>NZ_FTMV01000074.1 GCF_900156175.1 Janthinobacterium sp. TND4EL3
TAGCTGTGAAGTTGCAAGAGGTTATTCGGACTAGAACCAAGCCGTGACATCGGTGCCTTGCCAGCAATACCCTGATGCGGCCGGTGCCAGTTGTAGTGATGATTCCATTCCTTGAGCATGTGGGCACGTTCCAGTGAGTTGTTATAAACGAAGCCGTAAGCCCATTCACGCAAGGCTGACTGGATGAAGCGTTCGGCCTTGCCATTGGTCTGCGGTCGATATGGCCGCGTAAAGCGGTGCTTGACTTCGATCTGACTGCAAGTGGCCTTGAATGACCTGGAGCGAAAGGCTGAACCGTTGTCAGTCAACAAGGCTTTGGGGCGCACCCCGAGCGAGCAGAAATAGGCGTGGGTATTGGCGAGGAAACGGTTGGCATTTTCTTGGGTTTCGTCAGGGTAGAGTTCCGTGAAGGCGATGCGGGCATGGTCGTCAATGGCGATAAACAAGACTTCCCATCCGGCGCCGCGCGTACGGTCGCGCCGGTTTCCTGTCGCACGATGACCGGTGGCTTCAATGCGTCCGAGCTTCTTGGTATCAATATGAATCAGGTCGCCCGGTTGCGCATGCTCATAGCGCTGCACCGCCTCGACGGGATCGAGATCGCTCAGTTTGGAGAGGCCGGCACGCGCCAGCACACGGCTGACCGTGGCCTTCGATATCTGCAGGTACTGGGCAATCCTGGCCTGCGTCATGCGCTTCTTGCGTAGTTCGACAACGGTCAGCGCCTTGCCCTCGTCCAGTGCCAAAGGGCTGTGTGCGGGACGCGACGAGCGATCCATCAAGCCTTCGCGGCCCTCGGCAAGGAAGCGCCCCAGCCATTTGCGCACGGTCGCCTCGCTCACGGCATAGCGGACAGCGGCCTGGCAGACCGGCAGGCGGTGATGCAGGACGTCTTCGACCATCTCGACTCGACGAATCAGCGTTAATCGGGCATTCTTATGAATGTTCATTCGGTTGGTTTCCTTGAGAACTGGGGGTTTGGCGATTTCCAGTGTCTCAAATCCAATCCGAATGAACCACAACAACCTATTGAAACATCACA
>NZ_FTMV01000073.1 GCF_900156175.1 Janthinobacterium sp. TND4EL3
TGTCAAGACCCGCTTGATTATAAACACGCTTAACGAATAATTCCGGCTTTTTCGCCTGCCATTTCTTCATCGCCTGAATCGGCGTTTCGTTATTCAGGGCGCGCTGAGGGATGTTGTGGTTATAGATTTTCAGGTAATTGCGCAGTGTCGATTCGAGCTCGGCCCTGGACGCGAAACGGGTCTGGTGGACGATCTCGCTGATGCGGCCGTTGAAGCGCTCCACCATGCCATTGGTCTGCGGATGACGTGGCGGGATCAGGCGATGTTCGATCGCCAGTTGCTGGCATAGCACGTCAAACGCGTGCTTGCCGCTGGGAATCCGGTCGCCCGTTCCCGGGTCTTTTTTCTTGCTGCTAAAGCGGTCGGTGAACTGGCTGCCATTGTCGGTGAGCAGCTTGACGATGGCGATCGGACAGGCTTTGTTGAGCTTGATCAGGAAGTCGGTGCTACTACTGTCGGACTGGTCGGCATAGATCTCCATGAAAACCCAGCGCGTGGCGCGGTCGATGGCGACGAACAGGTAACGGCGTTCGGTTTCGTCGGGCATCTGCGGCAAGTACTTGATATCCATATGTAAAAAGCCGGGCTCGTAGTCCTTGAACGACTTTTTGGTGACGGGCTTGTCGGTTTCCCGGGCGGCCAGGTCAAGCAAGCTGGAGACACCATGGCGGCGCAGGCAGCGCCCCAGGCCAGCGCGCGAAACGGCTGGATTGATGAATTCACGCGTGACCGCCAGCAGGTCATCGGTGGGCAGTAGCAAGGTCTTGCGCAGCTCGATCACGATCAGTTCCTGCTCTGGCGTGAGCGTCGTTTTCAGCGTCTTTGGACAATGCGAACCATCGTCCGGGCTGTCGCGATCCTGCCATTTCCTGATCGTTTGCCGCGTGACGTTATAGAGCCGGGCCAGTTCGGCTTGTGGCAACGTCGATTTCTTGATTTCCTCGCGGATCAGGTGGGTCGTTCGTGCTTGGCTGTGGAGGGCTTGGGTCATCAGGCTACCAGTGAAAGATCAGATTGGAACAGTGTACGCAAAACCTGCCTGGCCTTGAAGAGTGGCCAACTACGCATAGGTACATGATCCCACGAATCTAAACA
>NZ_FTMV01000072.1 GCF_900156175.1 Janthinobacterium sp. TND4EL3
ATCAGATAGCTGCCGTCGCCCACCATGACGATGACTTCGGCTTCCGGCTTGGCCATCTTGACGCCGAGGCCGCCGGCGATTTCATAGCCCATGCAGGAGTAGCCGTATTCCATGTGGTAGCCGCCCGGCGTCGATGTTCTCCACAGCTTGTGCAGCTCGGCCGGCAAGGTGCCGGCCGCGCAGACGACGATGTCGCGGGTGGTGGAGTCAAGTGAAGAGCGCTGCACGGCGCCGATGACTTCGCCATCGTACGGCAAGCCGGCGACCTCGCGTTTGCCGGTAATGGACGCCACGGTGTCGCGCCAGGCATGCGCCGCCTGCTGCGCGCGCTCCAGCCATTGTCCATCGCTGCTCCAGCTGCCCAGCAGGCGCGACAAGCCCTGCAAGCCCAGGGTCGCGTCCGCTTGTACACCCAGGCCCCGGCGTTTCAGCGCATCAAAGCTGTTGACGTTCAGGCTGAGCAATTGCGCCTGCGCAAACAGGGAATTGGACCCCGTCGTGAAATCCTGCAGGCGCGTGCCGACGGCCAGCACCACGTCCGCGTCCGCCGCCAGCGCATTCGCGGCGGGCGAACCGGTGACGCCGATGGCGCCCAGCTGCAGCGGGTGGTCCCACGGCAAGCTGCTCTTGCCGGCCTGGGTTTCCGCCACGGGAATGCCGTGGCGCTCGGCAAACGCCTGCAGGGCGGCGCCGGCCTGGCCGTACAGCACGCCGCCGCCGGCGACGATCAGCGGCTGCTTCGCCGCTTGCAGCAAGGCGGCAGCCTCTTCCAGATCCTGCTCGACGGGCGGCACGGCGCGGAAACGCACGACTCTCGGTTTGAAAAAGTCGGCCGGATAGTCATACGCCATCGTCTGCACGTCTTGCGGCAGGGACAAGGTGACGGGGCCGCAAGCGGCCGGGTCCGTCAAGGCAGCAATCGCGCGCGGCAAGGCCGTCAGCAATTGCTCCGGATACACGATGCGGTCGAAATAGCGCGATAAAGGTTTAAAGGCATCGTTGACGGAGACGCTGCCGTCCGTGCCGTCTTCCAGCTGCTGCAGCACCGGGTCCGGTGCGCGCGAGACGAACACGTCGCCGGGCAAGAGCAGCACGGGCAGGCGGTTGACGTGCGCCAAGGCAGCCGCCGTCAGCAGGTTGGTGGCACCGGG
>NZ_FTMV01000071.1 GCF_900156175.1 Janthinobacterium sp. TND4EL3
ATCAGATAGCTGCCGTCGCCCACCATGACGATGACTTCGGCTTCCGGCTTGGCCATCTTGACGCCGAGGCCGCCGGCGATTTCATAGCCCATGCACGAGTAGCCGTATTCCATGTGGTAGCCACCCGGTGTTTCCGTTCGCCACAGCTTGTGCAGTTCGGCCGGCAAGGTGCCCGCCGCGCAAACGACGATATCACGGGTGGTCGAGTCGCTCGATGAGCGCTGCACGGCACCGATGACTTCGCCGTCGTACGGCAAGCCGGCCACTTCCCGTTTGCCGGTAATGGACGCCACGGTGGCGCGCCAGGCCTGGCCTGCCTGCTGCGCACGGTCCAGCCACTGGCCCGCGCTATTCCAGCTGCCCAGCAGCCGCGACAGCCCCTGCAAGCCGAGTGTCGCGTCCGCCTGCAGGCCCAGGCCCCGGCGTTTCAGCGCATCAAAGCTGTTGACGTTCAGGCTCACCAGTTGCGCCTGCGCAAACAGGGAGTTGGACCCGGTCGTGAAATCCTGCAGGCGCGTGCCGACGGCCAGCACCACGTCCGCGTCCGCCGCCAGCGCATTCGCGGCGGGCGAACCGGTGACGCCGATGGCGCCCAGCTGCAACGGGTGGTCCCACGGCAAGGAACTCTTGCCGGCCTGGGTTTCCGCCACGGGAATGCCGTGCCGTTCGGCAAACGCCCGCAAGGCGGCGCCGGCCTGGCCGTACAGCACGCCGCCACCGGCGACGATCAGCGGCTGTTTCGCCGCTTGCAGCAAGGCGGCCGCCTCTTCCAGCTCCTGCTCGACGGGCGGCACGGCGCGCAAACGCACGACTCCCGGTTCGAAAAAGTCGGCCGGATAGTCATACGCCATCGTCTGCACGTCCTGCGGCAGGGACAAGGTGACGGGGCCGCAGGCGGCCGCGTCCGTCAAGGCGGCAATCGCGCGCGGCAAGGCCGTCAGCAATTGCTCCGGATAGACGATGCGGTCGAAATAGCGCGATAAAGGTTTAAAGGCATCGTTGACCGAGACGCTGCCATCGCCGGCGTCTTCCAGCTGCTGCAAGACGGGGTCCGGCGCGCGCGAGACGAACACGTCGCCGGGCAAGAGCAGCACGGGCAGGCGGTTGACGTGCGCCAAGGCAGCCGCCGTCAGCAGGTTGGTGGCACCGGG
>NZ_FTMV01000068.1 GCF_900156175.1 Janthinobacterium sp. TND4EL3
ACGCCCGACGCCGAGTACCTGCAATGGCGCAGCACGCGGGTAGAGGAAATGATGGCCAGCCAGGCCGGCGCCTACGCCACCGACCATTCCACCATCCTGACCAACCCCATGCACGCAGAGCGTGCGCTTGCGTATGACGTGGCGGTGGGCGTGTGCCGCATCAAGCCGGACCAGTTGCGCAGGTTGAGGGTGGCGGCGGATTGGCGGTTGTTGAAGTGGTTGGGTGAAGCTGCTTCTGCAAAGATATTTGAACAGTATTTTACAAGTGCCACCATTGATGAATTGACGATAACCGATTGGGCAGGTGATAAAGACGGGCCAGCCAGTATGCCTAGTTTAATAGTCGACGAGCGTGAAAATCCTTCGAAGGATTCTAAGCCAACGTCTGGAGAGCGTGCTCATGGGTGACATTACAGTGGTTTTTTCAGTCATATCAGATGCTGCTATTTGAAATCTGTTTCAACAATGGAGAATTCAATATGACGAAATCCTTTTTTATTTATGCTTTGATGATTTTTCTGGCGTTGATTTTCCTGACAGCCTGTGCGGGTCTTCGTTCATCGCCTCCTATGTCGGAAAAGGCCGTTGCCGAATCACCTGACACAAAAAAAAGCCCATATATGGCGCAAGTTGTCGCTGTGCAATGGCTGAATCCCCTGCAGCGTCGGGATTATCCCACTCAATGGCAATTGCTGTGGACATTAGGACTGGTACGACCGAATCCCGACGATGATATGGTCAAGGAGAATCCAAAAAAGTACTCCAGTTTGCAGGCCGTGTCGCCTGTTGTCGCAGGCAATGAAGGTGAGGAAACATTTCGTGGCTATCATCGAAAATATATTCGCGAAATCATGAATCTATTCCACGATATTTACTATTCCGATCCCGAATATTTTTACAACGTTCATTCCGCCAAGAATCGTTCACGCTGGCGTGAGTTGGCTGGCATTCATATCGAATATGCCATTCCTGAAGGGAAACTCGATCCGGCGGATGCAGGAGCCTTCGTGCAGGACTACGTCCGACGCACCTTTACCATTGGTAACCCCAACTTTCCTACCCTTTGGACGCGTTCTACGCTCCCCGACGTCCGCATCACTATGGGCGGCCCCAACGCCGGTTTTACTTCGCTTTCCGCCGCGCTCGATTATCTGCAAACTCACCCGAAGGAAACCGTCTGGGCCATGAATTGGGATGCGCCCAGCCGTCCCCTGGACCGGCAGATCAACGAGAACCTGGTGCTGCTGGTGCTGGCCGGTCC
>NZ_FTMV01000070.1 GCF_900156175.1 Janthinobacterium sp. TND4EL3
TTCCACCATACTGACCAACCCCATGCACTCAGAGCGTGCGCTTGCGTATGACGTGGCGGTGGGCGTATGCCGCATCAAGCCGGATCAGCTGCGCAGGTTGAGGGTGGCGGCGGATTGGAGGTTGTTGAAAGCGCTTGATGATAGTGACTCAGCAAAGACTTTTAAAGAGTACTTTGCCAAAGCGACACGTAACAAGATGACTGCCTCGGTTTGGGTAAAAGAGTCTGAAGAAGCCAGTCTTCCTGAAAAAATTATCGACATACGTGAAAACCCTGCGCGGGATCCCCGGCCTACGTCTGGAGAACTGGCTCACGATTGATGCCATGCGATTTACCGGTTTGTATAGAGCAGATCCTTCTGCAACAGCCTTTTTATAGATGGAGCATTGAGCATGTTCAAAACTATTTTTCTGTATGTGTCCCTCGGATTTCTGGTCGTATTTCTGCTGGCCGCCTGTTCACATTTGCGTTCGTCCCCTGTTACCTTGAGCAGTACCGTTAGCGCTGTACCTGAGGTGAATAAGCGGCCTTACATGGCTCAAGTAGTTGGCTTGCAATGGCTTAATCCACTACAGCGGAAGGACTATCCGACGCAATGGCAATTGCTGTGGACGTTGGGGCTGACACAACCAAATCCGAACGATGAGATGGTCAGGGAAAAGCCTGAAAAATATTCCAAACTGCAAAGCATTGCGTCTATTGCGGTTGGAAATAATGGCTCTGAAACCTTTCTCGGCTACCACCATAAATATATCGAAGATATGTTTGATCGTTTTCATGGGGTGTATTACTCTGATCCAGAGTACTTCTACAACGTTCACTCTGCTGAAAACAAATCGCGCTGGCGCGAGCTTGCAGGCATTCACATTGAATATGCGCTACCTGAAGGCAAGCTCGACCCAGTGGAAGCAGCCAATTTCGTCCGGGAATATGTTGCCGATATTTTTAGCATCGGCAACATCCACTCTCCCACCCTGTGGACCCGCTCCACCCCACCCGACGTCCGCCTCACCATGGGCGGCCCCAACGCCGGTTTCACTTCACTTTCCGCCGCGCTCGACTATCTGCAAACGCACCCCAAGGAAACCGTCTGGGCCATGAATTGGGATGCGCCCAGTCGTCCTCTGGACCGGCAGATCAACGAAAACCTGGTGCTGCTGGTGCTGGCCGGTCCCGACTACAAGACGGAGCGGACGCC
>NZ_FTMV01000065.1 GCF_900156175.1 Janthinobacterium sp. TND4EL3
TGCCGGTAAAACGGCAAAGTAACAGAGATTAAACTGAAGAGTTTGATCCTGGCTCAGATTGAACGCTGGCGGCATGCCTTACACATGCAAGTCGAACGGCAGCACGGAGCTTGCTCTGGTGGCGAGTGGCGAACGGGTGAGTAATATATCGGAACGTACCCTGGAGTGGGGGATAACGTAGCGAAAGTTACGCTAATACCGCATACGATCTAAGGATGAAAGTGGGGGATCGCAAGACCTCATGCTCGTGGAGCGGCCGATATCTGATTAGCTAGTTGGTAGGGTAAAAGCCTACCAAGGCATCGATCAGTAGCTGGTCTGAGAGGACGACCAGCCACACTGGAACTGAGACACGGTCCAGACTCCTACGGGAGGCAGCAGTGGGGAATTTTGGACAATGGGCGAAAGCCTGATCCAGCAATGCCGCGTGAGTGAAGAAGGCCTTCGGGTTGTAAAGCTCTTTTGTCAGGGAAGAAACGGTGAGAGCTAATATCTCTTGCTAATGACGGTACCTGAAGAATAAGCACCGGCTAACTACGTGCCAGCAGCCGCGGTAATACGTAGGGTGCAAGCGTTAATCGGAATTACTGGGCGTAAAGCGTGCGCAGGCGGTTTTGTAAGTCTGATGTGAAATCCCCGGGCTCAACCTGGGAATTGCATTGGAGACTGCAAGGCTAGAATCTGGCAGAGGGGGGTAGAATTCCACGTGTAGCAGTGAAATGCGTAGATATGTGGAGGAACACCGATGGCGAAGGCAGCCCCCTGGGTCAAGATTGACGCTCATGCACGAAAGCGTGGGGAGCAAACAGGATTAGATACCCTGGTAGTCCACGCCCTAAACGATGTCTACTAGTTGTCGGGTCTTAATTGACTTGGTAACGCAGCTAACGCGTGAAGTAGACCGCCTGGGGAGTACGGTCGCAAGATTAAAACTCAAAGGAATTGACGGGGACCCGCACAAGCGGTGGATGATGTGGATTAATTCGATGCAACGCGAAAAACCTTACCTACCCTTGACATGGCTGGAATCCCCGAGAGATCGGGGAGTGCTCGAAAGAGAACCAGTACACAGGTGCTGCATGGCTGTCGTCAGCTCGTGTCGTGAGATGTTGGGTTAAGTCCCGCAACGAGCGCAACCCTTGTCATTAGTTGCTACGAAAGGGCACTCTAATGAGACTGCCGGTGACAAACCGGAGGAAGGTGGGGATGACGTCAAGTCCTCATGGCCCTTATGGGTAGGGCTTCACACGTCATACAATGGTACATACAGAGCGCCGCCAACCCGCGAGGGGGAGCTAATCGCAGAAAGTGTATCGTAGTCCGGATTGTAGTCTGCAACTCGACTGCATGAAGTTGGAATCGCTAGTAATCGCGGATCAGCATGTCGCGGTGAATACGTTCCCGGGTCTTGTACACACCGCCCGTCACACCATGGGAGCGGGTTTTACCAGAAGTAGGTAGCTTAACCGTAAGGAGGGCGCTTACCACGGTAGGATTCGTGACTGGGGTGAAGTCGTAACAAGGTAGCCGTATCGGAAGGTGCGGCTGGATCACCTCCTTTCTAGAGTTTGCACGAA
>NZ_FTMV01000063.1 GCF_900156175.1 Janthinobacterium sp. TND4EL3
TAATCGAGTTTGTGGACACAATCGATTTGTGTCTCAACCTCAAATCATGCTGGCAGGAGTAGTCGAGGTAAAGACGGCGCTGGCTTTACGCTTACCAGGTTCCCGACACGATCCATCGGTTTTCATCTTTCGAGAACTATGGATCAGGAGAGCAAGCTGCTGGCAGCGCCTCAGAGCGCTAATCGGCTCCGTCCGCTTCCGCCCCAAGGCAGACGTTCAACTCGGCAATTGAAAATAAGTGTGTTCAGACACACAAAAACTCTGCGAGCCGTCAAGCTATTCTGGTTGACATGCAGCTAAAAGCGAACCTCTACGGTAGCGTCGGCATCGACCAGGGCGCGCTGCCACAAAATAAACTGCGATGGCCAACCCTGTGAGACTTTTAGGTGGCCCAGCGACATAGCATGCTTTGTTTCGGCCGGAGTCATGGACGTTGCTTGGCGAATTATGGCGAATACACGTGCTGCGTTTGGACCAATTGCCGTTATCCAAAGAGAAGGATCGTGCAACGGCGAACTCTCTTTTGCTGGAAACTCTCCAAACTGCTCGTACAACCTAGAGAACGCTTCGGCATAGCACAATGAGGCATATGCCTGCGCTTGCTCCAAGTGTTCCCGGCAAAACCACTCAAGTCCGCGGGGATGCCCCGCAGCTCCCTCTTTAAGCCGTTGGAAGTCGGCGAACTGAACTACATCTCCACCACTTGTATAATGAAAATACTCAGAACTGAAGTCCCTGTGGCAAAGTGAGCAAATAGGCGGTTTCATCGATCAAAAGTAGATTTAAATTTTCGTAAATTGGAATGTCCGCTTTTGGCCGCCTGCCGTCAAGTTAACGTAACTCCGAAACTACCTGCTTTAGCCAAATCCGCATTTCAGAAAACGAACCTGGCCAATAGTCACATCCCAGTTTTTGCACCACACAGCAAAGCGTTTCATCGGGCGAAGAGTCCGATATCAGACGTTCTATTCCCGCTGCAACCAGCGCCGAATCGGTTGGGGTCGATTCCCTTAAAAATCGGCTAATCACAACTTGCCACGTCGGGTCGTCTAACTGCCAGTCTTGGTGGAAATATCCGCCAAAGAACTGATGGAGCGCTTCATCTGAACTATTCATATCCCTCTCTTCTGCGGTCGGCTTCGATGCTGCTGAGTGGCAGCTTTTGCCCGGTTGCCGCTGTTGGCGGGGTCCGCCCCATAGTAGCCATTCCTCAGCAACTAAGAGACTAGCTTCGCTTTCGCTCCGTGAGATTTGAGATTGTGACCACGACATTTCTCGATTTTCGGTTGACCCGTGCAGTACTGATTACCACAGCGTCAGCTGGCTTTTCTGCGGCGACGTATAGCTCAAAAATTCGGTCGTCACCATCGAAAACCGTTCCAAGCGTTAGATTTTTTGCCCACTCCTCGGGCATTGGTTCGTATCCGTCGAGCGCAGTACGAGTCGCCACTCGGGCGATTGCCTGCAGCTCGTCCAATTCCTTCGGCGCTATCGATATGCCTGAAATTCGTTTCATTGTTGACCTTACGTTTCACACGGACTGGAATGAAGGGCCGTTTTTGGCCGGCTGCCGTCGTTGGCAGGTGCCGCCCCAAAGCCGCCGTACAAATGAAATGATAGCAGGCAAAGCTCAGTGCTTACGACGCCAGTCAAGGTATTCAAACTCGCTGTCGTCCCTGTCCAATTCAACGCGGTAGTAGGAAC
>NZ_FTMV01000062.1 GCF_900156175.1 Janthinobacterium sp. TND4EL3
ACGCCCGACGCCGAGTACCTGCAATGGCGCAGCACGCGGGTAGAGGAAATGATGGCCAGCCAGGCCGGCGCCTACGCCACCGACCATTCCACCATACTGACCAACCCCATGCACTCAGAGCGTGCGCTTGCGTATGACGTGGCGGTGGGCGTATGCCGCATCAAGCCGGATCAGCTGCGCAAGTTGAGGGTGGCGGCGGATTGGAGGTTGTTGGAGGTGCTGAGTAACGCAGAGTCAGCCAAATTATTTGAGGAATATTTTATTGAAGGGAAATTCCATGGGCAGACCATCACCGACTGGACGCAGCAGACCGACGGGGGCGGAAGCCTTCCTGCATCTATAGTTGATGTGCGAGAAAACTCTGCTCCTGACTCGCATCCTCATTCCGGTGAGCGAGCATTTAGCTAAAGCCCATTTTATAGCCGGATATTGAATTTTTAGTGCATTGCAGAGTTTTATTTTTTTGGGGAGGCTATGCCGTGGTTAGATCTATATTTTTTTATGCGCTCGGTACGTTTCTGATTGTTTTGATTCTTTCAGCCTGTGTACGCTTGCGTACGTCTACAAGCACCAACGTGGTATCTGTAGCTCAAAATACTCCTATACCAGTAGCGCGGCCATTCGTGGCCCAAGTTATTGGTTTGCAATGGCTAAATCCTTTGCAGCGTAAGGACTACCCAACACAGTGGGAATTGCTTTGGATGCTAGGGTTGGTCAAGCCGAATTCGGATGATGAGATGGTAAAAGAAAAACCTGATAAATATTCTAGACTTCAGAGCATTGCATCTATCGCGGTGGGAAATGATGGTTCAGAATCATTTGATGGTTATCATGAAAAATATATCAGTAAGTTGATGAGTTTACTTCATGATGTATATTACTCCGATCCAGAATATTTTTATAACGTTCATTCATCCGAGGACAAATCACGCTGGCGTGAACTGGCCGGCATCCATATCGAATATGCTTTGCCAGAAGGTAAACTGGATCCAGTCGAGACGATGGAATTCGTTCGTCAGCGCGTAGCAAGAACTTTTAGCATCGGCAACATCCACTCTCCCACCCTGTGGACCCGCTCCACCCCACCCGACGTCCGCCTCACCATGGGCGGCCCCAACGCCGGTTTTACTTCACTTTCCGCCGCACTCGATTATCTGCAAACCCATCCCAAGGAAACCGTCTGGGCCATGAATTGGGATGCGCCCAGCCGTCCCCTGGACCGGCAGATCAACGAGAACCTGGTGCTGCTGGTGCTGGCCGGTCCCGACTACAAGACGGAGCGGGCGCCGCTGGCGTGGCTCGGGTATCCGAGTACCAAGCAGGTCGCCGATTTTGACGTCAAAAAGGGCGAACCGCCGCGCCTGGTGCAGGCGTGGACGGCGGCCATCGAGGAGGCGGCAACGAAGGCGAACAGGCGCGATAGCGAGATCGGCTATCTCATCCACGACGCCGGCAATACGCACCAGGATTCGTCCGCACGGCTGGGTGCGCTGGCGCAGACGCTCACCGTGCAATTGCCGGAATTCGATTTCCTTAAACAAAGCTTCAATCTGACCGCCGTGCTGGGCGAGACGGGCGCGGGCACGGCCCTGACGAACGTGGCGCTGGGCATCGCCTACGCGCACCATTTCGGCAAACCCGTGCTGGTGGCCGGCACCAGCGACCTGCTTGCCCCCGTGGCGCTGGTGGTGGCGCCGCCGGCCGTGGTGCGGCCGATCCAGCCCGGCAAGCCGTGGTTCCGCGCGCGCGGCGGCAATCATGCGTATCTGCCCTGGTGGGGTTTGCGCCACGATGCGCCCGAGTATTACCAGGGGTTTTCGCAATGAGGCATTTTTGAAGGACGGTGGCTTTTTCTTGTGCCACGGTTTGAGAGTTTCGGATATGGAGGCCATGCCATGCAATTCGATCCCCATCCGCCGCTGTGCGACGACCCCGACATCGATATCCTCGGCCAGTTTTCCTGCAACGCCAATTTCCAGAGCAGCGAC
>NZ_FTMV01000061.1 GCF_900156175.1 Janthinobacterium sp. TND4EL3
GTAAGCGTAAATCCAGCACCGTCTTGAGCCCGGCAATGAATTAGAAGATGATGGCATCACACCGCTGGGAAGCGGCGTGTTTTTAAGCCGAAGGGAGCTGCGCGGCGCAGTTCCAAGGCAGGAAGTCGTCGACCCGGTTGACCGGATGATCGGCGATGTTGGTCAGCACATGGCGCAGCCAGGCCTCGGGGTCAACACCGTTGAGCTTGGCCGTGCCGATCAGCGAGTAGATCGCGGCGGCACGCTCGCCGCCGCTGTCGGCACCTGCGAACAGGTAATTGCGGCGGCCGATGGCGACACCGCGCAACGCCCGCTCGGCGGCCGAGTTGTCGATCTCGATGATGCCGTCGTCGCAGTAACGCAGCAACGCCGGCCATAGGTTCAGCGCGTACTGGATTGCCGCCGCCGTGTCCGACTTGCGCGACAGTTTTTCGAGCGTGGCGCGCAGCCAATGGTCTAAGTCGTCGAGCAAAGGGCGCGCTCTTGATTGGCGAACCAGCTGTCGTTCGTGCGGTGGTTTGCCGCGAATCTCGGCTTCGATCACATACAGTTCGGCGATGCGGCGCAACGCCTCGGTCGTGATGGCAGATGGCCTGGCCGCGTGCAAATCGTAGAATTTTCGCCGTGCGTGCGCCCAGCATGCCGCCTCCTGGATGGTGCCGTCGACGTACAGCGCATTGAAGCCGGCATAGGCGTCAGCCTGCAGCACGCCGCTGAAGCTGGCCAGGTGGGTTTGCGGATGGATGCCTTTGCGGTCCGGCGTGTAGGCGAACCAGACCGCTGCTGGCGTGGTGTCGCCGGAGGCGCTATCGTCACGCACGTACGTCCACAGCCGTGCTGTTTTCGTCTTGCCATTGCCTGGTGCCAGTACTGGAATCGGCGTGTCGTCGGCGTGCAGCTTGGCGCCAGCGAGCACATGGCGCCGGATCGCCTCGACCAGCGGGCGCAGCAGCGCGCTGGCCGCCCCGACCCAGTTCGCCAGCAGCGCACGTTCCAGTTCGACACCTTCGCGGGCATAGATGACAGACTGCCGGTACAGCGGCAGATGGTCGGCGAACTTGGCCACCAGGATATGGGCCAGCAGCCCCGGTCCGGCAATGCCGCGCGCGATCGGCCGGCTTGGCGCCGGTGCCTGCACGATGGTGTCGCAGCACTTGCACGCCAGCTTCGGACGTACATGACGAATCACGCGGAAGCTGGCCGGCACGAACTCCAGTTGCTCGGCGACGTCCTCACCCAACTTGCGCAGCCCGCCACCGCACGCCGGGCAAGCCTCGGCCTGCGGTTGATACACGCGCTCGTCGCGCGCCAGGTGCTCCGGCAGCGGTTTGCGCGCCGACTTGGTGCGCGGTGCCTTGTCTGCAGGCGGCCGCTCGCGCTCGGCCTCACCCTCGGTCGCTTGCAGGTCTTCCAGTTGTAGTTCCAGCTGTTCGATCTGGTGGTCCAGCTTCTCGGATTTGCGACCGAACTGCATGCGACGCAGCTTGGCAATCATCAGCTTCAGATGCTCGATCTCGACCTCGGTCGTCGTCAGTTGCGCGCGCAGTCCTGACACCAGCTCGTCGTGCGCGGCGATGACGGTGTCGCGCTCACGCAGCGTCTGCTCGGCCGCCAGCAGCAACGCCTTCAGGGCATTGATGTCGTTGGGCAGATCGGCTGAATTGAGCATGGGCCAAGTTTACGCGAGGGCGCCGACGTTTACAAGCCCGACGATGGTTGCCAGGTGCGTACCGGCTGGCGCCAGTCGATGCCTTCGAGCAGCATCGACAGTTGGGCCTGCGTCAGCGTGACCGTGCCGCTGCTGGCCTGCGGCCAGATGAAATGGCCCCGCTCAAGCCGCTTGGCCAGCAGGCACAGGCCGTCGCCAGTCCACCACAGCAGTTTGATGATGTCGCCGCGCCGGCCACGAAATACAAACACATGGCCGTTGAATGGATCGGCCTGCAGCGTCGTCTCTATCTTGGCCGCCAGGCCGTTGAAGCCGCAGCGCATGTCGGTGATGCCAGCGACGATCCAGATCCGGGTGTGGGCCGGCAGGCCGATCATGGCAGCAGCCGCTGCAACACCAGGTGCAGCACGGCAGTGTCAACGGCGCCTTCCAGCCGCAGCCGCGCTTTGCCAACGGTCAGTTCGATGATGCCGCCGCACGCTGGTGCCTGCTCAGCCACGGGCTGTGCCATGACCGGCGCCACCACCGTCACCGGCAGCAGTGTGCAGACATTATTGCCAGATTCCTGCTGGCCTTCTCCGAACAGTTTACGCCAAGCGAATACCTGATTGGCGTTGAGGTTGTGCTGGCGGGCGATGCGCGAAACGGATGCGTCCGACAGCAGCGACTGGGCGACGACGGCCCGCTTGAATGCATCGGAGTGGCGCCGGTAGCTGCCACGTTTTGAGGGTCTTGCGACTGGTTGAATTATTGTGTCCATAATCGAGTTTGTGGACACAATCGATTTGTGTCTCAACCTCAAATCATGCTGGCAGGAGTAGTCGAGGTAAAGACGGCGCTGGCTTTACGCTTAC
>NZ_FTMV01000064.1 GCF_900156175.1 Janthinobacterium sp. TND4EL3
TCCGAAGCGTTCGTGGAAACCCTGGCCGCCAATGGCGTGACCGACATGTTCGGCATCATGGGCTCGGCCTTCATGGACCCGATGGACATCTTCGCCCCGGCCGGCATCCGCCTGATCCCCGTCGTGCACGAGCAGGGCGCCGGCCACATGGCCGACGGCTATGCCCGCGTCTCGGGCCGCCACGGCGTCGTCATCGGCCAGAACGGCCCCGGCATCAGCAATTGCGTCACGGCCATTGCCGCCGCCTACTGGGCGCACACCCCGGTCGTCATCATCACGCCGGAAACGGGCACGATGAGCATGGGCCTGGGCGGCTTCCAGGAAGCGAACCAGCTGCCGATGTTCGAGGAATTTACGAAATATCAAGGCCACGTGACCAATCCCGCCCGCATGGCGGAGTTCACGGGCCGCTGCTTTGACCGCGCCATGTCGGAAATGGGACCGACGCAATTGAACATCCCGCGCGATTACTTCTATGGCGAAATCAAGGCCGAAATCCCGAAACCGAGCCGCCTGGACCGTGGCGCCGGCGGCGAGCAAAGCCTTGACGATGCGGCCGAGCTGCTGGCGAAAGCCAAGTTCCCCGTGATTATCTCGGGCGGCGGCGTCGTCATGGGCGAAGCCATCGAGGAATGCAAGGCCCTGGCCGAGCGCCTCGGCGCGCCCGTGGTGAACAGCTATCTGCACAACGACTCGTTTCCCGCCAGCCACCCGCTGTGGTGCGGCCCGCTCGGCTATCAAGGCTCGAAGGCGGCGATGAAACTGATCGCCCAGGCCGACGTCGTCGTCGCCTTGGGTTCGCGCCTGGGACCGTTCGGCACCCTGCCGCAGCACGGCATGGATTACTGGCCGAAGAATGCCAAGATCATCCAGATCGACGCGGACAACAAGATGCTGGGCCTGGTGAAAAAGATCTCGGTGGGCATCTGCGGCGACGCCAAGGCGGCCGCCAAGGCGATTCTGGCCCGCCTCGATGGCAAGACGCTCGACTGCGACGCCACGCGCGGCGAGCGCAAGGCCACCATCGAGGCGGAAAAAGCCGCGTGGGAAGACGAACTGGACAACTGGACGCACGAGAAGGATGCGTACAGCCTGGACATGATCGAAGAGCAGAAGAAAGAGCCGGGCAACTATCTGCACCCGCGCCAGGTGCTGCGCGAGCTGGAAAAAGCCATGCCGGAAGACGTGATGGTGTCGACCGACATCGGCAACATCAACTCGGTGGCGAACAGCTATCTGCGCTTTGAAAAGCCGCGCAGCTTCTTTGCGGCGATGAGCTTTGGCAACTGCGGCTATGCGTTCCCGACGATTATCGGCGCCAAGGTGGCAGCACCGCACCGTCCGGCCGTGTCGTATGCGGGCGACGGCGCCTGGGGCATGAGTTTGATGGAAACGATGACCTGCGTGCGCCACAACATCCCCGTGACGGCCGTGGTGTTCCACAACCGCCAGTGGGGTGCGGAAAAGAAGAACCAGGTCGATTTCTACAACCGCCGCTTCGTGGCCGGTGAACTCGACAACCAGAGCTTCGCGGAAATTGCGCGGGCCATGGGCGCCGAAGGCATCACGGTCGACAAGCTGGAAGACGTGGGACCGGCCCTGAAGAAGGCAATCGACATGCAGATGAATGAAGGCAAGAC
>NZ_FTMV01000060.1 GCF_900156175.1 Janthinobacterium sp. TND4EL3
TGCGTATTCCACGGCAAAGTGGCCACCAATTCCACGCGAAAGCGGCCACCGATTCCACGGCAAACTGGCCACTGATTCCACGCCAATCCGGCCACCCATTCCACGGCAAAGCGGCCACCGATTCCACGGCAATCCGGCCACCCTTTGGTGGGTCGGTCGGCGGACATGAAATAGCGTAGCACGCGGGGTAACTGTGCCATCCTCGGCAATTTTTGCTGAGGAATTGATGGCAAATAGGAGGTTACCCATGCGAGATATTATTGAAATATTGAGGTTGAGCCAGGACGACGGACGCAGCATCAGGGAAATTGCAAGAATCGTCGACGTGTCGCGCACCACGGTCGGCGAGATCATTCGCCGCGCCAACCTTGCCGGCGTAAGCTATCCGCTGCCGGTCGACTGGGACAATGCGGTGCTCGAGGCAAAGCTATATCCGCCGGCGGCACCATCGGGCGTGATCCGGCCCTTGCCGGACTGGCCGCTGGTGCACAGGGAGCTGGGCCGCAAAGGCGTAACCCTGGACCTGTTGTGGCAGGAGTACAAGGAGCGCCACCCGGACGGTTACCTGTACAGCGGCTTCTGCGAGCACTACCGGCGCTGGGTCGGCAAGCTGTCGGTGACGATGCGTCAAAGCCATACGCCGGGCGACAGGCTGTTCGTCGACTATGCCGGCAACACCGTGTCGGTCACCGACCGCCACACCGGCGAAATACGCGAAGCGGCCATCTTTGTTGCCGCCATGGGGGCATCAAGCTACACCTTCTGCGAAGCGACCTGGAGCCAGTCCTTACCCGACTGGATAGGCAGCCATGTGCGCGCCTTCGAATACATGAACGCGGCGCCTCATGCCCTTGTGCCGGACAACCTCAAGAGCGGCGTCACCCGGCCCTGCTACTACGATCCGGAACTGAACCCGACCTACCGCGATCTGGCCTCGCACTACAGCGCCGTGGTGCTCCCTGCTCGTCCATATCGGCCCCGTGATAAGCCGAAAGCCGAAGCGGCGGTATTGCTGGCGCAACGATGGATACTGGCCAGGCTGCGCAACCAGCGCTTCTTCAGCCTCGATGAACTGAACCGCAGCATACGGCCCTTGCTGGTGAGGTTGAACACGCGGCCATACAAGAAACTTCCAGGCTGCCGCCAATCGGTGTTCGATGAGCTCGACAAGCCCGCCATGCAGGCCCTGCCGGCAACGCGCTACGAGTACGCCGAATGGAAAGTAGCTACCGTCGGCATCGACTATCACGTCGACGTCGGCGGTCACTACTACTCGGTCCCGCACCGCTTTGCGCGCGAGAAGGTCGACGTGCGCCTGACCGTCTCGGTCGTCGAGTTGTTCCATCGTGGCAGCCGGGTTGCCAGCCATGTGCGCAGCGCGTTCAAAGGCCGCCACACGACCATTGACGCGCACATGACGGCAGCACATCTGGCGGTCAAGGGATGGAGTCCGCAGCGCCTGAGCGACTGGGCCGCGCGTATCGGGCCGCACACCTGCGCCGTCATCACCAGCGTGTTGGGCCAGCGCCGCCATCCCCAGCAGGGCTATCGCGCCTGCCTGGGCATTTTACGGATGGGCAAGGAGTTCGGCGACGACCGGCTCGAAGCGGCATGCGACCGCGCCATCGCCGTGGGCACGCCGCATTACCGCAGCCTGCTGTCGATCCTCAAGCATGGACTGGACCGCAAGCCGGTGAGCGCGCCAACCCAAATCAGCCTGCCATTCGAGCACGCCAATGTGCGCGGCCCCAACTACTATCATTGAAGGAAATACCATGTTGAATCATCCCACCCATGACAAGCTTCACCAGTTGCGCCTGGCCGGCATGGCCAAGGCGCTGGCCCAGCAAGACCAGCATGCCGAGATTGGCCAACTGACGTTCGAAGAGCGGCTTGGCCTGCTCGTTGACGCCGAACTGGCCGAACGTGAATCACGTCAGAACGGCGCGCGTTTGAAGCGCGCCAAGCTGCGCCAGGCGGCCACGCCCGAGGACATCGACTTCCGCCATCCACGCGGACTGGACCGGGCCCTGTTCGCCCGCCTGATGACCGGCCGCTGGGTCGCCGACCACCAGAACGTTCTGCTGTGCGGCCCGACCGGCGTCGGCAAGACCTTCCTGGCCTGCGCGCTGGCGAACCAGGCCTGCCGGCAAGGGCACAGCGCCTTGTACGTGCGCCTGCCGCGCCTGCTCGCGGATTTGGCTCTCGGACGCGGCGACGGCAGCTACAGCAAGACCCTGGCGAAGCTGGCTAAGACGGCGGTGCTGGTCATCGATGAATGGGCGCTGCCCAAGCTCACCGACGAAGGCCGCCGCGACCTGCTGGAAATCTTCGAGGATCGCCATCAATCGGGATCAACGGTGATCACCAGCCAGCTTCCCCAGTCGCTGTGGCATGAGTCGATCGGCGATCCGACGCTGGCCGACGCCATCCTCGACCGCTTGGTGCACCAGGCGCATTCGATCAACCTGTCCGGTGAGTCGCTGCGCAAGAACGACAAACCGAACTGATTTCGCTGCACAGCGGGGCGCGACTATCGGCCCCGACTTGCCCACCGCGGCGCGCGTTCATGGTCTGAGTAGGGACCACGCCCGCCGCCGTGGACAAGTCTGCGACTGATGCCACCCACACCGCTAACGCCGATCCCAGCGTTACAGAAATCTCCCACCGAATACCTGAAATTGATTGACCGGCACCGGCCAATCATAGTAAAAACTCACACCCCCGCGTCGCTACGCTCCGACTGTCCGCCATGGCATGGAATGAGTGGCCTAGTTTGGCGTGGACTGGGTGGCCACTTTGCCGTGGAACGGGTGGCCACTTTGCGTGGAATACGCA
>NZ_FTMV01000057.1 GCF_900156175.1 Janthinobacterium sp. TND4EL3
TCGACTTGCATGTGTAAGGCATGCCGCCAGCGTTCAATCTGAGCCAGGATCAAACTCTTCAGTTTAATCTCTGTTACTTTGCCGTTTTACCGGCATGGTCGAACTATTTAACTAGTTCAAACCCCTCGCATTGCGAGGTGTTTGCTCACTCAAAAAACTGACAGGCCACTACTTTCGTAGCGCCTATTTCATTATTTCTTGTGAACATTTGATATTTTAAGTATGACGCCAATCCGAAGATCGGCGCTGCACTACATCAAATGTCCACACTTATCGACTGTTAATTGTTAAAGAACTGTATTCGGTTACTGCTTTCGCGCTATCGACAAAGCGTTGTGTTTGTCAGCTGCGAAGAAGGAAGAGTATGAAGCGTTTCGGCCAATTCGTCAACCTTCTTTTTTACTACCCTCACCGTTTCCAGTGATCCCGTTGTTTCGCAAACTGCTGCGTCTCATTGGGGAGGCGAACTATAGCAAAGCCGCCCGCTGGCGGCAAGCTTTATTTCATCAATGCTGCCACCGCCATGCCTACCTCGGTCGTACTGGCGCTACCGCCCATGTCCGGCGTGCGCGGACCATGCTCGAGCACCTGCTCGATGGCGCGCACAATCGCGTCATGTGCGGCCGTGTACCGGGCGTCGCCATTGCCGAGGAAGTCCAGCATCATGGCGCCCGACCAGATCATGCCGATCGGGTTGGCAATATTCTGACCATAGATATCGGGCGCGGAACCGTGTACCGGTTCAAAGACGGAGGGAAATGTGCGCTCCGGATTGATATTGGCCGACGGTGCAATGGCAATCGTCCCCGTACAGGCAGGGCCCAGGTCGGACAGGATATCGCCAAACAGATTCGACGCCACTACCACGTCGAAGCGCTCGGGGCTGAGCACGAAACGGGCCGCCAGGATGTCGATATGGTATTTATCCCAGCGCACATCAGGAAATTCCGGCGCCATGGCTTCCACCCGCTCATCCCAGAATGGCATGCTGATCGCGATGCCATTCGACTTGGTGGCCGAGGTCAGGTGTTTTTTAGGCCGGCTTTGCGCCAGATCAAATGCATACTTCAGGATGCGGTCCACGCCCTTGCGCGTAAAGACCGATTCCTGCAGCACCGTTTCCCGCTCCGTCCCTTCGAACATGCGCCCGCCCACGGACGAATATTCTCCTTCCGTGTTTTCACGCACCACATAGAAGTCGATATCGCCCGGCTTCTTGTTCGCCAGCGGGCACGGTACGCCCGGCATCAGCCGCACAGGCCGCAAGTTGACGTATTCGTCGAACTCGCGCCGGAATTTCAACAACGATCCCCATAAGGAGATATGGTCGGGCACCTTGTCCGGCCAGCCCACGGCGCCAAAATAAATGGCGTCAAAATCCTTGAGCTGGGCAAACCAATCCGAGGGCATCATCTGGCCATGCTCCAGGTAATAGTCGCAATTTGCCCACGCCATGGTCGTAAACTGCAGGTCGATATTGAATCGGCGCGCCGCGGCCTCAACCACACGCAACCCTTCCGGCATGACTTCATTGCCGATGCCGTCGCCGGCGATGACTGCGATTCTGTGTACGGCCATGACGTTCTCCTGTTGATGAATGGATGCGTTGATGATACTGGCGCCGCATCAGAATACAATCAGGGAATTCATAACCCCAGTATCCACATTTCGTGATCAATTGATGAAACATACACCGCTACTGGAAGACTTACGCCTGTTTTGCCAGGTCGCCCATAAAACCAGCTTCGCCGCCACGGCGCTGGAACTGGGCATTTCCAAGGCGGTCGTGAGCAAGCGCATCGGGATGCTGGAAGCGGCGCTGCAAGTGCGTCTGCTGCACCGGACGACGCGCCGGGTCAGCGTCACCGGTCATGGCGAAATCGTGCGGAAATGGGCACAGCGCATTCTGGATGATGTCGAGCAGATGGGTGAGGCGGTGGCCCAATCGACAATGCAGCCACAGGGGGTGCTGCGCATCTGCTCCAGTTCCGGCTTCGGCCGCAACCGGCTCGGTCCCGCCCTCTCCCAGCTGGCACGGCAATATCCCGACCTGAAAATACAGCTGGAATTGCTCGACCGCCCTGTCGACCTGCTGGGTGAAGGTTTCGATCTCGACATTCGCATCGGCGTGGTGCACGAGCCAGACTTGATCGCCCACTATATTGCCAACAATCAACGCGTGCTGTGCGCCGCGCCCGACTACCTGGCACAACATGGCACTCCAGACAATCCGGCGCAATTGCGTGAGCATGCCTGCATCGTCATTCGCGAACGCGACCAGGATGGGCGACGCTGGAAACTGCAAGGGCCGCACGGACTGGAAACGGTCAAGGTCGATGGGCCGCTGTCGGCCAATAATGGCGAGATCGTCCATCAATGGGCGCTGGACGGCCACGGTATCATCTTGCGCTCCGCGTGGGATGTGGAAAGCAGCCTGGCGCAAGGCAAACTGGTACGCATTTTGCCAGCGTATCAACAGCCCGCCGATGTGTGGGCGGTGACCACCTCGCGGTTGTCGAACTCGGCCAAGGTCAGGGCGTGCGTGCAATTTCTGCAACAGTGGCTGCAAGCCCGCGCCTGATCAAGCCCGATTCGCTAGACCAGGCGCGCTACATCCGGATACAGACGAGCCAGGGTATCGGAAGTAATGGACGACATGACGGGCAGGACGCGCTCGGCGGCTTGCTCCGGCGATTTCTCCCGGCGCACTTCTTTCCACAATTCAAGTAACGCAGCGTCATGACGCGCGACCGCTTGCTCGACTTCATCTTGCCAGAAGGCCGGTGCCTCGCTTTCCACAAAGTTGCCGCGGCCGCGGCCAAAGTGCGCCACCGCCAGATAACGCAGCACACCCGCTACCACCAGGGTGCGCAGAAAGGCATCGGTAAACTGCATCGTAGGCTCGTTGCGGTCCGTGCCGGAATTAAACCCCCAGGCGGCACCCGCAAACGTCAGTGCACCGACCACGCCGCCAAGCAAGGCGCCCGTGCCCAAGGTCAAGCCACCGGATATCAGGTCGGCAGACAAGCCCGTCGCTGCGCCGGAAATCATGGCGCCCAATAGCCCCGCTTGCGCCTTGTCAATCGGCGCGCGCACGGCGAAATTTTCTCGCACCCGTGCGTTGATCTTATGCGCATCGGTCGGGTCAAGTTTGTGCAAGATCAAGAGTTCGCGCGTGGTCTCGCCGCTGCGCGTGTTCAGCCGCGCCACCAGATTGCCCATCGCCTTTTCCTGGCGTTGCTGCTCTTCATTCTTGCCGATGCCCACCACCTGCAGGGCTGACTTCAAGAGTCCTTTCGAGACGGGCTCGATCGCTTCGCTATCCTGGCCAGCCACAGCCAGCTGCGTGGCCAGCAAATGCATGGCTTGCTGGAAACGCGCCGTATTTTGCGTTTGCCAAGTCGCAAACAAACGTGCATAGCCGGCTTGCTGCGACTGTGGCAGCAATTTGCCCACAGCCTCATAAAACACCCGCTCATGTACCCAGCAGCGAGCAAAGGCATCGAGCGCCAAAACGTCACGCACGATGGGATATTGCTGCAAATGCTCGCGCCAGCGCGCCTGCTCGCTGTGCTCCTCATTGCCCGGACGTGGCGGCCCCATCTGATTTAGCAAGACCACCACCGGTTTGCCCAGCCATTCGAGAATTTTCATTTCCGCCGGCAGATAACCCGCATCCTTGGGATGCTCCGAGGAATTCACGAGATACAGCACCACGTCGGCCGCCTCCTTGGCCGTGCGCAGCGCCTGCTGACTAAGCCAGAATGGACGGTCGCGGTAGCGGTCCAGCACTTCGCGCAGGAACCAGCCGATGGGATTGCCCGATTGCCCCAGGCGCTTGAGCAGGCGCACGGAGTCGCCAAAGCCTGGCGTATCCCACAATTGCAAGACATCGCCCTGCGGCGTGGCCAGCAAGGTATGCGATTCCGCAAATACCGTCACATGGGCGGCATCGCGCACTTCGCCGATATCCACGCCTACCAGGGTGCGCGCCAGGGTCGTCTTGCCATTATTCGTATGCGAAATCAGCGCAAACTGAATCTGCACCGCATCACCCTGTACATCTTTATTTACATTCACACTCATGCTGCAGCCGATACTTTCAAGCCGACACCGGAATCGAGCGGGTGCAGGGCGGGATTGAGCAAATTGACCAGGGTCGCCGTGGTTTTGTGGAACTGGCAAAACTGTTGCCACAAGGCGACTCTTTCCGCCAAGCGGGCGGTACTATCCGCCTGCTCGCCCGCGCGCTCCAGGTAGCTTGACTCGTCGATGAGGACGGCGATGCCGCGTGCCGACGATTGCACCAGATAATCGAGGAAGGCGCCGTGATTTTCCTTTTCCGGCGTCGCCGTCAGGTTGAACAGCACGGCCGTGATATTGACTTGCGGATCATTCAAGTCCGTGCCGCGCAAGACTTCCTGCGGCTCTTCGCCATATGACGTCGATGGACGCAGCATCATGCGGCCCTGCTCGCCAAACAGCATGATGGACAGCTGACCCAGTCCCTTGTGGCGGGCTTCATCGACCGTAAAGCTGTAAGGCAAGACGCGCAGCATGCCGCCCGTGGCCACGCCGATGCTTTCATTAAGCTTGCGGAAATACGGTTGATCGAGATCCAGCGGAAAGTGCCTGGCCAGGCGCGCGGCGCGCCAGTTGTTGAGCAGTGCCAGGATCAGGCGGGGAACGACCACCAGCAGGAAAATCGTTGCCGCATACAAATGCACCCAGCGCGCGCCGGCTTCGACGGTCGTCGTTTGCGGGAAACGCAGCGCTTCGATTTCCGCCAGCGAAAAACCTTGCAAATGAAACAGGGCGATGGCCGGCGCAAACAATGTCGACAGCAGGCTGTGCACTTGGCCGGCATTCAGAAACGTGCTTTCCCAGCCGGCCGCGTATTGCGACAGGAAACCGCGCGCATACAGCGAGGCAACGGCACCGATGGCAAACATGGCAGCGCTCAGGTGGATGGTACGACCGAGGCGTGCGGCTGTCAGCTTGGCGCTCAGGTGCGCCCATTCCCCCATGAAGCTGAGCAAGCCCGAGGACAATGCGTGCGGCAGTTTGCGCGGCAAGGCCAGCCGGCCCACGCTCAGGTGGCGCACCAGCCCCGCTTTCGGCCAGCCCAGGGCATGCGAAGGAATGCATAGCCAGATCAGCAAGCCCAGGTAGACCAGCACATTCCAGGCGATGATCAGCAGCAAGGGGGCCGACAGCAAGTCGACGCGGTGCGGGTCCGTGATGCGGTCGAGCCCGGCACCCAGCAGCAAGGCCAGCAGGGGCAAGGTCAGCGCCAGGGTTTTCATGCCGTTACGGCGTTTCGCGAACGCGGCGAAGGCCGGCGTGCGCTCGGTGATGCGCTTGAGTATCAACTCGGAACGCTGCTGCAGGAAATCGTCACCTGTCACTTCGGCCTGCTTCCCCGAAGCTTGCCACTGCGCAAGCTCACGCGCACTGCGGCTGGCATACATGCGGTCATCCTCGCTGAGGACTTCTTTTTTCTGGTCGGCCGTCTCGATAGCCCGGACCAATACCACTTCTCTCGCAATCTGCTCGTTCATGGTGCTCCTGTTTTTGTATGAAACGACAACTCGACAGGCAGATTGTGACGTACTTTTGTATTTCAGGCCAACGCGTCCTCGGTCCGGAACAAATGATGCAGCAGATAGATCAGGAAGGAAGCGATCCAGACAGACCATAAGGTATGCGTAAAAAATTGCGTACCATGCAACTGTTGTTGCCAGCTTAACGCCAAACCGCATAGCAGCATGATGCCGGCGAATAGCAGCGCCGTGCGTGGGCGCCTTGGAAGACAGAACGATGGCAAGGCCAGTAGCCACCAGGCAGTGTTCGCCTGGGTGCCGGGCAAACATGCCATGGCAGATGCGCTGACTGGCAACGTTTCCAGCAGGCGCGAGTATGGCTCCAGTCCGCCATAGCGCAACAAATCCGTGGGGCACAGCACATCGCTGAAGGAAGAGAGCCAATAGATGCTTAGCGGCACGAAGATAGCCGACAGCGCCACCACGCGCAAGGCGCTGCGGCGTGAAGCAAGCCAGGCCAGCGGACGCAAGGTGTCCCAGACGGCCAGGCCAATCACGACAGCGCCAAGCAAGATCATACCGAGCTGGAAATTGCCCGCCCACGCGCTGTCAACGCCGACAAATTGCCCGTGCATCCCGTCGAACATGCTATCGGCGATCATAAGGTCGAGGTTGCTGTAATTGCCGATCCAGAGTATCAGCATGGCCGAGAGCATCAAGGCGCAATCGACGCCTCTGGGAGTTTTGACGAGTTTAAGCTTGGCCAGCATGGTTGCACACATTTACTTGATGATATGAAAGGGACTGGCCACTCAAGAGCTGCAGCCATGCAAGTCATCGTACAGTGTCAATATGAAGAGAACATGACGACGGTGCCCGCCGTGCACAACATGTGGTGATAAATGACGAAGGCAGCGCGCAGCGCTGCCTTTTTTTACGCCCACCTGATGGCAAGACAAACCAGCAGACGAAAAAAAACCCGACCATTGCTGATCGGGTTTTTCTCTAGGTGAAACAGCCGGGGGCTGTTTCACCAAATAACAAGCCTGACGATAACCT
>NZ_FTMV01000055.1:0-2624 GCF_900156175.1 Janthinobacterium sp. TND4EL3
TTCCTGACCGAAGCCGAGCGCATGGCGCCGATTACCAAGTCGGTGAATGACGCCATGGGCAGGCTGGGGCAGTCTGGCGTGACGACGGTGGAGCAGTTCAAGGCCCTGGTGCTGGCGCAGGACCTGAACACGGCTGCCGGCCAGGCGATGTATTCGCAGTTGATCGCCATTGCTGAGCCGTTCAAGAAGGCGGCCGACTACGCGGCTGAGCTGGCGGCGGCAACCGGCGACTTTGCTGCCGTGGCGAAAACTGCCAGCGAGATCGCCAGCGAGCGTCGAGACCTGCAGCAACAGCTCAACGAATTGACGAAAAGCGAAACGCAGCTGCTGGCCATCCAGCGCGCCGGCATCGCCGACGTCAACCGGGCGCTGTTCGACCAGGTGCAGGCGGCCAAGGCCGTTGTATCGGCCAAGGATGCGCTGGCCAAGGCCTACGACACCGAGGCGGCAGCGGCCAAGACGGCGCTGGACAAGTCGAAATCGTGGGTGGACACCCTCAACGGCCTGAACGCCAACATGGCCCTGGGCAGCCAGTCGACGCTGACGCCAGAGCAGAAGTACGCCGAGGCGCGGGCCCAGTTCGAGAAGACCCTGGCGGCGGCCAATGCCGGCGACACGACGGCACAGTCCGGCCTGTCGGCTGCCGAGCAGGCCTTCCTGACGGCATCCCAGGTGGTCAACGCCTCGGATGCCCGCTACGCGGCAGATTACGCCCGCGTGCTGGCGGCCAACGACGAGGCGTTGAAATGGGCTTCGGCGCAGGTCGACGTGCAGCAGGCCAGCCTGGATGCCCTGAAGGCCCAGGTATCGGGCCTGATCACCATCAACGACAGCGTGCTGACGGTGGCGCAAGCCATCGCCAACCTGCATGCGGCGATGGGCGTGTCGAGCGGGTTGGGTGTGGAATTTACCAATGGGCCAGCCGTTGCTGCGCCAGTCGCTTTTTCTAGCGCTCCGGCACCCGTAGTTTTCGACGCCATGCGCTATTCGGCTGGCTCGAATGTTGGGTCCGACGCATTGGTCGCTGAAATCCGCGCCTTGAACGCCAGGCTGGATGCCCAAACAGTTGAGATCAAGGGCCTGCGCGCTGATCAGGCCAAGCAAACCGGCGCCGCCATCCAGGCCACGGTCGAATCGAACGACAAAGCAGCGAAGACGGTCGTGGCCGGTGTCGATAAATCCGCCAAGGCATCCGCCTGGGCGAAACGAGTGGAGTACTCTCAATGAATGATGCACAATTTCTGGCATGGCTGCAAAGCTCGTCGGCCACCCGCATGGTGCTGATCGAGGTGCAGGTGAATGTGGGGGGCGTCGAACTGACGCGGTTTATCTCCTCCTGGCCGTATGTCACCGGCCCGGCCGATATCCCGCCCAACGTCGAGTACCTGCCGCTGGCCACTGGCGGTCTGGCCTTCACCGAGCAGGTCAGCCTGACCGGCGAGGCTGGCCTGTCGGGCGGGGATATTGAGCTCGACAACGGCGATGGCGCGCTTGATGGCTGGCTCGCCGACGTCTGGCGCAACCGCCCCATCAAGGCCTGGTCCGGTGATCCGGCCTGGCCGCGCAGCGATTTCCGGCTGATTTTTGACGGCATCGTTGCCGATATCGGCAGTTCCGCGCGCGAATCGATCAACCTGTCGCTGCGCGACAAGCTGCAGCGCCTGGATACTCCCATCACCGAGACCAAGCTGGGCGGTACAACGCCGAACAAGGATGCGACATTGCCCGTGCCGTTCGGCGAATGCCACAACGTCACGCCGCTGCTGACTGACCCGGTTACCCTGGAATATGGTTTCCTCGGCGCAGTCGAGTCGAGCTTCGAGGTGCGCACGAACGGCAAGCCGATTGCTGTGGCCTTGAATGACCAGGCGGGGCGCTTCAACCTCACCACGCCGCCGTATTCGGCCGCGATCACGGTCAGCGTGCAGGGTGACAAGGGCGGCGGTTATGCGCCGCGCATTGCCCCGCTGGTGCAGCGCATCGCCACGGCTTACGGAAAGGCCTCCGACCGCTTCACCTTGGCCGACCTCGACTTGGACAACCTGGCTGCCTTCGACGCCGCCCACCCGCAGCTGGTGGGCCTGTACGTTGCGGACCGGATGAACCAGGCGCTGGCCATCCAGCAACTGGCGGCCAGCGTGGGTGCCCAGGCGGTCATGTCGCGCACCGGCCAGCTGCGCCTGGTGCAGATCGCGCTGCCGGCCGCTGGCATTCCGGTGGAGATCGGTCCCGAACACATGCGGCTCGATTCCCTGCGCCCGGTGCAGCGCTTGCCGGTGGTAGCGGCCGTCAAGATCGCCTTCGACCGCAACTACACCGTGCAGGCCAGCCTGACCACCAGCATTCCGCCGGCGCATGCCGACCTGTACGCGACCGAGTGGCTGACGGAAACGGCTGTCGATGCTGCGGTAAAGGCGCGGTACCGGCTGACGGACGACCCGCCGCAAATTGAAACCTGCCTCAAGACCAACGCAGACGCCCAGGCGGAAGCGGCGCGGCGCCTTGCCTTGAACAAGGTGCAGCGCACGATATACGAATTCGACGGAGAGCCTGAGATGATGATGCTGGAACTGGGGCAGCCCGTGGTGCTGCGCGATGATCGATTCGGCCTGCAGGATGGCGTG
>NZ_FTMV01000055.1:3431-5247 GCF_900156175.1 Janthinobacterium sp. TND4EL3
CGATGGCAGCAACGGCCAAAACGGCATGGATGGCTTGAATGTAGCGCCCGTGCGCATCTACCAGCGTGGCGCCAGCAATATTGCGCCGGAGCTGCCGAGCGCGGCATGCACGTTCACCTTTGCATCGGGCGCGCTCGCCGGCTTGAACAACGGCTGGTCGACGCAAGTGCCGACGGCAGGCGGTGCCTACCTGTTCACCTCCGGCGCCACGGCCGCGTCGCGCGCGGCAACCGACGATATCACCCCTGGCGAATGGTCGGCCGCCGCACGTCTGGCCGCCGACGGCGTGACGACCTACACCTGGGTCAAGTATGGCAATACCGCTGCCGGAGGCGGCTTTTCGGACTCGCCCGTCGACATGAGCTATATCGGCCTGGCCTACAACAAGGCGACGGCGGTCGAGAGCGACAACCCGGCAGATTATGCGTGGTCCCTGATCAAAGGCGGCGACGGTGCGAAGGGCGCCGACGGAGCGGACGGCAAGACTACTTACACCTGGATCAAGTATGCGGACAATGCCGACGGCACCGGGCTGTACGACACGCCCCGCGACAGCACCCTGTACCTGGGCCTGGCCGTCAACAAGCCCAGTGCGGCCGCCAGCACCAACAAGGCGGACTACACCTGGTCGAAGTTCCGTGGGGGGCAGGGCGTAGCCGGGCCATCCGGCCAGCGCGGTACCGTCACGGTGACGGCGCCCGGCTATTCGGCATGGTCGGATGCCTCGGCCGTGTACGAAATTGGCAAGGCCGGCTATGGCGCGCCGATCAACCGCGACATGGTGACGCTGTACGACACCACGCATGCGGTGACGAAGTTTTATGTTGATGGTGCTTGGCTGGAGGCGGGCACGGTGATCAATGGGAATCTGCTGGTCGATGGCTCTATTGCAGGAAAGTCACTTGCTGCAGACAACCTGGGCGCCCTTATCGCCAAGCTTGGCAAGGTGATAGCGGGCGATATCTCGGCCTCCACCATCCATGGCGGCCCAGGCTATCCATCAGGTGCCTGGGGATGGCCGACCAATGGCGGCTACGGCTTTCATTTGAGTGAGGCTGGAATGCTGATGGGCAATTACGCTGCAGGAAAATATGCACGCTTCGATCCGAACGGCGATATTTACACGCCGCAATTCAAGATCATTGCCGGTGCCGCCACCTTCACCGGCGCACTGTCGGGTGTTACCGGCACCTTCAAAATCTTACAAAGTCCTGGTCGTGCGGATGGGGCAGCTGGCTACGATTTGCTCTCGACAGGCATCTACTTTTATGACGGCACGCATCCTTTGCCGTACATCGAGCTGGGAGCGGCGATTACATGAAAAATCACAAAAATGGAGGCCGGTATGGCTGACCAGGTCTTGATCGTGCGCGAACCTGGCACGAGCCGGGTCAAATTTGATTCCCGTCTGGCAGTGGGGGGCGTGTGCCTGGGGATTTATGCGGTGCCGTCCGGGGTGCATGCCTATTCATTTCCTGGCATGGGGCCTGGGCTGACCGGGATAGTCCTGACCATCAGTGGTAACAATTTGTCGGGTCTCGCATATACATACGATAACGACCTGGGCTACCCACGGTTTATTTTTAATGGTGTGAGTATTGGTGAGCCGGTCGCGCTCTTCGTTAAATGAGCGCCCGTCTTCGCATCCGCAATGGCGCGCGCGAGCTTGTGGTGACATCCGAGGGGCGCCTGCCGTACTGCCTGGGTAAGGCCACGCCGCAACCGGTCGTGCAGCCGGCGGGCGACGTGAGAAACGCCGCCCCTGGGCGTGTCGCTGGCTATCAGGACTATCGTGTCTACCACCCCGGCCCGATTC
>NZ_FTMV01000055.1:5667-7182 GCF_900156175.1 Janthinobacterium sp. TND4EL3
CGGGATGCCAAACTTTTGGAGCATCTCGGAATCGGCAGGCGGAATACCTGGCAGTTTCGATCACGAAGAGCGGCGCTCGTTTTGGCGCCGTACAAGTGGCACCGAGCTGAGTACTACAAGTAGCGTCGTGCAGCGCTACACCATGCCGGCAGGTGATCCACATCAGGACGGGCTGGATGGTGAAAGCACAATTTTTATTATTGAAGGCGCAAACCTGCCATGACAAACCTCCGCATCCTTTATGACAACGCAGCCGACCGGGCGACGCTGACCGCATCGAGCCAGGCCGGCACGCTGGGGCCGGCAAACCTGCAGCGCGACAGCAAGAATGCCATTCTGCGCGCCACCGGCACGGAGCAAACCATCACGGCGACTTGGCCAACGCAGGAATCCATCGCCTGCGTGGCGCTGATCTTCACCAATATGACCAGCAGCGCGCGCATGCGCGTGCGTGGCTACGCCCAGCCGGGCGATAGCGCGCCGGTGCTCGACACTGGCAACGTCTTCCCGTGTCCGGCCGCCGTGCATGGCACATACCCCTGGGGCGTGTTGCCGCTGGGCTGGAACGCCTACAAGTGGGGCGGTGTCAACACGTGGGCGCGTGGCGGCGGCGCCGACGGCGTCGCCTGGTTCGCGCCCGTGCGCGTGCGCAAGCTGGTGATCGACGCGTGGTCACCACAAAGCCCGGAAGGCTACCTGGAGATATCGCGCCTGGTGACGGGCAACTACTGGTCTCCGGAACACAACGCCGAGTACGGCGCCCAGTTGCTGCCGGAGGATGGCAGCGAGGCCTACCGCACGGGTGCCGGCGGCCTCAAGACGCAGATTCGCCCGAGCAACGACAAGCTGAGCATCAACCTGGCGCACCTGACGCCCACTGACCGCGCACGCTTCATGCGCATCTTGCGCGAGAACGGCAAGGGCGAGCCCATGCTGTTCAGCCTGTTCCCGGAAAGCCCTGATCCGCTGCTGGAGCAGGACCACATGCTGTATGGCAAGGCCAGCAATATCGACGCGGTGGCCACGCCGTATTTTGAAACCTATTCTGCACCACTGCAAATTGAAGGAATTTAATGGCTAACTTTTTTTATGATGGCATGCCGAATGTCAATGAGTGCCTGAACGCGCTGTACACCGCATTTGCCGCTGGTCCCTACAATGCACTGCCTCTGACTGGCGGGACGTTGACGGGGCCGCTGACCGCGCCAACAGTCACCGCTACCAGTAGTGTGAAGGTGGCGGTGTTCGGTGTAGCTGCGCAGGAGGTACTTAATCTCAGCGTGGTATCTGGGGCAGAAGGTATTGCCAGAGCAGCAATTAAGATGGGTTACCCAGCTGATGGGTACGGTACGCGCATTGTGGGGGGCGGCGACCCAACTGTAGGATATGCAGGATACACCTCGTTCGAGACTGGCGACGGCCCAGCCGGGTATCTGGAGCGGATGCGGATATCGGGCAGAGGATCGCTGCTAGTGGGGACAACGATGGACAATTCCGTTGATCTGATGCAGGTTG
>NZ_FTMV01000053.1 GCF_900156175.1 Janthinobacterium sp. TND4EL3
TTGCGTGACCTGATACGTGAGGTTCGGATCGACGTTGCCATACACCTTGCTCTGCGCGTCGGCCGTCACCGTGATCGGACGCGCAGCGATGCTCAGGCTGCCATTTTGCGCCGTCACAACATAGTTGCCATTGGCCAGGGCCGACGCGTCGATCGTGTAGCTGCCCACGTTTTCACCGGCTGCGCGGCGCAGCACGCCAGACAGGCTGTCGCCTGCCACCAGATTGCCTTGCGTGACCTGATAGGTCAGGCCGGGATCGACGTTGCCATACACCTTGCTCTTCGCATCGGCCGTCACCGTGATCGGACGCGCAGCGATGCTCAGGCTGCCGTTTTGCGCTGTCACAACATAATTGCCATTGGCCAGGGCCGACGCGTCGATCGTGTAGCTGCCGACGTTTTCACCGGCCGTGCGGCGCAGCACGCCGGACAGGCTGTCGCCTGCCACCAGATTGCCTTGCGTGACCTGATAGGTCAGGCCGGGGTCGACGTTGCCGTACACCTTGCTCTGCGCATCGGCCGTCACCGTGATCGGACGCGCAGCGATGCTCAGGCTGCCGTTTTGCGCTGTCACAACATAGTTGCCGTTGGCCAGGGCCGACGCGTCGATCGTGTAGCTGCCCACGTTTTCACCGGCCGTACGGCGCAAGACGCCGCTCAGGCTGTCGCCTGCCACCAGATTGCCCTGGGTCACTTGATACGTGAGGTTCGGATCGACGTTGCCGTACACCTTGCTCTTCGCGTCGGCCGTCACCGTGATCGGACGCGCAGCGATGCTCAAGGCGCCGTTTTGCGCTGTCACAACATAGTTGCCATTGGCCAGGGCCGACGCGTCGATCGTGTAGCTGCCCACGTTTTCACCGGCTGCGCGGCGCAGCACGCCGTTCAGCCTGTCGCCTGCCACCAGATTGCCTTGCGTGACCTGATAGGTCAGGCCCGGATCGACATTGCCATACACCTTGCTCTTCGCATCGGCCGTCACCGTGATCGGACGCGCATCGATGCTCAGGCTGCCGTTTTGCGCGGTCACAACATAGTTGCCATTGGCCAGGGCCGACGCGTCGATCGTGTAGCTGCCCACGTTTTCACCGGCTGCGCGGCGCAGCACGCCAGACAGGCTGTCGCCTGCCACCAGATTGCCTTGCGTGACCTGATAGGTCAGGTTCGGATCGACGTTGCCGTACACCTTGCTCTGCGCATCGGCCGTCACCGTGATCGGACGCGCAGCGATGCTCAGGCTGCCGTTTTGCGCTGTCACAACATAGTTGCCGTTGGCCAGTGCCGACGCGTCGATCGTGTAGCTGCCCACGTTTTCACCGGCCGCGCGGCGCAGCACGCCGGACAGGCTGTCACCCGCCACCAGGTTGCCCTGGGTCACTTGATACGTCAGGCCGGGATCGACGTTGCCATACACCTTGCTCTGCGCGTCGGCCGTCACCGTGATCGGACGCGCAGCGATGCTCAGGCTGCCGTTTTGCGCTGTCACAACATAATTGCCATTGGCCAGGGCCGACGCGTCGATCGTGTAGCTGCCCACGTTCTCGCCAGCTGCGCGGCGCAAGACGCCGGACAGGCTGTCGCCTTCCACCAAAGCACCTTTTGTCACCTGGTATGTCAGGCCAGGATCGACGTTGCCATACACCTTGCTCTTCGTCTCGGCGGCCACCATGATGGGACGCGGGTCGATGCTGGCGCTGACGCCGCTGGCGTTCAGCACATAATTGCTGCTGGACAGGCTCAAGGTGCTGGAATCGAAACTGCTGTAGCGGCCGGCATTGCGGCTGCCGACAGTGGCCGAACCGGCGACCGTGGGCGCGCTGTCGCCATTGACCAAGCCAGACAGGACGAAGCCCGAATTGAAGGTGCTGCTGCCATCGTAGGTTTTCGTCACGGCCACGTTCAGCGGGCGGGGCGTCACCGTCCAGTAGACAGGGCCGCCCGGCGTCAGGGTGTAGCCCGTCTTGCCCAGCACCAGGCCAGTGTTGTAGCTGATCACGTAGACACCAGCCGAAGACGTCGCCGTCGGCGCGCCCAGCCAGGAAATCGTGCCGCTCGCGCCGGCATCGCTAATGAGCGTGCCGCCGCTCAACGCATCGTACAGCGCATAGTTAAAGACGGGCAAGTCGCCATACATGCTGCTGCCTGGCGTCAAGCGGACATACACGGGCTTGGAGGCGTTGCCGGCGGCATTGTCGACGGAAACGATGGCGTCCTTCAATTGCGCGACGGGCGCCGCCGCATAGTAGACGGACAGACCGCCGGACTGGCCCGGCGCCAGGTCGGCTGCGCGCAGGAACATGGCGTAGCTGCCGTCCGTCTGGCCGGAAGCGACGGATGCGCCGCGCGGGTTCTGGTTGACGGCATTGGAAAAGAAGCAGCAATTGCTGTGCACGGTATCCACGCCAGCCGTCGTGGAATAGAACAGCACGGCCGAGCCGCTGGTAGTGCTATTGGTTTCCGTCACCATGATGGCATTCGACGCGGTATTGCTATCGGTCAACTGGGCAAACGCACCCGAAACGATGTTGCCCTTGATTTTGAAATTGCGATCCGAAGTGCCGATAAAATCATCGCCCGTGCCCAGCCACATGCGGACATTCGTCAGCGGCGCATTGCTCAGATTGGTCAGCCGGCTATCCATGTTGACGAAGGCATCACCCGCCTTCAAGACATAGGTGTGCGCGATGCTGGCCGACTGGTTCAGGCTGCTGAAATTGATCGTCCCCGTCGTCACGACCGTTCCCAGGCCTTCCCGGTAGCCGGCGATGTTGAGCGTACGGTTGCTCAGCGCCGTGGAATAACTGCTGCCCGCAGGCATGCCGGGGAAATCGTCGTCCATGCCAGGGAAGCCACCGTTAACGCGGTCGGTGGTCAGTACCTGTCCATTGTTGTTCCAGGCGCTGCCGCCATTGCCGCCAGCGGCCACGGCAAAGTCGAAGGGCCGGCCAAGGGTCAGCTGGAACCAGCCGTTGCGGCCCGGGGTAGTGTTATCGAAATAAAATGGCGTCTTTAGCAGGCCGTCGCTGGTGAAGGAGTCTTCCAGGCCAGAGCCAAAGCGTACCTTGCCGTTATCCAGCACCAGGTTCTTCACTGCGCCAGCACTGCCCTTTTGCCAGGTGAAGGCGCTGGCGGCAGGAATGTTGACGGCCAGGCCGGCCGCCACATTGTAGCCGCTGCCCGCGCCATCGGCCGTGGCCTGCCCGTACCGGTAAGCCAGCGAGGCCGTGCCCGTCGCGTTCAGGTTGGCATTGATGTTGATATTGCGCTCGGCAGTCAAGGTCAGCTTGTTGGCCGACCAGCTGATGGCGTCATTCACATGGATGTCGCCATTGCCGCCCGTCGTCCCCATGCTGGTCGTCATGATGGCGAAATTATTGCTGGCCAGGGCGCTCGACACGGCCGCCCCCGTCATGTTGCCGCCGCTGGCTGCCACCGTAAAGTCGTTCGGATCGATCAGCCAGGTGCCGGTCTTGCCGCGCGGCGCGGCCGTGGTGACTTGCGCAGCGTCAATTGTGACATGGTTGGCGCTCGTTTCGATGAAGCCGCCGTCGCCGCCCTGCGGGGCGCTGGCGTCGAGCATGCCGGCCACGCGGACGCTGCCCTGCTGCATGTCGCCGAGCAGCACGATCTGGCCTTTTTCACCCGTGCCCAGCGTATGCGCCTCGATCACGCCCGTATTGTTGATGACGCTGGAAGCCAGCTTGCCGGCCGCCTTGGCCGTCAGGTAGACCTGGCCGCCGTCGGCGCGGATGGCGCCGCCATTCTCGATCAGGGTATCGAGCGCGCCCTGCGTCACCTGCAGCTTGACAGGGCCGCCCAGGTCCAGCACGACCTGGCTGCCGGCGCCCATCAGCACGCTGCCCGCGCGCGCCGCGATGCTGCCGCTGTTGCTGATGCGGGCGGAAACCAGGGCTACATAGCCGCCGTCGGCCGCGCGGATCGCGCCTTCATTGACGACGCTGCCTGCGCCCTTGCCGTTGAAGACATGCTTGTTGCCGCCCAGGCTGGCATTGTCGACATCCAGGGTCGAGGCGACGAGGCCGCCCACGTTGACCTGGGCCGTGCGGCCGAACAGGATGCCGTTCGGGTTAATCAGATACACCTGGCCGTTGGCATTGATGCGTCCGAGTATCTGCGAGCCATTGCTGTCGAGAATGCGGTTGACCGCCAGCGCCTGCGACGACGGCTGGACGAAGTTGACGGTTTCCTTGCTGCCCACATTGAAGCTGGCCCAGTTCAGCGAGGCCTGCTCGCTCGTCTGCCGGACCGTCGTCGTGGCGCCGGACTGCGTGATGGTCGCCGTGCCGGCCACCACCTGGCCGCCCGCAGGCCCGGCACAGGCGGGCCCGCCCAGCGCCAGGGCCGCCATGGCGGCGGCAGCGGCGGCCAGCTTGCGCCGCCCGCCCTTGCCGCGCCCGCGCGACGTCTCGGCTACGGCGACCCAGGCGTTCAGGACATGGCTCCAGACGAGCCGGTAAATGTGATTCAGTGATCCGTGGCGGTGCATGCTGTCTATCCTTGTTGGTGTTGTTACAGGGTGTGCCGCATACCGCCTGGTTCACTCCAGCGTCGCAGCCTCATTCCTCTCTCCATCCCTGTTGCCTTTCGCTACACACATGTAATCAAAAGACATAAAAATTTCCTCGCAGAAATGTAACAAAAAATGTGAATTTATAAGTGAGCAAACCTGAGCGATACCCGACTGAATTGGTCGGAAATACCGTCCGTCCCAGGCAGGCAGCGGCGCCGCCTCGCGGCATGGTTTGCTGGCCCTTGCCGTCACGCCGGTACGGACGAACGTTGTCTTCCATGATGTTGTCAAAACACAACAACCTGGTACCGGACAAGGCGCGGGGCAGGCCAATGCGGCGGCGCGGCGGCAGGCCGATAAGGGCGCCGTACCGAGAAAAATGAGGAGCGGGAAAGGCATGGCGCGGCAGTGGGCGACAGCCATATCAAGGAAACGGCTAGCTGCCTTCACGCCAGGCAAGTGATCGGTTATCCTTGCGCCATGCCCAACCTTATTTTGCTTGAAGATGAAGCCGTGCTGCGGCAGGAACTAACCGAATTTCTCGGCGATTGCGGCTATCGGGTCAGTGCTGTCGCCGACCTGGCCGGCTTTCACGCAAGCTACGCGCCCAGCCAGCACAGCATCGCCATCATCGACCTGGGCTTGCCCGATGGCGACGGCATGGCCCTGGTGCGCGAGTTGCGCGCGCAGGGCAGACAGCTGGGCATCATCGTCTTTACGGCGCGCGGCGCCACGCAGGACAAGGTCATCGGACTGACCGGCGGCGCCGACTATTATTTGCCGAAGCACACCGATCTCGATGAACTGGCGGCGACGCTGAGCAGCTTGCGGCGGCGCCTCGGTGAACCGGCAGCGGCGCCGGCGTGGATACTCGAACTGGGGCCGCGCCGCCTGGTGCCGCCAGGCGGCGGCGCCATTTCCCTGTCACAACAAGACACCACGGTGCTGCAGGTGCTGATGGCCGAGCCGGAGCGCATCGTCAGCCGGCAGCAGATCGTCCAGTCGCTGGGCGAGGATTTCCTCGACTACGACCAGCGCCGCCTCGACACGCAGATCCGCCGCCTGCGCCGCAAGACCGAGCAAGCCACGGGCCTGCCCTTGCCCGTCAACACGGCGCGCAACGCCGGTTACCGCTTTTTCGCCAATGCGGCCGTCCGGCCCTGAACCGGCATTCCTAGGCCAGCAGTTGCGGCACGGCCGCCGCCATCAGGGAAATGCCGATGGCCGTCAGCACGGCAAACGCGATGCGGCGCATGCCGCGCTGGGCGATGGGCGGCGGGTAGCGCTTGCCGGCCATGGTGGCCAGCACGCCCACGGGCAGGGCCAGCGCGCACAACAGTAATACTTTCGCGTCCAGCTGGCCCTGGCTGCCCGCCATCAGCGAACGTCCGCCCGCGCTGATGGCGAACAAAAAGATCAGGCTGTAGCGGATGGTGGTCAAACTCATTTCCTGACGGTAAAACTGGTACACGAGGGGCGGGCCGGCCAGCGAAAACAGGCCGGAAAACAAGCCGCCGCACACGCCGCTGATGAAAAAGCTGCGTTTATCGGCCGCGCCCGGTCCCGGCGGGGCCTGCAGCAGGATGCTGACGCCGCCATATACGATGGCCGCGCCCAACAGCAGTTTCAGCACGGGCGCATACGCCTGGTCCAGATATCCCAACAGCAACACGCCGGCCGCCATGGCCGGCAGCAAGCCGATGCTGGCGGCGCGGATGGCGCGCCAGTCCAGGTGGTGCAAGGCACCGGGCAAGGCCACGAGGCAATTAGCCAGCGACAACAAGCTGACGAGGGCCGCCAGCGCGGGCACGGGCGCCAGGCCCAGGCCGCTGGCCACGCCCATGACGATCATGCCCAGGCCAAAGCCCGTGACGGTCTGGAAATACGTGCCGGCCGCCACCACGCCCAGCAGCGCCAGCACGGGCAGGCTGAACAACTCAGCGTCCACCCTGGGCCTGCACGGCCGTCACGGCAATCACGTTATACACATCATCGGCGCTGCAGCCGCGCGACAGATCGTTGGCCGGCTTGTTCAAGCCTTGCAGCAAGGGGCCGATGGCGACGGCGCCGCCCATGCGTTCGGCCAGCTTGTAGCCGATATTGCCCGCGTCCAGGTTCGGGAACACCAGCACGTTGGCGCGGCCGTTGACGACGGAATCCTTGACTTTTCTTTGGGAAATTTCGGCCACGATGGCCGCGTCGAGCTGCACGTCGCCATCGATGGCCAGTTGGGGGCGCTGGGCCTTGACCCGGTCCGTGGCCGCATGCACCTTGTCGACGGCCGCATGGTGGGCGCTGCCGCTGGTGGAAAACGACAGCATGGCGACCCGCGGTTCTTCCATCAGCAGGGCTTGCGCACTGTCGGCGGCGGCCATGGCGATGTCGGCCAGCTCCTCCGGCTTCGGGTCCACCACCAAAGCGCAGTCGGAAAAGATGAATCCACCCTTCAGGCTGTGGAACGGTTCGCACAGCATCATCAGGAAAAAGCTCGACACGAGCTTGAAGGCGGGATCGACGCCGATGATCTGGATGGCGCTGCGCACCACGTCGGCCGTCGTGTGCACGGCTCCCGCCACGCAGCCGTCGGCGTCGCCCAGGCGCACCATCAGGTTGGCATAGCACAGCGGGTCTTGCACGGCGATGCGCGCCTGCTCCACCGTCATGCCCTTGGCTTGACGCAGCACAAACAATTGCTGGGCATAGTGTTCCGACTCGTCGGACCTTGCCGGATCGACCAGGCGCACGCTATCGAGGTCCAGCCCGTGCTCGTGCGCCAGGGCCAGGATGGCGGCCGGCTTGCCGACGAGGGTGATGTGCGCCAGGCCTTCGCTTGCCGCCCGCGCGGCCGCCTGCAGCACGCGCACGTCGCCGCCCTCGCACAGGACGATGTTCTTCGGCACGGCGCGGGCTTGGGCGATGATGCGGTGCAGGGCTTTCATGGGTACTCCAATTCGGTAAAAAAAGTGCCGGAACCATGGAAGCATGAAGATAGTTCCGGCACATAAAACCCGGCAAGCCGGGGTCATACAAGGATCGAACTGACTGCCGGCCGCTTACACGTAGTCTTTGTACTTGTCCAGGTGACGGATAGGCTTGCTCAGCGCATCGCGGCGGAACGGGTCGCCCAGCTCGCGCGTGCACATGATTTCGATGATGGTGGTCTTGCCTTCATTCATCTGCATGTCGATTGCCTTCTTCAGGGCCGGTCCCACGTCTTCCAGCTTGTCGACCGTGATGCCTTCGGCGCCCATGGC
>NZ_FTMV01000052.1 GCF_900156175.1 Janthinobacterium sp. TND4EL3
AAAAAAAGCCCCTGAAAAATCAGGGGCTTAGCTGTTGCATTGACCCGGCATTACCTTACGGTGCCGGACGGGAGATTATTCCCACTCGATGGTCGCCGGCGGCTTGCCCGAGATATCGTATACGACGCGGTTGATGCCGCGCACTTCATTGATGATGCGGTTGGAAACCTTGCCCAGCAAGCTGTGCGGCAGGTGCGCCCAATGGGCCGTCATGAAGTCTTGTGTCTGCACGGCGCGCAGGGCCACCACGTATTCATAGGTGCGGCCATCGCCCATCACGCCTACCGATTTAACCGGCAGGAACACGGCGAATGCCTGGCTCGTCGCCTCGTACCAGTTTGCCGGCAACGCATCCGGATCGACGGCCTGGCCGGCGACGAATTCGTAGCGCGTGTTGCGCAGCTCTTCGATGAAGATGGCGTCGGCGCGGCGCAGCAGGTCGGCGAACTCTTTCTTGACTTCACCGAGGATGCGCACGCCCAGGCCCGGGCCCGGGAATGGGTGACGGTAAACCATGTCATGCGGCAAGCCCAGGGCCACGCCGAGTTTGCGCACTTCGTCCTTGAACAATTCGCGCAGCGGCTCCAGCAATTTGAGCTTCATGGTGTCCGGCAAGCCGCCCACGTTGTGATGGCTCTTGATGGTCTGGCCCTTCTTCCCTTTGCCCGCCGATTCGATGACGTCCGGGTAAATCGTACCCTGCGCCAGCCATTTGGCGTTCACCAGCTTGCCCGACTCCACCTGGAAGACTTCGACGAATTCACGGCCGATGATCTTGCGCTTTTGTTCCGGATCAGCAACGCCGGCCAGGTGGCCCATGAACTGGTCTTCCGCGTCGATGCGGATGACCTTGACACCCAGGTTCTTGGCGAACATGTCCATGACCATCTTGCCCTCGTCCAGGCGCAGCAGACCGTGGTCGACGAAGACGCAGGTCAGCTGGTCGCCGATGGCGCGGTGGATCAGCGCTGCCGCGACGGACGAATCGACGCCGCCGGACAAGCCCAGGATGACTTCATCCGTGCCCACCTGCGCGCGGATCTTTTCCACCGCTTCGCTGATGTAGTCAGGCATGTTCCAGTCCGACTTGCAGCCGCAGATCTCATGCACGAAACGGCCGATGATGGCCTTGCCCTGCACCGTGTGCGTCACTTCCGGGTGGAACTGCACGCCGTAGAACTGGCGCTCTTCGTCGGCCATGGCGGCGATCGGGCAGCTCGGGGTGTTGCCCATCAGCTTGAAGCCTGGCGGCATTTCCAGCACCTTGTCGCCATGGCTCATCCATACTTTCAGCATGCCGTGGCCTTCGTCCGTAACGAAGTCAGCGATGCCGTTGAGCAACTTGGTATGGCTGCGGGCGCGCACTTCGGCGTAGCCGAATTCGCGTACCAGGCCGTTTTCCACCTTGCCGCCCAGCTGGGCCGCCATGGTTTGCATGCCATAGCAGATGCCCAGCACGGGCACGCCCAGCTCGAACACGGCCTGCGGCGCGCGCGGCGAATCGCCGTCCAGCGTGGAATTGTGGCTGCCCGACAGGATCACGCCGGCGGCGCCATAGTTGCGCACGAATTCGTCGCTGACGTCATACGGGAAGACTTCGGAAAACACGCCCGAATCGCGCACGCGGCGGGCGATCAGCTGGGTGACTTGGGAGCCGAAATCGAGAATGAGGATTTTAGAATGCATGATGGAGACTTTATCTGAGGTCATTACAAAACCGGCGCACTGGGCGCCGGTCTGGTCTGTCGCTATAGCGCAGCGGAAAAATTGTTCAGGGCAAGGCGCAGTGCCGAAGACAGTACGAATAGTACGGAGAGGCACTGTAACGCAGCCATGGGCAATTTTTCCTGTTGCGCTTACTCGGAGCGGTAGTTTGGCGCTTCTTTCGTGATCTGCACATCATGGACATGCGACTCGCGCATGCCGGCCGAGGTGATTTCCACGAATTCCGCTTTTTCACGCAGTTCGTCGATGGTGGCGCAACCGCAGTAACCCATCGATTGACGCACGCCGCCCACCAGCTGGAAGATGATCGCCAGCACGCTGCCCTTGTAGGCCACGCGACCTTCGATACCTTCAGGCACGAACTTGTCGGCCTTCATGGTGGCGTCCTGGAAGTAACGGTCAGCCGAGCCGTCGGACATCGCGCCCAGCGAACCCATGCCGCGGTAGGACTTGTAGCTGCGGCCCTGGTACAGGATCACTTCGCCCGGTGCTTCTTCCGTACCGGCAAACATGGAACCCATCATGACGGTCGAGGCGCCAGCTGCCAGCGCTTTCGAGATATCACCCGAGAAGCGGATGCCGCCGTCGGCGATACATGGCACGCCCGTGCCTTCCAGTGCTTCGGCGACATTCGAGATGGCCGTGATCTGCGGCACGCCCACACCGGCGACGATACGCGTGGTGCAGATCGAGCCAGGACCGATGCCGACCTTGACCGCATCGGCGCCGTATTCGACCAGCGCCTTGGCGGCGGCGGCGGTAGCGATGTTGCCGCCAATCACTTCCACCTGCGGGTACTTGGTCTTGATCCACTTTACGCGGTCCAGGATGCCTTGCGAGTGGCCATGGGCCGTGTCGACCACCAGCACGTCGACGCCGGCGGCGACCAGCAGGTCGATGCGCTCTTCATCTTTGGCGCCCACACCGACGGCAGCGCCGACGAGCAGCTTGCCCTGGCTGTCTTTCGACGCGAACGGGTGGGAAGTCGACTTCTGGATATCCTTGACGGTGATCAAGCCGCGCAGTTCAAACGCGTCGTTGACCACGAGCACGCGCTCAAGGCGGTGCTTGTTCATCAGGCGCTTGGCTTCGACGGTGTCGGCGCCTTCCTTGACGTACACGAGCTTGTCGCGCGGCGTCATTTTCGCGGAGGCTTCCGCGTCGAGTTCCTGTTCAAAGCGCAAGTCGCGGTTGGTGATGATGCCGACCACTTCCTTGCCCTTGACGACAGGGAAACCACTGATGCCGTATTGTTCCGTCAGGGCAATCACGTCGCGGATTTTCATGTCCGGCGGAATCGTGATCGGATCACGCAGCACGCCAGCTTCGAAACGCTTCACGCGGGCCACTTCACGCGCCTGGTCCTTCGGATTCAAATTCTTGTGGATGATACCGATGCCGCCTTCCTGGGCCATCGCGATCGCCAGGCGGGCTTCCGTCACCGTATCCATGGCTGCGGACAGCAAGGGAATATTCAGGGTGATATTGCGGGTCAAGCGAGTTTTGAGGGACGTATCGGCGGGCAGAACGTTGGAGTAGGCTGGGACGAGCAGCACGTCATCGAATGTGAGTGCTTTTTGAAGTAGACGCATAGCATTTCCTATTGGCGCAAAAGCAGATTATACAGAAATTCTTGATTCCTGTCTTAAACATTCGCAAACCTCTGTAGACATAGTGGGAATGCCATTTTCACCTCTCTCTAAATGTCTGGAAAAGTCTGGAAACGTCCACGTTTTCGCCCAAATTTCGCCCCTGTTTTGGCGGCTTCTTCGCCTCTTTCTGAGGCTGCACAAGATCAGGTAGGTAGGCACCCAACATAATAGAAGGCACTGCCTTCTGTAAGCATAACCCAAAAGGAAAGATTGCAATGAAGCACGCGCTGGGCGCCCTCCTCTTGCTTGCACTGTGCAGTTGCACGTCTAGCGGCATTGTCGAACACCGCGGAGGCGATCTGATCGGGCTGGACAGCTTCGCCCTCGCCGCTCGCTATGGCACGCCCGCCAGCTATCAACTCCAGGGCGAGTATCTGCAGCTGAACTACGGCAGCGATGCGGCCCGCTGCCGAGTTATCGTGCTGGTCGACCAGCAACAGCGCGTCGCAGGCTGGGCATCCGCCGGACAATCTTGCCCAGCACGCTAAACGGCCACGCTCATGTCGATGGCGACATCGAGATGGCGCAAGGCTCACCATCCAGCTGCACCCGAAGCGAGGCGCGGATCAGCCCGGACATGCCGACGCGCGGCCCCAAGCTGCGCTCCAATTCATCGGCCGCCGCTGCGATCTCACGCAGGCGCCGAACCTCCCACAAAAGCACGCGCACATCGGCCGAGTCGTTGCGACCTTGGATTTCTTTCAGTTGCTCGATGCTGAGCGGCGCCCGAATCCTACTCATTACCACCTCTTCATAGCACGTTTAGATCGGTCCACATCAGTTCTGCAATGGATGGCTCCTCGTCCAGCTCAGCACGCAAAACATCACGGATCATCGCTGCCGCGCCATCAGTTGGCCCCAGGCTGCGCTCCAGTTGGTCCGCCTTGGATACGATTGCGCGCAGGCGCCTGATCTCACGCAGCACGGCACGCATGTCCCGCGAATCGCTACGAAGCCGGATTTCCACCAGCTCGACTGTAGTTAGGGGCGTTTGAGAATTTCTCATGACCGCATCGGTCGAACGTTCCGGGTATCGGTTTCCGGCTCTGGCATGGCCAGATCCACCGCGCAAAGCCACGACTGCGCAAACTCGACCACATGGCCCTCTGCATTCGTTGTCCGCTCAAACCCTGCCAGCGTGAACTTGCCATCGTTCGCCCACACGATGTGCGGATCGAGCAGCTCCATATAAGGGCCTGGCCTGCCGGGCTGCGTAAGTCGCGCCACCTTCACAGGACGCCGCAGGCCCTGATCGGTCACGTCCATAATGACCAGCATCCCGTAGTGCTTGACGGTGTACCGGTCGTTCAGCATGCGGCGCTCCACAGCCACCCCGGCTGCGCGCATCTTAACCACTCTTATCTTCATGGCACCAACCAAAAATACTGTACATACATACAGTATAACGAACTGATACGAGTTGTACAGTAAACAAATGTACTGACATTCGTTGCTCAGCGCGCGTCGAAGAACAGTTCAGATAGAGGCTACGCCTGGCGCTGGCAGCCGACAAGAACGACGCATCGACGCAGTACGTTTCGGCAATGATGCAGGCGCTGGGCATTTCGCTTGAGCTGATCGACCGCTGCCAGAACCACGTCCTGCCGGGTACCAAAGTGCGGCGGCATTACATGCTGCACGACTATGCGGATGAGAAGCGGGCGGCTTGGGCGGCGCTGGGTGAGCGGCTGGGCAATCTGATTTCGGTGCCGATGCTCTGAAGCTGGCGCACCTGGGCGGCGCCAGCTTGTCGATACATGCTGTACAGTAAAAAATGTACGGGCGAATCGACCAGAGCGAACACACATGCTTGACGCAGAACTTTTTGAATGGAATCCAGTTAATCTCTAAAGCGATCTTCCTGTATAGTCGCTCTCTATCTTAGAGGATCACCTACTATGACTGCCAAGCATCAAATTAAAGGCTATGAGTATCAAGTCTGCGTTTATTCGACGGGAGCAGGATTGTACTCGGGCGTAATATTGGTCACCTCGCGGAATGGCGTAACACTCTCCCCCATCATTGAAATACCTACCCTAGCGCATTTTAGGGCCGAGCGAGCTGCCCAGATTGAAGCAGATGCCTTGGCACTCGAACTCATCCACACTGGTGCAATTGACGCCCTACTACCTCTTGAAGACACCATTTTACGCCCGGTTACGTCAACGAATGCATGACTAAAAGGTCGGTGACAATTCAATACAATTCCGACCTATTTACCGCCATATAATTGTTGCATTGCCGCATATCACGATGATTGCGGATTTGATATTTTCTTGAGCTGGCAATCCTTGTGACCATGGGGTGTAAAGTGAAAAGCGATTTGTCACCAAAATATTTCACGCATTTAAACCGAAGAATCGATTTTCTGTCGGAAGCAATTATCAATTCGGCGATTGATATGGAGGCGGCGCTTGGCGCAGTTCATGCAATTGTCTATATGCGCCGTCACAACGTACCTATGGATATCGCATTGAGAGTAGTTCTACGGCAAGCAGAGCGCAGAGTTATCTCGCTATGGTCGCTACCGGATGCGATTGAAAGGCGAACGTCCTGTAGCGCTTAGCCAGTGCGGACGTCCGCACTGGCTCATGCGGACAGCTCTCCCCCCTAATCTATTCACCCTCACAAACGCCTGGCACGCCTGCCCCGTCGCGGCCACCTCTTCCGTCTGCAAGATCAAGGCTTGAATATCTCGCGGAACTGCGTCAGGAAGTGGCCCGCTGGCGGTATCGGCTGCAGCGCCTCCTTCGGCGCCACTGGCACCGGCCTGGGCGGCAGGTCCAGCACTTGCACAGAAGGCGGGCTTGCGCACGCGCTCAGCAGCAAGGCGGGCGAACACGGGCAATGGGCTTTCGTAAAAATATGCATTAAGCCGCTCATATAGTTTGCAATAGAAATTGCAATCAAGTAACCTACAATTAAAAAATGACTACCAACATTAGGTCGCGCAAGCATATTTTACGGAAAAGCTCATGGAGACGAGTCGGTTATACTGCCTAGGCGGATATGATTACCAATTAGGTGCATATCCAACACCACAAGGCAACCATCGAGGATTAATTTTTCTTGTAGCATTTTCTGGAACGTCGTTCTCCCCAGCCATTAAAATTCCGACCCCCACCAATTTTCGAACTGATCAAGCTGCAAGAATCGAGGCGTCGGCCCTAGCGCATCAGCTGATACTTACGGACGCGATCAGGACACACATACCGCATGATGAGAGTCCGGAATAGGCAGGATTCATTCAGTGACCGACATCGGCCGCTGAATGAGTGCAGCCCGCAATCACCGCCTCCAGTTGCGCCTCGTAGGGGCGCCCTCGGAGCCAGTCCCGCGCCAGCGCCAGGACGATCTCGCCATCCGTTGCCACTGGCGTCAGCTGGTCGAACTCATAGGCCGGCCGCTGCGGCACCACCTTTACACATGGTGTAAAGACGGGAACTTCGACCCGCTGCGGCGCCAGCGGTGCGCTGCCGCAGCCGGCCAACAGCACGACACACGAAATTGCCAACTTGCGAAATTGCGAATTATCGAAAGTTTTTCGTGTTTTCATCGCACGCCCTCCAGCAGCAGCCTGACGGCAGGCATAGCCTCGTCGCAGGTGTTGGCGCGCGCGCCAGCGACTTGCGCCAGGGCCGCGTCGTACTTCTTACCCTTGGCAGCAGCGGCCGCCTGCGCCGCCGCGCCGCGCTCCTGTGCCGCCAGGGTTGCCTTGGCCATGCCATCGATGGCGCGGTTTTGCTCGCTGATTGACGCGCGCAACGCAGCGCTTACGCCTTGCTCCTGCACCAGCGCCGCGCGCGCAGCATCCCGGTCGCCAACGGCCAGCCACCAACCGGTCCCAGTGGAGCTGGCCACCAGCAGCAGCACGGCGGCCAGTACGATAGCGGCTGCCTTCCAGATACCACTGACGGCGCCGGCCGCCAACGCGCCCAGGGCGCTCACGGCCGCACCTGCAAGATGCCAGCGCGCGTGCCGTGGCGGTCGATGGTGATGATGCGGTTGATCGGCTTGGCCACCATCTTTGTGCTGACGTGTACCCAGGTCAGTTCGTTGATGATCTGGCCGATGCCGAACTCGTCCAATTTCGGCAGTAACGCCTGGCATACTTGGTACGGCGTCATGCGCAGCGCCTTGAAGTCGGCTGCCATGCCGCGCACATGGTCGCTGCCATCGCTGCTGCCGATGCCCCGATTCACCGGAATCGAGCGGTAGCCGCTGATATTGGTCAGCGGCGTGTCGATGCCGGCGCAAGCCGTCAGGTAATTTCGGATGCGCTGCAGCAGCTCGGCCGTGCGCTGCAATTCCGCCAGCACGGCCGGCGTCGGCGTGTTGTCGACACCATGGCGCGCTGCCCAGTCGGAGGCGGTCAGTTCCTGCAGAGTAAAATTCTTGGTGAGGTTCACAGGCCACCCCGCACGTCCTTGACGACGGCGGCCGCGTCGCGCGCCAGCTCGCCGATGTCCTTGTCGCGGCGCTTGTCGAGCCAGCGCACCGTGGCGCCCAGCACCCACCAGGCGGGCAAGCCGGCGGCCACCATCAGCGGCGCGGCGATAAACAGGAAGCCCAGCGCCGGATCGCTGCCGTACAGCACGGCCACGGCGCGAGCGCTGTCGAACAGGCCCGGCATCCAGTTGCGCACGACCACGACCAGGGCCGGCCCCATCAGGGCGGAAAAGAGAATGGTGACGAAGAAGCGCACGCCCGCTTCCTTGGCAGT
>NZ_FTMV01000051.1 GCF_900156175.1 Janthinobacterium sp. TND4EL3
GGTTATCGTCAGGCTTGTTATTTGGTGAAACAGCCCCCGGCTGTTTCACCTAGAGAAAAACCCGATCAGCAATGGTCGGGTTTTTTTTCGTCTGGATGTTTTGCCAGCAACGCCGGCGGACGAAAAAAAGGCAGCGCTGCGCGCTGCCTTTGTGCCTTCTGCCATCAGCGGCTATTCGGTGCCGCCGATAACGTTAATGCCTGCCTGGGCAGCCCATTGCGTCATATCGTTACGCTTGATGGCCGAGGCCATGAGATCTGGAAACAGATCGGGAGTGCAGGCGAAGCAAGGTGCGCCCATGGCTGCGAGCCGGGCCGCGTTGTGATGGTCATACGAGGGTGCGCCATTGTCATCGAGGGCCAGCAAGACGATGACTTGTACGCCGCTGGCCAGCAAACTGGCTGCCCGCGCCAGCATTTCCTTGTTATTGCCTCCTTCATACAGATCGCTGATCAGCACAAAAATCGTCTCTTGCGGACGCGTCACCAAACCCTGGCAATACGCGAGCGCACGATTGATATCCGTGCCGCCGCCCAACTGCGTGCCGAACAGCACGTCAACGGGATCGGCCAGCAATGGCGTCAGGTCGACCACCGCCGTATCAAACACCACCACCGATGTGGAGACAGCTTTGATGCTGGCCAATACGGCGGCAAATACGCTGGCATATACTACGGATGGCGCCATCGAGCCGCTCTGATCGATACACAGCACGATGTCGCGCAGCGACTGTCCCTTGCGCCCGAAGCCGATGCGGGTAGCCGGTACGATCGTCCGATAGTCTGGCTGGTAATGTTTAAGATTGGCACGTATCGTGCGCAGCCAGTCGATTTCATTGTGGCGCGGCCGCATATTGCGTACTGCACGGCTCAGGCTACCTGCCACGGCCTGGCGCAGCGGCGCAGCCAGTTTGCGTTCCAGTTCTTGCACGACCCGGCTGACCACTTGCCGCGCCGTGGCCTTGGTCTTGTTTGGCATGATGCGGTTCAGGCTGAGCAGGGTGGCGACCAGATGCACGTCCGCTTCCACCGCTTGCAGCAGTTCCGGCTCCAGCAGCATTTGCTGCAAGCCCAGGCGTTCGAGTGCATCTTTCTGCATGACTTGCACGACGGAGGAGGGAAAATATTGACGGATGTCGCCGAGCCAGCGCGCCACATTCGGCGCCGACGCCGACAAGTTTCCGCCGCGTTCAGCCGCCGCTCCCTGGCCGTAGACGGATTCCAGCGTGCGGTCCATGGCCAGGTCGGCCTGGCTCAAGGCGATCTCGTCCTGTTGATCGGTTTTGCCCAATACCATGCGCCAGCGGCGCGCGGCTTCACCGGTCTTGATTGCATCGTTCATGCATGCTCCTGCGCCGGCGTGGAATCCAGCAATAATCGTAAGGTGGGCAAGATGCGCCGCGCCCGTGTTTCGTCCAGTGGCATGCCTGCCGATAGCGGAACCTGCGTGCCGCCGCCCTGGCTGGCGCGTTCCGATAACTGGCGCTTCTCGGGTGCGGCAAAGCTGCCGAAAGTGCGGCGCAGCAAGGGCAGCAGTTCGATGAAGGTATCGGCCGCCAGGCCGGCCAGCCAGGCATCGATCAGGCGCCACAATTCGTCATTGTGTATCAATAAAGTGCCGCTGCCATGCAAAAAGCCTTCCAGCCAATGGGCGCTGCTCAAGGGCGGCAGCGCATGGGAACAGCGCAAGGCCAGTTCGCTTGCCGTCCGCTCCATGCTCCAGTGGCCCTGCTCGTTGAGGGCGCGCGTGCAGCGCCCGGCCAGCAGTGCGTGCGTGGCGTCGTACAAGGCCGCCTGTTCCAGTGCCGCGAACCAGCTTGCCTGGTAATCGGCCCGTTGCGCCAGGCGGATGGCCTGGTCGGCGCCGACCAGCGTCTGCATGAGCGCCCCCGCCGCTTCGTCTGCCAGGGCGCGCACGCCGGCTGGCAGGGCAATGCAGGCGCGCATGACCAGGCCGTCGAGTATGCTGGACAGGGCGCTGGTATCTGTGCCGCGCACGCTGCCGTAACGCATGACGTTGACCAGTGGCGGCAGGGCCGCCAGCATATAGCCGAGGTCCGGCGTCGTTGCGCTCACTTCCTGCATGCGCCGCATGACGCCATCGATGGCGCCTTGCAAATCGGCCAGCAGGATCTCTTCCACCAGCGCCGTCAGTTGCGGCAAGGTCTCGGCGCTGGCCGCGCGGCTGAGTGCGCATGCGGTGGCGGCATCGGCCACCGTACTGCCCCACAGGCTTGCTTCGATCAGCTTGACGGCAAATTCCGGTTCCCACGCCAGTTGCCACTGTTCGTGGAAGGTGCCGCTTTTCCCATGTACGCGCAGGCGGCGGCCCCAGCTGATGTCCAGCAGGGCCAGGCGGTGCAGCAAGACGCTCTTTTCCAGGTGCGCCGTTTCACGCAGATCCAGGGCGAGTTCGCTCGCATCGGCGCGCACCGGCAGGCGCAAGCGTTTCTGCAGCGCCTGCACATCCTGCACCAGGGGCAAGGTTGGCACGCTGGCCGGCACCTGGCCCAGGCGTTCGTTGATCAGCAGCGCCGAGGCGATCAGGCGCAGCGGCAGTTCGCTGTCGTAGCAATAGACGGAGCGCACGGCGTCCTGCAATTCGCCCAGGCCCGCACGCGAACGCTCGCGCATGGCGGCCAGCGTATCGGCGAGGCGCAAGGCTTCGATGGTGTGGGCCGGCGACGCATCGAGATCATGCTTGCGCAACAGCGTGGCGACATCGGTCAACCAGTACAGTCCCGCCTGCTCAGGCCGTTGCCACAGATGGTGATACCAGCCTGGCGCTTCGACCCCGGCGCCATAGCCGCTGCGAAAGGTCAGCCGGCCATAGCTCCACGGCGTCCAGGTGGCTGCCAGTTTGATTTTTGGCAAACCCTTGAGCAGTTCCGCATCACTCTTGGCGCTGGGCATCTGCTTGAGCGCGGGAACGTGATAAGCGCCGCAAACGACGGCAATGCGCTGGTGTCCCTGTTTTTCCGCCTGGCGTATCATGCTGCGCATATAGGCTTCGCGACGGCTTTCCAGCGCATTTGGCGGCAGTGCGATTTCGCTGCGCACCACGTCCATCATTTCGGCAATGGCCGCAAACAAGTCCAGGCTGTCGCCGCGCTGCTCGACCAGGTGGTCCCACCAGGTTTCGGTGTCGCCAAAGCCGGCGGCACTGGCCAGCCAGCGCAGCGGGTCCGCATGCATGGCCTCGTCGCTTGCGGGCGTGTCGGCTTCGGCGTCTTTCTCGCCCGCAATCTCGGCCAGGCGATGCGCTTGCGGCAGGTCGCAAAAGCGCACGGGGGTGCCATGCGCCTGGGCAAAGCGCATGGCTTGCCATTCCGGCGAGAATTCCGCAAACGGATACATGACGGCGCGCCGCGGCTCGGCCGGTGCATACACGAGCAGCGCCACGGGCGGGCACAGGTCCGCGTCGCCCGCGTAGCGTATCAGCTCGTCCGCTTCGGGCGGTCCCTCGATCAGGATGCAGTCCGGCTGCAAGGCTTCCAGCGCCCGGACCAGGCTGCGCGCGCAGCCGGGACCATGGTGGCGGATGCCGAAAAGGTGAATGCTCATCGTTGCCTGTTGGGATTCAATTCATGACGTCGCGGCAAGCGCGATACAGGTCTTTCCAGCCATCGCGCTCCTTGACCACTGTTTCCAGGTATTCCAGCATGACGACGCGGTCTTGCACCGGGTCCTTGACGATGGCGCCCACCATGCCGGCCGCCAGGTCGGCGCCGCGCAGCACGCCATCGCCAAAGTGGGCCGCCAGCGACATGCCGTGCGTGATCACGGAAATGGCTTCCGCCGTGCTCATGCTGGCACTGGAACCTTTCAGCTTGGTCTTGCCATCGGCCGTCACGCCTTCGCGCAATTCGCGGAAGACGGTCACGATGCGGCGTATTTCTTCCAGTGCCGGCGCTTCGCCGGGCAATTCCAGGGCGCGCCCCAGGCTGGCAACGCGGGTTTCCACGATACGCACTTCTTCATCGGCCGTGCGCGGTGACGGCAGCACGACGGTGTTGAAGCGCCGTTTCAGTGCGCTCGACAATTCATTCACGCCGCGGTCACGGTCATTCGCGGTGGCGATCACATTGAAGCCTTTTTGCGCCAGCACTTCTTCATCGAGCTCGGCGATCGGCAGCATTTTCTCCGACAGGATGGTAATCAGGCTGTCTTGCACTTCGCCGGGGATGCGCGTGAGTTCTTCGATACGGGCAATTTTTCCTTCGCGCATGGCGCGCATGAGCGGGCTGGGCACGACCGCGTCGAGCGATGGCCCCTTCGCCAGCAGGTGCGCGTAATTCCAGCCATAACGCAGTGCCTCTTCGCTGGTGCCGGCCGTACCCTGCACGATCATGGTCGAGTCGCCGCTGATGGCGGCGGCCAGGTGTTCCGAGACCCAGGACTTGGCCGTGCCCGGCACGCCCAGCAGCAGCAGGGCGCGATCCGTGGCCAGGGTGGCGACGGCGATTTCGATCACGCGCGCATTGCCGATGTACTTGGGCGTGATCTCGACGCCGTTGTCGAGCTTGCCGCCCAGCAAATACTTGGAGACTGCCCATGGCGACATCTTCCAGCGTGGCGGGCGCTGCCGGGTGTCGGCAGCGATCAAGGCTTCCAGTTCCGTGGCGAACTGGTTTTCAGCATGCTGGCGAAGAATGTTGGTAATGCTGGACATCAAATTTGCTCCTGAAAAGAGAGGGATAATGCATGCCTGAAACGGATCACGCTGAACATGTCGTCGACGGGCGCCTGCCAGCTGGCCCATGCCGGCGATCCGGTCGGCCAGCCTGCTTCGCAGGCAGCCATGGCGGCCGGATCGAGTACTTGCGCAAATGCTTCGAGCGTCGGCTTGAAGTGCCAGGCAGGTACTGAAAATGTGGACAGGCCGGCGCGCAGGCGCTGCATCACGGCCAGCGACAGGGTGGCTGGCCAGGGCGCAGGCGAGGCGCGCGCGGCGTCGGCCAGCACGCCCAGCAGTGGCAATTGCGGGTCGCCCCACGTGGGGCCGCAGGCGTCGACCAGCTGGGCAAGCCGGGAATGCACGTCGGCGGCGGGCAATGCGCCATAGGCGGAGAAAAAATCGCGCGCATAGTGTACGCGCACGCCATCCGTCGCCAGCCAGAGCAAGGCCAGCGCCTGCAGCCAGTCGCCCAGTGCCGCGGCTGCGGCCGGCGTGGTCGTGCCGGCGTGCATCTGCCGCAGCAGGGCGCTGCTCCATCCCAGCACCAGGGCGCCGTGGAACTCGTTGCTGAGCGCCAACTTCAGGCACTGTGCGGGAGACTTGTCAAACAGTTCACTCCAGTGCAGCGGCGACAGCGATGCCAGCATGTCGGCCAGCCAGCCTGCTTTCTCGCCCAGTTGCGGCCAGCCTTGCGCGCCGATGCCATCGCGCAGCATGGATTTGTCGCTGGCGGCGGGCAGCGCGACGTCTAGGCTATCAGGAAACAGTTTGCGCCGTTGCAGATGGAGCAATGGCGTCAGCCGTTCCAGCATGCGCTGTTGCAGCGCGCAGCCGGGCAAGGTGCGCAACAGCTGCTGCGCCTGCAACCTGACTTCCTTGCGGCGGTCGTCCAGCGCCGCCTCCAGGAAAGCTTCATCGGCCAGGCTCAGCGAGACGCTCAAGCAGGGCAGGAGCAGCGCGCGGTCTTCGGGTGATTCCTGGCTCCAGCTTACCTGCAGGCACTGCAAGGCCGCGGCGGGATCGCGTGCCCGCAACTGGCGCAGGGCCAGCACGCGTTGTGCGAGCGTGCCCGCTTCCCACTGCGCCGCGATGTCGCCGTCGTCATTGCCAGGCGTGCTGCTCGCCCACGTCCATTGCGCATGTTGCCGCGCCAGCCAGTGGCCGCGCGCACCCAGCACGGTCACGATGGCAGGCCGCAGCGCCTGCTGGCTGCTGCCCGCTTCCAGCATCCTGGGCAGCAGGCGGGCCGGAATGCGGCAGTGGTGCAAAGCGGCAAGGCGCAACCATTCGCCACGCAATGGCGGATGGCTGTCCCGCAGCAGATGCGCCAACATGGCTTCCGCACGGGGCGGGCAAGCCTGCAACGCATCGTCTTGCGTATCGGTACTGGAGATCGCTGTGGCTGGCACGGCAGCGGGCGGGAGGTAGCCGGCGCGCGTCCACAGGGCGAGTGCGCCGATGGCACGCCAGAGCCTGCCTTCGCCGGCATCGTCAACAAGCAGGGGGCGCAAGTCTTCCGGCAATTCTGCTTCGAAGGCAATCTTGGCCCGGGAACTGCCCATCTGCAGGGCGGCGTCGAGTTTGCTCATGCGCAAAAATCGCTTTCAAAGTTATACAGGCGGCCGTCGGCCCATACGCTCCAGGGCGCGAAGGCGCGGCCATCCCATTCGCCCGCCAAGGTGACGGGGTGGCCGCCGCTGACTGCCAGCAAGTGCCAGGCATGGCGGAACGATGCGTTCACGGGCAGGGGCCGTCCATCGGGACAGCGCAGCAGCAAGCCGGCGTCTTCCATGTGCGCCGTCATGCCGGACAAGGCCAGCGGATAGCGCTCGAGGAATGGCTGCGCCGCCAGCGCGTCGGCATAGGACTCCATTGCGGCCAGGAAGGATGGCTGCTCGGTCGGGAACGTCGATAGCGGCAGCGACGTACCTGGCTCGCGGACCAGCGCGCGCAGCGGACAGGCGCCAGGGTAGAAGCAGAGTTCGCCTTCAAATTGCGTGCCGACGCTGATCGCCTGTTCGAAGCCCTGCGGACCGGCAGCAAAATGCAGCAGCAGTGCCCAGCGGCCGCTGCGCGCGCCGCGCAGCCACGTGGCACGCGTGCGTATGCGGTCTTCCTCGCTGTGCTGTTGTGAAAGTACTTGCCAGCAATCGGTGACGCCGGCCAGGGCCAGCACGTCTTCGCTGCTGGTGGTCCAGCCGATGTGGGTCCGCACATCGTGTTGCAGGTCGGGCGAGAGCGTTTCCAGCCTGGCGTAGGCATCGCCAAGCATATATATAGCGGCCAGTTCCCGCCCCAGTTGCTGGCTCCAGTCTTGCACGCCGCTTTGAAAGCACAGCTTGCCGGCGCGCCGGATGCGGCCGGCCAGGCCGGCGGCCTGGGCGTCGACCAGACGGGCGGCCATGGCTTCCCAGTATGCGGGGCCGCGGTCGCGCACGGTGGCCAGGCCCTCGCGTTCCAGGTCATGCAACCAGGTGTGCAGTGCGGCCAGGCCGCTGGCCACCTTGTTTTCGCGTTTTTCCGCGCGCTTCAGGTTGGTGGCGGCGCTTGCGGCAGATTGCTCTTCCGTTTGCGCGGCCGGCTGCTCCGATGCGCCAGAGCGCTTTTTCTCGGCACGCTGCTGGCGGTCGCGCAGCCAATCGCTGACCCATGGGGGCGCTTCCGCTGCTGCGAACAAGGCGCTGTCTTGCGCCAGGAGCAGATACAAGGCGAGTCCATGCTTGCATGGAAACTTACGGCTGGGGCAGGAGCATTTGAAGGCAGGTTCGCCCAGGTCGATCTGGGTGCGGTAGGGATCCTTGCCGCTACCCTTGCATTCGCCCCAGGTGGCCGTCTCCGAGCGGCCCAGCTTATCCCATTTGGCGGGAGAGGCCAGCTGGCTACCTGCCTTGGCGGAACTGGCATCGGGTGCCAGGGAGAGAATTTGATCGGTATTCAGGAGCACGAAGCGAACCTACAGGTAAATTGTCAAATGGTCAGGGTGATGTATTTAACCATGAATAAGGCGTGGTACGTTTGAAAGCTGACTTTTATATTAACTATTGCCGGGGAATTGAAAAATGATTCCATGTATTACGGAGAAAGCCTTGCTTCCGCCGGAGCGCTTTGCTATAGTTCGCCTCCCCAATGAGACGCAGCAGTTTGCGAAACAACGGGATCACTGGAAACGGTGAGGGTAGTAAAAAGAAGGAGTTGACGGATTTAGCGAAATGCTTCATACTCTTCCTTCTTCGCAGCTGACAAACACAACGCTTTGTCGATAGCGCGAAAGCAGTACCGAATACAGTTCTTTAACAATTAACAGTCGATAAGTGTGGGCATTTGATGTAGGTGCAGCAGCGATCTTCGGATTGCTGTAATACTTAAAATATCAAATGTTCACAAGAAATAATGAAATAGGCGCTACGAAAGTAGTGGCCTGTCAGTTTTTTGAGTGAGCGACCCGTCAGCAATGACGGTGCCGGTAAAACGGCAAAGTAACAGAGATTAAACTGAAGAGTTTGATCCTGGCTCAGATTGAACGCTGG
>NZ_FTMV01000050.1 GCF_900156175.1 Janthinobacterium sp. TND4EL3
AACGAAACGCCGATTCAGGCGATGAAGAAATGGCAGGCGAAAAAGCCGGAATTATTCGTTAAGCGTGTTTATAATCAAGCGGGTCTTGACAAATAACGCCTCGAAGGGACGCAGTTCATCCCTTCGGGGTGACTTGCGTCCTCGATAGGTGTCAACCAACGAGGTACAGCAATGAGAGTAACTGAAGAAAATTTCGGTTCTGCGTCCTCGCACATTCCTGCTGAGTGGAGCGCCATCGACTGGCGCAAAGTTCAGAAGAATGTGAGAGTCATGCAGCATCGTCTAGCGAAGGCTACGTCGGACAGTGACTGGCGCCGAGTGAAAGCTCTGCAACGGTGGCTGACCCATTCGTTTTGTGCCAAAGCAGCGGCAATCAAACGCGTGACCGAAAACCAAGGCAAGCGAACATCGGGTGTCGACCGGCAGCTATGGGAGACCCCGCAACTGAAACATGCGGCAATTGCCAACCTCGGAAAATCCCGGTATCGACCCCTGCCCCTCCGGAGGGTTAATATTCCCAAGACCAATGGAACGTTACGCCCTTTGGGCATTCCAACTATGAAGGACCGGGCCATGCAGGCGCTACACCTGCTGGCGCTCGATCCGGTCCTGGAAACAGTGAGCGATCAGAACTCGTATGGGTTCAGGAAAAATCGTGCAACTGCCGATGCGATGTCCCAGATATTCGTCAGACTCTCCCGCAAGGGTTCAGCTGAATGGGTATTGGATGCGGACATCGAAGGGTTCTTCGATAACATCAGCCACCAATGGATGATCGACAACGTCCGCATGGACAAGTCGATACTGACTAAATGGCTGAAGTCCGGTGTAGTGGACGGTAAGCAATTGCTGGCGACAACTGCCGGAACTCCGCAGGGTGGCATCATCAGCCCCGCACTTGCAAATTGGACACTGAATGGGTTGGAAGCGGAACTTGTTGCGCATCTCGATGCAAAATGGGGAGTAGCCAAGGCCAAGAAACTCAAGGTCGGCGTCATACGGTACGCGGATGATTTTGTCATTACAGGGGCTTCACGAGAGCTGCTGGAAGACGAAATCAAACCGTGGGTGGAGAATTTTCTCGCCATCAGAGGTCTGAGGCTTGCAAAGGCGAAGACCAAGATCGTGCATGTCGATGAAGGGTTTGATTTCCTGGGATGGAACTTCCGCAAATACACAGGAAAGTTGCTCATCAAGCCAAGTAAGAAAAACGTCAAGGCGTTTTATAAAAAGCTGGGAACGGCAATCAGTGACAATTTGGGCGCAACGCAGGAGAATTTGATACGCCTGCTGAACCCCATGCTACGCGGGTGGGCGCAGTACCACTCGCCTGTTGTAGCAAAGCAAACGTTCTCTCGTCTGGAGTCGCTGCTGTTCTGGCGACTCATGCGATGGGCAAAACGCAGGCACCCGACCAAGAGCGCAGATTGGATACGCAAAAAGTATTGGCGTACCGTCGGCAATCGGCATTGGGTATTTGCATGTCAAATTGATACTGAGTTCGGCAATAAGGCAACAATGGAACTGTACTCGCTTGCGGGAACGGCCATTGAGCGTCACATCAAGATCAAGGGAGCATTCAACCCTTATGATCCGTCATGGGAGATGTACGGTGAGACGCTTCGGATGGAGCGCATGGTGAAAAACATGCGCTACCGAAAGGAGTGGATACGGCTGTACGTGGATCAGGACGGAAAGTGCGCGCTGTGCGGGTATGCGATGGACTTTGACACCGGCTGGCACGACCACCATATGCAGTATAGGGTAGCGGGCGGGTCCGATGCGCTGGGAAATCGGGTATTATTGCACCCAAATTGCCATTCTCAGGTTCATAGCCTTGGATTGAAAGTAACAAAGCCGGTTCCTGTATAGGAACTTTTTATTAAGCCCGAGCCGTGTGCGGCGAAAGTCGCAAGCCCGGTTCCTAGGGGGGAGGACTCCAGTAATGGAGTCTTCCTACCCTACAATCAAAAAATCGCCTGTCAATGGTGCTTGCCCCTTCCAATTCATGAGCTGGTTTTCGGCCTCCCCCCCTTCGCAGCGCTGGGCTTTCGCCATCAGCGCGCTTGTCGCCGCCACGGCGGTGCCCGTTCACGCCCAGAAGGCGCCGCGTCCCGTGCATGTCGAGGATCCGGACGCGCCCACCGTCATGACGGCGGAAAGCATGCATGGCCGGCCGGAACGGGAGATCAATCTCGACAGGAATGTCGTGATCGAGCGCGGAAAAACCACAAAAATGACGTCCGATACAGCTTGTTACAAACAAGTTGAGGATGAATTCGATGCGGACGGCCATATCAAGATGTGGCGTTTCGGCGATTACTACACGGGCGACGTGCTGAAACTGAACATGGAAACGGGCAAGGGTTTCCTGCTCAACCCCACCTACCGCTTTGAAGTGGGCCATGGCCAGGGCAAGGCCGAGCGCGTCGACTTCATCAATCCCGACGAAGCCAATGTGATCGACGGCACCTACAGTACTTGCGAAGGCCCGAACCCGGACTGGTACCTGAAGTCGAGCACCCTGAACCTGGACACGGGGCGCGACGTGGGCACGGGCAGCAAGACCATCATTTATTTCAAGGGCGTGCCCATCCTTGGCACCCCCGGCATCTCGTTTTCATTGTCGGGCGCGCGCCGCTCGGGCTGGCTGGCGCCCACGCCGGGTTTTGCCTCGAAGAATGGCTTTGAGCTGACGGTACCGTATTACGTGAATATCGCGCCGAACCGCGACCTGACCCTGTACCCGAAATACATACAGCGGCGCGGCATCCAGCTGGGCGCCACGGGTCGCTACATGGGCGAGACGGATGGCGGCTTGTACAGCGGCGAAACATCGTTCGAGTTCTTGCCGAATGACAAGCAGACCAAGACCAACCGCTACCTGATCAAGTCCAAGCATGAGCAGGCCCTGGCCCCGGGCTGGACCTACGGCTGGGATGTGCGCGACGCCTCCGATAATAACTACCCCAACGATTTTTCAAAGAACGTGGCGTCGGCCACCGAGCGCCAGTTGCTGCGCGAGTTGCGTACTGATTACCGCACCGAGGACTGGAGCCTGACGGCGCGCGTGCAGAATTACCAGGTGTTGCAGGATCCCGATGCCGTCACCGACCCCAGCCTGACCGTGTCGCGCCCGTATGACCGTTTGCCGGCGGTGAATTTCCACGCGGGCAAATATGACGTATGGGGCGGTTTCGACTGGACCTTCGATGCGGAAGCGACGCGTTTCGTGCACCCGACCCTGGTACAGGGTTCGCGCCTGGTGGCCAGGCCGCAGCTGAGTTTCCCGATTGTTCATCCTGGCTTCTTCATCACGCCCAAGCTGATGCTGAACGCCAGCGCATATCAGCTTGATAACAACGCCACGACCAAGGCGCAGTTCCCCGATACCTCGTTTACCCGCGCCGTGCCCACCTTCTCGGTTGACAGCGGCCTGGTATTCGAACGCGATACGAACCTGTTTGGCGCCAAGGGCGGCACGCAGACGCTGGAGCCGCGCCTGTTCTACGTCTACACGCCATACCGTGACCAGTCGCAATTCCCGAACTTCGATACGGCGGTGGGCACGTTCAACCTGACGCAGATCTTCACGGAAAACCGTTTCGTCGGCAGCGACCGCATCGGTGACGCCAACCAGGTCACGGCAGCCGTCGTGTCGCGTTTCCTGCAACCCGATGGTGCCGAACGCATGCGCCTGACCTTCGGCCAGCGCTTTTATTTTGCCGACCAGCGCGTGCAGCTCGATTCGAGCACGCCCGTCAACCAGTCGCGGTCGGATATCCTGCTGGCGGCAACGGGCCGCGTGTCGGAGACTTGGACCGTCGACAGCCTGGTACAGTACAATCCCAGCGATCGCAGGTTGATGAGCTACCAGTACACCATGCAATATCAGCCCGGTGCGAAGAAAGTATTGAATTTTAGTAATCGTTTCCAGCGTGGTAGTTTGCGCAATGCGGAAGTGTCGACGCAATGGCCGCTGACAGACCGCCTGTATGGCGTGGGCCGCATCAGTTATTCCTTGCTGGACCGCCGCCTGGTCGATAGCCTGATCGGCCTGGAATACAAGGGAGATTGCTGGGTGTTCCGCATGGGCGCGCAGCGCTTCGTGACGTCGGGCAAGGATGCCTCGACGCCGATCTTCTTCCAGCTGGAGCTGACGGGCTTGTCGAATGGCCTGGGCTTGGGCGCGAATGGCCTGGAAACTTTTACAAAAACCATCCCTGGTTATCAGGCATTGAGCCAGCCACTCCGTTAAGATAGGCACCGTTGCCGCCGCCGGTGTTCCCGGCGCTGGCACAAACCGGTTTTTTTATTCACCTGAACTCATGAGCGCTCTACACATTATGCGTAATGCCAGTATGCACCAACTCAAAATTGCAACGGTCTTGTTATGCGCTATTTCCGGCGCCACGACCAGTAGTGTCTGGGCGCAACAGGCTGCGCCAGCGCCTGTAGCCAAGCCCGCTGCCGCTGCTCCAGCGCCGGTCAAGGGCTTCACGCCCCCCGCGTCGAGCAGCGGCCAGACCATCGACTCCATCGCCGTCGTCGTCAATGACGATGTGATCACGCGCAACGAAGTGGCGGCCCGCATCAAGAGCGTGGAGCAGCGCATGAAGGCGCAGAATATCCCGCTGCCCGACCCTGCCGACCTGCGCCGTCAATTGCTCGAACGCATGATCGTTGAGCGCGCGCAAATGCAACTGGCCAAGGAAATGGGCGTGCGCGTCGACGACCTGACCCTGGACCGCGCGATTGGCCGTATTGCTGAACAGCAAAAGATGACGGTGCAAGAGCTGCGCAACCAGATGGAAAAAGAAGGCACGCCGTTTGCGGCCTTCCGCGAAGAAATCCGCGATGAAATCATCATGCAGCGCCTGCGCGAACACGAAGTCGACGCCAAGATCCAGATTTCCGATTCTGAAGTGGATAACTTCCTGGAAGCGGAAAAAGCGGCGGCCAGCGAACAGGTGGAGCTGAACCTGGCGCAGATTCTCGTGCGCATTCCGGAAAACTCCAGCCCCGAACAGATCGCCGCGCGCCGCGCGCGTGCCGAAGAAGTCAGCCGCCAACTGCGCACGGGTGCCGACTTCGCCAAGATGGCCGCCACCTATTCCGACGCCAGCGATGCGCTGAGCGGCGGCGATATCGGCTGGCGCCAGAGCGACCGCCTGCCACCCCTGTTCACGGAGCAATTGCTGAAATTGAAGCCGGGCCAGATCACGCCCATCATCAAGAGCAACACGGGCTTCCATATCCTGAAGCTGGTGGACCGCCGCAGCGCGGCCGAGGCGCAAGCCGTGGCTGCCGTGCAGCAGACGCATGCGCGCCACATCCTGCTGAAAGTGACGCCGACCCTGTCGGCGGCCGAAGCCAAGCGCAAACTGCTGGAACTGAAAGAGCGCCTCGATAACAAGGCGGCCAAGTTTGAAGACCTGGCCCGCTTGTTCTCGAACGACGGCTCGGCGGCCAAGGGCGGCGACCTGGGCTGGTTGTATCCGGGCGACACCGTGCCGGAATTCGAGACGGCGATGAATGCGCTGAAACCAGGCGAAGTGAGCCAGCCGATCGAATCGAGCTTCGGTTTCCACCTGATCGAAGTGTTGGAGCGCAAGAGCGACGATGTCTCGAAAGAGAAGCAGCGCAATGCCGCGCGCAATGCCTTGCGCGAACGCAAACTGGAAGAAGCGACGGAAAACTGGGCACGCGAAGTGCGCGACCGTGCCTACGTCGAGTTCCGTCCGGACGACCAGTAATGCTGCTGAAGAATTGCGCATGAGTAACTTGCCCCTTGCACGCCGCCCGGCCATCGCCATTACCTGCGGCGAACCGGCCGGTGTCGGCCCGGAAATCTCCATACGCGCGGCCTGGGCCATGCGCAATGAAGTCAACTGCATCCTGCTGGGCGACGCCGCCTTCCTGGCGCTCACGGCCAGCCTGATCGATCCGGACATCCGCCTGGCGGCGCTGTCGCTGCAAGCCGTGCGCAACAGCGGCTTGCCCCATTTCGGTCCCGGCCGCCTGGCCGTGATCGACATTCCTACCGTCAACAATGTCATTCCTGGCGTGCTCGACAAGGAAAATGGCCGCGCCGTGCTCGCTACCCTGGACGCGGCTGTGGAAGGCATCGCGGCCGGCTGGTTCGGCGCCATGGTCACGGCCCCCTTGCAAAAAAGCACGATCAACGACGCGGGCGTGGCCTTTTCCGGCCATACGGAATACCTGGCGGAAAAGACCGGCACGCCGCAAGTGGTGATGATGCTGGCCGGCGAACCGGGCCACGGCGAGCCGACCCTGCGCGTGGCGCTGGCCACCACGCACCTGCCCTTGAAGGACGTATCCGCTGCCATCACGATGGACAGCCTGGCCGTCACGCTCGATATCATGCAGCTTGATCTGCAACAGAAATTCGGCATCGCCGCGCCGCGCATCCTGGTCACCGGCCTGAACCCGCACGCGGGCGAGGGCGGCTATCTGGGACGCGAGGAAATCGATGTCATCGCCCCGGCCATCGCAGCGGCGCAAGCGCGCGGCATCGATGCGCGCGGACCGTACCCGGCCGACACCTTGTTCCAGCACAAGTACCTGGCCGATGCCGACTGCGTGCTGGCCATGTACCACGACCAGGGCTTGCCCGTGCTGAAATACGCGACCTTCGGGCGCGGCATCAATATCACCCTGGGCTTGCCGCTGATCCGCACCTCGGTCGACCACGGCACGGCGCTGGACCTGGCCGCGCAAGGGCTGGGCCTGGCCGATTGCCACAGCATGGAGCAAGCCCTGCAAACGGCGCTCGACATGCTGCGCGCCAGCACCCGCGCCTGATACCCGCCGGTCTTACCCCGCTACACCGCCTCTAGAATAGAAAAACAGAATATGAAACACGTTGCCCGTAAACGCTTTGGCCAGAACTTCCTGCATGACCGCTTCGTCCTCGACGACATCACGGCCGCCATCGCGCCGCAGGCCGACGATGCCATGGTCGAGATCGGCCCCGGCCTGGGCGCCATGACGGAGCAGCTGCTGCGTCACCTGAAGCAGATGCACGTGGTGGAACTGGACCGCGACCTGATCGTGCGCCTGGAAAAGACCTTCAATCCGGCCAAGCTGACGATCCACTCGGGCGACGCGCTGAAGTTTGATTTCGCGCAAATCCCCGTGCCGGCCGGCCAGAAGCTGCGTATCGTGGGCAATTTGCCGTACAACATTTCCAGCCCGCTGCTGTTCCACCTGGCGGACTTCGCGCCGCTGGTGCAGGACCAGCATTTCATGCTGCAGAAGGAAGTCGTCGAGCGCATGGTGGCCGAACCGGGCAGCAAGGCGTATGGCCGCCTGTCCGTGATGCTGCAATGGCGCTATGACATGTCCTTGCTGTTCATCGTGCCGCCGACGGCCTTCGATCCGCCGCCGAAGGTGGAATCGGCGATCGTGCGCATGATCCCCGTGGCCGAGCGCCTGGCCTGCGACCAGGCCACGCTGGAAGCGGTGGTCATGAAGGCGTTTTCGCAGCGCCGCAAGGTGATCCGCAACTGCCTGGCCGGCATGTTTACGGAAGAGCAGATCAAGGCGGCCGGCATCGACCCGACCCTGCGTCCGGAAACGGTGGGCCTGGAGCAATATGTTGCCTTGGCGAACCTGCTGAAAGCACCTGCCTGAGGTTGCACTTAAAACCACTGGTCGACCTGCTGCAAATCCTGCCGCAGCGCTGAAAAACAGTCGTCCACATGGTGGTTGCGGCTGATTTCATTGCGCCGCATCAAGGCGATCTTGCGCTTGCAGGTGGGCTGGCGCAGGGGCGCCACGTGCAGGTCTTCGTCGTTGAGGAAAGTCGTGTACAGGCTGGGCATGATGCCCACGGCGATGCCGGCGCGCACCACGCCATACAGCGACTCGCTGTGTATCATCTGGTACAGGTTCGAGGGGCTCAGGCCATGCTGGCGCAGGGCGCTCGAGGCGAACTCCCAGATGCTGCCCTTGGTAAACACGACGATTTCCTGGCCCGCCAGCTGCTCCCAGCGCACTTCCTTGAGCGGCGCCAGCGCATGGCGTCCCGCCGTCACCAGCACCAGCTCGTCCTCGAACAGGCCCACGCTTTCCAGCGAGACGGAACCGGGCACCTCAATGCCCACGCAAAAGTCCAGCTGGCCCGAGTGCAGCGCGTGCAGCAAGCCGTCGTTGGGCATGTCCGACAGGACGATTTCCACCTCATCGCCATGCTGTTCGCTGTAGCGCGCCACCACGGCCGCCGTCATGGCCATCGCCGACGGTATCGCGCCGATGCGGATGCGGTGCCGGCCGCTGCCGATGGCACGCTGGATATCGGCAAAAGTGTTGCTCGCCGTATTCAATAAATGCGTGGCGTAATCGAGCGCCAGCTTGCCTTCGCGCGTCAGTTCCAGCGTAAGCGTAAAGCCAGCGCCGTCTTTACCTCGACTACTCCTGCCAGCATGATTTGAGGTTGAGACACAAATCGATTGTGTCCACAAACTCGAT
>NZ_FTMV01000049.1 GCF_900156175.1 Janthinobacterium sp. TND4EL3
ACGCGAATGGCTGGCGGCGCCTTGGGCAACTGCGGCGCGACGGGAATCTGCTGCAACTGGCTGCCGGCATTCGGGGGATCGACGGCATAGGCGCTTTGGATCAGGAGCAGCAGGGTCAAGGGAAGTAATTTGGTGTTCAAAGTCATCCTTTCAGGCGGCGCGCCCGCGCCAGGCAAGCCGCTAGCGGCTGCACCGACGGGCAATACAAGAGCTGCAAGGACAGTATTTTTTTGACATCACTGTCAAATACAATGACAACAAAAAAAATATATTCCCATCAGCAACATTGATCCATTTTAGCCCGTCATCAGGCGAAAAAAAACGTATCTGCCGGCCTCTTTCACCACATTGGTGCAGACTCAACTGTGATCGCCTCAAAGTCCGTAAAACACCGTGAAAATGCGCCTTTCCGGCAAGAAATTCGTTGGCATAACACAACAAAATTGAAACAGTGTCACTATCGACATGCTATTCCATGAGCGCGCCATGCCCGCGAAATGAGCAAGAGATTGGCATTATCACAATACAAAACAATGTTATTTTTTACACACGTGTATGCTCATCCGATGACACACTTTTTCTGCTGAAAATTGACATGTCACATTCTTGCAAAAATAGATAATCAATGAATAAATATTGGGAACGGAAACTTATTTTTGACGGCCACGCGGGAACCGGGCGGCGCAATTGATCGCGGCGAGGAAGAACGGCGTGGCAGGCAGCGGCCACGCCGGATGCCGGCGGAAAGGAAGGATAGATCAGCGACGCGGCCGCGTTGGCCGGGTCTTATCTGGACAGCACATATTTGGCCAGCGTGGCCGCATCGGCCACGCTGAGCTGGCTGAACGGCGGCATGGGCACGGGGCCCCATTTGCCGGCGCCGCCGCTGCGGATATTCGCCGCCACGGCGGCAACGCCGTCCTTGCCCTTGTAGCGGACCGCCACCTCGGCAAAGCCGGGGCCGACCACCTTCTGGTCGAGGGCGTGGCATGCCATGCAGCCATTTGCCGCCAGCAAGGTTTTGACATCCTGGCCGCCGGCGGCCGGGACAGCCGCTGCGGCGGGCTTCACCGCGGCGGCAGGCGCCGCAGCGCCCCGCTCCGCTCCATAGGTCTTCACCAGGTAATCGACCATGGCCGGCATGTCCGCGTCGTCGAACTGGGCGCCGAACGGCTTCTTCATCTTCTTGACGGTCGCTTCCCAGTAGGCGCGCGGCGAAGCGGGCGGCTGGGTCGACGCATACTGGGCCGCGTGGCAGGTCATGCAGTTGCGCTGCACCAACTGGTAGCCGGGCAATTCGCTGGGTTTATAGGTGGCTGTCTCCGGCGGCAGCTGGATTTCCAGCGCGCCCGCGTTGCCGGCAAGCGCCAGGGCCACGGCGGTGGCGAATGTTCTTATCAGCATCTGGTTCTCCTCACACTGCCTGAATGCGCGTGGTTTCCACCACGTTGCGCATATAACCCATGGGATTCCACAGGGCTTTCATCGGCTGGCTCTGGCCGATGCGGTTGACGGCGCGCACCATCAGCACATGCCTGCCCTTGCGCGGCGCCTTCATGACCATCGTCCACTCGCGGAACGAGAAGCGGCCCAGGTCCTTGCCCAGCGTTGCTTCCTGCCACGTCTGGCCGCCGTCTGTCGACACCGTCACCTCGCTGATGCCCTGCCCGCCATCGAAGGCGATGCCGCGCAAGGCCAGGTCGCGCCCCGCCTTCACTTGCGCGCCATCTTGCACGCTGGTGATGAAGGAGCGCACGTTCAGGCGGCTGATCGGCGTCGTCTTGCCCACCGGCGTACCCGGCTCGATGAAGCCGGAACCGTTGTCGGGGATGCGGTAACCCGTGCTCATCCAGAAGCCGTCAAACGGTTTGTCGAGCACCGTGATGTCGCTCAGGTGCTTGACCCAGTAAGTGCCATAGTAGCCCGGCACGATCAGGCGCAGCGGATAGCCGTTGAGGAACGGGATGTCTTCGCCATTCATGGCCCAGGCCAGCAGGACGTCGCCGGCCATGATGTGCTCGACGGACAGGGCTTTCTGGAAGTCGGGACCGTCGCCCACGGGCGGCGTTTCCAGGCCATTGAAGGCCACTTGCACGGCACTGGCCCCGATGCCGGCTTTTTCCAGCACGGTTTTCAGGGGGATGCCCGTCCAGCGGGCATTGCCCATGGCGCCATTGCCCAGCTGCCCGCCATTCGCGCGCGGGGCAAAGAAGCCGCGGCTGTTGCCCGAACATTGCGTCACGGCCACCACGTCCACGGGATCGGCCAGCTGTCTCAGTTCCGCCAGCGACAGCTCCAGCGGCGTCTTGACGAGGCCGGCGATGCGCAAGCGGTAGCTGCCGCCATCTATGCTGGTCGGCAAGCCGCTCCAGTGATAGCGCACGAAGAACGCATCGTTGGGGGTAATCGCGCCCTCGTTGAACACGCTGAACGGCGTTTCCAGCTGGGGCGGGCGGCTGGTCAGCAGGATCAGCGGGCGCTTTTGCGGGAAGGCCACCAGTTCGCGCTCGCCATTTTCAAACGGCAAGGTGACGGAGGCCGTGGAAGCAGCAAGCGTCGGCCCCGCCACGGCGGCGGCGCCCAGGGCGGCCGTCGTGCGCAGGAAGCGGCGCCGTCCTGCAGGCAACAAGGTCGTGTCAGACATGTTTGAGCTCCACTTTGGTGTCGGCGGCAGCACCGCCGTTGCGGTCATCGTTGACCAGTTTCTTGATGTAGTACATGACGCTCATGATCACCACGCTCAGCAGGCCGAACCAGAACGACACGCGCTGCTCCGTATCGGACGACACGCTCATGGCACCGAGGATCACCAGCATGGCGATGATGGTGAAATACGTCAGGTAAGGAAACAGCCACATGCGCACCTTGATGCGTTCCGGGCATTCGCGTTCCAGGCGGCGGCGCAAACGCAATTGAGATATCGCAATGAGCAGGTAGACGAACAGGATCAGGATGCCGTAGGAGTTCACAATGAAGGGGAAGACCAGGTCGGCCGACACATACGAGACGGCAATGGCGAAGTAGGCGAACAAGGTGCTGAACAGGATGGCGCGGATCGGCACGCCATTCTTGCTCAGCTTGACCAGGCCCGTGGGGGCGTCGCCGCGGCGCGTCAGCGCGAAGATCATGCGCGACGAGGCGTACAGGCTGGAGTTCAGGGCCGACAGCACGGCCGTCAAAATGATGGCGTTCATGATGTGGGCCGCATACGGGATGTTCATCACTTTCAGGGCGCTGACGAAGGGCGTGGCGATGGCCGGCGAATCCCAGGGCACGATGCAGACGACGACGAACATGGAACCGACATAGAACATCAGCACGCGCATGACGACGGAATTGGTGGCGCGGGCGATGGCCTTGGCCGGGTCCGACGTTTCGGCGGCGGCGATGGTGACGATTTCGGCGCCCGAGTAAAACGCCGTGGCGGCGACGGCGCCGCTGAGCACGGGTCCCCAGCCGTGCGGCATGAAGCCGCCATGGCTGGTCAAAAAGCCCAGGGTCGGGATGCTGTTGGGCAAGCTGCCCGTGATGAACAGGGCGCCGACGAACAGGAAGACGACGATGGCGACCACCTTGATCGAGGCGAACCAGAACTCGAATTCGCCGAAGGCCTTGACGGAGAACAAATTGAGCACCGTCATCGACACGAGCAAGACCAGGCTGATGGCCCACGACGGCACGTCGGGCAGCCAGAAGTTGACCAGCTTGGCGCCGGCGATGGCTTCCAGGGCGACGACGACGACCCAGAAATACCAGTACATCCAGCCGCTCATGAAACCGAGGAATTTCGACACCTTCGGCTTGTCGTCGAAGGCCAGGCGCGCATATTCGTAAAAGGAGCCGACCACGGGCAGGGACGAGGCCAGCTCGCCCAGCATGCGCATGATCAGGACGACCAGGCCGCCCGTGAGCAGGAAGGATAGGATGGCGGCCGGGCCGGCAGCCTTGGCGATGACGCCGCTGCCGACAAAGAGGCCGGCGCCGATCACGCCGCCGATGGCGATCATGCTCATGTGGCGTTGCTTCAGCGAATGCTGCAAGCCCGTGTTGTTGTGGTTGTCGCTAATCATGTGTGTCTCCTAGTAATATCTGAAGCTCGGTGCGCCCTGGCCTGCTGCGGCTTGTTCCTGCCGCGCGGCTTTGTTTTATTTGGGCAACACCGTCAAGCAGCATCGATACATCATCAAATCAGTCTGGTTGGCTGCATGCCATAAGTCAATCTGGAAATGCAGCGGCCCGGCGCGGCGCCCAAGGGGCAAGCGCGCTGGAGGATACGTACGGGGTGTGGCTCAGTTATTGCTGGTTAAAAAATGGGAGCGGCGGCAACACTTGTGGCATTAGCGCCACTCCCGGGAACGTCTTACACCTTGCCCTTCCATGGCACGAGGGTACGTTCGAGGTAGCGCATCATCAAATCAAACAGGAAGGCGAAGAAGCCGATCACGATAATGCCCATGATCACCACATCGCTGGCGAGGAACTCGGAGGCGCTGAGCACCATGTAGCCGAGGCCGCGCGTGGCCGCCACCATTTCGCCCGCCACCAGGGTGGTCCAGCCCACGCCGATGCCGATGCGCATGCCAGTGAGGATTTCCGGAATCGCGGCGCGCAGGATCACGTGCACGATGACCTGGAAGCGCGTGGCGCCCATCGAGTAGGCCGCGTGGATTTGCTCCAGCGACACGGAACTGACGCCGGCGCGGGCCGCGATGGCCATCGGCGCAAAGATGGCCAGGAAGATCAGGTAGACCTTCGAAAACTCGCCGATGCCGAACCAGATGATAACCAGTGGCAAGTAAGCAAGCGGTGGCAGCGGACGGTAGAACTCGATCAAGGGATCGAAGATGCCCCGTGCCACGCGGTTCACGCCCATCATCACGCCGACGGGAATAGCGAAAAGACAAGCCAGGCCAAACGCGCCGAACACCCGCACCAGGCTGGCCACCGTGTGTTCCCACAGGGTGGCGCCGCCGAACCCGGTGGTGGCGGCCATGATGAATTTTTCATACACGGCTTGCGGCGACGGCAGGAACAGCGGTTTCACGAGGCCGCTGGCCGTCACGCCAAACCACAGCAAGAGCACGGCGATGACGGTGACGGTGGCGATGCGGCTGGAATTGCCCTGCCCCGGCGCGCCGAACGCTTCGCCGGGCATGGCGCAGCGGGGAGCGAACAGGCGGCCAAAAAAGCCGGCGCGCTTGGCGGTGGTGGGAGGAAATCCCACGACGGATGGGCTATGCATGGGACACCTCCAGCTCTTTATTGACGGCGCGCTCGTCGCCATAAATGATGTTGAGCACCGTTTCGCGCATCTTGATGAAGTCCGGGCTCGATTTCACGGCGCGCGCATCGCGGCATTCGAGGAAGCGCTTGTTGAAATCGAGTTCATACGTGTGCGTGATGCGGCCCGGACGGGGCGACATGACGATCAGCCGGTTCGCCAGGAACAGCGCCTCGTCGACGCTGTGGGTAATGAAGAAGAACATGGTGCTGGACTTGGCCCAGATATCGAGCAGCAATTCCTGGATGGTTTCGCGCGTCAGCGCGTCGAGCGCCGCCATCGGTTCATCCATCAGCAGCATGGCGGGATTGCTGGTCAGGGCGCGGGCGATGCCCACCCTTTGCTGCATGCCGCCCGACAATTGATAAATCATATTGTCGTGAAAGTCCTTCAAGCCCACGAGCGCCAGGTTCTTCGCCGCCTGTTCGCGCCGCACGGCTTTCGGCACGCCTTGCAGCTTCAGGCCGAATTCCACGTTTTCTATGACATTCAGCCACGGCAGCAAGGCGTGTTTCTGGAACACGACGCCACGGTCGGCGCCCGGTCCTTGCACTTTATTGCTACCCAGCATGATCTCGCCCTTGGACGGAGCGATAAAACCCGCCATCAGGCTCAGCAAGGTTGTCTTGCCGCAGCCCGAAGCGCCCAGCGCGACGACGAAGTCGCCGCTATTGATAGTCAAATTGATATTATTTAAGGCATGTACGCGTTCACCGGCCGTCTTGCCCGGATAAATCACGCTGACATCCTTGACGTACAGATTTTCCATCGTGTCCCCACAGTTCTGTTCAACGCACTCTGTTCAGTCAGCGCGCCCGCAGGCGCGCCATCGCACAACGTTTACTTCAGCAGGCCGGCGGCCTGTGCATACCTGGGTGTCACATATTTGGCGTAGTCAGGGGCCAGCGCATCGATCTTGCCTTCAGCTTTCAAAAATTGCGCCGTGGCCAGCAAGGCTTGCGCCACGCCGCCCTTCGCGCCGCCACCGAGCCAGGCCGGCGAAGCCTGTTCCTGCAAGGATGGATAGGCGTACAGGGCCACGGAAGCGGCCACGTCCTTGGCAGCCGCGCCCGAATGCTTGACGTTGGCTTTCACTTGCGGGGAATCGATGGTCCACGCCTTCGGATTGGCGCGGTAGTCGGCGTCGGCAGCGGCCATCACCTTGACGAACTTGGCCATGAAGTCGGCGTTCGCTTCGCCCCAGGCGCGCTCGACGGCCATGCCGTCAAACGTGGCCTTGCCCTTCTTGCTCAGTTCGCCGGAGGTCACCAGCACCTTGCCGTTTTGCTTGAGCTTGCTCAAGGCCGGGTCCCACACGAAGGCGGCATCGATGTCGCCCCGTTCCCAGGCGGCGGCGATCTGGTTCGGCTGCATGTTGAGCAATTTCACTTCCGTGGGCTTGATGCCCCACGTTTCCAGCGCGAACATGGTGTGGAAGTGTGTGGTGGAAACAAACGGCACGGCGATCTTCTTGCCGCGCAAGTCGGTCGGTTTGCTGATGCCGGCGCCATTGCGGGCCACCATCGCTTCGGCTTCGTTGATGTCGTCGATGATCCAGAACAGCTGCAGGTCAACGCCGCGGCTGACAGCCGCCGTCAATGGGCTCGAACCGATGACGCCGATCTGCACGTCGCCGGACGCCATGCCGGTGGCCACCTTGGCGCCCGAGTCGAACTTGCGCCAGTTGATCTTATAGCCCGTGGTCTTTTCCACTTCGCCGCTGGCGATCGCCACCAGGAAGGGACCGTTGATTTCCTGGTAGGCTATCGTCACTTCCTTGCCTTGCGCCATGGCGGTACCGCTGGAAGCAAGGGCGACGCCCAGCACCAGGGTGCCGAGGACGGCGCGGCGCATCGTTGAAAAAACCGTGTTTTTGCTCGTATTAGTGTTCATGTCTCACTCCAAGATTTATTGTTATGTGTGAACGTGCGGGCAATCTCATCCCTTGCGGGAGGCGCCGCTGTTTGCTCTTTGTCAACCATGCGGCGGCTTAGTACGGCTACTGCGATTACTATTTAAAACACTTCATCCTTCAAGTGATACCAGCGGTACAGGAAACGCTGGCCCAGGCGGCGGAACGGGGCGAACGCTTGCGACTCGACCAGTTCCATCATGTTGGGATACGGCAATTTGGAGTTAAAGATCGGCAAGCCCGTATCGCTGGCCTTGCCCGCGATGCGCTCGGCCATGCGCCGCCCCGCCTGCGCCGAGTACATGACGCCGTTGCCGCCGTAGCCGAGCGAATAGAAGATCGATTGTTTCGGATCGGGCTGTACGATGCGCGGCATCATGTCGTGGCTGACGTCGACCCAGCCCCACCACGAGTAATCGATGGGAATACCGGTCAGCGCGGGGAACTTGCGGTGCAGGTCATTGATCAAAAACTGTTTGTATCTGTCATCCGGCGCGTCGGCGCCCGTGATGGCGCTGCGGCTGCCGATCTGCACGCGGTTGTCCGGCATCAAGCGGTAGTAGTGACGCAAGATGCGCGTATCCGTGATCACCTGGTGGGTGCGGAAATTGCACGCCTCGATTTCCGCCGCGGTCAAGGGGCGGGTGACGATGGAGTTCGACAGAATCGGCAACAGGCGGTTCTTCACTTGCGCATGCAGGTGGGGCGAGGTGTAGCCGCCCGTGGCCACGGCCACGGAGCGGGCGCGCACCACGCCGCCCGGCGTTTGCAGGTAATGCACGCCATTGCGCGTTTCCCAGCCCATCACGGGGCTGGACGGATGCACCTTGGCGCCCAGCGCGCGCGCCTTGCGCAGGTAGCCGAAGGCCAGCTTGCCCGCGTGGATGCCGATGCCTTCCGGCTCGTGCAGGGCGCCGGCCGCTTCCTTGTCGTCGACGAATTCCCGTTTGACGGTGTCGGCGTCGAGGATGCGCGCGTCGTACTTGAAGATCTCGCGCATGACCTTGGCTTCTTTTTCCAGCGCGGGCATGGCTTTCGCCTTGTGGGCGATGTACAGGTGGCCGCCCGGCTGCGGGTCGCAATCGATGTCGGCCGTGATCTTCTTGAAGGTTTCCATGGCGTCGCACACTTCCGTGTGCAGTTTCAGGGCCGTGTCCATGCCGTAACGGGCGATCCACTGCGAGCGCTTCAGGCGGCCCGTCGTGCATTGCGCCTGGCCGCCGTTACGCGTGCTGCAGCCCCAGCTGACCCTGTTCGCTTCCAGCACGGTAGCCTTGATGCCGTGCTCCTGGGCCAGGAAGATGGCGCAGGACAGGCCCGTGAAGCCGGAACCGATGATGGCCACGTCGACGTCGATGTCATGCGTGATGGGGCCGTCGTCGGCCGGCGGCTCGCCGGCCGTGCCTATCCAGTAGGTGGGCGCGTAGGCATTGCCATGGCCGGGGCGCTGCGCCACCAGCGGATCGTAGGCGGGATCGTAGGCCGTGCGGGCGGCGGTGCTGTTGCCCAGTACGTCAGGCGGGGTGTCGACAGGTTTGTTCATGATCATTCCTGGTGAACGTACTGGCTCAAGCTTTGACGACAGGTGGGCGATCCTTGCGGAAGGCGTTCTTCACGGCGATCTTGCCGTCGCGGAAAGTGAAAATGTCGACCATGCGCGCCTCGATGCGCGTGCCGTCCGACTTGGTGCCGGAAAACGTGCATTCCGTTACGCCGCGCTGGCCGCTGACGAAGTGCACGGGATCGAGCCAGGCGGCATCGGGAAAGGTTTGCCAGGCCAGCTCGAAACCGGCGCGCACGGCGTCGCGGCCGACGAAACTCTTGCCCAGCAAGTCAGGGCCGGCCACGGCATGGAATTCGCAGTCGTCGGCCATGGCGGCCATCAGGGCCTCGATATCGTGGCGGTTCCAGGCGTCGCCGAACGCTTGCAGGAAGTCGGTGGTGACGGCGTCGGTATGCGGTACAGGGTGGTTCATGGTGGTCTCCGTAAATCGTTTTTGATACGCTACGTTCCGTTTTTTGTCTTTTATTGAATTTAAGCCTTAAGCATGGCCTTGTCAAATCAAATAATCCAAAAAACGGGACGCCTTGTATTCTTTAATGAAATTATGATGTTTCCGTGACAATTTGTGAGAATTTGGTCACAAGCCAGATCCTCACAGGCCGGCTTACTTAGACGTAATCTTTGTACTTGTCCAGGTGACGAATTGGTTTACTCAGCGCATCGCGGCGGAACGGGTCGCCCAGCTCGCGCGTGCACATGATTTCGATGATGGTCGTCTTGCCTTCATTCATCTGCATGTCGATTGCCTTCTTCAGGGCCGGTCCCACGTCTTCCAGCTTGTCGACCGTGATGCCTTCGGCGCCCATGGC
>NZ_FTMV01000048.1 GCF_900156175.1 Janthinobacterium sp. TND4EL3
CATATCCCTCGGTACCTGGTACCTCAGCAGGTGCATTGGGTCTAATCTTGATTGTCATAAATTGGGCTGATGTGACCGGCTCCCACGGCCGGAGTTGGACAGGATGTCTTGGTCGGCCAAGCACTTTATGGCCGCTTTTGGCCGCTTCCGGCTGGTTGCCGTCGTTGGCAGGTTACGCCCCATTGTGGACATGGTACAGATTCAGAGCAGCGTTTCGACGTGCTGGATACTAGTGCACGCTAGCTTGTTTGGTTCGGCGGACTATGGGACAGTGCTGCGATTCGCTCCAGTTCCGATCTAAGTCCAAATGCATTGATTGCGTGTTCGAGTCCGTACGTTGCAAATGAAACGGCATCGGGGATTCTCCCTTCGACTTCGCGCAGACGCGCGAGTACAAGAGCTAAGCGAACTTTCGTTATCCCAAATCCATTGAATTCCATCGGACCTTCCACCAAGTGTTCCACTTTCATCGTGGCGAGTGGAGAGGGCGGCATCGACATCGTATCAAACACCGGGCGACCGTATGCCACGTAGACCTTGGTTGCATCGTTCATTGCCCTTTCAAGTGATGCCTGATCATCATAGCGCCACCACTGATCTGCCCCGGATTCCGACAATCGTCTCCTGAATTCACACGCGGACTCAGCGATCTTCTTTGGGGCGGGTGCGTTACCTAGTACATCAGGAACAGCAAGTGGTTGAATAGCAAGATTGATCGCGAACTGTCCTCCATAGCTCGACCCCTGAATATTGACCACATGGATTTGACCAGCCCGAATGCGGCGGAACGTCCTACCAGATCCCGTAAAGCCTTCTGCACGAAGTTCTGGAGCCAGGTGAACCTTGATAATGGTTTCGATACGCGTGGTTTCAATGGACATTGTGTTTCCCGAAATTCAAAGTAACGGAATACTGGTAGGCACAGCGTGGAACCAGACCGTAAATAAATAGCGTCACCGCCATCCAACTAGCGACTTTGTCGTCCCATGAGGTGAACGACTGCTTCTGGCCGCTTGCCGTCAGCCGACTTCCGGCCGAAATGACCAATGGGCAGCTTCAATCCTGAGCGTGTCGCCAGATTGCAGCTCTATTTCAAATTGCCCATTCTTCAACTCCGCAGAACTATTGACTGATGAGGACGGTCCCCAACTCTCGCGTCTTGGAAGTTCAATGCTTGTAAATCCTTCAAATACAAGCATATGAGGCGGCAAGCCAACTGGCAGTAAACGTATATCGCATCGGGCGGCCTCCCAGCTGACGTAGATGGCTGAAAGCGTAGCGTCGTGTATTAATAAGGTACTAAAATGCATCGCTTTTTTCCAAAAATTTCAAGTGGCCGCTCTTGGCCGATAGCGGACGATCTAAATAGCTCAGCGTACGAGATTGCTGCCTTAAGAGCAAGTAAAAGAGTTTGTTATGGGCTCAAGCCTGACGTTAGATCGCAATACAAAACTATCAGTGCATCACTACAAAGAACGCAGAAAAAACCATGAAATGACTACTTTTTCTCTACGGTCAGGCGCAGGTCAGGTTTGCCAGCAAAGCTCGATTGAATACGAGAATCCGTGGCATAGCGCTTGACGAGCTTGCAAAACACACATCCGGAGTGATCCGCCGAGGTATCCCCGAGTGCGATTAGATAGCGGCAGCGGCAACGCGGGCAGGTATGCAGCGCCAACTGCGATGAATGGTGGGTCCAAATGCCCTCTACGCTAGCGATCAGCTCGAAAGCGCGATCAAACGAGATGCTGGAACGGCCATTCCACCGCTCTCGATACATCTTGTAGGCGCAGACCATGGCCTTCCGTGCCGAGCATGCATGTTGCGTACGCAGGAAATGAAAAATAGTGGCGATCAGTGACGCCTCGGCACGTTGCACCAGTGTCGCCATATGGTACCAATCCTGCGAGCTAGGCCATCGACCGCCGGTGGCCACCCGGTCATTGTAGAAGTACTCCCGCAGCAGTGATGCACTCAATCCGGTCAAATAGGCGACGGTTTTCATCCGCGCGCCCTGTTCGACGCAGGATTTGGCAAGCTGCAGGGCCTGAATGTGCCGCTCTGCATGTTCGTACGCCATACGTCACCTATGCGAGGCGGGCATGAGCCGTAGTCGCCTGGCCGGCACGCGAGGGGCCACGGGTTGCATCCTGATCAACAGCGCGGACCCGGCACAACGTCATGGCCAATACGGGCGGCGTTTCCAGGAGAGTTTTAAAATTACCTATCGGCTTAAACAAGCTTTCATGCGACATGCTAGCGGCAAGCTGCTGCAATGAGTCCACGCTCATTGCGGCCAGTGTCTCGGCTGAGGCAGTGTCGAGGTGAAAGGTGCAGCAAGTGGCAAGGGGGTCTTGCTTCAGACCCACCTGGATAGTGAGTAAGTAATTTAAGTTGAGGTACTGCACGTCCGTGTATCGAATCGCGTCTTCCATGGTCCACCCCGCTTTGCCCCGCTACGGCGGGGCGTGGTCATTCATCCGGTTTCCGCTGTGCACATCTGCCACGTCGGTCAACGAATGGGCGAAGTCATGGGTAAGAGGACTGCGCGCGACAGCATTAGCACATTAAAAAAGACTACTCCGCAAAATTTCAAAGGTCAATAGCAACTGCTAATCGAATCAAAATATTTATATGCACTTTAGCAAAATTTTACTAGAGGAAATGCGATTCTCGCCCTAAAATCAAACTCTACCCCATAAAAATCTACCCGTAACAACTGCTACAAATAATCTACAAATAAATCAAAGTCTCTCACTTCCCCCTTCATGGAGACAAAAATCGTGACAATAAGCAATAACATCCCGCTTACCAGAGAGGCCGTGCGCGAACTTGAGATTGATATCGTCCCTGGTGTGCGGCAACGACTCATTGCAGAACTCGACAGACGGGGAATACATCCTGGTCAACGCGAGCACTTCCTGAGCCAGATTACCGGCCGAGCCCTACAAACAGTGGCGCGCTGGATCGATGAAGAAAAACCAGGTCTGCCCGACCTGAAATCCCTCGCCATTGTCTGCCTTCAGTTCGACATGGATGCGAACTGGATCCTGGGATTGACATCGCATCGTCTCCCGTTCCCCAAGCAACAACTATCTCCACAGGTTCAGGAACAGGTCTACCGTCATGAAGAGCCCACCTTTGACTGGATCGGTCACATGCTCGGGCAAACCGCATCGTTCACCGGCCCTAATCAAGTTGGAGTGATGAAGGGAGATGACATGGCTCCGCTCATCCATGATGGCGCCCCATTTTTTTTTGATGCGACGGTCCATGAGGTGGAGGTCAACGGAATCTATCTATTGGATTACCAAGGAAAGCGCCTTGTGCGACACATTGAAATCATCGTGGGAGAAGGCCTATTACTTCGTTGCGAAAACCAACGCTACAACTCAACTCTTGTGAAAATATCAAAAGCAATGCTTACCCTGAAAATTGTAGGACGTGTTAAAGCCGCCATTAATATCAATCGTTTTTGACGTATCAAGACTCGCATCATGTTTCATTGAGCGAAATTCCCCGGTAGCCAAGCTACCGGGGGAACCCAATCGTCGTGGTGTTAGATTTCATGCCACGCTACTTTGCTTCAGCGACCTCGCTCCACTCCTTGTCCGAAAATTCGAGCATTTTTCCACCAAACTCCTCAAATTCAGTGGCACGATCATAGTCATCCACTTCCTGCGAGTAGCCTGTCACCGCATTGAGCAAGCCGTAGCCGTTCAGCTGCTGTTCCGCAATCAAATGGCGTAACACGCCGGCACGCTCCGCTTCGTTCAGTACGAAGCGATTCGCTAGCACCTCCACAGATTTCACCGGATCGCCCGTCAATGCGATGCCCATGGTCTTGCGCATCTTCTCCGATATCAGTTGAAAGGTCGTCTCCGACACAGCAGTCTGCACCATGTCCCGCGCTTTCAGAAAGATCGCGCGATCTTCGGCTTCCACGGTGTCATCTTGCAGCACAACGTCATCACCACATTCGAGCAAACGCCCTGCATGGTTTTTTCGCATTGAGCGCTCACAAGCGATCAACCCATTGCTGCATTTCAGGCGATAAATCAATGGGTCCACACGCAGCCGCCCCACCCCGATCTCCGAGTTGCTGACCACGACGCCGGCCTGCAACACGTCTCCAGGCACGACCTCATGCGTCACCTCGGCACTGACCACCTTCACATACATCTTGTTTTCTGTCAGCTCCACCGACTCAAAACGGGCACCCGGCAGTTTAAGCAAGATCGGTAAAATGCTGTGGGCCAAATCGATATTGTCGAGCCGACGGAAGCGCGACGACAAGAAGGCTCTGGCCCGCCCCGCCAAGGTCCGTACCATATAGCTATCTGTGGCATTGATTCTGAGCCACGCATTGATGTTGTCATCGAGCAGTTCGGTATCAAATGAACGCATACGCTTAAAATACGGCAACGGTATATCCAGTTTCCTTGCCAGCTGCGCGCAGGCAAAATCGTTCATCAGGTATCGCTTCTTGCCATTGGGCTCATCAATGACGAGATTGCACTGCCCTGCCGCCGTCGTCTCGCTTACCAGCTTCGTCGCCGGCACGATCATGTCCTTCCTGAGCGCTGCCTGCCGCTCGAGTTCGACGACGAGTTGTTCCAAAGGACGTCCTGTTTTCATCACAACCTCCATGAAAAAAGCGGGCGATGCGGCTCCCTGTCGGGAACGCATCCCCGCAGGGTCAAGCACGCGGAATGTACTCAATTCCACGTGGGCGCAGCATTGCGCCATCATGCGGCGACCAACCGGCCACCGCGCCAAATTCACTGCTTTGCTCTCTTCACCTCACGCCGCACGACAAGTGCGGTGAGAAATCTTCAGTAACACCTCCGCCCAATCGGCGCCAGCCGACTTCGGCACAAACACCTCGGCCGATCGCCCTGCCCGCCGTGCATGGGATTTCAGGTAGCGACGCGCGAGGCTATAAGCAGCGGCCTGCCCATCAAAAAATGCATGCGCATCGTTGTCAGCGTAAATGCGCAGGCGTTTGACTGTGTCCGGGATCCACAATTTTTCCAGGTTTCCGGCACTCATCCCCGCCCACACTGGCTGATGCGAACGTTTCATGACCGCCAGCGCGGTCTCGATGCCTTCACACACAGCCAATTCATCTGTGGATGGCGCCAGACGAATGGCAGCGCCATCGATGCCAGCGCACAGTAACTTCTTGACTGCGCATTCGCGGGCCTTCTCGCCATTGCTCAGATAAGTCCGATGCAACGACACCGTGTGGCCACTCTTATCCTGCACACAGGCCACCATGGCCGGGTAGCGTCGCACCACAACGGGTTTCCCCGTAACCAAATGACGCTCGTAGTAACCCAACGCAGGATGCAGGCGCAGTGTCGACGGGTAGCGTTCCAGGTTCACGCCCCGGTTCCGCAGATACCTGTCCACCTCATCTCCCGGTGTCACTGGCACTGTCTCGGCCAGAATCCTCCGAATCAGGCCATCGCGTTCTGTGCGCGAGTCCTGTGGGAGCGAGATCGGCGCCCTGGGCGCAGTCACGCCAAGATAGCCTTCAACCCTGCTCAGCGCGTCTACAGCACTGAGCCCCAAGTAGCCCATTAGCAATTTAAATCCGCCACCGGCGCCGCAGCCACGGCAAATGTAATTGCCGTGGCCAAACTTATTCGTGTACTGAAACCGGTCTGTGCCGCCGCAATCACCCAATGGGCACGGCTGATTGCGTTGATTGAGCACTTCGGCATCCACGCCCAGCGCCAGCAAAATTTCCGTCCATCGACCAAACGCGCGCTGCTTGACTTGCTGAAAATGCGCGTTGAATTCTTCCTTATTTCTGCTCATGTTGACCTCCCCCTGTCAGGTCCCGAGAGAACTGCCTCGGTTCGGGCACGCCACACGGCGCGTAAACAGCCACCCGTGCTCGATGGCAAAGCCAACCCGTCCCGACAACAGTTCGTTAAACGTGAGAGATATCGTTCGTCCCTCCGGCCGGCCTCGCTGTGGATCGACCTGAAAACCGCCGGGCACCAGAGACAAGCGTATCGACCGCAGTTCCTGCCCGAGATAGAAAACACGGCCTGGCTGCCTCACAACGATCTCGCTTTCCTTGATTCTGAAGGTCAGCTCGTCGACATCTTGCACCTGACAAAAGCGAACGGAAGGGAATGCAGCGGCAATGGTGGCATCACGCATGGCAACCTCCCTTCCTGCCAGTCTGGCGCGCTCCTCTACCACCATGGCCATTTGAGTGAGACTCACCGTCCTCTGCATTCAGCGATGCAAAAAGATCGACTTCATGGAGCTTGATCTGCTCATTCATCCACTGCGGATTCTTGAACAAATTGTCGGAAATCCAGTCTGGCTTTGTCAGTACCGCCTGGCGGGCCCACTCGGGGTAGTCCTGCAGCGCAGTCATAAACCAGCGGTACAACTGCGAACTAATCCAATCGCGCACCTCCTGCGCATCGATGGCACCGATGAATGGCAGCTGCGACAACGGACTGCCACTGACCACCTTCATGCAATTGACGAAGGAAAACGGCTGCGTATCGCGAACCGGGTCCGTAAACACCCAACGGACCAATTCAAATTTCTCATCCAGTGGCGTGCGCGGGTCGCTGAGCAAACTTACTTTGCGCAATAGCCACCAGTGCAATGCCACCAGCTCCTCTTCGGAAAATTCAATCGCGTCGTCATTCGTTTCGTGCGCGGATACCTTGCTCACAGGTTCGTGCGGCGCGGCTCGATGGAAGGAAGTGTCCCTATCCTGGGGGACGCGACAATAGTTGATCTGATATCTGCTCATGATTGCCTCGCACAAGAAAAAGAGACGAGGCAAGTCCCTCCCGGGATGCATCGTCCCAAAGGGGGAAATAGATCATCCGGTTGCTACGACGCACCGGAACTTCAATTGACTGGCTTGATACTGTCGGCTGATGCCGTTTCGGCGGGGATGCCAGCTACCGTCCTGAAAACGCATGCAAAGTGCTTTGACGTAACGGCGCGGTGCGCGTGGCACGTCAAAACACTCTCGTTATTCAGGAACACGGACGTCACACCTGGAAACAGGAGACGGTCCAATCGGTGCTGCGGTACGCTGGGCGCAATTGATCAGGCTTGCCAGACGATGCAGGGCTAGCTGCTGCGATAATACTTTAGGTCGCCCTCCCCGGCCTGTCAACACAGGTTCGACGAAAAATGCTTCCGGCAAATCCACCGGCACCGGGATCACGCAGTTGCGTACGCATCCATACGGGTATCGACATGCCCGAGCGGCAAACACAGTACCCGCAAATACGCTTCCAAAGCTCCGCGCATTCCTCTTGAATCAACAGGATGGCGAGTACACCATGTTATGTAGCCCAGTGGGCATTTTCGAGGACATCACCATGAACTACCCAGCTCCCACCCATTTGATCGTCACGCGTGATTACGGCGAAACCAACAGGAAGTTGCTGGCCAAGGAGGCCGCCGCCGATCTGACACGCGTCGAATCTGCGAGCCGCAAGGTCAATATCTCGCTCGCCAGTCCGGAAGGCAAGCGTTTGTACTTGCGCTGCTTCTACGTATCACAAGCGAATTTCCATTTTATTTCCGTCTTTGCCAGGATGAAATTACCAGCCGAGGATGTCGATCAAGTGGAGCAGGAATTGCGCACCATGCTTGACGCGCGCATTGTCCTTGCCAACCAGCGGATCGTCGCCTTCGAGAAACTATGCCATCAACATGGCATCCACGAACTGGCCAGCTACGACATCGAACCTCTCGCCCTCGAAGCAAAAGTCTTTTCCATGTTTGGCCGGCGTTTACTGGAATTGATCAGCAAAGTCGACCAACTCATGCCCATGCTCGAAACCTTGTGCATTGACGAGGTGCTCTCGACAAGCCAGCTCATCACCGAAAAATCGCAGATCAAGAAAACCGTCCGGGCGGTGACCGCTACCACGCGCGCGCTATCGCTCGGCCTGCTCAAACGCATCAATGCACTGCCCGCAACTGAGCGCAAGCCCACCGCACCGAGCATCCTCCCCTCCCAGGGTGATGATTCAGCCACCTCTCCAGCGTTCACTGGAGTGACGCAACGAGCAGACCATCCGGCACCAAATCCGGCCCCTGAGCGGGTTTTAAGCACTCCAGTCGCCCCATTCAGCGAAGAGGTGCCGGCAAGTCCCTGACGAACCTTACAAGCCTTCCTACCCGTTTCCCGGATAGGAAGCCCCCCCCCAACCAACCGGCACGGAGGAAGCCATGTGCCTTAAATTGTTACTCTGCAGTGAAGCGCCTGCGGCACCGGCATGGTGCTTAGCAGCGATGGAAGTCGCATTTGGTCCGTCCTATCGGGTGGAGCCAAGAGGCGACAGCATGTTGCCTCTGGAGACGCCGCAACGACACAGCGGCATAGCAATCATGGTGATTGAGCAGGCAACCAGGTTCGACCCGCATGATGTCCGGCGCCTGATCGAATGGTGCCAGGTCCACGACAAGGTGGTGTTGGCATGCGGAGTGTTAACGGAGGACGAGCGGGAATCCTACGGATTGAACCATTGCATCGAATTGGACATCATTGTCCCCCACGCACCACGCTGTATTCAATGGACTTCCTGCGCCGGCACGCTCCACCTATTCGAAGAGATGATCGTACCGACGCTGAAAACCGCCCAGCGCACTTCTCATCTCTATTGCTCCGGGCTACGATGCCAGCACCATCGCAGTAGAGAGACCACGGGAACGCAGCGGACATGGACACCTCGCCAGGGTCCTGAACGCAGGAAGTGTCTCACAGGCCGTTCCCATGCCATCTCTTTTCCACAGGGTGATAATCCATCGGCCACACGCCACTGACACCGGCCGCTGCGCCTTCACGTAATTACCGTGAAATGCCACCGAAATATGCCGGTTTTCAACTTGATGCCCACGATCAGCGCAGCCACCATGGAGCAGGATGATCCGTCATCCGTCATCGATCATGGAGACAGCTCATCATGAAATATATGCCCCCTTCGAACCATTCGCCGTTTACCAACTTGATGCACCCTGACATTGGCCTGGGAGCATTTGTCGGCAATCTCAAACGGCAGCGTCGGTCTGGCCCGAAAGCCGGCCGCTCTCCTCGCGCAGTACGTGTCTTGACCGAGAGCGAACTCAATGTACCTGGCCGGGTTCTCATTAAACGCCGCCAGCTCTTGCAAAAAGTGCCGCTATGCGAGCGCACTATCCTGAACCTTGAAAAAAGAGGACAATTTCCCCAGCGTTTTAGTATTACCTCGCGCCTGGTTGCCTGGGACCTCAACGAGGTGGACGCATGGATCGCCGAACAGCAGACGGCCGCACGCCGGCCCGGTGCACCGCAGGCACAGCCACTGTCGCGCAGCCCGTCTAAATAGCCTTTTAGTCTTTCCGCTTTGTCCAGGCGTCGATCATGTCTGCCCACTCCTGCAGCATGGTCCGGCGCTGAACCGCGTATTCAGCCTTGTTATAGACGGCTCGCACGCCCCTCTGCTCGTGGGCGAGACATTTTTCGATCCAATCGGTGTTGTAGCCTGCTTCATGCAGCAGGGTCGATGCCGTTCGACGCAAATCATGCGGCGAAAAATCGGCCAGTTGTTTCCCACAATCTCGTGCCGTGGCGCAGACTGACACCAGGATGCGATTGAGCGAAGCACCATTCATCGGCACATCAGGGTCATATCGCGATGGCAAAATGTAAGGGGACGTACCAGCACAGGTGCGTAGTGCGACGAACATATCGAGCGCCTGGCGTGACAGATAGACGTTGTGGGGGTTGCGACGCTTCATCCGCCTGGCCGGAATGGTCCATAGAGCATCGGTAAAGTTCACCTCACTCCATGTTGC
>NZ_FTMV01000047.1 GCF_900156175.1 Janthinobacterium sp. TND4EL3
GCGAAGATGTCCATCGGGTCCATGAAGGCCGAGCCCATGATGCCGAACATGTCGGTCACGCCATTGGCGGCCAGGGTTTCCACGAACGCTTCGGACGGCGTCATCTTTTGCGGCCCGGTGGGGGTGGCCGCTGCGGCGGCGGCTTTTTGCTCGGTCATGTCATTCATGGGTGTCTCCTGGTCTGTGGTAATGAACTGCACTGTATTGATCAATTTATTTATCAAAAAACGGTATATTTTGTTCCGAAATTTGATATACAATTCAATTTAAGCGTTCGGCAATCAAAAGTCAAACATATTTTCAAGGAAACGGTACAATTTGAGTTCGAAAATGAAATAAGCTGATGTAACACTCAGATACCCAACCGAGGCCACCATGGACATGATTTCATCCCCAAAATTTGAGCCGGAAAAACTGGAAGGCGACACGCCCACGATGCGTTTGTTTGCCTTGCTGGAAGTGATTGCCGAGAAAGACCAACTGCTGTCGCTGCAGGCGCTGGTGGAAGAGACAGGATTACCGAAACCCACCCTGCACCGCATGCTGCAACAGCTGGAAAGCGTGGGCGTGCTGCAGCGCGAAAGCGATGGCCGCCACTACAGCACGGGCGTGCGCCTGCGCCGCCTCGCGTCTAACCTCTTGATTAACAACACCTTCCATGGCGCCCGCCGCATGGTGTTGCGCCAGCTGGTCGAGGAAGTGGGCGAAAGCTGCAACCTGACGGCCTTCAGCGGCAGCGAAGTGGTGTACCTGGACCGCGTGGAAACGGCGGCCCCGCTGCGCTTCTACCTGCATCCCGGTTCGCGCGTGCCGGCCCACTGCTCGTCGAGCGGCAAGCTGTTCCTGGCGCAAATGACGCCCGTGCAGCGGCGCCGCCTGCTGGGCCACATGGAATTGACGCGCTTTACGGACAAGACGGAAACGGACCCCGTCAAGCTGGAACGCGAACTGGAACTGGTGCGCCGCAACGGCTATGCGCTGGACGACGAGGAATTCCTGCCCGGCCTGCTGTGTGTGGCCGTGCTGGTGCCGAACCCGAACGGCCGCTCGAACCTGGCCGTGGCGATCCAGGCGCCCATCATCCGTTTGACGCACGACAAGGCTTTACATTTCTTGCCAGCATTGCAACGCGCCGCCCAAGCCCTGGCCGCCATCGAATCGGAAACCATGCCGACGACGGGCGGGGATGGCGACACCGCCTTACAAACCGCGCATTCATAACCGCCGTAGCGTTCCCGCTGCGGCTTCACAGGAGAACAAGGTGCCAGATTCACGCCAACATCCCCCCGCCGCAGCGGCGCAAACCTTGCAGTCCGTGCGCAGCCTGTTCAACATCGACAGCGACCTGCTCGTGCCCGTCTTCACGGAGCGCGACCCGCACGTGCCCGACATCGATCCCGCCTACCGCTTCAACAAGGACGTGACCCTGGCCATTCTGGCCGGCTTCACGCATAACCGCCGCGTGATGGTGCAAGGCTTGCACGGCACGGGCAAGTCCACGCACATCGAGCAGGTGGCGGCGCGCCTGAACTGGCCCTGCGTGCGCGTCAACCTCGACGGCCACATCAGCCGCCTGGACCTGGTCGGCAAGGACGCCATCGTGCTGCGCGAACAGCAGCAGGTGACGGAGTTTCAGGAAGGCATCGTGCCCTGGTCATTGCAGCGTCCCGTGGCCCTGATCTTCGACGAGTACGATGCGGGCCGCCCCGACGTGATGTTCGTCATCCAGCGCATTCTGGAACGCGACGGCAAGTTTACTTTGCTGGACCAGAACCGCGTCATCACGCCCCACCCCCACTTCCGCCTGTTCGCCACGTCGAATACGGTGGGCCTGGGCAACCTGAACGGCATGTACCACGGCACGCAAGTGCTCAACCACGCGCAGATCGACCGCTGGAATATCGTTGCCACCCTGAACTATCTGCCGCAGCATGAAGAAACGGACATCGTGCTGGCGCGTGTCCCCGCCATGAACGATGAAGCGGGCCGCCAGCTGGCTGCCGCCATGGTGGCCGTGGCCAGCCTGACGCGCCACGGCTATGCGGCGGGCGACCTGGCTTGCCTGATGTCGCCGCGCACGGTGATCACCTGGGCCGAGAATTGCCAGATCTTCCGCGACCCGGCCCTGGCCTTCCGTTTGTCCTTCCTCAACAAATGCGACGAGGCCGAGCGGCCCATGGTGGCCGAGTATTACCAGCGTTGTTTCAACGAGGAATTGCTGGCGACGGCGCCATGAGTACCGAAGCGACCGCGCCCGCCGCCTACACGCGCGCGCAGCAGGAAACGGATGAACTGTGCGCGGGCGCCATCCGCGCCCTCAGCGCTTCGCCCGCGATACGCTACCGGGGCCGGCGCCTGCACGACGGCCACTGCCCCCTGCCCATCCACGCGGCCCATCTGCAGCCCGATGCGGCACTGCAGGATTTGCCCTCGCTGCGCGGCGCGGCCGACAGCGTGGCCCTGCGTTTGCTGCACACGGACGCTGCCCTGCACAAGTCCCTGTGCCCGGTCGAACCCGTGGCGCGCCTCGTCTTCGAGCTGCTGGAGCAGCTCAGGGTGGAAACGCTTGCGCCAGATCAACATGCGGGCGTCGTGCACAACCTGCGCCACCGTTTCACGGCATGGTCGCACGCGTTCTACGATTCCGGCCTGGCCGAAGGCGCGTCGGGCCTGCTCTTGTATACCGTGTTCCAGATGTGCTGGTCGCGCCTGACGGCGCGCGCCGTGCTGGAAAAGACGGAAGATTTCATCGAGGCCACGCGCTGGTCGCTTTCCTCGCAACTGAGCGGCGACCTGGCGGGCTTGCGCCGCCACCGCACCGACCAGGCCGCCTTTGCGCGCCACGCGCTGGCCATCGCCCACGCCGTCGACGCCATGCTGCAGGAGGCGCAAACGGCGCGCGATGGCAGCCAGGATGAGTCAGGCGACGCGAAGGCGCAGGCGGCGTTCAGGCTGCTGCTCGATTTCGACAGCGACAACGAGCACCTTCCCGACGCCGCCCCGCTGGGCGACAGCCGCGCCTTCAGCGACGGCGACGGCGGCTACAAGGCTTACTCCACGGCCTATGACCGCGAAGAAAAAGCGGGCGAACTCGTGCGCCGCGCCCTGCTGCTCGACTACCGCGAACGGATGGACGCGCACATCGCCAGCCTGGGCATCAACACGGCCCGCCTGGCGCGGCGTTTCACGCAACTGCTGGCCGTGCCGCAACGCGACGGCTGGTCGTTCGGCGAGGAAGAGGGATATATCGACGGCCGCCGCCTGGCGCAGCTGATCAGCTCACCTTCCGAGCGCAGGCTGTTCCGCAAGGAACAATTCCGGCCCCAGGCCGATTGCCTCGTCACCTTTCTTGTCGATTGCTCCGGCTCCATGAAGACGCATGCGGAGTCCGTGGCCGTGCTGCTCGACATTCTGCTGCGCGCGCTGGAGCAGGCGGGCATCACGACGGAGCTGCTGGGCTTTACGACGGGCGCCTGGAACGGGGGCCGCGTCAAACGCGACTGGATGCGCGCCCGCTCGCCCGCCCATCCGGGCCGCATGAACGAACTCGTGCACATGGTCTTCAAGGATGGCGAGACGAACTGGCGCCGCGCGCGACCCGATATCGCGGCCCTGCTGAAGGCGGACCTGTACCGCGAAGGCGTCGATGGCGAAGCCGTGGACTGGGCCTGCACGCGCATGCTGGCGCGGCCGGAGCGGCGGCGCATCCTGCTCGTCGTGTCAGACGGTTGCCCGATGGATACGGCCACGAATCTGGCCAATGACGAGTTTTACCTGACGCAGCATCTGAAACAGGTGGTGGCGCGCCGCGAAGCGCAGGGCGCCGTGGAAATTTGCGGGCTGGGCCTGGGCCTGGACCTGGGCGCCTACTACAGCCGCAGCCTGGCCACCACCCTGCCCGCCTCGCTGAACAATGAGCTGTTCAGCGAGATGGCGCAATTGCTCGGCGGCCGCAGCCGGCGCTGATCAGGCGAGGGGCTTGCGGCGGCGCATCATCACGCCGGCCAGCGCCAGTCCCGTCAGCAGCATCGCATACGTTTCCGGTTCCGGCACGGCACTGATGTATTCATACGTCACTTGCACGCGGCCGGAAGCGGACGTCTGGAACTGCGTCAGCAAATTGCCCGCGCCGCTGCCCGTCGAGGAACCGATGGCATTCAAACCCAGGTAAATCAAACCGCCGCCCGCAGAGGAAAACAGGGCAAAGTCGCTGGCGCTGGCGCTCGTGTAGCCATTCGAGCCCGTGCTCGAGCGCAAGCCCGTGCTGGCGCCCGAGGTGCCGGCGAAATCGATGCTGCCATCGAAGGCGCTCAGGGCAAACGTCTGCGTGAACAGCGGATTGGCCACCAGCAGGGTGGAATTGTCGGGACGGTACAAGGTCAGCAGCGAAGCCAGGCTCAGGGTCACGTCGGATGCGCTGGCGTCCAGGCTTTCCGTCTTGCCGTTGCCCTGTACGGCACCTTCCAGATGGAACTTGATCGACGTCAGGGTGCCCAGGTTGCTGTCGAACTTGCCCAGGCCCAGGGTGTCTGACCAGTTGGTGGCGCCCAGGGCGCGGTCGGCGCTGAAGCTGATGGTCTGGGTGGCCGCCTGGGCGGAAGATGCGGCGCCAAGGCCAAGCACGGCGGCGGCGGCCAGTGCGATGAAAGATTTGTGCATCGATGACTCCAGTTCATACAATGAGCATGCGTGCTTCACGCAGGAAATCACACAGGAAACGCGAGGGTGTCAGCCCTCGCGCCGCAACCCGGCGGTTCACCACACCAGGCAATTCATTGTAATAAACGAAAGCGTCGCAATATACTCAGTTTGTTGCAATTTTAAAAATAAACGTTATTATTTTGATTGCTGATGCATGCGTGAAAAAGCGCATGCCTCAATCGACGCAGTAACGCACGGCATGGGCCTCCACCGGCAGCGGAATTTCCCAGTTCCATAGCATCGCTTGCAGCTTCTTGTTGCTGAGCGAAGTGTCGCGCTGGCCGTTGCGCCTGAGTAATTCCTTGCGCGGCTGTTCCAGGTACACAAGCTCCACCTGCGCATGGTATTTATACAGCAGGTTGAGCGTCTTTTCGCGCATCAGCCGCGACAGATGCGTGGCATTCCACACGAACGGCTCGCCACGGCGCAACAGTTCGCGCGCCCGCTCTTCCGCATAGTCGCCCACCTGCCCCTCGTTCTTGCCGTGCTTCAAACCCAGGGCGATGCGCGCATCGTCAAACGACACGACGGGCAGGCGCGGATGGTGCTTCTCCACCCACGTATTCTTGCCGGACGCGGGCAAGCCCGACATGACGATCACGTGCGATCCCGCTTCCTGGAACAGGGGATAATCGGGATGCGCCTCGGCGCCGCGGAAGTATTTGACGCGCGTGTGATCGTCGACAAAGGCGCGCCGCTGGCCATAGCAGCCCTCCTCGCGCGCCAGTTCGCGGAACAGCTCGATCGCGTCGAGAATGCGCTGCGGATCGGGACAGATGCGGCCGCGGATGTCCGCCTCGGCCAGCATGGCCAGCAGGCGGATATCGACCTGCCACGACAGTTCGCGCACGGTGAACTCCGGCGTCACGCCGCGCCGCGATTGTTCCAGCGCAAAGAACGGCACCTGGTGCACATTGATCAGGCGGCAGATTTCCTCGCGCACGGCAAATGGCACATCAACATCCCACAGGGCGATGCGCGCATCGAGCGCCCCCTTGCGCGAGTGACCGGGCTGGCCGATGGCGCCCGTCACCGGGTCGATCACTGTGGTGCTGCACTTGGCCACGTCGTGCAGCAGGGCGGCCAGGAACACGATTTCCTGTTCCGCCCGCGTGGCTTGCTGATATTCAAGCATGCCCAGCAGGGACTCCACCACCATCATCGTATGCGTCCACACATCGCCTTCCGCGTGATACACGGGGTTTTGCGGCGTCGTCTTGGCCAGTTCCAGCTGCGGGAAAGCGGCCAGGCAGGCATTGAAATCGGGCGACTGGCCCGCTTGCGGCACCAGTTGCTGCAGGGTTTTCCAGTTCATCATTGTGTACTCCTTGAGTAAGCTGCCAGTTCGTCGAGCGAACGGCAAGTGTGCAGGCCCAGGCTGTCCCACGTGACGAGCGGCTGCGGCGCGTACAGGTCCACGCCGTCGGCCAGCAGGTTCGGGATCAATGGCCGCGTGCTGTGGTGCGAACCGCTGTCGAGGATGGTTTGCGTAAAGTCATGGCGCACCAGCTTGTAGCGGGCCAGCACTTGCTCGTCGTCTTCCACTTTCAGGTACAGGCCTTCCGCGTGGTCGGACTTGTCCGTCTGCTTCCAGCACAGGTCCAGCGGCAGGCGTTCGCGCGCCACCACGTTTTCAAAGGCGTCGCGCCACAGGCGGGACTTGGCCAGCGAATGGCGCAGCAGCTGCCACAGCTGTTTCGGCGACGCGGGCATCAGCCCAGCGTACAGCACGGGCACGGACAGCACGGGCGAGCCGGCCAGCATGGCGTGGCGGCGCGCCGTCGACAGAAACATCTGCGTGCGCCGGCAATACACGTCGAACTCGTTGAAATAATGGGGCAGGCGGTCGTAAAACACGGAATGCTTGCTGTAAGACCATTCGCCAAACAGCACAAATTGATCTTCAAGCATATTCAGCAAGGCGTGCTCGTGCGCATGGGCCCACGGTTTCAACAGGTTGAACTGGCGTTCGCTGCCGCCGCCCGCCAGGTAGTGGCCGCGCGACTGCAGCAGCACCTCGCCCGCATCGCTGAACGACACGGCGGAATTGGCGCCATCGATTTTTTCCTCGATGACGACGTAGCGGCCCGCCAGCTTTTTCAGGGGCATCTGGTCGGAACCGTCGTCGCCGTCCTGCAGGCGCGAGCCTTCCAGGTGCGGCGTGCGCGGGTATTTGAATAAGGGCAAAGATTGCAAAAACATAGCGTCCCACGCCGCGTTCACCGGGGCGTGTCCATACAGGGTCAGGGGTGCTGACGACGTGTTCGGACGTGGACGATCAGGACGGTGGTCCTGGATACGTGTGCGGAGGGAGCAAAAACAGTGCCGCAGCAATCGGGGGCGTCAACGCGCCGAACGATGCTGCAGAGAGCATTTCGTCAGCGTTAGCAGGTGATGGCGAAGAAGCGAGGCACTTTTGGCTCCAATAAGGAAGAGGTTCGAGAAAGAACCGCGAATATAAGGCAAGTTTGATTGTTTTGCAAGGCGCACGTTGCTATCGTGCGCCTTGCGGCGTTGCATTTAGAAGCGGTACTCGAGGTTCAGCCACACGCGCGGTTTGGGGTCACTGTTCGTTTCCGACAGCGGGCGGCCACCCGTGGTGCGCCAGGCCAGGGCCAGGTCCGCGCTCCAGGCCTGCCGCTGGTAGCGCAAGCCCAGGCCGCTGCCGCGCAGGCTGCGCCGGTTATCGCTGGCCGGGGCCGGCTTGGCGTTGACGGTGATGCGCCCCGCATCCATGAACGCATACGGCGTGCAGGCGCCGGCGCCATAGCGCAGTTCCAGTTGCACCAGGCCGCCCTCGTCGCCCGTCGCTTCCCCCGATGGATAGGCGCGCACGCCGCTGGCGCCGCCCAGGCTCAGTTTCTCGGACGAGTCCAGGTTCTTGTCTGCCTGCTGCCAGCTCAGGTGGGCCATCAGGCTCAAGCCGGCGGGCAAGGATTGCAGGCGCACCACGTCGAGGTTGAACTTGTGGAAGCTGCCCTTGGTCGCGTAGTAATCGACGGCGGTCAAGCCCGCGTCGAGCTTCAGCTTGCCCGGCGTCCAGCTCACGCTGCCGTAGGTCATGCCGTCGAAGGTATCGCGGTAATCGAATTGCAGGGCCAGCGGCATGGACCGGCTGGACTTGCTTTCATAGGTCTGCGTACTGTCGCGGTTATCCTGCAAGTCCTTGGCCTGATAGGTGGCGACCAGGGTCAGGTTGGCCCGTTGCGAGCGCAGGATGGGATAGCTGAGTCCGGCGCTGGCCACCTTGGCCGTCCCGTTGGCATGCAGGCTGGCAAACTCCTTCGCCAGCACATAGCTGGTATGCGAGTAGCCGACATTGCCGCGCAAACCGGACGCGCCCAGGGGCAGGCTGTAGCCAAGCGAGCCCAGCCACAACTCTTCCTCGCTGAGCAGCGCCCGCACGGTGATCTGGTCGCCCAGCAGGAAAGGACTGTTGATATCGACATTCGCGCGCACGCGATTTTTGCCCGTGTAGCGGCTGCCTGCATTATCCAGGCCGACATCGCCGCGCACGCGCTGCCCGCGCGCGACCTGGACGATCAGGTCGCCCGTTCCCGCCTGCGCGCCGGGACGCACGGTGGCGGCAGAGTCGATGCCAGGCAAATCATCGAGCAACAGGGCGGCACGCTCCAGAGGACCGCTGGCGATCACGCTGCCGGGACGCAAGCCGTCGAGGAAGGCCGTCGCCCGCTGCGCCAGCGCGCCATCGTCGCCCTCGGCCTGCACCACGCCATAACGTCCTTCGATGATGTCGATGCGCAAATCACCGTGGTCGAGGTCTTGCGGCGGCAGGATGGCGCGGGCAAACGGGTAACCGCTGGCCTGGTAAACATCCGTGATGCGCTCGGCCAGGCCGCGCAAACCGGCCAGGTCGAAGGTCTTGCCCGTCACGTCGCCCAGCGCCGCGCGCAGCGTTTCGTCGCCCAACATGGAATTGCCGGAGACCTTGATCGAACGCAATACGACGGTTGGACCGCCAGGCGCCACGGCAAGCGCATCGTGCGGCACCTGGATTTTCAAGGGCTGGCTTTCGCGGGGCGCCGCGACGGGCGGCTGGAGCTGCTGCAGGGTTTGGCCGGCATCAGGAGGAACTTGTGCCTGCGCAAGCGGTGCCACATGCAATAAAGCAAATCCCAGTGCCATGGCAGCAGCCGTGCGCTGTGGAGATTGTTGTTGTTTCATAAATTCTTTTCTAGTGTGAATCAAGACCATCATTGCGCCACGCCTCCCGCTACCGGGGCCGCAGCGAGCACATTAATGCCGCCGTTGACGACAAAGATGCGCGTAAAGCCAGGCGTGCCGCTGCTTCCCGGCGCTGGCGCGGCGTGCGCCGCATCAGCCACGGGTACCAGGGCCAATCCGCCGATCAGGCTGACGCCGCTTTCGGACACACTACCGGCACCGGGAGCGGCAAGCGCGGCGACTCCCGGCACGGCCGCAACCCCGGCGCTGGCCGTCGTTCCTGCCGCCACGTCATTGGTGCCCGTGGTGACCTGGCGCCGCGCCAGCCGAATCGCGTTTTCCAACCCTGGATCGGCATCGATGGTGAGGGCGCCGTTTTGCGCCGTCACAACATAGTTGCCATTGGCCAGGGCCGACGCGTCGATCGTGTAGCTGCCCACGTTTTCGCCGGCTGCGCGGCGCAAGACGCCGGACAGGCTGTCGCCCGCCACCAGATTGCCTTGCGTGACCTGATAGGTCAGGCCGGGGTCGACGTTGCCATACACCTTGCTCTTCCCATCGGCCGTCACCGTGATCGGACGCGCATCGATGCTCAGGCTGCCGTTTTGCGCGGTCACAACATAGTTGCCATTGGCCAGGGCCGACGCGTCGATCGTGTAGCTGCCCACGTTCTCGCCGGCCGCGCGGCGCAGCACGCCGGACAGGCTGTCACCCGCCACCAGGTTGCCCTGGGTCACTTGATACGTCAGGCCGGGATCGACGTTGCCGTACACCTTGCTCTTCGCATCGGCCGTCACCGTGATCGGACGCGCAGCGATACTCAGGCTGCCGTTTTGCGCCGTCACAACATAGTTGCCGTTGGCCAGGGCCGATGCGTCGATCGTGTAGCTGCCCACGTTTTCACCGGCCGCGCGGCGCAGCACGCCGTTCAGGCTGTCGCCTGCCACCAGATTGCCTTGCGTGACCTGATAGGTCAGGCCGGGGTCGACGTTGCCGTACACCTTGCTCTGCGCATCGGCCGTCACCGTGATCGGACGCGCAGCGATGCTCAAGGCGCCGTTTTGCGCTGTCACAACATAGTTGCCATTGGCCAGGGCCGACGCGTCGAT
>NZ_FTMV01000021.1 GCF_900156175.1 Janthinobacterium sp. TND4EL3
CGCGCCACCACGATGCAGACCTGTTCACTGGAAATGCCGCGCTGGCGGGCGTGGCCGCCCCGGCGGCGTGCCGGACGCGTCAGATGCCTGGATCCCTTTTCCGATTCCAGCAGATACAGCTCGTCGGCCTCGGCGATGCCGTGCAGGCACAGCGGCCGGTCCGTCCTGGCGAGCGTCAAAAACCGGTGGCGCCAGCGGAAGGCGGTGTTGCGGTGCACGCCCAGCTGGCTTGCTGCCTGGCGCACGGAAGCCGATGCCAGCAGGCAATCGGCGTAGGCTAGCCACAGCGATTTATGGCGCAAGCGCGCCAGCGGCGTGCCGGTGAGCGCATTGAAGGTGCGCCCGCACGGCACGCAGCGGTAGCGCTGCAGTCCGTGCGCATGGCCGTGCCGGTGCGCATGGCTGCTGTTGCAGGCGGGACAGTGTAGCCGCTGCCGGGCCACGCTTTCGACCAGTGCCACGGCGGCGTTCTGCGATCCTGCCCCGCGCAGCAGGGTGGCGCTGGCCAGACGCTGGCGACGGCTCAGTGCGGCGAACTGGGCGATGAAGGTTTTCCATTCGGCTGGCTGCATGGCAGGCTCCCGTTTGTCCGATATGTACAGTCAGACAGCCGGGGCTGGGGAAGATTCCCTGGGTTCCCCTATTTGTCGGGGACAGAGCCTTTTACATGCGGGGGCGGCCTCGCTTATTCGTCGCCGTCGTCGTCCGCCTCGCCCCTGGAGGACTTGCCGCGCTCGGCATCGGCGCCGCGCTGCAGGGCGGCCGCATCGCGGAAGAAGGCGTCCGTTGCGTGATCGGGGCTCAGGCGCAGGGCAGGCGGGTAGATCGCGGACATGTACAGTTCGTCCGCCAGGCGGCCGCTGATCTGCAAATTGCTCAGCAGTATCAAGGTCGAGCCGATGATGGCCAGCACCACGCTGACGAGCCCGAAGCGGCGCGGATGCTGTGGTTTGATCGTGCACAAATGGTAGTAGATCATGGCGCATACAATGACGATGAACATATGGCGTCCGTAGCGCGTCAGCACTTCCAGCGAGAACGCATACGCGGCCACATTGCTGCCCAGTTCCCACGCTTCCATGGCCAGCAAGCCGCAGCCGATGATGAACAGGTGGCGGCCGAAGCGCGCCGTATGGCCGAACAGGCGGTTCGCCACGGCCCAGATGGCGGCCCACACGAGGCCGGCGCCCAGCGCGGAGGCGATGACCATCAGGTACGAAATCGGATCGAAGGCTTCCGCATCGCCGAGCCAGTTGCTGAAGGCGGCCGAGGCACCGATCATGGCCAGGCCGGTCATGGCGGGGCGCAAGCCTTCCCAGTTGTGCATGGTCGTGTCGCTCAGTTCGGGCGCCACCGGATGGTCGCTGGCGCGCACGCGCAGTCGCGTGTGGCCCAGGCGCACGATGCTGTTGCCGCCCAGGGCTACCTGCGCCTGGCGCTGGCCGAGGTGGATCACGCCATTCTGGCTGCCCAGGTCGCGCAGCAGCAGGCCGCCTGTGCCATCATCCTCGACGATGGCGTGGGCGGGCGCCGTGTGCGCATCGTCGAGGATGAAGTCATTGTCGTAGCCGCGGCCTATGCGGATCGGCAAGGCATCGATCCGCTGGCGCCGTTCCACGTCGCCATTCGCGGCGAGGATTTCGATGTAGTAGGGCGCTTTCATGGCTTGCGCGCGCCGCTGGCGGAAGGGGCGCGCGACAGCGCTTCGAGGAAGGTGCGGGTGACGCGCATGCCGTTGGCGTAGGACACGCCGCGCGCGTCGATGCGGCTTTGCAAGCTCATTAGTGGCTCATCGGTGCTGGCGGCCAGCAGGGCGAAATCATACAGGCCGGAAAATTTGCGGTAGGCGCGCACGCACAGGACGGCGCGCAGGGGCAGGGTGGCATTCTTGACGAACTGTTCAGTGCAATGGGGGCCCGTCAGGTGCGCGCTCTTGTAGTTGCCGAAATTTTCATTCTTGAACGAGGCGCTGGCCAGTTCGGAAAAGCGCAGCGGCCCCAGTTCGCTGCTGCGCAAGAATTCGTGGCGCATCGACACCTGCCCCGTCTGCAGGGCGCCGGAAATGAAGATGGCCGATTCCATGGCGCAGCTGGTATTGTCTATCGTATAGGGCTTGTCGGCCTTCACGTTGGAGCGGCCCCAGCAGCGCATCTGGTCCGATTCGCGCACGGGCACGCGGTACGGTCCCATGGCTTTCAGGCTCAGGGGCGTGCCGAGCAGGCGCGCCAGCATCACTTCCTGGTGCGCCAGCAGCTGCGCCGTCACCAGCGGCTTGAAGTCCTTCGGCGGCTTGCCTTGCTGCGCCACCTTGGCCAGCAATTGCTGGGCATAGCGGGCCGGCACGAGGAAACTGACGAGTTCCCCGTCGAGGCGTTTCGAGACATTGATGCCCGCGACGTCGCCATTCGCCGTGACGCTGGGGCCGCCGCTCATGCCGGAATTGATCGGCCCCGTAAACATCAGCTGGTCGTAGAAACTGCGCGTGACGACGCCGTTGTACGACCCTTCCGAAATGGCGAAGCCCAGGTCCAGCGGATTGCCCATCGAATACAGGTACTGGCCCTGCGTCAGCGGCGCCAGCTGCTCGGGCATCTTGAAAAAGCCCGTGCCATGGCGGTTTACGCGCAGCACGGCCAGGTCGTGCAGCACATCGACGGCCAGCAATTCCACGTTGCCGCGCTGGCCGCTGGTGTCGACCCATTCGCCCACATAGGTATCGGGGTCGAGCGCGAATTGCGACACGACGTGATAGTTGCTCACTACCAGGTCGCCCGTGCCGATCAAAAAGCCGGACCCCACGGACGACTGCGTGCGGCCGTTCTTCAGCAGCACGCGCACTTGCAGGATGTCGGCGCGCGCGGCCGTGTACAGCTTTTGCGCGGCCGACGAGGGCGGCGGCAGGGCCGCGTGTTCGGTGGCGGCCGGCGCGGCGGTGGCCGGCGGCGGCTTGACGGGAGGAACCGATGCGGCGGAGGCCGCAGCGGCGGAGGTGGCAGGCGTGGCGACCGGCGCCGCCTGCGCGCCAGCGGTGCCGCACAGGCCGGCCAGCAGGAGGGCGAAGTTAGATAATTTCATGCATCCTTTATGCGTGAGCGGGAGCACCTGTGCACGATGGCGCCGCCTGCGCGCCAGTGCGGCAATTACAGGGCGCCGTCTTCGAGCGCCGGCGCCGTCACCGGCGTCATCATGTGACCGAGCTTGCTTTGCTTGGTATTGAGGTAATGCTGGTTGAAGGCGTTGCGGTTGACCAGCAGCGGCACCCGCTCGGCCACCGTGATGCCCAGCGCTTCCATGGCGGCGATCTTGCGCGGGTTGTTCGTCATCAAACGCAGGCTGTCGATGCCGAACTGCGCAAACATGGGCTTGCACAAGGCGTAGTTGCGCGCATCGGCCTTGAAGCCCAGCTGCTCGTTCGCCTGCACCGTGTCGGCGCCCGCTTCCTGCAGGCGGTAGGCGCGGATCTTGTTGATCAGGCCGATGCCGCGTCCTTCCTGGCGCAAATACAGCAGCACGCCGCGGCCTTCCTCGGCAATGCGTTTCAGCGCGCCTTCGAGCTGGGCGCCGCAATCGCAGCGCTGGGAAAACAGCACGTCGCCCGTCAGGCACTCGGAATGCACGCGCGCAAGCACCGGTTCGCCGTTGCCGACGTCGCCCAGCACCATGGCCAGGTGTTCCTTGCCCGTGGCGTGCTCGACAAAGGCATGCAGGGTGAACTGGGCCCACGGCGTCGGCAGTGCGCAGGAAGTCGTGTAATCCAATTCGCCTGTCGCCAGGAGGTCTGCGCCGCTTTGCATGGTTGTGCTCATATAAGTAATTATCAAAAATAAAAGGCGCGCGACACCACTCCGGTGCCGGCGCGCCTTGCCATCATACCAAAAAGCAGGGAAACGTTTTTCCCCGGCTGCCTTTCGGTCGTTGCAATGTCTGGTGATGAACCTTACTTAGGGGCACTTCCTCCATTTACAAGGTGGATGGCTGGCTTTGCCTGGCGGATGCCGCCGCCAGGCACGGGATCATCAGCTGCCGATGCGGCCGCCGTCGTTCTTGGTGATCACGATGGTGGCCGAGCGGGGGCGCTTGCCGGCGCCATAGCCGGCGTTGGCCGGCCATTGGCTCGTGTACTTGGACGGATCGCCGATATTGGCCAGCGCGGTGTTTTCGCCCGGATGCTGGATATTGATGAACATGGTCTTGCCGTCGGGCGTTTCGCTGATGCCCGTGATTTCCGAGCCGACCGGCCCCACCAGGAAGCGCTTGAGCGTGTCGGCCGTGGGTTTCTTGCCGATGAAGGTGTCGACGGCCAGGTTGCCGCCGGCCGCCGTCGCGTAGTTCAGGGTGGACTTGGCGCCGTCGCCCACCTTGCCGGGGATGGCCGCGAGCATCATGCAGTTGGTCACGTCCGTGTACGCGCCATCGTCCGTCTGGATCCAGCAGATGCCCGTGTAGGGGCTGAAGGCCAGGCCGTCCGGGCTGGAGAAGTCCTGGTCGGCCGTCAGGTTCGACAGGTTGATCTTGCTGGCGTCGGCGCCGCTCTCTGCGCCAAACAGGTAGACATCCCACGTAAAGCTGGTGGCCGCCGCCGCGCCCGTGCCTTCCTTGAAGCGGATGATATGGCCGTTCGGATTGCCGTTCTGCGCGCTGCTGCCCTTCATGTCCGTGTAGGCGCGCGGGTTGGCGCTGTCGGGCGCCAGCTGCGACGAACCGCTCGGATTGACGGTGCGGTTCGAGTTGTTGGTCAGCGTGTAATAGATCTCGCCATTGGCCGGGTTGACCGAGCACCATTCCGGGCGGTCCATCTTCGTTGCGCCCACGGCGTCGGCCGCCAGGCGGGCATTGACCAGCACGTCGGCCAGGTCGGCGAACTTGTAGGCACCGTAGGCCTGGATCAGCGCGTTCGACAGGGACAGCTCGATCCACTGGCCCGTGCCGTCGGCGGCCAGCTTGGCCACGTACAGCTTGCCCGAATCGAGGTATTTGTCGCCGGTGGCGATGCGGTCTGCCGGGTTGGCGTCCGCCGCGGCCCAGACGGCCGTCGTGACGAATTTGTAGATGTATTCATTGCGCGAATCGTCGCCCATGTAGACGGCCAGCTGCTGGCCCACGGTCGGCACGCTGAAGGCGGCGCTTTCGTGCGCGTAGCGGCCCAGCGCCGTGCGCTTGCGGATGGCGCGGGTCTTGTCGTACGGGTCCATCTCGACGATGTAGCCCATGCCGTTGAGTTCATTGCGGTAGTCGTCGCTGCCGTCGGCCGATGCGCCGATCTTGCTCAGGTTCCAGCGCGCGTACTTGTCGTCGCTGCCGCCCGTTTCCCAGCCGTGGCGCGAGGCGGCGCCCTGGCTGCGGCCATAGCGGTTCAGCGACACCACGGACTTGTCGCCGCGCGCCGCGTTGTCGGCGGCCGAGCGCGTGAAGTAGCCGGCCCAGTTTTCTTCGCCGGACAGGTAGCTGCCCCAGGGCGACTTGCCCGTGCCGCAGTTGTTGATGGTGCCGCGCGTCTTGGTGCCGGTCGGCGAGTACTTGGTCACCACGAGGGCGTTGCCGCGCACGGGGCCGGCAAGCTCGACGTCCGTCAGCGGCGTGACGCGGCGGTTGAAGGCGGAATCGTTGACGGTGGCCCAGGCGCTGCCCGTCTTCTTGACTTCCACCACGCTCAGGCCGTGGACGGCCACTTCCTTGTCGACTTCGGCGGCGGGGCGCGGCAGCGTGGTGGTGCCGCCATTGACGTGCAGGAAGTGCGAGGACAGTTTTTCGTCCGTGGTCGCTTCGTGGTTCATCGCCAGCAAGCCCCGTTCGGCGCCGGACGCCAGCGGCGCGCCGGCGGCGGACAGGCCGTAGTATTCCATGCCGTCGTGGTGGTCGCCGGCGCGGTTGTCGAAATCCGTATCGCTGCCGTCGTTCTTGTAGGCGGGCGTGGCCGCGCGCAGCGAGTCGCCCAGCGCATACAGGGCGGTGGCCGTGTAGCCGGCCGGCACGGACACGACATCGGCCAGGCTTTTCGGCACGGCCGTGAAGGCCAGCAGTTTTTCAGGCGTCGGCGTCGGCGTCGGCGTGACGGCCGCCGCATCGCTGTCGCCGCCACAGGCGGACAGGCCCATCGACCCCATGACGGCGGTGGCGGCCGTGACGGCGCTGCCGCGCAGCCAGTTGCGGCGGCTCAGGCGGGCGTTCAGGATGCTGTTGAAATGGTTGTCGTGGGACGCGTTGCTGTCGATGTCGTTCGGATCGGTGGCGCGGATGGCCAGATCGTTGGGCTTGTTCATGGGCTGCGATGTCCTGTGGTTGCGTGATTTAAAGGCAAGCGCATGATAGTGAGCGTATGTGACGGCCGCATGTCAGTTCCATGACCAAACGGTGACAGGCGGCCGGCCGGACGGGCCCCGTGCGTGACGGGTCCGTCCGGTCAGGCCGCCTTGGCCTTAACTGGCCTGGCGAAAACCGCGCCGAAGAGGGGCAGCTGCCATCAACGAGGCAGATCGAACAGCAGAAATTCCGCGTCTTCCGGCTGGGTAATGATCACGGCCGCTTCCTGCGTCAGTTTCAGCGCATCGCCCGCCTTCAGCGGCGTGCCGTTCACCACCAGGCTGCCGCGGATCAGGTGCACATAGGCAAGGCGGCCCTCGTCGAGTGCATGCTCGGCCTGTTCGCCTTCCTGCAGGATGCTGGCGTAGAGGGCCGCGTCCTGGTGGATCAGCACGGAACCGTGGCGGCCGTCGGACGAGGCGATCAGGCGCAGCTTGCCCCGTTTGCTTTCTGGTGAGAAATGTTTCTCTTCATAGCTGGGGGCGATGCCCGTCACGTTCGGCTGTATCCAGATCTGCAGGAAGTGCAAGCCCTCCGTGTTCGAGTGGTTGAACTCGCTGTGGCGCACGCCGCTGCCGGCGCTCATGCGCTGCACATCGCCGTAGTGCAGCACGGAACCGGTGCCCATGCTGTCCTTGTGCTCGAGCGCGCCGTCGAGCACATACGAAATGATTTCCATGTCGCGGTGGCCGTGCGTGCCGAAGCCCTGGCCGGGCGTGACGCGGTCTTCATTGATCACCAGCAAGGGGCCAAAACCCATGTGATTGGCATCGTGATAGCTGCCGAAGGAAAAGCTGTGGTGGGAATTGAGCCAGCCGTGGTTGGCGGCGCCGCGTTCTTCGCTGTGACGAATCTGTAACATGGTGTGCTCCGTTTCTGTAAAATTAATGTGCGATAATTTCGAAGGACCGTTGCTTGGCATCTGCCTTGGCGTCTTTTCTGCCCCTCGCTGTACGATGGAGAAAGTATAGGCCGCCAAGCCGGGAAAGAAAAACGGAAAATCTACCGTACTATCATCGAAAAAATCGAATGTTAAGACTAAGCCTGGAAGCCCTGCAAATCGTCGACGCCATCGACCGCCGCGGATCGTTCTCGTCGGCCGGCAAGGAGCTGCATAAAGTGCCGTCCACCATTTCCTATACGGTGGCCAAGCTGGAAGACGACCTGGGCGTGCAGGTCTTCCAGCGCAACGGCCCGAAAGTCGTGCTGACGGCGGCGGGGCAGGAATTGCTGAAGGAAGGGCGCTACCTGCTGAAGGCGGCGCAGGACCTCGAACACCGCGTGCGCAGGGTGGCGTCGGGCTGGGAAACGGAACTGGCCATCGGCATCGACTCCATGTTTTCCGCCGTGGCCCTGGCCGGCGACGTGCGCGCCTTCTATGAGGTGGCGCAGCAGACGCGGCTGCGCCTGGGGCAGGACACCCTGTCGGGCACGTGGGAAGCGCTGCTGGACCGCAGGGTCGACTTGCTGGTCGGCGCGCCCGGCGACGGGCCTGCCGGCGGCGGCTATATTGCACAGCCGATCGGCATGCTGGACTTTGTCTTCACCGTGGCGCCCACGCACCCGCTGGCGCTGCTGCCCGGCCCGCTGTCGCGCGGCGACCTGCAGCAATACCGCGCCGTGGTGGTGGCCGATTCGGCGCGCCAGCTGGCGCCGCGCACGGTGGGGCTGCTGCTGGGGCAGGATGCGCTGACGGTGCCGAACATGCAGGTCAAGTTCGACTACCAGGTGCTGGGCCTGGGTTTCGGCTTCCTGCCGGGGCCTTGCGCGCGCGCCGCCATCGCGCGCGGCCTGCTGGTGGAAAAGGCCGTGGAAGAGCCGAAACCATCGGAAACGTTCTACCTGGCGTGGCGCGTGGGCGAGGATGGCGCCGCGCTGCGCTGGTGGCTGGCGCGCATGCGCGATCCCGACGTGTTCGCGCGGCTGGCGCTGCACCTGCCGGGGCGTGCCTGACGCAGCGCCCGCCATTCGGCGTAGGCCTTAAAATGTTGACATAGGCCAACATTTTCAGGTTACCATATTCACAGTATTTCCATCGCATTTCTGGCCCGACCTCCATGCCCCCTGGTGGGATTTTGATGATTACACAGACCGCAGCGCTCCCGATATTCTTCCTGCCCCCGTTTCCTGCGCGGGGTTGCCGTGCTTGAGGCGAAAGTGGCGCTATGCCTGCGCCTGGCCCAGGAGGCCCGCGAACAGGCGGGGCCGCAGCAGGCCGCCACCCTGGCGCGCCTGCAGGACGAGCTGGAGCGGCTGCGCGGCGTCAGCCGGCCCGTGGTGCGCGTGGCGCCGGCCGACGCCCTGCTGGAAATCGATCCCGACGGCTTTTTGATCGGCTGGAACCATGGCGCCGAACAGATGTTCGGCTATTCCGAAATCGAGGCGCTGGGCCAGCACATCCTGTTCCTGTACCCGGAAGACGATGCCGAAGCGAGCGTGCTGGAGCTCCATTTCGTGCAGGGCGACGTGGCCACCGATGTGCGCCGGCGCAAGAAGTCGGGCATGGTGACATGGCTGCGCATGCACCGCCACGTGATCCACGACCAGGCCGGCAAGGCGTGCGGCATGGCCGTGCGCCTGTCTGCGCTGAGCGAACCGCTGTCCGACGTGGACAAGGTAAAGTTGCATGCGCGCATCATCGAAGACAGCGAGCAGGGCGTGCTGATCACGGATGCGGAAGAGCGCATCGTGTCGATCAACAGTTCGTTTTCCCGCATCACCGGCTATTCGCCGGCCGAAGCCATCGGCCGCACGCCGGACTTGCTGCGCTCGGGCGTGCACGACCCCGATTTCCGCGCCAAGGTGCGCGCCGCCATGCGCGGCCACGGCTCCTGGCGCGGCGAGATCATCGGCAAGCGCAAGAATGGCGAACTGTTCCCGCAAGACGTCACCATCAGCGTCGTGCGCGACGAGTACGGCGAGATCAGCCATGTGTTTTCCCTGTTTTCCGATATCTCCGTGCACAAGGATGCCGAGGCGCGCATGCAGCGCATGGCCAACTACGACAGCCTGACGGGCTTGCCGAACCGCTGCCTGCTGAACCAGCTGGTCGACCAGGGCCTGGCCGAAGCGAAGCGGCAAGGCACGCATGGCGCGCTGATGGTCATCGACATCAGCCGCATCGGTTCCATCAGCGACACCCTGGGCCATGAAGTGGGCGACCAGCTGGTGATCGCCATCGGCCAGCTGTTCCGCGGCGCCCTGCGCGACGCCGACATCCTGGCGCGGGTCGACAACAACAAGTTCGTCGTGGCCCTGCTGCACATCGAAAAGCGCGAACACGCGGCCAACGTGGCGCAAAAACTGCTCAACCTGCTCGAAGCACCGATCAATATCGACGCGCACGCGCTGCACGTGGGCGCCAGCATCGGCATCACCGTGTATCCGGAAGACGGCCTGGAAGCGCCGGCCCTGTTCCGCTTTGCCGACGTGGCCGTGGCCAAGGCGGGCCAGACCATCGAATCGACCTTCCTGTTCTACCGCGAGGACATGAACCGGCGGGCCAAGGAACATTTGCGCCTGGAAAGCGAAATGCGATTGGCCCTGGGCGACAAGGAGCTGGAATTGCATTACCAGCCGAAAGTGAGCCTGGCCAGCGGCCGCATCGTGGGCGCGGAAGCCTTGCTGCGCTGGAAGCATCCGATGCGCGGCATGGTCTCGCCCGGCGTCTTCATCCCCGTCGCCGAGGAAACCAGTCTGATCCTGGAACTGGGCACCTGGGTGCTGGACGAGGCGTGCCGCCAGATCCGCAGCTGGGAAGACCGGGGCCTGCACATGCCGGCCATCGCCGTCAACCTGTCGGCGCGCCAGTTCGACGAGCAGTTGCCGGCGCGCATAGCGGCCGTGCTCGAACGCTACGGCGTGCGGCCCGAGCAGATCATGCTGGAAATCACGGAAAGCCTGCTGATGCGGGGTGCCGACAAGGTCATCGACATCATGAACCAGCTGGTGGCCATGGGCCTGGCGCTGGCGCTGGACGACTTCGGCACCGGCTATTCCAGCCTTGCCTACCTGAAGAAGTTTCCCATCAGCACATTGAAAATCGACCGCTCCTTCGTCGTCGGCTTGCCCTTCGAGGAAAACGACTGCGCCATCGCCCGCGCCATCGTCACCATGGCGCAGCAGCTGCGCCAGGAAATCGTCGCCGAAGGCGTGGAAACGGCAGAACAGATGCGTTTCCTGCGCGAACTGGGCTGCGACCAGCTGCAAGGCTATCTGTTCAGCCCGGCCGTGCCGGCGGCCGAGTTCGAACTGATGCTGGGCGAGGGCCGCCAGCTGCGTCTGGGCGAGGCCGTCGTCTAAGGCTGGCCCAGCTTGACCTTTTCCAGCAGGTAATCGAGCATCACGCGCACGCGGGCCGGCACCTGCAGGCCCGGTCCCACGAAGACGGCGTGCACGACTTCCTTGTCGCCCGGATTGTGGTCCTGCAGCACCTCCACCAATTGACCTTGCGCAATGTCGCGCTGCACGTGCTGGCGCGAAAAGCGTCCCAGTCCCATGCCCGCCAGCGCCAGCTGGCGCATGCTTTCGCCATCGCTGACGCAGGTATTGCCCTGCGGCGCCACGTGCAACGTTCCTCCGCTCCCGTCGCGGAAGGGCCAGGTTTCGTTCTGGCAGCGGAAGTTGAAGGCCAATAAATTATGTTCGGATAATTCCTGCGGCGTGCGCGGCAGGCCGTGGCGCGCCACGTAGGCGGGCGCGGCGACGACGACCATCGCGTCTTCGCCCAGTTTGCGCGCCACCAGGTTCGATGCCTTCAACTGGCCCGTGCGGATGGCGATGTCGGTGCGGTCTTCCAGCAGGTCGACGACAGCGTCGCTGACGACGACGTCGAGCACGATGTCGGGATAGCGACGGGCGAACTCGGGCAGGATGGGCAGCAGCTGGTGCACGCCGAAGGGCACGAAACAGTTGATGCGCAGGCGCCCGCGCGGCGCCGCGCCCTGCGATGCTTCGCGCTCGGCGCCGTCGATATCGTCGAGGATGCGCTTGCACTGGACAAAAAAGGCGTCGCCCTCGGGCGTCGTGTGCAGCTGGCGCGTGCTGCGCTGCAGCAGCCGCGCGCCGAGCCGCGCTTCCAGCCGATTGACGAGCTTGCTGACGGCCGATGGCGTCAGGGCCAGGCGGCGCGCGGCGGCGGAAAAGGCGCCCGTTTCCACCACGGCCACGAAGACGCTCATCTCGAAGGCGCGGTTGATGTCTTGCCTGGCCATTATTGAATCCATTTCACAGGTGTTTCCATTATGGGAGTCTATATCAAAAGTAGTTCTCCCGATACACTGGCCGGCTTGAATCATTGCTGGAGCCATCATGACCACCGCACACCGTGTTTCCCCCCCAGCCAGCAGCATGCCGCCCGGCGTGCTGGCGCTGGCCGTCGGCGCCTTCGCCATCGGCGTCACCGAATTCATCGTCGTCGGCATCCTGCCCGCGATTGCGAAGGATTTGCACATTTCCATCGAATCGGCCGGCTCGCTGGTGAGCCTGTACGCGCTGGCGCTGGCCGTCGGCACGCCGCTGCTGGTGCTGCTGATGTCGCGCCTGCCGCGCAAGGCGGCCCTGCTGGGGCTGATGAGCGTTTTCCTGGCCGGTAACCTGCTGGCCGCGTTTTCCCACACATTCGAATTGTTGCTGGCGGGGCGGGTCATCACGGCCGTGGCGCACGGCACCTTCTTTGCCATCGGCGCCACCGTGGCCGCCAGCCTGGTGGACAAGGCGCAGGCGGGCAGGGCGATTTCCGTGATGTTTGCGGGCCTGACGCTGGCCATGGTGATCGGCGTTCCGTTCGGCAGTTTTCTTGGCAACCTGATGGGCTGGCGCCTGCCCTTCTTTGCCGTCGTGGTGCTGGCCGCGCTGGGCCTGGCCGCGATGGCGCGCTGGCTGCCGGCCGGTTTATCGCAAGGCCAGGGCGGCAAGGCCATGACGCAGCTGGCGGCCCTCGGCAGCGGCCCCATCCTGACGATGATGGCCGTCACCACGTTCGGCTTCGGCAGCAGCTTTGCCGCCTTCACGTTCATTACGCCCATCCTGACGGATGTGACGGGTTTTTCCGCCGCCATGGCCAGCGCCTTGCTGATCGTGTTCGGCATCGCCACCTTTGCCGGCAACCTGGCGGGCGGCTACCTGACCAGCCACCTGGGCTGGCAAAAAGCCCTGCGATCGATGCTGCTGTTGCTGGCCGTGACGCAAGTGGGCGTGGCGCTGGCCGTCACGTCCCAGTGGCTGATGACGGTGATGCTGTTCGTCTGGGGCGTGTTCGCCTTCGGCCTGTCGCCCGCCCTGCAGGCGGGCATGCTGGCCACGGCCGAGCGCTACACGCCGCAAGCCGTCGATTTCGCCTCGGGCTTGAATATTTCCGCGTTCAACCTCGGCATTTCCTTCGGCTCCATGCTCGGTGCGCTGATGGTCTCGCGCCAGCTGATGGCGTCGTCGCCGTGGGCCGGCGTGGCCGCAGCGCTGCTGGCCCTGCTGCCGCTGGCCTGGCTGGCGCGCCGCAAGCTGGCCGCCCACGTGGCGGGGGCGGCCGCGCATTGAGCGCGGCCTGCCTTATTCCAGCAGGGCGGCGATCGCCAGCGGCGTGCCGCCGGTGAGGACCTGGCCCCCGTCCGGATGCGCATGGAAACGGAAGGCGTAGACGCGAAAGCCGCTGGCGGCGTCGCCGGGAAAGGCTGGACCGTCCTGCGCCGCCAGCGGTGTCGCCGCGCCATCGCCGCCCTGGTAGCGCACCTGCGCCGCATCCGTCCTCGCATACGCAAACTGCACGCCGGCGCAGCGCTTGCCGCCAGCGCTGCCGGCGTAGCGCGTATAGGCGAGGAACTGTTCGCAGGCGGCGCGCAGGTCGGCCGCCGCATACACGCCGTCGGGCCGCGTGACGATGGAGACCCACGCTCCCCAGGCGATCTGCCCCGGCTTGCGGTTCCAGGTCAGCTCCGCGTTGTCGTCATAGGCGGCCTTGGAAAACGGGAAAACGGCGCGGCCCAGCGCATCGAGCGGCAGCGCCAGCTGCGCGTCCTTGCCGTGCAAGCTCAGGCGCAAGCCGTCCGTGGACACGCCGGCGTCGCGCGCGCGCAGGCGCAGATGCTGCTGCAGCAATTGCTTGGGCTTGCCGTACTTCTCGAACCAGATCATGTGGCGGTAGGCGTCGCGATACGCGGTCCAGTCGCCGCCTTCCTGTGCGCCGGCGAACAGGGGCAGCAGTGCCAGGGCGAGTAGCAGGGGCTTGCGCATGGCGCTAAAACCGGTAGCCCAGGCCGCTGGACCAGGTGATGACGTTGCGCCGCCCGATGACGGGACTGCCGGCCGGCCCGCTGCCCAGCCGCGTGCCCGTGACGGCGCTGTTGAGCAGCCACTTGCTGCTCAGGGCCCAGTTCCAGTTGACGCCCGCCTCGATGGCGGTGACGCCGCCGGCCGGGCGGTAGTCGCGCGCGCCGCCGGCAGCAGCGCTGACGGCGTAGCGCTCCTCCATCACGGCGCCGCTGGCCAGCGACACGCCGGCCGACAGCGTCACCGCATGATGGGCCGCCAGCGACGGCAGGGTCTTTTGCACGGCAAGCTGGGCGCGCCAGCCGTGCGCGCTCGTGTCGTACGCCAGGTTCGACGTGACGCGCGTCTGCTCGCCCAGGTAATAGCCATAGAAGCCGCCCACGTCGGGCGTGCCCTTGATGCGCCGCGTGCCGCGCAGGCGCCAGCCATCTTCCGGATCGCGCGCGTTGCTGGCGGCCAGCAGCGGGCCGTATTCCACGCCCGGCGTGGCCGACAGGTGCATGCCCGCCACGCCGCTGGCCGAGACGAACACGCCGTTGCTCCACTGTACCTGCAGCAGCGGTCGCAGGACGGCGGCGCGCGGCGCGCCGTCATCCGTCGCGGAGCTGCCCGTGACGGCCGCGCCCACGTACATGTCCCGGCTCCCGTCGGGCATCATCTGCGCGCCGGCGCCGCCGGCCAGCAGCAGCGCCGGCAGCAACAGCCGGCCAGAAAAACGGGGAGAAAAACGGGGAGCGAACTTGTGCATGCCATCCTTTAAAAACCGAAACGGACACCGAGCGCGAGGCGGTTCATCGTGCTGTCGAGTCCTTCGTATCTGACTGTCGGGGCGTGCTCCCATTCGAGCTGCAGCGCCACGTCCTTGTTGATCTGGTAAGCCGCTCCCACGCTCGCGTACAGGCCCGTCTTGCCGGCCGATTCACCGGGCGGCGCATTCTTGCCGTCGATGGAGAATTTGACGCGGCTGCGCGCCATGCCGGCCTTGGCGAACAGCGACCAGTCCTCGTCCAGGCGCCAAGTGCCGCGCGCCGCCAGGTAGGCGGCGCTGGCGCGCACCCTGAGCCGGTAGCCGGGGTCGAGGTCGAAGCTGGTCGCGCCGCCGCTGGCGCGGTAGCCGCCCTCCAGCGCCCAGGCCGGCGTCAGTGCATGGCCGGCGAAGACGCCGAAAGGCAGCGCCTTGCCGCTGGCGTCGCGCTGGCTCGTCGCGCCGCCGGCCGCATACTGGATCTTGCCGTCGCTGGACGGGCTGACGTTGGCGCCCACGTACAGGCCTTCGGCGTGGACGAGCGAGGTGGCGGCGACGGCGAGCAGGGTGCTGCATGCAAATTTTTTCATGTTCGGATTCCGGTTGAGGTAGGAGCCATGAATCTTAGGCAAACATCGTCCCGGAATCCGCCCGTGTTTGTCCTTGAATTGTCCTCAATTTGTAGGCCGCATTTGTATAGAAAGTGTAGCAATGTGTACCGGATTGTCGAATTTGCCACAGGCGCGCCGCGCTCCACTACAATACGCCACAAAAATGGCGGCGCGGAGGAGCGATGCAAGGTGTCATGCTGGTGGAAGACGATGCGCGGCTGGCCGCGCTGGTCAAGGAATACCTGGAGCAATATGACTATGCGGTGGACGTCGTCACGCGCGGCGACCAGGCCCTGGCGCGCTTTCGCGATACCCGGCCCGAGCTGGTGATACTCGACCTGACCCTGCCCGGCGTCGACGGCCTGGTGGTGTGCCGCCAGCTGCGCCAGCTCAGCGCCGTGCCCATCCTGATACTGACGGCGCGCGAAGACACCTTCGACGAAGTCTCGGGCCTGGAGCAGGGCGCCGACGACTACGTGAACAAGCCGATCCAGCCGCGCGTGCTGCTGGCCCGTTTGCGCGCGCTGCAGCGGCGCGGCAGCGCGGCGGCCGGCAGCGATATCGTCATCGGCCAGCTGCGCGTGTCGCGCGAGAACCGCGCCGTGCACTGGCGCGGGCAGGCAATCGCCATGAACAGCGCCGAATTCAAGTTGTTCGCCATCCTGGCCGACGCCGCGGGCAAGGTCATGTCGCGCAATGACATCCTCGTCAAGATGCGCGGCATCGAATTCGATGGCCTCGACCGCAGCATCGACAACTGCATCTCGCGCCTGCGCCGCAAGTTCGACGATACCGCCGCCGAGCGCATCAAGACGGTGTGGGGCGAAGGCTACCTGCTCACGCCCTCGGCCTGGGAATGAACCGCCTGTTCTGGCGGTTCGCGCTGCTGGTGCTGCTGGCCATCGCGCTGGGCAGCGGCGTCATTTACTTCACCTTCAGCGGCCTGTTCGGCGACCCGCTCGAACATATCGCGCGCGACCAGGCGGCCGGCCAGATCTTCCTGCTGGAGCAGTACATCGACCAGGCGCCCGCCGACGAATGGCTGCCGCGCCTGAACAAGGTGCGCGAAGTGTCGGACGTCACGCTGGAGCTGCAGCCGCTCGCCGCCGTGCTGGCGGCGCTGCCGGCGACGCAGCGCGCGCCGCTGCTGCAGGGCGCCGTCGTGATGGACGTGGGCGGCAAGGGCTTTTACCGCCGCGTCGACGTCACGGGCGCGCGCTATGCCGGCAGCGACGACGACGTGCTCCACGCGCAGAAGCTGCCCATCGACGTGGGCCAGGCGCTGCGCATGGAAGCGATCCGCTTCGCCGTCATCGCCCTGTGCCTGCTGCTGCCCCTGGGCTGGTGGACGCGCGCGCACGGGCGCAGCCTGGCGGCGCTGTCGCGCATGGCCGACGATTTCGGACAGGGCGACCTGGCCGCGCGGGCGCGGGTCCGGCCCGGCTCCAGCATCGCGCCGCTGGCGGGCCGCATCAACGACATGGCCGGGCGCATCGGCTCCCTGCTGGAGGCGCGCAAGCATTTGCTGCTGTCGGTCTCGCACGAGCTGCGCACGCCGATCGCGCGGCTGGAATTCGGCCTGGAACTGCTGGCCGCGCGGCATGCGGAAGGCCAGCCCGACCTGCAGCGGCGCGTCGACGCCATGGGCGCCGACGTGGAGGAATTGAAAACCCTCGTCAATGAGCTGCTGGGCCTGATGCAGCTCGATCATGCGCAGGCGCTGCCGCGCCAGTCCTTCGCGCTGGCGCCCCTGCTGCACGCCTGCCTGGCGGCTGCCTTGCCGCGCCAGGTGGAAGCCTGCATCGCCGCCGACCTGGGCGAGCTGCGCGGCGACCCCCGCCTGCTGGCGCGCGCCGTCGGCAACCTGCTGGGCAATGCGGCCAAATATGCTGTCGCGCGCGTGGCGCTGTCGGCCGTGCGCGACGGCGAGGTGCTGCGCATCGTCATCGACGATGACGGTCCCGGCATTCCCGCCGGGCAGCGCGAACGGGTGTTCGCCCCGTTCTACCGCCTGGAGCGCGAGCAGGACCATGCGGCCGCGGGCCACGGCCTGGGACTGGCCATCGCCGCCAGGGCCGTCGCGCTGCACGGCGGCGCCATCGCCATCGACGATTCGCCGCTGGGCGGCGCCCGCTTCACTATCTGCATTCGGCCATGAGCGCCGGCGCATCGCGCTTCTGGCGCTGCGCCATGTAGGAACTGCCCATGGAGGCGGCCATGATCATGGCAATCGCCAGCCACTGCCCGGCGCCCAGGCGTTCGTCCAGCAAAATGTACGCCAGCATGGCGGCCACGGCCGGTTCCATGCTGCTCATGATGCCGAAGGCTTGCGGCGTCAGCCGTTTCAGGGCCACCATTTCCAGCGAGATCGGGATGGCGCTGGAAATGAGCGCGACCCCTAATCCCACGCCCAGCACGACGGGCGAGAGCAGGGCGGCGCCGCTGTGCGCCACGCCCACGGGCACCACCACCAGCGCGGCCATGGTCAGGCCCAGGGCGACGGAATGGCCCGCGTGCAAATGGCTGGCGCGCTTGCCGAAGACGATGTACGAGGCCCAGCAGACGGCCGCGCCCAGGGCGAACAGCACGCCCGTGGGGTCGAGATTGCTGACGTCGTGGCCCAGCGGCAGCAGCAGCGCCAGTCCCGCCACGGCCAGCGCCACCCAGACGAAGTCGAGCGGACGGCGCGAGGCCAGCAGGGCCACGGCCAGCGGGCCGGAAAATTCGATGGCCACGGCGATGCCGAAGGGGATCGTGCGCAGGGCCATGTAGAAGCACAGGTTGGTCAAGCCCAGCGCCGCGCCGTACAGGGCCACCGTGCGCAGGTCGGCGCGGCTCAGCTGCCAGCGCCACGGGCGCCAGAACAGCAGCAGCAAGAGGGCGGAAAAGCCCACGCGCACGGCCGTCGTGCCTTGCGCGCCCACGAGCGGGAACAGGCTGTGCTTGGCCCACGAGGTGCCCAGTCCCAGGCAGGTGACGGAGCCGAGGATGGCCAGCAGGGGAATCAGGGATGCATAGCGGCGTAATGGCATGGTGATAAAAGGCTTGATATCGGAATAGCGAAAGTTTATTGTGTCTGCTCCGGTATTTGCACTCCATTTTGGCCATCATGACGCAACTTTCGCTCACTCCTCCCGCCGTCCTCGACGCCTTCGACCTGGCCATCCTCGATATCTTGCAGCGCGATAACACGACCTCGCAGCGCGAAATCGCCCAGGCCGTGCATTTGTCGGCGCCGGCCGTGCAGCGGCGCATCCGCCGCCTGCGCGAGAGCGGCGTCATCCGCAGCGAGGTGGCCGTGCTTGACGCGAGCCGCCTGGGCCGTCCCTTGACCCTGACGGTGGAAGTGCATCTGCACGACGAGCACCCGCTGCGCACGGCCGGCATGCGCGCGCGCATCATGGCCGAGCCTGCCATCCAGCAATGCTATGGGATTACCGGCGAGGCCGATTATTTGCTGGTCATCACGGCCAGCAGCATGGCCGAGTACGAAGCGCTGACGGAGCGCCTGTTTGGCGGCGACGACAATATCCGGCGCTACCGCACGTCCGTGGCATTGACCTGCCTCAAGATGGGCTTGCACGTGCCGCTGGGCTAGAGCGATGAGACCCTCCGACAGCATGCCAACCTCCGTGACGGCGGCCATGCCCGCCAGCCTGCGCGCCGCCGTGGCCGGCTATCGATGGGCGCGCGACAGCATCGGCGCGTCGGATGCCGCCGTCTACCGCCTGCAGGGCAGGAACGGTGCGCCGGACCTGTACCTGAAGCACGGCAGGGGGCCTGCCGCCGCCGACCTTGCCGATGAAGCGGCGCGCCTGCGCTGGCTGGCGCCCCAGCTGCCCGTGCCGGCGGTGGTCCAGTTCGCCCGCGTGGCCGCGCCGGACCAGGCATGGCTGCTGATGGCGGCGCTGCAGGGCAAGACGGCGTCCGCGTTGCTGGACGCGAATCCCGCGCTTGGCCCCGCCGTGGCCCACGGGCTGGCGACCTTCCTGCGCCGCCTGCATGCGCTGCCGGTGGCCGCCTGTCCGTTCGACGCCGGCCCTGCCGTGCGGCTGGCCCAGGCGCGCCGGCGCATTGATGCGGGCCTCGTTGACGCCGACGATTTCGATGCCGAGCGGCAAGGCTGGACGGCGCAGCAGGTGTGGGCGGCGCTGCAGGATTGCCAGCCGCTCACGCCCGACCTCGTCGTCACGCATGGCGACTTCTCGCTGGAAAATATCCTGATGCAGGACGGCGCCGTCGTCGGCTGCCTCGACGCGGGCCGGGCCGGTATTGCCGACCGCTACCAGGACCTGGCCATCGTCTGGCGTGCTCTCGGTGAGTTGGACGCCGCGCTACCGCAAAGGTTTGCTGAGCAATATGGGCTCCTTGATATCGATCAAGGCAAGCTGCAATGGCATTTGCTGCTCGACGAGCTGTTTTGAGCGCCGCCGGCCGTCACGGCTCTTCGCGCTCCGCATCGCGTTCGCGGCAGCTCAAGGATGCGTAATGGCCCTTGGGCAGCCTATTCTTGATGGCAACATCTTTCAGTGCATGGCCGATATCGACGGGGTCGTTCAAGGTGCAGCGCTGGGCGCGGGCGAACGCCTGCAGATTCTGCGTGCTGCCCTGCACCCTGACCGTGACGCCCGCGCCGGGGCTGACGCAGCAGCCTATGTATTGCGTGATGTATTCTTCCTCGATCAGCACCAGTGCATGCCCCATGAAGCTGGCCGGCTTCTTCAGCAGGTAGTAATCGGTGTAGTCGAAGCGCTGGTCGGGGCGCTTGCCGACGTAGCCTTCGCGCACGTAGGCGGCAATGGCCTTGCCCGAGGTGCCCACTCGCTGCGTCGTGCCCTTCTTCACGTGCAGCGCCTGGATCAGATCGCTTTCAAGCGCGGGATCGGCGGCGGCGTTGGCGCTGGCGCAGCTGGCGGCGAGCAGAAGGGCGCCGAGCAGTCGGCGGTGGCGGCATGCAGACATGGACGTGATTGCTTGCATATATTTCAGGTAAAGGGGAGAAGAGGCGCAGTGTAGCCCACGCCAGCCATGGCGGGTGGCACAAGTGCGCGGCACAAATGCGTGGCACAATGCGTGATCCGCACGCCCCGTGCCATTGACCCCAGGACTATCATGACCCGCGCCATCCTTGACGAAGCCCAGATCCATCCCGCCGCCCGGCCCTTGATCGGCAGCAAGCATACGGACATCGTGCGCGAGGTGCAGGCCGCCATCGCCGCGCACCAGGTCGTCGTCGTTGGCATGGCGCTCAATCCGTTTCCGCGCAAGGCGCGCAAGATCCTCGACGTGCTGGGTACGCCTTATCAGTACCTGCAATACGGCAGCTATCTGAACCAGTGGCACCGGCGCAATGCCCTGAAAATGTGGACGGGCTGGCCCACGTTTCCCATGATTTTCGTCAATGGCGTGCTCATCGGTGGCGCCAGCGAGCTGCAAAAACTCGTGGAAAATGGCGAGTTCAGTGCCATGCTGGCGAAGAAGGTGCGCCAGTTCTGACCTGTTCCTTACTCGCCCGGCCGCCACGGTGACTTGCGCGTGCGCAAGGGGTCGAGCAAGCTGCGTAAATCGTTGTGGTCGAGCTCATACATCAGCGCGATTAAACTGCCCAGTTCGCCCAAGGGAAAGCCCTCGCGCGCGAACCAGCCCAGGTAGTGTCCCGGCAAGTCGGCCAGCAAGCGTCCCTGATATTTCCCGTATGGCATTTCGCGCGTGACCAGCAGCGCCAGTTTTTCTGAATTCATGGTGGTGACCCCGTGTTGATGCGGCCAGTGTAGCAGACCATTACATTGTTGATTCGAGCGCAATTATCTTCTGCCCGATCAGGTATTTTTCGGAATAAAGAAAACCCCGATACTGCATGCCAACCTCATTGATCGGAGTTTGCCATGCCCATAGCCTTGCTCGCGCTGACCCTCAGCGCATTTGCCATCGGAACCACCGAGTTTGTCATCGTGGGGCTGCTGCCCACCATCGCCGCCGACCTGGGCGTCAACCTGCCGTCGGCCGGCCTGCTCGTCAGCCTGTATGCGCTGGGCGTCGCCGTCGGCGCGCCTGTCCTGACTGCCCTGACGGGCAAGATGCCGCGCAAGAGCCTGCTGCTGTCGCTGATGGTCTTGTTCACCCTGGGCAATTTGCTCGCCTGGAAATCACCCGGCTATGCAACCCTCGTTGTCGCCCGCATCCTGACGGGGCTGGCGCATGGCGTGTTCTTCTCGATCGGCTCGACCATCGCCACGTCATTGGTGCCCAAGGACAAGGCGGCCAGCGCGATTGCCATCATGTTTACGGGCTTGACCGTCGCCCTGGTGACGGGCGTGCCGCTGGGCACCTTCATCGGCCAGCACTTTGGCTGGCGCGAAACCTTCCTCGCCGTCTCGGCGCTGGGCCTGGTGGCGTTCATCGGCAGCCTGCTGTACGTACCGTCGACCATCAAGCACGGCAAGCCCGCCTCGCTGCTGCAGCAGGTGCAGGTGCTGGGCCAGCCGCGGCTGCTGCTGGTGTACGCCATGACGGCCGTCGGCTATGGCGGCTCCTTCATCGCTTTTACTTATCTGGCACCGATTTTGCAGCAAGTGTCGGGTTTCAGCGCCGGCGCCGTGGGCGCGGTGATGCTCGTGTATGGCGTGTCCGTGGCCTTCGGCAATATCTGGGGCGGCAAGCTGGCCGACAAGAAGGGGCCAGTGCGCGCCCTGAAACTGATCTTCTTGCTGCTGGCGTTTGTTTTGCTGCTGCTGACCTTCACGGCGCCGCACCCGGTGCTCGTCGTCATCACCGTGCTGCTGTGGGGCGCCGTGGCCTTCGGTAATGTTGCTGGCTTGCAAGTGTATGTCGTGCAGCAAGCGGAGCACTTCACGCCCCGCGCCGTGGACGTCGCTTCCGGCCTGAATATCGCCGCGTTCAATCTTGGCATCGCCGGCGGTGCCTGGGGCGGCGGCCTGATCGTGGAGCGGCTGGGCCTCGTGCACACGGGCTGGATCGGCGCGCTCGTCGTGCTGGGGGCGTTTGGCTTGACGGCCCTGAGCGGCCGGATGGACCGCTTGCATCCCATCGCCGTGCGCAGCGGCGGCGAAAAATCGATGCATGCGGTGGGGCATTAATCTACAGGCAAGTTGCTGGCATGGACGAGAGCAAGGTTTACAATGGCGCTTACCTTTCTCTCGCCCATACTCCCCATGTCCGATACCGCAATGTCACCGCTGCGCCTGCGCGCCGCCATCAATCCGAAACCGCTGGGCGTCGCCCTGTTGCTCATCGTGCTGGGCGCCTGGTATCTGGCGCAGAGCGTCGGCATCAAGCAGGCCGCGCTGTACGTGGTGGGCGCCTTGCTCGGCATCACCCTGTATCACGCGGCCTTCGGCTTTACATCGGCCTGGCGCGTCTTCATCGCCGATGGCCGTGGCGACGGCTTGCGCGCGCAAATGCTGATGCTGGCCGTGGGCGTGGCGCTGTTTTTCCCGGCATTGTCGGCCGGTACCCTGTTCGGCACGCCCGTCGCTGGCCTGGTGTCTCCCGCCGGCACTTCCGTCATCTTCGGCGCCTTCATCTTCGGCATCGGCATGCAGCTGGGCGGCGGCTGCGCCTCCGGCACGCTGTACACGGTGGGCGGGGGCAGCACGCGCATGCTTATCACCCTGGCCGCCTTCATCGTCGGCTCCGTGATCGGCACGGCGCATATGCCGTTCTGGACGGCATTGCCCCAATTGAAACCCATTTCCCTCGTCACAAGCCTGGGCCTGGCGCCCGCGCTGGCGCTGAACTGGCTTGTCTTCGCGCTGATCGCCGGCATCACGGTGCTGGTGGAAAAGCGCCGCCATGGCAAGCTCGTCGCCACGCCCCTGCGCCCGTCGCAGGCGTCGCCCTGGCTGCACGGCCCGTGGCCGCTGGTGGCGGGCGCCGTCGCGCTCGTCGTGCTCAATTTCATCACCCTGGCGCTGTCGGGCAAGCCGTGGGGCGTGACGTCCGCGTTCGCCCTGTGGGGCGCCAAGGCCGCGTCCGCGGTCGGCATCGACACGGCCAGCTGGGCTTACTGGTCGACCAAGGCCAACGCGGCCGCGCTGGCCGCGCCTTTGACGCAGGACAAGACTTCCGTGATGGATATCGGCATCGTGCTGGGCGCCATGCTGGCGGCGGCCCTGGCAGGCCGCTACGCGCCCGTGTGGCGGATCCCGCGCCGCTCGGTCATCGCCGCCGTCGTCGGCGGCTTGCTGCTCGGCTACGGCGCGCGCCTGGCCTACGGCTGCAACATCGGCGCCTATTTCAGCGGTATCATCTCGGGCAGTTTGCACGGCTGGCTGTGGCTGGTCTGCGCTTTCCTGGGCAACGTCATCGGCACGCGCTTGCGTCCGTGGTTCGGCCTGGAAGTGGAAAAAGTCAAACCGACTGGCTGCTGAGGCCGGCGTCAACAGGGGCTTTGCTGTATATTTCTGCCCCTGTTCACCTTGCCGCCAGCGTATCGCCCATGTCCCCAGTCACCCTGTTTGCCGTCGTCCTCGCGTATTTTTTGATCCTGCTGGGCGTGGCATGGCGCACCTCGCGCCATGCGACCAATGACAGTTTTTTCATCGGCAACAAGGACAGCAACTGGATGCTGGTGGCCTTCGGCATGGTCGGGACGACCTTGACGGGCGTGACCTTCATCAGCGTGCCGGGCGCCGTGGGCAGCAACGGTTTCGGCTACATCCAGCTGATGCTCGGCTATGTGCTCGGCTACCTGGCCATCACGTTCATCTTGCTGCCGCTGTACTACCGGCTGCAGCTCACTTCCATTTACCGCTACCTGGAACTGCGCCTGGGCCGCCGCTCCTACCAGAGCGGGGCGGCGTTTTTCATCGTCTCGCGCCTGCTGGGCGCCACGGCGCGGCTGTATCTGGTGGTCAATATCCTGCAAGCCACCATCCTCGACAGCCTGGGCGTGCCGTTCTGGCTGACGTCGTGCGTCGTGCTGCTGCTGATCCTGCTCTACACCTATGAAGGCGGCGTGAAGACCATCGTCTGGACCGATACCCTGCAAACGGCGTGCATGCTGGCCGGCCTCGTCATCTGCAGCGTGTTCTTGCTGCGCGCGATGGACCTGTCCGTGATCGACAGCCTGGAGCGCATGCGCGCGCAAGGCCTCACGCGCATCTTCACCGTCGACCCGGACAGCCCCGCCTACGTGTGGAAGCATGTTCTTGCCGGCATGTTCATCACGATCGCCATGACGGGCATGGACCAGGAAATGATGCAAAAGAACATTTCCGTGCGGACCTTGCGCGACTCGCAAAAGAACATGCTGAGCCTGACCGTGGTGCTGACGGGCGTGCTGCTGCTGTTCCTGTTCCTGGGCGGCCTGCTGCACCTGTACGCGCCGCTGGCCGGCGTGACGGCGACTGGGGATAAACTGTTCCCCGCCGTCGTGCTGGGGCACTTTCCTGCCGTGGTGCAGCTGATCTTTTTCATCGCCCTCGTTTCCGCCCTGTTTCCCAGCGTGGACGGGGCATTGACGGCGCTCACGTCCACCTTCTGCATCGACATCCTGGGCCTGCAGCGGCGCGCGGATCTGAGCGCGGCGGCGCAGATGCGCTGGCGCCGCCGTGTCCACCTGGGCTTTTCCGCACTGTTCCTGATCTTGATCATGGTCTTCAAATGGCTTGACGACCCCAGCATGATAGGCGTGATCCTGAAGCTGGCCAGCTATACCTATGGCCCGCTGCTGGGCCTGTTTGCCTTCGGTCTGCTGAGCCGGCGGGACGTGCGCGACCGCTGGGTGCCGCTGGTGGCCGTGGCGGGGCCGCTGCTGTGCGCGCTGGTCGAGCAGGAGCAGGCGCGGCTGTTCGAACACTACCGCATCGGCCTGGAATTGCTGATCCTGAATGGCGCCCTCGTGCTGGCCGGGCTGTTCCTTATTTCCACGCCGCCACGGCAGGGCGGCACGGGCGCGGCACAGTTGTCAAAATAAGACGATTCGCACCGTTTTCAGTTATATTGGTTTCCTTTAGGTATATAACCTCACGGAGCATTCATGTCACTCAACCCGTTCCCGCCGCTGCGCCGCGGTTTTGGCGTCTTCTGGCGCACGCTGGACGCCACGCGCCGCGCCGTCTTCAATCTGCTTTTCCTGCTGATCGTCATCGCCATCCTGATCGCCATCTTCGGCGGCGGCGTCAAGCCCCTGCAGGAAAAGACCACGCTGGTGCTGAACCTGCAAGGCCCGCTGGTCGAGGAAACGCCGGGCGGCGTGCGCGAAGCGGTGCTGGCCAATGTCAGCGGCGAAACCAAGAAAAGCGTGCAGCTGCGCGACGTGCTGGCGGTGCTCGACACGGCCTCCAAGGACAAGAACATCGGCTCCATGGTCATCATGCTCGATGAATTGCAGGGCGGCGGCCTGGCCTCGCTGCGCGAAGTGGCGGCCGGCGTCGAGCGCTTCCGCGCCACGGGCAAGAAGGTGACGGCCTGGGGTTCCAGCTACAACCAGCGCCAGTACCTGGTGGCGGCCAAGGCCGACGAGGTCTTCCTGCACCCGATGGGCGGCGTCATGCTCGAAGGCTTCGGCCGCTACCGCAACTACTACCGCGATGCGCTCGACAAGGTGGGCGTGACGGTCAACCTGCTGAAAGTGGGCACCTTCAAGAGCGCGGCCGAGCCTTTCATCGCCAACGGCCCGTCCGAGGCGGCGGCCGAGGCGGACCGCTTCCTGAACAGCGGCCTGTGGGCCACCTACACGGGCGACGTGGAAAAGGCGCGCAAGCTGCCGGCCGGCGCCATCATGCAAACGATAGACAACCTTCCCGCGCTGATGACGGCTGCCGGCGGCGACATTGCCAAGCTGTCGCTCAATGGAAAACTGGTCGACGGCCTGAAGACGCGCGATGAGCTGCGCCAGTTCATGATGGCGCGCGGCGCGAAGAACATGGAAGGGACGAACTTCCGCCAGGTCAGCTACACCGATTACCTGGCCCGCCTGCGCCCCGTGCATATCGGCGACGCCGTCGGCGTGGTCATCGCCTCGGGCGAAATCAGCGACGGCATCGAGGCGCCGGGCGCCATCGGCGGCCTGTCCACCTCGCGCCTGATCCGCCAGGCGCGCGAAGACAGCTCGATCAAGGCCGTCGTGCTGCGCGTCGATTCTCCGGGCGGCAGCGCCTTCGGCTCGGAACTGATCCGCCGCGAACTGGAACTGACGCGCGCCGCAGGCAAGCCCGTGGTCGTCTCGATGGGCAACGTGGCCGCTTCGGGCGGCTACTGGATCAGCACTTCGTCCGATGAGGTGATCGCCGACGCGGCCACCATCACCGGCTCCATCGGCGTGTTCGCGCTGCTGCCGACGGCCGACAAGGTGGTGGAAAAGCTGGGCATCCACACGGCCGGTTCGCCCACCACCTGGCTGGCCGATGCGGGCAACCCGCTGCGCCCGCTCGATCCCCGCTTCGCGCAAGTGATCCAGGGCTCGATCAACCACGTGTATGGCGACTTCATCGGCCTGGCGGCCAAGGCGCGCAAGACGACGCCGGAAAAGATCGACGCCGTGGCGCAGGGCCGCGTCTGGACGGGCTTGCAGGCCAAGGAGCGCAACCTGGTCGACCGCATCGGCAGCTATGGCGACGCGCTGGCCTCGGCCGCCAGGCGCGCCAAGCTGGGCGCCGACTTCCGCGTGACCTACCTGGAGCAGGAAACGTCGAACGTGGACCGTTTGCTGGGCATGTTCGGCTCGAAGGCCATGGCCTCGCTGGGTCTGGGCAAGCACGTGAAGCTGGGCCTGGCCACGACCGGCTTGCCGGCCGATGCGGCGCTGGGCATGGCGCAGGACTTGAGCTGGCTGTCGGGCATCACGCGCGAACACAAGCCGTTCATGGCACTCACGCACTGCCTGTGCGAAGTGCCTCTGGGCGGCAAGTAACACCCGCATCAACAGCATACGCAAGCCGGCTTCGCCCGGCTTGTTTCATATCAGGAGCAAGGCATGGCAAGCGACATCAGCGCACCCACGGGTATCACCATCCGCCCCTGCGTCAAGGGCGATGAACAGGCGCTGGCGCTGGTGGGACAGGCTACTTTCCTGGAAGCCTTCGCCGGCATCCTCGACGGCGCCGATATCCTCGCCCATTGCCAGCGCCAGCACGACGCGCAGCTGTACCGCGACTGGCTGGCGCTGCCGGCCATGCGCCTGTGGCTGGCCGAAGCCACGCCGGGCGGCGCCCCCGTCGGCTATCTGGTGCTCGGCCCCGCCGGCCTGCCGGTGACCGAGCCGCGCCCGAATGATCTGGAAATCAAGCGCATCTACCTGCTGCACCGCTTCCAGGGCCTGCGCGTGGGCCAGCGCCTGATGCAGGCGGCGCTGAGCCAAGCGCGTGCCGGCGGGGCAGGGCGGGTGCTGCTGGGCGTATATGCGCAAAACCACGATGCGCTGGCCTTTTATGCGCGCTGCGGCTTTGCACAGGTGGGCCGGCGCACCTTCCGCGTGGGCCGCACCGACTACCAGGATGTGATTCTCGGCCTGGAGCTGGCGCCCGCGCTGTAATGGCGGGTATGGAAACACGGCCTCCCGCCGTCGGGTCAAGGGGGCTGGCGGGAGATTTGTAGCGAGTTTGTATCTGCTTGCGAGTCGCCCGCGCCACGCCGGCGCCGGGGCATACCGCCCCGCAAGCCTGATTTTTCCTTTCTCCGCCATGGTGCGCGGCATGCCTGCCGGCGCGCCCGGTCCGTCCATGCCTGCCTGGCTGTGTGTAATTGTTTCAAGTAGAAATGAAACAGATACATGACTATGCTAGAGTCGTTTCACGATGGGAACGATGTTTTTTCAGCTGATTTTCAGCTCTTGATTCCCCGTGATTTGCCAGATCAACCCCGAAAAACGGTCGTCCGGCCTGAGCGTGTTCCACCTCGGCCGGCGCCACAGACTCGCCGTGCCAGCGGCCACTACAAGGATAAGCGATGGATTCGCAGACAGCACCCCATACCCCGCGGCGCAGCCGCCGTTCGAAAATCGTCGGCACGGTCATCGCGCTGGCAGTGATGGCCGCGCTGGGCGGCGGCGCCTGGTATCTGACCCACTCCAGCGCCAGCGCGCAGGGCGGCGCGGGCGCAGGCGGTCCCGCCGGCCCTGGCGGGCCTGGCGGACGCCGCGGCCCGCCCTCGACCACCGTCGGCGTGGCCACGGCAGTGAAATCCGACCTGCCCGTGGTGCTCGACGCGCTGGGCACGGTAACGGCCGCATCGACCGTGACGGTGCGCCCGCAAGTATCGGGCATATTGAAAGAACTGAAATTCAAGGAAGGCGGCATGGTCAAGGCGGGCCAGGTGGTGGCGCAGATCGACCCGGCCCAGTTCGAAATGGCGCTGATGCAGGCCACGGGCCAGCGCCAGCGCGACGAGGCGCAGCTGGAAAACGCGCGGCTGACCCTGAAGCGCTATCAAACCCTGCTGGGCCAGGATTCCATCGCGCGCCAGGACGTCGACACGCAGGCCGCCTTGGTGAAGCAGCTGGAAGGCACGGTGATGACGGACCGCGCGGCCGAAGGCACGGCGCGCCTGAACCTGGGCTACACCAGGGTGGTGTCGCCCATCAGCGGCCGCGCGGGCCTGAAAGTGGTCGATATCGGCAACCTGGTCAGCACCAGCGACACGGGCGGCGTGGTGGTGGTGACGCAGCTGTCGCCCATCGACGTGGAGTTTGCCGTGCCGCAGGATAAGGTGCAGACCGTCCAGGAGCGCCTCGCTTCCGGCACGCCCCTGGCCGCGCTGGCGCTGGACCGCACGCGCACGCATACCCTGGACAAGGGCAGCCTGACGGCGCTGGACAACCAGGTCGACGTGCAGACGGGGACCGTGCGCGCCAAGGCCCGCTACACGAACGACAAGATGGCGCTGTTCCCCAGCCAGTTCGTCAACGTGCGCCTGGAACTGGGCAATATCACGGGCGCCGTGCTCGTGCCCGTGACGGCCTTGCGCCACAGCAATAACGGCGACTTCGTCTATGTGCTCAAGGCGGACAAGACCGTCACCGTGCGCATGGTCACGCGGGGACAGGCCACCACGGACATGGTGGAAATCCGCGCCGGCCTGGAAGCGGGCGAGCAGGTCATCACGGAAGGCGCCGACCGCCTGAAGGAGGGCGCGAAAGTCATGCTGGCCGGTGACAAGCCGGCTGGCGCGCGCGGTGCCGGCGCTGCCGGGGCGAACGGCGAACGCCGCCACCGCCGCCAGCAGGCGGACGGCAGTGGCGGCGCGCCCGGCGCATCGGCTTCCACGCCAGCCAGTGCGCCGGCGGCCGCTCCGGCGAAGGGCGCAGCGCAATGAGTCCATCGACGCCGTTCATCCAGCGCCCCGTCGCCACGGCGCTGCTGATGCTGGCCATCGTGCTGGCGGGGCTGGTCGGCTTCAAGTTCCTGCCGCTGGCCGCCTTGCCGCAGGTGGATTTCCCCACCATCCAGGTGCAGACCCTGTACCCGGGCGCCAGTCCGGAAGTGATGGGGCAGACCGTGACGGCGCCGCTGGAGCGCCAGTTCGGGCAGATGTCGGGCTTGCAGCGCATGAGTTCCACCAGCGCGGCCGGCGTCTCCCTCATCACCCTCCAGTTCACGCTGGGGCAGACGCTGGACGTGGCCGAGCAGGAAGTGCAGGCGGCCATCAACGCGGGCGGTTCCTTGCTGCCCACGGACTTGCCGGCGCCGCCCGTGTACGCGAAGATCAACCCGGCCGACGCGCCCGTGCTGACCCTGGCGATTACCTCGGACACGATGCCGCTCACGCAGGTGCAGAACATCGTCAACACGCGCCTGGCGCTGAAGATCAGCCAGGTCAACGGCGTGGGCCTGGTCTCTCTGTCGGGCGGCCAGCGGCCTGCCGTGCGCATCCAGGGCGACACCAAATTGCTGGCGTCCTACGGCCTGGGCCTCGACAGCCTGCGCACGGCCATTGCGGCGGCCAACGTCAACAGCGCCAAGGGCAGTTTCGACGGCCCCACGCGTTCGTTCACGATCAACGCCAACGACCAGCTGGTGACGGCGGAAGACTACAAGCGCCTGATCATCACGTATAAAAACGGCGCGCCCGTGCGCCTGGCTGACGTGGCCAGGGTCGTCGACAGCGCGGAAAATACGCGCCTGGGCGCCTGGTCGGGCAAGCAGCCGGCCATTATTTTGAACGTGCAGCGCCAGCCCGGCGCCAACGTCATCAAGACGGTGGACGCCATCAAGGCCCTGCTGCCCGACCTGCAGGCCAGCCTGCCGGCGGCCATGAAGCTCGACGTGCTGAGCGACCGCACGACGGGCATCCGCGCCTCCGTCGAGCACGTGGAAATGGAACTGCTGCTGTCGGTGCTGCTGGTGGTGCTGGTGATCTTCGCCTTCCTGCACAGCCTGCGCGCCACCGTGATCGCCAGCCTGTCCGTGCCGATTTCGCTGATCGGCGCCTGCGGCGTCATGTACTTGCTTGGCTACAGCCTGAACAACCTGTCGCTGATGGCCTTGACGATTGCCACGGGCTTCGTCGTCGATGACGCCATCGTCATGATCGAAAACATCGCCCGCTACATCGAGGAGGGTGAAACGCCGATGGCCGCCGCCCTGAAGGGCGCCTCGCAGATCGGCTTTACCATCATCTCGCTGACGGTGTCTCTGATCGCCGTGCTCATCCCCCTGCTGTTCATGGGCGACGTGGTGGGCCGATTGTTCCGCGAGTTTGCCATGACCCTGGCCATCACCATCCTCATTTCCGCCGTCGTGTCGCTGACCCTGGTGCCGATGATGTCGGCGCGCTGGCTGAAAAGCCACGCCGATGAAAAAATCAGCGCCACGGGCCAGCGCATCCAGGCTTTCCTCGACAAGGTCATCCATCAGTACGACCTTGCGCTCGTGTGGGTCCTGAAACGCCAGGGACTGACCCTGCTCGTCGCCCTGGCCACCTTGCTGCTGACCGTGATTTTGTACATCACGATTCCGAAAGGCCTGTTCCCCACGCAGGACACGGGCCAGCTGCAGGCGCGCATCGAAACCTCGCAAGCCGTCTCGTACGAACGCATGGCCACCCTGCAGCAGGCCGCCGCCAGCGCGCTGCTGGAAGACCCCGCCGTCGATACCCTCAGTTCCCTCGTGGGCGTCGATGCAGCCAACAATACCATGCTGCACACGGGTAGCATGCTGATCAATCTCAAGCGTCCGCGCAGCGGCAGCCAGGACGAGATCATGGAGCGCCTGCGCAGCCGCGTGGCCCAGGTGGCCGGCGTGACCCTGTACCTGCAGCCGACGCAGGATCTGACCATCGACGCGGAATCGGGGCCGACGCAGTACCGCGTCTCGCTCGAAGGGGCGGACACGGCCACCGTCACCGAGTGGGCCGGCAAGCTGGCGGCCCGCATGCGCGAAAAATCGCAGTTGCGCAACGTCGTCACGGACGCGGGCGCCACGGGCGCCGCCGTCGTGGTGGCCATCGACCGCGACAGCGCCGCGCGCATGTCGGTCACCACGGCCACGGTCGACGACGCGCTGTACAACGCTTTCGGCCAGCGCATCATTTCGACGATTTTCACGGAAACCAACCAGTACCGCGTGATCCTCGAAGCGCAGCCGGGCATCGTCACCACGCCGTCCGACCTGTCGGACCTGCAGGTGCGCACGGGTTCCGGCAAGTCGACGCCGCTGTCCGCCTTTGCCAGCGTCAGCGAGAAGCAGGCGCCGCTGCAGATCACGCACGTGGCGCAGTACCCGGCCACGACGCTCGGCTTTGATACGACGCAAGGCGTGGCCCTGGGCAGCGCCGTCGACGCCATCCGCCAGGCGGCGAAGGACATCGCCTTGCCGCCGTCGGTCACCCTGACGTTCCTGGGCGCGGCCGGCGCGTATGAAAATTCGCTGTCGAACCAGCTGTGGCTGATCCTGGCCGCAGTCGTCTGCGTCTACATCGTGCTCGGCGTGCTGTACGAAAGCTATATCCACCCGCTGACGATCCTGTCGACCCTGCCGTCGGCCGGCGTGGGCGCCCTGCTGGCGCTGATGATGTCCGGGCAGGACCTGGGCGTGATCGGCATCATCGGCATCATCCTGCTGATCGGCATCGTGAAAAAGAACGCCATCATGATGATCGACTTTGCCATCGAGGCCGAGCGCGATGAAGGGAAAAGCCCGCAGGAAGCCATCCACCAGGCGGCGCTGCTGCGTTTCCGCCCGATCCTGATGACGACCCTGGCGGCCCTGTTCGCGGCCGTGCCGCTGATGCTGGGCTGGGGCGAGGGCGCCGAGCTGCGCCGTCCTCTGGGCCTGGCCATCTTCGGCGGCCTGATTGTCAGCCAGGTGCTGACCCTGTTTACCACGCCCGTCATTTACCTGGGCTTCGACCGCCTGGGCCAGCGCTTCGCGCGCAAGACGCCGGGCGTGAGCCTGGACAAGCCGGCCGATAACGCGGGGAGCGCCGCGTGAACCTGTCCGAACCGTTCGTCAAGCGTCCCATCGCCACCGTGCTGCTGACCATCGGCATCGCGCTGGCGGGCATAGGCGCCTTCTTCGTGCTGCCCGTCTCGCCGCTGCCGCAGGTCGATTATCCGACCATCTCCGTCAGCGCCAGCCTGCCCGGCGCCAGCCCGGAAACGATGGCCACCTCGGTGGCCACGCCGCTGGAGCGGCGCCTGGGCGTCATCTCGGGCGTGAACGAGATGACGTCGTCGTCGGGCACGGGCTCGGCGCGCATCAATTTGCAGTTCGACCTGAACCGCAAGATCGATTCGGCCGCGCGCGAAGTGCAGGCCGCCATTGCCGCTGCGCGCGTGGACTTGCCGGCCACTCTGCGCAGCAACCCGACCTACCGCAAGGCCAATCCGTCCGACGCGCCCGTCATCATCCTGGCGCTGACGTCGAAGACGCGCTCGCCGGGCCAGATCTACGACGCCGTGTCGAACCTGGTGCAGCAGAAGGTGGCGCAAGTGAAGGGCGTGGGCGACGTGGAACTGGGCGGCGGCTCGCTGCCGGCCGTGCGCGTGGAACTGCTGCCCTACCAGCTCAATCACTATGCCGTCTCGATGGACGACGTGCGCGCGGCCATCCAGGCGACCAACGCCAACCGGCCCAAGGGGGCGATTTCCGGCGATGCGCGCAGCCTGCAGATCTATTCGGGCGCCAGCACGGCGTCGGGCGGGCGCAGCGCGGCCGACTACCGCAGCCTGGTGGTGGCCTGGCGCGACGGCGCCGCCATCCGCCTCGACGACGTGGCCGAAGTGGTCGACGGCGTGGAAAACAACAATACCCTGGGCCTGTTCAATGGCGACCCGGCCGTCATCGTGCTGATCACGCGCCAGCCCGGCGCCAACGTCATCGCCACGGTGGACGGGGTGCGCGCGCTGCTGCCGGAACTGCAGGCGCAGCTGCCGGGCGACATCAAGCTGCAGGTGGCGTCCGACAGCACCAATTCCATCCGCTCCTCGCTGCACGAGATCGAATTCACCCTGATCCTGTCCATCGTGCTCGTCGTGCTGGTGGTCAGCGCCTTCCTGCGCAGCGTGCGCGCCACCATCATCCCGGCCGTGGCCACCATCGTCTCGCTGCTGGGCACCTTCGGCGTGATGTACATGCTGGGCTTTTCCCTGAATAACCTTTCCTTGATGGCGCTCACGGTGGCCACGGGTTTTGTCGTCGATGATGCCATCGTGGTGCTGGAAAACACGCAGCGCCACATCGAGGCCGGCATGGACCGCTTCAAGGCGGCCCTGCTGGGCGCGCGCGAGGTGGGTTTTACGGTGCTGTCGATCAGCCTGTCGCTGGTGGCCGTCTTCATCCCGCTGCTGTTCATGGGCGGGCAGGTGGGGCGATTGTTCCGCGAATTTGCCGTGACCCTGTCGGCCGCCGTGCTCATTTCGCTCGTCATTTCGCTCACCACCACGCCGATGATGTGCGCCTGGCTGCTGAAAAGCGGCGAGCAGCATAAAAAGCCGGGTGCGGTGGCGCGCTGGTTCGAACGCGGATTCGAGCGCATGCTCAAGGTCTACGAGCATTGCCTGGACTGGGCCCTGTCCAGCGCCGCTCTCGTGATGACCATCCTCGTCTTCGTCGTCGGCCTGAACGTCTACCTGTTCGCCGCCGCGCCCAAGGGCTTCTTCCCGCAGCAGGACACGGGCCAGATCAACGGCGGCATGCGCGCCGACCAGAGCATCTCGTTCCAGGCCATGCAGGGCAAGCTGCGCCAGCTGGTCAACATCATCAAGGACGATCCGGCCGTCGCCACCGTCGTGGGGTTTACCGGCGGCGGCAGGGCAGGGGGCGGCTTCATGTTCATCGATTTGAAGCCCGCCTCGCAGCGCACCGACAAGGGCCAGGCCGTGATCGCCCGCCTGCGCCCGCAACTGGCCAAGGTGACGGGCATTTCGCTGTTCCTCAACCCCGTGCAGGATCTGCGCATGGGCGGGCGTTCCAGCAATTCCACCTACCAGTACACCCTGATCAGCGACAACCAGGCCGACCTGAAGAAGTGGGCGGCCAGGCTGGCCGAGCAGATGAAGGCGCAGCCGGCCCTGATCGACGTGGACACGGACCAGGCGGAAAACGGCGTGGAAACCTTTGTCTCCATCGACAAGGACCGTGCCACGCAGCTGGGCGTGCAGGTGCGCGACATCGACAATGCGCTGTACAACAGCTTCGGCCAGCGCCAGGTGGCGACCATCTACGATGAGCTGAACCAGTACCACGTGATCATGGAAGTGGCGCCCCGCTACGCGCAAAGCCCGGAAGCGCTGCGTTCCGTGTACGTGCCGGCCACGGCCGCCACGGCGTCGGCCACGGTGGCCAACATCACGGCGTCGCGCGACCCGTCCAGCGGCAATGCGCTGGCCACCACGCTGACGACGATGGTGCCGCTGTCCTCGTTCAGCAGCTTTGCCGAAAGCGCGACGGCCACGTCGATCAACCACCAGGGCGGCGAACTGGCGACGACCGTGTCGTTCAACCTGTCCGACGGCTACACCCTGGGCGACGGCCAGGCGGCCGTGGCCCAGGCGGAAGCGGAAATCGGCATGCCCGTCAACGTGCGCGGCAGTTTCCAGGGCACGGCGAAGAGCGCGCAGGACAGCAACAAGGAGCAGCCGCTCTTGATCCTGGCGGCCATCGTCGTGATCTACATCGTGCTGGGCATCCTGTACGAAAGCCTGGTCCATCCCGTCACCGTGCTGTCGACCCTGCCCTCGGCCGGGGTGGGCGCCGTGCTGGCCCTGCTGATGTTCCGCATGGAGTTTTCCATCATCGCCCTGATCGGCGTGTTCCTGTTGATCGGTATCGTCAAGAAAAATGCTATATTGATCATCGACTTCGCGCTGGAGGCCGAGCGTTCGCGCGGCCTGACAGCGGTGGAAGCGGTGCGCGAGGCTTGTCTGCTGCGTTTCCGCCCCATCCTGATGACCACCCTGGCGGCGGCGCTTGGCGCCTTGCCGCTGGCGATCGGTTTCGGCGAGGGGTCAGAGCTACGCCAGCCCTTGGGGGTCGCCATCATCGGCGGCCTGATTGCCAGCCAGTTACTCACATTGCTGACCACCCCGGTGGTCTATATCCTGCTCGACAAGCTGCGCACGCGCAGCGCCGACGAGCAGCAATTGAGCCGCATTCCTGGGCCAGATAACCCGAGCACACAATCATGAAGCAAGTAAAACCTATTTCCTCCGCCGTCCCCGCACGCCGCCTGCTGGCCGTGGCTGCTGCCGTCCTGCTGGCCGGTTGCGCCGTCAGCCCCGCATATGAAGTACCGTCTGCCGCCGCGCCGCAAGCGTTCAAGGAGGCGGCCGGCTGGCAGCCGGCCGCACCGGCCGACACCCTCGAACGCGGCCCTTGGTGGACCCTGTTCGGCGACGCGCAGCTGAACCAGCTGGCCGAAGGCATCGACATCTCGAACCAGAACGTGGCCGCCGCCATCGCTTCCTACGAGCAGGCGCGCGCGCTGGTGCGCGAACAGCGCGCCTCGCTGTTCCCCACCGTGAACCTGACGGGCAGCGGCGCCCGCTCGGGCGGCGGGGGCGAGCAGCAGACGAACAACAATTTCAAGGCCGCCATCGGCGCCTCGTGGGAGCCGGACGTGTGGGGCAAGCTGCGCGCCGGCGTGACGGGTGCGGACGCCAGCGCAGCCGCCAGCGCGGCGGACCTGGCCGCCGCCCGCCTGTCGGCGCAGGGCGAGCTGGCCACCAATTACTTTTCGCTGCGCCAGAGCGATGCGCAGATCGCGCTGCTGAACGCCACCATAGCTGGCTACAAGCGCGTGCTCGACATCACCGGCAACCGCTTCAACTCCGGCATCGCCGCCAAGTCCGACCTGCTGCAGGCGCAGACGCAGCTGGCCAATGCGCAGATCGACCTGTCGAGCCAGGTGCGCGCGCGCGCCCAGCTCGAACACGCGATCGCGATTTTGCTGGGCAAGGCGCCGTCCGACTTCAGCCTGGCCGTGGCGCCGTGGACCCTGACCGTGCCCGAGGTGCCGCTGGGCGTGCCCTCGACGCTGCTGCAGCGCCGTCCCGACATCGCGGCCGCCGAGCGCAGGGTGGCCGTGGCCAACGAGCAGATCGGCATCGCCCGCTCCGCGTATTACCCGAGCCTGAACCTGACGGGCTCCTACGGTTCCGGCGCCAGCAGGGTGGGCGACCTGTTCAATGCCTCATCGAGCCTGTGGTCGCTGGGCGTATCGGCCGCGCAAACCCTGTTCAACGCGGGCGCCACCACGGCCAGCGTGGACGCGGCGAGAGCCGGGCATGAGGCGGCGGTGGCGCGCTACCGCCAGACGGTACTGAGTGCCTTCGGCGCCGTGGAAGACCAGCTGTCGGCCACGCGCGCGCTGGCCGAGCAGCTGGAGCTGCGCAAGCAGGCGTCGGCCGCCGCCGACCAGGTCGAGCAGCAGATGCTGAACCGCTACAACGCGGGCCAGGTCGGCTATACGGACGTGGTGACGGCGCAAGTGACGGCCCTGTCGGCGCGCCGCTCGCTGGTGCAGGCCCAGGCGGACCGCCAGACGACGGCCGTGGCGCTGATCCAGTCGCTGGGCGGCGGCTGGCATGCGCCGCAGGGGCAGTAGGGAACAGCTTCCCCCGCCATGCGCACGGGGTGCTAACAGTCCGGCTGGCGCAGCGTGTGCGCCAGCGGCGCGCTGCAGCCGATGAGAATGGCGCTGCAGCGCGCATGGCCTGGCGTGGCGATGCGGTACAGCGTCCCGCCGCCGATGGCGCAGAACACGGTGTCGCCGCGCGCGCCGGCAAACCAGCCCGAGTAGTAGCCGAAGGCGGCGATGCCGTTTTTCCTGAACGTGATGCCGCTTTGCCCCACCGTGTCGAGCGCTGCGCCGGTCCACGCTTGCGCATCGATGCGGATGGTGTAGAAGCTGTGCCGGATGATGACGTCCCTGTCGCCGAACGTGACCGAGCGCCGCATGGCGATGGCGCCGAAGATGGCGAGCATCAGCATGGCGCACAGACCGAGAATGCCAGCGGCCAAGGCTCCCGTGTCGCCCGGTTTTGCCGGCACGATGGCGCCCAGCATGGCGGCCAGTGCGAGCGGGCCGAACAGCAGCAGTGCCAGTGCGGCCACGCGGCCGGCCGCCAGGGGTAACTGTTCCGTACGCATGCCGCACTCCCTTGTATGTCAGATAATCAAGCTTGCCATTTTCATTTCTATTGTCTATTTTGACAAGTCTTGTTTCGTCCCGCGGAGCAGTTCAAATTCGCGTTTTTCCGCGCATCTTGGGTGCTAGAATGCAAGATTATCAATTGCCAGCCTGCCGGTCTTGCCGTGGCTGCTTTCTTGCAGACGATGACACGCAACAAACACAGTAAAATGCCCGTGCCCGACGTGGCCACCATCGTCTTTCCCGTGGTGGCCATCGGCGCCTCGGCCGGCGGACTCGACCCTATCGTCGCCTTCCTCGCCAATGTGCCGCAGGAAAGCGGCATCGCCTTTGTGGTGATCCAGCACCTTGATCCCACGCAAAAAGCCATGCTGCCGGAATTGCTGCAGCGCGCCACCAGCATTCCCGTGACGGAAATCACGCACCAGGCGGAATTGCGCCCCAACCATATCTACGTGATCCCGTCGAATGCGGACCTGACCCTGTCCAGGGGCCGTTTCGTGCTCAGCGAGCCGGTACAGCTGCGTGGCCACCGCCTGCCCATCAATATGTTTTTCGAAAGCCTGGCGAACGAGCTGGGCGAACTGGCCGTGGGCGTGATCTTTTCCGGCATGGGCAGCGACGGCACGCGCGGCTTGCAGGCGATCAAGCAGGCGGGCGGGCTGACCCTGGCCCAGCATCCGGATACGGCCAAGTTCGACATGATGCCGCAAAGCGCGATTTCCGCCGAGGTCGTGGATCTCGTCGATTTTCCCGACAAGATGCCGGACAAGATCATCAGCTATCTGTTCCGCAGCAGTTTCCTCAGCTTGCCGGGCCATGAACCGAACGGCCGCAATTCCCTGCAGGAAATCGTCGCCTTGCTGTCCGAGCACACGGGCAACAGTTTTACCGATTACAAGATCAACACGGTGCTGCGCCGCATCGAGCGGCGCATGAGCTTGTACCAAATGACGTCGATGGAAGAGTACGTTCCCTACCTGCGCGACAATCCGGCGGAAATCGACTTGCTGTTCAAGGAATTGCTGATCGGCGTGACGAGCTTTTTCCGCGACCAGAAGGTATGGGAATACCTGAAGATGGTGGTCTTGCCGCAAATGCTGGCGGCCCACCCGGACGGGCGCGCCTTCAAGGCGTGGATACCGGCCTGCTCCACGGGCGAGGAAGCGTATTCGCTGGCCATGGTGTTCCATGAAGTGGTGGCCAGCATCAACCCGCCGCAGAAGTACAGCCTGCAGATCTTCGCCACCGACCTGTCGGCCGACGCCATCGATCGCGCGCGCCAGGGGCGCTTTCCGCACAGCATCATCAGCGACGTGTCCGCCGAACGGCTGGAGCGATTCTTTGTCAATGACAAGAACGGCTATCACGTGAAGAAAGAGATCCGCAACACGATCATCTTCGCCCAGCAAAACATCATTTCGGACCCGCCGTTTACCAAGCTCGACATCTTGTGCTGCCGCAACCTGTTGATCTATCTCAATGCCAAGCTGCAGCAGCGCCTGATTCCCCTGTTTCATTACGCCTTGAACCGCGATGGGATTTTACTGCTGGGCAGCGCCGATACGCCCGGTCACTTTTCCGAGCTGTTTTCGCCGCTGACGACGTCGACCCGGCTGTACCGCCGCCTCGACAACCTGGCGCGTCAGCGCCTGCCCACGTATTTTCCCACCAAGGTTTCGTTGGCATCCCCCCCCACACCTAGCGACACGAGAGAAGTCAGCATGACCGGAAAGATTCAATCCCATGTCGAGCAATTATTGCTCCAGAAATATTCACCGGCCGCCGCGCTGCTGAACCAGGATGGGGACATCCTGTATATCAACGGCCGCACGGGCGCCTTCCTGGAGCCGGCGGCCGGCAAGGCCAACTGGAATATCCACGCCATGGCGCGCGAAGGCTTGCGCTACGAGCTGGCCGGCCTCATCAAGCAGGCGCTGCAGAGCGAAAGCGTGGTGCGGCTGAAGGGGCTGGTGGTCAAGGATCATACGGGGCAGTCGCTGGGCGTGGACTTGAGCGCCGAGGCACTGAGCCAGCCGGAATCGCTGCGCGGCATGGTCTTCGTCACGTTTTCCAGCGTGCCGCTGGTGGCCGAGGCGCGGCGCGGCCGCTCGCCCAATCCCAAGGTGCTGGAACTGGAGCAGCAGCTGGCCCAGGCGCGCAATGAAATCCAGGCCGTGCGCGACGAGATGCAGACCTCGCGCGAAGAACTGAAATCGGCCAATGAAGAATTGCAGTCGACCAATGAAGAACTGCAATCGACGAACGAGGAACTGACCACGTCGAAGGAAGAGATGCAGTCGCTCAATGAAGAGTTGTACACGGTCAATGCCGAGCTGCAATCGAAGGTCGATGATTTGTCGCTGGTCAATAGCGACATGAAGAATCTGCTCAATAGTACGGATATCGCCACCATCTTCCTCGACAGCGACTTGCGCATCCGCCGCTTCACGGCGCCGGCCACGCAGATCTACAAGCTGATCCAGACGGACTTGCGCCGCCCGCTCAGCGACATCGTCAACGACCTCGATTATCCGGGCCTGGAAGACGATGCGCTGGAAGTCATCCGCAGCCTCGTGTTTTGCGAGCGCCAGGTGCCGACCAAGAACGGGCGCTGGTACAACGTGCGCATCATGCCCTACCGCACGATTGAAAACGTGATCGACGGCGTGGTGGTGACCTTCATCAACATCACGGAGTCGAAGCTGCTGGAAGCCCAGCTGCGGCAGATGCAGAATGACGGGGCGAGCGGAGACGGCGCGGCATGAACGAGCCATTCGACGGCGGCGTGCCGGCCCGGCTGAGGGAGCAGGCCGAGCAATTGGCGGCGGAGCAGCGTCAGCCGGTGCCGCCGCTGTCGAATGAAGAGCTGATGCGGCAGATGCATGAGCTGCAGGTCAGCCAGATCGAGCTGGAGATGCAAAGCGCCGCGCTGGCCGAGCTGGAGCAGCTGAAAAATGAATTTGAAAGCAGCCGCGACCGTTATGCGCAGCTGTACGAACAGGCGCCCGTCAGCTATTTTTCGCTGGCGCGCGAAGGCGTCATCACGCGCGCCAACGAGGCTGCCTGCGGCTTGCTGCGGCGCGAGAAGAGCCGCCTGCTGGGACGGCGCTTCGAGCAGTTCATCGCGCCCCAGGCGCAGGGCGGCTTCCGCCGCTTCCTCGACGCCGTCTTCGCCAGCGGCGCGCGCCAGGTGCTCGAAGCGCAACTGTTCGAGGGTGAGGCGGGCCGCACGGGCGGCATGGTGCGCATCGAGGCCAACTACGATGCGGACAGCGCCACGGCGCGCATGCTGGTCACGGACCTGGGCGACGAACTGGCGCGCGAATCGGCCTTGCGGCGCGCCTTCGTCATCCTCGACACCATCCGCGAAGGCGTGCTGGTGACCGACAGCGGCAACCGCATCATTTCCGTCAATCCCGCCTTTACCGCCATCACCGGCTACCAGGCGGAAGAGGCCATCGGCCGCGACCCTGCCTTCCTCGGCGGCGGCACGCATTTGCCGCAGTTTTATGAAGCCATGTGGCGCAGCCTGCACCAGGACGGCAGCTGGTATGGCGAGCTGGTGAACCGGCGCAAGAATGGCGAGCGCTTCGTCGAATCGCTGTCGATCACGCCCATGCGGGCGCCGGATGGCGCCATCAGCCATTTTGTCGGCGTGTTTTCCGACATCACGGAGCGCAAGCTGGCCGAGGCGGCCCTGCGCGAGCTGCACCGCGAGCTGGACCAGCGGGTCATCGACCGCACGGCCGAATTGCTGCGGGCTAACGAGCACCTGCAGCTGGAAGTGCAGCAGCGCGAGCGGGCGCAGGAAGCGCTGCGCGACGCCGAGCGCTTCTTCCACGCCACCATCGACTCGCTGACGGACCGGGTGCTGGTGCTGGACCAGGCTGGCTGCCTCGTGCACGCCAACCAGGCTTGCCTGGCCTTCGTCGGGCAAATCGCGCAGCCGCTGCAGTACCTGGAATTTTGCGAAACGGACGCGCGCTGGCAGCGCGGCGCCGGACGCGAGCTGGCCGCCGGCATCCGCGCCGTCATTGCCGGCAGGGCCGATGCGTTTGCGCTGGAATACGAATTTGCCACGCGCTCGGGCCCGCGCTGGTCGCAGGCCCGGGTCAGCCGCTTCCTCGGCGAAGGGCCGCTGCGCGTGGTGGTGGCGCATACGGACATCACGGAACGCATGCTGATGGACGGCGCGCTGCGCCAGTCGCACGCCCAGCTGCGCCAGCTGGCGCTGCACCTGGAAACGGCCAAGGAAGACGAGCGCAAGCGCATTTCGCGCGATATCCACGATGAGCTGGGGCAAAACCTGCTGGCGCTGCGCATCGATATTTCCATGCTCAGCGCGCGCACGGAAGGCTCGCATCCGCGCCTGCACCGCCGGGTCGGTGCCGTGCTCAGCAATGTCGACACCACCATCAAGAGCGTGCGCGGCATCATGAACGAATTGCGTCCGATGGCGCTGGACCTGGGCTTGCAGGCCGCCATCGAGTGGCAGGTGGGCGACTTCCGCAAGCGCAGCGGCGTCGCCTGCCGCCTGCTGATACGCGACGAGGCGCTGTTTGCCGCCATCGCCAGCCAGGTCGAGATCGTGCTGTTCCGCATCGTGCAGGAAGCGTTGAGCAATGTCATGCGCCACGCCCAGGCCAGCGAGGTCGAGATCGAGCTCAGTTCGGACGCCTGCGCCGTGTACCTGGCCATCAGCGACGACGGCGTCGGCATTACGCCGCAGCAACAGCGCAAGAAACAGTGTTTTGGCCTGATCGGCATCGCCGAACGCGTGACGGCGCTGGGCGGGCAGTTCGAGGTGGGCTTGCCGGCGTCTGGCGCCGGTTGCCGGCTGGCCCTGCACATTCCCCTGCAGGGGCGGGGCGGCCGGGCGCCCGATGCGGAAATTTCAATGCGTTAATTTTTTGCCGACCCGGCCCCCTTGGACAGGCTATACTTTCGCCTGCTTTTTATGGAGGAGCATATCTTGTTCAAGACAATCGTTTTACCAGTCGCCTTGATGGGCGCGTTCGCCGGCGCACACGCCGACGAAGGGCAGTGGCAACCACACCAGCTGCCACAGCTGAAAGCCGAACTCAAACGGGTCGGCATCGATATTCCTGCTGAAAAACTGGCCGACCTGAGCAAGCACCCGATGAGCGCCATCGTGTCGCTGGGCGGTTGCTCGGCCGCCTTCGTCTCCGACGCGGGCCTGGTGGTGACGAACCACCATTGCGCGTACGGCGCCATCCAGCGCAATTCCACGCCGGAACACAATTACATCACCAACGGCTTCCTGGCCAAGACGCGCGCTAGCGAGCTTCCGGGCGGTCCGAACAGCCTCGTGTACGTGACGGACAAGGTGGAGAACGTCAGCGAGCGCGTGCTGAAGGGCTTGACGGCCGACATGAGCGGCCGCGCCCGCCACGAAGCCGTGGAAAAGCGCATCAAGGACCTGATCGCCGAATGCGAGACGGACAAGATGTACCGCTGCTCCGTGCCTGCCTTCCACCGCGGCCTCGAGTACTACCGCATCCGCCAGATGATGATACGCGACGTGCGCCTCGTGTACGCGCCGTCGGACAAGATCGGCAATTTCGGCGGCGACACCGACAACTATGAATGGCCGCGCCACACGGGCGATTACTCGTTCCTGCGCGCCTACGTGGGCAAGGATGGCCGTCCGGCCGACCCGTCGCCCGACAACGTGCCGTACAAGTCGAAGGACTTCCTGGTGGTCTCGGCCGAAGGCTTGAAGGCCGGCGACGGCATCTTGCTGGCGGGCTACCCCGGCCGCACCAGCCGCTACAAGCTGCCGGCGGAAATCCGCTTTGCGCGCGATACGGCCTTCCCCCTGAAGGTATCCGAACTGCAAGCCGACCTGGCCGTGATGGCCGACGCGACGCAGGGCGACGCCGCCTCCGCCGTGCGCTATGCCAGCGTGGTGAAAAGCATCAACAACGTGCTGAAGAAAACCCAGGGCTTGCTCGACGGTTTCGCGCGCAAGGACATCGCCGCCATCAAGGACGTGCAGGACGCCGAATTCCGTGCCTGGTACGCGAAGCAGCCGAACGTGTCGGCGACCCTGCTGGCCGAACTGGACGCGGCGATCGCCAGCGACATGGCCTTGAGCGAAGAAGAGTTCGCCTGGTCGGTGGCCACCAACAGCGACCTGCTGAAAAGCGCGCGCACCATCTACCGTTTGTCGCTGGAGCGCCAGAAAGCCGATGCCGAGCGCGAATCGGGCTTCCAGCAGCGCGACCTGGCCTTCATCAAGGCCCGCCTGGCTCGCCTGGAGCAGTCCTACGTCAACAAGGTCGACCAGGCGCGTTTTGAAGCCGGCCTGAAGCGCTACGCCCAGCTGGCGGCGAAGAGCCATCCGCAAGGACTGGACGCACTGCTGCCGGCGCCAGGCGCCGTGGCGGCCCTGTACCAGCAGACGCAGCTGGCTGACACGGCCAAGCGCCTGGCCTGGCTGGACAAGGACCAGGCCGCCGTGACCCGCTCCGACGACGCCTTCATGCAACTGGCCGTCAAGCTGCAGCCGGTGGAACAGGCGCTGGAAGAGCGCCGCAAGGAAATCGACGGCAACCTGGAACGCGTGATTCCGCAATACATGCAAGCCGTGATTGCCTGGAAGAAAACACAAGGCAAGCCGGTGTATCCTGACGCCAACTCGACCCTGCGCGTCACCTACGGCACGGTCTCGCCGTACTCGCCGCGCGACGGCATTACCAAGGGACCGTTTACAACCGTGGAAGGCATCGTCGAGAAAGTCACGGGCAAGGCCCCGTTCGAAGCGCCGCAAGGCTTGATCGACGCCGTCAAGCAAAAACGCTACGGCCAGTTCCGCGACCCGGCGCTGGGCACGGTTCCCGTCAACTTCCTCACCAGCGCCGACACCACGGGCGGCAATTCCGGCTCGGCCGTGATGAACAAGCGCGGCGAGCTGATCGGCCTGAACTTCGATTCCACGTATGAATCGATCACCAAGGACTGGTACTTCGACACGGCCATCACGCGCGCCATCCACCTCGACATCCGCTACATGCTGTGGGTGATGAAGGAAGTGGACCACGCGGATAACCTGCTGCAGGAAATGACGATCAAGTATCCGAAAGCTGCCAAGAAGTAAGCTTCAGTTTTAACTTCAGCTTGCCCCAGCGCAAAGCCGCATCCGCCCCAGGGCCGATGCGGCTTTTTTGCGTATGGCCAACTATTTTGAGTTCCATCAATATGCCAGCGCCCGCCATGGTTAGCATGAACCAAGGAAACTATGCGATGGAGGCAATATGGATGGTGGCGAGCTGGCAGCCGATCTGGCGCGCCTTTTCGGGGCGGGCAGACAAGTCCAGGACAGCCGCTTGCTGCGCATGGATTTTCCGCGCGAGGACGGTCCGCCCGATACCGCGCTGCTGGTCAACAGCTTGCGCGCACACGAGGAAATGTCACGCGACTTCCGCTTCGACGTCGAAGTGCTGTCGGACAATCTCCACGTCCCCCTGACGGCGATGATGGGGCGCATGGTCACGATTTCGCTGGTGCGCGATGACGGCAGCTTGCGCTATTTCAATGGTTATGTCGGCGAATTTCGCCTGTTGCGCAGCGATGGCGGTTTCGCGTTCTACCAGATGGTGCTGCAACCCTGGCTGGCGTTTTCCAGGCTGCGCATGGACAACGTCTCGTTCCACGAACGCACGGTCATCGACATCAGCGAAACGACCTTCGATCATTATTTGCAGCGCGACTGGCAAAACCGGCTGCATGAGGAAAAAGCGATATTAAGCTGCGCCAACCAGCATAATGAAACCGATTACAACCATCTGCACCGGCGCTGGGAAGACCAGGGGATCCATTACTGGTATGAACATCGCGCCGACGGCCATACGCTGTGTCTGGGCGACAACACCTGGCTGAGCGACAGCATCGATCCAGGCGACGACCATGCCAGCGCAGCCGACGAGATGGCGTTTCGCAGCGGCGCCGGCTCGCTGGAGCGCGACGGCATACGCGATTGGCAGGCAATACGCAAGATCGCTTCAGGCTCGCTCACGCTGGCCAGCTTCAACTACAAGCATCCGTATGCCAGCCGCGCCAGCGGCTACGCGCTGCACGAGCAGGGCGATGTGTTTGCCCATGAACTGTATCAAGACACCGGCTATGGCTATGCCGGCATGGGTGACGGCGAAGCGCTGGCGCAACGCCGCCTGGAGGAGCATCACTGCCAGGCGCAATACTTCGACGCTGGCGGCAATCACCGCTGCGCCCAGGCCGGGCGCAGTTTCACGCTGGGCGGACACTTCAGCGGCACGCCATCCATGCCGGTCAGAGGTGAGGAGGCGCGCCCGGACATCGGCTCGCGCGAATACCTGATCCTGTCGGTCGATCATCTCGCCAGCAACAATTACCAGGCAGGCACGGGCGCGAAGTCGCATTATGAGAACCGTTTTCGCTGCATCCGCAAGAGCATCCGCTGGTATCCGGGGCGGCAGTTCAACAGCACGCCTTGCGCGTTGCCCGGCGTGCAGACGGCGATCGTCACCGGTCCGGCAGGCGAAACCATCCATACCGATGGGCTGGGCCGGGTGAAGGTGCAATTCCACTGGGACCGTCTGGGCAAGTTCGACGCGGGCAGTTCGCCCTGGATCCGGGTCATGACGCCATGGGCGGGCCAGGCGTTTGGCCAGATCGCGCTGCCGCGCATCGGCCAGGAAGTGCTGATCCAATTTCTCGACGGCAATATCGACCGTCCCGTCATCGTCGGCGCGGTGTACAACGGCAACCATGCGCCGCCGTGGAATTTGCCGGGGCAATGCGTGCTGGGCGGCTGGCGCAGCGCCGAGCTGATGCCTGGCGGCGGCTACGGCGTGCGCGGCAACCAGCTGGTACTCGACGACACGCACCAGCGCATCCAGGCGCAACTGAAAAGCGATCATCAGCACAGCCAATTGTCGCTCGGCTGCATCAGCCGCATCGAGGATGCCCGCGGCCGCAAGGATGCGCGTGGCGAAGGCTGGGAACTGGCGTCGGACGCCTGGGGCGTGGCGCGCGCGGGCCGCGGCATGTTGCTGACCACCGAGGCACGCCCTGGCGCCGCCTCGCATATCAAGAGCATGGATGAAACCTTGCGCCGGTTGGCCGAGGCTGCTGAACGGCACAAGGCGCTTGCCGCCCTGGCGCAGCATTACGGTGCGCAAGAAAGCGCCGCCCAGCAGGGGGCCGCCGCCGATGTGCTGATAGCCCAGCATGCCGGGATCAAGGGCGGTGCCGGCAGTGGCGAACACGCATTTCCCGAACTATCGAAGCCGCATCTGGTGCTGGCCAGTCCGGCCGGTATCGAAACGACGACCGCGCAATCGACGCACATCGCCAGCGCCGAGCACACGGCGTTGACGACCGGGCACGACCTGTCGCTGGCGGCCGGCGGCGGCCTGTTCGCCAGCATCGGCGCGGCGCTGCGCCTGTTCGTCCACAAGGCGGGCATGAAACTGATCGCGGCAGCCGGCCCGGTGCAGATCGCGGCGCAAACCGATACGGTCGATATCGTCGCCCACAAGGTGCTGGAATTGATCAGTCAGGCCGACTGGGTGCATATTCGCGGCCGTAAGGGCGTGCGCCTGCATGGCGCCGATTGCATGCTTGAAATTAGCGACAAGGTACAGTTTTTTACCACGTCGCCGACGCTGTTCCATGGAAACCTGGAAACGCTGGCGCCCAAGAACCGGCCGCAACCGGAGCTGGAGCCGCCCATCGCGCCGGCAGCGGGGCAGTTGCAGCATACGATACAGGGCCATGCGGATGGGGGCCAGTACGCCAATGTGCCGTACACGCTGTACAACGGGGAAGCCGAAGTCGAGCAAGGCCTGACCGACGAATTTGGCCGCATCCTGATCGCGCACCAGGACGGCACGCCGCGCTACCGTGTCGTCCTGGGCAATGGCGAAGAGTTTTCATTGCAAGCGAGCGCGCGCTTCGACCCGAACGCGGCGCCGGACGGCGAACAGACGCTGTCGAACCGCGGTTTGCGCGCATTCGACGACACGGCCGATGGCCGCGGGGTTCAATGATTCACGACACTGACTGGAGAGCGCCATGCCTGAATCGAGCGGCCGCATCGAAACCACCCACATCGACGAAGTCGGACGGACTGCGACGAGTTCGCTCCAGTGGCTGCTGGAAAACCGCAACCTGAAGGGCAAGGCCACTCATCCGATTACGCATAACAACAAGCTGACACTGTTCATTTGCGGACAGGAAGGGTTCGCCGACATCGCCAGCGAGATTGCCAAGGCTAAAAAGTCCATCGACCTGTGCTGCTGGGGTTTCGACCCGGGCATGGAACTGGTGCGCGGCAACAGCGCCACCTGGCCGCGTGGCGAAACGTTTGGCGACTTGCTGATCGCCGCCGCACGGCGTCACGTCAGGGTGCGCCTGCTGGTCTGGTATGACCGGATCGGTTCGCCGATAGCGCGCACTATGCCGGGCTATTCGCACGATACCTCGCCATGGAAAACCGGTGGACAGCGCGCCGATGACATCAGCGCAAAAGCCAGTCTGGCGATGTTGCACGATGCGGTCGCCAGGAAACCGGAATTCAGCGGCGGTTACAGGGGGGATAGGGTCCGGCCCGAGGATATCCCAATGCTGGCGCGTGAAGAATATTGCCACAGCTGGTATGCGGCCGCGTTCCATGGCTTGTTGGAGGGCCTGGAGATTCGCTTGCGGCACGGCGACAGCACCGCGATCAGCAAGAGTATCTCTACCGAAATAAACCAGCCGCACGGCTTGACGATGGGAGAAATTGAAAAGCCCGGCATGCAATACCTGGGCACGCATCACCAGAAGCCGGTCCTGATCGATTTCTCCCACGAAAAGGGATCCAAGGCCGTCGGCTATGTGATGGGCCTGAACTCGGTGACCGATTATTGGGACACGACGGCCCATCTGCTCGACGACACGCGCCGCGAACAGGGCGGTGTCAACGAGCGGCGCGAGTGTTTGCAGGGAATGGCCGCGGACGGCGGGTTCTCCACGCTGAAACCGTACCAGGATTATGCCTGCCGCATCGACGGTGGCAAGGCATTGATCGAGCTGTACAACAATTTCGTGAAGGCATGGGACCGCGCGATCGACGACCGCACGCATCAGGCCGCCGGGGAATGCGTGAGTTGGTATTCGTCATGTAAAAACCCGCCGGCCCAGCTGTTGCGCAAGGCCGGGCCGGATGACTCCACCGTGCAGATCGTCCTGACGCAGCCAGAGGAGCAGGACAAGACGATCAAGGAAACCTACTTTCGCGCCGTGACCCAGGCCAGCCTGGCGGCCGGCTACCTGTACGTGGAAAACCAGTATTTCCAGTATGAAGAATGGGCCCGGCACTTGCTGGCCGAGCGCAAGAAGGTGGTCGCCGCGTGGAAGGCCGGCAGTGTCAAGGCGGGCAAGAGTCTTGAAGACATGCCGGTCATGCACGTATTCATCGTCATCCCCGTGCCGGAGCGCGCGCAGATGGTGCCGCGCACCCACGATACGCTGGCGGCGCTGGGGCAGCACGCTGGCATGACGGGTCAAAACAAGATGATCGATGACTACAACAAGCAGCCGAAAACCCGGCATGTCAGAGGCGGATTCGGCATCACCAACGAGGTGGAAGTCAAGTTGCCCGACGTGGTGCAGCATGCCAACGGCATCAACAAACCCGGCGTGATGACACTCGAAAGCGAATTCGGGCTGAAGGTATCGGTGGCCATGCTCAATGTCAGTGCGTTTGACAAGGACCGCTGGCGCTACCGTGAAATCTACATCCATTCCAAATTGATGCTGGTCGACGACGTGTTCATGACGCTGGGCAGCGCCAACCTGAACCAGCGCAGCATGGCCGTCGACAGCGAGATCAATATCGCCACCGACGACCACCGCGTGGCCCGCGATTTGCGCAAGCGGGTGTGGCGCATGCATAGCGGGGGATTGGTCGATGGAGGGGGCGGGACGAAGGAGGCGATTGTATTGGCGTTCGGGAACTGGGTGAAATTAATGAAAGATAATCGTAGGAAAAAAATTCGTATTCTGAAAATTCTGCAGATAAAAAAATGACCGGTTTTTTGCTGCCATTGGAAGATAAACGCAGCTCCACGATACGCTTGGGGTGAGCATGAAAAAGTATAAAAATTTCCCCCTTCCCCTGCCTGTTTTTATCTTGGCAGTTTTCCTGATTCTCACTTTAGGCGCCTGCAAAATGTCAAATGACACGAAAGAAGTCCTGCCGCGCAACCAAAGCCTGCTGCTTTTCAATCCCCATGCCGCGGATTTTATCTGTGAAACCGAGGCGAGCAAGGTGCCTCCGATCGATGCGCAAGCGGAGGACTGGTTTCTCGAAGCACGCGTTTTGGAAGATCCTGAAATTTTCGTGGAAGACCGCGATTACAAAAAAATCGTTGATCTGACGCGTCAGGCGGCAGAGCGATTGCACTGGAAGGCGATGCTCAATCTGGCCAGCTTGTATGTGGAAGGGCGCGATCCGTTATACGGTAATGAAGAGGCGGTACAACTGGTGGAAAAGGCGATGCGGCTGGGCATACCGGCGGCCTATGACCGGATGGGGACTTATTATGCGAATAGCACTGGCGTTGACGGCGACATCACTCGCGCCTATGCATTCTGGCAAAAGGCTGCTGTCATGGGAAATCCTCAGGCGATGGCATTTTTGGCGGATAAATTAAATGTTGGACCCGCCAGTGAAGGGGCGGGCTATTGGTCCAATATTCCCATCGCGACAAAAATGCTGGAATGTGCATTCGGGCAAGGATATGGTCCCGCAGCATTTGATTTGCATTATTTGTATGTGTCTCCACGGGCTGCCAATGGGAAAATAAATGGCTCGCGTAACGCTGAAACAAAAAATCGTGCATTAAAGGTATTGCATGAAGGTGTTAAGTTTGGTTGTGAGGATTGTGCAAATGCATTGGCAATTGAATTTGGTTCACCTTTTAATCTTGCCGATATGCTGGCGCCATATGTGGACAAGGCTCGTGGAGAGCGATATCGTATGCTTAGTAATGCCCTCGGCTTCAACCCCAATCGCCGCTTTCCCAACCTCGATAAAATCCTGCCATTGCCACCGGCCGATCTGCCGCCCTGGGATGGTCAACGAAAAAGCCTGCTCGACGCCGCCATGGGTGTCCGTCCGCCGCCCGCCACCCCGCAGCCAGGCGCCGCCGCGCTGTTGCAAACACCATATTTCCTGGCCGCCGACTATGCGCTGCGTCCCGCCGGTTTGCACAGCGACGCGCCGACTGCGCCGTTTTCCGCATACTGGCAACCGGCCGCTGGGCAGGGTTTGACGGAAGCGGCCCGGCTGTTCAGTGAAGGCGAAGCATTCCGCCATTTCAGCGTGCTCGATACCGCTGGCAAGGGCCGTTACGGCCCCGTGACGTGGGAACAGTGCCTGACGATACGGCACAACCATGGGGCAGTGGAACCGCGCGCGGCGCGCGGTTTGCTGCGCGAGGTGGCGCGGCCCGAGCCTTTGTTGAGCTGCGCTTGCGACCAGGCCTGTCCGGTCAGCGGCGTCTGGCAACCGTGGGTGGCGGCCGACCATCCGCTGCAGGCCATCGTCAACCAGTACTGGCGCCAGACTTGGCTGACCCAGGGCGCGCCGTTCCCGCGACCGCGCCGCGACTGGCAACTGGACTTGCCAGATAGCGACGTGACGTGGCATTTGATGGATGCCTCCCTTCCTGATCTTGGATAAGGCAATGGATCGCAATCACTCCAGCATGGCTGCCATGAGAGGACGCTTCGCGTCACTTATTTTCTTGTGCTGCCTGCTTGCCTGCAAAATGCCAGACGACAAAGTCTTGCCACGCAACCAAAGCCTGCCCCTCTTCAATCCGCATGTTCCTGACTTCATTTGCGAAATCGAGGCAAGCAAGGTGCCGCCCATCGATGCGCAAGCGGAGGATTGGTTCCTCGAAGCGCGCGCCATGGAAGATCCCGAAATTGCCGTGGAAGACCGCGATTACAAAAAAATCGTCGCTCTGACGCGTCAGGCGGCAGAGCGATTGCACTGGAAGGCGATGCTCAATCTGGCCAGCCTGTATGTGGAAGGGCGCGATCCGTTATACGGTAATGAAGAGGCGATACAACTGGTGGAAAAGGCGATGCGGCTGGGCATACCGGCGGCCTATGACCGGATGGGGACTTATTATGCGAATAGCACCGGCGTTGACGGCGACATCACTCGCGCCTATGCATTCTGGCAAAAGGCTGCTGTCATGGGAAATCCTCAGGCGATGGCATTTTTAGGAGAGAAATTAAGAGCGGGAACAGATGGTGCGATTCCAGGATATTGGGCCAATATTCCTGTAGCGATAAAAATGATGGCATGTGCGCTTTCTCAGGGATACGGGCCTGCTGCGTTTAACCTGCACTATTTGTATGCAATACCAAGAGCTGCGAATGGCGATGAGATTGGCGATCGAACTCCTACAACCAAACAGCGTGCTTTAAATGTATTGCATGAGGGTGTCAAGTTTGGCTGCGCAGAATGTGCGAGCGCACTGGCAATTGAATTTGGTTCTCCTTTTGATCTTGCCGATATGCTGGCGCCATATGTGGACAAAGCTCGCGGTGAACGTTATGCGGTACTTAATCGTGCCCTCGGCTTCAACCCCAATCGCCGCTTTCCCAACCTCGATAAAATCCTGCCATTGCCACCGGCCGATCTGCCGCCCTGGGATGGTCAACGAAAGAGCCTGCTTGACGCCGCCATGGGCGTCCGCCCACCGCCCGCCACCCCGCAGCCAAGCGCCGCCTCGCTGTTGCAAAAACCATATTTCCTGGCCGCTAACTATGCGCTGCACCCCACCGGCTTGCACAGCGACGCGCCGACTGCGCCGTTTTCCGCATACTGGCAACCTGCCGCTGGGCAGGGCTTGACGGAACCGGCCCGACTATTTCACAAAGGCGAAGCGTTCCGCCATTTCAGCACGCTGGATGCTGATGGAAACAGTCGTTATGGCCCCGTGACGTGGGAGCAGTGCCTGACGATACGGCACAACCATGGCGCCGTGGAACCGCGCGCGGTGCAGGGTTTGCTGCGCGAGGTAGCGCGGCCCGAGCCTTTGTTGAGCTGCGCTTGCGACCAGGTCTGTCCGGTCAGCGGCGTCTGGCAACCGTGGGTGGCTGCTGACCATCCGCTGCAGGCCATCGTCAACCAGTACTGGCGCCAGGCGTGGCTGAACCAGGGCGCACCGTTCCCGCGACCGCGCCGCGACTGGCTGCTCGATTTGCCTGACTACGAGGTGACGTGGCATTTGATGGATGCGTCCCTTCCTGATCTTGGATAAGGCAATGGATAGCAATCAATCCAGCATGGCTGCCGCGAGAGGACGCCTTGCGTCGCTTATTGTCTTGTGCTGCCTGCTTGCCTGCAAAATGCCTAACGACAAAGTCTTGCCACGTAACCAGAGCCTGCCGCTCTTCAATCCGCATGTTCCTGACTTCATTTGCGAAATCGAGGCAAGCAAGGTGCCGCCCATCGATGCGCAAGCCGAGGACTGGTTCCTCGAAGCGCGCGCCTTGGAAGATCCCGAAATTGCCGTGGAAGACCGCGACTACAAAAAAATCGTCGATTTGACGCGTCAGGCGGCAGAGCGATTGCACTGGAAGGCGATGCTCAATCTGGCCAGCCTGTATGTGGAAGGGCGCGATCCTTTATATGGTGAGGAAGAAGCGGTGCAACTGGTGGAAAAGGCGATGCGGCTGGGCATACCGGCGGCGTATGACCGGATGGGAACGTATTATGCGAATGGCACGGGTGTCAACGGCGACATCACGCGTGCTTATGCCTTTTGGCAAAAAGCGGCGCAGATGGGTAACCCGCAAGCGCTGGGTTTTTTAGGCGAGAAATTAACGGCTGGCGAGGATCACCCAGGTATTGATATGTGGGGCAACATCCCTGTAGCAACCAAAATGCTCGAGTGCGCGCTTGCACAAGGGTATGGCCAAGCTGCATTTGATTTGCATTATTTGTATGTGGTTTTAAGATCATCTGATGGGGCCGCAAACGGGGACAGTACCCCTGAAACAAAAGCGCGCGCTCTAAAGGTATTGCATGAGGGTGTCAAATTCGGTTGTGAAAATTGCGCTAACGCATTGCAAATAGAATTTGACCATCCCTTTGATTTATCCAATATGTTTACTCCGCACATCGATAAGGCTCGAGCCTTACGATATGGAGTGTTAGGAGATGCCCTCGGCTTCAACCCCAATCGCCGCTTTCCCAACCTCGATAAAATCCTGCCATTGCCACCGGCCGATCTGCCGCCGTGGGATGGTCAACGAAAGAGCCTGCTCGACGCCGCCATGGGTGTCCGTCCGCCGCCCGCCACCCCGCAGCCAGGCGCCGCCGCGCTGTTGCAACAACCGCACTTCCTGGCCGCCGGCTAGGCGCAGCGTCCCGCCGGTTTGCGGTCCCGGCATGGCCCCGCACTGTTCACGCGCCACGGCCTGCCGCATGGACTGTGCCACGTATAATTTCCCGCACTATCCACCGCTATTTTTTTTCGACAGGTTCCCATGCCCCAGACTCCCGATTTGCCGCCGGATTGGCACGCTTTTGAAACTGCATACGACGTCGAAGCAACCTTGTTCAGGCTGGCCAGCGCCTCGCTGGCGCTGCTGGGCGCGTCCGCCTTCAAGGATCAGGCATTTTCAGCCTTTGCCTTCAATGCCGTATCGTTCCCGTCCATTTCGCTGAGTTTTGACACCGATCCCGGTAACAGGGCGCGCGATTACTATCCTCCGGACTGGTCGAACGAGTGCATGGAAGCCGATGTGCCGGAAATCGGGCAATTGTGGGAGGAGGGCTACGCAAGGATCGAAGGTGCTTTAAGCGAGCTGATCGACGCCGCCGATGACGAGCTGCTCTGCGCCATCGAGGAAGGCTATCTGCACAGCCTCAGGAAAACCATGGTGCGGCTGGAAACGCGCCGTGCTTTCGAGCAGATCAAGACGTGCGCGCCGTTCTGGACCGTGGTCACGCAAATCGATGCCGATACGGATGAAGAGGAGCGCCTGCTCGACCAGGTGCGCCAAGGCTTTCTGCCGTGAGCGCTATATCAAGGCTTGCCAGGCCCTGACTTCTGCCTGCCGGTAGCCGAGTCAATTTGACGGTATTGCGCTTGTCCCGCCTGGCAAGGCAGCCTGGCGCAGCGCCTCCACCGGCAACTGGAAGAAGCGCGGCACCATGGCCGGCGACAGCGCGTCGCCGCCGTCCGCCATGGCCAGGCGGCCACTGAGCAGCAGCATCACGTAGCCGTGGCCCAGCGACCAGCCGGCGCTGGCGGCGGCCTTGTCCCAGCGGGGATCGAGGCCCGCTTCGCGCACGGCCGCGCCCGCCGTCTGCAGCACATATTGAAAGCACGCTTGCGCCGCTTCCTGCAGCGCGGGGAACTGGCGCACGTCCTGGTGCTCGAACATCAGCCGGTAGTGGGCAGGCGCGGCCAGGGCGAATTCGATGTATTGCTGGCCCAGCAGCTGAAAGCGCTGTTCGGCCGGCAAGCTGCCCGGCGGCGGCAGCAGCGTCTCCCATTTGGCGATCAGGCTGGCAAAGCCGGCCGCCGCCACCTCGGCCAGCAGGGCTTCCTTGCTGGGGAAGTGGCGGTACACGGCGGCGACCGACACGCCCACCGTGCGCGCCAGTTCGCGCAGCGACAGGGCGGCGTCGTGCTGCTGCGCCAGTTGCGCGATGACGGTGGCGACCAGGGTGTCGCGCAAGTTGCCGTGATGGTAGGTGCTCGTTGTTGTCATTCGATGTTATCGCTGTTCACATTGTCGTGTATGATGGGCATGTTATCACTGAAAACATGGAGAGCACATGCATGAGATGAACATTGCCGTCCGCACCGTGGACTTGCCGCCAGGCGCCAGCATCGCCCCCTTGTATCCGGGCAGCAACCTGGCCGACGCCTACGCCGTCGACTTGCCGACGGCGCAGGCGCGCCAGATGGACATGCAGATCCTGGCGCGCCAGCTGCTGGGCAAGCAGCCGGGCTGGGCGCGCAAGCTGATGGTGCTGCGCGACGCCATCGTGGCGCGTTTCGGCATCCGGACGGCAAAACAGATGGAAGCGCGGCCCGGCAAGCGCATCGGCATCTTCCGCATCTATGCCGTCAGCGACGACGAGATCATCCTGGGCGAGGATGACAGCCACCTCGATTTCCGCCTGTCCGTGCTGCGCAACCGCGACGCGGGCCGGCATGGCAGCGTCACCGTCTCCAGCGTCGTGCATTGCCACAACTGGGTGGGGCGCGCCTACATCATGCTGATCCGCCCGTTTCACAAGCTGATCGTGCGCCATTCGCTGGCGCGCGCGGCCAGGGCAGGCTTCGCCTGAGGCGGGGAGGGCGGCGGACGGCAAGGGCAATCTTGCTTATTCATGGCCGGTATTGCATACTGCACCACCAGCCTCATCACGATTCCCATGAACGATACGCTTCTCCTGCTGGGTTTTGCCACCACGCCGCTTGAACTGATTTCCTTTGTCCTGGCACTGACAACCGTTGCGCTGAACATCCGCCAGAATCACTGGGCGTGGCTGTTCGCCATCATTTCCTCGGCCGCCTACGGTTTCGTGTTTTTCGAGTCGCGCCTGTATGGCGACATGGCCTTGCAGCTGCTGTTCATCAGCGTCTCGTTCTGGGGCTGGTACCAGTGGCTGCATCCGGCCAGCGGCGGCACGACCCTGCCCGTGACGCGGCTGGGCATGCGCGGCTGGCTGGGCAGCGCCCTGGCGTGGCTGGCGGGCTTCGTGCTGCTGGCCTGGCTGCTGACCTCCACCGACACGGACGTGCCCCATGCGGACGGTTTCCTGACGGCAGGCAGCCTGGTCGGGCAGTTTTTGTTATCGCGCAAGAAGCTGGAGAACTGGATCGTCTGGATCATCGTCGACGTGCTGTACGTGTGGCTGTACCTGCACAAGGACCTGACCCTGACGGCCATCCTGTATGCCGTGTTTGTCGTCATGGCCACGATCGGCTTGCTGGCTTGGAAGAAAGCGGCGCCGGCCGCGCCTGACGCGATGGTCCTCAAGTGACGGCCCGCTGCGTGCGCGTGGCCATCCTGGGCGCGGAATCGTCGGGCAAGTCGACCCTGGCGGCCGCCCTGGCCGAGCGCTACGGCACCGTCTGGGTGCCGGAATACCTGCGTGAATTCGTCGAGACGCAGGGCAGGGTGCCCGTAGCGGCCGACCAGTTTGGGATTGCGCGAACGCAAGTCGAGCGCGAAGCGGCCGCTGCCACGCAAGCCCGCAACTATCTGTTTTGCGACACGACGCCCTTGATGACGGCCGTCTACAGCCGCCATTATTTTGCCGGTGCGGACGCCCGCCTGGCCGCGCTGGCCGCCGGCAATCACTATGGCTTGACGCTGGTGACGGCGCCCGACAGCCCGTGGGTGGCCGATGGCCTGCAGCGCGAGTCCGAAGCCGTGCGCCAGCTGATCTACCGCTACCTGCTTGACGAGCTCGACGCGCGCGGCATCGCCTATCACGTGCTGCGCGACAGCCTGGACGCGCGCCTGGAACAGGCGGCGCCCTTGCTGCAGCAGGCGCTTGCTGCTGCGCCTGCCATTTCCCTCAATTAAAAATCGAACTGCGCGGAAACTTTAAAGGTGCGGCTGGCGCCCGGGTACAGGTAGCCGCCCGCTTCCGGCGTCACGTCGCGCCAGTAGAACTTGTCGGCCACGTTGTTGACGGCGGCGCGCAGCACGGCGCGCGTGCCGGCGATGCGCGTGGCGTAAGCGGCGCCCAGGTTGAACACGTGGTAGGACGGCACGAAGGTCGTGTTGTTGTACTCAAACGCTTTCTTGCCCGCATATTCCCAGCTGCCATTGACGCTCAGGCCCGCCACTTGCTGCACGGCATAGTCCGCATGCACGGCCGCCTTGAAGGCGGGCACGTTGGGCACGCGCTTGCCGTCGAGGTCGGCACTGCCCGTGCCTGACTGCTGGCTGTTCAGGGCCGTCACGGAAGCGCCCAGGCTCAGGTTGGCTGTTGCTTTCCCCTGGGCCGACAATTCCAGGCCGCGGTGCTGGGCCTGGCCATTGCGCACGAAGTTATACTCTTCTGGATCCGAAGCCAGTGGCTGATTGAATTCCAGGCCCTTGCGGATCTGGAACAGGCTGGCCGCCACCATGAACTCCGGCGTCACATCCATCTTGGCGCCCAGTTCGATCTGCTTCGAGCGGCTCGGCGACAGCTCTTCGTTGGCATTCATCGCCTTATAGTAGGCCGTGCCGCCATGTTCCATGCCCTGCGAATAGGCCGCATACACGGACACATTGTCGAGCGGGGTATAGACGAGCGACACGTTGGGCAGCAGGAAGTCGTGCCTGGCGCGGATTTCCGTGTCGGCCTTGAGCACGTACTGGTAGCCATCGACATTGATATGGCGCAAACCGCCATGCAGCTTCCAGTTCGGCGCCAGGCTGACGATGTCCTGCACGAACACGGAGTTTTCCGTATCCTTGCGCACCAGGCGCACGGGACCCGTGACGCCGGGCGACGTGCCGACGATCTGCGGCTGGTAGATATTGCTCACGCCCACCCAGTCGTACACATACAGGCCGGCGCGGTCCTTGCGGCGGAAGGTCGAGACGCCGGCCGTGAATTCATGGCGCAGGGAGCCGGTGGCGAACTTGCCCTGGATCATGGCTTGCGCGCTCAGCGGTTTTTTCGTCTCGCCCAGGCTGCGGTAGTCGTACACGTCGTAGTCGCCATTGCCGCAGAAGCCGGGATCCATTTTTTCAGCAGCGCAGCCATACGGGAAGGCCGTGTAGTCGTCGCGCTTGAACGAGTGCTGGTTGGCCGACAGGGTGGCGTGCCAGTCGTCATTGAAGGCGTACTGGAAGCGCAGGCCGATATTGCTGGTGACGGTTTCCACGGGGCGCGTCCACGGCTGCAGGTTGAGCATGGCGTCGGCGCTGATACCGGTTGGCAAGGTTTTATTGTTCAGCAGCTGGAAGCCGGGCGCCGTCGCCTGCGCCTTGTCCTGGTAGTCGGCATCGAGCTGCAGCAGGGCTTGCGGCGAAATCTGCCAGTCGAAGGCGCCGGAAATGAACTTGCGGTTGCCGTCCGCGCCCTTGATGTAGGAGCGCAGGCGCTCGGCCGCCACGTTGACCCGGTAGCCGAAGCGCGTGTCTTCCAGACGGCCGCCCAGGTCGACGGCGCCGTACAGGGTGCCCCGCTCGCGCGCTTCCACGGTGACGGTGCGCAGCGGTGCGGCGGTCGGGCGCTTGACGATGAAGTCGATCACGCCGCCCGGCGCGGCCACGCCCGCCTGCAAGCCGGCCAGGCCTTTCAGCACTTCGATGCGCTCCTTGTTTTCCAGCGGAATTTGCGTGTCGCCGGGAATGGCCACGCCATCCTTGCGGTAGCTGGAATTGTTGTCGAGCTTGAAGCCGCGGATGGTGAATTGTTCCGCATAGCCGACGGCGTTGTAGGCATCGTTGATGCTGGCGTCGAGCTTGACGGCATCGCTGAGATTGCGAATTTGCAAGTCCTGCATGTCTTTTTGCGAAATGACGGTGACGGAAGCGGGCGTCTGCAGCAGCGGCGCGTCGGAAAAACCGCCCACGGAGGCGCGCTTGGCGGCCGGCGCCTTGCTGGCCGTGACGACGACTTCGGCCATATTCTGGGCCTGCGGCTCGGCGGCTTCGGTGCTGTCATTCGCGGCCAGGGCAGGCGCGGCAAACGCGTGCAGGATGGCCAGGGTCAAAACGGAAATAGATAAATTCGGTGTGGACATAGATTGCTCGTGGTTCAAGCCGTCTCGGGAAAGAGCACGGCAGGCTGCTTGTTCGGCTGGCGCCAACGCAGGAGCTATCAAAGGAGGGAGGTACTTTGCGCTTTCCTTCGCTGGCATTATCCAGATCAGGTACGAAGGGTATCTCTCACCCGGATGACTGCTCCAGGACCCCTAGCGGTTGACAGCTTAGCATGAAGCACGGCCAGCTGTCCCACCGGCCGACCGTTTTACAACACTGCAGGTCGAAACTACAGACTCAGTTCCAGCACCTTGCGGCTGACGGCGGGCGTCACTTCGCGCTGTTCGCCCAGCGCCGTCATGCCGTGCGCTTCCAGGGCAGCGACGACGGCGTCCACGCTCGCATGGTTCAGGCCGTAATCGGCCAGGCGCGTCTTGACGCCCATGTGGCGGAAGAAGAATTCCGTGCGCGCGATGGCCGCTTCGATGCGGCCGTCCTCGTCGCCACCGTCGAGGCCCCACACGCGGGCCGCATATTGCAGCAGCTTGGCGCGCTTGGCCTGTTTGCGCACGCGCAACATGCTGGGCAGGATGATGGCCAGGGTCTGCGCATGGTCAAGCTCGTACAGGGCCGTCAATTCGTGGCCGATGGCGTGCGTGGACCAGTCCTGCGGCACGCCCACGCCGATCAGGCCGTTCAAGGCCAGGGTGGCGCTCCACATCACGTTGGCGCGCACGTCGTAGTCGTCCGGGTGCGACAGGGCTTTCGGGCCTTCCTCGATCAGGGTCAATAAAATGCCTTCGGCGAAGCGGTCCTGCACGGAGGCGTTCACGGGGTAGGTCAGGTACTGTTCCATCACATGCGCAAACGCATCGACGACGCCATTGCCCACCTGGCGCAGCGGCAAGGTGAACGTCTTCGACGGGTCCAGCACGGAAAATTTCGGATACACCTTGCGGCTCATGAACGAGCGCTTTTCCTGCGTGGCCTTGCGCGTGATCACGGCCGAGCCATTCATTTCCGAGCCCGTGGCCGGCAAGGTCAGCACCGTGCCGAAGGGCAGGGCGGCTTCGACGATCTTGCCGCCTTTCGCCAGGATGTCCCAGGCCTCGCCCTCATGCAGGGCGGCGGCGGCGATGAACTTGGTGCCATCGACCACGGAGCCGCCGCCGACGGCCAGCAGGAAGTCGATGCGCTCGCTTTTCACCATGGCCACGGCCTGCATCAGGGTTTCATAGCTGGGATTGGGTTCGATGCCGGCAAATTCGAGCACCGTGTGGCCGGCCAGCGCCGCCTTGACTTCATCGTAGACGCCGTTCTGCCTGATGCTGCCGCCGCCGTAGGTCATGAGCACTCGGGCCTGCGGCGGGATCAGCGCCGTGATGGCGGCGATCTGGCCCTGGCCGAAGAGGATTTGCGTCGGATTGTAGAAATCGAAATTGAACATGGTGCTCCCGCTGCCGAGGTTGAGGCTGTTGCCGAGCCATGATTATGGCCGAACGGGTGGAATCGTGTCGTGGACGCTTGAGCTTTTCGTCCGGGCGGTGGAGAATGCAGCCGATGTCACCACCACGCGAAAAGGAATGCGCATGACCACCGTCCCACTGGAAGAAGCCGGCTTGCCCGCCACCGCGCTCGACATGCACCGCGCCATCGGCGCCGCCATCGCCGCGCTGCAGGCGCTGGACCTGAACAGCCAGCGTTTCGAGGCGTGCACGGACCCGGAACTGCGCCGCGTACTGGCCCATGCGGGCGACACGAGCCGCAAGGAAGTCGCCATGCTGCTCGAATGGATGCGCCGCCGCGATGCGCGCCTGGACAAGGAAATGAAGGAAGCACTGTTCAAGGCGGGGCCGATAGTTGCCCAGTATCACTATGACGAGAAAATATTGTAACTATTGGTTTGTTGCTGTGACGTACCATGCGCCACATGCGCATCGTTTCGCGTAGACTGTGCCCCGAACACGATTTTGGGGGAGTTTGCAACGATGAGATCATTACCATACCGAGAAGGCAGCTGGTTTGCCGTGCCCCTGCCGGGCGGCGGCTATGCCGTCGGCGTGGTGGCGCGCAGGGCGCCTGCCGGGCGCATCATGCTGGCGTATATGTTCGGGCCCAAGCGCGACAGCCTGCCCACGCTGGAAGAGGTGGAAGGCTTGCGGCCGGAACAGGCCGTGCGCCGCCTGCGCACGGGCGACATGGCCCTGCTCAACGAGCGCTGGCCCCTGCTGGGCGACAGCCGCCACTGGGAGCGCGACGACTGGCCCATGCCGGCCTTTATCCGCCGCAATGAATCCTTGCAGCGCGCCTGGCGCGCCAGCTATGCGGACGCCGACCCTGCCAAGCTGAACCGCGAGGAATCGATCCCCTTCGATACGCCCGGCATGGAAAGCGACTCCCTGTACGGCTACGGGGCAACGGAATTGCTGATGAATAAATTGCTGGCGCCGGAGCAGGCGCCAGCCTGATGGCTGCCGGGCGGCATCGGCGTTGGATTCGCACGGCGATGCCGTGCTGATCCAACCTGCATCAATTATGCCGCCGGCAAGCTGATCTGGAACGCCAGGCCGCCGCCTTCGCGGTTGCGCACCTGCAGTTCGGCGCCGTGGCGCAGCAGCACCCGGTCGACGATGGCCAGGCCCAGGCCGGCGCCGTTGGCCTGTCCGCGCGCCGTGTCGAGGCGGGTGAACGGCTTCATCAGCTGCTCGATCTTTTCCGCCGGCACGCCCGTGCCATGGTCCTGCACCTCGATGATCACCTTTTTCGTCCCGTGGCTGGTGCGCACGTGGCAGGCGATGTCGATTTCCGTCACGTCGCTGCCCGGCGTCTTGCCGTAGCGGCGCGCATTCTCGATCAGGTTGTTCAGTACGCGGCGCAGGTCGGTGGGGTTGCCCATCGCGTGCGCCCCTTCGGCGATCTCGGCATTGATCTTCACGTCGGGCAGGCGCATGGCTTCGCGCACCATGTCGGCCAGCAGGCCGCTCAGGTCCACCTCCGTGAAGCTCGACGCTTCCGTCGGCTTGGCGTAGTCGAGGAACTGGCCGATGATGGCGTCCATCTGCCCGATATCGGACTGGATGCCCTCGCGCGCCTCGTCCGACAGGTTGGCCATCTCCACTTCCAGCTGCATGCGCGCCAGCGGCGTGCGCAAGTCGTGCGAAATGCCCGCCAAAATGACGGCGCGGTCCGATTCCACTTGTTTTAGATCATCAACCATCTGGTTGAAGCTGCGGTTCGCCTCGATGATTTCGATCGGGCCTTTTTCCGGCAGCGGCGCCGGCTGCTTGCCCTTGGCAATGTCGCGCGCGGCGGCCGTCAGGCGCGACAGCGGCAGATTGATCAGGCTGGAAATGATGGCCGCGCCCAGCAGCGACAGCAGCGATACCAGGCTGGCCCAGCCCAGCCACTGGAAGCCCGTCAGGCCGCGCAGGCGTTCGCGGTCCAGCATCAGCCAGTACTCGTCGTCGTCGATCTTGAAGCTGACCCAGAAGCCGGCCACGCCGTTGACGCGCGCGGAAAAGCGCGTGTCCTTGCCCAGCTTGGCCTTCACCAGCGCCTCGATGTCGGGCATCAGGTAATTGTCGGGCGGCGGCTCGATGCGGTCGTCCTCTTCCAGCGAGAAGATGCGGATGCCTTCATTGCTGACGAGGTCGAACAGCAGCTCGCGCCGCAGCTCGGGGGCCGAGTGCGTCAGTGCCGCATGCGTGATGGTGACGACGGAAATGATCTGGGCGGAAATCTGCTGCGCCTGCGGCTCGCGCTGGATGACGGAAATCATGCCGATCCAGGTGATCATGCTGACCGTGGTCAAGGTGCCGAGCAGCAAAAAGGTGCGCCAGAACAAGCCGCTTTTCAGCCGCGCCAGGCTGATATCGGGAACAAGCTTCATCATGCCTCGCCAGCGATCAGCGCGGCTGTCCGTCCGGGATGAAGACGTAGCCCAGGCCCCACACGGTCTGGATGAACAGCGGGCTCGACGGATCGGGTTCGATGAGCTTGCGCAGGCGCGAAATCTGCACGTCCAGGCTGCGGTCGAACACTTCGTATTCGCGGCCGCGCGCCAGTTCCATCAGTTTTTCGCGCGACAGGGGCTGGCGCGCATGGCGGGCAAACACTTTCAGCACGGAAAACTCGCCTGTTGTCAGCGGCACCGTTTCGCCATTCTTTTTCAGGGTACGCGTGCCCAGGTCGAGCACGAAGTCGCCGAATTCGAAGGTTTGCGGCGTTTCCGACGGCGCACCGGGGATTTCATCGGGACCCTTGCGGCGCAGCACGGCGCCGATGCGGGCCACCAGTTCGCGCGGGTTGAACGGCTTCGGCAGGTAGTCGTCGGCGCCCATTTCCAGGCCCACGATGCGATCGACGTCCTCGCCCTTGGCTGTCAGCATGATGATCGGCGTCTGGTCGCCCGCGCCGCGCAGGCGGCGGCAGATGGACAGGCCGTCTTCGCCCGGCAGCATCAAATCGAGCACCAGCAGGTCGTAGCGCTCGCGCAGCCACAGCTTGTTCATGGCGGTGGCGCTCTCGGCCGTAAAGACATTGAATCCCTGTTCGGTCAGGTAGCGGCGCAGCAGGTCGCGCAGGCGCACATCGTCATCGACGACCATGATCTTTGCCTGGTGGCCGTGGATCGATTGCGGTGTTGTATTGCTGCCGGATGTGGAGGTTGTGGTCATTTAGGGTGTCGTGTTATCTTATATTAGTTGCTATAGTAACGCCTCGCGCGGCGCCCACAAGGGGCTGCGGCGACCCATTACAAACTGTTACAAACTTTACCCAATTACTCTTACTGCACCGTGTAAAGCATCATACACTGGGGCCACAGTGGAAATCAGCTTTAGTTTATACGGCATTGCGGAAGAGGAACTCAATGAATATCATTACCCAAAAAATTCACGCCGCTCCCAGCGCACGGGTCTTCCCGCGCGCCTTCTTCGCCACGCTGGTGCTGTCCACGGTCGTCGTCTGTACCATGTTTGCCGCCAGCCTGGCGCATGCGCAAAACCAGCCGCCGCCGCGCCGCGACGAGCAGCAGCAAATGCAGGCGCAGCGCTATGAGCAGGTACAGCGCAGCAACAGCAATGATACGCGACTGCGCGAACAACGTGACGCACGCAGCTTCGACACGCGCGCCGAAGAGCAGCGCCGCGCCAGCGAAGGTGCCGACGCCTCGCGCCGCACGGGCCGCATGACGCCCGACGAACGGCGCGACCTGCGCCGCCAGATCAATGAAGTGGGGCAAGACATTTACTCGAACCCGCCGCGCCGCTAGGCCCCGCCCCCCCTCAACAGGGCCATCTCGCAAGACATGGCCCTGTTTGCATCTGCAAGCACATTTTTTGCCGAGTCAGGCACGCCGCCACGCCCCGTGATATTGTTCCAGTGCATTGAAGTAAATTCTATGTAAGGGAGGCCAGGGGTGAGCGACGACGATGCACCGGTTCCTGATATGGCCCCTGCGGCCGGTTTGCCGCACGGCCTCGTCCAGCGCGACGGGGGCGTGTTCCTCGACCTGTCGCTGGCACCCGCGCAGCTGCGCGCCGCCGTCGGGCAGCTGTTCCAGTCGGGCCAGCTGCTGGCCGGCCTCGATTACCCCCTGTTCCTGCTGACCCTGTTTCATGCCCCGACGCCCCGCGCCGCGCCCAAGGGCGAAGCCTTGCTGCGCATCGCCGCCCGCGTGGCGCCGTTCCCGCCGCTGCGCCGCCTGCTCTACAAGCAGGTCAAGCTCTGTGGCGACAGCGCCGAGTTTTACTTTGAAGCCATGCCTGCGCAGGAGGATGGCGCGCCGCCCGCGCGCCGCGAATTTGACGAGCTGGTGGCCGACCTGTGGGGCAAGGGCGTGCAATATGGCATCGATGCTGTGACCGTGCGCGCCATGCTCGACTGCGGCAAGGCCGGGCGCATCACGGTGGCGCGGGCGCTGGCGCCGCAGCCGGGGCGAGACGCCCGGCTCGTCGAAGTGTCGCAGGGTATCTACCGCAACGACGCGCCACGCGAACGTCCCGATGGCCGGCTCGACTTGCTCAGCTTCAAGAACCGCTTTCCACAGGTGAAAAAACATGCGCGCCTGCTGCGCCTGGTGCCGGGCGCCCCAGGGGTGCCCGGCTATGACCTGGCCGGCAATGCGCTGCCGCCGCCCGCGCCGCTGGAGCTGGACCTGGCGGCGGTGGCAGGCGCCGGCACGGCCGTCGAGCATTTCAGCGATGGCGACTTCGTCGTCGCCACGCAGGCGGGCTACGTGAATGTCGATGCGCATGGCAAGATCTCCATCGAAAACCGCATCGTCAGCCGCGAAGGCGTCAGCAGCCGCACCACGGGCAATCTGAAGCTGCGCGCCGCCTACGAGGAGTATGGCGACGTGCAGGAGCAGCGGCAGCTCGATGGCAGCGATATCACCATCCATGGCGACGTATATGGCCATTTGCATTCGCATGGCGGCTTGATCTTGCTACAGCGCAACCTGGTGGGCGGCACGGCCTTCAACGAACATGGCGACGTGCGCGTCGAAGGCGTCGCGTCCGGCTCCGTGCTGCAGGCGCTCAATGGCACCGTGCACCTGCAGCGCGCGGAAAGCTGCGTCATCGCCGCCACGCGCGTGGTGATCGACAGCGCCAGCAATTGCGAGATCATTGCCGACGAGGTCGTCATCGAGCTGGCCGAAGGCTGCGCCGTGGCGGCGCGCATCATCCGTATCGGCAGCGCCGGTCCGCGCAAGCAGGTGGAGATGCTGGTGTTTCCGCTGGTGCCCGACCTGAGCGCACTGGAGCAGAAAATCGGGGAAAGCCTGGCGAAGGCCGCGCAGTACCAGCAGATGCAGCTCAAGCGCCAGCAGGAAATCGACGCCATCGCGCAGTTGCCCGAGGTGCGCAGTTACCTGGCCCTGGCGGGCCAGCTGCGGCGTGGCGAGCTGCAATTGCAGCCGGCGCAGCAGCTGCAATACGACAAGCTGGCCGCGCGCATCGCCCCCGTCCTGAAGGAAGTGGCGCGCCTGCGCCTCGAGGTGAAACAGTCGGAAATCCTGCATGCGCAGATGCTGACGCTGGTGGAACAGCTGCGCCAGGAGCGGCAAGCCACGGCCGGCCAGTCGCGCTGCACCCTCGGCCTGGTCGACGGCGAAACGACGGTGCGCGCCATGGTCGCGCCGCCCGGGCCCGGCAAGGCCTACGAGCGGCCGCCGAAGGAAATCAAGGCCCTGCTGCGCAGCGCCGCGCCGGCCACGCAACTGGTGTTTGCCGACAGCATGGGCAGCCTGGACTGGACGTATGCGCCGCCGCCCTAGCGTTTAATCCGTGACCTTGCCGCGTGATTGCTTGAGCACGCTGTGCGTGCTCTTGCTGTCGAGGCGTCGCCGCTGCGAGCTGCGCGTGGGCTTGGTGGCGCGGCGCACGGCGGGCAGGAAGGTCACGCTGTCGATGATTTCCTGCAGCCGCCGCAAGGCTTCTTCCTTGTTCTGTTCCTGGCTGCGTGACTGCTGCGCCTTGAGCACCAGTACGCCATCCTTGCTGATGCGGCTGTCGCGCAGGGCCAGCAGCCGCTCCTTGTACGCTTCCGGCAGCGACGAGGCGGCGATGGGGAAGCGCAAATGGATGGCGCTGGACACCTTGTTGACATTCTGCCCGCCCGGCCCTTGGGCGCGGATGGCGGAAAATTCAACTTCTGCGGGATTGACGAGGTGTTGCATGGCCTGCCTGTGGAAAAACGATGCTCGTATTGTAAGTCAAGACGCGCGGGACTGCGCCGGCGCAAAGCCGTGGCCGCCGCGGGTGCTGTCGTCCGGGAAAGTTGATGTTTCTCAACGCCGGCTGCGGCGATGCCCGTTAGCATGGGGCCAAGTTTGCGCCACTGCGCATCCTGGCAGCGCTTACCGGATGAAAGGATCATCATGCAGCCCACGACCACGCCTGGCGCCGCAGCAACGGCGCAACGCGGCACCGCGCCATCCCTGACGCAGTACCTGAGCTTCCGGCTGGGCGGCCTGGAATACGGCCTCGATTACCGCTGCGTGCGGGAATTGCGCCCGCTCAAGGAACTCGACCGTTTTTCCTCGGAAGGGGAAGTACTGCACAGCGTGGCCGTCTCGCGCGGCGTGATCATCCCCATCGTCGACATGCGCGCCGCGTTCGGCAGCACCGACGGCGCGCCCGACCCGTCCACCGACGTGATCATCTTGCAGCTGAGCAATGGCGTAATGGGCATGGTGGTCGATGGCGTCACCGATATCGTCAGCCTGGCGCCGGCCGACATCGCCGCCGTGCCCGGCCTGGGCGAGGCGGAAGCCGATTACCTGCTGGGCCTGGGCACGGTGGCGGGACGCCGCCTGATCCTCGTCGACATCGACCGCCTGATGGCGATCCGCAGCCCCGGTCCCATGCAGGTCGCCTAAAAAAAAGACGACCCGGAGGTCGTCTTTTGTCGTCAGTTAATTAACCGAGCTTTTCGAGCTGATCCTGCAGATCGAGCCATTCCGCTTCCAGCTGCGCCAGGTCCTTGGTGAAGAAGGTCTGGTCGGCCAGCAATTGCTTGAGCTTGGCCTTGTTGGCCGCGTCGTAGATGGTCGGCTCGCCCAGCTTGGCGTCCGTTTCCGCCTTTTGCGCGTTGCGCTTGGCGATCTGCTCTTCCTGGCGCTTGATCTTGTTTTCGATCGGCTTGCGCAGGGCGGCCGTTTTCTGGCGTTCTTCCGCTTCCTTGCGCTTGTCGCGCACTGGCGCGGCAGGGGCGGCGGCCGGCGCGGGTACGGACGACGTTACCGGGAAGTCGGTCTTGTTGGCCTTGCCGGCGGCCGGCAGCACATCGGTACCCTTGCCCAGCTTGGTCTTGAACAGCCAGTCCTTGTAGTCGTCCAGGTCGCCGTCGAACGGCTGCAGCTTGCCGTCGGCGACGATGATGAATTCGTCCGTGGTGGCGCGCAGCAAATGGCGATCATGGGAAACGACGACCAGGGTGCCTTCGAACTGCGCCAGCGCTTCCGTCAGCGCTTCGCGCGTTTCCAGGTCCAAGTGGTTGGTCGGTTCATCGAGCAGCAGCAAATTCGGACGCTGCCAGACGATCAGGGCCAGCGCCAGGCGGGCTTTTTCGCCGCCCGAGAACGGCGCGATCGAGCTGGTCACCATGTTGCCGGGGAAGTTGAAGCCGCCCAGGAAGTTGCGCAATTCCTGCTCGCGCGTGGTCGGCGCGATCTTCGACAGATGCCACAGCGGCGATTCGTCGTGGCGCAGCATTTCCACCTGGTGCTGGGCGAAGTAGCCGATGTTGAGGCCCTTGCCCAGGGTGGCGTCGCCCGTCAAAGGCATCAGTTCGCCCGCGATGGTCTTGATCAGGGTGGATTTGCCGGCGCCATTCTGGCCCAGGAGGCCGATGCGCTGGCCGATCTGCAGCGAAAACTTGATGCCGTTGACGATGGTTTTATGCGTGATCTCGCCCGTCGCTTCGTTCTCGATCTTGTAGCCCGCGTCGACGTCTTCCATCACCAGCAGCGGATTCGGGGCGCTCAAAGGCTCGCGGAATTCGAACGAGAATTCGGCGGCGGCGCGCAGCGGCGCCAGTTCCTCCATCTTCGCCAGCGCCTTCATGCGGCTTTGCGCCTGGCGGGCCTTCGAGGCTTGCGCCTTGAAGCGGTTCACGAACGATTCCAGATGGGCGCGCTTGCGCTGCTGCTTTTCCAGCGCGCCGGCGGCCAGGATCATCTGCGCTGCGCGCTGGCGCTCGAAGCTCGAATAGTTGCCCGAATAACGCTTCAGCTTGCGCTCGTCGATATGCACGACGACGTTGACCACTTCGTCGAGGAAGTCGCGGTCATGGGAAATGATCAGCAAGGTGCCGGCGTAGCGTTTCAGCCAGTCTTCCAGCCAGATGATGGCGTCCAGGTCCAGGTGGTTGGTCGGTTCATCGAGCAGCAGCAGGTCGGATGGGCACATCAGCGCTTGCGCCAGGTTCAGACGCATGCGCCAGCCTCCGGAGAAGCTGGCGACAGGCTGCTGCATCTGGTCCAGGGTAAATCCCAGGCCCAGCAGCAATTGCTCGCCGCGCGACTGCACGGTATATGCGTCGGCATCGGCCAGCGCGCTGTAGATCTCGCCGATGGCGATGCCGTTTTCCGACGTGGCCGGTTCGGACTCCAGGCGCGCCAGTTCCGCTTCCAGCTTGCGCAGGGTCACGTCGCCGTCGATCGCGTAGTCGAGCGCGGCACGGTCCAGCGGCGGCGTTTCCTGCGCCACGTAAGCCACGCGCCATTTGGCCGGGAAATCGATCTCGCCCTGGTCAGGGTGCAGTTCGCCGCGCATCATGGCGAACAGGCTCGATTTGCCCGCGCCATTGGCGCCGATCAGGCCGATCTTGTCGCCCGGATTGAGGGTGACATCGACTTGTTCGAGCAACGGTTTGATGCCGCGCATCAGGCTTACTTGTAGGAAACGTATCATTTTTTTCTTTGTGTTGTAAATTAAGGCACTGCGGCGCTTGCGCCAGCGTTTATGCCAGCTTGAGCTGCTCGGCCGTCAGCAGGAACACCATGTCGTCGCCGGCGCTCGTCGTCAGCCAGGTCAGGCCCAGTTCGCCGAAAGCCGCTTCCGCGTATTCGCGTTCGTTGCCGATTTCAATCATCAGGATGCCGTCGTCCGTCAGGCGCTCGGCCGCGCCGGCGATGATCTTGCGCACCAGGTCCATGCCGTCGCTGCCGCCGTCGAGGGCGATCTGCGGTTCGGCCAGGTATTCCTGGGGCAGGGCGCCCATCGACGCGGAATTTACGTACGGCGGGTTGCTGATGATCAAATCATATTTCTTGGCCGGCACGTTGGTGTACAGGTCCGATTCGATCAGGTTGACTCTGTCCTGCAGTTTGTACGTGTCGACGTTGCGCTTGGCCACGGCCAGCGCATCGGCGGAAATGTCCACGGCATCGACGGCGGCGTTCGGGAAGGCGTCGGCCATCATGATCGACAGGCAGCCCGAGCCGGTGCACAGTTCCAGGATGTTTTCCACGGCATCCGGTTCCGCCACCCATGGCGAGAAGTATTCAGGGATCAGCTCGGCGATGAAGGAGCGGGGCACGATCACGCGCTCGTCCACGTAGAAGTTATACGTGCCCAGCCAGCCTTCCTTGGTGATGTAGGCGGCGGGCACGCGGTCGATGCTGCGGCGGTCGATGACGCTCATCACGCTGGCCACTTCCGACGGCAGCAATTTGGCGTCGAGAAACGGTTCGAGCTTGTCGAGCGGCAACTTCAACGTGTGCAGGATCAGATAGGCGGCTTCGTCGAACGCTTCGGCGCTGCCGTGGCCGAAAAACAGCTTGGCGGTATTGAAACGGGTAACGGCGTAGCGCAGCAGGTCGCGTGGCGTGGAAAACGGGTTCGGGGTCATGGCATTCTCGAAAAGACGGTGTTCTGGCCCGCCGTGACGGGCCTCGGTATTCTGGTTCAGACGGGCAGCAAATGCTCCAGCGTGCGCCGGTAAATATTCTTCAGGGGATCGATGTGGCGCAGTTCGATATGCTCGTCGATCTTGTGAATACTGGCATTGGGCGGCCCGAATTCTATCACTTGGGGGCAGATTTGCGCGATAAACCGGCCATCCGAGGTGCCGCCCGTGGTCGACAGCTCCGTCGTCAGGCCCGTTTCTTCCAGGATGGCGGACGACAGCGCATCGGAGAGCGTGCCGCGCGGCGTGAGGAAGGGCAGGCCGCTCAGGGTCCACTGCAAATCGTACTGCAAGTCATGCTTGTCGAGGATGGCGTGCACCCGCTCCTGCAAGCCCTCGGCCGTGCTGGCCGTGGAAAAGCGGAAGTTAAAGTCGATCACCATGTCGCCGGGGATCACGTTGTTGGCGCCCGTGCCCGCGTTGATGTTGGACATTTGCCACGACGTCGGCAGGTAATATTCGTTACCGGCGTCCCATTTTTCCTCGACCAGGTCGGCCAGCGCCTGCGCCGCTTCGTGGATCGGGTTTTTCGCCAGGTGCGGATAGGCGATATGGCCCTGCACGCCCTTGATCGTCAAGCGGCCCGACAGCGAACCGCGGCGGCCGTTCTTGATCATGTCGCCCAGTTGGGCGCTCGAGGTCGGCTCGCCCACGAGGCAATAGTCGATCTGCTCGCCGCGCGCCTTCAATTTGTCGCAGACGATGACGGTGCCGTCCGTGGCCGGGCCTTCCTCGTCGCTGGTGATCAGGAAGGCGATGGAACCCGTGTGTTCGGGCGTGGCGGCAATAAATTCCTCGCAGGCAACTACCATGGCAGCAATGGACGTTTTCATGTCGGCCGCGCCACGGCCGTACAGCTTGCCGTCGCGGTGCGTGGGAATGAACGGTTCCGAGCGCCATTGCTCGACGGGGCCGGTGGGCACGACGTCCGTATGGCCGGCAAAGACGAACACGGGCGAGGTGGTGCCACGGCGTGCCCACAGGTTGGTGACGTCGTTCGACTGTATCGTTTCGCAGACGAAGCCCAGCGGCGTGAGGATATCGATCAGGTGCTGCTGGCAGCCCTTGTCATCGGGCGTGACCGAGGACAGGGCGATCAGTTTTTCGGTCAGGGCGAGGGTTTTGGAGGTGGTCATGGTGTGGAGCGGGGGCGTACCCTTGGGACTCGGCGTCCCCGTACGGCCCCAGCCTTGCAGGTGTCGGGTTTAAACTGAAAAAATGCTCTTGTACTGCGCATCGGAAAACGCCACGCTATACTTTCCATCCTTGTCCAGCACGGGGCGCTTGATGATGGACGGGTTTTCCAGCATCAGGTCCAGGGCGCTGGCGTCGTCGGTGATCGACGCCTTGCGCTCGTCGGACAGGGCGCGCCAGGTCGTGCCTTTCTTGTTGACCAGCACATCCCACGGCAATTGCTGCAGCCACGCCTCGACGGTGGCGCGTTCCAGGCCCTGCTTCTTGAAGTCGTGGAAGGTGAAATCGAGTTGCTGCGCGGCCAGCCAGGTGCGGGCCTTTTTGACGGTATCGCAGTTGGGGATACCGTAGAGTGTAATGATCGTCATGGGTAGGGCTAAGGGGAATGAGTGCGGTTCGCTTGATCGCGGCGCTTGCGCCAGAGAAAAATGCGATGGTAGCCGCCATTATACAGTCGATGCGCAGTCGATGCGGCAGTGCAACACGGTTGCATGTTACGGGCAGGTTGAAGGCCAGGCGCTGCGGATACCCAGTTGCGTGGCCACCTGGCCGAAGTCCGGATGGACCGAGAGGGGCGTGGCCGATGACATCGCCAGCTTGGGCGCGGCGCGGTGGAACAGCACCGTTGCCGTTTCATCATTCTTGTGGCGCGACATGTAGAGCATGCCATCGACCTCATCCGGATGCGCATGGATGGCGGCCGACCAGGCTTGGGTCGTCTGATACGACGATGTGCCGCTGAGTCCAGCGTGGCCGCCCAGCTTCCTGAGGGCCGCACCCGTCAGGTCGGCCAGGACCAGTGTTTCTCCCGTGAACCGTATGACAAAGCGCGCCTGTATCACGGCCAGGCCGACGATGAAGTGGTTGCGGATGGGCTTGCGGTCGTGCAGCAAGGTTTCAGCCAGCGCAACGGCCAGCGACGCGCCCAGATAGCAGGTGCCGAAGCGGGCCGCCATTTGCGGGTGCGGAGCGTCGAAGCGGTGGGTATTCGCCCTGCCAAAATAGGGTTCGCCCGTGGCGTGGCCGGAAACCCGGTACAAGGCGGCGGGATCGCAGCGTACCGTCTGCAAGCTTGCGGGCAGTTGCGGCAGGCGGGGCAGGCGCAAGGTTGCCACCGTGGCGCCGCTATTCGTCGGCGCAGGCGCGCGCGGCCGCCATCACGGCATCGAGTTTGCCTTTGGCCAAGGCTTGCAGCGGCGACTTGCCGCCCAGCGACAGGCGCGGCACGGTAAAAAAATCCCATTTGGCGGCGCCGGGCAAGTCGCCAAGAATCTTGCTGACTTTTTCCAGGGTGTGGCGGTCGTGGCGGGGATCGGCGAAAAATGCCGGATAAACATATTCGCCGGAGGCGCCGCGCAAGGCGAACAGGCGCCTGGCTTTCAATGCAGCACTGAGTGCCTGCGGCGTGACTGCCAGCCGGGCACGCAATTCGGGGCCGGACAGCAAGCTGTGCGAGGCCACGTCTTTTTCACGCTGCTGCCGTTCCTGTTCTTCCAGGCCGCGCATGAATTGCCGGGTGCTGACGTGGCCCGCCTGCGTGTCGCTGCCGCTTGCCAGGCTCAGTTCGCGCTCGGCCACGATATCGAGGTCGCGCCGCATTTGCGCCAGCAGTGCGGGGCGATCATCGCGCGGCACGGCGTCGAGCAGCGATGCATAGGCTTCCTGGAAGGTGTCTTGCGCAATGTTGAAGCGCAAGCCAGTGGCGCTGGCGGTCAGTGTGGCGGCCAGCTGCTCAGCCAGCGGGGATGCCGATTCAGCATCTTCGGCCTCGCAGGTGGGCTGGTCAGTTGTTGAGTGGTTGCGATGTGTGTTCGACATGGCCGTATCCTTGAAATGCAAGTCTCAGCATAGGATATCAAGTCAAACAAAGCAAACAAAGCAAGGAGATTAAATCCATCCGCCTTGATGCAGCACAAACCTGCGGCGTTGTTTCTTACACAGGGCGGGGCGCCGTCTTGCCCATCTCTTGCGGACCGAAATGCAGCCCCAGCCGCAAGGCCAGGGCGCGCAGGGCGCCGCTTTCCTGCAGGTGCAGGGCCAGCGCGATGTGGCCGTCGGGGCGCACGAGGTAGGCCGCGTCGCGGCCCAGGCCGGCCAGCTTGGCGGCCACGTTATAGGTATAGCAATGCACGGGCAGTTTCAGCACGCGCGCCTCGTCCAGCAGTTCCGGTGCCGCCTTGCCGTAGATGTGCAATTGCCAATCCATGCTGCGCAGGGCGATAAAATTGTCTTGTGTGCCGTCCGAGAACCACGGCAGGCGGTCGCCGCCGCGCAGGTATTCCGCATGACCGGCGGACAAAGCGCTGTCTTCATAGCTGATCTCGATTTGCGACACGGTCTTGAACAGCAAGCGGCGCGCCCGCGCGAAGCCGGACAGGAAGGGCAGCGCGTGCGGCACCAGCCATCGGCGCAGGAATTGCCCGGCCATGCCCTGCGCGACGATGGCCAGGAAGGCGCGGTCGGTGGTGGCGACGAGCTTGCGGGCAAACACGATGCGCTCGCTTTCATAGGTGTCGAGCAGGGCATCGTTGCTTTGGCCCCGCAGCTTTTGCGCCAGTTTCCAGGCCAGGTTGACGGCGTCGCCCATGCCCGTGTTCATGCCCTGGCCGCCCACGGGGCTGTGCAGATGGGCCGCGTCGCCGAGGATGAAGCAGCGCCGCGCGCGGAACTGGCCCGCTACCCGGTGATGGACTTTATAGGTGGAAAACCAGTTCACATGTTCGACGTGGATGCCCAGCAGGGTTTCCACGTCGCCGCGCACGTCGTCAAAGACGGGCGCCGGCGCCCCTTCCGGGCGGTCGGGCAGGATGCCGATCAGGCGCTGCATGCCGCTGGTGCGCACGGGCAGCATCAGCGCAAACGAATTCGCGCCCAGGTGAGCGTGCAAATCCGTGTTGCTGCCGGCCACTTGCGCGTCGGCAACATAGTACAGGTGGTCGTAGGTGCCGCCGGAAAACTCGAAGCCGGCGATCTCGCGCACCTTGCTGCGGGCGCCGTCGCAGCCGCAGATGTAGTCAAAGGTGCAATATTGGCGCTCGCCATTGTTGAGCAGGATGGCTTGCACTTCGCTATCGTCCTGCGTCCACAGGTCCAGCGTGACGTTCCATTCCACGTGCACGCCGGCCGCCGCCAGCTTGCTGATCAGAAAGCGTTCATGCTCGTCCTGGGGCAGGCTCAGCACGAAAGGATAGGGACTCAGACCCTCGCCGATCTCGCCCAGCGCCAGTTTCACCAGCTCCTCGCCGCCTTCATGGATGTGCATGGCATTGATCTTGATGCCCAGGCTGACCAGCTCGTCGGCAAAGCCCAGTTGCTGGTAAAACTCCAGGGTGCGCGCATGCACGGCCATGGCCCGCGACGCCTGCCCGGGGCCGCTGTTTTTATCGATGATGCGGCAATCGACGCCATGGCGCGCCAGGCGCAAGGCAAGCATGAGGCCGGTAGGACCGGCGCCGACGATCAAGACGGGAGGAGTATTCATGCCATCCAGTATAGGACAGGATGAGAAGCGGGGGCGGGACGATTGAAGTTGCTAGTCGGAAATGAAAATGTCCCGCCGGAGCGGGACATTCAGGTATTACTTATGCTTCACAGCGCAACGATCAAATGCCACGCAGGAGTTCGTTGATGCCGGTCTTGGCGCGGGTCTTTGCATCCACGCGCTTGACGATGACGGCGCAGTACAGCGAGTACTTGCCGTCTTCCGAAGGCAGGTTGCCCGAGACCACGACGGAGCCGGCCGGCACGCGGCCGTAGGTGACTTCGCCCGTGGCGCGGTCGTAGATCTTGGTCGACTGGCCGATGTACACGCCCATCGAGATGACCGAGTTTTCTTCGACGATCACGCCTTCGACGATTTCCGAGCGGGCGCCGATGAAGCAGTTGTCTTCGATGATGGTCGGGTTCGCCTGCATCGGCTCCAGCACGCCGCCGATGCCGACGCCGCCGGACAGGTGGACGTTCTTGCCGATCTGCGCGCAGGAGCCGACGGTGGCCCAGGTGTCGACCATGGCGCCTTCATCGACGTAGGCGCCGATGTTGACGTAGGACGGCATCAGCACGACGTTCTTGGCGATGAAGCTGCCACGGCGGGCAACGGCTGGCGGCACCACGCGGAAACCGCCCTTGGCGAAGTCTTCGGCCGTGTAGTTGGCGAACTTGGTCGGCACCTTGTCGTAGAACTGCATCGTGCCGTCGGATGGCAGGACGACGTTGTCTTCCAGGCGGAACGACAGCAGCACGGCTTTCTTGACCCACTGGTTGACGACCCAGTCGCCCGAGGTTTTTTCCGCCACGCGGATGCTGCCGTTGTCCAGGCCATTGATGACGTGGGACACGGCGTCGCGCAGTTCGGCCGTGCCGTTGCGGGGATTGATCTCGGCGCGGTTTTCCCAGGCCTGGTCGATGATGGTTTGCAGTTGTTGGCTCATGATGATGTCTTGTTTAGTGAGTTGATGCGGATGCGGAAAGCTGCTGGCAGAATTTTACTATGCGCAAGGCCGCTTCCAGCCCTTCGGCCGTTTCGGCCACCAGGGCCATGCGGATGCGGTTGCGGCCCGGATTGATGCCGTGCGCGTCGCGCGCCAGGTAGCTGCCAGGCAATACCGTGACATTATATTCGGCGTACAGGCGTTGCGCGAATTCGGTGTCGGACAGGCCCGTGCGGCTCACGTCGGCCCACAGGTAGAAGCCGGCGTCCGGCAATTGCACGTCCATCACCGATTGCAGCAGCGGCGTGATGGCGTCGAACTTGGCGCGGTACTTGGCGCGATTTTCCTCGACATGGGTTTCGTCGTTCCAGGCCGCGACGGAGGCCGCCTGCACGGCAGGGCTCATGGCGCCGCCGTGGTAGGTTCGGTAGAGCAAGAATTTTTTCAGCACTTCCGCGTCGCCGGCGACAAAGCCCGAGCGCATGCCCGGCACGTTCGAGCGCTTCGACAGGCTGGAAAACACCACCAGGCGCGCATATGGGCGCTCGACCGTGGACAGGCCCAGCATGTGCGCCGCCTGCAGCGCGCCCAGCGGGGGCGTGTCGCCGTGGTAGATTTCGGAATAGCACTCGTCGGCGGCGATGACGAAATCGTAGCGCTCGGACAGGGCGAACAGGTGTTCCCAGTCTGTCAGGGTGAGCACGGCGCCCGTCGGGTTGCCGGGCGAGCACAGGAACAGCAGCTTGACCTTTTCCCATACCGAGGCGGGCACGCTGTCGTAGTCGCAGCCGAAATTGCGCGCCGGGTCGGAATTGACGAAATACGGTTCGGCGCCCGCCAGGTAGGCCGCGCCTTCATAGATCTGGTAAAACGGGTTCGGGCTGATCACGAGCGAACCGGCCGAGGGATCGATCACCGTTTGCGCCAGCGCAAACAGCGCTTCGCGCGAACCGTTCACGGGCAGGATTTGCGTGGCAGGATTGAGCTTGGGGATGCCGTAGCGGCGTTCCAGCCAGCCTGCAATGGCGCCGCGCAAGGCTTCCGAGCCGATGGTGGTCGGATAGCTGGCCAGGCCGTGGATATGGTCGACCAGCGCCTGCTCGATGAAGGCTGGTGTCGGGTGCTTGGGTTCGCCCATGCCCAGGCTGATGGGCGCGTATTCGGGGTTGACCGTCACGCCGGCAAACAGCTGGCGCAGCTTTTCAAACGGATATGGTTGCAGTTTAGCAAGAAGTGGATTCACGGAACGGACCAGGGCAAGAGTGGAAAGACGATGTTGCTAAGCGATTGCTGCTAAGTGAATAATTGCTTGGCGCGGCAGACTTGATGCCGGTCACATATTTAGCTGCGTCTTTCATTATAGCCGTCCTCGCGGACCCGCTGTGCAAGCCGCCTCAAGCCGTACCGGCATGATCGCTGCCCGGCTTGCCACGCCATGCCGCAGCGGGGAGTGCCGTGCCATGGCGCGGCAAGGTAAAATACGCTATGTCTACCTTACTTCCCACCCTGCTTGCCATTGAAACTTCGTCCGAACTCGCCTCCTGCGCCTTGCTGCGCGGCGATGTCGTCCTGTCCCGCGCCTCGTCGGGCGTGCGCACCCATTCCCAGTCGATTCTGCCCATGGTGCAGGAATTGCTGGCCGAAGCGGGCGTGACCCTGGCTGACGTCGATGCCATCGCCTACGGCTCCGGTCCCGGTTCGTTTACGGGCGTGCGCACGGCCTGCGGCATCGCGCAAGGCCTGGCCTATGGCGCCAATTTGCCCGTCGTGCCCGTCGTTACCCTCGACGCCATGGCGCTCGCCTGCCACCAGCAGCATGGCGCACAGCACATCGTGACCGTGCTCGACGCCCGCATGGGCGAGGTGTACTGGGCGCAATATGAATACCAGAACGGCTTGCAGGCCGTGCTGCCGCCGGCCCTGAGCGCGCCGGCCGGCGTGGCGCCGCAAGGCGACGTGGCCGGCTGCGGCAACGGTTTTGGCGCCTATGCCGAAGCGCTGGCCGCGCTGCCGTGCGCCGCCACGGCCGACGCCGCCATCATGCCGCATGCCGTGCAGGTGGCGCAGCTGGCCCGCATCGCGTTTGCGGCCGGCCAGTGCGTGACGGCGGCCGAGGCGCAGCCTTTGTATTTGCGCAACAAGATCGCCTATACCACTGCCGAGCGCCTCGACATGCAGCAGGCCAAGGCCGCCGCGGAGTCCGCGCAATGAGCGAGGCAGGCAAGGGCGGTGCCGCAGGCTGGGACTTGCTGCGCCTTGACTATCAGCCGATGGTCGAGGCGGACCTCGTTGAGGTGCTGGCGCTGGAACAGCGCGTCTATCCGCATCCCTGGACGCACGGCAACTTCGTCGATTCCCTCAAGAGCGGCTACCCGGCCTGGGTGCTGCGCGACGTGGACGGCACCTTGCTCGGCTACTTCCTGCTGATGCTGGTCGTCGACGAGGCGCACTTGCTCAACGTGGCCGTCGAGGGCGCCATCCAGGGCCAGGGACTGGGCCGCTTCCTGCTGAACCAGGCCTGCGCCTGTGCGCGCCAGCTGGGCATGGAATCGATGCTGCTGGAAGTGCGCCCGTCGAATACGCGCGCGCTCGACATCTATCAACGCTATGGATTTGAACAGATAGGCCGGCGCAAGGGATATTATCCGGCCGCCAATTCGCAACGTGAGGACGCCATCGTGATGCGTTATACCTTATGAGCCGCAGCGCCGTTTTCCTCGATGAAATGGGCGTCGGCCCCCTGTGGCGCTTGCGCCAGGGCGCCGCGCCCGAGGCCGTGGATATTGTCGTCGAGGCTGCCGTGGAGGTGGAAGTCGCCGTGGCGGAGCCCGTGGCCGAAGCCGTTGAAGCAGTGACCGAGGTGATTGCCGAGGTGGTCGCGGAGGTAAGGGTCGAGGCGCCCGCCGCCGTGGCCGCTACGCCAGTTCCCGCCGCCGCGCCCGACGACACGGCCTGGTTCGACGACGCGCCCGCGCCAGCGCCCGTGAAGCAGCTCAGCGACGCCGACATCGCCGCCCTCGACTGGGATGGCTTGGCGGTCGCCGTGTCCAAATGCGCGCGCTGCGACTTGTGCAGGACGCGCAAGGGCGTCGTCATGGGCCGTGGCGACCGCCAGGGCGATTGGCTGATGCTGGCCAGCAGCCCGTCGCGCCTGGAAGAGCGCGAAGGGCGCGCCTTGCCTGGCGAACAGGGCAAATTGCTCGACAATATGTTGAAAGCCATCGCCGTCGATGCGGGCCGCGATGTCTATATTACGCACCTGCTGAAATGCCGTCCGCTCGACGCGGCGGGCCAGGAACGCTTGCCCACCGAGGCCGAGTCGGCCGCTTGCCGCCCGTATTTTGAGCGCGAACTGGCCCTGCTGCTGCCGCGCACTATCTTGACGCTCGGTTCCATGGCCGCCGCCGGCATCAATCCCGGCGAAAAACCCGTGCGCGGCAAGGTGCGCCAGCTGGGCAATGCGTCCGTCATTGCCACCTTCCATCCGGAAATGTTGTTGCAGGACGAGACGGGCAAGGCCAAGGCGCGCGCCTGGGCCGACCTGTGCCTGGCGAAAAGCACGCACGGTGGTTGATACAGCCGTCGCTACCTTCCAGGCCCGCTTTGAACGCCGCTGGGGCCATCTGACGCAGCCCCGCGTGCGCGCGCTGGCCTGGCTGCTCGATTCGCCGGACTTGCTCGACCCGGCCAGCGTGCACTGGGGCGGGCGCATCGCCAGCTTGCCTGCTGTCACACCCGCCGTGGCGGCGTGGCTGGGGGCGCTGCAGGATGACCCGTCGCCGCTCGATGCGGCGCTGGGGCCGAAATTCTATTCCCGCCTGGGCCTGTATGCTGAAAAGCTGCTGGCCTTTTATTTTGAGCAACAGGGCCTGCTGGCTGCGCACGGCTTGCAGGTGCAGGTCAACCGCAACGACACGGTGGGCGAGTTCGATTTCCTGCTGCATGACGGCGACGAGCTGCTGCACTGGGAATTCGCCACCAAGTTTTATCTGCTCGAAGGCAGTGCCGATCCCGGCGTCTTCCACCACCTGATCGGCCCCAACCTGGCAGATACCCTGGGCTTGAAGATGCGCAAGATTCTCGACAAGCAACTGGCCCTGTCCCGCCATCCGGCCGCGCAAAGCCTGCTGGCCCGGCCCGTGCGGGCGGCGCAGGCGCTCGTCAAGGGCTGGCTGTTTTACGCCCTCGGTACGGCGCCCGGCATGGCAGGCATTTCCCATGAGCACGGACACGGTTTCTGGTGCACGCCAGCGCAACTGCCGGAGCAGCGCTATGTCGTGCTGCCGCGTTTGCAATGGCTGGCGCCGTTCAAGGGGCGCGACGTCGACGTGCTGGACGTGGAGGCCTTGCGCGCGCAGTTGTTTGATCTGGCGCAACCGGTGATGGTGGCCACGGTGGATACTGTCGAAGGCTGGGAAGTGGAACGCACGCGCGGTTTTGTCGTGCCCGGTACTTGGACGGAGCAGGCTGCCGCGCGGCGGCTGGCTGGTGCTTTACCGATTTAAGACGCTGAGCCCAAAACGACATCCGGGGTCAGACTTTAAAGTCTGACCCCAGACCCTGCTTGGGCTTAGTGTTTTTGCTCGCCAATCAGCGACAGATTGTCATGCTCGGCCTGGTTCAGCTTGTGCTTGCGCATGATGGCGTACATGGTGCCGGCGACGAACAGGCCGAACAGGATGATGATGATATTCAGCGGCAGGTGCAAACGGATCATGATCGAATACACGGCCAGCATCGTCAGGATCGACAGGTTTTCATTGAAGTTCTGCACGGCGATCGAGTGGCCTGCGCTCATCAGCACGTGGCCACGATGTTGCAGCAGGGCATTCATTGGCACGACGAAGAAGCCGGACAGGGCGCCGATCAGCACCAGCAGCGGGTAGGCGATCCACACGGAATGCACTTGCGTCATCATCATGACGATCACGCCCATGGCAATGCCCAGCGGGATGACGGTCAGCGACTTGCGCAGCGGAATGAAGCGCGCCGACAGCACGGCGCCGGCCGCCACGCCGATGGCCACCACGCCCACCAGGCTGGTCGCCTTGTCGAACGGCATGTTCAGCGATTGCTTGGCCCATTCCAGCACGATCAGCTGCAAGGTGGCGCCGGCGCCCCAGAACAGGGTGGTCACGGCCAGGGTGATCTGGCCCAGCTTGTCTTTCCACAGGATGGAATAGCAATTGGCAAAATCGGTGATCAGTTTGATAGGATTGCGTTCCTGGTGCGCGTACACGCAGCCCGTGTCGGGAATCTTCAGGTTGGCCAGCGTGGCCAGCGCATAGATGCCGACCACCACGCACAGGGCCGCTTCCGTCTTGGTGGTGATGCCCGTGTCGACGAAGGGCAGGTCGAACGAGAGCAGCATGTCCGATACGTGGCCGCTGACGAGCGCGCCGCCCATGACGGTGCCGAGGATGATGGAGGTGACGGTCAGGCCTTCGATCCAGCCGTTCGCCGCCACGAGCTTTTCCGGCGGCAGCAATTCCGTCAGGATGCCGTACTTGGCGGGCGAGTACACGGCCGCGCCAAAGCCGACGACGGCGTAGGCCAGCAGCGGGTGGACGTGGAAGAAGACGAGGGCGCAGCCGAAGATCTTGACCATGTTGGCGATGAACATGACCTTGCCCTTGGGCAATGCATCCGCAAAGGCGCCGACAAAAGCGGCCAACAGCACGTAAAACAGCACGAATGACAGTTTTAGCAGCGGCGTGATCCACGCCGGGGATTTCATGGACACCAATAAATCGACGGCGACGAAAAAGAGGGCGTTATCTGCCAGCGAGGAAAAGAACTGCGCCGCCATGATGGTATAAAAACCACGATTCATTCTGGAATGCCTGAAATCATATCTGGCTTGCTTTATACCACGAAAAAACGGCAAACCCCAAGTTTGGAAGGGGCTGCTTTGCATTGTCTTGCCTAAGCGAAGCTTAATTATTCTGCCGTAGAAAAATACACATACATGTGAACATTTTATAAATGCTATCGTGGGCGCGCATCCTGCACGCCTGTCAGGCAGGCCCGCCGCCCGCATCCGGCTCATCCGGTAAAATACGGCTTTCCCACCCGCCGTGAACGACGCATATGCCCAGGCCCCTCATCGCCACCATTCATCTCGATGCCATGCAACATAACCTGGCGCGTGCCCGCGCCTGCGCACGCGGCGCCAGGGTGTGGGCCGTCGTCAAGGCCAATGCCTACGGCCACGGCCTGGAACGGGCCATGCGGGGCTTTGCCGATGCCGATGGCCTGGCCCTGGTCGAGGTCGATTACGCCGTGCGCTTGCGCGAACTGGGCTGGAGCAAGCCCATCCTGCTGCTGGAAGGTTTTTTTGACGCCAGCGATCTGCCCGTCATGGCGCAGTACAAGCTGAACGGCAGCGTTCACTGTGTCGAGCAAATCGCCATGCTGGAGGCGGCGCGCCTGCCCGCCAAAATCGACGTCCACCTGAAGATGAATACGGGCATGAACCGCCTGGGCTTTACGCCGCAAGCGGTGGCGGGCGCCTATGCGCGCCTGCGCGCCATCCCCCATATCGGCACGATCACCCTGATGACGCATTTCGCCAATGCGGACGAGGCGGCGCCCACGCGCCTGCCTTTGGCCCAGCAGATGCTGCGTTTCGAGGCGGGTGCGTCCAGCATCGGCACAAGCTTGCCCCGCAGCCTGTGCAATTCGGCCGGCCTGCTGCTGCACCGGCTTGACAGCGACTGGGTGCGCCCCGGCATCATGCTGTACGGCGGCACGCCCAGCGGCGCACCGGGCGGCACGTCGGCGCAGGACTTCGGCCTGTTGCCCACGATGACCTTGCGCAGCAGCATCATTGGCATCCAGGATATCGCCGCCGGCGAGGTGGTCGGCTACGGCAGCCGCTATGAAGCGGCCGGCAACGTCAAGGTGGGCGTGGTGGCCTGCGGCTACGCGGACGGCTACCCGCGCCACGCGCCCGAAGGCACGCCCGTGCTCGTCGACGGCGTGCGCACGGGGCTGATCGGCCGGGTGTCGATGGACATGCTGATGGTCGACCTGACCCACGTGCCGGGCGCCAAGGTCGGCAGCAGCGTCACCTTGTGGGGACAGGGCATGCCGATCGACGAGGTGGCGCTGGCCGCCGGCACCATCGGCTACGAGTTGATGTGCGCACTGGCGCCGCGCGTACCGGTGAGCGCAGCGTAGGTGACGCGCAAGCGCGGTTTGTATATACTGTATATATAACCAGCTGTTTCATTTCACCTGAGCAAAGTACACCATGGCAAAAGTCAAGACCATCTACACCTGCAGCGATTGCGGCGCCATCAGTAATAAATGGATGGGGCAATGCACCTCGTGCAACCAGTGGAATACCATGGTGGAAACCCTGCCCGAAACGGGCGGCAACAACCGCTATTCGAACCCGCAGCACATGTCGCTGGCGCAGACGGCGCCCGTGCTGTCGCTCGACGATATCGACGCCATCGACGTGCCCCGCTTCGGCACGGGCATCGAGGAATTCGACCGCGTGCTGGGTGGCGGCATGGTGGCGGGCGGCGTCGTGCTGATCGGCGGCGACCCCGGCATCGGCAAGTCGACCCTGCTGCTGCAGGCGCTGGCCAACATGTCGCACCACAAGCGCGTGCTGTACGTCAGCGGCGAGGAATCGGGGGCGCAGATCGCCCTGCGCGCCAAGCGCCTCGTCATCGACGCCAAGGAACTCAAGTTGCAGGCGGAGATCCAGCTGGAAAAGATCCTCTTCACCTTGCACGACCTGAAGCCGGAAGTGGTGGTCATCGACTCGATCCAGACCGTGTATTCGGACGCCCTCAGCTCGGCGCCCGGTTCCGTGGCGCAGGTGCGCGAATGCGCGGCGCAGCTGACGCGGGCGGCCAAGCAGACGGGCGTGACCATCATTTTAGTCGGCCACGTGACGAAGGAGGGCGCGCTGGCCGGCCCCCGCGTGCTCGAGCACATCGTCGACACGGTGCTGTACTTCGAGGGCGACGCCCATTCCAGCTTCCGTCTCGTGCGCGCCATCAAGAACCGTTTCGGCGCCGTCAATGAGCTGGGCGTGTTCGCCATGACGGAAAAAGGCTTGAAAGGGGTGTCGAACCCGTCGGCCCTGTTCCTGTCGCAGCACGACAACCAGGTGCCAGGCTCGTGCGTGATGGTGACGCAGGAGGGCACGCGCCCCCTGCTGGTGGAAATCCAGGCCCTCGTCGACACCAGCCACCTGCCCAATGCGCGCCGGCTGTCCGTCGGCCTGGAGCAGAACCGCCTGGCCATGCTGCTGGCCGTGGCGCACCGCCACGCGGGCATCGCTGCCTTCGACCAGGACGTCTTCATCAACGCCGTCGGCGGCGTCAAGATCACGGAACCGGCGGCCGACCTGGCCGTGTTGCTGGCGATTAACTCCTCGATGCGCAACAAGCCCTTGCCGCGCGGACTTGTCGTGTTTGGCGAAGTGGGGCTGGCCGGGGAAATCCGGCCCGCGCCGCGTGGCCAGGAACGCTTGCGCGAAGCGGCCAAGCTGGGCTTTACCCTGGCCGTCGTGCCCAAGTCGAACCTGCCCAAGCAGGTCATCGAGGGCATCAAGGTCATCGGCGTCGAGCGCATCGACGAGGCGTTCAACAAGCTGCGCGATCACGAGTAAAAGTTGGTATGGTTTAAATGCCAAGTTTGAGGCAAGTCAAACAAAGTTTCCGTTTAGAACTATAATATTTGTCCGATGGATTCGCGCAGCGAGTTCGCGTCGACAATGAATTGATAGAGAAGCGGAATACAGTGTCAGTTGAACAAAGGCAGGGCGCACGCAAGATATTGCGTGCCAAGGCAATGTTGGTGATCGATGGCGCAGGCCCCGTGGCGGCGCGCACCCTCGACGTGGGGCCGGGCGGCATGTCGGCCGTGATCGCCGATCCGGTGCCGGCAGGCAAGCAGGGCAAGGTGTTGTTCGAGCTGTTTTATGATGGCAAGGCGCATATCGTTGAGGCGCGCACGGCCGTGTCGCATTGCATTTTCAGCAGTGCAGGTTTCAAGGTGGGACTGACTTTCCTGCAGCTGGACATGGCCGTCAGCAGCGCCATCGCCAAGTTCATGCGCTGAGGCAGGCCCGGACGGTAGCGCATGGCAGATGCGCTAAAATGGTGCATATGGGTGTGCAGTCAGGAAAAACCTGTTCTGTTCGCTGTTTTGATATTCCAGTAATACTGCATAATTATCAACCAGAAGAGGACCTTGCCGCGCCACGTGCGCCTGTCGTCCGTTTCCAGCGCAGCGCGGTCATGACCTGAACCGTGTGCCATCACCATACACCGACGGGAATGCCTACCATGTTTAATTCGACCATCAACAGCAGGGCCTTTACCAACAACACGCAGCAGACGACGCAGGGCAATATCTCGGCCGACGTGTATGCGAAGGTGGAGCGCCAGATGCAGTCGCAGAACACGGGCGTCGTCAAGCTCAACGCCAGCCTGGCGCGCGACCAGGCCAAGTTTTCCGGCCTGGGGCAGCTGCAATCGGCGCTGGCGAAATTCCAGACCGTGGCCAAGAACATGGCCGGCAGCGGCCTGGCCACCTCGGCCACGTCGAGCACCAAGGGCGTGGTCAGCGCGACCACTACCGACAAGGCTGTCAGCGGCAGCCATGAAATGAACATCAAGCAGCTGGCGCAGGGGCAGACCCTGCTGAGCGGCGCGCAGAAATCGTCGGGCACGGCCATCGGCACGGGCGCGCCGGCGCTGGTCAAGATCGAAGTGGGCAGCACGGACGGCAAGCAATTCACGCCCGGCAGCGGCAAGATCGTTTCGCTGACCATTGACAGCAGCAACAATAGCCTCGACGGCATCGCCGCCGCCCTGAAGCAGCAGGGCATCGACGCCAGCGTCGTGAAGGGCGCCGATGGCTATTCGCTGGCCCTGAACGGCAAGAGCGGCGCCGACAGCAGCATGCGCATCAGTGTCTCCGGCGACGCCGCCGTCGGCAACCTGCTGTCCTACGCGCCCGGCTCCGGCAAGGGCATGCAGCAGACGGCCGCCGCGCAGGATGCGCTGCTGACCATCGACGGCAAGGACATCAAGAGCGCCACGAACACCCTGACGACGGCCATCGAGGGCGCCACCATCGAATTGAAGACCAAGGGCACGACCGACCTCGTCATCGCCAAGGACAGCAGCCAGATCGCCACCAACGTGGCCAGCTTCGTCAGCGCCTACAATGAGCTCAACAGCAAGCTGCAAAGCCTGCAGCAGGGCGACTTGAAATCCGACACGGCCCTGGGCCAGGTGCGTTCGCAGATGGAGCAGGTGCTGCGCACGGCCAGCACGGGCGTGCCGGCATCCGTGCTGAGCAGCGCCGGCGTGACCCTGGGCAAAAGCGGCGAACTGGTACTGGACGAGAAAAAACTCAAGGCCGCCATCGCCGCCGATCCCGATGCCGTCAGCAAGCTGTTTACGAACAACGGCAAGGGCGTGGCGGACCAGTTTTCCAGCAAGATCGGCGAACTGACGGGCGAGACGAGCATCATCCGCAAGGAAGTGCAAGCGGTCGGCAAGGACATCACCACCCTCACCAACAAGAAGGCCGTGCTGGCCAAGGCGCTGACGGCCCAGGCGCAGGCGCTGGTGAAGGCATATTCGGCGCAGGAGCAGATGGGCACGAACTCGGCTTTGCCCGGTTATACCGGCAAAAACTCGCTCTTCGACTTCATGGCCTGAAGCGCGGCGCGCTGGCGCGCCTGCTACATTCGCTCGCCCTGGGCAAAGAAGGCCGACGGCGAGCTGCCGAACGTCTTCTTGAACATGGCGGAAAACGCCGACTGGCTGGCGTAGCCCAGTTCTTCGGCCACCTGCGACAGGGGCACGCCGCGCGCGATCATGGGCGCCGCGTGCGCCAGGCGCACCTGCTGGCGCCACTGGCCAAAACTCATGCCCAGTTCCCGTTCGAACAGCCGCGCCAGGGTCCGCTCCGAGGCGCCCACCTGCTGCGCCCAGTGTTCCAGCGTCTGGTTCAGGCCCGGCTTGTCGATCAGGCTGTCGCACAGGGTTTTCAAGCGCTTGTCGCTGGGCAAGGGCACGCGGATGGGGCGCGTGTCCGAGCGTTTCAGCTCGTCCAGTATCAGTTCGGCCAGCAGCGCCTCGCGCGCCGGTTCCTGGCCCGGGTCCAGCTGTTCCAGCGCCATGATCAGCTGGCGCAGCAGGTTCGACACTTCCAGCACCTTGCAGTCCTGGCCCGCGAACGGCGCGCGCGCGGCATGGATGCACAGCGGGCGCAAACGCGTTTTTTCCAGTATCGTGACGGCATGCTCCACGTTGGGCGCGATCCAGATGGCGCGCATGGGCGGCAGCACCCAGCTGCTGTTGTTGGCGGTAATGCGCAGCACGCCTTCGAGCGCCATGGTCACCTGGCCCCAGGGATGGCTGTGCGGCAAGAGAAATTCATCGGTTTGCAGGTCGCGCGCGACCATGGTCACGGGGACGGTCGCACTGGGCGCCTCCCTTGGCGGACACATGCGGGTATGGTGGAGGATAGGTACACCCATCAGCTTGGCCTTAATTCGATAAATTATGTCGTTCTGTCGGAAAACAGACGATGGTTTTTTGCATACACTTGAGCTTCATCAGTATAAGACAGGGTATGACATGATAACAACTAAGCCGGCAACGCAGTTGCCCCCGCAGTCGCCGCCAACCTTGCGCAGCGATGCGCGCGTCATCGCCCTGGTAGGGCTGGCGCATGGCATTTCGCACTTCTACCACCTGATCCTGGCGGCCCTGTTCGTCTGGCTGAAGCCCGCCTTCGGCCTGTCGTACGCGGAGCTGGGCTTGCTGATGACGGTGTTCTTCATCATTTCGGGCGTGGGCCAGGCGCTGGCAGGCTTTGTCGTCGACCGCTTCGGCGCGCGCGCCGTGCTGTTTGCCGGCGTGTTTCTGCTGGGCGTCTCGGCGCTGGCCCTGTCCACCGCGCACAGCTATGCGGCGCTGATGCTGGGCGCCATGCTGGCCGGCATGGGCAACAGCGTGTTCCACCCGGCCGACTACACCATCCTCAACCAGCGCGTCTCGCCGGCCCGCGTGGCCTACGGTTTTTCCGTGCATGGCATCAGCGGCAACATCGGCTGGGCCCTGTCGCCCCTGTTCATGACCTATGTCGCCACCCATTACGACTGGCGCATTGCGCTGCAGTGCGCGGCCGTGCTGCCGTTTGCCGTGCTGCTGATCCTGTTCCTGAACCGCCACGCCATCCGTCCGGAGCCTGTCAAGCAGGCGGCGCCAGGCCAGCCCGCCGGCGGCGAAGGCACGCTCGATTTCCTGCGCCTGCCGGCCGTGTGGATGTGCTTTGCCTTCTTCTTCATCACCGCCATCGCCCTGGGCGGCATCCAGAGCTTTGCCAGCGTGGCCCTCGTCAAGCTGTACGACATGAGCCTGGCGCTGGCCACGAGCTCCTACACGGCCTATATGCTGGCTTCGGCCGTGGGCATGCTGGCCGGCGGCGTGGTGGGCGCGCGCAGCGCGCATCCTGACCGCAACGTGGCGATCGCCTTCTCCGCCGCCGCGCTGCTGGCCGTGCTGCTGGCCATGGCCGTCGTGCCGGCCTGGGGCGCCGTCGTGCTGATGGGCGCCATCGGCCTGACGTCGGGCGTGGCGGGGCCGTCGCGCGACCTGATGATACGCGCGGCGGCGCCGAAAAATGCCACCGGGCGCGTGTATGGCGTCGTGTATTCGGGCCTCGACAGCGGCCTGGCCGTGGGACCCGTGTTCTTTGGCGCGCTGATGGATGGCAACCATCCGGCCCTGTTGTTCGTGTTCATCGGCTTGTTCCAGGCGCTGGCCATCGCCACGGCCGTGGGCGTGGGCGGGAAAACGCGCGCCGCGGCGCTGCAAAAGGCATAGAATCGTTTCCATCCGATACTATTTAACGAGGAGATAGCATGACTTTTGCCACCACCGACCTGTGCGACGACTATGCGGCCATGCTCGACGACGGCACGCTGGCCGTGCTGCCGCCCGTGTACCGCGCATTTGGGCAGCGCATGCGCTTCAGCGGCCCCGCCACCACCTTGCACGTGTTCGAGGACAATGCCCTCGTGCGCAGTACCCTGGAAACGCCGGGCCAGGGCCATGTGCTGGTGATCGACGGCGGCGGCAGCCTGCGCCGCGCACTGGTGGGCGGCCAGCTGGGTGTGCTGGCGGAAAGCAATGGCTGGGCCGGCATCGTCGTCCACGGCTGCATCCGTGACAGCGAGGAAATCAATGTCTGCCAGATCGGCGTGCGCGCCCTGGCCACGCATCCGCGCAAGAGCAACAAGGCGGGCACGGGCCAGCGCGACGTGCGCGTGGACATCAGCGGCGTGGCCGTGCATCCGGGCGACTGGATCTATGCGGACGCGGACGGCGTGCTGGTGGCGCGCCAGGAACTCGATTGAGTCCTGCCTTGCGTGACCTGCCCGACGCGCCGCCTGGCGCGTTTTTTTTGTCCCGCTTGTCGCCGCGCAAGTCTCCTGGCGAAGCGGGCGCTATGCTGCTGACAGGCACCGTTTTTCATCACCGTGGATGGCATTCCATATGGCGCAATGTCGTCGTGGGTGACGTGGCTGCGGCTGTCTCATGCAGAGAAACATCCTCCCGCATCCTGAAAAAATCTCCTTAACTGTATGATTTAATGGGTGAAAATTTTACTTATATGTCTTATATAAGAGTGTTGCTGCTTCGCACAAACCTGCCTATGATTGGGTTAACGGATTTCACTTAACTTTGCAATGAACAGGAGAGCGCCATGGCAACGCGTGAAGAGCAGGCAGCGGCCCTGCAGGCAGACTGGGATGGCAATCCGCGCTGGCGGGGCGTGGTGCGCAACTATACGGCGGCCGATGTCGTGCGCCTGCGCGGTTCCGTGCAGGTCGAACACACGCTGGCGCGGCGGGGCGCGGAAAAACTCTGGCATCTGCTGGGCAATGAACCCTTTGTCAATGCGCTGGGCGCGCTGACGGGCAACCAGGCGATGCAGCAGGTGAAGGCGGGCTTGAAAGCCATTTATTTGTCTGGCTGGCAAGTCGCCGGAGACGCCAACAATGCCGGTGAAATGTATCCGGACCAGTCGCTGTACCCGGCCAATTCCGTGCCCACCGTCGTCAGGCGCATCAACAATACCTTGGCGCGGGCCGACCAGATCCAGTGGTCGGAAGGCAAGGACGACATCGATTTCTTCGCTCCCATCGTGGCCGATGCGGAGGCGGGCTTCGGCGGCGTGCTGAACGCCTATGAACTGATGAAGGCCATGATAGACGCGGGCGCTGCCGGCGTACACTTCGAAGACCAGCTGGCGTCCGTCAAGAAGTGCGGCCACATGGGCGGCAAGGTGCTGGTGCCCACGCGCGAGGCGGTGGAAAAGCTCACGGCGGCGCGCCTGGCGGCCGATGTCATGGGCACCTCAACCCTCGTGATCGCCCGCACGGATGCGGAAGCGGCCGACCTGCTGACGTCCGACGCGGACGCCGGCGACCGGCCCTTCTGCACGGGCGAGCGCACGGTGGAAGGCTACTACAAGACCCGTCCCGGCCTGGACCAGGCTGTCGCGCGCGCGCTGGCCTATGCGCCGTACGCCGACCTCGTCTGGTGTGAAACGGGCAAGCCGGACCTGCTGTTTGCGAAAAAATTCGCCGACGCCGTGCACGCCGAGTTCCCCGGCAAGATGCTCGCGTACAACTGCTCGCCCTCGTTCAACTGGAAGAAAAACCTCGACGACGCCACCATCGCCAAGTTCCAGAAAGAACTGGGCGCCATGGGCTACAAGTTCCAGTTCATTACCCTGGCCGGCTTCCATGCCTTGAACTACGGCATGTTCAACCTGGCGTACGGCTATGCCCGCAAGCAGATGTCGGCCTTCGTGGAGTTGCAGGAAGCGGAATTTGCGGCGGCGGGAAAAGGTTTTACGGCCGTCAAGCACCAGCGCGAAGTGGGCACCGGCTACTTCGATGCCGTGACGCAAGCCATCCAGCAGGGGCGAAGCTCGACCACGGCACTGCACGGCTCGACGGAAGATGAACAATTCTTCGAGGCCAGGCAGCTTGCCCAGATTTAAGGACGCGAGGGGAGACGTGCAGGGGAGGCACATCCCCGTCCAAGGAAAAGCCACGGCGCGCCCTGGCCGCTGTGGCTTTTTTGTCTGGCGCCAGCCATCGCGCGAGCACCATTCGTTACAATATATCCACATTCAATATTTTTTTGGAAAGTTCTTTGTGTTTTTCCCCGCGCTCCTATATGATTTCATTAAGGTAAGTTAAATATCATTAAAGCAAGGAAAAACGCCATGAAAATCGCCTCCATCGCCGCAGTTGTAGTTGCCCTGTTCGCTGCCGGCAGCGCCAGCGCCAGCCCCGTCAACCTGATCACGAATGGCGATTTTGAGTCGGTCGCGCCCGGCTACACGTTTTCCAGCGGCTTTCATGTCGTCAATAGCGGTTCCTCGGCCATCGGCGGCTGGACGGTGGGCGCTTCCTCGGTCGACCTGATCCGCAATGCCTACAACGCCATCAACGGCTACAGCATCGACATGCTGGGCACGCCTGGCCCTGGTTTCCTGTCGCAAAGTTTCAATGTCGTGGCCGGCCAGACCTACAACCTGGCCTTTGACATGGCGCGCAATCCGGGCGGCCCTGCCGGCCAGGGCGTGGCCGTCAATTTCGGTGGCGTGACGCAGAACTTCTATTCGACGGCCGCCGCCTCGAACACCTTGTACAGCAATACCCTGAGCTTTACGGCCGCCTCCACGGGCCTGGCGACCCTGTCGTTTGCCAGCGCCGCCAAGGCCGGCACGCCGTTCGACAATTACTCGGGCGCCGTCATCGACAACGTTTCCGTGATGGCCGCCGTGCCGGAACCGGAAACCTACGCTATGCTGCTGGCCGGCCTGGGTCTGATGGGCTTCCTGCGCCGCCGCAAGGCCGCCAGATAAGAGCCTATCCCCGCAGGGGATGTAGGCATCTACCGGGACAGGCTCGAAGTCCGGCCTTGTTCCAACTCAAAACCGCCTGCTGCGTCGCACAGGCGGTTTTTGCTTTTCAGGGGTCTTGCGCGTAGCCGTCGACCTGCACGACAAAGCGCCCGATCCGCGGCCAGGCCTTGCGCGTCCTGACCGGCGTTTCGCCCGTGGCCATGCCTAATATATAGCCGTAGCCCGTGCGGCGATCGCGCCAGGAGTGGGGCGTGCTGTCCCACACGCAGCAATAGCGCTGGAGCCTGGGCAAGCCATACGTACGCCGCAGATAGGCTTCCGCCTGCCGCGCATGCTTGCCATCGACCTCGTAGCGGGCCTCGAAGGGCTGGTCCTGGCGCTCCCTGTTTTGCTGGCAACCCTGGTAGACGATGTAGGCGGGTTTTTGCCCCAGCCGGGACAGGAAGTCGCCGCAGGCAAGGGGGGCGCCCTGCGCGCCGCCGGCGCCCAGCAACAGCAGCCACGGCAGTAATTTAGCGGTTTTCATTGGCGCCTCCCTGCAGCGGGCACGCGGCCGTTGCCGCCCCCATACGCCGCACCAGTTCGCCGCGCAGCTGCGTCAAGCCATCGATGCGCGCGTCGATTTCGCCCAGCTTGCGCGCCAGCGCCGCGCGCAGCGGTTCCGCCGTGGCCGGGTCGCCGGCGGCCGCCAGCAGCGGCATGTCGGCCTCGATTTCGGCCAGGGTAAAGCCCAGCTGCTGCGCCGTGCGCAGGTAGCGCAGCCAGTCTGCCGCCTCGGGCGGGTAGTCGCGGTAGCCATTCGCGCCGCGCCGCGCGCGCAGCAAGCCCCGTTTTTCATAGAAGCGCAGGGTATCGCGGCTCAAGCCCGTCGCCTGCGCCATCTCGCCGATCTGCATGGTTCTTTTCTTTCATAAAATGCTTGACCATGGAGTGTACTCCAGGCTTGATCATGGGCGCTTTCCAACGACAGGAGTTGCCATGTTGTCCGTTTCCGCCTTCCGCCGCGTAGTGCGCGCCAGCGCCATCTATGATGTGCTCATGACGGCCCCGTTTGCCACGCCATGGACGTTTTTGCTGCTGCGCGAGCACTTGAACGCCCTCAACGTGAGCCTGGGCGGCGCGCCGCTGCCTCTCTTCGGACCCTTGCATCTGCTGATCAGCAGCTTGTTCGGCAGCGTGGTGCTGGTCTGGTCGGTGCTGCGCATGCTCGATCCGCAGCCACGCTTCGGCCGCTATGACGCGGCGGCCCGCTACCTGTTTTCCACCTGGATGGCGTGGGCGCTGCTGGAGACGGGCCAGCCCCTGCTGTGGCTGTTCCTCGTGCCGGAACTGGCCTGGGGCCTGGCGCAAAGCCTGCCATTGCAGCGCGCCGGAGTCGGGCGGGAAGGGCGCGCACACGAATCGCTGTTGAGATGACGATAACGAAATGCAATAATGGCCGTGCTCGCAGTGCAACAATGACTGCAATGAACGACTCTAAGGGAATGATTATGCAGCAGGATGCCGCAGGAAAAAACATGGCGTTGCTCGATCCGGTGGTGGCGCCGCGCATCGCGGTAACGCGCCTGGTGACGGGCCTGCTGCAAGGCTTGCTGCTGTACTGGCTGTACAGCACGGCACAAGACAAGGTGTGGCCCGCCACGGAAGCGTACCTGCTGGGTCCGCTGATGCTGGTCAGCCTGCTGCTGCCCATCTTGCTGGTGTCCAGCCTGGGCCACATGTCGGGGAAGCGCATCGGCCTGTGGATGGCGGGCGCGGCCGCCGTGCTGGCCGTGCTGGCTTGGCACGACGTGGCGCGCGGCGCCGAACACGTGATTTGGGGCAACTACAAGCCGGGCGCGCCCCTGCGCGTCATTTCCGCCCAGTTGTTCGGTTTTTGCGTGGTGGGATTCTATATTGCCCACGCGCTGGTGCTGGCCAGCGCCCAGGATGGCCGGCGCATCGCCCGCTATCCGACGTATTTTGAAATCGCCTGGAAGCTGGGCATCCAGCTGCTGTTCTCCCTGCTGTTCGTGCTGGGCCTGTGGCTGGTGCTGTGGCTGGGCGGGCAGCTGTTCCTGCTGATCAAGCTCAGTTTCCTGAAAAAACTGCTGGGCCAGGCCTGGTTCGTGATTCCCGTCATCTGTTTCGCGTTTTCCTTCGCCATCCACATCACGGACGTGCGCCCGTCCATCGTGCGCGGCATCCGCACCCTGCTGCTGGTGCTGCTGTCGTGGCTGATGCCTATCGCCGCCGTGCTGGTCTCCGGTTTCCTGCTGACCTTGCCCTTCATCGGCTTCGAGCGCCTGTGGGCCACGCGCCATGCGGCGTCCGTGCTGCTGGGCATGGCTGGCGTGCTGGTGGTGCTGATCAATGCCGCCTTCCAGAATGGCGAAGTGGGCCATGGCGTGGCGCGCGGCATCCGCCTGGGCACGCGCCTGGCCTGCCTGCTGCTGCCGTGGGTGGTGGGCATTGCCATCTATGCGCTGACCCTGCGCGTGATGTCGCATGGCTGGACCTCCGACCGCCTGATCGCGGCCGCCTGCCTCCTGATCGCCACCTGCTACGCCGTCGGCTACGCCTGGGCGGCCAGCAAGTACGGCGACTGGCTGCACCTGATCGCCAACGTCAACGTGGCCACCGCCTTCGTCACCCTGCTGGTGCTGTTCGCCCTGTTCTCGCCGCTGGCCGACCCGGCGCGCATTTCCGTGGCCAGCCAGATGGCACGGCTGGACAGCGGCAAGGTGGGCGTGGACAAGTTCGATTTCGAATACCTGCGCTTCGAGGGTGCCCGCTATGGCCAGGCGGCCCTGCAGGAATTGACGAAACGCACGACGGGAGCGGACGCGGCCATCGTGCGGTCCCGCGCCGAGGCCATGCTCAAGCGCCAGAACCGCCTCGACGAGACGGGCGCACTGAGCGACGTGTCGATCAACCTGACCCTGCGCCCGGCCACGGCGAAGCTGCCGGACAGCTTCCTGCGCCAGGACTGGACGCAAGTGGGCCCGGCCTGGCGCCTGCCCGCCTGCCTGAAGCGGGCAGGCCAGCAGTGCGACGCCTACCTGCTCGATTTCGATGGCGACGGCAAGCAGGAAGTATTGCTGATTAGTAACGACCCGCGTGCCTCTTCTGTCTTGCTGGCGGAAAAGGACGACGGCAGCTGGACCGCGCGCGGGCAAATCCCCACGGACGCCCTGCGCTGCAAGCCCCTGCGCGAAAAACTGCAGGCGGGCGAGTTCCAGCTGGTGCCGCCGAAAGTGCGCGAGCTGGAAGTCGACGGCCAGCGCGTGCCGATGACCTTGTATACGCAGGAGGACGAGGTGAGCTGCCCGGAGGAGACGGCGGCGACGCCGTAATTGGCAGTGAGAGGATGTGGTGCACCGGACCAATCCTCTTGCTAGTTTCGAAGGCAGCAACTTCGTGCACTGGATCATTCAGACCGTCCGGTATCTGGCGGAACCTGCCAATGACGGCAACCGGCCAGAAGCGGCCATAAAGTGCTTGGCCGACCAAGACATCCTGTCCGACTCCGGCCGTGGGAGCCGGTCACATCAGCCCAATTTATGACAATCAAGATTAGACCCAATGCACCTGCTGAGGTACCAGGTACCGAGGGATATG
>NZ_FTMV01000043.1 GCF_900156175.1 Janthinobacterium sp. TND4EL3
GCGCGCCTGGGCTCGGTGGCGCTGGCGGCGGGCCGCGCCATCACGCTGGACGTGGCCGGCGACGGCTTGCTGAACGTGGCGGTGGACCAGGGCGCTGTGGGCGCCCTGGTCAACAATGGCGGCCTGATCCGCGCCGATGGCGGCAGCGTGGTATTGACGGCGCAGGCGGCGGGCGACCTGCTGAAAACCGTCGTCAACAACACGGGCGTGATCGAGGCGCACACCATAGACACGCGCGGCGGCACGATCAAGTTGCTCGGTGACATGCAAAGCGGCACGGTGAACGCGGGCGGTACGCTGGACGCCAGCGCCCCTGACGGCGGCAAGGGCGGCTTCATCGATACCTCGGCCGCGCATGTAAAAATCGATGATGCGCTGAAAGTGACGACGGCCGCGCCGAAGGGCTTGGCCGGCACCTGGCTGATCGACCCGACGGACTTCAATATTGCCGTTTCCGGCGGCGACATGACGGGTGCTTTCCTGAGCAATTCCTTGAAATCGGGCAATGTGCAAATCCAGAGCGTGTCCGGCGGCAGCGGCACGCAGGGCAACATCAACGTCAACGACAACATCAACTGGATCGCCAACAAGCTGACCCTGACGGCGCAGAACAATATCAATATCAACAAGGCCATGCGCGGCGCGGGCACGGCCAGCCTGGCGCTCGAATATGGCCAGAGCGGGGTCGCCGCCGGCAATCTGTCCACGTACAACGTCAAGGCGGAAGTGGATTTACCATCGGGCAATAATTTTAGTACCAAGCTGGGCAGTAATGGCAGCGTCGTCGTGTACCAGGTTATCAACAGCCTGGGCGCCTTCAACAGCACTACCGGCAACGATGTGCAGGGCATGCAAGCTAATTTGTCCGGCAACTATGTGCTAGGCAGCAATATCGACGCGCGCGGCACCTCCGGCTGGGATGGCGGCAAGGGATTCGCGCCCATCGGCAGCGATGCGACGCCATTCATGGGCACGTTCGATGGCCTGGGCCATGAAATCGTGGGGTTGACGATCAACCGCCCTGACGTGCCCGTCAGGATGTTCGGTAATATCGGCGCCGCCGCTGCCGTGCGCAACCTGAGCTTTAGCGGCGTAAGCGTTGCCGGATCGGTCGCCACCTATAGCAGCACCTATGCTGGCATAGGCGCGCTGGCTGCCGTCAATAATGGCAAGATCGATAACGTTTATAGCAGCGGCGCCGTGAGCGGCTCCGGCTATGTCAATCTGGGCGGTCTGGTCGGTATTAATGGGGGGACGATCAGCAATAGCCGCGTCTCCGGCACGGTGGTCTCCGCGGGCGATCCCGGGCCGGGCGGCTACGGCGCGGCAGGCGGTTTCGTGGGCCTCAACGCCGTAGGCGGCTTGATCAAGAACAGTTCCAGCTCCGCCACCACCAGTTCCACGCGTTACGTTGCGGCCGGGCTGGTTGTCAACAATTCGGGCGCAATCAGCGATAGCTATGCAACGGGCACCGTCAACGCGGGAGGCAACTATGGCGGCGGCCTGGTCAGTTTTAACAATGGCTCGATCGACAATAGCTATGCGACCGGCGCGATGAACGGCACGGGCAGTGCTGGCGGCCTGGTGGGAACCAACAACAGCTCCAGCGCGACCATCACCAATAGCTACGCGACGGGCAAGGTCACTTCCACCGGTGCCTATGTGGGCGGCCTGGTAGGGCTGTTGCGTGGCACCTTGAGCAACAGCTATGCGACGGGCGACGTGCAGACCGCCTCGATAGCAGGCGGCATCGTCGGCTATAACGTGGGCGGCACCATCACGAATGTGTATACGACGGGTAAGGTGACGGGCGGCGGCGCCAGCGTGGGCGCCATCGTCGGCGAGCATAATGGCGGCAGCGTCAACCGTGCCTACTTTGACAGCACGATCAATTCCGGTCTGAATGGCATCGGCCAAAGCTTCAACGGCGCCACCTCGAATGTGCAGGGACTGAGCACGGCGCAGATGCTGGTATCGAGTAATTATGCGGGCTTCAATTTCACGACGACGGGCGGCGTGACGGGCAACAACTGGGTCATCGTCAGCGGCGATGGCTCGATCAATGGCGCGGCCGCCGGCACGCGCCCCATGCTGGCGTCGGAGTGGTCGAATACCATCAATTCCACGCACCAGCTGCAATTGATGGCGATGAACAAGACTGCCAGCTACACGCTGGGCAGCAGCTTCAGCGCCGCCACGACGGCGGCCAATGGCAAGGACGTGTGGGGAACGACAGGTTTCATTCCTGTCGGCACGGCGGGTTCGGCCTTTACGGGCAGCCTCGACGGCACCGGTCATATCATTTCCAATTTGAACATCGCCAAGGCGGGCGTGGACAACGTGGGCCTGTTCGGCGCCATCGGCAGCGGCGGCGTGGTGGCGAACGTGGGCCTGTCCGGCGGCAGCGTGGCAGGCGGCATGAACGTGGGCGCCCTGGCCGGCAGCAATGCAGGCACGATCAGCGGCAGTTTCGCCACCAGCGCGGTGACGAGCACATCCGCAGGCGGCGGCCTGGCCGGCAGTAACACGGGCACGGTCGTGGACAGCTATGCCAGCGGCGCCGTGAGCGGCACGAGCGCCACCGGCGGCCTGGTCGGCAGCAATGGCGGCAGCATCGCCAACAGCTATGCGAACGGCAGCGTGAACGGTTCCGGCAGCGTGGGTGGCCTGGTGGGCGCCAATACGGGCGGCGTGACGGGCAGCTATTGGGACACGGTGGCCAGCGGCCAGGCGACCAGTCAGGGCGGCACGGGCATGTCGACGGCGCAGCTGAAAAACCTGTCCAATTACACGGGCGCCGGCTGGGAACTGGCGCAGATGTGGGTGGTCTACGACGGCCAGAGCGCGCCTTTCCTGCGCTCGTTCATGAAGCAGATCGCCGTGCGCGTCTCCTATGGCAGCAAGGTGTATGACGGCGTGGCCTACGCAGGCGGCAGCAATAGCGTCACGTATTCGAACACGGTGGCGGGCGCCAGCCTGCTCGGTACGGTTGCGTATGCAGCTAATCCCTCAGGCGCCGTGAATGTAGGCAGCTATGGCGTGTCGGCCAGCGGCCTGTACTCTTCGGGCGGCCAGTCCGGTTATGCTGTCAGCTATATCGATGGCAACCTGATGATTACGCCCAAGGCCCTGACGGTGACGGGCGTGACGGCGGCGAACCGCGACTATGACGGCACGCGGAACGCCGTGCTGTCGGGCGGCGCATTGAGCGGTCTGGTCAGCGGCGAGACGCTGAACCTGGACCTGACGAACCAGACCGGCGTTTTCGCCGACAAGAACGCGGGCAGCGGCAAGGTGGTCACCGTGACGGGCGCGACGATCTCGGATGGCGCCACCGGCCTGGCCAGCAACTACACCTTCAGCAATGCCAGCGGCGTGACAGCCACTATCACGCCGAAAGCCCTGACGGTGACGGGCGTGACGGCGGCGAACCGCGACTATGACGGCACGCGGAATGCCGTGCTGTCGGGCGGCGCATTGAGCGGCCTGGTCAGCGGTGAGACGCTGAACCTGGATCTGACGAACCAGACCGGCGTTTTCGCCGACAAGAACGCGGGCAGCGGCAAAGTCGTCACCGTGACGGGTGCGACCGTCTCGGATGGCACCACCGGCCTGGCCAGCAACTACGCCTTCAGCAACACCAGCGGGGTGACAGCGAATATTTCCAAGGCTACCATTAGCAGCGTGTCGAACGTGGGCGTCAACAACAAGACCTATGACGGCTCGGCCACGGCCACGCTGACTGGCACGGCAACCTTCAGCGGCATCATCGGCGCCGACAGCCTGACGGTGGCGGGAAATGGCGAATTCAGCGACAAGAATGCGGGCACGGGCAAGAGCGTCGGCGTCAGCGGCCTGACGCTGGGCGGTGCGGACGTGGGCAACTATACGCTGGCCAGCACGACGTCCAGCGGCGTGGCCAGTATCACGCAGAAAGCGTTGACGGTGACGGGCGTGACGGCGGCAAGCCGCGACTATGACGGCACGCGGGATGCCGTGCTGTCGGGCGGCGCATTGAGCGGCCTGGTCAGCGGCGAGACGCTGAACCTGGACCTGACGAACCAGACCGGCGTTTTCGCCGACAAGAACGCGGGCAGTGGCAAGGTCGTCACCGTGACGGGCGCGACGATCTCGGATGGCGCCACCGGCCTGGCCAGCAACTACACCTTCAGCAATGCCAGCGGCGTGACAGCCACTATCACGCCGAAAGCCCTGACGGTGACGGGCGTGACGGCGGCGAACCGCGACTATGACGGCACGCGGAATGCCGTGCTGTCGGGCGGCGCATTGAGCGGCCTGGTCAGCGGTGAGACGCTGAACCTGGATCTGACGAACCAGACCGGCGTTTTCACCGACAAGAACGCAGGCAGCGGCAAGGTCGTCACCGTGACGGGTGCGACGATCTCGGATGGCACCACCGGCTTGGCCAGCAACTACGCCTTCAGCAACGCCAGCGGGGTGACAGCGAATATTTCCAAGGCAACCATTAGCAGCGTGTCTAGCGTGGGCGTTAACAACAAGACCTATGATGGCCAGAAAACGGCCACCTTGAACGGCACGGCGACCTTCAGCGGCATCTTCGGCGCCGACAGCCTGACCGTGGCGGGAAATGGCGAATTTAGCGACAAGAACGCGGGCACCGGTAAAACAGTGAACGTCAGCAACATCACCCTGGGTGGCGCGGATGCGGGCAACTACGTTCTGGCCAGCACGACGTCCAGCGGCGTGGCCGACATCGCCAAGGCCAGCATCGGCAGCGTGTCGAACGTGGGCGTCAACAACAAGACCTACGATGCCACCGTCACGGCCACGCTCAACGGCGCGGCGACCTTCAATGGCATGGTGAACGGCGACAGCCTGACCGTGGCCGGCGGCGGCGTCTTCAGCGACAAGAATGCGGGCACGGGCAAGACCGTCAATGTCAGCGGTCTGACGCTGGGCGGGGCGGATGCGGGCAACTATACGCTGGCCAGCACGACGTCCAGCGGCGTGGCCGATATCGCCAAGGCCAGCATCAGCAGCGTGTCGAACGTGGGCATCAACAACAAGACCTACGATGCCACCGTCACGGCCACGCTCAACGGCACGGCGACCTTCAGCGGCATCTTCGGCGACGACAGCCTGACTGTGGCCGGCAGCGGCGTCTTCAGCGACAAGAATGCGGGCACGGGCAAGACCGTCAATGTCAGCGGTCTGACACTGGGCGGGGCGGATGCGGGCAACTACGTTCTGGCCAGCACGACGTCCAGCGGCGTGGCCGATATCGCCAAGGCCAGCATCAGCAGCGTGTCGAACGTGGGCGTCAACAACAAGACCTACGATGCCACCGTCACGGCCACGCTCAACGGCACGGCGACCTTCAGCGGCATCTTCGGCGCCGACAGCCTGACTGTGGCCGGCAGCGGCGTCTTCAGCGACAAGAATGCGGGCACGGGCAAGACCGTCAATGTCAGCGGTCTGACACTGGGCGGGGCGGATGCTGGCAACTATACGCTGGCCAGCACGACGTCCAGCGGCGTGGCCGATATCGCCAAGGCCAGCATCAGCAGCGTGTCGAACGTGGGCGTCAATAACAAGACCTATGATGGCCAGAAAACGGCTACCGTGAACGGCGCAGCGACCTTTAGCGGCATCTTCGGCGACGACAGCCTGACGGTGGCGGGAAATGGCGAATTCAGCGACAAGAACGCGGGCACCGGTAAAACAGTGAACGTGAGCAACATCACCCTGGGTGGCGCGGACGCGGGCAACTACGTTCTGGCCAGCACGACGTCCAGCGGCGTGGCCGATATCGCCAAGGCAACGATTAGCAGTGTGTCGAACGTGGGCGTGGACAACAAGACCTATGACGGCTTGAGAACGGCCACTTTGAAGGGGACGGCAAGCTTTGATGGCATTATTGGCAACGACAGCCTGAGTGTTGCAGGCTCTGGCTTGTTCAGCGACAAGAATGCGGGCACCGCCAAGGGTGTGACGGTCAGCGGCATTACACTGGCGGGTGCGGACGCCGGCAACTACCTCCTGAGTAGCACGAACTCCAGCGGCACGGCCGATATCACGCCGAAAGCCCTGACGGTCACGGGCCAGGTGGCGGGCAACAAGGTCTACGATGGCAATGCGGTGGCGCAACTGTTCGGTGGCAGCCTGAGCGGCCTGGTGGACGGCGAAACCCTGGCCTTCGCCGGCCAGACGGCGGTGTTCAGCGACAAGAACGCGGGCAACGCCAAGACCGTGACGGTCAGCGGCACGACCTTGCTGGACGGCACTGGTTCGGCCAGCAACTACACGGTCAGCAATCCGACCGGCTTGACGGCCAGCATCACGCCCAAGACCCTGACGGTGGCGGGCCAGGTGGCGGTCAACAAGGTCTACGACGGCAATGCGGTGGCGCAGCTGAGCGGCGGCACCCTGGCTGGCCTGGTGGGCGACGAAACCCTCTCCTTCGCCGGCCAGACGGCGGCGTTCAGCGACAAGAACGCGGGCAACGCCAAAACCGTGACGGTCAGCGGCACGACCTTGCTGGACGGGACTGGTTCGGCCAGCAACTACGCGGTCAGCAATCCGACCGGCTTGACGGCCAGCATCACGCCCAAGGCCCTGACGGTGACGGGCCAGGTAGCTGGTAACAAGGTCTACGACGGCAATGCGGTGGCGCAATTGATCGGTGGCAGCCTGGCCGGCCTGGTGGGCGATGAAAGCCTGGCCATCGCCGGGCAGACAGCCGTCTTCAGCGACAAGAACGTGGCGAATGCCAAAACCGTGACGGTCAGCGGCACGACCTTGCTGGACGGCACTGGTTTGGCCAGCAACTACACGGTCAGCAATCCAACTGGCTTGACGGCCAGCATCACGCCCAAAGCCCTGACGGTGACGGGCCAGGTAGCGGGTAACAAGGTCTACGATGGCAATGCCGTGGCGCAACTGTTCGGTGGCAGCCTGGCCGGCCTGGTCGACGGCGAAACCTTGGCCTTCGCCGGCCAGGCGGCGGTGTTCAGCGACAAGAACGCGGGCAACGCCAAGACCGTGACGGTCAGCGGCACGACCTTGCTGGACGGGACTGGCTTGGCCAGCAACTACACGGTCAGCAATCCGACCGGCGTGACGGCCAGCATCACGCCCAAGGCCCTGACGGTGGCGGGCCAGGTGGCGGACAACAAGGTCTACGACGGCAATGCGGTGGCGCAATTGATCGGTGGCAGCCTGGTCGGCCTGGTGGGCGATGAAAGCCTGGCCATCGCCGGGCAGACAGCCGTCTTCAGCGACAGGAACGTAGCGAACGCCAAAACCGTGACGGTCAGCGGCACGACCTTGCTGGACGGCACTGGTTTGGCCAGCAACTACACGGTCAGCAATCCGACCGGCTTGATGGCCAGCATCACGCCCAAGGCCCTGACGGTGACGGGCCAGGTGGCGGGTAACAAGGTCTACGACGGCAATGCGGTGGCGCAATTGATCGGTGGCAGCCTGAGCGGCCTGGTGGGCGATGAAAGCCTGGCCATCGCCGGGCAGACAGCCGTCTTCAGCGACAAGAACGTGGCGAACGCCAAAGCCGTGACGGTCAGCGGCACGACCTTGTTGGACGGCACTGGTTTGGCCAGCAACTACACGGTCAGCAATCCGACTGGCTTGACGGCCAGCATCACGCCAGCGTCCATCAGCGCCATTTCCGGTATCGTGGCCGCCAACAAGGTGTATGACGGTGGCACGGCGGCCAGCCTGAACCTGGCTGGCGCCACCTTCAATGGCATGGTGGCCGGCGACACCCTGAGCCTGGCCGGCGGACCGGTGCTTGGCGCGTTCAGCGACAAGAATGCGGCAAGGGGCAAGAGCGTGACCATCAGTGGCCTGGGCCTGGGTGGCGCCGACGCGGCGAACTATGTGCTGGCCAGCAGCCAGGCCAGCACCACGGCCGATATCACGCCAGCCGCACTGACGGTCAGCGCCAGCGGCGTCAACAAGGTGTATGACGCCACCACGAATGCCGCCGTTACCTTGCGCGACAACCGTATCGGCAATGACCAGCTGAGTATTGCCAGCAGTGGCGCCAGTTTCAGCGACAAGAATGCGGGCGTGGGCAAGACGGTGACGGTGGCCGGCATACGCCTCGGCGGTGCGGACGCGGGCAATTACGTGGTCAATACGACGGCCAGCACCACGGCCACGATCTCGCAGGCGGCGCTGACCGTGAAAGTCGATAATGCTGAAAAAGACCAGGGGCGCATCAATCCCGACTTCAGCGCCAGTTATGGCGGCTTGCTCGGTGGCGATACGGTCGCTGCTGAAGTGAGCGGCAAGCTGGCGTTCAGCACGTCGGCAACGACGGGCTCCGTGGCCGGCAATTACCTTGTGTCGGCATCGGGCCAGGCGTCGAACAACTACACCCTGAACTATGTGGACGGCGTGCTGAAAGTCAATCCGACGGAAGCGCTGCAAAGCGCCGTGGCGAACGTGATCGCCGCCGTCGCCGTGGCCCCATCGCAGGGCAATATGGTGCAGGCGGACATGATCGTCAGTGGCGAGACGGCACCAGGCAAGCCTGGCGCCACGCAGGATGCGCCACGCGAGGGAGAGAAGGGCGCCTCGGGCAGCGCACCGGTGGTGCAGCTGGCCGGCAATGTCGTTAGCAACGTGTTGCCCGGCTTGCGCCTGAGCGTGGTCGATACCGGCCTGCGCCTGCCAGCCGAAGCTGGCGGCAACACGCGCCAGGACAGCCAGTAAAGCACGCCGCGCCTCCCTGCGGGGCGCCGGAGATGCCGCTTCACGTGTTGAAGCGGCATTTTTTTTGGCTATGTTACCGTCAGGTGTGGGTCCGGTGTGTCTGCCGTGTACAGTCAGATTGCCGGGGCAGCGCAAGATTCCTGGAAATCCCCTATTTAACGGAGACAGAGCTTTTTTTACCACCGCGTTGTCATCGCGCTCTTATAATTGCTCTACCATTCTTGATTTTCGTCAGAAACGCGGCGCTGAACAGAAAGTACCATCGCATGACATCCAATTTCATTGGCGTAGCCGGCTTGCCGCGCGCGGGTTCCACCTTGCTGTGCCAGTTGCTGGCGCAGCATCCTGACCTGCATTGCGAAGGCAATAGTTCCCCCCTGTGCAACGCCTTGCTGGGCATGCGGCGCATGGTCAGCGACGATGCGTTTTTTCTGTCGCAGCTCGACAGCACCTTCGACGCCAGTTATGGCCACCTGAAAACGGCCATGCAGGGTTTCCTGCGCGGCTGGTACCAGGATTGCGGCAAGCAGGGCGTGGTCGACAAGAACCGCGCCTGGCTGCATTGCGTGGAAATGCTGCTGCAACTGGCGCCGGAAGCGAAAATCATCGTCTGCGTGCGCGAGCTGGGGCAAGTGTATGGCTCCATCGAAGCGCAGCATCAGCGCACCATTCTTGTCGACTTCATCGATCACCTGGCCGATTTCGACCGCATGGGACGGGCCGACATGCTGTTTGCCAAGGACCGCACCATCGGCGCTCCCTTGAGTTCCCTGCACGCCGTGCTGGATTTGCCCGTCGAGGTGCAGCAGAAGCTGTATTTCGTGCGTTTTGAAGACTTGATGGCGCGGCCGGTGGAATGCATGTCGCACCTGTACGCATGGCTGGGCCTGGCACCGTTCCAGATCGACCCGCACGATCTTGCCGTGGGGATCCAGGAAAGCGACAGCCATTACCGCATGAAGTACACGCACCGCCAGCAGACGACGGTCAGCGCGCCGAAGCAGCATGCGATTCCGCCGCGCATCCAGGCGCAGATCGAGAGCGCCTATGGCTGGTTTTATGAGCTATATTATCCGCAACATCATGGCGCGACAGCGCCATCGGCCTGAAACACGTGCGGCAGTGCTAATACCACTTGCCGCGCCGATGCTGGCGCGGTATTGCCGCAGCCTGCCGCGCATTTTCCTCTCCCTTCATTCTTCGCCATCAATGCCGTGCTGGCGCCGCCTGCAGTCACTGGTATTGTAAAAAACACCGTTTTATAAAACCACTTGACTACCAATTTAGGGCGTCGCATTCTTGGTGCAGAAAGCCGATGCTTCGCTGCGCTTTCTTTACGTACAACATAAAAAGCTACTTCGATAGTTTTCGTATAACGTTCAGGAGACAATGTGAAGACACGGCAATCACGCCGGCTGGCTACGCCTTTCATGGCCGGCCTGCTGGGCACCGCGCTGCTCGCTTGCGGCGGCAATACCACCACCGAACCCCCCTCGACCCTGCTGGCCGCCACGGCCGCCAGCGACAGTTGCGCTGCCTGGAGCGCCGCTGCCATCTACACGGCGGGCCAGTGCGCCGTCTACGACGGCAAGGTGTACCGGGCCAAATGGTGGGTACAGGGCACGGCGCCGAACAACGACCAATGGGGACCTTGGAGCCTCGATACCAGTACGCCGACCCCGACGCCAACTCCCACACCAACCCCGACTCCCACCCCGACTCCCACCCCCACGCCAGGCGTACCCACCCGGGCGCAGGCCGAGGCGAACGAGGCGGCGCTGACGAACAACGATTTCTTCCGCAAGGTCAAGGCCTCGATCCGCACTCTGGGCAATCCGGCCGTCGAAGCCGTGCAGCCTGGCCTGGCCAGCAATCCGCTCAACGTCAAGCGCGTCGAGCGCCTGCTGCCGGCGGCGAAATGGGATTATTATTTTGCCGCGCGCGACGCCAGCTACACCTACCAGCGCTTCCTGCAAGCGGTGGCCAAGTTCCCCGCCGTGTGCGACGACTACAGCGACGGGCGTAATGCGGACGCCATCTGCCGCCACAGCCTGGCCACCATGTTCGCCCATTTCGGGCAGGAGACGGGCGACCACAATGCCAGCAGCCCGCTGCCGCAATGGCGCCAGGGCCTGAAGTATTTGCGCGAGCTGGGCTGCGACGAAACGGGTGCCGGCTGCGGCTACAACATCGAATGCGCCGACCCCGTCTTCAACAAGGTATGGACGTGCGGCACCAACGCCGACGGCAGCTTCAAAAAATACTTTGGCCGCGGCGCCAAGCAGCTGTCCTATAACTACAACTATGGGCCGTTTTCGCAAGCCATGCATGACGGCGACCAGTCCGTGCTGCTGAAAAATCCGGACCTCGTTGCCTCGACCTGGCTGAACCTGGCGTCGGCCACGTTCTTCTTTGTCTATCCGCAACCGCCGAAACCATCGATGCTGCACGTGCTCGATGGCACCTGGGTGCCGAACGCAGCCGATACGACAGCCGGGGCGGGCAATAACTTTGCCACCACCATCATGATCATCAACGCCGAATGCGGGCAGGGCACGGAAAAGCAGGCCGCGCAAAACCGCATCGATTACTACAAGCAGTTTGCCGCCGACATGGGCTGGGATTATTCCGGTGAGCAATTGTCCTGCGCCAACATGCAACGCTTCACCCCGGCCAGTTCCGCTGCCTACAACATCTATTGGGAAAAGAACTGGAACGCCGGTGGCGAGAACCAATGCCAGCTGGTCAGCTACCAGACCCCGTACAGCGCCTTGCTGGCCGGGAACTACGTGAAATGCGTGGAAGCCAACTGGAATGTGAAGTTGCAGTAGCAGCAAGTGCAGCATAAGCCAGCCAGGGATAACAGTTGACAAGAGCCCCTTGAGGGGCCTGCAACACGCTCTCGATGTATAACCATAACGGAGACAGACACCACATGAAATCGAATGCATTATTGATGGCCCTGCTCAGCGGCGTGCTCGTCGCTTGCGGCGGGGGCCAGGAAGGCACGACCGCCACGCCGAACACCTTGCTCGCCGCCGTGGAAGCGTGCGCCGCCTGGGATGCCGCCACCGTCTACACGGGCGGCCAGTGCGTGCTCTACCAGGGCGTCACCTACAAGGCCAAGTGGTGGACGCAGGGTAATGTCCCCAGCGCGGCCGACCAGTGGGGACCATGGGCCGTGATCGATACACCGACGCCAACCCCGACGCCGACGCCGACGCCGACGCCAACGCCAACGCCAACGCCAACCCCAACCCCAACCCCAACCCCAACCCCAACCCCAACCCCAACCCCAACCCCGACCCCGACGCCGACACCGACCCCAACGCCGACGCCGACCCCGACGCCCACGGCCTGCCGCCCGGACGGCCTGATCTCGGCCGTGCCGAATGTGCCGTATTGCAAGGTCTATGACGCGAATGGGCGCGAAGTGCTCGGCAATGGCTTGAACCGGCGCATCGTCGGCTATTTCGCCAGCTGGCGCACGGGCGTCGATGGCAGCCCGACTTACCTGGTGAATAACCTGCCTTGGGATAAGATCACCCACCTGAACTATGCGTTCGCCTCCGTCGATCCGGCCACGTCGAAAATCGCCATCGGCAGCGGCGCGGCCAATCCGGACACGGGCCTGACCTGGCCCAACGTGCCGGCGGCCGCCATGGACCCGTCCTTGCCGTACAAGGGCCACTTCAACTTGCTGGCGCAGTACAAGAAGAAGTATCCGGGCGTGAAACTGATGATTTCCGTGGGCGGCTGGGCCGGCAGCGGCGGCTTCTACACGGCCACGACGAACGCGGACGGCAGCATCAACACGGCCGGCATCAACACCCTGGCCGATTCCATGGTGGCCTTCGTGCGCCAATATAACTTCTTCGATGGCGTCGATGTCGATTACGAACATCCGACCACCAACAATGAAGCGGGCAATCCGAACGACTTCGCCGCCTCGAAACCGCGCCTGGCGGGCTTGATGACGAGCTACAACGTGCTGCTGAAAGTGCTGCGCCAGAAGCTCGACGAAGCGGCCGTGCAGGATAATAAATACTATCTGCTCACCATCGCCGGCTCCGCCTCGGGCTGGGTCTTGCGCGGCGAGGAAAACATGTCGGGATTGAAATATCTCGATTACGCGAGCCTGATGACGTATGACTTGCACGGCGCGTGGAACCAGTACGTGGGACCGAACGCGGCGCTGTTTGACGATGGCAACGATGGCGAATTGCGCGCCGGTAACGCCTATCAGTACCAGAACATCGGTTATCTGAACACGGACTGGGCGTACCGCTACTACCGGGGCGCCATGCAGGCAGGCCGCATCAATATCGGCGTGCCGTTCTACACGCGGGGCTGGAAGGATGTGACGGGCGGCACCAACGGCCTGTGGGGCACGACGGCGCTGACCAATTCCACCGTCACGTGCGCTGGCGTAAAAACCTGCGGCATGGGCGCCACGGGCATCGATAACGTGTGGTACGACCTCGATACCCAAGGCAAGCCCACGCCGGGCGGCGGCAACCCCATCTGGCATGCGTTGAACTTGCAAAACGGTATCGTACCGAGCTACCTGGACGCGTATAAGGTCACGGACAAGGCGCTGGTGGGTACCTATGTGCCGTACTACAGCAGCACCATGGTGGCGCCGTGGCTGTGGAATGCGACCAAGAAAGTGTTCATTTCCACGGAAACCACGCAGTCGATCGCGGCCAAGGCCCAGTACATCGTCAACAACAATATCGGCGGCGTGATGATCTGGGAAATGGCGGGCGACTATGCCTGGGATGCCACGCGCAATGGCGGCAAGGGCGAGTACTTCATGGGCACCACCCTGACGGACGTGCTGTACCAGGCCTTCCGCACGGCTGGCGCGTATGGCAACAAGCGCGCCGAAATCGCCATGCCGGGCACGGCGGCCAACGTCAGCATCACCCTGGGCGGCTGGAAGCTGGGCGACAACAACTTCCCCATCAACCCGGTGATGACGGTGAAGAACAACACCACATCGACCCTGCCGGGCGGCACCGTGGTGGAGTTCGACTATCCCGTCTCGGCGCCGTCGGACATGAGCGACCAGTCCGGCTTCGGCTTGACGGTGATCAATGCCGGCTACACGGGGCCGAACAATATCGGCGGCTTCACGAAGAACTACAACCGGGCCCGCTTTGCGATTCCCGCCTGGCAATCGCTGGCGCCGGGCGGCTCCGTGGCGCTGACCCTGAACTACCGCCTGCCGATCTCGGGACCGGCCAACTATACGGTCACCGTGGGCGGCACCAGGTACGCCTTGACGCAGGAGTATCCGGAATTGCCGGTGGCCTTGCCGTAAGTTGGTGATGCCATAAAGTAAAAGGGCGGAACCGAGGTTCCGCCCTTTTCAGTTTCTACCGCAGCCAGGTATTAGAACCAGGTTTCTACTTGGAAACCATACGACGTGCCGCTGGTATTGTTGTTGTAGATCGGGCCGCCGTTGTTGGCCGCATTGACCGAGGCGGTGGCCGCATCGTTCCATTTGCCGTAGGTCACGAAAGCGCGCAGCTCGGGACGCGACCACAGGCCAGGGCCGGCCGAGATCGTCGGGGCGATGGTCAGCTTGGTCAGGCGCTTGGCCGGCAGGCCGCCCGCTTGCGTCACCCTGTCCGTGCCCAGTTCGCCCACCAGCTTGAAGTTGTTGGTGAACGCGTACACGGGACGCACGCCGACCGAGGTCCAGGTCGAGGAACCGTTGGCGT
>NZ_FTMV01000015.1:0-77355 GCF_900156175.1 Janthinobacterium sp. TND4EL3
ACCCAGATGGTGGCCAGGTAGTTCACGCCGCCGGACTGGGCGACGGACTTGGTGTAGCCGAATTCCGTGTAGGCGTCGCACTCATTGCCCAGACGATATTTCATGGTATTGCCGCCCAGGCCGAAGCAGCCTTGCGAGCCGCCGTCGCCCGAGGTATTGCTGCCGGCGCCGGCGCGCAGGTAGCCATGGAAGCCTTCGGCGTCACTTGGGTACATGGGGTCGGCAAGGGCGGCGGCGCTGGCGATGGCCAGGAGCAGGGCAGGCAAGGTTTTCAATGCGGTGCGATTCATGCGGTCTCCAGAAGAATGTAGGTGGTAGCGCTGGCGTCCCGGAAGGACGGCCACCGCACACGGTCTAATGCCGAAAACCAAGTCTAGCAGCGCTTTTTTAACCAGCCTGATACAAAATGGGCAAGTAGCGATACTTTCTTTCAAAGTGTTGTTTTTACTCAATGTCGATACTCTCGTGCATAGCGGGGCTGCAAAAGAGTATCGAATTGCGGTTTTGGAGTATCAGAAAGTATCAAAGTCCGGTGCTACATTGTGGTCGTGGTGCCAACAAGCGGCATCGCCAACGACAAAAAACACTGGAGACACACAATGAAACGTACCGCCATTGCCGCGCTGTGCGCCGGCGCCTTCTGCTTCGCCTCGTCCGCCTGGGCCGCAACCGACCTCGTCATCGCCACCGTCAACAACGGCCACATGATCGAAATGCAAAAGCTCAGCAAGTTCTTCGAGCAGGCCAATCCCGACATCAAGCTCAAGTGGGTGACCCTGGAAGAGGGCGTCTTGCGCCAGCGCATGACGACCGATATCGCCACCAAGGGCGGCCAGTTCGACGTGATGACCATCGGCCTGTATGAAACCCCCATCTGGGGCAAGAAAAACTGGTTGATCCCCATCAAGCCGGATGCCAAGTACGACATCGACGACTTGCTGCCCGCCATCCGCGAAGGCCTGTCCGGCGACGGCAAGCTGTACGCGTCACCGTTCTACGGCGAAAGCTCGATGATCATGTACCGCAGCGACCTGGTCAAAAAAGCCGGCATGACCATCGAAGACCGCCCCACGTGGAACCAGTTGCGCGACGTGGCCGCCAAGCTGCACGACCCGGCCAACGGCGTGTACGGCATCTGCCTGCGGGGCAAGCCGGGCTGGGGCGACAACATGGCCCTCATCACCACCATGGCCAATTCCTATGGCGGCCAGCTGTTCGACATGCAGTGGAAGCCGCAATTCACGAGCAAGCCGTGGAAGGACGCGGTCACCATGTACGTCGACCTGATGAAGAAATACGGCCCGCCGGGCGCGGCCGCCAACAGTTTCAATGAAAACCTGGCGCTGTTCAACCAGGGCAAGTGCGGCATCTGGATCGATGCGACGATTGCCGCCTCTTTTATTACCGATCCGAAACAGAGCAAGGTGGCCGACAAGGTGGCGTTCGCCCAGTCGCCCGTCGGCGTGACGGAGCGGGGCGCCAACTGGCTGTGGATCTGGTCGCTGGCCATCCCGTCGAGCTCGAAACACCCGAATGAGGCGCAGCGCTTCATCAACTGGGCCACGTCGCCCGATTACGTGAAACTGGTGGCCAAGGAAACGAGCTGGGCCAACGTGCCGACGGGCACGCGCAAGTCGACCTACGCGAGTCCCGAGTTCCAGAAAGTGGCGAAATTTGCCGCCGCCGAAGGCAAGGCCCTGGCCACCACGCGCGCCGTGCAAAGCACCTTGCCGCCATCGCCATATGTTGGCGTGCAATTCGCCTCGATTCCCGAATTCCAGGTGATCGGCGTGGCGGCCGGCCAGCAGATGGCGGCAGCGCTGCTGGGCAAGGTGACGGTGGAGCAGGCGCTGGAGTTGTCGCAGCAGACGGCGGAGAGGGAAATGCGTAAAGGTGGTTATTACAAATAAGACGTCTCCGGTCTTGCTGTGCCATTTGCTTTGTAAACAAGTGATGTGATTGGCCTTGCTGTTCAGCGGGGCCGTCACTCCCTCACGTCCCAAGAGTATCCTATGAAACGCTTTATCCCCCGGACTTTGCTGACGCCGGCCGTGCTTGCCGTCTCCGTCATTTCCGTGATTCCGCTGCTGATCACCCTGTATTACGCGTTCGTGCGTTATTCCATGCTCGATCCCAGCGGCCATCCTTTCCATGGCCTGGCCAATTTCCACTTTTTCTTTAGCGATGCCTCGTTCCTGCCGGCCTTGCAGAACACGTTTACCCTGCTGTTTTCCGTCATGCTGGTCACGGTGGTGCTGGGTACGGCGCTGGGCTTGCTGATCAATGAAGCGTTTCCGGGGCGCGCCATCGTGCGCGTGCTCTTGATTTCGCCGTTTCTCGTCATGCCGGCCGTCAACGCCCTGATGTGGAAGAACATGCTGCTCAACCCGATCTACGGCCTGTTTGCGCAGATCAGCCTCTTCTTTGGCGCCACGCCCGTCGACTGGCTGTCGGCCCACCCCCTGTTTTCCATCATCATGATGGTCTCCTGGCAATGGCTGCCGTTTGCCTGCCTGATCTTCATGACGGCCCTGCAATCGATGGACCGCGAACAGCTGGAAGCGGCGCGCATGGATGGCGCCACCTATCTGCAGCAGTTGCGCTACCTCTACATTCCCCACCTGGGCCGCGCCGTCTCGGTGGTGCTGATGATCGAGATGATCTTCCTGCTATCGATCTTTGCGGAAATCTTTACCACCACGGGCGGCGGTCCCGGCTTCGACACGACCACCATCACCTTCATGATCTATCAGCAGGCACTGCTGTCCTATGACGTGGGAGCGGCCTCTGCCGGCGCCCTGTTCGCCGTGCTCATCGCCAACATCGCCGCCTTCTTCCTGATGCGCGTCATCGGCAAGAACCTGTCGAAATAAGGAGACCTTGATGCATAGCAAACTCAATCTGTATGGCCGCACGGCCGCCGCCTGGCTGTGCGCGCTGCTGCTGTTCTTTCCCATCTTCTGGCTGGGCCTGATGGCCTTCAAGACGGAAGGACAAGCCATTTCCACGCCGCCCCTGCTGTTCTTTACGCCGACCCTGGACAGCTTCCGCGAAGTGCTGGCGCGCGACAATTACTTCGGCTACGCGTGGAACTCGCTGTTTACCAGCGTGGTGTCGACGGCCATCGGCCTCTTGATCGCCATCCCGGCCGCCTATTCGATGGCCTTCTTTCCCACGGGCGGCACCATCGGCCTGCTGAAATTTATGCTCAGCTCGCGCTACATGCCCGGCGTGGGCGCGCTGATGCCCATCTATATCTGCTACCAGTACTTCGGCCTGCTCGATACGCGCATCGGCCTGACCATCATGTTCATGCTGATGAATTTGCCCATCATGATTTGGCTGCTATATACGAGCATGAAGGAGCTGCCGCGCGAAATTTTAGAGGCGTCGCGCATGGATGGCGCCACCGTGTGGGACGAATTCCGCCACGTCGTGCTGCCCCTGTCCGTGGGCGGCATCGCTTCCACGGCGCTGGTCTGCATGGTCTGGTCGTGGAATGAATCGTTCTGGTCGCTGAACCTGGGCGCCTCGAACGCGGGCACGCTGGCCTGGCTCATCGCCTCGTATTCGAGCCCGGAAGGCCTGTTCTGGGCCAAATTGTCGGCCGCTTCGCTGATGGCCATTGCGCCCATCATGGCGCTGGGCTGGTTCTGCCAGAAACAATTGGTCCAGGGCATGACCTTCGGCGCTGTTAAGTAAACACTATTGGATGACATCATGGCTTACCTTCAACTGAGCAATATCGAGAAATTCTTTGGCGAGCACCGCGCCATCAAGGGCATCGACCTGGACATTCAACAGGGCGAGTTCGTCGTCTTCGTGGGGCCGTCCGGTTGCGGAAAATCAACCCTGCTGCGCCTGATCGCGGGCCTGGAGCCGATCGACGGCGGCAAGCTGTCGCTGGACGGGCGCGACATCACGAATCTGCCGTCATCGAAGCGCGACCTGGCGATGGTGTTCCAGTCGTACGCGTTGTATCCGCACATGACGGTGTTCCAGAACATGTCGTTCGCGCTGAAACTGGCGGGCGTCGATCCGGCCGTCATCCGCGAAAAGGTCGACAAGGCGGCCGCCATCCTCGACCTGGGGAAATACCTGGAACGCACGCCGAAGGAATTGTCGGGCGGCCAGCGCCAGCGGGTGGCCATCGGCCGCGCCATCGTGCGCGACCCGAAAGTGTTTTTGTTCGACGAGCCGCTGTCCAACCTCGACGCGGCCCTGCGCGTGCAGACGCGCATCGAGATCGCCAAGCTGCACCGCGAACTGGGCGCCACCACCATCTATGTCACGCATGACCAGGTCGAAGCGATGACCCTGGCCGACAGGGTGGTGGTGCTGCGCGACGGGCAGATCGAGCAGCATGGCTCGCCCCTGGAACTGTATGACCATCCCGCCAACCGCTTTGTGGCGCAATTCATCGGCACGCCCAGCATGAACGTGGTGCCTGCCGATGCGGCACCGCAGCTGCTGGCGCAGGCAGGCAGCGCGGCGCAGGCCGACGGTTTTGTCGGCATCCGCCCCGAACACGTGCACCTGGGTGCGGCGCAGCCGGGCAGCGTGCCCGTCACCGTCGAACTGGTGGAGTCGCTGGGCGTGGAAACCCTGACCTATGTGCGCCTGCCGAACAATGTGCAGGTGGTGTCGCGCGACGCGCAGCGCAGCAGCCTGCAGCCGGGCCAGCAGACGCAGCTGACGTTCGAGCCGGGCTTCGTCCATTATTTCGACCGCGCCGGCAAGACCTGTGCGGCGGCGAAAGGAGCGCTGTAATGGATGCCATCGCATTGAAGCAATCGAACCTGGCCAAGCTGCCAGGGAACGTGGCCGTGCCCGCGTACGCGCGCGAGTCGCTCGTGCCCGGCATCGTGCATATCGGCGTGGGCGGCTTCTTCCGCGCCCACCAGGCCGTGTATCTTGACGATTTGCTGGCCTTGCCGGGCCAGGAACACGCGCAGTGGGGCTATTGCGGCGTGGGCTTGCTCGCGCATGACGCGGCCATGCGCGACGCCATGCGGGCGCAGGACGGTTTATATACGGTCGTCGAGCGCAGCGCGGCCGGCGACTCGGCGCGCATCATCGGCTGCATCGGCGAATACCTGTATGCGCCCGACGAGCCGCAAGCCGTGCTGGAAAAGCTGGCCGACCCCGGCACGCGCATCGTCGCGCTGACCATCACGGAGGGCGGCTATTACGTCAACCAGGGCACGGGCGAGTTTGACGCCGGTCATGCCGACATTGCCTACGAACTGGCGCACCCGCAGGCGCCGCGCTGCTCGTTCGGCTACCTGGCCGCCGCGCTGGCCCTGCGCCGCCAGCGCGGCCTGGCGCCGTTTACCATCATGTCCTGCGATAACCTGCAAAACAATGGCGACGTGACGCGCAAGATGCTGCTGGCCTTTGTCGCCCTGCGCGACGGCGAACTGGCGCGCTGGCTGGCCACGCGGGGCAGCTTCCCCAACAGCATGGTCGACCGCATCACGCCCGCCACCACCGATGAACACCGGGTGCTCGTGCGCGAGCGCTTCGGCGTCGTCGACGCCTGGCCCGTCGTGTGCGAGCCGTTCCGCCAGTGGGTCATCGAGGATGAATTCCCGCAGGGCCGCCCGGCCTGGGAAAAAGTGGGCGCGCAGATGACGCATGACGTGCTGCCGTATGAAAAAATGAAGCTGCGCTTGCTCAATGCCAGCCACCAGGCCCTGTGCTACATTGGCATGCAGCTCGGCTACACGTTTGCGCACGAAGCGATGGGCGATGCGGGCATCCGCGCACTCGTGCGGCGCATGATGGATGACGAGGTGACGCCCCTGCTCGATAGCGTGGAAGGCATCGATCTGGCGCAATACAAGGACACCCTGATCGAACGCTTCTCGAATCCCGCCGTGCGCGACCAGCTGGCGCGCATCGGCACGGAAGGTTCGGCGCGCATCCCGAAATTCGTGCTGCCGTCCGTGCGCGAAGCGCTGGCCCGGGGCGGCGCCATTGCGCTGCTGGCGTTTACCGTGGCGTGCTGGTTCCGCTACCTGGAAGGCCACGACGAGCAGGGGCGCGAGATGCCCTTGAACGATCCGTACGCGGCGCGCCTGCGCGCGCTGGCGCTGCAGGGCGGCTCGGACGCCGCACCGCTGCTGTCGCTGCGCGAGCTGTTCGGCGAATTAAGCGACACAGAAGCGTTCACGCAGGCGGTGGGGCAGTCGCTGGCCAGCCTGTACGGACTGGGCGCGCGCGCGGCGCTGGAACAGATCGTCGCCTGACGGGGAGGGAGCGCCATGCCACGCAAGGCCGGATATCCGCAGGTGGAGCAGGAACTGGAGCAGCAGCGCGACGCCACGCCCGGCTTCGAGCCGAAAGGCAGTTTCGGCTTTATCCGCTACCTGGAGCACGGCTTTCCGAATGCGCTGGTGCGCTGGCATTATCACGACGAGTACGAGCTGCACCTGATCGTCGAGAGCAGCGGCAAGGTCTTTGTCGGCGACTACATCGGCCAGTTCACGCCCGGCCACCTGGTGCTGACGGGGCCCCGCGTGCCGCACAACTGGGTCTCGCTCGACACGCCGGCCGAAGGCGTGGCCCTGCGCGACATGGTGATCCAGTTCGGCCATGCGCCGCTGGCGTCGATGGCGGCCGCCATTCCCGAATTGAAGGGCATCTTCCCGCTGCTGCAGCGCGCCCTGCATGGCGTGGAATTCTTTGGCGTCAGCGAGCAGTCGCTGCGGCGCTTCCGGCGCATCCGCGACACGAGCGGCCTGCCGCGCTTCATCGAATTTCTCACCTTGCTGGGAGAACTGGCGCAGACCAGCGATTACCAGCTGCTGTCGACGGTGCCCATGCAGTCGAGCGACGACGACGTGGCACTGGCGCGCATCAGTTCGGCCATCAACTTCATCGTGCACAATTACAGCAGCCAGTTCTCGCTGAAACAGCTGGCCGAGCAGGTGGACATGCCCGAGCGGACGTTTTCGCGCTTCTTTCGCAGCGCCACGGGCAACAGCTTCACGGATTTCGTCAACCGCCTGCGCATCAACAAGGCGTGCCAGCTGCTGATGGAGACGGAGCGCTATGTCAGCAACATCTGCTACGAGGCGGGTTTTAACAATGTGGCCAATTTCAACCGGCGCTTCCTGGAATTGAAGGGCATGACGCCGAAGGAGTTTCGCCAGCAGGCGCTGGGCCGTTTTGGCGAGTGAGGCTTTTTGAGGTACATTCGATGGCACGGGCAGGGACAGCCTGGGAGAGACGAGCATGGAACACCTGTGGCACAAGGACAGCGAGCGCAAGGCGCCCGAGCTGGAACGCGAAAGCTACGACGGCATCATCAATTACCTGGAACATGGTTATCCCAGCTCGCGCGTGCGCTGGCACTGCCATGAAGAGTATGAGCTGCACCTGATCGTCGCCACCAGCGGGCGCTTGTTCGTGGGCGACTATATCGGCGAATTCTCGCCCGGCCACCTGGTGCTGACGGGTCCGCGCCTGCCGCACAACTGGATTTCCAACGTGATGCCGGATGGCGGCGTGGCCCTGCGCGACATGATCGTGCAGTTCGCCCATGCGCCGCTGGCGGGCGCCGCGCGCGTGATTCCCGAACTGCGCGAGCTGCTGCCCCTGCTTGAGCGCTCCAGCTATGGCGTGGAGTTTTTCGACATGGGCCACGAGGCCGAACAGCACCTGGCGCGCATCCGCGCCACGCATGGGGCCGAGCGCTTCGCCGAATTCGTGCAATTGATGAGCAAGCTGGCGCGCACGGCCAACTACCGTCTGCTGTCGAGCGCTTCCCTGCGTTCCTACGACGATGACGCCACCCTGGCCAAGGTCAATGCCGTCCTCAACTACATCACGGACAATTACCGCGAGCCGATTTCGGCGGAAATGCTGGCCGAGCAGGTGGGCATGTCGCTGAGTAAATTCTCGCGCTTCTTCCGCAAGGCGACGGGCAACAGCTTCACCGATTTCGTCAGCCGGCTGCGCATCAACAAGGCGTGCCAGCTGCTGATGGACACCGACCAATACGTGTCGAACGTCTGCTATGACGTGGGTTTCCAGAACGTGGCCAATTTCAACCGCCGCTTCCTGCAGGTGAAGGGCGTCACGCCCAAGCAATTCCGGCGCCAGGCCGATGGCCGCTTCGGCGGCATCGGCGGGCCTGTTGCGGATACGCCACTGGCGTGACGGCTGTCATGGGCTTGTCACGTTGAACAGTTACTCTCCACGGCTTCAATCCCACCTTAGCCGAGGAATGCATGAACACTGCTGTAACGTCGACCCCGAAACTGACCCTGCTGGCCATCGCCGCCGGCCTGGCCCTGGCCGCCTGTGGCGGCAGCGATAATCCACCGGCAGAGCCTTCCAAGCCCGTGGCGCAGACGGGCGTGTTCCTCGACGGCGCGGTGGAAGGACTCGATTACGTGGCCGGCAGCGCCGCCAAGGCCAGCACCAACGCCAAGGGCGAATTCATTTGCAACCCGGGCGAGACGGTAGCCTTCAGCGTGGGCGGCCTGGCCCTGGGTTCGGCCCCATGCGGCGCCGTCGTCACGCCGCTGGCGCTGGCCGCCAGCACGAATGTGGCGGACGACAAGGTCGTCAACCGCCTGCTGGCGCTGCAACTGCTCGATGACGACAGCGATCCGTCGAACGGCATCAAGCTGACGGCCGAAGTAAAGGCTGCGCTGGCGGGCAAGACACTGGACTTTGCCACCGCCCCGGCCGTCTTCAACACGGCCCTGGCCGCGCACCTGGCGTCGGTAGGCGGCAAATTCGCCGGCCGCACGGTCGATGCCGAGCGCCGCGCCCTCGTGCGCGAGCATTTCGAGGACACCCTGGCCTCCAAAGCGGGCGCACCCGTCAACGAAGCGCTGACGCAGGCCAATCCGGCGGGCGAAGTGAAAGTCACCGTGACGCGCTACCAGATCCAGGCAGCCGACAAATTCTACGTGCCGTACGAAGGCGCCAACGCGAAGATCAAGGGCGAATTCCCGAACGGCTTCCTGCCATCGTACGGTTCCGGCCTGGCCTACAAGGGCAAGAATGCGGCGGGCGACCTGGAATTCTATGGCTTGACGGACCGCGGCCCGAACGGCGACGGCCCGCTGGTGCCCGACCCGTCGGGCAAGGGCACCATCGGCAGCAAGATCTTCCCGTCGCCCAGTTTTACCCCGTCGTTTGGCGTGATCACGGTCGGCAAGAACGGCGCCGTGCTGGGTTCGTCGACGCCGATCAAGGTGTCGGCCACCGTCAACAGCTCGGGCTTGCCCGTGCCCGTGGGCGCGGTCGGCAATTCGGCCGAGATTCCTGTCATGGATGCGATGAAGTTCGACGCCGCCGGCAAGGCCGTCTTCAACGCGGGCGGCCTCGATTCGGAAGCCATCGTCGTCGATGCCAAGCGCAATGCGCTGTGGGTGTCCGACGAATACGGTCCCTTCATCGTCCGGATCGATGCGGCCACCGGTATCATCCAGGCCAAGTACGAGCCGGGCAAGGGCTTGCCGGCGCTGTTCGCCAAGCGCCGCGCGAACCGCGGCATGGAAGGCATGACCTTAGACACGAGCAACGACAAGCTGTACGCCTTCCTGCAAAGCCCTCTGTCCGATGGCACGGCACCATATTCTGTGACGAAGAAGAATGAACAGGTCGAGCGCTTCGCCCGCTTCACGCGCTGGATCGAATTCGACCCGGTGACGGGCACCAGCGGCAAGATGTATGCGTATCCGCTGAATGCGGCCGACTACCAGGATGGCCGCACGGGCAACGCCAAGCTGGGCGACATGGTGGCGCTGGGCGGCGGCAAGTTCCTCGTCATCGAGCAGGGCGCCGCGCCATCGGGCAAGGTGTTCAACAAGCTGATGCTGGTCGAACTGAAGGGCGCCACGGACATTGCGGCCGCCGCCTACAACGCGACGACCTCCGACCTGGAAAAGAGCAGCATGGGCGGCGCCCCCGTCAATGGCGCCGACTGGGCCGCCGTCACGCCCCTGAAGAAAACGCTGCTGCTGGACTTGAACGCCATCGGCTGGGCGGCGGAAAAGGCCGAAGGCCTGACCCTGATCGACGAGTCCACCATCGCGCTGGCCAACGACAATGACTTCGGCCTGAAAACCAAGGTCTTCGACGCGAACGGCGTGGAAGTGGCGGACGCCGACGTGACCAAGTGCACGGTGGACGCCAACGGCACCATCGTCACGAGCAGCGCGGCCGGCTGCAACGCCGCCAACACCATCCGCGTGGCGCGCGGCGACGACCGCGAGCGTCCTAGCCGTCTGTGGATCGTGAAGTTCGCCAAGGCGCTCGCTGCGTATTGATCGCGTATTGATATTGCGAAGTTGATGGATGAAAAAAAGCCGCACAGTGCAAACTGTGCGGCTTTTTGACTGCGGGCCAGGCTTATTTTTTGGTATAGGTGTTCAACCAGTCGAGCACCGTGTGATGCCACAGCAGCGAGTTCGCCGGCTTGAGCACCCAGTGGTTCTCGTCCGGGAAGACCAGCAGCTTGCTCGGGATGCCGCGGCGCTGCAGCGCCGTGAAGGTACCCAGGCCTTGCGCGGTGGGGATGCGGAAGTCCAGGTCGCCCTGCACCACCAGCATCGGCGTCTTCCAGTTCTTCACGAAGTTGACGGGGTTGAACTGCTCGTACTTGGCCGGCGCATCGTAGTAGGTGCCGCCGTTTTCCCACTCGGTGAACCACAGTTCTTCCGTCGCGTAAGCCATGCCGCGGTTGTCGAACACGCCGTCGTGGTTGACCAGGCACTTGAAGCCGTCCGGCCAGTTACCGGCGATCCAGTTCATCATGTAGCCGCCGTAGGAAGCGCCCAGCGCGCAACTGCGCTCGCGGTCCAGCCACGGGAATTTCCTGGTGGCCGCTTCCAGGCCCTTTTGCAGGTCGAGCAGCGGCTTGCCGCCCCAGTCGCCGCTGATCGAGTCCGTGAACTTCTGGCCATAGCCGGTGGAGCCGTGGAAGTCGATGAAGACGGTGGCGTAGCCGGCGCCCGCATACACTTGCGGATTCCAGCGGTAGCTCCAGCTGTTGCCGAAGCTGCCCTGCGGGCCGCCATGCACGAGGAAGGCCACCGGATATTTTTCGCCGGCCTTGGCATTCCATGGCTTCATGACGTGGCCGTAGACGGTTTCGCCATCCGCGCCCGCGAACGAGAACTGTTCATATTCGCCAAAGCGCACGTTGGCCAGCGCTGCCGCATTCTGCTTCGTCAGCTGGAGCATCGGCGCGTTTTCCGACTTGGCGTCGAGCTTGCGCGTGTACAGCTGCGCGCCCGAGGCCAGGTTGGCCTGCGCCAGCACGATGGTATTGCCGCGCACGTCGAATTCGCCCACGGCGCCCTTGCCCGTCAGCGCGTTGACCTTGCCGCTGGCCGCGTCGATGTGGAACAGACGGTGCTGGCCCACGTCATCGGCGGCGACGAGGAAGGCCTTGCCGTCCGGCGTCCAGCGGAAATCGGCCACGGAACGGTCCCAGTCATCGGCGACGGTGCGCTTCTTGCCCGTGGCAACGTCCATCAGCACCAAATGAAAACGGTCCGCCTCGAAGCCCGGCCTGGTCATGGCGACGTAGGCCAGGGTGCGGCCATCGGGCGAATAGGTGGCCTTCGCGTCCCAGGCGGGATTGTCGGCCGTGAGGTTGCGCGGCGCCTGGCCGCCGGCGGCCGGTATCGTGTAGACGTCGAAGTTGGTCGACCACGATTCCGTGCGGCCGGCCACGCGCACGGAGAAGGCCACCGTCTTGCCGTCCGGGCTGAAGTTGTATTCGCCGTTGTCGCCGAAGGGCTTCGATGGCGCGTCGCCATCGAGGGTGCCGCTCAGGCTGACGGGGGCGGCGCTGACCTTGCCGGTCGCGTCGATGGGCGCCGAGTACAGCGCATTGCGGCGGCCGTCGGCCCAGGTATCCCAGTGGCGCACGAACATCTGGTCGTAGACCATGCCGGTCGCCTTGTTCTTCGCTTTTTCATCGAGGCGCTTTTTTGTACAGGCGAGGTCGGCGCAATCGAGGTAGACGGCCATGCTGAAGGCCAGGCGGTCGCCCTGCGGCGACAGGCGGTAGGTGTCCACGTCCAGCGGCAGGTCGGTGACCTTGGCCGCTTCGCCGCCGTTCAGGGGCAGCTGCCACACTTGCGAGGAGCCGGAGCGGCTTGAGAGGAAGTAGATGGCGTCGCCGTTCGGCGACCATTGCGGGTCGCCGGCGCTGGCGTCGCCGCGCGTGAGCTGGCGTGGCGCGGCATTCGGCGCGCGCAGGTCGATCAGCCACAGCTGCGTGTTGCCGCGGTTCTTGTCCAGGTTGGTGCTGCGCACCGTGTAGACGACGCGCGTGGCGTCCGGCGACAGCACGGGGTGACCCACGCGTTCCATGGCCACCATGTCTTCCACGGTGAAGCCGCGCGGCGCGGCCGGCGCCGGTTCCGCAGCAGCGGCGGTGGTGGCCATGGCGGCACTGAATGCTCCCAAGAGCAGCAGACGTAAACTCATTCAAACTCCCGATTCTGATGACGACGTTGTCGATATGGTATTGACGTGGCCGGCTGTACCGCCGGCAGCCCGACATCATAGCAATAAAGACGCGCCCGCTGCGGGAGTTGACCGGCGGTTAGCCGGCCGGACTTGCCAGTTGGTCGAGTGCCACGTGGCCCCGGAAACCGCCCCGACTGGCGGCCGGCAAGCCCGCCTCGATGGCGTGGGCAAAGCGGATGCCGGGGTCCTGTTCCAGCGCCGCCAGCACTCGCGCCACCTGCGGATAGTCGCTTAGCCGCGCCAGCTGCAGCGGTTCGGCCCAGCGCGCCGTGGCGGCCAGGTAGGCGTCGGCAATCGTCGGCGCCGCATCGGAGGCGAGCCAGGCGCGGACGGCGAGCAGGCGTTCCAGGTGCGCCAGGCTTTTGTTCACCTTGTCGACGGCCATTTCGCGCCAGACGGCCGCGCGCGCATCGCCTTCTGCCGCGCGCGACGCCTGGAAGGCGGGCATGAAGGCGGCGTGGAAGGTCGTGTGCAGAAACGAGAGCGCGCTGTTCAGGCGGTCGCAGGCGGGCGTGCCCTGCGCAAAGCCCAGGCCGCTGGCCGGTGCGCGGGCGGCCAGGTGCAGCAGGATCGCCATGCTTTCCAGCAGCGGCGTGCCCTCGTGCGTGAGCAGGGCCGGCGTCTGGCCCAGGGGATTGATGGCGAGAAAGGCCGGATGCTGCTTGCTGGCCGGGTCGCGCGCTTCGACGCGGGCCAGGCGATACGGCAAGCCGCTCCATTCGAGGGCGGCGATGGCGGCAAACGAGCAGCCGAATGGCACGCTGTAGATCAGGGTGGTTTCCATGCTGGAATTCCTTTGAGCTGAGGGAAGGGCAGTCTAGCTGCTACAGTTACTATTTGGAAGAAGGCAGAATAATGTGGTATAGCTATATTTTTTATACCAGATAGGGATCGCCATGAAGGACAATGTCTCCGGCTGCGCCGTGGAAGAAGCCATGCGCTTGCTGGGTGGGCGCTGGAGAGCGGTGCTGCTCAGCTATCTGATGGCGGGGCCGAAGCGCTTCAGCGAAATCCGCCGCGCCGTGCCGAATATCTCGCAGCGCATGCTGACCCTGGATTTGCGTGCGCTGGAAGAGGCGGGCTTGCTGACGCGCACGATCTATGCGGAAGTGCCCGTCAAGGTGGAATATCAACTGACGGACGAGGGCTTGCGCTTGCGCGAGCTGGTCGAGATGCTGCGCGCCATCGGCCTGCGCCTGCGCGGACAGGCGGACGGGGGCGGTGCCTTTCTCGCGCCCGATGCCGTGGATAGTTCTCTATAGAAACAGCTGTTTTTTATGCAAAGTGCTAGACTGCCGGCCTTTGACCACTACTTTTGACACCCATGCGCCTGACTACTCTCGCCCTGACCGCCGCCGCCCTGTTCGCCGCCTTGCCAGCCCAGGCCGCTACCATGCCCACGCTCGAACACATCCAGGCCGCCGTACAGGCGGGCGTGGCCAAGTCCCAGGCGAAGATGCAATCGAGCATCCCGATTCCCGTGAAGGCCACCAGCCTGCAGGGTTGCCAGGAGTCGCAGGAAGTGCCGGGCGAGGTGGTGTGCCTGGTCGGCATGAGCGCCGCCATGCGCGACGGTTTTATGGTCTTGCCGCTACGTAACGATAACGGCACCTGGGTCGGCGTCGAGCGCAAGGACGCCCGATTCGCGGGACCGTCGCCGGCCGAGGCGCAAGCGATGATACGCGCCTGGGCCAGGGAAGAAGTGGCGCGCAATCCGGAGGCGGCCAAGGACGTGCAGATGCAGGAAGCGCAAAGCACCATGCAGGTCAAGGCCGTCAACGAGTGCGACGTCAAGCGCAAGACGGGCTACCTCGTGTGCAACACGGAATTGAGCGTGCCGAGCCGTCCTGAAGCCATCAAGACGGAACTGACCTTCATGCTGGAAAACGCCGGCTGGCGCTACGTGCCGCGCTAGGACGTCGGCGGCCAGGCCGCCTCTGTACCGGCGGCGCTCCGGCCGCCGCGTCCCGCGCATCGGCCAGCTTGATGCCTGGCAGCAGGCTGACGCCGCTCTCCCCAGGGCGCCAGCGCCACTCCTATCCCACACTGTATGCCCGTGTGCTTGCCCATGCAGCGGCCGGCGGCCGTGGCGCATCCAAAATACCACGAGCGATTGGCCAGGCGAGGGAACGCGATGCAGGCGCACGCCCGCCGCGAAGTCAACTGAGGCGAATCGTTATATTTGCCGCCCTACAGTATTGCATTAATGAAAATGATAGTATTGGTGATTATTGTTGTATATGTTGTGGTTTTGCCATATAAATTAATATATTTGGTTTAATCGTTTATTTTTGGCGTATGATGTTGTTAATTCGCAAGTAAATGCTGCGATGTTGAATGTCTGGAGATACGCCGTGCTGAAAAAAATAGCGAGTAGCGAACTGGTATTGGGAATGTATGTCGAGAGGCTGGGCCGTTCCTGGCTCGATACGCCATTCTGGAAGCGTTCCTTTTTGCTCGAGTCGCAAGCAGACCTGGAACGCATCCGTGCGGCGCGCCTCAGTGAAGTATGGATCGACGTGGCGCGCGGGCTGGCGCCGGTGGAAGCGGCGCCGCCAGCCGCACCGCAGGCGGCCGACGTGCCACCAGCCGCAGTGCCGCCCGTCGCGCCCACGCCCGCGCCGGCGGCCGATGCCGGCCCCGCGCAGAATGCGGCTGCGCCCATGTCGCGCGACGAGGAACTGGCGCATGCGCGGCGCCTGATCGAACGCTCGCGCCAGGCCGTGCAGACGATGTTCGACGAGGCGCGCATGGGCAAGGCCCTGTCCGTGGGGCAGGCCTACGAACTGGTCGACGATATCGCCGCATCGGTGTTGCGCGGCGGCAGTGTGCTGCTGGGCCTGGCGCGCCTGAAAACGGCCGACAACTACACGTATATGCATTCGGTGGCCGTGTGCGCGCTGATGACGGCGCTGGCCACGGAAGTGGGCCTGTCGCACGAGCAGGTGCGCTCGGCCGGACTGGCGGGCTTGCTGCACGACATAGGCAAGATGGCCGTGCCGTCCGCCATCCTCAACAAGCCGGGCAGCCTGAGCGAGGCGGAATTCGGCTCCGTGCGCGCCCATCCGGCTGCCGGCCACCGCATGCTGCAGGAAGTGGGCGAGCTCGATCCCGTGGCGCTCGACGTGTGCCTGCACCACCATGAAAAACTCGACGGCAGCGGCTATCCGAAAGGCTTGCGCGGCGAGGAAGTGAGCCTGTATGCGCGCATGGGGGCCATCTGCGACGTGTACGACGCGATCACTTCGAACCGGCCGTACAAGCAGGGATGGTGTCCGGCCGATTCGCTGCGCCGCATGGCCGCCTGGCGCGGTGCGCATCTGGACGCGCAGCTGTTCGCCGCCTTCGTCAAATGCCTGGGCATCTATCCGCTGGGCACCCTGGTGCGCCTGCAGTCGGAACGCCTGGCCGTGGTGGTGGGCCAGACGCCGGGCAAGCCGCTGACCCAGCCCACCGTGCGCGTGTTTTTTTCCATCCGCGCCGGCACCTGCATTGTGCCATCGGTCATCGACCTGGCCGCGCCGGGTTGCCAGGAGCGCATTGTTTCTACGGAGAGCGCGGAACGGTGGCGCTTGCAGGACGTGGACCGTTACTGGGCCGGTGAACCTGCCGTGGCTTAGCGGCCGGCAAGGCTGGAAAAAAGTTCATTTTATTAATAGCAAAATATTAAAATAGTGGTGCCAGTGCCGTGCCCGCTTTCCTGACTGGCGACCGTGCCTTGTCCGCATACCCGTTACCGTACGGGCTACCTCTGAGGATGTGACCATGCGACTTAATCTTCCCGTCAGCGATACCGAGATCACACTGAGCGATAGCGAGACCATCGTCTCGACTACCGACTTGCAAGGCAATATCACGTATGCGAATCCGTATTTCATCGCCGTCAGCGGCTACAGCGCGGAAGAATTGATCGGCGCACCGCAAAACATCCTGCGTCACCCGGACATGCCGGTGGAAGCGTTCGCCGATTTCTGGGCCACCATCCGCTCGGGACGTTCGTGGAGCGGCATGGTGAAAAACCGCTGCAAGAGCGGCGACTACTACTGGGTGCTGGCGAACGTGACGCCGGTGGTGGAAGACGGCGTGGCCGTCGGCTACATGTCCGTGCGCACCAAGCCCACGCGCCAGCAGGTGGCGCAGGCGTCGGCCCTGTACGCGCGCATCAAGGCGGGCCAGGCCGACGGCATCGCCCTGAGCCAGGGCGCCGCCGTGCGCACGGGCTGGCTGGCGCGGCTGCTCAGCGTGCGCGACATGGCCATCGGCCGGCGCATCGCCTGGAACCTGGGCGCGCTGGTCGTGCTCTTGCTGCTGCAGCTGGCCTGGGATGCGGGCCTGCTGCCGGCTGCGGCACACGGCTGGCTGACGGGCCTGTCCGTGGCGGCCCTGTGCCTGACCCTGTATTTCTGGCATGCCTTGCACAAGGTCGTGCTGCAGCCGCTGCAGCGGGCGCGCCAGGCGTGCGACGTGATGGCGGGCGGCGACCTGACGGGCGAGCTCGACACGACGCGGCGCGACGAGATGGGGCAGCTGCTGCGCTCCTTGCGCCAGTTGCGCGTGAATCTGCATTCCATCGTCGGCGACGTGCGCGGCAATTTCCTGCGCATCAGCATGGCCAGCCAGGAAATCGCCGCCGGCAACATGGACCTGTCCGGCCGCACGGAGGCGCAGGCCTCGGCCCTGGAGCAGACGGCGTCGAGCATGGAGCAGCTGGCGGCCACGGTGCAGCAAAACAGCGGCAATGCCGTGCAGGCCAGCGACATGGCCGGCAAGGTGCATGGCCTGGCCGGGCGCGGCGGCGAGATCGTCGGCCAGATGGTGACGATGATGGCGGACATTAACGCCTCATCGAAGAAGATCGGCGACATTACGGGCATTATCGAGGGTATCGCCTTCCAGACGAATATCCTGGCCCTGAATGCGGCCGTGGAAGCGGCGCGCGCCGGCGACCAGGGCCGCGGCTTTGCCGTCGTGGCAGGCGAAGTGCGCAGCCTGGCCCACCGCAGCGCGGCGGCGGCCACGGAAATCAAGCAGCTGATCACGGCCTCGCTGGCGCAGGTCCAGGAAGGCGCGAAGCTGGCGCAGCAGGCGGGCGCCAGCAGCGCCGAAATGCTGGGCGCGGTGCAGGGCGTGCACGGCATCATGGAAGAAATCGCCTCGGCCTCGCGCGAGCAAAGCCACGGCATCGGCCAGGTCAACATGGCCGTCACGCAGATGGATGAAGTGACGCAGCAGAACGCGGCCCTGGTGGAAGAGTCGGCGGCCGCTTCCGCGTCGCTGCAAGACCAGGCCCTGCAGCTGGAGCAAGCCATGGCCCTGTTCAAGCTGGAGCGGCGGCGCGGCGGTCCCGCCACGCCCTTGCGCGCGCCGGAGCGCCGCGCTACAGCAGGCGCTCTGACAGCGCCTTGAACGGTACCTTGGGCACGAGGAAGGCCAACGGAGCGGACAGGGGCGGCAACTGCGCCAGCAAGCCGCAGTCGGCGCGCACGGCTGTCAGCGCTTGCACTTGATCCAGATCAACGGGCAAGTCGATTTCACCGAAGACCAGCTTGCCATTGCGCGGCACGGATGCGATGGCCGCATCCTGGCAGGCCAGGAAGGCGACGGCGTCGCGCCAGTTGTCGAACAGTTGCTGCCATTCGGCATCGAGGCCATGCTCCGCTGTGATGTCCGCCTGCACGTCCAGCGCCGGGGCGCTGCCGGCGCCGCTGGCAATGCTGCAGCGGGCCTGCGTGGCGCCGACTTCCAGCGTCATGCCGGCCGCCAGGTGCGTCGGCAGGATGTCGCTGAACAGGCGCGTGCCCAGCGCATGCGGCAGGCTGTCCATGATATTTTTGAGGAAGTACACGCAGGGCACGTCCGGCGCGCCCGCTGGGGTGTGGTCCAGGTACAGCCGCCAGTTGCTTTGCAGCGGAGACGGCATCAGCCGGCGCAAGGGCCCCGGCAGGGCGGGGCCGAAATGGCCGTGGCGGTAGGTCAGTACGGTAAATGGCGTCTTGCCGTCGCGCTGCCACAGGGCTACGCCCGGCGGCAATAATGTCTGCGCCGCAGCGGCATCGACCAGCCAGCTCACGTAGACGACATCGCGCACGTCGCTGTGCAGGGTCAGGAAGGGCAGGCGCGACATGACGGCCTGGCGCAGCTTGGCGAAATGCGCGCAATTGGCGAGCGCGGCAAACAGGCGCCCCGGCCCGCCCGCGCGCGGGTGGCGGTAAGTATTGTCTTGCAATCGGGAACTTTCTGGAAAGGCGCAGGAAGATTAATACGCTGACGCTGCAACGCCCGTCCACATCATCGCGAGCGGCAGCGATGTGTGGCCGAGACGCGCAGCTGTGCTGGAGCACAGCGAGCATCGCAGGCCGCACAGGGCGCCGCGCAGCCGATGTGGGCGGGCGTCACTATTATTGCATGTGCCAGCCGTGGCTGACGACGATGGATTGTCCGCTCAGGGCGTTCGACGGGAACGCTGCCAGGAAGATGGCCGTTTGCGCCACGTCCTGCGTGGTGGTGAATTCGCCGTCGATGGTGTCTTTCAGCATGACTTTCTTGATCACGTCCTCTTCGCTGATGTGCAGCTGGGCCGCCTGTTCGGGGATTTGCTTGTCGACCAGCGGCGTGCGCACGAAGCCGGGGCAGATGACGTTGGCGCGGATGCCATCCTTTGCGCCTTCCTTGGCCACCACCTTGGCCAGGCCCAGCAAACCATGCTTGGCGGCAACGTAGGCGCTCTTGAACGGCGAGCCTTCATGCGAGTGCACGGAGCCCATGTAGATGATGGCGCCGCCGCGGCCCGCCTTGATCATTTCGCGCATGCAGGCGCGCGTGGTGAGGAAGGCGCCGTCCATGTGAATGGCCAGCATCTTTTTCCACTGCTCGAAGGGGTAGTCGACGACGGGGCTGATGATCTGGATGCCCGCGTTGCTGATCAGAATGTCGATGCCGCCAAAGTGGGCCGCGGCGTCCGCCACGCCCTTGTCGACCTGCTCTTCGCTGGAGACATCCATGGCGACGGCAAACGCCTGGCCGCCTGCCTGCTTGATTTCCTCGGCCGTCTTGCTGGCCGCTTCCAGGGCCAGGTCGGCGATGACGACCTTGGCGCCCTGTTTGGCGTATTCGATGGCCATTTCCTTGCCGATACCACTGGCGGCGCCGGTAATCAGTGCGACTTTGTCTTGGAGTTGCATATTAATCCTTTGCATTGCGGGTTGGAGTGATGGTGGGAGCCTGACATGCCAGTATAGCCAGAAAACGGGCAGGGCATGGCGCGCGCACGCCAGTCAGGTGGCCTGTCCGGCCTGCAGTTCCTGCAGGCGCCAGGCGCCGGGATTGGTGCCGGACCAGGTGCGGAACGCATGGTTGAATGCGCTTTGTTCCTGGTAGCCGAGCAGGAAGGCGATGTCGACCAGCGACAGGCCAGGCTGGCGCAGGTAGTCGCGCGCCATGCCGTACCTGGCCTGGTCCAGCAGGGCCTGGTAGCTCGTGCCCGCGTCGGCCAGCTTGCGCTGCAGGGTGCGCGGCGTGACGGCCAGCGCGGCGGCCACGTCGGCCAGCCTGGCCGGACCGTGGCGCAAGCCCGCCACGATGGTCGCCTGCACCTGCGCGCCGATGCCGCTGCCCGCTTCGGCCTGGCGCTGCGCCAGCAATTGTTCCGCGTGCTGGCACAGCACGGGATGCAGGCTGACGTCGGCGTTCGGCACGGGCCAGTCCAGCAATTGCGCGTCGAAGGTGGCCGTGTTGGCGGGGGCATTGAAGGCGGGCAGGCTGCCCAGCACGCGCACGTACTCGTCGCGGTGCGCCGCGTGGCGCAGCAGCTGGCCGCCGCCGTCGTGGACGAAGGCCAGCCGGGCCGGCGGCAGCGGCATGCCGGCCAGCCAGTCGCCGCACACCCGAATGCCGGCAAAGACGCTGTCGACCAGGTGCCGGCTGGCGTCCGGGTAGTTGCTGGCCCAGCGGAAATGCGCGACGGCGCCATCGCGCTGCAGGGTCGAGCGGCCCAGGTCGTGCGCCAGCCGTTCGTAGCGTGCCGTCTGTTCCAGCGCCTGGCCCACGTTGCTGCAACTGAGCAAGATCAAGCCATACGCGCTGTACGTGCCCATGCGCACGCGCTGGCCCACGTGCAGGCCGAAATGCGCGTCGCCCGCCAGGCTCGCCCCTGCATCGAGCAGGCGCACGTAGTCGCGCGCCGCCAGGCTGGCCGATGGGGCGTCGAGGCCGTGCGGCGGTACGCCGGCCGCCCGCGCCAGGGTGGCGGCAGCGATGCCATGCGCGGCGGCCGCTTCCAGCAGCGGCTGCAGATAGGCGCCGGCGACCCGGCCTTCCGCGTGATGGCTGTCAGTGCCTGGCATGATGGAACAATGCGATTGTCATGAAAAACCAATACCCTTCGTTTCTGGCGGCATATGCTGTTGAACAGGCAAGAACAGTATAGCAAGCCGCCGTGGCGCGCAACTGGCCCAACACAGGGGATATCGATGCAACGCTGGAATGGCTGGGGTGACGAAAGCATCGTGTATGCGCTGGGCGTGGAGGCGCTCGCCTTCCTGGGCGAACGGCTGGGGCCGGGCACCGCCATCGCTGACGCCAGCTTCGAGGAGGCCTGCGCACAGGTGCCTGCCTCGCGCCTGGCGCCGCATCCGCTCATCGATACTACGCCGGCTGCGCGCGTGCGCCATGCGCTCGGTCAAAGCCTGCCCGACTGGTTCAAGCTGCGTCATGGCCGCATCGGTGCCGTGCCTGACGGCGTGGCCTTTCCCGACAGCACCCTGCAGGTGCGCCAGTTGCTCGATTACGCGCGCCAGGCCTGCGTGGCCGTCATCGCGCATGGCGGCGGCACGAGCGTGGCCGGACACCTGACGGTGGCGCCGGGGCCGCGCCCCGTGCTGTCGATCAACCTCACGCATCTGTGCGCGCTGGGCCACCTGGACCGCGAGGCGCAACTGGCCACGTTCGGCGCGGGGGTGTACGGTCCCGACCTGGAAGCGCAGCTGCGCGCGCAGGGCTATACGCTGGGCCACTATCCGCAGTCGTTCGAATATTCCACCTTGGGAGGCTGGATCGCCACGCGCTCGTCGGGCCAGCAATCCTTGCGCTATGGCCGCATCGAGCAGCTGTTCGCCGGTGGCGTGCTGGAAACGCCGGCCGGCACCCTGACGATTCCCACCTTTCCCGCCTCGGCGGCCGGCATCGACCTGCGCGAAATGGTGCTCGGTTCGGAAGGGCGTATCGGCATCGTGACGCAGGCCACCGTGCGCATTTCTCCGCTGCCGCCGTTCGAAGCGTTCCACGCCGTGTTTTTTGCCGGCTGGGGCGAGGCGCAGGCCGCCGTGCGCGCGCTGGCGCAGGCAAAACTGCCGCTGTCGCTGCTGCGCCTGTCGAACGGGGCGGAAACGCAAACCATGCTGACCCTGGCCGGACACAAGAAACTGGTGGGACTATTGGAACGCTATCTGTCCCTGCGCGGCTGCGGGGAAGGCAAGTGCATGCTGATGGTGGGCGTCAGCGGTGACGAGAAACCGGCGCGCGCGGCCCTGCGCGGCGCCCTGGCGCTGGCGCGGCGGCACAAGGGCGTGCACGTGGGGCGCCCCATGGGCGACAAATGGAAGCAGGGACGCTTTCGCAATGTCTACCTGCGCAACGGCGCCTGGGAACACGGCTATGTCATCGACACGGTGGAAACGGCCGTCGACTGGCCCCGCGTGGCGCCCATGATGGCGGCGCTGGAGCAGGCTGGCCGCACCGCGCTGGCCGCGCACGGCGAACAGGTGCACGCCTACACGCATTTGTCGCACCTGTACCCGCAGGGCGCCAGCGTCTACACCACCTATGTGTACCGGCTGGCACCCACGTTCGAGGACAACATGGCGCGCTGGCGCAGTCTGAAAGACGCGGCCGGCGCCGCCATCGTCGCCAACGGCGGCACCATCAGCCACCAGCATGGCGTCGGCACGGACCACGCGCCGTGGCTGATGGCCGAAAAGGGAGAACTGGGCATCGACGCCATGCGTGCGCTGCTGCGCCAGTTCGATCCGCAGGGCATGATGAACCCCGGCAAACTGCTGCCCGACGCCGGCGGCCCGTCATGAACAGGGCAGAGCTGCCTGGCCTCCTGGCGCGCGAGTGGGACGTGCTGATCGTCGGCGGCGGCATCACGGGCGCCGGCATCCTGCTCGAAGCATCGCGGCGCGGCTTGCGGGCGCTGCTGGTGGAGCAGCGCGATTTCGCCTGGGGCACGTCGAGCCGTTCGTCGAAGCTGGTGCACGGCGGCTTGCGCTACCTCAAGCAGGGACAGTTTGCGCTGACGCGCGAGTCGGTGCATGAACGGCAAGCCTTGCTGAGGGATGCGGCGGGGCTGGTCGAGCCGCAGGGCTTTGCCTTTGGCGACTACGCGGGCAGGAAGCCGGGGCGGCGCCAGTTCATGCTGGGCCTGGCCATCTACGACGTGATGGCGGGCCGGCGCGCGCGCCGCTATCTGGCAGCGGACGATTTTGCCATGCTGGCGCCGCACGTCCGGCGCGACGGCCTGCAGGGCGGCATGCTGTACCAGGACGCCAAGACGGACGACGCGCGCCTGGTGCTGCGCGTGCTGCAGGAGGCGCGCCGCCATGGCGGCGTGGCCGTCAACTACCTGGGCGTGGCATCGCTGCTGCGTGAAAATGACCAGGTCGCCGGCGCCACCTTGAACGATGCGGTCGATGGCGCGGCATTCACCGTGCGCGCGCGCCTGGTGATCAGCGCCACGGGCGCCTGGGCCGACGGCTTGCGCGGCCAGGTGGGAGAACGGCCGAAACTGCGGCCCCTGCGCGGCAGCCATCTGCTGCTGCCCGCCTGGCGCTTGCCGCTGGCGCAAGCCGTCAGCCTGATGCACCCGCGCGATGGCCGCCCCGTGTTTGCGTATCCCTGGGAAGGCGTGACCCTGGTCGGCACCACCGATGTCGACCACGGCGCCAGCCTGGACCTGGAACCGGCGATCACGCGCGGCGAGCTCGATTACCTGCTGGCCGCGCTGCACTGGCAGTTCCCGCAGCTGGCGCTGGGCGAAGACGACGTGCTGGCCACGTTTGCCGGCGTGCGTCCCGTCATCGACAGCGGCCAGCTTGACCCGTCGAAGGAAGCGCGCGAACATGCGCTGTGGCTGGAAAACGGCTTGCTGACGGTGGCAGGCGGCAAGCTGACGACCTTTCGCGTGATCGCCCTCGATGCCTTGCGCCGCGCCGCGCCGCTGCTGCCGGGCTGGCAGGCGGATTTGCGCCCCTTGCCTATCTTTGACGCAACGCCGGCCCTGTCGGGCAAGGCCTTGCTGCTCGACGGCGAACAGCGCGCGCGCCTGGTGGGCCAGCATGGCGCGGCCGCGCAGGCGCTGTGCGAGGCGGCGCACGAGGGCGAACTGGCGCCGGTGCCCGGCACGCAGACCCTGTGGGCGCAGCTGCGCTGGGGCGCGCGCGTGGAAGCCGTGCAGCACCTGGACGACCTGCTGCTGCGGCGCACGCGCCTCGGTTTGCAGCTGGCCGGCGGCGCGCTTGCTATCATGCCGCGCCTGCGCGCCATCTGCCAGCATGAACTGGGGTGGAGCGATGCGCGCTGGGATGCGGAGCAGCAGCGCTACCTGGCCCTGTGGCGCCGCCATTACAGCGTGCCGCAGGGCGATTGAAAAAAGTATAAAAAATAAACAAGAGGAGAGCATCATCGACACGACCCTGTTTGGCCTGCCCCTGGCGCTGGGCGGCGCCCGCATCACCTACGACAGCCTGTCGCCGCTGGACCTGCGCCAGCCGCTGGCCACCCTCGTCGACGAGCTGGGCGAAGACCTGCTGCAAATCACGTGCGCGAACGGCGCTATCGTCGACGTGGGCTGGTATCCGGCATGGAGCGAGGAGGGGAGATTGCGCGTGGTGGCCGTGCGGGATCAGGACTGGGAAGCGCCCGTCTTCAGCGCCCAGCCGGAACTGACGCCGCCAGCGCTGCTGCAGGCGCTGCGCGCCGCGCTGGCCAGCGTGGCATAAGCCATGGCCTGCGCAGCGGGCAATGGCCCGTATATCCTCGCCATCGACAATGGCACGCAAAGCGTGCGCGCGCTGCTGTTCGACCGCGAGGGAACGCTGGCGGCCAAGGCGCAAGTGTTCCTGGAAGCGTATTACTCCGACCACCCCGGCTGGGCCGAGCACGATGCGGAAGGCTACTGGCAAGCCGTATGCGCAGCGTGCCAGCAGCTGTGGCGCGGCACGGACATTGCCAAATCCGCCGTGGCCGGCGTGGCCGTGACCACGCAGCGCGGCACGGTGGTCAACGTGGATGAACATGGCGCCCCCTTGCGCCCCGCCATCACCTGGCTGGACCAGCGCAGCACGCGCGACATTCCGCAACTGGCGCCGTGGTGGCGCGCCCTGTTCCGCGCCACGCGCCTCGACGGGACGATCGCGTACTTCCGCCGCGAGGCCGAGATCAACTGGATCGCCGCGCAGCAGCCCGACATCTGGCGCCGCACGCACAAATTCCTGCTGCTGTCGGGCTTTCTCAATCACCGCCTCTGCGGAAAATACATCGATTCGACGGGCTCGCAAGTGGCCTACATCCCGTTCGACTACAAGCGCCATGCCTGGGCGGGGCGATTCGACTGGAAATGGCAGGCGCTGGCAATACAGCGCTCGATGCTGCCGGAACTGGTGACGCCGGGCACGCGCATGGGCGCCGTCACGGCATCGGCCGCCGCGGCGACGGGCATCCCGGAAGGCACGCCCTTGCTGGCGGCGGCTGCCGACAAGGCGTGCGAAGTGCTGGGCGCCGGCTGCGTCGAGCCGCACGTGGCGTGCCTGAGCTACGGCACCACGGCCACCATCAACACGACCAGCCGCAAATACGTGGAAGTGACGCGTTTTATCCCGCCGTATCCGGCCGCCATGCCCGGCGCCTACAGCACGGAAGTGCAGATTTTCCGCGGCTACTGGATGGTCAACTGGTTCAAGGAACAGTTCGGCGACCGCGAACGGGCGGCGGCCGCCGAGGATGGCACGGGCTTGTCCGCCGAGGCGCTGTTCGACCGCCTGGTCGACGCCGTGCCGCCCGGTTCGATGGGACTGATGCTGCAGCCGTACTGGAGTCCCGGCATCAAGGTGCCGGGACCGGAAGCGAAGGGCGCCATGATCGGTTTTGGCGACGTGCACACGCGCGCGCACATCTACCGCGCCATCCTCGAGGGCCTCGCGTATGCGCTGCGCGAAGGCAAGGAGCGCATCGAGCGGCGCAGCGGCGTCGCCATCACGGAGCTGCGCATCGCCGGCGGCGGCTCGCAAAGCGACTCTGCCATGCAGCTGACGGCCGATATCTTCGGCTTGCCGGCCGCGCGCGCCCACGTGTATGAAAGTTCGGGCCTGGGCGCGGCCATCGCCGCTAGCGTGGGCCTGGGCTGGCATGCGGACTTTCCCGCCGCCGTGCGGGCGATGACGCGCAAGGGCAAGGTATTTCAGCCCCACCCCGAGCACCGCAAGACCTACGAGCAGCTGTACCGGCGCGTGTACCGCAAGATGTATGCGCGGCTGCAGCCGCTGTACCGCGAGATCGCCGACATCACCGGCTATCCGGAATAGCTGCTCCATCAATGCTATTGCGAATCATTCTCATCCAGTATATGATGTGTTCCGCATTTCACCAAGGCAACTTATCCCGGTGACTGCAGTGCGCCGCCGGCCATGCGCCGGCGGCGTGTCCGCGCGGGCAGGGTTCCGCCGCAACGCTTCCGTCAACGCCGCCGCTTGATCGTGCGCCGCCCGTTTCCTCTGCCCTGCGCTTTTTCATTCCACAAGCATGAAGCAGCAAACCCAGGCAAGGATAGCGATGAAGAGCAGCAAACTAGAATGGACCCCACTGGCCGCCGCGCTGGCGCTGGCATTGGGCGGCGCGCACGGCCAAGCGTGGGCGGCAGCGAAGGGGGACAAGGCCGACGCGGTGCAGATGCCCGCCATCAGCGTGTTCGGCGACGCCATCAGCGCCGGCACGGCCGGCCGCTCGTATATCAACAGCGCCGATATCGAACGCCAGCAGGCCGACAACGTCGCCTCCTTGCTCGATACCTTGCCCGGCGTCGACCTGGCCGGCACGGCCCGTCCCAGCGGCCAGAGCCTCAATATCTGGGGCTTCAACAAGGTGCAGGACGTGAAGGTCATCCTCGACGGCGTGCCCAAGGGCTTTGAAAAATACCGCCAGGGCTCCATCTTCATCGAGCCGGAGCTGATCAAGCAGATCGAAGTGAACAAGGGCGCGCATACGAGCTTGTACGGCAATGGCGGCTTCGGCGGCGTCATCACGGTCGAGACCAAGGATGCGCAGGACTTGCTCGAAGGCGGCGAGAACGTGGGCGCCATGCTCAAGTACTCGCGCCACTCGAACAATGGCGAAAACGACGCCACCGTGGCAGTCTACGGCCGCACGCAAGACGGCCGCTTCGACGCCATGGCCTTCACCACGCAGCGCAAGTCCGATGATTTGCGCAAGCCCGATGGCAAGCCATTCCGCTTTTCCGCCATCGATGCGCCATCGAGCCTGGCCAAGCTGAATATCCGGCTGACGCCGGAGCAGCTTCTGACCCTGACGGCGATGAAGGGTGGCAGTTCGGGCTGGGGCCCGTTCGCCGCCATGGGCGAGGACGTACCCACGCCGACCGAGGCGGAAATCAAAAAGTATGGACTGGAAGAGGCTTGGCAGCGCAAGGCCGTGTACCGCGACCAGGACGACGACACGTATTCGGTGAAGTGGCAGTATGCGCCGCAGGACAATCCGTGGATCAAGGTGACGGCCAGCGCCGGCTATTCGCACACGGACCAGCATGACAAGCGTTTGCCGTCCGCTTCGCAGGGATCCTACCTGGGCTCCCTGGGCAACGAAAGCTGGGCCTCGTACGTGGACCGCATTGCCGAGGTGCGCAACGAAAGCGTGTTCGCGACGGGCGCCGTGTCGCACGTGCTGCAATCGGGCCTGCAATGGCACAAGAACGTGCGCGACACCCTGATGTACTACCCGTCGTCGACGGCGCTGAAGGACCCCAGCTACAACTACGGCTACTTCCAGCCGTATTACATGCCGGCCGGGCGCCAGGAAACCACGGGCCTGTATCTGCAGGATGCCATGAGCTATGGCAGCGTGACGCTGACGGCGGCGCTGCGCCACGACCGCGTCGTCTCCGAGGGCGTGCCGAACAAGGCGTCGCGCTACAACAGCCCGCTGCCGGCGGCCGGCCACGATTTCAGCGAAAAAGTGCACGCGGACTGGTCGCCGCGCCTGGGGCTGTTCTGGAAGGCGTCGGACAGCATGGCCCTGTTCGGCGACTTGAGCCGCACCTGGCGCGCGCCGACCATCGACGAAATGTATTCGAATGAATACTATGTGTCGCCGCGCCTCGGTTCATCGACGCCGGCCACCAGCCGCAACCTGGCCGTCGAGCGCGTGACGGCCGTGCGCGCCGGCGCCATGCTGCACCGCCAGAACGTGGTCATGGAACGCGACGACGCGCAGCTGCGCCTGACGGTCTACCGCAACCGCGTCAGCGACAATATCGGCCCGCGCCTGGGCGTGCTGGTCGAAGGCTACGAGCCGGGATCGGGCAAGGTGCCGCCGGCCCTGTCCGACTACCGCAACCTGGCCGGTTTCCAAACGCAGGGCGTGGAAGTGGAGTCCTATTACAACTCGCCGCGCCTGTTTGCCAGCGCCTCGCTGTCGAAGCAGCGCGGCACGCGCACGGGGTCGCAGCGCGACCCGTGGGGCGCGGATGAACCCGTGTCGACCATTGCGCCGGACAAGCTGATGGCGGGACTGGGCTGGCGCTTCCCCGATCTGGGCGCCAGCGTGGGCTGGCAGGGCCGCTTCGTGGCGAAGCAGGAGCGCGTGCTGCCGGTGGGGAGCGTGTACCGCTTGCCGCCGTCGAAAGGGTATGCGCTGCACACGCTGTTCGCGTCATGGAATGGCAGACAGGGCGTGTGGCGCGGCACGGAGGTGCGCCTGACGGTCGATAATGTCTTCAACCGCAACTACATGCCCTACCTGAGCGAGGCGGTCACCGGCGTGGGGCGCAATGCGAAGTTGAGCGTGTCGCGGAAGTTCTGATTCACTTTAAGAACGGCGGGCCGGAGACGCGGGCCTGAGAAAATGCCGATGGCAGCGTTGCAGCTTCCTTGCCGTACTTGCGTACTGTCTGCGTCGCTGCGCCTTGCCCTCGCCATTTTTCAGGCCCGCTTGGCCCGGAGTGCCTTTTTTTGTGACTTGGGCCTACTCCCGGTTCGCCGTATCCTTAACGTAACACCAACGCCTTGACCGTTTCCCAGGCCGTGCTGCCCGAGTGCGTGGCACGGACTTGATTACGGCCCGCTTCCTTGGCCACGTACAGGGCGCGGTCGGCGGCGACGAACAGTGCTTCGCGGTCGTCCAGCTGGTGCGGGCGGATGGTCGCCACGCCGATGCTGACGGTAATCCACGGCGACGTGCTTGACCGCGGATGCGGCAGTCGCAGCGCTTCGATGCTGGCGCGGATGGCTTCGGCCAGGTGCAGGGCGCTGTCGGCGTCCGTGTCGGCAAACAGCAGGACGAATTCCTCGCCGCCGTAGCGGGCCGCCAGGTCGCCGGAGCGGCTGGCGTGCGCATCGATGGCTTGCGCCACCCGCTGCAGGCAGCTGTCGCCGGCCGGGTGTCCCAGGCTGTCGTTGTACAGCTTGAAGTGGTCGACGTCGAGCACTACCAGCGACAGCGCGCCGCCGCCGCGCACGGCGCGTTGCCATTCTTTTTCCAGGAAACTGTCGAAATGCCGGCGGTTGGCGATTTTCGTCAGCGGGTCGAGGTAGGCAGCGCGCTGCAATGCGTCTTCCGACTGCTTGTGGTGGGTGATGTCGTGCAGCAGGCCGATATACAGGGGCTGGCGCAGATACATGGGCGTGAGGGTCAGATCCATGCTCAGCGCCGCGCCGTTGCGGTGGCGGATCGCCACTTCGCGCGTGCCGTGGTTGTGCGCCGTCTCGGGATTGGCCGCGTGCATGGCGAAATAATCGAGGTATTCCTGCGTCACCAGGGGACTGAGCAGCTCGCCGATGGAGCGCCCGGCCAGTTCGTTTTCGCGGTAGCCCAGGTACTGGTCGCAGGCGGGATTGGTGTACTGGATGCGGCCGTCGGCCTCGATGATCAGCAAGCCCTCGGCCATGTTGTTGACGATGGTGCGCAGGCGTTCGGCCTGCTCCTGCTGGGTTTCATTGTTGCTGCGGATTTGCAGCTGGGCGCGCACGCGCGCGCACACTTCGGCCATGCGCAGCGGCTTGCTGATGTAGTCGACGGCGCCGCAGTCGAAGCCGGCCACCACGTCTTCCGTTTCCGTCTTGGCGCTCATGAAGATGACGGGGATGCGCTGCGTCAGCGGGTGCTGCTTGAGGCGGCGGCACGTCTCGATGCCGTCCATGTCGGGCATCAGCACATCGAGCAGGATCAGGTCGGGATGGGCGCGCTGGGCGATCGCCAGCGCCCGTTCGCCGGACGTGGCGACATAGGTCTGATACCCCTGTTCGCTCATCAGCTTGCGCAGCAGCTCAAGGTTGGCCGGCGCATCATCGACAATCAAAATGGCGGCCTCGTGCCGCTGGGAATATCCCATACTGCCTGGACTCATTGCTACCGGCCTTCTCGGATGTGCTGCCCAAGGCCAGCGTTTGCTGCACTGTCGGTGGCGCCGAAGCCCGCCAAGCCGCTGCCGCCGCGCCTGGTGGGCGGGCAGGGCCGTGCCGGGAGTGTTGTCCTGGCCGCCAACTGCGGACCCTGGGCGCGACACGTGTAGTCAAAGGCTGACCGGAGTCAAAACTGACGCTGTCGGCGAATCATACCGCCTTGTTAATTTATTGGGTAAAAAAATGATGGTCGGCGAATACGTAAAATATTATTTTTATGATACTTTTAAAAATAAATACACGAAGTTGCTGCCGTAATGGCTGTTTTTAGGGGGGAAGACGCGTGCCGGGCAGTGGTGCGGGCAGCGGAAACGCCCCGCGCATGGCGGGGCGCGCAGAGCGGATTTATACTTTGGCGGCGATCAGCTTGCCCAGGATGGCGATGCCCTCGCGGATGCGTTCCGGCGGCACCGTCACGAAGGACAGGCGCAGGGTATGCGTTTCCGGCGTGTTGGCATAGAACGGCGCGCCCGGCACGAAGGCCACCTTGTTGGCGATGGCTTCATCGAGCAGTTTCATCGCATCGATGTGTTTCGGCAGGGTGACCCAGATGAACATGCCGCCTTCCGGCTTCGTCCAGGTGACGCCGGCCGGGAAGTGCTCTTCCAGCGCCGACAGCATGGCCTGGCACTGGTTGCCGTACAGGCTGCGGATGCTGGGGATATGCCGCTCCAGGAAGCCATCCTTGATCACTTCATGCACGACCATCTGCGTCAGCTGCGAGGTGTGCAGGTCGGCTGCCTGCTTGGCCAGTTCCAGGCGGCGCACCAGCGGCATCGGCGCTACCACGTAGCCGAGGCGGATGCCGGGCGTGAGCACTTTCGAGAACGAACCCATGTAGATGACGCCGTCCGGATTCATGTTGATCATCTTCGGATACGGCTCGCCGCTGTAGCTCAGGGCGCCGTACGGGTCATCCTCGATCAGCGGCAGGCCGTGGCGGGCGCAGGTTTCCACCAGTTCCACGCGGCGTGCCACGGACAGGCTGCGGCCCGTCGGGTTCTGGAAGTTCGGCAGCGCGTACAAGAGGCGCGCGCCATCGGCGACGGGGTTGATCGACGACGGCACCAGGCCTTCGTCATCGGTGTCGACGGACACGAATTGGGGACGGTAGACGGAAAATGCCTGCAGCGCGCCCAGGTAGCTGGGGGTTTCCACCAAAACCTTGCTGCCTTCATCGATGAGGACCTTGCCCAGCAAGTCCAGCGCCTGCTGCGAGCCGGACGTCATCAGCACCTGTTCCGGCAGGATGGTGCTGCCATTGCCGGAGAGCGAGTCGGCGATCCACTGGCGCAGCGGCAGGTAGCCGTCGGTGGGGCCGTATTGCAGGGCCACCTTGCCATTGTTCGACAGGACCTTGTCGAAGGCGGTCTTCATTTCTTCCACGGGGAAGGTGGCGGGCGAGGGCAGGCCGCCGGCAAACGAGATGATCTCGGGACGCTGCGTGATCTTCAGGATTTCGCGGATGAACGAGCTTTGCAGCTGTTCCGCGCGTTCGGCAAAGCGCCATTGGATCGGATTCGGATTTTCAATTTTCATACGAGTCTCACAGAAGATGCCGAGCTGCGCCGGCTGGATTTGTTGGCCCGCTTGTGGCGGTGCATGCGCAAGCGGCGCCGGATAGGCGTCGCCATGGTGCTGCGGTATTGTACGGCTTGCACGCCGCTCTGCCCATCCGCACGCACAACGGCGTTGCAAATGGGCGTCAGGATGCCTTACTTCAGCTTGCGTCCGATGGCTACCACGGCAATCACGGCGCCGGCAAACAGCAGGCTTTCGCCCGTCAGTGGCTCGTGCAGCAGCACGGCCGCGCCCAGCAAGGTGAGGAAGGGTTGCAGCAACTGCGTCTGTCCCACGCGGGCCACGCCGCCCAGGGCCATGCCCCGGTACCAGAAAAAGAAGCCGATGAACATGGAGAACACGGAAATATAGGCAAAGCCCAGCCAGGCGGCGGCGCTGGCCTGCGCCATCAGCGCGCGCTGCGGCCAGGCGCTCCACAGCACCACGGGCAAGACAAAAGGCAGGGCCAGCAGCAGGGCCCAGGAAATGACGTGCTGGCCCGGCATCGCCTGCGCCAGGCGTCCCCCTTCCGCGTAACCGAGGGCGCCGAGCAGCACGGCGGCGAACATCAGTACGTCGGCCAGGTGAAAGCTGCCGCCGCCCTGGCGCAGCGCGAACACCACCACGAGCGCCGTGCCGAGCAGGGCCATCAGCCAGAAGCCGGGGGAAGGGTGCTCCTTGCCGCGCAGCACGGCAAACACGGCGGTCGCCAACGGCAGGATGCCGACCAGCACGGCGCCGTGCGAGGCGGGCAGGCTGCGCATGGCGATCGACGTCAGCCAGGGAAAGCCCAGCACGCAGCCCAGCGATACGAGGGCCAGCGGCAGCCATTGTTCACGGCGCGGCAACGGCGCCCGCGCATGCCATAGCCACAGGCCGGCCAGGCCGGCGGCCACCAGCGCGCGGCCCAGGGCGACAAAGGTGGGATCGAGTTCGGCTACGGCCAGGCGCGTGAAGGGCAGGGTCAGGCTGAACAGGGCGACGGCGATCAGGCCCAGCAGCAAGCCCTTGCGGTCGTCGCGAAGGCGGGGCGGGTGGGCGGTAGGGGCGGCGGTGCTCGTGTGTGAAGACATGGGGTTCCTGGTGCGTGCGGTAAGGGAAAGGCATGGATTTGTATGCTCCATGCTGCTATCCTAGGCGGGAATAGCAGTACAGTACAAATACACTTCAACGCATAATTTCACATACTGTAATGGTCATATGAGCAATACACCGGCCACACCACCGCTGCCCTTGCTGTCGCGCGCCTCGGGCGAAACCCTGATCGACCAGATCGTCCGCTCGGTGGCGGCGCGCATCGACGACAAGCTGCTGCGCGGCGGCGCGCGCATGCCCTCGATCCGCCAGTGCGCGGCCAGCCTGAACGTGTCGTGCGCCACGGTGGTGGCCAGCTACGACAAGCTGGTGGCGCGCGACTATCTGGAATCGCGGCGCGGCGCCGGCTTTTTCGTGCGCGAGCGCTCGCCGCTGAACACGGCCATGCCGCAAGCGCATGGTGCGGGGCCAGAAGAGGGCGCGCAAAAGTTCGATGTCGTCTGGCTGATCCGCAATATGTTCCGCCAGACGCCGCCCCATCCGGCGCCTGGCTCCGGCATGCTGCCGCCCGAATGGCTCGATGGCGAACTGGTGGCGCGCGCCTTGCGCGATGTCAGCCGCCAGCCAAGCGCACACATGCTCAGCTACGGTGCGCCCCAGGGATTCTTGCCGTTGCGGCAACAGTTGCAGCTGAAACTAGCGAGTCTCGAAATCGCTTGCCCGCCCGAGCAGATCGTCACCACGGTGGGCGTGATGCAGGCGCTGGATCTGGTGGCGCGCGAATTCACGCGTCCCGGCGACACCATCCTGGTCGACGATCCGGCCTACTGGCTGATGTTCGGCGCCTTCGCCGCCATGGGCATGAAGGTGGTCGGCGTGCCGCGCCTGGGCGACGGTCCCGACATCGCCGTGCTGGCCGAGATGGCGGCGCTGCACCGGCCCAAGCTGTACGTGATCAACTCGGTGCTGCACAATCCCGGCTCCGGCTCGCTGTCGGCGGCCAAGGCTTTCCAGGTGCTGCGCCTGGCCGAGCAGCACGATTTCCTCGTCGTCGAGGACGATATCTATTGCGACATGCATCCGGGCGGAAGCGTGCAGGCGGCCACGCGCCTGGCTGCGCTGGACCAGCTGCGCCGCGTGATTTACCTGGGCGGCTTTTCCAAGAGCCTGTCGGCCAACCTGCGCGTGGGCTTCATCGCCACCTCGCCCGAGTGGGCGCAGCGGCTGGCCGACCGCAAGATGCTGGCCACGCTTACCACCAGTGACATCGGCGAGCGCGTGGTGTATAAAATCCTCTCGCAGGGCCTGTACCGCAAGCACACCGAGCGTCTGCGCGCGCGGCTCGACAAGGTGCGCGAGGGCACGTACCGCCGCGCCGAGCAGGCGGGCCTGCGCTTCGATCCCGCGCCGGCTGGCATGTTCATCTGGGCCGATGCGGGCTGCGACACGAATGTGCTGGCCGAAAAAGCGCTGGCCGAAGGCCTGGTGCTGGGTCCCGGCAGCCTGTTTTCGCCGCGCCAGCTGCCGTCGACCTGCATGCGCCTGAACCTGGCCACCGTGCAGGACGAGCAGGTCTGGACATTTTTCGAGCGCGTGCTGAAATAGGCGGATCATCCTGCCTTTCCGGCATGCACAAGCGGGTCAGGCGCGGCTTCGCTGCCGGCGGGCCATGACTGCCAGCAGCGCCACGCCGGCGAGCAGCATGCCGACTTGTGCGGGTTCCGGCACCTCGCGTACTCGCCAAAGGGCGTAGGTGCCGGTTCCGACAAAGTTGGTGGTGGCGACATAGGCGCCATGGTCGTCCGGATAGCGCGGGGCCGTATAGGTCAGATTGAATTGGGAACTGTAGCCCCCGGGGTCGACAAAATCCTTGAATTCGATGCGCTGCTCAAACTCCAGGCTGTCAAAGTAAGGTGTCGAGCCGCCGGCATACACTTCGATCATGGACCAGACCTCATGCCGCCCGTCGCCGTATCCGCCGTAACTATGCATTAATGCACTATTTGTCGGTTTCAGATACATGCTTGCGTAGCCGTCTAGGGCGGGTGACCAGCGGTAGCTACGGCTGCCCATCGTGATTTCGCCGGAAAAATACAGGGCGCCGCCATTGTTCGCATTGCTGGCGCCATGGATGGTCCCGGAGTTGGTTTCGGCAAGCGTTGCCGTATCGAGCAGGAATTTCATCGTATATGGCTTGCCGACTATCGATTCGTCGTAGCTGGAGAATAGATGCAACTCGTCCACCCCCTGGGCGATGATGCCGCTCACGCTGAATTCGATGACGGTTGCCTGGGCCATGGCGGGCAATGCCAGCAGTCCAGCCAGGATAGCGTTGCGCAAGGCCAGCATGCTGGCTTTGCGCGGACGCGTGTCGGGAAAATCTCCGGGAGTGGCAGGCGCCTTTGTCGGGGTGCAGCGGGAACCCGCCATGGACAGCGGCATGCAGGCGCGGACTGGCATCTTCGATAGGTGTGTCACGATGGTCTCCTCCTGTTTGATGGTAGAAAATCAATATTAATGCCGACGCTGTCTGCAAGGCGCTCAATTGATGAGTTCGTTTTGTTATCGATTTTGCTATGGCAGCCGGAACGCAGCACCACGTGCCTGGGTGCGCGATTTTGCGCAGCGCGGACGCCGGTGCAGCCATCGTGCAGGGATATTGAAGAAAAGGCGCCTTGAAATCGCTTATATAATCCCCAACTCCGTAAGATCCGTCCCATCCACAAGACTATGAGGTAAAAATGGCTGTCTCCGAAAAGCAAACCCTGGGTTTTCAGACCGAAGTGAAGCAAATGCTGCACCTGATGATCCATTCCCTGTACTCGAACAAGGAAATCTTCCTGCGCGAATTGATCTCGAACGCGTCCGACGCGGCCGACAAATTGCGCTTCGAAGCGATCGATAACGACGCCCTGTACGGCAACGATCACGAATTGAAGATCAAGGTCAGCTTCGACAAGGATGCGCGCACCATCACCATTTCCGACAACGGCATTGGCATGACCCGCGACGAGGCGATCTCGCACCTGGGCACCATCGCCAAGTCGGGCACCAAGGAATTCTTCGGCAAGCTGTCGGGCGACCAGCAGCAGGACGCGGCCCTGATCGGCCAGTTCGGCGTGGGCTTCTATTCCGGCTTCATCGTCGCCGACAAGATCACCGTCGAAACGCGCCGCGCCGGCGTGGACGCCTCGGAAGGCGTGCGCTGGGAGTCGGCCGGCGAAGGCGATTACAGCATCGAATCGATCGACAAGCCGTCGCGCGGCACGGACATCATCCTGCACCTGCGCGAAGGCGAGGACGAATTGCTGTCGAGCTGGAAGATCAAGTCCATCATCCGCAAGTATTCGGACCATATCTCTCTGCCGATCGTGATGCAGAAGGAAGAGTGGGACGACGAGAAGAAAGAAACCGTCCTGAAGGACGAATTCGAAACCGTCAACCAGGCCAGCGCCCTGTGGGCCCGCAACAAGGCCGACATCACGCCGGAACAGTACGACGAATTCTACAAGCACGTGTCGCACGACTTCCAGTCGCCGCTGACGCACACGCATAACCGCGTGGAAGGCCGCAGCGAATACACGCAGCTGCTGTACATCCCGGCCAAGGCGCCGTTCGACATGTGGGACCGCAACAAGCGCGGCGGCATCAAGCTGTACGTCAAGCGCGTCTTCATCATGGACGATGCCGAGCAGCTGATGCCGACCTATTTGCGCTTCGTGCGCGGGGTGATCGATTCGGCCGATTTGCCGCTGAACGTATCGCGTGAAATCCTGCAGGAATCGCGCGACGTCAAGGTCATCCGCGAAGGCTCGACCAAGCGCGTGCTGGGCATGCTGGAAGAACTGGCGAACGCGGACGAGCAGGATAAAAAAGACAAGTACGCCGTCTTCTGGAAGGAATTCGGCCAGGTGCTGAAGGAAGGCATCGGCGAGGACGCGGCCAACAAGGAGCGCCTGGCCAAGCTGCTGCGCTTTGCCTCGACGGCCAACGACAGCGACGAACAAATCACCTCGTTCGCCGACTACGTGGCGCGCATGAAGGAAGGCCAGGACAAGATCTATTACGTCACTGCCGACAACTACGCCGCCGCCAAGAACAGCCCGCACCTGGAAATCTTCCGCAAGAAGGGCGTCGAAGTGCTGCTGCTGACGGACCGCGTCGATGAATGGATGCTGTCCTTCCTGCAGGATTTCGAAGGCAAGGAACTGGTCTCCGTCGCCAAGGGCGGCCTGGACCTGGGCGCGCTGGAAGACGAAGCGGAAAAGAAAGAGCACGAAGAAACGGAAACCTCGTACGCCGACCTGGTGGGCAAGATGAAGACCGTGCTGGCCGACAAGGCCAAGGACGTGCGCGTCACGTTCCGCCTGACCGATTCGCCAGCCTGCCTGGTGGCCGATGAAAACGAATTGTCGGGCAACCTGCTGCGCATGCTCAAGGCGGCGGGCCAGAGCGCGCCGGAATCGAAGCCGATTCTGGAAATCAACCCGAACCACCCGCTGGTGACGCGTTTGAAGTATGAAGACGCGGAAGGCGGCAAGTTCGGCGACTGGGCCAACATCCTGTTCGACCAGGCCATGCTGGCCGAAGGCGGTTCGCTGGCCGATCCGGCCAGTTTCGTCAAGCGCCTGAACGAACTGCTGCTCAATTCGGCCAAGTAGTTTTTCTGTCGTAGATATCGCCAAGCCGGCTCTTTCATCTGAAAGGGCCGGTTTTTTCTTTTTGGGGGCAGGATGAAGCACCGTTTGATGGCCGGCCTGGGCGCGCACGCGCTGGGCTGCTTGCTGTTTATTGTTTTGAGTTGGCTGGGTTTTTTCCTGTACACGCAGCTGTTCGGCAGCCTGGGCTCGCGCGGCGTGGCCGGCGGCCTGGCCCTGCTGCTGGTGTTTTACGTGTATGCGGGCACGAATCTGCTGCTGGCGCTGCTGCCGCCCGGCAGGGGGAAGCCGCTGCTGTGCGGTGTGCTGGGCGTGGCGGTGCTCGCATACCTGCTGCCCCAGCACCCGCTGCGGGCCATCTACTTCAGCGTGCTGGCGGGCGGCTTGAGCTGGCTGGCCGTGCTGGCCAGCGCGCGTTTAGTTGAGCGCCTGCGCGGCTGACAGGCTTGTAATAAATGCGGCGACGGCGTCGGCGGCCGCTGCCGGTACCGCCTGCAGCAGCATGTGTGGCGCGGCGATGTCGACCAGTTGCGCGCCTGCTGCCTGCCGCAGTATCTGCACGGCGTTTTCTGGCGGTACCAGGCGGTCGTGGCGCGCGCGCAGATACAGCACGGGCAAGGTGCCGCGCGCGAAGCTGGGCGAGGCGTCCGTTTCCAGCACGGCGCGCAGGCGCTGGCGCAGCACGCCGGGCGGCACTTGCGCCAGTGCCGCGGCCAGTTCCGCCTGCAGCGCTGGCGTCGCATATGGTGCCAGCAGCGCCTGGCGCAGGGCGAAGCCGGGCAGGGCGCCAAAGGGGACCAGGTCCAGCAGGTGGCGTAGCGGCGCCAGCAGCGGGCGCGGATTGCGCACGAACGAACAGCACAGGACCAGGGCACGCATGCCGGGCGGCGGATCGGCGCGCAGGGCGGCGCCCAGCGGTCCCGAAAACGATTCGGCCAGCACGACGAAAGGGCGGTCCTGCGGCAAGCGCTCGCGCACGAACGCTTCCAGCGCCGCATAGTCCAGCGGTGCCGCCGGATAGGCGATGGCCTGGGTGGCGATGGTTGAGCGTGCGCGCAGGGCGGCGTCAAAATGCTGGAACAGCCGGGCCGTGCCATCCATGCCGGGCAGGAGGACAAGCAGCGCAGGGGCGGGGGAAGAGATCGTCATTGTGGTCATCATAGCAGCCCCGCCGGCGCACGCGCCGTGCGCCTGCCGCACGGCATGGGCGGCTGGCGCCATGCTAGAATCCCCGACGCGCCATGCGTGGCAGCGATAGCAGCCAAATCCCCGACAGACAGAATCATGCATATCACCTTTTCGAACTACCGCGCCCTGGGCGGCGCCTTGCTGGCAGCGGCCTGCGTTCTTTCCCAGCCCGCCCGCGCCACGGCGGCGCCATCGGCGCCTGCCGGAACAAGCTTGTCTTCGCTGCTGGCTGGCGGCCCCTTGCCTCGCCTGAGCGACGACGTGCAGGTGCGCGCCGCCCTGTTCGATTTCTTCGGCTACGCGCGCGGCAGCTACACGGAAGACGATGAACTGCTGCTGGCGCAGGCGCTTGAAGCGATCAGCGAAAAGCGCGACGCCACGCGTACGCCGCTGCCGGACGGGCGCCAGCTGCTGGCGTCGATGAATGACCGCAAGCAGGGCCGCGAGCGGGGCGCCATGCTGCTCGACAAGCGCGGCACCATCATCGCCTTTGGTCTCGTCAACGGTCATTGCCATCTGGAGGGGCGGCCGCTCGTCAAGGTGTGCAATCCCGATCCGAACGCCGTACTGACGGTGTTTCACCGCAAGGGCATGCTGGTCGGCGAAGCGGCTCCCCTGCTGGCCTGGGCCAGGCAGCTGCCGCCCATGCTGGCGCTGATCGCCGCCGACAAGGAGGCGGGCGCTGGCGGGCAAAAGATCGCCAGCGTCGAATATGTGCTGGCGCAGCCGGCGCTGCCGGGCTGGAACCGCACCCAGCTGCCGCCAGCGTATCCGCCGGCGCTGCTGCCGCTGCTGCTCGACAAATCCACGGTGCTCACGTCGGCCGGCGCCGGCGTGTTTGCCTATCCGCTCACGCTCAAGGGCAAGAAGCAGACCAATGTGCTGGACCAGGCCGAGGGCCGTCCTCCGCGCGACCTGGAGGTGGCGCTGCGCAGCTATGCCAGTTTCGATACGGTGGTGGAGCGCTACCGCCGGCTGGCCAAGGGCGCGCGGCTGCAGCGCAACGAGCGCACGGCCTACCTCGATGGCGACATGGGGCAGGGCAGCTACCGCGTCTACATCCGCAACACGGGCGCCGACGGCGTGATGATCGACGTGGCGCTGTGGCAGCGCAGGCTGGCGTCCAGCCGCTAGTTCAGTAGAAGCGCGCCTCGGCGTAGCCCAGTTGCGCCAGCCGGGCGCGAATCATGTCGTCGCGTTTCTTTTGTCCCGTTGAAAAGCTCAGCTGTTTCAATGCGGGCGGCATGCCTGCGGCCAGCAGCGCGTCGATGTCGAGCTGTGTCAGGTACACGGCCAGCTTGCCTAGCTGCGGCAGGGCAGCGATGCCCGCCAGGCGTTCCAGCGTCTTGCAGTTGCGCAGGATCAAGCATTCGAGTGCCGGATTGGACAGCCGCAGTTCCTTCACTTTGATCTGGTCTTCCACCGACAGGCACCGCAGCCGGGGAAAGCGGCCCAGGTCGCCCAGGTCTTCCAGCCCCCGCACGCGCACCACTTCGAGTTCTTCCAGCAGCGGTGCCGTGACGTGGGCGATCGACGCGCGTCCGCCCAGGATGAAGCGCAGCTGCGTCAGCGCCGGCATGGCGCTGACGAAGTCCACCTCATCCCTGCTCTTGATCTGCGACAGCGAAAGTTGCTTCAGCACGGGCAGGGCCGTGATGGCGTCGATGTTCTTCACGTGGCCCGTGGTATGCAGCCGCGTTAGCTGCGGCCAGTGCCGCAGCGGCGCCAGGTCGATGTTGGCCTTGCGCGTCTCGCCCAGGCTCAGATACTCCAGCGTGCGCAGGTTCTCCAGCGCCAGGATGCCGTGCTCCTCCAGTTCATACACGCCCAGCTGCAATCGCCGCAGGTGCCGCAGCTCGCCCAGGGTTTCCAGGTTGACGGCACTGGTATGGCAGTCCAGCGAGAGATTGGCCGCATGCGGCAGGGCGCGCAGGATGGCGGCGTCGAACGCGGTGAAGTGGTAGCCGTAGAAGCGGATTTCCAGCGCCGCGCCGCAGGTGGCCGCCAGCGCGTCGAGGTCCGCCAGCAGCGGTTCCGGCGCAAAGTGTTCGCCAAACTGCACGATCACCTTGCCGTCGGCGGCGATGGCGGCACGCAGGGCTGCCGCGTCGATGCTGGCCGGATTGTGGATGCGCTGCGGCTGTCTTGTTTGCGTCATCGTCACAGTCCTATCGGGTAGTCGACTTTCCTGGGGGGCGGGCAGCCCTCCGGGCCGGGAAACGTCTGCTTGCCCGTGTCATCGTAGCGCTTGCCGCATTCGACGAGCACGCGCTTGCGGAAGGTGTAGATGCTGGCCACCTTGCCGTTCGGGTGGTAGCAGATATTGTCGCCATCGCGGTCGGCCGAGGCGTAGCTGATCATGGTCTGGCCGTTGACCGTGCGCGTGCTGTGGCCGCTGCGCGGCTCCGTGCATTTGAGCTGGCCGCTTTCGTAGTACGCGTTGACGACGGAAGTGTCGGCGGCGCGGTCGACCAGCAGTTCATCCTTGCGCTTGCCGTTCGGGTAGTTCGAATAGCCTTCCTGGCGCTGGCCGTACTGGAAGGCGTAGTAGTACTGCGGCTTGCCGTCCGGGAAGTACATGTGGTGGTATTCGCACACGTCGTCGCGCGTGCTGCCATACTCCTTGAAGGTGCAGCGGTGGATGTCATTGAACAGCTGGCCGTCTTCATAGTATTCGCGCAGGTGCGTGAGCAGCCTGCCCTGGTCGACGACGGCCAGGCGTTCCGGCTTGCCGTTCGGGTAGTAGCGCGCATCGAGGCCCTGTTTCTTGCCGTTGTCCCACAAGGTGTCGAGGCGCAGGACCTTGCCGCTGTCGTCGAACGCCTGCTCCCGCCCGTCCAGCTGGCCGTTGCGGTAGGTAGCCGTGTAGACCACGTATTCCTTGCCGGGCGCACCCAGGTAGCGCGTGCGCGCGCCATCGAGCACGCCGTTTTGATAGTGGTCGCGCAGGCGCAGCGCACCGCTGGCGTCCATGTCCAGGGCCTCGCCCTGTTTCTTGCCCTTGACGAAAGTGACGCTTTGCGTGACTCCGTCCTTGAGCCTGAGCTTCCACGGGCCGTCGCGCAAGCCGTCGATAAAGCTGCCGTCGCCGTCTTCCGTGATCCACGCGCCATGGCGCGAACCGTTGACGTAGTTGCCGCGCGTGCGCAGCTTGCCGCCCATGCGGCGTTCGTGCGGGCCGTTCAGCTGGCCGTCCGCGTAGGTGTCGAAACCCGTCACTTCCTCTTCATCGGCATAGTTGACGACCGTCCAGCGGCCTTCGCGCTTGCCGGCCCGGTACATGCCGCTCTCGCTTTGTTTGGGATAAGTGAAGTACCACATGCCTTCTTGCAGGCCGTTGACGAAATGGCCTTTTTCGCTGCCTTCATGCATGCCCTCGCGCACCCACAGCCCCTGGCGCTTGCCTTTCACGTACTGGCCCCGCTCGACCACGGAGCCATCATCCCAGGCCAGGCTGTAGAGGACGGAAGGGCCGTCTTCGCTGCCCGTGAACTGCTGCGGCGCCGTTTCCCACGTCACTTGCCACAGGCGGTAATTGGGCAGGATGCCGGCGCCCGCATCGCTGTACAGGGTGTAGCTGGCGGTGAGAAAACGCTCGCCTTTCTTCTGGAAGGTCTTCTTGTAGCTGATGGCATCCTTGCCGCCGGGCGCCGTGGGCGTGCCGTCAGTGCTGTAGTAGCCGACAACGGTGCCTTGCGTGTGGTCGATGGCGTCGACCTCCGCATTGCCGCTCTTGCCCCGGGCGACGCTGTAGTCCATCGGCGCCAGCTTGGCCAGCGCCGCCTTGACCTGGCCCGCGTTGGGCGAGCCAGCTTGCGCCACGATGCGGTTCAGGGCCGGCTGCAAGCCGTCGAGGCGCCGGTATTTTCCGGAGCTGCGATGGTAGCGGTAGGCGCGCAGGCCGTTCCTGTCACCCTGGCGGAACAGCACCAGCATGGTTTGCACGCTGGTGTCCGATTCCTTGTCCAGCGAGGCGTAGAAGACGGAGCGGATGACGGCGTTGCCGAACTGGTCGAGCAGGAAGGTTTTCGTGCCGCTGTTCTTGCACTCGCAGTAATAGCCGTTGACGCCATCCTTTTCCTTGATGAACGCGATGTCGGCGCCGCTGTCCTGCGAGGCGTCAATGGCGGGATGGGCGAGGCTCTTGCCTTCGTAGAAGGGCGCGCCGTGAGCCAGCGCGGAACAGAGGAGCAAGGGCAGGAGAGCCGGCAAGAACGGACGTTTCATCGTAAGGCTGGCGCCGGGGCGCCGCAATGGAAAGGCCACGATTCTGCCTGCGTTCTTACTTGTGGGCAAATGCGGGCGCGTCTATCGTGCGCGCGTGCGCGCCCCGGTTCAGGGCTGGTGCGCGGCGCAGAAGTCCAGCAGCAGCTGTTCGCCGTCCGGCCACGGGCCGTAGCCGGCGTCGCCGTTGATATGGCCGGCGTCGCCGATCATGGTGAAATCGCTGCCCCAGGCGGCTGCAAACGCGCGCGCCCGCGCGAAGCTGACGTAGGGATCATCGCCGCTGGCCACCACCAGGCTGGGAAACGGCAGGGCTTGTAGCGGCATGGGAGAGAAACCCGTCGTGCCGGCGGGGTAGGAGGGCGCCTCCACATCGCTGGGGGCGACGAGGAAGGCGCCGGCGATCCTGTGCGGCGAGCCGCTGGCCGCCCAATGGGCCACCAGCGTGCAGGCCAGGCTGTGCGCGGCCAGCACGGGCGGGCGTTCGCAGGCGGCGATGGCGCGGTCGAGCTCTGCCACCCATTCGTCCTTGTCCGGCGTCTGCCATTCCCGGTGCGGCACGCGCGACCATTGCGGGTGGCGCGCTTCCCAATGGGTTTGCCAATGCTGCGGCCCGGAATTCCACAGGCCGGCCAGGGTCAGGACGAGAGGCGACATCGAGGCTCCTTAAGTTATAACTCAGTGCGCAGGGCGAACAGCTCAGGGAACAATACCACGTCGAGCATCTTGCGCAAATAGCTCACGCCCGCCGTGCCGCCCGTGCCCGTCTTGAAGCCGATGATGCGCTCGACCGTCGTCACGTGGCGGAAGCGCCAGAAGCGGAAGGCCGTTTCCAGGTCGACCAGCTTTTCGGCCAGCTCGTACAGGGCCCAGTGTTTCGACGGGTCGCGGTAGACTTCCAGCCACGCCGCCTTGACGGACGCGTCGGAGGCGGTCGGCAGGGTCCAGTCGGCGTCCAGGCGCTCGGGAGCGATATGCAAGCCGTTGCGCGCCAGCAGCTTGATGGCTTCGTCGTAGACGGACGGCGTGCGCAGGGCCGCATCGAGCGTCTTGTAGGTATCGGGGGCCGTCGTATGCACGTTCAGCAGGGCGGCGTTCTTGTTCCCCAGGATGAATTCGATCTCGCGGTACTGGTAGGACTGGAAGCCGGACGAGGCGCCCAGGTAGGGGCGGATGGCCGTGTATTCGGGCGGCGTCATGGTGGCCAGCACGTCCCAGGCATGCACCAATTGATCCATGATGCGCGCCACGCGGGCCAGCATTTTAAACGCGGGCGCCAGGTCGCCGCTTTGCAGGTTGGCGCGCACGGCGTGCATTTCGTGCAGCATCAGCTTCATCCACAATTCGCTCGTCTGGTGCTGCACGATGAACAGCATTTCGTTGTGGTTGGGGGAGAGCGGGTGCTGGGCTGTCAATATGCGGTCCAGCGCCAGGTAGTTACCGTAGCTCATCGATTCGCTGAAATCCATCTGCGCGCCATGCCATTCGGCGCCTTGCTGGCCGCCGGCATGCATGGGGCAGCCGCTGGTGTTTTCCTTGTTCATATTCTTGTCGTCGCTCATGGGATGGTTCAGGTGACGGCATCGCGCTTGGCGGCGATGTCGTAGGCTAGTGTGTCGAGAATGTCGCGCAGGATTTCCACGGCATCCCATACGTCGGCAAAGCCCGTGTACAGGGGCGTGAAGCCGAAGCGCATGATGGCCGGCTCGCGGTAGTCGCCGATCACGCCGCGCGCGATCAGCGCCTGCATCACGGCATAGCCGTGCGGGTGCGTGAAGCTGACCTGGCTGCCGCGGCGCGCATGCTCGCGCGGCGTGACGAGGCCCAGCGGATGGCTGGCGCAGCGCTGTTCCACCAGCGCGATGAACAAATCCGTCAGGGCCAGGGACTTGCGGCGGATGGCTTCCATGCTCGTTTGCGCAAAGATATCGAGGCCGCATTCGACCAGGGCCAGCGAAAGGATGGGCTGTGTGCCGCACAGGGCGCGGGCGATGCCGTCGGCCGGCGTGTAGCCCGGGTCCATGGCGAACGGCGCCGCATGGCCCCACCAGCCGGACAAGGGCTGGCGGAAGCGCGCCTGGTGTTTTGCCGGCACCCAGATGAAGGCGGGCGAGCCGGGGCCGCCGTTCAGGTATTTATAGGTGCAGCCGACGGCCAGGTCGGCGCCAGCGCCGTTCAGGTCCAGCGGCACGGCGCCGGCCGAATGGGCCAGGTCCCACAGCGCCAGTGCGCCCTGCGCGTGGCAGTGGCTGCTGATGGCGGCCATGTCGTGCTGGTAGCCGGTGCGGTAGTTCACGTGCGTGAGCATGGCGACGGCGCAATCGGCATCAATGGCTTGCGCCAGTTCGTCGGGGCTGTCGACCAGGCGCAGCTGGTAGCCCCGGTCCAGCCAGGCGGCCAGGCCTTGCGCCATGTACAGATCGGTGGGGAAATTGCTGCGTTCGCTGACGATGGTGCGCCGCGCGGCGCGCGCCGGATCGGTCGCCTGCATCTGCAGGGCGGCGGCCAGGGCCTTGAACAGATTGACGGAGGTGGTGTCGGTGATCACCACTTCGCCCGTGCCGGCGCCCAGCAGCGGCGCCAGGCGGTCGCCCAGGCGCTTGGGCAGGTCGAACCAGCCGGCCGTGTTCCAGCTGCGGATCAGGTCCGTGCCCCATTCTGCCGTGATGACGTGCTGGGCGCGGGCCAGGGCTGCTTTCGGCCGCGCACCCAGCGAATTGCCGTCGAGGTAAATCACGCCGGCGGGCAGGTCGAACTGCAGGCGCAGCGGCGCCAGGGGATCGTCGAGGTCGCGCGCACGGCAGTCATGTTGAGAAATCATGGTGGTGGCTTTCATGTTGAGACTTATCAGGATGGCATGATATTGCTTGAGGCTTAAAGTATCGTGCGGAAGTGGCAGTGTAGCAAATCCCCGCTTCAAGGCGCGTCTCGCGGCATGAAAAGGTATCGAAACAATCGCGCTTGCGGGGCGTCAACGAAAAAAATCACGATTTTCAAAATATTTTTCAAATAGCCCTAAAGTTCTGCGTACTGACGCCGTCAACGATTACATGAAGGGCGGAACTCGGTCGGGCCAGCACCCTCGCTTTTTAAATATTTTTAAAAAAGAGCCTAAAGTTCCCGTCGGAGCTGCCGTTACCTCAGTTAGATGGCTTGATTAAGGTCAAGTTGTTGTAAAAAAGTGATTTCATTGCAAGCGAAAAGTCAGGCAAATCTGGCGCCTTGCACATCTCTACAATCCGCGCCCTTACTGGCGTGCGACCATGGTCGAACGGTGTTTGTCAGACAAACACCTACGGCCCTATCCGCAATTGCCCGACTAAAAATACAGTCCTCCGCCTCTGTTGCGTTTGATGTTGCTCCTGCAGAATGTATCTCACTGGCAACACACAACGCCAGCTGAATTCAACGGATTGAGGAGATGGAAATGACTGCTAACGATATGATGGCTGAGATTCGCGACGCTAACCTGAGCTACCTGATGCTGGCTCAGCAAATGATTCGTGCGGACAAGGTAACGGCCATCTTCCGTTTGGGTATTTCCGCAGAAATCGCCGAATTGATCGAAGGCATGAGCAATGCGCAAATCCTGAAGTTGGCTGGTGGCAATATGATGCTGGCCCGTTTCCGCTTCGACGATAGCGCCATCCTCGGCATGTTGACGAACTATAATAAAGACCGTTCGCTGGCGCAGTCGCATGCCGCCATCCTGATGGCCGGTCAGGGCGTCGAAGAAATCGCTTGAGGTTCGCCCAAATCGTCCTTGGCGGCGTTGCCTCGCCCTGAACGTATGGCTGGCAAGCTTCAGTCAGTATCAGTTAGTTGGTATCAGTCAGTAGCGGAGTACACAGCATGGCCAAGAAAAGTGTCGTATCGGAAGCGCAGGAAATCCAGCTGGCCATCGAATTGATACAGCTTGGCGCCCGCCTGCAACTGCTGGAGACGGAAGTGTCGCTGTCGCGCGAGCGTCTGTTGAATTTGTACAAGGAACTGAAGGGTGTCTCCCCACCCAAGGGCATGCTGCCGTTTTCCACCGACTGGTTCCTCACCTGGCAACCGAATATCCATTCCTCGCTGTTCATCAATATCCATAAATTCCTCGTCGACCACGCCGGCGCCACGGGCATCGAAGCGGTGATGAAGGCATACAAGCTGTACCTGGAGCAAATGCCGCCGGAGGCGGGCGAAGAGCCGTTGCTGTCGCTGACCCGCGCCTGGACACTGGTACGTTTCTTCAGCAGCAAGATGCTGGACATGGCACCCTGCGGCAAATGCGGCGGCAAGTTTGTCGTCAACTGCCTCGACCTGAACGCCGATTATGTCTGCGGCCTGTGCCACATGCCTTCGCGTGCCGGCAAGACCAAGAAGGCGCGCGATGTGGCGGCGGCAATGCCTTCCGGCCTGGCTGCCTGATTCGTCCGCGCCTATCATCTTCATAGTGAAAGCCGGAGCCGGTCGCCAGACCGGACTCCGGTTTTTTCATGGCACTTTCGCTTACACTGGCGTTTTCCTCCCTCTATCTGTCCATGCTGCAACAAATCCTGCGCGCGCCCGCGCTCAAGGCCCTGCTGATCCAGGTGCTGGCCTTTCCCCTGATGTTGTTGCTCGTCTATGGCATGGCGCGCGCCGGCGCGACCATGTCGCTGCCGGTGGTGGCGTTGCTGCAGGGCGTGCTGGCGGCGCTGATGACCTGGCGCGCCGGACTGGCGCGCTGGTGGTGCGTGATCGGTTTGCTGTTTGCGCCGGCCCTGCTGGGCGCCAGCCTGCTGGCCTTGCCGCCGCTCTTTTTTCTGCTGGTGTTTGTCTTCTTGCTGAGCCTGTATTGGTCCACGTTTCGCACGCAAGTGCCGTTTTATCCATCGGGACCTGCCGTGTGGCAGGCCGTGGCAGAACTGATCGCGGAGCGCCCCGGCGTGCGCTGCGTCGATATCGGCAGCGGCCTGGGCGGCCTGGTGCTGGAGCTGGCGCGGCGGCGACCCGACGGGCAATTCTGCGGCATCGAACTGGCGCCCTTGCCATGGCTGCTGAGCCGGCTGCGCGCACTGGCGGGCGGCAGCCGCGCGCGCTTCCTGCGCGGCGATTACGATGCGCTCGACTTCGGCCACTACGATGTGGTGTTTGCCTACCTGTCGCCAGCGGCGATGGCGGCCCTGTGGATCAAGGCCGAACGGGAAATGTTGCCTGGAGGCATGCTTCTTAGTTACGAATTCAAGATTGCGGCGCGCGAGCCCGATAAGACCATTGCCGCCACAGAGGGTGGTCCCTTGCTCTACTTATGGTGCTTTTAAGCAATTGTCTGCGTTATTTGCTTGCCCGGAGGACAATCTCACGTTATTGTAGTTCCACACGGCATTTTGTTGAAATTGTGTTGAAATGCAGGCCATTTCAATTAACTTTTGGTTACTTTTTTGTCGCTGTTCCCCGCCGGTGGCACAGCCGCCGGCTGCCGGGAACTGGTTTGAGCATGCCGGGCGCGCGAGCCCGGTCCTAATTGGGAGTCAGGGCACTTGTTAGTCATAATCGGATACATCATCGTCTGCGCCTCGGTCTTTGGCGGCTTTGCGCTGGCGGGCGGCCATCTGGCGGCGCTGTTCCAGCCGCTGGAACTGCTGATGATCGGCGGCGCGGCTCTGGGCGCCTTCCTTGTCGGTAACAATAACAAGGCGATCAAGGCGACGATCGCCGCCTTGCCCAGCCTGTTCAAGGGTTCGCGCTATACCAAGGAACTGTACATGGAGCTGATGTCGCTGCTGTTCGAAGTGCTCAGCAAGGTGCGCAAGGAAGGTTTGATGTCGATCGAAGGCGATATCGACAAGCCGGAGGAGAGCCCGCTGTTTTCCAAGTATCCGGCCGTGCTGGCCGACCACCATATCGTCGAATTCATGACCGATTACCTGCGCCTGATGGTGTCGGGCAATATGGACGCGTTCCAGATCGAGAACCTGATGGATAACGAGATCGAGACGCACCATCACGAAGGCGCCGTGCCGGCCCACGTGATCGCCAAGGTGGGCGACGGCTTGCCCGCTTTCGGTATCGTCGCCGCCGTCATGGGGGTGGTGCACACGATGGAATCGGTGGGCATACCGCCGGCCGAGCTGGGCATGCTGATCGCCCACGCGCTGGTCGGCACCTTCCTCGGCATCTTGCTGGCCTATGGCTTCGTCGGCCCCCTGGCCAGCCTGCTGGAGCAGAAGCTGGAAGAGTCGAGCAAGATGTTCCAGTGCGTGAAAGTGACCCTGCTGGCCAGCCTGAACGGCTATGCGCCGGCGCTGGCCGTGGAGTTTGGCCGCAAGGTGCTGTTTTCGACCGAGCGCCCGACGTTCAACGAGCTGGAAGAGCACATCAAGAAATCGAAAACGAAGTAAGCAGTGAAGGCACGCCTGGATATCATGAGTCAATTGCAGCACAGGGAAGGGGAACGCCATGGCCGATGAAGGCATGCGCCCGATTATCGTCAAGCGCATCAAGAAGACGGCTGGCGGGCACCATGGCGGGGCGTGGAAAATCGCCTATGCCGACTTCGTCACGGCCATGATGGCGTTCTTCCTGCTGATGTGGTTGCTGGGCTCGACCTCGAAGGGCGACCTGAACGGCATCTCGGAATTCTTCAAGACGCCGCTGAAGGTGGCCATGGCCGGTGGCTCCGGCAGCGGCGAGAGCAATTCCGTGATCCAGGGCGGCGGGCAGGATCTGTCGCGCCAGGATGGCCAGGTGCGCAAGGCGCAGGAAGAGCAGCAGCGCAAGTCCTTCGACCTCAACTCGGCCAAGGCCGCGCTCGAGCGCGAGGAAGGCCGGCGCCTGCAGGCGCTGAAAGCGCGCATCGAAGCGACCATCGACGCCAATCCCCTGCTGAAAAAATACAAGAACCAGCTGTTGCTCGATATCACCAGCGAAGGCTTGCGCATCCAGATCGTTGACGAGCAGAACCGCCCCATGTTCGCGCTCGCCAACGCCAATCTGCAACCGTACACCAAGGAAATCCTGCACGCCATCGGCTTCGTGCTCAACGAGGTGCCGAACCGCATCGGCCTGTCCGGCCATACGGATTCGACGCCCTACATGAGCGATGCCGGCTACAGTAACTGGGAACTGTCGGCCGACCGCGCGAATGCGTCGCGGCGCGAACTGATTATCGGCGGCATGAATGAAGACAAAGTGTTGCGCGTCGTGGGACTCGGCTCGGCGGCCCATCTGGACAAGCTGGACCCGTTCAATCCGATCAACCGGCGCATCAGCATCATCGTCATGAACAAGCGCACGGAAGAAAACGTCTTGCGCGATGGTTCGGCAATCGAGTTGCCGGTGACCGACGCGGCCAGCGCCGCCGTTGCCTCGGGGCTGGCGGCCGGCGCGCCGCCCCCCGCAGCGGCGCCTAGCGCTCCGGCCGCGGCGAAAAAATAGCGCGCATGGCTGGTCAGCGCGTGGTGTATTGAAACAATGAGACCTTTATGACAAGAAAGAAAATACTTGGCTCGCATGTAAAGCGCCTGTTGTCTGGCGTGTCGGACCATGGCCGCAAGCACTTGACGGAGGTGGAAACCGACCTGGTGCAGACTGGCATCTTGCTGGAAGAGGCGATCGAGAAGCTGTCCTTTAATTTCATGGCCATCCACGCGGCCGTCGCGGCGCAGCAGGACACCATTGCCCTGCTGCTGGAAGGCGGCGTGCCGGCTGCGGAGCAGCGGGAAAAACTGCTGGCTCTGCAGGATGAGGTGGGGGGCTACGTGAATGCCGCCATCACCAGCATGCAGTTTCAGGACATGACGAGCCAGCTGATCGAGCGCACCCTGAAACGGGTGACGGGCTTGCGCGAGTTTCTCGGTACCCTGGGGTCGCACGGCGCCGAAATGCTGCCGGAAAGCGACAATGAAGAGATTGTCGCCTTGCTGGGGCGGGTCAGCATGGCGCTGGCGATTCAAAGCCTGGAGTTGCGCAGCGTGCTGCGCAAGGCTGTCAGTCAACAGCATTTGGAAAGCGGCGACATCGAGCTGTTCTAGCATGAGGATGCGGAACGCTTGCGGTTGCATGGATTGATTAATCAAATACTCGGGCAGGATGCCCGGAATAAGTGGGAGCAAAGATGGCCAAAACGATACTTGCAGTGGACGATTCCAGCTCATTGCGCCAGATGGTGGCGTTCAGTCTGAAGGCCGCCGGTTACCAGGTAGTGGAGGCCGTCGACGGCCAGGACGGGCTGGAAAAAGCCAAGCTGCAAACCGTGGATCTGGTGCTGACCGACCAGAACATGCCGCGCATGGACGGCCTGGAGCTGATCAAGCTGCTGCGCGAGCTGCCGACCTACCAGAAGGTACCCATCCTGATGCTGACGACGGAGTCGTCGGACGAAATGAAGTCGAAGGGACGTGCTGCCGGTGCCAATGGCTGGCTGGTCAAGCCGTTCGATCCGCAACGCCTGATCGAAGTGGTCAAGAAGGTGATCGGCTGATGCCAGCCGCGCAGCGCAACGATGCAAATGACGGAGTCACCCTATGACCATCGATATTAGCCAGTTTTTTCAGGTCTTTTTCGATGAGGCCGAAGAACTGCTGGCTGAAAAGGAACGGCTGTTGCTGGCCGTCGATATTGCGGCGCCTGACGCCGAAGACCTGAATGCGATTTTCCGCACCGCCCATTCGATCAAGGGCGGCGCGTCGACGTTCGGCCTCTCCGACATGAGCGAGGTAACGCACATCCTCGAGTCGCTGCTCGACCGCATCCGTCAGGGCCAGATGGCCCTGACGGCGGAACACGTCGACGCCTTTTTGGCCGCCAAGGATATCCTCAAGATGCAGCTCGACGGCCATCGCCTGGGCAGTGCCGTCGACCAGGATGCCGTGGCCAATGTGCGCATGATGCTGCAGTCGTTCTCGCAGGACGTGCCGGTAGCCGCACTCACGCCCGTCGCGCCGGCCTTCCACACGGCCGAAAAGGAAACCGTCAGCCATGCCGGCGGCCAGCGCTTCCGCCTGGAGCTGCCAGCCATGGAGCAGCGCGAAGTCGATGCGCTGGCGGCGGAACTGGGCTTGCTGGGCGACGTGGCGGTGTCGACCCTGCCCGACGCGCGCAAAGTGCTGGAAGTGACGACGCATGAAAGCCTGGACGATATCCTGGCCATCTGCTCGTTCGTGCTCAATCCGGACGACATGGTCATCACGCAGGCGCCTCCCCTGGCGCCAGGCGAAGCCGAGGCCGCTCGCGCAGCGCAGGAAAAGGCACAGGGCTACGGTTTCTTCGATCCGCTGCCAGGCGCGCCTGCAGCGCAGGGCGCGGCGGACCCCGGTTATGGCTTCTTCCAGCCGATCGAGGAAATCCGCGCCGCCGCCGGCGTGCAGAGCGAAGCCGAACAGGGCTATGGTTTCTTCCAGCCGTTGGAACAGATCCGCGCCGACGCCGCCAAGGCTGGCGCCACCACCGGCGCGGCTGCCGTACAAGCCGTGGTGAACGCGGTGGCGGAAGTGGAGCAGGAAAAGAAGCCGGCCAAGAAAGAGGGCGACAAGGCCGGCGCCGAGTCGTCGTCGATCCGCGTTTCGATCGAAAAAGTCGACCAGCTGATCAACCTGGTGGGCGAACTGGTGATCACGCAGGCGATGATCGAGCAGCGTGCCAGCGCGCTTGACCCGATGCTGCACGAAAAACTGCTCGACAGCGTCAGCCATCTGACGCGCAATACGCGCGACCTGCAGGAAGCGGTGATGTCGATCCGCATGATGCCGATGGATTTCGTCTTCTCGCGCTTCCCGCGCATGGTGCGGGACCTGGCCACCAAGTTGGGCAAGAAGGTCGATTTCATCACGAATGGCGCCGCCACGGAGCTGGACAAGGGCCTTATCGAGCGCATCGTCGATCCGCTGACGCATCTGGTGCGCAACAGCATCGACCATGGCGTGGAAATGCCGGCCGCCCGCGTGGCCGCCGGCAAGACGGAAGCGGGCCGGCTGTTCCTGTCAGCCAGCCACCAGGGCGGCAATATCATCATCGAAGTATCCGATGACGGCGCTGGCCTGAACCGCGAGCGCATCCTGGCCAAGGCCATGCAGCAGGGCCTGGACGTGTCCGAAACGATGAGCGACGCCGACGTGTGGCAGCTGATCTTCGCGCCCGGCTTTTCCACCGCCGAAGCGGTGACCGACGTGTCGGGACGCGGCGTGGGCATGGATGTCGTCAAGCGCAATATCAGCGCCATGGGCGGCGTCGTCGACATCCGCTCGGCGAAAGGCTTCGGCACGACGATTTCCATCTCGCTGCCCCTGACCCTGGCCATCCTCGATGGCATGTCGATCCGCGTCGGCGACGAAGTGTATATTTTACCGCTGGGCTTTGTCATCGAATCGCTGCAGCCAGCCGTTGAGGATGTGAAGGACATCAGTGGCAAGGGCCAGGTGGTGAAGGTGCGCGGCGAATACCTGCCATTGATCCCGCTGTACCAGATGTTCGACATTGCGCCGCGCTTCACCAGCCCCTCGGAAGGCATCTGCGTGATCCTTGAGACGGAAGGGCGCAAGGCGGCCCTGTTCGTCGACGATCTGGTGGGGCAGCAGCAGGTCGTGGTGAAAAACCTCGAATCAAATTACCGCAAGGTGGTGGGCATTTCCGGCGCCACGATACTCGGCGATGGCGGCGTGTCGCTGATTCTCGACGTCGCCGCCCTGATCCGTTCTTCTCGTCAGCTGGCTGACGAGTCCCTTTTCGCAACACAGATAGATAAATAACAGATAGGAAATTCATCATGTCAGATAATCAACAAGCATCCGGCAGCAAACCTGGCGACGGCAAGGATATCGCCGGCCGTGAATTCCTGGCCTTTACCCTGGGCTCCGAAGAGTACGGCATCGATATCCTGAAAGTCCAGGAAATCCGCGGCTATGAAGCGGTGACCCGCATCGCCAACGCGCCTGAGTTCATCAAGGGCGTGATCAACCTGCGCGGCATCATCATTCCCGTAGTCGATATGCGCATCAAGTTCAAGCTGGGTACGCCCGTGTATGACCAGTTCACGGTGGTGATCATCCTGAATATTGGCGGGCGCATCGTCGGCATGGTGGTCGACAGCGTGTCCGACGTGACCACCTTGACACCGGAGCAGGTGAAGCCGGCGCCGGAAATGGGCACCGCGTTCTCGACCGATTACATGATCGGCCTGGGCACCATCGATGAGCGTATGCTGATCCTGGTCGACATCGACAAGCTGATGTCGAGCAGCGAGATGGGCCTGATCGACAAGCTGGCGGCGTAAGGCCGGCTGGCGGCGCCAGGGGCGCCGCAGTTTTACCGCAAGTATCACTACAGATATGCATGTACCGGCGCGACCAGAGGCGCGCCGGCAGGCTGCAAGGTCCGTCAGAGACCCGGCCACAACACGGCGCCGTTTGGTTGAGCGCGCGCCGTTCACATAAATATTGGAGACTGTAATGAGTTTGCGCGATTTTAAGATAGGTACGCGGCTGGGATTTGGTTTTGGCAGCATCCTGGTCATTCTGGTGGTCGTCGTCGTTGCCGCCAATGGCCTGAATTATCGTAACAAGGCGGAGCTGCTGGATGGCCTGGCGCTGGCAGGCGAGAAAAACACGCAGGCGTCGCTGATGAAGAGCGCGATGCTGGAAACCGGCATTGCCATGCGCAATATCGGCTTGCAGGGCGACGTGGCCCTGATGCAGGCCGAAGAGGGCAAGGTGCGCCAGCACCGCAAATTGTATGATGGCGCGCGCGAGAAGCTGGCTACCCTGGGTTTGTCCGATAGCGAAAAAGCGCTGGTGGCCGATATCGCCAGGGTCGACGGCGAAGTCGATGCCGCCTTCAAGGAAGCGATGGGTCAGGTGCTGGCGTTTAACAGCGAGGGTGCGGCCAAGGTGATTGCCACGCGCATCGATCCGCTGAACCGCAAGACCCTGGCTGACATCAACAAGCTGCTCGACTTGCAGCACGTGGCACAGCAAAGCTTCATGGACGGCTCACTGGCGGCCGATGCGCGCCTGATGACGGTGCTGCTGGTCCTGGGCGGCGTGGCGGTGGCGCTTGGCGCCTGGTGCGCCATTTTCATCACGCGTTCGATCACGGTGCCGCTGTCGGGCGCCCTGGCCGTGGCGCAAAAAGTGGCGGCGGGCGAGCTGACGTCGCATGTGGTAGTCGAAGGCAAGGATGAAACGAGCGCGCTGCAGCAGGCGCTCAAGGATATGAATGACAGCCTGGTGAAGACCGTCAGCGATGTGCGCAATGGCACGGAAACCATCACCGTGGCGTCGCGCGAGATCGCCAGCGGCAATGCCGACCTGTCGGCGCGCACGGAAACGCAGGCCAGTTCGCTCGAAGAGACGGCATCGTCGATGGAAGAGCTGACCTCGACCGTGAAGCAGAACGCGGACAATGCGCGCCAGGCCAACCAGTTGGCCGTGTCCGCGTCGTCGGTGGCGGAGCAGGGCGGCAAGGTGGTGGCGCAGGTGGTCGATACCATGGGTTCGATCAAGGACAGTTCGCGCAAAATCGTCGATATTATCGGAGTCATCGACGGCATTGCTTTCCAGACGAATATCCTGGCGTTGAATGCGGCCGTCGAGGCGGCGCGCGCGGGCGAGCAGGGACGGGGCTTTGCGGTGGTGGCGTCAGAGGTGCGTAATCTGGCCCAACGATCAGCCGGCGCCGCAAAAGAGATCAAGGGCCTGATCGGCGACTCGGTCGACAAGGTCGACGCGGGCAGCCGCCTGGTGGACGAGGCGGGCCAGACCATGGGCCTGGTGGTCACGTCGATCCGGCAAGTGGCCGATATCATGGGCGAGATCACGGCGGCAACGCAGGAACAGAGCCATGGCATCGAGGAAGTGAACCAGGCCATTGCGCAAATGGACCAGATGACGCAGCAAAATGCGGCGTTGGTGGAAGAAGCGGCAGCGGCTGCCGAGAGCATGCAGGAGCAGGCGCAAAAGCTGGCCGGTGCGGTCAGCATCTTCAAGCTGGGCGGCGAACAGATGGCGCCTGCCGTCAGCGCGCCGGTCATGCCTGTGCGGACCGCGGTGGCAGCGGCGAAGGCGCCAGTGGCGCGCGTGGCCGTGGCGAAGCCGGAAGGCAGGACGGCGCCACCGCCCGCGAAAAAGCTGGCGGCAGCCAGCGGCGACGATTGGGAAGAGTTCTGACGCCTACCCGGTCCCGCTAGTTATACTTGCAAAGGCATTGGTCAGAGTAGTCATAGAGAGGTAAAAACAAAATGCCGCAAACTAAAACGGATTCGGTCAAGGAGTTTGACTTCACTGGCAAGGACTTCGAGCGGGTCCGCGCCATGATTTACAAGCGGGCCGGCATTGCGCTGGCCGACAGCAAGCAGGAGATGGTGTACAGCCGCCTGGCGCGGCGCCTGCGCGCGACCGGTATTTCCTCGTTCGTCCGCTACCTGGACGACCTGGAAGCGGGCCGCATGGGCGATGAGTGGGAAGCGTTTACGAATGCGCTGACGACCAACCTGACGTCGTTTTTTCGTGAGGCGCATCATTTCCCGCTGCTCGCCGAGCACGTGAAAAAACTGAGCGGGCCGATCACCATCTGGTGTTCGGCCAGTTCCACCGGCGAGGAGCCGTACTCGATCGCCATGACGGTGTGCGAGGCGTTCAATACGCTCACGCCGCCGGTGACCATCATCGCCACCGATATCGACACCAATGTGCTGGCCACGGCCGCCAATGGGGTCTATAACCTTGACCGGCTCGACAAGATGCCGGCCGACCGTGCACGGCGCTTTTTCTTGCGTGGCAAGGGCGATCGCGAGGGGCAGGTGCGGGTGCGCCCTGAACTGCGCCAGATGATCACCTTCAAGCCGCTCAACCTGCTGGCCGACAGCTGGCCCCTGACGGGCCAGTTCGACGTCATCTTCTGCCGTAACGTGATGATTTACTTTGACAAGGCGACGCAGCGCAAGATCCTGTCCCGCTTTGTGCCGTTGATGAAGCCGGATGCCCTGCTGTTTGCGGGCCATTCGGAGAATTTTCTGTACGTGTCGGATTCATTGAAGCTGCGCGGTAAAACAGTCTATGAGCTCGATCAGCCGCGGGGCGCCGCGCCCAAGGCATCGTCGCATCGTACATGAGAGTGAAATATGAGCCTGGAATCCAAAGAGCAATTTGCCACTAACGTCTATTACGACCGGACGTTCAATTGTGACGCCGCCAAGATCCTGCCTGGAGAGTATTATTTCACCAACAAGGACATGCTGATCGTCACCGTGCTGGGCTCCTGTGTATCGGCCTGCATCCGCGACCGTGTCACGGGCCTGGGCGGCATGAACCACTTCATGCTGCCCGACGGCGGCAGTGACACCAACAGCCCGATCTCCGCATCGATGCGCTATGGTACTTACGCCATGGAGATATTGATCAATGATCTGCTGAAGGCGGGAGCGCGGCGCGAGAACATGGAAGCGAAGGTCTTCGGCGGCGGCGCCGTGCTGCGCGGCTTCACGGCGATCAATGTCGGCGAGCGCAATGCCGCTTTCGTCATCAACTACCTGAAAGCGGAGAAGATGCGGGTGGTGGCCGAAGACCTGAACGACATCCACCCGCGCAAGGTGTATTTCTTCCCGCGCAGCGGCAAGGTGCTGGTGAAAAAGCTGATGCAGACGCATAACGACACGCTGGTACGCCGCGAGCTCGATTACGCGAGCCGCCTCAAGGTCGCTCCGGTGGGTGGCGAGATCGAGCTGTTTTAACAAGCACCCGGCCAAACCTGCTGCGCGTCGCTCTGTGCGGCCTGCGGCAGTTTTTTTCAGGTGTACTGGTTTAATAAAGAGTAAGGGCCGCAAGGCCTGGAAGGATAACTATGAAGATCAAGGTATTGATCGTGGATGATTCTGCGTTGATCCGCAGTGTCATGACAGAAATCGTCAACAGCCAGCCCGACATGGAAGTGGTGGGCGCGGCGCCCGATCCGCTGGTGGCGCGCGAGATGATCAAGCAGACCAATCCCGACGTGCTGACCCTGGACGTCGAAATGCCGAAGATGGACGGCCTCGACTTCCTGGAAAAGCTGATGCGTTTGCGCCCGATGCCGGTGCTGATGGTGTCGTCGCTGACCGAGCGTGGTTCGGAAATCACCATGCGCGCGCTGGAACTGGGCGCCGTCGATTTCGTCACCAAGCCGAAGATTTCGATCCAGAGCGGCATGCGCGAGTACACGGACATGATCGCCGACAAGATCCGCGCCGCCTCCAAGGCGCGCATCCGCGCGCGCACGCTGCCGTCGGCCGGTGACAAGACGGCAGCGCCGCTGCCGGCGTTGCGCAGTCCATTGACGTCGAGCGAGAAGCTGATCATCGTGGGCGCTTCCACGGGCGGCACGGAAGCGATCCGCGAATTCCTCATGCAGATGCCGTCCGACTGTCCCGGCATCCTGATCACGCAGCACATGCCGGAAGGCTTTACGCGCTCGTTTGCACGGCGCCTCGATTCGCTGTGCAAGATCTCGGTGCAGGAAGCGGCCGGCGGCGAACGCGTGCTGCCCGGCCACGCCTACATCGCGCCAGGCCATTCGCACCTGACGCTGACGCGCAGCGGCGCCAACTACATGACCAAGATCGACCAGGGCGAGCCCGTCAACCGCCACCGTCCTTCCGTGGACGTGCTGTTCCGTTCGGCAGCGCAATCGGCCGGTAAAAATGCCGTCGGCGTGATCCTGACCGGCATGGGCAAGGATGGCGCACAAGGGATGCTGGAGATGAAGGCCGCAGGAGCGTATAATTTTGCACAGGATGAAGCCAGTTGCGTCGTGTTCGGCATGCCGCGCGAGGCGATCGCCATCGGTGCCACGCATGAGGTTGGCGCCTTGACGGCCTTGCCTGGCATGGTGCTGGGGTATCTGGCTGCGCATGGCATGCGCGCTTTGCGCGTGTAAGCCACGTTTTATATGATCTCAGGCAAGTTTGTTCGCCTAAAAGCAACGAAAATGCTATCCTACAACTTGCTGCCGTAGTGTCGACCATAATGTCGGCATTCATGTCGATATTATTAACAAACCGCTACAGAAACAACGGAGTTATTCATGGCTGATCCAAAGATGAAATTTTTAGTCGTTGACGATTTTTCGACGATGCGCCGCATTGTCCGGAATCTGTTGAAGGAACTGGGTTATGCCAACGTCGATGAGGCGGAAGACGGCGTGATGGGTCTGGCCAAGCTGCGCGCGGAGTCCTACGATTTCGTCGTCTCGGACTGGAACATGCCGAACATGGATGGCCTGACGATGCTGCAGCATATCCGCGCCGATCCCGCACTGGCCAAGCTGCCCGTGCTGATGGTGACGGCCGAAGCGAAAAAAGAAAACATCATCGCTGCTGCACAGGCTGGCGCCAGCGGCTATGTCGTCAAGCCGTTCACGGCCGCGACCCTCGATGAAAAGCTGAACAAGATTTTCGAGAAGCTGGAAAAAGCCGGCGCCTGATCACGGCTTGATATCGATCAAGAAAAACGCTGCCCGTGCGAACTGGCAGCGTTTTTTTTGTCCCTTGCTTCAGCTCCAGCCTGCGGCGTGGACGGAAAGCAAATCGTCGATGCTGATGCGCCGGACAAAACCGTAGCGAGCGGCAGTGATTTGTGGCTGAGAAGCGCAACCGTACTCTGGTACGGTGAGCATCGCAGGCCGCAAAGCGCGACGCGCAGTAGGTTTTGGCCGGTGCTATACGAGGCCGCCATTCGCGCGCAGGGTTTGCCCATTCACCCAGCGGCCGTCGGGGCCCGCCAGGAAGGCGACGGCGGCGGCGATGTCGTCCGGCGTGCCCAGGCGTTCCAGGGGCGCCATCTTGCCCATGCGCGCTATCGTTTCTTCCGTCTTGCCGTCCAAGAACAGCGCCGTGGCCGTCGGTCCGGGGGCGACGGCGTTGACCGTGATGTTCTTGCCGCGCAATTCCTTGGCGAAGATAGCCGTCATCGTCTCGACGGCCGCCTTGGTGGCGCCGTAGACGGCATAGCCGGGCAGGGCCAGGCCGATCACGCTGCTCGAGAAGTTGACCACGCTGCCACCGTGGCGCAGGCGCGTCGCCGCCTGGCGCATGGTGTTGAAGCTGCCCTTCACATTGATGGCGAACAGGCTGTCGAAGGTGGCCTCGTCCGTGTCGGCCAGGGTGGGCAGCGCGGGCGGCATGATGCCGGCGTTGTTGACCAGCACGTCGACGCCGCCGAAGGCCGCCACGGCCGCATCGAACAGCGCCTGCACCTCGCCCGCATCGGCCACGTTGGCCTTGACGGCGAGGGCGGTGCCGCCTTCTGCCGCGATGGCCGCCACCAGCGCGTCCGCAGCCTCCTTGCCGCTGGCGTAATTGACGACGACCTGCATGCCGTCGCGCGCCAGGCGGCGGGCGATGGCCGCGCCGATGCCGCGCGAGCCGCCCGTGACGATGGCGACCTTGCTCAGGGTGGATGTTGTATTCATGGTGTTCTCCTGTCGTGGTGGCGGCCCGCATGAGCCAGTGCAGCCATTGTGGCTTTTATTGATCCATGGATAAAGATGGTGATATTGATTTCATTGTGCAAAGTCCATTAACAATGATTGCCGGTCTGGCGGGTAGGGGCAGGCAGGGTCTTGCTGATGGCAAGTCATTGCGCACGGGAATTAAATATTTCCCAAAGTTAACTTTACACGTCAAATAATTTGGCCCATGATCGCTGCACTATTCCCTTTGTCCCCGACCCCGACAAGAAGGAGCGCAACATGCGCCGAGCACCCGTATTATTCTTCGCCCTGAGCACGGCCTTGCTGGCAGCTTGCGGCGTGAGCATTGAACAAACCAGCGTCGCACCTGTCGCGGCTAGCGTCGTCGAGGCGCAGGAGCCGGCCGCGCAGTTGCCTGCTGAAGTTGATGGCCGGCATGCTTATCTGCACCGCGTGGCGGGGCGCGACTATGTCAGCCTGAGCCAGCATGGCCCCGAGGGCGGCTTGCCTATCCTCACGGGGACGCAGCGCCATGCGCACGCCATCCGCCTGCTGGCAGCCGATCCGGCCCAGGTGCGGGCCATCCTGCGCAGCCTGAGGCTGCCGGCGAAGCAGCGAAAACTGTGGGCGGGAGAGGAAATCGTGCTCGATGCGGCCAGCTATGAGCTGTTGCAAGCGGCACGCGGCAGCAACAAGCCGCTGTTTGCCGAACTCAAGCTGGTGGGGATGGAGAAGTAAAGGAACGGGGCCGAACGGCCCCGCTGTGACTGCGTTTAAAACATCTGACAAAACCGTAGCGTGCGGCAGAGCGTTGTGGCCGAGAAGCGCAACCGTGTTGAAGCGCGGTGAGCATCGCAGGCCGCAAAGCGCGACGCGCAGCAGGTTTTGTTGTAGGTTAAATTTCCAGGTTGTCGATGAGTCTGGTCTGCCCCAGCTTGGCGGCGGCCAGCACCACCAGCGGTTCGCCCGCGGCCAGTTCGGCGGCGCTTGGCGCCTGCAGGTTGGCGCGCTTGCGCACGGCGATGTAGTCCGATTTCCAGCCGCGGCTGTTCAATAGCTGCATGCTGGCCTGTTCCAGTTCGCCCACGGCCAGGTTGCCCTTGCGCACTTCCTCGGCCACGAAATTGAGGCCCTTGAACAGTTCCGGCGCTTCCGCCCGTTCGCTTTCTGACAAGTACATATTGCGCGAGGACAAGGCCAGGCCATCGTCGGCACGGTAGGTTTCGGCGGCGATGATTTCCGTCGGCAGCGCGAACTGGCGCGCCATGTTGCGGATGATCATCAGTTGCTGGTAATCCTTCTTGCCGAACACGGCCACGCGCGGACCCACGCACGAGAAGAGCTTGGTGACGACCGTGCACACGCCTTCGAAGAAGCCGGGGCGGAATTCGCCTTCCAGGGTATTGCCCAGGTCATCGGGCGGACGCACGCGGTATTCCTGCGGTTCCGGGTACAGTTCCTTTTCCGTCGGCGCAAACAGCACGTACACGCCTTCCTTTTCCAGCTTGGCGATGTCGGCCGCCATGGTGCGCGGATATTTCTCGAAATCTTCGTTCGGGCCGAATTGCAGGCGGTTCACGAAGATCGAGGCGACGACGGGGTCGCCATGCTTGCGCGCCAGGCGCATCAGCGACAGATGGCCTTCGTGCAGGTTGCCCATGGTGGGGACGAACGCCGTGCGCAGCTGTCCGCTGAGCTGGTCGCGCAATTCTTCGATGTCGGAAATAATTTTCATGGATTGCTTTCGCTAAAACCCCGTTGTACGGTGGTCAGTGACAAAGGGAAGGGGTCAGGCTGGCGAATACGCCAGCCGGACGTAGATGGGGGCAAACGGTTCTGCCTGTGTGATTTCGATCAGGGTTTCCTTGGCCAGTTCCAGCAGGGCCACGAAGTTGACCACCACCACGGGCACGCCGCCGGCAATGTCGAACAGCTCGCTGAATTCGACGAAGCGCGACGACTGCAAGTGGCGCAAAATGCTCGACATGTGCTCGCGCACGGACAGTTCCTGGCGGCTGATGCGGTGATGCTGGGTCAGCTTGGCACGCTTCAGCACGTCGAGCCATGCCTGCTGCAAGTCCACCGGCTCCACGTCGGGCCAGGTGGGCGTCAGGCTTTGCTCGATGAAAATCTGCGTGCGCACGAAATCGCGCTCGAACTGCGGGATGGCGTTCAGGTCGTAGGCGGCCAGCTTGATCTGCTCGTATTCAAGCAGGCGGCGCACCAGTTCGGCACGGGGGTCGCCGCCATCCTCCTCGACGTCGCTCTTGCGCGATGGCAAAAGCATGCGCGACTTGATCTCGATCAACATGGCCGCCATCAGCAGATACTCGGCGGCCAGTTCCAGGTTGCGCACGCGGATCTGGTCGACATATTTCAGATATTGCAGGGTGACCTGCGCCATCGGAATGTCGAGAATGTTGAAGTTTTGCTTGCGGATCAGGTAGAGCAGCAAGTCGAGCGGGCCTTCGAAGGCTTCGAGGAAGATTTCCAGCGCGTCCGGCGGAATGTACAGATCCGTCGGCATGCGCAGCAGGGGCTCGCCATACAGGCGGGCAATGCCAGCCTCGACCGGATCGGCGGCCGGTGCCGTGTCCGTGCCTGCGGATGCTGCAGGGTCGCCGCTGCCGTCGCCGCCAGCGGCGGGTTCGGGCGACTCGATGACCGCGTTCACGTCCTGGGCGTCGTGCCCGGGCGTGCCCGCCGACTCTTCAGGCAGCATCGTGCCGGTTCCAGATCTTAGTTCTTGTTCTGGTAGACGTAAGCCTGTTGCTTGACGGCCGATGCCATCTGGCGTTCCTGCTCATCGATGCTGACGGGCGGCTTGTCCCACAGCAGGGCGCGGCCCGCTTGCTGGCCCGCTTCCATGCCAGGATTCTTGGCCTTCAGGTCGGCGATGAACAGGGTGTGGTCGGAAACGTAGTTATTGTGTTTTGCAGGCAGTTTCATATTCTCTTCTGAGTGTCTTATAAGTAAGGTCAGCCGGCCGTATTCTACCGCGCCGTGCCGCTTGGCGGGTTGTTGTATGGGCAAGCCAGGGGCGAAAATGCTAAAAATCAATACCTTAGCAGGCGGCGCATCACCATCGGCGCCGGTTCGGCGGGGTTGGCGTGCGAATATTCCAGTTCCTCGGCCAGGTCGAATTCGAAGGCCGCGTAAAAATCGATCAGCTTGCGCTGGTCGCGCCGCACGGCCAGGCGCAATTCCTCGGCCTGGCACGACAGGCCATGATGAATGATGGCTTCGAGCAAGTGCTGCGAGACGTGGCTGCCCCGGTAGGCGGGCAGCACGCCCATGCGCGCAATCTTCCAGATGGCGGGATCGCTGTCGAGCGGCATCCAGCGCAGCGAGCCGGCCGGCACGTCGTCGACCAGCAGCACGAAGCCGCCGCCGTGGCGTAACTGCTCCGCCACTTGCTCGGCCGTCTCGTGGTGCCCGCTGGACGAGGCTGCCACCTTGCCGGCCCACGCAGCGCGGGTCAGCTCGGCAATCAGTTGTGCATCGGCATTTGTTGCTTCGCGCACCACGATATTCATCATCGGTCCTTGAGCGGGCTTAACGGATGCGCATGCCAGGTTCGGCGCCCGGCCATGGGTTCAGGATGTAGATGCCCGGATTGGCCTTTTCGTCGGCGGCGGAGGCGGCCATGACCATGCCTTCCGAAATGCCGAACTTCATCTTGCGTGGCGCCAGATTGGCCACCAGCACCGTCAGCTTGCCGACCAGCTCTTCCGGCTGGTAGGCCGAGCGGATGCCCGAGAACACATTGCGCAGGCGGCCTTCGCCCGCGTCCAGGGTCAGGCGCAGCAGCTTGTCGGAGCCGTCCACCAGTTCGCAGTTGACGATCTTGGCGATGCGCAAGTCGACCTTGAGGAAGTCGTCGATCTTGATTTCGGGCGCCAGTTCTTCGATGGCGGAGGCTGGGGCGGCCACGGCGGCGTCGCTTGCGGCGTCGCCGGCCGGTGCGGCAATGGCGGGGGCCGCTTGCGGTGCGTCAAACAGCGCTTCGATCATCTTCGCATCCATGCGCGTCATCAAGTGGCTGTAGGCGCCGATGGTACGGCCCAGCATGCCGTTCGAGACGGCGTCGCCGAACACCTGGGTATCCGCCCAGGTGAACTCGGCGTCGTTGAGGAAGGAAGCGACGTTCTTCGCCACGCCCGGCAGGACCGGCGACAGCAGAATCGTCAGCTGGCGGAACAGGATCAGGGCCGTCGTGCACACGTCGTGCAGGTCAAACGTCTTCTCGACGTCCTTGGCGAGGATCCACGGTTTGTTTTCATCGACATACTGGTTGGTGATGTCGGCGATTTCCATGATTTCGCGCAAGGCCTTGCCGAATTCGCGGTTTTCGAAGTGCGCGGCGATGCTGGCCTGGCGCTCGACGATGACGCCGTTGACGTCTGCCGTCAGTGCGCGGTTGATCCAGCTTTGCGCGCCTTCGGACAGCGTCGATGCCAGCTTGCCGTCGAAACGCTTGGCGATGAAGCCGGCGCAGCGGCTGGCGATGTTCACGTATTTGCCGATCAGGTCGCTGTTCACGCGGGCGACGAAATCTTCACCGTTGAAGTCCAGGTCTTCCACTTTCGAGTTCAGCTTGAAGGCGATGTAGTAGCGCAGCCATTCCGGGTTCATGCCCAGGTCCAGGTAGCGCAGCGGCGAAATACCGGTGCCGCGCGACTTCGACATCTTTTCGTTATTGACCGTCAGGAAGCCGTGTACGTTGACTTTCAGTTTGTCGATCACGGGGTGATCGGCGAACTTCAGCATGGCAGGCCAGAACAGCAAATGGAAGGAAACGATGTCCTTGCCGATGAAATGGATCTGTTCCGTCGACGGGTCATTCAGGAAGGCGTCGAAATCGATGCCTTTCTTGTCGCAATAGTTTTTCAGGCTGGCCAGGTAGCCGACCGGCGCGTCCATCCACACATAGAAGAACTTGCCCGGCGCATCGGGAATCGGGATGCCGAAGTAGGGCGCATCGCGCGAGATATCCCAGTCGGCCAGCTTTTCGCCCGCTTCGCCCAGCCATTCGCTGACCTTGTTGACCATTTCCGGCTGCAGGCGGCCTGGCGTATTCAGCCAGCTTTTCAGGAATTCGAAGCAGCGCGGGTCGGACAGCTTGAAGAAATATTGCTCCGACGGCTTCATCACGGGCGTCGCGTTGGTGAACACCGAGAACGGGTTGACCAGGTCGGTCGGCTGGTAGGCGGCGCCGCACACTTCGCAATTGTCGCCGTACTGGTTCTTGGCGCCGCATTTCGGGCATTCGCCCTTGATGTTGCGGTCGGCCAGGAACATGCCCTTGACCGGGTCGAAGAAGCGGTCGACGGTTTTCGTGACGATCAGGCCCGTATCGCGCAGTTTGCGGTAGATCGATTGCGACAGATCAACGTTTTCCGGCGAATCGGTCGAATACCAGTTGTCGAAGGCGATATGGAAGCCATCGAGGTACTGGGCGCGGCCGGCGGCGATGTTGGCGACGAATTGCTGCGGCGTGATGCCTTCCTTTTCGGCGGCGATCATGATGGGCGTGCCATGCGTATCGTCGGCGCCCACAAAGTGCACTTCACGGCCGGCTGCGCCATCGCGTTGCATTCGCTGGAACCGGACCCAGATATCGGCCTGGATGTATTCCATGATGTGGCCAATGTGAAAAGCGGCGTTTGCGTAAGGCAGGGCAGTGGTGACGAACAGCTTGCGAGTCATGATTGATGCACTTTTGGGATGGATAATAGGACATTTTAACAGCGGAAACGCAATATGAGCAGATGCGGCGCCGGCAAGTGATGCTTTTGCCTTCATCGCGCCATGCAAATTTGCGCTAGACTGCGCGTATTGCACATATGTAGTACACACGGAGATTTACATGAGCATCACAGTAGAAGACGTCAAGGCCGCGCTGGCCCAGGTTATTGATCCCAATACAAACAAAGATTTCGTTTCCAGCAAAACCGTCAAGAATCTGAAGGTCGATGGCAGCGACATTTCGCTCGACATCGAACTGGGCTACCCCGCCAAGAGCCAGATCGACCTGATCCGCAAGTCCGTGCTGGCCGCGCTGCGCGTGCTGCCGGGCGTGGGCAACGTCAGCGTGGGCGTGTCGTCGAAGATCATTTCGCACACGGTGCAGCGCGGCTTGAAGCCGATGAGCAACGTGAAAAACATCATCGCCGTCGCTTCCGGCAAGGGCGGCGTGGGCAAATCGACCACGGCCGTCAACCTGGCCCTGGCCCTGGCCGCCGAAGGCGCCACCGTCGGCATGCTGGACGCCGATATCTATGGCCCGTCGCAGCCGATGATGCTGGGCATCAGCGGCCAGCCGAAGACGCTGGACGGCAAGAGCATGGAACCGATGGAAAACCACGGCCTGCAAGTGTCGTCGATCGGCTTCATGATCGATCCGGACGAGCCGATGGTGTGGCGCGGCCCCATGGTCACGCAAGCCTTGCAGCAGTTGCTGGACCAGACCAACTGGCGCGACCTCGATTACCTGATCGTCGACATGCCGCCAGGCACGGGCGATATTCAATTGACCCTGTCGCAGAAAGTGCCCGTCACGGGCGCCGTCATCGTCACGACGCCACAGGACATCGCGCTGCTCGACGCGCGCAAGGGTTTGAAAATGTTCGAGAAGGTCGGCATTCCGATCCTCGGCGTGGTGGAAAACATGAGCACGCACATCTGCTCGAACTGCGGCCATGCGGAAGAAATCTTCGGCGCCGGCGGCGGCGCGAAGATGTGCGCGGACTTCGGCGTGGAATTCCTCGGCGCCTTGCCGCTGACCATGGCGATTCGCCAGCAGACGGATTCGGGCACGCCCACCGTCGTGGCCGAGCCGGAAGGCCCCGTCGCCGTGATCTACAAGCAGATCGCCCGCACCATCGCCATTAAAGTGGCGGAAAAGGCGAAGGATATGACAAGTAAATTCCCGTCGATCGTCATCAAGAACGACTGATGGCTGGGTGGCCTTGCAAACCTGGTTTCAAGGCCACCAGTGGCACCATTGGCTTAACTCGTCCCCGGCGCCACGACCGCCAGGAATATGGTTTCATGCAGTCCGTGTTGTTATTAAACAAGAGGAGACATCATGCAATTGACTACCGTATTCCTGCGCCAGGCCGCAGTCCTGGTTGCCGGCAGCCTGTTGGCCGCCAGCGCGTTTGCGCAATCCGTGTCGTTCGTCGAGCCTGTTGACGGCGCGACAGTGACCAGCCCGTTCAAAGTGAAATTTGCCGTCAGCGGCATGGACGTCAAGCCGGCCGGCGACATGACGGCCAAGACGGGCCACCATCATCTGCTGATCAATACCGGGCCGATGAAGGCGGGCGAGATGATCCCCATGGATGATAAACATTTGCATTTCGGCAAGGGCCAGACGGAGACGGAAGTCAAGCTGCCGCCGGGCCAGTACACCTTGACGATGCAGTTCGCCAACGGCGCGCACCAGTCGTATGGGCCGGAACTGAGCAAAAGCATACAGGTGACGGTCAAGTAGGCGGAATTTGCCAGATACCGTGCCGGGCGCCAGCAATGGCCCCCGGCACTGTTTTTTTTAGCCCGTCTTCTTCGGCCAGATGCGCGATGCAATGAGCGCGAGGGCAAAGACGAACACGCCCACAAACAGCGCGCGCGGCCAGTCCGGGGCATGCTCGGCTGTAAAAATGTAACCATACAACACCGTGCCCGTCGCACAGCCTGCGCCTGTGGCGAATGCCTGTTTCATTTGATCTCCCAGTCTCGTTTTGGTCTGGCTGCCCCCGCGGGCAGCCAGCATGCGCTCAGGTTATCATCAAAACAAGTAAATGGAAACATTTCTCTGAATGCAAGTTCGAAAGGATTGTGTCATCATCGCGTCATATATTTTGCGTATGCTGCCCGGTGCCAAAAAGGGCGCGTGGCGTCCTTGCGAACAATTTTGAAAAACGAGCGGATATGACGAAGAATTTCTCCCTTTCCCGGCAACTGGCGCAGGCGCTGCTGCTGGTCGCTGGCGTGGCGGCGTGCCAGGCGCATGCGGCCAAGGCGGTTCCCAATGCTGCGGCGCAGCCGAAGCTGGTCGTGGTGCTGGTGGTCGACGGCTTGCCGCAAGAGCAGGTGACGCGCTATCGCGAGCAGTTCGGGCCGGGCGGTTTCCGCCGCCTGCTGGAGCAGGGCGCGTGGTTCAGCGATGCGCACCAGGCGCATGGCATCACGGTCACGGCCATCGGCCACTCGGCCGTGCTGTCGGGCGCCTACCCGTACCAGCATGGCGTGATTGGCAATAACTGGATCGATCCCGTCACGAAAAAGTCCGTGTACTGCACCGAAGACGGCAATTTCCATTACATCGGCGAAGAAACGCAACCTGACGATGGCACCGCGCCGACGAAACTGCGCGTGAGCACCCTGGGCGACGAGCTGCGCTATGCCACGGGCGACAAGGCCAAGGTCGTCACCGTGTCGGGCAAGGACCGGGGCGCCATCCTGCTGGCCGGGAAAACGGGCACGGCATACATGTACATGGAAAAGACCGGCAACTTCGCCAGCAGCACCTATTACATGCAGCAGCATCCGCAATGGGTGCAGCGCTACCAGGCTGGCAAACCGCAGGACCGCTACTACGGCAAGAGCTGGACGCCGCTGCTGGCCGACAGCGCCTACGTCAACGATGCGCGCGACGACCTCGTGGCGGCCAAGCCGGGCACGCGCAACACCTTCCCGTTCGCCTACTACAGCGACAGCGGCAAGCTCGATGGCGAGTATTACAGCCGCCTGAAGTCCGGCCCCTTCCTCGATGAACTGACCCTGGAATTCGCCCGCGCCGCCATCGATGGCGAAAACCTGGGCCGCAACCCGGCCGGCGTGCCCGATATCCTGGGCGTGAGCCTGTCCGCGCATGATTATGTGAACCATGCCTACGGCCCGGAAAGCAAGATGTCGCACGACCACCTGCAGCGCCTGGACCGCATGCTGGCCGGCTTCTTTCTTGATCTCGATAAAAAAGTCGGCATGGACAACGTGCTGGTGGTGCTGACGGCCGACCATGGCTTTGCCAACGTGCCGGAATTTACGGAAACGCGCGGCTTTTCCGCCAAACGCATCGATGGCGGCAAACTGGTCGATGCCTTGAACCAGCACCTGGCAACGACTCTGGGCATCGATAAACTGGTGACGACATCGTCGCTGCCGAATATCTACCTCGATTACGCGCTGGCGGAACAGCGCGGCGTCCATCGCGCGGCCCTGGAAGACGCGGCGGCCCGCTTCCTGCTGCAGCAGGACGGCCTGGCGCAAGTCTATACGCGCACGCAGATGGAAACAGGCGCCGTCGCCACGCGCATGGACACGCTGATGCGCCGCGCCTGGAACCGCCAGCTGTCGGGCGACCTGATGCTGGTCACAAAGCCGGCCTGGTACTTCGGCAAGGGCAGCGGCGGCACTTCGCACGGCACGCCGTACACGTATGACACCAACGTGCCGCTGATGGTCTTCGGCCCCCGCTGGATCAAGCCGGGCGCCTACGGCCAGTACGCGGAAGTGGTCGATATCGCGCCTACGCTGGCCCATTTGCTGCGCATACGCCAGCCGACGGCGTCGGAAGGGCGGATCTTGACGGAAGCGGTGCGGTAAAGGGCGGTGCTGCGTGCTTGTCCGCTTACGCGCTTTGCGCTAACCCGACCTACGATGACCTTGTGGGTCGGATTAGCGGGGCGCAGCCACGCGTCATCCGACAACATCGTCGGCAAAACCGCTTACAGCAGCCAGTCTATCGGCAGCACCGACAAAATCGCCACCCCTATGCGCTTCCACACGCTGGTGCCCGGTTCCGTGTCGTGGCGCGTGGTGGCGCCGCTGGCGTCGCGGGCGATCCAGTACAGCGCGCCGTCGTCGCCAAGCAGCACCTGGTAGGCGCGCTGCGGGATGCTGGTGCGCATGGCTTGCCCCAGCTGGCTGGCCAGCGCGGGGCTGTCGATGACGAGGCCCATTTCCGTGTTCAATTCGATGGAGCGCGGGTCGAAATTGAACGAGCCCACGAAGATGCGCTTGTCGTCGACGGCAAAGGTCTTCGCATGCAGGCTCGATGCGGAGCTGCCGAAACGGCCCGGCTGCTCACGCGCGTCGCCGGCTTCCCACGAGCGGCGCGACTCGTACAGCAGCACGCCCGCTTCCAGCAGCGGTTTTCTCCACTTCGCGTAGCCCGCATGCACGGCCGCCACGTCGGTCGCTTCCAGCGCATTCGTCAGGATGCGCACGCCCACGCCCTTGCTGGCCAGGTCGGCAAAGGCCTGCGTGCCGGCCTTGCCGGGCACGAAATACGGCGACACCAGGTCCACTTCCTTTTCCGGCACGCCGAGCAGATTTTGCAGGTTTTCCGCCACGCCCGTGCCGGGCCGGGCCTTGTCCAGCACCTTGGCCGGGTCGTCGCTGACCATGCGCGTCTTTGCCCATTCGAAGGGCAGGGTGCGTTCCATCATCTGTCTGACGAAAGGCGAGGTGCGCAGCGCCTGCACGTATTCCTCGGCCGCCGTGGTGTCGTCGAGGCGGTCCGCCTCGGCGGTGATGGTGGCCGCGTCGCCGTCGACCGGGCTGGTCAGTAGCAGGGTGGCCGGGTAGGCGGATGCGCTGTTCCAGTAACGGTCGAAATCCTGCGATACCTCGCCCACGACAGGGCCGACGGCCAGCACGTCCAGGTCGGCAAACAGCACGTCGCCGGCCGCACCAAAATATTCATCGCCCACATTGCGCCCGCCGACGATGGTGGCCTGGTTATCGGCCGTGAACGACTTGTTGTGCATGCGCCGGTTGAGGCGCGAAAAATCCGTGGCAAAGGCCAGCGCGCGCGGCGCGCGGGGCACGAAGGGATTGAACAGGCGGATTTCCAGGTTCCGCTGCTTGCCCAGCATGGCCAGGGTCTGGTCGAGGCCCGCCGTGTTGTTATCGTCGAGCAGCAGGCGCACGCGCACGCCACGCTCGGCCGCCTGGCGCAGTGCGTCGAACAGCAAGGTGCCGGTGATGTCCTTGTGCCAGATGTAGTACTGCACGTCCAGGCTTCGCTGGGCGGCGGCGGCCAGCAGGGCGCGCGCGGCAAAGGCGTCGCGCCCGTCGACCAGCGGATAGATGCCGGACACGCCGGGATGCTGCGCCACCATGGGCGCGATGGCCGTGGCCAGCCGTGTATCGGCCGTATCGGCGATGACGGTGGAGGGGATGCGGCCGTTCAGCGAAGGCAGGGAAGCGCAGCCGGCAAGGACGGCGCAGAGCAGCAGGGGCAGCAGCAGCCGGGTGGCGCTGCGGAAGGGAAGTACTTGGGCGGGCATGGCGGGCTTTCATCGAGTTGCCCCGATGTTAGCAGATGCGCATGCCCGCACGCGGGCAAGGTTTTACAGTTGTTCCAGCGCGATCAGCTCGGCCACCGTCTGGCGGCGGCGGATCAGGCGCGACGGGTGTTGCTCATCGGCGCCATCGACCAGGTATTCGGCTGCATGCGGGCGGCTGTTGTAGTTCGACGACATTGACGCGCCATACGCGCCCGCGCCTTCGAAGACGACGTAATCGCCCACCTGCGCTGCCGGTAGCAGGCGGGTTTCCACCACGCCGCCATCGCGCTGGGTGAAGACGTCGCCCGACTCGCACAGGGGGCCGCCGACGACGGTGGCGCGCTGGGCGTCCAGGGCACGGCCGTCGTGCGCGATCACCGACATTGCATGGTAGCTGCCGTACATGGCGGGACGCATCAGTTCATTGAAGCCCGTATCGAGCAAGGTGAAGTGGTTGCCGCCCATTTGCTTGGTGGCGCGCACTTCGGCCACCAGCAGGCCCGCGTCGGCCACGAGGAAGCGGCCCGGTTCGATTTCCAGGTGCACGCGATGGCCCAGGTGCGCCTCGATCTGCTTGCGCGCCGCATCCCACAGCTGGAAGTAGTGGTCCGTGTCGACGGGTTGCTCGCCTTCGCGGTAAGGCACGGACAGGCCGCCGCCCGTGGAAATGGCTTCGATGTCGTGGCCCATGTTCTTGACCAGCTCGACCATGGTGCCGCAGACGGTTTCCAGGTGGCTGTAGTCGACGCCCGAGCCGATGTGCATGTGCAGGCCCACCAGGTGCAGGCCATGCGCGCGGATGACGGCCAGCGCCTCCGGCAGCTCTTCATGCCAGATGCCGTGCTTGCTGTTTTCGCCGCCCGTATTGGTCTTGTTGCTGTGGCCATGGCCATAGCCGGGATTGATGCGCAGCCAGACGCGGTGGCCGGGCGACAAGGGGCCCAGCTGGCGCAGCATGTCGACCGAGCCGCAATTGACCTCGATCTTCGCTTCCACCACGCGCGCCAGGGTGGCGCGGTCGAACAGGTCGCAGGTAAACACCAGGCCGGCGGCGCCATTCGTTTGCGCCGGCGCAAAGCCCGCTTGCAGCGCGCGCTCGATCTCGCCCAGCGAGACGGCGTCCACGTGCACGCCCGCTTCGCGCATCACGGTGAGCAGATGGATGTTTGAATTGGCCTTTTGCGCGAAGCGCACGGTGTCGAATTGCGCCAGCTGCGCGATGCGCGCGCGGATGGTGGCCGCGTCATATACCCACAATGGCGTGCCGTGTTCCTGGGCGAGTTGGGCGAGGGTGGCGTCTGGCACTGGTTTCATGGCGGTGGTCTTTGTCATTTTATGGAGGGGTGTCGGATTACGCGCTTTGCGCTAATCCGACCTACGTTCCGATCATGATGGGGGTTTTCTTTGTAAACATAAAATATCCATTTAAGGTGACTTTATTCATTTATGATATGGATATGACCATCTCATTGCGCCACATCGAGGTTTTTCGGGCCATCATGACGACGGGGAGCGTGACGGCCGCCGCCGCCATGCTGCACACCTCGCAGCCCACCGTCAGCCGCGAGCTGGCGCGCCTCGAGCACTTGACGGGTTTGACCCTGTTCGAGCGCGAACGGGGGCGGCTGCGCCCCACGGCCCAGGCGCTGCAGCTGTTCGAGGAGGTGCAGCGCGCCTATTTTGGCCTGGAGCGCATTGTCAGCACGGCGGCGGCCCTGCGCCAGTTCGACCAGGGGCAGTTGTCGATCGCCTGCCTGCCCGTGTTTTCCCAGTCGCTGCTGCCGCAGGCCTGCAAGCGTTTCGTCGCCGATTTTCCCAAGGTCAGCATCAGCATTACGCCGCAGGAGTCGCCGCTGCTGGAAGAGTGGCTGTCGGCGCAGCGCCACGATATCGGCCTGACGGAAGTGGGTAATGCGCCGCCCGGCACCGTGCTCGATGCCTTGATGTCCGTCGATGAAGTGTGCGTGCTGCCCGACGGCCATGCGCTGGCCAGCAAAACCGTGCTGGTGCCGGCGGACTTCGCGGGCCAGCCTTTCATCAGCCTGGCCGCCGTCGACCCGTACCGCCAGCAGATCGACGCCATCTTCGCGCAGGCGGGCGTGGAGCGGCGCATGGCGCTTGACACGCACAGCGCCGCTTCCGTCTGCGCCATGGTGCGCGAAGGCGTGGGGCTGGCCATCGTCAATCCGCTCACGGCCCTCGATTATGCGGGGCAGGGCTTGCAGATCCGCCGCTTTGCCGTGTCCCTGCCGTTCACGGTGAATCTCGTGAAACCCTTGCACCGGCCCCTGTCGCAGCTGGTCGCCCTGTTCGAGCAGGCGCTGCATGCGCAGGCGGACGAGGTGAAAAGGCGCTTGCTGCAGCTGTGACGGCGCTTGTGGAGCGGCGGCGGTCAACAGAGTAAAATGGCGTTTTACTTATTCAGGCCTGATTACTTCGATGACCACAACCGCTACTCCCGTCCGCACCCGTTTCGCTCCCAGCCCGACCGGCTATCTGCACCTGGGCGGCGCCCGCACCGCTTTATACAGCTGGGCGTATGCCCGTCACTTCGGCGGCACCTTCGTGCTGCGCATCGAAGACACGGACGTGGAGCGTTCCACGCCGGAAGCCGTGCAAGCCATCATCGAAGGCATGCAGTGGCTGGGCCTGGATCACGACGAAGGCCCGTTCTACCAGATGGCCCGCATGGACCGCTATCGCGAAGTGGTGGCGCAGATGCTGGCCGAAGGCACTGCCTACCATTGCTACTCGTCGCCGGAAGAAGTCGAAGCGATGCGTGAGCGCATGCGCGCGGCCGGCGAAAAGCCCCGCTACGACGGCACCTGGCGCCCGGAACCGGGCAAGACCCTGCCGGCCGTCCCTGCCGACCGCAAGCCCGTCGTGCGCTTCAAGAATCCGCTCGACGGCGACGTCAGCTGGGACGATGTGGTCAAGGGCACGATCACGATCTCGAACCGCGAACTGGACGACCTGGTGATCGCCCGTCCTGACGGCACGCCGACGTATAACTTCTGCGTGGCCGTCGATGACTGGGACATGGGCATCACGCACGTGCTGCGCGGCGACGACCACGTCAACAACACCCCGCGCCAGATCAACATCCTGCGCGCCATCGGTGCGCCGCTGCCGCTGTACGGCCATCTGCCGATGATTTTGGGTTCGGACGGCCAGAAGATGTCGAAGCGCCGCGACGCCGTCAGCGTGATGGATTACCCGGCGCAGGGCTTCCTGCCCGAGTCGATGCTGAATTACCTGGCGCGCCTGGGCTGGAGCCACGGCGACGACGAAGTCTTCTCCGTGGAGCAGTTCTGCGAATGGTTCAACCTCGATCACCTGACCAAGTCGGCCGCGCAGTTCGACCTGGAAAAGCTCAAATGGCTCAATAACCACTACATCAAGCAGGCCGACAACACCCGCCTGGCCGGCCTGGCGCGTCCGCAGATGGTCGCCGCCGGCGCCGTCTTCGAAGGCGCGCCTGACCTGGCGCAAGTACTGGGCATGATGAAAGAGCGCGCCAATACGGTCAATGAGCTGGCAGCCGCCTCGATGCTGTTCTTCCGCGAGCCGCAGCCGGAAGCGGAACTGGCAACGCAGCACATCACGGACGCCATCAAGCCCGTGCTGGCGCAGTTTGCCGAGCGCATCGCCACGGTGGAGTGGAGCAAGGAAGCTGTCGCCGCCATGATCAAGGAAGTGCTGGCCGCCAACACCATCAAGATGCCGCTGCTGGCCATGCCCTTGCGCCTGATTCTGACGGGCCAGCTGCAGACGCCCGCCATTGACCAGGTGGTGGTGATGTTCGGCCGCGACACCGTGCTGGCGCGCCTGGCGAAGTGGCTGTAAGCACGCGTCGTTAAATCGCGTGAAAATCGCGTGCGGAAACCGCCCCCTATGAAAAGTTGCTCATAGACGAAAAAGGGTATTTGCAGAGTGAAACTTCTTTGCTATACTCTTGTTTCTGCACCAACGGGGGTATAGCTCAGCTGGGAGAGCGCTTGCATGGCATGCAAGAGGTCAGCGGTTCGATCCCGCTTACCTCCACCAGCAGCAAAATCGCAGTCAGGTTTTGTTAGTCGTTGAAGTGGTGCAGATGTTGTACGGAAGTTCCGCGGTCCCCATCGTCTAGAGGCCTAGGACATCACCCTTTCACGGTGAGTACAGGGGTTCGAATCCCCTTGGGGACGCCAGGTAGTTGTGTTATAGTAGTGGCAGTTGTTTGTACTGATTGTTGTAAGTTCAGGCCCGTAAAAAACGGAATCTGGATGGAAAGCAAGTAGTGGAACAAAGTCGCCAAGTGCGGCTTTTATTATTTCTGCGCCCGGGGGGTATAGCTCAGCTGGGAGAGCGCTTGCATGGCATGCAAGAGGTCAGCGGTTCGATCCCGCTTACCTCCACCAACAGCGCAGAGGTAAAGCAGCAAGCTGTAGAGGTAAAATGCAGTACCGAGGTCCCCATCGTCTAGAGGCCTAGGACATCACCCTTTCACGGTGAGTACAGGGGTTCGAATCCCCTTGGGGACGCCAGTTCAGTCTGGTGTTTTGGTAGTAAAGAAGTAGCAGTGTTTCTGCGCCCGGGGGGTATAGCTCAGCTGGGAGAGCGCTTGCATGGCATGCAAGAGGTCAGCGGTTCGATCCCGCTTACCTCCACCAACAGCGCAGAAACGGGTAGGTAAGGCAGTAAATAGATCAAAGTCGCCTCGGGCGGCTTTTTTTATTTCCGCAACGCTTCCCGCCATACCCCTCGGGGGAATATGGCTAAGTGACGGTTTAAAAACTTCATAGCAACTTTCAGGTCAAAGCATCTTTGATGTTTTGGAGTGATTGACGATGTGGACGCAAGAGAATCGAAGCCGGCATCAGCAGGTGAGGACGGCACTCAAACGTGGCTATCCCACAGATGTGAAAGAGGAAGAGTGGCGCCTGATCGCGCCGCTGCTGCCAAGGCAAGCGAAGACGGGAAGACCTCGCAAGACGGACTTGCGCGCAGTGATCAATGCGCTGCGTTACATGGTGCGGTCCGGATGCGAGTGGCGCATGCTGCCCAATGATTTCCCGCTGTATCAGACGGTCTATTACTGGTTTCGGCGCCTGATGCGGCGCATGCTGTTTCGTACCATTCATGACTTGGCGCTGATGCTGGATCGCTTGTGCAATGAGCGGGAGGTACTGCCGAGTGCCGGTGTTGTCGATAGCCAGAGCGTGAAAGCACCCGGCGCGCGAACGCGAGGTTATGACGCCAACAAGAAACTCAGCGGGCGCAAACGTCACATTGCGGTCGACACAGATGGTCGCTTGCTGGCGATAAACCTGACGCCAGCCACATTGCCGACTCCACTGGCGCGCAGATGGTGCTCGATGGCTTGATCAAACGCTGGCCGTGGGTGAAGCATCTGTTTGGGGATGCTGCATACGACCGCAGACAGTTGATGGACAAGGCCGCGTTTCTCGACTTTACTGTGGAAGTCGTGCGGCGTCTGCAGGGGCAGCAAGGTTTCGCTGTTCAGCCAAGGCGCTGGGTGATCGAGCGAACGTTCGCATGGCTGATGCGTTACCGGCGTCTGGTGCGTGACTACGAGCAGCGCATTGACGTATCGGAAAACATGATCTATCTGGCCATGGGATCGTTGCTGCTGCATCGACTAAATTTCCGCTAAGTTATTAAACCGTCTCTAAGCTGTTAGCGCGCTTGCATGGCATGCAAGAGGTCAGCGGTTAGCCCCCGCCAACCTCCACCAACAGCGCAGAAATCACGTGATAATCAAAGTCGCCTCGGGCGGCTTTTTTTATTTCCGCG
>NZ_FTMV01000015.1:77381-197034 GCF_900156175.1 Janthinobacterium sp. TND4EL3
ACCTCCACCAACAGCGCAGAAATCACGTGATAATCAAAGTCGCCTCGGGCGGCTTTTTTTATTTCCGCGACACTTCCCGCCATACCCCTCGGGGGAAATATGGCTAAGCTGTTAGCGCGCTTGCATGGCATGCAAGAGGTCAGCGCTTAGCCCCCGCCAACCTCCACCAACAGCGCAGAAATCACGTGATAATCAAAGTCGCCTCGGGCGGCTTTTTTTATTTCCGCGACACTTCCCGCCATACCCCTCGGGGGAAATATGGCTAAGCTGTTAGCGCGCTTGCATGGCATGCAAGAGGTCAGCGGTTAGCCCCCGCCAACCTCCACCAACAGCGCAGAAACGGGTAGGTAAGGCAGTAAATAGATCAAAGTCGCCTCGGGCGGCTTTTTTTATTTCCGCAACACTTCCCGCCATACCCCTCGGGGGAATATGGCTAAGCTGTTAGCGCGCTTGCATGGCATGCAAGAGGTCAGCGGTTAGCTCCCGCTTACCTCCACCAACAGCGCAGAAATCACGTGATAATCAAAGTCGCCTCGGGCGGCTTTTTTTATTTCCGGGCCAATTTCGCCATACCCTTCGGCGAGCGTGGCCAAGCTGTTAGCGCGCTAGCGGTCGCGATAGATCGGCAGTGAAGTCGACATATTGGGTGGAAAGCCCGCGTAGCTGGTCGAGCAGTGGGCGGTTGTCTCCGCGCCGCCACTGAAAAGAATAGATTACCGGCGCTGGCATTTCGGCGGCGGCGAGCGGGAGCAGCAGGCCCTGGTTAACCAGCTTTTGACTCCAGCCAGTGGGCAGTATGCCGATCCCGACAGAGGCAATCAGCATGCCGGCAATGGCCCCCCAATTATTGCAACTTATGCGCTCAACGGCAGCGATGCCGTGAGCCAGCAGCCAGTCATCAATCAGTCGCGTGGTGCCAGCTGAAGGCGGTAAGGCAACGATGGGCTGTCCAGCGCCAAGTAAATCGGCGGCACCACGTAAGCCAGGCGGGCTGTCAGATACAGCCAGGGTTGGCGCGGCAAGCCAGATGAATTGTGCTTGGCTGACCGGTTGCGACAGGATGCCGTGGTGCGATGAGCGTCCGGCAATGATCGCAAAATCGAGCTCGCCCTTGGTAACACGGCTTTCCAGAACTGAGCCCACGTCGACATAGGGTTCAAGCGTCAATTTGGGATGCAGTGCCCGGACTTGCGCAATGAACTGCGGTAGCCAGGTCAGCGCGCTGAGTTCGCCAACACCAAAGGCGCAACGGCCAACTAGCCCGGCAGAGGGTGCGAAGGCGGTACGTATTGCGGCGGCGTCATCGAGCAGCGCCAGCGCGCGTGGCAGCAATGCCTGGCCTGCATCGCTGAGTACGGCGCGGTGGCCACTCCGGTCGAACAGATTGATGCCAAGCGCTTCCTCCAGTTCTGAAATGCGCTTGGAGAGAGACGATACGGACAAATGCAGGCGTTCGGCGGCAATCGCAAAGTTGGCGCAGGTGGCGGCCCAGTAGAACGCTTCGAGTTGCTTTAAAGTCATGGACATCACTTGTTCTCTTTTTTCGAAATTAATTGTACATAATTTTTCGCTTTTATCTAAATTGTGCTTGATCAAAAATGCTTGACAGGGCAAATCGCGTCGGTGCCAGGCGTTGGGCGGGCGGCATGTGCAGGCCTTCACCCTTCGCCAAAGTGATGCATGTAGCAGTGAAATGACGAGTTTGCTATTTTTTTGAGAGGCGCAATGAACAAGAAGCGTTATGCAGTTATCGGCGGGGGGATAAATGGCCTCGCAGTCGCACGTCAGTTATTGTTGGATTTTCCCGACGCCACGGTGGTGCTGTTCGAAAAGGAGGCGAGTGTCGCCAGTCATCAGTCCAGCCACAATTCGGGTGTGGTCCATGCCGGTCTGTACTATGAGCCGGGGGGGCTCAAGGCGCGACTTTGCAGGCGCGGGGGCGAATTGATTGGCAACTATTGCCGCGACAATGCGATCCCCTACGACGAGTGCGGCAAAGTTGTCGTCGCGCTACAAGAGGAAGAGTTGCCTCGCCTGGAGGCGATTTATCGGAAAGCGCAGGCCAACGGTGTGCCTGGCGTGCGGCTGATCGGCTCAAATGAGCTGCGCGAAATCGAGCCCAACTGCATCGGCCTGGGCGCCTTGCATTCACCGAAAACGGCGATTGTCAGTTACGGTCAAATTGCGGCCCGAATCGCCGATGAAATCAGGGAACGTGGCGGGCGCATTTGTCTCAATTCGCCGGTTGAGCGCCTGCTTGAGCAAGGCGGCGAAGTACGGGTCGAACTTGCAGACGGAGAGGTCTTCGATACGGTATTCGATCAGGCAATTGCCTGCGCGGGTTTGCAGTCAGATCGCCTGGCAGAGCGTTCGGGCGATCAGGGCACGCCACGCATCGTACCGTTCTTCGGCCAGTATTACGTGATCGACGAGGCTTTCAAGTCGCATGTCAAAGGCTTGATCTATCCGGTGCCGGACCCGCGCTTTCCTTTCCTCGGGGTGCATTTCACAAAGCGTATCGACGGACAGATGACGATCGGCCCGAATGCTTTCATATCCTTCGGTCGCGAGAACTATGACGGCCGCAGCATGAACCTGGCCGACATCTTCAATTTTGCCAGCTACCCCGGCTTTTGGAAGTTTGCGGCCCGTAACCTGCCGGCGACGCTTCGGGAACTGAAGACTGTGGTCAGCGAGGCGAGCTTTGTCCGCGAGGCGGCGCGCTATGTGCCGACGCTTGCCTCGGTCGGTATTGTTCCCGCGGTTCGTGGGATCCGTGCCCAGGCCATGGAGGCCAATGGTGCGCTGGTTGACGATTTCGTGATTCGCCAACACGGCAACATTACCCACATCCGCAATGCACCGTCACCAGGGGCGACATCGTCGCTAGCCATTGCTGAATACATTGTGCGTGAAGTGATGCGGCGCTGAGTTTGCGCAGCGGACAACGTACGGTTGTCTGTCGCTCCCCAGCTGGCCCCAACTCGAACGCTCTAGGCGAAAAAGAAAAAAATTAATTCATGAAGGAGACATTTTGAACATTCAAAAAACAGAACAGGAAACCCCGGCACAGACAAAAAGTCGTTTGCGCAAAGTGGCGGCAGCGACCATCGTCGGCTCAATGCTGGAGTGGTATGACTTTTATCTTTACGCGACGATGGCGTCGATTGTCTTCAGTAAGGTCTTCTTCGATACCTCGGACCCGGCGAATGCATCGCTGCAAGCCTTTGCCACCTTCGCCATCGGCTTTGTGGCGCGACCGATCGGGGGGCTGTTCTTCGGCTACTTCGGCGACCGCTACGGGCGCAAGAAAATGTTGTTCGTTACTTTCTGTATGATGGGCTTGTGCACGACCGCCATTGGCCTGATCCCTTCCTACGCCAGCATCGGCGTTTGGGCGCCCTTGTGCCTGGTGCTGATCCGTATTGTGCAGGGCCTGGGCGCCGGTGCTGAACTGGCGGGGGCGGCGGTAACTTCCTACGAGCATGCGGCCGACAACAAGAAGGGGCGACAAGGTGCGTGGCCTGCATTGGGGCTGAACCTTGGCCTGTTGCTGTCGTCGCTGACCGTTTATCTGCTGACCATCAATGGCGACAAGTTTTTGCTTGCCGGCGGTTGGCGCATTCCCTTCATCCTCAGTTTCGTGCTGGTACTGGTTGGCCTCTGGGTGCGTGGGAGTCTGCCGGAAACGCCAGAGTATCACCACTTCGAGGAAAGCCATCGCCAGAAGAGGCCGTTCCGCGAATTGTGGAAAACCAATCTTAAGGGCCTGGGCGTCGTGTTCTTTGTCGCCATCGGTTACAACGCACTGAGCTATGTCTTCAAGACCTTCTCGCTGGCCTACCTGACCCAGTTCAAAGGCATTTCGGCCAGCGTGACATCGCTATCGGTGACACTGGCCAGTCTGGTCGCAATCGTTACCGTCCCGCTCTTCGGCTATCTGTGTGACAAGTTCAGCAGCAAGAAGCTGCTGATCGTCGGCGGCCTGCTGTCAGCATTGTTCGCGTACCCGTTCATGCAGTTGCTCGACAGTGGCGAGAACAGGCTGATTTACCTGGCGCTGATCATCGGCACCGGGGTGCTGGCGCCGATGATGTTCGCCCCACAGGGCTCTTTCCTCAGTCGCCAGTTTGCCGTACAAAACCGCTCGACGGGCGTCGGTTCGGGGCGTGAAATCGGCACTGCCATTGCCGGCGGCATTGCCCCGTTGTGGGCGTTGTCAATGGTTGCCCAGTCTGCGACTCGTGATACGAGCGCAGTGGCCTTGATGCTCACGTGCTCCGGAGTGATCGTCGCATTGGCAGCATACTTCGACCAAGGTTATCGCTTTAGCCATTACAAGAACTGATGGTCAAGGCGGCGGGTCAAGCTTGCTCAGCTCCTCCCGCCGCCCAACCCTTGTATGACGTGGGTTGGGCCAGTACAAACGAAGGGGGAGGGGCAAGAGGCTTTCCTTTTGCTGGTCTGGCTGCTGTTGCTGAGGACCTGTACCTCGCCCGCGCAGCCGATCGATTGCACATTGAGCAATTGCCGCCGGGAACGGTTTCTTCCATGGAAAATAAGATGCGCCTGCGGTTGATTTTGTGAATGGCCCCGTGCTATACTTCGCGCACGCTTTTTTGAGGGGCTAGGCAAAGCCTTCAACGAAGAGTCCGCTGAGAGTAAAGCCAGCACAGGTCCCCATCGTCTAGAGGCCTAGGACATCACCCTTTCACGGTGAGTACAGGGGTTCGAATCCCCTTGGGGACGCCAGGATTTAGTTGTAAAGTAAGATTGCAGAGCTGAATGGGCCTGACAAGTCAGGCTTTTTTTGTTTCTGCGGTTGCTGCAGTACCGGGTCAGGATGCGAAGTAGTGCATTCAGGACAGATTTCTGTCCCCATCGTCTAGAGGCCTAGGACATCACCCTTTCACGGTGAGTACAGGGGTTCGAATCCCCTTGGGGACGCCAGATTCGCAAGCAGTCAGCACGTAAAGTAACAGGTCGGGATGCAAAGCAGCGCATTCAGGACAGATTTTCTGTCCCCATCGTCTAGAGGCCTAGGACATCACCCTTTCACGGTGAGTACAGGGGTTCGAATCCCCTTGGGGACGCCAGACCGGCTGAATCAGCCAACAAAAAAGCCGCCTGGTAACAGTGCGGCTTTTTTGTCATTGGCCGCCATGCCCATGTTTTTCTCTTCCCGTCGACTATGCCATTACCTACCGATCGCGCACCATCCCTTGCCATCTTCTGCAAAGTCGTCGACAACTACGGCGATATCGGCATTTGCTGGCGTTTGGCGCGGCAGTTGAGCGGCGAGCATGGCGTCGCCGTCACCCTGTGGGTCGATGATTTGCCCAGTTTCCGGCGCATCTGTCCCGAAATCGACGTGGCGGCCGAGGCGCAGCGGGCTGCGGGCGTCACGGTCCGCCACTGGCGCGGCCAGGATGGCGCGTTTGCGCCCGCCGATATCGCCGACATCGTCATCGAGTTCTTTGCCTGCGACATTCCGCCCGGCTATATCGCCGCCATGGCGCAGTGCGTGCCGCATCCGGTATGGCTGAACCTGGAAGGTTTGACGGCGGAAGAGTGGGTCGAGGGTTGCCATGCGCTGACGTCGCCGCGCCACGGCATGATCAAGCATTTCTTCTTTCCCGGTTTTACCGATAAGACGGGCGGCTTGCTGCGCGAAGCGGCACTCGACGAGCGGCGGCTGGCGTTCCAGGCCGATGCGGGGGCCATGTCGGCCTTCCTGGGGCAGCTCGGCGTGACGCCGGCAGAGGTGGGGGCATTAAAGGTGTCGCTGTTCTGCTATCCGCACGCGCCCGTGGCCGAGCTGTTCGCCGCGTGGCAGGCGGGAGGCGGGCCCGTGGTCTGCCTGGTGCCGGAAGGCGTCGCGTTCGATGCCGTTCAGGAATTTATCGGCGACGATGCGGCGGTAGCAGGGGTGGCGCGCACGCGTGGCGCGCTGACCGTGCGCGTCCTGCCCTTCGTGCCGCAGGATGATTACGACCGCCTGCTGTGGGCTTGCGACGTCAATTTCGTGCGCGGCGAGGATTCCTTCGTGCGTGCGCAATGGGCGGGCAAGCCCTTTCTCTGGCATATCTATCCGCAGGATGAAAACCTGCATCATGTAAAATTGCGCGCCTTCCTGCAGCGCTATGCGGTGGACGCGGACGGCGCCATCGACAGCCTCGTGCAGGCGGCGCTGGCCTGGAATGACGCCAGTGCGGACGCCTTGCCGTGGGTGCGGCTGTGGCCCGCATTGCAGGCCGATCTGCCGCGCATCGTCGCGCGCGCGCAGGACTGGGAGCGGCAGATGCGGACCCATGGTGATCTGGCAAGTAACTTGCTGGCGTTCGCCGGCGCGACGAGATAGGCGCTTGCTCAAAATTAAGGTAAAATGCCCGGTTATTTCTAACGTATTTTTAACCGATCAAACGCAAGCTTGCGGCGCTGATGGCACCCAGGCGGCAGATGGTCTTCATGCAACCCACTTTTTACGTACATTCCTATGAAACCCGCAAAAGAAATTCGTGTTGGCAATATCATCATGGTCGACAGCAAGCCAATGATCGTGTTGCGTTCTGATGTCAACGGTTCGAGCCGCACGGGCTTCACCTACAAATGGAAGATGAAAAATCTTCTGACGAACACCCCGATGGAAAACGTGTTCCGCGGCGACGACAAGTTCGACGTTGTTGTTCTGGATAAAAAGCCAGTAACGTACTCCTATTTCGCCGATCCGCTGTTCGTCTTCATGGACGCCGAGTACAACCAGTACGAAATCGAAGAAGAAAACCTGGGCGAAGCGCTGAACTACCTGAAAGATGGCATGGAATGCGAAGCCATTTTCTACGACGGCAAGGCCATCTCCGTGGAACTGCCTACGACCATCGCCCGTCAAGTGGTGTACTCGGAGCCTGCAGTCAAGGGCAACACCTCGGGTAACGTCCTGAAGGAAGCGAAGATCGAAAACGCCATCGACGCACACCGCCACACCGTGCAAGTGCCGCTGTTCGTGGCACAAGATGATGTCATCGAAATCGACACCCGCACCAACGAATACAAGCGTGTCGTGCGCAACTAATCGATGTCCGCGCTGCGCGGCACGCGTGGCCCGGCAAATGCCGGCCAGGCTTGCTCCAGTTGTCGATTATCAAGAAACGCTGCCTTCGGGCAGCGTTTTTTTTGCTTAAAAAATAATTCCTTGTCACAACTATTAGCTTGCAAGGACTGCTATGCTACGGCTATCACACTGTTGCGTTAAAAACAGTGAAGTTTCCTGGAGACTCCATGCAGCGCAGTCACTCGTTACGCAATGGCCCAGTCCGGGGTGTCTCGGCCGTGCCGGCGCGTGCTTCGCGGCCCGTACTGGCCCGCGCCACGGCACCGGCCAGTCCCATGACCCATCTGCTTGACGCAGGTGTGCTGCCGCAGCAGCAGATGATGCAGGCTGGCAAGCTCAGCTCGCATGCCCTGACGTCGCAGTACCTGGCGCGCATCCGCTCGCTGTGCAGCATGGGCGCGCGCGCCCACGCCGGCATTGAAATCAACCCCGATGCGCTGAAAATCGCCCTGGAAATGGACCGGGAACGCCAGGGGCACAAGGTGCGCGGGCCCTTGCACGGCATCCCCATCGTCTTGCGCGACAGTATTGCCACGGGCGACCGCATGAAGACGCGCACGCAGGCGCCGTCGGCCACGCGCGCCAGCTGCGATTCCTTTGTCGCGGCGCGCCTGCGCGCGGCCGGTGCCGTCATCATCGGCAAAAGCAACTTGCGTCAGTGGGCGGCCGTCAGCGTGCCGCATGCCAGTGCCAGCTGGGCTGGCCTGACCATCCTGGCCGTCGACAGCGAAGCGGACGGCTCCATCGTCGCGCCCGCGTCCGCCTGCGGCCTGGTCGCCATCGCGCCAACGGGCCGGGCCGCCGTCGCCGGGCAAGCCACGACCGGGCCGATGGCGCCCAGCGTGCGCGAGGCGGCCTGGCTGCTGGCGGCGTTGAACGGCGAGCTCGTGGCCGATGCGCTTGTCCTGAATGGTTCCGGCTTGCAAGGGCGCCGCATCGGCGTGGCGCGCAGCCTGTTTGGCCGCTGCACCGAGACCGATGCCGTGATCGAACTGGCCTTGCAGGTATTGCGCGCGCAAGGGGCCGAACTGGTCGACACGCTGCCGGCGCCCGGCGCCTGCGGCGACTGGCTGCAGGACCATGGGCTCGACGCGCTGGTCGGCCCCACTTGCCATGCCGTGCCGCAGGCGCACGCTGGCCAGCCGCACATCACCGTGCCTGCAGGCATGGTGCGCGGCTTGCCGGTCGGGCTGTCGTTCATCGGCGCCATGCATGCCGAGACGCAGCTCATTGCCATGGCGTATGCGTATGAGCAGGCAACCTTGCACCGGCGCACGCCAGCATTGCCGTCCAGCATTACCGAGGCGCTGCGCTGAGCATGCTGTTTTCCTTTTCTTTAGCGATCTGTTGATATCCTATGCTTGCAACTTTTCTGCTGAGTGCGGCCGTGACCGCCGCGACCACTCCCTTTGATGTCACCCAGCTGTCCGGCAGCTGGTCCGACAGCGTCAACGCCAACAGCGTGTGCGACCAGGCGCGGCACTTTACGCGCATGCAGCTGTCTGATGATCATGCACGTCTGGCGATCTTCAATGACCGTACCTGGAAAAGCAAGCTGGGCGAGACCAACCGCTTTGCCGCCACCGTGGTGGCGGAAACGGAACGCAGCCTCACTTTGCGCTATGACAATGAAACCCGCCTCAATGCGAATGGCAAGCTGGTGGAGTGGCAGTTGATCATCGTCGCGCCCGGCGTGTACCGCTGGCGCGAGACGGACTGGCCGGAAGGCAAGGTCAACGGCGTGGTGGGCATCCGCTGTTCGCCTTGATGCGGTGTGAAAGGCAGGCATGCCATTCTGCTATGCTGTGCGCATTTGCTTACAGGAGATGTCATGTCCGCACGTTTGTTGTTACCACTGTTCATGGGCGCGGCCGTGGCGCTGGCCACCATGCCGGCGCAAGCGCGTACGCCCAAATTGTCGCTCGTTGAGCAGGCGCAAAGCTGCGACGGCGGCCACACCTGCCCATATTTCCCCGATGTCTACAAGGCCGACTACGCCTTTCGCAAGGCCTTCAATGTGGGCATCAAGAAAGCCGGGCTGAAGCGGCAACGCTGGGTGCCCGATGGCGTGGCCAGTCCGCTCAAGCCTGTCGAGATCGATGGCAAGGCGCGCCTGCTGACCAGCGTCTGCGAACCGCACAATTGCGGCCACCGTTATGCCATTCTGTACGATCCGGCCGCGCGCAGCATGACGGGCGTGTACGTGGGCAGCGATCACAAGGGCGGCGTGCGTACCGTCTATTTCGGCGAGCCCAGCATTGCGGAAGCCGACATGCTGATCAAGAACTAATGCTCATGCGCATTTCCACCGATCGCGGCGAACTGGACGTGGCCATGATACACCGCTATCTGAGCGAACAAGCGTACTGGAAACGGGGCGTGGCGCTGGAAACGGTACGCAAGGGCATCGAGAATTCCCTGTGCTTTGGCGGCTATGTGGATGGCCAGCAAGTCGCTTTCGCCAGGGTCGTCACCGACTACACGGACTTTGCCTACCTGCGCGACGTCTTCGTGTTGCCCGCCTGCCAAGGGAGGGGATATGGCAAGCAACTGGTAGCCGCCGTGCTCGGAGATGAACGCTTGCGCGATGTCGTCTGGATGCTGGGAACCGATGATGCACATGGCCTGTATGCGGGCTTCGGCTTTGCGCCACTGGAGCAGCCGCAAAAATACATGCGCCGGCCAGCGCGAGGGAAATTATCAAAATAACCTTTAGGTGTCAAGATAACTATTAACATTATTATACATAATAATGTTGCCTTGATAATGACGTTATGTCATTATTTGCGCTCTGCTGTAATGTTGGAGCGATGCCTTCCTTTGCCGTGCCCATCGGGCCCGGGCAAAGGTGGTGAGCAGTGCAGTCGGTCATCCCTGGCAGGTTTTCTCGTCACTTTGAAGGAATACATCATGAAACAGTATGGAGCCGAGTTTCTCGGTACGTTCTGGCTGGTGCTGGGCGGCTGCGGCAGCGCCGTGCTTGCCGCCGCCTTTCCCGGCCTCGGCATCGGCTTTGCCGGCGTGGCGCTGGCGTTTGGCCTGACGGTGCTGACCATGGCCTATGCCATCGGCCACATCTCGGGTTGCCACCTGAATCCCGCCGTTTCCATCGGCCTGTGGGCAGGCGGCCGCTTCCCGGCGAATCAATTGTTGCCTTATATCATAGCGCAAGTGCTGGGCGCCATCGTGGCCGGCGGCGTGCTGTATGTGATCGCCAGCGGCCAGGCCGGTTTCGACGTCAGCAAGGGCTTTGCCTCGAACGGCTACGGCGCCCATTCGCCAGGCGGTTATTCGATGCTGTCGGCGCTCGTCATTGAAATCGTGCTGACGATGTTCTTCCTGATCGTCATCCTGGGTGCCACCGACAAGCGCGCCCCGGCCGGCTTCGCGCCGCTGCCGATCGGCCTGGCCCTGACCCTGATCCACCTGATCAGCATCCCCGTGACGAATACCTCCGTCAATCCGGCCCGCAGCACGGGCGTGGCGCTGTACGTGGGCGACTGGGCCACCAGCCAGCTGTGGCTGTTCTGGCTGGCACCGATCATCGGCGCCCTGCTGGGCGCGCTGGCCTACCGGTTGATTTCCGGCGAGAAAAACTAATCTTGCTCACTCCGCTAAAAGCGCAGCCTGCGGGCTGCGTTATTTTTGGGCTCTGTCCCCGTTAAACAGGGGATGTTCAGGAAATCTTGCGCTGCCCTGGCTGTCTGACTGTCTATACCAGACAAGCCGGAGCCTTCCATGCGGCGAGCCAACCGGATCCGTTTTACCGCGCAGTTTGCCCAGTTGCGCCGCCGCCAGCGCTGTTTGTTGCCGGTCATGCATCATGATGTCGTGCTGGTCACCGATGGCCATGCCGCCTGCCGGGCCTTCGCTGCGCAAGCGGGCATTCGCCACGTGGCCGTCAACTTGCGCGCCGGCATCCGCGTGCGGGGCGCCGCCCCATGTACAGAACGTCAACGCTTCTCACCGCCGCCTGCGCCTGGCTGCGGCCCATTCACGGCGTGGCGACGCGCTGCCTGCCGAATTGCCTGGCATGGCGCTGGATCCTCGACGCAGGTGCATCCGCTCGCCAGAAGCGTTATTGAAAGCAACGGTGGGAGCATTCCCACCGCTGGCGGTGACATCGCCTTTTTTTCGTCAGTCGCCGCCGCGCCACTCGCTCAGGTAATGTTGCGGCGTACGTCCCAGGATGCGGCGGAACATGGCGCTGAAGGCGCTGGGGCTGGCGTAGCCGAGTGCATAGGCGATGGCGGCCACGCCTTCGCCCCGGTCCAGGCGGCAGAACGCCTCGGCCAGGTGCACTTGCTGCAGCCATTGCCGGTAGTGCAAGCCGGTTTCCTTGGGGAACAGGCGGATCAGGGTACGCGCGCTGGCCCCCGCATCCTGGGCCCAGTCCTCGATGCTGCGCCGGCTGCCGGGCGCATCCATGATGGCCGAGCAGACGGCCACCAGCCGGCGGTCGCGGGGCCAGGGAATGGCGATGGGTACGGTATCGGCGGCCGCCAGCTCCGACAGGATCAGGTGCGCCAGCCAGTCGCCGCGCCCATCGAGCGCGTACTCGACCGGTTCGGCCAGCAGGGCCAGTATCAGTTCGCGCAACAGCCGGCTCACTTCCAGCACCTTGCAGGCGGGGCCGAAGACGGCGGCCACCTGCGCGTCGATGTATATGGTGCGCATGCTCAGCTTGCTAAGTATCTGCAACTCATGCACGACACCCACCGGTATCAGCAGGGCGCGGCGGGGCGGCAGTATCCACACGCCGTGCTCGGTGCTCACGCGCATCACGCCTTCGGTGGCAAACAGCAACTGCGCCCGCACATGGCAGTGCGGCGGTGTGTAGTCGGACGCCTCATATTGCTTGGACATGGCCGTCACGGGGCGCGCCACGTGCTGGTAGTCGTGCGCATTGGTGCTGCGGCTGAAGGGCATGCCGTCCTCATCGGCCAGGGCGGGGTGGGTCGTGTACATGGTGGCGGCGGCAAAAGTGGCGCCGAGCGGGTGTGGAATGTCACTTACTCGACGATTGTTGGAAGTTAGTAGTTCAGTGGCCATACTATACTGCTTTCTTTGCCGGGCTGCCTGCGGCGCCCGATCACTGCGGAAGATTCATGCACACCATCACCCCACCTCCCGGCACCATGCCGGCGGCCACCACAATTTCCACCCCACACCAGCAATCGGGCCTGGCCATGCACATCCTGGGCGCCGTCGCCTTCGTGCATTTGCTCAACGACTTGATCCAGGCCCTGTTGCCCTCGATTTATCCGATGCTGAAAGCCGAGTTTTCACTCAGTTTTACCCAGGTCGGCCTTATAACCCTGACGTTCCAGTGCACGGCATCGCTGCTGCAGCCGTGGATCGGCCTGTACACGGACCGCCGTCCGCTGCCATTCCTGTTGCCGATCGGCATGTGCTTTACCCTGGCCGGCGTGCTGATGCTGGCCGTCGTCTCCACCTTCCCGACGCTCTTGATCGCCTCGGGCCTGATCGGCGTCGGCTCCTCGACCTTCCACCCGGAAGCGTCGCGCGTGGCGCGCATGGCCTCGGGCGGGCGCTATGGTTTCGCCCAGTCGCTGTTCCAGGTGGGCGGCAACGTCGGTTCCGCCCTGGGGCCGCTGCTGGCGGCCGCCGTCATCGTGAACCGTGGCCACGGCAATATCGCCTGGTTCAGCCTGCTGGCCGTGCTGGCCATCGGCATACTGTACAAGGTCAGCGGCTGGTACAGCGGCCACCTGGCCAGCTTCAAGCCGAAGGCGGGCGGCCATGGCCCGAACTTGTCGCGCAACAAGGTAATGGGGGCGCTGGGCGTGCTGGCCCTGCTGGTGTTTTCAAAATACATCTATATGGCCAGCCTGTCGAGCTACTACACCTTTTATCTGATCGACAAATTCCACCTTTCGCTCGGCGATGCCCAGCTCTATCTGTTCCTGTTCCTCGCCGCCGTGGCGGCCGGCACCTTCATGGGCGGCCCCATCGGCGACCGTATCGGGCGCAAGCGCGTGATCTGGATTTCCATCCTGGGCGCCGCGCCGTTCACCCTGCTGCTGCCGTATGTCGACCTGTTCTGGACGGCTGTATTGACGGTGATCATCGGATTCGTCATTTCTTCCGCCTTTTCCGCCATCGTTGTCTTTGCGCAAGAGCTGGTGCCGGGCAAGGTGGGCATGATCGCGGGCATCTTCTTCGGCCTGATGTTCGGCGTGTCCGGCATCGCGGCGGCGGCCATGGGCCACCTGGCCGACGTGGCGGGCATCGCCTACGTGTATAAAATCTGCTCCTACCTGCCGCTGCTGGGCATCTTGACGGTGCTGCTGCCGCATATCGAGCAGGCGAAGAAGTAAGCGGCGGAGCGGGTCATGCAACGCTGGTCACTGGTTCTTCTATGCTGGGCGCAGCTGGCGCAGGCGCAGCCGCCCACTTGTCCCGGCTTTCCCGATACCTCGGGCCACAGCTTGCTGGCGCGCTTGCGCGCCTTGCCGCCCGTGGGCATCGACGAAGAGCGCGACAGCTGTCCGCCTGCCACGGTAACAAGCCTCGTGCATGGCGCCGGCGACCTGTGCCTGTTCAATGGCGAGGTGCTGGCGGCCATGGCTGCCGTCACGGCCCTGGCCAGCGACGCCACCGTGGTTGAATACAATTATCTGCTGCCGTATGCGCCAGCCGCGCACGCGCGGCTGCTGGCCATCCTTGACAAAAAATATGCGCGCTTGCCGGTGCAGCAGGCACCCGCGCATCTGCGCGCGCCTGTCAGGGGCCAGGAAACGACGGCTTTCTTCGACGGCGGCGCGTGGCTGGTCGCGCTGGGCAAGCCGACGCAGGGCGATCCGGCCGGCTGGTATTCCAACATCATCTTCGAGAGCCGCGCCCATCCCGCGCTGGGACTGCGCAAGCGCTGCCAGCCTTGACGGCCTGCGCCGCATATGGGATATTTGCGCCATGACGACCTTCGCCTTCTCCTCCCAGCATGCCGCCAGCGCCACCGCGCTGTGTCCGCGCGCACGGCCACGCGAGGGGACTGCTGCGCGCAGCTAGTCAGAACCAGCCGGTTCTATCCCCATTCCGATGGCCACAGCGTTGAAAAACCTGTGGCCATTTTCTTTTCCAGCAGCGCCTAGAGAAACCAGACCAGCATGCCACTGCACCTATACGACACCTACAGCCGCAGCCTGCGGCCCTTTGAATCCATCGAAGAAGGCAAGGCCGGCCTGTACGCCTGCGGCCCGACCGTGTATGACTACGCGCATCTGGGCAATTTGCGCACCTATCTGTTCGTCGACGGCCTGCGCCGCACGCTGGAGTTCAACGGCTGGCAAGTGCGCCACGTGATGAACATCACCGATGTGGGGCACCTGACGTCGGACGGCGACAGCGGCGACGACAAGATCGAGGCGAGGAGCGCCCGCAGCGGCAAGTCCGCCTGGGACCTTGCCGCCGAATTCACGCGCGCGTTCGAGGATGATTTGTGCCAGCTCAATATCCTGTCACCGACCGTCTGCTGCCGCGCCACCGACCACATCGCGGAACAGATCGCGTTCATCTCCGACCTGGAGGCGAAGGGCTACACCTACCGCACACAGGACGGCATTTATTTCGATACGACGCGCCAGGACAGTTACGGCAGGCTGGCGCGCCTGAAGCGCGATGGCCTGCAGGCGGGGAAAAGGGTGGAACTGGGCGAGAAGCGCGACATCTGCGACTTCGCGCTGTGGAAATTCAGCGGCGTGCCTGGCCAGCGGCAGATGGAGTGGGACAGCCCCTGGGGCCTGGGCTTTCCCGGCTGGCATATCGAATGCTCGGCCATGGGGGAAAAGCACCTGGGCCGCTATTTCGACATTCATTGCGGCGGCGAAGACCACGTGGCCGTCCATCACAGCAACGAGATCGCGCAGACGGAGGCGCGCCACGGCACGCGGCTGGCCAATTTCTGGCTGCATGGCGCGTTCCTGAAAACGCAGGATGCGAAGATGTCGAAGTCGTCGGGCGACTTCCTGCGCCTGCAAAGCCTGCTGGACCAGGGTATTGATCCGCTCGCCTACCGCTACCTGTGCCTGGGCGCCCATTACCGCAGCAGCCTCAATTTCAGCGGTCAGGCGCTCGATGCCGCCGCCAGTGGCCTGGCCCGCATGCGCGCCAGCGTGCATGGTCTGGGCGACGTCGCGGGAGAGGTTGATCGCGCGTGGCTGGCCCGCTTTACGGAACAGATCAACGAGGATCTGAATTTCCCGCGCGCGCTGGCCGTGGCCTGGGAAATGCTCAAGAGCGGCTTGCCGGACGCAGTGAAGAAGGCGACCATTGCGCGCTTCGATGCGGCGCTGGGCCTGGACCTCATGCGCTGGCAGCCGGCTGCGCTGGTGGTGCCTGCGCAGGTGAGCGCGTGGCTGGCGCAGCGTGAGACGGCGCGCGAGGAGCGGCGCTGGCACGATGCCGACGCGCTGCGCGCGCGGGTGCGCGAGGCCGGCTACGAGATCGACGACACGCCGCAGGGGCCGCAGGCGAGGGCGTCATGACGGGATCCGTCGAAGAGCAGGCCTTTCCCGCCGCATTGCGGCCTGCCGTGCGCGCCGTTGTGCTGCAAGTGGCGGGCGGCGTGCCGGAGCGGCTGCCGGCCGGCTACCGCGTCGTGCATGCGGGCGAGGCTTTGCTGCTTCCCGTGCGCGTGTATTACCCGCCGGCCGCGCTGCTGGCCGGCGTCGCACAAGAGGGGGATGCCGGACTCATCGCGCTGTGCCTGGGTACGCGCCACCACGACGGCCATGTGCGCGAACGCTGTATTCAGGGTGTGCTGGAAAGGGGCGCGCCATGGGCGATGCCCTTCGTGCTGCAGGCGCTGGACGACTACGTGCTGCCAGTGGTGCTGCGCATCGAAGCCGCCCGCACTGCGGGGGCGCGCGGATGGGATGAAAGTATTGCGGTGCGGCTGGCCGGCGAAAATCCGGCCTGGTTCGCCACGCTGGAACGGCGCGCCATCAGCTACTGGAATGAGCATCACCGGGCGCGCTACCAGCAGCGGCAGGCATATCCAGCCTGCCGCGTGATAGCAGCGCTGCGCGGCGCGGCGGGGCTTACGCCTCGATAAAGCGCATCTTGAAGCTGCGGCCCTTGATGTTGCCGAAGTCGCGGCCCAGGGAGTTACCGGCGTTGAGGCGCTTGAAGGCCGCTTCGGCCACCGTGCGGTCGAGCGCCACGTAGGTCATGAATTCGAACACGTTGATCTTGCCCACCTGCTCCTTGGTGAGACCAGCATCGCCCGTCAGCGCGCCCAGCAAGTCGCCCGGACGCAGCTTGTCCTTCTTGCCGCCCATGATGCACAGGGTAACCATCGGCGCCGGCAGCGCTTCTGCGCCATCGTCCTCGTTCAGCTCCTTCAGGTCGTGCCATTCGGCGGCGCTGTTCTGGTATTGCTCGATCAGCTTGACCCATTTCTTCTCGTTCGGCGCGCACAGCGACAGGGCCAGGCCCTTCTTGCTGCCGCGGCCCGTGCGGCCGATGCGGTGGATGTGCACTTCCGTGTCTTTCGAGACGTCGACGTTGATCACGGCGCCCAGGTCGGAAATATCGAGGCCGCGCGCGGCGACGTCGGTGGCCACCAGCACGGAGCAGCTGCGGTTGGCGAACAGCACAAGAATTTCATCGCGCTCGCGCTGTTCCAGCTCGCCGTACAGGGCCAGCGCGGAAAAGCCCTGCTGGCGCAGTTCCTCGGCCAGCTCGCGGCAATGCACCTTGGTGTTGCAGAAGGCCAGGGTGGATTCCGGCTTGAAGTGTTTCAGCAGCTTGCCGACGGCGCTGTTGCGCTCGTCGAAGCCGATTTCATAGAAGCGCTGCTCGATCTTGTCGTTGTCATGCTGCGCCTCGACCGTCACTTCCAGCGGATTGACGAGGAAGGACGCCGTGGCGCGGCGGATGTCTTCCGGGTACGTGGCCGAGAACAGCAGGGTCTGGCGGCGCGCCGGGCAGGCGCTGACGATGCCGGCGATTTCCTCGTAAAAGCCCATGTCCGTCATACGGTCCGCTTCATCGAGCACCAGGGTCTGCACGTGATTCAGGTTGATGGTGCCGCGGCCCAGGTGGTCGCGCAGACGGCCCGGCGTGCCGACGACGATGTGGGCGCCGTGTTCCAGCGAGGCGATTTGCGGGCGCATCGGCGCGCCGCCCGTCAGGGTCAGGATCTTGATGTTGCCGGCCGCGCGCGCCAGGCGGCGCAATTCATTGGCCACCTGGTCGGCCAGCTCGCGCGTGGGGCACAGCACCAGGCCCTGCACGGCAAACCAGGCCGGATTGAGCTTGTGCAGGATGCCGATGCCGAAGGCGGCCGTCTTGCCGCTGCCCGTTTTCGCCTGGGCGATCAGGTCGCGGCCATCGAGCACCGCCGGCAGGCTTTGCGCCTGGATGGTGGTCATCTCGTGGTAGCCGAGCGAATCCAGGTTGGCCAGGAAGGCGGGCGTCAGCGGCAGGCTGGAAAAAGAGGTGGTGGCAGTGGTGGTGTTCATAAAGGGCGGAGCCGGTAAAAAGCGGGTGGATGGGCACAGTCTACAGGCGTTCTACGCCCTTGTGCGGATGGTGGTGTGGAAGCCGGCGGCAAACGGCCGCCGGCGTGGGTACTAATTATCTGGCGCCCAGATGGGCAAGCCGGTGAGATCGAGGCCGGCGTCGCGCGTCCATATGGGCAAGCCCGTGGCGTCGGTCGGCTCCAGCAATTCGAGCTGCACCTGCTTCAGCGCCGCCTTGCGTACGCGCGCGCGGCGCTGCGGCTCCGGCGCCGGCTCTGGCGCCTCGAGCGCTGGCGGCGGGCCGAAACCGGGCAAGTCGATGGTGGCGTTGTCTTTTTTATCTCTCATTTCTGAACCTCTGGCCCCTGGCAGCGAAAAAACGGCGCCGGGGAGCGGGCAAAACGCTGCCCGCCGTGTGAATACTCTGTACGCTTCGTCCACAAAACAAAAGCCCGGCTACTGGAGTCGGGCTCATTGTTGGAACATCCATCAGGAATATCTGACCTGCGGATTTAAGTGCGGCACGCAGTGTATCACAGGCGTGCCGCATTGTGGGCGGCTTAGCGGAAGCTCAGGGCGCCCGTCAGGTCACCCGGCGGCAGCGCACCCCGTGCCGCGAAGGCGTCGTTGCGCACTTTCAGGCCTTCGAGCAGCGGCAGGTCGTGCAGGCGCGTGATCAGGCGCAGGATCGACGTCGTGTCGTAGAAACTGTGGTCGACGGCGCCTTTCTTCGCGTACGGCGAGACGACGATGGCGGGAATGCGCGTGCCCGGACCCCAGCGGTCGCCCTTAGGCGGCGCCACGTGGTCCCACCAGCCGCCGTTTTCGTCGAACGTGATCACCACGATCATGTCCTTCCACTGCGGCGATTCCTTCAGGTGCTGGATGACGTTGGCCACGTGCTGGTCGCCCGACTCGATATCCGAATAGCCCGCGTGCAGGTTCAGATTGCCCTGCGGCTTGTAGAAGGTCACGGCCGGCAGCTTGCCTGCCACGGCGGCGGCGAGGAATTTGTTCGAGATCGGGCTGTCGCCCGTGCCGCCGTCGCGCAGGTGTTCGGCGCGCGCGGCCGTGCCGGGGGCGAACTGCTTGAAGTAGTTCAGCGGCTGGTGGTGGAACTGGAAATTTGGTTTACTGCCGCCGCCCTTGTGGTCGAGCGCCGCTTGCCAGCCGCCGCCATACCACGCCCAGCTGACGCCCTTGCGCGACAGCAGGTCGCCGATGGTGTCGTAGGTTTGCGGCGGCAGGGTGTTCGCGTCGGCCGGGTCGGCGTGCAGCGGGTCGCCGTCGTAGGCAGGGCGAATGTAGCTGGGCTGGTAGGGCGGCGCCATGGTGTTGACGGCATAGCCGTCCGGCGTGATGGCGCCGTCGTTGACGTATTTCGGCTTGCCGTCCAGCGCCGAGGCGGGGCACTCGGGCGACAGGGCCAGGCGCACGCCTTGCGGGCCGTCGGCCAGCACGGCGATCTTTTTCTTCGCCGCCGTCTCGGCAGCATTGAAGTATTCGTTGACGCGGCCCGTGACGAGGAACTGGTGGTTCATATAGGAGCCGCCGAAGGCCGCCATGAAGAAATTGTCGCACAAGGTGTACTGCTCGGCGATCTGCCACAGGTTCAGGTTTTTCGACGTTTCGCCGTAGTGGCCCATCACCAGGCCGCCGCTGTCGGCCCACGCGGCGAAGCCGTCGTTCTTGCCGCCGTTGATCTGCATCTGGTTGTTATAGAAGCGGTGCACGAGGTCGCGCGTGATGATGCTCTCGGGCAGCGGCTTGCCGGCCGCGTCGCTCAGTTTGTAGGGCGCGTTGGCCAGGCCCGTGATCTGGTCTTCCTTGATCAGGTAATCGGTGCCGCCGATATTTTGCTGGTTCGGTACCAGGCCGCCCCAGATCTTCGGCAGGCTGGCCAGCGGCTTGCCGTCGCGGTCCAGCTGCTGCGCCTGTTCCGCCGTGACGGCGGACAGGGGCGCGCTGGTGCCGGGGAAGTTGGCGAACAGGTTGTTGAAGCTGCGGTTTTCCAGATAGATCACCACCACGTTCTTGACGTGCGCCTTGAGTTTCGCGTCGAGCGAACCCTTGGCGATGGTCTTCCTGGCTGGTGCGGCGTCGGCCAGCGCCGGCAGGCTGGCGGCCAGGCCGACTGCGGACGCAGCCTGGAAAATGCGCCGGCGCGAGGGATTGGCGGGTTGGTCGGCCGGATCGGCTGGCAGGGCGGGGGCGAGGTCCTTCACACATTCTCCTTGGGTGTCTCTATGGGCACGGGCGTTGGCGGCAATGGCCGGCAACGCCCGTGAAGCGGGAAAATTGTATCACCGGCCCTGCGCCCCTGTGAAATATTCGGCCTGCCTTAGAACTGGTAGCGCACCTTCAGTGCCACCTTGCGCGCCGGGCCATACATGCCCGAGTACCACCAGTCCGACACGGAAGCCGTGTACTGCTTGTCGAACAGGTTGGCCACGTTCACGGTGGCAGACAGCTTGTCGTTGACGTCGTAGCGCGCCATCAGGCTGGCCACCGAGTACGCCTTCTGTTCCCAGTGCAGGGTACTGTTGATCTGCCACGCGTCGATGTCGGAATACACGCGGCTTTGCCAGTTCACGCCGCCGCCCACCGTCACCCGACTCAGCTCGCCGGGCAGCCGGTAAGTGGTCCACAGTTTCACCAGGTGGCGCGGGAAGGTGGTCAGGATCGCCTTGCCGGTATTGTTTTCCGTCTGGCTGTAGGACCACGCAGCCGAGATGTTCCAGTCCGGCGTCAGCGCGCCCGTCGCTTCCAGGTCCACGCCCTGGGTCCTGGCGCCCTTGATGGTGCGGTTGGCGGGATTGTTCGTGCCAGGGACGGTGTAGCCGGGGTCCGATTCGGCCAGGTTGCTCTGGCGGATCTGGTACAGCGCGGCGGCCGTGTTCAGGCGGCCGTCGAGCCAGCCGCTCTTGATGCCCGCTTCAAAGGTCTTGCCCTCGCGCGGCGCCAGCAGCTTGCCGTAGCGGTCTTGCTGGGCTTGCGGCTGGTAGATGGTGGAATAGCTGGCGTAGGCGCTGTGCGTGCCGTCGATGTCGAACACCAGGCCGCCATACGGCGTGAAGACGCGGCTTTCCGAAGCCGGCGACGCGCTGTAAAACGGCACGGAAGGCGCGTCCGAGATGTAGTTCTCGCTGTAGCGCAGCACCTTGGCGCCGGCGATCAGCTTCAGACGTTCGGACAGGTTGAGGCGCGTGGCGGCATACGCGCTGGCCTGGCGGCGCGTGCTGTCGTAGGTGACGTAGGTATCGCCAAACACGGGCGTTGCCATGCGATTCCAGCGGTACAGGTTGACGTCGCTGCCCTGGATGCTCCAGTCGAAGCGCCCGTCCGTCTTGCTCTGGAATTCGCTGTAGTCCATGCCCAGCACCAGTTCGTGCTGGCGGCCGAAGGCGCTGAACGGCCCGCGCACATTGACGTCCACGCTGTTGACCTTCAGCTGGTAATCGCGGTAGTCGGCGCTCAAGCCCAGGCCATCGCCCGTGGCCTGGTCGGGGAAGCTTCCGCTCACGTTCATGTAGACGGCGCGCTCTTCCTGCGACGATTGCACGCGGTTGGCGGAGACTTTCAGCGTCCAGTCGTTCGCCAGTGCGTGCTCCACGGTGGCGAAGATGTCGGTTGAATTGGTGTTGAAGCGATTCGACCTGGCTGCCGGGCTGAAGGAGCGGGGCAGGTCCGTCATGGTGCCATTGCTGTAGAACAGGGGGAAGCCCAGGTAGGAGAGGGAGCCGTCCGAGCGCTTGCGCTGGTGCGTCACGCCGGCCGTCAGTTTCGTGTCGCTGGACAGGTCCGCTTCGACCACGCCGTAGACGACTTTCTTGTCGCGGCTGTAGCCCTCGATGATGCTGTCGCCTTCCTCGTACACGGTCACCAGGCGGCCGCGCACCGTGCGCGCCTCGTTCAGCGGACCCGAGATGTCGGCCATGGCGCGCCGTTCATCGTAGGAGCCCAGCTCGCCCTCGACGGCGGCCTGGAACTGCGCCGTCGGCTTCTTGCGCACCATGTTGATGGCGCCCGAAGCGTCGCCCGCGCCCGTCATCAGGCCCGAGGCGCCGCGCAGCACTTCGATGCGGTCGTACAGCGCCATGTCGGCCAGGCTTTGCGACGGTATCGCGTCGAGGCCCAGGTTTTCCGAATGCGTGCTGACGCCGTCGAGCTGGTAATTGGTGATCGAATAGCCGCGCGAGGTAAAGCCCGTGCGCTCGCTGCCCAGCGAGAACAGGGTGACGCCCGGCGTTTGCGCCATCACTTGCGCGATGGTGCTCAAGCCCTGGTCCTGCATGCGCTGCTGGGTGATGACGCTGACCGACTGCGGCGTTTCCCTGATCGACAGGCCCAGCGGCGTGGCCGTGGCGATCGGCAGGGCGGAGACATATGCGCCCGAGCCTTCGGTGGCGTCCTGCTGCGCCTTGACCGACACTTCCGGCATCATGGCGATGGCCTCCGCGCCGGATTCCGCCTGGACCGGGCGCAGCACGTAGCTGCCATTGGCGCTGCGCTCGGCCTTCAGGCCCGTGCCGCGCAGCACGCCGTTCAGGGCGGCCAGCACGTCGTGGCGGCCCGCGAGGCCCGCCGACGTCTTGCCGCGCGTCTGGTCCGGCGTGAAGCTGAGGATGACCCGGCACTGGCTGGCGACCTGGCGCAGCGCCGCCGCCAGGTCGCCGGCCGGCACCTGGAAGTCGAGAGTGGCCGCTGGCGCTGCCGCGCTTTCCTGCGCCAGGGCTGGCGCGGGGATATTCAGCAGCAGGGCCGAACCGATGAAGACGAGCTGGATGGCATACGCCATGGGTTTAATGCGCGGCTTGGAATGAATGGCAGGAGACATGGTTACCTTGTGGTGTAGTCGTCAAAAAGAACGTTGCCTACACAGGTCACGCGAGAATCGAAAACGGCTACCTTTTTTTTGCGCTGGCGTGAAAATACATGTTCAGCGCTGCCGCCGCGCTTCCACCTGCACCCAATAGCGCGTGCGCAGGCGCACGTCCACCGGCAGCGAATCGGGCAGCGATAGCAGCACGCTATCCAGGTCAGCCAGCGGGAAGACGCCGGAGATGCGCAGGCCGGCCACCGCGTCGTCGCAGCCCAGCAAGCCGTGGCGGTAGCGGCTCAATTCGTGCAGGAAGTCGCGCAGCGGCATGGCGTCGGCCAGCAGCAAGCCCTGGCGCCAGGCCCAGATGTCGGGCGAGACGGCGTGCGCGGGCGAGGTATTCTGCTCCGTCATGCCGCCGCCCTGGCCCGCTTGGACGACCAGGCTGCCGGCGCCCTCGCGCGGCGTGAGCCTGACGGCGCCCTGTTCGACGGCGACGCTGGTGCGCCCGTCTTCCTGGCGCACGGAATAGCGCGTGCCCAGCGCCTGCGCCCGGCCTTGCGCCGTTTCGACGAGGAAGGGGCGGTAGGGCCGGCGTGTTTCGCGGGCGGTGGCGATGAAGACTTCGCCCCGCACCAGTTGCAGCATCCGCTGCGTGTCCGTAAAGCGGATGTTCACGGTGCTGCCGCTGTTCAGATGCAGGCGGGTACCGTCGGGCAGGGCCAGTTCGCGGTGTTCGCCCACGCCGGTGGACAGGTCGGCCAGCGCGGCGCGGGCCATGCCGGGCGCATATTCCGAGCGCGCGCCGAACCAGCCGGTGAGACCGATGGCCGATACCCACGCCAGCAGTCGAAGGCTGCCGCGCCGCGAGACGGAAGGCGAATGGGGACTTTGCAGCAGCGCCTGGCGACTGGCTGGCCCATCGAGTTCGCGCAAGCCGCCGCTGACGCTTTCGATGTGTTTCCACGCCCGTTCATGGTCGGGGTGCGCCTGGCGCCATTGCCGCCACGCCGTTTTTTCCGCCGGCGTGCTTTCGCCGCTCATCAGAGTGGTCAGCCATTCGGCCGCCTGCATGGCGACGGCCAGGTCGATGGGCTGGCCGTGGGCGTAGACGGTGGCGGCGCGCATGTCAGGGGGCGGCAAAGTCGGGCACGGCAAAAAAGCACAGCAGATTGGCCTTGCTCAGGTACTTTTTGACGGAATGCGTGGTGGTGCCCAGTTCTTGCGCGATCTCGGCATAGCTCATGCCGTCCAGATGGGCCAGCAGGAAGGCCGCCCTGGCCTTGGCGGACAGCTTGCCCAGTGCGCGGTCGATCAGCTGCAGTGATTCGAGCACGATGGACAGGGTCTCCGGCGATGGCGTACAGGCTTGCGGCTGGTGCAGCAGGGCGTCGAGGTAGGCGCGTTCCAGTTCTTCTCGCCGGCAGTGGTTGGCCAGCAGGCGCCTGGCGATGGTGGCCAGGAAAGGGCGCGGCTGCGCGATGCCGGCACTGCTGCGCGCAACGAAGATCTTGAGGAAGGTATCCTGCGCCAGATCGCCCGCCAGCCCCGCATCGTGCAGGCGGCGCTTCAGCCAGTGCAGCAGCCACGAGTGGTGGTCGGCATACAGGGCCTGGAAGTCGGACGGCGGGGAAGGCGCGGACAGCATGTGTACAGGAGGGCTTAATCTAAATGAGAATTGTTCTCATAATAACGCAGCGGTGCACGCCAGGCAATCGGGAAAACGCGGCGTTGCTGAAATGCGACTGCGCCCCTGGCCGCCTGCGGCAAGAGATTTGCGCCTGCGCACGGCAGGTGTAAAAGTTTCCTTAGCGCAAGCTTTCATGTGAGAAAATGGGGTTGGCCATGTGGAGCGGAGCAAAAAAATGATGTGGATGGTTGGCGGTGCCCTGGTTCTTTTGGTCGCCAGATTCTTATGGTTGGCCTTTTTTCATCGGGTCAACGCGATGTCGCGCCAGGCGGAACTGATGAACTGGCTCGACATCGGCCGCGTGTCGAATGCCGATGGCGGCAAGGATATTTTGTTGGCGAGAAATGAGCGCGGCGCCCGGATCGACTGGCGCACGGGCGAAGTCTGGCTGATGAATCCGAAGGTGGAGGAGCCGTTTGCCGATTTTCTCGCCGTCGAGCGCTGGCTGACTTTGCGCGAGCTGCCGGTGGCGGACAAGCCGGTACATGTCGCTCCCGCGCCAGCGGAGCCGGAACCGGCGCCGGACGCCGGGCCCGTGCGCGACACCTTGCCGGCCTTCCAGCAAAAGGTCGATGCCTGCCTGGCCAAGGCGGAAGGCGGCCAGGAATTGCTGGAAACCAAGCAGGCATTCGAGGCGGGCAGCGAGCCTTATCTCGAGGCGTCGACGGAATTGAGCAAGGCCGCGCTGGAGCTGGAAGTGTCGCCCGCCATGGTGGCCACGTTTCACATCAGCGCCTTTGCGGCCCTGGCCGAAACGGCGGGCGCCGACAAGCTGGAACGGGTGGCGGCCAGCCTGCACGCGGCGGCCAGGCAGATCAGGGCCAGCGTCACGGCGTCAAAGCATTGACCGAGTATTGACCCGGCCTGGAATGAAAAAACCGCTGAAGCCCTTGCAGGCATCAGCGGTTTTTATGTATTGGTTGCGGGGACAGGATTTGAACCTGTGACCTTCGGGTTATGAGCCCGACGAGCTGCCAGACTGCTCCACCCCGCAGGCGAATTATAACCGAGTTTGCTGCATTGCGAAAGGGCGGATGGAAATGAGGGATATTTGGCTTGCAGGATGGCCATTGAGATACTGCGCCGCAATGGAAAAAGCCGCTGATTCTCTTGCAAGAATCAGCGGCTTTTCGGTATCTGGTTGCGGGGACAGGATTTGAACCTGTGACCTTCGGGTTATGAGCCCGACGAGCTGCCAGACTGCTCCACCCCGCAGGCGAATTATAGCGGGGTTTGCTGCAATGCGCAATGGCTGCCTCGATTACGCCGCCGCCAGGCGCCACAGCGAGGTGATTTCCTTCGAGCGGGCCGCGTGCAGGCTGTCCGTGGCGTCCTGCGCGCGCGGGTGCGTGGGTTTCACGTCCAGGCGGTCGATGACTGTCAAGCCTGCCTGTTCTATCCATTCCAGCAATTGCGCGCGCGGGCGCAGGCCCAGGTGCTCGGCCAGGTCCGACAGGATCAGCCAGCCTTCGCCGCCCGGTTCCAGGTGAGCGGCCAGGCCGGAAAGGAAGCCGCGCAGCATGCGGCTGTCCGGATCGTAGACGGCGTATTCGATCGGCGAGCTTGGGCGGGCCGGCAGCCATGGCGGATTACATACGACGAGCGGGGCGCGTCCGGCGGGGAACAGGTCGGCCTGCACCACCTCGACCTTGCCCTGCAAGTCGAGGCGGGCCAGGTTTTCGCGCGCGCAGGACAGGGCGCGCGGGTCCTGGTCGGTGGCGACGATGTGCTCGATGCCGCGCTGCGCCAGCACGGCGGCCAGCACGCCCGTGCCGGTGCCGATGTCGAAGGCCAGCTTGGCGCGGGCGGGCAGGGGGGCTTCCGCCACCAGGCCCACGTACTCGCCGCGGATGGGCGCGAACACGCCGTAGTGCGGATGGATGCGCTGGCCCAGGGCCGGCAGTTCCACGCCCGTGCGGCGCCATTCGTGCGCGCCGATCAGGCCCAGCAGTTCGCGCAGCGAGGCGACGAAGGCTTCTTCGCCGCGGCCATACGCTTCATTGCAAGCCAGTTTTACATCTGGCGCGCGGCGCAGCGGGATCGTGTAGTCGGCGTCGAAAGGCAGCAGCAGCATGGCCAGGGTGCGGGCGCGCTGCGACTGCGCCTGGCGGTGCAGGTGGAAGGCTTCCGTGGCCGATGGTTCCGGTTTTGCGAGCTTGGCGGCTTTGGCCTTCTTGCTCGGCTTGTCGTTCTTGTGGTCGGCGCGCCGCGCCAGCGCCTGCAGCAGCTGGCGCGCGTTCTGGAAGTCGCCGCGCCACAGCATGGCCGTGCCTTCGCAGGCCAGGCGGTAAGCCTGGTCGGCCGTCGTGCGGTCATCGGCGATGACGACGCGCTTGGGCGGCGGCATGCCGCTTTCCGAGCGCCAGCGGGCCGAATGCTCGGCGCCGTTTTCGCTCCAGTGGATCTGCGGATGAACGGTAGGGGAAGAAGTGTCGGACATGGGTTTCAATCGATAGAAGGGGGCGCGCGGCATGGTCGCCTGCGCAGGCCGTCTTCCATTATACGTCGCGGGCCGTGCCGTCAGCAGTGTCCGTGCCATAGGCGAGTGCCAGCGCGCGGGCGCGCGCCTGGTCTTCCGGCGTGTTTTGCGCGGCGTTCTTGTCCGCTTTGACCGCCGCGTCCGGCTGTACCAGCTTGAGCAAGCGCAAGCTCAGGCTGCCCGCCAGGTCGCCATCGTTGCCGCTGGCGCTGGCGCCATCGACGTTGTTGTTGACGTTGTTATTAAAAATGTTGCTTTGCAACTGCTGGCCCAGCAGCTTGAACAGGTCGTGCAGATTGCCGCCGAAGGTCGTGGCGGGCAACTCCTTGGCGGGCAGGGCGGCGTCATCGGATGGCGGAACTTCCTGCGCGTCATCTTGCGTTTGCGCAAATGCGCCCGCGCTGATGTTCGATTGATATTGCACTTCCACTTCGAAGTCGAAGGTCTGGCCGTCGGCCGTCGTGATCTTGCCCTTGCCGATGAAATGGGCGTTTTCATCGAGGCTGAAGGCGGCCGCGCGGCTGCTGCCGCTTGCGCCCGAGACGCTGGCGCTGCCGCTGCTGAAGCTGGAACCGGCCTGCAGGTCGACGGAATCGAAGGCGATGCTGGCGCCGTCGCCGAACAGCTGGCGCGTCATGTTGGAGAGAAAATCCTGCGCCACGTCGACGGTGGCGTTGCCCAGCGCATCGGTGCGCTGCGACAGTCCCTTGGCCGACAGGTCCAGGCCATTCTTCGACAAGGCCACCACGTCTTGCGCGGTGCGCTGCATCAGGGGCGAAGCGGCCAGGCCCGTGGCGCTGCTGCCCGTGCGTGACGGCTGCTGGCCAGTCAGCGTAGTCGAGGCGGGTTGACGGCTGGCAAGGGCGGGAAGCTGGGACATGAACAAATTCCGAGTGAGCAAGTACTCAGTTAACGGCAGCCGTGTCCCATTCTTTAACCATTAGTGGTGGTGCGACCAGCTACCATCCTCCGACTCCAGGTAAGACTTGACGGCATCGGCCTGGCCCGTGGCGTGGCGCTTCAGTTCGCCGCATGCGCAAATGCCCTGATACGGCTGGATATGCGAGCAGGCGGAGACTTTTTGCAGGTAGACCTGCATGGATTTGTGACATTTGACGCACTTGAAGGTGAGGCTGCGGGCGGCTTTCATGGGATTCCTTGAACTGTTGCGGGGCGTAGCGTTCGGCTACGCGAAGGACGGGATTCTAACCCACTCCGCCGGTCGTTACATACTGTTGCAACTGCGCCACGCGCAAGTCAACTGAATCCGCGCCGTGACGTTGAACGGATATGGGAGGCCGACTGGCATCCATTGAAGAGGTAGCATCATGGAAAAGCGTGACAAGGAACAGCCTGTACAACCTGGCAAGGAATTGGTCAGGAAATGGTTGAAAGCGGAGCTGGAACAGCGCCGCCCCCCGCCCGACCCGGAGCAGATCCGCCGCGAATTGGGCTGGGACATGCTGAGGCTATGCCGGGAGGCGGAGCCGCGCTGACACGCCAGCCGGCCCCTTAGCGCACCGTCACCACGCTCTTGCCGCCCGCCCCAGGCTGCACGACGATGCGGGTGGCGATGCGCTCCGTCATTTCCTGCACGTGCGAGATCACGCCCACCTTGCGGCCCATCGCTTGCAGGCCGTCGAGTGCATCCATGGCCACGCGCAGGGTTTCCGTATCGAGGCTGCCGAAGCCCTCGTCGATGAACAGCGATTCGACGCGCACGCGGTTCGAGGACAGCGAGGCAAGGCCCAGCGCCAAGGCCAGCGAGACGAGGAACGATTCGCCGCCTGACAGCGAGTGCACGGAGCGCAGCTCGCCGCCCATGTCCTGGTCGCGCACCATCAGGCCCAGCGACGGATTGTTCGGGTTCTCGATGCGTTCGAGCTGGTAGCGGCGCGCCAGGTGGTTCAGGTGTGCATTCGCATAGCCGAGCAGCACTTCCAGCGTGAATTGCTGGGCGTAGTTGCGGAATTTCTTGCCGTCGGCCGAGCCGATCAATTCATTCAGGCTGGCCCAGCGCCGCTCGATGACGGCTTGCGCCTCGATCAGCGCCAGCATCGCTTGCGCGCTGTGGCGCCGCGCGTCGTCCTGCGCGATGGCCAGGCGTAAGCGCGTCGCTTCCTGGTTGGCTGCCTGGCGTTCCAGCAGCAGCGCGTCGAGCGCGGCCTGCAGCGCCGCCTCGTCCGTTTCCAGTGCCTCCGGCGGTTGCTGCCCATGTGCTGCCAGCTGCTGCCGGCGTTCGGCCAGCACGGACGCAGCCGCCGTGTGGCGGTCGGCGATTGCTTGCAGGGCGGCCCGCTCCGCGCGCATGGCGTCCGGCGCGATGGCCAAGCGTGCGCGCAAGGCGTCCATGTCGGCCGGCGCATGGGCAGGGTGGGCATCCTGGAACTGGCGCAGCCAGTCGTGCAGGGCGGCGTTGGCGCCGTGTTCCTGTTCACGCAAGGCGGCCAGGCGCTGCGACAGCTGCGCGCACGCTTCTTCCAGGCGCGTGCGCTGCTGGCTGGCCGACTGCGCCGCCGTTTGCTGCTGCGCCAGCTGTTCTTTGGCTTGCGCGATGGCCGCTGCCAGGCTGCGTTCCACCTCGGCCACGCTCCGGCCCTGCCATAGCGCATGGCGCTCCGCCTGCATTGCCGCGCGCTGCTTGTCGGCGGCGGCAAAGACGGCGTGGGCTTGCTGCGCCGCTTGCTGCGCCTTGCCAGCGGCCAGCTGCGCCGCTTCCAGCTGCGCGGCCAGCGTCGCCAGCGCGTGACCCAGGTTATCCTGGTCCGCCTGCTGTTTCAGCCATTGCCGGCTTTCCGTTTCACGCGCCGCGCGGAAGGCGGCCGGGCCGGCGCGCCAGCTGTCTTTCCAGTCCTCGGCGCCATCGGCGTCGGCAAACGCGCCATCGAGCTGCGCCAGCAAGGCATCGAGCGCGGCGCGCGCCGTCTCGCCCTTGTCGGCGTTGCCCGCTTGCTGCGCCTGCAGCTGCGCCAGCCGCGCCTGCGCTTCGGCGACGCTGCTTGTGCAGCGCGCGTGCTCGGTGGATGCCAGTTCGTGCGCCGCCTGCGCCTGCTCGCGCCGCGCGCCGGCCTGGCGCAGCGCCGTTTCCTGCTGCGCCAGCGCCTGCAAGCCGGCCGCATTGGCCGCCAGCTGCTGCGCGAACCAGTCCGCGCGCTGGTTTGCCGGCGGCAGTGCCAACGTGTCCGCATGCGGCTGCCACTGCGCGAGCAAGCTGTCGATGGCGGGCGGCAGGGCTGCCAGTTCGGCATCCGTTTGCGCCTGCTCGCGCGCCGTCGCGGCCAGCGCCGCCCTGTGCGTGGCCAGCCGCTCCAGATTGCCGCGCGCCTGCGTGCGGCAAGCGAGCACCTCATCCTGCAAGCTGGCCAGCATCGCCTGCAAGGCGTGATCGGCGTGGCTGTACGGGTGTTCCAGCGCGCCGCAGACGGGGCAGGGCTGCTCGTCCTGCAAATTGGCCCGTAGCTGCTCGACGCTGGCCGCGCATGCCGCTTCCGCGCCTTTCAAGGACTTTTCCGCCTGCGCCAGGCGCGCTTCCAGCAGCGGCGTCTGCGCCGTTTCCGCCGCCAACGCCGTGCTTTCCGTTTGCTCTGCCTGTGCCAGCTGGGCCGCCCTCGCTTGCCAGTGGGCCAGCGCCTGCTGCTGGCGCGCCAGTTCGCTCCAGGTCTTTTCCGCGCTGGCCAAGATGCGCGCGTGCGCCTCCAGCTGGCCGCGCTGCTCCTGCAGTCCCTGGCCATCGATGGCTTGTACGGCCGCTTGCGCCTCGCGCCGCTGCGCCTCGCGCACGGCCAGGGCGGCAGCGGCGCTGGCCAGCGCCGCTTGCGCCGCCTGCGTGGCGTCCGAGGCCTGGCGCAGCTGCTGTCTTGACTCGGCCATGCTGGCGTCGGCCGCATCGGCTTGCGCGGCCGCTTGCCCGGCCTGGGCAAACAATTGATCCCACAACTGCCACGATTGCGCCAGCGCCTGCCACTGCTGGTGCGATGCCAGCCACTGGCGGCCCGCTTCCTGTTCCGCCTGCGCGGCGTGCTGGCGCTGCTGCAGATCGTGCAGCGCGGCGCGCGCCGTCTCGTTGGCCTGGTCGGCGGCCAGGGCGCCATCTTGCGCGTGGCGGTGCGCGGGCATGTGCGCCGCAATGCCCGCGTCGAGCGCCTTGGCCTGGTCAAGCACGGGCGCCGCGTCGCCCTGCGCCGCTTCCCTGGCAAGCAAGGCCGCTGCCGCCTGCTGCACGGCCTGCGACAGCCGCGCCTCGCTCGCGATGGCTTGCGCCGCCTGCACGCGTGACGCTTCCAGCGCGGCGCCCGTGCCGGCGATGTCGCCGGCCAGGCGCGCCACGTCGTCGACGAGGGACCGCGCCGGCTGCAGCAATTCCCACTGCGCCAGCGCCGCCTGGCGCTCCTGTGCAGCGGCCCGCTCGGCATCGGCGCCATCCAGCGCCTCTTGCGCGGCCGTCACCTGGGTTTGCAGCTTGTGCGTCTCCTGGTGCCAGCGCTGCTGCAGTTCCAGCACCGCCTTGCGCAGGTCGATGGTGTGCAGGGCCGCTTCGGCGGCCTCACCCAGCATTGCCGTTTCAGCGCGTTCTTCCGGCGACAAGGGCCGCTGGTCGGCCAGTTTCTCGCCCAGGCGTTCGAGGACCTGTTTTTCCTTTTTTGCACGCTCGAAGGCGCGCATGGAAATATCGCTATAGATGCTGCTGCCCGTCAGCGTCTCCAGCAGCTCGCCCCGCTCATTGTCTTCCGTCTTGAGGAAGGTGGAAAACTCGTTCTGCGCCAGCAGCACGGCGCGCGTAAACTGGTCGAAGGACAGGCCGATGCGTTTTTCGATCTCTTCCTTCACTTCCGTCTTGGTGCCGCCGATGGGCTGCAGCGCGGGCAGCTGGTGCAAGCTCATGGCGGTGGCCTGCAGCGCCCCTTCGGCCTTGGTGCGCGAGCGGCGCACGCTCCAGCGCGCGCGGTAGCTTGCGCCGTCGTTACCGACGAAATCCACCTGCGCGTAACCGTCCGGCGTGCCGCGGCGCAGCAGGGTGCGCGTATCCTGCGCGCCGACGGTTTCCTTGCCCACGTCGGGCAGGGCACTGCGCCCCAGCACCTTGAGCAGGCGTGGCGTGGCGTCGTACAGGGCCAGGCACAGCGCGTCGAGCAGGGTGCTCTTGCCCGCGCCCGTGGGGCCGCTGATGGCGAACAGGCCGGAGGACGCCAGCGGCTCCTGCTGGAAGTCGACTTCAAATTCGCCGGCCAGCGAAGCCAGGTTCTTACCGCTGATTTTCAGGATTTTCATGGTTCTTCGGGAGCGAAAAGGTCAGGCACCGGGCAGCAGCAGTTCGGCCAGGCCCGAGAGGAGCTCGGGCGGCGCTTCCTTGGCGTATTTTTGCTGATACAGGCGGCGGAAGATGTCGTCGGGCTGCAGCTGGCCCAATTGGTCGAGCGTCATGTTGTCGGGGGCGCTGGCGCGCGCGGCGCTCGATGTTTCGATCTTCGCCAGGCGCACGGGTTTGCCGTCGAGCGCCGTCTCGATGCGCGTGCGCAGGCCCGGTTCGGGCGCGTCCAGGCGCACGCGCACTTCCAGGAAGGGCTGCGCCTCGGCCGGAGCGTCCGGCACGTCGAGGGCGGCCAGCTGCGCCAGCACTTCGCTGATGGGCGCCGGTGTGGCCGGCACGCGCAGCAGGGGCACGGCGCGCGGCACGGCGATGACGCGCACGGATTGCAGCGTTTCACCGTCGATATCGAGGCACAGCACCTGGTGGCGGTAGTTCACTTCGGCGAACGACAGCGGTATCGGGCTGCCGCAGTAGCGGATGTGCTCCTGGCCGCCCACGGCCTGCGCCTTGTGCAAATGGCCCAGCGCCGCATACGCGATGGATGCATCAAAAATCCCCGACGGCAGCATTTCCGTGCCGCCGATGACGATGCGGCGCTCGGAATCGTTCGACATTTCGCCGCCCACCATATGGCAGTGGCCCATGGCAAGAATGGCTTGCCCCGGCTGGCGGCGCGCCAGCGCCAGGTCGGTCAACTGGCGGTACAGCAGGGCGATGCCGCCCAGGTAGGCGTCCTGGGTGTCGCCAGCCGGCAGTTTCGGCACGTCGCCGGGACGCAGGAACGGTACGGCCAGGCACCAGGCCTGCACTTGTCCATCGCTGCCGGTAAGCGGCAGCAGCAGGCGTTCCAGGTCGATCTGGCCCGCGTCGTCGCGCAGCACATGGCCGATCACGTGGGTGCCGTGCGCGGCCAGCAGGGGGCCGGGCGCTTCCAGCCGTCCCGCCGAATCGTGGTTGCCGGCGACGACGATCAGCTGCAGCGCGGGCAGGCGCGCGCGCGCCTGCTGCAGGAAGACATACAGCTGCTTTTGCGAGGCGGCCGAAGGATTGGCATTGTCGAACACGTCGCCGGCGACGAGCAGCACGTCGACCCGCTCGGCCACGAGGGTGTCGAGCAGCCAGTCGAGGAAGCGCTGGTGCTCGTAGCCCCGTTCATAGTTGTGCAGGGTCTGGCCCAGATGCCAGTCGGAAGTGTGCAGCAGGCGCATGATGGGGCAAGGGTAGGGAAGACAGGCGCCAATATAGCTGAAATGAGGCAGGTACTGGAGAGTTGAACGAATTTCGAAGAGCGTTTTCGATTTTTATCAATACATCCAGAGTGCCTGAAAAACGTTCAGGGCAAGGTACTGCAACGCAGCCATGGACGTTTTCTCCGGTGCTCAAGTCGTCAGCACGCCGGCCCGGTAGGTATTGCGCCCATCCTGCTTGGCCTGATACAGCAGCACGTCGGCCCGCTGCAGCAGCACGGCGGGGGAAATGTCTTCGTCGCGGTAGAAGGCCAGGCCGATGCTGGCGGAAATGCGCACGGTGATGCCGTCGAGTTCGAACGGCTGCTGCATGGCGGCGACGATCTTTTCCGCCAGCACGGCCGCGTCGTCGGGCCGGCTGATCTGTTCCATGATGATGGTGAATTCGTCGCCGCCCAGGCGGGCGATGATGTCGGTGGCGCGCATGGTCTGCGTCAGGCGCTGGGCGAAGGCGCGCAGCAGGGCGTCGCCCGTGCCGTGTCCGTGCGTGTCGTTGACGGGCTTGAAGCGGTCGATGTCCATGTACATGACGGCCATCAGGTGCTGCTGCCGGCGGCTCGCGTGCATGGCGTCGCTGAGCTTTTGCTGGAAGCCGGCGCGGTTCGACAGGCCCGTGAGCGCATCGACCTGCGCCAGTTTCAGCAGCCGCTGCTTTTCGCGCTTTTGCACGGTGATATCCTGGCGCATCACGTGAAAACCCACCACCTGCAGCCGGTCTTCGCCGATCTGCGGGATGTAGATGACTTCCATGCAGCGCTCGATGCCTTCCTTCTCGTCCTCTTCCTCGAAGCTCAGGGTCTCGCCATCGAGCACGCGCCGGATGTAGGGCGCTACCGTGCCGTAGCGGGCCGCGCCGACCGTATCGAGCACGCTCTTGCCCAGCACCTGGGTGCCTGCGAGGCCGAATTCGCGCTCGTAGGCGATGTTCAGGAAGCGGTAGATCTGGTCGGCGTCGATGTAGGCGATCATGGCCGGCAGGGTGTCGGCGATGGTGCGCAGGCGCGCCTCGCTCTCCAGCAGCGCCACTTCCGATTCGCGCAGGGTGGTGATGTCGTCCAGGCTGCCCACGTAGCCTTCCACCTGACCGTCGACGAGGATGGGAGCGATTTTGACGGAAACCCACACCAGCTTGCCGTCGCGGTGCAGGCAGCGCAGGGTGGACTGGAACGGCGCATGGCTGCGCGTGAGCTGCTCCAGCGCCACGTGCATGCGCGGATAGTCGTCCGGATGCAGGGCGCTGGTCCAGCCGGCGCCCAGGGCGGCGGCGCGCGGCAGGCCCGTGATGGCCTCGAAGGTGCGGTTGACGTAGGTGCAGCGGCGCTGGCGGTCCAGGCGCACCAGGCCGAGAGGCGAGGCATCGTTGACGGCGGCCAGTTCTGCCTGTTTCTGGCGCAGTTCCAGTTCCTGCTGGCGGCGCTGCGAGATATCCTCGGCGATGCACAGGATATGCTCGACCTGCTGGCGCTCGTCGAATACGGGCACGGAGACGGAGCGCAGGTAGCGCTGGCTGCCGTCAAACAGGCGCAGCGGCTTTTCCGTATGGTCGATGACGCCCCGTTCGGCCAGGATGGCGCGGTCATCGTCGGCGTCATGCAGGCCGAAGTCGGGCGGAAAGGCCTGGCAGTCGGTCTTGCCGATGACGTCGCCGGCCAGGTAGCCGGTGATGTCCTCTGCCGCCTTGTTCCACACCTCCATCTGGCCGAAGTTCTCCGGGCGCGCGCTTTTCACGTACACCAGCACGGGCAAATGGTCGATCAGCGACTGCAGGAAGCTGCGGTTGTCCTGCAGCGCCAGTTCATCATGCTTGCGCGCACTGATGTCGCGCGAGGTGACGGCCACGCCGTCGGTGATGGGCACGACCTGGTGGCGCAGCCAGCGCGTGCCGCCCGAGGCCAGTTTCAGCTCGAATTCATCTTCCAGCGGCTGGCCCGTTTCCATCACCAGCACGAAGCGCTTGAAAAAGCGTTCGCCGCGCAGCAGCGGCACCCGCGGCAGCACGCGCTGGCCCAGCAGTTCCGAGCGCGGCTTGCCCAGCATGTCGGCTGCCCGTTCGTTGATGTCGGCGAAAATGAAGTCCTCCACCGGCTTGCCCGGCGCCGCTCGCCAGGCTTTCAGCAGCAGTACGGCGTCAAGGCTGCCCTGGTGCGCCGCGCGCAGCAGGGCCTGCGTTTCCTTGGCCTGGCGGATGCTGCGGCGCAGGCGCGCGCTCTGGTTCGCCAGCAGCGCCGTGAAGCCCGCGATGAGCACGCTGGCGGCGATCAGCGCGCCCAGATATGCCAGGCGGCGTTGCTCGAAGCGGGCCAGCGCGGTGGCGCGGCTCACGCCCACTACGGCCAGCAGCGGATAGCGGGGCAGCTCGCGGTAGCTGTAGATGCGCGAGGTGGCGTCGACGGGCGGCTCGATCTCCAGTTCGTCTGGCGCGTGCAGGGGCGCGCCCGGCATGCGGAAATCGATGCGGTCGCTGATGAGCAGCTGCTCGCCGATGCGTCCCACCGTCAGGCCGCTGTCGCGCGCCACCAGCATCAGCGCATCGTGTTCGTCAAGGTTCAGGCGGTCGTAGTCGTCGACGAAATAGGTGGGGTCGACGTGAATGATGATGGCGCCGGCGAAGCGTCCCTGGGCATCGTTCAGGCGGCGCGCCATGCGGATGGTCCAGCGTTTGCTGTCGGCGTCGAGCATGGGCGTGTCGACCAGGGCCGTGTCGGCCGGGTTGGCGGCCAGCGTCCGGAAAAAGGCTTGCCGGGCCAGTTTTTCAGGGAAATACGCGTTGGCGCTGTCGGTGATGTTGCCCTGCGCGTCGACCAGGGCGATCGGCAGTTCCAGCTTGGACGGCAGCACGCTGTCGAGCAGGCCCTGGCGGCGCGTGAATTCATTGAGGCGCAGGCTGCCGCCCGATTCCTCGTACTTGAGCTTGAACAATTGCGTGGCGTGGTCCGTCTGGCGCAGGATGAAGCTGGTATGGTCGGCCAGGGTGCGCGCGAGGGTCTGGCTGCCGGCCACGGCATCGCGCACGGCGCCGGCCTGCTCCTGGCCGATCTGATAGATGACGGCACCCCACAGCACCAGCAGTAAAAGCAGTGCGAACACGGGGACCAGGCTGATGCGGTAAAGGCGGCTGGCAAAGCGTTGCAGGGGTCTCGTTATCGATATCACGGGCGCTTGCAGGCAAGAATCATTGAAAAGGGGCGGAAGGGGCGGCGTGGCGCGCATGATAGCCGAAATATGCCGACCTGCGCGCTGCCAGCGTTTGCCGCCCCGGCGTCTGTTCATCGTCTGTCGCTGGTCTTATTTTGCGTTAAATCAAGCACTTGTGGCGCCGCGCACGCTAAAAAAATCGCGCGGGCGGCGACACGGGCCTGGGCCGTGGCAGAAAAAGTACAATTTCACCCGCATCCTCATTAAAATGGCTGCTTCTTCCTCCCATATCGAAAGTTGTCATGCAGAGTAAAAAGCCCGACGCGGCACGGCTGGACAAGATCGTGGCCGAAGCGCGCCGCGCCGCCGACCAGCGCGAGAGCGGCTACCGCGAACGCTCGCTGAAGATGTATCCGTGGGTGTGCGGCCGCTGCATGCGTGAATTTACGCGTGCCAACGTGCAGCAGCTGACGGTGCACCACCGCGACCACAACCACGACAACAATCCTCCCGACGGCAGCAACTGGGAGCTGCTGTGCCTGTATTGCCATGACAATGAGCACTCGCGCTACCTGGAGGCGGACCGTGGCGCCGGCCTGCTGTCGGCCGAGGTGGCGCCCGCCACGCACAATCCGTTTGCCGCGCTGGCAGGCCTGATCAAGAAGAAGGACTGAGCGGCCCGCGCCGCTTTCCCATGCGCATCCTGCTGACCGAAGACGACCCGCAACTGGGGCGCGCCACGCAGATCGGCCTGGAACAGGGCGGTTACGCCGTCGACTGGGTCACGAGCGCCGAACAGGCGCACACGGCCGTGCACCTGCACGACTATGGCTGCATCCTGCTCGACCTGGGATTGCCGGGGCAGGACGGCATGCAGGCGTTAGGCGTGCTGCGCGACAACGGCTACAGCGGCGCCGTGCTGATCGTCACGGCGCGCGACAAGGTGGGCGAGCGCATCGCCGGCCTGGACGCGGGCGCCGACGACTTTATCGTCAAGCCGTTCGACCTCGACGAGCTGGCCGCGCGCATCCGCAGCGCCTGCCGCCGCGCCGCCGGCCGCCTGCGCGAACATCTCGTGCATGGCGACCTGGTGCTCGATATCGCCGACCGGCACGTGACGCAAGGGGGCGTGCCCGTGACCCTGACCGTCAAGGAGTTCCGCATCCTGCAATTGCTGCTGGAACATGGCGGCCGCGTGCTGAGCCGCGAACAGCTGGAAAAAAACCTGTACAGCTGGGGTGGCGAAGTGGAAAGCAATGCCGTGCAGGTGCACATCCACCACCTGCGCAAGAAGCTGGGGCGGGACTTGATACGCACGGTGCATGCGATCGGTTACTGCATTGATAAAGCGCAAACGGCTTGACGAAAAAACGGGCCGCCCTGCGGCAGCCCGTTCGATGTTGACGCGGATGGCGCCTTACCTCATCAGAAATCGACGGTGGCCGACAGCCACAGACGGCGTCCGTCCAGGCTGTTGACGTAGCGGTTGGCATAGTCCAAGGCCGGTGCGCGGTACGCCTGGTAGTCGATGAAGTCCTTGTTGAGCAGGTTGTACACGGCCGCGTTCAGGGTCACGCGCTTGTTCAACTGATAACTGCTGCCCAGGTGCAGCATGGTGTAGCCCTTGTAGTCGCCCAGCGCGGCCTTGGCGGCGCGCGTGGAAGCCGACGTGCCCGGATCGCGGAAACGCTCGCTGCGGTACTCGGCGCGCAGCCAGCCGTTCCAATCGCGCGAGATATCCCAGCTCAAACGGGCGTTGACGGCGTGCTTGGGCGTGTCGCTCAGCGGTTTGCCCGCATTGCTGCCGCTCTTCTGTTCGCTTTCCGTGTAGGTGTAGTTGGCGCTGGCCGACAAGGTCTTGCCCAGCGGGAAGCGCGTGTTCAGCTCGACGCCGCGTGTGACGGCCTCATCCACGTTGACGGACTGGCCGAACGCATCGACGTTGGGCCAGTTGCCGAAGCTGACGCAGCCGGGACGGTTGGGCGAAGGACGGTAGCTGCAATTGACGAGGCCCGTACCCGTCGTGATCTTGTCCTTGAAGGTATTGTTGAACACGGTGCCGCTGGCCGTCCAGCCGGCCAGGTTGTCGAAGTAGGCGCCGATTTCCGCCGTCGTGCTCGTTTCCGGCTTCAGGTTCGGGCTGCCGACGAGGGGAATCGTGCCCTGGCCGCCGAAACCGTTGATGCCTGGCGACAGTTGTTCCACGCGGGGCGTCTTGTAGCCCTTGCTGACGCCGCCCTTGACGGTCCAGCTCGTCGAGGCGTTCCACACGGCATAGGCGCGGGGGCTGGTCTGGCCGCCAAAGATGCTGTGATCGTCATAGCGGGCGCCGAAGGTCAGCGCGAGATGCTCCAGTACCTGCCATTCGTCTTCCGCGAACAGGGCTTTTTGCGTGAATTCGAATGTCTTCGGCGCCACGCCATCCGTCATTTCCGCTTTCCACCATTGCGCGCCGACGGTAGCCATGTGCTTGCCCAAAGGCATGACCAATTTGGTGTCGAAGACCTGGCTTTCCACTTCCAGCGTGCGCGCGCTGCCGGCCACGGCGCCCGGCGTGCCCGGAGGAATCGTGCGGCCCAGGGTTTCCGTCTTGTTCACCATGTAGCTGCTGTCGAGCGTGCCAAAGCCGAAGCGGCCCGTGTGCGACAGGGTCCACTGGTCGCGCTTGTATTTCTGTTCTGGCCCGTAGCCGCCCTGCACGGTCTTGGTGCCGAGCTGGCCGCGCGAATTGTCGTAGGTCTGGCGGCCCGCGTCGGCGTCGAGGATGACGGTGTGGTAGCGGTTCGGCGTCAACGCCAGGCGCGCGCCGAAGTTGTCGATATCCGCACGCACGGGGTTGGCGCCCATTCTGGTGGCGACTTCCGCGCCGGCCACGTCGTTGTAGCGGATGTCGGCCGCGTCGCGTCGCTGCTTGCTGCCGCGCAGGGACAGGCCCAGCAGGTCGGTGGCGATGGGGCCGCTCAGGTAGAAGCGGCCGCTTTTCACGTCGCCGAAAGCGGATTCTTCCTGCAAGGTGTAGTCGGCCGAGACGGAGCCCATCCACTGCTTGCCCACCTTGCGCGTGATGATGTTGATCACGCCGCCCATGGCGTCCGAGCCGTACAGGGTCGACATGGGGCCGCGGATGATCTCGATGCGCTCGATGGCGGCCAGCGGCGGCATGAAGCTCGTCTGCGTGCCGCCGAAGCCGTTCGGCGTGACGTTGCCGGCCGCGTTCTGGCGCCGTCCGTCGATCAGCACCAGGGTGTAGTCGCTGGGCATGCCGCGGATGCTGATGTTCATGCCGCCCGTCTTGTCGCCCGCCGCGCCCACGTCGATGCCTTCCACGCTTTCCAGCGCCTGCGTCAGGTTGCCGAAGCGCTCCTTCGACAGTTCCTCGCGCGTCAGCACCGTGATCGACGCGGGCGCCTGCTTGATATCCTGCTCGAAGCCGGACGCGGACACGACCACTTCCGGCATGCTGGCCGGCGTGCCCGTCTGGGCGTGAGCCGGCAGGCAGGACAGGGCGGCCACGGCCAGGGCCAGGGTGGTGGGACGCGGCAGGCGCGCGCGGCGGGTGCTGTTGGACATGCAAACTCCTGAAGGTGAATTCATTATTGGTCTGTATTTGTGGGGAATGGGAATCATGAAAGCAATAAGAATCATTTACAATTGCGGACATGGCTCGCCAAAAAATATTTCGCTCCGGATCATGCGCAGAAGTTCTTAAGAGATTCTTAACAGCCGGCGGCAGCGTGCCAAGCTGGTCGCTGCGGCGCACCTTGCTGACGGTGTTGCTGGGCCTGACCTTGGCCCTGTGGGCGGGCGGCGCCGCCATCGTGTATGTCGAGGCGCGCCGCGAAAGCCAGGAATTGTTCGACCCGTCGCTGACCGAGACGGGCCATCTGCTGCTGTCGCTGGTGGAAAAGGACGTGCGCGAACACGGCTTGACGGGGCCCATCGACCTGCCCCTGCGCGGCCAGCGCAATCCCCACCGATACCCGCTGTTCACGGGCGCAGCTACCTGCGCGTGGCCGATACGGGGCCGGGCATCGCGCAAGACATGCATGAGCGCGTGTTCGAGCGCTTCGTGCGCCCGGGCGGCGCACAGCATCCCGGCAGCAGGCTGGGCCTGTCCATCGTGCGCCGCATCGCCGAGCGGCATGGCGCGCAGATCATGCTTGGCGCCGGCTTGCAGGGCCGTGGACTGGCCGTGACGCTGGTGTTTCCCGCCGCGTAGCGTGGCTGCCGGCCGGACGATCCGATAGCGAGAAAACGCACAAGGCGCGTCCGGAATGCGGTATCTTTCTGTTATGCACAGTCTCGACCTATCCACGCCTCCCGACCACCCCCCGCTATCGCTGGCCGCCGCGCGCGCCCTGCACCTGGCCGCCCAGGGCCTGCTGCAGGCGCGGCGTAAAAAAGCCGTGAAGGCCGACGTGCTGGCCGCCATCCGCCAGATGGGCGTGCTGCAGATCGACACCATCCACGTGGTGGCGCGCAGCCCGTATCTGGTGCTGTGGAGCCGGCTGGGCGATTATCCGCAGCCGTGGCTCGAACAATTGCTGGCCGAGGGCGCGCTGTTCGAATACTGGGCGCATGAAGCGTGCTTCGTGCCCATCGAAGACTATGGCTTGTACCGCCACCGCATGCTCGATCCGGCCGCCATGGGCTGGAAATACTCGGTCAAATGGATGGCCGAGCAGGGCGAGGCCGTCGCGTCGGTGCTCGACCACATCCGCGCCAACGGCGCCGCCCGTTCGGCCGATTTTGAACGCACGGATGGCCAGGCGGGCGGCTGGTGGAGCTGGAAGCCGGAAAAGCGCTCGCTGGAAGTGCTGTTTACGTCGGGCGTGCTGATGATCGCCAAGCGGCATCAGTTCCAGCGCTATTACGACCTGGCCGAACGGGTGCTGCCGGGCTGGCACGATGGCTTGCTGCCGCCCGAGGACGAGGTGCGCCGCCGCCTGCTGCTGGCCAGCGTGAAGGCGCTGGGCCTGGCGCGCGCCGGCTGGATCAGCGATTATTTTCGCACCAAGCAGTCACGCGCCAGCCTGGCGCACGATCTGCAGGCGCTGGTGGACGCGGGCGCGCTGCTGCGCTGCGCGGTGGACGGCTGGACGGACGCCGTCTACGTGCATGCGGAGCATGGGGAGTTGCTGCGCGCGGCGGCCGACGGCAAGCTGGCGCCCACCCTGACGACCATCCTGTCGCCGTTCGACCCCGTCGTCTGGGACCGGCGCCGCGCGCTGGAACTGTTCGGTTTTGACTACCGGCTCGAATGCTATACGCCCGCTGAAAAACGCCGCTATGGCTACTTCACCTTACCGATCCTGCGCCGCGGCGCGCTCGTGGGACGGCTGGATGCCAAGGCGCACCGCGCACAGGGCCGCTTCGAAATCAAGTCGCTGGTGCTGGAAGAGGGCGTGCGCCTCAGCCCCCGCCTGGTGCAGGACGTGGCCGGCGCCGTGCGGCGCCTGGCGCTCTGGCATGCGTGTCCGCAGATTGATATTGCGCAAGCGCAGCCGGCAGTCTTCGGTGCGCAGCTGGCCGCTGCCCTGCACGATGGCGGCGCTGCCGCAAGGCGGGCCGCATGATGCTGCCACCGGCACCGCCCGCGCTGCTTGACGCCGATGGCGTCCCCTGTTTTGGCCGCTACACGGGGCAATTGAACGCCTTCGACTGGGCCGCGCTGGCGCCGCCGCACGCGCGCGGCGCCCTGTGGCGTTTGTTCCACCACAAGCGCTGGCATTACGTGGCCCTGTCGACACCGGCCGTGTTCTGCGGCGTGGCCATCGTCGACCTGGGCTGGACCAGCACGGCCTTCGCCTACGCCTTCGACCGCCACAAGGGCAAGATCGTGGCCAGCTTTTCGCAGGATGGCATTCCCGGCCTGTGCGCCACGGTGGCGCCGCATGCGGGCGCCTCCAGCCGTTTCCGCTTCCTCTCGCACGTGATCTCCATCGAGGCGCAGCCGCAGCAGCGCTACCGTTTGCGGCTCGATTGCGGCCATTTCGGCATCGACGCGGAATGCGGCCCGCCCGTGTCGCCCACCCTGCTGGCCGTCGGGCCCGTGGCCGAGGGCGGCAGCGTGCATGCGACGCAAAAATCGGGCGGCCTGCCCTTGTGGGGCAGCGTGCGCTGCGGCGCCGTCGGCTACAGCCTGGACGACGGCGTGGCCAGCTTCGATTATTCCAATGGCCTGCTGGCGCGCGAGACGGAATGGCGCTGGGCCTCGGCGCACAGCCTGGACCTCGGTTTCAACCTGCAGGCCGGCTATTTCGGCGCGCATGAAAACGCGCTGTGGCTCGATGGCCAGCTGTATCAGCTGGGGCGCGCGCATTTCGACTTCAATCCCGACAACCCGCTGGCGCCGTGGCATGTATGGACGGACGACGATCTGCTCGACCTGCACTTCAGGCCGGAAGGGGCGCGGCGCGAGGACAAGAACCTGTGGATCGCCGCCAGCCGCTACATCCAGCCCATCGGCACCTTCAGCGGCTGGGTGCGCGCCAGCGCGGACTCGCCCAAGCGCATCGTGGCGCAGCTGGCGGGCGTGACGGAAAGCCACCGCTCGCGCTGGTAGGCGCGTGGTTTTTTCGTGAAACGCTTCACAAAGTCAAATTTTTTTGGCAACGCATCCTATACACTGGGGGAGTACCTTTAGCCACTCCGGCAAACCATGAGGCCAGAACATGAGTATCCGTAATCTCGACAAGCTGTTCAAGCCGGCCTCGGTGGCCCTGATCGGCGCCACGGCGCGCGAACGCAAGCTGGGCGCCATCGCCCTGTACAACCTGCTGGGAGGCGGCTACCAGGGAGAGATCTGGCCCGTCAATCCCAAGTATGACGAGCTGATGGGCCTGAAATGCTACCGCAAGCTGGCGCAGCTGCCCAAGGCGCCGGACCTGGCCATCATCTGCACGCCGCCGGCCACCATCACGGCGCTGATCCGCGAACTGGGCGCGCTGGGCACGCGCGCGGCCATCGTCATGACTTCCGGCATCGACCCCGTGCGCGAGCAAGCGCTGCGCCTGGCCATGCTGAAGGCGGCCAAGCCGCATCTGCTGCGCATCCTCGGCCCCAACAGCATGGGGCTGCTCGTGCCGAGACTGGGCTTGAACGCCAGCTTTGCCCACGTGGGGGCGACGGCCGGCAAGATCGCCTTCGTGTCGCAGTCGGGCGCGCTGGTGTCGGGCGTGCTCGACTGGGCCAACGCGCATGGCGTGGGCTTTTCCAAGTTCATTTCGCTCGGCGGCAGCTACGACATCGATTTCGGCGACCTGCTCGACTACCTGGCCGGCGATGCCGACACGGCCGCCATCCTGCTGTACATGGAAGACATCCAGGCCGCGCGCAAATTCATGTCGGCGGCGCGGGCGGCCGCGCGCAGCAAGCCCGTCATCGTGCTGAAGGCGGGGCGCGAGGCGGAAGGCGCGGCCATGGCGGCCTGGCATACGGGCGCGCTGGCCGGTTCCGACGCCGTGTACGACGCGGCCATCCGCCGCGCCGGCATGCTGCGCGTGTATTCGGCCGAGGAACTGTTCGACGCCGTGGAAACGCTCACGCACATCCGCTCGCAGCGCGGCGAGCGCCTGGCGATCCTGTGCAATGGCGGCGGCCTGGGCGTGATGGCCACCGACGCGCTGGTGGGCAGCGGCGGCAAGCTGGCCGAACTGTCGCCCGATACCGTGATCGCGCTGGAAAAGGCCCTGCCAAGGGGCTGGTCGCACGACAACCCCGTCGGCTTGCCCGGCGACGCGGCCGTGCAGCGCTATGCCGACGCCATCAAGCCGCTGCTCGACGAGCCGCAGGCGGACGCCTTGCTGCTGCTGCACGCGCCCACGGCCATGGTTTCGTCGATCGACATCGCCGAAGCCGTCACGCCGCTGATCAAGGCCACCTCGCGCACGGTGCTGTCGTGCCTGTTGGGCGGCACCACCGTGGCGCCCGCGCGCCAGGTTTTCAATCGCGCCGGCATTCCCACCTATGACACGCCGGAAAAGGCCGTGCATGGCTTCATGCAGATCGTGCAGTACCGGCGCAACCAGGAAACCCTGATGCAGGTGCCGGCGCAGCTGCCGATGTCGGCCACGCCGCGCCGCGCCCGTGTGCGCGAAATCGTCGCCGCCGCGCTGGCGGCTGGCCAGACGGTGCTCGGCGAATGCCGCTCGAAAGAGATTCTGGCCGCCTACGGCATTCCCGTGGCCACCACGCGCATGGCGGCCGACGTGGAAGCGGCGCTGGCCGTGGCGGCGGACATCGGCTATCCCGTCGCGCTGAAGATCCATTCGCCCGATATCGCCCACAAATCCGACGTGGGCGGCGTGGCGCTGGACCTCGACACGCCCGACATCCTGCGCACGGCCGCCGCCGCCATGCTCAAGCGCGTGCGCCGCATGCGTCCCGACGCGCTGATCGACGGTTTTACGGTGCAGCAGATGGCGCGCCGGCCGCAGTCGCATGAACTGATCGTCGGCGTCACGACGGACGCCGCCTTCGGCCCCGTGATCCTGGTGGGGCAGGGCGGCATCGCCGTGGAAGTGACGGCCGATCACGCCATCGGCCTGCCGCCGCTGAACATGGTGCTGGCGCGCGACATGCTGGCGCGCACGCGCGTGTCGAAACTGCTGGCCGGCTACCGCAACCAGCCGCCGGCCGACATCGACGCCATCTGCTATACCCTGATCCAGGTGGCCGAACTGGTGGCCGACATCGGCGAACTGGCCGAACTCGACATCAACCCGCTGGTGGCCGACGCGGACGGCGTGATCGCCCTCGACGCGCGCATCCGTTTGCAGCCGGGCCAGCAGCGCGACCGCCTGGCCATCCGCCCGTATCCGCAGGAACTGGAAGAGCAGGTGACGTGGATGGATAAACCGATTCTGCTGCGCCCCATCCGCCCCGAGGACGCGCCGCAGCACATGGAGCTGTTCCACGCGCTGGACCCGGACGACGTGCGCCTGCGCTTTTTTACCTCGATGCGCGAGCTGCCCGTGTCGCAGCTGGCGCGTTTGACGCAGATCGATTACGACCGCGCCATGGCCTTCATCGCCACCCACACGGGGCCGGACGGCAAGCCGGAAACCCTGGGCGTGGTGCGCGCCGTGGCCGACCCGGACAATATCCACGCCGACTTCGCCATCGCCGTGCGCTCGGCCCTGAAGGGCAAGGGCCTCGGGCACATCCTGTTCGAAAAGCTGGTCGACTACTTCCGCAGCCGGGGCACGGAGGCGCTGGTGGGCGAGGCCATGGCGCGCAACAAGGGCATGCAGCGGCTGGTGAAAAGCTTTGGCGGCGAGGTCACGCCGTCGGAAGAGCCGGGCGTCGTGGACCTGCATATCGGCTTGCGGCCGCCGCGCTGAAAAATGCGCGCAGCCCGCGCAGGGTTTGTGCAGGATCAAACCCGGCCCTGTCGGTAGTCTTTACACTTTCACTTCCAGGATCAGACATCCGGCGCATTTTCGGGAGTGAGTGCATGCTTACGGCAACATATATATTGGTATCCCTGACGGTGGAGCAGACCAGCATCCGCATGAGCTTGTTGGCTTTTCAGAAATACATGCATGCGCAGCTGCGCCAGCAGAGCGAGCTGAACCTGGCGCAGATGCAGTACGCGGCCGACTGGCTGAGCCGCCTGTTTCAGGGCGGCTACTGGCGCAAGGTCGAGATGTACCTGATTCCCGCCATCCGCCAGGCCACGCCCCATGCGGACGGCTTGCTCAATGAGCTCAACGGCTTGAACCACGCGGCGCTGGAAAGCATCAATGTGGTGCAGCAGCGCGCGGGCGCCGCCATCGACACGTCCGGGCTGCAGGCGGGGCAGCTGTGTGCGGCCATCGACGCCTTTTGCGCGGCCTTGCTGCAGCGCCTGGAAAAAGAAGAACGCGAACTGTTTGCGCTGGCCCGCAAGGTCATCGTGGGCGAAGCGTGGTTTGCCATCGCCTATCAATTCCTGGCCCACGATGCGCGCGCGCGGGAGGCGCGCCGCGGCAAGGCGCAAGTGCTGCCCTTTGTTTTACCGGCACCGTTGCCGGCACCGTTGCCGGCAACAGGCGGCAGCGCTGAAACGGCAGCCGATGGCGCCGCATCCGCGTTGCCCGTGCCGGCGCAGCCGCTGCGCGCGCACGCTTGAACGGAAGCGGGCACACACCCCGCCGTCGCGTTTGCGCCGGGGCGGCGCCCCTGGTTTTGCCGCAGCGCAGGGCTGGCGCAGCACGGTTGCTGCCATAGGAGAAATCTGGCGTTAGTCATTTGCTAACTTGCACGGACCCGTCCGATGCAATACCCCGGGCTTTGTTATGATGGTGGTTTTGATCCACGCGAAACCCGTCATGTTCGAATTTCTTTTCAAGCGTTCTGCCAGCAAGACTGCCGTCCCCGATCCTGTCGTGGCAGAACAGGCCGCCGCCTCGGCGCAGAGCGCATCGCGCCGCGCCGAACAGGTTGCGCGTGCCCATGCCGTGGCTGGCGACGAAGCCGCCGCCTCTGAATTCATCCTGTCGAGCGAATTTGCCGATGCCCGCCTGATCGCGGCCGAACACGTCCACGCCTTGCCCCTGCTGGAAAAAGTCCACCACGCCATGCGCAACACGGACCGCCGCGTCGCCAAGCTGATGCAGGGCCGCATCGACCTGATCCGCCATCAGGCGGCCGAGACGCAACGCGCCCAGGCCAGCATCGAGACGGCCCAGCGCCTGTTGAACGATGACAAGCTGAGCCCGAACCAGGTGGCCGAGCTGGACCGCCAATGGCAGGTGATCAAGGCTACGCCCGAACTGGAGAGTGCCTTTGCCGCCGCGCGCGCCGCGCTGGCCGCCCGCCTGGAAGCACAAGTGGTGCTGCAGCGCGCCGTGATCGACGCCGTGGCTGCCATGCGCGCGCTGGCCAGCAATGGCCACGCGGCCGAAGAGCTGGCGCAGGCGCTGGCCCGCCTGGACGCGGAGCACGCGCAGCATGCGCAATCGCCTGAGCGCGGCTCGCTGCCGAAACATCTGGAACTTGACTTTACGCAAGCGCGCGAACAGGCGCAGTCCGCCTTGCAGGCGCTGCAGCAGCACCAGGCCGTGTTCGACGCGCGCCAGCTTGCGCTGGCCGAATGGCAGGCGCAGGACGCCGCCACCCTGGACGTGGATGTGTTGAAACGCACGTGGCAAGCCCTGCCGCGCCTGCCCGAATCGGGTCTGTCCGACAGCCTGCAGCAGCAATTTGCGGCCCTGCTGGCCAGTGCCCCAGCGCCTGTCGTTCCTGCTGCCGACGTGGAAGCGCCAGCGCATGCGGAACCGGCGCCGCGCAAGCCGCGTCAGGAGCACGCCCCCGTGTCGAAGGAAGCGACAGAGCAGTTCTTCAAGACGCTCGACGCCATGGAAGCGGCCCTGCAGGATGGCTTGCTGCACGTGGCATCCGAGCACGATAAAGCCTTGCGCGACAGCAAACATGGCCGTTTGACGTCGGCCCAGTCCGATCGCCTGGCCCATGTGCGCGCGCAATTCAAGCAACTGGCCGACTGGGCTCGCTGGGGCGGCAACGTGTCGCGCGAGGAACTGGTCAAGGCGGCGGAGGAATTGCCGGCGCAGGAACTCCCGATGGCCGAGCTGGCCAAGAAGGTGGGCAGCCTGCGCGAGCGCTGGAAGTCGCTCGACACCTTGTCCGGCCCCGCGCCGAAGTCCCTGTGGGAGCGTTTCGACGCGGCCTGCAGCGTGGCGTACGCTCCGGCGGCCCAGCATTTCAAGCAGTTGGCCGAAGAGCGCCACGGCAACGCGGCCAAGGCCCAGGAATTGATCGCGGAAACGGCGGCCCTGGCGGCCGAAGAAAGTACCGACTGGAAACACGTTGCTTCCGCCGCGCAGCGTTTGCGCCAGGCGTGGACGCGCCTGGGCACCATCGACCGCAAGGAAAAGAAGCGCCTCGATGCGGAATTTGGCGCCGCGCTGGACGCCCTGTCGAAACCGCTGGAAACGCAGCGCCAGATCGAGACGGCGCGCCGCGAACAATTGATCGTCGAAGTGGGCCTGCTCAAGCCGTCGGAGCGCAACACGGTCGACATGCTCAAAGCCCTGCAGGACAAATGGCAGGAACTGGCGAAAGCCTTGCCGCTGGAACGCCGCGCGGAACAGGCGCTGTGGCAGCGCTTCCGCGCCGCGTGCGACGATATCTTTGCCAGGCGCAAGGAAACGGCCCACGCGGCCGACCACGAGCGCCGCGAACACCTGCATGCGCGCGAAGCGCTGTGCGCGGCGCTGGAAACGGCTGTCGTGCCCGAGGGCGACGACAAGGCGCGCAGCGCCTTCATCCATCACTTGCTGCGCGACACGCGCGCCGCCTGGAACGCCACCGGCCCCGTGCCGCGCGCCAGCGAAGCGAAGATCGAACAGCGCTACCAGGCAGCGGTTGCTGGCGTGCAAGCGCAGGCGGACGCCATCGCCGAGCGCGCCGGCGCGGCCCAGGCCAACGCCCTGCGCGACAAGCTGCGCCTGGTGCAGGCGCTGGAAGCCGCACTGGCGGACGGCGGCGACAGCGCCGACGCGGCCACCTGGCTTCAGCGCTGGAGCGCCTTGCCGCCGCTCGACGCCCAGTACGAACGCAGCCTGCAGCAGCGCTTTGCCGCCGCCCAGGCCGCCTTGGGCGAGGGCAGCGCCGCCTACGCGCAGCAATTGCAGGCCAACCAGGAGCGCTTGCTTGCTGAACTCTTGCGCCTGGAAATCGTCGCCGGCGTCGACAGCGGCGCCGAATTTGCCCGCGACCGCCTGAAGATGCAGGTGGAAGTGCTGCAATCGTCGCTCAAATCAGGCCAGAAGCCGCTCACGCAAGTGTCGCAGCTGATGCAGTTGTGCGCGATTGCCGCCGCCACCGATGCGCGCACGGCCAGCCGCATCGAAACCCTGCTGCGCCGCATCGGAGGTGTGTCCAAATGACCACTACCGTCCGCGTCCAGCAAGCCGATTTTGACTTGAGTCAAGAAATCGCACAATTGCGTGCAGGAAACCCCAAGGTGGGTGCCGTCGTCGGCTTCGTCGGCACGGTGCGCGACATGAACGAGGGGCTGGACGTGGCGGCGATGGAGCTCGAGCACTATCCGGGCATGACGGAAAAGTCCATTCTAGCCATCGTCGAGCAGGCGCGCGGTCGCTGGCCCCTGTCCGGCGCGCTGGTGATTCACCGTGTGGGACCCCTGCTGCCGCAGGAGCAGATCGTGCTGGTGGCCGTCTCGTCGGCCCACCGGGGCGAGGCGTTTGCCGCCTGCGAATTCATCATCGACTACCTGAAGACGGAAGCGCCGTTCTGGAAGAAGGAAGACACGCCGGAAGGGGCGCGCTGGGTCGATGCGCGCGACAGCGACGCGACGGCGCTGGACAAATGGACGGCAAAAGCAAGCCCTATTTGAATCGGACGCGGACCACACCGTAGCATTTGCCAAAGTGCATTAGTTTTCTGCTTTGTGTATGCTTGAAAAGTACTGCCTCACCCCAATTTGGTTAACAACTAATTAACCGGGAGCGCTTTTCATGCGACAAGATAAACTGACTACCAAGTTACAGGAAGCCCTGGCCGACGCGCAAAGTCTGGCCGTGGGCAACGACAATCCCTATATCGAACCAGTCCACCTGCTGACGGCCCTGTTGAACCAGGACGACGGCGGCGCCCGCTCGCTCTTGCAGCGGGCCGGCGTCAACGTGGGCGGCCTGTCCAAGGCCCTGGGCGCGTCCCTCGAACGCTTGCCGAAAGTCTCCGGCACGGGCGGCGACGTGCAGATCAGCCGCGAATTCGTGGCCCTGCTGAACCTGGCCGACAAGGAATCGCAAAAGGCGGGCGACCAGTTCGTGTCCAGCGAAATGGTCTTGCTGGCCATGACGGACGACAAGTCCGACTGCGGCAAGCTGGCGCGCGAAAACGGCCTGACCCGCAAGGCCCTGGAAGCGGCCATCGACGCCGTGCGCGGCGGTAACAAGGTCGACTCGCAAGAGGCAGAGGGCCAGCGCGAAGCCCTGAAAAAATACACCCTGGACCTGACGGAGCGGGCGCGCAAGGGCAAGCTCGACCCTGTGATCGGCCGCGACGATGAAATCCGCCGCACCATCCAGATCCTGCAGCGCCGCAGCAAGAACAATCCCGTGCTGATCGGCGAACCTGGCGTGGGCAAGACGGCCATCGTCGAAGGCCTGGCGCAGCGCATCGTCAACGGCGAAGTGCCCGAATCGCTGAAAGGCAAGCGCGTGCTGGCGCTGGACATGGCCGCCCTGGTTGCCGGTGCCAAGTTCCGCGGCGAGTTCGAGGAGCGCCTGAAATCCGTGCTGAAGGAACTGGCCATGGATGAAGGGCAAACCATCGTCTTCATCGACGAGATGCACACGATGGTGGGCGCGGGCAAGGCCGACGGCGCGATGGATGCCGGCAATATGCTGAAACCGGCACTGGCGCGCGGCGAGCTGCACTGCGTGGGCGCCACGACCCTCGACGAGTACCGCAAGTACATCGAGAAGGACGCCGCGCTGGAACGCCGCTTCCAGAAAGTGCTCGTCGACGAGCCGACCGTGGAAGCGACGATCGCCATCCTGCGCGGCTTGCAGGATAAATACGCGCTGCATCACAAGGTGGAAATCACGGACGCGGCCATCATTGCCGCCGCGGAATTGTCGCACCGCTACATCACGGACCGCTTCCTGCCCGACAAGGCGATCGACCTGATCGATGAAGCGGCGGCGAAGATCAAGATCGAGATCGATTCGAAGCCGGAAGTGATGGACAAGCTGGAACGCCGTTTGATCCAGCTCAAGATCGAGCGCGAAGCCGTCAAGAAGGAAAAAGACGAAGCGTCGTTGCGCCGCCTGGGGCTGATCGAAGAGGAAATCCTCAAGCTGCAGCGCGAATACAATGACTTCGAGGAAATCCTGAAGGCGGAAAAAGCCGTGGTGCAGGGCAGCACGCACATCAAGGAAGAGATCGAGAACGTCAAGCTGCAGATGGAGCAGGCCACGCGCGAGAGCAACTGGCAGAAAGTATCGGAATTGCAGTACGGCAAGCTGCCGCAGCTGGAAGCCCAGCTCAAGCAGGCTGACAGCGGCATGCCGAAGGTCGATCCCGACCAGCCGAAGCTGCTGCGCACGGAAGTGGGCGCCGAGGAAATCGCCGAAGTGGTGTCGCGCGCGACGGGCATTCCCGTGTCGCGCATGATGCAGGGCGAACGCGACAAGCTGCTGCACATCGAAGAGAAGCTGCATGAGCGCGTCGTGGGCCAGGATGAGGCAATCACGGCCGTGGCCGACGCCATCCGCCGCTCGCGCGCCGGCTTGTCGGACCCGAACCGTCCGTATGGTTCCTTCATGTTCCTGGGACCGACGGGGGTCGGTAAGACCGAGCTGAGCAAGGCGCTGGCGACCTTCCTGTTCGATACGGAAGAATCGATGATCCGCATCGACATGAGCGAGTTCATGGAGAAGCATTCCGTGGCCCGCCTGATCGGCGCGCCGCCCGGCTACGTGGGCTACGACGAGGGCGGCTACCTGACGGAAGCCGTGCGCCGCAAGCCGTACAGCGTGATCCTGCTCGACGAAGTGGAAAAAGCGCATGCCGACGTCTTCAACGTGCTGCTGCAAGTGCTCGACGACGGACGCATGACGGACGGCCAGGGCCGCACGGTGGACTTCAAGAATACCGTCATCATCATGACCTCGAACCTCGGTTCGCACAAGATCCAGGCCATGGAAAGCGATGACCCCGGTGTCGTGAAGCTGGCCGTGATGGCCGAGGTGCGCGCGCACTTCCGTCCCGAGTTCGTCAACCGCATCGACGAAATCGTCGTGTTCCACGGCCTCGACGAGAAGAACATCGGCGCGATCGCGAAGATCCAGCTGAAGATCCTCGAAGAACGCCTGGAGCGCATGGACATGCGCCTGAGCCTGACGGACGCTGCCTTGCAGCAAATCGCCGAGGCGGGCTACGACCCGGTGTATGGCGCCCGTCCTTTGAAACGGGCGATCCAGCAGCAGATCGAAAATCCGCTGTCGAAGCTGATCCTCGAAGGCCGCTTCGGCCCGAAAGACGAGATCCGCATCGACGCCCAGAACGGCAACCTCGTGTTTACCGGGGCGCAAGTGGGGCTGGACAAGGTGTAATGTTGACCCCAGCGGCGAAAGGCTGGGTTCGGACCCTCAGGGGGCATGCGCCACAATGCGGCGCATGCCGATTCCGGAGGAACCGAACCCGGTCTTTGCTTTTGGGTTGAATCTTAGCAAGGGCGCGATCAGGCTAGACCTGATCGTGCCCTTCTTGCTATCATCGTCACTATTTTCTGACTAATTTTCGGAGGCGGTACGATGGCAAACACATGGCAGGCAGGACGGCGCATTGGACTGGGACTGGCCTTGGCGGCGGCTATGCTGGCATTGTCTGCCCAAGCTCAGGCCCAGGAAGAGAAGGTCCTGAACATCTACAACTGGTCGGACTATATCGGCGACGATACGATCAAGAATTTTGAGAAGGAAACGGGCATCAAGGTGCGCTATGATGTTTTCGATAACAATGAAATCCTCAATGCGAAATTGGTGGCAGGCAAGTCCGGCTACGACATCGTCGTGCCGACGGCCCAGTGGGCGCGCCTGCAGATCGACGCGGGACTGCTGCGCAAGCTCGACAAGAGCAAGCTGACGAACCTGGGCAACCTGGACCCCCACCTGCAGGCCAAGCTGTCGAAGATAGACCCGAACAACGATTACCTGGTCGACTGGCTGTGGGGCTACACGACGGTGGGCATCAACGTCAACAAGGTCAAGGCGGCGCTGGGCGGCATGGCCATGCCCGACAACGCCTGGGACCTGGTGTTCGACCCGAAATACGCGGCCAAGCTGAAATCGTGCGGCGTGTCCTTCCTCGATTCGCCGTCGGAGGTGCTGCCGGCCGCCCTGCAATACCTGGGCAAGCCCGCCTACTCGAAAACGGCGGCCGACTACCAGGAAGCGGGCAAGGTGCTGCAGGCGATTCGTCCCTACGTGACCCTGTTCAGCTCGTCCGGCTACATCAACGACATGGCCAACGGCTCCGTCTGCGTGGCGCTGGGCTGGTCGGGCGACATCAATATCGCGCGCCAGCGCGCCATCGATGCGAAAAACGGCAATGTGATCCAGGTGCTGGTGCCGAAGACGGCCGCGCTGATGTTCGACACCATGGCCATTCCCGCCGACGCGCCGCACCCGAACAATGCGCACCTGTTCATCAATTACATTTTGCGTCCGCAAGTGCATGCCAGCCTGAGCAACAAAGTGTTCTACGCGAACCCGAATCCGGCCAGCATCAAGTACGTGCGCAAGGACATCGGCGAGAACAAGGCCATTTTCCTGTCGGACGCCGACAAGCAGCGCATGGCCGCGCCGGAAGCGACCACGGCCGACATCCGCCGCTTGATGACGCGCATCTATACGAAGTTCAAGACGGGAGTGTAAATACAAGGATGGCGCGAGAGACGGGCCGGGTGCGGCCGTCGCTGGCGCCATGCGATAGTGCCGAAGTGAACGCTACTCGTGATAGCGGTCCAACAGCTTGTGATGACTGCCGCGCATTTCTTCGATCAATTCAAAGGCGACAAAGCCAATGATGGCGGCGAAGATGGCGATGAAGAGAAAAACGAGGAAGGTGATTAACATGGTCTTTCAGCCGCCGTTGGACGGCCGTCCGCTGGGTTGCTCAATGTGCGGGAGCGGTGCTCGGGCACGTAGTTGATGCAATTAAACTCTAGCAGATCGGCAGCGCTTTACAAGGCTGCCGAGTTGTAATTCCTACCAGTATTTGTCCCAGCGCACTTTTTGCGCATTTTCCTTATTTCACCACCAGGTCATGCGCCATCACGGCCTTCAAATAGACGCTGATGGGGTCACCGGGGTCGCGCTGCGGGAACCTGTCCATCCTGCGCTGGCCTTGCGCATTTCCCTGTTTGACTACTTCACCACCAGGTCATGCGCCATCACGGCCTTCAAATAGACGCTGACGGGGTCACCGGGGTCGCGCTGCGGGAACCTGTCCATCCTTGCGCTGGCCTTGCGCATTTCCCTGTTTGACTACTTCACCACCAGGTCATGCGCCATCACGGCCTTCAAATAGACGCTGACGGGGTCGCCCGGGTCGCGCTGCGGGAACCTGTCCATCCTTGCGCTGGCCTTGCGCATTTCCCTGTTTGACTACTTCACCATCAGGTCATGCGCCATCACGGCCTTCAAATAGACGCTGACGGGGTCGCCGGGGTCGCGCTGCGAGAACCACCACGCGCTGGCCTTGCGCATTTCCCATTCCTGTTCTTCGCCCGTCAGCAGCAGCGCTGCCGCCTGGCCCAGGGTGGGCTGGTGGCCGACGATGAGCACGCTTTCCTTGCCGCCAGGCCAGTTGGCTGCCTTCAGGATATCTTCCGCTTCGGCGCCGGGCGCCAGTTCCGGCATCAGCTTGAACTTGCGCCCCAGCGCCTCGGCCGTCTGCAGGGTGCGCAGGGCGGGGCTGACGAGGATGCGGCAATTTTCCGGCAATTGCGAAGCGAGCCACTCGCCCATGCGGCGCGCCTGTTTCTGGCCTTTGACTGTCAGTGCGCGCTCCAGGTCGGGGACGCCCGGCTCGGCTTCTGCGTGTCGCCACAAGATGAGGTCCATGTTGTACTCCTCTGTGTTGAAAGTCGAAAGCTGTTTACTCGCCGACCTCCGCGCCCGGCGTGCCCAGTGTGTGCATCAGGTATTGCTGGGCGCTGAACGGCGTTTGCTTGCCGCGCGGCTTGCGGCGCGCGTAGTGGCCTGTCGGTTCCAGCTCCCATGCATTCGTATTATCCTTCAAATACGGGTTCAGGCCCTCGGCGATCACGCGCCGCTTCAGCGCCCGGTCCAGCACGGGGAAGGCCACTTCCACGCGGCGGAACAGGTTGCGGCTCATCCAGTCGGCGCTGGCCAGGTAGACATCGTGCGCCAGGTCGTTGCGGAAGTAATAGATGCGGCTGTGCTCGAGGAAGCGGCCGATCACGGAACGCACCTTGATATTTTCCGACAGGCCCGGCACACCCGGCTTCAGGGTGCAGGCGCCGCGCACGATCAGGTCGATCTTCACGCCGTCGGTCGAGGCCGCATACAGGGCGCGGATCACGGATTCGTCCACGAGCGCATTGATTTTCACGATGATGCGCCCGCGCCGGCCCGCGCGGGCGATCTTCGCCTCGTTGCGGATGGCCTTGATGATCTCGCTTTGCAGGCCGAACGGCGCCAGCCACAAATGGTTCAGGTTGTGCGGCTTGGTCAGGCTGGTCAGGTGGATGAACACTTCGTTGACTTCCACGGCCAGGTCCTGGTTGGCCGTCAGCAAGCCGAAGTCCGTGTACAGCTTGGTGGTCGTGGGATGATAGTTGCCGGTGCCCAAGTGGGCATAGAAGCGCAGCGCGCCTTCCTCGCGGCGGATGACGAGCGCCACCTTGGCGTGCGTCTTCAGGCCCACCACGCCGTAGACCACTTGCGCACCCGCCTGTTCCAGCTTGTCGGCCCAGTTGATATTGGCTTCTTCGTCGAAACGCGCCATCAGCTCCACGATGACGGTCACTTCCTTGCCCATCTTCGCCGCCGTGATGAGCGACTCCATCAGGTCCGAATTCATGCCGGTACGGTAGATCGTCTGCTTGATGGCCACGACGGACGGGTCGTAGGCGGCGCTGCGGATGAAGTCGATGACCGTCTGGAACGACTGATAGGGATGGTGCAGCAGGATGTCGTGCTTGTTCAGGGCGACAAAGATGTCGTTGCCGATGGCTTTATGGGCCAGGCCGGGGAAGAACGGCGGGAAGCGCAGCTCGGGCTGCTTGACGTGGTCGATCATTTCCGACAGGCGCACGAGGTTCACGGGACCGTTGACGCGGTAGAGGCGGCTTTGATCCAGGCTGAACTGGTCGAGCAGGAACTGTGATAATTCCGGTGGACAATTGCGCGCCACTTCCAGGCGCACCGAGGTGCCGAACTGGCGGCCCACGAGTTCGCCTTTCAGGGCCTGGCGCAGATTCTTGACTTCATCCTCGTCCACCCACAGGTCGCTGTCGCGCGTGACGCGAAATTGCGAATAGGCAATCACTTCGCGCCCGGCGAACAGGTCCGAGATGTGCGCATGTATGACGGAAGACAACAAACAGAAGGACACGCCATCGCCGGATATGTCGTCCGGCAACTTGATGACGCGCGGCAATACGCGGGGCGCCTTGACGATGGCGATGGCCGTGCCGCGCCCGAACGCATCCTTGCCGCTCAGCGAAACGATGAAATTGAGACTCTTATTCACCACTTGCGGGAAGGGGTGGGCCGGGTCGAGGCCGATCGGGGTCAGCAGGGGGCGCACTTCGCGGTCGAAATACTGCTTGACCCAGGCGCGCTGCGCCACGTTGCGGTCGCTGTCGCGCAGCAAATGCACGCCCGCTTCGCGCAGGGCCGGCAAGACTTCGCTATTTAATATCTCATACTGGCGTTCCACCAGCGCATGGCATTCCTTGCCGATGCGCTCCAGGTTGGCCGCCAGGGCAGGGTGGCCGGCCAGCGAACCGCCGATGCTGCCGGCCGCCAGCAGGCTGGCCACGCGCACTTCGAAGAACTCATCCATGTTGCTGCTGACGATGCACAGGTAGCGCAGGCGCTCGAGCAGGGGAATGTTCGGGTCTTCCGCCTGTGCCATCACGCGCCGGTTGAAAGTCAGTTGCGACAGCTCGCGGTCAAGCAGGATGCCCGATTTGGTCACTTCCGTGTGCAGTTCAGGTTTCATATTCTTTTGTCTTTGCAGATAGTTAATTCTAGCCGTATTTCTCATTGTATGACGCGCTGTGAGTGTAATCATGAAATATGACGTAAGCGTGACAAGAGATGTCATATAACACTGTTCTGGATGTCATTTTTCCCGTCGAAAACAGCGCTTTCCGGGGCGTAGGCAAATATTTCAGGATTTTTTCAGCATGTCATAAAGCTGTCATATTCGCTTGCTAGACTGCGCAGCATTCAACCGGGACTTTGAGCCCTAACAACCCTGAGGACTTGATATGCAAATGAAGCAAATGTTCAAATTTATCGTCGTGGGTGCTTCGGCAGCGATGGCATTTTCTTCCGCTTCCGTCATGGCGGCAGATATGACAGGTGCTGGTGCAACCTTCCCGTACCCGATCTACGCGAAATGGGCCGAGACGTACAAAGCCAACACGGGCAACGGCCTGAACTACCAGTCCGTCGGTTCCGGCGCCGGCATCAAGCAGATCAAGGCCAAGACTGTTGAATTCGGCGCTTCGGACATGCCGTTGAAGGCGGAAGAGCTGGAAGAAGCGGGCTTGATGCAGTTCCCGGCCATCATGGGCGGCGTGGTCACCATCGTCAACCTGGACGGCGTGACCCCAGGCCAGCTGAAGATGACGGGCAAGGTCGTTGGCGACATCTACCTGGGCAAGATCACCAAGTGGAGCGCTCCCGAGATCGCCGCACTGAACTCGGGCGTCAAGCTGCCGGACACGGAAATCACCGTGGTGCACCGCGCCGACGGTTCGGGCACGTCCTTCCTGTTCACCGACTTCCTGTCGAAAACCAACCCGGAATTCAAGTCGAAGATCGGCGCCGGTTCGGCCGTGAAATGGGCAGTGGGCGTGGGCGGCAAGGGTAATGAAGGCGTGGCAGCCAACGTACAGCGCATCAAGGGTTCGATCGGCTACGTCGAGTGGGCTTACGCCAAGAAGAACAAGATGTCGCACACCCAGCTGCAAAACAAGGACGGCAACTTCCTGCAGCCTGACGACGACAACTTCAAGGCAGCGGCCGCTTCGGCACCATGGACGCAAACCCCAGGCTTCGGCGTGGTCCTGACCGACCAGGCTGGCAAGAACAGCTGGCCGATCACGGGCGTGTCCTTCATCCTGATGCACAAAGTCCAGGCTGACGCAGCCAAGGCAAAAGAAGTCCTGAAGTTCTTCGACTGGGCCTACAAGAACGGCGGCCCAGCTGCCGTCGAACTGGACTACGTGCCGATGCCGGCATCGGTCGTGAAGCTGGTGCAGGAATCGTGGAAAGCCAACCTGAAAGACGCTTCCGGCAAGTCGATCTACTAATAAACCTACTGCGCGGCGCTATTTGCGGCCTGCGATGCCCACTGTGCCAAAGCACAGCTCCGCTTCCCAGCCACAACTAGTTGCCGCTCGCTACGGTTTATTCAAGCAAGAATGTCCTTGCCCCGCCAGCAGCACGGCGGGGCAGGGAGTTAGCCAGGACCGCCCGCAAGCCCTCGCAGACGGTCCTGGCTAAGAAGCAACAATAAAACAAGAGTTAACAACAGCAGTAACTGCAAACAGTAGTACCGGCAGTACCACCCACATCTGGCACAATATGAGCGCACAATCTACCTCTTCCACGATCCCCATGCCAGGCGGCACCATGACCGATTCCGTCAGTCACGCGCAAATGCTTTCCACCATGCGCAAGCAGCGCATCCAGGATTTCATGTTCCACAAGGTGACGATGCTGTTCGCCCTGTCGGTGCTGATCGTCCTGGTCGGCATCATCATTTCGCTGATCATGGAATCGATCCCGGCCTTCAAGACCTTCGGCCTGCATTTCATCGTCTCGGCCGAGTGGGACCCCGTCAATGACCAGTACGGCGCCCTGATCCCCATCATCGGCACCCTGGTGACCTCCATCATCGCCTTGCTGATCGCCTTTCCCGTCAGCTTCGGCATCGCCCTGTTCCTCACGGAAATCTGCCCGGCCTGGCTGCGCCGTCCGCTGGGCACGGCTGTCGAGCTGCTCGCCGGCGTGCCTTCGATCATCTACGGCATCTGGGGCCTGTTCGTGTTTGCGCCCCTGTTTGCCGATCACGTCCAGCCCATCCTGAAAGCCACGCTGGGCAACGTACCTTTCATCGGCCAGCTGTTCAGCGGCCCCATGATGGGTATCGGCCTGCTGACGGCCGGCCTGGTGCTGGCCATCATGATCATCCCCTTCATCGCTTCCGTGATGCGCGACGTGTTCGAGATCGTTCCCGCCGTGCTGAAGGAATCCGCATACGGCCTGGGCTGCACGCGCTGGGAAGTGGTGCGCAAGATCGTCTTGCCATACACCAAGACCGGCGTCGTCGGCGGCGTCATGCTGGGCCTGGGCCGCGCGCTGGGCGAAACCATGGCCGTGACCTTCGTCATCGGCAACGCGAATAAACTGTCGTGGTCGCTGTTTGCCGCCGGCAACAGCATCACCTCGCTGCTGGCCAACGAATTCGGCGAAGCGCAATCGGCGCTGCACGTGTCCTCGCTGTTCTCGCTGGCCCTGATCCTGTTCGTCATCACCTTTATCGTCTTATCCGCCGCCAAGCTGATGCTGGCTGGCATGTCCCGCAAGGAAGGCACGAAATGAGCCAACTCAGCCAAGTTAGCACCGAAGTTCCGGCCAAGCCGGCCATGAATCCCGTCTACCGCAAGCGCCTGCTGATGCACCGCGTCGGCATCGCCCTGTCGGTGGCCGCCATGGCCCTGGGGCTGGCCGTGCTCGTGTGGATTTTGTTTACGCTGGTGATCAAGGGCTTCGGCGCCCTGTCCATCGACCTGTTCACGCAAACGACGCCGGCTCCCGGCAGCGAAGGCGGCGGCCTGATCAACGCCATCGTCGGCAGCGCCCTGATGGTGGGCCTGGCGACCCTGGTCAGCACGCCGATCGGCATCCTGGCCGGCATCTACCTGGCCGAATACGGCGAAGAAAACAAGCTGGCGCAAGTGACGCGCTTCGTGACGGACATCATGCTGTCGGCGCCATCGATCGTCATCGGCCTGTTCGTGTATGCGCTGTACGTGGCCCACGTCAAGCACTTTTCCGGTTACGCCGGCGCCATCGCCCTGTCGCTGATCGCCGTACCGGTGGTGGTGCGCACGACGGACAATATGCTGCGCCTGGTGCCGAACAGCCTGCTCGAAGCCGCCTTTGCCCTGGGCGCGCCGCGCTGGAAGGTCGCCACCCTGGTGCGCCTGCGCGCCGTCAAGGCCGGCGTCATCACGGGCGTGCTGCTGGCCCTGGCCCGCATCGCCGGCGAAACGGCCCCGCTGCTGTTCACGGCCCTGAATAACCAGTTCCAAAGCTTCAACATGAACGCACCGATGGCCAACTTGCCGTCTGTCATCGCATCGTTTGCGATGAGCCCGTACGACAACTGGCGCTCGCTGGCCTGGGGCGGCGCACTGCTGATCACCTTCAGCGTGCTGGCCTTGAATATCCTGTCGCGCACCGTGTTCAGCCAAAAAGTCCCACATTAAACAGATACCGAGCGAAGCGAACCCATATGAATACGCAAATGAATCCAGCCCAAGACCTGGCACCAAAGAAAAAAACCATCGAGATTTCGGGCCTGAACTTTTTTTACGGCAAAACGCAAAGCTTGCATAACGTCAACCTGGACATCCACGAGAAGAAGGTTACCGCCTTCATCGGACCGTCCGGTTGCGGAAAATCAACCCTGCTGCGCACCCTGAACCGCATGTATGACCTGTATCCGGGCCAGCGCGCGGAAGGCTCCATCCTGTACCGCGGCCGCAACGTGCTTGACGCCGACCAGGACGTCAACATGCTGCGCGCCAAGGTCGGCATGGTGTTCCAGAAGCCGACGCCGTTCCCCATGTCCGTGTACGACAACATCGCCTTCGGCGTGCGCCTGTATGAAGACCTGTCGAAGGGCGAGATGGACGAGCGCGTCGAGTGGGCCCTGAAAAAGGCCGCGCTGTGGGGCGAAGTCAAGGATAAGCTGAACAAGAGCGGCCTGTCGCTGTCGGGCGGCCAGCAGCAGCGCCTGTGCATCGCGCGCGGCGTGGCCGTGAAGCCGGACGTCTTGCTGCTGGACGAGCCGACCTCGGCGCTGGACCCCATCTCGACGTCGAAGGTGGAAGAGCTGATCAGCGAACTGAAACAGGACTACACGATCGCCATCGTGACGCACAACATGCAGCAGGCGGCGCGCTGCTCCGACTACACTGCCTATATGTACCTGGGCGAACTGGTGGAATTCGGCGAAACGGACCAGATCTTCATGAATCCGGCCCGCAAGGAAACGCAGGATTACATCACGGGCCGCTTCGGCTGATCCATCCCGCATGGCAACATACAAGACAACTGAATACGGAGAGACAGCATGTTAGGCGAACATTCATCCAAGCAATACGACAACGAACTCGAAGCGATCCGCTCGAAAGTGCTCCTGATGGGCGGCATCGTTGAAACCCAGTTCCTCGACGCGATGACGTGCTTTCGCATCGGCAATGCCGAGCGTGCCGACCGCGTGATGCGCGAAGACGACGTCGTCAACCAGCTGGAAGTGTCGCTCGACGACGCCTGCAGCCACCTGATCGTGCGCCGCCAGCCTGCCGCCAACGATTTGCGCACCATCATGGCCACCATCAAGGTGATTACCGACCTCGAGCGCGTAGGCGACGAGGCGACGAAAATCGCCCGCGTGGCGAAGAACCTGCACAAGCGCGGCAACGGCGTCGTCAACCATTACGAAATGGTGCGCGGCATCGCCAACACGGCCACCGACATGCTGCATGACGCGCTCGACGCGTTTGCCCGCAACGATGGCAAGCTGGCCTTACAATTAATTGCACAAGATGCCATCATCGACCACGAGTTTCGGTCTATCATGCGCAACCTGATTACCTTTATGATGGAAGACCCGCGCACGATTTCGGCGGCGCTCGATACCCTGTGGGTGGCCAAGGCCATCGAACGGATCGGCGACCATGCGAAAAACATCGCCGAATACGTGATTTACGTGGTTGAAGGCAAGGACATCCGCCACACCAAGGTGGCTGCTCCCGCCATTTCCGAGGAGCTCCCTGAGTAAGCTTTATGGCATCTGATAAAACCACGGTATTGATTGTTGAAGATGAGCCGGCCATCGTTGAACTGGTGACCTATTCGCTGCGCGAATCGGGTTGGAATTGCTGTTCCGTACAAAATGTCGCCGATGCCTGGGAATTCATCCAGCATCGCACGCCGCATCTGATCCTGCTCGACTGGATGCTGCCGGATCAGACGGGCTTGCGCCTGCTGTCGCGCATCCGCGCCGACCGCAATTTCGCATCGATTCCCGTCATCATGCTCACCGCCAAGAGCATGGAAGAAGACAAGCTGGCCGGCCTGAACAGCGGCGCCGACGATTACGTCACCAAGCCGTTCTCGCCGCGCGAGCTGCTGGCCCGGGCCAAGGCATTGCTGCGACGCAAGAGTCCGGAACACGCGCAGGCGCCCATGCGCGCCGGCAACGTCGCGCTGGACCCCGTCAGCTGCACGGTGATGATGGATGAGCAGAAGATCGATATCGGCCATGCCGAGTACAAGCTGCTGAAATTCCTGCTGGCCCATCCGGAGCGCGTGTTTTCGCGCAGCCAGCTGCTCGACAAGGTGTGGGGCGACCATGTGGTGATCGAGGAGCGCACGGTCGACGTCCACGTATTGCGCTTGCGCAAAGCCTTGAAAGAGGCGGAAAGCCTGATCAAGACCGTGCGCAGCGTCGGCTACATGTTGTCTGAAAAGTAAAGCCTCACTCTATGAATCCGAAATTGCTGTTCTGGGTGCCCGCCGCCTTGCGCATGGTGCTGGCGCTGGTGGGCGTGGCGGTGGTGTGGTATCTGTTTGGCGCCATCTATGCGCTGGGCATCGCCTTCGTGCTGATGGCCATGATGGTGTTCGTGCAACTGTCGTATCTGTTCCAGCTAAGTAACTGGCTGGACAACCCGGAAAGCGCCAAGCTGCCCGACGGCTGGGGCGCCTGGACCAGCATTTTCGCGCGCCTGTACCGCATGCGCCGCGACGACGAGAAAAACCAGGCCGAGCTGACGGAATGGCTGGCGCGTTTTCGCCAAGCAATGCATCTGCTGCCGGACGGCGTCGTCATCATGGACGACGTGCTGTTCCTCGAATGGTGCAACCCGGCCGCCGAGAAGCACCTGGGCCTCACCCACGAGCGCGACAAGGGCATGCGCGTCACTAACCTGATCCGCAGCCCCGAGTTCATGGATTACATCATCCTGGGCCGCTACGACCAGCCGCTGACGATCACTTTCCGCAACCGCAAGCTGATCGTGCAGATCATCCCGTTCGAAAACCGCCGCCAGATCCTCGTCACGCACGATGTGACGGAGACGGAACGCATCGAAATGATGCGCCGCGACTTCATCGCCAACGCCTCGCACGAATTGCGCACGCCGCTGACGGTCATCGTCGGTTTCCTGGAAATTGCTTCCGCCGAGCTGGACCTGGACGCCGCCACGCGCGCCGCCCACCTCAAGCTGATGACGGAGCAGGGCCACCGCATGCAGCATCTGATCGAGGACATGCTGACCCTGTCGCGCCTGGAATCGGTCGACTACCCGCTGCGTCCCGAGCCCGTGGATATCAAGAAGCTCATGCAGCAAGTCTTGCGCGACGCCAAGGGCTTGTCGGCAGGCAAGCATGAAGTGAAAATGGAATGCAACGGCCCCGACGTGCTGGGCAGCTACGACGAACTGTACAGCGCCTTCGGCAACCTGGCCTCGAACGCCGTACGCTACACGCCGGCCGGCGGCACCATCACCCTGCGCTGGCAGGACGGCCCGGCCGGACCGCAATTCATCGCGCAGGATACGGGCATCGGCATCAGCCAGGAGCATATTTCGCGCTTGACGGAACGTTTCTACCGCGTCGACAAGAGCCGCTCGCGCGAAACCCAGGGCACGGGCCTGGGCCTGGCCATCGTCAAGCACGTGCTGCTGCGCCACGGGGGGACCCTGGCCATCCAGTCCGTGGCCGACAAGGGCAGCAGTTTTATCGTCAGCATGCCCAAATCCGTCGTCACGCCGCTGCAGGGCGAATTGCTGGTCAAATAGCGGGGAAGGGGGCGCCTTGCCCCCGGTTCTCCTTGCGGCTGGTGTAATGTCGGCATAAGTCGTTACAATCAGGCCATGACTTTAATCAACGCTTCTTTTCGCCATGCCGGCGCGCAGCAACTGGCCCAGTCGCTGGTGGCCGCGCGCCAGGCCACCTTGTCCCTGTTCGATTGCTATGTCAGTGCCGGCCTGGACGTGGTGGCGGGCCTGCCCCGTCACCCGCGCCTCAATCCGCCCTTGTGGCAACTGGCGCAGATCGCCTGGTTTGCCGAGTGGTACATCCTGCGCGAAGCCCCGTCAAGCCATCCGGCCGATGCCGTGTATAACTCCCTGCTGACGCGCGGCGACGATCTGTTCGACGCCAACATGGTCGAACAGCGCGCACGCTGGAAGCTGGACTTGCCCAGCCCGGGCGCCGTGAAGACGTATTGCCACGAAGTGCTCGACCGGGTGCTCGACAAACTCTCGCGCGAAGCCAATGTCGACAGCGCCCTGGCGCCGTACCGGCTGGCGCTGGCGCATGAAGACCTGTGCGGCGAAGAAATGCTGGCCGGCTTGCAATGGCTGGGATTGGAAGGCCCGGAAACCCTGGCGGCCAGTCCCGCCGTGCCGGCAGGGGCGGGCGAGATTGCCTTTCCTGGTGGCACCATCGAACTCGGTTCGCCGCGCGATGACGGTTTTGCCTTTGACAATGAATCTCCCGCCTACGCCTGCTACGTCGCGCCGTTCGCCATCGACGCCGCGCCCGTGTCGAATGCCCGGTTTGCCGATTTCGTGTCCGATGGCGGCTACCAGAACCGCCAGTTCTGGAGCGCGGCCGGCAGCGCCTGGCTGATGCAGCAGGAGCGCTCGTCGCCCCGCTACTGGCTGCGCGAAGCGACGCAGTGGCGCACCATGCGCTTCGGCCTGCGCACCACCTTGCCGCCGAATGAAGCCGTGCGCCACATCAATCTGTATGAAGCGCAGGCGTATTGCGCCTGGGCCGGACGGCGCCTGGCGACCGAGGCGGAATGGGAGTATGCTGCGCTGTCCCGCCATCCCCTTTTTCAGTGGGGACAGGTGTGGGAGTGGACGGCGACGCCGTTCGAGCCGTATCCGGGCTTTGCCCCTGCCGCCTGGCGCGAATATTCGGCGCCGTATTTCATGCAGTACCAGGTCTTGCGCGGGGCCTCGTTCGCCACGCCGCCGCGCCTGCGTTCACCGCGCATGCGCGCCTTCCATGCGCCCGAGCGGGGCGATATCTTTGCCGGCTTGCGCACCTGCGCCTGGTAATAGCGTGAAAAGCAGCAACTATTTCAGGAATTCCTTTGAGTACAGATAACGCCCCGCAGTTCATTCCCAAACGCATCACGCCCACGCCGGAGCAGGTCGCCATCCAGACGGCGCAAAAGAAGGTCGTCCTGATCGACGCCAATGCCGGCGCGGCCAAGACGACGACCCTGGCCCTGCGCCTGGCCGAAGCCCTGCACCGGGGCCGCGCCCCTGAGCGCATGCTGGCCCTCGTCTTCACGGAAGCGGCGCGCGTGGCCCTGCGCCAGCGCCTGCTGGAAGTGGGCGTGCCGCTCGGCGTCGTCAAGCGCCTGACCATCGATACCTTCGACGCCTTCGCCGCCAAGGTGCTGTTGCAGCTGGAAAACATGCAGGTGGCATCCATGCGCAGCGATGAAGAGCTGCGCCCCGTGGCCTGGGAAGCGCTGGAAGTGGTCTCCGAGAAATACGCTCACCGCTACCCGCTGGAAATCAACACGACCAACGGCGCCATCGCAGAATTCCTGAAATTGCAATTGCGCACCAAGGCGCGCCTGGATTTCCAGAATCCTGACTTCGAGAGCAACTCGCTCGATGACAACTTGGAAATGCTGGGCATGTCGCGCACGCATTATCTGTGGCTGCGCGAATACGAAGGCTTGCGCGGCGCCGACACGGGCGACATCCAGTTCCGCGCCCCGTTCGACGCCACCTACGACCTCGTGCGCATGCTCGACGGCGACGAGCCGCTGCGCCAGCAATTGCCGGCCTTCCAGATCATCGTGGCCGATGAATTGCATGACCTGAACGAAGCGTCGTTCCGTCTGCTGACGATGCTGATACGCCGCGGCAACGCCTTCTTTTGCGGCGCCGGCGACAAGGATCAAGTCATTTACACGTGGTCGGGCGCCGACCACCGCTTCCTGCGCCAGCGTTTCGAGCAGGAATTTCCCGCCTTGCAGCGCCTGCCGCTGACGGCATCGTACCGCTACGGCCCGCAGCTGGCGCAGGCCGTGGGCGTGCTGAAGAACAAGGCCAGCGTGTCGGCCCTGTCGCGCGCCACCCGCATCGACCTGCTGGAATACGACCATGCGCAGCCGCAGGCCTGCAGCGCCCAGCTGATCGCCGCGCTCGAACACGCGCATGCGGGCACGACGGCCATCTTGCTGCGCGACCGCGACCAGGCGATCCGCGTGGAAACGGCGCTGTTCCAGAGCGGCATCGCGTATGGCCTGGTGGACATGAACAGCTATCTGCTGAGCCTGGAAGTGCTGATGCTGCGCGGCATGGTCGCCATCGCCCGCAAGGATTTGCACGCGATCAAGAGCGGCCCGCGCCGCGGCGAGATCCTCGAAGCCCTGGTGGCCTTCGCGGAAATCCCGTTTACGCGCACGGAGTTACAGCAAGCCAAGGCCGACGTGGCCAACTACCCGGACTTGCTGGAAGGTTTTCTGACCAATCAGCTGGCCAAGTCGGTCAACCAGGACAAGGCGGCGCTGACCCTGGCCGCCGTCGACTACCTGCGCGCGCTGCCCCCCGATGCCCTGGCGGGCGACGCGCTGCAGCACATCTTTGGCCTGATGCAGCTGGAACAGACGGCGCGCCGCATCTATGTCGATCCGGCCCAGGCGCGGGTCGTCGCCCGTTCCCTGCATGGCTTCATCGCCGTGTGCCGCGAGGCGGGCGTGGCGCTGGGCGGCTTTGCCGGCTGGCTGGGCGAGATGGAAGAGGCCGTGACGGTCTCGACCGGCAAGGCCAAACTCGTCATCGCCTGCATCGACCAGATCAAGGGGCTCGAATACAACCACGTCATCCTGCCTTACCTGGCCGTCGAAGAGTTCCCGCGCAGCAAGACCGATCCGCTGGAAGAAGAGAACCGTTTTTATGTGGCCGCCACGCGCGCGCGCGACAGGCTCACCTTGCTCACGCCGCAAGACCCCGCCTGGCGTAGCCGCTACATCGCGGCCCTGCAGCTCAAGATTGTTGCGCACAAGTCATAAATCTTTTGCCGCAGGGCCACTTTTTGCGAAAGACGAAAGCGCGCATACTTTGTTGCTGTGATTGATTGCAATCTGAACCAACAAAGGAGTAATGATGCGAATATTCTTGACCGGCGCGGCGGGTTTCATCGGCAGTTCCATTGCGGCGGGCCTCGTGCGCGCCGGCCACCAGGTGACTGGCCTCGTGCGCAAGCCCGAGCAGGTGGCCGAGTTGGCCGCCATCGGCGTGCAGGGCATCGTCGGCACCCTGAATGACCGCGAGCTGATCATCGAGCAGGCGAGGGCGGCGGACGCCGTCATCAATGCGGCCAGCAGCGACCACCGGGGCGCCGTGGAAGCCATTATTGAAGCGCTGGCGGGCACGAACAAAGTGTTTCTGCACACCAGCGGCTCGTCCATCGTGGGCGACGCGTCGGGCGGCGAGGGCACGGAACAGATTTATTATGAAGACAAGCTGCCGGCGCCGACGGCCGACAAGGCCGCACGGGTCGCCATCGATGAGCTGGTGCTGGCCAGCGCCGACAAGGGCGTGCGCGCCAGCGTGCTGTGCAACACCCTGATCTACGGACACGGCGCCTTGCCGCGCGACAGCGTGCAGTTGCCGCGCCTGCTGAAACAGGCGCGCAAGAGCGGCATCGTGCGCCACGTGGGGCCGGGCCGCAATATCTGGTCCAACGTGCACATCGGCGACGTCGTCAGCCTGTATCTGCTGGCGCTGGAAAAGTCGCCGGCCGGCACGTTTTACTTTGTCGAGTCGGGCGAAGCGGCTTTCCGCGACATGACGGCCGCCATCGCCCAGGCACTCGACCTGGGCCCCGCGCAGGACTGGCCGCTGCCCGAGGCGATCGCCGAATGGGGCTACGAGATGGCGTCGTACGGCCTCGGCTCCAACAGCCGCGTGCGCGGCGAACGGGCCAGAACACTGCTGGGCTGGCAGCCGCAGGGACCGTCCGTGCTGGCATGGATCAAGCATGACATGTTGCAGCCGCCGCACGCCACGGCTGTTTGATGCAGCTCAGCAAAACCGCATCTGTGTGCGCTAGCGAACGGTGCTTTTGCCCGATCAGGAGTATGATGACTTTGCTTGGTTGAGACGCACTGCCGTGAAGTTGGCGGCATGTTCGATCTTCCAGCAGGTCAGCCGGTCGCCTCAAGGATCGGCACCAGATTTCTGCCCGCGCTGGCGCCCTGCGCCACGCGGCTGTGCACTGCCACTCCAGGTCGCGGTGTGTACTGCGAACCCCTTCAAGGCCGGCCTAGCCGGTCTTTTTTTTTGCCTGCCGTTCCCTCCGCTGCGCCATTCACCGCTGCCTGTCCGCCGTTGGCCGAAGCGCTGTTTGCGCGCGGCCGAAATCCGCGTATCTTTACGATCAATCAACTTCAAGGGGCGACCGTGAAACCTGAACCAGCGTACTACCGCCGTACCCAGCTGCTGTGTGGCGTGCTGCTGATCGCCATCGGCGCCGTCATCCTGCTGGACCGGCTCGATGTGATCTACCTCCACGATTACTATGCGCTATGGCATTATTGGCCGGTGATCATGGTGTTCTTTGGCCTGAACAAACTGCTCGCGCCCGTGTCCGCCAAGCAAGTGCTGAGCGGGCTGTGGCTGATCTTTTTTGCCGCCTGGTGGTATGTGTCATATGAGGAGCTATGGAATTTGAATTTCTACAACAGCTGGCCGGCCCTGCTGATCGCCTGGGGCGTGGGCCTCGTGCTCGAACCGCTGCTGAACAAACATTTTATTGCCTACCGGGAGTCCGAGCATGAAAAATAGACCGCCGCTGCACTCGCCATCGCAGATCGTGCTGGGCGTGATCGTCATCGGCCTGGGGCTGCTGTTCCTGCTCGATAACCTGGGCTTCATCAATGTGCGCTATACCTTCCGCTTCTGGCCCACCATCCTCATCATTTTCGGCTTGCTGAAGATATCGCAAAGCCATAACCGCTCCGGCTACATACTCGGCGGCGTGATGGTCTTGCTGGGCCTGAGCTGGACCCTGAAAGCCATGGGCTTGTTTTATATCAACTGGAGCATGCTGTGGCCGCTGCTCATCATCGCCGCCGGCGTGGCCGTGGTATCGAAATCCCTGCCCGGCGCGCAGCAGCGGCAGCGCCGCCGGCATTTTGCCGCGCCACCGGACGCCAGCGCTGCACCCGACGCCTTCGGCCAGCCCAGGAATGGTGCCGTATCGCTCGACAAGGAACGCGCCGATGCTACTGCAGCGCCCGGCGCCAGCGCCCAGGCGGACGATGACAGCATCATCGAAGTGACGGCCATTCTCGGCGGCTACGTGCGGCGCGTGTCGTCGCAGCGCTTCAGGGGCGGCGACATCAACGTCATCATGGCCGGCTGCGAAATCGACTTGCGCCAGGCGTCGATCGAAGGCGAAGCCGTGCTCAACATATTTGCCCTGTGCGGCGGCGTCACCATCAAGATTCCGCCCGACTGGAGCGTCGTGCTGCAGGGCACGCCGATACTTGGCGGTTTCGAGGAAAAGACCATCGTGCCGCCGAACCAGGACAAGCGCTTGTACGTGACGGGCTACGCCATCATGGGCGGCCTGGAAATCCGCAACTAGGCGCGCATGTCGGGACCCTTGTCGAAGCGGCGCGGCGCCGTGGTGGTGTTCCTGGTCTGCATCGCGCTGGGCCTGGCCCTGGCCTTCATCCTGGCCAGGGTGGCGCACGCGCCCTGGCTCAATGCCGTCCTGCTGGTGGTGCCCGCCACGCTCGTGTATGCGATCGGCTCGGGTTTTTCCGCGTTTTACCTGTGCCGCGCCTACCCCTTGCACGCCCGCCATCCGCTGGCCATCGCCGGCGTGGTGGGCGTGGCGGCCCTGTTCGCGGGCTTGCTGTGGGCGACCCTGCTGCAATTTCTGAACAGCGTCAGCCTGTTGCCGGAAGTGCGCTGGCTGGGCGTGAACCTGACGCAATCGCTGCTGGCCCTGTTCTTCGGCCTGGGCGCGCTGCTGTATTGCCTGGCTGCCGCCGTCCATTATCTGCTGCTCGAATTCGTGCGCGCCAGGATGGCCGAGCAGCGGGGCCTGGAAGCGCAGCTGACGGCGCAGGACGCGCAATTGCGCATGCTGCGCACGCAGATCGACCCGCATTTCCTGTTCAACAGCCTGAACTCCATCAGCGCCCTGACGTCTATCGATGCGGCGGGCGCGCGCCAGATGACGGTGCAACTGGCCAGTTTCTTTCGCCAGAGCCTGAGCCTGGAAGCGCACAAGCACATTAGCGTGGAGCAGGAACTGGTGCTGATCCGCCACTTTCTTGCTATCGAACAAGTGCGTTTCGGCGCGCGCCTGCAAGTGGCGGAAAGCATCGACGCCAGCGCGCTGACCTGTTTGCTGCCGCCCATGCTGATACAGCCGCTGGTGGAAAACGCCGTCAAGCACGGCATTTGCAATTTGACGGACGGCGGGCTGATCGAGATCAAGGCCCGGCGCGCGGGCAGCTTGCTGCAGATCGCCGTGCGCAACACCGTTGATGCGGATCAAACGGCATCGCGTGGCACGGGCGTGGGGCTGGAGAACGTGCGCCAGCGCCTGGCCGGCGCCTATGGCCACGAGGCCAGCGTGCACTGGGGCCGGCGCGACGGCCAGTTCGAAGTGATGATTTCCATGCCGGCGCAGACCGGCGACACGGAGGAAGCATGATGCAGGCAAGAATGCGGGTGGCCATCGTCGACGATGAATTGCTGGCGCGCAGCGTGCTGCGCGAATACCTGGCGCGCCACGACGATATCGACATCGTGGCCGAGTGCGCCAACGGCTTCGACGCCGTCAAGGCCATCGCGGAACTGGAACCGGAACTGGTGTTCCTCGACATCCAGATGCCGCGCCTGGACGGCTTCGAAGTGGCCGAGCTGATCGGCGCGAAGACAAGGTTGATCTTTGTCACGGCCTATGACCAGTACGCCTTGAAAGCGTTCGAATGCCATGCCCTCGATTATCTGCTCAAGCCGTTCAGCGAACAGCGCTTCGAGCAGGCGCTGGCCCATGCGCGCGCCCACCGCAGCACGCCCGACACTGTGCAAGCGCTGGCGCGCGAGGCGGCCACGCGCGCCGCGCCCCTGGACCGCGTGCTGATCCGCGACGGCGCCAAGGTCCACGTGATCGCCAGCGCCCGGATCGATTACATCGAGGCGCAGGACGATTACATCAGCATCCGTTCCGAGGGCAAGTCCTACCTGAAAAGCCAGACCTTGGCGGAGCTGGAAACCCAGCTCGACCCCGCCAAGTTCCTGCGCGTGCACCGCTCCTACCTGCTCAATATCGACGGTATCCGCCGCATCGAGGCGGCCACCAAGGACAGCCACGTGGCCATCTTGCGCGACGAGACGAGGATACCGGTGAGCAAGGCGGGCTACCAGAAACTCAGATTATTGGTGGGCTAGCATTTTCTGTGGCGTAGATGCATAATCATCTATGCGTGATATCATCAGGAGATGATAATTGAATGCACCGAAGATTTGGCCGGTCACGTTTCACGATGACTTCGATGCGGAATTCGATGCTCTGCCGATAGATGTCCAGGATGAATTGCTGGCGAGTGCCGATGCGCTGTCGAAGCTGGGTCCGGCTGCCGGGCGTCCTCATGTCGGGACGTTGAAGAATCCTAAACACCCGAACATGAAAGAGCTGCGTTTCAAGGGCAATAACGGGGCAGAGGTGTGGCGTGCGGTCTTTGCTTTCGATACCCGGCGAGAGGCGGTGATTCTGGTTGCGGCAGCCAAGCAGGGTGTCGACGAGGACAGGTTTTACAGGGATTTGTTGTTCAAGGCAAATGCGCGCTACGAGCAACACCTCAAAAACCTGACCACGGCGAAAGCAAGGCAGGGCAAAGGCAGGAGATGACTTTAGGAACAGGAGCTTGCCATGGGAAGAAATCTGAACGACGTGATCCACAGTTTGCCGGCCGAGCGTCAGGCAAAAATTGCGGCTCTGTCCCAGGAAAAAATGCAGGAAATGATAGCGCATGCCGCCACGCTGACGGATTTCCGCAAGGCCGTGGGCAAGACCCAGGCGGAGGTTGCCAGGGAACTCGGGATTCAACAGCATGCCGTTTCCCAGCTGGAAAAGCGTACCGATACCTATGTCTCGACCTTGCGCCGCTTTCTGCAATCGCTGGGCATGACATTGGAATTGTCGGTCGTCGCGCAAAACGGCGTTCGTATCGAACTGCACAATTTTCTGCGTAGCCAGGAAGTTGATGCCGATGTCCATGACAGTGCGCTTGCTGCGTCTGCGACGCCCCCAGGAAAACGGAAGGCCAGTGTGCCGCGCAAGCGGGCTGGCAACACCTGAAGAGATTAACCGCGTGCTATCCGCCAGCCAACTGCACATCCCACCACGTGGGCAAGAGCTGGCGGATTTCCGGGCGCGAGAAACGGTCGTCGATCAGGTACACGACGCCCTTGTCGGACGTGGTGCGGATCACGCGGCCGGCGGCCTGCACCACCTTCTGCATGCCCGGATACAAATACGTGTAGTCGTAGCCGGCGCCGAAGATGTCGCCCATGCGCTGGCGGATCTGCTCGTTGACGGGATTGATCTGCGGCAAACCCAGGGTGGCGATAAAGGCGCCGATCAGCCGGGCGCCGGGCAAGTCGATGCCTTCGCCGAACGCGCCGCCGAGCACGGCAAAGCCGATGCCGCGTGTTTCCAGGCCGAAGCGGCCCAGAAATTGCGCGCGGGCACCATCATCCATGCGGCGCGGCTGCTGCCAGATGGGCACGTCCGGGTAGTGCTGGGCGAACAGGGTGGCCGTCTTTTCCATGTAATCGAAGCTGCTGAAGAAGGCCAGGTAGTTGCCCGGCGTTTCCGCGTATTGCTTCGCCATCAATTGCGCGATGGGCAGCAGCGACGCAGCGCGGTGCTGGTAGCGCGTGGAAATGGTATCGGCCACGCGCACGGACAGCTGTTCCGCCTGGAATGGCGATTCCACGTCGACCCAGGCCGTGTCGGCCGGCATGCCCAAGGTATCGCTGTAGTAATTCCACGGGCTCAGGGTGGCGGAAAACAGGGCCGTGCTGTGGCTGGCCGCGAAGCGCTCTTTCAAAAAGGGGGCCGGCACGATGTTGCGGATGCAGACGGTGGAACCCGTGTCCGTTTTGCTGACGTCGAACAGCGAGTGCTCGCCGAAACTTTCCGCCAGGCGGTTGATCAGCAGCACGTCGAAATAAAAGCGCTGCAAATCCTCGTCCAGCGCGGCCGCATGCTCGGCCATGTAGTCGCCGATGGCCGTGGCCACGCCTTGCAGGGCGCCAAAGAATTTGTCGGGCAGGGCCGCATGCACGTGGTAGTCGCCATCCTGCTCCTTCAATAGGGCCGACCACTGGCGCGAGAGGCGGTCCAGCGGCTTTTTCAAGCCCTCGGGCGCGAACTTGCGCAGCATTTTCAGGTCGGTATGCGCCAGTTCGGCCGAATACATGCTGCGCGCGCGCGACACCATATTGTGCGCTTCGTCGACCAGCACATTGACTTTCCAGTCGTGGGCCAGGGTCATGCCGTACAACATGGCGCTGAGGTCGAAATAATAATTGTAGTCGCCGATGACGACGTCGCTCCAGCGCGCCAGTTCCATGCCCAGGTAGTAGGGGCAGATACCCTGCTGCAAGGCGATGGCGCGCACGGCTTCCTTGTCCAATATCAAACCACTGGCCAGCGCCACCTCGCGCGCCAGCGGCAAACGATCGTAAAAACCCTTGGCCAGCGGACACGATTCGCCATGGCACGCTTTGTCGGGATGCTCGCAGGCGCTGTTTTTCGCGCTCAGTTCCAGCACGCGCAGGGGTAGCAGGGGGGCGCTCTCCTTGAGGATGGCGCAGGCGTCGAGCGCCATCTGGCGGCCAGGCACCTTGGCGGCGAGGAAAAACAGTTTGTCGAGGCCATGCGCGGCCGTCGCTTTCAACATGGGAAACAGGCTGCCCACCGTCTTGCCGATGCCGGTCGGCGCCTGCGCCAGCAAGCCGCAGCCACGGCTGCTGGCCTTGTACATGGCCTCGGCCAGCTGGCGCTGTCCCGGGCGGAAGTTGGCGTGGGGAAAGGCCATGGCCGTGAGCTGCGCGTCGCGGCTGGCCCGGTGCGCCATTTCCTGCTCGGCCCAGTCGAGGAACAGCGCGCAATGCTGCTCGAAGAACAGGCGCAGCGCCTCGGCCGTGCATTCCTCGTGCATGACCGTTTCCTTCTGGCTCACGATGTCGAAATACACGAGCGCCACGCGCAGCATGGGCAGGTTCAGCTGCTGGCACAGCAAATGGCCGTAGATGCGCGCCTGCGCCCAGTGCAGCTGGCGGTGGTTGGCGGGCATCGTGTCGAGTTCGCCGCGGTAGGTCTTGATTTCTTCGAGCTGGCGGCGCGCCGGGTCGTAGCCATCGGCGCGGCCCCGCACGTGCAGGGGGCCGAAGTCGCCGCACAGGCTGATTTCGCGCTGGTAATCGTCGTCGCGCCGGCCCGTGACGGTGGCGTGGCCGGCCATGCCTTCCTGCGCCGTGGGCGAGGGGGTAAAGCGCAGGTCCAGGTCGCCCACCTTGGCCGTGAATTCGCACAGGGCGCGCACGGCGATGGTGTAGGTACGGCCGCTCATGCTGCCGCCTGCCATTGCAGGTAGCATACGCTGACGGGCATGGCGTGTTCGGCGCAATAGGCGATCCAGCGCAGCTGGTTGTCCTGCAGGCGGTCGCCCGGGCCCTTGACTTCGATCATGCGGTAGCGCCGTTCTCCGGGCCAGAACTGGATCAGGTCGGGCAAGCCGCTGCGGTTGCTTTTGATATCGAGCAAGATGCGCTCGAATGCCTTTTTCAGGTGGTCGGCCGGGATGCAGGCCAGCGCCAGGTCCAGCAAGCCGTCGCCCAGCGCCTCCCAGCTGACGAAGGGCGAGACGATGCCGTGCTTGGCGGCAAAGGTGGCGCGGATGGCGGCGTGGTAGCTGCCGTCGTCCAACTGCGCCAGGCAGGCGGCGAAGTCGCTGCTGCGGCGCTGGCAGAAATCGGCGCTGTGCAAGTCGGCCGGGCCACGGTGGAACGGGTGGAAGAAGGCGCCCGGTATCGCCTTGAAGATGGCGGGCCAGCACAGCAGGCCGAACAGCGAGTTGATCAGTGTGTTTTCCACGTAGTACACGGGAGAGTCGTCCTGCATCAGGTGTTGCTGCACCACGCCTTCCACGTAGCACGCCGCGCCCGGATGCGGCAGCAGCAGGTCGATGCGCTCGACGCTGGCGGCTGCGCCTGCCGCCTGTTTTCCATGGCCCAGCTTGCGCCGCAAGCGCGGCGCCATGCGCAGCAGCAATTGTTGCTCCGCCTCGCTTTCCGGCGCGGCCAGGGCGATCAGCAGGCGCTCGTAGGCCGCTTGCGGCTGTTCATCTTTTTCCAGCACGCGGATGGCGCGGCCCCGCGCGCCCGGATAGCGGCAATCGGCGTAGGCGCGGTAGGCGGCGGGCCAGTCCTGGCATTTTTCCAGGTGCTGGGCGATCTGGAAGCGCAGCTTGTCGCGCCGGCTGGCCAGCCAGGTATTGTCTTGGGGTAATGGCAGCGCGGCCAGTTCCTGCAGCACTTCGTCCGCCGGGGCGCTGTCGTTGTAGCGTTCGCGGCACTGGTGCAGCACTTCGTAGTGCTCGATATCCTGGCGCGTGCGAAAACCGCGTGATTCGGGCGAGAATTCCACTTTTTCATATTGGTACACGCCCAAGTCGGACAGCACGAATTCCGACCAGTCCTGATGATAGTTGCCAAAGTAAATCAGGCGCAAGCGGTCGCACAGCGCTTGCAGGCCGATGCGGTACAGCACGTCGCCGGAAGCCGGATGCCAGGCGGAAAACGGTTTATTTTCCCCGTGCTGCTCGCGCAAGGCATCGAGCTGCTCCGCCTTGCGCGCCGCCTTCAGGGGCGGGGCGAGGCCGAACGCCTGGGCGATTTCCCCTTTCAGCAGTTGCTCGAACAGTTCATCGAGCGCAATGACAGGATCGGCTTCCACCCAGCCCGTGGCCAGCAAGGGCAGGGCGGCCGCGCGCGTGTCGCCGATTTCCGGGTAATTGAGTTTGCTGGCGCGAAACAGGCAGCCCTTGCGCATGACGAGGCGCACGAACAGGGCGCGCGACGGCTGCGGCAGCTGGCCGAATGCGGCGATGAAGCGCGTCTCTTCAGCGCTCAGCAGATCGGCGTAACGCGCGCTGATCCAGCTCAGCACATCCTGGAAATTATCCAGATAGTACAGGGGATTTTCCAGGACTCTCAGCATGGGGATGGCAATAGGGCAAGTTGCAAGGTGATGGTTTTTACTGTGTTTATATACAGTTTAAACCTTCATCCGCCGCTTGCACAGCGATTTTATGCTCAGCCAGCCGTGCCGTAGGCAAAACCGCTGTCGAACTTTTCGTAGGGAATGCATTCGCTGCGCAGGCTGGCCAGTTCTATATCGGTCAGCAAGCCCCGGTGCGCTTGCCTGCGTCCTTTCGGCAGCGCCACCTCGTAATCGACGATGTCCCTGGCCAGCAGCGCGTGCAGTATCTGCGCCTGTTCCGGCGGCAGGTAGCGCGCATGCGTGCCCAGGGTGTTTTCCAGCTGCTCCCTGAATTCCTCGTCGCTGACCTCGTTGTAGGTATCCTGGTCCGCCATGCTGTTTAATAACATGTGAAACAGGAAGTCCTGCAGATTCCGGGCAACATATTGGGCTTCATTCTGGTCGTGCCACAGCAGCACGATGGGCAGTTCGCCGTCCTGTTCGCCTGACGCGAAAAAGCAGTAGTGGTCGCCCGCGCCCGTTTGCGCGAACGGGATGAAGCGCAAGGCGGGGTCGACCTGCCGGTAATCCTCCGCGTCGCGCAAGGTGTCCGCCTCTTCGGCCACGGCCTTGAGATTGAGCAGTTCGAAATCATCGGCATGCAGCAGCAGGGTGGGCTTGTCCTTCAACGTGGGATAGACCAGCTTGTACCAGTCGGGGCCATATTCGCCCACGTCCAGCATGCCGTCGCGCTCCAGTTGCCGGTACAGCGAGGGGTAGGCGAAACCGTGTTGCCGTTCAATTTCTGACAGTGTCATGGGTGTCCTGTTCAACGTGATTCATGCGGGCATGATAGCCGAGGCAATGGCGCGCACGGCAGCAATGCTAGCGGCAATTAATAAACATTTCAGTTTACTTATATGGCATGGCCACGTAGTCTTGCCAGACACCATTGATCGAGCCCGCATGAAAAACATCATCCTGATTTCCGCCGCCTGCCTGCTGGCGCTGCTGTCGACCATCGGCGCCTCGCTGCCGTACCCGATTTTGCCGCCGCTGTTCGCCGCCGAAGCACCGAACGCCTTCAACAATTTCCTCGGCTTGCCGTCGAAATTGCTGTTCGGCCTGGCCCTGACCATCAACCCGCTGGGCTTGCAGATCGGCTCCGCCCTGCTGGGGCCCTTGTCCGACCGCTATGGCCGCCGTCCCTTGCTGATGCGCACGGCCGTGGGGGCCGCCATCGGCCATGCGATTACGGCCTGGGCGCTGGTAATCCAGTCGTATCCGCTGTTCATCGTGGCCCGTTTCATCACCGGCCTGCTGGAAGGAAATGGCGCCGTGGCGCGCGCCATGCTGGCCGACCAGCTGACGGGCCCGCTGCGCCTGCGCGCCATGTCCTGGCTGAATGGCGCGTTTTACCTGGGCTGGCTGGTGGGGCCGATTTTGGCGGGGGCGACCCTGCATTGGGGCGTGACGGTGCCGTTCTGGATCGCCGCCGCCGCGCTGATGCTCGTCGCCGTGCTGGTGGCCGTCGGCTTGCCGCGCGAAACGCCCTCGCTATTGACGACGTCGTGGTGGCAGGTGGCGCGCGACCGCCATTCGCTGAACCTGCTGCGCCACGAGGAGCTGCGCACCCTGTTCATCGTGCAGCTGGCGCTCACCTGCGGCGTGGCCAGCTTCTATGAGTTTTATCCGCTGTGGCTGGTCGAGACGGCCAATTACCATGCGCAGGAAATTGCCTGGGTGAATGTGGGCCTGTGCGGCACGATGACGGTCACGTCCTTGCTGGCGGGCGGCCCCAGCCGCCACGCGCCCTTGCTGCGGGCCAGCTGGTATGCGTGCGGCGTGGCGCTGGCCGTCGGGATTTTGGCATTGGGCAACATCTGGGTGGGGATTGCCGCCATCGTGCTGTTCGGCATTCCGAACGCGCTGTACAACACGGTGATCCAGGGCTGGTGCGCTGAACGCTTCAGCGCGCACGGCCAGGGTGCCGTGATGGGCTTGCTGGCCACCACCTTTTGCATCGCCAACATCGTCGTGGCCTTGAGCGGCTCCGTGCTGACCCTGATCGACACGCGGCTGATCCTCGTCGCGGGCGCTTTGTCCGCCGCCTGGGCCGCGTGGCGCATGGCGGCCTGGCGCCGCCAGCTGGCCGGCGAGGTTGACGCGAAAGCCGTGGCGTGAGCGGCAGCCTGAACACGTCGGAACAGACCCTGTTCCTGCTGAAGATGCGCGGGCCGCAGACGGCGCAGCAACTGGCGGCCTTGCTCGACATCACCTCCATGGGCGCGCGGCGCCAGCTGGAAGCGGCGCTGGACAAGGGCCTGGTGGCCTTCGAGGACGTGGCCGACAAGGTGGGGCGTCCGTCGCGGCGCTGGCAGCTGACGCGGGAGGGCCATGCGCGCTTTCCCGACCGCCATGCCGACTTGACGCTGGAATTGATCGCGCAAGTCAAAACCCTGTTCGGCGACGCGGGCCTGGATCAATTGATCGGCGCGCGCGAACGCAGCAGCGAAGCGGCCTACGGCAAGCTGGTCAACCCTGGGCTTGCGCTGGCGCAAAGGGTGGATAGCCTGGCCCGCGTGCGCGATGGCGAAGGCTACATGGCCCACGCGGAACCGCAGGACGATGGCAGTGTCTTGCTGGTGGAAAACCATTGCCCCATCTGCGCGGCCGCCACGGCGTGCCAGAATTTCTGCCGCTCGGAGCTGGCCATTTTTCAGCGGGTATTGGGGGACGATTGTACGGTGGAACGCAGCGAGTATCTGCTGGAGGGAGGGCGGCGCTGCGTGTACAGGGTCATGCCTATCGGAACCTGAAACTCAGGCTCCGATAGTTGCGAAGTTGCTTCTTGCTAACTTATTTCTTGGCAGCCTTCGGCTTGGCCGCTGGCGCCGCCTTTTCAGCGGCAGCCTGCGCGCCGGCCGTGGCCTTTTCCGAGGCTTGCGCCACTTGCGCGCTGGCCTTGGCGATCTGCTCTTCCACGGTCTTCACGGCTTGCTTGGTGGCCTTGGTCACCTGCTCGTAGCCGAGGAAGGCGTTGTCGATGGCGGCCTTGACGATGGCGACAGCGTTTTCCGAGCCTGGCGGCACGTTTTTCGTGACGTCGTAGATCAGGGCGCTCAGATTGCTTTTCGCTTCGGCCACGTGGGCTTCGGCGGCCGTGGTGAATTCCGTGTGGATTTCCTTGATGATGTCGTCGAGTTGCTGTTTATACGCTTTGGCACCGGCCACGCCCGGTTGCAGCTGGGCAGCGGCGGCGGCCATGGCGGCCTTCGGGTCCCTGGTCTGGCTGATTTCCTTGCCGGCGGCAAGGCCATCCTCGATGCCGGACTTGGCGGTGGCCATGTTCAATGCCAGCACCTGTTCCACGCCTTGCACGGCCTTGGATGTGAGGGTGTTGAAGGTCATCAGCTGGAATTCAAACAGGGCCTTGGTGGCCGATGCGAATTGTTCGGGATTTGTAAACATGTGGTCTCCTCGGTTTGAATAGATACGTTCTTATCGTTCCATACTCTTTCGACGCCGCAATGCCATCGCTTGATCTCAAGCCGGTGCCCCGTGTGGTCATGGCCCCATTATTTAACAAGCGCCGGTTTTTCGCAACGGCTATCTTTGTACGGTCCCGAGGCCCGTTCCCAGCCAAATCCCAGGGTGGTCTGGGCGCAGGACAGGGTGCCGTCGATCTTGCTGCGCCATTGGTACCAGGGGGCCGGCCCGGCCCAGGCGCCGGCGCAAATGGCCAGCAGGGCCGTGGCGAGAATGTATTTCATGGCAAGACTCCATCGGAAAGCGGTGGCTGCATTGTAGCGCCAGCGGCGCTCAGGCGGCGGGCGATTGGGGCGCGACGGCCGGCAGCAGCAGGGTGAAGGTGGTGCCGGCGGGGCTGCTGCTGGCGTCGATATGGCCGCCCAGCACGCCCGTGACGATGTTGTGCGCCACGTGCAGGCCCAGGCCCGAGCCGCCCGAGCCGAGCTTGGTGGTGAAGAAGGGATCGAAGACATGCGTGAGGTCGTCGGTCGAGATGCCCACGCCCGTATCGGCCACGGACAGCACGATGCCCTGCCCATCGTCGCTGGCGCGCGCGCTGACGGCGATGCTGCCGCCGCTGCGGCCGTCGAAGGCATGGCGCAGGCAGTTTTCCAGCAGGTTGCCCAGCACCTGGCCCAGCGGACCGGGATAGCTGTCCATGGCCAGGTCCTCGGGCACGTCCTGCGTCAGCGTCAGGCTCGCGGCCTTCAGCGGCGTGGACAGGGGCAGCATCAGCTCGGCGACGAACTGGCGCAGCAGGAAATGGCGGCGCTGCGAACTGGCGCGGTCGACGGCGATCTGCTTGAAGCTCGAGACGAGGTCGGCGGCGCGCTGCAGGTTGCGCAGCATGATGGCGTCGGCTTCGCTGGCCTGGGCCAGGTAGGCGCCCAGTTCGGAGCGGCGCAGGCCGTCGAGGAAGGAGGCCTGCAGTTCGCGCGTGCGCTCGGCCATGGTGGTGGCCACCACGAGGCCGTTGCCGATCGGCGTATTGAGTTCATGCGCGATGCCGGCCACCAGCGCGCCCAGCGCGGCCAGCTTGTCGCGCCGCACCAGTTCTTCCTGCGTGATGGACAGATTTTCCAGCGCGGCGGCCAGCTCGCGGTTGACCTGTTCCGACTGTTCCTTGGCCTGCGTCAAGGCGGCAGTGCGTTCGGCCACCAGTTCTTCCAGGTGGGCGCGGTGGCGCTGCAGTTCGCGTTCATGGCGCATGCGGCCAATCGCGATGCCGGCCAGGTCGGTGGCCGTATCGATCAGGCCCTGCTCGTGCGCGTCGGGGCTGCGCACTTCGCGGTAGTACATGGCGAACGAGCCGAGCACATTGCCCTCCTGGCCGAAGATGGGGCGCGACCAGCAGGCGCGCAGGCCGAACGGCGCGGCCAGCTCGCGGTAGGGCGCCCACAGCGGGTCTTGCATGATGTCGCTGACGACCACCTGCTCGCGGCGGAACATGGCCGTGCCGCAGGAGCCCACGCCGGGACCGATTTCCACGCCTTCGAGCAGGGCCATGTATTCGGACGGCAGGCTGGGGCCGGCCGCACTGTGCATGTGGCACCCGTCATCGTCGAGCAGCATGATGGAACAGTACACGCCGCGCGACTGGCCCTCGATCAGCAGCAGCAGCTGGTTCAGGGTGGGGGTCAGCGGCGCGCCCTTGGCGACCATTTCCAGCAGGGCGCTCTGGCCCGAGCGCATGGCTTCGGCGAGGTTGCGTTCGGTCAAGTCGATGATGCGCGCGTGCACCAGCTGGCGCCCCGGCACGGACAAGCGCATCAGGCGGATTTCGCATTCGATGGGATGGTCGTCGCGGTGGCGGCAGGTGGCGCGGAAGACGACGATCTTGCCTTGCAGGGTATCGCGGATCTTGTCTTCCAGCAATTGCGGCGAAGACAGGCCATCGTTCTGCTGTTGCGGGAAGAGCGGCTCCATGCCCCCTTGCAGCAGCTCGGTCAGGGGCATGCCGAACAGTTCCTCGGCCAGGTGGTTGGCGTCGATCAGCAGGCTGTTGTCGATGTCGAACAGCAGCACGGCGTCGGGCGAGCCGGCCAGGATAGAGTGGTAATTGACTTCCAGCGTCTGCGGATGCAGGGGCCGCGGCGGCGTGGCGCCGTGCGGCGCGGGCGCCACGGCCTTGTGCAGCGCCAGTTCCATGAGGATTTTTTCCGCCACATCGCGCGCATTGAAGGGCATCTTGATGTAGTCGGAAGCGCCGGCGCCCACGCTGCGGCCCTGTTCCTCGGCGCTGGGAGTGGCCGACATCAGCAGCAGGGGCACGCTGTGGCGGCCGCCCGCATTGCGCAGGCGCATGCAGGTGGCGCCGATATTCGTGCCCGCCAGGGCCGCGTCGAGCAGGATCAGGTCCGTGCCGCCTGCCGCCAGCTCCACGCCCTCGTCGATATCGCCGGCCAGCCCCGTGCCCAGGTTATGCCGGTCCAGCACATACAGCAGTTCGCGCACCTCGTTGGGCGAATTGCTGACCAGCAGCACTTTGGCCCGGTCGGCGATGGAAGATATCAACTGATTCATGGTGGCGCGTCCCTTGCGCGTAGCGTCAGGCTAGTATTACATCAAGGCAAGAAGGAGTAAACGATAATTAGTGATTACTAAAAGCAATCCGCAGCGCTGTCCGTTCAGGCCGCATCGCGCGCCTGCGGCGCTGCCGCCAGGGTGGCGCGCGCCTGTTCGATGCGCGGATAATTGTCTTCGATCCAGTCGACCAGCACGGCCAGCCGCTCGGCCGCCTCGCGCCCCAGCGGCGTCAGGCTGTATTCCACCTTGGGCGGGATCACGAGGTAGGCCTGGCGCAGCACGAAGCCGTCGCCTGCCAGCGCTTCCAGCGTTTGCGCCAGCATCTTTTCGCTGACGCCGCCCACTTCGCGGCGCAGTTCGCTGAAGCGCCGCGTGCCGCTCAACAGCAATACCAGCACCAGTACGGCCCAGCGGCTCGTGAGATGGCTGAGCACGGCGCGCGACGGGCAGGCTGCGGCCAGCAGGTGGGCCCCCTGGTTCTGGCGGGCGAGGGCGGCGCGCAGGCTGGCGCCGGGAGTGTCGGTATCCATGATAGGGTGTCCTTCTGGTTGACGCCGTCAGGCGCGGCTAGTTATGTAACGACAGGAAATTTCATACTTACCAAAAGGTACGTACTTACAATAAGTAAGTAATAGTCCTATTATAGGATTTTACCAGCCACCCTCCAAGGAGAAATCATGATCGTCATCACCGGCGCCACAGGTAATCTGGGCCAGCACGTCATCGCCAATCTGCTCAAATCCGTTCCCGCAGCCAACCTCATCGCCGCCGTGCGCACTCCCGCCAAGGCCGCCGACCTGGCCGCCAAGGGCGTGCAAGTGCGCCAGGCCGATTACAACGATGGCGCCAGCCTCGACAGTGCCTTCAAGGGCGCGACGAAGATCCTGCTGATCTCGTCGAGCGAAGTGGGCCAGCGCGCGCAGCAGCACCAGAATGTCATCGACGCGGCCAAGCGCGCCGGCGTGTCCCTGCTGGCCTATACCAGTGTCTTGCGTGCCGATACCTCGCCGCTGGGCCTGGCCGCCGAGCATGTGGTCACGGAAGCGGCCATCCGCGCCGCGGGCCTGCCCTACAGTTTCCTGCGCAACGGCTGGTACCTGGAAAACCATACGGAGCACCTGGCGCCCGTGCTCGAGCACGGCGTGGTGCTGGGCGCGGCGCAAAACGGCCGCTTCTCGTCGGCCGCGCGCGCCGACTACGCGGCCGCCGCCGCTGCCGTGCTGACGGCGGCCCAGCCGCAAGCCATCTATGAACTGGCCGGCGACCACGGCTTTACCCTGACGGAATATGCGGCCGAAGTGGCGCGCCAGTCGGGCAAGGCGATCGTCTACAAGGATCTGCCGCAGGCGGACTTCAAGGCGGCGCTGGTGAGCGTGGGCGTGCCGGAAGGCTTTGCCGACTTGCTGGCCGATTCCGATGCGGGCGCGGCCAAGGGCGGGCTGGAAGACCATGGCAAGCAATTGAGCGCGCTGATTGGCCGTCCGACGACGACCCTGGCCGAGGCCGTGAAAGCGGCGCTGGCCAAGTAAGGGAAGGGGATGCCGCAGGCGGACGCCACGCGGCATTTTCAATGTTTGCATCCGGAAATGAAAAAAGCCGCAAACTCGTGAAAGTTTGCGGCTTTTTTGCGAATTAGGTAATGGTGCCCACGAAGGGACTCGAACCCCTACACCCGAAGGCACATGGACCTGAACCATGCGCGTCTACCAATTCCGCCACGTGGGCACTGATGCTGCTACTTCTATATCTCACTACTGTACTGCTTTACTGCGGATTACAACGAAAACAACCCGTTGCTGGTGGTGCCCACGAAGGGACTCGAACCCCTACACCCGAAGGCACATGGACCTGAACCATGCGCGTCTACCAATTCCGCCACGTGGGCATTGTGCTGCTGACTACTTTGCTACCTTACTACTTTTTACTGCGGACCACAACGATGAACAACTCGCTGCTGGTGGTGCCCACGAAGGGACTCGAACCCCTACACCCGAAGGCACATGGACCTGAACCATGCGCGTCTACCAATTCCGCCACGTGGGCATTGTGCTGCTGACTACTTTGCTACCTTACTACTTTTTACTGCGGACCACAACGATGAACAACTCGCTGCTGGTGGTGCCCACGAAGGGACTCGAACCCCTACACCCGAAGGCACATGGACCTGAACCATGCGCGTCTACCAATTCCGCCACGTGGGCATTGTTACTGCTTGCTGCTTGTCGCTGCATGTTCTGCAGCGAGGACAAAATCATAAGGGCTGGCGCGCATTCGGTCAATCAACATTTTGCACTTTTCTTCAAGAAACATGTTTTTTCTTCCGAAAATGGCTTTTCCCTATGAAAACTGCCTGTTTTTTCAGCGTATTTGGCGTCGTTGCTGCACTGCCAGCAGCATCAGCGCCAGACATAGCAGCGGGACGGTGCCTGGCGCCGGGATGGCGTTCGGGGCGATATCCCAGCCGATGGCGTCCAGGGCGATCAGGTCGTTCCAGCGCAGCCGCAGCAATTCGCCATACGCCACCGTCGGGTCCATGATGCCCAGGTGCAGGTTGTCGCGCCAGTGGCTGGCCTGGTCGCCGTCGCCGTGGTAGACGCCGTTGGCGAACAGGGGGCCGCGCGTGGCGCCGCCGTCGAGCGAAAAATACTTGTCGCGCTTGTCGGCCGTCCAGTCGATCACCCCGGCCGCGGCGCTCTCGGCAGAGTAGCGGAACAGGTCCAGTCCCGAGACGTAGGTGAATTCCGAATCGTCGTATGGCCCGCCCAGCGGCGGCGAGTTGAAGTCGAGGATGTCCACGCCGCTGAGAAAGCCCAGCGCGTGGCCGATTTCATGCATGGCCACGCCGATGAAGTCGATGCTGTCGGCGCCGATGCCATTGCCGGGATCGAAATCGAAGTTGAAATCGCTGTTGAACTGGATGAAGCCATCGCAATTGCCGATGCACCCGTCCAGTGATTGCGGCGGCGGCGCCAGGCCGACGGCCCTGGCTTGCGCATTGCTCAGCGACAGATATTGATTGTTGGCGTCGCCATTGTTGTCGATATACGGCAGGGCGCTGCCGGGGCCGTTGGGATTGTTGGCCGTGCGGTTGATCAGCATGCCGAAGCTGTCGCCCGTGGGCAGGTGCGCCAGCGCCCGCTGGTCGATGGCGGAGCTGGCGTCGGCGGCGAGGGCGCTGCGAAAGTCGCTGTAGCGGTAAAACGCTTCCGATGAACCCGTTTGCCCCAGGATGTTGCCGCCCAGTGAATTGAAACCCACCGTCAGGTCGATGGTGACATTGTCTTTCAGCACGCGCGACCAGCGCGCGGCCGCCGCCTGGAATCCCTGCTGCGCCTGCAGCGAGGTGCCGGGCACGTACTGCAGATGGAACAGGGGCGAGGCGATGGTGCCGGCAGGCAGGGTCAAGGCGAGGACGGCGACGAGGCGTTTCATGGCAGCGCTCCGGAAATGGCGATGCCATCCTGCAGGCAAGAAGCGTGCTCAGCTTTAAAATCAGGGACTTGGCGCTTGCGCGGCTGGCAACTGTCAAGAATGCCGACAGCATCGATTGGCGCCGGAAATGAAAAAAGCCGCAAACTCGTGAAAGTCTGCGGCTCTTTTGCGAATTAGGTAATGGTGCCCACGAAGGGACTCGAACCCCTACACCCGAAGGCACATGGACCTGAACCATGCGCGTCTACCAATTCCGCCACGTGGGCACTGATGCTGCTTGTTGCTTTACTGCTTGATTACTTGTTGGAAAATAACTTCTCAACAATTCTGCTATTATAGCGGCTTGAAGAGTTTTGCGCCAGATGAGCTTTCGCTCCATACTGCACATCAACCCTGTACCGCTTTCCTGCAACTGCATTCCCGCGAAGGTTTGTCGCTGCAAGAGACAAGAATTATAGAGCAATATTTGCCGAAGTCAAATGCATTGCGCAGCTTTTCTCCTTTTTTTCATCGGCGGGCGTCTTGTACTGTTTCCGACACGCTGTCCGTTAGGCAAACCAAGGCGTCCTCCGGTACACTACCGGACATCACCGTGTCAATATTGACGGTGATGTCATCGGTCGTTGTCTTCCGTTTGATCACTGTCAATAACAACTATAGAAATACTTTTGAGCCAAAATACCCACACCATCCCCAGCCGGGAGGACATTCTCGGCATATTCCGCAGCGTCAGCGCGCCTCTCGATCCGCAGTCTCTCGGGAAAACGCTGCAAGTGCATGCCGATTCCATGGATGTCCTGGTCCGTCGCCTGAAGGCGATGGAGCGCGACGGCCAGCTCAAGTCTGACGCCAGCGGTGTTTTCAGCCTGGCCGACCAGAGCGCGCTCGTCGCCGGTCGCGTCATGAGCCACCGCGACGGCTTCGGCTTCGTCATTCCCGACGACGCCAGCGCCGACCTGTTCCTGCCCGAGAAAGAAATGCAGAAAGTACTGCATGGCGACAAGGTCATGGCCCGCATCGTCGGCACCGACCGCCGCGGCCGCCCGGAAGGCACGATCGTGGAAGTCACGCAGCGCGCCAATACCCACGTCATCGGCCGTTTGATCCAGGAAAACGGCACCTGGGTCGTGGCGCCGGAAGATCAGCGCATCGGCCAGGACATCCTCGTCACCGGTTCGCTGGGCAAGGCCAAGGCCGGCCAGATCGTCAGCGTCGAACTGACCGAGCAGCCGATGCGCTTCAAGCAGCCGGTCGGCAAGATCGTCGAAGTGCTCGGTGCCCTCGATGACCCCGGCATGGAAATCGAGATTGCCGTACGTAAATTCAACGTGCCGCACATCTTTTCCGCCGCCGCCCTCAAGCAAGCTGAAAAGCTGCCGTTCGAAGTGCGCGCCGCCGACCTGAAAGACCGTGTCGACCTGCGCGACGTGCCCTTGGTGACCATCGATGGCGAAGACGCGCGCGATTTCGACGATGCCGTGTATTGCGAACCCGTCAAGATCGGCCGCGCCAACTGCTTCCGCCTGATCGTCGCCATTGCCGACGTCAGCCATTACGTGAAGCCGAACGACGCGCTCGATATCGACGCGCTCGAACGCAGCACGTCCGTCTACTTCCCGCGCCGCGTGATCCCGATGCTGCCGGAAAAGCTGTCGAACGGCCTGTGCTCGCTGAACCCGGCCGTCGACCGTTTGACCCTCGTCTGCGACGCCGTCGTCAGCGACAAAGGCGAACTGAAGGCCTACCAGTTCTACCCGGCCGTGATCCACTCGGCCGCGCGCCTCACATATGACGAAGTCGCCGCCGTGCTGGGCAACACCAAGGGACCCGAAGCGGCACGCCGCGCGGACATCCTGCCGCACCTGCAAAACCTGGAAGCCGTCTACCGCGCCTTGCTGAAAGCACGCACGGAGCGGGGTGCCATCGACTTCGAGACGACGGAAACGTATATCGTCTGCAATAGCGCGGGCAAGATCGAAAAGATCATCCCCCGCACGCGCAACGAAGCGCACAAGATCATCGAAGAGTGCATGCTGGCGGCCAACGTCTGCGCGGCCGATTTGTTGCTGCGTAACAAGCATCCAGGCACCTACCGCATCCATGCCAGCCCGACCAAGGAAAAGCTCACGCAAGTGCGTACCTTCCTGAAACAGGTTGGCTTGAACCTGACGGGCGGCGACACGCCGTCGGCATCGGATTACCAGACCCTGATGCAGCAGATCAAGCAGCGTCCCGACGCGGCCCTGCTGCAGACGATGCTGCTGCGCTCGATGCAGCAAGCCGTCTACAGCCCGGACAATATCGGCCACTTCGGCCTGGCCTACGAGGCGTATGCCCACTTCACCAGCCCGATCCGCCGCTATCCCGACCTGCTGACGCACCGCGCCATCAAGGCGATTCTGCAAGGCAAGAAATACGAGCCGAAGCTGTCCGATAAAGTCGTGCTGAACACCAACGTGTCGAACGCCACGCGCAAGCAGCAGGCCAAGGACAAGGCCGACGGCAAGCCGAAGAAGACGGATTTGACCATCTGGGACGCGCTGGGCGTGCATTGCTCCGCCAACGAACGCCGCGCCGACGAAGCGTCGCGCGACGTGGAAGCGTGGCTCAAGTGCTACTTCATGCAGGACAAGCTGGGCGAGGAATTCACCGGCACCATCACGGGCGTGACCACCTTCGGCGTCTTCGTGCAATTGGACACCTTGTTTGTCGAAGGCCTGGTGCACGTTACCGAGCTGGGCACCGACTACTTCCAGTACGACGATGCGCGCCATGAGCTGCGCGGCGAACGCACGGGCAAGCGCTACCAGCTGACGGACCGGTTGACGGTGCAAGTGGCGCGTGTCGACCTGGAAACGCGCAAGATCGACCTGCGTCTGGTCACCGACGCGGAACTGGCGGGCGAAGAAGCGCCGGCCAAGCCGAACGGCAGCGGCAAGCGCAAGGGCGAGAAGAAATCGATGGTCAAGCCCGGTCCCGCGACCGAGCAGCGCCATGAAATCAAGGCCAGCGGCAACAACGGCGGCAAGTCCGGCAATGGTTCCGGCGGCCGTGCCAACGGCGCCAAGGCGCAAGCCAAGGAAGCCCCCAAGGCCGCCGCACCGAAGCGCAGCAAGAAACCAGCCGCGGCACCCGCTGCGGCGGCACCACGAGCAGCAAAAACTGTATCTGCATCAAAAACAAGCAAGAAGAAACGATAAATAATGAAGAATAAAATGATTTTCGGCTTCCACGCCGTCACCTCGCGTCTGCGTCATGAAGCGTCGTCCGTGGAAGAAATTTTCGTCGATGCCAGCCGCGTCGACGGCCGCATGAAGGACATGATCGCCGCCGCCAAGGCGGCCAACGTGCGCGTCATGCCCGTCGATTCGTCGCGTCTCGATAAAATCGTCGGCACGCGCCGCCACCAGGGCGTGATCGCGTTTGCCTCGCAATTGTCGCTGGCGCGCAACCTCGACGAGCTGCTGGACGCCATCGACGGTCCGCCGCTGCTGTTGATTCTCGACGGCATCACCGACCCGCACAACCTGGGCGCCTGCCTGCGCGTGGCCGACGGCGTCGGCGCCCATGCCGTCATCGTGCCGAAGGACCGCGCCGTGGGCTTGAATGCCACGGCCGCCAAGGTCGCCAGCGGCGCCGCCGAAACCGTCCCGTACATCACGGTGACGAACCTGGCGCGCACCATGCGCGAACTGAAGGAACGCGGCATCTGGCTGATCGGCACCTCGGACGACGGCGAAAAAGGCCTGTACGAAGCCGATTTCACGGGCCCGACGGCCCTCGTCATGGGGTCCGAAGGCGAAGGCATGCGCCGCTTGACGCGCGACACCTGCGACATCCTCGTCAGCATCCCGATGTTCGGCTCCGTCGAGAGCCTGAACGTGTCCGTGGCATCGGGCGTGTGCCTGTACGAAGCCCGCCGCCAGCGCATCGCTCTGGAAGCCTAAAAAACGGCCATGGCTGCGTTGCATTGAACGTTTTGTAGCGCTTCCAAAAAATCAGCCGCCGCCCTTGAGGCGGCGCTTGTTTATCTGCCTCTCCGGCAGCACGCCGCCGAATACGCTACCATTTGCGTTCCACCTTATCCATTTTCATTATGTTCCACCACCTGCGCGAAGATATCAACAGCATCATTGAACGTGACCCGGCCGCCCGCAATGGCTGGGAGGTGCTGACCTGTTATCCCGGTTTGCACGCCATCGTCATGCACGGCTGGGCGCACTGGTGCTGGACGCGGCGCATGAAGTGGGTGGGGCGCTTCATTTCGTATATCGCCCGCATCATCACGGGCATCGAGATCCATCCTGGCGCCGTCATCGGCCGCCGCGTCTTCATCGACCACGGCTTCGGCGTGGTGATCGGCGAGACGGCCGTCGTCGGCGACGACTGCACCATCTACCAGGGGGTCACTTTGGGCGGTACCTCGCTGCACAGCGGCGCCAAGCGCCATCCCACGCTGGAGCGGGGCGTCATCGTCGGCGCCGGCGCGCAGGTGCTGGGCAGTTTTACCGTGGGCGAGTATGCCAAGGTGGGCTCGAACGCCGTGCTATTGAAACCCGTGCCGTCCGGCGCCACGGCTGTCGGCAATCCCGCGCACATCGTGCAAAAGGATGTCAGCGCCCTGCGCGAGGGCAGCACGGCGCATCTGTTCGCCGCGTACGGCGTCACGCCCAACGGCGACGACCCGCTGTCGAAAGCCCTGCAGGGCCTGATCTCGCACGCCGTGGCGCAGGAACAGCGCATCGAAACCATCCTCGCCACCCTGAAGGCGGCGGGCATCTGCTGCCAGGCCGTGCCTGAATGTGATAAATTTGATTCTGAGCAAATGAACAAGCTGGTTGATTAAGGATACAGGCATGAACACTGATGTGACGGCAGGCGAAAAAAGCAATGACAATCCGAATCTGCTCGACCCCTTCGAGATCCGCGTGCTGGCCGTGCTGGCTGAAAAGGAAGCGCTGACGCCGGACAGCTATCCGCTGTCGCTTAACGCTTTGACGAACGGCTGCAATCAATTGTCGAGCCGCGACCCCGTCATGGCCCTGTCCGAGGAAACCGTGTACGACGTGCTGCAGCGCCTGATGCAGCGCAAGTTTGTCAACGGCATTACGCAGGCGGGCGCGCGCGTCGCCAAGTATGAACACCGCATGCGCATCAAGTGGTCGCTGGAGCAGGATAAACTGGCCATCCTGACGATATTGATGCTGCGCGGCTTGCAGACGGCGGGCGAAATCCGCAGCCGCAGCGGCCGCGTGCATGAATTCAAGTCCGTGGCGGAAGTGGAGTCGGGCCTGCAGTTCCTGATCGACAAATACCCGCCGCTGGTGGCGAAGCTGGCTGTCGCGCCCGGCGCCAAGGAGCCGCGCTACGGCCATTTGCTGGGCGGCGAGGCCGCGCTGGCGCAGAGCGAGACGGCGGCCGGTTTTGCCGGCGCCGTCAGCGCGCCGCAGCAGGGCAGCAGGGTGGCCCAGCTGGAACAGGAAGTGCTGCAATTGCGCAGCGACTTCGATGGCCTGGCGGCGCAGTTCGAGGCATTCCGCAAGCAATTCGAATAAAGCGGCAGCGGCGCATGAGTTTTTCCTTCCTGTGCCGCAGTTGCGGACAGACCCACACGGGCATGCCCAGCTTCGGCGCCGACGCGCCGTGGCTGCTTGAGCAGATGGCGCCCGCCGAGCGCGAAGCGCGCTGCCAGCGCGACAGCGACGCCTGCATCGTCGACGAAGCCCACTGCTTCGTGCGCGCCACCATCGACATCCCCGTGCATGGCGTTGACGAGCCGTTCAGCTGGGGCGTGTGGGTGTCATTGAGCGGCGACAGCTTCGATGCCTGGGACGCCTGCTTCCATGAAGCCAGGCGCGCCCACATCGGCCCCTTCTTCGGCTGGCTCAGCACGCAGCTGCCCGTGTATCCCGATACCCTGAACTTGAAAACCCGCGTGCACCTGCGCGACGATGGCATGCGCCCGGCGATCGAGCTGGAGCCGACCGACCATCCGCTGGCGGTGGAGCAGCGCGACGGCATCTCCGTGGCGCGCGTAGCCGAACTGTATGCGCGGCTGGTGCATGGCGGGTGAAAGATGGTGTGGCCTGGGGAACGCAAGGCGCGCGTCAGCCCTGCGTTCCCCTTGCCCACCTGTCATGGGACAGGACTTGCAGGACTTACTTCACGAATACCACGGTGCCATACCTATCGTTTGCGTTGTGACCCGGTATGGCCACTTTCTTTAACAGTTCACCGGTACTGCTGGAAATGTACAGCATTTCGCCATTGGCAATGCCGCGGATGACGCCGGCCTGATCAATGTCAATGTCGCCGTCAGGATGCACATCGAGCCGTGCAATCAAGGTCGTGACACCTGTCGTGGTATTGATTCTGACAAGGCCCCAGTGGTTGTCGAGGCTGTACCCTTTGGGGTATCCAATGCCGAGCAAATCACCATTGGGATGAAAGTCCATGCCGGTGATCAAGGTTGCCGCGCCGGACAGCAGTACGCTGCTGCTTATCTTGCCGTCGGCGTCTTGCTTTCTCAGGTAATATTCGGCGTTCTCGCCGGATCCTTCCGGAACCAGGCTGGTGCTCCAGTATTGGCTGTTGGCGTCGATCGCAAAAGAAGTGAACATGTCGCGGAAGCGGCCCTTTTCGATGCAGACCGAGTCGATGACGTCTAGTTCAAAGAGGCTGCCTGCCCCCACAGCTATCAGCATGCCGTCGGGGCGTTGGTCCATGGAAAGAAATCGCCGCTGGCAGGATGTTGTCAGTGAGGCAAGCATGGTGCTTTCGTTGAGTACATTGGAGGTATCCAGGCTGTGCACGATCAAACCTGTTCCCGCTGGTACCGGCTTGGCTGTCGATACCGATGTGATAAGTACCCGCGTTGCAGCACTGCTCAGCAAACCGTCGTTGACGACCAGCGAAATGCCGTAGTAGCCGCCGATATCGGCGGTAAAGGAAGGCGCCACAGAGGTGGGATCATCGAGTTTGGCATTGCTCAGGCGCGGCTTCGAGGTAATTTCCCACAGGTAGGTCAGGCGGTCGCCATTGGCGTCGCTGCTGGCCGCGCCGCTTAACCTGACCACCGACTTGGTGCTGACAGTCTGCTCCTCGCCGGCGTTGGCGACCGGCGCCACATTCGCCCTGGCCGCCGTGATGGTCACCGTCGATGGTGTGCTGGCGAGCTTGCCGTCGCTGACAATGAGCGATGCAATGTATATTCCTGCCGCGTCCGCAGTGAACGCCGGGTAGCGCGATGTCGGTACCTGCAGGCTTGCCGTACTGCCGGCAGGCCTGGACGTCAGGCTCCAGGCATAGCTCAGCATATCGCCGTCGGCATCGCTGCTTCTGCTGCCGTTCAGGGTGACCCGGCTGCCCGCCACCACGTTTTGCGCGGAGCCGGCATGCGCTACCGGCGCGGCGTTCAATACGCTTGCCGTGATGCTGACGGTGGCAACGGCACTATCGAGCTTGCCGTCATTGACGGTCAGGCTGGCAACATAGATGCCCGCCACATCGGCGGTGAACACCGGTTGCAAGGACGTGGCTGAACTCAGCGTGGCGCCGCTGCCGGCTGGCCGCGCCGTCAATGTCCAGCGATAGGTGAGGGCGTCCTTGTTGGCGTCGGAACTGCCGCTGGCATCGAGCTTCACCACGGTGCCGGCCACAACATTCTGGGCCAGGCCCGCGCTTGCCACTGGCGCGGCATTGGCGGCACTGGCGCTGACCGTGACGGCGGCCGGCGCGCTGCTGCTCTTGCCATCACTGACGACCAGCGTCAGCACATAGTCGCCGGCAATATCTGCTGTGAATGTGGGTTTGGCGCTGTCAGGCAATGCCAGCGTCGCCATGCTGCCGGCCGGTTTTCCGCTCAACACCCATGCATAATGCAGGGTGCGGCCAGCGGCAGCGCTGCTGGCACTGGCGTCGAGCGTCACGAGGGTGTCCGTGATGACACTTTGCGCGCTGCCGGCATGTGCCACGGGGGGCGCGGCCGTCAGGTCGGCCAGCAGCCGCTTGACGTCTTCCGTCCTGCCCGTGCGGGCCAGCGCGGAAACGACCTGGCTTAATTGCGCACTATTGAATTTGATATTTAATGCGTCCAGAACTTTATTATGTCCGTCAGCGGCATGCGGATAAGCGAGCGTGGAGGCTTTGAATGGGCTGGCGGAGAAATCGCCTATCGAACTGGTATCGACGGCGGAATTCAATACGGCGGAGACATCGGCTTGTGCCGATTTCATATTGACGCTTGTTAATGTGCTGGCCGCAATGGCGGGATCAAATCCGGCGAAAAAGACTGCCGGCTCGTGATGCAGGGCGCGCGCGGTCGACATTTCCGTTAGCGGGGTAATATTCGCGACCTGGCTTGCGGCGCTGCCGGTGGCGACGCCATGCAATTTGCTGCCGTCGACCGGATTGGTCACCTGCAGCATGCACGGCGGTGCCGCCGATGGAATCAGCACGCTGTAGGCGCCATCGGCTGTGCTGGTCGCACTGGCATTGCCGCTCTGGCATTTGATGCTGATCGGAGCGCCGCCTATCGCGGTGCCGGTGGCAACCGTACCTCCGAGTGTCAAGGCAGCTGTCGGAATAACGTTGACGGGTGTTTCGGGAGCATTCTCACTACTGCCGCCGCATGCGCTCAATGCGCCCAGGACAGTTACCGTCAACCATGTATTTCTTAAAAGCATAGAACTCCAAAATAGTATTCTTATTAAAAGGGGGAAAAGGGGAGGCGAAATATCTGTTTTTTAATATTGCATTAAAATACAGCATAAAATGTTACCATGTGGAAACATTTTAGGCCAGCCTTGTTATTGCTTTTTAAGTAAAACATGAAGATTGGCGCTCTTTTCGGTGCGATCTTTTGGCTATGTCACCGTCAAGTGTGGGAACTCTCCCAGTGTTGCCTTCAATAATGATTCTGGGGAGCGGATGCAGTCAGGCTGCGCACCGAGCGGGCGCACCTTCATGGCAGGCGGAAAAGCCGGGATTCGTCGTCCAACGCGTTTATTGGGAGGCCGGTGTCGACAGTTAATATGGGCGCAGGTGCGCGAGGGGGCGGTGGAACTGAACAGGCTATACCGGTGACAGAGCCCATGAAAAACGCCCCGATGGACGGGGCGTCTGTGGTGGCGCAGGTGGCGCGCTCAGCCTTCTTCGCGCCAGCTGCGCAGGCGGATGGCGGCGTAAATCAGCGCCGCGCCTGCCGCCGCACCCAGCCAGACGGCTGGCAAAGCCAGGCTGGACCAGGAATTGGCGAACACGTTCATGTTCTTCGCGGCATGCATTTGCTGCTGCAGTTCCGGCTCGAACAGATACCAGCCGCCGGGAAGGGTGCCGAGCAGGGCGCGCCCGATCACGTTCATCTGTATCCAGCCAAGGTCGCTTTCCGTCTGCGTCAGCTTGCCCACCCAGACCGTCAGGACGAGCAGCAGCAGCGGCACGCCGACGGCCCACAGGAACACTTTCGACCTGGCCCAGCTCGACACCATCAGCAGCCAGCCAACGGTCGGCAATGCCCACAGGAAATATACGGGCAGCAAGCCGAACACGCCCAGCGGTCCCAGGTACAGGCCAGGCGAGGCCAGCAGTTCCGCAAACACGTGGATGCCGTTGGCCGCCAGCACGCCGCTCAGGATCAGCACCAAGAGCAGCGAAGTCAGGCTGGCGGCGGCCGCCACGATCAGCGGCGCCACCAGCAGGGCGATGGCCACTTTCGACAACACCGTCTGGGCGTCCGAGACGGGCAGCGACTTCCAGAACAGCACGCTGCGGTCGCGGCGGTCGTCATGCAGGGCGCTCAGGCAATAGAAAAAGACGAGGAAACCCAGCGCCAGGAACAGCGGCGCGGCCGTAACGAGGTAGTTGTTGGCGACGGTGTCGATGATTTCCATGCGGCGCGGACCGAAACTGCGCGTACTGAAGACGGCGTTCCAGGACACTTCGTTGCCGTTGACGGTCATCGCCGTGCGCATTTTCGTCTTGGCGATGGTGGCGACCATCATCAGGGAGCCCAGCACTGTCATGACCATGCCGATGATGGCGGGCGTCCACAGCAGCATGCCCTTGTGCTCCCACAGTTCGCGCCGGATCAGCCACTGCATCTTGTTCATGGGGGAAATGCTCATTGGTACGATCCTTTCATGGTCGCGACAAACAGGTCAGCCAGGCTGGGCGTGCGGACTTCGCCCAGGGCGGCCAGCTGGCTGCGGGCGACGCCGTCGAACAGCATCACCGACTTGCCGAACACGCTGCGTTCGCTGATCGGCTGCAGGGCGCGCGCCGGATTGACGTGTTGCGGGCCCACCATCACCTCGATATAGCGCTCGCCCACTTCTTCCATCGTCGAGGCCAGCACGATCCGGCCGTCGCGGATGAACATCAGGTCGCTGAGGATGTGCTCGACTTCCTCGATCTGGTGCGTGGTGATGACGATGGTCTTGTTTTCATCGAAATAATCTTCCAGCAGGTTCTGGTAGAACTGCTTGCGGTACAGGATGTCCAGGCCCAGGGTCGGTTCGTCGAGCACCAGCAGTTTGGCGTCGATGGCCATCACCAGCGCCAGGTGCAGCTGCACCACCATGCCCTTCGACATGGCCTTGACCTTCATCTTCGGCGCCAGCTTGGTGTGGGCCAGGTAGCGTTCGGCCTTGCTGCGGTCGAAACGTGGATGCACGCCGGCAACGAAATCGATGGCGTCGGCCACGCGCAGCCAGCCCGGCAGGATGGCCACGTCGGCGATGAAGCATACGTCGTCCATCAGCGCGTCGCGCTGCACGCGCGGATCGCGCCCCAAGACCGACAGTTCGCCGTCGAAGCCCGTCAGGCCGAGGATGGCTTTCAGGGTGGTGGTCTTGCCGGAGCCGTTAGGTCCGATCAGGCCGACGATGCGCCCCGGCGCGATATCGAAGCTGATGCCGTCGATGGCCACCTGCTTGCCATACTGCTTGCGCAGGCCGCGCGCGCTGATGACGCTATCCTTGTTCAACGCGTTCATGCGCCGTCTCCTTCGCTGCCGGCCTGGCGGCTGGCCTGCAGCAGTTGATCCAGATCAAGCCCCAGGCGGGTAATGTGTTCCAGCAAGGCCGGCCATTCTTCGCGCAGGAAACGTTCGCGTTCGCTGGCCAGCAATTTGTCGCGGGCGCCTTCCAAGACATACATACCGAGTCCTCTCCGTTTTTCCACCAGGGCATCGTCGACCAGTTCCTGGTAGGCGCGCGAAACCGTGATGGGATTCAATTGATAATCGGCCGCCACCTGGCGCACCGAGGGCAGGGCTTCGCCGGGTTGCAGCGCGCCGTCGAGGATCATGCCGACGACTTTGGCCTTGAGCTGGCGGTAGATGGGGCTATTGTCGTTCCATTCCGCGCTCATGGGATGTGCTCCCACAAGGGCGGGGCGGTGCGGCGCGTGAAAAATGCTGTAGGCATCGAAGCTCCGTGGTTTATTGAGTTGGTGTTGTAGTTAACTATAACACTAAGCCTAAAAAAATCAACACGTATTTTCAGGCCAGCCGCGCATGCAGGTCCAACGCATTGAACAGGGCGGCGCCGGCTGCCGTGTTGTCGAAGATGCACCAGCTGCCCGCCTGCGCCGATGCGCGCAAGTCGGCGGCCAGCGCCGCCAGGTAGTCGGCCGGATAGTCCGAATAGTATATTTTTGGACTGCCGTGCAGGCGCAGGTAGGCCACGCTGGTGGTCGGCACGTGCGGGCCTGGCTGGCCGGCGGGCGGATCGGCGCGCACGCGCGTGATCGCTTGCTTCGTCAATAGTTCGGTCGCGTCCGCCTTGAACCAGCTGGGGTGGCGCGCTTCGCAGGCGAGCATGCCGTCGAAGCGTTGGCGCAGCGCATGAAAAAATGCACTGGCCACATCCGCCTCGAAACGCAGGCTGGGCGGCAGCTGCACGAGGACGCAGCCCAGTTTATTTCCCAATTGCATGACTTCTCCCGCAAAGCGCTGCAGTTCGGCAGCACAGTCGCGCAAGCGCCGTTCGTGTGTGATGCTGCGTGGCAATTTCACGCTGAAGCGGAAATGCTCGGGCACGCTGGCGGCCCAGCGCGCGTAGCTTGACGGCTGGTGCGGGCGGTAGAACGAGCTGTTGATTTCCACGCAATCCAGCACCTGGGCATAGCGCTGCAGGTGGCTGCCATCGCGGGGAAAGCGGCTGGCGGCGGCGCTGGAGATGCTCCAGCCGGCCGTGCCGATGAAAACAGTGTGCATGGCGCCATTACAGCAAGGCCAGGCGGGCGCGGCTATCGGACAAACGCCCGTGCGACGGTCGGCGCAAGCCTAGTCGATGATGTCGCCGTTCAGGTCGTGGCGCGTGATGTTGCCGCGCGCATCGATGGCGATCCAGCCGCCGCGCGGCTGTTGTGGCGGCGTCACGTCGCATTCCCAGTCGGGCAGGACATAGCGCAAGGTTTCGTCGACTTTATGCAGGGCAGGGCGATGCGTATGGCCGTGGATCATGACGGTGCTCGCGTGTTCGGCAAATACTTGTGCCACGGCGTCCGGCGTGACATCCATGATGTCCATGGATTTCTCGCCATTCTGTTCGCGGCTGCTTTGGCGCAAGCCGTCGATGATGGCCTTGCGCTGCGCCAGCGGCATGGACAGGAACTGCTTTTGCCAGGCGGGCTGGCGCACCATGGCGCGAAATTCCATGTACTTGACGTCGTTCGTGCATTCGGCGTCGCCGTGCAGCAAGACGATGCGCCGGCCGGCAATGGTGGCCACGTGCGGTTCGCTGAGCAGGGTGGCGCCGGCGGCGGCGGCAAAGCCGGAGCCGACAAGAAAGTCGCGGTTGCCGGCGATCCAGTAGACGTGCACGCCGGCATCGCTGACGGCGCGGATGGCGGCCGTCATGCGCGCATTGAACGGGTCTTCCAGGTCATCGTCGCCGGCCCAGTATTCGAACAGGTCGCCTAATAGATACAGTGCCTGCGCGTATTGCGCATGGTGTTCCAGGAAAGAAAGAAACGCGGCGCTGGTGCGCGGGTGCGAGCTCTGCAGGTGCAGGTCGGAAATAAAGAGTGCGGCAGGCATTGTCATCGTTCAACGCTCCCAAAAAGTGATGTACATGGAGAGGCGCCAACGCGGCAATGCCTGTGATTCATGATGCCTTAGCCGAATTAAGCGGCTTCTACCTTCTCGATGATGACATCGGTCACTGGCACGTCGGCGAACATGCCGGCGCGCGAGGTTTTCACGGCGCGGATGGCGTCGACGACTTCCTTGCCGTCGGTGACTTTACCGAACACGGCGTAGCCCCAGCCGTCCTGGCCTGGGTAGTCGAGGAAGCTGTTGTTCTTGATGTTGATGAAGAACTGGGCCGATGCCGAGTGCGGGTCCGAGGTGCGGGCCATGGCCAGGGTGTAGCTGTCGTTTTTCAGGCCGTTCTTGGCTTCGTTTTCCACGGTGGCGTCGGCAGGCTTCTGTTTCATGCCTGGCTCGAAACCGCCGCCCTGGATCATGAAGCCGTCGATGACGCGGTGGAAGATCGTGTTGTTGTAGTGGCCGGCGTTCATGTAGGCGAGGAAGTTGGCAACCGTTTTCGGCGCTTTCTCGGCGTCCAGTTCAGCGGTGATCTTGCCCAGATTGGTGGTGATGATGACGGAGGTCATGATGATCCTTAATAAATTGGATGAATAATTGATTCAGCGGCGCCAGGCAGGCCGGCGCCGCAAAAACGCTATTTTACAGTTTTGCGGGCGCGGACTTGAGTAAAGTCGCCGATTCGATCACCACGGGCGTGACGGGCACGTTCTGGTGCGGCCCCTTGTCGGCCACGGGCACGGCCTTGATCTTGTCGACCACGTCCATGCCTTTGATGACTTTGCCGAACACCGTGTAGCCGAAACCGTCGCGGCCAGGGTAGTCGAGCGCGCCATTGTCATTGACGTTGATGAAAAACTGCGCGGTGGCCGAATGGGGATCGCCGGTGCGCGCCATGGCGATGCTGTAGGTGACGTTCTGCAAGCCGTTTTGCGCTTCATTCTTGATCGGCGCCTTGGTCGCTTTCTGCTTCATGTTCTTGTCGAAGCCGCCGCCCTGTATCATGAAGCCGTCGATGACGCGGTGAAACACCGTGCCCTTGTAATAACCGCTCTTGACGTACTGCAAGAAATTGGCCACGCTTTGCGCCGCTTTTTCCTGATTCAGTTCCAGCACGATTTCGCCCATGCTGGTTTTCAGGGCCACGTGCGGCGTGGGGTCGAGGGCGGCCGCAGGGCTTGCGGGGGCGGCGGCCACGACGGCGCCGCCCAGGGTCAGGCCGGCGAACAGGGTGAAAAAGCGGGCCAGGAAAGGCAGGCGTTTCGACTTGGTTTCTTGCATGAAGGCGTCCTTGATCGTTATTTTTCTCTAAACTTGCTTTAATTGTAAAGAAGTGAAAATTCGGTTGAACATCGTAAAAACCTGATTCATATCGGGCCAGTATGGTTTTTATCAATGTTATACTTGACCGCTAACGCCCCAATTCTAACAAACAAGAACAACAATACAGCGGGTCGACAGTTTTCGGCGCACACGGCAGTTCAGTGGCGCGGCACCCCCGGTGTCCGCGCCTGTCTGTCGTTTTGCCAGGCTGGCGGCCGCTCCACTTGCAAAGTACGATGAGCAATCTAAAGATTTACAACACCCTGGCTCGCGAGAAGCAGGTATTCGTCCCGATGGAAGCGGGCAAGGTACGCATGTACGTCTGCGGCATGACCATCTACGATTATTGCCATATCGGCCATGCGCGCATGATGATGGCCTTCGACGTCATCTACCGCTGGCTGAAAGCGTCCGGTTTCGACGTCACCTATGTGCGCAACATTACGGACATCGACGACAAGATCATCCGCCGCGCAGTGGAAAACGGCGAGACGATTTCCCAGCTGACGACGCGCTTCACCCAGTACATGGATGAAGACACGGCCGCGCTGGGCATCCTGACGCCCGACCACACGCCGCGCGCCACCGAATACGTGCCGCAGATGCTGCGCCTGATCGAGCAGCTGGAAGCGAAGGACCTGGCCTACCAGGGGGCCGACGGCGACGTCAATTACGCCGTGCGCAACTTCCCCCACTACGGCAAGCTGTCGGGCAAGTCGCTCGACGACCTGCGCGCGGGCGAGCGTGTCGACGTGAACACGGGCAAGCGCGATCCGCTCGACTTCGTGCTGTGGAAGTCGTCGAAGGAGTCCGAGCCGGAAGAAGTCAAATGGGATTCGAAGTGGGGCAAGGGCCGCCCTGGCTGGCATATCGAGTGCTCGGCCATGTCCTGCGCCTTGCTCGGTGAACAATTCGACATCCACGGCGGCGGCGCGGACCTGCAATTCCCGCACCACGAAAACGAGATCGCCCAATCCGAAGGCGCGTTCGGCCATACGAGCGTCAATTACTGGATACATAACGGTTTCGTGCGCCTGGACAATGAAAAAATGTCCAAGTCGCTCGGCAACTTCTTCACCATCCGCGAAGTGCTGCAAAAGTTCGATGCCGAAGTGATCCGCTTCTTCATCCTGCGCGCGCACTACCGCAGCCCCCTGAACTACTCGGACGTGCACCTCGATGATGCGCGCCTGTCGCTCACGCGCCTGTACACGGCGCTGGCCGACGTGGCGGTGGAAGAGGGCGCCATCGACTGGAGCGAAGCGCATGCCGTGCGCGTGCGCGAAGCCATGGACGATGATTTCAACACGCCGCTGGCCGTGGCGGCCCTGTTCGACCTGGCGACGGAAGTCAACAAGAGCAAGGCGCCCGCCCTGGCGCGTCAATTGAAGGGCCTGGCGGGCGTGTTCGGCTTGCTGGAACGCACGCCGCAGCAATTCCTGCAGGCAACTGTCGGTGCCGCCGGCGGCCAGGACGAGGCGGCCGGCATCGAAGCGGCCATCGCGGCGCGCAGCGCGGCCAAAAAGGCGCGCGACTTTGCCGCATCGGACAAGATCCGCGCCGAACTGTTGGCCGCAGGCATCATTCTTGAAGACAAGCCTGATGGCTCGACCAACTGGCGCCGCGCATGATGGCGACGTCCAGGGAAAACGGGGAAGCCCCGGTGGCGGCGCAGCTGATCCAGGTGCCGCACTACTGGGAAGAGGCGAAGATCGAGCTGATGAAGCGCGACCGCATCATGAAAAAGCTCATCCCGCAATTTGGCGACCTGCACCTGGTCGGCCATAGCGACCCGTTTACCACCCTGGCCCGTTCGCTGGTGGGCCAGCAGATCACGCCAAAGGCGGCGGATGCCGCCTGGAAAAAGCTGCTGGCCGCTTGCCCGAAATGCACGCCTTCGCAAGTATTGAAGGCAGGCGCCGAGCAACTGGCCGCCTGCGGTTTGTCCAAACGCAAGACCGAATACATCCTCGACCTGGCCGACCATTTCAAGGCCAAGCGCGTGCACGCGAGCCAGTGGGACCAGATGGATGACGAAGCCGTCATCGCCGAACTGGTGCAGATCCGCGGCATCGGCCGCTGGACAGCCGAGATGTTTCTGATATTTAATCTGCTCCGGCCGAATGTCTTGCCGCTCGACGACCCCGGTTTGATCCAGGGCATCAGCGTCAATTATTTCTCCGGCGAACCTGTTTCCCGCAGCGATGCGCGCGAAGTTTCCGCCAATTGGGAGCCGTGGCGCACCGTGGCGACGTGGTATCTGTGGCGCAGTCTCGACCCTGCAGCCGCCTCTGCCGCATCCGATACAGCCCCCGGCGCACCAGCCGGTACGGTAAAATAAACATAGATGACGCCGCGCGCCCTGGCGCCGTGGCCGGTAAAACCTGGAGGTACAATGACTAAAACGACTTTCCTCAATTTTGAACAGCCGATCGCGGAACTCGATTCCAAGATCGAAGAGTTGCGCTTCGTGCAAGACGATTCGGCCGTCGACATCTCGGAAGAGATCGACCGCCTGGCCAAGAAGAGCCAGCAGCTGACCAAGGATATCTACGCCAAGCTGACGCCTTGGCAAGTGGCGCAGATCGCGCGCCACCCGCAACGCCCCTACACCATGGATTACGTGAATGAAATCTTTACCGATTTCCACGAATTGCATGGCGACCGCAGCTACGCGGACGATCTGTCCGTCGTCGGCGGCCTGGCCCGCTTCAACGGCCAGCCGTGCATGGTCATCGGCCACCAGAAGGGCCGCGACACGAAAGAGCGCGCCATGCGCAATTTCGGCATGCCGAAACCGGAAGGCTACCGCAAGGCCATGCGCCTGATGAAAGTGGCTGAAAAGTTCAACCTGCCCATCTTCACCTTCGTCGACACGCCAGGCGCCTTCCCCGGCATCGACGCGGAAGAGCGCGGCCAGTCGGAAGCCATCGGCCACAACCTGTATGTGATGGCCGAACTGAAAGTGCCGCTGATCGCCACCATCATCGGTGAAGGCGGTTCCGGCGGCGCGCTGGCCATTGCCGTGGGCGACGCCGTGCTGATGCTGCAATACTCGACCTACGCCGTGATTTCGCCGGAAGGCTGCGCCTCCATCCTGTGGAAGAGCGCCGAGCGCGCCTCCGACGCGGCCGAAGCGCTGGGCCTGACGGCCCACCGCCTGAAAGCCATGGGCCTGATCGACAAGATCATCAACGAACCGCTGGGCGGCGCCCACCGCGATCCGAAGCAGATGGCGACCTTGCTCAAGCGCGCACTGGCCGACACCCTGCGCCAGTTCCAGGGCATGAAAACCAAGGACTTGCTGGCCGCGCGCCACGAGAAACTGCTGAGCTACGGCAAGTTCAAGGAAACCACGCCGAGCGAGTAAATCATCGCCGGCGCAGGCCGGCAGCAAGAACACCGGGGACAGGCAGCCAGACGACAGGAGTCGTTTGGCCACCTGTCCCTCTTTGCATTCCTGGAGTCTTATGAAAAAGCAACAAACCGCCACCGTCGCCGATCTCTTCGCCAGCGCACTGGCAACTTGCGGACCGCAAGCCGGCGAAACGGTCGGCATCGCCCTCAGCGGCGGTCTCGATTCCGCGGCCCTGCTGCACCTGGCGCATGCCTGGGCGCAGGAGCAGGGCGTGGCCTTGCACGCGTTCCACGTGCACCATGGCCTGAGCCCGAATGCGGATGCCTGGCTGGCCCACTGCGAGCAATTGTGCGCCGGCCTGGGCATCGCCTTCGAGGCGCGCAAGGTCACCCTGGAAAAGAATGCGAAGTCGGGCACGGAAGAAGCGGCTCGCAAGCGCCGTTATGCGGCCCTGGGCGAGCTGTGCGCCGCGCATGGCGTGCGCCTGCTGCTGACGGCCCACCACCAGGACGACCAGGCTGAAACGGTGCTGCTGCAATTGCTGCGCGGCTCCGGCACGGCGGGCCTGTCCGGCATGGATGGCGCCAACAGCGCGCCCGAGCTGCTGGGCAATCCCGACCTGGTGATGGCGCGTCCCTTGTTGCCCGTGTCGCGCAGGCAACTCGAAGCCTACGTGGACAAGCATGCCATCGCGCACATCCACGATGAATCGAACGACGATCCCCGCTTTGCCCGCAATGCCCTGCGGCACCAGGTGATGCCCGTGCTGGCGCAGGCCTTTCCCGGCTTCCAGGAACGCTTCGCCCGCAGCGCCCAGCATGCGCAATCGGCGCAGCGCCTGCTCACGGAACTGGCGACGCAGGATCTGGCGGCGTGCCTCGATGGCGACTGCATCGAACTGGCGAAATTGCGGGAATTGAGCGCGGACCGCTGCTACAACCTGCTGCGCCACTGGTTCGGCACGCGCGGCTTGCGCATGCCGTCGACCGCGTGGCTGGCGGAAATGCTGGCGCAATTGCTGGAAGCGCGGCCCGATGCGCAGTTGCTGGTCACGCATCCCGCATGCCACGTGCGGCGCCACCGCGACCGCTTGTACCTGACGCCCAAGCTGAATGACCTGGCCGGCATGCGCGAGCGTGACGACGCCGGCATTCCCGGCCTGGAAAAAGCCGGCCAGCAATTTACGTGGCAGGGCGAGGCGAGCCTGGCCTTTCCCGCGTATGGCGGCGTGCTGCATTTCGACGCGGTGGCAGAGGGCGGCCAGGGCATCGATATTGCCTGGCTGCAAGCACAGACCTTGACCATCGACTTCCGCCAGGGCGGCGAGCGCCTCAAGCTGGCCCTGAACCGTCCCACCAAGAGCCTGAAATACCACTACCAGGCGTTCGACGTGCCCGCCTGGGAGCGCGAACGCCTGCCCCTTGTCTGTGCGGCGCAACAATTGCTGTATGCGGCTGGTATTGGCCTCGACTGCCATTGCCTGAGCTTGCTGGATCGTCCCCGCGTGACCCTGCGCTGGCAGTCCTGCTGAGCGTAGGGGCGGCAGCCACGGCCACTCTCGGGGTGGCCGCCAGGTGGCTGTCCATGCGCCCCTGACTGCATGGATTGGTTATTTCCATATATGTAATTGGTATGAGCTAATGCGCTTTTTAGCTTGTTATTTTGCATTGCGGCATGTAGAGTAAAGCCCTCCTTTTTTATTCTTCTTGAGCGGAAACTTCACTCTTATGGCTTTAATCGTCCACAAATATGGCGGTACGTCGATGGGCTCGACTGACCGTATCAAGAACGTCGCCAAGCGCGTTGCCAAGTGGCACGACGCGGGGCATCAAATCGTGGTGGTGCCATCCGCCATGTCGGGCGAAACGAACCGCCTGATTGGACTGGCCAAGGAAATCATGGATCAACCCGATCCCCGTGAACTTGACATGATCGCCTCGACAGGCGAACAGGTGTCCGTCGGCCTATTGTCGATGGCACTGCTGGCGATCGGCAAACAAGCCGTATCCTATGCTGGCTGGCAAGTCGCGATCAAGACCGATTCCGCCTTTACCAAAGCACGCATCCAGTCGATCGATGATGAAAAAGTCAAACGCGACCTCGATGCGGGCAAGATTGTCATCATTACCGGTTTCCAGGGCGTCGACGAGCACGACAACATCGCGACCCTGGGCCGCGGCGGTTCCGACACCTCGGCCGTGGCGATTGCCGCCGCCATGAAGGCGTCCGAATGCCTGATCTTTACGGACGTCGACGGCGTCTACACGACCGACCCGCGCGTGGTCTCCGAGGCGCGCCGCCTGAAGACCATCACCTTTGAAGAAATGCTGGAACTGGCTTCGCTGGGCTCCAAGGTGCTGCAAACGCGTTCGGTGGAATTTGCCGGCAACTACCGCGTTCCCACGCGCGTGCTGTCGTCGCTGACCGACCCGATGTTGCCGCTGGAAATAGAAGCCAATTCAGGCACCCTGATTTCGTTTGAGGAAGATACAAACATGGAACAAGCAGTCATCTCCGGCATCGCCTTCAACCGCGATGAAGCCAAAATCACCGTGCTCGGCGTGCCCGACCGTCCAGGCGTGGCCTACCACATCCTGGGACCGGTGGCGGACGCGAATATCGAAGTCGACATGATCATACAGAATCAGTCGGTCGACGGTAAAACGGACTTCACCTTCACCGTCTCGCGCGGCGAATACACGCGCGCGCTGGCCGTGCTGGAAGCGAACCGCGAATCGCTGGGCGCGGCCAGCATCACGGGCGACGCGAAAGTGTCGAAACTGTCCGTCGTCGGCGTGGGCATGCGCAGCCACGTGGGCGTCGCCTCGCAAATGTTCCGTACCCTGTCGGAAGAGGGCATCAACATCATGATGATCTCCACTTCCGAGATCAAGATTTCCGTGCTGATCGATGAAAAGTACATGGAACTGGCCGTGCGCGCGCTGCATAAAGCGTTCGAGCTGGAAAAAGCTTAAAAGTGTAAAAATATTGCCCCACGCCCTTGACCAAAGGGGGGGCAGTCGATATTATGACGTTCGTCGCTGCAGCGCAGTTAGCTACAGAGACATAGTTGAGTAATCAGCTAGGAGACGTGGCCGAGTGGCCGAAGGCACATCCCTGCTAAGGATGCATACGGCTTATACCTGTATCGTGGGTTCGAATCCCACCGTCTCCGCCAGTATTTTTAAAAACCCGCTTCGGCGGGTTTTTTCATTTCCGCTCCTCATAGGAGAAACCGCGTAAATCCATCCGCCAGCGTCCGCTGCCTGCCGCGTCAATCCAGCATCTGCTGGGGGGTAGGCTGGGGGGTAGCAATGGCTGTGTGCGCTGCCTTCAAGCGTACGCCACCGATCCTGTTATGTCCCGCCTGTTGCCGCAATTGACCTTGCGCGGGATCAAGTGTCGTTGCCAGCACGCGCTTGATCGCGCGCTAAAATTAGTACCGGTTCTCGCAATGCGGGAGTGGGGTAATGACAATCAGGATGAACAAGCTGTCGGCGCTGGTCGTCGGTCGCGCCAGGGAGCCAGGGTATTACGGGGATGGCGGCGGACTGGTGCTGCAAGTATCGGGCGCTGGCGCCAGGAGCTGGCTGTTTCGTTACAGCGTAGCTGGCAGGCGTCACGAAATGGGGCTGGGTTCTTGTCTGGCAGTCGATCTGGTCGAGGCGCGCAAAAAGGCGCGGCAATGCCGTTTGCTGCTGAGTGAAGGGCGCGATCCGCTGGCAATGCGCCGCCAGCAAGAACAGGCAGGGATGCTGGCGCGTGCGCGTCAAATGACCTTTGAACAGTGCGCGGCGTCGTATATCGCGGCGCACCGGCATGGCTGGAGAAATGCCAAACATGTGGCGCAGTGGGAAAACACCCTGGCCGCCTATGTGTTTCCATTGGCGGGGGCGCTGCCTGTCGCGGCGATCGACACCGACCTGGTCGTCAAGGTGCTCGATGCAATCTGGTTGTCAAAGACGGAGACGGCAACGCGCATACGCGGCAGAATCGAATGCATACTCGACTGGGCAACGGTCAGCGGCTTTCGTCAGGGAGAAAATCCGGCGCGCTGGAAAGGCCATCTGGAAAATCTGCTGGCCAATCCGAACAAGGTTTCTCCAGTGAAAAACCGGCCGGCCCTGCCGTGGCAAGAGATCGGCAGATTCATGGCCGCCTTATCGGGTCAGGAAGGGATTGCTGCCAGGGCGCTGGCGTTTGTCATCCTGACGGCTGCGCGCTCAGGAGAGGTCAGGGGTGCGCGGTGGCCGGAGATTGACCTGGAGGCGGCCCTGTGGACGATTCCAGCGCAGCGCATGAAGGCAGGCAAGGAGCATCGCGTGCCGCTCTCTGGTGGGGCGCTTGCGCTGCTGCGCGCAGTGCCGCGTCAGGGGGACATCATCTTTTCAGGCCGCAAGCGTGGCACGCAGTTGTCGGACATGAGTTTGACGGCAGTCTTGCGCCGCATGCAGTTTGACGACATCACCGTGCACGGTTTCCGTTCTTCCTTCCGTGACTGGTGCGCCGAGGCGGCGGCCAATGCCTTTTCACGTGAGGTATGCGAGCATGCGCTGGCGCACCGCTTGCCGGACCGGGTGGAAGCGGCCTACCGGCGCGGCGACTTGTTCGACAAGCGTATCGTGCTGATGCAGGCATGGTCTGACTTTTGCACCAATCCCGCACCGTCTGTTGTGTGATGGCATATCCCATGGAGTATCCTTGCGCGGGCCGAGGACTGGCATGCGTGTTCAGGCGCCTTGCAGCCACTGTCCGCATCCCGTGCCGGCACGCGCTCCTGAACCAGGCAGGCAAGCGGCCCTGGAGTCTTACGGAGGCCAGGAAGGTGTCTTCCTTGGCGCCTGCTTAGATCCTGCTACCCCATTTTCCGCTGCTTGCCGACACTTCAGGCAGGCGGCTGAAGCGCGCCTCGTTGAGCGTTGGCGCGCCAAGGTACTGTGGCGGGAGGAAGGAGTCACTTGGGACGTGTTTCTCTTGAACGGTGAGGCAGGATCGGTGCCAGCACGGCGGCACTGGCGCAGACCGGATCACCGTCCTGGCGTCACCAGTTGATTGTTGTTGCGGGTATCGTCGCTGAAGGCCAGAAATGCGACGAGCTCCTGGCCGCGCTTCGCTGATGGTGGCGTTTGAGCCAGGCATGCAGTTGTTCTGCACAGGATTCTTCATGGTATTTAATCGCCCTCATGTCGTGCGGAACATGCACGGTTAAACCACAAATCTGGCACGGTTGAACCACAAATCTGACACGGTTAAAGCCTGAAATGCCACGGTTGAAGCAGATATGGCACATATAAGGCCTTATAAGGCCTTATTTGCTTTCAACCGTGCCAAAAAAAGGGTTTGGTCGACGTTGTGTCCGACGATTTTAGTGGTTCAGTCGCTGCGCGAAGCGGGGCAGGATAGGTGAAGTTAGCTAACCTTCGGTTGGCTAACTTCACACCTGCTTATTCGCACTTCGTGCTCAACGGTAGCCTGCTCTGCGAGGCCCAGCGGCAGAAGGAGGGGGGGATTACCCCGACTAAGTTTCCGCTAAGTTACTAAACCGTCTCTGAGTCCGTCCCAAAAAATTGCAGTGCAGCCGGCGCGCGTTGGATTGGACGTTCGACCGCGACGGTAGCTGCCGGCACGCGTCAGGCGCGACGCGGTGGCGTGTGCGAGGCTGGACTACAGGTTGCCGGCGTAGACCTGGGTTTGGCCGCCATCGACAACCAGGTTCACACCGTTGATAAAGCTGCTGGCATCGGAACCGAGGAACACGACGCTGTCGCCGATTTCTTCAGCGCGGCCCACGCGCCCGACTGGAATCTCCGCGGCGCATTTTTCCGCGAATTCCTTCACCTGCTCAGGCGTCATCCCCTGAACTGTTTCATAGCCCTCGGTCGGAATGGCGCCAGGACTGATCACATTGACGCGGATCTTGCGCGACTTGAGCTCCGTAGTCCAGACCTTGGCCATGCCAATCACGGCGGCCTTGGTGGCGGCGTAACCGGTGTATTCCGGCAGTCCGATAAAAGCGGTCATCGACGAGGTGAGGATGATGGAGCCACCGTCGTTCATGATCGGCAACATGGCTTGCACCGTGAACATCTGGCCTTTCAAGTTCACGTTCACGATGGCATCGAAGTATTCTTCCGTGACGTCTTCCAGCTTTGCGCCTTTGTAATAGCCGGCGTTGGAAAAGATAATGTCGAGCTTGCCTTTTTCTGCGCAAATGGTGGCGGCGACGCGCACCATGTCTTCCTTCTTCGAGACGTCGGCCACGATTGCGCGCACGTTTGCGCCTAGTTTCTTGATCGCCTCATCGAGGACACTTTGACGACGGCCGACGATGTAGACGAATGCGCCGGCTTCAACCAGGCGCTTGGCGCCGCCCAGTCCCAGACCTGTTCCACCGCCCGTTACGAGGGCGACCTTGCCGTTCAATGTATATGCTGACATGTTGAATCCTTCATCTTAAATGTATGGGTGCTGTGAGGCGTGTTGATTGCGAGACTATGCATCTGTCTGCACGACGGTCATGCGGGACAGATCGATGACATTCTTAATCCGGTCGCCCAGGGCCAGGTGCTTCGGCTCGTGCATATAGCGCTCCCAGTCGGCCTGCGAATCAAACTCGGCGATGAGCACAACTGCTTGCGTACCCGACCAAGTGAATGTCTTTTCTACGGAAAAATCGCGAATCCAGGGAACCAGGCCCGGTAACTCGCGCAGGGTATTGACGACATCCAGCATGGCATCATCGGGGCAGCCCGGATGCGTCGGTCCAACAAAAATGTGACGTAGCATGGTGCTCCCCTTAGGTGTTCTTGAGGGTGGACATATCGATCGAGAAGCGGTACTTCACGTCGCCTTTTTCGAGGCGTTGGTAAGCTTCGTTGATGTCCTGCATGCCGATCACTTCAACGTCCGAGACGATGTTGTGCTCGCCGCAGAAATCCAGCATTTCCTGGGTCTCGGCGATGCCGCCGATAAGCGAACCGGACAAGCTACGACCGCCAAAAATCAGGCTGTAGGCCGATACATCGATCTTCTCTGCGGAAGCGCCGACCAGCGTCAGGTTACCTTCTGGGTGGAGCAGGGCCAGGTATTCGTTCAGGTCGTGGGGTGCCGACACGGTGTCGAGGATGAAGTCGAAGGTGTTGACGTGCGCGGCCATCTCGTCCGGATTACGCGAGACAACAACTTCGTGGGCGCCGATGCGCAGCGCGTCTTCCCTCTTACGTGGAGACGTGGTGAACAACACCACGTGCGCGCCCAGGGAACGGGCGAACTTGACCCCCATGTGGCCGAGTCCGCCCAGGCCGACGATGCCAACCTTCTGGCCTTTGGTGACACCCCAACGACGAATCGGGGAGTACGCGGTGATGCCTGCGCATACGAGCGGGGCAACGCCAGCCAGATCCAGATTGCCTGGCACACGCAAGACGAAACGCTCATCGACAACGATGCTTTCTGCATAGCCACCATAGGTAGCGGGGGCGGTACCATGCTTGTCAGGCGAGTTGTAGGTGAGGACCTTGGTCGGCGAATATTGTTCGCGATTTACGCGGCAATGTGGGCAAGTCGATTCGGCATCGACGAGGCATCCAACCGCGACAATGTCGCCGATATTGTGCTTGGTGACGTCGGCGCCGATGGACGTCACGCGGCCGACGATTTCGTGGCCTGGCACGATGGGAAAAATCGTCGGCATCGCGCTGCCGAATTCGTCACGCACGTGGTGAATGTCGGAGTGGCAGACGCCGCAGAACAGGATATCGATCTGCACATCATGTTTCAGTGGGTCGCGGCGGGGAATCGAAAGGGGTGCCAACGGGGAGGTTGCGCTGGTTGCTGCGTATGCCTTTACGGTGTACATCGTTAAGCTCCTTGGTGAAGGTCCCGATCAATGTGCCGGGAAGTGCAATCACTATAGAACCGCGATCATCAAGCGAATAGCCGTCCAATCCTTGATACAGTGCCAAGCCATGATTGATAATGGTGCCATCGATATGTCACCATCAAGGGGGAGGTACCATGCTGAGCAGGGATATACGTGCCATCGAAATGCTGGCCAAGGCTATCGAGTTGGGCAGCTTACGTCAGGCGGCCGCGGCGCAAAACGTGACAGCTCAGGCGGCCAGTCAGGCCCTTGCGCAATTGGAAGAATCGCTGGGCGTACGTCTGCTGCATCGGACCACCCGCAGCCTTTCGCTGACAGAAGAAGGGCGCCAACTGCTCGACGCCACCCAGCCGGCGCTGGCGGTGTTCGATCGTGCTCTGGCCCGGGCGCGCCTGTCCAAGGACGAGATTGCCGGACCGTTGCGCATCGTTGGCCCCAGATCGGCGTTTGCTGCGGTGCTATGGCCCGTGATCGATGAATACTGCCGGCTTTACCCGGACGTCCAGCCCGAAGTGCAACTCAACGACACTGTGGGCGACTGGGTACTGGACCGGGTTGACGTCGGTTTTCGCTTTGGTTCGCCGCCTTCGGAAGGGTTGATTGCGCGTCCACTGTTTCAGGCGCAGCTGATTATTTGTGCGTCACCGGAGTACCTACAACGCTACGGAGGCCCGCATTCACTGGAAGATCTTGCACTTCACCGCTGTAGTGTGTTTCGTCATCCAGGGACAGGTCAGGTTTTCCCTTGGTACGTGAATATTGGCGGCGAAATCCAGACACGCGAGTTTCCACCAACTGTCGCGACCAACGATTCCGATCTAGAGATACAGGCCACCCTCACAGGCCAGGTAATTGCTCAACTTTCATCATTATCGGTCGCCAAACTGATCCGCTCTGGTGAGCTGGTGCCGCTACTGACGGAGCATGTGGCCAGCCACATGCGGCTGTACGCCTACTACGGTAGCCGGAAGGCACAGCCGTTACGTGTGCGCAAATTTATCGATCTTGCCGTGAAGCGGTTTACAGACAACCAAGACTTGACGTTGTCAGCTAACGAGCTCACTACCTTTTCTAGGACTGGCGGAGCGCTGAAATAGCCCCTTGATTCACCAGACACAGCCTATGCGTTATTCTTACGGATAGGAATAGGACTGTGCATATGACTAGGAACAAGCAAACATTCGAGGTGGTGACGGTGAACCAGGAGCGCCGCAGGCGCCGGTCTGCGGAGGAAAAAGCGGCGCTGGTGCGCGAGACTGACGAGCCAGGCATGAACGTGTCGCTGGTCGCACGCAAGCACGGCGTCGGTGCAAGCCAGTTGTTCAACTGGCGCAAGCTCGAACGGGAAGGCGCGCTTACGGCGGTCACTGCTGGCGAATCGATGGTGCCGGCGAGCGAACTGGCCGCTGCGCGCGCACAGATAGCCCAGTTGCAGCGCATGCTCGGCAAGAAGACGATGGAGGCGGAAATCCTGAAGGAGGCCGTCGAGTTCGCTCGCGAAAAAAAGTGGATTGCGCGCTCGCCCTTGTCGGGCAAGGACGACCAGTGAAGCCGGTCTGCTCTGCCTTTGGCGTAGCGCGCTCACACGTCGCCCAGCTGCTGGTTCGTCCCGCAGACTGGATCGACGGGCGCACCATGCAGACGTTCCACCAGCCTGCCGACGCCATCCTGGTCGACGCCGTGCGCGCCGAGATTACAGCGCTGCCGACCTATGGCTACCGCCGGGCTGGCGCTCTGGTCAACCGCACGCGCGCCTTGATGGGCCTGCCAGCAATCAATCACAAGCGGTTTTATCGCGTGATGAAAGCGAACAGTCTGCTGCTACCCAAGGCGCCGAAACGTCCAGTGAGCAGCCGCGTGCACAATGGCGTGGTGGCGGTGGACGAACCCAATCAGCGCTGGTGCTCGGACGGCTTCGAGATCGCCTGCGACAACGGTGAAGTGGTGACCGGTGTGTTCATGAAGGATTGCTGTGACCGAGAAATCATTGCCTGGCGTGCGTGGGCCGAACGTGGCCTGCCTGGCGAGCCCGTGCGCGACATGCTGGTGGAAGCAGTCGAGACAAGATTCGGCCAGGCCAGCGTCGGCTCGACCAGGCTGGAATTCTTGAGCGACAACGGCGGCGCCTATCGAGCGCATGAAACGCACGCGCTGGTGCGCGCACTTGGGATTGAACCGGTGCACACGCCGGTATGCAGCCCGCAGTCGAACGGCATTGCTGAAAGCTTCGTGAACACGTTTAAACGGGACTACGTGAACTTGATGGACCGCAGCAGCGCAGAAATCGTTCTGGCTCAACTGCCAGACGCCTTTATGCACTTCAACGAGGTCCATCCTCACTCGTCGCTGAAATGGAAATCGCCTCGCATGGACAGGAGGGAGCTGGCGCGCCGGGCTCAGGAAAGCGGCGCTAACTAAACGATTGGCTGTGTCCGGTTATACGGGGGCAAGGTCAACGCTTCATCAGAATACTTGGTTGAAATAGCTGAAGTGCATCCGGGTTTGGTCCATTAGATCGAAATAGGCGCAGCATGTTGCATCCAGCATCACCTGTTGCGCCGCCAATTCGGCGGCATCCCGATCGCGCCAGTGAATGATATCGAGAAACTGCCCATCCTCTCCGGTTCCAAAATCGCGGGAAATAAAGCCGGGCATGCGAGTCAGGACCGGCGTGATCGCCGCCGATGCCGCCAGTAGTTGTGATGTCGTAACGCCCGACCTGGGCGGAAATATAACCACTTCAATCGTGTGTTGCATCGCGTTCATACTCCATTCTAGTGATCTGAACTTACGCCCAGACTGCAGCGTAGATAGAGGCCATCCGACGTTGCCAGCTTGACGATTAAGGTTGACAGGCTATCAAGCGAGATATCGTGGCCGATGAAAGGTTGCCCCTTTTGCGTGATCTGATAGCCGATATCGGCATCATGGGTAAACCAGCCTGGGCGCAAGACCGTGTATTCCAGATCCGATCGTTCTACCACCGCTGCCGAGTCCCGGTACGGATCGAGTACGCTGCGATATGGCTGGCCCGGCACTTCGCCGTAAATTCCCATTGAACTGATAAAAATCAGCCTGCGCACACCCGCAGCATTCATGGCTGACACGATATGCTGGGCCTGAGTCGCCATCTCTCCCGACAGGCTGGCAAATACCACGTCGATGCCTTGCATCGCCGCCTGTAATTTTCTCGCGTTACATACATCGCCTTCCACCACGCTGACGCGACGAGGATCGGGATTGACGAGCCGGCTGGCGCGGCGCAGATACAGCTTGAGATTGACATGTTCATCTGAGCCAACTTCGAGAAAGCGCGCCGTTGCATTGCGTGCAAGCTGTCCATTTGCACCGAGAATCAGTATATTCTTCATCGTCTGTCTCTTTCATTAAATGGCTTAGCCAGGAGTCGGCAGCTTACCCGCGCGCATGGCAGCAATAACACCGCCGTCGATCAACAAGTCGCTTCCGGTGATAAAACCTGCATCCGGCCCCAACAGGAAAGCTGCTGCGGTGGCGATTTCGTCCGGCGGCGCCATACGCTTTGACGGCGATGCCTCTACCATGGTGCGATAGATGCCACCGATCTCGGAGTTCAGCTCATGTAGCGCAAGTGGCGTGACGATAATGCCCGGGCTGATTGAGTTGACCCGTGCGCCGCGCGCACCCCACGTCATGGCCGAAGCCTGCACTCGCAGGTGGTTCGCGCGCTTGGCCATCATGTAGGCAACGAGCGTGTTCGGCACAGCGTTGGCTTGCAAGAACGGGAGAGCGAGCAGTTCTTCAGTAGGCGTATAAGCCAGTGCATGGTCTTGTTCGGGAGACAGGGCCGGCATCATATGACCGGCCATGCTCGAAATAACCAGACCGGCGCCACCCGGGGCGATGACTTGTTCGAACGCGTCGAAGACCAACGCCGAGCCATACAAATCAACTTCGAGGATGCTGGCGACCGGCGCCATGTTCGGCGAGAGGCCGGCGGTATTGATCACTTGGACCACGCTGCCCAACGCTGCAGCAGCGGTGACCAGTGCTTCGACCGATGCACGCGATGCCACATCTACAATTCTAGTTTCAACACTGTAGCTGGAGTTACGCATGCTTTCCGCAGCCGCTTCCAGCGTTTTTTCATTAAAATCCGCCAACAGAACAATCTTGCCCACGCCCTGGCGGCGTGCGATGGCCACGCCAATGCCACCAGCACCGATGATGACGATAACTTCTTTGCTCATGTCAATACTCCTATATTGGTTAATTTTGCTGTTTTGCTCAGCCGTACGACGGTACCTAATCCGAGTTAGTGTCGCTATCGGGAGCAGTGCCGTTTCAAGTAGTGTAGGAGAAGTGGTCATTTTTGATAAGGCGCTATAATCCGACAAATCCTATACTTCAAATTCATAAATAGAACGATGGACCGAGATGAAATTGCTGACTTGATTGCATTCCTTGCGGTCGCGGAGGAAAGAAGTTTTACGCGGGCCGCAGCGAGATTGCGCACTTCACAATCGTCACTTAGTCACACCATCCGGCGGCTTGAAGAACGGCGTGGTTTGCGATTGTTAAACCGATCAACACGCAGTGTGGCCCCCACTGAGGCGGGTGAACGATTGATCGAGGCACTGCGCCCGGCACTTAACGATATCGACAACAGACTTACCGAGCTGAGCCAGCTCCAGCAAAAGCCGGCCGGTACCGTGCGCATCACCAGCAGCCAATATGCAGCCCAGTCGGTGCTTTGGCCGGCGTTGAGCCGTTTGCTACCCAGCCATCCGCACATCAACGTGGAGGTGTCGGTGGATGCTGCATTGACCGACATCATCAGTGAACGCTTTGACGCGGGCATCCGTTTGGGCGAGTCAATCGCGCGGGACATGATCGCGATGCGCATCGGTCCCGACCTCCGGATGGCAGTGGTCGCTGCGCCCGCGTATTTCACCATGCACCCAAAGCCGCAAACTCCGCAAGAGCTAACGCTGCACAGATGTATCAATCTGCGCTTTCCAAGCACTGGCGGCCTGTATATTTGGGAGTTTTCAAGGGATGGCCGGGATCTGAATGTTCGGGTTGACGGACAACTGATCTTCAACGATATGGCAATGGCGCTGCAGGCGACGCTTGAGGGGTTTGGCCTGGCTTGCGTGATGGAGGATCAGGTCCAGTCGTATCTACGCGCGGGGACCCTGATCAGGGTGCTGGAGGACTGGTGCCCGGTCTTCCCTGGGTATCACCTTTACTACCCTGCACGGCGGCCGGCTTCCTCCGCATTCAGCCTACTGCTGCAGGAGTTACGCTATACCGCCACGCGCGAGCCAGCGCCTAAATGAGCCGCGCTATCATAAAACACAATAGTCGATGAGAGTGGGTCGCGATGGAAGAACAAACCATCCAGCGTGGACATTGATACCTGTGCAGGAAATGCAGGGCTTACCTATCAATGAAGGCCGGAACATGTCGATGTCGCAGTGTCTGACGCGTATGCGTGCGCTTGGATTCGACCGCTTTTCATCCCATTTCTAAAACGAATATGCGAAGGCAGGCCAGCTTGCCCAAGCCTGCGGCGACAGCATCGTAATCGAAGGCTGCGCTGTCATGCACGTCGCCCCACCGAACTCCGTTGAACAGAGCACAGTTTGTTCGGGGCGAGACGGCTGGCCCTTCGGCCGGGGTGATAGCGGGACAATGACCGCGGGCATGCCGTTTAAGTTCAGGTGGCGCGCGCTAGCGATGCCATGTCTATCACAAAGCGGTAGCGTACGTCCGCGCACTCCATGCGTGCGAAAGCGTCGTTGATCTGCTCCATGTTGATCATTTCACAGTCGGGTAGAATATTCTTCTCGGCACAGAAGTCGAGCATTTCCTGGGTTTCGCGAATGCCGCCAATCGGCGAGCCGGCGATGCGGCGGCGGCCCAGGAGCAGCTGCACGGTGTTAAATTCCGCCATCGGTCCTACCTGACCGACGATAACCAGCGTGCCGTCAATGTCGAGCAGCGGCAGGTAGGGCTCCAAAGAGCCAGGGTCAGGTCCGCCATTTGTACACGATCTCAGCCTTGGCCGTCTCGATCTGCAGCAAGTTGCGCCTTATTAAATGCCGTTATGGCTCGACTGACTGTCTTGCTTGAGACGTGAAAACCGGCGGCGACATGGGATATGGTAAAAGCGGTCGATAGATACGCGCGTGCCATCGCCTCGTCTCTGTCGCCACAGCGGGCCTGATATTGCGCGAGTGACAGTGTGACTGCGCGACGCTGCTGCCTTGGCGTATCTTTGAATGCATTGGACCGCTGCGATTGCTGATGTGCCGAAACGAAGGCGTCATCGCCCAGTAGCACTTGGTGGCAGGTGTGGGCGAGCGGACTAGTTTCACCCATACCGGCCGCGACAAACCGAGCATAGTTGGCGACCGCCTCGTCGCGCGTGGCGCCAAACTGACTCAAGAGCCAGTCACGCGCCAACCAGCATGGAGGCACTGCTTCGTCCAAAACCTAGTGATGGCTGCTCCAGTACCAGTCGTCGGGTGATGCCACCATGTGCGCCCGGAATGGGTTCAAGACGATGTAGTGGGCCAATTCCAACAGATAATTTTCTTGCTGCACCAAGATGGATTTGTAGCGGCCTTGCAATACGTGCCCGACAAGCTTTGGCGCCGATTGAAATGCTGGGTATAAACGCCATTCAGTTGGCGCATGCCCTGCGACAGATTCGCTTCCGCCGTTTCAACGAGCAGATGATAATGATTGCTCATCTGGCAGAAACTGTGCACGACAAAATGGTGCCGTTCGCAGACCAGGGCTAGTACCTCTTGCCAGGCAAGGCGATCGGTATCATCCCGGTAAATGGTGCCACGCCGGTCGCCGCGCGAAGTAACGTGGTAGAGGGCGCCGGGAAATTCAATGCGTAGGGGGCGCGTTATGCGGTAGACGTTATCTGATCCGTACGCATTGGCACTGAGATTGCGCAGAGGTTGGGACATTGGCATGGCTGAGATCGTGTCTGAAGGGAGAACCTAACCCCGCCTCCAAATGTTGGCATGGCTGAGGTCGAGTATAAATACCGGACCTGACCCCACCTCCAAATGGCAAAATATACAACTAAGGAATGATTTGATGAAAAAGGAAATTTTTTTCTGTAAGGCGTGGTTTCGGGCAATGAAACGTGCTATTGACATTTATTCTGAGACGCAGGCGAAAAAAAATCACGAAAATAAGTTGAAATACACCGTTTTGGTTGGTTCGGTAGAAAGTCCATCTTGTTTTATTGATGTGACTGATTCTGTTATTGTTGTTGGATTTCTTGATGGTCAACTGCGCGAGATATTGACTTACACTTTTCAGGAAGCAGCGGATAATAGGCTATTTTTGACTGTCGCTATTTATCGTGAGTTTCAAGGTGATAGCGATGAAATTGTAAGGGCAGTATCGTATATATTCGGAGAAGGTGGGAATCTAAATATGGAAAGAGTAGAAATGAAGCCAAGGAAAAGTGAGATATCGATTTCATCCGTAGATGTCTCTCATAATTTTACTGAGAAGCCAGTTTTTGGTGAATATGATGATCTTATTCGAGTGGAGAGATGTTGAGTGCTGGCACCGCCCCGATACTGCCCCCTTGTGCCGATAAAAATTTGACCCTTGGCGGGGCGCTGCGTTTTTGAGTACATCCACTCAAGATAAGCTTATTTTCCGCTCAAGTTTCCTTCTATGCTTTGTATTTGTGGGGTTTGTACGCATTGGTTTTACGTGATCTTGATTACTGCAGTCGATGTCGAGAGGTGTTGGCGCCGAAGTCAAATTGATCGGGCTGCCGATTCCAATTGATCCAACTCAAATCCTCTGGAACCATTGTTGCACTCAGGTTTGCTGGCTACGTGTCAAGACCCGCTTGATTATAAACACGCTTAACGAATAATTCCGGCTTTTTCGCCTGCCATTTCTTCATCGCCTGAATCGGCGTTTCGTTATTC
>NZ_FTMV01000054.1 GCF_900156175.1 Janthinobacterium sp. TND4EL3
GTGGCCGGATTGGCGTGGAATCAGTGGCCAGTTTGCCGTGGAATCGGTGGCCGCTTTCGCGTGGAATTGGTGGCCACTTTGCCGTGGAATACGCACTCTGCCGAAGACTTTGTCAACGTAAGGTCCGGATGTAGTTGCACATCAAAGCCAAGATTTGCGAATGCCTCAACGAACCGCGCCTCCAAGCCATCGGTTTTTTTGCCAAGGAAAGCTGAAATATTAAGACTCATCGTCAGGACTGAATGTAGCCATGAATGGTGATTTACTGTTGGAAATGGGCGGGCGGTACAGAATCGGAACGTCTTCCCCTGGCCGGCAAGCGGTCCATGAGCATAACGAATTACCAACGGAGAAAAGTCACACATTGTCACGTCAACGTGAATGTCTGCTTCTGGCCGGTAGCGGCACCAGAGCATAGCGGATTGCCAATCAGAAAATTTCACACATTGTCACGCTGGTTCGAACGGCCGCTTCTGGCCGTTAGCTGAACAAATATTCGTCGGCAAATGGAATCATGCCGGCTTCATGCCTTAGTCTGCCACTTGACATCTTTCGGGGATAATCCGAAAAATTGCACCAGCAGCGTAACTGCTGAATGGACATGGCAGGAGGCATCCACATATAGAGCTGTTAGTCCCGATGGGTTGTTGTCGTGCCTCATGATCAAAACCGTCCCCACTCCATCAATTTGTACATAGGCCCCCTCGAACCAGTCGAGGTCATCTTTATCTCCAAAGATGGTGGCATCAGTATCAACGATTAGCTCAACTGGAGTGCGCAGGGTAGCGATGATAGGTTTGCAGTCCCCACTCGGCCATACAAGGCCAGTCTGTTTACTCACTTGAGCCGCCCACCTATCAAAGAGAAAAAAGAAATGCCACAGGCAATACAAAGGTCCGCTTCTGGCCGATAACGGAAGCACTATGCGGCTCTCCAAATTGATTCGAACTCTTGATGGGAAATCGCACTGTACCCTGACTCCGATAAATCGAGAGGCTTTTCTGAAATCCTGCCAAATTCGTCGCGCTCATGCTCGGCACTATAGCAAAGCAGCGGACCAGAATCGTACTGTTCAATTTGTCGGGTAACCCAGCCTGCACCATCGACTTCAAAGTACCACCAGGACATGCCCCATGCATCGTACCTGTCACCTCTAGTCTCGTCCCAGTGTCTTTTTACGTAACTTGGCATACTTAAATTGAGTAATGAAGGGTAACGTCAGTCGTCCGCTTCTGGCCGGTACTAGTCATGTTCTAGTTGTTGAGGCGATAGATGCGCTCAACTTCGTCCAAGGACAGCTTTGTAAGGCCACCTTCTATTTCTTGCAACAGTGCAGATGCTGGAAAATGTAAGGTGACAATTTCACCGCCTGGCTGTTCGACGGTAGTTCGGTAATCGCAAGGTAGATCGCAATCATCTCCGAGGTAGTCTTCGATGAAGTCAGCAAGCTCATAGTCGCCCACAACGACGATGACATGCTCATCATTGTGAAATCCAATTTGAATATAGGGCAAGACTTGCTTCATATTTTTCCTACAAATTCAAATAAAAGCGCCGATGTCGACCGGCAGCTTTTGGCCGAACCCGGCCGTTCGGGGCAACATGGCAGGTTGTCAGGGTGAAAATCTAGTGGCTGTATCGTCAGGCTAGATTCGCCCCATACCGGTCATTGAAGTATTGCTCCTGACTCTGAAACTAGGCTAAATGGGCGCCAGCCGCCTGGTGGATCCCATTCACCATCACCACGAATCTGACCCACGCTCGCATCGTAAAGGACTACACCGTCGATCCCAAGCGGCGACTGCTCCCAGATCAGACCTCCTGTATGGTCAAAAGCAAGAACTTCAGATGCAGAAGTTACAAGCACTGCGATGCGGCTATTTAGGTTCTCAAGGTCGCGCGAATCGTACAAATGGCCAAAGTAACCGTCCAGCTGATGGCGACGAACTTCGCCAAGGTAAAGATCAACGACGAACACGAACTGCCCAAAGCCGATGTAAACGATGCTCTCAGCGAAACGTGTGCTCTGAAAGCATGAGTACCCTGCGCTGGCAAGAATGTTTACGCGAGTCACCGGCGCACTATGGTGAGCGATCAAGACACTGGCAACGATGTTGGATTCTGAGGTTGGGCCGCGAGCAACAAGGACCCGACCATGTTCACTTTGCTCGCCAAGACTAAGAAATTTAACTTCCATCTGCATTTATTTCCAAGGGATACGTCGAGTGACCGCTTCTGGCCTATTGTGTTGAAAAACGCAGGTACGTTGACATTTAGATAGAATTCTGCCAGCCTAGACTGGCCAGAACCGCCGCTATTGAATGATCACCGACTGCTTGGAGATCTGAGACCTCCAGAAAATCTTGCCGCTCGACTAGTTCAACACAATAGGCCGGTTGCAGACTTCGGCATGTTCCGCCTCAAAGCGGGCCTTGATTACAGTATTGCCCGAGACTTAAGGAAAGAAAGATACTTGGAGTTTTCGTGTGTAAAAATCTCCGGGCCAGCTCCCATATATGCGCGCATCAACTCATCAGCTGCACGATCTTTCTCATTGCTGTCCAACAGTATTTGCCCGAAACGTAGATGCAAGAATGGATTTCCGAGTGCGCCAGGACACGTCATGCCGTACTCAATGGCTTCTCTTGCAGTCGTTATGTCACCACCCAAGTAAGCGGAATCTGCGATCGCTGCTAGAACCCAGGTAGCAGCCTCCCAATCGTTTTGTGGGGCAGGAATTAAGCGCCATGCTTCGTTGTACGCCGCAATGGCATCTTCGAAGTTCCGTACTTCGGCCAAACTGTCTCCGCGAGCACAATGGGCTTTAATCATCTGATGCGTTTGTTCGTCAAGTTCTAGTTCTCGGTTCATCGTTTTCATAGTCAGGTGACTTCCGGGTGATGAGTGTTTCCTGCACAGTCCAAATGTCTGCTGTTGGCTGCGGATTCAATCCTTCAACGCAACACTTTAACTTAAATGCATCATTGCAGAATGAAATGATGAGAAAAAGAACTCGAATCGATTTCGCAAGAGGTTTAGCCACGGAAGAGTTCATGGTGGATTCCGCCGAAGCTCAAGCAGCTTTTGCTTGAGCGCGGCATGAGTCCCAGCAGGGCAGGGGAGATAGACAGGCCAGACCCGATCTCGTCGTTGGATTAGGCAGCGACGAGATCGCACGCGAGGAACTTGCTGGAACACCCAGACCCAACACGACCCATCGTTTTTTCATCTTTCAAGAACTATGAATCAGAAGAGTTTAAGCGACGGGTGGCAATTCACCCTTCCAAAATGAGTGTCAGCAACTGGATTGCGAATTAAACGATGGTCACGAGACGCTACCTTAGCCGGAAAAAATAATCCCCTTGAAAATTCAGCTTAACATTTTCTTCGGAGTCAAACATGAAAGTGATCTCTGGAAATTCAGAAAAACCATAGCGGACTTTGGTGGCATTCAGTTCATGAACGAATTTTCGCTGCAACCATTCATTAATGCCGTTTTCTTGATTCCATTGCACATCAGTGTCATTTTGATAAAAAAATAAAATCACCAGTTCTCTATCCCATTCCTCTGACGTAGTAATCAATTCAGTATTCTTGAAGCTCACCCCTTTCAAGCGAGCAGCTAGAATAACTTCGTTCAGCGCAAGCTCAATGGCAGAATACGGTGGATACGGATGCTTCATATTGCTCCAAACTACGACGATGGCAAGTTACCAAATAAAAAAATTGGAATGTGGCTCACCGCTGTATACCACACCTTACTCGGTTCAGTCTCATTAACCAATATCGATGCCAAGACAAGATAGACTAAGAAGGCCTAAGAAAATCTCCGACTATATCGCCAGCAGATGAGTATGCAGGCAAGCGAGAGAAACGCCCGGTGGATATTGGCACGGCGTTCGTAGCGGATGCGTAATCGGCGGAAGTGGTGCAGCCAGTCCAGTGTGCGTTCGACCACCCAGCGCCATTTACCCAGACGATCGCGCGACTCGATGTGATTGCACAGCAACGTTTTACCCGCGCCCCGCCTCACACTCATACGCGATCGCAAACGATTCGTATGGCTGCAGGCTGAGGTGGTCGGTCAAGCTGTCACGCTGGGCATAGTTGCTGATCAAGCCTTGCCCGGCAATGCCGTGCAGCATCGCCGGCAGATCCAGTTCGACGTGTTCGCCGGAGAAGTTGTTGACGACAACGAGCTGTTGGCTTCCCAAGCTGCGCCGATAGGCGAACACCTGCGGGTGCTGCTCCAGCAACGGCAGGTATTTTCCGTACACCATGACGTCCCAGTGCTTACGCAGTTCGACCAGCTTCTGGTAGTGGAAGAAGACCGAATCGGGTTGTTCCAGCGCGGCCGCGACGTTGATCTCGGGGTAGTTTGGATTCAGCTTTAGCCATGGCGTGCCAGTACTGAAGCCGGCGTTGTGTGTGCTGTTCCACTGCATGGGGGTACGTGCATTGTCCCGCCCGTTGGCGTGGATGCCGGCCATCATCGTTTCCGGTGACACGCCGGCGGCCGTGCGTTCGTGGTAGAGGTTGAGCGATTCGATGTCGCGATAGTCGTCGATGGAATCGAAACGGACATTGGTCATGCCTATTTCCTCGCCTTGATAGACGTAGGGGGTGCCCTTGAGAAAATGTAGCGCGGTGGCCAGCATCTTGGCCGACTCGACCCGATAGCGGCCGGGATCGCCGTATTTGGATACGGCGCGCGGCAGGTCGTGGTTATTCCAGAACAGTGAATTCCAGCCGGCATCGGCCAGCGCGGTCTGCCACTTACTGATGATCTGCTTGAATTCAAACAGATCGAATGGCCGCGGCTTCCATTTTCCCTCCTTGGCATCGTGGGTCATGGTGATGTGCTCAAACTGGAAGACCATCGACAGCTCCTGACGCGCCGGGTCGGAATACAGCTTGGCGGTCTCCGGGGTGGCGCTCCACGTCTCGCCCACCGTCACTACATCGCGTGCGGCCAGGGTCGCTTGGTGCATTTGCTGCAGCAGCGGGTGCAATTGTGCGCCGTTGGCGATAATCTGCTGGTCGACTTTTTTGCCGATGAGATCGATCACATCCATGCGGAAGCCGCCGATGCCCTTGTCCAGCCACCAGTTCATCATGCGATGTACCTCTTCCTGCACCTGGGGATTTTCCCAGTTCAGGTCCGGCTGTCGTTTCGAGAAAAGATGGAAGTAATATTCACCGCTGGCGGCATCGTATTCCCATGCACTGCCGCCAAAATACGAACGTTGCTGGTCGGGCGGGGAGCCATCGGCGCCTGCATTGCGCCAGATGTAGTAGTCACGGTAGGGGCTATCCTTGGATTTCTTCGCCTCGGCGAACCAAGCATGCTCGTCAGAGGTGTGGTTGACCACAAGATCCATCAGGATACGGATGTCGCGCTTGGCCGCCTCTGCGATCAACTGCTCCATCTCTGCCAATGTGCCGAATTCAGCGGCGATATCCTGATAGTCGGAGATGTCATAGCCGTTATCGTCCATCGGCGACCGGTACACTGGCGACAGCCAGATCAGGTTGATTCCCAGATATTGCAGGTAGTCCAGTCTGCTGATGATGCCGGCCAGATCACCGACCCCATCGTGATTGCTGTCTTGAAAACTACGTGGGTAGATCTGATACACGACGGCGTTATGCCACCATTTCTTATCCAACATGATTATCTTTCTCGCTTATGGATTGGCGGCACTGTCCTGCAACGTGCCAAGGGATCGCCAGGGGGAGGGCAGACCCGATCTCGTCGTTGGCCCAGGTAGCTAGGAGATCGCACACCTGGAGTCTGGGAGAATGTCCAGGCCTCGTACATGATCCATCGGGGTCCCATCTTTCAAGAACAATGGATCAGGGGAGTCTAAGCTACCGATGGCGTTTTGCTGCAATGGCACCGCCCGCTTCCGCCCCAAACCGGAAGTTCAGCAAGCTTCTAAGCGATCATTCAGCCTGTAAATTTAGCCGCGCTCACGCTTTGGGCGGCGAGCTGACAAACTAATCAGTCCAAGCAGCTAACATCATCAAGAATCCAATTTCGGCGACCTTGCTGCCATTCAGAAAGCGAGTCAGGCGAAATGTAAGATGACCAATTCTCGATATATTCGGCGATGGCTGCCGACGTTTGGTCATTAGTACGTTCGAGGTACGACAAAGTCTCATTAAGCCCAGCGCCGATGAAATACCACCCATCTAGCTCACCAATGTCCTGATTAAGGTACTGCGCCCTCCATATATTCACCGTATCGCTTGGCTCTGCGCAGCAGTAAAGCAGAAATGCGCAGTGGTAGATACATTCGGAAAACGCTCCATTGTCCTTCACAGTTCCGTCCCACAGCGCATTCCGGAATGCAATCTCTTCATCGAAGAGACGAAGCAACAATTGCCGGAATTGCCGGAATTGCTGGGGTTTTCGATCAACGATGAATCCATACATCGCCAATCGGTCAGCAGGGTTTCGAAGACGCGCCGCCAAGGTGGTAGGTATTGCGCCAGTTTCCAAGACTTGAATGAGTTCGTGCTGGATGAGCTTCATTGTCAGCCTCCCGGTTGGTTCAGCTGTTCCTGTCGGTGTTCGCTGGAACAAAGTGTTGGGCGAAAATTTTATGAAAACTTCCACCATGGCTGCGGTGCCGCAGTAGTATTTAAATGTCCGCTTCTGGCCGGTTGCCGTCGTTGGCGGATGCCGCCCCAAGGCAGCCGTTCACATTTGGTGTATCCATTCCACTTGACCGTCAAGAAGTGTGACCCAAACTCGTACATCTGGAGGATCGACAACTGCCACCGTGGGGTCCGTTACTGCTGGAACGACGTAAATCGCCTCCCACCTGCTCGGCTCTTTGCGGCCAATCCGGCCAGGAAGGATGTACTCAATGGCATTTGACGACAAATATTTCTCAGCAATCCTGAGACACAGATCTTCGGCCATCGCGTTCCTTGGAAATTATCGAATGGCCGCTCCCGGTTGCGAACTCAATCGATCAATGCAACACTTTAACTTAAATGCATCGTTGCAGAGCGGAAATGATGCGAAGAAGAACCGAATCAATTGCCAGCGCCCCGCGGAACCAGAGATTGCCGTCGCAAGGCGTTTGCCATGGGAACGTTAGTGCAAAAACGCGCCGAAGCTCAACCAGCTCTTGCTCGTGCGGGGTCGGAGTCTCTGCAGGGCAGGGGACATAGACAGGCCGGACCCGATCTCGTCGTTGGAGCAGGCAGCTACGAGGTGGCACACCAGGAGCGTGGCAGAACCGGTGAGCGATCAATCACGTTGTTCGTGCGCGAAGGATCGTTTGCGCAACGTCCTTAACGTACTACTTTTTCCGTTTCCCCTGTTCGCCGCTCATTGCGCAGTGTCAACGTCGCCGCATTACATCCAAGCAAGAATGGTCCCATGGTCGTTGCTGGGGGATTCGGATGCGAACAGGCGATGCGTGGCGCGTGTGGTTCGATCTCAGACGTAAAGAGGATGAGCTGAAGTGGGGTGGCCGCTTTGGTGGTTCTGGCCAGTCCTAC
>NZ_FTMV01000013.1 GCF_900156175.1 Janthinobacterium sp. TND4EL3
CATTCGGTTGGTTTCCTTGAGAACTGGGGGTTTGGCGATTTCCAGTGTCTCAAATCCAATCCGAATGAACCACAACAACCTATTGAAACATCACAGCTAGCGCTGTCTAAACGCCACCGAGCAAATCGTTTTCATTCAATATCGCAAACGCGATGTCGGGATGCGCGGCCAGGCAGCGGCGCACGGCGGCCGGGATGGCGGCGCGCGTCTTGCGGCACAGGCCGGGCCGCTCCTGCAGGCGGATCTGGAAGCCGCGCACGGTGCGCACTTCGCCGCTGCCAGGCGCAATCTGCAACTCCACCCCCAGGTTTTTCTTCAGCAGCAGCTGCAGCTTGCGCAGCTGCGCATGCGTGGCGATGCCCTCGATGTGCGCCAGCAGGCGCTTTTCTTCCGTCAGGTTCAGGCGCAGGATGGCAATGTCTGCCTGCGGATCGGCGAGCAGCCGCTCGCGCTCGCAGTCGCACAGCTGCGGCGGACACTCCTTGCGGACTTCAAAATCGACGATGCGCATGCGGGCATTCCAGTGGCGGTCCAGGATGAATCCAGTATCGGCCGGCGCCTGGCGACTGTCAATCTGCGCCGCAGCATCAGCGCGGGCTGACGATCAGGCGCCAGAGGATGGGGCCCTGTTCGCTGCTGTGCTGGTGGTGGTTTTGCGGCGGCATGACATGGCCTTCCGTCGACACGATCTCGTGCGCGCAGCCGTCGCAGCGGTAGATGCCCGAATACGGCACGGTTTCGCCGGGCGAGGTCAACTCATCGAAACGCGGGTGCATGGAGCGGGCCACGTAGCTGGGGTTTTTATAGTCGGCCATGGATTCCTCTGGAAGTGGGCAGGCCCCCATTCTGGCACACAATCGTGCGCGGCCTTGACGGCGTGCCTTGGCGTGCGCGCCGCCCTGTGTTGTAATGTTGATCATTTTGACTGAGCACGCAAGGCCATGAGAACCCGCATCAAGATCTGCTGCATCGCTTCCATCGACGAAGCGCAACTGGCCATTGCCGCCGGCGCCGACGCGCTGGGCCTGGTGGCGGCCATGCCGTCCGGTCCCGGCCCCATTCCTGACGCGCGCATCGCGCAGATCGCCGCCTGGACGCCGCCACCCGTGGCCACCTTCCTGCTGACGTCCGAGACGACGGCGCAAGCCATCGCCGAACACGTGCGCGCCACGCAGCCGTCCACCGTGCAGATCGTCGGCCATGTCGATCCCGGCGAAGTCGCCGAGCTGGCGCGCTTGCTGCCGCACGTGCGGCGCGTGCAGGTGATCCACGTGGAGGGACCGGAGGCGTTGGCGCTGATTCCCGCCTATGCGCCCCATGTCCACGCTTTTTTGCTCGATTCGGGCCGCCCCGGCGCGGCTGTGCCGGAGCTGGGCGGCACGGGCCGCACCCATGACTGGAGCATCAGTGCGCGCTTCGTGCGCGCCAGCCCCCGTCCCGTCTTCCTGGCCGGCGGCCTCGATGCGAACAACGTGATGGAAGCGCTGCGCCAGGTGCGGCCCTACGGCATCGACCTGTGCTCGCGCGTGCGCACGGACGGCCAGCTCGATGTCATGAAGCTGGCCTTGCTGATGGCGGCCGTGCGCGACGTGGATGCGGCGCTGTACGCGGAAGGTTAATCTGTCATTGTCAATCTGTTCATCTCGCGCACGAACGCTTCCGTAAACGCGGCCACCATGCCGCTGGCCGCGCGCGGCGAGATCAGGCCGAGGACGGAATGCGATTCCTCGTCCGGCAGGGCGATAAAACGCACGCCGGGCGGCGCCACCAGGCGCATGCTGTCGGGGACGATGGCGATGCCCATATTGGCTTCGATCAGGTTCAGTTGCGAGGTCTTGCGCGACAGGGCGCGCGCCGCCTTCGGAAAAAATCCCTGCGCCAGGCACAGGCCCGCCACCAGGTAGCTCAGGCCCCCCCGGTCCTGGTGCGGGATCGAGACGAAGGCTTCATCGCGCAGGGCGGCGATCGTCGTGCGTTCCAGCGCGGCCAGCGGCGAGGCGGACGACACGGCCACCACCAGCTTTTCCGCAAACAGTTCGCGCACGACGATGTTGGCGTGCTTGCGCAAGGTGGGCAGGCGCACGAGGCCCAGGTCGGCGCGGCCTTCCTCGATGTCGGCTGCCTGGTTTTCCGACGAGCCTTTCGACACATCGAGCGAAACGCCGGGAAACTGCGCCAGCAGCCGGTTCAGCACGGCGCCGATGGCGGGGGTGAGGGTGACGGAGCTCGAATGGAGCAGGCGGATGATGCCTTGCGCCCCTTGCCCCACGTGGCGCGTTTGGCGCACGGTTTCCTCGATGTCTTCCAGAATGCGCCTGGCCCGCTCATAAAAGACCTGTCCCGCAGGCGTCAGTTCGATATGGCGCGCGTCGCGCGTGAGCAGCGGGGCTTGCACCTCGCCTTCGAGTTCCTTGATCTGCCGGCTCAGGGCCGACTGTGCGATGTACAGCTTTTCCGCCGCGCGCGAGTAACTGCCCGCATCGACGACTTCGACAAAGTAGCGGAACTGTTTGATGGAAATCAATCGTATGCCTTTTCGAGATCGGAGACTGCCTGATTTGATATTAGCCTTGCCCCGGCGTTCACGATACAGTGGATTGATCTGCTGTCACTGCAAAGGAAAGACCATGCTGGAACTGCTCGGGATATTGGGAGTACTTATCAGTATTATCGTAAAACTGATTTTCGTCCAGATCGGCGGAACTGGACATGGCACGGAAGATTAAAACGCGAGGCTGGCCACGTAGGGGGCTGGCAATGGCAAAGCCTGCAGGCAGCAGGCTGGCGCGGACCCGTTCCACTCGGCCAGCTGCAAGCCTGAGTATTTGATCGCCGCCTCGCGCGCCGTCCACGCCTGCGCCAGGCGCCGCGGGCGCTGGTCGGCAGGGCAGGCGGCCAGCTCCTGCGCCACTTGCGGCCCCAGGTAATCGCGCGCCAGAATGAACCAGTCGGCAATGTCCTGCACCCGCATCACGTCGATGCCGACGGGACCATGCAGGCCGATGGCGGCCAGCGACAGTCCCGCGTCATGGCTGAACGACAGGCCCGCAACGCCGGCGGGCAGCAGCAGGCGGGGAGGGGTGCCCGGCGTCGATTCGACTGAAACAGCCTCGATGTCCAGGTGTTGCCACTGCGCCGCCGCTTCGCGCACGGCCTGGCGCAGGTGCGCGCGCGCTTCCATGCGGGATGGCGGCGGCACGATGCCGATCACCAGCACGCCGTCTCTTGACAAGAGCACCGTAAAATCCATCAGCTGCAATCAGCTACGCAAAGGCGCGGCCGGACATCCCGCCCAGTTGCTGCCGGCGGGGATGTGCTCGCCCTTCATCACCAGGGTCAACGGTCCCAGGCGCGCATTGTCGCCCACCCTGGCGCTGTACAGCACGGAGCTGCGCGGGCCCATGTAGACGCGCTGGCCGATCTCCACGTGGTCGATCTTCATCACGCGGTCTTCGAACAGATGCGTTTGCGGGCAGGTCAGCGCGTTCAATTCGCTGTAGTCGCCGATGTGCACGCAGTCGAATTCCGTGATGTCCGTCGTGTCCATGTAGACGCCGCGCCCGATCTTGCAGCCGAACAGGCGGAAGGCCAGCGGCAGCCACGGCGTGCCGCGCAGGTAGCGCATGAAGTTGGGCACGGCGATGCCCTCGTACAGATTGGTGACGCCTTCCGAAATCCACACGAACGGCGTCCACATGGGCGCCGCGTGCTTGCGGTAGCGTCCCAGCAGCAGCCATTTGAACAGCACGACGACCAAAAAGTTGCCAATGCCGTAGGCGATGCCGGCAATGGCCAGGTCGCCCACCACTTCGCCCCAGCGCCCGGCGCCCGCGATGGGCATCACGTCCAGCACCAGCGTGTAGCCGACGGCGATCACCACGGCGTGCGGCGCGACGATGCGGAACGCTTCGATCAGGCTGCGTCCCAGGCGGCGCAGCAGCGACGGCTTGAAGGTCAGATGCTCGGCAAAGCCGCTGACCTGTTCGCGCGCGGGCAGGTGCATGGGGGGAGAACCCAGCCAGGTGTCGCCGCTGTGCATCTGCTCATTGCGCGGCGCGTGCGTGTGCACGCCGATCAGCACGTGTTCGGGCAGCACGGTGCCGTCGGGGATATAGCTGCCGTTGCCGACAAAGCTGCGGTGCGAGACGACGGTGGGGCGCATGGTCATCCACCCGCCGTCGATCTGCTCGTCGCCCAGCATGACGGCGTCGGCGATGAAGGTGTCGTCGCCCAGCGTCAGCATGTCGGGCACGACGCCGAGCGCCGTGGAAATCTCGGCGCCCTTGCCGACCTTGGCGCCCAGCAGGCGGTACCAGTACGGCGCGTACACGGTGGCGTAGATGCCGTGCAGGACGTTCAGGCTCGATTCCTGTATATGGCTGACCAGCCACTTGGCGCAATAGATATTGCTGTGCACGGGCGAGCTGCCCGGCTTCAGGCGGGGCAGCGCGCCCCAGCGGATGGCGGCCGACAGCAGGGCCGTGAGCACGATCAGCACGGCGCTGGCGGGGAAGGCCAGCAGGAAGTAGCGGGCCAGCTGTGTCGTCACGTCGCGCCCCTGCAGCCACGGCATCATTTCGCGCTCGTCGAACCAGTCGATCAGCACGAAACTGGGGAAGACGGGCATGAAGAACAGCACGGCGATCAAGACCATGCCGAAGCAGAAGAACAGGGTTTCGCCCGTCAGGCGCAGGCGCGAGACGGCGGGGCGCGGCGGCTGGCTGGCCCGGTCGTAGGGGCCGATGTCGCGCGCGGGTGAGCCCGTCCAGACGCGACCGGCGGGCACCGAGGCGCCGTCGGCCAGCGCGGACTGTCCCTCGAGGTGGCCAAACGCGCCCACCTGGGTATTGCCTTCCATGATCGCGTAAGAGCTGATGCAGGCATCGTCGCCGATGCTGATCCGGCCCAGCAGCAAACGGCCCCGTTCCACGCGGGCGTTTTCAAAGTTGACGGCATTGCCCACGCTGACGTTGTCGCCGATGGACAGCAAGTCGGGCGCGCGCAGGGTCATCGAACCGATGACCACTTCCTTGCCCACTTTCGCGCCCAGCGCGCGCAGCCACCAGCTGTTCAGCGATGAACCGCTGAGCAGGTAGGCGGGCGCCGATTCGACCAGGCGGTCGGCCAGCCACCAGCGGTAATACGTGACGCCCCACAGCGGATAGCTGCCCGGTTTCAGACGCCCGGCGATCAGCCATTTGCCGGCAATCGCAATGGCAAATTCGGCCAGGGTCGCGAGCAAGAACACGCCGATCGAGGCGGCGATGGCGCGCGGCACGGTGTCGCCCGTGTCGCCCGTGAAGAAGTGGTAGGTGAAGAACGGCGCCATCCACTGCGCCATGCGCAGGGTGACAAGGCCCGGCACGGCCGCCGCCTGGGCCGCGCCGCAGATCCAGCGCTTCCAGGCCGATGGCGGCGTCCAATCCGCTTCCGGCGTGGCCAGCGCGGGCGCTTCGTTCAGCACGGCGGCGATCTTGCCGATCTGCCGGTTCTGGTAAATGTCGCGCACCGTCATGTGGGCGTAGGCCGGGTCGGCGCGCAGGGTGGAGGCCAGGCGCGCGGCCAGGAAGGAGTGGCCGCCAAGGTCGCTGAAGAAGTCCAGCTGGCGCAAGATGGCCTGGCCCGGGAACAGCTTGGCCAGGGCCGCGAACAGGGCCGCTTCGGCCGGCGTTTCCGGCACGTCCGAGATCCCCGCCTCGCCGGGCGGCGGGGCGGACAGGGGCATGGCTTTCAAGGCCTTCCGGTCGATTTTCCCCGAGGTCAGGCGCGGCATCAGCGGCAGCAGCTCGAAACGGCCTGGCACCATATAGGGCGGCAAATGCAGGTTCAGGGCCGCGCGCAGGGTTTTCGCCGCCAGGGCGTCGCCGGGCGTCTCGTCGCTGCCGACGATGTAGGCCACCAGCTGGTCGATGCCGTCATCCTTGCGCAGCAGGACGGCCACCGTGCCCACGCCCGGCTGTTGCGCCAGCACGGCTTCGATCTCGCCCAGCTCCACGCGGAAGCCGCGTATCTTCACCTGGTCGTCGGCGCGGCCCAGGCACAGCACCTGGCCGTCCGCATCGATGCGGGCCAGGTCGCCCGTGCGGTACAGGCGCGCATCGTCGGGACACGTGCTCCACGGATTGGGCAGGAATTTTTCCACCGTCAGGTCGGGCCGGCCCAGGTAGCCATCGGCCAGGCCGGGGCCGATGATGCACAGTTCCCCCGTTTCGCCGCGCGGCAGCAAGGTCAGGGGACGGTGTTCGCCCGGCTCGGCCACCTGCAGCACCAGCAAGCCGTAATTGGGCAGCGGCGTGCCGATGGTGACGGGTTCGCCGGGGCGCAGGCGCGCCAGGCTGCACGAGACGGTCGCTTCCGTGGGGCCGTAGGTGTTGAACATCGCGCGGCCCGGGCGCGACCAGCGCTCGACGAGGGACTCGGGGCACATCTCGCCGCCCAGGTTGATCAAACGCAAACCGGGTACTTCTTCCGCGAACAGGGCCAGCAGCGTCGGCACGGCATGCAGCACGGTGACGTGGTTGGCGGCCAGCGCGCGGGGCAAGGCTTCCGGGTCGCCCGAGATCTCCTTGGGGCCCAGCCACAGGGTGGCGCCCACCATGTAGGCGATCCAGATTTCCTCGAACGACATGTCGAAGGCGACGGAAAAGCCCTGGTAGACGGTGTCGGCTTGCGTCACTTCCAGCACGGCGTTTTCGCTGCGCAGGAAGTGGCAGATGCTGCGCTGGTTGATCAATATGCCTTTCGGCTTGCCTGTGGAGCCGGACGTGTAGATCACGTAAGCCGGGTGGTCGGGCAAGACGGTGCCGCGCGCGGGCAGCAGTTCTCCCGGCGCGGCGGGCGCCAGCAGGCTTTCCGCCGTCCATACGGGGCGCTCGACGCCGGCCTGCTCCAGGCGCGGCGCGAACTGCGCGCAGCTGACGACGCCGGCACCGTTGGCGTCATCGAGGCACACCTGCAGGCGCTCGACGGGCGTGTCTTCATCGACGGGCAGCCAGGCGGCGCCCGCCTTGGCGATGGCCGCCTGCATCAGCAGCAGGGGGGCGCCGCGCGGCAGCCACAGTCCCACGATGTCGCCGGGCTTGACGCCGGCCGCCACCAGGCGCGACGCCGCCAGGCCCGCCTGCGCATCGAGTTCGGCATAGCTGATGCGGCGTTCGCCGTCGATCAGGGCGATGTGTTCGGGACAGCGGCGCGCCGTTGCTTCCAGCAGGTCCGCCAGCACTTCCTCGCGCAGCAGATCCGGTCGCGGCGGGCCGTACAGGATGTCGGCGTGGGTGGAAGGGGTGCCTGGGCTGACTGCGGTGAAATCGTTCATGGATGACGCTTATCTGTAATGCGGTGTGAGGAATCTGACGGGCTGCGCATGGTGCGCGGCACAGTTGATACATTACAGCACGCAAGACATTTCAGCGTTGCAGAACGGATAATTTTTCGGGGCTTTGCGAAATTATGTGCTTGCAGGTTCAGCTGCCATGGTTACGGAATGTAAAACGGGGAAACATGGCGCCGATTTGCGCCACAGTGTCCGCCGCCGGATAGCCGTGCAGGGGCCGGCCGGCCAGTGCCGCATCCGCGCAGCCTTCGGCGCGAAACTGCTGCAGCACGTAGTTGTCGACGCCCTTGGCGGCCAGGGCGGCGGCCAGGGCCAGCAGCTGTTCGTCCGGCAGCAGGTCCGGATGGATGGTGGTGCGGCATTCGTAGGCGACGCCGCTGGCGAGGATGGCGTCCAGGCAGGCAAGCGCCGGGTCGCCGCTGCCGGCCACGTGGGTCACATGACGATAGTCGGCAAACGGCGCCTTGATGTCGAAGCCGACCCAGTCGACCAGGGGCAGCACCTCCTGCAGGCGCTGCGGATAGATGCAGGCCGTGTGCAGGCCGATGCCGAACCCCAGCGCCCTGGCGTCCTGCATGGCGCGCGCCAGCGCCGGGTCCATGCACGCCTCGCCGCCGCTGAAGACGACGGCGTCGACGAGGCCCACGCGGCGGCGCAGCCAGGTCAGGACCTCCTGCCACGGCATGGCGCCTTCCGGCGTGCGCGCCTGCAAGTGCGGATTGTGGCAATAGCCGCAACGCCAGGGGCAGCCCTGCACGAACACCACGGCCGCCAGCTTGCCCGGGTAGTCGGTGGCGGAAAAGGGCGTCAGTCCGCCCACTTTCAACTCAGCCATGGCAGGCGGGCTGGCCAAGCCGGGCGCCCGCTTCCGTAAAATACTGGCGCTCGTGGAATTCGCCCTGCTTGCCGATGTTGAACGAGGCGACGGGGCGGTGGTAGCCCATCACGCGGGTCCAGATTTCGCAGCGCTGGCGTTCGGTGTCGAGCAGGGTGATGGCGGGAGTGAAATCGGGACGTGCGTTCATGGTGTTTCCTCAAGTGATGGAGCAATGTGGGCCTGCTTGCGGGCGATCAGTTCCGCGTCGCAGGTAGGGCAGAATTCGTGCTTGCCGGCCAGGTAGCCATGGCGCGGGCAGATGGAAAACGTGGGCGTGACGGTGATATAGGGCAGCGAGAAGCGGCTCAGGGCGCGTTTCACCAGCTCGCGGCAGGCGTTCGCGTCCGACAGCGCTTCCGTCATGTACAGGTGCAGCACCGTGCCGCCCGTGTACTTGCGCTGCAGCGCGTCCTGCAACTCCAGCGCCTCGAACGGGTCGTCCGTGTGGCCGACGGGCAGCTGCGAGGAATTCGTGTAATACGGGTTGTCCGGCGTGCCCGCCTGCAGGATGGCAGGATAGCGCTTGCGGTCTTCTCGTGCGAAGCGGTACGTCGTGCCTTCGGCCGGCGTCGCTTCCAGGTTGTACATATGGCCCGTCTCTTCCTGGAATTGCACCATGCGGGCACGGACGTGGTCGAGCAGGCGCACGGCCAGCGCATGGCCCTGCGGACTCGTGATGTCATGGGCGTCGCCGCTAAAATTGCGGATCATCTCGTTGATGCCGTTCACGCCCAGGGTGGAAAAGTGGTTGCGCAGGGTGCCCAGGTAGCGTTTCGTGTACGGGAACAGGCCTTGCTGCATCAGTTCCTCGATGGTGCGGCGCTTGATTTCCAGGCTGGCCTTGCCCAGTTCCAGCAGGCGGTCCAGGTCCGCCATCAGCGCCGCTTCGTCGCCGCGCCATCGGTGGCCCAGGCGCGCGCAGTTGATCGTCACCACGCCCAGGGAACCCGTCTGCTCGGCAGAACCGAACAGGCCATTGCCCCTTTTCAGCAGTTCGCGCAAGTCCAGCTGCAAGCGGCAGCACATGGAGCGGATCATGTTCGGCTTGAGTTCCGAATTGATGAAGTTCTGGAAGTAGGGCAGGCCGTAGCGGGCCGTCATCTCGAACAGGCGTTCCGCGTTTTCGCTATGCCAGTCGAAATCCCCGGTGATGTTATAGGTGGGGATGGGGAAGGTGAAGACCCTGCCCTTGGCGTCACCCGCCATCATGATCTCGATGTAGGCGCGGTTGATCATGTCCATCTCGGCCTGCAGCTCGCCATAGCTGAAGTCCATTTCCCGGCCGGCGATGACGGGAATCTGCTCGCGCAGGTCGTCCGGGCAGACCCAGTCGAAGGTCAGGTTGGTGAACGGCGTCTGCGTGCCCCAGCGCGATGGCACGTTGAGGTTGAAGATCAGCTCCTGCATGTACTGGCGCACGTCTTCGTAGCGCAGGCTGTCCTTGCGGATGTAGGGCGCCATGTAGGTGTCGAAGGAGCTGAACGCCTGCGCGCCGGCCCATTCGTTTTGCAGGGTGCCGAGAAAATTGACGATCTGGCCGATGGCGCTCGACATGTGCTTGGGCGGGCCTGATTCGATCTTGCCCGGCACGCCGTTCAAGCCTTCATGCAGCAGGGTGCGCAGCGACCAGCCGGCGCAATAGCCGGCCAGCATGTCGAGGTCGTGGATGTGCAGCGCCGCTTCGCGGTGCGCGGCGCCCACTTCCGGCGGATACACCTGGTCCAGCCAGTAGTTGGCGATGACCTTGCCCGACACGTTGAGTATCAGGCCGCCCAGCGAATATCCCTGGTTGGCGTTGGCGTTGACACGCCAGTCGCGCCGGTCCAGATATTCATTGATGGACGAGGCGACATCGACCTGGCCGCGCGTGGGGGAAACTGCATTTGTCGTCATGAAACCTCCAATAAACACAACATGCGGTGTTTTCATGGAGATTAATCACTAAATGTAGTGGCGTCAAAGGGCGCGTGCACTTGCGTGGCGAATCCTTGATGCAGGTGAAAAAAGCGTCGCCGTTTACTTTTTCGCGCGCCCCTGGCGCAGGATGAAGCAGATGAGGCCAAACCAGGCGGCGGCGCAGGCGGCGACGCTGATGACGGAGGAGGGCAGCACGTGGGCCCAGATTTCCAGCGGCGAGTAGGTGCTCCAGCTGGCCACGCGCGCGTCGAACGTGACGTAATTGGCCAGCAGCCAGTAGACGGCCAGCAGGGCCGTGCAGATGGCGGCCTGGCGCATCACGGGCATGGCGCGGCGGGCGAAGACGGCCAGCAGGAACAGCAGCAGCACGCCCGGATACGCGCCCAGCACCTCGGGCGACAGCACGGACAGCGCCTCGTCGGCATAGCCATCGGCGGGTGCGGCCCACTGCACCTGCAGCACGGTGAGGAACAGGGTGAGCAGGAAAATCAGCAGCGGTTTGCGGGGCATGGGGACAATGGGAGGGGAGAAAGGTGGGGCATTTTACAGCCAGGTCAAGCAAGTTGAACGCGCGCCAGCCGTGCGCGCATTCCTTCACCTGCGTCAAGGACTGGGCAGCATGGGCGGGGCTATAGTCTGCACCCTGAGCCGATACAGGACTGAGAACACCATGATGCTTGAATCAACCACCGCCACCCGCGTGGCCGGACCGCTGGAACTGGTCTGCCCCGCCGGCAGCCTGCCTGCCTTGAAAGCGGCCGTCGACAATGGCGCCGACACCGTCTACCTGGGCTTTCGCGACGCCACCAATGCGCGCAATTTCGCCGGCCTCAATTTCGACGAAAAGGCCATCGCCGAGGGCGTGCGCTACGCCCATCAATATGGACGCAAGGTGCTGCTGGCGCTGAATACCTATCCGCAGCCGCACAACTGGGCCGTATGGCGCAGCGCCATCGACCGCGCCGCCGAAGCCGGCATCGACGCCATGATCGTCGCCGATCCCGGCCTGATGGCGTATGCGGCCCAGCACCAGCCGCAGCTGCGCCTGCACCTGTCCGTGCAAGGCTCGGCCACCAACTATGAAGCCATCAATTTTTACCGCGAACACTTCGGCATCGCCCGCGCCGTGCTGCCGCGCGTGCTGTCGATGGCGCAGGTCGAGCAATTGATCAGCAAGACGGATGTCGAGATCGAGGTCTTCGGTTTCGGCAGCCTGTGCGTGATGGTCGAAGGGCGCTGCGCGCTGTCCTCGTATGCGACGGGAGAGGCGCCGAACACGCACGGCGTGTGCTCGCCGGCGAAATCCGTGCGCTGGCTGGAAACGCCGAACGGCCTGGAGTCGCGTTTGAACGGGGTGCTGATCGACCGCTACGCGCCGGGCGAAAACGCCAGCTATCCGACCCTGTGCAAGGGGCGTTTCGAAGTCAACGACGAAGAGTATTACGCCATCGAGGAGCCGGCCAGCCTGAACACGCTGGCGCTGCTGCCGCAGCTGATCGCCATGGGCGTGCGCGCCGTGAAGATCGAAGGGCGCCAGCGCAGCCCCGCGTACGTGGCGCAGGTGACGCGCGTGTGGCGCGAAGCGATTGACGCCTGCCGCGAAGGCAATGCGCGCTATGCCGTCAAGCCGGGCTGGATGGCGGCCATGGACAAGCTGGCCGAGGGCCAGCAGCACACCCTGGGTGCCTACCACAGATCTTGGAAATAGAGGATGAACATGCTAAAACTCTCTTTGGGCCCCTTGCTGTACTACTGGCCGCGCGTCACCGTCTTCGAGTTTTACCAGCAGATCGCCGGCACCGCCGTCGATATCGTGTACCTGGGCGAAACCGTGTGTTCGCGCCGGCATGAGCTGCGCCTGGCCGACTGGCTCGATATCGCCGACATGCTGGCCGCCGCCGGCAAGGAAGTAGTGCTGTCGACGCAGGCGCTGATCGAGGCGGGGGCCGAACTGGCGACCCTGCGCCGCATCACAAGCAACGGCCGCTATATGGTCGAGGCAAACGACATGGGCGCCGTGCACTGCATGGAAAAGGGCGCCCCCTTCGTCGCCGGCCCCCATTTGAACCTGTTCAACGGCCCCAGCCTGCAATTGCTGGCGCGCCTCGGTGCGCGGCGCTGGGTGATGCCGCTGGAAATGGGCCAGGCGGCGTTGGCCGAGATGCAGCGCCAGAAGCCGGAAGGGCTGGAGACGGAAGTCTTCACCTACGGCCGCATGCCGCTGGCGTTTTCCGCGCGCTGCTTCACGGCGCGCAACCGCAACCTGCCGAAGGATGATTGCGGCTACAGCTGCCTGGAAGAGCCGGACGGCCTGCTGCTGCGCACGCGCGATGAAGTACCTTTCCTTGTATTGAATGGCACGCAGACGCAGTCGGCGCTCGTCTACAACCTGGTGCGCGAACTGGACGCCATGCGCGCCATGGGCGTGGATGTGGCGCGCATCAGCCCCCAGGCGATGAACACTGAAAAAGTCATCGCCATCTTCGACCGCGCCCGCCGCGGGCAGGTCAGCGGCATCGGCGCCCAGGCCCAGCTGGCCGCCTGCCAGCCGGCCGGCGCCTGCGACGGCTACTGGCATGGCCAGCCAGGCATGGAACAGCACGCCGCCCATTGAACGCCTCGAAAGGAAACACCATGCAAGATCAACTGGAAAGACTGCCCGTGCCGGCCAAGCCAGCCATGAGCAAGCCCGCCGTGTCGTACCGGCTGCCAGAACCGCTGGCCGAATTGCTGTCCAAGCTGCCGCCGTACCCCGCTTCCTGGCTGTTCGTGCAGGGCTTGAACCGCCTGCTGGCGCCACAATTGCCCGACGACGTGCGGCGCAGCCTGGAGGGGCGCAGCCTGCGCTTGCGCCTGCTGGACGCGGGCATCGCCTTCGATTTCGAGTGGCAGGGCACGGTGTTCGTGGCCGAGCGCTATGTCGACGTGCCGGACCTGTGCATCGCCGCCAGCGTGCATGACTTGATGCTGCTGGCGCGGCGCCAGGAAGATCCGGACACCCTGTTTTTCAGCCGCCGTCTGAGCCTGGAAGGCGATACGGAACTGGGCCTGCTGTTCAAGAACACGCTTGACGCCATCGAGCTGCCGCCGTTCGACCTGCATGCGCTGGGGCCGCGCCGCGTACTGGCGCACCTGCGCGACCGGGGCGCGCGGGGAGGCTGAGCGGGAAAGAGGCGGCGGGCGTTCAGTGGCGGCAGTGGCCGCAGGCGCCGCTGCATGAAGGCAATTGTTGTTCATCGGACGCCTCGCCCATGAAGCCGGCGTCGTTGACGGCGGCCAGCAAGCGCTCCTGCGTGGCCAGCCGCTCGTCAAACTGCACCGTGGCGCCATGGCGGGCCAGCGAAACGCACACGGTGGCCACGCCCGTGACGGCTTCCAGTGCACCGGTCAGCCTGTCGGCGCAGCCTTCGTGATCCATGCCGATGATGTTCAAGCGTGCTGTTTGCATGTATGCCTCTTGTTTTTCAAATAAAAAAACAGCGTAGGCGAGGGGCGTGCATGCCGTCCAGAGCAGCACGCAAGATTTATTTTCTATTTACGTTTTTATTGATCTGGATTAATTTCATCTCCATCTGCCCAGCCAGAAATCAGTGTCATTTTATATACATTTTCCTTATTCCGGTCGACAAGCCTACCCAGCTGCGTGATACTGTCATTCTGATAAGAACGCTGATGAAAGCGCTGGAAAGGAGGGGGCCATGCAGCGCCGCACCCTGCTCATGCTGGCCGGCCTGTGGCCCTTGGGCGCTGCCGCCGGCACGCCGCTGCCGCTCGTGTATCCGCGCCACCAGGCGCTCGATGATCCGCAGCAAGCTTATGTAACAGCCCTGCTGCAGCAGGCATTGGAGCGCTCGGGGCAGGCGTATGCGCTACGCCGTTCCGCCTTGCGCATGGTGCAGACGCGCGCCATGCAGGAGATCGCCACTGCATCGGGCAGCGTGGATGTCGTCTGGGCCATGACGAGCCGCGCGCGCGAAACGCAATTGTTGCCGGTACGCATACCCATCGACCGTGGTCTGATCGGCTGGCGCGTGGCGCTGATCCAGGCGCGCCAGCCGGACCTGCTGCGGGGCGTGCGCAGCATCGCCGCCCTGGCGCGGCTGTCAGCCGGGCAGATGCGCGACTGGCCCGACGCCGCCATCCTGCAGGCAAACGGCTTGCGGCTCGATACCTCGAGCACTTACGAAGGCCTGTTCCAGCAACTGGCGGCGGGCCGCATCGATTACTTTCCCCGTTCCGTGATCGAGGCGCAAGGCGAGCTGGCCAGCCATGCGCGGCTGCCGCTGGCGCTCGACGCCCACCTGGTCATCCGCTACCCGGCCGCGCTGTACTTTTTTGTCGGCAAGCATCGGCCGGAACTGGCAGGCCACATCGAGACCGGGCTGGAAGCGATGCTGGCCGATGGCAGTTTCATGCAGCTGTTCCGGCGCCATTTCGGCCGCATCGAGGCAGGACTGAAACTTTCCCAGCGGCACGTGCTGGACCTGGCCAATCCCGACTTGCCGGAGGAAACGCCGCTGGCGCGCAAGGCACTCTGGTATCGTCCAAAACTTTACTAATGGTTTTATTGATCGGTGTCAAACCACCGCTTCAATCGTGCGCAGGAAGTTTGATGAATCGCAAAGCGAATTCAACAGAACACCTGTTGACACTTATAAAATTTTCACCGAACATGATTCTGCATTACAACATTTTCCCCGACGAAGGCAGCTGAGTTGCCTCTGCGGGTACCCCTGCGCGCGTTTTTCTGCAAGCTGCCGCCAGCCTTGGAACGCCCTGATTTTCTGTAACCATCCGTATCTTTTCGAAAGATTGCCCATGCTCGATTCGATCGCGTCGGTATTGCACCAGGTTCCGGAATTGGCCTTGTTTCTGGCCCTGGCGCTCGGCTATGCGGTAGGGCAGATACGCTTCGGTCCCATCCAGCTGGGCGGCGTGTGCGGCACCCTGATCGCCGCGCTGCTGATCGGCCAGCTGGGCGTCACGCTGGACGCCAGCGTGAAAAACGTTTTCTTCATGCTGTTTATCTTTGCCCTCGGCTATGCGGGCGGCCCGCAGTTCTTCGCCAACCTGAATGCCAAGGGCTTGCGCCTGGGAATCCTGTGCCTGATCGAAGTGGTGGCCGTGCTGGCGCTGGTCTTGCTGGCCACGCGCCTCATGGGCCTGGACCAGGGCACGGCGGCCGGCATGATGGCGGGCGCGGCGACGGAATCGGCCGTCGTCGGCACGGCCACGGACGCCATCTCGAAGCTGGCGCTGCCGGCGGCCCGTATTGCCGAATTGCAGGCCAACGTGGTCACCGCGTATTCGATCACGTATATCTTCGGCCTGATCACCATCGTCATCGTCACCAGCCAGATTTTTCCGCTGTTGTTGCGCATCAACCTGCGCGAGGAAGCCGACAAGCTGTGGGCGAAGATGGGCGGCGCGCAAACCGACGGCGACGGGATGCAGGCGACGCCGGAAATGGTGGGCCGCGCCTACCGCATCAGCCGGGGTGCCGGCCGCCGCCTCGACGCCTTGCAGCATATTTTTGCGGGCCGCGCCAGCATCACGCGCGTGCGCCGGCACGGCAAGGTATTGCCGCTGGAGCCGGCACTGCGCTTGCGCAATAACGACGAAGTGCTGGTGATCGGCCACCGTCCCGCGCTGGTGGCGGCCGAAGCCATCCTGGGCGAGGAATTTGCCGACACGACGGGCTTGAACATGGCCGTTTCCGCCGTCGAAGTGGTGCTGCAGCAAGCCGCGCTGGTCGGCCAGCCCCTGCGCCAGCTGGCCTTGCCTACCGGCGTGCACGTGGCGGCCGTCATCCGTGGCGAGCACAGCATGCCGCCGCTGCCGGACCTGGCCCTGCAGCGCGACGACGTGCTGCGCCTGTATGGCACGACGGAGGGGCGCGAACTGCACGCGGCGCTGGCCGCCATCGGCAAGCGCGTGCCCACGGGCGAGCGCAGCAATATCGTCTACGCCAGCATCGGCATCGTGCTCGGCGTGTACATCGGCGGCTTCAGTGCCAAGCTGGGCGGCATCCCGTTTTCGCTGGGCACGGGCGGCGGCGCCTTGCTGACGGGCCTCGTGTTCGGCTGGTACCAGGCGCGAAAGCCGGGCATGCCGGGCATCCACCCGAGCGCGCTCGACATGATGAAGGATGTCGGCCTGGCCACCTTCATCGCCTGCGTGGGCCTGGCGTCGGGACCGCAGGCAATCGACCTGATCCGCCAGTACGGCCTGTCGCTGCCCTTGATGGGCGTGTTGATCGCCGTCATCCCCGCTTCGATTTCCTTGCTGGTAGGCCACTTTTTCCTGAAGCTGGAAGCGCCCGTGCTGCTGGGTGCCATCGCCGGCCAGCAGTGCAGCACGCCCGCCCTGTCGGCCGTGCAGAACGCGGCCGGCAATTCCACGCCCTTGCTGGGCTACACGATTACCTATGCCATCTCGAATGTGGTGCTGCCCCTGCTGGGACCGCTCATCGTGGCCCTGGCCGGCTCGGTGCACGCATAAGCTGCCCGCAAGGGCGCACGCAGTAAAGAATTCCTTCAACACGAAAGGCGGTCAGCATGGAATGGTTGCACGAGTTATTCAAGAAGTCGCCGGAAATTGCCTTGTTTCTCTCCCTGGCAGTGGGTTACTACATCGGCAAGATCAAGTTCGGCTCGTTCCAGCTGGGCGGGGTCGCCGGTTCACTCCTGGTGGCGGTGCTCGTCAGCCAGGTGGGCGTCGCCATCGATCCTGGCGTCAAATCGGTGCTGTTCGCGCTGTTCATCTACGCGGTCGGCTATGAAAGCGGGCCGCAATTCTTCAATTCCCTGGGCCGCCAGTCCGTGCGCGAAATCATCCTGGCCGTCGTGCTGGCCGTGACGGCGCTGCTGACGGTGGTGATCATGGCCAAGATATTCGGCCTGGACAAGGGCCTGGCGGCCGGCGTGGCGGCGGGCGGCTTGACACAGTCGGCCATCATCGGCACGGCCGGCGACGCGATCACCAAGCTGGGCCTGGCGGCTGACGAAGTGGCGCGCCTGCAGGGCAACGTGGCCGTCGGCTATGCCGTCACCTATGTGTTCGGCTCGTTCGGCGCCATCATCGTCTGCGTCAATATCTTGCCCAAGCTCATGGGGCGCACCATCCGCGAAGATGCGATCAAGGCGGAAACGGCGCTGCAGGCGGGCGTGCAGGTGCTGGGGCCGGGCCAGACGCCGGCCGCGCCCGACCTGATCGGCCGCATTTATGCCGTGGGCCCCGGTGCCGGGCGCTCCGTGGCGGAAATCGAAAGCGCCAACCCGAACACGGCGATTACCATCGAGCGCGTGAAGCGCAACAGCCAGATCATCGACGTCAGCCCGGACCTGGTGCTGGCGGCCGACGACATCGTGCTGCTGGTGGGCCGCCGTGAAGCGATGCTCAGCGTGTCTTCCCAGCTGGGCAAGGAATTGCATGCCGTCGAAGGCATGGAACTGGTGATGCAGCGCCGCGACATGGTGCTGACCAACAAGGCTTACCACAACAAGACGGTGGGTGAAATCCGCAGCGCCACGGCGCCAGGCGTGCGTCACGGCATTTTTGTCGTGCAGCTGAGCCGTATGGGCAAGATCCTGCCCATGCAATCGGAAACCGTGGTGCAGACGGGCGACGTGGTAACCATCTATGGCGCCGAGCAGGACGTCAAGCGCGTGGCGGCCGAAGTGGGCTATATGATCGTGCCGAGCGCCAAGACGGACTTCGTCTACATGGGCGCCGGCCTCGTCGTCGGCCTGCTCGTGGGCTTGCTGGTGGCGCGCATCGGCTCGATTCCGCTGACCCTGGGCAGCGGCGGCGGCGTGCTGCTGTCTGGCCTCGTGTTCGGCTGGTTCCGCGCCAAGCGCCAGACCTTCGGCTACATGCCCAGCGGCGCGGTGCAAATCCTCAAGGACCTGGGCCTGGCCGGCTTCGTTGCCGTCGTCGGCCTTACGTCCGGCCTGCAAGCCGTGCAAACCGTGCGCGAACACGGCCTGACGCTGTTCGGCGTGGGCGTCGTCGTGACCATCCTGCCGATGATTTTGACCATGCTGATCGGCCGTTATATCTTGCGTTATGACAACGTTGCCATCTTTGCCGGCGCCCTGTCCGGCTCGCGCAGCGCCAATCCCGCGTTCGGCGAAGTGCTGAATGCTGCGCAAAACTCGATACCCACCGTTCCCTTTGCCATCACCTATGCCTTGGCCAACGTTTTCCTGACCTTGCTGGGGCCGCTAGTCGTGGCCTTCGTCTGAGTCAGCGAGTATCCGTACTATCCAGGCCGCCCGCACGGGGCCTCCTCACTTGTCTAATAAGGAGTAGCAGAAATGGATTTCAGTAACCCAAGCAAACTCGCCCTGTTGAGCCCCTTCGAACTGAAGGATGCGCTGATCCAGACGGCCAAGCAAAGCAACCGCCTGATGCTGAACGCGGGCCGCGGCAATCCGAATTTCCTGGCGACGACGCCGCGCCACGGCTTCTTCCAGTTCGGCCAGTTCGCCATGACGGAGGCGGAACGTTCCTACGTGTACATGGAGGGCGTGGGCGGCTTCCCCACGCGCGAGGGCATCGAGGCGCGCTTTGAAATCTTCGTGCGCAAGAACGACGGCACGCCCGGCGTCCATTTCATCGAGGCGGCCGTGTCCTACGTGCGCGACCAGCTGGGCCTGAGCGCGGGCGACTTCATCTATGAAATGTGCGAAGCCATCCTCGGCTGTAACTATCCGGTGCCGGACCGCATGCTGCGCCTGTCCGAGAAAATCGTCGGCCAGTATATTCACCGCGAAATGATCGGCGAGCACCCCTTCGTCGGCAATTTCGACATGTATGCGGTCGAAGGCGGCACGGCCGCCATGACCTATCTGTTCGCCAGCCTGAAGTCGAACCACCTCATCCAGGAAGGCGACACGATTGCCCTGGGCATGCCGATCTTCACGCCCTACATCGAGATTCCGCAGCTCAATGATTACAAGCTGAACACGGTGCATATTGACGCGCCACAATCGAACAATTGGCAATTCACAAAGAAAGAGCTGGACAAGCTGCTGGACCCGAAAGTGAAAGCTTTCTTCCTTGTCAACCCCAGCAACCCGCCCTCCGTCAAGATCGATGACGAGACGCTGGACTACATCGCCAAGATCATCAAGAAGCGCCCGGACCTGATCATTTTGACCGATGACGTGTATGGCACCTTCGCCGACAATTTCGTCTCGCTGTTCGCCATCTGCCCGTTCAACACCATCCTCGTGTATTCGTTCTCGAAATACTTCGGTGCAACGGGCTGGCGCATGGGCGTGGTGGCCACGCATGAAAACAATATTCTCGACGACAAGATCGCCAAGTTGCCGGAAACCATCAAGAAGCAGCTCGATGCGCGTTATCACTCGATTACGACGGAACCGCGCCAGCTGAAATTCATCGACCGCCTGGTGGCCGACAGCCGCACCGTGGCGCTGAACCACACGGCCGGCCTGTCCACGCCCGTGCAAGCGCAGATGACCCTGTTCTCGCTGTTCTCACTGATGGACGAGGAGCAAAAGTACAAGCAATCGATGAAACATATCGTGCTGCGCCGCAAGCAGGCGCTGTACCGCGAACTGGGCTTGCCGATGGTGCACGACGCCAATTCCGTGCGCTACTACCATTTGCTGGACATGGAATCCTTGGCCGCGCAAATGCATGGCGAGGAATTCTCGCAGTGGCTGCTGAAAAAACTCAAACCTAACGAAGCGCTGTTCCGCCTCGCCGAGGAAACGGGCGTCATCCTGCTGCCGGGCCGCGGTTTCGGCACGACGCACCCGTCCGGCCGCGTCTCGCTGGCCAACCTGAACGAATACGACTATGCGAATATCGGCCGCGCCATCCGCAGCATGGCGTCCGAGTTCTTTGCCGTGTTTGAAAAGGAAAAGGGCGGCAAGGGCGCCAAGAAAGCGAAAAAATAAGCTTTTTACGCATTGATCGACGGTAACGGGCGCCCCGCAAGCGGCGCCCGTTTTTGTCTGTCAGCTTGCGTAACCAACAGTGCAGGCTGGAATGGACATCCGTGGATATAATTGCTATTGTGAAAGTATAAACATGGCAACCCCGTGCTTTCCCCTCATTCATTGACTGGACGCTACATGGGCAGATTGCAAGGACACTTATCATTATTGCTGGCGAGCGCGCTGGGCGCGGCCATGCCCGCCCTGGCGGAACCGCTGACATTTAACGAGGCGCTGCAGCAGGCCGCCAAGGCTTCGGGCGCCGTGCAGGGCGCCGCGCTCGACGTGCGCGCGAAAACCCTCAAGGCCGAGGCGTTGTCGAATATCGACGGTCCTTCCGTGGACCTGACGGCGTTTCGCGGCCGCCTGTCGACGGACTTGAACATCGATACGAGCGGCTTGTCCGGCGTGGTGGGCGGCATCGAATCCGTGCTGCCATCGATTCCCGGCTTGCCCAAGCCGCAGATTCCCAATTCCCTGAGCCGCGAAGTGGTGACGGACCTGACCTCGTTCGGCTTGCTGGGCATGTGGCCCATCTACACGGGCGGGCGCCTGGACGCCGTCAAGGGGCTTGCATCGAGCCTGACCCTGGCCGCCCAGGCCGAGCGCACGGAAGCGGAAGAGCAGCTGGCCACCCTGGTGGCCCAGCGTTACTTTCAATTGTTGCTGGCCAAGCGCGTGGTGGCCGTGCGGGCCGAAGTGACGGCCGGCGTGACGCAGCACCAGCGCGATGCGGCCCGGCTGGAAAAGGGCGGCCTGATTTCGCGCGCGGAACGCCTGCGTGCCGACGTGGCCCTGGACAGCGCCCGCAGCGACGAGGCGCAGGCGCGCAGCGACGAGGAAATCGCGCAAGTGGCGCTTGACCGTTTGCTCGCCGTCAATACGCAAGTGCTTCCCAGCACGCCCCTGTTCGTCAACAGCTTGCCGGTGGGCACCTTGCAATCGTTCATCAGCACGGGCATGCGCGAAAACGCGAACTGGAAAAAGATCGACAGCAAGCGCGTGCAGGCCGAGCAAGCCTTGAAGCTGCATGGCAAGGAGTACGCGCCCACCGTGTTTGCCATCGGTAATTACAACCTGAATCGCGGCAACGAAAAGCTCGTGCGCTCGAACTGGGCCATCGGCCTCGTCGTGGCCGTGCCGCTCGTGCACCGCATCAACACGGGCAAGATGATCGCCGCCGCCAAGCTCGACCAGGAGCGCGTGGAAGTGGTGGCGCGCCAGGCCGAGCGCGACATTCCCACCCTGATCGAAAAGAACTGGCGCGCGCTGGAAAACGCGCGCATCCAGTACCTGTCCACGGCCTCGTCGGTGGAACTGGCGCGCGAGAATATCCGCTTGCAAACAGTCGCCTTCCAGCAAGGACAGGTGACGTCGCTGGAAGTGGTCGACGCGCGCCTGAACCTGGCCAAGGTCGAGACCCAGCGCGCGCAGACGGCCTATAACTACGTGATGGGGCTGGCGCAATTGCTGGAAGCGACGGGCGAGACGCAGCGCCTGGGCAGCCTGGCCGCCGCGGCCGATATCCAATTACCTGTGGACAAATAATAATGAGCACCTCCAAAAAACCATTGGCCATAGTCGCCGCCATCCTCGTCCTGGGCTTCGTGGGCTGGGGCTTGTACCAGGCGTTCCAGCCGCAGCGCCTGCCCTTACAAGGGCAGATGGATGCGCAGGAAGTCAATGTCTCGTCGAAAGTGCCGGGCAGGGTGGGCCAGCTGTACGTCAAGCTGGGCCAGACGGTGCCGAAAGGCGAGCTGCTGTTCCAGCTGACGAGTCCGGAAGTGGATGCCAAGGTTGCGCAAGCGACGGCCGCCACGCAGGCAGCCGATGCCGTGGCGCAAAAGGCGCAAGCCGGTGCGCGGCCCGAGGAAATTGCCGCCGCGAAAGCCAACTGGGAACGGGCGCAAACGGGCGCCACCATCGCCAAAACGACGTACACCCGCGTCAACAATATGTACGAGCAAGGCGTGATTGCCCAGCAGAAACGCGACGAGGCGCAAGCGCAATGGCGCGCCGCCGACCAGTTGGCGCAAGCGGCACGCGCCCAGTTTGATATGGCGCAAAAGGGTGCCCGTCCCGAAGACAAGACGGCTGCCGCCGCCCAGGCGCGCCAGGTGGGCGCCGTGCTGACGGAAGCGCAGATCGCCCTGGCCGAAACGAAGATCGCCGCGCCAGTGGCCGGGCAGGTCAGCAAGATCCAGATACAGCCGGGCGAGCTGGCGCCGCAAGGTTTCCCCGTGATCACCCTGGTGAACCTCGACGACGCCTGGGCCGTGCTGCAGGTGCGCGAAGATGAAATGGCCGCGTTTGCCATGGGCAGCACGCATACGGCCAATGTGCCGGCCTTGAAGCAGCAAGTGAGCTTCAAGGTCAGTTCCGTGGCCGTGCTGCCCGATTTTGCCACGTGGCGCGCGGCCCGCCCGGGCGGCACGGACTTGCGCACGTTTGAAATCCGGCTGCGCCCTGCCATCAAGGTCGAGGGCTTACGTCCTGGCATGTCGGTCGTGTTTCCACCGCTCTGATACGCGATGAACGAAGCGGATAAGGGCCCGGTGTCTGCGCTGGCGCGCGAGTGGGCGCGGCTGCGCGGCGACTTCTGGGACTTCGGCATGCTCAGCTGGATTCCGGTGGTGCTGTGCGGCATGCTGTGGCTGGTGTTTTCCGCCGGCATCGCGCGCGACTTGCCCATCGTCGTCATCGATAACGACAACTCCACCTTGTCGCGCCAGCTCACGCGCTGGCTCGACGCTTCGCCCGGCATCGCGGTGGCGGCCAAGGTGGCGTCGAGCGACGAAGCCCTGCATCGCTTGCGCGAACGCACGGCGTTCGGCTACCTGCTGATTCCGAACGATTTCGAACAGAAACTGCTGGGCGGCCGGCAAGCCACCGTGCAATGGCTGTACAACGCGCAGTTTTCCTCGCACGCGGGCGCCTTGCTGCGCGACGTGCGCACGGTCAGCACGACCTTGTCGGCCGGCATAGAGATGACGGCGCGCGTGAAGAAGGGCATGTCGGGCGTGCAGGCGGCGGCCCAGTTCGAACCGATACGCACGACACTGAACAGCCTATACAATGAAAACATCAGCTATGAAGCGTTTCTGACGCTGGCTTTGATGCCGGCCATGCTGCAGATTTTCATCGTCGTCGCCGTCGTCACCTCCATCGGACGCGAGTTGCGCGACGGCACGGTGCCGCAATGGCTGGCCTCGGCCAAGGGCAGCTGGCTGCGCGCCGTCGGCGCCAAGCTGCTGTTCCCCCTCATCGCCTACTGCGCGCTGGCGCTGCTGTATCTGCTGTTCTTCAGCCTGGCGCGGGGCTGGGCCGTGGCGGGCAGCTTGCCGGCCTTGCTGCTGAGCATGCTGCTGCTGGTGTTCGCGTATTGCGGCCTGGCCACCTTGCTGATCGCCGCCACCCTGTCATTGCGCCTGGCCCTGTCGGGCGCGGCATTTATTACGGCGCCGGCCTTCGCCTTCGCGGGCCAGGCTTTTCCCCTGATGGCCATGCCGGCGCCGGCGCGGGCCTGGGCGGAAGCCTTGCCGCTCACGCACTATCTGCAATTGCAGACGAAATACTGGCTGGCCGGCGCGCCGTGGCGTTATGGCGTGCAGGAAATGCTGATCTTGGCCGGCTTTGCCATCGGCTGCGGCGCCGTGGGCGTATTCCTGCTGGCGCGCCGCGCGCATGCGCCGGCGGCATGGGGCCGCACATGATGTGGCAATCCTTCCTCGCCACCTGGCGCGCCATGCTGACGGACAAGGGCGCGCTGACCTTGCTGTTTATCGGCGGCATCATCTATTCCTTCTTCTATCCGCTGCCATACTCGACGGAAATCGTCCAGCGCGTGCCCGTGGCCGTCGTCGACCAGGACCGCAGCGCCATGTCGCGCCAGCTGACGCGCTTTGCCATGGCCCATCCGTCGCTGGACGTGATCGCCGTCACGCCGGACCTGTCCGTCGCGCAGGATTTATTGTGGCGCGACAAGGTCATGGGCGTCTTGATCCTGCCCGACGGTTTGCAGACGGACGTGCTGGCCGGCCGCGCCGCCCATGCGCAGGTGGCCGGCAATGGCTTGTACTTGATGCTCAACAAGGTGGCCTTGAACGGCCTGGCGGAAGTGGTGGGCACGGTGTCGGCCGGGATCGAGCTCAAGCGTTTGGGCGCCGGCACGCCATCCACCATCCAGGCCAACCAGCAGCGCTCGCCCATCGCCTTTGACGCCGTGCCCCTGTTTAACGTCAAGGAAGGCTATGGCGCCTATGTCGTGCCAGGAGTGGCTACTCTTATTGTGCAGCAGACATTGCTGATCGGCATGACCATGCTGTTCGGTACCTGGTATCAGCGCAAGACTTTCCCCGTGGCAGGCCGGCGCACGGCCGGTGGCTACTTGGGCATGTTGCTGGCGTTTGCCTGCGTGGCCTTCCTCAACTGCTGCTATTTCTTCGGCTTCGTCTTCTGGTTCCAGGATTACCCCCGTGGCGGCAACTTCGGCGGCATGCTCTTGCTGCTGGTGCTGTTCTCGCTGGCGGAAGCGGCGTTCGGCATGCTGCTGGGCATGCTGTTCCGCACGCGCGAACGGGGCACGCAGCTGATGATCGCCACGTCGATGCCCGTGCTCTTCCTCGCGGGCCTGACCTGGCCCGTCTCGTCCATGCCCGTCGTGCTGCAATGGCTGCGCTGGCTGCTGCCGTCCACGGCCGGCATCCAGGGTTTTGTCGCGCTAAATCAAATGGGCGCCTCGCTGTATGAAATCCGCCATGAAGTGGCGGGCTTGCTGGCCTTGCTGCTGGCCTGCGTGGCGCTGGGCTGGTGGCGCTGGCGCAAGCTGGACGAAACCGTTGTCGATTTGAACAAGGCGTAATGGGAACGATATGCAATAATTTCATTTCCCTCACGTTGTCTGTACATTATGTCAGCCTTTAATTTGTTCCAGCGCCTGTCGCAAGCCCCCACCAAGCCCAAGGCCGCGCCCGCCGCGCGGCAGTTCGACGTGGCGGACCTGTACCAGGGACCCATCGCGCTGGGCGCGGAAGGCGAGGCGCAAGCGCGGCCTTTCGATGAAAAGCTGCGTCAGGCATATTTCTGGATCGTCAACCACGCCATCATCAGCCCCCATTACGATATCGAATACAACGATGGCCCATCGCAGACGTATTCCGTGGGCGACAGCCGCCGTACCCTGAATTTACCGTCGGCGCAAAGCTATTCCAGTTTTATTTTGCTGCCCCTGCTGACCTTTGCCACGCGCCGCAAATGCCTGTTCGTCGGCGGGCCGGGGCGGGGCAAGACGGCCAGCGCCTTGCTGATGGGCGTGTTGGCCGGTTCCACCGTCAAGGAGGTGAAACGCGCCATGCAGCATGGCCACCCTCAGATGACGGTGGCCGATTTGCTGGGCAATCCGCTGCCCGCGGACTTGGTCAACGCGCAAAGCATGGACGATATCCGCATCGCCTGGCGCGCCTGGCTGGGCATGCGCGTGAAGATCGTCGATGAATACAACCGCATCCCCACGCGCACGCAAAGCGCGCTGCTCACCGTCATGGGCGACAATTACGCGGAAGTGCTGAACCATATCTATGAATGCCCGGAAGCGGCCTGGTATCTGACGGCCAACGACGACCAGGGGGGCGGCACCTACCAGGTGATCGAGGCGCTGCGCGACCGGGTCGACGTGACGGTGCAGGCGCTGGCCTTCAATCCGCGCTTCCTGAACGAGCTGCTGCTGCGCGTGGAAGAAAACGTGCGTCCCGAAGAGCTGGTGCCGCCCGATATCATCTTCACGGAAGGGGAGGTCGACCAGATAGTCTCGGCGATCCGCCAGGTAGCCGTGCCCGACGCCGTGCGCCGGCGCCTGGAATTCTTTGCCAGCCAGTTCGAACTCTTCGAGACGGCCGGCGGCCAGTTCGAATACATGACCAAGGATACGGCCCGCCTAGCGGGCGCCGACCGGGGTGCCGCGCAGGCGGCCGACAATGGGCGCGACCGCTTGAAGGATCTCGGTTGCCAGACTTTGAACGGCATCTCCGTGCGCACCCTGATGGCGCTCCTGATCTACGCCAAGGCCATGGCATATTTTCGCGGCAATGGCGAGGTGGCACTGGAAGACTTGCGCCAGGTGCTGCCCTTCGTCCTGCATAACAAGCTGCAGCCGGACCCGGACGCGCCGTTTTTCGCGCTGCCGGAAAACGCCGCCTACCGCAGCGACAGATTGGGCTGGCTGCGCCGCCTGTTCGACCTGTCGAACGATGAATTCAACCGCCTGGACCTGGACCGCGACGATCCCGTTGGCGCGCTGTCGGCCGAATTCGACCTGGGCCTTGACGGCATCAGCGAGCGCGAAACGCTGGCGCGCCTGAACCGCATCGAAAAGCTGATCGGCGAACGCACGAAAGGGCGCAAGCTGTACGGCCCCCTGTACGACGATTTGCTCAAGCTCAAATACCTGCATCAGCGCTATACCAATTACCGCAGCTGGCTGCGTTCGCAATGAGCGTGCCGCACTGTCAAGGCTTCCTGGAAGCGCTGGCCATGCTCAATGGCGAAGCGAGCGACCTGTGCGCCAGCTACGAATTATCACGCCTGCCAGACGCGCCCGATATGGAAACGGCGCTGGGCTTGCGCGTCGAGGATTATGCCTTGCACGTCATCGAGCCCGCACGCGACTTGCCGGCCCCCTTGTGGCAGATCAAGCTGGCGCCGTGCGGACGCGCGCAGCTGGAACAAGTGTGCCAGCGCTGGTTTTTCTCGTCGCGGCACATGCAGGCGGCGCCGCCGGCACGCTTCCGCGCGCAGCTGGTGGCCGCCTTCCTCGCATCGCTCGACGAGGCGCTGGGCGGTTTTTCGCCGTACGCCGTGACGATGACGCCGCCCTCCGGTTTCTGGTACGCGATCCACTGGGACGAGATCGCGTTCGAACTGGGCGATGAACGCTATCTGCTGCACTTTTCGCACAGCGACTGAGGTGCAACGATGATCTCTCCTGCCTTTGCGGCGATCCTTGCCGGCGGCCGCGCCCAGTTCAATGCGCGCGCGGCGGAAGCGCGCCGGCGCTTTCCCGCGCTCGACTTGGCCGCCTTTGGCGCTTTCTTGCGCGACTGCGTCGATCCGCTGGTGGTCGCCGTGGCCGCCGCCGCGCCCGAGCGGGCGGGCGGCGCGACCCTGGCCGCCTACGACATGGCCCTGGAACTGGTGGGCCATGGCCTGGCCGGTCCGGCGGCGAAAAACCCGTTCTTGAATACCGTCTGGCGCGAGCTGGCGCCGCAGCTTTCTACGCTGCTGGCGACGGCGCCCATCGACGTGCTGGGCATGCTCAGCAACGCCGCCGTCCACATCGCCTCCGTGGCGGGCGCGCGTCCCGCGCAGTGGCAGCGCGAGCTGGCCGCCCTGGCGCCGAAGATCGCCTCCGTGACGCAGCTGCGCACCGTGGGCCAGGTGCTGGCATGGCGCGCCGGCGTCGCGCATTTCCGCTTGGGTGCGCTGGCCGCCGCCGATACCTTGCCGCCCGCGCTGGCGCTGGCCGCCTTTGGCGAACCCGGTGCGTCATGGCCGCAGGTGCATGCGCAGTTGCTGGGCAATCCCTGGCGCGGCAATGCGGAGGGCAGGGAGTTCGGCAGCTTCACAGGCCTCGGTGGCGACTTCGGCACGCCGCCGCAGGTGCGCGCTGCGGCGGATGGTTTTATCGTGCGCAGCGCCGAGCGCCATTACCTGCTGGTGGCCGACGCCTATGGCGCCGTGCTGCACAGCGCCACGGCGCCGGAGTTCGAGCAGGCGCAAACGGGCGCGCCGGCGTCCGTGCGTCTCGACGGGGCGACCCTGCATATCGGCGCGCGCCGCATCGAACTCGATGTGCCGGCCGGCGACATCGCCATCGCCGCCAATGCGCATACGGTCGCCGTCACGTCGCCATGGACGCACGCGATCCGCCTGCTGCCGCTCGCATGAAGAACGATGCCGACACAGCGCTGATCGAGGCCTGGCGCGCCGCCTGGCCCGCGGCCCTGGCCGTGTGGAGCAAGTTTACGCGCCTGCGCGACCCCAGCCTGTGCGCCAGCCGCGTCGAGGCCAGCAAGCAGGGGCTGTCCGGCAGCTTCGCCATGATCCGCCTGCTGGACCAGAGCGTCGTGGTGGACTTGCCGCTGGTGACGGAACTGGGGCTGGACGGCTATGCGCTGGAAATCCTCGCCCATGAAATCGGCCACCACATCCTCGCGCCGGGCAGCGCGAGCGACCAGTTCCGCCTGCTGGCGCGCATGCGCCGCGCCTTGCCCACCCTGGAGCAGCATGCGCCCATGGTGGCCAACCTGTACACGGACCTGTTCATCAACGACCGCCTGCAGCGCCAGGCAAACCTGCGCATGGCCGACATCTACCGCAAGCTGCAGCAGGGGCGCACGGCGCAAGCGGACGCCAAGAGCGGCGGCGTGTGGACTTTGTACATGCGCATCTATGAAAACCTGTGGCAGCTGGAAAAGGGTGAGCTGGGCGGAGCAGGGGCTGAGAACGAGGCCGACGAGCGCCTGGACACGGATGCCTGGCTGGGCGCGCGCCTGATACGCGTGTACGCGAACGACTGGATGCTGGCGGCGGGCCGCTTCGCCACCCTGCTGCTGCCCTACCTGGTCGACGATACGGACGCCCTGGGCCCCAGCCGCTATCTGCAGGACACGCGCGACGCGGCCCGGGGCTGCCAGACGTATGGCGCGCAGCAGATCGAGGATGACGAGGAGGGCGGCGCCATCCACCCCGTGCACGACAAGCGCGTCTCGGGCCTCGATGGCGAGGAACCGCAAGGCGAGGCGCCGGCCAGGCAGGGCGGCGGCCAGCTGCGCGAACCGTTCGAGCTGGGCGATATTCTGAAGGCCTCGGGCATCGACCTGAGCGACCATGAGATCGCCATCCGCTACTACCGCGAGCGGGCCTTGCCGCACCTGGTGGCGTTTCCCTGCCGCCCCGCGCCCGAGTCGCAGGAGCCGCAGATGGAAGGGCTGGAAGCGTGGGAAATCGGCGATCCGCTGGAAGACATCGACTGGCTGCAGTCCGTGATGCAGTCGCCGCGCCCCGTGCCGGGCGTAACCACCGTGCGCCGCGTGTACGGCCGCGAGCCGGCGCGCGCCATCGACGCCGTGCCCGTCGACCTGGACATGTACGTGGACAGTTCCGGCTCCATGCCGAACCCGCAGGCGCACACCTCGTTTTTGACACTGGCCGGCGCCGTCATCGCCCTGTCCGCCCTGCGCGCCGGCGCGAAAGTCCAGGTGACCCTGTGGAGCGGCAAGAACCAGGTAATGCAGACGCCCGGCTTCGTGCGCGATGAAGACCTGATCCTGGGCGTGCTGACGGAATTTTTTGGCGGCGGCACCTGTTTCCCCATCCATTGTCTGCGCAAGACCTATGCGGCCAGGCGCGAACGGCCCGCGCACATCCTGATGATTTCCGACGATGGCATCACCACCATGTTCGACAAGGATGAACTGGGCAACAGCGGCTGGGATATCTCGGCGAAAGCGCTGACCCAGGGCGGCGCTGGCGGCACCATGGCCCTGAACCTGGCGCGCGACTGGGAGGGCGCGGCAAGCCACAAGTGGCTGCAGCAGACCTACGATGATTTAAAGCGCGCGCGCCGCGAGCAGGGCTGGGATATCCATGCCGTCGAGCGCTATGAGGACTTGCTGGACTTTGCGCGGGCGTTCAGCCGGCGCCACTATATACAACCATGACATGCAGAATCCCGGACCCCACCTCGAAATCCTGACCCACCGCCTGGCCGATACGCCCGCCGAATTCCTCGGCGAGCCGCGCATCGCCGGCGTCGCCAATGCGCAGGCCGTGGCGGTTGCCGCGCTGGTCAACGACATTGTGCTGCTGCATGGCGCGCGCGCGCCGGCCGCGTCGCTGCAGGGGTTTGTCGGCGCCCAGGTGAAGGCGGACCGCAACCGCCTGGCGCTGGCCATGATCGCGTGCTGGCTGCTGGCCGATGAATGGTTCATCGCCCGGCAGTTGCCGCAGCATGATCTGCTGCAGATCCTGGGCGAGGCGGCGCGCGAACTGGCCGCCGCCACGCCCGCGCACCAGTTTACGCAAGACCCGGAGCGGCGCGAGGAGCTGGCGCGCATCGTGCTGGCGCGGCTGGGTTTCCGCCCCGCGGATGAAAGCCTGGCGCAGGCCACGGACAGGTTGTCGGCCATCAGCGGCACGGAGCGCCGGCGCCTGCTCGAAGCGAGCCGCCTGGCCGAGCAGCGCGCGCGGGAAATCCGCGAGGCGCTGGCGAAAAAGGCGGCCGAGGAATCGGCCGACAAGTGGTCGCGCGAATGACGCTCGCTGGCAAACCTGACGTCAACCTGCCGGGCGGCGCCTGGGAATCGGACCTCGACTACTGTCCCACCCTGACGCCGGCGGGCGGGCGCATGCTGGAAAAGCTGCGCAGCCATCCCGCAGCCCCCCGTTACCGCAACCGCAGCGGCAACAAGCTGCTGGCCGCGGAAGTGGCGGCCTTGCGCGCGTATGAACAGGAAGTCATGGAGGCGACCATAGGCTGGAGCGCCGCCGCGCCGCCGTCCTGGCTGGCGGATTTTCTCAGGACGACCTACGCCACGGTGCCGTATTACCGTGCCTGCGGCTCGCCCCCCGCGCGCCTTGCGGACGTGGCGCCCGTCAGCCGCGCCGAACTGGCGCACGATATCGCCGCCTTCGTGCCCGACGATGCGGACCTGTCTCGCATGATCAATTTCCAGACGACGGGCACCACGGGCCACCCCTTGCTGATCGCCTCGCACCCGCTGGTGGCGGGGCGCTACCTGGCCTTCCACAAGCGCGCGCTGCGCCGCTTCGGCATCACCCTGCGCCATGGCGCGGGCCAGGTGGGCGTGATGCTGCTGGGGCACCAGCGCCGCTGCTTCACCTATGTCTCCGTCACGCCCACCATGCACGAATCGGGTTTGGCGAAGATCAACCTGCACCCGGACGACTGGCGACAGCCTGAAGACCGCGCGCGCTACCTGGACGCCATGGCGCCCGAACTGATCGCGGGCGACCCGATCTCGTTCGCGGAACTGCTGACCCTGCCCATGACGCACAAGCCGGTTGCGCTGCTGTCCGTCTCGATGATGCTGTTGCCGGGCATGCGCGCGCGCCTGGAACAGCGTTTCGGCTGCCCCGTGCTCGACATCTATTCGCTCAATGAAGTGGGGCCGGTCGCCGTCTACGACGAGCGGGCGGGCGGCCACGTGCTGCTGCAGCACCGGCTGTACGTGGAAATCCTCGACGCGGACGGCCGGCCCATGCCCGATGGCGTGCGCGGCGAGATCACGGTGACGGGCGGTTTCAATTTTTGCCTGCCCCTCGTGCGCTACCGCACGGGCGACTACGCCGCGCTGGCGCATGGCCCAGACGGCCCCGTGCTGGTGGGGCTGGCCGGCCGCAGCCCCCTGCGCTACAGGACGGTCAAGGGCGAGTGGATCAATAATATCGATATCACGCACGCCCTGAAGCCGCTGGCCATCGCCCTGTTCGGCGTGCACCAGCATGGCGATGGCAGTGTCGCGCTGCGCCTGGCGCCGGGCGCCATGCCGCTGGCCGGCCAGGCGCGCACCTTGCTGGCGCCGTTTTTCGGCGCCATCGCGGTCGAGACCCTGCTGGCGGAAGACAAGATCATTCAATACACCTCGGATTTACGGGAAGCGGCAGTATGAGCAGCTATAAACGGGGCCTCGTGGTGGGTAAATTTTGCCCGCTGCACCTGGGCCATGAACTGTTGATCAAGCGCGCGCAAGAGGCTTGCGAGGAACTGCTGCTGGTCAGCTATACGAAGCCGGAATTTCCGGGCCTGGAACCGGCACGCCGGGAAACCTGGCTGCGCGCGCGGTTTCCGCAGGCGCATGTCGTCGTGCTCGACGATGCGCGCCTGACCGCCCTGTGCGCGGCGCGCGGCGTGCCGGCGCGGACATTGCCGCAGAACGATGACGACGGCGAACTGCACCGCCACTTCATGGGCTGGCTGTGCTGGAAGGTGCTGGACTTGCCCGTCGATGCCGTGTTTACCAGCGAAGACTACGGCCCCGGCTTTGCGAGCGTGCTGGAACGGCATTACGCAAGCGGGCCGGTGGCGCATGTGAGCGTGGACCAGGCGAGAATGCTGGTGCCCGTGTCCGGCACGCTCGTGCGGCAAGACCCCCATGCGCACGGCGCCTTTTTGTCGCCCGTCGTGCGCGCCGATTTTGTGACGCGCGTGTGCGTGCTCGGGGGCGAATCGAGCGGCAAGACGACTTTGACGCGAGCGCTGGCGGCGCATTTCGATACCGCCTGGGTGGCCGAATATGGCCGCGAGCTGTGGGAACGCCAGGATGGTGTCCTGCATTACGACGATCTGCTCAGGATAGGCCGCGAACAGCTCAAACGCGAGGCGCAGGCGGCCATGACAGCGCGGCGCTGGCTGTTTTGCGACACGTCGCCGCTGACCACGTACTTTTACTGCGTCGAGATGTTCGGCAAGGCCGAGCCGGAACTGGCCCGGCTGGCCGAACACCGCTATGATCTGGTCGTGCTGTGCGCGCCCGATTTCCCCTTCATCCAGGATGGCACGCGCCGCGACGAGGATTTCCGCGCGCGCCAGCACGCCTGGTACCAGGCGGAGCTGGCGCGGCGGGGGATCGCCCTTGCTATCCTCGGCGGCAGCGTGCGGCAAAGGATAGCGGCGCTGGCCGGGCTGCTGCAGCGGCACTGAGCCGCGCCGCTGCAGCGGGCCGGGATAGCGCCTGCTGCTACAGCGGCCGCACGGGGATGCAGATTTCGCAGGAGAATTCGCCGGTGGCCGGGTCCATCGCCGTGGCGGCGGAAAAGCGCTCGAAGCAGGGGCGTTCGTCCCATTGCAGGCCGCTGGACGGCAGCCATTCGCGCGTCATGCGCGTCCACGCGTCGGCGATGGCGCTGGATGGCCCCTTGAATTGCGCCACCGCATAGCGCCCGCCCGGCAGGGTGGTGAGGCTGGCCCGTCCCGCTGACTGGAACGAATCGGGCACGGCGACGCAGGCGTCGTAGCGGCATTTGTCCGGCGGCGTGATACTGGGATCGTCGTGGCCGATGCCGTAGCAGGTGGCGTCGCCCAGGCCGTGCGACTGCATCCATGGCGCGACGGTGTCGCGCCAGAAGGCGCTGATGGCGGGGCCGTAGGGGCCGATGTGGCGCTGGCACGCGACGGTGGCGGGCGGCAGGTCGAGGATGGTGACTTGCATGGGACTCTCTCTATCAAGTGGATTGGAGTGCCCATATTGCGGGAAGTTCGGCCCGTTTTCCTGATTGGCGTTGCGCATGGCCTGATCCGGATTGCTCTCTTGCCGGCGCAGGCGCATGGCCGCGAGCATGGCGGCGTTCTTTGCGGCGACGCCGGCGCGCCAGGCCGTCGGCGTGCAGCCGAACTTGAGCTTGAAGGCGCGCGCAAACGCTTCGCCGGAGCCGAAGCCCGTCGCCAGCGCAATGTCGAGTATCGCTTCGCCGGGGCGGACGGCCAGCCGCAAGGCGGCCGTTTCCAGGCGCCGGCGGCGCGCATAGTCGCCCAAGGTTTCACCCATCCAGGCGGCGAACACGCGGTGAAAGTGGAAACGTGAAAAATGCGCAACATCGGCCAGCTGCGCCAGGTCCAGCGGCGTGTCGAGGTGGCGGTCGATGTGGTCGAGCACGGCGTTCATGCGCCGCGCATATTCGGCGCGGAACAGGCCGCGGAACTGGCCAGACACCGGCTGCTCCGGCGAAGGGGGAAGGGAGTTCATGCCGCCGATTATGGCATGAACTCCCCTGGGAACGGCGCGAAAAAAGCCTTACGCCGCGTTCAGCGCCTGCTCCAGGTCTTCGCGCAAGTCGTCGATATGTTCGATGCCGACGGACAGGCGCAGCATGTCTTCGGACACGCCCGCCTTGGCCAGTTCCTCTGGGTTGAGCTGGCGGTGCGTGGTGGACGCCGGGTGCGTGGCCAGCGACTTGGCGTCGCCGATGTTGACCAGGCGCGTGAACAGCTGCAGGGCGTCGAGCACGCGGGCGCCGGCCGCGCGCGGGTCTTCGCCTGCCGCCAGTTTCAGGCCGAAGGACAAGATGCCCGAGGCGCGGCCGTGCATGTATTTTTTCACCAGCGCGTGGTCCGGGTGGTCTTCCAGGCCCGCGTAATTGACCCACGCGACTTTCGGATGCTGCTTCAGGTGCTTGGCCAGGGCCAGGGTGTTGTCGCAGATGCGGTCCATGCGCAGGGCCAGGGTTTCGATGCCCTGGATCAGCTGGAAGGCGGAGAGCGGTGAAATGGCCGCGCCCATGTTGCGCAGCGGGACGACGCGCGCGCGGCCGATGAAGGCTGCAGGGCCGAACGCTTCCGTGTAGACGACGCCGTGGTAGGACACGTCCGGTTCGTTCAGGCGCTTGAAGCGCTCCTTGTGATCAAACCAGGGGAACTTGCCGCTGTCGACGATGGCGCCGCCCACGGTGGTGCCGTGGCCGCCCAGGTATTTGGTCAGCGAATGGACGACGATGTCGGCGCCGTGCTCGATGGGGCGGAACAGGTAGGGGCTCGGTACCGTGTTATCGACGATCAGCGGGATGCCGTGCGCGTGCGCGATTTCGGCCAGTTTTGCCACGTCCGTCACATTGCCCAGCGGGTTGCCGATCGATTCGCAGAAGATGGCCTTGGTGCGGGAGTCGATCAGGGCGGCGAAGGTCTCGGGCTGGCGCGCATCGGCGAAGCGCACTTCGATGCCGATCTGCGGCAGGGTGTGGGCAAACAGGTTGTAGGTGCCGCCATACAGCTGGCTGGCGGAGATGAAATTGTCGCCCGCTTCGGCAATCGTCTGGATCGCGTAGGTAATCGCCGCCATGCCCGAGGCCACGGCCAGCGCGGCCACGCCGCCTTCGAGCGCCGCGACCCGCTTTTCCAGCACGTCCTGCGTGGGGTTCATGATGCGCGTGTAGATGTTCCCGGCGACCTTGAGGTCGAACAGGTCGGCGCCATGCTGGGCATTGTCGAAGGCGTAGGCCACCGTCTGGTAGATGGGGACGGCGGCCGCCTTGGTGGTCGGGTCGGGGGTGTAGCCGGCGTGCACGGCCAGGGTTTCGATTCTCATGTGGTCTCCGGTTCGAATGGTCTGCGAGGGTGAAGCGTTTGAAATTCGCAGCCATTGTGCCATGCGCCCGTTAGCTCGATGCTACGCTTGATAGAATATTAAGTCATAAGCTAGTGCTGTCTTGATATAAGTCATGCAGCTCCGCCTGGCCGATAAACCGTTCATGCGTGCCCTGCTGGGCGCAGGCAAACGCGCCGGCGATGGCGCCGCGGCGCATGGCGGCGTCGAGCGGCAATCCTGCCAGCCAGGCGTGCAGGAAGGCGGCCACGAACGAGTCGCCCGCGCCGTTGCTGTCCACCACGGGCAGGTCCAGTTGCGCGCATGGGAAGTGGCGCACCTGCTCGCTGCCCCGTTCCAGCAGGTAGGCGCCGTGCGCGCCGGCCATGGCGATGACGGCCTGCGCGCGGCCTTCCGCGACAATCGCGCGCATGACGGAGTCCGTGCGCTGGCCCAGCGCGGCCGTGCTGAGAAACACCAGGTCGGCGCGCAGCGCGAACACCTTGTGGTGCGGGTTGACGCCGTCCCAGTCGTGCAGATCGGTCGACACCGTCGTGCCGCACGCTTGCGCGTCGTCAAACAGCGCGGCCACCCAGCCCATGATGGAAAAGTGCGCGTGGCGCGCCGGCCCCAGGTAGGGCAGATAGAAGGCGGCCGGCATGCGCACGTCTTCCGGGTGGCGGCCGTCGTACAGCGACATCCTGCGCCCTTGCGGGTCGACCAGGTTGACGCTGCGCCGCGTGCCCGAGGCTTCGACGAGATGCGAAAAATCGAGCTTGGTCTCTTTATAGCGCTGCAGGATGGCCGCGCCCTGTGCATCGTCGCCGATGAAATCGATGAACTTGCAGCGCAAGCCCAGCGCGTGGCAAGCGAGCGCCACGCCATTGCCCGTGTGGGCCACGTAGTCGCGGATCGGCGGCACGTGGACGGAATCGGCCACGGGCAGTTGCAGGTCGGGGACGCGCACGATGGTGTCGATGCCGGCGCCGCCGACCACCAGGATGTCATAGGTACTCATGGTGCTGCCTTTTCCAACAGGACGGTGCCGGCCGCGTTCACCGCGACGGCGCCATCGTTGACTGAATATGTTTGATTCGTGTAGGCGTCGCGCAGCAGGGCGCCATCGGCGAAGACGCCGCGCACCTTCAGTTCGAGCGCTCCCTGCGCCTCGGGCACGGCAATGACGGCGTCATCCTGCGTCACGCGGGCGAAGGCATACGGTTTGTCCTGGATCAAGCGATGCTCGCCGCGCGCCAGGGCCGGGTGGCGCAGGCGGAACTGGCCCAGCTTGCGCGCATGCGCGAGGGTGGCCGCATCGAGCGCGTTCCAGTTCATGCTGGACCGCGTCGCCTGCTGCTCGTCGCCGGCGGGCGCCGCGCCGGGCTGGCGCGCGCTTTCGTCACCGTAGAACAGCTGCACGCCGCCCGGCGCCAGCATCAGGGCGCTCAAGCCATGCTTCAATTGATCGCGCGGGAACAGGCTGGTGTCGTGCGAGGAGATATATGACAGGATGTCGTAGCGGGGACCTGGGCCCTTGCCCAGCAAGCCCGCGTACTGGCGGTAGACGCCATCGATGCTGGTCCAGTCGCCGCCCGCGCGGCCTTGAAAGTCGAAATTGATCATCGAGTCGAAGCCCGCGTCATGCCAGCTGCTGCGCTCGGGGCCATGGCCCCACGCTTCGCCCGTCATCCAGAACCGGGCGTCGTCGATTTTTTGCTGCGGGTGGCGCGCCTTCCAGTCCTTCAGGGCGTCGCGGGCGGCCGCGCGCAAGGCCAGCCAGCTGCCCGGTTCCACGTGCTTGACGGTGTCGGCCCTGAAACCGTCGACGCCGAACTCGCGCACCCAGTCGGCCAGCCAACTTACCAGGTAGCCGCGCACGGTGGTGTCGGGCAGGGCGACGGCGCGCGTGTCCGTCTTGCGCTGCAAAATCGGCGGCAAGCCCACGGCCTTGGCGCTTTCCGTGCGGAAGTCGGGCAGATACGCCAGCTGCATGGTGTAGTCGTCCTTGCCGCCGTCGGGATAGCCGGGCAAGCCCGCCCGCACCCAGTCCGGGCCCCACCATTGCGCGAAATCAAAGTTGTTATAGTCGATGAAGCTGTGATAGTCGCGCAGGGTGGCTTTTTCGTGGCCGGGCCACAGCACGGGCACCTTGTATTCGGCCAGGGTGCGCAAGTCCGCGTAGCCCGGGTGGTTCAGTACCACGTCGAACAGCACGCGGATGCCTTGCGCGTGGGCCGTGTTGATCATTTCGCGCAGTTCCTCGCGCGTGCCCATGTTGGCGTCCATGGTGGTGTAGTCGAGCGCCCAGTAGCCGTGGTAGGCGTAGTGCCGGAACTGCTGCTTGCCGCCCACCACCCAGCCGTGGATCTGTTCGTACGGCGCCGTGATCCACAGGGCGTTGACCCCCAGTTCCCTGAAATAGCCGGCTTTGAGCTGCTGCGTGATGCCGGCGATGTCGCCGCCATGGAAGCTGCCCGCGTCGCCGCCTTGCGGGTCGGCGCTGCGGCCATAGGAATTGTCGTTGCCGGGATTGCCGTTGGCGAAACGGTCGGTGACGGCAAAGTAGACGATGGGATTCTCGGCAAAGCTCCCTGCCTGCGCCGAAGCGCTGAGCAAGAGGGCGGCCAGCGCAGTCAGGGAGCGTCGCATGGTCAGCCCTTCACGCCGCCAGCCGTCAGGCCGGAGATCATCCACTTCTGCGCCAGCAGGAACACGGCCGTGATGGGCAGGCCGGACAGGATGGCCGCCGCGGCGAAGTCGCCCCACAGGTATTTTTGCTCGTACAGGAACAGTTTCGAGCCGACGGCCAGGGTCAGGTTGTTCTGCTCATGCAGCAGCACGGAAGCGATCGGGTATTCGATGATGGCGCCGATGAAGGACAACAAAAACACCACCATCAGGATGGGCACCGTCATCGGCAGCAGCACGTAGACAAACGCCTGCCACTGCGTGGCGCCGTCGACCTTGGCCGCTTCCTCGATCTCGATGGGAATGGTTTGATAGTAGCCCTTGATGGTCCAGATGTGCATGGCGATGCCGCCCGTGTAGGCCAGCACCAGGCTGCCGTGGTGGTCGATGCCCAGCCATGGCACGTAGCTGCCCAGCAGGTCGAAGATGGCGTAGATGGCCACCAGGGCCAGCACGGCGGGGAACATCTGCAGCAGCATCAGGGCGGACAGGGTCTGCGACTTGAAGCGGAACTGCATGCGCGCAAACGCATACGCGCAGGTGGTCGACAGCAGCACGGTGACGGTGGCGCTCATGGTGGCCACCTTGATGGAATTCCACAGCCACAGCAGCACGGGGAAGTCCGGCTCGACGAGCGCGCCGTTGGCGGCCTGGTAGGACATGCCCAGCGCCAGTCGCCAGTGCTCGAAGCTGATCTCGGGCGGGATCAGACTGCCCGAGGCAAAATTGCCTGGACGCAATGAAATCGACAGGATCATCAGGAAGGGGAACATCACCAGCGCGATCAGCGCGATCACGGCGACGTGGGCCGCCAGGATGCGCCAGCGGTTGGAACGGTCGACAACGATAGCCATGGTCTGTCCTTTATGCTTTGTTCATGCGCGTCAGGCGCATGTTGACCAGCGAAATCGCGGCCACGAGGAAGAAGATCAGGGTCGAGATGGCGGCGGCCAGGCCGAAGTTCTGGCCCGAATCCTCGAACGCGATGCGGTAGGTGTAGGACACGAGCAAGTCAGTGGTGCCGGCCGGCAAGGTCGTGTCGAGGAAATCGGGACGCCCGCCCGTCAGCAAGCTGATCAATACGAAGTTATTGAAATTGAAACCCAGGCTGGCCACCATCAGCGGTGTCAGCGGCTTGATGATCAACGGTAACGTTATCTTGAAGAAATTCGTCAGCGGTCCCGCGCCGGCCAGGGCCGACGCTTCGTACAGGTCCGACGGAATCGCCTTGATCAGGCCCATGCACACGACCATCATGTAGGGGTAGCCGAGCCAGGTGTTGACGATCAGGATCATGGCCTTGGCCAGGGTGGTGTCCGAGAACCAGGCGGGCTTGATGCCGAACAGGGCGTCGAGCACGAGGTTGATTTCGCCGAAGTTGTTGTTGAACAGCCCCTTGAAGACCAGGATGGAAATGAAGCCCGGTACGGCATACGGCAGGAACAGCAGGGTGCGGTACAGGCCGCGGAAGCGCAGCGCATCCCAGTTCAGCAGCACGGCCAGCACCATGCCCAGGCCAGTCGTGGTGGCCACGCTGATCAGGGCGAAGACGATGGTCCACACAAAAATACGCAGGAAGGGGCCGCGGAACGCTTCGTCGGAGAAAATCTTCACGAAATTGGCGAAACCGACGTTGACCTTGAAGCCCGGTTCCAGCTTGGTGCCATCCGGCATTTCATAAAAGCCCGTCTTGAAGTTCGGCGTCACCAGTTCGCCGGTGGCGATCTTTTTCAGCGTCTTGTCGGGAAGTTGCTTGTAGACATGCGCGACGGGGCCGAATTCGCGCAAGCCCACCATGCGCAGCTCTATCCTGTTCGGCAGGACCAGGGTGAGCAGCTTCAAGTCCTTTTGCAGGGCGATGATGTCCTTGATGGGCAGGGCGGGGGCCAGCACGGGCGCCTGCACGGGGTCCGGCGGCGCCACGTCCACTGCCAGCGGCACGGCGCGCTTCAGGGCCAGCGGCGGCGTCAGCAGCACTTCGCCCGTGTCCGGGCTTTCCAGGCGCAAGCGGTATTCCTTGTTGTCCGGGTGCACGGTCATGGCATAGCCGGCGCTTTCCACGCGCTGCGTCTCGTCGAGCAGATATTGCGTGGCCCGTTCGTAGGTGAGCAGGTTGCGCGAACTGAAATTGGTAAAACCGATCGACACCGTGTACACGAGCGGCAGCAGCACGAAGACGATGACGGCCGTAATGCCGGGAAACAGGTAGCGGTAGGCATAGGCGCGCGGCGACGTGAAGACAAACGTCGTCAGGGTCAGCAAGCCGAGGAAGACGGCGGCCAGCATGGTCTGGCCGGAAATGTACAACATGAAGAGCAGATACAGACCCAGCGCCATGCTGATGGTCAATACCGTAGGGCCGATAAACTTGCGCACGATGGGATACCTGTGAAGATGGTGAAAGACCCGGGGGGCATGCGCGCCACTGGCGCGCATGCCGGCCCCGCAGGGGCTAGCCCCTTGAGTGACTTAGTTTGCCGTCGTGATCCGCTTCGCCGCCGCGTCCAGGCCTTCCTTGGTGCTCTGGCGGCCTTGCGTGATGTTTTCCAGCGCCGACTGCATCGACGACCAGAAACGGCCCATTTCCGGGTTGTTCGGCATCGGGCGGCCCGCCTGCGCGCTTTCCATCGTCGCCTGGATGTTCGGGTTCGATTTCAGCTCGGCAAACAGCACCTTGTTTGCTGGCGTGCCCAGCGGAACGTCGGCATTGATGGTTTTCAAGCCATTGATCTGCAGCATCTGGTTTTCCAGGAATTCCGTCGCCAGGTCCTTGTTCGGGCTGGCTTTCGAAATCATCGCACCGAGCACGCCCACGAACGGGGTGGCCGTCTTGCCGGCCACGGTAGGAATCGTTGCCACGCCGAAGTTGATCTTCGACTTGCGCGCGTTGTCCCACGACCATGGGCCATTGATCATCATGGCGATCTTGCCCTGGTTAAAGCCCGCTTCCATTTCCGCGTAGCCGGCGCCCTTGGCCATGGCGCCGCTGTTGATCAAGGTCATGACGGCGTTCACGCCGGCCACGGCACCGGCATTGTTTACGCCGGTCTTCGTCGCGTCGTAGCGGCCGTCCGCCTTGACTTCAAACGGGAAGCCGCCACCGGCGCCCAGCAGGGGCCACGTGAAATAGGTGTTCGTGTAATCCCACAGGATGGCTTTCTTGCCTTGCGCCGAGAGCTTCTTGTCCAGCGCGGCGATTTCTTCGAAGGTTTTCGGCGGGTTCGGCACCAGGTCCTTGTTGTAGACGAGGGCGACGGCTTCGATGGACATCGGGTAGCCCCAGGTCTTGCCGCCCACGGTAAAGGCGTTCCAGGCCAGCGGCAGGATGGCGGCGCGCGCTTCCTTGCTTGGCGTCAATGGTTGCAGCAAGCCGGCGTCGATCCAGCCGCCGATGCGGTCATGCGGCCAGATCCAGATGTCCGGGCCCTTGCCGGCGGCGGCGGCCTGCTGGAATTTGTTCGGCGCATCTTCAGGATGCTCGACGACGACCTTGATGCCCGTCTTCTTGGTGAATTCCTCGCCGACCTTGGCCAGGCCCTTGTAGCCTTTGTCGCCATTGATCCAGATCAAGAGGGTACCTGCTTCGGCCGCGTTCGCCAAGCTGACGGCGGCCAGGTTGCCGATGCCGGCCAGGGCGGCGGCGATCAGGGTGGTTTTGATAAAGCTGCGTTTCGGGTGCGGGAAGGACATGTCAATCTCCAGTTGTCTTTTTTTATGTTGATTAAGTTTCAAGGCTGAACCGATGCAACCAGGCCAGGCGGCGCCTGTAGCGCCTGGCCCGCAAAAGGGAAGGCTTCAGGTACGGGTCTGGCCATGCTCGTCGAACACGTGGACACGGGCGGGCGCCACCTGCAGGGAAACCGATTGTCCGATGCTCCAGTCGGTTTCCGCATCGGCGCGCACCACCAGCGGCTCGTCGCCACCGGGTACCTGAACGTACAGATAGCTGATGTCGCCCAGTTTTTCCACCGCCTGCACGGTGGCCGTGATGGCGGCAGTGGCGCCGGGCGCGCACGCCCGCACGTGCTCGGGGCGCGCGCCGACGGTGACGGGGGTGCCGCTGGCCAATGGCTGCGCCAGTGCGGCCTGCAGCATGCCGCCGGCCGCCGTGGCGATCACGGCCACGCCGTCGGCGACACTGTGGATCTTGCCCTTGAGGAAATTCATGCGGGGCGAACCGAGGAAGCCGGCCACGAACAGGTTGGCGGGGTGGTGGTACAGCTCCAGTGGCGCGCCCACCTGTTCGATGCGGCCCGCGTTGAGCACGACGATGCGGTCGGCCAGGGTCATCGCTTCGACCTGGTCATGCGTGACATAGATCATGGTCGAGCGCAATTCGCGGTGCAGATTCGCCAGTTCGATGCGCATCTGCACGCGCAGCGAGGCGTCCAGGTTCGACAGCGGTTCGTCGAACAGGAAGACGTCGGGCTTGCGCACGATGGCGCGGCCGATGGCCACGCGCTGGCGCTGGCCGCCCGACAAGTCTTTTGGTTTGCGTTCGAGCAAAGGTTCGATACGGAGGATCTGCGCGGCGCGCTGCACGGCGTCGGCGATCTGCACCTTGTTCATGCCGGCCAGTTTCAGGCCGAAGGCCATGTTCTGCGCCACGCTCATGTGCGGGTACAGGGCATAGCTCTGGAACACCATGGCGATGCCCCGTTTGGCGGGCGGCACGTCGTTCATGCGCGTCTTGCCGATGAACAAGTCGCCGCCGCTGATTTCTTCCAGGCCGCAGATGCTGCGCAGCAAGGTGGATTTTCCGCAACCCGACGGGCCAACGAAGACCATGAACTCGCCATCGGCGATTTCCAGGTCGATGCCGTGCAAGGTTTGCACGTCGCCATATGCCTTCTTCAGGCCTGTTAACTTCAGTCCAGCCATGTCGTCCTCGTTCTCTCAATTTGGCCCCGCTGATGCGCGGGGCTCGTTATTGTAATTGGCGGCATGGCCGCCAAAGGTACTGTTTAAGCGTGGGTGCCGAACCAGCCGCCATGCGGTGGCAGGCTGATCTGCTGGCCATCTTTACTGCCTGGCAAGCCGTGACCGGCCAGGTCGGCCGCTGGTGCCGCGTCAGGCCAGCTGAACGTGACGGCTTGCGTGCCCAGGTTGAAGGCGGCCAGCACGGACGGCTGTCCCGGCAAGTCGCGGCGCAGGGCCAGCACGGGTTCCGGCGCATCGAAGAAGACGATATCGCCGCGCAGCAATTGCGGCAGGGTGCGGCGCCAGGCGAGGATGTTTTGCGCAAAGCGCAGCGGCGAGCCGGCATCGTTTTCTTCCACATCGACGGCGCGCGCCAGATGCTCGGGCGGCACGGGCAGCCAGGGTTTGGCATTACTGAAGCCGCCATGCGGCGCATCAGATACCCATGGCATCGGCGTGCGGCAGCCGTCGCGGCCCTTGAACTGGGGCCAGAACGGGATGCCGTACGGGTCTTGCAGCGCCTCGAAAGGAATGTCCGCTTCCGTCAGGGCCAGTTCGTCGCCCTGGTACAGGCAGGGCGTGCCTTTCAGCGCCGCCTGCACGGCCAGCACCACCTTGGCCAGCGAAGGCGACGGGTTCTCGCCGCCCCAGCGCGTCATGACGCGCACGCTGTCGTGGTTGCCCACGGACCAGGAAGCCCAGCCATCGGCCACTTGCGCTTCGAATTCTTCCACCTGGGTGCGGATGTGCGCGGCGGAAAACTCCGCCGTCAGCAAATTGAAACTGTAAGCCATGTGCAGCTTGTCGGCACCCGTGTAGGCAGCCATGGTGGCCAGCGCATTGTCGTCGCCCACTTCACCGATGGAAATGGCTTGATATTCGTCAAGGATGGCGCGCACGCGCTGCAAATAAGCGATGTTTTCCGGCTGCGTCTTGTCGTACACGTGCGCCTGCATGCCGTAGGGGTTGATGGCCGACACGCTGCTCGCGTCGCGCTGGGCGGCGGGCGGATTGTCGCGCAGCAACTGGTCGTGGTAGGGGAAATTGCAGGAATCGAAGCGGAAGCCGTCGACGCCGCGTTCCAGCCAGAAACGCAGGTTGTCCAGCTGCGCCTGCTGCACGGCCGGATTATGGAAGTTCAGGTCGGGCTGGCTGGCGAGGAAGTCGTGCAGGTAGTACTGGCCGCGGCGCGGCTCCCATTGCCAGGCGGAACCGCCGAACACGGACAGCCAGTTGTTCGGCGCCGTGCCATCCGGTTTCTGGTCGGCCCAGACATACCAGTCGGCCTTGGCATTGTCGCGGCTGGAGCGGCTTTCCACGAACCACGGGTGGACATCGGACGAGTGTGACAGCACCTGGTCGATCATCACTTTCAGGCCCAGTTCATGGGCGCGCGCCACCAGGCGGTCGAAGTCGGCCAGGGAGCCAAACATGGGATCGACGTCGCAGAAATCGGCCACGTCATAGCCGAAGTCCTTCATCGGTGACGTGAAGAAGGGCGAGATCCACACGATGTCGGCGCCCAGGGCGGCGATGTAATCGAGCTTCGAGGTGATGCCGGGCAAGTCGCCGATGCCGTCGCCATTGCTGTCGAGGAAGCTGCGTGGATAGACCTGGTAGATGACGGCGCTGCGCCACCAGTCGGCAGGCAGGTGGGCGAGATTGTTCTGGATGGTCGGCATGAATGATTTCTTAAAAGTTGCCTGTAGCCGTGGCTATCAGGGCGGCGCTGCTGGTTGGTAGGCGAACGTCTTATTTTAAAATTCAAAGCGCTTTGGGTATGAAATGAGTATAGTTCAAAGCGCTTTGAAAAGTAAAGCGATACCGTGTACCGAAGCCGTGAAATTTTTGCGGGCTGTCGCAGGGCGTCTTGCCGCCCGCCGGCGCCGCAGTTTGCCGGCGCCTGTCCCGGCGAAATGACTGCATAATGGCGCCATCGTCTTGCGGCGAGGACGCCTGTTCTGGCCCTGCGCAAGGTGAAGACATGAGGGTTGCGCTTTCCACCGATGAAAATTCCTGACCGCCACGCATTGCGCTATCGTTCCAGCGCGATATTTTTCCTGCTTTTCTCACTTGGCGTCCATGCGGCCAGGGCCGATGTGGCCACCGAAGGGCATGCCGTCACCGTCAGCGGGCGCATCGGATGGGAGGAGTATGAAAAGTTATCTGCAATTCTTGCCACTAAGGAAATTTCCAAGGTGGTCTTCAAGAATTCAGGTGGCGGATCATTGTCGTGGGGACTCAGGATCGGCAAGATACTTGCCGAAAAAGACCTAACAACAGTTGCCGAAGGCATCTGCGCTTCGGCATGCGCAATCGCATTCATGGGCGGCGCGGTAAGGGAATTTTCCTCCGAACAGCCGGATTCGGCCCTGATGTTTCATCCCGGATTTGAGCCTGCGCGCCAGTTGCCAGCTTTGGAGACCAAGGCGATATTGCTTGAATGGCTGGAAGCGAGGACCGGGCAGCCTGCGCCAGCTGATTTTTCGACGGCGATGGACAAGATTACAAAACGCAAGGGCGGCGTGTATTTTCTGGCGCCCAGCCATGGCCTGGCCTTGAAAAAAGGAGTTTCCGTCTATTTTTGCGAGGGGAGCGAAGACAATCTCAGTCAATGTGCGGGACAGGCTGCGGCAAGCGCGCAGCAGATGCGGATTGTCTCGCCTGGCCAGTCCCGCTGAGGCGGGCGCCGATCTCGTTCATCCCGCCTGACATTGGCACCATGCCGCGCCCGCCGCGGGCGCGGTGCGCCATTCAAGGGCAGATGCCGCCGGGCGCGGGCGGCGCGGCGGTATCAGGTGGCCGATACCGGCCCCGCCGACTCGCCCGGCAGCAGTTCGCACGGCCACAGTTCCTGCAGTTCGGTGGCGGGCGTGCCGTCCATCAGGGCCAGCAGCATCTGGATCATCTTCGCGCCGGCGCCGCGCGGGTCGGGCTGGACGACGGTGGTGACGTTGTGGCCGGCCAGCGAGTCTTCCATCACGCCCCAGACGATCAGCGACATCTCGCGCCCGATGGCGATGCCCGCGTCGAGCAGGGCGCGCACGGCGCCCACGCCCGACATGTGGTTGTCGACGATGACGGCCGTAGGGCGGGGCGAGCGGGCCAGCAGGCGCTGCATGGCCTGGTAGCCGGCGCGGCGGTCGTGCGCATTGTCGACCAGGTTGTCCGGATCGACGGCCAGGCCGCCTGCCTGCATGGCGTGCTGGAAACTCTCGACGCGCTGGCGCACGAAGTTCAGGTCCGGCGTGGCGCTGATCAGGCCGATACGCTGGTGGCCCAGCTGCGCCAGGCGCTCGACGGCCAGGCGCATGCCCGCCTCGTTGTCGTAGTCGAACCACGCGTGCGGCTGGTTCAGCTGCGTGCGGCCATGCGCGACAAAGGGCATCCCTTGCTGCGCCAGGTAGGCGATGCGCTCGTCGAACGGTTTTGTCCGTCCGACGATCAGGCCGTCGATGCGGCGGCCCTTGACCAGGCGTTCATAGGTGGAAAATTCCTTGCTGGCCGAGGCGGGCGCGATGATCATGTCCATCTGCTGCGCTTCCAGCGCTTCGGACATGCCGCCCACGATCTCGATGAACATGGGGTCGGCCAGGTCGTTCGGCATCAGCGGGTAGATGATGCCGACGATATTCGTGCGCCCCACGGCCAGGCTGCGCGCCATGGGATTGGGCCGGTAGCCGGCAGCCTGCGCGGCGGCCAGCACCCGCTCGCGCGTGCGTTCGCTCACTTCCGGATAGCCATTCAAGGCGCGGCTGACGGTGGTTTCGGATATTCCTAGCGTTTTGGCGAGATTTTTGAGGTTCATGGATGCTGCAGTCGGGTCTATCCTGGGTGGGTCTTGCCTGCCTGCGTCCTGCCGGTGGGCGGGAGCGGTGCAGTGCAATGCGATTGGGGGTAGTTTATCTGATAAATGCCGGAATGATCAGGGGTATGACCTGCGGCGGCAGTGCCCAAAAAAATACGCGGGCAAACCCAGGGGCGCCCGCGCTAAAAGAGGATACTGCTGAATCACTACATTGAAGCTGCCGGCCATCGCGTGCAGCGGCGAAATGGTGGGTCCGGATAATGCATGCCCCAGTGGAAGCGGGCGGTGTTGCTGCCACGGGCAAGCGTCCGGGGACGCCTGCCGACGTTCTAGAGGCCGGCGATTACCACCAGCTTTCCACCTGGAAGCCCATCGAGCTGCCATTGGTCTTGCCACCGAACACGCCCGTCGACGACAGGGCCGATTCCGCCGCGGCAGCCGACTGGGCTGCCTTGTTCCATTTGGCGTAGGTGTAGAAGGCGCGCAACACGGGGCGCGACCAGAAACTGTTGCCGGCCGACAATTGCGGCGCAAACGTCAGCTTGGTCAGGTTGCGGCTCTCGCCGCCTTCCGGCTTGACGATGTCGTGACCGAGTTCCACGGCCAGGCTGTAGTTGTCCGTGAAGTGGTAGACGGGGCGCGCGCCGATCGACGTCCACTTGCTGCTCACGCCTGCCGTTTCCTTGTCTTCATAGACGAAGGTGCCCATGCCCGACCAGGCGCCTTTGGGCTGGATCATGATCTGTTCCGTCAGACGCACGACCTTGTCATCCTTGCCGGCGCCCAGGCTGAAGCCGCCCGTGTTGGCGGCGCTGCCTTTGCCGTACTGCAATGCGACCTTGTTGAAGCCGCCCAGCAGATTGCCTTGCGTATGCATGACGGTCAGCAAGTGGCCGCTGGCGATGGGGGCCGCGCCTTGCGCGTTGCGTTTCTGGTTGAATTGCAGGCCCAGCGTCAGTTCGCCGTCCGGGTTGACCTTGATGCCGGAGAAGCGCAGGTCGTGGGACAGGCCCATGCGCTTGCTGTCGCCGTCGTCGGCCGTGCGCACGATGGCGTAGGCCAGCTTGGCGGCGCCCAGGTCGATGTTTTCCAGGCCGGCGCCGGGGCCGCTGTTATTCCAGAAGTAGTAATCGGTGATGTGCACGTCCTGGCGGTCGTAATAGCGCTTGCCGACCCAGGCGCGCGCTTCGGCGAAGGCGCCCGTGCCGATCTTGTCGGCCACCACGTTCATTTCGCGCCACGACGGGTCCGACTGCTCCCAGTCCTGGTTCTGGTTGACGGAGAACGCCACCAGGGTATTGATGCGGAAAGTGGTGCCGTTGGCGGCCTTGAACGCTTCGCCGCCGAATTTGAGCTCGCCGTAGGTTTCGCACTCGTTGCCCAGACGATATTTGGACGAAGCGCCGGCCAGGCCGAAGCAGGCTTCCTTGCCGCCTTCGCTGCTGGTGCCGAAGCCCGAGCGGATGTAGCCGCCGAAATCGATGGGCAGGGCGGCCTGGGCGGCCGAAGCGCTCAAGGCCAACGCCACGGCGGCAGGCAAAGTTTTCAAGAAATGTTGGTTCATTGCGTCTCCAGTGTTTTTATAGGTGTGGGATCGGTGCGCATCACTTTGCACAGCCAAAGCGCTTTAACTCTCTTTCAAAGCGCTTTGAGTATAGTTCAAAGCGCTTTGATCAGTAAACTAGTTTTGTTCTTTGAATTCTTCCTAGACTTTTGATGTGTTGCGGAGAAACATCAGGGAGGCGGGCGGCGCGTGGGCGCCGCCGGGTACGGCAGGAAGGCATCAGGAGGGGGCGTCGCAGGCGGGCAGGGCGGCTTTCTTCGTTGCCGCAGGGGCCGGATGGCGCAAGAAGGACAGGATCAGCAGGGCCGAGGCCGTCGTAATGCTGGCCAGCACATACAGCAAGTGGCGGAAGGCCGTGCCATACGCTTGCGCCAGTTCGGCCGCGCCCGCCTGCGGCAGCAGGGTCGCCGCATGGCGCAGCTCTCCGAGCGCCAGGAAGGGGCCGGCCTGCGCCGCCTGTTGCGCGCCGACGCCGGCGCCGTCCAGCGCCGCGACAGTAAACGTGCCCAGCACTGCGCTGACGATGGCCAGCGCCAGGCCTTCGCCCGCCACCCTCGTCGTATTGAAGATGCCGGCCGCCATGCCGGCCCGTTCGACGGGCACGACGCTGATGGCCAGGCCATCCATCAAGCCCCAGGGCAGGCTGATGCCGCAGCCGATCAGCAGCAGCGGACCCAGCAAGCTGGCGGGCGGCTGGCCCGGCATGCACGTCGACAGCCACAGCAGGCCTGCCGCCGCCAGCAGCAGGCCGCAGGCGCAGATGTGGGCGGCGGCGATGCGCTGCGCCGCCATGCCGGCCAGCACGGGCAGCACCAGCATGGGCGCCGACAGGGCGATCATCATGCGTCCCGCGTCAAAGGCGCTGTAACCCTCGATGCCGATGAAGCGGGCCGGCAGCAGCACCAGCAGCACGACAAAGGAAAACGCGGGCGCGGCGGCCAGCAATTGCACGCCGGCAAAGGCAGGCAGGCGGAACAGGGTCAGGTCCAGCATGGGCCGCGCGGCGCGCCGCTCCACGCCGATGAATGCGGCCAGCAACAGGGCCGCGCCGCCGCACAGTCCCAGGCTGGCGGCGCTGCCCCAGCCGCTTTCGGGCGCCTGCAGCAAGCCATACGTAAACAAAGAGAGTGCGCCCGTAAACGTCAGGGCGCCGGGCCAGTCCACGCCTTGCGCCTGCGGGTCGCGCGATTCGCGCATGGCGCGCGCGGCGGCCAGCAGGGCGGCCAGTCCGGCCCCGGCCGTGGCGATGAAGATGGCGCGCCATCCCGTGCGGCCAATGAGCAGGCCCGCGAGGAAGGGGCCGAAGGCCAGGCCCACGCCGAAAGCCGTGCCGATCAGGCTGAAGGCGCGCGCGCGGCCCGGACCGTCGAATTCCTGCGCCAGCGCCGCCAGTCCGCTCGACAGGGCCATGGCGCAAGCCAGGCCCTGCACGGCGCGCAGCAAGTCCAGCGCAAGCATGCCGGGCGCGGCCGCCAGGGCCAGCGAAGTGAGGAAGAACAGGCTCATGCCGGCCATGAACAGGCGCTTGCGGCCATAGCGGTCGGCCAGCGCGCCGGCCGCCATCAGGCAGCCGCCAAAGCTGAGCATGAAGGCATTCGTGATCCACGCCAGCGCCAGCGGCGTGCCGCGCAGTTCGGCGGCAATGGCGGGAATGGCGATGGCCGGCCCCGTAAAACTGAGCGGCATGCACAGTGCGGCCAGGCAGACGGCGGCCAGCACCAGCAGACGCCGTGCAGTCGCTTGCTCCGGGGCATGCGCGGGTAGATTCGTATCCATGAGAATGATTCCAGAATGAGGAAATCTGATGATAATATGGACGCAATCCATGAAAAAGTGGCTGAGAATCCACTCATAACGGATAAATATTCCCTAATTGAGGTCGTATGGATAATTTGAACGGCATTGCCGCCTTCGTGCGCGCGGCGGAAACGTCCAGTTATGTGGCGGCCGGGCGGCTGCTCGGCGTGTCGGCTTCGGCCGTGGGCAAGAGCGTGGCGCGGCTGGAAGAAAAGCTGGGCGTGCGCCTGCTCAACCGCAGCACTCGGCGCATCAGCCTGAGCAACGAGGGTGCGCTGTTCTACGAGCGCTGCCAGCGCATCCTGGCCGACCTGGGCGACGCGGAGGCGGAACTGTCGCACCTGGCCGAGGCGCCGCGCGGCAAGCTCAAGGTGAGCCTGCCCGTGATCGGCTACCGCATCATCCTGCCCCTGCTGGCGGACTTTACGCGCCAGTACCCCGAGATCGAGCTCGATCTCGATTTCAACGACCGTCTGGTCGACGTGGTGGCCGAAGGCATCGACGTAGCCGTGCGCAGCGGCACCTTGACGGATTCGCGGCTGATGGCGCGCGAACTGGGACCGTTCGCCTTTGCCATCGTCGGTTCTCCCGCGTATTTCGCCCGCCACGGCGTGCCGGCCACGCCGCGCGCGCTGGAAGGGCACGCCTGCGTGCGCTATAAATTCCCCACCACGGGCAAGCTGCAGGAGTGGGCGCTGCGGCGCGCCGGGGGCGACAGCGGCGGCGAGCTGCGCCTGCCGACCGCCTTGACCTGCAACAACATCGAAGCCCTGATCGGCGCCGCCACGCAGGGCGTGGGCCTGGCGTATTTGCCGGACTTTATCGTGCGCGACGCCATCGGGCGGGGAGAGCTGCAAGCCGTGCTGGACGATTACCTGGAATACGCGAGCAAGTTCTGGGTGCTATGGCCATCGAGCCGCCATTTGTCACCGAAAATCCGCGTCTTTGTTGACCATCTGTGTACCCACCTGCATTTTTCCGCGCCCCCTCCCGCCACCTGAACGGCCTGGCAGCCGCCATGGCCGCCGGTTGAGGAATATTCCTACCCCAAAGAGATTTTTCCTAACATTGCAGAATATTTATTTGCTGCGATGCACCACGCGACGCCGCGCACCGTCAACTTATACCCTTTCTGAATACCTATCATGCGTTAATTAAATTGCCATAAGGAATTTATTTATGTTAATTTAATATCTGTTTCCGCAACATTGCATCAATTTCATGGTTGTGGAGATAAGTGCAAGATGAGGCGCAACAGGCATGTAGTAACCAATAATCAGGGCGTGAGCCCGGTTCCGTTCAGGGAGTGTGCATGAAGACAGTAAGCACGATGCCGCCACATCCGGCGCCAGCCGCGACACCTGCCCGCAAGACGGGCTTGCTGCTTGGTGGCGGTGCACCAAATTCCACCTTGATCGCGGGCGCGCTGGCCGCGTTCCTCGACGAAGGCATCGAATTCGACGTCATCTCGGCCTCGGGCGCCGGTGTGCTGATGGGTTTGCTTTACACGACGCCGCACGAAGCCACGCCGCGCCAGGCGCTGCAAAGCTGGGCCGACACGGGCGTGGCCGACAGCATCTACAAGATGATCCCGATCAACTACAAGGTCTTCCAGAAGCCTGGCATGCATGCGAGCACTTTCCGCGACGCCTTCCAGCCACCGGCCAACAATCCCTTTTTCCAGGCCTTCCAGCAAACGTTTGCGAGCGTGCCCACGGCCTGGTCGGACTGGGGCAAACTGATGGTGTCATCGCTGTCGCCATCGGACCTGTCGGCGAAAAGCCTGGGCCTGTGCGCGCACTTGCCCTTCCTGGAAAAAGCCGTGGATTTTTCCGGCGTGGCCCGCATGCGCCCCGATTTCTACATCAATGCCTACAACCTCAGCGCGCACCGCATGCAAATCTGGGGCAAGCACGAGATCGAACCCATCCATGTGCGCGCGGCCCTGTCGTTTCCCTTCCTGTACGCGCCCACGACCATCGCGGGCGACGACTACATCGAAGGCGCGGCCCTCGATACGCTCAATTTCGACCCGTTTATCGAAGGCAAGGGCGAGCACCATGACGCCGACACCCTCGTCATCCTCGACATCCTTGGCGACGAGCGCTTGCTGCGCAAGCCGCGCAACCTGTACGACGCCTGGGTGCGCTCCATCATCACGCCGCTGGTGAAAATTTCCAAGAGCGAGCTGCGCCTGTTCGAGCTCGAGCACAACACGGACAGAAGCACGGGCCAGCCCAGGCGGCGCCTGCTGAAACTCGACTTGATGGGTAGCATTCCCGAGCAGCACTGGCCCGACACCCTGGACTGGTCCAGCTCGAACATGCAACTGCTGTTCGACGTGGGCCACAAGGCGGGCCTGGCGTTCTGCCGTGAACATGGCGACCTGCTGCGCCGCCCGCCTGACGCCGCCGCGCTGGCGGCCTGAAGCGCTCCGCCCGCGCTCCCCATTCCGGCCACCCGTCGGCAGCTTTTCGTTGTACCTGGCCTTGCCAGGCCCCTTTTTACTGTAAAACACCATGAATATCACCAAGCAATTGATCCTGACCCTCACCATCGCCTTGCTGGCCCTGCTATTGCTGGGCGCCGGCGGCGCCATCCAGCTGCAGCGCGCCCAGGAACGCTTCGACACCGTGCAGAACCGCATCATTCCCAGCATCCAGGGCTTGAATGCGGCCAAGGGTTTCCTGGCCGATTCGCGCCTGGCCGGTTACCGCCTGTCCGTCTTCTCCAACCTGGCCGACAAGACGGCGCTGGACAAGGCCGTGGCCGACGCCAACACGAATTTCGACAAGGTCATCGCCACCTACCGCGCCGAGCGCCTGTACGACGCGACGGACAGCAAGATGCTCGACGCCGACCAGGCCGCCATGGAAGCCTACCGCCGCGCGCTCGTGCCATTCTTTGCCGCCGCCTATGCGGGCGACATGGATGGCGTGCGCGCCACCTTGCTCGCTGGCACGCCGCTGGCCATCACGGCCGCCGCCGCCAAGAAGAGCATGGATGACCATATCGCCTACAACAACAAGCTCGTCGACGACGTGAAGGCCGAGAGCCTGGCCGCCTACGACACGGCGTTCAACACCATGCTGGCCGTGCTGGGCGTGGCCGTGCTGTTGACGGGCGCGCTGGCCTGGCATATCTACCGCACCATCAGCGGCGGCCTGGGCAATATCGAGCACACGCTGGAGCGGGTCAGCGCCTCGCTGGACCTGTCCGCCGCCATGCCCGTCGAGCGCATGGATGAAGTGGGCCGCACGGCCACGGCCTTCAATAAATTCCTCGAACGCATCGTCGGCGTGATCGCCACCGTGCGCGCCTCGGCCGATACGGTCAGCGTGGCGGCCGCGCAGATTTCCGCCGGCAACGCGGACCTTTCCGTGCGCACGGAACAGCAGGCGTCTTCCCTGGAGGAAACAGCCTCCAGCCTGGAAGAGCTGACCTCGGCCGTGCGCCAGAATACGGACAATGCGCGCCAGGCGAATGCCCTGGCCGTGTCCGCCTCGGACGTGGCCCGCAAGGGCGGCGCCGTGGTGGCGCAAGTGGTGGGCACGATGGGCTCGATCAACGAATCGGCGAAGAAGATCGCCGACATTATCGGCGTGATCGACGGCATTGCCTTCCAAACCAACATTTTGGCGCTGAATGCGGCCGTCGAGGCGGCGCGCGCGGGCGAGCAGGGCCGTGGCTTTGCCGTGGTGGCCACCGAGGTGCGCAACCTGGCGCAGCGCTCGGCGGCGGCGGCCCGGGAAATCAAGGGCTTGATCGAGGATTCGGTGGAAAAAGTCAACACAGGCAGCGTGCTGGTCGACCAGGCGGGCGCGACGATGGAAGAAATCGTCGCCAGCATCCTGCGCGTGACGGATATCATGGGCGAGATCGCCAACGCCAGCCACGAACAGAGCGCCGGCATCGAGCAGGTCAACCAGGCCATTTCGCAGATGGACCAGGTGACCCAGCAAAATGCGGCCCTGGTGGAAGAAGCGGCCGCGGCGGCGTCGTCGCTGCAAGACCGCGCCGTGGAGCTGGTCGACGTGGTGGCCGTGTTCCGCCTGCGGGGCGATGCGCAAGGAAAATCGTTGAAAGCGGCGGGCGGCTTGCCGGCCCCGGCAGTTGCCGGGCGGCGCCTGGCGCTGCCAGGACGCAGCGCCCGCGCTTAAGGCTTGAGACTACCCCGGCATGCCGGGGTTTTTCTTGTCAGGGACGCTGCAGCTGGCCGATCACGCTGGCCACCTTGGCGGTGATCATGTCGACGGCGGGGCCATTGGCGCCATGCGGCAGGATGACATCGGCATTGCGCTTGGTCGGCTCGATGAATTGCTTGTGCATCGGGCGTACCGTTTCCAGGTATTGCTCGATGACGCTGTCCACCGAGCGGCCGCGTTCGGTAATATCGCGCTGCATGCGACGGATGAAGCGCACGTCCGAGGCGGTGTCGACAAAGATCTTCAGCGACATCATGTCGCGCAAGTCTGCGTCATACAGGGCAAACAGGCCTTCGATCACGATTACGGGGGCAGGCTTGACGGAGATGGTCTTGCTGGAGCGGTTATGCAGCGTGAAGTCGTACACCGGCATTTCGATCGCTACGCCGTTGCGCAAGGACTGGACATGCTGCACCAGCAAGGGCCATTCGAAAGCCTGCGGATGGTCGTAATTCTGCTGACGGCGCACTTCCGGAGAAAGGTGGGTCTGGTCGCGGTAGTAGTCGTCCTGCATCACGACCGACACCATGTCGGCGCCAAACGACGCGAGCACTTGCTGGGATACTGTGGACTTGCCGCTGCCGCTTCCGCCAGCGACACCAATGACAAATGGTTGGAAAGGAATATTTTTCATGCCGAATGATACCGGAAACGGGCCCGGACGGACAGGTGCCGGCTCGCCAGGGCCACGCTCGCGGCAATCCCATTCTGAAGATGTTGCATTTAAAGTAACAGCGAACTGGGGCGTGTCCGGCTATCCCCGCAAGTATCGTTGGCCGGTGCCCGGGAAAATCCGCGGTGCCGGGCGTTCGTGCGCTGATAAGACTGCACCATGGGTCAATGATATGGAGATTCCAAATTGATGCAAATCAAAGAAAGCATTCACATTGCCGTCCCGGCCACTGTCGTCGACCAGATTTGGAGCGAGGTCGACCGATGGCACCTGTGGGATCCGGACACCCGGCAAGCCCGGCTCAATGGGCCATTCGCGGTGGGAAGCAAGGGCAGGATCGTTCCCGGCAAGGGGATGGGCCTTCCGATGCTGGTCACGGAGCGCACAGCAGGTCGCTCGTTCACCGTAGAGGCTTATATCCCGCTGTTCCGCATACACTTCGAGCACTCGGTTTGCGCCGTGGATGGCGGAGCGCAAGTCGCACACCGCGTGTGGTTTACCGGCGCGCTGGCTTTTCTGTTCGGGCCAGGCGTTGCCAGGCAGGTTCGGGAGGGGCTGCCTGCAACCATGCGCTCACTCAAGGCATACGCCGAGAAACGCCACGGGACTCTTCCATGACTGCCGGCCAGTCGTCATCGTTCGCCACGCCCGCCGCGACGCGCGCAAGTGTGCTGCTTGTTGTGGCAGCATTTTATAGTTAGTTTCCCATCGTCAATTCCAGGCAAGGCAGCGCGTCAAATTAACGTGCCGTTCCCGTCATGATGGAATACAATTCCTGCGTGGCAGCCAGCTTGCCTGGCAAGGCCGGGCACGGCGTCACGCTTTGACCTTGGAAAGATGTTTGCTTATGACTCTGCAGTTTCTCTTGCCGGATGTGTCCCTTGCTTCCCGCGCGCGCGCCACGTCCCGCATGTCATGCAAGCCCCTCTTTTCCCTGTGCGTCCTGCCTCTTGCTTGCCTGCTGGCGACGGCGCCCGTCCTGGCGGCCGCGCCTGCCAACGGCAGCGTCATGCTGGAAGAATTGACCAGCACGGAATTGCGCAGCCGCATAGACCATGGCGCCACCACCGTACTGATTCCCATCGGCGGCGTCGAGCAGAGCGGGCCGTATATCGCGCTGGGCAAGCACAATGTGCGTGCCGGCTTGCTGGCGCGGCAGATTGCGCAAAAGCTGGGCAACACCATCGTCGCGCCCGTCGTTTCCTACGTGCCGGAAGGCGCGATTTCCCCGCCGGCCGGCCACATGCGCTTTGCCGGCACGATCTCGATACCGCCGGCCGCCTTCGAGGCCGTGCTGGAAGGGGCGGCCGCCAGCCTGCGCCAGCATGGTTTCCGCGACATCATTTTCCTCGGCGATCACGGCGGTTACCAGAAGAACGAGCAGAATGTGGCCAACAAGCTCAATCATGCCTGGGGCAAGGCTGCCACGGCGAAAGACGCGCGTGCCTATGCCTTGCTCGACTACTATGACATCACGCAATCGCAATATATTGCTGAACTGCAAAAGCGCGGCTACAGCAGCGCCGAGATCGGCCTGCACGGGGGCTTGGCGGACGCGGCGCTGATGCTGGCGACGGACCCGTCGCTCGTGCGCAGCGAAGCCATGGCCCACGGACCGAAGCCCGGCGTGGCCGACGGCGTGCGCGGCGACGCCACGCGGGCGACGGCCGAACTGGGCCAGATCGGCGTCAAGCTGCAGGTGGACGCGTCGGTGGCCGCCATCCGGCAGTTGCTGCAACGTAACAAATAAAATTCTCCGCCGGAAGTGCTGAACTTCCGGTCTTTGCAACGAAAAGACGTGAAAATACATGAAAAAATCTCAACGACGCACCATCGTCACCCTGTCCGCCCTCGCTGCCGCACTGGCCGGCCTGGGCGTGGCCAGCCAGGTCACCGGCGCCAGCACACCGGCTCCCGCCGCCGTAGCGCCGGCTGCCGCCTATTCGCCGCTGCCGGGCATGCCGCCGCTGGTGGACCCGAAAAACGTGTACGGCAGCATCGGCAGCAGCAATATGAGCCCCGTCGTCAAGGATCATTTGCGCCGTGTCTACGTGCCCAATCTGCGCTCGAACGACGTCTACGTGATTGACCAGGACAGCTTGAAAGTGGTCGACAAGTTCAAGGTCGGCAGCGGCCCCCAGCACGTGGTGCCGTCGTGGGACTTGCGCACCCTGTGGGTGGCGAACAATGCCGAGCGCACGGACAAGGGCAGCCTGACGCCGGTCGATCCCTTGACGGGCAAGCCGGGCAAGGAAGTGCCCGTCGACGATCCCTACAATATGTATTTCACGCCGGACGGCAAGTCGGCCATCGTCGTGGCCGAAGCGCGCCACCGCCTCGATTTCCGCGATCCGAAGACCATGGCCGTGCAGTATTCGATCGACACGCCCCAGTGCGGCGGCATCAACCATGCGGATTTCTCGAATGACGGCCGCTACGCCATGTTCACCTGCGAGTTCGACGGCACCATCGCCAAGATCGACCTCGTGGGCCGCAAGGTCGACGGCTACCTGAAACTGCAGATGCCGGCCAAGCGCTTTGCCGAATCCGGCCCCGTGGGCGGCCCGGCGAATGAAATCTGCAGCGTCAAGAAGGGCATGCCGCAAGACATACGCATCTCGCCGGACGGCAAGAAATTCTATATCGCCGACATGGACGCCGACGGCGTGCACATCGTCGATGGCGCCACCCTGAAGGAAATCGGCTTCATCCAGACGGGCGTGGGCGCGCACGGCCTGTACCCGAGCCGCGACGGCAAGAAGCTGTACGTGGCCAACCGCGGCACGCACCGCATCCACGGCAAGCCGAAGGGCAAGGGCAGCGTCAGCGTGATCGATTTCGCCACGGAAAAAGTGGTGGCGAACTGGCCGATTCCCGGCGGCGGCAGCCCCGACATGGGCAATGTGAGCGCGGACGGCAAGTATCTGTGGCTGTCCGGCCGTTTCGACGACGTGGTGTACCGCATCGATACGAACACGGGCGACGTGTCGAAAGTGAAAGTCGGCCAGGAACCGCACGGCCTGACCGTATGGCCGCAGCCGGGCCGCTATTCGCTCGGTCATACGGGCAACCTTCGCTAGTCAGCGCAGGCGCATGGCCATCACCGTGCAGCAACTGTGCCGGAGCGGTGGCCATGCTTGCCCAAAAGGCAATATTGACGCATACTGCGCTTCCTGTCCCCCTACCTGCAAGGAGCGCCATCATGATTCTTGATCACATCGGTTTGACTGTCAGCGATGCACAGGCCAGCAAGGCCTTTTTTTCGGCCGCCCTGGCGCCCCTGGGCGTGTCGGTGGTGATGGAAGCGCAGGGCTGGATCGGCATGGGCAAGGATGGCAAGCCCGATTTCTGGTTTGGCGCGGGCGGCACGCCGCATGCCGGCATGCATCTCGCCTTCGCGGCGGACAACCGCGCCCAGGTCGATGCGTTTTACCAGGCCGCGCTGGCGGCGGGCGGCAAGGATAACGGCGCGCCCGGCATCCGCGCCATCTATCACCCGAATTACTACGGCGCCTTCGTGCTGGGGCCGGACGGCCACAATGTCGAAGCCGTTTGCCACGCCCCCGAGGATTGACATCAATCATTGTATGAAAAGCAGCGCATGAAACCCGGCGCCACCCTGTTTGCCAACCGTGCCGGCCGCTACGCCTATGTGAGCGACGGCTTTTCCTGGCCCGCGTTTTTCCTCGGCCCCCTGTGGGCCGTGGCCAAGCGCCGCTGGTGGCTGCTGCTGCCCATGCTGGCCATGGAGCTGTGCCTGTGGTTCGGCAGCCAGTATGCGACGGGCTTGCGCATCGGCCCGCTGATGCTGCTGATGATGAGCGCGGAGCTCAGCTATCTGCTGGCGCGGGGCTGGTATGGCAACCGCTGGCTGGAAGCCTCGCTGCGCAGCCATGGCTATGCGCCCGTGATGCCCGGCATCGATGCCGCCTGACACAGATTTCCCTGCCCGTCACTGACGCTTGCCAAGGGCAAGCCGTTCAGCCAAAACTTTCTGCGCAGCCTGGCGCACCTTTGATCCAGATCATGCCTCACCTGCGGTGCTCACGTAGCCTTGGGACTCGCGTTGCAAAGCATCTTCCCACCAACCGGATATGTTTTTTCGCGTTTCGTGGCGTAGCCCGGCCGTCTGCCTAAGCGTTCGGCAGACGGGAGTGCCGCCATCCGTCCACCCAACCGCTATTTAATGAGGAAACTCCATGTATCCATATTCCCGTAGTGTTACCCCGGCCGCTAAAAACCACCTGGAAGCGCAGCTGGCGTTTTTCAATGGCCTGTCGAAGTCGTTGTTCCATTCGGCACAGCAATTTAACGACCTGAACATGCAATTGGCACAAGGCTTGCTGGAAGAAAGCACGATTACCAGCCAGAACCTGCTCACGGTCGAGCGCGTCGAAGACGTGTTCCAGGTTGCCGCCGCCTCGGGCCAGCCGGCAGCCGAGCAGCTGCGCAAGTATCAGCAACAGGTGTCGCGCCTGGCCGCCGATACGCAGGTGGAACTGGCCAACGTCGCCGAGCAGCACGTGAATGAAACGAGCCGCACGGCCAAGGCACTGGCCGAGGAAGTGGCCCGCACGGCGTCGGAAGAAACGGAGAAAAACGTGCGCAAGCAGCAAGAAGCCATGCAGCGCATCGCCGAACCGTTCCAGGCCTATCACCAGAACGGCGCCAACCGCGAGCAGCAGCGCGGCGCGCAAAGCCGTGACGGCCAAAGCCTGCAAAGCGCCAGCCACCAGGGCAGCCAGCAGTCGGCCGGCAGCGAAAGCTCGGCCAGCGGCAGCGCCTCGCAAGCAGGCGCCGCTCAAAGCAAAAGCAGCAGCGCCAGCCGTAAAGAGTAAGCACGAGGCTGCTTGCGGCTGAGCCGTCAACGGGAGGCCGAGCTCCGGGCGACGCTCGGGCGCCGTCAGGCAGCGTCATGCGTGCATACTGCCGGCTCGTGTACACAGAGCGCCCGCCCTTCACGGGGCGGGCGTTTTGTCGTAGGCGCGCTGTTCAGGGGCCGGCGCGGCCGCGTCAGGCGCGCGCGACGGCAAGGGGGCGATTTTTTGAAATGTTCTTGCGGGCAGGGCCGCGTCTTCGCTGCCGCTGTTGGCGTCGATGAAGGCGCTCACGGCATCGAGGGTGGGCGCCAGACTGCGCAAGGGCCCTGCCAGCGAGGCGACCAGCGAGGCATGGCCCACGTGGTCGAAATAGGTTTCCGTCACTGGCCGGTCCAGCGCGCGCAGGGCGGCGGCCAGGCCGCCCGTGTTGCGCCCAGGATTGACCAGCTTGTCCTTGCCGGGCTTGGGCGCGATCAGCAGGGCGGGCGGGGCCGCGGCCGTCACATGGTGTATCGGCTGCGATGAGACGGGCGTGTCCGGGTAAAAGAATACGGGCCGTGCCGTGGGATTTTCGATGGGCAGGAAATCATAGGGGCCGGCCAGGCCTATCCAGCCGCGCAAGTCCTGCGGGCGCATTCCGTGGCGGGCCAGCAGGCTGGCGTCGAGCGCCAGCATGGCCGCGTTATAGGCACCCGCGCTGTGGCCCATGACGAACAAACGCGTGGGGTCGCCGCCATGGCGGCCCGCTTCCATCGCGGCCCAGGCCACGGCGCGGGCCGCATCCTGCAAAATCTCGGGGTAGTGCACGTCCGGATACAGCCGGTAATCGGCGATCACGGCCAGGTAGCCGCGCGCGGCCAGTGCATGGCCGACGAAGGCGTAGTCGGCCCGTTGGCCGGAAGTCCAGTTGCCGCCATAAAAGAAGACCACGACGGGCACGGGGCCCGTGCGGATTTTGGGGGCGTAGAGATCGAGTTTTTGCCGGGGCAGGGGGCCATAGGCCAGGCCCCGCGTCACGTGCGAGGCGCTGCCGGACGACAGGGCATTGATGGCGGTCAATGGCGAGCAGGCGATCAGGCCGGCGGCCAGGGGCAGCGCCGCCAGCAAGCCCAGCAGAGTGGTGCGCATGATCGTCATGCCGGCTCCTTGTCCTTGTGCAGTATGGTTGCAGTGTAGGCCAAGCGGGGCGCGGCGGGCGGCAGTTGTTGTAGGGGCATGGAAATTATTCAGAAACAATGTTGTCTTGCAGTAGCCATTTGCGGGCCGTGGCGATGACGGCGTCCGACAGGGTGCGCGTGAGGGGCGTCTGGATATCCCAGGCATGCCAGGTCAGGGGGACGTCGAGCGCTTGCCCCGCCGCCACGTCGACGAGCCGGCCGGCGGCCAGCGCCGTTTCCGCCTGCAGCAGGGGCACCATGCCATAGGCATAGCCCGCTTCGATGAAGCGCACGAAATCGCGCGCCGAACCGAGCACATGGTGCGGATAGCGGCCCGCATAGCCGAGCCGGTGCTGCAGGTAGCGCTCGTGCAGCGCATCCTTGCTGCCAAACGTGATGGCGGGCGCCTGGCTGACGGCGTCCACCGTAAAACCATGGGGAAACCATTGCCGGGCAAATGCGGGCGAGGCCACGCACAGGTAGCGCATGCCGCCCAGCGGCGTGGCCGTCGTGCCCGCCACCAGGTCGTTGGCGCTGGTGACACAGGCAAACACGCGCCCTTCGCGCAGCTGGCTCAAGGTATGGTCCTGGTCGTCGAGGCGGATATCGAGCAGGCAGGACGGCGGCGACAGCAGCGGGCCCAGCGCTTCCGGTATCCACGTGGCGGCGCTGTCGGCGTTGACGGCGATGGCCAGTTCCGGCAATTGCGTCGTGGGGCCGGGCTGGGCGTCGAGCGCCGCTTCGAGCAGCTTGACTTGCCGGTAGTGGGCGATCAGGCGCTGGCCCGCTTCCGTGGGCAGGGGCGGGTGGCTGCGGATGATCAATAAAGTGCCTTCCAGGTTTTCCAGCGTGCGGATGCGCTGCGACACGGCCGGCTGGCTGATCGCCAGCGCCTGCGCGGCCTTTTCAAAGCTGCCCAGGCCGATCACGGCGTCGAGGGCGGCCAATCCACGGTAATCGACGACGCGCATAAGTTTCTCTTATATATGGTTAGAATCATTCATTATACTTATATTTACTTTTTCTTTACACTGTTGAAATAGGGTAACAACTCCACTCTCCCGCGCGGTCCCCCAGGTTCCGCACCACCCTCCACCTACCTCTGATGACTTTGCCGTTGCCGGCAGAGCGTGGGCGGCCGTGCGCGTGATGGAAAGCAATGGAAAGGAATCGATATGGACAGCGCAATTTTCTTGAAAGGCATGGGGCTCGGGGCGAGCCTGATCGTGGCCATCGGCACGCAAAACGCCTTCTTGCTCAAGCAGGGCTTGAAGCGCCATTACGTGCTCACCTGCATCCTCGTCTGCCTGCTGTGCGACGCGATTTTGATCACGGCCGGCGTGGCAGGCATGGGCACCTTTATTGCCGACAACCCCAATTTCCTGCTGTGGGCCAAGGCCGGCGGCGCCACCTTCCTCATCGCCTATGGCTTGCGCGCCGCCAAGTCGGCCTGGCGCCCGACGGCCATGACGGTGTCGGCCGCCAAGGCGCCGGAAGGCTACTGGGCCGTGATCGGCGCGGCGCTCGCGTTCAGCCTGCTGAACCCGCACGCCTTCCTCGACACGGTGATTCTGCTCGGCTCCATCGGCGGCCAGCATGAAGGCGTGGGACGCTTTTACTTTGCCGGCGGCGCCATCATGGCGTCGGCCCTGTGGTTCTTCCTGCTGGGCTTTGGCGCCCGCTACCTGGCGCCGGTGTTTGCCAAGCCCATGGCCTGGCGCGTGCTCGACGGCATTATCGCCGTCGTCATGTGGGCCATCGCCGCCTCGCTGTTCCTGTAATCAGCGGGTCAGGAAGGCAAGGACGCGGCTGGCCAGCCTGCCGTACGGCGGCCGCAGCAGTGCCAAGGGGCTGTAGCGGGCCTGGTAAAACACGGGGCGCAGCTTGCTGAAAGTGTGAAAACCTTCGACGCCGTGGTAGTGGCCCATGCCGGACTCGCCCACGCCGCCGAAGGGTAAATCGTGCTGGCCCACGTGGAACAGGGCGTCGTTGACGGATACGCCGCCCGACATCACCCGGTCGATGAGCGTTTGCACCGTGCGTGCGTCGTTGCTGAAGGGATAGATGGCCAGCGGACGCGGCCCCCCGTTGATGCTGGCGATCACCGTTTCCAGGTCGGCATAGCCGCGCAGGGGCAGGATGGGGCCGAAGATTTCCCGCGTCAGCAGCAGGCTGTCTTCGGGGGCGCCCAGCACGACGTGCGGCGCGATCTTGCGCGTGGCCCGGTCGAAAGCCGGCCCGGGCAACAGGGAAATGACTTGCGCGCCCCGTTCCCGCGCTTCGTCGAGCGCCTGCAGCAGGCGCTCAAAGGCGGCCTCGTCGATGATGGACGTGTAATCGGGCGAGTCGAGCCGTGGGTAGCGCGCGGGCATGATCTGGCGCGCATGCGCGACGAAGGCGGCGATGCCGGCCTCGGGCAGCCAGGCGTGGTCGACGCTGGTGCAGATCTGTCCCGCGTTCAGGTATTTCACGTAGAGGATGCGCTCGGCTGCCGTGCGCATGTCGAAATCGGCGCAGACGATGGCGGGCGCCTTGCCGCCCAGCTCCAGCGTGACGGGGCACAGATTCTGCGCGGCCGCCGCCATGACGGCGCGGCCCGTCTGGCCGGAACCCGTAAACAGCAGGTGGTCGAACGGCAGTTGCGAAAAAGCGATGCCTACGCCGCCCGTCTCGTCAACAAACTGCAGCTTTTCCGGCGGGAAATAGGCGGGCATGGTTGCGATCAGCAGCCGGGCCAGGTGGCGCGAGTTTTCGCTCATCTTGACCATGGCGCGGTTGCCGGCGGCAAAGATGTAGGTCAGGGGCACGAGGCTCAGGTTGACGGGAAAATTCCACGGCACGATGACGCCCACCACGCCCAGCGGCTGGGGCAGCACGCGGTTGCGGGCGCCCGGAAAATTGCGCCAGTCGACACTGCGGCGCTGCGGCTGCATCCACTTTTTCAACTTCTTCAGCACGTGATCGATGCCGTCGATGGCGGGAAATATCTCCGCCAGCAAGGTTTCGTGATGGGAGCGGTTGCCGTAATCGGCGCTGATCGCCTCGCACAGCGCCAGCTTGTGGTCGCGGATATAGCGCTGCAGGGTTTGCAGGTCGCGTTTGCGCTCGGCGAACGTGGGCACGGGGTGGGCCAGGCAGGCGGCGCGCTGGCGCGCCAGCGTGGCGTCGAGCGCGGCGTGCGCCGGGGGAGCGGTCATGTGCATGGCTTTCCTCGCATGGGGGACGGTGTCGTTACGGCAGGGTACAGCAATCGGGCAATGATGCCTATTCTGCAGTATTTGTGGTCAAGCAACAATTGTCTGCCGTGCGCGCCGCCATGGCCGGCGCGAATCGCCGTAGAATGCCATATTGAGCGCTTCATCCAGCTCGCAGCCAGGAATGCCATGACCCCGACCACGCCAGACTCCCTGCACATCGTGTGCCCCCATTGCGACGCCGTCAACCGCTTGCCGGCCGCCCGCTTGATTGAACAGCCCACTTGCGGCAAGTGCCAGAAGGAGCTGTTTACGGGCCAGCCCGTGGACCTGGCCAGCGCCCGTTTCCTCAAGCATATCGAACGCAGCGACATTCCCGTGCTGGTGGACTTCTGGGCGCCGTGGTGCGGCCCGTGCCGCAGCATGGCGCCATTCTATGTGCAGGCCGCCAGGACGCTGGAGCCGGCGTTCCGCGTCGTCAAGGTCAATACGGAAGCGTCGCCGGACCTGGGCAGCCGTTTCAATATCCGCAGCATTCCCACGCTGGCCCTGTTCTTGCGCGGCGTGGAAGTGGCGCGCCAGCCGGGCGCCGTCGACGCGAATGCCATCATCGCGTGGGCGCGCGACAAGGCGCGTTTCTAGGCGCAGGGGAAAACCGTTCAGGTTTTCCATTTGACATTTTGTATGGCACCATATTATATTGCGCCATATGATAAAACTCGAACAGAAATACACGGCCCTGCTCGGTGACGTGCAGCGCCGGGCGCCCGGCGCGGACACATCCATCGGCCGGCTGCGCCTGTGCTTTGAAGTGCTGGGACTGGCCTCGGCCATCGATGGCGATTGCGCCACGCGCCTGGGCCGGCATGGCTTGTCGGAAGGCAAGTTCGTGCTGCTGTCCCTGCTGCGCGACGTGCCGGACGGACTCTCGCCGCATGCACTGGCCGAGCGGGCGGGCGTGACGCGCGGCACCATCACGGGCTTGCTCGACGGCCTGGAGCGCGACGGTTTCCTCGCGCGCCACGCGGACCAGCTCGACCGGCGCAAGCTGCTGGTGCGCCTGAGTCCCAAGGGAGCAGCGGCCGCCGCCACCCTCGTCGACGAGCACGCGCAGTGGATCGCCAGCCTGTTTGCCGATTTCACGCCGGATGAGATGCAATTATTGAGTGCGCTGCTGGAAAAAGCCTGGCGCAAGACGGATAAGGGTGAAATGCAGGGTGCGGCATGAGCCGTGGCGTCGCCGATATCGCTCCCGCCCGCCTGGCCCTGCTCAATGGCGGCACGGTGGCCAGCGCCACCCTGACGGAAGGCCTGGCCATCGATTTTACCCGGCTGCTGGCCGCGGCCGTGCCTGCTATCGGCGCGGCCCGGCTGGAGCGGATGCGCGCGCAGGCCGCTACCGGCATCACCGGGCGCATGGCGCTGGCGGCGCAATTGCTGCTCGATGCCGGCGCCGACCTGGCGTTGCTGCAAGCGCACCCGTCCGACACGGTGCGGGGCTGGGTCTGCTTTGCCATCGCCGCCCAGCCTGGCTTGACCCTGTCGCAGCAGCTGGCCGCCATGCGGCCGCTGGCCGACGACGGTCACTTCGGCGTGCGCGAATGGGCCTGGCTGGCGCTGCGGCCCCATCTGGCGGCGCGTCTTGACGAGGCGATTGCCTTGCTGGCGCCATGGGCGGCGGACCCGTCGGAGCGCCTGCGCCGCTTTGCCTGCGAAGCGCTGCGCCCGCGCGGCGTGTGGTGCGCGCACATTCCGGAGCTGAAGCAACAGCCGCAGCTGGCCTTGCCCCTGCTGCAGCCCCTGCGCGCCGACCCGGCCGTCTACGTGCAGGATGCCGTGGCCAACTGGCTCAACGATGCGGCCAAGAGCCAGCCGGACTGGGTGCGCAGCCTGTGCGCGCAATGGCTGCTGGAAAGCCCCGTTGCCGCCACGGCCCGTATCTGCAAGCGCGCCCAGCGTTCACTTTCTTAATTGTTTGGAGGAAAAACATGCATTACCTGTTAGAACTGTACAGCCCGAAACCGGCCTGGCTGGCCCTCGACGGCGCCGCGCGCCAGGCGTATTTCGCCACCGTCGGCGCCGGCATGGCCGCCTTGTCGGGCAGCGGCGCCGAAGCGCTGGCCATGGGCGCCGTCGACGGCGGCAAGCTGCATGCGGCTGGCCAGCAATTCTATGCCGTCTGGCGCTTCCCGGACGAGGCGGCACTGGACGCCTTGCTGGCCGGCATCGCCGCCACGGGCTGGCATGATTACTTCGACACCATCAATGCAGCCGGCCCGGCCGTGGATTTCCCCGGCCACCTGGCGCAGCTGGCGACCGTCTAAGCGTCCGCCATTTTTCTTGCCGCTACGGTAAAGTTGGCATTTACACTCAAGCCCCGACCTTGATGCCCATCAAAACGCTTTTCACCGTGATGCTGGCGCTGGCGCCCCTGCTGGCCTCGGCCGCCCCCGCCACCCAGCAAGCCCTCGTCGCCGCCGCCCGCAGCCAGGTGGGCGTGACGGTGCAGTACGACCCGCGCTATGAGCGCCTCGCCTATCCGGGCGGCGACGTGCCGCCCGAGCGGGGCGTGTGCACGGACGTGGTCGTGCGCGCCTACCGCCAGCTGGGGCAGGATTTGCAGGTGCTCGTGCACGAAGACATGCGCAAGGCGTGGCAGGTGTACCGGCAGCAGGGACGCTGGCAGATGAAGGGGCCGGACCGCAATATCGACCACCGCCGCGTGCCGAACCTGGGCACCTATTTTGCCCGCCACGGCACCAGCTTGCCGCCAAGCAAGGAAGCGAACGCTTACCGCGCGGGCGACATCGTCACCTGGCGCCTGCCGCGCAACCTCACGCACATCGGCATCGTCAGCGACAGGCAGTCGTGGAGCGGCGTGCCGCTGATCATCCACAACATCGGCGAGGGCGCGCGCGAGGAAAACATCTTATTCAGCTATCCGATCACGGGACACTATCGCTGGCAACCCCGCTGAGGGGCAGGGGCGCGATCTCTTGCAGGATCGCCAGCACGATGGCCAGCGCCGTGTCGATATCGAGCTTGTCGATGGCGCCATAGCCGAGGAACAGGCCCTCATGACGGGCGGGGCCATGGTAAAAACCGGCCAGCGCATACAGGCTGACGTCGGCCAGCCGTGCCCGGCGCAGCAATTCGGCGATATCGAGCGGCGCCTGCGCCAGCGCCGCCACGTGGAAGCCGGCGCTGGCCGGCACCAGGCGGAACCACGGCGACAAGGGGCCGTCAAACCAGTGCTGCAGCCGCTCGCGCCGCCCCGCGTAGATATCGTGGCAGCGGCGGATATGGCGCAGCAAGTGGCCGTCGCCGATGAACTTGGCCAGCGCATGCTGGCCCAGGCTGGCCGTATGGCAATCGCTCAGGTATTTCACCGTCTGCATGGCGGCCACGAGGGCTTGCGGCAGCACGACATAGCCCAGGCGCAGTTCCGGCAGCATGATCTTGGAAAAGCTGCCCACGTGGGCGACGACGCCATAGCGGTCCATGCTTTGCAGGGAATCCTCGGGCCGGCCTTCGTAGCGGAAGGCGCTGTCGTAATCGTCCTCGATGATGATGGCGCCCAGCTGCTGCGCCCGTGCCAGCAGGGCATGGCGGCGCGCCAGGCTCATCGGCATACCGAGCGGAAATTGATGCGCGGGCGTGACATAGATCAAGCGCGTGCCATCGGGAATTTGCGCGGCGATGATCCCATCTTCGTCCACGTCGACGCCCACCACGCGCGCGCCCTGGCTGGCGAACACGGCGCGCGCCACGGGGTAGCCGGGTTCTTCCACGGCGACCGTATCGCCCGCTTCCAGCAGGGTCAGTGCCAGCAGGTGCAAGGCTTGCTGCGCGCCGCTGGTGACGAGTACTTGCTCCTCGGTGCAATGGATGCCGCGGCTGAAGGCGGCGTGGCCGGCAATGGCCGCGCGCAAGGCGGGCAAGCCTTCCACAGGGCCATAGCGGCCCCGTGCCTGGCCGCCCTGGCGCAGCGCGTGCAGCAGGCAGGCGCGCCATGCATCCTGCGGGAAGTGGGCGGGCGTGGCGCGGCCGCCGATGAAGGCGTAGCGCGCCGGCGTTTCCTGACTGGCGCGGCGCAGGGGTGTGGGCGTCGCTTCCCATCGGGCGATGCGCTGCGCGCTGGCCAGCGGCGTGCTCGCATGGCGGCGCTGCGGCGAAGCGTGCGGCGTCTGCACGAAGCTGCCCACGCCGACCTTACCTACCAACAACTTTTCGTAGCCGAGCTTGTCATACACGTCGGACACCGTCTTGCGGGACAGGCCCAGCTGGCTGGCCAGCAGGCGCGAAGGGGGCAATTGCTGGCCGTCCGTCAGGCGGCCCGAGCGGATGGCTGCGCTGAGCTGGCGGTACAGCTGGCCGCCCAGGTCGCGCGTGCCGTCGATCAGGATATGTAATTCCATGGAGTATCTGCTGGTGGTCTGCCGTTTTTCGGCCGGATTGGCCTGCCGCGCGCCTTATTCGCGCTTCTACAATGACGCATCTCTCATTATCAAGGAATGCATCATGACACAGCAACGTATTGATTTCGCTCAAGCCTCGCCGGACGTCGTCAAGGCCATGTATGCGCTGGAAGCGGCGATCGCCAAGCTGGGCGTGGAACACACGCTGCTCGAACTGATCCGCCTGCGCGCCTCGCAAATCAACGGCTGCGCGTTTTGCGTGGACATGCACACGAGCGACGCGCGCAAGGCGGGGGAAACGGAGCGCCGCCTGTATGCCGTCTCCGTCTGGCGCGAAACGCCGTTCTTCACGCCGCGCGAACGGGCCGTGCTGGCCTGGACGGAAGCGCTGACCCTGCTGCCGCAAAGCCAGGCGCCCGACGACGTGTATGCGGCGCTGGCGCAGCAATTGACGCCGGCCGAAATGGTCAACGTCACCCTGGCCATCGGCTCCATCAATACCTGGAACCGCCTGGCCGTGGGTTTCCGCAAGATGCCTGAATAAATCCTGTGTTCGTTCGCGAACAGACGCCTGGCTGCCGCCTGCGTAGGCTGGCAGGACGATTGATCAGCCAGGGAGCAGCCATGCAAGTACATATCGGGGAAGGCGCCGAAAAGACGCCGCAGCAGGAGGAAGAGGCGCGCCGCGCATTCATCGCCGAACTGTGGCGGCGCTTCGAAGCGCTGCAGGAATGGGCCGTCAGCCACTGGCCCGACCAGCAGCATCCCTTGAGTTCCGCCGATTTCGTCGAGGCGCGCAAGGAAATACTGAGCTTGCGTTCGCCGGCCGGTTCCCTGAACCAGCCGGCGCAGAACAATGAGGCGGAACCGGAACAGGGCGGGGCGCAATACCAGGATGTGACGCCGGCGCCGTGGCCTTGACGAGCGCCTGAGAAAACGTCCATGACTGCGTTGCCGTGCCTTGCCGTACTAGCGTACTGCCTGCGGCACGGCGCCTTGTCCTGAAAAATCCGCTATAAAAGCTGTTGCTTGACCGCGTCCGCTTTCCCGCCCTGTGCAAACACCCAGCAAACCAAGCTCACCAGCAGACCCGCCATCACGCCGTACGCCAGGTTCAGGGCGCTGTCGAACAGCAGCGGCGCCACCAGGCCCGAGACCAGCGCGAACAGCAGCATCTGGATGAACGATTGCATCGACGACGCCAGGCCGCTGTTGTTGGGGAAGTGGTTCAGGGCCATCAGGGTCATCGGCGGCATGGCGATCGACAGGGCGAACGAGTAGAAGAACAGCGGCAGCACGGCCCACGGCACTTCGGCGGCAAAGACATAGTTGTAGCCGATGTTGGCTGCAGCCGCCACCAGCATCAGGATGAAGCCGGCCCAGATCATCTGGCGCTGGCTGTAGCGGTGGGCGATTTTCGCCGACAGGGCCGAGCCGAACACCATGCCGCTGATCAGGGGGATGAACAGCCAGGCAAAGGCCGTTTCCGGCAGGTGCAGGATGTTGATGATGAAGTAGGCGGCCGAGCCGATGTACAGGGCGAAGCCGCCAAAGGCGGCGCCGATGGCCGTCGACAGCAGCAGGAACTGGCGGTGGCACAGCACTTTCCAGTAATTGACGGCGATATCGCCCAGGTGGAAGGCGTGGCGCTGCTCCTTGGGCAGGCTTTCCGGCAGCGCGCGCCAGACGACGACGAACATCAGCACGCCGAAGGCCGTGAGGAACCAGAAGATCGCCCGCCAGCCCAGGCTCACCTGCAGCCAGCCGCCCAGCACGGGCGCGATGGCCGGCGCCAGCGCGAACACCATCATGATGTGCGAGAGGATTTTCTGCGCGGCGGCGCCCGCATAGCGGTCCTGCACGATGGCGCGGCCGATCACGGAACCGGCGCCCGCCGAGAGGCCCTGCAGCACGCGCCAGGCCAGCAGCCAGCCCAGCGTGGGCGCCAGCGCGGCGCCCACGGAGGCGATCACATACAGCACCAGCGAGACGAGGATCACGGGGCGGCGGCCGAAGGAATCGGACAGGGTGCCGTAAAACAGCATCATGAAGGCGAACGTGAACAGGAAAAAGCTCAGGGTTTGCTGCACCAGCAGGGCGCTGGCATTGAAATCGTGCGTGATGGCGGGGAAAGACGGCAGATAGGTGTCAATTGCAAGCGGTCCGACCATCGCCAGGCCCGCCAAAATCCAGGTTAATAATTTAGTCATGTTGAACAGTGTTTTTGTTAGTCCGTCATTTTACGCCAGCGGCGGGAATCGGGTCCGGTGCCGCGGCGGCCGCCATCGATATGCGTTTTTCGCATATCGAACCTTGAAATCCTTCGTTTGCTTTGCCGATGACCGCCGTTAAGCTGGGGCGACCCGGCCTGTTTGCCGTTTTTTTGGAAGTGACACACCATGCACAGCATTTATCCCGCGGCGCCCGCCGACGACACGGTCCAGTGGAACCTGGGTCCCGTGATCCAGGCGCTGCGCAGCTCCCGCGAAGACAAGCACAAGATCCGCCATAACGGCAGGGTGCGCGAGCTGCCGTCGCGCGAAGCGCTCACCACCATCGTCAACGGCCTGTCGGCGGCCCTGTTCCCCACGCATTACGGGCGCCCGAACCTGACCGATGAAAGCATCGACTATTTTGTCGGCGACACCCTCAACACCACCCTGAACCGCCTCAGCGAGCAGGTGCGGCGCGGCTTGCTGTTTTCCGCTCCGGCTCACGCCGTACCGGCTGGCGATGAACAGAACGGCGCCGGCGACGATGCGGCGCTGGCGCAGCAGGCGCGCGACATCACGCGCGCGTTTGCCGCCAGCCTGCCCGACATCCGCGCCCTGCTGGTGTCGGACGTGCAGGCCGCCTATGCGGGCGACCCGGCCGCCACCTCGGTGGCCGAGATCATGCTGTGCTATCCGGGCACCATCGCCATTTTGTACCACCGCCTCGCGCACCAGCTGCACGCGCTCGGTGCGCCGTTCCTGGCGCGCCTGATCGCCGACATCGCGCACACCCTGACGGGCATCGACATCCACCCGGGCGCGCGCATCGGCGCATCGTTCTTCATCGACCATGGCACGGGCGTGGTGATCGGCGAGACGGCCATCATCGGCCAGCGCGTGCGCCTGTACCAGGCCGTCACCCTGGGCGCCAAGCGTTTTCCCGCCGACGCTTCCGGCGCGCTGATCAAGGGCACGCCGCGCCACCCCATCGTCGAGGACGACGTGGTCATATACGCGGGCGCGACCGTGCTGGGGCGCATCACCATCGGCGCAGGATCGACCATCGGGGGGAATGTGTGGCTGACGCAGAGCGTGCCGCCTGAGAGTAACGTGTCGCAGGCGCAGATGCGCAACGATTGAAGAGTGGCCGAGAAAACGTCCATGGCGGCGTTGCAGCGCCTGGCCGTACTGGCGTACTGCCTGCGGCGCTGCGCCTTGCCCTGAACGTTTTTCGGGCGCTCTTCAAGCCGGGCGTGGCGCCTGGCTTTGCAAAAACCTTACTTCACCGTCAGCGCCTCATAGCGGGCCACGGGCACGCCATCCTTGAGCAGCAGCAGTTCCTGGTCCGCATAGCGGTAGCCGTTGACTTCGCCCAGCGTGGTCAGGAGTTCGCGTTCGAGGTCCATGTCCTGCGGCTGGCACATCATCATGGTGCCGGCCAGCTGCGAGAAGGCCAGGGTGCTGACGCCATCGCTGGTGTAGCCGCCCATCATCTGGTTGCAGCCGCTGTGGCCACTGGCGCGGCCGTCGGCCAGCAGCAGGGTCACTTCACGCTGTTCCGGCGCCTTGCGCACGACTTTCTTGCCCTTCAATTCCTTCAGCTTCCACTGCGTGCCCGCCAGCTTCGGCGCCGGCTTGGCAGGCGACGTGGCGCCTGGCGCGGCGGCGGCCGCGTCGCTGCGCACGGGCGTCTGCGCACAGCCGGCCGTGATGGCGACGATGGCGGCGAGGGGAATCAGTCTGGCGATATTGAACATGGCATTTCCTTCTTCAAATGAATGGCGCCAGATTAGCAGATCCGCGCCGCGCCAGCGTGCACGGTTGACAAGCGCTTTGCCAAGCTTACGGCTGCTTTTCCTGCTCCAGCCGTGCGTCGAGCAGGGTGCGCGCCGCCGCCGCGTAGGCGCGGCAGGCCTGCGGGTCGACGAAGGCTTCGCTGCCGGCCGTGGCGCTCGCTTCCAGGCGTTCCCATAATTGGGACGCTTCCGGGTGGGCCGAGATGAGCACGTCGCAGGGCAGCTTTTCCAGGGTCTCGAAGCTGTGGCGCAGGTCCGCCACCGCGTTCGGATACTCGCTGCTGGCGCTGAACCTGAAGCCGGGGCGCGAGACGGCGTTGAGGCTGTCCGCGTAGACCATGTTCAGGCAGCGGGGGCCGTCGCACGATTGCCACGTCCAGCTCAGGCCTCCGGGCGTGTGGCCCGGCGTGGCGTGCGCCGTCAGTCTGATCGGGCCGACATTGAACTGGCCGCCGTCGCGCGCCAGGCGCATGTCCTTCACGGGCGGGTACTTGGGCAGCGCATGGTATTGCGGATCGTCCGGTCCCACCTCGCCCGACGCCAGGTCCAGCGCGGCCGACGGGCTGGCGGCCACGAGCGCATTGCTGCGCTGCTGCAGTTCGGCCAGGCCGCCCGCATGGTCGATATGGCCATGCGAGTTGAGTATCAATTTGACATCTTCGATGCGGAAACCCAGCGCGCCGATATTGGCGATGATCTTGGGCGCCGACTCCGGCAAGCCGCCGTCGATCAGCACGTGGCCCTGCGGCGACGTGATGAGCACCGAACTGAGGCCTTTCACGCCTACATAATAGGTATTGCCGAAGATGCGGAACGGCGCCTGGTCCGCGTTCCAGGCGGTGCAGACGTCGCAGCCGGGCGTCGGCGGCGTGGCTGGCGCCTGCGCCAGCGAGCCGTGGCCGGCCAGCAGCAGGGGGAGAGCCAGGGCCAGAGCGCGTGGTGGTGTGAGGGGCATTGCAGTCCTTGTCCGTGTTGCCGGGGTGGCCTATGCTGACACGGAACGGGGCAGGACGCAAACGTTCACAAGGATGGGCGCGGCGCGCCGGCGGCATCCGGATACACCAGTTCGATCAGGGTATCGTCCGCATGGCGGGTGTCGCCGATCGGCGCGAGGAAGGACTTGCCGCCATTGTTTACCTGCAGCGCGATGCGCTGCCCGCCATCGAGCAGGGTGGCGCTGGCGATGGCCGGCTCGCTGCGCGTACCCATCTTGAGCTCCCTGGCGGAACACCAGTCCGTGGTGCGCAGCAAGGTGCCGACGAGGGTGCGTACCCAGAACGGGATCTCTTTCTTGGCGATGGCAATCGTCACCTGGCATTGCAGGCGCAGGTCGCCCAGGCGGCGCATGTTGGCGGGCACGCCGTCGCTGTGGACGGATGCCTGCCAGCGGTATTGTCCCTTTTTCTTGTTGGTGATCAGGTCCGCGTCCTCGCTGTCGGCCTTTGCGCTGCGTGGCAGCACAAAGCTGCCGTCGGCGGACAGGGGCAGCGCGATCGACGTTTCATTGCCGGCGATGCGCAAGGCCAGGTCCTGCATGGCGTCAGCGGGAGCGCCGCTGCTGGCGACCAGCTGGAAGCGCACTTCGCGCGCTTGCGGCGCCAGCGCATGATATTCATCAAAGGCGTCGAGACCGGCCGCCATCACGCGGTACGATTTGAGTTCCGGGTTGCGGATGCTGTTGATGTGGATGGACTGGCCGGCATCGGCCGGCGGATCGGCAGGCGCGTCCGCTTGCGCTGCGGCGTGGCTGGTGGCCAGGAGGGCGAAGAGCAAGGTCGAAGAGAGTGTGCCGCAAAAGGAAAGGAGGTGCACGTCGTCGCCCGCGTGTTTTTAATGTGACAAGCTAACATGATTGATAACGCTTGTCACTGGTGCCGTCATGCCGCCGCCAGCGCCTCCTCGCCGGGTTCGATGCTGACCTGGCGTCCCGCGTGATCTGCGGGCAGGCGCGGGCCCCGGCCAAACACCTTGTGGCGCAGGGTGCCTTCCTCGTAGCGGGTGCGGTAGCGGCCGCGCCGCTGCAGCTCCGGCACGATGTGGGCTACCACGTCGGCCATGCTGTCGTGCGCCACGGCGAAAGCCAGGTTAAAGCCGTCGATGCCCGTCTCGTCCAGCCAGCTTTCCAGCTGGTCGGCCACCTGGCGCGCATCGCCCACGAGCACGGGGCCGCGCCCGCCCAGGCCGATGTATTCGGCGGCCTCGCGCACCGTCCACGTGCGATTCGGGTCGGCCTGGCTGAACGAGGCCAGCGCCGAGCGCCCGGCCGGGGAATCGATGTAGTCGATGGTGGCGTCGAGCGGGTAGCGGCTGAAATCGACGCCCGTCCAGCCCGACAGCAGCACCAGCGCCGCCTCGATGTTGACGTGGCGCAGATAGTCGGCGTGTTTGGCGCGTGCCTCTGCTTCCGTGGCGCCCGTGATGACCAGCGCCTGCGCATAGATCAGCAGCGCGTCGCCATCGCGCCCGCTTTGCCGCACGGCGGCGCGCAAGTCGTCGGCGTAGCGCTTGACCACCGTCTTGCTGGGGCCACTGACAAAGGTCGCTTCCGCATGGCGCGCCGCAAAGCGCGTGCCGCGCGGCGAGGTGCCCGCCTGGTACAGCAGCGGCGTGCGCTGGGGCGACGGCTCGCACAAATGGATGCCGGGCACCCGGTAGTGGCGCCCGGCATGGTTGATCGGATGGACCTTGGCCGGATCGGCATAGATTGCGCGCGCCTTGTCGTTGACGACGGCGTCGTCGTCCCAGCTCTTTTCCCACAGCTTGTAGACGACTTCCAGGTACTCGTCGGCCAGGTCGTAGCGCTCGTCGTGGCCCAGTTGCTGGTTCAAGCCCAGGTTGCGCGCCGCGCTATCGAGGTAACCGGTGACGATATTCCAGCCCATGCGCCCGCCGGTCAGGTGGTCGAGGGTGGACATGCGCCGCGCGAACGTGTACGGGTGCTCGTAGGTGAGGGCGCAGGTGACGCCGAAACCCAGGTGCGTGGTGGCTTGCGCCATGATGGGCACGAGGGCCAGCGGGTCGTTCAGCGGCACCTGCACGCCGTGTTCCAGGGCCGCATCGAGGCTGCCCCGGTACACGTCATACACGCCCAGCACGTCGGCGAGGAATACCGCGTCGAACAGGCCCGCTTCCAGCAGGCGCGCCAGTTCCGTCCAGTGTCCGGGATCCGTGTAGCGGTGGCTGCGGTCGCGCGCGTGCGTCCACAGCCCCGGCGACTGGTGGCCCACGGTATTCATCTGGAAGGCGTTGAAGCGTATCGTCTTGGCCATGGCTTATTTGGCTGCCGTCTGCAAGGCTTGCTGGTAATCGGGTTTCGAGTAGCCGGCAAAGTGTTTATTGGTGATGTCGAGGAATTCGCGCGAGCGGTAGGCGGCGGCCAGGTCCCTGGCGAACTGCTTGTCCTTGTCGGCCGTGCGGATGGCCACCAGGTTGATGTAGTTGGGCGAAATTTTCTCGGCCACCAGCGCGTCCGTCAGTTTCAGCCCCGACGCCAGGGCGTAATTGCCGTTGATGAAGGAATAATCGGTGTCGCCCAGCGAGCGCGGCAGCTGCGCCGCTTCCAGCGGCAGCAGCTTGATTTTCTTCGTGTTGACGGCGATATCCTTTTCCGACGCGCGCACGGGGTCGAAATTGTCGCGCAGCTTGATCCATTTCAATTGGTCGAGCAGCACCAGCGCGCGCGCCTGGTTGGTCGGGTCGTTCGGCAAGCCCACGGTCGTGCCTTCCTTCACGTCGTCCAGCGTCTTGTGCTTCTTGCTGTAGATGGCAATCGGCGCCGTGGGTATCGTGATCAGGTCCGTCAGGGCCAGCTTGTGCTCGGCCGCGAATTTCTTCAGGTAGACGATGTGCTGGAACACGTTGGCGTCCAGCGAGCCCTCGGCCAGCGCGAAGTTGGGCTGGATGTAGTCGTTGAATTCCACCAGCTTGACCTTGTAGCCCTGTTTTTCCAGAATGGGCTTGATGCCCAGCTTGATCTGGTCCGCATACGGCCCGGCGCTGGTGCCGATGGTGATGTCTTTCGGGTCCTTGGCGTGGGCGAAGCTGGCCGTCAGGGCCAGGGTCAGGGCGGTGAGGACGATGCTGCGGCGGGCGATGGTCATGGTGGCTCCTTGGTGGGTAAATTATGAATACGCCGTCGGCTCGGGCACCGTGCCGGTCAAGGCAAAGCGTCCCAGGTCGCGCAGCTTGTAGTCGATGGGGTCGTGCAGGGTATGCACGCGCACGTTGCGCCAGTAGCGGTCAAAACCGTATTGGGCCGAGGTGGAACGGGCGCCCGTCAGCTCGAACATCTGGCTGCTGATCTCCAGTCCCGCCTTGTGCGCCAGGCATTTGGCTTCGGCCACGGCCACGGCCAGCAAGCCCCGTTCGCGCGCCGTCACCAGTGCGCCCTTGCGGAAGACCTTTTCCAGTTCCTGCGCCGCCGCGTCGGCCAGCACCTGCGCGGGACGCAGCAAGAGCCACAGCTGGCCATAGCGGTGCTGCACCAAAGGGTCATCCGTGGCTTGCGCCACGCCCGAGGCAAACCAGGCTTTCGCCTGCTCGTCCGTGTACTGGCGCGCCGCCTCGAAGGCGCCCTCGGCGATGCCCAGGTACAGATTGGCCATGATCAGCTGCGCGATCTGCGAACGCACGGTGGCTTGCGGCGTGGCCGCTTGCGCGGGCGCCTGCAGCACCAGTTCGCGCGGCAGGGCGACAGCCTGGAAATGCACATTGCCGCTGTCCGTCTGGCGCTGGCCAAAGGCGTCCCAGTCCGCCTGCACGCTCACGCCGTCCTGGCGCGTGGGCAGGGCGGCGATCAGCGCCGTCTGCGTGGGTGCATGCCAGGCGGAGACGGTCAGCCAGTCGGAACCGACGGAACCGGAAGAAAAGCTCTTGATGCCGTCGAGGAGGTAGCCGTCGCCGCTGTCGGTCGCCGTGACCCGTTTGTCGAGGGGATTCAGCGCATTACCCCAGAACAGGCGCTCGTCGACGGTGAGTGTGAGCAGGCGGCGCTGCTGCTGCGCGCTGCCGTACAGCTGCAGGCCCGCCAGTTGCAGGTGGTGGAAGCCGAAGACGTGCGCCAGCGCGCTGTCGGCCCGCGCCAGGATGCGGATCACCTGGTACACGAGGGGCCACGACGCGCCCTGGCCGCCGAATTCCACGGGAATCGACAAGGTCAGCAAGCCTGAATCGCGCAGCCATTCGCGTTCCTGCGCCGCATGGCCGCCGGCCTGGTCGCGGGCATTGGCCGTTGCGGCCAGGCGCGCGGCCAGCGACGTGGCGATGTGGATGGCGTCCTGCAGCGGTTCCGCTGCGGCCGGGGCAGGGCGGGAGGAATGGAGAAAAACGCTAGACATGGGTGATGTTCCGGAAAGACGATGACGCCGATATTGCACCGCCGGACGCGCGCCGTACACGAAGAAAACCGCGCATGGATATGCGAAAAAAGCCATGTAGGGATGAGCGCCTTCGCTTGCGGGGCGTCAGGCCCGGATAGACAAAAAACGCATATCGAAGCGCGAAAGCATTCGTTTTATCGGGCCGCTGATGGCGATAGGCTGCAAGCATCCAAGTAGCCAAATCACACCATCACGTACAGGGACGGGCATCACATGAGCATCTTGTTATTGGGCGGCAGCCCGCAACTCCCATCGAGTTCCAGCCGTTTGCTGTTGCATATCGGCGAGCAGCTCGCGCTGCAGGGCCACAGCTATGCTCAGCTGCATGTGCGCGACTTGCCGGCGCGCGCCTTGCTGCTGGCCGACTATGACGACGCGGCGATCGCCCGCGCCGTGCGCGCCGTGGCCGACGCCGACGCCATCGTGATCGCCACGCCCATCTACAAGGCGTCGTATACAGGCTTGCTGAAAGCCTTCCTCGACCTGCTGCCGCAGGACGGCCTGGCCGGCAAGCTGGTGCTGCCGCTGGCCACGGGCGGCGGCCACGCCCACACGCTGGCGCTCGACTATGCGCTGCGCCCCGTGCTCCATGCGCTGGGCGCCAAGCAGGTCTTTACCAGCATCTATGCGAATGCGCAGCAGCTGGCCTGGGACGAAGAGCGGGGCCTGAGCCTGGATGCGCCGATCGCCGCGCGCGTGCGGGCCGGGATCGAGGAGCTGTCCACCGGCCTGTTCGTGCTGCAGGGCCTGCGTCCGCCCGCGCCAGCCGATATCTCGTTACCCGTGCGTTCGCTGCAAGACCAGCCTTACGCCCCGCAATTTCAAGCCGCCTGATTATTCACCGACGAAGGAAGCACCATGACACACCGCCACGCACAACGCCTCTCGCGCCGTACCACCCTGGGCCTGCTGTTTGCCGCCGCTGCCGGCGTGATGGCGGCCGGCATGCCGGCCACGGCGCAGGCGCAGGCCAAGGGGGAGCTGCAGGTGCGCATTGGCTACCAAAAATACGGCACATTGACCTTGCTCAAAGGGCGCGGCACCCTGGAAAAACGCCTGGCCGAGCAGGGCGTGGGCGTGAAATGGACGGAATTTCCGGCCGGCCCCGTGCTGCTGGAAGGCTTGAATGTGGGCAGCATCGATTTCGGCACCGTGGGCGAGGCGCCGCCGATCTTTGCCCAGGCGGCCGGCGCCAACCTGGTGTACGTCGGCAATGAGCCGGCGTCGCCCGCCAGCGAAGCCATCGTCGTACCCAAGGGTTCCGGCCTGCGCACCCTGGCCGACTTGAAGGGCAAGAAAATCGCCCTGAACAAGGGTTCGAACGTGCATTACCTGCTGTTGAAGGCGCTGGAAAAGGCCGGCGTCGCGTACGCCGACATCCAGCCCGTGTTCCTGCCGCCGGCCGATGCGCGCGCCGCTTTCGAACGGGGCAGCGTGGATGCGTGGGCCATCTGGGACCCGTTCCTGGCGGCCGCCGAAAAGCAGCTGGGCGCCCGCGTGCTGGCCGACGGCAAGGGCCTGGTGGCGAACTACCAGTTCTACCTGGCCTCGCGCACGTATGCGGAAAAAAATCCCGAAATCCTGCGCATCGTGCTCGACGAAGTGGCCAAGGTCGATGACTGGGGCCGCAACAACCCGGACGAGGTGGCGGCGATCCTGTCGGCGCAGACGGGGCTGGGCAAGGATGTCGTGGCGCTGGCCGCCTCGCGTTATGCGTATGGCGTCAAGCCCGTGTCGCCCGACGTCATCGCCTCGCAGCAAAGGGTGGCCGATGCGTTTTCCGCTCTGAAGCTGATTCCGAAACCGATCATCGTCAAGGATGCGCTGCTGCCGGCGCGCCAGCTGGCCACCAGCGCAAAATAAGGAACAAATATCATGTCATTGAATGTCTTCTGGTTTATTCCTACCCACGGCGACAGCCGCTACCTGGGCACCTCGCAGGGCGCGCGTCCCGTCGATGCCGATTACTTGCGCCAGGTGGCCGTGGCCGCCGACACGCTGGGCTACGACGGCGTGCTGCTGCCGACGGGCCGCTCCTGCGAAGACGCGTGGGTGGTGGCGTCGTCCCTGATCAGCGTGACGCAAAAGCTCAAGTTCCTCGTGGCCGTGCGCCCCGGCCTGTCCACGCCCGGCCTGGCCGTGCGCATGGCGTCGACGTTCGACCGCCTGTCGAACGGGCGCCTGCTGATCAACGTCGTCACGGGCGGCGACCAGGGCGAACTGGAGGCGGACGGCCTGTTTGCCGACCATGCCAAGCGCTACGAGATTTCCGATGAATTCATCAAGGTGTGGCGCGCCACGCTGGCGGGCGAGGGCGGTGCGGCCGGCTACGATTTCGAGGGCAAGCATATCCAGGTGAAGGGCGCGAAAACCCTGTATCCGCCCGTGCAGAAACCGTATCCGCCCCTGTATTTCGGCGGCTCGTCCGAGCCCGCGCATGAACTGGCGGCCGAGCAGATGGACGTCTACCTGACGTGGGGCGAGCCACCTGCCGCAGTCGCCGAGAAAATCGCCGACATCCGCGCGCGCGCCGCAAAAAAAGGCCGCACGGTCCGGTTTGGCATCCGCTTGCACGTGATTGTGCGCGAGACCAACGAGGCGGCCTGGCGCGCGGCCGATGAACTGATCAGCCACCTGGACGACGACATCATCGCCAAGGCGCAGGCGGCGTTTTCCAAGATGGATTCCGTCGGCCAGCAACGGATGGCGGCCCTGCACGGCGGGCGGCGCGACAAGCTCGAAGTGTCGCCCAACCTGTGGGCCGGCGTGGGCCTGGTGCGCGGCGGCGCGGGCACGGCCCTGGTCGGCGACGGGCCGACCGTGGTGGCGCGCATGCAGGAATACGCGGACCTGGGCATCGACACCTTCATTTTCTCGGGCTACCCGCACCTGGAAGAGGCGTACCGCTTCGCCGAGCTGGTGTTCCCGCTGCTGGGCAAGGGCAAGGCCGCCGGCGAGCAGTCCTTGAGCGGCCCCTTCGGCGAAGTCATGGCCAGCAATATCGTGCCGGCCGCGCCGCAGAAGAAGGCTGCCTGAGATGGCGGCCAGCTCCTTGCAACGGGCGAGCGCCGCGCCTTGGCGCAATACCCTGGCGCCGTGGGCCTTGCCCGTGGCGCTGCTGCTGGCCTGGCAGCTGGCGGCCCAGTGGGGCTGGCTGTCGAGCCGTATCCTGCCCGAGCCGTGGGCCGTGGCGAAGGCCTTCTGGCATCTGGCCGTGTCGGGCGAACTGTGGCTGCACCTGAAGACGAGCTTGTGGCGCGCGACGGTCGGTTTCGCCGTGGGCGCGGGACTGGGCTTGCTGCTGGGCTTATTGACGGGCAGCTTCCGCCACGCGGAAACCCTGCTCGACACGACATTGCAAATGGTGCGCAACATCCCGGCCCTGGCCCTCATTCCGCTGGTGATCCTGTGGTTCGGCATCGACGAGACGGCGAAACTCTTCCTGCTGGCCGTCGGCGTGTTCTTTCCCGTCTACCTGAACACCTTCCACGGCATCCGCTCGGCCGACCAGGGCTTGATCGAGATGGCGAAAAGCTATGGTTTGTCCGGCTGGCCCTTGTACCGCGACGTGATCCTGCCGGCCGCCATGCCCTCCATCCTGGTCGGCGTGCGCTTTTCGCTGGGGCTCGTGTGGGTGCTGCTGATCGTCGCCGAAACCATCTCGGCGCAGGCCGGCATCGGCTACATGACCATGAATGCGCGCGAATTCTTGCAGACGGACGTCGTGCTGGTGGGGATTTTGCTGTACGCCTTGCTGGGCAAGCTGGCCGATCTGTTCTCGCGGGGCCTGGAACGCCACTGCCTGCGCTGGAATCCCGCCTACCGCTAACGAGGAAAGAAAAATACCATGCTGCTCGCCCCCATCCAGATCGAAACGGATTTTTTGTCGCATTTCGTGCAGTACGACCCCGCCGGCACGCCGCCGCAGGCGAAGGCGCCGCCGCCCGCTCCCTTGCAGCGGCGTGGCGTCCCCTTGGAACTGGCAAACCTGAGCAAATCCTACACCAGCCGTCCCGTGCTGAAAAACGTCGATTTGCAGCTCGAGGCGGGCGAATTTGTCGCCATCGTGGGACGCAGCGGCTGCGGCAAGAGCACCTTGCTGCGTTCGATCGCTGGACTGGAAAGCATCGATGAAGGCAGCGTCGCCATCGGCAGCGGTGTCGGCGCGCCCGACATCCGCATCATGTTCCAGGAATCGCGGCTGCTGCCGTGGAAGACGGTGCTCGATAACGTGGCCCTGGGCCTGCCCCGCTCCGTCGGGGCCGCCGCCGCCGCGCTGTGGACGGTGGGCCTGGCCGAGCGGGCGGACGACTGGCCGGCGGCCCTGTCGGGCGGGCAGAAACAGCGCGTGGCGCTGGCCCGCGCCCTCGTGCACGAGCCGCAACTGCTGCTGCTCGATGAACCCCTGGGCGCGCTCGATGCATTGACGCGCATCGAGATGCAGCAACTGATCGAGTCGCTGTGGCTGGCGCGCGGCTTTACGGCCGTGCTGGTGACGCACGACGTGGCCGAAGCCGTGGCGCTGGCCGACCGCGTGCTCTTGATCGAGGATGGCCAGATCGCGCTGGACGTGCGGGTGGACTTGCCGCGCCCGCGCCAGCGCGGCCATGGGGCCTTTGCGGCGCTGGAGCAGGCTATCTTGTCGCGCGTGCTGCAGGCGCAGGGGCCGGCAACTGCGCCAGCACGATGAAACCGTCGCCATCGACGGTCGCCACGAGGCCTTCGTAGCTGGCGATGGCCGGGTGGCGGGTGGCCAGCGGGTGCGCATGCGTGGCGGTGACCACCATGATTTTCGCGCCAGCCGCCTCGCCCGCCTCGATGCCGACCGACGCATCCTCGAAGACCAGGCAGTCCACGGGCGCCACGCCCAGCTTTTGCGCCGCCAGCAGGTAGCAATCGGGTTTTGGTTTACCTGCCTTGACGTCTTCCGCCGTCACCATGATGGCGGGAATCGGCATGCCGGCCGCCTTCAGGCGCGCTGTGGCCAACGCGCGGGGCGCCGAGGTGACAATGGCCCACTGCGCCGGCGGCAGCGACTGTAAAAAGCGCAGCGCGCCCGCGATTTCAATAATTCCTTCCACATCGATGATTTCCGCATCCGTGATGCCCTGCGATTCGCGCTGCGCGTCGACGCCGGGCAGGCGCAGTCTGGCGATGGTGTCGACCGAGCGCGCGCCGTGGATGGTGGGCAAAAACGCCGCCACGTCGAGTCCCTGGCGCTGCGCCCACGTGCCCCAGATGCGTTCGGCCGCGGCGATGGAATTGATGACGGTGCCGTCCATGTCGAACAGCAGCGCTCGGTAACTGCCTAGCTGAGGGTGCGGATTGGTGGACAAGATAGGCCTTCCATGCAAGAGCGGATGTTTATTGTATCCGGATAGCGTGCCGCGTGTACTTCTGCCACGGCACAGAAAATAAATTATTAAAAAGAAAAGAAAAATTAATAATTGCTGCTATGATCTGCTGGCCTTGTCTTTAATGCATTTTTTCCGTCGCACAATGTTATTGCTAAGGAGGGCGAGGCTGCTTCTCGCCGTTTTGTCGCCGGACAGACATGGATTAAGTCGGATCAGGCATACATCTTTCATCTTGCAGATCTTCGAATGGAGCTAAATCATGCTGAAAAAAATGTGCTGTACCGCCATCCTGGCATCCCTGTCGCTGGGGGCCCAGGCGCAGGAACATCAATACTTTAATTTTTTCTATACGGGTTTTGTCAACGATGGCGTGTTTAATCCCCATGTCACGTACGGCGGTTCATTTTCAGGACGCGACCTGAATAACGATGGCGTGCTCACGACAAATGAGTTGACCAGCATGGTGGTGCTCGACGTCAATTACACCAGATGCACGGCTGGACCGAATTGCACGCTGGAATTTTCGTTTGATTACAAGAATGGCTTGAGCATCGACGCCCATTATTATGATGATAATGCGCCATATTATGAAACTTGGAGCGAGAGAAACTTTAAGACTGGTGACTCGGTATTCCGCTATGCTGCGAATCGCGAAACGATTCCCTTCTCCCGCCTGGATAGTTTCAGCCCGCAAACCAAGTTGCAGGTTCTTTCAGCCGTGCCGGAGCCAGGTAGCTACGCGATGATGGGACTGGGCCTGGTGGCACTGGCCGCCATGTATCGCCGTCGCAAGCAGGCCATCCACCCCGGTTTGGCGGCTTGACCCCCTGACGTTGCTCGAACGGTAACAGGTGATGGCGCTGTACAGCGAGCAGGTGCTGAGCGCCATCATTATTCTTGCTACAAATATACGGATTCAAACCTGGCCACGGGCGCGCCATCCTTGAGCAGGATCAGCTCCTCTCCTTCGAGCCGGTAGCCCGTCACGCTGTTGAGGTTCGCCAGCACGGCGCTTTCCAGCTGCATCAACGGCGGCGGGCAGGCCATGCGCGTGCCGGCCAGCTGCGTGAAGCGCAGCGCCGTGCCAGCCAGCGTGTAGCCGCCCATCACGCGATTGCAGCCCGTAAAACCGGTGACCTTGCCATCGTCGCTGAGGGTGATGCGCACTTCGCGCTCCTGCCCGGGAACCATCGCCACCCTGGCGCCATCGAGCTGCGTCAGCTTCCAGTAGGTATTCGTCAGGCTGTACGTGGGCGTCAGGCCCGTGTCCGGCCTGGCGCTGTCGGACGTGGCGGCGCAGCCGGCGGCCAGGGCGATGGCGGCGGCGAGGGGCAGGTATTTGAGGTGATGCGTCAGGCGATGCGGCATGGTGATCTCCAGTGTCAAGGGTCATAGCCGCCAGACTAGCAGTTTTTCCGTGTCTGCCCGCGTACCGCAGCGGCGAATGTTTCCATTTTGCCAGTCCTGGCATTAAACTCAAGTTTTATGCCTTTTTATCCTGTCACGGGGAGCCGAAGCGATGCCGCAAGTCCAACTGCTCAATAACCGGCTGGTCGCCACCAGCGACGACGACGTGCTGGTGGACCACATCGTGCCCGGCGCGCCGCTGGTCATCGCCTTCGGCTTCGTTTCGTGGACCACGCGTCCCGCCTTTGATTTTTTCGGTCGCCTGAAAAAGCTGGAACAGGCCAGTGGACAGCATCTGAACAAAATCCTCGTGCGCGATTCGGCCAATGCCTGGTATCACCGGCGCATCGCTGGCCTGGGCGGCCATGTGGATGAAACGGCACAGGCCTTGGGCGATCTCGTGCGCCGCATCGCGCCAGGTGCCGTCACCACCCTGGGCCAGTCCATGGGCGCGTATGCGGCCGTCATGTATGGCTTGCTGCTCGACGTGCAGCAGATCGTTGCCTTCGGGCCGCTGTCCTTCCTTGACGTGGAGCAGGCGCGCCTGTACCACGAGCTGCGCTGGCTGCCCGTGATGGAGTCGCTGGCGCAGGACCCGCCACTGTCCGGCTATTACGACCTGGCCGCCCTGTGCCGCGCCAGGGCGGCGCAGCGCACGCACATGCATCTGGTATTTGGCACGCGGCCTGACGCGGCCCGGCCTGACGCGGCCGGCGTCGGCGAGTCGGTCAACCTCGACGCCATGCACGCGCAGCGCCTGGCCGCCTTCGGGCGCTGCACCCTGCATCCGTATCCCCAGTCGGGCCACGCGGTGGTGCAGCACCTGATCGACACGCGGCGCATCAATGGTCTACTGGCCAGCTGCATACTCGGCCTGACCCTGGCGCCGGAGGCGATGCCGGAGATCGGCGCCGCCTGGCAGGACTGGGTGGCGGAAAACCTGCGCCTGGGCTGCGCGGGCGAGCAACTGGTGGCGGTGCTGCAGCAGCACGGTTTTTCCCACGCCAGCAGCTTGGCCGCCGTGGCGACTGCCAGTGCTATCGCGAAGGCCACATGACGCCGCAGTTCGAACTCGACACCCTGAAGATACGCATCGCCGCGCCCGAACTGGCGGCGCTCGACTTGCGCGTGCGCGTGCAGCGCGCGCTGCGCCAGCTGATACTCGATGGCGTGCTCGCGCCCGGCCTGCGCCTGCCGGCCACGCGCGCGCTGGCGCAGTCGCTGGGCGTGTCGCGCGATACGGTGGAAATGGCGTATGCGCAGCTGCGCTTGGACGGCTATCTCCAGCGGCAGGCGGGATCGGGCAGCTTCGTGTCGGCGGCGGTCGGCGCGAGCTTGCTGGGCAAGCCCGCGACAACGCTGCAACCCTTGTCCGCGCAGCCGGTGGCCCTCAGCGCGCGCGGCGCGCAGATCCTGGCCAGCGGCGGCGTGGCCGACCAGCAGAGCGTGAAGGCGTTTGCCACGGGTTTGCCGGAAACGCGCGCGTTTCCGCTCGACGTGTGGGAGCGCTTGCGGCGCCAGGCCGCCGGCGAACACCATGTGCTGCTGCACGGCGACCCGCAAGGGGCCGAGCCGCTGCGCCAGGCCATCGCCGACTATGTGAACCTGGAGCGGGGCGCGCGGGCCACGGCCGGCCAGGTGCTGGTGCTGAGCAGCACGCGCCAGGCCCTGTACCTGTGCGCGCAGGTGCTGGCCGATGCGCATGGCCCCATCCTGATGGAAGATCCCGGCTATTTCGGCGCGCGCAAGGCCTTTGAGATGGCGCAATTGCGGGTGGTGCCCGTGCCTGTCGATGCGCACGGCTTGTCCATCGAGCACCTGCGCGCAGACCGCAGCGGCGCCAACACGATTTACGTCACGCCGTCGCATCAATACCCGACGGGCGCCACCCTGGCGCTGGAGCGCCGCCTGGAGCTCGTTGCGTGGGCAGCCGGGCGCCAGGGCTGGATCATCGAGGACGATTACGACAGCCAGTTTCACTATGCGGGCTTGCCGACGGCGTGCGTACAGGGGCTCGACACGCAACAGCGCACGATTTACCTGGGCACCTTCGCCAAGTCGCTGTATCCGGGGCTGCGCATCGGCTACATGGTGCTGCCGCCGGCCCTCGTCAAGCCGATGACGCATGCGCGCAGCATCCTCGATGGCCACACGCCGCAGCTGGACCAGCTGACACTGGCCCGTTTCATCGCCGACGGCCATTTCGCGGCCCATGTACGCGCCATGCGCAAGGTGTATGCGGTGCGCCGCGACGCGATGGCGCAGGCCGTGCAGCGGCATCTGCCGCACGTCGTCACGGCGCAGCTGCCGCCGGGCGGCTTGCAGCTGCCTTGTCTGCTGCACGAGGGCAGGGACGAGCTGCACACGCAACGGCTGGCGGCCCAGGCGGGCATCGTGCTGCCGGGCCTGAGCCGGCTGTACGCGACGCCGCCGGAGCGCGGCGGCTGGCTGCTGGGCTTTGCGGCGCTCACGCCGCACGAGATCGACAGCGGCATCGTCCGTCTGGCCCGCGCGCTGGGGTGATACGGTTCATGTGGTCTGCTACAAGTCTATGAATTGGACTGCTTGAGCAGTCCATTTTGACCTTACGATGCGTCCTTTCACTGGCAAGGGAGGACTTCCGCATGACGACAAGCGCAACAATCGCAAAAACAGCAGGCAGACCGGACAGGCTGTGCTGGCAAGACCTGGCATCCCCCACGATGGCGGCCTTCATCTCCGTCCTCGTCAACTATGGCGGCACCTTCGTGCTGGTGTTCCAGGCGGCCCAGCTGGCCCAGCTGAGCGCCGCGCAGACGGCGTCCTGGGTCTGGTCGCTGAGCATCGGCGTGGGCGTGACGGGCATCTGGCTCAGCTACCGCTACCGCGCGCCCATCATCACGGCCTGGTCCACGCCCGGCGTGGCTTTTCTCGCCACCGTCATGCCGCACACGCCGTATGCCGAGGTGATCGGCGCCTACATGGTGTCCGCGCTTGCCTTCATCTTGCTGGGCATGTCCGGCGCCTTCGAGCGCCTCGTGCGGCTGATTCCTGGTGGCATCGCCGCCGGCTTGCCGGCCGGCATCCTGCTGCAGTTTGGCGTGAATGCGTTCGGCGGCGCCAGCGCCGATCCCGTGCTGGTGGTGGTATTGCTGCTGTCGTACGCCGTGCTGCGCCGTTTCACGGCACGCTTTGCCGTGGTGGGCATCATGCTGATCGGCCTGGTCCTGCTGCTGGCGCAGGGGCGCATCGATGCGCAAGGCATCGAGCTGGCCCTGGCCGCGCCCGTGTTCCAGATGCCGCGCTTTTCCGTGGCGTCGCTGCTGGGCGTGGCGCTGCCGCTGTTCCTGATCACCCTGACGGGCCAGTACATGCCGGGCATGCTGGTGCTGCGCAATGACGGTTACCAGGTCAGCGCCAACCCCATCTTGACGGTGACGGGACTCGGTTCGCTGCTCATGGCGCCGTTCGGCGCGCACGCCTTCAACGTGGCCGCCATCACGGCCGCCATCTGCACGGGCAAGGACGCCCATGCGGACCCGTCGAAACGCTATGTCGCGGGGCTGGCCTGCGGCGTGCTGTACATCCTCGTGGGCATCTTTGGCGTTACCCTGGCCAGCCTGTTCATGGTCTTGCCGCGCAGCTTCATCACGGCGCTGGCGGGCCTGGCCCTGCTGGGCGCCATCGGCAACAGCCTGGCGCAGGCGATGGCGGATGTGCGCACGCGCGAGACGGCCCTGATCACCTTCCTCGCCACGGCGGCGAACGTGACCCTGCTGGGCGTGGGTGGCGCCCTGTGGGGACTGGCGGCGGGGCTGGCCGCGCATGGGCTGATCCACGGCTGGCGCAAGGCGGCATAGCCAGACCATTTGCCCGATTTGCCAGTCGCCGCATACAATTGCCAGCCTGTGCCCGTTGGCACCGTCCTTTTCCCGATATGAGCGATGGCCGACCTGACTTCCCTGGCGCAGTACCTGCTGGCGATTACGCCTGCCTTCCTCGTCTGCGCCGCCCTGCTGCTGGCCGTGCCCCGGGCTATCCCGCTGCTGCGCGTGCTCGTGCATATCCTGTTTTTCGTGCTGGCGCGCGACGCGATGACGGCGCACGGCTACTGGCAGGTGGCGGCGGGCGGCTTGCGCTTCACGGCGCCGCCGCCCGTCTTGCTGGCGCTGGGCGCCATGTCGCTGGCGCTGGTGGCAAGCACGTGCTGGCTGGAAAGCGAGGCGCGCCGCCAGATCCGCTGGTCCGGCACGCGTCCGGCCCTGTCCGTATTGCTGGGCGTGGCGGGCGCCTGCCTGATTGTCGGGTTGGCAACGGGCTTGAAAGCCCTGTTCGGCTTGCCTTCCTTGCCGCCCGTGGCGCCGTCCGCGCTGCCCTTGCTGCTGGGCTTTGCGCTGGCCGCCAACTGTTATGAGGAATTGCTGTTCCGCGGCTTGCTGCAGCAGCAATTGCGCGCCTGGTTGCCCGCCTGGCGCGCGGCGCTCGTGTCCGGCCTGCTGTTCGGCCTGTGCCACGCCTTCCTCGCCACCACCGTCACGCAGGTGGGCGCGCCCATCCTCGTGTTCACCGTGATCGAAGGCGTGGTGGCGGGACTGGTATATTGCCGTGCCGGCTTGCTGGGCGCGTCCCTGGCGCATGGCCTGGCGATTTTTGCGCTGGCGGCCGGCTGGGTGTGAATGTCTACTAATTAATGAAAAGCGAGAAAGCGATGCCTGTCAGTTCCTACCTGAATACCCGTCCCGTGCTGGGCGAAAGAGTCTACCTGCATGACACGGCGCAAGTGATCGGCGACGTGCAGATCGGCGACGACTGTTCCATCTGGTGCAACAGCGTGCTGCGCGGCGACGTCAACCGCATCGTCATCGGCGAGGGCAGCAATATCCAGGACTTTTCCATGGGCCACGTGTCGCACAGGAATGCGGCCAAGCCCGAAGGTTCGCCCTTGACCATCGGCAAGTACGTGACCATCGGCCATTCCGTGATCTTGCACGGCTGCACCATTGGCGACGAATGCCTGATCGGCATGGGCAGCATCGTCATGGATGACGTGGTGGTGGAGAAACACGTGATGCTGGGCGCAGGCAGCCTGGTATCGCCGGGCAAGGTGCTGGAAAGCGGCCACCTGTACGTGGGCCGTCCCGCCGCCAAGGTGCGCGCACTGACGGAGGCGGAAATCGCCTACTTGCGCTATTCGGCCGAGCACTATGTGCGCGTCAAGAACAATTACCTGGCCGGCGGCGACGACGCCTGACCGTCAGCGCGGTCAAGGCGGCGCAGTTCCGGCCGCGGCGCCAGGTCCTGCGGCAGGCGCAGGCCTGACACCAGGCCCAGGCGCTGTAACAGCAGCAGCGCCCACCAGCCCGGGTCCCATTCGCCCGGCAGCAGGCCCAGCCTGGCCGAGCCCGGATAGGCGTGGTGGTTGTTGTGCCAGCATTCGCCCATGGTCAGCAGCGACGTCAGGCGGATATTCCTGCCTTGCACGGCGGCGCCGTCGACATGAAAGTGCATGTGCCCGTGGTTGTGGGCAAAGTAGCCGATCAGCCAGTGGCCAAGCACGCCGGCGCTGACGCGCGCGCACACGCCCCAGCAGACAAAACCCCAGCCGCCCCAGGCGTAGCACAGCACGGCCCACGGCAGCTGCTGCAGCATCCAGGTTCTTTCCAGAAAACGGTAAAAGCGGTCGTGTGCGATGCGCGGCTCGACGGCGATCTGCGGCGCGTGGTCGAGGTCGAGGCGGCAAAATAGTTGCCACCAGGCATCGCGCCAGAAACCGGCGCCGTGGCGCAGGTAGGGGTGACAAGCGGGCAGGCGCTGGGCGTAGTCGCGCAGTTCGTGCTGGCGCAGCAGGCCCAGCGGGCCGCTGAGGCCCACCAGCACGCCCAGGTAGACGAGCAGGTATTCCAGCCATTGCGGGCATGCAAAGCTATCGTGGATCAGTTTGCGGTGGCTGCCCAGCGAGTGGCCGAACAGCAGGACGATGGCCGTGCCGGTCATAAACAGCAGCAGGCCGGTCCAGCTGAAGAAGAACAGGGCGCCGCTGACGGCGCCGGCCAGCATGGCCGTCAGCCACAGCGATGGCAAAGGCGCATGGCGTACCGCGCCATTGAGCACGCTGCCGGCGTGCGTGGCGCGGGCGCGGTGGCTGGCCAGGCCGGCCGTCGGCATCAGCCCTTGGGGGCCGACGACGGTTGCGTGTACTTGTCGAAGTTGGTGATGTAGTCGTTGAAGTTGTCGGTCAGCATGCGCTTGTACTGTTCCGTAAAGAAGGCCACGGCGCCTTCCTTTTCCTGTTGCATCTTCGCTACGTCGTTGCTCTTGCTGGCGACGAGAAAGGCGTTGAAGCGGGCGGCCGCGTACAGCAGCGAGGTGGCCACTTCATTGCCGCCGCTGTGCATGCATTGTTCATTGGCCAGGGCGATGACCTGGTCGGCGCGTTCCCAGAATTCCGGGCCCGGAGCTGGTTTTGTCGTTGGTGTGCTCATAAAAATCCCTCATGAAAGTGCGCGCCAGTCTACACAGGGGGCCGCGGGCTGTCCAGCCGCGCGCCGCTCAGGGCGCATGCAGGATCTGTTCCAGCAAAACGGGCAGCGGCTGGCGGATGTCGAGCACCATGCCGCTTTCGTCTGCCTGCAGGGGCTGCAGGGTGGCGAGCTGGCTGTCGAGCAGGCTGGGCGGCATGAAATGGCCGGGCCGTTGCATGCGCTGCGCCAGCACGGCGCGCGGCCCGTCCAGGTGGACAAAGCGCAGGGCCGGGTCGCCGCTGCGCAGCAGGTCGCGGTAGGCGCGCTTCAGGGCGGAGCAGGAGACGACCAGGCCGCTGCCCTGCGCGCGGGCCGTGGCGATCCGGTCGCGCAAGGCCGCCAGCCAGCCGGCACGGTCGGCGTCGTCGAGCGGGCTGCCGGCTGCCATCTTGGCCACGTTTGCGGGAGGATGCAGCTCGTCGCCTTCCACATAGGGCACGCCCAGCGCGTCGGCCAGCCGGCTGCCGACGGCGCTCTTGCCGCAGCCGGACACGCCCATCACGACCCAGCGCACGGCGGGCGCGCCCATGTTCACGGCGCCGTGACGATGACGGTGACGCGGCGGTTTTCCGCCTGGCCCGCCTTGGTGGCGTTCGAGGCGACGGGTTTGCTCATGCCCAGACCCTTGACGACGATATTGCCGCGTGGAATGCCGGCCACGCCCATCGCGTCGGCTACCACGTTGGCGCGCGCCAGCGACAGCTTGTTGTTCAGCACTTCGGCACCTTCGTTGTCCGTATGGCCTTCCACGCGCATGTGGGTGATGCCCACCTTCAGCAGGGCGGCGCTGATTTTCTGGATGGCGGCGCGGCTCGGCGCCGTCAGGCTGGAAGCACCGAAATCGAACAGCAGCTTGTCGGTAAAGCTCAGCTCCCAGCCATCCTCCGTTTGTACGAAGCCCTGCTCCGTCAGGGTGGCGATCTGTTCGGCATTGAACGGCGATTTCTTTTCCGGCGCGCTCTGGCAGGCTGCAAGCAGGCCCAGCATGAGCAGGCCGAGGAAGCCGAAGCGTAACTGCTTGTAGAGGAATTGCATGGTATTGCTCCTTGAGGTCAGGGGTGAAGGTGTGTCTGCGGTAGTCGCGCCACCTGGCGCGTGCCGCGCTGCGCCTGCTTGGCGCGGTACATGGCCTCGTCCGCCGCGCCCACCAGCGACACGGCGTCGATGGCGTGATCGGGGAAGACGGCCACGCCGATGGTCAGCGAACTGACGATGCTATTGCCTGTTGGTAACTCGATGGCTTGCGCCATGGCGGCGATGATGTTGTCGGCGATGTGCATGGCATCGCTGCTGTTGCGCAGGGGCTTGAGCAGGATGGCGAATTCGTCGCCGCCCAGGCGCGCCACCAGGTCGCCTTCGCGCAATTGCTGCTTGATGCGCGCGGCGATGGTGACCAGCACGCGGTCGCCCGAGGCGTGGCCAAAGGTGTCGTTGATGTACTTGAAACGGTCGCTGTCGAGGAAGAGCACGGCCACCTTGCCGTTGCCGATGCGCGCGTCGAGGATGGCGCGTTCCAGCTCCGCTTCCATGAAGGCGCGGTTCGACAGGCCCGTCAGGCTGTCGTGGTTGGCGCGGTGCGACAGCGAGGCGTTTTCCTTCTGCAAATGGCTTTGCCACGCTTCAAGCTCGTCGAGCAGGGCGTTGAAGTCGTCATTGATCTGGTTGAGTTCGGCGATCCCGGCGGCCGGCACGCGCAATTCGAACGAGCGGTCGCGCCGCACCCGGTGGGCCGTCTCCGCCAGGTGGCGCAGCGGCGCCGTGATATCGGTCTCCATGCGGCGCGACAGGCGCACGGCGACGATCAGGCTCAGCGCCAGGCACGCCAGCAGGCAGCTGAGGCCGCTCAAGAGGAAGGGCAGCAGGCTGCGGCTGTGCGGCACCAGCTTGATGCTGCCGATCACTTTTTCATCATGCGTGATGGGGAAGGTCAGGGAATCGGGCAGCATCCAGCCCGTCAAGGTGCGCTCGATCAGGTAGCGGGTGCCGTGTTCGCCCCGCTCCCAGCGGGCCAGCACCTGGCCATCCTTGCTGTTGACTTGCGCCTGGTCGATATCTTCATTGATGCCGATCAAGGCCATGGCTTCCTTGGCGGCCATGGGGTCGCCGAAGACGACGGCCGCTTCCACCGTATAGCTCATCGAACGGGCCACCAGGCGCAGATTCTGCTCAGAATACACGCGCAGGGCCAGCAGCGCCACGGCCGTCAACGTCAGGCCGGCCGCCAGCACGGCGATCAGCGACACGCTCAGGTGGGCGCGCCGCAGCACGCTGTCGAGCGTGGGCCGGGGTTTGCTGGCCGCTTTGGCATGGTTCCGGCTGCTCATGGCTGGGGTCCCTTGCGACGTGCGATCTGCAAGGCGTTCGGATGCACGCGCAGGCCGCTGCGGGCGATGGCGTCGAGGTTGACGTCAAAGCCGATCTGCGCTTCGGTGAGGCGCAGGCAGAACATGGTGCCCACGCTGCAAGCCGCGCCCGGCTCGGCGACCGACAGGATGGGCTTGCCGATGATCTGCGCCAGCAGGTGTTCGCGTTCGCCATCGGACAGGCTGCCCATGTAGACGACGTCGCATTCGCTGGCGGCCACGCTGGCCGGCTGGGCCTTGACGCGGATGCGCTGGCCCGTGCTGGAGCCGGGCGTATCGACGATGGCCGCGCCGTAGCGGGGCGCGCCGAGCATGCAGACGCGCACTTCGGGGCGCGCCACGGGCCAGCGCACATAACTGACGATGCCGAACAGGACCTGGGCCACTTCGGCCGGCCGCCTGGCGTCCGCCGTCGCGCCCGCTTGCGCCCATGCCGCGGGCGGCGTCAGCTGGAGCAAGGCGATCGCCAGCAGCACGGCAGCGAGCAGTGCCGGCGGCGCGATGCGCTGCCGGTGGCAGGGGGAGGAGGGCACGGCGTCGAGTGTCTTTATTCAGGTCAGGGAGCTGTTCAAATGAAGTTTCTTCCATGCAGACTGTACGGAACTGCGTGGAGAAAGTAAATCACAGCGCTACATATAACCTTGCATTATAAACACTAATGTTAAAACTTGCATTCTTTGCCATGAAGATTGCTCGTTAACATTGCTTGAAATGGCAGGGATTGTCTCTATTCTTCCAATGTCGCTTCCAGCAAGTCGATTTCACGCAGCAGGCGCAAGTGGATGGCGTCGTCCAGTTCACCGGAAATGCGGCGGCGGAACAGTTCGTCGCGCTCGGCATTGAGGGCTTCCAGGCGCAGGGCCCGCTCGGCGCGGGCCAGTTCCTGCATGCGCATGGCTTCGTCGTTGCTGCTTTCGCCATACGCGAGGCGGCGCCGGTAGGCTTCGATCAGGCGGTTGGCCGCTTCCGTGACGACTTGCTGCTTGTCATCCTTGTCGATGCCTTCACACACCTTTTCCAGCCGCGCGATGGCCGCCTCGGCGGCGGCGGCGCGCGCGTTGCGCTCTTCCGTCGAGCGGCGCGCGGGCGGCGCGAACACGAGGCCCTTGGTCAGCAGGGGCAGGGTGACGCTGGCCAGCAGCAGCGACAGCAAAATCACGCCCATGGCGAGGAAGATGACGAGGTCGCGCGCAGGGAAACGCGTACCGTCAGGCAAGAACAACGGCAGGGTCAGGATGCCGGCCAGGGTCAGCGCCCCGCGCACGCCCGCAAACGAGGCCACCAGCAACAGGCGCAGGCTGGGGCGCGCCAGCAGCGCCGCCTCCTTCGATTCGCCGGCCACCTTCTTGTGGTGCTTGAACAAGGTCAGCTTCATCGAGATGAAGACCCAGATGAAGCGCATGAAGGTCAGCCCCACCGTGATGGCGATGACGAACAGGGGCAACTTCCAGGCGCTGCCGGCGCCCACTTCCATGGAGGCGGCGGGCAGGCCGGCGACGGTGGCGGGCAGCTGCGCGCCCAGCATGACGAAGATCACGCCATTCAAGACCAGTTGCACGGTGTCCCACACGGCCTTGCGCTGCGTGCGCGTGGCCGCCAGCGGACGGCCGATCAGGTCGGCGTAATGCATGGACACGCCCGCCGTGGCGGCGGCCAGGATGCCCGAGCCGTGGATCTGCTCGGCGCCAAGGTAGGCGGCAAACGGGATCAGGATACTGATCAGGATCTGCAGGCCCGGCTCTTCGCCGACCTTGCTCACCAGCCATTTATTCGCCAGGCCCACGCCCCAGGAGATGCCCAGGCCGATGACGATGCCGCCGCCTGCTTCTTGCAGGAAACTCAGCGAGGCGGCGCCGATGGAAAAGCCGCCCGTCATCATGGCGCCCACGGCAAACGTGAAGCAGACGAGGCCCGAAGCGTCGTTGAGCAGGGACTCGCCCTCGAGGATGTGCATCAGGCGCGGCGGGATCGGGTTGCCGGCGGCGATCGCCGAAACGGCCACGGGGTCCGTCGGCGACAGGATGGCACCGAGCGCGAAGGCGACGGCCAGCGGCACGCTGGGAATCAGCCAGTCGATGAAAAAGCCCATGCCCAGCACGGTAAACAGCACCAGGCCGATGGCCAGCATGAGGATGGAGCGCGCGTCGGAAAAGAAGGCGCCCTTGGGGATGCGCCAGCCGTCGAGAAACAGCAGCGGCGGAATGAAGAGCAAGAAGAAGATATCGGGATCGAGCGGCACTTGCACGCCAAACAGGGCCAATCCCGTGCCGCCGGCAATCTGGATCAGCGGCAGCGGCAGCTTGACCCAGCGCGAACGGGCGATGAAACCGCACAGGACGACGGTCAGGACGAGGATGAGGATGATGCTAACGGTATGCATGGAGGAGAGCGGCGGGGTGCTGAAACGGTGATTATAAGGCGCAGCCTGGCTGCGGGACGGCCTGCGTGTCATTGCGTACATACAACAAGTCACAATCGCGGTAAGATTGTCACCATCGTTTGCCGCCGCCGTCCCTGTGCGGCAGGCGCGTGCTTAGCCTTTTACCGGATTCCTGTTTTGCTCAAGAAAATTTTCACCGGCGTGCTGCTCCTGCTGGCGCTGCTCATCGCCGCCGCGCTGGCCGCGTATCTGTATTACTGGCGCCCCGCGCTGGCGCCCATCGACCCGCCCGCCGCCAAGGCGTTTTCCCCGCAAGTGGTGGAGCGGGGCCGCATCCTGGCCGGCATGGGCAATTGCGCCGCCTGCCATACGGCCAAGGGCGGCGCCGATTACGCGGGCGGCCACGGGCTGGCCACGCCGTTCGGCACGATTTACGCGACGAATATCACGCCAGACAGGCAGACGGGCATCGGCCGCTGGTCGCTGGCCGCCTTCCGGCGGGCCATGCGCGAAGGCGTGGGCCGCGATGGCGCCCATTTGTTTCCCGTCTTTCCGTATACACACTTCACGCTGGTCTCCGACGCGGATTTGACGGCCTTGTACGCGTATTTCATGACGCGCCCGCCCGTGTACGCCGTGGCGCCCGCCAATAGTGTACCTTTCCCTTTGAATTGGCGGCCGCTGCAGGCGGGCTGGAAGTTGCTGTACTTCAAGCCGGCCAGCTTTCAGCTTGATCCCGCGCAAGGGCTGGACTGGAACCGGGGCCGCTACCTGGCCGAAGGCCTGGCCCATTGCGCCGCCTGCCACACGCCGCGCAATGCGCTGGGCGCCGAGCTTGCCGGTGCGGCGTATCTGGGCGCGTCCATCGACCACTGGTACGCGCCCGCCTTGACCAGCGCCAATACGGCGCCGCTGCCGTGGACGCAGGACGAACTGTATGCCTTCCTGCGCACGGGTGCCACGGCCCTGCATGGCGTGGCGGCCGGGCCCATGTCGGCTGTCGTGCACGAAGGCATGGGCGCTTCGCCCGATAGCGACATCCGCGCGCTGGCCACGTATTTTGCCGGCGTGGCGGGGGCAGAACAGCGCAGGGTGGATGCGGAGGCCGTGGTGAAAGCCGGCATCGAACGTTCGCAGCGCGTCAGCCTGGTCGACAATGACCGTGGCGCCAGCCTGTACGTGGCCGCCTGCGCCGCCTGCCATTCGAACAGCGATGGACAACCCGTGGCCCTGCGCCCGGAACTGAGCCTGAACAGCGCCGTCAGCGCGCCCGATCCCGCCAACCTGATCCAGGTGATTTTGCATGGCATCGGCAAGGACGAAGCCATGTCCGGCGTGCTGATGCCGGGCTTTGCCGCCTCGCTGACGGACAACGACGTGGCCCAGCTGGCCGCCTACCTGCGCCGCAGCCGCAGCCACCAGCCGGCCTGGCCTAAGCTGGAAGCGGCCGTGGCGCGCACGCGTGCCGGCAAGTAAATATGAAAGTTTCTTATGTATGACACTTATCTATAACACTTATGTATAACCTGACCGTGAATGGCCAGCCTTTCGGCACCGAGACCGATGGCGAGACCCCCCTGCTGTGGGTGCTGCGCGACGAAGCCCATTTGAAAGGCACGAAGTTCGGCTGCGGCATCGGCATGTGCGGCGCCTGCACCGTGCATGTGGATGGCCGGGCCATGCGCTCGTGCATCACGCCGATCGCCGCCGTGGCCGGCTGCGCCATCACCACCATCGAAGGCCTGTCGCCCGACGGCACGCATCCGCTGCAGCGCGCGTGGCTTGCCACGCAGGCGCCCCAGTGCGGCTATTGCCAGTCGGGCCAGATCATGCAGGCGGCCACCTTGCTGAAAGACTATCCGCAGCCGACGGACGCGAATATCGACGCCGTCATGAGCGGCAACCTGTGCCGCTGCATGGCGTATGTACGGATCCGCAAGGCAATTAAACTGGCGGCCGCCATGCAGGAGGCGCCCCGTGTTTAAGCTGCCGAAAGAAAATTCTGCTGCCCGCCCCAGCTCGCTGGGCCGGCGCGGTTTCCTGATCGCCGCCGCCGGCACGGGTTTGACGTTGGCCTTCTTGCGCGCCGACAGCACCTTGGCCGCCGGCCAGGCGGCATCCGCACCGCCAAAACACAGCGCCGCGCCCGTGTTCGATCCCAGTATCTGGTTCCAGATCGGCCGCGACGGCATGATCACCGTCAATATCGCCAAGGCGGAAATGGGCCAGCATATCGGCACGGCCCTGGCGCGCATCGTGGCTGACGAGCTGGAAGCGGACTGGAGCAAGGTACGCCTGCAGTATGTGGACACGGACCCGAAATGGGGCGTGATGGTGACGGGCGGCAGCTGGTCCGTCTGGCAGAATTTCGACCCGCTCAGCCGCGCCGGCGCGGCCGGGCGCCTTGCGCTGGTCGAGGAGGGCGCGCGCCTGCTGCGCGTGCCGGTGTCCGCCTGCCACGCCAGGCTGGGCGTCGTGCATGGACGGGGCCGCTCGATTGCCTATGGCGAGATCGTGCGCCGCGGCAAGCTGGCGCGCCGCTATACGCCGCAGCAGCTCAAGGCCATCGTGCTGAAAACGCCGCAGCAGCGCAGGCTGATCGGCCAGAGCGTGCAGGCGCTGGACATCCCGGCGAAGACGAATGGCACGGCCGTGTACGGCATCGATGCGCACGTGGAGGGCATGCTGTATGCGCGCCCCAAGGTCCCGCCCACGCGCTACGGTTCAAAAGTCGTGTCCATCGACGACTCGGCGGCAAAGAAAGTGCAGGGCTACTTGCGCTCGGTGGTCTTGCAGGACCCCAGCGGCACGGTGCCCGGCTGGGTCATGGTCTATGCGGAAACCTATGCGGCCGCGTGCCGCGCGGCCGAGCTGGTGCAGGTCAAGTGGCGGGCCGGCGCGGCGGCCCACGTGTCGGAGCAGGACATCGTCAGCTACGCCTCCAAGCAGCTGGCCGACGCCAGCCTGGGCGCGCGCGTGGTCGACGATGAGGGCGTGGAGCAGGCGTTCAAGGATGCCAGCCTGAAGCTGGAGCGCCACTACACGACCAGTACCGTGCTGCATTTCCAGCTGGAACCCGTCAATGCGCTGGCCCAGGAAGTCGACGGCGTCTGGCACATCCATGCGGGCAACCAGTGGCAATCGTTGATCCTGCCCGTGCTGGCGCAGGCGCTCAAGGTGGAGCAGGACCAGGTCATGCTGCATACCTATCTGCTCGGTGGCGGTTTCGGGCGGCGTTTGAATGGCGATTATTGCGTGCCGGCCGCGCTGGCGGCGCAAGCCGTGGGGCGTCCCGTCAAGATGATCTGCACGCGGGCCGACGACGCGCGCTTCGATTCGCCCCGCTCGCCGTCCGTGCAGCATGTGCGCATGGCCTTCGATGCCGATGGCAAGGTGTCGGCCATGGTGCATGAAGCGAGCGCGGGCTGGCCCACGCAAGCCATGATCCCCGCCTTGCTGGCCAAGGATAAGCAGGGCCATCCGTATGACCCGTTCGCCATCGCCGGCGCCGACCACTGGTACACGGTGGGCGCGCAGCGCGTGCGGGCCGTGTCGAACGACCTGGCCAACAGCAGTTTCCGTCCCGGCTGGCTGCGTTCCGTGGGGCCGGGCTGGACGAATTGGGCCGTGGAAAGTTTCATGGACGAGGCGGCGCAGGCGGCCAAGGTCGATCCGCTGGCCTTCCGTCTGTCGCTGCTGCAGGCGACGGGGCGCAATGCCGGCAGCGCGCCCAATGCCGTCGGCGGCGCCGCGCGCCTGGCCCACGTGCTGCGGCGCGCGGCGGACAAGGCGGGCTGGGGCACGGCCATGCCGCCCGACACGGGCCTGGGCATCGCCGCCACGTTCGGCCAGGAGCGCGACATGCCCACCTGGACGGCGTGCGTGGCCAGGGTGAAAGTGGACCGCAGCACCTGCATGGTCAGAGTCGAAAGGCTGACCATGGTGATCGACGCGGGCACCATCGTCGACCCGGACGGCGCGCTGGCGCAGGCGGAAGGGGGCGCGCTGTGGGGCCTGAGCATGGCCTTGCACGAAGGCACGGCTTTCCTGAATGGCGAAGTGAAGGATACGAATCTGAATACCTATACGCCGCTGCGCATGGCCGACGTGCCCGAGCTCGATATTGAATTTGTTGTCAGCACGGCAACGGCAACGGGCATGGGCGAGCCGCCCACGACGGCCGTGGCGCCCGCCATCGGCAACGCCATCTTCGCCGCCGTGGCTTCGCGCGTGCGGCATTTGCCGATCCGTCCGGAAGCCGTGCTGAAGGGGCTGGACCGGCACGGCGCCGTCTGACGGCGGCGCGCGCCAAATTTGATGTGCGCCGCGCGTGAACGGGCGCAGGCTGGTACACTGAGGGCTGCCGCGCAGGGCGCGCAGGCTGTGCCCGGCCCGGCAAGATCAGCGCAATTGCAGAGTGATTTCAGCTTGATGTCAGCTTGATTCCAGCTCGATAGCGGAGGCAGCCATGCAAGAACAATTTGTCAGCATTACGGCCGATGAACTTCAAATGGACGGCGTGCTTGAAATGCCCGAGCGGCCCGTGGGCATCGTCCTGTTCGCCCACGGCGCGCGCGCCGACAGCGACTACCTGGGCGCCTCCAGTCATGCCACTTCGCAAGATTTCTTGCGAGCGGGCATCGCCACCCTGCGCTTCGACCAAGGCAGTGTCGAGCCTGGCGGCGGCAGCAACGGCCATGCGTATTTCGTGCGCAGCGATATCGTGCTGCTGGCGCGCCAGCTGGAAAAAGCCCTGGGCTGGCTGCAGGTCGACCCGTCCACGCGGCGCCTGCCTTGCGGCCTGTATGGCTACGGCACCAGCGCGGCCGTCGTGATGCAGCTGGCGGCCTGGCGCAGCGCGGAAATCGCCGCGCTGGCCGTGTGCGATGGCCAGGTGGAAATGGCGGGCAAGGCGGCGCTGGAAAACGTGCGCGTGCCTTCGCTGCTGATCGTGGGCGGGCGCGACCCCGACGTGGCCGGCCTGAACCGCATGGCGTTTGCCACCTTGCGCTGCGACAAGCAGCTGGAACAGATCGCCGCGCCTGGCGGCCCGGACACACTCCACCAGGCGGCCTTGCTGGCCACGGACTGGTATATGCGCCATTTCAACGGGCATACGAGTTCGGCCCAGTAGTTCAATCCGCCAAGGGCCTCAGGCCAGGGCGCGCAGGTTTTTCGCATGGAAGCGCAGATGCTCCTCCATGAAAGTGGCGATGAAGTAATAGCCGTGGTCGTAGCCGGCATGGCGGCGCAGCTGCAGGGGCTGGCCGGCGTCGCGGCATGCCGCTTCGAATACCTCGGGGTACAGTTGCTCGGGCAAAAACTTGTCGGCCAGGCCCTGGTCGATCAAGATGCCTTCCGGGAACAGCGGCGGCTGGCCCTGCAGGCCGCGCATCAGTGCGCTGGCGTCGTATTGCTGCCAGCTGGCCGCGTCGCTGCCCAGGTAGCCCGTAAACGCTTTTTTGCCCCACGGACATTGGCTCGGCGCGGCGATGGGGGCGAAGGCGGATACTGAACGGAACAGTTCCGGATTGCGCAAGGCCAGCACCAGCGCGCCATGGCCGCCCATCGAGTGGCCGAAAATGCCCGTGCGTTGCACATCGATAGCCAGTTCCTGCGCCAGCAGCGCGCGCAGTTCCAGGATATAGCTGTACATGCGGTAATGGCTGCTCCACGGCGCCTCGGTGGCGTCCACGTAAAAGCCGGCGCCCGCGCCGAAATCCCAGGCCGCCGTCTCGCCCGCGAGCTTGGCGCCGCGGGGGCTGGTGTCGGGGGCGATCAGGACCAGGCCTTCCTCGGCCGCCACGCGCTGGGCGCCGCCCTTGATCATGAAAGTTTCTTCCGTACAAGTTAGTCCTGCCAGGTAAAACAGGGCGGGGCGCTTGGTGGTCGCGACGCTGCCAGGCACCGTGTCCGGAATGAAGGCCGAGAAACGCATGGGCAAGCCGGTGGCTTGCGCGTCGTGGCGATAAAATCGTTGTACGCCGCCAAAGCAGGCGTGTTCACTCAACAGTTCCAGCATGAATTCTCCTCGTCAATCCCACAGTATAGCGAGAGCGGCGTAGCGCCGAGCCGGGATCAGCCCAGCATGGCCGCTATTGCTGGCAAGATGTCCTGCGCCGCCGCTTCCGTCTTGAACGCCAGCAGATGGTCGGCCCGTGTCTTGCCCAGGTTGATGGCGGCCACGGGTTTGCCCGTCTCGGCCGCCATGCGGCACAGGCGAAAGCTCGAATACACCATCACGGACGAGCCCACCACCAGCAGGGCGCTGGCCTCGGCCATCTTGCGTTCGGCCTCGGCGGCGCAGGCGGCGGGCACGCCATCGCCAAAGAACACCACGTCCGGCTGCAGGGTGCCGCCGCAGCGCGGACACGCAGGCACGTGGAAGGTGGCCAGCCGGGACGGCTCCAGCAGGGCGTCGCCATCGGGTGCGGGCGTGGCCGTGGCGCCCAGCAGTTGCGGATTGTCATGTTCCAGCATGTCCTGGATCAGGCGCCGCGTGTGGCTGGCGCGGCAATCGAGGCAGACCACCATGTGTATGCTGCCGTGCAGCTCCGTGACGGCGGCGCTGCCGGCCTGCTGGTGCAGGCCATCCACGTTTTGCGTGACCAGGCCGCCTATTTTCTGGCGCTGCGCCAGCTGCGCGATGGCCAGGTGAGCCGCGTTCGGCGCGGCCCGCGCGAGGGTGGGCCAGCCGACCATGCTGCGCGCCCAGTAGCGGCGGCGCACGGCTTCCTGGCGGCGAAAATCCGGGCCTTGCACGGGGGCGTTGCCGCGCCGCACGCCATCCGCATCACGGTAAGCGGGAATGCCGGACGCCGTGCTGATGCCGGCGCCCGTCAGCAGCAGTACGCCGGGATGACGCAGCAGGAATTGCGCCAGCTGTTCCTGGGTGGCATCGTCGCTGGCGGACTGCTGGCTGGTTGAAGAAAAGTTTTGCATGATGCGCCATGCTAACCGAAAAGCGCGGCGCCGTTGCGAGGGCGAGGTTTACTCCAGTTTCATGCCGAAACGTTGCAGCCGTGGTTGCCAATGCTCTTCGATATTGGCCGAGACGAGGATGCGTTCGGCCTTGCCGATCAGCAATGCGCGGGGCACGAAACCGAAGTAGCGCGAGTCGGCGCTGTTGTCGCGGTTATCGCCCAGCATGAGGAAATGGTCGGCCGGCACCGTCACGGCGGCAAAGCTGCGCGCCGCGCCGGCGATTTGCGGCAAGACCTGGATGCGGTGCTGCTCGGTCGCGTTGCGCTCGCTGATGCGCTGCGCCGTCAGCTGGCCCACGTGGGCGATGGTTTCGGGTGCCGTGTCGAGCGCCGTGTACTGGGCGGGCTGGCCATTGATGACCAGCTGTTCATTGCGCATCTCGACCGTGTCGCCGGGCAGGGCGATGATGCGCTTGATCAAGCGCGTGCCGTCTTTCGGCGAGGAAAAGGTGACGATGTCGCCCCGCTGCGGTTCACCGAGGCGCTGCAGCACGATATCGGTGAGCGGCACTTTCAGGTTGAAGGCGAGGCGGTTGACGAAGACCACGTCGCCTTCGAGCAGGTTGGGGCGCATCGATGCCGATGGTATGGGATTCCAGTCCGCCACGGCCGTGCGGAACACGCCGAACAGCAGCAGAAACATCAAAAAGCCTTTGTTGGCGCGCATCCATGTTTTCATCGTGTCTCGCTTTCGGCCAGTGCCAGTGATCGTTGGGGAAGGCGCCAGCGGTTGCGGCGCCATTCCACGATGCATGGCGAGGCTGAAGCCAGTCTTAAATCCGGCAAGAAATCAGATGGCAGGGACGATGGCGGGATACCTGTTGCGTGCATACATCACTTGCGCTTGATCATTACCGTTCCCGCCTCACGGATGCAGGCAAGGCGCTTGGCTAGCTGCACCAGAAGCGGCGCGGATGCCGCAGGGTCAGCAGGTAGTGAAGGTTGTGCATAGATACTCCTTGGCGAGCATGCGGAACAGCCGGGCGGCCAGGATGCTGCTGACGGCGATGACGATGCAGCCGTCCAGGAAAAACAATACCTTGCCCACCAGGTGCATGCCCTGTATGACTTTGCAAGGCAGGGAAGATTCCCGTACCTTGACGTTATCCGTCCAATATCACTGTGTTTTGCGCTATGACAAAGTCGCGGCAAAAAGCATGCAAACAGCGTTGCCGCCGGAAAATGAGGCTATTTGAACGCCTTGATGACGGCGTCCAGCTTGACTTTCAATGACTTGTCGTGCGCGTGGATGGGCGGCACCTCGCGCTGCACGCCGAGCAACTGGTAGACGGCCGTCTGTGCCGCGCGCACCGAGTATTCCACGGTAAACACGACATCGTCGGCGATTTCCACGAACTGGCTGACGAAGGCCAGGTTGGCGCAGTTGGCCGGCACCGGCAGCGGGCGGTCGCTTTTCGCGCGGGGCATGAACATGCTGGTGATGTAGGGCATGCGGCAGGGAATGCAGTTGGCCGTGGCCATGATGTCCAGGTCGAAATTCAGGTGGCCGCACAGTTCGCGCAGGATTTCTTCTCCGCTGCAGTCGGACATGGGCTTGGCGACGAAGTTGCCGATGCGGTCAGGGTGCAGCGCGTAGCCCCAGAATACCTGCACGCCTTCGGGCTGGCCGGCGAAATGGGGCTGGTGCGCCAGCACCACCGACATGAACCAGTTGCTGTCCTTGAAGGTGACGAGGCCGCCCGTGCCAGCGCTGTTGCCCGTGAATTGTTCCATGCGGTCGAAGAAGGCGCCATCCTTCAGGGTGACCGTGTACGAGGCCCAGTACGATTCCGGGATGCTGCTGTTGAAGGCGGCGGGGCGGCCCAGTTCCGGGCGTCCCTCGGCCAGCTTTTCCCACAGGCGCCAGCCATGGCTGTCGTGCTTCGTGCGCTTGGCCGGCGCGCTGTGCATGCTGCCATAGCTCGAGGCATCCGTCATCGAGGCATTCTGGAAGAACACCAGGTCGTCCGCGGCAACTGGGATGACGTCGGCCAGACCGCGGCGCTGGCAGTGCAGGGCGGTGGCCGTCAGGCGGCCGTCGGACTCCTGCAGCGTGATGTCCGTGACGGCGCAATCCATGATGATGGTCACGCCTTGCTCCTGCAGCCAGGCGACCAGCGGGCGCACCAGCGAGTCGTACTGGTTGTAGACGGTGCGCTTGACGCCGGCCAGGGTTTCGATGCGCGAAAACTCCATCATGAAGCGGTGCAGGTAGCGCTTGAATTCGACGGCGCTGTGCCAGGGCTGGAAGGCGAACGTGGTGGCCCACATGTACCAGAACTTGGTGTCGAAGAATTCCGGCGAGAGCCAGTCCGTGATGGCGCTGCTGCCCAGCGTGTCTTCATCGGCTTCCGTCAGTTTCAGCAGTTCCAGCCTGTCCTGCATGGTAAAGCCCATGCTGCTCACGTCGACCTTGAAACGGTTGCGGTCGACCAGGCGCGCGCGCGAGTGGGGAATGTGGCGTTCGTTGAAGGCGATGGTTTCATCGTAGACGCTCTGGCCCGCATGTTCGAGCGAGGGGATGCTCTTGAACAAGTCCCAGGTGCATTCGTAGTTGTCGGTGGTCAGCATGCGCCCGCCGCGCAGGGTGTAGCCGTCCTCGGCGTTGCCGCCGCCATCGAGGCTGCCCCCCGTCACGGGCGCTGCTTCGAAGATGCTGATGTTGCTGCCTTGCATGCCGCCATCGCGGATCATGAAGGCGGCCGCGGCCAGTGAACCGATGCCGCCGCCTACCAGGTAGGCTTTTTTGTCTGTATTGCTCATGGTTATTCCCTGAATGTGAGCGCATCCGTGTGCGCGAAAGGCCGGCGAGCGGCACGGCGTAGCCATGCCATATTTGCCTATCTTATAACATCAGGGAGGAAATGGCTGCTCAATAGAGCAATTGCTCGGTTTTCGTCAGGCGCCGGTACGGTCGTTGCGCCGTTCAAAGTACAGCAAGTCCGACCACGCATCGTGAAAACGCATGGCTTTTTCTGAGCGGCCATATTGATGAAAGCCGTTGCGCTGCATGACGGCGACCGAACCCAGGTTTTGCGGCCGCGCCGTCGCTTCCAGGCGCCACAGTTCCAGGGTGCCGAATGCTTCTTCCAGCAGCAGGGCCACGACGCGCGTGGCGTAGCCGCGTCCGCCGAATTGCTCGCCGATGCGGTAACCGAGCGTCGCCCTGTTGAAATACGGACGCGTGACGGCCGTCAGGTTGACCCTGCCGACGATCTTCCCGTCCAGTTTGGCCAGGTACTGGTGCGCGCTGTCCTGCTGGCGCTCGCGCTGTGCCTGTTCGATGGCGGCGGCGACGCCTTCGGGCGTGTAGTAGGCAGGCGGGCGGGCCGTGACCCAGGTTTCAAAATAGGCGCGGTTTTCCAGTTCGAAGGCCAGCAAGGCGGGCAGGTCGGCGCTGGTCGGCGTGTGTAATTGGAGGCGGTCGATGTCTGGCATGGGATGGTGTCGGAAAGCGATGCGCCATTATAGTCAGCTGGCGCCTTTCGCCGCACACGTGCATGAATTCATGACGGGGCAGCACCTTGTCCCGTCTCTGCCTCGGCGGCAGCGACTTTGCCGGCGCCATGCCTTTTACGCGGTTCCGCCGGGAAAACTCCGACGTCCGAGAATGATTCAGCGCGGTCCCCAGACCTCGTCTTCCGTCCAGCCCAGCTCCAGAAAATCCTGCGCCCGCTCGTCCGCCTCGCCGGCGCAATAGAATTCGTCGAGCTGGGGCGGCGCGATGCGCGTGCCGGCCAGCATGGCGTGCACTTGCCCACGGTGGTGGATCTGGTGCTGGAACAGATGCGCCAGCATGCGCAGGCGCGTGTCGATTTGCGGATTATCGCGCAAGATCGTCACGGGCCGCGCCAGGTCCGCGTCGCACAGGCTGCGGCAATGGGCGATCAGGCGCAGGTCCGAGGCGCGCTGGGCCGCGTGCAGGGCCGCGCAGTCGGTGAACGGCTCGTCCTGTTCAAAGAAGGTATAGCAGTCGGCATGGGGCGCCTCGCCGCGCAGTTCGCGTTCGAGCGCGTCGAGATAAAACCAGTCGCATGTGAGGATGTGGTTCAAGGTGGACTGGATGGTGGGGAAGAAACTGACGCGCGTGGCCTGGAACTCGGCCTGGTTCAGCTGCCCGCAAGTCTTCAGCAGGCGGTGGTTGGCCCAGGCGTTGTTGTATGCCTGGGTGGTGACGTAGTGCGCAAGTGGATTGTTCATGATGGGTCGCTTGTCGAGCAGGGCAGGGTGTATGCCGTGTCATTTTAGCATGTTGCGGCAGGGAAACAAAGCAGGCATGCCTGCCGCACCGGCGCTGCTGGCATCTAGTAAAATCGCGGGGCGGATTTCGCGATGGCGATGCACATAGGGTTGGAAGAATAAAATGGGTTGGATAGGAAAATTACTGAACGGCGGCGACAAAAACAAGGCTGCGCCCGTCACGGCAGCGGCGGCGCCCGCGATGGCGCGGCAGCCAGTGAGCATCGCCGAAATCGATGCCATCTACTACCGCTGGCTCGCGGCCGCCGGTTCGGCGCAGGCTTCCGCAGAGGCGGAACGGCAGATTCTGGAGGAATTGGCGCGCCTGGCGCGTGAACCGGTCGCTGGCGCCGCGCTGATACCGCGCATACCGGCCATCATTCCGCAGTTGATGCGGACTTTGCAAAATGAAAACATGAGCGCGGCCGAGCTGTCGCGCCAGCTGGCCCAGGACGTGCTGCTGGTCGCCGAGGTCTACCGCGAAGCGAACCGGCCCTGCTACCATTCGCGCTATAACGCCAGTCCGTCGATCAACAACATGGAAGGCGCCATCATGCTGCTGGGGCAAAACGGCATGCGCATGCTGCTCGCCCGCGTCGCCTTCCGTCCCATCGTCAGCATGCAAAGTGGCGGGCTGACCATACGCACGGCGCCGCTGATCTGGCGCCAGTCCGAGAAATGTGCGCTGGCGGCCAACCTGGTCGCGCCGGCCATGCAGGCCAACGCCTTTGACGCCTATCTGGCGGGGCTGATGGCCAACGTCGGCCTGGTGGTGGCGTTCCGGCTGATCGACCAGATGCATGCACCCGACGCCTTCCCGCAATCGGACGCCTTCATTGCCCAGGTGTTTGCGCAAGCGCGCATCCTGTCGGTGCGGATCGCCGAATTATGGGAGTTTCCAGAATCCGTGACCCGCGCGATCGGGCATGCCGCTGCCGATGCCGATGCCGATCCGCAGGCGCAAGCGCTGGCGCTGGGCGAGCGCTTGAGCAAGCTGCGCATGCTGGTCGATACCGGCCGCTTTCCCGCCGACGATCCCTTCGTGACGGCCGGACTGGGCAGGAACGAGCTGCAGGTGTTCGACAAACTGGCCGACGAGGAGGAGTGATGCCGGCCGCGTGCGGCCGATCTCGCTCAGCGCGCAAAATACAGCGCATGCAAATGCTCGAGGTCGACATCAACGGCCGCCTGCGACAGCGCCACTTTACCGCTTTGCATCAGGTAGACGTGATCGGCCACGCCCACGGCGCGCGCCGTGTTCTGCTCCACTAAAATGATGGTGCGCTTGCCATCGTTCAGGCGCGCGAGGATGTCGAACAGTTCGTTGACCACCAGCGGCGCCAGGCCCAGCGACGGCTCGTCGATGATCAATAACGACGGATCCGACATCAGGCCCCGCGCCATCGCCAGCATCTGCGCCTCGCCGCCCGAGAGCGAGCCGGCCAGCTGCTTGCGGCGTTCATGCAGGCGCGGGAACATGGCGTAGGCTTGCTCCAGGCGCGCCGGCATGTGGCTGCGGTGCTCCTTCGGAAACGCGCCCATGATCAGGTTTTCTTCCACGCTCATGTCGCGAAACGTCATGCGGCCTTCCGGGATCATCGTGACCCGCGCGTCGCTCATCTTCCACGTGGGCGTGCCGTTGATGGGCGTGCCGTCGAGCGCGATGCTGCCTGCGCCGACCGGCAGCAGACCCATGATGGCGCGCAGCAAGGTCGTCTTGCCGGCCCCGTTCGGGCCGATGATGGTGGTCAGCTTGCCCTTCTGAATCGACAGCGACACGTCCCACAGCACGTTGATGGCGCCATAGCCGGCGCGCAGATTTTCTATCTTAAGCGTCGTTTCAAGCATGAACGGCTCCCGTGTAGCTTTCGATGACGGCCGGGTCGCGGAAGACGGCATCGGGCGTGCCGTCGGCGATCAGCTGGCCAAAATTGAGCACGGCCACGCGCTGGCACAGATTGCTGATGGTTTCGATATCGTGCTCGATCATGACGATGCCCACGCCAAAGGCGGCGTGCAAGTCCTTGAGCATGCCCATAAAGCGGCGCTTGCCGTTCGTTTCCAGGCCCGCCAGCACTTCATCCAACAGCAACAATTTCGGATTGGTGGCCAGGGCCTTGGCCACTTCCAGCGCTTTCAGTTCCGTCAGCGCCAGTTCGCTGGCCGCGTCGCGCCCGGCCTTGTCCGCCAGGCTGGTGAAATCGAGGATTTCATCGATCTTGCGCTGGTCTACCTTGCCGGTGCCGAAGCGCTGCGCTACGACGAGGTTTTCGCGCACCGTCAATTCATGCATCGGTTGCGGGATCTGGAAGGTGCGGCCCAGTCCCAGGCGTGCGCGCTGGTACATGGGCGTGGCCATGATGTCGCGTCCCTCGAAGCGGATGCTGCCGCCGGTGGGGCGCACCAGGCCGGAAATGGCGTTGAACAGGGTGGTCTTGCCGGCGCCGTTCGCGCCCACGAGGCCGATCACGTCGTGGCTGCCTACTTTTAACGTGACGGCATCGACGGCCGTCAGGCCGCCGAAGCGCACGGACACATTATCGAGTTCAAGCATGTTGTTTCTCCTTCGCTTTGAAGGTGTTTTTCAGCCATTTTTGCAGCAGCGGCAGCAAGCCGTTCGGACTGAAGACGATCATCGCCACCAGCAGCACGCCCAGCACCAGCTGGTGGCCGGTGGGGATCAGCGATTTGAAGATCAGCTGGTCGACCAGGTAGACCACGACGGCGCCCAGCACGGGACCGAGTATCGTGCGGTAGCCGCCGAAGATGGCCGCCACGATCGGTAACGTCACCCACAGGCTGTTGAAGGCGTAGTCGGGTTCCAGGAAATTGATGTAGTGGGCGTTGAAGGCGCCGAACAGCCCGGCCATGAAGGCCGACACGAGCAGCATCGCGCCTTTCAGCAAGGTGCTGTTGACGCCGACGACGCGCGTGGCGTCCTCGCTGTCGTGCATGGCGCGCAGGGCGATGCCGTAATGGCTGGCGCGGATGCGGCCGTAGGCAAAGGCGCATGCCACCACCAGGGTTAGTACCACCAGGTAGGCGCCCGTCTTGCTGGCCAGATCAAAACCGAAGACGGCGGGCAAGGCCGGAATATTGTTGATGCCGCCGGCGCCGCCCGTCACCGAGCTCCATTCCGTGGCCAGGATGCGGAAGATGTGGGCGTAGGCGAGGATGGCCAGCGCAAAATACGGCCCGCGCAGCCGCAGCACGGGCAGCATGATGACGGCGGCGAGCGCCGCGCCCATGCCGCCCAGCAGCATGGCGGCAAACACGGGCAGGCCCAGTTTCACGGTGGCCAGCGCGGAGACATACGCGCCCACGCCGAAGAACGCCGCGTGGCCGAAGCTGACCATGCCGCCCAGGTTGCCCAGCAGGGCCCATGACATGGCCACGCCGCCAATGATCAGGGCCGCCACCACCATGCTCATCACATACTGGTTGGCGCCCAGGGCCAGCGGCACGGCGACGTACGCGGCCAGCAGCAGGATTGCCGTGGAAATCAAAGTCGAGCGCTTCATCCGCGCCTCCGTTGTGCGCCGAACAAGCCGTTCGGCATGATGAACAGCACCAGCAGGAACAGCACCATGCCGGACAATTCCTGCAGCGCGGAGCTGGCCAGGGTGACGGTCAGCGCTTCGGCCACGCCCAGCAGCACGGCGGCCAGCAGCACGCCCGGTATCGAGCCGATGCCTGCCAGTACCGTGATGATGAAGGCTTTTACCGTCAGCGCGCCGCCGTAGGCCGGCTGGATCACGCCATAGCTGAACAGGGCGACGCCGGCGAAGGCGGCCAGGATGCCGGCGACCAGAAAGGAGACCAGTTCCGTGCGGCCCGGATCGATGCCCATCAGCTTGGCCGCGTCGCGGTTGCTGGACACGGCGCGCACGGCGCGGCCATACCAGCTGGTCGACAGCCAGCGCCACAGGGCGGCCATCAGCACCAGGCTGACGCCGAAGAAAATGACTTCGCTGCGCATGCTGAAGAAGGGGCCGATCTCGAAGCCTTCCTGCAGCCAGCTCGACGAGGTCGAGCGGATGTCGGCCTTCCAGACCAGCAAGATGAAATTGGTGAGGATCACGCCGATGCCGTAGGTGAGGATCAGCGAATTGATTTCGCGGTCTTTCTTGATGCGGCTGACGATCAGGTAGACGCCCACGGATGTCAGGCTGACGATCACCAGCGCGATGGGGATGGCGAACATGGGCCCCAGGCCCAGTCCCGACTCCACGCTGTAGGCGATGTAGGCTGCCAGCAGCACCAGTTCCCCGTGCGCCAGGTTGATCACCTTCATGGTGCCGAACACCAGCGCCAGTCCCAGTGCGATCAGGGCATAGGAGCCGCCCTGCAGCAAGCCCGAATACAGGGCTTGCAAGATTAATTCTGTCATATCGTGATCCCGTCAGGCGGCCCTGGCGCATCGCAAGAGGCACCAGGACCGCCGTTCATCGGTACGCGCCCGGCGGGCGCGCGCGTGTGCAGCGGGAGGCTGCTTACCAGGGCAGGGCAGGATAGTTCAGCTTGCCCGTCGCGTGTTCCTTCGGCCAGACGATGACCACCTTCTTGTCCTGGTGCTGCGCCATGCGGTGCACGAAATTCTGGTTGTCGCCGTTGGCGGCGAACTGCACGCGGCCGATCAGGGTTTCGCGGTCCGTCTTGCGCATCTCGTCGGCCACGCCGCCTTTCTTGAGCGTGCCCTTGTCGGCCGCGCGCGCGATCGCTTCGAACAGCAGCATCGACTGCACATAGCCGAACTGGCCCAGGTAGTCCGGCTCCTTCTTGTACAGCTGCTTGTAGGCGTCGCTGAAGGCCTTGCCGTCGGCCGTCTTGAATTCCGTCGGAAAGGGCAGCAGGGCCGTGCCGAAGACGTTCGGCATCAGGTCGGGGAAGTCGGCCGCCATCTTCGGCGTGGCCAGCGACCACACGCCCACCATGGCCTTGATCTTCGGTTTCAGCACGCGGGCGGCGCGGATGATGCCCACGTAATCGTTTTCGTAGCCGACCATGGCCACGACTTCCGATTTATCCTGCAGCTTGATCTTGTTGATGATGGGCTTGAAGTCGGTAATGGCCGGGTCGAACGAATGCGTCGTCACCTTCACGCCCTTGGCCGCCAGGGCCTTTTCCACGTCCTTGGCCAGGCCCGTGGTGGCGTCCTTGGTCGAATACACGATGGAGACGGACTTGGCGCCCACGTCGGCTAGCAGTCCCAGCATGGCTTTTTCGTAGCCGGCCGTGTTATTGATGCGGAAAAAATTCTTGCGTCCGCTGGCCACCAGGCTGTCGTCCACGCCGCCCGAGGTGATGTAGACGAGTCCCAGTTTATTGGCCGTGTCCGAGGCGGGCGAGATATTGTTCGAGCCGTAGCCGCCCGTGATGGCCACCACGCCCTGGCTGGCCAGCTTTTCCACGGCCGCGATGGCCTTGGCGGGCGCCGATTCGTCGTCGACGGTGATGATCTTGATGGTGTGCTTGCCGTTGGTCTTGTTGAATACCTCGGCCGCGACCATGATCCCTTCCTGCATGCCGGCGCCGACGCGCGCCAGGTTGCCCGTCAGCGGGATTTCCGCGCCGACCAGGAATTCGTCGGCGCTGGCCTGTGCCATCCAGGCGCTGGCGACCAGCGCTGCCATGGCGATGCGTGTGTAGGTGCGTTTCATCGTGTCTCCTCCGGTGATGTGGCTGGGTTTTATTGTCGGGTCTGCTACTACATGGTCAACTTATCGTGCATTCTGCGCCATTTGCCGCAGCTGCCCCTTTAAAATCTTGCCCGTGGCTGCCGCCGGCAGCGCTTCCATGACGATGATGGCGGACGGGCACTTGTACGGCGACAGGGTCTGCGCCAGCCAGGCCTGCAATTCTGCCACGCTGGCGGGCTGGCGCGGGTCCAGCTCCACATAGGCGATGACGTCCTCGTTGCCATCGGCCAGGGTGCGTCCCACCACGGCCGACTGCACCACGGAAGCGTGGGCGTTCAGGGCCGTTTCCACTTCCAGCGGATACACATTGAAGCCGGAGCGGATGATCAGCTCCTTGGTGCGGCCCACGATGAACAGCGCGCCGTCCGGATCCTGGCGCGCCATGTCGCCCGTATTGAGCCAGCCGCCGTCGCGCATGGTGGCCGCCGTCATGGCCGGTTCGCGGTAATAGCCGGCCATGATGTTCGGCCCGCGTATCCACAGTTCCCCCGGCTCGCCCGGCGTCACGTCCTGGCCGGCCACGTCGACCACGCGCACTTCCACGCCGGGGATCGGCATGCCCACGGAATCGTCGCGGCGCGGCGCTTCCAGGCGCGTCTGGCTGATGGTGGGGGCGCTTTCCGTCATGCCGTAGCCATTGTGCAGCGCGGTGCCCAGCAGTTTTTCCACGTCGTGCTTGAGCGACGGCGCCAGCGGCGAGCCGCCCGCATAGGCGAAGCGCAGCCGCGTGGGCAGCGGCGTATCGGCGCCGCCCAGGGTTTGCAGCAGCTTGGCGTACATGGCGGGCACGCCCTGCACGATGGTCAGTTCATCGTCCTGCAGGGCCGAGAGCAGGCCGTCGACGGAAAAGCGCGGCACCAGGTACAGTGCGGCGCCCGCATACAGGGTGCCCAGGGCCACCGAGGCCAGGCCGTACACGTGCGAAATCGGCAGCACGCCGTAGGCGCGGTCGCTGCTGCTCAAGCCGCGCAGGGTGCTGGAGACGGCGGCGATGAACAGCAGGTTGCGGTGCGTGAGCATCACGCCCTTCGACTGCCCGGTGGTACCCGTCGTGTAGATCAGCGCGGCCACCTGTTCGTTGCCGGGCACCGTGTCTTCCGCGATGGCCGCCTCGTTCAACTCGCCCGCCAGCAGCTCGCCCATGCCGTCGACCGTGGCGCTGGCCGCGCCCAGACGCGCCGCGTGCGCGTCCGCCTCCGGCGAGGCGCCGGCCAGGAACAGCATCCGCCGCGCGCCGGAGTGCGCGGCGATGGTATCGATCTCGCGCGCCGACAGGCGGGCATTGACGTTGACGATCCAGGCGTCGATGCTGGCCGCCGCAAAGATCAGCGCCACCTGCAGCGCGCAGTTCTCGCCCACCACCATCAGGCGGTCGCCGGCGCGCACGTCCAGTTGGCGCAGCAGCTGCGCGGCGCTTTCCACACCGTGCTGCAGCTGGGCGTAGGTCCAGCTGCGGCCAGCTTCATGCAGCGCGGGCGCGTCGGGCGCGCGCGTCGCCCAATAGATGGGGATGGCCGACAGGCGCGCCGGCAAGTGGGCCAGCAGGGCGGGAATGTCCAGCGCGGCCTCCCTCACTTTTGCGCCGCCTTGATCATGTTGCGGGCGATGACGATCTGCTGGATCTGCGTCGTGCCTTCGTAGATGCGGAACAGGCGCACGTCGCGGTAGAAACGCTCGGCCGCGTATTCGCTGATGTAGCCGGCGCCGCCGTGGATCTGCACGGAGCGGTCAGCGACTCTGCCGCACATTTCGGAGGCGAACAGCTTGCAGCACGACGCTTCCGTCGAGATGTCTTCCTTGTTGTCGCGCCGGCGCGCCGCGTCGAGCACCATGCTGCGCGCCGCATAGATTTCCGCCTTGCTATCGGCCAGCATGGCCTGGATCAGCTGGAATTCCGCGATAGGCTGGCCGAACTGCTGGCGCTCCATGGCGTAGGCCAGGGCGTCGGCCAGCATGCGTTCGGCCGCGCCCACGCAGACGGCGGCGATGTGCAGCCGGCCCTTGTCGAGCACCTTCATGGCTGTTTTAAAACCCACGCCTTCCTTGCCGCCGATGATGTTCGCGGCCGGCACACGGCAATTTTCGAAGATGACGTCGCAGGTATGCGCGCCTTGCTGGCCCATCTTCTTATCGATCTTGCCTAAAGAAAGGCCCGGCGTATCCTTTTCCACGATGAAGGCGGAGATGGCCGAGGCGCCGCGCTTGACGGGGTCCGTGCGCGCCATGACCGTAAAAATGCTCGCTTCGGGCGCGTTGGTGATATAGCGCTTGCTGCCGTTGAGGATGTAAAAATCGCCATCGCGCACGGCCGTCGTGCGCAGCGAGGCGGCATCGGACCCCGATCCCGCTTCCGTCAGCGCGAACGAGCCGATGATCTCGCCGGCCGCCAGCTTGGGCAGATAGTATTGTTTTTGCGCTTCCGTGCCGTCGATGACGATGCCTTGCGAGCCGATGCCGTTGTTCGTGCCGATCAGCGAGCGGAAGGCGGGCGAGGTGCGGGCGATTTCAAAGGCGACGCGCACTTCCTCTTCCATGCTCAGTTCCAGGCCGCCGTAGGCTTCCGGAATGGACAGGCCGAACAGGCCCAGTTCGCGCATCTGCGCCACGATGGCGGGCGGGATCGTGTCCGTTTCGGCCACCAGCGCCTCGTTCGGCACCAGCACTTCGCGTACGAAACGGGCGATGCTGTCGAGCAGGATGTTCAGGGTTTCTTCGTCGCGTATCATCGGTTTCCTCGGCGCTTTGATGTGATCTGTTGTTAAGAGGGGGCGCGCAGTCTAACCGCGGCCCAGGTTTTTTTCCACTGTCTTGACCAGGGCGACCAGGCGCGGTCCGAGGTCCGATTCGAGTTTTTCGCGCGACAGCAGGAAGGCGGGGCCGCCGCAATTGAAGGCCATCACCTGTTCGCCGTCGGCACCCAGCATGGGCACGCCCACGGCGTGCACGTCGTTCTGCCATTCGCCGGCCGAGATGCAAAAGCCCCGGTCCTGGTAATCTTTGAAGCCTTGCTCGATGCCGGCCTTGATGCGGGGCCAGCGCTCCGTCTCATGCAGGCGCGCATGGTCCATTAGGTAATCGCGCTCGGCCTGCGGCAGGATGCACAGCAGGGCCTTGCCCATGGCCGTCGTCATCAGGGGAATGCGCGAGCCGACGTCGAGGCGCAGCGTGACGTTGGCGCTGCTGCGGCAGGTTTCCACGTAGACCATGCTGAGGCGGTCGCGCGTGCCCAGCGAGACGGAGGCCTGCGCATGTTCGGCCAGTTCTTCCATCAGCGGGCGCGCCATCTTGCGCACGTCCAGGTTCGACAGCATGCGGTAGCCGAGAGCCAGCACGCCGGCGCCCAACTGGTACTTGCCCAGGCTGTCCGAATAATTGAGGTAGCCGAGCTTGGTGAGGGTGTAGGTGAGGCGGGAAATCGTCGGCTTCGGGATGCCCGTGCGCTTGGCCATGTCCGCATTCGACAGGAAGACTTCGCCGGGGCGAAAGCAGCGCAGCACTTCGAGGCCGCGCGCCAGCGCGTTGACGAACTGGCGGTCCTTGCCTTCCTCGTCATCGCTGAAGACGATGAGTTCCGGATCCGCTGCGGCTTGAATATTTGTCATATTTGCATTCATTTTCGAACTCCCTGGAAACCAGTTTGCCTAGCCAAATTGGACGTGTCAACCGTTTTGTGAAACATTCGTTCGCACAGCGAAATGCTGCAGTGCATGAAAAAAACGTGAGAAATTGACTTGCGCGAGGCCTTTTGGCCTTGCTGCTTGAGTATCGTTATATACATCTGTATATTGCGCTGTTGGATGACGGCCGCCGCATGCGCGGCCGCTTTTTTGCATATCGCTATATAGGGCGATATATAACGGAAGAGAAAAACATGACGATGGTGAAACAGGTAATGGCTGGCGCCGTACTGCTTGCGCTGGCGCAGCAGGCTGCTGGCAAGGAAGACGTGGATGCGGCGGCGCCGTTCGTGCTGGGCACGGTGACGGTGATCGGCCAGCGCGAGCAAACAGGCCAGGTGGAACAGCAGGTGGGATCCCAAGTAAGCCGCGCCGAGATGCGCCGCTTTAACCGCGACAACGTGGGCGACGCCTTGAATCTGCTGTCCGGCGTGTCGCTGTCGACCAATTCGCGCAACGAGAAAACCGTCGCCATCCGCGGCTTCGATGCGCGCCAGGTGCCGCTGTACATCGACGGCATACCCGTCTACGTGCCGTATGACGGCTACGTCGATTTCAACCGCTTCACGACGGCCGACCTGGCCGCCATCCAGGTGGCCAAGGGCTTCAGTTCCGTGGCCTACGGCGCCAATACCCTGGGCGGCGCCATCAACCTGGTGTCGCGCAAGCCGACGGCTTTGATGGAAGGCGATACGTCAGTGGGATTCGGTTCGGGCAGCGAGCGCCAGGTGTCAGCCAACGTGGGCACGAACCAGGGCCTGTGGTATCTGCAGGCGGGCGTGTCGTACATCGACAGCGACGGCTTCCCCATGTCGTCGGACTTCCGCCCGACGGCCACGGAAGACGGCGGCACGCGCAACAATTCCTACCGCAAGGACCATAAATTGTCGTTCAAGGTCGGCTACACGCCCGTGGGCGGCGACGAGTATGCACTGAGCTACTACAAGCAGCATGGCGAAAAGGGCCAGCCGCCATCGACGAATCCTGTCGGCGCGCGCTACTGGCAATGGCCGTACTGGAACAAGGAAAGCGTGTACTTCGTTTCGCAGACGCGCCTGGGCCAGCAGGAGCGCCTGAAACTGCGCCTCTACCACGACAGCTATGACAATGAAATCACCTCGTTCACCAATGGCAGCTACAGCACCATCAAGACCAGCGGCCAGGGCAGCGTCAGCGGCGGGCGCAGCATCTATAACGACCGCACGAACGGCGGCGCGGTGGAACTCGAATCGTTCCGCCTGGCCGCGCACAGCCTGCGCTTTGTCGCCAGCTACAAGGCCGACGAGCACCAGGAGCGCGATGGCAAAGGCGTGCGCAACACCTGGTACAAGGATGCCCTGTGGACCTTGGGCGCGGAGGACAGCATCGCCCTGAACGCCGCAACGGAACTGTCGCTGGGCGTATCGCGCAACGAACTGCGCCCGGACACGGTGTATAGCGCCGGCAATGCGTATACTTTGCCAGGCAATCAGGCGGCCACGGACCTGCAGGCGGGCCTGTTCCACAAAGTGGGTCCCGAGGCGAAGGTGTACGCCACCGCGGCGCGCAAGTCGCGCCTGCCGACCCTGAAGGACCGCTACTCGCAGCGCCTGGGCACGTATATCGAAAACCCGGCCTTGCGCGCGGAAGAGGCGATGAATTACGAGCTGGGGTACCAGGCAAGCGTGCAGGGCGCCAGCCTGGAAGCGGCGCTGTTCTACAGCGACGTGAAGGACAAGATCCAGAGCGTGGCGAATGTGGCCGGCGTGCGTTCGCAGATGCAGAATGCGGGCCGGGCGCACATCAGCGGCGTGGAACTGGGGGCGCGCGGCCGCGCCGGCGCCTGGCTTGATTTCGGCGGCAATTACACCTACACGGAGATGAAGAACGTCAGCGACCGCGCCATCCGCCTGACGGATGTGCCGCGCCACAAGCTGACGGCGCACGCCGTGCTGCACGCGGCGCGCCAGGTCGACGTGGTGGCCATCGCGGAAGCGAACAGCGGGCGCTGGGTCTCGAACACCCTGGAACTCGGTGGCTTTACGACGCTGAACCTGAAGGCCGTGTACCGGCCCTTGCCGGCCTTGAGCCTGGAAGCGGGTGTGAGCAACCTGGGCGACCGCAATTACGCGCTGGCCGACGGTTTCCCCAGCGCTGGCCGCACCTGGCTGGCCAATGCGCAGTACCAGTTCTGATTCGTCACTGTCATGAAAGGACACAGCATGTTCAAGAAAATATTGGCTGGCTTTACTTCGGCGGCGTTGCTGGCCGCGGCGCCCGCGTGGGCCGACCCGGCGCCCGCGCGCGATAATATGAGCCACGCGCTCGCCGTGACGGGCGTGGTGGAAACGCCGTTGTCCCTGAAGGTGGCCGACCTGCGCCTGCTGCCGCCGGCCAATGGCGGAGAGCTTGCCGTCACGCGGCACAACGGCGACAAGGCCGAGACCATCACCAGCTACAAAGGCGTGCGTCTGCGCGACATCCTCGACAAGGCGGTGCTCGATGCGCCCGGCCACAATGACGTCAAGAAGCTCGCCATCATCGCCAAGGCCACGGATGGCTACGCGGTGGTGTTTTCCTGGGGCGAGCTGTATAACGCACCGGCCGGCGAGGGAGTGATCGTCTACTATGAAAAGAACGGCAAGGCGCTCGACGACAACGACGGCGAGATCGCCCTCATCTCGGCCAAGGATATCCGCACGGGGCCGCGCCACGTGAAGTGGCTCAATGGCATCGAGGTGCGCAAGCTGGTGGAGTGATGCGCAGCTGATGGAGGAAAAACGCGCCGTGGAGCCATCCCCGGCGCGTTTTTTTCTATGCCGCCAGCGCTTGCCGCATGGCCTTGCCCGCCACGTCGAACAAGCCGCGCGCCGCTGGCGTCAGGCCCGGCATGTGGATCGATGCATGGATCATGCCGTCGAGTTGCACGCATTGCGCCGCCACGCCGTCGTCGCGCAAATACCGCGCATAGGCTTCGCCTTCGTCGTGCAGCGGGTCGTACTCGCATACCAGCACCGTCGCCGGCGGCAAGTCCTTGAGCGACGCGGCCTGCAGGGGCGCCGCGTAGGCGTTCGCGCCTTCAGCCGGCTCGTTCAGGTAGGCCGACCAGCAAAAGCGCATGGCTTCCCGCGTCAGCGAGTGGCCTTCCGCATAGCACTGGTAGGACGGCGTGTCGAAGGCGAAATCGAGCGCCGGGTACAGCAGCAGCTGGTGCGCCAGCGCTGGGCCGGCCTGGTCGCGCGCCATCAGGGCGGCGGCCGCCGCCAGGTTGCCGCCCGCGCTGTCGCCGCCCACGGCCAGCCGTTTCGCATCGATACCCAGCATCTCCGCCTCGTCGGCGACCCAGCACAGGGCCCGGTAAAAATCGTTCAGCGGCACGGGAAACTTGTGCTCGGGCGCCAGCCGGTAGTCGACGGAAAAGATCACGCAGCCGGTGGCGTTGGCCAGTGCGCGGCACGGATTGTCGTACAGGTCCAGCGAGCACAGGCACCATCCGCCGCCATGCGCGAAGACGATGGCGGGCAGAGGATGAGCAGTGTCCGCGCCGGCCGGCACGTAGGCGCGCACGGTCAGCGCATGCTCGCCCGGCACCACGTAATCGGTAATGGACGTCACGTGCTCCAGCGGGCCGTGCAGCTGGCGCAAGCCCGTTTCCGTGGCCGCGCGCAGGTCCGCCAGCGAGGCGGGCGGCGGCGCGTCTTTCGTCTGTTCCAGCCAGGCGGCGATCAGCGGGTCGAGGCTCATGCCCGCTCTCCCGCCAGGAAGGGCAGCAGGTGGGCGATGAACGCTTCCGGCTGTTCTTCCATGATGAAGTGGCCGCATTCGGCGACGATGGCGCCTTGTAACATATCGGCCTTGCCCTGCATGGTCAGCAGCGGCGCGTCATTCGTCGCGTGGTCGGCGCCGATGGCCAGCACGGGCATGGCCAGGCTCTTTTTCGCCCGCTCCAGGTTTTGCCGGATGGTTTCGGGTATGGCGCGGTAGTAGGCGAAACCGGCGCGCAGGGCGCCCGGCGTGGCATAGGCGTCCGCATACACGTCGACGGCCACCTTGTCGCGGCGGTACGACCAGCGGTCGAAAATGAAGCGGATGTATTCGCGCTCCTTGCCCGCCGTGAGCATTTCCGGCAAGTCCAGCACCTGGTTGAACATGAAGTGCCACAGGAAGATGTTGTCCGACGGCGCGACGAAAATCGGCGGCGCGGGCGCCAGGCCGGGAATCACGGCTTCCGTCAGCGCCAGTTTCGTCACGGCCTGCGGGAAGTCGCTGGCCAGTGCGTAGCCGACCCACATGCCGATGTCATGGCCGACGACGTCGTACTGCGCGTGGCCCAGGGCCAGCATGGCGCGGTGCAGGGTGGCGGCAACGGCGCCCGTATCGTAGCCATCTGCAGGGCGGCTGGAGTGGCCGCTGCCCGGCGGATCGATGGCGATGGCCTGGTAGCCCTGGGCCGCCAGCGCCGCCATCACGTGGCGCCACGCATACCAGGTTTGCGGCCAGCCGGGGATCAGCAGCACGGGTTTGCCGGTGCCGGGACCAGCGATGACGCAATGCAGGCGCTGGCCGTCGATGCGGACGTAGTCGTGAGTGAAGTCGTTCATATGTATCCTTGATTAGTGATGCTGGATGCCCAGCAATTGTTGGATCTGTTGCGCGCTGACGGGGGCGCCGGCGAAGTCGTCGAAGATCTTGTCGGTCACGGGAATGATGTGGGCATTGATGAAGGCCACGCCTTCGCGCGCGCCCACTTCCTGGTCCTTCAGGCAGCATTCCCATTCCAGCGTCGCCCAGCCCGCGTAGTCGTTCTGCGCCATCTTCGAAAAAATCGCCTTGAAGTCGACCTGGCCATCGCCCAGCGAGCGGAAGCGCCCGGCCCGGTTTTCCCACGACTGGTAGCCGCCGTAGATGCCTTGCCGCCCCGTCGGATTGAATTCCGCATCCTTCACATGGAACATGCGGATGTGGTCCTTGTAGATATCGATGAATTCCAGGTAGTTCAGCTGCTGCAGCACGAAGTGGCTGGGATCGAACAGCATCTTGCAGCGCGGGTGGCGGCCTACCCGCTCGTAAAACATCTCGAAGCTGATGCCGTCATGCAGGTCTTCGCTCGGGTGGATTTCGTAGCACAGGTTGACGCCCTGTTCCTCGCACACGTCGAGGATGGGCAGCCAGCGGCGTGCCAGTTCGTCGAAGGCCGCCTCGATCAGGCCGGGCGGGCGCTGCGGGAATGGGAACAGGTAGGGCCAGGCGAACGAGCCGGAGAACGTGCCCATGTCGGTCAGGCCCAGGCGTTTCGACGCCATGGCCGCCAGCTTGAGCTGTTCGATGGCCCACTCGGTGCGCGCGGCCGGCTGGCCGTGCAGGTGTGCCGGGGCGAAGCTGTCGCACAGCGCGTCGTAGGCCGGGTGCACGGCCACCAACTGGCCGAGGATGTGCGTCGTCAGTTCGCTGATGACGAGGCCATGGCCTGCCAGCATGGCAACGAGGTCGTCGCAGTACTGCTGGCTGTGCGCCGCTTGCGCCACGTCGAACAGGCGCGCATCCCAGGCGGGAATCTGCAGGGCCTTGAAGCCCATGCCTGCCGCCCACTCGGCGATGGCGGGCAGGGTGTTGAAGGGCGCCGTGTCGGCGGCGAATTGTGCCAGGTGCAGGCTGGGTCCTTGGATGGTTTTCATATCGGCTCCTATTGTTTGTCGATCGACAAAGAATAGGTGAAATTCTTGGCGCGGTCAAGCCCGTGATGCAAAATAAATGGCGAACGCGCCGCGGGTGCCAGGCGTTATACTGGCCGCCAGTTTGTGAAAAGAGGGTAGACATGGCAGGAAGACCGAGGGAATTTGACCGCGCGCTGGCGCTGGCAAAAGCGCGCGACGCGTTCTGGACGCGCGGCTACGAAGGCGTATCGATGGCCGACCTGGTGGCGGCGCTGGGCATCGCCTCGGCGCGCATCTATGCGGCGTTCGGCTCGAAGGAGCAGCTGTTCCGCGAAGCCGTGGAGCTGTATGAAACGGGAGAAGGCGCGTTTGCCGTGCACGCGCTGGCGGCCAGCCTGAATGTGCGCGACGCGGTGGCGCGCATGCTGGAAGAAGCCGTGCTGCTGTACACGCGCAGCGGCCAGCCGCAAGGCTGCATGGTGGTCACGGCCGCCACCAACACGAGCGCGGACAACGCGGGCATCGCCGACTGGCTGGCGCAGCACCGCCGCGCGCGCACGCAGGCCGTCATCGAGCGCCTGCGCGCGGCGCAGCTGGCGGGAGAGTTAAGGGAGGAGGCGGACGTGCAGGCGCTGGGCGACTATTATGCGGCCTTGCTGCACGGCCTGTCGGTGCAGGCGCGCGACGGCATTCCGGCCGAACGGCTGCTGGCGCTGATCACGCCGGCGATGGCGCCCTTGGCGCTGGAAATGCAAAAGCAGGCTATCTAAGCGATAGCTGCTGCGTCAGCTTTTGACGTCGATCAGGCTGCCCAGTGCCTGGTCGGCCGCCTTGACGACATTCGCCGATAAATTAAAACCGGCCTTGTAGACGAGATTATCGGTCAGTTCGGACGCGAGGCCCACGCCGTTCGGCCGGCTTTGCGCCGCCTTGGCCGCAGTCGCATCGGCGCCGCTGACGGCCAGCTTGCGTCCTTCGACGGAGAGCGTGACGCCCGTGCCGGCCGGACTGGCTTCCTGGAACTGGGCTTGCTGCGGCTGGAAGCCTGGCGTATTCGCATTGGCGATATTGTTGGCGGCCACGTCCAGCGCGCGCTGGTTGGCGACCAGGCCCGAGGTGCCGGTGGTGAGGGCGGATATGGACATGATGACTCCTTCAATATGCCAGTAGTTTACTCCCTTGCGCAGTGAAAGTGCTTGGCGTAAGGCAATAATTTTCCTGTCTGTTGGTTTCTCAAAAAAATAGTTACTCAACGTAACTTTTTGATATTGTTCTGCCGCATGGCGCTGCCTAGACTGCTGGGATTCAGTCTTCCGCCTGATCAGGAGTCCGCCATTGCCCGCGTCGCCCGCCTGTTGTTGCCGAGTTTGCTGCTCGGCTCGCTCTGCCTTCCCGCACAAGCCCAGCGCGTGCCATTGCCGCTCGATGCGCGCCTGAACGAGCAGGTCATCATGGTGCCTGCCGGCGCCGGCATGCATGAAATACTGCAAACGACGGTCTTTCGTCCCCCCGGTCCCGGCCCGTTTCCCCTGTTGCTGATGAATCATGGCAAACAGGCGGGGCCGGCAAGGCAGCAGCAGCGCGAGCGCTTCATCTATATGGCCACCGAGTTCGTGCGCCGCGGCTATGCCGTGATGCTGCCCATGCGCACTGGATTTGCCCAATCCACGGGCGCTTATCGCGATTTCGGCTGCGACATGCTGGCCAATGCCCAGGGCCAGGCGCGCGATATGCTTGATGCGCTGGCCTATGCCCGGCGCCAGAGCTGGGTCGATCCAGAGCGCATCGTCGTCGCGGGGCAATCGTATGGCGGCATGGCGGCGCTGGCGCTGGCTACCCGGGCGCTGTCCGGCGTGCGCGGCGTGCTCAATTTCGCCGGCGGCCTGCGCGTCGACATGCCCGGCTGCGACTGGCCGTCGGCCCTGGCCAAGGCCTTCGCCACCTTCGGCGCCTACAGCCGCATCCCCAGCCTGTGGCTGTATGGCGCGAACGACTCCTATTTTGCGCCAGCGCTCGCGCAGCGCCTGTTCCACTCGTTTGCCGGTTCGGGCGGCAGGGGCGAGCTGTTTGCCTATGGACCGTTCAAGCGCGACGCCCACCTGACCCTGGGCAGCCGCGATGGCGTGGCCGTCTGGCTGCCGCCCACCGAGCGCTTTCTGCAAAAAATCGGCATGCCGGTGCGCCAGGTCTACAGTGTGCCCGATGCGCCGTCGCCGCCCGACACGCATTTCGCGCCGCAGGGCGATATCGCCGCCGTGCCCTATCTGGAAGAGCAGGGCCGCGCCGCCTACCGCGTCTTCCTGGAAAAAAACGCGCCACGGGCCTTTGCCTTGTCGGCCAGCGGCGCCTGGGGCTGGGCCGAGGAGGGCGAAAGTCCCGATGTCCGCGCGCTGGCGTCGTGCCAGCGCTGGAGCAGCCTGCCGTGTCAGCTGTATTCGGTCGATGAAAGCGTTGTTTGGCCGGGCGCCGGCGCCGTCGGCGGTGCGCAATAAGCTGCCGCGCACGATAGTTGTCGCCGAAACGGGGGATGGGCGAATATACTAGGCGAAAAGGGAGGCGTTGCGCTTCCCGTCCGCCCTTATCATCAGCGAGAATTCACCCTTATGGCGTCATCCCCAGAAAACCTCAGCATGGCCGTGTTTTGCGACTTCGAGAACGTCGCGCTCGGCGTGCGAGATGCAAATTACGAAAAATTCGATATCAAGCCCATCCTCGAACGCTTGCTGCTCAAGGGCAGTATTGTTGTCAAGAAGGCATATTGCGACTGGGACCGTTATAAAAGTTTCAAGGGCACCATGCATGAGGCGAACTTCGAACTGATCGAAATTCCCCACGTGCGCCAGTCCGGCAAGAATTCGGCCGACATCCGCCTGGTCGTCGATGCACTGGACCTGTGCTACACCAAGGCGCATGTGAACACCTTCGTCATCATCAGCGGCGATTCCGATTTTTCGCCGCTCGTGTCGAAACTGCGCGAAAACGCCAAGCAGGTGATCGGCGTGGGCGTCAAGCAGTCGACCTCCGACCTGCTCGTGGCGAACTGCGACGAATTCATTTTCTACGACGACCTGGTGCGCGAGAGCCGCCGCACGGCCGCCAAGCGCGACGCGCGCGAAACTCCGGCGGCCAAGCGCTCGCCCGACGAAGAAGTGCGCCGCAAGGAAAAATACGAGTCGCGCAAGACGGAAGCGATCGAGATGGCCGTCGCCACCTTCGACGCGCTGGTCTCCGAGCGCGGCGACAGCGGCAAGATCTGGGCTTCGATGCTGAAGGAAGCGATCAAGCGCCGCAAACCGGATTTCAGCGAATCGTATTACGGCTTCCGCACCTTCGGCAACTTGCTGGAAGAAGCGCAGACGCGCGGCTTGCTGGAATTTGGCCGCGACGAGAAATCGGGCGCCTATGTCTACCGCAGCAGCGGCCTGGTGCCTGTCGCTGCGCCCGTGAACGGGGAAGTCGCCAGTGACGCGCTGATCGCCGGCGGCGAAGCCGTCGCGACGGCGGAAGAGGGCAGTCACCGCGAGGGCGGCAGCCGCCGCGATTCGCGCCGCAATGGCCGTGGCGGCCGCAAGCAGAACGAGCAGCGCCGCGGCGAATCCGCGCCACAGGCCTTCGTGCCGGTGGCCGATGTGGAAACGTCCGTCGCCGTCATCGAGCAGTATGCGCCGGCGCCGCAGCCCGAGGTGGTGCACGAAGTGGCCGAAGCCGCAGTCGAGGTCGTGGCGGAAGAGGGCAACGCCAAGCGCGGTTCGCGCCGCAATGGCCGTGGCGGCCGCAAGAATGGCGATGGCGCACGTGAAGCGCGTGCCGAGGCCGTTGAGGTAGCGCAAGCGGCGCCGGTACCTGAGCCGGTACCGGAGCCAGTCGCCGAAGTGATTGTGGAAGCGGCCGCCGAAGCGAAGCCGAAGGCCAAGCCGCGCACGCCGGCCCGCAAGGCGGCAGCGGCGAAGAAGCCGGCCAAGAAGGCGGCTGAAGCCGTGGCGGAAGCGGCGCCTGTGATTGAGGCGGCGCCGGTGGAAGTGGCCGTCGTGGCGGAAGACAAGCCGGCCAAGGCGCCGCGCAAGACCCCGGCGCGCCGTCCCGCGCGCAAGAAGGCGGAAGCTGCCTGATAGTTCGAGCAGGAACAAGCGGGGCGGCAATCGCATGCGCCCCGGCTTTTCCGGCCCTTGCCTTGCGCAAACCGCGCACCCCGATCTCCCCAAGCGTGTACGATGAGCCTGTTTTTAACGCAGCGGGCGGTCAGGCATGTACCACGGTGAACGGTTCAACAGCATTTCCCATACGGTGGGCGCCGCCCTGGCGGCCATCGGCGGCGTCATCCTGATCGTCGCGGCGGCCCGCACGGGCGACCCCTGGAAAATCGTCAGCTGCAGCGTATATGCGGCCATGCTGCTCACGCTCTATCTCACGTCCACCCTGTACCATAGCGTGCGCGGCAAGGCCAAGGCCGTGCTGCAGCGGCTCGACCATTGCGCCATCTACCTGCTCATCGCGGGCACGTACACGCCCTTCATGCTGGTGACCCTGCGCGGGCCGTGGGGCTGGTCGCTGTTCGGCGTCGTCTGGGGCCTCGCGCTGTTCGGCATCGTGCAGGAATATGTGTACGCAAAAGGCGCGCGCATCCTGTCGCTGGTGATTTACGTGGCCATGGGCTGGCTGATCGTCATCGGCATCAAGCCGCTGCTGGCCGCGCTCGAGTGGAACGGTTTCCTGTGGCTGGTGGCGGGCGGCCTCTGCTACACGGGCGGCATCGCGTTCTACGCCACCGACCACAAGCTGCGCCATGGCCACGGCATCTGGCATCTGTTCGTGCTGGCCGGCAGCAGCTGCCATTTTATCGCCATTTTGTTCTACGTTGCCTGACGTAGCGCGCAGCAGGGCCACCCTCGCTGACTATTGCCTGCAATCCATTATAATGCCCCGATCTGTGAAATAAGGGCAACAATGGATATCAACTCGGACGACCTGAAAATCTTCGTCACCGTCATCGACAGCGGCACCCTGAGCGCGGCCGCCGTGCATCTGGGACAAACCACCTCGGGCGTCAGCCGCGCCCTGTCCCGGCTGGAAGACAAGCTGGCCACGTCGCTGCTGACGCGCACCACGCGGCGCATGGAACTGACGGAAGAGGGGCAGCTGTTCCTCGACAAGGCGCGCGCCATCCTCGCCTCGATGGAGGACGTGGAAGAGTCGATCCGCATCCGCCGCCAGAAGCCGGCCGGGCGGCTGTCCGTCGATGCCGCCTCGCCCTTCATGCTCCACTGCGTCGTGCCCCACGTGGCCGAATTTCGCGCCATGTATCCGGACATCCGCCTTGAGCTGACCAGCAACGACCAGATTGCCGACCTGCTCGAGCACCGCACCGATATCGCCATCCGCATCGGCGCCCTGGTCGATTCAACCCTGCATGCGCGCGCCCTGACTGCCAGCCCGCTGCATGTGCTGGCCACGCCCGCCTACCTGGCGCGCCACGGCGAACCGGCCACGCCGGAAGCGCTGGCCGGCCATGCGCTGCTGGGCTTTGCCCAGTACGACCTGGGGAATAACTGGCCGCTGCGCCACGCAGCGGGCAACAGCCTGCAGATCGTGCCCGCGCTGGCCGCCTCCAGCGGCGAAACCCTGCGCCAGCTGGCCCTGCACGACCAGGGCATCGTCTGCCTGTCCGATTTCATGACGAAGGACGACATCGCCGCCGGCCGTCTGGTCAAGGTGCTCGAACCGTTCTACACGGGCTACCGCCAGCAGATCCACGCCGTGTATTACCGCAATACGCAGCTGGCGCAGCGCATCAGCTGTTTCCTCGAATTCTTGCAGCAGAAGCTGTAGGCGCGGGCATGAGGGCGCAATGCATGCAATGCGACACCTGAGGCGGGTAGAGCGGCCTGCTGCAGTGTTTCGCGTGGGAAAGTGTGTATTTTCTACCATGAAAGGCATGTTAGCATGTTGAAACTTAAAATATTGCCAAAAAAATATGCGCAAAAATTTTGCCCTGATCGGCTTGTTATGCATGTCCAGCGCCGGTGCCGCTAACATCATCTATGCGGGCAAGGCGGACTGCCGCGTTGTCGAGCATGCGCGGGTGAGCGGGCATGCAGCTTACTGGAGTGGCGCTTGCAACGATGGCTATGCCAGCGGACCTGGTGCTTTGCAGTGGAGCAAGGACGGCAAGGCAACGGAACGTTATGAAGGAACGCTGAGCAAGGGCTTGCCTGAGGGCGCGGGCATTGCACAGTGGGCGGACGGCAGTTTGCATGAAGGGAACTACCAGGATGGCCTGCTGCAGGGTCCTGCCGTAGTGATCTTTAAGAATGGGGCAAAATTGCAAGGCAATTTCGAGCGGGACAAGCCAGTAGGCAATGTCAAGTTTGGCTCTCCGGGTGACGATCAGTATGAGGGCGGCTGGCAGGACGGTCCGGAAGGCCACGGCACCATGACATTTTTTATGGGGGGCGCCTATCGTGGGCAATGGCGCGAAGGACAACCGGTGGGTGACGGTGAGCTCTTGTATCCCAACGGATTGGTGCGGAAGGGGCGTTTCAATGGCAGCTTTCGCCTGACGGCGCAGCCGGAGTTGCCCGTGGCAGGCAAGCAGTACACCATCAAGGAACAAAATGCGGCGCTCGGCTCGAACATTCGTGGTATTGCCTCCGGTGGCTTTGACGTCCCCCCGGAAAAGTCATACGCCCAGTTGACGCCGGAGCAGCAGCAACTCGTGAAAAGACACTATGCAGTCTTGCAGGATGACGATGCGCCACCGTATCTGGAAAAGGGCATGCTGGAATTATCGCGAGCAATGCAAGGCCTGATTTCGTACAGGGATGCTACCGGCGACTTGCACGTCAATGTCGCTGTCGATGAACAAGGCGTGGTGCAGAATGTCACGCTGCTGAAAAGCCCGGACAGCGAGTCCGCCAAGCTGGCGGCGACCATGTTCATGCTTCTGCGGTTTACACCTGGCCGTTGCGCAGGCCAGCCCTGTGCGATGGTAGTACCGTTCAGGTTTTCGCTCCGCTACAAGAAGTAGCACGCCGGCCTGACCTCACGCGGCCGCGTGCGCGCTGCTCAGCAGCAGTTCCACCTCGTGCGCGGGCAGCGGGTGGCTGAAGTAATAGCCTTGCGCCTCGTCGCAGCCGTGCTGGCGCAGGTAGTCCAGCTGTTCGGCCGTTTCCACGCCTTCGGCCACCACGCGCAGTTTCAGATTGTGCGCCAGGGCGATGATGGAGACGACGATGGCCGCGTCGTCCGCGTCGCGCGCCACGTCGTTGATGAAGCTGCGGTCGATCTTCAGCACGTCGATGGGGAAGGTGCGCAGGTAGGCGAAGCTGGAATAGCCGGTGCCGAAATCGTCGATCGACAGCTGCACGCCCAGCGCCTTCATGTCGTGCAGCTGGCTCACGGCCAGCGCCACGTCGTGCATGAACAGGCTTTCCGTCAGTTCCAGTTCCAGGCAGGCGGGCGGCAAGTCCGTTTCATGCAGCACGGCGGCGATCGAGGCCACCAGGTTCGGCTCGTTGAACTGGCGCGCCGACAGGTTGACGGCCAGGCGCAGATTGCCCAGCCCCTCCCGATGCCAGGCCTTGACCTGGGCGCAGGCCTGGCGCATGACCCAGGCGCCGATCGGCACGATCAGGCCCGTATCCTCGGCCAGTGCGATGAAGCGGTTCGGCGCCACCATGCCCAGGTCCGGATGCTGCCAGCGCAGCAGCGCCTCCACGCCGACGATGCGCCCGCTGGCCAGGTCCAGCTGCGGCTGGTAGTGCAGCACGAACTGCTCGCGTTCGAGGGCGTTGCGCAGCGCCGTTTCGATGCGCAGGCGCTCCAGCGTGGCCTGGTTCATGGCCGTCGTATAGAACTTGATGTTGTTGCGGCCCTGTTTCTTGGCGCAATACATGGCGATGTCCGCCTGTTCGATCAGGTTTTGCGTCTCGCCATTGAGGGTCACGTCGCCGGGAGCGTCGTAGCGCGACATGTCGTAGACGGCCACGCCGATGCTGCAGGTAACGAAGAATTCCTTGCCATCGAGTAATACCGGCTGCGCCACGGCATCCATCACGCGCTGCACGATGGCGCTGCTGAGGGTTTCATCGGCCTGTTCGCACAGGATGGCGACGAATTCGTCGCCGGACAGGCGCGCCACCGTATCGCTTTCGCGCAGGCTGGCCTGCAGGCGCGTGGCGATGGTTTTCAGCAGCAGGTCGCCCGCCTTGTGGCCCAGGCTGTCGTTGACGAACTTGAAGCGGTCCAGGTCGATCAACAGCACCCACAGCGCGCGGTTCTTGCGGCGCGACAGGGCCATCGCCTGCGCCAGGCGGTCGCGCAGCAGGGCGCGGTTGGGCAGGCCCGTCAGCACGTCGTGGTGGGCGATATGCTGGATTTGCTGCTCGGCCAGCTTGCGCTCCGTGATTTCCGAGCCCGTGCCCCGGTAGCCGCGAAACTCGCCCAGCTCGTTGAACAGCGGTTCACCATTGACGCTGAACCAGCGCAACTGGCCATTGCGGTCGTGCATCGCGTATTCGAGGTTGGAAAAGGGCAAATGCGCTTCCAGGTTGGCGATATGCTGCTTGCCCCAGCGCGAATTGCGCATCTCCGGGTTGTTGTCCCAGCGCGTCATGCCGATGAAGCGTTCCAGCGGCATGTTCGACTTGTCCGTGAAGCCGCTGGTGATGTGGGTGAAGCAGAAATTGACGTCCTGCTCCCAGTACCAGTCCGACGACAGGGCCAGCAGGCGGCGGAAGCGCTTCTCGCTTTCCTGCAGCGCCCGCTCCGTGCGCTGGCGCGCGCGCACGTCGGCGCTGAGCAGTTCATTGCTGCGCTTGAGGTCGGCGGTGCGCTGCTCCACCAGCAGTTGCACGCGGCGCGAACGCTGCGTCAGCGATTGCACGAAGGCGGCCGTCAGCAGACTGAACAGCAAACCCATGATGAGGGTGAACAGCGAGCCGAGGTGGTCGGCGAGGAAGGGGCGCGGATGGGCGTCGACGCGCACATGCCAGGGCCGCCCGGCGGCGGAGAAGGCGCTGTCGTAGCGGCTGTGGTACGCAAATTGCAGCCAGCGGGGCAGCGATTGCCAGTTGCCGGCCGTGTTTTCCACCGTCGTCTGGCCGTGCTGGAAGATCAGTTGGCGGGGATCGGCGCCCGCGTCCGCATACACGCTCAGTTCCAGCTGCGGGTCGCCCAGCAGGTCGGCGCCGGCGAGGATCTTCTGTACCAGTTCGCCGGCGCGGATGACGGCCGCCGTGTCGCCGATCAGCGCCGCGCGCCGTTGCGCGACGGTTTGCAGGGGCACGCCGTGGCGATAAACGGGGCGCAGGATGACGAAGCCCTGCTGCGGCCCCTGCGCCAGGGCCAGCAGGCCCGTGGCCGTGGTCTGGCCGCTGATGATGGCCTGTTCCAGGGCGCCGGCCAGCAAGCCGTCCGGGCGCACGTTCAGGCCAAAGGCGGGGCGGTTGCCCTGCAGCGGTTCGAGATAATCGACGATCAGGTAGTTCGCGTGCTCGGCCACGGGATGGATGACGCCATCGCGCATTTCCGTCATCGCATAGTCGGGCACGATGCGCCGCAGCTCGGCCTCGAAGGCGGCGCGCTGCGCATGCGGCACGAGGCGGTGAAAATTGAAGGCCTGGATGAACGGGTGGCGCTGCAGCAGCGGCGTGGTGAAGTCGTGGAATTGCTCGCGCGTGACGGGTACGACGGCGGCAAACAGCTGGTTGGTGGTGGTCAGCACCTCCACCGCATCGTCGAGGCCCTGTTCGATGGCCGCCACCCTGGCGCCTGCGCGCTGCTGCAGGCTCAGGCTCATCTTGTCGTATTCGAGCTGGCTGATGGCGGCAAACAGCACGCCCGTCACGCTGACGCCGCAAGCAAAGGTCAATGCGGCCGCGGCGGAAATCGACAATGGCAGGCGGCCACGCAACATGGGGTTCCCTATCTCACTTCATGGACACAATTGCTCGGCAGCACCTGCCGGCCCGCGCAGGCCGTAGTTTGTCACAAACCACATCCATCATGCGGATTTTGCACCAAATCGCTGCTAATAAGCAACAATATCTAAGGCTGTCGCGGACGACTATCGGTTGCTGCGTGCGCCTGATTGCCGACGCAAACGCCACAGCTGCCATGCCGGCAACAGCCGGTTCAGGAAAGTCAGCCCTGCAATACGGCGCCAGCGCACCAGGCGCACGACGCGTACGGCGCGGCCTGCACCGAGCTGGTCGGGCTTGGCGGCGAAGAGGATGCGGTTGTTGCCGGCGATGCCATCGAAGCTGCAGACGGCGCCGCGGAAGGTCAGCATCAGGCGCTCCAGCATGGCGGGGTAGTGCTCGTCATAGCTGAACAGGTTGGCGACGAGCACGCCGCCCGGCAGCAGGGTGCGCAGGCAGTCGGCATAGAAGCGCGCGCTGCCCAGGGCGGGCGGCAAGCCCGTCTCGTCGTAGCCGTCGAGCAGCAGCACGTCGGCACAGCCCGGATGCTGGCGGATATAGCTGACGGCGTCCGTTTCGATGACGCGCAGGCGCGCGTCGTCGGGCGGCAGCATGAATTGTTCGCGCAGCGCGATCACGTCGGCGCGCAGTTCCAGCACGGTGATGCGGGTGTCGGGCAGGTGGCGGTGGCAAAACTTCGCCAGCGAGCCGCCGCCCAGGCCCACCATCAGGATATGCCGCGGGCGGGGCACGAACAGGGTAAAGCACATCATGGCGCGCGCATAGCGCAGCAGCAGATGGTCGGGGCGCGACAGCAGCATTTCGCTCTGGATCATGCCCGGCTGGAATTCCAGGCGGCGCCGGTCGCCGCAGGTATGCACCTGGGGTGCGCGCACGGTGGGTAATTTGCTATCCGGCATAGGGCGACTTCGCTGAGTGGACGGTGGGAGATGCTTTGTTGCATTCAGAGAAATCTGATAAGCTCCCGTGAGCATACCCGATTAATCCGCACCGAGCGTCCGTATATGGCAGAGGCGGGCTGGCCATCTGCACGCCCGGCGTGCAAGCCGGAGCAGCGCTAGGCAGTTTACGGCACGCGGCGGCACGGCCGCGCAGTCGGGCACCATGGAGACAAGCATGTTTTTGGATCACCCCATCATCACGGCCACGAATAGTTTCACGGAGCCTGACCGCATCGAGCGGCTGACGCGCGTGTATGGCTACGCGGCGGCACTGGCCGACCAGGCCGCCAATTTCGGCTTCATCGAAAAAGTGGCGCAAATCCACGATCACAAGGGTACCCTCATCGTTTTCTGGCATGAAGCCCCCAGCGAAGCGGAGAAGCAGTACTTCGTGCAGGCCTGGGCCAGCAAGGTCGGCGACGGCAGCACCAATGTCGAACACGAAATCTGACAGGCTGCGCCGCGCTGGCGCAGCGATAGCGTAGCCCATGGATATCAAGACCCTGGTCCTGGCCCTGGCGCTTGGCAACCTCAGCCTGTGCGCGGCCCTGTTCTTCTTCGAATACGAGCGCAAGAAGTCGCTCAGCATGTCCACCTGGGCGGTGGCCAAGCAATGCCAGGCCGTGGCCTGGTGTCTGCTGTATTTCCGCGGCGTGCTGCCCGATTTCCTCTCCATCCTGCTCGGCAACAGCCTGCTGTTTGCCGGCATGGCCCTCGATGCGGGCGCGCTGTGGCAGGCGGCCGGGCGCAGCGGCTGGCGCCGTTATGTCTTGCCGGCGCTGGGCTTGTCGGTGGCGCTGTTTGCCGCCTGCTACCTGTTCGACGTGGCGCCGCTGCTGCGCAGCGCCGGCGGCTCGCTGATCGTGGCCGGCTTCTTCCTGGCCGGCGTGGCCGCGCTGTGCCTGAAATGGCGCGAGGCGAGCATGCTGCGCCGCTTTCTCGTCGTCAGCATGGGCATCTTGTCGCTGCTGATCGCCGCGCGCGGCGTGCTGGCCGCCAGCGTGCCCGGTTTCGATGCGGAACTGATGCAGCTGGCCGGCTTTGGCGCGCTGTACCTGATGATGCTGACGAACGCCTTCGGCTATCTGCTGCTGTCGCGCGAAAAGCTGGGCAGTGAGCTGGCGCGCCTGGAAGTGGTCGACGCTGCCACGGGCGTGCCGAACCGGCGCGGCTTTTACCAGGCGCTGGCGCCGTGGATGGCGCTGGCGCGCCGGCCTGGTTTGCCGACGGCGCTGGTGGTGCTCAATATCGACCATTTCAAGCGCGTCAACGACAGCTACGGCCATCCGGTCGGCGACGCCGTGCTCAAAACCATCGTCGACACCTGCCGCCAGCAATTGCGCGACAGCGACCTGATGGGCCGCCTGGGCGGCGCCGAATTCGCCATCCAGCTGCCGCGCACGACCCTGGCCGATGCGCTGATGGTGGCCGAGCGTATCCGCGCCGCCGTCGAGGCGCTGCCCGTCAAGACGGAGCGCGCCGTGCTGCAGCTGACGGCCAGCCTGGGCGTGACCACCATCCGCGCCGAGGACAGCACCGTCAGCCTGTTCAAGCGGGCCGACGAGGCGCTGCAGGCGGCCAAGCTGGCGGGCCGCAACAGGGTGGTGGAGGCGCAGGGCGCCAGCACCCTCGATATCTAAACCGGATTGATAAAACGGATTATTTCTTGCGCGAGCCCAGCCAACTCGGTTCCTTGCCGCATTCCTTGGGCAGGAACAGGGCGTCGAGGCCCGGATCGCAGCGCCGGTCCGGCGCCTTCACCGGCTCGACGGTGAGCCATTCGCTCCTGGGCAGTATCTTTTCTTCGCGTGGCGCCACGGGCGGCGCGGGCGGCAGGCTGTCTTGCCACCGTGCCTCTGCGGCAGGCGCGGGTGGGGTGGCCCAGTTCGCATCAAGCTGCGCTTCGCGCGCTGGCGGCGTGTCCGCGTATGCTGCGGCACAGAACAGGCTGCCTGCGAAGAGGGCTATTCCGGCGCGCATGGCTGCGTTATTTACTGAAATCATGGTTTGTCCTTGCTCGATGCCGGGAAGGCGTGCCCTGCAGTATGAAGGCAGCAGGAAGTAAAAAGACAAGAAAATTGCAACGGCATGTTACCAAAGGGACTATAGTTGCTGGCAGATAGCAGGTGCGCTGCAGTAAGGTGGCCGAGGTGCGGGGCGCCGGCACCCGGACGTGTGCGCTCCCTAACTTTCATTTAAGCTAAGCAAGTTATGCTATCGGGTGCACGCTAGGCCCCTCTTGCCGTCCGCACCGCAGTTCCCCTTTTTTACTCTTGCCAGGCCCATAATGAAAATGCTCAAATCCCTGCCTGTATGGCCGCTTGCCGCCCCGCTTGCCGGCTGGCTGTTCCTGTTCGGTTCCACCTTCAATGTCGGCGGCTTTTACCAGATCCTGCTGGTCGCAGGCCTGATCGGCAGCGTGCTGGCCGCCGTGTACCACGCGGAAGTGGTGGCGCACCGCATCGGCGAACCGTACGGCACCCTGGTGCTGGCGCTGGCCGTGACCCTGATCGAGGTGGCGCTGATCGTCTCGCTGATGCTGGCCGGCGGGCCGGAGACGACGGGCCTGGCGCGCGACACCGTGTTTGCCGCCATCATGATCATCCTCAACGGCATCGTCGGCATCTGCCTGCTGCTGGGCGCCGGGCGCCACCGCGAGCAGACCTTCGGCCTGCTGGGCGTGAGCGCATCGCTGGCCACCCTGGCCGCCATCGCCATCCTGACCTTGGTGCTGCCGAACTACACGTCGAGCGCCGCCGGGCCATACTACAACTCCAGCCAGCTGATCTTCATCGCCGTCATCTCGCTGGTACTGTACGGCACCTTCGTGCTGGTGCAGACGGTGCGCCACCGCGACTACTTCCTGCCCAAGGAAGCCGTCGGCGACGAAGAGGTGCATGCGGCGCCGCCCACGCCCACCGTCGCCTGGGTCAGCGCCGCTGCGCTGCTGGTGTGCCTGGGCGCCGTGGTGCTGCTGGCCAAGTCGCTGGCGCCCGCGCTGGAGACGGCGATTGCCGCCATGGGCGCGCCTAAGACTCTGGTCGGTATCGTCATCGCCGCCATCGTGCTGCTGCCCGAAGGCCTGGCCGCCGTGCGCGCCGCCCGCGCCAACCGCCTGCAAACGAGTTTGAACCTGGCGCTCGGTTCCGCCCTGGCCAGCATCGGCCTGACGATACCCGCCGTGGTGGTGGTGTCGCTGGCCACGGGCCTGACGATCACGCTGGGACTCGATATCAAGTCGACGGTGCTGCTGCTGCTGTCGCTGATGGTGGCCACCCTGTCGCTGGGCACGGGCCGCACCACCGTCATGCAGGGGACGGTCCACCTGGTGATTTTTGCCGTGTATTTATTTACCACCATCGTCCCATAAGCCGCCGCACGGCTGCCGTTTTGTCACAATCCTGTCACGCCGCTGTCATACGATGAGGGTAGTGTGGTAGGATTTTTAAATCGTTTAAATGATTTATATAGTTTAGCAACTGAATTTGCCAACTTTTTCAGTTGGCACAGTAATGACAAGACAAGAGGCCAGTATGTATGCAGCGGTGGACCTGGGGTCCAACAGTTTTCGTTTACACGTCGGCAAGCATGATGGCGACACGATCCGCGTGGTCAAGAGCGTGCGCGACCCGATACGCCTGGCCGCCGGCCTGGACGCCAATGGCGACCTGACCGAGGCGGCCATGCAGGGCGCGCTGGCGTGCCTGCAGCGCTTTCGCGCCATCCTGGCAGGTTTCGAACTCGAAGCCGTGCGCGTGGTGGCCACGTCGGCCATGCGCGTGGCGCGCAACGGCGCCGTTTTCCTGCCGCTGGCCGAGCAAGCCATCGGCTACCCGATCGAAATCATCTCGGGCGAGGAAGAGGGGCGCCTGATCTACATGGGCGTGGCCAATTCCCTGGCGATTCCGGGCGAGCGCCGCCTGGTGATGGATATCGGCGGCGGCTCGACGGAGCTGATACTGGGGCGCGGCCAGGATATCGAGCGCGTGGAGTCGTTCAGCCTGGGCACGGTCAAGCAAAGCCTGTCCTTTTTTATCGGCGGGCGCATTGACGCGCCGTCGTTCGAGGCGGCCATCCTGTCGGCGCGCAGCCATTTCGAGGATGCCGCGCCGCCGTACCATCCGCAGCACTGGAAGACGGCCTACGGTTCGTCCGGCACCATCCGCACGATTGCCGACATCATCGCCCGCAACAAGCTTGGCGACGGCCTGCTCACCAGCGTCAGTCTCGACGCGCTGGCGCGGCGCTTCATCGAACTCGGTCACACCAGCCGCATCGACATGCCGGGCCTGCGGCCCGACCGCGCCAGCACCATTGTCGGCGGCCTGGCCATCCTGATCGGCCTGTTCCGCGAGCTCGACATTCCCGCCATGACGCCGATCGAGGCGGGCTTGCGCATGGGCGTGATGTGGGATTTGTATCTGCGCTCGACCAAGCGCGATCGACGCGAACAGTCGGTGCAGGGCTGCATGGACAAATTCCATATCGACCAGCAGCGCGCAGGGCGGGTGGCGGAGCAGGCGCTGGCCATGTATGCGCAGCTCCGGCCCACGTCCGACGCCCTGGTGAAATGCCTGCGCTGGAGCAGTTTCCTGCACGAGGTGGGCCTGGTCGTGTCGCAGACGGGCTACCACAAGCATGCGGCCTATATCGTGGAAAACGCGGATTTGCCCGGTTTTACCACGCGCGAACAGAAGACCATGAGCCGGCTGATCCTGGCGCAGAAGGGCAACTTGCGCAAGATCGGCGAAGTGCTGTCCGACCCCGATTTCGCCAAGGCCGTGCTGGCGCTGCGCCTGTCGATTCTGCTCATGCATGCGCGCATCGAGGCCGATTTCAGCGAACTGCGCCTGCGCATGAAGAGCCGCATCGAACTCGACATCAAGCGCGGCTGGGTGGCGCACCATCCCACCGTGTCGTTCTGGATCGAGAAGGAGCAGGAATTCTGGGATGAGGTCGGAGTCGATTTCACGATACGCGCCAGCGCGTGAGCGGAAGGCAAGATTGCTGAAGTTTGATATACAGCAAGCAAGGTTTTTAAAAACAGTATATATTGTTTATATTATTTGTTAGATTGGAAAATCCATGACCAAAACCGTACCCGCCAAAAAAGCAGACAGCGCGCCCGTATCGATGTTCCCGACCAGCGCCTCGATCAATGCGGCCGCCGCCAAGGCCGCGCCTGCCGCCAAGCCTGCTGCCGTCAAGCCTGCAGCCAAGCCGGTGGCCAAGGCCGCCGTCAAGCCAGTGGCCGCCAAACCGGCCGCTGCTAAACCTGTGGCCGCCAAGCCCGCCGCCGCCAAGGCGCCTGCCGCCAAGCCGGCGGCCAAGGCCGTCGTGGCCAAACCTGTCGCCAAGGCCGCTGCCAAGCCGGCCGCCAAGACGGCAGTAAAAGCCGTTGCCAAGCCAGCGGCCAAGGTTGCTGCAAAGCCCGCTGCCAAGCCGGCAGCGAAAACCGCCGTCAAACCGGTGGCCAAAGCCGCCGCCAAGCCTGCGCCAGCGAAAAAAGCGCCGGCCGCCAAGGTCGCCGCCGTCAAGGAAAAGGCGCGCAAGCCGAAACTGGTGCGCGACAGCTTCACCATGCCGGAAGCCGAGTATGAAGTCCTGGGCCAGGTCAAGAAGGCCTGCCTGAAAGCCGGTTTCGAGATCAAGAAAAGCGAATTGCTGCGCATCGGCGTGGCGCTGATCAGCCAGATCGACCTGGCGACGCTGCAAAATGTGCTGGCCGGCCTGCCGCAGCTGAAAACGGGCCGTCCGAAGAAGGATTGATGGCGCGGGCAGGGCGGTTCCGCGCGGACTGCCGCCTGCTTGCCCATTCTGGTTTACCATGGGGGCTGTACTAGTTCCCCCATGGTTGCCATGTCAGAAGAAACAGAGATCGAACGCGCCGGCTTCGTCGAGCGCGCCATTGTCCGCCACTGCGGCGGCGAATCCACTGCCGCCATCGACCACGTTGCCGAGGAAATCCCCGTCGCGCTGGTCTTCAATGGCATTTCCCACGTTGTCATGATGGCCACGCCGCGCGACCTGGAAGCGTTCGCCTACGGCTTCGCGCTGACGGAAGGCGTGGTGGCATCGGCTGCCGCCATCTTCGACTGCGAAGTGTTGCTGCGTCCCGATTCGGCCGAAGTGTCCTTGAGCATCGCCCAGGAGGATTTCGTGCGCCTGAAGGACCGCCGCCGCGCGCTCACGGGCCGCACGGGCTGCGGCGTGTGCGGCATCGACAGCATCGATATGCTCGACCTGCATCCGGAAGCGCTGCCGCCTTCCCTGATCCGCGTCGACCTGCCGGCCGCGCTGGCGCGCGCCGCCAGCGGTTTGCGCGAACACCAGGCGCTGATGCGCGAAACGGGCGGCGTGCATGCGGCTGCCTGGTGCACGCCCGACGGCGATATCGTGCGGGTGTGCGAGGATATCGGCCGGCACAACGGCCTCGACAAGCTGATCGGCCATCTCGCGCTGCATGATGTCGACCTGCGGCGCGGCTTCGTGTTCCTGTCCAGCCGCGGCAGCTACGAGCTGGCGCGCAAGGCGGCGCGCATGCGGATTCCCCTGCTGGCGACGATATCGGCCCCCAGTTCGCTGGCCATTTCCATCGCCACGCAGGCGGGCATGAAGCTGGTGGGCTTCTGCCGCCACGATGCTTTCGTCGACTACACTCCCGGCATCACGCTTTAAGTACACCAGGGGGCAGCGGCACCGGCGTGCGGGGCTTCCTGGTTTTCATCCTGCCTTCTTGCGGGACGAGTGTGGTAATTCTGCATGATCCCCGCATGGTATTGACTTGCGTCATGGAAATGACATTCGGCTGTCATTTTCCTGACATATTAGGCAAGTACGCTGGAGTCGTCTTGATCACAGGGGGATGAAACCATGCAAAACCTAACCGCCTCAAACGAAGCCAAGTCCCGGCCGGTCCAACTGGTGCTGAGCCAGGCCACTACAGCTGCGGAACTGCGTGAAGTGCAGCGTCTGCGTTACAAGGTGTTTATCGAGACCATGGGATTGAGCTCGCTGGCCAATGCCGATGGCCTCGACAGCGATGAATTCGACGAGCATTGCGATCATCTGATCGTGCGCGATGCCGATACCCTGAAAGTGGTGGGCACCTACCGCGTGCTCAGCGCGGCCAAGGCCGCCAAGATCGGCCGCCTGTATTCGGAAAACGAGTTCGACCTGAGCCGCCTGAACAACCTGCGCGGACGCATGGTCGAAGCGGGGCGCGCCTGCATCCATCCCAAGTACCGGGGCGGCAGCGTGATCATGCTGCTGTGGTCGGGTCTGGCCGAATACATGCGCCGCGAACGCTGCGACTACCTGGTGGGCTGCGCCAGTATCAGCCTGGCCGACGGCGGCCACAATGCCGTCGCCGTGTACCAGGCGCTGGCCGAAAAGCACCTGGCCCCAAGCGAGTACCGCGTCACGCCGCACCTGCCTTTCCCCATCCACCAGGTGGAGGCGGCGCACAAACCGCAAGTGCCGCCGCTGATCAAGGGCTATCTGCGTTCGGGCGCATGGATTTGCGGCGAACCGGCCTGGGACCCCGATTTTGAAAGCGCCGACATGTTCATGATGATGCCGCTGGCGAATCTGGACGAGCGTTACGCGCGTCATTACGGGGTGGTGCCGGGCTGAGATTGTTCAGGCGACTGCCGGGCAGCGGTGCCTGCAGCTGGCCGGCCAGCGCCAGCGCGGCGCTGCGCAAGCCGGTTTGCGCGCCGTCCGGCGGCAGCAGGTCGAGCATGAAGCGCAGGGGCACGGTGATCGCTTCGGGTTCGCCGATGCTGCCGTGGCGCCGCACGGCGTCGTGGTACAGCGCCAGGAAGGCGGCGCGCGCCGGCGCGTCGAAGGGCTGGCCGTCGGGCACCTGCCACAGGGCCGCCAGCAGGGCGGCGCGCACGGGGGCGCCGGCGTCGATGGCGCGGTGTTCGTCCGCGTGGCGCTGGCGCGCATAGGCGAGGGCGTCGTGCAGCAGGTCGCCCAGTTGCGGGTGCAGCGCCTGCCAGGCGCTGTCGTCGCCATGGGCCTTGAGCAGCAGCGCGCCCGCCAGTAGCTGGAAAATCAGGTGGCAGTCGGCTGCGCCGCTGCGCCGCCGCGCTTCCTCCAGCGCTGCCAGGCAGGCGTCCGTCATGGCGCGCAGGGCCGGCGCGCCGGATTGGCCTTCGCTGCAGGCCAGGCGCGCCTGCAAGGCCCAGTAGCGGCCCAGCAGGGCCAGGCGCTGCGCCGTCGGCGCCAGTGCGATCAGCAGGTCGATATGCTGCTTGCCGTCCTGCATCAATTGGCGCCCCTGCGCCGCGTCCGGCACGGCGGGCACTTCGATGCCCGCGCCCGCGTCAAGGCCGCACAGGGCCGCGCCCTGGCGTATTTCCAGTTCCGCCCAGTGCGCCAGCGCGCGCAGGGGCACCTTGCCGTCGGCCGCGCTGTGCGCCGCCCGGTAGTGTTCGATGGCGCGCAGGGTGTTGTCGATTCCACCGAGGCCGGCGCGCGTGGCTGCCATGTTTTCGCGGATGTCGGCGCAGCCGAAGAAGCGCGCGCGCACGGCGTCCTCGATGCTGGCCAGTTTCTCCTCGATGGCCGCGCGGCGCGCCGCATCGGCGCCCGCCAGGCGGGCGTGCAGGGTTTCCAGGTCGGCCAGCAGGTGGCCATGGTAGTGGTAATCGGGCGCTTGCCAGGGCCGGCTTTGCGTATTCGGAAAGCGGTAGCGGTCATCGCCATACGCCTGGTAGGCGCCCCAGGTGTTCGAGGCGGGGAATTGCACGTACGTGGCCTCGCGCGCCAGGCGCACGGCGTCGCCGAAATATTCGCCGCTCAGCATGGCGTGATAAAAGCTGTGCGCGAAGATGCTGGCCGCCTGGTCGTCGATGCGCCAGCCGGCCGCGATGACCGCCTGCGCGCCCATGTCGATGAAGGCCGTGGCCAGGCTGGCGGCCAGTTTCGACCAAGGCGCGATGGCGTCCGGGCGCATGTCGCCCAGGTGGCAGCAATTGATGAAGACGAAGTGCGGCACGCGTTTGAGCTTGCTCACCTGCGCCGCCGTCAGCCGCGTCTTTGGTCCCAGCACCAGGCCCGTATGCGCGATGCCGGGGCCGGCCACTTCGCCGTGGCCGGCCAGATGGATGGCGAAATAAAGCTCGTCGAACAGGTGCACCAGCACGCGCTGCGCCTGCGGGCGCAGCAGTTCGCGCACCTGGTAGCCGTACGCGCCGAACATGCGCGCCACGTCCTGCGCCTCGGCTTGCGCGCCGGGCAGTTCGGGCAAGCCGGAATCGGTGTCGCCGATCACCAGCACGCTGTTGCCGGGCGGGCTGGTGGCGGACGGCTGCTCGCGCAGGCTGGCCAGCTGGCGCACCATGCCGATGCGCGTCGACAGCGGGCTTTCCTCGCTGCCCGCCTCGTCGCGCATCAGCTCCCAAGGGTAGATGGCGGCGCTCTGGTCGACGGCCAGGATCAGCCCGCGCATCTCGGGAATGGCCGCTTTCAGGCCATTGGGCAGCATCAGTTCATACAGGGCGCGCGACAGGCCCGGCTGGTCGGTGGTGTTGTCGGTGGCGTCCATGATCAGGCCATCGACGGCTTGCCGCTGGTTCGGTTCTTCATCGACGCTGTTGTGGGCGCGGTCCGTCAACAGCGTGAAGCGCAGGGCGCCCGAGAGATCCGCGGCGACGATCTGCACGCGGCGCCAGCCGTTGTCGCCGCTCAGGCTGGGCAGGATGCGCCGGTAGCCGCCGGGGCTGTGGCGGATGCGCCGTTCGTACGTGAAGCTGCCCTGGTAGCGCGCCTCGGCCATGATCTGTTCGATGGTCATGGCGGCGGCGATGGCGCGCGCCTCGGACTGTTCATAGATGGCGATATGGCCGATGCGGCAGGCCATGCCCGCGTCTTCCAGGCGCCGGTTGGCGCTGCGCGCGCCGTCGATCAGGGCGCGCGCGCACAGGGCGATGCTCAAGCCGCCATAGCCGGAGCCGGACAGCAGGCTGGCCACGCGCAAGCCGTGTTCGCCCATCGGCGGCGTGGCGACATGACCGGCGGCGTGCACCTGCATGCAGACGCACGCGTATTCGAGCAGGCCGCCGGCAAACGCGCGCGCCAGTTCGCCCGGCGTCAGTTCGCCCAGCGCGCCCAGGCCGATGATGATGGCGCCGCCGGGCCGGCGCGCCGCGTCCGGCTGCAGCACCACCAGCGCCTCGTCGGGACGTTGCGGGAAGCGCCCCAGCGCGTGGATTTCCTGCAGCCGGCCCGCCAGCAGGCGGTCGAGAAAGCTCATGCTGCCGCGCAGCGATTCATAGGCATAGCAGCCGCTCATGACGGGCGCGTCGGCCGAGGCCATGCTGCCGTGGATGACGGAAATGCCCAGGCGCGCCGGCGCTCCTTCCGGCGCCAGGGCGGCAGGCGCCGCGCCGACGGCCGCGTCGAGCAGCTCCTGCGGCTGCGGATACAGCGGCGGCACGTCGGCGAGCTGCGGGCGGAAGCGGGGCGGCACGCCGCCCGGCGGATGCGGCGGGCGCCTGGCCAGCTGGGCGCTGCTGCCGCTGTCGAGCAGTTGCGCGATGGCTGGATACGACGCCTTTTGCAGCAGCAGGTCGCCGTGCGCGGCCGGCATGTACCAGGCGCGCACGCCGTCCGGAACGGCGCCGTCCCACGCCGTGCGGCCATCGCCGTCCGCCGACCAGGCCACGTCGATGCCGCCGTCGCGCAGGCGCAGCGCGACGGGCGTGTCGGCGCAGCCGGCCAGGTAGCTGCAGTGGCGCGCGTCGGGCGGCGCGGCGGCCAGCAATGCCACGGTGGCGCGTGCCGCCTGCAGGGCCGCGGGCGCCGGCGCATGCCAGCCGCCGGGCAGGCCGGATCGCCGGTCGCCGTCGGCCAGCCGCGTCCAGGCGTCCGGGTCGAAATAATCGATGCCGCCCGGCGCAGCGTGGGCGGCCGGCCAGGGCAGCATCTCCAGCACGCCGGGAAAGTCGCGCACGAAGCCGAGGAACTGGCGCCGCGTGTGCTTCCAGCCTATCCAGCTGGCCAGCATCCGCACCAGCGGATCGCGCCCCAGCAGCACCTGCACCATGGCCTGCGTGCCCCGGTTGGGCGTGCCCACCTGCAGCAGGCGGCTGCCGGCGATGGCGCCAAAGCGCTGCCAGCGGTCCTTCAGGGCCAGCCGCGCCACCAGTCCGCCCATGCCGTGGGCGACGATGCGCAGCGGCTGGCCGCGCTGTTCGGCGTCGCGCATGGCGTCGTCGAGCACCGGCAGGAAGGCGGCGCTGCTATCCTGCAGCGAGAGGCGCCAGTCATAGGTAAAGGGGCGCACTTCCTGGCTTTGCGCGAGAAACCGGGCGAACGGCTCATAGCACGATTCGAGCCAGCCGGCGCTGACGATGTGCGGCTGCCCCACGGCCAGGCGCTCGATGCGGCCCTCGACCAGGTTGACGGGGTCGAACCAGATGCGGTTGCTGCCCACCTGCAGGTGGCTGCCCATGATGTCGGGCAGCAGCAGCGCGATGGGCGCCTGCGCGCGCCGTTTCGGCACTTCGCCGCCGCGCGCCAGCATGCCGTGTTCCAGGCCGGGCAGCGGCTCATAGGCTGCGTCGTCGCCGGCCAGCGCCTGCAGCGCGGCCGTGCCGGAAGGGGGGCGCTCGAAGTAGTTCAGGTGGTGCACCTGCGGCCCGCGCAGCAGCAGTTGCCGCACGGGCGTGCTGCGCATGGCGCCGCCCGCCATCGCGGCGCAATTGACCACCAGGTCGTTCTGGCCGCCATAGAAAAGCTCGCCGAGGCAGTCGCCCAGCCAGCCCAGCAGGCTCTCGCCGCTGCTGGCGCCGGCCAGCACGTGCAGGGGACTGGCCACGCGCACGTCGGGCGCGTTGAGCAGGGCCACCAGCGGCGAGTCGGGCATCATCGCTTCGAGGCCGGGCAGGATGCGCGCATCGCAGCGCTGCCGCACCACGGCCAGCAGGAAGGCCGCCGCGCCATCGGGCGCCCCGGCCGGCGGCGCGGGATCGGCGCCGTGCAGCAGCAGGTTGAACATCACGCTGGCCCAGCGGTCCAGGCGGCCCGACATCAGGGTGGTGCCGCGCGCGGGACAGGCCACGCGCACGAAACGGGCGACGCGGATGGCGCGCGCCTTCAGCTCCACGCTCAGTTCGCGCAGGCGCGCCGCGTCGTCGGCGTCAGCAGCGCGCCCGCACAGCTGCGACTGGGCCGTGAAGTGGTCGATGTCGTGGCTGTTGAACGCTTCGCCGCCCACCGTGTTCTCGCTCAGGCGGCCCAGGCCGTCGCTGGCCAGGTCGACGGCGCCGCGGCTGTCGATGCGCTGCGCCCGCGCCAGCAGTTCGCCCACGAGGCCCCCGCGCGAGTGAGTCAGCAGGTGCAGCACGGCGCCGTGCGGCAGCTGGCGCACGAGGGCCAGCGCGTTCTGGATCGGGCTTTCGCTGAGGCTGCGGTGTTCGTAGCCGTAGATGCGGTTGCCATACTGCGCCGCCAGCTGCGGCGCCAGGCCGTTGCGCCACAGGCCGCCAAAGCTGCGCTGCGTGGACGACGCCGTGCCATGCAACAGCAGCAGCACGGGTTCCGGCCCGGCGGGCAGGCTGGGGACGGCCGTCATGGCGCCGTCGATGCCGCAGCGGTACAGGCCCAGGCGCTGCTCGAGCTGGCGGTCCTGGAAGGCGCCGGCCGCTGCCAGCGCCGTCATGGCGCCCGCGCCGCCACGGTAGACGCGCAAGGCCCGCAGCATCCAGGCGCCCAGGCCGTCGCGGCTGGCGCCGGGCGGCGCGCGCACGGCTTGCGGCCGCAGGGCCAGCCCCACGTCGATGGCGGCCGGCGCGCCGTCGCGCGGCTGCGTGGCCGGACCCAGGTAGCGCGGCAGGTCGGCGCTGCTGGCCAGCAGCGAGCTGCCATCGCACAGCAGCAGTTCCACCACGTCGGCGGGGCCGAGGTCGAGCGTGACGCGGTTGCTGCCGATGCCGCGCGCAGCGGACAGCACGTAGGTTTCGCCGTTCCAGCCGGGCGCGACGGGGCCGTCGCCGGCATCGGCGGGACAATCGCGCGTCAGCGTCAGACGCAATTCGGGCGGCGCGGGCGGGTCGCTGGACATGCTGTCGGGATGGTGGCTTAAAAGCTGACCTTGATACGGGAGGCGGGAATGCGTGTTGCGTCAGATCAAGCGAGGGCGGGAATTCTGGCGTGCGACGGGACTGCAGGCGAGCTGGAGGGGACTGGAGCGGGTGGCGGCAGAAACGGACAGCAAGGTTTGGGCTGGGTCTCTTCGCTATTGTGCTCGGGTGCTCTGCGGTGAGCGAACTGCGCGAATTTTATGGCAAAAGTTCATGGCGCCGGGGACCTGGGTGCCTGGCATGGCAATACGACAGCCGGTGTGTCAATGTACCGGGGTGGCCGATAGCTCCTTCAGTTCGCGGATGGTGATGTCCGATTTTTCATGCATGCGCAATAAAATCGTTGCACCGACCGATAATTTGCCGTGCCGAATCTTGCTGATGATGGGGGGCTGGACCTCGAGTACACGGCACAGTTCCGCATCATTTTTGAGATTCATCTTCTCGATCAGGGTATCGAGCAGCTTGTTGGGCACAAAACTCGATGGTTCGAGCGCGCGCGCCCGGTTCATCGCTTCAATCATTTCCAGCTTCTTTTGCCGAACGTTCATTTACTCCTCCTTCAGGTTATGCAAGGGACGAGACCACGTTATGCGGCCCCGGCTATAGTTCGTCATCGCAGTACGGCTGTCTCGGTGACGTGACACGATTCGCGTTAAACATTGATAACCAGGCAAGTGTTTTCAATAATACTACGATAACAAAACTTGTGACAGATGGTCAGTTAAATTAACTGATTGTTTGATCAATTCGGTTGACGATTGTTGTATTTTGTAATCCGCTCGGCGTCAGTATCATGGTCCTGTCCGCCATTTCGGCGGCGGCCAGCGAGTGCGTGACCATGATGGCGCAACTGCCGTTGGCCTTGATCTCGGCGCGCAGCAATTGCAGGATGCTGTGCGCCGTGTCCGGATCGAGGTTGCCGGTCGGCTCGTCTGCCAGCACCAGCGCCGGCTTGTGCACGAGCGCGCGGGCGATGGCCACGCGCTGCATTTCGCCGCCGGACAGCTGCTGCGGAAAGTCGCCGCCGCGTCCGCCCAGTCCCACCGCCTCGAGCATGCTGGCGGCACGCTCCTGGGGCAGGCCGTTGAGCAGCAGCGGCAGGGCCACGTTTTGCAGCAGGGTCAGGTGCGGCAAGACGTGAAAAGCCTGGAAAATGAAACCCATGCGGGCGCGACGCAGCCGGGTCGCGGCGGCGTCATCGAGGCTGGACATGGCGATGCCGTCCACCAGGATAGGGTGGGCTTCGGCGTCCGCATCGGGCGTATCGAGACCGGCGATCAGGTTCAGCAGGGTCGACTTGCCCACGCCCGAGTCGCCCATGATGGCGATGAACTCTCCCGCATGGAAGCGGCAGGAAAGGTTCGCCAGGACGGGCCGGGCATTGGCATAGGACTTCGACAGATGGCGCAATTCGAGCATGGTGTTAACGACTATCGTAAAGGGAGGCACGCGGGGGAGAGGGGGGCCTGGGAACTGCAATGGCGCGCGGATTGTTTGGCCGGCAATGTGTAGTATACGACAGGCTTATGCTTTTTGCTTGGCAATACCATTTTTATGTGCACGCTGCCGATTGACCTTAAGTTACCTGCCGCACGGCTGGCTTGCGCGGATTCCGCTATGATGGGAAAAAGTCATCGGCAAAGGCGCCCGCAGACCGCAGCGGCAGGGGCGGCGTATCCGGTGGCCGACCGTGCAAGCCCTTCGTGAACCTAACATTGACGACGCCAGCCCATGACCACGCCACCCGCGCAGCACCTGTCCGATTTGTATCCCGCCAGCAACGCTAAAGCGGCCAGCGCCACTCCTGCCACGATAGCCGAGATCAGCGCCGGGCTGCTGGCGCGCGACGCCTGGACCTCGCCCAAGTACCTGTACGACGCGCTCGGCTCGAAACTGTTCGAAGCCATCTGCGCCTTGCCCGAGTATTATCCGACGCGCACCGAGGCTGCCATCTTCGCCCGCCACGGCGCCGATATCGCGCGCGCGGTGGGGCCGGGCAGCACCCTGATCGACCTGGGCGCGGGCAATTGCGCCAAGGCGGCCAGCCTGTTTCCCCTGCTGCACCCGGCCCAGTATGTGGCCGTGGATATTTCCTATGATTTCCTCAGCGAATCATTGAGCCGGCTGCAGCAGCGCTTTCCGCACATCGAGATGACGGGCCTGGGCCTGGATTTTTCCAGCCGCCTGGATCTGCCCGACAGCGTGCGCGCGGCGCGGCGCCTGTTCTTCTATCCCGGTTCGTCCATCGGCAATTTTGCACCTGAGCAAGCAATCGCCTTCCTGCGCCGCCTGCGCGCCAGCGCGGACGGCGACGGCGGCCTGCTGATCGGCGTCGACCTGATCAAGGATGATGCCATCCTCGACGCCGCCTACGACGACGCGCTCGGCGTCACGGCCGCCTTCAACCTGAACATGCTGCGCCACGTGAACGGCCTGATCGGCGCGGACTTCGACGTGCGCGCATGGCGGCACCACGGCTTTTTCAATGCCGACGAGAACCGCGTGGAAATGCACCTGGAAGCGCGCAGCGAGCAAGTTGTTCATTGGAAAGGTGGCCAGCGCCGCTTTGCGAAAGGCGAACGCATCCATACGGAAGACAGCCATAAATACACGCGTGCCGGTTTCGTCGGCTTGCTGGAGCAGGCAGGGTTTTCTACCGTGCAAGTCTGGACGGATGCGCAGCAGTGGTTTGCCGTCATCTACGCGCGCGTCATCCGGGACTAAGAAACGACCATGCTGATCGATCATTACCATACCGTGCGCCAGCACTCGCTGCGGCTGGCCGCACCGCTGTCCGACGAAGATTGCGGTGCCCAGTCGATGCCGGACGCCAGCCCCGTGAAATGGCACCTCGCGCATACCACCTGGTTTTTCGAAACGTTTATCCTGGAAAGCATGGAAGAGGGGTTCGCACCGTTCCACCCGGCCTTTCGCGTCCTGTTCAATTCGTATTACAACGGCGTGGGCGAAAAGCACCCGCGCGCCCAGCGGGGCTTGCTGACGCGCCCCGGCATGGCACAGGTGCGCGCCTACCGGGCCAATGTCGATGCGCGCATCGCCCGGCTGCTGGCGGGAGAACTGGCCCGCGAGGCGCGCGAGCGGCTGACCATGCTGCTGGCGCTGGGCCTGGAACACGAGCAGCAGCACCAGGAATTGTTGTTGACCGACGTTAAACACTTGCTGGCGCAGAGCGCGCTGTTTCCAGCGTATTGGGAAGGCACGTTTGCACCAGCGCAACAACTCGCGCTACCCACGGCCTGGCTCGCCTTCGACGGCGGCCTGGCGCAGATCGGCCATGCGGGCGACGGTTTTTGCTTCGACAACGAATTGCCCCGTCATCCGCAATACGTGGCGCCGTTCGAACTGGCCACTGCCCTCGTGACGAATGGCGAATTTCTCGCCTTTATCGAGGCGGGCGGCTACCGCACTGCCCATCTGTGGCTGGCCGAAGGCTGGGACTGGGTGCGCAGCCAGCAGCTGCAATGTCCGCTGTACTGGCAGGTGGATGACGCGGGGCACTGGCAGGAATTTACCTTGTCCGGCTTGCAGCCGCTCGATCCGGCCTTGCCGGCCACGCATCTGTCGCTGTTCGAGGCGGACGCATATGCGCACTGGGCCGGCGCGCGCCTGCCGACGGAAGGGGAGTGGGAGCTGGCCGCGCAGGGCGTGGAGGTGGAGGTGGGCCGCCTGCATCCGGCGGCCGGCACGCCGGGAGCAGGCTTGCGGCAAATGTTCGGCCACTGCTGGCAATGGACCAGCAGCAGCTATGCGCCATATCCCGGCTACCGCACGGCGCCCGGTGCGCTCGGTGAATACAACGGCAAGTTCATGCTGAACCAGTACGTGCTGCGCGGCTCGTCATGCGCCACGCCGGCCGGCCATGCGCGCGCCAGTTACCGCAATTTCTTCCCGGCTGGTGCGCGCTGGCAATTTTCCGGCATCCGCCTGGCGCGCCAGGTGGAGTAAGCAGCCTAGTTCAAGCGCGGGACGGATGGGGCAGGGCGGGCTGGCGCCGTGCCGCCCGCGTGTTGCTCCAGCTTGAACTGGCTGACCAGCGCTTCCAGTTCGCCCGCCTGTTCATGCATGGCCGCGGCGGCGGCGGCCGCCTGCTCGACCAGGGCCGCGTTCTGCTGCGTCGTCTGGTCCATCTGCATGATGGCCGCGTTGATCTGCTCGATGCCTTCGCTTTGCTCGTGGTTGGCGACGCTGATTTCGCCGACGATGGCGCTGACCCGGCCCACGCTGCTCACCACTTCCTCCATCGTGCTGCCGGCCTGGCTGACCAGCTGCGCGCCCTGGCCGACCCGGTTGACGGAGTCGGCGATCAATTCCTTGATTTCCTTCGCCGCTGCCGCCGAGCGTTGCGCCAGGTTGCGCACTTCCGACGCCACGACGGCAAAGCCGCGTCCCTGCTCACCGGCGCGGGCCGCTTCCACGGCCGCGTTCAGGGCCAGGATATTGGTCTGGAAGGCGATGCCGTCGATGACGGCGATGATGTCGACGATCTTGCGCGAGGAAGCGTTGATGGCGTCCATGGTGTCGACCACCTGGGCCATGGCCGTGCCGCCGCGCTGGGCGATGGCGGACGCCGAGCGGGCCAGGCTGTCGGCCTGGCGCGCATTGTCGCTGTTGCTGCGCACGGTGCCGGTCAGCTCGATCATCGACGAAGCCGTTTCTTCCAGCGCGCTGGCCTGCGCTTCCGTGCGGGCCGACAGGTCGGCATTGCCGCTGGCGATCTGGCTCGACGCCACGGCGATCGTGCCCGTGCCGCCCCGTACCTGGCCCACGAGGCTGGCCAGGTTGCGGTTCATGTCATGCAGCGCGCGCAACAGCTGGGCCATTTCATCGTTGCCCTCGGCCACGATCTTGCTGCTCAAGTCGCCTGCCGCCACGGCCTGGGCCACGCCAAGCGCATAGGCGACGGGCGTGGTGATCGAGCGCGTCACCCGCCACGCAAAGAGTATGCCCAGCAGCAGGGCGGCCGTGCCCAGGCTGGCCATCAGCACACTTGCCGTGGAGATATTCTCGTGGATTTGCTGGCCGCCATGCACGACCACCTGGCGCTGCAGTTCATTCAGGCGGTTGACCGTTGTTTGCAGCTGATTCAGGGCGGGCAGGGTGTCGTCACGCACGTGCCTGGCCGCTTCCGCGCGCTGGCCGGCCACCAGCAGCTTGTCTGCCTGGCTGAACGAGACGACATAGGCCTTGCGCTGCTGTTTCAGGGTGGCCAGCAGCTCCTTGCCTTCAGGCAAGATGATCAGGCGGTCGAGGATGGCCAGCGCCTTGGTGATGGTGGCCTTGTTGGCGTCGATTTCCCCGTGGATGGCGCTGGCGCGGGCCGGATCTTCGTGGATGAACAGTTCCAGCACGAGCGCCGCATTCGAGCGCGTGGTGCTGCGGATGGTGGCGATGGCGTCCGCCTTGGCCCAGTCGTGTTCGATGATGGCGTCGCTGAGCGCGCCGATCTTGTCCAGCCGGAACAGGCCCGTGCCCACCAGCACCGCCATCAGCAGCAGCACCACGCCAAAACCCGCCCCCAGGCGCGCGCCTATCTTCATGTCCGTCAATTTCATACTCATTCCCTCGGTAGCTAAAATCCTGTCCCCGGTGGTCTTATTATGAGTCGATTATACGGCGAGTGATACTTCTTTTGCAGCAACAATTGCTCTACGGAAATGAAAAAGCGGCACGGAGATCAAGCCGTACCGCTTTTTTTCCCTGTGCGAGAGGGAGATTTATCCTTAGGCAGCGCTGGCGGCCACATCGGCCGCTGTTGTTTTTTCGGCTTCCGTCTGCTTGATGCGGCGGTTCACGGCCGACAGCACGGCCTTGAACGAGGCGGTGACGATATTGCTGTCGATGGCGGCGCCGAACAGGGTCGGACCGTTGTCGAGGCGCAATTCGACGTAGCACGCCGCTTGCGCGTTGGCGCCGGAGCTGATCGAGTGCTCATGGTAGTCCATCAGCTTGATGTCGAGACCGAGCGCATTGACGAAAGCGTCGATGGGGCCGTTGCCGCCGCCTTGCAGGGCCAGCGGCGTCTGGCGGTGCGACAGGCTGATATCGATCTGCACGGACTCGTCGCTGCTCGTGTCTTCCACCATGCGGTGCGACGCGTAGGCGTACGGCGCCGTCTGCTCCAGGTATTCCTTCTGGAAGATTGCATGGATATCCTGCGCGGCGATTTCGCGGCCCGTGGCGTCGGCCACGGCTTGCACGGCGCGCGAGAATTCGATCTGCAGGCGGCGCGGCAAGACCAGGCCGTATTCCTGTTCCAGCAGATATGCCATGCCGCCCTTGCCGGACTGGCTGTTGACGCGGATCACGGCGTCATAGCTGCGGCCCAGGTCGGCCGGGTCGATCGGCAGGTAGGGCACTTCCCAGATGCTGTCCGGTTGCTGTTTGGCAAAACCTTTCTTGATGGCATCCTGGTGCGAGCCGGAGAAGGCCGTGAACACCAGGTCGCCCGCATACGGGTGGCGCGGGTGGACGGGCAGCTGGTTGCACTCTTCCACGCACTTGCGCACGGTGTCGATGTCGGAGAAATCCAGGCCCGGATGCACGCCCTGCGTGTACAAGTTCATCGCCAACGTGACCAGGTCGACGTTGCCCGTGCGCTCGCCATTGCCGAACAAGCAACCTTCCACGCGGTCGGCGCCCGCCATCACGGCCAGCTCGGCCGAGGCGACGGCCGTGCCGCGGTCGTTATGCGGGTGCACGCTGATGATGATGGAATCGCGGCGCGCCAGCTTGCGCGACATCCATTCGATCTGGTCCGCATACACATTGGGCGTGCTGCATTCGACGGTCGAGGGCAGGTTGATGATCATCTTGTTGGCGGGCGTCGGCTTCCAGATGGCGCTGACGGCGTCGCAGATGTGCTTGGAGAAATCGAGTTCCGTCGTCGAGAACGATTCCGGCGTGTATTCAAAACCCCATTCCGTTTCCGGATGCTGGGCCACCAGCTGTTTGACCAGGGTGGTGCCGGTGGTGGCGATCTGCGTGATTTCTTCGCGCGACATGCCGAACACGACCTTGCGGAACACGGGCGCCACGGAGTTGTACAGGTGGACGATGGCGCGCTTGGCGCCGACGACGGACTCCACTGTGCGGCGGATCAATTCTTCGCGCGACTGTGTCAGCACGATGATGGTGACGTCGTCCGGGATGCGGCCTTCATCGACGAGCTTGCGCACGAAGTCGAAATCCGTCTGCGATGCCGATGGGAAGCCCACTTCGATTTCCTTCAGGCCGATGGCGATCAGCATCTCGAAGAACCGCAGCTTCTTTTCCGCGCTCATCGGCTCGATCAAGGACTGGTTGCCGTCGCGCAAGTCGGTGCTCATCCAGATGGGCGGCTTGCTGATGATCTGGTTCGGCCATTGACGGTCGGTCAATTTAATTGGAGGAAAGGCGCGGTATTTGGAAGCTGGGTTTTGCAACATCATGATCGGGTACTCCTGAAGATAGGGGGAAATCAATGGTTGTGGCGCAAGCTTGCCGGGCGGCCACGCAACACTAGGCCAGGCAAGCGATCGGTAGCGGTAGCAGTGCGGCCGCGATGCCGGCAGGGGCGGTCGCAGCGGGGATTACGTGTACGTATGGGGATGGTGCAAACATCATCAAACCTTCCAGGGTTTTTGAAACACGCCGGCGTGTGGCCAGGCGAAGCAATGCGGCAAACTTATGCGCGTGCTAGTAGTAGTCGCGATAGCGACAGCAGGGAAGGGGAGGAATGTTTGAAGGAGGACATGCATCCAATGTAAGGGAAGTGGGGCGCGGCTGTCAAGCGTTTCCTGGCGCCGCCCTGTGTCACACGTACTGCACTTGCGCCGCCTGGGCCGGCATGTCCTGCGCCATGCGCGCCAGGATGCGCTGCAAGGTGGCCGCATCGTGGGGCAGGCGTGCCGCGAAGGCTGGCCAGCCGCGCAGCTCCAGCTGTTGCGGCATGTCTACCAGGCCCGTGATGGCATCGTGGAATGCATCCCAGTTCAAGCCGTAGAAGGAGGGGAAGCCCAGCGCGGCCGCCAGCGCCGCGTGCAGCTGGCGCGGCGTATTGATCTCGCTCAAGTCGATCATCACCAGGGCCGGTCGATTCACAGTATGCCCTTGAGCAGGTTCTGCAGGTTTTGCCGCATGCCGCCGACCACTGCCTCATGTTGTTCCAGGATGGCGGATGCATCCTGGAGCGGTGCCGGGTCCAGGTACAGGCGCGGCAAGTCGGCCACGGCCACGCCGCGTGGGCCGCCGCGCAGGATCTCGTCCACGTGCTTGTTGATCGAGGCGATGGCCGCCTGGATGCGCGGCGTGGAAGATGCCGCCAGGCAGGCGGCCAGCGCCGCGTCGAGTTCGGCGCGCGCGGGCGCCTGCGGCAGCACGGGGGCGGCGATCTGTTCCAGCGGCGACATGTTGACGGCCGGCTTGCGGTACGCGAGCAAGGCATCGAGCGCCATCAGCCGGTGTGCGCCGCCGCGTTGCAGCCAGTCAGCGATTTGCGGCCAGGGCGTGCCCAGCAGGGCCGCCGCCACGCCCCATTGCCCCGCCACGGGCGAGCCGACATTGGTCTCCAGCCAGGCGATGGCGGCCGGATTGCCCGTGTAGGCCAGCAGGGTGGCGTTCGACGAGCGCAGCGCTGGCGCCTGCGTGGCGAGGATGGCGCCCAGCCAGGCGAGGGCGCCGTCGGGCGGCTGCTGCGATAACTGTTGCGCAAATGGTTCGCCCAGGGCGCGGCTGTCGGCAAATTGCAATGGGTCTGGCATGTGGGATGGCGAGTATGGAAACAGGCGCCAGTCTAGCAGCCGGCGTGGCGCGCACGAACCTTGTCACAATAAACATTTAAGGCCGCCTTCAGTGCGGCCGGCCTCGCTTGCGCTACAATCGGCTCTCCTTAGTTGCCACTGCCGCGCGCGGTTTCCCCTCTCCACCATGTTCCCTAAACGCCTGACCCTGCTTGCCCTGGCCGCCTTCGTGCTGGCCGGCTGCGATACCACCGCCCCGAAACCCGTACAAGTATTGACGCCGCCCGAACCCGTCGTCGCTCCCCGCAAGATCAAGATCGGCCTGGCCCTGGGCGGCGGCGCGGCGCGCGGCTTCGCGCACATCGGCGTGATCAAGGCGCTCGAATCGCAGGGCATTCACGCCGACATCGTCACCGGGACCAGCGCCGGCAGCGTCGTGGGCGCCCTGTACGCGGCGGGTAACTCGGGCTTCGCCCTGCAAAAGATGGCATTTGACATGGACGAGGCGGCCATTTCCGACTGGGCCTTGCCCCTGTTCGGCAAGTCGTCCGGCGTGCTCAAGGGCGAGGCGCTGCAAAGCTATGTCAACAAGGCGGTCGGCGGCGTACCGCTGGAAAAACTCAAGATTCCATTCGGCGTGGTGGCGACCGATTTGAAAAATGGCCAGCCGATCCTGTTCCAGCGCGGCAACACCGGCATGGCCGTGCGCGCCTCGTCGGCCGTGCCGGGCGTGTTCCAGCCCGTGACGATCGCCGGCCACACCTATGTCGACGGCGGACTCGTCGCTCCCGTGCCCGTGCGCTTTGCGCGCGACATGGGCGCTGACTTCATCATTGCCGTGAATATCTCGTCGCAAACGGATACGCAAAAAGCCATCAGCTCGATGGAAGTCATCATGCAGACCTTCGCCATCATGGGCCAGCGCATCAACCAGTTCGAACTCAAGGATGCGGACGTGGTGATTCAGCCCAGCCTGGGCACCATGAAGGGCAACGATTTCAACAGCCGCAACCAGGCCATCCTGGCGGGCGAGCAGGCGACCTTTGCCGTCATGGCGCAGCTCAAGCAAAAGCTGAAAGCCAAACGCGAGCAGTAAGCGCTAGCGCCGCTGCGCATTTCGTATACAATTTTGTTTCAACATAACAAGGATGCACCATGCAATCGAAACCGGTTTTGACCCTGGATGACGTAAAGAAAATCGCTGCCGCCGCCGAAGCGGAAGCGGTCAAGAATAACTGGGCGGTCACGATCGCCATCGTCGACGACGGCGGCCACCTGGTATGGCTGCAGCGCATGGACGGCGTGGCGCCGATCTCGTCGCACATCGCTCCATCGAAAGCCAAGACGGCCGCACTGGGCCGCCGCGAATCGCGCATCTATGAAGAGATGATCAACGGCGGCCGCGTGTCGTTCCTGAGTGCGCCGGAAATCGACGGCTTGCTCGAAGGCGGCGTGCCCATCGTGTACGACGGCCACTACGTGGGCGCCGTCGGCGTCTCGGGCGTCAAGTCGGCGGAAGATGCGCAAATCGCCAAAGCGGGCATCGCCGCGTTGACGGCCTAAGTAGTAGCCACATTTGCAGAACCAGCCGCTCCGCGCAAGCCGGGCGGCTTTTTTCATGGGGCGCCGGTTTTATGTTGCTGCGCAAAAAAATGCCGGGCTTTCTGAATTTTCTTCCTTGTGGAAAAGCTTCCTTTTGGTTATAATTCAAAGGTTTAGCCAATCACACATATACCGTAGCGACTACCCATCCCCTCATTCAAAATGACCGTTGAAACACCCTGAGTGCATCTGGCTCGGGTAACTAGGCGGTCGGTCTGACGTGGCGCAGCTACGGTAACTTTATCAGGAGTTGCCCTTGCCGCCATTTTTTTCTGGCCCTGCCGTTCCAGCCATATTAGCGCTTGCTGATGGAACGATCTTTAAAGGTTTTTCGATCGGTGCCGCCGGTCATACCACGGGCGAGGTTGTTTTCAACACCTCGATGACCGGGTATCAGGAAATCCTTACCGACCCAAGCTATTGCCGCCAGATGGTCACCCTGACCTATCCCCATATCGGCAATACGGGCGTCAATCCGGAAGACGTCGAATCTTCCAAGGTTCACGCCGCTGGCCTCATCATCCGCGATCTGCCATTGCTGGCATCCAATTTCCGTTCCACTCTCTCCCTGTCCGATTACCTGAAAGCTGAAAATATCGTCGCCATCGCCGGCATCGATACACGCAAGCTCACGCGCATCCTGCGTGAAAAAGGTGCGCAGGGCGGCGCCATCCTCGTCGGCACGCAAGGCAACGAACCGTCCGCCGCGCAAGCGCTGGAACTGGCGCGCTCCTTCCCCGGCCTGGCCGGCATGGACCTGGCCAAGGTGGTATCAAGCAAGGCTGCCTACGAGTACCGCGAAACGGAATGGACCTTGGGCGAAGGCTACGGCCAGCTGGCTGACGCGGACGCGAAATACCACGTGGTCGCCTTCGACTATGGCGTCAAGCGCAATATCCTGCGCATGCTGACGGCGCGCGGCTGCAAGGTCACCGTGCTGCCGGCGCAGGCGACGGCGGCCGACGCCCTGGCATTGAATCCGGACGGCATCTTCCTGTCGAACGGTCCCGGCGACCCGGAACCGTGCGACTACGCCATCGCGGCGACCAAGGAGCTGATCGAGAAGGGCATCCCGACCTTCGGCATCTGCCTCGGCCACCAGATCATGGCGATCGCTTCCGGCGCGAAGACGCTGAAGATGAAGTTCGGCCACCACGGCGCCAACCACCCGGTGCAGGACCTGGAAACGAAACAGGTCTTGATTACCTCGCAAAACCACGGTTTCGCAGTCGACGCGGCAACTCTGCCCGCGAATTGCCGCGTGACCCATGAATCGCTGTTCGACGGCTCCCTGCAGGGCTTTGCCCGCACGGACAAGCCGGCCTTCTGCTTCCAGGGCCACCCTGAAGCGTCGCCGGGCCCGATGGATGTTGCTTACCTGTTTGACCGCTTCATCAACTTGATGGCTGCGGAGGAGAAAAAGAAAAATGCCTAAACGTTTAGATATCAAAAGTATTCTGATTATTGGCGCTGGCCCGATCGTGATCGGCCAGGCCTGCGAATTCGATTATTCCGGCGCGCAAGCGTGCAAGGCCCTGCGCGAAGAGGGCTATAAAGTCATCCTGGTCAACAGCAATCCTGCGACCATCATGACAGACCCGGAAATGGCCGACGTCACCTATATCGAACCGATCACCTGGTCGGTCGTTGAACGCATCATCGCCAAGGAGCGTCCTGACGCCATCCTGCCGACGATGGGCGGCCAGACGGCGCTGAACTGCGCGCTGGACCTGTTCAACAATGGCGTGCTGGCGAAATACAACGTCGAGCTGATCGGCGCGTCGCCGGAAGCCATCGACAAGGCGGAAGACCGTGCCAAGTTCAAGGACGCGATGACCAAGATCGGCCTCGGTTCGGCACGCTCGGGCGTGGCGCACTCGATGGAAGAATCGTGGGCCGTGCAGCGCACCCTGGGCTTCCCCACCATCATCCGTCCATCGTTCACCATGGGCGGCTCCGGCGGCGGCATCGCCTACAACGAAGAAGAATTCGAAACCATCTGCAAGCGCGGCCTGGAAGCATCGCCGACGAAAGAACTGCTGATCGAAGAATCGTTGCTGGGCTGGAAAGAGTACGAGATGGAAGTGGTGCGCGACAAGGCGGACAACTGCATCATCATCTGCTCGATCGAAAACCTCGACCCGATGGGCGTGCACACGGGCGACTCCATCACGGTGGCGCCGGCACAAACGCTGACGGACAAGGAATACCAGATCATGCGCAATGCTTCGCTGGCAGTGCTGCGCGAGATCGGCGTCGACACGGGTGGTTCGAACGTGCAATTCTCGATCAACCCCGTCGATGGCCGCATGATCGTCATCGAGATGAACCCGCGCGTGTCGCGTTCGTCGGCGCTGGCATCGAAAGCGACGGGTTTCCCGATCGCCAAGATCGCCGCCAAGCTGGCCGTCGGTTTCACCCTTGACGAGCTGCGCAATGAAATCACGGGCGGCGCCACGCCGGCATCGTTCGAACCGTCGATCGATTACGTCGTCACGAAGATCCCCCGTTTCACGTTCGAGAAATTCCCGACCGCCGACGACCACCTGACGACGCAGATGAAATCCGTCGGCGAAGTGATGGCCATCGGCCGTACCTTCCAGGAATCGTTCCAGAAAGCCTTGCGCGGCCTGGAAGTGGGCGTGGACGGCATGAACGAAAAGACCAAGGACCGCGAAAAGATCGAAGAGGAACTGGGCGAGCCCGGTCCCGAGCGCATCTGGTACGTGGGCGACGCGTTTGCCCAGGGTTTCACTTTGGAAGAAGTGCACCAGCTCACCAAGATCGACCCATGGTTCCTGATCCAGATCAAGGAAATCGTCGACCTGGAACTGTGGCTGGACACGCAGAAGCTGGAAAACCTGGACAAGAATACCCTGTACAAGTTGAAACAGAAGGGCTTCTCGGACCGCCGCCTGGGCTTTTTGCTGCAGACGACCGACACGGCCGTGCGCCAGCAGCGCCATGCGCTGGGCATCCGTCCCGTCTACAAGCGCGTCGACACCTGCGCGGCCGAGTTCTCGACCGACACGGCGTACATGTATTCCACGTACGACGAAGAGTGCGAGTCGAATCCGACCGACAAGAAAAAGATCATGGTGCTGGGCGGTGGCCCGAACCGTATCGGCCAGGGCATCGAGTTTGACTATTGCTGCGTCCACGCTGCCCTCGCCATGCGCGAAGACGGCTACGAGACCATCATGGTCAATTGCAACCCGGAAACGGTTTCCACCGATTACGATACGTCGGACCGCCTGTACTTCGAATCCCTGACCCTGGAAGACGTGCTGGAAATCGTCGCCATCGAAAAACCGGTCGGCGTGATCGTGCAGTACGGCGGCCAGACCCCGCTGAAACTGGCGCTGGACCTGGAAGCGAATGGCGTGCCCATCATCGGCACCTCGCCCGACATGATCGACGCGGCCGAAGACCGCGAGCGTTTCCAGCAGATGCTGCACAAGCTGGAACTGCGCCAGCCGCCTAACCGCACGGCGCGCACGGAAGCCGACGCCCTGGCGCTGGCGCAGGAGATCGGCTACCCGCTGGTGGTGCGTCCATCGTACGTGCTGGGCGGGCGCGCCATGGAAATCGTCCATGAGCAACGCGACCTCGAGCGCTACATGCGCGAAGCCGTCAAGGTCTCGCACGATTCGCCGGTATTGCTGGACCGCTTCCTGAACGACGCCATCGAGTGCGACGTCGATTGCATCTCCGACGGTGAAACGACGTTCATCGGCGGCGTGATGGAACACATCGAACAGGCTGGCGTGCACTCGGGCGACTCGGCTTGCTCCTTGCCGCCATACTCGCTGGCAGCGGAAACCATTGAAGAACTGAAACGCCAGACGGCGCTGATGGCCAAGGGTCTGAACGTGGTCGGCCTGATGAACGTGCAGTTCGCGATCCAGAAACAGGAGATCGACGGCCAGCTGAAAGACGTCGTCTTCGTGCTGGAAGTCAATCCACGCGCCTCGCGCACCGTGCCTTTCGTGTCGAAAGCCACCGGCCTGCAACTGGCGAAGATCGCCGCGCGCTGCATGGTCGGCCAGTCGCTGGCGTCGCAAGGCATCACGCAGGAAGTCGTGCCGCCATATTTCAGCGTCAAGGAAGCCGTGTTCCCGTTCGTCAAGTTCCCGGGCGTGGACACCATCCTCGGCCCTGAAATGAAATCGACGGGCGAAGTCATGGGCGTGGGCCTGACGTTCGGCGAAGCGTTTGTGAAATCGCAACTGGGCGCCGGCGTGAACCTGCCAAAATCGGGCAAGGTCTTCATCAGCGTGAAAGCGTCGGACAAGCCGCGCGCCGTGCAAGTGGCGCGCGACCTGGTCGAGTCCGGTTTCACCGTGGTCGCCACCAAGGGCACGGCCGCCGTGATCGCGGCTGCCGGCATCGCCGTCACGCCAGTGAACAAGGTGATCGAAGGCCGTCCGCACATCGTCGACATGATCAAGAACCATGAAATCGTGCTGGTGATCAACACCGTGGAAGAAAAACGCAGCGCCATCGTCGATTCGCGGGCCATCCGCACGTCGGCCCTGGCGTCGCGCGTGACGACCTACACGACCATCGCCGGCGCGGAAGCGGCCGTCGAAGGCATCCGCCATCTGGATGAGTTGCGCGTCTACGATCTGCAAGGCCTGCACAAGACCCTGCAGCAAGCCTGATAGTCCGCGTGTGATTTGCAGTGGCCGCCGTTAGGCGGTACACTGCATGCTTATCAACCACAGAGTTCCGTGCAGAGCAGCGCGCGGCCTCTGTGGTTTTCACTTGGTAAGTCCGTTCAGCGTGACAAAACACGGCAACGGCGCCGATAACTAGCAGATAGTAGAGATAACATGACCTCAGTCCCATTGACCAAATACGGCGCAGAACTCCTGAAGGAAGAGCTGCATCATTTGAAGACCAAGGAACGCCGCATCGTCATCGATGCGATCGCCGAAGCGCGTTCGCACGGAGATTTGTCGGAAAACGCCGAGTACGATGCCGCCAAGGAACGCCAGGCTTTCGTCGAAGGCCGCATCGCCGAACTCGAAGGCAAGCTGGGCGCAGCGCAAATCATCGACCCGACCGCGCTGGACGCGGAAGGCCGCGTGGTGTTTGCCTCGACCGTGAACCTGGAAGACCTGGAATCGGGCCAGAAAGTGACGTACCAGATCGTCGGTCTCGATGAAGCCGACCTGAAAATGAACAAGGTGTCCGTGACCTCGCCAATCGCCCGCGCGCTGATCGGCAAGTACGCCGGCGACGTGGTGGAAGTGCAGGCGCCGTCCGGCCCGCGCGAATACGAAATCCTGGAAGTACTGTACATCTGATGCTGACGCGCCTGCGCATCCTCGTCGCCACCCTGTGGGCGGGCAGCCTGTGGACCATCGGCTTCATCGTGGCGCCCACGCTGTTCGGCACCCTGGGCGATCGCGTGTTGGCAGGCAATATTGCCGGCAGCATGTTCCGCGCCGAGGCCTGGCTGTCCATCGCCTGTGCGCTGATTCTGCTGGCCTTGCTGCAATGGGCGCCCGGCGCGCTGGAACTCAAGCGCCGCCGCCTCCTGGGGGCGCTGGTGCTGTCCATGCTCGTGTGCGCGCTGCTCAGCCATTTCGGCATCACGCCGCTGATGGCCGAACTCAAGGCGCAAGCGCAGGGTTCCTCCGGCATCATGGACGAGGCCATGCGCAGCCGCTTCGGCATGCTGCATGGCGTGTCGACCATGATCTTTGCCGTGCAGAGCCTGCTGGCGGGCGTATTGATCTGGAAACAACAGTAACTTGATGTAAGTAAAGAAATCGCATGAAAAAAGCGGAGCAGGGGATATCCCGTGCTCCGCTTCTTGTTTCAAGCCCGGCCGCCTTGCGGTGGCCGGGTGAACAGGCTTACTTGCTGCCCAGTGCGCTTTTCTTGGCGCTCTTCTGACGTGGCTTGGCACGCTTGATGGAACCGCCTTCGGTAACGCGCTCATTGCCCTTGATCATGACTTTCGTCACGCTGGGGCGCTTGGTGCCGCTGGCGCTGGCCTTGACGATGGTCACTTCGCGCATGCCTTTGCCGGCGCTGACCTTCTCCTTAACCACTTCTTTTTTCGGACGGTAGATTACCAGCAGTTTGCCTATATGTTGTACCGGGGCGGCGCCGAGATTGCCGCAAATCGTATCGTACATTCCGACGCGGGCTTCGCGGTCGTCGCCGAACACGCGGACTTTAATCAGGCCGTGCGAATCCAGGCCAAGGTCGATCTCTTTGAGGACAGCAGGTGTCAAGCCCGCTTCGCCAATGATGACGATAGGCTTCAGCGCGTGTGCTTCGGCGCGCAGTGCGCTGCGCTCTACGGGTGTAAGTTTTAGCATAATAATATTTAGTAATTCCCTTAAAAGCAGTATTCTACGCGAATGGCAAAGAAGAAATTAAACAAAAACTGGTTGCACGACCACATAAATGATCCTTATGTGAAGTTGGCGCAAAAAGAGGGCTACCGCGCCCGGGCAGCATACAAGCTCAAAGAAATCGATGAAGACGAAAAACTGATCAAACCTGGCCAGGTGATTGTCGACCTGGGCTGCACTCCTGGCAGCTGGGCCCAGTACACGCGGCGCAAGCTGGCCGGCAAGGACGGCGGCGGGGTCAATGGTACCCTGATTGGCCTGGACATGCTGGAAATGGAGCCGATCGCCGATTTCCACTTCATCCAGGGCGACTTCCGCGAAGCGCGCGTGCTGCGCCAGCTGGAAGTGGTGTTGCAAGGGCGCAAAGTCGACCTGGTCCTGTCGGACATGGCGCCCAACCTGTCGGGCATCGCCACGGCGGACGCCGCGCGCATGGAGCATCTGATCGACCTGGCCATCGAATTTTCGCAATTGCATTTGAAACCATCGGGCGTATTGCTGGTGAAATGCTTTAAAGACATGGGTTTCAGCCAGATCGTGGAGAAATTCCGCGCCGAATTCAAGGTCGTGGTGCAGAAAAAACCGAAGGCCAGCCGCGATAAATCGTCGGAAATCTTCCTGATGGGACGTGGGATCAAGAATCCGTTGAAAAATGCCGTGGAAGTAGATGATTCCACTCTTGATATTTGAGCGGGAATCCGCACATGGGAACGAGAAGTGCAGTAGCGTCTGATGGTATAAAAGCCTAAATTGTTTATACTGCATTTTTTTGCGTGAACGCGACTTTTTTCGCGCGCACGGATCGGCGGGCTTTGGCACGGCCCGCTTATTGCGAGTAAAATCGTGTTTCTAGCTATAGGTAAAGAGATGCGCACTGCATCCAAGGAGTCTTCGTGAATAACATGTTTTCCAAATCTGCCATCTGGGTAGTCGTATTGCTGCTGTTGTTCATGCTGTTCAAGCAATTCGAAAGTCATGGCTCCACAGGCGGCAGCAAGGCCATCGCTTATTCCGACTTGCTGGATGAAGTCAAAGCCAAGCGTGTCAAGGATGTCGTCATCGAAGGTTCGACGATCACCGCCAAATTGATGGACGACAGCAAGGTGCGTACCACCGCCACCACCCTCGACAAGGGCCTGATCGGCGACCTGCGCGACAATGGCGTGCATTTCGATGTGCGTCCGCCCGAGGAAGCGTCTTTCCTGCAAACTATTTTTGTTTCCTGGTTCCCCATGCTGCTGTTGATCGGCGTCTGGGTCTTCTTCATGCGTCAGATGCAAGGCGGCGGCAAGGGCGGTGCATTCTCGTTCGGCAAGTCGAAGGCGCGCATGATGGATGAAGCCAGCAACACCGTCACCTTCGCCGACGTCGCCGGTTGCGACGAAGCGAAGGAAGAAGTCAACGAAGTGGTCGACTTCCTCAAGGACCCGAGCAAATTCCAGAAACTGGGCGGCCGCATTCCCCGCGGCGTGCTGATGGTCGGTCCTCCGGGCACCGGTAAAACCCTGCTGGCGCGCGCCATCGCCGGCGAAGCCAAGGTGCCGTTCTTCTCGATTTCCGGTTCCGACTTCGTGGAAATGTTCGTCGGCGTGGGCGCCTCCCGCGTGCGCGACATGTTCGAAAACGCCAAAAAGCACTCGCCGTGCATCATCTTCATCGACGAGATCGACGCTGTCGGCCGCCACCGCGGCGCCGGCATGGGCGGCGGCAATGACGAGCGCGAACAGACCTTGAACCAGTTGCTGGTCGAGATGGACGGCTTTGAAGCGAACTCCGGCGTGATCGTCGTGGCCGCCACCAACCGCGCCGACGTGCTCGACAAAGCCTTGCTGCGTCCGGGCCGTTTCGACCGCCAGGTATCCGTCGGCTTGCCCGACATCCGCGGCCGCGAACAGATCTTGAACGTGCACATGCGTAAAGTGCCTATCGGTACCGACGTGAAAGCCGATATCCTGGCCCGCGGCACCCCCGGCTTCTCGGGTGCGGACCTGGCCAACCTGGTCAACGAGGCAGCCCTGTTTGCGGCCCGCCGCAGCAAGCGCCTGGTGGAAATGATCGACTTCGAAGACGCGAAAGACAAGATCTACATGGGTCCCGAGCGTAAATCGATGATCATCCGCGAGGAAGAGCGCCGCAATACGGCATACCATGAGTCCGGTCACGCCGTCGTCGCCAAGCTGCTGCCGAAAGCCGATCCCGTGCACAAAGTGACGATCATGCCGCGCGGCTGGGCCCTGGGCCTGACCTGGCAGCTGCCGGAACACGACAATCTGTCCGCCTACAAGGACAAGATGCTGGAAGAAATTTCCATCCTGTTCGGTGGCCGCATCGCCGAAGAGATTTTCGTGGGGCAAATGTCCACCGGTGCATCGAACGACTTCTCGCGCGCCACCAAGCTGGCCCGCTCCATGGTGACCCGCTTCGGCATGTCCGACAGCATGGGCGTGATGGTCTACGAAGACAGCGAAAACGAAGGTTTCTTCGGTGGCGCCACGAAGACCATCTCGGAAGCGACCCAGCAAAAGGTCGATGCGGAAATCCGCAGCATCCTCGACAAGCAATACGCGCTGTCGCGCAAGTTGCTTGAAGAGAACCGCGACAAGGTCGAAGTCATGACCAAGGCCTTGCTGGAATGGGAAACCATTGATGCAGAGCAAATCAATGACATCATGGCCGGCCTGGAGCCGCGTCCGCCGAAAGTCATTCCGCCGCGCCGCAATGCGGGCGACAGCGGTTCGGGCGGCATCTCGCCGAACGCGACGGCGCCGGCCTGATAGCGGCCGCCCCCTGAACGGTGGCGTGCTGTAGGAAAGGGTAAGGAGCGATCCTTGCCCTTTTTCGTTGGCGTGCCAGATTTCCCTGATGACTATAAAGTTTCACATGCGACACTATTTGCAATTCGGCCGTTTCGGCTTCAACCTGTCGGGCACGCAGGCGCTGGTGATGGGCATCCTGAACATCACGCCCGATTCGTTTTCCGATGCGGGCCAGTACCAGCACCTGGAGTTTGCCTTGTCGCGTGCCGAGCAGATGATGCAGGATGGCGCCGACATCATCGACATCGGCGGCGAATCGAGCCGTCCCGGCGCGCCGCCGCTGCCGCTGCAGGACGAGTTGCAGCGCGTCATGCCGGTGCTGTACGCCTTGCGCGACTGCGGCAAGCCCCTGTCCGTCGATACCTACAAGCCGCAAGTGATGCGCGAAGCCATCCTGGCCGGCGCCGACATGATCAACGATATCAATGGTTTTCGCGCTCCGGGCGCCATCGAGGCCGTGCGGGACAGCGATTGCGCGCTGTGCATCATGCACATGCAAAGCGTGCCGCAAACCATGCAGGACCAGCCGCAATACGCAGATGTGGTGGGCGAAGTCATCGCTTTCCTGCGCGAACGCATCGCTACCATGACGGCGGCCGGCATCGACCGCGAGCGTTTGTGCGTCGATCCCGGCTTCGGCTTCGGCAAGACGGTGGAGCAGAACTACGCCTTGCTGCGCGCCACGGGCCGGCTGCGCAGCGAACTGGGCTTGCCCGTGCTGGCGGGCCTGTCGCGCAAGTCGATGGTGGGTGCCGTGACGGGCCGTCCCGTCGAGCAGCGCCTGGCCGGCAGCCTTGCCGGCGCACTTGCTGCGGTGGCGCAAGGCGCGGAAATTATCCGTGTGCATGATGTAGCGGAAACCGTCGATGCCCTGAAGGTCTGGCGCATGGCGCACTGAAGCTGTAAGATTCATTATAAACAACAAAAAGAGAAATTTATGACCCGGAAATATTTTGGTACCGATGGTATTCGCGGCCTCGTGGGCGCCGCCCCGATCACGCCTGATTTCGTCATGCGCCTCGGTTATGCGGCCGGCAAGGTGCTGGCCAAGTCGCAGGGAAGCAAGACGCGGCCGACCGTACTGATCGGCAAGGACACGCGCATTTCCGGCTACATGCTGGAAGCGGCGTTGGAAGCGGGCCTGTCGTCCGCCGGCGTGGATGTGATGCTGGCCGGCCCCATGCCGACGCCGGCCATCGCCTACCTGACGCGCGCGCTGCGCCTGTCGGCCGGCGTGGTCATTTCCGCCTCGCACAATCCCTACCATGACAATGGCATCAAGTTCTTTTCCGGCCAGGGCACCAAGCTGCCTGACAGCATGGAGCTGGAAATCGAGGCGGCGCTGGACGAGCCCATGGATTGCGTGCCGTCCGACAAGCTGGGCCGCGCCAAGCGCCTCGACGACGCCCAGGGCCGCTACATCGAATTTTGCAAGAGCAGCTTCCCGAATGAACTGGACTTGCACGGCCTGAAGATCGTCGTCGATTGCGCGCATGGCGCCGCCTACCATATCGCGCCGCACGTCTTCCACGAACTGGGCGCGGAAGTCATCGCCATCGGCAACAAGCCAGACGGCTTCAACATCAATGCGGGCTTTGGCGCCACGGCAACGGCCGCCATGGCGGCCGCCGTCGTCGAACACGGCGCCGACCTGGGCATCGCGCTCGACGGCGACGCCGACCGCCTGATCATGTGCGACGCCACGGGCCGCCTGTACAACGGCGACGAGTTGTTGTACGTCATGGTCAAGGACCGCCTGGCGACAGGCCCCGTGGCCGGCGCCGTGGGTACCCTGATGACCAATATGGCGCTGGAAGTGCTCTTCAAGGAGCAGGGCATCGGCTTTGCGCGCGCCAAGGTGGGCGACCGCTACGTGCTGGAAGTCATGAAGGAAAAGGGCTGGATACTGGGCGGCGAGGGTTCCGGCCACTTGCTGTGCCTGGACAAGCACACGACGGGCGACGGCATCGTTTCTGCGTTGCAAGTCTTGTCCGCGCTCAAGCGTAGCGGCCTGAGCCTGCAGCAATGCCTGGCCGAGCTGGTGCTGTTCCCGCAAACCCTGATCAATGTGCGCGTGGCGCCCGGTTTCGACTGGAAAAAGAATGCCGCCATGGTGGCCGAGAAGGAGCTGGTCGAGGCCGAGCTGGGTGACACGGGCCGCGTGCTGATCCGCGCCTCGGGCACGGAGCCGCTGATCCGCGTGATGGTGGAAGCGAAGGAGAAGGACAAGGCCGAGTCGATGGCGCGTCGCATCGCCGACAAGGTCGCCAGCTGAAAACGCCCCGGGCGGCATTGCACTCAGTGGCGTCAGCAAGTCTCCCCAGGCGAAAGCGATAGTTATTTCCACCTAATTCGTCTATGGCAATTGACGAAATTGTGGGGAAGCGTTATTATCTTGTCTTCGGAGTGTGGCGCAGCCCGGTAGCGCACCTGGTTTGGGACCAGGGGGTCCAAGGTTCGAATCCTTGTACTCCGACCAAAGTCATAAACGGGCTGTCAGAGATGACAGCCCGTTTTCTATTCTGCGGGGCATTCCATTGCTGGCCCGCATGCACTAAAATACTGCACCTTTCCGCCCATCGTTCAACGGATAGGACAACGGTCTTCTAAACCGTGAATGGGGGTTCGATTCCCTCTGGGCGGACCAGTCCTCGCTGGCCAGATACGCGGCGGCTTGCCGCGCTGCCATCCCTCTCTTCATTTCTGCTGCCGCCCATGTCAGGGCTGCGCACTCAGCACCACGCTCAGCAAATACAACAGCGGTACCGCGCACAGCAGCGCCGAACACATGGACATGATTTTTCGCTTGGCCAATCGCGCCAGGCGCAGCCGTTCCCGCACGGGCAGATGCTGGCGGATCACGCTGCGCGCGCGCGGCTGAAATGGTTGTTCGTGCATGAGATCTCCCTTGTCGACAGGCATGTGATGCCATCGAGCATAGCGAGGGGGATCTAAAAATGGTGTAAACAGTAGGCCAGTGGCCGCAAGCGCAGCGTAAACAAGTCACTGCAAGTCACTGGCGTTGAGGGCGGCAGAGGGCGCAGCTGCGCCCACTGCCGCCGATGACGCTTACTTCCCCTGGCGGCGGCGTGCCAGGAAGCCCAGCATGCCCAGGCCGGCGAGCAGCATGGCATAGGTTTCAGGTTCCGGCACGGCGGAGATGAAGGCCCTGTAGTTGCTCAGGTCCTTGGGCAGGCCCGCCACCGTGAAGGTGGTGCCGGCAGCCACGGGGGTGGCCCAGTGGAATACCAGTTCGCCCTGGCCGAAGTGGATGGCCAGATAGTCATAGGCGGCCGCGCTCGTATAGGAATTGACGCCGCCGCTCAAGCCTGCCGTGGTGCCGGCAGTGCAGCCCGAGGTGGGGTTGTCGCAAAACGAGACAGCGGCGCCCAGGCTGGTGCCGAAGACGCCATTGATATAGCCCTGGATGTCGGAGGGGCTTTGCGGTACCAGATTATCGTCATAATATTTCACCTGCAGCGCCGGCGATGGCGAGTAGGTCACGGTGCTGCCGGCGATGACGAAACCGCTGGCCGGTCCCACATCGACCCAGGTCGCCGCTTGCGCCGCACTTGCCAGTACGGTCATCGCGGCCAGCATGGATGCCTTGACGGCAATGCTCTTTATGCTTTTCATGAAAATCCCCTTGTGCTTGAGACAGTTGCTCCTAGAATTGGGACGCGCCCCTGCCTGCCGGGGATGTCATCCCATTGCCCGTTTTACCTATCTTTTTAGCTATTTCCTGTGCGTAGAGAGTACGCAAATGAAAGCTTACTCTTGATGTAAATTAATACAATTTAAATAATACTATTGGTTCGCTTGACAATATCGCATACGGCTATGTCTGGCTGTGCCAGCGACCGCCGGCAGGCGGGCAGGAAATGGCGTGACAAGGCGTGCCGCTTGTGCTAGCGGCGCCTTGGGCAGGGGGAGGGCGCGCTTCAGTCGCTGTTGTTGCTGACGCCAAACAGGCGATCCTTGGCGTTGAGCAGTTTTTGCACCTTGGCGCCCATTTTCATCAGTTGCGCCATCGATTCGGGCGACAGGCGCTGCAAGTCGTCGAACCAGGTGTTGGCCAGGTCGACCAGTTCATACATTTCGCGCATGCGCTCCTGCGCGTACTGATCCACGGGTTCCGTGGCCGGCGCCAGCAGCGATTCGCGCAGCACGGTCAAGGTGGGCGCCACTTCGCGGCGGCGGCGCTCGGCGGCCACGACGCGGAAGATTTGCCACACGTCGCCCAGCGAGGAAAAATATTCGCGCCGGTCGCCGGGAATGCGCGACTGGCGGATCAGGCCCCAGCCCTGTAATTCCTTCAGGCCGATGCTGACGTTCGAGCGCGAAAAACTCAGGTGCTCCGCAATTTCATCCGCGTGCAAGGGATGCTCCGCGACAAACAACAAGGCGTACACTTGCCCTACCGTGCGGTTAAAGCCCCAGCGGCTGCCCATCTCGCCGAAATGGCTGACGAAGGTGAGGATCAGCGGCGTCATTTGGATATTTTGAGTTTTCATAATTATCTGAATTTTTTCACGCCAGACTGCCAGGGTCAATTGATATATGTCATGTTTCGCAGTATTATACAAAAAATCGAATTTACAGAAAATTCTGAAAACTCAAGAAGTATAAGATGCCGACCTCGCCTTTGTCCTTGCCCCGCTTTGTCCTGCCCCGCGCCGCCAGCCTCGTGCAAGGCGGTGCGGCCCTGTTATGGCTGCCCCAGGCGGCGTTGCTGGCCTGGGCCCTGCAAGCCATGCTCGATGGCGCACCATGGCGCGCGGCCCTGTTGCCAGCGTCCGGCGTGCTGCTGCTGGGCGTGCTGCGCGCCTGGGCCGAGGCGTGGGGCGCGCGGCGCATGTACGCGGCGGCGCGCGAGCACCTGTCCACCTTGCGCGCGCAGGTGGCGCAGGCGCTGGCGCGCCGTTCGCCGCTGGACCGCCAGCGCGCGCAGTCGGGACAGGCGGCCAGCGTCATCGCCGAGCAGGCCGAAGCCATCGTGCCGTATCTGGTGCGCTACAGGCCGGCGCGCTGGAAGGTGATGACCGTGCCGCTCGTGATTCTCGCCGTCGTGGCGCCGCTGTCGTGGATCGCCGCGCTGATCCTGCTCATCGCCGCGCCCCTGATCCCCGTCTTCATGGCCCTCGTGGGCATGGGCGCGCAGGCGGCAAGCCGCGCGCAGATGGTGGAAATGGGCAGCATGAACGCCTTTCTGCTGGACCGTTTGCGCGGCCTGGCCACCTTGCGCGCGCTGGGCGCCGTGGACGCTACCGCCGAGCGGCTGGACGGCTCGTCGCAATCCGTGCGCCGGCGCACGATGGTGGTGCTGCGCATCGCCTTTTTGTCGTCGGCCGTGCTGGAACTGTTTTCTGCGCTGGGTGTCGCCATGGTAGCCGCGTTTATCGGTTTTTCCTTGCTGGGCAGCATCAATTTCGGCACCTGGGGCCGTGAACTGACGCTGGGGCAGGGCATGTTCATCCTGCTGCTGGCACCGGCCTTCTTCGAACCGCTGCGCGAACTGGCCGCCGTCTGGCATGACAAGGCGGCCGGCGAAGCGGGCCTGGCCGGATTGAGCGACCTGGCCGAAGGCGGCGTGGCCTTGCCCGGCGCCGGCGTGGCAACGGCTGCCGTTTCCGCCGCCGCCATGGCGGTGGCGCCGCCGCCCGCGATTGACATCCATCAACTGTGCTTTGCCCACCCTGGCGAAGCGCCCGTGTTCGACGGTTGTGACTTGACCGTGGGCGCCGGCGAGCACGTGGCCCTGCTGGGCGCCAGCGGCGCCGGCAAGACCACCTTGCTGTCCCTGCTGGCCGGCCTGCTGCCCGCCAGCGGCGGCGAGATCCGCATCGGCGGCGTGCGCCTGACCGACAGTACCGTCAATACCTTGCGCCAGCGCATGGCCTGGATGGGCCAGCGCCCGCACGTGTTTGCCGCTTCCGTCAGCCAGAACGTCACGCTGGGCCGCAGCGGCGCCGGCGGCAGCCCCGCGCAGGTGACGCAGGTGCTGCACCTGGCCGACCTGGCCGGCGTGGCCCAGGCGCAGCCGGCCGTCATGCTCAGCGATGGCGGCCAGGGCCTGTCGGGCGGCGAAGCCGTGCGCCTGGCGCTGGCCCGCGTGGCCCTGCATCCGCATGCGGACCTGCTGCTCGTCGATGAACCGACGGCCCACCTGGACAGCGAAACGGCGGCGCGCGTCACGGACGCCCTGCTGGCACTGGCGCAAGGCAAGACCATGCTCGTCGCCACGCACGATCCCGTGCTGGCGGGCCGCCTGCAGCGCACGGTGCACGTCGATGCGCCGGCGCAGGCACTGGAGCAGGAACAGCCGGCATGAAAACTTCCCTCATGCTGAACCCCGTCCTGCGCCAGCTGCTGCTGGCCCAGCCAGGCAAGCTGATCGCCGGCGCCGTGCTGGCGGCCCTGACGGTGGTGGCCGGCATGGCCCTGCTGGGCTTGTCCGGCTGGTTTATTACCGCCACTTCGATTGCCGGCCTGCACGCGTCCACCGCCATCGTCTTCGACGTCTTCGGCCCGTCGGCCGGCATCCGCCTGCTGGCCATCGGTCGCACGGGTTCGCGCTATGCGGAGCGCCTCGTCACGCACGACGCCACGTTTGCCGCGCTGGCGGCCATCCGCGTGCAGCTGTTCCGCGGCTGGTCGCGCCCCGAGGCGGCGGGCCGCCTGCTGCGCCAGCCCGCCAGGCTGCTGTTCCGCCTGACGGCCGACATCGAGGCCCTCGAAGCGCTGTATTTGCGCCTGCTGGTGCCGGCCTTTTCGGCCCTGTGCGCGGCCTTGCTGGCCGGCGTGGCGCTGGGCGTCATGCAGTGGCAGCTGGGCCTGGGCCTGGCGCTGTGGCTGCTGGCCGCCGGCGGCGGCATCAGCTGGGTGGTGGCCCGCCGCGCGCGCCGGCCCGCCATCGTGCGCTCGCGCGCCATCGAAAAATTGCGTTCCGGCGCCATCGACCTGGTGGCCGGACAGACGGATCTGGTGATGGCGGGCCGCATCGACGCCCAGTGCGACGCGCTGGCGCAGATTGACCGCTCGCTGGCGCAAGCCGATTTGGCCCTGCAGCGCCTGGACACGGCGGCCGGCGCCGCGTATGGCGTGGCCGGCAGCGCGACCTTGGCCGGCGTGTTGCTGGCCGTGGCGGCGCTGGCGCAGCAGCAGGCGCTGAGCATGCCTGCGGCGGCCTTGGCCCTGCTGGTCGCCCTGACGGCCGTGGAGCCGTTCGCGGGGCTGCGCCGCGGCGCGCTGGAAGCGGGACGCATGCTGCTGGCCATGCGCCGCCTGGCGCCGCGCCTTGATGCACGCGAAGCCGCCGCGCCGCCCGCTGACAGCACGGCTGGCCTGCGCCTGGAACGCGTCAGCGCCGCGCATGCGGGCAGCAATGTTGCAATTTTGCATGACATATCGCTGCATATCGGGCAGGGCGAGCGCGTGGCCGTGATCGGTCCCAGCGGCGCGGGCAAGTCCACCCTGCTGGCCATCGCCGCGCGCGAGCTGGCGCCGCTGTCGGGCTGCGTCAGCGCACCGCGCGCCTGCCTGCTGACGCAGAAGACGGAACTGTTCCAGGACAGCCTGCGCGACAACCTGCGCCTGGCCGACCCGTCCGCCAGCGACGCGCAGCTGTGGCAAGCCTTGCACGCGGCCGGCCTGGACGAGGAAGTGCGGGCCTTCGCGGATGGCCTGGACACCATGCTGGGCGAGGGCGGCCTGGGCCTGTCCGGCGGCCAGGCACGGCGCTTGGCGCTGGCGCGCCTGTTCCTGCACGAATCGACGTTGTGGCTGCTGGACGAAGCGACGGAAGCGCTCAATGCGCAGACGGCAAGCGACGTGCTGCAGCGCCTGCGTGCGCGCAGCGCGGGGCGCACCTTGCTGATCGCAAGCCACTTGCGGCGCGAAGCGGCGCTGGCGGACCGCCTGCTGCGCATCCGCGACGGCCGCATCGTCGAGGATGTGCGGCGCGGCACGGCGGCGTTCGAGGCGGCGCTGGCCGGCTTGCGCGCAGATTAAGGAATAAGGGAAAGACGGGAGACACAGGCGGTGCCGCACGCCAGCCTGAGGGCGGCGGAACCAATCGAACTACATCAGATAGATACCAAGTTTACAATTACAGCAGGGAAACACCAAGGAAATCATATGGACTTCGATATTGTCGCTTTATCCAGACTGCAGTTTGCGCTGACAGCTCTGTACCACTTTATATTCGTTCCGCTGACGCTAGGCCTGTCAGTGATCCTCGCCATCATGGAAACCGTGTACGTGATGACGGGTCGCACCATCTGGCGCGACATGACCAAGTTCTGGGGTGTCTTGTTCGGCATCAACTTCGCCATGGGCGTGGCGACGGGCATCGTCATGGAATTCCAGTTCGGCATGAACTGGAGCTACTACAGCCATTATGTGGGCGACATCTTCGGCGCGCCGCTGGCCATCGAGGGCTTGATGGCCTTCTTCCTGGAAGCGACCTTCGTCGGCCTGTTCTTCTTCGGCTGGGACAAGCTGTCGAAGCGCGGCCACCTGGTCACGACCTGGCTGGTGGCCATCGGCTCGAACTTCTCGGCCCTGTGGATTCTGATCGCCAACGGCTGGATGCAAAATCCCGTCGGCGCGGCCTTCAATCCGCAGACCATGCGCATGGAAGTGACGGATTTCGGCGCCGTGCTGACGAATCCTGTTGCACAGGCGAAATTCGTGCACACGGTGTCGGCCGGCTATACGGCGGCGGCCATCTTCGTGCTGGGCATTTCCGCCTGGTATCTGCTCAAGGGCCGCCACGTGCAGCTGGCCAAGCGCTCGATGACGGTGGCCGCCTCGTTCGGCCTGGCCGCCACCCTGTCGGTGGTGGTGCTGGGCGATGAAAGCGGCTACCTGTCGTCCGAACATCAAAAAATGAAGCTGGCCGCCATCGAGGCCATGTGGACCACGGAGCCGGCGCCCGCCGCCTTCACGGCCTTCGGCTTCCCCGACGCGAAAGCGCGCGAGACGCATTACGCCGTGCACATCCCGATGGTGATGGGCCTGATCGGCACGCGTTCGCTGACGACGGAAATTCCCGGCATCGAGCAGCTGGTCGACCGCGGCGAGCTGCTGATACAGGACGGCATCAAGGCCTATGACGCGCTGCAGACCATCCGCAGCGTGACGCCGGGCAGCCCCGTGCCGCAGGACGCGAAGGACGTGTTCGAGTCGAAAGGCCAGTCCCTGGGCTATGCCTTGTTATTGAAACGCTATGTCGACGATCCGCGCCAGGCCACGCCCGAGCAGATCCGCAAGGCCGCGCTCGACACCGTGCCGCCCGTCGGGCCCCTGTTCTGGTCCTTCCGCGTGATGGTCGGCCTGGGCATGTTCTTTATCTTGTTGACCGGTACCTTCTTCATCCTGTCGACGCGCCGCACGCTGGACAAGCACCGCTGGCTGCTGAAACTGGCCGTGTTCGCCATCCCGCTGCCGTGGGTGGCCATCGAGGCGGGCTGGATCGTGGCCGAAGTGGGCCGCCAGCCATGGGTCATCGAAGGCGTGCTGCCGACTGCCGTGGCCGTCTCGAACCTCGGTGCGACGACCTTGCTCATTACCATCGCCGGCTTTGCCGCCATCTACACCGTGCTGTTGATTATCGAAATGAAGCTCATGCTCAAGGCCATCCGCAAGGGGCCGGACGAGACGGCGCCGGCCCCCGTGCCAGCGGCCGCAGCCATTCATACTCAACGCGCCTAAGGAGGGCCAGACCATGATTTTGCATGAAATGATTTCGTATGAAACACTGCGCCTGATCTGGTGGCTGCTGATCGGCATATTGCTGGTGGGCTTTGCCATCACGGACGGCTTCGACCTGGGCACCGGTATTTTGCTGCCCTTCGTCGGCAAGACGGACCTGGAGCGCCGCGTCGTCATCAACAGTATCGGTCCCGTGTGGGAAGGCAACCAGGTGTGGCTGATCCTCGGCGGCGGCGCCATCTTTGCCGCCTGGCCGCAGCTGTACGCCGTCTCGTTCTCGGGCTTTTACCTGGCCATGTTCGTCATCCTCGTGGCGCTGATCGTGCGTCCCGTGGCGTTCAAGTTCCGCAGCAAGCGCGAAGACCCGCGCTGGCGCGCCCGCTGGGACGCGGCCCTGTTCGTGGGCGGCTTCGTGCCGGCCCTGATCTGCGGCGTGGCCATCGGCAACGTGCTGCAGGGCGTGCCGTTCCGTTTTTCGCCGGACATGCACATCTTCTATGACGGCAGCTTCTTTGCGCTGCTCAACCCGTTCGCCTTGCTGTGCGGCCTCGTTTCGGTGGCCATGCTGGTGATGCACGGCGCCACCTGGCTGCAGCTGAAAACGGACGGTGCCGTGGCGGAACGTTCGCGCCGCTACGGCAGCGTGGCGGCGATTGCGACTGTCGTGCTGTATGCGGCCGCCGGCGTGGCCCTGTGGCTGTGGGTCGATGGCTACCGCGTCACCAGCGCCGTCGTCGCCGACGGTCCGTCGAACCCGATGCTGAAAACGGCGCAAGTGCACGTGGGCGCCTGGTTCCTCAACTTCGCGGCCCACCCGTGGACCTGGATCGCTCCTGCGGTCGGCCTGCTTGGCCCCTTGCTGGCCTTCGGCTTGCTGCGCGCGCGCCGCGAAGTGCCGGCCTTGCTGGCCAGTGCGGCGGCCATCGCCGGCATCATCCTCAGCGTGGGCGCGGCCATGTTCCCGTTCATTTTGCCGTCGTCGATCGACCCGCGCGCCAGCCTGACCGTGTGGGATTCCTCGTCCAGCCACATGACCCTGTTCATCATGCTCGTTGTCACGGCCGTCTTCATTCCCCTCATCGTGGCCTACACGACGTGGGTGTATAAAGTGCTGTGGGGTAAGGTTGACGGCAAAGCCATCGAAGACGACACCGGTCACGCTTATTGAGAACACCTGACTCAACCTGCTGCGCGTCGCCCTTTGCGGCCGGCGATGCTCACCGTACTGGAGTACGGTTGCGCTTCTCGGCCACACATCGCTGCCGCCCGCGACGTTTTTGTTAGGTGTCGTTAGTTTGATCGTAAAAACGATCAAGCTGGAATTGAATAAAGGAAATAATTATGTGGTATTTCGCCTGGATACTGGGTCTTCCGCTGGCGGCGACCTTCGCCGTGCTCAATGCGATGTGGTATGAAGTCGCCGATGGCGACACGACGCCCGAGCAGTACCGCGACACGCCCAAGTAAGCGCGTGCCGGCTTGACTGGCCCCGCCCGGCGCGATGGTTTTGCCATCGCTGCCCGGCGGGGCTTTTCTATGGTTTCCGCATTTCCCGAAAGCAAGCACCGCAATCAGCAGGCTGTGAGGCGCGGCGAAAGGCGTTGTGCGGCCAATACAGAACGCGTCACCGTCGCGCCAGAACGTCACGGCTCCCCGCCGCATTCCCGCCGCCCGGTCCCTGCATCTCCAACGCCCACCCCTGCCGTTCGCGGCAGCCGCGCGCAGGGGAGGGAAGCGCCAGAATGTGTTTTCATGCCGATGTCACGGCTCTTTACCTAAATTTATGTTCTTTGTGTTTTTTATTTACTTATTTGTGAATTTTAATTAAATTCGCACTAAATTGTCAGGCTTCACTGTAAAATAAGTTGCCTGTCATAAAAATAGAATGAATTTTTAGTAAGTTGTCGCGGCGTCGGCCGAGCGCCTGCCATCCGTGCGCGAGCAGTGCCGCCCCGGTCGCTGAACCAGACGCGAGCATAGTTAATTTAAGGAAAACATCATGAGCATGCTAAGAGGACTCAAACTAACGCACCGCCTGGCTGTGCTGATTGTGATCTTTTCAGTCGGTTTCATCCTCTATGGCCTATGGTCGTTCAAGACTCTGCAAGAATGGAAAGTGAACGGCCCTGTCTATCAGAAAATTGTGCAAAGCAAGGATCTGATTGCGGACGTGTTGCCACCGCCGGAGTACATACTGGAATCGTACCTGGTCAGTTTTCAGCTGCTGGCGACCGAGGAGCGTGCCGAACAGGCGCAGTTGATCGCCCAATTCAAGACGCTCAAGCATGATTACGATGAACGCCATGCATTCTGGAAAGGGGAGACACTGGATGCCGATATCGCCGTGCTGCTGCTGGACAAGGCGCATGCGCCGGCGCTGGACTTCTACACGGTTGCACTGCAACAATTCATTCCCGCAATCGAGGCGCAGGACAAGGCTGGCGCCGCCGTTGCCATGAAAAAAATGACGACGAGTTACGCCCGGCACCTGCAGGCCATCAAGCAACTGGTCGAGTTGACCACCCAACGCGCGTCGGCAATAGAGGCGGAGTCGGGCGCGCGCATCACGGTGGCGAGCAGCCTGCTGCTGGCGATACTGCTGCTCTCGCTGGGGACGGCGATCGTGGTGGCTGTGCTCATCAGCAAGAGTATTACCAAGCCACTGCGGGACGCCGTGCATGTTGCCCGCATTGTCGCTTCCGGTGACCTGCGCAGCCATATCGCGACCGACTATCGCGACGAGCCGGGCGAACTGATGCGTGCTTTGAAAAGCATGACGGAGAGCCTGCGTCATACGGTGGGCCGTGTGCGTGGCGGTACGGAAACCATTTCGACCGCCTCGCAGGAAATTGCTGCTGGCAATCTGGACCTCTCGGCCAGAACGGAGGCTCAGGCCGGTGCACTGGAGCAAACGTCGTCGGCGATGCAGCAATTGACCAGCACGGTGCAGCAGAATGCCGAAAGCGCCCAGCAAGCCAATCAACTGGTTTTGTCGGCGTCAGCGGTTGCGGTGCAGGGCGGGCAGGTGGTCGAGCGTGTCGTCGCGACCATGGTATCGATCAAGGACAGCTCGAACCGTATCGTCGAGATCATTTCCGTGATCGATGGCATCGCGTTTCAGACGAATATCCTGGCCCTGAACGCGGCGGTGGAAGCGGCGCGCGCCGGTGAACTGGGGCGTGGTTTTGCTGTCGTCGCATCGGAAGTGCGCGCCCTGGCGCAACGTTCCGCCAGTGCCGCCAAAGAGATCAAGCAGCTGATAGCGGAATCGGTCGAAAAAGTCGAGCTTGGCAGCAACCTGGTCGATGAAGCGGGCGGCACGATGAAGCAAATCGTGTCCTCGGTCCAGCAAGTGGCGGGCATCATGGGAGAAATCGCCGTCGCCAGCAACGAGCAGAACGATGGCATCAAACAGGTGAATCAGGCCATCAGCCAGATGGATGCGGTGACCCAGCAGAACGCCGCCCTGGTCGAGCAGGCAGCAGCGGCAGCGGCCAGCATGCAGGAGCAGGCGGACAGCATGATGCAGGACGTGCGCGTATTCAAATTGCTGGCGTGACCTCAGTGTCCGGCCTCGTGCCGCAAGACAGGCAGGGGACTCAGGCCGGCGTCTTGGGTGGAGGGTTTGGTACGGCAACAGCAATCGGGTCGCTGGCCGGAAAGCTCTCCTTCAGCGCTTCATCGAGCGCTTCCTCGGCGTGGCTTTCGCCGGCCGGCGTGGGCGAATCGCGCTCCGGAGGCGGGGCGGGCGTGGTGGCGGCGTTGGTGCTCGAATGCATGATATTCCCCTCGCGGTGGTGCGCCATGCGGCCGGAGCGGCCTTGGCGCGGACGGATGCTTCCAGCCTAGCACATCGCGCAAAAAGCGCGCGCCCGCTGCGCCCGCCGCAGGGGCGGACGGCGGCGTCTGCTACACTGCGCTCCCCTTTGACCGACGGAACCGCCATGACTTCCCTATCCCTGCCGTACCGTGCCACCGCCCTTGACGCCTGCGCCTGGCTGGCGCAACAGACGGGCACGCCGTGGACCCTGGCGCGTTTGCTGGAGCAGGGCGGCTTGCCGTACGTGTGGCTCGATTACAGCGAGGCGTGGGCCGAACTGTTCCATGACGGCGTGACGCGCTATGCCGCGCCCGTCGTGTTCATCGAGGACAAGCAGCACCTGGCCTCGGGCGCCGGCGACGTGTGGCTGCGTTTTACGCGCGACTCCAGCAATATTGCCATCGAACTCAAGGCGCCGGGCCTGCGCGCACCGCTGGACGGCCTGCACTTCCAGGAGCGCGACCTGTTGCGTTTGCTCAAGGAACTCCAGCATCCGCAGCCGGCCGAAGCGGCAGCGGACAGGGCGCCCGTGGTCTTGCCCAGCGCCCTGAAGGGCCTGGGGCGCGAGCAGATACTGATTGCCTTTGCCGGCGTGGGCAAGGTCGACCTGGACAAAGGCATGGCCGGCGGCGTGGGCATCTTTGGCGACGATGGCGCGCGCGTGCGCAAGAATTCGCGCGGCGGCAAGAACAGCCATGTGTGGCATCCCGTCACCCTGGCGTTCGGCTTGCACGACGTGCACCGCGTGCCGATGGCGCACCTGAAGAAGGCGTTCGCCACGCAGCCTTTGCTGCGCGAGTGGAAGGCGGACTGGCTGGAATCGCTGCGCCTGCTGGGCGAGTGACCTTATAACTCGATGGGCGCCACCTCGGTGCCGATATCGGGCGCCGCGTAATGCATGCTGAAGTACACGAAAGCGCCGATATTGAGGGCGACCGTGAGCCAGAACACGATGCGGAACGAGCGCTTGCTCGACTTGTGGCGCAGCCATTGCTGCGCCAGCACGGCGCCCGGCCAGCCGCATAGCAATCCCAGCAGCAGCAAGGTGCGCTCCGAGGTGCGCCAGCGCCCTTGTCTTGCGGCCGACTTGTCGATCGCATAGGCAACGAAACAGCCCAGGCTCAGCACGCCATACGCAAGGGCGACCAGGGCGGGGATGTGGAAGAAAAACGTGGCCAGCAAATACAGGACGACAAAGAACAGGATGACAAGGTAGGGCATAGGATGGGTCGGCTTGAGCGGGGACGTGAGTATCCCACACGGGAGCGATGTTGCCGACTAAAATAAACAGCCTTGCGCCGCATCAACGTGCATGGCGCGGCGGCGCGCATGGCCCGTCTTCAGCGCTTCACGGTCGCTCGACAGGGCGATGCCTTCCAGCGCCAGCAGGGTTTCCTTGGCATGCAGGCCGCCCGCAAAGCCCGTCAGCTCGCCCGTGGCGCCGATGACGCGGTGGCAGGGGGCGATGATGGAAATGGGATTCCTGCCATTGGCGGCGCCCACGGCCCGCACGGCGGCGGGGCGGCCGATCTGCCGCGCGATCTCGCCATAGCTGCGCGTCTGGCCATACGGTATCGTCAGCAGCGCGCGCCACACTTCCTGCTGGAAGGGCGTGCCGGCAAAATCGAGCGGCACGTCAAAATGCTGGCGCGTGCCGGCGAAATACTCGCCCAGCTGGCGCGCCGTCTGCTGCAGCACGGCGCTGGCGCCATCGGCGCGCATGGCGCCCAGGCGCACGCGGTTGGGCTTGTCGTTTTCCCACAGGATGGCCGCCAGTGCCGCGCCGCGCGCCACCAGGGTCAGTTCGCCCACGGGCGAGGGCACCACGATGCAGTCGTATTCCATGTTGCTTCCTTGGTCGGAGAGCGCCAGTGTAGCAGGCTGGCGGCGGCCTGCGTATTGCGTGTAGGATAGTGTTTTATCGACATGGAGCACCGGCTTTGACGACGATCCCCACCTACGACGCCATCCGCGCCATTGCCGCGCGGCTGGTGCAGCAGCGCTACCCCACGGCCGTGGCGGCCATCATCGGCGGCTCGTTCGCCACGGGCCGGCAAACGCCCACTTCCGATATCGACTTGCTGCTGCTGTTCGAGCACGTCGATTGCGCCTGGCGCGACACCCTCGTGGCCGAGGGGCGCACGGTGGAACTGTTCGCGCACGACCTGGCCACGTTCACGTATTTCTGCAAGGAAATGGATGCGCCGGGCGGCACGGTGCCGCTGGCGAGGATGGTGGTGGAAGGGGAAAACATCGTCGCACCCGCTGCGCAGTACGCGCAGCTGCTTGCGCTGGCGCAAGCCATCGACGTGGCCGGGCCGCCCGTGCTCGACGCGGAGAACCTGCGGCGCCGCCGCTACGCCGTCACCACCGCGCTGGAAGACCTGGTCGACAGCACGCACCCGGGCGAAGCGCTGGCCGTCGCCTGCCAGCTGTACCAAGCGCTGTCCGACCTGCGCCTGCGCGCGGCGGGGCAGTGGAGCGGCGGCGGCAAGCACCTGTTCCGCCGCCTGCAGGCGTTCGATCCCGCCATCGCCGGGCAGCTCGACGGCGCGCTGCGCCTGGTCGCGGGCGACTTGCCGGCCGGCCAGCAGGCGTTTGCACAAGTGACCGCCGCCGTGCTGGCGCCCGTGGGCGGCCCCCTGCTCGACGGATTTTTCCTGCCGGCGCCCGCGCACTGGCGCAGCGCGCCGGCGTGATGGCCGCGCTTAGAACGCCGTGCGCACGGCCAGGCTGATATTGCGCGGTTCGCCCCAGAACACGCCGTCGAAGAAGCCCACGTTGCGGTAGTACTTTTTATCGAGCAAGTTATTCACGTTCAGCTGCACGCTGGCGTGGCCGCTGAGCGCATAGCTGGCCATGGCGTTGACCAGCGCGTAGCCGGCCTGCGGGATATTCGTGATCTCGCCCGATGGCGGGCGGCCGTACCACGATGCGCTGTAGGTGGCGCTTTGCGCCGTCATGCTGGCACCCGCCTTCAGGCCGGCCAGGCGGCCGTCGAAGCGGTAGCTGGTGGCCAGGCGCAGCAAATGGCGCGGCTGCGTGGTGGCGGCGCGGCGGCCATCGGCCTCGGCCGCGTGCAGATAGGTATAGCCGCCGCTCGCTTCCCAGGCGGGAGTCAACTGGCCGGAAACGTCGAATTCCACGCCCTTGGCTGTCACGCCCGTGCCATTGGCCACCATGGCCTGGCCGCCGTCGGGCAGCAAAAAGCCGGGCGGCACGCTGCGGTCCAGCTCTGCCATGTTCTTTTTCTTCGTGTGGAACAGGGCGGCAGACGCGTTCAGCTTGCCTTCATAAAATTCGCCCTTGACGCCCAGTTCCGCGTTGTCGCCCGTTTCCGGCGCCAGGAACCGGTTGTTGCGGTCCTTGCTCGATTGCGGGTTGAACAGCTGCGTGAAGCTGGCGTAGGCCGAATACTGCTTGTTGACGTCGAACACGGCGCCCACATAGGGCGTGACTTCATTGCGCGTTTCCACGAAGTCGCCGCTGCCCGTGTACACGCCTTGCGTGTTGTAGCTGCGCGTATCCGAGCGGTAAGTGCTGCTGCGCGCGCCGATGATCAGGTGCAGCGGGTCGGCCAGGCTCAATCGCGTGGCCACATAGCCGCCCGCCAGGCGCGTGACGGTTTCCGTGTGCGAGCCGTCCGGGTGGAACACGGGGCGGGGAATGTTGCCCGTCCAGTTGCGGTAGTCGGGGACGAAGTCCGGGTAGTTGATTTCCGCTTCGCCGCCCAGCGAGCGGGCGCGCTGGTTGTCGCCGTTCCAGCCGATGATGGCAGTGTGCTTGCGCCCCAGCAAGGTGAATGGGCCGCTGGCGTAGACGTCGAAATTGTCGCCCGTGGTCTTGCCCGGTCCATAGGCGCCCGTCCACAGGAACATGCCTTCGCCCGTGGCCGGATCGGGCTTGCCGCCGCCCGCGTAGGCGACGGTGGTGCGGTTCGTGCTTTCCGTGCGCGCATAGCCCAGGTGCAGATTCCAGTTGCCGGGCAGGCGCTGGTCCAGCGACGTGAAGATGGTGTGCTGCTTGTTGGCCCAGGTGCTCCATGGCGTCGTGAGGCTGGTGTTGCGCGGCAAGTTCGCCAGGCTGCCATCCGCATTCCAGTAGGGCACGGCGCCCCAGGTGGCGCCCGTCGGCTGGTTGTCCTGGAAGTCGACGCCGGCCGTCAGCAGGCTGCCGGGACGCACGTCCGCCTCGACGATGAGCATGCCCACTGTCTTGCGCTCGTGATACATGTCCAGGTAGGAATCGCGTTTTTGCCACGCCAGGGCCGTGCGCGCGCGCACGCTGGCGTCCGCGTTCAGCGGCGTGGACAGATCGGCTTCGAAGCGCTGGTCATCCCAGCGGCCCATGATGAGACCGGCGCTGGCCTGGAATTCTTTCGTGGGCCGCTTGCGTACCATGTTGATGGTGGCCGACGGGTCGCCCTTGCCGCCCATCAAGCCCGTGGCGCCGCGCACGACCTCGATGCGGTCGTACAATATCGTGTCTTGCAGCGGGGCATTGCCGCCGCGCGCCATGCCGTCGATCTGGATATTGTTGATGCCGAAGCCGCGCGCATAGAACCGCGTGCGCTCCGTGTCGTTCTGGCCCACCTGGATGCCGGTCGTTTGCGCCAGTGCCTGGTCCAGGCGCACGGCGCCCAGGTCGTCGAGCAGCTGGCGCGTGATGACGCTGACCGATTGCGGCGTTTCGCGCAAGGTCAGTTCCATGCGCGTGGCGCTGCGCGCTTCGCCGGCCGTGTACGACTGCGTGCCTTCCGTGCCGGCCGTCGACTGGCCCAGCACGGTGACGGCGGGCATGGTGACGGGCGTGTCGCCGGGTAGGGCATCGGCCGCCTGTGCCGGCAAGACCATGGCGGCGGCCAGGCTGAACAGGGCGAGGCGCAAGCGCTGCGGCAGGGGGTGCAAGGCGGGATGGGGGGCGGGGCGAAGTTCTATAGTTGATTGCATCATATTCCTGGAGTATTTTTAGTCGTCGTTTTCCTATCTCGTCTGGCAAGTGGCGCAGTAGCTGGGGGGATGGCGTGAGGCTGGCCCGGGGTCTGGCTCGGATAGCAGTTCCACGGTGAGGCCCGGCGCGGATGGGCGTGGAAAAGACAATGCGCGGCATTCCTTTCACCATATTGTGAATAAGAATCATTATCAATATAAGGTGGATGTGACAAATAAGCAAGCGTGCGCACCAGAAGAGTGCATGCCGGCCAGACGGCGGCGCATAGGCGGAGCTTCTGCGATAATGCGGATGCTGAAAAATTTTCCTAATTGAAAGAAATGCATGCGTACTTGGATAGCCTGTGCAGGATGGTTGTGTGTCGTGTCGCTGGCCCAGGCCCAGGAACACGCGCCGACGCCGGCCGTTCCCGTGCCGCTGCACGGCGCCAGCACTCCGCCCGCTCCCGCGCCTGAGCCGCCGCCGGCCGCCGCCACGGCGTCCGCGGCGGAGGCTGCGCCGCAGACGGTGACGATCACGGCCAGCAGCGAGCAGAAGGCGCCGCGCGTGCGCTTCATGGCATACCGGGAAAGCTATCTGACGGCAAGGAAGGTGTGGCAAGTGTCAAGCGGCAACGTAGTGATGGCCTTGCGGCTGATTCCAGCCAAGCTGAGCGCTACCATCGACGACGTGCGCGTGGCCTTGCAGGGCACGGGCGCGCCGCTGCCTGTCAAGGTCTCGGAGGGCGGCGTGTTTGTCGTGCCCCTCAGCGATGATATCGCCGCCCAGGATGGCAGCTTTTTCGTGAACAAGGGCAAGGGCGAGTTGACGGCGAACATCGTCATCCAGCCCGCCGTCGCGCGCGACGCGTGGAATGTCACGCGCATCGGCCAGGTCTTGCACGACGCCAGGCGGGCCGTGCGGGCCATCACGCCGTGGTACAAGCGGCCGTTCGCCAATGAAGTGCAGGCGCTGGCCTTTTGCGCGGCCGAGCGGGGCAGCGCGCTGCAGCTGGTCGAAGGCGAGCAGCTGATCGCCACCCTGCCCATGAACGAGCCGGCCGTCAACGACATCAACCAGCCCGTGTTTTGCAAGATTTTCGACGGTGAAGATAAATACCCGGGACACTACCGCGTGGTCTTGCCCCAGCAGGCGACGGTGCTGCTGCTGTAGCGCTAGTCGGGCTGGCGCTGCACCAGTTCCAGCGCCGCCGCCAGGGCCAGGTCCATCGTGGCCTGGTGAAAGATCAGCCATTGCGGCAACAGCGACAGCGCATGGCGCCCCTGTTCCAGGTCGCCTTCATCGACGGCGGCCCAGGCATGGTGCAAGCCGCTGAGCACGCGCGCATGCTGCTCGCGGTGATTCGCCAGCGAAGGAAAGCCGATTTCCTCCATCAAATCCTCTTCCTCGCGGAAATCGCGCTCGACAGCCGCGATCAGGTCGCGGAATGCAGCACTGAAATGCTGGTCGCTCAATTTTCCCAGCCGCGCCAGTTCCAGAAACAGCGCCTCATGCGCCTCGTCGATGGCGGGCACGCCCAGCGCCATCTCATCTTTCCAATACGATACGCCCATACCTGACCTCCCCGTTAAACCCGTCCCGAAGCGAAGCGGGCTGTTCCAGTGTGGACGCAGCGCAGGTCGAAATCCATGATCTGGATCAAAAGTATGGCGAAGAGGGGAACAGGAAAGCCGCCGGCGTAGAGAACAATTTCCCACCCGCAACAAAGCGGTTTTTAAAGGTGAACACCACTAGCGAGCGCCGCTGAAAAACACCGCTGGCAAGGCGTCTTTGACGCAGACAGTACGCTAGTACGGCAAGTCAAAGCAACGCAGCCAGCGACGTTTTCTCAGCCGCGCGTATTATTGCTTGGGCCAGTGGGCCCACATGCCCTGCGCATCCACATTCGGTACCTGCAACTGCTGCCCGGCCGACGTCTGCATCGTATCCCTCAGCACGAGGGGCACGAGCATCAGCGCCGACAAGGCCAGACAGAGCAGCACTTTGAGCGTCAACATGGTCGTCTCCCGGTGCGCCGGCGGCGGCGCGGGGATGCGGCGCCTGCCGGTCACTCTCATACGTACTACCATGCTTGCAGTTTAGTTCATCTGATTGAAACTTCAACTAGTTGCTGTGATGCACTGCACCAGTTGCCGGCCGTGCTGCTCGCTATTTGGCCTTGCGGCTGCGCCGGGGCTTGCCGGCGGCGGGCAGGAAGGAATCGAACCACACTTGCGTCAATTGCCGCGTATTTTTCGCCGCCTCGCGCTTGACGGCGGCCGTCGCATGGCCGCGTGCCGTGTTGGCGATGCGGTTGGCGGCGCTCAGGTACATGCTCATCCAGGGGTTTTTCATGGGAGACCTCGCAGACAGTGAGTGGGCAGGCGGTCTTGCCGCCATGCCCCTACTGTAGCCCGATGGCTGGCGCCGACCGTGCGGCGGCCCACACAAGCAGGCCGTGGCACGGGTGTCTGGCTTGCGTCAATACACATCGCGGCGGTAACGCCCGGCCGCGAGCAGGGCGTCGAGTCCGTCCTGGCCCAGTACTTCTTGCAGCACAGCATCGATTCCTGCCGCCATGCCGTGCAGGCTGCCGCACACGTAGACGATGGCCCCTTGCGCCAGCCAGTCGCGCAGTTCATTCGCGTTGGCGCGCAGGCGGTCCTGCACGTATTCGCGCTGGCCGCCAGCGTTGCCATCGCGCGAGAACACGCGGTCCAGGCGCGCCAGGTGGCCGGCGTCCAGCCAGCCTTGCAACTCTGCGCCGCAGACACTGTCAAAAGCTTGCTGGCGCTCGCCGAACAGCAGCCAGTTGCGCGCCAGTCCCGCCCGCTGGCGCGCGCGCAGGTGGGCGCGCAGGCCGGCCAGGCCGGAACCGTTGCCGATGTAGATGCAGGGCACGTCGACCAGGGCGGGTGCGAACGCGGGATTGGCTTGCAGGCGCAGGCGGATGGGGCTGCCTGGTGGCGCGTAGCGCGTGAGCCAGCCGGAACAGATGCCGTAGCCCTCGTTTGCATCGCCCGCATGGCGTTCCTGGCGCACCAGCAATTGCAGTTCGCCATCGGAGGGCAGCGACGCGATCGAATAGCTGCGCGGCGCGTGCCGGGCATTGCTCCCGTCGCCCTCGCTGCCATCGCCGTTGCATGGAATGATTTCCGCCAGCGCGCCAGCTTGCCAGCTGGCATCCGCCGGACCGCTGAGGACGATTTCATGCAGTTCGCCGCCCTGGCTGCCCGGGTTGAGCAGCGTGCGGCGCACCAGGCGCCACGCGTCATAGGACGCGTCTTCCTGCACGCCGATGGCGTCGATGGCGCTGCCGCTGCAGCGGGCCAGCGCCTGCGACCAGGCGGCCAGGGCGGCGGGGTCGTGCCTGTCCACTTCGATCAGCGGGAATAAAGGCGTGGCGCCCAGCGCGCGCAACTGCCGCTCCAGCGCGTGGCCAAAGCAGCAGAAGGCGCTGTAATGGCGGTCGCCCAGGGCCAGCATGCCCACTTCGAGGCCGGCCAGCGGCGTGCCCGCCGTTTGCTGCAACAGGCGCGCGAAGCGGCGCGTGCCGTCCGGCGCCTCGCCTTCGCCAAAGGTGCTGGCGACGATCAGTGCCCGCTCGTACTGGCGTAATTGCGCTGGATCAAACTGCTCCAGCGACTGCACGTCGACGGCCACGCCCGCCTGTTGCAGGGCGCGCGCGCTTTCCAGGGCCAGGCGCTCGGCCTGTCCCGACTGGCTGGCGTAGGCCACCAGGGTCGGCAAGTGCGTGTCCGTCTTGCCCGGCATGCCAGCGAGCAGCGCGCGCTGCGCCTGCACGGCCCGTTTTGCCTTGCGGCGGCCCAGGTACAGCATCCAGCCCGTGATGGCGAACAGGGGCAGGCCCAGGCTGGCCACGGTGACGATGATGCGGCCGGGCAAGCCGAAATACGTGCCCATGTGCAGCGGATAAATGATGTTGACGAGGCGCGAGCCCAGCGCCTGCTGGCTGTACGGTTCGTTTTCCGTGACCGTGCCGTCGGCTGGCGCAATGCTCATGCGGCTGCGCGCCCGCTCGTGCGGCGCATCGCCGGCCAGCCACGTGAATTGCACGGCTTCACCGGGTCGCACGGGCAGGCGCACCGTGGCCAGGGTCCAGCCGGCGGCGTGCTGCTGGAAACTGTTCCAGGCCAGCCCGATGTCGGCGGCGGGTGCATCCTTTTTCTCGTTGCCCGCACGCTTGGGCGCCTGTGCCGTTCGGGGCGGCTTGCCGGCCCAGGCGTCGATATTGTCGCGCACCACGTCATAGCTCCAATAAATGCCCGTGAGGGTCAGCGCCACGTAGACCACCAGGCACCAGGTACCGGCCACGGCGTGCAGGTTCCACAAAAAGGAGCGGCCTTTCAATGCGGGATCGAAGGTCAGCCACGTGCGCCAGTCCAGCGGACGGCGGGGCCAGCGCAGGTACAGGCCAGACAGCGCAAGCCCCAGCAGGCACAGGGCCAGCGCGCCCGCCACTTGCCGGCCCGGATCGCGGGGCAGCAGCAGCCAGCGGTGCAGCGATTCCGTCCAGTCGAAAAATGCGGCGCCCGCCAGCGCCGGCTGGGTCGCGCCCGTGTACGGGTGCAGATAAACGGACTCGCCGCGCCGCTGGCCGTTCTTCGGCGCGAAGAACAGGCGTGGCGCGCTGCCCGCTTCGGCATGCACGGTGATCGAGGCCACGCGCTGGCCATGTACTGCCCCGGCAATGCTGGCGAGCTGGGCCGGAGTCAGCGGCGCGCGCGTTTCCACGGGCACATGGCGCACGCCGGGGTTCATGGCATCGAGTAGTTCATCCTTGAAGGCGAGGGTGGCGCCGCTCAGGCCGATGAGCACGAGTACCGTGCCGGCCGTGATGCCGATGAACCAGTGCAATTGAAACCAGACCTGCTTCCAGTTCCAGCGCCAGCGCCGTTGTTGCGGCGCGGCGGCATGCTGGCGCCGCTGGCCGGTTTCCGGTGCATCGTCGGTGCTGGCGCGCGGCAGGGGGGATGGAAGGGCGGAGGTCGTCATGGCGGCTTTCGATAGCGCCGCCATGCGGAGCGTCAGGCATGGCGGGAAGAAGGAAGGCTGATATAGTATCGCAAACGAGAATCATTCGCAACTAATGGCCAAGCCTTGGGGCAAGCCAAAATAGCCACGAAATCGAAAAATGCTGACATTGATAATTTACATCACAGTGAAATTATGTAAAAATAAAAATCATTCTCATTCGTACTTATGAACTCATCCTGAATTCCTGAATGTGCACTGCTGAGACTGCCTGACCCACGTGGCAAGCAAGTCGGGCAGCTGTGCGTTTCCCGTGTCCACCATCGACGCTGTCAGCGGCCCGTGCGCGAGCCAGCACGGCTGGCTGTCGCGCCAGCGCAGGACACTTCCCACAGCAATGACAATATTGCGCCCCCACCCGGCTCGCCCCGGGCGCCCGCGCATGACGGTGCTGTGGCAGTTTTGTAGTACCCAAGCAAGCATGGCCAGCCAGGCGCTACGGCGCATTCGCCAGCTATATTCAGCCCACTTGATAGATTGAAAGAAAACGATGACATTGAAACACACCGCAGGCGCCGCCAAGCCAGCCGCTGCCATCCGCAGCCGCAAGCACCAGCAAGCCGCCGCGCCGCGCATGCATGGCACGGCCCTGGCCGCCTTTGCCACCCTCGCCATGCCGCTGGCCTTGCACGCGCAAACGGTGGACAAGCCGCAGCAGTTGCAGGAAGTGAAAGTCATCGGCACGGCTGAGCGCCTGATCCAGGCGCCCGTCAAATCGGCGAACGACAAGCTGACGGCGCCGCTGCTCGACACGCCGAAGTCCGTGACGGTGATTCCCGCCGAAATCATTTCGCAAACGGGCGCTGTCTCGCTGACGGATGCGCTGCGCACCGTGCCGGGCATTACCATCGGCGCCGGCGAAGGCGGCAACCCCGTGGGCGACAACTTGTTTATCCGCGGCTACAACGCGCAGACGGATACCTATATCGACGGTATCCGCGACACGGGTTCGCAATCGCGTGAAATCTTTGCGCTGGAACAAATCGAAGTCGTCAAGGGTCCGAATTCGGCCTACGGCGGACGCTCGTCCGCAGGCGGCGGCGTCAACCTGATCAGCAAGACGCCGAAAGTCGACGATTTCACGAATGCCACGGTCGGCCTGGGCAGCGCCAAGTACCGCCGCGCCACCCTCGATGCCAACCGCGTCGTCAGCGACGACGTGGCCGTGCGCGTCAACGTGATGGCGCATGACGCCCACGTGGCCGGCCGCGACTACATCAACGGCGACCGCTGGGGCATCGCGCCCTCCGTCACGTTTGGCCTGAAATCGGCCACGCAGGCGACCCTCAGCTACTACCACATGCAGTCGAGCGAATTGCCCGATACCGGCTTGCCGTTCAACAACCCGTTCTCGTCGGGCGCGAATGTGGCGAAAAACGGCAACGGCACGCCCGTCAACGTGCCGCGCGACACCTTTTACGGCCTCGTGAACCGCGACTTCCGCGACACGCAGAGCGATATCGGCACCATCGACGTGCGCCACGATTTCGGCAACAAGTTGGTCTTGCGCAACGTGACGCGCTACGGCAAGACCAGCAACGACTACGTGTGGACCCAGCCCGACGATTCCAAGGGCAACACCATGCTGTACGGCACCGTCTGGCGCCGCGCCAACACGCGCACGACCGATACGGACGCGCTGGCCAACGCCACCAGCCTGGGCGGCGAATGGCTAGCCGGCGGCGTCAAGCACACGTACACGCTGGGCATGGAATTGAGCCGCGAAGAAACGGACCGCAGCTCCTACCTGTTCAGCCCGGGGGCGAACAATCCGCTGGAAAAAGTCGGCTCCAGCTGCCCGACCTCTGGCGCGGCCACCCTGTACAACTGCGCACCGTTGCTCAATCCGAACGCCAACGATCCGTGGGTCTACACGCGCTCGGTATCGCCGGCCCGCACGAATATCGTTACCAACACGCGTTCCGTGTACGGTTTCGACACCATCGAGTTTACGCCGCAATGGCTGCTGAACGTGGGCATCCGCTGGGATGACTACAAGAGCGCGCTGAACACGCCGCAATACACGCTCGACGGCAAGACCACGGCCGCCGTCAGCGCCAATGTGCATGCCACGTTCGCCAGCTACCAGGCGGGCCTGGTGTACAAGCCATCGAGCAACAGCAGCGTGTATGTGTCCTACGGCACGTCGTCCACGCCACCGGGCAATGACGGCGGCGACGGCATCGACGGCCTGTCGGTGGCCATCCAGAACCTGAAACCGCAAGAGAGCAAGAGCTTCGAGCTGGGCACGAAATGGGAAGTGCTGCCGGGCGGCCGTTTGTCCGTGAGCGGTGCCTATTTCCAGAGCGACATGAGCAATGCGCGCGTGACGGCGCCCGATGGCAGCACGCAAAACGTGGGCGACAAGCAAGTCAAGGGCATCGAACTGGGCGTGAGCGGCAATATCACGAAGGAATGGTCGGTCTTCGGCGGCTACACGCACTTGAACGCCATCCTGGAAAACAATGGCTACGTGACGAATGGCGTCATCAATGGCGTGACGCAATACGCGCCGTCGCCGTACAACGGCAACCAGTTCCCCACCACGCCGAAGAACAGCGCCTCGCTGTGGACGTCCTACCTGCTCACGCCCGCCATCACCGTGGGTGGCGGCGTGAACTACGTCGACAAGGTCTATGCGAACGTGGCCAACAACAAATATGCGCCGGCCTATACGCGCTTCGACGCCATGGCCAGCTATGTGGTCAGCCGCAACGTGACCCTGCAGCTGAACATCCAGAACCTGACGAACAAGCTGTACTTCGACAAGGTTTCTTCGCCGCACTATGCCGGCGTGGCGCCGGGCCGCTCTGCCACCCTGACGGCCAACATGAAGTTCTGATGCAGTGATTTTGCTGTAATGCAAAAGCGCCGTTTCCACCGCAAGGTGGACGGCGCTTTTTTTGCGCCCGGATTGACACGGGGCGGGGCGCAGTCCCGGCCATCCTCGTTTGCCTGATTAGGCGCTACAATAGGGATACTGTTCACTAGTTCCCATTGCTGCCATGACCACTTCCACACCGAATCTTGTCGTCACCCCATCCGCCCACCCCCTGTCCGATGCCGAACGCGCCGCGCGCATGGCCAATCCGGCCTTCGGCCGCATCTTCACCGACCACATGGTGGTGATTCCTTACCGTGACGGCAAGTGGCAGCAGGGCGAACTGAAGGCTTACGGCCCGCTGATGCTGGACCCGTCCGCCTCGTCGCTGCACTATGGCCAGGCCATCTTCGAAGGTTATAAGGCGTTTGCCCAGCCCGATGGCAGCATCAAGACGTTCCGTCCAGAACAAAATGCCGAGCGCTTCAACCGCAGCGCCGCGCGCCTGGCCATGCCGGCCATTCCCGTCGAGCTGTTCCTGGAAGCGGGCGATGCGCTGATCGCGCAAGACCGCAACTGGGTACCGAAGAACACGGGCGAGAGCCTGTACATGCGTCCGCTGATGATCGCCACCGACCCTTACCTGGGCGTGCGCCCCTCGGAGGAATACCTGTTCGTGCTGTTCGCCTCGCCGGCCGGCGCCTACTTCCCGAAAGGCGTGAAACCCGTCACCGTGTGGATCAGCGAAGACTTCGTGCGCGCCGCACCGGGCGGCACAGGCGAGGCCAAGTGCGCGGGCAACTACGCGGCCAGCCTGATGGCCCAGTCGCAAGCGCAAGAGAAGGGCTGCGACCAGGTCGTCTGGCTCGACGCCGTGCACCGCGAATACATCGAAGAGATGGGCGGCATGAACCTGTTCTTCGTCTACAAGGATGGCGAAAAGGTCACCGTGGTGACGCCGGAACTGACGGGCACTTTGCTGCCAGGCATCACCCGCCGCAGCCTGCTGGAAATGGCGAAAGACCTCGGTTATGCGACGGAAGAGCGTAAATTGTCAGTCCAGCAATGGCGCGACGACATCGCCTCGGGCCGCATGACGGAAGTGTTCGCCTGCGGCACGGCCGCCGTCATCACGCCGGTCGGCGTGGCCAAGGCCAACGGCTTTGAAATGACCATCAACAACAATGAAAACGGCGCCGTCACCCTGGCCCTGCGCGAAGCGCTGCTGGGCTTGCAGCATGGCACGGCTCCGGATACGCATGGCTGGATGCATACCGTCTGCTAAGTTGATGGTGTAATTTTACTACCGCGCCGGCACCCAGTTGCCGGCGTTTTTATGTCTTGAAAGGGAAACCCGATGCAATTGAGAACTGTCTTGCCGGCGCTGGCCGCCGTTTTCCTCGGCCTGTCCGCTGGCGCCGTCCACGCGGCCGACGCCAGTTGCGCCATTCCCCGCAACGTCAGCTATGTCGATTACGACGTCAAGCCGTCGGACGAGAAAAACACGTGCTACAAGCAAAGCACGAACGTGCCGACCGATTACTTCATGCTGGCGCTGTCGTGGTCGCCAGGCTTCTGCGACAGCCAGCGCCGCCGTGGCGCCGTGTCGAAGAAGGCCGCCTTCCAGTGCGCCGAGAGCAACCAATTCGGCTGGATCGTGCATGGACTATGGGCGCAGTCGGCCAATCCGGCCACCTGCGAAGACATTTCCGTGACGCCGCCGCGCAAGACGGAGATGCATCCGCGCTATTGCAAGGGCAATCTGCCGAAGCTGGCGCCATCGGAAATTTTGCCGTACATGTGCATGCAGCCCGGCGAAGCCTTGCTGCAGGGCGAATGGGAAAAACATGGCGCCTGCGATTTCGATACGGCCAAGCAGTATTTCGAGAAGGAACGCGAACTGTTCCAGGCCTTGAAGTTGCCGGACAGTACCATGTCAAAGAATGAACTGTTCCAGTGGATGAAGCAGCACAACCCGCAGCTGAAGGGCCGCTGGCTCGGCTATGAAAAGCACTCGGGCGAGTTGCGCATCTGTTATTCGAAAGAATTTAAAGTGATCGACTGCCAGAAGTGATGGGCGTTGCCTGCCCGGCAGAGTCCGTCCATCCATGCTAGTGTCTTGGCTGCGGCACCGTATGCCGCCCCGGACGGGCTAGACGAACAGGCAACATGATGAAGCAGAAAAACAAGGCGCAGCCTTTCCTCGTGGGCGAGGACGGCTTGCCGCCGAATGCCCGTTTATGGGCCATGCTGGCGCTGGCCATCGGCGTGGGCATGGCCTCGCTCGATACGGCGATCGCCAACACGGCCTTGCCGGCCATCGCCAGCGAACTGCGCACGACGCCGGCCGCCTCCGTCTGGATCGTGAATGTCTATCAGCTGGCCATGGTGGCGACCCTGCTGCCGTTTTCCGCCCTCGGCGAAATCGCCGGCTACCGGCGCGTGTTTATCTCGGGCATGCTGTTGTTTACCCTGGCGTCGCTGGCCTGCGCGCTGGCCTGGTCCTTGCCGTCGCTGGTGGTGGCGCGCCTGTTCCAGGGCGTGGGCGCCAGCGCCATGATGAGCGTCAATACGGCGCTGCTGCGCGCCCTGTACCCTAAACATTTGCTGGGCCGGGCGTTTGGCAACAATGCGCTGGTGGTGGCCGTCGCGTTCGCCATCGGGCCCACGGCCGCGTCGCTGATTTTGGCGACGGCCTCGTGGCCCTGGCTGTTCGCCATCAACGTGCCGCTGGGCGTGGCCGGTTTTTTCCTCGCCAGCCGCATGCTGCCGGCGACTCAACTGTCCGGGCACACGCTCGATGCGCGCACGGCGCTGTACAACGTGGGTGCCTTCGGCCTGCTCATCTTGCTGTTCGGCGACGCGGCCCATCATGCGGCCAGTTCCACCTTGCTGCCGGAACTGGCGGCCGTCGTGATCTTGTTTATCTTGCTGCTGCGCCGCCAGGCGGGGCACGTGGCGCCCATGCTGCCCATCGACCTGTTCCGCCGCCCCCTGTTCTTGCTGTCCTCGCTGACGGCCGTGTGCACGTTTGCCGCGCAGGGGCTGGCGTTCGTCTCCTTGCCTTTCTATTTTGAAGTCACGCTGGGCCGTTCGCCCGTGGAAACAGGCTTTTTGATGACGCCTTGGGCCGTGCTCGTGGCCGTGATGGCGCCCGTGGCGGGGCGCCTGAGCGACCGTTATGCGCCGGGCGTGCTGGGCGGCATCGGTCTCGCGGCGCTGGCGGGCGGCTTGCTGACCCTGGTGTGGATCCCCGCGCACCCGAGCGCCGTCGACATCGGCTGGCGCATGGCCTTGTGCGGCATCGGTTTCGGCTTTTTCCAGGCGCCCAACCTGAAGGCCATCATGGGCAGCGCGCCGCCCGAGCGGGCAGGCGGCGCCAGCGGCGTGGTGGCCACGTCGCGCCTGATCGGGCAGGCGACGGGCGCGGCACTGGTCGCCTACTGCTTTACGGTGTCGGCTGCCAAGGGCACGACGTATGCGCTGTTCCTGGCGGCAGGGTTCGCCGCCGTGGCCAGCGTCGCCAGTTTTGCGCGCCTGGCGGTGGCGCAGCCGGCGTGGCTGGCCGGCAAGCGCGATTGATCCATCACGAATCTAGCACTATGCTCAGACGTCGATGGCCTTGTCCGAGTGCATGCGCTTGCGCAATTCGAACTTCTGGATCTTGCCCGTCGACGTGCGGGGCAGGGGGCCGAAATAAATGGCTTTCGGCACCTTGAAGCCCGCCAGGTTGTTCTTGCAGAAGGCGATCAATTCCGCTTCCGTCACCGTCGCCCCTTCGCGCAATTCGACGAAGGCGCACGGCGTCTCGCCCCATTTCTCGTCCGGCTGGGCGATGACGGCGGCGGCCAGCACTTGCGGGTGGTGGTACAAGGCATCTTCCACTTCCACGCTGGAAATATTCTCGCCGCCGGAAATGATGATGTCCTTGCTGCGGTCCTTCAGCTTGATATAGCCGTCCGGATACATCACGCCGAGGTCGCCCGTGTGGAACCAGCCGCCCGCGAACGCGTCCTGCGTCGCCTTTTCATTTTTCAGGTAACCCTTCATGCAGATGTTGCCGCGGAACATGATCTCGCCGATCTGTTCGCCGTCGGCCGCCACGTGCTGCATGGTTTCCGGGTCGATCACGGCCACGGCGCTTTGCAGGTGGTAGCGCACGCCCTGGCGCGACTTCAATACGGCCCGCTCTTCCTGCGACAGGGCTGCCCACTCGTCCTGCTCGGCGCAGATGGCGGCCGGGCCATACACTTCCGTCAAGCCATACGAGTGGATCAAGTCAAAGCCCATCGCTTCGATCTTCGCCACCATGGCCGCAGGCGGCGGCGCGCCGGCCACCATGCCGCGCACGGTCCAGGCTATGCCGTCGCGCCAGTTGGCGGGCGCGTTGGCCAGCGCCGCATGCACGATGGGCGCTGCGCAATAGTGGGTGATGCGCAATTCGCGCATCAGGTCAAACACCAGTTTCGGCTCGAACTTGCGCAGGCACACGTTCACGCCCGCGCGGGCGGCCACGGTCCACGGGAAGCACCAGCCGTTGCAGTGGAACATAGGCAAGGTCCACAGGTAGACGGCGTGCTTGGGCATGTCCCATTCCAGGATGTTCGACAGGGCGTTCAGGGCCGCGCCGCGGTGGTGGTAGACGACGCCCTTCGGGTCGCCCGTGGTGCCGGACGTGTAGTTGAGGGCGATGGCGTCCCACTCGTCGGCAGGCGGCTGCCAGTCGTAATCGGGATCGCCGCTGGCCAGCAGGCTTTCGTAGTCGAGGTCGGAAAACGCATCCACTTCCGGTCCCAGCACGTCGTTGACCTGGATCACGCGCAGGCCGGGTATCTGCGCCGCCATCTGGCGCGCCAGTTCGGCGAACTCCGTGTCGGCCAGCAAGACTTTCGCCTGGCCGTGGCGCAGCATGAAGGTCAGCGAGGCCAGGTCGAGGCGGATGTTCAGCGCATTGAGGACGGCGCCGGCCATGGGGACGCCAAAGCTCGCTTCCACCATGGCGGGCGTGTTCGGCAGCATCACGGCGACCGTATCGCCCGTGCCCACGCCCAGCTTGATCAGGCCGGAGGCGAGGCGGCGCGTGCGCGCATAGGTCTCGCGCCACGTCTGGCGCAGGCTGCCATGTGCAATTGCCAGGCGATTGCCATATACTGCGGCTGCCCTGGCGATATAGTCGAGCGGGGTGAGGGCGGCGTAGTTGGCGCTGTTTTTGCCGAGGCCGGTGTTGAAATCAGGTGTCATGCTTGTCTCCTGGTAAAAAGATTCTGTAGCTCCCTGTTTCGGGATTGATACCGGTGAGCATAGCACCGGTGCTGGAAAATCACTGTCATCTTAGTGACAGGTCTGAAAGATGGAATGGATAGCAACGATAGTGTAGACCGTACCGTACCCGAACTCGATAGCCACGACTGGTTTGCGGCCCTCGATGCCAGCCACCAGGCATTGCTGCGCGCCGGCAGCGTGCTGCGGCACTATGAGGCGGGCGCCTTCATCACGCGGCGCGGCGAACCATCGGCGCACTGGATCGGCGTGCACACGGGCCTGATCAAGCTGGCCGTGTACAACGCCGATGGGCGCGGCGCCACGTTTTCCGGCGTGCCGGCCGGCGGCTGGTGCGGCGAGGGCAGCGTACTCAAGCGCGAGCTGCGCCGCTACGACGTGGTGGCCGTGCGCGCCGCCGACATCATCCTCGTGCCCGTGGACCTGTTTCACCTGCTGCTGGCCGAGAGCCTGTCCTTCAATGCCTTCGTCATCCGCCAGCTGAACGAGCGCATGGGGCAATTCATCGCCACCATCCAGAACCAGCGCCTGCTGGCCGTCGACGCCCAAGTGGCGCAAGCGATCGCGCAGCTGTTCCACCCCATGCTATACCCGCGCACCTCACGCGTGCTTGAGCTGTCGCAGGAAGAAATCGGCTTGCTGACCGGCATTTCGCGCCAACGCGTGAACCAGGCGCTGGGCCATTTGGCCGAACTCAAGCTGATCAGCATCGCCTACCAGTCGATCCGCGTGGTGGACCTCGATGGCTTGCGCCGTTACGGCGTGGCGTCGCTGTGACGACAGACTGCTTGCGCGATGTGTGGCATGCTGGCGGCTGGCTTATGACATTGAATTGACGCATGGCACTCGTTTCCGATCATCCTCTGCACTTGCTGGGCTTGCGCTTTCCGCTGCGGCTGCGCGTCACCGTGCGCCAGGGTTACGTCACCTTGCATAATGAAATCGCCACCAAGAAACTGGGCAGCGGCGACAGCTTCGTCGTGCCCGCCTTCTTGCGCTTCGCCTGCGACGTGATGCCGGGACGGGGCAAGCCAGCCGTGTTTACACTGGCGCTGGAAGACGACGACGCGCAGGCCAGCCATGGCGGCGGCAAGCGCTGGAGCCAGGCGCTGACGCAGCATATCTTTGATACGCCGCAAGGCAAATGGACGGCGGCGCGCCTGGCCAACCTGTGGCAAGTGACGCCGCACAAGGCGCGCGCGCGCCTGTTTGCCGAGGGAGAGGCATTGCTCAGTCTGGTTCGCGAGCAGCGCCTCGCGCATGCGCTGCACGCGGTGGGGCAGGCGGGACGCGATGGCGAGCAGGGCGAGCGCGACCTGGCGCAAGTGGCGGCCGGCTCCGGCTTTGCCTCGATCCCCGCGTTTTGCGACGCCTGCGTGGACGTGGCGGGCGTGCGTCCCAGCCTGTTCCTGCGCGGGCCGGCGCCCGGATAGCCAGACTCCGTTATAATCGGGGCCATGGGATCCTTATTGAAGCGCAAACAGTGGCATATGTGGTTCGCCTGCCTGGCGATACTGCTCAATGCGCTGTCGCCGTCCCTGTCGTATGCCTACGCTGCGCTGCATGCGAACGCGAACAATGCCGCCGTCGAGATCTGCTCGGCCAGCGGCGCCGTCTACACGCAGGCCGACCTGGCGCCGGCCGCGAAATCGACCACCGATTCCGTGCTGCACCACATCGAGCATTGCCCATTCTGCATGAGCCATGCGGGCAGCGTTGGCTTGCCGCCGTCCTCATCCTCGCCGCTGGCCGTCATCGCGGGCCACGACCGCTATCCGCCCCTGTTTTACCAGGCGCCGCAGCCCCAGTTCGCGTGGCTGGCCGCCAGTCCGCGCGGCCCGCCCGCGCTGGCCTGAATACCTCTGTTCTGCCTGCCGCTCTGCGGCAGAGTACCTGCGTCCTAACTTGTCTCAACTACGCCCATTGGGCCGGAATTGCCATGAAACGTCGTCTATTCCTTCTCGCCGGCACGGCGGGATTGCTCACGCTTGCCGCTTGCGAACAAGCACCGAAACCCCATTACAACGGCCTCGACCTGACGGGAGGCGATTACAAGCCCGACTTCAAATTGAGCGGCCCCGACGGCAAGGTCTACACCCTGGCCGACTTCAAGGGCAAGTATGTGATGGTCTTCTTTGGCTTCACGCAATGCCCGGACGTGTGCCCGACGGCCCTGTCGCGCGCGCTGGAAATCCGCCAGAAACTGGGTGCCGATGCCGACAAGCTGCAAGTGATCTTCATCAGCATCGACCCCGAGCGCGACACGCCCGAGTTGCTGGGCGAGTACATGCGCGCCTTCGACCCCAGCTTCCTCGGCTTGCGCACGGACCCGCAGGCGACGGCGCAGACGGCCTTCAACTACAAGGTCTTCTACCGCCGCGTACCGAGCGGCAGTTCGTACACGATGGACCACACGGCCATCAGCTATGTGCTCGATACCGAGGGGCGCATGCGCCTGGGCCTGAAGCACCAGTTGACGGGCGACGAGTGCGTGCAGGACATCAAGACCCTGATGAAATCGAAATACACCTTATAACATCCATTGAAAGGAATGATCATGTCCCATCTGAAAACCCTGCTGGCCACGGCCCTGGCCGTGCTGTCCTTCTCCGCCGCTGCCCAGACGTCCGTGCAGATCAGCGACCCGTGGGTGCGCGCCACCGTGCCGCAGCAAAAAGCCACGGGCGCCTTCATGCAGATCACGGCGCCAAAAGCCATGCGGCTGCTGGAAGTGCGCTCGCCCGTGGCGGGCGTGGCGGAAATCCATGAAATGAGCATGGCGGACAATATGATGCGCATGCGCCAGGTCAAGGAAATCGCCTTGCCAGCCGGTAAAGCCGTCGAACTGAAGCCGGGCGGCTACCACGTGATGCTGCTGGACCTGAAAGGGCAGGTGAAGGCGGGCGACAAGATCCCGCTGACCCTGGTCGTCGAAGGCGAGGACAAGCGCCGCGAAACCATCGAAGTCAATGCCGTGGCCCGTCCGCTGGGCGCCAGCTCGGCCCCGATGCCGGCGATGAAACACTAAGCCTGCCGCTGTCCCTTGAAAAGCCCGGTACGCCGGGCTTTTTTGCGCCCGCCTGAAAGTTAAACGGTTGTTTGATATAATTCCGCACAATATTAAACAGCTGTTTAAATGATGGGAATGGCATGGCGGAAGAGAAAGAAAACGAACCGGCGCGCGCGCGCATCCTGCAGGCGGCGGTGGAGCTGTTTGCCGACGACGGTTACAAGCTCGCGTCCGTGCGCAGGATATGCGAGGCGGCCCACGTCAACGTGGCGATGGTCAATTATTATTTTCATGGCAAGGAAGAGCTGTATCTGGCCGCCTTCGACCATGCGCGCGAACTGGCGCGCGCCTCGGCCGCCGACGTGGCCGCCGCCAGCGCGCGGGCGCAGCTGCCTGCCGTGGAACAGTTGCGCCTGGCTATCGAGGCGCTCGTCTCGGACATGCTGCGCCCGGGTCACGCATCGCTGTTCAGCCGCCTGGTGGCGCGCGAGCTGATCGAACCGACGGCCGCCATCCACAAGCTGGCCGAGCGCAATGTGCGTCCGCAGCACGCCCTGTTTACGGGCTTGATCCGTGGCGTGGTGGGGCCGGCCATGCCGGACGATGTGGTGCAGAAATGCGTGTTCAGCGTGATTGGCCAGGTGGTGTTCTATGCCCGTTCGCGCATCGTGCATGAACTGGTGGTGCCGGAGATCACCTATGACGAGGCGGGTATCGCCGATATCGCCCGGCACATTGCCGCCTTCTCGCTGGCGGCCCTGGACGGCTTGCGCCGTCAATATGCTGCGCAGGAGCTTGCATGAAGACCAGAAACCTGACCCTGGTGCTGGCCGGCCTGGCCATGCTGGGCCCGTTCGCCACCGACACCTTTTTGCCATCGTTTCCCGCCATCAGCACGCATTTCGACGTCAGCAGCGTGCTGGTGCAGCAGACCCTGAGCGTCTACCTAGCCGCCTATGCCTTCATGACCCTGTTCTACGGCACCCTGTCCGACTCGTTCGGCCGCCGCCCCGTGATCCTGGCATCCTTGCTGATCTTTGCCATCGGCTCCATCGGCGCCGCGTTCGCACCGAGCTTTGGCTGGCTGCTGTTCTTCCGCGGCATGCAGGGCGCGTCGGCCGGCGCGGGCAGGGTGATCGGGCAAGCCATCGTGCGCGACAGTCTGGCTGGCGCGGCCGCGCAAAAGATGCTGGCCAATATCATGATGGTGTTCGGCATCGCACCCGCCATCGCCCCCATCATCGGCGGCTGGCTGCACGTGGCCTACGGCTGGCAATCGACGTTCGTGTTCACGTTTTCCGTCACCGTGCTGCTGGCGCTCGCCTGCCTGAAAGGCTTGCCGGAAAGTTTAGCTGTCGGGCAACGTCAGCCTTTTCATCCAGGCAACATCGCGCGCAATTACTGGCTGGCCTTGCGCCACCGGGCATTCCTCTTGCGTTCGCTGGCCGTGGCCTTCGCCTTTGGCGGCTTTGCACTGTACATCGCCTCGGCCCCGCATTTCATCCTGGAACTGCTGGGCCTGCCGGAAACGGCGTTTGGCTGGATGTTCATCCCCATGGTGGCGGGCCTGGTCGGTGGTTCGGCGCTGTCGGGCAAGCTGGCCCACACGGTGAAAAGCGCCGTGCTGGTGTGCTGGGGCTTGCTGGCCATGGCGGTCACGGCGGCCATCAATATTGCTTACAACCACTGGTTCGCGGCCGGCATCCCGTTCGCCGTCGTGCCCGTGATGCTGTACGCGTTCGGCATGTCGCTGGCCTTGCCGGGCATGACCATGTCCACGCTCGACATCTTCCCGCAGATGCGGGGCCTGGCCGCGTCCCTGCAGAATTTCGTGCAAATGCTGGTGTTTGCCCTGGTGTCCGGTTTTGTCGCACCCTTGCTGTTCGACAGTGCTTTTAAATTGGCGCTGGGGCAGGCTTCGGCCGTCGTGCTGGCCGCCGCATTCTGGTGGCTGGGCAGCCGCAAAGGGGCGGGGCAGGGCGCGGCAGCGATTATCAAAACAATATGACCGGCCCTGGAAAAAGATGGCATGCTTTCTGCCTTGTTACACTGTGACAATCAGACCCCCGCTGCGGTCAGCACAGCACGCGCGCGGGTCTAAGCAGTTTTGCAACTTTACCTTTGGCTATCATGCACTTGATTAACTCCAGTTTGAACCACGCCTTGCGCGTGCCGCTGGCTGCGGAAATCCACTCGCGGCCGTTCTTGCAGCTCGACGCCCCCGAGCTGATCACCCACCTGGCCGTGTATAAAGATGACAGTGCGGCGCCCGGTGCGTCGAATATGGCGGCCCAGCACGCCACGCTGGCGGCCCTGTGCACGCATTTCGGCGTCACGCCTCCTAACGCCGAAGCCAAGTATTTTTACTACGACTTTGGCCGCTTCCGCCTGAAATGGGAATGCCACACGGAATTTGCCACGTTTACCTTCGCCGAACACCCGGGCGCCGCCTTGCCCCTGGAGCAGGCGTTCGAGCGCATGCCACTGGAGCAATTGCCGCAGCATTGGCTGGCGGGCTTGAAGGGCAAGCTGATGGTGGCCGCCCACGTGGTGCTGGAACAGGCAACGGAGCCGGCCGAAATCTTCATGCAGGGCTTGTCGCGCGTGTTCGAGGGCAATACCCTGGCCGGCAGCAAAGTATTGCAGGGCGGCGAATTGTGGACGGATTTCACGATCCAGTCCGACGGCTTCAGCCGTTTCGTCATCCGCGACGCGGGCATGCGTGCGCAGCAGTCGGGCCGGCTGGTGCAGCGCGTGCTGGAAATCGAAACCTACCGCATGATGGCCTTGCTGGGCCTGCCCTACGCCATGCAGGCGGCGCCATCGTTGAATGCCATCGAGAACGAACTGGCCACCCTGGCCGCCGCCATGGTCGACACGGACGATGCACCGGGAGCCGGCGATGATGGCGTGTCCGAGCAAGCCTTGCTTGACCGCATCACGCGTCTGGCGGCCCGCATAGAAAAATTGTCACTCGACAATAGCTACCGCTTTTCCGCCTCGAAAGCCTACATGGGCCTTGTCAAGGCACGCATCGAGGAATTGCGCGAAGTGCGCATCGAGGGCATCCCCACGGTCGAGGAATTCATGGACCGCCGTTTGACGCCCGCCATGAATACCTGCGAAGCGATGTCCAGCCGCCAGGAAGCGATGGCGCAGCGCATCGCCAACACGAATGACTTGCTGCGCACGCGCGTGGGCATCGTGCAGGAATTGCAAAACCGGCAAATCCTGCAATCGATGAACGCCCGCGCGGCCCAGCAGCTGCGCCTGCAGCAAGCGGTGGAAGGCTTGTCCGTGGCCGCCATCTCGTACTACGTGATCGGCCTGTTCAGCTACACGGGCAAGGCGGCCAAGGTGCTGGGCTTGCCCGTGAACCCGGAAATCCTCGTCGGCGCCCTGGTGCCCTTCGTGGCCGGCGCCGTCTGGCTGGGCTTGCGCCGCATGCACCACAAGCTGCACGCGGACTGAGCCGTGTAAGCAGCTTTGCGGCTCCGGCGGCGCGTACGCCGCGCGCCGCCAATCTTTGCTATCGTGCTGGCCTCATTGTTTGCTACAAGGAAATCAGCGTGCTTGCCAAGGTTGGAGATATCTACAGTGTGTTTTCGCACAGGCTGCAGCAGTATGTGGCTTGCCAGGTCACGGCCATCGACGATGCGGCGTCCGGCAGCGCCCCGCTGGCCGCCATTTTGCAGCTGGACTGGACGGGCGACGCCTTGCCCGATGCCGCGGCCGTGCAGGCGATGCGCCCGCTGGTGTGCGATTACTATTTCTGGAACAGCCGCCACGACCACAGCTTTGCCAATGCAAAAGTGCCGCGCCATTACACCCTGGTGGCCAATGTCGCGCCCCTGGTCGAGACGGCAGTGAAAAGCTACAGCGGCGGCTGGCACATGGGCGACAGCGTGTACCGCCAGCGCCGCTGGGAGCAGCTCGACCCGGCCAGGCGCCAGCGCTTCAAGGCGGCGTCGAGCGAGGAAGTGATGGTCGGTGGCCAGGCCGTGCGGCAAAAGACGAGCCGCATCGGCGACGACATCCTGCAGGCGATCAGCGACCTGTCCGAACTGGACCGGTTGCCTTGCCTGACGACCATCGAGACGCGCCACGGCAGCGCGGCGCTGGCTGCCTACATCAACAGCAACCCCATCATCAACGAAGTGCAGTGGCAGTCCTCGACGGAGGGCGAACTCGACTTGCGCAACAGCAATGTCAGCCGCCTCGTCGTGCATGGCGCAGGCTTGCGCTCGCTGCGCCTGAACGAGGGTGTGAGCACCCTGATACTGAATGGCGCGCCGTCGCCCGCGCTGCGCATCGACGATCCGCATGCGGGGCGCTTCCTGCGGCTGCAGTTGTCCGGCGCCCTGGCGCCATTCCACGGCCTTGACCAGCTGGCGCGCCTGTCGCTGAGCGCGATGCCGGTGGTCGATTTCGACGCCGTGGCGCAGCGTTTCCCCTTGCTGACGGACCTGACCGTGTGGGGCAAGCCGGGACTGGCGTCAAACGTGGCCAGCATCGCCAGACTGGATCGTTTGCGCTCCTTCACCGCGTATGAACTGTTCGGCTACGGTGCCGGCGACTTCCCCGCGCCGGCGCAGTTGCCGGCCTTGTCCAGCCTGTGCCTGGCCAGCCTGCCGGCCGACGCCGCCAAGGCCATCAAGGCCAGCTATAAAAAGGCGGCGGCGCTGGGTCTGGACTTGTCCGTGACGCGGCCGCGCAAGCCGGAATGGCTGGCGGAAAACCTGGATAATCCGTTCCGCGACTGGGATGGCCGCGCACATATTGCGGCAGCGTATGCCAAGAAGGCCGCGCAGGCGTATAAAAAGCTACTGGCCACGGCGCGCACGCTCGACGCCGCGAACGATGCCGGGACGGCGCAAGCCGTGGCGCAGGAAATGGTCACCGCCTACGTCGGCGTGTTCAACCAGATAGAGCGGCGCTCCAGCGTCATCGAGACGGTGGAGCGCGATGAAATCTACGTGGCGCTGGAGCAGGTGCTGACGCAGGTGCCGCTGCCGGATGTGGCTGCGCTGTACGCCCTGTTCGACCGCCTGCGCGATTTTTAGTCAGGCATGCGCTAGAAAAAAAGTTCTAGACATTGAGTTCTAGAATCGGTATTCTAGCGTCATGTTAAAACATACCTCCACTCCCCATCCCACGGCCGCCGAACTGGACCTGCTGCGCATCCTGTGGCGGCGCGGCCCGTCCGACGCGCGCGCCGTGTACGACGCCCTGGCCGAAGAGCGTGCCGACGCCAGCTACGCCACCGTGCTGCGCCAGTTGCAATTGATGCATGGCAAGGGCTTGCTGAGCCGCGACGAAAGCCAGCGGCCGCAGCTGTATGCGGCCGTCGAGGCGCAGGAAAAGCTGCAGACCAGCTTGCTCAAGGACTTGATCGGCAAGGTGTTTTCCGGTTCCGGCAAGGCGCTCGTGCTGACGGCCCTGCGCGAGCACGTGAGCGACGCCGAACGCGTGGAAATTGAAAAAATCCTGCGTGGCGACAGGGATGGCGGCCAGCCATGAGCTTGCCCATCATGGCCGCCTTCCTGCCTGCGCTGGGCTGGGTGCTGCTGTATTTCGTCTGGCAGGGCCTGTTGATCGGCGGCGCCGCCGCAGTGGGGCTGTGGCTGCTGCGCGACGCCGGGCCGCGCTGGCGCTATGCGCTGTGCGCGCTGGCCCTGCTGCTGTGCCTGGGCATGCCCGCCGCGCACTTGCTGGCCCTGCTGCTCGATGGCGGGCCGGCGCAGGCCCGCGCATCCGTGGCGGCGCTGCCCGCGTGGCGCTCCGCCGTCGCTGCCTGGCTGCCGGCCCTGGTGCTGGCCTGGAGCGCCGGTGTCGCCCTGATGAGCTTGCGCCTGTGCCTGGGCCTGGCCTGGGTCGGCAAGCTGCGCCGCCAGGCCGTGGCGGCGCCGGCCATCTGGCAGGCGCGCCTCGATGCGCTGGCCGTGCGCCTGGGCTTGCCAAGCCCGCTGCCGCTCAAGCTGCATGAGGGGCTGTCCGGTCCCGTCACGCTCGGTTTCTGGCGTCCCGTCGTGCTCTTGCCCGTCGCCTTGTTGAGCGGCATGCCGGTGGCGCTGGTCGAAGCCTTGCTCGCGCATGAACTGGCGCACGTGCGGCGCTGGGATTACCTGGTCAACCTGCTGCAAAACGTGGCCGAGGCGCTGCTGTTTTTTCACCCCGTCGTCTGGTGGCTGTCGGCGCGCATGCGGGCCGAACGGGAGCAGGTGGCCGACGCGCTGGCCGCGCAGGCGCTGCAAGACCCGCAGCAGCTGGCCACGGCGCTGCATGCCTTGTCCCTGCAGGCGGGGGCGCCGCGCCAGCCCGGCCTGGCCATGTCGGCCCGGGGCGGGGCGCTGCTCACGCGCATCCGTTCCCTGATGGCGCCCGCGCCGGCCGCCAGCGGCTGGAAGCTGGCCGTGCCCGCCTTGCTGCTGGCCGGCGCCACCCTGCTGCTGCAGGCGCAGGGCAAGCCGGCCGTCACGGCGGCGACGATTGCCGGCGCCGCTACCGCGATGCTGGACTTGCCCGTCAGCGCCAGGCACATGCTGGTGTTTGACGACAGCACGGGCCAGGTGCTGATGGCAAAAGACGCGGACGCCGTCGTGCCCATCGCCTCGATTACCAAGCTGATGACGGCCATGGTGGTGCTCGACGCGGGGCTCGATCCCGCTGAAACGCTGCGCATCGCGCGCGCCGACGGCGACTCGTCGCTGCAGCGCCACAGCCTGCTGGCCGATGGCGTGGCCGTGTCGCGCGGCACGCTGTTGCAACTGGCGCTGCTGCCATCCGAAAACCGCGCCGCCGCCGCGCTGGCGCGCACCTATCCGGGCGGCAACGCTGCCTTTGCGCAAGCGCTGCAGGCGAAGATACGCGCGCTGGGCCTCACGCGCACCACGCTGACGGACCCCGTCGGCAGTTCGCCCGCCAATACGTCGACGGCCAGCGAGGTGGCGAAGATCGTCGCGGCCGCCGCGCGCTACCCGGACATCGCCCGCATCACCAGCCACCCGCAAGCGAGCGTGGCCGTCGATGGCAAGTGGCGCACCCTGCACAACACCAATCCGCTCGTCGGCGGCAAGGGCTGGGACATTCTGCTGTCGAAAACGGGCAGCAGCCACGAGGCGGGCAGCTGCCTGAGCATGCGCATGCGCAGCGGCGGCAAGCACGTCACCGTGGTGCTGCTGGACGCCGACGGCGCGCAGCGGCGCTCGCTCGACGCCGGACACATCCGCGATACCCTGGCCGACAGGACCGGCCGCATGCATTGATACCCCCCCGGGCGCGCCGCGCGGCGGCCGCCTTTCTTTTTTACACTCTGGAGATGACAATGACACTATTGGCGAAGTTGATGCTGGCGACGGTTGCGACCATGTCGGCGGGCGCAGTACAGGCGAAGACGCCCGCGCCGGTGCAGGATACCCCCGTTAATTGCGACAATTGCAAGGAATGGAACGCCCCCGTCAAGCCGTTCAACATCTACGGCAACAGCTGGTATGTGGGCACGGCCGGCCTGTCCGCCGTGCTGGTGACGGGCCCGCAAGGCCATATCCTGCTCGATGGCGCGCTGCCGCAGTCGGCGCCCCTGATCATCGACAATATCAAGGCGCTCGGTTTCCGCATCGAGGATGTCAAGTTCATCCTCAATTCGCACGCGCACTGGGACCATGCGGGCGGCATCGCCGCGCTGCAGCGGGCCAGCGGCGCCACCGTGGTGGCCAGCGCCTCGGGCGCCCTGGGGCTGCAAAGCGGCACGAATGGCAAGGATGACCCGCAATACCAGGCCAGCCCTGTCGTGCATGTGGCCAAGGTGCACAAGGTCAAGGTGGTGGGCGAGGGCGATGCCGTCAAGGTGGGACCGTTGACCTTGACGGCCCGCATGACGCCGGGCCACACGCCCGGCGGCACGACATGGACGTGGACCTCGTGCGAAGGCCAGCGCTGCCTGAACGTCGTGTATGCGGACAGCCTGAACCCGTATGCGAGCGGCGATTTTACTTACACGGGCAAGGGCGCGGGCAAGGGCAGGACGCCGGACGTCTCGGCCGCGTTCGAAGCGAGCATCGCCAAGGTGGCCGCCTTGCCATGTGACATCATCATCCCCGTGCATCCGGGCACGACGGACGTGCTGGGCAAGGCCGCCAGGCGCAGCGGCACGGACAATCCCCTGGTCGATGCCGGCGCCTGCCGCGCCTATGCGGCCGAAGCGGGTGGCTTGCTGGCCAAGCGCCTGGCGAAGGAACGGGGCGAGGCGGCGCCGGCCGCCGCCGATGCGGCGCACGTCCACTAAACCGCTGTCGCGCGGGCTGGCTACGGCGCCGGCTGGCCCGGCGCGGCCTTGTGCAGGCGGTTGACGAACACGGTCATTTCCTTGACGGCCTGCAGGTCGCCCTGCTTGCGCGCCACCGCCAGGCCGGTTGTCCAGGCGGCCTCGGCCTCATCGGGTCGCCCCAATTGCTGCAAGGCCTTGCCCAGCAGCTTCCAGGCGGCGGAATAGCCCGGTTGCTGCACCGTGGCGTGCGCCAGGTGGACGGCGGCTTGCTCGGCGTCATTTTCCTTGAGGCAGGCGTCGCCCAGGCCAAAGCGCAGCAGGGCGCTGTCGCGTCCCTCGGCCAGCATTTTTTCCAGCTTTTCACGCATGTCCCGCTCCATTAATATGCAAGTTAATTCTTGCATATTAATGCCTGGGGCGTTTGTCCGCAAGCCTGTACGGGCCTTGCTGCCGCCGCCCTGTGGCGTATTTCGCTGCCCCGCCTTGCTCCTTTGCCGGCGCCTGTCGCAGCAGGGGGGATTTCTGGACTATGCCTACTTGCAATACAGCCTGTCGATGCTGTGCGCCGACGCCAGGTAATGCCGCGTCTGCCACGTAATCGCCACGCGGTAGGCGCACGGCGGGTCGAGCGCCACGTTGACGGGGAAGCCGCCATTGTTGCCCGATAAATGGGGGCCGCCGGCGCCGCCGCGGAACAGATAATTGCTGGGCGGCGGTGGCGGCGTGAAACTGGCGGCCGGCAGCGGTGGCGGCGGATGGGCGATGCCGTTGTTGCTGGAAATCGTGATATTGAAAAAGCGCAAATGCGGATGGTCTATCGTGTACAGGATATGCACGAGGCCGCCCGCGATGGGGTTGCAGGCATTGCTGCGCAGCTCTTCCAGGTCCAGCGCGACGATGACGGGCGAATTGTCGAAGACGATGGCGTCGAGTCCGTCCGTGGCGACGATGGCCAGGGTGGTGCCGTCGCGCACCTCGAAGCCCAGGCGGTAGCGGCGTATCGGTTCGCTCTCGGCCGCCGTCAGGCTGCGGCCCGCGTCGAGGATGGGCAAGCCGCCCGGCAGCTTGGCCGGATGCAGGCTGGTGATGGCGGGCGTATTGACGGTGAGTAAATCGAAGGTGCGCAGGAAGATGTTGGGCGCCACGTTGACGATGGCCGTCGTGCCGTCGCGCATGTCCACGGTGATGGGCTTGCCGTCCACGCGTATCCAGCCGCCCGGCTTCAGGTCGCCCGCATCGATGATCACCTGCGCCGAGTCGGCCAGGCCCAGTCCGTTCGTATAAAACACGTAGCCGACGAGCGTGCCGACGATTTGCGTCAGTGGCGCCAGACTGGCCGGGGCCACCGTGGGCAGAGCCGTCGGGTCGTCCGTGCCGCCCGGCCACGTCCATTCGCCAATCAGGAAGCGGTATTCGAGCGGATTGGCGGGCAAGGCGCTGTTGCGCAGCGGGCAATTGCCCTTCAGGGTGACGCCGCCGCCGAACACGTACGAGGCGCCGGCGCCGCCCGCATAGCCTTGCGCGGAAAAGCCCGCCGTCGAAGGAAACGGGTGGATGTCAAATACTTCCACCTGCTGCCAGTGGGGCACGCCTTCCACGTCGGGCGGCAGCACTTCTTTCGAGCACAATTCCACGCAGAAACAGTGGCCCACGTTTTCGCGGCCCGGCCGGCGGCCGTCGGCCTGCGTTTCCGACAGGATGGTCACGCTGCCCAACTGCGCCGTGAAATACACGTCGGGCCCGCTGGCAAATTCCACGTTGATGAAGGGCGAGAACGGCGTGAGCGTGAAGTCCGACGTCAGGTAATCGATGCGGAAGCGGCCCGTGGCGTCCGTCACCGCCTGGCCCAGCGCATCGTCCTGCAGCCAGTCCGCGTCGAACGCCCGCACGGTGGCGCCCGCGATCGGCGTGTGCGGCGCGTCGCAGGTGCGCAGCCGGCCGCAGATGGTCCAGGCGCCGAAGCGGGCGCGCACCAGGCACCAGAAGCGTTGCGGCAGGCAATAATCCCAGATGGCGAGGAAATCGTTGTCGACCTGGCGCCAGCGGGGCTGGAGGGTGGTGATGGAAAATTGCAGCGGCACGGGGTCTTTCGGCCCCGGTTTCACATGCGGCACCGTAGGGCACAGCACGTCGACTTCGACGGCTTCGCCCTGGTAATCGCCTTCCAGGGTAAAGCTGTAGTTGCCGTCGTCATCGGTGCGCGCTTCGGCCAGCAGGAAGGGCGCTTTCGCCTGTACTTCCTCGTCCGTGAGGATGGCGAAGGTTTCCTTGGCGCTGGCCACGGCCAGGGCGGTGACGTTTTGCGATTCGCGCGGGCGGTACAGGCGCACGATCACGTGCGACAGCGGTTCCGGACATTCGGCACAGATCAAGCCGCACAGCTTGCCCCGCAGGATATAGGCCATGATGGTTCTCCAGCTCGGTTGGACAGTTGCGCCGCTCGCCATGGCGGCGCTGTTACCAAGCTAGCAAATGGGTAGCCGATGGGCTTGATCCTGCTTAAACCTTGCGAGTTATTTGATCAGCGACAATATCTCGCGGAAGCGCGGATGCTTGCAATCGCGCAACCATTCAAAGGCCAGCATCTCCACCGTCACCAGCTGTGCGCCCAGCTTGCCGAGGCGGGCCAGCGCCGCGTCGCGGCTGGCAGCCTGACGCGAGCCGACGGCGTCGATGGCGATGATGACCTCATACCCGAGTTCGAGCAGGCCGACGGCCGTCTGCAGCATGCACACATGGGCTTCGCAACCGGTGACGACGATCTGTTTGCGCCCGGGCGGCAAGATCGCCTGCAAGCCGTCGGCACAGGCGCCGAAATGCGTCTTGTGCAAGGTGCGTTCGCACAGCGCGGCGATCTCGTCCACGTTGGGTCCCAGTCCCTGGCGGTTCTGTTCCGTGCCCAGCACGGGCACGCCGAGCAGGCGGGCGATCCTGGCCAGGCGCAGGTTTTGCGCCAGCACCAGGCCGGCGTCGTGGATGGCCGGCATCAAACGGCCTTGCAGGTCGACAATGACTAAAACAGCCTGGTTTGCATCTATCAGCATGGCGATCTCCTGAACACCTGCCAAAACCTACTGCGCGTCGGTAGTCGCGGCCTGCGATGCTCACTGTACCTTCGTACAGTTGCGCGTCTCGACCACAACTCCCTTCCGCTCGCTACGGTTTTATCAGGCGTTGTTAGTAATTAATATGTGGCGACAGTGTAGCGCGCAGTCAGCTTGGCCAGCTGGGCGTGGCCGTTTCGCCCATCAGATAGGCGTGATTCAAATCGATGGCGCCGCGCAGGTAGTTCCACAGGGCGCTGACGCGGGCGATGTTGCGCCGTTCGCTCGGTGAAATCATCCAGAAAGAGCGCACGAGGTCGATCTCGCCGTCGAGCACGGGCACCAGTTCGTTCGATTGCTGCGCCACGAAGCAGGGCAGGATCGCCAGCGCCTGGCCCGCGCGCGCCGCGTGGTACTGGGCGATGACGCTGGTGCTGCGGAACGCGCGCAGGGAATCGGGCGCCACATTGTCCATGTAGCGCAGCTCCGAACTGAAGACCAGGTCGTCCACGTAGCCGATGATCGGGTGCTGCGCCAGCTGCGCCACGCTGGTGATCGGGGCGTGGCGCGCCAGGTAGGCTGGCGTGGCGTACAGTTTCAGCCGGTAATCGGACAATTTGGTCACCACGTACGGGCCGGACAGGGGCCGTTCGATGGAAATGGCCACATCGGCCTCGCGTTTGGACAGGCTGACGAAACGGGGCACGGCGATCAGGTCCACGCTGATGTGCGGGTAGCGGCCGCAAAACGTCGCCAGGTGGGGCGCCAGCACGACGGCGCCGAAGCCCTCGGTAGCGCCCAGGCGCACCTGGCCCGACAGCAATCGGTTGTGTTCGCCCAGCTCCTCGGTGGCGGCAAACACCGTGCTTTCCATCGTTTCCGCGTATTCCATCAGGCGGTGGCCCTCGGGCGTCAGCTGGTAGCCCACGTAGTTGCGGTCGAACAGCTGCGTGCCCACCTGCTCCTCGAACTTGCGCATGCGTCGCTACACGGTGGAATGGTCGATGCCCAGCTTTTTCGCCGCGTCGACGAGGCCCGCGCTGCGCGTCAGTTCCAGGAAGACCCGTACATTGTCCCAATCGAGCACTTTGTTCTCCTTGTGCGTTTTTGCAAAGGAATTATGCATTAATTTCACTTGAGTGCATATTTTTACACATGCAGAATGCATCTATACATATAAAAAAAACCATTCACCTGGAGACACGCATGAAAAAAACCGTTCTGGCCATGGGCGCGCTGGCGCTTTCCCTGTCTTTCACCGGCGCGCACGCGCAGATTTCCGATGGCGTCGTCAAGGTCGGCATCCTGACCGACATGTCCGGCCCGTATTCGGCCATGGGCGGGCGCGGCTCCGTTGTCGCCAGCCAGATGGCCGTCGAGGATTGCCTGAAGGCCGAATGCAAAGGCATGAAGATCGAAATCCTCTCGGCCGACCACCTGAACAAGGCCGACATCGCCGCCTCCAAGGCGCGCGAATGGATAGACCGCGACAAGGTCGACGCCATCGCCGATCTGACCAATTCCTCGGTGGCCCTGTCCGTGCAAAAGCTGATGAAGGAGAAGGGCGGCATCGCCATGTTCAGCGGCCCGGCCACCACGCGCCTGACGAACGAGGATTGCTCGCCGAACGGCTTCCACTGGATGTTCGACACCTATTCGCAGGCGGCCGGCACGGCGGCGGCATTGACGAAACTCGGGCAGAAATCCTGGTATTTCGTCACCGTCGATTACGCCTTCGGCCATTCGCTGGAAAAGGACGCCAGCGACGTCGTCAAGCGCAATGGCGGCACGGTGCTGGGCGCCGTGCGCCATCCGCTCAACGCGTCCGATTTCTCGTCCTTCCTGGTGCAGGCGCAAGGGTCGAAGGCGCAGGTGATCGGCCTGGCCAACGGCGGCGCCGACACGGTGTCGGCCATCAAGCAGGCGCGCGAATTTCGCATCGGCAGCGGCAAGGACCAGCGCCTGGCCGCCTTGCTGGTGTTCCTCTCCGACGTGCACGCGCTGGGGCTGGACACGGCCCAGGGCCTCGTCTACGCGGACGGCTTCTACTGGGATTTCGATGAGCGCAGCCGCGCCTTTGCCAAGCGCTTCGAGGCGCTCAACAAGGGCGCCAAGCCGACCATGGTGCAGGCGGGCGTGTATTCGAGCGTCTACCACTACCTGAAATCGGTGGCGGCGGCGAAAAGCGACGACTCGAAGATCGTCGCCCAGAAAATGCGCGAGCTGCCCATCAAGGATGCCGTCATGAACAACGCCTCGATCCGCCCCGACGGCCGCGTCATCCATGACATGTACCTGGTGCAGGTGAAGACCCCGGCCGAATCCAAAGGCGCGTGGGATTACCTGAAAGTGCTGTCCACCATCCCCGCCGACCAGGCGTTCAAGCCGATGGATGCGGCGGCGTGCAATTTGGTTAAAAAATAATTTTCACCCCTAACGGCGAAAGGCTGGGGTCGGACCCTCAGGGTCCGACCCCGGAATCTGCTCTTGGGGTAACTAAACAATCACGGAGCCAAACAAATGAACCAAGCCCTCACCTCAGTTCCCGCCGTCCCCCTGCACATCGCCGGCAAGCATCACGCATCGACCAGCACGGAATGGCGCGACGTCGTCAACCCGGCCACGCAGGAAATCGTCGCCAGGGTGCCGTTTTCCACCCCCGACGAAGTCAATCTGGCCGTCGCCACGGCCAAGGAAGCATTTAAAACGTGGCGCAATACCCCGTTGGCGGCGCGCATGCGCATCATGCTCAAGTACCAGCACCTGATCCGTGAAAACATCGGCGCCCTGGCCGAACTGATCACCCGCGAACACGGCAAGACCTTGCCCGATGCGGAAGGGGAAGTGATGCGGGGCCTGGAAGTGGTGGAGCACGCGTGCTCGATCGCCACCCTGCAGCTGGGCGAGATCGCGGAAAACGCGGCCACGGGCGTCGATGTCTACAATATCTACCAGCCGCTGGGCGTGGGCGCCGGCATCACGGCGTTCAATTTCCCCGTCATGCTGCCATGCTTCATGTTCCCGATTGCCATCGCCTGCGGCAATACCTTTGTCCTGAAACCGTCGGAGCAGGACCCGTCGTCGAGCATGTACCTGGTCGAACTGATGTACCAGGCGGGCTTGCCGGCGGGCGTGCTGAACGTCGTGCATGGCGGTGCCGACGTCGTCAACATGCTGTGCGACCATCCCGACATCAAGGCCGTCTCCTTCATCGGCTCCACCCACGTGGGCACGCATGTGTACCGCCGCGCCAGCGAATCGGGCAAGCGCGCGCAATCGATGATGGGCGCGAAAAACCATTGCGTGGTGCTGGCCGACGCCAACAAGGAGCAGGCGATCAATAACCTGATCGGCGCCGCGTTCGGCGCGGCCGGCCAGCGCTGCATGGCCAATTCCGTCGTCGTGCTGGTGGGCGAGGCGCGTTCCTGGCTGCCGGAAATCGTCGCCCGCTCGCAAGCGCTGAAAGTGGGGCCGGGCAGCGACCGCACGGCGGACCTGGGCCCGATGGTGTCCAAGGCCGCCATGCAACGGGCGGAAAAACTGATCCAGGCGGGCGTGGACGAGGGCGCGCAGCTGCTGCTCGACGGCCGCGGCCACAAGGTGGCCGGCTACGAGGGCGGCAACTTCATGGGGCCGACGATCTTCTCGAAGGTGGCGGCGTCGAACGCCGTGTATACGCAGGAAATCTTTGGTCCGGCCATGTGCGTGGTCGAAACCGATACGCTCGACGAAGCGATCGCCTTCATCAACGCCAACCCGAACGGCAACGGCACCTCGATCTTCACCTCGTCCGGCTGGGCGGGGCGCAAGTTCCAGAACGAGATCGACGTGGGGCAGGTGGGCATCAACGTGGCCATTCCCGTGCCCGTCGCCTATTTCAGCTTTACGGGCTCGCGCGCGTCGAAACTGGGCGACCTGGGCCCGAACGGCAAGCAGGCCTTGTACTTCTGGACGCAGACCAAGACCGTCACGGCGCGCTGGTTCGCCCCGGACGATGGCGGCAGCGGCGTCAACACCACCATTGCGATGAAATAAGGAGGAGGCGATGAGCGCAAACATCGTTTTTATCGGCCTGGGCAACATGGGCCTGCCCATGGCGCAGAACCTCGTGCGGGCGGGCCATGCCGTGACGGGCTTTGACCTGGTGGCGGCCAGCGTGCGCCAGTTTGCCGACGGCGGCGGCCTCGTCTCCGACGACCAGGCGGCGGCGATCCGGGCGGCCGACATCGTCATCACCATGCTGCCGGCCAGCCGCCACGTGCTGGGAGCCTACCTTGGCGACACGGGTATTTTGGCGCAGGCGCGGCGCGGCACCCTGCTGATCGACTGCTCGACGATTTCCACCGAGGCGGCGCGCCAGGTGGGCCGCGCGGCGCAGGAGCTGGGCTTGCCCATGCTGGACGCGCCCGTCTCCGGCGGCACGGCGGGCGCCACCAACGGCACCTTGACGTTCATGGTGGGCGGCGACGCCTCCGCGCTGGATGCGGCGCGGCCCTACCTGGAGACCATGGGCAAGGCCATCTTCCACGCGGGCGGCTCGGGCTGCGGCCAGACGGTCAAGATCTGCAACAACATGCTGCTGGGCATACTCATGATCGGCACCAGCGAAGCGATACGCCTGGGCGTGGCCAATGGCCTCGATCCGAAAGTGGTGTCGGACGTGATGGCGAAAAGCTCGGGCCGCAACTGGACGCTGGAGGTGTACAACCCGTGTCCGGGCGTGGCGGAGAACGTGCCCGCGTCGCGCGGCTACACGGGCGGCTTCGGCGTCGACCTGATGCTCAAAGACCTGGGCCTGGCCGTGGAAAGCGCGCTGGCCAGCGGCGCGTCGGTGCCGCTGGGCGCCCTGTCGCGCAATCTATACAGTTTGCACAGCAAGGCGGGGGCGGGCGCGCTCGATTTTTCCAGCATTTATCAGCTGCTGGGCGAGAAAACTTAAGGTTGCTGGGCCTGCAGGGCGGCCAGTTCCGCCCTGGCTTTTTCCAGCTTGCCTTCCAGCTTGGCGATCTTCTTCGGCTCCTTGTTCGCTTCCTGGGCCAGGCGCAGCGAACGCTCCGTCTGGTTCACCTTCGCCTGCGCTTTCAAAACTTTCTTGTTGTGGCGTTCGATCAGGGTGCTGTCGCGGCAGTGGGCGTTGACTTCGTCGAGCGCGCGCGTCAGGCCCGCGACCTTGTCGGACAAGCCCTGTTCCTGGGCCTGGCGCAATTCGCTGCGGATGCTTTCGCGCTTGGCGGCGCAGCCCGTCAGCTGGGTGTCTGCGGCGCTGGCGCCCACGGAGGCTGTGGCGAGCAGCAAAGTCAGGGCGGTGGTGGCGAGGCGGTTCATGGCGTTCCTGGGTATGGGGTTGAGTTGATGCAATGTAAGCCGGCCTACGCCCCCTGTCAAACTTCGCCTACCGTGCGCGCCTGTCCCGCATGGCATCGGCTACCATGCGTGTTTTCTTCCTTTCGACACCGCCGCATGACCAGGAAATTACTGTTGTTGCTCCCTTTGCTAGTGCCGCTGCCTGTGCTGGCGCAAACCTCGCCCGCCTTGCTCGACCTGCAGTTGATCGCCATCAAGGCGCGGGCCGATGCGGCCAGCCATAGCCCGGAGAGCATCGCCGAATTTGCCGGAACCCGGCATGCGGCCGAAGCGGGCGACGTGGAGGCGCAACTGGAGCTGGCGCGCATGCTGCAGCTGGGCGTCGGCACGCCGCAAGACACGGCGCTATCGATGGCCTGGGTGCGCAAGTCGGCCGAAGGCGGATATGCGCCGGCGCAGGCAGCTTTGGGGCTGGCCTGCACGGTGGGCGGCAAGGTGCCCATCGACCGCGTGCAGGGCGAATATTGGCTGCGCAAGGGCGTGGCGCAGGGCGACGCACTGGCGCAAACCATGCTGGCGCTGGAATTCATCGATGGCGACAGCCCTGCCGAAGAACAGGCGCTGGCCATCAGCTGGCTGAAGAAGGCCGCGCTCGAAGAACACTTTATTCCTGCCTATAACGCGCTGGGCGAACACCTGATGCGCGCAGCCGCCGACGAGCAGGACCGGGGCGAGGCTTTCCACTGGTTTTACAGGTCGGCGCGTGAAAAGGAACCGGCCGGCATGCGCAACCTGGCCCGCGCCCATGAACTGGGCCTGGGCGTGGCGCAGTCGGACAAGCTGGCCCTGGTCTGGTACGAGCGGGCGGGATGGAGCGGCGACTTGCCCGCCATACGGCGCATGCTCGACGTGTACGTCAAGGGTGAACTGGGACAACAGGCGAATGCCGAAGACGCCGCCGAATGGCGCGCCAGGCTGGCGGAAAGCGAGAAGAAATGAAGACCATCGTATTGTTACTGACCCTGGCGCTGGGCCAGCCCGTGCTGGCGCAGCAGGAATCGACCAAGGAACCGCGCCAGCATCCGGCGCTGGCCGAATTCGACCTGTCCGCTCTCGACGCCATGCGCGCCCGCGTGCAGGCCGTGATCAACCGCCCGGCCGACCTGTCGCCGGAGAAGGTCGCCGCCTTCGACAAGATGCGCCGCGCCGCCGAAGGGGGCGATACGGCCGCCCAGCTGGAGCTGGCGCAGATGCTGCACGAGGGCGAGGGGACGCCGCGCGACGTTGACGCCGGCCTGGCGTGGATGCGGAAATCGGCCGAGGGCGGCCATGGCCCGGCGCAGGCATTCCTGGGCGTGGCCTATACGCTGGGCCAGGGCGTGGCCATCGACCGCACGCTGGGCGAATACTGGTCGCGCAAGGGCGCCGCGCAAGGCGTGGAACTGGCCAACTTCACGGTGGCCCAGCACTTTGAAAACATCCACAGCAGCCCGGAAGAACAGGCGCACGCGCTGCACTGGCTGAAGTTCTATGCCGAAAAAGGTTTTATTCCCGCCTACAATGAAATCGGCTACCGGCTGATGATGACGGCGCACGATGACGCGCAGCGCAGGGAAGCGTTCGGCTGGTACATGCGGGCGGCCAAGGCGCTCGATCCGCCCGGCTTGAACAATGTCGCCTATTCGTATGAAGTCGGGCGGGGCGTGCCGCAGAGCGACGAGGCGGCGCTGGGCTGGTATGAAATGGCGGCCATCGCGAAAAGCCCGCCCGGCCAGACGGGTTTTGCGCGCCTGCTGGAGCAGGGGCGCGGCGGCCCCACGCGTCAAGGGCCGGCGCCCCAGCCCTTCGAGCTGTATCGGCTGGCCGCGAAGCAGGGCGACCTGGAGGCGATCGAACGGCTGGTCAAGGTGTACGATCAGGGCGAGCTGGGACAGGCGACCGACCCGGCCAAGGCGGCGCTGTGGCGTGAAAAACTCAAGCCGGCCAGGACGCCCTAAGTGGACGAGACGGGGCGGAAACGGCATGCTATCATCATTGTTATCGATAACAATATCATGAGAGACCCATGAATCCCGATTTCCGCTCCAGGGAGATGCTCGAAGGGCATATCCTGCACACGATGCACTTCTACCACCCGCGCGCGTTTGACCCGAGCGGCGGCTTTTACCACTTCTTCCTCGACGACGGCACCGTCTACGACGCTGCCACGCGGCACCTGGTCAGCAGCACGCGCTTCATCTTCAATTACGCCATGGCGCACCGCCATTTCGGCGGCGACGATTACCAGGCGGCCCTGCGCCACGGCGTGGCCTTCCTGCGCGACGTGCACCGCGACCCGGCCACGGGCGGCTACGCCTGGCAGCTGAAGTGGCAGGATGGCGTCAAGATGGTGGAGGACGGCGCCAACCACTGCTACGGCCTGGCCTTCGTGCTGCTCGCCTATGCGCATGCCTTGCAGGCCGGCGTGCCGGAAGCGCGCGCGTATCTGGACGAAACGTTCGAACTGATGGAGCAGCGTTTCTGGCTGCCCGAACACGGCCTGTATGCGGACGTGGCCAGCGCCGACTGGAGCACGCTGGACGGCTACCGGGGCCAGAACGCCAATATGCACACCTGCGAAGCCATGCTGGCCGCGTTCGAGGCGACGGGCGAAGCGAGATATCTGCACCGCGCCGAAACGCTGGCGCACAACATCACGGTGCGCCAGGCGGGCCTGGCCAACGGCATGATATGGGAACACTACAAGCCGGATTGGTCTATCGACTGGGACTACAACCTGCACGACAAGAGCAATATCTTCCGTCCGTGGGGCTACCAGCCCGGCCACTTCACGGAATGGGCCAAGCTGCTGCTGATCATGGAGCGCCACGCCAGATTCATGGCGGGACCGTCGGGCTGGCTGCTGCCCCGTGCGCGCGCACTGTACGACACGGCGTTGGCCAGGGCCTGGGATGGCGCGCATGGCGGCATCCACTACGGTTTCGGCCCGCAGGACGAAATCTGCGATGGCGACAAATACTTCTGGGTGCAGGCGGAAAGCTTTGCCGCCGCCGCCGTGCTGGCCGCGCGCACGGGCGACGACGCCTACTGGCGCAGCTACGACAAGATATGGGATTACAGCTGGACGCACTTCGTCGACCACGAGCACGGCGCCTGGTACCGTATTTTGACGCCCGACAATCAGAAAATCAGCAACGAGAAAAGCCCCGCCGGCAAGACCGATTACCACACCATGGGCGCCTGCTATGAAGTGCTGAACGTGCTCAAAGGTGCCGCATGAGCGCCGCTTTCCCAGCCTTTGTGTCGGCCGGCGAGGCGCTGACGGACATGCTGCGCACGGGCGCGGACGCCTGGCGCAGCCAGGTGGGCGGCTCGACCTGGAACGTGGCGCGCGTGATGGCGCGCCTGGGCGTGCCCAGCGCCTTTGCCGGCGCCGTCAGCCTCGACGTCTTCGGCGACGCGCTGGCGCAAGCGACCGACGCGGCGGGCCTGGACATGCGCTTTTTGCAGCGCCGCGCGAAGTCGCCGCTGCTGGCCATCGTGCACGAACTGCATCCGCCCACGTATTACTTCATCGGCGACGACAGCGCCGACCTGCATTTCGACGCGGCGCAGCTGCCGGCCGGCTGGATGCAGGGCGCGCAATGGGTGCATTTCGGCGGCATCAGCCTGGCGCGCGAACCGCTGGCGGGCAAGCTGGTGGCGCTGGCGCAGGAACTCAAGGCCGCTGGCGTGAAGATCAGCTATGACCCGAACTTCCGCATCATGATGGACGAGCGCTACGACGCCACCCTGCGCCGCATGGTGGAGCTGGCCGATGTGGTGAAAGTGTCGGACGAAGACCTGGCGGGCCTGTTCCGCCACGACGACATCGACGGCGCATTCGCTACCCTGCGCGGCTGGAATCCGCAGGCCACGTATTTGTATACGCGTGGGTCGCAGGGCGCGGCCCTGTACCGGGGCGAGCAAGTCTGGCAGGCGGCGCCGCCCGTCATCGAGGTGGTCGACTCGGTGGGGGCGGGCGACGCCAGCATCGGCGGCTTGCTGTACAGCCTGATGTACCGGCCCGGGGCGGACGGCGGCCAGCACTTGCGCTTTGCCGTCGCGGCCGGGGCGGGCGCCTGCCTGGCGGCCGGCGGCTCGCCGCCGTCGGTGGAGCTGGTGGAATCGCTGGCGCAGCGCACGGTGGTGCGCTAAGGGCAGGTCAGCGGGGGCCGCATGCCCCCGTCGACGCCCGTTCCATCAAGGTGAACGCCATCAGGTGATGCGTGGCGGGCGCCGTTTCTCCCGCGCGGCGCTGGCGGATTTCATCGATGACGAGCTTGACGGCGGCGCGCGCCATGTCGGCGATGGGCTGGTGGATGGTAGTGAGCTCGGGCCAGACGGTGGTGGCGACGGGCGTGTCGTCGAAGCCGCACACGCTCAATTCGGCCGGCACCTGCAGGCCCATGCCGTGCGCCACGGCCAGGGTGGCGGCCGCCATGTCGTCATTGCTGGCGAAGATGGCGCTGGGGTGCGGTGCGTGCGCCAGCAGCCGGCGCGCCGCGTCCAGTCCCGAACGATACGTAAAATAGCCTTGCGCCACGCGCTGCGGCGGCACTCGCACGCCCGCTTCCCGCATGGCGTCCTCGAAGGCCTGGCGGCGCAGCAGGGCGGGCGTGTGCGCCGGGTCGCCCTCGATGAAGCCGATGTCGCGGTGGCCCAGCGCGAGCAGATGGCGCGTCATGGCCAGCGCGCCTTCGTAATCGTCGATGCGCACGGCCGAGACATCGGGCGAGGGGCGGGCCGTGGCCACGGCGATGGCGGGTATGCCCATCTGGTTCAGCTGCGCCAGCACTTCGGGCGAATCGCACAGGGGCGGCGGCACCAGGATGCCGTCCACGCCGGCCGCCACCAGGCAATCGATGCCGGCGCGCTGGCTGTCCAGGTCTTCGCAGCGTTCGAGCAGCAGCTGGCCGCCGCCCTGGCGGCACTGGTCCATGGCGCCGACGAGAAATTCGCTGAGGAAGGCCGCGCTGGGGTTGCTGTAAAGCAAACCGATGCGCAGGGTGCCCGTGCGGGCGGCCCTGGCCGCCAGGTTGGGCTGGTAGCGCAGGGTGGCAATCGCCGCCTCGACCTTGTCGCGCGTGGCCGCGCTGACGCTGGCGCGCCCGTTGATGACGCGCGATACCGTCATGGCCGACACGCCGGCCAGGCGCGCCACGTCGTGCACGGTGGCGCCGCTGGCCGTGTCCGGTGCGGGGGCGGCGGATGCCGCCTTACTCGAGGTGACCACCGAATTTCAGCTTGCCGCTGATGCGCATGCCGTGCAATTGTCCTACTTCCAGTTCAGCCGCACTGGTGCGCTGCGCCGTATCGCGCCGCGCCAGTCCCACCGACAGGATATCGAGCATCATCAGCTGCAGCAGGCGCACGATCATGGGCACGAAATTGAGATTGCCTTCCGGGTGGTTCAGGGTCAGCAGCACGTCGGCCAGCTTGGCCAGCGGGGAGCCGCTGGCCGTGATCGCCAGCACGCGTGCGCCGCAGGCCTGCGCCACCTTGACGGTGCGCAACAGCTCGGGCAGGGCGCCCGAGCGCGAAATGACCAGCGCCACGTCGCCCGGTTTCAGCATGGCGGCGCTCATTTCCTGCGCCTGCGGGTCGGTGAAGAAGCTGCTGACGATGCCCAGGTTGAGCAGTTTTTGCTGCATGTCGTCGGCCACCACGCGGGCGCTGCCCACGGCCAGCAATTCCACGCGCTGCGCGCCGCGCAGCAGTTCGATGGCGGCCGTCAGCGCTTTGACGTCGAGCATGTCGCGCAGGGCCAGCGCGGCCGAAGCGTTATTGCCCAGCACCTTGCGGGCCAGCTCCGCGTCGGAGTCCGAAATCTCCACGTGGCAGTGCGCCACCGTGATGGCGCCGCCCGTCAGGCCGGAAGCGAGCTTGAGCTTGAAATCGGCCAGGCCCTGCACGCCGATCGAGCGGCAAAAGCGCATCACGGTCGGCTGGCTGACGCCGACGCGCTGGGCAATTTCGGCAATCGGCAGGGTCAGCATGGCGTTCGGCTCCTTCAGCACCCAGTCGGCCACCTTGCATTCGGATGGGCTCATGCGGCCGCGCGCCTGGCGCACGGATTCGAGCACGGGGGCGCCGGAATGGGCGCGCTTGAGCTTTTGCGCGAGGATGGCGGCGATGCCGAGGAAAGTCGGCAGTTCGGCCGTGATCAGAAAGGTGGGAATCTGCGCCAGGTATTCGTTCAGGCGGCCCTTCTGCTCGAAGCGGGCGCGGAACTGCGACTGCTCGAACAGGGGACCCAGGCGCGGCACGATGCCCCCGCCTATATAGATGCCGCCCAGCGCGCCCAGGGTCATGGCCACGTTGCCGGCGATGGAGCCGAGGATGGCGCAGAAGCAGTCCACCGCTTCCAGGCACACTTCGCATTCGTTGTTCAGTGCGCGGCTGGTGATTTCCGCAGCCAGCAAGGGAAGGGCGTCGGGCTGGCCGGCGCGCTCCGACAGGGCGCGGTAGATCAGTTCCAGTCCCCGTCCGGAGGCGAGGCGTTCGGCCGAGACGTGCGACAGCTCGCGCCAGGCGAAGGACAGCACGTCCATCTCGCGCTGGTCGCAGGGGGCGAAGCTGACGTGGCCCCCTTCGCTGCCCAGCGCGATCCAGCGGTCTTCGGCCGGGATCATGCCCGACACGCCCAGGCCCGTGCCCGAACCGAGCAAGCCGATGACGCTGTCGGCGCGCGCCATGCCGCCGCCGATCTGCTGGCGCTGGTCCGGCCGCAGGTAGGGCAGGGCCATGGCCAGCGCCGTGAAGTCGTTTACGACCAGAAGCGTATCGAGACCCAGCGCGGCGCGCATGGCCTCGATCGAGAAGAACCAGTGGTGGTTCATCATGCGGATATTGTCGTCGTCGATGGGATTGGCGATGGCGATGGCCGCATGGCGCACGCGCGCCGAACCGGCGGCGCGCGCCTCGCTGCTGTCCATGTACGCGGTGATGGCGTCGAGCAGCGAGGCGTAGTCGTCGCAGGGCAGCACGGCGACGGCTTCCAGGTGGCCCTGGCGCGTCTCAAGCACGAAGCGGGCATTGGTGCCGCCGATGTCGGCCAGCAGGCGCGGGCCGTCGCTGAAGCGTTCCGCCGGGTCGCTGCCTGCTACTTCCATTTTTTCATCAATTTTCATGGCGGTGCTTTATCTCGTCTGCGTGCGCTGTCGTGGCGGCGCACTGTCGTTATGGGCAAAAACCAAGGATTTTAATTCGTATACGTCCCGCGTGCCGAAAAATGCAGCCCCGCCTTGCAGATGCTCATGTGGCGGGTGAAAAACGGGCACGTTGCCATGAAAGGCAGTGCCTGCAAACGGCAAATGCGGGCGCAAATAAAGTGTCGCAGAGTAGTCGTAGGATTACAACATAATATGTTGATATTTGTTCGTAGTATAGTTACTATGTCCCTGCTGGAAAGAATTCTGGCCAGTACATTCGGCCACGAATGACTAGATAAAAAATAACTACTGAGGAGACTTACCATGCTGCATCGCAACATGTTGAAGGCCGTGCTGAAAACACTGCCGGCTGCCATCGTCTTAGCCATCGCCAGCGGTTCCGCTGCCGCCGACCCCATGTATCCAAGTGACTCCGAAGGCTTCCATGGCTACCTGCGCGCCGGCGCCGGCAGCAACACCTCGGGCGACGGCGGTTCGCAAGGCTGCTTCGGTCTGGGCGGCAATACCATGAAATACCGTCTGGGCAATGAGTGCGACGCCTACACGGAATTCGGCTACACCAAGTCCGTCGCCCAGTCCGGCGGCGTGAACTACCTGGCCACCATCTGGGT
>NZ_FTMV01000029.1 GCF_900156175.1 Janthinobacterium sp. TND4EL3
TGGCTAGCGTTTAAGAATTAGGTGCTATGCCTTCACCACCGTTGGCTAGGCTGCCACGCTCCGGTATGGGGGCTGGCAACGGCAGCTTTGGGGCGTAAGCGGTCGTTCACGGTTGCCAGAGACAGGATGGTAACCGTGTTCTCAACGGGGTTGCCCGTTTGGCTACAGTCTTGCAGATCGTTATGCTCCGGCCGATTGTCGAGGCTCAACTTCCTGTACATCTAGCTTCGCTCAAAGGAGGGTGCCTGGTTGTCGATGACCTCGCCGTGTAAGTGGTGTCTGGCTCGTGCTGAGAGATGAAATACCTTGGGAGTATTTACTTGCCGCTTGAGCTCGGACCTGCATCCTGCATGATCTTTTAGCATCGACTACACGCATGGATTGCAGCCAAGTGCTGGCAGGGGCGTTACACCGCTGAATTCCTCGTCATTCTGTCGATGAATGGTCGCAGTGAAAGGCCTGTTTTCATTTGGACGTACGTTGATCTGCAGAGCCATAATGCTCACATAGCCACGTGAGTGTTCCTTATGGCCACAGTGAATCTCTTCAAATACCTGGGTTGGCATGGCCACCATCGTCAATGTGATCGCGGCCGTCAAGCCACGCCCACCTGTCCTCAACGTTTACATCCCATTAACGGCCATGCGCGTGACGGCGGGATACGTCCCCGGAGTGTCGATGCGATCTCGGACGACAATCGGGATATCCTGGGGCGCATCAAACTGGCCTATGGCGGCGATGCGAAGGCCTTTGCCAAGGAAATGCTTCCGCTCATCAGGAAGTACATCTCTTACGTGAATGTCTTGCCAGCGACGCAGGACAGTTTTTTTGCTCGCCCTGGAGGTTTAGTCCGCCTGGGCATGGAGACCGCATTCTTCGCACTGCAAGCGACAGACTCGCAGATTTTCGCTGGCAGGGCGACGATATCAACCCGTCGACAGTTGGAGCCACGCTGGCGCTTTGCTACGTTCGCCGCGGGTTTATGCGCGTACCTCTACCGCGTATTGGACACGGTCGTTGTGAGTGATGCGCATGGAACCGTGTGGCAGCCATACCTGGCACCCCTTGGGGAGTGGATTGACAAACACGAGGTTGACCGTCTGTTCGTCCGATGGGGTGAGGCCAGACAGGAGTGCCGCTCCCTGTCATTGTTCGCGCTACCGATGATCCTGCCGCCAGATACCCTGGCCTACCTGAGTCACGACGACTCGATGATCGTCGCCCACATGCTTGCGGCGATCAGTGGTGAAGTGAAATATCAAGATCACAACGTCATTGACCATCTCGTCAATCGTGCATCGACTTTGGTGATCTACCGAGACTTGCGCGAAGCCGACACGCAAGCAGGCAAGGCCCGCGCGAGGGCTTACCTTGCCAGGTTTCTGCTCAAAGCAATGCGCGAGCTCGTGCAGTCACATCAGGGATGGGGGCCCAATGCGGAACGGTCCCGCATGTGGCTCGGGCGGGACGGCCTGTTTCTGGTGTGGCCGAACGGAATAAGCGACATACTCACCTTGCTGGAAGACGAGGGATTGTATGGCTTACCTGCCTCCCCGGTAGAGGCCATGGAAATTCTGAGCGATGCCGGGATCATCCTGCCAATGAATTCGGACGAGTCTGTTTGGTTAATCCGGCCGCCAGGCGCCCCTGAACCCTTGGAGGCGTTGAAGCTGGTGACGCCAGGCGTTGTCCTTGCTGTGTTGCACCCGCCACCAGTGGCGCTGGACATGGACATTGCTGTCCACCGCGCTCATGACGAGGTGCCAGCTACGGAGCATGATGCTACACCACGGCAGGCGAAGGCGGCATCCTCCCAGGTTCAGGGCGAATGCATTGCCCCAGAGACGCCGCCGGAGGTGAGCGATCGTCAGTGGTCGTTGCCATCCATCCCACCGGTTCCCCCAACTGTGGCGGACACTGGTATCGAACCACCTGCGGGTGCTCGTCAAGGAAGGGCGAAGAAGGTTACAAATACCGAGCCAATGCAGCCAGCAAAGGGACGCTACTCGTTACGCGCACCGATTCGCCTCAATCCTGGCATTGCCAAGGTACTGCAGGCGATCGTGCAGTCTCTCAATGATACGAGCTTGCCACCTGCGTGTTATCCCATGGCGTCCGGCCTGTTCGTCCCCTTGGATGCCTTCGTCGCGCGACAGGCGGATGCGAAGATGGCGCAACGCGCACTTGCCGATGCCAACATGCTGGTGGCAGGTCCAGCAGGGACCGAGCCTGTTGAATACCACGCCCTGCATGGCAAGCAACTGGCCGGCATGGTTATCGCCAGCCGGTTTGTCGAAGGTATGGATGCGGCAGGCGCGACCACCGTCGATTTGAACGCAGGTTGACCATGTTGCTGCGCCGGTATGAAATGCCGTGGCGTGGTCCCATTGAGGCGGCTGCCGCCCTGGCATGGATGCTCGCCGCCGCCATTTTTTACTTTCTGATACCTGATCATTTGCCACCACGTGCGGGTTTTACTGTCATCTTTAGTTCAATACTCGTCGCATTGATCCGCTGCCGGCAAGCCTTGCGCGTCATACGTACTCGTGCCGCGTTGTCTGGCCGCGCGATGGAAATGGTGTCAATTTCGCGGCTGGCGGCCTGGACAGGCGATCCAGAACAGGTCGCGTTCGGCCTGGGCTTTATCTGGCTGCCGCTACACTCTCAGCGCCTCTACGAGCTGATCAAGATCGATTACCGCGCCATGACCATTTCTCCCTGGCTCATACGGGCTTTGGGATATCAGCCCAATCCACAATCCGACGCAGAGATTGGCCTACCCTGGATTCATGGTGTCGAGTCGGAAGAGCGCTTGTTGATGCGGCCCTTGCAGAATTTTGAAGGGGGAACCTTGGTGGTCGGAACCACTCAGTCCGGCAAAGGGGTATGCCTTGGCTGGTTGATTTTCCAAGCGATTCGACGTGGTGATGTCGTCATGATTATTGATCCGAAAAATTCACGCCGTCTCAAGCGACTGGTCATGAAGGCCTGTCAACTGTATCGCGAGCCAGACAGCTTTCTTTGGTTTCATCCAGCTTTTCCGGAAACGGGTGTTCGTCTCGACTTTACGTTCAATTGGCAAAAACCTACCGAAGTCGCTTCCCGTATTCAGTCGATCATGCCGCCGGACACAGCCGGAACGTTCAGCGCATTTGGTTGGGACGCGGTGAATGTGGTCGTGCAAGGGATGGTGCAACTGGAGAGGCGCCCGAATTTGGCAAAGCTGAAGCAATATATTGAAGGAGGCGTCGAACCCATCCTGGAACAAGCGCTCGAGCGTTTTTATGAAGAGCTCCTTGGCATGCAGTGGCGTAGCACACCTGAGATGGTGCGCTTGCTGGATAAAGCACGGCGAGGGCAGATCAAATCGCCGACGCCGGCCGCGAGTCATGAACTGTTGGCGTATGTGACGTACTACGATCACCACGTACATGAGGCTCGGCGTGATCCGGTGGTCAGTTCGCAAGTCCGGGTATTTCAGCATAACCGCGAACATTATCAAAAAATAACCGCCAATCTCTTACCGATCTTGTCCATGCTGACATCCGGCGATCTTGGGAAAAGCTTGTCTCCGGACCCGTTTGATGCAGATGATCAGCGTCCGATCATGAATCTGGAAAAGATCGAGCGCGCCGGACACGTACTGCTTCTGTGTCTGGACTCGTTGCCAGATCCTTCCGTTGCAACGGCCATCGGCGCCATGGCGCTGGCCGACTTGGCGGCCCGTTCAGGAATTCGCTACAACCTGGGAGGAGAGCGGCGCATTTCGCTGTTTGTGGATGAGCTATCGAACGTGATCAATCAACCCTTGATCGAGATACTGAACAAGGGGGCAGAAGGAGGGCTGTACACCACGGCCGCGATGCAGACGATTGCCGACCTGGCAAAACGCCTTGGCAGCCAGGAGGCGGCACGCATGGCATTGGGGAACTTAAATAACCTCATCGCTTTTCGAACCAAGGATCAGCCCACGCAGGAGTTCATCAATGAAACACTGGGGCAGACCACTATCCATAACATGAAAGTGGGGCATAACACGGCCAGAGATGGCCATTTCACGGATTATACGGCGGTCGATTCAACGCAGTTGAGCGAGGAAGTCAACGAGTTGGTGCCGCCATCGATCCTGGGTAAGCTGCCCAATTTGCAGTTTTTCGCCTCAGTTTCCGGCGGCCACGTCTACAAGGGACGGTTTACGCTGATCGACCCTGGCGTGGACGATGCTAGCCTTGAAGAGAAGGAAAAGGGGGAGACATGCTGATTCGGTTGACGGCCATTGTTTCGCTGAGCGTGCTCCTGATTCTGGTGCTGTACCTGCCGTCAGCCTTTCCCCCGCAGCGATTTGTCGCGCAGATTCGCGCAGAACATATTGCCAGTGCGGATTGCTGGGGGAGTCCGTACGCACGCCGCGTGTTGAGCCGATTGTTTGAGTATCAAGCTGCATTGGCCATCGAACCGGCATCGGTTCCCGCCCACGAGGTGAAGGGAGATCCTGTCGCACAACCCATCGCCAATAGCCTGGGGCGGGTACGTCTGCAGCTTTTTCAGAGCAGTTATTTCCGCTCGCTCGATACGTTGATCATGCTGGCGCTGTATCGACTGGCCGGCCTCGTACAGTGGTGGTCAACGTTCGTGGTGCTGATGACAGCCTGTATCGTGGACGCTTTGGTGCGCCGGCGAATTAAACGCCTGGAATTCGCCAGGCAGCACCCGGAGTGGTTCGCGGCTGCGATGGGGATAGCGATTTTTCTAGTTTGTCTGCTGGCTGTCGCGTGTGTGCTTCCTGTTCAATTGTCCCCGTTTCTGCTACCTGCCATGTTGTTCGTGGTTGCGTGGCTGGCCGGGCAAATGGCAGTGCACTATGCGTGAGCGTCCCATTCGCAGCCTTGCAGCCATCGCTACCTATCGAAGGGAAACTGGGTTAATCCAAATAGTCCACAAAAAGCGCGACTTTTTGGACAAACATTGATACTGCGATGCGCTAGCATGATGTCGTACGTAGCCACTTTTGATTTCGAGTCGCCATGAATACTGAATATCGTCCGATACCGTCCTCATCTTCTGCTCACAAGGCCGCTACGCATCGTTCTGCGGCCTCATCGACCGGGTGTGAGGAAACGGTCGGTACACTGGTATGGCTGGAGGAATTTCACCAGCTCGACCAGCTGTTCAACCATCATCACAATTGTTCGCCCAAATTGCGGCATCCCGATCTGATTAGTGCTTGTATTGCAAGAGTGTTTGCGCAGCCGGAACCGGCGAAGCATATTTTTTCGTTTTTGCACACCCGGATGGTGTTGCGCGACCAATGCATGCCGCGTCGACAGGAGGAAATCTGGCGCGCTCAGTATGTATTGTTGCTGGCGCTGCAGAAGTCAGAAATGAACCGGCATCCCCATCCTCGATTCGATCTGGGACAGTTTACGACCGCGTGCATCGCCCTGGCGCTGCTGGAAGACGGGGCGCAAAGCAAAATATTTGAACAGGCACGGCGCAATATCGCCGAGCGAGCAATATCACATCTGCCATAAAGGACAGATGGTAAGGCATACCGCAAACGGATATGCGACCCGAAGTGACCTTGCCAGGCTGATGCCAGGCTTACCCGATCTACACCCTTATTGGTCCGGCGTCTGCGCTCGCCGGGTGGATCAACGCTTTCGGGGGCATGCCTGCTCTTTGCCATGGAACGGTCTCTTTCGTGCTTCATCGCGATCCTCGTTGTTTGTCCGGGTTCCGCCTGGGCTTGCTGGGATCAAGCCGCCATTCGCCACAATGTCCCGGCACCGCTGCTCTATGCGATTGCTCAAGCGGAATCGTCACTGGATCCGAACGCAGTCAATCGCCGCCATCTGCGCCAAACCGGTACCGTGGATATCGGCTATATGGGTGTCAATTCCAATCCACGGGTCCTGCGCAATTTGGGGGTGACCGAGCAAGACCTGCATGAGCCCTGCAAAAACATTCATGCTGGCTCCCGCATTCTCGTGGAAAAGCTGCACAGGTACGGCAATACCTGGGAGGCGATCGGTGCGTACAACGCCTCGTGTACCAAACTGGATGCTGCCCAATGCCAGGCAACGCGCACCCGCTACGCCTGGCGCGTATACGGCTTTCTCACCAATACCAGGCCGCCGGCAATACGCCGCGCTACGCTGCGGGACAAGTACCGGACGCAGAAAAATACGCGAGCTGAATCGGCCGCCCCAACGCAGCCTGCTCTGGTGGCAGTGGGGCTGACATGAGACGCTCTATTGCTCTTGCCACACGAGCCGCCACAGGAGTGGCTGCAGCCTGCTTGCTGATGGCCTCCTGCGAAAATGTGCATACCCAGCCACAACCTGCAGGACTGCCTTCCCGCACAGCCACGCCTGGGTCCCACCTGCAGCACATCACCCAGCTTAACTACGGTAGACATGCACGCTACGGCCTGTGTATCGATCCAGCTTGCCCTACGCGTACGCCCAAGACGCTGGCAAGACGGGATGCGCACATTGAAGAGGTGCCGCACACCATGATCGCGGCAGCCAGCACCCAGCGGACGCCCGTGGGAACCGGTGCAGCGAACGAAAATGAATTGACCGATGTCACCGAACTTGCGGTGTACTTTGCGCCGGGCTCTTCCCGTCTCGATAGAACGGCCCAGGACGTTCTTCAGCAATTTCTCACGCTGGTGCAGCCAGCGTCCCATATTCGTATCGCTGGCAGAACAGATAACACCGGAACGCCGGCCCTGAACGATGCCATCGCACACCAGCGCGCGGCCAGGGTCGAGCGCTATCTGCGCCGCCATCTGCACGTACCTGCAGTCCAGCTTGAGGTGGGAAGCAGCGGTGCTTGCTGTTACGCCGCCGCCAACGCGACCGAAACGGGCCGCCAGAACAACCGGAGGGTAGAGCTCAGCCTCACCGCCGACGCACCCCGGCAGGTGCAGAGATGAGAACCCCAACTCACCTGATCAACCTGACTTCGGCACGGGTAACGTGCCGGCCGGGCAAATTCGCGTGGCACTGCCGCGTCCGTGGTCCTCCCACGCCGCCATGCCGCATCACCTAGCCGCCCGCTCAGACAGTTTTAGACAATTTTCTTCACGATCACGATTGGAATGCATATGAACACCCTGCAATACGTCACAGTTCTCCCTTTCAGACAACACGGCAAGCGGCCGCTAGGCCTGCGCGTCTCTACTGCGGCCAAGGTCCTGGCACTGCTGACTCTGATCACCCTGGGCCTGCTCGCCGGTATTCCCGCCACCGCCATCGACCTCGTCGCGTTTACCGGCATCACCGGCCCGCTGACGTCAGCACTGACGCAATTGGCCGCACTGGCCCCCGGCGTGAAAGCACTGGTCGGCTTCATCGGTTTCGTGGTGGCCCTGATCTCGCTGACCGCCCTGCGAAATTTCAGTCCAGTGCTGTTCTACATCGGCATGGCGATTTTCGGCGCGGTTGGGCTGATCATCGGCGGCTCAATCATGGGCGCCACGATCTGAACCAGGCCAACCGATACGCTGCACATCGACGAAAGGAGGGCGCCATGCACGCCGATACCTATATTCCCCGGCGGCTAGACGACCAATGGAAGATTGGCCTATGGGATTTTGATGTCGCCTTTCCCGTCCTCCTTTCCATCTTTGTCGGCTATCTGGCCAGCAGCAAACTCGGATTTTTCCTCGCGGTCTGCGCCGGCGTCGCCGTGTCGCGCTGGCTCAGCCGCAAAAAAGCGGACAAGCATCCGGCCTTTGTCCTGCACTGGGCATACTGGTACCTGCCTGTCAGCCCGTTGACGTCCATGCGCTCGACCCCGCCTTCGCATATCCGCAAGATGGTCGGGTAGGACCAAGGAGAGCACCGTGAAACTGGAAACCTATCAGGATGACCTGGGCGCTCTGCGGCGCCGCGTATTTGACCAGCGGCTGGCCATTGGCATCCTTTCCGTTTGCCTGATGCTGGCGTTGACCATCATTGTGCGGATCGCGGGCACGGAACGCACTGTCATTGTGCCGCCGGCTATCAATAAAACGTTCTGGATCGAGGATGGTAAGGCCAGCAACGATTACCTGGTGCAGATGTCCGGCTATATCGCCTACCTGATGCTGGACGTCACGCCGAAGTCGATCGAATGGAAGAAGGACATGTTGCTCAGCTGGTGCCTTCCGGAGAACGCCGGCAGCATCAAGACCCGCCAGGATTTGGAGGCGGCAAGACTGAAGAAGCTCAATGCGAGCACGTACTTCCAGATGCAGCAACTGGTACCTGACGAAGAAACGCAATCGGTCACGATGACCGGCTACCTCAAAACCCAGGTAAACGGGGCCAATACCTCCGATAACCTCAAGACCTACCGCGTGGACTTCGCCTTCAGGGGCGCGCGCGTGCATTTGAAAGATTTCAAGGAGTTGAAAGATGGAAAACCGGATACTGCCACTGGCGTGGCTGCTGCTGGGGCTCGTTGAGCTGCCCGCCTGGGCCGTACAGACCAGAGAGGTCAGGGACGGCGCCACCATCGAGGCGGTCATCGCCGCACATGAACCCACGCGCATCCGCATCGAGGGCGCCAAGATCATCGACGTCGTTGGCAACATTTACTCGAGCAGCAACTGTGCTCCCAAACCGACTGACGCCAGCCTGCCCGTGGCGCCAGGTGGCGTTACTGCCGTCAATCCCGGCGGCCAACTGTCGCTTGCCTGCGACCTGGCCAAAGGCGAAATCTATATTCAACCGGTGGGCACTGCTGCCAAGCCGATCAACCTATTTATTTCGTCCGCCACGGCCACCTATACCTTGCGCCTGAACCGCGCGGAGGTTCCTGCAGACACCATCGTGATCTCAGACAAGTCGGCCAGACGCCAAGTCAAGGCAGCCAATGCCGACGGGGCGGCGCCGGGGAGGTCCGCCACATTCATCCGCTCCCTGAAATCGATGCTGATGTTCATGGCTTCCGAGCAGGTGCCCGACGACGTCCGGATGGAAGAGCGCGACGAAGCGCGCCTGCTGTGGGCGGAAGCGGAAATGAAGCTCATCCGCCAGTTTGAAGGCCGTGGCTTCATCGGCGAGACCTATGCGCTCAGCAATATCAGCGGTGCGCCGCTGGTGCTCGCAGAACAGGAATTTGACCGCGACGATGGCGATGTCCTGGCCGTCGCCATCGACAACCTCAACTTGCGTCCGAATGAAAGCACGCGAGTCTATGTCATCAGGGCAGGGGAGTGAGCCGCCATGCGCATCATGCAAACATTGAAATCCTGCACGGCACGGTTGACGCCCCGGCAGCAGCAGTACCTGGCCGCCGCCAGTATCGTGACAGCCTGTATTGGCGTCCTGTGGGCGGTACTGGCCTATTCCGAGTCCGGCAGCCCCGCCCGGCAGCTTCCCAAGTCGACCGACAAACGCGCCACCGTCAATGTGGATGGTGCCAGCATGATGGTGCCGGGCCAGATCTCGCCGGAAGACCAATGGGTCGGCAACGCCGGCAAGAAGCTGGCGCAATATGACAGCGACAAGGAAGCGCAAGACAAAATCAACAGCGATCACAAGGCCGTCGAAGCAGCCTTGCTCAAGCGCCTGGCCGATCTGGAAGCAAAAACGGTCGCCACGGCAGAACAAGGGCCGCCACCAGCGCCGCCCGCACCCGTCACGCCGCCCATTGCCCAGCCATCGGGGCCGGCTCCATCGCAGTACCCTCCCGGCACGCCACTCGGTGGCAACGTGCCGCCAGGATCGCCCGCCACCGACGTAGCCAGTGGAAACACCGGCGTACTGCGGCCAAACGAGCCAACGGAGACGCCCGCCCCCATGATCCGCGTGTCCCTGGGGGCCGCGACGGACGCCAGCGGGAACACTGAGGCCGCCAAGGAGGCCGGGGGCAATGGCGTAAAACCGGCAAACACGCTGGACGACTTCCTGCCAGTCGGCATCCTGCCAGGAGAACTGCTCGGCGGGATCGATGCGCCGACGGGCGGCCAGGCCCAAAGCAATCCGCTGCCAGCACTCATCAAGATTTCAACCGCCGCCATCCTGCCGAATCAGTTCCGCGCGGACGTCAAGGAATGCTTTGTGGTTGCCTCCGGCTATGGCGACATCAGTTCCGAACGCGCGTACCTGCGCACTGACGTGCTCTCCTGCATCCGCTACGACCGCTCGGTGGTCGAGGTCAAGATCGAGGGCAACATCTTTGGCGAGGATGGCAACCTGGGGCTGCGCGGCACGCTGGTCTCCAAACAGGGGCAGCTGCTGGCCAACAGCCTGCGCGCAGGGATCGTCAGCGGAATCGGCCAGGGTTTTGCACAAGGCAACACTTCATTTACGACTTCGCCGTTTGGCACCCTGTCGACGACGACCGGCGGCACCGGCGATCAATTCCGCCGCGGCATTGGCAACGGCATGGGGAGCGCGCTCAACAACCTGGCCAACTATTACATCCGACTGGCCGAACAGACATTTCCCGTCATCGAGGTGCATGCGGGCCGCAAAGTGGACGTGGTGCTGACTCGCGGCGTACGCGTTCCCGCGCGGCCCATGTCACGCAGCGACGCGGACAGGCAGGATCAGCTCGGCCTTGCCGAGCGCACGATGGAGGTTCCCAATGACGAAGCTGACTAGACTGGCCCTCGCCGCGCTCACCTGCGCCGCTACATTGGTCGCCCACGCCAGTACGGCCGAGGACACACTGCTCGCCGCGCTGAAGCGATCCTATCCCGGCACGGCCTTTGATACTGTCACGGCGACGCCGATCCCCCGCGTCTTCGAGGTGTGGATGGGAGAGAACGTCGGCTTTGTCGCCGATACCCGCCCTGACTACATGATTTTTGGCCGCCTGGTCGATCTGCGCGCCATGCGCGACCTGACCGCAGCGAAACTGCAGCAGCGTACCAAAGCGGCCAACCCGGCAGCGCCGACGGCAGCGGCTATCAATGTACGCCAGTTGCCGTTGGCCGATGCGATCATCTCCACGCAGGGCAAGGGCGAACGCGTCCTTTATCTCTTCACTGACCCACATTGTCCGTATTGCCGCCAGCTCGAACCTGAACTGGTCAAGGTACCCAACGTGCGCATCTACAACTTCATGGTGCCGTTCCAGGACCAGGTTTTACCTCTGCGCATCTGGTGTGCTGCCGACCGCATCGCTGCCTGGCGCAGCGCCGTCAGCGGCACGTTGGACGGGCAGGGCGCACCAGCCCAATGCTCCCATCCGCTCGACCGCAACCTGGCCCTGGCCAGCAAATTGGGCGTACAGGGCACGCCGACCCTCTTCTTTGCTGATGGCGCACGGGAAACCGGTTTTATCAGTGCCAGCGAAATCGAGGCCCATCTGGCGCAGGCCGCGTCGCGCCACCAAGCCAGCAAGAACCCAAAGGAGTAATCATGCAACTGAATCCATCGATTTCATTCCGTGCCATAAACCTGTCCGTCACAGCGGTTTGCCTGACGATCCTGGCCGGGTGCGGCGACATGACAGGCCTGGGCGGGAAGTCCGAGTATGCCTGCAAGGCGCCGGAAGGCGTGCAGTGCAACTCCGTATCCGGCAATTACTACAACTCGTTGACATTGGGCGGCGGCGCGGCGGCCAAAGGGGCAGCTGCCAAGGGCAGGCCACCTTCAGCCCCGCGCAGCATGTACACAATGCTAAAAGCTGCATCCAGCGGCAGCGCCATGCAGGGATCTCCTGCATTCGAGCCCGCCGCGCTGCGCTCGCCACCGCGCGTCATGCGGCTCTGGATTAAACCGTGGGAGGACAGCGACCATGATCTCCACGATCAGTCCTTTGTCTACCTGCAAACAGACCCAGGCCGCTGGCAGATCGCCCACGCGCAGCGGCAGATCCGTGATGCCTTTGCTCCCTTGAAACCGCCCGCACCTCAGCAGGCGTCATCTTCGGGTACTGCGTCTCCCTCTGGACAGGCCAACTCCGGCGCCGAAACACGGCCAACCTCGCTGCCAGCGGGAGCGCTTGCCGATCCTCCCCTCGGGGCCGTCACGCCGGTTCCAGAAGGCGCGCCGTCTCCAGCGTCGGCAACAAAACAATAGCGGTGTTGAAAGCAGAGAGGACCAATATGCTCAAGTTCTTCATGCCAGAAACCGATGGCGAAGGGATTCGCGCTGGCCTATGGGATCTGTTTGGATTAAGCCGAGGCGAGGCGTTTTCCAAGGATCAGTTTGCCAGCTGGCTACCGTACGGTCCCTATGTCGAGACCGATCAGCTGTTCATTAATCGCCATCACCGGCTCGGCTTCATGCTGGAACTCATGCCCCAGGCCGGCGCCGACGAACGCATGGTGGAGGTGCTGCAAAGCCTGTATACCAACTGTCCCGCCAACACGGGTGTGCAATTTCATCTGTTTGGCTCGCCGGACATCCGCGCCCCGCTGATCCAATATGCCAACATGCGTATGGAAGACGAGGATCAATTTGAAAACTCGCAGCAGTGGGGGCGGCCGGCCCGGAACAGCAACCTGTACCGTCAGCTGGCACGCCAGCGCGTGCAACATCTGCTGGCCGGGAGCCAGAAATCCCTGACCAAGGGGTTTCATTTTACGCTGCGCGATTTTCGACTGATGATGAGCGTCACGGTGGATGGACGCGCCGATGATATCGGCAAGCGCGAAGCGGCAATCGGTTTGCGCGACTCGATGGCAAGCACCCTTGACGCCGCCTCTATACCCAGCAAAGAATGCAATGCGGCCGATTTGATCAACTGGTGCGCACTGTTCACCAATCCGCACCGGCTCACAGATGGTTTCATCCCATGGATTCACTACGATGAGGGAAGGGAACTGCGGGATCAGATTGTGGACTTCGATACCGTCCAGGAGCCGACCAACGAAGGCATCCGGTTTTCGAAGCCAGGCAAGCCGCAGCAGGTGGAAGCACGCTTCTTCTCCATTAAATCGTTTCCTGGACGTTTCGCCCTCTGGCAGATGGGTGCGCTCATCGGCCACGCCATGCAACCGGCACTGCAGTACCGTGCACCGTTCCTGCTCACCATGGGCGTGCACATCCTCGATACGAATACGACGCGGACATTGATTACGGCGAACCATATCCGCGCGACACAGAACGCCGGCAGCAAGATGGCCGCCATCATGCCGGACGTGCAGAAGAAGCAGGAAGACTGGAATGCCGTCGCCAACGCCATGGATGTCGGCGGCAACCTCGTCTCGATGTACCACCAGCTGGCCATCTTCTGCCCGCCCGCCGAGGCGACGGCGGCGGCAGAAGCGGCCAAGGCCATCTGGCGTGCCAGCGGCTTTGAACTCAATGCCGATGTGTATATGCACCGCCAGGCGCTGCTGGCGAGCTTGCCCATGACCCTGACGCCCGCATTCCACAATGACATGAAGAAGATGAAGCGGGTGACGCGCAAATCCACGTCGAACGCCATCCATCTCGCGCCCCTGCTGGCGGAATGGCGGGGAACAGACACGCCAACACTCATCTTCGCCGGCCGCCGCGGCCAGCTCGTGACGCTGGACCTGTATGACAACGACCTGGGCAACTACAATTTTGCCGTCGTCGGCGCTCCTGGTTCCGGCAAGTCCGTCACCCTCAACGAGATAGCCTGGTCATACCGCTCCGGCGGTGCACAAGTGCGCCTGCTTGATCTGGGGCGCTCATTCGAGAAGCTGTGCAAGAAAGCCAATGGCACGCATGTCGAGTTCAGCCCCCGCTCGAAGATCATCTTGAACCCGTTTACGGCGGTCAATGACATTCACGAAGACATCGATATGCTGTTGCCTGCCCTGGCGAAGATGTGTTCCATGAGTCAGCAATTGCAAGAAGTGCAATACAAGGCCATTTCAACGGTCCTCCTGAAACTATGGAAGTCCTACGGCAATGATCTGACGATCACCGCTTTGCGCGACGAATTCAAGACCGGCAGTATTGCCGAACTCGAAATTCAAGGTGATGACCGCATCCGCGATCTTGCCATCATGCTCAATCCGTATTCGAAAGGCGGGCAATACGAACGCTTCTTCGAGGGCAAGAACAACGTCGACTTCTCGAATGACTTCGTCGTGATCGAAAACGAAGAACTCAAACGCAAGCCAGATCTGCATGCCGTCGTCAATATCTTGCTGATGTACCAGATCACCGGCGAGATGTACCTGAACCGCGATCGCAAGAAGCTCCTGATCATCGATGAACTCAAGCAACAGCTTGGAGAGATCGGTGCAGACGATCCGGTCAAGGCCGCCGTGGTGGAAGAAGCAGCCCGGCGTGCGCGCAAGTACGGTGGTGCACTGGGCACCGCGACGCAGGGTGCCGATGATTATTACGGTTCGGTGCAAATGACGGCCGCTTTCAACTGCTCCGACTGGGTTTTCCTGTTGCGGCAAAAACCGGAGTCGATTGACATCCTGGAAAGCAACAAGCGCATCGTCATGGATGCATCCAAAAAGCGGCTGCTCAAATCGCTACGCACCGAGGCTGGCGCCTTTTCGGAAATGTATGTCTCGTCGCCGATCGGCGAGGGCGTCGTACGCCTGGTCATTGATCCAGCCACCCAGCTGCTGTTCTCGAACAAACTCGCCGATAACAAGCCGATTGATGCCTTGCGTGCCCAAGGCTACTCCATCGACGAGGCCATCGCCCGGGTACTGGCCGAAAGGGGACTCCAATGAGGATCATGCTGATCAATATCCTCGTATCGGCCTGCCTCGTGGCAATCGGCATTGCGGCATATGACCGGCTGGTGCTGCGACCGATGCTGGTCATCGGGGTCGTCGACGCGGCGAACGTCTTCCATGCAAAACAGGAACAGTACCTTAACGTGGTGGCGGCCAGCCGTACCGACATGGAACGGCGGCAGGCGATAGCCGATGCTGAACGATTCGTCACCAGTTTTGCTGCTGCGTTGGCGCAATTGCCGCAAGAGTGCGCATGCCTGGTGGTCGATAAAACGGCGGTGATCGGCAGCCGCGCAACGTTGCTCGATCTCACTCCATTGCTCAGAAAAAAGGTGAAACTGTGACCCGCGATTTCTTTCAGCATGTGCGCAGACGCTGGTATCTGTACCTGGTGCTGGTCGTGATCTGGACACTGGCCTATGTGCGTCTGTTTATCGATGCCACACCGCGCTTGCCTATTCTGTTTAACGTGACCCCCAGCTTGCCCTACACGGTCGCAGTGGTCGACTACCGGGCGGACGGCATCCGTCGAGGGGATTATGTGATCTATGCATTCGAAGGGGCGGCGTACCGCATCTTCCCCGGCCTGTACCACCAGCCATTCTTCAAGATTGTGCGCGGCGTGGCCGGCGACAAAGTGACCGTCCGGGATCGCCACGTCTTCATTAATGGCGAAGAGGTAGGAGTTGCCAAAACACATACCACCGTCAAACATCTCCGGCTCGATCCTATCGCCGACACGGTAATTCCGCCATCGTATTTTTATATGCAAGGCACCAGCCAGGACAGCTTTGATTCACGCTACAGCATCAATGGCCTGGTACATGCCGACGCGGTCCTGGGCGTCGTCATTCCCATTTTTTAAATCAAGGAGTAAATCATGCTTTCAATGAAATCAACCCTCGCATCCCTGACTACCGTGTTGGTGCTGGCCATTCCTGGATGGGCGCCCGCCGCCGAGCCTCCTTACGAAGACTCCATGGGGAATTACTTGTTTGTGCTCGACGCTGTTTCCCCGACGGTGCATTCAGCGGCGCAACATTATCTGCTTGCGTATGCGAATAAATGTCAGCGCCTGCTCAGTCTTCAGGAGCTCAAGCAAGCGTTTTTTGGCACTCCTCGCGATCCCCTGGTGGCGCAGATGATTGCGGCGGCGAAGGACAGCGATCGCGTCAAGATGCGTGATCTGGGTGCGTCCATTTCTTGCCACTAAAAGGCGGATCGTGCGTACCACTGTGATCCTGTTGCTGGCCAGTGGCCTCATCGGCTCCTCCGCCCAGGCGGAGGAGCTGGCCGCGATCGGGCCGACGTATCCGATTGTTGAGCAAAACCTGCTCGACATGATTGCCCAGCGCCTGCGTGCGCTGGAAAAGAGCGGCCAGCTTCACAAGTTGCAGGAACAGGCAGTCGCAAAAGGAAGGGCGGCCGTGGCCAATCCGGCCCCGGTCGCTGGTTTGACGCTGGCGAAGGCACCACGAACCGTCTATGTTGATCCCACGTTTGTGCTCGACAAGAACATCCTCGATGCACAGGGTCACGTTTTGTTCCCTGCAGGCACCCGCACCAATCCGCTCGCGATCACGTCCATGTCCAAGAAACTCCTGTTTTTTGACGCGCGCGATCCGAGACAGGCAAGGATGGCGCGCAGCCTGCTCCAGCGCGATGGCGCGCGGATCAAGCCGGTACTCGTCGGCGGCTCGTATTTGCAGCTGATGAAACAGTGGAAAACGCGTATCTACTTCGATCAGCAGGGCAGGCTAGTACGGCGCTTTGGCATCGCACACGTCCCGGCCTTGGTCTACCAGGAAGGCATGCGCCTTCGCATCGACGAAATCGTGGTGGCCAAATGAGCCGACTAAAACACACCATCGGCTTGATCCTGCTCCTCATCGGGGCAGGCCATGCCCAGGCGGGGCCGGTCGGAACCTGCACTGGCGCCTTCCCGAACCCGATCACGGATATCTGCTGGTCATGCATCCTGCCGATCTCCCTGGGCAGCGTCACCCTGGGCAACCTGGGCGGCCAGGAAGACACCGCCAATCCGTCCAGTCCGATTTGTTCGTGCAAAGTCAATCCGGTAATCGGCCTGTCCATCGGCTTTTGGGAACCCGTGCGCCACGTGGAAGTGGTGCGTAAACCTTTCTGCCTGGTGTCCCTCGGTGGCATCGATCTCAATCCGGGCATCCCTGCGCCGGAAGCCGCCCGGGCCACGGACGCAGGCGGCGCCCAGGACGCCTTCTACCAGGCGCATTTTTATGTCAATCCAGTCATGTACTGGCTCAAGGCGGTCGCCGATTTCCCCTGCCTGGAGGCTGGCTCCTTCGATGTCGCGTACGTGACCGAGGTCGACCCCGTGTGGGGGGATGACGAGCTCACCTTAATTATCAATCCGGAAACGGTCCTCTTCGCCAATCCCGGCGCCGTCGCCGCCTGCGCTGCGGACTGCGTTGCTGCCACGGCGGGATTTGGCCGCCCGGAATTGTTCTGGTGCGCCGGCTGTCAGGGAGGTCTTTTCCCGCTCGATGGTCACGCGGCCTACCACGTGGGCGGGGTGCGCACCGCTGAATTGATGATGCAGCGCCTCACCGCCAAGATGCACCGGGAACTGCTGACATGGGGCATGCATGGCCAGAAAGGGCTGTGCGGTCCGTACTTCCTGCCGGAAATGGACAAGACGGCCTACAAATCCCAGCTGACGTATCCCATTCCGGCCACCGACAAGGAACTGGGCAAATGCTGCCAGCCTTTTGGCCGCACCACCATCGCCTGGGGAGCGGGCAAGGAATACCCGGTCAAGGACGAAGATTTTGCGTTTATGTTATTTCGAAAAAGGAACTGCTGTGTTGGCTACTAATCCGATCCAAGTGCCCTCTGCGGGCGCCAGGCCTGCTGCACTGCGTACCATGGCAGGGCTAAGTTCTCTGTTCCTGGCCCAGGCCGTGGCGGCGCAGGCGATACCAACGATCACTGACGCGGACATCGAACGTGCCAAAAAGCTGCAGCCGGTCATCACCGAGCAGGATATCGCCCGCGCGGTACGGGCCAATCCCATGCCGCAAGACCCGCCGCCAGGGCCAACTTCCACTACGCCACGGATGCGGATCGACGCCTTGCCCCAGCCTCGCCCAACGCCACCCGTTGATCTGGGCGCCATTGCCAAAGGCTATGAAGCGGCGTCCAATCCAATCGCGCTGTCCGCGTTGAATGGCGACCGGCTGCTGGTCTTTGTGACCTTCGCCATGCCGGAAGCCGCGCTGAATAAACTGGCGATGCAAGCGGCGCAGCTGCAGGCGACCCTGTTACTACGGGGCCTGGACGACGGATCACTGGTCAAAACCGTAGTGCATGTCCAAAAAATCATGGGCGAGCGCAAGGTGGCATGGCAAATCGATCCGCAGGCATTTGACCGCTTTGCCGTACGCCAGGCACCGACCTTCGTTTTACTAAGTGCCGGCGCACCCGCCCAGGCCTGCGGGGCAGGGAGTTGTTTCGCGCCGGATGCTTATGTTCGCGTCGCCGGCGACGTCTCGCTTGAGTACGCGCTCAAAACCATCGAGCAACGCGCACCGCGCTTTGCCGACAGCGCCGGCCGCTTCCTGGAGAAGATGAGGAAATAGCCATGCGCCGTTTGATCGCCCTGACGACCGCCTGCTGCTTGAGCAGCATGCAGCCTGCCATTGTCCTGGCGCAAGTCAACCAGGATCTGGCCGGCGCCACGGCCGCCAACCAGGCGGCCCGGGCCAGCGTCACCACCCAGAGCGCCACTGCCCACGTGCCCGGCTATACGCTCACGCCTCCCGAAACCGTCTACCACGGCAAGAGTAATCTCAAAAGCGATGCCAGTACTCACCTGGCGGCCTGCGCCCTGACGCCCGGCGACCCGGCCTGCGCGGCGCAAGTGGGTGCCCTGAACTCGGCCAACACGCCGCGCCCGCCCGTGCTGGCCACCGATCCGGCTATCGCCGCTGCGCAAGCCATCGCCCGCGATCCCCTGAGTGCCGAGACGGCGCTGGCCGCGTACACCACCGGCTGTCCCGCCGGCGCCACCTGCGCACCCAAGACGTTCTGTCTTGGCACGCAATGCTTCAGTACCAGTTATACGAATGACGTCGATTTTGCTCAGGTCATGACCTACATGGAGGCCGTGCGCGAGGCGGGCGTCTATCTCGATCCGAAGACCATGACCTTGTTCAATGGCGAGGGTAATACCTGCCGCAACCGGCTCCTCAAAAACTGCTGCTATACGGATGGCGCCGGGGCCCACTTTACTAACCAGTCCCTGTTTGGCATCGGCTCGCGCCTGGTATTCGACATCCTGATGAACAGCGGCAACCGCGAGTTCATCACGCAAGGCGCCAAGGCACTGCTGACCAGTGGCGGTTTCAGCGGCAGTTATACGACGTTTGGTGTGACGGTGGCCGTCAATGGCACGGCGCTGCCGGCAGGTTCCATCACGCTGGCCACCACCGAACACCTGGCGATCGCGTTCAATCCCTGGAGCCTGGCGATGACTGCGGTGATGTACATCGCGGTCTCGATGATGTCCTGCAACGCCGGCGAGGGCAAGCTGGCGATGAAGGAGGGCGCCCAGCTATGTCACACCATCGGCACCTGGTGCAGCTCCTGCATCCGGGTATTAGGGAAATGCGTGTCGTGCATCGAGCACACGACCTCTAAATGCTGTTTTAACTCGCGCCTGGCCAGGATGATCAACGAACAGGGGAGGGCGCAGCTCGGCATGGGCTGGGGAGCACCAAAAAATCCTGCCTGCTCCGGCTTTAGCGTGGATCAATTGCAAAGCATCGACTTTGCGAAGCTCGATCTGACCGAGTTCTATGCCTCCATCGTGCCGACGCTGCCCAACGTGGCGGCACTCAAGGACGCTGCCGCCCAGCGCGCGCCAAGCTGTTATCTGGGGAGAGGGAAATGCTGAATCGAACCACGACGTACAAAGTTTCTCTTGCCCTTTGCTCCGCCATGCTCGGCGCCGCAGCCAGCGCGGCCCCGGAAGCCGCGCCACGCGTGGCGGTGAACGATCCGAAAGTAGTGATGTTGGCGGCCATCGATGCACCCGACGGCCGTGCAGCCGGCATGCTGACGGGAGAACTGGCAGACGCGATCACCCGGCGCTTCTCTGCCACCTCTGCGCTCTTCATGGAGGTCACGACACTGGCCCGCTACGCCCAGGATGGCTGCCGCCGGCTCAACGTCCGCTTTTGGCAGGAAGGCGTCAGGCTCGCACCGGGGCAGGGACCTCAAAAACAAACGATCGATATCGGCATCAATTACTGCCGCAATGGCCAGCCGCCCGCCAATCTGCGCCTGGAGAAAGCGCCATGAGAAAGTATCCCTACAGTCTGGCAGCGCTGCTCGCATGCGGCGTAGTACACGCTCAGGTTCCCGCCAGTGTCCCTGTAATCAGCCACGCTGCTGGCGCGCAGGCCGCTGTGCGGCGCGGCTGGCATTTCTATGACGACCCGGCAGTGCACGAACCGCAGAAGGAAATAGTACCGCCTGCGCCAGTCGCGCTACCAAAACCCACCACGCCGCAGCCACCGCCTGAAGTCAAGGCGCTGCGCGATTTACAGGCGCAGCTGGAACAGCTCAAGGCCGTCGCCGTCATGAACCCGACTGTCGCCAATGTGCGCCGCTACATGGAGCTCGAATCGAAGATCGTCAGGAATGCCTCGCTGTTCGCCGACCTGTCGCAGAAAGTGGCCTGGGCCAATCCGGACCTGGACCACACCACGCAGGGCCGCCCCGTCAATGCCCAGGCGCTGGAGGTATTTGAACAGGTGCAAATGCAGGAGAGATATTCCGCCCTCGCCAACATCGGGACCGACCACATTCTGATGTTCTTCTTCCGTGGCGATTGTCCGTACTGCCATGCCTATGGGCCGGTATTGCGGGCGTTTTCCACGAAATACCGTATTCAGGTGCTGCCGGTCAGCCTGGATGGCGGCGCGGTGCCGGGTTTTACCAATGCCCGCACAGACAACGGTACCGCCGCCACGCTCAACGTCAAGCAAGTTCCGGCGCTGTTTTTGGCACAGCCCATCACCGGCAAGATCATGCCGGTCGGTTTTGGTGTGCTGTCGGAAGGCCAGCTGGTGGAACGGATCGACGCCCTGCGGCCGCGCGCCGCAGAAGCCGTCGAAGCGCCGCTGACAACCAATTACTCATCTCGTTAAGGAGCTCATCATGCCTATGCGCAAACTCATCATCGCACTATCCCTGTCCACCAGCACCCTGTACACCTCTCCGGCCTTGGCCGGTGACTTGAATGCCGAAGTTAACAAGATGTTCAACGACCTGGGCGCCATCGGTAACTACTCGGCGCCGGGCGCCTTCCGTGGCCAGGTCTACAACACCTACAGCGGCGGCAGTCTGATGCTACGCGCGCCGAACAAGACGTATCAATTAATGGCAATTAATTACCCGACGGCCAAGGCTGGCTGCGGTGGCATCGATCTTTTCGGCGGCTCGTTCTCCTACATTTCGGCGGCCGAATTCAAGAACATGCTCAAGAACGTTACCTCCGCGCTGCCAGGCGTAGCGTTTCAGCTCGCGCTCGAATCGGTGTCCCCGATGCTCGGCGGTATCACCAAGTGGACCAAAAACCTCGAGTCCATGATGACGAATGCACAAATCAATTCCTGTAATACCGCCAAATCCCTGGTCTCGTCAGCGGCCGAGGCCACGGGGTTCAGCTCCAGCAAGGCCTGCGAGGACATCGCCGTCTCGTTGGGCCTCGAATCGGACTATGCCGCCGCAGCCGTCCGCTGCAAATCCGATAAGGGCTCCATTCTCGATACGGCGCGCAAATCTTCCGATCCCCTGGTCAAAAACAAGGCGCCGTTTGTCGGCAACCTCACCTGGGAATCGCTCAAGCTCGCCGGCAACTACCTGGACGACAAAGAGCGGGAAATGATCATGAGCATGGTCGGGACCGTTATTTTCTATTCGGACGGACGAGACCCGAATCCGATCGCACCGACCTTCACATCGATCTCCCAGCTGCTCTATGGCCAGTCGGATGCGGGGGGCGGCAACGTCCACCAAACGGTTCTGCGTTGCAACAACTATACCAACTGCGACCAGGTCATCATCGACCCCGAGTACGTCCATACCCCGTTTACAGTCAAGGTCGAAAAGCTGATGCGCTCGATCGCCTACAAAATCGAGACGCGCACACCGATTCCCAACATGTCGCCGGAGGTCGGTTTTGTGAACCAGACCAGTGAGCCTGTATACCGCATGCTGTCGATCGGCGCATCGTTTCCTTCTGCCACAGCCAATGAGCAGCTGATTGCCACCTATCGGGATGTGATTGCCGCAGATTACGCCTACATGTTTCTGGAGAAAAACCTGCGGTTGGGGATGCAAGCTCTGGAGAAAGACTTTACTTTAGACATGAAACAGCAGGGGAGAGCCCAAGAAATCCGGCTGCGCGCCAAGGACATGCTGGCCCAATTGTCCCGCGAAAAGACCCTCGTCTACCAGAAGGTGAACTCCCTCACGGAGGTGTCCAACGACCTGGAACACCTGGAACGGCATATTCGCGCGAATATTCCGCAGCATGTGCTTGATATGTTAGGTCGCCGGGCAGCCTACATGCACTGATGACCGGAAAACGAGGAGAAATATCATGTGGGAAATTTTTGCTTATCAAAACTCGGATAGTTTGTACGGACTCATGAACGCGGTTGCTGCCATGGTCGGCGCCAATACCTACCGCAATGCGCTTGGCATCACCGTCGTGTGTGGCTTCGTGTCTGCCCTTGTCGGCTATGCTTTCGCTCCGGAAAAGATGGTGGGCTGGAAGTGGCTCGCCTCGGTAGTCCTGGTATTTTCAGTACTCGTAGTGCCGAAGGTGACCGTCGGCATTGTCGACAAGACAGGAGGTTCGGCCGAAGTCTTCGTTAACAACGTACCGTTCGGCTTGGCGGTGCTCGCTTCGCTGACCAGTACGGTCGGCAACAGTCTGACAGAACTCGAAGAGGCGGCCATGCAGGTGATCCCGGGGCCGGCCGGCATGCCGGATAAGCTGAGCTATCAGAACAATGGACTCATGTTCGGCAGCCGGCTGGTGCGCGAAACGTCCAAGGTCGTGTTCCAAAGTCCGTACTTCAGGAACGATTTGATTAATTTTCTGCACCAGTGCACGATGTACGATCTGGCCTCTGGCTACATTTCATCGGAAGCATTTGCGACCTCTGGTGACGTTTGGGCGCTCATGGGGGATCCCAATCCTGCCAGGTTTACCGGCGTCACGAATGCGGCCGGCACGGCGGAGTTGCTTCCCTGTCCGCAAGCTTATACCAAGCTATCGGCAAAGATGCCTGCCGAAGTACAGCGTATCCAGGGCACACTGGCATTCCGAATGAACCCGACGCTACCTGGACCGGTCGCAGCGGCGCTGATCGCAGACCAGGTTCAGCAGGCTTATATCAAAGCAAGAATCGCGGACGCCTCGGCCACAGCAGCCGATATCATCCGCCAAAACGCACTCATCAATGCGGTGAACGACACCAGCCTTCTGGCGAGCCAAAAGGTCAACGATCCGGCCACCATGATGCTGGCTATCGGCCGCGCGCAGGCGGTGGCACAGACCAATGCGGCATGGATCAACGCTGGAAAAGTAGCAGAACAAGCACTGCCCGTAATCCGCAACGTGGTCGAAGTGGTGGCGTACGCAATGTTCCCGCTGATGATCCTGCTCCTTATGCTGGCTAACGGCAAAGATACCGTGGCCGGATTCAAGAACTATGCGTCTGTGCTTATCTGGATCCAGCTTTGGCCGCCGTTGTATGCCATCCTTAACTACGCCGCGACCATGTATGCAATGCGCGACCTGGCCGCAGCCGCTAATGTTGGCAACGGCGTCAACGCCCTGTCGCTGACAACGTCATCAGACATTTTTTCCACAGCGATTTCCGGCGAAGCAGTGGTCGGTTACATGACGCTGAGTATTCCTTTCATTGCCTGGGCTGCCCTCAAGCGCATGGAGAACTTTGGCACCGCGCTCGTCGATGGCATGCGCCTGTTGCAAGGCAATGTGGCCACTGCCACCAATTCGGCCGCAACGGGCAATGTATCCATGGGAAATATTGCCATGGATCAGATGACCTTGGCGCCTGTCCGTTCGTCACCGTTCTTCAGAAATCGGCAAAACGATCTTTCAGGAAATAGCTATATTACTAATGCGTTGTCCGGCCTCACCGCTGCCAAAGCACTGGCCAATGAAGGACCAGTATCCAGAACAGTGGAGGGGAAGGTCACGGAAAATCATGTCGCAGCTGCCACTCAACAAGTATCCGCAGCCGAGTCGAAAGCTGTCGCAGCAACAAGGGACAAAGCTGCCGCCTTCTCGAATGCCCTGCTGCATGTCGACGGAACTAGCGTTACAACGAATCGGTCTAAAGGTGTCACAAGGAACAGTATTGAAGAATTTGGCGCGCGTGCGCAAGAACTAAAGCAAATTGCCAACGTAATTGGGAAAGCCGTGGGGGCCAGCGAGCAACAGGTTGCACACGTAGCTTTTGGGGTAGCAGCGGATCTCAACATTGGTACACCGCAGGTCGGTGTAATTCCTGGCAGCAGATTTGCAATAACAGGCCGTGGCGGAAAACAGTACTCCGCTTCCATAGACAAAAAAGAAACGGAGATCAAAAATTATCTCAGTAACGACGAAGTTTCCAAGTTTAAGGATTGGGCAGAGACACTTGGAAAGAATACCAGTCTATTGAACTCCGTTACTTCTGATCAACGGACAGCCACCGAAAATGCATCCCGAATCACACAGACGGTTGCGACTTCGGCGCGTGCAGATGCGACGTTGCGTGAACAAATAAACTATGCGACTACTATATCGGCGGCGCATTCACGTGGTGAATCTTTTAATCTTGATCTGGCAAAGGATCCGAAAAATATCCAACTATTTGAGTCACTTTTGTCACACAACCAGAATAGTGCCTCCGCCAAAATCATTATCGATTCGTATCTTGGGAGCATTGCAAACACACCCATATTGCCAACCACGAACAGCAAACTTCCAAACTCATTTGAATCAGTAAGAGAGGCGTATCGGAACATGAAAGAAAATCCATCACTGCATCCAGACATCGACAAGCAGCATCAGGCTAACAAATCACGGAGCCATTCGAAAAATCCAAATAATTCTGCAAACAGTACTGAAAACCACGATGGACCGACTCTACCGGTAGAAGGACAAGATTGGATGGCAGCAGAGCGAGCTAGAATTGAAAAAACGCCTACGCAAGTTCAGTCAGATGTAGAAAAAATAGACGAAAAAGCCGAGGCGGAAAAAAATAAAGCGCAACAAAAATTTAGAAACGACAGTGGAATTGTCGAGACGCCGTCTGGCAACGTGTCATCGAACAAATCGTTGTTCGGCAAGGCGAATAAACAAGTTACCGAGGATCCAGACATCGTTATAGGAGGAATAAAAGAAGTTGGAGCCAAAGGTTTTAAAAAACTCAAAGAAATTTTTAAGAAGCGATAATTTTATTGCGGTTCTCGCATGAGGCATTGGGGGTCTAAGGCAGGATCTCCATTTTCGTCTAATCGATAGGCTGGATTGCTAAAGTATTTAGTTCCACTACATTCATATTCATTCGCATCAATGACTAAATGCGACGAATTAAAGTGAGCCTCTTTGGGGATTTTTTCATGAATAAATGCAATCAAAAAAATTATCCAATATAAAAATAAGAGCGTAACAAATCCCATAACTGCAACCACAGCAATTAACACTAAAGGTTCGCCAAAGCTCAACAAAACTCCGATTATTGCACCGGCAAGTCCACAAAGAAACATTTGTTTCATTTCTTTCACGATGACCTCGAAAATATGTGTTTATATATATTAGCAAAAACAAAGAAATTATCAAGGGAGGGGGATTCCCATTATGAAATTATTGCATATGACTATTACTCTAATTTTCGCATTTACGGTTTCATCGGTGCAAGCGGTTGCACTCGCACAAAAGCCCACAGACGACTCAGTCTGCGATTTGTCGACGATGACGACGTATAGATTGTCCCAACGAACTTTCGTCGAAGCACGCACGCGAGACGAGAACGTTATTTACGCTCGGCTAGCTCTTCGGTTTATAACAAGTCATTGTAAGAATGGCCAGCTCTTGCTACTCCATTCTGAGGATGGCATCGCTTTCGACGATCAATATTTTCGGGTAGTTACTGCTCAGTTATGTAGTGTTTCCAATGTCACGCGAGAAGCAGCGAGCACGCAAGAATATCCTCAGGCTTTTGTTATGCGCTGCCCAATCTCAAAGCTCAAAGAAGCCACCGCCGCATTAGCCGAAATGGAAAAAACAAAACCGACGGAGGCCATGATCGAGGAAGGCGCGCCTATGCACAGTGCACAGCCCAACCGGAGAGAAGAAGACAAAAAAACGTGTGGTGACAAGATGACCTGGGAAACTGTCGTACTGGGTTGGGGGGGCAGTTGTCGCTAACTTATCGCGCCTATCCGCCCCAAGGAAACGCCATGGAAAATAATGACGATAAGAGTCAAGCTGAACTGCAGGCCGCCAATCTCGCACTACTTATGTTGGCCGAGATGCGCGAACAACGCGCGGGATTCAGGGAAGAACGCCTGGCGCTTGAACGGGATCGAAAATTTGCTCGCCGCCTCACCTTGACGCTGAAGTCGTTGCTCGTTCTCATGCCACTCTTGCTCGGCCTGTACTTTTTCATGCAAATGCTGCAGTTTAAAATAGGTCCCTTCAGCCCGGTCATAGGCATTGTGCACATCGAAGGCGAGATCGCTGCAACCTCACTCGCGTCCGCAGACAAGATTGTGCCGGCCCTGAAGCGGGCGTTTGAGTCCAGCAACGTTACGCAGATAGTTCTGGCGATAGACAGTCCCGGCGGCGCGCCGGTCGAGGCCGAGCGTATCGGAAACGCGATTCACTCTTTCAGGAAAAAGCACCCGAAACCGGTAGTGGCGGCGATCAGCAACGTCGGCGCATCGGCTGCCTACATGATTGCCTTGCACGCCGACAAGATCATCGCGGGGAAATACAGTCTGGTGGGATCGATCGGCGCCATCATCGCGCCATGGCAGCTGTCGCGTGCGCTGGACCGCTTGGAAATCTCGCAGCAGGTATATGCATCCGGTCACCTGAAGGCATTCTTGAATCCGTTCACACCGCCTAGCCAAGACGCGCAAGCCAAGGCGCAGGATTTGGTGGACAGGGTAGGGCGGACATTTTTGCGCGAACTTGAGGAACGGCGCGGCCGCGCCCTGACGCACGACGTCAACTACGCCAGCGGGGAAATCTGGAGCGGGTTAGAGGCAAAGGAAATCGGCCTGATCGATGCCATCGGCACGGTGGATGACTTCGTGGATGCTCAAAAGGAGGGGACTGCATTCAACTTTGGACCACACCCTGGCGGATTTGGCCAAATGGGGGCCCTGATCTCAACCTCGCTCATTTCTTCGCTCGACGACATCATCGCGAGGCAGAGGTTTCAGCTCAGGTAGAGGAGGGAGAGCGGAGGTGCAATTCAGTACGGTATGCAATCCATGTCAAGCAAAAATACGGCGCAAATTGGCTAGCTTTCTTGTGGCCGATACTGCCTTCACACGAGTAAGCTTGAAGAATCATGGAAAGATATCAAGCCTACAGGTTCGAGTTGAGACCAACCGGCGAACAGGAGCGCGCCATGCGCCGCTTCGCTGGTTCGTGCCGGTTCGTCTTCAACAAAGCCTTGGCTCTGCAAAAAGAAAATCACGCAGCCGGCAACAAGTTCATCGGATATGTGGACATGTCGAAATATCTGACAGCATGGCGCAACTGTTGCGAAACTCCTTGGCTTGCTGCCGCACCTCGTTCAGCACTTCAATATGTGTTGAAGGACTTAGAGAAAGCTTACGCGAATTTCTTTGCTGGCCGTGCAAAATTTCCGAGATTCAAGTGCAAGGGCGATAGAAACTCCTTCCGCGTGGCAGCAAAAGGGGCAATTAGAATCGAACAAACCAACAGCCGCCTGCGTTTTCCCAAATTAGGATGGCTGCGGTACCGCAAGAGCCGGGACATTGTTGGTGAACCTGTGAATGCAACCATAAGCCAGGCTGATGGTAAGTGGTTCATTTCAATACAAACCCGGCGCGAAGTAGATCCGGTGGTTCCTATCGCTACGAGTGCAGTTGGAATAGATGTCGGCATCGCTCGCTTTGCCACCCTAAGCGACGGCAGCTTCATAGCGCCGCTGAACAGCTTCAAGAGACACCAGCAGCGCTTGGCGCGGTACCAGCGCCGCATGGGCCGCAAGGTCAAATTCAGCAATAATTGGAGAAAGGCAGTCGCCAAAGTTCAACGGATTCACACCTGTATTGCGAATGCCCGGAAAGACTTTCTGCACAAGGCTACAGCAGCGATTAGCGAACATCACGCGCTTGTCTGCATTGAGGATTTGCAGGTACGGAATATGTCCAAATCGTCAAAGGGATCGGTTGCACAGCCAGGCAAGAGGGTGCGTCAGAAAGCCGCGCTGAACCGTGCCATTCTCGACCAGGGGTGGGGCGAGTTTAGACGGCAGCTCGACTACAAGATGGAATGGAGTGGGGGCATGCTGCTTGCCGTGCCTCCGCACCACACTAGCCGGACGTGCCCGACTTGCAGGCACATATCAAAAGACAATCGGCAGACCCAGGCGAAATTCCTGTGCGTCAATTGCGGTTACGCAAATCATGCAGATGTAGTGGGAGCTGCGAATATACTGGAGCGGGGGCACCGCTTGCTAGCCTGTGGAGAGATGGCGCAGTCAGGCCGCTCGAAGAAGCAGGAACCCATCGAAGCGCTTCGCAACTCATCGCGCCGCGCCGTAGAAATCCCTGTCCTTTAGGCAGGGAGGATGTCAAGTTGAGCGGGGGCACCGCTTTTTAGCTTGCGGAGAGATGGCGCCGTCAGGCCGCTCGAAGAAGCAGGAACCCGCCGAAGCGACCCGCAAATTATCGCGCGGCGCCGTAGGAATCCCCGTCCTTTAGGGCGGGGAGGATGTCAACGCGGAGGGCGCGCCGATCTGTCGCGACATTGGATATTTGCTATTATGTAATCTTGGGATAATAAAAACGGAGCGGCATATGAAGGTAGATGAGAGCAAATATTCGATCGCTAACATTCGTGACATGCTTTCACGAGGAGATTTGACCGTCAACAAATCCTATCAGCGGGCAGCGGGCCTATGGCCGACCCCTTCCAGAAGTTACTTCATTGACACTATTCTTGAGGGCTACCCATTTCCCAAAGTTTATTTCCACGAATACCTTGATCGCAAGAGCAAGCGTGTTCGAACGGAAATTGTGGATGGTCAGCAGCGCATCACTACGATTTTGGATTTTTTAGATGGAAAATTTGGGCTTGGCAAAAATTCCAATCGCTTTGCAGGGCACCATTTTGCCGATTTAGCAGAAGATGTCCAAGACCAATTTTTATTTTATGTTATCTCTTGTGATGTAATTAGAGATGCTGGCCAAGCGGAAATCCTGCAGATGTTTCGACGCATGAATTCATATACGTTACCATTAAATTCCGCAGAAAAGAGGCACTCCGAGTTTTTTGGGGAATTCAAGGATATGGTTACGCGCGTGCTTGACAGCATGACCTTGTTAACCGATTGGAATGTGTTTACTACTCGGCAAGTTGTTCGAATGGCGGATGCCGCGTTCATTGCTGACTTGGTTCTGGCTTTCGAGTGTGGCGTTATCAGCACGAGCGACAAGAAACTTCACAGTTTATACAAGACTTATGATGCTGATTTTTCTAAGTCAGCGGAGTACGAGTTGGTACTACGGGAGATCTTCGAGTTTATTGCTGAATATCTATCAGTGGTCCAAGACTCCTACTTTACGAAACCGTTTGCATTGCACGCACTGATATGCGCTCTGTATCACAACATGTATGGCCTTCCTAATTTTGAAGAGGTCTCTGGTTTAGAGCCTATTGGAGTATTTGTAGTCGGCCCGATTGAAACTGCATGTAATAATCTCCTTAGATTATCGTCTGCACACGAGGGCAAGGATCTTGCCGAGTTCCCCGCTTATGTCGAAGCAATGAGCGAGGGTGCGAATAGGGAACGGCAGCGCCTAGTTCGCGTGGAATATATCTGCAAAGCGTTACGCGGCGAACTGTAGGCGGGACGTCAATGAGTCTGCCACCACTTAAATTCATGCTGGATTCTCAACTGGCCCGTTCGGAAGAAGATTTCAAAGTAGCGCTAGGGTTTACTAGCAAAAAAGATAAAGCGCTGCGGCGACATCACTTGGAGGGTGCCTTGTCGGATGCTTGGCAAGCGTACTGTTGTTTCGTCCGTTATGTGCTCATCCGGTCCGCTACCGGTACTGTTGCCTCATCAGGAGCGATGCTTGGTCCCTCGGTGGTTCCGGCCACTTGGGAGCGCGTATCCTACATTGGGGGGCGGGCTGCCAGTGGCAATAACGTTCAGCCGGGACTTACCAACAATATTCTGCGCAAGGAGCCGACTTGGGGCGATAGCTCCAAAATCGTGAACATTGTGAATGCGCTGGCCCCTGCAAATGGCATGACGCTGAAGGCCAACTTCGCTGGTGGCTTGGCTGGACCTAAGCACTGCCAAATTGTGCGAAATGCCTGCGCGCACAAAAATAATCAGACTAGTGGCGAGGTGCGGGCCTTGGCAAGCCAGTATTTAGTTTCGGCGTTTAAGGAGCCGATTGACGCGATGCTATGGAAGGTTCCGCCTACAAACGAATATGCGTTCTTGTCATGGATCGACGACATGAAAGCTATTGCTGCTGGGGTTGTTTAACCCCCCCTCCTCAAAAAAGTTCTGTCGCATTGACGATGAAGTAGCTACCTCAGGTAAGCTGAGGTATCGAAACCTTGGCGACACGGCATGCTCAATTTTAAAAGAATGCGTTTCCCGATCGACATTATCGTGGTCTGCATCCGTTGGTATGCGGCCTACCCGCTGAGCTACCGGCACATAGCGGTAATTTAGGCTCAGGAGATTACTACCCTACAGCCCATAAACCGAACACAGCGAGGATACTGGAGGCATGAGATTTACCGCTCTCGTAAATGGCGGTCCAAGACGTTGATGGCGTCTTTGTCATGAGTTGTTTGACGATGGCGATTAAAAAAAATAAAGTCGGCAAGCGGCTAAAATTTCATTAGCTTGATAGATCGACTATATTCAACCAATAAGAAAAAAGGATTTGTATGACGATGGATATGGTTAAGAAAATTATGGTAGAAAAGATTCCATTCCTGAATCATGGAAATCTCAATGATAGGTTCTTGAGTGCCATGATATTTTGGCATAACAAGGAATGGAACATGTATGCTGATATAGATGGGAAGTTCGTAAATTTGAGGGCTTGGCCCGCTGGAAATTTCTATTTTGGGGAAAGTGCAGAGAGGCCAACAGATTTTTCTTCTCACTTTTTGAACCTGACGGCACAAAGGGCTTGCTATCTAGGGCTTGAACTGCCGATTCTTGGCATTCGTGATGACCTCTTCAACATAAGCGCTTGTGTCGCCAAGCTGAAGCTGATGCACGATACCAAAGAACAGAACAAACATGGCGTCTGTAGGATGGTTGCCACTGAAGTAGAGTACTTGTATTCGCTATGCAGAAGTATGTACGACCTGCTGCAAGATTTCGCCTCTAAGCTATGGGCGAGGTATAAGCCAAAAGAACCGCCAAAGATACCAGGTAAAAATAGGCCGAAAATGTATCCAGAGCTACCAAAGTCTTTTGCCGATATGACGCTCAATGACAAGGTTCCTCGGACGGCTGATGAACTGGTGGCGAAGTACAAGATACCGTTTGAGTGGGCCAATTTCTACGTTCAGCAGTGTAAGTTCTTCACTGGTATTCGCCACTTCAGGGATAATGTTGTTCACAACGGGTCGTATGTGAATCATGTCATGGAGTCAGAACATGGGTTCCTCATTCAGAAGGACAAGAAGCCTTTTGATGGTATGAACCTATGGAAGGAAGAGGAAGAGTTTGATAATGGCATTGTGCTACTGATGCCAGCCATTGGCTCAGTCATTCTTCATACACTGAGCGCGTTGGAAAACTTTTCGATGATGTTGGAACGGAATATAGAATTTCCAGAGCCAATTGTTCCAGGAATGCACTTCTACATGCGTAGCTACTATGATAAGGAGCTGACTGATTTACTTCAAGATGCTTTAGATAGGCTGGAAAAGAAGGGGAGTGGTGCAGGATTCGACGAGGAGGGTTAATCTCCGCATCATTTGCTAAACCATGAGAATCAGTGGCTGTTTGGATGTATATATTCACGCAGGCCGTCTCTCCGACTAGTACTCAAAAGTGGACAACGTAGAGCAAACCCGTCCACTTTTTTTGTCAATAAAATGGACACGTTTTATTGAATTTTTTCACCAACTTCACTGTGAGTTCTATCTTTCCATTTTTTTGTAACATTTGGATACGGCATAATGGTGCCCGATTCTTACAACCGACACCCATATGCTTGTCTTCCTCAAATATGTTCGTTGGCTATAAGAGGCCATGTATAGTGAGACCTGCTGTAAAGTAAGGGCTGGAGAACATTCCAACTTCCGGTGCCCCTGATACCCGCCTGAGTGCTTCGGCCTGAAGCGATTCAGGAAGGTTATTTTTTAGGATGCTGACCACAGATGTAAGCGTACTCGTACGCACCTTGGCAATCGCCCTTGCTACCGCAGTGGAAGGTTCAAGTCCAAGCTTGATCCCTTCGCCTACCAAGTGCGTAAGTGTGAAACAGGCCGTATCAGATACCTTCCACATTCCAGCCAGCGCGATAGCTTTTCGATTGAGTAAGAAGAGGTTCGGTAATGCGACAGAGTCACTGGTGCGAAACCGTTTTTGGAAATTACGCGTTGATCTTGTTCCGGAGAAGCACGTGTTTACCAATGCTAGACGCAGTTGAAGATTTGGTGCGGCAACCTGCATAGCCACGACGCTAATGGGATGCGGGTTTTCTTTGCTACCCAAATGGGCAAAATAAGCGTCTGAAAAAAACTTCAGTGAATTCCCGTGTGTGGAGACGATCAATGCATCGTACTTCCCCACAAGATCTTCTAAATCAGAATGCGCATCCCCTTGAATTAACGCAGCCGGTGCGAGTCCCGCAGCTTGGGTAAAAGCCATGGATTCATACGGAGCAAGCAATAGATCCGCCTTACGGTCAACGATAGCTGCTGTGGTTAAGAGGGAGCCTCCGACTTCTATGCGTTCGATGATAGCGGGAACCATCCTGACCTCAAACTCTCCCTCCATCATCCGAGCGCAGAGCACTGGATTGCGCAGTGCGAACTCTGTCAGAGGAACATCATTGAAACAGTCCTCAATAAATCGAATAGACTTACATCCTGCACCTGCGATATCTGAGAAAACAGTATCTATCGAAGGTGCCAGCGAGCTGATCATTTTGCTAAGCGCTTTGATAAATCCGTTCCTGTTCAAGAGTTGCTGAGCATAATCGAGCTGAGCCACTTGCCACTCCGACAATGGCGCTAGTGGAATAGATATTCGTTTGTACTGATCTCCAATAAAGTACCAAAGCATTGCCATGTCACCAGCATAAGTCATTACCATAAGACAATGACCAGCTTTTAGGCGGGAAAGACAGAGCGTGAATTGATGTTGGGCAGTAGCACGATCGAGGGGGCGCTCCGCATTCTGAGAACATATGATTGCAGCGATATTTGAAAGGTCGTCCCATGCGTTCGCTGGATTGAAGATATTCCAAGCATCATCCCCTTTTTCCGTGAACCCATAGAGATGGGGGGCACCGATATGTCGAATAGCTTGCAGTGTATGATTTAATTGCTGAACGTTTTCGTCCGACGCTGACCGTGAGGTGCCGACGTCGCTAGCCCATCTCAAGATAGTAAGCCAGTCGCCCATCGCATTGCCTCTAGTAGCAATGATAGGAAGTAGCGCATCTGCAGCATCTCCACTAGAAGGTAATGCGCACAGCAGTCCTTCAAACCGGGTGATATAGCGCTCTCGGATACCGCGTCGGTGATGCAGTCTTAAAACATCGGAAAGAATTTGATCCAACTGATGTGAAGCATCTTTAAGCCTCTTAACAAGAAGTGGCGCATTTTTTTGTTCTACCGCCAGCTTTGCGCCACTTAGCGAAATTTCTAGAAACCCTTCTAAGTTCTGCCCATCTTCTGCAAATGCGGCTTCGGCCATGGTAAGTACATCCTGGGCTTCGACGAGCCGACCACAGCGTCTCAGGCATGTAGACAGGTTGCCTCGCAACGTGATCGCCCCATGATCCGTGCAATTAGTATATGCAAGGGCCTGTTCAAAATAGCCAATTGCCTTTTCTTCTTCATCAATATTCATGTAAGCCACCCCCAAATTACAAAGCAACATAGCGGGGATTTTTTCGCCAAGTGCTTGATAGGCAGTTATTGCCATCTCGCCCGTGGTCACGCCGAAGCGGTAATCATTTTCTTCGCACGCGACGCTCATTAGGAGCGTGTAGCACCGTGCTTTCAGCGCTAATGAGTCCAATGAATTGGCAATTTCTTCGGCATCGCCCAAACAGCGATATGCAGCCTGAAAAGCACCATGACTTGAGTAGAGGCTGGCAGCCTGGCAATAAAGATGAGCAACTCTCTCCTGTTGGCCGTAGCGTTGAATCAGGCATGCAACTTTAGCGAGAATTCGTGGACGTTGATCAACGCTAACGCCAAATGAGTCTACACTTGTCAAGATATCTTCAGCCAACTCCAATACGGTAATCTCGCAAACGTCATGGTCTATACTGGCGATACGTTCAACCAGAAGAACTGCTTGAGTGATGTCTTGACTTGAGAGGAGCGCGCGTACCTGTAGTTCCAAGTATAGAATTGTCTCTTCTGTTTGCCCGGAATTGAAGTAACTATCGACAGCAACTTCGGCAAGGCGTGCAACTTGAACAGGTTGATCTTTACCACAGCGTATCAGAGCGTTGTAAACATTGATAATATAGATACCGTTGTTATCGAAGTAATTTTCTTCAATGAGTTTCTTAAATTCTGAGGGTTCAAGGTTTATGAGCTTATCTAGGTCCATTGGGAGGCTTTCATGTGATGGTAATCTGCAAAGATTGAAAATACACTTCACTGAAAGATTCCCATCTTGCGCTTAATTGACATATTCATCATACAAGTCCAATGTTGGGAAATGTACGCAATATTTTATATAATAATAACATATTAGAAAAAGCTTGACTAAGAGCACCCACCAAAACCGCTGAATGTATCTCCAGCAGATGAGTATGCAGGCAAGCGAGAGAAACGCCCGGTGGATATTGGCACGGCGTTCGTAGCGGATGCGTAATCGGCGGAAGTGGTGCAGCCAGTCCAGTGTGCGTTCGACCACCCAGCGCCATTTACCCAGACGTTCGCGTGACCTGATGCATTAGCGGGCTAAGCGTGGAGCGATGCCACGGCTGCGCAACCAGGCCCGATGGCACGCTAAGCATATGCCTTGTCGGCATCCTTGGCGGCCTAACGGTCGGACAGGCCTGAGTCCTTGATCTCCTGCCGGATCTTCGGAGTGGTGCGGGCTTGGGGATGAATGCGTGAGCTCATGGACTGAAGTTTATGCGATGTGCTGTAACCGGTGGGACGATCTCGGTGGCAAACCGCCGATCAACTCGTCAAGCATAGCTCTGGCCCGGAACAGGGGCATGCTGCGACGAGGAATATGATCACACGAAACTAAACAGTTATACGGGGGCAAGATCAGGTGCTGGTTCAAGCAGTTACGCTGGGCGTGTTGCTGGCTAAAACAGTGTTTCCCTAGGTTTTGAGCCATCGAGATATTTCGTCCTGAGTGCCAAACTTCATTTTGATACTATTGACATCGTCTGGTTGAGTGGCAACCTGTAAAGCAGTCATACCGTGATCACGCAGCCAAGCAAAGCGATGTCGGCCGTTATTAAACCGGACAAAGCCGTCCACGAGGCAAACTTCCGGCATCTCCACGTACTTCCCGGACATTATCCATTCTGCAAAATGGTCGTACTTGCCTGGCATTCCGTTGTCGCCGCCAGCTCCAATGTATTCAGTTACGCTACGACGCCACTCGTGTTCTAGCTTGGTGACGGACACCCAGACAGGAATATCTCCTGACTCCGGAAGCGCGAGTTCCCATTCAATTTTCATCCAGTTTTCGGATCCGGTTTCGCTCGTCACTTTATCATTCTGAGATAACATCAACGTTCCTCTTTAAGCTTGGTAGTGCACTCTTTCTTGGTTTGATTGACGTGATAAATAGCCGCCTCACCTCTCTTTTGATATACACGCTCGATCATTTGACGAACAATTTTTCTATCACGGTTACTCATGAAATCGTCGCTACCGAGGTACTGTAGTGCCGTTCCCTTCGGTATTTTCGAGTCACGCTGTAGCACAGCGGTCTCGGTCAACACGATGAAGTCCTTGCAATAAAGTGGTATTGTCTCCGCCCTCAAGATTCCAGAAGAGATAGCAATTGCTAACGTAAATACTGTCTTAGTTATCATGATATTTATTTTTTAATTTTTTGCAAAGTTTCCATCAGATCTGGCGGACGTTCACCACTGAACTTTTGGTGAGTTAGTATCCACTGCTGGAGCATTTTATTTCTTTCAGATTGTCACGATCAATTTTTAATCGGATGTCAACAAAAACAAGAAGCGTTTTGGGACTTGGTATTGATGTGGCGATTCAGCAAGTGGCAGTTCTCCCTCAATGACACTGCGGGTTGGCCCTTCGCTGACCAGTTTTATGCGCTGGCCGGACAGGTCCATTCCGTTTGAGGTACCGCAGTTTCTTTCCAAGAAAATCCGGCATCCAAATCAACAATGTGACAAAACCTTACTTCTTTCCACCAAAAAACGAAATAATTGACGATAGAAAACCAGTCTCCGGAGCGGGCGTCGCGATTGCGCGCGCATTGCGAGGTGAATTCACTGAATTTGCTTTGGACTCGGAAAATGACGGGGGGATTACCTTCGCAAATGATGGGAGCTGAGGCAGTGACCTCCGTGGGGTTTCCGTGATAACCGTCGGTACCACAACTTGAACTGCAGCAACCGTCGGTGCTGGCGGCACATTCCATTTTTCGGCCAATCGAGATGGAACGACGAGAAGCTTTTGTGCTCTGGTCGCTGCAACGTAAAGAAGCCTGGCCTCCTCTTGATTCAGGACAGGCTTTGGAGGAACCTCCTTGCTCAAGCGAGGCTCAAAGTCGGAGAACAAGGTGACGGAATCCCATTCTCGCCCTTTCGCTTTATGACCAGTAGAGACAATCAGATCAGCCCCTTTTTCTTCAGCGGATACAGATTTTAGGTTACGGATAAGGGTGTCCTCTCCATTGGCGAGAACAATATTGACAAAGGACTTCAGGGATTCCCCTTCTTCTGATTCAGAAAATTCAACGACCTCAGGCCAATTCTTAAAACCAAAAAACTCTGGAGACTCGGCTGGTATGGCGCGTTTCAGCTTGCCCACATCTTCCAGCATGCGGATCAAATCCTTCACTCCCCCCACGACATGGGGTTTGCGATTTTGGCCGAGAGCATCAATGACAACAGAAACCACACCGGCGTTGGTTCGACAAAGCGTGGTCGCCGTCCTTCCTGATGCAGCGATCCTTGTGTCACGATTGGGGTCCCCAACAACACTTCTTGTCTCCCCCAAAAGCCTTAGAATGGACGTTGCAGCCGCAGCCACAGTGCTCCCAAATCTGAACGACCTGGTAAGGAATGCCTCTGCGTCAGTTTCGACACTAGCCATTGCGTTAACTGCCCCACGCCATTCGTAGATCTGCTGATGCCGGTCACCAACAAGCGTCAAATGGCTGTCTTGGAGTCGCAGAACACTCAGCACTGCCTCATTAGTGTCCTGGGCTTCGTCTAGTAAAAGGAAATCATAATCCAAACGCGGCTTCGAGAGTGACCAGAGTTTTAGGTAGCCATCGTGCCCTAGTGGCGCTTCGCTTGCAGGATCCAGCATCCTATCCCAAAGATGTGCCGCGAGATCGCTCACGTATTTTTTAAACTCATCCTGATATTTGGGGTCAAGCTTCTGCAACTTGCCAGATAACGGGACGTGGCCAACGGAGAGCTCATCGTCACCGCTCTGGCAAAACCGCTGCACGGTCTGCGCAGCCAGGAAAGCGAGCGACCTAGGCTTCAGGGAGATGTTACCTGCAGCTATTTCCTCGATCGCAAGGATTCGGGTAACAAGATTGCTATGCAACGAATTGGTGAGCTTCGGCATGTTCCCTCGATACATGCTGGGCACTGCTCGAAATGCTAACGAGTGCATGGTTCTGCAATCAACAGAGCGAGGAAACTTGGTCGATGCTTCAGTAGCAATGTTCTTGTTAAAAGCCAGGTAGAGCCCATTCTTCTGCGTCGACTTCGCAAGCGCAGTCAGGGTAGAAGTCTTGCCAGTACCAGCGAACGCACTGATTTTGAGTGAGCGTGAAGTTTTGAAAAGGTCTACGGCGTGCGTTTGTTCGTCGGTCAGTATCAATGAAGTCTCCAGAGCATAAATTTACCAATGCTCAGCCATAAATAGTCTGGGAAGCTGTTGCACCAAATAAGCAAAGAAACGCCAAGCTTGAAAAAACTCTTCGAGAACGGCTATTTCCTTGCGAAAAAATGGGAAATTTAGCTGTGTGATTAGAAGTATACTGCCTATATGGATTCCAATAGGCAATATTATTTACGTAGTTCGAAACGCCACAAAACCGCTTCATCCATCCTAGCTGTCAAGACCCGCTTGATTATAAACACGCTTAACGAATAATTCCGGCTTTTTCGCCTGCCATTTCTTCATCGCCTGAATCGGCGTTTCGTTATTC
>NZ_FTMV01000017.1 GCF_900156175.1 Janthinobacterium sp. TND4EL3
GATGGGGATCGTATGGAAGATAGCTCGTCGTCATGTGACAAGTTTATCCGGTACTCCGTTTAGATGAAATCAATTTCTGCCGCGCAGACTCCTAGGGCTTGGCGGGCAGCTTGCGCACGCACAGATAGATGGAATACAGCGCCGCCAGCCCCACCAGCACGTACACGCCGCGCGACGCCGTCGTCATGGCGCCCAGGATGCGGGCCACGATGTCGATGTCGAACAGGCCCACGAGCGCCCAGTTCAAGCCGCCCACGATCAACAGGATCATCGAGATCCAGTCGACCACATTCAGGCGCTTGGCCGTCATTTCCTCGTTTGCAGCACCGTCCGATCCTGCCTGGATATTCGCCATGTCAACCTCCTGTGGAGAAGAAGAATGACCCGCCGCCGGGTCTGTACAAGAAACAGTGTAGGCGGGCCAACCGTGGGCGCCAGTCGGACGATGCCGGGTATGGAAGTAGGATAACTCTGTAATGCGGCGGGTGATTTTATCCGGCAACACCCCTTGCGCACGCGCGCCCATGCCGGCACGTCCTTGCCCGCTGTGGCACAAGCTGTTGCTAAACAGGCAGTGACTAATTCCAATATGGAAATATTTATAGATTACTTAGTACCGCACTGCTACACTCATTTCACCCCAGCAACTTCAGGGGCAAGCGCCGCGCCCCGCTGCCGCAGGGGACACGGCCACCATGGGACAACAGCTGAGGGGACATGAATATTTCAAACATACGCATCGGTGTACGCCTGACGACAGGCTTTTTGCTCACTTCGCTCTTGCTGGCCGTGGTCGTCGGCATCAGCACCTGGCAGTTGTCGGCGGTGAGCGGGGAAATCGACAGCAGCGTGAACCAGCGCTATGCGCGCATCGCGCAATTGCAGGCCACGCGCAACAGCACGCAGGAACAGCCTGCCCTGCACGAGCTCGACCGGCAGATCGCGGCGCAGTCGGCCCTGATGCGCGCGGCGGCCGGCACGGCCATGGCGCGCGCACACGATACGAGCGTGCTGATCATCGCGCTGGGCCTCGTCGGCGGCGTGCTGAGCCTGGCGACGGCCTGGTTCATCAGCAGCGGCATCGTGCGGCCCTTGCGGCATGCCGTCAAGGTGGCGCGCAAGGTGGCCGGCGGCGACTTGAGCGAGCATATCCGCGTCGAGTCCGGCGATGAAGTGGGGCAACTGCTGCAGGCGCTGAAGGACATGAATGCCAGTTTGATCAATATCGTGGGCGAGGTGCGCGGCGGCACGCACGAGATCGCGGGCGCCTCGGGCGAGATTGCGGCCGGCAACCTGGACCTGTCGCAGCGCACCCAGGCGCAAGCCAGTTCGCTGGAGCGCACGGCCGCCTCGATGGAAACGCTGACGGGCACCGTCAAGCAAAATGCCGATAACGCGCGGCAAGCCAATCAGCTGGCGCAATCGGCCGCCGACGTGGCCGGCAAAGGGGGCACGGTGGTGGCGCAAGTCATCGATACCATGAGCGCGATCAATGCATCGTCGAAAAAGATCGTTGACATTATCGGCGTCATCGACGCCATCGCCTTCCAGACAAATATCCTGGCCCTGAACGCGGCCGTGGAAGCGGCGCGGGCCGGTGAACAGGGGCGCGGCTTTGCCGTCGTGGCGGCCGAAGTCCGTACCCTGGCGCAGCGTTCGGCCGGGGCGGCGCGGGAAATCAAGCAGCTGATCGGCGACTCCGTCGAGCGCGTCGACGCGGGCGCGCGCCTGGTCGACACGGCCGGCGCCACCATGCGCGACATCGTGGCCAGCGTGCACCGCGTCACGGACATCATGGGCGAAATCAGCATGGCCAGCGGCGAGCAGTTGTCGGGCATCGAGCAAGTCAATGCCGCCATCGTGCAGATGGAGCAGGTGACGCAGCAAAACGCGGCCCTCGTGGAGCAGGCGTCGACGGCGGCAGCGGGCATGCAGCAGCGTGCCACCTTGCTGTCGGGCACCGTGGGCATTTTCAAGCTGGGCCGTGATCAGCTTCCCGCCCGAGTGGCGCCCGGCGCCAGCCTGGTGGCCGTGCAGGCCGCCACCGCGCCGGCCAGCCGGCCTGCCGCCGCCAGGGCGCGGCTGCGGGCCTGAGTTTGCCTGCGACAGCGCCCTACAGCTGCTTGTACATGATGGTGGTGGCGTCCAGCCGGCCGCCGGCCGGCGCCAGCGCATAGCCGGGGATGCTGCCCGCCGCCACATAGCCGAGCGACAGATACAGCGCTTGCGCATGGTCATCGCTGCGCGTGTCCAGCGTCAGCAGGCTGCGCGGCAAGCGGCGCGCCTGTTCCTCCAGCGCCCGCATCAGCTGGCGCGCGATGCCGTGGCGGCGGTAAGCGGGCGCGACGAGCAGCTTGCGCACCTCGGCCCGGTGCGCCTGGTTCGGGTTGGTATCCCAGTCCAGCTGCACGGCGCCCGCCACCTTCCCTTCCACTTCGGCCACCAGCAGCAGGCGCACGCCGCGCGCCACGGCCGGCAAGACGTTGTCCGTCCAGAACGCCTGGCTGGCCGCCACGTCGAAGGGGAAAATAAAACCGATGCTGGCGCCGTCGTGCACGCAGTCTTGCAGCAAGGCGCCCAGTTCCGGCAGGCGCTCGCGAATATCGGCGGAACTGAAACTGCGCAGCGATGCGGGCATGATGACCTCAGACGAGAAAGAGAAAATAACGGGCGCCGCAGTCCGGCGGCGTCGCAAACGCGCTGGCGCCGTGCAGCTGGTAGCGCAGGCAGTCGCCCGGCAATAAAGCGTGGGAGCGGCCGTCGACCGTCACGTCGAGCCTGCCCTCCTGCAGCAGCAGATGGTGTTCCATGCCGGGCCGGGGCGAGGCGGCATACGATATCGTCACGCCGGCGCCGAGCGTGCATTCGAGCGCTTCGCCGGCCAGGTCGCGCGACGGCGGCGAGACGCAGCGGCGGACAAAGCCGGTGTCCGGGTCCGTCCATACGGCTTGTTCAGCTCGCCGCAGCAGGGGCGGGAAATCGTCCTCGACCATGCGCAGCAGGCGCGACATGGCCAGGCCATAGGCCGTACACAGCTTGCCCAGCACGGCAGTCGTCGGGCTGACGTCGCCGTTTTCCAGGCGCGACAGGGTGGCGCGGCTGACCTGGCTCACGTTCGCCAGCTGGTCCAGCGACCAGCCCCGCTCCACGCGCAGCTGTTTCAGGCGCGCCGCCAGCCGCTCTTCGGTATTGTCGTCGTCTGCGATAGGATTTTCCATATATGGGAATTTATTCCATATATGGAAAACAGTCAAGCCATGCGCGACGCGTGGCGGCACAGCTCCAGGAAGCCGGCCAGGCGCGGCGAGAGGATTTTCTTCGATTGGCGGATCAGGTAAAAATTGCGCTCCAGGGGCGGCAGCATGGTGTCCAGTTCCACCAGTTGCCCGCTGGCCAGCAAATCGGCCACCACCACGCGCGACAGGCAGGCGATGCCGAGGCCGGCCGCCGCGCCATACTTGATCGCTTCCGAATTGCTGAACTCGCCCGCGGCGCGCAGATAGTGCAGATACGGCACCAGCGCCTGCTCCACGGTTTCGCGCGTGCCCGAGCCCGCCTCGCGCAGCAGCCAGCCCGCCTGGTTCAGCTCCGCAAAGCTGAGCAGATGGCGCAGCTGCGCCAGCGGATGCGTGGGCGCGGCCACGATCAGCATCTGGTCCGTCAGCCACGGCTCCACCAGCAGGCCCGCTTCGTGGCACGGTCCTTCGATCAGGCCGATGTCGACGCGAAATTCCGCCACGGCGGCCGCGATATCGGCCGTGTTGGCGATCGTCACCTGCGGAATGCTGCGCCCGTACTGCTGCGCCGCCTGCGCCAGGATCTGCGGCAGCAGATAGATGCCGATGGTCGTGCTGGCACCGATCTGCAGGCTGACGGGCACGGACGGGTCGGCGCCCGCGAACTGGCGCTCGATGCTGGCGGCCGCGTCGCGCATCTGCCGCGCCTGCGGCAACAGCAAACGGCCATTGTCGTTGAGCACCAGGCGCTTGCCCACGCGGTCGAACAGCTGGGCGCCCAGCAGGGTTTCCAGTTCGTTCAGGGACGCGCTGGTGGCCGATTGTGACAGCGCAATCTGTTCGGCGGCCGCGCTGGTGCTGCCCGTGTCCGCCACGGCCAGGAAGATCTGCAGTTGCCGTAACGTAAGCGCCATCTCATATACTCATTTAATAGGTTAAACATACAAAAACAATCCGTTTTACCATTTAATCGACGAACTGTACAGTCATGCCATACGAACCAAGAACCATGGAGTACGGCATGTCTTCTCTCTCAACAACTAATACCACCAGTTTCAGCGACCGCTACGGCCGCCTCCTGCCCGGCCTGCTGCTGAGCGGCATCATCGCCTGGGGCGCCATCGCGCTGGGCAAGCTGGCATGGATGCAAAGCCACGGCATGAGCGCCCTGACCCTGGCCATCATGCTGGGCATTGTGCTGGGCAACAGCGTGTATGGCCGCCTGGCGCCCACCTGCGGCGCGGGCGTGGCCTTTTCCAAGCAGACGTTATTGCGTCTTGGCATCATCCTCTACGGCTTCCGATTGACGTTCCAGGATATCGGCCAAGTGGGCCTGGCCGGCATCGCCATCGACGCGCTGGTGCTGGCGTCCACGTTCGGCCTGGCCATGTTCCTCGGCACCCGGGTCTTCAAGCTGGAGCGCAACAGCGCCATCCTGATCGGCGCCGGCAGCTCCATCTGCGGGGCGGCGGCCGTGATGGCGACGGAACCCGTCGTCAAGGGACGCAGCGAAGACGTTACCGTGGCCGTCTCCACCGTCGTCGTGTTCGGCACCATCGCCATCTTCCTGTACCCGCTGCTGTACCAGCTGAACCAGGGCTGGCAGCTGCTGGGCGCCACGCCCACGGCCTTCGGCGTGTACATCGGCTCGACCGTGCATGAAGTGGCGCAGGTGGTGGCGGCCGGCAAGTCGATCAGCCAGGAAGCGGCGAACGCGGCCGTGATCGCCAAGATGGTGCGCGTGATGATGCTGGCGCCCTTCCTCGTCATCCTGTCGGCCGTGCTGGCGCGCGGCAAGGCCAAGGCCGGTGGCAACGACAAGGCGGCCAAGCTGGCCATCCCCTGGTTCGCCTTCATCTTCATCGGCGCGGTGGCCTTCAATTCGCTGGGCCTGTTGCCAGCGGGCACCGTGGCCGCCATCACCGAGTTCGACACGGCCCTGCTGGCCATGGCCATGGCGGCCCTGGGCCTGACGACGCATATGTCGGCCATCCGCCGCGCCGGCATCAAGCCCCTGCTGCTGGCCGGCCTGCTGTTCTGCTGGCTGATCGCCGGCGGCGCCGCCATCAACCACGTGGTGGCCAGCCTGTTCGCATGAACATGATGAACCGCTTGAGATGGCACAACCACGGGCAAATACTGCTTGCAAGCACACAGTGACCCGCTACAATGAGGGAACCACGGTTCATCAACGGGTCATCATGAAGACATCGGCGACTGACAAAGAGGAATCCGGCGCAGAGCACGGCGCCTTGCGCAGCGGCGATGCCGCCAGGCTGGCCGGCGTGCCCGTGGAAACCCTGCGCGTCTGGGAACGCCGCTACGGCATTGCCGCCACGCAGCGCTCGGCCAGCGGCCAGCGCCTGTATTCCGCCAGCCAGGTGCGCCGGCTGGGACTGATCAAGCAACTGGTCGACCTGGGCCACAACGTGGGCATGCTGGCCCACTTGCCGCAAGACAGCCTGCAGCAACTGCTGGCGCCGCCCGTTGCCGTTTCCGCGCCCCTCCTGCCGCGCCCGCTGCGCCTGGCCCTCGTGGGCACGACCTTGCCGATGCGCATGTCGAGCGACTTGCGCGGCACGGCCAGCATGCCCGCCTGCGACGTGGTGCGCGTCTGCGACAGCCTGGCCGAGGCGCCGCAAGCCTTGCTGGGCGCGCGCGCCGACATCATCATGCTGGAAATTGCCGAACTGGGCGACGAAGCCTTGCCGCTGATCCGCGCGGCCAGCCTGGCGGGCGCCGCGCGCGCCATCGTCGTGCTGTACCACTTCGGCGCCAGCGCCACCATCGCCCGCCTGCGCGCCGAGGATTGCCTGCTGGCCCGCGAACCGGCCGCGCCGGCCGACATCCTGCGCATGTGCGCCGGCGCCCTGGCCGGCACCAGCCCGGCGTCCGCGCCCCTGGCCACGCCGCTGCCGCCCGTGCCGCCCTGCCGTTTCGACGCCCAGGCGCTGGCCGCCATCACGGCCGCCACGCCCACCGTGGCTTGCGAATGTCCGCGCCACCTGGCCGAGATCCTGCTGATGGTGGGCAGTTTCGAGCGCTACAGCCTGCACTGCGCCACGCGCCACCCGGACGACGCCCTGCTGCACGAGGAACTGGCGCATGCCACGGGCCAGGCGCGCGCCATGCTGGAAACGGCCATGGACAGGCTGGCGCGCGCCGAAGGATTGCCCCTGCCGGCCGATGCGCATGGATAGGCCGCGCCACATCGCCGTCGTCGGCGCCGGCATCGCCGGCCTGTCCTGCGCCAGCGCCTTGCAGCATGCGGGCGTGCAGGTGACCGTCTTCGAGGCGGCCGCCACGCTGGCGGGCCGCATGGCCACGCGGCGCGCCGATGACTGGCAGTGCGACCACGGCGCCCAGTATTTCACGGCCCGCTCGGCCACCTTCCGCGCGGAAGTGGCGCGCTGGCAGCTGGCTGGCGTGGCCGCCCTGTGGACGCCGCGCCTGTGCCTGCTGGCGGCCGACGGCAGCGCGCACGCGCCGGCCGGCGCCATCGAACGCTTCGTCGGCATGCCGCGCATGAGCGCACCGGCGAAATGGCTGGCCAGCGGCCTGCCGCTGCAGTTGCAAACCTGCATCACCGACCTGCAGCGCAGCGCGGACGGCTGGCAACTGCAGACGCGGGAGCTGGGCCTGCTGGACCAGGTCTACGACGCCGTCGTGCTGGCCATCCCCGCGCCGCAGGCCCTGCCCCTGCTGCAGGCGCATTGCGCGCACCTGGCCAGCCTGGCGGCCGGCGTCACCATGCAGCCGTGCTGGGCCGTCATGGCCCGCCATGCGCAGCCGCTGCCGCTGCCCTTCGACGCGGCCTTCGTCAACCACGGCCCGCTGCGCTGGATCGCGCGCAACAACAGCAAGCCGGGACGCAGCGGCCAGGAAAGCTGGCTGCTGCACGCCCAGCCCGACTGGAGCGCGGAGCATCTGGACATGCCCGCGGAACAGGTGGCGCAGGCGCTGCTGCACGCCTTCGCCCGGCTCGGCGCGCCGGCGCCGCAGGCCTGGAGCGCCCACTGCTGGCAGCATGCGGCCCCGGCCGGCAAGGACGCGCTGTTTGCCTGGCATGGCCGCGCCCGCCTGGGCCTGTGCGGCGACTGGCTGCAGGGCGGCACCGTGGAAGGCGCCTGGCTCAGTGGCCGCGCCCTGGCCGCCCACCTGCTGCTGGCGGCCGAAGCGGCGGCGCTGGTGGCCGGGCTGGCCGACGACGCCCCCGCCGCCGTGCTGCCGGTGCCGGTCTGAGCGCGCGGCCGGGCCGGCCGGCGCGCAGGCGCAAAACTTCGTACAATAAGCGTGTTTTGCGTTTTCAATCCGGCCACGGCCCCATCCAGGAACATCCATGCATCTCTCGAACTGGCTGCTTTTCTGCAGCGTCGCTCTGCTCGTCACGTTTTCGCCCGGCCCCGCCGTCCTGCTGGCCATTTCGAATGCCATCGCCGTCGGCCCGCGCCGCGCCATGATCAGCAGCATGGGTAACGGTTTTGGCCTGTTCATCATTTCCGGCGTGGCCATGGCCGGCATGGGCGTCGTGCTGGCCACCTCGGCCACCGCCTTCATGCTGCTGAAACTGGCCGGCGCCCTCTACCTCGTGTACCTGGGCATCAAGCAATGGCGCAGCAAGACCAGCATCGTGGCCGACGCGCCCGTGCTGCAAGGGGCGGCGAATCCAAATTCCTTCTGGAAACTCTTCCGCCAGGGCTTGACGGTGGCGCTGACGAACCCGAAAGCCATCCTGTTCTTTTCGGCCCTGTTCCCGCAGTTCATCACCCCGGGCGAACCCGTGGCCGTCCAGTTCACCGTGCTGACGACCTCGTTTGTCGCCTGCGCCATGCTGGCCCATCTGTTCTACGCCAACCTGGCGCGTTTGCTGAAAAGCCAGCTGGCCACGCCGGGCCGCGCCAAACTGTTCAACCGCATCTCGGGCGGCGCCTTCGTGCTGCTGGGACTGAGCCTGCTGCGCCTGCGCGCCAAGGCCGCCTAACGTCACGGCGCTGACAGAAACGCCTCGATGCCGGCCACCAGGGCCAGCGGCGTTTCATTCATCGGATAGTGTCCCGCATTGGCCAGCACCTCCAGCCGGGCCTGCGGGTACCACGCCAGATACGTGCGGCGCATCAAGGCCGCGTCGAAACGGGGGTCGTGCTCGCCCACCAGCGCCAGCAAAGGCAGATTCGGCGCCATTGCCTGCACTTCGCCGCTGAAATCCGTCCCGCTCCACGCGAGAAAATAGGCGGCGAACGCGGCCTGATCCGCGCTTTCCCACGAATATTGCGCCTTCCAGTCCAGCCAGCTTGCAGGCAAGCGCCCGCCCGTGCTGCGATCGATGATGGCGCGCCGCGCTTGCAGGCTGCCGCTGGCATCGAGAAACAGCTGCCGCCCCGCCACGTCGAAGGCCACGCCGCAGCTGGGCACGGGCGCCACGGCCACCAGCTTGCGCAAGCGCAAGGGCGCCAGCAAAGCCAGCTTTTCCAGCACCATGCCGCCCATCGAGTGGCCGACCACGCTGAACGTGGCAAAGCCCAGCCCATCGGCCAAGGCCAGCGCGTCGCGGGCGACCTCGTCCATCGAATACTCGCCCTGCGCGCCGCGCATGCAGCCATAGCCGCGATTGTCCATGAACACATAGCTGAAAGCGCCGCCATCGAGGGCGGCCTCCATGGGCGCGAAAGCGTGCGCGTCGCCAAACCAGCCGTGCAGGACGATGACGGCGTGGGGGCCATGGCCCACGCGGTGATAGGTATTGTGCATATGCATCCTTGAAGGAAAAGTCTGCATGGTAGTGGCACACGCAACGGCCCGCCTTCGATGCCAGGTCAAATACTGTAGAGTACGGGCCATGGATGATTTTTATACGGAAGTGCCGCGCGAACTGATCGCCACGGCGCGCGACTACGCGGCCGGCGAGCTGTTTCCCGATCATCAACATGCGCGCGGACAGTTCGCGTATGCGGCGCGGGGCGCCATCAGCGTGCACACGCCGCAGGGCAACTGGCTCGTGCCGCCGCAACGCGCGTGCTGGCTACCGGCACAGCTATCGCACGGCATGCGCATGCATGGCGCGGTGACCATGCACAATGTGTTTGTCGCCCCGGACGCCATCGCCAGCATGGGCTTGCCACAGCATTGCCAGGTGCTCGATGCCACGCCGCTGCTGCGCCAGCTGCTGGCCGAAGCCGTGACCGTCGATGCCCTGTATGTGCAGGCGTCGCGCGCCGGGCGATTGATGGCCCTGCTGCTCGACGAAGTCGCCGCTGCCAGTCCCCTGCCCCTGAGCGCGCCGCTGCCGCAGGACGCCCGGCTGGCGCGGCTGTGCATGGCATTGCTCGAACAGCCCAGCCTGGACAGCGGCCTCGATGCGATGGCGGCGCGGGCCGGCATGAGCCGGCGCACGTTTACGCGGCTGTTCCGCGCCCAGACGGGCCTGGGCTTTGCCCAGTGGCGCCAGCAAGCGTGCCTGCTGGCCGCCATCACGCGGCTGGCCGACGGCCAAGCCGTCACGCGCATCGCCCTCGACCTCGGCTACGCCAGCCCCAGCGCTTTTACAGCCGCCTTCCGCCGCGTGCTGGGCCGGGCGCCCAGCGACTATTTAGGCTAGGAAATGATGGCGGCGATGCGCTGCGCCAGCGCCTGCGCCAGCTTGTGCACGTGGTAGCCGTCGACGAAGCCGTGGTGCGCCTGCGCGGAAAACGGTATCCGCATGCGGCCATCGTCCTGCGCGGGGCCGAATTTGCCCCAGGTAAAGGTCGGGATGTCGGCGTCACGGTGGCGGTAGACCGGGTGCTCGATGGCCGCCAGTTCCAGCCATGGCAGGCAGGTGATGAAGATATTGTTGCGCTGCTCGCGCTCGCTCTCGCCCTCGCCCGTGTTGATCAGCGCGCTGCTCGCTTCGGCGATGCGCTTCGCTTCCAGGCTGCGTTCGATGAACAGGTCGAGCCGGTCCGTCATGGTAAAACGCGTGTAGTTGAGGTTCTCGTCGCCGTTGATGACGGTGTAGGAAGCGGGAAAGTCGTCGATCCTGATCACTTCGCCCTGGCAGATGCGGTACATGAAGTTGTCGATGTCCTTGACCGTATTGAGCAGGCAAAACAGGAAAAAGTGAAACACGGGAATGTGTCGTTCCTTGCACCAGGGCCGGAAGTCCGGCACGTCGAGCTGGAAATTGATGTTGACGAGGGGATTGTCAAACGCGCGGAACAAGTCATAGCGGTCGCGCCGCTTTTCAAAATTTTTCATGCGGCGAGTGTAGACGATGCAGGTGCTGGCGGGCAAGTCACGCCGCACCAGCGCCGCTGCCCGCCAAAATCTCCCGGGCCGCCTCGGCCACGCCTTCTTCCAGCTCGGCAGCCGTTGGCGCCAGGGCGAAGCGCTGCAATTGCCCGTCCACCGCGGCAGCCAGCCCGGAGGAATGGCGCACGATGCCCAGCAGAACAATGTACTTCCACTGTTCATCGTCGCTGACCAGCACCGTTTTGACATAGGGAGCCAGGCGCGGACCGATGCCGGCCAGGTAAGGCAGGAGGACGGCGGCCACGGGCCAGTTGGCGTCCTGCACCCACTCGAGGATCTGCGGCATGGCGGGACGCAGTTCTTCCCAGCGCAAGGCGGTCAGAGCTTGCGCATGCTGCGTATCGTGCTTGTCGCGCGGCAATGGCAGACTCATGCGCAGCGTCCGGTCATGCGGCGCCACCGCGCGCCAGGCCCCGCTGCACCTGCCACGCCAGCGGCAAGGTCAGCAGCAATACGGCCGCCAGCACCGTCAGGGCCGTGGGCACGCCCGCATGGTCGCCCAGCGCGCCGAACAGCACGGGCGCCAGCGCCCCGCCGCCGATGGTGCCCGTGTAGAACAGGGCGAACGCATGCTCGCGCTTGCCCGGCTCGGCCAGTTCCGGCACGACGCCGTACAGCACGGACGAGGTGCCGTTCAGCGCCAGCCCCAACAGGGGCAGCATGGCCATGACGCCGGCCAGCGGCAGCCACAGGGCCGCGACGATCAGCAGCGAGGTCATCGATTCCGTCAGCCACACGGTCTTCATCATGCCGATGCGCGCGCCCAGGTAGCCGCACAGCAGTTTGCCGAAGGCGCCGCCCACGAACAGCAGGGACAAGGCCACGCCGATGCCGGCCGTGCCCGCCCCCTTGCTTTTCAGCAAGAACGGCAGGAAAGTCAAAAAGCCCATGCGCACGGCGCTGTCCAGGGTGCCCGTCGCCAGCAGCGCGCGAAAACTGCCTTTCGCGCCGCTGCCCGTGATGGGTTTGACCGCTTTCTTCTGGCTGGCCTGGATGTCTTCCGGCTTGGGCAGCAGCCACCACAGCAAACCGGCGGCGGCCAGGCCCAGCAGCCCCAGCAGGGAAACGCCCGTTTGCCAGCTGCACGCGAGCAGCAGCAAGCCCATCAGCGCGGGTATCAGGGTCTTGCCGATATCGCCGGCGAAATTGTATTGCGACAAGGCTTCCTTCACGCCGCCGCCCGCCTCGTGCGTATCGGTGACGATGGACGAGGCCAGCGGATGCTGGGTGCTGGCGCCCAGGCCGCCCAGCAGCAAGGCGACCAGCAGCACGGCCAGGCCGCCGGCCTGCCCCGCGACCAGGTAGGCGACGCCGGCCAGCGCCGTGCCGCCCACCAGCATGCGCTCGCGCCCCCAGCGCTTCGCCATCCGGCTGGCCAGCAGCTGGAAACCGGCCATCATGCCCGAGTACGAGCCGCGCAACAGGCCCACCATGGCATAGCTGATGGCAAACTGCGCCTGCCAGATGGGCAGCAGCACGTAGATGACATCCGTCAAGCCGTCATGCACGGCATGCGCGCTGCAGGCGGCGAACAGCGAGCGGCGGCGCATGGATTTGTCGGATGGCTTGGCGTCGGAGGACAGGGCGGCGGCGGATGGTTCGGTCATGACTGTGCATGCAGGAAATCAGGAGGCGACCAGCTTACTACAAATTGCAAATTAGCATCTTTGCCGCCTCGCCAGTGCCGTGCCAGAGCGGGCTCGCCCGCTCCTCGGCGTCGTGGCGCCACAAATTACGCTGCGCCGGCGCCATGCCGTGGTATAAATACGCGAACTTTTCCTCATAAGCACCACGACCATGACGCCCTCCTCCGATTCCTCATCCCCGTCAGGGACAAAGACCGGCTGCAGCCAGTGCCGGCAAGCGGCGCCGCTGGGTTTCGATTTCACCTTTGCCTATCAGCCCATCGTCGAACTGTCCACGCGCACGATATTCGGCCATGAAGCCCTGGTGCGCGGCCCCAACGGCGAATCCGCCTATTCGGTCCTGTCCCAGGTCAATGACGAAAACCGCTACGTCTTCGACCAGGCGTGCCGCGTGCGCGCCATCGAGGGCGCGGCCCGGCTGGGCATCGAGGAATATCTTTCCATTAACTTTCTGCCGAACGCCGTGTATCGCCCCGAAGCTTGCATCCAGGCAACTTTGGCTGCGGCGCGCGAGCACAACTTCCCCATCCGCCGCATTATCTTCGAGGTGACCGAGGGCGAGGAAGTGCGCGACCGCCCCCACCTCGTCAACATCTTCCACGAGTACCGGCGCTTCGGCTTCCAGACGGCCATCGACGATTTCGGCGCCGGCTACGCGGGACTGACCCTGCTGTCCGAATATCAGCCCCACATCATCAAGATCGACATGGAACTGGTGCGCGGCGTCGAGGCAAGCGCGCCGAAACAGGCGATCGTCAAGGGCATCATCGGCATTTGCAAGGAACTCGGCATTCAAGTCCTGGCCGAAGGCATTGAAACGGCCGCCGAACGCGATTGCCTGCGGGCGATGGGCATCGACCTGATGCAGGGATATTTGTTTTGCAAGCCGGCGCTGATGGCCATAGGCAAGATCGATCCCGCAGCGTGGTGAGCGGCAGCCACCGCGCGCGGGCCTGGCCGGCTGCTTACTTGCCCATGGCATCCTTCTTCATGTCATCCTTCTTCATCTCGTCCTTCTTCATGCCGTCTTTCGCCATGGCGTCTTTTGCCATGCCATCCTTGGCCATGTGATCCTTCTTCATGTGCTTCTTGGCCATCGGCTTGTGCATGCCGTCCTTGTCCATGGCGTCCCTGTGCATGGCGTCGGCCGCGGCAGGCTTGGCCATGGCGTCTTTCTGCATGGCGTCCTGGGCAAAGGCGGCGCCCGACATGACGATGGCGGAAGCGATGATGGCGGCGAAGGTGGTAATGGTGGTTTTCATGATAAGTCCTTGTCTCTGGGTTAAATGGGCAAGATTGCCCGGTGGTAAAGCTATTGCTGTGCTACAGGGTGCTGCTTGCTGCCGAATAGAAGGAAGGCCGGGAGGTGGCCAGGGCCAGGCGCATTGCCGCAGGCAGTACGACTGCTACGACAAGGCAATGCAACGCCGCCCTGGCCGGCTCCCCGGCCTTCCTAGGAGCCGCCGAACCAGTTGTAGCCCTGATTCTCCCAATACCCTCCCGGGTAGGTATTCGTGACGAAAATGGCCTGGATATGCTTGGGGTTCTTGTAGCCCAGCTTGGTCGGCATGCGCAGCTTCATCGGGTAGCCGTATTTCGGCGGCAATTCCTGGCCGTCATACGTCAAGGCCATGATGGTTTGCGGATGCAGGGCCGTGGCCATGTCGATGCTCGTGAAATAATCATCGGCGCACCGGAAGCCGATGTATCTGGCCGTCGTGTCGGCGCCCACCCGCTTGAGGAAATGCGAAAACGGCACGCCGCCCCACTTGCCGATGGCGCTCCAGCCTTCCACGCAGATGTGGCGCGTCACCTGCGTTTGCTGCGGCAGGGCGCGCAGCTGCGGCAGGGTCCACGGCTTCTTGTCGGCGATCAAGCCGCTCAATTCCAGGCGCCAGGCGTCGCCATCGACCTGTTCCACCTCATCCTCGCCGTAATAGGCGTTGAAGGGAAACGGCCGCGTGATCATGGAGTCCGGATACGTTGGCGCCAGTTTGTTCGGGTCGAACAGCCAGCCCTGCACCCGGTCGTTCATGCGCGACACGGCCATCAAGGCTGTCTCGATGGCGGAAGGGTCGCTCGCGTTGCAGCCCGTCAACAGCGACAGGCCGCCCAGGGTCAGGCTGCGCTGCAGGAACAGGCGCCGCGACGGCTGTTTGATCTGGCGCAAGGCGTCGGCCAGCATGGCCTGTCCCTGTTCTTGCACGATGATGGTTTTTTTCATGCTCATCTCCTTAGCGGCCGCGCAGCATGGCGACCAGGGTACGCGGCACCAGCGCCACCATCAGCAGGTGCACGCCGACAAAACCCGTCAGCAGCGCCATGGCGATGAAGTGGACCCTGCGCGCGCTCTCGTAGCCGCCCAGCAGTTCGCGCAGCAGGGGAAACTGCACGGATTTCCACAGCACCAGGCCGGACAGCACCAGCACGATGCAGTCGAGCATGACGAACAGGTAGGCGGCGCGCTGCACCATGTTGTAGCGGCGCGGGTCCGCATGGGCCAGCTTGCCCTTCAGCGCGGAGACGAAATCGGCCAGCAGCGCTCGCGGCGACAGGGGAAAGAACTGGCGCCGCAGCCGTCCCGAGACGATGTTAATCACCAGATACAGCAGGCCATTGGCCACCAGCAGCCACATGGCGGCGAAATGCCATTGCAGGGCGCCGCCCAGCCAGCCGCCCAGGGTCAGGGCGCGCGGCAGCTCGAACGGGAAGAACGGCGCCGCGTTGTAGATGCGCCAGCCGCTCGTGGCCAGCACGATGACGGCCACGGCGTTGAGCCAGTGCGTCAGGCGCAGCCAAACGGGGTGGATCACGGCATTCGACACGGCAGGCGTATGCATCACAACACTCCTTTCACGCAGGGCGCCGTGCTGACGGCTTGCAGGATGGCGCCGCTGTCGGCCCGCTGCACGAAGGCGACGATCTGCAGGTTTTCCGCGCGCCAGTTGGCGGGCAGGCTGACTTCGCGGCGCAGCCGGGCGCGGCCTTGCGCCAGCGCAACCGGTCCCAGCCACAGGCGCACGGCCGCGTCATGGCGCAGGGTAGCGCCCCGGTTTTCGCCGCGCAGCACCGTCGAGACGATGGCGCTTTCGCTGACGGCCACATACAGCTGGCCGCCCGTCTGCGCATCGGGCGCGCTGGCATCGGCTTCCAGCAGCAATTTTCCGCCCGGCCCCGGCGTGGCGGACAGGCCGATCTCGACGGGTGCGCGCGTCGCGTTGATGCGGCCGATGGCGGCCGGCAGCTGCGCCTCCCAGTCCCGCAATTCCATGCCGCCGACGAAGAACTGCGGCGTGTAGGCCGTGTGGCGCTGCTGGTGGCGCAGCAGCTCGGCCTGGCGCGCGTCAAATTGTGGCTGCGCCAGCGGGTCCGCCCAGCCGATCCGGTCCCAGTACGTGACGTGCAGGGCCAGCGGCACGACCAGGCTGTCCGCTCCCGCTTGCTGGCGCAGGGCGTTCAGGCGCCGGTCTGCGGGCGGGCAGCTGGAGCAGCCTTCGCTGCTGTACAGCTCCACCAGCGCCGCCGTCCGCGCGCCGCTCTTGACTTCGCAGCGCTGGCCGATAGGCATCTGCACGGCGGCCGGGGCCGACGCACTCACGCCCAGGACGGGAAGTAGAAGTATTGCCAGGCGGTGCTTGATGTCCATGGTATTTAACCGGTATATTGAAAAGAGAAACGTGCTTGCCTGTCAATTCGCCGCGCTGGACGGATTGGTTACAGCCGCCGGCAAAATAATTGGATATTTATTTTTTTCAACGCCTGTCACCAAAGGCCCGCATGCAACGAATACCAGTCAGTGAGCAGTTGCATGGCACGGAATTGCGGCTGCATGGCTTGATGCTGCGCGGGCTCGACGGCGATGCGGCGGCGTATCGCAATTTTTTGCAGGCAAGCAGCGCCCATTTGCGCGCGTTTTTCCGGCGCCGCCTGCAGCGCTGGCCGGACGAGGTGGAAGACCTGGTGCAGGAGTGTTTATTGGCCATCCATAACCAGCGCCTGACGTATGACGCGAACATGCCGCTGACGTCGTGGATCCATGCGATCGCCCGCTACAAGCTGGTCGACTGGCTGCGCCGGCACGGGCGGCGCGAAGCGCAGCACCAGCCGTATGACGAGCAAGACGAGGCGCAGCAACTGTTTTCCAGCGCCGATGCCGAGGCGGCCGAGGCCAGCCGCGACCTGGGCAAGCTGCTGGCCACCTTGCCGGCGCAGCAGCGCGGCGCCATCGTGCATACCAAGCTCGACGGCTGGTCCGTGCGCGACACGGCGGCCGCCATGGGAATTTCCGAAGCCAGCGTCAAGGTGGCCGTGCACCGCGGCCTGAAGGCACTGGCGGCAAACTTGAGGACAAGCGCAACATGAAAACCGACGATCTGATCGCCATGCTGGCCAGCGGTCCCGACGTGGCCGCCGCGCCGCCGCCCGGCGCCCGCTGGCGCGCCGCGTCCACCCTGGGCGCCGGCCTGCTGGCCAGCGTGGCGCTGATGGCCATGCTGCTGGGCGTGCGGCCCAACCTGGACCAGCTGGCGCAGCTGCCCGATTTCTGGATCAAGGTGGGCTTCGTCGCCTGCCTGTGCCTGGCGGGCTGGCATGTCAGCCGCCGCCTGTGCGTGCCGGGCGCCGCTACCCGCGCCCTGCCCCTGCTGGTGGCCCTGCCCCTGCTGCTGATGTGGACCCTGGGCGCCATCATCGTGCAGGAAGCCCCGCCCGAGCAGCGCGCCGAGCTGTTCTGGGGCGCCACCTGGCGCAGCTGCCCCCTGCTGATCGCCACCCTCTCCTTGCCCATCCTGGCCGCCGTGCTGCGCCTGATGCGCCAGCTGGCACCGACGCGATTGCGCCTGGCGGGCGCCGCCGCCGGCTTTGCCGCCGGCGGCCTGGCCGCCCTCGTCTACTGCCTGCACTGCCCGGAGCTGGCCGCCAGCTTCGTCGGCTTCTGGTACGTGCTGGGCATGCTGGTGCCGACGGCCATCGGCGCGGCCATCGGCCCGAAAGTGCTGGCCTGGTAAGGGGGCGGCAAGGTCAGTCGCCTACGTTGACAAAGAGTTGAATCCGTTTTTTGTAGCCGTTCGTATAAGTCAGGCAGCCTGCAGTTTCCTGGACTTGTCTGTCAACGCCAACAAAAATCGGGAGAATCGAAATGTCTTTGTCACTGTCAAAAACCGCCCTGGGCGCCGCCCTCCTGGGCAATCTGCTGGCGGCCGCCCTTGCGCCGTCCGCCCACGCTTCCAGCCACCGCGAAGCGCCGTTCATCACGCAAAACCCCAAGGTCGACGCCACCGACTTCTACATGTTCCGCAGCTACGAGGCGGGCCGCGGCGCCTACACCACCCTCGTGGCCGACTACGTGCCGCTGCAGGACGCCTACGGCGGCCCCAACTACTTCGCCATGGACCCCAACGCCCTGTACGAGATCCATATCGACAACAATGGCGACGGCAAGGAAGACCTCACCTTTCAGTTCCGCTTTGCCAACACCATCAAGGATGGCCAGTTCACCGTGGGCGGCAAGAAAGTGTCGATTCCGCTCGTCATCAACGGCGGCGCCATCGATACCGTCAACCCAGCCGGCCTGAACGTGCGCGAAACCTACACCGTGACGGTGGTGCGGGGCGACCGCCGCACGGGCACGCGCAGCAGCGTGACCAATGCCAGCGGCGGCGGCACGACCTTCGACAAGCCCGTCGACAATATCGGCAACAAGGCCATCCCCAACTATGCGGCGTATGCCGCGCAGCATGTCTACACGGTCAGCATCCCCGGCTGCGCCACGCCGGCGCGCATGTTCGTCGGCCAGCGCAAGGACCCCTTCGTGGTGAACCTGGGCGAAACGTTCGACTTGATCAACATCAAGGCGCCCGCCACGGAGTTTGCCGCGAATGCGGAATCGGCTGCCAGGGATGACCTGGCGCGCAAGAACGTCACGGCCATCGAGATGGAAGTGCCGACCGCCTGCCTGACGGCCGGCAGCGACCCCGTCATCGGCGGCTGGACCACGGCCAGCCTGCGCCAGGGCCGCCTGCTGAACCCGGCGCCTGGCAGCAGCGCGGCGTCGAAGGAAGGCGGCGCGTGGGTGCAGGTGTCGCGCCTGGGCATGCCACTGGTAAATGAACTGGTGATCGGCCTGAAGGACAAGGACCGCTTCAACGCCAGCAAACCCTCGGGCGACGCGCAGTTTGCCGACTACGTCACCAACCCGACGGTGCCGGCCCTCGTGGAAGTGCTGTTCGGCTCGGCCGGCGCCAAGGCGCCCACCAACTTCCCCCGCAACGACCTGGTGGCCACCTTCCTGACGGGCATCAAGGGCGTGAACCAGCCCGCCACCGTGACGGCTTCGGAAATGCTGCGCCTGAATACGTCCATCGCGCCCACCGCCGTGGGCTCGCAAAAGCGCCTGGGCGTCATCGACGGCGACAGCGCGGGCTTTCCGAACGGCCGCCGTCCCGGCGACGACGTGGTCGACGTGGTGCTGCGCGTGGCCATGGGCAAGCTGTGCACCCTGAACATCGGCTGCGCCCCGTCCGACGCCCCGGCCGGCGGCCTGCACTTCACGGACGGCGCCTTCCTCGACGAAACCTACTTCACGGCGGGTTTCCCCTACCTGAAAACGCCCGTGGCCGGTTCGCCACAGCTGTAACAAGGAGAGCGCGATGAAAAAGCTCCATGCACTCGGCGCCCTGGCGCTCACGGCCCTGCTGGCAGGCTGCGGTGGCGGCGGCAGCGGCAACGGCGGCAACGGCGGCACCACGCCGCCGCCCGTGGCCATGCTCGACGCCTTCTATGTGGCCGTGGCCAACGTCATTGTCGCCACCAGCGACGACAAGGAAGGCGTCGCCATCGACGCCATCATGGCAACGTCGCCGGAAGACACAGAACCGGTGCCCCTGTAAGCCCCTGCGGGCGCCGGAAAGTACGCTCTCCGGCGCCCGCATCAATGACTGTTGATGGCATCCACCATGAAAACACCGATTTCCCTGCTGTGCGCCTGCCTGCCCCTGCTGGCCTGGGCAGCGCCCTACACGCCGAAGGACGGCGGCGCCGTCATCGAGCAATTGCCACGCCGCACCGACGCCACGCAGAGCGAGCTGCGCGGCCTGCGCCAGCAACTGAACGCCGCGCCGAACGACCTGGCCCTGGCGGCCGGCCTGGCGCAGCGCTACATCGCGCTGGCGCGCAGCGAAACGGACCCGCGCTACCTCGGTTACGCGCAAGCGGCCCTGGCGCCCTGGTGGCGGCAAGCGGCGCCGCCCCTGCCCGTGCGCCTGCTGCGCGCCACCATCTTGCAAAGCACCCACCAGTTCGGTCCCGCCCTGCATGACCTCGACGCCGTCATCGCGCAGGAACCGGCGAATGGCCAGGCCTGGCTGACGCGCGCCACCGTCCTGACCGTGCAGGGCGATTACGCGCAGGCGACGGCCAGCTGCGCGCGCCTGTCGGCGCTTTCCACGCAGCTGGTCACCGTCACCTGCCTTGCCAATATCGCCAGCGTCACGGGCCGCGCCGCCGCCAGCGAGCGCCTGCTGGACCTGACCCTGCAAAGGAGCGCCGGCGCGGCGCCCGAGCTGGAAAGCTGGGCCGCCACCCTGCTGGCGGAAATGGCCACGCGGCGCGGAGAGACCGCGCTGGCCGAGGCGCGCTACAGGGCGGCGCTGGCGCGCCGGCCGCGCGACAGTTATCTGCTGGGCGCCTACGCCGACTTCCTGCTCGACCGCCAGCGCCCGCAGGACGTCGTCCAGCTGCTGCAAGACCGGCAGCGCATCGACGCCCTGCTGCTGCGTCATGCGCTGGCCCTGCAGGCGCTGCCGGGCCGGCAAGCGGCGTTCGAGGCGGCCAAGGCCGAACTGGCGGCCCGCTTCACCGCCGCCATGCAGCGGGGCGACACCGTGCACCAGCGCGAGCAGGCCCGTTTCGCCCTGTTCTTGCAACAGGATGTGCCGTCCGCGCTGCAACTGGCGCAACAGAACTGGGCCATCCAGAAGGAAGTGCCCGACATGCGCATCCTGCTCGAAGCGGCCCTGGCCGCGCGCGACTACGGCGCCGCGCAACCGGTGCTGGCGTGGATCGCGGCCAACGGCGTGGAAGACGCGGCCCTGCAGCGGCTCGTCAGGCAGCTGGGGCCGCAGGATGGCGTGAAAATCAGTGCCGCCAGGAAGGCAGGTGTGCTGTGAAACGCTGCCTGTTCATCGTGCTGCTGTGCGTATGGCTAAGTCCCGCGCACGCCCACAAGCCCAGCGACAGCTACCTGAGCCTGGCCGTCCACGGCCAGCAGATCGAGGGGCAATGGGATATCGCCCTGCGCGACCTCGATTTCGCCATCGGCCTCGACGGCAATGGCGACGGCGCGCTGACCTGGGATGAAATCCGCGCGCGCCACGCGGCCATTGCCGCCTACGCGCTGCAGCGCCTGCAGGTGGCCGGCGACGAGGGCGCGTGCACGCTGGAAGCGGCCGAACAGCTGATCGACCGCCACACGGACGGCGCCTACAACGTGCTGCGTTTTCGCGCCGACTGCCCGGGCGCCGCGCCGGCCAATCTGACCATTGGCTATACGCTGTTCGCCGACCTCGACCCGCAGCACAAGGGGCTGCTCAAGATCGATAGCGGCGGCGCCACGCAAACGGCCATCTTCGACCCGGACAGCCCGCGCCAGACGATCTCGCTGGCCGCGCCGGACCGGCTGGCGCAGTTCGGCGCCTACGTGCAACACGGCATCTGGCATATCTGGATCGGCTACGACCATATTTTGTTTCTGCTGTCGCTGCTGCTGCCGGCCGTGCTGCTGCCGGGCTTGCGCGAGCAGCAGCAAGGCTTGCAGGCGGCCTTCCATGATGTGCTGAAGGTTGTCACGGCGTTCACGCTGGCCCACTCCATCACGTTGAGCCTGGCCAGCCTGTCCGTCGTGTCGCTGCCTTCGCGCTGGGTGGAGTCGGCCATCGCCGCCTCCGTCATTCTGGCGGCGCTGAACAACCTGCTGCCCTTGTTCCGCGGCAAGCGCCCCGTGGCCGCCTTTGCCTTCGGCCTGATCCACGGTTTCGGCTTTGCCAGCGTGCTGCGCGACCTGGGCTTGCCCCAGTCCTCGCTGCTGGCCAGCCTGCTGGGCTTCAACGTGGGCGTGGAACTGGGCCAACTGGCCATCGTCGCCGCCTTCTTGCCCCTCGCCTGGCTGCTGCGCAAGACCTGGCTGTACCGGCAAGTGCTGACCGTCGGTTCGCTGGCGATTGCCCTGGTGGCGTGCGTGTGGCTGGTGGAGCGGGTGGCCGATATCAAGCTGATCAGCGCGTGATCGCGCCCCTCATTGGCCTGGCTACGGCGGCGCTGGCCGAAGTGGGTCGGGCGGCCGCGGAGCAAGGCATCAGGGAAAACCAATAAACGCCTGCGGCACGGCCTGCGTCAGCCACACGCCATTGTCGGACACATAAAACACATGGCCCTGCGCCTGCATGGCGGCCGCAGCGACCGTCAGCACGACGGGCTTGCCGTGGCGCGCTCCCACGGCCACGGCCGTTTCGCGGCTGGACGACAGGTGCACGTGCTTGCGCGCTCCAGGCAGCAGGCCGGCAGCGCGGATCGCCTCGACAAAGCGGCTGGCCGTGCCGTGGTACAGCATGGCGGGCGGCGTGGCGGGCGGCAGATCGAGATCGACGGCGGCCAGGGAATGCCCCTGGTTGGCGCGGATGCGCAAGCCATCTGGACTGATGGCGTAGCGCGACTTGCTGTCGCGCGCCACCACGTCATCCAATTGTTCACGGGAAAGGCGGCGGCCATGCCGGGCAGCGTGCGCCAGCAGCTGGGCTATGTCGGCCCAGCCCCGGGCATCGAGTGCGAGGCCGATTTTTTCGGGCGCGTGGCGCAGGATAAGGGAAAGGAATTTACTGGTTTGTACTAAATGATCTGTCATTCAATCTTTTTGTGATGAGCACGCACAGCCGTGCAGCATGCTTGTAGTGTAGCAGAGGCCGCGCTGCCATGGCGGCGACATCACTTGCCACGGTAAAGTGCGCGCACTTTACCGTCTCCTTGAAATCCATCAAGCGATATTGAATAACTGAATACACAGCCAGTCGCTGCGCGCAAGATAGCTTGATTCATTCATTTCCATTGATGTATCAAAGACATGAACGATGCACAGGATCACGCTGATCTCATGAATCGAGTCGAAGGGAAACTTGCGGCCCTACGCGAATCAACCTTTCCATCCGGTCGCCTTTCTGCGTGCGAAGGGCACGATGGCCTGCCATTGTTACATATGGCCATGGCAGCAGAGCTGCTTTCCTTCATTCAAGAATCAATATCGTTGGCACATCAGCATGAAGACGAATGGGGATTTACGGCGCAAGACCTGCTTCATATCGGCGTCAACCCGCCCCGAGGCTTGCTGATTGATTGCACAAGCTTGCACATCCCCGACACCTTCAGCATGGAAGAGAATATCCTGGCGGATTTTGGCTGGTATTACATCGAGTTCGATTTTTCCCGCTCGCTCTTCAAGCACATGCACATACGCTTCGAGTCATACGCAAAGAGAGTGGAATTTATTCTCAATGCAACTACCATCCTGGGATCTGGCGACATCAGCCTGCAGAAATCATCAGCAACAATATATGCAACTGATTTTTCCGTCAAAAAAATTTTCAGAACCTCGGGAAGTTTTGATCTGATTGTAATAAAAAGATCAGAAATAGCATTACTGGAAATTCATGGCGCAAGAATACGACGGGCACACATCATCAATTGCAATATATCCGATGGAATAAACATATGCAGAGTAACCATTCTGGAAGATATTTCATTTCGTGAATCCAGAATAAAATTAATTGCCACATTCGACGATTGCAAATTTGTGTTGCCGCCGGACTTTCATGATGTTTCGGCACCCAGCGAAACGACTTTTTTACACACTGAGTATGGCTTGGCCAAGGATAAAAAACGGTCTGAAGTTTTTATTACCAATAAACAGATCATGAACGACACCCCCGGCCGTTTCCGGGCTTTGCGTATCGCCATGAAAAATGCTGGCGCCCAGCACGAAGAAGCAGAATTTTTCGCCCAGGAATTACGCTCACGGCGCCGCGCCGCCCTCTCTTCCGACTCGCATATCAAGATGGATATGGCCGAAATTGCCATATCATGGCTCTATGATCAGATTTCTGCCTTCGGCACGTCCATCTGGCGCGCCCTGCTATCCTTTATCCTATGGAACTTCGCCTTCTGGTGTGTGTTTTATATTTTCGAAATATTTTTTTGCAATAACAAGCAATGCTTCCTGATTAACAAAAATTTAGAAAGCAAGATTTTTTCGGAGCATCCTGCATTGACCATTGCCATGCAGAACGCGCTCAATCCATTGTCCATCTTTGCCAGCAATGCGTTCATCAACGCAAATAGCATAACCCTGCTTGCCCTCTCCTTGCTTCAAAGCATAGGTTCGGTCGGCATCGCCGCCCTTCTTCTTCTCGCGATAAAAGGACGTTTTCAACGTGGCGGTGGCGGTAGCAGCGCTTGAGGATCGCTTCGCCTGCATTCTTGCGCCGGGCGATTAAAACGCATACGACAAGGTCAAGCGCGCGGACCGCGGTTCCACGGGATGGAAATGCCGGTCATTCACGCCGTCCGCCGCTTCCCCGGGCAGGCGCGACGCATAGTCATAATCGATGTCGCTGGCCCGTTTATTGAACAGGTTGAAGACGTCGAGCGACAGCCGCGTCCTGCGGTTGAGCTGGTAGGCGAGGCGCGCATAGGCCAAGGTGGTCGAGGCCGAGCGCACGCTATTGTCCTCGGTCAAGGGACGGGGGCCGAAATAGCGCAGCTGCAAGGCGCCCGACCACGCTCCCCGGTCCGCCACCGTCACGCCGAACGACGCCACTTTGTCAATCGCGCCGGGGATGAAGTTGCCGGCCGCATCGTTCTGCGTGTAGCGTGAGCGCGAGGCGGACAGGTCCAGGTCGAACAGCAGCCACGGCGCGGCAACATAGTGGTTGTTCCACTCGACGCCGTGGCGGCGGCTGGCGCGGCTCGGCTGCGTGCCGCCCGCGTCGCCCACGAACAGCAATTCGGACGCGACGTCGAGCCGCCACAGGGCCAGCGAGCTTTGCAGGCCCGGCAGCCATTCCGTGCGCGCCCCCAGTTCCATGCCCCTGGTCGGCACGAGGGGCGTGACGGGCGCCGAAGGCGAGCCATCGGGCAAGCGCGTCTGCGTCGTGCCCCGCGCATCGTTGCTATGGAAGCCCTTGCCGTAGTTCACAAAAAACTCCGTCTGGCGCCATGGACCGACGATCAGGGACAGTTTCGGCGACACCACGTGGTCCTGCGCCGTACCGCTATTGCCGGCGATGCTGCTGGCCACCTTGAAACGGTAGGCGTCGTAGCGCAGGCCCGCCACGGAACGCAGCCACGGCAGCCATTGCGTCGTGTTTTCGCCGTACAGGCCGACGCTGGCCTCGCGCACGCGGTCTTCTCGCACCGTGGCTTGCCGGATGCGTTCTACCGTGCTGTACAGGCCCACGGGCGACAGCCGGTCATAACGGGCCTGCACGCCGAGCTTGTTGCGCAGGGGAAGACCGAACAGCTGCGTATTCCAGCTTTCGCTGGCGTTCACGCCCGCCACCGTGCGCCGCTCGCGCTGCTGGAACTGGTCGCCCGTGGCCGGATTGGCCAGGAAATAGGTGAAATCGCTATTGAGTTCCAGCTGCGAGCCGATCAGGTATGCGTCAAACTCGAACAGCCGGTTCTGCGTGCGCCGGCGCAGCGCGTAGGACAGGCTGGCGCGCGAGGTGTCGCCGCCGTCGCTGGGCGCCAGTGAGCCGAAGCGGCCGATCAGGCCCGATTCCACGGCACGCAGCGGCACCTGGTCCGTGGCGTTCCAGCTGTTCTTGTAGGCCATGGCAGTCACGCTGAAGCCGTCATCGAGCGTGCCCTGGCTGTAGCGCAGCACGCCGCTATATTTACGCACACCTTCCGGCACGTCCCAGGGGCCGTTGTTGCGGTTCACTTCCAGGCAATACAGCAAGGCGCCTGGTCCGGCGTCGAGAGAATCGGCCACGACGGCCCGCACATAGCCGTGCTGGCCCAAGGACACGCTGGCCTGGCCTTGCGGCAATCTGTCGGCCAGGCGGATGCGCGCCGCGCCCGCCGAAGCGAAATCGCCTTCGCCGGCGAAATACGGCCCCTTCTTGTAATCGATGCGCTGCACCAGCTCGGGAATGAGGAAATTGAGGTCGGCATAACCCTGGCCATGCGCATGCGTGCGCATGTTGACGGGCATGCCGTCGACATGGGTGGCGAAATCCGTGCCATGGTCGAGGTTGAAGCCGCGCAGGAAATACTGGTTGGCCTTGCCGTCGCCGCTGTGCTGGGTGACGATCAGTCCCGGCACGAATTCCAGCAATTCACCCGTGCGCAAGGCGGGCCGGTTGACGATCAGGTCGCTGGTAATGACGCCCTGGCTGGCCGCGTCCGAGGTGCCGACGGCGTTGTCATAGTGGCCCGTCACGCGCACGGTGCGCGGCGCCTCCGTGGACGATGCCGCCTCGGGCGCAGCCGCCCTGCCGGGGCCCGCCAGCAGCAGCAAGGCACAAGCTGCCAGCTGTTTGCGTTTTATCAATGGCATCGCGCCTCCCCTTTCTATGATGTCAGTACAGCTTGCTACGGGATATATACGCGGCAGGCTGGCTGCCTGGATTCAGCATTTTTCAAGGAGCGACCGTGGACCTGAGCGACAGCAGCGGCAAGGCGACAAAAACCGCCACGGTGGCCGTGCGCAAGCGCGATGCGCTACCCTATATCCTGCTGTTCATCTTGCTGGCGGGCTTGCTGGCCGTGGTGGCTGGCGCCCTGCTGCCCCCCCACTACCAGGCCGTGCCGGCCCTGCTGTGGAGCCTGGGCTTTTGTGTCAGCGGCATGCTGCTGGGCTTCCTGTTCGGCATACCGCGCACCGTGCCATCCGGCACCATCAATACGCCGCCGCCCGATGAGCGGGCCAGCGGCAAGGGACGCCCCCCGGACGAGCCGCCCGCCGCAGGGACTGAGGCGGCGGCAGGCAACACCGGCAATACCCTGTTCCTGGGCACGCCCACGCCCATGGAAATCAATTCCAACCTGGTGGAAGTGTCGGACTGGCTGACGAAAATCATCGTCGGCGTGGGCTTGATCGAGCTCAAAAGCCTGCCCGCCAGCGCGCGCAGCGTGGCCGCCTTCATCGCGCCCAGCCTGGGCGGCGATACGGCCACGGCCATGGCCGTCGTGGGCGGCATCATGCTGTTCTTTTCCGTGCATGGCTTCCTGATCGGCTACCTGCTCACGCGCATCTACCTGTCCATCATGATCAAGCGGGCCGACAATCTCGTCAAAAACGAATCCGTGCGCCTGGAAAGCGGCAAGGAAATCGAAGTCACCGAGCTGAGCCGTCTGCAGCAGAAATCGCTGGACGACATGCAGGAAGCCGTCACCCAGCTGCTGCTGGCCCACCCGCCCGACGGCGGCCCCGTCACGGCCCTGGCGGGCGTGCCGACGGCGCAAAAGCCGTCCAGCCTCGTGCTGTGGCTGGATGACCACCCGCGCAACAACACCTTGCTGGTGGAACAGCTGGAACGGGAAAACATCAAGGTGGACCAGGCCGTCTCGACGCGCCAGGCGCTGGCCATGCTGCAACAAAAGCATTACGCACTGTTCATCACGGACATGGCGCGCGTGGAAAACGGTCGGCGCATCAAGGATGCGGGCGTACGCACGGTGCGCACGGTGCGCCAGACCTGGCCGGATTTGCCCATCGTCGTATATTGCAGCAAGGATACGGTCGCCAGTTATGGCACGGAAGCGCAGACGGCGGGCGCACGCTTCATCACCACCTCAGGCACGAGCTTGCTGGCCAGCGTCAACAAGCTGCTGCACGAAGGCCATGGGGATGACGCTCAGCCTGCCGCATCGTAGCGGTAGCTGCCCACATAGTGCAGCGTGCTGCGCTGCGGATGCGCCAGTCGATTCGGCGCAAACACGCACACGGCCGTGTCAGCCAGCACGCCCTGGGCATCCGCGTCCGCGCTGGCCTGCGTCAGCCAGCTGCCGGCATACGACACGCCGTCGAGCAACTCTGCCAGCGGCGCGGGCACGGCCAGCAGCGCGCTCTCGATGCAGGCTGGCTCATACTGCGTCAGGCCCGTTTCCATGAAGAATGGCGACGGTACGGCGTCGCCATCGTCCGTGTACGCGGGCGCCAGGTAGGCCTGCAGCGCTTCCCAGCTGGCAAAGCGCCCGCTGCAGGCAAACACGTGGACCATGGTCAAGATGGACGCCAACTTACAGCTTGTCCATCTTTTGCCGCACGGCCGGCGCCGTCGAAGCCGTCGGCGCCAGTTCCAGATAGGTTTTATAGGCCGCTTTCGCCCTGGCGGCATCGCCGGCCTTGGCATAGGCGTCGCCCAGGTTCAAATAGGCGATGGCGCGCGACGGGTCCATCTTGACCGTGTTTTCAAACCAGCGGGCCGCTTCGCGGTATTTTTCCTGCTTGTAGAAGACAAAGCCCAGGTTGTTGGCCGCCAGCGCGAAATCGGGACGCAGTTTCAGCGCTTCCGTGAACTGCGCTTCCGCCTGCGCGTACTGCTTTTCCTTGTACAGCTGCAAGCCGCGGTCGTTGGCCCGCTGCGCCAGCTGGCGCGTGGAGGTGGGCACGGCGCCCGGCGTGACGATCTTCTGTTCGCCGCCCTGCAAATCCTTCACCGTCACGCTGGCCGCTTGCGGCTTGGCGTCGAGTTTGCTGTTCAGGGCGATGGCTTCCGTCGACAATTGCGCCGTGTTCGGGCTGAGGAATTCCGTCTCGCCCGGCAGTTCGAAGACGAAATCGCCCCCTTCCGAACCAGGCAGGCTGCCGAACGCGGGCGTCTGGTTCGACACGCTGGAGACGGCCGGCGCCACGTAGGCCGCCAGTTCCGTGGCCGTGATCAGGCCGTCGCCGTTCAGGTCGCCCTTGCCCGCCAGGCCCTGCAGCAGGGTCCACGTGAACACGGAGTGCCCGTTCGGCCCGCCGTCGGCCACCAGCTGGTCGCCGCCGCCGGCCGTCAGCATTTGCCGGCCGATGCGCTTGGCGTTGTCGCGCAGGAAGGAGCTGGAACCGGCGCCACGCGTCAGGCCCAGGCCGCTGTAGCAGGCGTCCATGACGAAGAACGCATGCTTGGCCGTCAGGGACTCCGCGATATTCTGGATTTCCGTCATCGGAATCGCATCCGTGGCGAACTGCGCCGGATCAGAGTCAAACGGCACGATGTAGCCGAGGTCGCGTCCCGAACTGAGCTTGCGCGTGGCGCCGTGGCCGGCGAAGAAGACGAAGATGCGGTCATTCTTTTGCACGCCGCCGTGGGCCAGCTTGTCGTGGAAGGCGGCCAGGATGTTGTTGCGCGTCGCTTCGCCATTCTTCAGGGTGACGACGCGCTCGGGCGCAAACGCGAATTTTTCGATCAGGGTGTCGCGGATGCCCTGCGCGTCGCGCACCGCATATTGCAGTTTCGGCCATTTGGCGTAATCGTCGATGCCGATCACCACGGCCCAGGAATTGGCGTAGCCCGTGGTGACGGGCACTTTCTCGGGCGCGGGCGCCGTGCTTTTCGCCACCTGGAAGCTCGTGCCATCCCAGCCCGCGAATTGATAGCCTTCCGCGATCAGCTTGTCGAGCACGGCCGGCAAGGCTTTGACCGTGCGTTCATGGATGTCGTGGAACAGGACGATGCCGCGCCCCGCCTTGTCGACGGAGGCCAGCACCCGGTTCGTGATGGAGCTGGGCACGGGGTCGGCCCAGTCGAGCGAATCGATATTCCACATCACGGATTTCAGATGCGCATCGGCCAGCGCGGCCATGCCTTCGCTGTTGCGCGCGCCATACGGGAAACGGAACAGCGCGGCCCGCTCGGGGCTGATGGCTTTCAATAACGTGTCCGTGCCGAGGATTTCGCCTTTCAGCTTGTCGCCCGTCTGCTTCGACAATTGTGCGTGGCTGAAACTGTGGTTGCCCACGGCATAGCCTTCTTTCATCAGCTTGCGGCTCACTTCCGCGCCCGCGCCCAGCTTGGCGTGGCCTTCCGCGTCCAGCGAGCCCAGGTTGCGGCCCACGTTGAAGAACACGGCCGGCACGCCATATTGTTTCAAAATGGCGCTGATTTCTTCCGTGTAGCGGCGGTGCGGACCGTCGTCGAAGGTCAGCACGATGGTTTTCTTCGGCAAGCCGAGGCCGAAGATTTCCGCCTCGTCCTTCTTGGGCACGGGCTTGGCTTCCGGGACAGAACCGGCCGGTGGTACCGCATACGGCACGACGATGCCGTTTTCCTTCAAAATCTGTTCGCGGCTGTAGAGTTTTTTCAGCTGCGCCACGTAATCGTCCCACCGTTCGCGCTTGAGTTCGATGGCGCGCTGGCCCAGGTTGCCGAAGATTTGCCGGATTTCCTTCTCGTAATTGCGCTCGATCTCGCCCAGCGCGTCGAGATCCTCGGAAATGCGCTTGTGCAGCTTGATCGCCGGCAAGGACGAATCCTTGGCCACGTCGGCCAGCATGCTTTGCAGCAATTCGCGGAAAGCCAGCCGGTCCGCGTCGTACAGCGAGGGATCGGATTCGATATACGTGAGCAGGCTGTCGAGCGCTTCGAAGCGGCCCGGATTGGCCGGTGCCGTCAATTGATCCAGCGCTGCATCGAGCCTGGCGATGCGTTCCTGGTTTTCATGGAACAGGGCCTGGCCCACTTTACGGGCTTCGTCGCGCGCGCCTTCGGGCAAGCTTTGCTCGTCGGCCAGCAGCACGATGATCTTGCGGAAATTGGCCAGCAAGTCGCGGAACTGGGCGGCCACGGCGGCCGTGTCGGCGCCGGCTTGCGGTGCGGCGGCCGGATTGCCCGTGGCCGGGCCGGCTGGCGCGGCAGTGGCGGCAGGTCGGGTATAGGTGTAAATGCCGGCCCCAGCGGCGAGTGCCACGACAACGGTGGCGGCGATCTTGATCGGCTTGGAAGTCACAGGCTTGTCATTCCCTTCACATACTATGCATGGCGTTCAGATGGCGCGGATGCGCAAGATGCATAATTGTAGAGCACGCTTGGTAATTTGCTCATCCCGCACGCTGAATTTGGGCAATAATATGGCTATCAATATGGCAAGCAAGCTCCATCGAGCATAAAAACAGGAACGACGATGCACAAGAAACTCTGCGCCGCGGCGCTGATGCTGGGAATGGCCCTGATGCTGCTGCAATTGCGCGCGCATGCGGGTGACGACCAGCCGAAACTGGTCGGGCGCGTTTGCCAGCCGCACTGAGCACGCGGGCCAGGACCGGCCCGCCAGGCCGGGTACGCGGCCACGGCTCGCCCGGCTATCCGGCGTCCGCGTCGAAATGCTTGCGCAAGCCTTGCCAGCACGCGAAATAGTCGTTTTGCAGCAAGCCGCCATCCAGCGCGAACGGCGTCGGCTTGAGGATGGTGCGCGTCTCGAACATGAAAGCCATGGTATCGGCCACCTTCGCGGGCGTGGACGTGTCGCTGTGCGAAGCCTTGTCAAAGGTCTGCGCATCGGGGCCGTGGCCGGACATGCAGTTGTGCAGGCTGGCGCCGCCCGGCACGAAACCGGCCGCCTTGGCGTCGTACACGCCGTGGATCAGGCCCATGAACTCGCTGGCCACGTTGCGGTGGAACCACGGCGGCCGGAACGTGTGTTCGGCGGCCAGCCAGCGCGGCGGGAAGATGGCGAAGTCGATGGCGCCAAATTGCGGATTGTCGCTCGGCGCCTGCAGCACGAGGAAGATCGACGGGTCGGGATGGTCGTAGCTGATCGAGCCGATGACATTAAAGCGGCGCAAATCATATTTGTACGGCGCGTAGTTGCCATGCCAGGCCACCACGTCGAGCGGCGAATGATCAAGCGTCGTGCGCCACAGGTGGCCGCCGAACTTGGCCAGCAGTTCGCACTCGCCGTCGATATCCTCGTAGGCCGCGTGCGGCGTGAGGAAATCGCGGCTGTTGGCCAGGCCATTCGAGCCGATGGGCCCCATGTCCGGCAGGCGGAAGGCCGTGCCGAAGTTTTCGCAGACATAGCCGCGCGCCTTGCCGTCCAGCAAAGTCACGCGGAAGCGCACGCCACGGGGGATGACGGCGATTTCCTGCGGTTCCAGTTCGATCATGCCCAGCTCCGTGGCAATCGCCAGCCGCCCTTCCTGCGGCACGAGCAGCAATTCGCCGTCGGCCGAATAAAAGAAGCGCTGCATGGAGCGGTTGGCCGCATACACGTGGATGGCGCAGCCGCTCATCGCTTCCGCGCTGCCGTTTCCCGCCATCGTTTGCCAGCCGTCGATGAAGTCCACCGGCGTGGCGCTGTCGGGCAGCGGCAGCGGGTCCCAGCGCAGCTGGTTCGGCGGCGTGGGGGGCATGGCGTGGAAATCGCTGACGATGCGGGTATTCTGCAGCAAAGTGAATGGCGGATGCTGGCTGGCCGGGCGGATGCGGTACAGCCAGGAGCGCCGGTTCTGCGCGCGCGGCGCCGTGAAGGCCGTGCCCGACAATTGTTCCGCATACAGGCCCAGCGGCGCCCGCTGCGGCGAATTCTGCCCCTGCGGCAAGGCGCCGACGATGGCTTCCGTGGCAAATTCGTTGCCGAAGCCGCTCTGGTAGCCGGCGCCTCTCATGCCGGCTCCGCCATGCCGCCGGCCGCGTCGCGCATGGCGTGACACGATTCGGTATGCACCCAGGCCTGTGCCATATCGCTCATATTGTCTCCTCATTTCCTCAATGACCAGGTTGCGTCAGCAAGCTAAAGTAGCAGCGGGCGACTCCAGCCCTCATTGGCGCCGCCACGTGGCCACGCCTGCCACGGTACAGTCGCCTGAAGTGGCTGCTGCCGCCATTCTCCACCCCGCTAATATACCCCGCTTTTCGCGCGCCGTTTTGCAGCGGCGCCAGCGGGCGCCCTGGCAAATCCATGCCCGGCGAGGCCGCGCTCCGGGCCTGCCACAGGGGATCGACTGCGCTGCCGGCCGACGTCACGACTGCCATGCCTTGCATGGCGTGACGCCAGCGCTCGTATCGCTGCCTGCCCGGTACCGCCTCGCACGTGTCAGCCCGCAAGCCAGGGAAACCAAAAGTTAACATTAATTATCAAAATTAATACTTATTTTTATATCTTTTAAAGGATATCCAATATATATTTCTCTTGCAATATTGCACACAACTTGAAGGACTTCATCATGCATGTCTTGAAAAAAGCCGGCATTTCGCTGGCCCTGAGCCTGTCGTTGATCTCGCTGGCGCAGGCGGATGCGACCCTGACCATCGGCAGTTCCGGCAGCAACCAGTACGCGTGGCTCAATTCTGGCAGTTTTGAGATCGGCCGCGTCACATTTGAATACGGCACGCAGAGCATCACCGCACTGCAAACCTCGGTCACCCTGAAAGACCAGGGCTGGGGCGGTCAGGATCCATCGAACGGCGTGTACGTTCAGTTACTGAGCAATAACAATGCCGTATATGGTTTCAATGTTGCTGGCGCCACCCATGATTGGCAAACACTGAACTTTAACCTGGCCGCCAATCCGGGAATTTACAGCGGCTTGAACCTGGCGCTGGCCGGCATCGACCGCGCCAACGGCCCGATCTCGCTGCAATTCGTCACGAATGCCTGGGGCTATCCGGGCTGGGAGTTGCACACGCTGAACAACAGCCTGTCCGTCACCACCAGCTTGCAAGCTGTGCCTGAGCCGGAAACCTACGCCATGCTGCTGTTGGGCCTGGGTGCGATCGGCTGGGTTTCGCGTCGCAAAACGCGCACCACTGCGTAAGCGTATCGTCGCAAGCATCTGTCCGACCGCCCCGTTTCCATGCGCACGTCCACAGGCAATGCAACGGGGTGCATGCATGACATCAAGTTGCTCCCCCTTCAGACAAGTAACTGAAAGTCATTGACGCCAGGTCGACGCCCGGGCGCTTCAAGTCCGTCCCTAGCCTGCACGGCCGGGGCTAGGCCGTGCCCTCCTCCTGCCGCTTATTGTTGACGCTGCGGCAAGACCCAGTCCGGCCGGATGTAATGGCAGGTATAGCCATGCGGCAAGCGCAGCAGATAATCCTGGTGCTCCGGTTCCGCTTCCCAGAACGGGCCGGCCGGCGCCACCTGCGTCACCACCTTGCCGGGCCACAGGCCCGAGGCGTCGACGTCGCGGATGGTCTCTTCGGCCACGCGCTTTTGCTCGTCGCTGGTGTAAAAGATGGCCGAGCGGTAGCTGGTGCCCCTGTCATTGCCCTGGCGGTTCTCGGTGCTGGGGTCGTGGATCTGGAAAAAGAATTCCAGGATCTTGCGGTAGCTGATGGTGTTCGGGTCGAACATGATCTCGATCGCTTCCGCATGCGTGCCGTGGTTGCGGTAGGTGGCGTTGGCCACGTCGCCGCCGCTGTAGCCCACGCGCGTGGCAAGCACGCCCGGATAGCGGCGCAGCAAGTCCTGCACGCCCCAGAAGCAGCCGCCTGCCAGGATCGCGGTTTCCTTGTCTTGTGTCATATTGATCATTCCTTGAGCTGAGATACTGGTATGTATCGTTCATCTTACCCTGTCGCGCGGTTTTCTTCAGCGGGCCAGCAGGCGCTTGAGCTGCGCCGCCTGGTAGGCGCCGATGGCGTCGTTGAACAGGCAGCGGATCAGGGGGTCGTCGACGATGTCGGCCTCCGCCAATGCGGCCCGCGTGGCCGCGTCGAATGGACCGTCATTGATGCGCATGTACATCGACGTCAGCGATTCACCGAGCACCAGCGCCGCATGGCATTTCACCAGCGGCACTTCGGTGGTCCAGCCGGGCGCCTCGCCCGTGTCGGGCACGAGGTCGATCACGTCGCCCTGCGTGCGGTAATGCAGGACGGTGGCCGCGCCGTCATGGCCGTGCAGGGCCAGCCGCCACAGGCGCGGGGCCTGGAAATAGCTGTCCTCGGGCAGTTCCATGTCGCGGTAGCGTTCAAGCAGGCCGTGGCGGCAGAAATCGAGTACCAGCGCCGCATCGGACTCGCTCAATGGCGCGAAACGGCGGGCGATGTCCGCCGAGGCGGGCGCAAGCGCCTCGGGACGGTAGTCGAAATCCACGTCCTGCGCCCCTACGGGGAGCACCCAGGGCAAGGGGTCGGCGCTGCGCACGCCGTGTGCGTCGAGCAGCACGGACGTCGACGGGTCGAGGCGGAAGATGTGCGCGTCCGGCAGCGCGGCGCCGATTTCATCGGCAAAGCGGCGGTAGGTAACCGGGAACATCGCGTGGTTGTACCAGGACCAGTCTTCCTGCACGAACTGGCAGGAGCTGGGCACGAGGTAACGGGGCGCCAGCGCGCGCAATTGCGGTATCCAGTCGTCGGGGAGCTCGACCGGGCCTCGCGCTGCCAGCGACGGCGCAATGACGGCGATCTCGCGCATGGTCTGGAACGGCCACAAGACCATGTCCCAGGGCGCGAAGGCGGCCAGCTGCGCCAACGTCTCGGGGCCGATCCAGGAATCGACGACGTTGAGCACGTTCAGGCCGGCGGCGCGCACCTGGAACAGGGAGTCGACATCGTCATCGAGCGCCCGGCGCGGGATCACCTCGATGGCGCCCACGCGCACGGGCACGTCGACATGCAGGCGCTGTACCTGCGTAAAACCGAGCGCGCGGATCATCGCGAACAGTTCGTCGAAGACGCAGTACAGGTAGATGGGCGTGGCGCGGTCGAGCGCGTCGAGGCTGTCGAGCGAGCAGTGGTCGTCGTGGAAGTGCGAAATGAAGACGGCATCCCAGCGCAGCCGGCGCACGGCATCGAGGTCGAAACGCACGGACGGAAAGGCGTGGCAGTTGCGGCTGAAGGGGTTTTCGACGATGGGATCGAAGGCGATGGCCGTGCCTTCGCATTCGAAGACATAGCCGGCGTGCAGGATGCGGGAGATTTTCAGGGGCATAAGCTGGTTCAGGTTGGGCAGCGCGCCATGATAGCTGAAAAGGCGCCTGCCCTGCCCCATGCGGAATTAGTACGGATTATTCAGCACATCCATCGCAAAATACGTAAAGATCATGTCCGCGCCCGCGCGCTTGATGGCGCCCAGGGTTTCCTGCACCACGCGGCGCTCGTCGATGGCGCCGGCCTGGGCGGCAAACTTGATCATGGCGTACTCGCCGCTGACCTGGTAGGCGCCGATCGGCAGGCGCGTCACTTCGCGCAGGTCGCGGATGATGTCCAGATACGCCCCGGCCGGCTTGACCATCAGCGCATCGGCGCCTTCGGCTTCGTCGATCAACGATTCGCGCACCGCTTCGCGGCGGTTCATCGGGTCCATCTGGTACGTTTTGCGGTCGCCCTTGAGGGTGCTGCCTGCCGCGTCGCGGAACGGGCCGTACAGGCCGGAGGCGAACTTGGTCGAATACGCCATCACGGGCGTGTCGTGGAAGCCGGCCGCGTCGAGCGCGCTGCGGATGGCCGCCACCTGGCCATCCATGGCGGCCGACGGGGCGATGATGTCGGCGCCCGCCTGGGCCGCGATGACGGCCTGCTTGCCCAGGTTCTGCACCGTGCTGTCATTGTCGACCGTATCGCCATGCAGGATGCCGCAATGGCCGTGGTCCGTGTATTCGCAGAAGCAGGTGTCGGACATGACCACCATTTCCGGCACGGCGTCCTTGATGATGCGCGACATGCGCGCCACCAGGCCGTCCGGGTTCAGGGTGTCCGTGCCGTGGCTGTCCTTGTGGTGCGAAATGCCGAAGGTCATGACGGAGCGCAAACCGGCGCGCGCGTAGCGCTCGATTTCCTGCGCCAGCTTCGCTTCGGGAATGCGGCGCACGCCGGGCATGGACTTGATGTCGATGAAATCGCTGGAACCTTCGTCGACGAAGATCGGCAGGACCAGGTCGCGCGGGTTGATCTCGGTTTCGCGGAACAGCTCGCGCAGTTGCGGGGTCGCGCGCAGGCGGCGCATGCGCGAAGTGGGGAATTGTGCTGGCATGAGGGTGACTGGCTTCAGGTTAAGAACGCCAGCAAGTATACGCCGATCGCGCCGCTTGCGCCGGGCTGGCCGGCAAAAAAGCCGCGCAGGTCAAAAAAGGCCTTCCTGCGCCTTCATTGCGGCTGCAACAGGGCCGCCACGTTCCAGCGCATGTCCGCCGCCATGCGCAGCAGCATGGCGCCGCGGCGGCGCGCGTCCGCCCGCTTTTTCGACGGCAGCAGCTCCAGCTCCGGCATGCGGCAGGGAATGCATGGCAAGCGGTAATTGCCGTCGCCGGCAGGCTGCGCATGCAGTTCCTGCCACGCCAGGTCGTAGTCGCAGGCGATGCGGCGGCGCCGGCGCCAGTTCAGCGCGATGCGGTTGGCATTGCCAACCAGCCCCAGGTCGGTGCAGCCGAAAAAGTCGCCGAGGTCGCGCAAGGCTGCCACCATCAGGTTTTTCGGCCGGCAGCCGTGCAGCGCCCGCGTGGCGTCCTTCACCGCCTGCGCCCCTTCGGCCGAGCGCAAGCCCTGCAGGGCGCCCAGCTCGATGGTGCCGCCGCCTGCCTTCGGCCGGAACAGGAAACTGGCCAGGTACAGCGACACGCCGTCGCGCGTCAGGCGCAGGCACAGGTCGCCCTCGCGGTGGCTGTCGTGGATGGCCGTCAGCTGCAGGCGGTAGGTGGCGCCATCCTTGCCTTCGATAGCGGCCAGCACCAGCGCCCGGCGCGCCGCGTACTCCACCAGCGGGCGCGCGCCCGCCTGCCACAGGAAGCGGTAATGCCCGCACAGCAGCTCGACGCGCGCCGCACAGCCGAACTGCCGGCTCGCATAGGGGCGGTAGATCTTGTACCGCAGGCTGGGATGGACTTGCGCCAGCGCCGCCAGGCCCGGCGTGCCGGCGATGAACGCCTGCCAGCGCGCGCGCTGCAGGGGAAAGACGATGGCGCCCAGCGCGGCCTTGATGCGGTGGCCATGCTGGCGCAGTGCCGGCTGCTGCGGCGCGGAGTCGCCGGTGGCGGTAAAAGTATGCATGCGAACTGCTCTACAACGGACTGGGCGAACGGGACGCGGCAGCGGCCGCGTGCAGCCCGGCGCAGGCGACGGCAGCGTGCAGCCGCTCTGGCCGGGTAGAGCGGATGATAGGGGGAGGCGAAAACGAAGGGGGTTACAAGTTGGTAATGTGCCGATACGCCACGCTGGCCATGCTAGCGCGGCAGCCGCAGCCGCACGCGCAAGCCCGGCGCCGCATCCTCGATCTCCAGGCTGCCGCCATGCAGGGCCGCGATGGCGGCCACGATGGACAGGCCGAGGCCATTGCCGGGCAGGTGGCGGCTCTTGTCGAGGCGATAAAAGCGCTGCGTCAGCTTCGGCAATTCCTCGGCGGGCACGCCGGGACCGTTGTCGCGCACGGCCAGCCAGCTGCCCTGCCCGTCGCTGCCGGCCGACACTTCCACCGTGGCGCCCGGCCCCGCATACTTGATGGCATTGTCGACCAGGCTGGCCAGGGCGCTGCCCAGCAGGTTGCGGTCGCCGCGCGCCGGCACGCCGTCGCCATACATCTGCACCAGCAGCACGCCCTGATCGTCGGCCGTCGCCTCGTACATTTCCACGATGTCGGCGCCGATCTGATGCAGGTCAATGTCGTCGAAATTCTCGGGGCGCATGCCCGATTCGGCCGCCGCGATCTGCAGCAGCTTGTCGAACACGCGCGTCAGGTCGTCGATATCGTCGATGGCCGCCCGCGCCGCGCTCTCGAAGCCGGCCACCCCCTGCTGCTGGCGCAGGGCGCCGTCGAGCTTGTTGCGGATGCGTCCCAGCGGGGTGCGCAGGTCGTGCGCGATGGCGTTCGACACGTGGCGCACGCCTTCCATCAGGTGCTCGATGCGGTCGAGCATGCGGTTGATGTCGCGGCTCAGCAAGCCGAACTCATCCTCGCTGGAGACGGGGATGCGCCGGCTCAGGTCACCCGCCTCGATCTCGCCCGCCGTGCGGCGGATCTGCCCGATGCGCGCTTCGAGCTGGCGGCGGAACAGCCAGGCGCCCGCCACCACCAGCACGATGGCCACCCCGGCGCCATAGGCCAGCGAGCGCAGCACGAGAGCGCGGATCGACTTGCCCTCTTCCATGTCGCGCCCCACGAACAGGCGCGCCCCCCCGTCCAGGTCGCGGATCAGCATGCGCGCGGGCACCCGGCGGCCTTCGCGCGTGACGTCCCGGTGCAGCAGCTGGCCCACCGGGCTGGACGCGTCGGGCCAGGATGACAGGTTGCCCGCCACGCGGCGGCCGTCGGCATCGACCAGCAAGAAGATCTCCGTGTCGCTGTCGGTGCGGTCGGTCAGCAAATGGGCGATTTCCGCCGTCGTGCGGCTGCTGCCGCCCTGCTGGTACAGCGCGGCGAGCCGCTCCGAGAGCAAGGCCAGCTTGCGGTCCACGCTGCGGTCGAGCACGCCGATTGTGCCGAAATAGAATACGGCGCAGACGATGCTGATCGACACGACCACCAGCACGCCATAGCCGAGCGCCAGGCGCGCCGCGATCGAGCGGTGCAGCTTACGCACTATCGAGCACGCCCAGGGTGTAGCCGACGCCGCGCACCGTGTGGATCAGCGGCGGCGAGAATTCCTTGTCCACCTTGGTGCGCAAGCGGCTCACCTGCACGTCGATGACGTTGGTCTGCGGGTCGAAATGGTAATCCCACACGGCTTCGAGCAGCATGGCGCGCGTGACGGACTGGCCCTGGTGGCGCATCAGGTATTCGAGCAGGCGAAATTCGCGCGGCTGCAGGGCGATCTGCCGGTTGGCGCGCGTCACGCGCATGGTGCGCATGTCGAGCACCAGGTCGGCCACCTGCAGCTGCGTCGCTTCGGGCACGGGCGCGGCGCGGCGCAGCAGCGCCTCGATGCGCGCCAGCAGTTCGGCGATGGCAAACGGTTTCGACAGATAGTCGTCGCCGCCGCTGCGCAAGCCGCGCACGCGTTCATCGACGCTGGACAGGGCCGACAACACCAGCACGGGCGTGTTGCGGCCCATGCCGCGCAGGCGGGCGACGATGGCCAGGCCGTCGATCTCGCCGGGCAGCAGGCGGTCGAGCACCAGCGCATCCCAGTCTTCGCCGCAGGCCAGGCGCATGCCGTCAATGCCGTTGTCGCAGGCGGTGACATCGTGGCCCGCCTCGCGCAGGCCGGCACAAATGTAGCGGGAAGTTTCGGCTTCGTCTTCGATGACCAGGCAGCGCACGGGGAATTCCTTGTAAAGATCAGGCAGCAAATACGCGCAGCATACGCCAGGCGCGCGCCACTTGCCAGTCCCGCCGCGCAGCTGCAAGCCATGGGGCTGGCGGCCTAGTTGCATTTTCCGCGCAGTTTGGCAATCGCCACGAAGGGCAAGGCATACGCGCCGACGACGCCGATCGGACCGATATTCGTCGGCTGGCGCTTCAAGCCATCGGGATGCAGGCAATCGGGCACCTTCGCTTCGGCGAAGGCGGCGGCAAACTGCTCGTATTTTCTGTCGGCGCGTATCGTCACCTGGTGCATGGCCGCCTGCGGCAGTGCATCGCGCGCCTGCGCTTCCTCGGCCAGCACGGCACGCACGGCCTCGCGTATCGCCGCCTGGGTCAGCTGCGCTCCCGTTTCCGGGTTCGGGGCCACGTCCGGCCCCTGGGCCCCGGCTTGCGCCGCCGCACACAGCCAGGCTGCAGTGACCAGCTTGCAAACTATTTTCATCGTCTTCATCCATGCATGCCAGGTTTGCAATATTCCCGTCAATAGTAGCAGGATTGACGCGCGCCGCGGCGTGCGGCGAACGTTGACGGGGTCGGGTACAATACAGGCTCGACAATGCTCGGCCGCGCCCGCGCGCGCATGTTGTATGCGCGCCGTCCGGCTTGCCGCGGCCTGCACCGACACCACTGCCATTAACGAAATCAGGCACGCCCGGCGCGCGCCACAGACAAATACAGCCATGAAATCGACCCACTCTCTCGCACTGGCGCTGGCCATGGCCATCACCTGCGGCGGCGCCGCCGCCAAAGACGCCAAAGACAGCAAACAAAGCATGCTGTTCGACGAAATCCCCATCGGCAGCTGGAGCACTTCCGCCGAACTGGGCGCCATCACCACCTCGGGCAATACGGTCGGCACCTCCGTCACCGGCAAGATCGACGCGCGCCAGGAACTCGATGACTGGAGCAACCAGTACATCTTCAGCGGCTACTTCAAGGAAGATGAAACGACGAACGACGAGGGACAAAAGATCCGCGAACGTTCGGCCGAACGCTTTTCCGCCTCCGCCAAGGCCGCCTACAAGCTGATGGCCGACCACGAAAAGCTGTTCGTGCTGGCCTCGCACGTAAACGACAAGTTCGGCGCCTACACCAAGTACTCGACCCTGGCCGTCGGTCACGGCTCGCGCTGGTACCAGTCCAGCGACAAGAGCGTCGACGTGGAAGTCGGTCCGGGCTACTTCAGCGGCACCAACGACACGGGCGAATCGGAACACGGCCTGACGGTGCGCGGCGCGGCCGCCATGAAGTGGAAAATCAGCCAGTCGGCCATGTTCACGCAGACGGTCAGCGTGGAACGGGGCACCTCGAACACCCACTCGATCGCCGAAACGGCCCTCAGCACGAAGATCAACGGCACCATGCAGATGAAGGCCGCCTTCAGCGCCCGCAACGACACGCGCGTACCGGACGACAAGAAGAATACGGACACGCAGACGTCGCTGACCCTGGTCTACTCGTTCTAAGGCGCGCGCCATGCTGATGCGGCGTCTGCGCGTCTGCGCCCTCCTGTGCGCGGCGGCGCTGCTGAGCGGCTGCGCCGCCGTCACCGTCAGCGCCATTTCACCGGCCGACTACCTGCAGCAGCGGCGCGGCGACATCCTCACCACGGGCAAACTCAGCGCCGCGGCCAGCGAGGTGCTGCGCATCATCGGCAGCGACATCGCCGCCTGCGAAGCCAATACGGGCAGCTGCCGCGCCGACCTGGCCCGCTCCGAGCTCCTCAGCGACGAGCAGCGCCTGGCGACGCTTTCCGAACTGTGGCTGGAAAGCGCCCTGGCCGAGGAAAAACAGGGCGGCCACGCCAGCGCCGAACTGCTGGCCGCGTGGCTGGAATCGGCCCGCTACGCCTATGCCTACCTGTTCTACACGACGCGCACGCCGGGCCAGCGCGCCTTCGAAGAGCGCCAGACGCAAATCCGCGACTACTACAACTACGCCGTGCAAAAGGCCGTCGGCAACCTGTTCCGCCACCGTGGCGAGTACCGCCCGGACGGCCATGTAATCCGCGTCGCCGGCTGGCAGATCGACAGCGAACTGTCGGCCTTGCGCCTGCCCGAGGACGGCACCCTGCCCGACGAGCTGCTGCCGGCCACCTCGCTGTCGTTTTCCGGCCTGCGCAATGTGTACCGGCGCGACGGCTTCGGCGCCGACCTGGTGGCCGTCATGCCCAAGCCCGCGCAAGCGGGCGACGCGCCGTTCCAGGAAACCCGCTTCCCCGTCGTCACGGCGCTGATCCGCTTCGACGGCAACAGCCTGCAGGAAGTCCTGGCCACGCAGCAGCTGCTGGTGATGCTGGTGGACCCGACGCGCAGCGAATCGACGCGCATGGCGGGCCAGGAACTGCCCGTGGCAGCCAATTTCACGGCCGGCTACGGGCTGTGGCTGGCCCGTTCCGGCTTCGGCGTGCAGGCGCTGCGCACCCTGTTCGGCCGCGCCGACGGCATTTCGCGCCCGCAGGTGCACCTGATGCAGCCCTACGACCCGGACAAGCGCACCATCGTCATGCTGCACGGCCTGGCCAGCAGCCCGGAAGCGTGGATCAACGTGGCGAATGAACTGATGGGTGACGAGCAGCTGCGCCGCCGCTACCAGATCTGGCAGGTGTACTACCCGAGCAACGCGCCGCTGGCGGCCAATAATGCCGCCATCCGCAAGGCGCTCACCGCCACCCTGGCGCAGTTCGACCCCACCGGCAAGAAACCCGCCTCAAACGACCTCGTCTTGATCGGCCACAGCATGGGCGGCGTGCTGGCGCGCCTGATGGTCTCCGACGCCAGCAACACCCTGCTCGACGCCATCACGGAAGAATACAATTTGAAGGGCAAGAAGGCGGAAAAGGTGCGCGCCGGACTGGCGCCCTACCTGAACTTCACGGCCATGCCGCAGGTGAACCGCGCCGTGTTCATCGCCGCGCCGCACCGTGGCACCTCGTTCGCCAACCACAAGGTGGCGCGCTGGATCGCCAACCTGATCACCCTGCCCATCAACATGCTCGAGCAGCTGTCCGACGCGGCCGGCAGCCTGGCGCAGCTCGACACGGGCAGCAGCGAGCCGCTGCGCATCCCCAACAGCATCGATAACCTCAGCGACAAGGACCCGTTCGTGCGCCTGGTGGCGGACCTGCCCATCAGCCCGAAAGTGCGCTATTACTCCATCATGGGCAACGACACGCCGGACCTGCCGCTGGCAGAATCGAGCGACGGCGTGGTGCCCTACGCCAGCGCCCACCTCGACGGCGCGCTGTCGGAAAAAGTCATTCCGTCCTGGCACAGCGTGCAGGAAAGCCCGCAGGCGATCCTGGAGATACGGCGGATCTTGCGGCTGCCGGACAGCCCTTAGCCCCCCTCAACCCCGCAGGGCGCACAGCGCAATGCGAGCCACGGCCAGCGCCGTCTCCGGCGGCGTACCGTCCTCCAGGTGCCATGCGGCCGAAAGCCCAGCCCACGCGGCCACCCATGCCAGGAGGCGCGCGCGGTCGAGGCCAGCTTCACGGGCGATCAGCGCCACCTGCCGTGCCAGGCGCCCCGGCGCCGTCGCCGTCGCCGCATCCGGATTGCACAGCACATTGGCAAAATCAAAACCCCGCTCGCCCGCATAGCCTTTCGGGTCGATGGCCAGCCAGCCGCGCCCACCGCCATCAAGCACATTCTCGTGATGCAGGTCGCCATGCAGCACAACACAGTCCTGCGGCGCCGCCAGCAAGTCCTGTGCCACGGCATGGCATGCAGCAAACACGCCGCCGTGCGCTGCGGCAGCGTCCAGCGCGACAAAGTAGCCGGACAAGGGGGGCAAAGGCAGAGCGGATGGCCGTTGCGCATGCAGGCGCGCCGCCACCGCACACAGGATGCGCGTCGCAGCCTCATCGCCCGCCTCGTCCAAGCACGCCAGCCGGGCCAGCGAACGAAGGGAAATCACCCGCTCCAGCAGCAGGACGTCATCATCAGGCGACGCAGCCAGCACCCGCACGGCCCCGTCGCCATCCCACCAGCGCAGCAGAGCGCCAGCGCGCCGCTCGTCGTCGCCGGTCGACAGCTTCAGCATGGCCGGCTGGTCTCCGTACAGCACGGGCAGCAGGCATGCAGCGGGGGTATGAAGGGGTGCGCCATCGGCCCGCAGGGCCCATAGCTGAAGGTAGTGGGCAAGACGATGCCGCTCAGTCATGGACAATCCTGTGATATTGATCAAGGCGCCACTATACTGGACAGGCTGACCGGCAGCCCGTTCACACCGGCTCGCGCCACTTGTCCTTGATCTCCAGCATGGCCGGCAGCTGTTCGATGAAGAGCGCCAGCAGCGTCGGATCGAAATGCGTGCCGCTGTCGCGCTGCATGGTGGCGATGGCCTCCTCGACCGTCCAGGCGCGCTTGTACGGGCGCTCGCTGGTGAGGGCGTCAAAGACGTCGGCGATGGCGACGATGCGCCCCTCATGGGGAATCGCCTCGCCCTGCAAGCCTTGCGGATAGCCGCTGCCATCCCATTTCTCGTGGTGCGTCAGGGCGATGGTGCGCGCCATTTTCAGCAGGCCGCCCGCGTGCTCGCCGATGATGGCCGCGCCGATTTCCGCGTGGCTGCGCATGACGTTCCATTCGTCCGTATCGAGCTTGCCCGGCTTTTGCAGGATGGCGTCGGGGATGCCGATCTTGCCCACGTCGTGCATGGGCGCCGCGTTCAACAAATCTTCCGCCCGGGCCGCGCTGTAGCCGGCCGCCAGCGCCAGCTGGCGCGCGTAATAGCTCATGCGGATGACGTGCATGCCCGTCTCGTTGTCCTTGTACTCGGCCGCCTGGCCCAGGGTCTGGATCACCTGCAGGCGCGAGCGGCGCAATTCTTCGGCGTCCACCAGCGACAGATGCGTGCGCACGCGGGCGCGCACGATGGGCGGGCTGACCGGCTTGGTGATGTAGTCGACGGCGCCCGCGTCGAAACCGTCCGCCTCGTCCTTCACGTCGCACAGGGCGGTGACGAAAATGACGGGGATCGACGCCGTGGCCGGCATGGCCTTGAGCTGGCGGCACACTTCGTAGCCCGTCATGGCCGGCATCATGATGTCGAGCAGGATCAGTTCAACGGGGTTGTTCTGCGCCAGTTCCAGCGCCTTCTCGCCATCCTTGGCGTACAGCAGGCGGTAATCGTCCTGCAGGATCTGGCGCAGCACCTGCAGGTTCGTCGCTTCGTCGTCGACCAGCAGCAGGGTCGGTTTGTCTTCGTGTAAGGTCATCGTCAGTCCAGTATCAGGAAAGGTCGGCAGGCACCTGCGTCTCCAGCCAGTCCAGCAGCTGGCGCAGCACGTCCGCGGCACGCGCAAATTCAAAATCGTCGATGGCGCTGGCCATCGCCTGCAGGCACGGCTGCAGGCCATGCGGCGCCAGCATGGCGGCGACCTGCGCCATCAGGGCGTCATCGAGCTCGCCGCCCTCCAGGCTGGCGATGGCCTGGCGCAGCAAGGCGCCGGCGGCGGCGCGCTCCAGCGGCGCGGGGGCGGCATCAGCGGCTGGCGGCGGCACGGCGCCGGCGGCCGCGCCCAGTTCGCGCGCCAGCGCGGCAAACGCGGCCGCCAACTGCGGCAGCAATTCGTCAGCGGGCTGCTGGCGCGCGATCGACTGTTCGATGCGCCCCAGCAGGCTTTCGACCTGCACCAGGCACAGGTTGCCGGCCGCGCCCTTGATGCGGTGCAGCAAATGGCCCGCCACGCTGGCGCCGCCACGCTGCAGTTCCGCCGCCAGCATGGCGGCGCAATCGCCGTTGGCTTGCACGAAGCGCGCAATGGCGCGCTGCAGGTTGTCGCGGCTGCCCCACAGGGCGATGCCGCGCTGCCAGTCGACCTGTGCGCCGGCGGCGCCTGCCTGCGCCACAGGCGCCGGCACGGCCACGGCGATATCGAGCAGGCGCGCGATTTCCGCCGTCAGCTTGTGCATCTCCAGCGGCTTCGAAGCAAAACCGTTCATGCCCGCCGTCTGCGCGGCGCGGCGGTCCTGTTCCAGCACGCTGGCCGTCAGGGCGATGATGGGCGTGGCCTTGAGCCCCTGTTCGCGCTCGTGTACGCGGATCAGCCGCGTCGCTTCCAGGCCATCCATGCGCGGCATCTGCACGTCCATCAGGACGATGTCGAAGCTGCCCTTGCTGAACTCGCGCACGGCGCTTTCGCCATCGCCGGCCGTGATCACCTGGTGGCCGGCCGCGCCCAGACTGATCAGGAGCAGTTCCACGTTCTGCGGCACGTCGTCCGCCGCCAGGATGCGCAGCGGCGGCAAGGCCACCACGGGCTGCTCGCTGCGGCGCGACACGGCCTTGCCGGGCGCCAGCGGCAGCAGCACGTGGAACACGCTGCCCACGCCCAGGGTGCTTTCCACCGTGATGGTGCCTTTCATCAGTTCGACCAGCTGCAGCGAAATCGTCGTGCCCAGGCCCGTGCCGCCAAAACGCCGGCTCATCGAGGAATCGGCTTGCGTGAATGGCGCGAAGATCTTGTCGAGGCGGTCGGCGGGAATGCCGATGCCCGTGTCGTGCACGGCGATATGCACCAGCTCTCCCTGCATGCCGACAGCCACGCGCACGTGGCCCACTTCCGTGAACTTGACGGCGTTGCCGATCAAATTCGTCAGCACCTGCTGCACCCGGCGGGCGTCGCCGAGGAAGAACTGCCCCATGCCCGGGTCGATATCGACGTGCAGCACCAGTTCGCGCGCGTGCGCCGTGATGCGCAGGGACGCGGCCACGTGGTCGACCAGGTCCGGCAGCGAAAAGTCCACCAGTTCCAGCTCCGTGGCGCCCTTTTCCAGCTTGGCCATGTCGAGAATGTCATTGAGCAGTTCGAGCAGCGAACGGGCCGACTGGCGCACCGTGCCCAGGTGGCGGCGCTGCAGGCTGTCCAGGGCCGTCCCCAGCAGCACCTCCGTAAAGCCGATGATGGCGTTCATCGGCGTGCGGATTTCATGGCTCATGTTGGCCAGGAAGCTGGTCTTCGATTCGGCGGCCTGCTCGGCGCGGTCTTTCGCCGCGCGCAGGTTTTCCTGCATGGCGCGCCGTTCGCTCACGTCGGTGGCCAGCTTGACCACCTTGAACGGCTTGCCATCCGTATTGAAGATGGGGTTGTACGAAGCCTGTATCCACACTTCCCGGCCATCCTTGCCGATGCGCTTGTACTCGCCCGTATTGAATTCGCCGCCCGCCAGGTGCTGCCAGAACGCGATGTAGTCGGGCGAAGTCACGAGGGCAGGTTCGCAGAAAATGCTGTGGTGCAAGCCCATCACGTCCTCGCGCCGGTAGCCGACCAGGTCGAGGAAGTTCTGGTTCACCTCCAGGATGCGCCCCTGCAGGTCGAACTCCGCGACCGCCGTCGCGCGCGAGATGGCCGTCACCTTGCCCTCGTATTCGGCGTTGCGCAATTCGCTTTCCGTGATGTCGAGGATGACGCCGTCGATCCAGCGCACCACGCCGTCGTTGTCGAGCACGGGGCCGCTGCTTTCGCGCACCCAGCGCTCGCGCCCGTCGCGGTGGAGCATGCGGTAGACGTTCTCGAAGTCGCGCTTGTCGCCCGCCGCCTGCACGCAGGTGTCGTTGACGCGCTGGCGGTCGTCCGGATGCACGAGGTCGAACAGCCTGACGCGCCCTTCGACGAAGTCCTGCGGCATCCAGCCCGTCAGGTTGAAGACGGCGTCGCTGATGAAAATCATCTTCCATTCGGGCGCGAAGCTGCAGTGGAAGGACACGCCGGGGATATTGCGGATCAGGGTGCGGTACTGGCGCTCGCTGTCCTTGAGCGCCTGCTCCATGCTGCGCGATGAGCGCATGTCCGTGACAAACGCCACGAACAGGGGCTGGCCCGGCGTGTCGATCTTGCCGATGGCCACGCGCATGGGCAGCACGGCGCCGTCCTTGTGGCGGCCATCGAGTTCGCGTCCGCTGTCGAGAATGCGCGCAGCGCCCGTTTCCAGGTAGTCGCGCAAAAAGCCCTCGTACTCGGCCGCGTCGGGCGGCTGCAGCAGCAGGCTCGCATTGCTGCCCACGATCTCCGCTTCACGCCAGCCGAACAGGCTTTCCGCGGCGGGATTGAAGGAGCGCACCTTGCCCTGGCCATCGATGGTGATCAGGCCATCGGCGGCCGTATCGACAATGGCGCGCAGCCGCGATTCGCCGGCGCTGGCGTGGCGCAGCAGCTGGCGGTAGCGCAGCAAGCCGTTCGCGGCCGCCACGAACACGGTGAGGGTGACGGTAATCAGGGCCACGGCCAGCGCCACGAACGACGCCTGCACGGTGATCGTATTGTCGCCGGCCTCGGGCGTGCCGGAAAAGCGCGCGGCCAGCATGCCCGTGTAGTGCATGCCAGAAATGGCCAGGCCCATGACGACGCTGCTGAGCAGCAAGGACGCCAGCGGACTGAGGCGCTGGCGCAAGGCATTCAGGCCGAAGCGTATCCACAGCGCCAGCATGGCCATGACGACGGCCACCACCAGCGACAGCGCGAACAGCCACGGCTGGTAATGCAAGGTCAGCGAAGTCTGCATGGCGGCCATGCCGCTGTAATGCATGGAACCGATGCCCACGCCGACGAGCACGCCGCCCACCACCAGTTGCCGCCAGCTGATGCGCGGACGCGCCAGCAAGTGCAGCGCCACCCACGAGGCCGCCATGCCCGGCAGCATGGACAGCAGGGTCAGGCCGGGGTCGAAGGAGACGCGCGTGCAAATGTCGAAGGCCAGCATGCCGATGAAATGCATCGACCAGATGCCGCCGCCCAGGGCGATGGCGCCCGTGATGATGGCCGTCTGGCGCTGGAAGCCCCGCTCGCTGCTGCGCGCCATGCCGGCGATCTGCAAGGCCATGAACGAGGCAAAGATGGCGATGCCGATGGAAAACAGCACGAGACCGGCATCGTGCGTGCCATAGATGTAGGGCAACGCATCGGCGGGGGCGGCAAACATGGAACTAAGCATACTGTCGTGGCATAGGTTGAGTGAAACATGACGTCGCAAAACATGACGGCGCACCGCGCGCCGGCGCCCGGCTTTTTAGCAAAGCGGCAACACAGCGAAAATGACAACGGTACGGGTCGACCCGGCAAGGCTCGGTCATCACGCCCGCGCCTGCCGCGCGGGGGAAAGATGCTTTTTCAGACAGAAAAAGCGGAATGCGTACGAACTCTGGCGCGGATGGCTGGCCGCCAGCGTGACGATGATTTTTTAAAGAGCCATGAGTATAGTTGCTTTGCGAACATATTCATAGGACTTCAGCAATATAGTTATGAAAAGAAAAATATTCTGCGGCCCTCGTGCCACAGGTTCAGGCAAACAGGCGCCGGGTCAGCTGGCGCAAGGCGCAGCCAGGCGGCGCGGGCGGCTGGCAAGACTTGGGGGCTTGCCGCTCAAGCGTTTTGCGCCAGCATGGCGCGGAACCACGCCAGCTGTTCGCGCGTCAGGTAGTTGGCGCCATCGCCGTGCAGGAGGACGATTTCGATCTCGGCGGGAATCGAGGCGATCAATTGCGCGCCCGTCACGGGAATCTTTGGAAACGCGATACCGGCCAGGAAGGCCGGATCTTCCGCCACCGTCACGCAGCGGCGCTCCGGATTCGGCGACGGCACAAGGAACAGGTCGATCTGCTCGCTTTGCCCGCCGATGACGACGTGCAATTGCGCCCCCAGCAGTTCAGGCAGGATCAGTTCGATGTTATTTTCGGCGCGCGATTGCTGGAAAGCGCGTTTCAGGGGCGTCAGGACAGGGATGGCGGTCATGGCAAAGTGAAAAGATAAAGACGTCGGCAGTGTAGCAGAGGCGCCCGGACCGGCGCGCCCTGCTGGCGCCCCGGCTACAGCTTGTAGTTCAGCGAGACCAGCACGCTGCGCGGCGCGCCATAGCGCTCCAGCCCGCCCGACCAGGCATAGCCTAGCGCCTGGTAGTAGCGGCGGTCGAGCACGTTGTCGATATTCACGCGCAGCTGCAGCTGCTCGCTGAGGCGATAGCCGGCCGTCAGCCCGAGCAGCGCATAGCCGCCCTGCCGCGTCAGGTAGTCCGTGTCGCGGCGGTAGATCTTGTCCTGCGCAGTCACGGAAGCACCGAGATTCCACCGCGCCAGGCTGCCGCGCAGCTGCACAGTCGTGTACAGCTTGAACAATTGCTTCGGCTCGTCCGTGGCGATGCGCTGGCCGATATTCGCGGCCACGCTGTCCTGCGTGTACTTGGCCAGCACATAGGTGTAGCCGCCCGCGACCTGCCAGCCCGGCAACGGCGAGCCGGACACTTGCAGGTCGACGCCTTCGCTCTGCACCTGCCCGGCCGCGCGGGCACAATAGATGGCGCCGCCCGTGGGGCAATTGACTTCGTCGGCCATGGCGCGGTTCTTCTGCTTGATGCGGAACAGGGCGCCGCTGGCATTGAGCCTGCCGCCGAAATACTCGCCCTTGACGCCCAGTTCCAGGTTGGTGCCGCTCAGCGGTGGCAAGGTATTGCCCTTTACATCGAGCACGCTTTGCGGCTGGAAGATCTGCGTGCCACTCGCATACAGGGAATGGTGTTGATCCACATCATAAACAATGCCCGCATACGGCGTAAACTTCGCGTTTTCCGTCAGGCTGCGGCGCCAGACGGGATTGGTCGAGTACCAGCCCGTGACATCCTGCGCATACCAGCCGAAGCGCCCGCCCAGCACCAGGCGCAGCGGATCGGCCAGGCTGAAGCTGCCGGCCGCATAAATACCCTTCTCGTCCGTCTTGCGGCCCCAGTTGTACGGCTCGAACGGGGCGCCGCGCATCGGGTAGGCATGGGGATTCCACTGGCGCAGATCGAACACGCGCGTTTGCGCCCCTTCCCAGCTCTGGCCCGCATCCGAATCGTCATGGCGGTAGCTGGCGCCCACGATGACGTCATGCCGGCGGCCGAACCAGGTGACGGGGCCGCTCAGGCGCCAGTCCGCCACCACTTGCTCCGTGTTGTACTTCCAGCCCGTTTCCGACTGTTCCAGCAGATAGGTTTCGCCATCGACGCGGCTGTTGGTGGTATTGCGCGTCGAGGATGAGGCATCGATGTGCGTGATGGCCAAGCGGCTGCGCCAGCCCTTCTCCAGCTGCGTTTCCAGGTCGGCGAAGACGACGTTGTTGTCGCGCTTCTGGAACGAGTCGGCATTGTTCAGGAAGGTCGAACGGGGCAAGTCCATGTGGCGGCCATCGGGCAAGGTCGGCAAGCCGACGAAGACGCCGTCGGTGCGGCTGTGCTGGCGCGAAAAGCCGATGCCGGCCGTGGTCAACGGCGTCAGGTCCGCCTCCAGAATCGCATACACGGTGCTGTTCTTGTTGCCCACCACGTCGACGAAGCTGTCGCTGTCGCGCAGGCTGGCCGCCACGCGCCCGCGCACGCTGCCCGAGGCGTTCAAGGCATTGCTGGCATCCACCGTCAATTGCTTGTCCTTCCAGCTGCCCAGGTGAGCGGACGCGTTCAGCAAGGGCGTGGCCGTAGGGCGCTTGCGCACCATGTTGATGCTGCCCGACGGCGCGCCCGCCCCTTCCATCAGGCCCGTGGCGCCGCGCACCACTTCCACCCGGTCGTACATCAGCATGTCGGCCGAAACATTACGCTCGTTAAAACCCGTGACATCGAGCGGCAAGCCGTCGACATTGACGTGGCTCAAGGCAAAACCGCGCGCAAAATACGTGGTTTCCTGGTCGGACACACCCTGCGTCTTGCCATACAGGCCAGGCGTGGCACGCGCCACGTCCTGCAAGGTGGTCAGTTCGAAATCTTCCATCTGCTGGCGCGAAATGACGCTGACCGTTTGCGGCGTGTGGCGCTGCGACAGGTTCAGCCCCGTGGCCGTCGACATGGCGCGCGCCGTGTACAAGCCCGTGCCTTCCGTGGCGCGGTCCGCCTCCGCGCTGACGACCACGGCCGGCATGCTGGCCAGGCCGCCATCGGCCGTGCTGGCAATCATTTTGCGCAACAGATAATTGCCGCTGCCGCCATCCACCACCTCCAGGCCGCTGCCTTGCAGCAACGTTTGCAAACCGGCCGCGACGCCATAACGGCCCCGCAAGCCCGGCGTCGCCAGGCCATCGAGGACCACGCCCTGGGTGGACAGGTTCACGCCGGCGGCGATGGCAAACGAGGCCAGCGCTTCGCGCAGGTTGCCGGCGGGAATATGATAGTCGCGCAGGCTGGCGGCCGGGCTGGATTCGGCCGCCAGCGCCATGTGCGGCAAACCGGCGCCGGCCCCGCCCACGGCCAGGAGCAGGACCAGCGCGGCGCGCACGGCGCCGGTGGTGGGATGGAGCGTCATGCGTGCTGTTGTCAAGCTGCGGTACTGCAAAGCCATGTGGACCCTTTCGATGGTTCGGATTGTTCGTTCTCTACCTTGTATGACGAAGCAATCCGCAAAAAGGGACATGCAGGGACAGGCAAGCGGTAAATTGTTGCGTCAGGCCGCCTCGACACTGATCCAGTAGCGCGTGCGGCGCGCCAGCCGGATCGGCAGGGAGTGTTGCAGCAACAGCAGGATGTTCTCCGGGTCGTGCAACTGGAAAATGCCATCGACGGGCATGGCCGCCAGCGCCGGATCGCAGCGCAGCACGCCATAGCGGTAGCGCGCCACCTGTTCCAGCACTTCGCCCAGCGGCATGCGCTCGGCGATCAGCACGCCCCGCAGCCAGGCATCCGCATGGGGTGACAACGGTGTCAAGGGGGAAACGGCCACGTCATCAAAACTGCCCTGCCGGCCCGCATCGACCCTGCGCAAGGCGTCGGGCGCCTGCGATGGCGCGATCTCGACGGCGCCCTCGCTGACGCTGACCTCGGTGCGCGGCGCCAGCACGCTGCCGCGCTGGCGCACGCTGAAGTGCGTGCCCAGGGCGCGCACGGCGCCATTGCCGCTGCGCACGAGGAACGGACGCGCCGGCACGGCCCCGTCGTGCGCCGTAGAAACGTGGAGTTCGCCCGCATGCAGGACGACCTGCCGCGCCGCGCCGTCAAACTGCACGTCGATGGCCGTGTTCGTATTGAGCGCCAGCTGCGTGCCATCGGGCAAGGTCATGCGGCGGATTTCGCCCCTGGCCGTGCGGATGGCAGCGCGCCACGCCTGCCAGGGCGCCGATTCGCTGGCCAGCCACAGGGCCGGGCCGGCCGCGATCAGTCCGGCCAGGCCGTAGAGCACGGCGCGCCGCCGCGGCGACTGTGGCGCCGCCTCCGCCGTCTGGCGCAGCGCGGGCGGCACGCCGGCCAGGGTACTGCAGACCAGCTCGGCCCGCTGCCAGGCCGCTGCGTGCGCGGGATCGCTGGCGCGCCAGTCCTGGAAAGCTTGCTGTTCGTCAACGCTCAAGGGTCCCCCGTGCAGGCGCACCAGCCATTGCGCCGCCGCGCGCGCAGCCCGCGGGTCGATGGCGGCGTTCACAGGATCAGGAGGATGCAGCGCTCGAAGGCCTGCACCATGTAGCGCTTGATGCTGCGCTCGCTCACGGCCAGGCGCCGGGCGATTTCCCCGTAGGCCATGCCATCGACATGGGCCAGCAAAAAAGCGCTGCGCACGAGCGGCGGCAAGCCGTCGAGCATGGCATCGATGCGCTGCAAGGTCTCCAATACCAGCAAACGCTCTTCCGGCGACTGCATCAGCAGATCGGGCTGCTGCGCCAGGGTTTCCAGCCACGCCTGCTCCAGCGACAGGCGGCGGTAATGGTCGATCAGCAGGCGCTGCGCCACGGTGGTCAGATAGGCGCGCGGTTCGCGCAGGCTCTGCCGGCCCTCGGGCGGCGCCGCCAGCAGGCGCACGAAGGTATCCTGCGCCAGGTCGGCCGCATGGTCGGCGCACTGCAGCTTGGCGCGCAGCCAGCGCATCAGCCAGCCGTGGTGATTGCTGTAAATGACTGCGACCGATTCGCCGGATGGCGCAATGTTCACTGGGACTCCGATGCGCTCAAGGCAAGGCGCGGCCACGATGACGGCCGGCCGCAAGGCAAGCGACTCAATTGATAATAATTCTCATTATCACAAATCATTGCCGCCGGCGTCAATGCTGGCGCCGGCCTGTCTTAGGAAACCGTTGTTTCAGCGCGGCGCCCGGCGATTCATCCACAGGCTCTTCGTGAAGGTGAAAATATAGCAAAGGGACAAGCGTAGCGGCCGCACGTCTAGCGGCGCCTGAGTCAGGCCAGCTTGTGTTGATCCGGTTTTGCGGCCAGCACGAAGGGAATGGCAAGCGGCCCCAGCAAAGTTACCAGGACGGCCCGGACAGCCGTGGTCTTCAAGGAGCGGCGTTTCGCAATGAAGAGGCAGGCGAAGGCCGACAGCGACCAGATCAAGGCAGGCAAGTATTCAGTCATCATGCACTCCGGATGCGCCTTGCAAGGCGGGAAAGACATGCTGACATGAAAAAGCGGCACTCGCAATGGCCGATTAGGCATCTGCCATTGCGCTGGGCGGCCAACGGCCTGTTTTTCAGCCCTTCTTAAGACTGCAGGCGGCTGGCGGCCGGCAATACGGTCAGTGCTGGCCGATCTTCATGATTTTCAAGGCATTCGTGCCGCCCACCTTGCCCATCGGCTCGCCCCAGGTCAGCACGACGGTGTCGCCCTTGGCCACGACTTTATGTTCCAGCAGCAAGTCTTCCGCCTGCTGCAAGACCTTGTCGCGGTCCGTGCCCGACGTCAGTTCCACCGTGCTGACGTTGCGGTACAGGGCCAGCTTGCGGCGCGTGCCCACGCTGGGGGTAAGCGCGACGATGGGGATGTCGATGTTGCAACGGCTCATCCACAAGGCCGTGGAGCCCGATTCCGTCAGCGTGGCAATGGCCTTGACGCGCAGGTGGTGGGCCGTAAACAGGGCGCCATAGGCGATAGACTGGTCGATGCGGGTAAATGTGGCGTTGAGGAAATCGGCATCGAGCTTGCAGGTATCCCATTTTTCCGCGTCGAGGCAGATGGCGGCCATCGCTTCCACCGTCTCGATCGGGTAACGGCCCGAGGCCGTTTCCGCCGACGTCATGACGGCATCCGTGCCATCCAACACGGCATTGGCCACGTCGGACACTTCGGCCCGCGTCGGCACGGCGTTGACGATCATCGATTCCATCATCTGCGTGGCCGTGATGGCCAGCTTGTTCGACGCGCGCGCCATCTTGATCATGCGCTTCTGCAGGGCCGGCACGGCCGCGTTGCCCACTTCCACGGCCAGGTCGCCACGGGCCACCATGATGCCGTCGGAGGCATCGAGAATTTCCTGCAGCGCGGGAATGGCTTCCGCGCGTTCGATCTTGGCGATCATCATCGGCTTGTGGTCCCACGCCTCGCCGGCGATATTGGCCAGTTGGCGCGCCATGACCATGTCGGTGGCGTTTTTCGGGAAGGACACGGCCACGTAATCGGCCTGGAAACTCATCGCCGTCTTCACGTCTTCCATGTCCTTGGCCGTCAGGGCCGGGGCCGACAAGCCGCCGCCCTGGCGGTTGATGCCCTTGTTGTTCGACAATTCGCCGCCGATTTTCACGGTCGTGTGGATTTCGCTGCCGACGACCTTGTCCACCGTCAAGACGATGAGTCCATCGTTGAGCAATAATACGTCAGCGGCGCGCAAGTCGCGCGGCAATTCCTTGTAATCGAGGCCGCAGCGCTCGATATTGCCCAGTTCGCCGTTTTCGCCCCACTTGGCGTCGAGGATGAAGGAAGCGCCGTTTTCCAGGAAAATCTTGCCTTCTTCAAACTTGCCGACGCGAATCTTTGGGCCTTGCAAGTCAGCCATGATGGCCACTTCGCGGCCGCACAGGGCTGCCGCTTCGCGCACCATGCGGGCGCGGTCGATATGGTCTTGCGCCTTGCCATGCGAGAAGTTCAGGCGCACGACGTCGACGCCGGCCTTGAACATGCGGACCAGGGTATCGATATCGTTCGAAGCGGGGCCGATGGTGGAAACGATCTTGGTGGCGCGTTGCTGTACTTGCATGGTCATGGTGTGCTGCTTTCTATAAAGTTCGTGCTGCTGCAAGGGCCGGCCTTGTGGGCCGGCCGTCCTGGTGCGCTGGATCAGCGCTGGTTCTTCTTACTTGGCCGCCATCAGGGCGACCGTGGTGTCGAGCATGCGGTTCGAGAAACCCCACTCGTTGTCGTACCACGACGACACTTTCACGAGGCGGCCCGAGACCTTGGTCAGCGTGGAATCGAAATTCGACGACGCCGGGTTGTGGTTGAAATCGATGGAAACAAGCGGTTCCGTCTGGTATGTGAGGATGCCTTTCAGGGCGCCTTCCGACGCCGCCTTCAGCAAGGCGTTGACTTCGACTACCGTCGTGTCGCGGCTGGCAATGAAGGACAGGTCGACCAGCGACACGTTGATCGTCGGCACGCGCACGGCGAAACCGTCGAGCTTGCCATTCAGTTCCGGCAGCACCAGGCCGACAGCGGCCGCCGCACCCGTCTTGGTGGGAATCATCGAATGCGTGGCCGAGCGGGCGCGGCGCAAGTCTTCATGCATCACGTCGGACAGTACCTGGTCGTTCGTGTAGGCGTGCACGGTGGTCATCAAGCCCGATTCGATGCCGATGGCGTCGTTGAGCGGTTTGACTAATGGCGCGAGGCAATTCGTCGTGCACGAGGCGTTGGAAATGACCGTGTCCGATGCCTTCAAGACATGCTGGTTGACGCCGAACACGATGGTGGCGTCCACATCCTTGCCGCCCGGCGCGGAAATGATGACTTTCTTTGCCCCACCCTTCAGGTGGGCCGAAGCTTTTTCCTTGGTGGTGAAGAACCCCGTGCATTCGAGCACCACGTCGACGCCCAGTTCGCCCCAAGGGATCAGCGCCGGGTCGCGCTGCGCGAAGACGCGGATGCGGTCGCCGTTGACGAGCATGTTCTCGCCATCGATGGTGACGACGCCGGGAAACTTGCCGTGCACCGTGTCGTAGCGCGTCAGATGCGCATTCGACTTGGCGTCGCCCAGGTCGTTGATGGCGACGATCTCGATATCCTGCTGCTTGCCGCCTTCATAAAACGCCCGCAAGACGTTGCGGCCGATGCGGCCATAGCCATTGATGGCAACTTTGATGGTCATGCTGTCTCCTTGATCTTGTTTGAATGAATCAATTAACCGCTATTGCGAAGGCCTGCGGCGATGCCGTTGATCGACAAATGAATGCCCGTGCGGGCCGCCGCATCCTGCTTGCCCTCGCGGAAACGTTTCAGCAGTTCCACCTGCACGTGATTGAGCGGGTCGATATACGGGAAACGGTTGCGTATCGAGCGCTGCATCAGCGGGTTGGCCTGTTGTAACTCTTCCTGGCCCGTGATCAGCTTCAGGGCGTCCAGGGTGGCCGCGTATTCGCTGCGGATGCGCGTAAAGATGGCGTCGCGCAAGGTTTTATCCTTGACGAGTTCCGCATATTTGCCAGCAATGGCGATATCGCTCTTGGCCAGCACCATATCCATGTTCGACAGCAAGGACGTAAAGAAGGGCCAATCCGTGTACATGCCGCGCAGCACGTCCGCGCCGTCGGCGGGATGGGAGGCCAGGTAGGCTTGCACGGCGGAACCGAAACCGAACCAGCCCGGCAGCATCAAGCGGCATTGGGCCCAGCTCAGGACCCAGGGAATGGCGCGCAAATCCTCGATCGAGGTCGATTTCTTGCGCGAAGCGGGACGGCTGCCGATATTCAGCGCGGCAATCTCGGCAATCACGGTCGATTCCCAGAAGTACTGTTCGAAGCCTTCCGTGCCGTAGACGAGGTCGCGGTAGGCGTTCAGGGCAGTGCCTGACAGCTCTTCCATGGCGGCCAAATGGCCCGCGCCGGCCGACGCCTTCGGCTGCAACTGCGCCTGCGGCAGCAGGGTCGACTGGATGGTCGCGGCCACCAGCACTTCCAGGTTGCGGCGCCCCACTTCCGGGTTCGCATACTTGGCCGTGATGACTTCGCCCTGCTCCGTCAGCCGGATCTGGCCCTGCACGGCGCCGGCCGGCTGGGCCAGGATGGCTTCGTAGCTGGGTCCGCCGCCACGGCCGACGGAGCCGCCCCGGCCGTGGAACAAACGCAGCTTGATCTGGTATTGCTTGAACACGGTCACCAGCTCGATCTCGGCCTTGTAGAGTTCCCAGCCGGAGGTCAAGAAGCCGCCATCCTTGTTGCTGTCGGAATAACCAAGCATGACTTCCTGCTGGTCCGCGCGCGAAGCCAGCAAGCCCCGGTAGAACGGCAAGCCGAAGGCGCGCGCCATGATGGCGGGGCCGGCGCGCAAGTCATCGATGGTTTCGAACAGGGGAATGATGTTGACGTCGACTGCGCGGCTGTCCTGGCGCAGCAAGCCCACTTCCTTGAGCAGCAAGGCCACTTCCAGCAAGTCCGACACGCTGGCCGCCTTCGAGATGATGCAGTTCGGCACCGATTCCTTGCCGTATTTCACATGCGCGTCGCGCACGGCGCGGAAAATGTCGAGCTCGGACGTCGTTTCTTCCGAGTACTGCGCATACGGCGACGCCAGCAGGCGCGGCGACTCCAGCTCGGCCAGCAGCAAGCTGATGCGCTGCTCTTCATCGAGGTCCAGGTAGACGAGACCCGGCTGGGCGCCGGCGAACAGTTCGCCCACGACGCGCTCGTGCACGTCGGAATTCTGGCGCAAATCGAGCGGCGCCAGCGAAAAGCCGAACACCTTGACGGCCCGGCGCAGCTGGCGCAGGCGGCCCCGCGCCAGCGCGCGCAAGCCATTGCTGACGAGCGAATGCTGGACCACGTCCAGGTCGGCCAGCAGCTCGGCGGCGGCCGCGTAAGGCTGCACGCCTTCGGCTTGCTTGCCCTTGCCAGACAGCACCACGCGCGTGCTTTCCAGGCGCGCATGGATGCCATGCAGGGCGCGGCGGTACGGCTCGTCGACCCGGTGCGGCGAGGCATCGGCCGAGCGCTCTGCCAGCGCGCGCAGCGGCTCGCTGCAGGCGTTCAGGATTTGCGCCAGCGACAGTTGCGAAGCGAGCTTGCGCAATTCGCCGAGGTAAAAATCGAGCACCTTGTCCGCCTGCGTCTGCAGGGTGCTGCGCAGGATGTCGGCCGTCACAAACGGGTTGCCATCGCGGTCGCCGCCTATCCAGCTGCCGACTTTCATAAAATTGGGCAATTCCGCATCTTCCCAGCGGGCATCGCGCTGGGCCAGCATAGTTTCCAGCGAGGAATACAGTTTCGGCAATTCGCGCAGGATCGTGTGGTCATAGAACGACAGGCCGTTGGCCACTTCATCCATGACGGACAGTTTGCTTGTGCGCAACAAACGCGTTTGCCACAGGGTCACGATGCCGCGGCCCAGCGCTTCTTCGTTCTGCTCGGCTTCCTCGGGCGTCATTTGCACGCGGTCGCGCTCGCTCAACAGGCGCGCGATGGCCATCTGGCAATTCTGGATGCTCTTGCGCTGCACTTCCGTCGGATGCGCCGTGAACACGGGGCTGACGAACGCGTCTTCAAAGAACGTTTCCAGCGCATCGGCCTTGCCCGCGTCGAACACATTGCCGACGGCATGGCTGAGACTACCCTGGCGCGGCGGCGAACCGGCGATCAGATGGGCGCGCGTGCGGCGGATGTGGTGTTGATCTTCCGCAATGTTGGCCAGCAGCGAGAAATAGCTGAAGGCACGCGTCAATTGCGTGGTTTCTTCCTGCGACAGCGCTTGCAGCGCGTCCGACAGCTGCGCGCGCGCCGCTTCGTCATGGTCGCGGCGGAAACGGATGGCCAGCTGGCGCACATGTTCGATGCGCTCGAAGGCGGGATCGCCCAGGTGGTTGCGGATGGCGTCGCCCAGCAGACGGCCCAGCTGGCGGATATCGCTGCTCAGCAGCTCGTCTTTCACTTCATTCATTTGCATGGTATTCATTTCCTGGGGCGGCCACGGCGGCACCGCACAGATTGCGTAGTACGCGCTTCCCGTCCCGGGAAACGCCCATCATCCGATTTGTAGTAAATTTACCTTATTGTCTCACCATCCTCTTGATTTTAATCAATCAAATCCATGCTCAAAGGGCTTTACAGGTTATGCAAGCTGTTTACCAGGGCAACAATATGAAAATTTACTACGCATTTAATCGAAAGGCAATCAACTTTTGTCTTTTCAGGCTGAAAAGTGACGACGCAATACACATGGCCCGCGCTCTCCTGTATGCTGCGGATGAAACAAGGATGTCATCCACATCTTATGAACGAACCCCATGCGACTGACTGCCTACACTGACTACACCCTGCGCACCCTGATGTATTTGGGCGTGCACCGCGACCGCCTCGTGACCATCCAGGACATCGCCGACCTGCACGCGATTTCGAAGAATCATTTGATGAAGGTGGTGCACCAGCTGGGCCTGTCAGGCATCGTGGAAACGGTGCGTGGACGCAACGGCGGCCTGCGCCTGGCGCGCGACCCGGCCGAGATCAATATCGGCACGATCGTGCGCGAGACGGAAAATGATTTTTTCATGGCGGAATGTTTTAACAAGGAAAACAATACCTGCCCCCTGACGCCCGATTGCCTGCTGAAGGCCAAGCTGGGCCAGGCCACGGCCGCCTTCCTGGCCGTGCTCGACACGGTGACCCTGGCCTCGATACTCGAAGCGACACCGGGCGCGACGGCGCTGGCGCCAGGCGTGATTCCCCTGCGCGTGGCCAGCTAAGCGCGCCAAAAACAACAATGCCCGGCGAACCGGGCATTGTTTCCTGCAGTAATTACCTACGACATCAATGCGCGCTGGCGCCTGCCGCGCCGATGCCCGTCTCCGAACGCATTTGCTGCGCTTCGTAGCCGGCGCGGTCGATGCGCGCGCGCGGGCTCTTGTCGAGCACGGAGAACAGCCAGATGCCGACGAAGCCTGCCGTCATCGAGAACAGCGCCGGCGAAGCGTACGGGAACAGCGCTTCACCATGGCCGAGCACGTCGACCCATACGGATTTCGACACCACCGTCAGCACGACGGCCGTGGTCAAGCCCAGGAAGCCGCCGATGGTGGCGCCCCGCGTGGTGCAGTCCTTCCACAGCACCGACATGAACAGCACGGGGAAGTTGGCCGAGGCGGCAATGGCGAAGGCCAGCGACACCATGAAGGCGATATTCTGCTTTTCAAAGGCGATGCCCAGCACCACGGCGATGATGCCCAGCACAATGGTGGTCACGCGCGACACTTTCAGTTCGCTGGCGCCCGTGGCCTTGCCCTTCTTGATGACGGTGGCGTACAGGTCGTGCGACACGGCCGACGCGCCCGACAGGGTCAGGCCGGCCACGACGGCCAGGATGGTGGCGAAGGCGACGGCCGACATGAAGCCGAGGAAGACGTTGCCGCCCACGGCCTTGGCCAGGTGCACGGCCGCCATGTTGTTGCCACCCAGCAATTTACCGGCCGCATCCTTGAACTCGGGATTGGTGCTCACCAGCACGATGGCGCCAAAGCCGATGATGAAGGTCAAAATGTAGAAGTAGGCGATCCAGGTGGTGGCCCAGAACACGGACTTGCGCGCTTCCTTGGCGCTTGGCACCGTGAAGAAACGCATCAGGATGTGCGGCAAGCCGGCCGTACCGAACATCAGCGCCATGCCGAACGAGATGGCCGAGATCGGGTCCTTGATGAAGGAACCGGGGCCCATGATGGCTTCCTTGGTGGCATGCACGTCCACGGACTTGGCGAACAGCGCTTCCGGGCTGAAGTTGAACTGCGCCAGCACGGCCACGGCCATGAAGGTGGCGCCGCCCAGCAGCATCACGGCCTTGATGATCTGCACCCAGGTGGTGGCCGTCATGCCGCCGAACAGCACGTAGATCATCATCAATGTACCGACCAGCACGACGGCGATCCAGTATTCGAGGCCGAACAGCAGCTTGATCAGCTGGCCCGCGCCCACCATCTGCGCGATCAGGTAGAAGGCCACGACGACGAGGGTGCCGGAGGCCGAGAAAATGCGGATAGGCGCCTGCTTGAAGCGGTAGGCGGCCACGTCGGCAAAGGTGTAGCGGCCCAGGTTGCGCAGGCGCTCGGCCATCAGGAAGGTGATGACGGGCCAGCCGACGAGAAAGCCGATGGCGTAGATCAGACCATCATAGCCGTTGAGAAACACGGCGGCGGAAATGCCAAGGAACGATGCGGCCGACATATAGTCGCCCGCGATGGCCAGGCCGTTCTGGAAGCCCGTGATGCCGCCGCCGGCCGTGTAGAAATCGGACGCCGACTTGGTCTTCTTGGCCGCCCACTTGGTGACGAACAGGGTGAAGATGACGAAGACGGCGAACATGATGATGGCCGTCCAGTTGGTGGGCTGCTTGACTGCCTGGCCCAGGTCGGCGCCGGCCGCCAGCACGCTGCCGCTGGCGCCTGCCAGCAGGGCCAGCGCCGCGAGGCAGGAAAGCTTGCGTTGTGTCAATGCGGCGCCGTTCATGCTTGCACCCGTGCCTGGATGGCGCTGGTCAGGTCGTCGAATTGCTTGTTGGCACGACGCACATAGATGCCGGTAATCACCACGGTAAACACGATGACGAACAGGCCGATCGGCATGCCCCAGGTCATCACGCCGGCGCCGGTTTTGGCGGCAAGAAATTCCTTGTCGAACGCGATCAGCAGGATGTAGCCGTAGTACACCAGCATCATCAGGCCCGTCAGGGCCCAGCCGAAGCGCGAGCGCACCTTGACCAGCTGATGATAATTGGGGTCGCGCTTGATTTGTTGCACAAGATCGTCATGCATGGTGTTGCCTCCGTTATGTAAAAGCTGCTCTTTTCTTGTCGAGCTTGGCTTCACAATACGGCGCGAGGCTTACCCGCCCCTTACGGCGCGGTTTTTTTCTCGCACGGGCAACACATCACTTGCAGCAAGGTCAGTTCAGTGCGGAAGCGGGGCCGAAGAACTCGTAATGGGTCTGCGCTTCCGGCACGCCCAGTTCGCGCAGATAGCCTTTCATGGCGCGCATGAACGGCTGCGGTCCGAGGAAATACGCATCGACGTCGCGCGATGCGGGCAGCCAGCTGCCCAGGCTGTCCTTGTCGAGCAGGCCGACGGCGTCCGGCGCGGCGGCGCCCGGCGCGGCCTGCTCGCCGGCGTGTTCCGCATAACAGTAGTAACGCTTGAGCTGGGGATGCTGCGCGGCCAGTTCATCGATCTGCGCACGGAAGGCATGCACGCCCTGATGGCGCGCCGCGTGGATGAAATGCACGGGACGCTGGCCGCGCAAGGCCGCCGTCAGCATGGCCAGCGTCGGCGTGATGCCCACGCCGCCGCTGATCAGCACCAGCGGCTTGTCGCCGTCCCGCAGCACGAAGTCGCCCGATGGCGGCGTCAGCTGCACGGTGTCACCCGCCTGCACGGCATCGTGGAAATAAGTCGACACCTTGCCGCCCTGCTCGCGCTTGATGCTGATGCGGTAAGTCTGGCCATTGCTGGCGGCGGACAAGGAGTACTGGCGGCGCATGGGCACGCCGTCGACCGTCGCCACCACGCCGATATATTGACCTGGCGCAAAGTCGAGCACGGGCTGGCCATCGGCCGGCGCCAGCAGGAAGGATGTGATCTCCTCGCTTTCCACCGTCTTGCTGCGCACTACAAAGTCGCGTGCGCCGCTCCAGCCGCCCGGCGCGGCCGCTTGCGCCTTGTAGATGCGCCCTTCCTCGCCGGCCAGGATGTCGGCCAGCTGGCCGTAGGCCGCGCCCCAGGCGTCGATGACGGCGTCGCTGGCGACCTCTTCTCCCAGCACTTCGCGGATCGCCTGCAGCAGGCTGGCGCCCACCAGCGGATAGTGTTCGGCGCGGATCTGCAGGGCCACGTGCTTGTTGACGATGGTCGACACCAGCTCGCCCAGCGCGTCGAGCCGGTCGATATGCTTGGCGTACATCAACACGCCATTGGCCAGCGCCCGCTGCTGGTCGCCGCTGTGCTGGTGCGCCTGGTTAAAGTACGGCAGCACTTCGGGATGGTCGCGGAACAGGTTCTTGTAGAAATGGCGCGTCAGCGCTTCGCCGCCCTGCTCGAGGATGGGGACGGTGGCCGTGATGATGGCGCGTTGTTCTTGGGTCAGCATGTGGAATTCCTTTAGATATATGGGCAGGCGGTTTTCAGGCCAGTGATTCAATGGCGGGATAAAGATCGTGGTCCTCGCGCCGCATGCGCTGGAACAGCGCGTGCAGCACGGTATTGGCTTCGCTGCGGAAAGCTTCCGGTTCGGCAGCCAGGCGCACGGGGGTGTTCCAGCGGCCGGCAAAGTCCAGATAGGCGCCGGCGATGCCGTGCATCTCGTTTTCATACGCGCGCCCCAGCTGGGCCACGCTGGCCACGCCGGACGCTTGCGCGGCCGGATACAGGTAGCGCTGCTCGACGGCCAGGTGCAGCTTGATCAAGCCGCTCATGGCGATGATCTGCCCGGCAATGGCCTGGGCCTGGGCGGCAACACCGCCGCGCACCAGCCGGCGCAAGTCATCGATGGCGGCCAGGATGGCCAGGTGCTGCTGTTTGAATTTGTCGATATTCATGGCGTTCTTCTCTGATGGAGTGGCTGCAGTGTAGCGGAATCTCTTTAAACATGCAAATCACATACATCTTTAAACTGAAAAGTTTCCCATAAGAATGTTGATTGAGCCAGGCCATTATGTGCGTGAGAGAACATAAAGAAATGGCGATGCCTGCCTATAATTTCCTATCGACAGACCGGACCTGGCCACCTGCGCATGCGGCGCAAGGCAGACCGCCCGGCGCCTCCACTCCCGTCAAGGATGAACATGAAGAACAACAAGAACGACAAGAACGGCATGGGCCAGACGCAACTGCTGGCCGCCATCATCGGCCAGCACCACGAGCAATTGCTGGAAGGCTGGATGGCGGATCTGATTGCCCGCCTGGTGCGGCGCGACAAGATCGCGGAAAACGAGCTGCGCCAGCAAGCCGGGCAATTCCTGCCCCTGCTGGCGCGCGCGCTCGAAAGCGGCGACGCCTTCGATATCGAAGGCAACGCCTGGGACGATACGCGCCAGCTGCTCAGCGAAATGTCGCAGTCGCGCGTGCGCCAGGGCTATTCGCCGATCGACACGGCCAGCTTCGTCTTTGCGCTGAAGGAACCGCTGTTCGCCTACCTGCGCAAGGAAATCACGGCCCAGCCCGAGCAGCTGGGCGACGCCATCGTCGCCACCAGCAAATTGTTCGACGAACTGGGCCTGCTCACCATTGCCATCTACCAGAAGGCGCGCGAACAGGTGATCCTGCGCCAGCAGCAGGAGTTGCTGGAACTGTCCACGCCCGTGGTGCAGCTATGGCAAAACGTGCTGGCCCTGCCCCTGATCGGCACCCTCGACAGCGCCCGCACGCAGGTGGTGATGGAAAGCCTGCTGCAAAAGATCGTCGACACGGGCGCGCTGATCGCCATCATCGACATCACGGGCGTGCCCACCGTCGACACCCTGGTGGCGCAGCACCTGCTGAAAACCATCGCCGCGGCACGCCTGATGGGCGCAGACTGCATCATCAGCGGCATCCGCCCGCAGATCGCGCAAACCATCGTGCACCTGGGCGTGAACCTGGAAGACGTGATCACCAAGGCCACCCTGGCCGACGCCTTCGTCGTGGCCCTGAAACGCACGGGTTCCACCATCACCTACCAGCAGCAACAACACTGAGGCGCCTATGGAAAGAATCCCCATTTTACGCATGGGCCGGCTGCTGCTGGTGACGATACAGGTGGACATGCATGACCGCCTGGCGATGACCCTGCAGGATGACCTGACCACGCGCATCGTCAAGGACCGCGCCACGGGCGTGCTGATCGACATTTCCGCACTCGACATCGTCGATTCCTTTATCGGCCGCATGATCAGCAACACGGCGGCGATGGCGAAGATCCTCGACGCGCACACGGTGGTGGTCGGCATGCAGCCCGCCGTCGCCATCACCCTGGTGGAACTGGGGCTGACGCTGGACGGCGTGAGCACGGCGCTCAACGTGGAACAGGGCATCAAGCTGCTGGAACGGGGCAGCCTGTGGGCTTGAGTCCCGCCTGGCAGCCGTCGCGCGCCACGGCACGGGAAGGGGCGCAGGTGCTGCCCCTGCTCAGCGATGAAGATGTCGTGCGGCTGCGCCGCCAGGTGCGCGACAGCATGGTCGCCATGGGCTTTGGCCTGATCGAGCAGACCAAGATCATCACGGCGGCCAGTGAACTGGCGCGCAACACCCTGCGCTACGGCGGCGGGGGCGAGGCGCGCATCGTGCACGTGCGCGAAGGCCTGCGCCAGGGGCTGGAGCTGAGTTTTGTCGATGCGGGACCCGGCATCGACGATATTTCCCTGGCCCTGTCCGATGGCTACACCAGCGGCGGCGGGCTGGGACTGGGGCTGGGCGGCGCCAAGCGCCTGGCCGACGCCTTTCACATCGACACGGCGCCCGGATCGGGCACCACTGTCACCATCGCGAAATGGAAGCTGTTTTGAACCACCTGGAACCACCGCCTGACATCCTCAGGCAACGAAGCTTCCCCATCGGCGAACCGAGCGAGATCGCCGCGGCGCGCCGCGCCGGCACCGAGCTGGCGCGGCGCATCGGTTTCGACGACGTGCGCGCAGGCCAGCTGGCCATCGTCATCAGCGAGGCGGCCACCAACATCGTCAAGCATGCGCAGCGTGGCGAAATCCTGCTGCGCAAGGTGCTGCGCGGCGGCACCAGCGGCATCGAAGTGCTGGCGATCGACAGCGGTCCCGGCATCGGCAACGTGCGCCAGCACATGCAGGATGGCCACTCCACCACGGGCACGTATGGCGTGGGACTGGGCGCGATGCGCCGCCTGAGCCAGGAATTCGACCTGTATACGGCGCCCGGCAAGGGCACCGTGCTGATGATGGTGGTGTGGGGGCCGCACGCCAGCAGCGCCATCCCCCCCAGCCCGAACTGGCAGATCGGCGCCGTCTGCCTGCCGCTGGCGTCGGAACAGGTGTGCGGCGACGCCTGGAACGTCGTCTGCGAAGGCCATGAACTGAGCCTGATGGTGGCCGACGGCCTGGGCCACGGCCCGCTGGCGGCCAGGGCGTCGGAAACGGCCAGCGCCCTGCTCGAAAACAGCACGCCCGGCCTGCCGCCCCTGCCGGCGCCCTTCATCGAACTGGCGCACGGCGCCCTGCGGGCCACGCGCGGCGCGGCCCTGGCCGTGGCGCACATCGACAGCGCGCGCCGCGAACTGCGCTACTGCGGCGTGGGCAACATCGCCGCCTGCGCCTTCGACGCCCACCAGCGCCGGCATCTGCTGTCGCATAACGGCATCGTCGGCAGCAATCTGCGCAAGCTGCAGGAATTCCGCCACCCGTGGCAGCTGGGCACGACCCTGATCATGCATTCGGACGGCCTGCACACGCGCTGGGACCTGGAACAGTATCCGGGCCTGGCGCAATGCCACCCCAGCCTGGTCGCCGCCGTGCTGTACCGCGATTTTGCGCGCGGGCGCGACGACGTCACGGTGGTGGTGCTGCGCGAACATGAAGAACATCAAGCTGTAACGGCAGAAGGGACAGGTGCGGCATGACGCAACGCATATTAACCGCCAATATCGCCAGCGAACTCGATGTGGTGGGGGCGCGCCAGCGCGCGCGGCAGATCGCCGGCCTGTGCGGCTTCGGCGTGCAGGACCAGGTGCGCATCGCCACGGCCGTATCGGAACTGGCGCGCAACGTCTACAACTACGCGGGCAGCGGCAAGATCCACTTCGCCATCGACGGACAGACGGCGCCGCAGGTGTTCACCATCCGCATCGAGGACCAGGGGCCGGGCATCGCCGGGCCGCAGCTGCAGCACATCCTGGCCGGCAGCTACCGCTCGCCCACGGGCATGGGCCTGGGCATCCTCGGCGCGCAGCGCCTGATGGACCGCTTCCACATCGACAGCGCGCCGGGCGCGGGCACGCAGATCACCCTGCAAAAGCTGTTCCCGCGCGAGGCGCCCCTGCTCGACGGCCAGAGCATCGGCGCGCTGGGCGGCAGCCTGCAGGCGCTGCCGCCGGACATCACCCTGGCCGAAGTGCAGCAGCAGAACCGCGAGCTGCTGGCCACCCTGGCCGAACTGAAGACGCGCCAGGACGATTTGCTGCAACTGACGCGCGAGCTGGAGGACACCAACCGGGGCGTGGTGGCGCTGTACGCGGAACTGGACGAAAAGGCCGACCACCTGCGCCGCGCCGACCAGATGAAGTCGCGCTTCCTGTCGAACATGAGCCATGAATTCCGCACGCCGCTCAGCTCCATCCGCGCCCTGTCCAAGCTGCTGCTCGACCGGGTCGACGGCGAACTGTCCGGGGAACAGGAAAAGCAGGTACTGTTCATCCTGCAGGGCGCCGTCAGCCTGAGCGACCTGGTCAACGACCTGCTGGACCTGGCCAAGATCGAGGCGGGCAAGGTCGACGTGCACGCCAACAGCTTCCAGGTGGCCGACCTGTTCAGCGCCCTGCGCGGCATGCTGCGCCCGCTGCTGGTGTCCGAGTCGCTTACCCTCACCTTCATCGCCCCCGATCCGGCCCTGCAGATCCATACGGACGAAGGCAAGCTGTCGCAAATCCTGCGCAACTTCATCTCCAACGCCCTCAAGTTCACGGAAGCGGGCGCCATCATCGTCAGCGCCACCCCCCCTGCCGGAGCAGGACGCGATCCGCTTTGCCGTCTCCGACACGGGCCTGGGCATCGGCGCCGAGGACGTGCAGCTGATCTTCGAGGAATTCAGCCAGGTGGAAAACCACATGCAGCGCAAGGTCAAGGGCACGGGCCTGGGCCTGCCCCTGTGCCGCAACCTGGCGGCCCTGCTCAACGGCACGGTGACCGTGGAAAGCACGCCGGGCAAGGGCTCGCTGTTTTCCGTGGTCCTGCCCACGCACTACCTGCCGCCCGAGGGCAGCCTGCCGACCAGCGCGCCGGCCAACGACAACGGCAACGACCAGCGCATCCCCGTGCTGGTGGTCGAAGACAACCCGCCCGTGCGCCTGCTGTATGAAAAATTCCTGGCCGGCAGCGAGTTTCGCGTGGTGGCAGCGCGCAGCGTGCGCGAGGCGCAGGAGCGCTGGGAGCAGCAGCGGCCCGCCGCCGTCATCCTCGACATCCTGCTGCACGGCGAAAACGCCTGGCACTGGCTGGCCGAGCTGAAAAACGACCCGCAACGGCGCCAGGTGCCCGTCATCATCGCCACCGAAATCGACGACAAGCGCAAGGGCCTGGCGCTGGGGGCGGACGCGTACTACGTCAAGCCCCTGCTGCGCCAGCAGCTGCTGGCCACCCTGCGCGCCCTGCTGGGCCACACAAGCAACCGGCAAGCGCCGGACACGCCGCAAGGCACAACCAACTGGGATAATGCGCATGCTACCGGATAACAACAGCGATGCTCTGATCCTCAACGTCGATGACAGCGACGGCGCACGCTACGCCAAGTCGCGCATCCTCACGCGCGCCGGCTTCAAGGTGATCGAAGCGTCGAATGGCGGCGACGCCCTGCTGCGCGCGCGCCAGGAACGCCCGAACCTGATCCTGCTCGACGTCAAGCTGCCCGACATCAACGGCCTGGAAGTGTGCCGCCAATTGAAGGGCGGGACCGACACGAACACCATCCTGGTGCTGCAGACGTCGGCCTCGTGCATCGGCACGGCCGACAAGATCCGCGCCCTCGACGGCGGCGCCGACAACTACCTGGTCGAACCGATCGAGGCCGATGAACTGATCGCCAACGTCAAGGCACTGCTACGCCTGGGCAAGGTCGAGCGCGCGCTGCGCGATGTCGACCGCCGCAAGGATGAATTCCTGGCCACGCTGGCGCACGAATTGCGCAATCCGCTGGGCCCCATCCGCACGGCGCTGGCCCTGCTGTGCAAGCTCGATCCCGTCGTGCCGGCCATGCAGGACAATGCGCGGCGCACCATCGCCCGCCACACGGACCACCTGGTGCGCCTCGTGGACGACCTGCTCGACGTGTCGCGCATTTCGCAGGGCAAGATCTCGCTGCAGTGGGAAAGCGTCAGCCTGGCCAGCGTCATCCGCAGCGCCGTCGAAACCAGTTCGCACAGCATCGTGGCGCGCGGCCATGCGCTCGACGTGAACTTGCCCGGCGAAGAATTGTGGGTCTGCGGCGACGCCGTGCGCCTGTCGCAGATCGTTGCCAATCTGCTGCTCAACGCGGCCAAGTTCACGGCGCCTGGCGGGCGCATCGTCATTCGCGCCGAACGCGATGGCGACACCGTGCGCATCCGCCTCAGCGACAACGGCATCGGCATCGACGCCGCCAGCATCGACAGCATCTTCGGCCTGTTCGCGCAGAGCGGGCACTCTCCCGACCGGGTGCAGGACGGCCTGGGCATCGGCCTGTCGCTGGTGCGCAACCTGGTGCAGCTGCACGGCGGCCAGGTCAGCGTGCGCAGCCCCGGCGTAGGCCTGGGCAGCACTTTCGAGGTCAGTCTGCCGCTCGACGCCAACGTGCCCCTGCCGGTAGCCGCCCCCGCGCCGCCAGACGCCGGCGGCAGCCAGCGCATCCTCGTCGTCGACGACAACTGCGATGCGGCCGACACCCTGGCCGAGCTGCTGGAAATCTACGGCCACACCGTGTGCACGGCCTACACGGGCGGCCAGGCCACGCAGCGCACGCTGGAATTCCGGCCCGACATCGTCTTCCTCGACATCGGCCTGCCCGACATGAGTGGCTACGAAGTGGCCGTCAAGCTGCGCCAGCTGCCGATCCCGCAGCAGTTCCGGCTGGTGGCGCTGACCGGCTATGGCCAGGAACACGACCGCCAGGCAGCCATGCAGGCCGGTTTCGATGAACATTTCGCCAAGCCCGTCGATTTCGGCAAGCTGGCCAGCCTGGGGCTGCATATCGGAGCGTGATGCGGGCGGCCGCCGCCGGCAAATCGGCGGTCGGCTATAATCGGCGCAGACACAGCGCGGCCGCTCCGGGCTTCCCGGACGGCTGCGACGTGCAGCGCCGCTGCGCTGCCCGGCCCCCTGCCCGCCCTCCACTGTAACGACGACATGAAAACCCGCACGCCCCTGCTGCGCATCACCATGATACTGGGCGCCCTGCACGCCCTGCTGGGCTGGCTGCTGCTGCCTGCGCTGCCCGTCGGCCTGGCCGGCTGGCTGGCCGGCGGCGTCGTCCTGCTGGCCTCGACCATGCTGATGCCGATGACCATCTTCGCCCGCGCCGTCACCAACGATGCGCGCCTGGCCGACCGCCTGAGCTGGGCCGGCTCGCTGTGCATGGGCTTTTTTTCCTCGCTGTTCGTGCTCACGGTGCTGCACGCCCTGCTGCTGCTGATTCCCGCCGTGCGCCCGCATGCCCAGGCCTCCGCCGTGGCGGCGCTGGGCCTGGCGCTGCTGGCCACCGTCGTCGGCTTCATCAACGCCCGCAAGGTGGCGCGCCTGCGCCAGGTCGACGTGCCGATTACCGGCCTGCCGGCCGCCCTGCACAATTTCACCATCGTGCAGCTGAGCGACATCCACGTGGGGGCCACCATCAAGCGTGCCTACGTGGCAGCCATCGTCGCGCGCGCCAACGGCCTGCAGGCGGACCTTATCGCCATCACGGGCGACGTCGTCGACGGCACGGTGGCGCAGCTGGGCGCGCACACGGCGCCGCTGGGCGAGCTGCGCGCGCGCCATGGCGTGTTTCTGGTGACAGGCAACCATGAATACTATTCGGGCGCCGCGCCGTGGGTGGCGGAGTTCCGCCGCCTGGGCCTGCGCGTACTGATGAACGAACATGCGGTGCTCGAACACGGCGGCGCGCGCCTGGCCGTCGCCGGCGTCACCGACTTCAATGCGGGCGCCTTCGATCCGGCCCAGAAAAGCGACCCGCAAGCGGCCATCGCCGGCGCGCCGGCCGAGATCCCCCGCATCCTGCTGGCGCACCAGCCGCGCAGCGCGCCCGAGGCCGAAGCGGCCGGCTACGACCTGCAACTGTCGGGCCACACGCACGGCGGCCAGTTCTGGCCGTGGAATCTGTTCGTGCCGCTGCAGCAGCCCTACGTGGCGGGCCTGCACCGGCAAGGCCGTTTGTGGATTTATGTCAGCCGCGGCACCGGGTACTGGGGGCCGCCGAAACGCATCGGCGCGCCGGCGGAGATTACGCTGTTGCGGCTGGTGGCGGCGTAGAACCTAGTCGGCCCAGCTGGCCATCCAGTCCTCGAAACGCGCCACCACGGCCGGCGGATTCAAACGCGCCAGCGCGCCTTCCAGCGGCTCGCTGTCGCTGACCTCGAACAGCAGCAGATTTGCATCGCGCTCGGCGCCCGTGCCGAATACCCCTTCGGCGTCGAGCTGCGCCAGCGCCGCGATGCAGGCGTCGAACACGCCGGCGCGGAAGGTGTCAAAATCGACATCGAACGGCAGTTCGCGGTGCGCCTGCAGCAGCAGGCGGTAGGCGCTGTCGAAACAGGCGCCGCCGTCGTCGAACGCCCATTCGGCCGGGTTCCACAGCATCTCGTCACCGTATTCCGAGGCGGCCAGCGCTTCGCGGCTGTTCGCCATGCATGCTATCGTCATGGCGCTATCGTCGCTCACCAGCGCGAAAGCGTCGATGTGCTGGCCGGGATGCGCGCTGCGCACGCAGTCGAGAGCCTGGCGCGCGGCGTGCGCCACCAGGGCTTGCAGCAGCGCGAAATCGAATGTGGCCGGGTCGATGACGCTGGCGCGCGCCAAGCTGTAGCCATCGGCCAGCGCCGCCTGGCAACGGGTGGCGTAGGCGGCCTGCGCCTCGGCTTCGCTGGCGTAGTCCTTGCGCGTCGCCTCGCCCCACGTCATGGCCGCACCGCTGGCCGTCCAGACGGTCGCGCCGAACACGCGCGCTTCCCGGAAACGGGCCGCTTGACCGCCGTCAAAGGTGTAAAACAGGCTGTAATTACTATGCATGGGAAGGTCTCATCGTTTAATCGGCCCGCATCTGCGCGGCGAAATCGCGCTGGCGGAACTGCTCCAGCAAAAAATCGACAAACACGCGCGTCTTCGCGGGCAGCAGCTTCTTGCTGGGATAGTAAACGGACAGGGGGCCGGAATCGGCGTGCCAGCCGGGCAGCAGGCGGATCAGGGCGCCGCTGCGCAAATGGGCCAGCGCGTGCGGCATGGGCAGCAGCGCCACGCCGACGCCCATGACGGCGGCCTGCGCCATCGCGTCCGGGTCGTCGAAGATGGCGCGCGGCCGGCATTCGGCCACGCCTTCGCCGCCCTGCCCGTCGCGCAGTATCCAGCTGCGCAGGCGTCCGCTGCCGGCCGAGCGGCGCGCCACGCCGTCCAATTGCGCCAGATCCAGCGGATGCGCGGGCATGCGTTTCCCCTGCATGAAGGCGGGCGACGCCGTGGCGACGACGTGGGCGTGGCCCAGCTCGCGCGCCACCACGCCGGGCGTGAGCTCAATGCCGCCGCCGATGGCGACATCGAACCCCTCGCCGATCAAATCCACTTGTCGGTTGTCGAAATGGCAGTCGGGAACGACGCCCGGGTAGCGCGCGATGAACTCGCCCAGCAGCGGCACCACGTAACTGCGCCCGAACGACGGCGCCATGCTGATTTTCAGGACGCCGGCCGGCTGGCCGCCCTCTTCCGCCACGCCGGCAATCGCCTCGCGCAGGGTCGTCAGGGCGCCGCCTATCTGCTGCAGAAAGCGCTCGCCCCCTTCCGTCAGGGTCAGGCGGCGCGTGCTGCGCTGGAACAGGCGCAGGCCCAGGCTCGCTTCCAGCCGCGCCACGTTCTTGCTGACGGCCGCCGGCGTCAGTCCCAGGCGGCGCGCGGCCGCCGAAAAGCTGCCCAGTTCGGCAGACAGCACAAACGATTGCAAATGATTGAGGGCGTCCATGCGCCTATTCTACCCGCTCATTTGATACTTATAGTTGAAATTGATTGTAGCGATTCATGGCTACCGCACAGGCAATGCATGGCCGATACTGGCTGCATCTTCTCTACCACACAGAAAGCCCATCATGCAAACCCAAGCCATCATCGCCTCCCGTCCGCTGCACGACAAGATCGCCTTTGTGACGGGCGGCTCGCGCGGCATCGGCGCCGCCATCGTGCGCCGCCTGGCCAGCCAGGGCGCCACTGTCGTCTTCACCTATCAAAGCTCGACCGCCGAAGCGCAGGCGCTGGCGGCCACGGTGGAGGCGGCCGGCGGCAAGGCGCAGGGCGTGCAAGCCGATGCGGCCGACGCCGCGGCCCTGACGGCCGCCATCGCCAAGGTGGCGGCGCAGTTCGGCCGCCTCGATATCCTCGTCAACAATGCGGGCGTGTTCCTGCCCGGCGCCATTGACGATTTTTCGCTGGCGGACTTCGACAAGACGATCGCCGTCAACGTGCGGGCCGTCTTCGTCGCCATCAAGGCGGCCGTGCCGCACATGCAGGCGGGCGGGCGCATCATCAACATCGGCAGCACGAATGCGCACCGCATGCCGTTCGGCGGCGCGGCCGCCTACGCGATGAGCAAATCGGCGCTGATCGGCCTGACGCAGGGCCTGTCGCGCGACCTGGGACCGCGCGGCATCACCATCAACAACGTCGAACCGGGCCCTGTCGCCACCGACATGAATCCGCCCACGGGCGACTTCGCGGACCTGATGCACGGCCTGATGGCCTTGCCCCGCCACGGCACGGCCGAGGAAATCGCCGGCATGGTGGCTTACCTGGCCAGCGCGGAAGCGGCCTTCGTCACGGGCGCGGGGCTGAAGATCGACGGCGGCTTCGCGGCATAAGAAAAGGGGCCAGACTCTCCAGTCTGGCCCCGGCCTTTGCCATCGCTTGCAGTTATGCGCCCTTGCGCCGGCGTCCGCGCCACCACAGCAGCAAGGCCAGCAGCACCAGCACGCCGACGATGATGGCGGCGCGGGCCAGGCCGATCAGGTTCGACGGTGCCCCGCCGTTGCGCAGGGTCGTCACCTGTTCCGCCGTCACCTTGACGTCAGGATTGCCGTACATCTTCTGCACGTAATTGCCCAGGGTGACGATCTGCTCGTCCGACAAGGTCTGGCGGAAGGCGGGCATGACGTGGCTTGCAGCCTGGCCCGCGGCATGACGCCCCTTGCCGTCCGGCCGCTCCACCCCATCGAGTATCGCCATCACCAGGTTGTTGCTGTTGCTGCGGCCCGTTACCGAGTTGTGGAACAGCGGCGGCAGGCTGCCGTCGAAACTGCCCTCGCCCCGGGCCTGGTGGCAGCTGGCGCACTGTGCATCGTACAGCTGCGCGCCCGACATCTTGTTCAGGTTTTGCGGCAGCGCCACGCCGCGGATGGCAGCGAGGTCATCGCCCGCCTGACCCCATTGCGTCACGGGCTTGGTGTCGGCCTTGTCGCGGATGGCCGGCACGCTCTTGACGTAGTGCGCGATGGCGTTCAGGTCCGCGTCGCTCAGGTGCCGCAAGCTATGGTCGATGGCTTCGGCCATCGGTCCCGCCGCCTGCGCCTTGCCGGCCGCGCGGCCCGTGCGCAGGTAGTCGACCAGCTCCTGCTGGCTCCAGCCGCCCACGCCGCTGTTGACGTCCGAGCTGATGTTCGGCGCAAACCAGGTACCCAGGTCCGCGCCGCCCAGCTGTTTCGACAGCTGCTCGGCCATCAGCGCATTGCGCGGCGTGTGGCAGGTGCTGCAGTGGGCCAGGCCCTGCGCCAGGTAGGCGCCGCGGTTCCACTCCATGCTCTTGGCCGTATCGGCGACGAACGGCTTTGTGTCGAGGAACAGCCAGTTCCAGCCCGCCATCGACAGGCGGATGTTGAACGGGAACGGCAAGTCCGTCTTTTGCGCCGGCGCCGTGTCCACGGCCTCCACGCCATGCATGAAGTAGTCGTACAGGGCCGCCGTGTCCGCGTCCGTCACCCTGGCGTAGGCCGTATAGGGCATGGCCGGATACAGGTTGGCGCCGTCGGCGCGCACGCCATGGCGCACGGCGTCGGAAAACTGCTTGAGCGTGTACTTGCCGATGCCGTGCGTGGCCGATGGCGTGATGTTGGTGGCAACGATGGCGCCCAGCGGCGTGGCCAGGGCCAGGCCGCCCGCCATCGGTTTGCCGCCCGGCACGCTATGGCAGGCGATGCAGTCACCGGCCGTGGCCAGGTAGCGGCCACGCTCGATGGACTGCGCATCGGCGCCAGGAGCTTGCGCCGCCAGCACGGGCAAGGCCAGGGACAGCAAGGCGACGCCGGCCGCCATTCTGAAGGTCGCCATCATGCCGCTCCTCCCTGTTGTTCGTCGAGGATGTGCTTGACGGTGCGCAAGGCCACGGCCAGGCCGTTTTCCGTCGAGTTGCAGGTGCCGGACGTGGGCAGCACGCCCGTGCTGCACAGGAACAGGTTGGCATGGTCGAAGGTGCGGCCCCACTGGTCGCACACGGCCTTGGTGGGATCGGAACCCATCGACAGGGTGCCGCAGATGTGCTGGTTGTTGGCAAACACGCCTTCCTTGCTGTGGCGCAAGTTGGTGCCGCCCATCAACCTGGCGATCTGCTCGAAATCCTGCTTCGAGCGCTCGTGGCCCCGCTTGGTGTAGTCGTCGATCGCATAGTGCGCCTGCGGTTTGGGGATGCCCATGGCATCTTTTTCGCTGCTGAGCGCGATGCGGTTTTCCGGGTTCGGCAGCACTTCCAGCACGTTTTTCAGGCTCATTTCGCGCGCCGAGCGGAAACGCAGCTGCTGTTCGAATTCCTCGCCGAAGACGCCCTTGCCGATCAGCTCCTTGGTCGCGCCATCGACGCGCGAGATGTTCGTGAAGTCCAGGCGGTACGGCGAATGCTGGCTGCGGAAGTCGCCATCGCGCATGGTATTGATGGAATTGGGGCTTTGCGGGCCCCGGCCCAGCCACAGGTCTTCATCGGCGTCGAAGGTGATCGAGGTGCTCGGGTGGTCCATCAGGTTGCGGCCCACCATGTCGCTGCTGTTGGCCAGGCCGTTCGGGTATTTGTCCGAGGCGGAAACGAGCAGCAAACGGGGGCTTTCGATGCCGTTGGCGGCCAGGATGAAGGTCTTGGCCGTGACCCGGTGGCTGTTCTTGTCCACGTCGTAGTACAGGGCGGCCGTGATGCGGCCCTGCGCGTCGTGTTCCAGCTTGTAGACGTTGGCATTGCAGACGATCTTCACGCCGGCCGCTTCCGCCTGCTGCGCGGCGATGCCGCCGTGGTATTGCGCATCGATGGGGCAGATCGGTTGGCAGCTGTTGTTGCCGCAGCAGGCCGGGCGGCCGTCGTAGCTGACGCTGTTGCGCGCCACCGTGTTGCCGACCACCTTGAACGAGGGGTCGAGGCGTTCGCGGATGCGGCGCATGGCGTACGGCTCCGTCACGGAATCCATCGGGAAGGCCTGCTTGCGCGGCGAACCCGTGTTGTCGGCGCCGGAGACGCCCATGATCTCTTCCGCTTCCTGGTAGAACGGCTCCAGGTCTTCATAGCTGATGGGCCAGTCGACGCCCACGCCGTACAAGGTGTGGATGCGGAAGTCGTTCGGCACGTTGCGCCAGGCCTGCGCGGCCCAGTGCCACGAGGTGCCGCCGAACTGGCGGATGTATTCGGCCGGATACGGATACGGGCCGGCCTGCACCAGGTAGCCGTTGTCCTTGGGCTGGTAGATCGGGTGCGGCGCCGTGGCGACGGACGGATACGGCGACATCCAGTCGCTGCGGCGCGTCGTGTTGCGGAAACGGGCGACGATTTCGCCGCGCGACACGCGCGGGCCCGCTTCCAGGATCAGCACCGAGGCGCCCGCCAGCGCCAGCTTGCGCGCGGCCAGCGAGCCGATGATGCCGGAGCCGATCACGAGGTAATCGGCGGAGAGTTCTTCAGCCATGATGGCTCCTTAAATTGGTTTTCTGGCCCAGCTGCCGTAGGCGCCGTAGGAATACGTGGGGGGTTTCAGCACGTCGGCCACGACGGCCGCGTTCAGCGCCTGCTCGTAGGCGACGCAGACGGCCGCCTCGCCCGTGCCGACGATGCCCAGGTACCAGGCGCTGGCGATCTGGCGCGGCAGGGCCGCCAGCGGCGACTGGGCGGGAGCGAGCGCATCGAGCGCTTCCTGCAGGCCGGCCGCCTGCAAGCCCTGCGCATTGATCAGGGCCAGCAGTGCCCGTACGTTCGCCGGGAAGGCGGCGTCCTGCGCCACCAGCGCCTCATACAGCCGTTTGGCCAGCACGGGGTCGAGCACCTGGCGTCCGACCAGCATGGCCGACACGCCCAGGAAGGCGCCCTGCTCCGCATTGGCGACCGGTTCGGCCAGCGCCCAGGGAATCAGCGCCGCGGCCGAAGCCGACAGCAAGCCGGCCAGCACCATGCGGCGGCCGGGATTCAGGGGGCCGCGGCCCTCCTTGTTATGTGTAGCGTCCAATTGAAGCTCCCGTGAGTTCAGCAACCGTTCAGAAAGAATGCTTGAGACCGACCATCAGCACCGTCTGGCCGCCGTTCGACGACGGCGTGCCGTTTTGCGAATCGCCCACCGAGGCGACGGCGCCGACGACGGCGCCATCCAGGCCCAGGGTCTGGCCGCGCGCCAGCTGGCGCGCTTCGATCAGGTAGACGGCCGTGCGCTTGGACAGCGCATAATTCTGCTCGAACGACAGCTGGCGGTAGCGCGCGCGGTCGGCGATGCCGTTGGCGCGGCTGGCGTAGGTGTCGCTGTAGCCGGCGCTCAGGAACCACTGCGGCGTCCACTGGTAGCTGGCAATCAGGCCGGCCGTGTTGAAGATGGCCGTGTCGCGGAAGGTGGAATGGCTGCCCGGCTGGTATTGCACGTTGCTGGCGTTGGCGCCCACCATCCACTTGCCCATCGTGTAGCGCGCGCTGGCGGCGATGAATTCGATGCTGTCGGCCGAGGCATAGCCCTGGTTGATGGCGGAAATGCCGAAGCTGGCAGAGGCATTGTTGCTCCAGCCCATGGCATTTTCGCCATTTTTCAGTTTCAGGTAGCCGAGCGCGAATTCGGCCGGCGAGGTGCTGTACTTGACGGCGGCGCTGACGCTGCTGCCCGCGGCATTGCCGTCGGCCGCTTCGCCAAAGCCGTACTGCGCGCTGGCCTGCAAGCCGCGCCACGCTGGCATGCTGTAGGTGACGGAATTGCTGATGCGCACGGTGGTGTCGAGGCCGTCGATATCGCCGGGATGCGCGCCCGTGGCGCCCGTCAAGACATTGCTTGACGCCAGGGAACCGACCAGCAGGTAATACGGCGTGTACTGGCGGCCGGCCGTCAGGGTGCCGTAGGCTGTCGATTGCAGGCCCACGTAAGCCTGGCGGTTGAACAGGGAGCTGGCGGAACTTTGCGCGCCCGTGTCGCTTTCAAAGCCGTTTTCCAGCAGGAACAGCGCCTTCAGGTCGCCGCCCAGGTCTTCCACGCCCTGGAAACCGATCTTGCTGGCAGACAAGTTACCGCTGCGCATGTAGGTGTTCGACTTGCCGCCCTGGTTGCTCGCGTAGGCGGTGGCCGCATCGACCACGCCGTAGATGGTGACATTGCCTTGGGCGCAAACGTTTGCGCCGATGAGCGTGGAGACGGCCAGCGCCGCAGCGCGCATGCTAGTAGTGTTCATTTTTTTCCTGACTTTCCTGTTTTATTGTACGCCCGCCAAGTATTTCCGCCGTGATCAGGCAATACCGGCTGTAGCGCCGCGTCGCCGCCCTATCCGTGATGGGGGCACCCGCTGTTCTCCTTGATCTGGATCAAGTGTGGCAAATTATACGCTTATTTACTCACATGTAAGTGATTGACTGTAAGGCGTAGTCTTATAGCAAAACATTGATTAGTCTTCTAGCAAAACTGACAGAGGTCCGGACACAAGCCCGGCAGGATGCGGCAATGCGTGGAACGGGCATGGCAAAAGCAGCGGCGGCGCGTGTCGAAAAACACGCGCTCGATGGATGCGCAGGCAAGGGGAAGTTTGGGGGTTCAGCGCAGGATGGCGGGCGCCACCGGCAGGGTTTCGAGGGCAATAAAGGCTTCCAGCGCGTGGCGCATGTCTTCGAACACCTGCTTGCCATACGCCTCTTCCAGGTGGGCGTATTGCAGGTCGATCAGTTTACCCATCTGCAGCAGCAAACTGGCGCCCGCTTCCGACAGGTGCACCTTGCGGCGGCGCTGGTCGCCTTCGAACTTGCTGCGCCCGATCAGGCCCGTTTCTTCCATGCGGGCCAGGATGCCGCTCATGCTGGGACTGGAGATCTGGCAGATCTCGCACAGTTCGCGCGGTTCCAGCGTGGGGCTTTCGTTCAGCGCGCGCATGATGCGCCACTGCTGCTCCGTCACGCCGAAGTGATTGAGGATGGGGCGGAAATGCTGGAGCAGGCTGTCGCGCGCCTTCAGCAGCAGTTGCGGCATGTTCGGATAACGGATCGGTAACTGCAAGCGGGACTCCCTCGGTGGCCGGCAAATGAGCGTCATTATACGGCCGCCCCTGGGCAAACGGCGGACAGGCAACGATGTATTTTTCGCTACGTCCGCCCTGCCCCACGCCCTTCTCACCGCCCTTCTCCCTCCTCGTGCGCATGCCGCTGCACGGACCACAGCACGCCCGCCGTCAGCAGCAGCATGGCCGCCCACTCCAGCGGGCGCGGCATGCGCTGCGCATAGACGAAGCCGTACAGCAGCGCGAACAGGGTCTCCGACAGGATCAGCTGGCCCGACAGGGTCACCGGCACCAGGCGCGACGCCAGGTTCCACAGGTAGTTGCCGATCACGGAAGCGCCCAGCGCCAGCAGCAGGCACACGAGCCAGAACCTGGGCCAGTCGCGCGCCAGCCCGCCATCGGCGCCACTTGCCGGTTGCAGCGCCAGCATCACGGCGCCCGCGGCCAGGGCGATGACGCCGCTGGCCAGGCCATACAGCATGGCCCACTCCACGGCGCGGACATGCGCGTGGCGCTTGAGGAAGCGGGCGTTGTCGAGCGCATACCAGGTCCAGCAGGCGAGCGCGCCGATGGCGCACAGCACGCCCGCCAACCTGTGCGCCGGGCTGGCGCCGTCCGCGCCGCCTGCATGGCTGAAGATATCGACATTGATGCAGGCGATGCCCGCGGCCACCACCAGCAGCGGCAAGGCCAGGCGGTGCAAGGGCGGCGCGCCGTGGTCCTTGTGACCGGACAGCGTCACGCTCAGGGGCAGTAGGCCGATGATCAGCGAGGTGGGCGCCACGCCGGCCAGCTTGACGCCATACGCCAGCAGCAGGTAATACACGACATTGCCGGCCAGCGCCTGGCGCAGCAGGGCCAGCCAGTCATCGCGCCGCAAGCGCCGCAGCAGGGGCAAGAGGCGCGGCAGCATCAGGCCGGCCGCCAGCGCGCCGTAGCAGACGTAGCGCCCCACCATCAATTCGAGCGGCGAAAAGTCCGGCAGCAAGACGGGCACGATGAACACGGCGCCCCAGAAGGCGCCGGCCAGCAAGCCAAATATGATCCCACGCCCCATGCCGCCACACCCTCGTCATCATTGAAGGATGCCAGTATGGCATGCGGCACGCACCGCCGTCAGCCCTGTCCGGCAGACAGGCGCCCTCAAGTCAGGGCGGGCAGGTTCCACGGCGTGACGACCTGGATGGCGGACAAGGGCGCCGGCTGGGGCAAGGCCGGCAGCGCCCCCTGCGCCCGCAGCACCTCCTGGCAGGCGCGCCGCATGTCCTGGCCCAGGTCGTGGTGCAGCACGGCCTGGATGGCGCCCGACTTGAGCAGCGCCACATTGTCCGCGTCGAGGTCGTGGCCAATGAAGACCTGGCAAGGCCGGCCAGCCTGCGCGAACGCCTGCACGATGGCGGCATTGCCGCCGCCGATAGAATACACGGCGGCGATGCCCGGATGCGCGGCCAGCGCTTCGCGCACCAGCGCTCCTGTGGCGCCGTCGATGCCGTGGCCCTCGCTCACTTCGAGGATGGACAAATGGCGGTGCCGTTCGCGCAGCGCGCGGCGAAAGCCGATCTCGCGCTCTTCCTCGCCATGAAAACGGTTGCTGCTCAGGGTCACCAGCACCAGCTGTCTTTTCCGGCTGCCCAGCCACTGGCCGACCAGATAGGCGGCCGTCTCGCCCGCGGCGCGGTTGTCCATGCCCACATAGCTGCGGCGCGCGGAGGACGGCAAATCCGTCACCAGGGTCACGACGGGAATGCCAGACGCCGCCAGCCGGTTCACCGCTTCCGCCACCGCCGGCAAGTCCGGCGCCTTGAGCAGCACGCCATGGCTGCCGTTCTTGCGGATGCGCTCGATCAGGCCGACGATGCCGTCCGCCTCCAGGGTTTCATGCAGGTGAAAGCGCGAGCGCAGCACGGCCGGGTGCAGCGACGGCAATTCGGCCTCCAGCGCGGCGCGCACGGCGTCCGTAAAGCGGCGCGGCGCCACCATCAGCACGTCGAGCATGAATTTTCGGCCAGCCAGGCCCACCTGCGTGCTTTGCCGCGCCAGTTCGTCGAGCGCCTGCCTCACGCGGCGCACGGTATTGGCATGCACGCCGCCGCGCTCCTTGATGACGCGGTCGACGGTGGCCACGCTGACGCCGGCCTGCAGCGCCACGACCTTGACGGGAAACGGATGCGTCATGCCATGTCCATGTTCAAGAATTGATGGTTTTTTGATGGATTTCTTGATGATAAATGCGGATTTTCATCCCTATACTGATTCTACAACTTAAACAACGGAGACACCGCATGCCCACCACAGACGCCGGCGCAGCGCCGGCCAGCCCCTTCTGGCTAGCATCAGAAAACTGCGATCTGCAAGACTTCATCGCCACCGTCAGCCAGTCCACGGCGCAGGCCGACTATCCCCACGCCGCTTCAGTGGAAGAAAACATCCTCGTCTACGACTGCGACGCCGTGCGCGTCCTGGCTGGCGCTCCGGATTCACTGCGCGCGCTGCAGGCCGAATGGGGCAAGGCATTGATGGATGGCCCGGGCGTCATCGTGCTCCAGCGCGCCGTCGCCGACATGGACACGCTGGAACAGGTGAGTCGCGTGTTTCGCGACCTGATCGCCGAACAGCATGCCAGCGGCCAGGCGGGCGGCGACCATTTCGCCAAGCCGGGAGCAAATGACCGCATCTGGAACGCCCAGCAGAAACTGTGCCTGCGCGCCCCCGAGGCGTTCGCCCGCTATTACGCCAACCCCGTCTTCGCGTGGATCGCCGAATCCTGGCTGGGCCCCGCCTACCAGATGACGGCGCAAGTCAATGTCGTCAACCCGGGCGGAGCGGCCCAGGCGCCGCACCGCGACTATCACCTGGGCTTCCAGAGCGCCACCGCCTGCGCCGCCTACCCCGCGCCCGTGCACCAGATGTCGGCCCTGCTCACCCTGCAGGGCGCCGTCGCCCACTGCGACATGCCGCTGGCATCGGGTCCCACCCTGTACCTGCCCGGGTCGCAGCGCTACCGGGCCGGCTTTCTCGCCTGGCAGCAGCGGCCTTTCCGCGACTATTTTGCGCAGCATTGCGTGCAGCTGCCCCTGTCCAAAGGCGACGCCGTGTTCTTCAACCCCGCCCTGTTCCACGCGGCCGGCCATAACCGCTCGCCCGACATCCGCCGCATGGCCAACCTGCTGCAAGTGTCGTCGCCGTTCGGCCGCGCCATGGAAGCGCTGAACCGCCGCGCCATGAGCGCCGCCCTGTATCCGGCCCTGCAGGTGCTGCGCGCCCGGGGCGCCCTCGACGATGCTGGCGTGCGCCACGCGGTGGCCGCCTGCGCCGAAGGCTATGCCTTCCCCAGCAACCTTGACCGCGATCAACCCATCGCCGGCATGGCGCCGCCCACGCAGCAGCAGCTCATGCACGAAGCGCTGGCGCAGGACTGGCCGCTGGCGCGCTTTGTCGACGCCCTGGACAGCCACGCCTGGCGCCGGCAAGCCTGATCCCTCACCACGTCACCATCGGAGTATCCGCATATGCAAGACATCCACATCGGCCTGATCGGCGCCGGCTACATGGGCAAGGCCCACACCATCGCCTACAAGGCCGTGCGCAGCATTTTTCATACGGCCCTGAATCCCATGTGCGAATGCATCGGCACCAGCAGCGCAGAAGGCGCCGCCCGCAGCGCGCAGGAACTGGGCTGGAACCGCTCCACGGGCGACTGGCGCGCGCTGGTCAACGATCCCGCCATCGACGCCGTCATCGTCGCCACGCCGCCGGCCACGCACAAGGACATCGTGCTGGCCGCGCTGGCCCTGGGCAAACCCGTATTCTGCGAAAAGCCGCTGGGCATGACGGCCGCCGAATCCCTGCTGCTGGCGCAGGCAGCGGAAAGCGCGGGCGTGGCCAATATGGTCGGCTATAACTACATCCGCACGCCGGCCAGCCAGCTGGCGCGGCAGATCATCGAGTCGGGTGAAATCGGCGAAATCATCCATGTCGCCGCCGAACACGTGGAAGACTATCTGCATGACCCGCGCGCACCGGCATCCTGGCGCACGCGCGAGGCGACGGCGACGCGCGCCGGTGCGCTGGCCGACGTGGGTTCGCACCTGCTCAACCTGGCCCTGCGCCTGGGCGGCCCCGTCGACGCGCTGGTGGCGGACATGAATACCGTGCACGCGCAGCGGCAAGGTCCGCACGGCATGGAAGCGGTGGAAAACGACGACCAGGGCAACGTGATGCTGCGCTTTGCCAGCGGCGCGCTCGGCGCCCTGACCTTCAGCCGCGTGGCGGCCGGGCGCAAGATGGGCTACACCTACCGCATCACGGGCACCAAAGGCGCGATCGCCTTCGACCAGGAAGACCAGAATGCGCTGTGGCTGTATGACGCCGGCCGCCCCGCGCAGCGCCAGGGTTTCCAGCGCCTGCTGATGGGCCCTGCCCACCCCGACTACCTGGCGTTCAGCCAGGGCGCGGGGCACGGCACCGGGTACAACGAGCAGATCGTCATCGAAGCGCGCGATTTTCTGCAGGCCATTGCCAGCGGCAAGCCGGTCTGGCCCACCTTCCGCGACGGCTACGAGGTGGACCGCCTGATAGCCGCCGCGCTGCGCTCCGTGCAGGAGCGCAGCTGGATTACCGTGCGCTGAACACCTATCAAAACCTACTGCGCGTCGTGATTTACGGCCTCCGATGCTCACTGTACCTTCGTACAGTTGCGCTTCTCGAACCAACGGGGGCGCCGAGCCTCCCTTCCGCTCGCTACGGTTTTGTTAGGCGTTGTTAGTAGGCCAGGCCGTAGCCGAACTTGTACAGCGGATGGGCCGTGTCATACGGCACGTCCGATTTCTGCACCTGCACTTCGGCCATCGACGACGGCAGCTCGAACGGCAGCTTGCCCTGCGGCTTGGCCTTGCCCGTCAGGACATCGAACAGCGCACCGTCGCTCACGCCGAAGTTGGCGACGATGGCGCTGGCCTTGTCCTGCACGTTGCCGAGGATGGCGGGACGGTCCAGGTACACGGTGACCACCGTCTTCGGCGCGTATTTCGCCGCGTTCTTGATCGCCTCGTAGTCGGCGTTGCCGTCGACGTAATCGAGGCGGCCCTCGTGCTGCATGCTGCCGAAGATGTAGTTCGGGTGCAGGGTTTCATACGGCGCGGCCACGCGCAGCAGGGCCACGTCCGCTTCCTGCGGCGTGGCGACCACCGTGTAGCCGTACTGCTTGGCCACGGCCGCATCGATGCCGTACAGGTAGACCTTCTTGACGGCAGCGGCCAGCGGCAAGACCTTGTCCTTGTTTTCCAGCAAGACCAGCGAGCGGCGCTGGGCATCCAGGCCCGCCTCGATGAAGTCCGCCTTGCCCACGGTGGCCGCCGCCCTGGCCGCATCGACGAACGGATGCTCGAACAGGCCCTGCTTGAATTTCTGGATCAGGATGCGCCGGGCCGAGGCGCTGATGCGCGCTTCCGTCAGCTGGCCCCGCTGCACGGCTTGCGTCAGATATGGCGCTTCCGTCACGCCGCCAAACTGGTCCATCCCCGCCGTCACGGCTTTCACGTAGCGCTCGGCCTTGGTGGCGTCTTCCATGCCCCACGGGGTGCCGAAGCCGATGAAGGAAGGCGCCACGCCCGGCGCCGTGCCGTTGCGGCAGTTGGCGTCGCAGTCGGAGGTGATGCCCCAGTCGGACAGGATCACGCCCTCGAAGCCGTATTTACCGCGCAACAAGTCCGTCAGCAAGGTCTTGCTGAAACCGGCTCCCACCTGCTCCAGGGTGATGCCGTCGACGGTGATATTACCGTCTGGCATGGCATACGTGGGCATGACGGAAGCCGCCTTGGCCGTGAACGCCCCTTCGAACGGCTTGACGTGATACGCAAAATTGTTGCCCGGATAGGTCATGTAGCGGCCATAGTAATTATGGCCATCGTAGCCCTCTTTCGTGGCGCCATAGCCGACCCAGTGCTTGACGACGGCCACCACGCTGCCGTCATGCAGGCCAGTGTTGCCATCCTGAAAACCCTCGATATAGTGCTGCACCATGCGCCTGGCCAGGTCCGCGTCTTCGCCAAAGGTACCGTTGATGCGCGCCCAGCGCGGTTCCGTCGCCAGGTCCGCCTGCGGCGACAGCGCCTGCGTGATGCCGACGGCCAGGTATTCCTGGCGCGCGATGTCGCCGAAGCGGCGCACCAGCGCGTCGTCGCCGATGGCGGCCAAGCCCAGGGTTTCAGGCCACTGCGAGAAACCCTGGGTCCCGGCGCTGGCGCCCACCGTGTACTGGAAATGGTGGCGCGGGTCCGTGCTGATCGACACGGGAATGCCGTGGCGCGAGGTTTCGCTCAGCGCCTGCAGCTTGTTGTACTGGGCCGCCATATTGGCCGTGTCGCCCGCCATGCGCGTGATGAAGGTGTTGACGTACTGCCTGACCACCAGATCCTGCAGGGCCGCCAGGTCATACGCGCCGCCCAGGCCGATGCCGGAAGGGTCGGACACGGTGGGCGCCGTGCCGTGCATCATCAGGCCCGCCTTTTCGTCCAGGCTCATGCGCGACAGCAGGTCGTCCGCGCGCTCCTCGGCCGGCAGGCGCCAGTCTTCGTAGGGGTCGATCTTGCCGTTGCGGTTCATGTCCTTGAAGGTATAGCCGTCAACCTTGAGCTGGGTGTAGGTGGTGGCGCCGAACACGGGCTGCGTGTATCCCTCGCTGCCCGTGTCGTTGCCGCAGGCGGCCAGGGCAAGCGTGGCGACGCAGCCGGCGACCACGCGGGCCATCGGTTTCAAAGTGCAATTCATCATTATCTCCAAGACTGTTTTTGTAGGTATCTAGGCGCGGCAGCAAGGCCGGCCGAAAACAATATAGCGTGAGAATGCGTGAGTTTCTTGACCGCGCAGCACGCGTTTTATACCCGCGAGAACAATTTTTGGTTAAGCACCATGACAACCAACAATCTCTTACAAAGTGCTAATATTTGTGAAAAATTACTACAACACGCAGGAGACAGCCTTGCACAAACCCGACACGCGCACGGTTTCGAACCGCATCGCGCAGCAATGCGCGCGCGCCATGCAGGCCGATGGCCACGACCCCGCCGACTTTTTCCGCCACACGGGCATCACGCCGGCGCAGCTGGACGAGCCGGGCGGGCGCATCAACGCCGAGCGGCACCGGCGCATGACGGCGTATGCCCAGCAGTTGCCGCAGCACCGCGGCCTGCTCGACCTCGACGTGACGCACTGGTTCGCGCATTACCCGGGCATCGCCCACGTCTGCTTCAACCGCCCCACCCTGCGCAGCGCGCTGCACGAGCTGCTGCACTTGCGGGGCCTGATCGGCGAATTCGACTTCATGCTGATGAGCGAGAATGGCACGCGCATCGAGATCGAATACCTGTCCGAGTTCTGCGCCAGGGGCGGCGCCATGCAGGCGCTGGCCAATTTCCGCATGCTGTCGCTGGTCGCGCGCGCCTACGACGATGGCGCGGCCACCGCCTTCCATGCCGGCTTCCAGGGCAAGGCGCCGTGGTTCGCGCCGGCCATTTCGGAGTGCTTCGGCGCCGCCGCCACCTTCGGCCAGGCGCGCAATACATTGACGTTCGACGCGCCGGCACTGGACCGGCCCTTCGCCCAGTTCAACGCCATGCTGGCGCCGCACGCGCTGCGCCACGCGCAGGGACAATTGCAGCAGTTGCAGGGGGCGCAGCTGTTTTCGGCCCGCGTGGAACAGGCCATCATCGATTTGCTGCGCCGGCAAGGCGCCGGGGACGCCGACGGCGCCGCGCTGCTGCCGGCCCTGTGCGACGGCCTGGCGATGAACCGCTGGACCTTGCAGCGCCAGCTGCAGCAGGAGCAGACCTCGTTCCGCGCGCTGGAACTGCGCGCCAAGAGCCGCGAATCACGCCGCTTGCTGCGCGAAACGCGCCTGAGCGTGGTGGAAATCGGCGAGCGCCTGGGCTTTTCCTCGCAAAGCGCATTCACCCGCTTCTTCAAGAACCAGTTCGAACTGCCGCCCGCGCGCTACCGGCAAGACATGCAAGGCAATTAAAAGAAGTGGCGCATCCCCGCCATCACGCCATGTTGCGTGCGCCCCGCGCCCACGCTGCCGCCCGCGTCCAGCGCCACGGCGGCCGCGCCATCATTGGCCATGCGGCCGATGGCGGCGTAGACGGCCGTGCGCTTGGATAAATGATACGTCAGGCGCGCGGTGGCCAGGGTGGCATCGTTCGCACTGTCCTTGATGGCCAGCCTGGCGAGCTGCCCATCGAGCACCAGCGCGGGGGCCAGAGGATAGGCGGCGCCGAAGTACAGCAGCTGCGAGTGGACGGGTCCCGTGGCGGCGCGGATCGTGCGGTCGATGACGCCGCCGCCGATTTTCAGTTGATCAAGCATGGCGTAGGCGCTGGCAATCACCCGGCGGTCGAAGTGGCGGCTCGACGTGAGGCCGTTGGCCGCGCCCGCATTGCCGTACAGGATGTCGTACGAGGCCGTGGCGCCGTAGCGGCCCGTGTCGTAGCCGAGCAAGGCCGTGATCTGGCGGCACGCTTTCGCATTGCCTGCCACTTCGCCCGCGCAGCCCGTGGCGGCAGGCCCGCCCGCCGCCGAACCATCGCGCCCCAGGCTGTAGGTGGCGCCCACCGTCACGTTCGAGAACGTGCCCAGGTAGCCGATGGCGTTGTCGCTGCGGGCGTTGGGCAGGTACAGATCGAGGCTGCTGATGGAAAACAGGGCCGGGCCCATGATGTCGGACTTTTGCGTGGCCCAGAACGACATATTCATTTGCCGCCCCACCATCACGCTGCCATAGCGGCCCTTCAGGCCCACCCACGACTGGCGGCCGAACAATCGTCCGCCCTGCCCCGCGATGCCCGTGTCGACGCCGAAGCCCGACTCCAGCGCAAAGATCGCCTGCAGGCCGCCGCCCAGGTCTTCCACGCCCTTCAAGCCGAAGCGCGACGGCAACGAACCCGTCAGTGTCGGCACCTTGACCATGCTGTCGCCGGCCGCATTGACATTGCTTGTGTAAGCCACGGAGCTGTCGAGCACTCCGTACAGGGTGACGCCGCCTTGCGCGTAGGCGCTGATGCAGGTGCCGCAGGCGCACGCGCCCAGCAGCGCCATGGTGATGGCCTTGATTTTTCTCATGCTAGTCTCCGTTTTTTGTGTTTTTTTACTCAGCGTCTGGCTGCACGTCCGGGTGCGCATCCTGGAACGCGGGCAGCGCCTCGCACTGCGCGACGATGCGGCGTATCGTCGGATACAAGGCCAGGTCGCACTGGAAGCGCCGCGCGTTGTACACCTGCGGCACCAGGCAGCAGTCGGCCAGGGTCGGCGTGTCGCCATGGCAGAAGCGGCCCGTCTGCGGGCTGTGCGCCAGTTCCGCTTCCAGCGCGGCCAGGCCCAGATGGGTCCAGTGCTTGTACCACGCATTCTTCTGCTCCTGCGACAGGGCCAGGGGTCCCGTCAGGTAATTGAGGACGCGCAGGTTGTTGAGCGGATGGATGTCGCAGGCGCACACCATGGCCAGCTGGCGCACGCGGGCGCGCCCCAGCGCGTCTTGCGGCAGCAGCGCCATGCCGGGGCGCGTCTCGTCCAGGTACTCGATGATGGCCAGCGACTGCGTCAGCACGGCGCCGCCCGTTTCCAGCACGGGCAGCAGCTGCTGCGGGTTCAGGCGGGAAAACGCGTCAGTGAACTGCTCGCCGCCATGGCGGCTCAGGTGCACATAGGCCGTGTCGGCGCGCAGCTGTTTCAGGTTCAGCGCGATGCGCACGCGGTAGGACGCGGAACTGCGGTAATAGCCATGCAATTTCATACGGTGCTCTCTTTCAGGGTGGCGGGAATGGCGCCGGCGGCAGTCCGGGCGCGCATCAGGCGGCCCATGGCCAGCAAGGCCAGGGACGCCAGCACGGCGGGAATGGCCAGCAAAAAGAAAATGGTTTCGTTATCGAGTTTCAGGGTCAGCATCAGGCCGCCGGCCATGGAACCGAGCACGGAGCCGCTGCGGCCCACGGCGGCCGCCCAGCTGACACCCGTGGCGCGGCTCGACGTGGGGTAAAAGGCGGCGGCCAGCGCATTGGCGCCCACTTGCGAGCCGCTCACGCCAAAGCCCACGCCGAAGACGGCCAGCACCAGCAAGGCCAGGCTGCTGCCCGACAGGGCCACGACGACGATGCAGCCGGCGGCGGCCAGGTAGGCGATGCTCAGCACTTTATGGGGGCTGTAGCGGTCCATCCAGCGGCCGAGCAGGATGGCGCCCACCGTGCCGCCCACCTGGAACATCATCGTCACCAGCGACGCGTTCGACAGGGACAGGCCATTGCCGTTCAGCAAAGTCGGCATCCAGCTCGACAGCAGATAAATGATCAATAAACTCATGAAGAACGTGGACCACAGCAGCAAGGTGCCGCCGATGACGCCGGGGCGGAACAGTTCCGCCATGGGCGAGCCGGCCAGCTTCTTGTCGCTGACCACCAGATGCGGCAGGCTGGCCAGGGTCGGCGCGATGCGGCGCATGATGATCTGACTGCCGTCGCGGCCCTTGAGCACCAGCCAGCGCAGGGATTCCGGCAGCGCCAACAGCAGCACGGGCACCAGCAGCAGCGGCAAGGCACCGCCCAGCATCAGCACGCCGCGCCAGCCGATCAGGTGCAGCAGCTGCGCCGACGCCAGGCCGCCCAGCGCGGAACCGATGGTAAAGCCGCAGAACATCATGGTCACGAGGCCGGAACGGCGCTGCTGCGGGCAGTATTCGGACGTCATGGTCACCGATGTCGGCATGGCGCCGCCCAGGCCCAGGCCCGTCAAGAAGCGCAGCACCAGCAGCATCGTCAGGTCCGTCGACCAGGCCGACAGCAAGCTGGCCGCGCCGAAAAACGCGACGGAGACGATCAGCACGGGGCGGCGGCCGTAGCGGTCCGCCAGGGGGCCGAACAGGAAGGAGCCGGCCATCAGGCCAAACAGCCCGGCGCCGAACAGGGGCGCCAGCGCGGCAGGCGTCAAGCCCCATTCGGCGCGGATGGCGGGCGCGATGAAGCCGATCGAGGCCGTGTCGAAGCCGTCGATGGCGACGATGAGAAAGCACAGCCAGAGGATCAGCTTCTGGTAGCGGGAAAACGGGTGGCTGTCGAGGAAGTGCTGGACGTCGGTGCCGGCATGGGTAGTCATGATCTTGTCTCCGTTGTTATTGTTCGTTTGGGCTGCGCGGTCTGTGCCGCGCTGGCCCGATGGGGTTTACTGCACGGCGACCTTGATCGGCGTCAAACCGTCTATGCGCGCGGCCATGGTCTGTCCGCTGGTGACGGCGCCCACGCCTTCGGGCGTGCCCGTCATGATGATGTCGCCCGGCTGCAGCTCGAACAGGGTCGACAGATTGGCGATGACTTCATTGACGGACCAGATCAAGTGCGCCAGGTCGCTCGTCTGCACGACCTTGCCGTCGACTTCCAGCACGATGGCGCCCGTGGTGATCTCGCCGGACGCCGCAATCGGCGTGAGCGCGCCGATGGGCGCCGAATAATCGAAGGCCTTGCCGATTTCCCAGGGGCGGCCCTGCTCGCGCATGCGCATCTGCAGGTCGCGCCGCGTCATGTCCAGGCCCACGCCATAGCCGAAGATGTGCGAGGCCGCGTCTTCCAGGGCGATATTGCTGCCGCCCTTGCCGATGGCGACCACCAGCTCGATTTCGTGGTGGTAATTCGACGTCTGCGCCGGATACGGCACCGTGGCCGTCACGCCGGGCGGCACGGGCACGACGGACTTGTCGTCATTCGGCTTGCAAAAGAAGAAAGGCGGTTCGCGGTCCGGGTCGAAACCCATTTCGCGCGCATGGGCGGCGTAATTGCGGCCCACGCAGTAGATGCGGCGCACGGGAAACCGGCTATCCGTGCCGACGATGGGCAGGCCGGCGATGGCCTGGGGGGCGAAGATGAAGTTGGTCATGGTGAAATCCTGTGAAAAGATCAATCGGTCAAGAACTGCTCGCGCAGCACGCCCATCGCTTGCTGCACGGGGCGGTCGGAAAAACTGAACAGCACGACGTCGTCGTGCGGGCAGTCGAAGGAAACAAGAGCCCACGACGGCACGACAAAGGTGTCGCGCGGGGCGAACGCGAAGCTTTCCGCGCCGATGCGCACCGTGCCTTGCCCCTCGACGACGCTGTAGACGGTGCCGTCCGTGCTGCGCGCGCGCTTGCCCTTGAAACCTTTGGGCAGCAGCTGCATGAAGGTGGCCATGGTGGGCATGGGCGAGCCGCCCGTCAGCGGATTCGTGTAGCGCAGCTTGTAGCCGTGCCACTCGTCGAGGGCGTCCGTGCGCGACAGCAGCGCCAGCGCTTCGCGCGAGCGGGCATACGGATAGTTGAAGATGGGCGAGGTGGCGCCCGCGTGCAGGGGTTTTACGGGCGCCATGTTGTGGCCGTAGCGGGCGAAGCTCTGGCCTTCCGGGCGCGTGACGGCCTGGCTGTCCTGCGCGTCGTTTTCCGCGAAACCGGAATCGAAATAGCGCAGCATGGGAATATCGAGGCCATCGAGCCACACGACAGGCTCGCTGACGCCGTCCACGCCCAGGTTGCCGTGGTCATGCCAGGTCCACGACGGCGTGATGATGAAGTCGCCGGGATGCATGGTGGTGCGCTCGCCCGCCACCGTCGTGTAGGCGCCCTGCCCTTCGATCACGAATCGCAGCGCGGACTGGCTGTGGCGGTGCGATGGCGCCACTTCGCCGGGCAGGATCAGCTGCAGGCCCGCGTACAGCGACTGCGTGATCGACGAGCGGCCCGGCAGGGCCGGGTTTTCCAGCACGAGGACGCGGCGCACGGCTTCGTGGGCCGTGATCACTTCGCCGGCCCGCGCCAGCTGCGGCGCGATGTCCGCATAGCGCCACAGGGCCGCCGCATACGGTGCCGTCGGCTGCGGCGGCACCAGCGTGTGCAGCGATTGCCACAGCGGCGACAGGTGCATGCCGCTCAAGGCTGCATATAAAGCCTCGCGTTCGGGCGTTTGATGGGAGGTCATGCTGCGTCCTTCTCGGTGGTGGCCAGGCAGGTCTGCGCCGTCCAGCCATACAGCCAGGCCAGCGCCTCATAGAATTGCGCGGGCGTGCGGCCGCGCCACAGATCGTTGCGCACCAGGCGTTCGACGCCCTTGGCGTGGTACAGCCGGCCCATTTCGCGCGCCGACAGCACGACACGCGCCGTGCGGGCGATGCGCGAGCGTTGATACAGCGCAAAGGCGGCGGCCATGTCGAAGCCGCAGGCGCGCACGGCTTCGCCCAGGGTCACGGCGTCTTCCAGCGCCATGCAGGCGCCCTGCGCCAGGTATTGCAGCATCGGGTGGGCCGAGTCGCCCAGCAAGGTCATGCGCTTGGTGCTCCAGTTGGCGACGGGGTCGCGGTCGGCCGTGCTCCAGCGTTTCCAACTGGTCGGCTTGTGCAGCAGCTGGCGCGGCTGCGCGTGGACGCCGTCGAAATAGGACAGCACTTCTTCCTTGCTGCCGTCCGTGACGCTCCACGCTTCCTGCTCGCGGCTGTGGAAGGTCACGACCAGGTTGTATTGCTCGCCGCTGCGCAGCGGGTAGTGCACGAGGTGGCAGTTCGGCCCGGCCCAGACGACGGGCGCGTTCCAGCGCAGGTCGGCCGGCATGTCGGCGGCCGGTACCACGGCGCGGTACACCACGTGGCCGGAGACGCGCACCGTGTCGCCGACGATGCGCTCGCGGATGACGGACTTGACGCCGTCGCAGCCGATCAGCACATCGGCGCGGAAGCTGCGCCCCGCCGCGTCCGTGACGGTGACGCCGTCGGCGTCTTCCGCCACGTCCGTCACCTGCGACGACGTCACAAACGTGATCAATGGCGAGGTGCGCACCGCGTCGAGGATGGCGCCGTGGATATCGGCCCGGTGGATGACGGCGTAGGGATTGCTGAAGCGCTCGCGGAAGGCCGCGTCGACGACGAAGGTACCCACTTCGGTGGCGTCGACGGCGTCCATCATCACCAGGCGCTCCGTGAACACGGCCTTGGCCCTCGTGCGTTCGCCCACGCCCAGTGCGTCGAGCGCGGCAAAGGCGTTGGGCGCCAGCTGGATGCCGGCGCCGATCTCGCCCAGGGTCGAGGCCTGTTCCAGCACGGTGACGGCCATGCCGAGACGCGACAGGGACAGGGCGGCGGCCATGCCGCCGATGCCGCCGCCGACGACCAGCACGGACGGCTTGTGGTTAGTTTCCATTTCTCTCCTCCAATTGATCTGTGTGCTTGCGCGCAGCACGTTTGCTGTGCTCTTGGTATGGCAAGCAGTGTGCCGACAGGTCAATATTTGGTAAAGCGATGGAATACAATAGCAACAATCACGTTTTTAAATAATGGTGGAATCCTCATGTCGCGCTTCGATATCGAATTGCTATTCATCTTTGACGAGATCTATAAAAGCCGCAACGTGACGCGCGCGGCGGAAAACCTGGGCTTGCCGCAATCGACGGTGAGCATCGGCCTGGGCAAGCTGCGCACGCATTTCGGCGACCGCCTGTTTTCACGCACGTCGAAAGGCATGGAGCCGACGCCGCGCGCGCAGAATGCCGTGCAGGACGTGCGCGCCGCCATTGCCGCTTGGCAGCACGCACTGGCCGACCAGCCCGTGTTCGACCCGGCCGCCAGCACGCGCGAATTTGCCATCTGCATGACGGACATCAGCGAAATCGTGCTGCTGCCCACGCTGCTCAACCATTTGCAGCAGACGGGCCCCCGCATCACGCTGGACGTGTCGAAGATCGCCACCGACACGCCGGCACGGCTGGAGGGCGGCGAAGTGGACCTGGCCGTGGGCTTCATGCCGCACCTGGAATCGGGGTTTTACCAGCAGAAGCTGTTCGACCAGCATTTCGTCTGCCTGGTGGCCAGCGGCCACCCGCGCATCCGCGACACGATCACGGTGGAAGCATTCCTGGCGGAGGGGCATATCGAAGTGAAAAGCTCGGGCACGGGCCATTCCATCGTGGAAAAGGTGCTGGCGGCGGCGGGCGTGCAGCGGCGCATCGTGCTGAAACTGCCCAGCTTCCTGGGCGTGTCGCGCATCGTCGCCGAAACGGAGTACATCGTCACAGTGCCGTACCGCTACGCGCTGCAGATGCAGGACCACGAAGCGTTCCGCATCCTGCCCCTGCCCGTGGCCCTGCCCAGCTTTTCAGTCAAGCAGCACTGGCACGAGCGCTACCACCAGGATGCGTCAAACCGCTGGCTGCGCCAGACGATGGCGCAGCTGTTCGGGGCGGGCGACGCGACGGCGTTGCCAATCGGGTAATTTCCCCGGCCTGTTCGGCTTGATTTTCCGGCTGCGCCGGAAACTGTTTCGGCGCAGCCAGGCTGGACATGGCGGCCATGAGCGTCCAGGATGCGCCAGGCGGCATCCGGCCCCACCACTTTACAAGGAACACCATGACCCTGATCATCGTCGCCACCATTGATGCACAAGCGCAACATATTGACGCCGTGCGCGCCGCCCTGGAAGCCGTCGTGCCGCCCAGCCGCGCGGAAAGCGCCTGCCTGCGCTACGAATTGCACCTCGACAACAAGATTCCCACGCGCTTCATCATGCTGGAAGAGTGGACGGACAAGGCAGGCCATACGGCGCATGAAGCGACGCCCCACTTCAAGACGCTGGTGGCCGCCGTGGGCGAGAAGGTAACAAAGATCGACATCGCGGAACTGAGCAAGCTCAAGTAACGGGCGGCGCACTGCGCAAGCGCGCGGCCATCTTGGCAAGTTGCCATCTATAATGTGGCAACTTTTCTTTATGGCCATCATGACACCATTTTTCTCGATACGCGGCGCCGCAGCGGCCGCCGCCTTGACCCTGTGCGCCGGCGCTTTCGCGCAAGCGCCCATGCCCAAGCTCGTGGGCGAGTACAAGCTGCTCTCGTCGAAGACCGTACCACCCAGCAACTGGGGCTATTCCAAGGCACGTGTTTCAATCAAGCAACTCGACGACCATCATTTGCTGATCCTGCTAGCCTGCGAATGGAAACGCGAACCGAAGGCCGTCTGCGGCGACTATTTCTATGCCCAGTGGCGCGACGACGGCCTGTACCTGCAGGATATGAACACCTTCGCCATGCGCCTGTACTTCGATCCCGCCTCGCGCAAGCTCACCATCATTTCGCGCGGCGCCGACGCCAGGCAGAGCGTGCGGCACGAAGTGTTCGACGCCACGACCGAGCCGCTCGTCGATACCGCCCTCGTGCGGCGCATGAAGCGCGAACAGTCGAATGCCGACAGCAAGGAAAACCGGCGCGTGTTCGGCCCCTACACCAAGTGGACCTACCAGGAAAACCGCATCGAATTCCAGCGCCAGGACACGGCCAAACCTTGACGCGCCCGCTGCCATGCCATCGCTGATCGCTGCCCTGCCGTTCCGGCGCCGGCTGCTGCGCCTTGCCGGTGCCCTGCTGTGCCCGCCCACCTTGGCCCGCGCCGCCGGCGGCACCCTGCCCGCCGCCGTGCGCCGGCGCATCCTGGCCACCCTCGACGCGCCGCCACCCGAGGTGCTGAACGTGCACCACCTGGCCCTGCTACGGCAGTTCCGGATCGGCTGGTCGCCCGTGGAAAGCGGCGCGCCGATGCTCAACCCGGCCCAGCCGCTGGGCCCGGGCGACACCCTGGCGCTGGCCATGCAGGCCATTGCCAGCAAGGATGCGCCCCTGGCCGCGCAGCGCCTGATGGAAGCGGCGTTGCTGCTGCCCCATTTCGTGCAGATGGCAAATCTGAAACCAGGCAGCTATGCCAACGGCAAGGTGCCGTTCACATTTACCACCCGCCACCTGCAACTGCTGCGCCAGCAGTCATGGCTGTCGCTGGAGATGCTGGGCATGGGCAGCGCCGAGGATTATCTGGCCGAAGGCTGTTGGCCCACGCCGGCCGTAGATGGCAAACGGCCGTATGGCAATTTTACGAATTACACCGTGGAAATGGCACAGGCGCTGGGCCTGCCCCTGCACCGCCAGGCCGACGGCAGCCTGACCATCACACCCACATTGCGCACGGAACTGGAAGGGCTGCACCAGCAGACCATGCCCGCGCTGCAAGTGTTCGTGCGGCAGGCGGGGCTGATGCGCAATACGCCCTAAATCCGAGACGGGAACGGGCGGCGGCACGGCTTACTGGCTGCACGCATCGAGTCCCCTGTGCAAGAAGCTCAACACGCTATTGGCCCTTTTGATCAGGCGGGCCATTTCAATCCAGCTGACCACCGCGCCGCCGGATTTCTTTCGTCGATGGTGCCGGCTTTCCACGTTAGCGCTATTGGTTACAGGTACTTCGCAAAGCAAGAGGCCCGATGGCACCCCGCCTCTTCCCAGGCTCAGCCACTCACCACCAAATTGTCTCCCGGCATCTGCATCAAATGCCAGGGGGTCCGCCTGCAGGGAAACGTAATATCCCGCTGGAAATTTACAGGTCAAGCGCTTGCTTTCCGCATAAGGCAAGACCACGTTCAGGGACGCAAGGAAGTCTCTGGCCTGGCGCTCGCTTCGATGCTCCAGGAATACCAGGTACTTGAACCCCGCTTGGAGAGGAGAAGTCTCCACAGGCAGGAAAAACCGCACATCACCGTCCTGGCTGCCCTTCAATGCCTGCACGACTTTTGCCTGGTAGACAATGCCACAGGGTTTCCCATCCGCAGCATCCTCGTGCGGCACCACCGTCGCGGACACGACCGTCACCCGCGCCACCAGGGAAGAGCTCTTGACGACTTGACCTAGCGCAATATAGCCCGTTGGCGAGCCGACCGCGATCAGTTCTTGCGCATGAGTAGCACAGCAGCAAGCAAGGAGAGAAACCCAGAGAACGTGCTTGATACAGCTCAGATACATGCTCCCTCCCGGACATAGGTCTTTTTTGCGCAGCACGAAACATTGCGCGCCGTGTGCTTCCAGATACGGTGCCACCTTGCGGACGGCGGGGGCCATGCCGCGCTGCGCTACAATGCATCGAGCCTGGCCAGCATCGTGACCGCCTGTTGCCGGAAAGCGGCGATTGTTTCCTCGTCCATCTTTTCCAGCTGGCGATACGCCATGCCGATGCGGGGATTGCGCTCCAGCGTGGCCGCATTGCGGTGAAAGAAATCCCAGTACAGCGCATTGAACGGACAGGCGTTCTCGCCGATGCGCGCATTCTTGTCGTAATGACATCCCTTGCAATAATCGCCCATGCGGTCGATATACGCGGCGCTGGAAACGTAGGGCTTGGTGGCCAGCAGGCCGCCGTCGGCGAACTGGCTCATGCCGACGGTATTGGGCAGTTCCACCCATTCGAAGGCATCGATATACACGCCCAGGTACCAGCCATGCACTTCGGCCGGGTCGAGGCCGGCCAATAAGGCGAAGTTGCCGATCAGCATCAGGCGCTGGATGTGGTGCGCATGGGCCTGCTCCAGCGACTGCGTGATCGCCTGCGACAAACAACGCATCTTCGTCTTGCCGTCCCAGAACCAGGAGGGCAGCGCACGCGCATGGCCAAAGAAGTTCTTCTCGGCATAGCCGGGCATCTGCGCCCAGTACACGCCGCGCACATATTCGCGCCAGCCCAGTATCTGGCGGATGAAGCCTTCCACCGCCGCCAGCGGCGCATGGCCGGCGTGGTAGGCGGCCTGCGCCCTGCCGACAACTTCGCGCGGGTCGAGCATTTTCACGTTCAGCGCGAACGACAGCAGCGAATGGAACAGGCGCCAGGCCTTGCTGCTCATGGCATCCTGGAAATCGCCAAAATGCGGCAAGGCATGCACGATGAAGGCATCGAGCTGCTGCAGCGCCTCAGCCCGGTTCAGCGCCCAGGCCAGCCGGTCCGCACGGGGCGCGCCGAAGCTCTTCACGCCGGCGGCGACGATGCTTTCCCATAGACGGGTATGGTCATGCACGGTGCGCGGGTCTTGCGGCTCGGCGGGCGTGCCGCGCCAGGGCTTGCGGTTATCGTGGTCGAAGTTCCACTGGCCGCCGACGGGGTTTTTCGCGTCTTCCATCAGCACCTGGTGCGTGCTGCGCATCTGGCGGTAGAAAAACTCCATCAGCCATTGCTTGCGCCCGGAAAAAATATCGGCCGCCTCGTGGCGGGCCGTATAGAAATGCTCGCTGTCGACCATCAGCCAGGCGATGCGCGAGCGCCGCCCGGCCTCGTACAGCTGCTGGTCGAGGCGCCATTCGTCGGGCGCCTGGTACTCGACGGCGCCGGCGTCATACTGGAGCAGCAGCGCTTCGATATTGTCCGGTATCGAGCGCGTGCTGGCCGCGTCGCCGATGGCGATGTAATGCACGGTGTGGCCATCCGCGCGCAACTGGCGCGCAAAGTCGCGCATGGCCGCGAAGATGGCCAGGATTTTCTGCGCGTGATGCAGCACGTAATCCGTTTCCTGGCGCACTTCCATCAAGACGTAGATGGTCGCGTCATCGACTTGGCGAAACCAGCGGTGGCGGGCATTGAGCTGGTCGCCCAGTATCAGGCGCAAGGTGGGCTTGGGTGACATCATTGTCCTGTATCAAATAACCACGTGGCCGCTAGCCTTGCGGCATTGGCTGCGGCGCCGGGACAGGCGCGGGAGCCGGTTCCGGCACGGCCTTGCCATGTGCGTCCTGTCCGCCCTCTTCCGCCGGCACGGCCAGCGGCGCGGGCGGCGCGCCTTCCTGCAGCAAGTCGCCCGGCTCTTCCACCGGTTCGTCCTGCGGCGCTTCGACGGGTTCCACGTGGCGCAGCGGCGGCGGTGGCTTGCCACCGGGGAAGATGGCGTCGCGCGCGATCTTGCCCGTGTCGAGCGCCGTCTTGAAGAAGTCGCCCACCAGCAGCACGGCGTTGTGGCCGCCCTGGCCCCAGTAATTGCTGCGCATGGTGACGCGCGCGTCGTTGAAACCGACCCAGGCGCCGCCGACCAGTTCCGGGTGCATCAGAATAAACCAGCCGTCCGCATTGTTTTGCGTCGTGCCGCTCTTGCCGGCCACGTCGGAGCGGATGCCGAAGCGGCTGCGGATGGCCGTGCCCGTGCCGCGGTCGATGACGCCGCGCATCATGTCCGTCAGGGTGGCCGCCGATACCGCCTGCATGGCGCGCTTGGGCTTGTCTTCGCCGAAACGGGCGATGGTCTTGCCTTCGCGGTCAGTGATGTGCGTGACGACGAAGGGCAGGCGCGCTTCGCCCTGGGCCGCGATGCTGGCGTAGGCGTTGACCATTTCCAGCAAGGTGACGGGGCTGGTGCCCAGCGCCAGGGACGGCACTTTTTCCAGCTTGCTGTCGCGGATGCCGAGCGCGCGCGCCAGTTTGATGATCGGCGGCAAGCCCACGTCCTGCATCACCTGCGCCGTGATCGTGTTTTTCGAGTACACGAGGCCGTCGCGCATGGTCATGTCGCGCCCCGTCGTGCCGCTCATGTCCGTCGGCCGCCATTTGGTGCCGTCGGCCGCCTTGATATCCATCACGGCATCGCGGTAGACGTGGTCGGGACTGAGGCCCTTTTCCAGCGCCGCGCCATACACGATGGGCTTGAAGGTGGAACCGGGCTGGCGCGCCGCCTGCGAAACGTGATCGAACTGTTCGCGCGCAAAGTCGCGGCTGCCCACCCAGGCGCGCACGGCGCCCGTGGCCGGGTCCATGGCTGCAAAGCCCGCTTCCAGCCGCGTCTTCGACTTGCGCAGGGCCGCGATGAAGGCGCGGTCGCCCTTCAGCTGCGCCAGCGCCTCGTCCGGCGTGCCGCCGGCCGCCGTCAGCTTGCGGTAGTCGCCCGACTCGCGCACGAAGGCGTCGAGCAGGGCCGGATGCGATTTCCAGAAATAATCGAAGGCCACGCTGCCAGCCTGCATGCCCGCATACATGCCCGTCGAGGTGGACGACGGCACGCCGGCGCGGCTCCACTCCACGTCGGCAATCGCCTGCAAGGCGTTGGCCTGGCGCTCGACGGCGCGCTCGGCCGCCTGCTGCAAGTCATGGTCCAGCGTGGTGTGCACCACCAGGCCGTCCAGTTCCAGGTTGTAATCGTTTTCGTCGGCCCAGTCGATCAGCCACTTGCGCACATAGGCCGTGAAATGGCTGTCCGACTGCGCCCGTTCGCTCTGGCGCTCGAAATGCAGGCGCAGCGGCCGCTTGATCAACTGCTTGTAGCGCGCCTCGTCGATGACGTCATGCTTGCGCATCTGGCCCAGCACCACATTGCGCCGCTGCAAGGAACGTTCGGGATTGCCGACGGGATTGTAGTAATTCGTGCCCTTGAGCATGCCGACCAGGGTGGCGCTTTCGAGGATATCGAGGCGCGAAGCGGGCTTGTCGAAATACGTGCGGGCCGCCATTTCGATGCCGTAGGTGTTGTACAGGAAAGGCACCGTGTTTAAATACGCTTCGAGGATTTCCGTCTTGCTGTAGGTGGCCTCGATTTTCAGGGCGGTGATGAGTTCCTTGAGCTTGCGGTTCAGGTTGCGCGAACGGCCGATTTCCTCGGGGAACATATTGCGCGCCAGTTGCTGCGTGATGGTGGAACCGCCTTGCGGGTTGCCCCCTGCCGTATGCAAAATGGCGCCGGCCGTGCGGGTGAAATCGACACCGTGGTGCTCGTAGAAGCGATGGTCTTCCGTCGAGATCAAGGCGCTGATCACGTTCGGCGAGATTTGCTGCAAGGTAACGCGCTCCTGCAAGCCCTGGTCGAAACGGGCCAGCTCCTTGCCGTCGGCGCTGACCATGGTGCTCGGAGCGGCCGCGCGCGCCTGGCGCAGGTCGTGGATGCTGGGCGTCAGGGGAATCAGCAGCAGCATGTAGGCTGTTATCAGCGCCAGCAAGGCCAGCAACGACCACAGGCCCAGCACCAGCGCGCGCCGCACGGGCGGCAAGGTCATCAGATGCGCGTGACCGCGCCGGTACAGCGCCACGGCCCTGGTCCACGCCACGCCCGCCACGCGCACCGCCTGCGCGCGCCCCCGTATGAATGCCTGCCTTGCCTTTTCCTGAAACTGCTCCATGCCTGATGCCATGCTTCTAACCTTGTCTGATGCCGGATGATCCGTTTCAGCAAGTATATAGGGCGGGCAATGTGGCTGGCTGGAAATTAGTAACGTAGTTCCTCGGGGAAACCCATATTATTGTCTCCAAAGAAACAATCGCGTATGCTGTCACGCATGCAGTCCCGCCATCACAGTGTGAAATGCCATGCCGCCCTTGTCAGAACGCCAGCAATACCACGCCATCCTGCTCGCCGCAGTCGCCTTTGCCATATTGTGCGTCGGCGTCAGGCTAGGTTATCAATTCGTGCACGGCCTCCTGCTGCAAGGCTAGGCGCTGCAGGCGTCGAGCCGCGCCAGCGTGACGCCGACATGGGCGCCCACGCAGCGCTCGTCGCGCGTATGAAAAGCGTCTTCCACCTGCAGCAGGCCGCAGTCGCAGACGACGGGATCGACGCTGATCACCTGCCCCAGCGCCAGGTAGCGCCAGCCATCGAGGCGCAGCAAGCGCTTTTCGCGGCCGGGATTGGCGCGGAAGATGGCGTCCCAGTCATCGCTCTCGCTGGCCACGGGCCACAGTTCGGCCTGGAAACGCGTGCCGGCGGCCATCTGGGCACCACCGAACTCATCCATCACGTGCAGGCGCTGGCCATCCACCTCGATGACGGCTTCCAGATACGCGCCGTCGCTGGCGATGAAGGTGGCCGTGACGGCACGCTGCGTCACTTCTGCGCCTGCTCCAGCAGAGACGGCAATTCCTTCAGCATGGCCTCGCGCGTGCGCAAGCCGGCCGATTGAGCGCCCTTTTGCTCGTCCTGCACCAGGCGCGCAAAGACGATCGTGCGCTCGCCCTTGCTGGCCCAGCCGACAAACCAGCCATAACCGCGCGCTTCATCCCAGCTGCCATCGGCCTTGCGCGGGAAGGCGGCGCCCGTCTTGCCGTGCACTTGCCAGCCGTCCACGTCCGCCAGGCGCGTCAGGCGCCGCGTCTGCTCCATCGCCTGCTTGCTCACAGGCAATTGATCGTTGACCAGCTTGCGCAGGAAACCCAGCTGCTCCAGCGGCGAAATCTTCAGCGAAGAACTGATCCACGAGCGCTCCAGGCTATTGTCCTTGCCGGGGTCGCCCGACACATCCGCATTGCCGTAGCGCAAAGCCTTGGTGTATTTTTGAAAACGCTCGGCGCCCAGCGCCTGCGCGATCTGCTGCGAATACCAGACGACGGAGTACTGCATCCAGCGCGCCGGGTCCGTATCCTGGCGCCACGCTTCGCCACCCCAGTCCACAAAACCCTGGCGGTACGGCAGCCTGGGCTTGTGCTCGTCCTTGAGGAAGCCGGCATCGTAGCCCATCAGGCTGAGGGCAATCTTGAAGGTCGAGGCGGGGGTGACGCGGTCGATGCAATTGCCTTCCTGCAGCAGGACCGTGCCCGCTTTGGCGTCGGCCATGGCGGTGCAGATGGTGGCGGCATGGACGGGCGAGGCGGCCAGGGCCATGCCTGACATGCCGAACGCAAATTGTAATAAAGCAACGCTATACTTCATGGGCCTCCTGATACTGGGACGATGGCAGGACAAAGCGAAATTGTACCGGCGAGCGCCGCCCGATGCCAGCAATGTTTCCATATGGAAATATTATTTTTTGGGTGCCGCTGTCTCGTCGCCCGCTTCCAGTTCTCGCCGCAGCCGCTCCTCCTCCAGCTCGTCCATGCCCAGCTTTTCCTCGTCGATCAGCGCATGTTCGCGCCGCTCGCGCGCCAGCTCCTCGTCCAGGCGGTCTTCGCCAGGCTCCCGCGTGGTTTTCCCAGGCATGCTGTCCTCCTCTGTTGTGGTGGTTGAGTGAAAAGCTCAGGCAAGCTGGCCCGCCTGCGCCACGGCGTCGTGCGGATGCAGGCTTTCCATATGCCGTACAGTAACATTCGACTGCGCATAATGTGGCGCCAGCGCCGCCTGCACGCGGCGGGCCGCATCCTCCACGTACATCAGGTTAGCACCATTCAAGCGCGCGAACGCCTGTTCGTCGGCCCGTTTCACGGCCGTCTGCAGGGGCGTCGCCAGCGCCGCCTCCACCAGTTCGATCAGGGGAAACAGGTCCAGTTCGGCATCCTGCGCCAGCTGCACGGTCACCGTGGCCGTGCTGCGCTGGCTGTGCGGCGTGGCCAGGCTCGCGTGTTCCTGCAGCCAGGCGCCAGCGGCGGCGCCGTCGATGCCGCCGGCGCCGAACTGGGCCCCAAAGGCGTCGGCCAGCAGTTGCCGGGCCAGCGCCGCCGAACACGGGCAAGTCGAGGAATAGCCGACCTCCACCGTCAGGGACAGGGCAAAGCCCTGCGGAGCAACACTGGCCTGCAAGCGCACGGGATACGATTTCCAGCCCGACAGCCCCGCCGTCAGCAGCGCCGCCTGGCGCCGCAGCACGGGAAACGCCAGCGCCATGCGCGCCTGCGTGCTGGCGCAATCGGCGTGGCTGTCCACCATGCGCCGCAACACGGCGGCCAGGGCGCCCGCTTCGAGCGGCTGGGCGGCCGCAAACGCGTCGAGCAGCAGGTACAGGCGCGACATGTGGATGCCCTTGACTGCCGGATCGGGCAGATCGACTTGCACGTCGGCCCAGGCGTGGACTTGCTGCGACTGCCCGCCCTCCTCCAGCCACAAGGGCAAGGCGATGCCCTGCATGCCCACCCATTCCAATGGCAAGGGGTGGCCCAGGTGGGGACCGGCCGCCACGTCGGGCAGGGGCGAAGAATGGGAATCGCGCTTCATGGTCATGGCTCCATATGCAAACAAGTTGCATATCATGGAGAAAAACGGCCTTATTTGCAAGTGTATTGCATTAACAGGCATTCCCGACAGGTCAGCTGGCCTTGCGGAACGTCAGATTGATGCGCTGCGCCCCCAGCAGCGCGTGTTCGCCCTCCTTCAGGGGCGCCACGCCGTGAAAGCGCAGGCGGTCGGCGCCGCCCCACACCACCACGTCGCCATGCAGCAGGGGGATGCGGACGGCCTTGTCGGCCCGCTCGGCGCCGCCGAACAAAAAGGTGGCCGGCAAACCGAGCGACACGGAGACGATGGGCGCCGTGAAATCGCACTCGTCGCGGTCCTGGTGCAGGGCCATGCGCGCGCCGGGCGCATAGCGGTTGACGAGGCAGGCGTCGGGGTTAAAGTCCGCGTAGCCTGCCGCCAGCGCCGCCTCCCGCGCCAGATGCAGGAACACGGGCGGCATCGGCGGCCAGGGAAGGCCGCTGGCCGGATCGCGCCGCGCATAGCGGTAGCCGCGTCCATCCGTGACCCAGCCGAGGGCGCCGCAATTGCTCATGGCGACCGACATGCGCAAGCCGCCCGGCGTGGCCATGTGGCGCAGGGGCGCTGCCAGCACGATGGCGTCGAGCGCCGGCAGCAGCTCGGGCAGATACGGCAGCGCAAAAGCGCGCAGCAGGACCGACGCGGACGACCCCGGCACCAGCGGCGCGGGCCCGGCCGGGGCCTGGTCTTCATCGGCAAACAGGGACAGGTTCATGGCGCCTATTGTAGGCCCGGCGCGGAAAAAGCGCGCGCGGCTGGTCCCTGGTGCGCTACAGTAGCGCTTCCAGCCACTTACACTCATCGACGATGGATCATTACGCGGATTTGCTGCATACCCTGGCGCAGCAGGAAGAAACCCTGCAATTCGAGCGCTTCGACAACGACGCCGCGCTGGCCGTGGGCCTGTGGATCGTGGAAGAGGTGCGCAAGCGGGGCAAGGCCGTCACCGTCAATATCACGCGCAACGGCCAGGTCCTGTTCCATCACGCCATGACGGGCGCCACGGCGGACCAGGCGGACTGGATACGCCGCAAGAACAACACGGTGCAGCGCTTCTGCCGCAGCTCGTATTACATGGGCATCTCGCACAAGAGCCGCGGCAGCACCTTCGAAGACGTGAAATACCTCGATGACGTCGAATACGCGGGCCACGGCGGCGCCTTCCCCCTGCTGGTACGCGGCGTGGGGCTGGTCGGCACCGTCACCGTGTCCGGCCTGGCGCAGGCGGACGACCACGCGCTCGTGGTGGCCGCGCTGCAGGCGCAGCTGGAACGCTAGGTTTCCACCGCCCGGCGCAGGGCGGCGCGCGCCAGCAGGCGCGTGGAGTCCAACGTCGGCAGCGGCGAATTGGCGTCGCCGATGATCAAGGGGATTTCCGTGCAGCCGAGGATGACGGCGTCGCAGCCTTGCTCGCGCAAGCCGGCGATGACGGCCTGGAAGCGCGCCACGCTGTCCGCCTTGACCACCCCCGGCACCAGTTCTTCCATGATGATGCGGTTGATTTCGCTGCGTTCGTCCTCGCCGGGCCGCACGCAATCGATGCCGCGCGCGGCCAGCCTGTCCGGATACACGGCGCTGTCGACCAGCCAGCGCGTGCCCGTCAAGCCCACGCGCCGGTAGCCGCGCGCGGCCGCCTCGCTGGCCACCACGTCCGCGATATGCAGCCAGGGCAGCGGCGAACGGGGCGCCACCAGCCCGAACGCCTGGTGGATGGTGTTGTCGGGACAGATCAGGAAGTCGGCGCCGGCCCCGGCCAGCTTGTGCGCCGACGCCAGCATCAGCTCGGCCACGCCGGCCAGGTCGCCCCCGTTCAGGCATTCCACATAGCGCGCCAGCGACGGCGTGTGCAGCGTCACTTCCGGATGTGCATACGCTCCCAGCGCATGCGCGCCCTCTTCGCAGATCGTGCGGTAGCACAGGGCCGCGCCTTCGGCGGAACAGCCGACGATGCCGATATGCAGGGTCATGTTGATGTCTCCCAGTGTCGTGTATTGAAGTTGATCAGATGCGCTGGCCGCCGTCGATGGGAATCTCGGCGCCCGTGATGTACGAGGCGCGCTCGCTGCATAAAAATTCCACCAGATCCGCCACTTCGGCCGTCGTGCCCAGGCGGCGCAGGGGGATTTGCGTGTCGACGATGTGCGAAGTGCCCGGCGACAGGATCGCCGTGTCGATCTCGCCCGGCGCAATCGCATTGACGCGCACGTTCAGCGGCGCCATGTCGTTGGCCATTTCGCGCGTCAAGGACGCCAGCGCCGCCTTCGAACTGGCGTAGGCGGAACCGGCAAACGGGTGCACGCGGTAGCCGGCGATCGAGCACAGGTTCACCACCGAGCCGTGCGCATTCGACAATTCCTGCGCAAACCCGCGCGTGAGCGCCAGCGGCGCAAAGAAATTCGTGTTGTACATTTCCTGCCACGTCTGCATGTCGGTCGTCAGCGAATTGACGCGCGAACCGCCCGGCCCCTTCGGCGACACGCCCGCATTGTTGACCAGCGCATGCAGTTTGGCGTCGCCCAGCATGGGGCGCAGGGTGTCGACCATCTGCCCGATCTGGCTCAGGTCCGACAGATCCATGCAAAAGTGCGTGTTGTGCTCCTGGCTGCGCGGGCAGCCGCCCGGTATCGGGCTGCGCGAGACGGTGATCACGCGCCAGCCCAGGCTGCGGAAGCGCTCGGCCACGGCGTGGCCGATGCCACGGCTGGCGCCCGTGACGATGGCGGTTTTCTGTTCCATGTTCCGTTCAGTCTTGTGCTGGATGTGCGTCATGTGCTTCCTTGTCTTGTTCGGTTGCGCCGGCGTGGATGCGCTCCTGGCGCATCACATACGCGAGCATCTGCGTGCCGCCGTCGAGGATGTCCTGTTCGATGGCGCGCCGCGCGGCCGCCCCGTCGCGCTGGCGCAGCGCGCTGATGATGGCGTGGTGGTGGCCGACCCGCATGTCGGGCGAAAAGCTGGCGTAGCCGGCGGCGATCAGGGGCGCCGTCTGCATCCACAGGTGGTCGACGAAGCGCTTTAACGTCGGCATGCCGGCCGCCTGCGCCAGTCCCAGGTGGAACGCCTGGTTGCATTGCAGGGCCGCCGGCAGGTCGTGCCGCGCAATGGCCTCTTCGTTCGCCTGCAGCAGGCGTTCCAGGTCGGCCAGCGTGGCGTCGTCGATGCGCTGCGCCGCCTCGAACGCGCCCAGGCCTTCCAGTTCCAGGCGCAGCGCGCGGATTTCCAGGTAGCGCGCCACGCTCAGCACGGGCACGCGGAAGTCGCGCGGCGAGCGCAGCACCAGCGCCTCTTCCTGCACCAACTGCAGCATGGCGTCGCGCACGGGCGTGACGCTGGTACCGAGCTGCAGCGCCAGCTCGCGGATGCGCAGGCGGTCGTTCGGCTGGAAGCGCCCGGCCGCCAGCGCGTCGCGCAGCATCGCATACACGGACTTGCCCAGGTTGACGTGCTGCAGAGTGTCCAATTGCTGATGCATGCGTGTTCTTGATCTCGTGAAAATATGATGCATCATACATCAAGCAGAAAAACAGTGTTTTTCCAGACGTGCGCCGCAGACAGCAAACGCCGCGAGCACGTACAATCAGCCGCCATCGCATCGAAAGGAGCGCACTTGAACTGGGATTATCCGCACGCCCACACCCTGCCCGTCACGCCGGAACCCGGCGACATCGACGGCTTGCAGCATACGAACAACGCCGTCTACGTGCGCTGGTGCGAGCACATCGCCTGGCACCACTCGGCTACCCTGGGGCTGGACCTCGACGATTACCGGCGCCTGGACCGTGCCATGGCGATCCGCCGCGGCGAGTACGACTACCTGCTGCCGACGCGGGCAGGCGAAGCGCTGACCCTGGCCACCTGGCTGTGCGCCAGCGATGGCCGGTCCAGCATGGAGCGGCGCTTCCAGCTGGTGCGCGACAGCGACGGCGCCACCGTCGTGCGCGGACGCTGGGACTTGATCTGCATCGAATTGGGCAGCGGCCGCGCGCGCCGTTTGCCGCCCGAATTCCTGGCCGTGTACGAACCGGCCGTCGTGGCGGCGCGCCAGGCCTAGGACTCAGGGCGCAAGGCGCGCCGGTTCCAGCGCGATCAGCACCAGCAAAATGCCCAGTGGCACGGCCAGCGCGGCGAACCCCACGGCCAGGTAGGCAAAGGCGGCCAGGATGGCGCCCACGGCAAAGCCCAGCAGGGGCCAGAAGAACTTGACGCAGCGTTCGCGCGTGGCGCCGTCGGCCGCGCCGCGCAGCACGTCGACCGTGTCGATGACGATTTGCGTGACGTTGCCCGTCATCATCGACGTGGGCGCCAAATGGGCCAGCAGCAGCCGGCTGGTGGCGCTGTGCGCACCCATGGCCGCCGCGCCGAACAGGCCGGCCGTCATGGCCAGCGCGCCCGGCTCCGGCCCCAGCGGTTCGGACAGCACGCCCAGGACCATGAAGCCGAGCAGCAGCGCCAGTTCCAGCAGCAAGGCCAGGCGCAGCGCCGGGCCGCCGCGCCGTTCGGCCGCCACCGTCAGCAGCCGCGCCGCCGCCACGCCCAGGATGAACGCGGGGAACGCCAGCAGCTTGAGGGCGATCGAGGCATGCGTGGCGTTGGCCAGCGCCGCGCCGATCAGCACGAAGTTGCCCGTCACGTGGGCCGTGAACAGGCCAAACAGGGCGACAAAACCCAGGGTATCGACATAGCCGGCCAAAAAGCCCAGGCTGATGCCCTGCAAACGGCTGCGCTGCGCAAGATTCATACACACTCCTTGAAATGGGCCATCATGATACCGTGCCGCCATCGCGCACGGCGGCGGTTTTGCGCGCCGTTCGGCGAAGTTGCGGGGCTTTTCCTGCGCCTGCGCAGTGCAACATGCATTTCGCTCCTGATTTGCCCATTCATGCTTTAGAATCAGCGACCTCAGCCCCGTAAAAACAGGATAAAACATATGACGGCAGTCGGGAATACCGAACCACAAGAGCTCAAGCGCGGCCTGAAAAGCCGCCACATCCAGCTCATCGCCCTGGGCGGCGCCATCGGCACCGGCCTGTTTCTGGGCATCGCGCAAACCATCAAGATGGCCGGCCCTTCCGTGCTGCTCGGCTATGGCATCGCCGGCGTCATCGCCTTCCTGATCATGCGCCAACTGGGCGAGATGGTGGTCGACGAACCGGTGGCCGGTTCCTTCAGCTACTTTGCCGACAAATACTGCGGCCACCTGCCCGGCTTTTTGTCGGGCTGGAACTACTGGGTGCTGTACGTGCTCGTCAGCATGGCCGAACTGACGGCCGTCGGCATCTACGTGCAGTACTGGTGGCCCGGCGTGCCCACCTGGGTCTCGGCGCTGATCTTCTTTTGCGTGATTAACGCCATCAGCTTGCTCAATGTCAAGGCGTTCGGCGAAATGGAGTTCTGGTTCGCCATCATCAAGGTGGTCGCCATCATCGGCATGATCGTCTTCGGCGCCTACCTGCTCGCTTCCGGCGACGCGGGGCCGCAGGCGTCCATCGCCAACCTGTGGCAGCACGGCGGCTTCTTCCCGAACGGCTGGCAGGGCCTGGTGATGGCCATGGCCGTCATCATGTTCTCGTTCGGCGGCCTGGAACTGGTGGGCATCACGGCAGCCGAGGCGGATGACCCGAGCACGACGATTCCGCGCGCCACCAACCAGGCCATCTACCGCATCCTGATCTTTTACATCGGCGCGCTGGGCATTCTGCTGTCGCTGTACCCGTGGCAAAACGTCGTCACCGGCGGCAGCCCGTTCGTCCTGATCTTCCATGCGCTCGACAGCAACCTGGTGGCCACGGCCCTGAACGTGGTGGTGCTGACGGCCGCACTGTCCGTCTACAACAGCGGCGTGTACTGCAACACGCGCATGCTGTTTGGCCTGGCCAAGCAGGGCAATGCGCCGCGCGCGCTGCTGCAGCTGAACCGCCGCGGCGTGCCGCTCGTGGCCCTGGGCGTGTCCGCACTGGCCACGGGCGCCTGCGTGGTGGTCAATTACTTCATGCCGGGCGAAGCGTTCGAGGTGCTGATGGGCCTCGTCGTCTCGGCGCTGATCATCAACTGGGCCATGATCAGCTGGATCCATTTGCGCTTCCGCGCGCAGAAGAAGGCCGAGGGCAAGACCACGCTGTTCCAGAGCCTGGGCTACCCGCTCACCAACTACCTGTGCCTGGTCTTCCTGGCCGGCATCCTCGTGATCATGTACCTGACGCCTGGCCTGCGCATCTCCGTCTACCTGATTCCCGTGTGGCTGTGTGCGCTGGGCATCGGCTACTGGATCAAGCAAAGCAAGGCCGGAGCATAGGCTGCTTGCGCCGAAATAAGCAATAAACAAGTAAAAACAAACAAAAAGCCCGTCTTCGCAGACGGGCTTTTTGCATGCGGCGCGGCCGTGTCTACGCGGCGGCGGCCCCGCCCTCCTCGGGCAGCACGTCGGCTTGCCACAGGCTGATGGTCTGGCCCGGATACGATTGCAGCAGCACCTCGTCGCCCAGCGTCTGCAGCAACTGCTGGCGCTGCTCCGCCTTTTTCTCGGGCGTCATGCCCAGCTCGCCCGTCTTGTACGGCCCCAGCTCGGCGACGAGGTCGCGCATCAGCGTATGGCTGGTCGGCGTGGTGACGTCCGATTCCACCTTGGCCAGCACATACTTCATGATGTGCGTCGACTGGCTCGCTTCCTGCCGCAGGCTGGCCTTGACCAGTTTGCCATCCTTGTAAGCCATTTGCGCATCGCTGCTGGCCGTATCCTCGATCTGGTGATACGTGTAGTTTTGCGACTCCACCATGTCGGTCAGCCGCAGGGGCACGCCGGGCACCAGCGACTGGTGGAAACTGGCGCTCAGCTTCGATTGCTGCTGCTGGCGCAGCGAGCGGTCATCGTGGCTGGTGCCGCTCACGCTGGTCTTTTGCGACAGCTCGTAATGGAAGCCATCCCTTTCCGATGCACGCATGGGATTGCTGAACTTCACCGTTTGCGACACGGACGCACTGAAGTCGGACAAGCCCGTCAGCATGGCCCGGTCTTCGGCGACCAGCCGCCACTTGCTGTCTTCCGGCAAGCCGGTATTGGCTGGCGGCACGGGCACATTGCTGTGCAAGGCCGTCAACGTATCCTTGAACATGGCCATCAGCCCGGCGTCGCCATGGCCGCGCGAGGCTGCCTGGTCGATCTGCTTCGTATAGTTGGCCAGGGCTTTCGCCTGCCGCTCCTTGCTGCCCAGCGCGTGCAGCTGGCTGGCGTCGACTTTCACGTCCAGCGAGCCGGCCACGCCCGTGAAGCTGACCTTGCGTTGCGTGCTGTCGGCCTGGAAATCCAGGGTTTGCGTGCTTTTCTGCTCGCCACGCACCAGCACTTCCGCGTGCAGGTTCACCGACGTCAGCACTTCCTGGTCGAACTGCATCAGGCCGGCCAGTTTGACCTTCGGCGTGCCCTGCGCCATGCCGTCGATGGCCTCCTGGAACGCTACGGACAGGTCGCCCAGGGCCTTCACCTCTGCATCGCTGAGTTCGCCGCTGGTGGTCATGCGCACGGCCAGGCCGTCATCCTGGCTGTCGAGCGACAGCTTGACCTCGACGCCGCTCTTCGTGGTGATGCTGAGGCTGACCTTGTCTTCGCCATTGCCGTGCAGGCTGGCCGGCGCAATGCCGGCAGCCTCGGCATACGGACCCGGTTGCGTGCGCGGCGGCGGCTGCTGCAGCGCTTGCGAAATATTGCGCACGCCGCCCTTGAGCTGGTCCAGCATGGCTGCGCCCAGTCCTCCGAAGCGCCCGCCATATGAATAGTACGGCGCGAAATTCTTCGCCATCAGCTCGCTGACGGCGTCGTGCGACGGGCTTTCCCACACTTTCGGCGACGGCAACAGGTAGGAGATGGCGGGCTGTTCCCCGCCCTCCGCGCCAAAGGCAACAATGGTCGACGGCGTGGACGACGGCACGGCCGGCGCATCCGCCCGGCTCGCCGCAGCGCCTTGCACACGGGACGGGGTCGGATTCCAGCTCGGGATCGGGGAGACGGAAATCATGGTGATATGGCCTTGTCAAACGGGGACAGATAAATGGATAACATACAGCTCATTTTGATTTTTTAATAAGTTTTCGCCTGCCAATCCTGCTCCGGCCCCGGATCGGATGGCCTGACAAGCGATTTGCATGGCAATACTGTTTTAACGGCAAGAAATCGCAAAGCATGAGCGTCGAAGAAATGAAACATTTTCATCGCTGCCGGCTATTGCAGCAGAACAAGTTGAGTAGCTGCCAGGAATGTCCATTAAAATGCGTGTCTATGGGACACAAGATCATGAACGCGCCGCTGGCCAGCTTCACCGACTTACTGCTCGACGCCGTGTGCATGGTCGACGTGGATGGCCGCTTCGTCTTCGTCAGTGCGGCTTGCGAACGCATTTTCGGCTATACGCAGCAGGAAATGATCGGCAAGCGCATGCTGGACATGGTCGCCCCCGCCGACCGCGCCCGCACCGTGGCGGCCGCGCGGGCCATCATGGACGGCCATGCGCAGACGCACTTTGAAAACCGTTACCTGCGCAAGGATGGCAGCCTGGCCCACATCATGTGGTCGGCCCGCTGGTCCGTGGCTGACCAGTTGCGCGTGGCGGTAGCGCGCGATATTACCTTGCTGAAACAGGCGCAGGCGAAGCAGGCCGCCTTGTACGCCATTTCCGAGGCCATGCAGGCGACGCAAGACTTGCCCGCCCTGCTGCACCGCATCCAGCACATCATCGGCGAACACTTGCCAGCACGCAGCCTGACCTTGCTGCTGCACGACGAACACGGCGCGCAACCTGCCATCACCTGCCATGCCGACGACAGCGCGCCACAGCCAGCGTCGCCGCTGGCCAGCCTCCTATGCGACGAAGTGCTGCGCAGCGGCCGCCCGTTGCTGCTGCAGGCGGGGCAGCTGGCCGGTTTGCCGCCCGCGCTGCAAGCGGCGGCAGGCGCCCTGTCCGCCTGCTGGCTGGCCGTGCCGCTGTACTGCTCCAGCGGCAGCATCGGCGTGCTGGCCTTGCAAGGCGACCCGGATGCCGTCGTTGGCACGGAACAAGACCAGGATTTGCTGCAATTTATCGCCAAACAACTGGCCACCGCCATCGAACGCCGGCAATTGCAGACGCAGATGCAGTTCATGGCCATGCACGATGAGCTGACCCGTTTGCCGAACCGCCGCCTGTTCCACGACCGCCTGCACACGGCCTTCGCGCGCGCGCACCGCCAGGAAGGCCGGCTGTCGCTGCTATTCCTGGACCTCGACAACTTCAAGCTGGTCAACGACGTCCATGGCCACGCCTGCGGCGACCTGCTGCTGCAGACAGTGGCGGACCGCCTGCGGGAGTGCATGCGGGAAACAGATACCCTGGCCAGGATGGGCGGCGATGAATTCGTCGTGCTTCTGGAAAGCAACGCCACGCCGGCGGACGTCAGGCTGATCGAGCACAAGATCCACGCGGCCCTGGCAGCACCGCTACACCTCGGTAACGGTCGGCAATTGCAGATCGCCGTCAGCATCGGCGTGGCCCACTATCCGGAAGACGGCGATACCATGCAGCAACTGCTGCGTCATGCGGACCGGGCCATGTACGTGTCGAAGACGCTGGCGGCCGCCTCGCGCTAGCGGACGGTTCCTGACGGCAATTGCCCCTATGCTATACTTTCCAGCGATGCTGAAACTCTTCAAAACATGGCTGATCCTGCTGCTGATGGCAGCGGTGCCGCTGCAAGCGGCCGCTGCGACCGTTGCCCGGGCGTGCACGCCGTTCACCCCGGCGCATGCATCGGCAACGGCCTGCCAGCAGCACCATGCGGCGCCGTCAGCCGCGCCGGACGGCGCCAGCGCGCCCGGTGACGCCAAGACCTCCCCTGCCAAGCACCCTGCCTGCGCCGCCTGTTCCGCGTTTTGCCTGGGCGCGCTGATGCCGCCGTCCTGCGCCCTGCCTGCCTCCGCCGTCAATGGCGCGGCACATGCCGCCTCCTCCGTCGCCGCCTTGCTGCCGGGATTCATCCCCGACGGCTTGCGCCGGCCTCCGCGACCGCTTTCCGCTTAAGCGCCGGCAGCAATGCCGGCACGTTTGCGCGCGCGCAAACCCGGAGCGGGCCACCCGGGTGGCCACGATTATCTTACTTATTTGAAAACAACACCATGATCAAACATTTCTTGCTGCGTGGCGCCTTCGCCGCCACGCTGGGCCTGCCCACGTTCGCCGTGGCGGCCTTGCCTGTCATCGAAGTCTACAAGAGCGCTTCGTGCGGCTGCTGTTCCGAATGGATCAGGCACCTGGAAGCGAACGGCTTTACGGTGCGCGCCAAAAATGTCGAGATGCCGGCGCAATACCGCAAGCTGTCCGGCATTCCCGACGCGCTCGGCTCCTGCCACACGGGCCTCGTCAACGGCTATGCCATCGAAGGCCACGTGCCGGCCAGCGAGATCAAGCAGCTGCTGCGCGAAAAACCGAAGGCCAAGGGCCTGGCCGTGCCGGCAATGCCGATGGGCTCGCCAGGTATGGAAGGGCCGCGCAAGGACCCGTACGACGTCTTCCTCGTCAAGAACAATGGCAGCACCAGTGTCTACAAGCACTACCAATAAAACTGCAGGGCAATGAAAAACGCCGCCGGAATCGCTTCCGGCGGCGTTTTTTTGTCAGGCAGTAAAGAATTTACCGTCTGTCAAGCTTGCATCAGATGCTGGCCAGGGCCGCATTCAGCGTGGCGCTCGGACGCATGACGGCGTCCGTTTTCACCGGATCTGGCAGATAGTAGCCGCCGATATCCATTTCCTTGCCTTGCACTTCTTTCAGCTCGGCAACGATCTTCTCTTCATTGGCGGCCAGGGTTTGCGCCAGCGGCGCGAAGTGGGCGGCCAGTTCCGCGTCATCCTTCTGCGCGGCCAGGGCTTGCGCCCAGTACAGGGCCAGGTAGAAATGGCTGCCGCGGTTGTCGAGTTCACCGGTGCGTGGCGATGGCGACTTGTTGTTGTCCAGCAACTTGCCGGTGGCTTCGTCCAGGGTTTTGGCGAGGATTTTGGCCTTCGCATTGCCCGTCTTGATGCCCATGTCTTCCAGCGACACGGCCAGGGCCAGGAATTCGCCCAGTGAATCCCAGCGCAGGTGGTTTTCTTCCACCAGCTGCTTGACGTGTTTCGGTGCCGAACCGCCGGCGCCCGTTTCGTACATGCCGCCGCCGGCCATCAAAGGCACGATGGACAGCATCTTGGCGGACGTGCCCAGTTCCAGGATCGGGAACAAATCGGTCAGGTAGTCGCGCAGGATGTTGCCGGTCACGGAAATGGTGTCCAGGCCGCGGAAGGCGCGTTCCAGCGTGTAGCGCATGGCGCGCGTCTGCGACATGATCTGGATGTCCAGGCCCTTGGTGTCGTGTTCCTTCAGGTAAACCTGGACCTTCTTGATCACCTCGTTCTCGTGCGGACGGTAGGAATCGAGCCAGAACACGGCAGGCATGCCCGAATTGCGCGCGCGCGTGACGGCCAGCTTGACCCAGTCGCGGATCGGCGCGTCCTTGACCTGGCACATGCGCCAGATATCGCCCTCTTCCACCGTCTGCGTCAGCAGCACTTCGCCCGTTTCCAGGTCGGTGATGTTGGCGGTGCCGCCTTCCGGCACTTCAAACGTCTTGTCGTGCGAACCGTATTCTTCCGCCTGCTGCGCCATCAGGCCCACGTTCGGCACGGTGCCCATGGTCTTCGGATCGAAGTTGCCATGCCATTTGCAGAAGCCGATCATTTCCTGGTAGATACGCGCGAAAGTCGATTCCGGCATGACTGCCTTGACATCCTTCGGACGGCCGTCGGCGCCCCACATCTTGCCGCCGATACGGATCATGGCGGGCATCGACGCGTCGACGATGATGTCGTTCGGCGAATGGAAGTTGGTGATGCCCTTGGCCGAGTCGACCATGGCCAGTTCCGGACGGTTCGCGTGGCAGGCGTGCAGGTCCTTGAGGATTTCATCCTTTTGCGACGCTGGCAGGGTCTCGATCTTGTCGTACAGGTTGCTCATGCCGTTGTTGACATTGACGCCCAGCTTGTCGAACAGTTCGGCGTGCTTGGCGAACGCATCCTTGTAGAAAATGCGCACGCAATGGCCGAAGACGATCGGGTGCGACACTTTCATCATGGTGGCCTTGACGTGCAGCGAGAACATCACGCCCGTCTTGAAAGCGTCGTCGATTTCCTTCTCGTAGAACTCCAGCAGCGCTTTCTTGCTCATGAACATGCTGTCGATGATTTCGCCCGCTTGCAGGGACACCTTCGGTTTCAGCACGATGGTCTTGCCCGAGGCGGTGACCAGTTCCATCTTGACGTCGCGCGCCTTTTCCAGCGTCAGCGACTTTTCGCCATGGTAGAAATCGCCATGATGCATGTGCGACACGTGGGTTTGCGAAGCCTGGCTCCACTCGCCCATCGAATGCGGGTGCTTGCGCGCATATTCCTTGACGGCCTTCGGTGCGCGGCGGTCGGAGTTACCTTCACGCAAGACCGGATTGACCGAGCTGCCGATGCACTTGCCGTAGCGGGCCTTCAGGGCTTTTTCTTCTTCCGTCTTCGCCTCTTCCGGGTAGTCCGGCAGCTTGTAGCCACGGGCTTGCAATTCGCGCACGCAGGTGATCAGCTGGCCCTGGGAGGCGCTGATGTTCGGCAATTTGATGATGTTGGTGTCCGGATTCTGGGTCAGCTTGCCCAGTTCGGCCAGGGTGTTCGGGACTTTTTGCTCGTCCGTCAGGAATTCGGGAAATTCAGCCAGTACGCGCGATGCCACCGAAATATCGCTGGAAACCACGTCCACGCCGGCCGGCGCGGTGAATTTTTTAATAATCGGCAACAGGGAATACGTCGCCAGCAGCGGCGCCTCGTCAGTCAGCGTGTAGATGATTTTGGATTTTTGTGATGCCATGTTCATTCCCTTGTATGCGGTGATGCCTGGTGGTTAACTTTCTTCATTCCAAACACAGGACGGTTAGCCTTGCTTTGGACGGCTAGTGTGCCGGCGGTGACGCCGTGCTTGCCCACCACGTATTTTAGACTGTCCTGCCGCTGTTTGTGTATCCGATGCCGAGGAATCTTATATAAGACAGCAAATATCTGACGGCGGCAGGCCGGAATGGCCATTTTCCGCCTTGAAATGCCAGCCGGACGGTCGCGCCCCCATGTTTGCGGCAGCGGAAACAAATTACATAAAAGCAATATCCAAACGAAAGCGGCATCGGCGCCGCCCGTTTCAGGCTATGCCGCGCAACCGTGTGGCCGGCCTGCCGTTTCCTCGGCGCAGCGATGCGCGCCGCCATACCGCCGCCAGCGCCGCCGGCATTCCCGTCACGCAGACGACAGCACACGGAGCACGACGCAATTGCGTCCCGCATCCTTGGCGCAGTACAGGGCGGCATCGGCCAGGCGCATCAGCGCATCCGGATCGGCGGCGCCTGGCACCGGCTGGATCGCGACGCCAACGCTGATCGTCACCTGCCCAGCATCCGCCCCTGCGTGGGCGATGCCCAGGTCCGCGATGGCGCGCCGCAGCGCTTCGCCTATCTGGCGGGCCTCGTCAGCGCCCGTATTCGGCAGCACGATCGAGAATTCTTCGCCGCCGTAACGCGCCGTCAGGTCGCCCGCGCGCCGCATGCTGGCCATCAGGGCGTGCGCGACACGGATCAGGCAGGCGTCGCCGGGCTGGTGGCCGTAATGGTCGTTGTACCGCTTGAAGTAATCGACATCGAGCATGATGACGGCAAGGGGCTGGCCGACGCGCGTTGCGCGCGCGCATTCGGCGCGCAGCACGTCATCGAAATGGCGGCGGTTTGCCAGGCCCGTCAGGCCGTCGGTGATGGACAGGGTGGCCAGCTTGCGGTTGGCGTCTTCCAGCTGTTCGGTGCGCTCCGCGACGCGCCGTTCGAGGCTGTCATGCAACCTGGCACTGGAAATCGAGATCATCGCCTGTGCGCCCAGCATGCGCAGGAAGGCGACGCGCTCCTCCGTGAACGAGGCGTCGGCAAGCCGGTTCTCGAAGTACAGGATGCCGTCGATCTGGCCGCCGTGCCGGATCGGCAGGCACATGACGGCGCGCGGCCGCTGCAAGCGCACGTAGGGGTCGTCGGCAAAGCGCGACATGTCCGTGATGCTGTCCTCGATCAGCGCGGCGCCCGTGCGGATGACGTAGCGCAGCAGCGACAACGGAAACTGCGGGTCGCTGGCGGCGTCGAGGTCGAGCCGGCGCGCCTGCAGGACGGTGATGGCGTCGCCATCGATGTCTGCCTCCAGCTGGTAGGCGCCATCGGACAGCAGCAGCAGGCGCGCCACCTGGCCGCCGGCGTTTTCGCACACGATGGAGATGAGGCGTGTCAGCACGTTGCGCAGGCCGACTTCGTTCGACAGGATCTGGGCCGCCTTCAGCAGCGAGACCAGGTCCAGCGCGGAACTGCCGTGCGTGAGGGAGGCGAAATGCGGCTGCGTGGCGTGTCCCGCCCCTGCGGGCAGCAGCGCGCCATGGCGGGCCCGCAACTGCGCCACCTTGCCTTCCGCGCCCCACTGGCCATAATGGGCGACGGCATCCCGCAAAAAGACGGCAGCCACGCGCGCTTGTCCCTGCTCGGACCAGCATTCGCCGCACAGCTCGTTGCCCAGCGCCTGCACGTTGACGTAGCCGGCCAGGCCGGCGGCCTCGATCGCCTGCTGGTACAGGCGCGTGGCCAGCGGCAAGTCATCCCGGTAGCGCGCCACTTCAGCCTCGACCAGCAGATGCTTGGCGCCGCAATTGTCCGAACCCTGCCTGGCCCAGCCGGCCAGGCGGGCCTGCAACGTGCCGATCACGGACAGCACGTCGTCCGCATCGGGGCGCGCAGGCGCGCGCCGCAAGGCGCGCAGCAGGATCAGCGCGGCGTAGAAGCTGGTCTCGGCAACCTTGGCCTGGCCGCGCATGATCTGCGTGACCATGCCGAGCTGGCCGGCCAGCAGCTCGGCGTCGGCACCGTCGAACAGATAGGCGTTGCGTATCTTGCCTTGCAAGAAATAGGCGCGGTACAGCTGCGAATCGCCATATTGCGCAAGAAAGCGCGCCTCGCTGAACGTCGCATCGTCGTAACTGTCCTGCCGGGGGAGCTGGCCCATCAGGCACCGGATCGGCTGGATCGCGGCCGCCACGCAGCAATCAGCCATCGCCTGCTGGCCGTTGGCGCGCATCAGCGCCAGGTCATGCCCGACGTCGTGCAGCAGGTGCGGCAGGTAATCGCCGAGAATAATGCGGTCCGTCGCACGCACGGCCGCCACCACGCCGACCTGGACGAAATCGGCGATTTCCAGCGCCCAGCCGAACGCTTCCTCGTACAGGGCGTCGGAGCTGCGTAGCGGCCGCGTCCAGTGGTTGCTCAGTGCACCGAACATCAGGGCCGTGAGGGTGCGCGTCTGCAGATTGGCGCGGCGCCTGGCCAGCGCCATCGCCATGGCGCCAAAGTCGTAGCCGCGCGCGACGTCGCCGCTGTACAGCGCCAGCATCATCGCGTAGCCGACATAGCCGACAGCGCTGAAGTCGCTGCTTCCCTGCTGCATGGACAGTCGCGTCATCGACACCACCATCAAGGCGCTGAGATCCTGCTGGCCGGCGTAGTAGCTGGCCATCCACAGGCCCTGCATCATCTGCATCGCGGCCACGGCGCCCGGATCGCACATTTCGCCGGCCGCCAGCAGGGTCTCGGGCGCATGCCCCCCGGGCAGCCGCCCGATGGCGGCAAGAATATCGGCGAAGCGCGCCTTCATGTGCGCCACGTCGTGGGGAATGTCGATGTCCAGCTGCGCCAGGCCTTCGCGCTGTACGGCGATCGCTTCGAGCAGGCGCCCCTGCAATTGATACTGGTGCGCCTGGATGGCGATACAGCGCACCTGTTGCAGCGGGCTCAAGGCGCGGGCGCGCACCAGCGGATAGATGGCCTCGGCGGCAGCGAACTGGCCGCACAGATAGGCCGCTTCGGCCGCGCCCAGCTGCAGGTCGAGCCACAGGTCAGCGTGGACGTTCCAGGCCTGCGCCGGCAGCAGATCGAGGCCTGTGCGCATGTGTTCCAGGGTGGCCTGGAACGCCGCGGAGCGGCGCGCCTTGACGCCGGCCTGCAGATTGAGCGCGGCCAGCCGTGCGCGTTCGCCCGCATCGTGCATCAGCGCGCGGCCGGCGTTGAGCTGCTCGACGATTTCAAACAGCGCGCCATCCAGACGCTGCTGCGTCGTATGCCGCAGCAGCAGGCGGCCGATGAGCAGATGGTTGGCCCCGCGCGCGCCGTCATCGGCAACCAGATAGGCCGCCTGCTGCACCCGGTCATGCAGGAAACGGTAACTGACACCGCTCTCGCCACGCCCGGTGCCACCGTTGATGTATTTATAACGTTCGTCGAGCGGCTGGATCAGCCCGGCCTTGAGCGCCGGCCACAGGTCCTGCTGCGTGCGCCAGGGCGCGCGGTCCACGGCCAGGGAAAGCGTGTCGAGCGTGAAGCGGTTGCCGCACGATGCGGCCAGTTGCAGCAGGTGCTGCGTGACGTCGGGCAGCCGGCGGATTTTCTCCAGCAGCACCTCGACCACGTTGTCGGTATATTTGGCCTGTTCGATCGCCGGCAAATCCCACTCCCAGCAATCGCCGTCGGCCCGGTAGCGCAGATGGCCCGTATCATTGAGCGCAGCGAGGAACTGGTTGAGAAAAAATGGATTGCCGGCCGTCTTCCGGTAGCAGATGCGGGTCAGCGGCGCGCAGTCGGCGACCGCCACGCGCACGGTGGCAGACACCATTTGCGCAACCTGCGGCTCGGTCAGCGCGCCCAGCGACAGCGTTGACAGGCGCGCGCCGCGCGCGAGCAGCTTGTCGCGCAGCCCCATGAGCGGATGCGCGGCGCCAACTTCGTTGTCGCGGTATGCGCCGATGAACAGCATGCAGCATGTGTCGCAGGAGGCCATGAGCCGTTCGATCATCCGCAGCGTGGCCATATCGGCCCATTGCAGGTCGTCGAGGAACAGCACCAGCGGATGCCCGGCAGAAGCGAATACTTCGACGAAACGGGGAAAAAGGCGGTCCAGGCGCAGCTGCGCCTGTGCCGGCGCCGACTCGGGCACGGCTTCGGTGGCGCCGACGATCAGCGCCAGCTGCGGTATCAGTTCGACAATCACGCCCAGGCCGCTGCCCAGGGCGGCGTGCAGTTTTCCGGACCACTGGCGCAGCGTTTCCTCGGGCTGGCCCAGCAGCTGGCGCACCAGCCCCTGAAAGGCCTGGACCAGCGAGGCATACGGGACGTCGCGCTGGAGCTGGTCAAACTTGCCAGACAAGAAGCAGCCGCGCCGGGCAATGATCGGCTTTTGCACTTCGTTCACCACCGCCGACTTGCCGATGCCGGAATGGCCGGCCACCAGCAGCATCTCGCAGCTGCCCGCGGCACTGCGTTCAAACGCGGCCAGCAGCATGGCGATGGCGTCCTCGCGCCCGTGCAGCGTTTGCGGAATCAGGAAGCGGCCGTTGTGACCGGACAGCGTCAGTGACGGTGCCGGCTTTGCCGAGCGACATGCCTCGAGGTCGATGCGCAAGCCCTGCAAGCTCTGATAGCGCTGATCGGCATTCTTTTCCAGCAGCCGCTGGAGGATAGGCAGCAGCTGGCCAGGCAAGCCGGCGAGCGCCGGATGCGACCAGTCCGGAATGCGCGCAATGTGACAATGCACGAGTTCCATCTCGTCGCGTGCCTCGAACGGCGCCTGGCCGACCAGCAATTCGTACAAGGTGGCGCCAAGCGCGTAGAAGTCGGCGCGGTAGTCGACCCGCCGGTTCATGCGGCCCGTCTGTTCCGGCGCCATGTAGCGCAGCGTGCCTTCCAGTACATGCAGATTGACGATGCCATGGCTTTCATATGGCAGTTCGCAGGCAATGCCGAAATCGATCAGCTGCAGCAGGCGCCGCTCGCCGTTCCAGGCCAGGTTCGATGGATTGATGTCCTTGTGGATCACGCCTTGCCGGTGCACCTCCTCCAGCGCCGCGCACAATTGCAGCGCGATGTCGAAAAAGTCCTCCAGCGCCAGCGCGGGCTGCGATGGCGACGAGCGCGCCGCCACGCGTGCCTGCACAACCTTGTCGAGCGCATGACCGCCAGTATCTTCCAGGAGCATCGTCCAGCGCCCGGCGTGCAACTGCAGCGCAAGCGGGTGCGCCACGCCAGGATGGCGGCAGCGGCGCGCAATCGCATACTCACGCTTGAATTGTGCCAATTGTTGAAAGGAAGGGAACTGCTGGTTCGGCATCTTGACGATCAGCGCGGTGCCATCGGCGGCCCTGGCACGGTAGACACGCGAACGGCCACCGCTGTGCAGCTGTTTGATGATCTCGTGGTCGAAAAGTGAGCTCATGGGCTAGTCTTGCGGGACACAGACGGTTGCGGAAGCCTCGGGGCGCAGATTTCGTGGCATTAACTGATTGTAAGTATTATATCAGTTGAGATTCGTGCAGTGTATGCTCAGCGGCAATATGTCTACTTGCACACATTGCCACAGAGCTAGAGAGATTGCCTGCTGTGATGCAATTTTACAACGCACATGCCATCGTGGCGCCTGGATGCAAGCCAGGCGGCGCCATGCCAGGCCTGCCAGGCCGCGTGACGTTGCGCGGCGCGCCGTGCTGCCTCGCGCACCCGGGCCGGGCCACCGCCGACCAGGGCCAGCTGCCCCGCCCCTGTCGACGAATTTGACAGCCGCGCCGCAAGCATCACGCCTCAGGAAAATTTCGCCTACAAATCAATAGCTTGCACAGCTGGTCCTGTTCTTGCTGGCGTCTCTGCCGCAGGCATGGCCTGCCTGCGTGCCCGCCTTGTCCCTGGCCGCAGCACCCGAGGAGACGACATCATGCCTGCTTTCCCAACAAACATCGCGGCAAGTGCCGCCCGCTGGTGCCGGCGCAGCTTTGCCATGGCCGCCTGTGCCGGCTTGCTGCTGGCGCCAGCGGCCATGGCGGCCAGCCAGCGCACCGACCTGTTAAGCGGCGCAGGCCGTGCCGACGGCAGCGGCTGGCAAGCGAGCCCGAACGGCGTCGACGGCTGGATTCCCGCCTACGGCCCCTACCCGAACCCGGTCACCATGCCCAATCCCCATATCAACCCGGAGGGCGTGCATGCCAACTTGATGTGGTACTGGCCCGGCCCCGGGCTGCCCGCGCCAGGCAGCCCGCCGACCACCGCCTACTTCCGCTATCAGCTCAACCTGGAACCGGGTCTGCTGCCGCAGATTGTCGCGCTGGTGGCGGCCGACGACCAGATGACGCTCACCGTCAATGGCGTCACGATCGGCAGCTACGAGCTGGCCGAGCACATGCCCAATGGCCAGCCGGAAGCGGTCGTCATGGATCTGACGCCGGGGCTGCAGCCTGGCGCGAACCGGATCGAGATCCGGGCCACCGATAACGGCAGCTATCACTGGGTGTTTTTCGATAGCTACAACATTATGGCATCGCCCCAGCGCGTGCTGGTGAAGCTGGCGCCGGTCTTGACCAGCCTGATCGGCGACATGGACGACTTCCACGGCGGCGATCCGGCCGACACCGCGCCCAGGTCGCAGCACGTGATCGACATGCAAGACCATCTCGTGGCCGCGCCCGCCATCAACCTGGACCAGCCCGCGGTGAACCGGTCGGTCGGCCTGAGCCACGACGCCACGCTACCGGACGGTGCACTGATCACCTCGGCGACCGTCAGGCTGCACGTCAGGATGACGGGCGATATCCCCGATAACGACGTGATTTTGTTTAACGAAAGTAATGTTCCTGAGCAAGGACAGGCCAGCCGGGTGATTGCGCTGCATGACCTGCTGGGCTTTCCCCCGCAGTCAGGCGCTATCTATGACGTCACGTGGAACCTGGCCAAGACGCCGCTGCGCAATTTCACCGCCGATGCGGTGACCGGCCAGCCGGACCAGGTGGTCAACCTGTTGCCCATGCTGAAGAACGCACAACATCTGGACGTGCTGCTGGCCGACGACACCATGGTGGATTTTTCGCAGCTGAGCATCACCTACACGACTGCCGATGCCGCTCCAGGCGACCTGAACAACGACGGCGCCATCGATCGCGACGACCTGAACATCCTGCTGCTGGGACTGAACACCGTGGCATCGGCGTCGAACGACCCACGCGACCTCGACCATGATGGACGCATCACCGTGCTCGACGTACGCAAGCTGGTCGCCAGTTGCACCCGTGCGCTGTGCGGCAAGTAAGCCGGTGCAGGCACGCCAATCTTTCACGCCGGCCATGCGCGGCCGGCTTGCTCATATTGCGGGAGATGTGATCATGAATAAACTATTTCTTGCGGCACTGCTCTGGCTCGCCTGCCTGGGCTGTTCGCCGCTGGCGCAGGCGCTGCAGATGACCCTGGTGCCGCGCGGCGGCTACCAGATCGCCCCGGGCGGCACGGTGCTGGTGGACCTGAACATCGCCGGCCTGCAGTCCGGTGGACTGGGCACGGAACTGGGCGCTTTCCATTTGGACCTGTACTACGACCCCGACCTGCTGTTCTACCTGCCCGGCGCGCCATCGGGCTGGGGCACGGCGCTGGGCCAGGTGGCCGGCGGCGCCCAGGCACTGGCGTTCGCCGACGACGCCACGCCTGGCCTGCTGCATCTGGACGAAGTGTCGCTGCTCGACGGGCTGACGCTGGGCCAGCTGCAAGGCGATGGCTTCCGCCTCGCCACGCTGGCGTTCCAGGCGCGGATGCCCGGTGGGCCGGTGCCGGCCAATACCTTCCTGTTCGCCGACGACATCCTGCTGGGCGATGCGGCCGGCAACCGCATCCCCGTCGCGCTGGACCAGGTTCCCGTGCTGATACTGCAGGTGGACGAGCCCGCAACCATCGCCCTCCTCGGCCTGGGCGTCGCGGCGCTGGCCTGGCAGCGGCGCCGCGTCACCATGTGGCCGCGCCGGAGGCAGGCGGCCCATGGCGCCTGAGCAGCGCGCACCATGCCAGCGCCAGCAAGGGTACCAGGCAGCAGAGCGCCAGCGCGGCCCTGCCCGGCACGGCAAAGGCGAACAGCTGCCGCAGCGCGGGCACGCCCAGCACCAGCAGCAACAGCAGCACGCAGGCGCCGCTGATCCAGCCAAAATAGGGATTCGCGCCTGCGGCCGGCGCCCGGCGCAGAGCGGCGGCGCGGGAGTTGGCGTGGATCAGCGCCAGATTCGACAGCGCCAGGGCGAGGAAGACGGCCGCGCGCCCCGCCTCGTCGGACTGGCCCGACAGCCGCATGTATGCGCCCAGGCACAGCAGCATGGCCAGCAGGCCGCCCCCCTGCAGCAAGCCGCGCAGCAGGACAGCGCGGCAAAACAGCGACTGGCCCGGTGGCCGCGGCGGCCGGCGCATGGCGTCGTCGTCGACGGGCTCGGCCTCGAAGACGACGGAACAGGCAGGGTCGATGATCAATTGCAGAAATAGTATATGCACGGGCAACAGCAGCAAGGGCCAGCCCAGCAGCACGGGCAGTATCGACAGCCCCGCGATGGGTACGTGGATGGCGACGATGAAGACGATGGCCTTGCGCAAATTCGCAAACAGACGGCGGCCATGGCGCACGGCCGTCAGCAACGATGAAAAATCGTCCTGCAGCAAGACCAGCGCGGCGGCCTCGCGCGCCACGTCGGTGCCGCGCGCGCCCATGGCCACGCCGATATGCGCCGCCTTGAGCGCGGGCGCATCGTTGACCCCGTCGCCCGTCATGGCGACGATGTCGCCGCGCGCGCGCATGGCTTGCACCAGGCGCAGCTTCTGCTGCGGCGCGATGCGGCAGCATACCCGCACCTGCGCCAGGCGCAACCGCAGCGCGGCGTCATCCAGGGCGTCGAGTTCGACACCCGTCAGCGCTTCCCCGTCCGTGGCTATGCCGGCCTGGCGCGCGACCGACAAGGCGGTGGCGGGATGGTCGCCCGTGATCATCACCACGCGCATGCCGGCATCGCGGCATTGCGCCACCGCCGCCGGCACTTCGGGGCGCACGGGGTCTTCCAGCGCCAGCAGGCCAAGGAAATCGAAATCAAAGTCGTGCTGGTCCGATGGCAGCGGCGGCGCGGCGAAGGCGGCGGCCGCCACGCCGATCACGCGCAAACCCTGACCGGCCATGACGGCCACCTGCGCCGCGATGGCCGCACATTGCGCAGTGTCCAGGTGGCACAGGTCCATGATGGCTTCCGGGGCGCCCTTCGCGGCAATCACGTAATCCCGCCGCCCCGGCGAGCGCCACACGCGCGACATGGCCAGCATGCGCCGCGACAGGGGATAGTCGTCGACCAGGGACCAGTCGCCATGCAGGTGTTCGGTACCGGCCAGCAAGCGCGCGCCAGCCGCGCCGATGGCCGCTTCCATCGGGTCGAAAGCCTGGCGGTGGCTGGCCAGCACCGCATATTCGAGCAGCCGGTGCAGCTCGTCGGGCAAGGCTGGCTCAGGCGCCGGGCCGCACGCATGGTGCGCCTGCGCCGACCACAGCTGGCACAGCTGCATGCGGTTGCAGGTCAGGGTGCCTGTCTTGTCGACGCACAACACCGTCGTGGCACCCAGCAATTCGATGGCCGGGATGCTGCGCGCCAGCACCTGCGCGCGCGCCAGCCGCCAGGCCCCCAGCGCGAGGAATAGCGTCAGGATCAACGGCAATTCCTCCGGCAGCAGCGCCATGGCCAGGGTCAACCCGGCCAGCAGGCCGCGCAGCGCGTCGCCGCGCAGCCACCAGTAGGCCACGCCCAGCGCCGCCGCCAGGCCCAGCGCGCCGATGGCCACCGTGCGCACGACGCGCCGCGTTTCCTGCTGCACCGGCGTCAGTTCTCCCCCCAGCGTGGCCAGCGAGGCGCCGATGCGCCCCAGCGCGCTGTGCGTGCCCGTCGCGCTCACGGTGCCGCTGGCCGTGCCCTGCGTCACCAGCGTGCCCGCATACACGCAGCCGTCGGGTCCCGGGCCGGGGGGGTTGCGTGGCGCAGGCTGCTTCATGACGGGCGCCGCTTCGCCCGTCAGCATCGATTCGTCGACCATCAGGTTGGAAGCGGCGAGCAGGGTCACGTCGGCCGGCACCCTGTCGCCTTCGGCCAGCAGGAGCAAGTCGCCGCGCACCAGGTCGCGGCTGGCGATGCGCGCCTGGCGGCCGTCGCGGATGACCAGCGCGCGCGGGCTGGACAAGTCCCGCAAGGCCGCCAGCGAGCGTTCCGTGCGCGCGCGCTGGACATAGCTGATGCCGATGACGAGCAGCACGAAGGCCAGCAGCATGAGCGCCTCCTGGCGGTCGCCCAGCAGCAGATATACCGTGCCGCACGCGACCAGCAGGAGCAGCATCGGCTCGCCGAGGATTTCGGCCAGCAGACGCCAGCGGCCCAGCGGCCGCGCGGCGGGCAATTCGTTCGGGCCATCGGCGGCGAGGCGTGACGCCGCCTCGGCGCTGGTCCATCCGCTCGCTTCCTCTTGGCACAATGGCATGGCACATCTCCGGCAGGCAACAGGCTATGGCGCAGGACGCAAGGCTACCATGGATCGCGACCGGCGAACGGCACGCTGGCGCGGCGGTGCCGCCCGTGCTTTCCGCCAAAGAGGCCGATACTTGATGCAGATCAGACGCTGGCCGCAGGCGTCTGCCAGGACTGGAAGTCCAAGTCTAGCGGCGCAGGGAGCACAGCATGCCATACAAAACCGGCAGGTCCGTGCGGCACATGCCGCAGGCCTTGCAGCGCACGAGCGCCCGCCGCACCCGATACAACGGCAGCACGGCCAGGCAGCCGTAGTCGCCGCCGCGCGCCAGGCAGTCGTTCAACAGCCGGGCTGCCAGCCCTCCCCGTCGCTGGCATCAATGGACGCATCCCCGGCGCGCCGCCGCAACGCTTGCCGTACCTGCTCCACCACCGCTGCCAGCGCCTCGGCGCCGAAATCGGCGCCATTGGCGATCTCGATGACGTCAGCCGCTTCGCCGGGAGGCAAGCCTTGTCCGGCGCAGCGCTCCATCTGGCCGGCGAGAACGGCCATGTCCGCATCGGAAGGGTCGGTGCCGGCGCGCGCCCGCGCAGCCAGGCGCGACGCCAGCACGGGCAGCGGCGCATCGACGTGCAGCAGCACGAACGGCACCTGGCTGCGGCGCGCCAGCGCGCGAAAGGCCAGGCGCCGGCGGCGCTCCAGGAAAGTGGCATCGACCACCATCACGAAACCGGCCGCCAGCCCTTGCCGGGCGAGCCGCGCCAGGCGCCGGTACGTGGCGGCATTGGCGGCCCCGTCATACATCCCCTGCGCTGGCAGGGAAGTGGCGCCGCTGGCGGCAGGGGCGCAAAACAGGCGCTTGCGTTCGACATCCGAGCGCAGCCGCACCGCCTCCAGCGGCTCGACCAGCGCATTGCACAGCCATGACTTGCCGCTCCCGGCCAGTCCAAAGGCGATCAGCAGCGCCGGCGCGGCGGGGGCGATGCACGCATGGGCGAAGGCCAGATAGCGCTGCGCCTGCAGCAATGCCGAAGAGCGTCCACGGCTGCCCCCCAGGGAGCGCAACAGGAACACCTTGCAACGCACCAGCGCCCGCTGTACCCGGTAATAAGGCAGCAGCGCCAGGCTGCCGTAGTCGCCGCAACGCTCCAGATAATCGTTCAGCAAGCGGGCGGCCAGGCCGCGGCGCCCCTGGCATTGCAGGTCCATCCAGGCAAAGGCCAGGTCCTGCGCCACGTCGATCCAGCGCAATGCGGCGTTAAATTCAATGCCGTCGAATACGCGCACCTGTCCGGCCACGGTCAGGATGTTGCCACAATGCAAATCACCATGGCATTCGCGCACCCAGCCATCAGCCTTGCGCTTGGTCAATACCGGCGCCAGCGCTTGCTCCTGCCGTGTCAGCCAGGCCGCAATCTCGTCGAGCATGGCACGCTGGCGCGTGTCGTCGAGCACGGCGCCGATGCCGGCCACGTCCTCGTGGGTGCGGGCGACGATCAATGCGGCATTGCCCCAGGGCGACTGGGGTGCCGCCCGCGCGGCGCCGGCATGAAAATCCGCCAGCAACAGCGCCAGGGCGCTGACCTCATCCGCGCCAAGCAGGCCGGCATTGAGGCGCGCCTGCCACAGGGCGGACTGGTCAAAGCGGCGCATGCGCACGGCATACTCGAGTACCGGCCCGTCGCCGTCGATGGACGGACATGCCCGCGTGCCGGTGATGCTCGCCAGGCCCAGGTACAACTCGGGCGCCAGGCGTCGATTCAGGCGCAGTTCCTCCTCGCACGCATGCCGCCGTGCCGACAGGGTGCTGTAATCGAGCACGTCGCGCTGCAGGGCCGCCTTGAACTTGTAGGCCAGGTCGCCCACCAGCAGGATGCGCGAAATATCGGTGACGATGAGGCGCACCCGCGCATCGGCGCTGTCGAGGCGATTTGCCAGGCGGTGCAATAGTCTCGTCTGCCGCCCCACCTCGTGCTTCCCGCCGCCTTGCTCGGCGTCAGGCCAGCGGTGCCCGCCTTGCGGCGCAGGCATCGGCCCCTGGGCAAGCAGCGGCGACGCCCCCGGCTGCGCGGCCCCGTTCTGCCCGAGCGCCTGGACGCCGCCAAGGGCATGGGAAGGAAACCGCCTTTTCCAGCGTATTTCACCGGCAGGGCCTGCGGGCGCCAGGGCAATGCGGTTCTCGACGCCGCGCACCCCGCGCAAGCCATACACCGCCTCCTCGGCCCGCTTGCGCTGATAGTTCCAGCCCAGCGTTCCTTCCAGCCGCAGCACGCCGTCTTGCGCCGCCACCGTGACGGCATCGGCGGAGCTGGGCAATTGCGCCTTGACGGCCGCCAGCGCCGCGCGCGCAAGGTCCGCATCCGAGCGCACCTGCCCCACGGGCGCCACTTCGACCTTGTTGAGCACGCCAGCCACCCCTGCCACGCCTGCGGCGCATCGCCCGGCCTGTATCTTGCCGACGAAATCGGGCGCCACCCCCGACAAGGTGACGACGCCATGTCGCACGGACACCACGATGGCAGGTGGCCCTAGCCGGGCAACACAGCTCAATTCATGCTCCACATTCCGCCTTAGTTCGGCATCGTTCAACATGCTTTCCTCCACAGGCCGGCGGCCGCGCGCACGGCCGCCGCTTGCCATGCATGGCCGGCCCGGCAGTGATCCTAGCATGGCCACAGCGCCGGAAAATATGATCTGGATCAATGCTTGCCCGGCGCCAGCCCCCTGAGCTGAGAATTGCAGGCCGGCTTGACCTGGATCAGTTGGCCCTCCTTACAGGCCCGCCGGAAACAGGTATCGTGAATTTTTAATGGAGCCCACCATGTACAAGACCATCCTGATGTATGCCGACCAGTTTTCCGGTTTCGAACGGCGCCTGCAAGTGGCAGCGGCGCTCGCCAGCGAAGCCGATTCCCATCTGATAGGAACGGTGGCCAGCGGCGGGCCGCAACTCGATTACCTGGTCTACGGTGCCGCAACGCTGGCGCCGCCCCCGCCGATCGACTACGAGCCCTTGCGGGAAGCGGCGCGCGAGCAACTGGCGCGCTTCGACGAGCGCTGCCGCCAGCTGGGCGTCGCCTCGTATGAAACCCGGTTTCAGGACAGCAGCGCAGCCGATGCGCTGATACTGCAGTCGCTGTACTGCGATCTGGTCATCACGGGCCAGAGCGACCTGAGCGACCGGTCGCTGATCTGGTCGACCCGCCTGCCCGCCTATCTCGCCCTGCACAGCGCCCGCCCCTTGCTCGTCATCCCCGATGGCAATGGCCCGGTGAGCATGCCAGGACGCTCCATCGTCATCGGCTGGAACGCCACTGCCGAGGCCAGCCGCGCGGTCGCTGGCGCGCTGCCGCTGCTGGTGCGGGCGCAGCGCGTCCAGATCATCGTGCTGAATCCGCGCCAGCATTATGGGCAGCATGGACAGGAGCCGGGCGCGGACCTGGCCACCTACCTGGCGCGCCATGGCGTGCGCGCGGAAGTGAGCCGCAGCGAAACGAGCGAAGAATGCGGTACGGCACTGTGCCGCCTGGCCCAGGACAGCGGCGCGGACCTGATCGTGGCAGGGGCATTCGGCCGCAGCCGCTTCCAGGAATGGGTGCTCGGCGGCACCACGCACAGCCTGCTGAGCCAGTCGCGCCTGCCGGTATTGCTGGGCCACTGAAGGGGGCCGCCGACGCCGTGGCGCAGGCCGCAGGCGCTTTCTTATCCGACTGGGAGCACGTGCATGATCACCGACAACGACATCAAGACGCAAGTCGAACAGGAATTGCTGTGGGATGTGCGCATCGATCCCAGCCATATTGGCGTGTCGGTCAACGACGGCGTCGTCGCGCTATCGGGCTTCGTGCACGCCTACAGCCACAAGCTGCACGCGGAGCGCGACGCGCAATGCCTCGCCGGCGTGCTCGGCGTGGCCAACGACATCGAGGTGCGCCCCCACTCGCGGCTGGACGCGGAAATTGCCCGCGACGCCATTGCCGCCATCGCCCTGCAGCTGCCCGTATCGTCGAAAACGATCAAGGTCATCGTCGAGCACGGCCATGTCAGGCTGGAAGGCACGGTCGACTGGAACTACCAGCGCGAGCACGCCCAACTGGCGCTGCGCCACGTGCATGGCATACGCGGCATCGAGAGCGCCATCGAGATCAGCCACAAGGCCATCCCGGCCGATATCAAGGCGCGCATCCAGGCGGCGCTGAAGCGCAGCGCCCTGATCGAGGCCAGCGGCATCAAGGTCGAGGCGGATGGCGACGCGGTCATCCTCAGTGGCAAGGTGCGTTCCTGGAGCGAACGCGACGAGGTCGAGCGCGCGGCCTGGATGGCGCCAGGCATTACCGCCGTCACGAACGAGCTTCAGGTGGGCAGCTGAATCGTCCGCGCGCTGCCGCCTGCCCGACTGCAGCGCCTCCAGACAAGCCAATCTGCCGGGCAATTTGAGGCATATCGATGCCGGCGCCACATCTGCAGCAGCAACATCGCGTGCACATGATCTGGCGCATTGCCAGGCACGGCGCAATTTCCTACTATCGAAGTCCGGGCGCCGCGCGCCCACCGTGCATTGCGTCAAGGAGCCACCATGATGCCGCTGGACCCATCCCACCGCCAGTTCATTTTCGACGTGCTCGCCGCCACGCAGGACATGGCCCTGGCCACCGTGCGTCCGGATGGCTATCCCCAGACGACGGTAGTCAGTTACGTGCACGACGGCCTGACGCTGTATTCCTGCATCGGGCTCAACAGCCAGAAAGCGCACAATATCCGCCAGCATGACAAGGTTTCGCTGGCCATTACGCCCGCGTACCAGGACTGGCAGCATATCCGCGGCCTGTCCATGGCGGGCACGGCTGCCTTGGTCGACAACGCCGATGAAACCGAGCAGGTGGCCGACCTGATGCTGTTTCGCTTTCCCCAGCTGCGCGACGCCATGGGGGCCGCCACGGCCGCACCGTGGCCGGGCCTCGTCTTCCTGCGCATCCGCCCAAGCGTCATTTCCTTGCTGAACTATGAACTGGGTTTCGGCCACACCGAATTGTTTGAAGTCAATGTTTGAAGTCGGCTGAAACATGCTGGGTCACCGGGCCTTGCCGATTATTGCTGCGCTTGATACATATCAGTTTCCTGGCTTCCGCCGCGGATGCCGGCCGCTACACTGACCTGGTGGCTGCGTTTCCTGCAGCAGAACCTGCGTGCCGCGCCACGCCCATACCGGAGAGCCAACATGCCCGACATTCACCTCAAATTCGCCAACCTGCTCACTTCAGGCAGCAGTACCTTGCTCGACCGCTACGATGCAGTGGCCCGGCATGCGCTCGACAGTAGCGCCGATGCTGCGCGCCTGACCCTGCATTACCTGCAGGACCTGTCGCAGGCAAACATGAACGCGCTGCTGCAGCGGGTACAAGACAAGGGCGTTGCCAATCTATATGAATTCGATCCGGGCAGCCTGAAAGCGCTGTGCACCTTGAACGATGATTATCGTTCCAATCTCTTCGCCATCCTGCTGGACATGCAAAAATCCATGGTGGAAAGCAGCTACTCATCCGTCTACGACGGCTACAGACAGTGGCAGAGAACCGTCCCGTCCCAGTAAGGCGGTGCTCCTGGCGCACCTGGGGAGCGGGCGCAGCCCCTGCCATCCCGCTGCTCAGGAATAAGGCGATGGCGCGGCGGCCGCCAGCGGATAGCCCAGCGATTGTGCCAGCATCACGTGGTGACCCTGCGCCAGGCCCATGGCCGCGGCCAGCTCCCGCTGGTCGAACCAGCCACGCGACACCACCGCCAGGCCCTCGGCGGCGCAAAACAGGTACACGTTCTGGCTGATGTGGCCGGCATCAATGGCGGCAAACAGCAACTGCCTGGCCTGCTCTTCTGGCGGCATGCGCGACAAATTGGCGACGTACAGCAGGTTGACGGGCGCCGTCGCCACGAAATCCTGCTTGCCCGTCACGGCACGGATATCGACGGCGCTCAGCTGGCGCAATGACGGGGCCAGCGGATCATACAGGTACAGGCCGCCGGACATGGCGACATAGATATCGATTTCCTGCGCATTGCAGACGGAGGGCGCCGTTCGATGGCCCGTGCCGGGACGGTTGCAGCCATTGGCGGCCCACAGCAGGCGCGACAGCCGGTACCGGGACAGCTCGCGCTCGCCAAATTCGCGCTGCGACTGGCGCAGCTTCAATACCTCGATGAGGGCCATGCCCAGGGCACTGATGTCGGCATCGAGTTCGAAGGTACCCGGCCCCATCAATGGCAAGGGCTCGCTTGTGGGTGCATTTTTCTTCACTTTCCCTCCCCTGCGCTGCCTGGAACGGCCGGCCATGCGTCCCTTAACTGATCTGCAGGCGCTTTGCGCTGCCGCCGAGCAACTTGGGCAGCTCCATGTCGAGCACGCCGTCACGGTACCTGGCCACGGCCTTGTCGGCGTCGATGTCCTGTGCCAGAGAGAAACTGCGGAAATACTTCCCCGTATGGCGCTCGCGGCGCACGACCTTCTGACCGTTCGTCTCTTCGTGCTCCTGCCTGGATTCAGCCGAGATGGAAACGCGATTGCCATCGATATCCACCGAGATGTCGTCCACCTTAAATCCGGGCAACTCAGCCTTGATCCGGTAGGCGTGCTCGCTTTCCGTGACGTCGAGCCGGATCGGCGACGGACGGCCGAAATCCTTGAGCGCATCCTTGAAGCCCATGTCCTTCAAAAAATCGTCCATGCTGCGCATGGGGTCGAATCTTGCGATGTCGCTGAGCGGATCAAAATGCATCATATGCTGTGCCATCTCCTGCCTCCTGAACAAAAGTCGATGCCGCTGGGAAAAACCGGGCTGCGGCAACCGGATACCCAAGTTCACTATAAAGGGCTGACTTCCGCTTGTCTGCCTGGAAAATGATTGATATCAAGAACGACGCGAATCGGCACGCATGGGCCCCATGGCCGTGCGACCGCAGCCATCGCCGGCGACTCGGCGGCTGCACAGCATTATTCGGGCAAGGTATTGATGCAGATCATGGCAAGCGATGCCTGCCTGACTGTAGTGTGCAAGGCAGTTGTCCCCATTGAGACAGGAGTATGGCCATGATTGCCTACATGAAACCGCTTGGCAGCCTGCTGTGCGGCGCGCTGCTCGCTTGCGTGCCTGCGCAAGCGCGGTCCCAGCCTAAGGATGGCCTTGCGTCCGACCAGGAGATGGCCAGAGTGCAGTTGCAGGCCGCGGCAAATCAGCATATCGACAGCGCGCGCACGGCTGTGGCCGTGCTGGCGAAGGATCCGCTGATGACGGAAGCGCTGCGCTGGTCGAAGGGCGTCTTCATCCTGCCCGCCTACCGCCGCGCGGCGCTGGCCATCGGCGCCAGCGGCGGCACCGGAGTGCTGCTGGGCAAGCGCGGCGACGGCAGCTGGAGTGCTCCCGCATTTTTCAAGCTGGGAGCATTGGGCATCGGGCTGCAGGCCGGCGTGGAAGCCGGCCCATTCGTCTTCGTATTGCTCAACGACAAGGCCATGCAGCAATTCCAGCAGCGCAGCAGCTTTTCCGTCAGTGCCGATGCGGGACTGACGGTGCGCAACTGGAAAAAAGTGGCGCGCGGAACCGTTGGCAAGGGGGACGTCATCGCCTGGTCGGGCACGAAAGGCCTTTTCGCCGATGCGGTGGCTGTCAGCGTGGACGATATCCGCTACGACGAGCCATTGACCGACGCCTATTACCACCGTACGCTGGCCCTCGGCGACGTGCTGGCCGATCACGTCAGCAATGACCAGGCCCAAGGGCTGCAGCAGGCGCTTGCGGCAGCCAGTGCGCCGGACCGCTAAGTAATCCTCAGGAAATTATTGTGCATTTATGACGAACAGAGGCGGATGCCATGCAAGGCGCCCGCTGTGCCGCAGAGCGCCGGTGATGGAAGTCAGAAATCACAATAATTTATTGGGGGTTACTTAGCTGTGAAGTTGCAAGAGGTTATTCGGACTAGAACCAAGCCGTGACATCGGTGCCTTGCCAGCAATACCCTGATGCGGCCGGTGCCAGTTGTA
>NZ_FTMV01000014.1 GCF_900156175.1 Janthinobacterium sp. TND4EL3
GCCGTGCGGGCGCACCTTCAATGCGCTCACCGGCACGCCGCTGGCGCGCCTGCGCCTCAAGACCTTGTGGCTAGCCTACGCCGATTGCCTGCTGGCATCGGTTTCCGTGCGCAAGGCAGCAAACCAGCTGGGCGTGCACCGCAACACCACCTTTCGCTGGCGCCACCGGTTTTTGACGCTCGCCAGGACGGACCGGCCGCTGTGCCTGCACGGCATCGCCGAGGCCGACGAGGTGTATCTGCTGGAATCGGAAAAAGGATCCAGGCATCTGACGCGTCCGGCACGCCGCCGGGGCGGCCACGCCCGCCAGCGCGGCATTTCCAGTGAACAGGTCTGCATCGTGGTGGCGCGCGACCGCACAGGACAAACCCTCGATTTCGTCACGGGCAAAGGGGCGCTGACCAAGGCGCAGCTGCATGCCTGCCTGCCACCCGTGATCGACAAGGACGTCTTGCTGGTCACCGACGGCCATGCCGCCTATCGCGCCTTCGCCCGTGAAGCGGGCATCAGCCACCGGGCCGTCAACCTGCGTGCCGGCATCCGCGTGCAGGGCGCCGCCCACGTGCAGAACGTCAACGCGTATCACAGCCGCTTGCGCGGCTGGCTGCGCATCTTCCATGGCGTGGCCAGCCGCTATCTGCCGAATTACCTGGGGTGGCGCTGGATCCTCGACGCCGGGCGCATCCGCTCGCCTGAAGCGTTATTGAAAGCAACGGTGGGAGCATTCCCACACCTGACGGTGACATAGCCAATGAAAAAGCCGGCTCGCGCCGGCTTTTTCATGAACCACAGCAATTCTCAGCGGAACTTGCTCTTGTGCCCAGTCTTGAGGTCCAGCGCATAGCGCACGCCATTGTCCGTCAGCATGACTTCATCGGGCGGTTCCTCGCCGGCCAGGGCGCCGTCGATCAGGGGCAGGCCTTCGCCCTTGCGCATCAGCTCGTCGCAGCGCTCGTACACATTGACGCAGCCCGTGGAGGCCATCAGCGATTGCACGATGGCCACTTTCCACGCGTCGACGCCGCCGGCGTTGAATTCGCAGATCAGATAGCCCTGCACGCCGCCGAACAGCTGCACCACCAGGCCCGGCAAGCCCTCGTCTTCGCCCTTGATCAGGGTCAACAGCTGGTTTTCGCCCGCCTTCTTGATGGCCGGCAGTTTTTTCTCGATGGCGGCCTTCACGCGGCGCTTGATCAGCGCGTGGTCGACCGGTTCGTCTTCCTTGAAGCTCCAGATGCGCGCGCGGATCTGCGACTTCGAATTGTAGGCGGCGCGGGCGATGAATTGCTTCGACGAACTCTGCACGATGGCCGTCGAGCCGGGCTTCATCTTTTCCTGCGGCTTGCCTTCGACTTTTTCAATCGCGGACGCGTAAATCCACGATTGGCCCAGCAAGCTCTTTTCCTTGCCCTGTTTGATGGTGATGATCAGCATGTAATTCCAGTAGTGTGAGCGGCGCAAGCCGCCCGTCATATGTCCAATACCCGCATGATACCTCATGCCATCCTGTCGCATCCTCCTGCATTCCATGCCGCCGCTGGCGCAGTCTGTCGCAGCGCGGTACGCAGGCGCCGCCCGCTGGCATACCATGTACTTAGACCAATTCAACACAGGGAGCCAGAATGACACAGCCACTTTTCCACCGCCACCACCGCCGCGCCGGCGCCGCCCTGCTGCTGGCCGCCTGCGCCCTGGCCATCCCGGCCGCGCCGGCGCTCGCTTCGCCGCTCGACTGGATTTCCGGCAACAGCATCCAGGGCAGCGGCAAGCTGCAAAAGCAGGCGCGCGAGGTGGGCAGTTTCCATGGCGTGGCGCTGAACGTGCCGGGCACGGTCGAATTGCGCATCGGCAACACGGACAGCGTCACCATCGAGGCTGACGACAACATCCTGCCGCTGATCGACACCGTCGTGGAAAACGGCACCCTGCGCATCCGCCCCGCCAGGCGCAACACGAATTTCCGCCAGAGCAGCCTGAACATCGTCATCCAGGCGCGCCAGGTGGAACGCGTCAGCGTGGGCGGCTCGGGCAGCATCACGGCGACGGGCTTGCGCGCCGAGAAGCTGCGCTTCGACGTGGGCGGCTCCGGCTCCATCGATGCGCGCGGCCTCGACAGCCGCGCGGTGGCCGTGGCCATCGGCGGCAGCGGCAACTTCAAGGCCAGCGGCAAGACGGAACAGCTGACGGCCTCGATCGGCGGCTCGGGCAACATCCAGGCGGGCCGCCTGGCCGCGCGCGAGGTGCAGGTGAGCATCGGCGGCTCGGGCGAGGCCGAAGTGTGGGCCAAGGATGACCTGACCATCAGCATCGGCGGCTCGGGCGAAGTGAGCTACTACGGCGATCCGCGCATCAGCCGCAGCATGCAGCGCTCGAGCAGCATCCGCCGCCTGGGCGCGGCGCCGGATTAAGCGCCCAGGCCGGCCAGCACGGCGGCCAGTTCCCGCGTGGCGGCCTCGCCCAGCGGCTGCAGCGGCGCGCGCGGCGTGCCCACGTCCACCCCCTGCAGCGCCAGGCCCGCCTTGACGGTGGGCGGCAAGCCCCCTTTCATCAGGCATTGCAGCAACGGCAACTGCCGGAAGAACAGTTCGCGCGCCCGCGCCAGGTCGCCCGCCTGCACGGCCGCATACAGGGCCAGCGGCAAGCCCGCATGCAGGTTGGGCGCGGCCGTGCACCAGCCGCGGGCGCCGGCCGCCAGCGCGGCGAAGGCCAGGGTGTTGCTGCCGTTATACAACGGCAACTCTCCCCCGCTCAGCTGGGCCAGCCGGTGCATGCGCTGGATATCGCCCGTGCTTTCCTTGACCATCGTCACGTTCGGCACCGCGCGCCAGATGCGCACGATCAGCTCGGGCGACATGTCGATGCCGCTGGTGGCCGGGTTGTTGTAGAGCATGATCGGAATGCCGACGGCGTCGCCGATGCGCGCCACGTGGCGCACGATTTCTTCCTCGCTCAGTTTCCAGTACGACACGGGCAAGACCATCACCGCGTCGGCGCCCTCCTTTTCCGCATGGCGGGCGCGGCGCATGGCGCCGGCCGTCGTCAGGTCGGAAATGCCCACCACGGTGGGCACGCGCCTGGCCACGGCGGCCAGCGAGGCGGACGCGACGGCGTCCCATTCCCCGTCCTGCAGATAGGCGCTCTCGCCCGTGCTGCCCAGCGGCGCAATGCTGTGCACGCCGTCGGCGATGAGGCGGTCGATCAGCTGGCGCAGGCGCGGCAGGTCGGCGCCGCCATCGGCCGTGAACGGGGTGACAGGGTAGGCAATGATGCCGTGAAATGGTGTCTGCATGATGTTGTTTCCTTTAATTGGTGTGTGTGCTTATGCGAGGCAATCGGCGTGCCGGCGCAGGGCGCGCCGCGCGTAGTAGGCGAAGGTCACCGTGTCGCGCCGGGCCGTGGAAATCCAGTCGTGCGCCTCGCGCGCCAGGGCCGGCGGCAGCGGCTGGATCTTGCCGGCCGCCATGGCCAGCAATTGCAGGCGCGCGGCCCGCTCGATCAGCAGGGCCAGCATGCACGCCTCTTCCACCGTGCGCCCCACCACCAGCTGGCCATGGTGGGCCAGCAGGATGGCGCGCTTGTCGCCCAGGGCGGCGGCGATGATCTCGCCCTCTTCGTTGCCTACCGGCACGCCCGGCCACGACGGCAGGAAGGCGCAGTCGTCGAACAGGGGACAGGTATCCATGTGCGACACCAGCAGCGGCTGCTCCAGCATCGACAGCGCGGCCACGTGCGTGGGATGCGTGTGGATGATGCAGGCCACGTCGGGACGCTGGCGGTAGATCCAGCTGTGGAAACGGTTGGCCGGGTTGGGGATGCCCTCGCCGTGCAGCACGCGCAGGTCGTGGTCGACCTCGAGCAGGTTGCCGGCCGTGATTTCATCGAAGCCCAGGCCCAGCCGCTGCGTGTAAAACGTGTTGTCCTGCGCGCCGCGGCAGCTGATCTGCCCGGCCAGGCCCGCATCGTGGCCGCCGTCGAACAGGATGCGGCAGGACAGGGCCAGGGTTTGCAGCGCCGTCCACGGGCTGTCCTGCGTGACACTGGCCAGGCGCCGCTCGGCGATGGCCACCAGTTCGTCTTTCGACAAGGCCAGGCTGGCGCCCGGCGCTGCCGCTTCATAGGGAGTATTGTGCTGCATCGTCTTTCCTTCACTCATGCTTGCCACGCTTCCCGGCATGCACGGCAGGGGCCGTGCAACCCAATCCAAGGAAACTGAGTGTATTTTAGGACACTTTGTGTCATGAGGTACAATAGTTTTTTTAAATCGAACGATGCGACCATGGCCATGCGTCTGAAACTGCTGAGAAAACACAAGGGCTGGACCCTGGAACAGCTGGCGGAAAAGAGCGGCTTGACGAAGAGTTATCTGTCCAAGGTGGAGCGGGGCCTGAGCGTGCCCTCGATCGCCGTGGCGCTGAAACTGTCGCAGGCCATGCAGGTGGACGTGGAGCAGCTGTTCAGCGACAGCCACCGGCAGGCGGCCGTCACCATCACGCGCGCGGGCGATCCGGGCGGCGCGGGCGCAATGCCGCCGCTGCCCCATTTCGCCAGCATCGCGGCCGGCGTGGCGCCGAAGAAAATGCTGCCCTTCATGGTGTATCCGGCGCCCGATTTCGCCGCCTCCGCCTTCAAGGAGCATGCGGGCGAGGAATTCCTGTTCGTACACCAGGGCACGATTGAGATCGAATTCCCCCAGGAAACCGTGCAGCTGCACACGGGCGACTCCGTGTACTTCAACGCCCTGATTCCGCACCGCACGCGCAGCATCGGCGCGCAGCAGGCGCAGTTGCTGGTAATCGTCAGCAACGACGAGGACGCGGCCCCGTAACAGCGGCGGCGCCATGCAAAAAGCCCGGAGCGATCCGGGCTTTTTTGCGTTTCAGACAATCAACTTCAGCGTGCCGGCTTCACCGGTTCGCGGTCGATCAGCACGGTGTTGACGCTGTCGGTCAGCCAGATCTGGCCATCCTGGATCGTGCATTGCAGCTGCATGGTGCGCTGCGCCAGCTTGCTCATCTCTTGCGCCGCATCAGACGGCAGGTTGATGACCGTCAAGTTCTTCGCCCGTTCCAGCTTGTTGGCGATCTGCTTCCACCAGATGTGGCTCGTTGCGCCATAGCTGTAGACGATCACCTGCTCCGAACGCCCGCAGGCCTTCAGGATGCGCTTTTCGTCGGGCTGGCCCACTTCGATCCACAGCTCGATGGCGCCCGTCAGGTCCTTCTGCCACAGGTCGGGCTCTTCCGTGTCGAACAGGCCCTTGGTAAACGTCAGCGCCTCGTTGGCGTGGATGGCGAACGCCAGCAGGCGCACCATCATGCGCTCGTCCGTTTCGGACGGGTGGCGCGCCAGGGTCAGCGCGTGATCCTGGTAGTAATTGCGGTCCATGTCGGCGATCTGCAGATCGGCTTTGAAAATTGTTGCTTTGAGGGCCATCGTGTTTCTGTCTCGGTAAAGTGAATAGTGAAGTCGGTATCAGCGGAAAACCACGGTCTTGTCGCCATTTTTCAGGATGCGGTGCTCGACGAACCACTTCACGGCGCGCGCCAGCACCACGCACTCGACGTCGCGGCCGATGGCCGTCAGGGTTTCCGCATCCATCGCATGGTCGACGCGCTCGACGTCCTGCTCGATGATGGGGCCTTCGTCCAGGTCGCCCGTGACGAAATGGGCCGTCGCGCCGATCAGCTTGACGCCGCGGTGGTGCGCCTGCGCATACGGCTTGGCGCCCTTGAAGCTGGGCAGGAAGGAATGGTGGATATTGATGGCGCGGCCATCGAGCGCCTGGCACAGGCCCGGCGACAGGATCTGCATGTAGCGCGCCAGCACGACCAGGTCGATCTTGTGCGTGTCCATCAGCTCGATGATCTTCGCTTCCTGCGCCAGCTTGGCCGCTTCCGGCGCGCCGGTGGCCAGCGGCAGGTGGTGGAACGGGATATTGTAGCTGGCCGCCAGCTGGTAGAACTCCATGTGGTTCGACACGATGGCGGGAATTTCCACGTTCAGCAGGCCGCTCTTGTAGCGGAACAGCAAATCGTTGAGGCAATGGCCGATCTTCGACACCATCAGCATGACGCGCGGCTTGACGCGCGCATCGTGCAGCTGGCCATGGAAGGGTCCATTCAGCTGCATGACTTGCGACAGGTCGGCGAAGTCGGCGCGCAGCTGGGCGTCGCTGACGGCGCCGTCTTCCAGCGCGAAATGCACGCGCATGAAGAAGAGCTGGGATTCCTGGTCGCCAAACTGGGCCGAATCGAGGATGTTGCAGCCATGGTCGGCCAGGAAGCCGGAAACACGGTGCACGATGCCGCGCTGGTCCAGGCAGGACAGGGTCAGGATGTATTCGGGATGCGTCATGGTCGCGAAATAAGACAAAAAAGTGGGCTATGCTCGGCTCAGCCACGCGCGCCGGCCATCGGCTGCGCTGCCGCGAGCTGGCTATTGTCGCATGCCGGGGCCCGTCAACCCGCATTTTCCGCACCACGGCCCCGGCCGCCGCTGGCGGCGGCCCGTATTCACGTTTCTTTGATCTGGCGCAAAGGCACGGCGTTTTGCGGGCGGCCGAAGGCCATTCTCCCCACAAACCGGCATCGGGCATGGAACCTGGCGCGCCGTCCGGCGTCTATCTCTTTGCTTGTTGCAGCACACGCCACACCCGGTGCACCGGGTGTTTTCCGGACCAGATTTTCATTGAGGTAGAACATGTTCACAAACGGTATTACTCCCAGTCTCAGCCCCGCCCTGAAGTCCCACCTGGAAGCCCAGCTCAACTTCGCCACCGAACTGTCGCGCAAGATGTTCGACACGGCGCAGAAAATAAGCGAACTCCATCTGCGGCTGGCGCAAGACCTGTTCCAGGAATGGAGCAACGCCGGCCAACAACTGCTGTGTGCGCGCGACACGGGCGAGTTCATGTCCACGGCAGCGGCCCAGCTGCAACCGGGCGGCGAGAAGCTGCGCCAGTACCAGCAGCAGCTCGGCAATCTCGTCGCGCATGCCAATGTCGAACTGAACCGCACGGCCGAGACGCACATCCCCGAAGCGAGCCGCACGGCCGTGGCCTTCGCCGACGAAGTGGTGCGCAAGACGGCCGAAGAAACAGAAAAAGCCACGCAGCGCCAGCGCGAAATGATCGAAAAAATGCATGCCGCCGGGCACCGCGACGGCGCGGGCGGCAGCCGCGATACCGGCAGGCAATCCGAGCAGGCGCATTGAGCACCGGCATTGACCACTTGACCCCACTCGATCGCAAGGAGAACGACATGGCTAGCAATCAAGGTAACGAACAAGGCAAGGGCGCTGGCAGCAGCCAGAAAGCAGCCGAGTCCGGCAGCACGAAGGGTACGAGCAAGCGCGGCTTCGCCGCCATGAACGAGGAACAGCAGCGCGAGATCGCCAGCAAGGGCGGCCAGGCCGCCCATCAAAAGGGCACGGCGCACGAGTTCGACTCGGAAGAGGCGCGGCGCGCCGGGCAAAAAGGGGGCGAAGCCGTCAGCCGCAACCGTGAACACATGGCGGAAATCGGCCGCAAGGGCGGCGAAAGCCGGCAATCGGCCCAGCGCGCCAATGAGAGCCGCAGCAGCACGGCGGCGCGCGGCGGCACCGAACAGGGCCGCACTGGCCGGCAGGGCGGCAAGGACGACGACGACAAGGGCTGATCGGGCTGGCCGGCGGCGTGCGGCTAGACGACGGCACGGGGCCGCCCTGGCAGCCCCGTGCCAGGGCGGGCCACAGCGCCGGACGCGGCGGTATGGTACATTCTCGCCTCGACCGACCCGCCCGCCCTCCCCGCATGCAGCCATCCCTGAAATACCTGAGCGCCTATTCCGAACAAACGCAAGCGCAAGTGCAGCAGCTGATCGCGCAAGAGAAGCTGGGCGAAGTGTTGCTCAAACGCTACCCGAACGCGCATGAGGTGCGCAACGACAAGGCGCTGTACCAGTACGTGCAGGAGCTGAAGAACGAGTTCCTGCGCAATGCCGAACCCATCAACAAAGTGGCCTTCGACAGCAAGATCCACGTGATCCAGCATGCGCTGGGCTTGCATACCTCGATCTCGCGCGTGCAGGGCGGCAAGCTCAAGGCCAAGCACGAGATCCGCGTGGCCACCATGTTCAAGGAAGTGCCGCTGGAATTCCTGCGCATGATCGCCGTGCACGAACTGGCGCACGTCAAGGAAAAGCAGCACGACAAGGCGTTCTACAAGCTATGCACCTACATGGAACCGCAGTACCACCAGTATGAATTCGACGTGCGGCTCTACCTCACCCAGCTCGACCTGTCGGGCCAGCGCCTGTGGTCCTGAGGAGGACGGTGGCTGTGAGCGCAAAAAAGCCGCCTGAAACAGGCGGCTTTTGCTTTTTGGTGGCTACCGGCGCGGCCGGCGCCAAGTTCCGGCTCGGGCTCAGGCGGCGTTCTTGCGGCGCAGCATGAAGCCCAACAGGCCCAAACCGCCCAGCAGCATGCCATAGGTGGCCGGCTCCGGCACGGCGCTCACGGTGGCGGCGATATTATCGACCTGGAAAGTATGGAAGGCACCCTCTTTCCACGATGCCGACAGCAGGTTATCGAAGCCCGTGAAGGTGTAATTGCTGAACGTATGGCTGCCGTTGAGGTTGAACGTCTGCGTCACCGTGCCGCCGCCCACCTGGTGGCCGACGAAGGTCACGTCGTAGGAGCCGGGAAAGCTGACGAAATCGGCCAGGCTGATGGTGCTCAGCGAAAATGCCGCGCCGTCCGTGCGCTTCAGGGTCGTCGTCGTCAGGGCCAACGCGCCCAGTCCAGCCGAGCCGGCGTAGGCAAAATTGCCTTGATGGGCAGAGCTCAGCAGCCCCAGGAAGCTGCTGTTGAAGTCGTAGCCGCTTTCCGAGTACGACGTAAACACGGAGCCGAAGATGCCCGGATGTTCCAGCGCATCGAAGCTGATGGTGGTGCTTTGTGCCTGGGCGCCACCGGCGGCGGCAAGAATGGCGGCAACAGCAGTCGCGCGCAAGAGGGTCATAGGTTTCAAAATAGCATCCTTTCAAGATGATGAAGTAGCGAGGTCGTGGCAACTTGCAACATGCGGCATCGCAGGGGGCGGCGCCATGCGCCCAGCTGGCGATCCGACATGCCTGTCTTGTGAACCAGGCAAGTAGACCACATACTTACATAAAAAGCATCTTGATTTTCAAAAGAACATGCATTAAAGGAAATGTTATCGAAACATTTTTATCAATCAATTTGTTGAGATTGATCAATTTTCCTGTGTGGAAATAAAAAAGCCATGCACCGGCAGTGCATGGCTCCTAATAAAGTTCCATACGGAAATTTACGGCGCGCATTCCTTCAGGCGCTGCATCAGTGCAGCAGGATCGGCATCGGCATTCAGGTAGGCCGCGTGTTGCGGGCGGATGAAACCCTGTTCCTTGCCGTTTTGCACAAATTCCAGCAAGCCGTCATAGAAGCCGTCGACATTGAGCAGGCCGATGGGCTTGGCGTGCAAGCCCAGCTGTGCCCAGGTCAGCATCTCGAACAGCTCTTCCAGGGTGCCATAGCCGCCGGGCATGGCGATGAAGGCGTCGGACAGGCTGGCCATCATCGCCTTGCGTTCGTGCATGTCCTTCACGATGAACTGGCGCGTCAAGCCCGTGTGCCCTACTTCGCGCTCGACCAGCTGGGTCGGAATCACGCCCGTCACCTCGCCGCCCAGGCGCAGCACTTCATCGGCGATCACGCCCATCAGACCGACCTTGCCGCCGCCATACACCAAGGAAATATTTTCCGATACCAATACGCGCGCCAGCGCGCGCGCCGCCTCCGCATAGTCGGCAGAGACGCCCGCATTGGCGCCGCAGTACACACATAAAGCCTTGATCACGGTATTCCTTACTCTTTCAGTTCATCAATCGCCGCCTCGACCTCGAGGCGCTCCTTGGCGTCCAGCGCCACGCACTGGGCCGCCTTTGCATACAGGGCCAGCGCTTCCGCCAGCTTTTTCTTTCCGTCAAGCATGTTCAACGCGCGCGCATACTCGCTGTGGGCCAGCGCCGAATACGGCGTCAGCGCCAGCGCCGTCTTGAAATGCTGGTAGCCGTCGTCCTTGTTGGCGCCGTAGGTGAGGCTGCCGATCATGGCGCCGACCTTGTCGATAATTTCCGTATGATAAATCCCAAACGCGATATGCGCTTCCGCATGCATGGGCGCTAGGGTCATCGTGCGGTCCAGGCTGTTGCGCACGCGTGCGCCCATGCCCTGGGCCAGCGCCTTGACGACGGAAGTACCGAGCGCATAGCGGCCCAGGCTGTAAGCATGCCAGTAGTAGCCGGCCGGGTTGTCCGGCTGTTCGTTCTGCTGGCGCTCGCAGCGCTCGGCCACTTCCTCGTACATGTCGAGCTTCTGCTTGTCGTCGACTTCCAGGTGCGTGGCATAGATGCAGGTGGCCTTGTGCGCGACCGCATAGCCGGGCACGCCGATGGCCAGGCCCAGCTTCACGGCCCGCTCGAAGTCCCCGGCGTGGAAGGCCAGCCAGGCCTGCACCAGCGCCGCTTGCCGGGGAAACGCTTCCACGTCGCCCGCATGCAGGCGCGGCCAGGCCGCCTCCAGGCTTTGCGGGGTGTGGACATAGGCGTCGTCAGGATAGGGGAATTGTTTCCAGGCCATACCGTGTCTCCTGTTATAAGGTCATGCCCACGCACCCGGCGGCGTTGGCGCGCCGGGCACGGCCGTCAGTCGTTCTTGAGTTTAGTCACATACTCTTCCGACAACTTACGAAACAACAAATGCGTTTCATTGCGCAGATACGGCCCGATCAGCGACAGCACCTGGTAGCAGCCGCGCGCCAGCGCATCGGCCATCGACTGCTGTTCGCTGTACTTGCGCGGATTGCGCACATACTCGTACGACAGCCAGTAGGTGGCGACCACCACCATGTTCGTCGCCATGGCGCCAATTTCCATGTCCGACGCCTCCAGCGACTGTTCGCTGCGCAAGTCTTCGCACAGCTGCGTGGCCACCTTGATCTTGTGCGCCAGGATCAGCTTGAAGTGCAGTTCCAGCTTGCGGTTGCGCGACAGCAAATCGTTGAGGTCGCGGTAAAAGAAGCGGTAGCGCCAGATCAGCTCGAACATCAGGTGCAGGTACAGCCAGACGTCCTCGATATTCGAGCGGCGCCCGTCGGGCACGGTCAGGATGCGTTCGATTTCCGCCTCGAACTGGACGAAGATCGAGTTGACGATATCGTCCTTGTTGCGAAAGTGGTAGTACAAATTCCCCGGCGAGATATTCATCTCTTCCGCGATCACGGTGGTCGTGATATTCGGCTCACCAAACTCGTTGAACAGGCGCAGCGACAATTCCAGGATGCGTTCGCGGGTACGGCGTGGTGCTTTTTGTAGCATGGCGGGCAATCTCTCTTTGTTCTGCCTCAAGCATACCACCTAAGATAGCTGCAATGAAACACTACGCCCCATGGCGGGGGCGAAAACAGCAGGCAAAAAAAAGCCTGCGCAAGCAGGCTAGGGGAGCGTCGGGGCCGGTTCAGGCCGGCGGTGCTTTCTTCTTCGCCGCCGGCCTGGCCGCTGGCTTGCCCGCAGGCTTGGCTGCGGGCCTGGCCGGCGCCCTGGCGGCGGCCGTTTTCGGCGCGGCTTTCGGCGCCGCCTTCACGGCGGGCCTGGCCGCCTTCGCCCTGGCCGTCGGCCTGGCTGCCGGCGCCGTCTTGCCGGACAATGCCGCCACCTGCAGGCTCAGGGCGTCGATCTTGGCGTGCAGCGCGGCGATGTCGTTTTGCATGGGCACGCCGATGGTGGCCAGCGCGCGCGAGACGCGCTCTTCAAACACCTGTTCCAGCCGGTCCCAGGAGCCGCTGGCCTGCTTGCCGACGCCGTCAGCGAGCTTGCTGACGCTGTCGCTGACACCCGCCACCTTGTCCTCGGCGCGCTTCTGGAATTCCGTGCCTTCCTTTACCAGCTTCGAGAAGACGCGGCCGCCCTCTTCCTGCGCCTTGGCGAACGCGCCCAGGCCCGCCTGCCAGATCTGCTGCGCGGACGAGCGCACGGCGTTCGCCAGTTCCTTGTCGTCCGCCAGTTCCTTCAGTTTCTTGACCATCGTCAACTCCCGTCATTTGCAAGGCCATGTTCGTCATGGATGCTTTTTATTCTAGTGAGCAAAACTAGAGACGGGAGTCTAATCCGACAGGAATCCCGCGTGCACGGTGCGCCAGCGCACACGGCGGCCTAGGCGGCCGCCTTGACGGGGCCGTGCAGCAAGCCGTGCAGGCGGAAGCCTTCGCGGATATTCTCGCGCAGCACGGCGCCCTTCCACGGCTTGGTGTAGAAGCGGTCGACGGCGCCGCGGTTGATGGCCGCCATGATGGGCGTCAGGTCGGCAAAGGCCGACAGCATGATGCGGAAGGTGTCGGGGCACAGGTGCTTGACCCGCTCCATGAATTCCGTGCCGCTCATGAGCGGCATGCACTGATCGCACAGGATCACCTGCACCTTGTGCCGCGCCAGGATGTCGAAACCCTCGGCGGCCGTCTGCGCCGTCAGGATGCGGTAGCCGTCCTGCGCCAGGAAGTCGCTGAGCACGTCGAGCATGAAGACGTCGTCGTCGACGATCAGCAAGGTTTGCTGCTCTTCGCTGCCCGCGTCCTGCGGCGCCTGCAGCAGCTTGCCGCCCATCAACATCTGCTCGAACTCTTCCTGCGGCACGGGGCGGCTGAAATAATAGCCCTGCATCTCGTCGCAGCCGTGGCGGCGCAGGTAGGCCAGCTGCGCGTCGTTTTCCACGCCCTCGGCGATCACCTCCAGCTTCATGCTGTGCGCCATGCTGATGATGGCCAGCACGATGGCCGCATCGTCCGGGTTGCTCGTCACTTCGCGCACGAAGGCGATGTCGATCTTCAGCTTGTCGATGGGGAAGCGCTTCAGGTAGGCCAGGCTGGAATAGCCGGTGCCGAAGTCGTCGATGGAAATCTGGATGCCCAGCGCCTTGAGATTGCGCAAGACGGAGATGGTTTCCTCGGCGTTCGACATCAGCGAGCTTTCCGTCAGCTCCAGCTCCAGCAGGTCGGGCGCGATGTCGTACTTGCGGATGGCCTTGAGCACTTCCTCTTCCAGGCCGCCGACAAAGAACTGGATGCCCGACACGTTGACGGACAGGTGCACGGGACCGATGCTGCTGGCGCCCCACTCGCTGATCTTCTTGCACGCCTCGTCGAGCACCCAGTTGCCGACCCGCACGATGAGTCCCGTTTCTTCCAGCAGGGGGATGAACAGGGCCGGCGACACCATGCCGTGGCCGGGGCGGCGCCAGCGTATCAGCGCCTCGGCGCCGCTGATGCGGCCCGAGATGATATTCACCTTGGGCTGGAAGAACAGCACGAATTCCTCGTTCTCGATGGCGCGCCGCAGGGCGTTCTCCATGTCGAGGCGGGCCATCGACTGCGCATTCATCTCCGCCGTGAAGAAGCGGAAGGCGTCGCGCCCCGCCTCCTTGGCGCGGTACATGGCCGTGTCGGCATACTGGATCAGGGTGTCGGCGTCGACGCCGTCGTCGGGATACACGGAAATGCCGATGCTGACCGTCACCGTCACCTCGTGGCCCTGCAGGTCGAAGGGCTTGCGCATCGCTTCGCGGATCTTGTCGACCACGCCCACGGAATGCTGGGCGCCCTCGGGCAGCACCAGGATGGCGGCAAATTCGTCGCCGCCGAAGCGGCCGATGGTGTCGCGCACGCGCAGGCAGTCGACGAGGCGGCTGGAAAACTGGCGCAGCAGGTCGTCGCCGATGGTGTGGCCCAGGGTGTCATTGACGTTCTTGAAGCGGTCCAGGTCCATGAACAGCACGGCCACGGCCCACTGGTGTTCGGCCGCCTGGGCCAGCGAATGGGTCAGCGAGGCGTAGAACTGGCCGCGGTTCGGCAAGCCCGTCAGGGTGTCGAAATGGGCCAGCTTCATCAGGCGCTGCTCGGCATCCTTGCGCTCGGTGATGTCGCGCGCCACGGCCACCAGGATCCAGCTCTGGCCCGAGCGCAGGGTGCGCCGCTGCACTTCCACCGACAGCGGCGAGCCATCCTTGCGCTGCAGCTGCAATTCCGTCATCGGGCCGCCCTGGTCGCCGGCCAGCAGCTTGTTGTACAGCTCTTCCAGCTGGGTCTCGCCCTCGTGGGCGTGGCCCGGCCCCACGCGCAGGAAATCCTCGCGTTCGAAGCCCAGCATGCGGCAAGCCGTCTGGTTGACGTCGACGAAGCACATGCCGGCGCGGTCGACGAGGAAAATCGCATCGGCCGTGGCATCCATCGCCAGGCGGAAGCGGCGCAGGTCTTCATCGAGGCGGATGCGCGCCGCCATGTCCAGGGTCAGCTGCTCGTGATGGCGCTTGATTTCGTCGTACAGCAGCAGGTTGTCGTAGGCGACGGCGATCTGCGCGGCCACCGTGGCGGCGACGCGCTCGTCGACTTCGGAAAACTCGTTCGCGCCCAGCTTGTCGACCAGGTACAGCCAGCCGTGGCTCCGCTCGCGCGAGGCGATGGCCACGCCGAGGAAGGAGTGCACGGGCGGATGCGTGTCGGGCAGGCCCAGCGCGGCCGGATCGCCCTTCAGGCCATTCACGCGGTAGGGCTGGCGCTGTTCCAGCAGCCGGTTCAGGATGCCCACGCGCGGCGCGCTGGCGATGCGCTCCAGGTTGCTCTCGGCGCCGCACGAGGAAAAATAGCTGAGCTTGTCGGCGTCCGGCTCCAGCACGCCGATGCACGCATATTTCGACACGCAGATATTCTGCGCCACCTTGCAGCCCGCCTCGATCAGCGCGCGCGGGTCGCGTTCGGCGCCCAGCTCGATGCCCAGCTCGATCAGGGCCGTCAGGCGCAGGCTGACGGCCTGCAGGCTGCCCAGCGAGCGGGACAGGCGCTCCGTCATGATGGCCAGGTCTTCCGGCACGGCCGCCTGGCCTTCGCCCTGCCCGGCCAGCTGCGAAATCTTCTGGCTCGACGACTCCAGCTCATCGAGGTAGCCGCTGACCTGGTGGTCGATGCCGGTCAGCTTGCTGCCAGCCTGCCCGGGGACGCCGTCCGGGCGGCCCGGCACCCTGGCCACGGGCGGCATCAGCCCCAGCGCCTCGTTGACCGTGCGCACGATGACGTCGGGGTCGGACGGCTTGGGCAGCACCCAGCGCACGCCGCACGCCTGCGCCAGCAGGATCGCTTCCTGTTCGCGGTAGGTGGCCGTATAAAAAATGATGGGCACGTCGGCCAGCGCGGGGTCCTCGTGCACGCGCGTGACGAATTCATAGCCGTCCATGTTCGGCATGAGGATGTCGGAAATGATCAGGTCAGGGCGCTCCGTGCGCATCAGTTCCAGCGCGTCGGCGCCGTTCGCCGCCTCCATCAGGCGGTGGCCGCCGTAGCCCAGCAAGGCGGTGAGGAATTCGCGGTTCAGCACATGGTCATCGACGATGAGTATGCTGGCTATGTCGTTTTTAACTGGCGTCGACGGCGCCCCGGGTAAAAAAGACTCCAGCTCCGCCACGAACAGGTCCGGCTCGATCGGTTTGCCGATATAGCCATTGAAACCCGCTTCGAGCAGGCGTTCGCGGTCGCCCACCATGGCCAGCGCCGTCACGGCCAGGGCCGGGATCTTGCGCAGCAGCGGATCTTTCTTCAGTTCGGCCACCACGCCATAGCCATCAAGCTTGGGCAAATGCACGTCGCAAATGATCAGGTCGGGCACTTCGCTGCGCGCCATGCGCACGCCCTCTTCGCCGTCATAGGCGGCCAGCGGCGTGTACCCGAAGGCACGCAACAGATACACCATCAATTCCATATTGGTGGCGTTATCTTCGATAATCAGGATTCGTGCGGACAATTAGCACCCCCAATAAAAACTGCATTGACCCATTTTCTGCCTGCGCTCATCTTCCGCTTGCGCGTGTAACATGATAATCCTACAACATTTTGCCATACATCCCGGTAAATATCTCGCCGGCGGCGTTCAGCGGCATGGCCAGGCGGCCTCAGGAATGGGTTTCCCGATATCACCTTCCTGACGTTAGCTTAATACAGTACGCCAGTGGAAAACAGCATTTTCTGCCCCTGGCATTGTTAAAAGCAGGCAACAGCAGAGTTAAAACAGACAGTCTTGCCATGCAGATAAAACACAACACGGTTCAGGCCAGGGGAGGGGCAAATGCGGGCCGGGCGACTTCGCTCTTGATAGTGATTTCTTCGAGCACCAGGCGCAGCACGCGCGCGTCGCTGGCCAGCGCCACGTGGCCGATGCCGCCAAAGGCGATATTGCGCGCGCCGGGCAGCTGCGCCGACGCTTGCGGCGCGACGATATTGTCGTGGTGCGAATAGATCGAGGTGATCAGGGCGCGCGCTGCCGGCGTCTCGCTGGCGGCCAGCTGCGCCAGCCAGGGGCTGGGGGCATCGTCAACGCGGCTCATCTGGCGCGCATTCGCGCCCGCCGCCAGATTGGCCAGCGCCGTGCCGTGGTGCGGCGTGCCCAGGGTGATGATGCGCGCGACGCGCTGCGCGCCATGGCGGCGCAGCCAGGCCCGCGCCACCAGGCCGCCCATGCTGTGGGCGACCAGCATCACGCGGTCGCTGCCCGCGCGGGCGCACAGCCGGGCGACGGCTTGCTCGACCTGCGGCACGAAGTCCTCGATGTCGGCGTTAATCGGTTCCAGGTCGACGGCATCGTGCGCGATGCCGGCCCGGGCCAGCTGGCGGCTCAGCTGCGCCCAGTAGCCGCGGTTGCACACATAGCCGTGCACCAGCAGCACCGGCAGACCCTGGCCAGCGACGTTGTCGGCCGCATGCAGGCGCGGACGCAGCATGTCCCACGACGAGGACCGCAGGGTGGCGCGCAGCTCGCCGAAAAACAGGCGCGCGGCACCCATGGCGCCCAGCTGGTATTGCGCTGGCACGGGACTGCCCAGGCGTCGGCTCTGCTGGAAATTGCGCGCCACGATCAGTGCGCGCACGGCCAGCAGCATGGCGGCCGCCAGCAGCAGGGCCATGGCGGGCGAGGCGACGCCCCACGCCTGCATGGCCAGGTACGCCAGCCCCAGCACGGCCAGCACCTGCAGCAGCATCAGCCATTTGAGGATGCGCGCGATCATGCCGTCGTCGCAGCAGAAACGGGAACGGGGGCAGGCTTGCCCGTCAGCTGCCGCGCCAGGCCGCTGGCCAGGCGCGCGGCCAGCGCGTAGATGCTCAGCTGCGGATTGGCGCCGATCGAGGTGGGGAACAGCGAACCGTCGTGCACGGACAGGTTGCGCACGCCGTGGTAGCGGCCGTCGGCCGCCGTCACGCCCAGGCGCGCATCGTCGGACATCGCGCAGCCGCCCATCACGTGGGCCGACACCACGCGCGCCAGCAGCGCCTGCATCGGCAGCTCGCCGATGGCCCGCTTCGCCTGCGCCCAGCCCGTGTAGTGGCTGGCCATCTCGTGCACGGGATACACGCTTTTCGCGCCGGCGGCGAACTGGATTTCCGCCATCGACAGCAGCGCGCGCCGCACGCCATCCCAGATGAAGGGCGTGAGCGGATAGTCGAGCACGGGCGCGCCGAAGCTGTCGATGGAGACCGTGCCGCCGACCGCCTCATGGTGAAAGCCGTCGCGCAGCAGCGCCAGCAAGGCGTGCGCATGGGGGAAGTCGCGCATGGTGCGCGCATGCTCGTCGCCGAAGCCGCCCATGGTGGTGGCCATCAGCAGCGGGTGCAAGGGCGGCGCTTCGAGCTTGTAGCCGATGGGACCGTCGATGGGCGCCACGTGCAGGAAATGGTCGGAATAGATCGTCTGCGGCGCACCCGCGTAGGCGTCGACGCGCTGCGGGAACAGCCCCGCCGACACCACGGTCGGATGCAAAAAAGTGCGCCGCCCCAGCAAGCCGTGCGGATCGGGCGCCTGCGAGCGCAGCAGCAGCGCCGGCGAGTTGATGGCGCCGCCGGCCAGCACAAAATGTTTCGCGCGCAGCGTCAGGCGCACGCCCGTGGGTGCTTGCCCGGCCGCGTCCAGCGCGGTGACTTGCAGGCTGTCGATGCGCTCGCCCTTGAAGGCAAAGCGCTCGGCGCGCGCGTGCACGAGCAGGCCGGCGCCCAGCGCCAGCGCCGAAGGAATCGTCGTCACCAGCATCGACTGCTTGGCATTCGTCGGGCAGCCCATGCCGCAGTAGCCGAGGTTCCAGCAGCCGTTCACGTTGCGCCGGATGGCGGCCGTGGGGATGCCCAGCGCCGTGGCGCCGCGGCGCAACAGATCGTTGTTTTCGTTGGGCGGCACAGCCCAGTCGCTCACGTGCAAACGCTTTTCCATCATGGCGAACCACGGCGCCATGGCGTCCACCGAATAGCCGGACAAGCCAAAGTGCCGGCGCCAGTATTCGAGGGTGCCGGGCGGCGTGCGAAAACTCGAGGTCCAGTTGACGGTGGTCGAGCCGCCCACCGTGCGCCCCTGCAGGATATTGATGGCCTTGTCGCGCGTCTTGCGCGCGGCCGATTCCTGGTACAGGGCGGGATAGGCCTGCGCTTCGCGCATCTTGAAGTCCTTCGAGGACTTCAAGCCGCCCTCCTCGACGATCAGCACTGTCAGGCCGGCCAGCGCGAGGATTTCCGCCGTCACGCCGCCGCCGGCGCCGCTGCCGATGACGACGACGTCCGCCTCCATGGTGCGGCCGGCGGCCAGGGTGCTGGCGTCGGTGACGTTCCAGCCGGCGGCAAGGCCCGCGGCGATGGGATCAGGAATGGGGGATGTGCTCATGGTGGCCTTATGCGCTCAGTTCGGGCAGCGGCCCCGGATAGCCGATGGCGGCCCAGTGGGCGGCATCGGCGTACCAGGCGCCGAGAATCAGGTCATGCAGGGCCAGGTAGGCCGTCTGCAGGGTGGCCAGGCGGTGCGTGCGCCACGACTGCAAAAAGGCGGCCACCTGGGCCGGGTCGGCCCCGGGCCAGCCACCTTTTACGCCGGCGACGAAACGCCGCGCGGGCGCCAGCGCCAGCAAGCCGAACAGATCCTGCACCTCCTGCTGCGCCGCCAGCGGCAAGCCATGGATGGCCGTGTCCACGCCGGCGATGGCGCCGTCGAGGGCTGCCGCCCGCGCGGGCGCTTCCTGCGGCAGGGCGCTGCCCAGCATGGCCGGCACGATGGCCGCCAGCGCCGCGTGCGCCTCGCCATCGAGCACGAAGCGGCCCGGCGGCGCCGGCCCCCGCACGGCGCGGTAGGCGGCGCCGCCGGCGGCCAGCGCACAGGCGCCGAACACACCCAGTTTCAGAAACGATCTGCGTCGCATTCCCATGTCTCCCCTTGTTGTGTACCGCCTTTTGCAGGCCAGTGTACGCCAAAGGCAGTGGGCGTTTGAACGCAAAAACTAGAGCGGGCCGTCTAGTTTGCGCGACTGGAAGCACAGCAGCAGCATGGCCAGCAGCGCCGCCAGCGCGCCGCCAATGGCGATGCCGGGCAAGCCGAAGGCGACGATCAGCATGCCGCCCAGCACCCCGCCCGCCGCCGTGCCCGCATTGAAGGCGGCAATGTTCAGCCCCGCCGCCACCGCGTCGCTGCCCGGGCAATGCTGCTGCGCCAGGCGCAAGAGACGCATGGTCGACAGGGTGACGAGGGCAAAGAACAGCAAGCCCAGGGTGCCGCACAGGGCCAGCATGGCCATGGCATGCGTGCGCAGCGCATAGAACCCCAGCAGGTTGAGCGCCAGCGCGGCCAGGGCCAGCACGGTGCAGCGCAGCGCGTGGGGGCGGTCCGCGCACCAGCCGCCCAGCAGGTTGCCGCCGATGGCGCACGCGCCAAAGCTCAGCATGGCGGCGCTGAGCCAGCCCGCATCGAGTCCGCCCAGTTGCAGCAGGAACGGCGAGATATACGTGAAAAAGCTGAAGGTGGCCACGCTGACCAGCGCCGCCACGCCGGCCGCCAGCAGCAGGGGCGGCTGCAGGATGGCGCGCAGGCTGGCCAGCGCCGGTGCGGCGGGCGCAGGGGTGCGCGCGCGCGGCATGGCGGACAGCAAGCCGGCGCCGCCGCACAGGGCCAGCACGCCGATGGCGGCGAACACCCAGCGCCACGACGCGACGGCGCCCAGCCACGTCCCCAGCGGCACGCCGCCGGCCAGCGCCAGGGTCAGGCCCAGCCAGACGATGGACAGCGCCCTTCCCGCGCGGGACGGGTCGACCAGGCTGGTGGCCGCATGCGAGGCGACGGCCATGAACACGCCATGCGCGAGGCCCACGGCAAAACGCACGCCGAGCAGCGCGCCCAGCGCCGGCGCCCCCGCCATGGCCACGCTGCCGGCCGCCAGCACGAGCATGGTGGCCACCAGCACCTGGCGCACGGGCCGGCGCGCCAGCAGGGCCGTCAGCACGGGCGCGCCGATGGCCGCTCCCAGCGCATACGCGGCGATGGCGCCGCCGGCCGCCGCCACGCTGGCGTGCAGGTCGCGCGCCATGGGGGTCAGCAGGCCGGCGGCGATGAATTCAGACAAGCCAAAGGCAAAGCTGCACAAGGACAGCCAGTAAATGGAAGGGGGCAGCGCGCCGCTGCGCGGCGTAACATTGGACATGGCATTCCCGACAGTCAAAACGCCATGCTGGCCCCTGGGCCATCATCTGTAAAATATCTTATTTATCTTGAAACGAAACTCTCAAAGTCTCATTCGGCAGCGGACAGCCACAGCTGCGCCAGCAGCCGCTCGCGCACGGCGCACGTGCGCCGCGGGTCCCACGCCATGTACAGGTCGAGCTGGCGCAAGGCCTCGGGCGCGCTGCTTGCCAGCGGCAGCATGACGACACCGGCAGGCCTGGACGCCGCCAGGCTGGCCGGCAGCAGGGCCACGCCGAAGCCGGCCGCCACCAGTCCCAGCACCGTTTGCAGCCGGCGCGCCTGCTGCGCCACGCGCGGCACGAAGCCCGCCTGCAGGCACAGGCTGGCCAGCTGGTCATGAAAACCCTGGCCCAGCTCGCGCGGCGAGGCGACGAAATCGTCACCGGCCAGGTCAAGCAGGTCCACCCGCGCCTGCCCCGCGCAGCGGTGTTCCGACGGCAGCGCGATCACGATGTCTTCGCCGGACAGGCGCTCGAAGCGCAAGCCCGGCGTGCTGCGGCCCGGCGCGCGCAGCAGGGCGATATCGACCTGCCCCGCTTCCAGCCACTCGACCTGCTGCTGCGTCGACGCTTCGCGCAAGGTGAATTGCACGGCGGGCGAAGCGGCGCGAAAGGCGCGCAAGGCGTTCAATACGTGGGCATACGGCGTGATGTGGATGAAGCTGAGGCACAGATGGCCTTCGATGCCCTGGGCCACCCGGCGCGTGGCGGCCACGCCCTCTTCCAGGCTGGCCAGCACCTGGCGCGCCGTGGCCAGGAAAGCATCGCCCGCCGGCGTCAGGCTGACCTTGCGGTTGGTGCGCTCGAATACGGGATAACCGAGCGCTTCTTCCAGCCGCAGGATCGCCTGCGACAGCGGCGGCTGCGCCATGTGCAGCCGTTCGGCGGCGCGCCGGAAGTTCAGTTCCTCGCCGACGGCGATGAACTGGCGCAGCAGCCGCGTCTCGATCATGGGCCTTTTTTGGCGACCGCCAGGATATGCCGCGCGATGCCGCGCAGGATATTGACTTCTTCCGTTTCCAGCCCCGTGCGCGAAAACAGGCGTTTCAAGCGCGGCATGAGCTTTTTCGGATTGTCGGCGTCGAGGAAATCGATGGCCACCAGCGCCTGTTCCAGGTGCGCATACATGCCGTCGACCTGGGCCAGGCTGGCCGCGTCGCCATGGAAGCCGACGGGGCTGGCCGCCCGGGCCTCGTCCGACGCATCGAGGGCCGCCACGCGGCACTCATAGGCGACGACCTGCGCCGCCTGCGACAGGTTCAGCGAGGAATACGCGGGATTGGCGGGAATGTTGATGAGCACATTGCACTGCTCGACGATCTCGTTGGGCAAGCCGAAGCGCTCGTTGCCGAAGATGACGGCCGCGTGCAGCTCCGTGCCGGCGGCCAGCTGGCCGGCGATGGCGCGCGGAGTGGTGACGGGTGGCGAGAACTCGCGCAGCCGGGCCGACACGGCCGCCGCGTAATTGCAGCCTTCGAGCGCCTCGGCGATCGAGCCGACGATGCGCGCGCCGGACAGGATATCCTGCGCGCCGCTGGCGAAGGCCACCGCTTCCGCATCCGTCAAGGCATCGGGAAAGCGGGGGTTGACCAGCACCAGATCGGAAAAACCCATCGTTTTCATGGCCCGCGCGACGGCGCCAATGTTGCCGGATCGACTAGTTTCGACAAGAATAAATCGCAGGCGTGTGAAAAGAGACGTGTTGATTTCGGGCAGATTCATTTAAAATAGCGCTATTGCGCGGTATCGATACAGGAAATTTCGGGAAACGGAGCCACAAAACGCTGACTCCAGGCCGGGATTTTAACCACTTCGGCACCGCTCCGCTCTTTAATTCATTCTTGCACTCCATCGTACCGGCGCCGAAAGGCGACGCTGGGCGGTCGCGTGCTTTTAACGGAAGCTCACATGCACCCAATGCTCAATACGGCGATCAAAGCCGCCCGCCGCGGCGCCGCCGTCATCAATCGCGCCTCTTTTGACCTCGACCGCGTCGTCGTCACGGAAAAACAACATAACGATTTCGTCACCGACGTCGACCAGGCGGCCGAACAAGCCATCATCGAGGTGCTGTCCAAGGCCTACCCGGACCACGCGTTCCTGGCCGAGGAATCGGGAGCTTCCGCCAACTCGCACGACGAGAATGAATATCAGTGGATCATCGACCCGATCGATGGCACCACCAACTTTATCCACGGCTTCCCCCAATACTGCATCTCGATCGCCCTCGCGCATCGCGGCGTCGTCACGCAAGCCGTCATCTACGATCCGGTGCGCAACGACCTGTTCACGGCCACCAAGGGCGCCGGCGCCTACCTGAACGAAAAACGCATCCGCGTCACCAAGCTCGACCGCATCGCGAACGCCCTGCTGGGCACGGGCTACGTGGCCGGCAGCGCCCGCGCACTGGACGAATACCTGAAGATGTACCAGATCATGGCCGAACGCAGCCAGGGCGTGCGTCGCGCCGGCTCGGCCGCGCTGGACCTGGCCTACGTCGCTTGCGGCCGCCTGGACGGCTTCTACGAAAAAGGCCTGAAACCCTGGGATATCGCCGCCGGCGCCCTGATGATCACGGAATCGGGCGGCATCGTCGGTGAATTCAGTGGTGAGTCGGAGTACCTGTACAAGGGCGACGTCATCGCCGCCAGCCCGAAGATCTTTGGCCAGATGATTACCCTGCTCACGCCATTCGCTTGATGTAGCGCAAGCAATACCCACGAAAAAACCGGCCCAGGCCGGTTTTTTTGCGTTCAGGGGCCGAGCTGCCCCGCCACGACGAAGCCCAGGGTCATGGCCACCACCATCGCCGCGCCCGTCGGCGTGGGCGGCGTGGGCGATGGCAGGTCGAACCAGCGGCATGCCGCCCCCACCAGCAATCCCAGCACGGCGCCGGCCAGCATGACGTTCATGGCGCCTCCCGTTTTTCTGCCTGCTCGCGGCGCTGCAGGTACAGTCCCGTGAGCCAGTAGCCGCAGCTGGTCAAAAATACCAGCAGCGCGGCGCCCGGCACGGGCGGCGCCGGCACGGGAATGCGCGCCAGCTGGCAGACGAAGCCCACGGCAAAGGCCAGCAGCAGGCCGAGGATGACTTTCTTGCAGCGCATGGCCCTCTCCTCTCTCAGAAAGCGAAGCAGCTGCAGCCCAGCGTGCCCCAGAAGCCGGAAAAGTCACTGATTGGCACGGCCGACTTGCGCGCCCGGTCGTGGGCATGCGCATGCACGCCGCAGGCGCCCGCGCACTGGTGCGGCAGCATGGCTTGCGCCGGCCTGGCCGCTGGGCGGTAATGGCCGGGTACCGCGCGCACGGGCGACCACTCGGGCAGCACGGGAATCGGTGGCGGCGCCAGGGCCGTGAATTCCCCCTGGCCGTAGACGACCTTGCCGCCCACCATGGTCAGCACGGATTCGATGGACTTGATCGATTCTTCCGGCACCGTAAAGTAATCGGCCGACAGCACGCTCAAATCGGCCAGCATGCCCTCGCGGATGCGCCCCTTCTTGCCTTGCTCGCTGGAAAACCAGGCGCTGCCCGCCGTCCACAGTTCCAGCGCCGTGTCGCGCGACAACCTGCCCGCCGCATCTGTCAAGGCCAGGCCGCCCACGGTGCGCCCGGAAACGAGCCAGTACAGCGCCGTCCACGGATTGTAGCTGGCGACCCTGGTCGCATCCGTGCCGCCGCCCACGGGCACGCCCGCGTCCAGCATGCGCTGCACGGGCGGCGTGGCCTTGGCCGCGTCCGCACCATAGCGCTCGACGAAGTACTCGCCCTGGAAAGCCATGCGGTGCTGGATGGCCAGGCCGCCGCCCAGCGCTTTCACGCGGTCGATATTTTTCGGACTGATGGTTTCCGCATGGTCGAACAGCCAGTGCAAGCCGCCGAACGGCGTGTCGCGGTTGACCTTTTCAAACACGTCGAGCATGCGGCTGATCGATTCGTCATAGGTGGCGTGCAGGCGGAACGGCCAGCGCTGCTCGACCAGGTGGCGCACGACCTTTTCCAGCTCGTCTTCCATGCCGGCCGCCAGCTCGGGGCGCGGTTCGAGGAAATCCTCGAAGTCGGCGGCGGAAAACACCAGCATTTCGCCGGCGCCGTTGTGGCGGTAAAAATCGGTGCCGTCGCCGGGTTGCACCATGCCCGTCCACTTCTGGAAGTCCTGCAGTTCCGCGCCCCTGTTTTGCGTGAACAGGTTGTAGGCGATGCGTATCGTCAACTGCTCCTGTTGCGCCAGCTCATCGACGACGGCGTAATCTTCGGGATAATTCTGGAAGCCGCCGCCCGCGTCGATGGCGCTGGTGATGCCGAGGCGGTTGAGTTCGCGCATGAACTGGCGCGTGGAATTGACCTGCAATTCCAGCGGCAGCTTGGGGCCTTTTGCCAGCGTGGCATACAGGATCATGGCGTTCGGGCGGGCGATCAGCAGGCCCGTCGGGTTGCCGGCCGCGTCGCGCACGATTTCGCCGCCGGGCGGGTTCGGCGTGTTCTTGTCGTAGCCGACGGCGCGCAGGGCGGCCCGGTTCAGCAGGGCACGGTCGTACAGGTGCAGGATGAAGACGGGCGTGTCGGGCGCGGCCGCGTTGATTTCATCGAGCGTCGGCATGCGTTTTTCCGCGAACTGGAATTCCGTCCAGCCACCGACGACGCGCACCCATTGCGGGTTCGGCGTGCGCAAGGCCTGCTCCTTGAGCATGCGCAAGGCGTCGGCCAGCGAGGGCACGCCTTCCCAGCGCAGTTCCAGGTTGTAGTTCAAGCCGCCCCGGATCAGGTGCAGGTGCGAGTCGTTCAGGCCGGGAATCACCGTGCGGCCGGCCAGGTCGATCAGCCGCGTGGCGGGGCCGCGATGGCGCATCACGTCTTCAAGGTCGCCGACGGCGAGAAATTTGCCATCGGCGATGGCGACGGCGGACGCCAGCGGCTGTGTCCTGTCGACCGTGTGGAAACGGCCATTGAGTAAAATCGTGTTGGCGTGCATGGGAACTCCCGGTTCAGGTGAAGGGTACGGCCCCGCCGGCGCACGGCGGGGCGGGGCATCAGTGCAAAATCAATGGCCTTCGCTGGCGTTGAACATGGATTTGGCGTAGATCAAGCCCAGGCCATAGCCGCCGCCGTGCGCCACGGCCGTCGCCACCGTGGCATTGTAGGTCTCGCCGCGGGCCCAGTCGCGCTGCAGCTCCAGCAGGTACTGCACGGACGTCATCGGCTGCGCGCCCGCCTGTATCATGCGCTGCATGGCCATCGCATGGGCTTCGTCCGAGACGTCGCCGCTGGCGTCGGCGATCACGTACACCTCGAAGCCCTGCGCCAGCGCCGACAGGGCCGGTCCGACGATGCAGACGGACGTCCACAGGCCGGCCAGCACGATCTTGCCCTTGCCGTAGCCATTGACCTTGTCGGCGATGCGCGCGTCTTCCCAGGTGTTCATGGTGGTGCGGTCGATCGGCGCCCGCTCCGGAAAGACGGACTGGATTTCGTCGAAGATGGGGCCGGAGAAGGACTTGGCCGCCACCGTCGTCAAAATCGTCGGCACCTTGAATTCCAACGCCGCCTTGGCCACCAGGGCCGCGTTGTTGCGCAGCAGGGCCAGGTCGATCGAACGCGTGGCAAACGCCATCTGCGACTGGTGGTCGATCATGATCAGGGTATGATCGTTCGGGGTCAGCAATTTTGGCGCGGCTTGGGCGGTAGCGATAGGCATGATGTTTTCCTTAGTGAAAATAATTGAATATGAAAAAAGCGTTCTCTGTACGGCGATCCTGCTCCTGCCCTTGCGTCACGCAGCGTGTGCCGGGCCAGTGCTGTGCAGTATGGAGGAGCCGCCCCGAAAAGAAAAACGGAAAGAATAGCAAGCTATATTCGATTTTTTCGATAATCAACATGGCACGCACCGACGCGGCCGACACAAGGAGAAAACATGGGATATGAATTCAGGATCACGGCCAGCCTGACGCCAGGCCAGCGCCAGCACGTCACGCAGCTGCTTGAAGCACGGGCGCCGCGCGCGCCCGGCGCCGCCATGCCGGAGACGGATATCCGGCTGACGGAGTCCGGCCTGTATATCTGCCAGAACCTGCGCCCGGACCCGTGGCACGGACTGGCGCCGCTGCGGGCCTACCTGGACGCCGAGGGCGTGCGCTGCGCCGTCGACGAGGTCGACGACTAGGCTACGCTGGCGGGGCGAGGCGGAAGGGGCGGCCAGTTATGGCCGCAAACCAGCGTCGCGGCCGCCAGGCAAGGCCGGGCCGGGCTAGAACTCTTCCCACTCGTCATTCCTGGCCTGGCGCTGGGCCTCGCCGGCCTGCGCGGCGCGCGGCGGCGCCACCCTGGCAGGCGCCGCCTTGGCCGCGGGGCGGGCGGCCAGGCGCGTGACGGGGCGCGCTTGCTTGCGGCGCGGCGCCGGCGGCGCGGCATCCACCTGCGCCGTCCTGAATACGGCCACCGCATCGGCCAGGCGCGCTGCCTGTTCCTGCATGGATTCCGCCGCCGCGGCCGCCTCTTCCACCAGCGCGGCGTTTTGCTGGGTCACCTGGTCCATTTCGGTGATGGCCTGGTTGACCTGCTCGATGCCGGCCCGCTGTTCGTCGCTGGCGGCCGAGATATGCCCGACGATGCTGCTGACCTTGTGCACGCTGTCGACGATTTCGCGCATGGTGTGGCCCGCTTCGTCGACCAGGCGCGCGCCGCTCTCCACCTGCGCCACCGAGTCGTTGATGAGGGCCTTGATTTCCTTCGCCGCGCCAGCGGATCTTTGCGCCAGATTGCGCACTTCCGTGGCGACGACGGCAAAACCGCGCCCTTGCTCGCCCGCGCGGGCCGCTTCCACGGCCGCATTCAGGGCCAGGATATTCGTCTGGAAGGCGATGCCGTCGATCACGCCGATGATGTCGACGATCTTGCGCGACGAGTCGTTGATCGAGCCCATGGTGTCGACCACCTGCGCCACCACCGCGCCGCCCTTGCCCGCCACGGCGGAGGCCGAGGCGGCCAGGCCGTTGGCTTCATGCGCATTCTGCGCGTTCTGCTGTACCGTGCTGGTCAGCTCCTCCATCGAGGAAGCCGTCTCTTCCAGCGAACTGGCCTGCTGCTCCGTGCGCGCGGACAGGTCGATATTGCCCGAAGCGATCTGGCGCGACGCCGTGGCGATGGCTTGCGTGCCGCCGCGCACTTCGGTGACGATGCGCAGCAGGCTGGCCGTCATGTCCTTCAATGCCTGCATCAGCTCGCCCGTCTCATCCTTCGAGCGCACTTCCACCTGCACCGTCAGGTCGCCCTGCGCCACTTGCCTGGCCACGCCGATGGCCGAACGCAGCGGCACGCTGATGTTGCGCGCCAGCCACCAGGCGATGGCGGCGGCCAGGAGCAGCGCCAGCGCGCCGCCGCCCAGCAAGGTCCAGTGCGTGCGCGCCTGCAAGGCCGCCGCCGCTTCCGAACGCTGCGCCAGCAGCACCGTTTCCGCCTGGCCGATCTCGCCCAGCAGGGCCCGCATGGCATCCATGCCCTGCTTGCCCCGGCCCTCCTTTTCCAGCGCCAGCACGGGCTCGATGGCCGCCGTGCCCTGCGCCACGGCGCGCCGCAGGGCAATCACGGGTTCGAGCGCGCCGGCCAGCCAGGCTTGCTTGGCGGCATCGAGCTTCGCCAGCCGTTCCTGCTGGGCCGGGTTGTCGCTGGTCAAGGCGCGCGCCTTGTCCAGGTGCGCGCCGAACGCGGCCTGGCCCGCCTTGTACGGTTCCAGCGAGGCTTCCGCGCCCGTGATCACATAGCCGCGCTGGCCCGTTTCCATATTGATCAGGCTTTCCAGGATGGCGCTGTTTTCAGCGAGCACCTGGTAAGTGTGGGTATTGATGGCATTGGCGTCGGCCAGCCGCGCGACATTCAGCGTGGCGACGGTGACCAGGGCGGCCAGCAGCAGGACGATGGTGGCAAAACCGCCATACAGGCGGGTGGCGATGCGAAGATCGGCGATACGCATGATATTCCTCCTGGAATGAACACCCGGCGCCGCGGCGAGTCCCGCGCTGGGAGTGCTACAGGGAATCATAATGAATAACGCCATGAAAAGGTGCGCCCTGACCATGTATTTCTTTTACCTGTGGTATTGCATACTTTAAACAAACTCGGCGGTTTTTTGCCATGCTGTTATACTTCGCGTGTGCGGCACATATGACCAGTCCCCTTGCCGCTGTCTTTCGACCCCTAATCTGATTGCCTGCGACTGGCGCCCCACGATGGCGACAGGCCGATCTCACAATAAAGTTACCATGTCCTTTTCCTCCCTCGGCTTGTCCGACGCTATCGTACGTGCCGTTACCGAACACGGCTACACCGTGCCGACCCCGATCCAGTCGCAGGCGATTCCCGCCGTGCTCGCTGGCGGCGACTTGCTGGCCGGCGCACAGACCGGTACCGGCAAGACGGCCGGCTTCACCCTGCCCGTGCTGCACCGTCTGTCGACCGACGCGAACGGCGCTGCCATCACCAGCAACACCTCGACGCGCCCCATCCGCGCCCTGATCCTGGCCCCGACGCGCGAACTCGCCGCGCAGGTCGAGGAAAGCGTGCGCGCCTACAGCAAGTACACCAAGCTGAACTCGGCCGTGATCTTCGGCGGCGTCGGCATCAACCCGCAAATCAAGCAGCTGAAACATGGCGTCGACATCCTCGTCGCCACGCCGGGCCGCCTGCTGGACCACATGGGCCAGGGCACCGTCGACCTGTCGAAAGTGGAAATCCTGATCCTCGACGAAGCCGACCGCATGCTCGACATGGGCTTCATCCGCGACATCAAGAAAGTGCTGGCCGTGCTGCCGCCGAAACGCCAGAACCTGCTGTTCTCGGCCACGTTCTCGGAAGAGATCAAGGCCCTGGCCGACGGCTTGCTGAACAAGCCGGCCATGATCGAAGTGGCGCGCCGCAATTCGACCGTGGAAGTGATCAAGCAAAAGATCCATCCCGTCGACCGCGACAAGAAGCACCCGATGCTGTCCTACCTGATCAAGTCGAACAACTGGACGCAGGTGCTGGTGTTTACGCGCACCAAGCATGGCGCCAATAAACTGGTCGAGCAGCTGGGCGCGGACGGCATCGGCGCCCTGGCCATCCACGGCAACAAGAGCCAGTCGGCACGCACGCGCGCCCTGTCGGAATTTAAAGACGGCACCCTGCAAGTGCTGGTCGCCACCGACATCGCCGCGCGCGGCATCGACATCGACCAGTTGCCGCACGTCGTCAACTACGACTTGCCCAACATTCCGGAAGACTATGTGCACCGTATCGGCCGCACGGGCCGTGCCGGCGCCAAGGGCGAAGCCGTGTCGCTGGTCTGCGTGGATGAGCACGAAATGTTGAAAGACATCGAAAAGCTGATCAAGCAAACCCTGCCGCGCGAAGTCATCCCCGGCTTCGAGCCGGACCTGAACGCCCGCGCCCAGCCTGTGCAATTGCGCAGCGGCACCGGCGGTCACCGCAACAACAGCCGCGCGCCAGCCGGCGCCGTCGTGCGCGTGAAAACCGGCGGCGGCGGCGCCAAGCCACGCAGCGCCGGCCCGTCGGGCGGCGGTGGCGGCGGCAACCGTTCCGGCAATGCGCCGCGTTCGGCAGCGAATCACCGCTCCGGCGGCCGCGGCCGCTAAAACGCGGCCTTAAAGCTACTGCGCGGGGCGCTATTGCGTTTGCGTTGCTCGCCGTACTTCGGTACGGCTGCGCGACTCGACGCAATATCACTCCCGCTCGCTACGCTTTCAGGCGGCGTTTGTCTTTGTTAAAAAGACGACAAAAACCGTTCCAGGACTTGTTTCTGGAACGGTTTTTTCATGCACGCCACTGATTGCCGATTTGGGCTAGGATAGTGTCCATCCTCCTTACCTGCGCGCCGCCATGCCGAACTTCGCTGCCAACCTCAGCATGATGTTTACCGAACTGCCCTTCCTCGACCGCTTTGCGGCCGCCAGGGAGGCCGGTTTCGATGCCGTCGAATTCCTGTTCCCGTATGCCGTCGAGGCGCGGCAGATTGCCATGCGGCTGGAACGCCACCATTTGCAGCTGGCCGTGTTCAATCTGCCGCCCGGCGACTGGGAGCATGGCGAGCGGGGCATCGCCTGCGACCCGCGCCGGGGCGAGGAATTCCGCGCCAGCGTGCAGCTGGCGCTCAACTATGCGCTGGCGCTGGGCGCGAAGCAGCTGCACTGCATGTCCGGCATCGTGCCGCCCGGCATGAGCCTGGAACGGGCGCGGCAAAGCCTGATCGGCAACCTGCAATTTGCGGCCGACGCCTGCCGTCCGCACGGCATCAACGTGCTGATCGAGCCGATCAACCGCTACGACATGCCCGGTTACTTTCTGAACCATAGCCAGCAGGCGGCCGACATCATCGCCGACTGCCAGCGCAGCAATATCTTCCTGCAATATGATATTTATCATATGCAGCGCATGGAGGGCGAACTGAGCAACACTATCCGCGCCCTGCTGCCCCTGATCCGCCACATCCAGATCGCCGACACGCCGGGCCGCCATGAACCGGGCACGGGCGAGATCAACTACCGCCACCTGTTCAGGCTGCTGGACCAGGTCGGCTACGCGGGCTGGGTCGGCTGCGAATACCGTCCCGCCAGCGACACCGTTGCCGGACTGGGCTGGCGCGAGCAATTGACCGCGGCAGAGCCGGCACTCAGGCCGCCGCCGCGCTGAAGGGCAAGCTGATACGCGCCAGCACGCCGCCGCCGGGCATGCCGGCCACGCTCAGGCGGGCCTGCTCACCATACTGCTGTGCAAGACGTTCGCGCACGCTGCGCAAGCCCATGCCGCCGCCCCGCGTCGCCGGCGCCGCCTGCAGGCCGACGCCCGTATCGCGCACGTCCAGCAGGAGCATCGCCGGCGCGTCCGGGTCTAGGCGCGCCGACACGCACAGCCGTACGGGCCCGGCTTTCGGCTCGATGCCGTGCTTGATGGCGTTTTCCACCAGCGTATGCAGCAACAGCGGCGCCAGCGGCACGCCAGCCAGCGCCGGCGCCAGCTCGCAACTGGCCTCAAGGCGCGGCCCCATGCGTATCTTCATCAGTTCCAGATAGGCGCGGACGGAATCGATTTCCGAGCCGATAGTGCCGCCGCCATCCTGGCTGGCTGGCACGGCCGCGCGCAGATAGCGTATCAGGTGGCCCGTCATGGCGGCGGCATCGGCTGGCTTGCTGCCCGCCAGGTACTGCACATGCGCCAGGGTATTCCATAGGAAATGGGGTTCGATCTGCGCCCGCAGCACGGTCATTTCCGCCTGCGCCAGCGCCCGTTCCCGCTCGGCCAGGCTCGCCCGTGCCTGCGCCGCCTCAAGCTGCGCCGCCGCCGTGCGGCGTTGCTGGCGCAGGTGGCGCAAGGTGGCCCGTCCCGCCACCAGCAGCGCCAGCCCGCAGGCGCCGAAGATGATGAAATCGCTGCCCCTGTCGCCCTGCATGAATAATTGCGATAAAGACAGAGGCAGCAAGGCGGCGCCGCTGGCGGCCAGGGCAAACACGATGGCCGCGCCCAGCGCCAGTTCCGCCACGGCCATCAGCGCGGCGAGCGCGGCGGCGGCCAGTTCGCCCCTGGCGCGGCGCGCGCCCAGCGCCAGCAGCACGGGCACCGTTCCCAGCGCCAGCCCGGCCAGCAAGCCATGCATGGACACGCTGCTGGCGAGCACCTTTCCGCCCGTCCACTCGATCAGGGCCAGGCCCGGCAGGACCAGCACGGCCGTCAGCAGCGGCACGGCACGGCGGTAAGGATGCGCCCCCATCACATCGCGCGGAACAAATGGTGGTTCGGCAACGATACCTTCAGGCGCGGCAAGTCCACCTTGAGTTCGATCTCCATGGTCTCGCCATGCCGGTGCACGGCGCGGATGTAGCGGCGGTTGACCAGGGTGCTGCGGTGCGTCTGCAGATACAGCCCCGCATCGAGCTGGTCGGTCAGCTGGCGCAGGGAGTGGCGGATCAAGCCGTCGCAGCCCTCGCCCACCACGCGCGTGTACTTGCTGTCGGCCTCAAAAAAATACACGTCGTCAATATGTAGCATGCACACTTCCTTGCCCACGGCGACGTGCAGCCATTCCAGGCGCGGTGGCGGCGCGGCGGACGGCACGGCAATGCCCAGCTGCGCCAGCGCCGCCGCCAGGTCCTGCAAGGGTGCGGACGGCGGCGCAGTGCCCAGGCGCAACTTGGCCACCACCTTCGCCAGGCGCGCCGTATCGAGCGGCTTGAGCACGTAATCGACGGCATTGGCCTCGAAGGCCTGCAGCGCGTGGTTATCGAAGGCGGTCACGAACACCACCCGCGTGCTCGCCTGCAGGGCATGCGCCACCTGCAAGCCCGTCAGGCCGGGCATGCGGATATCCAGGAAGGCGATTTCCGGCTGCAGCGCCTCGATCATGGCCAGCGCCGCGATGCCATCCTCGGCTTCGCCCAGCACGCAAAGCTCCGGCCACAGCGCCAGCAGTTGCTGGCGCAGGGCGGCGCGCATATGCGGTTCATCGTCGGCAAGAATGGCGGTGGGCATGTGATACTTTCCTAAAAGTAAGATAATTGCAATGATAGGCTAGCGCCAGGCCAGCGTCTATCGGCGCGAGCTCGACACCAGCGCGTAGGCGCCGGCGCGCACGCCAGTCGCACGCACTTCCCAGCGCGCGCCCGCATCGGCCAGCGTCGCTGCCGCGCATTCCCACTGCGTCTTCTGCGGCGCCAGGTAGCATAGCGAAGGCGCCTGCACATTACCGTAGCGCGCCTTGTCGAGCACAAAATAGAGGGTGCTGTCGGCCGGCGTGAAATTGCTGACAAATTCGAAGCCATCGATCAAGTGGCCCGGCAACTGCGCCATCGGCAGGCTGGCGTGCCAGTAGGTCGACCATCCGGCCGGACGGGTATAGTCATTGCGCAATTTCGACAGGTGCACGGTGCACGCGATGGCGCGTGGCGCCAGCACGGTGGGAATGCGCGCGCCCATGACCCAGGCCGGATCGCCGGCGCCGGGCAAAGTGGCGACCATGCCGTCGGCGACCGCGCCGCGGTAGTCGTTGATGTCGAGTTTGAGCGCCAGCCCCCCTTCAAGCGCCTGGCTGCTGCCGGCGAGAGACCGCAGGGAGCTGGCCGTATAGCGGTAGCCATTCATGAAAGTGGGCGCGGCGTCCCAGCCCTCCCCGGTCACCGAACGCGTTTCCGGCGACTTGATGCCGCAATACTCGGCCATGGGCACGAACAGGCTGGCGTCGGCCGCCGGGCCGCGCGCCTCGCCATCGCCGCCGACCACGCCGCCACAGGCGCCGAGCAACACGGCGCAAAGCAGGCTGGCTAGGGCGGAGGGTAAAGAAGTACGGATATTCATGCTGGGCTGCCTCGGTGAGTGGATGAGGCCACGATTCTGGCCGGCGCCATGCGGGGGCGCAGCCGCCTTGCGACGAATGGCGGCAAATGTCCGAGCAACACCGCCTTCGGGCCGACGAATGCCCATGCAATATTGCCATGAGACACTATTACAACTGCTATACTTATGCTTATTTCATAACGCCCGCGGGCCATGCCGGCAATGCCATCTTCCGACCATCCGCTGTCCTGCCGCCTGGCCGCCTGCCTGCTTGCCCTGTGTGGCACGGCCCATGCTCAAGCCCCCTCCCTCGACGCGGATACCGTGCTGCAGATGCACAGGTTGCAGCAACTGGAACTGGCAACGGGCAGGCCGCTGGCGCTGGCGACGGCGCTGTGCATGGATGAGAGGCTGGGCGCGGCGTGGAAGCTGCCCGGCACGGGCGCGATGCCGCCCAGCCGCTGGCAGCCGGTGGCCGAGCGCATGCGGCTGATGGCGGAGCAATGCACCGTGCAAGATGACGACAGGCAATATCGCGATACGGCCAGCTGGCGTGCCGCGCTGGAGCAAAAGCTGCAGCGGCGCACGCAGATGGAGGCGGAACGGCAGCGCCTGCGCGCCTGCGTGGCGCAGGCGGCGACGACCGATGCGCTGCAAAGCTGCATCGCCGCGCCAGGCCAGCCGCCGCTCACGCCGCAGGCATGGCAGCGCTGGCTGACCATCTATGCCAACCGCGAGCGCACATGAACAGGCGCTTCCTTGCCCGCCGCCGGCTCATGCAGGCGGCATGCGCGAGCCTGGTCGCGCCATGGGTCCACGCCAGCGGGGATGACGGCGGCACGGCGCCGGACGCGAACCTGTTTCCCGTGCTGCAGGCCAAGGTGAAAACGGCGATGGCGCTGCTCAGCAATAAACAGTTCCTGGCGGCCCAGCCCCTGCTCGCCGAAGCGCTGGCCGTGGTGGATGCCGATCCGGCCCGGCGCTGGCCGTGGCGCGTGTATGTACTGCCCACCTATGGTTTTGCCGAACTGGGCCTGGGACGCACCCAGGTCGCCGTCGATGCCTTGCGCCTGGCCGTGCAGGCCGAGGAGCGCATTGCCGCCGAACAACTACAGCCATTCGCCCAGCTGTCCGCCGCCATGGACAGGGCGATGGGCAAGCAGCTGCTGAAAGTGGAATACGGACGCCAGATGCTGACGGCCATCGGCGCGCCGGGCACGCTGCGCACCGTCGGCGAGCTGCCGTACGACACGGACCATTCCGCGGCCGAGCTATGGTTCACCACGGCGCGCGCCCTGCACGCGAATGGCGACGTGGAGGAGCTGGCGCGCTTTTACCGCCAGCACGTCGCGCCCAGGCGGGCCGCCACGGAGGACGTGCCCGCCGTGCTGGCGCAGGAGTACCGGCACTTCAAGATCGGCCTGCTGCTGTGGCAGGCTGGCCAGCACGACGCCGCCGCCGAAGCCTTTGCCGCCGCACTGGACAGCAATAGCCAGCGCTTTTCCCATATGGATCAGACCAGCACCACCATGGAGGCCGTCTGGTCGGCATTCGTCATGCGCCGCACCATACTCGCCGCGCAGCTGGAGCAGGCGCGCCAGAACGGCGCACTCGACAGCGCCGTCCCTGTGCTGCTGGCGCGCATGGTCAGCGCCAAGGGCGGCGGTGTGCGCTACCACGAAGCCATGCTGCGCCAGCTCCATGCCAGCACGGACGCGCAGCTGCGGCAAAACCAGGCACAGTTGCGGCAAGTGGAAGACCAGATCGCCGCCCTGCCGCAAGCCATGCGCGACCTCGGCCTCTTCATGAAACTTGCCCTCATGAACAGCCTGCAAGTCGGCCAGGTAGCGGGCGCGCTGCGCATCGAGACACTGCCCTTGCCTGACCGAAACGGCATCGACCTGGCAGCCGTGCAACGCGGCCTGGGCAACGATGCCGTCATCGGCTTTTTTGTCTATGCGCCACCGTCGGCCACGTCGTTCGCTCCGGCGCCGCCCCGCTATCTGCGCTACTGCCTCACCGCCGCATCCATCAGCGTGTGCGATCTGGGTCCGCAGCGCGCGCTGGAACAGGCCGTGCACGGCTACCGGAGCGAGCTGATGAGCAAAACCATGGCCGCCAGCCGGGCCGGCGGCAGCGCGCTGGCGCAGCGGCTGCTGCGCGACTTGCCGCCGGCGGCGCTTGCCGCTGCCGAGTGGATACTCGATCCGGACGCGGCCCTGCATCTGCTGCCCTTCGACGCCCTGCCCGATGCCCAGGGCCAGCCGCTGGCGCTGACGCGCTCGTGCCGCCATGTCAATTCCCTTCTGCAATTACTGCCAGACAAGACCGCCGCCGCGCCCGCGTCCGCGTCCGGCGCGGCGTGTATCTTTGCCAACCCGGCATATGGCGCGGGGCTGGCCCAGCCGGCCACGGCCGCCACGCGCTTTGCCATGGCAGGCGAACACGCGGCCGGCGCACAGCGCATCGTCGCCGTCGCGCCACTGCCCGATACGCGCGGCGAGGCGGACGCCGTCAGCGCCGGCCTGCACAAGCTGGGGATGGCCACGCGACGCTACGAAGGGGAAGCAGCCAGCATGGCCGCCATGCAGGCCAGCGTATCGCCCGTCGTGCTGCACGTCGCCGCGCACGCCATCCTGGGGCAGGATACGGGTCCCGCACCCGATGACGGGGCCGGCGGGGAAGCGGAATCGATGGACTTGCTGCTGCCGGGCCGGCGCGCCGGCCTGCTGCTGTCGAACAAGGGACAGGCCGAGCTGATGCTGGCCAAGGATATCGCCCGCCTGCCGCTGCACGGCACGCAGCTGGTGGTGTTATCGGCCTGCAACACGGGCAATGGCGCCGTCTTGCCGGGAGAAGGCCTGGCCAGCCTGCGGCGGGCCGTGGAACTGGCGGGAGCACGCAGTTCCATCACATCCCTGTGGAGCGTGCCCAGCGAGGCGAGCACGGAACTGATGCGCGCCATGTACGGCCACATCGGCAACGGCATGGCGCCCGGCGCGGCCCTGCATCGCGCCAAACAGGCCATGATCAGGCTGGGCCGGCCGCCGCTGGACTGGGCCGGCTTCGTGTTCGCGGGCACGGATGCGGCCCTGGTCGCGCCGCGTCCCGCCTGACGCTCAGCGCCTGGCCGGCTGCTTGACGCTGGCGGCTGTCTTGGCGCGGTAGGCGTCGATTTCGCGCACGGCCTTGTTAAAGTCGAGCGCCTTCACTGCGGCCTCGATGGCTGCGTATTGCATTTTCTCGGCCACGTCCATGCTGGCTTTCTTGGCATTGACCTGCGTTGACATGCCGATCGCGTCCGCATGGATATTGAGCGCGGAGTCAGCCAGTGACACGCTGATCCAGGCCACGCTCACCCCGTCGAGTACCGTCGCGTCGCCAGTGACTGCCAGCAACAGCTTCTTCTCATTGAGCAGGGCGCACTGCGCATCCGAAATGGGCCAGCCGCCGTTCGCATTGACGACGCGGCGAATATCGGCCGTCGTGCTGTCCTTCATGGGACATCCGGCTTGCGCCGCCGGAAGCACGGCCAGCAAAGTCAGGGCGGCGAAGAAGATTTTTTTCATGATTTGTTTCCTTACGTGAGGATGCCTGGGCATCATGTCTGTCGGTTGGTTTGCGTCGTGCAACTTGTCGTTTCCGGCTGCATGAACACCATTCTGGCCGTGCGCTGGAGACGCCGCAGCCGGCTTGGGACGAAGCCCGCCAGCGGCGCGACGAACGCCCCCCGCACGGCGACGAACGGCGGGCAAGATGCCACAAATTTTGCTTAACCGCAAATTCGATCGGGCCGGAAGGAGCGACAATTCCCACTCGCCCTCACTGATCAACGCCCATGAAACAGCTGACCGCCTGCGCCGCCCTACTCCTGAGCCAGCTACTGCCCGGCTGCGCCGGCCTGCCCACGGCCGCCCCCGAACTGGCGCAGGTACGCGCGCTGGCCGCTGGCGAACAAGCCTTGCCGGCCTTCGGCGAACTGGCCCTGCGCCACCGCGACAGCTATGCGCGCCTGCGGCCCTACCTGTCGCCGCAGCAGGACGCCAGCGAACAGGTCCTCGACCGGCAGCGCCGCGCCATGCACGCCGACGTGGCGCTGATCCAGCGCGGCGTGTCGCTGTACTTGCAGGCCCTGGGACGGCTGGCGGGCCAGGAATACCTGTCCCTGGACAATGAAATCAAGGCCGCCGGCAGCGCCATCCGCGCCTGGCCCGACAGCGGCATCGTCGACCGCGACGTGGCGGCCTACACCGCCGTGCTGCGCCTGCTGGCCCGCCTGCAGGGGGAAGCCGGCCAGCGCGCACAACTGGCGCACGTGCTGCGCGAAGGCGACGACGCCGTGCAGACGCTGCTGTCCACGCTGGCAAGCCTGCTGCGCCTGTACGACAAGGCGGGCGACAACGAACGCGATATCGTGCTGGGCCAGCTGGAAATGGACCTGGCCTTCGCCGACACGCCGCAGCAGCGCCTGCTGGTGGTGCTGGCCAGAACCCTGCAACAAAGCAAAACAGAGGAATACCGCCTGTACGGCCTGCGTCATACGCTGGCAGGGCAGCAACTGGCGGCCCTGGCGCGCGAACATGCGCGCCTGGCCATGGCCGGCACCCACATCCCGGAGGCAACATGGACGGATCACCAGGCAGCGAACGCCGCGAAGCGGCCCTGAGCAGCGCCATGCGCGTCGAGCAGCTGGCCGACAGCCTGTCGCAGGCGGCCGTCACCCTGCATGGCGCCGTCATGCGCGCCATCCGCAAGCGCGCCAGCCAGGGAGAAAACGGCATCAGCCTGAGCCAGGCACACGCCGTCTTCGCGCTGGAAGTGGCCCTGCGCCAGCAAGCGAACCAGCTGTATGCCGATGCCGCCGGGCATACCGTCGCCGGCCTGGACACGGCGCAGCGCCAGCTCAGCGGCCTGCTCGACACGGTGCGCCTGAGCATCGCCCGCAACGACGACGTGCGGCACTGGATCAGCCTGGCCACGAGTTTATTGCACCTGGGCAGCTCCGTACTGGCAGGCAGCCCCGAGCGCATTCTCACCAGCGTCGGCAAGGTGCGTGAGCGGCTGCAAGAGATGGCGCAGGACTGATTGAAATTGGCTGGCGAGCGCCTATACTGGGACGTCCCCGCATGGCAATCACGCCCGCGGGACGACCAGAGGAGGCCAATATGCGTATCGAACCGTATTTGCAATTCAATGGCAATTGCGCGCAAGCGATGGAATACTACCGCCAGCACCTGCATGGCGAGAATCTGTGCCTGATGCCGTTCCGCGGCTCGCCGGGCCAGGAGCAAGTGAAGGAAGACTGGTACGACAAGATCATGCACGGCTCCGTGCAACTGGGTCCCACCATGCTGATGGGCTCGGACGGCGGCTGCAGCGAGGATGGCGCCAGGGGCATGAGCGGCTGCTCGGTCTGCCTGACCCTCGATACGCCGGAGGAAGCGGAACGGGCCTTCGCCGCGCTGGCGCGTGACGGCAGCATCCAGATGCCGCTGGCCGAAACCTTCTGGGCCAAGCGCTTCGGCATGCTGAAAGACCAGTTCGGCGTCGCCTGGATGGTCAACTGCCTGAAAGAGCCAGCATAGAACGGCCCTTGCCTGCCTGCGCCGCGTCAAACGCGGCGCGGGTGGTAGCGCAAGCAGAGTCGCCCATCCTGGACTACCATAGAGGAGAGACGCCTATCGGGGACAGCCATGAACGGATTGCCGCAAGACCAGCTGCAGCGCCTGCGCGACGAGCTGGAGCAGCGCAAGCTGGCGCTGCAGGAACAAATCGACAGTGAAGCGGCCGAGGCGGATGCGCGCGCCTCGCTGCTCAATGAAATCGAAGCCTCGCCGGCCGACAACGCCAGCGTGCGTACCTTGAACGCCCTCGTCAGCGAAGCGGCCGAGCACAATATGGCGCAACTGGCCATCATCAAGCACGCGCTGGCCAAGTTTGCCGACGGCAGCTACGGCCTGTGCGACAACTGCGGCGAAGCCATCGGCCTGTCGCGCCTGAACGCGCGCCCGGAAGCGCGCCTGTGCATCGATTGCCAGACGCGGCTGGAAAAATCCCTGCGCTCGGTACCATGACGCTGCCATCCGGGCGGCACAACGACAAAGGGCAAGGCATCGCTGCCCTGCCCCCTGCTTTCCAGCCTTGCCGCCATGCGGCCGTTCGTCCCCCGCCAGCATCGTGCGTGCCGGCTGGCTGGACGGGTCTCCTCTGCTGCCCTTGCCCTGCTGCAAGCTGCGCGCTTGCCTGACTCAGCTTGCTTAACTCATGTGCTGCCCGCCATTGATGGCGATGTTCGCGCCCGTGACGAACGCCGCCTCGTCGGAGGCCAGGTAAGCCACCAGCGCCGCCACCTCGTCCGGCTCGCCCAGGCGGCCCAGGGGAATCTGCGGCAGGATCTTCGTTTCCAGGATATCGGCCGGCACGGCCGTTACCATCTGCGTGCGCAAGTAGCCGGGCGAGACCGTGTTGACGGTGATGCCGTGGCGCGCCACTTCCAGCGCCAGCGCCTTGCTGAAGCCATGCACGCCCGCCTTGGCGGCCGCATAGTTGCACTGGCCAAACGCGCCCTTCTGGCCATTCACGGACGAGATATTGATGATGCGGCCCCAGCGCTGTTGCAGCATGGGTTCGAGCACCTGCTTGCTCATGTTGAACAGGCTGTCGAGATTGGTGCGCATGACTTCGGACCAGTGCGCCAATTCCATCTTGCGCATGCTCTGGTCGCGCGTGATGCCGGCGTTGTTCACCAGCACGTCGATGCGGCCGAACTGCGCCAGCACCTTGCCGACGGCCTCGCTGCACGCGGCGAAATCGGCCACGTCGACGGCCAGCGCCTGGAAATGGTAATGCTGCTCGCGCTGCTCGTCGAGCCAGTGCTGCACGCGCGGATTGCCGGGCGTATGCGCGGCCACGACGATCAGGCCCGCGTCATGCAAACGCCGGCACAGGGCCGTGCCCAGGCCGCCCATGCCGCCCGTCACCAGCGCCACCTTTTGTTCCTTCATTGCCGTCTCCCCTCTGGTTGTGGTTGTTCTGCGTGGGATCAAGTGTAGGTGGCGCTTTTGGCGACGGCATTGCGCCAGATCAAAGGCTGAGCCTGCATATGGACGCGTTCGTCTGCGCTGTGTCCATACGAGAAAAATTATCAAAATCATACTTTGCAAGGAGGTGATGGCACCTCGGCGGGCAAGGCAGCTAATCCTTACCTGATGGCATGATTCAAAGGAGAACGCGATGGAAATCCAGGACGATACGGAAGCATTGAGGGACTTGTTCAACGAGATCAATCCCGGCATGAGCGACGTGGAATCGCTGCATCAGGCGGAACTCGATCCGCACCATGCGCTGGCCCTGATGGCCAACCCGAAAGCGGCGCTGAAAGCCATGGGCATCCCCGTCAGCGATGCCTCGCAAGTGCAGGTGACCATGAAGAACCGCGCCGACCGCGCCATGATGGAGGTGGCGCAAAGGGCGGCGCAGTTGCGGCGCATTATCATCATCGTGATTCATTACCGCAACTGCGACGCCGATATCATCATCATCGGCATGAGCTGAGGCAGCAAGCGCCGGCCGCAGTCGTGCGCGGCCGGCGCCCCGGACTGTGCCAGAATGGGTCTTACTGCACAGCGAGAGGCCAGGCCATGACGTACAAGACCGTATTGCTCCACATCGACGACAGCGCGGGACGCGCCGCCCGCATCGAAGCGGCCGCCAGCATCGCCCAGGCTTGCGGCGGCCACCTGACGGGCGTGGCCCTGACGGGCGTGTCGCGGCTGCTGTACCAGAACCAGCCCGACCTCGATGCCGATCCGAACCTGGCGCTGCACCTCAATTTCCTGCGCGAACGGGCCACGCGCTCCCTCGACGGCTTCGAGGCGCAGGTGCGCGCGGCCGGCGTCGCCTCGTTCGAACAGCGCGTCGTCGACGACGAGGCGGCGGGCGGCATCAGCGTGCTGGCCCGCTATGCGGACCTGGTGGTCATCAGCCAATACAATGCCAAGGATAAATCGCCGTCCGTGATGCGCGATTTTCCCGCCTATGTGCTGCTGCACTCGGGCCGGCCCGTGCTGATCGTGCCATATGCGCCGCCGTTGCCCCTGCTGGCGCCGCCGGCGGCCGCGCGCAATGTGCTCATTTCATGGAATGCCAGCAAGGAAGCGAGCCGCGCCGTGACCGCCGCCCTGCCCCTGCTGCAGCGGGCTGAACATGTGCACGTGGCCATCTTCGACGCCCAGGTGCATGCGGCCGAGCACGGTGAACAGCCGGGCGCGGAACTGCTGCACTACCTGGCACGCCACGGCGTGGCGGCGCGCGTGCACCTGCTCGATGGCGGCGGCGTGCGGCGCGGCGACATCGGCGAGGCCCTGCTGTCGCAGGCGGCCGACCTGTCGGCCGATTTGCTGGTGATGGGGGCGTATGGCCATTCGCGCCTGCGCGAAACCATCCTGGGCGGCGTCACGCGCACGATTCTGCAGAGCATGACGATCCCCGTGCTGATGGCGCACTAGGCAGTGGGAAAGACGGCAGGGCTAGCTGCCCTGCCAGGGCTGGCTGCGGATCTTCGCCACCTGGCGCTGCGCCAGCCATTGCCACAGCTGCAGCGCGGCATCCTGCGGCAGGGCCGACATGTGGCGCGGGCTGGCCAGGGCGATTTCGCAATCGCGGTCCGACCATTCCTCGAAAGTGACTTCGCCCCCGCTAGCGACCTCGACCTGATACATCAGGCCGTCATCGTAACCAAAACGCAACATGACGGCGGCCGGCCCGCCATCCGGCGTGGCGGCGGGCCCCCGGTACACTTCGGCCAGCGCATCGGCCAGCTGTGCCGGCGAGGGCGCGCAGATGTCGCGCCCGTCTGCCCGTGTCAGGATGAACCATGCCTGTGTCATGACGCGCCCTCCTATTCATACTCGTTAGCATGCGAGGCAAGTACTACGGGCAGTCACCTGGGTCCACGCTCACTTCGGGCGCACGGAAACTATCCCTGTCGGCATTGTTTTAGCAATCACTACCAATACTAACAAGAATAATACCTAAATTTCGTGCTGCGCGGCATTTATGCCATGGCCGACGATATTGCCGCCACATCAGGCCACCAGCACGGGTATGCTGAGCGGGTCGAAGTCATGCCAGTCGCCATTGGCGATCGTGCCTTCCGCTTCCTCGATATGCTCGGCGCCCAGGCGGTGCAGCGCCTCGAGCGCCCGTTCGCGCTCGTCGAGTCCGCTCAGCGCCACGGCGATCAGCATGCCCGGATGCCGGGGCTGGCGGCGGTTTTCGCCATTCCCGTCGCCATGGCCTTCCGGCTCGCCCGCCTCCTTCATCTTGTTGAAACTGTATAGCGAGCCCACGTGGGCGCCCACCAGCGGGCCGACGACGGGACCGAGCGGCCCCGTCGCCAGGGCGGTGGCCGCGCCGATGCCGGCCCCGACGGCAGCCCCGACCGCCACGCCTTCCACCACGCCCACAGGCGTCTCTCTGGCGCCGGGCGAAATGTCGCGGTCGCCGCCGAGCGCATGCAGATCGTGCTGGCCCGGCTGGTTGACAAAGAAGGCGCTGATGCGGCTATCGGGAAAGCCCGCCTGGTTCAGGGCGGCGCGCGCGGCGTCGACCTGTTCCTGCAACTGAAAATGACCTGCAATGATGCGTGACATGATGCTGTCCTCCTGGTCGGCTGCTGGCGCACCGCGCGCCACTTGCCACGATAGCGTGCGCCCGACGCCGGCGAAATACCGTTCGCTTGCGCACACAGCCGCGCAATCGTCAGGCGGGAAGGCCCAGCGGGCTGCGGATATCGGCCAGGAATTGCCGCGCGCGCGGATGTTGCGGACGCGCAAAGAACTCCTCGGGCGTGGCCCGCTCCAGCACTTGTCCGTGATCCATGAACCACACGCGGTCCGCCACCTCGCGCGCGAAACCCATTTCATGCGTGACGCACACCATGGTCATGCCGTCACGCGCCAGGTCGCGCATCACCTGCAGCACCTCGCCCACCATTTCCGGGTCCAGCGCGCTCGTCGGTTCATCAAAGAGCATCAGCGGCGGCTGCATGGCCAGCGCGCGGGCAATCGCCACCCGCTGCTGCTGGCCGCCGGACAGGTCCGCCGGCCTGGCGCGGGCCTTGTGCGCCAGTCCCACCCGTTCCAGCAGGGCAAGCGCCCGCGCCTCGGCATCCTGGCGGCCCAGGCCGCGCAAGCGCTGCGGCGCCAGCGTGCAATTGTCCAGCACGGATAAATGCGGAAACAGGTTGAATTGCTGGAAGACGAAACCGATATGCGAGCGCAAGGCGTTCACGTCCAGGCCCGGCGCGTGGATGTCCTGGCCGCCCACCGTGATGCGGCCCGAGGCGACCGGTTCCAGGCGGTTGATGGTGCGGATCAGGGTCGACTTGCCGGAGCCGGACGGGCCGCACACGACCAGCACCTCGCCCCTGGCCACGTGTTCAGTGATCTCGCGCAAAGCGTGATACTCGCCATAGTATTTGTTGACGCTGTCAAAGGTAATCATCTGGCCGCTTTCAGAAGACGCGCCTGGCGCCGCTCAAGCCAGAAGGCGGCGCGCGACAGGCTGAAACACAAAACAAAATACGTTATGCCCAGCAAGAAATACACTGGCACGGGCTTGGTCAGCACGAGGCCGTTCACTTGCGAGGCGATGAACGACACTTCGGCCAGGCCGATGATGTAACCGAGCGAAGTTTCCTTGATGGTCGAGACGAACTGGTTGACCAGCGAGGGCAGCATGTGGCGCAGCGCCTGCGGCAGCACCACCGTGCGCAGGCTGTCCAGGTAGTTCAGGCCCAGCGAACGGGCCGCCTCCACCTGCCCCTTGGGCACGGCTTGCACGCCGGCCCGCACGATCTCGGCCAGATAAATGCCGTCGAAAATGACGAGGGCGGCCAGCATGGTGCCGAACTGCCCGCTTTCATGCCCGGTGATGCTGGGCAGGAAGAAATACGCCCAGAAGATGACGAGCAGCAGGGGAATTCCCCGCACCACGTGGATCAGCGCGGCGACGGGCCAGCGCAGCAACGGCCAGGGGCTCAGGCGTGCCAGGCCCAGCAGCAAACCCAGGGGCAGGCTCAGCACCAGCGCCAGGCTGGCCAGCACGACCGTCAGCGCCAGGCCGCCCAGCGGCCCCTCGGGATAGCGTCCCACCAGAAAATACAGCCAGTAATCGTGAAGCAGTTCCAGCATCAGGACACCTTCCTTTGCAGCAAGGCCGCCAGGCCGGACAGCAGCAGCGAGACGGCCAGGTAGGCCGCGCTGGCGAAGACGAAGGCCTCGACGCTGCGGAACGAGGCCGCTTCCACGCGCTGCGTCTGGTACATCAGTTCGGCCACGCCGATGACGGTGGCGATGCTGGTGTTTTGCCACAGGGTCAGGGTTTGCGACAGCAGCGGCGGCGCGGCCAGCCGCAGCGCCTGCGGCACGATGCACAGGCGCATGGTGGCGAGAAAACTCAGGCCCAGCGCCCGGCCCGCCTCGAATTGCTGGGCGGGAATGGCGCGGATGCCGCTGCGGATGTCTTCGGCCATGTAGGCGGCCGTATATAAAGTCAGGGCCGTGACGGCGCTGACGGCTTCGATATTGCCGGCGTACAAGCGCTCCTTCCACGTGTCGGGCAGCAGTTCGGGCGCGCCGAAATACCAGAACAGGAAGTGGGCCAGCAACGGTACGTTGCGGATCAGCTCGACATACGCCACGCCCAGGCCGTTGAGCAGGCGCGACGGGGCCAGCCGCAGCATGGCCACGCCGCAGGCCAGCGGCAGGGCCAACAGCAAGGTCATGCCCATCAGGCGCAGGGACAGCAGCAGGCCGGAGACGAGCCAGTCGCGGTAGTCGCCGGCCAGCAAAAAGTTCAGATCAAATTGGAACATGATGGTGAAATATCATTGATGCCTAAGAAAACCGTAGCGAGCGGCAGTGATTTGTGGCTGAGAAGCGCAACCGTGCTGGAGCACGGTGAGCATCGCAGGCCGCAAAGCGCGCCGCGCAGTAGGTTTGCTTAGGCGTCAATCTTGTCCGATTCAATCTTGAATGTGCGCTTCTGAAATTTCACATTGCTCGTGGGGCCATACCATTTGAAAAACAGTTTTTCCGCCTCGCCCGACTTTTCCAGGCTCCGCAGCACCTGGTCGACGGCCGTTTTCACGCCCTTCTCGCCCTTGCGTATGCCGAAGGCAAACACTTCCTCGCTGATGTTTTGCGGCAGCACAATATAGTCCTTTTGCGCGGCGCCCAGCTTGGCGTAGTTGTTGAGCAGCGAGACTTCATCATCGACATAGCCGACGCCCTTGCCCTGCTGCAAGCCCAAATACGCCTGGCCCGCCGTCTCGAACGTCACCACGTCCACGCCGGGCACGGCCTTGCGGAGATTCGGTTCCTGCGTGCCGCCCTTGACGGTCAACACTTTCTTGCCGGCCAATCCCGCGACCGTCGTGATATTGCTGCTTTTTTTGACCAGCACGCGCTGGCCCGTGTAAAACGTGGACAGCGAGAAATCGACGAGCGCTTCGCGTTCCTTGTTGTGCGTCAAGGACGCCGTCAGGATATCGACGCGGCCCTGCTGCAGCTCGGGAATGCGGGCGGCCACGGCCAGCTGTTTGATCACCGGCTTGACGCCGATGCCCTGGGCGATGGCGCGGCACAGGTCCACTTCATAGCCGACCAGCTGGCGCGACTTGGCGTCGATGAAGCTGTTCGGCTCGTCCGTGCCCAGGGTGCCGCAGACCAGCTCGCCTTTCGCCTTGATGGCGGCCAGCTGGTCCGCTTGCGCCACCTGGGTGAAGGCGATGGAAATGAAAAGAAGCGCGGCGAAATGAAGACGGGTCTGCATGGGATTCCTCTGGTGGATAACGAATGCCGCCATTAGACCGCAGCGTCCTTATTTCCAAAAAGGAATCTTTTCAGCCTTGCTTATGAAGAATTCATCTAAGGCGGATGATCGCCGCCCTGGCGCCCACGGCGCCCGGATAGCTGGGGTCGAGCTGCAGCGCCTGGCGATACGCCTCGACGGCCTGCGGGCGCAAGCCTTGCTCCACATAAAACTCGGCCAGGCTGTCGTGCAGGTTCGCGTCGCGCGGATGCAGGCTGACGGCCGCCTGCAGCACGGCCATGCCTGGCGCCACGGCGCCGCTGCCTTTCAAACGGTAGGCTTCCAGGTTCAGCGCCGCCGGACTGGCCGCCCCCAGCGGGTCGCGGGCCAGCGACAGGCGCAGGGCAGCCGTGGCATCGTTCGTCTTGCCGGCGCGCAGCAAGGTCAAGCCCTGCAGCGCATGCGCGCCGTCGCTGAGCGGATACAAGGCCACGGCCAGGCGGCCGGCCGCCAGCGCCGCCTCGGTGTCGCCGCGCGCGGCCGACGCTTGCGCCAGCTCAAGCAGCTCGGGCACGAAATCGGGATAGGCGCGCTGGCCATGGAAGGCAGCGCGCAGCTGGCCGTCGAGCGCGGCGATGGACACGGGGGCCTGCGGCCAGGCGATGGCCGCCGTGCCGTCCCAGCTGGCGGCCAGGGTCACGATGGCTTGCTCGAAGGCGGGATCGAAACGGGGCAAGGTGCCGGACGCTTTGCCTTGCGACAGCAGAATATAGTCGCGCGCAAACGCCAGCGCGCCGCCGCGCGAATAGGTATCCAGGTCGGCGCCCGACCGGCGCAGCGCTCCGGCCATGCTGGCGCCGGCCGTGAGAAACACGCGCCCGCCCGCGGGATGGCGGGCCGTTTCGATGTAGGCGCGCGCGGCCGTGGCGTCCGGCGCCAGCGCTTGTTGCTTGATGTGCGCAAAGGCTGCCCGCGTGGCGGCCGCATCGGCATACGCCTGATCCGTGCGCTCGGCGTAGGCCCGGCCCTCCTCGAACAGGCCTTGCGCCACCTGGTAAGCGCGCTGCGCGCCCGCATCGGCGATATACGTGTGCAGCTGCCACGGTTCGCCCGTGACCACCTCGAACAGGCGCTGCACGAAGGCTTCCGGATTGACGCGCTCGAGATTGGACGCGACGGCAAGGGTGAGCTTGCGCGAGGGGAAACTGTACAGATAGGTGACGGTTTCCGGCTGCTGGCCGCTGTGCGCGATGGCGTAGCGCCCGCCCGCGGGAGGGATTTCCCAGCCCATGCCGTAGTGCGTCAAGCGGCCCGCGCGCGTGGCCATCGGCTGCACCATGGCCGCCACGCTGGCTGGCGACAGGATTTTGCCTTCATGCACGCCCCGGCCGAAGGCCAGCATGTCGGGCACGCTGGCGCGCGTGCCGCCGGCCGAAAAGCGGCTGCTGATGTCGACGAATTCCGAATTCTTCAACGCCGTGCCGGCCAGCCGGTAGCCGCGCACGCGGTGGGCGATCACGGCGTCGGGGTCGTCCATCACGGTGGTGTCCATGCCCAGCGGCCCCCACACGTGGCGCCGCATGTAGCCGCCATAGCTTTCGCCCGAGGCGCCCTCAATGACGGCGCCCAGCAGGTTGTAGCCATAGCTCGTGTAGCGGAAGCGCGTGCCCGGTTCGGCCACCAGGTCGAACTGCTCGAAGACGGCGATGGACTGGCGCGTATCCTTGTGCTCCTTGAAATGCTGTTCCACCTGGCTGTTGCGGTAGGCGTCGATGCCGCCCAGGTGGCCCAGCAGCTGGCGCACCGTCACGGGGAAGGGTTTCACAGGGAAGTACGGCACATAGGTTTGCACGGGCGCATCGAGGTCGACCTTGCCCTGCTCGGCCAGCTGCAGGATGGCCACCGCCGTCATGGGCTTGGTGACGGACGCCAGCCGGTAGCTGGAGCTGGCCGTGGCCGGCACGCGGTTTTCCAGGTCCGCATGGCCATAGCCTTTTACCCATTCCACGTCGCCCTGGCTGAAACCGACGGTCACGCCCGGGATGCGCTGCGCGGCCATGCGCCGGGCCACCCAGCCATCGAAGTCCGCCAGGCGCGCGGCCAGCGCAGGAGAGGGAGCAGACGCGGGAACAGATGAGGGGGCGGCCTGCGCCACGCCGCACAGCAGCGCCAGCGCGCCGGCGAAGCCGTAGTATTTGCTGCTTTGCATAGTCATGCTTCCATGGTGAGGGCCGCGTCCACCACGCGGCGCTGATGCATGGTAAGTGGCTTTCACACCTCCTTGTCGCGCCGTGCACGAAATGCACGCTGACTGCATGAACGGCACCGAAGTGGATGAAAATGTTGCAAAGGGTTGGCAAATGAGCAGCTACAATGCCCGCCATGCCCTCCCTCTTCCGCTACCTGCCGCGGTACTGCCTCGCCTGCTGCCTGGCCTGGCCCTGTTTCGCCATGGGCATGGACAGGCTATCGCTGGACGAGGGCTGGCGCGCCTGCGGCGCGGGTCCCTCCGCGCCCGCCGCCGCGCTGCACCAGTTGCTCCGGCCGGGCCAGCTGCTGTGCATCGAGCGCGAACTGGTCCTGGCCGCCACGCCGCCGTCGACGCAGCTGCTGGTGCTGTCGGCGCTCGCTGCCAGCGAGCTGTGGCTCGATGGCAGCTTGATCGGCAGCAATGGCCAGCCGGCCCGCCAGGCTGGCGGGGAACGCGCGGGCGACATCGATTTCGCCATCCACCTGAGGCCGCAGCAATTGACCGCAGGCAAACACCACCTGCGCCTGCTGCTGTCGACGCAGCAGGCGCCGGCGCGCCTGGCGTCGCCCTTTTATGCGCTGTACCTGGTCGACCGGCAGGACTACCGCGCGGCACTGGCCTGGTACCGGCTGCCGCCGCTGCTGCTGGCCGGGGCGCTGGGCGCCGTCGCCCTGCTGTTCCTGGCCTTGAGCACGCTGTACCAGCGGCAGCGGCACTGGGCCATGTTTGCCGCGCTGTGCCTGGTGGCGGCGCTGCTGCTGGTGGTGGAGCTCTGGCGCAGCGTCACGGGCTACGCCTATCCCTGGCACCTGCCGCGCCTGTATGCCGTCAGCGCCCTGACCTGGCTGTTTTCCGCCCTGCTGCCCCTGTACTTCTATACGGCGTACCGCCTGCCCCGCTGGCCGCTGGCGGCGGCGGTGCTGCTGGCGTGCATTGCGCTGGCCGGCGCGCTGCCCGCGCATTTCGACGCGCGCTGCTGGCTGATGTTTCTGGCGGGCCTGGCAGCGAGCCTGCTGCTGAACCTGGTCGCCCTGTGGCGCCGCCTGCCCGGCAGCCGCGGCGGCACCCTGATCGCGCTCGCTTCGTGCGCCCTGTTCCTGCTGACGGGCAGCCAGTTTGCCGAAGGGGGCTTCGCCCTCGTCGTGTGCTTCCTGCTGCTGCCCCTGTGCGCGCAATTGCTGGCGCAACTGTTGAGCGAACGCGGCAAGGCGGCGCGCGCCTGGCAGCTGGAGAACCAGCTCTTGCGCAAAAGCATGCAGCCGCATTTCCTGATGAATTCCCTGAGCCTGATCGGCGAACTCAACGCGCAATCGCCGCAGGCGGCCGAAACCTTCATCGAGGCGCTGGGCGCCGAGTTACGCATGCTCAATGAATTTGCGCAGCAGCCCAGCATTGCCCTGACGCAGGAACTGGCCCTGTGCCAGAATTACCTGAGCATCATGGGCACGCGGCTGCAGCAGCCGTGCGGCCTGCTGCTCGACGGCGACGCGGCAGGCATCACCGTGCCGCCCGCCATCTTGCTGACGGCCCTGGAAAATGCGTTCAGCCACAACCGCTACCGCCAAGGCGCCCGCTTCGTGCTGCGCATCGTTCAACATGCGCAAACGCACATGCTGGCCCTGCTGCTGCCCGAAGGCGAGGCACGCCCCCATGCGGGCGGCGGCGTGGGCGAACAATACATCCGCGCCAGCCTGCATGCCGTGTTTGGCGAGCGCGCCCGCTATGACATTGAGCAACAGCAACAAGGCTGGCTCGTCACCTTCACCCTGCCGGCCACCCCATGAACGTATTGATACTGGAAGACGAACCGCTGATCGCGCAAGGCCTGGCACGCGAAGTACGCGCGCATTTCGGCGCGCGACTCCGCAATCTCGTGCTGCATGACAATGTGCCGCAGGCGCTGGCCGCCTTGGCGCAGGAGCAAGAGCAGGTCGACTTGCTGCTGCTGGACTTGCACCTGCACGGCGCGGACGGCTACGAGCTGCTGCGCCAGGTCCGGCACGCCCCGTTCCAGACCATCATCGTCTCGGCCCACGCGGAGCGCTCGATCACGGCCTTCGAGTTCGGCGTGCTCGATTTCGTCGCCAAGCCTTTCAGCCGCGAACGGCTGCACAAGGCGCTGCAACGCTATACGGAACGGCACGCGCAAGCGGCCTCGCTGGCCGTCAAGAAACGCGGGGCGCTGGAATGGATCGCCATGGCCGAGATCGACCACGTGCAGGCCGATGGCCACTACAGCAATATCGTGCTGCGCAGCGGCGAACGGTGTTTTCATGACTTGCCTATCGACAAGCTCATGGCCCTGCTGCCGCCCCACTTCCTGCGCGTGCACCGCTCCTACCTCGTCAACAGCCTCGGTTTCAAGCGGCTGCAGATCGCCGCGGGCGGCAAATATGCGCTCGACACGCAGACCAGCACGGGCATCCCCGTCTCGCGCAGCAGCTATCCCGCGCTGAAACGGCGGCTGCTGGGCTGAAGTCCCCGCCTACCAGTGCGGCGCGTAATTGGGAAACGGCGAAGCCATGTGTTCGGGCTCCACGGGCGGCGCCATCCAGTCGCGCGGGTCGACCTTGTAGTACTTGAGAAACTCCTCGTACAGTTCCGCATGGTGCTCGGCCATCTGGTAGGGCTTTTCAAAGAAGGTTTCCGTCGCCACGGCAAAGAATTCGGCGGGATTGGTGGCGCCGTAGTGGTCCATCACGCTTTGCTGCCGGTACATGGCGTCGTGGCGCAGGTTGTCGAAGTCGCGCGACAGCACGGTGGCCCAGCTGCGGTAGCTCGACACGCTGGGCAGGTAGGGCGCGCCATTCGCGGCGCCCGATTCGCTGTCGAGCTGGTGGGCGAATTCATGCAGCACCACATTGTGGCCATCGGTCCAGTCGGCCGCGCCGCGCTGCACGTGGTCCCAGGCCAGCACGACGCGGCCATCGCCCCAGGATTCGCCCAGCAAGCCATTCGCAGACGGCGTGACGACGCCGCCCGGCCCCACTTCATCGCGCCTGACGATGAATTCCGTGGGATACACGAGGATGGTGTCGAGCTCGGGATACACCTGGGTCTGGCGATTGAGCAGCAGCAAGCACGCCTGGCCGGCGATGGTGTAGCGCATCTCGTCCGTGATCTCCAGGCCGCCGCAGCCGACGAATTTCTTCTGGTACAGGAACTGCACGACGAGGTGGCGCAACTGCTGCTGCAGCGCTGGCGGCATGCGTGTGTAGACGGGAATGTTCTTCTCCAGCACGGCCAGGCCTTCGGCCGGCAAGGGCCTGGCCAGCGCCCGCTTCAGGCGCCAGCGGGGCAGCCACAGCGACAGGGCGATGGCGGCCGTGACGAGAGCGATCCACAGCAGCGGGTTCATGCGGCGGCCCGATGCAGGATGACGTAGCAGGAAAACAATACGGCGGCGTAGGCAGGCAAGGACAAGCTCCTTCAGGTGAAGCCGCGCGTCGCGGGCGGCAGTTCAGCCCACATGGGGTTGATTAACATCTTTTCAATCCGCCAAGATCAAAGGGCCAGCTCGAACGCCAAAAGCCGGGTGGCAACCCGGCTTTTATTCCTTCATTACAACGCCTGACAAAACCGTCGCGAACGGCGGTGCTTTGTGGCCAAGAAGCGCAACCGTACTCCAGTACGGCAAGCATCGCAGGCCGCGCGCCGCGCGAGGCTTGCTCAGGTGTTATTCTGCAGTTTTTTGCTGCGGCGCACCAAACAGGGCGGCCACCAGCGGATCGCGCGTCACGGGACCGCGGTTGACGCGGATGGCGTAATGCGTGTCATCGGCCAGGATGTGGAAGTGGCGGCCGCTGCCTGCCATGCTTTGCTCGCGCAGGCCGGGACGGTCCTTGCGCGGTGGCGCGCCTTCGCGTTTCGGCTGGACGATGGCGGCCAGGAAGGCGCGCACGCGCTCAGGGTCCGGCGTCAGCTGGTACACTGCCTTGCCCAGGTAGGTGGCCGTGCCTTCGATGTAGCGGGCCAGTTCGATCACGCCCGCTTCGCGCAGGTCGCGGATGTATTTGCGGGCGCCCGATGGCGAAAACTTGAGGAACCAGGCGATTTCGTCGGCCAGCATCTCGTGCAGCGACAATTCGCCGATCAGCTTTTGCATGTTTTCGATGCGGCGCAGCGTGGCCGACGTCGAACGCACGCGCTCGATCGGTGCCATGGAAATAGGATTCATGCGTTCCGGGGGGATAGGTGCTACACGTTCGACCATTTGCGAGCCTTTTTCGGGGCTACGAAGTTCCTGGTGCGCTGCCTTTAATTCGCTCTTCACGTGAGACTGAGTCATTGCATGCATTTGAATACTCCTTTTTAACGATTGCCGGTAGCCCGGATTGTTAAGTTCTTGGCAATTTTTATGCCAGAAAGCCACAAATCCTGGGCGTCTGACCACAGAATGCCATCGTCCCTCCCCTTGGTCTGTGCGTTAACGAACATTAGAAGCAAGAAAGTGAAAAATATTTCTTCAATGAATTATTTCTCTGATGCCTATACATTTGTACAAACGGGATTTCTGCGCCCAAGGTTAAATAGCGAACAGAAGCGTCAGCATTCTTGCAATAAATTCAAGCTTCACGCGCGGCGCAAGCGCAGGGCGCAGGCCCGGCTGCCCGCACCGCCCGCATCGTGCCCTTCTTGATACTCTGCAAAGGAACCATCATGAACCTGCCTTCCCTGCTGGCCGCCACCGCCCTGCTCACCCTGTCCGCCTGTAAAAAGCCGGCCGAACCGCCGCTGCCCGAAACGGCCCCCAATCCCGCGTCCGCCCCGCAAGTCATGCCAATGCCGGCCCCCATCACGCCGGCCAGGCCGGAAGCCGGTCCCGGCCATGTGACGCCACCCGCGCCGCTGACGGACCCGGCCACCGCACCGGCACTGCCGCCAGTCACGGCGCCCAAGTAAATAAGGCCGCCTGACGGCCATCGATCAGGCGCCCGCGCGGCGCCGCCCCTACTCCACGGGGGAGTTACGCGTTGCCAGTCCGTTTGCAACGCGTTTTTTTACGATTGGAGTGGGCCGCGCCATTTAGGTTCATCCGCGCGCGCCAAAACTGCCTGCGCCAGCCTCCTCCCGCCCCCGGCGCCAGTGCGGCAATCCGCACGCCCTTTGCCGCCCGCGTGCGGATAAACGGAATAGCAATATTTCTGCATTTCAACAGATTCAAATTAAACCTTTATAAACAATCACTTGCAATAAACGTCAAAATGCGCTCCACTGGCACGGAAGATGCTTTTATATTTTCATAACCGCCACCAGAGCGGCAGCCTGACCCACTATATAAAACCATCCACCTTTTGGAGACAACAGCATGGCAAGCACCTTCCGCATCTCGTCCTTCCTCAATACCAAGGCCCTGGCCGTCGCCGTCGCGCTGGCCGCGCAATTCCCGCTGGCCGTCCACGCGGCCGACACGGTGCGTCTGGGCAACCTGAAATTCGCCCATTACGGCGCCGTCGCCTACATGAAGGAAATCGCGCCGAAATACGACCTGAAGATCGAAGAACGCATCTTCGCCAAGGGCCTCGACATCGTGCCGGCCATGATCGCCGGCGAAGTCGACGTGTCGGCCAGCGCGCTGGAAGCGGCCATCACGGGCCGCGCCACGGGCTTGCCCGTCTACCTCGTGGGCGGCTTCGCCAAGGGCGGCGTGCAGATCGTCGGCCGTCCCGACCTGAACATCAAGGGCATCGCCGACCTGAAAGGCAAGAAAGTCGGCGTCACGCGCGGCGGCCCGCAGGAAATCCTGCTGTTTGCCGAATTGTCGAAGGCGAATCTGACCTGGTCGGACAAGCCGGGCAAGGACGTGCAGATCCTGTACATGGGCTACCCGGACCTGAACCAGGCGCTCTTGACGCGCGATATCGACGCCATGAGCCAGTCCGAGCCGTATTCCACGCAGGCCATCCACAAGAAATACGGTTCGGCCATCCTCAAGCCCTATGACACGCCGCTGGGCGAGCCCGTGCGCGCCCTTGTCATGACGGAAAAGATGTACAAGGAAAAACCGGCCGTGGCCCAGCGCTTCATGGATTGCTTCGTCGCCGCCACGCGGGCGTTCTTGGCCGACCCGAAACTGGCGGAAAAATACGTGCGCGAATCGATGTTCAAGAACCAGATCACGAGCGAGGACTACCGCGACGCCATCGACAACGCCATCTTCACGGAAGACATCACCCAGAGCCACGTGCAGCTGACCACCGACTACATGGTGAAGTTCGGCGTGGGCCGCATGGCCAAGCCGCCTGCCGCCAAGGACTGGGTCAAGCTGGACCTGCTGGAAAAAGCCAAGAAGTCCTACGCACCTCGCTAATCTGAAAGTGTCACGATGAATATACAAATGATGAAACGCTTCGCGCACGGCGCCGCCGTGCCCGCAGCTGCATTGCTTCTTTGGCAAGCCCTGTCCACGTTTGGCTGGATCAATCCGCAAATCCTGCCCTCGCCCGTGGCCGTGCTGGTGAAATGGTATGAATACCTGATCCCCATGCAAGCCTACACGCCCGAAGCGGGCAACTACCTGGTGTGGATGTTTTCCGGCGAACTGCCGCACGACGCCTGGGCCAGCCTGTCGCGCGTGCTGGGAGGCTTTGCCATCGGCGCCGGCCTGGCCTTGCCGCTGGGCTTGCTGATGGGCACCAACAAGACCATCTATAAACTGTTCGACCCGCTGGTGCAGGTGCTGCGCCCGATTCCGCCGATCGCCTACATTCCGCTGGCGATCCTCTGGTTCGGCCTGGGCAACCCGCCCGCCTTCTTCCTGATCAGCATCGGCTCCTTCTTCCCCGTGCTGATGAATACCATCGCCGGCGTGCGCCAGGTCGACGGCATTTATATCCGCGCCGCGCGCAACCTGGGCGCCAGCCAGATGACGATGTTCCGCCGCGTCATCCTGCCGGCCGCCACGCCGTATATCCTGGCCGGCGCGCGCATCGGCATGGGCACGGCCTTCATCGTCGTGATCGTTGCCGAAATGATCGCCGTCAACAGCGGCCTCGGTTTCCGCATCCTGGAAGCGCGCGAGTATTTCTGGTCTGACAAGATTATCGCCGGCATGTTTACCATCGGCCTGTTCGGCCTGGCCATCGATATCGCCATGAATGCCCTGAACAACCATCTGCTGCAGTGGCACCGCGGCCTGGAACACTGAGAGGAACGGCCATGACCACCATCAGCATCAAAGCAGTCAATAAAATCTTCACCACGGGCGGCGCCGACGTCATCGCCCTGAAGGACATCAACCTGGAAATCGCCAGCGGCGAGTTCATCTGCCTGCTGGGGCCGTCCGGCTGCGGCAAGTCCACCCTGCTCAATGCCATCGCCGGCTTCTCGCAGCCGACGTCGGGCCAGATCCTGGCCGGCGGCAAGCTGATCACCGACCCCGGTCCCGACCGCGGCATGGTGTTCCAGGAATACGCGCTGTTCCCCTGGATGACCATCGAGAGCAATATCGCCTTCGGCCTGGAAATTGCCGGCAAGACGCCGGCCGAGATCAAGGAACGGGTCGACATGCTGCTGAGCATGCTGGGCTTGACGGAATTCCGTACCCGCTACCCGAAGGACTTGTCCGGCGGCATGCGCCAGCGCGTGGCGATCGCCCGCGTGCTGGCCCTCGATTCGCCGATCATGCTGATGGACGAGCCGTTCGGCGCGCTGGACGCCTTGACCCGGCGCAACCTGCAGGATGAATTGCTGAAAATCTGGAAAGTCTTCGGCACCACCATCGTGTTCGTCACGCACTCGATCGAGGAATCGATCTACCTGGCCGACCGCACCATCGTCATGACCTACCGTCCCGGCACCATCAAGCGCGACGTGGCCATCGAACTGCCCCGCCCGCGCGACCCGAGCGACCCCGAGTTCAACCGCCTGAAACGCATGCTGGGCGAGATGGTGATGGAAGAGCAGCAGCGTCATCATAATGCCGAGACGATGGCAAGTACCGCAGACTAAGTAATGGGGTCAGACCCGGCGGGTCTGACCCCAGATTGCCCACGCACGGGCATAAACATACACACGGAGCACCATGGCATTCGGCAAAAGGCCCCTGAAACAGCTGCTTGCCCCCCTGCTGGCCGTGGGCTCGCTGGTCGTGCTGACGTGGGCCTCGTATGCCTGGGTCAAGCAGCGCCAGCTCGATGAATTGCACCGCACGCTAGATTCGCGCGCGGAACTGTATGCGGCGTCCATCGGCGGCGCCCTCAACAAGTACGAATTCCTGCCCCTGGCCGTGGCCCAGAGCGATGCCGTGGCGCAGCTGCTGGAACAGCCCAGCGCCGACAGAGTGACGCAGATCAATGCCTACCTGGTCGACATGAACCGCCGCGCGGGCGCGTTTGCCGTCTACGTGCTCGACGACAAGGGCACGACCCTGGCGTCGAGCAACTGGCAAGACCGCAGCTCGTACGTGGGCGTCAACTACGGTTTCCGGCCCTACTTCAAGGATGCGATCGCGGGCGGCATCGGCCGCTTCTACGGCATCGGTGCCTCCACCTTCGAGGCCGGCTATTTCATTTCGCAGCCCGTGCAGCGCAACGGGCGCATCATCGGCATCGTCGCCGCCAAGGTCAACCTGGACTGGATCGAGCAATCGTGGCGCACGCCGGGCGCCGGCGAGCAGATCTGGGTCAAGGATGCGAATGGCGTAATCATCCTGGCGACCACGCAAGCCTTCAAGTTCAAGACCCTGGCGCCCCTGTCGCCGGCAGCGAAGAACGATATCAGCGCACAGCGCCAGTTCCTGCAGGAAAATCTTCCCATCCTGCCGCACAAGGTGCGGCGCCAGTTCGCCGACGGCGCCAGCGTGATGACGCTGGAGCGTCCGCAGGCCGGCGATGCGCCGGCCCTGTCCGGCAGCACCGACTACCTGGCCGTGAACCGCGCGCTGGGGCCCCTGCAATGGCAGATCACGGTGCTGGCCGAACTCGACCAGGTGGAAGAGGCGGCGCGCAACGCGGCTATCGCCACGGCGCTGGGCTGGGCCCTGCTGCTGCTGGCCCTGCTGTATGCGCGCCAGCGCCGGCGCCGCATCGCCGACAAGCTCAACGCCCAGCAAACGCTGGCGCGCGCCTATGAACAGCTGGAAATCAAGGTCGAGCAGCGCACGGCCGACCTCGTCCACGCGAATGGCCGCCTGCAAGCCGAGGTGGCCGAGCGCGAGCGGGCCGAGCAGACCCTGCGCTATGCCCAGGCGGAACTGGTGCAAAGCGGCAAGCTGGCGGCCATCGGCCAGATGGCGGCCGGGGTCACGCACGAGCTGAACCAGCCGCTGGCCGCCCTGCAGACGTTTTCCGACAATGCCAAGGTCTTCCTGGCGCGCGGCCAGATCGACGACGCGCTCGACAATCTGTCCACCATTTCCGACCTCGTCAAGCGCCTCGGCTACGTGACCTCGCAATTGAAAGGCTTTGCGCGGCGCAGCGACGACGCCCGCAAGCCCGTCAGCGTGCGCCAGGCGTTCGCGCAGACCATGCTGCAAATCCGCACGCGCAAGGGTTCGCAGCGCCTGACCCTGCATGAAAGCTGGCCCGAGGACGACATCATCGTGCTGTGCAACGCCATCGGCCTGGAACAGGTGTTTACCAATCTGATCACGAATGCCATGGATGCCGTGCCGGAAGGCGAACCCGTGCAGATCTGGTTCCAGATACGCCGCGAAGCCACCCTCGCCGTCATCCATATCACCGATAATGGCCCCGGCATCCCCCTGGCCTCGCTCGACAAGATCTTCGACCCCTTCTATACCACCAAGGAACACGGGCTGGGACTGGGACTGTCGATCAGCGCCGGCATCCTGCGCGCGGCCGGCAGCGCGCTGGCCGTGCGCAACCGCAGCGCGCAGGAAGGGGGCGGCGCACAATTTACCATCACCCTGAGCTGCGACCCGGGGGATAGAGACGAAGGAAACATCTGATGCATGAGAATAATTTCGAGGGCATGCAAGTGCTGCTCGTGGAAGACGACGCCGTCGTGCGCAAGGGTGCGCGCCAATCGCTGGAGCTGGCGGGCCTGCAGGTGACGGCCGTCGCCACGGCCGAGGAAGCACTGCCCTATCTGGTGCCCGAATTTGCCGGCATTTTATTGAGCGATATCAAGCTGCCCGGCATGGATGGCTTGAAACTGCTCGATATTGCCGTCGCGCAGGACGCCAGCCTGCCCGTCATCCTCGTCACGGGCCACGGCGACGTGTCGATGGCCGTGGGCGCCATGCGCCGCGGCGCCTACGATTTCATCGAAAAACCGTTTTCCGCCGACCTGCTGGTGGAAGTGTGCCGCCGCGCCCTGGACAAACGCCACCTGGTGCTGGAAAACATGAAGCTGCGGGCGCAGCTGGAAAACCGCGCCGGCATCGATGCCCGCATCGTCGGCCGCAGCGCGGCCATGGCCAAGGTACGCCAGCTGGTGCTGAACCTGGCGCCCAAGTCCGCCGACATCATCATCCTCGGCGAAACGGGTACCGGCAAGGAACTGATCGCCCGCTGCCTGCACGACTTCAGCGAGCGGCGCGACCACCCTTTCGTGGCCATCAATTGCGGCGCGCTGCCCGAATCGATTTTTGAATCGGAACTGTTCGGCCACGAGGAAGGGGCATTTACGGGCGCGCAGCGCCAGCGCATCGGCAAGATCGAGTACGCGAACGGCGGCACCCTGTTCCTCGACGAAATCGAAAGCATGCCGCTGGCCCTGCAGGTGAAACTGCTGCGCGTGCTGCAGGAGCGGCAAGTCGAGCGCCTCGGTTCCAACAAATTAATATCCGTCAATTTCCGCGTGATCGCCGCCGCCAAGGAAGACTTGAACGTGCTGGCCGAACAAGGGAAATTCCGGCCCGACCTGTACTACCGCCTGAACGTGGCCAGCCTGACGCTGCCCGCGCTGCGCAACCGGCGCGAGGATATCCCGCTGCTGTTCGAATTCTTCGTGCTGCAGGCGGCACTGCGCTACGGCCAGCCGGCGGCCCTCGTCAGCGGCGAGCTGATCGCGTCCCTGATGGCGCAGCGCTGGGCCGGCAATGTGCGCGAACTGCACAACGTGGCCGACCGCTTCGTGCTGGGCCTGCTCGACGACACGCTCAGTCCTGCCGGCTGCCGCGAGGCATCGCTGGCCGAGCAGGTCGACACCTTCGAGATTTCCATCATCGAGGAAGCCTTGCGCCGCCACAACGGCAACGTCATCGATGCGGCCGCCGCGCTGAGTATCCCGAAGAAGACGCTGTACGACAAGCTCAAGCGCTTCGAGATTTCCACGGAACAGTTCCGTTAATCAGTAGCAACTAGCCGACACGGCCATGGGGCGGCGTCCTACCCGTGCGGGCGGTATCGTGTGTGAGAATGCTAGCTCAACCTCACTTCTGCACAGGACACCGCCATGAAAACCGCCGCTCTCTTGCTCGCCGCCACCCTGATGACCGTCGGCGGCGCCTGGGTGCAAGCCCAGTCGACGACGAATGTGAACCAGACGGGCAACCACACCAACAATCCGAATGATCCGGGCCAGAAATCGGACCAGTCCGACAAGCTCGACAACAAAGGCAGGCTGATCCACGACGCCAAGCCCGCCAAGACGCGCACGGACAAGCGCACGCGGCGCGGCAAGCCGACGGAGCCGCCAGCGTCCACACCCGCTGTGCCCAGCATCCCCGTCGCCCCTGCGAAATAAGATCAGCGCTGCGCCACATTGCTCCAGGGCACGCTATCATCGCGCCTTTACAAGATAGCCGGGATGACAATGAAAGCAGCATGGCAAGTGTTGGTGGCGGCAGGCGTGTTGGCGGCCGCAGGCGTACAGGCGGCGCCCACGGTGGGCCAGTGCATGGAACTGACGCCGGGCGTCAAGTTCAGCAAGAACAATGGCGACGCGCAAGTCAACGTCGAGGAAGTCTTCGAAGGCAAGAAACAGAAGGGCATCCAGCTGATCCTCGACGGCGGCGTCTTGCTGGCCACGTCCTATCAGGACATCCGCGACGGCCAGGTCTTCCTGACGGGCACGGTCCATTACAATGAAGACGGCACCGTGCGCAGCAAGAACGTCTACGCGCCGCAGTCCGCCATACCCGCCACCATGCGCCCGGGCCAGGAAGTGCGCGTGCAGTTCACGGACACGCAAACGAGCACCCACTACCCGCTGGCGGGCCTGTCCGACAAGATCACCACCTCCACGCGCACGGATCAACGCGATTTCTCGATCACCTTCCTGGGCTGGGAACGCCTGGAACTGGGCGGGCGCCGCTTCCCCGACGCCTGCAAGTTCGAACTGCGCGACGTGGGCGGCAAGAGCAAGGGAAAAAGCGGCGAATACGTGTGGTACGCGCAAGGTTTCGGCGTGATCATGACGGACAAGCTGGACCAGGATGGCGACGTGCAGCCCGCGTACCGCATCGCGCTGACGACAATCCTCAGCGCGCCGTAATTTTTAGCAACTCTTGCGCTAGAATCGGTGAAACACACTTTCTTAGGAAATCATGTCGCCAATCGAACGCAAATGGTGGTTTGCCCTGCCGGTCATGTTCATCGCCATGGCTACCACGCTGTGGCTGCTCGATTACGCGCAAGTACCACGTACGTACTCTTTCGCCTGGGTCATTATTTTCAGCCTGTGCAGCGTGCCGCTGCAGCGCAGCCTCTCTTTTCTTGTCTGGGTATTGCTGCTGTGGCTCGCGCCGGAAGTGGCGGATAGCAAGCGGGCCAAGGGTAGACGCCACACCGCCTAGTTCAGCTGCGCCAGCGCATTGCCCCGCACCTGGAACGCTACCTTGGCCACAGTTTTCCCAGCGTCATCCACGAGGGCCAGCGCGTGCTTGCCCGGCACGGGGCGCCAGTTGATGCTCTCGCTTGCCGCGCCCAGGTCCTTGCCGTCGAGCACCCAGCGCAAACCGTGGCTGCCCTGCGCCTGGAAAAACACGCGCTGCAGGGCGGGCGGGATGTCGGGGTCGATGGCGAGGATGCTGTCCTCGGCCGGATAGACGATGGCGGGGGGCTTGACGGTGTCGCCCACGACGGCGATGACGGGACTTTCCGTGCCGGCAATAAACCATTCGCGGCGCGGCGCTTCCAGCGCGGGCTGGTAGGCCACCATTTGCTGCAGCACGCCGGGCGGCGCTTTCGGCGCATGGCTGGGCACGTTCTTGTGCAGATAATCCATCACGTCGCGCCACACGGGCGCGGCGCCCGTCACGCCCGAGACGTCCCACATGGGCTTGCCATCGAAATTACCCACCCACACGCCCACCGTGTAGCGTTCCGAGTAGCCCATGCACCAGTTGTCGCGCATGTCCTTGCTCGTGCCCGTCTTGACGGCGCTCCAGAAATTCGTCCCCAGCTCGTTGCGCAAGCCAAAGGTCATGCTGCGCGCGGCGCGGTCGGCGAGGATGTCGCCGGTGATGAAGGCGGCGCCCGCCTCCATCACACGGCGTTTGTCCTTGCCAGCCTGCCCCGGTTGCAGGCTGGCCGTGCTGTACAGCCCGCCATTGGCCAGCGCGCGGTAGGCGTTGGCCAGTTCCAGCAGGGTCACTTCCGACGAACCGAGCGCCAGCGAGGGGCCGTAGTATTCGGCCGGCTCCGTCAGGCTGGACAGGCCCACGTCCTTGAGGCGGTTGTAAAAACCGTCCTGTCCCGTCAGCAGCACCGTGCGCACGGCGGGAATGTTGAGGGAACTGGCCAGGCTGGTGCGGGCGCTGACGTAGCCCTTGAAATTGCGGTCGTAGTTTTGCGGCGCATACATGCCCGACGCCGTGGCGACGTCGAGCGGCGAGTCGTCCATGACGGAGGCGGCCGTCATCAGGCGGCGCTCGATGGCCAGTTCATATAAAAACGGTTTTAATGTGGAACCGGCCTGGCGCAGGGCCGTCACGCCATCGACGTGGCTGCCGCCCGCATTGCCCACATAGGCGAGGATGTCGCCGCTGCGGTTATCCAGCACGATGATGGCGCCGTCGTTGACATTGCGCTCGCGCAAAGATCCCAGCTGCTGGCGCAGGTTTTCCTGTGCGAAGCGCTGCAGCGCACCGTCGAGCGTGCTGGCGACTTGCGCGCCCGGCTGCTTCAACAGTTGCTGCGCCACTTGCGGCGCGGGGGCCAGGTCGGCGTACAGGGCCGTGCGCTGCAAGGCCGTCTGCACGCGCTGGCCGATCAGCTGGCAGCTGCTGTCCATGCGCCATTCCTTTGCCAGCGCGCAGGCGCGCCGCGTGACAGCGGCCGGCGGCGCATTCGGCGCGCGCACGAGGCTGGCCAGGATGATGCCGTCCGTCTGGTTCAGGCCCGATGGCGCCTTGCCGAACAGGCTATACGAGGCGGAGGCGATACCCTGCAGCTCTCCCCGGAACGACACGAGGTTCAGGTAGGCCTCGAAAATCTGCGCCTTGCTCCAGCTGTCCTCGATGGCCTGGGCGGCGCGCATCTGGTCCCATTTCTGGCGCAGGCTGCGTCCGCCCGAGGACGCCTGCAAGTCCGCGTCGAGCTGGCCCGCCAGCTGCATGGTGATGGTCGAGGCGCCCCGGGCTTTCTTGGCAAACAGATTGTCCCAGGCGGCCGTGGCCAGCGCGGACACATCCACGCCGCCATGGCGCATGAAGCGCTGGTCTTCCGCCAGCAGCACGGCCTGCTGCACGGCCGGTGAAATATCGGCCAGCGCCACCCACGGCAGGCGCCGCACTTTCATGTCTACGCGTAACGATTGCAAGGGTGCGCCGCCACGGTCCAGCAGCTGCGCTTCGGAACTGCGGTAAGCGGCTTGCACCTGGGCCGGCGTCAGCACCGCTTGCGCGCATGCCGGGCCAGCCAGCAGCCCGCCCATGATAAAAATCAAACTCTTCACTGCGCCACCTTGACATTCGCATTCGGCGCTTCGCCAAACATCTCGGGCGAATACATGGCCTCGATGCGCGTGGCCGGCAGGCTGAAATCCCCGGCATTGTTCAGGCGCACCGTGTATTCCACGCTCCAGTTACCCTTCGGCACGAAGGCGTAGTAGGCGCGGAAGGCGTCAAACGCGCGCTCCTCGAACGTGGGCCAGACCCAGCCCGTGGATTTTTCGCCGGCCGTCTGCAGCTGCGAATCGCGGCCCAGGCCATTGCCCAGCACGCTGGCGCTGGCCGGGATCGGGTCGTCGACCACGACCCAGCTCATGTCCGCCTGCGCCGACAAGTCCAGGCGCACGCGGTAGACGTCGCCGCGCGACCAGGCGCCCGCCGTCTTCTGTTCCACGGGCGTGATGGTTTTCCTGATCGTGTAGCCGCTGGAGACGGGCGCCTTGAGCGGGATGGCCGCCAGGCTTTGCACGGTGGCCCAGGGCTTGCCCGTGCCACTATGTGCGATGCCCAGGGTGTCCGTGCCTTTCGGCCACGCCTGCAGCACGGGGCCGACCTTCGCCGCGCCATTCCACACGAGCGCCTGCGTATCGCTGCCCAGCTTGACGGCGCTGGCGCCCGTCACTGGCGTCGATTCGAATTTGGCCGAGAATTTGGCAATCGCCAGGGTGCCCCAGGCGTTGGCCACCGTGGTATCCCAGCGGCCCTTTTTCTGGCGGCCCATGCTGCCGCGCACCAGGCGGCCGATATCGTCCTTCCACGCCGGATTGTCCATCACGGCCAGTAATAAACGGTTGGCGTTGACGTCGCCGGACACCATCAGCCACCACCAGTTATCCTTGCGCTCGGTGGAAAAACCCATGGTCGTGCCCTGGAAATTCAGGCGCGAACGCAGAATCTGCTGCGCCTCGGCCAGCAGCGCATCGCGGCGCGCCAGGCCAGGCGTGCGTTGCAGCAACAGGCTCCAGTCGATGACGGCGGAGGTCGGCCACAAATTCGGGCTGATGCTGATGCTCTCGAGCGCATCGGGCGGCACTTTATTCGACCGCGACAGCGCTTCCAGCGCGGCCAGCTTGCGCACGGCCAGGTCGCTCGTGGCCAGCGCGGAACGGCGCACGATCTTGCCCTGCACAAAGGCCGTCAACGCTGCTTCCATGCGGTTCTTCGTCTGTTCCGGAATCGCATAGCCCGCTTCCTTCGTGGCCGACAGGACGTAGGCCGTCAGGCTGTCGCTGCCCTGCTCCATGATGGGGAAGTATTTCAGCATGCCATCGCTGTCCAGGTAGGCGGGCAGGCTGGCGGCCAGCCGGTTCCACGCCTCCTGGTCTTGCAGGGCGATGGCCTTCGACGTGTTTTGCTCGAAGCAGGTGTAGGGATAGGCGGCCATGTACTCGCGCACGCCGGGCAGCTCGCCGCCCAGCTTGGCGACAAAGCTCGTCTGGATGCCGCCCCGGCCCGGCAAGGCGCCGGCCGGCATCTGCACGGACATATTGACGGGTTTGTCGATCTGCAGCAAGGTGGCTTGATACGTGCGCACGGGCGTGGCCTGGCCCACTTTTTGCGTGATCTTGAGTTTATCGGAGGTGTTGCCAAGCCCGCTGCCCGCCTTCGCGCTGATCTCCCACACGACCGTTTGCGCGCCGAGCGGCACCTGGTAATCCCAGCCCGTTTCACGCGCTTCGCCCGCCGCCAGGGTCAAGCTCTGGCGCGGCAAGGCCTTGCCGGCCGCCGTGGCATTGAGTTCCACGTTCAGGGGCGCTGCCGAGGTGTTGCGTAACGTAAATCCCGCGCGCAACTGGTCGCCTTCGCGCACGAGCGTCGGCAAGCCCGACATCAAAATCAGGTCTTGCGAGCTGCGGATATCCGTGCTGCCCGTGCCAAACAATTCCTTGCCGGCGCTGGCGATGGCAACGATGCGAAATCCCGTCAAGGAATCGTTGAGCGGCACTTGCACCGTCGCTTCGCCCTTGGCGTCGAGCTTGACGGTGCCCTTCCAGAACAGCAGGGTGTCGAACAGTTCGCGGCTGGCGCCCTTGCCGCCGCCCCCGCCTGCCGGGAAGGCCTTGCGGCCGAAATGGCGCTTGCCGATCACCTGCATCTGCGCCGTCGCCGTTTCCACCTGCAGGCTGCGCTGCGCCATCATGGTATCGAGCAACTTCCAGCTATCGTTGGGCATCAGTTCCAATAAACCCGTGTCGACGGCCGCCAGCGCCACTTCGGCGCCCGCCGGCAGCGGTTTTCCGTCGGCGCGGCGCACGCGCACGGACACTTCCGCCTTGTCGCGCGTTTTATAGACTTCCTTGTCGGACACGACCATGACATTCAGCTCGTGCGGCTGCCAGCCCACGTTCAGCGGCGCGATGCCCATCTTGTAGGCCGGCTTGCCCAGGTCGACCAGCGCCGTCGGCTGCACGCCATCGACCCGGCCCCGCACGACAAACACGGAGACATACACATTCGGCGCGTAATTCGGTTTGACCGGGATGGTCACCACCGGTTCCCGGCCATTGAGCTGGCGCACATAGGTGTCGAGGATGCCTTCGCGCTCGACCGTGATCAGGGCCGTCCCCGCGCGGAAAGGCATGCGCACCTGCAGGCTCGCTTCCTGGCCCGGTTCATAGCGTTTCTTTTCCGGCAACACGTCGATGCGGTCATTGTCGCTGGCGTTGAACCACCAGTCGCCGCTGCCGGCCACCCACGTTTCGCGGTTGGCCACGGCCGCGTTGCCGGCGCCATCCTGCGTGCGGGCGCGCAACACCAGATTGCCGCTGGCGGGCGCCTTCACGTCGCACACCAGCAAGCCCTTGTTGTCCGTCTTGCCCGAGCACGCCGGGCCCAGCTTGACCACTTCGCTGCTGTTTTCATACGCATAGAAGCCGCCGATCAGGCGCCGGCGGTGCGAATAGCTGTTGCGCTGGAAAAAGTCGACGGCCACGGGCGCATTCGCCACGGGCTTGCCATTCGTGCCCAGCACGGCCACCGTGAACTTGAAGGCATCCTTGCTCAAGGCCCAGGCGTCGGGCTTGATGCCGATCACGTAGTTCGACGGCCACAGCGGCACGCGCGTGGCGACGGATGCCGTCTCGCCATTTGCATCCTGGAAAGCCATTTCCGCCACCAGGTCACGCGGCACGGACAGTTGCGGCAGCTGGTCGATGACGATGCGCGCGCCGCCCGCCTTGTCCAGGGTCAAGCTTTGCGTGCGCGCGGCAGCCGCGCCGGCGCCGGAGGGGCCGCCACGGCCCTCATCCTGCCACTCGCCTTCATCATCGTCATAGCCCGTGCCCTGTTTGACGAGACCTTCCTTCACGTCGCCATTGCTGAAACTATAGTCGGGATAGTCGGCAAAGCTCACGCTCTTGTCCTGCAGCACCGTGCGCAGCTTGACGGGTGCGTTGGTGGCAGCGCCACCGGCCAGATAGGTGATTTGCGCATCCAGAGCCAGCTGCTTTGCCTGCACGGCGGGCGCCTTTGGCCCCTGCAGCACGGCTTTCATGGTCGGCACGCGGAACGCTTCCACGCGGAAACTACCGGACGGGCGGCCCGCCATGGTGACGCTGTATTCCCCCTGCTTGGCGTCGGCGGGAATGAGCCAGTCGTTTTCCGCCGTGCCGCTGGCGGACCAGCGCAGGGGCAGCTGATAGTTCTGGTCGCTGCCCTGGTGCGTGATGACGACGGAGGTGGCACTGCCCGGGCCGTTGTTCTTGTCCACCAGGCTCATGCCCTCTGCCGTGTGCTTGCGGATGAAGTGCTTCATGTGCACGGTTTCGCCGGCGCGCAGCAAGGTGCGGTCGAAAACCGTGGCCAGCAGGGTGTTGTCGGCGCGCGTGTCGTCCGTGGGCAAATTGAAACGCCAGGCTTCGATGCCGCCCACCCAGTCCGACAGGGTAAACGTCATGTCGCCGCCGCTGCGCGCACTGATAAAGTAGCGGCCATTGTTCTTGCAGCTGGAATTGGCCAGCTCGCCGGGGATGTGGGCCACGCCGTCCGCGCCCGTGGCGCCTTGCCACAGCAGCTTGCCGGCGCAGTCGCGCACGGCCACTTGCGCTTTCGCAACAGGGGCGCCCTTGTCCAGCGACGTCACCCACACGAGCGACGATTGCGCGCCATGCTTGAAGTGGGCCGCCAAATTCGTCACCAGCGCGGCCGTGCGGATATACGCGGTTGTCGGCTTGCCCAGCAGCACCTTGCCGAGGATGGGACTGGCCAGCTCGACCACATAGAAGCCCGGTTTCTGCAAGGGGATGCCGATCACTTCAAAGGTTTTCTTGCCGTCAGGACGGGGCAGGCTGATGGGGCGCGTGCCGGCGGCGTCGGCCAGCACGGACTTGCCCATGTTGCCCGCATACTGGGCGTACGGCTGCCAGTACTCGCCCCGGTCGCCATTGCCGGCCAGGCGCTGCATCCACTCGATGATGAACTTGTCGTCATTGTCGGGCACGCGCAAGGTGGCGCCCGTGGCGGCAGCCGGGGCTTGCGCGATTTCCTTGCCCGACAGCACCGGCTCGATATTGCGCACGGTGACGGGCAGCAAGCCGTCGCCCTTGGCTTCGATGATGCCGAACGGGGCCGGGAACTTGAGCAGCGGCGGCTGTTCGCCCGTGTGCACCGTCATGGGAAAGCGGGCGCGGTTGAGCAGGGCGCGGCCCGCGTCATCCTTCAGGTTCGGCGGCAAGCTCAGCACAAAACTGGCCTGCACGGGAAACGGCCCATTGAAAGTGGCGTCCTGCAAAAATTCCGCCTTTTCTTCCTCTTTTGAAATCGTCGGCGCATAGGTCTTGCCGCCGCCCTTCAGGGTCATGGCGCGCACCAGCGCCGCGCTCACGGGCGCGGAAAACTGCACGCGCATGGGCAGGAAGGGAATGCACTGCTCCTTGGGGTTGCTGCGCTCGCAGCTGAACTTGGCCGTGAAATCGGGACGCGTCCTGTACTGCAGGGTTTGCGCCTTGTCCGTCGCAATGCCGCTGGCGCTGGCGATGCCCTCGCCCCACACGAGCGACACCTTGGCGTTGGCGGGGAAGCTGCGCTTGCATTGCAGCACCGTGACGGGCAGCGCCGGCGCGCCCTTGCTGGCGACGGGCATGCCCACTTTCCAGACCGTGCCCCGCTTCTTGAAGTACACGGTCAGGTAGCGGTCGAGGAAATTCTTGCGCAGGGTCAATACCTGCTCCAGTTCCTTGCCTACGAGCCGCCGCACGGGAATCTTTTCATTGATGCCATCGGCACGGCAATACGCGTTGGCGGCCACGCTGGCCTCGTTGGGCACGGCGTCCAGGCCCAGCACGAAGATCTGGTTTTCATCGATGTAGGGCTGGCCGTCATACGGTACGGCCTCGACGATGGCTGGCCCGCCCGTGGAAAAGCGGTAGGACGTGCTTCCCTGCAGGGCCTGGCCCGCCAGGTCCTTGAGTCCCGGCTTCAGGGTAAAGCTGCAGGCCACGCCGGCCGGCAGGTCGCGCTCGAAATCATAGTTCCAGTTGCGCTCGTCGGCCCAGCGCCCCGCGCCCGCCACGACGGCAGGCTCGGCCTTGCCGCAATCGATGGCGAACGGCGCGGGCAAGCCCATGTCGCCGAACGGCACCATCGGCATGGCGAACTGGGCCCGCACCTGGCGCACGGCCTTGACCGTGCCGCTCGGTGAAAACAGGGCCACGCCGCTGTCGGCCCAGGCGGGCGCGGTGCTGCCCAGCGCCAGCATCAGGCAAAGCGCGCCCATCCGACCGGACAAAGGAAATGGAAACACGGGGATAGCCTTAGACACGGATAACTCCTTGAGAAAAAGTGGCGGAGCCCGCTGCGGCGCAAGAAAGTTGCCCATGGGAATCCGGCGTAAGCAACTGAATGCGGCAGGAATACAACACTAATGTAATAGTAGTTATCAAGCTCATCATTGTTGCTAATATACAGTGGCAAGCCCGTAACAAGTCGTACGATTGCCCCTTGTAATGACATCCGTCAGTGGCTGTTACCACAACATTTTCGCGAAGCAGATGAGTTTTTTTCAATAGCAAAGTATTCGTCGTGAATCTGCAACACGATTGATATACCACAATACTTTGTGCGCTAACGCACCGACCGCTTGAACCGGCGATCGTATTCTCTAGTCCAACAGCAGTGCATTTATCGCAAGAAAGCGCACCTGGAATTGTTGTCTGTCTCTAGCATGTCTGGCAGTTGTCGCATTGATGCAGCAGAGAAAATCTCTTATCAACGTTGGGAGTTACTTGTGAATAATCTAAAAAAAATCGCCGTTGCCGCCGCAGTCCTGTGCTCTGCCCTCGGCGCACAGGCCCAGGAAATCAATCCCTCCTGGTACATTCAACCTAGCATCAACGCACTCAAGCCAGATTCCGACTTCGCCACGGATAAAACCGGCTATGGCGCAGGCTTGCGTTTCGGCAAACCTGTTTCCCAGGACTGGGATATCCAGCTGGGCACCACCTATGCCCGCTCCAAGGATGGCGGCCAGCGCTACCAGCAAAACACGCTGGGCGTAGACGGCCTGTACATGTTCTCGCGCAAAGCCTTCCGCCCCTTCCTGCTGGTCGGTGCCGGCATGCAGCGCGACAAGGACACCAGCTTCGCCTTCGGTGAACGCAGCAAGAGCTCGCCATACGCCAGCGTGGGCCTGGGCTTCCAGTCCAGCATCACGGATCAGCTGTCATTGCAGGCTGACGTGCGCAATGTGCATGGTTTCCTGCGCGGCAATACCTTCGACCCGAGCAGCAAGTCGAACAACTACTACGTCACCGTGGGCCTGAACTTCGCGTTCGACAAACCGCCTGCACCGCCGCCACCACCGCCGCCACCGCCACCACGCGAGGAAGTCGTCGTGGTCGTGCCGCCGCCACCACCGCCACCACCGCCGCCACGCTTTGAAAAAGTGACGATGTCGGCAACGGAACTGTTCGCGTTCGACAGCGCCAAGCTGGGTCCGACACAGACCAAGCTCGACGAAATCGCCCGCGTGCTGAACGCAGCGCCGGACGTCAACAACGTCGTCATCAGTGGTTATGCCGACCGCATCGGCTCGCCCAAGTACAACCTGAAACTGTCGCAGCAGCGCGCTGACGCCGTCAAGGAATACCTGGTCGCCCACGGCGTCGCCGCCAACCGCCTGACGGCCGAAGGCAAGGGTTCCACCAATCCGGTCGTGGAGTGCAATAACAAGAAACGTGCCGACCTGATCAAGTGCCTGGAACCTAACCGCCGCGTTGAAGTGGAACAGATCACCATCGAACGCCGCGTGCAGTAAGCTGAACAGTGGTACGCCACTTGTAAATAGAAAAAGGGGCTTCGCGCCCCTTTTTTGCATTGAAAGCCATCATGAATTTATCTACCCGCCATCCTAAACTGTCCCGCCTGGCGCCGTTCGGCAGGCAGATGCGCAAGGTCGTCGTCTGCTCCGTCACCGAATGGCTGGAGCACCGCGCTTCAAGCAAGGGCGCCGCCCTCGCCTACTACACGCTGTTTTCCATCGCCCCCATCCTCGTGCTGGTGATCGCCATCGCCGGCTTTTTCTATGGCCCGGCCGCCGCGCGCGGCGAACTGATGGGTCAACTGGAGGGTTTGCTGGGCACGCAGGGCGCCGAAGCCATCCAGCTGGTGCTGGCCGGCGCGAAAAACCATGAACAGGGCCGCATCGCCACCCTCATCGCCAGCGCCCTGCTGCTGTTTGGCGCGACGAGCGTGTTTGCGGAACTGAAAGCGAGTCTCGATGAAATCTGGCAAGTGCCACCGCTGAAGGAAGCGGGCGCCTGGGACATGCTGCGCACGCGTTTGCTGTCGTTCGGCCTGGTACTGGTGCTGGCCTTCCTGCTGATGGTGTCGCTGGTGGTGAACGCGGCCATGGCCATCCTCGCCAATTTCTGGGAGGGCGTGTGGAAAGACACGGCCGTGCTGTTTACCGTGCTGTCGAACCTGATCGGCTTTGCCGTCATCGCCAGCCTGTTTGCCGTCATCTATAAAATGCTGCCGCGCGTACGGCTGTCCTGGCGTGACGTGCTGATCGGCGCCGTGGGCACGGCCTTCATGTTTTCCTTAGGAAAATATGCGATTGGTGTGTATATCGGCAATAGCGGCGTGGCCAGCAGCTATGGCGCGGCCGGTTCGCTCGTGGCCCTGCTGCTGTGGGTGTATTACTCGGCGCAAATTTTCTTCCTGGGCGCCGAATTCACGCGCCAGTTCGCCCTGCAACTGGGCAGCATGAAGGACATGCCGAAGACGGAAGACGGCGACGTGCAAGTGAAGATACTGAAACGCCACCAGTCGTAGAGCGGCATTCCAGATGCAACAACGGCGCCCGCGGGCGCCGTTGTTCTTGCGCTGCCGCAAACTATTCGCCCAGCAGTTCGGCCACCACTTCCATCCCCTGCACGCGCTCGGCCACGACCTTCACGATGACGATGATGGGCACGCCCAGCAGCAAGCCCCAGACGCCCCACAGCCAGCCCCAGAACAGCAGGCTGACGAACACGGCCGTCGGATTCATGCGGGCGATGCGCCCCGTCATCCAGGTCGTCACAAAAGTGCCCACGAGGGTGGCGATGGCCATCGACGTGCCCGTTACCAGCAAGACCATTTCCAGCGATTCGAACTGCAAGAAGGCCACCAGTCCCGTGGCGATGGTGATGAGCAGCGGACCGAAATACGGCATGATATGCAGCAAGCCGGCCACGATGGCCCAGGCGCCCGCGTTTTCCAGGCCGATCACGCGCAGGGCGATCCACATCAGGACGGCCAGCAAGACATTCGTGACGAGCAGCATGAACATATAGTTCTGGATCGAGGTATTGATGTCTTCCAGGATGTGCACCGTGACCTTCTTGCGGCTCAGCGACGGCCCCGTCAGCTTGACGAGCTTGCGCTTGAAGGTGTCGCCCGACAGCAGCAGGAAAAACACGAGGAAGATGACCATGGTGGCCTGGCTGAGGAAGCCCACGAGGCCCAGCGAACCGGCCCAGACCCAGTCCATGATCTTGAAATTGGGCGCCTCGGCCGCGGCGGCGCGGCGGTTGTTGCGGCGCGTTTCAGCGCCGGCGGCCACTTGCTCGATCTCATTGGCCACGGCCTGCATTTTCTGGAAGGTGCTGTTCTTGCCGCCCGTATTGGCGGCGATCAGGCGCGACAGCTTGTGTGTGGCGGCCGGCAACTCTTCCATGATCGATTCGAATTCGCCCTGCACGCGCTCGACGACGACGATGGAGCCGAACAGGATCAGGGCCGTGACGGCCGTGGCGCCGATGGCGCGCGGCAGGCGCAGCTTTTCCAGCCAGGCGACGACGGGATTGAGGGTATAGGCGATGAAAATGCCAAAGATGACGGGAATGAGGAATTTCTGTGCCCACTGCAGCGCATAGATGAAGCTGACGGTGGCGATGATGCCCAGGGCCATGCCGCGCGCATGGACATGCAGCGGCAGGCGCAAGGATGCGTCCGGCTGCTCGACGGGCGCGCCCGCAGGTGGCCCGGCAGGACCGGTGGAGACAGCCGCCACCGGCTCGGGCGGGGTATCTGTAGGCTGAAGAGACATGCGATTCCCGCGACGGTCGGTGGTGGACCACAGGGCCAGCCCTGGGGCTGGCCGCTGCGGCAGGTCAGCTTGTTACTTGACGCGGATGTCGTTTTTCACCGACTTCACGCCCTTGACGCCGCGCGCGATGTCGCCCGCTTTGGCTGCATCCGCTGGCTGGGCGACGAAGCCGCTCAGCTGAACCACGCCCTTGAAGGTTTCAACGTTGATTTCCGTCGATTTCAGGGTAGGCTCGTTGAAGATGCTGGCTTTGACCTTGGTGGTGATGGCCGTGTCGTCCAGGTATTCGCCCGTGCCTTCCTTGGTTGGGGTCGAGGCGCAGCCTGCAACGGCGAACAGGGAAGCGACGAAGAGGCCGGTAGCGATAGATTTGGTGAATTTCATGGTGGTTTCCTTAGGAGTGGTCAATCAATGTGCTCACGATGAGCTTCTTATACCAGTGCGGTGACTGTGCGCCGTAGGGGCGCTCAGTAGCCGAACTGGGTTTTTGCAGCCTTGATACAGTCATCCTTGGCTGCGCCGGCTAATGCATCGCATTTTTCCGCTGCGACCTTGTACTCGGCTTTTCTCTTTGCTTCACGCGCATCGCTGCGCGCTTCGATGACTTTCTTGTCGGCCTTGGCGTCGGCCAGGGCCGCCACCTTGGTGGACTTGGCCAGCTTGACGCAGACATCCTTGTCGTTGCCCGTCAGCGCATTGCAGCGGGCCAGGTCGACGTCGTAATTGGCATCGGCAATCTTGATGCGCGCCTTGGTGTAGGCACGCAGGGTATTCGTGTATTGCGCTTGAGCAACTGCTTCATCGTAGGCACGCACGGCCTTCGCTTCGGCGATGCAGACATCCTTCGGATTGCCCGTGATCTTCTCGCATTCGGCGTGGGCCTGCTTGTAATGCAAGGCAGCCTGCTCGTTGGCCGCCTTGTAGGCCGCTTTCGCTTCCGGCGTTGCCGCCAGCGCCTGGCCGCCCCATGCGGCGCAAGCCAGGCTGACGACGATGGCGGTGATGAGCTTATTCTTGTTCATGTATTTCTCCCTGGTAGTGACAAGCATGTCTGCTTGGCATGACTACCGTTTTACGTGGATCGCCCCCGATCTTCTGTACGCTGCCGTACACAAGCAATTTATTTTGAACCAGGCAGGCAAGTGGGAAGAAATAACAACGCTTATGTGCGAAAAACACGCCATGCGACCATGGCGCCGCCCCCCGATAAGTACGTGCGGCAGCGTACAGACCGGGGACAGGGGCGTGACTAAGATGGCACTACACCCTTACCTCGTCAGGAGAATAAAATGAAAACCAACGCCACCTTGGCGGCACTGATGCTCGCCGCCACCGCCGTACTCAGCGGTTGCGCCACCGGTCCTACCCAGTCCCAACAATACTATCCGGCCAGCCAGCCTGAATCGGCCATGTACGGCACCGTCGACTCCATCCAGATCGTGCAGGGCGGCGGACAGACCAGCGGCGCCGGCGCCGTGGTCGGCGGCATCGCCGGCGCCCTGCTGGGCAATACCATCGGCTCGGGCAGCGGCCGCACGGCCGCCACCGTGGCCGGCGCCGTCGCCGGCGGCGTCGTGGGCAACCAGGTGGAAGGCCGCAGGCAGCAAGCCCAGGCTTACCAGATCAGCGTGCGCCTCGACAACGGCGAATACCGCACCGTGGTGCAGGACAACGCCAATGATTTGCGCCCGGGCAACCGCGTGCGCGTCGTTGACGGCCGCGTCTACCGCTATTAATCCACTGGCCGGGCTTGCCCCCAAGCCTGCGCCGGACCATGCACCAACAAGGAGATACCATGGGCACCATCATTCTGATCATCTTGATCCTGGCCCTGGTCGGCGTCCTGCCTACCTGGCCGCATAGCCGCAACTGGGGTTACGGCCCCAGCGGCATCGCCGGCCTGGTCGTAGTGATACTGATCCTGCTATTACTGACAGGCAGGTTGTAAAAAAAGGCGCCGCGGCGCCTTTTTTATTTCAAGGAGGAAATATCATGACTATCCGCAACACACTCTTGGCCACCCTGTTCGCCTGCAGCGTGGCGCCACTGGCATTGGCCCAGACGGCCGCGCCGCAGCCGGGCGACCCGCAACGCTGGTATCAGGAAGACAGCACGCCGCAAGCCCAGCTGCGCACCCTGCGCAAGGAAATCGCCGCCGCCCTGGCCGAGGCCAAAAAAGCTTGTCGGCTGGAACCGTCCGCCACGCGCGCCAGTTGCCTGAAGGATGCGCAGGACACCTACCGTCAAGACATGGCGAACGCGGAAAAACTGCGTGAAGCGGCCCATCCGCAGTGATATGCCGCTTCCGGCAACGCCTGACAACACCATCGCAAGCGGAAGGGCGAGGTGGCCATGGCGCCGGGCCGCTGCGCATCGCAGGCCGCCCATGCCGGCGCGCGGCAGGTGTTGACAGGCGTCACTAAGCGGCGTCGCGTTCGTATGGCGGCAACTCGTGCACGACGAGCGGCGTGTCTTCCGTCACAAAAGCGAGCCAGCCGGCCGCCTTGATCGCGCGCAAGGCGTCCTGGTAGCCCTGCTCCCAGCGCCACTCGATGGAGCCCCTGGAAAAATTGATGTCCTTGGCCGCCATATGCCAGTCGCGCCCCGCATACGGCAGGCGCACGATGTGCATGGTGCTGTCGCAGCCGAGCGCCGCCAGTTCTTCGGCCTGGCGCTGGCTGTGCGCGTCCTCGGGCAGGCGGGCATACAGTTCGCGCAGCTTGTGCTGCATGGTATGCATGTTGACGTAGTCCTCGATATGGCGCTTCGAACGCGAGGCGAAGGTGACGTCCTTTTGCCGCGTCTGCACTTCATCGAGCGTCGTCGGTTCCGGGCCTTCCGAGCTCCACAGGTCGACCATGAAGACGAGCGTGTCGACGTGGGGCGTGTCATCGAGCACGGTTTCCAGCGGCGTGTTCGAGTACAGGCCGCCATCCCAGTACAGGTCGCCATCGACGCGCACGCCGGCAAAGCCGGGCGGCAAGGCGCCGCTGGCGCGGATGTGGTCTGCCGTCAACGGCTGCTGGTGGCTGTCAAAACTGATGAGGCTGCCGCATTTGACGCGCAGGGCATTCACCGTCAGGCGCATGCCGCCCGGCTGGTTCAGGTAATCGAAATCGACCAGCTCCCCGAGCGTGCCGGCCAGCTCGCCCGTATCGTAAAAGCTCGCTTCTTCCGGCTTGACGGCGATTCCTGCGGGGAAAAGGCTGAAGACGCGCGGCTTGAAGAAGCCGGGCACGCCGCGCAGCACCGTATCGAGCGTGGCCAGCCAGATGTTCGAGCGGCGTTGCTGGTCAGACACCAGGTTCATGTCGATACTGTCGCGGTGCGCCACGCGCTGCCAGAACTGTTTCAGACGCACGAGGCGGTCTTCGTGTTTGTTGCCAGCAAGAATGGCGGCATTGATGGCGCCGATCGAGGTGCCCACCACCCAGTCGGGCGCCAGGCCATGTTCGTGCAGCGCGTGGTAGACGCCGGCCTGGTAGGCGCCCAGCGCGCCGCCGCCTTGCAGCACCAGCACGATGCGCAGGCGCGAGGGATTTAACTGATTGATCGGTGTCTTCGCATTCGTCATCAAGATGGCCCCTCTGTGCGCCGCGCGGAATGCGGCGTGAATCATTGTAAGGGATTGTGCGCGCTTAAGGCATTGTGCGCGCTTGCGCGTGCGCGCGTCGGACGTTGCGTACAGGCAAAAAAAACGCCGTCAATGACGGCGTTCCTGTGCGGCTGGCGTTCAGCGCTTGCGGCGCAGCCAGCTGGCGGCGACGGCGGCCACGGCCACAAGGACCAGGGCCGGCTTGACCAGCTTCTTGCGGCCGATGAAGGACAGCGCCGTCAGCACATAGGGCATGGCGCCTTGCAAACGCATGCCGCCCGGCGCCAGCAATGATTCGACGCGGTGGCCGGCAAAGCCGACGGCTGTCTCGACCACGCCCTGCAACAGGGACTCGGGACGCAGCGCGTAGCTTGCATTGGCGCGCGCATGCACGATGCCCACGCGATACATTTCGCCCTGGGCAATCAACAAGCGCTTGCGGGCAGCCTGCTCTGCCAGTTTGTCGTTATCCGACATGAATTCTCCTCGAAAGGCAGTCCGGGCATGGCGGAGGGTCTCCTCCGCCAGCCGGCTACATCAACATGTCGCGGTCCGCCTTCAGTTCGGCCATGGTGGCCGGCATGGAGAGCTTTCCTTGACGCAGCATGGCGCGCGCGTACATGACCAGGCCGATGGCCAGCAGTACGAACACGACCGTCATGATCGCCAGGATCTTCCAGCCCAGGCTATCCCAGGCCAGAAAGACCACCAGCACGCTGCCGTAAGCGATGGCAAACAAGCCTGCCACCGTCGCCAGCGCGAAAATGACCACCAGCTGCAGCATGTGATTGCGCACTTCCGACAGTTCGATGGTGGCCAGCTCCAGCCGCGACAACATCAGTCCGACGGCGTTCCTGGCCAGGCCGGCGACCGAGCCGATCAATCCCGGCCCCTGGTGAGACGAAGCAGACTTGTCCATATCGCTCCTGAATGGGATTACTTGCGGCCCAGGATGAAGCCGACCAGTACGCCGACGCCAGCGGCAACGGCCACCGTGCGCCATGGGTTTTCCTTGACGTAACCGTCTGCCTGGGCAGCCATCTGCTTGGTAGCAACGATGGCCGACGCCTGCGCTTCATGCGCCTTGGCCAGGGCGGCGTCCAGGGTCTTCATGCCCTTGACGCGCACTTCATCGGCTTTTTCGCCGGTCAGGGCGGCGGCGGCGCTGAACAGGGCTTGCGCATCCTTGACCAGGGTTTTGACATCGTTATTGACGGTGGTGATATTGTTTTCCAACATGGTTTAGCTCCTTAGCTGTGGATGAATGTAGCTACTATACCTACTTTACTCAAAAACACTATTCCATCAGATCGCGCATATCATCGGCGTGCTCTTCCTCGACGGCCATGATCTTGATCAACAAATGCCGCGTCGTCGGGTCGCTGTCGCCCACTTTGACGATCATCTGGCGGTACGATTCGATCGCCACGCGCTCCGCGATCAGGTTGGCACGCACCATGCTTTGCACGTCTTCGGAGTCATCATACTCGGCATGGCTGCGTGCGAGCAATGTTGCCGGATTAAAATCTGGCTTGCCATTCAATTGCACGATGCGCTCGGCCAGCCAGTCGGCGTGCTCCTGTTCCTGCTGCGCATGCTCAAGGAATTCAGCCTTGATGGTGCCGTTGTCGCGTCCGCTCACGGTGTAGTAATGGCGCTTATAGCGCGCAATACACACGAGTTCGGTGGCCAGCGCCCCATTCAACAGGGTAATCAATTCCTCGCGATTGCCCTGGTAGCCGGCCGTCACGGCGCCGTCGTCCAGGTTTTTCGCGGCGGCGCGGATGGCGGCCGTATCGATGCCAGCTGGAATCTCAACAGATGTTGGTGTCATGATGCTTCCTTTCAAGTCTTGCATGGGTATCCACCGGCCAACCTTCGGCCGGTGCTGCCTTTCTACTGCCGCGTCAAATGGCGCGGCTTAGCGGCGGGCGGGAATCGCCGTGTTGTCCTCGGACAAGACGATTTCCACACGGCGATTCAGCTGGCGGTTTGCCGCCGTATCGTTGCCGGCTGCCGGATAGGCGGCGCCATAGCCCTTGGTGGCGATGCGGTCGCGGCTGATGCCTTGCTCCAGCAGCGCATTGCGCACGGCTTCGGCGCGGCGCTGCGACAGTTCCAGGTTGTGCGCGGAACCGCCCGTGCTGTCCGTGAAGCCTTCGATCAATACCGTGCGCTGCGGGTTGTTTTTCAGCACCTCGGCCAGCTTGCGCGCCGTATTCACGCCGTCGGCCGTCAGGTTCGCCTTGTCCGTGCCAAACAGCACGTCGCCCAAGGTGATCACCATGCCGCGTTCCGTTTTCTTGGCGGCCAGGTCGGCCAGCTGGGCTTCGAGTCCGGCGGCGCGGGCTTGCGCATCGCGCGCCGACGCTTCTGCCGCCTGCGCCTGGGCCTTGGCCGCTTCCGCATCCGCTTGCGCCGCCTGGGCACGCGCCGTGGCCTGGTCGGCCTGCTGCGTGCGCGCATCGAGGCGCAACTGGTCGCGCTGCTTGCCGGCATTGGCGATATCGGCTTCGGCTGCTTTCTGCTTGGCGACTTCTTGCGCCGTGGCTATCTTTTGCTTGGCCAGGTAGGCCAGCTTGTCGACTTTTTCGCTGTCTTCCTGGCGCGTGGCGGCGGCGTTTGCCGCTTCCAGCGCGGCGCTCGCTTCGCGGAATTCGCGTGGCGCATAGGTCGATACCATCGGATTCGATTGCGCCGCCATGTAGTCGCCGCGCGTCTGGTCGAGCAGGCTGGTGGTGGTCGGTGCGGAGCTGCAGGCGGCAACGAGGGCGGCCATGGCCAGCAGGCCGGGAATGGTGGTGTAGGTAGCTTTTTTCATGATGGAATCCTGTTCTTCTTGTTCGTTATTGTTTCGGGGCTTGCTGGTTGGCACGATCGAGTTCTTCGCGCATGACGCGGATGTTCTCGTTGATTTCATCGGCGGCGCTGGTGGCCTTGGCCGAATTGGCCTTGCTTTGCGCCAGCTTGGCGTCCGCTTGCGCCTGGTCGGCCAGGTCGCGCGCCAGCTTGTAGTCACGGTCTTTCAGGGCCTGGTTAGCCATGCGCATCTTTTCGCGGGCCGAACGCATTTCATCGGGTGCCAGGTCGGCGGCGCCGGCGCTGGCGGCGTTATCGACGGCGGCGCGCGACACGGCCACGTCGGCCGTGGCCGGCGTTTTCAGGCTGGAGCAGCCCGTCATCAGGACGATGGCGGTGAGGCAGGCGGCCAGAGCGGTCATGGGGCTGTTGATGGAATCTCGGTTTGTCATTTTTCTTCTCCTGGAGAATGTGATTGATGTGTAACAGGTGGAACGAATCAGGAACTGCGTTTGATGTATGACGTTATAGGCTCCGGCTCCCCGCATATCCGTTCGGTGCCGCACATAGAGTAGGAAATCGACAATACTTGCATCGGCAACGTGCGCCAGCGCACGCGCCGGGCCGCAAAAGCGAGAAACGAACCCGGCCGTGGAGCGATTCCTGTAGCATCGTGAATACTTGCCCAGAAAGAATCGTCCCCCCATGCAACTGTCCCGCCGCCAGAAAATCGCCCTCGCCAGCACCGCCGTGCTCATCGCCCTGCCCGTCGCGGCCGTCGTTACCCTGCTGCATACCGACTGGAACCGCGCCAAGCCCTGGCTCAATGCGCGCGCCAGCGAAGCGCTGGGGCGGCCGTTTGCCATCGACGGCGACCTGTCGCTGACGTGGGCGCAGCCGGCCGGCGGCGCCGGGCAGGCCGGCTGGCGCGCCTGGCTGCCCTGGCCCCACCTGCAGGCAAAGGACGTGCGCCTGGGCCATCCGAGCGCCATGACGGACACGCAGGAAGCGGCGCAGCTGGCCACCGTCAGCCAGCTGGCGTTCTCGCTCAATCCGCTGGCCTTGCTGAATAAAAAGATCGTCATCCCCGAATTGCGCTTCGATACGCCGCAAGTGCGCTTGCTGCGCAGCAAGGACGGCAAGAACAACTGGACGTTCGACAAGCAGGAACAGCCATCGCCATGGCAGCTGGAACTGCAAAGCGTGGTCTTCAGCAAGGGCACCGTGACCCTGAGCGATGGCGTGACGCAAGCCGAACTGCGCGCAGACATCGATACGCTGGCCGGCGGCGGACCCTACGGCATCGCCTGGCGCCTGTCGGGCAACTACCATGGCGACAAGGTGCAAGGCGGCGGCAAGGCGGGCGGCGTGCTGTCGCTGCAGCGCCAGGGCACGCCCTTCCCCATCCAGGCCGACATGCGCGTGGGCGGCGGCAGCCTGGCCATCGAAGGCACGCTGACGCGCCCCACGGACCTGGCCGCGCTCGACGTGCGGCTGAAGCTGTCCGGCCCCAGCATGGCCCGGCTGTACCCATTGACGGGCGTGCTGCTGCCGGAAACGCCGCACTTCAGCACGGAAGGCCATTTGACGGGCACCCTGGCGCCGCGCGGCGGCGAATGGGTGTACGACAAGTTCAGCGGCAAGGTGGGATCGAGCGACGTCGAAGGCAGGCTGGCCTTTTCCGCCAGCACGCCGCGCAAGCGCCTGACAGGCGAAGTCCACTCGCGCCTGCTGCAGTTTTCCGACCTCGGGCCGCTGGTGGGCGCCGATTCCAGCGCCAGCAAGAAGGAGCGTGGCGTGCCGTCCACGCAGCCGGCCGGCCGCGTGCTGCCGGTGGAAACCTTCAGGACGGAGCGCTGGACCAGCCTCGACGCGGACGTGCGCTACACGGCCGACAAGATCACGCGCGACGCCGAATTACCGATCAGCAAGCTCGACACGCACGTGGTGCTGGCGGACGGCGTGCTGTCCTTGACGCCGCTCAACTTCAACGTGGCCGGCGGCACCCTCAGGTCGCAGATCAAGCTCGACGGCAGCGGCAAGGTCGTCGCCAACGGCATCGCCGCCGAACTCAAGGCCAGCGCCCGCCACCTGCACATCCGGCAGCTGTTTCCCCGCCTGCCGGCCCTGCAGGCCAGCGTGGGCGAGATCAATGGCGACGCCTCGCTGTCGGCCACGGGCAACTCCGTCGCCACCTTGCTGGGCAGCTCGAACGGCGAAGTGCGCGCGCTGATCAACCGGGGCAGCATCAGCAAGCTGCTGCTGGAAGAGATGGGCTTGAATATCGGCAGCGTCGTGCTGGCCAAACTGGCGGGCGACAAGCAGGTCAGGCTCAATTGCATGGCCGCCGATTTCGTCGTCACCAAGGGCTTGATGCGCACGCGCCAGTTCATCGTCGATACGGATGACGCCGTCCTGAACATCGACGGCACGGTGAACCTGGCCGATGAACGGCTGGACCTGACCCTGCAGCCTGACAGCAAGGGCTTGCGCATCTTCTCGCTGCGCTCGCCCCTGTATGTACATGGCACCTTCAGCAAGCCCGACGTGAGCGTCGACAAGGGCGTGCTGGCCCTGCGCGCCGGCGGCGCCCTGGCGCTGGCCGTGGTGGCGCCCGTGGCGGCGCTGCTGCCGCTGGTCAATACCGGCCCCGTCGAGGACAGCGAATGCGCGGCCCTGCTGGCCCGGGCGCGCGTCAAACCGGTGGCGCCCCAGCCGGGCAAGCCCGTGCGCAAGCCACGCTAGGCGTGGCGTGTGTGCTTTTACAATTGTTACACCCCTATGTGCGTTGGCGAACAGACCCTGCCTTGCCACAATCCTATTCTGTGATCGTGCCTTAAACACCCAAGACGTGGCGATACGAAGTCCCACCGGCCCCCACCATGCCGGCGCCACGAGGTCCGAATTCATAGGAGAACTATCATGCAAATCATTAAAAAAATCGCCGCCACCACTTCCGTTGCCGCCCTGCTGCTGAGCCTGACGGCTTGCGCCAACATGTCGAACCAGGATAAGAACACGGCCATCGGCGCCGGCGTCGGCGCCGTTGCCGGCTCCGTGCTGACGGGCGGCAGCGCCGTCGGCGCAGTCGGCGGCGCCGCCGTCGGCGGCGTGATCGGCAACCAGGTCAAGCCGAAGTAATTCGGCCGGCCGAAGAGCGGGGTGGGCGCGCAGGCGCCTGCCCCGCTTTTTTGCGTGCGGCTGCCATTGACGATATGGAAAAGTTACGCTGAGGAAGTTAGACGAAGACGTTGGCCATGCCGATGGGGCCGGCATCCTTGACCAGTTCGTAACAGCGGCAGGACACGGCTTCCAGGCCGGCCGAATCGAGGATCTCGATGTTGCCGCGGCTATAGCTGATGAGTTTTTGCTGCTGCAGCGCACTGGCCGCCTTGGTCACGCCGACCCGGCGCACGCCCAGCGTATGGGCGAGGAATTCATGGGTCAGGTGGAATTTTTCCGACTGCAGGCGGTCGCGGGTGATCAGCAGGGAACGGGCCAGGCGCGCTTCGAGCACGTGAAAACGGCTGCACACGGCGATCTGGATGGCTTGCGCCAGCAGGGTGTCGGTGTAGCGGTACAGCAGGCGCTGCAGGGAATCGAGACGGACGAATTCGGCGCAGAAGTCGGCCCGCGCGATGCGGCTGGCCGTGCCGGAACGTTGCACCACGGCACGCACTTGCGCCAGATCATGCCCGAGCGCGACGGAAGCGCCCAGCACGCCTTCGCGGCCGACGGAACCCACTTCAAGCGTCATGCGGCCTTCCGCCACGGCCAGCAGCGAAATCAGGCAGTCGCCGGGAAAATAAATGTAGTCGATGGACTGGCCCGGCTCGTACAGCACGTCGCCCACCTCGACCGTGACGGTGTGGAACAGCGCCGACAGGTGCCGCAGGTCAGGCTCGGGCAGGCTGGCCAGCAGGCGGTTGCCGGCGGCAGGCGTGCTCAAGCCGGAACGGCCTGTATCGCGGGACAGGTTCAAACTGGCGGTCATTGATGGCATTGCCTTTTCCTGGTCGTCGTTACAACTCGACATAATTTTTACCTAGCCTACGGTGCGGCACAGGTCCTGTATGTACGGTGACGCACGGAAGCGCGGGACGCGGCACAGCACACTGGCCGCACTGGCTTGCAATACCGGCCTGGCCAGCCCGAGAACACGCAGTAGCGGATTCACTATTTTAAAAAACCAAGGAGCATTCCATGACTACCACCACCAAATCCCTCCACCCGCTGGTCATTGCCGCCGCCGTCGCCGTCCTGCTGTTCTGCGGCGTCGGCACGGCCGCCCTGATGGGCTGGCTGCCCTCCTCGCAGGGCGACACGCAGCCGCTGGCGGCGAGCACGTCGGCCGAGCAGATGGCCAGCCTGCAGGCCAACCAGCCGAACCCGGCGCCGGCTGGCATGCAGCCGCTGGCCGCCCTGCCACAGCAGCCACAGCCGATCCAGCAGCAGCCCGCTCCCGCGCGCCAGCCACAGCCACAGCCACAACAATATGCGGCCGCGCCGGCACCGGCGCCGCAGGTGTGCAGCAACTGCGGCGTGATCGAAGCCATCCATGAAGTCAATACGCGCGCCGAAGGCAGCGGCGTGGGCGCGGCCGGCGGCGCCGTCGTCGGCGGCTTGCTGGGCAACCAGGTCGGTGGCGGCCACGGCAGGCAGCTGGCCACCGTGCTGGGCGCCGTGGGCGGCGCCGTCGCCGGCAACCAGATCGAAGGCAGCGTGCGCGCCACGCGCAGCTACAACATCGTCGTGCGCCTCGATAACGGCAAGACGCGCACCGTGCACCAGAGCGCCGCGCCGAACTGGCGCCAGGGCGACCGCGTGCGCGTCGTCAACGGCGGCCTGCGCGCGCTCGGTTAAGCGCGGCACGGCGGCCCCGCCGCCCGCCCCAGTGGCAAAACAGATACACGCCCGGCCCGTCCGGGCGTTTTCTTTTTGATAATGTTCGTTGGCGTACAGATGAGTTGGCAATGACGCGAGATGATGCACTCAGGAAATATCAACCGTGCTCACCTCAAGGAGATGCGATGAATCACGACAAGACTGGCAGCAAGCGGATCTGGCTGGGCTTTATCGGCGGCGGCATGCTCGCCACGGCGCTGGGCTTTTGCGCCTTGGACCTGGCGCCGGCGGCCAGCAGCGCGCCCGTGTTCGGCGTCATGCTGCTGCTCACCGGCGGCATGCTCAGCTGCCTGGCGGGCGCCGTCGGCATGGCCGGCATGCTGGCCTGGCTGCCGGGCATGGACGGCGAGCCGGCGCTGGCGCGCGACAGCGGCGCGGCAAATAAGCTGGCTAAATAAGGCTTGTGTACGGCAGCGTACAGATAGTTTCAGAAACAAAGTAGACAATAAGTCATGGCATCAACGTTGCGCGATATGCAGGGCAACGCGAATGACAACATAACGATGGCAGCGCCACCCGCTATCGGCTTGCAAGCCGGAAACAGGCCAGCGCCGCCATCCACACACTACTCACGGAGGACACATCATGCTCTACACAATCGCAGTAGTACTCATCATTCTTTGGCTGCTGGGCCTGGTAACATCCTATACCATCGGCGGCTTCATTCACATCCTGCTCGTCGTGGCCGTGATCATGATCCTGTTGCGCCTGATTAGCGGACGCGGGCTCTAGCCCGCCAGCGTCTGCGCAGGCCGGGCGGTGCGCGTGCAAACGGGCGCCGCCTTTTTGCGTGCGCTGGCAAGCAGGCCCATTTTGCAGTAACGTGTGCAGGTAGCTCTGGGTATGTCCCAATAACAAAACAAGGAGAAAATCCATGAAAGCATTCAAGAACGGCGCTGGCGCCAAACCCCTGATCGGCGTGCTGGTCCTCGCGCTGGCCGCCACCGGCTGCGCGGACATGTCCGCAACGCAACGCGGCACGGCCACGGGCGCCGGCATCGGCGCAGGCCTGGGCGCCCTGATCGGCGGCACCACCGGTGGCGGCAGCAGCGGCCGCACGGCCGGCGGCGCCCTGCTGGGCGCGGCCGCGGGCGCCGTGGTCGGCAATATCTGGTCGAACCGCATGGAAAACCAGAAACGCGCGATGGAGCAAGCGACGCAAGGCACGGGCGTGCAAGTGTCGCAAACGGCCGACAACCGCCTGAAGATGGAAATCCCCAGCGATATTTCCTTCGACACCAACCGCGCCGACATCAAGGGCAACTTCCGCCCCATCCTCGACCGCTTTGCCGCCACCCTGAATGAAAACCCGAACACCACGGTCAGCATCATCGGCCACACGGACAGCACGGGCAGCGATTCCATCAATGAACCGCTGTCGGTGGAACGCGCCGCCCACACGCGCGACTACCTGGCCATGCGCGGCGTCTCGCCGACCCGCATTGTCACGGAAGGCCGCGGCGCCCGCGAGCCGATCGCCTCGAATGCGGATGCGGCCGGACGCGCACGCAATCGCCGCGTGGAGATCTATGTTGCAGAATTAGCACCGCGCTAGGCTTCCAGCAAGACGAACTGACACCATGCGGTTCAGGGCCGGGTTCTGTCTCAGACAGAACCCGGCCCTTTTCATGTGACCCTGACGGCGTCGTGATTCGCGGGACATGGACGCCTTCAGAGGCTGGAAAGTCCCGCCCTGCCGCCGCGCCCGCCTGGCTGCTGGTTTACTTGCAGCGGGCGTACATCAGAGACTGCCTGGGTTCCTCGGCAAGATTGGGCAGGACCAAGTGCCGCGAAAGCTTTCCTTCAAGCATAAACCCGGCCTTTTCCAGGGTACGCGCCGAGGCACGATTTTCCGTATCACAGCTTGCCTGGACGCGAAAACAGTGGGGCAGCGCCAGCGCGGCCTCGCTCACGGCACGGACGGCCTCGGACATGAGACCGGCGCCCCAATACTTGCGCTGCAAAACGTATCCGATATCGATCATATGCGCATGCAAGCTTGCTTCCAGCATGCCGATAGCTGCGTCCTCGTTTCCCTGATGGGCCAGGACATAGGGACGGCTGCGACCGCTATCCCATTCCTCTATGCAATATGCAATAAAGGCTTCCGTGTCGGCGATGGCGCGGTGCGGACGCCAGAGCAAATAGCGGACGACGTCAGCATCTTGAGCATACGCATCGAAAATAACCGCGATGTCTGCTGTGCGGGGTTTACGCAAGGTGATCCTTGGCGTTCGCAGTACCGCTGGAAGAGACAGCAACATAGAAAATCCTCGATACGGTTCGGTAACTTGCAAAAAGTCAACAATATGGATGTGCGTCAGCCGTGGAATGGAGCGCATTCCTGGCCGTGGCGAATTATTGAGGCGATCGCTGCGCTCAATGCCGGGAGCACTTGGCAAGCTTATCCTGCATTGATTGAAAGCGCGCGCAGGCAGGACTATGCAGAGGGGTTATTTGTCGTCACGGCCGTTCCGGGGCTGTCGCAGGATCGTCTGCGAAGTAGCCAGCCCTCACGCCATCGACAGCGGCCGGCCCGTGCCGAGTTGCCCCCCAGTAAGCTGGCGTCGAGCTTGCTGAGGGGGTCACGCAGTCTGCCGGCTATGTTGTCATGCGCGGCGCTTTACTTGGCCGTGCTCGCCTTGGCGCCGCTCACGCCCTCTTTCGCCACCTTGGCAAAATCGCCCGCCGTCACCACCGACACGGCCGCTGGCTTCAGGTGCTCGCGCAAGGCCTGGTTCACTTGCGCCAGGGTCAGGGCGGAGACCTTCGCTTCCAGGTCCTTGTCGTAGGCCATGGTGCGGTCTTCGGCAAGGTAGCCGGCCAGTTCGCGCGCCAGGCCGCTGTCCTGCGTGCGGCCCACTTCCTGCGATTGCAGCCAGCCTTTCTTCGCTTCGGCCAGTTCCTCCTGCGTGAAGCCGTCGGCCAGCGCCTTGGCGATTTCCTCGCGCAGGGCCGCTTCCACCTTGACGGTGTTTTGCGGCGCGCTGATGGCATACGCCATCCAGTAGCCGGCCGGCTCGCGCGACGGCACGCTCACTTGCGAACCGACGCCGTACGACAGGCCTTCCTTCTGGCGGATGCGGTCGGCCAGGCGGCTGCGCAAGGCGCCGCCACCGAGCATGTGATTGGCCATCAGCAAGGCCGGATAGCTGGCGGCGTCATCCTTGAGGGGAATCGGCTGGATGGCGAACAGCACGCTGTTGGCCTTGTCCGGTGTTTCCAGCGTGACTTTCTCGCCGCTGACGGGCTTGACGGCGTCGGGAATGCGCACGTAGGACTGCTGCGCCTTCCAGCTGCCGTACAGGCTGGCCACTTGCGCCTTCAGCGCGGCCGGGTCGAAGTCGCCCACGGCGGCAAAGGTGGCGTTCGACGCGCCATAGTAGGCGCCATGGAAGGCTTTCACATCGCTCACCTTGATGGCTTTCCATTGCGCCAGCTCGGCTGGCAGGGTGGCCACATGGCGCACATGGCCTTCCGGCGTGGCGTCGAGCAGGCGGCGGAAGGCATTCACGGCCAGCGGTTGTGGTTCAGGCAATTCCTGCTCGGCGCGGCCCACGCGCTCGCGCTGCAATTCCAGAAATTCCGTTTCGTTCAGGGCCGGTTTTTGCAGCACTTGCGCCAGCAGGTCCATGGCGGCCGGCAAGTTCTCGCGCTTGCCCATCAGCATGGCGGTGACGCCCTCGGCGCCGCCCGAAATCGCCACTTGCGTGCCCAGCTGGTCGAACTTGTCCTTCACTTCCTGGCGCGACAGTTTATCCGTGCCGCGCGACAACAAATTGGCCGTGTAACTGCCCACTTGCCCCTTGCCGCGCAAGCTCTCTTCGCTGCCTAGCTGCAATTTCAACACGACGCTCACGGTGCCGCCCTTGGTTTTCTTCGGCAGCAAGGCGCCCTTCAAGCCGTTCGGCAAGGTAAAGCGCTGCGTGCGCGCCTCGATATTGTCGGGGCTGGGGTCGAACGCCTCGCCCTGCGCCACGACGGCGCGGCCCGTGTAGCCGGCCAGCTGCGGCGCCACGTCGGCATAGGCCGGCACGACGGTGCGGTCCGGCGCATCGGTGGGGATGAAGCGGCCCAGCGTGCGGTTCGAGCTCTTCAGGTATTTCTCGGCCGCCGCCTGCACCTGCGCCGTCGTCAGCTTGTCGAGCTGGTCGCGCTGCAGGAAGAACAGACGCCAGTCGCCGGCCGCCAGCGACTCCGTCAGGGCGATCGTCATGCGCGCCGTATTCGAGGTGATCAGCTCGACCTGCTTGTTCAGCTGCTGTTTCACGCGCGCCACTTCCGCATCCGTGATCGGCTGCGATTTCAGCTCTTCCAGCACCTTCAGCATGGCCGCTTGCGCCGCATCGAGGTTGCCATCGACGGGCACCAGGGCGCCAAACAGGTTGTAGCCCGGTTCCAGGTTGCTCACCGAGTTGTATTCGATCTTGCTGGCCAGCTTGGTTTCCACCAGCGCCTTGTGCAGGCGGCCGGCGGGCGCGTCCGTCAGGACATGGCCCAGCACCTCGATGGCGACGGCGTCCGGGTTGCCGGACGGCGCCACGTGGTAGCCGGCGCCGACGAATTGCGTGCCGCCGCTGCGGCGCACCGTCACGGCGCGCTCTCCATCCTGCACGGGTTCGGCCGTGTAGGTCGGTTCGATCACGCGCGTCGGTTTCGGGATCTTGCCGAACAGTTCATTGATCTGCTTCAAGACCTTCGCTTCATCGAAGCGGCCTGCCACCATCAGCACGGCGTTATCGGGCTGATAATACTTATGGTAAAACGCGCGCAGGCGGGGAATGTTGACCTGTTCGATATCGGAACGGGCGCCGATGGTCGACTTGCCATAGTTGTGCCAGTCATAGGCGATGGCCTGGATGCGTTCGCTGGTCACGCCGATCGGGTCGCTCTCGCCCATTTCGAACTCGTTGCGCACGACCGTCATCTCGCCCTTCTGCGTCTTCGGGTTCCACAGGTCGTTCTGGTCGATGGCCGCGTTGACCATGCGGTCCGCTTCCATGGCCAGCATCTGGCGCAGGTTATCGTCGTTGGCGGGGAAGGTGGCGTAGTAATTGGTGCGGTCGTACCAGGTGGTGCCGTTGAACTGCGCGCCCGTCGAGTTCAGGATCTCGACCGGGGTTTTCGTGCCCTTCCTGACGCCGAAGTTGGCGCTGGGCTTGAACAGCAAGTGTTCGAGCAAGTGGGCCATGCCCGTTTCGCCATAGTTTTCATGGCGCGAGCCGACCAGGTAGACGATGTTGGTGGTCAAGGTAGGCTTGCTGGCGTCGGGAAACAGCAGCACGCGCAAGCCATTGGCCAGCCGGTACTCGGTGATGCCTTCAACGGAAGTGACCTTCACGGCGGCACCGCGGCTGACGGCAGGCTTGCCGGTTTTCTGGGTCGGGGCCGCTTCCACGGGGGTGGCGGCCAGAATGAACGAAGGCGAGAGGATACCGGCGGCAAGCAGGAGGGCGGTAATTGGTTTCAAGGCGGATTCCTGGTAACACTACGTTTAAAGATGCGCTAGCACAATGAAAGATGCGCTAGCGCAATGCGATACGGCCGCAAGAATTGCCATGGACCCGCGCTGCGTCTTCGCTGCCCAGGGAAATGATTGCTCTCGCAATTTACGGCATACTTATCAGTTACGCAAGTCCCTGTCATCAAGCTGTTATCTGCCCGTGTTATACTCATGGTTCCAGAACTATCTGCCTGTATATGAGACGAGCTCTCGTCCTGCTCTGCCTTTTCGTTTTCATCGCTTTGCCCCAGGCGTTTGCCAGCATGGCCTACGCCAGCCCTTCCCCATTCCAGCAAGCAATTGCGGCCGGCGTCATCGCCACGCCCGCCGCCGACTCCGAGAGCCATGACGCCGGCACCCTGACGGGCCTGCCCGGCGACAGCTGCGCCTTGGAAGAGTGCGACAACGACCCCATCACGCTGTACCCGAACCCGCGCCTGGAGGCGCCGTTCTGCGCCATCATTTGGCAAGCGGGACCGGGCGCACTTGCCGAAGCGGACGTGCGGACGGCCACCCGGCCGCCGCGCGTCCGCCACTGATAGCGCCGCACGCATCGCATTCAGGCCTGGGGCATATTACCCCCCAAGCAATCTTTATTTTGATTTAACTTTACAAGGTTACACACATGGAATGGTTATTTGACCCGACAATCTGGGTCGGCCTGCTGACGCTGGTCGTACTGGAAATCGTACTGGGTATCGACAACCTGATCTTCATCGCCATCCTGGCCGAAAAGCTGCCGCCGCACCAGCGCGACAAGGCGCGCGTGCTGGGCCTGACCCTGGCCCTCGTCATGCGCCTGGGCCTGCTGTCGCTGATTTCCTGGCTGGTCACCCTGACCACGCCCTTGTTTTCCATCTGGACCTTCTCGTTCTCGGGGCGGGACCTGATCCTGCTCGTCGGCGGCCTGTTCCTGCTGTTCAAGGCCACCACCGAGCTGCACGAACGCCTCGAAGGCGTCACGCACGCCCAGACGGGCCCGAAGGTCTACGCCGGCTTCGGCCTCGTGGTGGCGCAGATCGTCGTGCTCGACGCCGTCTTCTCGCTCGACGCCGTCATCACGGCCGTGGGCATGGTGGAAAACCTGTACGTGATGATGGCCGCCGTCGTCATTTCCATCGTCGTCATGATGCTGGCCTCGAAGGTGCTGACGCGCTTCGTCAACGCCCACCCCACCGTCGTCGTGCTGTGCCTGAGCTTCTTGCTGATGATCGGCCTGTCGCTGGTGGCCGAAGGCCTGGGCTTCCACATCCCGAAAGGTTATCTGTACGCGGCCATCGGTTTCTCCATCGTCATCGAGTTCTTCAACCAGCTGGCGCGCCGCAACATCCTCAAGCTGCAATCGAACGCCCCGCTGCGCGACCGCACGGCGCAAGCCGTGCTGAGCCTGCTGGGCGGGCGCAAGGGCCGCGAGGCGGCCGAAGAGCATGAAGTCAAGGAGCTGCCCGACGTCTCCGCCTTCGGCGTGGAAGAGCGCAACATGGTCAGCGGCGTGCTGACCCTGGCCGAACGCTCGATCCGCTCCGTCATGACGCCGCGCGGCGACGTCTCGTGGGTGAACCTGAACGACAGCAGCGAGAAGATGCTCAAGTTGCTGCGCGACACGCCGCACAGCATGATTCCTGTGTGCAATGACGACCTCGACAACGTGGTCGGCATCGCGCGCAGCAAGGACCTGATCGAGGATCTCGTCTCGCACGGCAAGATCGACCCGGCCAGCATGCGCGAAGCCATCGTCGTGCCGGAAGCGGCCGGCGTGCTGAAAGCCATGGAAACCCTGAAGCGCTCGCGCGGCCAGCTGGTGCTGGTGGTCGACGAGTTCGGCACCGTGCAGGGCGTGCTCACGCCCATCGACATCCTCGAAGCCATCGCCGGCGAATTCCCCGACGAGGACGAGCAGCCCGATGTGGAAGTGCTGGGCCCCGGCCACTGGCGCATCGACGGCGCGACGGACCTGCATTACCTGGAGCAGGTGTTCGAGACGGAAACCCTGGTCAGCGAAGACGGCGAGTACAACTCGCTGGCCGGTTTCCTGCTGGCGCACTTTGAAAACATGCCGGCCGTGGGCGAAGTGCTGGAACTCGGCGATCTGCGCTATGAAATCGTCGAAGCGGACGAGCGCCGCATCGCCTGCGTGGACGTGCGCCGCATCGAGCCCGATCACAGTTTGTAACACAATGGCAAGCGTGCCCCGCTTGCCATGGCGTATGCTGGGGTCTGCCTTTTCCGGAGACGCCCACATGAAACATACTTTGCTACGCCTGACCCTGCTCGCCTGCGCCGCCTTGGGCAGCCAGGCCGGCGCCCAGGCCGCCACGCCGTCGACCACGATCAAGCCCGGCCTGTGGCAAGTCGACAGCAAGATGGCCTCGCCCGACGCCGCCACCGACAACGCCATGTCCATGGTGCTGCAGCAGCTGGGCAACCTTCCCCCCGATCAACGCAAGCAGCTCGAAAGCATGGCCGCCAGCCGCGGCATGGCCATGCCCGCCGTGGGCGCCGACGGCGCCGTGCGCGTGACGGCCTGCGTGACGCCGGACATGGCCGCGCGCAAGCAGATTCCCACGGGCCAGCCCGGCGATTGCAAGTCGAATAACACTGCCATCGCGGGCGGCATGAATATATCGTTCACGTGCGCCAACCCGAAATCGAGCGGCGAAGGCAAGGTGATGTTTACGGGCGACCAGGCGTTCAGCATGCAGCTGGCGGTGACGACGAGCGCGCGCGGCGCGCCGGAACAGGTGAATGTGACAAGCAACGGCAAGTGGCTGGGCGCAACGTGCCCCGCGCCCTCCGCCGCCGCTCAGAAGCCGTGACGGAAGCCCAGGTTGAATGCCGCGTCACCGCGTCCCGCATCGCTGGCGTTGCCCACCGTGTAGCGGGCGCCGTTCTTGTTGTGGATCTTCGCGTAGGACGCATAGAAATCGCTGCGTCTTGACAGCGAATACGTGAGGCCGACGGCCACCTGCGTGGCGTCGCGGTTGGCCAGGTCGCGGTCATCCTTGTGCACCCACGAGGCCAGCAGCTTGACGCCGCCCGCGGGCACGGATACGCCCAGCAGGGTGTCGCGGCTGTCCGACGACGACATCGACAGGGCCAGCGAACTGTAGGCGTTGTTCGGGTCCCACGGCGAACTGCCATAGCCCTTGTTGACGCCCACGGCGGCAAACGCGGTAGCCACTTTCAGGTCGACATTGGCCGCGATCAGGGTGTTGCGTGAAGACATGTCGATGGCGGGCAAGGTGCCGGAGGCAAGGATGAAGTTGTTCTTGCGCTGGTGCGACACGCTGACATTCACGGCGCCGGCCGAATAGCCGAGGGTGGCGCCATACGCGCGGTTGTTGGCGCTGCTGTACGGCGACTCGCCAAAGCTGTAGATGGCGCTGGCGGTGACGCCGCGCAAGGCGGGCGTCACGTATTTGACGGTATTGTCGTAGCGTTTCACGCTGTAGCCGGCCAGGTTGCCGGCGCTGCCGGCCATGCCGCCCTTGAACGGGTCGGCCACGTCGGTGAGGGCCAGGTATTGCAGGTTGTACTGGCGGCCCAGTGTCAGCGCGCCCAGGCGGCTGTCGAGGCCCACATAGGCTTGCCGGCCGAACAGGCGGCCGTCTTCCGACTGGCCCGTGTCGTTCTGGATGCCCGCTTCCAGGGTAAACACGGCGGAAACGTCGTTGCCCAGCGCTTCACGGCCCTGCACGCCCAGGCGCGAGCCCGAAGCGACGCCGCCGGAGACCTTGGTGCCGGCGCAACTGGCGGCACAGCCCCGCTCGGCCACGATGCCCGCGTCGAGCACGCCGTACACGGCAACGTTACTGGATGCGGCGCTGCCCGCGCCATCGGCGGCCTGGGCCGTCGCGCCCAGCGCGAATGGCCCCATCCCTATCACAGCAAGCGCAAAATACGAGGTCTTCATGATAAATATCTCGGTAACGTGAATGAAACTGCCGGGTATTGATCAGGACATGCGCTCGGTGTCTGATCTCAGTGTTACCTTATCCCCGCTTTTTGTCCAGCGATCTGTGCGTTGAGCAACAGAAACTTCAGCTTAGCCCCGGGAAATGAGTGGGATACTGACAACACGCAAGAATGAGCATGATCCTTGGCAATTGCTGCGCAATAAGATCAAAAGCTGGCCCTGCCGTGAAGCAATGTTCGGTGGCGAACGTTGCGCGATTTGACGCAGGCAGTACACTACTGGTTTTACCGACAGCGGCTCGCCCGTTTTTTCTGCATGCTAGCTATCCTCGAACGCATAGACCCCAACTCCAGCAATATCGACTTGCTGGTGGAATTGTTCAACTCTCTGCGTCCCAAGCGCCCCCACGACAGCGCTACCGCGATTGCCAACGTGCGCACCCTGCGCCAGCTTCTCAAAGGTAACCCCGCCCAGGCCCGCGCCCTGCACGAATACGTGCTGCGCGTGCTGGCCGCGCGCCGCCACGCCAGCCTGTACACGGACATCGGCGTGCTGTCGAACAGCGGTTTCTTTACAGAATTGAAACGCCGCATCGCCTACCGCATGCTGCCGCCCGCCCTCGGCGACGAATACCTGAACGACGCGCTCGACCAGGTGCTGTACCTGAAGACCGACTATTTGTGGATCAGCAACGTGCCCGCCACGGACTGGCTGGAACTGTTCGACGTGCTCACCAGCGACGACATCGAACTGGCCGTCGGCGACGGCAATATCATGCTGCCCGGCATGCTCGACGCCATCCGCACCCTGTCCTACCGCGTCTGCGCCATGGGCCTGGAACCGGAATTGACGCGTTTCCACAGCGAAATTGAAGTCTTCCAGTCGCCATTCATGGTGCAGAACACGGAAGTAAACGCCTACCTGGACGCCTACACGAATTTGCTGCAGGGCGACATCGAACATATCGAGGATGCGCGCCATTTGCTGGTGATGCTCGACCAGTGCGACGCCGTCATCGCCAAGATCCGCAAGAAGGCCCTGTACCAGGGCACCAGCATTCCCCTCACGTATCTGCTGGTGGCGCTGGCGCAAAGCATCGACCGCCTGCGCAAGCTGCTGTTCCTCGTCGACACGAGCGGAGAATTGCCCAGCTCCGCCAACGTGGACATCGCCGCCATCACGGTCGACGCCACGCAGGACTTGCTGCACCCGCAGCCCGTCAGCCGCCGCCGCGCGGGCGCCGTCGCGCTGGCGCTGGAACTGATACGCGCGCATAACCACAAGTACAAGGTCAGCGACTTGTTCTCTGACAATATCAACTTGCTGGCGCGCAATGTGACGGAAAACGCCAGCCGCACGGGCGAGCACTACATCGCGGAAAACCGGCGCGAAATGGGCGCCATGTTCCTCTCGTCGGCGGGCGCGGGCATCATCATCGGCTTCATGGCCCTGTTCAAGATTTTGATGTCGTACTTGCGCTCGGCGCCGCTGGTCGAAGCCTTCATGTTCAGCATGAATTACTCGATCGGCTTCATGTTCATCCACTTGCTGCACTTCACGGTGGCCACCAAGCAGCCGGCCATGACGGCTTCGCGTATCGCCGCCGGCCTGCACAGCAAGGATGGCCGGAATATCGACCTCGACAGCATGGCCGAACTGATCAACAAGGTCTTCCGCACGCAAAACATGGCCGTGCTGGGCAACCTGGCCACGGCCATCCCCACGGCCTGGCTGATCGCGCTCGGCTACAAGGCGATCACGGGGCACAACCTGGTGACGCCGGAAAAAGCCATGCACTTGCTGCACGATATAGACCCCATCGGCAGCCCCGCCATCTTTTACGCCATGATCGCCGGCGTGTGCCTGTTCGTGGCCGGCCTGATATCCGGCTACTACGACAACCAGGCCCTGTACACGCGCTGGGCGCAGCGCATCGCGCAATTGCGCGGCCTGGGCCGCGTCATCGGCCAGGAGCGGCTGCAGCGGCTGGGCCTGTACATGGAAAACAACCTGGGCGGCCTGATGGGGAACTTCTATTTCGGCATTTTGCTCGGCTCCATCGGCACCCTGGGCTTTTTGATCGGCCTGCCCATCGATATCCGCCACATCACCTTCTCGGCCGCCAACTTTGCGACAGCCCTCGTGGGACTCGATCACAATATGAGCTGGCAGCTGGCCGTCAAGTCGCTGTCGGGCATCTTCGCCATCGGCACGGCCAACCTGCTCGTCAGCTTCGGCCTGGCCCTGTGGGTAGCGCTGCGCTCGCGCCAGGTGCGCTTCAAGCACGGCATGCAGTTGCTGAAGATCCTGGGCAAGCGTTTCCTGAAGTCGCCCATCGTCTTCTTCTTCGGCTCGAAAAACCCGCCGCCACTGGCACTGGCCGACGAGTCGGCAAACCTGTCACCCACGACCAAGGCTCACAAATGACCACCCGGCGCATGCAATCCTGCCTCACCGCCCTACTGCTGTGCTGGACCCTGGCTGCATGCGCCTCGCTACCCAACGTCAAGAACCTCAACACCACCCTGGCCCCCGTGGCCAAGCCCAAGGTGATCACGGGCAAGGGCGCCGTGCTGAACGTCAACAGCCGCGCCGCCCTGCTCAACAAGCGCTGGGCCAGGTCCGGCATGGACTTGAAGACCCAGGCCGCGCTGGAAGAGGCGGCCACGGGCGTGCCTTTGATCAAGGGCAACAAGGTGACCCTGCTGTTTGACGGTCCGCAAACCATGGAAGCCATGTTCCAGGCCATCAGCGACGCGAAGACCAGCATCAACCTGGAAACGTATATCTTCGACCAGGACCCGCTGGGCCTGAAGTTCGCCGACATGCTGATCGAGAAGCAGCAATCGGGCGTGACGGTCAACGTCATCTACGACAGCGTGGGCACGATCGGCGTGCCGCAGGCGTTCTTCGAGCGCATGCGCGCGGCCGGCGTGCACCTGGTGGCCTTCAACCCCGTCAATCCCGCCAAGCTCAAGGGCGACGAGTGGAAGATCAACAACCGCGACCACCGCAAGGTGCTGATCGTCGACGGCAAGACGGCGTTTACGGGCGGCATCAACATCAGCGACACCTATGCCAAGAGCTCGCTGTTCCGCTCCAAGAACAAGGCCGCCGACAAGAGCGACGTGGGCTGGCGCGACACCCACGTGAAGGTGGAAGGCCCGGCCGTGGCCGCCTTCCAGTGGCTGTTCATCCGCACCTGGGCCCAGCAAGACCAGGCCGACTTGCCGGACGCCAACTACTTCCCCACCCTGTCGGAAGTGGGCGACAAGCTGGTGCGCGTGGTGGCCAGCGAGCCGGACGGCGGCTTTGAAATCTACAAGGCGTACATCCTCGCCATCCAGGAAGCAAAAAAAACGATCCACATCACGTCCGCCTATTTCGTGCCCGACCAGCAGACGGTCGACGCGCTGATCGGGGCCGCGAAACGGGGCGTGGACGTGACCGTGGTGCTGCCCGGCGTGTCCGACAGCGGCCTCGTGTTCCATGCGGGACACGCGCTGTACGATCAATTGCTGGCCGGCGGCATCCGCATCTTCCACTTGAAACTGGCCGTGCTGCACGCCAAGACGGCCGTCATCGACGGCGCCTGGTCGACCGTGGGCTCGACCAACATCGACATGCGCAGCTTTTTGCATAACAGCGAGCTGAACGTGATCGTGCTGGGCGACAGCTTCGGCCGCGAAATGGAAAATGCCTTCCAGGAAGACTTGCGCGACTCGCAAGAGATCACCAAGGCGAGATGGGAAACGCGGCCCATCTCCGACCGCATGAAGGAATGGGCGGCACGTTTCATGAATTACTGGCTGTAAGCACCCATCAGGCGGCTGGATATTTGCACAAATATGCACTATATTGCACCAATAGTATGACGATCGTCGTACTGCTCATATCTGGAGTGGACCACCATGGGAACCGTGCGCAAGACCATTACCTTGACGGACCAGCAGGACGACTGGATCAAGGCGCAGATTGACGCGGGGCGCTATACGAACGACAGCGAATACATCCGCGACCTGATCCGGCGTGAACAGGAACGCAGCGCCGAACTCGATGCGATCCGCACGGCGCTGGTGGAAGGCGAGGCAAGCGGCGAACCCCAGCCTTTCGACGCCAGGGCTTTCAAGCAGAGAATGCTGGCAGCGCATGGCTGAATACCGGCTGACGCCCGCCGCCGAGCATGATCTTGAGGCGATCTGGGCGTATACGTCGCAGCGGTGGAGCGTGCAGCAGGCCAGTGTTTATCTTGACAACATGACGGCAGCCTTCGATGAGCTGGCACGCGCGCCCGAGACGGCACCGGCATGCGAGCAGATTCGGCCCGGCTACCGGCGCCGCAAAGTCGGACGGCACATGATTTATTTCCGCATCACTCACTATGGCATTGCCATCGTCCGCATTTTGCATGACCGCATGGATGCGGCACGCCATCTGTAATTAACACATCATCGATCACAGCGGCCGCAAGCTGGCCCACACGCCGCCCTGGCGTTCGAACGCTTCCGTGCTGACCTTTTCAAACTCGGCGCTGTCTTCATTCCAGCTGTAGCGCTCGACCCTGATGCAACTGTTTTCCACGCGCAGCACATTGAAGGAGTTCGACTCGCCCCTGCCCCGCGTCGACGTGGCCGTGCCCGCCTGCACCATCAGGGCTGCGTAGCCGGCGATCTTGTAGCGCTCGGCCGTGTTGCCCGCCACGCTGGCATGCAAGTGTCCCGCCAGCAGCAGATCCACGCCGCATTCGGAAAACATCTGCAGCGCCTGCGGCGCGCGGTCCACCAGGTCATCCTCGTCGAAGTGCTCGGGCAAGTCAAACGGATGGTGCGTGACGATGATGCGCGTCAAGCCGGGCGGCAAGCGGCCCAGGCGTTCACGCAGGAAATCGATCTGCTCGTGGCTGATGCGCCCATCCTTGAACGTCAATGAGCGGGCCGTGTTGATACCCAGCACGGCGATTTCCTCGTCCACGTATTCGGGCGACAAATCGTCCGTCACGTGGCGCCGGTATTTCACCAGCGGCGTCAGGAAGCGGGAAAAGACGTTGTACAGCGGCACGTCATGGTTGCCCGGCACCACGATCTGCGGCCCCGGCAAGCTGTCGAGGAATTGCCGCGCCTGCTGGAATTGCACGCTGCGGGCCCGCTGGGTGAGGTCGCCCGAGACCACCACCACGTCCGGCTCCAGGCGCTCGACCAGCGCGCGCAGGGGCGCCAGCAGGGCCGCATCGACCTTGCCAAAATGCAAGTCGGACAAATGCACGAGGGTACGCATGGCCTACTCCTGGGCTGGCGCCGGCGCGGGAACGAGCACGTCCAGGGCGGCGGGACGGATGCGGTAGCGCAGCGGCGTATTCATGACGGTCACTTCGCCATCGGTGGCCACACGCAGGCGGCGGTGGTGCGTGGCGATCTCCAGGTCCGTGGCCGTCAGCACGTCGAAATCCTTGGCCTGCGACAACTTGCCGAACAGCGCATGCAGGGCCAGGCGCACGAGGCCCAGGCGGCCCGGACGCTGCGCCACGTAGAGGCTCAGCTGGCCGCCATCGAGCCGCTCGCGCTCGCCGATATTCAAGCCTTCCATCAGGTATTCATTGTTGCCGATGAAGACAAAGGGCGTGCGCCGCGCATGCACGGCGTCGTTGAGCTTCAGCTGCACGCCGAGAAAGGGATAGCGGCGCAAGGCGGCCACCAGCGCCCAGCTGAACGCCAGCCATTTGCCCCGTCCCAGCCGGCGCTGCTGCTTTTCGCGGTCACGCACGATGTCGGGATACAGTCCCAGGCTGGAATTGTTCAGGAAGATGCGGCCGTTGACTTCGCCCACGTCGACTTTCACGGGCACGCCCCGCGCCACGTTGGCAATGGCCGCCTCCAGCGTGAGGGGAATATTCAGATCCTTGGCGAAATGGTTCAAGGTACCCAGCGGCAAGACGCCAAACGCCGTGCCGCTGCCGACGACGACGGAGGCGACGGCGTTGATGGTGCCGTCGCCGCCGCCGGCCACGACGATGGGCGCCCCATCGCGCAAGGCCTGTTCGGCCGTGGCGATCATCTCGGCCCCGCTTTGCGCCAGGGTGATGGCGGCGTCGAGGCCCACGGCCCGAAAATGTGCTGCCAGCTGCTGCGTCCAGTCGGACGCATAGCCGCAGCCGGCGCCCGCGTTGATGATGACGGCGATTTTGCTCAGGATCATTCCCCTTATGTAGTTTGCCGGATATGCCGGCGGCGGCGCAGGGTCGACACGCCGGCGATGCAGATGGCCAGCCAGCCATAGCTTTCCGCCATGGCCGCCAGCACATCGCTCAGGTAATGCGCGCCCAGGTAGATGCGGCTGAAACCGACGAGGGCCGCCATCAGGAAGGCCGCCAGCGCAATGGCGACGCGCCTGCCCCACGCGCCCGGCGCCGTCTGGCAAATCAGGTAGGCGGCCAGCAAGCCATACAGGGCCGTCGACGTGGCCGTATGGCCGCTGGGAAAGCTGTACGTGCTCAGGGCCGTCTGCAGGATGGGCTCGTCAAAGCTGGGCCGCGCGCGCACAAAAATGTACTTTAACAGCAGGTTCAAAAACATGACGCCCGGCATGGTAATGGCCAGGGTGAACAGCCAGTACGTGGCGCCCTTGCGATACCAGTACCAGCCCAGCAGGCTGGCCAGCGTGATGGCGCCGATCACGCCGTGCAGATGCGTGACGACCAGCAGCACGCTGGTGATCCACGGCACGGCATGCTGGTTGAACCACTGCGCCACCTGCAGGTCGATCACGGTGATCTGGGCCATGCCCATGACGGCCTCGGCGATCTCGTGGAAGACCACGATGGCCACCAGCATCAGGGCCACGCCCACCGTCATATGCAGGCCCAGCTCGCCCTCGGGCGACAGGCGCGCCTCGACGAAGCGGCGCAGTTTCAGGGTCCAGCCCGGGGTCATGCCCATGTCATTTTTCTCTTGCAAACTACGTGCTCCTCAAATCAGGCGTGATGATCAAAAAAACCACACCAGTAAAAAAATACTGTTTATTCATACAGTAGCTGTGTTTTCATACAGTAGTTATGCTATTCTGATGACTCGTTCAACACATCTCCCTCAAAGGAATTGTCATGGCAACATTGAATAGCGGTTTTGGCTCACGGTTCGGCCTGGAATACGCCCCAAGCTCTTTCCTCGTCCGCATGGGCAAGCGCGAAATCCTCGTTTGCCGCGACTTCCGCAAGCGCTACTACACCGTCAATCCCTTGATCGAGTGCGGTACGGGCATCGAGCCGGGCTATGTTGAAGTGCTGCTGATGCGCCGTTGGCTCCTCATTCTATCCAAGGCGCATTAAGAATGCCTTTAAAGCATGGTGCTTGCACCCTGTTCTAAAGTCAGCTCCGCCCGGCCACGCCGGGAGCGCGCCAGTACCGGCCGGCGGCAACGCTGGCCGACCCCTCATTACTGCGTGCGTTCCGGTGCGGCCGGGCTGGCAGGTGTTTTATCGTCAAACACATTCGCCTCGTACCACAAGGTCACGAACAGCACCATCACGACGGGGCCGATGAACAGGCCCACGAGGCCCAGCGTTTCCACGCCGCCCAGAATGCCGAACAACACGGCCAGGAAGGGCAGGCGGGTGGCGTTGCCGATCATGCCGGGACGCACGAAATGGTCGGCCACGAACAGCACCACGGTGCCCCAGGCGGCCACGCCGATGGCGGCGCCTACATTGCCCTGGAACACCAGCAAGGCGGCCGCGCACAGGTAAGCGAGCGGCGCGCCGAACGGGATGATGGCCAGGATGCCCGTGGCGAACGCCCACAGGGCCGGCGACGGCAAGCCGGCAATCGCATAGGCGATGCCGATCAGCACGCCTTCGGCCAGGCCCACGAGCACCAGGCCGTTGACTGTCGCGCGGATGGCCGTGGGGATCTTTTGCGCATAGCGCCCCCACCGTTCAGGACGCAAGAAATGGCTGCCGATGGCCGTGATCTGGCGCGTCAGCGCTTCGCCATCCTTGTAGAAGAAAAACAGGCATAAAAACGCCAGGCCGAAGTCGACGAGGCGGTGGAAGACGTCCGCGCCGAGGACTTTCAGCATGTCGCGCGCGGAATGAAAGCCGCCCACGGCGCTGCCCGCAAAGAAGTGGCCGAGGCCATGGGGCTGGCTCAGGGTGGCTAGCCACCAGTCGCCGATGGCGCTGCCCGCCAGCGGAATGTGCGGCACCCAGTCCGGCACGGGCAAGCCGTCCGTATTCGCATGGACGACGAAATTGGCCAGCACGGGCACTTCGCGCGCCGCCTGCGCCACGCCGAACAGGACGGGGATGATGAAGATGCAGGCGAACGCCAGGGTCAGCACGGCCGCCGCGACGATGGGGCGCTGCCCCAGCGCCGCGCGCACGCGCAGGTACAGGGGCCAGGTGGCCACGCACAGGATGCCGGCCCACACGAGCGGCAAGAAGAAACGCTGCATGACGAAGGCCGTCACGGCGATCAGGGCCAGGGAAAAGCCTGCGCTGACGATGTCGCGCTGGGTATCGTTCATGCCACTCCATTCGTGCCCGGCGCCATGGGCCGCCAGTATTTGCTATGCGCCACATGCGCAGGCGTAGCGTAACACGGAGATTCGCCGATTTACACGAGGCCCAGCTCCGCCGGTTTCACGCCGGCAAACACGTGATCGAGCTGCGCCGGCGTCAAGCCGAAGCTGCGGCGCAGCAAGCCGCCCAGCACGGCCCGGTATTCATTGAGCACGGGCATGTCGCGGTTCTGGAACAGATTCGCCTGCGTGATGGCCAGTTGTTCGCCCGCCACCTGTTTCCCCTTGATGCCGCCGCCGAGCACCCAGAACACGCTGCCGTGGCCATGGTCCGTGCCGCGGTTGCCGTTTTCGCGGAAGGTGCGGCCAAATTCGCTGACCACGACGACCATGGCATGGCGCCAGGCGCTGCCCATTTCCTGCGAAAACGCAGACAAGCCCCGTCCCAGCTCGTCGAAGCGCCCGGCAAGATAGCCATTGGCGCCGCCCTGCCCCACGTGCGTATCCCAGCCGCCCACGTCGACGAAGCCGATGTTGTATTTGTCCTTCATCAAGCGGGCGATGCGCTGCGCTTCCAGTTCAAAACCCTTGGTCGTGATGGCGTTGCGGTTGGCTGCCTGCATTTCCCCCGTCAACTCCCGGCTTACGTCCTCGCGCACGGCAAAGCCGGCAGCCACCTGCTGCTGCAAGGGCGTGCCCTTGTACATGGCGGCGATGAGCTGGCTTTGACGCGCATCAATGCCGGACTTGCCCAGCGCGCGCAGTGCCATGTTCGGCACCTGCACGCCGCCCTGGAAGATCAGGGGCAGCTGGTCCGTGAAGGCGATGGCCGGGCTGGCCTTGCTGCTGTTTAAGGTTTGCACGAGGCGGTTCAAGAAGCCCGAGCGGAAGTCGCGCCGCCCGCCGATCTCCTGCCCCAGCTCGATGCTGTCCTGCGTCTCGAAATGGCTGCGCGTCAAATCCGTCGTACCGGCAAACGGGATGAAGGCCGCCTCGCCGCCATGGAACATGGGATAAATGCTGTCGCGCAAGGCCGGATGCAGGGCCCAGTCGCTGTTGAGCGCCAGCGCGCCGTTGTCCGCGCCCGGTTTGGCGATGGCGATATTCGGCCGCGACGCATAGTAGAAATCGCTGCCGATGGGCACCAGCAGGTTGTTCGCGTCATAGCCGCCGCGCAGGAAGACGAACAGCAGCTTCGCATCCGTGGCGGGCGCGGCCAGCAGGCTGCCCGCATGGGTGAGCAAGGGCGCGGCGGCCAGGGCTTTCAACAGGTCACGACGGTGCATGGCGATTCCTTTAGCGGTGCATCATTTCTGGAGAGGAAAGAAGAAAAGTGTTCCACTCCTGGGGCGAGGCGGCCTGCTCCAGGGCCTGGCGCGTGGCCGGGCTCAAGCCCGGCTGCAGCGACTGGTAAAACAGGGCGCTGGCCAGCTGGGGAAACGCCGCTTTTTCCTGCGGCTGCGGGCCATCCGTCTTGAACAGGCCGGCGCTGCCCGAGGCGATGGTGCGGGCGATATCGAAGCGCGTCGTCATCTGGCCGGGGCTGGCCCAGGACGCATCCGTCAAGGGATAACCGTCCGGCGTCTGGCGTCCGTACAGGGGCTGGCCCATGCGCGAGAGCCAGTTCAGCATGGGGCCCGCGTTGAGGATGGGCTTGTCGTCATAGCTGAGGCGCACGGCCGACACCACATAATGCATGGGGTCCTTGAATTTCTTGCCCAGCGATTGCCTGAACTCCGGGCTGCTGAACATGGTCTGCAGCACGTCGGCGATCATGCCGTCGCTTTGCCGGAAGGTGGCCGCCATGCGCGCTACCAGCGCTTCGGGCGGATTGTCGCCGACGAAGTACTGGGCCAGCTTGCCGCTGATAAAGTGCGCGGTGGCGGGACTACGGCTCAGGCGATCCAGCGCTTCATCGAGCTCCGCCAGGCCCCTGCCCTTCACGGTTTGCCCCAGGAACTGTTTATCGCCGTAATCGTGGCGGTTCGGATTGAACTCGAACAGGCCCCGGCGCACGTATTGCGCTTGCAAGGCCGGTTTCACCTTCGGCGTCTCCGGCCCCAGGTTCACGCCCACGCCCGTCAGGATGCGCGCCAGTTCCTGCACGTCAGCCTGGCTGTAGCCGCCGTTCACGCCCAGCGTATGCAGCTCCATCAGCTCGCGCGCATAGTTTTCATTGATGCGCTTGACGGCATTGGCTTCATTGTCCAGGTAGCGCAGCATGGCGGGATGGTGGACGGTGGCGCCCAGCAAGTCGCGGAATTTCCCCAGCGCATGCGGCGCGATGGCATTCGCCTCGTAGTCGCCCACCATGGCGCGCAAGTTGTGCTTGCCCTGGTGCACGCTGAAGTGGTTGAGCCAGAACCAGCTCAGCTGCTGCTGCAGCTGGTTCGGTGCATACACGTCGAGCAGCAGCGAGCGCGTGGCCGCCTCGCGCGCCAGGCGGTTCAGTTCCTGCTGGCACTCCTTTTGCGCCTGCTGCTTCGCCATGTCGTCCAGCACGCCGGCCGCATCCTTGCGCTTTTGCTCCACGGACATCACGAGCTGGTCGAGCGGCACCTGGCTGATGGTCATGGCGTCGATCTGCGCCTGCACGGCGGGCGGCAAGGCCGATTTTCTTGGATGCAATTGCGCCTGCAGCCAGGCATTCCAGCCTTGCTGCTGCAGTTGGCGCACGCTGCCCCCGCTCACGCCCCAGCTGACCCTGTCCAGCATGGCAATGTCCTGCGCGGCGCTGGCCGGCGCCCGATGACCGGCCTGGACGGCAGGCTCGGTGGCGGCGCAGCCGGCCAGCAACAGCACGGACATCAGGGCGGTCGGCAATAATCGGTTGGGGGGCATGGCGATCCTTCAGGCGGTTTCAACCAGAATGCTTGAGGGTACGCCCTCGTTGACCCGCGCATGATTGCCAATTGCAACGAGTTGTAAAGAAACGTTACCTTAAAGCAACTCCATACACTTGTCGCGCAGGAAATCGCGCAACTGCAACACCAGCGGCGTCACCTGCGCGCGGTGCATGCACACGAGGTGCAGGGGCGTGGCCTCGCCCGCCGCCTCGGGCAACAGCACTTGCAGGCGGCCCGCGGCCACGTCGCCAGCCACGTCCAGCCGCGATTTGTAGGCGATGCCCAGGCCCGCCACGGCCCAGCGCCGCACGAGGTCGGCGTCGTCCGCGCTGCGGTTGCCGCTCACCTGCACCGTCACCTGCTCGCGCTGGGGCAGGCGGTAGAAGGTCCAGCGGTCGTGCATGCCGTCTTCCAGCGCGAAGCGCAGGCAATTATGTTGCGGCAAGTCCTGCAGCGCCAGCAGGGGGCCGTGCGCGCGCAGGTAGGCGGGCGAGGCCACCAGCACCCTGTCGTTGGCGGGCGCGATGGGCAGGGCGATCATGGACGAATCGTCCTGCTGGCCATAGCGGATGGCCACGTCGACTTGCTGGCGCACCATGTCGGCCACCCTGTCGCTGACGCTGAGCTGGTAGTGCAGCGTGGGATGGCGCGCCTGGAACTCGTCCAGCCAGCCCAGCATCAGATTGCGTCCCAGATCGGAGGGCATGGCAATTTTCAAGGTTCCGCCGAAACTGTCCTTGCCGGCCAGCAGTGCATCATGGCCGGCGCGCAGCAGGCGCAAGGCTTCGCGCGCATGCTCCAGGTATTGCGTGCCTTCCGCCGTCAGGCTCAGCGAGCGGGTCGTGCGGGCCAGCAGGCGCAGGCCCAGTTCCCCTTCCAGGCGCTTGACGGCGGCGCTGGCCAGCGCGGGCGAGATGCCGATCTCGCGCGCGGCCGCCGACAAACTGCCCCGGTCGGCCGTGCGCACAAACACCTGCAAGTCATCGAGTCGCAGCAATTTTCAGCATTCCTTTGAAAGTGTTTCGGTACGCGCCCTCTTTTTCCTGGGCGCGAAAGCAACCATCATACGTCATCGCCTTCCTACTCTCGACCAAGGATAATCATGAAAGCCATCGCCTACCGCCACAGCCTGCCCATCACGGATGCCGACGCCCTGCTCGACATCGAACTGCCCGTGCCCGTCGCCACGGGACGCGACCTGCTCGTCGCCGTCAAGGCCATTTCCGTCAATCCCGTCGATGCCAAGGTGCGCAAGAACCGCGCGCCGAAAGATGGCCAGCCCGAAGTGCTGGGCTGGGATGCGGCCGGCGTCGTCACGGCCGTCGGCCCCGGCGTCACCCTGTTCCAGGTGGGAGACAAGGTCTGGTACGCGGGCGCCATCAACCGCCCCGGCAGCAACAGCGAATTTCAACTGGTCGACGAGCGCATCGTCGGCCACATGCCGGCCAGCCTGGACTTTGCACCCGCCGCCGCCCTGCCCTTGACCGCCATTACGGCCTGGGAACTGCTGTTCGACCGCCTGCAGATCAGCCGCGACAAGAGCCTGGCCGGCAAGTCCCTGCTGGTGATCGGCGCGGCCGGCGGCGTCGGTTCCGTGCTGGTGCAGCTGGCGCGGCAATTGACGGGCGTCACCATCATCGGCACGGCCTCGCGTCCCGAGACGGCGGCCTGGGTGCAGGAACTGGGCGCGCACCACGTGATCGACCACAGCCTGCCGCTGGCCGCCGAAATCACGCGCCTGGGCTTGCCGCCCGTCGATTACGTGATCAGCCTGAACCAGACGGACAGGCATTTCGAGCAAATCGTCGAACTGATCGCGCCGCAGGGCAAGTTCGCGCTGATCGACGATCCCGAGTACATCGACGTGCGCAAGTTCAAGGGCAAGAGCGTGTCCTTGCACTGGGAACTGATGTTTACGCGTTCGCTGTTCCAGACGCCGGACATGGTCAAACAGCACGCACTGCTCGACGAACTGGCGCAGCTGGTGGACGCCGGTGTCATCAAGACCACCGTGGCCGAGCGCTTCGGCACGATCAACGCGGCCAACCTGAAACGCGCGCATGCCCTGCTGGAAAGCAATACGGCAAAAGGCAAGATCGTCCTTGACGGGTTCTAGACTCAGGTAATCAGGATGGCCCGGAAATCATTGACATTCGTCAAGGTCGGGCCTGTCACCACGCTGTCTCCCAGCGCCTGGAAGAAGCCGTGGCCATCGTTGTTGTCCAGGCTGTCGCGGGGCTTGATGCCCAGCGCCCAGGCACGCTGCAAAGTGTCGGGCGCCAGAAGCGCGCCGGCGATGTCTTCCTGGCCATCGACGCCATCCGTGTCGCCGGCCAGCGCGTGGATGCCCGGCGCGCCATCGAGGGCGAGGCCCAGCGCCAGCAGGAATTCCACGTTGCGTCCGCCGCGGCCCTTGCCGCGCACGGTGACCGTCGTTTCGCCGCCCGACAGCAGCACGCAGGGGGCGGGAAACGGCTGGCCCCGCACCGCCGTCTGCAGCGCGATGCCGGCCATGACCTTGCCCACGTCGCGCGCCTCGCCTTCCAGGCTGTCGCCCAATATATACGGCGAGACGCCGGCCGCGCGCGCCACGGCGGCCGCCGCTTCCAGCGCCATCTGCGGCGTGGCGACCAGGGTCGTGCGCGTGCGCGCCAGCCGTGGATCAGCGGGTTTCACGGATTCGCCGCGCCCGCTTTCCAGCGTTGCTCTTATGCTCTCCGGCAAGTCCATGCCATAGCGGCGCACGATGGCCAGGGCGTCCTCGCACGTCGTCGCGTCGCCCACCGTGGGGCCGGAGGCGATATCGCCGAGCTTGTCGCCAGGCACGTCGGATATCGCCAAGGTCACCACCTGCGCCGGATGGCAGGCGGCCGCCAGCCGGCCGCCCTTGATGGCGGACAAATGGCGGCGCACGCAATTCATTTCGCCGATGGTGGCGCCCGACGCCAGCAAGGCGCGGTTCAAGGCTTGCTTGTCTTCCAGGCTGATGCCGTCCAGCGGCAGGGCCAGCAGCGAGGAGCCGCCGCCCGAGATCAAACACAGTACGGTATCGTCCGCCTGCAGGCTGGCGACCAGTTCGAGCATGCGCCGCGCGGCCTGCATGCCGGCCGCATCCGGCACGGGGTGCGACGCTTCGACGATCTCGATGCGTGCGCAGGGCACGGCATAGCCGTAGCGCGTGACGACGAGGCCGGACAGCGGCCCCGGCCAGTGCTGTTCCACGGCCTGCGCCATGGCGGCCGAGGCCTTGCCCGCGCCGATGACGATCAAGCGCCCCTTGGGCGCGGGCGGCAGATGGGGCGGCACGCAGTGCGACGGCTGGGCCGCTTCGATGGCGGCGTGAAACATGGCTTGCAGCAAGGCGCGCGGTGCTGGGGTCGTCGTCATGGTGTGTCCTCCGGTCTCCGAACCCGATCATAGCAGGGACGGCGGCGCCCGGCGGCTAGAATGGCGTCTTGACCACATCACAGGAATCCAATGAACGACGCCATCGAATGGACCAGTCTTGCCCGCACTTTCGGGCTGTTTACCGTCACGGCCGTGGCCGAACTGCTGGGCTGCTACCTGCCCATGCTGTGGCTAAGCAACAAGGGCGGCGCCTGGCTGCTGTTGCCGGCCGCTGTCAGCCTGCTGGTCTTCGTGTGGCTGCTGACCCTGCATCCGGCCGCCAGCGGCCGCGTCTACGCCACGTATGGCGCCATCTACATCGCCACGGCGCTGGGCTGGCTGTGGCTGGTGGACGGCGTCACGCCCGCCTGGACCGACGTCGCCGGCGTGGGCCTGGCCCTGGCCGGCGCCGCCGTCATTGCCATGGGGCACAAGGCAGCGTAATCAGGCCGCGTGCTGGCGGAAATTCGTTTCCGCCGACCATGCCGCGCTGGCGCGGGCCAGCAGCACGGCTTCGCCATCGGCCAGCCAGTCATCCGCGTCGGCAATCTTCCACATCGCTTGCAGCAGCTTGCGGCGCAGGTCCGGGTCCGTGATTTCGTCGAGCAGGCTGTCGATCACGCCATGGGCCAGTTGCACGGCGCCATGCACGGTCGAGGTCAGCATGTCGTCGCACAGGTCTTGCAGCAGCCGTTGAAAAGCGGCGGGCGGCAAGTCGATATGGTCGAGGATCTTGCTGCCGTGCAAGGCCTGCAGTTCGGAGCCGTCCAGGTTGCCATCGACAATCATCATCAGGGCCAGGATACGGCCCGCTGCCTGGGGACTATTGAGTTCATAAGTACGCATGATCATTCCTTCCATTGTTATTCAAGAAACGCGCTCCCGCCGTGGCGGGGCGCGGTACTGCTTACTTTTTGCCGCGGGTGGCAAACACGCTGGCCAGGCAGCTTGCCGCGATCAGCACGAACACCACCAGCAGGGACGCTTCGACCGGCACGTGGAACCACGGCATGACCAGCATCTTTGCGCCGATGAACACGAGCACCATCGCCAGGCCATACTTGAGCAGATGGAAGCGGTCAGCCACGTCCACCAGCAGGAAATACAGTGCCCGCAAGCCCATGATGGCGAACAGGTTCGACGTGAAGACGATGAACGGGTCCGTCGTGATGGCGAAGATCGCCGGGATCGAGTCGACCGCGAACACCAGGTCCGTCACCTCGATCAGGATCAGCACGAGGAACAGCGGCGTGACATAGCGCAAACCACCCTTGTTCACGAAGAAACGTTCGCCGTGGTCGCCGTCGGCCACCCGCAGGTGGCGGCGGGCAAAGCGCAGCACCGGGTTGTTCGCCACGTCCGGCTCGGCGTCGGCGGCCACCAGCATGCGGAAGCCCGTCACCAGCAGGAAGGCGCCAAACAGGTACAGCACCCAGCTGAACTCGCTCACCACCCAGGCGCCGGCCATGATCATCACGGCGCGCATGACGATCGCGCCCAGCACGCCGTAGATCAGCACACGGCGCTGGTACTGCATCGGTACCTGGAAGGCGCCGAAGATCAGCAGGAACACGAACACGTTATCAACCGACAGCGCTTTCTCGATCAGGTAGCCGGAGAAAAATTCCAGCGCCTTCTGGTTCGCGATCTCGGGTCCGGCCGTGCCGTTCAGGTACCACCACAGGCCGCCGTTGAACAGCAGGGCCAGGCTGACCCACACGAGCGACCATGTCGCCGCTTCCTTGACGCTGACCTTGTGCGCCTTGTTGCCGCCGAAGACGAACAAATCGAGCGCCAGCATCAGCAATACAAAAGCGATGAAGCCGGCCCACATGGGCGCCGTTGCAATGCTCTCCAGGCCGTTCATCGGCGGCCTCCCTTATTGTCTGTTTCTGTCCTGATGCCCATGGCACTCTCCTTGCATGAATGAGCAGTCATCATAGACGCAATTGAAACATCGAACAAATCGAATATAATTTACGAATACATCGAAAAACTCGATGAATTAACCAAGGATCGACGATGTCCACGCTCAACTTCAAGCACTTGCGCTATTTCTGGATGGTGGCCAAGACGGGCAGCATCGCCCGCGCGGCCGAACAGCTGCACCTGACGCCGCAATCGATTTCCGGCCAGCTCAGCGACTTTGCCGACACCCTGGGCGTGGAACTGTTCCGCCGCAGCGGGCGCAAGCTGGAATTGACGGAAACGGGCAGGCGCATCCTCAGCCATGCGGAAGAGATCTTCAGCACGGGCGACGAATTGCTGGAAATCGTGCGCGACCAGTCGCGCACGGCGACGACCACGTTTCGCGTCGGCTGCGCCGATTCCGTATCGAAGCTGATCGCCTGCCGCCTCGTCGAGCCGGCGCTGGGGCTGGCCGAGCCGCTGCGCATGATCTGCCGCGAAGGCCGGCTGGCCAGCCTGCTGGCGGACCTGGCCGTGCACCGCCTGGACCTGATCATCGCCGACCGCCCCATGCCGTCCCATCTGAGCGTGCGCGGCTACAACCATTTGCTGGGCGAAAGCGGCATGACCCTGTTCGGCACGCCGGCGCTGGCCGCCACGCTGGAAGGCGGCTTTCCCCGCTGCCTGGACGGCGCGCCGCTGCTGCTGCCGGGCGAGGATTTCGCCATCTATGGCCGCCTGCTGCAATGGCTGGGCGAGCACAATCTGCACCCGCGCATCGTCGGCGAGTTCGACGACAGCGCCATGATGCAGGCCTTCGGCCAGTCCGGCGCCGGCCTGTTCTTCGCCCCCACCGTGATCGCGCCCCAGGTGTGCGAACAGCATGGCGTGGTGGCGCTGGGCCGGGTCGACAGCCTCGTCGAGCAGGTGTATGCGATCACCACGGAGCGGCGCCTGAGCCACCCGGCCACCATCGCCATCAGCCAGAGCGCGCGCCACGAGCTGTTCGTCTAGGGCTACTCGGCGCCGACGACGATCTTGCCCGGCTGCCCGCCCCGCTCCAGCAGCACATGCGCGCGCCGCAGGGTGGCCGCGTCCAGCGGCGACAGACGCTGCCGCACCGTAGGGCGCAGCACGCCCTCGTCCAGCAGCGCCGCCACGCGGTGCAGGATGCGGTGTTGCCCGATCATGTCTTCGGTGCCGTACAAAGGCCGCGTAAACACCATTTCCCAGTGCAGCGACACGCTTTTCCCCTTCAGCGGCGCCGCATCGAAAACAGCGTGGTCGTCGATGACGCCCAGCTTGCCGTGCGGCGCGATGATCTGCGTCAAGGCCGCGACATGGCGCGCCGTGTGCGACAGGGCGGCGATGTGCGTGACGGGGGCGACGTGCAATGCCGCCACCTGCTCCGCCATGGGCCGCGCATGGTCGATCACGTGGTGGGCGCCCATGGCGCGGCACCAGTGCGCGCTGTCGTCGCGCGAAGCCGTGGCGATCACGGTAAAACCCGTCAGCCGGCGCGCCAGCTGGATCAGCATCGATCCCACGCCGCCCGCGCCGCCCAGCACCAGCAAGCTGCCCCGTGGCTGCGTGTCGCCGGGCGCAATGGCAAAGCGCTCGAACAGCAGCTGCCACGCCGTCAGCGCCGCCAGCGGCACGCCGGCCGCCTGCGCAAAATCGAGCGTAGCGGGCATGCGTGCGGCAATGCGCTCGTCGACCAGGTGGTACTCGGCGCTGGCGCCCGGGCGGTCGAACGAGCCCGCGTAATACACGGCCTGCCCCGGCGCGAACAGGGTCACGGCGCTGCCCACCGCGTGCACGACGCCGGCTGCATCCCAGCCCAGGGTGGTGACGGCTTGCGGCACGGCGACCCGCCCGGCGCGCACCTTGGTGTCGAGCGGGTTGACGCCCACGGCGCGCACCTGCACCAGCACGTCACGCGGGCCGGGCACGGGCATCGCCCCCGTCATGTCGAACAAGCCATATTCGTCGTCCACGCTGCTGCCCTTGTTGAAACCGATCATCTTCATTGCATGCTCCCAGCTAAATCCGCATGGTAGGCAGCCACGCGACAAAGAAAAATATGCTTCAATGCGTTTCACTGCTGACCAAACTGTCATGAATCATGCAAAACCAGGATACCGATAATCTCTCCGGCGTGGCCCTGTTCGTGCAACTGGCCAAAGCGGGCAGCTTTGTCGCCGCCGCGCGCCAGGCCGGCATTTCACCGTCGGCCGTCAGCAAGAGCCTGGCGCGGCTCGAACAACGGCTGGGGGCGCGCCTGTTCCAGCGCAGCACGCGCCAGCTGAGCCTGACGGCCGAAGGCAAGCTGTTTCTTGCGCGCAGCGAACGCATCCTGGCGGAAATGCAGGCGGCACAGGAGGAACTTGCAGGCAACTTGGCGCCGCACGGCCGCCTGCGCCTGGGCTTGCCGGAACTGGGTGGCCTGTTCCTGCCCGCGCTGGCCGCATTTGCCCAGCTGCATCCCGACATCGCCCTCGACCTCGATTTTTCCGACGCGCTGGCCGACGTCGTCGGCGACGGCTTCGACGCCGTCATCCGCATCGGCGCGCCGCGCGACTCGCGCCTGGCCGCCCGCAAGCTGGGCCAGTTCCGCTCCCGCCTCGTGGCCTCGCCCGCCTACCTGGCGCGCCACGGCACGCCGCAACACCCCCTTGATCTGCAACAACATGCCTGCCTGCACTACCGCTTCCGCCACAGCGGCAAGATCGAAGCGTGGCAGCTGCGCCTGGTCGATGGCGTGGCGCTGCCGGACTTGCCGCTGTCGATGGTGTGCAACAACGTGGAGGCGCGGCTGCACTTCGCGCGGCAAGGCCGGGGCATCGCCTGGCTGCCCGACTTTCATGTGCGCGGCGCCATCGCCGACGGCAGCCTGGTCGAAGTGCTGGCCGACTACGCGACCGGCGAACTTGCGGCCCACGGCTGCTGGCTGCTGTGGCCGTCCGGGCCGCACCTGGCGCCGAAGGTGCGCGCCCTCGTCGATTTCCTGGCCAAAACGGATCTTCTGTTGCCGGCTGCCCACGGATCAAGCACATGAAATACATTTGGACAAATATAGCTTTATAATGGCAAGCCTCCCCGACGCCCTGCGCGCCCCTTCCAGGACTTGCCGCAATGAAGCACTTGCACGACATCCCCTCTGCCTTCAAGCATGAATTTGCCAACCCGCGCCTGTGGTGGTCGCGCGCCGTCGTCGTCGGCATGGCCGCCGTCGCGGGCCTCGTCGTCGTGGGCTTTACGTGGCTGGCGGAAACAGCGCTCGATTGTTTTCTCTTTTTTAATGGCAAGGCCTGGTGGTTCGCCCTGCTGTGGACGCCCGCTTGCGCCGCCCTGCTCGTCTGGCTGACGCGGCGCTACGCCATGGGCGCGGCCGGTTCCGGCATTCCGCAAGTGATGGCCGCCCTGGACGCGGCCGTGGCGCCGGAACAGCGCTCGCTGTTTGTCTCGCTGAAACTCAGCGCCGCGAAGATAGTCCTGACGGCGGGCGGCTTGCTGGGGGGATTGTCGCTGGGGCGCGAAGGGCCGTCCGTGCAGATCGCCGCCGGCGTGATGCTGGCCGCGCGGCGCTGGCTGCCCCGCCACTCGCAGGTGAGCGCCCACTCGCTGCTGGTGGCCGGCGGCGCGGCCGGCATCGCGGCCGCCTTCAATACGCCGCTGGCGGGCGTCATGTTCGCCATCGAAGAACTGTCGCGCTCGCCCGAGCAGCGCAACAGCGGCTTGATTGTCGCCGGCATCGTGCTGGCCGGCATGATGGCCGTCTCCATCCACGGCAACGCCACCCATTTCGGCATCATCCATCCCGGCCCCATCGGCCTGGCGCTGGCCTTGCCGGGTTTGCTGGTCACCCTGGTGGCGGGCGTGGCCGGCGGCCTGTTCGCCCGGCTGCTATTGGCGTCCGCCCGGGGCAATCCGCTGGGGAAGTTGTCCGCGTGGAGAACAGGCCGGCCCGTGCTGTTCGCCGCCGTCTGCGGCCTGCTGGTGGCGGCCATCGGCATCGCCAGCCAGGGCGCCACCTTCGGCAGCGGCACCGTGGCCACGCGCGCCATGCTCGAAGGTTCCAGCGACGTGGCGCCGGCCTTTGTCGCCTTCAAGTACGTGGCGACGTGGCTGACCGTGTGGTCGGGCGTGCCGGCCGGCATCTTCGCCCCATCGCTGGCCATCGGCGCCGGCATCGGGCATGACATTGCGCAATTGCTGCACTATCCGCACGCGCCCGCCCTGATCGCGCTGGGCATGGTGGGTTTCCTGGCCGCCGCCACGCAGGCGCCGCTGACGGCGTTTATTATTGTCATGGAAATGGTCGATGGCCACGGTATGGTGCTGAGCCTGATGGCGTGCGCCGTGGTGGCGAGCACCGTGTCGCGCGTGCTCAGCGAACCGCTGTACGGGGCGCTGGCCCAGCTGCAGCTGCAACGGCTGCCGCATGCCAGCCGGGACACTACATCGTAAACGGAAACGGCTGCAGCCCCGCCTTGCGGTCATCGGGGGCGACGACGGCCAGCAAGGCGCTCAAGCCCCGGTTCAGCTGCGCCAGGCTGTCGGCATCGAGCTGGCCCAGGGCGCTGGGCAACAAGCCGCGTGCCGGCTGCGGCGCGCCGGCGATGACGGCCTGGCCTTGCGCCGTCAGGGTCAGCGTGACCACGCGCTGGTCCGGCTGGTCGCGCGCCTTGCGCACATAATTTTTCTTCACCAGTGCGTCGACCAGGTTGCTGGCCGTCGTCTGGTGTATCGACATCGTGGCGGCCAGCTCGCCCATGCGCAAGCCTGGGTGCTCCAGCAATTCCTGCATTACCCACAGTTGCGCGCCCGACACGCCGCACTGCTTCTCGATCTGCGCCGAGTGCCGCTGCGCCGCGCGCATGACGACGCGCATGTTTTGCAAGGCCAGGCTTTGCGCCTTGACCATCGCCGATACTTCCGCTTCCACCACCGTTGCCTCCAGTTATCCTGCCGGCTTCGCGCCTGCTGGCGGGCCGGAATCCCTGCATGATACCTGCAAAGGCGTGCGGCTCCTAGCGCATGGGCACTGGCTCTCCGGCCTGCCATGCCTGTTCCGGCAGCAGCTTGCCGGCCTCGTCCCACTGGCGTTCGACGCCGTGTTTCCTGCCATGTTCATACGGCACAAGCTGCCGCAGGCTGCCGTCGCCGTACCAGGCTTGCAGCAAGCCGTGGCGCTGGCCGTCGCGCATGGGCGTGACCTGGGCGCGCACGCCATTGTCAAACCACTCGATCACGTCGCCCTGCTCGCGTCCCTGCGCATCCTGTTGCCAGGCAACGGCCGGCTGGCCGTTGGCGCGCCACTTCTGCATGCGCAGCAACTTGCCCTTGCGGTACAGCGCTTTCTGCGCCAACTGGCCATTGTCATGGCTGTCAAACGACCAGCCGTCGGGCTCGCCATTGCGCCATGTCATGCTGGCGAGTACCTTGCCATCGGGCGCCAGGGTGACGGCCTCGCCCTCCTGCTGGTCATGGATGAAATGGCTGCGCTGGAACAGCTTGCCGTCGGCGTAAAACAATTGTTGTAGGCCATGCATCCTGCCGCTCTTCAGGAAAGCGCGGCTGCTGACCTTGCCATTCGGGCCATACGACACATACTCGCCATCGGCCATCTGCTGGCCGTGGTAAGTGATGCGGTTCATCAGCTGGCCATTCTCATGGTAGGTCTCGGCAATGCGGTCGCGCCCGTTCGGCAGCAGGGTCACTTTTTGCTTGAGCCGGCCGCTGTCATAGAACGACGTGCCGCCAGCCGGCGCCTGCGCCTGCGCCGCCAGCGGCAGCACCGTCAGCAGCGCCGCCAGCAGCACCGGCCGTATTGTCTGTCCATGCAGCATGCCGTTCCCCCTACTGCGCCGCAACGGGCTGGCCATCGTGCCAGGCCTGTTCCAGCACCAGCTTGCCGGACTTGTCCCACTGGCGCTCGATGCCGTGCTTCTTGCCGTGTTCGTAGGGCACGATCTGCCGCAGGCTGCCATCGCTGTACCAGGCCTGCAGCAAGCCGTGGCGCTGGCCTTCGACAAACGGCGTCACGCTGGCGCGCACGCCGTTGGCATGCCAGTCGGTCGTGTCGCCGTGGTCGCGTCCCTGCGCGTCTTTCTGCCACGCAAAATTGGGCCGGCCATTCGGGCCCCACGTTTGCAAGCTGAGCACGGCGCCTTTCCGGTACAGTGTCCTGTTCGACACGACGCCATTGCCATGGCTTTCAAACGACCAGCCGTCGGGCTGGCCGTGCACCCAGACGGTCCTGGCCAGCACCTTGCCGTCCTCGGCATACATGACGAACTCGCCCTCGCGCTGGCCATCGACGTGCCGTCCCCTTCGGAACAGCTTGCCATCCGGATAAAACGATTCCTCCACGCCATCTATCTGGCCATTGCGCCGGTACGAGCGGTTGCTGACGGCCCCGTTCGCGCCATACGACACTTGCTCGCCATCGGCCATCTCGTCGCCGTGGTACACGGTGCGGCTCATCAGCTGGCCGTTCTCGTGATACGTTTCCGAGATGCTGTCGCGCCCGTTCGGCAACGCAGTCACTCTTTGCTTGACCTGGCCATTCTCGAAGTACACGCAGCCGCCCAGCAGCTCCTCGCCCTGGGCATTGAAATAGGTTTCGCGCAGCAGCTGGCCATTTTCGTAGTAATACTTGCGAAAACGCAGGAACTTGATCTGGCTCAGGTCCAGGTCCGTGGCATAGGTTTCAAAGGCCAGCACGCCCGGCGTGTCGGGAAATTCGAGCCGCACATGCCAGGCGCCCAGCGCCTCGTCGCGCACGGGCGGCGTGCGCAGCGCATACGCGGCGCGGCGCTGATTGCTCGGCATGAAATTTTCATCCAGATACATGGTGTGGTCCTTGCTCTCGTCCATTGCCTGCGCCGCCTGCCGTAGCGGCTCCGCTTCCTGCGCCGCCAGCGGCATGGCTGCGCTCATGCCCAGTGCGGCGGCCAGCAGCCAGCGCTTCGCCTGTTGATTCGTCATGTTGCTCCATTGTTCATGTTGCCTTACGGCCAGCATCATAAAGGCAAGCGCCGCGCGCCGTGGGCACGATTGCCGCGCCACCATAAAAAAAGGCCGGACCTGCTGGTCCGGCCCCGGTCCGGGGACATGCGCTGGCGCGGCAGGCGTCAGACAGCGCCATCCTTGACAGGCGACAACTGGCTCGCATGCAGCCGCGCATACGCGCCGCCCTGCTGCAGCAAGGCGGCATGGCGGCCCGACTCGACCAGGCGGCCGCCCTGCATGACGACGATGCGGTCGGCGCTTTCGATGGTGGATAATCTGTGGGCGATGACGATGGTGGTGCGGTTGCGCATCAGCACTTCCAGCGCCGCCTGCACCGAGCGCTCCGACTCCGTGTCCAGCGCACTGGTGGCTTCATCGAGCAGCAGTATCGGCGCATCCTTGTACAGGGCGCGCGCGATGGCCAGGCGCTGGCGTTGCCCGCCCGACAGGCGCGAACCGTTCTGCCCCGCCTGGGTTTCGTAACCCTGCGGCAACTGCATGATGAAATCGTGGGCGTAGGCGGCGCGCGCCGACGCTTCGATGCGGGCCATGTCCGGGGCAGGATCGCCGTAGGCGATATTGGCCGCCATCGTGTCGTTGAACAGGATCACGTCCTGGCTGACGAGGGCGAACTGGCGCCGCAGGGCCAGCAAGGCGTAGTCGCGCACGTCCACGCCGTCGAGCAGAATCCGGCCGCCGCTGACGTCATAGAAGCGCGGCAGCAAGCCCAGCAAGGTCGTCTTGCCGCCGCCGGAGCCGCCCACGAGGGCCACCGTTTCGCCGGCGCGGATGTCGAGCGTGATATCGCTCAAGGCGGTGGGCGCATCGGGATCGTCGCTGTTGTAGCGGAAGTGCACGTTTTGCAGGGACAGATTGCCCTGCACGGCGGCCGGGGCGATGGTGCCCGGGTCCGGTTCCAGCGGCGTGTCGATCAGGCCGAAGACGGACTCGGCCGCCGCCAGGCCCCGCTGCAGCGGCTCATTGATCTTGGTCAAATTCTTGATCGGCGACTGCATGGCCATCAGGGCGCCCATGAAGGCAACGAAGGCGCCCGGCGTGATGGCGCCGCTCTGCGCGCGCAGCATGGCGAAGTAGATGACCGACGACAGGGTGACGCCGACGAGCATCATGATGAAGCCGGAATTCATGGCCGACGTGGCCGCATGCTTGACGGCCAGCTGGCGGTTGCGCTTGACGACATCGACGAAGCGCGCCTGCTCGTAATCCTGCCCGCCGAAGATTTTGACGACGCGCTGGCCGGCGATGCTTTCGTCGAGCACGGACGTCAGCTCGCCCACGGCTTGCTGCGAACTCTTGCTCAGGTGGCGCATGCGGCGGCCCGCCAGGGTCACGACGATGGCGACGATGGGCATCGAAGCCATGCAGAACAGGGCCAGTTTCACGTCGATGCTGAACAGCAGGATCAGGTAGCCGACGGTGGCGACGGAATCGCGCACCATCACGTTGAGCACGTTCAAGCCCGCCTGCGAGACCTGGCTGGCGTCGAAGGCCACGCGCGACTGCGTCAGGCTGGTGGTGGTGGTGTCGAAAAAGCGGCTGGGCAGGCGCATGATGGTGGCGAACATCTTTTCGCGCAGGTCCGCCTGCACGCGGCTCGATAGCCATACGGAACCGTAATCGCCGGCAAAACTGGACACCATGCGCAGCACGGCCAGGCCCAGGATGGTGGCGGGGATCACCCACAAGTCCACCTGCCCTGCCTGTGCCGGCAGGAAACGGTCGACCCAGCCCTGCAACATGCCCATCATGCCGGACGTGGGGACCACCTGGGTACCGGCCGTGTCGCGCATGGCGTCGACGACGTTTTGCAACTGGCGGATTAACAACACATCGGTGGCGGACGCCACGCCCACGGCCAGCAAGGTGGCGGCCACGATGGCGCCATAACGGCGAAACTGGCCGGCCAGGCGGAAGAACAGGAGGCGACTTTGCTGCATGCAGGTGATGAAAGTGAGGGTAAAGCGTGATTCTAACCGCTGCCAGACTTAGCTATGAGAAAGTCGTCACCTTGCCGGCGCAGGACCGGCAAGGGAAAGCGCGGACGATCAGCTCTTCGCCACTTTCCACGCGGCCGTGCCAGCCTTGCAGACTTTCAGCTTGAGGGTCTGTTCCTGGCCCTTGGCGTTCAAGCCCACCTGTACCTTGCGGCAGGTTTGCGCATCCGTCTTTTCCGTATCGCTGGCCGTGATGTCGGCGGCGATGCGCACGGAATTGCGCAAGCCTTCATTGCTCCATTGCACGGTTTCGCCATCTTTCTTGTCGTTGAGCACGTCGGTGACGGCTTTCACGAAGACGGGCTTGTCGTTCTTGTTCAGGTAAGCCATCGGCGTATCGGCCAAGAAACCCAGGCCGACGGCGGAAGCGGAGGCACACAGGACGGCGCTGCCGAGGATCAGGGCGGAAAACAGTGGTTTGGTAGGGATACGCATCGGAAGACTCCTGGTAAGAAAGTAAATAAGGGGCAATTGTACGGGCAAGCCGTGCTTTACCGGAATCGGCTGGCGAAATACCGCCCGTTTCAACAAGGCGGCCGCGCGACAGATCGGCAGCATGCTCTGTGAATTTTCATGACCAAAGTTTCTATCTCCATTGCCGAGGCTGCCACTAAGCCGCCGTGACGGCGGAAACACGGGGCAAGCTTACCGTTTGGCAAGCCGATGCTACATTCTTTTCCGTAAAGCAAGTGCACGCTTGACTTGGGACCGCTGGCGGCTTTCAATGGGAATAGTTTCTAATCATTAACTTTGCCTGCTGCCACGCTCCCGGCGCGGCAGCGATGAAAGGATGGCGCGATGGCCCTGGCACACGAGCAGCATCTGGCGGACACGGGGCAGACGGGCGGCTTGAAGCCGCGCGCCTGCGACTGCGGCGGCACCGTCTTCACCATCCTGCACCAGCGCGTGATGGCGGACATGCAGCGCCGGCAATTTCTCGGCGGCACGGCCGCCATGCTGGCGCCGTTCATCGGCCTCGGCCTGTCCAGCGGCAACGCCATCGCCCAGCAGCCGCAAGCCGCCGACCGCCCCCTGTTGCTGACCAATCTGCGCCTGTTCGATGGCACGGGCAAGGCGCCCCGCTCCGGCATCCACGTGCTGGTGACGGGGGCGACGATTACGGCCCTGCTGCCGGCCGGCGAAAAAGTCGAGGGGGCGCAAGTGATCGATTGCCAGGGCAAGCTGCTCATGCCGGGCCTGATCGACGCCCACTGGCACACCATGCTGGCCGCCATCAACCAGGTGACGGCCATGACGTCCGACGTCGGCTATTTATATCTGGTGGCGGCGCAGGAAGCGCGGCGCACCCTGCTGCGGGGGTTCACGTCCGTGCGCGATCCCGGCGGCCCCGCGTTTGCATTGCAACGCGCCATCGATGAAGGCATCGTCGACGGCCCGCGCATCTTCCCGTCCGGCGCCATGATTTCGCAAACCTCGGGTCATGGCGACTTCCGCCTGCGCTCGGAGATTCCCCGCGCGGCCAACGCGCCGCTGGGCATGGCGGAAACGGCGGGCATGGCCATGATCGCCGATGGCGAGGCGGAAGTGCTGCGCCGCGTGCGCGAGCAGCTGATGCTGGGCGCGACGCAGATCAAGATGATGGCCGGCGGCGGCGTCGCGTCCACGTACGACCCGCTCGACAGCACGCAGTATTCGGAACGCGAACTGCGCGCCGGCGTGGAAGCGGCCGCCGACTGGGGCACCTATGTGATGGCCCACGTCTACACGCCGAAAGGCATACAGCGGGCCATCCGCGCGGGCGTGCGCAGCATCGAGCACGGCCAGCTGGCCGATGACGAGTCCGCCCGCATGATGCGCGACGCGGGCACGTGGTGGAGCCTGCAACCGTTCCTGCAGGATGAGGACGCCAATGTGTATCCCGACGCGGCGCGCAAGGCCAGCCAGAGGATCGTATCGGAAGGTACGATACAAGCGTATGCGCTGGCGCAAAAGTACGGCATCAGGACGGGCTGGGGCACGGATATCCTGTTCAACGCGAAAAACACGCCCACGCAAGGCCGCCAGCTGGCCAAGCTCACGCGCTTTTACGACCCCCTGACCCTGCTGGCGCAGGCGACGGGGCAGAATGGACAATTGCTGGCCCTGTCCGGCCAGCGCGCACCCTACCCGGGCGCCCTGGGCAAGCTGGCCGTGGGCGCGCTGGCCGACTTGCTGGTGGCCGAGGGCGACCCCACGAAAAACCTCGATTTCCTCGCGCATCCCGAGGAAAACCTGTTCCTGATCATGAAGAACGGCCGCCTCTACAAGGACAAACTGGGCGCGCCGCTGGCAGGCTGAAGGCGGGCGCGTTGGCAACGGCGGTGGCTTGCCGCATAATGCGCCCATGTTCAAACTGACTTTTCTCGGCACGTCTTCCGGCGTGCCCACGCGCCACCGCAACGTCACGTCGCTGGCCCTGCAAACCACGCACAACCGCGACTGGTGGATGATTGATTGCGGCGAAGCCACGCAGCACCGGCTGCAGCGCCTGCCCTTGTCCGTGCACGACCTGGTGGGCATCTGCATCACCCACGTGCATGGCGACCACAGCTACGGGTTGCCGGGCCTGCTGGCCAGCGCCTCCATGACGGGGCGCAAGAAACCTTTGCTGCTGATCGCCCCGGCCCCCATCAAGGCCTGGATCGACGCCACCCTGCTGCACACGGAACTGTTTTTGACGTATCCGCTGATCCATATCGACGTGGACAGTGTCCCAGTCGTGCATGAAGAAATGGGCCTGACCATCTCGCGCCATGCGCTGTCGCACCGCGCGCCGAGCGTCGCGTATCGCTTCGCGCTGGAAACGAGCAGGTGGAAACTGGACAAGGCGGCCCTGCAGGCGGCGGGCGTGCCGCCCGGCCCCGCCTGGGGGCTGTTGCAGGCGGGCCAGGATGCGCTGCTCGACGATGGCACGGTCTTGCGCGCCGCCGCTTTCCGCCAGACGGAAACGCAGCGCGCCACCGTGGTGATCGGCGGCGACAACGACACGCCAGCGCTGCTGACGGACGCCTGTGCCGGCGCGCAACTGCTCGTGCACGAAGCCACCTACACGGAAGCCATGCTGCACAAGGTGGGCCCCGGCCCCACGCACAGTTCCGTGCAGCGCGTGGCGCAGTTCGCCGAAGCGGTGCGCTTGCCGAACCTGATCCTCACCCACTTCAGCGCCCGCTATCACAATGCGGAAGGCATGGCCGAGCTGGAAGCGGAAGCGCGGCAGCACTACTCGGGTGAACTGTTCCTGGCGCGCGATTTCGACAGCTATGAACTCGATGCGGCCGGCGTGCTCAGCAAGTTACCGGCAAAGAAATCTAGTGGGGATTGACGCCATACTGCGCTGCGTATTCAGCCGCCAGCGCGCGCGCCGCCCGCTGCTGTGAGGGCGTGAGGATTTCCAGCAGCTGGTCGCGGTTCTTGATCGATTGCGCGCTGCCCGCCTCGGCCGGCATGGCGATCCACGCATACGCCTGCACGTAATCGAGGTCCACGCCCTGCCCTTGCGCGTACAGCAAGCCATATTCATTCTGTGCGGACAGGGAACCGGCTTCGGCCGCCTGCTTGTACCAGAACGCCGCCTCGGCGAAGTCTTGCGGTACATCAATACCCTTGCGGTAAGCCTGCGCCAGATTGAATTGCGACTGGCCATCGCCCGCCTCGGCCGCCTGGCGCCCGTAGGCCAGCGACTGCCGCATGTCTTGCGCCACGCCATCGCCGCTCGCATACATCAGGGCCAGGTTGGCCAGCGACGGCGGAAAGCCCGCCTGCGCGGCGGCCGTGAACAGTTCCACCGCCTTCGGCAAGTCTTGCGTCACGCCATGGCCCTGATAATACAGGCTGGCCAATAAATGCTGTCCTGCGGGATCGCCGGCTGCGGCTGCCGCATCAAATTGTCTAAATGCCTCAGCGTGATTGCCGTCGTTATAAGCGAGGATGCCCGCTTCATTCAAAGTTTCAGGCGACGATGTCATCAGAATTCCTTATTCGGGGATTTTTTGGCATTGTACACAGCACTGTTACGCATAGAATGCACGATAGAAACCGTGTGGCGCATTGCCCGAATCCTGCGTTATGATCATTGATCGCACGATTTAATCCAGGCATAAGAACAGTGCCAGCCCAAGAATATCTCCATGAAACTGATTGTTTTGTTTTTATCCCTGCTTTCCTCCTCGGCATATGGCGGCACCTTGCACCTGGACAAAGCTGCGACAGGCAAAGTGCGGCAAGCGGCCGATATCCGCTATGTCAATCACGATGAAAAACAGACGTATCAGATAAAAACCGGCAAGCGGTGGATGGCTGGCAGTTGCAGCAGCAGCGGCACGGGCAATTTGCACGCGCTGCTGGCCGACATGAATTTCGACGGCCATGCCGACCTGTGGGTGACGGGCTACACGGATAGCCAGGGACGCATCCGCTGTTCCGACGTGTGGCTGTGGGATGCGCCAGCGCAGCAATACCGTTTCAACAAACCCATGTCCGCCATTCCGAATCTGGACATTAGCATCGCCGGGCAGAGAATCGAAGGCGGCATCGCCAATTGCGGCTGCGCGGCGCAATGCTTTTATGAAGACAGCTATGCGTGGCGGGCAAATACATTAATCACCACCGCCCGGCGGGCACAGGATTGCGAGCGCTACCGGGAATATCGCCTCAATGATAAAAATGACTTGATCATCGTCAAGGATGAAATCATCGATAGCGCCAATCCCGGCCAGCAAGCCATCGAACAGACCCAAGTCGTTGACTGGCAGCGCCACGCGCAGATCATGCGCAAATCCTGGGAATAAATCCCTCACGACCATCCAACAATGCACACATGACGATACATTCAGCATCGATTACTTTCCATGCCGCTAATGCGGAAGACACCCCGGCCTTCATCGCCTTGCGCGGCAAGACACGGCAGAACGCCGTTTCCCAGGAGCGCCTGGCAGAAGTGGGCATCACGGCCGGCACCTGGGCCGCGATGATGCGCTCGGGCAGCCTGCCCGGCCACGTCTGCCATCACGACGGCCAGCTGGCCGGCTACTGCTTTGGCGCGCGCGACACGGGAGAGATCGTCGTCCTGGCCCTGCTGCCGCAATTCGAAGGGCTAGGCATCGGCAAGACCCTGCTGCAACGGGTAATGGCCGAGCTGCGCGCGCAGGGCCACGAGCGGCTGTTCCTCGGCTGCTCCAGCGACCCCGCCTCGCGCTCCTACGGCTTCTACCGCTACCTGGGTTGGACGGCGACGGGCGAGACGGACAAGTATGGCGACGACGTGCTCGAGTTTCGCTGGACGGCCTAGCGCCTAGCCAGGCACGCGGCGGGCATCCCACACGCACAGGATCTGCGCAATGGCAGAATCAAACACGGCATAGCCCACGCCGTCGCGGGCCTGGATCGCGACGCCCGACAGAAAACTGTCGAACACGGCCGCCAGCGCCACTGCATCCGTCCCCGCCGGCAATTCACCGCTGTCCCTGCCCCGCTCGACGCAATGCACGAAGCCGGCCCGCGTGCGCGCGCGCGAAGCGGTCAGCGGGGCGGCCACGGCCGCGTGCTCGGCCGTCGGCGCGCTCATGCAGCCGAGCGCCACCATGCAGCCGGGCGGGTGGCCCGGCTCGGACTGCATGCGTGCCGACTGGCGCAAGGCCAGCTCGATGGCTTCGCGCGGCGCCAGGCCATCGTCCCATAAACACTCCGTCACGCGGGCAAACGTGTCCAGATAGCATTGCGCCGCTTCGCGGAACAGCGCTTCCTTCGAACCGAACGCCGCATAAAAGCTGGGCGCGGAAATGCCGCCGCCCAGGCTCGCCTTGAGCTGACTCAAGGACGTCGATTCATAACCTTGCTGCCAGAATAAAAACATGGCCTGCTCGACGGCTGCCTGCCGGTCGAACGTGCGCGGCCGTCCCATTTGCGCCATCCATCACTCCTTCTCGTCTATTCACCACCACTTACATACTACTCGATACAGAAGTCATTGACAACGCGGCGCGCCATCGCCTATATTTATACCGATCGATACATATGTACCGCCACAACGGTCAGGGCACTCCTGCGCCTGATCTCTTTACAAGGATGTTTGCCGTGAATCACGCCACACTCACCACCGGAGCCAGCCCCGCGCTGGCCAACCGCCTCCCCGTTTCGGGTTTATTAGCCCTGGCCATGACGGGTTTTATCTGCATCGTCACGGAAACCTTGCCCGCCGGCTTGTTGCCGCAGATCAGCGCGGGGCTCGGCATCAGCGCCGCGCTGGCCGGGCAAATGGTCACGGCCTATGCGCTCGGCTCCCTGCTGGCGGCCATACCGCTGACCATCGCCACGCGCGGCTGGCGCCGCCGCAACGTGCTGCTGCTGACCATCATCGGCTTTCTCGTGTTCAATACCGTCACGGCCCTGTCGTCACACTACTGGCTGACCCTTGCAGCCCGCTTCCTTGCCGGCATGGCGGCCGGACTGGCGTGGAGCTTGCTAGCCGGCTACGCGCGGCGCATGGTGGCGCCCCAGCAGCAAGGCCGCGCCCTGGCGCTGGCCATGGTGGGCGCGCCCGTCGCCCTGTCGCTGGGCGTGCCGCTGGGCACCTTGCTCGGTTCACTGGTCGGCTGGCGCGCCGCCTTCTGGATCATTTCCGCGCTGACATTGGTCCTGATCGCCTGGGTGCTGGCCAAGGTGCCGGACTACCCGGGCCAGCGTGCGCATGAGCGCCTGCCCCTGCGCCGCGTCTTCACGACGCCGGGCGTACGCCCCGTGCTGGCCGTCGTCATCGCCTGGATGCTGGCGCACAATATTCTCTACACCTACATCGCCCCGTTCGTGGCGCCGGCCGGATTGACGGCGCGCATCGACCTGGTGCTGCTCGTCTTCGGCGCGGCGGCCATGGCCGGCATCTGGATCACGGGGAAATTGGTCGAGCGCCACCTGCGCGCCACCGTGCTGGCCAGCCTGGCGACCTTCGCCGCCACGGCCCTCGTGCTGGGCGTCGCGTCGCACTTTCCTGCCGTCATCTATGTCGGCATGGCCGTCTGGGGCCTGAGCTTTGGCGGCGCGGCAACGCTGTTGCAGACGGCTCTGGCCGATACGGCCGGCAGCGGCGCCGACGTGGCCTTGTCGATGAACGTGGTGGCGTGGAATGGCGCGATTGCGGCCGCGGGCGTGGTGGGCGGCGCCCTGCTGGAAACCTGGGGCGCGGACGCTTTCCCGTGGGCCATGGTGGCGTTGCTGCTGCTGGCGTTCGTGGTCGCCTGGTCGGCCCGCGCACACGGCTTCCGGCCGGGACGGCGCAGCGGCGGCGCGCCCGTGCCCGGGCATTGAGTTTGTCTTATTGCGTTGCCGGCACCGTCACGATGCGGGGCACGTGTCCCGTATGCGCGAGGAAACGGACCAGGGTGGCATGCGACAGCGCCACCGTGGCCGTATTGCGCAGCGGATGGGCTTGTATATGGCCGGCATCCCACACGGCCTGGTCCAGCACCAGCTCCACCGCCTGCACGCCGTCATGGATCAGCGCAAACAGGCTGACGGAGCCGGGCGTGATGCCCAGGTGCTGCAGCAGGCGCTCGGGCGAGGCCATGCTCAGCTTACTCGCTGGCAGCAGCCGTCCCAGCGCCGCCAGGTCGACGCGCTTGTCGAAAGGCACGATAACAAGCATATGCCGGCGTCCCTTCTCGTCGCGCACGAACAGGTTTTTCACCATCAGGCCGGGCATGGGCGGCACGTGGATCAGCGCTTCATCGATGGTGTGCACGGCCGGGTGTTCGACCAGGGCGTAATCGCCGGCACTGCTTGCCAGCCAGCGGGAAAGGATCTCTTGCATGGGCATTTCCTCAGCGGGGACGCGTGTGCGATGGGAAATTGTAGCGGATCGCGGCGCAGTCACGGCTACGGTTTTTTCTCCGCCTCGGCCTGATCGGCCGCCGCCAGCCCCCAGTCATTCCAGCCTTCGCCAAACAGCTCGACCGGATGCTGCGTGCGCTCGGAACCGTTTCCGCAGCGCATGGCGTCCGGCGGACAATACTTGTCGCAGCCCCAGCAGATGCGTTCGGGGTTCTTGGGGTTCAAGGGAAAGGGCTTGGCCATGGCGTGGGGATACAGTCGGTTGAGGTCTCTTCGACGACTCTAGACCTGGCGCGGGGGGACGGTCAAACGAATTTCGGCAAGGAATTTGCTTAGGTCAAGTTTGCGAAGATTGCTGCGGCGGCAGCTTGCACCCTGCGTGCCCCCAAGAGACCAGCGAATGTCATTCCCTTTCATAACTGCTTACCGCATCATTGGCATGACTCTTGATGACCTTCATTACTTTGGCATTGCCTTGATATTTCACCTCAAGAATTCTCAGCTGATTTTGCGCCACCTTGCAGTATTGATGTATGTTCTTGAGGAGATCATCCTGCTGCCGCTTCGGTAGCTCCCCATCAAATTCTCCCGCCAAGTGCTCACATGCTTCTGCGTTATGGATAAACCTGCTGACATCTTGAGGGAGTGGCTGGGCTGAAAAGGCAAAAGGAAGAACAAAGCAAATAGGCACTATCAGAAGAAATTTTCGCATGACTTTCCTTTAATAGCCATTATTGGACCAGTGCGGCCGGTCGCTTCCAGGCCCGTTGTATTTCTTTACTCCATATGTTGCAGCGACCGCGATAAGTTGCCTGTTCATGCCGTTTCTCGGCCAAGTGGCAATCCTCACCAGATTACCGCTCGCATCTTTCACCTCAACCGTTCCGCTCCACAGCAAACCCATATCAATCGCCAGACCAGAATTATGCTGCGAGCGCAGTGCGGGCTTGATGGGTAAACGATTAATCTGCAAGACGATCGACATCGCCTTTGCAGCCTTGACAGATGCGTCAATTTCACCGTGATCCCATGCGATATGCACACCCGCCATTTTCGGGATGTGTTGGGGATCAAGCTGTTGTCTTGCGAGTCTCCACGCATAATGCATCAGGTAGGAGCGCTGCGGCGGTCTGTAGGTGGCATTGATTGCAATCCTGATCCCCGCCTCTTTCATTGCATATAGAAAATCTTCCACTGCCAAACGAAAATTTCCTGACAAATCCCTCGTGTTGGTGCTGCCTGGAAATTTTCGCCCCCATCTTTCACCACTGAGTTCCTCATCCATCTCGATTCCATCATGAAATATCCTTAATGTAATGCAAACCTGGAGGGATGGTGTTGACAGGAAACAGGAGGCTTATGGCAGCGCCATCAAGTGAACATAAGGCCTTATGCCGCAGAAACAGACACTTCCAGCACGATCCGCGCATGGCCGATACCACCGTCCGCCGCCGGCGCCTTCAGCTCATCGAGCGCATGGACCATCGTCACCGTGGCGCCGGGCACGAACAGCTTGATATCGTGCTTGTGGTGCGTGTAGATGCTTTCGTCGGCTGTCGAGCCATCGGCCAGGCGCAAAGTAAAGCTATTGACTTCATCGCCACGGCGGCTGTCCTGGCCCGCGAAGTACGTGCGCTCGATGATGCCCGTCAAGGTTTGCGTCTGCAGGCGCCTGGCCGCGATGCTTTTCCACCACGCTTCGGACGCGAACAGGCCGTGCTTGCCTTTCAGGCCCATGCAGGGCCTGGAACTGTCGAGGGTGAGGGCCTGGGTCTTGGCGACGCGGCCGGGGTCTTTTGCCAGGGCTTCGGCGAGGGTGTAGACGGTTTTCATCAGGGCAGGAGTTCCTGGAAGCGCTCGCTCAATGGGTACGCCGGATCACGTAGGCATTGGCGGCAGCTTCAAAACCAAGCGCCGGATAGTAGGCCATGGCGTCGGGCGCGGAGAGCAAAATCAGCGACACTTCGTCGCCGATGATCGCCTGGGTGCGTCTGACCAGCTCCTTGCCGATGCCCAGGCCCTGGTATTGCTTGTCTACCGCCAGATCCGACAGATAGCAGCAATACGCATGGTCGGTCAGCGACCTCGCCAATCCCACCAACTCGCCATCCACCCAAGCCGACAGCAAGAGGCAGGGCGCGGCAAACATGCGCGCAATCCTCGGCAGATTGCCAGTCGGCCGCTTGATGCCGGATTGATCGAAGACACGAACCACATCGGTCGGATCCAGGGGAAAGTTGTGACGATATTCAACGCTCATATTTTTCATTCGTTCAAAAGCGCGAGGCGATCGCGCATGAGGTTACGGGTTGATGATCGGAGCGCAGCAGCTCCTGGCAAACATCGTTCACCCGTGTACGGGTACTCGATGACATTGCGATTGCCGGGCCGCGAGCATACTCTTTATAATGGTCAACAATGATACAGGCAGCTGCGGGCGAGGCATCATGCGCAAAAATTGCGCGGCGCTCAATACCGGTGTACTGCGGCCATTTTGGCCTGCATCTGAGGGCTGGCGCGCCGGTGCAGGCCACGTTTCTGACGTTCAGGGCAGAAATCGCCAAACGCCGGAGAGACCGGCGCGGCCTCCTGAAGCAGCCAATTCGCCGCCTCCCACCTGTAAAAAAATCCAGATTTTAATCAGCCAATCAAGAAAAACTGAAATACTCAAACATAAGGAATGTGCTTAGCTAATGAAAGCCATGATATTTTGCACCAGCTTTATAAAAGATGCCCAATCGTGGGAAAGTCGCTACCAGCGGTGGCTCGACTACTACGAAAACATCCCGATCAATGCCGAAAAAAAGATAATGATAGATGATGGCTCGCCATTTCTTCCGCCTGCCGACATTATCAATACGATTCCGCATGACGCGCCGCTGGCTGCCCATGGCGACAAAAACCTCATCATTCACTTTGATAACAACCTGGGACGACAAAGCGGATCTGATTACCCCGGCTGGTGGCGCAGCTTTCTCCACTCCGTGCAGGTGGCAAATGAATTAGGCGTGGATAAAATCATCCATATCGAATCGGACGCCTATATCATGACGCCCCGCCTGGTAAAGTTTATCAATGAAATAGAATCAGGCTGGAATGTCCTGTGGTCTCCACGCTATCGTTTTCCGGAAACCGCTCTTCAAGTCATCTGCCGGGATCAATTTGCCATCTTTGAGAAATTCAAGAATGACACGCCAGGCCTGAAGTTCCCGGATATTGCGGAACGATTGCTGCCGTTCACCGCTGTACACAAACAGTTCAAAGGCGACCGCTACAGCGATTTCACAAAGAACAGATGGATATTCCGTTCGCGAAGATTCAACAAGATTCCACTCTTCAATCGAGAATTTTTCTGGGAAAAAATACCGGCCGATGCAGACTTCGTCACGCAAGGCATCAGCCGTCAAGAATTCGTCTACCGGCGCGATGAAATAGCGTAAGCGCCACACGACGGGGCAAGCGCCAAGGCTGCGGGCCTGGAACAGCCAGGCTTTATGCGGTTGTCCGGCACTGTTTCAAGAAATCCGTCCCCGCCGCCAGGCCAGCGATCCACGGACCAGCCTGGCAATAGATCCCTGCTCAGCCCCTGATACGGTACAAGCAATGGCTCTTATCCGCCTGAGCGGGCGCAATCAGCTTGCGCGGGCCGGCGTCGGCCAGTTCGCGCGCAGTTTCTGCGCCGAAAGCGATTGCGACGCTGTGCCGGCGGCAACGCAGCGGAACAAGGGGGGCTGCGCGGCAGCCAGACCCGTACGCAAGAGGCCAGCGCCACGCGTGGCGGCGGGCAGATGGCATCGTCTGCCGTCGTGCAAGCATGGCAGCGTGTCGCAAACGTTCAAGACCTGCGTCAACGCGTAAACGATACTCCCCTCATCCTCTGCCAACCGAGGGAGTCCCATGAACACAGCCGCCATGCCCGTCCCGCCTTTGCCGAGGAGGCCAAAGGCGGCGCCAAGCGGCAGGAGGATACCCGCGAGACCATGGCCATGGTGGCCCTCCCCGTGCCGGTACCGCGCCCCCAGCCGGTCTAGCCCCGGCATGCCATGCTGCCGGACAACCGCAAGATACCGCTTCGGCCCCCGAGCGGCGCCACGCCTCGCGATGCGGTGGGCGTCACCAGGGCGCCAGCACAACACAGGCAGAATCGACCCCGTTCAGGAATGCATATGAGCATACGCAAGCTGCACCGCCTGTCGGCCTGTGTCCTGGCCGCCTTTATATTGCTGCATCTTGGCAATCACCTGGCCGCCATTGCCGGCGCCGCCGCACACATCGCCTTCATGGAGGCGATCCGCCCCCTGTATCGCCATGCGGCGGTCGAGCCCGTGCTGCTGGCATGCGTGCTGTTTCAATGTGGCAGTGGAACATGGATGGTGCTGCGGAACTGGAAGAAACGCGCAGTGCTGCCAGCGTGGCTGCAGGCCGGCACGGGCATCTATCTGGCACTGTTCCTGCTGTTGCATGTCGGTGCCGTCCTGTTCGGCCGCGCCGCGCTCGGACTCGACACCAATTTTTACTATGCGGCGGCCGGTTTTGCCCTGATGCCCTATGCATGGTTCTTTGCGCCGTATTACTTCCTCGCCGTGTTCGCCCTGTTCGCGCACCTGGGCTGCGCCGCCTACTGGCAAGTCCAGGCGCGCTCGCCCCTGGTGCGCAGGCTTGCCATCGGCGTTCCGGCGGGCGCCGGCCTGGTGTTCGCCGTGCTGATTGACCTGGCTCTGGCGGGCAAGTTCCACGCGCTCGACATTCCCGCAAAATACCTGACCATTTACCAATAAACGCAGCGGCCAGGCGCCCTGCGGCATGCGGGTGTCCGGCAAGCTTTTATTACCGAATACCTGCGTACATTATCCATGCAAAACAATTCCGGGCATGGCCGCGCCGGATATGCAGCGGCACCACGCGGAGAATCCCGGCAGATATAATGATGGAATGAGTAGCCGGGACAAATCCTCGAAAAACACATTCCGGGCGTTGTCCCCGGTTCCGACCTGACTGATACGACAAGACTGCATGAAAATTAAAATATTATTCACCGCTACGCTGGGAATGCTGTCGCTGATACAAGCGCCATTATCTTTCGCAGAGAATGTCAACGGGAAAAATCTTTATGTACAAAGATGCGCCGTATGCCATGGAGCGGATATCAAGGGCAGCGGCGCATTGGCGAACAAAAGCAATCCCCCCACGCCTGACCTGACGACATCCGCTTTCAAAAAACGCCTGAAGGAATATCCGGGCGTTATCGTGTCATCGGTCATACTCCGCCCCAATGGCGACTTGATTCCAAAAACCTTGCGGGAGAATGGCGTGAAGATACCGCCGTATGCCTGGAAAGTTCAGGATTTTCGCGACCTGAATCAATACATGAGTGGGGTGATTACCAAGAGTCGATGATGTAGCTAAGAAATCAAGAGCCTGCCATTTTATGCATGGATTCCTGTTCGCGATCTCAGAGCGCGATAAAAAAGCCAGTCACATGACTGGCTTTTCTTATGATGCCGGACTCTCTAGAAACTGTTTTGCATTATCACAAATATCATACCATGCGGGCTTGGAGCCAACATAAACATGAAACTGTATTCTTGCCCCTGGGTCGTCATCCAGGCAGTTAAGGGATATGGGAAATGAATCATTCTCCGAGCCGACATCCCCCAACGAAGTGCCGCAGTTTTTGCAAAAAGTTCTTGCATATTGAAAGGGAGGCTCTGGCGCATATCGCTGAATAAATTCGCGCCCCTCCAGCAAGGTAAATGAATTTTTTTCCACGAAGGCCAGGGCACTCGCTCCCGCCTTTTTAAACATTGATACTGTATCTTTACACAGTATTTCTAAAAAGACAATTTATTCATGGATAGTCTTTCAGGACCCGAGCCCAAGAACGGTGCGGGCGCGAGGGCCTGGCTTGTCGTTCGGATACGGCCTGAGGCGTTGGCCGTCGTGCAGGCTGGTTCGGTCGAAAAGCTGATGAGAACCACGCCGCCCTGCGCGCTTCTGGCAAGCAAAAAACCGCCCGAAGGCGGTTTCTTTATTTACTGGCGGAGCGGTGTAATACGAATAGCAAGGAATACAATGCATTCAGAGCACAAGACGAAAACTGTACCTACAAAAATACCTACGCGGAAAATTTTAAATTTATTTACTTCTTTGTACTACTTCCACAAAGCTTATTAAAAAGGAGGAATAAATTATTGTGTGCTCCATCAAACCTAATGTCATCAATACTCTCTGATGCAGGTTTTCCACGACCATCAAGGTAAGAAATTTTTTTACCCGCATGGTCGTAGAACTGGACGAACATTTCATATGTGCGCCGTTTTTGGCAGTTCATTAGATGGGAGTAATCAATGTACGCTCCTGGTTGTAAATTTTTACTTATCGCCCCTCCCCAAGTTGCCAGGCGATCCTTATGTATGTATTCGCGTTCAATTACGTGATAGTTTCCTTTTTCGTTTATCACACTTTGCACATCGTAAAATGTGCCCTCCCTCCCACCAGGAAGTGGCTGCCATTCGGCAGCGGCGACATTGCCGAAAATAAACATTGCTCCCGTTGTTACTGCTAAAAATCTCAAGAAATTCAAATGCATCCCCTTGTATACAATGATATGAAGATTAATTTTTCCACAACTCCAAGCTTGCAGGGGAAATAATAATAGTATCCCAAAAGAACTATTTGTTCTATACCCGTCTTTGGTTACATTACCAAGTTTACCGATTTGAACTGGGTTGGACGCGAGGGGCACGTGGACGCGAGGGTCAGGTCCGCCATTCGGACACGGGCTGAGGCGTCGGGTGCTGTGAAAGCGTACTTAGCAGAGAGCCTAATTAGAACCACGAACGCGCGCCCACGGCGCGCGAGGCTGCCGCGCAGCGGCAGCAGGTGGAGGATTCGGAGAGGGCTGGGCCGGTAGGCCCAGCCCTTCGAATCTCACGCGCAGGGCGCGAAGGCGCCCTGCTCGCTTCCGCCAGGCAATAAAAAACCGCCCGAAGGCGGTTTCTTTATTTCTTGGCGGAAGCGGTGAGATTCGAACTCACGAACAGTGTAACCCGTCGCTAGTTTTCAAGACTAGTGCCTTCAACCACTCGGCCACGCTTCCAGATGGCAGCATTATACATAAAGCGCAGTGGCTTACCAATGGCTAGCGCCGTCAGCAGCATATTTCCGCCCATCGCAAACACTCGGGTCAGATCCGGCGGGTTCAATTCCTCTGCCGGCATAGCCAAGCACGAAGCTTACACGCCCCAGTTTTCCCGCAGCGCCCGCTCGAACTCGCGCGCCGGCAAGGGGCGCGAGAAGAGGTAGCCCTGTACTTCGTCGCAGCCCGAACTCTTCAGGAAGGCCAGCTGCTCGGCCGTTTCCACGCCTTCCGCGATGACTTTGTGGTGCAACTGCTGGGCGATGCTGATGATGGTGCTGGCGATGGCGCAGTCGCTGGCGTCGGTCGGGATGCCGGTGGTGAAGGAGCGGTCGATTTTCAAGGTGTCGATGGGGAAGCGCTTGAGGTAGGACAAGCTTGAGTAACCGGTGCCGAAGTCGTCCAGCGACAGGGCCACGCCCAGGGCCGTGATGCGGTCCATGATGCCGATGACCCTCTCGATGTTGTGCATCAGGGTGCTTTCCGTGATTTCCAGCTCCAGCCAGGCCGCTTCCAGGCCGTAGCGGGCCAGCGTGGCTGCCACCCTGGCGGGCAGGGCTGCCGTGAATTCGCGGGCGGAGACGTTGACGGCCAGGCGGATGGGCGGCAGGCCGGCCAGTTTCCATGCTTGCGCCTGGGCGCAGGCCGCTTCCAGCACCCATTCGCCCACCTGCACCACCAGGCCCGTCGATTCGGCCAGGGGAATGAACTCGGCGGGCGGAATCATGCCGTGCTGCGGGTGGTGCCAGCGCACGAGGGCTTCGGCGCCGATGATGCGCCCGCTGCCCAGCGCGTACTTGGGCTGGTAGTGCAGCAGCAGTTGCTGTTCCGCTAGCGCCTGGCGCAAGCCCGTTTCCAGGCGCATGCGCGCCTGCATGCCCAGGTTCATGTCATGGCTGTAGAAGGCCACGCTTTCCGCCTCGCCGCCGCTGTCCTGCTTGGCGCGGTACATGGCGATGTCGGCCAGGCGCAGCAGGGTTTCCGCGTCCTGCCCGTCCTGCGGATACACGCTGATGCCGATGCTGGCGCCCACGCGCAGGTCGTGGCCTTCGATCAGGAACGGTTCCACCAGCGAGGCCAGCAGCTTTTGCGCCACCATGCTGGCCTCGAAATGCTGGCCGATGTCGAACAGGCCGACGGCGAACTCGTCGCCGCCCAGGCGCGCCACCAGGTCCTGGTCGCGCAATGCTTGGCGGAAACGCAACGAGACCTGGCGCAGCAGTTCGTCGCCGATGCGCCGGCCCAGGGTGTCGTTGATCAGCTTAAAACGGTTCAGGTCGATGAACAGCACGCAGCCGAGCATCTTGCTGCGCTGCGCCACGCTCAAGGCCTGGTCGACCAGCTTGGCCAGCAGGGTGCGGTTGGGCAGGCTGGTCAGCGGATCGTAATACGCCAGGTGGTGCAAGCGCTCTTCGGCCAGCTTGCGTTCCGTGATGTCCGTCAGGTAGGCGATGAGGCCGATGGGCTTGTCGTCCATGTCGTGCAGCGGCGACAGGGACAGGCTGGCCCAGAATATCTCGCCCGACTTCTTGCGGCGGCGCACTTCCATCAGGCGCCCGCCCTGCTCCAGGAAGGCGTCGTGGAAACCCGTGTCCTCGTCGTCGTACAGGAACAGGATGTTGCGCCCCACGGCTTCCACCGAGGTGTAGCCGAACAGGCGCTCGGCGCCCTTGTTCCAGCTGGTGATGTAGCCCGTCAAGTCCATCGTCAGCACGGATTCGTGCAGCTGGTCGAGGATTTGCGTCTGCTGCGCCAGCAGGGCTTCGACTTGCGCAAACGCATGGGTCGAGCGCTGCGCCAGCGAGTGCACCTGCAGCACGCCGGCCGTCAGCGACGCCAGGCTGGCCAGGTGGCGGCGGTCGGCGTCGTTGTAGGCGTTGCGGCCGGCCACGGCGTAATGGCCGAAGCAATGGCCGTCGAAACTGACATCCTGCAGCAGGGCGGGCGTGTCGCGCGCAAACGGCATGCGCGGCGCGGCACCCTGGGCGCTGGCCGCAGGCAGGAATTGGGCATGCGGGCTGGCCGTCACGGCGCCGGCGATGCGGCCCAGTTCGGCCATCAGTGCCGGGCCACGCAAGCGCACGACGGCGTCGCACAGGGCGGCGCTGTCACCGAGGTAATCCGACACCGGCAGCAAGGTCATGCTACAGGTTCCGGCTGACCTGGATGGCCCACTGGTAGGCCTGTAGCAGGCTGCGCCAGTAGGTTTCTCCATCGATGCCGGCGCGGCGCAAGCCGTCGGGCGGGGGCGCGCTGCTTTCCACCAGCGCCAGCAAGGCGCCCAGCTCGCCGTTGCGTTCCAGCAAGGCAGCGCTCACTTCGGGCGCCAGGTTCAGGGTGGCGATGATCTCTTCCATGGGCATGCCCAGCAGGACGTCGAGCAGGGAAAACACGCCCGTCATGAAGGCCAGGTCCTGCGCGTCGCGGTCGCCGCCGCGCAGCTGGCACAGCGCTTCCATCTGCGCCGCGCGCACGGCCGCCAGCGGCAGCAGCGCGTGGATCTTGCCATCGTCCTGTTGCCGCGCATACAGCAGCAGTTGCAGCCAGCGCTGCAGCTGGCGCCGGCCCAGCAGGGTGATGGCCTGGCTGAAGCCGGTAATCGGCGCCGTGAAGCCGAACGCGGCTGAATTGACCAGTTTCAATAAATGATAGCTGAGCGATGGGTCTTGCTTGAGCGGCACTTCCAGCTCGTGCGCGTCGGCATCGCGGGCCAGCAAGCCCAGCAGTGCGAGCACGCGGCGGCGCGAGGTGGCGTCTTCCGGCTCGCTTTGCTGGCGCGCATGGTGCAAGGCGTAGTCGCCGGCAAACCAGCTGACGCCGAGTTCTTGCAATGCAGCAAACTGCTGTGCATTGACGATGTTGTAGGCCAGGTGCGGTCCCGGCAGCGGCAGCAGCTGGTGCAGGCCCGGCAGTTCTCCGCCCGCGTCGATGGCGAGCGCGCGCGCCTCGGCCTGCGCCGCCGCCACGGGACCGGCGCCGGCGCCATCGAGCAGGATGCGGTAGCCGGCATCGCGCCACTGCTGGCATTTCTTCTGGATTTGTTTATCGCCGGCAAAGACAGCCGGCAAACGGAAGATGGTGCGCTGCGGCGCCAGTTGCGCCAGCACGGCCTCGTCCACGCCATGCGGGTCGGCCAGGGGAATGATGCAGTCGAGCGGCGCCAGGAAGGCATACGCGTCGGCAGCGGCCAGCGCCGCCAGCAGCGGCGCCGTCGAGGCCTGCGGCACGTGCAAGGTGACAGCGACCCACTCGTTATGAGCATTGGCAACTGCTTGTAATCCCACCAAAGGAAACAGGTTTGATTCAGACGCTGACATCGGTATCTCAGTGTGGGTAGGGCGCCATAGTAAATAAACTGACCAGCATTGGCAACCCTGGCCCGACAGGGATGCCATTTCGACAGCAAGAATCATTCTATCTGAATCTCACGGACGAAACAGTTTAATATTAGCAATAAATGTTCAAAAAAAACATTTCCCTGGGAGACCAGCCTGTCATGCGGGTTTTAAAAAATACACTGCTTTGCACGCATCCGTTCAGGCGCTGCCGCCATGCGCGTGCTCGACCGCGTATTTGATCAGTTCGGCCTGCCCTTCGATGCCGAGCTTGCGCTTGATGTTCAGCCGGTGCGTTTCCACCGTGCGCACGCTCAGGTCCAGTTCGCGCGCGATCTGCTTGTTCGACTGGCCCGCCGCGATGTGCTGCAGCACCTGCTGCTCGCGCGTGGTGAGGAAGGAGTCGTGGACTTGCGGCCGCGACAGCTGCCGCGCCAGGGCGGCGCTGTAGTAAATGCCGCCGGACATCACCGTCTCGATGGCGAAGACGATATCTTTCCCCGGAGCATCTTTGAGCACATAGCCGCGCGCGCCGGCGGCGATGGCTTGCGACACGTATTCGAGCTTGTCGTGCATGGACAGGATCAGCACGGCAATCTGCGGAAACGCCTGCTTGAACAGGGCCGTCGCTTCGATGCCATTCGTGCCGCGCATATTGATATCCATCAAGACGAGGTCCACCTGGTGAAGGCGCGCCTGGGCCAGCGCCTCGTCGGCACCGCCCGCCTCGGCCACCACGTCGAAATGCGCCACCGCTTCCAGGCGCGCGCGCAGGCCGTCGCGCACGAGGGGGTGGTCGTCCACCAGCAAAATTCGGATCGTGTCGCTCATGGTTCTCATTATTAGTCAATGGAGGAAAGGCCGAGCCGCGCCAGCACCACGGTGCCGGCCGGGGACGAGGTGATGTGCAGGCTGCCGCCGATGGCTTCCATGCGTTCCGTCATGTTGCGCAGGCCGATGCCGCGCTGCGGGTGCAGGGCGATGCCGTCGAAGTCGAAGCCGCCACCATTGTCGCCGATGCGCAGCTCCACCGTCTTGCCCGCCTCGCGCAGGCTGACCTCGACGGCGCTGGCGTGGGCATGGCGCTCGCTGTTCGTCAGCGCTTCCTGGGCGATGCGGAACAGGACGGTATTGACCATGTCGGGCAAGCCCTCGCCCGCCGCCGCGGGGCTGGCCGTGAAACTGGCTTGCGCGCTGCTGCTGTCGTTAAATTCATGCACGAGATGGTCGAGCGCGGCGGCCAGGCCCAGGTCGTCGAGGATGGCCGGGCGCAGGTTGTGTGAAATGCGCCGCACCTCGCCCAGCACCTTGTTGAGCTGCTCGGCGGCCCGCTCGAACGTGGCCGGCGCCTTGTCTTTCTGTTCGGCATTGCCGGCCAGGCGCGCGATGCCCGCCTCGATCTGCAGCTTGATCGACACGAGCCACTGGCTGATGCCGTCGTGCAAGTCACGCGACAGCCGTGCCCGCTCTTCTTCCTGCGACTCGACCACGCGCTGTGCCAGCACTTTCAGCTTGGCGTCGGCCACGCGCAGCTCGCGCAGGTTCAGCGCCAGGCCGCAGGCGGCCACCAGCAGGGCGCCGAAGATGGCGATGGCGGCGATCAGTTCCATGGTCGAGCGGATATTGCGCGACTGCTGGGCATCGACCTTGGCCAGCGCCTGGTCCACGTCATCCATGTAGATGCCGGTGCCCATCATCCAGCCCCATTCCGGCATCAGTATCACATAGCCGAGCTTGGGCGCCGACTTGTTCGTCGACGGCTTGATCCAGTTGTAGCGCTCGAAGCCGCCGCCGCTCCTGGCCCGCTGCATCAGGCGCTGGATGGTCAGGTTGCCGTCCGCGTCCCGCAACTCCCACAGGTTCTGCCCCACCAGTTCGGGCTGGCGCGGGTGCATCAGCGACTTGCCCTGCAAATCATAGATGAAGAAATAGCCATCGTCGCCATAGCTGAGCGAGGCGAGGATGCGCTTGGCTTCCTCTTGCGTGGCGGCATCCTTGCGCCCCGAGCCGTACAGGGAAGCGATGGAATGGCTGGCCAGGGTCACGTAGTGCTTGAGCTCGGCTTCCTTGCTGGCCAGGTAGGCTTGCTGGATGGTGGCGCGCTGCTGTTCGGCCAGGGTGATGGCCTGGTGCCGCACGGCAAAAGCGATCGTGCACAGGGCGAGGATCAGCGGCGTGATGGCCAGGAAGATGACTTTCTGTCTGAGTTTCATGGCCTGGCGCTCCGGCGGCGTCTTTGCTGGTGGGAAGGCGTGATTTTACGTCGCCGCGCGGCGATCGGCCTGCGTAGTAATACTGAGCGTTACTGCGTAGTCTTGCGCTTGCGGCAATTATATGATTCCTGAATACTCGCCATAAGCTGCAAATACACCAAAAGTAACATCAAACTGGCGACGACCAGGCGCAGCACACCATCATCGCACGGCACAGCGCCCGTCACATCTCTGGAGGAAGCATGAACCGCATTTTCAAACAGCTCGGCTGGGCAGCGCTTGCGCTGGCAGGCGCCGGGTCCTTGGGCGTTGTCGCCCTGCAACGTGGCGAACCGATCAGCGCTATCTGGATCGTCATCGCCGCCGTCTGCGTCTACCTGATCGCCTACCGATTCTACAGCCTGTTCATCGCCGACAAGGTGCTGGGACTGGACGCCCGCCGCATGACCCCGGCCTTCAAGCACAATGACGGCCTGGACCACGTGCCAACCAACAAATACGTGCTGTTCGGCCACCATTTCGCCGCGATTGCCGGCGCCGGCCCCCTGGTCGGCCCCGTGCTGGCTGCGCAGATGGGCTATTTGCCCGGCATGCTGTGGATTTTGGCGGGCGTCGTGTTTGCGGGCGCCGTGCAGGATTTCATCGTGCTGTTCATTTCCATGCGCCGCGATGGCCGCTCCCTGGGCGACCTGATCAAGGCTGAACTGGGCGAAATTCCCGGCATGATCGCCTTGCTCGGCTGCTTCATGATCATGGTCATCATTTTGGCCGTGCTGGCCCTGATCGTCGTCAAGGCATTGACGGGTTCCCCTTGGGGCAGCTTCACCGTGATGGCGACGATCCCCATCGCCCTGTTCATGGGCGTGTACTCGCGCTTCATCCGCGTGGGCCGCATCGGCGAGATTTCCATCATCGGTTTTGTCTTGCTGATGCTGGCCATCATCGGCGGCCAGTACGTGCAGGAACACGCGGTCCTCGGCCCGATGTTCACGTTCACGGGCACGGAACTGACGTGGATGCTGATCGGCTACGGCTTCATCGCCTCCGTCCTGCCCGTGTGGCTGCTGCTGGCGCCGCGCGACTACCTGTCGACTTTCCTGAAGATCGGCACGATCCTGGGCCTGGCCATCGGCATCATCGTCGTCGCGCCCTACCTGAAAATGCCGGCCATGACCAAGTTCATCGACGGGTCCGGCCCCGTCTGGTCGGGCAATCTGTTCCCCTTCCTGTTCATCACGATTGCCTGCGGCGCCGTGTCCGGCTTCCACGCGCTGATTTCCTCGGGCACCACGCCGAAGATGATAGAAAACGAAAGCCACGCCCGCTTCATCGGCTATGGCGCCATGCTGATGGAGTCGTTCGTGGCCATCATGGCCCTGGTGGCCGCCTCGACCATCGAACCGGGCATCTATTTCGCCATGAACAGCCCGGCCGCCCTGATCGGCACCACGGCGGAATCGGCCGCCCAGGCGATTTCGCAGTGGGGCTTCTATGTGACGCCGGACATGCTGACGCAGACGGCCAAGGACGTTGGCGAGCACAGCATCATCTCGCGCGCGGGCGGCGCGCCGACCCTGGCCGTCGGCATGGCGCAGATCCTGTCCGGCGCCATCGGCGGCAAGGCCATGATGGCCTTCTGGTACCACTTCGCCATCCTGTTCGAGGCCCTGTTCATCCTGACGGCCGTCGATGCGGGCACGCGTGCCGGCCGCTTCATGCTGCAGGATTTGCTGGGCAGCTTCGTGCCAAGCCTGAAACAGACGGAAAACGTCATCGCCAACCTGCTGGCCACGGGCCTGTGCGTGGCGGCCTGGGGCTACTTCCTGTACCAGGGCGTGGTCGATCCATTGGGCGGCATCAACACCCTGTGGCCGCTGTTCGGCATCGCCAACCAGATGCTGGCGGCCATCGCGCTGATCCTCGGCACTTGCGTGCTGTTCAAGATGAAACGTGGCCAGTATGCATGGGTCACCATCACGCCGACCATCTGGCTGCTGCTGTGCACCTTGACGGCGGGCTGGCAAAAGATTTTCGACGCCAATCCGCGCGTGGGCTTCCTCGCGCATGCGAAGAAATACTCGGCAGCCCTCGATGAAGGCACGCTGCTGGCGCCGGCCAAGTCGGTGGCGCAGATGCGCCAGATCATCTTCAACGACTACCTGGATGCGGGCCTGGCCGCCTTCTTCGTGGTGGTCGTCGTCAGCGTGCTGTTCTTCGGCATCCGCACGATTTTGAAGGCGCGCGCCGACAGCAAGCCTAGCACCAAGGAAACACCGTTCCAGGCCATGCCCACGGTGCAATGATGCTCGACGAAATCATCAAGGCGGGACGGTATCTGGGACAAAGCATGCGGCTCATGTGCGGCTTGCCCGAGTACGACACCTACGTGGCGCACCGGGAAGTGACCCATCCCGGCGAGCCGATGATGACGTATGAAGAGTTCTTCCGCGAACGGCAGGAAGCGCGCTACGGCGGCGCCGGCAAACGCGGCGGCTGCTGTTAGGCTGGCACCTGACCCGGCCCGCTGCACGGCGGTATAGGCGGCTTGCGATGCTCACCGGACTTCAGTACGGTTGCGCTTCTCGGCCGCCTCTCCCTTCCGCTCGCTACGGCTGGGTCAGGTGTTGTTGCTCAGCAATAACTTGAGGGCGGTTCTCCGGGGCCGCCCTTTGTTTCATCTCGTATAAGTTCCCCTCCCCTCTCTTCCCTTAGACCCACATCAATATCTAGGTGTGTCTTCGCGTCTATATTTTTCCAATAGGAATTAAATAACAGTCAACGGGCGACCGGGGAAGCAGCGAATTCATGTTCAATTTCCAACGTTCCAGCATCAGCCAGAAGCTGACCATGATTTCGGTGCTGTCGTCGGGCTGCGCGCTGCTGCTGGTGTTCGTGGCGTTCGCGCTGACGTCCGTGCTCAGCCACAAGAGCGATGAGGGCAAGCAGTTGCTGTCGCTGGCGGGCGTGATCGGCGCGGCGGGGGCGACGCCGTTACTGATCGGCAAGCCGGCGCAGGCGCAGGCGGAACAGGTGCTGGCCGCACTGGCCGCGCGCGACGAGGTGGCCCAGGCGGCCCTGTTCGACCAGGGCGGGCGCCTGTTCGCCCTGTACCGCGCGCCGCAGCACGACAAGGAGCTGGCGGCGCCGGAAGACATGGACCCGGCCCTGCTGGCCGACATGGCCGAGCAGCCCGTCACGCAAGGCTCGGGCACCACCCTGGCGCCCGCCATGCGCTTGTACCGGCCCGTCTACCGGCCGGGCGAGCCGCAGCAGATCATCGGCGCCGTGCTGATCGAAGCGGACCTGAACCACATGTGGCGCGACATCGGCCGCCACGTGGGCGCCATCGGCGGCGCCACCGTGCTGTCCTTCCTGATCGCCGTCTTCCTCGCGCGGCGCTTTAAAAGCGTGATTGCCGAGCCGATCACGAAGCTCATTGATACAGCGCAAAAGGTCTCCAGCAGCCAGACGTATAGTCACCGCATTGCCCACCAGCGCAGCGACGAACTGGGCGTGCTGATCGACAGTTTCAACGACATGCTGGCGCAGATCGACAGCCGCGACAGTACCCTGGCCAATTACCGCGACCAGCTCGAACGCCAGGTGGGCGTGCGCACGGCGCAGCTGGAAAAGGCCAAGGACGCGGCCGAGGCGGCCAGCCAGGCGAAAAGCGCGTTTCTCGCCACCATGAGCCATGAAATCCGCACGCCGATGAACGGCGTGCTGGGCATGACGGAATTGCTGCTGGCCAGCCCATTGAGCCCGCAGCAGCGCCACTACACGAGCATGGTGCAGCGTTCGGGGCAGAATTTGCTGGTGATCATCAACGACATCCTCGACTTTTCCAAGATCGAGGCAGGCAAGCTCAGCGTGGAATACATCCGCTTCAATTTCCGCGAGCTGCTCGACGATATCGAGCACGTGTTCGCGCCGCAGGCGGAAGCGAAGAATATCTGCCTGGAATTCGACATCGCCAACGACATCCCGATCGCCATCTGCGGCGACCCGAACCGCTTGCGCCAGATCATCGTCAACCTGCTGGGCAACGCCATCAAGTTCACGGAAACGGGCAAGGTCACCGTGAAAGTGGAAGTGTGCAGCGAAGACGCGCCCAGCGTGGGCTTGCGCTTCGAGGTGCACGACACGGGCATCGGCGTATCAAGCGAGGCGCGCAGCCGCATCTTCGAATCGTTTTCGCAGGCCGACGGCTCGACCACGCGCAAGCATGGCGGCACGGGCCTGGGCCTGACCATCTCGAAACAGCTGGTCGAGCTGATGGGTGGAAAAATCGGCGTCGACAATGCTTTAACGCAAGGCTCGATCTTCTGGTTCGAAGTAAATTTCGATAAGCGGCGGGTCGACAGCGACGACCCGTCCTTCAACCTGAAAACCACGCGAGGGTTACGCGCCTTGATCGTCGACCACACACCCGCCACGCGCGCCGTGCTGGAGCGGCAGCTGGCCAGCTGGCACATCGTCAGCGACAGCGCCGGCACGGCGGGCGAATGCCTGGGCAAGCTGCGGGCGGCCGCGCAGGCGGGCACGCCGTATGGCGTGGCCCTGCTCGACATGGATTTGCCGCGCACCAGCGGCCTGGCCCTGGCCGCCACCATCAAGAGCGACCCGCTGCTGGCCGACCTCAAATTACTGCTGCTGAGCACGGAGCAGGCCGCGGCCGACCCCGTGCAGCGGCGCGAGGCGGGCGTGGCCTTCCAGCTGATCAAGCCGGCCCGCGAATGCGATCTGTTCGACTGCATCGTCACGCCGCCGCGCGCCGGCGAAAGCCTGCGCACGGCGCCGCCACATGCGCTGCGCCCCGCCGCCCGCGCGCCCGGCCGGCGCCAGCGCCGCCGCGTGCTGCTGGCCGAAGATAACCCTGTCAACGTGGAAGTGGCGCTGGCCATGCTCGACAGCCTGGGCCTGGACGTGGTGTGCGCGCGCAACGGCGAAGAAGCCCTGCAGGCGGCGCGGGGCGGGGATTTCGACCTGATCCTGATGGATTGCCAGATGCCCGTGATGGACGGCTTTGCCGCCACGGCGGAAATCCGCCGCCACGAACAGCAGTGCGGCCACGCGCGCGTGCTGCCCATCGTCGCCATCACGGCCAACGCGCTGCAGGGCGACCGCGAAGCATGCCTGGCGGCCGGCATGGACGACTACCTGAGCAAGCCCTTCACGCAGCAGGACCTGGGCCACACGATCGCCCGCTGGATCACCCTGCCGCGCGCGGCCACCGTGCACCACAGCGAGCAGGCGGAAGCGCCACTGGAGACGCCGCAGGCGCCGCGCCACGAAGCGCCGCCCGAGGCAACGCCGCCATCCGCCGCCCCGCCCTCCGGCCAGCCGCTGAACCGGCAGGCGCTGGAAAACATCCGCGCCCTGTCGCGCACCGATGGCGATGCCTTGCTCGAACGGGTCATCCAGGCCTTTGTCGGCGAGACGCCGCGCCAGTTGACGGCCATGCGCGAGGCCATCGCCGGCGCGGATGCAGAAGCGCTGCGCAAGGTGGCCCACAGCCTCAAGTCGGGCAGCGCCAACGTGGGCGCCGACGGCCTGGCGCAGCTGTGCAAGGACATGGAAAAACTCGGCCGCGCCGGCAGCACCGAAGGCGCGGCGCCCCTGCTGCAGCAGATGCAGCAAGCCTTCCTGGCCGTACGCGAATCGCTGAGCGCCATCCTCGTGAAGGAACACTGACATGACAGCGCCCCTCTCCCCTCCCCGCGGCCTGGTGCTGGTGGCCGACGACGATCCCGTCATGCGCTTGCTGATGCGGCAGATGCTCACGCAGGTGGGCCTGGACGTGATCGAGGCCGAGGACGGCGTGCAGGCGCTGGCCAGCTACAAGCACAGCGGACCGGACCTGGTCATGCTCGACGTCGACATGCCTGCCATGGACGGCTTTGCCGTGTGCCGCGAAATCCGCCACCAGGAAGCGGGCGGCACCGTGCCCATCATCATGGTCACGGGCGGCGACGAACTGGAAGCCGTCACGCGCGCCTACGAGGTGGGCGCCACGGACTTCATTTCCAAGCCCATCAACTGGCCCATCCTCGGCCACCGCGTGCTGTACGTGCTGCGCGCCAGCGACGCCATCGCCCGCCTGCGCATCGCCGACGCGCACAACCGCGCCGTACTGGCCGCCATCCCCGACACCTTCTTCCGCCTGAACCGCGAGGGCTATTATCTCGACTATGAACAGGGCCACGACGCCAGTGCCGGCTTTTCCATCAGCAACTGCGTGGGCAGCCATATCCGCGACGTGCTGCCGCCCGAAATCGCCGCGCGCCTGCTCGACAAGGCGCACGCCGTGCTGGCCACGCAACATATCGGCTCGGTCGACTACACGCTCACGCACGAAGACAGCACCCGCCATTTCGAGGCGCGCCTGGTGGCGACGGGCGCCGACGAAGTGCTGGGCCTGGTGCGCGACATCAGCGAACGCAAGCGTACGGAGGAGCAGATCCGCCGCCTCGCCTATTGCGACAGCCTGACGGGCATCCCCAACCGGCAAGCCTTCCTGGAAACCCTGGAGCGCGAGCTGCTGCGGTCAAAAGAACACGACAAGAAATTCGCCGTGCTGTTCATGGACCTCGACGCCTTCAAGCGCATCAACGACACCCTGGGCCACGACGTTGGCGACCATTTGCTCAAGGTGGTGTCGGAGCGCCTGCGCGAAACCATCCGCCCCAGCGACCTGGTGCTGCGCGCCGAGCACGAGTTCGAATCGTCCTCCGGCGGCAGCAACCTGGCGCGCCTGGGCGGCGACGAATTCACGATACTGATCCCCGACCTGGAGCGGGTGGAAGACGCGCTGAACGTGGCGCACCGGGTCAAGGAAGCCATGCGCCGGCCCTTCATGATCGAGGGGCACGAGATTTTCGTCACGGCCAGCATCGGCATCTCGCTGTACCCGGAAGATGGCGAGGACTGCAACTCGCTGCTCAAATACGCGGACACGGCCATGTACCACGCGAAAAACTGCGGCAAGAACAACGCCAAGCTGTACAGCTCCTCGCTGACGATGGAAATCATGAGCCACGTCAAGATGGAAGTGGGCCTGCGCAAGGCTTTGCAGAACAACGAGCTGTATTTGCTGTACCAGCCGCAGATCGACGTGCCCAGCACGCAGATCGTCGGCGTGGAAGCGCTGGTGCGCTGGCGCCACCCGGAGCGGGGCATCATCTCGCCCACGGAATTCATCCCGCTGGCCGAGGAGACGGGGCTGATCGTGCCCATCGGCGAATGGGTGCTGCGCACGGCCTGCAACCAGGCCAAGGCCTGGCAAAGCGATGGCGGGCGGGCCATCCGCATGGCCGTGAACCTGTCGGCGAAGCAATTCAAGGATGAAAACCTGATGCAGATCGTGCTGTCGGCCCTGGCCGACACGGGCCTCGACGCGCGGCTGCTGGAACTGGAATTGACGGAAGGCACCTTGATGGACGACGCGCGCGCCACCATGGTGACCCTGGAGCAGCTGCGCGGCATCGGCGTGTACCTGTCCATCGACGACTTCGGCACGGGATATTCTTCAATGAATTACCTGAAGCGCTTCGACGTGCGGGCCTTAAAGATCGACAAGAGCTTTATCGCCGGTTTGCCGCAGGACACCGAAAACGCGGCCATCACGCGCGCCATCATCGCCATGGCGCATGGCTTGAAGATGGTGGTGGTGGCCGAGGGCGTGGAGACGGGCGAGCAGCTGCTGATGCTGGAAGAATACGGCTGCGACATGGCGCAAGGATACTTTTTAGGCCACCCGTCGCCGCACGATGCGATCACGGCCATGCTGGCCAGGCAGGCCGGCCAGGCGGCCAGCCTGGAAGCTAGAGCACTTCGAAGGCAAGGATTTGCGTGACTTGCTGCGGATTGAAATTATCGTCCGAAATCATCACCAGGCTGCGGCGGCCGTTGGCCAGGCGCGGTCCCCAGCTGATGCCCTCGATATTGTCGACGCGGGACAGGCCGATCTTTTCCAGGTCCAGCAGCAATCGCTTGCGCGCCGGCACATAAGTAGCGCCCGCCAGGGCGGGGATGGCTTGGATATCGGTGGCGCCATCCGTCTCCATTTCATAGATGCGCACGTGATTCGTGTACAGGCCATCCGCGTTGGACACGCCGGCACGCTCCACCACGAGCACCTGATGGTCGTTGACGGCGAGGATTTCCGACACGCCATTGTCCGCCTCGCGTCCCGGCGCGGGCCGCGACGCCACCGGCTCGATCGGATACGCATACTGGCCCAGCACGGTGCCGGCGCGGTCCAGGCGCGTGATGCGCACGACGGAGCCATTGTCGGGCGTGGTCAGCGGGCCATCCTGGTACAGGGCCGCTTCCATGCCCAGCCACAGGCTCTTGCCGTCGCTGGCAAACGACAGCGCCTCGAAGCTCATGTTGTTGCGCGAGCCGATTGCTTCCTTCGACACATTGAACATGGCGGGCGTGGGCAAGGTGGCGAGGAATTTTCCGTCGCGGTCCGCATGGCGCACGAAGGGGTGCAGTCCCACCTTGCGGTTGCCTTCGCTGCCGTACCACAGGCTGCCGTCCTGCGGATCGACACGGATGGTCTCGATGTCGGGCACCTGCTCGCCCTGCTCCAGTCTTGCATGGGCCAGGTTCGGATAGCGGCTGCCGTCGGGCTGCGTGAAGAAATGCACGCTGTTCAAGGTCACGGCGGAGAACTTCTCGCTGTCGTAGCTGAGCGTGGCGCGGTAGAAACGGGCCGGATTGATTTCCGAGCGGTCATCGCTTTCCATCACCCAGGTATTGCTTGCCGCATCGTAGTCGATGCCGGACAAGCCGCCCACCGTGGTGCCCTGGAAAGCCTGCTTCAGGGCGATGCGCTGCTCGCCGATCAGGCGCAGGCCCGCAATCGGCGCGTCGTGGGGGAAGCTGGCGCAGGCGGAGAGGACGGCGGCGGAGGCCAGGGCAAGCGCGGTACGGAAAAATCGATGCATGACAGGTATCAGTGAGTTGCGTAGGTCGGCTTAGCGTGAAGCGCGTAAGCCGACAACATTGTTGGCTTGGCTGGTGGCGTCGGTATAACGTAGTGGTGTTGGTAACGTGGCGCGGTGGTGTCGGATTACGCGGCTACGCCGCTAATCCGACCTACCCGACCTACCCGCCCTATACCACCCCATCGGCCTTCAGTTGCGCGATGGCGGCCGCATCATAGCCAAGCGACGCCAGCACCTCGTCGTTGTGCTGGCCCAGGGTTGGCCCCAGCCATTGCGTCTTGCCCGGCGTGGCCGACAGTTTCGGGCTGATGGCGGGCAATTTGACGGGCGTGCCGTCGGCGAAATGGTGTTGTTCGAACATATTGCGGGCGAGAAATTGCGGATCGCTCATCATGTCGCGCACGGAGTAGATTTTGCCGGCCGGCACATCGGCCGCTTGCAGCACGGCCAGCGCGCTGTCGATGGTATGCGTGGCGCACCAGGCGCCGATGGCGTCGTCGATTTCCTGCGTGCGCGCCACCCTGCCGTCGTTGCGCGCCAGCTGCGGATCGCCCGCCATGTCGATGCGGCCCATGGCCAGCATCAATCGCTTGAAGATGGCGTCGCCGTTGCCGGCGATGACGATGTTTTCGCCGTCGCCCGTCGTATAGGTATTCGAGGGCACGATGCCGGGCAGGGAGCCGCCCGTGCGCTCGCGCACCACGCCCGCCTGGTCGTATTCGGGCACCAGCGACTCCATCAGGTTGAACACGGATTCGTACAGGGCCACGTCGACCATCTGCCCTTCCCCGCCGTCGCGCCCGCCCGTCGCGTCGCGGTGGCGCAAGGCCATCATGGCGCCGATCACGCCGTGCAGGGCCGCCACGGAGTCGCCGATGGACACGCCGACGCGCACGGGCGGGCGGTCGGCAAAGCCGGAGACATAGCGCAAGCCGCCCATCGATTCGCCGATGGCGCCGAAGCCGGGCAAATCCTTCATCGGCCCCGTCTGGCCAAAGCCGGACAGGCGCACCATGATCAGCGACGGTTTTTCCTTTTTCAGCTGTTCATAGCCGAGATCCCACTTTTCCAGCACGCCGGGGCGGTAGTTCTCGATGATGATGTCCGCTTCCAGGGCCAGCTGGCGCGCAATGGCGCGCCCTTCCGGCATCTTCAGGTTCAGCGTGATACTTTTCTTGTTGCGGGCCTGCACCGACCACCACAGCGAGGTGCCATCCTTGAGCACGCGCCAGGTACGGATGGGGTCGCCGCCATCGGGCGACTCGATCTTGATCACGTCGGCGCCGAATTCGGCCAGCATGCGGGCACAGAACGGCCCCGCGATCAGGGTGCCCAGTTCCAGCACTTTGATGCCCATCAATGGACCAGTGTTCGCGGAGGATGCTGTCATAGTGTGCTCAGGTTGCCCTGCGGTCGAGCATCGCGCGGGCAATCGTGCCCGCGTCGACGTATTCCAGTTCGCCGCCCACGGGCACGCCGCGGGCCAGGCGGCTCACGCGCAAGCCCCGCGCCTTCAGCATTTCGCTGATGTAGTGGGCCGTCGCTTCGCCTTCATTCGTGAAATTGGTGGCCAGCACCACTTCATTGACCACGCCATCGTTGGCGCGGTTCAGCAATTTTTCGAGGTGGATATCTTTCGGCCCGATGCCGTCCAGCGGCGACAAGCGTCCCATGAGGACGAAATACAGGCCTTTGTAGGTGAGCGTCTGCTCGATCATCAGCTGGTCGGCGGGCGTTTCCACCACGCACAGCAAGCGCTTGTCGCGCTCTTCGTCGAGACAGGTCTCGCACACTTCGTGTTCGGTAAAGGTATTGCACAGGCCGCAGTGATGCACGGCATCGACGGCCTGGAACAGGGCGCGCGACAGCATGGCCGCGCCTTCCCTGTCGTGCTGCAACAAATGAAACGCCATCCGCTGCGCCGACTTGGGGCCGACGCCGGGCAGGCGCCGCAGCGCCTCGGTCAGGAATTCAAGCGACTTTGACATGGATCAACCCTGCCCCGTGCCACAGATCGAGCGCATGCGGTGTTGCATCAGAATGGCATTTTGAAGCCGGCTGGCAAGTTCATGCCGCCGGTCAAGCCTGCCATTTTTTCCGCGGACGTCGCTTCCGCCTTGCGCACGGCGTCGTTGAAGGCGGCGGCCACCAGGTCTTCCAGCATGTCCTTGTCGTCAGCCAGCAGCGACGGGTCGATGGACACGCGCTTGACGTCGTTCTTGCACGTCATGACGATTTTCACGAGGCCGGCGCCGGACTGGCCTTCCACTTCCACCAGCGCCAGTTGTTCCTGGGCCTTTTTCATGTTGTCTTGCATTGCTTGCGCCTGCTTCATCAGGCCAGCCAGTTGATTTTTCATCATGAGAATGCTCCGTTAATTCAGTTTGTGAGTGTGTTAATCATCAATGCAGGGTCGGCGCGGCGGAGCCGGCCGGTGCAGGGGTAATCGTTCCCGGCACGACAAAAGCGTCGAATGCACGCTTCATGTCGAGCACGAAGGGGTCGGTTTCTATGGTTTCTTCCGCTTGCCGCTGGCACGCCTCGCGGTGGGCCTGCGCTTCCGCGCTGGCCGTGTACCAGACGGCGCCCAGTTCCGTGTCGACATTGACCTTGCGGCCGAAGCGCTCGCTCAGCGCGGCCGCCAGTTTTTCCACGTTGGCCGGGCTGCGCCACGTGTCGATGGGCACGCGCAGGCGGAACGTGGTGCTGTGGCCGTCGTGCAAGCATTCGATCAGCTCGGCCTGCACGGCCAGCTGCTGGGCCACGCCGCGCAGGGGCAGGACGGCGGCCACGGCCGGCCAGTTGCCGTCCCAGTCCAGGCCCGGCACGGGCGTGATCACATATGGCCCGCTGGGCGCGGCTTGCTTGGCGGCACGCTGCGGCATGACGACGGCCGGCTGCTCGCTGCTTGGCGCGGCGGGCGCGGACACGGCGGCCGAGGCGCTGTCGTCGGAAAATTCGGTGACCCACGGCGGCAGATCGTCGTCGGCGGGCGCCTGCTGTGGCGGCGCCTGGCGCGCCGCTGCCGGCGCTTCCATCACGGCGACCGGTGGCGCATCGTCCCACGGCGCCGGCGCTTTCGCGGCGGCCGGTGGCGGCGGGGCAGCCTGGACGGGCGCTGCCGGGGCTGGCGCCACTACGGCAGCGGCCGGTGCGGGAGCTGCCGGCTTGGGCGCCGACGATGGCGCCGACGGCGCGCTGCCCGGACGGCCTTTCGAGGCGGCGCGGGCCGCTTCCAGCGCCGCATTGATGGCGGCGCGGGCCGAACTGATCGGAGCGCCCGAGGCTGCCGGGGCAGCCGCAGGAACAGGATCGGCGGGCGGCGCCGCCGGTGCCGGGGCTGCTACAGGTGCGGGTGCTGGCACCGGTGCAGCCGCGCGTGGCGGCGGCGCTTCGCTGCGGGCCATGCTGGCCGCTGCGGCGGCCACGACGGCAGGCGGGGTCACGGCCGCATGGCTGGCCACGCTGTTCGTGGCGGCGCGGGCGGCCGGTGCGGACGCGCCAGCGGCGGCGCGCGCGGCAGCCACGGCGGCGGGACGGTTGCCCGCTGCCGCAGCCGGTGCCGCAGCCGGCACGCCTTCGGCGCCGCCTATGCCGGGCCGAAAGGCCAGCATGCGCAGCAAGGTCATGGTAAAGCCCGCGTATTCGTCGGGCGCCAGGCCCAGTTCATTGCGGCCATGCACGGCGATCTGGTAAAACAGCTGCACTTCTTCCGCGTCAAACGCGGCGGCCAGACGCACGATGTCCGCATATTCGGGCAAGTCCTGCGGCAAGGCGGCCGGCACGGTTTGCGCCAGCGCAATGCGGTGCAGCAAGGTGCCCAGGTCCTGCAGGGCGCCGTTGTAGGACAGGCTGCGCGAGGCCATCTCGTCGGCCACGGCCAGGAGATCCGCGCCATCCTGCTGCGCCAGCGCGTCGAGCAGGCGCACCAGGTAGGACTGGTCGAGCGCGCCCAGCATGCCTTGCACGGCGTCGAGCGTGACTTCGCCGGCCGCGTAGGCGATGGCCTGGTCCGTCAGCGACAGCGCATCGCGCATGGAGCCGTGGGCGCCCTGGGCCAGCAGGCGCAAGGCCGGCTGTTCGAAGGCGATGCCCTCCTGCCCCAGGATATTGTCCAAATGGCTGATGATGTGGCCGGGCGGCATCTGCTTGAGGTTGAACTGCAGGCAGCGCGACAGCACGGTGACGGGAATCTTTTGCGGGTCCGTCGTGGCCAGGATGAACTTGACGTGCTCGGGCGGCTCTTCCAGGGTTTTGAGCATGGAATTGAACGCGTGGTTCGTCAGCATGTGCACCTCGTCGATCATATAGACCTTGAAGCGCGCGTTGCTGGGCGCGTAGACCGCCTGCTCCAGCAGCTGCGCCATTTCATCGACGCCGCGGTTCGACGCCGCATCCATCTCGATATAGTCGACAAAGCGTCCCGCGTCGATTGCCGTGCACGCTTCGCAGACGCCGCAAGGCTGGGCCGTGATGCCGCCCGTGCCGTCGGGGCCGATGCAATTGAGCGACTTGGCCAGGATGCGCGACAGGGTCGTCTTGCCGACGCCGCGCGTGCCCGTGAACAGGTAGGCGTGATGCAAGCGGCCGCTGTGCAAGGCATGCGTGAGCGCGCGCACGACGTGCTCCTGGCCGACGAGCGTCTCGAAATTCTTGGGGCGGTATTTACGGGCGAGGACTTGATAGGACATGCTGAGATTTTACCATGCGATTTTGCGGGTGATCCTGCGCGGCGGGCGCAAGCCTCATGGCCGGGCCAGGCAAACCTGGCAAACGCGGCAAAGCAGCAATTGTATAACATGGCCAGCTGGAAATATGGAAAACACGGCAAGCCCGGCAATGCTGCGGCATAACAAAAAAATGGGGCCGTAAAAGCAAAAAAGCTGCCCATGGCAGCTTGATTGTTGATCCTGATTAAAACATTCCCGAAGGAGGCGAGCCTGATCTGCGGCACTCATGGTTAATAGCCGTGGCTGCTTCGTTCCCGACCTGACCAGGTTAGCCATGCCACGATGCGCAGGGGCCCGCCGGGGACAATTATAACCGGTCTGCAGGGAATGGGGAAGTTGGCGCGCAAACCGTCCCTCCCCGCAGGCAACTAACTGATGCCTTACAAGCCCAGCTCCTGCCAGATGCCATCCACTTTCGCCTTCACTTCCGGCGTCATGGCGATCGTCGTGCCCCACTCGCGCGTCGTTTCGCCCGGCCATTTATTCGTCGCGTCGATGCCCATCTTGCTGCCCAGGCCGCTGACGGGCGAGGCGAAGTCCAGGTAGTCGATCGGCGTGTTGTCGACCAGGGTCGTGTCGCGGATGGGGTCGACCCGCGTCGTGATGGCCCAGATGACCTCTTTCCAGTCGCGGATATTCACGTCTTCGTCGACGACGACGATGAACTTGGTATACATGAACTGGCGCAAGAAGCTCCACACGCCGAACATCACGCGCTTGGCGTGGCCCGCGTACTGCTTCTTGATCTGCACCACGGCCATGCGGTAGCTGCAGCCTTCGGGCGGCAGATAGAAATCCGTGATTTCGCTGAACTGCTTTTGCAGCAGGGGCACGAACACTTCGTTCAGGGCCAGGCCCAGCACGGCCGGCTCGTCGGGCGGCTTGCCCGTGTACGTGGAGTGGTAGATCGGGTCGCGGCGCATGGTGATGCGGTCAATGGTAAACACGGGGAAACTGTCCTGCTCATTATAGTAGCCCGTGTGGTCGCCATACGGCCCTTCCAGCGCGTGCTCGTAGCCGCTCGGATGGTTTTCATCGGGGTAGATATGGCCTTCGAGCACGATTTCGGCCGACGCGGGCACGCGCAGCTCGCTGCCGATGGCTTTTACCAGCTCCGTGCGGCTGCCGCGCAGCAAGCCGGCGAACTGGTATTCGGACAGGCTGTCCGGCACCGGCGTGACGGCCCCTAATATAGTAGCGGGATCGGCGCCGAGCGCGACGGCGATCGGATACGGCTTGCCCTTGCTCTGGATCGCGTGCTCGCGGAAGTCCAGCGCCCCGCCCCGATGGGCCAGCCAGCGCATGATGACCTTGTTGCGCCCCAGCACCTGCTGGCGGTAGATGCCGAGGTTTTGCCGCTTCTTGTTCGGGCCCTTGGTGATCACCAGGCCCCACGTGATCAAAGGGGCAACGTCGCCGGGCCAGCAATGCTGGATCGGCAGGCGCGCCAGGTCGACGTCATTGCCTTCCCAGACGATTTCCTGGCATTTGGCGCCGCGCAACTCTTTCGGCGACATGTCCCACACGGATTTCACCAAGGAACCCAGGCCCAGCAGATCCTTGAAATCCTTCGGCGGTTCCGGTTCCTTCAGGCGCGCCAGCACATGGCCGATCTTGCGCAACTCGCTGACGTCTTCCGCGCCCATGCCCAGCGCCACGCGGCGCGTGGTGCCGAACAGGTTGCCCAGCACCGGCATGTCGTATCCCGTCGGATTATTGAACAGCAAGGCCGGCCCGCCCGCGCGCAAGGTGCGGTCGCAGACTTCCGTCATCTCCAAAATCGGTGAAATGGGGGTCGAAATGGGCTTAAGTTCACCCATTTGTTGCAGTTGAGAAATAAAATCTCGCAAATCTGAATATTTCATGTGTTTTTAATTTTTTTTGACGTCGGACGCCGTTGCTGAAGGATCTATGCCAAGTAATTGATTTTATTGGCTTTTGGCACAATGCAAGACAAAAAGTAAGACATAAAAGTAATAAAGAAACGATTCGTTAGTATTGACTTGATATAAAACGGCTTCTACAATTCGCCCAACTTGAAAGAGCACGCCGGCCCAGGGCTTGATTTTAGCGTTTCTCTTTCATTCACGGAGTCGGGGCTCCACATGACATTTTAAGGAGTGTTTTCAAAAGGCGTCTGCCTTACCCCCGGTAAAAGTTGTATTGCGACTGATCCAATACCAGCATGGGACCGATCAGCTCAAGCAAGCAATGACGGCGTTTCTCGCACGCATCCATACGCGGCGGAAACGATGATATTTCTGATGCACGGCATTGGCAGTACCCACAACACCGCGAGACCGCGGAGGGACTGCCTGTTGACGCGACATTTCGGGGAACTCTATGACTCATCGTAGCACTGAAGCAGCCTTGCCTGCTTCAACCGTGGCTGGCCAGCCAGCACTGGCGCGTTTGCGCGCCCGCGCACAAGCCATTTCGGCACGTGGCGTCTTGACCACTGCGCAACACACACTGACAGTCTTCGGCATTTCCGCCCTGGCACTGATCGCCCTGCTGATGTTCCGCCCCGACCTGGGCAAGCAACTGACGCACAGCCTGTTCCCGCTGCCGATGGCAGAGGCGCAAGCCGTCGAAGCGCCGGCCCTGTCGGCACTGATGGAAGCGCCCGCATCCGTGCAGACGGCCGCCGCCAGCGAAGCACCTTTGAGCAAGGAAGAAAAAGCCTTGCTGGGCACGCAAAAGCAGCAGCAATGGGTCACCAACTGGCTCTCAAAGCGCTACCGCGTGGCCAACGACGCGACCAATATGCTCGTCTCGACGGCTTACCTGACGGCCCGTGAAATCAAGCTGGACCCGCTGCTGATCCTGGCCGTGATGGCCATCGAATCGGGCTTGAACCCGTTCGCGGAAAGCCCCGTCGGCGCGCAAGGCTTGATGCAGGTCATGTCGAAAGTGCACCATGAGCGCTTCCAGGAAATGGGCGGCGTGCAAGCGGCGCTGAACCCCGTCGCCAATATCCGCGTCGGCTCGCTGATCCTGAAAGACTACGTCACGCGTGGCGGTTCCGTCGAAGCGGGCTTGAAAACCTACGTGGGCGCCGCCAACTTCGCCACCGACTCGGGCTACGGCTCGCGCGTGCTGGCCGAATACCGCCGCCTGAAGCAAGTATCGGCCGGCCAGCGCGTGCCGACCAGCACGCCGGTGATGGCATCGAACACGCCAGCGCCAGCCAAGGCGCCTGCGCCGGAAAGCGGCATCACCATCAAAGTGCTGCCGCACAACGAGATCGCCGGCCTGTGACCCTTTAAAAGCCCTCACAGGGGCATCCGAAAAGCAACACCCAGTAAAAAAGCCACCGCACGCAAGTGCCGGTGGCTTTTTTATTGCCCTGCGGCAGCAGCCGCAGGAACTACGCTATATATTACTTGCGCTTGTTGGCGCCCACTTCTTCCTCGCGGAATTTCACTGCCAACTTATCGAGCACGCCGTTCACATACTTGTGGCCGTCGATGCCGCCGAACGACTTGGCCAGCTCGACCGCTTCGTTGATGACGACGCGGTACGGGATTTCCATGTTGTTCTTCAGCTCGAACGCGCCGATCAGCAGGATGCCGTGTTCGATGGGCGACAGTTCCGCGATATTGCGGTCGATCAAGGGTGCCATGCTGTCGCGCAGCGCCAGCGAATCCTTGATGGCGCCGTACAGCAGCACCGTGAAATGATCGCCATCGGCCTTGTCGAAGCCGTGGGCCGCGCGAATATTGTTCACGACGGTGGTCGCATCTTCATTGTTCAGCAGCCACTGGTACAAGCCCTGCAGCGCAAACTCGCGCGCGCGGTGACGCGGCGTGCGGTTCTTGCTGGGGTTGGCGAGCAAATTTTTCTCAGTCATGATTGTTACCTGTTCTTAAGTACGTATTTACTGCAAATAGTGACGAATACCGCGGCACGCTGTTGGGCAGCACGCTGCGGCGCAAGCACGATTAATCCTCGTCTGTGTCTTGCAACTCTTCCAGCGCTTGCGCCAGATTGGCCATTTCCACTGCCACGCGTGCCGCTTCGGCTCCCTTGACCAGCATGCGCACTTCCGCCTGCTCGTCGTTTTCGGTCGTCAACACGGCGTTGGCGATGGGGATGCCGTAATCGAGACCGACGCGCGTGATACCCGCGCCCGATTCGTTCGATACCAGCTCGAAGTGGTAGGTTTCACCGCGAATCACGGCGCCCAGTGCGATCAGGGCGTCGAATTGCTCGGTTTCTGCCATTTTTTGCAGAATCAGTGGGATTTCCAGGGCGCCCGGCACGGTCACGTGCAGGATATCTTCATCGGCCACGCCCAGCTTGCTCAACTCTTCCAGGCATGCCGACAGCAAGCCACCACCGACGATTTCATTGAATCGTGCCTGGACGATACCGACGCGCAAACCTTCGCCGGCAAAATTGGTTTCATAGGTTCCTACGGTCATCATAAGCCTCTTTATAAGTGATCAGCGGCGGCGCCATGCGCCAGGCCGCCAAATAGTGTTAATTAATTACTGCTGGCCTGGATGGCACTGAAAACCTGTCACTTCCAGGTCGAAACCAGCCATCGACGGCATCTTGCGGGGGCTGGCCAGCAATTGCATCTTGCTCACGCCCAGGTCGCGCAGGATTTGCGCGCCGATGCCGTAGCTGCGCAGGTCCATGCTGGCGGCGCGGCCTTTCGGCTTGGCTTGCGGCGTATCGAGCGCGGCGAACTGGGCAAACAGCTCGCTCGACGTCTCGCCGCAGTTCAGCAAGACCATCACGCCCCGCTCGGACTGCTTGATGGCGGCCATCGAGGCGGCCACCGTCCACGAGTGGGTGGTCGCTTCGCTTTCCAGCACGTCCAGCAGGGAAACAGGCTGGTGCACGCGCACCAGCGCTTCCAGGCCGGGCGCCAGGTCGCCATGCACGAGGGCCAGGTGGGCCGACGCGCTGGGCTTGTCGCGGAAGGCGATCAAACGGAATTCGCCATGCGCCGTATGCAGGGTACGCTCGGCAACGCGCTCGACCAGCGATTCCGTCTGGCTGCGGTAATGGATCAAGTCGGCAATCGTGCCGATTTTCAGGCCATGCTGCTCGGCAAACACCAGCAAGTCCGGCAGGCGCGCCATGGTGCCGTCGTCCTTCATGATTTCGCAAATCACGGACGCGGGAGTCAGGCCGGCCATGGCCGTCAGGTCGCAACCGGCTTCCGTATGGCCTGCGCGCATCAGCACGCCGCCTTTTTGCGCTTTCAGCGGGAAGATATGGCCAGGCTGGACGATATCGCTGGGCTGCGTACCCTTGGCCACGGCCACCTGGATGGTCTTGGCGCGGTCGGCGGCGGAAATGCCCGTCGTCACGCCTTCGGCCGCTTCGATGGACACGGTGAAGTTGGTGCCATAGGCCGTACCGTTGCGCGACGTCATCATCGACAGGTTCAGCTCGTCGCAACGCTCTTCCGTCAGGGTCAGGCAGACCAGGCCACGCGCATGCGTGATCATGAAATTGATGGCTTCAGGCGTCACGAAATCGGCGGCAAGCACCAGATCGCCTTCATTTTCCCGGTCTTCTTCATCGACCAGTATCACCATGCGGCCGGCGCGCAATTCGGCGACGATCTCTTCGGTGCTGGAAATAGACATTATTCATCCTCGTATGACGCCAGTCAAAACCTGCTGCGCGTCGGTATAGGCGGCCTGCGATGCTCACCGTACCTTCGTACGGTTGCGCTTCTCAGCCACCTCTCCCTTCCGCTCGCGACGGTTTTGCCGGGCGTTGTTAATGTAACTAAAAACTGAACCTGAACCTGAAACATCAAGCGCGAATATTCCGCGAATTTCCGGGAATTTTCTTATAACCTGCTATTTTAAAGGATTTGGCGCTTGCAGGCCTGAAATAAGACAGCTTTGCGGCATGGGCGCCGCAGCCTGCCCCACAAAGCGCCGATTCCTCGATCCGGCGCACACGGCGACGGCAAAACGCGCGCCGCCGGCCTTGCAAAGAGCATAAGATCAGCCAGTCACCGCCACGGCGCTGACACTCCACTCGCAGCGACACCCCACACAGGAGCGGCAACATGAAAACCCATGGATCGGCCATCTGGTCAGGCGGCATCAAGGACGGCAAGGGCGCCATCAGCACGCGCAGCGGCGCCTTGCAGGCATACCCCTACGGCTTTGCCAGCCGCTTCGAAGGCAAGCCCGGCACCAATCCCGAGGAATTGATCGGCGCCGCCCACGCGGGCTGCTTCACCATGGCCCTGTCGCTGATCCTCGGCGAAGCGGGCCTGACGGCCGAAAAGATGGAGACAACGGCCGAAGTCACGCTCGACAAGGTCGATGACGGCTTTGCCATCACGGCCGTCCACCTGATCCTGCAAGCGAAAATTCCCGGTGCGGACCAGGCGAAGTTCGAGGAATTGACGGGCAAGGCCAAGGCCGGCTGCCCCGTATCGAAATTACTTAAAGCCAACATTACCCTGGACGCCACCCTGCTGCCCTAGATTTTATCCACGGGCTTGACCGGCTCCACAGGGGCCACGGGCGCCACCAGCGGCAGGCGCGAGTCGCTGGCCGGCAACGGCCTGTGCATCAGGCCGGGGTTCAGGGCTGCATTGTTCAGGTTATACGCGGCGATGGCCGCCGCCACGGACGGGTCTTGCGACGACGGCGGCGGCACGGCCATGGCCGCATTCTGCGCGGCCAGCTCCTGCGCCTGCGCATAGTCCTGCGCCAGCGGGGCTTGCGCCGTCGCCAGGCCCGCATCGGCTTGCCCCTGCCCCGCGCGCACTTGTCCCTGGGCCGCCCGCGCGGCGTCCTCCTGCTGCGCCAGCTGCTCGGCATTCATGCGTTCACTGTCGATGCGCAGGGCATCGACGCGCTGGCTGTCTGCCCGCTGCGCCTGCAAATCCAGGTTCAGCTCTTCCGCTTCCAGTTGCTGCTGCAATTCCAGTTGCCGTTGTGCAATCGCGGCCGTTTGCGGCGGCGCCTCATCGATGGACTGCGGCTGCGCGGCCGGCAGCGCCGCGCCCGTCAAATCCGCTTCGACACTGGTCGCCACGGGCGCGCCCTGCTGCCGGGCCAGCACGGCGCCCACCTGCGCCAGCACGTCCGTTCCCTGCTGCAAAGCGTCCAGGGTGGCATGGCTGTCGGCCGCATACGCGGCCTGTAAAGTTGCGGGGTTGACATCTTCATTGCGCAAGTCGACGCCGATGCGGGCCAGATCCGCCTGCGTCAGCAGGCTGCCGTCCTGCGCCAGCGCGGCAGCCGCATTGGTCGTGCCGTCGCCCGACAGCAAATCGTAGCGCTGCGCCAGGCTGCCCGCCGTGTCGCCGGCCGTCGCCAGCTGGCTGGCGTCGATGCCGCTTGTTTGCAGCTGGGCGAACGATTCCGTCAGTTGCCGCGCCAGCGCCAGCAAGTCCTCATTGACTTGCACGGGGGTAGCCGCCGCCCTGGCTTCGTCCGTGGCGCCCTGCAAGGCCAGCAGTTGCCGACGTGACAAGGCCACGCCGGACAGGAACTGGCCCAGCGGAGAGAGATCGACCTGGGTCGATGACTGAATGGCAAGGGCTGCCGCCGCGCTGGAAGGCGGCACGGACGTCGCCGGCGCCAGCGGCGCTAGCGTTGCCGCGCCCACGCGGGGCGTGGCCGGGATGGTATTGGGCACGGTTGCGCGCGAAATCGGGTCCATGACTGGCCTCCACTGCGGAAAGCTTCATAGTATGCGCGTCTGAAAGAAAAGCAACGCACGCCTGGCAAGGCAAAGCATGCGTTGCAGTGTACTTATATCAGGAAGCAGCCTTGTCCAGCGACAACATGCGCTCGACATAACGGGCGATCAAGTCGATTTCCAGGTTGACCTTGCCGCCGACCGTCAAATGTTTCAGGGTCGTCATGGCGATGGTGTGGGGAATCAGATTGATCGAGAAACGGCAGCCGTCGATGGCGCCCGCGCCCAGGTCTTCCACGCGGTTGACGGTCAGCGACACGCCGTTGACGACGACGGAACCCTTGAAAGCCAGGTATTTCGCCAGTTCGTGCGGCGCTTCGATGACCAGTTCCCACGATTCGCCCACGGCTTCGAACTTGCGCACGACGCCCAGGCCGTCGACGTGGCCGGACACCAGGTGGCCGCCCAGGCGCTCGGCCAGGGTCAGGGCTTTTTCCAGGTTCACTTCCGTCGTCGTATCGAGGCCCACGGTGCAATTGAGGCTTTCGCGCGAGACATCGACGGCAAAACCCGTGTCCGACTTTTCCACCACCGTCATGCAGGCGCCATTGATGGCGATGGAATCGCCCAGGGCCACGTCGGCCAGCGGCAAGCCGCCCGCGTGGATGGTCAGGCGCACGCCTGCGTCGAGGCCGCCTTCGAGTGCTTGCACGGTTTCAATCTTGCCAATGGCGGCAACAATTCCTGTAAACATGGAGCTAACCTTATAAAAATGATGAAAGTATTAATTGCGCTGGGCGAATCTTGCAAGGATACGCACATCTTCGCCCACTTGCTGGACCTGGTGAAATTGCAAGGTCCGCTGCTGTTTGATATCCGTCAAGGCGGGCAAGGCAAACATGCCTTGCGCATCGCCCAGCAAGGTGGGCGCCAGGTAGACCAGCAGCTCGTCGACGCAGCCTTCGCGTATCAGCGAACCGTTCAGCTTGGCGCCGGCCTCGACGTGGACTTCATTGATTTGCCGGCGTCCCAGTTCCAGCATCAGCGCGGCCAGGTCGACCTTGCCTGCCGCGTTCGGCAGCAGGATGACTTCCGCGCCCAGGGCGCGCAGCTGCGCCTCTTTCTCCGGATTGGCCACGGCCGCCACGATCCATGTGCCGCCGCCGGCAAGAATGCGCGCGTCGATGCTGATGTCGAGGCGGCTGTCGACGACGATGCGGCGCGGCTGGCGTGGCGTTTCGACGGCGCGCACGTTCAATTGCGGATCGTCCGCCTTGACCGTGCCGATGCCCGTCAGGATGGCGCAGGCACGCGCGCGCCAGGCGTGGCCATCGGCGCGCGCCTGCGGCCCCGTGATCCACTGGCTCTGGCCATTATGCAAGGCCGTCATGCCGTCCAGACTGGCTGCCGTTTTCATGCGCACCCACGGCTTGCCGCGCTGCATGCGCGAAAAGAAGCCGATATTCATTTCATATGCCTCGTCGGCCAGCACGCCCGTGCTGACGGCGATACCGGCCGCTTCCAGCTTGGCCAGCCCCTGCCCCGCCACCAGCGGATTCGGGTCCGTCATGGCGGCCACGACGCGTCCCAGCCCCGCGCGCACGAGCGCATCGGAACACGGCGGCGTACGGCCATGGTGGTTGCACGGTTCCAGGGTGACATAGGCCGTGGCGCCGCGCACGTCGTTGCCGCGCGCCGCCGCATTCGCCAGTGCTTGCACTTCGGCATGATCCTGCCCGGCCGCCTGCGTCACGCCGGCACCGATCACCTGGCCATCCCGGACGATCACGCAGCCGATGCGGGGATTGGGCGAGGTCGTGTATAAACCGCGCGCCGCCCATTCCAGCGCCAGGCGCATGCCATCGATATCGTTGAGTATTTCCACGGGCTTCTTTGAGAGTGAGTAATAGATAAGTCGGGTTACGAACTGTCGGCCACGCCGCTGCAATTGGCCGCTTGCTGCTGCGGGTCGCACACGCGCACCCGGCCCAGCATATTGATTTTAATATGGCGCACCTGCTTTCCCAAAGCCAGGGACAAGGTGCCCCAGCGCGCCGCCAGGCTATTGGTCGCGCTGCAACTGCGCCCCGCGCCATTGTAGGCGATATAAAACGGCGCCGTGGCCGAGGAAAACGCGAACTGGGCCGTGATGCCCGCCGGCAATGGTCCCTGGCGGAACAGCAATTCGTCGCCATCGTCGAACACCAGGTTGGTATTGCTATCAATAAACACCAGCCAGCCCGTGCGCCAGTCCGTGCCTCCGGCCCCGGCCGGCATCAGCAGCACGCGCCGGCCGCGCGCCATCGCCTGCGCCCGCGTCAATTCGATGGCCGAAAACAAGTCCGTAGCCGCCGCGCGCACCTGCTGGCGCGCCAGCACCTGCTGCAAGCCCGGTATGGCCGCGGCCGCCAGCAGCGCGGCGATCGCCAGCACGGCCAGCAATTCGGGCAAGGTGTATCCCGCCTGGGGCGGCTGCTTGCGCGTGGCCATGGCCTAGAGCATGGCCTAGAGCCAGCAATGGCTGGCGGGGCCGCTGCTGCCGCGCCGGCCGGTGCTGCTCAAGGACAAGACGCCGCAATCGGGATCACGGAACTGGCCGTCGACCCTGGGCGTGCCCGGCATGGCGCGCAACAGCACGCATTGCCCTATCGTCATGCCGGGGCAGGCGAGCGCCTCGATTTCATACGCGCTGCCGGCCGCCCCCACTTCGCCGGACCACCACGGAAATGCCTGCAGCTGCGGCGCCGGCGAGGCCGAGGAAAATACCAGATAGCGGTTGTTTTGCGAGTAATAGCGCTCCTGCTGCTGCATCAGACGCAGCAGGGCCGCCTGCCCCTGCACCCGCTTGGCGCGCACGACATGGCCGTGATAAGCGGGCACGGCCAGCGCCAGCAGCAGGCTCATGATCGCCAGCGCGGACAACAGTTCGATCAGGCTGAAGCCAGGCGGATTGGCAGCAGGAACGCCACCGTGTGCAGCGAACCAGTTCTGCCTTGCCAACGTCCCCATGCGATTTCCCCCCTTTCCAACAAGCGCCAGCCGATACGATGCGCAGGCCGGCACGCTTGTCACTTGCGACACGCCAGCCATGCCAACGCCTATTTTTTCTTGGCCGCCTCGTGCAGTTCGCGCCAGTTCGCCACTTCGCGCCAGCTGAGGCGCCGCGCGGGCAGCGGCGCGCCGACGACCTTGAGCGCCACCCCGCTGGCCGGGCCGGGCAAGCCCGGTTGCAGCACGGCCAGTTCCTTGCGCCCCTCGGCGCGCCCCGCCGCCGTCGCGGCGCCCACGATGCTGTTCAGCTCCAGCGCCAGCGGCGGCGCGCGCGCCAGGCCGTCGAACAAGCGTCCCGTCTGCGCGCCCGCCTGCACGAGGCCCGCGCCATCGGCGGCAAAGCCACTGAGCACGTCGAGCACGTACAGGCGCGTGGCCGGCCTGGCGCAGGGGTCGCGCCCGGGCAGGACGGTATTGAACAGCACCTTGCCGGCGGCCAAAACGGGACTATTGATGCTGCGCTCGCCCGTTTGCGCCGTATCGAGGAAATCGAGAAACCAGCCGCGCCTGGCACCGCTGCCCGTGTAGCGCAGTTCGGCGCCGTCGACGCGCACGCCACCCGCCGCCTCGCCCAGGCTGCGCTGTTCCAGGTCGGCCCGGCTGCGCGTGGAGGATGTTTCCAGCAAATCGTCGTGGACGGCGTAAAACGATTGCGACAGAAAGGCGGCAGGCCAGGTATCGGCCGCCTCGACCAGCTTGCCCGTGCCAAACAGCAATAAATAGCCGCCATCGGGCGCGTACGCCACTTTCAACTGCTGCGTCACGGGCTGGCGGCGCCCCTGCGCATCGCGCGCGACAAAGACGAGCTTGCGCCCCTGCCCCTCCTTCCAGGGCGGCCCGCCAGCCATGTCGAAACGCCAGATATTGCCCTGCATATCGCCCGCATAAAGATACGCGAGCGCGCCGCCGGCGCCCGGCACCACGGCGGGCGGACCCAGCGCGTGGGGCATGGCGTCCGCATCCGTGTCATGGCCGCCACCACCGCCGCTGGCCACGGGCACCTTGAGCCGGAAGTAATTATTTCCCAACGCCCAGGGCGTGCCGGGGGCCTTGTCCAGCGCCAGCAGGAAGATGGCGGCGGCCGCTGCGGGCGCCATCGTCTCCTTGCCGTCGTTCATCTGATTGTTGTAGCCGCTGGCGACGATGGCAAAATCGCGGTAGGCCGGCGCGCCCTCCTTGCCGCCCATGTCGATGCGGGCAAAGGCGGGCGGCGCGCGCACATTGCCCATGAGCTTGTCGTCGCGGTCCGTAAATTCCCACAGCGCCCCGTCCTGCGCGAAGCGCAGCGGGTCCGTGATGTCGAGCGCAAACACGCCCTGCGCACCGCCGCCCATGCCCGACACCAGCACCGTCTTCCAGCGGCCCGCCGCCAGCACTTCCGCCGTGGCCGCCGCGCCATCGAGCAGCGGGCCGGGGCTGTAGTGCGTGCTCGCAGCGGCTGGCGCCGCATGCAGCAGCGCCTGCGGCAGATAGGCAAACAATTCACCGCCCGTGCGCGCATCGAAGGCGTGCAGCAAGCCGTCGTTGGCGCCCACATACAGCATTTTCCGGCGCTGCAGCAGCGCCTTGCGGTGCGCGCCATAGCCGGCGCCCGGCATGCCCAGCCCCGGCGCACCCACGTACAGCAGGTTGCCATGCGGCGCGGCGCCCAGACTGCCGGACCTGCGCCGCAGGAAGCCGCCCGGCTGGCCCGCCTCGTGCGTACGCTGGCCCAGCAGATATGCCAGACGCGCCTCGCCTCTGCCATCGCCGCCGTCGAATGCGCCGCGCTGTTCCGCGTCCAGCCGCTTCCAGTCCAGCGGCATCAGGGCGCCCCTGGCGTCGAGCGTGTAGACGGGACGCAAGGCCGCCGGCGTTCCATCGGGTGCCAGCAGGTTCACTCCGCCGGTGCGCCACCATGGCTTGCCGGGAAGCAGCGCGCCATCGGCGCCGACGGAAAACGCGCTGCGCGACAAGGTCATGCTGCCGTCGGCCAGGCGCATCTGCGTCAGGAACCAGTATGCCTCTTCCGTGCCGCCGGCCAGCGCCATCAGGGACGGCCCCGGCAGCGTCACCGCCAGCGTGCCCTTGTCGGCGGAGACAAAGGCCGCGCGCAGTCCCGCGACGAGGGCGGCCGGGTCGCTGCCGGGCAGGTAATGAGCGGGCCAGCGGCCATCGAAGCTCCATTCATCGAAGGCGCTGCCCGTTGCGCTCTTGAAGGGGTTGGCGTCGCCGTTCGCATCGAGAAAACCGCCATATTTGGCCGCAAGAAACAAGGGCGTCGCGGCAGGCACGCCGGCCGGGTCGCCCTGGCGCAAGTCGCCCGCATAGTGCTCGATGTGGTTCATGCCGTCGCTCTTGCCGCCGGGACGCAGCGCCTGCACATGCGACCAGTAAGCCAGGCCCGCCGCATGGTAGCTGGCGCCGCCCTGCCCGTCGGCCAGCAGTTCCAGTGCCGCCAGTTCGGGCCGTGGCGCGGGATTGCCGGGCGTGCCGCCGCTTTCCAGGCCGCCCACCGCATGCGTCCAGGCCATCGCATCGAATGGCGGCGGCGCAAAACCGTCGGGCGCGCGGGCCCGGTCGCCGCTCGATGCGGGAGTCACAGGAACATTGCCGGGCACGTAGCGGTCAAGCGCCATGCCCCCATCGCCGAGGCTGACGACGATATGGCGCTGGCAACTGGCCGTCTGCGGCTCGCTCCACGGAGCGATGACCGGCAAGCCGCCATCAATGGCAGGCGGGGCCGTGGCAGGAGGCACTGCGGCGCTCGCCTGCCGTCCCTGCAGATAGCGCAGCGATTCGTACAGCAATTCGGCCAGCGGTGCGGCCCTGGCGTAGGCGCCCGGATGCCCGGCGTTGCCGCGGCCCAGGCCATTGATGTAAGCGGTCACCCCGCCGCCAGGCCCCGCGCCCTGGAACCCTGCCGGATATGCATACACGCCGGTGGCGGGATTCCACTCGGCGTCGGGATTGTCTTGCGGCAAAAAATCGGGCGCCGCCCAGCGCTGCCGGCCCACATGTGCCAGCGGCGCGCGCAGCACGCCGCCATACACGGGGCCGGCGCCGGCGGGCAGGCCATTCAACAGACCAAACACGCCCACGCGCACCCGGCCGCCATGGCGCTGCACGGCGCCCACCGGCTTGTAGTTCTTGCCATACGCGAGGCACAAGTCGTCGCGCAGCGGCCCTTCCAGCGCATCGCAAACGCGCACGCGCGCGAGGAACACGCCATGCGTGGCCGCAGCGCCGGGTGCATCGCAACTGCCGCCGGCAGGCAAACTGGCGTCGCCGAACAGCAGGCGGTTGCGGCAGGAAACGATGGCCAGTTGCGCCAGCGCAAACGGCGTGGCCGCCGCCACGCCGGCCTGCAAGACCTTGCGCGGAAAGAAGACGGAGTGGGCAAAAAAGTCGACCGGGCTGGCCGCGTCCGGCAGGTAGGCGCGCTGCAGCACCGTCTTGCGCACTTCGTCGATGACGCGGTCGCCGCCCGTCAGCGCGTAGCGGACGATGTCGAGCATGCTGGCGCTGGCCCAGTTCAGAAAGTTGCCGCTAAAACTATCGCCGCCGCAGCCGTGCAGCGCATCGGACGGCTTCAGCACGGAGAAGTAAGCGGTCGCTACGCGCAAGTCCGGCAGCATGGCGCCATCCACGCTGCGGTAGGGGTAGCTGTAGCACATGCCTGCATGGAAATAGCCGGCGTACTCGCGCTGCGGCGCATAGTCGCCGCCATGCGCGGCAGCGGCCGCCGCATGCGTGAGTGACAGGTTGAGCAGCAGGTTCGGCGGCACGCGCGCGCCGTGCAAGCCCGCGTCGGCACGCGCCAGTACCACGGCGGGGACGGCGGCGGGGCACGCCCCACAAACCAGGCTGGCCAGGCCTGCCACCAGCAGCAGCCACGCCCAGCCGCCGCGCCGCCCAGCGAATGGAAAAACCTTCATGGCCCCGCTCCCGCCGCCTGCTTGCGGTAATAAGTCTGCAGCACGACTTGCGTACTTTCCTGCGCGCCAAAACCGATGGCCGTGATGCGGTACACATAGCTTGCCGTGGTCAGGCCGCCGGCTGCCGCACCCGCCTCCGTGCCGGGCTGGTGAAACGGCAGCAATTCGATCAGGTAGCGGGGCCGGCGCGACGGCAGGAAACCCTGCCCCGTCTGCATGACGGCGCCCGTAAACCGGCCGTAAGGCACGGCGCGGCTGCCCGCTTCGGCGCCATCGAGGTCCGCGCTCAACCAGAGCGCCTGCCCGTCTGGAGGCGCGGGCAGGCACAGGCCCAGTGCGCCCGCCTCGCCGCAGCCGTCCGCGAATCCTGCCGCACTGCCCGGCGCAAAGAGGCTGCTGCGGCCCGGCGCGCCGGGCAAGCCTTCGATATCGTTCTGCGCATCCACCAATGCCTCCTCCGCCGCCTGAAATGCGATCTGCCGGTCGCGCTCGCCGCGTGCCGATTGTTCGCCCTGCAAGGCCATCTGCGCCGCCGATATACCCAGCAGCAAGATGATCACGAGCAGGCACAGCACATACACGAGGGTGGCGCCACGGCGGCGCGCACGCGGCAAGCGGCAGCGCGCCATCGTCCTGCCCCCCCCCTTACACCGGCCCGTTGCGCAGCATGATGCTCGCCTGCACCAGTTGCCGCTGCCTGGAGCGCGTTGCCGCAGGCAAGGACGCGCGCGCGATACGCACGCCCGCGTCACCGGCCCCATGCGCCTCGGCATACGCCTTGCCGAACAGGTCGAACTGCGCCGGCCCCAGTTCCGCCATCGCGTCCGCCTGGCCCGCCTCGCCATGCAGCAACAGCGCCACGCGCACGCTGGCCACGCGCTTCCAGTGCGTGCGCCGGTGCAAATCGCGCTGGCGCGCGGCCGCGTCCGCGCCTTCCAGCACCAGCGCCGCATCGCAGGCGTCGAGTGCGCTGGCGTTGACATAGCGGTTCGCCACACCGTCGGGCGGCGTATCCGTGTCGAGGCCATACAGCACCTGGAAGCCGTCGACGCCGCGGATGACGGCATCGGCGCCCCAGCCGTTCGCGCCACGGTACTTGCAGCGCAGTTCGCCTTCGCCATCGGCGCCCTGCGCCACGTAGAAAATGCTCCAGCCCCGCTGCGCCTGCGTTTGCGCGGCGCCCACGCCGAAGCCGGCGCAATTGAGCACGGAACCGTCGCCGCCCCCGTCCTTGCCTGCGCCGTAATAGCGCAGGGCCAGCACGTCGCTGCCGTGCAGGGCGCCGGGCAGCGCCTCGCTGATGCCTTCGCTGTTCTTGCCCAGGCTGCGCGCGTCGAGCCCGGCGATATTCGCGCTGTCGTGATCGGCATGGGCGACGGGCGCCGCGCTGCTGTCCCAGTTCACATAGGCCGTCTGGCGCACGGCGCGGGCGATGGCGTCGAGCGCATAGCGGCCATTGTCGTCCAGGCGCGCGCTGGCGGACTGGTCGCCATAGCTGCCGCTGGCAGCCAGCAGCACGGTACTGGCGGCCAACATCAGCAGCGCGCCCAGCGACAGGGCCACCAGCAATTCGACGAGGCTCAAGCCGCGCTGCCGGCGCCGGTGGACACGCAGGCCGTTCATGCGCCGCCTCCGCCCAGCTGGAACGCCAGCCTGGGCAGCGACTCGCTTGCCGCATCGACGGCGGGAGAACCACCGGGCAGGCGGGTGCGCCAGCCCAGCTTGATGACGACGGGCGCGCCCTTGCCGCCGCTGCACGCCCAGTGCAAGCCTTCGGCGCCGGGATCCCAGGCGGCAAGGTCGCGGCAGATGCGCAGGCGCGCGCCGGGCAAGGCCGATTGCAGCTGCTGTTGCCACTCGGCGATATCGAATTGCGCCAGCTGCGCCGCATCGCAGGCGCCGTAGCAGTCGGGCGCGCCGCCAGCCTCGGGCGCGCCGCCGTCCGCCGCCGCATAGTCCACGTTCAGGTAGGGATTGCCCCCATCGGGGCCGTTCATGAGCACGCTGTTCGCCCGCATGCGTTCGGCCATGCCGGCGGCCAGCTGCGCGCCCGCCGACAACAGCGCCGACTCGTGGCGCGCGCGCAGGGAACTGAGCTGCAGGATGCTGGCGCCCAGCAGGCCCAGCGCCAACAGCAGCAGCGACACCAGCACCTCGACGAGGCTGCTGCCATCCACGGAAACGCGCGCGACGCCTTGCATGGTTGACTCCTGCGGCAAGAATGCAACGGGGACTGGAGCCGCACGCAGGCACGGCCCAGCTACACGATAAGCGCGCGCAGGAACTCAGGCATGAGGCAGCGCAAACGTCGCGGCGATAGGCGAAAAATCAGCAAAAAGCAGGGAAACAAAATGCGCCTGAATTGATCAGGCCGCTTGCCAGGCGAACGCTGGCATGGTGAACACGGGGCGCGGGAGCGGCCCCGGTGTCGACAACGTGAACGTCAGGGCTTGCGCGCCTGTCCCACTTCGGCGATGGCATCCTGGAATTCGGCCAGGTCTTCGAAATTCTTGTAGACGGACGCGAAGCGGATGTAGGCGATCTTGTCCAGACGCTTGAGCTCCTGCATGACGAGTTCGCCGATATAGCCGGAATCGACTTCGCGCAAGCCACTGGTCAGCAGTTTTTCCTGGATGGACGCGATGGCCGTATCCACAGAGGCGGCCGCGACGGGACGCTTGCGCAAGGCCAGCATCAAACTGCCGCGCAACTTATCCGCAGCGAACTCCGTCCGGCTGCCATTCTTTTTGACGACGGCCGGCATGATAAGTTCAATGCGCTCGTAGGTGGTGAAACGCTTGTCGCATTTGCTGCAGCGGCGCCGCCGCCGAATGGCATCCCCTTCCTCCGATACGCGCGTATCGAGAACCTGGGTGTCGCCGTGCTGGCAAAATGGACATTTCATGGGCTGGCTACAACTTTATAGTAATAATTACGGGAAATCGCCGCCCTTGTACAAAGGGCGCCCGAATCACTCCGGGCGCCCTGGGGCACGAAGGAATGTGTCATACAGAATCTTACTCCGTATGACACATTCTGGACAAATAATTATGAGGCGTACACAGGGTGCGCGTCGGCCAGCACTTTCACGGCCGCTTTGACGCGCTCGATGGTGGCGGCGTCATGCGGATTGTCCAGCACGTCGGCGATCAGGTTGCCCACTTCTTCCGCTTGCGCTTCCTTGAAGCCGCGCGTCGTCATCGCCGGGCTGCCCAGGCGGATGCCCGAGGTGACGAACGGTTTTTGCGGGTCGTTCGGGATGCCGTTCTTGTTGCAGGTGATGTGCGCGGAACCGAGGATGGCTTCGGCTTCCTTGCCCGTCAGGTTCTTGGCGCGCAGGTCGACCAGCATGACGTGCGACTCGGTGCCGCCGGACACGATGCGCAGGCCGCGCTTGATCAGGGTCTTCGCCAGCACGTCGGCGTTCTTGATCACTTGCTTCTGGTATTCGACGAATTCAGGGCTCAGCGCTTCCTTGAAGGCAACGGCCTTGCCGGCGATCACGTGCATCAGCGGGCCGCCCTGGATGCCGGGGAAGATGGCCGAGTTGATGGCTTTTTCGTGTTCGGCCTTCATCAGGATGATGCCGCCGCGCGGGCCGCGCAACGATTTGTGCGTGGTCGAGGTGACGAAGTCGGCGAACGGCACCGGGTTCGGGTACAGGCCGGCGGCGATCAGGCCCGCGTAGTGGGCCATGTCGACCATGAAGTAAGCGCCAACTTCCTTGGCGATCTTGCTGAAACGTTCGAAGTCGATCTTTTTCGAGAAAGCGGACGCGCCGGCGATGATCAGTTTTGGCTTGCGCTCGCGGGCCAGGCGTTCCATTGCCTCGTAGTCGATGTCTTCTTCCGCCGTCAGGCCATACGATACGACGTCAAACCATTTGCCGGACATGTTCAGCGGCATGCCGTGGGTCAGGTGGCCGCCTTCGGCCAGCGACATGCCCATGATCAGGTCGCCCGGCTTCAGCATGGCGAAGAACACGCCCTGGTTCGCCTGCGAGCCCGAGTTCGGCTGCACGTTCGCGCATTCGGCGCCGAACAGCTGCTTGACGCGGTCGATGGCCAGTTGCTCGGCCACGTCGACGTACTCGCAGCCGCCGTAGTAGCGCTTGCCCGGGTAGCCTTCGGCATACTTGTTCGTCAGCTGCGAGCCTTGCGCTTCCATTACGGCTGGCGAGGTGTAGTTCTCCGACGCGATCAGTTCGATGTGATCGTGCTGGCGCACGTTTTCTTTTTGAATGACGGCGAACAATTCAGGATCGACGTTGGCGAGGTTGTGATCTTTTGCAAACATGTAAAAACTCCAAGTATGAGGGTTCTTGTACTGGCAGGTTGGATCGAATGAGGGGAGCCGGCGTTAACTGAATAACAACACTGGACAGGCAGCCTCTTCGTGCATTTCCATAGGGGCTGCCCAGGCGAACGGCTGATGAAATCTCACGTTTCCCGGTGGGTGTCCACCTTTCGCCGCTTGGCCGACCGCCACCTGGTGGAGATCGCCCCGACTTTTCGCCAGTCACGTGAGACGTAATGGAAATCAAATTGTAAGTTAAGTGCCCAAATTGAGCAAGGAATGCAACCGTGCGGCTATAATCGCCGCGCGCCGCCGCAGCCCGGGCGCAGCCGCAGGCGACTGCGGGGCATGGCGGCGACTCTTAAGCTGGCCTTAAACCTGGCGGCGGCATGTAAGCGTATGTTACGGGGCTTGCCATTGCAGCCCTCCGTTTTACAATGCTGCAGTGCAACTTGCATGCTGCTTTTGCATGGCATTCCAGCAAGCGCCTCAAGTCACAAGAAGAAAAATCGCGTAAAATGTTGCTCAATCTCACTACTGGCGCAATAAACATGCCTTCAGTCTTTACCTGGAACGTACGTGTCTACTATGAAGACACCGACGCCGGCGGCATCGTCTATTACGCAAATTACCTGAAATTCTTCGAACGCGCGCGTACCGAATGGCTGCGCGCCATCGACGTGGGCCAGCAGCAATTGCTTGAGCAGCATGACGCGATGTTCGTTGTCAAAAGCGTCAACGCCGACTATCATGCGCCCGCCAGGCTCGATGACACGGTAAGATTGACATTAAGCATAGAGAAAATGGGGCGCGCCTCCATTGTTTTCCTGCAACAAGCCTGGTGCGGCGACGTCCTGCTCAACACGGCACGCGTCAAGATCGGCTGCGTCGACTCAAGCATGCGCCCGCGCGCCGTGCCCGATGCCGTCGCGGCCCGCATGCGCGCCGCCTGAGCCCCACCCGCCACCCCGGATAATTCACACAACAGACTGCCAGCCAATGAACGTTACACAAGATCTTTCTTTCCTCGCGCTCATCACCAATGCCCATTTGATCGTGCAACTGATCATGGCCCTGCTGCTGCTGATTTCCCTGACCAGCTGGACCTATATTTTCCGCAAGATGTTTGCCGTGCGCCAGGCGCGCAAGCAGACCATCGAATTCGAACGCAGCTTCTGGGCCGGCGGCAACCTGCATGCGCTGCACCAGAACGCCAGCGGCAACCGCGACCAGAGCGGCGCGCTGGCCCGCATCTTTGATGCCGGCATGGGCGAATTCATCAAGGGCAAGGCTTCCTACGGTTCGCGCGAAGCGCTCGACGTCGGCGCCGTGCTCGACGGCGCCCGCCGCGCCATGCGCGCCGCCTTCCAGCGTGAAATGGACGCGCTCGAATCGCACCTGGCCTTCCTCGCTTCCGTCGGCTCCGTCTCGCCCTACATCGGCCTGCTCGGTACCGTCTGGGGCATCATGAACGCCTTCCGCGGCCTGGCCAACGTGCAGCAAGCCACCCTGGCCGCCGTCGCGCCCGGCATTGCCGAAGCGCTGATCGCCACGGCCATCGGCCTGTTCGCAGCCATTCCCGCCGTCGTCGCCTACAACCGTTTTTCGCACGACATCGACCGCCTGGCGATCCGCTTCGAGAGCTTCGTCGAGGAATTTTCCAACATCCTGCAGCGCCAGTCGCGCTAAGAGGGGGCAAGGTCCATGGGTTCCTCCTTCAATAGCGGCGGCATGCGCGGCGGCCGCGGCCGCAAGTTCAAGTCCGAGATCAACGTCGTGCCGTATATCGACGTGATGCTGGTGCTGCTGATCATTTTCATGGTGATGCCGTCGTCCAACAATCCCAGCGTGGTGAACCTGCCCAACGCGGAAAAGTCGGCGAAACCGCCCGATGACTATATCCAGATCGTGCTGAAACCAAATGGTTCGCTGTCGATCAGCGTGATCGGCAAGGAACAGCTGGCGCCGGAAACGGAACCGAACCGCGACGCCCTGCTGCGCAAGCTGCGCGGCTTGCATGAAAGCAATCCCGACTATCCCGTGATGATCGCGGGCGACAAGGAAAGCAAGTATGACGACGTGATCCAGCTCATCTCGGAAGCGAAAAAGATGGGCATTACCCGCGTCGGCCTGGCCACCAAGTAAGCGCAGCACCCTGTTTCCAGACTTGACCGTTTTTAGATAGACTAGACTTTGCAGACCAAACCAATCGACCATGTACTCGGCAAGCCCTACAGCGTGCCGCGCGAACGCAGCCGCTGGCCCTCGCTGGGCCTGGCGCTGGCGATGCACCTTGGCCTGCTGTTTTTCCTGTGGGTGGGCGTACACTGGCAAAGTACCGAGCCTGTCGCCGTCGAAGCGGAAGTGTGGGACATGAAAGTGCAGACGGCCGCGCCGCCGCCTGAAGTGGCGACGGAACCGGAGCCGACACCGCCGCCGCCGCCCGAGCCGGAAGTGGAGCGCCCTGCCCCGCCGCCGCCACCGCCGGTGGCCGCGCCCGAGCCGAAGGTCGATCTGCGCGAGGCGGAAATCGCCCTGGAACGCAAGAAGGCCAAGCTGAAGGAAGAAAAAGAGAAAGCGGCAGCGGAAGAGCGCCGCAAGCAGGAACAGAAGGAACGCGAGGAAGAAAAGCGCGAACTGGAAAAACAGAAGCAGAAAGAAAAAGACAAGGCTGAAAAGCTGGAAAAAGAAAAGGCCGACAAGCTGGAGAAAGCCAAGCTCGAAAAAGAAAAAGAGAAAGCGCAAGAAAAAGCCGAGAAAGAATTGGCTGAGAAGAAAGCTGCAGCAGAAAAAGCCGCCAAGGCCAAAAAAGCGGCGGCGGAAAAGGCGGCAGCCGACAAATTGCGTGCCGATGACATGAAGCGCATGATGGCGCAGGCAGGCAATGGCACGACGGGCACGGCCGCGAAAGCGACCGCGCCACGCAAGGACAGCGGCTATGTCGCTGCCCTGACGAGCAAGATCAAGAGCAATATCGCGTACAGCGGTAGCACGGACGTGCCGGGCAACCCGCGCGCCGTGTTCAAGATCGAGCAACTGCCAACTGGGGAAATTATTTCGGTCCGAAAGATAAAAAGTAGCGGCCTGCCGGCGTATGACAGCTCGGTGGAAAACGCCATTAACAAATCGTCGCCACTGCCGAAGAAGAAAGACGGCACCGTGGAGCGCGAGATTGAACTCATATTCGAGATGAAGGATTTGCCTAAATGATGACCATGAAAAAAATGAGCTACGTTGTGCTCTGCGCCGGCCTGATGCTGGGCGCGGCCGGCGCCCAGGCGCAATTGCGCGTGGAAATTACGGGGATCGGCAGCAACCAGATCCCGGTGGCCGTCGCCACCTTTGCCAATGAATCGGCGGCACCGCAATCGTTATCCGGCATCATCAAGGCCGACCTGGCGCGCAGCGGCGTGTTCAAGCTGATCGACGCCGATGCGCCCGTGGCGGAAACGGCGCCCGTCAGCTACGAGCAGTGGAAGTCGCGCGGCGCCGACGCGCTGGCGGCCGGCAGCGTGCAAAGCATGGCCGATGGCCGCCTGGACGTGCGCTACAAGCTGTTCGACACCATCAAGGGCGCGCAGATCTCCGGCATGAACAATGCAGCCGCGCCGCAGTTCAACCGCCTGCTGGCGCACAAGATCGCCGACGACATCTATGAGAAGTTGACCGGCGTCAAAGGCGCGTTCGCCACGCGCATCGCCTACGTCACGCAATCGGGCCGCGAATACCGGCTGGAAGTGGCCGACGCCGATGGCGAAGGCATCCAGGTCGCGCTGCGCTCGAACGAACCGATCATTTCGCCAGCCTGGTCGCCGGACGGCACCAAGGTGGCATATGTTTCCTTTGAAAAGAAAAAACCCATCGTTTACGTGCAAAACCTGGTGACGCGCCAGCGCACCATCGTGTCGAACGAAAAAGGCAGCAACTCGGCGCCCAGCTGGAGCCCGGACGGCTCGCGCCTGGCCGTGGCCCTGTCGCGCGACGGCCATACCCAGGTCTACACCGTCAATGCCGACGGCAGCGGCTTGCGCCGCGTCAGCAACAGCAGCGGCATCGATACGGAACCCCAATTCTCGGCCGATGGCCAAAGCATTTACTTCACCAGCGATCGCAGCGGCGGACCACAAATCTACCGCATGTCGGTCAGCGGCGGCGAAGCCAAGCGCGTGACGTTTGGCGGCTCCTACAACATCAGCCCGCGGATTTCGTCCGACGGGAAGACACTCGCTTATATTTCCCGTCGCGACGGCAATTTCCAGCTCTACGCGCTCGACCTGGCTAGTGGCCAGGAACTGCGCCTGTCGGACACCGCCAACGACGAATCACCGAGCTTTTCGCCCAACGGGAAATATATCATGTACGCGACCGAATCCGGACGACGCAAGTCGCTGGCAGTGGTATCGGTGGATGGACGCGTCAAACAGCGTTTGACTACGCAAGCTGGCAATATCAAGGAGCCCACCTGGGGTCCTTTCATGAAGTAATGCAGTACGTTTTACCTTAACCATGACCCGGAGAATAAAAATGAGTAACTTTAAAAGTTTGGCTTTCATCGCCGCTACCGCCGCACTGTTGTCGGCTTGCAGCACCCCTGTGAAACTGGCAGAAACCCCAGTTGTCGAGCGCGCTCCTGAGAAAGTCGCCGCACCAGTTGACACCCGTCAAGTTCAGCCAGTGACGACCGCATCGGTCGATCCACTGGACGATCCAAAAGGCGTGCTGGCCAACCGCAGCATCTACTTCGACTTCGACAAGTACGTCGTGCGTGAATCGGAAACGCCAGTCGTGCAAAACCACGCTGCTTACCTGGTAAAAACCCCATCGCGCAAGATCCTGATCCAAGGTAACACCGATGAACGCGGCGGCGCCGAGTACAACCTGGCCCTGGGCCAGAAACGTGCCGAAGCCGTGCGCAAGTCGATGGCCGCCCTGGGCGTGCCTGAAGGCCAGATGGAAGCCGTGTCGCTGGGCAAAGAAAAGCCTAAGGCACAAGGCAGCAACGAAGCAGCATGGGCAGAAAACCGCCGCGCTGACATCGTTTATTGATGTGTACAGGTGAGCGCGGCAGCATTGACGCTTACCTAACTGGCCAGTCATAGGCATAATAATGGGGCGCAGCGCGGTGATACACCGCCCGGCGCCCCGTTTGCATGCTTGCGTAACCTTTGAAAGCCCGACTCATGATGACATTCTCGAAAGCCGGCGTCGCCGCCGCCCTGATGGCCGCATTTGCCTATCTGCCCCTGCACGCCAACGCAGCCCTGTTCGACGACGACGAAGCCCGCAAGGCCATCCTGGAACTGCGCTCGAAGGTCGACGCACTGGCGCGCGACGTGAACAGCCGCATCGATACCAAGGCGGACAAGACCAGCACCTTGAGCCTGATCAACCAGCACGACCAGACCATGCAGGAGATCGCCCGCCTGCGCGGCCAGATCGAAGTGCTGGGCAACGACCTGGCCAACGCGCAAAAGCGCCAGAAGGATTTCTACGCCGACCTCGACGCGCGCCTGCGCAAGCTCGAACCGCGGCAAGTCACCATCGACGGCCAGGAAGCGGCCGTCGGCGTGTCCGAACAAAGCACGTACGAGTCCGCCTTTGGCCTGTTCAAGTCGGGCGACTACAAGGGCGCCGTGACGGCCCTGGACGCCTTCGTCAAGCGCTACCCGGAATCGGCCTACGCGGCCAACGCGCAATACTGGCTGGGCAACGCCTATTACGCCCAGCGCGACTGCAAGAGCGCCATCAGCGCCCAGCAAGCCGTCGTGAAGAACTACCCGGACAGCCCGAAGGCGCCCGACGCCATGCTCAACATCGCCAGCTGCTACACGGAGCTGAAAGACAAGGCCAACGCCACCAAGACCTACAACGCGCTGATCTCGCGCTATCCGGAGTCCAGCGCCGCCCAGACGGCCAAGGAACGGGCCGGTAAAAAGTAAGAGCGGGGAAAAAGTTGCCCGTTAGGTTTGACAGAATCCCGGGCACCCCCTATAATCTTTCTTCTTCGGGTCGTTAGCTCAGCTGGTAGAGCAGCGGACTTTTAATCCGTTGGTCGCAGGTTCGAATCCCGCACGGCCTACCACGAATACGCAGTACTGATCTGCTTGCGAGTTGTTATAGCAAGCATTTTTTTACGGCACAGTGTTACCGAAGTTGTTGTAAAAAGTTTTTGGGTCGTTAGCTCAGCTGGTAGAGCAGCGGACTTTTAATCCGTTGGTCGCAGGTTCGAATCCCGCACGGCCTACCAAATACTATGAAGAAGCCAACCGTTCGCGGTTGGCTTTTTTGTTTTCAACGGCATCGCCTGCGCGGGATGCGATCGCTGATGCAAATCAAATACCCTGCCACCTGCGAGGCGCCCCTGTTGAACTGTCGTATAATCAGAAAATCATGAACGGCCCCCTATCCTCGATCACGTCCGCATTTGAGACAGCGGAAGCCGCCGAAACCTATGACCACTGGTTTCGCGCCAAGGTATTGGCGTCGCTAAATGATGACCGCCCTGCCCGCCCACATGACACTGTCATGGCGCAACTGAAAAAAATCGTCGCAGCCCAGCCTGATGACCATGCTGCCGATTCTATGGAAGGCTGAAGCGCAGGAAGATTTGACCGCGATCCTCACGTACATCGCGCAGCGCAGCCAGCCAGCAGCGCTGCAGCTTTACAACGACATCGACCACGCCATCTCCCAACTTCCCCATCACCCTCAGTTATACCGACCTGGAAGAGTTTCAGGAACGCGCGAACTGGTTGCCCACCCAAACTATGTCGTCGTATATCGCGCTGAAGCAAGCGCAATAGAAATTCTTGCCGTCATGCATACACGGCAACTCTATCCCTGAGTCCCCTCCCCACATATCGAAAACCAGTCGTTAACGCGACGCCAGCGCCGGCCTTCCGGCCAGATGCGCCAGCACGCTCCCCATCACCCGCCCCAGCGGCACCTCCACCCAGCGGTGAAACGCGGCGCCGGCCGCCAGGCTGGCGCCCCAGGCCGTCAGCATGCCCAGCGCCTGCCACTCCGGTTCGAGCGGCACATAGGTGATAAACAAGGCATTCACCAGCAGGCTGACGGGAAAGTGTACGAGGAAGACGGCATACGAGATGCGCCCCAGGGCATTGATGATGTTCCACGCGCCGCCCTGCGCAGGCGTGCGGGCGCGGCCGAACAGGAACAGCGCGCAGGCGACGAGCAGGGCCAGCGCGATGCGGCTGCGGTAGTCGATGGCCAGGGCCAGCAGGACGGGCACGGCGGCCATGGCCATGAGCGCGGCCATGGCACCCGGTTTGCGGGCCGGGTCGCTGGCCCACCAGGCCAGCATGCCAAGGCCATAGCTGCCGAAGAAATACGGCGCCCAGTTATCCCAGTCCGCGTCGAGATTGAAGTACAGCATGGAAAAGGCGATGCCCACGGTGACGGCCAGCGGCATCAGCCAGTGTCCGCGCCGCCGGCCCGCCAGGCGGCCGCCCAGCCACAGCAGCGATACCGTCAGCAGGTACAGCTGGAAATCGATGGCCACGTACCAGGCGCCGGCCGACAGCGATTCATAGCCCAGCACGCCATGCAGCAGCAAGGCATGGGCGCTCAGCTGGCCCAGGGTGACGGCGGCCGACATGGAATCGTGCTGCATCCAGATGCCGGCCACGGGCGTCAGCACGGCCGCGAGCAGGGTCGCCGCCAGGAAAGGCGGCGCCAGTTTGGCATAGCGGCGCCAGATCGCCTGCAGCGGGGCGGCAATGCCGGGCTGGCCGGCGGGCGAGAGGGATTTGGCGACGAGAAAGCCGCCGATGACGAGAAACACTTGCACGGCGATGCGCGCGTTGCCGCCCAGCCAGTCCAGCAACGCGGGCCACAGCGGCTGAACGTAATCGGACATGGGGCCGTAAAACGCCAGGTGATGCAACACGATCAACTGCGCCGCACCCGCCTTCAAACCATTGATCCAGCCAAACTGCACGCGGGCCGCCTGGCCCGCCTCGATTCCTGCCACTACCTTCATGCACAACCCTTGCCACATTACCACTTTTCAACAACTCAATCCCAGGCAAGCGCATTGCTGATGATTTTGCCGACCGGCCGACATGATAGCCGAGCCTGGCAAATGGCGGGGCACGGCAGGCGGCTAAGCTGCCGGCTTTTCCGCCTCCGGCTGCCCGGGCGCCAATGGCTGCTGCGCCAGGATGGCGTCGAGCAAGCCGGGAAAACGGCTCTCGATATCGGTGCGGCGCAGGGTGTTCATGTGCGTCGTGCCCGCATTTTCCGTATGGACGAGGCCCGCTTCGCGCAAGACCTTGAAATGGTGGGAGACGGTCGATTTCGGCCGCCCGCCGTCGAGGTCGCCACAGGCGGCCGCGTCGACTCTGGCCAGGTGGCGCACGATGTCGAGGCGGATCGAATCGCTCAGGGCGTACAGTACGCGTTCGAGCACGAATTCGCTGGCGGGGGGATGTTTGTGTGGACGCATGAGCAGAATCATACAGCATGCGCTATACTAATTCCATTCTTCGAATATTTACGAACTACCGAATCAGCATTCCTCAACTTTTCTACCAACAAATATAAAGGCCACCATGTCCGCCCTCTTCCAGCCCTACACCCTCAAAAATGTCACCCTGCGCAACCGCATCGCCGTGCCGCCCATGTGCCAGTACATGGCCGTCGATGGCGTGGCCAACGACTGGCATCTGTCCCATTACGCAGGCATGGCCCGTGGCGGCGCCGGGCTGGTGATCGTCGAAGCGACGGCCGTGGCACCGGAAGGGCGCATCACGCCCGGCTGCACGGGCATCTGGAACGATGATCTGGCGCAAGCCTTCGTGCCGGTGGTAAAGGCCATCAAGGCGGCCGGCTCCGTGCCCGGCATCCAGATCGCCCACGCGGGCCGCAAGGCCAGCGCCAACCGTCCATGGGAGGGCGACGACCATATCGCTGAAGGCGACGCGCGCGGCTGGCAAACCATCGCCCCGTCCGCCATCGCCTTCGGCGGCGGCCTGGGCAAGGTACCGCGCGCCATGGACCTCGACGATATTGCCCGCGTGAAACAGAACTTCGTCGATGCGGCCATCCGCGCCCGCGAAGTGGGCTTCGAATGGCTGGAATTGCACTTCGCCCACGGCTACCTGGCGCAAAGCTTCTTTTCCGCCCACGCGAACCAGCGCGACGATATCTATGGCGGCAGCGTGGAAAACCGCAGCCGCTTCCTGCTGGAAACATTGAAAGCCGTGCGTGAAGTGTGGCCCGAGCACCTGCCGCTGACGATCCGCTTCGGCGTGCTGGAATTTGACGGCCGCGACGAGCAAACCCTGCTCGAATCCATCGGCCTCGTGCGCCAGTTCAAGGATGCGGGCATGGACATGATCAGCGTCAGCATGGGCTTTACCATTCCCGACGTGTCGATTCCGTGGGGCCCGGCCTTCATGGGACCGATTGCCGAAAGAGTCCGCCGCGAAGCGGGCGTACCCGTCTCGTCCGCCTGGGGCTTCGGCACGCCGGCCATCGCCGAGCGCGTTGTCAAGGAAGAACAGCTGGACGTGGTGATGGTCGGCAAGGCGCACCTGGCCAATCCCCACTGGGCATATTTTGCCGCCAAGGAACTCGGCGTAGAGCGCGCCTCGTGGACCCTGCCGGCGCCGTACGCGCACTGGCTGGAACGCTACTGATCGTCCTTCACCGTTGCCGGATGCCCTTCCAGGGGCAGTTCCGGCAGGAACAGCAGGAAGACCAGTCCCACCAGCAGCAGCACGGCGCCGGCGCCAAACACGCTGGCGATCGCATGGCGGTACACTTCCACCGTCTGCGCCGCGGCATGCGCACCGAGCGCCGACACGGCTTCCACGCCATGTTTGTGCAGCTGGTGCGCGAGGATGGCGCCGGACGCCGTCACGCCCAGCAAGCCGCCCAGCGAACGGAAAAAGGCCAGCATGGCCGTGCCCACGCCCCGGCGCGCCAGGGGCAAGGCATTTTGCACGGCGATCGTCATGTTCGGCATCACCAATCCCAATCCCGCGCCGAGGAAGAAGATGGCCGGCTCGATGATCCAGTAGCCGCGCGACGTTTCCATGGCCCAGGCCAGCACGGCAAACGCCAGCAGCGCCACGGCCAGCCCCGCCACCTGCACCATCTTGTACTTGCCCGAGCGCGACAGCACGCGGCCGTTGAACATCGACGACGCCACCAGCCCCACCATCATGGCCACCGTCATCACGCCCGATTGCGCCGGAGTGGTGCCCATCACCAGCTGGAAGAACAGGGGGAAGAAGACGCTGGCGCCCATCAGGCCCATGAACGTCACGGCCATCACCAGGCTGGCGATATTGAAGGTGCGGTTTTCGAACAAATCGGGCGGCAGCACGGGTTCGTCCACCCTGCCCACGTGAAACGCCAGCCAGATACCGAGCAGCAGGGCAACGCCGCCGCACACCTTGATGGCGAGAGAGTCCCACGGCCACTCGGTGCCGCCCAGCGCCAGCACCAGCAGCGCCGCCGTGACGGCGCCCGTCAGCAGCGCAGACCCCAGGTAATCGATCTTGTGCGCATGCGTGCGCGCCGGCTTGCGCATGGCGCGCGCGATGATATAAAAGGCCACAATGCCCACGGGCAGGTTGACATAGAAAATCCAGTGCCACGACAAGGCGTCCGTAATGACGCCGCCCAGCACGGGGCCCAGCACGCTGGTGACGGCAAACACGATGGGCACCATGCCCTGCCGCTTGCCCCGCTCGGCCGGCGGCACGATGTCGCCGATGATGATCTGCGCCAGCGGCATGAAGCCGCCCGCCCCCAGGCCCTGGATGGCGCGGAAGATGATCAGTTCCGTCATGTTCTGCGCCAGCCCGCACAGCACGGAACCGAGCAAAAAGGTCAGCAGGGCCGTGAAGATCATGGGGCGGCGGCCATACTGGTCGGCCAGCTTGCCGTACAGGGGCATGGTGGCCGTCGACGCCAGCACGTAGGCCGTGACCACCCACGACAGATGCGCCATGCCGCCCAGGTCGCCGACGATGCGCGGCAAGGCCGTGGCGACGATGCTCTGGTCCAGCGCACCGAGGCCCAACACGGCCATCAGGCCCAGGTAGATGGCGCGCACTTCGCGCCTGGTGACGGGTTTGAAGGCGTCCTTGTCTGCGCCTGCGGCGTGATCGTGGCCGCTCATGCCTGGGCGATCTCAAGCAGCGGCTGCATGGCCGCTTCCAGCGCATCGACCTGCTGCGGCGTCAGGCGGGCGATGCGCCGCGCCAGCGCATCGCGGCGCCGCGCGCGCAGGGTTTCGAGCATGGCCAGGCCGTGCGCGGAGACGTGCAGGCCCGAACGCCGGCGGTCCTGCGGATCCGGCGCGCTGCGCTCGACGAGGCCCGCCTCTTCCAGCGACTTGACCTGGGCGCTGACGGTCGGTCCGCGCACATTCTGCAGCCGCGCCAGCGCAGCCACGCCGATGCCGGGCTGCTCGTGGATCAGGGCCAGCAGCATGTACTGCATCATCGATACGCCGCCCTCCAGCTCGCCCCCTTCGCGCTGCATGGAACGCAGCAGGCGCTTGAACGCCAGGCGCAAGTCATCGGACAGCGCCAGCGCGCGTTCAGGGATGCGAAGATCTTCGGTAGTGGGCATGGGATGAGTTAAATAGGTAGGCTACCTACCCATATTAGACCGTGCATGAGGGCCACGCAAGGCTTTTTTCCATCCTTGCCCCGTCCAGCCCTTCCCAAAACCGCCGTTGGCCGTCATAATAGCCGCCCTTGGGTCGTTAGCTCAGCTGGTAGAGCAGCGGACTTTTAATCCGTTGGTCGCAGGTTCGAATCCCGCACGGCCTACCAAGAATTTGCAGTCCGCTTACTTGCCTTCGTGGCAAGCACGTACCGCACAGTGTTACCGCAGTAAGTAGTCAAAGTTTTTGGGTCGTTAGCTCAGCTGGTAGAGCAGCGGACTTTTAATCCGTTGGTCGCAGGTTCGAATCCCGCACGGCCTACCAAATACTTCAGAGAAGCCAACCGTTCGCGGTTGGCTTTTTTGTTTTGCGTGCCCATTCCACCCCGCCCCGCCCCCTTGCACGCACCGTCAGCACGCTGCGGCACCTCCCTGCAACAGCATAAAAAACCCTTACGTATCAACAAGCTGCGTACGGTAATGATTTGGTTATGTCAAAACCCTGGCCCTGTCAGGCTGTGCAAAGCAGAATGAGCCAGACCAGAGCCGGCCCGCCAGTACGTGCAGGCCAGCATCATCGAGTCGCTGACTCGCACAACCGAGGAGAACCCATCATGCAGATCAAACTTGTCCCAACCCTCATCATCGCCACGCTGCTGGCCGGCTGTAGCGGCGCGCCCAGCGAAAGCGAAGTACGCGACGCCTTGAGCAGGGAGATGACCTTGCAGACCCCCTCCTTCCTGCAGGTCGACATACCGGGAGTCGTCGCCAAGATCAAGGTACTCGGTTGCAGCAAGGCCGATACGAGCGGCTACCTGTGCGATATTCAAGGAGTAGAAGGACAAGTCAGCGGCATGCGCTTCATCAAGACGGACAAAGGTTGGTCTGTCGCACGGAAGTGAGCACCAACACCCCTTGCAATCAATGATAAAAGGCATGACGACATGAGCGACAACGATTCCACCTGCAATTCCCACTCCCCGCATAGCACTATCCACGGCTCCGGCCTGGGAGAACAAAGCATGGCAGGGGTCAACCTCCATGAACATCCATTTTCAGCCGCTGCCAAGGTAGAGACATATCGCCGCAACAATGGACTCGATATCTACACTGGCATGCCGGTGCAACGGCAGCAAGCCAGGCATACGGCCGGTAGCGGCAGAGCTGCCGTAGACCACGTCATGATTGCCGACAGCACCGCCAATGCGCGTGGCGGCACTCTGCGCAAGACGGTCAAAGTCATCTTCGCGATACTCGGCTGCCTGCTGGTGCTCAGCATTATCGATACCGTGCGGCTGCTCGCCACCTACAGCCTCGAAAATCCGCCGCCAAATATTACCGGGAAAGCGAGATAGCCCGTCGGAGGCACGGGGATGCGGCCGGTCCGGGGCATGACGATGCCGCAAGTAGCAGGGGCTGGGGTCATAGCAGGGGCCGGGGCCAGGTCCGGCATTCGTACACGATTTCAGCCTTGGCCGCCTCCATCAACAGCAAGTTGCGCTTTATCCAATACCGATATTGCCCGATTCACTGCCATCCCCATACCTGCCCGGCGTCACCCCCATCACCCGCTTGAACATGGCGATGAAGGCGCTGACGTTGTCGTAGCCCAGGTCCAACGCAATCGTCGTGACGGGCTGGCCGGCGGCCAGTAGTTCCAGGGCGCGCAGGATGCGGGCGCGCTGGCGCCAGGCGGAGGGCGCAAAACCCGTCTCGATGATAAAACGGCGCGCCAGGGTGCGCAGCGAGACGCCGGCCCAGGCGGCCAGCGCTTCCACGCCCCGCTCGTCGGCCAGGTCATCGAGCACGGCGCGCGCCACGCGCAGCAGGCGCGGGTCCGTGGGCAGGGGCAAGCCGAAGGCCTCGTGCGGCGCGGCGGCGATCTCGTCGAGGATCACGCCCGCCACCCGGACCTGCCGCGCGTCCAGTGCGTCAGACCCATCCTCGCCCCAGGTGCTGGCGCGGCCCACCGCTTCGCGCAGCAAGCCCGAGACGCGCATCACGCACGGCGCGGCGGGCAAGCCGGCGCAACTGGCCTCGTCCACATACACGCTCCAGCCCGCGAACGGGCCGTGCGAACGCAGCGCGTGGACGTGATGGGGCGGCACCCACACGCAGTGACTGGCCGGCACCACCCACTGGCCGCTGTCGGCGGCGACGGAAAGCAAGCCCCGCATGGCGCCGAACAGCTGGCCGCTGGCATGGCGGTGCGCCCCCGTCACCCTTTCCTGCGGCTGGACCATGCGCATGGCGCGCAGCAACAGCGGCGATGCCGGAGAAATTGGCGGATTTGACGTATCGAATGACATAAACAACGCAGGCAAGACAATCCGGCCATCATACAGTGAAGTCTTTCCAACCTTCAGGAGTTCACCATGCGTGCAGAAGACGTATTAGCCGATCAACAAAACCAGGGGCAGTTCAAGGGCGTCACCGTGCGCAAGGGCACGGTGGGCGCTTTCCTCGCCAATGCCCGGCTGTGGCTGGACGACGCCAGCAGCAGCGACGACAAGGCCATCGCCGAGCGCGACATTGTCGACGCCCTGCCCGCCCTGCACGCGCTGGGACTGTTCGACATTGTGCAGGTGCGCGATGCGGCGCTGCGCGAACTGGTGTCCGTCGCAACGGAGTAAGCGGCCAACGGCTCGTCCCCGGCGCGCATTTCCTCTATCATGCTGCTTTGCCCGCCTTCGCACCCGCCATGCCGTTTACCATTGCCGCCCCCGTCCACAGCGAACTGATCATCAAGAAAAGCCGTTTCATCGGTTGCGTGCAGCCGATGACGGACCGTGCCAGCGCGCAGCAGGTGGTCAATGACTTGAAGGCGCAGCATCCGGGCGCCTGCCACGTGTGCTGGGCGCTGCTGGCGGGCGGGCAATCGGCGGCCGTCGATGATGGCGAACCGAGCGGCACGGCCGGACGGCCCATGCTCGACGTGCTGCGCCACCAGGACCTGGAAGGCGTGCTGGCCACCGTCGTGCGCTATTTTGGCGGGATCAAGCTCGGCGCGGGCGGCCTCGTGCGCGCCTACACGGACAGCGTGGCGCAGGCGCTGCTGCAGGCGGAAAAGACGGCCATCGTGCGCCAGCGCAACCTGCGCTGCACGGTGCCGTATGCGATGGAAGGCATGCTGCGCCGCGAACTCGACGGCGCCGGCGCCACCTTGCTGAACGTGGCACACGGCGACGCCGTGCTGTTCGACTTCAGCCTGCCCGAAACGGCGGCCACCGCCCTGCTGGCCCATCTGCATGAGGCGGGCAATGGGCGGATAGCCTGGCTGAAGGAAGAGGCCGAAGAGGAAGAATAAACCTACAGGTCGCGCGGCCGCTTGATCTGCAACAAAATAAAATGCGTCCACGCCAGCGCCGGCAGCACCAGCAACAGCAGCATCAATCCGGCCGGCATGTCCGGTACGAAACGCGCGAAGCAGGCAAGAAAGCTGGCGATGGCCAGCCAGAAGCGCCAGTTGAAGGCATACGCCTTGCGCGCCACCGTGGCCAGCGCGATACGCCAGAATTCCAGCAAGGCCCACACGCCGCCCGTCAGCAGCAGGGCGGCCAGCGCGTTGGCGCCGGGGGCGTCCGCCCAGGTGCGCACGAGGTTGTACAGCAGCACGGGATAGCCGGCCGTGACGGCCAGGGTGGCCGGGCCGGCGGCGATGACAGCTTCAAACAGCTGCCCTTTGGAACGATGATCCACTAAATGATGCTCCTCAAGCCACGACGCCGGAATGGGCGGCGATCACTTGCAGCGCGCCGGCCGCATCCTGTGCCCAGACGCGCGTAAAACGGAAGTCGCCATGCGTTTCCACGTCGTGATAACTGCCCGTCAGCTGCATGCGCACGGAGACGACGGCCACGTTGCCGTTGATGCGCACATGGCGCTCGGAGGCACGCAAGTCCGTGATCGTCAGCAATCGCTGCTCGTGCGCGGCCAGGTCCGCATGCTTGCTCAGCAAGTGACCCAGGTGATTGGTAAACAACAATTCATCGGCCAGCAAATCGTTCAGCACGGCCACATCGGACGCCATCATGGCCAGGCGCAAGCGTTCTTCCGCATCGAGCACTTGTACTTCCGTTAAAGCATTCATCTTTTTCCTTATTAAAGTAACGCGCGCATATTAGCAAACGGGAAAACCATGCTGGCACGAAATAGCCAATTTCACAATCATCCGGAAGGCTTATGCCTGTGGAGCATATTCATATAGCGTAATATTCGCAGCAGCATTGCGCAAAACACCCCCATAGTACTGTACAGTGCTTGCCCTTTCGCCCCAGGCTGGGGCAGCAATGACTTGTAGTAAAGTGCTCTCTGCAGTCTCGAATAAAACCAAGATAAGGCCCCTACATGGCAATTAACATCATCCTGAACCTGCTCGTTGCATTGCTCGTCTTCGCCTTCATGTTCCACCAGCAACGCAAGCACGCAACCTTCACCGTGCGTGTCTTCACGGGCCTGGGCCTGGGCGTGCTGCTGGGCGCGGCCGTGCAGTGGCTGTACGGCGCGGGTTCGCCCATCATCGCCGGCACCAATGAATACATCGACATCGTCGGCAGCGGCTATGTCAAACTGTTGCAGATGATCATCATGCCGCTGATCATGGTGTCCATCATTTCCGCCATTTTAAAGCTGAAGGATGCGAGTTCCCTGGGCAAGATCAGCGCGCTGACCATCGGCACCCTGCTCATTACCACCGCCATCGCCGCCGCGATCGGCATTTTGATGGCCAAGCTGTTCGGCCTGACGGCCGTCGGCCTGACGTCGAGCGCTGCCGAAGTGGCGCGCGGCGTGCAGCTGCAAGGCTCGCTGGAAACGGCAAAAGCCCTGTCCCTGCCGAAACTGCTGGTCAGCTTCGTGCCGACCAATCCCTTCCTCGACATGACGGGCGCGCGCAAGACGTCGACCATCGCCGTCGTCGTGTTCTCGATCTTCATCGGCATCTCGGCCACGGGCATCGCCGCGAAAAAACCGGAAATCTTCGCCTCCTTCGAGCACTTCATGAAAGTGGCGCACGCCATCGTCATGCGCATGGTCACCCTGGTGCTGCGCCTGACGCCGTACGGCGTGTTCGCGCTGATGTTTGAAGTGGTGGCGTCGTCGAGCTACACGGACATCTTGAAATTGATCAACTTCGTCGTCGCCTCCTACAGCGCGCTGATATTGATGTTCCTCGTGCACCTGGCCATCATCGCCGGCGTGGGCCTGAACCCCTTGCGCTTCGTCAAGAAAGTCTTCCCCGTGCTGGCCTTCGCATTTACGTCGCGCACGAGTGCCGGCTCGATCCCGATGAGCGTGCAGACGCAGACCCAGCGCCTGGGCACGCCGGAAGGCATCGCCAACTTCGCCGCCTCGTTCGGCTCGACCATCGGCCAGAACGGCTGCGCCGGCATCTATCCGGCCATGCTGGCCGTCATGATCGCCCCCACCGTCGGCGTCGATCCGTTCACCGTCAGCTTCCTGCTGCCGCTGCTGGCCATCATCACCATCGGTTCCGTCGGCGTGGCCGGCGTGGGCGGCGGCGCCACGTTTGCCGCCCTGATCGTGCTGTCGGCGATGGACTTGCCCGTCGCGCTGGCCGGCTTGCTGATTTCCGTCGAACCGCTGATCGACATGGGCCGCACGGCCCTGAACGTGAGCGGCTCGATCACGGCCGGCACCGTCACCAGCCGGGTCATGGGCGAAACCGACCTGGCCGTCTACAACAGCGACGACGCGCCGGACCTGGACGAAGCGGAACACGCCGCCTAAAAGCCCATCGAGTTGCGCGCCGCGCCTTGCCGCTTTCGTCTATATTTATTAATAATAAATACGGAGGAAGGCGCAAGGCGATGGAACAGAAATGGCCGCAGCAAATCTGGATCGTGCGTCACGGCCAAAGTGCCGGCAACGTGGCGCGCGATGCCGCCGAAGCGGAAAAGCAGCTGTTGATCGCCATCGCCGAGCGCGACGTCGATGTCCCCCTCTCCGAGCTTGGCGCGCACCAGGCGCAAGCCCTCGGCGACTGGTTCGCCACCCTCCCGCCTGAACAACAACCGACCGTCGTGCTGTATTCGCCCTACGTGCGTGCGCGGCAGACGGCGCAAGCCGTACTGGCGCGCATCGGTGCCGACAGCCTGAGCGCCGTGGTAGCCGACGAGCGCCTGCGCGAAAAGGAATTCGGCATCCTCGACCGCCTGACCGTGCACGGCATCGCCAGCAAATACCCGGAACTGTACGAACAGCGCCAGCACGTCGGCAAGTTTTACTTCCGCCCGCCGGGCGGCGAAAGCTGGTGCGACGTCATCCTGCGCCTGCGCAGCGTGCTCGACACCATCACCCGCGAATACCGGGGCGAACGGGTGCTGATCGTCGGCCACCAGGTCATCGTCAACTGCTTCCGCTACCTGCTCGAGCGCTGCGACGAGCACGCCATCCTGGCCATCGACAAGGCGGCCGACGTGCCCAACTGCGGCATCACCTCGTACGCCTTCAACCCCGCCCTGGGCAGGCACGGCAAGCTGCAGCTGGACCTGTGCAACTTCGTCGCGCCGCTGGAAGCGGCCGGCACACCCGTCACGGCCCAGCCCGACATGCCGGCCGCGCCGAAATCCTGATCCTTCGGAGCTCATCCATGGACGCCACCGCCATCACGCCCTCCCTGCTGCGCTCCTGGCCGCTGCCCATGCCCCAGCCCGACGGCGACAAGGAAGTGCGCGGCCATCTGCTGATCGTCGCCGGCTCCGAAGAAATGCCGGGCGCCATCGTGCTGGCGGCCACGGCGGCCCTGCGCGCGGGCGCGGGCAAGCTGACCCTGGCGACGGGCGCGTCGGTGGCGGCGCAAGTGGCCGTCGCCATGCCCGAGGCGCGGGTCATCGGCCTGGACGAAACGGCGCTGGGCGGCTTCCGCCACGAAGCGCGCCACCAGCTGGCGCCGCTGGCCGGCAAGGTGGACGCCGTCCTCGTCGGGCCGGGCATGTGCGACACGTCCGCCAGCTGCGAGCTGATGCGCCACCTGCTGCCCCTGTTTGCCGGCAGCCGCCTGATTCTTGACGCCTGCGCCATGCAGGTCGTGCGCCAGCCCGCGCATTTCCGTTTTACGCAGCCGGTGCTGCTGACGCCGCACGCGGGCGAGCTGGCCCAGCTGATGGGCGTGACCAAGGACGCCGTGCTGGCCGACCCGCATGCCTGCGCCGTGGACGCGGCGCGGCGCTGGCATGCCGTCGTCGCCCTGAAAGGCGCCCTGACCGTCATCGCCCTGCCCGACGGCAGCAGCTGGACACATGCTGGCGGCAATATCGGCCTGGCCATATCGGGTTCCGGCGACACCTTGGCCGGCATCATCACGGGCCTGGCGGCGCGCGGCGCGCCGCTGGAGCAGGCGTGCGCCTGGGGCATCGCCCTGCATGCGCTGGCGGGCGAACAGCTGGCCCTGCGCTTCGGCATGCTCGGCTACCTGGCGCGCGAGATCCCGGCCGAGATTCCCGCCCTGCTGCGTAATCTGGCGGCATAAAAACGGCATGAGCATGACGTGGCCGTGGCCATCAGCCAGGGAGTCGTCGCCACCCGACACCACGCCCGCATCGGGCGTGGACTGGGAAGCGGCAGTACGCAAGGTTTCGTTGTAGAAATAAGCATGGCCGCTGCCAGTACGCCCTGTCCTGGCGCCTTCCCTGCCGTTCACGTGGCGCGTTTGCGCCATGTCAAAGCGGATCGCCGCTCCCCCAGCCGAGGGCCGCTGATTTGTAAATCCCGTGAACCTGCGCGCGCCTGCCTACTCTAATTTTTGCTAGCGATGCCAGCCTTGCCACGACGGCCCGCCCGCACCGTGGCAGCCAGCCTGGCATGACCACCCACGACAGCTTTCCAACGAGAAAGGAACAATCATGACGGCCCCAACCCCTAGCACCAGCAAGCTTGTCCTCGGCACCGCCATCGTGTGCGCGCTGCTGGGCGGCTGCAACAAGCGCAACGAATCCACCACCACGGCCCCGGCGGCCGCACCGGCCACCACGCCCGCCACGGGCGGCAGCGGCACCTCGGGCACCGGCGGCACCACCACACCGGACACCACGGCACCGGCCACCCCATCCATGGCGCCGGGCACCACCACCAACCCCGACGGCACGACGACGCCGCCGGCCAACCCGCCCGGCACCACGCCGGGAACCGGAACCGGGACCGGGACTGGAGCCGGAACGACGACGCCACCGCCACGCAGCAGCTAGCAGCCCCAGCCGCCCCGCTCCAGCGCAGCGGCGGGACGGGCGGCAAGCGGTACAGGCAAGAGGTACAGGCAAGAGGTACAGGCAAGAGGTACAGGCAAGAGGTACAGGCAAGCGGTACAGGCAGGCGGCACAACGCCGGCATCAGACTACCAGGGAATACCTGGCAAGGAGCCTTGCGACGAAGGCTCCTTCTTTTTCGCAGCGCAACAGTTCCCCCTGCCACGGCCCATCAACGGGCGGGCGCCGCCTTCGCCGTGGCCCGTGCGCCCAACGCCTGATGGTCGGCCGCCAGGAACAGATACATGGCCGGCACGACGAACAGGGTAAACAAGGTGCCGATGGACAAGCCCGTAAAAATCACCAGCCCCATCGCGTGGCGTCCGGCCGCGCCCGCGCCCGAGGCGATCACCAGCGGCAGCACGCCAAACACCATGGCCGCCGTCGTCATCAGGATGGGGCGCAGGCGCACGGCGGCGGCCTCTTCCACCGCCTCGCGCTTGCTCTTGCCCGTCTTTTGCAACTGGTTGGCCACTTGCACGATCAGGATGCCATGCTTGCTGATCAGGCCCATCAGGGTCACCAGGCCCACCTCCGTGTAGATGTTGATCGAGGCAAAGCCGAGGAAGATGAACATGGTGGCGCCAAACAGGGCCAGCGGCACGGAAACGAGGATCACGACGGGGGCGCGGAAGCTCTCGAACTGCGCCGCCAGCGCCAGGAAGACGATCACCACGGCAAACAGCATGGTGACGACAAAACCGCCCGACTCCTGCACGAACTGGCGCGACTGGCCCGCATAGTCGGCCGTGTAGCCGCTGGGCGCCACCTGGGCCAGCGTCTCGCGCATGAAGGCCAGCACCTCGCCCTGCGAGGCGCCGGACACGCCGGAAAGCGTCACGGAATTGAGTTGCTGGAAGCGGTTGATCGACTCGGGCACGACGTCGTACTGGATATGCGCGACGGTGCTGGCCGGTATCATCGCGCCGTCGGGCGTCTTGATATGGAAGTCCAGCACGGCCGACGGATTCAGGCGGTCCACCTGCAGCACCTGCGGGATCACCTTGTAGGAACGCCCGGCGATGGAAAAATAATTGACGTAGTTGCCGCCCAAAGCCGCGCCCAGCGCCTGCCCCACATCCTGCTGCGTCATGCCCAGCGCGGCCACGCTGTCGCGGTCGATCACGACGGTGGCTTGCGGTTTATCAATCTTCAAGTCCGTGTCGATGAAATAGAACTTGCCCGATGCGCGCGCCTTCTCCAGCACCTGCTGCGCGATGGCATCGAGGTTTTCAAACGGCTCCGTGGTGGCGATGACGAATTGCACGGGCAAGCCCGAGGAGCCGGGCAAGGCGGGAAACTGGAAAGCGGCCACGCGGGCGCCGGCGATCCGGTTCCAGCCCGCCTGCAAGTCCTGCTGCACCTCTTGGGCGCTGCGCGCGCGCTCGCCCCACGGCGTCATCAGCATGCCGCCAAAACCCGAGTTGACCGTCGGCACGCCCGTGATCTGGAACATCTGGCTGTATTCGGGCATGGCCTTGGCCACCTGGTAGATTTGCTCGGCATACACCTGCATCTGGTCCGACGTGGCCGTCGGGTCGCCCACCACCTGCGACAGCACGACGCCCTGGTCTTCCTCGGGCGCCAGCTCGGACTGCGACATCCTGAACATCAGCCCCAGCACCACCATCAATAGCGCCGCCATGACGATGAGCACCACCCAGGTGTCGAGCAGCGCGTGCAGCAGGCGCTGATACCTGTCATGCACCTTGCCAAAGACGCGGTCGATGGCTTGCACGAAGCGGCCGCTGTCTTGTTCCGGGCGGAAAATGCGCGAACACATCATGGGCGACAGGGTCAGGGCCACCACGCCCGACACGGCCACGGCGCCGGCCAGGGTGAAGGCGAACTCCGTGAACAGCGCGCCCGTCAGGCCGCCCTGGAAGCCGATGGGCACGTACACGGCGATGAGCACCACCGTCATGGCCAGGATGGGGCTGCCCAGTTCGCGCGCCGCCAGCAGGCTCGCTTCCAGCGGCGGCTGGCCCTGCTTCATGTGGCGGTCGACGTTTTCCACCACGATGATGGCGTCGTCGACCACCAGGCCGATGGCCAGCACGATGGCCAGCAAGGTCAGCAGATTGATGGAATAGCCGAGCGCCAGCATGGCCGTAAACGTGCCGATCAGCGACAGCGGCATGGCGATCACGGGCACGATCACGGCCCGCAGGCTGCCGAGGAACAGATAGATGACAATGGTGACGATCAGCAGCGCCTCGACCAGGGTCTTGATGACCTCCCTGATGGACGTATTGATGAAGAAAGTCGAGTCGTACACGATTTCCCCCGTCAGCCCGGCCGGCAGCTGCGACTGGATATCGGGAAAGCTGGCGCGCACGCGCTGGGCCACGTCGAGGATATTGGCTTCCGGCGCCACCTTGATGCCGATGAAGACGGAGCGCACGCCGCTGAAGGCGACATTGAAATCATAGTTTTCCGACCCCAGCACGACGGTGGCCAGGTCTTCCAGCCGCACGATGGAGTCGCCGCTGCGCTTGACGACAAGTTTCCTGAACTCCTCGACCGAATGCAGATCCGTGCCTGCCGTCAGGGGAACGGTCACCATCTGGCCCTTGCTCGATCCCAGCGCGGCCAGGTAATTGTTATTGCCCAGGGCGGTACTCACCTCGGCCGCCGTCACGCCGAACGCGGCCATCTTGTCCGCATCGAGCCAGGCGCGCAGGGCGAACAGGCGCGCGCCCAGCAATTCCGCCGTCTGCACGCCGGCGACGGCGTCGAGCTTGGGCTTGACGACGCGGCTCAGGTAATCCGTCACATTATTCGTCGGCAAGGTCTTGCTGTAAAACCCCAGGTACATGGCGTCCGTCGTCTGCCCCATCTGCACCGTCAGCACGGGCGTCTGCGCCTGGGCGGGCAGCTGGTTCTTCACGGAACTGACCTGGGTATTGATTTGCGTCAAAGCCCGGTTCGCGTCGTAATTGAGGCGCAAGGTGGCCGTGATGGTCGACACGCCGCTGCTGCTCGACGAAGACAGGTAATCGATGCCCTGCGCCTGGGCGATGGCCGATTCCAGCGGCTGCGTGATGAAGCCGGCCACCGTCTGCGCATCGGCGCCGTAATAGGTGGTGGAAATGGTCACCACGGCATTCTGCGTCTTCGGATACTGGTTGATGGGCAGGCTGAACAGGGAGCGCAAGCCCAGCACCACCAGCAGCAGGCTCACCACCATGGCCAGCACGGGCCGGCGGATGAAGAGATCGGTGAAATTCATGGCGGCGCCTCGACTCAATGTTCCTGCGGCGTGGGCTGCGGATTGTTGCGCGGCTCGACGACGTTGCTGATCACCACGGGGCTGCCGTTCTTGAGCTTGATCTGCCCGCTGGTGACGACCCGCTGCCCCTCGGCCAGCCCCGTCAGCACGGCCACCTGGTCGCCCCGCGTTTCGCCCGTCGTCACGAACACTTGCTGCACCACCAGGTCGCCCGCCTTCGGCGGGGGCGCGCCGGCCTTGGGCGGTGGCGCCGGATGCACGACGAAGACGGTGGAGCCGTACGGGTTATAGGTGATGGCCGTCTGCGGCAAGGTCAGGTATTGTTTCTTCCCGCCCACTTCCACGTGGACGTTGGCGAACATACCAGGCAGCAACTGCCGCTGGGGATTGGCCACCGTGGCTTCCACCTGCACATTGCGCGTGGCGGGGTCGACCTTGGAACTGATGGCGCTGACCTTGCCCGCAAACGCCGTGTTCGCATGCGCATCGCTGGACAGCGTCAGCACCTGGCCCACCTGCAGGCCGCCCAGCTGCTGTTGCGGAATATAGAAGTCGACATAGATGGGGTCGATGGTTTGCAAGGTCACGATCTTGTCGCCGGGATTCAAATACTGGCCCGGATTGACGGTGGTGATGCCGAGTTTGCCCGCGAACGGCGCGCGGATGGTTTTCTTTGCCACCAGCGCCGCCTGCTGGGCCGCCAGTGCCTGCTTGCTTTTCAGGTCGGCCGCGTCGTTGTCGATCTGCGCCTGACTGATCGCCTGCACGGCAAATTGCTGGCGGTCGCGCGCCAGCACGGACGCGGCCAGTTCGGCGGCCGCCTCCAGCGCGCGCAGCTGCGCCAGGTCGGCGTCGGCGTTCAGCTGCAGCAACAGTTGCCCTGCCACCACTTCCTGGCCGGACTTGAAATGGATGGACCTGACGAGGCCGGCGATTTCGCTCGTCACGTCGACGCCGCGCACGGCCACCAGGGTGCCTACGGAGGACAGCTGCGGTTGCCAGTCGACCTTGCGGATGATGGTTGCCGACACCGTCTGCGGCGCGGGCTTGGGCGAACTGGCCATGAGCTGGCGAATGTGCAGGAAAAATCCCAGCGCCAGCAGGGCAATCAACAGCGCCACCGCCCCCAGCATGATGAGCATGCGCTTCGTGCGTTTCGTCATGGATGCCCTCCCCGTGTATTCCGGCGTCCAAAAATCAGTCCCGGCCCGCCCTCGCCGGCAAGGTGGTTGTGGCGGCAACATTGTCCAGCGCAGGACGGTTCCACCAGCCGCCGCCCAGCGCCTGGAACAGCGCGGCGCTGTCGGCATGGCGGGCCGCCTGCGCCTGTACCAGGCCCACCCTGGCCTGCTGATAGGTGCGCTGGGCATCCAGCAGGCTCAGGTAGCTGATGGCGCCCAGCTTGAATTGCTGCGTACTCAAGGCCAGCGATTCGCGGGCCAGCGCCTCCACCTCGGCCTGCTGCTGCAAGGCGGCCGCATCGGCCTCGAGCGCGCGCAGGCTGTCCGCCACATTCTGGAAAGCGCCCAGCACGGTGGCGCGGTAATCGGCCGCCGCGCCCTCGTAGGCGGCGACAGCCGCACGCCGCTCCGCGCGCAGCGCGCCGCCATTGAAAATGGGCTGGGCCAGCCCGGCCGCCACGCCCCACACGGAGGAACCGCCGTGCAGCAGCGCGGGAATGCTGGTGGCCAGGGCGCCCACATTGCCCGTCAGGGTGAACTGGGGGTACATGGCTGCCGTGGCGACGCCGATCTGCGCGCTGGCCTGCTGCAGCAGTGCTTCGCTGGCGCGGATGTCGGGGCGCTGGCGCACGAGGGCCGACGGCAGGGAGACGGGCAAGTCCCGCGGCAAGTGCAGCGACGCCAGGTCGAACTCGGGCATGCCGGGCTCGCTGGGCAGCCTGCCCGCATACACGGACAGCTGATGACGCGCCAGGGCCAGGGCTTTTTCCAGCGGCGGCAGGGTGGCCCGCGTCTGCGCCACCGTGTTGCGCTGGAGCAATACCGTGGCGCGAGCGATGGCGCCGAACTGGAATTGCTGTTCGATCAGGTCCAGCTGCTTCTGCTGCGCATCGAGTATCTCGCCGGTGGCCTGCAGCTGGGCGCGCAAGGACGCCACGCGGATGGCCGTCGTCACCAGGTTGGCCGTCAGGGCCAGGTACGTCGCTTCCAGTTGATATTGTCTGTAGTCGACCAGGGCTTGCAAGCCCTCCAGCTGGCGCTTGTTGCCCCCAAACACATCCAGCGCATACGACACATTCACGGAGGCGTTATACAAATTGAGGACGCCGCCCACGCCCTCCAGGCTGCTGTTTTTCTCGCGGCTGGCGCCCAGCTGGGCGCGCACGTCCGGATACAGCAGGCGGCCGGACAGGGCGCGGTAGTTTTCATCGGCCTGGCGCAGGGCCGCCTGGGCCGACGCCAGGCCGGGATTGCGCGCGAGGGCGCCGCGCACGAGCTGGTCCAGCGCCGGCGACTGGAACAGCGTCCACCATTGCGCGGGAATATCCTGGCCCGGCACGAAGCGCTGCGCCTGGCCGGCCGGACCGGGCGCCGCCGCCGTTTGCGCCGGCAAGGGCGCCGGGGTATAACTGTCGCCGCCGCCGGGGGCGGCGGGACGCTGGAAGTCCGGCCCGACGGCGCACGCGGCCAGCAGGCATGCCGTGAGGATGCCGAGTATGGGCTGCCGGAGGCTGGAAAACATGGTGCAGGTCCGATACGTTGCCGTGCCACATTACCGTTGAAAAATATCCCCGTACGGACCGGCGGATCTGCCCATCCGTTCTACGATTGTAGAGCACCAGACGTAAAAAGAGCCTTCCGAAGAAGGCTCTTTGACCTGGCACAAGGAATGCGCAGTCGAGGCTGGCTTGAATTACTTTTGCAGGCTGACGGACGCCGCTTTCGGCGCGCGGCGGCCCATCAGGAACAGCACGGCCTTTTTCAGCATGCGGTAGACGAAACGCACCAGCAGCAGGGTCAGCACGCATTCGAGCAAGGTCAAGACCATGGCCACGGCCACGGGCATGCGCGCGGCGCGTCGGTGGAACTTGGCCACGGCGCCATCGCGGGCGATTTCGATGCTGTCATAGAAGGTCGGCACGACCAGCAGGGTCAGGATCGTCGAAGTGATGGTGCCGCCGATGATGGCGATCGCCAGTGGACGGTAGAACTCGCCGCCCTCGCCCAGGCCCAGCGCCACGGGGAACATGCCGGCGATCAGCGCGAACGTGGTCATCAGGATGGGGCGCAAACGCATGCGGCCCGCATACATCAGTGCTTCCTCGCGGCCATGGCCTTCTTCCTCGCGCTTGCGCGCCGCGTCGAGCAGCAGGATGGCGTTCTTGGCCACCAGGCCCATGAGCATGATGATGCCGATAAAACTCATCAGGTTGAGAGTGTTATTCGTGATCACCAGCGCCACCACCACGCCGATCAGACTGAGCGGCAAGGACATCATCACGGCCACGGGCGCCGTGAAGGAACCGAACTGCATGACGAGGATCAAATACATCAGGCCGATACCCATCACCAGCGCGATCAGCATTTCCGTGAACAGCTCCTGCTGGTCCTGGCCGGCGCCGCCCAGCGCCAGGCCGTAGCCGGGCGGGAAGTCGATGGACTTGGCCAGTTTCATGGCGTCGCTCGTCACTTCGCCGTTCGAGCGGCCCTGCGCATTGGCCGACACGGTGATCGTGCGCTTGCCATTCTTGTGCTCGATGCCGGACGGGCCCTTGCCCATGGTAATGGTGGCGATCTGGTCGAGCGGCACCATTTGCGAGGTGCCCGTCACGCTGATCGGCAGGCGCTCGATGTTTTCCGATGCCACGCGGTCGTCGGGATGCAGGCGCACGGCCACGTCGCGCGTTTCACCCGTCGGATCGACCCAGTCGCCCACTTCCACGCCGGCAAAGGCCACGCGCAGCGATTGCGCCGCATCATTGACGGAAATGCCCATCGAGTTGGCCAGGCCGCGGTTGAGTTCAATCTGCAGTTCGTTCTTCGGATCCTGCTCCGACAAGCCCACGTCGACGGCGCCGGGTATGGCGCGCAGCTTGTCCATGTAGGCGTTCGTGATTTCCATCAGTTTGCGCGAATCCGGGCCCGTGAATTCCACCTGGATGGGCTTTTGCGAACCATTGCTCAAGTCATCCTGCACCACGTATTCGGCGCCCACCAGGCGCGACATCTTCTCGCGCAGCTCGACGGCGATTTCCTTGGCCGAACGCTTGCGCGTGTTGCGCTTGCCGATGTCGACATACACGCGGCCGCCGCCCGCATTGATGGAGCTGTTGGTATCCTTGGTTTCAGGCAAGGAGCGCGCCAGCACGGCCGCCGCTTCCAGCTTCAGGCGCGAATACTCGATGCTGCTCGACGACGGCGTGCGCACATTGATCATCAGATTGCCGGAATCGGATGCCGGCAAGAAACTCGTGCCGCCATGCGTAGCGTGCAGAACAATGGCGCCCACCAGGCTGCCGAAGGCGATGACGGCCATCCAGCGGCGGTGATGCAGGGCCCAGGCGATCACGCGGCCATAGCGGTCGGCCTGGTGGTCGAACCAGTGGTTGAATTTCTCCAGCACGCGGCCGATGCCCTTTTTCGGCGCCGCATGTTCCTCGACCGGATCGCCCCAGTAGGCCGACAGCATGGGGTCGAGCGTAAACGAGATGCCGAGGCTGACGAGCACCGAGCACGTCACCGTCAAGGCAAACGGACGGAACCATTCGCCCGAGATCCCCGGCATGAAGGCGACGGGAATGAAGACGGCAATAATCGAGAAGGTCGTGGCGGCCACGGCCATGCCGATCTCGGCCGTGCCTTCCAGCGCGGCCGTGCGGCGGTCCTTGCCCATCTGCATGTGGCGCACGATGTTTTCGCGCACGACGATGGCGTCATCGATCAGCACGCCGATGGCCAGCGACAGGCCCAGCAGGGTCATGAAGTTCAGGGTAAAGCCGCACAGCCACACGGCGATGAAGGCGGCAATCACGGACGTGGGCAGGCTCAGCGCCGTGATCAGGGTCGAACGCCAGGAGTTCAGGAAGGCGTAGACGACGAAAATGGTCAGCACGGCGCCCAGCACCAGCGATTCGATCACATTGTTCAGGCTATGCTGGGCGTTTTCGCCGCCGTCGCGCGTCACTTGCAGGATCGTGCCTTGCGGCAAGGTCTTGTTGATTTCCGCCACCATGTCGCGGATCTTGTTGGCTACGCTGACGGTGGAGGCGTCGCGCACGCGGGTAATCGACATGCCCACGTTGGGCTTGCCGCTGCGCATGCTCAGGCTGTTGACCTCGGCAAAGCCATCCTGGATGGTGGCCACTTGCGCCAGGCGCACGATTTCCTCGCCGCGGCGCTTGATCACGACTTTTTCGAAGTCGGCCGGCGACTCGATACGGCCCACAAGGCGGATGCTTTTCTCGTCCAGGGTGCCGCGCACCTTGCCGACGGGCGCATTGGTGTTCTGGTTGCGCAGGGCGGTGACGACGTCGCTGACGGAAACATTATATTCACGCAACTTTTCCGCGCGCAGCAGTACGGACAGTTCGCGCTTGAGCGAGCCGCCCACGTTGACCAGCGCCACGCCATCGACGGTGCGGAAGCGGTCCGACAGCACGTCCTCGGCCAGGCGGGATATTTCCGCATGGCTTTGCGAGTTCGACGACAGGGCCAGCTGCATGATCGGTTCGGCAGCCGGGTCGATGCGCTGCAGGATGGGTTCACGCATTTCCGTCGGCAATTTGTAGCGCACGGCGGCAATCGCATTGCGGATATTGTCGGACGCTTCGATCAGATTGGTATTGAAGGTGAACTTCAGGAAGATGCTGGCCGAACCTTCATTCGAATCGCTATTGACTTCGGTCACGCCGGAAATGCTTTGCAGCGACTTTTCCAGGCGGTTGACCACTTCGCGCTCGACCGTGTCGGGCGAGGCGCCAGGGTAAGGAATGCTGACGACGATGAACGGCACTTCGACGTCGGGATTCTGGTTGACGCGCAGTTTTTTGAGCGCCAGCAAGCCGACGCACATCATCGCCAGGATCAGGACAATGGTGGCCGTGGGCCGCTTGATACTGAAATCGGAAAGGAACATGGCTTAGTTTCCTTTACCGGCAACGGCGGTGCTGCTGCTGGCCATGGCGGCCGCCGGCAAGGCCTTGGCCGCCGTCAGTTCCACTTTCTGGCCATCCTTGAAGGTCGAACCGGGCGTGCGCAGCACGGTGTCGCCGCTGGCCAGGCCGCTTTTCACTTCCCACTGGCCCGTGCGCACGTCGCGCGCGCCGATGCGCAAATTGGTTTTATGCAAGGCCTTGTCCTTGACTTTCCACGTGTACGTGACGTCGCCCGCCTTCACGAGGGCCGAGTCGGGTATCATCAGGGCGCTGACGGTTTCCGTCTCGATGCGCCCTTCCGCATACAGGCCGGCCACGCGCGGCTGCTCCTTGTCGTTGAAATCGACGAGCACGGCCACCTGGCGCGTGACGGCGTTGGCGGCCGGATCGACGCGGCGCACCTTGCCCGCGAAATCCTGTCCCGGATAACCATTGATGCGGAACAACACGGGCTGGCCCACCTTGACGACGCCGATCTTGTCGGCCGACACCAGGCCTTCCAGGCGCATGCTGGTCGGATCGATGACCTTGATCAATTCCTTGCCGATCTGCGCCGTATCGCCATTCGATACCTTGCGCTCGCTCACGATGCCATCGAAAGGCGCGCGCACGAGGGTGCGCTGCAGCTGCTGGCGCGCCTGCACGGCGCGGCTCTTCGCGGCGGACAGGTCGCTTTGCGCATTGTTGCGGCGGATTTCCGCGTCTTCCAGCGCCTGCGTCGACGTCATGCCCGAGGCGCGCAGGGTCTTCATGCGCTGGAACATGCGTTCGGACTGCTCCAGCACCTGGCTGGCGGCACGGCTCGCTTCCTCGGCCGAATTGAGGCTGTCGCGGATCGACGTTTCATCGAGGCGCACCAGCACGTCGCCCCGCTTGACGACTTCGCCATTTTCCTTCATGACCTGGATCACCACGGCCGACACTTCGGCGCGCAAGTCCGCGTTGCGCTCGGGCTGCACGGAACCCGTAATCACGGGACCGGACGCCAGCGCATTGCTCTGGATGGTCAGCACGTCTTCCGGGGATACCAGCAGATTCACGGCAGCGCCCGCCTGCTCCTTGGCATTCTTGCCGCCCTTGCCGGGATCTTTGGACTCTTTGCCGCAGGCGGCCAGGGCAGAAGCGATTGCCAGAACAAACAGGGTTTTGCGCAACATGGGTAATTCTCCGGATAGATAGGACCGCTACCGGCCCGGCGGCCCGGATAGGGCGGCAGGCGTTAGCAGACATTTATTTTTATTAAAACCACAAGCGCCAAAGTATCCATGAGCGTGTCCGGCCATGTCAATCGGCCGTTTCCTGTAATGCTTTAATCAGTGGATGAAACGTAGTTTTTGCGCCCTGAAACGCAAAACCCCGCCTTCAGGCGGGGTTTGTACGGGAAGAAACGAGTGCTTAGCGGGCAAACACGTAATTGATCAGGAAACCGATCGCCACGCCCGTGCACAGGCCGCCGGCGATTTCCACCAGCGTATGGCCCATGCGCTCGCGCAAGGTCTTGTGGGCGGCGCTGGCCGCTTCCCCGGCCAGGCGGTTGATGGCGGCCGCCTGCTTGCCCACGTGCTGGCGCAGGCTGTTGGCGTCGATGATGACGATGAAGGCCAGGGTCACGGCCACGCCGAAGGCGGGATGGCCTATGCCTTCGCGCAAGGCGATCAGGGTCGCCATGCTGGAAACGACGGCGCTATGGTTGCTGGGAAAGCCGCCATTGCCGACCAGGCCGAAAGCCCACTGCCGGGTGCGGGCGCTGTTGATCAGGAATTTGATCGGTCCGACCAGTATCCAGGCGATCAGGGGCGTGACGAGGTAAGCGATATCCACGGGGTATTCCTTCTTTTATAGGTAGAGAGTGTGTCTGGAGAGACAGGCGCGCCGCAATTATCGCAGATCGCCCGCGCCAGCAAAACTGTCCAGCCGCATCCTGCAAAACGCCGCCCCCGGCGGCAACTAATATAAAATCATGGCATATACAACAATTGACGTATATCAACACCGGCAGTGGCGCACAGCGCGGCGCTGATCATCAAACGTCTTTCATACAACGGGGTATTCATGCGGCATTTCAGAATTTCTTTCTTAGTTACCTTCATTCTCATGGCGGTGTCGGGCTGGTGGGGCTACAGCCATGGCGGCGTGCCGGGCATGATACAAGCACTGTGGATCACGGGCGTGCTGGGCGTCATGGAAGTGTCGCTGTCGTTCGACAATGCCGTGGTCAACGCCTCGGTCTTGCGCCACTGGAATGAATTCTGGCAAAAACTGTTCCTCACGGTCGGTATCCTCGTGGCCGTCTTCGGCATGCGGCTGCTGTTTCCGCTGGTCATCGTTTCCGTCGCCACGGGCCTGGGCCTGGTGGACGTATGGACCATGGCCACCACCACGCCCGATGTCTATGCGAAACACCTGACGGACAACCACGCGCAGGTGGCGGCCTTCGGCGGCGCCTTTTTGCTGCTGGTGTTCCTGAACTTCCTGTTCGATGACGAGAAGGAATTGCACTGGCTGGGCTGGGCCGAGGAAAAAGTCAACGCGCTGGGCACAGAAAGCCTGGCCGTGCTGATCACCATGGGCGCCGTGGCCGCCTGCGTGGCCATGGGCCCCGTGGAAGAAAAGTACAGCGTGCTGGCCTCGGGCATCGTCGGCATCGCCGTCTACATCGGCGTGAACTGGATCAGCGGCTTGCTGGAAGAAGGCGAGCCGGACTTGCAGGATGACGCAGAAGAAGGCGCCGCGCCAGCCAAAAACGGCAATGGCGAGCTGGTGAAAACCGTGGCGCGCGGCAGCATCGGCGGCTTCCTGTACCTGGAAGTGCTGGACGCCTCGTTCAGCTTTGACGGCGTGATCGGCGCGTTCGCCATCACCAACGACGTCGTCATCATCATGCTGGGCCTGGCCATCGGCGCCATGTTCGTGCGCTCGATGACGGTGTATCTGGTGCACAAGGGCACCCTGGACGAATTCGTCTACCTTGAGCACGGCGCCCATTATGCGATCGGCATCCTGGCCTTGATCATGCTGGCGTCCGTCAAGTACCATATTCCGGAGTGGTTCACGGGCCTGTCGGGCGTGGCCTTCATCCTGGTCTCGCTGTGGTCGTCCTTGCGTTATCGCAAACGGCACGCGGCACAAGCTTGAAATCGGGGAGATCGTCCCCAATTGAGAGAGTGATGGCACGAGCGCCTTACGCGCTCATCCCATGCAGGCATGATCGAGTTTAATTTTTTAAGGAGCACCACATGGCAATCAGTTTGCAAAAAGGCGGCAACGTCAACCTGAGCAAGGAAGCACCGAACCTGAAGAAGATCATCGTCGGCCTCGGCTGGGATCCTCGTTCGACGGATGGCGCCACCTTTGACCTTGACGGCAGTGCTTTCCTCCTGAAAAGCGACGGCAAAGTCCGTGGCGACTCTGACTTCATCTTCTACAACAACCTGAAGTCGACGGACGGCTCCGTCGTGCACACGGGCGACAACACGACCGGTGAAGGCGAAGGCGACGATGAGCGCATCGAAATCGACCTGACCCGCGTGCCGGCTGACATCGACCGCATCAGCATCACCGTCACCATCCACGACGCCGACGCGCGCCGCCAGAACTTCGGCATGGTGTCGAAAGCCTTCATCCGCTGCCTGAACGCGGAAGGCGAAAAAGAAATCGCCCGCTACGACCTGTCCGAAGACAGCTCGACGGAAACGGCGATGATCTTTGGCGAAATCTACCGCTACAACGGCGAATGGAAGTTCAAGGCCATCGGCCAGGGCTTCAACGGCGGCCTGGGGCCTCTGGCCCGTTCTTTCGGCGTCAACGCCTAATTCACGCTCGTTAAACCTACTGCGCCGCTCACTTTCGGGCCTGCGTTGCTCGCTGTACCTCCGTACAGCTGCGCTACTCGACCCGAAATCGAGCTTGCTCGCTACGGTTTTCCGAGGTGAATTATCTTAATGTCATATCATTACTGCCGCCTGCACAGATCAGGCGGCTTTTTTTTGGAGATTTATCATGCCGGTATTTAGTGTCACGGGCGACGTCGATCCCTTCCTTCACGTCAGCATGAAGCAGGGCGAAACCATCTATTGCGAATCCGATGCAATGGTGATGATGGAAACGGCGCTCGATTTGAAGGGCAAGATGACGGGTGGCCTGGGCAGCGCCATCATGCGCCGCTTCGCCAACGGCGAATCGTTCTTCCAGCAGCATATCGAAGCGGTGCGCGGCAGCGGCGACTGCCTGCTCTCGCCCACCCTGCCGGGCGCCATCGAGGTGGTCGACGTGGGCGCGCGCCAGTACCTGCTCAACGACGGCGCCTTTGTCGCCGCCACCTCGGGCACGGAAATGAAGGTGCGCACGCAAAGCATCGGCAACGCCTTGTTCGCGCAGTCGGGCGGCTTCTTCGTCATGGAGACGGCCGGCACGGGACAAGTGGTGGTGTCGGGCTTCGGCTCCATGTTCCAGCTCGACGTCGAGCCGGGCAAGGACGTCGTGATCGACAATTCCCACGTGGTCTGCTGGGACAACAGCCTGAAATACGAGATTTCCGTGACCACGGGCGGCGGTGCCAGCGGCGGCGGCATCGGCGGCTTCCTCGGCAATATCGTCAACAGCGTGACCAGCGGCGAAGGCATCGTGCTGCGCTTTTCCGGCTCGGGCAAGGTCTTCATCTGCTCGCGCAACCGCGATGCGTTCCTGAAGTGGATAGCGTCGGGCAAAGCCGGCTGATTCCCCTCCCTCTAAGGCCAGGTTAAGTCTGGTCGCTTAGACTCCCCGCGCGCGCACCTGCGCGCGGCTTCTCCTATTTCCACCCGGTCCCCGTACATGCAAAGAGTCTGGTTCAACAAAACATTTTCCTCGGTCGGCACGGCCATGCGCCTGATCCGCGAAGCCGACAGCGCCGCCAATGGCGGCGCGCCCCGCTATCACATCGTGTGCAGCAATACGAATGCGCATGCGGCGGCCTTTTTGTCGGCGCACGAATACGCGGTCGAACCGTCGGGATTGACGGGCCTCAATTATGTCGAGTGGTGCCTGGAATTTTGCCGCGACCGGGGCATCACGATTTTCTGGCCAGGCAAGGAAGCGGGCCTGATCGGCAGCGCCAGCGCGCGCTTCGCCGCCATCGGCACGCGCGTGCTCAGCGTGGCCAGCGAAGAGACGCTGGCCTTGATGCACGACAAGGCGCGCTTCTGCGACGGCCTCGACCTGCCCATGGCGCGCCCGGCCGACTACCGCGCCGTCACCACCATTGAAGAATACGACGCCGCCTACGCCGAACTGCGCCCGCTGCACGGCAAACTGTGCATCAAGCCCTCGGAATCCGTGTATGGCCTGGGCTTTGCCGTGCTCGACGAAGAACGCACGAGCGCCCAGCTGCTGCTGGCCGGGGCCGCCTACCAGATCAATGCGCAAGAGCTGCGCAGCGGCCTGGCGCAGATGGGGACATTTAAAACCCTGCTGCTGATGGAATACCTCGACGGCCACGAATACAGCGCCGACTGCGTGGCCGACCAGGGCAAGCTCATTTGCGCCGTGCCGCGCAAGAAGCTGCACGCGGGCGGCAGCGGCCAGCTGATCGAGCTGCGCGCCGACCTGCTGGCCGCCTGCGAGCAGCTCGCGCGCGACTACCGCCTCAATGGCGTGTTCAATATCCAGTTCCGCGAAGGCGCGCATGGCCTGGCCTTGTTGGAGATCAATCCGCGCATGTCGGGCGGCATCGGCATGGCGTGCGCGGCCGGCCCCAACCTGCCCTACCTGGCGCTGGCCGGCTTCGACCAGGGCTACGACAAGCTCACCGTGCCCGCCATCCGCGAGGGCATGCGCGTGGGCGAAGCCGCCTACGCCGTGGAGCTGCCATGAACCTCGTCAAGCAGCAGATGCCCACGGGCGAACTGACCCTGAAGGTGGACGAGGCGCGCTTTCCGCTGGACTGGCTGATCGGCTTTGCCGCGCGCGCCAACGCCAAGCGGGGCTTTTTGTTCCTCTCGAAGGTGCTGGGCAAGCACTGGCCCGTCACGCCGCGCGCCATGCAAGCCATCCACGACGACCTGGCCGCGCAGATTCCTCCCAGCCTGCCCGGCCCCGTCGTCTTCATCGCCATGGCGGAAACGGCCGTCGGCCTGGGCCAGGGCGTGTTCGAAGCCTGGCTGCGCGCCAACCCGAACGGCAAGGCCCTGTTTTTGCACAGCTCGCGCTACCGCGTGGGCACGGTGCCCTTCTTCGAATTCGAGGAATCGCACAGCCACGCGCCGCGCCAGTTCCTGCACCTGTCCGACGCGGCCAGCGCCCTGTTTTCCACGGCGCGCAGCCTGGTGCTGATCGATGATGAAGCGTCGACCGGCAACACCTTCGCCAACCTGGTGCAAGTATGCCGCGCGCGCTATCCGCAGCTGGAAAAGCTGCACCTGGGCGTGATCACCAATTTCATGGGCCAGGCCGCCAACGCGGGCCTGAGTGAGCGTTTCGGCCTGCCCACGACCATCGGCGCGGCGCTGTCCGGCCACTACGCCTTCCAGGCCGGCGCGGCGCCGGCCCCCGTGGCGGCCAGCGCGCAGCGCTTCGAGGCCAACGAAGAACGGGGCGCCAGCCCCGCCTTCGGGCGCATCGGCGTGGGCCGCGCCCTGGCGGCGCCGCAAGGGCTGGCCGTGCAGCTGGCGCAGGAAATCGGCGCCGGCGACTCCGTGCTGGTGCTGGGCACGGGCGAATTCATGCACCCGTCGTTTTTGCTGGCGCGCGAATTGGAAAGCCTGGGCAAGAACGTGGTGGTGCAGTCGACCACGCGCTCGCCCATCCTGTCGTGGGGCTCCGTCGGCCATATCGTCCACTGCGACGACAATTACGGCGAAGGCATCGCCAACTACCTGTACAACGTGGCGCCTGGCCAGTACCAGCACGTTTTCATCTGCCATGAAACCCCGGCCAGCCCGGCCCTCATGCAACTCGCCGGCCAGTTGAACGGCCGCCTGTTCCACTTTCAGTCAGAGACCAAAATTGAAGAAATTCCTGTTTGTTGACCTGGACGACACACTGTTCCAGACCCCTAAAAAATGTCCGGGCGAGACCGATTTGCAAGCGGCCGCCTATTTGAAAAATGGCGATGCCTGCTCGTTTACGACGGCGCGCCAGCGCGCCTTCTTTGATTTCGCGCAAAGCGGCATGACATTGATACCCGCCACGGCCAGGAATGGCGACGCCTTCCGCCGCGTCGACCTGCCGTTTACCAGCTACAGCGTGCTCGATTACGGCGGCATCGTGCTGCAGCCTGGCGGCGCGCTCGACGCGGGCTGGCTGTCCCTGATGCAGAACGACATGCAGACGGCGCTGCCCGGCCTGCGGGACGCCATGCGCATCATCGACGATTTCCAGGCCAGGACGGGCATGCCTTCGCGCGCGCGCCTGATCGAAGACTACAACACGCCGTTCTACATCGTCGTCAAGGACCATGAAGCGCGCGGCGAGCGCCTGGCCGACATCGAAGAACAGGTGCTGCAGCAGTGGATCGCCGGTGAAGGGTCCGACTACTTCATCCACCGCAACGGCAACAACCTGGCCGTGCTGCCGAAAACGTTAAATAAAGCGCGCGCCGTGGCCTACCTGCGCGCGGAACTGGAAGCCGAACACGGCCCCATCGTCAGCTTCGGCATGGGCGACAGCCGCTCGGACGCCCGCTTCATGGCCGCCTGCGACTACGCCATCATCCCCAACGGCACCCAGCTGGCGGCCCTCACGGTGGCGGCGCTATGACGCAAGACAAGCAGCATTTCAGCGGCAGCTACCGCCAGGAAGACGTGGAGTTTCTGCTCACGCCAATGGCGCTCGAACCGATACGCGACCTGGCCGAAAAAGAGCGGCTGATCCAGTCGGGCCAGCGCCATTACAGCGAGATGCTGTCGCCGGAATCCCTGCCCTCGCCCGCCTACCTGGCCCTGTTCCAGAGCGCGTTCGCGGCCAACCGCCTGCAGATGGCGCGCGACTGCCTGCGCCTGGCGGCCCTGATCGCGGCGCGCCGCACTGGCCCCATCACCCTGGTGTCGCTGGCGCGCGCCGGCACGCCCGTGGGCGTCATCCTCGGGCACTTGCTGCGCCAGGTATTCCAGCGCGAGTGCAGCCACTATTCCGTCTCCATCATCCGCGACCGCGGCATCGATGCGAACGCCTTGAAGCACATCCTGGCGCAGGGCCATGCGCCGGAGTCCATCGTCTTCGTCGACGGCTGGACGGGCAAGGGCGTGATTTCGCGCGAACTGCGCCAGACGGTCCACGATTTCAACGCGGCCAATGGCACGGCCATCGACGGCGGCCTGTTCGTGCTGTCCGACCTGGCCGGCACGGCCGCCTGCGCCGCCTCGTCGGGCGACTACCTGATCCCGTCGAGCATCCTGAACGCCACCGTTTCCGGCCTGGTGAGCCGCTCCGTGCTCAATGACAGCATCGCCCCCGGCGACTTCCACGGCTGCGTGTACTACGCGCAGTTCGAGCCGCACGACCAGTCGCGCGATTTCGCCGACGGCCTGGTGGCCGACGCCATGGCCGTTGCCGCCAGCAGCGGCATTCCGCTGGCCGAGGCGAGCGATGCGCCGGCCATGGCGGCCCGCTCGCAAGCCTATATGGCGGCCGCGCAGCAGCAATACGGCATCAGCGACATCAACCTGATCAAACCGGGCATCGGCGAAGCGACGCGGGTGCTGCTGCGCCGCGTGCCCGAGCGCCTGATCGTGCGCGACACGAATGCCCCGGACGTGGCACATTTGCTGCTTCTGGCGCAGGAAAAAGCCATACCCGTCACCGTAGAACCGGCGCTGCCTTACCAGGCGGTCGCCCTTATCAGGAGCGCAGTCGATGGATAACAACTCCCTACACCCGCAAAGCGAGCACAAGGCGGCGCTGGGCGCCTCCATGTACGTGCCGACCACGCACAAGGACTTGCTGGCGATCGCCAACGGCGACAAATTCAGCCATTTGCGTTCGGTCATCCTGTGCACCGAAGACGCCATCGCCGAGCGCGATCTCAGCTACGCGCTGTTCAACCTGTCGCTGGCGCTGCAAAACATGGGCGCAGAATCGGATACCCTGCGCTTCGTGCGCGTGCGTAACCTTGAGGTGCTGGCGCGCGTGCTGGCCATGCCCGGCGCCGACAAATTGAGCGGCTTCGTGCTGCCGAAATCCACGCGCCACAACTTCGCCGCGTATTTCGACCTCGTGCGCCACACGCACCACCTCTTGATGCCGACCTTGGAAACGGCGGAAGTGTTCGACGACGAGGAAATGAAGCAGTTCCGTCTCATGCTGTCGGCGCCCGAGGTGCGGCGCCGCATCCTGGCCCTGCGCATCGGCGGCAACGATCTGTTGGCCCTGCTGGGCCTGCGCCGCCCCACCAGCGGCACCATCTATTCGACGCCGCTGGGGCAGGTCATCGGCCGCCTGGTCACCATCTTCAAGCCGCACGGCTTCCAGCTGACGGCGCCCGTCTTCGAGCACCTGTCGCAGGGCAGCTGGCTCGACGCCGAAGTGGCGCAGGACATGGCGCACGGCATGATCGCCAAGACGGCCATCCACCCGGACCAGGTGCCGCAGATCGAGCGCCACTACCAGGTGGCGCAGTCGGACATCGAACTGGCGCTGCGCATCATCGACCCGGACAGCCCGGCCGTGTTCCGCATGCAGGAATCGATGTGCGAAGTGGCGACCCACTCCAGCTGGGCGCAGCGCATCATCGAGCAGGCGCGCCTGTTCGGCATCCGCCACGCCGACGGCGCCGCGGCATCGCCCCCCCATTTGCATCACTCCTTGAATACTCAACTCTCCAGCGACGAAGGGACTGCACGACCATGAGCAATTTCACACGTGGACAAAAAGGCAAACTGGCTGACCTGGGCTTGAACGGCCCGTTCGCCGTCACGCTCGATATCGCTTCCGGTTCGATGGAAGTGGACGTCAGCTGCTTCGGCGTCGATGCGGCCGGCAAGCTGTCGGACGACCGCTACATGGTGTTCTACAACCAGAAAAGCGCGCCGGACAACGCCGTCACGGTGGAGCTGAACGGCCCCCGCTCCGTGTTCCAAATCGACCTTGCCCGCCTGCCCGCCTCGATCGACAAGCTGGTGTTTACGGCGGCGACGGAACAGGGCAGCATGCGCGCGCTGGGCAACTCCAGCATGGCGCTGGGCCAGGCGGCCACGTTTGCCTTCACGGGAACGGACTTCCAGGACGAAAAAGCCGTCATCATCGGCGAACTGTATCGCCGCGACGGCAGCTGGCGCTTCGGCGCCGTGGGCCAGGGTTTTGCGGGCGGCCTGGCGGCGCTGCTCAAGCATTTCGGCGGCAGCGAAGCAGCCCAATCGTCTCCGGCGCCGGCTCCTGCGCCAGCGGCACCGCCGCCGGCAAATAAAGTCTCGCTGTCGAAAATCCGCCTGGAAAAGCGCGGCGACAAGATTTCGCTCGACAAGCGCGACAGCGGCGGCTATGGCCGCATCCGCGTCAACCTGAACTGGAACCAGAACGCGTCGCAAGGCCAGGCGCCCGCATCGAAGCTCGACACGGGCTTCCTCGGCAAGCTGTTCAACAAGCCGGCCGGCCGTTCCGGCGGCATCGACCTCGACATCGGCTGCCTGTTCGAGATGAGCAATGGCGCCAAGAGCGCCGTGCAGGCGCTGGGCAACAGCTGGGGCGCGTATGACAGGCCACCGTACATCCACCTGGAAGGCGACGACCGCACGGGCAGCGTCAGCAGCGGCGAAAACATCTTCATCAACGGCAGCCATTTCGACCAGATCAAGCGCGTGCTCGTGTACGCCTTCATCTACGAAGGCGTGCCGAACTGGGCCGCCACGGATGGCGTGGTGACGATCGAGATTCCCGGCCAGCCCACGGTGGAAGTGCGCCTCGACACAGACAGCCCGCACGCCATGTGCGCCATCGCCATGCTGGAAAACCACGGCGGCAACCTGCAGGTGACAAAATTGGTGGAATACTTCGGCGGCCAAGGTAAAATCACGGCGCACCAGGCCATGGACGAGCGATATAACTTTGGCCTGAACTGGAAAGCCGGCAGCAAAGACTGAGGGACCGCTTGAAAAAGTCCAGGGCGGCCTTGCATTGCCTCGCCCTGTACATTTTCAGGCATCCCCATTTTTTTACCTAGACAACCCTAACATGACCCCTACGACCAAAAAAGTCACCTTCGCCTTCGTCATCTTCCTCGTGGCCGGCTTCCTGCTGCTGTCCGCCTACACGTGGATGGCCCTCAGCTTCTCGTACTCGGAAGGCGAACGGGCGGGCTACCTGCAAAAGTTCTCCAAACGGGGCTGGATCTGCAAGACATGGGAAGGTGAGCTGCTGCTGACGGCATTGCCGGGCACCATCCCGGAAAAATTCCAGTTCAGCGTGCGCGACGAGGAAGTGGCAAAGCAATTGACGGCCGCGGCCGGCAAGCGCATCCTCGTCACCTACAGCCAGCACAAGGGCGTGCCCACGCAATGCTTCGGCGAGACGGAATACTATGCCGACAAGGTCGTGCTGAGCCAGTAATACCCGCAATACCGCGCCGGCCGGCCATTCCAGGCCGGCGCCCCCTCCCAGCCCTTCCCCGCCTTAGCGGCAATGAGTTTCTAGCAAGAAATTTGTGACGTGCCTCACACATTCTCACTTTCTTATACACTACAGCAATTAGTTCTGACTGATTAATTTTACTAATGTAGTAAATGTGCGTGATCTTTGCGCTATCGCATGACGCCCAGCCAGCCGACCAATAGCGTGTATCACCACTACCGGAAACACCATGCACATCCGCCTCTCCGGCCTGCTCCTGCTGGCCAGTTCCCTCCCCCTGTCGCTGCAGGCGCAGGATATCTCCGGCATGGCCGGCGCCCTGAAAGTCAGTTCAACCAAGGAGCGCACCTTCGTCGCCGCCGTCAGCTACACGCAGCCGGTGGGCGACTACAACGCCATGAGCCTGTCCTACATCAATGAGGGCCACCCGCAAGACCACCATCGCGACGGCATGGCGGGCCAGTTCTGGCTGCGCACGAAAAAGGGGGAGCAAGGGCTGATGCTGGGCGCGGGCGCGGGCCGCTATTTCTTCTTCGATACGGCCAGGACGGACGACGGCCTGCACAACTTCGACAATGACCACGGCTGGGGTTCCATCGTCAGCCTGCAGGCACGCTGGCAGTTCGACAACCGCTGGTATGCGCAGGCACAGCTCAACCGCATCAAGCCGGACGGCAAGGACAACACCACGCATCTGCTGATCGGCGCGGGCTACCGCTACGACGGCGTGCCGGGCGCCAAGCTGCACCTGCAGAACTGGGCGCACGACGACACGCTGACCGTCTCGACGGGCCACACCATCGTCAACAGCCTGCGCTCGGAGTCCTCGCGCCCGTTCACGCTGGAATACCGGCGCGCGGCGGGAAAATACGTGGACTGGACCGTCACCGCCCTCGATGAAGGCGACACGGACCTGGCGCACCGGCGCGGCGTGGCCGCCCAGCTGTGGCTGATCCGCTCGCTCAATGAAAAGGTGGAATTCGGCATGGGCGGCGGCCCCTACCTGGCGTGGGATGGACGCGACACGCAGGGCCACAGCACGCGCCTGACAGGCTTGCTGTCAGCCGTTGCCCGCTACCACGTCGACCGCCGCTGGGTGACGCACGTGGCGTGGAACCGGGTCGTCACCGATTATCACCGCGATGCGGATGTCATTTTGGTGGGAGTGGGACGGAAGTTCTGATGGAAAAACGTAAAAAATCTTGCTCTTCCGCCAAAGTAACGATACCGAACGAAACCGTCGCGAGCGGCAGTGATTTGCGGCTGAGAAGCGCAACCGAACGTTAGTACGGGGCGCCGAGCCGGTGCGCATCGCCAGCCGCAAAGCGCGCCGCGCAGTAGGTTTGGTTCGCTATCCTACCTAGCGCGAGCGCCAGACGGCGCCGGCCGACTCGTTAGGCTGCGTCAGCCGCTCGATCACTTCGCGCGTCAGACTGGCCGAGCTTACCTGTTCAGCCTTGGCGCGGGCAGCGGCCAGCGAGCTGGAAAACGCGCTTTGCTGCTGTTCCAGGCTGGCGCGCAGGGCGGCCAGTTCGCGTTCCTGCTGTTGTGCGCGGGCCGTTTCCAGGTCCAGCAGTTGCTGCCTGGCTTCGGCCATGGCGCGCGTCGTGTCGGCCGCCTTGCGCTGCAGGGCCGCGTGGGCCTGGGCGCTGGCCAGCAAGGCTTGCTGCGCATCAAGTTTCTCGCTGGCGGCCTGCCGGGCGGCCAGTTCCAGCTGTTCGCGCTGGCGCATGGCTTCCAGCGCTTCCTGTTCCATGCCGGCGCGCGCTTCGGCGGCCTGCGTCGCCTGCTTTTCCGCTTCCAGGCGGCCGGCGATGGCTTTCGACGCCCGCTCCTCGGCCGCCGTCGTCTGGCGCTGCTGCACCAGTTTTTGCGCGATCAGCGCCAGCGATTCGCGTTCGGCGGCAACGAAGTCGCGTTCGGACGCCAGCAGCGCATCGGCTTCCCGGGCTTTGTCCTCTTCCACGCGGGCGCGCTCGCTGTGCACCTGGCCCAGTTCCACGGCCAGGCGCGCCTGCGCCTGCACGGCTTGCGCGGCGGCCGCCTTTTGTTCGCCTTCGACCAGCGCCTGGTCCGTCAGGATGCGGATGGCGTGCGCCTCCTTTTCCGCCGCTTCCCGCAAGGCCTGCTCGGCCGCGTGCTGGCCGCGCAGCAGTTCCGCTTGCGCCGCTTCGGCGGCGATGCGATCCTGCGCCGCGTTGAAGGCCAGCGCTTCCGCGTCCAGTTTCTCGTTCAGGGCGGCGATGGCGGCCTGTTCGGCGGCCAGGCGCTCCTGCTCCTGAGCCTGCAGTCGCGCAGCCTGCGCCGCTTTTTCCTCGGCCAGCGCCAAGGCCTGCGCCTGCGCGGCCAGCTGCGCGCCGCTGCTGGCGATTTCCTGTTCCTCGGCCGCGTTCTGGCGCGCAGCCAGTTCCGCCGCCTGGCGCGCCAGTTCGGCGCGTTCCTGCGCCAGGCTGGCGGCGCGCTGCTGTTCTTCCAGTTCGCGGGCTGCCGCCACGGCCGCCGCCTGCTCGGCCGCTTCCAACGCCTTGGTCTGTTCCAGCGCGGCCGTTTCCGCTTCCAGCCTGGCGTGGCCGGCGATTTCCGCATCCTGTTCGGCGGCGACGCGGGCCAGCGCCACGGCGCGCAGCTGGCGGTCCACCTCGATGCGCGCCTCGGTGGCGGCCAGGATGCGCATGTCGGCGTCGCGGCGCGCCTGGGCGCTGGCGGCGGCGACCATTTCCAGGCGCTCGCGGTGGACGGCCGCGTCGCGCAATTCCTTTTCCGTCTGCAGGCGCAGGTGCAGCGATTGCGCCGCATGGCGCTCGGACTCCGCCTGCGCCAGCGCGATGGCTTCGCGTTCCTGCTCCAGGTGGGCCAGCGCGCGCGCCTCTTCCAGCGCGCGCACTTCGGCGGCGGCGCGGTTGAAGGCCGATTCCAGCGCGATCTGGTCGGCGCGCTCGCGCTGCACCGTCAGTTCCAGCGCTTCGCTTTCCGCTTCGGCCAGCATCTGCGCCGTCTGGCGCGCGCCGTGGGCGTGGCGCTCGCGTTCGCGCGCCAGCACGGCAACACGGGCGTCGGCCGAGGCGATGCCCACCATTTCCTCCTTGGCCGCCTGCACGGCGGCGACGCGCTCGACGGCCTGCAGGCGCGCCTGCTCCGTCTGCACCTGCAATTCCTCGGCGGCGCGGGCCGCCTGTTCCGCCAGTTCCGACTGCACCGCCACCTGTTCGCTGGCGCGCAAGCGGCTTTCCTGCTCGGCGCGGGCGCGCGCCTCGGCGGCCAGGCGGATTTCATTGTCCGATTCCACGCGGGCGCGCAGTTCGGCCGTCTCCTGCTTGACCGCTTCCAGGCGGGCCACGCTGGCCTGCGCGGCGGCGCGCATGGTTTCCAGGCGCTCGCGGTTGGCGGCGATGGCTTCCTCGGCCGCCTGCGCGTTTTGCTGCGCGGCGGCGGCGGCGGCCGCATCGATGGCGGCGCGGTCCTCTGCCAGCGAGCGCACGCGCGCTTCGGCCAGGGCACGGCTCTCTGCGGCGCAGGTGGCTTTCGCTTCCGCTTCCACGCGGGCGATCGCCTCGTGGATGGCCTTCAATTCCATTTTCTGGCGTTCGGCGGCGGGCGCCTTGATGTCGGCTTCCTGCTCCGGCTCGGCCGCAGCCTGCGGCTGGGCGGCGGCGACAGGCGCAGGCGCCTCGGCCTTGCTCTCCAGGTCCTTGAAATCATGCAGCGAAACGATGCTGTCCTGGTCGAACTCGTCGTCGGCCGAATAGGCGACGGTGAGGGAAACGGCCTGGCGCTGATTTTGCTGTGCTTGCATGATTTCTCGCTTATCCGGGTAAATTTCTGTTGCTTATGGGGGTATTACCACCATTATCGAACAGGCATGCACAAATCAGCGCGGCAAGAAGAAGGACGTTTACCGCCCTTTTCCCACGTTTAGGTCAAATGGGCCAGAGCGGCGCTTCGTCCATCAATGCCACCTGCTCCCTGAGTTCCAGAATCCGGTCCTGCCAGTAGCGCTGCGTGTTAAACCACGGGAAGGCGACGGGGAAGGCGGGATCGTCCCAGCGGCGCGCCAGCCAGGCCGAATAGTGGATCAGGCGCAGGGTGCGCAGCGCTTCGACCAGGTACAGCTGGCGCGGGTCGAAATCGCAAAAGTCTTCGTAGCCGGCCAGGATGTCGCTCATCTGGCGCACCTGGTCGCCGCGCTCGCCCGACAGCATCATCCACAGGTCCTGGATGGCCGGGCCCATGCGGCTGTCGTCGAAATCGACGAAATGGGGGCCGGCGTCCGTCCACAGCACGTTGCCGCCATGGCAGTCGCCGTGCGTGCGCAGCAAGGCCACGTCGCCCGCGCGGTCATAGCAGCGCCTGACGCCGTCGAGCGCCTGCTGCGCCACGCTGGAATAGGCGGCCAGCAGTTCGGGCGGCAGGAAATTACCCTCAAGCAAGAATTCGCGCGGTTCGACGCCAAACGTCTGGTGGTCGAGCGCCGGCCGCTCCCGGTAGGTCGACAGCGCGCCGACGGCGTGGATGCGGCCGATGAAGCGCCCTATCCATTCCAGCGTGGCGGGGTCGTCCAGCTCGGGCGCGCGGCCGCCGTGGCGGGGAAAGACGGCAAAGCGGAAGCCCTGGTACTGGTGCAGGGTGCTGCCGTTGATGGCCAGCGCGGGAATGACTTGAATTTCGCGCTCGACCAGCTCGGACACGAAGGCGTGTTCTTCCAGGATGGCGGCGTCGCTCCAGCGTTCGGGGCGGTAAAACTTGGCGACCAGCGGCGCGCTGTCCTCGATGCCCACCTGGTAGACGCGGTTTTCATAGCTGTTGAGCGCCAGCAGGCGGCCGTCGCCGCGTAAGCCCACGCTGTCGAGGGCATCGAGCACGCAATCGGGGCTCAGGGCGGAAAAGGGATGGACGGGCCGGTCGTCCTCGTGCGGCTGGTTTTCATTGTGCATGAGCGACATTGTAAGGCGCGCGCGCGCCGCCGGTGCAAACACTTCGGTGATGAAGCGCCGCAAGGCGTATACTGGCGCCTTACATTTCATCAAAGAGCAAGCCATGTCACTCGAACAGCCATTATCAGAAAAAGAATTTGACGAATTAGACCAATTCCTGTTGTCGGACCGGTGCTCCGAAGACGCCATGACCATGGATATGCTGCACGGCTATCTGACGGCCGTGGCCATCGGCCCGGAACCGATCATGCCGGCCGAGTGGTTGCCGCGCGTATGGGGCGAAAATGCCGAGGATGCGCCGAAATTCAAGAACAGCAAGGAAGAAGAGCGCATCGTCAACCTGATCATGCGCTTCATGAATGAAGTGCTGGTGACGTTTGAAGTGGCGCCGAAGGAATTCGAAGCCCTGTTCGTCGAACACGACTACGAAGGCCAGACCCTGATCGACGCCGAAGCCTGGTGCTGGGGCTTCTGGGACGGCATGGAACTGCGTCCCGGCTCGTGGAACGAAATCTGGGATTCCGAAGTGGCCGCGCTGATGCAGCCGATCTACCTGCTGGGCGCCGACGAAATCAAGGAAGAAGAACTGAAACTGGTGGAAGACCCGGTCAAGGCGCACAAACTGGCGCAGGAACTGGAAGCGAACCTGCCGGCCATCCACCGTTTCTGGGTGCCGCGCCGCAAGGCTCCCGTGCAAACCCTGAAGCGCGACGAGCCGAAAGTGGGCCGCAACGACGACTGCCCTTGCGGCAGCGGCAAGAAGTACAAGAAATGCTGCGGCGCCGAGCCGGCAGCCGAGTAATCAGCACATCCGCGCCGGGCACTGTCCCGGCGTTTTCTTATCCCCTCCTGTTACGTCCCCTCGGCGCACATCAGTTGCAGCCGTGCAGCCAGCCCCCCCCCTTTTTTTGACAGTGCCTGCCCCCAGCTAGCCCACCTGCGGCAACTTTTGCGTCTTGAGCGGGTACGACGAAATGGCATCGCCACCCACGCTGGCGATGCGCTGCGGCGAGTCTGGATTCAGCGGGCCCGCGTCGGCAACGGCGGCCAGCGCCAGCGCACCCGCCCCCATTTTTTTCAGCGCGATGCGGCGCGCCACGCTGGCGGCGATCATGCGGCGCATAGTTCGCCCTCCTGCGCCACCCTGTCGACGATATGGCGCCATTCGCACAGCTCATGCATGCCCGGCTTGCGTTCGCCGAAGAACATGACGATGGTATCGCCCTTCGCATCGAACAGTTCCACGGACGTCACCAGGCCATCAACGGTCGGCTTTTTTACCACCCAGGCGCTGGCGACATGGTCTTCGCGCAAATGCAGGTTGAAGCGCGCATCGAGGATATTGATCCACGGCCCCATCACGGCGACCTTGTGCACGGGCCCCGAATGGATCTGGATCATGCCCGCATTGCCGACGAAGGCCATGATGGACACTTTGTCGCGCGCGGCGTCGTTGAGCAGGTCGAGCACGCAGGAAGTGTCGATCTGCTGCACGAAGCGCGCCTCGGCCAGGCGCAGGCCCTGCAGGCGCGAGACCGCATATGTTTTCAGCAAGGTGAAGAATTCATGCGTGTCGCGCAGGTCGGCCCAGGCGGCGCGAAAGCCGGCCACGTCGATCTGCGCGTCGGGCAGTTCCGCAGGCGCCGGCGCCGGCGCCGCCACGGCGATGCCGGCCGCCTGGTCCGCGTCGGCAAAGCGCGTCACCAGCGCGTCGTAGGCGGCCAGCTCGCTTTGCGGCTTGAGGAAAATCTTGTGTACGGCATGGCCGGCGGCATCGAAAAATTGCAGGCTGCGCTGCACCTCGTGCTCGCCCATCTCGCGTACGGCAAAGCCATGCGCCCACTGGCGGTAAAACACGCGCAGGTCGATGTCGCCACCGAGCACCAGGCCCATGTGGTTGTTGTGGCTGGCCTTGCGGTAGACGCCCGTCTTTTCATGCACGCACGAGGCGTTGCGCGTCAGCGCCATGACTTCGCCCAGCGGCTCCAGCGCGGCGACGATGGCGGGCCAGTCGGCCTGCAGGCGCTCGGCGCCCAGCAAGGCGCCATCGGCCAGCGACAGGCCCGCATGCGCGGCGATCAGTTCGCCCTCGGAAATGGCCAGTTGTTCGGCGATATCGCGGTGGCGGGCCTTGCTCTGACGGCGCAGGCGGGCGAATTCGCTGACGATCAGCTCGGAATTGCAAACGGGGGGCATGCTCGACACGGTGTCTCCTTTCAAGGCGAACACTGGCTGGCATGGGCTGGCTGGTGGTGGGGAATCTTGAAATCAATTATAAATGAGAATCATTCGCAATCAAGACTTATTTGCAGGCGTGCTTCTGGGGGGGGCGAAAAAAAAGGCTATGTCACCGTCAGGTGTGGGAATGCTCCCACCGTTGCTTTCAATAACGCTTCAGGCGAGCGGATGCGTCTGGCGTCGAGGATCCAGCGCCATCCCAGGTAATTCGGCAGGTAGCGCGTCGCCACGCCGTGAAAGGGCCTCAGCCATGCGC
>NZ_FTMV01000027.1 GCF_900156175.1 Janthinobacterium sp. TND4EL3
TTTAGCCGCACAAATTTTAGCCATGGCTTTTCAGGAAGTCAGGGCTATCAGAATGGCCTTAGAAAGCCTAGTCAAAGAGCTGTCACGAGAACACCGTTAGCTTAGCGTACGATTTTTTCCGAATTCTGCGGTTCCCCCGAGATGGGCCTGGACACGGGTGATAGATGCTGAATTAAGCCGTGTGACGGCAGGCTGTGCTGGGCTGCACGTCGGCATGGGCGTGCGTGGTCAGGACGCAAAAACACACTTGCCCGCAATGGCGGGCAAGTGTGTTTGCAGAGGGGGAGTGCGTTGTTGGTTATTGTTTGTTGCGACCGGCAATCACCACCAGGATCAGCGACGCCAGGATCAGGATCGAACTGATAGCGGCAATGGTCGGATCGATCTCGTCGCGCAGCGCCGTGAACATGCGCTTGGTCAGAGTCTGGTTGTCGCCGCCGGAGATGAACAGCGCCACCACAGTTTCATCCAGCGAGGTGATGAAGGCGAACAGTGTCGCCGAGACCACACTGGGCTTGATCTGCGGCAGGGTCACGGCCATGAAGGCGCGAAAGCGGTTCATGCCCAGGCTGCGCGCCACCATTTCCTGGGACATGTCGAAGTTACGCAGACCGGCCAGCAGCGCGATGATCACGTAGGGCAAGGCGAGCATGATGTGCGCCAGCACCAGGCCGGTCAGCGTGCTGATCAGGCCGACCCGGGCGTAAACGAAGAACACGCCGGCGGCGATCAGGATGATGGGCACCATCATCGGCAGCAGCAGGATGATCTGCAGCGTACGCACCACCTTCAGGCTGGAGTTGTTGATGGCGTAGGCGGCCGCCATACCAATCGGCAGGCTGATGGCCATGGTGAAAAATGCCGTGATCAGACTGACCCGCGCCGCCGACATCCACTCCACGCTGTTGAAGAACGCCTCGTACCAGTGGAAGGACCATTGCTTGGGAGGGAATTGCAGGAAGCGCGCCTCGGAGAACGACATGGGTACCACGATCAGCACCGGGATGATCAGGTACAGCAGGATCGCCGCGACCAGCACCGTGAACAGCACGTGGGACAGGCGAAGGTGACGCAGGTTGGCAAGCAGGTTCATTTAGCGCGCTCCCAGGATGCGTTCGATGGGGATGAAGCGATTGATGCCCCAGAAGATCAGGAACACCACAAACAGCAGCACCAGGCCGACTGCGCTGGCTGCGCCCCAGGCGTGATAGAGCTCGACGTTGCGTTGCACCAGCATCGACACCAGGATCGTGCGGCCACCGCCGAGCAGTTCCGGGGTGATGAAGAAGCCTAGGCAGATGACGAACACCAGGATGGAACCGGCCATGACCCCCGGCGCTGCCATCGGCAGGAAGACCCGGCGGAAGGTGTAGAAGGGTTTGGCGCCAAGGCTCTCGGACGCTTGCATGAGGTCCTGGGGGATTTTTTTCATCACCGAATACAGCGGCAGGACCATAAAGGGCAGCATGACGTGCAGGGTGCCGATTACCGTGCCAGTGGTGTTGTGCATCAGCGTCAGGGGTTGGTCGATGATGCCAAGGTCCATCAGCGTCTGATTGACCAGTCCGCGGCGTTGCAGGAGCACCAGCCAGGCATAGGCCCGCACCAGCACGCTGGTCCAGAACGGCAGGATCACGCAGATCAGAATCAGGTTGGCCCAGAAACCCTGCAGGCGCGAAGCGGCGTAGGCAATGGGGAAGCCCATGACGATCGACAGGATCGTCACCAGGAAACTGATCTTGAAGGTCAGGGCGAAGGTGTCCCAGTAAATGCTTTCCTGGAAAATCCGGATGTAGTTGGCCAGGGAAAACCCTTCCTCGGTCTGGACCGACTGAAAGGCCAGCCAGCACAGCGGCATGATCAACAGCACCACGACCATGACCAGCGCCGGGGTGAGCAGCAACAGCATGGAGGTGTGCTCCTTGCGTTCTTCACGGGCCAGGGCGTCTTCGCTGGTCATGGGCGGCTGGTGCTGCTGGTCGCTGGAGTCGGGCATGGATTTGGCGAGATAGGCGTTGGACATGATGACCTCTCGTCACTGCGCAGTGCTGGAGGGTATCCAGCACTGACGGGTAGCGCTGGCGGTGGCAGTCGTCCTGGCGGACAGCAGGGTGCGGTGCTCGGGTAATGTCATGTGAAGAACTCCCAATGGTGGGCAGGTACTTGAGGCGAGCGCGAGTTGTCTGCACAGGTCACTCTGCGGGACCCTCAGGCCTAATGTACCGGGATGCCAACGAATGAAGTGGACGCAATTGACCGGTGCGCAAGCGCTTTATGTCGAAATCGCGGGGGCAGACGGCATGTCCTGCGCCGAGGCCTCTGGCCTGCGGCGCAGCAACGGCCGATGGCTATTTTTTCTGGACGAAGGACAACCAGCGTTCTTCGGCCTTGACCCCGGCTTCGGAGGCCCACCATTGCGCCGAGAGCAGGGCCTGGCGCGAGATGTTGCCGGGTGCGGAAGGCAGCTTGGCCTCGCGCTCGGCCGGGATTACCCCGGTCTTGAAGGCTTCGGGGTTGAGCGGGCCGTAGTCGATGATCATCGGCAACGCCGCTTGCAGTTTGGCATCGATGGCCTCGTTGACGAATTTCATGGCGGCCACCTTGTGCGGCGAGCCTTTGAGGACGCACAACGAGTTGGTTTCCAGCACACCCTGGTTGTAGTCGAATGCCACGGGTGCGCCGGCGGCCTGTACGGCGGTGATACGGCCGTTCCAGGCCTGGATCATGTCCACTTCGCCGTCGCTGATCAGCTGCGCCGACTGCCCGCCGGACGTCCACCAGGTGGCGATGTCGGGCTTGATCTGCTCAAGCTTGCGGAAGGCGCGATCGACGTCCAGCGGATAGAGCTTGTCCATCGGCACGCCATCGGCCAGCAGCGCGATTTCCAGGGTTGGACGTGGCAGGTTACGTAGGGAGCGCTGGCCCGGGTATTTTTTGGTGTCCCAGAAGTCGGCCCAGGTCTTGGGTACGTCCGCGCCTTTGAACGCGTCCGTGCGATACGCCAGCACCGTGGAGTAGCTGATGTAGCCGACGCTGTATTCGTCCTTGAGGCTGTCGGGTATTTGCGCGGCATTGGGAATCAGCGCAAGGTCGAGCTTCTCGAACAGCCCTTCGGCTTCGCCACGGATGCAGTCGCCAGTGGGCAGGTCCACCACGTCCCAGGTGACCTTGCCGCTCTCGACCTGGGTCTTGATGATCGGGTAGGCCTTGGGCGAGCTGTCCTGTTTGAGCGTCAGACCGAGCTTTTTCGCCGCAGGCTCCAGGATCGCCTTGCTCTGGGCTTCCTGATAAGCACCGCCCTGGGATACGAACGTGATGTCCTCGGCCATGGCCTGGGTGGCGCTACCGATGAACAGGGCCAGACTCGCGAGTTGGAAAGCTGTAGTGCGCAATGTGCTCATGGAAAGACTCCGAATGGTTGGCAGATTTTCTTGGGCGAGCTGTAGGTTTTGTTGTCGGTCGCTCTGCGGGACCATGGAGGTCTAATGTACCGGCTTGTCCGTGAACGAAGCGGCTACAAATGCGCGGATGAAAAGTGGTTTATTGCGAAAATGCGAACGGGCACAGTATTTCGTGCGTCGGGTGCGGGCTTGCGCGCCTGTCGCGAGCAGCCCCGAAGCCCCCGGTAGGAGCGAGCATGCTCGCGATGGCGGTGTGTTGGGTGAGTCATAGCCAAGTCATTCAGCCCACCGTCATCCGCCTCACCACGCGCCGAATCATCGGCGCCGCCAGCACCACCACCGGCAACATCGATACCCACGACAGCGCCCACGCGTTCAACCAGCGGCCGGCAAAGGCCAGGTCGAGCGCATGGGGTGTGGTGGCGATGGCGGCCGCGACCGCGCAGGTCAGGCCGGATTGAACGACGCCGAAAACGAAATGCTCATAACGGGCGGGGATTTTCATCGGGGGTTCTCGAGAAAGAGCGGGGGGGCGCGATGCCCGGCCGCTCGGGCACGATCAAGCCGGTTGCAGTTGCGCGATAGTCTCTTCGGTGGTCCACAGCCCGTGGGCGAGGAAGCGGTAATTGATGATGGCCGCCAGGTAGCCGTCGCCATCCGGCAGGCGCGGGCCGGCGGTGGCGTCGCGTACCACGACTATTTCAAAGCCCTGTTCGAGCAGTTCGCGCAGGTGTGATTCCACGCAAAGGTTGGCCGCCATGCCGGCGAGGATGATCTGCGACACGCCTTTCTTGCGCAATTGCAGCGCCAGGTCGTTGGTTTCCGGGCCGTAGACCTTGTGCGGCGAGGCGATGATGGTCTCGCCGTCGAGAATGTACGGCTTGTAGATCTCGAGGAAATCGGCGCCGGAGCCTTCGAAGTTTTCCAGGGTGTTCGGTCCCTTGCGATCGAACATGCAGATGCTGTGCATGACCTTTTCCAGCGGACCGCCAAAATGCCAGTCGTGGTCGTGCGGGTAGTAATAGTGTGGCGACACGGCCACGGGCAGGTCGTGAGCCTTGAAGGCCTTGAACAGTTTTTCCAGGTTTTCGACGGTGTTGTTCTCGACGATGCTCTCACCGAACACCGCCCAACTGGCGCCGGCAGGGCTGAGGAAGTCGTTCTGTGGGTCGATGACCACCAGGGCGGCTTTGCTCAGGGCAGAGGTGCACCGTCGCGCAGGACCTTGCCGCGCATGACCGCACCTTCCCAGCCTTCGACGATGACACTGGCCAGCGCTTCGGCGTCGTGAGTTTCAGAGAGTTCGCGGCGCTGCTGCGCTTCACGCAGGCAGCTCGCGAGCAAACCTTCCCAGCGCGCCAGCACATCGGCCAGACGCTTGCGGGTTTGTTCGCTGCCATTGGACATTTCCAGGGACAGGTTGCCAATCAGGCAACCCAGGCTGTATTCATGCTCGCCGTGCTCGAGCACCAGGGCCTGGAAGAACTGGCCGATGCGCTCCAGCGGCTTGACCCGGGCGTCGTAGAAGATCGGCCCGTGGCGGGTTTCGATCGAGGTCCAGTATTCCTCGAGGATCTCTGCCGCGAAGTCTTCCTTGCTGGCGAAGTAGTTGTAGAAAGAGCCCTTGGGAATCTCGGCAGCGGCGGTGATGTCCTGGACGCCGCAGCCGTTGAAGCCACGGTTGTGAACCACCTGGCGGCCAATCGACAGCAAACGGGATCTGACTTCGAGGTTGACCGGGCGAGCCATGACAGAGACATCCAGTGATGAGAAAGTTTTAATAAACTAACTGGTCATCTATGTTTCGTCAACAGTCGAATTGACTGCCAATCAGTCCGCCTGCGCCATCTCGATGTACTCGAGCATCTTCTCGTTGCCATCGAGAATGTCACGGCAGATGGCCGCCCGTGCCGCCGCGCCATCGCGGCGCTTGAGTGCGTCGAGCACTTCCCAGTGATGGTCGATGGCCATGCGCTCGTTGAAGTTGCCATAGGCACGGGCGATCAGTGGGCCGGTGCGCATCCACAGGCTATCGAGCAAACCCGCCAGCACCGGCATGCGCGCGATGGTGGTCAGCGCGTAGTGAAATTGCTGATTGCACTTGAGAGCGGCTTGCAAGTCCTGGGCGTTGATCGCGGCGATGTTGTTTTCGATGCAGGCTTGCAGGTCTGCGAGTTCGCTGTCGGTCACCAGCGCGGCGGCCGTCTCCGCAGCCAGGCCTTCAAGCGCCAGGCGGATGCTGCGGATCTCGCCGTATTGCGCGGCGGTGAGGATGGGTACGCGGATGTCACGCGGGGTCTTGAGGATCAGCGCCTGTTCCTTGGCCAGTTGCAGGATCGCGTCGCGCACCGGTGTGACGCTGGTGCCCAGTTGTTCGGCCAGGTCGCGGATGCGCAGGCGGTCATCGGGCTGGAAACGCCCGGTGATCAGTGCCTCGCGCAGCAACTCGTAGATGCCACTGCCCAGGTAAGAGTGATTGAGGGTTTGAATAGGGTAGGGGTTGCTCATTGATCGCTCATGGGGTCGTCTCAGAAAACGGAAAATAAAGCACGCTAAGCGTGCGTGGAGGCTGGCACCCAGCGGTACAGCGTCGGAATGGACACGCCGAGGTTCTTGGCCACGTCCTTGGGCGGCACCCCGCTGGCCAGCAGCTTCTTGGCCGACTCGATCTTGCTGTCGGTCATCTTCGGCTTGCGGCCGCCTTTGCGGCCGAGCTGCTTGGCGACTTCCAGCCCGGCGCGGGTGCGCTCGACGGTCAGCTCGCGCTCCATTTCGGCAAGGCTCGCCATGACGTGGAAGAAGAACCGCCCGGATGGTGTGCCGGTGTCGATGGAGTCGGTGAGGCTCCTGAACTGGACACCGTGCTTGTGCAGATCGCCGACCAGATCGACCAGTTGCTTGACCGACCGGCCCAGCCGGTCGAGCTTCCAGACGACCAAAGTATCGCCTTCGCGCAGCATTTCGAGCGTCTTGGCCAAGCCAGGCCGGTCTGCCCGCGTGCCACTCACCTTGTCCTCGAAGACCTTTTTACATCCGGCCTTGCTCAAGGCTTCGCGTTGCAGCTCCAGGTTCTGATCCTGCGTCGAGACGCGCGCATAGCCAATCAACATGGCTTGTCTCGCGCCCGGTCGATGCGTTCCTGCATCGCCTGCATCACTTCTTCGTGGGTGTACGATCTGGCGTTGGCGTCGGTGGCTTGCCGCAGGGCTTCCTCAACCTCGCGCGTCATCCGCTCGTAATCCTCCGGCCACAGCGCTTGCTCCATGCGCAGCGACGCCTGACCCAGCAGGTGCAGCAGGCTGAACAGCCGCATGTCGTTGGTGGCGACGATGCGCTCCCGAATCTGCTCCTGAATAGCTTCGCTAGCCCGATGCGCTTGTGGTGTGGCAGTCCCCTCGTAGTCAGCGGGGAATTCCGCTTCCTCGGCAATCCTTGCCCAGGCGCTGGCCAGCGCCTCGATGGTTGACGTGCTCATTTCCGCCGCTCCTGTGCTCTTTGGCGAATCAACCGGCCAAGGGGCCTCGACGCGAAAACCAGCAGCATCACGCCTATCGGATACCAGGTCGAGAAGACCACCAAGGCATCGAAGGCTGGCCGTCCGGTGTTGGTAGGCAGTACGGCGGTCACAGCCATCAACCCGCCGACCGTCCAGATGATGCGCCACACGTAGGGCATCACGCGGGGCACGTAGCCGTCATCGAAAGCGGTCTGGTAGTAGCGGCGCAGGCCGCGCTCGGCAAGCGCCTGGCGCTGCCGCTCCGACAGCGCATCCGTCCGGCCATACCAGCGCCGGAATGGTGGACAGCGCAGCAGCAAAGGGGTGAAGAGGATCATCACCGCCACGATCGCGACACCCCACGCCATGACGGCGCCGGCATCGGGCCGCTTGGCGTTCTCGATCACGGGCGCGAAGACGCCCGGAGCACCGATCATCCAGAACAGCGCAATGTGCTGATGGAAGGAGAGCTTCATTTGCTCATCCACTTGCGCAGCAGGCGCTTTTTCAGGGAGGCGCGTTCTTGCGGGTTGCGTCCCTTGTGATTGGCGATGCGATCCGCCGTGGCGGCCTGGCGCTTGACGGGCCAGTAGGAGCGGCCATCCTTGCCCATCGACCAGACGCTGCTGGCCTGGTTTTCCAGCAGGGGCAGATGGGCGCTCAGGGCTTCGGGCGACGCGCTGGTCAGCGCCGTGCGCTCACGGGTGCGCCAGCGCTGATGCCAGAGCTTCTTGTCCTCGCGCTCGCTGCCGCAGGTCGTGTGCCCGACGATGGGTGTTTTGCGGCGGCTGCGGCTCATAACGTAGTGGTCTCCAAGAACATTCAGGACTGATCCCAGGCGTCGATGGTCAAGACCTGATCGGCAGGACAGGCGGCTACGCGGTCGGGAACTGGATGGTGTTCAGTCTCATGCCGACCCCATTCGATTGATCGCGTCGCTTGCGGCACGCTGCGACGCAAGGAGGTTTGCGACCTGGTTTAGCAGCCGTGTCCGCTGCATGTCTGTTACCTATCTCCCCGACCGCTCATTGGACCAACTCCAGAGATTGGGCTCTATCGCTCAGCCAATACGAAACCGGCATTGGCTGATGCCACAACCGAGACGAACACAAATGGCTCGGTACCTGTATTTCGCGCCCCGTGCACTTGGCCCGGTCTTGCCACGGCTATCTCACCTTCCCTGAGGGCACGAACAATCCCATTGCCCTGAAAGTAATCAGCCATTCCCGACAAAACAGTCCACGTGTCTTGGCCGTGAGGATGAATGTGAGCCGCAATTTCCTGCCCGGGATGGACATGCCAAACCACGATAATTGAGTCTCGGGTTTCAAGCACAACGGAACGAATAGGCTCGCCTTCGGACGGCTGAACATACTCGGCTACAGAAAATATTCTCGATTCAACAGTCATCGGAGATCCCTCTTTCACAGTGCCCCCAGACAGGCTGGATATGAGTTCTAACTCGAATTTGAACGGGAGGCTGGTCGTGCGGTCGTGCAGTTGCCGATGAGCGTGTCGGCTGCTGCCTCCTTGCCCACCAGCGAACTCACGTCCGTTGCGGCCATCCAGAAGGTCTTGCCCGAGCGCGGCTCATAGGTCGCGGGATCGAACACGCCAGAGGGGCCGAACATCGGCGGCTTGATTGGTCATGGCTCCATGCCTTTGTCGTTACGGTCTTCATCGTCGGCATCCTGACGCACGGCGGGCAATTGCTGGAGCAACGCCGGCAGCCATTCCTGTACCGTCTCCCACACCACATCGAGGTTGATGTCGAAATAGCCGTGAGCCATGCGATTACGCATATTGCGCATGCTGCGCCACGGCACGTCGGCATGCGCCTGGGTGAACTCGACGTAGCCATCCATCACCTTTGTGGCCGCCTCGCCGATGACGATCAGGCTCATGATGACGGCCTGCTGGGTGCGCTTGTCGGCCAAGAAGTCGTCCTTGGCCATCCCTTCCACGAAGCTGCGCGCATCGGTTGCGGCCTGCTGAATGTGGTCGAGGTAATCGGGCAGGCGGTTCTCGCTCATATCGGTTGCGCCTCCGCGAGCACCTTGGCCCGGAACTTCGGCGGCAGGTCGCCGGGAGTCAGCAGATCGACGTCAACGCCGAGCAGCGATTTCAGTTCTTCTTCCAAATCGCCCAAGTCCAACAACGTGGCACCGGGCAGCGCATCGACCAACAGGTCGAGGTCGCTGCCATCCCGGTCGGTGCCATGCAGCACCGAGCCGAAGACGCGCGGGTTCGCGGCGCGAAAGCGGCCTACCGCTTCACGCACTGCGCTTCGCTTCATGTCAAGCACAACAGACGGTCGCATGGGCATCCTTTCTTATCGAAACTCGTTGAGATGATATGCAATCAAGAATAGAATTTCAAGAACTATTTTCGAGAATCGCAATGCCTTGATTCCCGTGCCGCGCCTGTCACTTTCAGAAGGCGACAGCACGAAATATCAAAAGTCGACCGCACGGTCTTTTCTGACGTTGGAGTCGCCTCAGAAAACGGAAAATAAAGCACGCTAAGGCGTAGTTCCCTCGGGCTACACCGCGTCCGCACTGCGCGGTTCTTTCTTCCCTTGCAGTGACGCAATCAGCGGGCAGGAAACGTTCCCCTTCCGCGCATGGCAGGCGCACACCAAATCAGACAGCACGGCCTCCATGCGCGCCAGGTCAGCCATCCTCTCGCGCACGTCCTTGAGCTTGTGCTCGGCCAGGCTGCTGGCTTCCTCGCAATGGGTGCCATCCTCCAGCCGCAGCAGCTCGGCGATCTCATCCAGGCTGAAGCCCAACCGCTGGGCTGATTTCACGAAGCGCACCCGCGTTACATCCGTCTCGCCATAGCGGCGAATGCTGCCGTAAGGCTTGTCCGGTTCCGGGAGCAAGCCCTTGCGCTGATAGAACCGGATGGTCTCCACATTGACCCCGGCCGTCCTGGCGAAAACGCCAATGGTCAGGTTCTCCAAATTGTTTTCCATATCGCTTGACTCCGTACATAACTACGGAAGTAAGCTTAAGCTATCCAATTCAGATTCGAAAGGACAAACGTATGTCTGAACCTCAAAACGGGCGCGGCGCGCTCTTCACTGGCGGGCTGGCCGCCATCCTCGCCTCGGCTTGCTGCCTCGGGCCGCTGGTTCTGATCGCCTTGGGGTTCAGCGGCGCTTGGATCGGCAACTTGACGGTGTTGGAACCCTATCGCCCCATCTTTATCGGCGTGGCGCTGGTGGCGTTGTTCTTCGCCTGGCGGCGCATCTACCGGCCGTCAGCCGCCTGCAAACCGGGTGAGGTTTGCGCGATTCCCCAAGTGCGAGCTACTTACAAGCTCATTTTCTGGGGCGTGGCCGTGCTGGTTTTGGTCGCGCTCGGATTTCCCTACGTCGTGCCATTTTTCTATTGATCACAGGAGTTCACCATGAAAAAGCTGCTTTCCGCCCTTGCCCTCGCTGCCGTTGTTGCCCCCGTGTGGGCCGCCACCCAGACCGTTACGCTGTCCGTACCGGGCATGACCTGCTCGGCCTGTCCGATCACTGTCAAGAAGGCGATTTCCAAGGTCGATGGCGTCAGTAAAGTTGACGTGACCTTCGAGACGCGCGAAGCGGTGGTCACCTTCGATGATGCCAAGACCAGCGTGCAGAAACTGACCAAGGCTACCGAGGATGCGGGCTACCCATCATCAGTCAAGAACTGATCATGAAAGACCCGAAGACACTGCTGCGGGTCAGCATCATTGGCACAACCCTCGTGGCGCTGTGTTGCTTCACCCCTGTTCTGGTCATTTTGCTCGGTGTGGTCGGCTTGTCCGCGCTGACCGGCTATCTGGACTATGTGCTGCTGCCTGCGCTGGCGATTTTCATCGGCTTGACCATCTACGCCATCCAACGAAAACGCCAAGCCGATGCCTGCTGCACCCCGAAATTCAATGGAGTAAAAAAATGACCGAAATCACCGTGAATGGCATGACCTGCACATCCTGCGCCACCCATGTCAAAGATGCTTTGGAAAAGATTCCCGGCGTGAATGCCGCTGTGGTGTCCTATCCAGAAAGCCGCGCGCAAGTCATGGCAGACACCGCCGTGAGCCACAACCAACTGCTGGCCGCCATCGCCGCATTGGGTTATCAAGGCTCGATCCGGGTTGGTGATTTCAAAGATGAACCAAAAATCCGTGATGCACTTGAGGGCGCCGGTTTGCATATCGCCATCATTGGCAGCGGCGGGGCCGCGATGGCGGCGGCGCTGAAGGCCGTCGAGCAAGGCGCGACGGTCACGCTGATCGAACGCGGCACCATCGGCGGCACCTGCGTCAATATCGGCTGTGTGCCGTCCAAGATCATGATCCGCGCTGCCCATATTGCCCATCTGCGCCGGGAAAGTCCGTTCGACGGCGGTATTGCGGCAACTGTGCCTGCGATTGACCGCAGCAAACTGCTGGCCCAGCAGCAGGCCCGTGTCGATGAACTGCGGCACGCCAAATACGAAGGCATCCTGGACGGCAATCCAGCCATCACCGTTTTGCACGGTGAAGCGCGTTTCAAGGACGACCAGAGCCTGGTCGTCCGTTTGAACGAGGGTAGCGAGCGCGAGGTAACGTTCGACCGCTGCCTGGTCGCCACCGGTGCCAGTCCGGCCGTGCCGCCGATTCCGGGCCTGAAAGAGTCACCCTACTGGACTTCCACCGAAGCGCTTGTCAGCGACACCATTCCCGCACGCCTGGCCGTGATCGGTTCGTCGGTGGTGGCGTTGGAACTGGCGCAAGCCTTTGCCCGGCTCGGCAGCCAGGTCACGATCCTGGCACGCAGCACCTTGTTCTTCCGGGAAGACCCGGCCATCGGCGAGGCCGTGACAGCCGCTTTCCGCGCCGAGGGCATCGAGGTGCTGGAGCACACGCAAGCCAGCCAGGTCGCCCATGTGAACGGCGAATTCGTGCTGACCACCGGACACGGTGAATTGCGCGCTGACAAGTTGCTGGTTGCCACCGGTCGGGCACCGAATACGCGCAGCCTCGCGCTGGACGCGGCGGGGGTCACTGTCAATGCGCAAGGGGCCATCGTTATCGACCAAGGCATGCGCACGAGCAACCCGAACATCTACGCGGCCGGCGACTGCACCGACCAGCCGCAGTTCGTCTACGTGGCAGCGGCCGCCGGCACCCGTGCCGCGATCAACATGACCGGCGGCGACGCAGCCCTCAATCTGACCGCGATGCCGGCAGTGGTGTTCACCGACCCGCAAGTCGCCACCGTGGGCTACAGCGAGGCGGAAGCGCACCACGATGGCATCGAGACCGACAGTCGCACGCTGACACTCGACAACGTTCCGCGAGCGCTTGCCAACTTCGACACACGCGGCTTCATCAAGCTGGTCATCGAGGAAGGTAGCGGACGGCTCATCGGCGTGCAGGCGGTGGCCCCGGAAGCGGGCGAACTGATCCAGACGGCGGTGCTCGCCATCCGCAACCGCATGACGGTGCAGGAACTGGCCGACCAGTTGTTCCCCTACCTGACAATGGTCGAGGGGTTGAAGCTTGCGGCGCAGACCTTCAACAAGGACGTGAAGCAGCTTTCCTGCTGCGCTGGATAAAAAAAGGAGGTTTTCAATGAGCGCCTACACCGTGTCCCGGCTGGCCCTTGATGCCGGGGTGAGCGTGCATATCGTGCGCGACTACCTGCTGCGCGGATTTCTGCGTCCGGTGGCGTGCACCCCGGGCGGCTATGGCCTGTTCGATGATGCCGCCTTGCAACGGCTGTGCTTCGTGCGGGCGGCCTTCGAGGCGGGCATCGGCCTGGACGCGCTGGCGCGGCTGTGCCGGGCGCTGGATGCTGCGGACGGCGATGAAGCGGCCGCGCAGCTTGCCGTTCTGCGCCAGTTCGTCGAGCGTCGGCGCGAAGCGTTGGCCGATCTGGAGGTGCAGTTGGCCACCATGCCGACCGAGCCGGCACAGCACGCGGAGAGTCTGCCATGAACAGCCCCGAGCGCTTGCCGTCCGAGACGCACAAACCGATCACCGGCTACCTGTGGGGCGCGCTGGCCGTGCTCACCTGTCCCTGCCATTTGCCGATTCTCGCCATTGTGCTGGCCGGCACGACGGCCGGCGCGTTCATCGGAGAGTACTGGGGTATCGCAGCCCTCACGCTGACCGGTTTGTTCGTCCTGTCTGTGACACGACTGCTGCGGGCCTTCAAAGATCGATCATGAGCGCTTCCCATTGAGACAAACCACGCTGTCGCTACGTTGCCTCATGCCGGCATCAAATTCGGCTGAGTAGCTTCTCGCCATCTGGACGTAGCTCACCCTTGGGTGAAACATGCCGATACAGGGTCTGCCGCGTGACGCCAAGTTCCTGGCACAGGTCGCCGACCTTGGTCTCTGGCTGACCCATTGCCGCCATCGCCAGCCGCAGCTTGGCGGCGGTCATCTTGGCGCGAATAGGGAAAACGGAAAAAATCGGGCGCTAAGCCCGGCTACCGATCCTCGAGTCTCGCGGCAGCGAGTAATTTTCCTCGACGACTTCCAGGTACAGCGATTGGGCAACGGTTTGATCAGGTCCTTTGGGGTATGCAGACACAGGCGGCCGGTGCGTTTCAAATCGCAGCCACGATGACACAACTGACCGATGCGTCTTGCCAGAGCGTCGAGTCGCTCAAGGCCACAAGCGAGGGCGTTCAAAAACTACAGTGCGCGGCCAGTGGCTTGCACGCGTCAATCGTAACTTTCTCGTTGTCCGTACAGGGGAAACCATAGTTTTCGGGGAAATAGCACGTTAAGCCTACGGGAAAAGGACAATGAATGTCAGTTGCCGCGTGATAAACGGGAAGCCGCGATGCCGCACAGGTCAAGTACCCGGTAGCTAGCCTGACTTGGCCCACGACCGGTTGTGAGCATCTCAAAGCGCGCGCCAGGTAGGGCGACTGTGCTGAGGTGCCCACCATGGGGTGTTACTAATGATTCAATCCTCTCGATCAGAACCGCCATTAAGATTCCTTCATGGCGTAGTACCAGCACGTTGCCAGCCACGGAGGACTCGGTCCGCATGTCGATTACGGGCAATGCATTACCGCGCCATTCCATGCTCGTGCACACAGTCGAGCTGCCAGCCAAGACTTCCTCCAGTCCTGCGATAGGCGACGCGACCATGGCGCCTGCTTGATACACGATATATGAACCGGCATTAGTTTTTCCGCGTGCCGCAATCAGGCTCTTATCAACTTCAGCTCGGCTCATCGATGCTTCCGGAAACAAGTTGAAAAGGCGCGCGGTGTTAATAACGTACAAGGGCAAACCGTCGTCGAGCACGATCGACTGTACGAAACTCGGTGTCCCCAGTGGCAATGCTTGGCTAGACGCCTGGGCGCTGATGCGACGCAGGTGCACGACACGCTCTACCGTAAAACCGAGCGACATTCCGCCGAAACCTAGCGTCAGAAGCAAACCAGCTGTCCTCTGCTCACCAACGCTTCCAAAAAGGGCAGCGCCGTCGAGCACGGGAACGTGCCGACCGCGCCAACGGCAGATGCCGGCAACGCCTGATCCGGGCAAACGTTCCAGCACTGGCAATTCCAGCAATTCGCCAACCTCCTCCGCGCGCACGGCGAGGCGCCGCCCACCGCTCTCGAACACCGCCCAATTTGCGACTGCACTGTCTTCCTCAGTTTTGGGCGCCAACTCTGTACACGTACCGCCCTCCTGAACATCGGTAGACCATATGGACGTCAATGCCATTAGCCTCGGCATGTCGAGCAGACTAAGCGGAATTGCACCCGAATCGTCCTGAGCAATGCTGTGAAAGATCTCGTTTTCCGAATCGTTGTGATGGAGCCGGACGACGGACTCAACGCGCAAGCTTGCTACCCCAACAACTGCGTCAACTAATACGCCGACCATTCGATCACCATGCCGTAACACTATGACATACTGATGGGCTTGATGGTTAGGAGCTGGCGCTCCGATGTCCACCCACAAAGCCAGATCTAATACCGGGATGGCTTGTCCTTGGTACATAATTACTTGGCATACCGCTCCCTCTCGGCGCCCGAGCGGACTGTGGACGGGGGGGCGCGAGACGGCACCCAATACCGTCCCGACCGGAACTGCGAGACGCACAGCAGCTAGCTCGGCGACGACCCAGCTTGACTTCGCAGTGCTGCTGGTCACGCTCAGTTCTCCGCTGTGGTGCGTTGCAGGTGCGCGAGCAAGCCGTTAACATTCACAGTGGCCGATGCCTGTGCCGTGGCTGATCGCCGAATTTCGTCGATCGAGTCAGTGGTGTGAGCTACCGAGCGCACAATGCGTTCGAACGCCAGCTCAACCTCACTAGACAATCGGCCGCCCTCGTCCACGCGGCTAACGGTTTCATTAATCATCGCTGCTATTTCTCGGGCAGCCATGGCCGACTTCTCGGCCAACTTGCGCACCTCATCGGCTACCACCGAGAACCCAACGCCATGCTCGCCTGCGCGCGCGGCCTCGATCGCTGCATTAAAGGCGAGCAGGTGCGTCTGACGGGCGATGTCACCAATAGTCTCGATGATCGCGTGCACCTCGCCAGAGGATTTTTGAATATCAACGATGGCACTACGGGACCGGGCAAGCAGATTCGTGCCACTGGCGGCTTCCTGCTGGGTTTGCTCGGCCAGCGCCGCTGAGCGTTTGGAGGTCTCGGTAATGTTACTGATTGAGTCGCTGAGCTCAGATAGGACGTCCGAAATTGATGCTGTTTTGTCGGAGATGAGTTGCTCGCGAACGACCTGGGGAGTAATGTCAAGGGCGAACTTGATCACTCGGTAAGGATTGCCATCTGCATCGAAGATCGGATTGTAGGTCGCATATATCCACACCTCGGCACCATGCTTCGAACGGCGCAGAAAGCGACCTGCCTGGTACTTGCCCTCTGCCAGATCGGCCCAGAAATTTCGATAAGCCGCACTCTGCGTAACTTCATGCTCGCAGAACATGCTATGGTGTTTGCCGACTACTTCATCAGTCGTGTAGCCTAGCGTGCGCAGAAAGTGGTTATTAGCTGAAAGAATATTACCGCGCAAATCGAATTCAATTACTGCCTGGGAGCGTCCGATCGCGTCGAGTTTGCCCTTTATCTCCGAATTCCGTTGTTTAGGACCTGTAATATCTGTCGCAAATTTAACAACCTTATAAGGCTTCCCATCTGCGTCGAAAATTGGGTTGTAGCTGGCCTGGATCCAGCGCACGCTCCCATCTTTGGCCACGCGACGAAACTCCCCTGAATGGAACTCACCCGTGCCCAAGTGACGCCAGAATGCTTGGTATTCGTGCGATCGGGCGTACTCACTCTCGCAGAACATTGCATGTTGTCGGCCGATTACCTCATCTGGGGAATAGCCGAATGTATCAAGGAAGTTGTTATTCGCCGCAAGTACCTTTCCCTGAAGGTCGAACTCCACAATGGCCTGAACGCGCTCTATTGCAGTCATTTTCCCAGAGAAATCCGCATTACGATGGGTCGCAGCCGTCACGTCCGTTGCGTACTTGACTACCTTCACGGGGTCGCCGTTCGGACCGAGTACGGGGTTGTAACTAGCGTTGATCCACACTTGGGTGCCGTCCTTGCGCAGGCGTTTGAACTGCCCTGCATGCACGCGGCCCTTTGACAGGTGATCCCAAAATCCTGCATATTCGATCGAACTTGCGAAGGAGGGCTCACAAAACAGACGGTGATGACGACCGACGATTTCGGCCAAGCTATACCCGAACACAGCGAGGAAATTGTCATTGGCGTTCAAGACATGGCCAGCCAGGTCGAATTCGATGACCGCCTGCACACGATTAATGGCGGTGATTTTTCCTTCATTATCGGCATTGCGTGCCTTCGCTTCGGTAATGTCAGTCGCGAACTTAATTATCTTGAGTACTGTGCCGTCCGGCGCTAGCACTGGGTTATACGAGGCTTGTAGCCAAACGTCACGACCGCTTTTATGCAAACGCATGTATTCCCCAGCGTCTGTTTTACCCGCGCCAAGTCGTTGCCAGAAAGTCTGATAGGCCGGTGCTGATGCGAACTCGGGTGTGCAAAAGCTGCGGTGGTGCTGCCCGACGATCTCTTCCAATGCATATCCCATACAGTCTAGGAAACGTTGATTGGCGTGCAACACATGCCCCTCGAGGTCGAACTCGACCATGGCTTGGATCCGATTTACCGCCTCCATGATTGAGCGATCCGCTGCCGCTTGCAACGTGGAACATGGGCTGGCGCCCGGGAGCTGATTCATTCGACACTTTCTGCCCACACAGGGCGGCTTTGCCAACAGAGACACAAAGGGCTTGACTAAATCTCAGTCCGGAACGGAAGGGGCTTCTCACGAACTGTGTCGTCTATCTTGCCCACCATCACTATTGCTGTCAAGGAGAATCACAAATTTGTCGTTTTTACGGATTTTACCAATTCCGATATTTTTGGTTGGACATAACTTTCTTCCTTTGCGATTCTGTTAAAGTATCGTATGGCCTCATACGTTCGTGCTCGTCCTTCCTTGGACGACGACCCAATTTGTACAACCCGCGACGCATCCCATATTTTGGGTGTTAGCGTAAGCACGGCTCAAACCTGGATGGAGCGGGGTGAGCTTTCGTCTTGGAAGACACCGGGTGGGCACCGGCGCTGCCGCTTAAGTTCCATCACCCGTCTCCAAAATATCGTAGAAAGTTCTAAGGACGGCGCGCACTCCCAGCAAGCGACTGAGCTTGCGGGTGAGTTCCGTGTGGCTATCAATAGGGACTATCCCTTACCTGTCAACGAAGAAAAGCGGCTTCTCGCTCTTGCAGGCAGTCGATTGATGGACAGCGCGCACGAACATGCCTACGACCGTATTACTTGGCTGGCCACACAACTTACCAACTGCCCCATGGCGCTGGTTTCACTGCTTAGCTCAGAGCGGCAGTGGTTCAAATCGCGTGTCGGCGTAAATGCGGTGGAAACGCCCCGTGCGCATGCATTTTGCAATTACGCGATCTTGTCAGATGAAGGTTTATTGGTAGAAGACGCGCGCGCCGATCAGCGCTTTTCCAATAACCCGTTGGTCCTGGGCGAACCTAATATCCGTTTTTATGCTGGAGTACCCGTCACTAATGCAGATGGAAGCCGTCTCGGAACATTATGTGTACTCGATTCGCATCCGCGGATTCTTAGCGTAGAACAGTTGCGAGGCTTGCGTGAATTAGCTGACATTGTCAGCGGCGAGATAGGTCGGATCCACACTATCGCTTGAGGGCGCGCTCGGGTTCAACGAACCTGCCAAGTCCAGGACATTTACGCGCTGGAGCATGAACATGACTACCCTTGAAGGTCGCCAGGCCGACAAGTACGATCAACTTGTCGAGGTCATCGAGGCCGCAAGGGGCTGATCGGAAATTTGTTTCAGGCTCGCCGGCGGTAACGCCCTTAAATTAATTGAGGAGTAGCTAAGTAAGGGCCGTGCCGGCGGATTGCTCATCGCCGGTGCGTGTCGCACCTAGCAGCAGTTGCTCGAGCACGTCAATGCGACGCCGCCGTGGTGTCGTAATGGCGTAAAAGCGTTCCTGGAGTTCAGTGGAACGCCCAACGACCACGAGGACGTTGTCTCGCAACTCGTCTTGCACTACCACTTCAGGCAATACGGCCAACCACCCGCTATCGCGCGCAATCAGGCGCAGCATGGCCATATCATCTACTTCCGCCCGCAATCTAATTGTCACGCCAGCGGCAGCACAGAGTGCGTCAAACTGCACTCGTAACGCGTGCCGTGGCCCGGGTAACGCGATATCAAGCCCATCGAGGTCTTCTGGAATACGGAGCTTCCTCCCTCCCCATTGATTGCCGGGACCGACTAACGAGATCGCCTGGCTGCCGAGGAACTGGCAATGTAAGGGGCGATCGGGATTCGAGGGGACCGTTTCATTGGCCAGCACGACGTCGAGCTGATGATGCGCCAATCGTGAGAGCAGGCCTTCCAGTAGACCCGATTCTAGAGTCAGCACCAAGGTTGAATCGCTAAGTGCAGGCCGGATCCAGTTCTCCTGATAATTTCGCGACATGGTCGCAACGCTACCCACGCGCAGCCGAGTTGTGCCCGAAGCGTGGCCTTGCAGGCGAGCCAGCATCTCCTCGCCCAGGCCAAAAATGGAATCCGCGTAAGCAAGCACCAGATGACCGGCGTCGGTCAACGACAGCCTTCTACCCTCGCGCCTGAACAATTCTTCCCCGATACGTTCTTCCAGCTGGCGGATCTGGGAAGAAAGTGCCGACTGCGACGTGTGCAGCGCTTCAGCGGCTCGCGTCAGATGCCCTGACTTTGCGACATTCCAGAAATAAAACAGATGATTGAAATTGAGTTGAGCAAGGTGCATTGTTCTCTTTTCAGGATTAATTTGGCATTAATAATCTATTTTACAGTGCTCTCGTACTCGGCCATCATTCTTCGATGCAATTTGAAGAGGTTAAAAGATGGATCTTTCCCAAGCAATGTATCTTAGCTGCGCCTTGGCAGCGGCGGTGATGATGGCCGCGCTTTCTGGACTGGCCCGAACAGGCTGGCTCCACACTACCCGGCTGTGGCATTTAGTTCAGGTCATCTCGCCCGCTGCGTTGGGAGTGAGTGCGGTTGCACTCGCAACCGTACCAAATGGCGTTTATGGGGCGGGCGTGGTCAATATAACGACATTCAGTCTTGTGCTGGCAATCCTGGTGCAACTACTCGGCACCGTTATCGCAGCGTTTTCTGCCCGCTATCTGGCGGGCGAAGCCCATCAACGCCGCTACATTGGGGGCCTGACTGCGGTGTTGGCCAGCGTCCATCTGCTTTTGCTGGCCGATCACTGGCTCGTTCTCATCGGTGCCTGGGCGGCCGTCGGATTGGCCCTGGAGTCGCTTTTGTGTTTTTATTCCGATCGCCCGTTCGCCTTGCTGGCGGCGCACAAGAAACGGATCGCCGATCGCTTTGCCGATCTGACCTTAGTCGGTGCCGCGGCGCTGGCGTGGTGGACTGTTGGAAGCGGGTCCCTCTCGTCACTCTTGGCCCACATCGGCCAGCATGGCATGTCATTTCCCCTGCAGGCCAGCGCTGTACTTCTGGTGCTTGCCGTCGCAATACGCACAGCGCTGCTGCCGGTTCATGGTTGGTTAATCCAAGTCATGGAAGCGCCTACCCCCGTGTCAGCCCTGCTGCACGCTGGCGTCATTAATCTTGGTGGCTTTGTGCTGATCCGCTTCGCGCCGCTGCTGGAACAAGCCATGGCCGCGCGTGTTCTGTTACTGGTGCTCGGCCTGGCGAGCGCAGTGTTGGCCGGTATGGTAATGCTCACACGCATCAGCATCAAGGTGAAGCTTGCGTGGTCCACGGTAGCCCAGATGGGCTTTATGCTGCTTGAATGCGCCCTTGGGCTCTACACTCTGGCAGCGCTGCATCTGATCGGCCACTCGCTGTACAAGGCCCATGCCTTTCTGTCCGCCTCTGGAGCGGTGCGCGAGACGCGCCTGCAGGCGCTGCGCGAAGCCACTAGACCGACCGGCTTCAGCCTCGTTGCCGCACCGGCGCTTTCGATGTCGGCGGTATTGCTAACAACGACACTCACTGATGCTACTGCCTGGCCCTTGTGGTGGAGCCTATTGCTGGGAGTAGCATGGGCGCCGCTGCTATGGCTGCCTGCCTCCCTGCCCGCTATCGGGCACTGGCTGTGTGGGGTCGCTATCGTCGTCGGGTTGACTATCGCTGCGCTAGCTGCGCACGCCTTGCCGTTCACATTGCAGGATGCCCCGGATAACCGTCTCGGCATGGTGGCACTGCTCGGCATGGTGGCCTTGTATGTCTTCCAGGCGCTGCTCCAGCGCCACGCGCAGCGTCTGTCCGGGTGGCGTCGATGGAGCTACGCAGGTTTCTATCTGGACGAAGCCTACACCCGGCTAACCCTGCTCCTCTGGCCACACCAGTGGACCACCAAGACGCCCACCGGCCCGAATTGCGTGCCTGGCGCAACCCACCTTGCCCGCGCACCCTGAACTGAAACCATGGAGAACCTTGTGACCGAAACTTTCGCGACCCGACACCTTGCCGCCGCCGAGCGTACAGATGAGTCCAGCGCCGATTCGGCGTTCCTGAGCGCCGCGATCGAGAACGCGTGCGTGCAGGCCTGCGCGGCGATTGCTCCCGCGTGGCCGCTTGACCGGGCCATTGCGGTCAATCCGCACTGGTCGCATATCGGCTTGCCGGTACGGCAGGTGGCCGCGCGGATGGCCGTGCTCGGGGGCATCCGGGTCTTTCCATCGCGCAACGATCAACTTCGCGCATGGCGCAGCGGCCGCATCGGCACCCCTGACCTAAACCAGGCTCTGCAACAACTCCCTGCGGCGCAGACGACAGGTTTGTCGCCGACGCAATGCGTGGAGGCCCTGGAGCAATCGGAGGAGCAAGCGCAGCTACCGCTTCTGATCGATGTCCTTGACGACGCTGCCGACCGCCATTCCAGACTGTCCTGGCGGCAGGCAATCACGCATCAGGTCAGCCAGACCTGCGCAGCCTATTTCGACAGGCACCAGGCCAGCTGGCAACCGGAACGCGGCCAGGGCCTATACGCATTTTGGCGCGAGACATTGCAGCATGACCACGGCATTGGCATGCTCATGGGCTTGCCACATATCGGTCGTGTCCTAGATGCCCTGCCAGCAACGGCAGCGCAAGCCGAGCGCTGGGTCTTGCGCCAGTTGGGGCTGCCGCAAGCAGTATGGGCGGACTACCTCGAGGCCGTACTGCTGACCGTAAATGGCTGGGCTTCCTGGTGCGCTTATCTGGGGTGGGAAGCCAGGCTTTCCGGTCAGCAGGACACCCACTTGCGCGAATTATTGGCCATTCGTCTGGCGTGGGGTGTCATCCTGCTGGAGTCAAAACAGGCGGCGCAGGCTAGGCTCGCGCAAGAGGCGCTGCAGGCAGCCTGGAGCCGGTCCACCGCTGTCTTGCAGCGCGCGGAAGAAAGCAGTCTCATCGACGAGGTGTGGCAACTGGCACTGGAGATCGGGTACCAGCGTGAACTGGCTCAGCGGCTATCTCCGCGCAGCCGCGATCGGATCGCGCGGTCGGACGTCGCAGTCCAGGCCGCCTTTTGCATCGATGTTCGCAGCGAACGGCTGAGGCGCGCCCTGGAGGCCGAGTGGCCTTCCATCGAGACCATTGGATTTGCCGGTTTCTTCGGACTGCCGATCGCGTACACGCCTGTGGCAACGCCGGCACGCCGACCCCAGCTACCGGGTTTGCTCGCGCCCACCCTGGAGGTGGGCGACTGCATCACCAGCGCTGACCCGGCAGAGCGCGAGACCGATGTGGCCTTATTACGCGCTGCCAGCCACGCGCGTCGCGCGCGGTTTGCGCTTACGAATCAGTGGAATTCGGCGAACCTGTGGCCGGGCTCAGCCTTTTCATTCGTGGAAGCGGCCGGTCTAGGCTACCTGGGGAAACTCGGTAAGTGGATGCGACCGAGCAAACGAGCGCGCGTCAACGACGACCTGGATGGCTTGCCCGCCCGGTATCGGGCGCTGTGCCGACTGCAGCTTCTCGGACTGAATCTGGATGGCAAAGTCGCGCTGGCGCAGCGGGTTCTGCACGCGATGGGGCTTGACCGGGAACTGGCGCCACTCGTGCTCCTGATCGGTCATGGCAGCCAGTCGGAAAACAACGCGCACGCATCCGCGTTGGAATGCGGTGCATGCTGCGGTCAGAGCGGGGAAGTGAACGCACGGGTGCTAGCAGGGCTGCTCAACGACGCAGCGGTCCGGGACGCTTTGCAGGCTCAAGGGTTGACGATCCTGCCGACCACGGTCTTCGCGGCAGCGTTGCACAATACCACCACCGATGAAGTTTACTGGTTCGATCTCGATTTACCGCCAAACCTGGCGACCCGGCGCTGGGAGCGCGTGCAGGCGGCGTTTACACACGCCTGCGACCGGGTACGCAGGGAACGCGCCCCAGCGCTGGGGATTGACCCGCGCGCATCGCACGATGCGCTGTTGGGCCAGCTGCGCGCGCGCGCCAATGACGGGGCCCAAACCCGCCCTGAATGGGGTCTGGCGGGCAACGCAGCTTTCTTGATCGCGCCGCGCGCAAGAAGCCGCGCAAGCGTATTGAATGGCCGCACTTTCCTGCATGACTACGACGCCGACAAGGACACCGACGGCAGCGTCTTGGAGCTGCTGATGACTGCGCCTATGCTGGTCACGCACTGGATTAACTGGCAGTACCACGCATCCACCGTTGAATCGCAACGGCTGGGTAGCGGAAACAAACTCTTGCACAACGTGGTGGGTGGCAACATTGGCGTGTTCGAAGGAAATGGAGGAGATCTACGTATTGGCTTGTCTCGGCAGTCGCTGCACGACGGAGAGCAGTGGGTGCACGAGCCTTTGCGGTTGACCGTGGCCATCGATGCACCTCGAGCTGCCATCGAGGCGGTTATGGCTAAGCATGCCGTGGTTGCGCAACTGGTCGATAACGGCTGGGTGCACCTCTGGCGCTTCAGCGCGACAGGGTTCGACCGCTACCACGATGGCTCGTGGTCGCCGCTGTGCACGGAGTTGGCGTGACGGTACCATCCTGTTACGCTGGGCGCAACGTGGCATTGCTGACCCAGCATGGCAAAGGACAGATCATCGCCCCTTTACTCGAGTCCACGCTGGGCTGCTCCATCGAGCTCGTTTCCGGCTTCGACACCGATCGGCTAGGAACATTTACGCGCGAGATCGCACGGCCAGGCAGTCACCTGGACGCGGCACGGCGCAAGGCAAGAATTGGGATCGAGCTTGCGGAAACGATCGGCGGTATTGCCAGTGAAGGCAGGTTCGGGATTGATCCTCATGCCGCCTGTTTTCGTGGAATACAGAGCTGGTGTTGTGGATAGATGATGAAGCGGGCGTGGAAGTGGCGGGGATCGCCAAGGCAACATGATCTAATAAGATCAATCGCTTGCCCTGGCCGCGCACGCGAGAACAGTCACGGTCAACGGCAAATTTCGGCAGTGACCATGGCAGCAAGTTCCACCAGACCACGTAACTGGTCTGGGCTAAGCTGGCGCGGCTCGGAATCGAGCACACACAGCGTACCCAACCTGTGCGATAGGCGGTCGGTAACGGGAACGCCAGCATAAAATCGTATGAACGGCGCACCGACCACCAGCGGATTTTGCGAGAAACGTGCGTCCGTTCTCGCATCTTCAACCACCATCCCTCGGGGTTCCATGATGGCGTGGCTACAGAATGCAGATTCGCGCGGTGTCTGCAGGGCATCTAGCCCGATGCGCGATTTGAACCATTGACGCTCAGAGGTGAGCAAGGATACGAGTGCGGTCGGACATCCAGTAATACGTGATGCCAGCCATGTAATGCGATCCAACACGGCATCGGGCGGGCTGTCGATGAGTGCGCTGTCCGCCAGCGCGACGAGACGTTGCTGTTCGCTGTCGAGCATCGGAAAGCTTGCCTGAGCGGGCCGCATGAATTCCTCCGGCAGGACCTGCGACGGTTGTTTGCTGGACCGGGCGGGTCCGCTCTGCAGCAACCGTTTCACATCGCTCAGACGGCAACGCCGGTGGCCGCCCGGGGTCTTCCAGGAAGGCAGCGCTCCGCTTTCCATCCATAGCTGCGCCGTGCTCACACTAACACCGAGGTATTGAGAGGCTTCACGCGTGGTAACGATTGCGTTGTCGGGAGCGGATTGCTCCTTGGAAATAGATTTTGTCATAGTCCAATCTTAACGCAAAATTTATTGAATGGGTGCAACACTCGTAAATTCGATATTTGTGACGAAAATGATGAATTCGGTGAAATCGCTTGACTTGTTCATTTCATTAACGCAACATGAATTGTCTTCAAGAAAGGTTTGCAATGAAAATTTTCAGCCTTACGATCACCAAAATCGGTACCAAAGTGGCATTCGCGATGCTGCTGGCTGTTGGCGGCCTGTTCTCCATCTTTATCAGCATCACTACCGTAACTAATCAGCGTCAAGCCGAGGAAGAAGCGGTGCTGCAGGTAACTGAAAAAAGCCGACTGCTCGGAACAACGGTGGAGGTACTCGACCGCAGCCTGCGTTCGCAGGTGGCGACATACGCAAAAGTGTTTAGCGACAGCCTGACGGGGCAATTTTCCGTAAACCGTGAGGCGCCGGTTAATGTAGCAGGAAAGCCAGTTGCCGCACTGCAGCTGGACGGAAAAGCGCTCAACCTGAACTTCGATATTCCGGATGGTTTTACTGCTCGCACGGGCGCCTACGCCACCGTTTTTGTCAGAGAAGGCGACGATTTCGTAAGAGTAACCACGTCCCATAAAAAAGAGGACGGTCAACGCGCGATTGGTACCCTTCTTGACCGCGCCCACCCTGCATACGCCCGGCTGCTGAGCGGAGCCAGTTACGCCGGTTCGGCCAGTCTGTTCGGCGGGCAGTATATGACCCATTACGCGCCCGTTCTCGATACGGCCGGCCAAGTGATCGGGGTGCTTTACGTGGGTATCAATTTTACCGATTCGGTGCGCTTACTGGGAGAAGGCATTAAATCGCTGAAACTGGGGCAAGACGGCGGCTTCTATGTTCTCAGTGCGCGCCCGGGGAAGGATCTGGGCAAGGCGCTGGTGCATCGCGAGCGCGAAGGACAAAATTTGCTGGACATCAAGGATAGCGGCGGCCAGCTCGTCGTTAGCAGCATGCTGAGCCAGGCTAACGGCCTGCTGCGCTATACCGAGCCCGGAAAAAACGGTGCCGGCGCACGCGAGCGGGTCGCCGCATTTAGCACCATCAAGGACTGGCAGATGCTGGTGGTGGGTGATGCTTACCTTGACGAGGTGACAGCAGGCGCCACTCGCCAGCGCAACCAGGCCATTGGAATGGGTTTGCTCATGGTGCTGATCCTGACGGCGCTATTGGCAATTATCATTCGCAAGCTTGTTGCACATCCGTTCGGAAACGCGCTGCGCGCAGTGGAAAAGATAGGCGGAGGCGATCTCACCGGCAAAGTGATTGCCGCGTCAGCCGATGAAAGCGGTCGGCTGCTCGCGTCCGTGCAGACGATGACCGATCGCTTGTCGACGGTGGTGAGCCAGGTACGCTCGAGCACCGATGCAATTAGCGCCATCTCGAGCGAGGTCGCGGCCGGCAATATGGAACTGTCTGCGCGCACCGAACAGCAGGCCGCGGCGCTGGAACAGACTGCTTCATCAATGGAGCAGATGAACGCGAGCGTACGCAATAACGCCGATAACGCGCTCGCTGCCCAGGCTTTATCACGGGAGGCGGCCACTACTGCGCGACTAGGCGGTGATGCAGTTGAACAGCTTGTGGCCAAAATGGATGCAATTAAGGCTTCGGCCACGCGGATCGCCGATATCACCAGCGTGGTGGATGGGATTGCCTTTCAGACCAATATACTCGCTCTCAACGCCGCTGTAGAGGCAGCGCGAGCTGGTGAGCACGGGCGCGGCTTTGCCGTCGTTGCTACCGAGGTCCGCACGCTGGCGCACCGCTCCAGTACTGCAGCCAAGGAGATCAAGCTGTTAATCGGAGAATCCCTCGACCAAGTAGCGTCTGGTGTCGTTTTGGCGCAAGGCGCCGGTGGCACGATGCAGGACGTGGTCGCGGCGATCATTAAGGCGAACCGGACGATTGACGAAATCTCCAGCGCAACCCAGGAACAGGCCGGTGGTATCGATCAGATCAACCGCGCAGTCGCGCAGCTCGATCAAGTCACTCAGCAAAATGCGAGTTTGGTTGAAGAGGCTGCTGCTGCCGCCCAGACTATGAACGTTCAGGCGCAGCATCTGGCCGAAGTGGTTGAGTTTTTTATCGTCCCTCCGGTCTCGATCACGGTCGCACCGCCGGCGACGCGTAGCGCCCCGCGTTTGCTCCACGCCAGCGTTAAAGCGCCAATACCGCCGAGCGCCGCTAGGCTAAGGGCATAAGTGCAACTGATCCGGCCCGCGCTTGGGTACTATGCCCTCCAGAATTGGCTGGAAAAATATCCAGACCTGGTGCAAACCAATTTTTTTGCCGATAGGCTCAGTTCCTCCTTCAACTCGAAGAGATCATGTTAAATTTTTCGTGTACCCAGCATGAGTCGTATCGCCTCGATGCGCTTCGCAAACTAGGCATGCTCGACACGGCCCCCAGCGACGCCTTTGACCGCATCACGCGCATGGCGGCGCAGCTGTTCAATCTGCCGATTGCGGCCGTGTCGCTCACAGACGTAGATCGCCAATGGTTTAAGTCTAAAGTGGGCATTTCACACAGCGCCATTCCGCGCCACCAAGCGCCCTGTGCCCAAGTGGCCCGCAGCGAGTCGATGCTGGTCGTGCCAGACTTGCTCACCGATCCGGAATTCCGGCACAGTGTCCTTGCCCAGTCCGGGATACGCTTTTACGCCGGCGCACCGTTGACCACTTCTGACGGTTACTGCCTAGGAGCGATGTGCGTGTTAGGCGTAGAGCCGCGCGAGGTCACCGAGCAGGAGATGCAAACCCTACGTGACATGGCCACCATGGTCATGGCGCAAATCGAATTGAACTACGTTATCGGGCGCAGGGACTCGATCAGCGGCATGCCGAATCGCACACAGTTCAAGGAGGACGTAGAGGCTCTCAGTAGGACCTCCCTTCCTGGGTCCGCGCAACTGGCAGTTCTGGTCAATCTCGCCTCCCCAGGACAAATTGACGCGGCGGTACGGGTGATGGGATCGTCCTATCTCGACGTCCTGCTGAGCGAGGCTGCGACCTGGCTTAAGGAATGCGTGGGGCCGGATGTCCGGCTATATCACGTCGGAAGTGCTCAGTTCGCCTTTCTGGCTAGTAGAGAGGTCAGCGTAAAACATTTTACGGATAGCGCCAGGGGCTGGTTGACGCGGCGTGGGGTCGCCCAGGCAACGGTGTACCTGACCACGGTTACGTTCGGGCTGAGCGACTTTGCTGTCGGCGCAGCTGATGGGCTTGATCTTCTACGGCGCTGTCACAACGCGGCCCAGGATGCCGAGGCGACCGAACGAAGCGTGGGGCTGTATTCTGCCGAGCAGGATGCAACCTACCAGCGCCGCTTCACGCTGCTAAACGCGTTTGGCACAGCGCTAAGTACAGTGGGCCAGTTGTCGCTCGTCTACCAGCCCCGTGTGGACGTAAGAACAGGTCGCTGGCTGGGGGCCGAAGCGCTACTGCGCTGGAATCACCCTACGCTGGGCTTCGTCGCTCCGGGAGAATTCATCCCTATCGTCGAAAAGACTTCCACGGCTCGGGCCACTACCGAATGGGTCATGGAGACTGCATTGTCGCAACTTGCGATCTGGCGCGCCGCAGGCATCGAGACGCAGATATCTGTGAACGTCTCGACGACGAACCTGCTCGAAGATGACTTCATCGGCCGCATATTAGCGCGTCTAAAAAAACATGGTTTGCCGCCGTCTATGCTCGAGGTCGAACTGACGGAAAGCGCCGTGATGACCAACCCAGTGTTAGCTGAACAGACCCTGATTGCACTGAAAAAAAACGGGGTAGGCTTGGCCATAGACGATTTTGGCACAGGGTACAGCAGTCTGGGCTATTTGCAAAAGCTGCCCGCCCAAGTGGTCAAAATTGACCGTTCATTCATCGGGGAACTTGACACCCTCCGCGGAAAGGCCTTGGTCCGTGCGATGATCGACTTATTGCACGGCATGGGTTATCGCGTTGTCGCCGAGGGCATCGAAAACGAGGCGATGGCGACGATGTTACACGAGCTCGGCTGCGATGAGGCACAGGGATATTGGTACGCCAAGCCATTGACACCAGACGCCTTTTACGTTGGGTGGATGAAAAACAGGAATGAATGCCCAATATTCGATTTAAAGCATAAACCCGACTGCCATTGAAAGGCTTACGGTGGCAAAGACGCAGGTCGCATTACTTTGCAAACGTGACGTCCGCACCATTCCCTTACCCGCCCGTGTGGCAGGGAAGGAGTTTCGCGTGCATTTGAGTCGAGAACGCTTCGCCCTATTTCAATGGGAAGAAGACGAGTAGGCCGCTCGGCGAAAACAGGCGCGAGCCTTTTTCTTTATGCAAATTGACAGTAATTGGCGGTTTGGAGAGCCATAACTGTGCCGGCTGTGTTCGCATACGTCTTGCACCAGCGGTCAGCTGACTTTGATCCGGGTGCGAAGCAAGCTCCCTGCCGCATTCGCGGTAAAACGGTTCGCTTCTTCGATATAACCTTGCACCGTGCCATCGTGGCGCCAGCCGCCTTGCTTCTTGATGTCGCGGAAGTCCGCGCCGGCGCGGTACGCACTGGTGGCCATTCCGCGCCGAAGGCTGTGGCTTGAGAGGTCCGGCACATAGTCGAGGCCCGCCAGCACCGCGCACGCCGCCAGGATATCATTGACCGAACCCTCGCCCAGCGCGGCCCCGGCCACCACGCCCCACTTGCTGATCGGCCGAAACACCGGCCCGGCCTCAATGTCGCCGGCGTTAAGCCATGCACGTAGCGCCGTGGCCGGGCAACACGGTCCATCGCTAAAGGGAATTGCTCTGATGATCCCTTCGCCCACCTGATCGGTTTTTGAGCGGGGCAGCATGATCTCGATGCCCTCCGGCACCCAGCCGACGTGCTCAACCTTGATCGCCACCAGCTCGCTCCTGCGCATCCCCCCGAAAAAGCCGATTTGCAACAGCGCGTTGTCGCGCGCGGACTTGAGCGTGCAGGCGCTGGCCAGCCGCGTCACGATGCGCTCCAGGTCCTCGATCGGCAGCGCCTTGGCCTTCTTCTTCGGGCGGCCGTGCGTACGCGCGATCCCCGTCAAGGTCTTGCGCACGGTGAGCGTCGACGCTGGATCGTTGAATCCCTGGTGCACATGCCACTGCGACAACGCCGTGAGGCGCAGGGCTAGAGTGCGCGGGTTGAGGACAGTCGCGTAGGCGAGCAGGTAGCGGATCATCGCGCCTTCGTCCGCCGGCAGCACGCCTCCCCAGGTCAGAAAGTGATTGACGGCAGACCTGTACGCGCGCCGCGTGTTGTCGGCTGTGGCGGCGGCCAGCACGGCACGGTGCTGGGTCGCCAGTGCTGGCGTAACCCCGATATGGAGGCCTGGCGCCCGGCGCGAATCCGTATCGTTGTCGGGTGCGGGGATAGACATGGCGGCGTTTCTCAATGTGGGTTAGTAATGGGGATTACGGCACGATAACATGCCGAAGCTCGGCATTGGTATCGATAAGATGAATTATCAAGACCTTTAAATACGTTTGAACAAAGAAACTCGATTCGTAATTTGGCGTAATATTACATATTACACACTACGGAACGTTATTTGGGGAACGATCATGGCACGAGCAGGTATTCTTTACTCCCACGTCGCCAGGGCCGCCACCCAACTGGCCACTGCGGGCAAGAACCCAACTGTCGACTCGGTGCGAGAGGCCATGGGCGGCACGGGCAGCAAGAGCACGATCGCGCCCATGCTCAAGCAGTGGAAGGCCGAGCACGTGGGGGTGATGGCGGCCACCGGCGTCGGCCTTCCGGCTGATCTGCTGGAGGCGGTAAAGAGCGTGTATCAGCGCCTTCAGGAGGCCGCGCGCGCCCAGGTCGACCAGCTGCATGCCGAACATCAGGCCGCGGAACAGGGCGCCAAACGCGCGCAGGATGCATTGCGTGGCGAATTACAGCACTTGGCCATTGAGCGCGATGCGCTTGAAAGGGAGCTGGCCGGTGTCAAGGCCTCGCTCGTCCGCGATCAGGCTGCAAGGCAAAAGGACGCGGTAGTTATCGCGGCCCTGGAGGCGGAGCGGGACGGTCAGGCCCAGCGTCTGGCTGACCGTGCGGCCGAGGTCAGGGAGCTGGCCGAGCAGCTGGCCCAGGCGAGGCGCCAGTTCGAGCACTTTCAAGAAATGACCGCCGAACAGCGGCAAACTGATCGGCAGGATTGGGAGGCGCGTACCGGCGCGGTGGAGCGCGATCTGGGCGCGGCCAGGGGAATTTTGCAAGAAAGCCGGGAAGCGCTTGCTGTCGTGCGCGCCGAGAAAGAAAGTCTGAAGGAGCGCCTGGACAGCGCGACCGCCGCCCGCGACGAGTCTATAGCCATGAACTCGGTGCTTGTCGAGCAGTTGACGGTCTCGCGCGAGGATGCCAGTGCCCAGCAAATGCAATCAGAACTGACCGCTGCACGGCTTCGCGAAGCGTGGGAAGAAACGGCGCAGGTCCGTGCCAGCGCAAGCGCGCTTGAGGTGGAAATCGGTAGGCTGCGTGAGCGACTGGAAGCCAGGCTTACGGCAGCGGGGAAGAAGAAGTAACCATCCCGCCCGTGCCGGCAAATTGGAGGTCAGCGGTGACTCGCCTTGGGCGAGTAGTATGTACTACTGACCCTGAGTAGTATATATCACTCACCCGTAGTGCCGGAATGGCCACGCACAAAAGCCTCTGCGTGGCCCTGGTCGGCGAACTCGGCGGCATCGTTGGGGTAGTTCTTGCCGTACCGCCGGCCTGTCCAGGTCGTGCCCTTATTCCCGCTGATCAGTTCGCCTATGTGCTCCCCAGTTGCGTCAGTGACAACAAACATGGGGTTGTCGTGTATCTGTTTCACGTGGACCACCCATTTGACGATATTGCGCGCTTGAATAGGGGTGATGGCTCCCCGATCGAGCGCGGCTTGGGTGGCGTCGATGTCGAGCGCGCAGCGCAGCTGCTCCACAAGCTTGCGGTTCCTGCGGGCCAAGGTCATGCCAAATATTCCTGCTCGGTGCGATGCTCGGCCGAGATCCGGCTGGCCAGCTCGCGTGCAGCCAGCCAGTGCTTCACGTCGAGCCCATCAGGGGCGACAACGGCCTGAAAAGGTCCATGCGCCCCTTCGCGACTGTACTGAACCTGAACGGCGGCCCACTCCACCGGCGTCAGGAGTCGATAGAGCGCCTGGATGAACTCGCACCACTTCAGCCAATAAGGCGTGGGGGCCAATTTGTCCATCGGGAAGCTCTCTGCCGGGAAATGGCGTGTCGATTTATCCGGAAAGAGAAGGTAAAGCCCGTCACCATCTCCATGACAAGTTGCTCGCCCGGAGGCGTGGTGCTGCGCCACGGCATCTGCGACAGCCCGGCCGGCAAGCATATCGAACTCCGCGCTGACCGCAAATTTCAATTCTGATGCATCAGACACAATCTGTCCTCTTGAAGATATCCGTTCTGTATTTTAGCTCTACAGGGCCAATCCTGCGAGTCGATCAGCCGGAATCCGACGCTCCTCTATTTGGTGCCGATGCCGGGGATCGCGAAGTTGCGCTTTTGCTGGCAGCTAAAGCAAACCCATCGCGTCGTTTTGTTGCGCAGGACATAGCTCCCAGCGTCGCACGGCACCTGGCTTCCATGCGTGCTGCAATAGCGCCGCCCGGTAGTCTTCGCCGCAGCTTCGGTCAATCTCGTCAAACTACTCGCCATACATTCATCCCGGTAAAAGCATGATCGCTGTTGGACCTAACGTTCTTCCCTCGTGTGCCAAAGCCGCAAGACGAAGATTGTAGATTGTACGATTTCGTAGCGTAGCTCGTATCTGCCCACCAGAATGCGGCGAACTTCGCGCGGTTCAAACTCTTCGAGCCGTTCTCCAATGCGCGGGTTTGATACCAGGGTTAGCGCCGCAGCTGTCAACGCCTGAACCGCGCGCCCGGCCGCCGATTTATTCGCCGTCGCCAGGAATTCGTGCAGTCGCGTCAAATCGGACAAAGCCTTACCGGTCCACAGCAACTCCATCAAGCCACCACCGGCGCCGGCAGCGGATTGGCGGTGCCGAGACTGTCGACCCATGCCTGCACGGTCTGGTGGTCGATTACTTGGCCAGCATCGACGTCGGCCATCGCCTCGCGCGTGAGCCTGCTGCGTTCCTCTTCCTGGTCGATCCAAGCGCTGAGGGCCTGTTTGACAATCCAGCCACGCGATCGTTCAAGCCGGCTGGCCAGCTGGTCTACCTTTTCGGCCAGCGGCAGCGGAATGTGCGCCGTCAGCACTTTGGTGTCTGCGTTTGCCATTATTCCTCCGATTTCGCAGGTTGATAAGCTTGTGATCCCAGAATGCCTTCCCGGCCCATGGTTGCCTCCATCGCCACGGCCAACTCGGCCACCGCGTCCGGATCGCCGAGCATCGCGTGCGTGGTGCAGCCACAGCCGCAAATACCGGCGAACACTGCGCGGATGCCGGCCATTCCCCGCGTGTCCATCTTGTGAATGTCCGTGATCTCGTTCTCGCAACTATTGCAGACGATCATCGATGGCTTTAACGCCTCAATCTTCTCTCGAGCTTGCTTGGCCCGATCTTCTTGAGTACCACGTTGTTTAGCTTGTCCCATTCAGGTTCCTAAGTGAGTTCAGTTTTCCGGTGCACAGAACTGTGTTGGCCATCATGGCATAGCGAAAAATCCGTGTCAATCGTTCTTAATCAAATTTAATCATACTGATTTTGCCGTCGAAAAGTTGCAAGAATGTATCATAATTATCTACCGAATCTGACAAACCTCCACTGAAGGACGGACCAATGCCACGTCGCTCACTGCTTTCCGATACCGAACGCGACAGCCTATTGGTTTTGCCGCAGAGTCAGGATGATCTGATTCAGCAATACAGCTTCACGGATGCCGACCAGGCCCTGATCCGGCAGCGGCGCGGGGCCGCCAATCGTCTCGGTTTCGCCGTGCAACTGTGCCTGTTGCGCTACCCCGGCTACGCGCTGGCTAGTGACACCGTTCTCCCGGAGGAGGTGATCACCTGGATCGCCAAGCAGGTACGCAGCGACGCCGGCGCATGGCCGGAATACGGCGAGCGCGAAAAGACCCGAAACGAGCACCTGCACGAACTGCGCGCCTACTTAGGGTTGTCGGTGTTCGGGCTTCCCGATTTCCGCAAATTGGTGCACAGCTTGGCCGACTTGGCCATGCAGACAGACAAAGCGATGGTCCTGGCAGCGCATTCCTTGGGAACGCTGCGCCACAAGCGCATCATCCTGCCGGCGTTAAGCGTCATCGAGCGGGCCTGCTCCGAGGCCGTCACAAGGGCGAACCGACGGATCTACCGGGCATTGATCGACCCGCTGGAGCGCCAGCACAAGCGATCCTTGGACAACCTGCTCAATGTCGCGCCCGACATGAGCATCACCTGGCTGGTTTGGTTGCGCCAATCGCCGCTCAAGCCAAATTCCCGCTACATGCGCGAACACATCGAACGGCTGAAGGTGTTTCAGTCGCTGGCCCTGCCGGACGGGCTTGGCCGGCAGATCCACCAGAACCGGCTACTGAAGATGGCGCGTGAGGGCGCGCAGATGACGCCACGCGACCTGGCCAAGTTCGAGGACGAGCGGCGCTACGCCACGCTCGCCGCGCTGGCCATCGAGGGAATGGCCACCGTGACGGACGAGCTGGTCGACCTGCACGACCGGATCATGATAAAGCTCTTCAGCGCTGCCAAGAACAAGCATCAGCAAGACTTCCAGAAACAGGGCAAGGCGATCAACGACAAGGTGCGCCTGTACTCGAAAATCGGCCGTGCCCTGGTCGAAGCCAAGGAATCCGGGCTGGACCCGTACGCCGCGATCGAGGCGGTATTGCCGTGGACCGACTTCACGCAAAGCGTAGCCGAGGCCGGCCAGTTGGCGCAGCCCGAATCCTTTGATTACCTCTCCCTGGTCGGCGAGCAGTACAGCACATTGCGGCGCTACACGCCCGAATTCCTGGATGTGCTCAAGCTGAAGGCGGCGCCGGCCGCGCAAGCGGTCCTGGATGCGATCGACGTGCTGCGCGAGATGAACATGACGGGGGCTCGCAAGGTGCCCGACGATGCGCCTGTCTCGTTCGTGAAGGCGCGCTGGAAGGCGCTTGTCATTACCGACGACGGGTTGGATCGTCGCTTCTACGAGATCTGCGTGCTGTCGGAGCTGAAGAATTCGCTGCGATCCGGCGACATCTGGGTGCAGGGATCGCGCCAGTTCCGCGACTTCGAGGAATACCTGCTGCCGGCGGCGAAATTCGGAGCTATGAAGACGGCGCGGGAGCTGCCGATCGGGGTCAGCCCCGACTGCGACCAGTACCTGCATGACCGCCTGCTGCTGCTCGAAGAGCAGCTGGCCAAGGTCAACCGCTTGGCACTGACCAATGAGCTCCCCGATGCCATCATCACGGAGACAGGGCTGCGTATCAGCCCTCAGGATGCCGTGGTGCCGGACGAGGCACAGGTGCTGATCGATCTCACCGGGGGTCTGCTGCCTCGTATCAAGATCACCGAATTGCTGATGGACGTGGACGACTGGACCGGGTTCACGCGCCATTTCGTCCATCTCAAGAGCGGTGAGCAGGCCAAGGACCGCACGCTGCTGCTGTCCGCTATCCTGGCCGACGCGATCAACCTCGGGCTCACCAAGATGGCGGAATCGAGCCCTGGCGCCACCTACGCCAAGCTGTCCTGGCTACAGGCGTGGCACATACGCGATGAGACCTATTCGGCCGGCCTGGCCGATCTCGTGAACGCGCAGTTCAAGCACGCGTTCGCCGAGAACTGGGGCGACGGCACAACGTCGTCGTCGGACGGCCAGCGCTTCCGCGCCGGTGGCCGGGCGGAGAGCACCGGCCACATCAACCCGAAATACGGCGCCGAGCCGGGCAAGCTGTTTTACACCCATATCTCCGACCAGTACGCCCCGTTCAGCACCAGGGTGGTCAACGTCGGCGTGCGCGACTCGACCTATGTGCTGGACGGCCTGCTGTACCATGAATCGGACCTGCGCATCGAGGAGCATTACACCGACACCGCCGGCTTCACTGACCACGTGTTCGCGCTAATGCACCTGCTCGGATTCCGCTTCGCACCGCGCATCCGCGACCTGGGCGACACCAAATTGTACGTGCCGGGCAAGGTGACGGATCATCCGGCGCTGCGGTCGATGATCGGCGGCAGCTTGAACATCAAGCACCTGCGCGCGCACTGGGACGACGTGCTTCGCCTGGCCACCTCAATCAAGCATGGCACCGTCACGGCCTCCCTCATGCTGCGCAAACTTGGCAGCTACCCCCGTCAGAACGGCCTGGCGATCGCGCTGCGCGAACTGGGCCGCATCGAGCGGACGCTGTTCATCCTAGACTGGCTCCAGAATGTCGAACTGCGCCGGCGCGTGCATGCTGGTCTGAACAAGGGAGAGGCGCGAAATGCGCTGGCCAGGGCTGTCTTCATCCACAGGCTCGGTGAGATCCGAGACCGGACGTTCGAGCAGCAGCGGTACCGCGCCAGTGGGCTGAACCTGGTGACGGCTGCCATTGTGCTGTGGAATACGGTCTATCTGGAGCGGGCGACGCAGGCGTTGCACGAAAAAGGCAAGCTGTCCAACGCCGACATGTTGCAATTCTTGTCGCCGTTGGGTTGGGAACACATCAATCTGACCGGGGATTATGTCTGGAGGCAGAGCAAGCAGGTCGATCAGGGAAATTATCGGCCACTGCGGAACTTCAAAGATTGATAAAAGGGCTTAGCGCCCGATTTTTTCCGTTTTCCCTATTTGCCCCATCTTGAACGGCCGGCCGCCTTTCCGCCCGCGCGCGCGGGCCGAGGCTTGGCCGGCAATCGTGCGCTCCGCGATCAACTCGCGCTCGAACTCGGCCAGGGCGGCGAAGATGCCAAAGACCAGCTTGCCGGCGGCGGTCGTGGTGTCGATGGCCGCGCCGTGCCCGGTTAATACCTTCAAGCCGATGCCGCGCCCAGTCAGGTCGTGCACGGTGTTGATGAGATGTCGCAGGTCGCGTCCGAGCCGATCCAGTTTCCACACGACCAGTGTGTCGCCAGTTCGCAACGCCTTCAGGCAGCTCGTCAAGCCGGGCCGATCCTCGCGCATGCCGGATGCCTGGTCCTCGTAAAGATGTACTGGATCGACCCCGGCGGCAATCAGCGCGTCGCGCTGCAAATCGGTAGCCTGGGAGCCGTCCGCCTTCGATACCCGCATGTAGCCTATCAGCATGTCGTACCTGTCACATATACGTTCGATTATGTGACAGTGTGAGCCAGAAAGTTCTCGCCGTCAAAAACTGTCACTTAACCCGTCATTTAGTCTAAGACCTGCAAACGGCCATTCAGGCTCGTAATGTGACAAAAACTCCGGCGGGATGCCCTCCTTGGTGAACGTGGCGCGCAAACGTTCCAGGGATTCGGGGTCGCGTCGCCCGTAGGACGCCAGTGTGAACAGCAAGCGGGCCGTCTCCGGGTTGTGTCGCGCTTCAATGATGGCCTCATCGATGGCCTGGGCTGCTCGTTGCCAGTGGTTGATGGGTTCCGGCTTCGGCACCTTCGCCGGCAGGCCGTTGGTGAAACCAGTGTGCGGCTCCGTCTGAAACAGCGCGGCCTGTTCCCCGCGCGGGATCAGCGCCTTTGACTCGATCAGCGTGATGGCGGTGGCCGCCGCCTCCAGCATCTGCCACTGCACCGCCGGGGCCAGAATCTCGTAGGGACGCCACAGACTCTGCCCGGCGCGCAGCGGATGGCCGCAGCGCTCCCAGACATGGCGGATGCTCGCCGAGCAACTGCCGCAGTGCGAGAGCGGCGTGTTCAGCTCATCAAGCAGGGTGCGCAGCAGCCGGAACCACAAGCCGGCGTGGACACGCCGACGCGGCAGCTCCACAAAACCCGTCGTCAGCGCCTGCCAGGTGCGCCGGTCCATGCAGGCGATTGCGTCATCGGCAGGGCGCGGCGCAGCATCGGCGATTTCCCACTGAAGATACCGGCCGGGCATGCCCCAGTAGGACTCCAGCCAGCAGCCATGCTGCGGGCAGCTCAGCATCAAGGGGAGCTGCCAGACGAGTAGCACAGCTTGATTCGTTGGATCGTTCAGACACTGCGGACACGCCCGGCGAATCGTCTGGCTCGGTAGCCAGGCACGCCAGCGAGTGATGGACCGCACCTTGCGGGTGCGCTTGGGCAGGAGCACCGCGCATTGGAATGTATAGGTTTCCAAGGCTGCTGGTACCGAATCGTCGAGACTGTCGAGCAGCCACGGCACCCAGCCTGCAAGACTCATGCTGCGCAACCGCTCCAGCTCGACGCCACTGCGCTGGCAGAGCGCCGTCAGCAACGACAAGGATGGTGCGGTATCCAGGTCATCAAGTTGGCTGTGACCAAGATCGTGGGCCAGCAGCTCGTGCACGTCCATCTGGTAGCAGGCGGCGACCCGGTTGAGCCATGAGGACAGGGCTTCGCCTTCCTTGGGTGCCGGATGCAGCGGCCAGCGCGGCGCGGACTTCACATCAGTTCCCGCTCGAACTGTCGCCGCCGCTCACTGGGGCCGATGTAGTCGGCCATGCTGAGCGTGCGGTGGTTGATCGCTTCCTCGCCACTCTCCACGGCGGCGACGGCCGCCGCCACCAGCAGATGTGCAAGCTCGCCGATGGTGCCTTCGCTCCGGGTGAGCAGGTAGCGGGCCATGTCCAGCGTGGCAATCGGGGATGGCCGCCGTAGCGGGAGTGACGCCGCGAAGCTGGCCAGCAGCGAGCAGCAGTCCTCATTGGCCTCCCACGGCGGCAGCAGCATCGGCTCGAAGCGGTTTTCCAACTGATCGTCCGAACGGATGGCCAGGTACGCCTCGCGCGTGCCGACCCCGACCAGGGGGATACGCAGCTCGTTGCCGAGGAAGCGCAGCAGGTTGAGGAACTCGCGCCGGTTAACGCTGTTGCCAGCCAGTACATTGTGCAGTTCGTCGATCACCAGCATGCGCACGCCGACCTTGCGCAGCAGGGCCAGCGCCAGTTGCTCCATTTCCGGCAGCCGTGGGCGCGGGCGCAGCGGCGCGCCCATCGCAGCCAGCAGCGCGACATAGAAGCGGATCACCGATGGCTCTGACGGCATCTGCACGACCAGCACCGGGATATGTTCTTGGTCAGCGTCGGTGCCGACCGGGTGCGCCCGCCGGAATTTCTCGACGATCATCGACTTGCCGTTGTTGGTGGGGCCGACCAGCAGCAGGTTTGGCATGCGTTGCTTGTTCGGCCACGCATACAGAGTTTCCAGCCGGTTCAGCGCCTCGACCGCGCGCGGGTAGCCGATCCAGCGGTCGGCGCGAATGCGCTGGATGCGCTCGTCTGCCGGCAGCCTGGCCAAACCCTGTGCCGCTGGCAGCAGGTGGGACAGGTCAATGACGGGATATTCGTCCACGGCTACCACTCCTCGATCTGATCGAACGGTTTGGCCGGCGGCAGGTTGTCTGCCTGCGGGTCAGCCATGTCCACATCCGGCGGTATGGGCTTGGCCGGTGGCTCCGACGTCTTGAGGTGCTGGCGGCGATCAGCGTCGCGCCGCGCCTTGCGCGTGGCCTTCTGGGCGGTGGTCACGATCTCGCGCATCTGCCCGATCATGCGGAACAGCGCCGACTCGTCCACCTGCTCGCGCCCGAGCTGACGCAATTTGGCCAGCGCCTGGCGTTGTTCCCAGAGGGTGACGGCCGGATGGGACAAGGTGCGGTAGTGGATCTCCAGATAGTGCTGACCTTCCGGTTCCAGTACCCAGATGCGGCTGATGTCGCGCGGATCGCGCCGGATCAGGAAGGCGGGCAAGCGCTCGCGCCGGGCAATCCACGGCTTGAGGGCGTCGGCGTAGTAGTGGATGTGGTCGATGACAAAGCCGGTGCGGGTCAGGGTGCGGCGGATCACCGGCAGGAAATCGACCAAAAACGCGGTGGGGCGGGTAACGACGGCCGGGACGCCAACGCGCTCCACGGCCTCGGCCCAGCGCGCGGCCGGCGGCTGGAGCAGGCCGTTGTGCACGGAGCCGTGATAGGTGCCTACCGCCAACGCGAGCCAGCGCTCCAGCTCGCGCAGCGTCAGGGTGGCCATCTTCTCGGAATCGTACTCGCCGCGCTGGCCGGGATTGGAGAAGGTCGTCCCCGGTAATTCGTCGTGGATCATCTGCATCGCCGTGCCGATGATCCGTTCCACGATGCCGCCGTAGTGCGGCTGGCCTGGTGGGCGATAGTCCAGCCGGATGCCATGCTGTTCGCAGCCACGGCGCAGCGCTTCGCTTTTGAACTCGGCCGCGTTGTCCAGATAGAGCAGCCTGGGCTTGCCGCTCATCGGCCAGTCCATTTCCACATTCAGCCCTTCCAGCCAGGGCCGCTTGTCGCAGGCGGCATGCGCGAGGCATAGGCCGACCGAGACGGCGGACGGCGCTTCCAGCGTGACCACCATGCCGAGTACGCAGCGCGTGAACACGTCGATGGCGAGGGTCAAATATGGGCGGCCAATCGGTTGCCGGTCGCGCTCGTCGACCACGATCAGGTCGATGACGGTGTGGTCGATCTGCACCTGTTCCAGCGGCATGGTGACTTCTGGCGGAATGCCACCCGCGCCTTGCAAGGGACGGGCAGCGTCCTGCCCGCCCCGGCTGCGGGCTATTTTCGCCGGGTGTAGTCCGGCAATCCGCTGGGCCACGGTGTTGCGCGCCGGCACCGGCAGCTTCTGGGTTTTGCACGCCTGCGCGACTTCGCGGTGGAACGCCGCCAGGCTGCGTTTCTGCTTGGTCAGGAAGCGCTTTTGCAGCAGCTCGCGGATGATGCGCTCGACCGGTTCCGGCAAGCGCCCCTTGCCTTTGCCGCCGCCGGATCGGCCGGGCGTCAGGTCTGTTACCAGGCCAGTACCCTGCCGGGCGCGACGGATCAGGACATATACCTGTCGCCGGGACAGGCCCAGCGCTTGGGCTGCCTCATCGGCGGCTTCATGCCCGACCACCTCAAGCGCTGCCAGTGGCCCGATGATTTCCGTCCGGTGCCGGGCTTGCGCCCATGCCTCGTCGGGCAGGGTGGCCACGCCTTGCGCGGCAATCGGTGGAGTGTCTGATGTCATGCCCAAACCTCGCTTTGGTGCACACGAGTATTGAGCATAGTCGAGATTGGTGCAGACGACTCCTGATATTGGGCTGTCAGGAGCCGTATGCACACCAGGCGTTACATCCAGTCAGATGGTGCGGTCGTCTTCTGAAAACGACACACATGCCGGCCGCGCGCGGGAGTCCAATAAACCCTCGTTTGTTGGAAGTCTTCGCGCGGGGGAGACCTGATACGTTTAGTTGCATTGCTTACCGAACTGCTTCACCTCGTAGGCCAAACTTGCGATGTAATGGCTTTGTCGCTGCAGCCCCGCAGTTTCGCCAGAGGAGAATTACAATGAAAACTACTTTGATTGCATCAGCTTTTTTTGTATTGAGCATTGCCACCACCGGCAGCGCATTTGCCCAACATGGCTACCAGGGAGACCGGGATATGTCTGAGCGCTACCAGCAAAACAGTGACCGGAATGTGCAGGAGCGCTATCAACAAAACAATGGCCGCTATGGCAACGTTCAAATTATGGGGCTGCGCGACAATAGCTACGGCTATCGCAATGACTATGATCAGCAGCATCGTCGCGACAACGCTCGTGCCGCAAACCGCTACCAAGACTTGCACCGGGGCCAACGTCGCGGCCATGAATTCAGCGACAACCGTTACGCTTACGACGAAGGGCGCCACCGCCGAGTGAGTATGTCGCCACGGGGCCATCACTGACCCGATCAGGAATTCTTTCAATCCGGCCGTAATCCGATGACGTCCATACTCAGGGCTGACGCAGCAGTAGTTAGACTAAAATCTAAAATCGCGCCTTGACAGCGCGATTTTTTTTGAAATATGGTGGGCGGTTTTCTCTCATGGCACAGCCAAGAATGACGTAAGCGTAAATCCAGCACCGTCTTGAGCCCGGCAATGAATTAGAAGATGATGGCATCACACCGCTGGGAAGCGGCGTGTTTTTAAGCCGAAG
>NZ_FTMV01000002.1 GCF_900156175.1 Janthinobacterium sp. TND4EL3
CCCTTCGGCTTAAAAACACGCCGCTTCCCAGCGGTGTGATGCCATCATCTTCTAATTCATTGCCGGGCTCAAGACGGTGCTGGATTTACGCTTACGTTCCAGCTGGTGGGTTGTGCGGTTAAACAACTTTTTTCCCAGCTGATTTTCCAGCAGCTTGATCGAGGCGCTGAGGGCCGGCTGGGTCACGCACAACTCCTGTGCAGCCTTGCTGAAGCTGTTTACCCGGGCTAGGGTGGAAAATGCTTGTAAATGTCGTAAGGAAATCTTCTTGCTCAGTTCATGCATGCGCGTTGTTTATCAAAAAAATTAATGGATTTATAAAAATAAACAAATTTTCTTATCCCGCAATTTACCATATTCTGGACTGGTCCTTACTTGTCTTGAAAGCAACAATTTTCAGAGAAGCGCTTGCCATGCGGCGCCGGCACACGCGGCAGCCAGCATGCAAGGGACGCAGGCAATCACAATAATTCCAAAAAACTCAGGGTGTATTCTTATTTAGGGTGGCGGCGATGAACAAATGGATGACGGGAACGGTGGTAGTGGGTGGCTTGCTGGCGGCGCAGGGCGCGGCGCAGGCGCAAAGCAGCGTGCAAGTGTATGGCTTGCTGTCGGCCGGCATCGGCTATGTCTCGGATGAGGGTAACGGCAGCCGCACGCATGCGCTGAGCGGCACGAACCAGAATCCCCGCATCGGCTTCCGCGGGCAGGAAGACCTGGGCGACGGCACCAAGGCCGTCTTCGTGCTGGAGAACGGTTTTAACGTGATGACGGGCACGGCCTCGCAAAGCGGGCGCCTGTTCGGCCGCCAGTCGTATGTGGGCCTGTCGAGCAACGACAAGGGCACGCTGACCCTGGGCCGCCAGTACGAAGCCGTCAAGGACCTGCTGGGCCCGGTGGTGATCGCCAGTAACGGCGTGCACATCGGCGACAACGACAATGGCTACAACAACTTGCGCGTGCAAAATGCCGTCAAGTACGTCAGCCCGAACATCAGCAACCTGTCGTTCACGGGCTTGTATGGTTTCAGCGAAAATCCGGCAGACTCGAACCGCAACCGCGTCTACAGCATGGGCGCCGGCTACAAGGTCGATGCCTTCAGCTGGGCCGTGGCCTATACCAAGATGGATCACCCGAACAGCCCCGATGCGCCGAATGGCGCCATCGGCAACGACTACGGCAGTTCCCTGTTGATCTTCAACAAGAGCGCCGTCAAGGGCGCCGGCGTGGACAGCCAGGCCATCGCCGGTACGGGAGGCTTTTATAATGTGGGCAGGACCAAGTTTGGCGCGCTGTACACCAACGTGCGCTACCACTACCTGGACCAAAGCAATCTGACCCTGCAAAACGTGGATCTGAACGTGAACCACAAGCTGACGGAAGCGCTGAACCTGGGCGCGTCGTATTTCTATACCACCGGTAAGTACGACGTGATCAACAAGACGCCGAAATGGCATCAGGTCAACTTCCAGGCCGATTACTTCCTGTCCAAGCGCACCGATGTCGCCATCACGTGGAGCTACCAGAAGGCGGCCGGCGATGCGACGTTCGCCCGCGTGTTCGGCTTTGGCGCCTCCGCCGGCAAGACGCAAAGCGTCCTGATCGTCGGCATGCGACATTATTTCTGATTCTGATTCATCTTTACAGGCGCTGTCCCGCAGCGCCGCCCCCTGAAAGGAAGCATCTTGAAAAAGCACCTCATGCTGGCGTTGAGCCTAGGCTTGCTGGCCAACGCCGCCCACGCGGAAAAACGCGAGCTGGTCATTTCGGCCTACCCGATTGCCCAGCCCCTGTTCATGAAGTATGTGTACGAGCCGTTCAAGGCCAAATGCGGTTGCGATATCAAGGTGGAAACGGGGAATAATGCGGACCGCATCGCCAAGCTGGTGGTGCACGCCAAGAACCCGGTGATCGACCTGGTGCTGCTGTCCGATTCCGGCATGCTGGAGGCGGCGCAGAAGGGCGTCATCCAGCCCATGGATTACTCCAAATTGAGCAATTACAAGGCCCTGTACGACGTGGCGAAAAACCCCATCGGCGGCAACTACGCCGTCGGCTACACGCTGTACTCGGTGGGCCTGGTGTACCGCAGCGACAAGATCGCCCCGCTGACGTCCTGGAAGGACCTGTGGCGCCCCGAACTGAAGGGCCGCGTCGCCTTCCCCGACGTGAGCACCACGCAGGGTCCCTTGATGCTGCGCATGGCCGATGCGGCCTGGGGCGGCAAGACGGACGACTACGCCACGGGCTTTGCCAAGATCGTCGGCATGAAGGGCAACGTCGTCACGTTCTCGAAGAACAGCGCGCAGCTGGCGGCATTGTTCGCGCAGGATGAAATCTGGGCCGCGCCCGTGGCGCGCTTCACGTGGTCGCAAATGCTCAAGACGGGCCTGCCCCTGAAGTGGAGCATCCCGGCCGAAGGCCAGGCGGCCGGCATGAACGTGATGGGCATCGTCGCCGGCTCGAAGAATGCGGACCTGGCCTACCAGCTGATGGATTTCTGGCTGTCCAAGGAAGTGCAGACGCAGCTGGCGACCAACCTGGTCGACTCGCCCGTCAACAAGGACGTGCGCCTGTCCGTGGCGGCCGCGCAATTCAATACCTATGGCCCCGACCAGATCAATTCGCTGAAATTCGTCAAGCCGGAAACCATCATCAAGCAACGCACGAACTGGATGACGCAGTGGAACAAGGCCATGAGCAAATAGTGGTGACGAGGAGAAAACACCATGTTTGCTGATCCAAAAAAGCGCCTGGGACTGCTGCTGGTCCTGCCCGCGCTGATCTTTATCGTCGTCTGCTTCCTGCTGCCCGTGCTGGCGCTGCTGGTCGACGCCTTCCGCGTCGGCGACGGCATGCAGTGGGGCGTTGACCGCTTCGTTGCATTCTTTTCGCAGGAATTCAACCGCACCATCTTCTGGCGCACCCTGCGCATCGCCGCGCTGGTGACGCTCGCTTCCGTCATCCTCGGCTACCCGGCCGCGCAAGCCGTGGCGCGCGTGTCGCCGAAGTGGCGCGGGCTGGTGGTGGGCATGATGATCCTGCCGCTGATGGTCTCGCCCATCGCGCGTACCTACGCCTGGATCGTGTTGCTGGGCCGCAACGGCGCCGTCAACGCGGCGCTCGTCAACATGGGCTTCACGGAAGAGCCGCTGCGTTTGCTGTTCAGCGAATTTGCCGTCTTTGTCGGCCTGCTGCAATTGCTGCTGCCCTTGATGCTGATGTCGCTGGCGGGCGCGCTGGAAAACCTGCCGCGCGACGTGGAACCGGCCGCGGCGACGTTGGGCGCCAATCCCTGGCAAGTATTCTGCAAGGTCACCCTGCCGCTGACGCAGGAAGGCCTGGTCGTCGGCGGCACCCTGGTGTTTACGGGCTGCGTGACGGCCTACGTGACGCCGGCCCTGCTGGGCGGCACCAAGGTGCTGATGCTGGAAACGCTGCTGTACCAGAAGGTCAGCGTGGAGAGCGACTTTGGCGCCGCCAACGTCATCGCCGTCATCCTCGTCTGCATGACTTTGCTGGTGAACGCCGGCCTTAAACGTATTTCCTCGAGCCGGAGTTCCGTATGAAAGAAAGCTTATTCTCGCGCGCCGTCCTGTGGCTCGTGTTCCTGTTCCTGCTGGGGCCCTTCGCCATCGTCGTGCTGGCCGGCTTTTCCGGCGGGGAAACCCTGGCCTTCCCGCCCGAGTCGTATTCGCTGCGCTGGATTATCGAAGTGTGGTCGGCGCCGGAGTTCCGCCGCGCCTTCCAGACCAGCCTGGAAATCGGCCTGATCGCCACCGTCATCGCGCTGTTGCTGGGCATACCCGTCGCGTATGCGTTTTCGCGCATGCCGCCGCCCGGCATCGGCGCCATCCGGCAAATCCTGACGTCGCCGCTGATCATTCCCGCCATCCTCGTCGGTCTGGGCTTGCTGCACCACCTGGTCTTGACCATCAACGCGCCCGTCTACGTGGGCCTGCTGATCGGCCATATCGCGCTCTTGATTCCGTATTCGGTGCGCGTCGTGTACGCCAGCCTGGTGAATCTGCGCGTGGATATCGAGGATGCGGCCATCACCCTGGGCGCGTCGCGCCTGCGTGCGTTTTTCATGATCGTGCTGCCGAATATCCGCAACGCCGTGATCGCCGCCTTCTTCCTCGCCTTCGTCACCTCGTTCAACCAGGTGCCCGTGTCGCTGTTCCTGACGGGGCCGGGCATCAGCACCTTGCCCATCGAGATGCTGGGGCATATGGAAAACAGTTTCGATCCGTCGATCGCGGCCCTGTCGACCTTGCTGGTCTTGTTCACCATGGCCTTCGTGATGGTGACCGAGAAGGTGCTGGGCATTTCTAAATACATGTAAGAGGCAATACACGATGAGTTATCTGGAACTGCACAAGCTGAACCTCGGCTACGCCAAGAACACGACGTCCGTGAAAGACCTGGACCTGCACGTCGAGCAGGGCGAACTGATCTCGCTGCTGGGCCCCAGCGGCTGCGGCAAGACCACCACCATGCGCGCGATCGCCGGCCTGATGCCGCTGCAGTCGGGCCGCATCGTGCTCGACGGCCGCGAAATCGGCAAGCTGGCGCCGAACAAGCGCAATATCGGCATGGTCTTCCAGTCGTATGCCCTGTTCCCTCACCTGAATGTATACGACAACATCGCTTTCGGCTTGCGCCTGCGCAAGGTTGCGCCAGCCCTGCTGAAAACGAAAGTGGAAGCCGTGATCGCCGCCGTGGGCCTGACGGGGTTCGAGACGCGCTTGCCGGCGCAGATGTCCGGCGGCCAGCAGCAGCGCGTAGCGCTGGCGCGCGCCATCGTCGTCGAGCCGGCCCTGCTGCTGTTGGATGAGCCGCTGTCGAACCTGGACGCCAAGCTGCGCGTGCAGATGCGCGCCGAGCTGCGCCGCATCCAGCGCGAACTGGGCATCACCATGCTGTACGTGACGCATGACCAGGAAGAAGCGCTGGCCCTGTCCGACCGCATCGTCGTCATGAACGGCGGGCGCATCGAGCAGCTGGCCGCGCCGGAAGCCGTGTTCAATACCCCGTCGACGCGTTTCGTCGCCAACTTCATGGGTTTCGAAAACCTGTTCGACTACCGCGACGGCGCGCTGCACCACGCGGGCGCCAGCCTGCCGTACACGTCCCCCGTTGCTGCCGGCACCACGGTGCTGGGCTGGCGTCCGGACAAGGTGCGCGTGTGTGCCGCCGACGACGCGGCCGCTCACTACCCGGGCACCGTGCTGGCACGGGGCTTTTTGGGCGACACCGTCGAATACCTGCTGCAAACGCCGCTGGGCCAGGTCAAGGGCATTTGCGCGGCCGGCGGCGCCGCCTGGCGCGAAGGCACGGCCGTCTCGTTCGTGCTGCCGTCCGACAGCGCCCTGTGCCTGGCAGCCTAACCTCGACTGGAAACCATCATGACCCAAGCCTTGAAAAAGATCTGGCTCGATACCGACCCCGGTTTCGACGACTGGCTGACGATGTTGCTGCTGGGCAGCAATCCGGACATCGAGTGGCTGGGCGTGAGCGTGGTGGCGGGCAATGCGCCCGTCGCCATCACCTACGACAATGCTCTGCGCATCAAGGCCCATGACGGCTTGACGGTGCCCATCTACCGCGGCTGCGAAGAGCCGCTTGCCGGCGTCATCGAAACGGCGCAGCGCATCCTCGGCGACAGCGGCATGCCGACGACGGGCGACATCCTGCCGCCTGGCGCCGCCAGTGATGCTCCCGGCCACGCCGTCGACGCGCTGATCGCCGCCGTGCGCAAGCATCCGGGCCAGATCACCGTCATGGCCATTGCGCCGATGACGAACCTGGCGACCGCCCTGAGCCGCGCGCCCGATATCGCCGAAAAAATCGTCGAAATCATCCTGATGGGCGGCTCCACCGACCAGGGCAACCACACGGCGGCGGCCGAATTCAATATCTATGCGGACCCGGAAGCGGCCGCCCAGGTGTTCAAATCCGGCATCCCGCTGCGCATGTTCGGCCTGAACCTGTGCCGCCAGCTGCTGGTGACGAATGCGCAAGTGCAGCAGCTGCGCGCCATCGGCACGCCGCGCGCGCAGCGTCTGGCCGGCTACCTGGAAGCGTATGTGCGCATCCGCAGTGACGACGGCTCCGTGCCCATGCCCATGTACGACCCCGTGGTAGCGCTGTATCTGGAAGCGCCGCAGCTGTTCCAGTTCCAGCCGGCTCACGTGGCCATCGAATTGACGGGCGAACTGACGCGCGGCATGACGGTGTGCGAGTTCCGCGTGCCGCGCCGCGCACCCATCAACGCGCAGGTGGCAATGCTGGCCGATGGCCCCGCCGCCATCGAGCGCCTGATGCGCCGCCTGGCCGCCATTCTCGTCTGACCCACTTCACTACGAAACGAGCTTCATGTCTAATTCCCCCCTGAGCATCGAACAGTTTTTACGCGCCATGCCGAAAGTGGAGCTGCATTGCCACCTGTTCGGCACGGTGCGCCAGGCGACTTTTCGCGCACTGGCCGCCAAGACGGGCAATGTCGTCACCCCCGAGGAAATCGACGCGTTCTATACGCGCGGCGACAAGCCCGTGGGCGTGCTGCGCGTGCTGCGCGCGCTCGACGCGCACCTGATCGTCACGCCGACGGACCTGTATTGCCTCGCCTACGAATACCTGGAAGATGCGCATGGCCACGGCGTGCGCTACGCGGAGTTCTTCTGGAATCCGACCGGCACCGTGCGCGTGTCGGGCATCCGCTATGAGGCGGCGCAAGACGCCATCGTGGCCGCCATCCGCGACGCGCAGCGCGATTTTGGCGTGATCGGCCGCTTGATCCCCAGCATCGACCGCGAAGCGGCTCCCGCGGAAGCCGTGCAGATGGTGGAATGGATGAAGGCCTACCGCGCGCCGGAAGTGATCGGCATCGGCATCGACTACCGCGAAAACGACCGTCCGCCGGAACTGTTCATCGAGGCCTACCGCGCCGCGCGCGAAGCCGGCTTCAAATGCACGGCGCACGCGGGCGAATTCGGCATGCCGTGGATGAACGTGGCGACGGCGATAGACGAATTGCAGGTGGACCGGGTCGATCACGGCTACACCATTGTTGATAATCCTCAATTGGCGCAGCGCTGCGTGGAGCGGGGCCTGGTATTTACCGTGGTGCCCACCAATTCATATTATCTGCGTACCCTGGCGCCCGAACGCTGGGCGCTCGACCACCCGATCCGCGCCATGGCCAAGCTGGGCCTGAAACTGCATCCGAACACGGACGACCCGACCCTGCACCACGTGACGCCGACGGGCGCCTGGATGATGATGCGCGAATTCGGCTTCGGCCTCGACGACATGCGCGGCTTCATGTTGAATGGCCTCGACGCGGCCTGGATAGCCGAGTCCACGCGGCGCGACTGGCGCGCGCAATTTGCGCGCGAATTTGACGCGCTGCGGGCAAGAGTCGTCGAGTAAATCAGGCTGACGCCGGTGGAGGTGCCAGCAGCGACGGAAACGCCCGCTGCGGGCAGCTCTGGCGCTCGCACACCTTGCAGCCCGTGCCGATGGGCGTGGCGCTGCTGGGATCGTGCAAATCGAGTCCCTTCGAATAGATCAGCCTGTGCGCCTGCGAGATGTCGCAGCCCAGCGCCACGGCAAACGTCTTGCCGGGCGCCCGGAATCCCGGCGAGGCCGTGCTGACCTGGCGCGCGATCCACAGATAGGTGCAGCCGTCGGGCATGCTGGCCACTTGCGTGAGCACCTGGCCCGGATGGCTGAAGGCGTCGTAGACGATCCACAGGGGGCAAGTGCCGCCCACCCGTGAAAAGTGAAAGTCCGTGGCCGACTGGCGCTTCGAGACATTGCCCGCGCGGTCGACGCGCACGAAGAAGAACGGCAGCCCCGCCGCATCGGGGCGCTGCATGGTGCTCAAACGGTGGCACACGGCCTCGAAACCCACGCCGAACTGGTGCGCCAGGCGTTCGATATCGTAGGCGCGCGTTTCCGCCGCCTGTAAAAAACGCTGGTAGGGCATCAAGAGGGCGCCCGCGAAATAATTCGAGAAGGCCAGGCGCGCGCCCGTCTGCGCGGCCGCGCCGGACAACCCCGCCGCCAGCACCAGGGCGTCGATGAGGTCGCTATGTTCGAGCAGGCTGATCTGCGCCGCCATCTGGAAGGCGCGCTGGCCGCCCGTCAGGGTGTCGGGCAAAAACAGGATGTGTTGTTGCGCATCAAAGCGGTGCTTGCGCACCATGCCCGCGTCGCCATCGGACAGCCGCACCTGGATGCCGTGGCGCTCCAGCAAGCGGCCCTGCAGCGCGTCGAGCGTGCGCAGGGCCGGATCGAATTCGCCCGCCACCCTTTCGGCCGCCCGGTCCAGCTCATCGATGTAGTTTTGCCGCCGGTTCAGGTATTCGCGCACTTCCTCGTCCGTGGACGGCGCCGCCGAGCTGGCGCCGCGGCTGCCATCGTCGAGGCGCGCGGCCAGGGTATCGGCCCGTTCCGCCATCACGCGGTAGCGCCGCTGCAAGAGCAAGATCGAACGCGCCAGTTCCGGCATGTTTTCCACCAGCATTTTCAATTCCGCCATCGAGGTGGGCGGCGCGTCGGGCAATTCGCCGAACACGTCGCGCACGTCGGCCACCAGGCTGGCGCTGTCGTGTTCGGAAAAGATTTGCGGATCGACTCCGAGCACACTGCCGATGCGCAGCAGGATCGGCACCGTCAGCGGGCGCTGGTTGCGCTCCATCTGGTTCAGGTAGCTGGGCGAGATGCCCAGGGCCTTGGCCAGCGCCACCTGCGTCATGCGCCGTTCTTCGCGCAGCCGCTGCAGGCGCACGCCCATGAAAACCTTTGCCATCGCGTTTCCTCTTCCCCGGTTTGTGGAGTCTGCAAATTTACAATCTTTGCAGATTAACAGATTCGTCTTTGCATTATCTCGCATTTTCACGCCTTGTTTGCAGGCTGGATTGTGCGAATAATGCAAACAGACCATACCCCAACGAGGAGACACCGAGTGACCACGCAAACCGCAATTCCGACCGTTCCACTGTTGATCAACGGCGAGTGGGTCGAATCCCGCACCACCGTCTGGCGCGACGTCGTCAACCCTGCCACGCAGGAAGTCCTGGCCAAGGTACCGTTCGCTACACCTGATGAAGTCAACGCGGCCATCGCCTCGGCCCAGCGCGCCTTCAAAACCTGGCGCAAGACGCCGATCGGCGCCCGTGCCCGCATCTTTTTGAAACTGCAACAGCTGATCCGCGAAAACATGGCCGACCTGGCCGCCACCCTGACGATGGAACAGGGCAAGACCCTGCTCGACGCGGAAGGCGACGTGTTCCGTGGCCTGGAAGTGGTCGAGCATGCGGCCAACATCGGCACCCTGCAGATGGGCGAATTTGCGCAGAACGTGGCCGGCGGTGTCGATACCTACAGCGTGCTGCAGCCGCTGGGCGTGTGCGTCGGCATTACCCCGTTCAACTTCCCCGCCATGATCCCCCTGTGGATGTTCCCGATGGCGATTGCCTGTGGCAATACGTTTGTCTTGAAACCATCGGAGCAAGACCCGCTCGTGACGGAAAAACTCGTGCGCCTGGCCTTGCAGGCGGGTATCCCGGCCGGCGTGCTGAACGTCATTCACGGCGGCGAAGACGTGGTCAACGCCCTGTGCGACCACCCGGACATCAAGGCGATCTCGTTTGTCGGCTCCAGCAAGGTGGGCACGCATGTGTACCAGCGCGCCAGCCTGAACGGCAAGCGCGCGCAATGCATGATGGGCGCCAAGAACCACGCCGTCGTCTTGCCTGACGCAAATAAAGAACAGACCCTGAATCAGCTGCTGGGCGCCGGCTTCGGCGCGGCCGGCCAGCGCTGCATGGCTGCATCGGTGGCCGTGCTGGTGGGCGAAGCGCGCGAGTGGCTGCCGGAACTGGCCGCCAAGGCGCAAACCCTGACGGTCGGCGCGGGCAAGGACAATCCGGACCTCGGTCCCGTCATTTCCTGCGCGGCGAAAGAGCGCGTGCATAGCCTCGTCGCCAAGGGCATCGAACAGGGCGCCGTGCTGACCCTCGATGGCCGCGACGTGAAGGTCGATGGCTATCCGAACGGCAACTTCGTCGGGCCGACGATCTTGTCCGGCGTCAAACCCGGCATGGTCGTGTATGACCAGGAAATCTTTGGCCCCGTCCTGATCGTCGTCGAAGTCGACACCCTGGACGAAGCCATTGAACTCGTCAACGCGAATCCGAACGGCAACGGCACGGCCCTGTTCACGCAAAGCGGCGCCGCCGCGCGCTATTTCCAGGAAGAAATCGACGTGGGCCAGGTGGGCATCAACGTGCCGATTCCCGTGCCCGTTCCCCTGTTCAGCTTTACGGGCTCGCGCGGCTCCAAGCTGGGCGACCTGGGTCCGTTCGGCAAGCAGGTCGTGCTGTTCTACACGCAGACGCAGACGATCACCCAGCGCTGGTTCACGGATGCAGCGTCGGTGGGCAAGGTCAACACCACCATCAGCCTCAAGTAAGGAGCTGCCATGGACTTTGAATTGAGCGACGAGCAGCGCGAGTTCCAGCAGGCGGCGCGCGCGTTTGCCGAAGGCGAACTGGCGCCGCACGCGGCGCATTGGGATGCGGAATCGATCTTCCCGGTGGAAACCATCGCCAAGGCGGGCGAGATGGGCTTTTGCGGCCTGTACACGCCGCAGCGCTGGGGCGGCCTGGGCCTGTCGCGCCAGGACGCGGCCATCGTCTTCGAGGAACTGGCCGGCGGCTGCACCTCGACCACGGCTTACATCACCATCCACAACATGGCTACCTGGATGCTGTCGCGCTGGGGGCAGGAAGCCCTGTGCGACGAGTGGGTGCCGGCCCTGGCCGCCGGCCAGAAGCTGGCTAGCTATTGCCTGACGGAACCGCAATCGGGTTCCGACGCGGCATCGTTGCGCACCAAGGCCGTCAAGGATGGCGACTTTTATGTGCTGGACGGCACGAAAGCGTTTATCTCGGGCGCGGGGCAGACGGACATGCTGATCGTCATGGCGAGAACCGGCGGCGAGGGCGCGGCCGGCATTTCCGCCTTTGCCGTGCCGGCGAATTTGCCCGGCATCGTGTACGGCAAGAAAGAAGAGAAGATGGGCTGGAACAGCCAGCCCACGCGCATCATCAGCTTCGACCAGGTGAAAGTGCCTGTTGGTAACTTGCTGGGCGCGGAAGGCGAAGGCTTTACGATTGCCATGAAGGGCATCGACGGCGGGCGCATCAATATCGCCGTGTGCTCGGTGGGCACGGCGCAGGCGGCCCTGACGCGCGCGCAAACGTACATGAAGGAGCGCACGCAGTTCGGCCGCGAACTGGCCCAGTTCCAGGCCCTGCAATTCAAGCTGGCCGACATGCTGACGGAGCTGGTGGCGGCGCGCCAGATGGTGCGCCTGGCGGCCTGGAAACTCGACCAGGAAAGCCCGGACGCGACGGCGTATTGCGCCATGGCCAAACGTTTCGCCACGGATGTGGGTTTTAATGTGGCCAACGATGCGCTGCAGTTGCACGGCGGCTATGGCTACATCCGCGAGTACCCGCTCGAGCGCCACGTGCGCGACACGCGGGTACACCAGATCCTGGAAGGGACGAATGAAATCATGCGCCTGATCGTCGCGCGAGCGATCTTGAAAGACGGCGCCACGGAGACCTTACGATGACTAAAGTGTATACCAATCTTCTGCTGGAACGCCGTGGCCACACGGCCCTGGTGACTCTCGACAACCCGCCCGCCCACACGTGGACCCTGGCCAGCCTGAACGCGCTGAAAGAACTGGTGGCCGACCTGAACGCGGACGCCGACGTGTACGCTCTCGTGATCACGGGTGGCGGTGCCAAGTTTTTCTCGGCCGGCGCCGACCTGAACGTGTTTGCCGACGGCAACAAGGACACGGCGTTCGCCATGGCCGCCGCCTTTGGCGAAGCCTTCGAGGCGCTGTCCGCATTCCGCGGCGTCAGCATCGCCGCCATCAACGGCTATGCCATGGGCGGCGGGCTCGAATGCGCGCTCGCTTGCGATATCCGCATCGCCGAGGAACATGCGCAGATGGCCTTGCCGGAAGCCTCCGTCGGCCTGCTGCCATGTGCGGGCGGCACGCAGCACTTGCCGTGGCTGGTGGGCGAAGGCTGGGCCAAGCGCATGATTTTATGCGGCGAACGCGTCGATGCGGCCAAGGCCCTGGCCATCGGCCTCGTCGAGGAAGTCGTGCCAACCGGCAAGGCTGCCGCCACGGCGCTGGCCCTGGCCGCCAAGGTGGCGCGCCAGAGCCCCAGCAGCGTGACGGCGTGCAAGACCCTGATCCAGGGCGCGCGCAGCCGTCCCCTCGTCAATTCCCTGCCGGACGAACGCACCCTGTTCCTGGGCTTGTTCGATACGCAAGACCAGAAAGAGGGCGTGCAGGCGTTCCTGGAAAAACGTGTGGCGGAGTGGAAGAATGGTTGAGCCTTTGCTTGAAACCGTGAAAATCGAGGAGCGCGACTGTCCTGGCGGCATGAAGCTGGGCGTCATCACCCTCGACGCGCCCAAATCCCTGCACGCGCTGACCCTGGACATGATACGCGCCATCGACGGCGCCCTGGTGCGCTGGGCCGCTGACGCTGCCATCGCCTGCGTGGTGCTGCAGTCGTCGACGGACAAGGCCTTTTGTGCGGGCGGCGACGTGCGCAGCCTGCGCACGGCCATCGTCGAGCAGCCCGGCATCGTGCCGAATCCGCAGGCGCTGGCCTTTTTTGCCGAAGAGTACCGGCTCGACCACCGCATCCATACGTATGCGAAACCGTTGCTGGTGTGGGGCGGCGGCATCGTCATGGGCGGCGGCCTGGGCCTGATGGCGGGCGCCAGCCACCGCGTCGTGACGGAAAGCACGCGCATCGCCATGCCGGAAATCACGATCGGCCTGTTCCCCGACGTGGGCGGCAGCTGGTTCCTGGGCCGCATGCCGGGACGCAGCGGCCTGTTCCTCGGCTTGACGGGTGCGCCGCTGAACGCGGCCGACGCCCTGTTTACGGGCCTGGGCGACTATTTCCTGCGCCAGGAAGAGCGCGCCATGGTGCTCGATGCGCTGGCGCTGGCGCAATGGCAAGCCAGTCCGCAGGCGAATCAACAGCAGCTGAGCCGCTTGCTGCGCGGTTTCTCGGCCCCGCCATCGATGCTGCCCGTCTCCGAAGTGCGCGCCAATTTCGACGCCATCGCCGCGCTGACGCAAGCGCCCACCTTGGCCGAAGTGGTGGCTGCCATCGCCGCGTATGACGGCGATTCGGCCTGGTTGCAAAAGGCGGCCCACTCGCTGGACAAGGGCGCGCCCAGCTCGGCCGCCCTCGTGTGGGCCATGCGCGAGCGTACGCGCCACATGAGTCTGGCGCAAGTGTTCCAGCTGGAACTCATTGTCGCCGTGCAATGTTGCGCCCATGGCGATTTCCGGGAGGGCGTGCGCGCCTTGCTGATCGACAAGGACAACGCGCCGCAATGGCAGCCGGCCAGCCTGGCCGACGTCGGCGCAGCGTATCTCAATGAATATTTCACGGCGCCATGGGATAGCCATCCTTTGCGCGACCTGCATTAAAAGAACAACAGGAGACTTCAACAATGCAACATATCGCTTTTATCGGCTTGGGCAACATGGGCGCGCCGATGGCCCGCAACCTGGTCGCCGCCGGCTTCCACGTGTCCGTGTTCGACCTGGCGCCGGCGGCAGTGGCGTCCTTGGTCGAGGCGGGCGCCACGGCGGCTGCGTCCGCCAGCGCGGCCGTGCAGACGGCCGACGCCGTCATCACCATGTTGCCAGCCAACAAGCACGTGCAGGAACTGTACCTGGCGGCCGGCGGCGTGCTGGACTCGGCCAAGCCCGGCGCCCTGTTCATCGATTGCAGCACCATCGCCGCCGATGTGGCGCGCCAGGTGGCGCAGGCGGCCAGCGAGCGCGGCTTTGCCATGATCGATGCCCCCGTCTCGGGCGGCACGGCGGGCGCGGCGGCCGGGACCCTGACCTTCATCGTCGGCGGCAGCGAGGCGGCCTTGCAGCAGGCCCGGCCTTTGCTGGAAAAGATGGGCAAGAACATCTTCCATGCGGGCGAGGCGGGCGCGGGCCAGGTGGCGAAGATTTGCAATAACATGCTGCTGGGCATACTGATGGCGGGGACGGCCGAGGCGCTGAACCTGGGCGTGGCGCATGGCTTGGACCCGAAGGTCTTGTCCGACATCATGGCCAAGAGTTCGGGCCGCAATTGGACCCTGGAAGTGTACAACCCGTGGCCCGGCGTCATGGACGGCACGCCCGCTTCGCGCAACTACACGGGCGGCTTCGGCACGGCGCTGATGCTGAAGGACCTGGGCCTGGCGCAGCAGTCGGCCCTGTCGGCGAACGCGCCCACGCCCCTGGGCGGCCTGGTGCGCCAGCTGTACCAGATGCATGCGCAAGCCGGTTATGCGCAGCAGGATTTCTCCAGCATCGTGCAGATGCTGCAGCCGGGCTTGAACAAGTCCGCTTGAGGAATTCTGGACAAAAAAAAGCCCGCTGGTGAAAGCGGGCTAAATCCAATTCTTGGAAGAGTTGGAGGAGACAGATGCATTATGCTGCATCGCCACATATAACTCCAATTTATCTTTGGAATATCAACTATAGATTTCCATGATATCTCTTCCCGGTAGCCGCGCAGCGGCTACCGTTCCCTTACTCAGGCCGGATTGCAGGCGATCTGCACGGTGGTGATGTTGGCGCTGCCCATGGTGCCAACGCCAGTGCCCGGCTGTACGACGCACAGCAGATCTTTCGGCTGGGTGAAGACGCTGACGTTATAGGTGGCGCCATCGGCGACAGGACCGGCCATGGTAAAGGCCGTGGCATCCTTGGCCACCGTTGTTTGTGTATTGCCATTGATCAGCACCAAACCGTCCACGGTCAGGCCGGAAATCGTGCCGCCTACCGTGTAGACGTTTTGCGAGCAAGAAACAGCGGCGCTGATATTGACATAATGACCCGCCGAGCCCGAACCACCGACGATGTTGCAAGTCATATGGGCCGGTTGTTGCTTGAAGGTGATGTTGTACTCGGTGCCGTAGTCGATGCGCTTGGCAAAGGTGAACGATGTCTTGCCGGCCGCGATGGGCAGGGATTCGCCGCCATTGGCCAGGATCAGGCCCTCATTGTTCAAGCCACTGATGGTGCCGCTGACATCATACGAGGCCTTGCCGCCGCAAGCGGCCAGTCCCAGGGTCAGCAGCAGCGCGGCGAGTGGGCGCAAGCAGGATAACTTCATGTATTTCTCCAAAAATAGGTGACGGATCGCAAGGATTACTGCGGCGTGCAGTCAAGTGTGGCCGCAGTCGTGGCGGCAGAGCCCATCGTGCCGACGGTATCGCTGCTCGTGGAACCCTGGAAGCGGCACGTCTGGCCCTTTGGTTGAGCCCCGATGGAAATACTGTATGGGTCGCCGTCAGCAACGGCTTTGAATTCGTAGGAGGTGGCGCCAGCCAGTGGGCTGGTGCCCGTGGAACCCATTACCAGGTGCAAGCCGTCAGCGGTCAGCCCCGTGATGCTGCCGCTCAACACATAAGTGTTGGTGATGCAGCTGACCACGGCCGTTGTCACGGAGTAACTCGATGCCTTGCCGCTGCCATTCGTGATGGTGCAAACGGCGCCAGCCGGCTGCTGCTTGATCTTGATGTCATACCGGTCATCGGTATTGATCAGTTTGGTGAAATAGAAAGAGGACGAGCCGCTCGCTACCGGCAATTCTTCCGAGCCATTCTGCAGAATCAGGCCAGTCTTTGCCAGGCCGTAGACTTGGCCGCCGAGGTACAGATTGCCGCCGCTGCCGCCGCAAGCTGCCAGTGTGACGGCGCAAGCCGCCGCCAGCATCGAGCGCAGGTACAAATTTTTCATACATTCTCCAAAACGAATTAGGTGGGGTAGCGCAACACGGACGCTGGCGCCGCATTGGAATGGCGCCTATTTTAGTCTATCTGGCAAGCGGGATGATCTTGCCTTGTATCACCCTGTAACAATTTTTCGCCGGAAAGCGCTGGCCCGGCCCCATTTCACGAAGGGCGCAGCCGTGCTGGCGGCGGCGATCGGTGCGACAATAGAGGCAGGCTGCGCATCGTGGCGCGGCATCCATAGTGAGTTCCATGTCTCTTGCCCCTGTAAAAGCTGTCGCGCCGCCCAAGGCCATCCTGTTTGATCTCGACGATACGCTGTGGCCCATCGCGCCCGTGATCGCCGCCGCCGAAATCCTGCTGCACGACTGGCTGGCCACGCATGCGCCCAAGGTGGCGCAGCAGTTTTCCAGCGAGATGTTGCGCCAGCATCGTTTGACCATGCTCAACGAGCAACCGCATTTTCATGGCAACCTGATCGAGTTGCGCCGTGCGGGCCTGCTGTCGGCCTTCGAGGCGGCCGGCGAGGATCCCGCCCTGGTCGATGGCGCCATCGTGCACTTTTTGGCCGCGCGCAACCGTGTCCAGCCCTACGACGATGTCTTGCCCGGCCTGGCCTGGCTGCGCCAGCGCATGCTGGTCGGCTCTATCTCGAATGGCAACGCGGACCTTGAAATTATCGGCCTGGCGCAGCATTTCAAGGTATCGATTGCCGCCAGCGATTTCGGCGTGGCCAAGCCCGACGCCAGTATCTTCCTGGCCGGCTGTGCCGCGCTGGGCGTGGCGCCGCACGAGGCCGTGTACGTGGGCGATGACCTGTATTTTGACGTGACGGGAGCGCAAGGGGCGGGCATGCGCGCCGTCTGGATGAACCGCAAGGGCAGCGACGCGCACCTGGCGGCCGGCGTGCGGCCCGACGCCATCTGCGCGAACTTTGATGAATTGCTGCTGTGGCTGCAGAGGCAACTGGAAGATTGATCGCCGCTGGCCGGGCGAACGTGCATAATAGACGCTGTTGACGCACGTTTGGCCGCCTTCGTTGCCGTTTGCGTCACAGCACCTTGCTTAACTACACACCATGCAACTCGATACACGTGCCCAAACACTGCTGAAAGCCCTGGTCGAGCGCTATATTGCCGACGGCCTGCCGGTCGGTTCGCGCGCCTTGTCGAAGATTTCCGGCCTCGACCTGTCGCCGGCCACCATCCGCAACATCATGGCTGACCTGGAAGAGCTCGGGTATGTGGCCAGTCCGCATACCTCGGCCGGTCGCATTCCCACGCCGCGCGGCTACCGCATCTTTGTCGACACCTTGCTGACCGTCAAGCACCTGGACGAGCAGCTGGTGGAATCGCCGCTGCGCCTGCAGACGCCGCAACGCACCATCGCCAATGCGGCGCAGATGCTGTCGTCGCTGTCGCAGTTTGCCGGCGTCGTGCTCAGCCCGCGCCGTGAATCCGTGTTCCAGCAAATCGAATTCCTGCGCCTGTCGGAAAAACGCATCCTGCTCGTCATCGTCGCCCCGGGCGGCGACGTGCAGAACCGCTTATTGTTGACGGAGGCCGACTATACGCCCGCGCAGCTGGTGCAGTCAGCCAACTACATCAACCAGAATTACGGCGGCCTGTCATTCGACGCCGTGCGCGTGCGTCTGCAGGGCGAACTGCGCCAGCTGCGCGACGATATGGGCAGCCTGATGCAGGCGGCCGTGGAAGCGGGCAGCGAAGCGATGGCTGACCATAGCGACGACATGGTGATTTCCGGCGAGCGCAACTTGCTCAGCGTGAGCGACCTGTCATCGAACATGCATTCGCTGCGCCAGATGTTCGACATGTTCGAGCAAAAGACGGGCCTGATGCAGCTGCTCGACGTGTCGAGCAAGGCGACGGGCGTGCAGATTTTCATCGGCGGCGAGTCGAACCTGGTGCCGATGGATGAGATGAGCGTGGTGACGGCGCCGTATGAAGTCAACGGCAAGATTGTGGGAACGCTGGGAGTGATCGGCCCGACCCGCATGGCCTACGAGCGGGTCATTCCGATTGTCGATATCACGGCAAAATTGCTGTCCAACGCATTGAGCCATCATTGAACGTCAGACCGGCCGTTTCCTTGTGGAAACGACCGGCGGGTATCAGGCGGTTTTGTGCGGGCAGGCTGTCTTGATGCAGTTGCCGTAGATGGCCAGTGCGTGTTCGGCGATCTTGAAGCCGCGCTCTTCAGCCACCTTTTGCTGGCGGATTTCGATGTCTTCGTCGAAGAATTCTTCGACCCGGCCACAATCGAGGCACACCAGATGGTCGTGGTGGGAGCCTTCGTTGAGCTCGAAAATCGCCTTGCCGGTTTCAAAATGGTTGCGGTTAAGCAAGCCTGCCTGTTCGAATTGCGTCAGGACACGGTAGACAGTTGCCAAACCGACATCCATATTGTCGGCCAACAGAATTTTGTAGACGTCTTCCGCTGTCAGGTGGCGTACCGGGCTACTCTGGAAGATATCGAGTATCTTCAGCCGTGGCAGGGTCGCTTTCAGGCCGCTTGCCTTGAGATCACTAGGATTGTTACTCATGTTTGTTGCTCGTATGTGGGTCAGGTGCTTTATCATATAGCGTTTTGTCGGGGAGTGCCAAAATATGCATTTTTTGGCGGGCCGGTCACTCCTGGCGTTTTGTTCATCCAATTGAGGTCATTTATGCGCGTAACCCCGGCTGTATTGCCATCTCTCTGGCACCGTCTTTCCTTTCGAGCCCCAGTCGTGGCAGGCATGGTCTGTGTCGCGCTGATGGCGTCTGGCTGTGCCAGCCGTGGCATCCTTGGCGAAAAGCCGGCCATCTCCCAGAAAGAAGGCCAGGAGGTCGTTCCGGAAAAAGGTGCGCAGACCACCACGGTGACGCAACTGCAGAAATTCATGTGGTTTTTCTCGCCCTACCGTCCTGACATTCAGCAAGGCAACTTTGTCTCCGAAGAAATGCTGGCCCAATTGAAAGTGGGCATGACGCGTGATCAGGTACGTTTCGTCCTCGGCACTTCGCTGCTGACCGATATCTTCCACGCCGACCGCTGGGACTATCCATTCCGCCTGGCCCGGGGCAATGGCGAAACCACCAGCAGCCGCGTGGTCGTGTACTTTGACAAGGAAGGCAAGGTTGCGCGTTTCGAAGGCGGCAACTTGCCGACAGAGAAAGAATACATCGACCGCATCGCCGGCCCATCGCCGTTTGCCAAGGTGGCCAAGGCCAATGTGCCGGCCGCCGTCGTCCCGTCGCCCGTGGCGCCGAGCGCCGTGCCGGGGCCCGACGATGCCGCGCCGGCTATCCCCGTGCGACGCAACAAGTCGGACGCTACCGACACTTCCACCAAATAAGTTGCTGTAAGAGAATAAAATGACTGAACTCAAAATTGCCATCGCTGGCGCCAGCGGCCGCATGGGCCATATCCTGATCGAAGCGGTCAGCAACGCGCCCGACGCCGTGCTGGCCGGCGCCCTCGACCGTGTCGGTTCGCCGTCCGTCGGCCAGGATGCCGCTGCCTTCCTCGGCAAGCCTGCCGGCGTGCTGATCGAGTCCGACCTGGCCACCGGCCTGGCCGGCGCCGATTACCTGATCGACTTCACGCGCCCCGAAGGCACTTTGCAGCACCTGGCGTATTGCGCCGAGCACGGCATCAAGATGATCATCGGCACCACCGGTTTCGATGACGCAGGCAAGGCTGCCATTGCCGCCGCCGCCGAAAAGACGGCCATCATGTTCGCGCCGAACATGAGCGTGGGCGTGAATGTCACCATGAAACTGCTGGAACTGGCCGCGAAAAGCCTGTCCGAAGGCTACGACATCGAAATCATCGAAGCGCATCACCGCTACAAGGTCGATGCGCCATCGGGCACGGCCCTGCAAATGGGTGAAGTGGTGGCCGGCGCCCTGGGCCGCGACCTGAAGGAATGCGCCGTGTACGGCCGCGAAGGCGTGACGGGCGAACGCGATCCGTCGACCATCGGCTTTGCCACCATCCGCGGCGGCGATATCGTCGGCGACCATACGGTGTTGTTTGCCGGCATCGGCGAACGCATCGAGATCAGCCACAAGTCGAGCAGCCGCGTCACCTACGCCCACGGCGCCCTGCGTGCCGCGCGTTTCCTGGCCGACAAGCCGACGGGCCTGTTCGACATGCAGGACGTGCTGTCGCTGAAGAACTGAGGAAGACCATGGCCACTGCCATCCTGAATGGAAAAGACATCACCGACGCAGCGAGCTTTCACGCGCAATGCGTGCAAGCCTTCGGTTTCCCCGAGTTCTACGGCAACAGCATGGATGCCTGGGTCGATTGCCTCAGCTACCTGCGCGATGATGAAAACATGACGCAATTCCGTTTGAAACCGAACGAAGTGCTGGAAATCGTCGTGCAGGACGCTGACGCGATGAAGGCGCAAGTGCCTGATCTACTGGAAGAAATCACGTTCTGTATCGCCGGCATCAATGAACGCTATGACGATTACGGCGAAAAACCGGCGTTGAAGCTGGTGCTGAAATAAGGTTGCAGACATAAAAAAACGCCGGACAGTTTTGCAACTGGCCGGCGTTTTTCTTTAGACGACCTTGCGTTCGCGCAAACCGTCAATCTCCCCACTCTCCAACCCCAGCCACTGCTGCAGCACTTCCTGCGTATGCTGCCCCAGCAATGGCGGCGGCAAGCGGTACTGCACCGGCGAGCCGGACAGGCGCACGGGATTGGCCACCAGCGCAACAGTCCCCGCCGTCGGATGCGGCATCTCCACTTTCAAGCCCCGCGCCACCACTTGCGGGTCGGCAAAGACCTGGTCGATGCGGTTGACGGGGCCGCACGGCACGGCTTGCGCCTCGAAGGCCGCAATCCATTCGGCCGTCGTGCGCATGACCGTGGTCTGGCGCATCAAGGGGATCAAGATCGCCCGGTGCGCCACGCGCTGCGGGTTGGTGGCGAAGCGTTCGTCCTGCGCCCATTCCGGGTGGCCGGCGACGGCGCAAAAGCGCGAGAACTGTCCATCGTTGCCGATGGCCAGAATCATGTCGCCATCGGCCGTGGGGAAGTCTTGATATGGAACAATGTTCGGATGCGCATTGCCCATGCGCTGGGGCACTTTGCCGCCGCACAGGTAGTTGGCGGCCTGGTTGCCCAGGGCCGCAACTTGCACGTCGAGCAGGGCCAGGTCGATGTGCTGGCCCAGGCCCGAGCGCTCGCGCTCGCTGAGGGCCGCCTGCACGGCGATGGTGGCGTACAGGCCCGTCATGATGTCCGTCTGCGCCACGCCCACTTTTTGCGGCCCGGCGCCCGGCTGGCCGTCGGGCACGCCGGTGATGCTCATCAAGCCCCCCATGCCCTGGATCAGGAAGTCGTAGCCGGCGCGCGCCGCGTACGGCCCGTCCTGGCCAAAGCCCGTGATGGAGCAGTAGACGAGGCGCGGGTTAAGCGCCAGCAAGCTGGCAGAGTCCAGGCCATATTGCTTCAAGCCATCCAGCTTGAAGTTTTCCAGCAAGACATCTGCTTCGGCCGCCAGCCGGCGCACCAGCGCCTGGCCTTCGGGCGCGGCCAGGTCGATGCACAGGGAGCGCTTGTTGCGGTTGGCGCACTGGAAATAGGCGGCTTCGGCCGTGTCGCGGCCGTCCTCATCCTTCAGATACGGCGGACCCCAGGAGCGCGTGTCGTCGCCGCGGCCCGGCTGCTCGACCTTGACGACGTCGGCACCGAGGTCGGCCAGCAATTGTCCGGCCCACGGACCGGCCAGCACGCGCGACAGGTCCAGCACGCGCAAGCCGGTCAACGGCGCGGGCCGCAGGGTGGAAGCCAAGGCGTCCATCAGTTGCTGAAGGCGGCGATGCCGGTGATGGCGCGGCCGATGATCAGCGCGTGCACATCGTGCGTGCCTTCATAGGTGTTGACCACTTCCAGGTTGACCAGGTGGCGGATGACGCCGAACTCGTCGGAAATGCCGTTGCCACCCATCATGTCGCGCGCCATGCGGGCGATGTCGAGGGCCTTGCCGCAGCTGTTGCGTTTCATGATCGAGGTGATTTCCACGGCGGGCGAACCCTCATCCTTCATGCGGCCCAGGCGCAAGCAGCCTTGCAAGCCCATGGTGATTTCCGTCAACATGTCCGCCAGTTTCTTTTGCACCAGCTGGTTTGCAGCCAGCGGGCGGCCGAATTGCTGGCGGTCCATCGTGTATTGGCGCGCCTTCAGGTAGCAGTCTTCGGCCGCGCCCAGCGCGCCCCAGGCGATACCGTAGCGGGCGCTGTTCAGGCAGGTGAACGGACCTTTCAGGCCGCGCACGTCGGGGAAGGCGTTTTCTTCCGGGCAAAATACTTCATCCATGACGATTTCGCCGGTGATGCTGGTGCGCAAGCCGACCTTGCCGTGGATTTCCGGCGCCGACAGGCCTTTCCAGCCTTTTTCCAGCACAAAACCGCGGATCGCGCCTTCATCGTCCTTGGCCCAGACGACGAAGACGTCGGCGATCGGGCTGTTGGTGATCCACATCTTGGCGCCGGAGATACTGTAGCCGCCCGGGACCTTGCGCGCGCGCGTGACCATGCTGCCAGGGTCGGAGCCGTGGTTCGGTTCCGTCAGGCCGAAGCAGCCGATGAATTCGCCAGTCGCCAGTTTCGGCAGGTATTTCTGTTTGGTTTCTTCGTTGGCGAAGGCATTGATCGGCACCATCACCAGCGACGATTGCACGCTCATCATCGAGCGGTAGCCGGAATCGACGCGCTCGACTTCGCGCGCGGCCAGGCCGTAGCAGACATAGTTCAGGCCGGCGCCGCCGTATGCTTCGGGAATGGTCGTGCCCAGCAAGCCCAGCTCTCCCATTTCGCGGAAGATGGCGGCGTCCGTGCGGCCATGGCGGAACGATTCGAGCACGCGCGGCACCAGGCTGCCCTGGCAATAGTCGCGGGCCGCTTCCAGCACGGCGCGTTCGTCGCCCGTCAGTTGTTCTTCCAGCAGCAGGGGGGAATTCCAGTCGAATACGGTTTTGCTCATCACAGGCCTCGCAGGTGAGCGCCGGTGATCGGCGCAAGATTGAATATGGCTCATGGTAGGTTCTTGCCTAGCCTTGCGCAAACGATTTTTTCGCACCCAGACATGCGTGTGGCGCATATCTTGCGGCATACTGGTGACTTCTTCCCTGTCATCGCTCCGCCATGTCCAGAAAAATTCCCATGCTACAAGCCTTGAATTGCTTCGAGGCGGCCGCGCGCCACCAGAGCTATACGCATGCGGCGCGCGAACTGTCGCTGACGCAAAGCGCCGTCTCGCGGCAGATATCTTCCCTGGAAAGCTTTCTTGGCGTGCAATTGTTCCAGCGCACGCGCCATGGCGTGCTGCTGACCAGCGCCGGCGCCGCGTATGCGCGCCAGATTGCGGCGCGCCTCGACGGCCTGGAGCGCGACACGCTCGACACCATGGCGCGCCAGGGCGGGGGCGGCGCCTTGCAGCTCGCGTCCGTGCCCACGTTTGCCACGCGCTGGCTGATGCCGCGCCTGTCGTCGCTGGCGGGCTTGCACTCGGACATCGTCGTGCATATCGATGCCTACACGAAACCGTTCATGTTTGCCGATACGGAATACGATGGCGCCCTGTACGCAGGCACGCCCGAGCAGCTGGCGCGCTGGCCCGGCACGCGGGCCACCTTGCTCATGCATGAAGAAATCGTGCCCGTCGCCAGTCCGCGCCTACTGGCCGCGCGCAGCGCCTGGCAGCCGCAGGATTTGCTGGAATTAACGTTGTTGCAACAAAGTACGCGCCCGGGCGCCTGGCGCCAGTGGTTTGACGCCATGCAGGTCGAAGGAGAAGGGGCGCGCTACGGCGCGCGCTATGAACTGTTTTCCATGCTGGCCATGGCGGCCGTGCAGGGACAGGGCGTGGTCTTGCTGCCCCGTATGCTGGTCGAAGCGGAACTGGCCCGCGGCGAGCTGCGGATTGTGTGCGAGCGCCCACTGCGCGGCCAGCGCGCATATTATTTGATCACGCCCGAGGCGGCGCATGAAAAGCTGGCCTTGCAGCAGTTCCGGCTGTGGCTGCAGGGCGAGGCCGCCGCTTAATGCAACTTAACGTACCTTGGCCGTATCGAAGTGGGGATTGTCGATCAGGCCGATCTGGTTGCCGAACGGATCGAGCAATTCCACCGTGCGGATGCCGTCGCCCACGTCCGTGATCGGGTGGTGCAGGGTGCCGCCCAGCGCAACGATGCGCTCGACTTCCGCTTCGATGCCGTCCACGCCCCAGTATGTCACGCTGCCCTGCGTGCCAGCTTCGCCGCCCGGCAGCAGGCCCAGTTCGAAGCCGCCGATGGCAAAACCGACATAGAACGGCTGGTCGAAATACGGCGCCGTGCCGAACACCTGGCTGTACCAGGCTTTGGCCTGGTCCAGGTCGGGGACGGGATAGGTGACGGTGCGTAAACCCTTGATCATGTTCTGCTCCTGTTGGTTGAAATGCATGACGCCATCATGCCACCGGCGCACGCCGCGCGATTGGAAAAATGGAAGGTCGTCCTAGCCGTGCCGGCCCGTCAGCCACGCCTCGGGCGAACTGCGGGCGAAATCCTGGAAGTCGTGGATCAGGTGCGACTGGTCGAAATAGCCGTATTGCAAGGCCACTTGCGCCCAGTCCGGCTGCTGCGGCAGGTTTTTCAAGCCAGCGCTGGCGGCGCGGAAACGGCAGATGCGGGCAAACAGCTTCGGGCTGATGCCGACTTGGCGCCGGAATTGCAGCGCCAGGTGCTGGCGCGATACGCCCAGCTGCTGCGCCAGGCCATCCACGCGCAGCATGCCCTGCGCGCCTTCGATGGCGGCAATCGCGTGTTCGGCGACGCCGGCCGGGCGCAGCGGCGGTCCTTGGCGCAGGCGCAGCAGCAGATAATCTTGCAAAATAGAAATTCTTTGCGCGTTGGACAAGGGCTCGCTCCACAGCGCGTCACCGAGGCGCGCCGCCAGGTCGCGGCCCCAAAGTTGTTGCAGATCAACACGCCCGTCATTGAGTTCGCACAGGGGCAACTGGAAGAAACGTGCCGCCGCGCCCGGCTTGAAGCGGGCCGCCACGGTCTGCACGAGGCCCCGGCTGACGACGGCAATCGGCGCTGTCATCATGCCGACGGCAAAGCTGGCATCCTGCTGGTCCTGGCACAAAATATCGATGCAATTGTCGGGCAAGACCTGGTGCGTCAAGGGCGTGGCGCCTGTCTGCACGCGGCAGGTCCAGACGCAGTCCAGCCAGGGCCGCAGGGCGGGGATGGGGACATATTCCTGGTAGACGATCATGGCCGGCTTTGATGCAAAGAACAAGATTGCACATATATTACACAGCATAATTGGACACCGGCAAAAATATGCCGGCCCGGGCCGCCAGCGCGCCGCGCTATCGGGCGGCGACAACCAGTATAATGCTCGGTTCATATCCACTATTGGCCGCACATCATGCAAGATAAATATAGTCCCGCCGACGTCGAACAAGCCGCCCAATCGCACTGGAAGGCGATCGACGCCTATAAAGCCGTCGAACACGACCCGCGTTTCCCTAAAGGCAAGTATTTTGCCTGCTCGATGCTACCTTACCCTTCGGGCAAGCTGCACATGGGTCACGTACGCAACTATACGATCAATGACGTGATGTACCGCTACCTGCGCATGAACGGCTACAACGTGCTCATGCCGATGGGCTGGGATGCGTTCGGCATGCCGGCGGAAAACGCGGCCATGGCCAACAACGTGCCGCCCGCGCAATGGACGTATTCGAACATCGCCCACATGAAGCAGCAGATGGAATCGATGGGCCTGGCCATCGACTGGTCGCGCGAGATGACGGCCTGCAAGCCTGAATACTACAAATGGAACCAGTGGATGTTCCTCAAGATGCTGGAAAAAGGCATCATCTACAAGAAGACCGGTACCGTGAACTGGGACCCGATCGACCAGACCGTGCTGGCCAACGAACAAGTGGTCGATGGCAAAGGCTGGCGCTCGGGCGCGCTGATCGAAAAGCGCGAAATCCCCATGTACTACGCGCGCATCACCGATTATGCGGAAGAGCTGCTGGCCTATGTGGACGACAAGCTGCCGGGCTGGCCCGAGCGCGTGCGCATCATGCAGACCAACTGGATCGGCAAGTCGACGGGCGTGCGCTTCGCCTTCCCGCATGAGATCAAGGACGCGAACGGCGCCCTGATCGGCGACGGCAAGCTGTACGTGTTTACCACCCGTCCGGACACCGTCATGGGCGTGACCTTCTGCGCCGTGGCCGCCGAACACCCGCTGGCCATCCACGCCGCGCAAACCAATCCTGCTCTGGCCGCGTTCAACGCCGAATGCAAGCTCGGTTCCGTGATCGAGGCGGACATGGCGACGATGGAGAAGAAGGGCATGCCGACCGGCCTGTTCGTCACCCATCCGCTGACGGGCGCGCAAGTGGAAGTGTGGGTCGGCAACTACGTGCTGATCACCTACGGCGACGGCGCCGTGATGGGCGTGCCGGCGCACGACGAACGCGATTTCGGCTTTGCCAAGAAATACAATCTGCCGATCAAGCAAGTGATCGAAGTCAAGGGCCAGGAATTTTCGACGGACGCCTGGCAGGAGTCGTATGGCAGCAAGGACGGCGTCTGCGTCGCCTCCGGCAAATACGACGGCCTGCATTTCGCGTCCGCCGTCGATGCGGTGGCCGCCGACCTGGCGGAGCTGGGCCTGGGCGAGAAGAAAACCACGTTCCGTCTGCGCGACTGGGGCATTTCGCGCCAGCGCTACTGGGGCACGCCGATCCCGATGATCCATTGCCTTGAGTGCGGCGTGGTGCCGGTGCCGGAAAAAGACTTGCCGGTGGTGCTGCCGGAAGACTGCGTGCCGGACGGCACGGGCAATCCGCTGAACAAATATGAAGCCTTCCTGCAGTGCGACTGCCCGCAGTGCGGCAAGCCTGCCCGCCGCGAGACGGATACCATGGATACCTTCGTCGATTCGTCGTGGTACTACATGCGCTATACCTCGCCAGGCTCGAACGACGCGATGGTCGACGCGCGCAATGATTACTGGATGCCGATGGACCAGTACATCGGCGGCATCGAACACGCCGTCATGCACTTGCTGTACGCGCGCTTCTGGACCAAGATCATGCGCGACTTCGGCCTGGTCAAGTTCGACGAGCCTTTTGTGAACCTGCTGACGCAGGGCATGGTGCTCAACGAAACGTATTTCCGCAAGGACGCGGCGGGCAAGACCACCTGGTTCAACCCGGACGACGTGCGCCTGTCGCTCGACGACAAGGGCCGTCCGCAGTCCGCCATCCTGGTGGCCGACGGCCAGCCGGTGGAAATCGGCGGCACGGAAAAAATGTCGAAGTCGAAGAACAACGGCATCGACCCGCAAGCGCAGATCGAGCAGTACGGCGCCGACACGGCCCGCCTGTTCACCATGTTCGCCTCGCCGCCGGAACAGACCCTGGAATGGTCGGGCAGCGGCGTCGAAGGCGCGAACCGCTTCCTGCGCCGCGTGTGGAACTTCGGCTATGCCCAGTCGGCGACGATCCAGGCCGCACTGGCTGGCGCTGCCGCACCGGCCACGGGCGACGCACAGAAAAACCTGCGCCGCGAATTGCACAAGCTGCTGCAGCAAGCCGATTACGACTTGAAGCGCATCCAGTACAACACCGTGGTGTCGGCCTGCATGAAGATGCTCAATACGCTGGAATCGGCCAAGCTGGACGATAGCGCGCAGTCGAAGGCGCTGATCGCCGAAGGCTTCTCCATCTTCCTGCGCCTGCTCAATCCCGTCGCGCCGCACATCACGCACGTGCTGTGGCAGGAACTGGGCTATGCCGGCGTGCATGGCGACCTGCTCAACGCCGCATGGCCGCAGGTTGACCCGCAAGCGCTGGAGCAGTCCGAGATCGAGATGATGATCCAGGTGAACGGCAAGCTGCGCGGCTCGATCACGGTGGCCAAGGATGCGGACAAGGCCAGCATCGAAGCGGCCGCACTGGCGTGCGAAAGTGTGCAGAAATATGTCGAAACCACGCCGAAGAAAATCATCGTCGTGCCGGGCAAGTTAATCAGCATCGTGGTGTAACTATGACGACTTCCTCTTCCGTATCGCTGTTTGGCGGGCGCGCCTGGCGCGCCATGCTGGCCATCACCCTGACCATGTTGTTGTCGGCCTGCGGCTTTCACCTGCGTGGCTCGAATGGCAGTTTCATGCTGCCGTTCGCGACGATGTATATCGGCTTGCCCGATTCGTCGCCGCTGGCGATTGACCTGAAACGCTATATCCGCGCCGTCGGCAGTACGGAAGTGGTTAACCTCAAGGATGGCGCTGATGCCGTTCTTGAAGTCCTCAGCGATCCGGAGAAGAGTCGTACCAAGACCATCCTGTCCCTGAACAAGAATGGCCGCGTACAAGAGTATCAACTCGGCTATTCGATCAATTTCCGTGTGCTGGACAAGGCGGGTAACCAGTTGCTGGCGCCGACGACCATCAGCCTGGTGCGTCCGATTACGTTCAATGAAGCGCAGTTGCTGGCCATGGAGACGGAAGAAACGCAGTTGTACCGTGACATGCGCAACGACATGGTGCAGCAGATCATGCGTCGTCTTGCCGCCATCAAGCCGGTGTTGCCGGCCATGTCGGTGGCGCCCGTGACGCCGGTCGCGCCAGCGACCCCGCAGCAGTAACGGGGACGCCATGCAATTGCGGATAGATGCGCTCGATGGGCATGTGGCCAAGCCGTTGGCGCAGCTGTACGTCATCACCAGCGATGAGCATTTGCTGGCACTGGAGGCGGCTGACAAAATCCGCCGTGCCGCGCGCGCGCAAGGTTTTTCCGAGCGCGACGTGCTGACGGTGGAGCGCAGTTTCAAGTGGGGCGAACTGCTGGCGGCGAACCAGGAGCTGTCGCTGTTCGGCGATAAAAAACTGATCGAGCTGCGCATCCCCACCGGCAAGCCGGGCAAGGATGGCGGCGCGGCGCTGCAAAGCTACGCGAAAAACCTCAGTCCCGACAACCTGACCTTGATCACCCTGCCCAAGCTGGACTGGGCCACGCAGAAGGCGGCCTGGGTGGCCAGCCTGCAGCAGGCAGCCGTCTACATCGAGATTCCGAATGTGGAACGGGCGCAGCTACCGCTGTGGATCGGCCAGCGCCTGGCCGCGCAGGGGCAGAGTGCGGAGCGGGCCAGCATCGACTTCATCGCCGAGCGCGTGGAGGGCAACCTGCTGGCGGCGCACCAGGAAATCCAGAAGCTGGGCTTGCTGCACGCTGCGGGCAAGCTGACGTATGAACAAGTGCAGGACGCGGTGCTGAACGTGGCCCGCTACGACGTCTTCAAGCTGTCCGAGGCCATGCTGGCCGGCGATCCGGCGCGCCTGGTACGCATGCTCGAAGGCTTGAAAGGCGAGGGCGAGGCGCTGCCGCTGGTCTTGTGGGCCGTCTCCGAGGAAATCCGTACGCTGTTAAAATTGAAGGCCGGCATGGCGCAAGGGCGCCCGCTGGGCGCGCTGCTGAAGGAATACCGCATCTGGGGGCCGCGCGAACGCATGATGGAGCCGGCCCTGCGGCGCATTTCGCTGCCCGTGCTGGAAGCGGCGCTGCAACAGGCGGCGCAGGTGGACAAGATGATCAAGGGCCTGCGCGCCAAGGGTTATGCGGGCGATGCCTGGGATGCCATGCTGCAACTGGGACTGAAGGTCGCCCGAGGCTAGTTTTTTACTATATGGATACGAGCATGGACATCACAGAATATATGCAGGACGTGGGCACGCGTGCGCGCGCCGCTTCGCGCGCCATGGCGCGTGCCGACAGCGCCACACGCAACCGCGCCTTGACCCTGATCGCCGCCGCCATCGTGCGCGATGCCGATCTGCTGCGCGCGGCCAACCAGCGTGACCTCGATGCGGCCGCCGCCGCCGGCCTGGCGCCGGCCATGCTCGACCGACTGACCCTGTCTGACGCCGCCATCGCCACCATGGTCGAAGGCTTGACGCAAATCGTGTCGCTGGCCGACCCGATCGGCGAAATCTCGAACATGAAATACCGCCCGACGGGCATCCAGGTGGGGCAGATGCGCGTGCCACTGGGCGTCATCGGCATCATCTATGAAGCCCGCCCCAACGTGACGGTCGACGCGGCCGGCCTGTGCATCAAAAGCGGCAACGCAACGATCCTGCGCGGCGGCTCGGAAGCCATCCATTGCAACCGCGCGCTGGCCAAGCTGGTAGCCGAGGGCTTGCTGGGTGCAGGCCTGCCGGCCGATGCCGTGCAAGTGATCGACACCACCGACCGCGCCGCCGTGGGCCTGCTCATCACCATGCCGCAGTTCGTCGACGTCATCGTACCTCGCGGCGGCAAGGGCTTGATCGCGCGCCTGATGAACGAAGCCACCGTGCCGATGATCAAGCACCTCGACGGCATCTGCCACGTCTACATCGACGCCAAGGCGGACCTGAAAAAAGCCGTCGATATCGGCTTCAACGCCAAGTGCCACCGCTACGGCACCTGCAACACCATGGAAACCTTGCTGGTGGCGCGCGCCATCGCACCGACCGTGCTGCCGCAACTGGCCGAACTGTACCTGACCAAGCAGGTGGAATTGCGCGCCGATCCGGAAAGCCATGCCATCCTGGCCGCCGCCGCCTACCCGCACCTGGTAGCGGCCACCGAGGAAGACTGGTCCACCGAATACCTGGCCGCCATCCTGTCGGTGAAGGTGGTCGACGGCATCGACGAAGCGATGGACCACATCAACCGGTATTCGTCGAAGCATACGGAGTCCATCATCACGGAAGATTACAGCGACGCGCTGCGCTTCCTGCGCGAAGTCGATTCCGCCTCGGTGATGGTGAACGCCTCGACGCGTTTCGCCGACGGCTTCGAATACGGCCTGGGGGCCGAGATTGGCATCTCGAACGACAAGCTGCATGCGCGCGGCCCGGTGGGGCTGGAAGGCCTGACCTCGCTCAAGTATGTGGTCTTTGGCCACGGTGAAGTACGAAAGTAAGCATCGTAGGTAGTACGTCTTCGCGGGCGGCACACAAGGCGGCCCGTGCTCTCATTTCTGTAGCTCTCTGACACTGGGAATCCCATGCTCTTTCTCTGGACCAAAGCCTTCCACATCATCTTCGTCATGTCCTGGTTTGCCGGCCTGTTTTATTTGCCGCGCATCTTCGTGAACCTGGCGATGGAGACGGAAACCGTGGCCACCGAACGCCTGCTGCTGATGGCGCGCAAGCTGTACCGCTTCATGTCCCTGCTGGCGCTGCCGGCGATGGTGCTGGGACTGGCGTTGATGTGGATGCTGTACGGTGGAGGCGAGGGCCGCATGAAGATGCCTGGCTGGATGCACGCCAAGCTGACGTTCGTGGTGCTGCTGCTCGGCTATCACCACGCCTGCGGTTCCATCCTGCGCAAGTTTGAAAAAGGTCTCAACAAGCGCAGCCACACCTGGTTCCGCTGGTTTAATGAAGTGCCGGTGCTGATGCTGCTGGCCGTCGTCGTGCTGGTCGTGGTCAAGCCTTTCTAAGGGAGTCGAGATGAGTGCAAGCCAGAACAAAGTCGTGCAATATTTCTTTGCGCCCCACTCGCCATGGACCTACCTGGGGCATGCGCGCCTGGTGGCCATCGCCGCGAAGACAGGTGCACAGATCGACGTGCGCCCCTTCGACCTGGGCAAGGTCTTCAGCGTCTCGGGCGGCTTGCCGCTGGCCAAGCGCGCACCGCAGCGCCAGGCGTATCGCCTGGCCGAGCTGGCGCGCTGGTCGGCCTTTTTGCAGGTGCCCTTGAATCTGCAGCCGAAGTTTTTCCCCGTATCGCCGGAAGCGTCGGCCAAGCTGATCATCGCTACGCGCCTGGCGCACGGCGTGGAAGCATCGCTGAACCTGGCGCACGCCATCATGCGCGGCCTGTGGGCGGAAGAGCGCAATATCGGCGACGAAGAAACCCTGGTACAGATTGCGTTTGACGCCGGTTTCGATGGGCGCCAGTTGCTGAAAACGTCGGAAACGGCCAGCGTGCAGGCGGAATACGACGCCAATACGGAAGCGGCCACCGCCGCCAGCGTCTTCGGCTCGCCATGGTACATCGTCGATGGCGAAGGCTACTGGGGCCAGGATCGCCTCGATTTTGTCGAGCGCGCGCTGGCGAAATAATTATGGAAAGATGTCAATGTAGGTCGGTTTAGCGCTTCGCGCGTAATCCGACAAGCTCAGTCGGCAGCGGTGTTTGTCGGCTTACGCTCTGGTGGGCTAAGCCGACCTGCGCAAGATATTGGATGTAGGTCGGATTAGCGCTGCGCGCGTAATCCGACAAGTTTTGAAATTTTTAGTTAATTGTTTTTCAACGGATAAAAGGTACACCATGGCTTCATATTTTTGCCCATGCCCGCGCGGCATGGAAGCGGCGCTGGCCGAGGAACTGGGCGAGATCGCCCAGGATAGTGCGACCATGAAGGTCCACAACCAGGTACCGGGCGGCGTCCACTGCTCGGGCGACCTGCTCGATGCCTACCGCATCAACCTGCATTCGCGCATCGCTTCGCGCGTGCTGATGCGCATGGCCCATTCCGGCTACAAGACGGAAAACGACATTTACGACCTGACCCTGGCGCAATCGTGGGAAGGCTGGTTCGGCGTGCATCACACGATCCGCGTCGACGTCACGGCCGTCAAATCGCCGCTGCGCAGCCTGGAATTCACGACATTGAAAATCAAGGATGCGATCTGCGACCGCTTCCGCGACCAGTTCAACGAGCGTCCGTCGGTCAACACCAAGACGCCGGACATGCGCATCGTCGGCTTCCTCGACGCGCACACGTTTACCGTCTACCTCGATACCTCGGGCGAAGCGCTGTTCAAGCGCGGCTGGCGCGAAGAGACGGGCGACGCGCCGCTGCGTGAAAACCTGGCCGCCGGCCTGCTGCGCGTATCGGGCTGGAAGCCTGGCATGGTGCTGTTCGACCCGATGTGCGGTTCCGGCACCATCCTGGCTGAAGCTGCGCAGATGCTGCAGGGGATTCCACCGGGCGCCTCGCGCCAGTTCGCATTTGAAAACTTCCACGATTTCGATCCGGCGCCGTGGAATGCCATGAAAAATGCCATCAAGGTCAATCCGCTGCCAGCCGAACCGACCATTTTCGGCAGTGATATCTCGGGCGACATGGTCGCCATGACGCGGCACAACCTGCGTTGCGCCGGCGTGCGCTTCGACGTGCCGCTGAAGCAGATCGAGGCGCAGGAAGTCAAGCCGCCAAGCGACGTGCCGGGCATCATGCTGACCAACCCGCCGTACGGCGAGCGTATCGGCGTGCGCGGCGACAGCACCATTCCGGAAGATGAATTGTCGACGTCCTTCTATTCGGCCATGGGCACGACCCTGAAGCAGCGCTTCGCCGGCTGGACCGTGTTCCTGTTCACGGCCGACCTGGGCCTGCCCAAGCTGCTGCGTCTGAAGGAAGCGCGCAAGACGCCATTCTTCAACGGCGCACTGGAATGCCGTCTGTTCCGCTTCGATATGGTGGCCGGCTACAACCGCCGCGAAGAAGCCAAGCCAAAAAATAACTGATCAAACCTGCTGCGCATCGGGATAGGCGGCCTGTGATGCTCGCCGTACTCGTGTACGGCTGCGCTTCTCGGCCACCCCTCCCTTCCGCTCGCGACGGTTTTATCAGCTATTTTGGAGTCTGTAGACGTTTGTAGTAACGCAGTACCTCGCGCGGACCGTAACCGGTCCGCGCGCCACTTTGGACCCGCCATGTTTCCCACTCCTCCGGCCGATGTGCCGCCCGACCCGGTCACGCCCGTTCCGCCTCCCACGCCGAGCCACATGGCGCCGCTCAGCCGCGGTGCGCTGGCGATGATGCTGGCCGGGCTGTCGATGCTGGGCCCTTTGTCGATCGACACCTATCTGCCCGCCTTTGGCGCGATCCAGGGTTCGCTGCAGGCATCGCCGCTGGAAGTGCAGCAGTCGCTGACGTTCTACATGCTGGCCTTTGCCGGCATGGTGCTGTGGCATGGCGCTATCTCGGATACTTTCGGCCGGCGCAACGTCATCCTGGTGTCGCTGCTGATGTTTGCCATCGGCTCGCTGGGCTGCGCCTCGGCGCACACGGTGCACTACCTGTGGTTCTTCCGCATCATGCAAGGCGTCTCGGCCGGCGCCGGCGTGGTGATCAGCCGCGCCATCATCCGCGACCTGTATTCGGATGCGGCGGCGGCGCGCCTGCTGTCGCTGGTGACGATGATCTTTTCCATTGCTCCGGCCGTCGCGCCCATCCTGGGCGGCTGGATCGTCATCTGGTTCGACTGGCGCTCCATCTTCCTGTTCCTCGCGTTTTATACTGTGGTCCTGCTGGCCTTCTGCTACTGGCGCCTGCCCGAAACCCTGCCGATGGAAAAGCGCCAGCCTTTCAATCCCCGCTTCCTGGCCTCGAGCTATGGCCAGATCTTGCGCTCGCCCCTGTTCCATATCAAGGCCGGCATTGTCGCCCTCAATTTCGCGGGGTTGTTCCTCTTCATCACGGCCGCACCGGAAATGCTGCCCAAGCAATTGCACCTGGGGCCGTCGCAGTTCGGCTGGCTGTTCATCCCCTGCGTGAGCGGCATTTTCCTGGGCGCCCTGGCCGCCAACCGCATCGCCGGCAAGGTCACTTTCGCGCGCCAGATCGGCATCGGCTTTGCCTTCCTGCTGTGCGCCGCCAGCGTCAATGTCGTGTATCACCTGTTCCTGCCGCCATCCTTGCCCTGGTCGGTATTGCCGCTGTTTTTCTATACCTTCGGCATGTCGCTGGTGGGGCCGGGCGCGACCCTCCTGGCGCTGGACCTGTTCCCGCATATCCGCGGGACGGTGGCCTCGTGCCAGTCGTTCGCAAGTACCCTGCTCGGGGCCGTGGTGGCCGGCGTCATTTCGCCGCTGTTGTCCGGTTCCGTGCTGTGGCTGGCGTCGGGCCAGTTGGCGTTTACGGCGCTGGCGCTGGCTCTGTGGCTGATTTCGCGGCGCTTCCGCCACCGTTTGCTCGGTTCACTAAAACCATAGTTTCCACTGTAGAACGCTGGATTTATTTCAACTTAATTTTCTATATTGCAAGTAATATCCGGCGCTTATGATAAGATGAGATGACTTTTTCCCGGCATCCTCTCAGGCAGTCTATTTTTTGGTTACAGGAGTGGAGGATTCCTCTGAACGTGGCCGCGCTTCGCAGCTGAGCGCTCTTCCTTTTCAAACCGGCAATGCCTGATACGATGCATCAATCTGATCAAGATATACGCAATCGCCTGCTGATTGCCCGCCTGCCTGCCATGCCGCAGATCCTCATCAAGCTGATCGCCCATCTGCAGGCCGATGATGCCGGCATGCCGGAACTGGCCGCCCTGATTGCCAAGGATGCGGGCATGACCAGCAAGATCCTCGGCGTGGCCAACAGTTCTGCGTACCACCGCCAGGGCAAGGTTGTCAGCCTGGAGCAGTCGCTCGTGTCGCTGGGAACGGACATGATCAAGATCCTGGTCATCAGCGAATCCGTGTTCCAGACCTTTAACAGCTTCCCCCATTCCGGCAGCACCGATTTGCGCGCCTTCTGGAAAAGCTCGCTGTCTGCCGCCGTCATGGCGCGCGCGCTGGCCAAGGCCATGGCCTATCCGCACGCGGAAGAGGCGTATCTGGCAGGTTTGCTGCACAACGTGGGCCGACTGGCCCTGCTGGCCACGGCGCCGAAGGAATATGCCTTCAATTTCACGGCGCGTGACGATGCCGCGCTGTGCGCGGTGGAGCAGCGCACCTTGCAGATCACGCATGCCGAAGCGGGCGCCTGGCTGATCGAACGCTGGCATCTCGATTCCTTCCTGGCCGACAGCGTGCTGTATCACCATGAGCCGCTGGCGCGCCTGGAAGCGAGCCATCCCTTGATCCGCATCGTGCGCCTGGCGCACCTGCTGTGCTGCCATGCCGACGATGCGGAATCGATCACGCAGGCCGCGCGCCTGTGCGCGCTGGAGGTAGACGTACTGGAAACCCTGGTCGGCAGCGTCGCGCGCCAGGTGGAACAGGCAGCGCAGCACCTGGGCATCGACCTGGCCGGCGCCGACGATCTTGTCGTGCCGCCAGCGTTCGCGCCGCCGCCCGTCGATCCGGTGCAGCAGCGCTTGTCCGATGACGTGCGCAATATGGTACTGGTATCGGAAGTGGGACAGACCTTCGCCCGCCAGCAGGGCGAGACCAGCCTGTTGGAGGCCATCACGCGCTCGGCGCGCATCCTGTTCGATTTCGAGTCCGCCGTCATCCTGCTGCAAAACCCCACGGGACATGCGCTCGTCGGCGTGGCGGCGGGCGAACTGCAGCAGCGCCTGGCCGGATTCTCGATACCGTTGGCCAAGGGGGGGCTTTTGGCCGCCTCGGCGCTTGAGTCTCGTCCGGCCTTCCTGACGAGCGATATGCCAGCGCTTGGCGTCGTCGAAGAACAGTTGTTCCGCATCCTCGGTACGGATAGCCTGGTTTGCCTGCCTTTGGCGTCGGGCCAGCGCAGCCTGGGCGTGCTGATAGGCGGCGTGGCGGCCTGGCAGATTCCTGCCAGCCGGAAGCGCGAGGGCTTCCTGCGCGCGTTCGGCAACCAGGCCGCGCATGCGCTGGAAACGGCGATCAGTGCGCGCGGCGCGGCGCGGCGCCAGCTCGATCACGTGACCGAGGAGTACCGTGAAGCATCTCGCCGCGTCGTGCATGAGGTGAATAACCCGCTATCCATCATCAAGAATTACCTGAGCGTGCTTGATTACAAATTGGAGAAGCAGGAGCCTGTTTCCGGCGAAATGTCGATCCTGAACGAGGAAATCGACCGGGTTGGCCAGTTGATCAGCGGCCTGGCCGACCTGCAGCCGGTAGCGGCCAGCGGCGTGACCGATTGCGCGCGCGTGGTCGACGATGTGCTGCGATTGTTTCGCACCACCGAATTCCTGCCGGCGAAGATCGAAGTGGTCACGCGCATGCAGGACGCACCTTGCGAGGTGGAAGCCGATGCCGACACGCTCAAGCAAATCCTGCTCAATCTGCTGAAGAACGCCGTCGAAGCCTTGCCGGACGGAGGGCGCATCGACGTGGTCAATCGGGGGCACCTCAACCGCGACCGACGCCTGTATCTGGAACTGTGCGTCAGCGACAATGGCGCCGGCTTGGCGCCGGAAGTGCTGGCCAATCTGTTTTCCCCCGTGCGCAGCAGCAAGGAAGGCGCGCATCACGGTCTGGGCCTGTCCATCGTGCATGAGCTGGTCACGCGCCTGCATGGCGTGATCGGCTGCCGCAGCGGCAAGGCTGGCACCACGTTTGAAATCCTGCTGCCCGTTCCCCAGCCGCAGAACGCTGCCGCATCCGCCGCGCTGCCTGCGCCCGGCAACACTGCTCTATCTTTGTAACATCCATGAATTCCTTCGCTACCCCGTTTGACCTGGAAAATAGTCCGCGCATCCTGCTGGTCGACGATGAGCCCCGGCTGCTTGCTTCCCTGCATGAATTGCTGAAGGATCGCGGCTATCAGCTGCACACGGCCACCTGCGGCAGCGAGGCGCTGGCGCACTTATCGAAACTGCGCTTCGACCTGATCCTGCTGGACCTGCGCCTGCCCGACATGAGCGGCCATGAAATCATGGACCATATCAACCGGCGCGGCATCGAGGGCGACGTGATCGTCATGAGCGGCGACGTCGGCATCGAAGCGGCCATCGGCGCCCTGAAGCGCGGCGCCTACGATTACTTGCGCAAGCCGTACAGCCGCGAGGAGCTGCTCAAGACGGTGGAAAATGCGCTGCAACAGCGCAAGCTGGCATACGACAACGAGCGCATCGCGCTGCAGCTGGAAAATTCGGAAAAGATGTACCGGTATCTGGTCGACAGTTCGCCCGATATCATCTATACCCTGAATCACGAAGGCCGCATCACCTTCATCAACGACCGCGTGCACCAGTTGCTGGGCTTTAGCCGCGAGGAGCTGATCGGCAGCCATTATTCCATCCTTGTTCACGACGAGGACCAGGAGCGGGCGCGCTATGCCTTCAACGAACGCCGCCTCGACGAGCGCGCCTCGCGCAACGTGGAACTGCGTCTGAAGTGCCATAGTGGCAGCGGTAGCGATCGCACCTTCAACAACACCCTGATGACGATACCGCTCAACTCGATCGGCATCCACAGCCTCGATCATGAAACGAGGAAGCAGGAGTATTTCGGCACCTATGGCGTGGCGCGCGATATCACCGACCGCAAGCGCGCCGAGGAAGTCATCTCCTATCAGGCCTACCACGACATCCTGACGGACCTGCCGAACCGCATGCTGTTCAAGGACCGGCTGGGCCTGGCCGTGATCCAGGCACGCCGCAAGCTGACGGAGCTGGCGGTGATGTTCATCGACCTGGACCGCTTCAAGCTGGTCAACGATACCCTGGGCCACGTGAAGGGCGACGAATTGCTGCAGCAGGTGGCACTGCGCCTGAAGGATTGTTTGCGTCGCGGTGATACCCTGGCGCGCCAGGGCGGCGATGAATTTACCATTGTGCTGCCGGAACTGCGTGACCGTCAGGATGCGCGTATGATCGCCGACAAGTTCCTCGAATGCTTGCACCAGCCGTTCGACCTTGAGGGCAACCAGGTGCATATTTCGGCATCCATCGGCATCGCCATCTATCCGGGCGACGGCGAGACCATCGACGAGCTGCTGCGCCACGCCGACATCGCCATGTACCAGGTCAAGGCGCTGGGCAAGAACGGCCACAGTTTTTATCACGAATCCATGCTCGACGTGTCGCACCAGAAGATCGCGCTCGAGCAGAGCCTGCGCAAGGCGCTGGAACTGAACCAACTGGAGATGTATTACCAGCCACAGGTCGACGTGACGACGGGGCGCATCGTTGGCGCCGAAGGCCTGATGCGCTGGAACCATCCGCAGCGGGGCTTGCTGACGGCGGGTGAATTCCTGCCGTTCGCCGAGGAAAACGGCCTGATGCTGCCGATTTCGGACTGGATGCTGGGCGCTCTGTGCCGCGACCTGGTGCAGTGGGATGCCGCCGGCGGCGAAGCCGTGCGCCTGTCCTTGAATCTGTCGCCGCAATACCTGGACCGGGGCGACTTTTTCGAGAAGATGCGTGGCGCGCTGACGCGCTATGGCATCGCGCCGGGAAAGATCGAAGTGGAAATCACGGAAAACATCTGCATCCGCAATCCGCAGTATGCGATCGAACAGTTGAACAAATTGTGCCAGTTGGGCGTCTCTGTGGCCATCGACGATTTCGGCACCGGCTATTCCTCGCTGTCGTACCTGCACCGCTTCCCTATCCACACCATCAAGATCGACCAGTCGTTTGTGAAGGAAATCCACGACGAGCACGGACACTATCCCGTGATTCTGGCCATCATCTCGATCGCGCGGGGACTGGGCCTGCATTTGATCGCCGAAGGCGTGGAGACGGAAGGCCAGGCGCGCTACCTGCAGGACAAGGGTTGCACCACGATGCAGGGCTATCTGTACCACCGGCCCATATCGCTGGGCAGCTTCATTGCTGTGCTGCAGGAACAGAACCGCTTGATCGCTGATGCCGTGCCTGCGACGTCTCAGACGCTGGCTATCGAGGCCTGATCCATGCCGCTTGCCGATCCCCGTTATACGGCCGCACATTACACGGCTGATTATCTGCGCCTGAAAGGCCTGGCCGAAAAGGGCAACGCGAATGCCCAGCACAGCCTGGGCTTCATGCACTTCAATGGTCAGGGCGCCGAGCAAAGCTATGCGCAGGCGCTGCATTGGTATGGGCTGGCCGCGGCACAGGGGCTCGAACATGCGCAGTACAATCTGGGCGTGATGTGCCAGAAGGGCCAGGGTGTGTCGCAGGACTTCAAGCAAGCCGCGCACTGGTATCAGCAGGCGGCCGAGCAGGGCTATGCGGCGGCGCAGTACAACCTGGGCTGGCTGTACGCCAAGGGCCAGGGCATTACGCAGGACAGCGCCCAGGCCATGTTGTGGTTCAGCCGCGCGGCCGAGCAGGGTGACGCGGGCGCGCAAAACAATCTGGGCATGATGTACGACAATGGCAAAGGCGTGCCGCAGGATTTCGCACAAGCCATCGCCTGGTACCGCAAGGCCGCAGAGCAGGGCTATGCACGGGCGCAGTTCAACCTGGGCCTGCGCTACGACAATGGCCAGGGCGTACGCCAGGATCGCCAGCAAGCGACGGCCTGGCTGCGCAAGGCGGCCGAACAGGGCTATGCGCCCGCGCAGTTCAACCTGGCACTGCGCTATGAAAATGGCGAGGTGCTGCCGCAAGATAGCGGGCAAGCGATCATGTGGTACCGGCGCGCGGCCGAGCAGGGGCACGCCAGCTCGCAGTTCAACCTGGGGCTGATCTATGACAATGGCCAGGGCGTGCCTTGCGATAAACAGGCTGCGCTCGACTGGTACGTCAAGGCGGCGGGCCTGGGGCATGCGGCAGCTCAGCATAACCTGGGCCTGCATCATGAACATGGCGCGCACGATTACGCACAGGCGCAATCGTGCTACCGCCAGGCGGCGGAGCAGGGCTTTCCCGCCGCCCAGTATCAGTTGGGACTCTTGTACGAACATGGGCAAGGTATGCCGGAAGACGTGGCGCAGGCAGTGTACTGGTACCGAAAGGCGGCTGAACAGGGCCACGTGCGGGCGCAGTTCGACCTGGGCCTGCGTTATGAACATGGCCAGGGCGTGCCGCAGGATCTGGCGCTGGCGCTGGAATGGTACCGCCGCGCGGCCGAGCAGGATTACGCGCCAGCGCAGTACATGCAGGGCGTCCTGCACGACCGCGACGATGGTCCGGCGCCTGACCGGCAGCAGGCCTGCACCTGCTATTGCCGCGCCGCCGCGCAAGGTCACAGCCTGGCGCAGTTCGCGCTGGGACTGCGCCACGACAATGGCCAGGACGTGCCGCAGGATTATGCCGCCGCCTGGGAATGGTATGCGCTGGCTGCGCGCCAGGGGCATGCGCGGGCCCAGTTCAATCTCGGCCTGATGGCGGCCAGCGGGCAGGGCGGGCCGCTCGATTTGCAGCAGGCGTATATTTGGCTGTCAATGGCGGCGGCGGCCGGCGTGGCCGGTGCGGAAAAATCGCTGCGCCAGACAGCGGCGCGCATGCGTGAAACAGATTTGCTCCAGGTGCGCCAGCGCCTGGCGGCGCTGGCCGATTAGCACCCGTTAAAAGTCGTAGCGCGCGCTGGCGCCGACCGTGCGCGGCTGGCCTGCCGACGCCGCGTAGGCATTCGTGCCCACGCCCGTCAAGCCAAGAAAATAGCGCTTGTCGAACAGGTTGCGCGCCCACAGCGAAAAATCCCAGCGCGCGTCGCCCTGGCCCACGCGCCAGCCCACGCTGGCGTTGACCAGGCCATAGCCGGGCAGGCGCGAGTAGCGCGAGTTGTTGATGTCGCCGAAGCTGTCCGAGCGCAGTGCCAGGTTGGCATTCGCATACTGCTCCACCTGCGCGCCGAGTTTCTGGCGCCATTGCACGCTGGTGTTGAGGATCCATTTTGGCGCGCCGTTGACGCGGTTACCGGCGATGCCGCGGCTGCCCTTGCCATAGCCTTGCAGGGGATTGAGCGGATTGCCCAGGTCATTGAAAGTTTCGAACGGCGTCGGCCCCGTGCCGTTGTCGAAGGTGGCGCTGGTGTAGGCGCCATTGACGCTCACGTCCAGCTGGCGCGACAAGCGTGCACGCGCATCGAATTCGAATCCTTTGCTGGTCAGGTCGCCGATATTCGTCAGCACGCCGATATAGCTGGCCAGCGGCGCATATGGCACGTTGGTGATGCCCTGGTAATCCTTGACCTTGGTGATGAAGACATTCGCGTTGACGGTGAGGCGGCTGTCCAGCCAAGCCGTCTTGATGCCCAGGTCCAGGTTGCGCGCCTTTTCAGGCTCGATGATGATCGATTGCACGCCAAAGGCCGAGCCGACGGAGGCCACGCCGTTGACGTTGTAGCCGCCCGATTTCTCGCCCTGCGAGAAGGTGGCGTAGGTCAGCACATCGCGTTCTAGCCGGTAGCTGGCGTTGAGCAGGCTGGCCACGTTCTTGTCGGTGCGGCTCAATTTGCCGGAATCCCAGAAAGCGAAGATCGGATAGGCCGTGTAGGGCGAGGGATTGCCCAGCGCGTTTTGCAACACGCGGCCCTGCTTGCGTTCGGAGTTCAGGCGCAGTCCCGCGCTCAGGTCCAGCCTGGACGCGAGGTGCCAGGTTTCCTGTCCGAACACGGCGTAGCTGTCCGTCTGCGCTTCGCCATGGCCCGACATCAGATTGTTGTTCGGGTAGCCGCCGCCCGAGACGGCCGACGCCAGCGGGCCCGTGTCGTAGTGGTTGTAGCTGGCGCTCTTCTGGTGATAGACATAGGCGCCCAGCACATAGTCGTAGGATTTTCCCGTCGGCGAAGCGAGGCGCAGCTCTTGCGAGAACTGGTGCTCGCTGGTGCTGAAGCCGCCGGTCAATGCTTTTAAATCGCTCGAATCGAGGTCGTTCTTCGGCTCGAAACGCCAGTCGCGCCAGGCCGTGATCGAGGTCAGCGCATACGTGTCGGCGCCTGTGCCGATCTTCCAGTTCGCTTCCGCCGAGACGGCGTTCTGCCTTACCTTGGCCTGCTGCTGCTCGTCGATGCTGACGTTGTAGTCGTATGGATTGAAGATGACCTTGCTCGCTCCTTTGGCTTGCAGCCACAGGCCGTAGTTGGTGGCGTTGCTCGGCAGGCTGCCGCCGGGCGCACCGCGGTTCAGCGGGCCGTAGGCGTACGGCACCAGGGTGCCGGTGCTGGAATCCTCCTCATTGTGTTCGGCGATCAGGCGCAGGCTGAAATTTTGGTTTGGCTTGATCAGCGCCTGCGCGCGCACGCCCTTGCGGTTGATTTCATTGAAGCGGCGATTGTCCTGCAGGTTCTTCAGCCAGCCATCGTCGTGCGTGTCGTAGGCGGCGATGCGCACGGCCACCGTGTCGCTGACGGGACCCGAGTACCCTCCCTTGAACTGACGGTAGCCGCGCTGGCCCAGCGACACTTCCAAGTGGCCTTCCTTTTCAAAAGTAGGCAGGCGCGTGCTGATATTGAGCACGCCGGCCGTGGTGTTCTTGCCGAACAGGGTGCCTTGCGGGCCGCGCAGCAGGTCGACCTGTTCCAGGTCCAGCAGGTCGAAGACGGCTTGGCCGGGACGGCCCAGAAAGACGTTGTCCAGGTAGATGCCGACGCTGCCTTCCAGGCCTTCATTGGCGGTGTTGTTGCCGATGCCGCGCACGGCCACGCTGGACTGGCGCGCATGCAAAAATTGCGAGGTGACGTTGGGTAAGGCCTGCTGCAGGTCCTGCACCTGATACAAGCCCTGTGCTTCCAGCTGGGCGCCACTGACGACGGAGATCGGCGCCGGCACGTCCTGCGCCTTTTCCTGGCGCCGGCGCGCCGTCACGGTGATGCTTTGCACTTCGCCGCCGTCGCGCAATGCAGGTTCCGTGGCGGCTGGTGCATCATCGGCGCGCGCGGCACCGAGGGGACCGAAGACGGCGGCGATCAGCAGCGCGCCGGAAGTCAGAGTGAGGTGATGGATTTTCTTGGACATCGTTAAGCCTGTTGTTAGCGTGATCATCGGTGTTTTTTACAAGGGCTGCAACTGGTGCTGCGCCACGTTGCGCAGGTCGCGCCGGTAGTAGCGTAGTGCCAGCAGCAAGGTCGTCAGCTGCAGCGCCCCGCCGGCCAGCGCCAGGTACAGCAGGGCGTCGTTGAGGCCAAAGTGGTTCGATAGCAGGCCCGCCAGCACAGGGCCGGGTACGGAGCCGAGCAGGTGCAGGGTGACCACGGCGCAGGTGGCGGAAAAAGGGCGGAACGCCGGGTGCACGAGTTCCTGCGTCATCGCCAGCGGCCCCGTGCCGGCGGCCGAGACGACAAAGGCACCGGCGATTACCAGGCCGTATTGCCATGCCAGGCCGTGCACGATGCCGAAGGCGCTGCCCAGCATGATGGTGGCGGCCAGCGAGGCGACGATCGGGAACAGCAGCTTGGCCACCTCATTGCGGCGGTTGTAGTGGTCCATGACCCAGCCACCGAGCGGCACGCCGACGATCGACAGCAGCATCACGCCGCTGGTCATGAAGGAGGCCTGCTGCACGGGGATGTCGTGGAAGCGGTTCAGGTAGGTGGGCAGGAAGAACACGGCCGGCACCCATTGCAGGGTGCCCATGGCCGCGCTCAGGTAGGCGAACACCAGCGACGGGGTGCCAGCGATGACGGCCAGCCGGCCGCGCAGCGCCGGCTCAGCGGGGGATTTTCCGGCAATTTCGCGTACGCTGACGGTCTGGTAATCCTGGCCTCGGTACAGCCACAGGGCGATCAGCAGCCCTGGCAGTGCCATGATGCCCAGCGCGTGGCGCCAGCCGTAATGCGTGGCGACATAGCCGCCCAGCGCCACGCCCAGCGCCATGCCGATCGGTTGCGCGGAAGAAAACAGGCCCAGGGCCAGCTGGCGCCGGCGCTTGGGAAAGGCGGCGCTGATCCAGGTGTAGGACACGGGCGCGTAGCCCGCCTCGCCTGCTCCCACCAGCGCGCGGCTGGCGGCCAGTTGCGTGACGCTGCCCGCCAGGCCGCCGGCAGCCGAGGCCAGGCTCCAGACGACGCCCATGATGCTGGCCGTCTTGACGCGGCTCCAGCGCTCAATGGCGATCGAGGCGGGAAACGCGCACAGCACCATGCCCAAGGTCAGGATGGAGCTGAGCATGCCGGCCGTGGCGTCCGTGATGTGCCATTCGGCCTTGATGGACGGGATCAGCGCGGCGAGGATCATGCGGTCGGCGAAATCGAACACCATCAGTAAGCACAGCAGGCTGAAAGTCTGTACCGTGCGGCGGCGCCCAAACAGGTAGTCGTTCGCTGGCGCTGCTACAGCCGCGGGTACCGATGCTGGCGCTGGCGGCGTCGCGGGCAAGGCGGCGGCGCTCATGCCGCCAGTCCCACTGGACGGTCCAGGCCCAGGTGTTCGCGCAGGGTGTGGCCGCTGTACTCGGTGCGGAACAGGCCGCGCCTTTGCAGTTCCGGGATGACCAGGTCGACGAACGCTTCCAATCCATGCGGGAAGGTGGGCGCGAGGATATTGAAGCCATCGGCGGCGCCGTGCTCGAACCATTCCTGCAGCTGGTCGGCGATGGAGGATGGCGTGCCCCAGATGACGCGATGGCCGCGCGCGCCAGCGGCGCGCTGGTAGACCTGGCGCAGGGTGAGGTTGTCTTTCTTTGCCATGTCGATGAACAGCTGCACGCGGCTTTGCCAGCCTTCGCCCAGCGGCAGGTCAGGGAACGGTTCGTCGAGCGGATATTTGCTCAGATCCACGCCTGTCAGCCCGGACAGCAGGCCCAGGCCGATGGCAGGGTCGATCAAGTCCTGCAGCTGGTCGTAGCGGGCCTTGGCCTCTTCCTCGGTGGCCCCGATGATGGGCATCACGCCGGGCAGGATCAGCAGCTCGTCGCTGCCGCGGCCGTGCTGCGCCAGGCGGGCCTTCAGGCCGCTGTAAAAGGCCTGCGCGCCGGCCAGGGTCTGCTGCGCCGTGAACACCAGTTCGGCCGTGGCAGCCGCGAGTTCCTGGCCATCCTCGCTGGAGCCGGCCTGCACCAGCACGGGATAGCCTTGCACGGGACGCTGCGATTGCAGGGCGCCGCGCAACTTGAAGTATTTACCTTCGTGTTCGAGCACTTTCAGCTTGGCCGGGTCGAAGAAATTGCCGCTGGCCTGGTCGAACAGGTAGGGATCGTCGCCCAGGCTGTCCCATAGTCCCTTGACGACATCGACGTATTCGCGCGCGCGCTGGTAGCGCTCCGTGTGCGGCACTTGCGCAGACAGGCCGAAGCTTTTCGCTTCCCAGTCCGTGCCCGAGGTGACCAGGTTCCAGCCGGCGCGCCCGCCGCTGATATGGTCGAGCGAGGCGAATTTGCGCGCCAAGTGGAACGGGTGCAGGTAGGTGACGGAAGTGGTGGCGACCAGACCGATATGCTTCGTGGCCCCGGACAGGGCTGCCAGCAGGGTCAGCGGCTCAAAATAATATGGCAGGGCGGCGCGTGCCAGCAGCGCGGGCGGGCCTTCTGGAAAGCCTACCGTATCGGCAAAGAAGATGGCGTCGAACTTGCCACGCTCGGCCACGCGCGCCAGGTGCTTCAACGGTTCCAGCTGCGTTGCTTCGGCCGGATCGACGTCGGGATGGCGCCAAGCGGCAATGTGATGCCCGACACCCTGCAAAAATGCCCCCAACCGCATTTGTCGCTTGCTACTGCTCATGAGCCGTTCCTTGGTAGAAATGAATACAGGCTCGAAGCGTAGCTAGAGTGTTAACTTTGACGAACGAATATATGTGGATATGGATATGCGTTTCATACACCGCAGGCCCATCCTCATAGCCATGTCCGCTTGTCGTCTTGCTGGCACGGGGAGTCAAACGTGCGTGAATACAACAAGATTTGCTGTATCTTCCACTCCCTCCATACAGGAATGGAGACGATTTGCCTGCGAGAAAAGTCGCTGCCATCGCTGGCGTTTTGTTATGCTAAGCAAGCAAAATCGTCCCGTGACTTGCTGCATTTCAACAAAGGAAGAATATGCGCCCGACCTGCCTTTCCTGCCGCCCAGTTGCCATCGTGTGCGCGCTGGCGCTGCTATCGTCTGCCGCCGGGGCGGCCAATCCCTTGGCATCCCTCACCAACCAGGAGGCCAGTAGTGGCCTGAAGGCGGCGCTAGAAGCAGGCTCGTCCGCCGCCGTGGCCAAGCTGGGCGTCGAAAACGGCTTCCTCAACAATGACAAGGTGAAAATCAAGCTGCCCGGCATCCTGGAGCAAGCCAAGCCTCTGTTGAAAATGACGGGCCGCGGGCAGCAACTGGATGACTTGGTGGTGTCGATGAACCGGGCCGCCGAATCGGCCGTGCCCATGGCGAAGCCTTTGCTGCTCGACGCGGTCAAGTCGATGAGCGTCACCGATGCCAAGAATATCCTGTCCGGTGGCGACACCTCGGTGACTGACTTTTTCCGTCAAAAAACATCGGCCCCCTTGGCCGCCAAATTCCTGCCCATCGTGAAGTCTGTCACGGATCGTTCCGGCTTGGCCAGCAAGTACAACAGCACCATGAGCCAGATCGGCAAGTCGGGACTGGTGCCGCAGCAGCAATCGACCGTTGAAGGCTACGTGACCGACCGCGCGCTCGATGGCTTGTACCTGATGATTGGCGAAGAGGAAAAAGCCATTCGCAGCGATCCGCTTGCGTATGGCAGCAAGATTATCGGTAAAGTCTTCGGCAGCTTAAAGTGATTGCCTGGTGTTCTGCAAAGCTGCAGGCGCTGCTGGCATCTTGTTGCCAGGTGTGGCGCAAGCCAGACAAGTTAAGCATTTGCTACAAGAAAACAATGTTAAAATCCTGCGACATAAATTCCAGGCGGCATGGCTAACCGGCCGACTGGGAATGCCCGTTGTTAGTGGCGAACCAATGCATGGCATTACAAAATGCCAGCAGGTTGGCCTTTTTTCGTTGTATTCACGTCCCTTCAGGCTCGTTGATTTTCTGAATAGAATGTCAGGAATTCCAGTGCAGGATATTTTAGGTAGCCGGATTTGTTAAGCGTACTCAGAAAATCAATTAAATATACCTGGTGTGGGTGCATGATGCTTGGCGCGCCATCGGCGATTGCCGCTACACCGAATCACGGCGGTCAATCGGGTTATATCAATATGCCCAGCGCCGTGGTGGAAACCGACGGTACTTTCAGTGTTGGGTATAGCTACGATAGTCCGTATGGCCAGTTATGGGCGACGGCGAATATCCTGCCTTTCCTGCAAATGACAGGGCGTTATGTATCGATAACAGGTATTCCAGGTTTTACTAATGTGCCCGGCGAGTATGGTAGCGGCTATGGCCGCTACAAGGACAAGGTTGTCGACGGAAAACTGCGGCTGTGGCAAGAGGGGGAATGGCTCCCTTCGGTTGCCGTTGGCATGACGGACCTGTTCGGCACCGAGCTGTTCAAGGGGAATTATGTCGTCGCCACCAAGACTTTTGGCGCCAGCAAGAATATTGAAGCGAGCCTTGGCTACGCGCGCAAGCGTCCTGACGGCCTGTTTGCTGGCGCGCGCTGGACGCCGACGGCATTACCGCGCTGGTCGGTGGTGGCAGAATACGATACGACAAATTATCAGCGTGACTACCGCGCCAGCGAAACCAATGCTGGTAAACGGGGTAAGGGCGCTTCAGTAGGCCTTGAGTATCGCTGGGGATGGCTTGCCCTGCAAGCGGCACGCAACCGCGACCAGTTCAGTCTGAATGCCTTTGTCAGCATCCCGTTTAGTGAGCGCGAGTTTATTCCCAAGGTGTATGAACCGTCTTATTTTGTGGACGACAAGAATCCGCCGCCGCTGCCAAGCCGGGAAGAATGGCACCGCGACGCCGGCTATGGCGCCGATTTGGTCAACGCCTTGGTGAAGCAGGATTACAAGAATATCCGCGTCGAGCAAGTGGGTAATGTCCTCAGCCTCAGCTTGACCAACAGCCGTATTTCAAACCTTGGCCGTGCCGTCGGTCGCGCGGCGCGCACGGCCGTCGCTTTCACACCGAAGGGTGTCACGACCCTGCGTATTACATATACCAAGCTGGACCAGCCGATTGCCACCTACGAATTTTTCGATCTGCCAAAGCTGAACGATTATTTGGCTGGCAAGATTGATCGTCAGGATTTCCTCAACGTTGTATTGCTGCGTTACCCGGAAAAAAGCGACGTTATCCGCGATGATCAGCAAGGCTGGCTGCAAGAGTTTCTCGACAAGCCTGTGCCAGTTGTTGCCGCGGCGCCCGTTTCCGTGCAGGCGCCAGCCCCTCTACCAGCAGCCGCTCTCGCTCCGGCCACTGCCTCCGTGCCGGCCGCGGTTGCTCCGGCCGGCTCCGATGCTGCACCTGCCACGGCTGCCAACGTCCTCAAGGACGACGGCAAGCTGGCAGTAGGCGTGGGCCTGGATGGTGATGTAATCCAGATCAAGTCGCTGGACCGGGAAGCCAACCGTTTCAAAATTGCCCCAAAGGTCGGATTCTTCTTCAACGATCCGAGCGGCGCCTTCCGCTATTCGATTTCAGCAGTCGCCAACTATGACCGCCGCCTCGGCGACGGACTGTACCTGAATAGCGCCGCCAGCCTGCAGTTGCTGGAGACGGTGTCAGGCGTTACTCAGGCATCGAATAGTAACTTGCCACACGTACGCACGGATGTGGCGGAGTACATGCGTGGCGGACGCTTCTCGCTGAGCCGCGTATTGCTGAACAAATACGACAATCCTGCCGAACGCGTATATACCCGCTTGTCGGCGGGCTTGTATGAAGACATGTTCCGGGGTGTTGGTGGCCAGGTGCTGTACTTGCCGAAAGATAGTCGCTGGGCGGCAGATTTGGCCGTTGATGCTTTGCAACAGCGTGGCTACAAGGGTTTGTTCGACTCACTCGACTACAAGACGGTGACGGCGATTGGCTCCGTGCATTACCGCTTGCCGCACGATATCACCGTGACTGCGCGTGCCGGCCGCTTCCTGGCGAAAGACATGGGTGTGCGCATGGAGTTCAAGCGTCGCTTCCAGTCCGGCATTGAAGTGGGTGCCTGGTACACGCATACGAACGGCAACGATATCACCAGCCCGGGCTCGCCTGCGAAGCCATATCAGGACCGAGGTGTTTTCCTGTCCATTCCGTTGAACAGCATGCTGCCGATGGACACACAGTCAACTGCCGGCTTCGCCATCTCGCCATGGACGCGCGACGTGGGCCAGATGGTGGCATCTCCCGGCGACCTGTACGACATGTTCGAGCGACCGCGTGCCGACATGCATAGTTATGATGGATTGGGCAACTTTGCCGAGCGTCCGGATGAACAGAACCTGCCCGCCGTCAATCCGCCGGACAGACCCTTTGTCAGCCCATGGCCAGCGATGCGCGCGCGCCTTGAGCAGTCCTCGTCAGCTATGCCGCAACCGGCCGAGTGGGTCAAGGCCACTGCCCTGATCGGTGGCGTAGTGGTGGCCTCGGCGTTGGCTGACAAGCCTGTTGATCGCTTCGTGAAAAAACATCAGGAGTCAGCTGCGCTCCGCAACTGGGACAAGTTTGGCAAGGCCATGCCTTTCGCCTTGGTGGGAGCGGCCGGCGCAGCTTTCGCATTGGGTGATGACCGCCTGCAAAATATCGGTCTTATTTCCATGCAATCGGTGGCGGCGGCGACGGGCCTGGCCCTGGTGGGGAAATATGCGGTTGGCCGTGCCCGTCCAGAGGAGGACCGTGGGCCTTGGAGTAGCGTCGGAGACGGAAAATCACGCTCGGATGCTTCCTTCCCTTCCGGTCATTCGGCAATCGCCTTTGCTGCTGTGACGCCGTTTGCCCAAGAATATGACGCACCGTGGTTGTATGGCGTGGCGGCGCTCGGTTCAGCCGGCCGTGTCGCCGGACGCAAGCACTGGGTATCCGATACCGTCGCGGGAAGCATCCTCGGTTATGCTGTGGGTAGCTGGCTGTGGCATGCGCAACGCGATCAGAGCAAGTCTGGGTTGTCCATCAATCCGGGGCCGAAGGAAATCAGCGTAACCTGGCAGAGCAAGTATTAAGGCATGCAGCATGGCCTGCTGTGCACGGTCAATTGCTGCCTGCGATACTTTCTGCCTCGGTTGTGGCCCCGACTTCGTGTAGGGATGCCTGTCGCCTTTGCAGTTGCCTCGTACTCACGACTATTTTGATTTTGTCAGGCCAGGCTCAGGATAGAATGGGTAATTGTGCCCGATACGTGGCCATGCTTGTCCAGAACTGATAGAACAACAGACCGATGCATTTTCAAGTCGTCTGATCCGATGTCCGGCGGACGTAGCTGTGTCGGGTCCAATTCTGCTCCATTTTCGATACCACCAAACCCCAAGTGGAGAGTACCTGGCGTGTGTCGCGGCGCCTGGTGGTGACTAAAGTCCTATTCAGGAAATTTGACAGGACAAGCTATCCAAAGTCCATCAGCGCATGGAAGTTAACCGGATGGTGATGAGAAGCGTCTGCTGTTCCATCCGGTGTGATGGTCTGCAGAATAGATAATTTGGACACGGCACCCCGACCGTCGCCAATCTCGATTGATGTAGCCTGTCAGCCATGCTGCCAAGAGCCGGAGCGCGCCCTTGGCAATGCTGTGTTACTTATACTCCGGAACTTGATTTTCTAAGGTGCTGGCCGGTAAAGTGATACAAGCAGCGAGCTTGGAATGGCCCGCCATTGCTGGACTGGCCGATGAGCCTTGTTGCACGCTGTTAAGCCATATATTGTCGGAGATGTCTGATGATGGTGCATATTCCTGGACAATCTTTTGAAGATGCAAGCGAATGGCATTATGATCGAATCGATCGCATGCTTCATTGAGATGTTGAAGCATTTTTTCCAGCACCGGCCATTCAAATTCGGCCTCCTTGGCGCGCTGAATCAGCGGGTGATCGGTTTCGCTGACGTTGCTTCCGATGAGCAGTTCTTCATACAATTTTTCGCCTGGGCGCAAGCCGACATAATCAATGGCGATAGTGCCCATCGGCGTGGCCGGTGTTCTTACCTCCTGACCGCTCAAATGAACCATGCGCACGGCGAGATCCGCAATCCGAACCGGTTCGCCCATGTCGAGCACGAATACATCACCGCCTTTTCCCATGGCGCCAGCCTGTATCACCAACTGAGCCGCTTCCGGAATGGTCATGAAGTAGCGGGTGATGTCAGGATGGGTTAGTGTAATTGGGCCACCAGCAGCAATTTGTTTGCGGAAAAGCGGCACAACTGACCCAGAGGAGCCGAGCACGTTGCCAAAGCGCACCATGGAAAAGCGTGTACCTGATCCTTTGCGCGCAAAAGCCTGTAGAACGAGCTCAGCCAAGCGCTTGGTTGCACCCATCACGTTGGTCGGGCGTACCGCCTTGTCCGTTGAAATGAGGACGAAGCACTTCACCTTTGCCGCAATCGCCGCATTGGCCATGCTCAGCGTGCCGTAAGCATTGTTTCGAATGCCTTCGATCGGATTATGTTCTACCAGCGGCACATGCTTGTAGGCTGCGGCATGGTAAACAGTCTCGACAGCAAAGGATCTCATGATGCGTGTGCACTTTTCTGTTTCGAGTACCGAACCGACGAAGGCAACCAATTCAACGTTCAACTCGCCATGCGTCCGGATTTCGCGGAGTTCTTGCTCGATCGTGTAGAGTGCAAATTCGGAACTGTCTAGTAAAACAAGTTTGCTTGGCTCAAGCGCAATGATCTGGCGGCATAGTTCCGAGCCGATGGAGCCTCCCGCGCCGCTCACCATCACCGACTTGCCAGTAATGCAAATCGAAAGCAATTCGGCATTCGGGGCTACTACGTCCCTGCTCAGAAGATCTTCAATTTCGATCTGGCGAACGTCTTGTACGCGTGCATTTCCTTTGACGAGCGTACTGATAGGCGGCGTTACCTTGATGCGCAAAGTCAGCAAGGCCAGGCGATCAAGGATTGCCCGCTGCTCCTTGCGGCTCAATTGCGGCATCGCCAGCAGGACCGTGGTGATATTGCAATCTTTCGCGAGTCGCTCGAGATCGCGCGATGGATATACCTTAATGCCACGTATGGTCGTATTGACACGTTGAGGATCGTCATCGATGAAAATAATTGGCAGGTATTCATTGCCCGGTATGATCGCGTTTGCCAGCAAGCTACCCGCCTGGCCAGCGCCATAAATCGCCACCCGCGTTTTGTGTGCCTCGCGACCCTGGTTCAAGAAACCGCGCGCAAAGAAACGGCTGGCCAGGACGTAGAGGATGGCCGCCAGCCAATAGATAATGAAAGTCTTTGCTGATAACTGTGAGGCAAATACGAACAAACAAGAGGCAGCCAAAATAAGTGTCGAGATGGTAACGGCGAGCAGCACGGTGGAGATGATGCGCTGATCAATATAGCGCACGACCGCCCGGTAAAGCCCTAGCCTTGCATACACTGGCACCGAGACCAAGCCGGCAGTCAGCGCGGCCCAGAAATAGGGGGCGGGCAACTGGGGGCTGATACCTTGGAAATGGAGAATGGCAGCAAGATAAAAGATGATAGGAAGACAAAGCACGTCCGCAGTCGCAGCGATTAACTGCTTCTGCTTGCGAGTAAGGTTAAGAAAGACGTTTTTCATGGTTTGATAATTCAAATATGTAGCGCAATTGCACGCTGGGAAATAAAATTTCTGGGGGAATGTATTAATAAGTTGCGGAATGGTACATGAAATTATTTTGAGATTGTGAAGTTTCGGGGTATTGGAACTATTTGCTGCTCACTGCTTAAATGCTATTTAATCAATCCAAATCATGGGTTGGAAGTGTACATCTGCATCAGGATAAGGGCATCCCTTAAAAAACTTGCTGCACGTCGTATTTTTGGTTTAAGTTCGTCTTCTTGGTGAGCTATACCCGTCTACCGTACGCTCCACCTGAGTGTTGCAAATCCACACAGTGCTGCCTTTTGGTAAGCTGCGACGTCATTGCATGGCATCGTGATGGTGCTATTTTTGCAACTAATTTGCTGCAGTACTCGGTGCATGCACCGGTTCTTGCTCCAAGACAGCCAGCCAGTCCAACTGGCCAAACAGTGTATATCGTTGTCGCAGCATAGGAGTGGAGTCGGTAGCGTTTACGCCAGTTATAGGGGGGAGGTCAATGGTGTGAACATGTTATCCATTTTAATATAAACTTTCCGGCTTTCATGATTTAAGTTAAAATTCGAGACCGCAAATTGTGGCTATCGAGTTACCCCGCCCTCCAACTGAATTCATCAATGATCAAAATCACCCGCCGTCTCGTGGCCGTAATTCTGGCCATTACCTCTATCGTTGCTAATGCCCAGGATGTTGTAGGCAAAGCAGGTACGTCTGACCCATCCATGATGCCTCCTGAGGCAGGCTTTGCTTCGCCAGAAACGTCACGGCGGGTCAGCATCAAAAACGCCAGTGCCTTGGACGGTAACGCAGACGCAAATCCTGCATTTCCAGCGCGCACTGCCGCGGACGCGGGTCAGCAATCTGCGCCAGGCCGTCGTGGCCCGGAAGTTGCTACCAGTGAGTTCCAAAAATTCATTGCAGACAGCACGGGCAAGATCTTACCCGTATTTGGCGCCCAATTTTTCGCTAACGCTACCGCTACCGCCACGTTTACTCCGATCTCCGGCGCCCCGGTGCCTGCCGACTACCCGTTGGGAGTTGGCGATGAACTGATGATACGCGGTACGGGCAGCATCGATATCGATTATCGCGCTACGATCGACCGCAATGGCCAGATTTCGATCCCGACGATCGGCGCTGTCAACCTGGCTGGCGTCAAGGCAGGCGATGCAGAGTCGGTCATTCGCGGTGCGGTTGCGACGATGTACAAGGGTGTCACGATTAATGTTAATTTTGGCAAGTTGCGTGCAATTACCGTCTATGTAGTGGGCCAGGCAAACCGTCCTGGTACGTACACGGTATCGAGCCTGTCGACCCTGGTTACCACCTTGTTTGCCAGCGGTGGGCCTAATGCGAATGGCAGTATGCGCCATCTGCAAGTCAAGCGCGCAGGCAAGGTCGTGGCTGACCTGGATCTGTATGCCTTTATCGCCAAGGGCGATAAATCGGCCGATATCAAGTTGCAGGATGGTGATTCGATTTATATTCCGGCGGCAACCGGTCATGTGGCCCTGGTCGGCAAGGTCAATACACCTGCCATTTATGAGCTGCGCACTGCCAACGATACCATCGAATCAATGCTGGACATCGCTGGCGGCATGCCAGTCGTAGCCGATCCTCGACGGGTCTACCTTGAGCGCATTGATGCGAGCAAGAGCCAGCCGCGTAGTGTGGAACAGTTTGCCCTGACAGGCGCCGGACTGAAGCGCTCGCTGAAAAACGGCGATGTGCTCAACGTCACTTCGATTACGCCTGATTTCTCGAACGCGGTCATTCTTCGCGGCAACGTCGATCAAGCTATTCGCGCACCGTTTCTGCCGGGAATGCACGTCAGCGATCTGATTCCCAGCCGTGAGTATTTGATCACCCGTAATTCAATCAAGCGCCAGAATAGCGCCGTTAGTACTGGTGAAAATGACAAAGTGACCAACGAGGCGGCTGGGAACATCGCATCGCGTATTGGAGGATTGATTGATGAAATCAACTGGGACTATGCAGTCGTCGAGCGTATCAACCGCTCGGACCTTACAGTCAGCCTGATCCCATTTAATTTGGGTAATGTGTTTTCCAATCCGTCCAGTACGGATAACGTCCAGTTGCAGCCAGGCGATACGGTGACGATTTTTTCCCAGCAGGATGTCGCCGTGCCGATGGACAAGCGCCGCGTGTTCGTGCGTGTCGAGGGCGAAGTAAAAGCGCCTGGCGTGTATCAGATGAATGCCGGTGAAACGCTGCAATCGTTGTTGGCGCGGGCTGGCGGTGCGACGCCGGATGCCTATTTTTTTGGTACGGCTTTTTATCGTGAGCAGGTTCGCGTGGAGCAAGAGGCCAACCTGGCAAAAGCTGCTGCCAAGCTGGAAAACCAGTTGCGTATTGAGCAGTCGAAAAGTGTGGCGAACGCCCGTGCGCTCAGTACTAATGACGCGCAGGCAGCAGAAGCGCAACGTCAGGCGGAATTGCAACTTGCTAAAGAAAATATTGCTCGCTTCAAACAACTGAAACCAACCGGTCGCATAGCATTCGGACTTGACCCTGCGGAGCGATCGTTTACGCGCTTGCCTCAACTCAAGCTAGAAAACGGTGACCGTCTCGTGATCGCTGCAAAGCCAGAGTTTGTTCATATATTTGGCGCTGTTAACGCCGAAGCATCGCCAATGTGGCGTTCGAATGCGCGAGTGGAGGATTACTTAAAAATGGCAGGTCTGACTACCGACGCGGATGCGGAAAATGTCTTTATCATGCGTACTGATGGCAGCGTGGTCGCACGCAATACGAGTGCTTGGTCGTTTGGCGGTATTGGTGGTGTCATCGTAATGCCCGGTGACTCCATTGTCGTACCTGAGAAGTTAGATAAAGAAACAGCATGGACCAAGTTCACCAAAGGTACCCGTGAATGGGCACAGATATTTGCCAACTTTGGACTCGGCGCTGCCGCCATTAAAGTATTGAAGGAATAATACTGCTGCAGTAAGAAGCCATTTAATATAGGAATTTAGCGTAACTTGCCAGCAGGTAAACTGTGTTGATATTTTATTTCTCAAGTTTCCGCAGTCAAATTGATTGAATAAGTTGGTTACGCATGTTATTTATTAAATTTACGTGGATTAACAAGAAATTATGATTACTCTAAACGGCCAGCAAGCATGACCAATATTCGCACCAATGAAGCGGTAGTTAAAGAGCAAGAGCCAGACAGTAGCGGTGCCATTGATGCTATGAGTTTACTGCTAATTTTTGCAAAGCATAAAAGATATATTATTGGTCTTCCTTTGGTGGCTGCAGTGCTAGCATTTGGAATGAGCTTCCTGCTTCCCAATGTCTATAATGCAGATACTCGCCTCCTTCCACCTCAACAGTCTCAAGGAGGAGCCGCTGCATTTCTTTCCCAGTTAGGTGGAGTTGCCGCGGCTGTATCAGGTGCTGGAGGAATTAAAAATCCGAATGATGTATACATCGGTATGTTGAAAAGCCGTGCTATAAAAGACAAAATAATAGAAAAATATGATCTCAAGGTGGCTTATGGCACCGACTCTCTGGAAACAGCTCGCATAAAGTTAGAAGAAAACACGTTGATTGTTGCAGGTAAAGATGGATTAATATCCATTGACGTGATGGATAGTAATCAGGAACGTGTTGCCAAATTGGCTAATTCCTACGTGGATGAGTTATTGACACTAACTAAAACTCTTGCCGTAACAGAAGCATCAAAAAGAAGATTGTTCTTCGAGCAGCAGCTTGAAATATCAAAAAATAAGTTGGCTGAGGTAGAAATGGAGTTAAAGCGCACTCTCGATACTAAAGGAGTCATCAGCGTCGACGGCAACAGCAAAGCAATCGTGGAAACCGTTGGTCGCTTACGTGCGTTGATCTCTGCAAAGGAGATCGAACTCAGCTCCTTAAGTGCATTTATCACGCCGAGCAATGCTGACTATAAGCGTGTACAGCAATCGTTGATCAGCTTGCGCAGTGAGTTGGCCCGGCTTGAAAATGGTCGTCCCGATACTGGTACCTATACTGAAAAAGTCGCTGAAAACCCTGAGGGGTTGCAGAATATCAGGCTTTTGCGTGACGTCAAATATTATCAGATGCTGTACGAGTTGCTGGCAAAGCAGTATGAGGCTGCGCGACTCGAAGAAGCGAAAGATCCTGCCATCATCCAAGTCCTTGATGTAGCCAAAGTACCGGAACGGAAAAGCAAGCCGCGGCGTTTGAATATTGCTATTTTTGCCTTTCTTGGGACATTATTTTTCACGATTATCGTGATCTTTTTGCGTGATGCCAGTCGTGAGATATCGAGAGATCCATTGCGTGATTCTCAAATGCGTGAATTAAAGTCGCATCTGCGGTTCTGGTAATGTCATCTATTGTTTTACGTAACGCAATTTATCGAAAAAGTTTCAAATTTTTCGTGGTAGCGCTTGGCCTGCTTGCCGGTCCAGGAGTTTTGTTCACCTTGCCATATATATTAGGACCGATAGAATACGCGAATTTCGCAAAGATGCTGGCCGTTTCACAGTTAATTTCGATTGTGGGTACTGTCGGACTTGAAGTTGCATGTCCACGTTTAGGAGTAAAGGTACCGATTGCAACTAGGCATGCTGTAATTACGACTTTGCTGGCAGCATTTTTTTTGTATTTTCTCTCGCGTAGTCTTTCTACGCCGCAATATATTTTGGCAGTTATAGCCGCTCTTTGTAATACCCTGAACGCCATCTATCAGTCGTATCTGGTATTTTCAGGCCGGACCATGAGTTACGGAATATCTGGTGCCGCCAAGGCCATCACAATATTGCTTGTACTAATTTTATTCTTACATGCAGGATTTGATGCTGGAGTGGCATGGTCGGTTGCTTCGGTGATTGCACTGATGATTGCCACATATTTTATGGTATATGAGCGCGACAGGATGAAAGTAGATGATAATCCGGCCAACACCAACCTTGCGGCTATCTTTAAATTGGGACTACCATTGGCAGTTATATACGGGACGGCGACTCTGCCGTTTGTGCTAGATCGAGTTGTTGCGCAGTCACATCTTTCGTCAATAGAATTTGCCAGATATGCGGTCGCGGTCACTTGGGCCGTTCCACTAGTGTATGTTGGAAATGTTTTTCAGCAATTTATAATTGCAGAGAGCGATGAGGAACTTTTTTCGAAATTTGCAAAATTCGCTACGATACTTTTTGTTCTAGAAGTATGTTATGCGATGCTGATAGTCATGCTGATCCTGATCGGTGTAAAAATTCCATATTTCACTTCGCCGACCGACTTTTTTTCATATTGGGGGCCTATTGTTTCTGTGTACGGGATTTATTCGGCCTTTGCATTTCCTGCAGCCGCGCTCATTCAAAAGAGCTTTGCAGTCAAAGAGATAGCGAAATTGGCCGCCTTGACAGCAATATTTGTCGGATTTTCAAGTGTTTTATTGTATGTATTCAGTAAATTCGCGGATGGTGCTGGGATTGCTGCACCAATTGTTTGCTCTCTTATTTTTGGTTTGGCATCCATTCTTCCTCGGTTATATTCCGTATGCAAACATATATCGACAAAAAAAATAGCTTGACGTGTTTGCTGATAATATTATTTATCTATATTGCATCACAAACGTCTGGAACATATTCCTTGCTGGCAGCGCCGTTGCTGATGCTTTATCTGGCAAAGCGGGCCACGCAGCAAGGTATTCAATTCAACCAGAATCCGGCTCTGTTGCTGATTGTATTCGCCTTCATCATTATGTTCTTTTATCTGGTAATGTTTGACTGGATTGAAGTGCAGCCATATCTGGATGTCGATGATGAAAGTCGTTCGTTTGTCATCAGAAGCGGCACCATGTTGCTATACTCGTTGATGCTTGGTTCGTTCATTGCGCTTTCTGTCCGCTTTCCTTATTGGTCTTTGAAAATACGGGAAAATTGTTCAAGTCCTAGACAAATTTTCGTTCTTTTTGTAATCGCATGGATTCCACTTTTATTGAATTCAGTGATTTATTTTATAGGCTATGCCGGTCGCGACTATGTTGAGGTGCATGCAGGCGGTGGGCTACTGCAATTCATGCTGAAAGGCATTTATCTTTCATTCGGCGCGGTACTGCTTATCTGTTCAAGCGCCGGGCCTGAAGAGAAAATTAGATTTCGTCTTGTTTTATTGAGCATTGGTTATATATTTGTGTACGGACTATTTTTCAAACTACGGTCCCCATTGATATTTTATCTGCTTGTGATTTTTTTCTTTTTTGGCGAAAGATTGTCTTTTAGGTACTTTTTTTTGATTTTTTCTATAGGCGTTGTATTTTTGCTGGGTGTCGCTTTGCTCCGTGATGCCACATTGGTAGATGCTGACGATCCATTGAAAGCATTCAATATGTTGGCCAATCTCGGAGATTTTGCCGATACCTTGAATTTCGCCCGCGAATATTTGCACACGCATGGTCCACTTCTTGGTCAGAGTATCTTTGGAGGTATCTTTGGCTATGGTGATTCATTGGGAAATGAGTATGCTCGTGATGTGTCGGTTGAATATTTTGACAGTGGTGGCGGATTCGGATTTTTCATGTTTTCTGAGATTGCGATCAACTTTGGTTTCTACGGCGGAATGTCCATCCTTGGTTTGCTTGGCTTTTTCCTGATCTGGCTACATCGTTATCGTGATAGAAAACTGATTGTTATTTTCATGGCGGTCACGTTTGCTAGCGTGCTCGCATTAGTGAGGAATGACATCGGTAGCACATTCCGCGGGGTGTTATATACTCTGGTGGCCGTGGGGTTTGTGCAAATTGTTATTAATGGATATCGACCACGTTTTGAAAAAAAACAGGTATTGGAAACTTGATTGCGCGCCATATGAAAGATGGTGACGAGATAAAATGAAAATAATGAATGTTGTGCCTGATATTGGTGAAGAAGCAAATGGCGTGACGCCGGTAATTCAGGCTCTTTCCAAATGGTTGGTTAAGCTTGGTAATGATGTTGGATTGGGAACTATTAAGGCTGCTGGTGATTTTCAGGAAGTTGATGTTCAAATCGGGAAAAAATGGCCCATTTTTTCGCGATTCGAAATATCAACTGAACTTGCTGGCAAGGTCAGTCGTGCTTCCCATGACTATGATATTGTTCATTGCCATAGTTTATGGTCGATGATTAATGTTGCGTGCGGGTATGTCGTCCCGGGAAAGCGGGCGAAACTGGTGACGTCTCCTCACGGCACACTTTCCAAGCATGCAATGAGGCGAACCTCATTTTTGAAATCGATTTTATGGCCATTTCAACGACGTCTGCTGGAAAAATCTGATTTGCTGCATGCCACCTCAGAGGAAGAAATTGCAGATATTCGACGTTTTGGATTTCGTGCACCGATTGCGCTGATCCCCAATGGCACCAACATTCCCGCAGTGCTGGCAAAACGGCGCTCGGAAGGGTCGCGCACCCTCCTTTTTTTGAGTCGAATTCATCCTACAAAAGGGTTGGAACAATTGTTGGAGGCATGGCAAAAGGTGAGCGACCGCCATCCGGATTGGTGCCTGGTGATCGCCGGCGTGGGTACCGATGAGTATGAAGGTCAAATCAAATTGCTCGCTACGAAATTGAAATTAGAGCGTACTGTTTTCTGTGGGCCGCTCTATGGCGAAGCGAAAGCCCAGGCTTATATTGACGCTGACCTTTTCATTCTTCCGACTTACACCGAGAACTTTGGCATGGTAGTTGCCGAGGCTTTGGCGCATGGTTGTCCCGCTATCGTCGGCACTGGTGCGCCATGGGCCGGCCTTGTTGATCATGATTGCGGATGGTGGGAGGACAACGACGTTGCTTCATTGGTGAAGGTGTTGGATCTGGCACTGATATCATCGCCTGACCGGTTGGAAAAAATGGGGAAAAACGGACGTTCCTGGATGAACCAAGATTATAACTGGGAAAAACTGTCGGGAAAATTTGATATCTCGTATCGCTGGTTGTTAGGAAAAGCAGATCGGCCTGAGTGGATTAAGGAGCTTTGATTTTGAATTCATGGAAAAAACACTCAGGACCAGGTAAAGTGCCTGTCGCGGTTGTTATGATCTCGTTGAACGAGGGACATAATATGCGTGAGATTTTAGGTAACCTCGCTGGTTGGGCCGATGAAGTTTTTTTGGTAGATAGTTATAGCTCTGACAAGACGGTTGATATCGCAATTGAACATGGAGTGCACGTTGTGCAGCGAGCATTCAAGGGATTTGGTGACCAATGGAATTTTGCTTTGACAAATCTTCCGATCACTGCGCCTTGGACCATGAAAATGGATCCGGATGAGAGACTTACCGATGCGATAAAATTTGAGATTGAAAATGCGATTGCGTCGAACAATGCTGAAATGTATTCGATTCCTATTCGCTTGCACTTTATGGGGCGCCGGTTACCTAGTGTGCTACACATGAATCGTTTGTGGAAAACAGGTAGTGCTTCTTTTAGTAATGTTGCCGCGAATGAACATGCTTTAAGTGCCGGGAGGCAGGCGCGACTCGTTGAGGAATTGATACACCTCGATAGCCCTAGTCTGGAACATTGGATTACCAAACAAAACGGATATACCACTGCTGAGGCAATTAGCCAGTTTCAAGGCAGAGCACTGACCACGCCACCGCGGCTTTTTGGCAGTTCTCTTGAGCGGCGGATGTGGGTCAAAAAGTTTTTCTGGCGTTTTCCCGGTCGGTATAAAATTTTGTTTCTATATCATCTTTTAATCATAGGTGCATGGCGTTCTGGGAAAGTTGGCTGGATATGGTCTCACTTGCGAACTGAGGTATATCGGCAATGGGAGTACAAGCACTATGAATTTTCACTTCGGGGATATATACCGCCAAAGGTGCCGCAAGGTTTTGGCAAGCCAGATCTTCGAGTCCAACAATCTAATTAATGTTAAAAAATGTTTAATAATAAAATTCTCCTTATTACTGGCGGCACGGGTTCATTCGGTAATGCAGTATTGAAGCGTTTTTTGGATTCGGAAATTTCTGAAATACGGATCTTTAGTCGCGATGAGAAAAAGCAGGATGACATGCGGAAGAAGTACAATAACCCGAAGTTGAAGTTTTATATCGGTGATGTACGTGATTTTTCGAGTGTCTTGAATGCAACCCGCGGCGTGGATTTCATCTTCCATGCCGCTGCTTTGAAGCAAGTTCCATCGTGCGAGTTCCACCCGATGGAAGCGGTCAAGACCAACATTATCGGTACGGATAATCTGCTTGAAGCGGCAATCCAGAACAGCGTGCGTCGCGTGGTTTGCCTGAGTACCGACAAGGCGGCTTACCCGATCAATGCCATGGGTATCTCCAAGGCCATGATGGAAAAGGTCATGGTTGCCAAGTCGCGTAATCTCGACGATGCCAAGACCGTCATTTGCGGTACCCGCTACGGTAACGTGATGGCCTCGCGCGGTTCAGTCATTCCTCTGTTTGTGGACCAGGTATTGGCAGGCAAGCCGATCACAACCACCGACCCAGCAATGACGCGCTTCATGATGACCCTCGAGGATGCGGTGGATCTGGTTCTGTATGCGTTCGAGCACGGCACCAACGGTGATATGTTCGTTCAAAAAGCTCCGGCCGCCACAGTGGAAACGCTCGTTGACGCCTTGCTGTCGATTATGAAAAAGCCGGATCACAAAGTCGATGTGATCGGAACACGCCACGGCGAAAAATTGTACGAAACCTTGCTGAGCCGCGAAGAAATGGCTGCCGCCGAGGACTTGGGCGGCTACTACCGTATTCCGCCTGACTTGCGCGATTTGAACTATGGCAAATTTGTCGAAGAGGGAGAGCAAAAGATTTCCACTTACGACGACTATAACTCGCACAATACCGAGCGCCTGGACACGGCTGGCATGAAAAAACTGTTGATGAAGCTGGAATTTGTCCAGGCGATCGCGCGCGGCGAGTCACCGGTCGAGGAAGGTTGAGCGATGAAGGTACTTGTTACTGGAGCGAACGGCTTTATCGGAAAGAATCTGTTGATCCATCTTCGCGAGCGTGGCATTGATAACCTCACGTTCCTGCGCGGCGATTCGCTCGATGCGCTGGATGCAAAAGTTGCGCAAGCTGAATTCATCTTTCATCTGGCCGGAGTAAATCGCCCAAAGATGGAGTCGGAATTCGAGGAAGGTAATGCCAACCTTACGCAAGCGCTGTGCGATGCGGTAAAACGCAGTGGCCGTCAGGTGCCGATCATTTATGCTTCGTCCGTTCAAGCCGAGCTGCCCAACGCCTACGGCGCCAGCAAGCGCGCGGCTGAGGATGCCTTGCGTGCCCTGGCATCCGAAATGGATGTGCCGGTGTATATCTACCGTTTGCCGAACGTCTTTGGCAAGTGGTGCCGGCCGAATTACAACTCTGCGGTGGCGACCTTCTGCCACAATATCGTCCACGGCTTACCGATCCAGATCAACAATCCGGCGTCCGAGTTGCGTCTGGTCTATGTTGATGATGTGGTTGCCGACTTCCTGAAAGTGATGGACGCGGCGCCAACCGCCGGCATGCCAGTGGAAGTGCAGCCAGTCTATACAACGACCGTCGGCGAGATGGCCGAGCTCTTGCAGGCCTTCAAGGACAGCCGTTCGACCCACGTTACCGAACGAGTGGGCACCGGCTTTACCCGCGCTCTTTATTCGACCTACATCACGTATTTTGAGCCGGAGATGTTTTCCTATCCGCTCGTCAAACACGAAGACCCCCGCGGCATGTTTGTTGAAATGCTCAAGACGCGCGATTCCGGTCAGTTTTCATTCTTTACAGCTCATCCTGGCATTACGCGCGGTGGACATTATCACCATACGAAGACCGAGAAATTCTTGGTTATCAAAGGCAAGGCGCGATTCTGTTTCCTGCACATCGAGAGTGGCCGCATGCATGAGCTGTGCACCAGTGCCGATGCACCGGAAGTGGTGGAAACGATTCCCGGTTGGTCGCACGATATCACCAACATTGGTGATGAAGAAATGATTGTGATGTTGTGGGCAAACGAGATATTTGATCGCCAACATCCGGATACCGTTGCATATAAGGTAACAGCATGAAAAAATTAAAAGTGATGACCGTGGTTGGTACACGGCCTGAAATCATTCGCCTGTCGCGTGTCATGGCCAAGCTCGACGAGTATTGCGAGCAAATCATTGTCCACACCGGACAGAATTATGACTACGAGCTCAATGAAATTTTCTTCCACGATCTTGAAGTGCGTAAGCCCGATCATTTCCTGAATGCCGCGGGCGGTACTGCCGCCGAGACGATCGGCAAGATTATTATCGCCGTGGATGCGGTTCTGGAACAGGTACAGCCTGATGCGATACTCATTCTTGGCGATACGAATAGCTGCCTGTCAGCCATTCCGGCGAAGCGACGCAAGATCCCTATCTTCCACATGGAAGCAGGTAACCGTTGTTTTGACCAGCGGGTGCCCGAGGAAACGAATCGCAGGATTGTCGACCATACAGCAGACATCAACCTGACGTACAGCGATATCGCCCGGGAATACCTGTTGCGCGAAGGATTGCTGCCGGATCGTATCATCAAGACAGGCAGTCCGATGTACGAAGTTTTGCATCACTACAAGGCGCGAATTGACGAGTCGGATGCGGTCACGCGCCTGGGACTGGTCGAAGGTGAGTATTTTGTGGTCAGCGCACACCGCGAAGAGAATATCGATTCGCCTGTCAATTTTTCCAAACTGGTCGAGGCATTGAACAACGTTGCCGAAACATACGGTTTGCCGGTGATCGTTTCAACGCATCCACGTACCCAAAAGAAAGTCGACGCGCTGGGCGCCACCTTCCATCCGCTGGTGCGTTTGCTCAAGCCACTTGGTTTCCGGGATTATGTGAAATTGCAGGCGAGCGCCCGGGCGGTGCTGTCTGATAGCGGCACAATTAACGAAGAATCATCGATCTTGAATTTCCCGGCATTGAACCTGCGCGAAGCGCATGAACGGCCTGAGGGCATGGAAGAGGCTGCAGTCATGATGACCGGTCTGGAATGTGATCGCATACTGCAAGGACTTGCAATTCTGGCGGATCAGCCGCGCGGTGAGCAGCGCAGCCTTCGCCTAGTTGCCGACTACAGCATGCCCAATGTCTCGGACAAAGTTGTCCGTATCATTCATAGCTATACCGACTACGTCAACCGCGTAGTTTGGAAGAAGCAATAGAGGTAACGAAGTGCGCCTACTTGTTGTTACTCAGTACTTTTGGCCGGAGAACTTCCGGATCAATGACCTAGTTGCCGAACTGGTTGGGCGCGGCCACCATGTCACGGTTCTGACCGGCCATCCGAACTACCCGGCGGGTGAGTTTTTTAGCGAGTTTTTGGAAGCGCCAGAAAATTTCAACCAGTATGCCGGTGCGGACGTGGTGCGTGTGCGCCATACTGCGCGCGGCAAGGGGGGCGTGCGGCTGATGCTCAATTACTTAACATTCGCCCTGAGCGCGACATGCGGTGGGTTGTGGAAATTGCGGGGACGCGACTTCGATGCTGTTTTTTGCTATGAACCGTCGCCGATCACGGTCGGCCTTCCCGCTGCGGCATTGCGTGCGGTAAAGAAGGCCCCATTGGCATTCTGGGTGCTCGATTTGTGGCCGGAGACTTTGCATGCGATCGGCGTGGTGAAGTCACCGGCGATACTTAGTGCTGTTGGCAAGCTGGTATCGTTTATTTATAAGCGCTGTGACCTTATCCTCGCTCAGTCGCGTGCGTTCGTTCCGAATATCGTGAAATATGCAGGTTCGTCGGCGCGGGTCGAATATTTTCCCAGTTGGGCGGAATCGGTATTCGACATGGCGGGAGTGGCACCTGCGGTCGAAATGCAGAGTGATACGTCGACGTTTACGGTCATGTTTGCTGGTAATGTAGGCGATGCGCAGGATTTTCCGGCTATTCTCGCCGCAGCGGAAATGCTGAAGGGGAATCGGGCAATTCGCTGGGTAATCGTGGGTGATGGCCGGCTGAGTGGCTGGCTCGCCGAGCAGGTTGTGGCGCGCGGCTTGTCCGAGTGTTTTATTTTGCTCGGACGCTATCCGGTCGAGCGTATGTCCAGCTTTTTCAAGCACGCGGATGCATTACTTGTTTCCCTCAAGGATGAACCGATTTTCTCGATGACGATCCCGGGAAAATTACAGTCCTACCTGGCTGCCGGCATTCCTTTGCTGGCGATGTTGAATGGGGAAGGCGCAGATGTGGTGAGACAGGCTAGGGCCGGTTTGACTTGCGGGGCGGGTGACCATGAAGGCCTTGCCAATGCCGTATTGGCAATGGCATCGATGACGCCTTCGGAACGTTCTGCGATGGGAAAAAACGGCCTGGAAGCGAGTGCCGCCCAATTCAGTCGGGAGGGGTTGATTTCTCAATTGGAGCAATGGCTGGCCGAGATCCAGTCTCATCCAAGTGCAACCCAACAGAGATTAAAAAATGATAATGCTTGTTACAGGAAGTAATGGTTTTGTGGGCAAGTCGCTTTGCCGCACTTTGCGCGTAGGTGGAAGCACGGTGCGGGCCGCTGTCAGGAAGGCTGCCGGCGCCGACGAAATCAATGTTGGCGACTTGAATGGCAAGACCGACTGGCGCATTGCGCTGCAGGGATGTGATGTGGTTTTTCACTTGGCCGCGCGCGTGCACGTCATGTCCGACAGGGATCAAGATCCGCTGCGCGCCTACCGGGATGTGAATGTGGATGGCACGCTCAATCTGGCCAGACAGGCGGTTCAGGCTGGCGTGCGCCGTTTCGTCTTTGTCAGCAGCGTAAAGGTGAACGGCGAGTCGACCACGACGCAGCCGTTCAGGTCTTCCGATGTGCCGATGCCCTGCGATCCTTATGGCCAGTCGAAGATGGAGGCTGAGCAGGCGTTGCAGCAGTTAGGCCGTGAGACCGGATTAGAGGTGGTGATCGTACGACCACCGCTGGTGTATGGTCCAGGCGTGAAAGCGAATTTCCTGAATCTGATCAAACTGGTGCAAAAAGGTGTCCCGTTGCCATTTGGCAGCATCAGCAACTTCCGCAGCATGGTTGCATTGGATAATCTGGTCGACTTGCTAATTGTCTGCAGCAAGCATCCTGATGCGCCTGGTAACATTTTCATGGTGTCCGATGGGGCCGATATGGGCATCAAGGAATTGGTGACGAAAATTGCCAATGCGATGAACAAACGGCTCTGGTTGGTGCCAGTGCCAGTGGGGCTGATGATCGGCGCCGCAAAATTGCTGGGCAAGCAAGGTGTTGTAGATCGCTTGTTCGGCTCACTCCAAGTAGATATTGCACATACTCAAGCGACGTTAGCATGGCAACCTGTGGTTACGTCGCAGGCGGCAATCGACAAGACCGTCGAGCAGTTTTTTTTGGTGAATGATAGAAAGAAAAAATGAAGAGATTATTTGATTTGCTTCTGAGTGTGATTGCGTCGGTGATCTTTTTTATTCCGCTTTGCCTGCTTGCCGTGGTGGTCAAGGCCACCTCCAAGGGGCCGGTACTGTACTGGTCGGATCGTGTCGGTCGTGGCAACCGTATTTTTTCCATGCCTAAGCTGCGTACCATGCGGATCGATACGCCGGTGGTTGCCACTCACTTGTTGACGGATCCAAAAACATTTTTGACGCCTGTCGGCGGCTTTCTGCGCAAATCCAGCCTTGATGAAATACCGCAGCTTTGGTGCATCATGTGCGGAGACATGAGCATCGTTGGCCCACGGCCGGCGCTGTTCAACCAACAGAATCTGATCGACATGCGGACCGAGCAAGGTGTACATCTGATTCGGCCTGGTCTAACCGGTTGGGCACAAATTAATGGTCGCGACGAACTGCCGTTGCCGGAAAAAGTAAAACTGGATTCGGATTACGTCCAGCGCCAGTCTTTCGGCTTAGACCTGAAGATCATCATGCTGACGGCCCTTAAGGTAGTTCGGCGCGACGGGATCGTACACTAATCATTACAAAGGCTTATGTTGCCGACAGGTACAGGAATTCGCCCAGTGTTGCTTTCAGTCAGCCTTGGGCGAGCAAATGCATCCCGCGTCGTGGATCCGGAGCCAGCACAGGCAACGGCTTTGCGTTCACGCATGATTCTTACGTGTTCGGTAGGCTGTCCAGTCCTAAAATAGGTTGACAGTATTTATTGCTGTTAGAACGCCCGATGCACCGCATCGGGCGTTTTGTATTGCAGGGCCGCATGCGGCCGTTCCTTGTTGTATATTCGCACCGATTGCGCCACCATTTTGCTCGCCTGTTTCAGGTTTGCAGGTCGATTCAGCAGGAACTCGACTTTCAGAATGCCGTTGATGCGTTCGGCCAGCGCAATCTGATAACAGTCGTAGCCATCTGTCATGGAGCAAGTCAATTCGTGACGACGATGAATTTCCTGATAGTAAGTCGAGCAATACTGGATGTCCCGGTAATCCCCCATTTTCAGATTGCACTAAAAGCAGAGGTTAAGCGGCCAAGGCAAGCTTCTGTTTTGGTGTGATACCGGAAAGTGCCACGTTGGGCCGGTCGTGATTGTAAGTCCACAGCTAGCGGGTTGCAAATCCTGAATCTCATCGAGCGTTTCAAACAGGTGATGGGCCAGTCAGTCGTATCGCATCGTGAGGTTATAGCGCTCGACATAAGCATTCTGCTGCGGCGGGCCAGGTTGAATTGCGCAGCTCCCTAACTTCACGCTCCGGCGCTTTAAGACGCTCGCTTTCGGCGGTGGCGGTGCCCTGTATCACGCTCTCGTTAGCGGACCCAGTGACGCCAAGTTTCGGCGGTACAGCCTATTGTGGCTGCGATGGACATGATGACCACCCACTGCGACTCGTACTCGCTTCCGGCCTCTGGGACTATGCGCACGGCGCGCTCCATCACTTCAGAGAAGTATTGAGCTGATTTTTCATGGTGTGGCTCGATTTTCTCAAAGTTTGAGCCTCCTTCAAACCCGGGGCGATTCAATCTCAGCAGTTCGGATAGTTCAGCCGTCCATGCGCCTACTCCGTTTTAACTCGGTGTCCATTTTGGCTTCCGTCAAAAGAATAGCGGCCTTTTTTGAATATGTTGCCAGCATGGTACATACGATGCTGGTACCTCGCTTGCATTAGTTCCTCAACACGTTTTAGACCGCCACCACGTCGATCAGAAAAGCAATAAATACCCCTGCAGCAGTGGCACTAAGGATGAGTACCGAGCCAGCGGCGCAATCCTTGGCGATCTTGATGCTGGGATGCAGGCTCGGATGCAAATGATCGATCATTTGTTCTAGGGCCGTGTTGAACAGTTCAGCGCCCAACACCAATCCACAATTGAGTAACAGCAGAGCCCACCAGACCATGGCGGGCTTGTACCAGGCCAGTACGCTTATCACCATCAGGGTGGCAAGACACTGCAGGCGAAAGCTCGACTCCGTGCGAAAAGCCGCAGCAATGCCTTGTAAGGCAAATCCCATGCGTTTGAGAAAAGGCTGGTTTTTCATCGCGGCTGAAGCAGTTGTATAAGGCGTTGGATGGGCATAACACGAAAATTCTTATTGACAGTGAGTATGCATAGCGGAGATATGACTTGGAATGTGATATCTAACTGCTTTAAAAGCAGAATTGAGCCAGTATGCTTAAAACTTGTTTGAAAAAATAAAAGCCCATTTTTCAATCAAATGAAAAAGGGCTCTTATTATGAAAGGTGCGCATCACCAATGATGGCACTTTCAGCGCATCAGACTTTTACTTCCAGTCTGAAAATAAACTGGAGTTCGAGTCTATCTGTCGCTGCCAGGGCAGCTAAGAATTAATGATGGGTTGTGGTGGCGTGCGCGGTGGTCGAATCCGAGCTTGCTGCACCGGCGACAACAGCGACGGCTGCGCCGATTGCGATCAGGGCGCTGGTGCTCAGGCCGGCAACGGTGCCGGCAGCAGCGCCGGTTGCGCCAGCTGTTGAGGCTGCTGCTGCTGGTGCTGGTGCAGGTGCTGGGGTTGATTGAGCCATTGCTTGCGCCGAAGCGAAGCACAGGATTGCCGAAGCGATCAGAATTTTCTTCATGGGATATCCTTTTAGGTTGAACAGGGGAAATACTAAACTGTCACATGATTGTAGCAACATTTCCTCTGCTAGTCTGCATTGCACCGTTGATGGATGCAATAATTGATTGTATTTTAATCCAATAGTTAGATAATTCCCTTGGATGGCTGCTATTGAAGTTGTTCTATGTCAACAAAATCAGTCCGCTATCGTTGCCTCCCCAAATGTTTTGTTACCGGTACTGATGCGACCTCAAGCGACGTCAACATTGCCGGGGGTTTGCCAAGTCCTTCCCATCCCGCGTAAAATGCAGGCTTCGCGGGTGTAGCTCAATGGTAGAGCAGAAGCTTCCCAAGCTTACGACGAGGGTTCGATTCCCTTCACCCGCTCCATTTTTCGCTGGCGCCTGACTTTGTGCGGCGCGGCCACTTATTTCTCCATTCCCATGTCTTCTGATACCCCAGCAAACGGCCCGGCGCGGCCAATGATGTACGATCCGACCGAACACCGCATTCGCAGTTTCGTGACCCGTGCGGGACGGCTTTCCGTGGCGCAGGCGCGTGCGCTGGAGACGCTGGGGCCGCAGTTCCTGTTGCCTTTCGTCAAAGAACCGATGGATTTTGAGCAGACGTTTGGCCGCAAGGCGCCTGTCATCCTGGAAATCGGCTTTGGCATGGGGGCGACCACGGCGCATATCGCCAAGGCCATGCCGGAGAAGGATTTCATCGGCGTCGAAGTGCACACGCCTGGCGTCGGCAGCCTGTTGAAACTGATCGGCGAAGAGTCACTGACGAATCTGCGCCTGCTGCAGCATGATGCCGTGGAAGTGCTCACGCACATGATTCCCGCCAATTCGCTGGCCGGCATCCACGTCTTTTTCCCCGATCCATGGCACAAGGCGCGCCATAACAAGCGCCGGCTCATACAGTCGCCATTCGTCAAGCAGTTGACTGATCGCCTGGCACCGGGCGGCTATCTGCATTGCGCCACCGATTGGGAAGACTACGCAGTGCAAATGCTGGAAGTACTGGGCGCCGAGCCGCAATTGCAAAATAGCGCTGATGGCTATGCGCCGCAGCCGGCATATCGTCCGCTGACCAAGTTTGAAAACCGCGGCTTGAAGCTGGGCCATGGCGTGTGGGATCTGGTGTTTATCAAGAAATAAAACGCATTGTGGCGGCTCGCCCGTCCGTATCATTTGCACAAGCCTGCTGCAGCAATGCCGCGGGCTTTTTTATTACTTGCATGGCCTCGTGCGGGCTTGGCAAAGCGGGGGAATTCCGTTAGTCTTATCTTTTTTGCATTGATTGATATTATGACCAAGAAGATACTCGTGACAGGGGCGTCTGGTTTCATCGGCTCGCACACCTGTGTCGAACTGCTGGCTGCTGGCTTTGACGTGGTCGCGGTGGACAATCTGTGCAACAGCGCGCACGAAGCGATGGTGCGCGTCGAGCGCATTGCCGGCAAACGCGTGCCGTTTTATGAGGCCGATGTGCGCGACCGCACGGCCATGGCCGCCATCTTGCGCGACCACGCGATCGATGCCGTGATCCATTTCGCTGGCTTGAAGGCCGTGGGCGAATCCGTGGCGCAACCGTTGATGTACATGGACAACAACGTGACAGGTACCATTGCCTTGCTGGAAGTGCTGGCGGCGGCTAACGTGAAGCGTTTTGTGTTCAGCTCATCGGCGACCGTGTACGGCGACCCGGAAGCCTTGCCTATCCTGGAAACGTCGCGCCTGTCCGTGACGAATCCGTATGGCCGCTCGAAGCTGATGGTCGAGCAGATTCTGGCCGATCTCGTGCATGCTGATGCTCAATGGCAGGTTGGTGTGTTGCGCTACTTCAACCCGGTCGGTGCGCATGCCAGCGGCTTGATCGGCGAAGATCCGGCTGGCATCCCGAACAACCTGATGCCTTTCATCGCCCAGGTCGCCGTGGGCCGGCGCGAGCGCCTGGCCGTGTTTGGCAACGACTACGATACGCCGGACGGCACGGGCGTGCGCGACTACATCCATGTGGTCGACCTGGCGCTGGGCCATGTGGCGGCGCTGAACCGCCTGTTCTCGACCGAGGGCGGCTTTACCGTCAACCTGGGCACGGGCCACGGCTATAGCGTGCTCGATACCGTGCGCGCCTTCGAGGCGGCCAGCGGCCGTCAGGTACCGTACGACATCGTGCCGCGCCGCCCTGGCGACATCGCCAGCTGCTACGCCTCGGCCGACAAGGCGAAGGAGTTGCTGGGCTGGCAAGCGCAGAAGAATATCGACGACATGTGCCGCGACCACTGGCGCTGGCAGCACCAGAATCCGCAAGGCTACGCGGCGTAAACAAGCCCGACAGATACAAAAAATCCCGCTCACACGCAAGTGTAGCGGGATTTTTTTAGAGCGCCAGCAACCCAATGGCGCCTGAAAAATGTCTGGGGCGAGGCGAAGCAACAACGCCCCAGGCATTTTCTCAGGCAGCCATTATGGATACAGGCCGCGTACTTCGCGCGCCTGCAGCACGCGCGTGCACGCCAGGATGAAGGTGGCGGTACGCATCGACACTTTCTTCTCTTGCGACACTTGCCATACCGCGTCGAACGCTTCGCGCATGATGCGGGTCAGGCGGCTGTTGATTTCTTCTTCGGTCCAGAAGAAGCTCGAGAAGTTCTGTGCCCACTCGAAGTAGCTGACGGTCACGCCGCCGGCGTTGGCCAGCACGTCCGGCACGATCAGCACGCCGCGGTCGGTCAGGATGTCGTCCGCTGCGGGCAGGGTCGGGCCGTTGGCGCCTTCCAGGATGATCTTGGCGCGGATGACTTGTGCGCGTTCGGCCGTGATCTGCTGTTCCAGCGCGGCCGGGATCAGGATGTCGCAATCGATGCCCCAGAAATCTTCGCGCGGCACGAATGCCTCGGCGCCCGGGAAGCCTTCGACGCTGCCCACTTCGGCCACGTGTGCCAGCAATTGCGGGATGTTCAAGCCGCCGGAATGCACGACGGTGGTCTTGTGGTCCTGTACCGCCACGACCTTCGAGCCGGCTTCAGCAAACATGCGTGCGGCGACGCCGCCCACGTTGCCGAAACCTTGCACGATGACCTTCGCGCCTTCGAGCGACATGCCGACCTTGGCGGCCGCATCGCTGCCGACGACGAACACGCCGCGGCCCGTCGCATCGCGGCGACCCAGGCTGCCGCCCAGCGAGATAGGCTTGCCGGTTACCACGCCGGTCGACATATTGCCGCCGATCATGGCATAGCTGTCCATCATCCACGCCATGACTTGTTCATTCGTGTTGACGTCCGGCGCCGGAATATCCTTGTTCGGTCCGATGATCATGCTGATCTCGCTCGTGTAGCGGCGGGTCAGGCGCTGCAGTTCGCCGCGCGACAGGGTCTTCGGATCGACGCGGATACCGCCCTTGGCGCCGCCGTATGGCACGTTGACCGCCGCGTTCTTGACCGTCATCCAGGCCGACAGGGCCATCACTTCCGACAGGGTCACGTCCTGGTGGAAGCGCACGCCGCCTTTACCCGGGCCGCGCGACAGGTTGTGCTGCACGCGGTAGCCTTCGTAGTGGGCAATGGTGCCGTCATCGCGCTCGATAGGCACGTCGACCGTCAGGATGCGCTTTGGACGCTTCAGCGTTTCCACCCAGCGCGACAGGTTGCCCAGGTACGGCGTAACGCGGTCGATCTGCTCGAGGTAGACGCCCCACGGGCCCAGGTCTTCAGGATTGAGGTAGGAAGGAAGTGCGTGCTTGCTGGTCATGCTTGATAAGCTCCTGGACAATACGAATACGTTAGAGGCGCAGCCGAGATGCAGCTGCGCGCAGCGGAACCGCATCGTAGGCGATAGCCTCCTGCCCCGGCCAATGCTTTGTGCGCATCCGGTTATGCATTTATTGCATAGTTTTGCTGTCGTGATTGCCAGTCAGGATCGGGGACTGTCCCCGGTGCTGCGCTTGCGGCGCTTGCCGCTGCGCGCCTTGCCTTCCTGCGCCTGCACCAGGTATTGCCACAGGCTTTCGACGATGGGCTTGCCGGGACGCAGGCTTGACGGCCGCTCGCGGTACAAACGTATTTCCAGTTCGATTTCCCAGCCTGGCGCGCCGCCGTCAGCGCGTGCCAGGTGCTTGTACTTGACATCGCGCATGACGGCAGACTCCGGCAAGAAGGCGATGCCGCGTCCTTCCAGCGCCATCATCTTCAAGCCTTCGGCCATGTCCGTCTCGTAGCAGGTCTCGAGGAACAGCGGCGTCTTGGCGTCGGCCACCAGCAATTCGACCATGCGCCCCAGGTAGGCGTTGTTGGTGTAGGAGAGGAAGGGTAGCGGCTCCTTGGCGCTGCCGGGCAGGACGAAGTCCGGTACCTTGTCCTGGCCGCAGCGCGCGTACGCGCGCAGGGTTTCGCGGCCCATCACCAGCATGTCGTAGCGGCCCGGATCGAGCTGCACCGGCTGGCGCGGATGGTGGTAGCACAGCAGCAGGTCGCAGCCGCCATCGACCAGCTGCAGCACGGCGTCGTGCACGTTCAGCGCCATCAGGCGGCTGTTGATCGGCGCAAAACCTTCTTCCAGCGCCGTCAGCCATTTCGGCATGAAGGTCAGCGACAGGGTGTGCGGCACGGCGAAGTCGACACTCGTCTGCGTGGCCGCGCGCTTGCCGCGCAACAGGGCGCGCACGCCATTGATCTGCCCCAGCATCTCCAGCGCCTGCTCGTAGAACACGGCGCCGGCCGGCGTCAGCCGCGTGGGGTAGGAGGTGCGGTCGACCAGATCGATGCCGAGCCAGTTTTCCAGCGACTGGATGCGCCGCGAGAAGGCCGGTTGGGTAACGTGGCGCAGGGCCGCGGAACGGCTGAAGTTATGCGTTTCAGCGAGCGAGATGAAGTCTTCCAGCCATTTGGTTTCCATCGCAGGATCGTACCGCCTTTGTGGGCAAATGCAAAGGGTGCCGGCGCCCGCCGAGCAAGATTTCTAAAATGCAATAAATAGTTCTTTGCTATCTAAAACATCTGGCAGAATACATGACTGCTGCGGCCAGCCATGGTGCCTACTGTGCCGCATCTTCCCATGCGAAGTTTTCTTTTTTCAGGAATGCAATGAAACAGAAATTGTTGATATCCCTGGCCCTTTCCGCCGCCGCGCAAATGGCCCTTCCCCTGCATGCCGCCACGCCGGCTGCATCCGCGAAGGCGGCACCGGCCGCCCAGGCGCCGTTCCAGCGCAGCAGTTTCGCGCTCAAGCAGCAGAAATTCGTCCTGAAGAACGGCCTGACCCTGATCGTCCATGAGGATCACAGCGTGCCCGTGGTGGCCGTGAACCTGTGGTACCACGTGGGTTCGCGCAACGAACAGCGTGGCAAGACGGGCTTTGCCCATCTGTTCGAGCACTTTTTCTTCAACGGGTCGGAAAATTATCCGCACGGCTTCCGCGAGGCGATGGACGACCTGGGCGCCAACAACCGCAACGGCACGACGAATGGCGACCGTACCAACTTCTATGAAGACGTGCCGGTGTCCGCGCTGGAGCGCACGCTATACCTGGAGTCGGATCGCATGGGTTACCTGGGTAACTACATCTCGAAGGAGATGCTCGAACGCGAACGGGGCGTGGTGCAGAATGAAAAACGCCAGGGAGAGAATCAGCCATACGGCCGCGTGTGGCAAGAGATCAGCGCGCAGATGTATCCGTATTCGCACCCGTATTCGTGGTCGACCATCGGCAGCATGGACGATTTGAACGCCGCTTCGCTGGACGATATCAAGCAGTGGTACCGCACCTATTATGGCCCGAACAACGCCGTCATTTCGCTGGCCGGCGACATCACGCCGGAGCGCGCTCTGGCGCTGGTGACGCAGTATTTCGGCGCCATCCCGCCGGGCCCGCCGCTGCCGCGCACGCAGAGCTGGATTCCGCGCCTGGACAGCGATATCCGCAGCGAGATGGAAGACCGCGTGCCGCAGGCGCGCATTTACCGCAGCTACCACGCGCCAGCGTTTGGCGATCCGAGCATACCTGCTCTGTCGTTGTTCGCCGATGTGCTGGCAGGCTCGAAAAGCGCGCGCCTCGAACGCCGTCTGGTGTATGAGAAAGGCCTGGCCACGTCGGTCAGCGCAGGCGTCAATGACAATGAACTGGCCGGCTCCTTCCATATTATCGTGACCGTCAAGCCGGGTGTGGCGCCGGCCGACGCCGAGCGCGAGATGGACCAGGTGCTGCAGCAATTGCTCAAGGAAGGGCCGACGGCTGTTGAACTTTCGCGCGCCAGGGCGCGCGGTTTCGCCGCTGTCGCACGGGCAAATGAGCGCCTCGGCCATCGCGCCAACCTGCTGGCCGAAAACGCCACCTTTGGCGCCACGCCGGAAGCCTACCTGGACCAGCTGGAAGCGGCGTCCAGGGTCACGCCGGAGCAGGTCAGGCGCAGCGGCATGGCATGGCTCAATGGCTACAGCCATACCCTGACCGTGAAACCGTTTTCGCAACTGGCGGCGGAGAAATCCACGCTCGACCGCAAGGTGCTGCCGGCGCTGGGTACTCCGCCTGACGTGGCGTTTCCCGCTATCGAGCGTGCGCAGCTGAAAAACGGCGTGAAGGTCGTGCTGCTGCAGCGGCATACCGCACCCATCGTCAACGTGACCCTGGCGCTCGACGCGGGCAGTGCCTCGGACAGCGCCGCCAAGGCGGGCGCCGCGTCGCTGGCCATGGATTTGCTCGACAAGGGTACGCGCACGCGCAATGCCTTCCAGCTATCCGACGCGCTCGAATCGCTGGGAGCCACCCTGTCCAGTGCTTCGCTGGCCGACCAGTCCCTGTTGCGCCTGCAGTCGACGGCCGGCAATCTGGCGCCGTCGCTGGTGCTGATGGCCGATGCTGCACTGCGCCCGGCCTTCGACGCGCAACTGTTCGCCCAGCAGAAGCAGCGCCGGCTGGCGCAGATCGGCCAGGAAAAGGCCCAGCCGACCAGCCTTGCCATGCGCATCGTGCCGGGCATCCTGTATGGCAGCGAGAATGCCTACGGCCGTCCGTCGTCGGGTTATGCCGGCAGCGTGCAGGGCCTGACGCGCGCCGACGTGGAGCAATGGCACGCCACCTGGTTCAAGCCAGGCAGCGCCACTATCATCGTCACCGGCGACACCACGCTGGCGCAACTGATGCCGGCGCTGGAAGCCTCGTTCGGCAACTGGCAGGGTGGCAGCGCGCCGGCCAAGGAAGTGGCAGTGCCGGGCCGTACGGCGGGCAAGCGCGTCTTCCTGATCGACAAACCCGACGCGCCGCAATCGACCATTGTCGCCGCGCACCTGACGCAGGTGCAGGGACAGCCGGAGGACCTGGCGATGGAACCGCTGATGCAGAACTTCGGCGGCATGGCCACCTCGCGCCTGAACCGCAACCTGCGGTTGGACAAGCACTGGAGCTACGGTACCAGCGGCATGCTGACGAATCCACGCGGCCAGCGTGCTTTCATCGTGCTGGCGCCCGTACAGACGGACAAGACGCGCGAGGCGATGCAGGAGGTGGCCAAGGAAATCCGCGGCGTGGCGGGCGCGCGACCGGTGCAGGGCGAAGAATTCAACAGCATCATGCGCAACATGACTTCGCGTCTGGCGGGCCGTTTTGAAACCCTGGCAGCACTCGACTCGGCCGCATTGACCAGCCTCAACCTGGGTTTGCCCGATACTTACTGGTCCGCTTATGCGACCAGGGTACGCGCGCTCAATGAGGCGCAACTGGCCAGCGCCGGCGCCAAGTTCGTGCAGCCCGATGAACTGGTGTGGGTGGTGATTGGCGACCTGCGCAAGATCGAGGCGGGCGTGCGCGAACTGGGCTGGGGCGAAGTGACGGTACTCGATGCCGACGGCGTGCCGCTGGCACGGTAATCGTAGCAACGGCGCCCGCAGGCGCCGTTTTTCATCATGCTGCCTGGTACAGAGATGCCGGCAGGCCGAAGAAGGATGGCGGGCCAAGCGTCGTGCCATCGAGCGAGCCGCCCGCGTTCAAGCCCTTGTTGATGGCCGACAGCAGAGAGCTGCGGTCGGCGAGATTTTTCATCAGCGCGCGCGGGCCGTTGTGGAAAGTATGCTGGGCGATATCCGCAGCGACGACAAAGATCGGTTCGCGGCGCAGGGGGAATTCCACCCACTCGCCATTCTCGTCCTGGGCGCAGAAGGTGTCGGGCAAGGTCATGTTTTCGGCGCCGGGAAGGTGGGAGGCCAGCACCAGGCCGAAGGCTTCCGGCACCACGTCGGCCAGGCGGCGCACCGTCAGGTCGTCGCCGACCAGGGCACGTACTTGCGCTTCCACCGCGTCATCTGCGTCGGGCCGGGCGCCAAGCAGTTTCACGGCCTGGTAAATCAGGTCCGGCGAGAGTGCTTCCATCAAATCATCTCCAGTATCATGGCGACGATTTCGTCGCCGTACGAGGCCAGTTTTTTCTCGCCCACGCCGCTTACCCCGCGCAATTGCTCCAGCGAGGTGGGCTTGGCCTTGGCGATTTCGCGCAGGGTGGCGTCGACGAAAATCACGTAGGCGGGCACGTTGTGCGTGCGCGCCGTTTCCACGCGCCACCAGCGCAGCTTGTCGAAGATCGCCTGTTCGCTGGTGGACAAATCCGTCTCGACATAGCCTTTCGCCACGCTGGTACTGCGCTTGCTGGTCTTCACCGGTTTCTGGTACTGGCGCAGCTGCACCTTCTGGCCGCCCTTGAGCACGGGGCGCGAGGCGTCCGTCAGTTTCAGCGAGCTGTATTGTTCATGGTCGACCGAGACGAGGCCGAGCGCGATGGCCTGGCGCAGAATCGATTTCCATTCCGCCTCGCCCAGGTCCGAGCCGATGCCGAAGACGGACAGGGAATCGTGGTGCCAGGTCTTGATGCGCTCCGATTCCACGCCGCGCAGCACGTCGATCACGTGGCCGCCGGCAAAGCGCTGGTCGACGCGGTAGATGGCCGAGAGCAGCTTTTGCACGGGCACGGTGCCGTCGAAGGACACGGGCGGCACCAGGCAGGTGTCGCAATTGCCGCATGGCGAAGCCGGCTCGCCGAAGTATTCGAGCAATCGCATGCGGCGGCAGCTGAGCGTTTCGCACAGGCCCAGCATGGCGTCGAGTTTGACGCCCAGCACGCGCTTGAAGGTGTCGTCCGCTTCCGATTCGTCGATCATGCGCCTCTGCAGCACCACGTCCTGCAAGCCGTACGCCATCCAGGCGTTGGCGGCCATGCCGTCGCGGCCCGCGCGCCCCGTTTCCTGGTAATAGCCCTCGATGCTTTTCGGCAGATCCAGGTGGGCGACGAAGCGCACGTCGGGCTTGTCGATGCCCATGCCGAAGGCGATGGTGGCGACCATGACGATGTTTTCCTCGCGCAGGAAGCGCGCCTGGTTGGCGCTGCGCTTGGCGTACTCCATGCCGGCGTGATAGGGCAGGGCGCGGATGCCGCTCTGGTTCAGAAATTCCGCCGTCTCTTCGACTTTCTTGCGCGACAGGCAGTACACGATGCCGCAGTCGCCCGCGTGTTCCGTGTTGATGAAGTCTAGCAGCTGCTTGCGGCCATTCGCCTTTTCCACGATCTGGTAGCGGATGTTCGGGCGGTCGAAGGACGAGACGAACTGGCGCGCGTCTTCCAGTTGCAGGCGCAGCGCGATTTCGGCGCGCGTCTGCGGGTCGGCCGTGGCCGTGAGCGCGATGCGCGGCACGTCCGGGAACTGCTCGTGCAGCACCGACAGCTTGATGTATTCGGGACGGAAGTCGTGGCCCCACTGGGCCACGCAATGCGCCTCGTCGATGGCGAACAGGGCGATTTTCGAGGCCTGGAACAGGTCCAGGCAGCGCTGTGTCATCAGGCGCTCGGGCGCCACGTAGACGACGTCGATGCCGCCAGTGCGCACCAGGCGCTCGATGCGGCTCGCCTCTTCGTAGGTTTGGGTGGAGTTCAGGAACGCGGCGCGCACGCCCACTTCCTCCAGCGCGTCGACCTGGTCCTGCATCAGCGCAATCAGTGGCGAGACGACGACGCCGACGCCATCGCGCAGCAGCGCCGGAATTTGATAGCACAGCGACTTGCCGCCGCCCGTGGGCATCAGCACCAGCGCGTCGCCGCCATGGCTGACATGGTCGACGATGTCGGCCTGCTGGCCGCGGAAGGCCGGGTAGCCGAAAACGGTCTGCAGCAGGTGCAGCGCGCGCTGGTTAAGATCTTGATTCATAGTGCCTTATTCTGCCCAAACAACCCAGCCGTAGTGGGCGCTGGCCAACACCAGCAAGCCAAACACGATGCGGTACCAGGCAAAGAACGTGAAGTCGTGCGAACTGATGTAGCGCAACAGCCAGCGCACGCACAGGAAGGCGGAAATGAAGGCGGCCACGGTGCCCAGGCCGAACAGGGGCACGTCGGTGGCCGACAGGATGTCGCGCGCTTTGTACAAAGAATAGGCGGTGGCGGCCAGCAACGTCGGGATGGCCAGGAAGAACGAGAATTCGGTGGCCGTCTTGCGCGACAGACCCAGCAGCATGCCGCCGATGATGGTCGAACCGGAACGGCTGGTGCCGGGAATCAGCGCGAAGGCCTGCGCGCAGCCCACTTTCAGGGCGTCAAACGGCGTCATTTCATCGACCGAGTTGACGCGCACGGTGACGGGGTTGGTGCGCGCGCGGCGCTCCACCAGCAAAATCACGATGCCGCCGATGATGAAGGCCATGGCGACCGGTACTGGCTTGAACAGCGCATGCTTGATCATCTTCCCAATCGCCAGTCCGATGACTGCCAGCGGGATGAAGGCGATGGCCACGTTCAGCACGAACTTGCGCGATTTGACCTCGGTGCTGAAGGTGGACAGCACGCTGCCGATGCGCTGGCGGTATTCCCAGCAGACGGCCAGGATGGCGCCGGCCTGGATGGCGATCTCGAAGACATCCATGACTTCTTTCGAGACATCCTTGGTAAAGTCGAGCAAGCTGCCGGCCAGGATCAGATGCCCCGTGGACGAAATCGGCAAGAATTCGGTGAAACCTTCGACCAGCCCCATGATGATGGCTTTTAACGCAAGAATGAGATCCATAGATGTATACAAGGGTGTAATTGACAGGATGGGGTGACTGCATGGCGCCAGCAATGTGCGCGGGGTCGAAGCTTACCACGCCGCAGGCCTGCGGACCTTATTTGGGCGCTGTCGGGCGGCGCTTTTTTAGCGCCGTCCGCCAGGCAGGAGGGGCGATCAGGATGCTTGTTTTGCCGGCGCCACCAGGCGCGCGCTGGCCGCCACCAGCAGCAGGGCGGCGCCCAGCATGGCGAAGGCGATATTCAGGCTGGTGGCGTGCGCCACGAAGCCGATCACGGCCGGACCGGCCAGGATGCCCGCATAGCCGATGGTGGTGATGGCTGCCACCGCCAGGCTGGCCGGCATGGCATGCTGGTTGCCCGCCGCCGTGAACAGGATGGGCACGATGTTCGCGGCACCCAGGCCGATCAGCACGAAGCCGGCCATGGCGACACCGGCGTGCGGCGCCAGCACGGCCAGGAAGAAGCCGCTGGCCGCGCACAAGCCGCCGAAAGTAAGCACACGCTTGCCGCCAAAGCGGCTGACCACCTTGTCACCCGTGAAGCGGCCTATCGTCATGGCGATGGCGAAGGCGGCGTAGCCGAGGCCACCCTTGGCTTCTTCCACGCCGCGCGTGGTGGTGAGGAACAGGGCGCTCCAGTCGAGAATCGCGCCTTCGGCGAGGAAGACGATAAAGCACAGCAGACCGATGAAAATGACGGCGCCATGCGGCATGACGAACAGCGGCGTCTTTTCGCCGGTCGCTGACGCCGTCGGCAGCAGATGGCCTTGCGCCGCGCCCAGCACGCCGCACAGCAGCAGCATCATCACCGCGCAGGACCAGGCCGGCGACAGGCCCAGCCACAGCAGCAGCGCCATGCAGGCCGCGCCGGCGAAGCCGCCCACGCTGAACAGCGCGTGAAAGCCCGACATCATCGCGCCGCCATTGGCTTTTTCGATGATCACGGCCTGGATATTGATGGCCACGTCGAAGGTGCCCATGGCCGCGCCGAAGACCAGCAGCACCAGGCCCAGTTGCAGCGGCGTGGCGGCCAGCGCCAGGCCGGGCAGGATGGCGGTCAAGAGCAGGCCGGCGGCGGCGATGACCTTGCGGCAGCCGAAGCGGGCCGTGAGCATGCCCGTAAACGGCATCGCGCACAGCGAGCCGGCGCCCAGGCACAGCAGCAGGACGCCGAGGGTGGCTTCATCGAGGCCCAGGCGCGACTTGGCGTAGGGAACCAGCGGGGCCCAGGCGGCCATGCCGAGGCCGGCGGCGAAGAAGACCAGGCGCGTGGCGCGTTGTTGCAAGGTGCCGGTGAGATGCATGGGGGAGCTTTTCAAGAGTCGGGGTGGATAAGATCAGGCGCGGGCGCGCAACACTTGCACGCCCAGCCGCTCAAAGGCGGCGGCATGCGTGGCATCGGCGTCCGCTTCCAGCACCAGGTGCTGCAGCAAGCCTGTGGCCAGCACGCCGAAGGGTGCGGCCGTGCCCAGCTTGTCGCTGGTGGCGGCCACGACGACGGCTTTGCTGGCGCCGGCGATGCTGCGCTTGAACTCGGCCTCGTCGTAATTGAATGCCGTCACGCCCGCCTCCGCATCGGCACCGCAGGCACCGAGGAAGCACAGGTCGGGATGCATGCGCTCGACCGTGCGCAGCGCCTGCGGACCGAGGCTGGCGCCCGCGCGGCGGTCGACCCTGCCACCGGCCATGATCAGCTCGATCTCGGGACGTTCCATGAGCGCCATGGCAATGGATGGGGCGTTGGTGATGACGGTGAGCGCCAACGGTGGCAGGGCGCAGGCGATGGCCAGGTTGGTCGAGCCCGCGTCGAGAAACAGCACCTGGCCGGCGCGCACGAGCGACACGGCCGCCTGCGCCAGGCGCGCCTTGCGTTCGGGCGCCGCCTGCTTGCGCTGCGTCAAGGTACCGCCGTCGGGCGCCAGCGGCAGGGCGCCGCCATACACGCGCTGGCACAGTCCGGCCGCCGCCATCTCGCGCAAGTCGCGCCGTATCGTGTCTTCCGACACATCGAGTTGGCGCGCCAGGTCCAGCGCCAGCACGCGGCCGTCGGCGTGCAATTGTTGCTGGATCAGTGCGTGGCGTTGTTTGAGGAGCAGGGTGGCGGACATGGGTATATGATGAAACGTGCATGAATGTGCATGAATATACGCAAACGTGCAAATGAAGTCAAGCGTACAGCATGGCGCCGTAAAATATTGCCGAAAAGATATAAATTCTGTTAGTGTTGTAAAAATTGGAATAAATAAAGGAATGCCATGCTGTCACGTACATCGTTGCTGGCCATTTTGCTGGGCCGTGCCATGCGCCGTCATGGATGGGGAATGCTGGGTGCGGTATTGTTGCTAAATGTCATGCACTGGATGCGCCACAGTACGCTGGACTGGAGCGATGCGCGCGACTCCCTGTTCTTGCTGTTGATCTATCTGGGCCTGGCCATGCTGTTGGAATACAAGCGCCTGCGCGACGCGGAGGAAGCTTCGGCAGCCGCCGAAGATGGCCGTTAAGCGGTAAAGATGACAGGGGCTACTGCTCAGGGTGCCGTCAGCCGTTCCAGTTCGTCCAGCCAGCGGATGGCATGTTCGCGGCTGTTGCCGCACATATCCTCGGATGGCTGCAATCCGCCGCAAAACGCGGGCCGCTCCGGCTGGCCAAAGATCTTGCAGCGGTTGTCGTCGGCCAGCTGAATGCAGCGCACGCCCGCAGGCTTGCCATCCGGCATGCCGGGAATCGGGCTGGTGATGGACGGTGCGGTGCAGCAGGCGCCGCAGGAAGGGCGGCATGCCAGGGAAACGGCGGGGGAAGGCATGGCGGCAGGCTGGAAAAGAATCTGGGGCCGACAGTATAGCAAGCCGGCCCCGATGTCACGGCTCAGATCCACTCCGAATAACCTCTTGCAACTTCACACCTAGCGCACGACGCTGATGCGCTTGCCCGACAAGGTGCGGCGCAGCGGATCGCCATGCACGGTGATGCGGCCCGAGCCGCTGGTGCGGGCATTGACTTCGCTTTGCACGGTGACGTCGATGTCGCCGGAACCATTGCTCGCCAGGTAGGCGACGTCGCTGCTCAGCGCCGCCAGGTTGATGTCGCCCGAGCCGTTGACGTTGGTGTCGAGGCGCTGCACGGCGCCGCTGGCGCTGATGTTGCCGGAGCCGTTGACTGCCACGTTGATGCGCTCACCTCTTACGTCACCCAGCTGGATACGGCCCGAGCCATTCTGCACGGCATCCGTATTGCCGCTGGCAAGGGCCGCCGCGTTGATGCTGCCCGAGCCATTGTTGGCCACGTCGAAGCGGCCTACCTTGCCGGACAGCTCGCTCTTCATCGAGCCGCGCTGCACCAGGCTGAAGTCCTGGCCGTTGAAACCACTGGCCACCAGGCGGCCCGAGCCTGAGACATTGATCTTGCTCAAGCGCGGCGTCGTGTAGATGACATGGATGCCGTTGCCGCTACGAATGTTGCTGTCACTCCAGATGCGCAGGGTATTGCCGTTCACGTCGCTGTGGATCAGCGGCTGCAGATTGCTGTCCGCCTCGATCACCAGCGAGGTCGCCGGCCCGACGCGCACGTCGATCTTGATATCGATGCGCTTCATGCTGTCGATGTCGAGTGTGTCGATGTTGCTGACCTGGCGCACGTCGCGGCTCACTTGCTCGTTGCCCTGGATGGTATGGCTCCCCGAGTCGGCATGGCGCACTTCGCCATCGCCGGGGTTGATGACGATGGCGCAACCGCCAAGGGCAAGGGCACAGCACAGGGCCAGCAGGGTACGCATGGTGTTTCCTTTATGATTGTTTTAGTGCGGAACAAGAAAAAAGCCGGCTGCCGCGCCGCGGCTGCCGTGCTGTCGATGACAAGATAGCAAAGCGCTTATCGTCGCTGAACGCCAATGCGATGAACTGCGCAAAACGGGGGCTGAACTGCGTTTTTCCTTGCCCGAGACTGTCTGCCGGCGGCGCTGCTCCAGGCGCGGCCTGCGCCAGGCGCAAGCGCATGGAGATGTCTGAGCTAAGCCGCATGAAGGGCCGCATTGTGATCCGGCGGCTTTGCGCCTTGGTATACTGTCACTGTATACCGTCGCCTATTGATGTGTCGTAATGGAAAATTTGCCTGAATTGCACGATTGAAGGCAGGCGTGGCGTCATGCTTCTGCCGCGCCGGCATGGGACGGCGTGGACGCGAAGGGTACAATGCCTGTGCTTTGTTGCAGGGTGCGAGGCCACTGCGTAGTGTCAGTGGCCCTCCGCTTGACCTTGACGGCAGACAGGTCTAATATTAATGACTCAAAAGTAAGTTACTTGGAAAGACACATGCAAGCCCCGACTGATACCAAGCCCCGCTGGGAGCGGCGCAAGGATGCCCGCCCCCAGGAATTGCTCGCCGCCGCCCTCGACCTCTTCGTCGAACGGGGCTTCGCGTCGACGCGGCTGGAAGATGTGGCCAAGCGGGCGGGTGTGTCGAAGGGCACCCTGTACCTGTACTTCGAGAATAAGCAGGAACTGTTCAAGGCCGTGGTGCGCGACAATATGGTGCAGTCGATCGGCGAGGCGGAAAACAGCATGGCCGCCTCGGAAGAGTGCAGCGCCGACTTGCTGCGCAAGGTGATGATGCAATGGTGGGAAGAGTTCGGTGCCACCAAACTGGCCGGCTTGACCAAGCTGATGATGGCCGAAGCGAACAATTTCCCGGAATTGGCGCAGTTTTACAACGAAGAAGTCGTCACGCGCGGCCATGCGCTGATCGTCAGCCTGCTGGAACGGGGCATGCAGCGCGGCGAATTCCGCCAGGTCGATCCCGTGCTGGTCAGCACCATCCTCGGCGCGCCCGTCACCATGCTGATGATGTGGACACATTCCTTCCTGCCATGCGAGGTCAAGAACATCGACCCGCTTGCCTACATGGATGCCTTTATCGACATGAGCTTGCGCAGCCTGCAGGTGGAGGCGCCCGGGAAAAGCTGACGTGCGGAGCCCGCCGCCACCGTTCAGTTGCCCCTTTTCCAAGGTTCGCCCCCTCAAATCTGCAGATCGTCGCAAATTTCCTCCATTCCCCGTCTTTATGGTTAACATGTGCTTTCAGCCAGTTCAACGATAAAATGGCGGATTATTACTTCACTTACCGAGTCCAAAGATGAATATCGAACAAGCCCGCTTCAATATGATCGAACAGCAAATCCGTCCATGGGACGTACTGGATCTCGACGTGCTGGAGTTGTTGAACGTGGTCAAGCGTGAAGATTTCGTGCCGGCCGCCTATAAAAACCTGGCCTTCGTCGACACCGAAATTCCACTGGGCGGCGGCGAATGCATGTTCACGCCGAAGCTGGAAGCACGCATTTTGCAAGATGTAGCAGTCAAGAAGCATGAAAATGTGCTGGAAATCGGCACCGGCAGCGGCTATATGGCCGCTCTGCTGGCGCACAAGGCGCGTCATGTGACGAGCGTGGAAATCGTTCCCCAATTGAAAACCCTGGCCGAACAGAACCTGGCCGCCAATGGCGTGACCAACGTGACCGTGGAACTGGGCGACGGTGCCCAGGGCTGGAGCAAGGGTGCACCGTACGACGTGATCGTCGTGTCCGGCGCCCTGTCCGTGCTGCCGGAAGCGCTGTTGCAACAAGTGAAAGTGGGCGGCCGCATCCTGGCCATCATCGGCGAAGCGCCGATCATGTCGGCGCACCTGATCACGCGCAGCTCGGACAAGGCCTACGACACGCGCAAGCTGTTTGAAACCAACGTCACGCCGCTGCAAGCCGTGGCGCCGTCGCACTTCCAGTTCTGAGGCGACCCATTCGATGGAGCATTTGAGTGCACCGCAGCTGGCCGCCTGGCTCGCTGACCCTTCGCGCCCGCGCCCTGTATTGCTGGACGTGCGCGAGCAGTGGGAGTTCGAGCTGTGCCACCTCGATGGCGCCACCCTGATGCAGATGAACTCGATTCCTGCGCGCATCGATGACCTCGATGAAGACGCCGAGATCGTCTGCATCTGCCATCACGGCATGCGCAGCATGCAAGTGGCGGCCTTCCTGGAACGCAATGGTTTTGGCAAGATCAGTAATTTGACGGGCGGCGTTCACGCCTGGGCGCTGCAAGTCGACAACGCCATGCCGAAATACTAAGTTAATTCGCAGTAGATGCACTCCCAGGCATGCCATCGGGCATGCCTGCGGAGGCCTGTACCCCGCTCACCCGGCGGGCGCAAGGCAAGCGGTAGCAGATTTTTGATTCCATCAACTTTTGACGACTCCAACGGAGAAATGCAATGCGGAAACCCCTTATCGCCGTACTGATGACCAGCGCCTTTGTCTCGATGACATCTACGCTGCCAGCGCAGGCGGCCGATCTCATCCAGGTGTACCAGCAGGCGCTGGCCAATGACGCGCAGTACGCCAGCGCGCGCGCGGCCCTGTCGGCCGGGATGGAGCGGGTTCCGCAGGGGATGGCAGGCTTGCTGCCGCAAATCTCCGCGTCGGGCAGCAATACGCGTGGCAATCAGGAACAGATTATCCAGAATAATGGCGGCAACAAGATCACCTCGCCGTCTGTCAATGTGCGCACGAACAGCTACAACCTGACCCTGGCGCAGCCGCTGTTCCGCTGGGATCGCTGGGAAACCTATCAGCAAAGCAAGCTGGCGCAGGCAATTGCGGAAGCGCAATTTGCGCAAGTCCAGCAAGACCTGATCACGCGCGTGGCGCAGGCGTATTTCGACGTGCTCAGCGCGCAGGACAACCTGGGCGCCACCCAGGCGCAGAAGGTCGCCACGACGGAGCAGCTGGCGTCGGCCAAGCGCAATTTTGAAGTCGGTACGCAAACGATTACCGACACGCACGAAGCGCAAGCGGCCTACGACCTGGTGGTGGCGCAGGAATTTGCCGCCATCAATGACTTGGCCAACAAGCGCAGCGCCCTGCAAACCATCATTGGCGAAGCGCCAACGAATCTGGCGCCGATGCGCACGGGCGTCGTCATCAGCGCGCCGGAACCGGCCGCCATCGAACCGTGGGTGTCGTCCGCCGAAGAGCAGAACTACGGCGTCGTCACGGCCCAGTTCAACGTGGAATCGGCCAAGCGCGACATCGGCCGCAACCGCGCCGGCCACTACCCGACCTTGGACCTGATCGCCAACACGGGCCATACCTACACTTCCGGTGGCGGCAATGGCAACGGGAACAACAATAACGCCATCGGCGTGCAGTGGAGCATCCCCATCTTCAGCGGCTTTGCCGTCACGAGCAAGGTGCGCGAATCGATTGCGCTGGAAAACAAGGCCCGCAACGACCTGGAGACGGCACGACGTACGGCGGCCCTGGGCGCGCGCCAGGCTTTCCTCGGCGTCAACAGCGGCCTGGCGCAAGTGAAGGCGCTGGAAGCGGCGGAAGTGTCGAGCAAATCGGCGCTGGAATCGAACCAGCTCGGCTACCAGGTGGGCGTGCGCATCAATATCGACGTCTTGAATGCACAGAAACAATTGTTCTCGACGCAGAAAGACCTGTCGAAAGCCCGCTACGACACCATCATGAACGGCTTGCGCCTGAAGGCGGCCGCCGGCACCCTGAAGGAAACGGACTTGATGCCGGTCAACGCCTTGCTCGTCAAGTAAGCGCGCTCTTGCTCTACATGAAAACCAGCACCGGCAACGGCGCTGGTTTTTTTTGGCTATGTCACCGTCAAGCGTGGGAACTCTCCCAGTGTTGCCTTCAATAATGTTTCCGGAGAGCGGATACGCCCGGCGTCCAGTATCCAGCGCCACCCCAGGTAATTCGGCAGATAACGGCTGGCCACGCCATGGAAGATGCGCAGCCATTCCCGCAAGCGGCTGTGATACGCGTTGACGTTCTGCACGTGGGCGGCGCCCTGCACGCGGATGCCGGCGTGCAAGTTGACGGCCCGGTGGCTGATGCCCGCTGCACGGGCGAAGGCGCGATAGGCGGCGTGGCCGTCGGTGACCAGCAAGACGTCCTTGTCGATCACGGGTGGCAGGCAGGCATGCAGTTGGACCTTGGTCAGCGCCCCTTTTCCCGTGACGAAATCGAGGGTTTGTCCCGTGCGGTCGCGCGCCACCAAGATGCAGACCTGTTCACTGGAAATGCCGCGCTGGCGGGCGTGGCCGCCCCGGCGGCGCGCCGGACGCGTCAGATGCCTGGATCCCTTTTCCGATTCCAGCAGATACAGCTCGTCGGCCTCGGCGATGCCGTGCAGGCACAGCGGCCGGTCCGTCCTGGCGAGCGTCAAAAACCGGTGGCGCCAGCGGAAGGCGGTGTTGCGGTGCACGTTCAGTTGTCGCGCTGCCTGGCGCACGGAAGCCGATGCCAGCAGGCAATCGGCGTAGGCTAGCCATAAGGTCTTGTGGCGCAGGCGCGCCAGCGGCGTGCCGGTGAGCGCATTGAAGGTGCGGCCGCACGGCACGCAGCGGTAGCGCTGCAGTCCGTGCGCATGGCCGTGCCGGTGCGCATGGCTGCTGTGGCAGGCGGGACAGTGTAGCCGCTGCCGGGCCACGCTTTCGACCAGTGCCACAGCGGCGTTCTGCGATCCTGCCCCGGGCAGCAGGGTGGCGCTGGCCAGACGCTGGCGACGGCTCAGTGCGGTGAACTGGGCGATGAAGGTTTTCCATTCGGCTGGCTGCATGGCAGGCTCCCGTTTGTCTAATATGTACAGTCAGACAGCCGGGGCTGGGAAAGATTCCTTGAGTTCCCCTATTTGTCGGGGACAGAGCCTTTTTTTTCGTCTGGCGGTGTTGTCACACGGCGCGGCTGTTGGCGAATTGGGTCAGCACGACCCCGGCCACCACCAGTCCCGCACCCGCCCAGTGCAGCGGAGAAATATGCTTGACGGCAAAGCCCAGCAAGCCGTAGCGGTCAATGGCCAGCGCGGCCAGCATCTGCCCGCCGATGACGGCTGCCATGAAGGGGCCGGAACCCATGCGCGGCGCCAGCATCAGCGCGGCCGTAATATAAAACACGCCGGCCGCGCCGCCGAGCCAGGACCAGCCCGGCCCGCGCACGGCGAGGTGCAAATCGGGCGCGGGCACCCGCCAGACGAGCATCACGAGCGACGCGAGCACGGCGCTGACGGCCAGCGAGGCGAGCGTGGCCCACAGCGGGTGGCCCAGGTTGCGGCCCAGCGCGGCATTTGCACCCGCCTGGAAGGGGACGACGGCGCCGGCCAGCATGGCCAGCGGGGCAAACAAGGTGATCCATCCATTCATGTGCGACTCCCTGCGTGTTGAGTTGATGGAGTCATCGTATTATGCTGTCATCATTAAATCCAATTCGTAGTTTGTCATCCAACTATGCACCAAATGAATAATCTGCGCGCCGTCGATTTGAACTTGCTGGTGATCCTGGACGCGCTGCTGAGCGAACGCCATTTGTCACGTGCGGCGGAACGCCTGCACATGAGCCAGCCTGCCGTCAGCCATGCGTTGGCGCGCCTGCGCCATCTGCTCGACGATCCGCTGCTGTTGCGCGGCAAGGGCGGCTTCCAGCCCACGGCGCGTGCCCTGGAGCTGGCGCGGCCGCTGGCCGAAGCCCTGCAAAGCGTGCGCTCCGTACTCGGCGGCGCCGTGTTCGACGCGGCCACGGCGCAGCGCGTGTTTCGCCTGGCCATGTCGGATTACGGCGCGGCATTGATCTTGCCCCGTTTGCTGCGCCGCTTGCGCGTGGAAGCGCCCGGCATCGACCTGACCGTCAGCCACGCCAGCCGTTCTGCCGTCGTGGCCGGCGTACAGGATGGCGAAATCGACCTGGCGCTGGGTGTGTTCCCGCAACTGCCTGAGCAGTTCCACAGGGAAACTTTATTCGAGGAAGCGTTCGTGTGCGCATTGGACCCGGCCAGCCTGGCGCCGGGCGAGTCCTTGAGCCTGCAGACCTATCTGGCGCGTCCCCACGTGCTGGTAGCGTCCAGCGAAGGGGGCATGGCTGCCGAAGTCGACGCCGCATTGGCGCAGCTGGGCCAGACGCGCCGCCTCGCCGTGCGCGTGCCGTACTGGACAGTTGCGCCGGAGCTGTTGATGGGGACGGATCTGATATTGACGGTGGCGCGGCGCGCCTTGCAGGGAAGCGCGGGGCAAGGGCTGGCGCAGCATTCTGCGCCGTTCGCCATCGCGCCGTTTGCGTTTGAAACAATACGGCACCGCCGCACGGACGGTGACGCGGGCATCGCCTGGCTGCGCGCGGCCATTGCCAGGGCCGCCGAGCCAGGCTGAGGTATTACAGGCCGCCGCCCTGGCCGTCGAACTTGCGTTCGATCAATTCGATCTTGTAGCCGTCCGGGTCGGTGATGAAGGCGATCACCGTGTTGCCGCCCTTGACGGGACCCGGTTCGCGCGTGACGTTGCCGCCATTCGCGCGTGCCGCGTCGCAGGCGGCGACGATGTCGTCGGCCGAGATGGCGATGTGGCCATACGCCGTGCCCAGCTCGTAGCTGGTGGTGCCATAGTTATACGTCAGTTCCAGTTCCGCGTGGTCGGGGTTCGAACCGTAGCCGACGAAGGCCAGCGTGTACTGGTATTCCGGGTTGTCGCTGGTGCGCAGCAGCTTCATGCCCAGGACGTTCGTGTAAAAGTCGATGGAGCGCTGCAGGTCGCCGACCCGTAACATGGTGTGCAAAATACGCATCGTAAATCCTTGAGGGTGTTAGGGGAATGGCAGGATTTTATGCGTTTTACGGCTTTCTTGCCGAAACCGCCCTTGCCGCCCGGTAATGGAACGGCAGCGGACGGTGAGGATGCCTCTGGAGTTACTCCAGATGGGCGTCCAGCGTGATTTCCGTGGCCAGCAGCTTCGATACGGGGCAGCCGAGCTTGGCGCGCAGGGCCGCGTCCTGGAACGCTTCGTCGCTGGCGCCGGGAATGGTGGCCACCAGGGTCAGGTGGACGGCCGTGATCGCATAGCTGCCATCGATCTTTTCCAGGCTGACGTCGGCCGTGGTTTTCAGGGCCGTGGCGCGCAAGCCCGCCTCGCCCAGCTGGCCGGACAGGGCCATGGTGAAGCAGGCCGCATGGGCAGCGCCAATCAGTTCTTCCGGATTACTGCCGGGACCATCCTCGAAGCGCGTGTTGAAGCCATATGGCACATTGTCGAGCGCGCCACTTTCGGTGGAAATGAATCCTTTGCCATCTTTAAGGCCGCCACTCCAGACGGCTGATCCTGTTTTTTTCATGATGTACTCCTTGCGTGGTTCGAGCGTCCATCATGCGCGCCCGCCCCCTGCGCTTCCGTTCGTTGCGCCACACAGGGCACGCATGCGCGGCGCCCATGCATTCACGGCGCCGGCGTCACGCGCCAGACGATATTGCCCACGTCGTCGGCCACCAGCAGCGCGCCCGCCTTGTCGACGGCCACGCCGACGGGGCGCCCATGCGCCTTGCCGTTCTGATCGAGGAAGCCGGCGACGACGTCCTGCGGAGGACCGCTGGGCACGCCACCGGCGAACGGAACAAAGATGACTTTATAGCCGCTGTAGGGCTTGCGGTTCCACGAACCGTGCTGGCCGATGAAGGCGCCGCCCCGGTAGCGTTCGGGCAGCAAGACGGCGTCATAAAACGCCAGGCCCAGCGAGGCCGTGTGCGCACCGAGCGCATAGTCGGGTGCAACAGCGGTGGCGACCAGTTCGGGACGGGGCGGCTTGACCCGCGCATCGACGTGCTGGCCGAAATAACTGTAGGGCCAGCCGTAAAACGCGCCATCCTTGACGGAGGTCATGTAGTCGGGCACGAGGTCGTTGCCCAGCTCGTCGCGCTCATTGACGGCCGTCCACAGGGCGCCCGTTGCAGGCTGCCAGGCCAGTCCGACGGGATTGCGCAAGCCCGTCGCATACACGCGCGCCTCGCCCGTCGCGCGCGTGAATTGCCAGATGGCGGCGCGGCCCTCTTCGACCGCCATGCCGTTTTCGCCCGCATTGCTGTTCGAACCGACGGCAACATAGAGAAACTGACCATCGGCGCTGGCGATGACGTTTTTGGTCCAGTGGTGGTTGATGGGGCCGCCCGGCAAATCCATCACCTTGACGCCGGGGGCCGTGATGGTGCTCTGTCCTGTTTCGTACGGGAAGCGCATCAGCGCGTCCGCGTTGGCGATGTACAGCTCGTTGCCGACCAGCGCCATGCCGAATGGCGAGTTCAGCCCTTGCAGGAAGACGCTGCGCGTCTGCGCCACGCCGTTGCTATCCATGCCGCGCAGCAGGGTGATGCGGTTGGCGCTGGGCGTGGCCGCGCCCGCTTTTTTCATCTGCATCTGCATGATGGCACCCTTGATGCCCTTGCTGTCGTCCGGTTTCGGCGGGGCATTCGTTTCCGCCACGAGCACGTCGCCGTTCGGCAAGACGTACAGCCAGCGTGGGTGGTCGAGTCCGCGCGCATAGGCGCGGATGGCCAGCCCCGCCGCGACAGCCGGGTGCTGCCCGGCCGTCCAGCGCTGCACGGGCGCTACGTTGACGGTGGGAATGAACTGTTTATCGGGCGCGGGCAGCACGGGATGCGGGCCGAAGCCCACGGGCATGGCGGGCGCCTGGGCGTGGGCGAGGTGGGCGCCGCAGGCGGCGGCCAGCAGGAAGGAACGGGCGCAGCGGTGCATGGCGTACTCCGTAACATGAGCAGTGCGTGACAGTTGGAGTCAGCGCGCCTTCTTTGGTTCCAGTTGCGCGTCGGGACGGGCCTGTTGCGGCGGGGCGGGCTTGACCTTTTCCACGCCGGGCTGGGCATGGCGGTCAGTGTCCACCAAACCTTGTTCCAGGTCGCTGGCCGCCTGCTGCATGATCTTGCGCGGACGCACGTTCTGCGCGTCGGGCGATTCGTCGCGCTCATGCGGCAGGCGATCCACGCCGTCATTTTTCACCTTTTCATCGGTATTGATCTTGCGCTCGCTATGCTGGGCAACCATATGGCCTCCTGAAGAAAAGAATGATGTCACGCCAGTGTCCTGCCGCCGGCGTGACCATGCAAGCGGATTTGCCCCGCGATGGAGCGCTGGCGCACGCATGGACGATTCTTTTTCTGCGCTACACTGCGAGCAACACCGAGAACGCCCCTTGCAGGCATACGGCAGGCGCACTATACTGTGCATATATACAGTATCATGCGATGCCGGCGTGCGACGCGACAGCCAGGGGCGGTTTGCCACCGAATTCACTACCGAGATTTTTATGCCCGTCGATAACTACGCCGACCAGCGAGCCGAACAGCCAGCCGCGACCTTGCCAGCCCCGGGCGAGCGCTTCAACCTGGGCGCCAAGACCATCGCCCTGGTCGTGCGCCAGAATACGGATGGCATTGCCGAACCCGTGAAAAGCATCGTCGATTTCCTGCAAGTGCTGGGCCACACGGTGGTCTTCGAGGCGGAGACGGCCGCGCATCTGAACCTGGCGTTTCCTGGCGTGCGCGCCATGTCGCCGGCCGAGATCGGCGCCGCCGCCGATTGCGCCATCGTCATGGGCGGCGACGGCACCATGCTCGGTATCGCGCGCCAGCTGGCGCCATTCGACGTCCCCTTGATCGGTATCAATCAAGGGCGCCTGGGCTTCATGACGGATATCCCGCTCGAGCGTATGCTGCCTGTATTGGCGCAAATTCTGGGCGGCCGCTTCAAGGCCGAACGCCGCACTTTGCTCGAAGGCAGCGTGCTGCGCGACGGCGTATCGATCCACGTGGGCATGGCCGTCAACGATGTCGTCGTCTCGCGCGGCGGCGGTGCCGGCATGGCCGAATTGCGCGTCGAGGTCGACGGCCACTTCATGTACAACCAGCGTTCGGACGGCCTGATCATTGCCACGCCCACGGGCTCGACCGCGTATGCGCTGTCGGCCGGCGGTCCGTTGCTGCACCCGACCCTGGGCGGCATCGTGCTCGTGCCGATCGCGCCGCATGCGCTGTCGAACCGCCCCATCGTGCTGCCCGATTCCAGCCAGATCGTCGTGGAAATCGTGCGCGGGCGTGATATCAGCGTCAATTTCGACATGCAGACCTTTGCCAGCCTGGTGCAGCAAGACCGCATCCTCATCCGCCGTTCGCCGCACACGATTACCTTCCTGCATCCGGAGGGGTGGAGCTACTACAACACCCTGCGTGAAAAATTGCACTGGAATGAGTATCCGTCGGGCGAGGGCAAGCTCAGCTAACAAGTCTTTCCACGTTAACCCGCGGCTCGCCGCCTAACCACAGAAGCCATGCTCCATACACTGTCCATCCGCGATTTTGTCATTGTCGATACCATTGAACTGGAATTTTCCGCCGGCTTCAGCGTGCTGACGGGCGAGACGGGGGCCGGCAAGTCCATCCTCATCGATGCACTGACCCTGGCGCTGGGCGGCCGCGGCGACGCCAGCGTGGTGCGCGAGGGCGCAGCCAAGGCCGACATCACGGCTGATTTCTCCGTCAGCGAAGTGGCGCAGGCCTGGCTGGTGGCCAATGAATTCGCCAACGACGACGGCGGCGCCCTGTTGCGCCGCGTGATCGACAATGCGGGCCGCTCGAAAGCCTATATCAACGGCATCCCCGCCACGGCGGCGCAGTTGCGCGAACTGGGCGACATGCTGGTCGACATCCATGGGCAGCACGCGCACCAGTCCTTGCTGAAAAGCGAGGCGCAGCGCGCCTTGCTTGACGGCCAGGCGACGGCGCGCGAAGCGGGCGCGGAGCAGGATGCGCGGCAAGTGGCAGCCTTGCACAAGCGCTGGCGCGCCCTCGTGCGCCAGCGCGAGGAATTTGAAACGAATGCCGCCAACGTGCTGTACGAGCGCGAACGCCTGGAGTGGCAAGTGGGAGAGTTGGAAAAACTGGCGGCCAAGCCCGGCGAGTGGACGGACATCACGAACGAGCACAGCCGCCTGTCGCACGCTGCCAGCCTGCTGGAAGGGGCGCAGGAAGCCTTGTCTCTCATTTCCGAGTCGGAAGACCACCCGATCGTGTCGCAACTGTCGGGCCTGAACCAGAAGCTGGGCAAGCTCGTGTCCGTCGATGCGGAATTGCAGCCGATTGTCGACCTGATCGAATCGTCGCGCATCCAGCTGCAGGAATCCGTGTATGCGCTGAACAACTACCTGGACCGGGTGGAACTGGACCCGGAGCGTTTGCACCAGCTCGACGCGCGCATGGAAGCCATGCACAGCACGGCCCGCAAATTCCGCGTCACGCCCGAAGAGTTGCCCGAGGAACACGCCAAGCTGTCGGAAAAACTGCAGCACCTGGCCGACGCTTCCGATATCGAAGGCTTGCTGCGCCAGGAAGCAAAGATAGAGGCCGAGTACCGCAGCGTCGCCGAGCGATTGTCCGCCACGCGCCGCGCCGCCGCGCTGGAGCTGGGGCAAGCCGTCACGCGCGCCATGCAGGAACTGAGCATGACGGGCGGCAGTTTCGAGATTGCCCTGCATCCGTGCGAGCCGGCCGCGCACGGCCTCGAGCAAGTGGAATTCCTCGTTGCCGGCCACGCGGGCACGGCGCCCCGTTCGCTGGCGAAAGTCGCGTCCGGCGGGGAGCTGGCGCGCATCGCGCTGGCCATCTCCGTGATCACCTCGCATGCCACCACCACGCCGACGCTGATCTTCGACGAGGTCGACAGCGGCATCGGCGGCGGCGTCGCCGAAGTGGTGGGGCGCCTGTTGAAACGCCTGGGGCAGGGACGGCAAGTGCTGTGCGTGACCCACTTGCCGCAAGTGGCCAGCCAGGCCAATCAGCATTTCCAAGTGGCAAAAAGCACCCTGGAGAATGGCAAGACGGCCTCGCGCATCGACATGCTCGACGCCAAGGCCAGGGTGGAAGAAGTGGCGCGCATGCTGGGCGGCCTCGAAATCACGGCCACCACGCGCAAGCATGCCCGCGAATTGCTCGCGATTTGACTTGGGACGTGACAGGCGTGCTGCCATCGTCTGGCAGTACTCCCGATGTTGACGCAATGTAACTATAATGGTCGTCTAATCCATCCAACGTCTTCGAAGAGTCTTCATGTCATTTCAAACAGAACCGCCGTACACGCATGGCAGCATCGACCGCAGCGCCGTGGTGCTGGTCAACCTGGGCACGCCCGATGCGCCGACTTCGTCGGCCGTGCGGCGCTATCTGAAACAATTCCTGTCGGACCCCCGCGTCGTGGAAATTCCTCGCCTGGTCTGGTGGTTCATCCTGCATCTGATCATCTTGCCCTTCCGTTCGGGCCAGTCGGCCAAGAAATATGCCTCGATCTGGACGCGCGACGGCTCGCCCTTGAAAGTGCATACGCAAAAGCAGGCCAAACTGCTGGCCGGTGCTCTGGCCGAGCGGGGCCATGACGGCGTGACGGTGGCCATGGCCATGCGCTACGGTTCGCCTTCCTTGCCCGAGGTGCTGGCCCGGCTGAAAAGCGAAGGTTGCGAGCGCATCGCCATCCTGCCGGCCTATCCGCAATACTCGGGTACGACGACGGGTTCCATCTACGATGCCGTCTTCGCCCATTACGCCACCGTGCGCAATGTGCCGGAGTTGCGCTTTATCAAGCAGTACCACGAGCACGACACCTACATCGACGCCTTGCGCGATTCCGTGCTGAACCACTGGGAAGCGCATGGCCGTCCCGAAAAACTGGTGATGAGTTTCCATGGCGTGCCCAAGCGCACCTTGCTGCTGGGCGACCCCTACCACTGCCAATGCCTGAAAACGGCGCGATTGGTGGCAGAAAAGCTGAAATTAACTAAAGAGCAATACGTGGTGACCTTCCAGTCGCGTTTTGGCAAGGCCGAATGGCTGCAGCCATACACGGCGCCGACCCTGGTGGCGCTGGCGCAACAGGGCGTCAAGCGCGTCGATCTGTTGTGCCCGGGCTTTACCAGCGATTGCCTGGAAACCCTGGAAGAAATCGCCATGGAAGCGAAGCATGATTTCGAGGCGGCCGGTGGCCAGCAGTTTCACTATATCGCTTGCCTGAACGAAACGCCGGCCTGGATCGCGGGTATGGCAGAAATTGCCGAGCAGCACATGATCGGCTGGCCGACGATGAAGACGGCGCCGCAGCGCGAGGCGGACAAGACAGTGGGCGAGCAGGCGCGCGCGGCCGCCCTGGCCCTGGGCGCAGCGAATTAGGAAGCATGTTCTTCTGCCATGTAAAGCCGCGCTTGCGCGGCTTTGTCATTTTGGGCATGGACATGAGGTTTTCCAAATAGCAACACCATCAGTGGCAATGGCCTGGTCGGGACTGGTAGAATGCCGCCTTCGCTGGGGATGCCGGCTGTTTCAGAGGGCGCGCACGGCTCGCAGTCCGAAATGGGAAACAAAATGTAATAAGCTGTAACATTAGCTGACGTAAACCTTGGCGCTCGCGCCGATACCCCTTGAAACAGTAGGATATAGCCCCATCTGCCGGTTAGTGTTGTAAAGATGTATAGCCTAACCCATTTAAGTCATTGATTGTAGGAGCTTTCTAGATGCAAGATCAGGAAAACCAAGCTGTACCTAATCCGCAAGCGGACGCCGCGACGACTGCGCCATCGACTCCCGCAGAGCCTACTTTGGAAGAGCAGCTGGCCAGTACCGAAGCGCGTCTTGCAGAAATGCACGATGCCTTCATGCGCGCCAAGGCCGACGGTGAAAATATCCGCCGCCGCGCGCAGGAAGATGTTGCTAAAGCGCATAAATTCGCAGTGGAAAGCTTTGCCGAAGCCATGGTGCCGGTGAAAGACAGCCTGGAAACGGCGCTGACGGTGGAAGCACCGACCATCGAATCGCTGAAGGAAGGCGTCGAGATGACCCTGAAGCAATTGACCGCCGCGTTCGAGCGCAACCGTCTGGTGGAAGTGTTGCCAGTGCAGGGCGAGAAGCTCGATCCGATGAAACACCAGGCCGTTGCCGTGGTGCCAGCGGACCAGGAAGCCAATACCATCGTATCAGTCTTGCAAAAGGGCTATATGATTGCCGACCGCCTGTTGCGTCCGGCCATTGTCACCACCGCGCAAGCAAAATAATCAGAGGGCGGCATCAAGCAAGCCTTGAAACCATGCCGCTTTGCCACATATAAGAACCATCTGAAATCTAGCAAATAAAAGGAAAAAAATCATGGGTAGAATTATCGGTATCGATCTGGGAACCACGAATTCCTGCGTTTCCATCATGGAAAATGGTCAACCAAAGGTAATCGAAAACGCTGAAGGCGCACGCACGACGCCATCGATTATTGCTTATCAAGAAGATGGCGAAATTCTCGTCGGCGCGCCGGCGAAACGCCAGGCCGTGACCAATCCGAAAAACACGCTGTACGCAGTCAAGCGTTTGATCGGTCGCAAGTTCGACGAAAAAGAAGTCCAAAAAGACATCGCGCTGATGCCTTACCAAATCATGAAAGCCGACAACGGCGATGCATGGATTGGCGTGCGCGACAAAAAACTGGCTCCACCGCAAATTTCGGCTGAAGTCCTGCGCAAGATGAAGAAAACGGCAGAAGACTACCTCGGTGAAGAAGTCACCGAAGCCGTCATCACCGTGCCTGCCTACTTCAACGATTCGCAGCGTCAAGCGACCAAGGATGCCGGCCGTATCGCTGGCCTGGACGTCAAACGCATCATCAACGAGCCAACCGCGGCAGCGCTGGCATTCGGCCTGGACAAGACCGAAAAAGGCGACCGTAAAATCGCCGTGTATGACTTGGGTGGCGGTACGTTCGACGTGTCGATCATCGAAATCGCGGATGTTGATGGCGAGAAACAATTTGAAGTGCTGTCGACCAACGGCGACACCTTCCTGGGCGGCGAAGACTTCGACCAGCGCGTCATCGATTACATCATCGACGAGTTCAAGAAGATCAACGGCATCGACCTGAAAAAAGATCCGATCGCCCTGCAGCGCATCAAGGCTTCGGCCGAGCGCGCGAAGATCGAGCTGTCGTCGTCGCAACAAACCGAAATCAACGAGCCGTACATCGCCATGGCGAACGGCGCACCGGTCCACTTGAACCTGAAGATGACCCGCGCCAAGCTGGAATCGCTGGTGGAAGAGCTGATCTCGGCAACGATCGAACCATGCCGCACCGCTATCAAAGATGCTGGCGTGAAAGTGTCGGACATCGATGACATCATCCTGGTCGGCGGCATGACGCGTATGCCGAAGGTGCAGGAAAAAGTGAAGGAATTCTTCGGCAAGGATCCACGCAAGGACGTGAACCCGGACGAAGCCGTCGCCGTGGGCGCAGCCATCCAGGGTTCGGTCCTGTCGGGCGAACGCAAGGACTTGCTGTTGCTGGACGTCACTCCACTGTCCCTGGGTATCGAAACCCTGGGCGGCGTGATGACCAAGATGATCCACAAAAACACGACGATTCCGACCAAGTTCAGCCAGGTCTTCTCGACGGCCGACGACAACCAGCCTGCGGTGACCATCAAGGTCTTCCAGGGTGAGCGCGAAATCGCCGCCGGCAACAAGGGCCTGGGCGAATTCAATCTGGAAGGCATCCCGCCAGCAGCACGCGGTACGCCACAGATCGAAGTGACCTTCGACATCGACGCCAACGGCATCTTGCACGTCGGCGCCAAAGACAAGGCCACCGGCAAGGAAAACAAGATCACGATCAAGGCCAATTCCGGCTTGACCGAGGCGGAAATCCAGAAGATGGTGAAAGACGCCGAGTTGAACGCGGAAGAAGACAAGAAGGTCAAAGAATTGGCCGAGTCGCGCAACCAGGCCGATGCTCTGGTACACTCGACCCGGAAATCCTTGACCGAATACGGCGACAAGCTGGACGCGGGCGAGAAAGAGAAGATCGAAGCGGCGATCACTGACCTGGAAGCAAGCATCAAGGCCGGCGACAAGGCTGAGATCGACGCCAAGGTGGAAGCACTGTCGAGCGCATCGCAGAAACTGGGCGAAAAAATGTATGCCGACATGCAAGCGCAGCAAGCTGCCGGCGGCGCGGAAGGTGCACAGCAAGCCGCTGGCGCATCGGATGCAGGCGCCAAGCAGGACGACGTTGTCGACGCTGACTTCAAGGAAGTCAAAGACAGCAAGTAATTGTCTTGCGCTCCCATGAAATGGGGGCAGCCGGGCTGAACGCTACATCGCGGGATTAGCCGCGAAGACCGGCCGAGCCGAGTCGCTGCGCCTAGCGCAGCACTCGACTCGGCTTTTTCGTGTAATTTTTACATCAGTAGATAGACTGCAAGGTGCCGACAACATGGCAAAGCGTGATTTTTACGAGACACTCGGTGTCGCAAAAAATGCTTCGGAAGAAGAGATCAAAAAGTCTTACCGTAAACTGGCGATGAAATACCATCCGGACCGCAATCCGGATAGCAAGGAATCGGAAGAAAAGTTTAAGGAAGTCAAAGAAGCCTACGAGATGCTGACCAATCCGGAAAAGCGCGATGCGTATGACCGCTATGGTCACGCTGGCGTGGACCCGAACATGGGCGGCGGTGGCGGCTTCGGCGGCGGTGCTGGCGGCTTTGCCGACAGCTTCGGCGATATCTTCGGCGACATCTTTGGCGGTGGCGGTGGACGCAGCCGCAATGCGGGTCCACAGGTGTACCGTGGCGCCGACTTGCGCTACAACCTGGAAATTACACTGGAGCAAGCTGCTCACGGCTTCGACACGACGATTCGCGTGCCGAGCTGGGACAAGTGCGACACTTGCCACGGCAGCGGCGCCAAGCCGGGCACGTCGCCGACCACCTGCGGTACCTGCGGTGGCCACGGCCAGGTGCGCATGCAGCAAGGTTTCTTCAGCATCCAGCAAACCTGCCCGAAATGCCATGGCAGCGGCAAGGTCATCACCGACCCCTGCACGCCGTGCGGCGGCGCCGGTCGCATCAAGCGCAACAAGACCCTGGAAGTGAAAATTCCAGTCGGTATCGACAATGGCATGCGTATCCGTTCGTCCGGCAACGGCGAACCGGGCACGAATGGCGGCCCGTCGGGCGACCTGTATGTGGAAATCCACATCAAGCCGCACGCCGTGTTCCAGCGCGAGGGCGACGACCTGCATTGCGAAATGCCGATTTCGTTCACCAAGGCAGCATTGGGCGGCGAAATCGAAGTGCCGACCCTGAACGGCAAAGTGTCGTTCACGATCCCGGAGGGCACCCAGTCGGGCAAGACCTTCCGCCTGAAAGGCAAGGGCATCAAGGGCGTGCGCTCCGGTTATGCGGGTGACCTGTTCTGCCACGTGGCCATCGAAACACCCGTGAAACTGACGGAAAAACAGAAAGACCTGCTGCGCGACTTTGAAAAGTCGACGACCGAGGGCGGTGCCAAGCACAGTCCGCAAAGCAAGACCTGGAAAGACAAGGTCAAGGATTTTTTTGAGTAAGCACACGTAATACCATGCGCCGGGATGCTGAAACATCCCGGCGTTTTTTTACCCCGGTTGACTCAATATCTGCGCGCATCGCACGCCAACGCACGCGATCGGCGCGCTGTTCAACCGAACTTACCTCATGGGAGCGATATGACCGAACCGAAAAATGGCCTGGCCCTGGCGGAACTGCTGCAGCGTAACCGCCGCTGGGCCGACTCGATGGTGGCGAAAGACCCGAACTTCTTCAAGAACCTGGAAGCGCAAACGTCGCCCGAATATCTGTGGATCGGCTGCTCCGACAGCCGCGTGCCCGCCAACGAACTGCTGGGCATGGCGCCTGGCGACGTGTTTGTGCACCGTAATATTGCCAACGTGGTCGTGCATTCCGACCTCAATTGCCTGTCCGTCCTGCAATTTGCCGTGGACGTGCTGAAAGTCAAACATATCATCATCGTCGGCCATTACGGCTGCAAGGGCGTGCATGCGGCCATGACGGGCACGCGCATCGGCCTGGTCGACAACTGGCTGCGCCATGTGCAGGATGTGGGCCAGAAACACGAGCGCTACCTGGGCGACGTGCTGACCAGCCGCCAGCGCGGCGACCGCCTGTGCGAACTCAACGTGGTTGAGCAGGTCTTGAACGTGTGCCAGACTACCGTCGTGCAAGATGCGTGGGAACGGGGCCAGGAACTCAGCGTCCATGGCTGGGTCTATGGCTTGAAGGATGGCTTGCTGAACGACCTGGAAGTAACCGTCACGGCTGGCCACGAACTGGCGCCCCGCATGGCGGCCCGCCTGGCCCGCTACGAAGCCATCGCGTAATCGACCCTGGCGCGGCGCCTATGGTGCCGCACCATCCAGGCGGAGCAGGTAATCGGCCGCCTCCCGCACGCCCTCTTGCGCCGCCCGGCGCAGCCAGGTTCTGGCCTGGGGAATATCCTGCGGCGTGCCCCGGCCATCGGCCAGCGCCACGCCATAGTGGTAGCGCGCCAGCCGCGCATAGGCGGCGTCATCGTTGGTATGGGCGCCGCGCCGCATCAGCGCCGTCGCCTGTTCCAGGTCCCTGGGCACGCCGATGCCCGTTTCATACAGCTGTGCCAGCCAAATCATCGAATACACATCGTTCCAGCGCCGGATGCAGTCTTCAAAGATGGCGACGGCAGCCGCATGGTCGCCCGTCTTGTCGGCCGCATAGCCGTACAAGCACTTGATGCGCTTGTCGCTATGGACATAGGCTTTGTAGCTGAGATCGCCTTCATCCTGGCTATCCTGGGCATGGGAGGGCGCAGCGAGCAGCAGAGCGAGCAAGAGGGCGAGAGTGGGCATGGCGTTCCTGTCTATGCGTTGGAAATTGGTAGATAAGCAAGTTTCGTGCTAGGGCCATTCCCGGGCAAAGCCGTTACGGCTGTGCCATCGCGTGACAGTGCCTGTTGCAGCATGGCGCAACGCGCCGCGCATATTCATATAGTAAATGCTTCGTTTGCAAGGAACGCAGGCCGGCATACAGTGGACTTCCCTTGTTCACTGATGAAGCCATCATGTCGGCCGTCCTGAAACCCGCGCATTCCGCTAGTCATTTCCGTATCGAAACGTTCGACGCGCCGCTGGGTGCGCAAGTGCTGGGGCTGGACCTGGCGCAGCCGCTGTCGCTGGGCGACTTCCAGCGCCTGCACCACGCCCACCTCGATCATCACGTGCTGGTGTTCCGCGAGCAGCGCATCACGCCGCAGCAGCAAGTCGATTTCAGCCGCCGCTTTGGTCCCCTGCAAATCCACGTGCTGCGCCAGTTCCAGCTGCCCACGCAGCCGGAGGTGCTGATCATTTCGAACATCGTCGAGGATGGCCAGCCCATCGGCCTGGGCGACGCGGGCCATTTCTGGCATTCCGACCTGTCGTACAAGGAAGTGCCCAGCCTCGGCTCCATGCTGCACGCGCAGGAGTTGCCGGACGAGGGCGGCGATACCGTATTTGCGAACATGCACCTGGCGTGGGAAAGCTTGCCGGCCGCGCTGCGCCACGCCGTGCGCGGCGCCCGCGCCGAACACAGCTATTTGAGCCAGTATGAGGAATTGCGCCGCCGCAACCCATGGCGCCCCGCGCTGACGCAGGCGCAGATCGATGAAGTCACACCCGTGACCCACCCCGTGGTGCGCGTGCATCCGGAAACGGGACGGCGCGCCCTGTTTGTCAGCGAGCATTTCACCACGCGCATCGTCGGCTTGCCCGCCGATGAAAGCCGCGCCCTGCTCGACGAACTGTTCGCCCACAGCGTGCGCCCGGAACACCTGTATGTGCACCGCTGGCAGCCGCACGACCTGGTGTTCTGGGACAACCGTTCCCTGATGCATCTGGCGACGGGGTGCCCGCCCGACCAGCGCCGCAAACTGTATCGCACCACCATCGAAGGCGATGCGCCGTACTGATTTTTGACCGTAGTTGACCAAGGAGTGTCCATGTTGCCGATCTTTACCTTTTCCCGCCGCCTGCTCGCCACCATCGCCATGCTGTGCATGGCCATGCCCATGGCCCGGGCCGAAGGCCAGATCCGCATCGCGGGCCAGCACGGCATCACTTTCTTGCTGCTCAATATTGCGCAAGAACAAAAACTGATCGAAAAGCATGGCAAGCAGCAGGGCGTCGATGTGAAAGTCGAGTGGATCACCCTGTCCGGCGGCCCGGCCATCAATGATGCCTTGTTGTCGGGCAATATCGATATCGCGGGGGCGGGCCTGGGGCCGCTGTTGACGATCTGGGACCGTACCAAGGGACGGCAGAACGTGCGCGGCGTGGCCTCGCTCGGTAATTTCCCCTACTATTTGATCAGCAACAACCCGAAGGTGAAAACCCTGGCGGACTTCACGGACAAGGACCGCATCGCCTTGCCCGCCGTGTCCGTGTCCGTCCAGGCGCGCATCTTGCAAATGGCTGTGGCGAAGCAGTGGGGCGACAAGGAATTTGCCCGCCTCGACAAGATCACGCAAACCCTGCCGCATCCGGATGCGGCGGCCGCCATCATCGCCGGCGGCACGGAGCTCAGTGGTCACTTCGGCAATTCGCCGTTCCAGGAACAGGAACTGGCGCAGAATCCGAACGCCCATATCATCCTGAACTCGTACGACGTGCAGGGAGGGCCCAGTTCGTCGACCCTGCTGTATGCGACAGAAAAATACCGCAAGGACAATCCGAAGACCTACCGCGCCTTCATCGCCGCGCTGGCCGAAGCGGCGCAGTACGCGAGCAGCAACCCGCAGGGTGCGGCCGACATCTATATCAAGGTGAACAAGAGCAAGGTGGACCGCAATCTGCTGCTGAAAATCTTTGCCAATCCGCAAGTGCAATTCAAGATCGCGCCGCAAAATACCTATGGCCTGGCGCAATTCCTGCACCGTGTGAGCGCCATCCGCAACTTGCCCGACAGCTGGCGCGATTACTTTTTTGACGACCCTGCCATCACGCAAGGAGGCTGACATGAACGCGCCCGCTTTTCACCTGGTACGTCCTCCGGCCACGGTAGAACCATTGCTCAGCGTAAAGCATGTCAGCCTGGAATACCGCACGGAGCAGCGTACCGTGCGCGCCACGCATGACGTCAGTTTCGACGTGTTCCGTGGCGACCGTTTCGTGCTGCTGGGGCCATCGGGTTGCGGCAAGTCGTCCTTGCTGAAAGCCGTGGCCGGCTTCGTCGCGCCGCGCGCGGGCAGCATCGCCATGCAGGCGAAAATCATCACAAAGCCGGGGCCGGAGCGTGTTGTCGTGTTCCAGGAATTCGACCAGTTGCCGCCATGGAAGACCGTGCTGGAAAACGTCATGTTCCCCTTGCTGGCCAGCAAGCGACTGGACAAGCAGGCGGCCCGCGAGCGCGCCCATCACTGGATTGCCAAGGTGGGCCTGGCCGGCTTTGAGGATGCGCATCCGCATACCTTGTCGGGCGGCATGAAGCAGCGGGTAGCCATCGCCCGCGCCCTGGCCATGCAGCCGGAAGTGCTGCTGATGGACGAGCCGTTTGCCGCCCTCGACGCCTTGACGCGGCGCAAGATGCAGGAAGAGCTGAGCCGCCTGTGGCAGGAGCTGCGTTTTACCCTCGTCTTCGTCACGCATTCGATCGAGGAAGCGCTGGTCGTGGGCAACCGCATCCTGCTGCTGTCGCCCCATCCGGGCAGGGTGCGCGCCGAACTCAACAGCCATCAGTTCGGTTTGCACAGTGCGGGCAGTGCGGAATTCCAGGCCGCCAGCAGCCGCATCCATGGATTGCTGTTCGATGAAGATGTTGATCCTGCTCAACAAGCGGATACGGCGCAGCGGGAGGCCGTATGAGCGCGCTGCTGGAGCCGCCCATCCGCCAGGAATTCGTCTATGCGGCGCCGCCGCCCGCCGGCGTCACCGTCGAACGGCCGCTGTCGCGCTGGCAGCGCTGGAGCCAGCACGCGCTATGGCGCAAGGCATTCATTTTGCTCAGCCTGGCTTTGCTGTGGGAAGGGGCGGCGCGCTGGACGCAGAACGATCTACTCTTGCCAAGCTTCCTGCAGACGGCGCAGGCGTTTATCGGCGGCATCGCCAGCGGAGAATTGCTCACGCGCACGGCCGCGTCCCTCGTCGTGTTGCTGCAGGGCTATGCGGTGGGCGTGCTGGCCGCCTTCGTGCTGACCTTGCTGGCCGTATCGAGCCGCATCGGGCGCGACCTGCTGGAAACCCTGACGGCCATGTTGAATCCCTTGCCGGCGATTGCGTTGCTGCCGCTGGCCTTGCTGTGGTTTGGCCTGGGGCGCTCCAGTTTGATCTTCGTCATCGTCCATTCCGTGATGTGGCCGCTGGCCTTGAACACGTATGCGGGCTTCCAGGGCGTGCCTGAGACCCTGCGCATGGCGGGCCGCAACTACGGCTTGAACGGTTTGCGGCTGGTGCTGCACATCCTCGTGCCGGGCGCCTTGCCGTCCATCGTCTCGGGGCTGAAGATAGGCTGGGCGTTTGCCTGGCGCACCCTGATCGCGGCCGAGCTGGTCTTCGGCACGACGTCGGGGCAGGGCGGCCTGGGCTGGTACATCTTCCAGAACCGCAACGAGCTGTACACGGACAAGGTGTTCGCCGGCCTGGCGGCCGTCATCGTCATCGGTTTAATCGTGGAAAACATCGGCTTTCGCACCCTGGAGCGCGTGACCTTGAAGCGTTGGGGCATGCAGCGATAATTATCTCAGCATCGTGCGTGCCGCCGCGATGATTTGCCGCGACAGCTGCTCCATGCGCGGCGACTGCACCTTCCACGTGTGCCAGTACAGGGCCACGTCGGCCGGCGTCTTGGGCGTGAGCATTTCCACGAGCTCGCCGTCCGTGTTCGCTTTCAGCAGCAGTTCCGGCACCATGCCGTAGCCGAGGCCATAGCGGATGGCGTTGAAGTGCGAGGTAGCGCCCGGCACGTAATGGCAGGGGTAGGCGCCTTCGGGCAAGCCCAGCGCCTCTTGCAGGAACGACGACTGCAGGGTGTCCTTGCGCGTGTAGGCGACCACGGGCGCCGTGCGCGCCGCCTTGCGCGTCAGGCCGTGCGCGAACCACTGCTGGCGGAACGCTTGTGTGGCCACCAGCCAGTAGCGCATTACGCCCAGCGGCTCGGCCGTGCAGCCGCGCATGGGTTTCGGCTCCGTGCTGATGCAGCCGATGGCCATGCCCGTCTCCAGCAAAGTATAGGTGTGGTCCTGGTCTTCCACGGTCAGGTCCAGCAGCACGCGTTCGCGTATCAGCACCTCGGACAGGGCGGGGAAGAACCACGTGCCCATCGAATCCGCGTTCAGCGCCAGCACCAGGGTCAGCGGGGCATCCTGCTGCACCGCCAGCTCCGCCTGCAAGTCCGCTTCCAGCAGCTTGGCGCGCTTCAGATACTGCATCAGACGCTGGCCCATGCGCGTGGCGCGCGCGGGACGGCTGCGCACGATCAGCGCATTGCCGAGCTGGCTTTCCAGCGCCCGCACCCTCTGCGAAATGGCCGGTGACGTCAGGTGCAGCCGCAGCGCCGCCTGCTCGAAACTGCCCGTTTCGACGACGGCGCGGAACGCTTCCGTGTGCTTGGGATTGAGATCCATGGTCACTGCCTAACATAAGAAAAATTTATCAATACTAAATAATACTTACTTTTTATAAGGATGAGAGTGTTGCAGTGCACAATGCCTCTTTGATGGAGTGCAGCGTATGCGCATGCGGCGCGGCCTCCTGGCAGCAAGGGAATCACCTCATGGAAGCACAAGCGCAAGATACAAAGCCCCGCAAGCCGTCATCGAAACTGGCGCGCAATCTGAAATTCGGCCTGGGATTGACCCTGGGCCTGGGCTTGTCCGCCGCCCTGGCGGGCGGCTGGTGGCTGCGCCAGGCATGGCAGGACTTGCCGGCCGTCGAGCACCTTGCCCAGTACAAGCCCGCGCTGCCGCTGCGCATTTTTTCCAGCGAAGGCGAGCTGCTGGCCGAATACGGCGAAGAGCGCCGCGAATTCCTACCACTGAAGGAGATACCGCTGCGCATGCGCCAGGCCTTGCTGGCCATCGAGGATGCGCGTTTTTATGAACACGGCGCCGTCGACTTTTATGGATTGACGCGCGCCACCCTGGCCAACGTCGTCACGGGCCACCATGCGCAGGGCGCCAGCACCATCACCATGCAGGTGGCGCGCGACTTTTTCCTGTCGCGCGAAAAGACGGTGCAGCGCAAGCTGACGGAGATGCTGCTGGCCTACAAGCTGGAACAGCACTACGGCAAGGACAAGCTGCTGGAGCTGTACATGAACCAGATTTACCTGGGAGAGCGTTCCTACGGCTTTTCCGCCGCCTCGAACATCTATTTCGACAAGCCGCTGGCCGACGTCAGCATCGCCGAAGCGGCCATGCTGGCCGGCCTGCCGAAGGCGCCATCGGCCTACAACCCCGTGGTCAATCCGCAGCGCGCCACCGTGCGCCAGCATTACATCCTGAAGCGCATGCGCGAACTCGGTTACATCACGCCGGCCGAATACGACGCGGCCGTGGCGGAAAAACTGGCCCTGAACAAGGACCGCAACAGCTCCGTGCACGCGGCCGCGTATGCGGTCGAGGAAGCGCGCCAGCTGATCGTGCAAAGCTACCCGGAAGGCGCCTACAGCCTGGGCCTGGACGTGACCACCACCATCCGCATGGCGCCGCAGCGGGCGGCCGACAAGTCGCTGCGCGATGGGCTGTTGAATGCGCAGGCGCGGCGCGGCTATCGCGGTCCGGAAGCGCGCCTGGCCGCCTCCGCAGACGGCGTGGCGCGCCAGCTGGCCGCCTATCCGGATAGCGGTGAAGTGCGCGCCGCCCTGGTGCGCAAGGTGGAAACGTCGGCCAAGCGCCAGGTGACGGCGCAGCTGCGCAATGGCGACGAGATCGTGCTGGCCGCTTCGGATGCGCGCCTGGGCGGCAAGTTGACGCTCGACGGCAAGCGCGCCATCGTGGAAAACAGCGTCATCCGCGTGGTGCACGACGCGGCAAAGAAGCGCTGGCTCGTGAGCCAGCTGCCCGAGATGGAAGGCGCGCTCATTTCCGTCGAGGCGCACAGCGGCGAAATCGTCGCCATGGCGGGCGGCTTCGATTTTTACCGCAACCACTACAACCACGCCATGCAAGCCTACCGCCAGCCCGGTTCCAGCTTCAAGCCTTTCGTGTATTCGGCGGCGCTGGAAAAGGGATATTTCCCCGGCACGGCCGTGGACGATACGCAGCGCCTGCTGCTGCCACAGGAGACGGGCGCGCAGCCGTGGCGTCCGCGCAATTACGGCAACAACTACGAAGGATTCATCAGCGTGCGGCGCGGCCTCGTGCGCTCGAAAAACCTCGTGGCCGTCAGCCTGATGCAGGCGGCCGGCCCCGGCTACGTGCAGCATTACGCCACGCGCTTCGGCTTCGAGGGCGCGCGCAATCCCGTCTCGCTCCCGCTGGCGCTGGGCGCGGGCGCCGTCACGCCGCTGCAGCTGGCGCAATCGTATGCCGTGTTTGCCAACGGCGGCGTGCAGATGCCGCCAAAGCTGATCAAGGAAGTGCGCAGCCGTAGCGGAGACGTGCTGTTTTCCGACGCGGCGCCGCGCGCCAAGGGCGCGCCGGCGCCGGGCACGCAGGTGATCTCCACGCGCAATGCCTACGTCATGGACAGCATGCTGCGCGACGTCGTCAAGAGCGGAACGGGACGCGGCGCGCTGGCGCTGGGACGGGGCGACGCGGCCGGCAAGACGGGCACCTCGAACAATGCGTATGACGCCTGGTTCGCCGGCTATTCCTCGGGCCTCGTGTCCGTCGTCTGGCTCGGCTACGACCAGCCCAAGAGCCTGGGCAATGCCACCGGCGGTACCCTGGCGCTGCCCGTCTGGCGCGATTACATGCAGGTGGCCGTGCAGGGCCGCCGCGAGCAGGTGCTGGCCGAACCGCCAGGCCTGGCCCTGCTCGACGGCGACTACGTGTATGCCGAGTACCTGGCCGGCGACTGCCTGAAGGATAACTTCGCTTTTATCCACAGCAGCGTCGGTTGCGGCAGCGGCGGTGCCGATACGCGCATGGCGCGCGGTGAAGCGGGCGATGGCGGCTCCAGCACGGGCACGAGCGAAGCGCGCACCCTGAGCGAAGCGCGCGAACGCGAACAAATTCTCAAATCATTTTCGGAAGAGTAAGACCATGCTGTTATATACGATTTACCTGGTGGCGATTGTCGCCGAAGCGATGTCCGGCGCCATCATGGGCATGCGGCGCGGCATGGATTTGTTCGGCATCTGCATGATCGGCGCCGTCACGGCGCTCGGTGGCGGCACCGTGCGCGACGTGCTGCTGGGGCACTATCCTCTGGGCTGGATAGCGCATCCCGAATACCTGCTGTTTACCATCGGCGCGGCCGTCGTCACGGCCTTTGTCGCGCGCTACCTGCACCATCTGCGCGCCATCTTTTTGCTGGTCGACGGACTGGGTCTGGTGGCGTTTTGCGTGATCGGCTGCGACATCGCCATGTCGGCCAAGATGCACCCGGCCATCGTCGTGCTGGCGGGGATGATCACGGGTGTCTTCGGTGGCCTGCTGCGCGATATCCTGTGCAACCAGATTCCCCTCGTGCTGCAGCGCGAAGTGTATGCCACCGTGGCCCTGTTCACGGGCGCCCTGTATGTCGGCCTGCTGCACTTCAAGGTCGACAGCTCCGTGGCGCAGCTGTCGTCCATCGGTGCGGGCTTTCTGTTCCGCTTCCTGGCCTTGCACTTCGAGTGGCGCCTGCCGAATTTCAATGGTGATCGCATACGGGGTTTTGAGTAAGGCGGCAGCCGCGTGCATATTTTTGCGCATATTTAACCCTTTTTTCTGCGCCGCTGCGTTTCATGTTGGATACCCCAGCCAACCGGAGAAGAAGCGATGTCCAGCGCCCTCAAGATCACCTTGATACTGTCCCTGCTGCTGTCTGCAGGCAGCCACGCCGCCGGCACGGCGCCGCGCAAGACCCTGGCGCCGTTCGCCAGCGAGCAAGCCTTGAGCAGCTACCTGCAGCAGCTGCAGGCGCGCCAGGCGGCCTTGCTGCGGGAGCAGCAGAAACTGCAGCGCGCCACGGCGCAGTACATGGCGACGGCGCCCGCACCGCCGCCAGCAGCAGCGCCGATGGTGGCGAAAGCGGCACCGGCGGCGTCGGCAGAGGCGGCCGAATCGGTCACCAATGTGCAGACGGCGGGTGTGGACGAAGGCGGCATCGTCAAGCTGCACGGCAAGCACCTGGTGATGCTAAGGCGCGGCAAGCTGTTCACCGTGCAGGTGGGCGGCAATGCCCTGCAGCCCATCGCCTCGCTCGACGCGTTCGCGCCGGGCAGCGACCCGTCCGGCAGCTGGTATGACGAAATGCTGATCGATGGCGACACGGTGGTGGTGATCGGCTACAGCTACAGCCGTGGCGGCACGGAGATCGGCCTGTTCGACGTCAACGCGGAAGGCAAGCTGGCCTACCGCGCCACGTATCACTTGCGCTCCAACGATTATTATTCGTCGCGCAATTACGCCAGCCGCCTGGTCGGCGGCAAGCTGGTGTTCTATTCGCCCCTGTCGCTGAACTTGCGCCGGGGCGACCCGTTCGGCAGCTTCCCCGCGCTGCGCCGCTGGCACCCCGACGCCGTGCCGTCCGACTTCAAGCGCATCGCCCCTGCCACGCGCATCTACCGCACCGATGACGAGCCCGAGCCGGGCTTTGGCCTGACCCTGCATACGGTCACCGTGTGCGACCTGGCGCAGCGCGACATGCGCTGCGAAGCGACGGCCGTGATGGGGCCGCAGGGGCGCGTGTTTTATGTCTCGGGCGAATCCGTTTTCGTGTGGACCACGCGCCGGGGCAGCGACTCGGGCGTGTTCCGCATTCCCCTTGACGGCTCGGCGCCCAGCGCCCTGAAGGTGGCTGGCGCGCCCGTCGACCAGTTCTCGTTCCTCGAAAGCGTGGATGGCCACCTGAACGTCCTGCTGCGCGCCGAGGGCCAGGGCGACGCGATGTGGGATGGCGCGCGGGGTCGGGGCGACATGGCCCTGCTGCGCGTGCCATTGGCCACGTTTTCCGATGGCCGTGACAGTGCGCCGGCCGGCAGCTACCATCCGCTGCCCGGCGGTGGCGGCTACGGCCTGCAGAACCGCTTCGTGGGGCCGTATCTGTTGTACGGCAATCCGGGCAATCCCGGACGCCGCAAGGCAGATCAGGCCTGGCCGCGCCAGCCCCTGTATGCCGTGCGCTGGGCCGATGCGGGCAGCGTGCAAGCCTTGTCCCTGCCGCACGGCGTGGAGCGCATCGAGGCGCTGGGCAATGACGCCCTGGTGATCGGCGCGCAGGGCAGGGATCTGCACTTCAGCACCATCGGCCTGGCGGGCCAGGCGGCGGTCGCCACGCGCTACATCCGCGCCGACGCGGCGCAGGGCGAGTCGCGCAGCCACGGCTTTTTCTACAAGCCGCAAACGGCCGGCGAGGGCCTGATCGGCCTGCCCATCCTGGGCGCGGACGAGCGGCCTGGCCTCAACAAGCCAGCCGCCTCAGTCCTGTATCTGCGCAACAGCGGCTTGCAGTTGACGGAACTGGGCGCGCTGGCGGCGCGGCCCGGTCCGGCACCGGACGACGGCTGCCGCGCGTCGTGCATCGACTGGTACGGCAATGCGCGTCCTTTGTTCCTGCAGGGCCGCGTCTTCGCCTTGCTCGGCTATGAACTGGTGGAAGGGGCGCTCAAGGAGGGGCAGATCCGCGAAGTGCGCCGCGTCAGCTATGCGCCCAATGCCTCCTCTTTGCGCTGAAGGCGCAGGGAAATTGTCGCTGCCGCGTAGTTCGGCTACACTGGTCCGCATGCCCGATACCTTACTGACCGCGACGGATGAAGACCTGATGCTGCGCTACAGCGCCGGCGACCTGCCGTCGTTTCGCGAGCTGTACCGGCGCCACAGCCAGGGCCTGTACCGCTTCGTGGCCTGGCGTTCGCCGCGCCGCGCGTGGGTGGACGAGATCGTGCAGGATGCGTGGGCCAGCCTGCATGCGGCGCGCGCCGGCTACCAGCCGCAGGCGGCGTTTCGCACCTATCTGTACCAGATCGCGCGCAACCGCCTGATCGACCTCCTGCGCCAGCGGGAAGGACAGGATCACGGCGAGGCGGGCGAACTGGCGGACGAGGGCGCCTCGCCGCCGCAGTCGCTGGAGCAGAAACAGCAGCACGCGCGGCTGCATGCGGCCATCGCCGCGCTGCCGTCGGAACAGAAGGAAGCGCTGGTGCTGCAGCAGTTCAGCGGCATGAGCATCCTCGAGATCGCCGCGGTGACGGGGGCGGAAGCGGAAACCGTCAAGAGCCGGCTGCGCTACGCCATGCAGAAATTGCGCGCGGGCTTGGACAGCGCCGCTGGCGCGGGAGGACAGGCATGAATACGCACGATCACGACGAACCGAATGACGAGGAATTGAACGCGCTGCTGGCCAGCCTGCCGCAGCCGGCGCCTTCCAGCGCGCTCGATGCGGCCATCCTGGCCGACGCGGAAAAAGCCTTGCACCAGCCGGCGGCCGCCAACGACAGCGCCGATGGCGTGCTGCGCACTCTGCCGGCCAAGAAATCACCGGACTACCTGCAGCGCTGGCGCGTTCCGCTGGGGCTGGCCGCTGCCGTGCTGCTGACGGTAAACCTGATCGGCGTGGACTGGTTCGGCTCGAAGCCGGCGCAGTTCCCCGTGGTCGGGGAGCCGGCCACGCAGGAGGTGATGCGGGAAGCCGCACCGGCCCCTGCCCCTGCGACGGAGTCCGCGCCACCACCGCCAGCACCGCGCGCCATGGCCAAGGCGGCACCGAGGCCGCCGCCGGCGCAGGCCGAGCCAGTACCAGCACATGTGTCAGTACCCGTGGCTCCCCCTGCGCCGCCGCCTCCGCCGGCGCCTGCTGCGGCAATGGAGCAGCAAGCCGTCATGCAGGCGGAAGCCGGCCTGCAGCGCCAGGCGCCCGTGCAGCGCGCGCTGGCCATGCCCGCTCCCGTGGCGGCCCGCTCCGCGCCGCTGCCGCCGCCGGCAAAGCTCGACGCTTCCGTGTGGCTGGTGAAGATCGACGCCCTGCTCAAGGCGGGCGAGGGCGCGCTGGCGCACGAGGAGTGGGCCGCATTCAGGCAGGCGTATCCCGACTACCCGGTGGCCGAAGAGCTGCGGCAGCGGTTGGAAAAGAAATAGCGCGTTACACGATCCCCTTCCTGCGTTCCCACACGGCGCTGCCCACGAAAATGGCGGCGCACACCCACATGACGGCCGGCAGGGCGTTTACGCCCGCCGATTGCATCAGCACGCCCGTCAGCAGGGGGCCGCCGCCGCTGGTCACGCCCCAGGTGGCGTTGACGATGGCGCTGGCGCTGGTCAGCGACAGCCCCGTAAACCGCTCGCCGCAGGCCACCAGGGCCAGCATGTAGATGCCGCCCGCCGCCGCGCCCAGCAACAGCAGCAAGGTCCACCACAGCCACGGCGTGCCGACGGCGAACGGCAGCAGCGGCAGCAGCAGGCAGACGGCCACGCCGCAGCCCGCGTGGACCCTGGCGCGGCCGAAGCGGTCGGCCATCCAGCCCAGCGCGAATTGCAGGCCCGTGTCGCCCACCAGCACCACGGTGGCCGACAGCAGGGCCAGGTCCGTGCCGATGCCGTGCTCCATCGCATACAGCGGCAGGAGACTCAATGCCAGCGTGTCGAATAGGGCGAAGAAGGCGGCGCCGAGCACGATCATCGGCATGCGCGGCAGGATCAGGGTCCATTTCACGCCATGTTCTTCCGGCTCCTTTTCCGGGCCGCTGTTCGAGATCAGCATCAGGCCCGGCACGGCCAGCAAGAACAGCAGGCCGCAGGCGGCGAAGCTCCACGCAATCTTGTCGTTGAAGAGGGCCACGAGGGCGGGACCGATCAGCTGGAAGAAGGTAAAACTGGTGGTGTACATGGCCACCACGCGGCCGCGCGAATTATCGGGCGCCAGGCGGTTGACCCACGCTTCGCCGATGGTAAACAGCACGCCCATGGCGCCGCCGAACAGGAAGCGCAGCACGCTCCACGCCAGCAGGTGGTCGCTGAACTGCATGGCGATCGTCGCCAGCGAGGCCACCCAGACGGCGCCAAGCATGGTGGCGCGCGCGCCGAAACGCCCCACCCAGCCCGAGACGAACGGCGAGGCGGCCAGGATGCCGAGGGCGCTGACGGCCGTGATCATGCCGATGATGTCCGTGCCCACGCCGCGCTGGTGCAGGGTCAGGGCGGTGAGCGGCATGGTGGCGCCCAGGCCCAGTCCCACCACGCCGATGCTGACCACGAGGGCGAAGAAGTCGCGCCACGGCATGGTCTTCATGGCTGCCCCCGCAAGGGGGAAAAGGTGTTCGGGAGGGCGGGAAAACGGTGTGGATGCATGGGAAAGTAGGCAACTGTGCCTGCGGCACTGGTGTTTGGCGCCGGACGGGCATATGATGATTTTGATAAAGGCAATATTGCAAAGCCGTAGTGTAGGCGATATGCGCCGCCGCTGGCCACGTCCATCGGTGTGGCCGACTCTACCGGCTCTGCTGTACAGTGAAGCGAGCGGCAGCGCTGTCATGGCGCTGTCATTGGATCGTCACGCCAGCGAGGTAGCACCATGCGCCGTCCCATCGTTCTCGTTCCCGCCTGCCAGCGCCAACTGGGCAGCCACGCCTGGCACATGGCACAGGATAAATACCTGCACGCCGTGCTGCGCGGCGCCGGCTGCATGCCGCTGCTGCTGCCGGCCCTGGGCGCCGATGCCGACCTGGAAGCGGCGCTGCGGATTGCCGATGGCGTCATGCTGACCGGTTCCGCCTCGAACGTCGATGCGCGCCTGTATGGCGAAGACATCCTGCATCCCGACCTGCCGCAAGACCCCGCGCGCGACGCCACCACCTTGCCCCTGATCCGCGCCGCACTGACGTTGCAGCTGCCGCTGCTGGCCATCTGCCGCGGTTTCCAGGAAGTCAACGTGGCCCTGGGCGGCAGCCTGCACCAGGCCGTGCAGGCGGTGCCGGGCATGATGGACCACCGCGAGAACGTGCTCGACCCGCTGCCGCGCCAGTACGCGCCCGCGCACCGCATCAAGCTGATGCCCGACGGCATGCTGTCGCGGCTGCTGGGCGGCGAAAGCGAAATGATGGTCAATTCCCTGCATGGCCAGGGCATCGCCCGGCTGGCCGATGGCTTGCTGGTGGAAGCGCTGGCCGACGACGGCCTGGTGGAAGCGTACACGGTGGCCAGCGCCGCTGGCTTTGCGCTGGCCGTGCAATGGCATCCCGAATGGCAGGTCGAGGACAATCCGCAGTCGATGCGGCTGTTCGGCGCCTTCGGCCAGGCTTGCCGCGATTACCAGGAGCAGCACAGAAAGACAGAATGACAGGCGCACCGCCCGCAGTACGCGGTGTTTGATCAAGACCAGCGAGAGGGAAACATGGCAATACGCGAAAATTTCACCTATACGGATATGGATTTGTGGCTCAATGAAAAGCGCGTCACGGAAATCGAATGCCTGGTGCCCGACTTGACGGGCGTGGCGCGGGGGAAGATCCTGCCGCGCGGGAAATTCACCCAGGAGCGCGGCATGCGCATCCCGGAAGCGGTACTGGGCATGACGGTGACGGGCAATTATCCCGTCGATGACGGCGGCTACGACCGCGCCATTTCCAGCACCGACCGCGACATGATTTTAAAGGCCGATCCCACCACCATCACCATGGTGCCGTGGGCTACCGACCCCACCGCGCAAGTCATCCACGACTGCTATTTTGCCGATGGCGCGCTGGTCGATTTTGCTCCCCGCTCCGTGCTGCGGCGCGTGCTGAAATTGTATGCGGACAAGGGCTGGAAACCCGTGGTGGCGCCGGAGCTGGAGTTCTACCTGACGGCGAAGAACACGGACCCCGACTTGCCGTTGAAACCGCCCATTGGCCGCAGCGGCCGGGCCGAGACGAGCCGCCAGGTGTACAGCATCGACGCCGTCAACGAATTCGATCCGCTGTTCGAGGATATCTACGATTACTGCGAACTGATGAACCTTGACGTCGATACCCTGATCCACGAAATCGGCGCGGGGCAGATGGAAATCAACTTCCTGCACGGCGATCCGCTGGGCCTGGCCGACAAGGTCTTCTTCTTCAAGCGCACCCTGCGCGAAGCGGCGTTAAAACACGATATGTACGCCACCTTCATGGCCAAGCCCATGGCGGGCGAACCGGGTTCCGCCATGCACGTGCACCAGAGCGTGACGGATGCCAAGACGGGCCTGAACATCTTCAGCAACGAGGACGGTTCGGCCGCGCCCATCTTCAAGCATTACATCGCGGGCCTGCAGCGCTACATGCCGTCGGCCATGGCCATCGTTGCGCCCTACGTGAATTCCTATCGTCGCATCGTGCGCCACACGGCCGCGCCGATCAACATCCAGTGGGGCCTGGACAACCGCACGGTGGGCTTCCGCGTGCCCGAGTCGGGCGTGCAGGACCGCCGCGTGGAAAACCGCATCATCGGCGCCGACGCGAATCCCTACCTGGCCCTGGCCGTCACCCTGGCCTGCGGCTATCTCGGCATGACGGAACAGCTGGAAGCGACGCCGATGATGGTGGGCAGCGCCTACGACATGAAATTCGAGCTGCCGCAAGGCTTGCCCGAGGCCCTGCAGCTGCTGCGGGCGGAAGACAAGCTGCGCACGGTGCTGGGCGAGCGTTTCATCGACGTGTATGCGGCCATCAAGGACCTGGAGCACCAGGAATTCATGACCGTCATCAGTCCGTGGGAGCGCGAGCATCTCTTACTGCACGTATAAAGGATCACCTATGAGCACATCCAACAATCCGCTGGCGCCGAGCGCCGCTTTTGTATCGTCCGTGGCGCAAAAGAATGCGGCGCCGCAGGTGTACGACACTGCCGCCATCCAGCAGATGGATTCGGCCCACTACCTGCATCCGTTCACCGACTTCCAGGACCTGGCAAGCAAGGGCGCCAGGGTGATGGTGCGCGGCGACGGCGTCTACCTGTGGGATAGCCAGGGCAGGAAGATCGTCGATGGCATGTCGGGCCTGTGGTGCGTCAACGTGGGCTATGGTCGCACGTCGATTTCGCAAGCCGTGTACCGGCAGATGGAGACGCTGCCCTTCTATAACAGCTTCTTTGGCACGACGAACGTGCCGGCCGCGCAGCTGGCGGCCAAGCTGGCGCAGATATCGCCGCCGCAGTTCCAGCACGTGTTCTTCACCAGTTCCGGCTCGGAAGGCAACGACACGAATTTGCGCATGGTGCGCCGCTACTGGGACATCCTCGGCTACAAGGAGCGCCATACCGTCATCAGCCGCCACAACGCGTATCACGGCAGCACGGTGGCGGGGGCGTCGCTGGGTGGCATGGACGGCATGCACGCGCAGGGCGGCTTGCCGATACCGGGCATCGCGCATATCGGCCAGCCCAATTACCTGGAGTCGGGCCACGGCTTGTCTCCGGAAGCCTTCGGCTTGAAGGCGGCTGGCTGGCTGGAAGACAAGATCCTGGAAATCGGCGCCGACAAGGTGGCCGCCTTCATCGGCGAGCCGGTACAGGGCGCGGGCGGCGTCATCATCCCGCCATCGACCTACTGGCCCGAAATTGGCCGCATCTGCGACAAGTACGGCATCTTGCTCATCGCCGATGAAGTCATCTGCGGCTTCGGCCGACTGGGGCGCTGGTTCGGCTCCGAGCTGTTCGGCATCAAGCCCGACCTGATCACGTTTGCCAAGGGCGTCACTTCCGGCTATGTGCCCCTGGGCGGCGTGCTGGTGGGCGACAGGGTGGCCAAGGTATTGATCGAACAGGGCGGCGAATTCACGCACGGTTTCACGTATTCGGGCCACCCCGTGGCCTGTGCGGCCGCGCTGGAAAACATCCGCATCATCGAGGAAGAGCAGCTGGTGGCGAAGGTAGCCGACGATACGGGACCGTACCTGAAGCAGTGCTTCGCCAGCCTGGGCGAGCATCCGCTGGTCGGCTATGCGGACAGCTGCGGCCTCGTCGCGGGCCTGAACCTGGTGCGCCGCAAGGGCGCCACCGTGCACGACAACGAGCTGTTCGACGAGGGCCAGGGCGTGGGGATGATCTGCCGCGGCCACATGTTCGACAACGGCGTGATCATGCGCGCCGTGGGCGAACGCATGATCGTCGCCCCGCCCCTGGTGATGACGCGCGCGCAGATCGACGAGATGGTCGCATTGATACGGCTGTGCCTGGACAAGACGTATGACGAGGTGAAGGCGAAGGGCTGGGTGTAGGTTTTTGCCCCATTTTGCCGCCATCTGCGTATTTTTTGGACCGCAATGGCGGCAGTTCCGCTAAACTTCCATCCTGGCCGCTCCTGTAGTGGCCAGTTTTTCATTTTGACACCCTTTTACCCAGAAGCTACCCACACATGACGATAGCAACACCTGCCGCGTCGGCCAGCGACGCCCAAGCGCCTTTCTTGCTGATTGATCAGCTGGTCAAGGAATTCGATGGCGTGCGCGCCGTCGATGGTATTTCCGTGACGATCAACAAGGGCGAGATCTTCGCCCTGCTGGGCAGTTCAGGTTGCGGCAAGTCGACCCTGCTGCGCATGCTGGCCGGTTTCGAGACGCCGACCTCGGGGCGCATCGCCCTGGCGGGCAACAGCATCGTCGACGTGCCGCCGCACCAGCGGCCCATCAACATGATGTTCCAGTCGTACGCGCTGTTCCCCCACTTGTCCGTGTGGGACAACATCGCCTTCGGTCTGCGCCGCGACGGCTTGCCGAAAGCGGAAGTGGCGGCGCGGGTCGAGCAGATGCTGGCGCTGGTGCAGCTGGGCCAATACGCGAAGCGCAAGCCGCACCAGCTGTCGGGCGGCCAGCAGCAGCGCGTGGCGCTGGCGCGCAGCCTGGCCAAGCGTCCGCAATTGCTGCTGCTCGACGAGCCGCTGGGCGCGCTCGACAAGAAACTGCGCGAACGCACGCAGATGGAACTGGTCAACATCATCGAGCAGGTAGGCGTGACGTGCGTGATGGTCACGCACGATCAGGACGAGGCCATGAGCATGGCCACGCGCATTGCCGTCATGAGCGAAGGGCGCATCCTGCAGGTGGGCGCGCCGGGCGAAATCTACGAGACGCCGAATTGCCGCTTCGTCGCCGACTTCATCGGCAGCGTCAACCTGTTCGATGGCCGCATCACGGAAGACGAACCCGATCACGTGGTCATCGACACGCCCGACGGCCGCCACTATGTCGCGCATGGCATCACGGGCAACTTGGGCATGGATGTCTCGGTGGCCGTGCGCCCCGAAAAGATCGGCATCCAGATCGCGCCGCCCGCTTTGGAAGAGCGGGCTTCACCAAAGGAACACGGCTACAACTGCGCCCAGGGCGTGATCGTCGCCATGGCGTATTTTGGCAATGAAACCAGCTATCATGTGCGCCTCGACAGCGGCACGGTGGTGAAAGTCTCGCGCACCAACGCGGCCCGCCACGACGCCGCGCGCCTTGAGCGCGAGCAGCGCGTGTGGGTGTGGTGGGATGGCGCCGACATCGTCGTGCTGACCAGCTGAGGCCATCATGACGTCCATTCTGCAATCGCTGCGCAAGCTCGTCACCCTGCGTTGGGTCAATGGGCGCAACGCCGTCATCGCCGTGCCGGCGCTGTTCCTGACGGCCGCCTTTTTAATACCGTTCCTGATCGTGCTGCGCATCAGCCTGTCCGACATGGACACGGCCGGCAGCCCGTTCGGCGGCCTGCTGTCGTACGTCGACGGCATCGTCGTGCTGAAGGTCAAAATCGCCAACTACCTGTTCATCGCCGCCGATGAACTGTATCTGCTCACCTACCTCAGTTCCATCAAGTACGCGGCCATCACCACGGCCATCTGCCTCCTCATCGGCTACCCGTTCGCCTACTTCATGGCGCGCGCCAGGCCATCGATCCGCCCCGTGCTGATGATGCTGGTGATGCTGCCGTTCTGGACTTCGTTCCTGCTGCGCGTGTATGCGTGGAAGGGCATCCTGGCCAACCACGGCCTGCTCAACGATCTCTTGATCGCGCTGGGCGTGGTGAGCGAACCGCTGCACATGATGAACACCTCGTTTTCTCTGGTCGTCGGCATGGTGTATGCCTATCTGCCCTTCATGATCCTGCCCCTGTACGCCAACCTGGTGAAAATGGACGTGCGTTATCTGGAAGCGGCGGCAGACCTGGGCGCCACGCCCTTGCAGGCGTTCTGGCGCATCACCGTGCCTCTGTCGAAGTCGGGCATCATCGCCGGCGCCATGCTGGTGTTCATTCCGTCCGTGGGCGAATACGTGATTCCCGAGCTGCTGGGCGGCCCGGAAACCCTGATGATAGGCCGCGTGCTGTGGGATGAGTATTTCACGAATAACGACTGGGCCATGGCTTCGTCGGTGACGGTGCTGGTGATCCTGCTGATCCTCGTGCCGATGGCCGTTTTTAACAAATACAAGACCGACCAGGACGCGGAGGAGCGCACATGAACGGACGTACCTTCCTGCAGCGCTGGTTCGGGCGCGGCTGGCTCTCGCTGGGCTATTTGTTCCTTTACCTGCCCATCATCGTGCTGATCGTCTTTTCGTTCAACAGCTCGCGCCAGGACATGGTGTGGAGCGGCTTTTCGCTGCGCTGGTACAGCGAGTTGATGAACGATGCGGAAATCATCTCGGGCTTCGGCCTGTCACTAAAAATCGCATTCATGTCGGCGACGTCTTCCGTCATCCTCGGCACGTTTGCCGCCTTTGCCTTGACCAGCTACCAGCGCTTCCGCGGCCGCACGGTGTTTTCCGCCATGGTCAGCGCGCCTTTGGTGATGCCCGAAGTGATCATCGGCCTGTCCCTGCTGCTGATGCTGGTGTCCATGCAAAAGGTCTTCGGTTTTCCCGAGCGGGGCGTGCTGACCATCTGGCTCGGCCACACCTTGCTGGGCATGGCGTATGCGGCCGTGGTGGTGCAATCGCGCTTGCAGGAAATGAGCAAGTCCCTGGCGGAAGCGGCCATGGACCTGGGCTGCCGCGCGCACCAGGTGTTCTTCCTCGTGACCCTGCCGAACATCACGCAAGCGCTGGCCTCGGCCTGGCTGCTGACGTTCACCCTGTCGCTCGACGACGTGGTGCTCTCCGCGTTCCTGTCCGGCCCCGGTTCGACGACGATGCCGCTGGTGATCTTCTCGCGCGCGCGCCTGGGGCTCGATCCGCGCGTCAATGCCATCGCCGCGCTGACCATCCTCGTCGTGACGATTGCCGTGATCGTGTATGCCGTGCTGCTGGCGCGTGCCGACCGCAGACGCCGCAAGCAGATGTCCGCGGCGTATTCGGCGGACCAGGAGTAAGCTGCTTGTAAACTGACACAGGAGACGACCATGACGGAAAACACCAGTTGGCATGCACGGGCCGCAGAGATCAAGATCGATGGACGCGCCTTCATCAACGGCGAGCGGGTCGCGGCCAGGTCAGGCCGGACCTTCGACAATCTGTCGCCCATCGACGGGCGCTTGCTGGGGCAGGTGGCCCGCTGCGACGGCGCCGACGTGGAGGCGGCCGTGCAGGCCGCGCGCGCCGCCTTTGACGACCGCCGCTGGGCCGGCAAGTCGCCGGCGCAGCGCAAGCGGATATTGATCAAGTTCGCCGACCTGGTACAGAAATACGGTCCCGAGCTGGCTCTGCTGGAAACCCTGGACATGGGTAAACCGATCAAGTACAGCCAGAGCGTGGACGTGGGCGCCACGGCCAATTGCCTGCGCTGGTATGGCGAGGCGATCGACAAGGTCTACGATGAAATCGCCCCGACGCCCGCCAACAGCCTGGCCCTGATCACGCGCGAACCGGTGGGCGTCGTCGCCGCTATCGTGCCGTGGAATTACCCGATGATCATGGCTGCCTGGAAGATCGCGCCCGCCCTCGCGGCCGGCAACAGCGTGATCCTGAAGCCGTCGGAAAAATCGCCGCTGACGGCCCTGCGCCTGGCCGACATCGCGCTGGAAGCGGGCGTGCCGGCGGGCGTCTTCAACGTGCTGCCCGGCTACGGCAACGAGGCCGGTGCCGCGCTGGCGCTGCACATGGATGTCGATTGCATCGGCTTTACGGGCTCCACGCGCACAGGGAAACTGATCGTGCAGATGGCGGGCCAGTCGAACCTGAAACGGGCGTGGACTGAGCTGGGCGGCAAGTCCGCCAACATCGTGTGCGCCGATTGCCCGGACCTGGACAAGGCCGTGGCGGCCGCCGTCGGTTCCATCTTTTTCAACCAGGGCGAAAGCTGCAACGCGCCCTCGCGCCTGTTCGTGGAAGAATCGATCAAGGAAGAATTCATCGCCAAGGCACTGGCCATGCTGCCCCGCTTCCAGCCGGGCGACCCGCTCGATGAAGCCACCGTCATGGGGGCCATCGTCGACGCCACGCAAATGCAAACGGTGATGGGCTATATCGCGACGGGCAAGAACGAAGGCGCCCAGCTGCTGGGCGGCGGCGAGGCCGTGCGCGTAGATACGGGCGGCTACTACGTGCAGCCGACCATCTTCGGCGTGGATGCCGGCATGACGATCGCGCGCGAAGAGATCTTCGGGCCCGTCTTGTCCGTGCTGGGCTTTACGGATATCGCCGAGGCGGTAAAGCAGGCCAATGCCACGCCCTACGGCTTGCAGGCGGCCGTGTGGACCTCGGACATCAGCAAGGCCATCCAGACGTCGCGCGCCTTGCGCGCCGGCACCGTGCACGTCAATCAGTACGACGGCGACGACATTACCGTGCCGTTCGGCGGCTACAAGCAGTCGGGCAACGGGCGCGACAAGTCGCTGCACGCGCTGGACAAGTACACGGAGCTGAAGACGACGTGGATACAGGTGGGGTAGGGATTTGCGCCTGCGGTGTTGTCGGATTACGGCCTGCGGCCTAATCCGACCTACCCGACCTACCCGACCTATAGCGTGGATGGTTTCGTAGGTCGGCTTAGCGCGCAGCGCGTAAGCCGACTTGGACGTAAAACAAACTACATCAGAAGCAGTGTTCCAGCGCCGGGAAGCTGCCGTCCTTGACGGCTTTCACGTAGCCGGTGACGGCGTCGTCGATGCTGGCCGCGCCTTCCATGAAGTTGCGCACGAAGCGCGCCTTGCGGCCCGGGAAGACGCCCAGCATATCGTGCATGACGAGGACCTGGCCCGAGCAGTCGGGACCGGCGCCGATGCCGATGGTGGGAATCGTCAGCATGTCGGTCACTTCCTTGCCCAGCTGCGACGGCATGGCTTCCATCAGTACGATGGCGGCGCCCGCGTTTTGCAGCGCCAGCGCGTCGTTTTTCAGTTCGGCGGCGCTTTCCGTGCTCTTGCCCTGGACCTTATAGCCACCCAGTTGGTGCACCGATTGCGGCGTCAAGCCGATGTGGGCGCAGATGGGGATGCCGCGCTCGGTGAGGAAACGCACCGTCTCGGCCAGCCAGGCACCGCCTTCGATCTTGACCATGTGCGCGCCCGCCTGCATCAGGATGACGGCGTTGGCATAGGCTGTTTCAGGCGTGCCATACGCGCCGAACGGCAGGTCGGACATGATCATGGCCGACTTGCTGCCGCGCGCCACGGACGCCGTGTGGTAAGCCAGTTCGGCCACGGTGACGGGCAGGGTGGAGTTGTGGCCATTGCAGACCATGCCGAGCGAATCGCCGATCAGCAGGATCTCCACGCCGCAGCGGTCCATCAGCGACGCGAAGCTGGCGTCATAGCAGGTCAGCATGGTGATCTTTTCGCCGGCGGCGCGCAACGTGGCCAGGGTATGGATGGTCACGGCCTTGTTGGCGACAGGCTTGGATGGCGCCGGCGCCGGTGTGGCGGCCTTGTCTTTTGCGGCCAGATCTGTTCCTTGCAAATAAGCGGACATAGGTATTCTCTAGAGTGAAAGGGGGGTGATGCTATTGCGACGCCGCTAGTGTAGTACTTTATATGGCGGCGTGCAGGGGCGGCATTGTAGAGCAATGCCGCGCGGCGCTCAGAGTTGGCTGATGGCCTGGTCGGCCACGCCCGCCAGGTAGTCCTGCGCCGGCCCGAGTCCGGGCACGGCGATGGCCGGGGCAAGGTCCAGCAGCGGCACCAGCACGAAGGCGCGCTCGGTGATACGGGGATGGGGCACCGTCAGGGTGGCGCTGGCGATCTGTGCATCGCCGTACAGCAGCAAATCCAGGTCCAGGGTACGCGGGGCGTTGCGGTAGGGCCGTTCGCGCCCGTGCGCCGCCTCGATGGCGTGCAGGGCCAGCAGCAATTCCTCCGCCGGCAGGGTGGTGCTGATGCGCGCCACGGCGTTGACGTAGTCGTCGCCGCTGGAATCGATGGGCGCCGTGCGGTAGCTGGCCGAGGCGTCCAGCAAGCTGGCGCCGGGCAGGCGCGCCAGGCGCGCGATCGCATCCTGCACGTTGGCGCGCGCGTCGCCCAGGTTCGCCCCGATGCCGATGTAAGCGATCACTGACATTATTCTCCGCTGGTGCTGCCGGTGGTGGTGCCGCCACCCGTCTTGCTGCGCGTGCTGCGGCGCGGCGGACGCTTCTTCTTGACGGCGCCCGGCGCGGCATTGGCGCTGACGAGCAGCGCTTCGCGCGTTTCCTCGTCGCCTTCATAGAATGCCGTCCACCATTCGCCGATGTCCGCGTCGATCTCGCCCGAGGCGCAGCGCAGCAGCAGGAAGTCGTAGCCGGCGCGGAAGCGCAGGTGTTCGAGCAATTTGTACGGCGCCTTGCCGACCCGGCGCTCGAAGCGGGGCTGCATCGACCAGATGTCGCGCATGTCGGAACCGATCTTGCGCTGCAGGGCCAGTTTTTCCGTCTGCGAGTCGAGCACGTCGTCGGCCGCCAGGTGCAGCGCGGGGATGGTCGATTCGCCGGCGGCGCGGTAGGCCGTCCATTTTTCCAGTACCTGGTGCCACAGCAGCGAGGCAAACAGGAAGCCCGGCGAGACGGTCTTGCCGGCGGCGATGCGCTGATCCGTGGCGTCCAGCGCCAGGGTGACGAATTTCGCGCCCAGCGGCTGTTCCAGCACCACGTCGAGCAGCGGCAGCAGGCCGTGATGCAAGCCTTCCTTGCGCAGCTGCTGCAGGCAGGCCAGCGCGTGGCCGCTCATCAGCAGTTTGAGCATTTCGTCGAACACGCGCGGCGCCGGGACGTTGTTGATCAGCGGCGCCATGACGGGAATCGGCGCGGCCGTATGCGGCTCGATGGTGAATTTCAGCTTGGCGGCGAAGCGCACCACGCGCAGCATGCGCACGGGGTCTTCGCGGTAGCGCTCTTCCGGCTTGCCGATCATGCGCAAGGTCTTGGCGCGGATGTCTTCCACGCCGCCGTGGTAATCGAGCACTTCCTGCGTGGCCGGGTTGTAGTACATGGCGTTGATGGTGAAGTCGCGGCGCAGCGCGTCTTCGTGCTGCAGGCCGAAGGTGTTGTCGCGCAGGACGCGGCCATGTTCATCCTTGGGCGCCGAGTCGGCGCCTGCGCCGCGGAAGGTCGTCACTTCCAGCAAATCCTGGCCGAACATCACGTGCACGATCTGGAAGCGCTTGCCGATGATGAAGGCGCGGCGGAACAAGCGCTTGACCTGTTCCGGCGTGGCGTTGGTGGCGATGTCGAAGTCCTTGGGTTTGACGCCCAGCAGCAGGTCGCGCACGGCGCCGCCGACGACAAAGGCCTCGAAGCCCGCTTCCTGCAGGCTGCTGGTGACGCGGATGGCATTCGACGACACCAGTTTCGGGTCGATTCCGTGTTGCGCAGGACCGAGCACGATGGGTGCCGTGGTGTCGCGCGCTGCCTCTTTTTTAACGCCGAGGATCTTGCGGATGAATTTTTTAATCATTGAATAAGTGGAGTGATGGCCAGCCGTGGAGGGATGCGTGTGCTGTCAACGCGGCATTGGGATTGGTCGCGACGGGGTGGGTCACGACCGACAGCAGGGGAATGTCGTTGTGCGAATCGCTGTAAAAATAGCTGCGCTCGAACTGCCCCAGTTCCTTGCCCATCTTTTCCAGCCAGGCGTGGGTGTGGGTCAGCTTGCCCGCGCCCAGGGTCGGCGTGCCCAGCAGCTTGCCCGTGACATTGCCTTGCTCGTCATATTCGGGCATGGCGGCCAGCAGGTGCTCGACGCCCAGTGCATCGGCGATGGGTTTGGTGATGAAATGGTTGGTGGCCGTGACGATGGCCAGCAGGTCGCCCGCGTCCTGGTGCTGTTTCAGCAGGGCCACGACTTCCGGGCGGATGGCCGGCAAGACCACTTCGGCCATGAATTGCCGGTGCAGCGCTTCGAGGCGTTCGCGCGGGAATTGCGCCAGGGTGCCGAGCGAGAATTCCAGGTATTCCACCGGATCGAGCGTGCCGGCCTGGTATTGCGCGAAAAATTCGTCATTGCGGCGGGTGAATTCGGCGGCGTCCACGGCACCGATGCGTACCAGGAATTCGCCCCACTCGTGATCCGAGTCGATGGGCAGCAGGGTGTGGTCGAGGTCAAACAGGGCCAGATTCATCATTCTTTCGCTTCCGCCTGCAGCAACTCGCGCAACAATGGCAAGGTGATCGGGCGTTGGGTTTCAAGGGAGTAGAGGTCGAGGGAGTCCAGCATCGTCGACAGCGAACGCATGTCGCGCCGGAAATGGGACAGCAGATAGGGTAACACGCCGGGCGACAAGGTCAAGCCGCGGGTGGTGGCCGCCTGGGTCAGGGCGGCGATTTTTTCATCGTCCGTCAAGCCGTGGATCTGGTAGATCAGGCCCCAGCCCATGCGCGTGCGCAAGTCTTCGCGCACGGGCAGCACGGCGGGCGGCACGGCGCCGCTGCACACCATGAACGCCTTGTTGGCGCGGATTTCATTGAACAGGGCAAAGGCGTCGATCTGCGCCAGCGGCGACAGCTTTTCGCAGTCGTCGAGCAGGTACAGGTCGACGTCGGGCGAATACACGAATTCGGACTCGATCGAGAATGGCGAAATGTAGCGCGCGCGCTCGGTGCTGGCCAGGGCCTTGAGCAGGTGGCTCTTGCCGGCGGCCAGTTCGCCCCACAGGTAGGCAAAATGTTCGCGCGACGTGCGCGCGGCGAACTGGCGCATCAGCTGCGCCACTTCGGCATTCTGTCCCACCTCGAAGGTATCGAGGCTGTGCGCCTGGTCTGTGCCTAAATCGAGCACCAGTTGTTTCATGGCGTACGCCTTGTCCTGTTTTTCATTACTGCATGTGCATCGTGGTATTGCTAGGTTGATATGATATCCGCTTTTACTAGGTATTATAGAAGCTGCTGGAGAGGTAGTGGCGTCTTAGATGCTTAAAAGCGACCATCAGGACGGCAGAAGCGGGTAAGGCGAGCAAAACGCCGACGAAACCGAACAGTTGTCCGAACGCCAGCAAGGCGAAGATCACGGCCAGCGGGTTCAGGCCGATGCGCTCGCCCACCAGGCGCGGCGTGAGGAAAAAGCCTTCGATGACCTGGCCGCAGCCGTAAATGACGGCCACGGCGATGACGCCGCTCCAGTCGGCAAACTGCAGCAGGGCGGCGATCAGCGCCAGCATCAGGCCCAGGCCGAAGCCCAGGTAGGGGATGAACACCAGCAAGCCCGTAATGATGCCCACAGGCAATGCGACCTCAAAACCGGCGATGGCCAGGGCCACCGAGTAATAGGTCGCCAGCACCAGCATGACGAGCAACTGGCCGCGCAGGTATTGCGCCAGCAGGGTATCGACTTCCTGCGCCATGCCCACCGTGCGGCCGACCCAGCGGCGCGGCACGGCGCCGGCGATGCGCGCCAGCATCGGATGCCAGTCCAGCAACAGGTAGAACAGCACCACGGGAATCAAGACCACGGTGGCCAGCCAGCCCAGCACGGCCGTGCCGCCAATGCGGGCCGAGGCCAGCACGGTGCTCCAGATTTCATCGCCACTGGTGGCCATCTGCTGGCTCAGCATGCGCTTGATGCCCGTGCCGTCCAGGCGCACGCGGATGCCCAGGTCGCGCAGTTTCGGCGCGAGGAAGTCGTTCGCCTTGCTCAGGAATTGGGGGATTTGCGCCTGCAGCAGGGGGATTTCCTTCTGCAGCACGGGAACGACGATCAGCACCAGCGCCGTAATGGCGAGGAAAAACAACACCACGACGACCAGCACGGCCAGCGGACGGGGCACGTAAAAGCGCTTGTAGTGCAGGCGCTGCAAGCGGTCCACGCCCGGATTGAGCACGTAGGCGAGGATGGCGGCGGCCAGGAAGGGCGTCAGGATGGGGCCCAGGCTGACGAGCAGCAGCAAAAATGCCAGCCAGACCGCGATCCAAAATGCTGTTTGCTTCTGTTCGGCGGTGATGGCGAATGGCATGGGGTTTGAGCTTGTGCGTTAAAAAAAGGCAGTAAATTACGAAATGGCGGGGCAGTTTGATAAAATAGCGTCTTGATCGACCGAATTCACCCGCTGGCGTCCTGCCGCATGATGTTGAAAAACATGCTTGCGCGCGCGTGCCAGCGGGTATCCGCCTTCTATTTTACCGCCTCCGCTGCCACCACACCATGAACCAGACTTCTAATGTTTCCCTTTCCTACCGTGACGCTGGCGTCGATATCGACGCAGGCGACGCTTTAGTCGAAGCAATCAAGCCGTTTGCCAAGCGCACCCTGCGCGAAGGCGTGATGGGCGGCCTGGGCGGTTTTGGCGCCATGTTTGAAATCAGCAAGAAGTACAAGGAGCCGGTGCTGGTCTCGGGTACCGACGGCGTCGGCACGAAATTGCGCCTGGCGTTCGAACTGAACCGCCATGACACGGTCGGCATCGACCTGGTCGCCATGAGCGTCAACGACATCCTGGTGCAAGGCGCCGAACCGCTGTTCTTCCTCGACTACTTCGCTTGCGGCAAGCTGGACGTGGCCATCGCCACCGACGTCATCAAGGGCATCGCCCAGGGTTGCGAACAAGCGGGCTGCGCGCTGATCGGCGGCGAAACGGCGGAAATGCCGAGCATGTACCCGGCCGGCGAATACGACCTGGCAGGTTTTGCCGTCGGCGCCGTGGAAAAATCGAAAATCATCGACGGCACCAAGATCGCCCCGGGCGACGTGGTGCTGGGCCTGGCCTCGTCGGGCGTGCACTCGAACGGTTATTCGCTGGTGCGCAAGATCATCGAAGTGGCGAAGCCGGACCTGGAAGGCGATTTCCACGGCCGTAAGCTGGCTGACGTGCTGATGCAGCCGACGCGCATCTACGTCAAGCCGCTGCTGGCGCTGATGGACGCCATGGAAGTGAAGGGCATGGTGCACATCACCGGCGGCGGCCTGGTGGAAAACATCCCGCGCGTGCTGCAGCCCGGCCTGGTCGCCGAGCTCGATTCGAAGGCATGGACCATGCCGCCGCTGTTCACGTGGCTGCAACAGCACGGCGGCGTGGCTGACGCCGAGATGCACCGCGTCTTCAACTGCGGCATCGGCATGACCGTCATCGTCTCGCAGGAAAACGCGGACGCCGCCATTGCCCAGCTGCAAGCGGCCGGCGAAACCGTCTCGCGCATCGGCACCATCCGCGCCCGTAACGGCGACGAGCACCAGACCATTGTGATCTAACAGCATCACAATGGTTGTTAAAAGCGGCGAATGCGAATGCATCGCCGCTTTTTTTTGCTCTTCTGCTTGACCCAAGCATCTTGAGGTATTACTTGCTTATTAAGTAAATCTGAAGTTTAAGGAATTCGACACCGGCGTAACAATGCGCCGCCTGTTTTTCTTGTGCCTTCTTTAGGTAGGTAACTTCAGAAAAATTCAAGGATTGAGTACTTTCGCCACCTTGGCCGCCCGCAGGCGGAAGGCGTCCGGCATGCCCGAGCCCAGCAGCGGACGCAGATACAGGCGGAAAGCATCGGTCACGTCGGTGCCGCTGGCGCTGATGAACTCGTCTTCCATGGTGCGCGTCTTGCCCGCCACGTCGGTGAGCGGCAGCAATTCGTAATCGACGGAATAAAAGCCCGTGCGCTTGATGGCGACGGAACCGTCGCGCTCGCCCCACATGGCGAACTGCACGGCTTTTTCGCCCACTTCGCGCGCTTCGCGCTGATCGACATCCGAGACGCAGCCGATGAAGGAGCGTTGCAGATAGCCGAAGGTATCGCCGCGCACGCGCTTGATGCCGAGCTTGGCCTTGATTTCGTCGCACAGCAGGTCGGCCAGCGCGCCCGTGCCCGACAGTTGCACATTGCCGTGCGCATCGCGCTCGACTTCGTTGCCCACCTGTCTGGCCAGCAGGCTGGCGATCGGCTCGCCGGACGCATCGTGGATGCCTTCCGAGACGGCGATCACGCAGCGGCCGTATTTCGCATAGGTGGCTTTCACGTCGGCGAGGAATTGATCGAGCGCAAAGACGCGCTCGGGCAGGTAGATCAGGTGCGGGCCATCGTCGGGGAATTTCTTGCCCAGCGCCGAGGCGGCCGTCAAGAAGCCCGCGTGACGCCCCATCACCACGCCCACGTACACGCCGGGCAAGGCCGCGTTGTCGAGGTTGGCGCCGGCGAAGGCCTGCGCAACAAAGCGCGCGGCCGAGGGAAAGCCGGGCGTGTGGTCGCTGCCCACCAGGTCGTTGTCGATGGTCTTCGGGATGTGGATGCAGCGCAGCGGATAGCCGGCCTTGTGCGCTTCCTCGCTGACGATGCGCACCGTGTCGGACGAGTCATTGCCGCCGATGTAAAAGAAATGCTCGATTTCGTGTGCGCGCAGCACTTCGAAGATTTGCTGGCAATAGGCAATATCCGGCTTGTCGCGCGTGGAACCGAGGGCGGACGATGGCGTGGCGGCTACCAGTTCCAGGTTATGGCTGGTTTCTTGCGTCAGATCAACAAACTCTTCATTGATGATGCCGCGTACGCCGTGCAGCGCGCCATACACGCGCGTGACATGTTGAAAACGCCGCGATTCGAGTACCACGCCCACCAGCGACTGGTTGATGACGGCGGTGGGGCCGCCTCCCTGGGCGACAAGAATTTTTCCAGATGGCATGAGATTTCCTCGCAAATGAAACGGTCCTCCAGCCTACTCCTTTTTTAGCGGGACGCTGTCTTTTCCGATATTTCTGTCGAGGAATTTCTCCACCCGGCCCCAGAAGTCGATGCGGTTCTTCGGCAGCGTCCAGCCATGGCCTTCCTCGTCGTAGACCACCCATTCGACATCGCGGTTGTGCTGTGTGACGGCCGCATAAAATTGCTTGCCGTGGTACAACGGCACCCGCTGGTCGGCGGCGCCGTATGCCAGCAGCAGTGGCTGGGTGATGCGCGCCGCCTGGGCGATGGGCGAGGTGGCCTGGAACTGGGCCGCGTTGGCCGTCCGGTCGCCAATCAGCTCAGGCATGCCGTACTGTTTCCAGTCATCGCCGAGGTCGGACTTGAAGCTCCAGTGGCCGCTATACAGCAGGTTAATGTCGGTCACGCCCACCCAGTCGACGGCGCAGCGGAACAGGTCGGGATCGTTGACCAGGCCCATCAGGGCGGCATAGCCGCCATAGCTGGCGCCGGCGATGCAGATGCGACGCGGATCGGCGATCCCCTCTGCGATCGCCCAGCGCGCGCCGTCGGCGAGATCGTCCTGCATCTTCAAGCCCCATTGTTTCCAGCCTGCCCGAAAATGCTTGGCGCCAAAGCCTGTGCTGCCGCGAAACTCCGGTTGCAGCACGGCATAACCTCGCGAGGCAAGAAATTGCACTTCGGCATTCCATTGCCAGGAGCTGCCGCGCACATACGGGCCGCCATGCACGAGCACGACCAGCGGCAGCTGCTTGCCAGAACTCGTGGCGGGCACGGTAAGCCAGGCTGGAATGGCCAGGCCATCGCGCGCCGTGTAGCGCACCAGCTGCTGCTCGCTCATCTGCGCCGGCTGGATGAGCGGCTGGGTCTCGCCGATGATGCTCAGCTTGCCCGTGTCGCTATTGAACAGCGAGAATTTGCCCGGCTGCCGGTCGGAATACGAGGTCACCAGCATGAAGGGGGTGGCGGGTCGGGCCGCCAGCGAGACCAGGTTGATGGTCGCTGGCAGCAGGGCGTCGATGCGCGCCTGGGTCGCCGTCATGGCGGGATCGAACCAGCGCGTGGCGCGCGCATCGCTGAGGTGACGCACGCCCAGCAGCTTGCCGTGCCGCACGATCAGATTGCCGCTGAAATCATAGCCGTCGAGCGAGAGGATGGGCGTGGGCATGATGCGGCTGTTGGCCAGGTCGTAGGCATGCACGGACAGCGTATCGCTGCCCAGGCGGGCGCTCACGTACAGGGTGCCGTCCGGGCCGAAGGAGAGCGGGGTGAAGGCATCGGGGCCGCCGAGGTAGGCGTCGAACTGCGCCAGCGTGCGCCATCCGCCGCCGTCCGGTTCCCGGTACATGATGGTTTCAATATTGCGCTCCCGGGTCACGGCCAGGCGCGGTTCGCCATGCTGGTCGAGCAGCCAGCGGCGCACCTTGCCTGGCGGCTTGACGCTCGTGCTGCGGCCCGTCAGCGTATCGAGTTGCCGCAAGCCTTCATAGTCGACTTCGCCCGTCGAGCTGTACACGGTGCTGCGCACATACACGGCCTGGGAATCCTGCGCACCGCGTTGTCCCATCAGGTAGGTATGCCAGGGCAGCAATTTATAGACGGAGGAGGAGGCATCGGGCATGGCGCTGCGGGCGGCCAGCTGGCGAAAGTTGCTGCCGTCGCGGTTGACGGCAAACAGGCCCGGCCCGAAACGCAGGTCGCCGGGCGCCGTCTGGCGGTCGCGCGTGTTCAGGATCAGGCGCTCGTTGTTGACCCATTCGACATCGCCCACGTCGACATCGCTGAATTGCGCCACGACCTTGATGCTGTTATCGAGCAGATTGACGATGGCCAGCCGGTCGCGCTGGTTGGGGCCGTTGACCTTCACGGCCAGGTAGCGCGCCTCGGGCGACAGCAGGGCGCCGCTGAATTCGGGATTCGAAAAGAAGGCCGACAAAGGCGGCGCGGCTTGCGCGCCGGCGTTCGTGGCGACGAGGAAAACGGCCGCCAGGGCGGCGCGCAGGAAATGCGATAAGGTCATGGATGAGCAGGATCAGGGTTAGCGAGGGCCATTGTGGCGGGCCAGGAATTGCTCGACTTTGCGCCAGAAGTCGATGCGGTTGCCGGGCAGTGTCAAGCCCTGGCCTTCATCGTCATAGCGCAGCCATTCCGCGTTCGGGTTGCCTTGCCGGATGGCCTGGTACAGGCTGGCTGCGTCGCTGGCGGCAACGCGACGGTCGAGCTGTCCATGCGCCAGCAGCACGGGCTGTGTGATGCGCGCGGCCACATGGCGGGGCGAGCTGGCGCGCCACTGGGCTGCATCGCGGGGGGCCTCGCCTATCAGGCTGCTGGCGGGATAGCGGTCGTAGCGCTCGTACAGGCTGGCGCCGACGCGCCAGCGTCCGTCGGCGATGGTCTCCAGATCGGCAACTGCGGACAGGGCCACGCCGCAGCGGTACAGCTCGCCATCCCTGGCCAGTCCCATCAGCGCCGCGTAGCCGCCATAGCCGGCGCCGACGATGCAGACGCGGCGCGGATCGGCGTAGCCTTGAGCGATGGCCCAGCGTACGCCATCGGCCAGGTCGTCCTGCATGGCCAGCCCCCATTGCTTCCAGCCAGCGCGGAAATGCGCGTCGCCCAGGCCTTCGCTGCCGCGGTAGTCGGGTTCCAGCACGGCGTAGCCGCGCGAGGCGAGAAACTGCGCCTCGCCGCTCCAGCCCCAAGTGCCGCGTTGCCAGGGACCGTCATGCACGAACACGATCAGCGGCAGCCGCGCGGCCTGTGGCTTGCCTGCGCCGGCCTTGGGCAGGGTCAGCCAGGCGGGGATGCGCAGGCCATCGCGCGCCGTGTAGTGCTGCAATTGCTTTGCAGACATGCGCGCGGCGTTGACGCCGGGACGCGACTTGGCCAGGACCGTGAGCAGGCCCGTGTCGCGCTGGTACAGATGGTAGATGGCGGGCTGGGTGGCCGACCGGCTGGCTACGAGCACGAAGGGCGTTTCGCTGCGCGTGCCCACGCTCAGGGTGTTGACGGTGGTGGGCAGCAGGGCGTCGACACTCTTTTGCACGGCTTGCATGTCCTCATCCAGCCAGACGGTGGTTTCCGTGTCGGTGGTGTAGCGGATGCCCAGCAGGCGGGTATTGCTGCGCACCATGCTGGCGCGGATATCGTGATCGGGCGAGGCCACGGCAGGCTGCGCGTCGCGTTGCCTTGTCTGCAGGTTGTAACGGTACAGCGCCGCCTTGTCGCCACCATTCCTGGCGCTGACATAGAAGTGGCCGTCCGGCGTCAGGAACGCAGGTTCGAAGACGTCTTTTGCGTTGCTGCGCGGATCGAATTGCGCCAGTAACTGCCATTGTTCCGTGGCGGGATCGCGCCAGTACACGCGGTTCTGGTCATGGGTCTGGGCCGTGGCGATGCGCGCTTGGCCGCCCTGGTCATACAACCAGTAGCCGATACCGGCGGGGGCGTCGATTTCCGTATGGTTGCCATTGACGCTATCGAGGCTCAGCAGCGTTGCCGCCTGCACGGCGCCGTGTTCGCCATGCTCGGTTTGCAGCGCATGGATGGCGGTGCCGCGCTCGTCGCCGATACTTTCCATCAAGATCGTATTTGGTGGCAGCAAGGTTCGTCCGGATTTCGACTGCTGCGTACTTTGGCGCGCGGCAAGCTGGCGAAACGCGCTGCCATCGCTGTTGACGGCGTACAGGCCCGAACCGTAGCGGCTGCGTCCCTGGCCTTGCCAACGGTCCGTCAGGCGGAAGGCCAGGCGCCGCTCATTGACCCACAGGAAATCACCTATCGCGGCGTCGGTGAAGCCGGCTGCGGGCTGCATGCGCATGCTGGCCAGGTCGAGCACGGCCAGGCGGTCGTGTCCGTCGCCGGGAACCACGCGCAGGGCCAGCTGGCGTCCATCGGGCGACAGCAGGGCGCCGCTTAGCGCGGCATTCTCGAAAAATTGCTCCATAGGTAAGGCTGCCGTGACGGTGACGGTTGCCCGGTCGTCGTTCGCGTGGCTGGCGGCAGACAGTAGCAGGCAAAGCGGGGCGCCGATAGCGCAGAGAAGACTGGCAAGACTGGACCGCATCCATGCTCCATATGGTGTTGCGAAATGTGGTAGTCATTTGAGTACCATTTTCACAAGATTAACATTGCTGCAGTCTCTCAGGATGTTTCTACACGTCATTTTTTAGGTCTTCATTCCGGCGCGCGGATATGGTCGACCAGCCCCGTGCTGCGCCGCCCCGGCGCCGGCGTCAGCCAGCTGACCAGCACGGCGGCGGCCAGGCCGGCCGGCACGCCGAAGATGCCGGCGGAAATCGGTGCGATATGGAACCATTGTCCGCTCGCATTGCCTCCCAGCATGGTGCTTGTGTGCAACATGTAGTACAGGCAGACGCCAAAGCCCGTGCACATGCCGGCCAGCGCCCCCTGGAAATTGGCGCGTTTCCAGAACACGCCCAGCACCAGGGGCGGGAACAGGGTCGAGGCGGCCAGCGAAAAGGCGATGCCCACAAGGGACAGGATGTCGGCCGGCTTTTGCGAAGCGGCATACGCGGCGATGAAGGCCACGGCCAGCAGCAGCAATTTTGAAATCGTCACGCGCTTTTGCGTCGAGGCCGTGGGATCGACCACCTTGTAATAAATATCGTGCGACAGGGCGTTGGAGATGGCCAGCAGCAGGCCGTCCGCCGTCGACAGGGCGGCGGCCAGGCCGCCGGCCGCCACCAGGCCGGAAATCACATAGGGCAGGCCGGCGATCTCGGGCGTGGCCAGCACCAGCACGTCGGCATCGATGGAAATTTCCGCCAGTTGCACGATGCCGTCGCGGTTCACGTCGACGATGCTGATCAGGGGGCTGAGCTTGTCCACATTGGCCCAGTACGACACCCAGGTGGGCAGGTTCGCGTATTGCGTGCCCACCAGCGCGGAATAGATATCGTACTTGACCAGCACGGCCAGCGCGGGAATGGTGAGGTAGATCAACAGGATGAAAAACAGGGTCCAGAACACGGACACGCGCGTGTCATGCACCGAGGGCGTGGTGTACGATCGCATCAGGATGTGGGGCAGGGCGGCCGTGCCCAGCATCATGCAAAACACGAGGGCGAGAAAATTGTTGCGCTTGATGTCGGATTGCGCCCGATCAGCCGCGGGAAAGGGCAGCGCATGCGGCGTGATCGGTTCGGCGCGCTTCTGGTTGTGCACTTGCGCCGCCTGCCACAGCACGCGCGCTTCTTCCGGGCTTTTCGGATAGGCAATCAGGGTGCGTTCCGCATTGCGGATGTCGAACAGCGAGGCATTGCGCTTGCGCAAACCATCGAGCTGGCGCTGGGCGGCCAAATGGCCTTGCTCCCAGGACGCGGGCAAGGCGTCGACGCGCGCCTGATAGCTTTGCGCGCGCTGGCGGAAGATGGCGCGCACTTCGTTTTCTTTCGGGTCCGCTTCCAGCACGTGTTCGCGTGCGCTCAGCTGCGGCAGCACCTTGCCGTAGGCGATTTGCGGCACGGGATTGTCCGCATGCTTGACGGACAGCCACATGGCGGGAATCAGGAAGGCGACGAGGATGATGATGTATTGCGCCACCTGCGTCCACGTGATGGCGCGCATGCCGCCAAGAAAGGAGCACACGAGGATGCTGGCCAGGCCCAGGAAGATGCCGACGGAAAAATCCACGCCCGTGAAGCGCGAGGCGATCAGGCCGACGGCGTAGATTTGCGCCACCACGTAGGTGAACGAGACGATGATGGTGGCGGCCACGGCCACCACGCGCACGCTGGCGCCCCGTTTGTCGGTGCCGCTGCCATAGCGGGCGGCGAGAAAATCGGGAATCGTGTACTGGCCGAAGCGGCGCAGGTAGGGCGCGATCAATAGCGCCACCAGGCAATAGCCGCCCGTCCAGCCCATGATGAAGGCCAAGCCGTCGAAGCCGTTCAGGTACAGGCCGCCCGCCAGGCTGATGAAGCTGGCCGCCGAGATCCAGTCGGCGGCCGTGGCCATGCCATTGAACATGGCCGGCACGCGCCGCCCCGCCACGTAGTATTCGGTGACGTTCGAGGTGCGGCTGATGACGCCGATGGTGGCGTACAGGCTGATTGTGGCGAACATGAACAGGTAGCCGATCCAGGCGCGCGGCATGCCTTCCTGTTCCAGCACGGTCAGGGCCAGCAGGAAGGCGGCGAAACCGCCGGCAAACAGCAGGTAGTAGCGGCACAGGCGCGCAAAGAACGTGCGCTGGCCGCTCATGCCTGTTCCTCGGCATGAAAAGCCCGGTCCAGGCGCCGCATGCGCCAGGCATACAAGGCGATGATGGCCAGGTACACCAGCGAGGCGCCCTGCGCCGCCATGTAGAAGGGCAGGGGCCAGCCGAACAGGTTCAGGTGCAGCAGCTCGCGCGCATAAAACACGGTCAGGAAGCCCGTCAGCAGCCAGATGCTCAGGAGGATGGCCGTCAGGCGCCGCGTTTTTTTCCAGTGGGCATCGCGGCGCTGCTGCAGCTCGGGGCTGGGCGCTTGCGATGGCCGCGCTGGCGCGGCAGGAGGGCTGGGCTTATCCATACGTGATGTCATCCTCTTCGGGCGGGTCCGGCAGCAGCAGGGCGACGCTCAGGCGCAGCAAGGTGCCCGGCAGCTTCGGCGAGTGCGCGCGCGGATTATGAAAAATGTCGACTTCGGCGCCGTGCTGCTGGGCAATCTCGCGCACGATGGCCAGGCCCAGGCCGCTGCCGTCGACATTGCTGCCCAGAATGCGGTAAAAACGCTCGAAGACGTGGGTACGCTCGGCCGGTGCAATGCCGGGGCCCGTATCCTCGACTTCCAGGATGGCCAGTTCCAGGGTGCTGCGCACGCGCACGGTCACGCTGCCGCCGGCCGGCGTGTAGCGCAGGGCATTGTCGATCAGGTTGCTCAGCAGTTCGCGCAGCATGATGGCGTTGCCGGAAATCATGATCGAATACCCGGGCTGCTCGAAGCCCAGGTCGATATGCTGGGCAAACGAGGCTTGCACCCAGTCCTGCACCACGCCGCGCGCCAGCTCGCTCAGTTCGATCGGTTCGAATGCCGTGCCCGCCTGCGGCTGGTTTTCCGCGCGCGCCAGGGCCAGCAGCTGGTTCACCAGCCGCGTGGCCGCTTCGGAACTCTTGGCCAGCTGCAGCAGCGAACGGTGGATTTCGTCGTGGTCCGTCTGGCGCAAGGCCAGCTCCGACTGCATGCGCATGCCTGCCAGCGGCGTTTTCATCTGGTGCGCCGCATCGGCGATGAAGCGCTTCTGCATGTCGATCGACAACGACAGCCGCGCCAGCATCTCGTTGAGCGAACCGACCAGCGGCGTGATTTCCTCGGGCACCTGGCCCGATTCGATGGGCGACAGGTCGTCGGGCGGCCGCGCGCGGATGCGCTCCTGCAGCTGCGCCAGCGGCGACAGGCCGCGCGCCAGGGCAAACCAGACGAGGGCGAGGATGACGGGCAGGATGATGAACTGCGGCAAAATCACGCCCTTGATGATTTCATTGGCCAGCTGGGCGCGCTTTTCCAGTGTCTCGGCCACCTGCACCAGCGCGCGGCGCGGGTCGTCGTCGGTGCTGGACGGCATGTCGAGATACGTGAACGCCACGCGCACGGGCGTGCCGTGGATGGTGTCGTTGCGGAACAGCACCGTGCCGCTGCGGTATTTGTCGGGGTCCTGCGGCGGCGGCAGGTCGCGGTCGCCGTCGAGGTATTCGCCGCGCGGCCCCACCACCAGGTAATACAGGGTGTCGACGTCGTCGCCGCGCAGGAAATCGCGGCCCTGCTTGCCGCCAGAATTTTCCGGCGGGCGGCGCTGCAATTGGCCATCGGCCTGTTTTACCTGCTGCGTCAGCACGGTGACGCTGTCTTCCAGCGCATGGTCGAAGGGCTGGTTGGCGATGCTCTTGGCCACCAGGTAGGTGATGGCGATGCTCATCGGCCACAGCAGCAGCAGGGGCGCCAGCATCCAGTCGAGGATTTCGCCGAACAGCGAATGCTCGATGGTGTCATCCTGCTCCGTCGTGGGCGGCTCGAACCAGTCGTCTTCCGCCGCCTCGTCCGCAGGCGCCTCGCGCGCCTTCACTTGCTGGCGGGCGTGTTGGCGGGAGTGCCCGCGTTGCCCGCCTCAGCCGTCTCGGCGTGCAGGCGCGCCTCCGAGAATTTTTCCAGGCAGTAACCGAGGCCCCGCACGGTGGCGATGCGCACGCCGCCCACTTCGATCTTCTTGCGCAAGCGGTGGACATACACTTCGATGGCGTTGTTCGATACTTCCTCGCCCCATTCGCACAGGTGGTCGACCAATTGTTCCTTGGAGACGAGGCGGCCCGTGCGGCCCAGCAGGATTTCCAGCAAGCCCAGTTCGCGCGCCGACAGGTCGAGCATCTGGTCGTTGATGTAGGCGCTGCGGCCCACCTGGTCATAGCTGAGCGGCCCGTGCTTGATGATGGTGGCGCCGCCGCCGGCGCCGCGGCGCGTCAGGGCGCGCACTCTTGCCTCCAGTTCCGACAGGGCGAACGGCTTGGCCATATAATCGTCGGCGCCGAGGTCGAGGCCATTTACACGTTGCTCGATGGAATCGGCGGCCGTCAGGATCAGCACGGGCAGCAGCGAGGCGCGCGCGCGCAGGCGGCGCAGCACTTCCAGCCCGGACATTTTCGGCAAGCCCAGGTCGAGGATCAGCAAGTCGAATTCCTGGGTGGACAGGGCCGTATCGGCCTCCTGCCCGTTTTTGACGCAGTCGATGGCATAGCCCGACTGGCGCAGCGAACGGGTCAGGCCATCGGCCAGGACGCTGTCATCTTCGGCAAGTAAAATACGCATGGTGAGACTTCCTCGGCTCGCGGCATAGAAGCTTGTATTGTGTTTCATTTTGCGCAAGGTGGCGAGTTTTTGTGAAAAACAGGGTTGTATTGATCTGTTTCAAAACAAATCCACGTTCCGCTTGCATTGATCACTGTTTTTTTATACAGTACTGTCTGTGTAAAGAATTTAACCCACTGGCGCCATCGCAGGCTGCAGGATTCCAGTCAATCCGCAACTGTAGAACGGCTGAAAGAACATATGGACGATAAAAAAGCTGTAGTACCCGCATCGGAAAAAGCCAAGGCGCTGGCCGCCGCACTGGCGCAGATCGAGAAGCAGTTTGGCAAAGGTTCGGTCATGCGCATGGATGCCAGCGCACCGATCGAAGAAGTGCAAGTCGTGTCGACCGGTTCGCTCGGCCTCGATATCGCGCTGGGCGTGGGCGGCTTGCCGCGCGGCCGCGTGGTGGAAATCTACGGTCCGGAATCGTCGGGTAAAACCACGCTGACCCTGCAAACCATTGCTGAAATGCAAAAACTGGGCGGCACCTGCGCCTTTATCGATGCCGAGCACGCGCTCGACGTCGGTTACGCGCAAAAGCTGGGCGTGAACCTGCACGAATTGCTGATCTCGCAACCGGACACGGGCGAGCAGGCGCTGGAAATCTGCGACGCCCTCGTGCGTTCGGGCAGTGTCGACCTCGTCGTCATCGACTCCGTGGCCGCACTGACCCCACGCGCCGAGATCGAAGGCGACATGGGCGACTCCCTGCCGGGCCTGCAAGCCCGCCTGATGTCGCAAGCGCTGCGCAAGCTGACCGGTTCCATCAACCGCACGAATACCCTGGTCATCTTCATCAACCAGATCCGCATGAAGATCGGCGTGATGTTCGGCAGCCCGGAAACGACCACGGGCGGCAATGCCCTGAAATTCTACGCTTCCGTGCGCCTGGACATCCGCCGCACCGGCTCGATCAAGTCCGGCGATGAAGTGATCGGCAACGAAACCAAGGTCAAGGTCGTCAAGAACAAGATCGCGCCGCCGTTCAAGGAAGCGCACTTCGACATCCTGTACGGCGCCGGCACCTCGCGCGAAGGCGAAATCCTGGACCTGGGTTCGGATGCCAAGATCGTGGAAAAATCCGGTTCGTGGTACAGCTACAACGGCGAACGCATCGGCCAGGGCAAGGACAACGCCCGCGCCTTCCTGCAAGAGCGTCCGGCGCTGGCGCGCGAAATCGAAAACAAGGTCCGCGCTTCGCTGGGCGTGCGCGAACTGCCGCCGCTGGCTGCTGAAAAGCCGGAAAAAGCGGATAAGGCCGCCGACAAGGCTGCCAAGGCTGCGGAAGCCAAGGCAGAGTAGGTCGGATTAGCGCGGCAAAGCCGCGCGTAATCCGACAACACCACAGACGTCAACAATGTTGTCGGATTACGGCCCAAGGGGCCTAATCCGACCTACGCATGGCTTGCTGCAAGGTGTGACCATGATCGCCGTCCCGCGCTGTTGCGCCGGGCGGCGATTGTGTTTGGGTGATGTGATCGTGGAATGAAAGACAAGGTGGGTGTATGGCCGCAGTACAACTAAGTCTGAAGGGCAGGGCGCTACGCTTTTTGTCGATGCGTGAACACAGCCGCATGGAATTGCGGCGCAAGCTGCAGCGGCATGCGCAGGAGGGCGACGACGTGGAAGCCTTGCTCGACAGCCTAGAAAAGGCCAACTGGCTGTCGCAGGAGCGCTTTTCCGAGTCGCTGATCCACCGCCGCTCGGCCCGTTTCGGCAATAGCCGCATCATGGCGGAACTGCAAAGCCATGGCATAGGCGGCGAAGCGCTGCAGGAACTCAAGGCGGGCCTGGCCGAAGGGGAGGTTGCGCGCGCCTGCGAGGTGTGGCGCCGTAAATTCGGACAAGTGGCGCAGGATGCCGAACAGCGCAACAAACAGATGCGTTTCCTGATGCAGCGCGGCTTTTCGCAGCGCGCCGTGCAGGTGGCCCTGAAGGGGCTGGAGCCGGAGGATGAGTAATATTTGTTAGCTTGACAGCAAGGATCAGTTATTCTGCCCAACTGCTGCTGCGCATGTTGCGTCCCAGCTTATACTCAATACACGGGACACCTGATGCGCAACTGGCATGATGGCTACACGGCTGAAACCGAATATACCTACGGCTATTACACGGAATTGAACCCCTTGCGTACGCAGCTGTTGCTGTTGAGCTGGGGCATCCAGCCGCCGAAGGTCGGCACCGCATGCGAGCTGGGCTTTGGCCAGGGCATGAGCGTCAATATCCATGCGGCAGCGGGGACCACGCGCTGGTATGGCACGGACTTCAGTCCCGCCCAGACAGCGTTTGCGCAGGAATTGGCCCAGGTGTCGGGGAACGGCGCGGTGCTGTCGGACGACTCGTTCCAGCAATTTTGCGCCCGCACCGACTTGCCCGACTTCGATTTTATTGCCCAGCACGGCATCTGGAGCTGGATTTCACCGGAAAACCAGGCATGTATCGTCGATTTCCTGGCGCGCAAACTCAAGCCCGGTGGCGTGCTGTATATCAGTTACAACACTCAAGCGGGCTGGGCGGCAATGGCGCCCATCCGCGACCTGATGGAACAGCACAGCCGTGTGCTGAGCGCGCCGGGACAGGATCTGCTGTCACGCGTCGGCAGTGCCTTGTCGTTCGTCAAAGGCATGCTGGAGACCAAGCCACGCTATTTGCAGGTCAATCCCAGTATCGCCGTCCGCATGCAACAGATCGGCGAGATGGACGCGAACTACGTGGCCCACGAATTTTTCAATCATTACTGGCAACCCGCTTCATTTGCCGTCATCGATCCCGTATTGCGCGCCGCCAAGCTGGAGTTTGCCGGTTCGGCGGCCTACGTCGATCACGTCCTACCCTTGAATTTGACACCGGAACAACTGGACTTCCTGGTGCGTATTCCCGATGCCAGTTTCCGTGAAACCACGGGCGATTTCATGCTCAATCGCCAGTTTCGGCAGGATTACTGGGTCAAGGGCGGGCGCAGGCTCAATGCCCACGAACAGGGCACGGCCCTGCGCGCGCTGCGTTTCATGCTGGTCGCGTCCAGGGAACAGATCAGCATGAAGGCCAGCGGTGCCCTGGGCGAGGCCGATCTCGATCCGCTTGCCTATGGCGCGCTGCTCGACGTGTTCGGTGATTACGAGCCACACAGCATCGGCGGACTCGAAGGTGACCTGCGCGGCAATGGCATCGACCTTGGCGCTCTGCTGCAAATGATATTGGTCCTGTGCCATAAATCATGCATCGTGCAGGTGCAGGAGGACGCGGCGATTGCACTGGCGCGGCCGGCCACGGCAAGGCTGAACCGGCATCTGCTGCAAAAGGCACTGGGCCGCACCGACCTGGCAGCGTTGGCCAGTCCGGTGACAGGCGGCGGCATAGGTGTGTTGCATCTGCAACAGTTATTCCTGCTGGCCCGCCAGGAGGGGCAGCAGACGGCGCAGGCATGGGCGGCATTTGCATGGCCGGTATTGCGTCGCTTGCAGCAGGCCATGGTACGCGACGGCATATTGCTGTCGGGCGAAGACGAGAATCTGGCGGAAATCACCATCCATGCGCGCAGCTTCGGCGTGGGCGTGCTGCCGATACTGCTGGCGCTGGGCGTGGCTGAAGAGGCCGTGCCCAACTGCCCGGACGGGGCGCCATGCGAAGCATGATTTTTATGATATCAATCATTCACAAATCAAATGACTTTGCGAAAATCACTGCATTGTATTTATAATTTGAAATGTTTTTAACGATGCAATGAAAAATTATGTTGCGGCGCAACCTGCGCGCAATGTGCTACACTTTTAGGGTTTTTGCGGCGCCGCAGGTGCGGTTGCTGTTCGTAGAAGCTGCGAACAGCGTGCTTTATGCACATGGCTGCTTACTAAATTTTGGCCGCGCAAGCGGCATCGGTCTTATGCCCCTGTCAACTCCCGTATCCCGGCGCGCCCTACGGCACTCCCGCGTTATCGACGTCCAAGCGTATATGCGCGACGACGGCCTGTGGGATATTGACGCCCGTATCACCGACATCAAAAGCTATGACGCGGCCCTGGCCTCCGGCCCACGCCCCGCTGGCACTCCCCTGCATGACCTCCACTTGCGCATTACCGTCGATCACGCACTGAACATCGTCGAGGCCGAAGCTGCTTCCGATGCCGTGCCTTATCCCGGTTTTTGCGATACCATCGGCCCCGCTTACAGGGCGCTGATCGGTCTGAATTTATTGAAGAATTTCCGCCGCGACTTGAAACAGCGCCTGGCGGGAATCGCTGGCTGTACCCATTTGACCGAACTGGCGCAAGTCTTGCCGACTGCGACGGTTCAGGCATTTGCCGGCGATGTCTGGTCGACCCGCGACGGCGCGAATGCTGATTTGCCGCATGAAAAGCCGTTTCAACTCGACAAATGTCATGCCCTGCGCACCGATGGCGGGGCGGTTGCACAGTATTACCCGCGCTGGGTAGCCAAAGCGTGACCCCGGCGCTTTCCTGTTTTTTTTGCACCACTAACCGTATTTTTACAAATCAGTATCAGAAGGGAAGCCAGCATGAAAATCCATGAGTATCAAGCCAAAGAAATCCTCCGGCAGCACGGAGTGACGGTACCACGCGGTATTCCGTGCATGTCCGTCGAAGAAGCCGTCAAGGCTGCGGAAACCCTGGGCGGCCCGGTGTGGGTCGTCAAGGCGCAGATCCACGCAGGTGGCCGCGGCAAGGGCGGCGGCGTGAAAGTGGCAAAATCGATGGAACAGGTCAAGGAATACGCTGACCAGATCATGGGCATGCAGCTGATCACGCACCAGACCAGCGCCGAAGGCCAGAAAGTCAACCGCCTGCTGGTGGAAGAAGGCGCCGACATCAAGCAAGAACTGTACGTTTCGCTGGTCACCGACCGCGTCACCCAGAAAATCGTCCTGATGGCATCGTCCGAAGGCGGCATGGACATCGAAGAAGTGGCCGAGAGCCACCCTGAGAAGATCCACCACGTCACCATCGATCCAGGCGTCGGCCTGACCGATGCCCAGGCAGACGACATTGCGACCAAAATCGGCGTGCCTGCCGGTTCCATCGTCGATGCACGCGTCAACCTGCAAGGCCTGTACAAAGCGTACTGGGAAACCGACTGCTCGCTGGCCGAAATCAACCCGCTGATCGTCACCGGCAGCGGCAAGGTCATCGCCCTGGACGCCAAGTTCAACTTTGACCCGAACGCCCTGTTCCGTCATCCGGAAATCGTCGCCCTGCGCGACCTGGACGAAGAAGATCCAGCTGAAATCGAAGCGTCGAAATTCGACCTGGCCTACATCTCGCTCGACGGCAACATCGGTTGCCTGGTGAACGGCGCCGGCCTGGCCATGGCCACCATGGACACGATTAAACTGTTCGGCGGCGAGCCAGCCAACTTCCTGGACGTCGGCGGCGGCGCCACGGCAGAAAAAGTGACCGAAGCGTTCAAGATCATGCTGAAAAACCCAGGCCTGAAAGCCATCCTGGTGAACATTTTCGGCGGCATCATGCGTTGCGACGTGATCGCCGAAGGCGTCATCGCCGCGGTGAAAGCCGTCTCGCTGAACGTACCGCTGGTCGTGCGCATGAAGGGCACCAACGAAGACCTGGGCAAGAAGATGCTGGCCGATTCCGGTCTGCCTATCATCGCAGCCGACACCATGGAAGATGCAGCCAAGAGCGTCGTTGCCGCTGCTGCCGGTCAAGCTTAATTAAGGAATCAACATGTCCATTCTGATCAATAAAGATACCAAAGTCGTTACTCAAGGGATCACCGGCAAGACCGGTCAGTTCCACACCCGCGGTTGCCGCGACTACGCGAACGGCAAAGCCGCCTTCGTGGCAGGCGTGAACCCGAAGAAAGCCGGCGAAGATTTCGAAGGCATTCCTATTTTCGCTAACGTCACCGAAGCGAAAAAAGAAACCGGCGCCAACGTTTCCGTGATCTACGTGCCGCCAGCAGGCGCGGCAGCGGCGATCTGGGAAGCTGTCGAAGCTGAAATGGATCTGGCCATTTGCATTACCGAAGGCATTCCTGTGCGTGACATGATGGTCCTGAAAGACCGCATGGCTAAAGCCGGCAGCAAGACCTTGCTGCTGGGCCCTAACTGCCCAGGTCTGATCACCCCGGACGAAATCAAGATCGGCATCATGCCAGGTCACATCCACAAGAAGGGCCGTATCGGCGTCGTTTCGCGTTCGGGCACCCTGACCTATGAAGCAGTGGGTCAGCTGACCGCACTGGGCCTGGGCCAATCGTCGGCAGTCGGCATCGGCGGCGACCCGATCAACGGTCTGAAGCACATCGACATCATGAAGATGTTCAATGACGATCCAGATACCGACGCGGTCATCATGATCGGCGAAATCGGCGGTCCGGACGAAGCCAACGCGGCGTACTGGATCAAGGACAACATGAAAAAACCGGTCGTCGGCTTCATCGCTGGCGTAACGGCTCCTCCAGGCAAGCGCATGGGCCACGCCGGCGCGCTGATCTCGGGCGGCGCCGACACGGCACAAGCCAAGCTGGAAATCATGGAAGCTTGCGGCATCACCGTGACCAAAAACCCGTCGGAAATGGCGCGTCTGCTGAAAGCCATGCTGTAATTTCAGCTCGGTATTGATGCAGCACAAAAAAGGAGCTTCGGCTCCTTTTTTTTCGTCCGCACGACACGGTGCTCGCACGACATGGCGATTCCCGGCCTGGGCCGACGGCGCCCGTCCGAGCCTGCCCAAAAGTGTCGCTTTTCTTTCCACTCGTGCCGCCGCTGCCCGGGCGCGCCGCTGGCATGGCGCTTGCACCATGGCTGGCGTGAGCAAAGCACCTTGGGAGGAGACGATGCGCGCGCAGAGCGGATTTACCCTGATAGAACTGATGATCGTGGTGGCCATCGCCGGCATCCTGGCGGCCGTGGCCATTCCTCAATATGGCGACTACACGATGCGGGCCAAGGTCAGCAACGTGCTGTCCGCGGCTGCGCCCCTGAAGACGGCTGTGGCCCTGTGCGTGCAGGAAAATGGGGGCGAGGCGGCCGCCTGCAGCACGCCCACCGAGAGCGTTCCCGGCCCCATCCCCGCCTTTACGGCGACGCGCGAAGTGGCCAGCGCCAAGGTGGACAAGGGCGATATCGTGCTGACCCTGGCGGCCGACCTGGGCAAGGGCATGGCAGGCAAGGTGGTGAAGATGAGCTTGCAGCCGGGCAGCAGCAGCTTGAGCTGGCTCAACAGCACCACCGTCACGAATGCCGCGGCGGTCGAGGCCCTCCTGAAGAACAATCCTCCGCCGCAGGCGCCGGCGGCGACCGAGTGAGTCCGTCCGTGCGGCGTCAGACGATCTTTTGCCGGTCCGCGATCAGCGCTTCATAGGTAAGGTTTTGCAGCAGGGTGTAGTGGGTCGGTTCCAGGTCGATGAATTGCACGCCATACGTATAGATTTCCGCTGTGTCGGCGCCATTGCCGTTCGAGGGCTTGCCCACGCTGACGTTCTGGATGCGCGCGCGCGTATTGACGCGCATCTGGTGCTTGTTCGGCTGCACCAGCAGGGTAAAGCTGAGCGCCACGCCCTCGTCGTCCGGCGTGAGCATGGCGGGCGCCTCGATCAGCGCGCCCGAGACGCTGAGGTTGACGATGAACACGGGCACGGCCGCCACGTCGCGGTAGCTCAGCTGCGCCGGAATGTCCACCTTCACGCGCATGGCCGTGCGCAGGCTGGTGCCCTGGATGGCGTCGGGAAAGCTCAGGTGCACATAATTGAGCGGGCGGCCAAAGATGCGCAGCACGCTGCAGGCGAACGAACAGACGGTGACGCCGGAAAACACGCGGATGGTCAGCTTGTCGCCCTCGTTGAGCACGATGGACGCGCCATTTTCCAGCGGGATCTTGACGATCAGATACTCATCCTTCATATAGCCGATGAGGGTCGAGAAGTGCTGGATGGGTTTGATGGTGCGGTGCGTGATGAACTGGATGCGTCCGCCGACCTGCAGATTCATCGCCTCGAATTCAAAGTCCTGGAGCTTGCTTTCGGCGGCGGGCTTGTTGCTTGTCATGCGATGCTCATCTCAATGTTGTCGGATAGCAGTATGCATGATTTCTTGATGAAAAAGCATGTAGATCAATGAAATTGATATTGCTATCAAAAAATGCCGTGCGTGACGGTAGGCGGTATAGGATTTACAATTGCGTCAATATTAACGAATATAAACCTTATGGCACGCAGCTATTTCTGGACGATGTTGTCATTGATCCTGCATCAGGTCGATGCGGCTTACTGGCGCGAATGGGAAATGTTTCATGTGCCGGGCGGCATACAGGGTTTCCTGATATTCAATCTGGCGGCGATTGCCCTGGTGCTGGCCGGCTACCGGCATGTGCTGCTGGAGACCCGGCTGGCCCCCCGCTATGCGGCAGTGTGCGCCGCGCTGGGCGCGGGCACCTTTCTCATTCACGCCGGCTTTGCGCTGGCGGGACTGGAACAGTTCCACCTGCCCCTGTCGATGGCCATCCTCGGGCTGTGCCTGGCGTGCGCCGCGTGGCTGCTGCGCGACGTGCGCCGCGTCCGAGGTCCGCTGGCGCGCCGGACAGCATAGTTACACCTCGGCGTGCCAATCGCCCGACTTGCCGCCATGCTTTTCCAGCACGCGCACGTTCGTCATGACCATGCCCCGGTCGACGGCCTTGCACATGTCGTAGATCGTCAGCAAGCCGATCTGGACGGACGTGAGCGCTTCCATTTCCACGCCCGTCTTGCCCGTCGTGTCGACCTGGGCGCGGCAGTGCACGCTGTTGGCCGCGGCATCGACTTCGAAGTCGACGGTGACGCGCGTGAGCGCCAGCGGGTGGCACAGGGGAATCAGGTCGCTGGTGCGCTTGGCGCCCATGATGGCGGCGATGCGGGCGATGCCCAGCACGTCGCCTTTTTTCGCATTGCCGGAAATGATCAATGCCAGGGTGGCGGGCTGCATGCGGATGGTGCCGGCGGCCACGGCGCTGCGGCGCGTGTCTTCCTTGCTGCCCACGTCGACCATATGGGCCTGGCCCGTGGCGTCGAAATGGGTCAGTTTCCCGGCGGGGGCTTGCTTGTCTGCTGTTGTCATGGCGTCAAAATAGGGTCGGGAAATGAGGGTGCGGCATGCCGGAATGCAAAGCCGTGCCACAAGCATATCGCATGCCTGTCGCGCGGAAACGGCGCCGCTAACAAGGTATGATAGCACCCGTGAATTCAAAAACTCCTCTTCCGATCGTACTTCAAAATGCCGGTGCGGCATGGCCGCGCAGGCGCTGGCGTGTCGCCGCGCTGGCGGCGCTGTGCCTGGCTGCGCCGTTTGCGCTGGCGCAAACCTATACGTCCGCCCCTGCGGCGCCAGCCGCCAAGCCGGCCTCCAGCTGGACGCCGCCGGCCGTGCCGCCGGCGCCGAACCTGCCGAACCTGGGCGATACGGCGCGCGAAGACCTGTCGCCAGCGATGGAGCGCAAGATCGGCGAGGAAATCATGCGCGGCTTGCGCGGCGACCGCGATTATCTCGATGATGCGCCCCTGCTCGAATACCTCAATACCTTCGGCAACGCCCTCGTGGCGGCGCGCCCCAGCGTGCGCGGCGAAACGAACTACGATTATTTCTTCTTTGCCGTGCGCGACCCGCAATTGAATGCATTCGCCTTGCCCGGCGGCTTCATCGCCGTCCACTCGGCCTTGCTGCTGGCGGCGCAAACGGAGGCGGAACTGGCGTCCGTCCTGTCGCACGAGATCGGCCACGTGGCGCAGCGCCATATCGCGCGCATGCTGGGCCAGCAGCGCCAGGACGCCTTGATGCCGCTGGCGGCCATACTGCTGGCGGCGCTCGCCTCGCGCGCGGGCGGCGACGTGGCCATGGGCGTGTTTGCGGCCGGCCAGGGCCTGGCCATCCAGCGCCAGCTCAATTTCGGCCGCGACGCCGAGCGCGAGGCCGACCGCATCGGTTTCCAGATCATGGGCGAAGCCGGTTTCGACACCACCGGCATGGTGGCCTTCTTCGGCCGCATGCAGGCGGCCAGCCGCTCGTACAGCGACCTGATGCCCGCCTATCTGCAGACCCACCCGCTGACGACGGAGCGCATCGCCGACATCCAGGCGCGCATCCGCGAGCAGCCGTACAAGCAGCGCCCGGACAGCCTGAATTTCCACCTGGCCCGCGCCCGCGCCCGCGTGCTGCAGGATGAAAGCGTGCAGGGCCTGTTGAATGCGAAAGCCGTCTTCAAGACGCAGCTGGAACAGCAAAGCCGCTTCCAGGTGACGGCCGCCCATTACGGTTTGTCGTTTGTCGCCGTCAAGCAGGGCAAGCCGGTCGAGGCGCAGAAGGAACTCGATGCGGCCAACGCGGCTTTGCACCAGCCGGCCGGACCCAACGTGTTTACCTCGGGCGGCACGCAGGGGCCGAATTCCCTGCTGGCGGCCATGGCGCTGGAAGTGCTGCTGATGCCGGAGCAAAAGCCGGAGGTGGCGTCGCAGGCCTTGAAGGCGGCCGATGCGGCGCGCCAGCAGTTTCCCCTGTCGCGCGGCATTGCCCGCCAGTATGCGGAAGCATTGATCGCGGACAAGAAGCTTGGCCAGGCGACGCTGTACCTGCGCGACCAGGTGCAGCTCTACAAGGAAGAGCCGGAACTGTATGATTTACTGGCGAAAGCCTATGCGGACCAGGGCAAGATGACCTTGCAGCACATGGCGCTGGCCGAATCGTATGTGCTGCAGGGCGCCACCATGGCCGCGCTGGACCAGCTGACGATCGCCCGCAAGTCCACGGACGCGACCTTTTATGACCAGGCCGTGATCGATGCGCGCGAACGCGAATTGCAGGAAAAGCGCCGCGAGCAGATCAAGGAGCAGAAGGGATAAGCCTTATTCGGCTTGCGGCATCGGCTGGAAGTCGAAGGTTTGCGGCACGGCGTCGTAGCGCAGCGGCTGCACGGCGATTTCCTTGCCGTCATGCAATAGGGTCAGCTTGCCCCGGCGCTCTTCCAGCCACGCCAGCAAGGCATCGTCGCTGGCCACCTGGCCATCGACGTGCAGGGCGTCCAGCACTTGCGCCATGTCGCGGTCATCGACCTGCGCCACGATATGATCGTCGCGCAAGATCAAGACGCCATTGTCGCACCAATACACCTGCTCGATCTGTTCCAGCGCCGCGCCCGTCTGTAAGACAAAACCGTGCCGCGGGTCGCTGCGGGCGATGTAGGGTGTCGCTTCCAGATTTACATACACGCGCTGCGGGCCGTTCTGGAAGAACCAGCAGCCGCGTTCGTCATGGCCGTAATTGCGGTTGATAAATCCCAGCAGGGCTTCGTGGGCAATCTTGTCGCCAGGCAGTTGTTGCTGTTGCGCATGCTGGTCGCGCATGCGCCAGTGGCCGCGCGCGTCCAGGCCCAGCCAGCCGTAGCAGTGCGGTACGTTCGGCCATTTGGCCAGGGCCTGTTTGACGAGTTCATCCATGTGTAGCGTTTTCCGTGTGCGTTTGTGAACTGCCAGCGTGACAGCTTTGCAGTGCCGATGGCGCCGTGTTGCCGCCTTCAAAAAAATGGATCAGGCGCTGCGGCAGCCAGCGTGTGCTGCCCGGCAACTTACCTGCCGCAAAGCCGACGTGGCCGCCGTGGCGCGGATACTCGAGCGTGACCGTCGGCGCGGCGCTGCGCGGCAGGAAGCGCCCGGGCAGGAAGGGATCGTTCTGCGCATTCAATACCAGGGTCGGCACGGTGATGTCGCGCAGGACGTGCTTGGCGCTGGCGCGGTGCCAGTAATCGTCGGCGTCGCGGTAGCCGTGCAGGGGCGCCGTGACGACATTGTCGAAGGCGTGCAAGTCGCGCGCGGCCAGCATGGCCTCGCGCGCAAACAGGCCGGGAAACTGTTCCAGCTTGGCCAGGCATTTGGGTTTCAAGGTGTTCAGGAACATGCGTGTGTACAGCCGGTTGGCGCCCGAAGACAAGGCCTTGCCCCCTTGCGCCAGGTCCAGCGGGGCCGACACGGCCGCGGCCGCATCGATGAAATCGGCCTGGTGCTGCGACTGGCCCAGCCAGCACAGCAGGGCGTTGCCGCCCAGCGAGACGCCGGCCGCGTAGAATTTTCCCGTGGCGCGCGGACGCAGGCGCCGCACGATCCAGTCCACTTCCTGCGCATCGCCCGAATGGTAAAAACGGGGGGCCAGGTTGGCTTCGCCCGAGCAGCCGCGGAAATGCGGCACGGCGCCGGACCAGCCGCGCGCGGCCACCTCGGCCATCAGGGCGCGCGCGTAATGGCTGCCTGACGAGCCTTCCAGGCCGTGGAACAGCAGCACGAAGGGCTGGCCCGGCTGGCCGTCGACCAGGTCGACGTCGACGAAGTCGCCATCGGGCGCTTGCCAGCGTTCGCGGCGGAAGGCCACGGCCGGCTTGGCGAGGCACACGGCGGGATAAATCGTCTGCGCGTGGCCGCCGGGCAGCCAGAATGGGGCGGTGTAGGAAAGAGACAAAGGCATCAGTGCAGGATCTGCGTCCCCGTGCTGTCGGCCGGCGCGCCGCCGGGAGCGATGGACGCGTGGTGCAGCACGATGCGCCAGCCGCGCGGGCTTTTCACGTACACATTCGTCGCCAGCAGGTGCGCGGGAGCGCCATCTTCGCTGGTGACGCCTTCGATGACCGTATGCACGGAGCTCATCAGGTTGTGCGTTTCATGCAGCTGCGCGGGCACGATGTGCAGGCCGCCGCCCGCCAGGATGGTTTCCCACGAAGCGCGGATGGCGGCATGGCCGATCAGGCGCGCGCCGCCCGGGTGGATGCAGACGATTTCCTCGTCGTCGGCCCACAGCGCCATCAGCGCTTCGAGGTCGGCGCGGTGCAAGGCATCGTAGAACGCCGCTTCGACTTCGGCGGCGCTGCCATTGAGTTCTTTCAGACGTTTCATGACGACTCCGGGCTGGTGCAAATAAAAACGGCGCGCTGGGGGCGCGCCGCTGGGCAGGTTAATGGTGGCCGGCGCTGGCGCCTTCCTTCAGCGTGTAGGCCGTGCCGCAGTACGGGCACTTGGCGATGCCGTCTTTGTTAAATTCCAGAAACACGCGCGGATGCGACGACCACAGCGGCATGGCCGGGTTAGGGCAGTGTGCTGGCAAGTCTTTACCGTCGAGTTCGACCGCTGGCTGGGTGGTTTTTGTCATCTTGTCATGCTCCGTGAGGCTGTATGGAAGGAAGTCGGCTGCTGCCAAAAGCACGATTTTAACGGATTCAGGCAGACAGCAAAAATCATGGCTAAAATGACGGCTCGATCATTTGCGGTTGCGGCGCGTTTTTTGCGTCGCAGCGGCAGCGTTACAGCCACACTGACTGGATTTGCCTTGCCGGTATCACCGTTGCCGCCCTTGTCGCCATGCACCATTGTTGTGCAATTACCACACCCAGCTTGCCGGAGCGCCGCGTGAGCGCCGTGCTGGCCGACAAGGACGATGCCTTGCTGAAGGACGCCTGGCGCGCCGGCCTGAAACTGGGCGCGCCCAGCCTGCTGGGCATCGCCGCCTGGGGCATGGTGGTGGGCGTGGCCATGGTGAAAAGCGGCCTGACGGTGGCGCAGGCGGGGGCCATGACCCTGTTTGTCTTTGCCGGCTCGGCCCAGCTCGCGTCCCTGCCCCTGCTGGCCGCGCAGGCGCCCGTGTGGGTGATCTTCGCCACGGCCCTCGTCGTCAATTTGCGCTTTGTCATCTTTTCCGTGCTGCTGGCCCCCCATTTTGCCCATCTGCCCTGGCGCCAGCGCTTTGCGCTCGGCTATGTGGCGGGCGACATCACCGTGGGCCTGTTCCTGCAGCGTTACCCGCATGAAACGCCGGACCCGGCCAAGCTGCCTTTCCTGAAAGGCTTGATCTACCCCAACTGGCTGGCCTGGCAAACCGGTTCCTTCATCGGCATCGTGCTGGGCGCCGTCGTGCCGGCCGAATGGGGACTGGGTTTTGCGGGCACGCTGGCCATCCTGTGCGTGACGATACCGCTGATCCTCGGCCGCGCCGCCCTGTGCGGCGTGCTGGTGGCGGGCACGGTGGCCGTGCTGGCCTTTGGCCTGCCATACAAGCTGGGTTTGCTGGTGGCCGTGGTGGCGGGCATGGTCAGCGCCATGGCCGTGGAAGAATTGACAGAAAAGTGGACAAAACGCCATGTTTGACGGTATAGACTGGGGCAGGGCCGACGTGTGGATCGCCATCGCCGTGCTGGTGGTGGCCACGGCCGCCACGCGCAGCACCTTCTGGCTGGTCGGCCATCACATCACCATTCCGCGCCGCGTGGGCGAGATGCTGCGCTATGCGCCGGCCTGCGCGCTGGCGGCCATCATCGCGCCCGACATGCTGATGGAAGGCCAGCAACTGCACTTCGAATTATCGAATTTGAAACTCCTGGCTGGTATTGCCGCCACGGTCTTTTTTGTGGTCCGCCGCAATATGCTGCAAACCATCGTCTTCGGCATGCTGGTTTTCACGGGCTTGCGACTGTTGCACGTTTTTCAGTAAAGCAGGACAAATCGGCGATTTGCGCTGGTCATTGCGGTAAAATAGCGCACTTCCTTCCACTCGTCATCTGGATCGCCATGTCAGCTGTTCTCAACTTCATCCGTCTGCAAGATTTGATCGCCCAAAATGCACTGCAAGGCAAGCGCGTATTCATCCGCGCCGACCTGAACGTCCCGCAAGATGACAGTGGCAAGATCACCGAAGATACGCGCATCCGCGCTTCGGTGCCGGCCATCCGCGCCGCCCTCGACGCTGGCGCCGCCGTCATGGTGACGTCGCACCTGGGCCGTCCGACGGAAGGCGAGTTCAAGCCTGCCGACAGCCTGGCGCCCGTGGCGGCGCGCCTGTCCGAGCTGCTGGGCCAGGAAGTTGCACTGAAACAAAACTGGATCGATGGCGCCGGCCTGGACAACCTGGCTGCCGGCCAAGTGGTCCTGCTGGAAAACGTGCGCGTCAACAAGGGCGAAAAGAAAAACAGCGATGAGCTGGCGCAAAAAATGGCCAAATTGTGCGATATCTACGTCAATGACGCGTTCGGCACGGCCCACCGCGCCGAGGCGTCCACGCACGGCATCGCCAAGTTCGCCCCTGTCGCCTGCGCCGGCCCGCTGCTGGCCGCCGAACTCGATGCGCTGGGCAAGGCCTTGCACGCGCCGGCCCGTCCGCTGCTGGCCATCGTTGCTGGTTCGAAAGTATCGAGCAAGCTGACCATCCTGAAAGCCCTGTCCGACAAGGTCGATAACCTGATCGTCGGCGGCGGCATCGCCAACACCTTCATGAAAGCCGTTGGCTTGAACGTGGGCAAGTCGCTGGTGGAAGCGGAACTCGTCGACGAAGCGAAAGCCATCATCGAGATCATGGCCAAGCGCGGCGCGCAAGTGCCGATTCCCGTCGATGTCGTGTGCGCCAAGGAGTTTTCGCCGACGGCCGCCGCCACCGTCAAGGACGTGGCTGACGTGGCAGACGACGACATGATCCTCGATATCGGTCCGAAAACGGCCGCCCTGCTGGCCGGTCAGATCGCCGCCGCCGGCACCATCGTGTGGAACGGCCCCGTCGGCGTGTTCGAATTCGACCAGTTCGGCAACGGCACCAAGACCCTGGCCCTGGCGATTGCCGAATCGAAAGCTTTCTCGATCGCGGGCGGCGGCGACACCCTGGCGGCGATTGCCAAATACGATATTACCGATCAAATCAGCTATATCTCGACGGGCGGCGGCGCTTTCCTGGAGTTCCTGGAAGGCAAGACTTTGCCCGCCGTAGAGATCCTGATGCAACGCGCAGGCTGATCCAGCCTGACTGTCGTGCCACCAAGCGCAGCCTGACCGCTGCGCTTTTACCTTGCCGGATGCAGCATCGAGCCGGCCTTGATCACCTTCGCTCGCGCACAAGGATTCCTATGCCACGCGGTACAAAAATCGTAGCAACAATCGGCCCCGCCTCCACTGACTTCGATATCCTGGTCAAGATGATACGTGCGGGCGTCGACGTGGTGCGTTTGAATTTTTCCCACGGCAAGGCACAGGACCATATCGACCGCGCCGCGCTGGTGCGCCTGGCGGCGGCCGAGTGCGGCCGCGAAGTGGCCATCATGGCCGACATGCAAGGGCCGAAGATTCGCGTCGGCAAGTTTGAAAACACCCGCATCGCGCTCGAAGCGGGCGAGCGCTTCATCCTCGACGCCAAGTGGGGCGAAAACGGCGAACTGGGCAACCAGGAACGGGTCGGCCTCGACTACAAGGCCTTGCCGCGCGACCTGCACAAGGGCGACGTGCTGCTGCTGAACGACGGCCTCATCGTGCTGATCGTCGAGCGCATCCACGGCAGCGAAATCCATACCACCGTCAAGATCGGCGGTGAGTTGTCGAACAACAAGGGCATCAACCGCCAGGGCGGCGGCCTGTCCGCGCCCGCGCTGACGGCCAAGGATATGGAAGATATCAAGACGGCCATGAGTTTCCAGGCCGACTATCTGGCCATTTCCTTCCCGAAATGCGCGACGGACATGGAAATGGCGCGCCAGCTGGCCAATATCGCCGGTGAACCGTACCACCACAAGCCGATGATGATCGCCAAGATCGAGCGCGCGGAAGCCATTCCTGCCCTGCAAGAGATTTTAGATGCCTCCGACGGCATCATGGTGGCGCGCGGCGACCTGGCCGTGGAAGTGGGCAATGCAGCCGTGCCGGCCCTGCAAAAGCGCATGATCAAGATGGCGCGCGCGTCGAACAAGCTTGCTATTACGGCAACGCAGATGATGGAATCGATGATCGTCAACGCCGTGCCGACCCGCGCCGAAGTGTCCGACGTGGCCAATGCCGTGCTCGATGGCACGGATGCCGTCATGACGTCGGCCGAGACGGCCTCGGGCAAGTACCCGATCGAGACGGTGGAAATGATGGCCGCCATCTGCGTCGAGGCGGAGCAGTCCGAATACAACAAGCTCGACGCCGATTTCCTCAACGTCACGTTTACCCGCATCGACCAGTCGATCGCCTACGGCGCGCTGTTCACGGCCCATCACCTGCGCGTCAAAGCCATCGTGGCGCTGACGGAATCCGGTTCCACGGCCTTGTGGATGAGCCGCCACAGCATCGACACGCCGATCTACGCGCTCACGCCAAGCGTGACAACCTTGCGCAAAGCGGCGCTGTACCGCAATGTTCGGGCGTATCATCTGATGCAGAACGCCCCCAGCGCGCAAGTGCTGAAGCAGGCGGAAGACCTGCTGGTGGCGCAGGGCATCGTCAGGAAGGGCGACATGATCGTCGTCACCTGGGGCGAGCCGATGGGCCAGGTGGGCGGTACGAATGCCTTGAAAATTGTCAAAGTAGGCGAATTCGACTAAACGTAAGAATTCAGGCGCCGGCGCGGTCATCGACCGCGAAGCGCCGCAACGGTTTCTATTGTTATCTGGAGTATTACCATGTCTCTCGTATCCATGCGTCAACTGTTGGACCATGCCGCCGAAAACGGTTATGGCATTCCTGCTTTCAACGTCAACAACCTGGAACAAGTGCAGGCCATCATGGCTGCCGCCGATGCGCTCAACAGCCCGGTGATCATGCAGGCGTCGGCCGGCGCGCGCAAGTACGCCGGTGAAGCGTTCCTGCGCCACCTGATCGACGCGGCCGTCGAAGCGTATCCGCACATTCCCGTCGTCATGCACCAGGACCACGGCCAGTCGCCGGCCGTCTGCATGGCCGCCATCCGCTCGGGTTTTACGTCCGTGATGATGGACGGTTCGCTGGAAGCGGACGGCAAGTCGGTTGCCTCCTACGAATACAACGTGGAAGTGTCGCGTGAAGTGGTGAAATTCTCGCACGCCATCGGCGTGACGGTGGAAGCGGAACTGGGCGTGCTCGGTTCGCTGGAAACCATGAAGGGCGACAAGGAAGACGGCCACGGCGCCGACGGCACCATGACGCGCGAGCAACTGCTGACGGACGTGGCGCAAGCCGCCGATTTCGTGCAGCGCACCCAGTGCGACGCCCTGGCGATCGCCATCGGCACCTCGCACGGCGCCTATAAATTCACGCGCAAGCCGACGGGCGACATCCTGGCCATCGACCGCATCAAGGAAATCCACGCGCGCATCCCGAACACCCACCTGGTGATGCACGGTTCCTCGTCGGTGCCGCAGGAACTGCTGGCCATCATCCGCGAATTCGGCGGCGACATGAAGGAAACCTATGGCGTGCCAGTCGAGGAAATCCAGGAGGGCATCCGTCACGGCGTGCGCAAGATCAACATCGATACCGACATCCGCCTGGCGATGACGGCCGCGATCCGCAAATACCTGTTTGAAAATCCGTCGAAATTCGACCCGCGCGACTACCTGAAGCCTGCCCGTCTTGCTGCAGAGCAAATCGTGCGCGCCCGCATGCAGGCTTTCGGCTGCGAAGGCCAGGCGTCGAAGATCAAGCCGATCACGATGGAAAAAATGGCCGAGCGCTACAAGGCCGGCGAGCTGGCGCAAATTGTGAAGTAAAATTCTGTCTGGAACGGGCCGGAAGCTGTATCTCCGTGCCCGATTTTCTCGACCGGCGGGCGCCTTCCCTGCCTGCCGGTTTCGTTTCATCCAACTATTCCCCCCGCTATGAACAGCCTCTATCAGACTTCCATCCACTCCCTGCCATTGCTGGGCCACGGCAAGGTCCGCGACAACTACGCCGTTGGCGACGACAAGATCCTGATCGTCACCACGGACCGCCTGTCGGCCTTCGATGTCGTCATGAACGAGCCTATCCCCGGCAAGGGCAAGGTGCTCAACCAGATGAGCGACTTCTGGTTCGAGAAACTGGGCCATATCGTGCCGAACCACCTGACCGGCGTGGCGCCGGAATCCGTGGTGGCGCCCGAGGAAGTGGAGCAAGTCAAGGGCCGCGCCGTCGTGGCCAAGCGCCTGAAACCCATCATGGTCGAGGCAGTCGTGCGCGGCTACATCATCGGTTCGGGCTGGAAGGATTACCAGGACACGGGCAGCATCTGCGGCATCAAATTGCCAGCGGGCCTGCAACAGGCGGAAAAGCTGCCGGAACCGATCTTCACCCCGGCAGCCAAGGCCGAGCTGGGCGAACATGACGAAAACATCAGCTTTGCGGAAATGGAAGAGCGCATCGGTGCGGAACTGGCCGCCAAGATGCGCGACGTGGCCATAGCCCTGTACAAGACGGCCGCCGAGTATGCGGCCACGCGCGGCATCATCATCGCCGACACCAAGTTCGAATTCGGCCTGGACGACAACGGCGTCATGCACCTGATGGATGAAGTGCTGACGGCCGACTCGTCGCGCTTCTGGCCCGCCGATTCCTACCAGCCAGGCATCTCGCCGCCGTCGTTCGACAAGCAATTCGTGCGCGACTACCTGGAAACGTTGACCTGGGGCAAAACCGCACCGGCGCCCGCGCTGCCGGCCGACGTCATCGAAAAAACCCAGGCCAAGTACTTCGAAGCCATCGAACGCCTGACGGGCGAGAAGCTGAAGGCCTGAGATGAGCGAGCAGAATAAGCCGCTGGTCGGCGTCATCATGGGGTCGTCCTCGGACTGGGACGTGATGCAGAATGCAGTTGCCATCCTGAAACAGTTTGGCGTGCCATACGAGGCGCAAGTCATTTCCGCGCACCGCATGCCCGACGAGATGTATGCGTACGCGAAAAGCGCGCGCGCGCGCGGCTTGCGCGCCATCATCGCCGGCGCCGGCGGTGCCGCCCACCTGCCCGGCATGGTGGCGGCGATGACCATCGTGCCCGTGCTGGGCGTGCCCGTGCCGTCGAAATACCTGCGCGGCGAAGATTCCATGCTGTCCATCCTGCAAATGCCCAAGGGCGTGCCGGTGGCCACCTTCGCCATCGGCGAAGCGGGCGCGGCGAATGCGGCGCTGACGGCCGTGGCCATGCTTGCCGCCAACGACGACGCCCTGGCCGAGCAGCTGGAAGCGTTCCGCGTGACGCAAACGGCCGCCGCCAAGGCCATGGTCTTGCCTGAATAATGTGCTTGAAAAATAATGAATAGTAAATCGACTTCCCCATTGCTGCCTGCCGCCAACCCACCGGCGTGGCTGGGCGTGATGGGCGGCGGCCAGCTCGGCCGCATGTTTGCCCAGGCCGCCCAAGGCATGGGTTACCAGGTGGCTGTGCTGGAACCATCGGACGCCTGCCCTGCGGGGCAGGTGGCGCAGCGCCTGGTCAATGCCGGCTACAGCGATGCAGCCGGCCTCGACGCCCTGGCCGCGCAATGCCTGGCCGTCACCACGGAATTCGAGAACGTGCCGGCCGACAGCCTGTCGCGCCTGGCCGAACGCGTCTTCGTGGCGCCGGATGCCCATGGCGTGTCGGTGGCGCAGGACCGCATCGCGGAAAAACGTTTCTTTGTCGACTGTGCAAGCAAATCCGGCGTGCTGCCGGCGCCGCACATGGTGATTGCCACGCAGGACGATATCGACAGCATCGCCGATGACTTGCTGCCAGGCATACTGAAAACCGTGCGCATGGGCTATGACGGCAAGGGCCAGTACCGCGTGCGCACGCGCGACGAGGTGCGCGCCGCGTTCGCGGAAATGGGCGAAGTAACTTGCCTGCTGGAAAAGATGCTGCCGCTGGCGTATGAAGTGTCCGTGCTGACGGCGCGCGGCGTGGACGGTGCATCGGTCGTGTATCCGATCGCCGAAAACGTGCACCGCGACGGCGTCTTGTTTACCACCACGGTGCCGGGCCCGAACGTGTCGGACGACTGCGCCGCCCGCGCGCAGCGCGCGGCGCAGGCCATGGTTGCCGAACTCGGCTATGTCGGCGTGCTGTGCATCGAATTTTTCGTGCTCACCGACGGCAGCCTGGTGGTCAATGAAATGGCGCCGCGTCCGCACAACAGCGGCCACTACACGATGGATGCCTGCGTCACCAGCCAGTTCGCGCAGCAGGTGCGGGCCATGGCGCGCCTGCCCTTGGGCGAGGTGCGCCAGCATTCGCCGGCCGTGATGCTCAACATCCTCGGCGACGCCTGGTTTGCCGACGGCAGCGATGTCGCCTGTGAACCGGCCTGGGACCGCATCCTGGCCTTGCCGGGCGCGTGTTTGCACCTGTACGGCAAGGGCGATCCGCGCCGTGGCCGCAAGATGGGCCATCTGACCTTCATCGCGGCCAGCTTGCCAGAGGCGCAGCAGCGCTTGCGCGACGCTTGCCTGATCCTGGGAATCGCGCCGTGAGCGTGCCCGCAGACGACCTGGCGGCCGCGGCCGCCGTACTGGAAGCGGGCGGCCTCGTCGCTTTCCCCACGGAAACGGTGTACGGCCTGGGCGCCGATGCGGAAAACCCGGCCGCCGTGGCGCGCATCTACGAAGCCAAGGGCCGTCCCTCGGACCACCCCGTGATCGTGCACGTGGCGCCCGGCGCCGACCTGGCGCACTGGTCCGATGATCTCCCGCCCGAGGCGCAGCAACTGGTGGCTGCCTTCTGGCCGGGGCCATTGACCCTGATCGTCAAGCGCGCCGCGCACATTCCCGATGCCGTTTCCGGCGGCCAGGATACGGTGGGCTTGCGCTGCCCCTCGCATCCGGTGGCTATCGAACTGCTACGCACGTTCAAGGGCGGCAAGGGGGGGCTGGCGGCGCCCTCGGCCAACAAGTTCGGCAACGTCAGCCCCACCACGGCGCAGCACGTGCGCGATGAATTCGCCGCGGAACTGGGCAGCGGCTTGCTGGGCGCGGTCCTCGATGGCGGCCAGAGCGACGTGGGCATCGAGTCGACCATCGTCGACCTGTCGCGCCTGGCCACGCACGGCCCCGTGCTGCTGCGTCCCGGCCATATCAGCAGCGAGCAGATCGCCGCCGTCATCGGCCGCGCACCGGCTGTTGCCGACGCGGCCGCGCCGCGCGCCTCGGGCACGCTGGAATCGCACTACGCGCCACACACGCCTGTTGCGATGCAGCACGGCGATGCGCTCGGTGCGACCTTGAACCGCTTGCTCAATGACGGGCGCCGCGTGGCGCTGATCCACTACTCGGACATGCCGCCGGCCAGCGCCAGCGTGCGCCTGGCGGCCGACCCGCACAGCTACGCACATGCGCTGTACGCCTCGCTGCGCACGATGGACCAGGTCGGCGCCGAGCTGATCCTCGTCGAAGCGCCCCCCACCGGCCCCGCGTGGCTGGGCATCAACGACCGTTTGCGGCGCGCCGCTTTCGGCTCAAGTGGCATCTTGCAGCAATTTCTATCCGCATAATAAAAAGCCCCGCAAGGGGCTTTTTATTGATGCAGCGCAATAGAGATGCTTGCCACGAAACATACATCATCCCCCATAATTGACTCCATTTCCCTCGCGTGACAGGGGTATGGCCGTTGTTGTTATTTAGTTGATTTTGCAAGCATAATTTCTATACAAGCCCAATGAACGATGGCATATTAGTTGGGTAGCGAATAGCACGCCCGTTCGTTTAGAAACCAGAAAAAAGACCCGAGGAGACAAAATGCATCAAACCAAATTCGCGCTTGCCGTGCTGACTGCGGCTGTCCTGGCCGGTTGCGGCGGTTCCAGCGGCGGCGATCAAACCCTGAAAGTCAAGTATTCGGCCCAGGTGTCGTTCGGCGACAGCCTGTCCGACGTCGGCTCGTATGCCGTGGGCACCGTGGCCAAGCTCGGTGGAGGCAAGTTCACCATCAATGGCGACAATACCAAGATCAATCCTGAACTGACGGGCAAGAACTGGACCGAGCACCTGGCCGCGCAATTCGGCCTGCCAGCGCCATGCGCGGCCGAGACCGGGCTGGAAGGCAATGCGGCACAAGGCTTCTTCGTGCCGCGCGTCAAGCATCCCGGCTGCTACGGCTACGCCATGGGCGGTTCGCGCGTGACCAACCCTATCGGTCCGAACAACGCGGCAACGGGCAGCGCGCTGGGGGCCCTGACCGTGCCCGTGGCGGTACAGATTCAGAATCACCTGGCAGCCACTGGCGGCAAGTTCAGCGGCACGGAAGCCGTCTTCGTGATGGCCGGCGGCAATGACGTGCTGTACCAGCTGGGCGCACTGCAGGCCGGTGCTACGGCCGCCGGCAACGCTGCCGGTGCGACGGCCGGCGCGCAGGCCTTTGTTACCAATCTGGCGACGGCGCTGGCCGCCGGCGCTACCGTTCCCGCGACGGCGGTGCAGGCCATCGCTGCGGCCATCATCGCGGAAAATGCCAATCCCGGCCATACAGACGCATCCGTGGTGACTGCTGCTGCCACTGCCGCTTACATGGCGGGCAATCTGAATGCACCAGCGTTGGCGGCCGCCGCCGCAACCAAGGCCAAGGCCGACGCCACTGTCACCGGCAACGCTGCTGGCGCCAAGGCCGGCGCCGATTACGCTGCCGCCCAGGGACCATTGCTGGTTGCCTCCATGAAACAAGCTGGTACCGAACTGGTGGCGCTCGTCAAGGACAAGATCATCGCCAATGGCGCCAACTATGTCATCGTCAACAATCTGCCTGACGTGGCCGGCACGCCGTCGGGCCTGAGCAAGGATGCCAATACCAAGGCGCTCATCAATGCCATGGTCGGCGCCTTCAATGGCGAACTGAGCGGCGGCCTGAATGGCAATGCGAAAGTCCTGCTGGTCGATGTGTTTGCCGTCAGCCATGACCAGGGTGTCAATCCCGGTCCGTATGGCTTGACCAATGTCAGCGAGCCGGCGTGCGACCTGACGCCAGCGAAAAACATCCTGGGCAGTTCGCTGGTGTGCAACGGCACGAACCTGAAGGCTGGCGACGTCAGCCACTACTCGTATGCCGACGATGTGCACCCTACGCCGTTCAACAACCTGTTGCTGGCCCGCTACGTGGCCAAGGACATGGTCGTGCGGGGCTGGCTGTAAGGGATGGCCGCGCCGGCTGCGCCACCTTGGCGCGGCTGGCGCCGGCAGCGACAAGATTCGATAGCGGAACACTCCGCACACAATGACACAGGAGACAAGATGAAGAATCGTTTGAATACCGCAGTGCGCGTGCTGGCCGCAGCTGCCGCGATGGCCGTGGCGACGGGCGCTTCGGCGCAGAGCGCAGGCACCTGGATGGCCAAGGTCGGCGTCAACAAGATCACGCCGCACGTGGACAGTGGCGACATTTCCGCACCGGCACTGCCCGGCACGAAGGCCGACGTCAAGGCGGACACCAAGCCCATCCTGACCTTTGCCTACATGATCACGGACAATATTTCCGCTGAAATGATCCTGGGCGTGCCCTACAAGCATGATTTGATCGGCGATGGCTCCATCAAGGGCACGGGCAAGCTGGGCACGGCGGAAGCCTTGCCGCCGACGGCCTTCATCCAGTACCGTTTCTTCCAGCCCAATGCCATGATCCGTCCGTACGTGGGCGCGGGCTTGACGTATGCTTATTTCCAAAAGGAAACTGGTTCCGGCCAGATGACGGCCTTGCTCGATCCGGGTGGCTCGCCTGTCACCTACCGCATGGATAACAAGCTGGCCGGCAGCCTGGTGGTCGGCAGCACCTTGTCCATCAACGAGCGCTGGTTTGCGGACGTGGCCGTGGTCAAGACCTTCCTGAAGACCAAGGCAAAATTCTCGACGGGGCAGACGCAGGACATCAAGCTCGACCCGCTCGCCGTGAGTGTCAGCATCGGGTATAAATTTACCCTGTAAAACAAAAAATCCGCCTCGGCGGATTTTTTTTTCGTCCCGCGGCTCAGGCCGGCGGGATATTGAACTGACCATTGTGGAAGATCAAGGGCGCTTGCGATGTAAACGCGCATTGTTCCACTTCACCCACGAAAATGACGTGGTCGCCTTCCGGGTAGCGGCTGCGGTTGTGGCATTCGAACCAGGCCGATACGCCTTTGAGGATGGGCTGTCCCGTGCGCGACAGTTCGTACTCGACATCGTCGAAGGGGTTTGGCGTGCGGCGCGAAAAGCGCGTCGCCAGTTCCGCCTGGTCGGCGCCCAGTACATTGATGACGTAATGCGAGTTGCCGCTGAAGATGGGCATGCTGTTGGCCACCGTGCCCAGGCTCCACAGCACCAGCGGCGGCGACAGCGAGACGGAATTGAAGGAACTGGCCGTGAGGCCGCGGAAACTGCCGTCGGCCAGGCGCGTGGTAATCACCGTCACGCCGGTGGCAAACTGCGACAATGCCTGACGAAAATGTTTCGTATCGAATTCTTGCGCTGGCGCGCGGGGAGAGCGTGTGTTCATGGGGGACCTGTCTATTTGCTGCCATTATGCCAAAAATCGGCCATGCCAGCGCAATCGTGGCCCGCATGCCCTTCCGTGCGGTGCCTCACGCGCCGTTTCACGCGGCGCTGCAGGCCGTGGCGCTTTGCGTTACAGTGGTGAAATGATAAGTCGCAGAAGCGTTGCGGGAGAGCATCATGAATGGACAGGCGGAAGTGGCGGTACTGGGCGGCGGCTGTTTCTGGTGCCTGGCCGCCGTGTACGGGGAAGTGCGCGGCGTGACGCGCGTCGAGTCCGGCTACACGGGCGGCAGCGTGCCCGATCCCACGTATGAGCAGATTTGCACGGGCGCGACGGGACACGCGGAAGTGGTGCGCCTGGAATTCGACCCGGCCGTCATCAGCTATCACGATTTGCTGGAAATCTTCTTTACGCTGCACGACCCCACCACCCTGAACCGGCAGGGCAATGATGTCGGCACGCAATACCGCTCCGTCATCTATTACCAGTCGGCCGAGCAGGAAAAAGTGGCGCGCAAGGTGCTGGCCGAGATGGCCGGCGTGTGGGACGCGCCCATCGTCACGGAACTGGCGCCGGCCCAGCCGTATTACCGGGCAGAGGATTACCACCAGAATTATTTCGAACAGCATCCGCTGCAGGGCTATTGCGCCTTCGTGGTGGCGCCCAAGATGGAAAAGTTCCGCGCCATGTATGCGGGGCGCCTGAAATGAACGCCCCGCGCGCGTCCGCCTGTCAGGCCGCGAGCACGGGCGCCGGGTTTGCGGCCGTCCCGTACATGTAGTTGCGCGACCATGGCAGGGTCGATGAACGCCGGCCCGCCTTCACGCAGACGATCTGGTACAGGCTGATCAGGTCTTGCTCGAAGGCATAGGCGCAGCCGGCCAGGTAGACGTGCCAGATGCGGAAGCGCCGCTCGCCCGCCAGCGGACGGATCAGCTCGGCGTTGGCTTCGAAATTCTCCGTCCACAGGGCGCAGGTGCGCGCATAGTGGCGCCGCAGGTTTTCCACGTCCAGCACTTCCAGTCCCCCTTGCTGCATGGTTTTCAGCACATTGCCGATGTGCGCGAGCTCGCCGTGCGGAAACACATATTTTTCGATGAATTCCCCGCCCCCATACGGTGTTTCGCCATTGTCCGGGTCGGTCGAGGTGATGCCGTGGTTCATCGCCATGCCATCCGGCGCCAGCAGCTTGTTGATGATGGAAAAGTACTCGGGTAAATGTTTCAAGCCCACGTGCTCGAACATGCCCACGCTGGTGATGCGGTCGAACTGGCCCGTCACGTCGCGGTAGTCCTGCAGGCGGATATCGATCAGGTGGGCCAGGCCGGCCGCCGCCACGCGCTCGCGCGCCAGCGCGTACTGGTTTTCCGACAGGGTCACGCCCACGCAGCGCACGCCATATTGCTGCGCGGCACGCATGACGAGCGCACCCCAGCCGCAGCCGATGTCGAGCAGGGTCTGGCCCGGCTGCAGCTGGATTTTCTTCAGGATATGGTCGATCTTCTTGACTTGCGCCTGCGCCAGGGTTTCATCGCCGTGTTCAAAGTAGGCGCAGGAATACACGAGGGCGGGGTCGAGGAATTGCTCGTAGAAGGCATTCGACACGTCGTAATGGTAGCGGATGGCTTCGGCATCCTTGCTCTTGTCGTGCGTAAAGCTGCGCACGATGCGGGCCAGCTTGCCTTCCGGTTTCAAGGTGTTACGGGCCAGGGCATTGCAGATGGAAATCATGTCCATCGCCGTGCCCCTGACCTCGATATTGCCTTCCACATAAGCCGAGCCCAGGTTGGCCAGCGAGGGGTTCAGCAGATAGCGGGCCGAGGCGACGGTCGGCAGGCGGATGGTGACCCTGGGTGCTTCGCTGGACAGGTCGACGTGCTGGCCGTTCCATAATTCTATGCGCAGCGGCAAGGCGGTCTTGCTGCGGATGCCGGCGATCCAGGACTTGAGTTGGTTTTGTACAAACAAAATGGCCTCCAATGAAGCGGCCGCCGTGGCAGCCGCAAATTGAGAAACAATGTCATTTAGTAACTTCTACCCTCATAGCCTACACCTATATTGCACAGCTTGCTTTGCGCCGCCTCGGCTTTCCTGCTTATGGTTGCAAACGTTGCATGCTCCATTGCCCGTCGGCACCGCGTGTAAACACGATGCGGTCATGGAAGCGCGAACGGCGCCCCTGCCAGAATTCGATGCGTTCCGGCTGCAATCGGTAGCCGCCCCAGTGGGCCGGGCGCGGCGGCTGGGCGTCGCCGACGGCGGCGGCCACGGCCTCGTAATTGCTTTCCAGCGCGGCACGGTCGGCGATGGGCGCGCTTTGCTGTGAGGCAATAGCGGACAGCCGGCTTTGCAGGGGACGCACATTGAAATACTCGTCGCTCTCGGCCGCCGTGGTTTTCACCACCGTGCCTTCGATGCGCACTTGCCGCTCCAGCTCGCGCCAGAAGAACAGCAGGGCCGCGTGCGGGTTGTGTTCGAGCTGCCGGCCCTTGTCGCTGTGGTAATTCGTGTACCAGGTAAAGCCCCGTTCGTCGAACTGCTTGATCAGCACGATGCGCGAGCTGGGCTTGCCCTCGGCACTGACGGTGGACAAGTCCATGGCGTTCGGCTCCATCACTTGGGCGTGGACGGCCTCGGCAAACCATTTCTGGAACTGGGCCACGGGATCGGCCAGCACATCGGTCTCGCTCAGGCTCGATTGCACGTAATCGGTGCGCATGGCGGCCAGCAAGGCGGCCGGGTCTGCCTGCACGGGGGCTTCCGGCGCCTCCGGCGCAATGCCGCGGCGGCGCTGCATGGCCGTGCCCAGCTGCTCCATCTGCTGCACGCTGAACAGGCGCTTGGCCATCGGTGCCAGCTGGCCTTCTTCCTTGGCCATGTGGGCCTGGTAGGCGGCGACATAGTCGCGCACGCCGTGGGCCGACAGCTGCACGCCCGTGCCGGCCGCAATGGCGTCCAGTTCCGGGCGCAGGCTCAGCCAGGCCTGGTCCATGCGCTGGTGGTCGGCGAGGATCTCGGGTACCAGCGTGACCAGCAGGGCCGCGTCCTCGCCCGTGGCGGTCGCTTGCAGCATGGGCATCAGGTCTTGTTCTTCATCATCATGGTGCAGATGGGCGGCTTTATTGAAATATTGCAACACTGCCTTCGCCGCCTGCTGCGCGTCTGCCGTGTTGCCGTGCTGCGCCAGGTGGGCCAGCAGGTTTTGCAGCGTGCTCAGCTGCTTGCGGATCTTGTCGTGGCAATGCTTGAGGACGGCGATAGGCTGGTCAAAGCCGGGAACGGAGTCGAACAGGGGAGTAGTCATGGCGAGTTCTCGTGGTGGGCGGTGTGGGGGCGCGGCGACAGTCTGGCCTTGTCGCTGTGTCAATCCGGCTATTTTAGAATATCCGCCAGCGCAGTGTCCGTTAAAATGGCGGCATGCATACCTCCACCAATGAACTAATTTCCATGGACTTGACCGAGATCGATTTTGACCGGCGTTTCGGCGGCATTGCCCGCCTGTACGGCGCCCCCGCCTTGGCCCGCTTCCGCGCGGCCCACGTGTGCGTGATCGGCGTGGGCGGCGTCGGTTCCTGGATCGTCGAAGCGCTGGCGCGCAGCGCCGTCGGCCGCCTGACCCTGATCGACCTCGACAATGTTGCCGAATCGAACATCAACCGCCAGATCCAGGCCATGAGCGACACCATCGGCAAGGCCAAGATCACGGCCCTGGCCGAGCGCATCGAACTGATCAACCCCTTCTGCCAGGTCACGCAGATCGAGGATTTCATTACCCCCGATAACCTCGAACAGTTGCTGGGCGGGCGCGATTTCGATTACCTGGTCGACGCCATCGACAATGCCAAGGCCAAGGCGGCCGTGATCGCGTATTGCCGCGCGCGCAATCTGCCCATGCTGACCATCGGCAGCGCGGGCGGCCAGACGGACCCGACCCTGATCGCCGTGCGCGACCTGTCGAAGACGGAGCAGGAGCCGCTGCTCAAGCGCGTGCGCAAACTGTTGCGCACCGAATATGGCTTTCCTCGTGGCATCAAAAACAAATTCAATGTCGACGCCGTGTTTTCCATGGAACCGTTGAGCACGCCCGAGAGTGCGGAAGCGTGCGCCATCGATGGCACGTCCGCCGGCGTGACGGGCCTCAATTGCGCCGGCTTCGGCTCCAGCGTGGTGGTGACGGCCAGCTTCGGCATGGTGGCGGCCGCCCATGCGCTGAAAAGCTTGCGCCAGGACAAACCGGCCGCCGAGCCAGCGGCGGTGCCGGTGGCGGACGCCGCCTAAGCCAGTTTGCGGCGCGCCACGATGCGGTAGTCGCCGCTGCTTTTCAGCGATTCCACCAGCACCAGTTCGTCCGCCAGCCAGGCGACGGGCGCGACATCCTCGCCTGCCGGCGGCGGGGCCTGGCGCGCCAGGGTCACGTGCGGCGTAAAGCGGTCGTGCTCGAAGCGGGGCGCCAGTCCCTGTTGCGCCAGCGCCTGCATGCAGGCCGCGCGCAAGGCCTGCAGGGCCGGCGAGGGCTGCGCCAGGGCGGCCCAGGCCAGCGCCAGCTGCGGAAAATGGCTGACGTGGTCGAACAGCAGGGGCACGGGGTGCGCCGGCAATTGTTCCAGGATAGCCAGCAGGGCGGGCAGTTCGCCGGCGGGGCGCTGGCCCAGGAAAGCCAGGGTCAGGTGCAGTTTTTCCGGGCGCACGGGCTTGCCTTGCAGGCGCGCCTGCCAGGCGGCCAGGGCCGCGCGCGTGGCCGCGTCGGGCCACAGGGCATAAAACAGGCGGGGGGAGTGTGTATCGGGCGACAAGTTTTTCCTATCGTTGCGGCGGTTTGCTATCATTGGCGTTCCCTGTCCACTCGCATTGGCAGGGATCTCACCGAAACTCACTGAAAGAATACATCATGACGCGTAGCTCCGTTTTGTTTGCCCTGATCTGCTCCGTCGCCGCGTCGCTGGCGCAGGCACAGGCGCCGGCGCCTGTTCCCGCCTCCGCCGTATCGCTGAGCCCCGGCCCTGCCGCCGACAAATTGATCTTGATCGACAACAAGGTCGGCACGGGCAAGGAAGCGTCGGCCGGCAATACCGTGGTCGTGCACTACACGGGCTGGCTGTACCGTCCGCTGGCGAAAGATTCGCGCGGCAAGAAGTTCGACAGCTCCGTGGGCCGCGGCCCGTTCGACTTCCAACTGGGCAAGGGCATGGTCATCAAGGGCTGGGACCAGGGCGTGGCCGGCATGAAAGTGGGCGGCAAGCGCACCCTGATCATTCCAGGCGAACTGGCCTATGGTCCGCGCGGCGCCGGCAATGGCGACATTCCGCCGAACTCGGCACTGATCTTCGACGTGGAATTGCTGGACGTGAAGTAATTGTTCAGTTTCGGCAGCGCACCACGTGCGCTGCCGTGAAAAAGCGGTAGACTGGGATTTTCTGATATAGCTGTGGAGATTCCCATGAACATCGCCAACGACGTCACTGAACTGATCGGCAATACCCCCCTGGTGCGCATCAACCGCATCGCCGCCGGCAGTGTGGCCACCATCCTGGCCAAACTCGAATTCTACAATCCCGCCCACAGCGTCAAGGACCGCATCGGCCTGTCCATGATCGTCGCCGCGGAAGCCGCCGGCAAGATCCATCCCGACACCGTCATCGTCGAGCCGACCAGCGGCAACACGGGCATCGCGCTGGCCATGGTCTGCGCCGCGCGCGGCTACCGCTGCACCCTCGTCATGCCCGACACCATGAGCCGCGAACGCCGCATCCTGCTGCGCGCCTACGGCGCCGAGCTGGTGCTCACGCCCGGCAGCGAAGGCATGCTGGGCGCCATCCGCAAGGCCGAGGAACTGGTGGCGGCCGACCCGCGCTATCTGATGCTGCAGCAATTCAATAATCCGGCCAACCCCGCCATCCACCGCGCCACGACGGCCGAGGAAATCTGGCGCGACACGGATGGGCAAGTGGACATCATCGTCGCCGGCGTGGGCACGGGCGGCACCATCACGGGCGTGGGCGAAGTGCTGAAGGAGCGCAAGCCGGGCCTGCAAGTGATCGCCGTGGAGCCGGAAGCGTCGCCGATGTTGTCGAAAGGCACGAAAGGGCCGCACCCGATCCAGGGCATCGGCGCCGGCTTCGTGCCGCAGATCCTCAACACGGCCATCTACGACGAAATCATCTGCGTCAAGAACGACGACGCGTTCGCCACGGCGCGCCTGGCCGCCAGCGACGAAGGCTTGCTGGTCGGCATCTCGTCGGGCGCCGCCCTGTGGGCCGCCCTGCAAGTGGCGCACCGTCCGGAAAACGCGGGCAAGACCATCGTCACCATCATCCCGTCGTTCGGCGAGCGCTACTTGAGCACGCCTCTGTACGCGGGCCTGGGCGACTGATCGTTCAACAGTAGCGGCAGGTCTATCCCTTCCGCCAGCGCCCGGTTGCCCGCATCGCCCGGGTGCAAATGGTCGCCCGAGTCGTAGGCGGGCAGCAGGCGCAGCGGGTGGGCCGGGTCGCGCGCCAATGCGTCGAAGTCGAGCACGGCGTCAAACTGGCCGCTGCCGCGTATCCACGCATTGAGCTGCTGGCGCAGCAGCTCTTTTTCCGGCTGATAATAGTCGCTCAGGGGCGTGCCGGGCAGGGCGCCCTCGAACGGCGTCACAGTGGCGCCGATGACGCGCACGCCGCGGCGGCGCGCCTGGGCGAGCAGCTGGGCATAGCCGGCCTTTAATTCCGCCAGTGTCGGCCTTTGTTCCCTTGGCGCAAACGCCGTGCCGGGCCAGCTGATGTCATTGATCCCCAACAACACGACCACCGTGCGCACGCCGGGCTGCGCCAGCACGTCGCGCTCGAAGCGGGCCAGGGCGTTCTCTCCCATGCCGTCGGACAACAACCTCGCGCCGGAGATGCCCGCATTGATCACGGCCACGCCCTGCGGCGCCAGGCGTTCGGCCAGGAAATCGGGCCAGCGCGCATCCATCCCCAGGCTGGCGCTGGCGCCATCGGTAATCGAGTCGCCGAGGATGGCCACGGCTTGCGCCCCCGGCGCCGCCTCCACCTCGATGGCACTCAGTAAAAGGCGCACCGTGGTGGTCTGCACGCCCGTTTGCGCTTCGTCAATGCGCGCGGCCCGCGTCCGGTCATGCGGGGCGATCCACGCCGTCTCGCGCCCATCCCAGTGAAACGTGGCAGTCGGGCTGGACTGCGGCAGGTGCACGCTCACCGTCAACCGGGCCAGGTCCGGCACGGCCAGGTCGACGGGGTCGCTGACGAGCGGCGCGCCGGGCGCCATGCTGGCCGCCGGCTGGCCGGCAAACGTCAGCGTGCGCAGGCTGGCCGCTTCGATGGCCGAGCCGTTCGCCGCCAGGGCCACGGTGGCCGCGCCGATGCGCAGCGGCACCTTGCCATACGCATTCGACAGCACGATGCGCACGCGCGGGCCGCCCACGCTGAGGCGCGCCACCTGGCGCACGGTGTGTCCGTGCAGCACGGCGGGCACGTTGGCGGGAAACATAAAGTCGCTGCCCCACACGGCTTGCGGGCTGGCCGTCCAGCTGGCCAGCCAAGTGGTATCGGCGTTGGCGGCCTGGACAGGACTCGTGCTGAATATCAGGCTCAGCAGGGCGGCGGGGAGGGGGAAATATCGTTGCATGGCGGCTCGCTTCATCAGGGGGAATGGGCGCATGATGCAAGCAAAGCCATTTATGCACTAGACTATCTCATTGAAGAACATTTATGAAATGAATTCACAATGGCCAGACTCGATGTGAACCGCTCCGGCGAACTGGAAGTGTTTGTGCGCGTCGTCGAGCTGGGCGGCTTTTCCGCCGCCGCGCGCGCCTGCGGCATGACGCCGTCGGCCGTCAGCAAGCTCGTGTCCCGGCTGGAAGAGCGCCTGGGCGCGCGCCTGCTGAACCGTTCCACGCGCCAGCTGCAGCTGACGGCCGAAGGCTGCGGCCTGTATGAACGGGGCAGGCAGGTGCTGGCCGCGCTGGACGAGGCCGAGCGCTGCGCGGGCGTGCAGGATGTGCCACGCGGCAAGATCAGGGTGAATGCGAACGTGCCGTTCGGCCAGCATTTCTTGTTGCCGCTGGCGCCGCTGTTCCTGGAACGCTATGCCGAGGTGACGCTCGACATCGTGCTTACGGATGAAGTCGTCGATATCCTCGAACAGCGCACGGACGTGGCCGTGCGGGCCGGTCCCCTGAAAAGCTCCAGCCTGCTGGCGCGCAAGCTGGGCCAGACGCGCATGGCGATCGTGGCGGCACCTGGCTACCTGGCGCGGCGCGGCACGCCGCGGGCAGCGGCCGAGCTGGCGTCGCACAACTTGCTCGACGCCAATTACGCGCGCGCCCGCTCGGGCTGGCCGCTGCGCCTGTCAGGCGGCGACCTTGTCGTGCCTGTTATTGGCAATGCGCAGGCCAGCGATGGCGAAGCCTTGCGGCAGCTGGCGCTGGCGGGACTGGGCCTGGCGCGCCTGGCTGCCTTCCAGGTGCGCGCCGATATCGCGGCGGGCCGTTTGCAGGCCGTGCTGGAAGAATTCAATCCGGGCGACAGCGAGGAAGTGCATGCCGTTTTCGTGGGCCAGGGCGGGCATGTGCCGCTGCGCGTGCGCGTCTTCCTCGATTTCCTGGCGCAGCATGTGGACCTGGCTTGATGCGATAGGCTGCAGGCGGACTCGGCCGCGCAGTACAATACCGGACGGGCCGCAATGGTTCGGCCCGTATTGTGCCTTTGAATGGAAATATGTTCCTGGTAAAACCTGAACGCCGCCGCCTGCTGCAGGTGGGCGCAACCGTGGCTGTCATCGCGCTGGGCCTGGCTTCGCGCGCCTATCCCCAATTCCTTCCCGCCGCGCTGGACAAGTATCCGGGCGACGCCCTGTGGGCCATGATGATCGTCTTCGCGCTGGGCATCTTCGCCACGCGCATGCGCACGTGGCAGCTGGCGCTGACGGCGCTGCTGATCTGCTTTGCCGTCGAATTCGGTCAGCTGATCCAGGCGCCCTGGCTCGTCGCGCTGCGCGCGCATCCGCTGGGGCACCTGGTGCTCGGTTCCACCTTCGCCTGGGGCGACCTGGTCGCCTACACGGCGGGCGTGGCGATCGCGGCGCTGGTGGATAAAGCGGCGCTGTTCAAGCGCCGCTAGTCCTTACTTCACGTTACCCTCCTTGACGTTACCTTCGGCGTCGCGCAGTTCCACGGGCGCCAGTTTGAGCTTGCTCAACTGCGGTGCGATCTTCGCCTGGTCGCCCACGCCGATGACGATCAGCTTTTCCGGCTGCAAGTATTTTTTTGCCACCTGCTGCACCTGCTTGTCCGTCACGCCCGCAAAGCGCTGCGGCAAGGTTGCGTAGTAGTCGAGGCCCAGGCCGTAGATATACGTGTTGGCCATGCTGGCGCTGATGCTGGCATTCGTCTCGAACTGGCCCGGCAGTGACAGCACCTGCGAATTGCGCGCATTCGACAATTCCCTGGCCGTCAACGGCTTGGCGATCATGGCGCGGATTTCCTTGAAGGTTTCCGATACGGCCGGACCCGTCACGTCCGTGCGCACGCCGGCCGCGATCGAGAACGGTCCCGGCTGGCTACGGTACTGGAATTGCGAGCGCACGCCATAGGTGTAGCCCTTTTCCTCGCGCAGGTTATTGCTCAGCCGGCTCGTAAACAAGCCGCCCAGCGCCGCGTTCATCACTTGCAGCGGTGCATAGTCGGGCGTGGCGCGGGCCACGGCGATGGTCGACAGGCGCATGGCCGTCTGCGGCGCGCCCGGCTTGTCGACGAGGATCAGCCGCGCTTTCGTCGTGGCCGGCGCCGCCGTCACGGACGGCGCCACCGCGCCCGCCTTCCAGTTGCCGAACTTCGCTTCGGCCAGGCTCTTCAATTGCGCGGCATCGATGTCGCCCGAGACGATCAGCGCCGCATTGTTGGGCACGTAATGCTGCTGCCAGAACGCCTGCAGGTCGGCGCGGCTGGTGGCTTTCAGGGCCGCTTCCGTGCCCAGCTGGATGGTGCCGTACGGATGCTGCGGACCGTACAGGGCGGCCGCTTCCACGCGGGCCGCCACGGCCGCCGCGTTTTCGCGCTGCTGCGCCAGTTCGCCGAGGCGGCTGGCGCGCTGGCGTTCCACCTCCTCTTGCGGGAACTGCGGGTGCTGCACCACGTCGGCCAGCACGTCGAGCGCCTGCGGGAACGTGGTTTTCAGCGACGTCAGCTGGGCGAACGAGGCGTCCGCGCCGGAACCGGTGCCGAGGAAAGCGCCGAGTTGCGCCACGTCATCGGCGATCTGCGGCGCGCTGCGCGTACTCGTGCCTTCCTGCAGCAATTGCGCCGTAAAGCTGGACAAGCCCGGCTGCGCCAGCGGATTGGCGCCCGAGCCGCTCTTGATGACCAGCTGGCTGGACACGAGCGGCACGGCCGGGTTGTAATTGTGGATCACGGTCAAGCCATTGCTCAGGGTGAAGGATGTCGCTTGCGGCAGAACAAGCTTTGGCGCGGGACCGGCCTTCGGCACCGCGTTGCGCCATGGCTCGTCCGCATTGATGGCCGTGCCTGGCGCCAGCTTGACCTTGCCCGGCGCGGGCGTCGCCACTTCCGGTCCCAGGTCCGGCGTGCCCGGCACGCCATATACGACCACGCGCGACTGGTTCTTCAGGTAGGTGTCCACGGCGCGCTGCACGCCGGCCGCCGTCACCTGGCGATAGCGCGCGATATCCTTGCCCAGGTAGCCGGGGTCGCCCAGGTACTGGTTGTACTGGTTCATCATGTTGGCATTGCCGCCCACTTTTTCCACCTGGCTCAACATGGCTGTCTCGATGCTGTTGCGGGCCCGCTCGATTTCCTTGTCGCTGGGTCCCTTGGCGCGCAATTGCTCCAGTTCCGCCTGCATGGCTCGCTCGATTTCCTCGGGCTGGTGGCCGGGGCGGGCCGTCACGTCGATGGTAAACACGGAGGTGAGCGCGTTCGAGCTCTGGCTGGCGCCCACGTCCTGCGCGATCTGCTTGTCGTACACCAGGGATTTATACAGGCGGCTGGACTTGCCGCCGGCCAGGATCTGCGCCGCCATCGACAGTTCCGCGTCATCCTTGGCGTAGGCGGACGGCGTGAGCCAGGCCATGAAGACGCGCGGCAGCTCGACCCGGTCCTGCACCACGATGCGGCGCTCCTGCGTGATGGGCGGCGTCACGACATCGGGTTTCGGTACGGCGGGGCCGCTCTTGAAGCTGCCGAAGTACTTGTTGACCAGTTCCTTGGTCTTCGCCTTGTCGATGTCCCCCGCGATCACCAGGCTGGCGTTGTTGGGACCATAGTATTGGGTGAAGAATTCCTTGATGTCGGCCAGTTTCGCGTTCTGGATATCCGCATGCGAACCGATGACGCTGGCGTAATACGGGTGGTTCTTCGGAAACAGCTGGTGGTACAGCGCTTCCTGCACGATGCCGTAGGGCGCGTTTTCCACGCTCTGGCGGCGCTCGTTGCGCACCACGTCCTGCTGGTTCGTCAGCGCCGTCTGGTCGAGCACGTCCAGCAGGTAGCCCATGCGGTCGGAATGGGCCCACAGGGCCAGTTCCAGCTGGTTCGACGGCACCGTGTCGAAATAATTGGTGCGGTCGAAATCCGTGCTGCCGTTCGAATCCGTGGCGCCCGCGCCTTCGAGCAGCTGGTCGGCCATGCCGCGCGGCACGTGCTTGGTGGCGGCAAACATCATGTGCTCGAACAGATGGGCAAAGCCCGTCAGGCCCGGCGCTTCATTTGCCGGTCCCACGTGGTACCAGATGTTGACGGCCGTGACGGGCAATTTATGGTCTTCCACGAGGATCACGTCGAGGCCGTTCGGCAGCGTGTATTTTTCGTAGGCAACATTTGGCACGGCTGTGGCTGCCGTCGCGGCAGCGGCGCCGGCGGCATGGGCGAGCGTGAGCGGGGCGCCGTACAGCGACAGCATCAGGGCGGGAATGGCCAGCAGTTTGATCGGTTTCATGCATGCTTCCAGGCTAGGGTGGGGGAAGACGCTGCGGCCCGCTCGTGGCTGGCCCAGCGCGACGGTGCTACGGTCGGTGCTACGGTTGATACAGCAGGGCCGCGCCGCCCAGCACCAGCAGGGCGCAGGCGATGGAGACGAGGGCGGCCGCGCCCAGCAAACGCCATTCGCGCGGCGTAAAGCCGGCTGGCGCGGGCACGGTGACTTCCGGCGCGGGCCGGGCCATGGCGGGCGCCGGTTCGGGCGGCAGGCCGCCCGTGGCGCGCGCCTGCGCGGCCAGCGCCTGCGTGGCGGCGTCCAGCAGGGCCAGCTGGCGCCCGACGGTGTCCGCCAGCACGGCTTCGTTCAGCGCCACGAGGGCGAATATCGGGTCATCGACGTCGATCTTGATGCCCGTCTTGTCGAATACGTGGCTGCGCAGTGTGTGCCGGTCCACTACCACTGCACCTTGTCGAGCTGTTCGAAGATGTCGCGGTAAACGACCTTGATGCGCTGCTTTTCCATGATGTTGAACTTGTCGTTCTGCAGCACTTCCTGCATCGTCAGGCGCGCCGTGTTCATTTTCTTGACATCGGCGCCGAAGGTGTCCGGGTTGCGCTGGCTCAAGGTGATGCTGCCTTTCACGCGCGCGCGGTTGTCGGCATACGATTGCGATTCGATAAACTGCTTGCCGGACGCCGATTGCAGCAGGCCGAAGTGTTCGTTCTGCCACAGCACCAGCGGCACGGTCGTCGATTGCGCCGTGGCGACAAAGCCCGTGGCCGTGTCGTGCAGGGTGTCGCCGCCGCCGACGATGGTGTGGATGTACACCTTGCGTCCCGATTCTTCCAGCAGCGAAAAGCAGTCGTTTTCCAGCAGGTAGCCCATCAGCGGCGAAAAGGTGTTCGCGCCGTTGTCGACCACGCAGTTGCCGTCCGTGTCGAGGATATCGATCATCAGCGCGTCGAAGCGTTTCGGGTCGATGTTGCGCGCATCCGTCATCACGGGCACATGCTTGACGTTCATCGCCTTGTAGCGCGAAAAGGTGGCGTTTTCCTGGTCGGTGTCATAGCAGCGCAAAGGCGTGTCGTCCTTGCCGCCTATCCACTGGGCCAGCAGGGTCGAGACGAGCGTCTTGCCGATGCCGCCCTTGCCCTGCAGGATGAAATGTACCGTGTTTTGCATTGCGACTACTCCAAGTTGTTGCGTCAGTGACAATCAAAGATCCGTGACAGCGGCGAGCGCCGCATGCGTGGCCGCGACTGGCATTTTTACCACAATCCTTTGCAAAGATGCCATGCGGGACAGCGAATCTGGTTATGATGTTAATCAGGATACCATTGATACAGAGCAAGTTTTGTGCGAAAAATCCACCCCAGCGTGTGTATGAGGACGCAGTGCCGATCTCCAGTCTCGATAAAGCCGACATAGACCGCCTCAATCAGCAGACCCTGTCCTGCCTGGTCGGCAACCGCCGCCAGGCGCGCCGGCTGGCGCAGATGGCGCTGGCGGCGGCGCAACGACAACAGTATGCGCGCGGCAGCGCATATGCGGAACTCAATCATTGCTGGCTCGCCTATTATGCGGGCGAAGCCGAGCCGCCGTGCGGGGACTTGCGCGCGTATTTCCAGCAGACGTGCGACCTGGAAGGCGGCATGGAAGTGGCCGCCCTGCAGGGCGCGTATGCGAGCCGGCGCGGCGACTTTGCCGATGCCGAGCAGCATTTCCTGCAGGCGCGCAGTCAGGCCGCGCAGATCCCCGACTCGCTGCACAAGTTCATGCTGTACGCGCGCCTGGGCGTCGACGCCCTGAACCGTGGCGACACGCAGGACGGCCCGCGCAATTTCCTGCTGGCGCTCGACATCGCCGAGCGCTTCGGCAGCCCCGCGCACCGCGTCAACAGCCTGTCGAACCTGGCCTCGTCGCAGCATGACCTGGGCAATGATGAAGACGCCATCCCCCTGCTGGTCGAGGCGCTCGACATCATCGGCACGCAAAAGCTCAAATACCAGCAAACCATCGTTTCGGCCAACCTGGCCATGTGTTTATTAGCCACGGGCAAGCCGGCCGAAGCGCTGGCGCTGGTGGAACCGTTTTACGAGTGGCCGGAAGAAGACCTGGCCGTGCGCGCCTTTCTGTTCTGCATCGCCGCCCACGCGGCCATCCTGCTGCAGCGGCCCGACAGCGCCCTGCAACTGCTGCTGCGGGCCGAAGAGTATGCGCGCCGGGGCCAGGACCTGGAAGAGCAGATGCACGCGTGGCTGGTGCGCGGCAAGCTGGACTTGCATGCAGGGCAGGCGGCGCAGGCGCTGGCCTCGCTGACGCAGGCGCACAGCCTGCTGAGCTGGACGCGCAATCCGTTTCACCAGCAGCAGATCTTGCGCGGTTTGTCCGATATCAATGCCCTGCTGGGCGAATGGCAGGCCGCATATGGTTTCCTGCAGCAATACCAGGCCGCGTACGAGGCCAGCAGCAAGTCGGCGCGCGCTTCGCGCCTGCTGATGCGCAACCTGGAAAAGGAAATGCACAGCCTGAAGGCCGAGCGCGACAAGGCGCTGGAGCTGCAGGCGGCGCGCGAATCGGAAAACGTCAAGCTCGAGCACCTGAACCGCGAACTGGCGCACCAGATCCTGCACGTCAACTCGCTGCAGGACAGCCTGAAGGAGCAGGCCCTGCGCGACCACCTGACGGGCCTGTACAACCGCCGCCATTTCGAAACCTGCCTCAATGCCATCCTGCATGAAGCGGACGCGAACGCGCCCGTGGCCATCGCCATCATCGACCTGGACTTCTTCAAGCGCGTCAACGACACCTACGGGCACAACTTCGGCGACGAAGTGCTGATCCAGTTCGCGCGCCTGGTGGAAAGCCAGCTGCGCGGCAGCGACATGCTGTGCCGCTATGGCGGCGAGGAATTCTGCCTGCTGTTGCGCGAAGCCGACAGCGCCATCGCCGCGCACAAGATCGACGACATCGCCGCGCGCTACCGCCAGTTGCTGATCCGGCAGGCGCCGCACAGCTTGACGGGCTGCACTTTTTCGGCCGGCATCGCCGAGTATCCGCGCCACGGCGCCGGCCGCCACGAATTGCTGATGCGCGCCGACAGCGCCCTGTACGCGGCGAAGCAGGCGGGGCGCGACCGCGCCTGCGTGGCCGAGCCTACTTGATAAAGCGCAATAGTCCCTGCAGGGCATGAATGACGGCCTGCTCGCGCACGGCTTGCCGGTCGCCCGCGAACACCAGCCGCTGCGTCTGCACGCGTCCGTCCATGGCCCAGCCGAAGCAGACGGTGCCGACGGGCTTGCCGGGCACGCCGCCCGTGGGGCCGGCGATGCCCGTGGTCGTGACGGCCACCTGGGCGTCGCTGTGGGCCAGCGTTCCCTCTGCCATGGCGGCGGCCACTTCCTCGCTGACGGCGCCGTGCGCGGCGATCAGCTCGGCCGGCACGCCCAGCATGCCGCTCTTGGCCCCGTTCGAATAGGTGACGAAGCCCCGCTCGAACCAGGCGCTCGAACCGCTGACGTCCGTGACGGCCTGCGCCACGCCGCCGCCCGTGCACGATTCGGCCGTGGCCAGCAGCAGGCCCCGTGCCTGCAAGGCCTGGCCGACGGCGGTGGAGAGGGTTAGGAGTTCTTTGCTCATCGGTGATTGCACGCGTGGTGGGGAAGGAGGCATGACTGTAGCATGGCCTGCGGTAAAAGAAACTTTCCCCGGTATCAGCGAAAATGCGTACACTCTTTTATACATTTGCTACCAATATGGGCGGCAGGCGGTCTGCCGCTGCGCCACCCTGGTTCGCATCGCCCGAATAGGGACGCGGCATGGCGCCGCGCCTTCGAATGCATTATCTTTACTCGGTTGTCATGGCACTTCTGAACTGGACCTGGCGGCAGCATGCCGGCCCCCTGCGTCGCCCCCTGCGCGGCGACCTCCGCCGCCCCATCCGCTGGGGCTGGCTATTGCTGCTCCTGGGCGTGCTGTGCGCCGGGGTGCGGGCGCAAGTGCCGGCGGATCTGGAGCGCCAGGTCAAGGCCGCGTATCTGTACAAGTTTGCCGGTTTTGTCGATTGGCCCGATGGCAGTTTCGCCCGGCCCGACTCGCCGCTGGTGATCGGCGTGGCCGGCGCCGATGCGCTGGCCGAGCAGCTCGAACTGAGCGTGGCCGGCCACAGCGTCAACGGGCGCAGCGTGCAGGTCAGGAAGGTGCGGCGCGGCGAGGCGCTGGCGGGGCTGCACGTGCTGTACCTGGGCGCGCTGGACAAGGCGGCGCTGCAGGAGATGCTGGCGGCCAGCCGCGGCCTGGCGCTGCTGACGGTGTCCGATTCGGACGAGGTGTATGCGATGGGCAGCATGATCAATTTTGTGATGGCCGACGACAAGGTGCGCTTCGACGTGGCCCTGAAACCCGTGGCGCAGGCGCATATCCGCATCAGCGCGCGCATGCTGCTGGCCGCCTACCGCGTGCAGACGGGGGGCGCCTGATGATACGGCTGCGCTCGATACGCCACAAACTGATGTCCGTGGTCTTGCTGACCACCCTGGTGGCGCTCGTCATTTCGCTGGGCACCATCGTCGTCTACGACTTGCGCGCCTACCACCGCAACCTGGTGGCCGACATCAGCACCCAGGCCGAGCTGCTCGGGCATATGAGCTCGGCCGCGCTGGCCTTCGACGATGAGCGGCTGGCGCTGGAAAACCTGAACCTGATGCGCATCCGCCCGCGCGTGACGGCCGGCGCCCTGTACAAGGCCGACGGCAGCCTGTTTGCCAGCTACCGCGCGAATGAGCGCGTGGGCGTGCTGCCGGCGCAGGTGGGCCAGGAAGGCGTCAGCATCGCGGGCAAGTCCGTCGAACTGTTCAAGCCCATCGTCGACAATGGCGAACTGCTGGGCACCGTCTACCTGCGCGCCGACTATGAACTGGCGGGCCGCACGGCCGATTACCTGGCCATCGCCCTGGGCGTGACGGTGCTGGCGCTGCTGGTGGCCTTGCTGCTGCTGCGCCGCCTCGACCACGTGATCACCCAGCCCATCCTCGACATCGCCGACGTGGCGCGCGAGGTGATCGAAACGGGCGACTATTCGCGCCGCGCGCGCAAGCTCAGCGCCGATGAAGTGGCGCAGCTGGTCGATTCCTTCAACAAGATGCTGGCCGAGATCGAATTGCGCACGCAGGCGCTGGAACGCTCGAACGGCGAGCTGGCGCGCGAGGGCGCGCAGCGCGCCCAGGCGCAGCAGGAAGTCATGCGCCTGAACCAGGAGCTGGAAGTGCGCGTGCACGAACGCACGGTGCAGCTGGAAATGACGAACGGCGAACTGGCCATGGCGATGGAAGAGGCGCGCAGCGCCAACTATGCCAAGTCGGCCTTCCTGTCGTCGATGAGCCATGAATTGCGCACGCCGCTCAACGCCATCCTCGGCTTCGCGCAAATCCTCAGCTCCGACCGGCTGCCGTCGACGCTGGAGCAAAAGAAGGAATTTGCCGGCCATATCCTGAAATCGGGACGTCACTTGTTGACACTGATCAATGAAATCCTCGACCTGGCCAAGGTCGAATCGGGCACGGTGAGCCTGTCGCTGGAGCCGGTGGGCCTGGACGCCATCCTGCAGGAATGCCGCGACATGATCGCGCCGCTGGCCAGCCAGCGCGGCATCGGCATGGCTTTTCCCGAGGCATGCACGCTGAACGTGCTGGCCGACCGCACGCGCCTGAAGCAGATTCTGCTCAATTTGCTGTCGAATGCGCTCAAGTACAACCGCCAGCACGGCGACGTGGCCATCGACTGCGCGCCGCGCCCGGGCGGCCTGGTGCGCATCAGCGTGCGCGACACGGGCAGCGGCCTCGATAACGAACAGGTAGCGCTGCTGTTCCAGCCCTTCAACCGCCTGGGACAGGAAGGCGGCACGGAGGAGGGCAGCGGCATCGGCCTGGTGGTGACCAAGCGCCTGGTGGAACTGATGGATGGCAGCATCGGCGTGGCCAGCGTGCCGGGCGAGGGCAGCACCTTCTGGATCGAGCTGCGCGCCGCCGAGAGCCTGCCCAGCCTTGCGCCGCCGGGCCAGCCGCGGCCGGACCTGGCCGGGGCGCTGCTCGACAACAGCGCCCCCGTCACCCTGCTGTACGTGGAAGACAATCCCGCCAACCTGACCCTGGTCGAGGAGATCGTCCGCTACTGCCCCCAATTGCAGCTGCTGACGGCGACCGATGGCCGCCTGGGCGTGGAAATGGCGCGCACGCACCTGCCGCAGCTGATCTTGATGGATATCAACCTGCCCAATGTGAACGGCATCGATGCGCTCAAGCTGCTGCGCGCCGATCCGCGCACGGCGCACATCCCCGTCATCGCCCTGACGGCCAACGCCATGCCGGGCGACGTGGAGCGCAGCATGGCGCTGGGCTTCTACCGCTACCTGACCAAGCCGATCAACCTCGAGGAATTTACCGAGGCGATCAACAGCACCCTGGCCTATGTGGCGCAGCAGCGCCGGCAGAAGGGAACAGGCGCCCCATGATCAGCCAGGCCGACATCTACGCCGCGAAAATCCTCATCGTCGACGACCAGGAGGTCAACCTGCGCCTGCTCGAGCATTTGCTGCACAGCGGCGGCTACACGGCCATCACCAGCACCCTCGACGCGCGCGCCGTGGCCGGGCTGCACCAGCGGCACCAGTATGACCTGATCATCCTCGACCTGGTGATGCCCGCCATGAGCGGCTATGCCGTGATGGATGCGCTGCGCCCGCTGGAACAGGAAGGCTACCTGCCCGTGCTGGTGATCGCCGCCGACCCGGACGCCAAGCTGGCCGCGCTGGAGGCGGGCGCGCGCGATTTCATCAGCAAGCCCTTCGATGCGCTCGAAGTGCTCACGCGCATCCGCAACATGCTCGAAGTGCGGCTGCTGCACCGCGCCGCGCGCCACTACAACACCCTGCTCGAACGCACGGTGAGCCAGCGCACGGCCGAACTGCAGCGCTTTCGCGGCGCCATGGACGCCACCACGGACGCCATCTTCCTCGTCGACGTGCTGGGCATGACCCTGGTCGACGTCAACGACGGCGCCTGCCGTTTGCTCGGCTATGCGCGCGCCGAGCTGCTGTCGCTGTCGCCGGGGGCCCTGCTGCCGTCGCCGCCGCCGGCGCCGCTGCTTGCGCCGCCGGGCGGTCCGGCCCACCTGGCGACGGAAGTGACGGAATGCGAGCTGGTACGGCGCGATATGGGCCTGGTGCCCGTGGAGCTGGGCTGGCACTGGTATGCGCAGTCGCCCGTGGCTGGCGGCCATGCCACGGGCGGCCTGCTGCTGATCTCCGTCGCGCGCGACATCAGCGAGCGGCGCCAGGCGCAGGAGCGCCTGAAGCACCTGGCCCACTACGACGGCTTGACGGGGCTGCCGAACCGCAGCCTGTTCTACCAGACCCTGGCCCAGGCCGTCGAGCTGGCGCAGGAAAAAAGCTGGCGCATCGTGGTGCTGTTCATCGCGCTGGACCGCTTCAAAGGCATCAACGACACCCTGGGCGCGGCGCTGGGCGACGAGCTGCTGCGCCAGTTCAGCAACCGCCTGGTCGAATGCGTGCGCCTGCGCGATACGGTGGGGCGCCTGGGCAACGACGAATTCGCGCTGATACTCACCATGAGCCGCAACCAGCAGGAAGCCGTGGCCGTGGCCAACCAGGTGCGCGAAGCCCTGCGCGCGCCGTTCGACCTGCGCGGCCATGCGGCCACCCTGACGGCCAGCATCGGCATCGCCATGTACCCGGACGACGCGCTTGATCCGGAAACGCTGATCAAATACGCGAATACGGCCATGGGCGGCGCCAAGCAGGCGGGCCGCGACGGCTACCGTTTTTTCACGGCCGGCATGAACGTGCAGGTGCTGGCGCGCCTGGACCTGGAACTGGCGCTGCGCCATGCGCTCGAACACGAGCAGTTCATCCTGTACTACCAGCCCAAGGTGGACTTGCGCACGGGCCGCATCAGCGGCGTCGAGGCGCTGCTGCGCTGGCGTCGCCCCGGCTACGGCCTGGTGGCGCCGGCCGAATTCGTGCCGGTGCTGGAAGACACGGGCCTGATCGTGCGCGTGGGCGCCTGGGTGATCCAGGCCGCCTGCCGCCAGATCGCCGCATGGCGCGACAGCGAAGTGGGGCCCGTGCACGTGGCCGTCAACGTGTCGAGCCGCCAGTTTGCCGAGGGCGACCTGGAAGGCGAAGTGACGCGCGCGCTGGCGCAGCATCAGCTGGCGCCGGAATTGCTGGAGCTGGAACTGACGGAAACGGCGCTGATGTCGAATGCCGAGCGCACCATCGTCGTGCTGGGCAAACTGAAGAAAATCGGCGTGAAGGTGGCCATCGACGATTTCGGCACCGGCTACTCGAGCCTGGCGTATCTGCAGCGCTTCCCCATCGACAAGCTCAAGATCGACATCGCCTTCGTGCGCAACATCACCAGCAATCCGAACGACGCGGCCATCGCGCTGGCCATCATCAGCATGGCGCACAGCCTGAAACTGAGCGTCGTGGCCGAGGGCGTTGAGTCGCGCCCGCAGCTCGAATACCTGCGGCGCAACCGCTGCGACGAGATCCAGGGCTTTTATTTCAGCCGCTCGCTGCCCGCGCTGGAGCTGGGGCAGATGATCGTCGCCGGCGCCGGCCTGCCGCCCGGCCACGACCCGGCCGCCCAGCCGGCCCAGACCCTGCTCATCGTCGACGACGACGTCAACGTCCTGTCGTCCCTGCACCGCCTGTTCCGCCCCGAGGGCTACCAGATCCTTACGGCCAGCACGCCGGCCGAAGGCTTTGAAATGCTGGCCCTGCACAGGGTCCACGTCATCGTCTGCGACCAGCGCATGCCCAGCATGAGCGGCACGGAGTTCTTGAGCAAGGTCAAGGAGCTGTATCCGGAAACCATCCGCATCATCCTGTCCGGCTACACGGGCCTCGAAGCCGTGCTCGACTCGATCAACCGGGGCGCCATCTACCGTTTTTACACGAAGCCGTGGGACGACACCCAGCTGCGCGACAACATCCGCCTGGCCTTCCAGCACTACTGGATGGTCAACCAGCCGGGGCTGGCGCGGGCGGCGGTGCGCTAGAAGTTACTCGCTGAAGTGGTCGAAGGAACGCAAGGCCAGATCGAGCGGCTGCCCGGCCGCGTCCACCAGCCGCAAGCCTGATCGCGCCTCGATGCGGCCCACGCGCGTGGCGGGCGTGCCGCAGCTGGCCGCCAGCGCGGCGATGGCTTCGCGCGAGGACGCGGGCGCCGTGAAGCACAGTTCATAGTCGTCGCCGCCGGCGGCCGTGTAGCGGCGGCGCAGGCCTGTTTCCTGCCGCGCCAGCACGGGGCCGGCCGGCAGGGCGTCGACGTCGAGCGTGGCGCCCACTTGCGACGCTTTCAAGATGTGACCGAGGTCGCCGACCAGGCCGTCCGAGATGTCGATGGCCGCATGCGCCAGGCCCGCTTCGGCCAGGGCGCAGCCCAGCGCCACGCGCGGCGTGGGCGTGTGCATGCGCGCGGCGGCCATCAGCAGGTCGGCGGGGGACAGTTCCTGTTCCATGCGGTAGCCGGCCAGCGCCAGGCGCGCGTCGCCCAGGGTGCCGCTGACCCAGACATCGTCGCCCGCCACGGCCGCGGCGCGGCGCAGGGCCTGGCCCGGCGCCAGTTCGCCGAACACGGTGATGCAGATGTTTAAGGGGCCCTTGGTGGTGTCGCCGCCGATCAATTCACAGCCAAATTCATCGGCCAGCGCGAACAGGCCTTCGGCAAAGCCTGCCAGCCAGCTGCGCTCGGCCTGGGGCAGCGCCAGCGCCAGGGTAAATGCCACGGGGCGCGCGCCCATGGCGGCCAGGTCGGACAGGTTCACGGCCAGGCTTTTGTGACCGAGCATGCGGGCGTCGGCGCCGGCAAAGAAGTGTCGGTCCTCGACCAGCATGTCCGAGGAGATGGCGATCTGCTTGCCGGCGCCGGGCGTCATCAGCGCGCAATCGTCGCCGATGCCCAGGGTGGCGCGGCCGGGGCGCTGGCGCACGAAATAGTGTTTGATCAGGTCGAATTCGGAAAGCGCGTCGTGTGGGGCCATGGCGTAGTCTGTTCGTTGAATGATGGTGTGGCCCGGCTATTATAGGCTGGCCTACAATACGGGCCTTTGCCACTGCCGAGCAACTTGCCATGCCCCTTTCCGATATTCACGTTTTACTGCAATCCTGGCTCGACCACGGCTGGCTGCGCGACCCGCAAGCCGTCGGCTTGGCCACCTTCGAGGAGCAGGAGCTGGTGGCGCATGGCTTCGACGCCATCAGCGACGGCGGCCAGCTGTGCCTGTACGAGGACGAGCGTATGTTCCGCAGGGGCAAGCGTCCTGTGCAAGCCTCGTTCAAGGCCTATCTGCAGCGCGGCCAGCTGGGCGCGAATGGCCTGGGCCTCGGTTACCAGGTGCACTTGGCCGGTTTCCTGCGGGCGGCGCGGCAGCCCCTGCCCGCGTTTCGCGTGCTGCTGGAGCAGGGCGGCCGCAGCGGCGCCCTGCTGTTCGACAGCGGCCTGGTGCTGCAGTTTGCCGCCAACTTGTGGGGCAAGCCCCGCCATTTCTACCTGACCCTGGTCGAGGGGCACGTGGCCGACGCCGAACTTCCCGACCGCGACAGCGATATTGACTTGCGCGCGGCCAGCGTGGGCCATGTGCTGGCCCTGTACGACAGCCGCGATCCCGCCGACCTGCGGCGCCTGGCCCGGCGCGGCAATGCGGCGCTGCGCGAGCTGGCGCAGCTGCTCGCTTAAACCTTCTTCGCCTGCGCCATGCCGTGCAGCAGCTTGGCCAGCAACTGGTCGAGCTGGCGCTGCTCGTCCGCGCTCAAGGCCGACAGCATGGCGCGCTCGTTCTCCACGTGCAGCAGCACCAGCTTTTCAATCAATTCCAATCCCCTTTGCGTCAGGGCCACCAGCACGCCGCGCCGGTCCGTCGGGTGTTTCCGGCGTTCGATCAGGCCGGCCGCTTCCAGGCGGTCGATGCGGTTGGTCATGCCGCCCGAGGACAGCATGGCCGCCTCGTACAGGGCCGTCGGCGTCAGGCTGTAGGGCGCGCCCGAGCGGCGCAAGGTCGCCAGCACGTCGAATTCACCCGGCTGCAAGCCGTGTTCGGCGAACAGCGGGTTGAGCCAGTCGCGCGCCATCAGCTGCGCCACCGTGCCCAGCTGGCCGACCAGCTGCATGGCGCCGGTATCCATCTGCGGCAGCTCGCGCTGCCATTGTGCGGCGGCAAATTGCGCGCGCGCGTGTTCTTGCGGGGTATCCGTCATGGCGTAGGCATTTATCTCGACATCAAGATAGATTTCTATCTTTATGCTAAGATACTTTTCATCAAGTGATTATGTCACGCATTAAACCATGTGCCTCCCTGCGAGGCAAGGACAACTCTGCCATGCCTGTTGAACGCCCCGTCTCTTCTCCACTGCCCTCGTCCGCCCTGCTGGTGGCCGCCATCATCCTGCTGGGCCTGAATTTGCGGCCCATCCTGGCCGCCATCGGTCCCTTGCTCGACAGCATCCAGGCCAGCACGGGCATCAGCAATGCCGACGCGGGCTTGCTGACCACCGTGCCCGTGTTCGCCATGGGCGTGTGCGCGCTGGCTGGCGCGCAGCTGCAGCGCCGCCTGGGCGTGGTGCGCGGCATCAGCCTTGGCATCGCCATCATCGCTGCCGCTTGCGCCCTGCGCTGGCCCTTGCATGGCAGCGGCGGCCTGATCGCCACTGCGGCCCTGGGCGGCCTGGGCATCGCATTGGTGCAGGCGCTGCTGCCGGCCTTCATCAAGCGCCATTTCCCCGAGCGGGCGGGCCAGCTGATGGGCTTTTATACGACGGGCATCATGGGCGGCGCAGCCATTGCCGCCGCCTCCGCCTCACCCTTGGCGCAAAGCTGGGGCTGGAACGCGCTGCTGGCCCTGTGGGCGCTGCCTGCCGTGGCCGCCGCGCTGCTGTGGCGCCGCGCCGCCGCCTCGCGCGTGGACGCGGCCGGCGGCGCGAGCGCCAGCCTGCCCGTGGGCAGCGCCCGCGCCTGGCTGCTGATGGTGTTTTTCGGCATCGGCACAGGGGCGTACACGCTGGTGCTGGCCTGGCTGCCGCCGTTTTACACGGAACTGGGCTGGAGCGCGGCCGACAGCGGCTTGCTGCTCGGTGGCCTGACCCTGGTGGAAGTGCTGGCGGGACTGCTCATTTCCAGCATCATCCACCGCTTCCCCGACCGCCGCATCCTGTTATTGTCGGTCTTGCTGGCCGTGCTGGCGGGCCTCGCTTGCCTGATCGTGGCGCCGACGCAACTGGCGCTGCCCGCCGTGGTCCTGCTCGGCTGCGGCATCGGCGCCCTGTTTCCCCTGTCGCTGATCGTCAGCATGGACCACGTGGTTGAGCCGGCCGGCGCCGGCGCGCTGCTCGGCTTCGTCCAGGGCGGTGGCTACATCATCGCCAGCAGCATGCCGTTTATTGCCGGCCTGATCCGCCAGCATTCGTCCAGCCTGGCCCAGGCGTGGATGGTGATGGCCGCAGGCGTGGTGCTGTTATTGCTGATCGCCGCGCGCTTCGCGCCGGGGGTGCGGCTGGCCGCTGTACGCTAGCGTGCGCATGGCGCATCGGCCAGCTGATATATTTTGGCCATGAACATCGTCGACCACTATTTAGCCGGCCTGCGCCAGGCCATGCCGCCGGAGCCGCTGGCCGAACTGGCGCTGGCCAGCGGCGCCAGCGCGGCGCAACTGGACAGCTTGCGCCAGGCCTATCCGCTGTGTCCTGACAGCCTGCTGCGCTTGCTGGCTCAGTACAACGGCACCTATTATCAGAAGTATGCGGGCGGCACGGTGCTGGTATACATGCTGGGTTCGGACGTATTCGAGTATCCGTATTACCTGAGCTCCGTCGAACAGATCCTGGAAGACCGGCAGGCGAACCAGCGCAGCATCGCCGATATCTATGGCCATTACCTGGAAGACGACCCCGGCATCGTCGACGCCCGCATCGATGCGGGCATCCAGCAGGGCCAGCGCCTGTGTTTTTCGCATTGCATGAACAATGGCGGCTCCTCGCGGCTGTATGTCGATTTCACGCCCGCGGCGTCGGGCAAGGTGGGGCAGGTCGTGCGCTTCCTGCACGATCCCGACAATTACCAGGTCATCGCCGACAGCTTCGACGCCTACCTGCAGATGCTGATCGATGACAATTACGGCTTCCTGATCGAGGACAATTTTGAATAGTCCGGCCGCGCCGCCGTCCCTGCTGCCGGCCAACCGGCGCATCGTGCTGTCCGGCGAAGATGCGCTGCGCATCCTGCGCGAGATCGAATTTTTGTTGATATCGCTCAATCACATCGGCCGCCATTATTATCCTGACGGCGACGATGACGGCGCCGATGCCCAGCGCCGCGCACGGTATTGCGCGGAAACGACGCGCTTCATCGACGAGGAGCAGGCCACGACGCGCCTGGCGCTGATGCGCCGCCTCCTGTCCGCCCCCTTCGACACCACCTTGGGCGACGACGAGATGGACGATATCGAGCGCGCCGTTGCCGCGCTGCCGCTGTGGCGCGCGCCCGGCCGGTCATCATAAAAATCAATTGAAATCTACAATTCGATAGTTTTTGCTGCTCAGGACGTTTGTGCCGCCGGACGGCCTTACAATGCTAGGTTATGCGTTTTCGTGATATCAGACTGTGGCTAGCGGAAAATACCTAGCTAATTGAAAGAATCGGTCTGATAAAATCGGAAGCACCCCGATCGACCAAACAGGAAGGCAGCACAGCATGGATTCGTCATCTGATAAAAAAGAAGAATTGCGTCAACAATTGCGCTTGGCCGCACTCGAGTACCACGAGTGCCCGCGCCCCGGCAAAATCAGCGTGACGCCCACCAAACAACTGACCAACCAGCGCGACCTGGCGCTGGCCTACTCGCCAGGCGTGGCCGCGCCGTGCGAAGAAATCGTCATCGATCCGGCGAACGCCTATAAATACACGGCGCGCGGCAACCTGGTGGCCGTCATCACCAACGGCACGGCCGTGCTGGGACTGGGCAATATCGGCCCGCTGGCCGCCAAGCCGGTGATGGAAGGCAAGGGCGTGCTGTTCAAGAAATTCGCCGGCATCGACGTCTTCGACATCGAAATCAACGAATCGGATCCCGATAAACTGGTCGACATCATCGCTTCGCTGGAGCCGACCTTCGGCGGCGTGAACCTGGAAGACATCAAGGCGCCCGAGTGCTTCTACATCGAGCGCCAGCTGCGCGACCGCATGAAGATTCCCGTCTTCCATGACGACCAGCACGGCACCGCCATCATCGTCGGCGCGGCCATCCTGAACGGCCTGAAAGCCGTCGGCAAGGAAATCGCGGACTGCAAGCTGGTCGTGTCGGGCGCCGGCGCCGCGGCACTGGCCTGCCTGGACCTGATCGTCGACCTGGGCTTCCCCCTGAAAAACATCTACGTCACCGACCTGGCCGGCGTCGTCTACAAGGGCCGCACGGAACTGATGGACCCGGACAAGGAACGCTTCGCGCAAGACACGCCGCTGCGCACCCTGGCCGAGATCATCCCGGACGCCGACATCTTCCTCGGCGTGTCCGCCGGCGGCGTGCTGAAACAGGACATGGTGCGCAAGATGGCGCCGAACCCGCTGATCCTGGCGCTGGCCAACCCGAATCCGGAAATCCTGCCGGAAGAAGTCAAGGCCGTGCGCAGCGACGCCATCATCGCCACGGGCCGTTCGGACTATCCGAACCAGGTCAACAACGTGCTGTGCTTCCCCTACATCTTCCGCGGCGCCCTCGATTGCGGCGCCACCACCATCACGCGCGAGATGGAAATCGCCGTCGTGCACGCGATCGCCGACCTGGCGCATGCCGAGCAGTCCGATATCGTCGCCACCACCTACGGCATCAGCAACCTGTCGTTCGGTCCTGAATACCTGATCCCGATGCCGTTCGATCCGCGCTTGCTGATCAAGATCGCGCCCGCCGTCGCCAAGGCGGCCGAGGAATCGGGCGTCGCCACGCGTCCGATCAAGGACTTGCAGGCGTACGCGGACAGCCTGCAGCAATTCGTCTACCGCAGCGGCACCTTCATGAAACCGCTGTTCCTGATGGCCAAGTCCACGCCGGCCGAACTCAAGCGCATCGTCTACGCCGAAGGCGAAGAAGAGCGCGTGCTGCGCGCCGTGCAAGTGGTGGTCGATGAAAAACTGGCGCGCCCCATCCTGGTGGGCCGTCCGCCCGTGCTCGAAGCGCGCATCCAGAAATTCGGCCTGCGCCTCAAGCAGGGCGTCGATTTCGACGTCATCAACCCGGACTTCGACGAGCGCTACCGCGATTACTGGAATACGTATTACGCCATGACCAGCCGCAAAGGCGTCACCGAGGAATACGCTAAACTGGAAATGCGCCGCCGCCACACCCTGATCGGTTCGATGATGATCCACAAGGGCGACGCCGACGGCATGATCTGCGGCACTTTCGGCACCACCCAGCTGCACCTGAAATACATCGACCAGGTGCTGGGCAAGCGCGCCGGCAGCAATGTCTACGCGGCCATGAACGTGCTGATCATGCCTGAGCGTCAATTGGTGATGGTCGACACGCACGTCAATGAAAACCCGGACGCCGGGCAATTGGCCGAGATCACCATCATGGCCGCCGAAGAAATGACCCGTTTCGGCCTGTCGCCGCGCGCGGCCCTGCTGTCGCACTCGAACTTCGGTTCCAGCGACAGCGCCTCGGCGCAAAAGATGCGCGCCGCGCTGGCCATCATCAAGGAACGCGCGCCGGACCTGGAAATCGACGGCGAAATGCACGGCGATACGGCCCTCGACAGCAAGCTGCGCCAGAAAATCATGCCGAATTCGGCACTGAAGAACGACGCCAACCTGCTCGTCATGCCGAACATCGAATCGGCCAACATCGCCTACAACCTGGTGAAGACGGCGGCCGGCAACGGCATCGCCGTGGGCCCGATCCTGCTCGGCTGCGCCAAGCCCGTGCACATTCTGACGCCATCGGCCACCGTGCGCCGCATCGTCAACATGACGGCCCTGTGCGTCGTCGACGCCGTGGCACAGCGCAAAGTTTAAGCGCTAGCTGCTGATTGAAAGCCGCGCCATCCGCAAGGAGGCGCGGCTTTTTGACGTCAGTGTGCCATCAGCACGGGCAAGGTCATCTGGCGCAGCACGGTTTCCGTTACGCCGCCCAGTAAAATTTCGCGGAAGCGCGCGTGGCCGTAGCCGCCCATCACGAGCAGGCCCGCATGCACTTCGGCCGCCATGGCCAGCAGCGCCGCGCCGACGTCGCCCGTGGTGACGGCGGGGCGCACTTCGACGGGCACGCCGTGACGGCTCAGGTAGGCGGCGATGTCGGCGCCCGGATGGCGGGCCGGCTGGGCGTGGCCCGTGGGCGGGTGCAGCAGGGCCAGCACCACCAGGCGCGCCGCGCGCAAGAGCGGCAGGGCGTGGCCGATGGCGCGCGTCGCTTCCATGCTGCCGTCCCAGGCGACCAGCACCGTGCTGTCCACTTGTGCAAATTGCCCGCTGTGCGGCACGATCAGCACGGGGCGGGCCGCGTTGAGCATCACGTAGGGCACCAGGTCGCTCATGGCGCCGGGCAGCGCCTCGCTGGCGTCGTGCTGGCTGAGTACGGTCAAGTCGCTGTAGCGGGCGCTGACGGCCATGCCGCCATCTTCATCGTCTTCGATCAGGCGCCGCTCGATCGACACGGCGCCCGCCTGGCGCGCCAGCGTTTCGAACTGCTCCAGCACCTGTTGCGCCTGGCCGTGCAGGGCGGCAATCTGCGCCGCCACGGCGGCGCCGCGCATGCCGCGGTTGTTTTCCAGGGTAAAGCGCGACACGCCCGTCATCGCCGCGCCGATCAGGTGCGCCTGGTGCGCGTGCGCCAGCCGCGCCGCGATGGCGATGCGCTGCGGCGCATGGCGCGACAGGTCGGCGTGGACGAGGATGGATTTGTAAGCCATGGTGTCATTCGCTAGTCAGGATGGCAACAAGGCTAGAACGGCAACACGGCTAAGTCCAGCATTGCCGTACTGGACGGCAGTTTTCTTATGCCGGACTTGATATCGGTCAAAAAAACAGCGAGGTGCAGCCTATTGTTGTGTCAGATATCTGCCATGCCTTTGGCCGTGTTCAATGCGTTTTGCAGGGCTTTGGATTGCTTTGCGGCCTGGTCGTCGAGAATGCGGCGGTTGCCCGTGTCGGTGGCCGAGTCCGGCAAGACGGTCACTTCCGCCCGCGTTTTTCCGGCTTGCTGGATTTCCACGGTTTTCCAGTTGGCATCGCCGGAGACGAAGCCGATGCGGAACTGCGTCTTGATGGTATCGCCGCGGCGCAAGCCGGTGCTGTTGCCGCTATCGTTGTTGTAATTGCTGAAGAGTTCGGATTCCGCCACCGGTTCCGGCTTGTCGTCGACATACAGGCGAGCGACAAACTTGACGCTGCTCAGGTCGTGCGAACTGCCATTGTGGATGGTCGCGGCGACAGTCGGTTGCAAGCCGAAATAATCCTTTTCCATCGTAAAACGCACGTCGCTGGCGGTAATTTTCGATAGATCCGCATAGCCGGCCACATAGGCCGCCCTGGCCGTTTCCAGTTGCGCCAGCTTTGCCGGCACTTCGAGAATGATCTTGTCGCGTTCAGCACGGATGATGGCTTTCGGCGTGCCGTTTGGATAGCTTGCATGCAATCGTTGCAGATTGAAATCGCTGACGGCCCAATCGTAAGCCTGCTGCTCTTTTTGCGGCATGTCCTTGAACGCTTCCTGCAAGGACGATTTGTAGAGCTCCATGCCATGGCCGGTATCGAGTTGGTGGTCTATGCCTTTGGCACATCCTTGTAACAGCATGAGCACGAGGAGCGCTGCTCCGAAGTAGCTGGTTTTACGCATATTCTGTAGACATTTCTATGGGTGAGGACATGGGCAGGCGAAAATTCGCAGCCGATTTTAATGCCAAATAGAAAATGTCGCCATTGAAATATTGCCTTAACGAAATGGCCATGGCTCACTGCAGCCATTCGCGTCGAGAGTGAAAATAATTGCACTATTTCGTATGCGTTCATTGATGCATATCAATGTTCATCTTCAGCAGCCGCCGATAATGGCATCGAACTCCTTGCCTTTCCAGTGGTCTGCATCGGCACCGGCGCCAGCGTGTCCGGTACTTCCTTGTGTGACGCAACAACGCTGGTTGTGGCGGGAGTTCACTTTTCAGGCGGCCGCGTGCTTTTCCTCCTGTTCCGCCCAGCGCGCGTATCGAAAAGACCCATGCTGCTCGCGCAGCTAAGCAATCCTCAGGAAATTATTGTGAATTTATGACGAACAGAACCGGATGCTATGCAAGGCGCCCGCTGCGACGCAGTGCGAGCACTGCTGGCAGCGGGCAACGCCGCAGAGGGCCGGTTATGGAAGTCAGAAATCACAATAATTTATTGGGGCTTACTTAGCCCACGTCACGCATGGGCGTGGCCCGCTCAGGGGACTTCCCCCTGCAGCGCTTGCAGCAAGTCGTGCAAGAGCGATTGGGCTTGCGAAAAATCAAAGTCGTCGATGGCGCGCAGCAGCGGCGCCAGTCCGTTCGCCTGCGCTCCCATGGCGTGCCGCAGCAGGGCGAGCGCCGCGTCATCGCGCTTGCCTAGCCGCAGGGCGCGCAGCAAGGTGGCGCCCGCTTGCCGCGCGGTAAGGATATCGCCGGCCTGCGCCCGATTCAGGGGCAGCATCACGTGAAATACGCTGCCGTGCGGCACGGCGGCGTCGGCCCAGATGCGCCCCTGCATCAGGCTCACCAGCTGCCGGCTGATGGTGGTGCCCAGGCCCGTGCCGCCGAAGCGCCGCGTGGTCGATACGTCGGCCTGCACGAACGGATCAAAAATGGCGTCGCGCCATTCTGCGGGGATGCCGATGCCGCTGTCCTGCACCAGCAGGTGCAGCTGGCCGTCGTCGAGGCGGGCCGCCAGGCTGACGGCGCCGGCGGCCGTGAACTTGATGGCGTTGTCGAGCAGCTTGGTCAGTACCTGCCGCATGCGCAAGGCATCGCCATGCAGCACGGCCGGCAGTTGCGGGTCGTACGCGACGTCCAGGCGCAAGCCCTTGGCGCGCGCAGGGATGCCATACGTGGAGGCGAGCTCGTCGAGCAGCGCGCGCAGGCTGTAGTCGCGCGGCTCCAGCGCCACGGCGCCCCTGTCCAGCTTGGCCGTGTCGAGTACTTCATTGAGCAGGCGCAACAGCGAGCGCCCCGACTGGCGTACCGTGTCGAGGTGGCGCCGCTGTTCCGGCGTCAGCGGCGAATCGAGCAGCGCGTCCGTGAAACCGAGGATGGAATTCATCGGCGTGCGGATTTCATGGCTCATGTTGGCAACGAAGCTGGCCCCCGTGGCGGCCGCCAGTTCCGCCTTTTCCTTGGCCATGCGCAAGTCTTGCTCCATTTGCCGGCGCTCGCTGATGTCGAGGATGACGCCATCGACCCAGCGCGCGGCGCCCACCGGGTCGTGCACGACGCTGCCCCGCTCCCACAGCCAGCGCGACCGGCCATCCGCATGCAGCAGCCGGTATTCGAGCAGGTAGGGCTCGCCGCTGGCGACGCTGCGCCGGAAGACGTCGATGACGTAGGCGCGGTCTTCGACGGCGATCAGGCCCGTGATGCTGCGCCGTGGCGCGGCGCCGAGGAAGTCGGCGGGCGGGTAGCCGGTGATGGCTTCCACGCCGTCGCTGATGAACAGCATGGGCTGGTTTTCCGCCGTGGCGCAGCGAAAGGCGATGCCGGGAAGGTTGCCGATCAGCGAGCGCAACTGCTGTTCGCTGTCGCGCAGGGCGGCCAGCATGGCGCGCCGTTCGCTGATGTCCGCTATGAACAGCACAGAGACATCCTGCCCGGCCAGGCGCGCGCTGGCCATCGAGCGCTGCACGGCCACGGGGGCGCCGTCCTTGCGCAGGTAGACGATTTCCGCGCTGGACTGGAAGGCATCGCTGACGAGCACGCTGATGTGGCGGCCGGCGATGTCGGCCCGGCGCCAGCCCAGGATGCGCTCGGCGGCGCCGTTGACATCGACGATATCGCCCGCCTTGTCGATGGTGATGACGCCGTCGACGGTGCTCGTCAGCAGCGAGCGCATCCAGTCTTCGCTCTGCTGCAGGTGGCGGAACAGTTCGCGGTAGCGCAGGATGGCCACGGCCGAGGCGACGACGATGGTCAGGGCGACGGTGAGCACGGTCACGCCGATGACCAGCATGGGCCGATGGCTATCCGAGTCATTGCCTGGTGGAATCGTGCCCACGAAGCGGGCCGCCTGCATGCCCATGTAATGCATGCCGCTCATCGCGCCGCCCATGACGCAGGCGCTGATCAGCTGGCGCTGCGACGGCCCCAGGGTGGCGCTCCAGCCGCGCAGGCCGAAACGTATCCACAGGGCAAGTGTGGCGAGCACCACGGCAAGCAGCAGCGACAGCGCGAACAGCAGCGGGTCGTAGCGCAGCGCCAGGCCGACGCGCATGGCGTGCATGCCCGTGTAGTGCATGGCGCCGATGCCCAGGCCCACCAGCAAGCCGCCGCACAGCAGCAGCGGCGCCGTGACGGCGCGACGGCTGATGGTGGCCAGGGCCACGAACGAGGCGGCCACGCTGGGCACGACGGACAGCAAGGTCAGGCCCGGATCGTAGCCGACGCTGGTGCACAGCTCGAAGGCCAGCATGCCGATGAAATGCATGGCCCACACGCCGCAACCAAGGGCCAGGCTGCCTGCCAGCAAACACAGCAGGTGCAACAGGCTGCTGCTGCTGGCTTGCGCGCGGCCGTGGGCCGTCATCTGGAAGGCCATCGACGAGGTGAAAATGGCGATCACGAGCGACAGCAGCACGAGCCCCGGCGCATACTGGCCGGCGTGGAGCAGGGCCGGGTCGTCGGGCAGGCGGAACAGCTGTTGTACGCTGGCAGGTATCATCGTAGGCAAAGGGCGCATCGCGGCGCCGGCGCGCGGGCCGGGCGCCACTGGGTGATCGATGCGGATTACCTTACCAGATTTCTGGAAACAAATATCTTAATTATAATTATTTTCCCTGTCGTCCAAACCGTGCCATGCGGGAAAGGGGGGCGCACAGCTTGCCGTGCCCATGGAAGGGCGCTGCTGGCGAGGAAGTTGCGATCAGGAATTGTGTGGTTTTTTTGCAAGGTGCGACGTCGTACCTTATGCCATGCTACATTCGCGTCCTGCTTTTTTCTGAAAGGATGACGATGCCTTTAGGTAACAACTTCTTGCAGCACAATCAGCAAGCCTGGGATGCCCAGGCTGCCCGGAACAGTCCATGGTCGCAGCCTGTCGACAGCGCCACCATCGCCGCGGCACGCGCCGGGCAGTGGCAAATCCACTTGACGCCTGGCCCTCTGCCTGCCGGCTGGCTGGAGGCGGTACACGGCAAGCGCATTTTGTGCCTGGCCGGCGCCGGCGGGCAACAGGCGCCCGTGCTGGCGGCCGCCGGCGCGCACGTGACCGTCTTCGATCTGTCCGAGCAGCAACTGGCGAAAGACCGCATGGTGGCCGAACGCGATGGCTTGCAGCTGGCCACGGTGCAGGGTGACATGCGCGACCTGGGCTGTTTTGCCGACGCCAGCTTCGATGTCATCATCCACCCCGTGTCGAACCAGTACGTGCCCGATATCGCCCCCGTGTGGCGCGAATGCGCGCGCGTGCTGGCGGAGGGCGGCGTGTTGCTGAGCAGTTTCTTCAATCCGGCCGTGTTCATCGGCGACCGCGATCCGCAATGGGCGCAGCAGGGCTTGATACGGCCCCGTTTCGTGCTGCCGTACTCGGATGTGGAGGATATGGATGCCGATGCGCTGGCGGCGCGCATGGAGAGGGGCGAAGCACTGGTCTTCGGCCACGGCCTGGACAGCCAGATCGGCGGCCAGCTGGCGGCGGGTTTCGTGCTGGCGGGTTACCACGAGGAAATGCATCCCCACCCGCGCTTTGAAATTGAAAAATACCTGCCCAGCTTTATCGCCACGCGCGCCGTCAGGCTGGCGCGCGCGGCATAGCGATCATTAGTTGTAAGGCTGCAAGTCGAGCCAGACGGCATAGGACAGGCGCTTGCCGTTCCACAGGCCGCCGCCGCGGATGACGGCGTCGCACGAGGTCAGCTGGCCCACCAGGTCCATGCGGCCCAGGTTGCGGCGCAGGCGCAGGGCGTCGTTGTGCGACAGGTAGCCCACCAGCTGGCCGTCGATGAAGACGGCGATGGCCTTGTCCTGGAAGGGGTTGGCGTCGTCGCAGACGAGCAGGGCCAGGCATTTTTCTTCCGCGTTGCCGGGACCGTGTTCGCCGGCCAGTTTGGCGATGGCGCTCTGGTACATCGCTTCGTTTTCCACTTCCGACGCAAAACGGCCCTCGTCGCTCCAGTGGTGCGCGGGCGCGCCCGCGGGAATCGCCGGCACGTACTGGCGTATCGACAGCAGCGGCTTGTGCAGCGGCTGGGCGGGCGCGCGGCCGCTGAAGACGTAGTACAGCAGGGCGATGACGATCACGATGGCGAGCAGGTAAAGCATGGTATCTCTCTGATTTCTTGGGGGATGGGCCGGGGGCGGCGGCGCGCTGTGCGCCATGGCCGCTACTATAGCAAGTTCGCCGCGCCGTCCCGGGGAAACCTGGCCATGATACGCCGGCGGCGGCGCAGGGCGCGCGGGTCGCCCAGCACGATGGGCGAGGCGCCCGTCAGGCCCGAGTAATACTGGCCGTGCCGGCGCAGGACGAAGGCATAGTCGCGCAGCGCGTGGCCCTGCGCCAGCATGCGCGCGTCGCAATCGACTTCGATGGCAAAGCGCAGCCGGTGCAGCTGCCACCACAGCGGCACGTTCCACGGCATGAGCAGGATCAAGGCGTAGGCCAGGGCCAGCAGCTGCGGGTCGCGCGCCCGGAGCCGGCATTGCTCGTGCGCCAGCAGCAGCGCCTGTTGCTGGGCAGGAATCAGTTGCAGCCACACGGGCATGACGATGCGGGGCCGCAGCAGTCCCGCCACGCAGGGACCGATGCCGCCACTCAGGAACACGGGCGTGCCCAGCAAGGTGGTTTTTTGCCAGCGGCGCTGGTGCGACAGCAGCCAGACGCTGCGCAGCGCCAGCAGCAAGAGCATGCCGCTCGATAGGACAAACCAGCCCAGTTTAAGCTGTGCCTGCTCCGCCGGCATGGCCTTCAGCACGCCGGGCAGCCATGCCAGGGGCACGATGACGGACGCGGCGATGGCCGCCAGCCACGGCCAGCGCGTCGCGCGTCCGCGCCGCTGCCGCGCGCGCTCGGCGCGCCAGGCGCCGGCCGACAGCAGCAGTGCCAGCGCCATGCTGCATGGCAGCCACGCAGACATCGGGCGTCTAGCGCTTCAGCGCCATGCCGACGGAGGCGGGCGCCGTGTGCCGGAAGCCGAACTGGGCGTACAGATCCTGCGCCTGGCCATCGGCGATCAGGCTGACATAGGCGCTGGGCGGCACTTCGCTGTCGATGTAGCGCATGATTTCGCGCATGATCAGCTTGCCCAGGCCCTTGCCCTGGTGGGCCGGCAGCACGGCGATATCGACCACCTGGTAAAAACAGCCGCCGTCGCCGATGATGCGGCCCATGCCCACCACGTCGTCGCCCAGCAGCACCTGTACGGCAAACAGGGAATTCGGCAAGCCCTTGGCAGCCGCCTCCGCGGTTTTTGCGCTCAGGCCGGCGGCAATGCGCAGCTGCTGGTAGGTGGCGACGGCGGGAATGGCCAGGCGGGTGGTATAGGGCGCGGCTGCGGACAAAGCGTTCTCCTGTGCAATGTGGATGGAATGGCCATTATAGGTGGCCAGCGCGGCTGGGGGCGGCACGCTTTATTCGCCGCGCCCTATGTCGTGCGCGCCGCTTTTGCGCTATGGTGGCGCCATCCCTTGAATTGTTGAAAGCACGCCATGTCCGCAGAATTTACCGCCACCGAATTGTCCGTCATCCATGAAGACGACGCCCTGATCACCACCCTGGCCGCGCCAGCCGGCAAAGGCGAGCCCGTCTACCTGATGCTGCAGCGGGCCGACGAATACGACGAGCAGGACGTGGCCATGGGCATGGACGAGCCGTATATTGAATACGGCGGCCAGGAATTTGCCTGGTATGGCCACATGCACGCCGTGATCCTGCATCCGAACCGCTTGTCCGTGCAGATGGATGCGGAAGCGGCCATGCAGATGGACGACGACGGCCAGATCGACGTGCGTTTTAATCTTTCGCCGGAGCGCTACGCCCAGCTGCAGCAGGCGCTGCGCGCGACGTTCGACGGCTGCGACTACTATCGCGAGGAACGTTGATCTGCGCCCACGACGCCGGCCATGGCGTCGTCTATGCTCGATAACTGGTATTGATGCGGGAGAACACGATGACGGTACTGATACTCGGTTTGCTGCTGTTTCTCGGCCTGCACTCGGTGCGCATCGTCGCCGACGGCTGGCGCAGCGCCCAGCTGGCGCGCCTGGGCGAAAAACGCTGGAAGGGCGTCTATTCGCTCGTGGCGTTTGCCGGCCTGGGCCTGATCATCTGGGGCTACGCCCTGGCCCGCCAGCAGCCGCAGGTGCTGTGGACGCCGCCCATGGGCCTGCGCCACGCGAGCGGCCTGCTGATGCTGTTTTCGCTGGTCCTGCTGGCGGCGGCCAACGTGCCGCGCAACCGCATCAAGACCTGGGTCCACCATCCCATGCTGCTCGGTACGCAATTCTGGGCCGTCGCGCACCTGCTGGCCAACGGCAGCCTGGCCGACGTGCTGCTGTTCGGCGGCTTTCTTGCCTGGTCGTCAGTGGACCTGTATTGCGCCGTGCGGCGCGACCGCGCGGCCGGCGTCAGCTACCAGGGCGGCACCGCGCAAGGCACCGTGATCGCCATAGTCGCGGGCTGTGCGCTGTGGCTGCTGCTGGCGTTCTGGCTGCATGGGGTACTGTTTGGCGTGCGGCCGTTCGGCTAGCCGGATGCGCCAGCTGCGGGGAGTTCCAGTACGCCGGCAAGCCGAGCCTGACATGCAGGCCGTCTTCCGCGCCGGTGCAGCGCCCCGCCAGGATGTCGCGCGCCATCCGGGGCCGGTCCGCTTCCGCCGCGATGATGTGCCGGCCGAATTGGGGCGCTGCGGCACGCAAGCGAGGAGCACGTCGCCAGGCGGCGTCAGCGCAAGGAGCAATGCGGCGATCGCCGCTTGCGCACCGGGACGGACAAGCGCGGCAGCCAGATAGTCAAATGTTCATCTTGCATGGTTTTCAACTGGGACATTTTGTCTCAATGTATGGAAATTGTTTTGAAGTAGTATGCATCAGCACATGCAGCAACACCATTCTTGCATGACGGTCGCCGACGTTTTCCCCGTGCTCATCGTCTTCGCCCTATCACTTTGCAGACTGCCATGCTTATTCCATGGCTGGTTATAATGCAAGATTCAAACAGGATGCCCGGAGGGGATGGTTTGCACGGAAGCTGCTGAGGCAGCGTATTGAGGCAGTGCTCCTCACGATAGATAGTGTCAAGTAATAGACTGGAAATACGCAAAATGATCGATTGGACTCCTATAGTCTTCGTGACATTCAAGGCCTTCGTGCTCGTCACGGGCATGTTCTTCGCCATCAAGTGGCATTACGATCAAGGTAAGAAGGATGAGAACAAGGCGAAGCAGAACCGCGCGGTGCTGCGCGCAAGCGGCAAGGTAGTCGCAATCTTCACGCTGTTGCTGCTGGGCCTGGGGATCGCCACCTTCTTCTTCGTCAAGGTGCTCGGTTTGGAAATCATCTTTCCTTGATGGCAAGGAATAGTCGGCCGATCCCGGTCTTGTCGCGCCGCTGAGCGCAGGTGCCGCCGGCGGCCTTGGGCTCCCGGCCCGCTTTTGACCGGTTGCCGTCGATGTCAGGCAGTGTTCCTGAGCCGCCGCAGACGCGCGGCCGATGATGCCCCTGCCCGCCAGGCAGGGGGGGCGGTAGCGTTATGATTGCCGATTGTTTAGTTCTGCTACGAAACGGTCATAGTTTGCCTGAAGCTTCTCGCTATCGTCGTACTTGGCAAAAAAAGCAGTCATCAGCCTGGCGGCGGCGTCATTATCGCTGCTTGGTATGCGGGCAATCCCTAAATCATCGGCCATCCAGTTCTCGATATCCATCGGTGCGGCGCCACTGCGGCATGCCCCATAGATGAATTTGCCGATTTCTTCGTAGTTCATATTGGCCGCATCCTTTTGGTCTGTGTGTCGTGAAATGGCGATGAGGTCTGCCTTTGGCTGACTCGGGACGGTCGGCATTGCCGGACGGCGGCATGTTGCCAAGCCAAACGATGATAAATAATATGTCACAGACGTCATGCTGTGTCGCTGATGCATGGCACAGCTCGGCCACCGGGACTGATGATGTGTACAACGAGGCCCAACAGAACCCGTCTGTTTGCAACCAGCATGGCCACGAGTGACGCGCCAATTACCTGGCCTCAGGATTGCCTTTGCAAATGGACGTACATATCTTTTCGACGTTGTCCTTGTAATTTTCGATCTCTTGCTTTTCCTCTTTTAGCAATCCTTGAAGTTTATCGTCATCTTGCTCTATTTTTTTCTTCTCGCGGATTTGCCTTAATTTCTCTTCAAATACCGTTTTCCTGGGATTGCCAGCATCCGATTCGACACACCTTTTGGTACATTCCTGCTTCGTCGTCGCTTTCCACTGAGCCGAGGCAGAAAACGCGAAAATATTCAAAAGAAAAAAGAGAGCGAATTTCTTATTCATGATCCAACCTTGCTTTTCATTTGCAATTTTATTCGGCTCGGCATGAGCATGCCGGTCAAATCCAGGCGCCAGACGGTTGACTGATGCCTTTTCTTTCCATTGTCGGAAAGTTATCGACGCGGTATCAGACCCATCGAGGATCATACATTAAAGGAAATGTTTTTTTTGGGAAAATAGTCCCGTGCAGATACGGCAACCTAACCGGGATACTTGTCGCTGCTGGGCGTGCCCTCGTAGAGCACGGCGGACAAACAGGGCGGACAGTGGCATGGCGCACTTCCTGATGGTACTTTTTAGAGAAAATCCTGAATCCAGCAAAAAGTACCAACAACGTGCATGGCTTTGACTGTACGCCGACGGACAAACACGGACAACAAAAAACCCGCCAAGCTTGGAAGCATGCGGGTTTTGATGTTTGGTAAGACGGTGTAATACATGATCATGGTGCCGGGAGCCGGAATCGAACCGGCACGCTGTTTCCAGCGCGGGATTTTGAGTCCGTGGCAATATTGAATAAAATCAAAGCGCTATCTGCTTATATCGTTCCGCATACAGGTGTGTGCGACACGTTTAAATTCCCTATGAGGACCGCGCGCCATATCCGTGTTTGCGGAACGGATTCTCGGTCATTTTGTGGGCTTGACCAGCTTTCCCCGGCGGTGCCGGACATACTGCGCAGTCATCGTTTCCGAAGAATGTCCCAGCTGGTCCTTTGCCGCCGCCATGCCTGATCGTTCCTCGGTATCGGTGCCAGCCTTGGCGCGCAGGTCGCGGAACTGGAAGGCGCGGATTTTGGCGCTCAGTTCGGGCCGCGCCTCGATCGCCGCCAGCCTGGCCCGGTCAAACGCGCCACGCAGCTCGAATTTCGTCATCGCATAGCCGTCCATCGTGTTGACCAGCGTGCGGCCCATCGACGGGCGCGCTGTGGCACGTTCAATCGCTGCTGCCAACTCACCTTCCACGGCAATGCGCAGGCGCTTGCCGCCCTTGTTCTGCACGACAGTCAACGCACCGTCGGCAATATCATCCCTCGACAGCTTCAGCACGTCCGCCGGCCGCTGGCCCGTCAAATAGGCTAGATCCAGCGCGTCCCTCAGCGGCTGCTCAGCGGCATCCCATACCGCGCGCAGGACGACGTCATCGACATAGGTGTCGCGTCCCGTCTCGCGGTATCCCTTCACGCCTGCGCATGGGTTCATCAGGTTGGTCAGGCCCGTCTCGCGTGCGAAATTCCAAATGTGAGAAAGCAGGGCCTTTTCACGGTTGGCCCGCACTGGCGCATCCTTCCTCCAATCGAGATACTTCTTCACGTCGACCGGGTCGATGTCCTCCAGCGCAAATGGAGGATCATCGAAGATGCGGTAAAGGTTGGCCAGCTCGCGCAGATTGTCCTTGCGGGTGGCCAGTGCCTTCCCCGGCAGTACGTCGCGCACATAGCGCTCGGCCACATGGCGAAAGGTGATGACAGCACCAGGTGGCGCACTGCTGACCGTCAGCTCGGCCCACTTCTGCACCGCCAGCACGTAGTCCTGCCCCAGCGGGATTTCTTTGCGCGGCACCGCGCCAGTGTCCAAGTAGTAGTAGGTCTTGGCGCCGCGGTGGCGTGCGCGCATGCCTGATGGCAGGTTTTTATTTCTGGTGGGGGTACGACCCATGCTTAATTTCCGATGTAGAGACGTGGTACAGGTTTTGTTCGCGCTGGCGCCGCCGCCGGTGCTGCAGTGCGGCCCTCGATAATTGCGCGCGCCACGATAGGGTGGCCGGTGGCATTGACGAAGAACGGCAGCCCGGCGCGCCGGAGCGCATCGATCTGCTTCGATTTCATCTTGCGGCCGGTCAGTTCGCAAATTTCATTTGGCTCAAGGAATGTCGCGCTCATACCGGAATGCTCCCTTTTTTCTTCAGTGGGTAGGTGGCCAGACCGAGCAGCTTGGCCAGGATGAATTCAATGCGTGCGCCCTTGCTGTGTGGCCAGCCTGGCAGCATCACCAGACAGTCGACGCTGGCCACCTGGGCCACGCTCATGCGCATGTAGCCGATCCAGCTGCCGCACGCTGGCGCCGGGTTCTCGGCCGGGTTGATCACGACGTGGCCGGCGGCGCGCAGGAGTGCTGCCGCCTGGTGAAACGCCGGGTAGTTAAACTGCGGTCGACCAGTCATAGGTCCCGCGATGTAAATCTTCATATATCAGCTTCCGAAAAGAGCCGCGGTTGCACAGCGCCATTTGCATAGACCGTATCCATGATGGTCGTGGCGATCGGCTCGTCACCGTCCCAGCCCTGCGGCCAGGTTTCCAGCGCGATCAGTTCGCGGATGCGTGCTTCTTCTTCGGCGTTGATCAGGTCGATCTCCGGCCGGCCAGTGGCGCGCGCCACTGCATTGACCGTGGCCTGGATGGTCAGGATGCGATCAAGGCCCATCAGCCGCGCCTCGAACGTCAGCGGCCCCATGCGCTGCGGGTTGGCCGCCACGGCGCCGGATTTGAGGATTTCGCGCCCAGCCTTGCGCAAGCGATGCTGCGGCTCGCGCAGTTCTCGCCACAGCGGCTTGATACCCTTGAGCGGCGCCAGGTAAGCCCATTGTGGGTTCAGCAGGATGGTATCGAGCGCTTTGTCTTCGGCCGCCAACGGGCAACCGATGCAGCCGGTGCGCGCATTGACCTCCTCTGCCTCGTCGCCACCATAGGCGTCGGCAATGATCGCCGTGCTCCAGTCGCCGAATTCAGCCTGTGGCGCCCAGTGACGAAGCCATTCCCATACATGGCAGACGCGCCAGTGCAGCAGCGGTGCCAGCGTGGACAGGCGGCCGCGCAGGCCTTTGGCGTTCGGCAGCACCTGCTGATACCAGCCTTGGCCGCACTCGGCACCGTCCTTGCTGCAGCTCATTTCGATGCGGCGATCACGAATAGCGCTTTCGCCCTGGCGCACGCCGGTGATCATCAGGATCTGGCCGTCGAGCTGGTCCAGGCGGTCGCGTAGCGCTTGCTCCATCGGGTCGATCTTGATCTGGCGCGTGCACCAGCGCAGCGTGTTGTTGTTCGGTGGTGGCACGCCACGGCCCAAGATGTAGACCATGAACCGCTTGTCCATCGGCGCCGTTACGACCTCGACGCGGATGCCGCGCTCTTCCAGCTCGTCCATGATCTGGCGCGCCGCGATGGCCAGCGGCGGCAGTTCCTGGCGCGTGTCGGCGTAAAACACCGTCAACGACTTCGGGCGCGCGATCTTGCCGGTGTCGAGCAAGTAGGTGATCAGCGTCAGCGTGGCGCTGGAATCTTTGCCGCCGGACCAGGCAATGCCCCAGTGTTCGTGCGTAGCGCCGTAGGCCAGCAGCGACTGGATCGTCAGATCGATCGAGTCGGTCATTTGCAGGCGCTGGGCGCCGGCGGAGAAAATATCGGACTGGTTCATCGTCAATCCTCCATTGCGCGCTTGATGCCAGCGCCATCGAGGCCAGCAGCCTTGCAGCCCAGGCGGGTGGCATAGAAATAGGTAATGTCGCCGCATGCGCGGCCAGCAGTGGCCAGGCCGGCAGCCGCCAGGCGCTGCATGGCCTCGTGCTGCTGACCGCTGCCGGCGGCAAAGTAATTACGCCAGCCCCATTTGGATTTCGGGTATTGCTTCACGGCGCCCAGCATGTGCTGCAGCTTTGCGAAGTCGCCAGGCAGGATTGCGTCACGGACGGCGGCCAGCGCGCAGGCGGCGCATTTGCCGTGCTGGGCCAGATGCTTAGCAGTGCTGGCCTTGCCACAGGCGCAGAGCTTGCGGATCAGCGAAAATACGGGCCCTTTTTTGTTGGCCAAATGCTGGCGTTCAACGCGTGCGAGGTCGTACATCATGATGATTTCCTATAGGTTTTTGTGAGAGCTCCGTTGATGCAATGCCCGCGCCGCATCACCGCGCGCGCCAGCGCCGCACGGTCGGCATGGCTGCTGTCCGCCTGGCGCAGCAGGCCGAAATAGCTGTTGGCCGCCGCGAATACGTCGTCGGCCGGTATGCCGGCAATACGGCTGGTGGCCTCGTGCACGGTGCGGCGCCGCGTGCGCGAGTGCCAGGGCTTGATGACCTGGCCGACGAAATCCACGCCGCGCGCGATCGGCTGCAAGATCGTCTTGGTGGGATTGAGGTTGGCGTGCAGCACGCGGGGCAGGAACTCGTTGATGCTGGCCAGCGCCGCGCCCAGCCACTGCGGCGATTCGTGCAGTAGCAGGAAGTCGTCAACGTAGCGGATGTAATGCTTGGCGCCGATGCGGTGCTTGGCGTGCTGGTCCAGCGCATCCAGATAAATATTTGCGAAGAACTGCGACGAAAGATTGCCGATCGGCAGGCCCAGGTGCGCCGGCTGATTGACCAGGCGCTTGTGCGCCGGCACACGCGCCAGTAGCTCGGGCGCGCCGCGCAGCTGGTAGTTCTCGCGCGGGTCATGGAACAGGATTGTTTCAGCCAGGCGCAACCACCACGGCTCGCTGACGCGCGCGGCGATCTGGCCGCGCAGCACGTCCTTGTCGATGGCAACAAAAAAGTTGGCCAGGTCGCACTTCAGGTAAAAGGCAGGCCGGGCCCAGTTCTGCGTGACGCTGCGGATCTTCGCTTCGAGCCGCTTGGCCGCATACATCGTGCCGCGCCCGGGAATGCAAGCACAGGTGTCCTTGATGAACGAAGCGTAAAAGCGCGGCGAGATTTTGTTGTACAGCAGGTGGTGCACCACACGATCGCGGAAGTCGGCCGCCCACACCTCGCGCGCTTTGGGGCGCGTGACGACGAAGCAGATCGACTGGCCTGGCTGGTAGCTGCCATCCTGCAGGTCATCGAACAGGTTGATCAGGTTGCGCTCCAGGTGCTGCTCAAACACCAGGGCGCTGGGGGTATTGCGTTTGGTGCGACGGCAGTCGAAATACGCGACGGCCAGCTGATCGAGCGTAAAGTGCGCATCGGGATGATCTGCGGACGGCGCGGGCGCGGCCCTCGTACGAGCGGTTGTTGTTGTTCTGGTTGCCATTGTTGAAATTCTGATTCCACGCGTTAGAGGGGCCGGCCTGCGTCAATTCGTGCTATCTACGTCGCCCCACCGAAGGCTATGCCGATCAGCGGGGAAACTGCGCCAGGCCTGTCCGGACACCGCCGGTCGGTTCCTATGGTGCGCATAGCGGTGGCCTTGTGAGCCAGCGGCACGACCAGATTAAAAAATTCGCACAGTCAACCCGGCCTTGACCGGGATGCGGCAGGCGACGATGCGGTGTATTTCTTCCAGCCACCGGCCTGCTTGCCGATCATGCTGGTCAGTGCGATGGCCGCCGCATACTGCTTGACCGAGATAAAGCGCAAGTCCCTAGACAGCCGGAGCAGCAACTCGATCACCTGCGCGCGCTCGAGCAAATTGTCGAGATACGGTGTCTTGTCGCCCGCGACGTTCGCGCGGAAGATCAGCACCGTCAATCGCACGCACTCGTCGCGGATTTCCTTGCCAATCGATGCCTTGAAGTCGCGGGGCATGTTCTTGGTCAGCTCGGTCGCCACGACCAGCAGGTCGTATGCAACTTTGGAAATCGGCAGGTCGGTATGGTTGGCCATGTTGAAATGGTTAAAGGGTTAAATTTCTAATCTGCGGACGGCGCGGGCGCGGCCCTCGTACGAGCGGCTGAAGAATGAACTGGGAGCCAAGGTAGAAACCCTGAAGCCACGCGTAAGAGGGGCCGGCCTGCTCACTGGACCAGTACCAGCGCGGCTCGAACTGGTCCTTCAGGTTGGCGAACAGCAGCGCCTGCTCAGCGCGCGAGGGAAGGCTGTGGCCGAGCTTCTTGGCCCAGTCCATGGCTGCCTGCCACGTCACGCCGGTAGCCGCTCCGGGCTGCAGGAACAGGTGGTAGTCGGCGGCGCCGTCCTTGCCGAGGACCAGGCCGGCGTAGATCTCGCCTTTCTGCAGGTTCTCGGCCATGAATTGTTGTTTGCTCATGCTGGGCTTTCGAAGTGAAAGAAAATTGATAAATCGTTAAATTGGCAATCTGCGGACGGCGCGGGCGCGGCCCTCGTACGAGCGGTGGTTGCCGTTCTGGGTGCCATTGAGGAAACCCTGAAACCACGCGCCAGAGGGGCCGGCCTGCTCGCTGGACCAGTACCAGTCCTCTTCAAACTGGTCTTTCAGGTTGATGAACAGCAGGCGCTGCTCGCGACGCGTCGGCAGCTCGCCGCCCTCGGCCTTGGCCCATTCGCCAGCGGCCTCCCAGCTCACGTCTTCGGCGGCGCCCGGCAGCAGCACCAGGTGCTGGTCCGGCGCGCCGTCGACGCCGCGCATGATGCCGGCGTAAATACCGCCGGCGAAGGCGGCGCCGATGGCGGCCGGGATGGTTGCAAGTGCTGCTGCGGTGGTGGTGTTCATGGTTGTCCTATCGGTTGATGTCACGCGCCAACGCTGGCGCAAAAGATTTCTACTTCCGCAATCGCGCGGTGCAGCTTGTTGATCGGGATCATCGACAGCCTGGCGTCGATGCCGTCAGCGGCCAGGCGCAGCGCTGCCGCTTCGTCATCCTTGACGCCGACACGCTGCACGCGCTCGTAGCGATCGCAGATCACGCACATGGTCTCGGTGGCCAGATCGATTGCATCACCCACCATCCCGCATGCGCAGAGAGCGGCAAATATCTTCGACAGCGTGTTGAACGTGTCGACCGATGGCGCGCCGATAATCGCCTCGACAGCCATGCGCAGCTGCAGCGCCAGTAGTCGCTGGGTTTCGGTCATCATCGGCACATTGCCTGCGGGAAGTGGACGTCGCATCACTAGGCCTTGGTTACGGCTTGCCCATCAGCACGGTAAAGCCGCTGGCGCGCGCCTGCTCGACGTACTCGCTGAACGCTTCCTCGATGGCGTTTTCCGGGCGGTCCAGCTCGTACCAGAACTTCACCTTGCCGGAACCCAGGCGGTACTTCAGGCGCGCCTTGATGCGGTAGCCGTGGCCACCCTTGAACAGGCGCGCGCCGACGGCGAATTCGCGTGGGATTTCGATGGCGCCACCCTGGGCACGGGCGTCGATGGTTTCGGAATAGGCCAGCTGGGTCTGCCCATTGTCCAGACGCTTGTGCGAACTGAAATTGACCTCGGTCTTTGCCTGCAGGGTCAGCGCCACCGCCAGCAGCGTGTCGCCGGTAGGCAGGCCTTCGCCCGGCACTACGTCGGCGATGTTGTCTTCGAGGAAAATGGCAAACTCTTCCTGCTCTTTCAGCTTCTTGTCGTGCGTCAGCCAGATGGTGGCCTCGCGGCTCAGCTCGGCCTTGTAGGTGGCGCGGAAGTCGCGCCAGCCCGGCTGTTCATGGTCGGCCAGATGGCGGTGATCGTTGAGCACGGCAGTAAGGGTGCGGGTGTCCAGGTCGGCATAGATATAGCAGTCACTGGCGGCGCCCTGCACGCCCACAAACGTCAGGAAACTGTCCAGGTCGCCCAGGTGGACCGTGCCAGCCTTGCGGTTTGGAGTCGCCTGCACTTTTTCCAGCGCAGCGGTGACATCCTTCAACTCGAAACCTTCCGGCACCAGGATATAACTGGCGTCGCCGACGTTCCGCACGGCGCTGGCGGCCGCCGTCAGCGCGCCCAGCTTGTCGATCACCGACGAATCGATATGCAGATGCTCGACGGCTGGAACGGGTGTCGGCGCAGCGTCAGCGCCCGAGGTGGTGTTGTGGTTCATTTGGCGACTTCCTTAAAGGTGGATGGGGTTGGAGCTGGAGCTTCGCGCAGCTCCAGGCTTCCTTGTTTCGGGTGATTGCGCGAGAGATCGTTGTCTTCGGTGAGCCAGTAGAAGTCGTCGCCACGCTCGGGTTTCGGCAGGGTCAACTTGACCTCGTCCGAGATCGTGACCTTGTCGACGTCCTGGCCACGGCCGGCGGGCTTGATCTTGATGCTCAGGCTCAGGGCGCCGCCCTTGCCGGTTTCCTTCACCTTGGCCAGCAGCTCGCCGAGCATGCTGGACAGTTCCGAATGAGCGCGGCCGTCGCGCAGGTCTTGCAAAAACACGGCGAATGCTTTCTGTGCCATGAGAGGGTCTTTCATAAAATTACTTCAGTTGATGGGTCAGTCGTTGTCGTTCGCTTGCATTTTTTTCGGGTCGAACCGTTCGCGGCGCTTCATGTGGCGGCGCGCCGTGACGTACAGCACCAATTTCAGGCTGGGAACCTTGAGCATGTCGTCGAGGGACCAGGTGCTGCGCAACAGGCTGTGAGCAATCTGCAGCGCCGCGCGGTCCGGCTCGACGCGCGCCATGTCATGCCACCTGCACGAACACGGCGCAGGCGCCGTAACGTACCTGCGCATTCATCACCGCCGTGCTGCTGTCGATGGCGGTTTCGTTGTAAGTTGCCACGACCAGGCCGGCGCGCCGCACGATCACGATGAAGGCGATCATTGAGAACCACCGGCGGCGGGCTGCAAAAGCAAAAACACCACCTCCGCGCCGATCGCGTCGTACTGCTCCAGCGATCCGGACAACATGGCGATGAAGGCATGCGCCCGCGCCTCCACATCGCCCGATTCTTTGATGCGCGCGTCGACGGCGCACTGGCGGATCATGTCGAGCAAGTCCCTGGCGCTCATGCAGCACCTATGTCATCGAGCAGCCGGCGCATCAGGCTGATGGTTTCAGGCGACACAGCGCCGGTCTGCTCGTAATCCATGCTCGCCAGGCGCAGCGCGCCGGTGATCTCGGCGGAAAACGCCATGCGTGCCGCAGCGGTACGGGCGCTGCCCAAGCCGCGCTGCACCACCGACACCAGCGCGATGCGCTCGCCGCGGCCATTGGTCACACTGAACGTCGGGCCGACGGCCAGGCGCAGCCGCCGATCCGGCATGACCAAGGCCACACGACGGACAGTCAGTGGTGCGCTGGCCGGCGCGCCGGCAGCAGCAATAGAAACAATATTTGCGAGCGACATGGCGGTTCTCAGGTTGAAATTGATAAAGGATTAAATTGGCAATCTGCGGACGGCGCGGGCGCGGCCCTCGTACGAGCGGTCGTTGCCGAACTGGTAGCCATCGTAGAAAACCTGACCCCACGCGTTAGAGGGGCCGGCCTGCTCGCCGGACCAATACCAGTCGCGCTGGAACTGGTCCTTCAGGTTGCCGAACAGCAGCGCTTGCTCGGCGCGGGTCGGCAGCTCGCCGCCGATGCTGGTGGCAAAGGCGCGGGCGGCATCCCAGTCGACATCGACCGCCTCGCCAGGCAGCAGCACCAGGTGCTCGTCTGGCGCGCCGTCGACGCCGCGGCTGATGCCGGCGTAGGTGCCGCCAGCGAATGCGGCGCCGATGGCGGCGGGGATGGTCTTGGCATGGGGAATGTCAGTGACGGCTGTTTCAGTTGCTGCTGCGGTGCTGATGCTCATGGATGGCTCCTATAGTGGTTGCGGGCGGACGAGAAAAATAAATTGATAAATCGTTAAATTGGCAATCTGCGGACGGCGCGGGCGCGGCCCTCGTACGAGCGGTAGTAGCTGAGCTGGTAGCCATAGTAGAAATACTGAAACCACGCGTCAGAGGGGCCGGCCTGCTCACTTGACCAGTACCAGTTCGGCTCGAACTCGTGCTTCAGGTTTTCGTATAACAGCGCCTGCTCGGCACGGGTCGGCAGCACGCCGCCGGCGGAAGCAGCAAAGGTGCCAGCGGCCTCCCAGTCGATATCGACAGCCTCGCCAGGCAGCAGCACCAGGTGTTCGTCTGGCGCGCCGTCGACGCCGCGGCTGATGCCGGCGTAGATTCCGCCGGCGAATGCGGCGCCGATGGTGATGGAGGCAGTAGTGGCGACGTTCGGCAGTGCCCCGGTAGCCAGCTGCAGGGCGAAGTAGGCGGCGTCGATGGCCTTCTTTTTCTCTTCCCAGTAACGCAGATCCGCGCCAGGCATGCGGCCCATTTCATGATTGAAGCAGCGGGAATCGATCAAGGCGTCGAAAATGATGTTCGCGTGCTCAGCTGGCAGGGCAAGGATCGCGGCGCTCACAGCACACCGCCTTTCACGTCCAGCAGCTGCTCGAGCTCACGCTCCAGCCGGTTGCGTGTGGTGATCAGGCAGCTGGCCCGGATGCGGGCGCCAGCCTCGATGCTGGTCAGGCGGTCGATCTCGGCTTGCGACGACATGGCGCCGGCGCCCCAGCCCAGGACCAGCACGGACAGCAGAATGATGGCTGCGGTCAGCGCTGGCTCGATTTCGCCCAGGCTCATGGCCAGGCTGCCGGCGATGGCGCTGATGATGGCCACGGCGATGACGAGGTAGATATTGAATTTCATGCTGCACCACCTTCCACCGCGGCGAGGCTGGCCAGAGCGGCCTTGAAATCGAAGCGCGACATGCGCGCGTCGGCCTGGGTGGCATCCATGCCCCAGTTGTGCATGAACATGGCACGGATCTCGGCGACGATCTCGCCGTCTTCTGGCCACAATTCGGCGTCGAGCAGCTTGTCGGCAACGAGATCGATGGCGGAGGATGGCGCGCCGGGTGCGGCGGCCGTGGCGCTGGCGGTGGAAGGTGTGGCGGTGGGGCTGGCGGTGTGTGACATTTTCTCTCCATCGGTTGATGTGGTGCATCGATGGATTGGATATTAGGTTAAACCTTAATTAATTGCAAGGCCAAACCTAAAAATAATTAAGGTTTTGCCTTAGCTTGCTGGGAATTTTGTTGAAAATAATTCCACACCCGAATCAATGGGCGAAAAAATACCCACATTGCGTGGGTTCATGAATCGACTATTTAGAGGCTCCTGACCTCATAGAGGGCTGCCTATCTGCGCATCCACGCAACGAAACATCACTTGCGACTGCTGCGGCGTCCATCCTTGTGTCCCGGAGTTGGCGGCATTCATAATCTCGAAGCGTCTCCCTTTGGCGACACAAAACTCGTTGGCACGCCGGATGCTGATGGCAGTTACCTCGGCATCTGAGCTCATGCCACCACGGACGGTGGCGCCGACCAAGTAGGTATCTTGCCCAGCTGGCACAACATCACTGACCGACTGGCAGGCTACGAGCACGGCGACAATCGGAAATACAGCGATTATTTTCATTTTGACTTTCTAGCTATCAACATGGTGACGTGCTGTTGTACCTTGTCCGTACTAGCACGGGCATGGTGTTTTTATTTGCAGGTGAAACGAATTTCGCCCTCAGGGTAGGCGCCAGGTCGTAATCCAAAGGGGCGCTCTTGTGTCGATAGAATCTCCAGTTGTTTGCGCTGGTTCGCACAATGATTTCCAGCTTCGCGGGTGGCATTTGCAACTAACGTGCTCGGCGATGCCCAGAAGCCTGTGCCTTGGTTGATGATCATATATGAATCCTGCCCGGTGGATATGACTCCCGTCTGCGTGGCACATCCCGAGATAAAAAGCACTGCGATTGCTACGAATAATTTACTCATCTCATTCCCTATGCTTGGCATTCGGCGCAACGTTACACCGCTGCATTATATGAAATATTTCCATGTGGAAATCTATCGAATTGTCGCGGAAAATTTCACAGCCCGCCTGTTCCACTGCGGTCGCGAACCCTACCTATTATGGAAATGTGATCATTCGCAAGCTGCGGTGGTACTTCCTCGTCCTTAAACAGTGGATTGACACTGCGAAGCGTCAGCGTGCCGTCAAGTTTCCGAAAAAGATACTTTACCCGCAGTTCGTCGCCATATCGAATGGCGTACATTTTCCCATCAATAATATTGACCTCGTCTGTATTGACAAGGATGGTATCTCGATCAAATAGCATCGGCTCCATGCTTTCGCCGGAAACGCGGAAACGACGCACGCGCTCGGGGTTAATTCCGTATTTTTGGAACCAGGATAGGCGATAGCTTGCCGGCTCCTGATCCTCGATCAGTTCATACACGGCATTACGGCCATTGCCTGCAGCAAATTCAATCCGCGACTCCGGGACGTAGACCACGTCATCGTCCATCGGGTCGTCAGGGTGAATCGCATTGACCTTTGATGCTCCATGTAAGCCGTCAGTGCGATCCTTTACGTCAAGGCGAGGCGTAGCTTCCCCCATCAATTCCGAGATGGTCATTCCTAGGCGTTTGGCTAGTGCGCCGAGGCGTGCCGTTTCGGGCATACCCTTTCCTCGCTCCCAGTCGGAAACGTTGACGGATTTTATGCCCCAGATATCGGCTATGTCTTGCTGGGTAAGTCCCAGTTCTTTACGGCGCGCCCGCAATATTTCAGGAAATTTCATAAGGCATAGCCTATCAAAAATAAAGAAGGTTTAACCTTGACTAATTATTAGGTTTAACCTGATAATTAGCCTATGAATACACAAGCTCAAGCCCAAGTCAAAGAAGCCATTGCTCGCGCTGGGGGTGTTGCGGCAGTGGCCGCCCATTTTGGGATCAGTCCAGTGTCGGTTTATGAGTGGATCAAACGCGGGTACGCTCCGGCGGACAAATGTCCTGAAATTGAAAAATTTTCAAATGGTGCTTCACGGTGCGAGGCACTCAATGCGAAGGTTGATTGGGAATATTTGCGCCTAAGCCAGTCGCCCGGACTTGTCGCCCACCGCCGCACCACCGACCCTGTGCCGCCCCCCGGCCACCCCGGTCGCCAGCCCCCCTCCACCAGCAACATCCTGGACACCGTGCCAGCCCACTGCGTCGTGCTGTCCACCAGCGCCCCTTCATCCGAACCAAAGGAAAAGCCATGAACCGCACCACCACCCACGCGCGCTGGCGCATCCTCCCCGTCCACCTTGTCGCCAAGCTGTTCGGCGTGCTGATCAAGGTGGAAGGCCTGCCCTTTGGCTCGAACCGCACGCAGCTGGCCAACCCGCCGCGCCCGGAAGAAATAACCGGCGGCCAAGTTGGCTACCAGTTCGCTGCATGCGCTTCGAGCGCTTATCAGCCGGACCGTGACCGCGCCGCACTGGTAGTGCTGCTGACGCAGGTCATCGCAAATTCGAGCTGCGTCTTCGTGAAAGATCCGGAAGGCACAGCCAAAGCTGCAGCGGCTGCCTTTAAGGCTGGCTTATCTGCGTTCGAGGAAGGTCCTCAGCCAGCTGCGCCCATGCCGCCACAGCGTCCTCTGGGTGTGGATGGCCTAACCCACTGACGCTCGCGAGTATCAAGGCAGCACGGCTGATGGCCTCTTTGTGAATTTCCACAATGGTGCGATTTCCAGCCTTGACCGCGACGGTGAAAATTACATGCTCAGGAATAGGGCCAGCAGTACTTTGCAGCGTCACCGATGCTTTGAAAACCGTTTGTCCGTGTTCGAGAGGTTCGGGACTTAGTTCGATAGAAACAAAATTTGTAGCAATTGGATAGCCCATGGGAGGTTCCTTCAAATTGTTGTTGTGGAGATAGCAATGTAGCACGAAGGAATTTCCCACCCTTTTTAGTACCGCATCACCCGTAGTCCAGATCCACTTTTAAAAGGAAACCCATGAGCACCACCACCCGCACGAAGTTGCTGAAAACCTACCTCGACCCCGAGGAAGAGAAAACCATCATGCAGGCATGCGCTGCAGCTGGCGTCACGCGCAGCGACCAGGCCCGCCAGAGCCTGTTGCACTGGGCGCGCCAACAACGTCATGGTAGCCAGCCTGGCGAGCGCCGCGAAGGGCCCAATGGCGGCCCGCGCCGCCGGTCCCAGTTGCTGCCATGCCGCCCGAGTTTTGGCGTCATCCCCAAGATGCACATGCGGGTTTAACGGAATAGAGGCGGAACCGATGTACGAAATCAGACCGATAGGCCGGCCAGTTGAGCCGGCGCAGAAAGACGAGGGACAGGATGAAGAAAGAGCAGAGCACGACGGCAGCGGACTACGCGCTGCAGGCGGCATGCGTGTGGCGCCAGAGCGACAAGGTGGATCTGGCGGCCAAGAAGCAGCTGGATGCCAAGGCGCGATGGCGGGCGGGTAACAGGCTGTTTCGTGAGACGCAAAAGCTGCGCCAAGCGGTAGATGCCTACATGGATACGCCCGATCCGCCGTCGTAGCGGCGCCAGTACCTTGAGACGAAAAAAAGCCCGCGAGCAAGGCGGGCTTCCCAAAACCACTACATAAAACGAACATGCCAAGAATAACATACTCCTTGCTATCCAAGAAGCCCCTGGCCGTACAGGTGCAGCCATGACGGCGCGCTTGATGCATCGCATAGGCTCCCGCCCATACCTGGTGCTGCGCGCGCTGCTGGAAGCGCCTGGCACCTTTTACCAAATCTGCGAACGTATCGGCGCCGACCTGGAGCAGCCGGATGTGGAGTGCCGCATGCGCGAGACCTTCGGCAACCTGCTTCTGGCCCAGATCAAGCTGGACAACATCACCTATTCCCTGACCACGGCTGCGCGCCTGGCACTGCAAGGCAAGCCGGCGCCAAGCGCCTGTAGCGTGGCCACGGCGCACCATCGCGGCCCGAGCGAGGCGCAGCCCGTCACCGTTGTGCGCCGCGCCGTCCACGCCGGGCAGACAACCGAAACCATTCACCCTGAGAGCTGCGCATGATCCGCCCGTCGTTTCAATTTTATCCGGCCGACTGGCAGGCCAACAGCAATCTGCGTCGTTGTACACATGAGGAAAAGGGTATCTGGCTGGACGTGCTGTGCCTGCTGCACGACCAGTCCGAATACGGCGTCTGCCGCTGGCCGCTGGCTGAGATCGCCCAGGCAGTCGGCTGCACCGAGCAGAAGCTGCAGGGCCTGATCAACAAGGGCGTGCTCAAGGGCGTGGATGCTGGCGCGCTGGAAGCGCCCTTGGTGTATGTGCCGCGCTCCGGCCGCAGAAACGGCACGCCCATCGCTTTGTTGGCCGGCCAGGAAGGCCCGCTATGGTATTCGTCGCGCATGGTGATCGATGAATACAAGCGCATCCAGCGAGGTGATGCCGGAGGTGTGCCAAACGCGCTGCAAGAATCTTCACCAAACCATTCACCAAAGCCCCCCTTTGGTGAAGCACCAAAGCCCACACCAAAGGATACACCCGAGCCATCACCAAAGGACTCACCTAACCCATCACCTTTCTCGTGTGCGCAGGCGTCACGCGCAGCCCCGTCATCTTCATCTTCATCTTCATCTTCAAAGGAAAAGCCCCCAAACCCCGCTGACGCGGGGCCTGCTGCCAAGCCTCGCCTATCGGCCATCGCTTTGCAGACCTTTCTCGACGAATGCCAGGCGAAGGGCGAACGGCCTCTGCGCGACTACGCCCCGCTGTGGACCTACCAGCAGGGCGCCAAGCTACCGCTCGACATGGTGACGCTGGCGTGGGCCGAGTTCCGCCGTCGCTTCCTGCCTGGCGGCACGCAGCCGGACAAGCGCCAAAAAGACTGGCGCGGCACATTCCGCAAGTACGTCGAAAACAATTATTTCAAGCTGTGGGCTATCGACCGTGAGGGTCAGTATTTCCTGACCTCGACCGGCAAGCAGGCAGAAAAATTTCAAGAAACCCTGGAGGCAGCATGACCGAAGAACACGCAATGCCGGCCGCCATCGAGGCCGAACAGTCGGTCATCGGTGCGCTGCTGCGCGACAACGGCGCCGTGGACCGCATGGGGGACCTGCGTGCCGCGCACTTTTTCCGCCACGAGCACCGTACGATTTTCGTGGAGATCATCCGCCAGATCTCGCTGGGCATCGAATGCGACGTGATCTCGGCAGGCACTGCGCTGGCGCAGGCCATGCCGGACTGCATGGCTTACCTGAATTCGGTCTCGCAAAGCATGCCCAGCGCGGCCAATATCGGGCGCTACGCCGACCTGGTGCGCGACCGCGCGCTGCGCCGTGGGCTGCTGGCGGCCACGGCCGACATGTCCGAAATGGCCTTCAAGCCGGACGGGCGCAGCGCCGGCGACGTGCTTGACCTTGCCCAATCTGCCCTGGCCACGCTGGCCGAAACACGCACGCTGCGCGAACCAATTGCCGCCAGCGCCGCCATGATGGCGCACATCGACGTGCTGGGGGACCGCGCTGAGCGCAAGTACACCGGCATTGCCACAGGATTTGCCGACATCGATGCGCTGCTGAACGGCGGCCCGAACCGGGGTGCGCTGGTGATCCTGGGCGCGCGCCCATCGATGGGCAAAACCGCGCTGGCCCTGAACATCGCCACCAATGCAGCCGAGACGCACTCGGTGCTGTTCCTGTCGCAGGAAATGCAGAACGGCGAGCTGCTCGACCGTGCCGTGGCCGCCCTGGGCAGCATCCCGCTCAGCACGGTGATCCGCGGCGACTTCGACAACGCCGACTGGAGCAATTTCACCGTGGCCAACGTGAAGCTGAATGCTATGGGCCTGCACCTGGACGACCAGCCCGCGCTGACGCTGCTTGACGTGCGCAGCAAGGCGCGGCTGGTGAAGCGCAAGCATGGCCTGGATTTGCTGGTGGTCGACTACCTGCAGTTGATGAGCGGCGCCGGCGACAACCGCAACAGCCAGATCGAGGAAATCTCGCGCGGCTTGAAGGCGCTGGCCAAGGAACTCAACATCGTCGTGCTGGCCCTGTCGCAGCTGTCACGCAACGCCGCCAACAAGGCGCGCCCGCAACTATCCGACCTGCGCGACTCGGGCGCTATCGAGCAGGACGCCGATATCGTCATCTTCGTGCACCGCGACGAGGTGGACAACCCACAAAGCCATTTGCGCGGCTGCGCCGATATTTTCGTCGCCAAGAACCGCCAGGGTCGCATCGATGACGTGCTGCTGTCCTACGAGGGCATGTACACCCGCTTTTCCGATAACAACCGCCCACGCCCGGCGGCGCCGACGCAGCCCTACAAGCGCGGCCTGGCCGAGCACCTCTAGCAAAAAGGACTACCTGCATGACATTCGCCCTGTTCAAGATCAAGAAAATCTGGCACTACCGCTTCCAGTTGGCCGGCACCCGCGTCCAACGCAGCACCCGCGAACGGAACAAGGCGCGCGCCGAAGCGGCGGCCACCCGGGCCTACGACGAGGAAGTGGTGCGCACCAACGGTGGCAAGCCAGTGCCGCAGCTGGCGGCGCTGTTCCGTGAATGGCTGCTGGTGCGCGGCCCGGTATCGAGCGCGGCCCACGTGCGTAGCGTGGATACCTGCATGCGCCTGCACCTGTACGACCTTGGCGCCATGCCAGTGAGCGAGATCACTGCGCGCCACATCGAGCTGGCCCGCAACGAACACTTGGCAGCGCGCGAACCGGCAACCGCCAACCACTGGCTGCGCATCATGCGCTTGATCACGAACTGGGCCGTCGAGCAAGGCATGTTGACGCGCCGGCCGTGGAACGTGGCCATGCTCAGCACGCAGAAACGCCCGCGCAAGATCCTGCCGCTCGACGTCGCCATGCAGTGGCTGGACGCAATCGATTGCGCTGGCCGCCGCTCGCCCGCCGTCAGCACGGCCATCCGCTTCATGTTCGGCCTGGGCCTGCGCGAGAGCGAAGCTGCCAGCGCACGCTGGGAATGGATCGACTGGGAGCGGCGCACCTATACGCCCGGCATCACCAAGGGCAAAGAGGCCGAACCCGTGCCCATGCCCGCCTGGCTGGTCGACTACCTGCAACATCGGCGCCAAGCCGAAGGCCTGATCACCGCGCGAAAGGACGGCAGCCAGCAGCCGCCCGGCTTCGCCCGCCGCCCGATCGCCACCGCTAACGCCCACTGCAAGACAAAAGGCATCACGCCGCATCGCCTGCGCGGCAGCTTCGCTACCCTCCTGTCGGAAGCAGGCGTGCCGATCCAGACCATCCAGAAGGTGATGCGCCATAAGAGCCCCAGCACCACCATGGCCTACCTGGAGAAGAACCTCGACATCGCCGTGCGCGCGCAGCAGCAGATCGCCGACAAGATCGGCTTCGCCGATGAGGCGGCAGCCACATGAAGCACCCAAACCCGCACCTTGAACCAGAAAACCCTGCCGAAGCCGCCTACAAGCACGATCGCGCACTGCTGCGCGCGCTGTACACCTGCCAGGCCGTGCTGGTCAACGGCAAGCAGCACTTCCTGCACAGCATGCACCCGCAGGTGCACGGCGGCGGCATCGACACGACGATCTACCTGGTGGGCGACCCAACCCCGCGCAAGCCTGCCGATATCACCTTCCCGGAGCAACCAGAATGAAAATCATGACCGCGCCGCAAGAAAAGCAGCCCGGCGAAAAACTGGCGAACGCCACCCCGCAAAGCCGCATGAAACCTGAATAGCACGATTATCGGTAGTCATCGGTACAAATCCAGCGCACCGCCATGGAAAATGGCGAAAAGTGCAATTAAAAATAGACTGAAAATAGGAAATTCGATGCGACAAGAACACTACGACAGCATCAAAAACATGCTCGACCGCTGGGCTGAGTGCATGAGCGTCGGCGGCGCCGTTGGCGAAGGAGCGCGCCGCGAGTGCCTGGGCGCGCCCGACGCCCGTATCCACTCCATCGAGGATATCGAGGTCGAAGTGGACAAGCTCATAGTGCGCGCAGTCGATTCTGCCGTGTGGGAATTGCCTGTTTTGCAGCGCACGGCCGTACTTTCGCACTATGGGCTGAACACGTTCAACGCCTGGCGCGCGGACTTTGAAGTTGTTTTTGATCTGGCCATCGAATCGCTGTTCGGGAGCCTGAAAAGCCGCATCGTCTGCTGAAAGGGGCTTGCAACCAAGAAAAAAGCCGCGTATATTCCGTTCTGTCGGGGCTTCGTGCGCCCGGAAATAAGCCTGCTACCAGAAATGGTCGCGGGCTTTTTGCATTCTGCGCGTGTTTTTTTCATAGGAGAACTGGTCATGGGTCGCAAATCGTCGCTGACCGATGACCAGTGGGTGGAGATCGAGCGGCGCCACCTGGTCGACGGCATTTCGATTAACGCGCTGGCGCAGGAGTTCGGCGTCAACGAATCGTCATTACGCCGAAGAATAAAGCCGAATAAAGCCGAGCCGAAAAAAGCCTCGATATCGTTGCAGGCTCTAGCTGAAATGAAGGTTGAGGTCGATGCTAAGGCAAAGCATTTTGCCGAACAGCTCGGCGCATTGCCGTTCGCTAAGCAACAGATCGTTTCCGACCTGGCGCGCAAGCTGACGAACACCAGCGAGCACATGGCATCGGCCGCCGAAATCAGCGCCGCATCGTCGCACCGCTTGTCGCGGATGGCGAACCAGCAGCTCGAGTTGGTCGATGAAGTTGACCCGATGAAGACCAGAGCGCAGCTTGAATCGTTCGCCGCGCTGCAGAAGTTGGCGAACATATCGGGCGAGATGCCCGGTCGCCTGGCGGCATTGAGTCGTGGCCAGCCGCCCGAAGCGCCGCAGTCGCAAGAAGATGTGGACCAGGAGCTGGCCCTGTTGTTGGGCAGTGGCGGTGGCTGACATCGATCTGTCTGGCATCAACATCGCCAGGCTGAGCCCGGATCAGCGCCGCCGCGCACTGGAGTTGTTGAAGTTGAAGCGGCGCTACAGCAGCGAGAACAAGCTGGCGAACTACCAAGCCTATGCAAAGCAAGCCGAGTTTCATGCCGCTGGCAAAACGTTCCGCGAGCGCCTACTGATCGCCGGCAACCAGCTGGGCAAGACCTGGTCGGCTGGCTTTGAAAGCGCGATGCACTTGACTGGCCGCTACCCGAACGACTGGCCGGGCCGCGTGTTCGCCAAGCCAGTGGTCGGCTGGGCCGCCGGTGTCACCAGTGAGGCCACGCGCGACACCGTGCAGCGCGTCATGTGCGGCCGTATCAACGCCATTGGCACCGGCTCGATACCGAAGGACGCGATCAAGTCCAAGTCGCTCAAGCGAGGCGTGGCCGATGCCATCGATACCGTGGTGGTGCGTTTTGGTGGTGGCGGTGACGTGCAGGCCGGTGAAAGCCTGATCGGCTTCAAGTCGTATGACCAGGGCCGCGAGAAGTTCCAGGGCGAGACGCTGGATTTCTTCTGGCCCGACGAAGAGCCACCGGAAGACATTTACCTCGAAGGCCTGACGCGCACCAATGCCACCAACGGCATGCTGCTGATGACCTTCACACCGCTGCAAGGCATGTCGACGGTGGTCAAGCGCTTCCTGCTGGACAAGTCGCCCGGCACGCATGTGACAACGATGACGATCCACGACGCCGAGCACTACACGCCGGAACAGCGTGAGGCAATCATCGCCAGTTATCCGTCGCACGAGCGCGACGCACGCACCAAGGGCATTCCAACGCTCGGCAGCGGCCGCATCTTCCCGATCGACGAAGAGTCGCTGAAGATCGAAGCGTTTCCGATTCCGGCGCACTGGTCACAGAACGGCGGCATGGACTTCGGCTGGGACCACCCAAGCGCCGGCGTTCGATTGGCGTGGGACAAGGACACTGACACCATTTACGTCACGGACTGCCACCGCCAGAAAGAACAAACGCCGCAAATGTTCTCGCTGTCGCTGAAGGAATGGCCGAAGTGGCTGCCGATCGCATGGCCGCACGACGGCTTGCAGCACGACAAGGGCAGCGGCGAGCAGTTGGCCGCCCAATACAAGAAGACCGGCCTGCATATGATGCCCGAACGCGCCACCTTCCCCGATGGTACCAACGGCGTCGAGGCGGGCTTGCAGGACATGCTGCAGCGCATGCAGCTGAAGAAGTTCAAGGTCTTCAGCCACCTGACGGAATGGTTCGAAGAGTTTCGCATGTACCACCGCAAGGACGGCAAGGTCGTCAAGCTAGCCGATGACTTGATGGCGGCCACGCGTTACGCCTGGATGATGCGCCGCTACGGCATCAGCAGGAAAGAGGCGGAATTCTCCGTCGAAATCGAGCAACAGATGCCGGATTCCAACGGCTTTTACTTTTAAGGCACCTACCCATGACCGAAGCAGTCCAATCCACCAGCGCCCTCGGCAACCTGCTGGAAGAGCGTCTGATGGAGTGGGAGCGTGCGCGCAAGCCGCAGGAGCTCAAGCTGTTGGAGTGCTACCAGGACGTGATGCGCATCCCGCGCGCCGACGACACCGGCGGCACGGGCGCCGCGCGCGCCAAGAAGGCCGCAGGCCTGTTCATCGGCTCGACCCGTAACAAGGTGCGCGCCAGCCGCGCCAAGATCAACGATGCCCTATTCGGCAACGGCGAGCTGCCGTTCGATACGAACCCGACCAACGAGACGCTGGCCAAGTTCGCCGACGTGGTCGAGGACATCGTCACCGAGCAGCTGGAGCGCATGAAGTTTCGCCAGATGATCAAGACCGGCGTGAACACGCTGGCCACCTATGGCACCGGCTTCGTGTATGGGCCGTTCGTGCGCAAGGAAACGCTGACCGAGACCACGGCGGACAACGCCATGGGCTACACTCAGATCAAGGAACAGAAATACGAGTACGATTTCCCGTACTTCGAGCTGGGTAGCACGCTGGACGCCTACCCCGACCCGGAAGCGCGCAACATCTGCGACGGCCTGGGCATCTTCTGGGTGACGATGGAAAGCCCGCATACCGTCGCCGCCTGGCGTGCTGACAAGTCGTACCGCAACATCACGCAGGCGCTGCAAGGGGCGAGCAACAACGGCAGCGAGACGGGTTCCGAGATCGCCGGCCAGATGCGTGGCAATGTGGAATTCTGGAACAAGAATGGTCGCATCAAGGTGGCGCGCTTCTTCGGCAAGGTGCCGCGCAGCTCGATGCATGCTACCGACCCGAACGCCAGCGATATTGACACCGGCGAGATGATCAACGTGATCGTCATCATGGCCGGCGGCGTGGTGGTAAAGGTCAGCGAAAGCCCGTACGGCGACAAGACACCTGCGCTGTCGTGCTGCTATGAGGAAGTCGACCATGAGATTTGGGGCGTGGGTGTGGCCGACAACAACGCCGCGCACCAGAAGACCGTGAACGCGGCTTTCCGCTTGTTCATGGAAGGCAAGGGCATGGCCCTGCTGGGCACCAAGAGCGTTGACCGTAGCAAGTTTCTGCCGACCGAGGACTTCAAGAAGTACCCGGGCAAGGTGTTCCAGATGAAGGCAGGCCTGTCCGCCGATGAGCGCGCGAGCGCCATCATCGACCACAAGGAAGAAGACATTACCGGCGGCTGGCTCGACGTGATCCGCATGTCCGAGCAGTTCAGCGACGACGATACCGGTATCACCAAGTACACCCAAGGTGACGACTCGCGCAACCTGAACAAGACGGCGGCCGGCATCAGCATGATCATGTCTGCTTCGTCCCTGCCGATCAAGGAAGTGATCCAGAACATCGACGCCAACTGGATCGAGCCTATCATCGAGAGCATCATCAACTGGAACCTGAAGTACCTGGAGGTTGAAACCGTCCAGAAAATCCATGGCGACGAGGCAGCGCAGGCATGGGCCGAGATCAAGCGCTTCGGCAAGACGTCGTTCATGGACTGGCAGGCCACCGGCACGGCCAGCTTCATGCAGAAAGAAATCCTGATCAACAAGCTGCGCGCCTTCGCCGACTGGACCATGGGCAACCCGGCCACAGCCGCACTGATCGACGCGCGCGAGCTGCTCGAGCAGACCTGGCATTGCATGGAAATCGGCAAGGAAAGCCCGATCCTGAAGGAAGAGGACGGTGACAAGGTGCCGCCACAGGTCAAGCAGAAGATGGAGCAGACCGATCAGCATGTGCAGATGCTGGAAGCATCGCTCAAGGAGATTGGCGAGAAATACAACGACCTGAGCGACAGCAAGGAAGTGGACAGCCAGAAGCTGCTGCTGGACCGCTACCGTGCCGAGACCGACCGCTTGAAGCTGATCCTGCCGACCATGCCCGCCCAGCTTGCGCAGGTACTGGCGCGGGAATTCGGCATCGAGCTGATTGTCGAGCAGCAGCAGGCCGCCGCAGCGCCGCAACCTGACGCCACACCAGCGCCCGCGCCTGCCGTGCCAGATATGGAAGGCATGCCACCCGGCGAAGAGCGGGAACAGCCAGGCCAGCCAGTCATGCCTGAAGCGCCCGAGGCGGCTCCCGCTCTCGACCCGGCCGCCATGGACGGCGACCCGCAAGGCATGCCAATGCAACCACCCGACCTCAACGCACCGCCAGATGGCGGTTTTTTTACGCCTGAGGCCGCCCAATGAGCAGCGACATGACAGCGCAAGCGCGCCTGGACTACCTGAACGCCGCACTGGCCGCACTCCACGGCTGCTGGCCGCACCTGGTGCAGGAGATCCAGGCGCGCATCGACTCCAAGACCGCGCAACTGATCGGCGAGAACAATGAGCAGACGCGCGGCGCCATCAAGGTGCTGCGTGATCTGGTTGACTTACCGGCCGCGCTGCAGCAAGAGCGCGACCACATCACCGCCGCACTATCCGACCCGGACGCGGCTTAACAACGGACTATCCGCCATCCAGCGGACCCAGCAAGGAGCAATGAATGGATCTCACACCCCAGCAGCAATACCAGAGGGACTACGATGCAGCAGCAGCCCAACTTGACGCGGCGGCCGCCGGCACGACCGGCACCACTACCGAAGTCACGCTCAGCCCGGCAGCTGGCGAGACGGCCCAAACGCCAGCAGCGGCTGCCCCGGCCCCGGCCGGCACCGAGCCGCCCGCTGTAGAAACCCTGGAAGAGCTGCGCACCCGGCTGGTAAAGACTGAAAAGGCGCTGAAGGACACCCAGGCATGGGGCACCAAGAACAGCCAGCGCCTGGCCGAGATCGAGCGCGAACGCCAGCAGGCGCAGCGTGAGGCCAGCCGCCCGGCCATTCTGGAAGAAAACCCGGAACTGGCCGAGGCCATCAAGTACGTGACCAGCGATCCGGCGCCAGCGCAGCAGGCGCAACGCCAGCAGCAGGACTGGCAATCGATCGTGGCGGCGGCCCACCCGGGCATCTTCGATACCACCATCGATCCCGAGCTGGAAGCGGCGCTGGTGGCCAAGCGCGATGCCATGGGTGAGGCCTGGGGCGACCCGCTGGCCGTGATTCGTGAGATCACAGCAGAAAAAGTAGCGTTCGCCGAACGCCAGGTGGGCAAGCGGTTTGCCATCGAGGCGGCCAAGCAGGCGGAAAAGTCGGCGATGGGCGTTCCAGGGGCCAGCAGCGGCGCAGCACGCACCGTCGCCAACCCCGATCTGGAAGCGGTCCAGCGCATTCAAAACATGAGCGACGCGGATTTTGCCAAAGAGGTAAAGCGCGTCAAAGGCTATTAACCCAATAGGAGTTTCACGATATGGCTACTACCACCATCACTCAGGTGCCACCAGGCGTCCAGGCGTTTTATGACCGCAACCTGCTGGCCCGCGCGCAGCCGGCCGAAGTGCACGGCCGCTACGGCCAAAAGCGCCCGATCGCCACCCGCAACGGCAACCAAATCAAGTTCCGCCGCTACTCGCAGCTGGCCGTGGCCTCGACGCCGCTGACCGAGGGCGTCACGCCCGCCGGTTCCAGCCTGGCCGTGACCGACCTGACCGCTACGCTGGCCCAGTACGGCGACTTCATCACCCTGTCCGACATGGTCTCGATGACCAACCAGGACGCGGTGGTGACCGAAGCGACCGACGTGCTGGGCGACCAGGCAGGCACCACTATCGACCAGGCGCGCCGCGACGTGATGGTGGCCGGCACCAACGTGGCCTATGCCAACGGCGTGGCCTCGCGCGTCACCGTTGCTGTCAAGATTTCGGCATCCGACCTGGACAAGGCCATCCGCTACCTGAAGGTGCAGAACGCCAAGTTCATCAAGGAAGGCGTGATGCCGACCGACAAGGTGGGCACGGGCTCGGTGCGCAAGGCCTTCATCGCCCTGGTGCACCCCGACGTCGAATTCGACCTGGAACAGATCGCCGGCTACCGCTCGGTGTCCGACTACGGCAGCCAGGAAGGCGTGCTGGAAGATGAGATCGGCGCGTACAAGAACATCCGCTTCATCTCGTCGACCAACTGCAAGATTTTCGCCGGCGCCGGCGCGGCTGGCACGGCGCTGTACAAGAACAACGGCACCAACTTCGACGTCTACGTGACGCTGATCCTGGCCGACAACTCGTACGGCGTCTGCCCACTGTCGGGTAATGCCATGTCGACCTACGTCAAGGCGCTGGGCTCGGCCGGTACCGCCGACCCGCTGGAGCAGCGCTCGACCGTGGGCTGGAAGGCGACCACCACCACCAAGATCCTGAACGACAGCTGGATGATCCGCCTGGAATCGGCCGCGTCGTTGTAATACCCGGCTGCAGCGCCGCTGCAACCAGTCCCACCCCAGAATGCCCGCTATCGAGAGCGGGCATTTTTTATGGAGCAATGCCATGTCCACCATCGAAAAAGAGAAACCGGCCCTGGCGCCGAAAATGTTCAAGGTCACCATCTACAGCGGCGAGGACGCCACCGACAAGGGCGACGTGCCGCTGGTGCACAACTTCAAGCAGATCCTGATCCAGCGCGACAAGGAAGTGACCATTTCCGAAGCGTATGTGGAATGCCTGAAGCACGCCGTGGTTGACACCACCATCAAGGCCGAAGACGGTACCGAGCGTCAGGTGCGCATTCCCCGCTTCGCCTTCAGCGCTTCGCCTGCATAATGTCCACCACCTGGACCCTGACGGCGCAGGACGTCATTACCGACGCCCTGCAGATCGTCGGCGTGATCGGCGCCGGCCAGACGGCAGCGGCCGATGACTACAGCGTGTGCATGAACGCGCTGCAGAACATCATCAAGGAACTGCCGATCCACGGCCTGTCCTGGCCGAAGATCACGTCGGCGCCGACGGCCCTGACTTGGAACCCGGCCACGCCGGCGCAAGTGGCCATGCCAGCCGACTATTTCGGCGTGCCGGTGGTGACCTGCGCGCTTGACGGCGCCAAGGCCGATCTGTTGGTGATCGCGAAGGCGGCCTATGATGCTATCTGCCAGCGTGACGATGTGGCGCACCGCCCGCAGCGCATCTATATCGCGCCAAATGGCATTGGCTACCTGTGGCCGGTACCCGCCACCGATCCAGTACTGTCGCTGACCTACCAAGCCATCGGCATCGATGCCGCCCTGGGCAGCACGCCAGACGTTGCGCAGTCCTGGATGGGCCTGCTAGGCCTGTGGGTGGCGAACGACGTATCGATCAAGTTCGGTGTGAACATTACCGACCGCCAGGATATCGAGCGCCGCTTTCTAGGTCGCCGCACGCTGGCCCTGGCCTACGCCACCGAAAGCGCGCCGATCAGCTTTGGAGTGCGCGGCTGATGGCGCGCGTGCTGCTGACGTCCGCGTCGTACACCGCGCGCTCGCTGCTGGCCAATGCCCAGCGCTGCGTGAACATGTACCCGGAAACGAACGTGCCAGACGCCACCGCGCCCACCACGTTCTACGGCACGCCAGGGCGCAAGCTGTGGTCGACCGTGCCTGGCAGCGGCGGCGTGCGCTGTCTGTACCAGACCAGCAACGGCGACCTGTACGCCGCGCGCGGCGGCGAATTGTACCGCTACACCGCCAGCGCCTGGACGCGCATGGCGGGCCTGGGCTCGACCAGTGGCCAGGTCAGCGCGGCCGACAACGGCATATCCGCCGTGTTCGTCGACGGCACCACCACCGCGCCTACCGTCAACCTGACCAGTCTGGTGGTGGGCGCGATGAGTGGCGCCGGCTGGTACGGTGCCAACTACGTGGAAGTGCTGAATGGCTTCCTGATCTTCAACAAGCCCGGCACGCAGCAGTTCTATATCACCGGCGCGCTCGACCTGACGCTTGACGCGCTCGACTTCGCCAGCGCCGAGTCGGTCCCGGACGTGCTGCTGCGCCAGATCAAGGACCACAACGAGATCTGGTTCTTCGGCACCGAGTCGATCGAGGTTTTCGGCGCCGCCGCCGCCACCTTCCCGTTCGAGCGCATCAGCGGTGCGACGATGGAAATGGGCTGCGCTGCGGCCAATTCGGTCTGCAAGATGGATAACTCGCTGTTCTGGCTGGGCAGCGACGAGCGCGGTGACGGCATGGTGTGGCGCGCCAACGGCTACCAGCCTGGCCGCATCAGCACGCACGCGCTGGAAGAAGAAATGCGCAAATACGGTCGTATCGACGATGCCCAGGCTTATAGCTACCAGCAAGGCGGCCACAGTTTCTATGTGCTGAGCTTCCCGACCGCCAAAACGACCTGGGCGTTCGATTCGGCCACCGGCCTGTGGCATGAGCGCGCCTACCGCGACGAGCGCAACCAGCTGGACCGCGTGCGCGACAACTGCCACGTGCTCTACAAGCGCAAGCACCTGGTGGGCGACTGGGAGAACGGCAATATCTACGAGCTCGACCTGGACACCTACACCGACAACGGCGCGCCGATCCGTCGCATCAAGAGCTTCCAGCACCTGACTACCAGCGGCGTGCGCCAGTTCTTCAGCAAGCTGACGCTCGACATGGAAGCCGGCGTGGCCAGCGATGACGAGCCGGATCCGAAAATATGGATGCGCTGGTCCGACGATGGCGGCAACAGCTGGTCGTCTACGCTGACCAAGTCGCTGGGCAAGGTGGGCGAATACCGCAACAAGCCCGATTTCAACCGGCTGGGCAGTGGTCGCGATCGCGTGTTCGAAGTGTCGACCACCACCAACGCCAAGATCGTGCTGCAAGGCGCGTTCCTCGACCTGAAGGCAGGTACGTCATGAGTCAGCATCCACCGATGCATAAAGAGGTTTTCAATTTGATGTGCGATGAACTGCTCTATACGGGCATGTCGCGCGCAGTGTGGACCAGCAATCTCATGCCGGATTGCGTTTTGAAGGTCGAAGAGCGCGCCGGCGTCTTTCAAAACGTCGTCGAGTGGGAGACGTGGCAGAGGGTGAAGGATACGCCCTTGCGCCGCTGGTTTGCCGAATGCGTGGCGATCAGCCCAAATGGATCGGTGCTGGTAATGCGCCGCACCAGGCCTGCCAGCGACAAAGATTACCCTGAAATGATGCCTATCTTCTTGTGCGATTTCAAGCGGAGAAACTATGGCATGGCGGGCAAGCAATTGGTATGCCACGACTATGGTACCAACCAGCTGTTCGAGTACGGCATGTCCAAGCGGCTTGTCAAGGCCAACTGGAGCGACAACGCATGAGCATCGTCCGCCTGAACGAGGCCGCGCTGTACGCGTTGGGCATGGACCGCGTCACGGTCAACGCACTGACCCATTTCATTCGCCAGGTCGGCGCCGAGGAAGGTGGCCACACGCTGCCGCAGGTAGCCGACCAGGCCGATGAGATGGAACTGGCTATGGGCAGCATGCAGCTGCCCAGCATGCCGATGGACCCGACCGATTGGCAAGCACCGGCGCCGGCAGCGCCTCAGGCGCAGGACGACCAAGCGCCGCTGGCCATCATGGCCGCCCTGGTCGAATCGCTACAAACCGAAGTGCGCAGCCTGGCCGAGCAGCTGGCCGTGGCGCGCGCCGAGATCAACGAAGTCAAACAAGGACCCTTGCCATGAGCGTCACCGCAAAAACCCTAATTCCCTCGAAGCAGGCCGAGGCCACGCAAACCACGCAATACACCGCGCCACTGGCCACCCGCACCATCATCGATAAATTCACCGCCACCAACATCAGCGCCGCGGCGGCCACGCTGTCGGTCAACCTAGTAACGGCGGCCGATGCTGCCGGGAACCAGAACCTAATCGTGAAGACCAAAGCGTTGGCAGTTGGCGAGACCTACACGTTCCCAGAGATCGTCGGCCATATCCTCGACGCCGACGGCTTTATCAGCACGCTGCCGAACGCAGCTGCAGCGATCACAATCCGCGCTTCCGGCCGCGAGGTGACCTGATGCCGCATGTCGAGGAAAAGTACCCGGTGGCCGTGCCGAACTATCGCCCGCTTGACCTCTACGCAGGCGGACGCCAGCCGCTTGACCTGATCGCCCTCGATGCCGCTGGCGAGATCGTGTTCCAGATCGACCCTGATCCGCTGGTGGTGCGGGCCCAGATCACGGCGCTGAAGGATCAGCTGCTGTCGCAACCGGGGCAGCATGTCGAGATGCCGGTCGAGCATATCGTTCTGGACGGCTTCTACACGCGCAAGCTGTTCATCAAGAAGGGCACGATCCTAGTGGGTAAGATCCACCGCAAGGCCTGCGTCAACATCGTGGCCATGGGCGATATCTCAGTTATGACCGAAACCGGCTATCAGCGCGTGCGCGCTGGCCATACGCAAACCTCGCCCGCCGGCCTGCAAAAGGTTGGATACGCGCACGAGGATACTATTTTTATTAACGTTTTCCGCACCGACCAGACGGACATCACCCTGATCGAGGCGGAAATCGCCTGCGAAAGCCATGAGCAGCTGGCCGGTGCTTTTATTGACAAGCGGGAGGCATTATGTCCGTAGCATGGGTAGGGGCCGGCATTGCGGCGGTTGGAGTGGCTTCCAACATCTCTTCTGCAAACAAGGCGGCCAAGGCGCAAACCTCAGCGGCCAATCAGGCCAATGACACGCAATGGGCAATGTACAACCAGTCGCGCGACGACAACAAGCCGTTCTACGACGCCGGCGTGACGGCTCTCAACAAGTTGGCCGCCATGCCGAACTTTACCGGTGCCGATTTGCAGAACGAGCCGGGCTACCAGTTCGGCCTGACCGAAGGCATGAAGGGCGTGACCAACAGCGCGGCGGCGCGCGGCGGCCTCCTGTCGGGCGCCGCACTGAAGGCGGCCAGCCAGTACAACAACGATTACGCCAGCACCAAGTACGGCGAGGCTTTCAACCGCGACGCCACCGAAAGGAACCGGCTGGCGTCGATTGCCGGCATCGGCCAGACAGCATCGAACGTGAATACTTCATCCGGGCTAAATACGGCCTCTGGTGTGGCACAGAACCAACTTGCCGCCGGCAACGCGCGCGCCTCGGGCTACGTGGCCGGCGGAAACGCGCTGACCAATGGCCTGAGTCAGGGCCTGAACTGGTACAACCAGAACAGCTTGCTCAACGGCAGCCGCAGCAGCGGCGTTTCTGAAGGCGCCACAAACCAGACGGATAATTTCAACTACTACGGCACCGGCTACTCGCCGTGATGAAGGAGCGATAAAACATGGCACTTGACCCCAGCATCATCCTGCAGGGCCGCAGCGTGCAGCTCGACAACCCGATCGACACGCAGAATAAGCTGGCCCAGCTGCAGCAGGTGCGCAACCAGAACCGCCTTGCCGATATCAGCTTCGCCGATAACCAACGCGAGCGCGCCGGCGAAAATTCACTTTCGCAGCTGTTGGCCGATGGCAAGAGCGGCGAAGACGTCGTTCGCGGCCTGGCCGCCCAGGGATACGGCAAGAGCGGCCTGGCCTATGGCAAGCAGTTTCAGGAGCGCCAGAAGGCCACGGCCGATATCAGTAAGGTCCAGGCCGACACGCTGCACCTTGGCGCACAGACGTCTGAAACACAGGCTAAGGTTATGAACTTGGCGGCGCAGCAGCACAAAGACGCCATCGGCTTAGTCAATGACCGCGAGACGGCCGCCGGCTGGCTACAATCGATGTACAACGATCCGCGTCTGAAAGACATCGTGGGGGCATCCGGCACGACGATCGACCAGGCGATCGCGCGCATCCCGAGCGATGCAGCAGGCTTGGAAAAGTGGAAGATGCAGGCGGCGCTGGGTGGTGACAAGCTGATCGAGATGACCACGCCTGACGCGAATGCCCGTTTGTCCGCCAAAACAGCCAAGTATTCCGCCGACAGCAGCGCACACACGGCACGCGAACGGCTGGTCTTCGACAGGAGCAAGGAAGAAGGCAATGCACCTTCCGACCTTTCCGAGTCATCGGTCGATGCTATCGGGCAAGGCCGCATGAAGGCGCCGACCGGCTACGCGCTTCGCAATCCGAAGATTGCCAACCTGATGGACCGGGTGAACGCGAAATACCCTAATTTCGACGCGACAGAATACGACGCGAAGCAAAAGGCGATGCGTGATTTCTCCACCGGCACACCTGGCAATTCGATTCGCTCCTTTTCGACCGCAACCGACCACTTGTCGCAACTGGATCAATTGGTCGATGCACTGGGTAACGGCAATGTACCGCTGGCCAACAAGATATCCAACCTTGTGGCGCAAAACACCGGCAGCACGGCGCCGACGAATTTTGATGCTGTAAAAGGCATCGTCGCGAAAGAGGTGCTGAAATCGATTGTGGCCGGCGGCGGCGGGGTGGAAGAGCGGCAGGAGCTGTCGCACTTGCTTGACAACGCCAAAACCACTAAGCAGCTGAAGGGTGTGATCGTAGGCTATCTGCATCTGATGTCCGCACAAAAAGACAATCTGGAACAGCAGTACGAATTGTCGACCGGTCGCAAGGATGCGAAAACCCGCTTTAATTACAAGAAGGAAGCCGCCGCTGCTCCCAACCCTGTAGCACCACCCGCCGGCAGCGCGCCATCTGACATCGATGCATTGCTCAAGAAATATGGAGGAAAATGATGGCTACTCGCGACGAGCTGTACATCGCGCTGCGCAATGCCGACAAAGCTGGCGACGCCGAAGGCGCCAAGAAACTGGCGGCTTACATTCAGGCCATGCCGGCAGATAAGCCGGCACCTACAGCAGCGCCTGTCGACAGCGATGGTGGCGGCATTGTCGACGGCGCTATCACCCTTGCTGGCGGCCTGGGCAAGGGTGTTGGCGGCCTGGCGCTGGGTGCGCAGCGCGGCCTAGGCAAGTGGTACGAGTTCCTCGGCGATGCAGTCGGCGGCACCGCGCCATCGATGTCCGACCAGGTGGCTGGGAACAAACCAAAAAAATCGGCCCTGAGCCGCGCCGGCACCTGGCTGGTGAATGACGCCGATGCCGGCCGCGCCAAAATGACGGAGGAACTCGCACCCTACAAGGAACGCAATCCGCTTCTAGCGGCCACTGGCGAGGTGGGGGGCGAAATCCTCGCGACACTTCCCTTGGGCGGCGCCGCGCTTAAAGGCGTCAACTCACTGGCAAAGGCGACGGGCGCCACTGGCGCTGGGACGAAGTTCATCGGCTGGACGCTGCGTGCGGCGCAGGCGGCCGGGGTCGGCGCTGCATATGGTGGCGTACTTGGTGCAACACACTCGAATGCGGATACCATCGGCGGCACACTCGCGGATAGCGCAAAAGGTGCAGCCACCAGCGCTGCCTTTGGCGGCATTGCCTCGCCCGTCACTGGCATGCTGGGCGCCGTCGCCGGTAACGTCAAGCAGCGCGTATCAGAAACAGCTGCTGCCGAGTACGCGCGCCAAAAAATCGCACAAGCCTTCGCGCGCGACGCGACTGGCGACTTATTTACCAGCGGGGCGATCAATCCCGTGCTGCAGATCGCCAAGCGTTTCAACCGCCTGGGCGATAATACCGCCGTGCTGGCCGACGCTGGCGGCCGCAATTCATCCGCATTGCTCGACGTGCTAGCCACCTTGCCAGGGCGCACCAAGCAGGCCGTGGCGAACCTGCAGCATCAGCGCACTGCCACGTCCGGCGCGCGCCTGCGGGCCGATGCTGAAAGCGCGCTCGACACGCAGGGCCAGCGTATGGAATCGACAATTGCTGCCTTGACCAAGCGCCGCAGCGCGGACGCAACACCGCTGTACTCGCAGCTACGCCAGGTGGAAGTGGTGCCATCGAGTAACCTGCAAGAGATCGTCAAGGCGGCCGACCAACTAAAAGCCGTAAAAATGGCTCGAGATATTGCCACCGCCGCTCAGCAGCCTTTTTCCCTCGATGTTGCGGCGCCAGCGGTCAATGGCCTGACCAATCAGGTCAGTAAGTGGAAGATGGGAGACCTCGACCATATTAAACAGGGCCTGGACGATCTGCTGAAATCTTCATCCGCCCTGAAAAGCGATGGCACTGTAACCTCCTTTGGCCGAGAGGTTACCAACCTGCGCACCAAGCTGGTGAACGAACTAGACAAGGTCACAACCGATACAAAGACTGGCCAATCGCTGTACCAGGCGGCTCGTAACGCTTACTCAAAACCCTCGGATTTGATGGATGCAGCCAAGGCCGGCGAGAAAGCAATTCAGCAAAAGGGCGGCGCCATCAGGGCGGTGGTGCGCGATATGAGCGAAGGGGAGCAGCAAGCCTTCCGTATTGGCGCCTTCGAGGGACTACGCGACAAGTTGGGATCGCAGTCCGGGCAGACCGAAATAATGAACATGTGGAAAAACCCGTCGATGCAGGAAAAGCTGCGCGTCATTTTCGGCAGCGACCGGGCCTACCGTGAGTTCGCTGCTGATGTGGCACGTGAAGGGCAAATGAAGGGCATCCAGCGGATCGGCCAGGGCTCGCAGACCGCTGAGCGCCAGTCAGGCATGGGCGACCTGGACTTGTCGGCGATGAACGACGCCGCCCATGCGCTCGGCTCGGCCAAGGGCGGCAATCTGCTCAGTGCCGTTGGCTCAGCCAAAAATGCATGGAACCGTGTGGCCACGCCAGAGCGCGTACGCGACCAGATGGGCCGGATCATGCTAATGCGCGGTCCTGAAGCCGAGCAGCAGATGAACTCCCTGGTCAATCTGGTGCAGCGCATCAACGATAAAAACTTGCAACTGTCGACGCGCGTCGGCGCCCTTGGCGGCGTCAGTGGCGCGCAGGCGGCCAATAAGCTGTTTGCGCCGCCGGTACCAGTGCTGCAAACACCGTAGCACCCCGCAACCCCACCAGCCATTACAATCGCCGTTCAATTGATGACGGAGGTTGTAATGAGCGATTCAGGCCCAGCAAACAAAGCGCGCCGCAACATGCTTGCCGCCGCCCTGGCCGCCGGCGTAACGGCACCGGCGATGGCCAGGCTCAATCCCACCAACTCGTCAGGAACCATCATGGCAGGAAGCCTATTACCGCAGCCCAAGCAGCTGTTTCAGGATGCAAACTGGAACCCGCTCATCGGCGGCAAGATTTACACGTACGCGGCCGGCACGCTGACGCCGAAGACCACGTACCAGGATACGGCACTGACCATCGCCAATACCAATCCAACCGTGGCAAACGCCCGTGGTGAGGTGCTGATGTATGGCGCCGGCGCGTATCGGGTCATTTTGAAGGATGCAGCAGGCAACACAATCTACGATGTCGACAATGTCGAGAGCTCGCAGTCGATTGTGGATTCGTTGCGGCAGGATCTCGATCACACGAACGGCGCTTCCATGATTGGATCGAGCAACGGCAAAACTGTGCAGGAGCAGCTCGATTTCCTCTACTACGGTATCGTCAATGTGTGCGATCCGAAGTACGCCGGCGGCGCTGACCCGACCGGCGCCGCCGACTCGACGGCGGCATGGAAGGCAGCGGCGGCCGATCTTACCACCGGGAAAACGTTCTATGTGCCCTTTGGCAACTCCTATAAAATCACCGATACGATTGAGTTTTTCAACAAGCCGCGCTGCACCTTCCAGTTCAACGGCCAGTACATCGATGCCAGCGGTTTTACCCAGGCAAAAAATGCCCTGCACTTCAAGGGCATTTCGCAGTCGCGCATTGATGATATTTTCTTGATCGGCAATACCACCTTTGTGCAGGCGGGGGTGTCGTTTGACGCCGATGCTGCGAACATTTCAATCCACTGCAATATCGGCAAGATTTACGTGGCCAACTGCAATGTCGGCATCCTGATCGGCTCCGACCTGGGCCATCAGCTCGATGACTGGTATGTGCAGGACCTCTACGCATCGGACTGCGTGCGCGGCATCGTTGTTACCGGCGAGAATACGCTGGCCATGGCCTTCGGGCGGGTGGCCGCGTATCACAACAGTTCGATTGGTGTGCATATCGAGCAGGGCAGCGGCACCATCCAGAGCCTGCAGGTGGCCGATGCGCCGGTGAACATTTATTTCGGCCAGACCGACGGCAAGAACCACAAAAAACTTAATCGCTGGGACATTACCGCCGGCTATTCCGAAGAGGGCCAGCCGGGCGAGGTATTCATTGCGTCAGCAGCGTGCTCTGACACTTCTCCATTTCGGGAGCAGATCGTCATTTCCGGCTTTCGCTGCACCCCATTTACCGTTACCAGCATCCAGGACTTCGTGCGTTGGCGCTTGAACGGCGACTTGATTTTCAAGAATTCGACGTTCACGTGCGGGACCCAGCTACCGCACTTTTCGCTGGACCAGAACCATGCTTACCGCGCGCCGCGGCTGACGGTCGACGACTGTGTTTTCGACATCAATCCGCCAGGCTTGCCCGACCTGGCACTGTCTTACTCCACCACGACCGATAGTCAGGTGGTCGACATCATCAATACGCGCGTCAATAACGCCGCCTCAGCCTGGAACAACAACGGCGCAGCAGGATATGGCACCATCAAGCGCGGCATTGACACCTCGAAAATCCGGGAATTTGAGCGATCGCTGCTCAATGTCGGCGGCCTGTTGGGTGGGTGGAACCTGCGCGACATCCCGTCGAGCAATGGCAGGAATCTGGTGCTGGGTGGTGCCCCCTTGATCAGTTCCGCGACGCTCGAGCGGCGCGACCTGTGGATGGACGACGGCCTGCTGGGCGTGCTGCAAAACGCCACCACCATGAAGACCTTTACGGCTACCTCAGCCGCTTACACGGCGCCGGCTGAGGCCACCTTCGGCTGTTTCTTGCGTGCTACTACGGTCGGCTCCGTAGAGGAAAGCAAGACCAACTTTGGCGGCGAGCTTGGCATGCGCATTGCCGTCTATGACTCTGGCGGCGGTGCGGGCGTCTGCATTGTTGGTGGCGCGAATGCCTTTGTTCCCGTGGCGAGCCCCTACGATGCGCAACTGGTGATCGGCCGCTACGTGTCGGCCGTGTCGATCAAGGTCGATATCGTCAATTTGCGCACCGGCCTTATCCAGACCGGCGTCACCGTGGCCGGCGTGCCCGCCAATGGCGCGCTGACGTGGGACACCATCGTGCGGTTCCGCAGCTCGAACACCACGCGCGGCTTTCCATTCGTCTACAGCCGGGCAATTTCCGATAACGAAACGCGGCAATTGCTGCAGGCGGCGCTGATGCTCACCGATGCCTGGCGTCTTACCTGATCCACCACCAACCCGCTTCGGCGGGTTTTTCTTTTTTACCACCTGAAAGGCATTCATGGCCATCGAAACAACCGCCGCTGGCGGTGCACTGATCAAAATTTTCGGCATCCCGGTTCTCGCCGGCGCTGCCGCAACCTCACTGGGATTCATGTTTATGTGGCCAAAGACTAAAAAGGAGGCGTTCGCGCGCTTCTTCGTGACGATCATTTCTTCCATCGTGCTGGGCCCGGCGCTGGTGGTGGCCGTGCGCTCCTGGTGGCCATCGCTATTCGAAAACGCCAAGGAGGTGGCGGTGCTGTATGACAGCGAGCCAGCACTCGGCTTCCTGTTTATCGCTGCGCCGCTGATGGTGGCGGCTGGGCTGCCCGCATGGTGGGTGTTGGGCGCCTGCGTGCGTTGGCTCGACAAGCGCAAGGACAAGGACATCGGCGAGCTGGTCCACGATGCCGCAGTGATCGTGCGCGACGTGCGAGGTGGACAATGAGCGCCGTCACGCTGGCCCAGCTGCAGGCCATCATGCCGCTGGCGCGCGCCAGGGCCGTGACGTTCCTGCCTGCGCTGAATGCGGCCATGGCTGAGTTCGGCATCAACACGCCGGCGCGCCAGGCGTCGTTCCTGGCCCAGCTGGCGCACGAATCCGGCCAGCTGGTGTATGTACGCGAGCTGGCCAGCGGCGCGGCCTACGAGGGCCGCAAGGATCTGGGCAACGTGCAGCCTGGCGACGGCGCGCGATTCCGTGGGCGTGGCCTGATCCAGGTGACCGGGCGCAGCAACTATGCCGCCTGCGGCAAAGCGCTGGGCCTCGACCTGCTGGCCAAGCCTGATCTGCTCGAGCAGACGGCCAACGCTTGCCGCTCGGCCGGCTGGTTCTGGCAGTCGCGCGGCTTGAATGCACTGGCTGATGCTGGCGACCAGGTGGCGGTGACGCGGCGTGTCAACGGCGGCACCAATGGCCTGGCCGAGCGCCTGGCGTATTTCAAGACGGCGCAGCGAGTGCTGGCGTGAGCGCTGTCACGGCCTTGGCCGGCGCCGCCGTCAGCGGCATCTGGAAATTAGCGACCGTCGTGCTGGCCGCCGTGCTGCTGGTGGCGACCGGCGCCGCCGGCACTGGCTGGTGGGTAGCGGCCGGCGACCGCGATGTGGCACGCGCCGCCCTGGTGGTAGAGCGGGGCGCCAGCGCTGCGCTGCGCGCATCGATCGCCGAGCAGAACCTGGCCATCGACGGCATGGCCAAGGCGACGCTGCTGGCCATGCAGCGCGGCGAGGCAGCGCAGGCCGCCGCAGCAGCCGCCGGCAGAAAGTACAGTGCGGCGCAGGCGCAGCTGGCCGGTGTGCGCGCCACGACCTGCGCCGAGGCCATGCCGGCCGTCAGGCAGATGCTGGAAGGCGTGCGATGAAAAACGGCAAAACTTGCGATAAATCGAAATTTCGAAATCTCGCAATTTCATTTGCCGTGCTGCTGGCCGGCTGCGCCAGCGCGCCACCGGCGCCCGTGCGCGTCGAAATTCCCGTCTTTACACCATGTGTAAAGGTGCAAATACCGCGACCAGACTATGAGTTCGACAAACTGACGCCGTCAACATTGGATGGCGAGATCGTCCTGGCACTAGCGCGGGACTGGCTGCGTGGCCGGAAATATGAAGAGGGTCTGCGGGCGATTATTGCCGGTTGCAGTTAGTCAAGTTCGATAATTTTGCGGAACATGCATAGAATTGCGGAACAAAACAAAACGGCCCTCAAGTATGAGAGCCGCATGTTTAGTGGTGCCGGGAGCCGGAATCGAACCGGCACGCTGTTTCCAGCGCGGGATTTTGAGTCCCGTGCGTCTACCTATTCCGCCATCCCGGCAACGCGAGACGCATTATCACTGATTTGTCACAATCCGGCAAGTTTTTTGCTTGACGTGTGTTTTGCATAACGTTCGGCGTCGCTTGTTTGCGGGTATCATCGGCGGTATTGCCGGCCCGATGCTGGCGCTGCATGCCGGCCAGACGCATGAAATACAAGAAGATACGCGAAATTATCCTCGGCAAGCCGCTCGATCCGATGAAGGCCGAGACGCGCCATTCGATGGCGCTGGTGGCTTTCCTGGCGTGGGTGGGGCTGGGCGCCGATGGCCTGTCTTCGTCGGCATATGGGCCGGAAGAAACCTTCCGCGCGCTGGGGCCGCATGCCCACCTGGGCCTGTACCTGGCGCTGGCCACGGCCGTCACCGTCTTCATCATCGCGCTGGCCTACAACCAGGTGATCGAGCTGTTTCCCACGGGCGGCGGCGGCTACCGCGTGGCCACCAAGCTGGTGGGACCGTACCTGGGCCTCATTTCCGGCTGCGCGCTGATCCTCGACTACGTGCTGACGATCGCCATTTCCATCGCTTCCGGCGTCGACGCGCTGGCCTCGTTCCTGCCGCTGGGGTTCCAGCCCTATAAATTGTGGGCCGAGATGTGCTTCATCGGCTTGCTGATCATCATGAATTTGCGCGGGCTCAAGGAGGCGATCCAGATCCTGCTGCCCATCTTCATCGGTTTCGTCATCACGCACCTGGTGCTGATCGTCTACGGCGTCGTCGCGCACTCGTCGCACTTGCCCGAATTGCTGCCCGTGACCATGGCGGAAACGCAGGCGCTGGCCGGCAGCATCGGCTGGGCCGGCGTGGCCGGCATGCTGCTGCTTGCGTATTCGCAAGGCGGCGGCACCTATACGGGCCTGGAAGCCGTGTCGAACAACGTCAACCTGCTGGCCGAACCGAGGGTGCGCACCGGCAAGATCACCATGCTCTACATGGCCCTGTCGCTGGCGTTCACGGCGGGCGGCATCATCCTGCTGTACCTGCTGTGGAACGCCACGCCGACGCCGGGCGAGACCTTGAACGCGTCCACCTTCAAAACCATCATCGCCAGCATGGGCCTGGGCGGCGAAATGCTCAACCAGGCGCTGCTGGTGATCGTGCTGGCCTTCGAGGCGGGCCTGCTGTTCGTCGCCGCCAACACGGGTTTCCTGGGCGGCCCGTCGGTGCTGTCGAATATGGCGGCCGATTCCTGGGTGCCGCACAAGTTCCGCTACCTGTCGACGCGCCTCGTCACGCAGAACGGCATCGTCGTCATGGGCCTGGCGGCGCTGGCCATCCTGTTCTGGACGGGCGGCAGCGTGACCTTGCTGGTCGTGCTGTACTCGATCTCCGTCTTCCTCACGTTTGCCATTTCCCTGTTCGGCCTGTGCCTGTACTGGCTGCGCAACCGCACGCCGGGCACGCACTGGCTGCGCCGCCTGCTGCTGTCGCTGCTCGGCTTCGTCATTTGCGCCGGCATCCTGGCCATTCTGCTGGTCGAGCGCTTCATGCACGGCGGCTGGGCCGCGGTGCTGATCATCGCCGCCATCGCGGCCCTGTGCATCGCCATCCGCCGCCATTACCGGCGCACCAAGCAGGCCATCCTCGAAGTCGACGAAGTCTTCGCGCACCAGCCCTTCGGCGCGAACGTGGACCCCATCGTGCCCATCGAGCCGCAGCCGGACGCGCAGACGGCCGTGTTCATCGTCGGCACCTCGCGCGGCGGCGGCCTGCACGCGCTGCTGTGGGTGCAGCGCATGTTCCCCGGCCACTTCAAGAATTTTCTGTTCGTCAACGCGCGCACCGTCGATTCGCACGCCTACGGCGGCGAAGGGGCGATGGCGCAGATGCGCCAGGAAGCGGCGGACACGCTGGAATTCTTCGTCGACTTTTGCCACAGCCACGGCATGGCTTCGTCGTCCTACCTGGGCTTCGGCACGGACGCCGTCGATGAAATCACCAAGCTGTGCGAAGCCATCAATGAGGAATTTCCTAACTGCATCTTTTTCACCAGCAAGCTGATTTTTACCACCGATAACTGGTTTACGCGCGTGCTGCACAACCAGGCCTCGCTGGCCGTGCAGCGGCGGCTGCACCTGGAAGGATTGCAGATGGTGATATTGCCGATGAAAGTCTGACGGCGCCGATTCCAGCGCAAGAAGCGGAGTGCCGCGCCCGGCTTGCCGGCCTATCTTTTCCCTTTCAATCACTTGAAGGGGAAGCAAATGTTGCAACTGGAAAATAAGGTCGCCATCATCACGGGCGCCAGCTCGGGCATCGGCCATGCGGCGGCGCGCCTGTTCGCCCGCGAGGGCGCGCGGCTGGTGCTGGTGGCACGCCGGCGGCAGGAACTCGAGGCGCTGGTGGCGCAGTTGGCGCAAGGCGGCGCGCAGGCCGTCGCCTGCGTGGGCGACGTGGCCGATGCGGCCTGCGCCCGCGGCGCCGTGGAACTGGCGCTGCAACGTTTCGGCGGCCTCGATATCGCTTTTAATAATGCGGGCACCCTGGGACCCATGGGGCCCACACCGGAACTTGCCCTGGAAGACTGGCAAGCGGCGGTCGATACGAATCTCACCAGTGCCTTCCTGGCGGCCAAATATCAGCTGCCGGCCATGGCGGCGCGCGGCGGCGGCTCGCTGATCTTTACGTCGACCTTCGTCGGCCATACGGTAGGCATGCCCGGCATGGCCGCGTATGCGGCCAGCAAGGCGGGCGTGATCGGCCTGACGAAGGCCCTGGCGGCCGAGTACGGCGCGGCCGGCATCCGCGTAAATGCCCTGCTGCCGGGCGGCACCGATACGCCCATGGGGCGGGCAGTGGCCGCTACGCCCGAGGCGCAGGCCTTCGTGGCGGGCTTGCATGCCTTGAAGCGCCTGGCCACGCCGGACGAGATCGCCCGCTCGGCGCTGTACCTGGCGTCCGATGCATCGAGTTTCACCACCGGCACGGCGCTGCTGGCCGACGGCGGCGTGTCCATCGCGCGCGCGTAAAGCTTGCGCAGAAACGCCGACGGCCCGGGGATGAGCCGGGCCGTCGGTGGTTTGCGCTAGATCAAGCTCAGTTGTGAACCGAGTTCAGCTGGCGCGCGATGATGTCGTGGTTCAGCCAGACGACGGGCGCTTGCGGCTCGGACATGGCGTGGAACATCAGCGGGCCCGTGCCTTCCAGCACCAGCGAGCTCAGGTGGTCGGTGATCAGTTCCTTGCGGTCCTTGTGCAGCTTGGTGATGTCATCCGAGGTGCCGATCATGACGTCGGCCAGTTCCGGCGTGTTGTCCATCGGCCAGGCGGCGAAGTTGCGGAACTGCACGCTGGTGGCGTCGCCGTTGTAGGCGGCGATGCGGTCGAGCAAGTCCTGCAGCGAAACGCCGTCTTCCAGCAAGCCCTGGCAGATCTTCCACTGCTCGTCGGCCCAGGCGCCGCCGCCTTCTTTTTTCAGCGCGTCGAGCAGGGGGAACAGCGACAGTTCCACGCCGACGAAAATGTCGGACGAATTCGTGCGGATTTCCGGGCAGTTGAAGACGGTCGCCTTGATGCCTTTTTCCCACGCGGCCTTGGCCACGTTTTCCAGGCGCATCTTGGCCAGGCCTTGCGTGTAGTTGCTATACGTTTGCCACTGGTATTTGCCGTCGATCAAGATCTCGGTGCCGTGGTAGCCGTAGGCGCTGTAGCGCACCTGGCCGCCCGTTTGCTCGATGCGCGCGCGGATGGCGGCGCTGCCGTCGATCAGGTGCTGCAGGGTGTTGGCCGTGACTTCGTCGAAGTTCATCAGGATCAGCTTGCCCAGGTCGCTGTCGAGCAGGGCGCGCGAAGACATGAAGCGCTCGCCGCGGCCCTTGTAGATGCGGTTGGCAATGGCCAGGAAGACTTTGACTTTCGGAATGCCGCCGGCCATGGTGTGGGCGAAATACACGTTGCTGCCGTCAGGAATCAGGCTGTCCAGTTCGGCCATGGCTTTCGCCACGGAGGCAGTGAAGCGGGCGATGCCGGCTTCGCGGCAGCGTTCGATCTGCGCCCAGTCCAGCTTGTCTTCCTGCCAGCTTTTCAGCGTCATGTCGGCCAGCAGGGCCGTCGGCGTCGGTTCGCCGGCCGGGGCGTCGAGGTCGAAACCGGCCATCAGCGGCACGTTGATGATGCGCCCGCCCAGGTTGGCTTCGGCTTCCGCCAGCTCTTCCGCGTTCAATGGACGCAGCGCCATGTTTTCATCGCGGCGGCCGACCGTCATGCCGACGATGTTCATGCCCGCCTTGCGCGCTTCGTCCAGCAAGCCATTCACATAGCCGCGGCCGAACAGCTCGCCGAACAGCACAAAGGTGTCGCCCTTGCGGAAGATATTTTTTTGCGGGATGTCTCTCAGGGACGTGATCTCGGTCATGGTGTCAATTCATTCAAAAATTAGCAGGGCAGACGGCTAAACGCGCTGCCTGCAGGTTCAACATAGTTGTAAATTATGCGCCATTCCAACCGGGAAAATCCTGTTGCGAACGATTCTCGTCTGGAATGGCATCTTCTTCTGCGGTGGAGCTCTTATTCTTTCGCCATGGCGTATTTTACGCTGCCGCGGCGCGCTGCGCCCGCGGACTGGCCCGGCAGGCGCCGATATTACCTCAGCTTGGTCATGCCGGTCAGCAAAATTGACCTAAAACAAGTCCTGCTGGCCGGACACGAGGCGCGAAAAATCGTCGCCCAGGAAGGGCAGTATCGCGTCGGCCACGGGCTGCAGCTGGCGCGTCAGGTAATGCTGGTAGTCGATGGGCGAGCGCTGCGTTTCCAGCGGCTCCGGCCCCGCCACCGTGATCACATAGCTGATCCAGCCGCCGTTCTGGTATTGCAGCGGCCGCCCCTGCGCCAGGTTGTAGGCGTCGGCCGTGCGCGCCGCGCGCACATGGGGCGGCACGTTGCGCTGGTAATCGTCGAGCGGGCGGCGCAAACGCTTGCGGTAGACCAATAAAGCGTCGCATTCGCCGCGCACCGTGCGCGCCACGTAGTCGCGCACATAGTCCTGGTAGGCGGCGCGCTGGAAGATGCGCCGGTACAGCTCTTGCTGGAATTGCTGCGCCAGCGGCGTCCAGTCGCTGCGCACGGTTTCCAGCCCCTTGTAGACCATCTCCTCGCTGCCGTCCGGCTTGCCCACGAGGCCCGCGTAGCGCTTCTTGCTGCCTTCTTCCGAGCCGCGGATGGTGGGCATGAGGAAACGCCGGTAATGCGTCTCGAATTCCAGCTCCAGCGCATTGTCCAGGCCGAATTCCTCGCGCAGGTGGCGTTCCCACCAGGCATTCACGTGCGCCACCAGGGCGCGGCCGATCTTGCCCGCTTCTTCATCCGTATGCGCCGTTTTCAGCCATACAAACGTGGAGTCCGTGTCGCCATAGATGACCTCGTAGCCCTGTTCCGTGATCAGTTCGCGCGTGCGGTGCATGATGTCGTGGCCGCGCAGGGTGATCGACGAGGCCAGGCGCGGGTCGAAAAAGCGGCAGCCGCTGGACCCCAGCACGCCGTAGAACGCGTTCATGATGATCTTCAGCGCTTGCGACAGCGGTGCGTTGCGTTCGCGCTTGGCCGCTTCGCGCCCCTGCCACACCTGTTCCACGATGGCCGGCAGGCAATGTTTGACCCGTGAAAACTGTGCGCCCCGGTAGCCGGGCACGGTATCGGCCTCATCGCCGCTGGTGCCCACCACCAGGCCCACGGGGTCGATCAGGAAAGTGCGGATGATGGACGGGTACAGGCTTTTATAGTCGAGCACGAGCACGGAGTCGTACAGGCCCGACTGGGAATCCATGACGAAGCCGCCCGGGCTGTTGTCGCCGGAAACGTCGCCCAGGTTGGGCGCCACGTAGCCCTGCCGGTGCATCAGCGGCAGATACAAATGTTCGAAGGCGGCCACGGAACCGCCGCTGCGGTCGGCCGCCAGCCCCGTGACGCTGGCCCGTTCCAGCAAAAAGGTCAGCAGCTCGGTTTTCGCGAAGATGCGCGTGACCAGCTCGCAATCCTTGAGGTTGTAGCGGGCCAGCGCGGGTTTATCCTCACGGAAACGCCGGTCGATCTCGGCCATGCGCTGGTAGGGATTGTCGATGGACTTGCCTTCGCCCAAGAGCGTCTGCGCCACGTTTTCCAGGCTGAACGAGGAAAAATTCCACGTCGCCGACCGGAGCGCTTCGATGCCGTCGATGATCAGGCGGCCCGCCGCGGCGGCAAAATAGTGTTCCTGCTTGCCGCCGTGCTCGCGCCACTCCATCACGGCGCCGCCGCGTCCCAGCCGCAAGGGCACTTGATAACGCTCGGCATGTTCCTTGAGCACGCGCAAGTCGAACTGCACCAGGTTCCAGCCGATGATGGCGTCCGGGTCGTGCCGCTCCATCCACGTGTTCAGGCGTTCGAGGATCTGCGCGCGCGTGTCGCAGTATTCGAGGTCGAAGTCCAGGGCCTCATCGCCGCCGTTTGGCGGCCCCAGCATGTAGACCTGGCGCTGGCCGCAGCCTTCCAGGGCCAGCGAATACAGTTCGCCATGCGCTGTCGTCTCGATATCGAGCGATGCCAGTTTCAAGCCTGGCCGGTAGCCGGGCGCCGGTTTCAACTGCACCTCCTGCGCCGTATCCCCGCTGAACGCGACCGGCGCCGTAATGAAACGCTCCATCAGGTAGCGCTCGGGCGGGCGGATGTCGGCCTCGTACACGTCGACGCCGTGGGCGCGCAGCTGTTTTTCCAGCTTCAGCAGGTGCCGGTATTGCTTGCAGTACAGCCCCAGCACGGGGCGGTGGTGAAAATCGCACAGCGACAGGGGGCGCAGCTCCGCATGGCGCTCGCCGCGCAGCAGCCGTTCCGCCTGCTCTCGCTGCTCCATGGGAATGAAGGCGACGGCCGTCTGCACGGGCAGGCGCACGTGGCGGGGGCCTGCATCCGTTGCCAGCCATAAATCGACCTCCGTGCCATCGCGCGTGTCGCGCCAGTGGCGGGTCAAAATAAAGCCTTGTTCGAGTGGATGCATGCTGCCCTTGTTGATAATCAATTGACGTCCGTCGGCGGACGGTGCTGCATGGTAATGCAAACAGGCGGGCCTGGATATGCCGGCCGCGCAGCATGCGGTGCGGCACCAGCTATCTGCCTCTAGTAGAATCGTTTCCTTTTACCGCCAGACCGGCCCGCGTTGCCGACATGACCACTATGATGCCAGCCGCTACCGCCCCGCAGCACCTGAACCTGTCGTCTTGCGAGCAGGAACCGATCCGCATTCCCGGCAGCATCCAGCCCCATGGCTTCCTGCTGGCCCTGCCGCAGGAGGGCGCGCGCACCGTCCTGCAGGCGAGCGACAACCTGGCGCAGCTGGCCGGCATGCCTGCCGCGCAGGCGCTGGGACAGGAGCTGGCCGCCGTCATCGGCGCGCCGGCGGCGGCGCAGCTGGCGCCGGAACTGGCCGCCGGCGGGCCCGGCATGCAGCCCAGCTACCTGGGCACGGTGTGCCTCGCCAACGGCCGCCATTTCGACGTGCTGGCCCATGTCTGTGACCAGTTATTGCTGCTGGAGTTCGAAGCGGCGGGCCGCGCGGCGCCGCCCGACTTCCGCCACCTGTATCCGAAAGTGGGCCACTTCCTGCTGAAAATCAATGATGTGCAGGATATCGTCGAGATGAGCGCCCTTGCCGCACAGCAAATCCGCGAAGTGACGGGCTTTGGCCGCGTGATGGTGTACCAGTTCGACCGCGAAGGCCATGGCCACGTGCTGGCGGAGAGCCGGGAAGCGGGCTACGCCTCCTACCTGGGCCAGCGCTTTCCCGCCTCGGACATCCCGCGCCAGGCGCGCGAACTGTACATGCTCAACCGCATACGCCTGATCCAGGACGCCAACTACACGCCGGCGCGCCTGGTACCGCAGCAGCATCCGCTGACGGGCGCGCCCAGCGACCTGTCGTTCGCCGCCTTGCGCAGTGTTTCCCCGATTCATCTGCAATACATGCGCAACATGGGCACCCTGGCGTCGATGTCCGTGTCGCTGATGGTCAAGGGGCAGCTGTGGGGCTTGATCTCTTGCCACAATGAAACGCCGATGCCGGTCGCGTTCGAGCAGCGCGCCGTCTGCGAGCAGCTGGGACAGATCCTCTCGCTGTGCATCGCCACGCGCACGGATGCGGGCGAGCTGGAATTCCGGCTGGAAGTGCGCCGCACCATGGTCAGCATGCTGGCCGGGCTGACGCAGCAGGGCGATTTTGCCGATAACCTCAGTCACGTCTTTCCCGAGCTGCTGCGCTTTGCCCGCGCCAGCGGCGCCGCCATCGTGCTGGACGAGCGCATACTCGGCCATGGCGACGTGCCGGCCGATGACGCAATCCGCGCCCTGGTGCAGTGGCTGGGCGCGCGCGGGCACGACGGCGTATTCCACACCGACCAGCTGAGCCGCGATTTCCCACCCGCTGCCGCCTGCACGCGCAATGCCAGCGGCTTGCTGGCGATGTCGATTTCGCGCATCCACCCCCATTATCTGCTGTGGTTCCGGCCCGAAGTCGTGCACACGATAGACTGGGCCGGCAAGCCGCAGGACAAGGAGGGCGTGGGGCAATTGACGCCGCGCCTGAGCTTTGCCACCTGGCGCGAAACCATCCATGGCATCAGCGCGCCCTGGCATGACGGCGAAATCGAACTGGCTGCCGAGTTTCGCGGCGCCTTGCTGGGCATCGTGCTTGAGCGCGCCGAGCAGATGGCCGAACTGGCCGAGGAGCTGGGGCGCGCCAACAAGGAACTGGAAGCGTTTTCGTATTCCGTCTCGCACGACTTGCGCGCGCCCCTGCGCCATATCGTGGGCTTTTCCGACCTGCTGATGGACACGGCCGGCGTGGAAGACGTGGAAAAACGCCGACGTTTCCTGAAAAACATCAAGGATTCGGCGCGCCTGGCGGGCAAGCTGGTGGACGACCTGTTGAGTTTTTCGCAGATGGGCCGCGCTTCGCTGCACCCGTGCCCCGTGAACATGCGCGAGCTGGTGCAGGGCTGCATCCAGAAGCTGGCGCTCGATATCCGCGAACGCCAGGTGGAATGGGAGATCGGCGCCTTGCCGCAAGTGCATGCCGACCCCACCTTCCTGCAGCTGGCGCTGTACAACCTGCTGTCGAACGCCGTCAAGTTCACGGGCCAGAAGGAAATTGCCCGCATCGCCGTGACGGCCACCGAGCAGCCGCACGAAGTGGTGTTCCACGTGGCCGACAACGGCGCCGGCTTCAATATGGAGTATGTGCACAAATTATTCGGCGTCTTCCAGCGCCTGCACCGCATGGAAGACTTCCCCGGCACGGGCATCGGCCTGGCCAATGTGCGCCGCATCATCGAGCGCCACGGCGGACGCGTGTGGGCCGCATCGGCGCCGGGCGCGGGCGCCACTTTTTCGTTCAGCATTCCCAAAGACATCGTTTTGTAAGGCTAGCCTATGTTGAAACCCATTCTATTGGTGGAAGATAATCCGCACGACCTGGAACTGACCCTGATCGCCCTGGCCAAGAGCCAGCTGGCCAATGAAGTGATCATCGCCCGCGACGGCGCCGAAGCACTCGATTACCTGCTGTGCCGGGCACAGTTCGCGCAGCGCGAGGCGGGCAATCCGGCCGTCGTGCTGCTGGACCTGAAGCTGCCGAAAGTCGATGGACTGGAAGTGTTGAAGGAAATCCGCAGCACGCAGGCGCTGCGCAGCATCCCCGTGGTGATGCTGACTTCGTCGAAGGAAGAGCAGGACTTGCTGCGCAGCTACGAACTGGGCGTGAACGCCTATGTCGTCAAGCCCGTCGATTTCGAGGAGTTCGTGCGCGCCATCGCCGACCTGGGGATTTTCTGGGCGGTCCTTAACGAACCGCCGCCCGGGTCTCACCGCTATGTGCGCCCCCAATAGCGGCTGAGAAAACGCCCATGGCGGCGTTGCCTTGCCTCGTCATACCATGCGTACTGCCTTCGGCAAGGCGCCTGGTCCTGGGTAATTTTTCATTGTTTTCAACTACCTAGGCGGTGCGCTTGCGGCGGCGCAATAAATGCCGGATGCGCGCGCTGAGCACGTCCGGCGTGTACGGCTTCTGCAGCAGGTTGACGCCGGGATCGAGGCGGCCTTCATGGGCCAGTACTCCTTCCGCGTAGCCGGAGGTAAACAGGATTTGCGTGTCGGGCAAGTGCTGGCGCACGGCTTCGCTCAGCTGCAGGCTGCTGATTTCGCCTGGCATGATGACATCGGTAAATACCAGGTCGATCGGCATGCCCGAATGGACCAGGCTCAGGGCGCTGCCCGCATGGGCCGCCTGCAGGACGCGGTAGCCCAGCGCCGACAGCAGTTCCACCGTCGAACGCCGCACTTCCTCTTCATCCTCGACGACGAGGATGGTTTCCACGCCGCGGCTGAGCGGCACGGCCGCGACTTCCTCGGGGGGCGGTGCCGTGGCGTCGCTGCGCCGCAGGAAGATCTTCACGCTGGTGCCCACGCCCGGCGTGCTCTTGAGGAGGATCTCGCCGCCCGACTGCTTGACGAAGCCATACGCCATGCTCAGTCCCAGCCCCGTGCCCTGGCCCGTGGGCTTGGTGGTGAAGAAGGGCTCGAAGGCCCGTTCCAGCACGGCCGCCTCCATGCCCACGCCCGTATCGGTAATTTCCAGCATGACATAGTTTTCATTGCCCACTTCCGACAGCGGCAGGGAGCCGGCCGGCATGTTGTGCGCGCGGATGGTGAGCGTGCCGCCCGCCGCCATGGCGTCGCGGGCATTGATGGCCAGGTTCAGCAGCACATTGTTGAGCTGGTTGGCGTCGACCATGGTGCTCCACAGCCCCGCCTCGATATCGGTGACGATGGTGGCGCGGGGATCGAGCAGGCGGCGGATCATGTCGCCCATGTCGTGCAGCACCTGCCCGGGATTGACCAGCTGCGCCTGCAGCGGCTGGCGACGCGCAAAGGCCAGCAGGTGGGCCGACAGCTTGGCGCCCCGCTCGACGCCGGCCAGGGCGATGTCGATGCGGTTCATGGCCTTGTCGCTGACGCCGCCCAGCAGCTTGATCAGCTGCAGATTGCCGCCGATGATCTGCAGCACATTGTTGAAGTCGTGGGCGACGCCGCCCGTCAGCTGGCCGATGGCTTCCATCTTTTGCGCCTGGTGCAGGGCGGACTGGCTGACGGCCAGTTCTTCCTGGCTCAGGCGCAGCGAAATGAAGGCGGCGTCGCGTTGCTGGCGCGCAACGTAGGCCGCGCTGTGATAGCGCACGCGCGCCAGCAGCTCGCGCGGGTCCGGCCATTTCACCAGGTAGTCGTTGGCGCCGCTGGCAAATGCGGCCACCTTGATCGATGGGTCGTCTTCGGACGACAGCAGGACCACGGGGATGTGTTCGGTGGCGGGATCGGCGCGCAGCATGCGGATGACGTCGAAGCCATCCGCGCCCGGCATGCGCAGGTCGACCAGCACGATGGTGGCGGCCACCTCGCGCGCCAGGCGCACGGCATGCTCCGAACGGGCGTCATAGCGCAGGCTGACATCGTGTTCGCGCTCGAGGCCGTAGGCAATGAAATCGAGCGCGATGGCTTCATCATCGATGAGTAAAACGGAAACACACGGTGATTCTTGGGTCATAAACTGGTCAGAGTGTAGGGAGGCGTCCGGCGTGCCATGCTGGTGCAAAAATATTCTACAGGAGCTTGAATGGTTGCCGTGGCAACTAATGCTGCCGTGCGCTGCCGTTGGTGAAGAAGCGCACATACCGGTGCGCCCGGGCGGCATGCGATCAGCGGCGCAGGCCCGGGCCGTAAGCGGCTATAATTTTCATCATCATTGATCACAACAAGAGCGCGTCGCGCCTATCACCCTGGAGACAGCATGCAAGCAATGAGTTATGTACACGGCGCCCACGAGACGCCGTTGATCGGCGAAACCATCGGCGCCTATCTGGACGGCGTTGCCGCCCGCTACGGCCAGCACGACGCCCTGATCGTGGCGCACCAGAACGTGCGCTGGACGTATCTGGAATTCCAGCAGCGCGTGCACCGCCTGGCCGCCGGCCTGCTGAAGCTGGGCCTGCAGCCGGGCGACCGGGTCGGCATCTGGTCGCAGAACTGCGCCGAATGGGTGCTGACCCAGTTCGCCACGGCGAAAGCCGGTTTGATCATGGTCAACATCAACCCCGCCTACCGCCGTTCGGAACTCGAATACGTGCTCGACAAGGTGCAGTGCAGCGCGCTGATCCTGTCGCCCAGCTTCAAGTCCAGCGACTACCTGGCCATCGTGCAGGACGTCGTGCCGGAAATCGCCCGTGCGCGCGCCGGTGCCCTGCAGTCGCCGCGCCTGCCGCAATTGCGCCACGTCATCCGCCTGGGCGCGGCCGCCACGCCGGGCATGCACAACTTCGACGCCCTGATGGACGGCATCACGGACGCCGACCTGGCGCAGCTGGCCGAAGTGAGCGCCACCTTGCAGTTTGACGATGCCGTCAACATCCAGTTCACGTCCGGCACCACGGGCGCGCCGAAAGGCGCCACCTTGACGCATCACAATATCCTGAACAACGGCTTTTTCATCGGTGAAGCCATGCGCCTGACGCAGCAGGACCGGCTGTGCATCCCCGTGCCCCTGTACCACTGCTTCGGCATGGTGCTGGGCAACCTGGCCTGCGTCACCCATGGCACGGCCATGGTGTTTCCCGGCGAAGGCTTCGACCCGAAGGCCGTGCTGGAAACGGTGCAGGCCGAGCGCTGCACGGGCTTGCATGGCGTGCCCACCATGTTCATCGCCATCCTCGACCATCCTGATTTCAAGCAATACGACCTGTCGAACTTGCGCACCGGCATCATGGCGGGCTCGCCATGCCCGATGGAAGTCATGACGAGGGTCATCGAATTGATGCACATGGCGGAAATCACGATTGCATATGGCATGACGGAAACGTCGCCCGTCAGCTTCCAGACGGCGATCGAAGACCCGCGCGAAATGCGCGTGTCGTCCATCGGCCGGGTCCACCCGCACCTGGAAGTGAAAATCGTCGATGCGGAAGGCCGCATCGTGCCGCGCGGCGAGAAGGGCGAATTGCTCACGCGCGGCTATTCCGTGATGCAGGGCTACTGGGGCGACCCTGAAAAGACGGCGGAAGCCATCGACACGGCGCGCTGGATGCACACGGGCGACCTGGCCGTCATCGACGACAACGGTTTTTGCAGCATCGTGGGCCGCTCGAAGGATATGGTCATCCGTGGCGGCGAAAACATCTATCCGCGCGAGGTCGAGGAATTCCTGTACCGCCACCCGAGCGTGCTCGACGTGCAATGCGTGGGCGTGCCGGACGCCAAGTATGGCGAAGAACTGTGTGCCTGCATCATCCTGCGTCCGGGCACGCAGGCCACCAGCGAGGACATCCGCGCCTTTTGCGACGGGCAGATCGCCTATTACAAGATTCCCCGCTACGTGCGCTTCGTCGAGGAATTTCCGATGACGGTGACGGGCAAGATCCAGAAGTATCTGCTGCGCCAGCAAGTGGCCAACGACCTGGGACTCGGCGCCCAGTAAGCACCATCTTTTCTGCCTGGCATAAAAAAACACCGGGACGCTTGCGCGGCCCGGTGTTTTTTATTGATGTGGCGTAAAGCTTAGGCCACCGCGGCTTGCGGTGCGCGCGCTGGCGTGCGGCGGCGCATGAAGGCCAGCAAGCCCAGGCCGGCCAGCAGCATGGCGTAGGTGCCTGGTTCCGGCACGGCCGACACGCTCACGGTGTTGAAGCCGGAGCCGCCCATCGAGACGTGGCCGCCATTGATCGAGCTGACGGAATTGGCGACCAGGGTGCCGTTCATGCTGCCCGAACCAGAGAACGCGCTGTGCGGCGCGAGGATGCTGCCATTGATGCCAACGTTGTTCAGGTTGGTGGTGGTCGCATTGGCAAAGTTGAACAAGGTGCGGTCGGCGAAGGCGCCGAAGTTTTCGAAGCCGCCGCTCATGATGATGTTGGTGGCCGTACCGTTGATGATGATGCTGGCCGTTTTCTTCAGCGAGCTGACGTCCAGCGTCAGGTTGTGCAGATTCGACGCATCGATGTTGAAGATGTTCACATCGGCGTTGGCGTTGCCTACCAGGGTCATGTTGCCGTATTGCGAAATCACGGTACCGTTCGATTGCAGCTTGGCCACATCGCCAGACAGGGTCGTCAATTGTTGCTGGGTTGCCGCAAAGTTCAGGGTGGAGGCATTGCCTTTGCTAATGTTGTCTTTTGGAAACCATTGTGGCGCCGTCAGCGTAGCGTTGGGATTGCTGACGCCATACACGGCCGAACCGCCGAGCGTGCCCCAGCCCGTGTTCAGGTTGCCGCCTGCGACGATGGCGTTGCTGGCGCTGCCTGGCTTCTTGCTCGTGCCGACGTTGTAGTTGTCCAGGTAGATATTACCGCCTGCGGCCAGGCTGCCGCCGACGCTGGTGAAGCCGCTGGTGCCGCTGCTGCCGATGTTGCCGAAGATAAAGGCAGAATAGCCGTTGGCGACACCGAGGTCGATCACGGTCGCTTGCGCCGAGGCGCTGAAGGAGAGGGCGAACAGGGCGGCGCTAATGAGCGGCAAGGTACGTGTGGCAAATCGTTTCATGGACAATCTCGTGGTGAATTAGGGGACGAATCGGGCGGGAAAGCAAGACACCGCCATCGCGCAGCGTGCCATTATAATCTAAAAAACAATTTTAGTTCATTTTAGGTAATTAAATATATTTAAATGCAACTTTTTTCCCGTTTCATAGCTTGTCTTACGGACAAGAAAAAACCGGGCGAACCCGGTTTATCTTGCTTACCTGATGCGCTGATACAGGCGGAAACGCTCCACGTTATCCGTGGGGCGACGGCCCTCCCACAGCTTGATCCAGTCCGCGCCATGATGTTCGGGCAACTGTTCCCGGCTGTCCGGGATTTTGATGCTGTCTTGCAACAAGAACACGTCGCACTGCTGCTCGCCCACTTTCGCAAACGGCAGATGGCCGTAATAGGCGAACGAGGCGCGCTGGGCGGCGCCGACGTTGCTGTTGATGCATTTGCTGCCAGGAGGCAAGTTAACGGAAATCTGGTGCGCCACGCTGGCGTAGCTCTTGCTGTAGTTCAGCGGCGGCAGAAACAGGGTCATGATCAGGACCCAGATCAGGATCAGGCCGCCGGATGACAGCACCACGGCGCGCCACAGCACGGCAGGCTGGCGCGAGATGCGCCAGTGCACCAGGGCGATCCAGCCGGCCGTGGCGCCGGCGGCGACGAAGAAGGCCAGCAGGTCCAGTTCGGGCTTGAATCCAGGCAAGAGCTTGAGTGCATTGTGGGCCTGCTGCGGCGGCCAGCCCGTCAGGATCGCGAACCAGAACAGCCACAGCACGAGGGCGCAAATGGTCAGCACCATCACGGAGAACCAGTCGATGGCGTTGATGGCGCCCCGCTTCATGGTCAGGAGGCCAAAAGCGGCCATCACGGCCAGCGGCGGCAGCAGGGGCAGCAGCTGGCTCGGCTCGGGATCGGGGTGGCACAGGCTGAGGATGGCCAGCATGGCGACGAAGGTCAGGGGCACGACGATGTGCAGCACGTGGTGCTGGCGGCGCCAGGCATACACGGCCCAGGCGGCGAATGGCCAGGCGGGCCAGAAGAACCAGATGCCGATGCGGAAGAAATATTGCAGGCTTTTCACGCTGGGTGGGCTGAACTGGCGGTAATTCCACTCCATCCACGCTTGCAGCGGCGAATGGCCGTACGGTTGCAGCAGTTCGCCGGGCAGCAGCCAGACCAGGGTCAGTGCCACGGCAACGAGCACGGCCAGCACCAGGTGGCGCGCGCTGCGCAGCAGCGGCAGGCGCAGGAAGACGCTGCACAGCAGCATGGCAATGCTCAGCGCCGCCGGCGTGATCCAGCCGCGCGTGAGGGTCAGGCCGCCCAGCGCCAGGCCCAGCAGGGCAGCGTTGCGCACGGACGGGCCTTCCACGTAGCGCACGGCGCGGTACAGCAGGTAGGCCATCAGGGAGACGTACAGGGCCTCGGCCGTGATGTCGTGGCTATGCTGCAGCAGGCCCAGGCAGCCCAGGTAGATGAGCACGGCGGCATCGGCCAGGGTGCGGCCGAAATCGTCGGGTTCGGGCTGGCCGCCGAAGGCCAGGCGCAGCGGCTGGGCGTCATTGCGGCGGCCCAGGTTGAAGGCGGTGTACCAGACGGACAGGGTGCTGACGACGAAAATGCCGATGGTCGACATGCGCGCGCCAAACACGTCGCCATCGATCCAGCCGAACAGCTTGATGGCGATGGCGCCCAGCCAGAAGGCCAGCGGACCCTCGTCGGGCAGCGACAGGCCGGCGACATTAGGCCACAGCCAGTCGTTCAGGCCGCCATGGGCCATGGTCCACATGATGCCGAAACTGGCGGCGTCATCGTTTTTCCACGGTTCGCGGCCGATCAGGCCAGGCAGGATGTACAGCAGGCCGAGCGCAAACAAGGCCCATCGTGGCAGCGCGAGTGTGGCGGCGGCGGGAAGGCGGACTGGCTTCATCGATAGTCGGTATCAGAATAGTGGTAAGGACGCGGCGAATGGCGTCAGGTATGCGCGAGTATAAAGTAAAGCGGCCAAAGACAAAAAAGGCAGCCGAAGCTGCCTTTCTCTGGTAGCCGAAGCTGCCCTTCTTTGCCGCATAGCGGCAAAAATCAGCCTGCTGCGACTGCGGTCTTCGAACCAACGGAACCGAACTTCTGACGGAACTTCTCGACGCGACCAGCGGTATCGACGATTTTGTGCTTGCCCGTGAAGAATGGGTGCGATTCAGCCGAAACCTCGATCTTCACCAGCGGGTATTCTTTACCGTCGAGGGTGATTTTTTCGCGGGTTTGGATGGTCGAACGGGTAACGAATTTGAAATCGCACGACAGATCGTGGAAAACAACTTCGCGGTAATCTGGATGGGTATCGACTTTCATGGTCTTCTCTCTAGTTTGGTAGCCAAACAGCACTTCGTCGGTCGTCCTGCTTCTTGACCCGATTGCCGATCACTTGCCAGGGTTAAAATAATGCAACCGTCGATTATATAGCGCTTTCCCATCGCAGGCAATAAAAAAGCCGCTCGAAAGCGGCTTGCACCTACGTGAGAGGCGAGATAAAACCGTAGCGAGCAGGCCACAGTTGCGATTGAGTAGCGGAACTGTACTTTAGTACAGTGAGCAACGGAGATCGCAAATGCGGCCGCGCAGTAGGTTTTAGCCGCCTCTACGCATCATGTCGAAGAATTCGGCGTTGTTTTTGGTCGCCTTCATCTTGTCGAGAATGAACTCCATCGCCTCGATCTCGTCCATCGAGTACAGCAACTTGCGCAAAATCCAGATCTTTTGCAGTTCGTTCGGCTTGATCAGCAGTTCTTCGCGGCGGGTCCCCGATTTGTTCAGGTTAATTGCCGGATAGACACGTTTCTCGGCCAAACGGCGTTCCAGATGCACTTCCATGTTGCCGGTACCCTTGAATTCCTCAAAGATCACGTCATCCATGCGCGAACCCGTTTCGATCAGCGCCGTGGCGATGATGGTCAGCGAGCCGCCTTCTTCGATATTGCGCGCGGCGCCGAAGAAGCGTTTTGGACGCTGCAGCGCGTTCGCGTCGACACCGCCGGTCAGCACCTTGCCGGAGGCAGGGATGACGGTGTTGTAGGCGCGCGCCAGGCGGGTGATCGAGTCGAGCAGGATCACCACGTCTTTTTTCATTTCGACCAGGCGCTTGGCTTTTTCCAGCACCATCTCGGCTACTTGCACGTGGCGCGTGGCCGGCTCGTCGAAGGTCGAGGCGACGACTTCGCCGCGCACGGAGCGTTGCATTTCGGTAACTTCTTCCGGGCGTTCGTCGATCAGCAGCACGATCAGGGTGATGTCCGGGTGGTTGGCCGTGATCGCATGCGCGATGTGCTGCAGGATCACGGACTTGCCGGATTTCGGCGACGCCACCAGCAGGCCGCGCTGGCCCTTGCCGATCGGGGCGATCAGGTCGATGATGCGGCCGGTGATGTTTTCCTGGCCATTCATTTCACGTTCCAGGCGCAGCGGCTCGTTCGGGTGCAGCGGCGTCAGGTTTTCAAACAGGATGCGGTGCTTCGAGGCTTCCGGCGATTCGCCGTTGACCTTGTCTACTTTGACCAGTGCGAAATAGCGTTCGCCATCTTTCGGGGTCCGTACCTCGCCCTCGATCGAATCGCCGGTGTGCAGATTGAAGCGGCGGATTTGCGAAGGGGAGATGTAAATGTCGTCGGTGGACGCCATGTAGCTGGCGTCAGGCGAGCGCAGGAAGCCGAAGCCGTCAGGCAGCACTTCCAGGGCGCCGTCGCCGAAAATCTGTTCGCCGGACTTGGCGCGTTTTTTCAGGATAGCGAACATCAGCTCCTGTTTGCGCAAGCGGGCTGCGTTGTCAATGTCAAGACCGATCGCCATCTCAAGCAGGGCGGATACGTGTAAGGCCTTTAGTTCGGATAAATGCATATGTGTTGAGTGTCCCGAGACGGGATGTAAAGGTAGGGGAGGGGACTGCGTGGCGTTGATTAATTATTGGGGAAGCTTGTGCACGAATGGTACGAAAGCCGCTTCCCGGTCTATCCAATCAGGCGGCGCTGCGGGCGCAGCGCTGCCTATCATACATTAAATGTTGCTGTCGACGAAAGCGGTCAACTGGCCCTTGGCCATGGCGCCCACTTTTTGCGCTGCCGCGACGCCATCCTTGAACAGGATCAGGGTCGGAATGCCGCGGATGCCGAACTTGGCAGGCACTGCCTGGTTGGCGTCCACGTCCATCTTGGCGATCACGATGCGGCCAGCGTACTCCTTGGCGACTTCTTCCAGGATCGGTGCGATGGCCTTGCAGGGACCGCACCACTCCGCCCAGAAGTCCACCAGGACGGGCAAGTCGGATTTCAGGACGTCTGCTTCAAAAGATGCATCGCTAATGTGTTTGATATTTTCGCTCATATTTTCCTCAAATGAGGGTGGGATCAATAATGCCTGGAATTAACCATACGCTGGTTCGCCATCCATGCTTCCTGGAATGCAGCTAGCAGATGGGTGCAATGGGCACGACTTCAATGTTCTTGGAAGGTGCGACCAGAGGTATGCAGGCGGGGATGGCTGAAATAATAACCCATTTTTTCAAAGCGTGGCGATTATTGCAGAAAAACTTGAGGCAGATCGACCGCGCGCACGCCGGCAGGGCGGCAAAGCCGCATGCCTGCTGGCCTGCAGCCCTGCCGGTGGCCCTTATCGCGCTTGCGCGCTCGACAGGCGCGCCGTGTGCTGCAGTTGCATGTTCACCATGAGCTGCAATTCCGCGCTCTCCATCGGCTTGCGGAAGGTGCCTAATATATACAGGCCATTGGCCACGGCCAGGCGCTCGGCGGCCAGGCGCACGGCCGAATGCAGGCCGGACAGCAGCACGACGCCGCCGCGGAAGCCGTTGTCGGCTGCCATGCGCAAAAATTCGATGCCGTCGATGTCGGGCATGGACAGGTCGCAGATGAGCAGGTCGGGCTGATGCTGCTTCAGGGTCGCCAGCGCCTGTTCGCTGTGCGATTCGCAGCGGATGTCGAATTGCCCCAGCTGTTCCAGCATGTCGCTGAGCACGTCGAGCATGAAGACGTCGTCGTCGAGCAGCAGCACGCGCAGGGGCGCCAGGCCCGCTTCGTCCTGGGCCTGGGCCTCAGTATGTGGATTAGATACATTATTCATCGTGATGTCCTTCTGTTCCTGGTTTGTATGCGGCATCGTGGTTGATGCCGGTGCCTTGCCGCAACGCGCTGGCGATGGCTAGTCGTCATTGGCAAAGCTGGTGTTGTTCATGATTTCTTCGGTAATCTGTTCGAGCAGCGGCCACAGGCGCGTGACGATGCGCCGCGCCTGCTCGGCTTCCTCGGCCGGCTTGCCTGGGGGCAGGGTTTCCAGGCTGTGGCACAGTTCGGCCAGGCCCAGCGCACCCACCGTGCGCGCCGACGACTTGATGCGGTGGCCCAGTTCGCGTACCTGGCCTACGTCGCCGCGCGCCAGGGCCGCGTCGATGTCGGCAAAGCCATCCTGCGTCGTCTGCAGGAACTTGAAGGCGAATTTGCGCACCTTTTGCGGGTTGTAGCCCAGTAACTTTGCCAGGATGGACAGGTCGATCACCTGCGGGTCGCCGGCCAGCGTCGTCTTGAAGGCGGGCGCGGCGCGGGTGCGCGCCGGAGGCGGCGGCGTGTCGCGCGCCGGCAGCCAGCTGGCGATGGTCTGGTACATCATGGCCGGCTGGATGGGCTTGGAAATGAAATCGTCCATGCCCGCGTCCAGGCAGCGCACGCGGTCTTCGCTGGTGGCCGTGGCCGTCATGGCCAGCACGCGCAAATGGGCCAGCTGCGGGTCGGCGCGGATGTGGCGCGTGGCCTGCAAGCCATCCATCAGCGGCATCTGCACGTCCATCAGCACGCAGTCGAACTGTGTCTGGCGCAGCAAATCGAGCGCTTCCTCGCCATTGTTGGCCAGGCACACGGAGGCGCCCGCCTCCTCCAGCAATTCCAGCGCCACCTGCTGATTGAATGTGTTGTCTTCCACCAGCAGGATGCGCGCATGCTTGAGCGTGCGCATCACCAGGGCCGCGTCGGCGCTGGCGCGCATGGCGGCCGCCGTCTGCACCATGCTGTCGAGCATGGCCGGCGCCGCCTGGTCGGAAATACCCAGGTTGGCCGTGAACCAGAAGGTGCTGCCGGCGCCCGGGCGGCTGTCGACGCCCACGTCGCCGCCCATCAGCTGGGCCAGCTGCTTGCAGATGGCCAGGCCCAGGCCCGTGCCGCCGTACTCGCGCGTGGTGGAGGTATCGGCTTGCTGGAAGGACTGGAACAGCTTGCTCATTTCGTCCTGCGACAGGCCGATGCCGTGGTCGCACACTTCAAAGCGCACCAGGCAGTGCCTGGCGTCCGCCACCACCTTGTGCACTTTCACGGTGATGCTGCCCTGTTCGCTGAACTTGATGGCGTTATTGGCGTAGTTGATCAGCACTTGCCCCAAGCGCAGCGGGTCGCCCACGAGCACGGCCGGCAATTGCGGATCGATTTCAAACAGCAGTTCCAGGTTCTTGCCGGCGGCGCGCGGCGCCACCACCGTCATCAGCGTTTGCACGACATGGTCGAAACTGAAGTTGACGCGCTCGATTTCCAGCTTGCCCGCCTCGATCTTCGAGATGTCGAGGATGTCGTCGATGATGCCCAGCAAGTGTTCGCCGGCAAAGCGGATTTTTTCCAGGTAATCGCGCTGGCGCGGTTCCAGGTCCGTTTTCAGGGCCAGATAGGCCATGCCGATCACGCCATTCATCGGCGTGCGGATTTCATGGCTCATGTTGGCCAGGAATTGTCCCTTCGCCAGGCTCGCCTCTTCGGCCACCTGCTTGGCCTGGTCCAGCTGCTCCGTGCGCTGCGCCACGCGCTCTTCCAGATGCTCATTGAGCTCGCGCAAGGCGCTCTCGCTGCGCTTGTGATACGTGATGTCCGTCAGGCTGGCCACCACCATGCCCACCTTGCCGTATTCATCGCGGATGGCCTCGGTATTTACGGACAGCCACGACAGGCTGCCGTCGGGCTGCTGCACGCCCATCAGCACGTCGCGCATGGCGACACCGGTCGACAGGGTGATGTGCACGGGATGGCTGCGCTGGTCGAAGGCGGAACCGTCTTCGCGGATGGCTTGCCACAGGCTGTTGCCGGCCGGACTGGCGGCCAGCATGCGCTCGGCGGCGGCATTGCTTTCCAGGATATGGCCGTGGCTGTCCTGCACCACCAGGCCGTTGGTGACGGCGCCGAACACGGAGGCCATGCGCTGGCTCGAGTTCGACAGGGCGATCGACGCCTGGCGCCGCTCCGTGATGTCGGTAATCATCGCCAGCGTGCCGCCCGGTTCACCGTTCTCCGACTGGATGCTGGTGCTCGACAGCAAGCCCCACAGGCTGGACAAGTCCTTGCGGAAGAAGCGGAAGTCGACCTGGTCCGGCTGGCTGGCCAGGCTGCCGTGGCTGGCCAGGCGCCGCTGCATCAGCAGCTGGCTGTCGCGGTCCATGAAGTCGAGCATGGGACGGTTCAGCATTTCCTGCACCGTGTAGCCCAGCATGTGCGCCATCTTCGGGTTGACGAAAGTGGTCTTGCCGTCCGCATCCGTCATCCAGATGCCCTCGGCCGCCGTCTGCACGATGAGGCGGTAGCGTTCCGAGCTGGCGTGCAGGGCTTCCTCGGCGCGCTGGCGCTGCGTCATGTCGCGCAGCGAGACGATGGAAAACACTTGCCCGGCCATGCGCAGCGGTGACAGGCTGACCTTGGCGGGAAAGTGCGTGCCGTCGCGGCGGCGCGCCATCATCACCCTGCCGGGCAGGCTGTGCCGCGCTTGCGGGTCGCCGGCCGAGTGGCTGTCCGTGCTTTCCGGCACCAGTTGCTCCAGCGACATGCCCATCAGTTCGGCCAGCGGGTAGCCGAAGCAGCGCGCGCCGATCTGGTTGGCGTAATGCACCTTGCCATCCACATCGGCCACCAGCATGGCTTCGGGCGCCGCTTCGAGCATGGAGCGCATGCGCGATTCCTCGTCCAGCTTGCGCTCGCTGATATCGCAGACGATGCCGCTGGCCTGGGTGGCGGCGCCATCGGAAGCGCGCGTCAGCACGGCGCCGCGCGCCAGCAGCCAGCGCCAGTGGCCGTCGCTGTGGCGCAGGCGGAATTCGCAGTTGAAGGTGCCCGGCGCCTGGCCGTCGAAATGCTGGCGAAACGCCAGGCTCAGGCGCGCGCGGTCGTCGCGGTGTACTTCGGCCAGCCAGTCGGCCAGCGTGTGTTCAAGCCGGGCTTGCCTATCGCCCAGCATGTCCTGGTACAGGGAAGAAAACAGCAGCTGGTCGGACTGGCGCTGCCAGGTCCAGGCGGCCATGGCCGCGCCACGCAAGGCTTGCGGCGCATGCGCTCCGGCAACGTTGTCCGCTGGCGCTTGCGCGCCATGCAATTGCCGCCGCAGGCGCCACGCTTGCCAGCACGCCCATCCCGCCAGGGCCGTGGCGCTGGCCGCTGCATACGGCCACAGCAGCACATGCGCCGCCGCCGGCACGGCCGCCTGCGCCAGCACCGGCAGGGACAGGGGAATGCCGGCCGCGAGCATCGTACGCGCGAGCCTGCGCAACGCACGGCGCCGGGGGCGTGGTGCGCTGGAACTCGTGTGGCGGCAATACGACAAATGCATCCCTTTCTGGGGCGTGATTGGACTAGGCTGGCAGTACATGACGCGCGCGCGAACAAACGCCTGCGGCGCTTTCTGGCGGCAACTATAGCATCGAATATTTAGTCGGAGTAGTTAAGTTCAGAAACGGCCAAAACGGGATTTTTTTTGCCCCGAAATGGCTGTTTTTTCTGCGATCCGGTGAGAATTCGTGAGAAAGTTTGCGTGAAATCGTGCTATTGAATCAGCCGGTTTTTCAGCGGCTCTCAGCTAAAGCTGCCGGCGAACTGATAGCGGTGTCCTGGATGCCACATGGTGGCGATCGAGGCGATCCTGCCGCCCGAGCGCGTCTGGCGGCGCAGCACCAGGCAAGGCTGCTTGGTGTCGATGGCCAGCATTTCGGCGATGTCGCGCGGCGCCGACAGCGCCTCGATGCTGTAGGTGGCGCCTTGCAGGGGCGCGGCGGCCATCAGGTATTCGTTCGGCGTGATGCTGGAAAAATCCTGCGTCATGTAGTCGGGCGCGCACTCGGGGTTGACCCAGCGGTCTTCCACCTGGATCGGCACGCCGTTTTCGAAATGCACGATCAGCGAGTGGAACAGCGGGTGCTCGGCGGCCAGGCCGAATTGCTTGCCCAGTAAATCGGTGGCCTTGGTGCGTTCCAGCAATTGCAGGCTGCTGCGGTGGATATGCCCGCGCGCGCGCACTTCATCGGCGATACTCTTGATTTCCAACAAGGTCGCCTGGTATTTTTGCTGCGCCACATAGGTGCCGGAACCCTGGCGCCGCGTCAGTATTTGTTCGCTCGTCAGCTCGCGCACGGCGCGGTTGACCGTCATGCGCGAGACGCCGAACTGCTTCACCAGGGCTTGCTCGGAGGGAATTACGTCGCCTTCCTTCCAGCGCCCGGCAGCGATGCCGGCCAGCAGAAAATCCTTGATGCGCTGGAAAATGGGCGTATTTTCCTGGGTATTGTGATCGTCCAATGCGTTTTCTCCGGGGCGCGGGCAGGGCGCGCCGCCGGCTGGAGGCGCGATGGCCGATTTTAGCACCGAGCAAGGCGGGCGCCGCCAGCCTTTTTTGAATTCAAAAGCAAGCGCCGGAGTGTGGCGCCGGCCGGCACTGGCTATGCTGGCGACATACTATTGACCTGCACGGAGTTCGCCATGGAACACGCTTACCTGACTGACGATGAACGCTGGGATGCCCTGCAGCGGCGCGCGCCCGACGCCGACGGCGTCTTCTATTACTCGGTGCGCACGACGGGCGTGTATTGCCGCCCCTCCTGCGCGGCGCGTCCCGCCTTGCGCCGCAACGTGGCTTTCCACGCCACGTGCGAGCAGGCGGAGGCGGCCGGTTTCCGCCCCTGCCTGCGTTGCCAGCCGAACTTGCCGCCGCTGGCCCAGCGCCAGGCGGCCATCGTGGCCGACATCTGCCGCCTGATCGACGCCAGCGATGCGCTGCCGGATCTCGACAGCCTTGCCAGGGCGGCCGGCATGAGCCGCTTTCACTTTCACCGCGTCTTCAAGGCGCACACGGGCATCACGCCGAAGGCCTATGCGGCGGCGCGGCGCGGCGAACGCCTGAAGGCCGGCTTGCAGGGCGCGGCGAACGTCACGGAAACGTTGTATGCGGCCGGCTTCAATTCCAGCGGCCGCCTGTACGCCGCCACGCCGGGCTTGCTGGGCATGACGCCGGGCGCATTCCGCGCCGGCGGCAGCGGCGCCGTGATCCGCTTTGCCATTGGCGCCTGCTCGCTGGGCGCCATCCTCGTGGCCAGCACGGACAAGGGCATCTGCGCCATTCTGATCGACGATGATCCGGAAGTGCTGCTGCGCGACTTGCAGGACCGCTTTCCGCAAGCCGAGCTGCGCGGCGCCGAAGCGGACTACGAACGGACGGTGGCGCAGGTGGTGGGACTGGTCGAGGCGCCCGCGATCGGCCTGGACTTGCCGCTAGACGTGCGCGGCACCGTGTTCCAGCAGCGCGTGTGGCAAGCCTTGCGCGAGATTCCCGCCGGCAGCACCGTCAGCTACGCCGAGCTGGCCCGTCGCATTGGCGCGCCGAACGGGGCGCGGGCCGTGGCGGGCGCCTGCGCCGCGAACGCGCTGGCCGTCGCCATTCCCTGCCACCGGGTCGTGCGCAACGATGGCGCGCTGTCCGGCTACCGCTGGGGCGTGGAACGCAAGCAGGCGCTGCTCGAACGCGAAGGGAAGGCATGATGGCGCTGGACTGGCGGCAGATCGAGGATGATCTGAATCAATACGGCTGCGCCGTTGTGCCGCGCTTGCTCAATCCTGCGCAGTGCGGGGCGCTGGCGGCGCAGTATGACGAGGCGTCGCGCTTTCGCAGCAGGGTGGTGATGCAGCGCCATGGCTTTGGCCAGGGCGAGTACCAGTACTGGGCCTATCCGCTGCCCGATGTGGTGGCCGCCTTGCGCGAACAGCTGTACGGGCCGCTGGCGGCGATTGCCAACCGCTGGCACGCCAGCATGGGCCTCGATAGCCGCTTTCCCTCCAGCCACGCCGATTTCCTCGCGCGCTGCCATGCGGCTGGCCAGACGCGGCCCACGCCCTTGCTCTTGCGCTACCGCAAGGACGATTACAACTGCCTGCACCAGGACCTGTATGGCGAGCACGTGTTTCCGCTGCAGCTGGCCGTGCTGCTGTCGCGCCCGCAAGATGATTTCACGGGCGGCGAGTTCGTGCTGACGGAGCAGCGCCCGCGCATGCAGTCGCGCGCCGAGGTGGTGCCGCTGGCGCAAGGCGACGCCGTGGTCTTTCCCGTCGCGCAACGCCCCGTCAACGGCACGCGCGGCAGTTACCGCGTCAACATGCGCCATGGCGTGTCGCGCCTGCGCTCGGGCTTGCGCCACACCCTGGGCATCATTTTCCATGATGCGAGCTGAACGGTAGGTGCGGCGCTTGAGTTTCCGCAATTACATGGCATGATGGCTACTCCTTGTCACTCTTTCATTCCTGCCATGTCCGCGTTGCTCCGCCTGTTATGCCTGTTGACGATCTTCCTGCTGCCCGCAGCCCACGCGGACGAGGGCGCTTCCTCGCTCGTTGCGGAAGCTGCGAGCGCCATGGCGCCCGCGCATGCCGCGGCCGTCAAGACGGCGCCACTGATGTTCGCCAATCGCAAGGTATTCGTCTTCCGCGCCGCGCTGGCCGGCTATCCGCCCGATGAGCGGGCCATCGGTGCGCAGCGCCGCCTGGAAGGCGTGCTGGCCAAGAACGGCCCCTTGCAGGCAAGCACGCGCATGATTCCCGAAGGCACGCAGGTGTTGCTCGACGGCGTGCAGCTGTTCGTCGTCGTGCCTGGCGATGTCAACCAGCTGGCCGGCGACACGACGGAAAGCGTGGCGAAAACGGCGGCCGAGGAGCTGAGCAAGGCCGTGTTTGACTATCGCGAGCAGAGCAGCTGGCGCTATCTGGCCATCGCCGCCGCCGTGTGCGCGGCCGCCACCCTCGTGTTCTGGCTCGTGTGGATGGGGCTGACGCGTTTGTACCGCTGGGCCAAGCGCCGCAGCGGCATCCTGCTGGCCTCGCGCCTGCGCGACGTGCGCCTGAAAAACGTGCGCGTGCTCGATGCCGAGCACTACATCGCCTTCGCCTACCAGTTGCTGAGCGCCGTGCTGTGGGGCTTGCGCCTGATGGCCACCTATCTGTGGGCGGCCTTCGTGCTGGGCCGCCTGCCGTACACGCGCTCGTGGGGCGAAAGCCTGAGCGGCTACCTGTTCGACGTGGCGGCCGACGTCTTCCACGCCATCATCGGCGCCTTGCCGGGGCTGGTGCTGGTGTGCGTGATCTTCGCCATCGCGCGCCTGATCGCCGCCACGGCCGCTTCGCTGTTCAAGCGCGTGGAAAGCGGCGAATTGCAGATCGGCTGGCTCGACAAGGACACGGCCCTGCCCACGCGCCGCATCGCCAGCGTGGTGATCTGGCTGTTCGCGCTGGCCATGGCGTACCCCTACCTGCCCGGTTCGCACACGGCCGCCTTCCAGGGCCTGTCCGTGCTGGTGGGTCTGATGGTGTCGATCGGCGCGTCGAGCATCGTGGGCCAGGGCGCCAGCGGCCTGATCCTCATGTACACGCGCGCCCTGCGCAAGGGCGAATATGTGCGCGTGGGCGACAGCGAGGGCACGGTGGTCGAGTTGGGCATGTTCGAGACGCGCCTGCGCACGGGCCTGGGCGAGGAAGTTGCGTTGCCGAACGCCTGGGTGATGTCGCAAACGACCAAGAATTATTCGCGCGCCCAGCCCGGCGGCGGCTTCGTGCTCGACTCCACCGTCACCATCGGCTACGCCACGCCATGGCGGCAGGTGCACGCCATGCTGGAACTGGCCGCGTCGCGCACGACGGAACTGTCGACCACGCCGAAACCGTACGTGATGCAGCTGGCCCTGCAGGATTACTACGTGCAATACCGCCTTGTCGCCTACGCCAGCGCCGAAGTCCCCCGCCAGCGCGCCGAAGTGCTGAACCGCTTGCACCAGAATATCATCGACGTCTTCAACGAATTCGACGTGCAGATCACCTCGCCGCACTACATCGACGACCCGAAGGAATCGCACGTGGTGCCGCCCGGTGAATGGTTCAGGGCGCCGGCGAAGCGGGGGGAGGAATCGATTGAGGTGGTCCCCCCCAAGTCTTGAACGCGAGGCGTGGTCTGTGCGTGACGGATGCAATGGCACGCGCTATCTTGGTTTTTCCTCGGGAGCGCAGGTATTCTTGCCATTTGTCAGCTGAATCACCTGGAATCCCCCGGCGGGTGCCGCGAGCAGGCAGAAATCTGCCGAGTAGCGCGAAGTGGGATCGGACGCGGAGGTCGGCCTTCCCAGGAAGGATACGCCATACACTTTTCCTGCCACCAGCGGCGCGGCATCGCTGCTCTCGGCCCCCTCGGGGGCCTTGCCATAGCGCACACATCCCTTGTTTGGCAGACGATAGCTGGGATCGCCAAACGAGGCATTGGGAAACATGACCGTCCATACGTTGTTCCAGCCATTCGGCCCAGCTGTGCTGATCGTCAGCATCTTCAGGCTGACTGGTCCCCTTGAGCGTTCCTCTTCGCTGGCAATCTTGAAGCAGGGAAGGCCCGCCTCCGTCATGATGGCGGCTGTGCCCATGCGCGACCACGCCGATGCATCCATGCTCGTCAAGGCGGCAAGCAGGAATAACAGTGTGTGACGATATGGCATGGCGATCCTTGCACTATCTGATGAGCGAATGCTCCGGGCAACTATCCTGTTTCCACGCTGGCGTGTCGCTGCCAATGGCGATGATTTTTCGTTCACCAGTGGCCGTGGCTACTATGCAAAACTTTCCCATGTAGCCATAGGTAGGGTCTGCAGTATCATTTGGTCTTCCATTGAGGAAAATGCTGTAGACCCGTCCTGTTTGCAGTTCAGGGGCGGGCATGCCGTTCGCTCCTTGGGGAAGGTCACCATACCGAAGGCAGCTTTTTGACGAGAGCGGTACTTTTTTTCCACCAGTCATATAAAAACTCCACACACCAACGACGGGCTTTTCTGACAGGTCTGAAATGCTGAGTGCTCCCAGGAGTGGCTGGCCGTTGCGACTTTCTTCCTTCTGCGAGATTGTGAAACACGGTACGCCGTCAACCGAACTTACTTCTGCGTCGGCGATGCGCGATCTTGCGGATACTTCAAGGGATATCGACGAGAGGAGTACGCTCGATATTGCCGCCAGGTAAATTTTTTTCGCTTTTTCTGTCTGTGAAAAAGTCACTGAGTACTTCTTCGTATAGTGCTTGGTCATTGGCATATTGCTCCTGTTGCATCGTTGGAGGATGCTTCAAATACTTTAACGCATAGTAGTCAGCCAGTAGATCCCCTTGTGCTTCCATGTTGTAGTCAGCTAGTCTTTTTGTGTGGCTGAGCTCATAGTTATAGTCCAACCCAATTCTGAATGCGCCCCGCATTGCCACCGGGTATCTCTGTTGATACTGCCAAACATGGACCATTTCGTGAATGAACCAACGGCGCCGGATCCTATCAGTACTAGAAAAATCGTCCAGAAATCTCGACTCATGAAAGTACATTTCCCCATTGGGTGTCATGGCAGTGTTTTTTGGTTGGAACAGCCATAGATAAGGCCTCTTGTGAATTTTGACTTTGCTATAGTCGACGGCATCCTCGAAAATCATCCATGCCATGTCTATTTCACCCTGGGTAAGCGGGCGAGCCATGCTATCGATTTTTACCTGTTTTACTGATGTATCGAGATCCTTGTCGGTCGTTTTTACGTCTTGTAGCTCCACTATGATCGCCGTCGAAGCCACTGGGTCTGGTGCAGCAGAGCGGCAGGGAAGGCTGTCTTCTTGTGGGAAAAATTCCACCGTCGTGATTTGCTCTTCCCGCTTGCTGGCCACGCGCCCCGTGCGTCCCTTCGCATCCGTCGTCCCCGTCCACGTTTCGCCATTGCTCAAGGTGAGCCGGTAGTCGGCGTGCGCCAGCGGCACCTTGTTTTGCGAGACGAATTCCAGCTGCTCGTCGTAGCCGCAGCACCAGCATTCGTCGGGCTGGCCGGCCAGGCGGTGCAGTTCGCAGCCGCTAGTCGCGTTGCGCAGGGTGGCGCCCAGCACGGGCTGGCCGTCGGCGCTGAAGGTGACGATCATGCTGTCGAAGCGCGCGCCCAGGCTTTTCTTTTGATGGGCCACAAGCTTGAAGAACACGTCGCAAGCGGTGGTGCTGATGACATGGTGCCTGGCCATGGAACCTCCGCGATAAAACGCCAGCGTAGGCCAGCGGCGGCGGGGAGGTATTGACTCGGCGCAAGGCCTGGGCGCTTGCGTTAAGATGCCGGGCGTTTTCATGAACAGAAAGAGATCCCATGTCCAGCCCATCCCACACCGAAGCCTCCCGCACCGCCCGCAGCCTGGCCGCCGCCCTGATCGGCGACCCGTTTTACCGCGCCGTCACGGTGGCCTGCGGCGACGACGAAACGGCGCGGCTGGCCATGCTGGAAGCGTATTTTGCGCTGGCGCTGACCGAGGGCGAGCAGGCGGGGCGCGTCGACCTGGCTGATGACGGGGGCAATGGCGCCGCCATCTGGACGACGGATACGCCGGCGGCGCTGCGCCAGGCCGCCTACGCGCAGCGCGAGGACGCCTTACGCGCGCTGCTGGGGGAGCGCGGCTTTGCACACTTTTCGGCCATCGTCGGGAACATGGAGCACGCGCTGGCGCCGCATGCCCTGCAGGACGCGTGGTATCTGTCGATCGCCGGCATCGCGCCGGACGCGCAGGGGCGGGGACTGGGCACATCCGTGCTGGCGCCGGGCCTGGCGGCCGTCGATGCGGCGGGGGCCGCGTGCTTCCTGGAGACGTACAACGAGCGCAGCCTGCCGTTCTACGGCCGCCTGGGCTTCGCGGTGGCGGGACGCTACGCGGAAGCCGTCACGGGCTGCGATTACTGGCTGATGGTAAGGCCGCCGCACGCTGCCTGATTGACCATTTTGCCAATTTCTATACACTCGTCTTTTCACTCATTTATTAAAAGACCTGGAGATGGAAATGCCGACCTTGCCCTTGCGCCGTACCCTGCTCACGCTCGCCTGCCTGGGCGCCCTTGGCCACGCTCACGCCGATACCGTCATCGACAATGCCAACGGCTACACGCTCGACGCGCACGGCAAGGTAGTGCGTTTCACGGCGCTGGCGTTTGACGACGCTGGCAAGCTGCTCGCCGTCGGCAGCGCTGCGCAGGTGAAACGCAAGGCGGCCAAGGGCGCCCTGCACGTCGACGTGCAGGGCAAGACCGTGCTGCCGGGCCTGATCGACGCGCATGGCCACGTGTTCGGCCTCGGGACGATCGCCAGCGGCGTGATGCTGTACGGTTCGTCGTCGCTGCCGGCCGCCGTGCAGGCCGTGGGCGACTTCGCCCGCGCGCATCCGCAGCGCAACTGGATCGTCGGCAGCGGCTGGAACCAGGAAATCTGGAAGCTGGGACGCTTTCCCACGGCCGCGGAACTCGATGCAGCGGAAAGCGCGCGGCCCGTGTGGCTGCGCCGCGTCGACGGCCACGCGGGCTGGGCCAACAGCCGCGCGCTGGCGCTGGCCGGCATCACGCGCGCCACGCCGGATCCGGCCGGCGGCAAGATAGAACGCGATGCGGACGGCAACGCCACCGGCGTGCTGGTCGATAATGCCATGGACTTGATGGATGCCGTGCTGCCCAAGCCCGGCGACGTGGAAAACCGCGCCGCCCTCGATGGCGCGCTGGCGCAGCTGTCGCAAGTGGGCCTGACCAGCGTGCACGATGCGGGCATCGGCCAGATGCAGGACCGGCTGTTCCGCGACTATGCGGACCACGGCAAGCTGACGGTGCGCGTGTACGGCATGATTGCCGACACGACGGAAGACTTCGACGCATTGTCAAAAAGCGGCCCATTAAAAAGCTATGCGCGCGACATGTACGCCTTGCGCGCCGTCAAACTGCTGTCCGACGGCGCCCTGGGCAGCCGCGGCGCGGCCCTGCTGGCGCCGTACAGCGACGATCCTTCTACCCGCGGCCTGCTGTTCTACAAGGACGACGCCATGCGCGCGAAGATGGAAAAAGCCATGCGCGCCGGCTACCAGGTGAACGTGCACGCCATCGGCGACGCGGGCAACCATCAAATTCTCGACGGCTATGAAGCCTTGATCGCGCAATACCATAGCGTGGGCCTGCGCCACCGCATGGAGCACGCGCAGGTGGTGCAGTTGTCCGACATCCCCCGTTTCAAGAGTCTGGGCATCGTGCCGTCGATGCAGCCGACGCACGCCACGTCCGACCAGAACATGGCGGAGCAGCGCGTGGGTCACGAGCGCATCAAGGGCGCGTATGCGTGGCGCACCTTCCTCAAGCAGGGTTCGCGCATCGCCTGCGGCTCGGACTTCCCCATCGAGTCGCCGAACCCGTTCGAGGGCATCCACGCGGCCGTCACGCGGCAAAACAGCGAGGGGTTTCCGGCCGGCGGCTGGTATCCGCAGCAAGCCATGACAGTCACCGAGGCGCTGCGCTGCTTCACCCTCGACGCGGCCTGGGCGGCTCACCAGGAAAAGGTCATCGGCACGCTGGAAGCGGGCAAATGGGCGGATTTCATCGTCGTCGACCAGGACCTGTTCAAGGTGTCACCAGCCGCCATCGGCAAGACGCAGGTGCTGCAGACGTGGGTGGCGGGCAAGCGCGTGTTCGAGAAAAAGTAAGGATTTGACAGCTGCAAAAACCTGTTGACTTGGTTGTATAGACAACCTATGCTGGGAGTACCAGAGCGGACCACGCATGTCCGCTCGCACCCTACGAGGAGACAGCATGAACAGCACAATGGACACCGATCCACGCTTTGATGCCAGCCGTACCATCCGCGCCCCGCGCGGCACGGTCATGGCTTGCAAGAGTTGGCAGGCCGAGGCGGCCTACCGCATGTTGCAAAACAACCTGGACCCGGAAGTGGCGGAAAATCCGCAGCACCTGGTCGTCTACGGCGGCATCGGCCGCGCCGCCCGCAACTGGGCCTGCTTCGACCAGATCCTCGCCTCGCTGCGCGAACTGGAAGACGACCAGACTCTCCTGATCCAGTCCGGCAAGCCGGTGGGCGTGTTCCGGACCCACGCGGATGCGCCGCGCGTGCTGATCGCGAACTCCAACCTGGTGCCGAAATGGGCGAACTGGGAACACTTCAACGAACTCGATCGCCAGGGCCTGTTCATGTACGGCCAGATGACGGCCGGCAGCTGGATCTACATCGGTACGCAGGGCATCGTGCAGGGCACGTATGAAACCTTCGCCGAGGCGGGCCGCCAGCATTTCGGCGGCGACTGGGCCGGGCGCTGGATCCTGACGGCGGGCCTGGGCGGCATGGGCGGCGCGCAGCCGCTGGCCGCCACCATGGCCGGCGCCGTCTCGCTCAACATCGAATGCCAGCAAAGCAGCATCGATTTCCGCCTGCGCACGCGCTATCTGGACAAGCAGGCCGCCAGCCTGGACGAAGCTTTGACGCTGGTCAAATACCATACGGAGCGCAAGGAAGCCATTTCGATTGGCCTGCTGGGCAACGCGGCCGAAGTGCTGCCGGAACTGGTGCGCCGCGCCAAGGCGGGCGGCCTGGTGCCGGACCTGGTGACGGACCAGACGTCCGCGCACGACCTGGTCAACGGCTATTTGCCGCGCGGCTGGAGCGTGTCGGACTGGAAGGCGGCGCAGCAGGACCCGCAGCGCCACGCGCGCCTGACGGTGGCCGCCGCCGATTCCTGCGCCGCCCACGTGCAGGCCATGCTCGATTTCCACGCCATGGGCGTGCATACCGTCGATTACGGCAACAACATCCGCCAGGTGGCGTTCGACCAGGGCGTGCAAAATGCCTTCGACTTCCCCGGTTTCGTGCCCGCCTACATCCGCCCGCAATTTTGCGAAGGGCGGGGGCCGTTCCGCTGGGTGGCCCTGTCGGGCGACCCGGAAGACATCTATAAAACGGATGCGAAGATCAAGGAGCTGTTCCCGCACCACAAGCAGGTGCACCACTGGCTGGACATGGCGCGCGAGCGCATCGCCTTCCAGGGCCTGCCGGCGCGCATCTGCTGGCTGGGGCTGGGCGAGCGCCACATCGCCGGCCTGGCCTTCAACGAGATGGTGCGCACGGGCGAACTGAAGGCGCCCATCGTCATCGGCCGCGACCACCTGGACACGGGTTCCGTCGCCAGCCCGAACCGCGAGACGGAAAGCATGAAGGACGGCACGGACGCCGTCTCCGACTGGCCGCTGCTCAACGCCATGCTGAACACGGCCGGCGGCGCCACCTGGGTCTCGCTGCACCATGGCGGCGGCGTGGGAATGGGGTATTCTCAGCATGCGGGCATGGTCATCGTGGCCGACGGCACGGACAGCGCGGCGAAACGCCTGGCCCGGGTGCTGGTCAACGACAGCGGCTCGGGCGTCATGCGCCATGCCGATGCCGGCTATGAAACGGCGGCCGCCTGCGCCAAGCGCAACGGCCTGATTCTTCCCATGCTTCCTTGAGACCTTGATGCGAATGACTATGACACAGCATGCCAAAAGTTGGACCCTGAAGCCGGGCGCGATGACCCTGGGCGACCTGCGCGCCGTCTGGGCCGCACCCGCGAAACTGATCCTCGCCGCCGAGGCCTATCCCGTCATCGAGGCGTCGGCCGCCGCCGTGCAGGCCATCGTCGCCAAGGGCGATGCGGCCTACGGCATCAACACGGGCTTCGGCCTGCTCGCCAAGACGCGCATCCCCGATGAAAAACTCGAGCAGTTGCAGCGCAACCTGATCCTGTCGCACTCCGTCGGCACGGGAGAACTGCTGTCGGACGCCGTCGTGCGCCTGATCATGCTGATGAAGATCGGCAGCCTGGCGCGCGGCTTTTCCGGCGTGCGCCCGCTGATCGTCGATACCCTGATCGCCCTGTACAACGCGGGCATCATGCCGGCCATTCCCGCCAAGGGCTCCGTCGGCGCCTCGGGCGACCTGGCGCCCCTGTCGCACATGACCCTGGCCATGCTGGGCGTGGGCGACGTGCGCGTCAACGGCGAATTGATGCCGGCGCCCGAGGCGCTGGCGCAGGCAGGCATCGCGCCCGTCGTGCTGGCGGCGAAAGAGGGCCTGGCCCTGATCAACGGCACGCAAGTGTCGAACGCACTGGCGCTGCATGGCCTGTTCATGGCCGAACGCCTGCTGGAAGCGGCCATGGTCACGGGCGCGCTGTCGCTCGACGCGGCCAAGGGCAGCGACGCGCCGTTCGACGCGCGCGTGCACGCCGTGCGCGGGCAGCCGGGGCAGATCCTGGCCGCGCAGATGTACCGCCAGCTGGTGGCCAACAGCGCCATCCGCGCCTCGCATCTGGAAGGCGACGAGCGCGTGCAGGACCCGTACAGCCTGCGCTGCCAGCCGCAAGTCATGGGCGCCTGCCTCGATCTGATCGGCAATGCGGGCCGTACCCTGCTGATCGAAGCCAATGCCGTCACGGACAATCCGCTGATCTTCCAGGATGGTCCCAACGGGCAGGCGGAGATCGTCTCGGGCGGGAACTTCCATGCCGAGCCGGTGGCGTTTGCCGCTGACACGCTGGCGCTGGCGATTGCCGAAATCGGCGCGCTGGCCGAGCGCCGCATCGCCCTGCTGATCGACGCCACGCTCTCGGGCCTGCCGCCCTTCCTCGTGCGCGACCCGGGCGTCAATTCCGGCTTCATGATCGCCCACGTGACGGCCGCCGCGCTGGCGTCGGAAAACAAGTCGCTGGCGCACCCGGCCAGCGTCGACAGCCTGCCCACGTCCGCCAACCAGGAAGACCACGTGAGCATGGCCACGTTCGCCGGGCGCCGCCTGGACGACATGGCGCACAACACGGCCGTCATCGTCGGCATCGAGCTGCTGGCCGCCGCGCAGGGCATCGATTTCCACCGTCCGCTGAAAACCTCGCCGCACCTGGAGCACGTGCATCACCAGCTGCGCCAGAAGGTGCCGTTCTTCGACGCCGACCGCTTCTTTGCGCCCGACATCGAAGCGGCCAAGCAGATGGTGCTGCAGGGCGAATTGAGCAGCACCTGCAAGAATTTGTTCGCCCCGCTGTACGCTTAAGCGGGAGCAAGGAGACAGGCATGGATTTCCGCTTCAACGAAGGCAGCATCCCGCTGCTCGTGTCGATGCCCCATGTGGGCACCGACATACCGGACGATATCGCCGCGCGCATGACGCCGCGGGCCTTGATCAAGGCCGACACGGACTGGCATTTGCGCGAGCTGTATGGCTTTTTGCAGGAGATGGACGCGTCGGTGCTGTCGGCGCGCTGGTCGCGCTACACCGTCGACCTGAACCGCCCGCAGGAAGACACGAATCTGTACCCGGGCCAGGATACGACGGGCTTGCTGCCCAACGATACCTTCCACCGCGAACCGCTGTACCTGGCCGGCAAGGAACCGGATGCGGCCGACGTGCAGCGCCGCTTGCAGCGCTACTGGGCGCCGTATCATGCGCAGCTGCGCGCGGAACTGGACCGGCTGCTGCGCGTGCATGGCGCCGTGGTGCTGTGGGATGCCCATTCCATCGCCTCGCATGTGCCGCGCTTCTTTGACGGCAAGCTGCCCGACCTGAACTTCGGCACGGCCGATGGCGCCAGCTGCGATGCGGGCCTGACGTCCGCCGTGGTGGACATCGCGCGCGCGCAGGAACAGTTTACCGTGGCGCTCAACGGCCGCTTCAAGGGCGGGCATATCACGCGCCATTACGGCCAGCCGGACAAGCGCGTGCATGCGATCCAGCTCGAGATGTGCCAGTGCCTGTACATGAATGAACCTGGCATGGACGAATCGGCGCCATTCGGCTACCGGCCCGACCTGGCGGCCCGGGTGCAGCCGCTGCTGCGCCGGATGATGGAAGCGGCCGTCGCATGGGTGGCGCGTTGAGTACCTGTCTGTTCGCGCGCCACGCGCTGCTGCCGCAAGGCTGGCGCCGCGACGTGCTGCTGGAATGGGATGCGGCCGGCGACTTGACGCACGTCAAGGAGGGCGCCACGCCGCCGTCAGGCGCGGAAGTGGCCGAATATGTCTTGCCCGGCATGGTTAACCTGCATTCGCATGCCTTCCAGCGGGCGCTGGGCGGCATGACGGAAGTCGCCGGCGATGGCGCTGGCGATGCGCCGGACAGCTTCTGGACCTGGCGTGAGCTGATGTACCGTTTCGCGCGCCACATCACGCCGGAGCAGATGGAGGCCATCGCCGCGCAGCTGTTTGCCGAATGCCTGCGCCATGGCTACACGTCCGTCTGCGAATTCCACTACCTGCAGCGCGATGCGGCTGGCGACCTGTATGCGCGTCCCGCCGAAACGGCTGAACGGGTACTGACGGCGGCGCGCATCAGCGGCATCGGCATGACCATGCTGCCCGTGCTGTACAGCCATGCGGGCTTCGGCGAGCAGCCCCTCAAGCCCGAGCAGGCGCGTTTCCGCACGGGGGCGGACGATGTCTTGCGCATCGTCGAGGCGCTGGCGCCGCAGCGCGGCGGGCAGGTGGAAGTGGGCTTTGCGCCCCATTCGCTGCGCGCCGCCGGCGTGGCGCAGATCCGCGAAGTGGCGCAAGCGCTGCCCGCGGATCGCCCCATCCACATCCACATCGCCGAGCAGCAGGGCGAGGTGCGCCAGTGCCTCGACTACAGCGGCCGGCGCCCGGTGCAGTATCTGTACGATCAGGTCGACGTCGATGCGCGCTGGTGCCTCGTGCACGCCACGCACGTGGAGCCTGACGAAGTGGCGCGGATGGCGGCCAGCGGCGCCGTGGCGGGCCTGTGCCCGACGACGGAGGCGAACCTGGGCGACGGCCTGTTCCCGCTGGCCGAATTCATCGCCGCCGGCGGGCGTTTCGGCGTCGGCAGCGACAGCCACGTGTCGCAGTCGCCCGTGGAAGAGTTGCGCTGGCTCGAATACGGCCAGCGCCTGCAGCGCCAGCAGCGCAATGTGGCCACCACGCCGCAGCAGCGCCATGTGGGCGACTATCTGTGGCAGGCGGCCATGCGGGGCGGGGCACAGGCGTCCGGGCGCAAGCTCGGTGCTTTGGCGCCAGGCAGCCGCGCCGACTTGCTGGTGCTCGACGACGCGCACGTGAACCTGTGCGGCGCGGCCATCGCCGATGTGCTGGGCAGTTTTCTCTTTTGCGGCAACGACAATCTGGTGCGCGACGTGCTGTGCGGCGGCCGGTGGCAGGTGCGCGATGGGCGCCACGTGGCGCAGGAGGCCATCGCCACCGCCTACCGGCGCACCCTGGCGCAACTGAGGGCGCTCTGATGGCGACCTTCATTCCACAGGAATACCTGCGCGCCGCGCCGTGGAAAAATGGCGGCGGCAGCACGACGGAAATCGCCATTTCTCCCCCGGACGCCGGTTTCGACGATTTTGACTGGCGCATCAGCCTGGCGACGATCACGGCCAGCGGGCCGTTTTCCAGCTTTCCCGGCATCGACCGCAGCCTGATGCTGGTCGATGGCGACAGCGTGCAGCTGACGTTTGAGGGCGCGCGCAAGGTGGTGTTGAGCGCGGCGCAGCCGATGCTGTGGTTTCCCGGCGAAGCGGCCGTCGTGGCGCAGGTCAAGGGGCCGACGACGGATTTCAACGTGATGACGCGGCGCGAGCGCTGCCGCCACCAACTGGAAAAAATCACGGCGCCGGGCAGGCTGCTGCGGCGCAGCACGACGACCCTGCTGTTTGTCGCCGGCGAGGGTGCCGTGCTGGCGCGCTCAAGCGACCAGCAGTTCGCACTGGCCCGCCATGACGCGCTGCTGCTGGACGCCGACGATGCGCAGGAATGGCGGCTCGACGCCTTGCAGCGCACGGCCGTGCTGCGCGTCGACCTGTTCATCTAGGAAGGAAAGACAATGCAAGACTGGGACCTGGTCATCCACAACGTCCACCTGGCCACCATGGAGCACGGCTATGGCGAACTGCTGGACGCGGCCATCGCCGTCAAGGATGGCCGCATCGCCTGGATCGGCCCCGGCGACGAGCTGCCGGCCAGCGGCGCGGTGCTGCACGACGGCCAGGGCTGCTGGCTGACGCCGGGCCTGATCGACTGCCATACGCATATCGTCCACGCGGGTAACCGCAGCGACGAATTCGAGGCGCGCCTCAATGGCGCCAGCTATGAAGACATCAGCCGCGCCGGCGGCGGCATCATGTCCACCGTGCGCGCCACGCGCGCGGCCAGCGACGACGAACTGCTGCGGCAAAGCCTGCCCCGCGTGCTGGCGCTGCTGGCCGAGGGCGTGACGACGCTGGAGATCAAGTCCGGCTACGGCCTCGATGCGGACAGCGAGGCGAAGATGCTGCGCGTGGCGCGCAGGATAGGCGAACAGCTACCCGTATCCGTGCGCACCACCTTCCTCGGCGCGCACGCGCTGCCGCCCGAATACGCAGGACAGGCCGATGCGTATATCGACCTGCTGTGCGCGCAGATGCTGCCCAAGCTGGCCGGCGATGGCCTGGTTGACGCCGTCGACGCCTTTTGCGAGCGCATCGGCTTTACGCCGGCGCAAACGCAGCGCATGTTTGACGCGGCGCAAGGCTTGGGTTTGCCCGTCAAACTGCATGCGGAGCAGCTGTCGGACCTGGGCGGCGCGGCGCTGGTGGCGCGGTATGCTGGTCTGTCGGCCGACCACCTGGAATTCTTGTCGGACGAGGGCATCGCGGCCATGGCAAAACACGGCACGGTGGCCGTGCTGCTGCCGGGCGCGTATTATTTTTTGCGCGAAGTACAGCAACCTCCCATCTCAGATTTGCGCGCGGCGGGCGTGCCGATGGCCGTGTCCACCGATTGCAATCCGGGCACGTCGCCCATGACGTCCTTGCTGCTGGCGATGAACATGGCGTGCACGCTGTGGCGCCTGACGCCGCAGGAAGCGCTGGCCGGTGTTACGTGCCACGCGGCGCGCGCGCTGGGTTTGCAGCATGAAACGGGCAGCCTGGCGGTGGGGAAACGCGCCGATTTCGCCCTGTGGCGCATCGCGCGCCCGGCCGACCTGGCGTATGCGCTGGGCCTGAACCCGTGCGCGGGCGTGGTGCATGGCGGTGTCTGGCGCGCGCCGGTGGTAAGCTTGCCGGATTGATCATCCGCCCTGGAGCGCCGCGTGCGTGCTGCTTATTTGCCGTTTTACTTGCTGTTGTTACTGGTCTTCGCCGCCGCGCCCATGTCCTCCCTTGCCATGGATGGCGGCACCCTGAAGGTAGGCTCGAAGCGCTTTACGGAATCGTATATTCTCGGCGAAATCATCAAGCAGAGCGCCGCGCCGCACGTGGCGGCGCAGCACCGCCAGGGCCTGGGCAACACGGCCATCGTGCTGGCCGCGCTGCAGGCGGGCAGCATCGACGTGTATGCCGAATACATGGGCACCATTGCCGGCGAAATTCTCAGGCACGACAAAGCCATTGATCTGGATCAGATGCGGCGCGAGCTGGCCGCGCTGGGCCTGGGCGTGGCCGTGCCGCTGGGCTTTAACAACACGTATGCGCTGGCCATGCGCGGCGATGAAACATCCATCACGAGCCTGGCGCAGCTGGCCCAGCATCGGGCCCTGACATTCGGCCTGTCGCATGAATTCATCGGCAGGGTCGATGGCTGGCCGGGCCTGGCCGCGCGCTATGGCTTGCCGCAGCGCCCGCGCGGCCTCGATCACGGCATCGCCTATGAAGCGCTGGCGCAGCGCCAGGTGGATGTGATCGACATCTATTCGACGGACGCGAAGATCCGCCAGTACGGTTTGCGCGTGCTGGCTGACACGCAGCAGTATTTTCCCCGCTACGACGCCATGCTGCTGTACCGGCTCGACCTGCCGCAGCGCTTTCCCGCCGCCTGGCAAGCCTTGCAGGCGTTGCAGGGGCGCATCAGCGAGAGCGACATGATCGCCATGAATGCGGCCGTGGAAATCGATGGCAAGAGCTTTGCCGGCGTGGCGCGGCAGTGGCTGGCATCGGGCAAGCAGACAAACAAACAAGCCGCGCCGCGCAGCGGCCTGCTCGATAAGATCTTCGGCGACGATCTGTGGACCCTGACGCGCCAGCATGTGACCCTGGTGCTGCTGTCGGTGGCGCTGGCGTGCGCAGTCGGCATTCCGCTGGGCGTGCTGGCGGCGTTTTCGGCGCCGCTGCGGCAAACGGTGCTGGCGCTGGTCGGCGTGCTGCAGACGGTGCCGTCGCTGGCCCTGCTGGCGATATTGATACCCGTACTGGGCATGATCGGCACCGTGCCGGCGCTGGCGGCCCTATTCGTGTACGCCTTGCTGCCCATCGTGCGCAACACGTGCACGGGCATCCTGCAGGTGCCGCAAGGCTTGCGCATGGCGGCGCTGGCGCTGGGTTTGAGCCGGCGCGACCGCCTGCTGCACGTGGACTTGCCGCTGGCCTTGCCCGTCATGCTGGCGGGCGTGAAAACGGCGGCAGTGATGAGCGTGGGCACGGCCACCATCGCCGCCTTCATCGGCGCGGGCGGCTATGGCGAACGCATCACCATCGGCCTGGCGCTGAACGACAACGACATGCTGCTGGCCGGCGCGATCCCCGCAGCCGTGCTGGCCCTGCTGACGCAAGGCCTGTTCGAGCTGGTGGAGCGCTGGGCCGTGGCCGGCCGGCAGCGCTGACGGCATCACGGTTACAGCGAGTGCAGTTTCGAGCGCACCGAGACGACGGCCTGGTGCAGGATGCGTTCGGCCTGGAAGTCGTTCTCGCGCTGTTCGGCGATGGCTTGCAAGTCGCGCGTGTAGCGTTCCAGGCGGGAACGCAGGTAGGCGCGGTAGATTTTCATGACGAGCGGTTTGGCAGAGACATTCATGATGTGGCTCCCAGAGTCATAACAATTCGTTCATTTTGTGTGAGCACAATGCTGCCACTTTGCGTCGTATCAAACACCATCCTGCGGTCAATGTGGCGCGTTTGATATTCCGCAATGCCCGATATGCTGGAGATGCCACACTGAATCTTCCCTGCAAGCATAAGCTGTCCCTTATGCGCAGACCCTCATACCGGCCCGGTCCTTGCCGCGTCCGGACCTCATTCAGGAGATTGTCGCATGCTCATTTCCGCCTTCCTTGCTGGCTGCATCGCTTGCTTGACAGTGTACCAAATCCATAAAAAATCGCAGGGTGGCGACAGTGTTGCGCAACAACACATAGGCCTGCACGGCACACTGATTGAACCACGGAAATAATCACTGCCTGCCATGGTGCGTGCCTGGCGGCCTTAAGTGAAATGTAAGGCCCGGTAAGCAAATGTAAAGGTCGGCGCGGTGACCAGTCGTAGCGTTTATATTGATAACCGTTGATTGCATTCTCCCCCTCCCACTTGACAATGGGTTCACCCCGCGGTGCCGCTAGCCCGCGGGGATTTTTTTTGGGAACTTACATTGTCAGTTGCCTCGCTACAATTCCGATCAGGCCGCTTTTGGCATGCCTGCCGACAATTGCGTCAAGGCATCGCCCGCGACCCGGCAGATGCGCCAGTCCGGCATCACGTCCGCGCCCATGCCCTTGTAGAAATTGATCGCATTTTCATTCCAGTCCAGCACCGACCATTCGAAGCGGCCGCAATCGCGTTCGACGGCCAGTTGCGCCAGCGCCACCAGCATCTGCTTGCCGTAGCCCTTGCCGCGCACGGACTGCTTCACGTACAGGTCTTCCAGATACAAGCCCTTGCGGCACAGGAAGGTGGAAAAGTTATGGAAGAACAGGGCGAACGTCACCACCTCGCCGTTTTCCTCGCCCACCAGCGCTTCGCATGCCGGGTGCTTGCCGAACAGGCTGTCGTGCAGCATGGATTCTTTGGCGATCATCATGTGTTCGAGTTTTTCAAACACGGCCAGTTCATGGATCATGCCGAAAATGGCGGCCACGTCGGATGCGGTCGCGGGACGGATGGCGAGGGAGGAAGAGGTGCTCATGTTGCCTTTGTCGATGGAGTGGTGGAAAGGGAAGCAATGCTACTCGTCTTGCGCGCGCCCGACGTCAGGGCCCAGGCCACGCTGGACAGGCACAGCACCATGCCCACCCATTCGATGGGGGCGGGCCGGTAATGTTCGAACTGCACCGACAGCAGCACGGAAATGACGGGCGTGACGACGCCGATATACACGGTCTTTTGCGTGCCGATGCGGGCGATCAGGGTGAAATACGCGCTGAAGGCGATCACCGAGCCGAAGATGGCCAGGTACAGCAATCCCATCCAGTAACTGGGGCGCGTCGGCAGCTGCCAGGACTGGCCCGTGGCGATGGCCCAGGCGGCGACCATCAAGGTGCCCCACAGCATGGTCCAGGCCATGGTCAGCATCACGTTGCCCGACTGTTCGCGTACCTTCATGACGAGGGCGTTGCCGCAGGTGCTGGAAATGGTGGCCACCAGTGCGAGGATAAAACCGAGCAGGAAGTGGCCATTCCCCCCACCGAGTATGTCTTGCAGCGCCGCGCCGATGGATTGGTAAAACAGCAGCACGATGCCGCAGATGGCGACAAACGCGGCGCAGCAGGTGCTCCAGGTGATGGGGGTGCCGAAAGCGATGCGGTTGAGCAAGGGTGTCCAGAACACCATCAGCGCGAACAGTACGCTGACGAGGGCGGAAACCAGGTATTGCTCCGAGCTGTAGGTGCATACATAGCTGAGGGCGAACGAGGCCAGGCCTTGCAGCAGCATCCATTGTTGCGCGCGCCAGGGCAGGCGCAGGCGGTCGCCACGCAGCGCGCACCAGGCAAACAGGGTGGCGGACGCGAGGCCGAAGCGGTAGACGACGGAGACGGCGGGAGCGACATCGCCCAGTTGCAAGGTGATGGCCCAGAAGGTGGAGCCCCAGATCAGGCAGGCGATGATGAACAGGAGAGGAGAGGACATCGCGCAAGTATACGGGCATAGCTTCTCCCGGTCGAGCTTGCCGAATGGGCGGGCAGGAGACACCCCGGTATTGAGCCAGCGCAGTGCTTTTGGAGAATGTTGAATTTATGAAAATATTTACATTAATATTAGATAAATATTTTCTGAATTGCATCTTAAAGGGAGAAGCGCCATGCCAGCCTCACTGCAAATCAAAATATGGAGCGTGCTTGTGTATGTCGTCGTGGCAACGTGGATTGCCGTCTGGCTGCACGAGGGCATGTCGCCCTCGACTTTGCTCATCGCTGCCGGCGCCTTCGGTTAAAGCGCATGCGCCGGCATGCAGATCAATGCGTGACGCGGGTCTTGCGGCCGTCCGACAGCAGGCGCACGCGCTCGCCCGGACGGAACAGTTCGTCCGCGTCCTGCACGATGGCGCGCATGTCGCCATTGTCGAGGCGCACGGTGATTTCCAGGCCGGGCTTGTTCGAGGCATTCGCTTCGATGCTCTGGCCGGCCATGCCGCCGGCGACCGCGCCGAGGATGCTGGCCGCGATGGCGCCCTTGCCGCCGCCGACCGCCGAGCCGGCCACGCCGCCCAGCGCCGCGCCAGCCAGCACGCCCGTGCCCGTTTCACCCTTGTCGATGGTGACCTGGCGTACGGATTCAACCGTGCCCATGCGAACCGACTGCTCATTTTGCGCCTGGCGCGCGTTATACACGTTCGCCGAGTTCGGTTGTACGGCGCAGCCGGCCAGGGTGGCCAGCAATGCCACGGCAATAATTGGTGCTTTCATATGGAACTCCTTGGACAAAAGTTGGAATGCCGATTACATCGACCGGCAAGTTGGACTATTACTTATCATAAGGACACTTGCCTGAGATAACTAGTTGCGAATAGTAAAAATCTGTTACTGGTCCCGCGTGACCACGGAAGCGCCTGCCGCTCAATACGCCAGCCGCAGGCGGCGGTACAGAAACGCCAGCACGAACAGCGGGCCGATCAGCAGGAAGCGCATATCGTCGAGGAACGACGGTTTCTTGCCTTCGATCTGATGGCCGATGAACTGGCCTATCCAGGCCAGCACGAACAGCGCCAGCGACACGGGCAAAATCGTCAGCGCCGGCATGAGCAGCAGCAAGCCCAGCATGATGGCCAGCATCGCCAGCATGCCCGCCGCAAACGGGCGCGACAGCTTGTAATAATAGTATAAGGCCAGAATACTGCCGAGCAGCGCCACGCTGGCATGCACGCTCCACAGCAAGCCCAGCAGACTGAAAACGATCAGCGGCACGCATACGATGTGCACCCATTCATTGACGTGGTTGCGGTGGCTTTCGCCATACCGGGCCAGCAGGGTGTCGATGGTGCGCATGGACGGTCTCTTGTGTGGGGAAGGTTGTGCGGGAATTCTACACTGTCGCGTGGCCGGGTAAAATGATCCTTCATCTTCCCTTCCGGACATTTCATTTGATTCGCCCTGCCTCTCTGCCAGACGACAGCGCCGACGCGCTTAAACGCTGTTTCGATCCCGTTGTCGATGCCGGCACGCGCTTGCTGATACTGGGCAGCTTGCCCGGTGAAAAATCGCTGGCGCACAGCCAGTATTATGCGCATCCGCAAAACAAGTTCTGGATGCTGCTGGGCGAGGTGCTGGGCGTGGACTTGAAGAGCCTGCCCTATGATGAGCGTCTGGCCAGCTTGCTGGCGCACGGCGTGGGCTTGTGGGATGTGGTGGCGCAGGCGCAGCGCACGGGCAGCCTGGACAGCAATATCCGCGAACGCGACGACAACGACCTGCTTGCCCTGGCCGCCAGCCTGCCACGGCTGCACACGATCGCCTTCAACGGCGGCACGGCCGCGAAGCTGGGCGTCAAGGTGCTGGGCGAGCACGCGCAGCGCTACCGCATCGTCAGCTTGCCGTCGAGCAGCCCGGCGTACACGCTCGCGTATGCGCAGAAATTGCAGGCGTGGCGGCAACTGTCCACAGCGTAACACGCTGCACCATGCGTGCATCCTGGAGCAACACCGCGAGCCAACCGCAAGACTTCAAGGAAAAGAGGGGCAGCTTTGACCAGTCCTCACATTCTCTGCTGATGAGTTTGAACAGTGCGGTAATGGACTCACCAGATGGCATGGGCATCGCCCGATCCGCGGTGATGCTCACGATTCAGGTGGCAAGCTGTTCGGTCGAATCTGGAGAGGACGTCATCAGTCATCGGTAGACCGAAATCTGTAGTTGCCAGGCAGCGCACCGCGCCGGCACTCAGGATGGATGGGAGTGAGGTGGAGACGAACAATACTTCCCGCACGGCGTTTGTTATCGGTGAATGCATGATTGAATTGCAGCCCGGGAAAAGTGGCGCGATGGTGGAGTCGACAGGATTGCCAGCGAATGCGCGTTGCAGGACGACGAGCATGCGTGCCTTGCTTGCGCAGCATGCGAGGTACGAGCGAATGACGCCGAAATCCTCGGTGTTGCCGAGCGGCACTTGCATCAGTGATTCGAGCCACCTCGGCTACCACGCCCACCTGCCACAGGCAACAAGCAAGGCTTTGATATAAAATATGCCATATTGATATATGGCAATACGGTGATGCCTGTCGTTGCTTTTTTAAATCCTTTTGCGGAGCAAATCGTGTACAGCTTTCACTTTTCTTTTTCTCTGGCATCGTTGCTGCTCCCGCTAATCATGCTTCCTGCGCAGGCCGCCACACTTGTGCAAGCCGCGCCGGCCGAGTCATCGGCCACCTTGCAGGACGAACCACTGGCAGCACTGGACGCGCAGTTGCAACAACTGCGGCAAGCAAGCGGCGCCGACCTGCAGCAAGCGGATGTCGAGCAGTTGCGGGCAAGCTACTCCGACAAGTTCAATGCATTCGAGCAATTGGTGCAGCAGAGCGGGCGCGAAGCGCAGTATGAGAAAAAAGTGATCGCCTACCGCAGCCATTTGCTGGCGCTGCAAGCGAAAAAAGGCAGCGCCAATGCCAGCTATGGCCGTTCGAACACCTTGCCCAGCGGCGAGGTGGCGCGTAACCAAGCCGACCTGGCGGCAGGTCGTGTCGTGTGCACCAACCCCGCAGCCTCGACGACCGGACGCTTTGACCGTAATGAACCGTACACGGATAGCTGGATGGTGTACGTTTGCCGCGCCGAGAAGGTGCCGGCAAGGCGGTGAGTGGCAATGATACGGTGCAGCCTGTTCAGGCTGCAGCCTTGATCTGATCTCGCCTATTCTGGCAGGGCCACCCAGCTGGCCGAGCAGGGCAGCGCGGTGCCGGCGCACATGCTCGACACCGTGAGTGCCGTCGGCCAGTCCCTGTCCTTCTGGTTACCCTGAAGGTTCTATCCCGGAGCTTGCTTCTGGGGTAGAAAGGCGCTAATTGACAGCATTGCAATGAAGATGGCGTTTTACGTTGGCGCGTAGGCCTGCACTTCCAGCGGCTGCCCCTTGGCATCGAATCGCAGGGCCACGGACAAGTTGGTGACGCCGATGGTGGCCAGCGCGTCGCAGATGTCGTCGACTTCTTCCTGCAGGTCGGCGGCCAGGTCCAGCGGCTTGTCGGCGCTGTGCAGCAGTGCGCCGCCCGCCGTGCTGACATTGACGCGCAACAACATTTCACCGTGTTCATCGGCCGGGCCGACGACGACGGAAACGTCGCCCGCATCGACGTTGTTTTCCGCCAATGCATGGTTGATGCCGGACATCATTTGCAGCATCGCATATTCGCTCATGCCCTGTTCCTTGCCGCCATGGAACAGATCCTGGTAGAGGAAGCTCACTTCCAGCGCGCTGTCGGCCGGCGCCAGGCAGCGTTTCACCAGGTCGCCCACTTCCGTCGTCCACTGCTGGTAGCGGGCCATGCGGGCATCGAACCAGGCGTCGAGCGCCGCCTCATCCTTCGGTTCCGCATAGAACGGGTCGTCCACGCGCTTCAGGGCAAAGCCCAGCAGGAAGCGCAGTTCGACGGCCGTGTCCTGCGGGCCGAAGGCCGTCTCGCTCCAGCCGACGATGCTGCTTTCCAGGCCCGGCGCGGCGACGATCTTCTTGTCCGTCATCGACGCGTAGGCATCGCGCACCATTTCATGCAGGTGGCTGTAGGTGATGCGGTCGATTTCCTCGAGGTCGTAGGCATGGCTCATCAGGACCACCTTGGCCTTGGCGCTTTCCAGTTCTGCTTGCTGGAAACTTTTTACCAGCGCTTCGAACGCGTCCTGGTCCTGGAAACTGTCCGCTTCCTTCAGGCCGCCCGTGCTTTGCACCAGCAGGGGCACGACGAAGGCGTTGATTTCCATGGCCGGGGCATTTTCGCGGCGGATCACGGAAATGGAGGCCGCTTCCTCGATATGGCTGCGCAGGTACTGGTAGGCGCCCACGTCTTCGTACTTGGAACGCTCGATGGCGTCGTACAGGATTTCATCCTTCTTTTGATTCAGGGCCTTGCGGATGATGCGGCCGAATTCGACGGCCTGCTCGGCCAGCACCGTGCCCTGCGATTCGCTGTCTTCCTGTTCCGCCAGGTTCAGGGCCATCGTGCACAGCATGCGCGTGACGGCTTCATCCTTGTCTTCAGGGGTGTTGGCGGATTTACGGGGGACAGGGCGCTTATTTTTGGGCATGGCGGTCAATTGGTCTTATCAGGGTAAAAGTCAGGGCGTACGGGCGTCGAGGCGGCTTGCCTCGCGCCAGGGGAATGATACAGGGGGCGGGGCCCCGCACATCAATGGTCGGTATCGAACATCTCGTGCAATTCGTCGAGCAGGTCGGCCGCTTCTTCTTGCGACAGGCCAAGATGCTGGCAAGCAAGATCACCGCCCTTGTCCCACTCCAGCGAAGTGCTGTTGCCATGGTAGCGCTGAATGCCCTTTTCGGCCAGCAGCGACAGCGCGACGAGCGAGCGGATGGCGTCGTCCGTGGATGGGTCGGCCAGCACCGTGTAGTCGTGGTGGTGCAAAATCGCCCAGGAGACGTCGGAAGACAGCCCCCAGTTGCGCGCCAGCAAGCAGCCGATGGCCGCGTGGTTGGTCTGGTGGCGCGCGTCTTCCAGGCTGGTAAAGCAGTTGTGCGCGTCATTCGCCGCCGCCGCGAATGTCTTGACGTAGTCGGGGAAGCGGTTCATCAAGAGGGGCACGCCGATGTCGCAGAACAGGCCGAAGGTGTGGGCGATGTCGGGCGGCGCGATGCGCAGCTTGCGCGAGGTAAATACCAGCGCGCGCGCGCGCTTGGCCGACACATCCCAGAAATTGGTCAGTTCCACGCCTTCCGCTTCCAGCGCCTGGCGCGCCAGCAAGCCCGTCATCATGGCGCTGCACTGGTTGATGCCGAGAAAGTTGATGCCTTGCTCGACGGACTTGGCCTTGCGCGCGGCGCCATAGAACGGCGAATTGGCGAGCTTGAGCAGGGCGCCCGACATGCCCACATCGTCGGCGATAATGCGCGCAATGCGCCGCGGCGAGGGGTCATCCTCGGCCAATTCGCGCTGCAGATCGACCAGCAGGCTGGGGCGCGGCGGGATACGGATGGAACGCATCAGGGCGTCAACCGGATCATCGTGCACTACCTGTTTTTGCGCTGCCGCTCTCATCATCATTGCCCTACATGGTGGTTATTCTGTCGCGCTGCCGCTGCCGGCCTCGTGGGCGTTGGGCGCAGTGCCCGACGATTATCGCTGTTTATGCATAGCAATAGTTCGTCTCGACAAACTATTCTGGAAAAAATTCCCGTTTTGGCCTGGTTCAGCCGCGATTTTCATCATTTTACGACGCCGCCTATTTTGGGAGTGATGGTAAAAATATTAAGTTTTATTTGTATTCAATGTCGCGCAAGCGGGGGCGAAGGGAGGTGCGGCGGTACAATTGCCGGATGAAAAAAATTCTGGCCGGTATCGATTTTGCGGACGATTCCAGTAGCGTGGCGCGCCAGCTGATCGGCGTGACCGTACTGGTCGATGGCGTGGGCGGGCGCATCGTGGAAACGGAAGCGTATGACCGGCTGGACCCCGCTTCGCACACGTATGGCGGCTTGACGCCGCGCAATGCAGCCATGTTCGGCCCGCCCGCGCACGCTTATGTCTACCGCTCGTACGGCATCCACTGGTGCCTGAATTTTGTGTGCCGCGAGCCGGGACATGGCGCGGGCGTGCTGATCCGCGCCATCGAGCCGCTGGCGGGCATCGATACCATGCGCGAGCGGCGTGGCGTGGCATCGTTGCGGCAGCTGTGCTCGGGGCCGGGCAAGGTGTGCCAGGCGCTCGGCGTGAGCCATCTGCACAACCGCCTGGCGCTCGATGCGCCGCCCTTCATGCTGCTGGCCCGCGAGGCAGATGTTACGGTACAGGCAGGCCCGCGCATCGGCATTTCCAGGGCAATGGAGACGCCGTGGCGCTTCGTGCTGGCCGGCTCGCCCTACCTGAGCAAGCCGATCTAGCAACACCTAGGCAAGCCTACTGCGCGTCGCGCTGTGCGGCCGGTGATGCTCGCTGCCTCGGCGGCCCCGTGCTTCAGCACAGCTGCGCTTCTCAGCCACAAATCACTGCCGCTCGCTACGGTTTTGTTAGGCGTTCTTGAGTGTGCCGGTACGTGCCTGTGGCTGGATGCTGGCATTAAACACCGCGTTGGCGGCGGGGGGCGTTACCTGGCGCATTGTTGTGTGGCATGCCGCGCAGCGGGCTGTGCAGCGCGCGCCGTTCCTGGACGGGCGTCCTGGCCGGGTCTTGAAAGGCGTCATCGTCCGCGCTGGCGGGCGCCGCCGGCGCGGCCTGATCCAAGGTAAAGACGCCGACTGCCGCCGACAATTTGACGGCCTGGTCCTGCAAACTGGCGGCCGCAGCCGCCGCCTGTTCCACCAGGGCCGCGTTTTGTTGCGTGACGTCATCCATCTGCGAGACGGCCTGGTTCACTTCCGTGATGCCGGACGCCTGTTCGGCGCTGGCCTGTTTGACGCGCTGGATGATGTCGTTGACCTGCTGTACCGAGGCCACGATGGCGCCCATGCGCTCGCCCGCTTGCTGCACGGCCACGCTGCCGCCGTCGATGGTGCTGACGGACGTGGCGATCAGGGTCTTGATTTCCCTGGCGGCCTGCGCCGAGCGCTGCGCCAGCGTGCGCACTTCGGACGCCACGACGGCAAAGCCGCGGCCCTGCTCGCCCGCGCGCGCCGCCTCGACTGCGGCATTCAGCGCAAGGATATTGGTCTGGAAGGAAATGCCGTCAATCACGCCGATAATATCCACGATCTGGCGCGAATTGGCCCGTATCGTCGCCATCGTCGTCACGGCTTGCTGCATCGCCGTGCCCCCTTGCACAGCCAGGGCCGATGCTTGCGCCGCCAGGTCGCAGGCCAGCTGGGCATTGTCGGCATTGTCATTGACGGCTTCCGTCAAGGTTTCCATGGCGCTCGACGTTTCTTCCAGCGAGCTCGCCTGCATTTCCGTGCGTGCCGACAAATCGAGGTTGCCCGTGGCAATTTCGCGCGAGGCCGTGTCGATCGATTGCACGGCGTCCATGATGGTGCGCAAGGTCCGGTTCAACTGGGCGATGGCCTGGTCCAGCACGCGCGAGGTGTCGGCGATTTCATCATTGCCCTGCCTGGGCGCGCCGGCCATCAGCTTGCCGGCGGCCAGGTCTTGCACGGCGTCGCCAATGCCGCGGATTTCCGCCAGCATGGCGCGCCGCACCAGCATGGTCACCACGATGGAAACGAGTATCGACAGCAGCACCGTCAGCAGCAGGCTCCAGCCCAGGCTGCGGAATTCCGCGCTGGCCGTCGCATGGGCCTGGCTGCTGAGCGTCGTTTCCAGGGCTGACAGCTGCGTCAGCTGTGTATTGAACTGGACGAACTGGGTTTCCGCCTTGAGCATGGAATTGGTGGCGATCGACTGGTCCATCTGCGCCATTTCCATGGTTTCCAGCACCGCCTTGCGGTAGCCGGCCAGGGCCTTGATGGCCGCGTCGAGCAGGCTGCGCTCGGCGCCCGTGGCCGTGCCGCGCAGCGCGGCCAGCTGGGTGCCGATGGCGGCGTGGCGCGCCTTGATCTGTTGCTCCAGCGCATCGATGCGGGCTTTTGCAAAGCTGCCATTGGTCCACGACAGCAACTGGTACATATTGCCGTGCACATGCCTGGCCTCGCCGAGTACGTCGGCGGCCGCTTTCAGATGGGCGATGCGTACCCGCACCATGTTTTCCAGCGAGGCATTTTGCCGCACCATGCCATACCAGGCGCCACTGGAGCTGAGTATCAGCAGCAGCAAGACCAGCGCGGGCGCCAGCAATAGTTTTGGTCCGAGGCGTAATTGATTGAGCATGCTTGACTCCAGGCTATGGCTGAGCAAACGGCGGGCGGCGGGCAGGCAGCCGCCGTCCGCCGCGCCGGGACGGCCTTACTTCTTGTAGATGCCCGCTTCCAGCACCACGTCGTTGACGCGCAAGATATACGTGGTCTTCGGCTCGATCTTGCCGCTGGTGGGATTCTTGTACTGGTAGTCGACCCAGCCCTTGCCTTGTTTTTGCGCCAGCTCAATGATTTCACGGCGGTATTTCTTGCCATTCGCATCCGGTACGTCCGTCAAGTCCTTGCCCACGATGGACGGGTTGATCGGGTGGGCCAGCACGATGCCCGTCTTGATGTCGCGCATGTCCACGTATAGCGAGCCCTGCACGAAGTCCGGGTCTTTCGCCGTGATTTTCTTCATCATTTCTTCCTTGCCATGCGCCTTCATGAAGGCGGCACCCCGTTCCGCCATGGCGATGGCGTCTTTCTCCGTTGGTTCGACCGCGGCACTGACACTGCCGCCGGCCAATGCCAGGCACAGCAGGCTACCCGTGAATAAGCGTTTCATGACAGCTCCTTGTGAAATCGAGGGAAGTGTTGCCAAGTCGTAATTTACGTCGCCGCCGCTTCCATCAAATTGCGATGGAACAAACTAAGGTCTTGCCAAATAGCATCTTGCGGTCTATCGGCAGGCTTGTTGATATGTGGCAATTTGATTCCGTTTGGCAAGAACTATGATGACTTTCACAGCATGCCAGGGTCTGGCTGCATGGTAAAAACAGGTTGGAATTGGCTGATGTTCAGCTGATTTCATGGATGTTATCGCTATTTACTGGCAAGGAGCCGACCGTGTCCGCATTGATCACCGAGCCGTTTTCACCCAAGTTCAAGCCCTATACGCGGCAAACCATACAACAGGCACGGCAGTGGGAATGGCTGCCGGAAGAGCAGCGTGAAGCCGTGCAAGTGGTATCGCACGTGTTGCCATTTCGCACTAATGAATATGTGCTCGATCAATTGATCGACTGGAACAATATTCCCGACGACCCCATCTACCGCCTCGTCTTTCCGCACCGCGACATGCTGCCGCCCGAGCAGTACGCGCATTTGCGCGACCTGGTGCTGGTGCAGCGGGACAAGGCCGCCATCGACGCCTATGTGCATGGTTTGCGCCTGGGCATGAACCCCCATCCGGCGGGCCAGATGACGCATAACGTGCCCAGGGTTAACGATGCGCCCGTGCGCGGCCTGCAGCACAAGTATGCGCAGACGGTGCTGTTTTTCCCCAGCGCGGGGCAGACGTGCCATGCATATTGCACCTTCTGTTTCCGCTGGCCCCAGTTCGTCGGCATGGACGACATGAAATTCGATGCGCGCGAATCGCATGAGCTGGCCGGCTACCTGAAACTGCATCCGGAAGTGACGGACGTGCTGATCACGGGCGGCGACCCGATGATCATGAACACGCGGCAACTGGCAGCTTATCTGGAACCGCTGCTGGCGCCGGACCTGGAGCACATCCAGAACATTCGCATCGGCACCAAGGCGGTAGCGTATTGGCCGCAGCGCTTTGTGTCCGACCGCGATGCGGACGACTTGATGCGGCTGTTCGAGCGCATCGTCAAGGCGGGCAAGAACCTGGCCGTGATGGGCCATTACAGCCACGCCGTCGAGTTGCGCCAGGACATAGCCCAGCAAGCGGTGAAACGCATCGTTTCCACGGGCGCCACCCTGCGCATGCAGGGGCCGCTGATCCGCCACATCAACGAAGACCCGAACAGCTGGGCCGAACTGTGGCAGACGGGCACGCGCCTGGGAGCGATTCCGTACTACATGTTTGTCGAACGGGACACGGGGCCGCGCGGCTATTTCGAGTTGCCGCTGGCGAAGGCGCATGAAATTTTCCAGGCCGCCTACCAGATGGTGTCGGGCCTGTCGCGCACGGTGCGGGGACCATCGATGAGCGCCTTTCCCGGCAAGGTCGTCATCGACGGCATCGTCAGCATCAATGGCGAAAAGCTGTTCGCCCTGCAGTTCTTGCAGGCGCGCAACCCCGACTGGGTGCGCCGGCCGTTTTACGCCCGGTTCGATGCGGAAGCGACATGGATGGATCAGCTAAAACCCGCGTTCGGCCACGATAAATTCTTCTTTGAAACGGATGAGCCCGTGCCGCAGCTGCCGCAGAAAGTCATCCGCCTGGCGCAGGCTGCATGAACATGGACACCGCCGCCGCACCAGCGCGCTCCGGCGTGGCCGTGTTTTGCCTGGTCTTCCTGCCGTTTGCGCTCGGGCATTACCTGTCATGCCTGTTGCGCGGCGTCAATGCCGTGCTGACGGCGGAATTGCTGGGCGCCGTCGCCCTGACGCCAGCGCAACTGGGCTTGCTGACCAGCGCCTTCTTCCTGGCTTTTGCGTTCGTGCAATTGCCAGTCGGCATGGCGCTGGACCGCTACGGCCCCCGCGCCGTGCAGGCGTGGCTGATGGCGCTGGCGGCGCTGGGTGTGTGGCTGTTCAGCCGGGGCCACAGCTTTGCCGAGCTGATGTGGGCGCGCGCCGTGATGGGGGCCGGGCTTGGCGGCTGTTTCATGGCAGCCGTGAAAGCGGTCTCGTGCGCCATCGCGCCGTCGCGCCTGCCTTCCGTGCACGGCTATCTGATCGCCGTCGGCGGCCTGGGCGCGGCCACGGCCACCATGCCCGTCAGGCTGGCCCTGCACTACACGGACTGGCGCGGCGTGTTCCTGGCCCTGGCGCTGGCCGCGCTGGCCATCGGCGTGCTGATCCGCCTGCTGTCGCCCGCCATGCCCGTGCCGGCCGCTGCCGTGAACAAGGCCAGCGTGTGGAGTGTCTATCGCGACGCGGCCTTTCGCCGCACCATCGCGCTGATCCTGCTGCCGCACACGGTGTTTTTTGGCGTGCAGGGCTTGTGGGTGGGCCGCTGGCTGGCCGACGTGGGCGGCCTGTCCGCGCATAACGTGGCGTATCTGCTGTACCTGGGGATGGCGGCCGTCATCTTCGGCGCCATCGGCATGGGCATGCTGACGGAGTGGGCGGGCCGGCGCGGTATTGCTCCCATGCAATTGGCGGCCGTGGGCATCGCCCTGTTTATTGCCGTGCAGGTGGCGATGGCGTGCAATGTGGTGTCCAGCCTGCCCATGCTGTCCGTGCTGTTTGCCTTGCTGGGCACGGTGACGGGTCTCGACTATGCGATTGTCGCGCAAAGCATGCCGGCCAGTTTGACGGGCAGGGCGGCAACCTGCCTGAACTTGCTTATTTTTACAGGCGCCTTCCTGGTGCAGGCGGGCTTTGGCCTGGTCCTCGGCTGCTGGCCCCTGAACAGCCAGCAGCAATATCCGCCGCAGGCCTACCAGGCGGCGTTTGGCGTGCTGGCGGCCTTGCAACTGCCGGGACTTGCGATGTTTTTCATCAACCGCTACAGGCGCGCCGGGCCATCCGGTAAAATGGCAGCCTGCACAGCGGCAATGATCAACTCCAAGGAAGACTATGAAACTCGTTCGTTATGGACGTCCAGGCAAGGAAAAACCGGGCCTGATCGATGAAGAAGGCAAACTGCGCGACCTGTCCGGCGTGATCGCCGATATTGACGGTGCGCAACTGTCCGACAAGGCCTTGCGCAAGCTGGCCAAGCTCGACGAAAAGACCTTGCCCCTGGTGCGCGGCAACCCGCGCTTCGGCGTGCCGCTGGCCAAGGTCGGCAAGTTCATCGGCATCGGCCTCAATTACGCGGACCACGCGGCCGAGGCGGGCATGCCGGTTCCGGCCGAACCCATCGTCTTCATGAAGGCGATCAGCTGCCTGAATGGCCCGGACGACAATGTCGTGCTGCCGAAAGGCTCGAAAAAGACGGATTGGGAAGTGGAGCTGGGCGTGATCATCGGCACGCGCGCGCAATATGTGAGCGAAGCAGACGCCTTGAAGCACGTGGCCGGCTATTGCGTCGTCAACGACATTTCCGAGCGCTCGTTCCAGCTGGAGCGGGGCGGCCAGTGGGACAAGGGCAAGGGCTGCGATACGTTCGGCCCCGTCGGCCCGTGGCTGGTGACGCGCGATGAAGTCATCGACGAGCAAGACCTGGACCTGTACCTGGAAGTCAACGGCAAGCGCATGCAGACCGGCAATACGCAAACCATGATTTTCACCGTGGCGCAGATCGTCAGCTACCTGTCGCAATTCATGACCCTGGAACCGGGCGACATCATCGCCACGGGCACGCCGCCCGGCGTGGGCCAGGGCCGCAAGCCGCAGCGCTTCCTTAAAAAAGGCGACAGTTTGCGCCTGGGCATCGCCGGCCTGGGCGAGCAGCAGCAGGACGTCGTCGCCTGGACTGCCTGATGGCCGGTAGCGATATCGACCGTTTGCCGCCGCTGCCGCTGGACCGGCTGGACCCGCAGCAGCGCGCGGCCGCGCAAGCCATCATCGACGGCCCGCGCGGGGCGCTGTACGGCCCCTTCGTGCCGCTGATCCGCAGCCCTGAGCTGATGGAAACGGCGCAGCGCATGGGAGAGTATTTGCGCTACCGCAGCGCCATCGGCACGCGGCTGTCCGAACTGGCCATCCTGGTGACGGCGCGCCAGTGGGATCAGCAGGTCGAGTGGGCCATCCACGCGCCGCTGGCCGTGCAGAACGGCATCGCGCAGGCGGCTGTGGACGCCATCGGGCAGCGTTGCCTGCCCGTGGCCCTGCAAGACGATGAGCAAGCCGTGCATGACTTTTGCATCGAGCTGCAGCAGAACAAGCGCGTCAGCGATGCCACATATGCGCGGGCGCTGGCGCTGTTCGGCGAGCAGGGCGTGGTCGACTTGATGGGCATCAATGGCTACTACACTTTCCTGGCCATGGTGATGAATGGCGCGCAGACGGCCGTGCCCGCCCTGGGCGTGCCGCCACTGCCAGCGTGATTAGAGGAGTTCCTCGGGCGAAGATGGACGAATTGTAATGAAGTTGCAATTATTCAATATATAATTTTGCTTCTCTTCCATTGCTAAATCGCTCAATGAAAACTCGTCCGTGCTTCACCCTGATGGGCCGCGCCTTGCTGGCGCTGGCCCTTTCTTTTTGCCCGTTGATGACGGTGCGCGCGCTGGCCGCCGAGACGGCTGCCAGCGCCAGCGCTTCCGCGCTGGAAAATTCCGTCGTCAAGGTGTTTTCCACCCTGCGCGGACCTGACCCGTACAAGCCCTGGAGCAAGGCCCAGCCGCAGGAGGTGACGGGTTCCGGCGTCGTCATCGAGGGCCGCCGCATCCTCACCAACGCCCATGTGGTCGGTTATGCCAGCCAGGTGCAGATCCAGGCGAATGGCTCGGGCGACAAGATCCCGGCCACGGTGCTGGCCATTTCGCGGGGCATGGACCTGGCCTTGCTGAAGATCGACGACGACGGCTTTTTCGCCAGCCACAAGCCGGTGCCGCGCGCCAACGTCCTGCCGGACGTGCGCGATGCCGTGCTGGCCTACGGTTATCCGACGGGCGGCACCTCGCTGTCGATTACCAAGGGCATCGTCTCGCGCATCGAATTCGTGCGCTACAACTTCCCCGTCTCCGGCCTGCGCATCCAGATCGATGCGGCCATCAACCCGGGCAATAGCGGCGGCCCCGTGATCGCGGGCGACAAGATGATCGGCCTGGCCTTTGCGGGCATGCTCAATGCGCAAAACATCGGCTACATCATCCCCAACGAGGAAATCGAGCTGTTCCTGCGCGACCAGGAAAGCGGCGCGCCCAAGGGCAAGCCCGCCATGCTTGATGTAACGCAAACGCTGGAAAATCCTGCGCTGCGCACCTACCTGAAGCTGGCCAAGGGCGTCGAGGGCGCCGTCGTGATGACGCCGGCCAGCAAGGATGCCGCCTACCCGCTCAAGGAGTGGGACGTCATCACGCAGATCGGCGAGTTCCCTATCGATAACCAGGGCATGGTCAAGCTGAATGCCAACAGCCGCGTGCGCTTCCAGTACCGCGTGCAGCAGCTGGCGAAGGATGGCCAGCTGCCGTTGACGGTGGTGCGCCAGGGCGCGCCCCTGAAAATCAAGGTGCCCGTCTCGGCGGCGCACCCGATGCTCATCCCTAGCCTGCAGGGCAACTATCCTTCGTATTTCATCTTCGGCCCGATGGTGTTTTCGCGCGCCACCACGGAATTCATGGCGGGTCCGAACAGCAATGCGGGTGTGTTGACGGGCATGAGTTTTGCTGGCAATCCGCTGATGACGCGCCGCGGCGACGCGCCCGATACCGAGCGCGAGGAACTGGTGGTGATTGCCGCGCCTTTCTTCCCGCACAAGCTGATGAATGGCTACAGCACCCGTTTCTTCTCGGTCGTCGATTCCGTCAATGGCGTGCGCGTGCGCAGCCTGGCGCACCTGGTGGCTCTGCTGCGCGACCAGAAGGACGAACTGCTGACCTTCCGTTTCCAGCAGCGCGATGCGGAAATGGTCGTCGTGCCCCGCAAGGAGATGCTGGCCGCGACGGAATCGGGGCTGACGGACAATGGCATCCGCTCGGAAGCGTCGGCCGATATGTTGAAAATATGGAATGAAAAAACGCCGGTGAACTGATCGTTCCCGGCGTTCCGTTTGACAACAGGCGTGGCGCAAGCCGCGCCTGTTTCATTTTAGGCCAGTACTTTTTTCAGCCACGCGCCGATGGCGTCGATCTCTTCCTGGCACAACGAGTGTTGCATCATGTATTCATGCCATTCCACCTTGTAACCCATGCCGGTGAGCAAGTCGCGCGATTGCTGCGCGCGGCCGATCTGCACCACGGGGTCGGCCGTGCCATGCGCCATGAAGATCGGCGTCTGCAGGCTGGCCGGCGTGCGTTCAAGAGCCGTCTTGTCGGCCAGCGGCAGGTAGCCGGACAGGCACATCAGGCCAGCCAGCGGTTCGGCGTGGCGCAAGCCCGTCTGCAGGGTCATGGCGCAGCCTTGCGAGAAGCCGGCCAGGACGATGCGGCTGGCGGGAATGCCGCGCGCCTTTTCGCGCGCGATCAGCGCCTCGATTTGTACTTGCGAGGCGCGCAGGCCGTTCTCGTCTTCGCGGCGCACGAGGTCGCTCACGAGGATGTCGTACCAGGCGCGCATCACATAGCCGTTGTTGATGGTGACGGGCATGGTGCCGGCGCTGGGGAAAATGAAGCGGATGGCGGGGCAGCCGCGCAAATCGAGTTCTTTCACCAGGGGCACGAAGTCGTTGCCGTCGGCGCCCAGGCCGTGCATCCAGATGATGGAGACGGTGGGGTTCGGTGCGCTGTCGAGTTCTATGGTTTCCAGCAAGGTGCTCATGTATTTTCCTCTGGTAGTGGTTGCGCCGGACGCAGCGCCGATTTGGGACGGAAGGCCTTGCAGATGGCCGGGTCGGTTTCCATGTAGGGACCTTTGATCAGGTCGATGCAATAGGGGACGGCGGCAAAGATGCCGTTCACCAATTGATTTCCATCAACATCCTTCAAGCCTTCCAGGGTTTCCTTGATGGCCTTGGGCTGGCCCGGCAGGTTCATGATCAGGCAAGCGCGCTCGGGTGTCTCGCGGATCACGGCCACCTGGCGCGACAGGATCGCCGTCGGCACGAATTGCAGGCTGATCTGGCGCATCTGTTCGCCGAAACCGGGCATTTCCTTGGTGCCCACGCTGAGCGTGGCGTCCGGCGTCACGTCGCGCCGCGCCGGGCCCGTGCCGCCCGTGGTCAGGATCAGATGGCAGTGGTTCAGGTCGACCATGTCGATCAGGGTGTTTTCAATTTGCGAGCGCTCGTCCGGGATCAAACGCTTTTCCAGGCGGAAAGGTGTGCGGATGGCGGCGGACAGCCAGCTTTCCAGGGCCGGGATGCCCTGGTCTTCATACACGCCGCCGCTGGCGCGGTCCGAGATCGACACGAGGCCGATAATCAATTCGTCTTCTATCGTGGTCATGGGGGCACCTGTCTATGTCGTAAAAAAACCGGGATGATCCCGGTTTTTAGCTGCTTTCGGGGTCAGACCCGCCGGGTCTGAGCCCAGTTTTTTACTCGTCGTCTTCGCCTTCAACGCCATCTTCATCGGCATCTTTCTTGCCGCTGTTGTTCTTCTTGGCGATCTCTTTCAAGATCTGGAAGATTTCGCGATAGGCTTTCGGCGGCTTGTTCTCGGCTTGCTCCTTGCGGGCATTGCGGATCAGGGTGCGCAGGTGCTGCACGTCCAGTTCCGGGTTTTCCGACAGCAAGACGGTCAGGGCCTTGTCATCCGCCAGCAGCTTGTCGCGGCGGCGTTCCATCGCATGCATATTGGCCGTGTCGGCTTTCGACAAGCCTTTCCAGCTATCGATGGTGCGTTGGATTGCGGCAACTTCTTCCTCGTCCAGGGTGCGCATTTTCTTGCCCACGTATTGCAGCTGGCGGCGGCGGCCTTCGTGATCCTTGATCTGCTGGCATTCGAGAATGGCGTCGCGCACGTCTTCCGGCATCGGGACGCGCTTGACGCGGTCACGTGCCTCATTGACGAGTTCTTCGCCCAGCTTTTGCAGGACGGTCATCTGGCGCTTGAGTTCCGACTTCGACGGACGTTCATATTCCTGTTCGAATTCGGTGGATTGGAAGCCGCAAGCTCCCCGGTTTGGATTTGGCATGATATATAAGGCGGGAGGGGACTTGTGGACCGCTCCTGTAAACTGTAAACGACTGCTATGATAACCTTTTTAGCGGCTTTCCGAAGAAAACAGCGCATGAACGACTCCGTATTTACCCATAGCCAAGAGCAATTGCAGCAACTAGCCCGTGATGTGTTGTCTTTTGCGCGGGACGCCGGCGGCACGGACGCCGCCGTCGAAGTCAGCGAAGGGGGCGGGCTTTCCGTTTCTGTACGAAAAGGCAAGATCGAGACGATCGAGCAAAACAAGGACAAGGGCATGGGCGTGACCGTGTTTGTCGGCAAGAAACGCGGCAACGCCAGCACGTCCGACTTTTCCCCTGCCGCCCTGCGTGCCACGGTGGACGCGGCCTACAATATCGCCCGCTTCACGGCCGAGGACGATTGTGCGGGCCTGGCTGACGCGGACATGCTGGAAATGTCGCCCCGCGACTTGCAATTGTATTATCCGTGGCTCATTTCCGCCGAGGAAGCCGTCGCACTGGCCCAGCGGGCCGAAGCGGCCGCCTTCGCCGTCGACCCGCGCATCACGAACAGCGAGGGCGCCAGCGTGCACGTGCAGCAATCGCACTTTGTATCCGCCAATTCGCGCGGCTTCATCGGCGGCTATCCGTTTTCCCGCCACACCCTGTCCGTGGCGCCCATCGCCGGCAAGGGCGCGAAGATGCAGCGCGACGACTGGTATTCGTCCGTGCGCGACGCCTCAAAAATGTCGAGTCCGGAAGCCATCGGCCGCTACGCCGCCGAGCGCGCCCTGTCGCGCCTGAACGCGCGCAAGCTGGGCACGCGCACCTGTCCCGTGCTGTTCGAGGCGCCGCTGGCGGCCGGCTTGCTGGGGACCTATGTGCAAGCGACCTCGGGCGGCGCTTTGTACCGCAAATCTACTTTCCTGCTGGACTCGCTCGGCACGCAGGTGCTGCCCGATCATGTGCAGATTTTCGAAGACCCGCACGTGATCGGCGGTGTCGGCTCCGCCCCGTTCGACGAGGAGGGCGTGAAAACCGTCAGCCGCGACGTCGTCAAGGATGGCGTGGTGCAAGGCTATTTCCTGTCGACCTATACGGCCCGCAAGCTGGGCATGCAGACGACGGGCAACGCGGGCGGCTCGCACAATCTGTACCTGACGTCCAGCCAGACGGCAGCCAGCGACGATTTTGTTGCCATGCTGAAAAAGCTGGGCACGGGCTTGCTGGTAACGGAACTGATGGGACAAGGAACCAACTACGTGACGGGCGACTATTCGCGCGGCGCATCTGGTTTCTGGGTGGAAAATGGCGTGATTCAATATCCGGTGGAGGAAATCACTATCGCCGGCAACATGAAGGACATGCTGCGCAACATCGTCGCCGTGGGCGCCGACGTGCTGCGCCGCGGCACCAAGCAGACAGGCTCCATCCTCATCGAGAGCATGGTGGTGGCTGGCGGCTGAGCGCCCTGGGGGCCAGCCGCGGCAACGCCGCGCTGGCGCCCCACGCTTTACTGCCGGACTTGATAGCCATCCGTCAGCGTGGCCAGAAACTTCACCATATCCTCGATTTCCCCGGCCGTCAGCGCGGGCGCCATGCCGCGCTTGCGGTCGAACGGCCCCTCCTTGACGTTCACATTGGCGCGGTACTTGCCCGGTAGGTCGTTGAATTTCTGCACTTTTCCCTTGCTGTCGCGCGGATACCATTCTTCCGGGTGCGTATCGCGCCGCACATAGAAACGCAGGGCATCCGTCAGGTTGTCGAACACGCCGTTGTGAAAAAACACCTGGCGCGTGGCCACATTGCGCAGGCTGGGCACCTTGAAGGCGCCGCATAACGCTGCTTTTTTTGCCAGGTCCGTGCGGTCGGGGCCGCATAAGCCCAGGTCAAAATAGGTGGCGTCGGCGGTGGCGGGAATGCGCGTATTGCGCGGCACGCCCAGATTGTCGAAACTGAAATCCGTGAACAGGGGCGGCGCGCCATGTTCACCGCGCACGCTGGGGTGGCAGGCGGCGCAATTGCCCTTGCGCTCATCGTTGAACAGGGCCAGTCCGCGCAATTCCGCCAGTTCCAGGGGAACCTTGTTGGCCAGGTAGAGGTCATACTTGGAATCGTAGCGGTGGAAGTCCGGCTCTTCCAGTTGGAATTGCTGCAAGGCATAGGTGATGCGGCGAAAGGCCTGTTGCGGTTGCGCAAAGATGCCGTCGCCAAAGACGCGCCGGAATGCTTGCGCATAGGGCGCGCCGCGCAGCCGTTCCACCACTTCATCCGTGCTGGCATTGGCCATTTCGTGCGCTGCCAGGAAAGGCCGTTCCGCCTGCTCCGCCAGGCTGGCGGCGCGGCCGTCCCAGTTGATGCCGCCGTTGGGCGCGCCTTCCTCGTCGAAGCGGAACGGGGGATTGCGTTCCAGATAGCGCAGCGATGGCGTGGCGCGGTAGCCGCTTGCCTGGCCATCGGCGCCCCCCAGTTGCACGGCCAGTTTGTTGCCGGGCGCGTAGGCGTGGGCCGGGTCATGGCAGCTCGCGCATGACTGCTTGCCCGAGGCCGACAGGCTGGCGTCGTTGAAAATCTGGCGTCCCAGCTGTGCGGCAGGACTGAGTTCGGCCGCCGTGCCTGGCATGCCATACACGTTGGCGAACAAGAATATGCACACGTGTGCAAATCGGGTCGGTGAAAATCGCGCCGCAGCGCGTGGCTGGTGTTTGATGGTCATTGTGGGGCAGTTATCGGCAAGGGAGGGACGGGCAGCGCTGCGCCCAGTATAGGCAGCAATGGCTCGCGTGGCAACGATTTGCGATGTTGCGCTGCGCCATGGCGGCGCGCCGCTCCCGTCGTGCCAGAGGGCGGCGCTCGCGGCTGGCTACGGGACGGTCAGTATTGTTCCCATTCACCTTCTGCCACCATGGCGGGCGCTGCGCTCTTGCGGTTGGCCGGCGCCCGGGCGACGAGACGGGGCTGGTCCGCCTTGGCGGCTGCGGGCCGTGGCTCGGGACGCGATGCCGGCACGGCTGGCGGCAACGCTTGCATGCCGTCGAGTTTGAAGACGCTGACGGCTTCGGCCAGACTGCTTGCCTGATCCTGCAGCGCTTCGGAAGCGGCCGCGGCTTCTTCCACGAGGGCGGCATTTTGTTGTGTCACGGCATCCATTTCCGTGATGGCCTGGTTGATCTGCTCGATGCCCGCGACTTGTTCACTGCTGGCAGACGTGATTTCGGCCATGATATCGGTCACGCGGCGCACGCTGCTGACGATTTCTTCCATGGTGCTGCCCGCCTGGTTCACGAGGGTGCTGCCGAGGCCGACCTGGTGCACGGAATCGTCGATGAGGATCTTGATTTCCTTGGCCGCCGCGGCCGAGCGGTGCGCCAGGTTGCGCACTTCCGTGGCGACGACGGCAAAGCCGCGGCCCTGTTCACCCGCCCTGGCCGCCTCCACGGCCGCATTCAGTGCCAGGATGTTGGTCTGGAAGGCAATGCCGTCGATGACGCTGATGATGTCGACGATTTTCTTCGACGAGGCATTGATGGAATCCATGGTCGTGATCACTTCCGCCACCACCTGGCCGCCCTTGCTCGCCACGCTGGAGGCCGATTGCGCCATCTGGTTGGCCTGGCGCGCGTTTTCGCCATTCTGCTTGACGGTCGACGTCAGTTCTTCCATCGACGAGGCCGTTTCTTCCAGCGAACTGGCCTGTTGCTCGGTGCGCGAGGACAGGTCCATATTGCCGGAGGCGATTTCACGCGAGCCATGGGCGATGGCATCCGTGCCATGGCGCACGCGGGCCACGATGCCTTGCAGATTGTCGTTCATGTCTTTCAGGGCGCGCAGCAGCAGGCCCGTTTCATCGTTGCCGCGCGCGTCTATGCTGACCGACAAGTCGCCGGCCGCCACCCGTTGCGCCACTGTGACGGCTTCGGCGATGGGACGGCTGATGGAGCGGCTGATCCGGATGGCCAGGACAATGGCGATGAGCGTCGCGGCAACGGACAGGGACAAGGTCAGGATGATGGCCATGCGCCCGCCGGCGAGCGCCTGCTTGCCTTCGGCAGCCATCAGCGATTCCTGGAAGCTGGCCATGGCCGTCAGTGCAGTCAAGAATTTTTCTTGCGGATAGCGCAACTGCGTCAACAGGAAGATGCCTGCCGTTTCCGATTTGCCTTCTTGTAATAGCTTGATGTTCGCATCGCGCGTCCTGGCATAGCTTTCGCGGCTGGTCATCACGGCCTGGAACAGTTCCTGGCCCTTGGGCGTGTTGATCAGGGTTTTCAGGCGCGCCAGCAGCTCCGCGTTCTTTTTGATCGAGGCCTGAATCTTGGTCACGGAACTGCTGACTTCGTCGGCATCGTTGGCGCCGATGATGGCGATGCTCAGCAGGCGGGCCTGGATATTGACCTCGGACTGTATCGTATTGGACAGCATGACCTTGACATAGCGGTCATTGAGGATTTTTTCCGTTGATGCGTTGATGTTGCGAATGCGGGTTACGGAAACAAATGCCACCATGGCAAGCAAGGCAATGATCAAGCCGAAACTGCAGGCCAGGCGCGTACTGATTTTGAGCTGAGACATAGGTCATCCATCCTGGGCGAAAAGCGGAAAGCGTGCGTTCGGCGCCGGCCCGGTCCTCGCCTGCCATGCGGGCAGGCGGCGTCCATGACGGCGCTGATGTGGTCATTTTGCGTTACAGAGAGCTGGCGCGGCAGGGACAGGGCCGTGGATGCGTATTTTCCGGTGGCCGGGAAGTCGTGGCGACCTGCCCGGCGGCGTATTGTTGCGGGGCTGTGCAGCGTGGCGCAGCCCGATTCTGTCGTCAAGTGTAGGACGATAATTTCTGGCCGGCAAGATGTTCGCGAAAAAAAGCGCTGCGTCAACAACGCTTGCCGCGCAGGCATAAAAATGCCCCGGCGTGCGGGGCATGGGATCAGACGGGCCGTGTCGGCCCAGGCGTTCAGGCGCGCAAGGTAGACAGGATAGGCTGCAGCACGGCGGCGCCCAGGGCGGCGCTGCGGGCGCCGCTCCAGCCCGTTTGCGGGTCGGGATCGTTGGCGTTGTCCTTGAACGGCAGTTCCAGGGTCAGCGACAGGCAACCGAAGGCATGGGTGATGTGGGGCGAGCCCATGGTCAGCACTTCCGGCGTGAACGGGCCGTCTTCATAGCCGTGCTCGTCCTGGAAGTCGGGGCTGGCCACCTTGAAGTCGGCGATGAAGCGGTCTTGCTCGGCCTTTTGTTCAGCAGTGAAGTTTTCCAGCGCATCGCTGCCGGCCACGAAGACGTAGGGCAGGCCTTCGTCGCCATGCACGTCGAGGAACAGGTCGCAACCGATTTCATGCATTTTCTGTTTCACCAGGAATACTTCCGGGCTGCGTTCCATCGTCGGCGTCATCCACTCGCGGTTCAGGTTGGCGCCGGCCGCGTTGGTGCGCAGGTTGCCATGCACGGAACCGTCCGGGTTCATGTTCGGCACCACGTAGAAAACCGCGTCCTGCAGGCACTGGCGGGCAAACGGATTGGCCTGGTCCAGCAAGGCTTCGAGCATGCCTTCGACAAACCACTCGGCCATCGTCTCACCGGGATGCTGGCGCGCGATGACCCAGACTTTTTTCTCGGCATCAGCGTCGCCGACGACCAGCAGATTCATGTCGCGGCCTTCCACCGTGCTGCCCAGGTCGATCAGGCGCACCAGCGGCGACGCTTGCGCGCTGTCGATCAGGGCCAGGTGGCGGTCCCATGGGTACGGCTCGAAGTAGGCGTAGTAGACGCTTTCTTCCTCGGGCGTGTGTGCTATGGTCATCACCGTGCCGTCAAAGCTGGTTGGCACGCGGAACCACGTTTCGCGGTCATAGCTGGCGACGGCCTGGTAATCTTTCCAGCCGTCCGGGTAGGCCGACTTGCCCGCGTTCATGAAGCGGATCGTGCACGCCTCGCCTTCCGCGCCTTGCAGGCGGAAGTAAAACCACTGCGTAATGTCGGCGTGGGAATCCTTGCGGATGTTCAGCTCGATGGACTGGGCATCGTCGGCGCGCAGCACCTCGATCGCGCCGGCGTCGAATTGCTGGCTGATTTTAATGGTCATGTGTGTTCCTGATAAAAACGTATGGGTTTTGCATCGTGTGCAATGGCGCGATGATACCTGTTTTGCGCCGGCCTTTGTGCTGGCGCAAACGATGCTGGGCGCGCTTTGCTAACGTGGTAGCGTGAACAAGGAGATCATCATGGCCGGCGAAGACAAGCATATCCACGAGCTGGAAAAGAAAATCAGCGCCCTCAGCGACGCCCTGGCGCACCTGGGCAAGGGCACGACCTTGCAGGAATTGCTGCGCATCATACGTTTCCCCGGCTATACGACGCCGGCCGAATTCACCTTCAACGTCGCCATCCTCGACACCATGCTGGTGCAGGCCAATGCGCTGGAAAAGCTGGGGCAGGATTTGCTGGCGGGGGCCAAGCAGGTGGTGGTGAAACAGTAGCTTGAGGTGGGTTTAGTCTCTTACCCTAAACGCAAAGGCTGGGGTCGGACCCTCAAGGGTCCGACCCCGGTACTAGGCCGTTGGGTTCAGGTATTAAGTCCGCCAAAACGCTCGTAGAACCACGGCTCCACGTCGGGCGCGTGCTCGTCCTCGCGCCGCAGGGTGGCCAGGATGTGTTCCTCGGCCGCCGCATGGGTGATACGGTACAGGTCGCGCGCCAGTGCATAGGCTTGCGTGCCTGGCCACGGCTCGGGCAGCAGTTCGACGGGCAATTGCGGGTCGTGCAATTGCACGCGGCGGTAGGCATGCGTCAGCAGCGAGCGGATGACGAAGGCCTGCTCCGCATCGAACACGGGTTCTTCCTGTAGCAGGGCCAGCAGCGGCTGGAAGCTGGCGATGAATTTTTCGTAGCCGGCCATCACTTCCGACAGATCCCAGCATTCGCCCACCATGTCGCGCAGCGGGCGCGTGCTCACGCCCGGCAACTCTGTTGTGTGGCAGACATACAGCTTGCCCTGTACCTCGTTGCGCACGAGGATATCTTCCAGCGCGTCCGCATTGCTGGCCGGGTGGCCGAAGATGCCGGGCGCGATCAAGCCGTAGCCGGCCCATAACAACTCCTTGCGCAGGGCACTCCTTTCGGCCGCGCCGATGCTGCCGGCAGGGCCGATCACCAGGGTCCAGCTGCCATCCCAGTGCACCACCAGCGGCGCATAGATGCGGCGATACGCGCGTTCGAAGCGGGCCAGCGCGTCCGGGCTTATCGCATAGGCGCTGCGGCGGCCGTCGCGTTGCGAAGTGAGCCAGCCTTCCTGCGCCAGGCGGAACACGCTGGTGCGCAACAGCCGGTCATTGACGCCAAACGGCGCCAGCAGTTCGATCAGGCTGCCCAGCCAGATGGCGCCGCCACGCGGCACGATGGCGTCGCCGAAAATCGTCATCACCAGGGACTTCGAGCGCGGTGGGTCGCTTTCCAGGAAATCGGCTATCCATGCCGTGCAGCGCGTGTTCTTCATGTGGTTCCGGTCTGGCCGTGTTGCGGTCATTTCAATAAAAGCAGCAGTTTACTTGGCCGCGCGGGTTGCGCGTCAATAATTTGTCGGCAGCGCTGATGGTGCTGCCAAAGTGCTTGCTCGTAAGTAATATCATACGCACAAAAAAAGCACATAAGATACGATTTTTTAAAATGATTCACATCAAGTGTATGCAAATCGATTTTTGTATCGTATTATCTGTTCATCGCGCTGCGCTGCTGCGCAAATCAACGACATGGGAGACACATCATGTACGCACAAATGGTTGAAACCGGCCTCAAAAATGTCCGTTCCATCGACGACATGGGGCAAGAAGAACGCGCCTTCCAGGCGCGCATCGACGAAGGCATCAAGATCGAGGCCAAGGACTGGATGCCCGACGCCTACCGCAAGACCCTGATCCGCCAGATTTCGCAGCACGCGCACTCGGAAATCGTCGGCCAGTTGCCTGAAGGTAACTGGGTTACGCGCGCGCCGACCCTGAAACGCAAGTCCATCCTGCTGGCGAAGATCCAGGACGAAGCGGGCCATGGCCTCTACCTGTATAGCGCCGCGGAAACCCTGGGCGTCTCGCGCGACGACTTGCTGGCCGCCCTGCACTCGGGCAAAGCCAAGTATTCCAGCATCTTTAACTATCCCACCCTGTCGTGGGCCGACATGGGCGCCATCGGCTGGCTGGTCGACGGTTCGGCCATCATCAACCAGATTCCCCTGTGCCGCTGCTCCTACGGTCCGTATGCGCGCGCCATGATCCGCGTCTGCAAGGAAGAATCGTTCCATGCGCGCCAGGGCTACGACATCATGATGTCGCTGTGCAAGGGTACGCCCGAGCAGAAAGCCATGGCGCAGGATGCGCTGAACCGCTGGTGGTGGCCATCCTTGATGATGTTCGGCCCGTCCGACGCCGCCTCCGTCAACAGCGCGCAATCGGCGCAATGGCGCATCAAGCTGTTCTCGAACGACGAATTGCGCCAGCGCATGGTCGACCAGACCGTGCCGCAAATCGAATACCTGGGCTTGACCGTGCCCGATCCCGACCTGAAGTTCAATGCGGAAACGGGCCACTATGAATTCGGCGAGATTGACTGGGCCGAGTTCAACAATGTCCTGAAGGGCAACGGCCCGTGCAACCGCGAGCGTTTGCAAACGCGCGTGAAAGCGTATGAGGAGGGCGAATGGTTCCGCGACGCCTTGGTCGCCTACGCAGACAAGCAAGCCGCTATCAAAGCGGCAGCCTGAAATATCTATAAAAGGGGATAGCAACATGAGCAAAGAATGGCCATTGTGGGAAGTGTTCATCCGCAGCCAGCACGGCCTGGCGCACAAGCATGTGGGCAGCCTGCACGCTTCCGACGCCGCCATGGCGGTCAACCATGCGCGCGACGTCTACACGCGCCGCAATGAAGGCGTGAGCATCTGGGTGGTGCGCGCGGCCGATATCGTCGCCAGCAGCCCCGGCGACAAGGGCGCCCTGTTCGAACCGTCGAACAGCAAGGTGTACCGCCATCCCACCTTCTTCCCGATGCCGGAAGAAGTCAAGAACCTGTGATGGGAGCGCCTGCAATGGATGACAAGGTTAACTACCTGCTGCGCCTGGGCGACAACGCCCTGATCCTCAGCCAGCAGCTGTCGCAACTGTGCGGCAAGGGCCCTGCGCTGGAAGAAGACATGGCGCTGACCAACGTGTCGCTGGACTTGCTGGGCCAGACGCGCTTGTGGTTCAGCTATGCGGCGGAACTGGAAAATGCGGGCCGCGACGAGGACGACATTGCCTTCTTGCGCGACGCCCACGACTTCAAGAACTGCCTGCTGGTCGAACAGCCGAACGGAAATTACGCCGACACCATGATGCGCCAGTTCTTCTTCGACAGCTGGCACTACTTCCAGCTGCTGGAACTGACGAAATCGACGGATGCGCGCATCGTCGAAGTGGCGCAAAAGTCGATCAAGGAAGTCACTTACCACCTGCGCCGCAGCGGCGACCTGATCGTGCGCCTGGGCGACGGCACGGCGGAAAGCCATGCGAAAACGCAGGCCGCGGCCGACAAGCTGTGGATGTACACGGGCGAGATGTTCAAGTACGACGCCGTCGACCAGGCCATGCTCGCCGCCGGCATCGCGCCGCCATCGGACGTGCTGCGCCGGGCTTTCCTCGATCACGTGGCCGAGATCTTCGCCGAAGCCACCCTGGCCATGCCGGCGCCCGACGCGTGGATGCAAAAGGGCGGCAAGCAGGGCACGCACACGGAGCACCTGGGTTTTATTCTGGCCGAGATGCAGTTCCTGCAGCGCGCCTATCCTGGCGCGGAGTGGTAATGAATGCCGCCGCTGGCGCCGCAGCGCTGGACGCTGCCCAGGTCTGGACCTGGCTGGGCGATGTGCCGGACCCGGAAATCCCCGTCATTTCGGTGGTGGACCTGGGCATCGTGCGCGCCGTCGAAGTCACGGATGTCGATGCGTGCATCGTGACGATCACGCCCACGTATTCGGGCTGTCCGGCCATGCAGGTAATCGCCGATGCCGTCACCGATGCCTTGCGCAGCCATGGCGTGGCCAAGGTAACCTTGGTGAACCAGTTGTCGCCTGCCTGGACCACTGACTGGATGAGCGAAGCGGGCAAGGCCAAGCTGAAAGGCTATGGCATCGCGCCGCCGCAGCAGCAGGTGATCGATATCAGTGGCTTGCGTGGAGGCGTGAAACGGCAACTGATGCCCAAGCTGGACGTCATTTGCCCGAACTGCGGTTCCACGCATACGCAACTGACCAGCCAGTTCGGCTCCACGCCGTGCAAGGCCCTGTACAAATGCCTGGCTTGCCGCGAACCGTTTGACTACTTCAAGTGCCACTAAAAAAATCAGGCACGCGTTCCGAAGAAACTGGAGATGAAGCATGAGTAAATTTTATCCGCTGTGCGTATCGAACGTGCGCAACGAAACGCGCGACACCATCGCCGTCACGTTTGACGTGCCAGCGGAACTGCAGCAGCAGTTCCGCTTCCAGCAGGGCCAGCACCTGACCCTGCGTGCCAATATCAACGCGGAAGACGTGCGCCGTTCGTACTCGATCTGTTCCGCCGTGCAGGACGGCACCCTGCGCGTGGCCATCAAGCGCACGCCGGGCGGCGCCTTTTCCACCTGGGCCAACGATACCCTGAAAGCCGGCGCCACCATCGAGGTGATGCCGCCCATGGGCCACTTCAACGTGCCGCTCGACTGCCTCAACCGCAAGCATTACCTGGCGTTTGCGGCCGGCAGCGGCATCACGCCCATTCTCTCCATCATCAAGACGACCCTGCTGACGGAACCCCTGAGCCGTTTTACTCTGTTCTACGGCAATCGCGCCTCATCGTCCGTCATCTTCAAGGAAGAATTGACGGATTTGAAGGATGTGTACCTGGAGCGCCTGAACCTCGTCTACGTGATGAGCCGCGAGCAGCAGGACATCGAACTGTTCAACGGCCGCATCACGCAGGAAAAATGCGAGCAGTTCCTGCAGCACTGGATCAAAGTCGAAGACTACGACAACGCCTTCATCTGCGGCCCGGAAGACATGATGCTCGGCGTGTCCGCCGCCCTGCAGGCGGCCGGCATGCCCAAGCAGAATATCAAGATCGAACTGTTCGCCGCCAGCATCCCGAAAAACGCCCACAAGCCGCGCGCCCAGCTGGCTGCGGATGCCGTGAAGGAAACGGAAGTGACCGTCGTCATGGATGGCAACCACACTACCTTCACGATGGACAAGGACAAGGAATCCATCCTCGACGCCGGCCTGCGGGCAGGGCTGGACATGCGCTACTCGTGCAAGGGCGGCGTGTGCTCGACCTGCCGCTGCAAGATCCTCGATGGCAAGGTCGAGATGGACGTCAACTACGCGCTGGAAGACTACGAAGTGGCGCGCGGCTTCGTCCTCAGTTGCCAGAGTTTTCCGCTGACCGACAAGGTCGTGGTCGACTTCGATCAGGCAGAATAAAGCCGGCGCAGGGCTGCTGCCCTGCCGTACCCATTACAAAGCGAGACGCCATGACCTACCAAAACATCCTCTTTACCATCGAGCAGGGTATCGCGACGCTCACCCTGAACCGTCCCGACAAGCTCAATAGCTTTACGCAAGCCATGCACGAGGAAGTGCGCGACGCGATTGCGAAAGTCAATGCCGACAGCTCCGTGCGCGTCTTCGTGCTGACGGGCGCGGGTCGCGGCTTTTGCGCGGGCCAGGATTTGTCCGACCGCGCCGTGGAACCGGGCTCGAAGGGCGTGGACCTGGGCGAATCGGTGGAAAAGAACTACGCGCCGCTGGTGCTGGCCTTGAAGGCCTTGCCTATGCCCGTGATCTGCGCCGTCAACGGCGTAGCCGCCGGCGCGGGCGCCAACCTGGCGCTGGCCTGCGACATCGTCATCGCCGGAAAGTCCGCCAGTTTCGTCGAAGTGTTCTGCAAGCTGGGTCTGATCCCGGACACGGGCGGCACCTTCTTCCTGCCACGGCTGATCGGTTCCGCGCGCGCCATGGGCCTGGCCATGCTCGGTGAAAAACTGACGGCGGAAAAGGCGGAAGACTGGGGCCTGATCTGGAAATGCGTGGACGACGCGCAGCTGGCGGAAGAGACGCGCAAGCTGGCCGTGCATTTTGCCAGCGCGCCGACCAAGGGCCTGGCGTACATCAAGCAGGCGCTGGCTCTCAGTGGTGCCAATACCCTGCCGCAGCAGCTTGCGCTGGAAGCGCGCATGATGAGCGATCTCGGTAACAGCGACGATTATCGCGAAGGCGTGGCGGCCTTCATGGAAAAGCGCACACCGCAATTCAAGGGACATTGATATGGCAGCTTTGGACAACAACAGTATCGTCGCCGTCATCGGCAGCGGCGCCATGGGCGCCGGCATCGCGCAGGTGGCGGCAGCGGCCGGTTACAGCGTCAAACTGTACGACACGCGCGCGGAAGCGGTGAGCAAGGCGCTGGCGGACATTGGCAAGATGTATGCGAAGCTGGCCGAAAAGGGCCGCATGACGTTGGACGAAGCCGCTGACGCCACGGCGCGCCTGCAGGCGGCCGGCAGCCTGGCTGATGTGAGCGATGCTGCCCTGGTGGTGGAAGCCATCGTGGAAAACCTCGACGTCAAGCGCGGCCTGTTCGCCGAACTCGAAGCGCTGGTGGCCGACGACTGCATCCTGGCGACGAATACCTCGTCGATCTCCGTCACGGCGATTGCCGCCAAGCTGCGTCGGCCGGAACGCCTGGTCGGCATGCACTTCTTTAATCCCGTACCCCTGATGGCGTTGGTGGAAGTGATCAGTGGCCTGGCCACCAGTGACCAAGTTGCCGCCACCGTCTATGACACCTCGATCGCCTGGGGCAAGAACCCCGTGCATGCGAAATCGACGCCCGGCTTCATCGTCAACCGCGTCGCCCGTCCTTTCTATGCGGAAGGCTGGCGCCTGTTGAACGAGCAGGCGGGCGACCCGGCCACCATCGATGCCGTGCTGCGCGAAGCGGGCGGTTTCCGCATGGGCCCATTCGAGCTGATGGACCTGATCGGCCACGACGTGAATTTCTCCGTCACGCAATCCGTATTCGGCGCCTACTTCAACGACCCGCGCTTCACGCCTTCCGTGCTGCAGCAGGAAATGGTCAACGCCGGATTCCTGGGCCGCAAATCGGGCCGTGGTTTTTACCTGTACGGTGCAGATGCGCCTACCCTTGTCGCGCAGGCGGAAGGCCCGCAAGCGACCCCGGAATTCGTCGCCCTGTCGGCGGCCGTCGGCGGCGATGGGCGTGGCCACAGCGGCATCATCCGCAGCCTGGTGCAGCGGCTGGAACAGGCTGGCGTCACCGTCAGCCGCCGCGTGACGCAGGAAGGACAGGCCCATGACGAAGCGCCGGCCCTGCATTGCAACGGCGCCGCGATTTATCTCACCGATGGCCGCAGCGCCACCCAGCGCGCGCACGATAACCAGCATCCGGATACGGTGCTGTTCGACCTGGCGCTGGACTACGCCAGTGCCAGCCGCATCGCCGTGGCACGTGCCGACCAGTGCAGCGACGCCGCTTACGCCGCCGTCGTGGGCCTGTTCCAGGCGGCCGGCTTTACCGTCACGCGTCTGGACGACGTGCCTGGCCTGGCCGTCATGCGTACCGTCGCCATGCTGGCCAACGAGGCGGCCGATGCCGTCCACCAGGGCGTGTGCACGGCGGATGCCGTTGATATCGCCATGCAAAAAGGCGTCAATTATCCGCGCGGGCCGCTGGCCTGGGCCGATGCCGTCGGCGTACAACACATCGTTGCCGTGCTGAACCACCTGGCGCAAGGCTATGGCGAAGACCGCTACCGGGTCTCGCCGCTGCTGCGCCGCAAACTCGCCAATGGAGCACCGTTTCATGCATAAGGAAGACCATATCCACGCTGCCCAGGCTTTGGCAGAAGCGGCGGCCGCTTCCATGCTGTCGCGCGATAACGCCACTGCGGCCATGGGCATCGCCCTGGCCGACGTGGGTCCTGGCCATGCGCGCATGACGATGACGGTGCGCGCCGACATGCTGAACGGCCACCAGACTTGCCATGGCGGTTTCATCTTTGCCCTGGCCGACAGCGCCTTCGCCTTTGCCTGCAACAGCTACAACATGAACACGGTCGGCGCCGGCTGCACCATCGACTATCTGGCGCCCGGCCGTGAAGGCGACGTGTTGACGGCGCACGCCGTCGAGCAGGCGCTGGCCGGCAAGAGCGGCGTCTATGACGTCAAGGTCAGCAACCAGGAAGGGCGCGCCATTGCGCTCTTCCGCGGCAAGTCGATCCGCGTGGCGGGTGAAGTCATACAAGAGCAGGCTTGAACTGCCGGAACTGTTTTAGATTTTTTTTAAGATTAAAAACGCCTCGACAAAACCGTCGCGAGCGGAAGTGAGTTGTGGCCGAGAAGCGCAACTGTGCTGTGGCACAGTGAGCATCGCAGGCCGCAAATCACGACGCGCAGCAGGTTTGGTCAGGTGTTACTAGAGGAGACAATGATGGTCCAACGCACCCCTTCCCCGAATGACCTCGAGCCGATCGAGCGCGCCAGCAAGGATGAACTGCAGGCGCTGCAGCTCGAACGCATGAAATGGACGCTCAAGCACGCGTATGACAACGTGCCCCATTACCGGGCAGCTTTTGACGCAGCGGGCGTGCATCCGGACGACCTGAAGTCGCTGTCCGACCTGGCGAAATTTCCGTTCACCGATAAAAAAGTCTTGCGCGACAATTACCCTTTCGGCCTGTTTGCCGTGCCGCGCGAGCAAGTGGTGCGCATCCACGCGTCCAGCGGCACGACGGGCAAGGCCACGGTGGTCGGCTACACGCAGAACGACATCGATACCTGGGCCAACGTCGTGGCGCGCTCGATCCGCGCCGCAGGCGGGCGTTCGGGCGACATGGTGCACATTTCGTATGGCTACGGCCTGTTCACGGGCGGCCTGGGCGCGCATTATGGTGCCGAGCGCCTGGGCTGCACCGTCATTCCCATGTCCGGCGGACAGACGGAAAAGCAGGTGCAACTGATCCAGGATTTCAAGCCGTCCATCATCATGGTCACGCCCTCGTACATGCTTAACATCGTCGAGGAATTCACGCGCCAGGGACTGGACCCGGCCGAATCGTCGCTGAAGGTCGGCATCTTTGGCGCCGAGCCCTGGACGGACGCCATGCGTTCGGAAATCGAGACGCGCGCCGGCATCGATGCCGTCGACATCTACGGCCTGTCCGAAGTGATGGGGCCTGGCGTGGCTTCCGAATGCATCGAGAGCAAGGATGGTCCTGTCATCTGGGAAGACCATTTTTACCCGGAGATCATCGATCCGGAAACGGGCGAGGTGCTGCCCGACGGCGAAGAGGGCGAACTGGTCTTCACTTCACTGTCAAAGGAGGCGCTGCCTGTCATCCGCTACCGCACGCGCGACCTGACACGCTTGCTGCCACCCACCTCGCGCTCCATGCGGCGCATTGGCAAGATCACGGGACGTTCCGATGACATGCTGATCATCCGCGGCGTGAACGTCTTCCCCACGCAGATCGAAGAGCTGATCCTCAAAATGCCGAAGCTGGCGCCGCAGTACCAGCTGGTGGTTACGCGCGACGGCCACCTCGACAAGCTCGAAGTCATCGCCGAGCTGCGCATCGACCTGACCTCCACCATCTCGGCCAGCGAAACGGATGCGCTGGCGCGTGAACTGGAACACCGCATCAAGACGCACGTGGGCGTGAGCACGCGCGTGCGCCTGGTGGCCGCTGCCGGCATCGAACGCACCCTGACGGGCAAAGCACGCCGCGTGGTCGACCAGCGCCCGAAGATTTTCTCCTGATAGCCAGAACAAGGAAGCAAACATGAACGAAGCCTTTATCTGTGACGCCGTGCGCACCCCCTTCGGACGCTATGGCGGGGCGCTCTCCAGCGTGCGCGCCGACGACCTGGGCGCGCTGCCGATCGCCGCGCTGATCGCCCGCAACCCTTCCGTCGACTGGTCCGCCATCGACGACGTGTTCTACGGCTGCGCCAACCAGGCGGGCGAGGACAACCGCAACGTGGGCCGCATGGCCGCGCTGCTGGCCGGCCTGCCTGCCGCCGTGCCGGGCAATACCATCAACCGCCTGTGCGGCTCCAGCCTGGATGCCGTCGGCATGGCGGCCCGCTCCATCAAGGCGGGCGAGGCGGAGCTGATCATCGCCGGTGGCGTGGAAAGCATGACGCGCGCACCTTTCGTGATGGGCAAGGCCGACAGCGCGTTTTCGCGCGCGGCAAAAATCGAAGACACGACCCTGGGCTGGCGTTTTGTGAACGGCAAGATGAAGGCGCAGTACGGCATCGATACCATGCCGGAAACGGCGGAAAACGTGGCTGTGGAATTTGGCATCAGCCGCGCCGACCAGGACGCGCTGGCCTTGCGCAGCCAGCAGCGCTGGGCCGCCGCCAACGCGGCCGGCGTGTTTGATCGCGAAATCGTGCCCGTCGCCGTGCCGCAAAAAAAGGGCGAGCCGAAGATGGTGACGATGGATGAACATCCGCGTCCGGACACCTCGCTGGAAATGCTGGCGAAACTGAAAGGCGTGGTGAAAGCGGATGGCACGGTCACGGCCGGCAACGCCTCGGGCTTGAACGACGGCGCCTGCGCGATCTTGCTGGCGTCCGCCGCCGCCGTGGATAAATACAAACTGACGCCGCGCGCAAAGGTGCTGGGCATGGCCACGGCCGGTCTGGCGCCGCGCATCATGGGCTTCGGTCCCTCGCCGGCGTCGCGCAAGGTGCTGGCGCAGACAGGACTCACCATCGAACAGATGGACGTGATCGAACTCAATGAAGCGTTTGCCGCGCAGGCGCTGGCCGTCACGCGCGACCTGGGCCTGGCCGACGATGCGTCCCACGTGAACCCGAATGGCGGGGCGATTGCCATCGGCCATCCGCTGGGCGCATCGGGCGCGCGCCTGGTGATGGCCGCGCTGAACCAGCTGGAACGCACGGGCGGGCGCTATGCGCTGTGCACCATGTGCATCGGCGTGGGGCAGGGTATTGCTGTCGTCATTGAACGCGTATAAAAAGTAAAACAACAAAAAAGGCGCAGGCTTGCAAAAAAGCGCCAACCATAATTGACCGTAGTGCCAACCTGGTGGAGACCACAATGATTGCCAATATCTTCAAGAAAACCCTGATCGCCGGCGTGCTGGCCATGACTGCCGCGGGCGCGTATGCGGCCGACAACATCAAGATCGGCTCCGTGCTGTCCGTCACGGGACCTGCCGCCTTCCTGGGCGACCCGGAACTGAAGACCCTGCAGCTGTATATCGAGAAAATCAATGCGGCCGGCGGCGTCCTGGGACGCAAGCTGGAACTGGTGCACTACGACGACGGCAGCGACGCGGCCAAGGCCAACGGTTTTACCAAGCGCCTGATCGAGTCGGACAAGGTTGATGTGCTGATCGGCGGCACCACCACGGGCGCGACGATGGCGATGGCGCCGCTGGTGGACCGCGCCAGCATGCCGTTCATCTCGCTGGCGGGCGCCGTGGTCATCATCGATCCGGTCAAGAAATGGGTCTTCAAGACGCCGCATACGGACCGCATGGCGGCCGAGAAGGTGTTCGAGGACATGAAGAAGCGCGGCATCAGCAAGGTGGGTCTGCTGTCGGAAACGAGCGGCTTCGGCGCCTCGGGCCGTAAGGAGTCGCAGATCGTCGCTTCCAAATATGGCATCACCCTGGTGGCCGATGAAACCTACGGCCCGAAAGACACGGACATCACTGCGCAGCTCACGCGGATCAAGAATACGGCCGGTGTGCAGGCCGTCTTCGTGTTCGGCCTGGGCCAGGGCCCGGCCGTCGTGACCAAGAACTACGGCCAGCTGGGCATGGCCGCGCTGCCGCTGTACCAGTCGCATGGCGTGGCGTCGGACGAATACCTGAAGCTGTCGGGCAAGGCTGCCGAAGGCGTGCGCCTGCCGACACCTGCCCTCTTGATCGGCGCCATGCTGCCCGACAGCGACGCGCAAAAGGCCGTCGTCGTCGGCTACGACAAGACGTATAAGGACCGCTACAAGATCGATCCTTCGACCTTTGGCGGCTATGCGCTCGACGCCCTGAACCTGTCGGTGGACGCCATCAAGCGCGCCGGCGGCACGGACCGCGAAAAAGTGCGCACGGCACTGGAACAGACCAAGGGTTTTGTCGGCACCACTGGTGTCTTCAACATGTCGGCCAAGGATCACATGGGCCTGGATCTGTCGGCGTTCCGCATGGTGGAAGTGAAGAACGGCGAATGGCAATTGTCGAAGTGATGTAAGCCAGAGTACCTGCGCGAGGCCACCCTCGAAGGCGGCCCGCGCATCGCCGAACATAATGGAGACACCATGGAAGTCGCTCAATTTCTACAATTTCTGTATTCCGGGATGACGGTCGGTTCCGCCTACGCGCTGGCGGCGCTGGGCTTTACCATCATCTACAACACCAGCGGCGTGATCAATTTCGCGCAAGGCGAATTCATCATGCTGGGCGGGATGCTGGCCGCCGTGATGTCGGCCGCCGGCGTGCCGCTGCCGCTGGCCATCATCCTGGCCGTCATCGCCACCGGCATCGTTGGCCTGCTGATGGAAAAGACCGTGATTGAACCGGCGCAAAACGCGCAGGTCATCACCCTGTTGATCATCACCATCGGTGCTTCACTGGTGCTGCGCGGCCTCGTGCAAATTTGGCTGGGCAAGGATACGCACTCGCTGCCGGCCTTCTCGGGTGACGCGCCGATCGAATTTTTTGGCGCCAGCCTGCTGCCGCAAAGCCTGTGGGTGCTGGGCGTGACCGTCGTCATCGTGCTGGTGCTGGGCTGGTTCTTCGGCCGCACGCTGATGGGCAAGGCCATGCTGGCCACCTCGCACAACAAGCTGGCCGCGCAACTGGTGGGCATCAATACGCGCAAGGTGCTGCTGTTCTCGTTCGGCCTGTCGGCCCTGCTGGGCGCGGCGGGCGGCATTCTCGTCGCGCCGATTACGTACACGTCCTATGACGCGGGCATCATGCTGGGCCTGAAAGGCTTCGTCGCCGCCGTATTGGGTGGCCTGGGCGGCGGCGCGGGCGCGATTGCCGGAGGCCTGATCCTTGGCATCGCCGAAGCCATGACGGCCGGCTACATCTCGTCGGCCTACAAGGACGCCGTGCCGTTCGTGCTGATTTTATTGATCCTGTTCTTCTTGCCGCAAGGCTTGTTTGGCGCTAAAAATTCGGAGCGTGTATGAAGAATTTCCTTACCCGTTCGCGCCATGGCGGCTTGCTGGTGCTGGCCCTGGTGCTGGCCATGCTGCCCCTGTTCCTCAGCAATGCGTTTTACTATGACGTGGCGATCCGCATCGCGCTGAACGCCATCGTCGTCATCGGCCTGAACCTCTTGATGGGCTATACGGGCCAGATCAGCCTCGGTCACGCGGGCTTCTATGGCCTGGGCGCGTATGCGTCGGCCGTGCTGACCACGCACTATGGCTGGCCGCCGCTGGCCGCCCTGGCCGCCGGCGCCGTCGCCACGGGCCTGCTGGCGCTGCTGCTGGCCCGTCCTGTGCTGAAACTGAAAGGTCATACCCTGGCCATGGCGACCCTGGGCCTGGGCATCATCATTTCCATCGTCATCAACAACGAGACGCAATGGACGGGCGGGCCTGACGGCATTGGCGTCTCCGCCTTCAGTGTCGCCGGCCTGGAAATCGCCGGTGAAAAATCATGGTATCTGGTGAGCGCGGTACTGCTTTTGCTGGTGACATGGCTGGCCCTGAACCTGATCGATTCGCCTGTCGGCCGCGCGCTGCAGGCCATCCACGGTTCGGAAGTGGCGGCCCGCGTGGTCGGCGTCGATACAACGCGCTTCAAGGTGCGCGTGTTCGTGCTGTCGGCCGTCATTGCCAGCATCGCGGGCAGCATCAGCGCCCATTACATCGGTTTCATCACGCCCAACCTGGCCGGCTTCTTCCACTCGATCGAGCTGGTGACGATGGTGGTGGTGGGCGGCATGGCGTCGATCTTCGGTTCCATCATCGGCGCAGCGCTGTTGACGATCCTGCCGCAGTTGCTGTCCAGTTTTGAAGGCTGGGAAACGGTGGTGTTCGGCGTGATCCTGATGGCGACCATGATCTTCATGCCCAAGGGGCTCGTGCCGAGCCTGGCCAGCCGTTCGCGCAAGCGTTCTGCTACGCTGAAAGCACCGCCTCAATCTGCACAGGAGGCGTGAGATGCTGACGATCAAAAACCTGAGCAAGAGCTTCGGCGGCGTGCATGCGGTGCAGGATGTCAGTTTCACCGTCAAGGAAGGCAATATCCATTCCGTGATCGGGCCGAACGGCGCCGGCAAGACGACCCTGTTCAACCTGATCACCGGTGTCTACACGCCGACCAGAGGCGAGATCCTGCTCAATGGCGAGAACGTGGCCGCCATGTCGCCCGATGCGCTGGCGCGGCGCGGCATGAGCCGCACCTTCCAGAACCTGCAGGTGTGCATGAACATGACAGCCATCGACAATGTGATGGTGGGCGCGCACCTTCGCCTGAACCAGAACCTGTTCGCCTCCATGCTGCGTTTGCCTTCCGTGCGCCGCGCGGACGCGGCTTGCCGCGACGAGGCGGCGGGCCTGATGGAATTTGTCGGCGTGGGCCGGCATATTGATGACGAGGCCGGGCAGATGTCGTATGGCGCCTTGAAACGCCTGGAGATCGCCCGCGCGCTGGCTGCCAAGCCGAAGGTGCTGCTGCTCGATGAACCCGCCGCGGGCTTGAACCACACGGAGACGGGCGAGATCGAAGCCCTGATCCGCAAGGTGGCGCAATCGGGCGTGACGGTGGTCCTCGTCGAACATGACATGAAACTGGTGATGAATCTGTCGGACCATATCCTGGTGCTCGACTATGGCAAGAAGCTGGCCGAAGGGACCGCCGCCGAAGTGCGCGCGAATCCCGACGTGGTGGCGGCATACCTGGGAGTGGCGGCATGATGAAGATGGAAAAACCTCAAGCGCCGCTGGTGCTCGATATCGCCGGCCTGACCAGCCATTACGGCCGCATCCAGGCCCTGCACGGCATCGAACTGCAGGTGCGCCAGGGCCAACTGGTGGCGCTGGTGGGCGCGAACGGCGCCGGCAAGACGACCTTGCTGCGGGCGATTTCCGGCGTGCAGCCGATCAGCGCCGGCAGCATCGTCTTCGCCGGCCAGGACGTCAGCCGCATGAGCGCCGACAAGCGCGTGCGCGCCGGCATCTGCCAGGTACCGGAAGGGCGGCAAGTGTTCGGCCCCATGACGGTGGAAGACAATCTGCGTCTGGGCGCCTTCACACGCCCCGCGCAGGACGTGGCGGGCGACATGGAGCGCATGTACGGCCTGTTCCCGATCCTGAAGGAAAAGCGCCTGCTGCTGGCCGGCACGCTCTCCGGTGGACAGCAGCAGATGCTGGCCATGGCGCGCGCGCTGATGGGCCGCCCTCAACTGCTGTTGCTCGACGAACCGAGCATGGGCCTGGCGCCCCTCCTGATCGCGGAAATCTTCCGTATCGTCGCCGAACTGCGCGACCAGGGCATTACCATCTTCCTCGTCGAGCAGAACGCGCACGCGGCCCTGTCGATTGCCGACGTCGGCTATGTGATCGAGACGGGCGCCATCATATTGTCCGGTCCCGGTCCCGAATTGCTGCATAACGAGCAGGTACAAAGCGCCTATCTGGGCATGTAAGGAGTCTGTATGGTCAAAGTCTACGAAATCAACGGCGTCACCCCCGTCGTCCACCCCAGCGCCTATGTGCATCCGTCGGCCGTGCTGATCGGCGACGTGATCGTCGGTCCGCGCTGCTATATCGGTCCGCTCGCCTCGATCCGCGGCGACTTCGGCCGATTGATCCTGGAAGAGGGGGCGAACCTGCAGGACACGTGCGTCATGCATGGCTTCCCCGGCTGCGACACGGTGGTCGAAGTCGACGGCCATATCGGCCATGGCGCCGTGCTGCACGGCTGCCGCATCGGCCGCAACGCGCTCGTCGGCATGAACGCCGTGGTGATGGATAACGCCGTCATCGGCGAGGAATCCATCGTCGCCGCCATGAGTTTCGTCAAGGCGGGCATGGTCGTCGCGCCGCGCAGCATGGTCGTGGGCACGCCCGCCAAGATCATCCGCGCGCTGACCGACGATGAAATCAAATGGAAAAGCTCGGGCACGGGCCAGTACCACGAACTGGCCGTGCGCTCGATGCAGACGATGCGCGAGGTGGAAGCCCTGACGCAAGTCGAGGCGAACCGCCAGCGCCTCAATTTCGAATCGGCCTTGCCGCTGCATTTGCACAAGAACGCCGCCGCGCAATAAACCATATGAGCGTAGGTCGGATCAGCGGGGCTGCGCCTCGCGTCATCCGACACCACCAACGTCACCAACACCCTCGTTTTACGGAGAAACCACATGGCTCACATATCCACCCTGCAAAGCCTGATCGCCGGCCGCTGGCTGGGCGAAAGCGCCGCCGTGCCCCTGCACAGCGCCTTGAACAACCGCGTCATCTATCATACGCACGCGGAAAAGATCGACTTCGACGAAGCCGTCACATATGCGCGCAAGACGGGCGTGCCTGGCCTGATGGCGCTGGATTTCCAGCAGCGCGCCGCGCGCCTGAAGGCGCTGGCCCTGTACCTGGTCGAGCGCAAGGAAGAACTGTATGCGATCTCGCACCTGTCGGGCGCCACGCGCGCCGACAGCTGGGTCGATATCGAAGGCGGCACGGGCACCCTGTTCGCCTACGCCAGCATGGGTAGCAACGAGCTGCCGTCGTCGAACGTCCTGCACGAAGGACCGGCCATCGCGCTGGGCAAGAAGGGCGGTTTCGCCGGCACGCATATCCTGGTGCCGCGCGGCGGCCTGGCCGTGCACATCAACGCCTTCAACTTTCCTATATGGGGCTTGCTGGAAAAATTCGCGCCCAGTTTCCTGGCGGCCATGCCCTGCATCGCCAAGCCGGCCACGGCGACGAGCTATCTGACGCAGGCCGTCGTGCGCATGATGCATGAATCGGGCTTGCTGCCGGCCGGCAGTCTGCAGCTGGTGATCGGTTCCACGGGCGACTTGCTGGACCGCCTGAATGGCCAGGATTTCGTTACCTTCACGGGGTCCGCCGCCACGGCCGCCAAGCTGCGCACGAACCCGAATCTGATCGCCCAGTCCGTGCCGTTCAACGGCGAAGCCGATTCGCTCAATTGCGCCATCCTGGCGCCGGACGTCACGCCCGACGACGTGGAATTCGACCTGTTCGTCAAGGAAGTCGTGCGCGAAATGACGGGCAAGTCGGGCCAGAAGTGCACGGCCATCCGCCGCATTATCGTGCCCGAGCACCTGATGGACGCCGTCGGCACGCGCCTGCGCGAGCGCCTGGCCAAGGTGGTGGTGGGCGATCCGTCCATCGACGGCGTGCGCATGGGTGCGCTGGCCTCGAAAGAGCAGCAGAATGACGTGGCCGAGCGTGTCGCCACGCTGTCGCAGGGGAACGAAGTGGTGTTCGGCGCGGCCGACGGATTCAATCCGCTCGGCGAGGGCGCTTCGGATGGCAGCTTCTTCTCGCCGACCTTGCTGATGTGCCGCGACGCCTTCGGCAACGATGCCGTGCATGACGTGGAAGCGTTCGGCCCCGTCAGCACCATGATGGGCTACAAGGACATCGACGAAGCGCTGGCCCTGGCCGCGCGCGGCAAGGGCAGCCTGGTGAGCACCCTGGTGACGCGCGATCCGAAGATCGCCGCGCGCGTGGTGCCGCAAGTGGCGGCCACGCATGGCCGCGTACATGTGCTTGAGCGCGTCGCTTCCGTCGATTCGACGGGCCACGGCTCGCCCCTGCCGCAGCTGAAGCATGGCGGCCCTGGCCGCGCGGGCGGCGGCGAGGAACTGGGCGGCGTGCGCGCCGTGCGCCACTACTTGCAACGGGCGGCCGTGCAAGGCTCGCCGACCATGCTGGCGGCCATCACCGGCGAATACGTGCGCGGCGCGGACGTCAACGAAAGCCCGATCCACCCGTTCCGCAAGCACTTCGAGGACTTGAAGACGGGCGACTCGCTGCTCACGCACCGCCGCACGGTCAGCGAGGCCGACATCGTCGCCTTCGGCGGCATCTCGGGCGATTTCTTCTACATGCACTTCGACGAAATCGCCGCGAAGGAATCGCAATTCGGCAAGCGCATCGCCCACGGCTACTTCGTACTGTCGGCCGCCGCCGGCCTGTTCGTCTCGCCCGGCGTCGGTCCCGTGCTGGCCAACTATGGCCTGGACAACCTGCGCTTCGTCGCCCCCGTCGCCATCGGCGACACCATCCGCGCGCGCCTGACGTGCAAGCGCAAGGTCGACCGCAACCGCAAGGATGTGTTTGGCGTAGGCCAGGGCGTGGTCGCATGGGACGTGCAGGTGACCAACCAGAACGAGGAACTGGTGGCCAGTTATGACATCCTGACCCTGGTGTCGAAGCGCGAATAAGCTTTCCCGGCAAGAATGTCTACATCGGCGCCGCCCGCGATTTTTTGCGTGGGCGGCGCTTTTTTTATCCGGATTCTTTTCCTCTTGAATTATCCATAAGTGTATGAAAAATATAGGCTAAGTGTGGTTTTGCATGGCGTGCTATTTAGATAAACCCCTCTAGAACGCGCGTTTTTTTCATGAAAAGGGGTGAATTCTCTCGTTGCCTCAAGAAAACTTTCCAACGTAAAACCTTTTCTCTGTAGCATGGTTTTACTCACTGGTCACACGCCATGACGCCCAAGGCGATGGCGGCGCGAAAAAAACGGACCCGGCCTTTTACGGCCGGTGAGCCATCGACTGCGAGTCCCATTCCACGATTAATGTTCACCGCTACGGGTATTTAATTACTATGAATAAACACGTCCTGATTTTCCTGCTGGCCATGCCCCTGGCCGTCAGCCATGCCTACGCCGAAGAGACCGCTGGCCCCGCCGTCAAGATCAGCGGTTACGGAACGGCCGCCCTGACCATGGCCGATACCGACAGCGCGCAGTTCGCGCGCCCGAACCAGGCTGCCGGCGCGGGCCGCACCGCCCGCACGGGCGTCGATTCCAACCTGGGCTTGCAGGCCAATGTCACCGTCACCCCGTGGCTGTCGGCTACCGTGCAGGGCCTGGCGCGCAAGGATGGCGAGGATGATGTCGGCGCCGAACTGGCCTGGGCCTTCGCCAAGGCCAAGGTGTCGGACAGCTTCAGCGTGCGCGTCGGCCGTATGGGTCTGCCTGTCTTCATGATTTCCGATTACCGCAACGTCGGCTATGCCAACACCATGCTGCGCCCACCAGGCGAAATGTATTCGCAGGTGCCGCTGAACAGCATCGACGGCATCGACGGCACCTACCAGTTCAGCGCGGGCGATACCAGCATCACCACGCAGCTGGCGCTGGGTCGTACCAAGGCCACCCTGGCTACGGGGCCCGCTTCGACCGTGCAGGTGGAAGGCAAGTCTATCGTCGCCCTCAACGTGGTGGCCGAACATGGCCCCGTCACCGTGCGCCTCGGCCGTGCCGAGACCAGGCTGACGATCAACGATTCGCCGAGCCTGAACACGCTGATGGGCGGCTTGCGCGCGGCCGGCAGCGGCTACCGGATCGCCCAGTTGGGCGTCCTGGCCGATGCGCTGGAAGTCAAGAACAAGAAGGCGTCGTTCACTTCCGTGGGCCTGGGGCTGGACTGGAACAACGTGCTGCTGCAGTCCGAATATGCGAAGCGCAAGACGGACAGCTATGTCAGCGACAGCACCTCGTGGTACGTGATGGGCGGCTACCGCATCGGCGCCTTCCTGCCCTACTACAGCCACGCCAGCCTGAAGGCCGATGGCCGCGTGAACAACACCGTGCCCGCATCCTGCCCTGCCGGCTATCCGGCCGCCTGCACACCGACCCTGCGCGCCCTGTCGGCCGGCGTCGAGACCCTGGCCACCATGCGCAACCAGCTCGAGCAATCGACGGACAGCATAGGCGTGCGCTGGGACTTCCACCGTTCGGCTGCCCTGAAGGTGCAGATCGACCGCATCAAGCCGAAGAATGGACCGGGTCTGTTCGTGCAAGCCACGCCGGGCTTCCATGGTCCCGTCACGGTGGCTGCCGCCGCCATCGATTTCGTTTTCTGAGGAGCGCCGCATGAAACCCTACATTATTGCGGCTGCCTTGCTGGCGCTGTCGACCTGTGTTCCCGCCATTGCCGAAGTGGTCGTGGTGGTCAATCCAAAAAGCGCTGCGGGCGCGATGACGAATGAACAGGTGGCGCAATTCTTCCTCGGTAAATCGACGGCCATGACGCCGATCGACCAGCCGGAAAGTGCCCCCGTGCGCGCCGAGTTCTACAAGAAGGTGACGGACAAGGAACCGTCGCAAGCGAAGGCCCTGTGGTCCAAGCTGGTTTTCACGGGCAAGGCCACCTTGCCGAAGGAAGTGGCCAATAGCGCCGACGTGAAGAAGGCCGTGGCGGCCGATCCGAAAGCCATCGGCTATATCGAAAAGAGTGCCGTCGACGGCACCGTCAAAGTGGTGCTGACGGCGCCATAAAGCCGATTCGGGCTGCGCGCCATGCGGCGGCCCGATAATTCATCAACATCAGGAGACAGCAATGAGCATCAAACGCAAGATATGGGCGCTGCCTGTCGTCTCGGCCGTGATTTTCGGGCTGGGGCTGGCCGTCAGCGCCTATCTGTCGACGGCCGCGCTCAATTCCATCCACGCCACCGAAAGCGCCGACTATCCCGTGCTTGACATGGCCAAGTCGCTGACCCTGGACGTGGCCGCCGTCGGCGACGCCCTCCGCGATGCCGTCAGCGAAGGCGACAAGGAACGCATCGGACAAGTCGGCGGCCAGGCCACCAAGCTGCGCGCCAGGCTGGGCGACTTTGCGGCGATCCCCGGGCAGCGCGAACAGGGTCAGCGGCTGGCCAGGGAATTCGATGCCTACTATGCGCCGGCCCTGAGCGCGGCGCGCATCATGCTGGAAATGGAAGAGGGCGACCCGCAAGCGACCGTGGCGCGCATGCAGGGGGCGCTGGCGGTACTCAATGCCGACCTGGCAAAGACCAATGAACAGGCGCAAGCGCAGTTCAAGCAGGGCATAGAACGCAGCGCGGCCAATGTGCGCAATGCGCTCAATACCAGCATCGCCGTGGCGCTGGCCGTCATCGTCTGCCTGGTGGCCGTGTCGCACTTCGTCGTGCGCGCCATCTGGCAGCAGCTGGGCGGCGAACCCGAATATGCGCGCCAGATCGCGCGCGCCGTGGCCGATGGCGATCTCTCGATGCACATCGAGACCGAAGCAGGCGACCAGGCAAGCCTGCTGGCGGCGCTGAAGGACATGCGCGCCAAGCTTGGCGGCATGGTCTCCGATATCAAGTCGTCGGCCGAAACCATCCAGGTTGCCAGTGCCGAAATCGCCCAGGGCAATGCGGACCTGGCCGCGCGCACGGAATCGCAGGCGGGAAGCCTGGATCAGACGGCGCGCAGCATGGACAGCCTCACAAGTACCGTGCGCGACAACGCCGCCAACGCGGGCCAGGCGCATGAACTGGTGGTGTCGGCCTCCTCCGTTGCCGTGAAGGGCGGGCAGGTGGTCAGCCAGGTGGTGACCACCATGGGAGAGATCAACGATGCATCGAAACGCATCGTCGACATTATCGGTGTCATCGACGGTATCGCCTTCCAGACGAACATTCTGGCCTTGAATGCAGCCGTGGAAGCGGCACGCGCCGGTGAACAAGGGCGTGGCTTTGCCGTGGTGGCATCTGAAGTGCGCAACCTGGCGCAGCGCAGTGCGGCAGCGGCGCGCGAGATCAAACAATTGATCGGCGATTCGGTAGCCAAGGTGAATATCGGTTCGAAGCTGGTTGACGAAGCGGGTCTGACCATGGGCCAGATCGTCGATTCCGTGAAAAAAGTGGCCGACATCATGGCCGAGATCAGCGCCGCCAGCCAGGCACAAAGCGCCGGCATCGGCGACATCGGCGTGGCTATCGGCAGCATGGATCAAATGACGCAGCAAAATTCCGCGCTGGTGGAAGAAGCGTCGGCGGCGGCCGAATCGTTGCAGGAACAGGCCGTGCAACTGGGTACGGCGCTGGCCGTGTTCAAGCTGGCGCAGGGCGGTTTGTCCAGCATGCCCGTGCCACGGCGGTTGGCGTTGGCGAAGACGTAGGTTGGATTAGCGCAGCGTAATCCAACACAGGAGCACCGGCTTACGCGCGCAAGCCGAACGGATCGTCGATGCTGTGCGCCGGCTGCGTGAACCAGCGCGGACCGTTTTCCGTCATGTAAAAATGGTCTTCGTGGCGGATGCCGAATTCGCCGGGGATGCAGATCATCGGCTCGTTCGAGAAGCACATGCCGACGTCGAGCGGCGTCGTGTCGTTGCCCACCAGGTAAGGCCATTCGTGGATATCGAGGCCGATGCCGTGGCCCGTGCGGTGCGGCAGGCCGGGCAGCTTGTAGCCGGGGCCAAAGCCGTCCGCTTCCAGCGAGACGCGGGCTGCGCGGTCCACGTCGCCGCACGGTACGCCCAGTTGGGCGGCGGCGAATGCGGCTGCCTGGGCCGCCTTTTCGCTGTTCCACACGCTGCGCTGGCGCGCGCTGATGGCACCAAACACATAGGTGCGCGTGATGTCGGAGATGTAGTTCATCACCTGGCAACCCGTGTCGATCAGCACCGTGTCGCCCGCCTTCAGGGTCTGCACGTAATTCACGCCGTGCGGATAGGCGGTCGCCTCGCCGAACAGCACGATGCAGAAGTACGAGCGGGGCGCGCCTACCTTGCGGTGCGCGCGCTGGATGAATTCTTCCACTTCCACCGTCGTGATGCCTTCGTACAGCATGCTGGCCGTGGCCACGTGCACGGCCAGGGTCATGTCCATCACGCGCTGCATCAGGGCGATTTCTGCCTCGGACTTGCGGCTGCGGCAGTACGCCGTGACGGCGCGCGCGTTTTCCAGCGCGTAGCCGGGCGCCAGCGGTTTGATGCCATCGTAGATGAAGAAGGCGGCGCTTTCGCAGATGCCCACGCGCGGCGGCGCAGCCGCATCCTGGGCTATCCCCATGCGCGCCAGCACGTCGACGAACAGCTGGTACGGGCTTTCATGCTCTTCCCAACAATTGACCTTGCCTGCGATGAGCATGAAACCCGTCAGGGTGCTTTCCTCGAAGGCGGGCGCAATGTACTCGATGTCGCCGCTGGCCGGCAGGATGGCGCCCACCATGCGTTCGCTGGCATACCATTTGGTGCCCGTGAAATAGGTGAGGTTGGCGCCCGCGTTCAGGTAGATGGCGGCGAGGCCCTGTGCGCGCATGAAGTCCTGCGCCTTGGCGATGCGTTGCGCATGTTCGTCCTTGCCGATGGCGACCATGCCGTCCGTCATGTCCGACAGCGATGCCAATGCCTGTTCGATGGAAGTGCCACCTATGCCTATGCTCATGCCTGCTCCTTTGCTCGAATGCTGAATGGGGAATGCGGGCATGATATCAGTTCGCGCCTTTCGGGTTGAGCCCGGGCGCTGCCTTTTCTGGATTGTCGAAAATCGTCGCGCAATGAAAAACGCCCCGCTGCATCGCTGCAGCGGGGCGCTTGAGCGCACAAGCGCGGTTTATTTTTCCAGCTGCGTACGCACGCGGGCGATCGCTTCGCGTACCTGGCGTGGCGCGGTGCCGCCCACGTGGTCGCGCGCGGCAACGGAGCCTTCCAGCGTCAGCACCTCGAATACGTCTTCGCCGGTCAGCGGCGAGAAGGCGCGCAGCTGCTCCAGCGACAGGTCGGCCAGGTCGCAACCGGCGTCGACGCAGGCGCGTACGGCCAGGGCCACCGCTTCATGGGCGTCGCGGAATGGCAAGCCTTTCTTGACCAGATAGTCGGCCAGGTCGGTCGCCGTGGCGTAGCCTTGCAGGGCCGCTGCGCGCATCGCTTCCGGTTTCACCGTGATGCCGCCGGCCATGTCGGCGAAGATGCGCAAGGTGTCGATGACGGTGTCGACCGTGTCGAACAGCGGTTCCTTGTCTTCCTGGTTGTCCTTGTTGTAGGCCAGCGGCTGGCCTTTCATCAGGGTCAAGAGGCCAATCAGGTGGCCATACACGCGGCCCGTCTTGCCACGCGCCAGTTCCGGCACGTCGGGGTTCTTCTTTTGCGGCATGATCGACGAGCCGGTGCAGAAGCGGTCGGCGATGTCGATGAAGCCGATGCGCGGGCTCATCCAGATTACCAGTTCTTCGGCCATGCGCGACACGTGCATCATCAGCACGGCGGAGGCGGCGCAAAATTCGATGGCGAAATCGCGGTCCGAGACGGCGTCGAGCGAGTTGTGGCACACGTCGTCAAAGCCCAGCGTTTTTGCCACGCGCAGGCGGTCGATGGGGAAGGTGGTGCCGGCCAGGGCGGCGGCGCCCAGCGGCAGGCGGTTGACGCGCTTGCGGCAGTCGGCCATGCGCTCGGCGTCGCGGCCGAACATTTCGACATACGCCAGCATGTGGTGGCCGAAGGTGATCGGCTGGGCCACCTGCATGTGGGTGAAGCCCGGCATGATGGTGTCGGCATGCTGCTCGGCCAGGTCCGTCAGCGCGCTGCGCAACGTCGCCAGCAGGGCGCTAATGTCGTCGATGGCGGAACGCACGTACAGGCGGATGTCGGTGGCCACCTGGTCGTTGCGCGAACGGCCCGTGTGCAGGCGCTTGCCCGCATCGCCTACCAGTTCGGTCAGGCGCTTTTCGATATTCAGGTGGACATCTTCCAGGTCCAGCAGCCATTCGAACTGGCCGGCGGCGATTTCCTGCGAGATTTGCGCCATGCCGCGCTGGATTTCCGCGTAGTCGGCCGGGCTGATGATGGCTTGCGCATGCAGCATTTCCGCATGGGCCAGCGAACCTTCAATGTCGAACAGCGCCAGGCGCTTGTCAAAAAATACAGAAGCTGTGTAGCGCTTGACGAGGTCCGAGACCGGTTCGGAAAACCGGGCCGACCAGGCTTCGCCCTTTTTGGAGAATTGATCAGTCATGAAAGAAGTCCTTTAGTGTAAGGCGATTATAAACAAGGTTGGCCTGCGGTAGGGCTTTTAGGGGCTTGCACGGCGCTGAAATGGCCAGGAATGGGGCTGGCAAGCCTCAAATGCCCCGCCGATGGCCTGTCGCGCGTTTCATCCGGGCTTTTTGTATTCTGTCCCGCGAATCGTGCGTTTGGTCGCAATCCGATGGCAGTTCAGGGGGGATCGGCCTACAGTTCAATCATCGCAGCACACAACCAGCCACTCAAAGGACACCATCATGAACATCGCTAAAAACATGGAAGCCATCTTCGTTGCCATCATCGCCGTCGCCGCCGCCACCAGCCTGGCCACCGCCGCCGTGCCGAAGTTCCGCGCCGCGCCCGCCCCCATCGTCGCCAGCGCCGATCAAGCCACCATGCACACCGTGTACGTCAGCGCCAAGCGCTTGAGCGCCGAAGAGAAAGCCGCCCTGTAAGCGCGGCAATGGCATTGCCGGCAGTACAAGAAGCATCGGCAGCAAACAGCAACACCGCATCACGGACAGGCAGAACGGGCGGCGCCCCCGGTTCTATCCAGCCCTGGTGACAGCCGCAGCAAAAAGGCCGATGATCGTGTTTTTCAACGATAGCAGGGCCAGCGCGATGTCACATTTGATGATCAGCACCGACAAGGCGGAACTCGACGTTCCAGCCATTCACCATTTTCTCAGCACGCAATCGACATGGGCCATTGGCATCCCGCTGGCTACCGTACAGCGCGCGATCGACCATTCGCTCTGCTTTGGCGGCACGCTGGACGGCCGTCAGGTGGCGTTCGCCCGCGTGGTCACCGACTACGCCACGTTTGCCTATCTGGTCGACGTGTATGTGCTGGAAGAATACCGCGGCCGCGGCTACAGCCAGCGCCTGATGGAGGCCGTGATGGCGCATCCCGGCTTGCAGGGCTTGCGCCGTTTCATGCTGGCCACCAGCACGGCGCATGATTTGTATGCGCGCTACGGCTTTACGGCGCCGCTCAGGCCGGAGACGCTGATGGAGCGGTATGTGCCGGGCATCTACCAGCGTTGATTGTTTGAGCCGCCTGGCTGGCGCTCACTGCCAGTGCATCAGGCAGGGCGGAATCAAGAGCAGCAGCGCGAGCACCAGGTAGATCAACTGCAGCGGGATCATCCACTTGGCCCAGGTAATCCACGGCACGCGCGCCAGCGCCAGCACGCCGACGGTGATGCCGGAGGTGGGGATCATCGGCGTGGTGAATTCACCGAACTGGAAGGCCAGGATGGCCGTCTGGCGCGTCACGCCCACCAGGTCGGCCAGCGGCGCCATGATGGGCATGGTCAGCGCCGCCTGGCCGCTGCCCGAATGGATGAAGAAGTTGATCACCGACTGCATGAAGAACATTTTTTGCGCGGCGAAGACGGGGCTTGACGACGCCACCAGGGGCGTCAATGCATGCAGTATGGTGTCGATGATCTGCGCATCGCGCGCCAGGATCATGGTGCCGCGCGCCAGCGCGATGACCAGCGCCACGCTGACCATGTCGCGCGCGCCCTGCACGAAGGACGCGACCAGGCTGTCCATGTCGAGCCGGCCGACCAGGCCGACGATGATGGCCATCACCAGGAACAGGGCGGCGATTTCATCGATGAACCAATCATACTTGACGACGCCGACGACCATCGTCAGCAAGGTCGCCATGAAGATCCACAGCACGGCGCGGTGCGTGCGCGTCATGCCGGCAAAGCTGTCCAGGTCCATCGAATGTTCGCTGCGCTTTTCGATGTCGAGCAGGTAGGTCGGGCTTTTTTCCGGATGGCGCTTGATGCGCGCCGCGTACCACATCAAGAACACGATGCTGACCGCCGTGGCGATGGCCCACACGATCAGGCGGTAGCCGATGCCGGAAAAGATCGGCACCCCGGCGATGCCCTGCGCGATGCCGACGTTGAACGGATTTAAAAAGGCGGCGGAAAAGCCCACCTGCGAGCCGATGAAGGGAATCGACACGCCCGTGATGGTGTCATAGCCCAGGGCCAGTGCCAGCGGCACGAAGATCAGGATGAAGGGAATGGCTTCTTCGTTCATGCCGAAGGTGGCGCCGCCCAGCGAAAACATGGTGAAAAAGACGGGGATGATGGCGGCGCGCACGAAGCGCGAACTGGTATGGGCCTTGGCGATGGCCTTGATCAGCGAATCGAAGGCTTCCGTCTTTTGCAGCACGGCGAAGGCGCCGCCGACGATCAGCACGAAGCCGATGATCAGGCTGGCGTCGACGAAGCCCTTGATGGGCGCCATCATCAGTGCGGCCAGCCCCTGCGGCTTGTTGGCTACGTAATGAAACGTGCCGGGGATGATCAACTGCTTGCCGTTGACCAGCTGGGTGTCGAATTTCCCGCCCGGCACCAGCCAGGTCGCCAGGGCGATCATGGCCAGGATGGCGCACAGCAGGACGAAGGTATTGGGGAGCTTGAATGTTCTCATGGCGCTTTTTTGTGACATTTATTGGCTCAACAGGCTGCCGCCGCGGAAGGCGATGCTGCCTGCGACCTTGCCGACGTTCATGCCGCGCAGGACGTGGCGGTGGGCGCTGCGCGCAAAAAAGACACCGGCGACGGTGCAGCGCAAGGTCGTCGTCTCGCCGCTGACGGGGTCGATCAGGTCGGCCACCGCGTCGCCTGCGGCCAGCACGTCGCCCATTTCCCGCAGGTAGACCAGCACGCCGTGATGCGGCGCGAGAATCGGTTCCACGCCCGCCAGCGGCGTTGGCGTACATTGCGGCGCGGGCAGGTCGTCGCCGGCGCCGGCGATCTCCAGCACGCCCTCGATGGCGAGAAAGCGCAGCAGGGCGGCGGCGTCGCGTTCGGCCAGGGCGTAGCTCACCTCCACTTCGCCGCGCAGTTCGACGGTGGTCGACAGGCAGGCGGCGGGAATCGGATAGCGGCCGCCGAAGTGGTTGTCGAGGTCCCACCACAGGCGGCTGCAGGCTTCGTCGAATGGCTCTTCGCCGGCGGCCAGCTCCAGCAGCACGGCGCGCGCGCCCAGCAGGGCGGACAGGGGCGCGATCTGCGCCGCCAGCGGCGTGCCCGTATAGATATGCAGGGCCGCCTCGTTGTCGCAATGCAGGTCGAGCACGATGTCGGCGTCGATGGCCATGCCCAGCAGGGTTTTTTTCAGCATTTCTGCATCCGTGCCCGGCCGCCAGGCGGCGACGGCGGCGCGCGCATGCGCGCGTATCAGCGCCACGTTGGCCTTGGCATCCTGTCCCAGCTGACCATCGAGCGTGGTTTTCAATTCGTCGGCCACGTGGCGGTAGGCGCGGTTGAAGTTGATGCCGGTGGTCAGGTCGAAGCGGCCGAACGGCGCGCCATGGATGGCTTGCGCCAGGCCGATCGGGTTGGCGGCCGGCACCAGGATGATTTCGCCGTGCACCTTGCCGGCCGCTTCCAGCGCCAGCAGTTCGCGGCGCAAAAATTGCGACACCAGCATGCCCGGCACCTCGTCCGCGTGCAGCGCCGCCTGGATGTACACCTTCTTGCCGCTGCGGCTGGTGGCGGCCGCAGTGCCGAAGTGAAAGCTGCTCAATTGGGAGGAGACGCTGGCCTGGGGCGTGGAGATCGGATGCTGTTGTACGTGCATGATGGGTGCCCCGGAAAGGTGCATGGTTGATGGGTTTCGGTCAATTATGTCGCATTGTTTTCACGAAGTAAATCAATGAAAATGCATTTACAAAAAGTTGTTGAGTTTTCTTTTTGATATGCGTAAAGTAAGTTCAAGCGCTGATTTTTTGCGCCGACACACACCGATCCGCCGCACATGACCAGCACAGGCCGCTACTGACATGAAATCATCCGCCAGTCCTGCCCGCAGCAGTACCCGCACGCCGCGCACGCCGCGCACGCCGCGCACGCCGCGCACGCCGCAGGTTATCGCGCTGTCGTCGCCCGATGCGGCGTTTGCGCAATCGCCGCTGGGGCAGGCACTGATGCATGTGCTGGCAACCGGGTCGACTTCGCAGCGCCAGATCGCGGACTACCTGCTGCGCAACCAGATGCGCGTTATCGCGCTCGGTATCGAGGAACTGGCCGACAGCTGCCGCGTCTCGACAGCCACCATCAGCCGCTTCGCGCGCGACATAGGTCAGAAGAATTATTCGGCCATGCGCGGCGCCATGGCGGAAACCCTGCAGGCATTGCTGCAGCCGGTCGACAAACTGCGCCATACGATAGAACGACGCGCGCGCGCCACATCGCCCGTCACGGAAAGCCTCGAATATGCCGCGGCGAATATCGCCGCCACTTCTGGCGCGCTGGCGCTGCCGGACATGCATGCCGTGGTGCGCCATCTGACGCTCGCCCAGGTAGTGTATGTGATGGGCTTTGGCCTGTCAGCCAACCTGGCCGGCATGCTGGTACAGCACTTGCAGCCGTTTTGCCCGCATGTCGTCGAAGTGGTGGGCATCGGCGGCTCGGAAGTGGCGGCGGGACACCTGGTCAACCTGACGGCGAGCGACGTGCTGGTGGTGATTTCCTTCCCCCGCTATACGCTCGACTGTATTGGCCTGGCCAGCTTCGCGCGCGACCGCGGCGCCCGCATCGTCGCGCTCACCGACTCTCCCGCCTCGCCCCTGGCCGAACTGGCCGATCATGCGCTGTACGCGCAAAGCACGCATCCGGTCCTGCCCAGCAGCGCCAGCGCGGCACTGGCCATGATTGAGGCGCTGGCTGTGGCGCTGATGGTGTCGAACAAGGACAACGTTGAAAAAGCCGCCCGCCTGAGCGAGGTGATTGCCGCCTACCTGTATGGCGGCGAGCATGGTGTGCAGGGTGCGCGAAAAACAGCAGTCAAGCAGCGCAAGGCAGTACATAAAAAGCAGTCATTATAAGAATCAGGGTTAACACCATCCGGGAGAGTTGGCATGCAAACAGAAAAACAGGACGGCATTCGCATGCCGCCACGTGTATCGATATTGGCGCATGCCGTGCGCCTGGCAGCAGGGGGATTGAGCGTCTCGGCGGCGCTGGGCATGCTGGGCAGCGGGGCGCTGGCGCAGGAGCAGGGGCCGGATGGGGGAGCCGCACCGTCCAAATTGCAGCGCGTGGAAATCACGGGGTCGGCCATCAAGCGGCTGGAGTCGGAGACGGCGCTGCCCGTGCAGATCATCACGCGCGCCGACATCGAGAAGGCGGGGGTAACGACGGCGGCCGAGCTGATGGCGCGCGTGTCGGCCAACGTGGGCGGCTTGACCGATGGTGCCAGCATCAACGTGGGCGGCGACCAGCGCGGCTTCAACAGCGCCAACCTGCGTGGCGTCGGCACTTCATCCACGCTGGTGCTGCTCAACGGCCGGCGCATGGCCAACTTCGCCTCGCCCGGCGACGATGCCGGCGTGGACCTGAATAACATCCCTGCCGCCGCGTTGCAGCGCGTGGAAGTGCTGCTCGACGGCGCGTCGGCCCTGTACGGCACGGACGCCATCGGCGGCGTCATCAATTTTATTACACGCAAGGATTACCAGGGCGTGGAACTGAACGCCTACGGCAGCGGCACCCAGGAAGGCGGTGCCGGCAAGCGCACGGCCAGCATCACGGCCGGCACCGGCGACCTGGCGGCCGATGGTTACAATATCTTTGCCGTGGTCGATCTGCAAAAAACCGACCGCCTCACCTCTTCGCAGCGAAAGTTCATTCCGAACCTGCAGGTGCCGGAACGCCTTGGCCACCTCTTGTCCGGCTATACAAGCCCTGCGAACATCATACTGTCTGATGAGCAGTTTGACGTGCTCAAGGGATTTCCGCTGAACGGACGGCCAATTTCCAAGGGTACTATCAATACTGGTGCTCCCGGCTGCAATCCACCGGCCAACCTGCACTTACCTAATGGTACCGGTGGCATTGACGCGTGCACCTATGATTACATGGGCGATACAGAGCTGTATCCGAAATCCGACAAGCAGAATTTCCTTACGCGTGGAGTGTTGAAACTGAACTCCGACCATCAGCTATATGCGGAGGTAGCCTTGAGTCGATCGCGTACCTATTATGTGGGCTCTTCCGCGCGCGTGAAAGCCTATATCGATGCGAGCCGGATTCCGCAATTGGCGGGTTCCGGCCTCTTCACAGCTATCGATGAGGATGGCAAGCCGATCGACACAGAGCTGGAATTACGTATCCGACTGAACGAAGGTGGAATGCGTACCAGCGAGCTGACCAGCGAAAGTCAACGTATCGTGGTGGGGGCGACCGGTACCGCGGCGGGTTGGGATTACGATATAGGTATCAACCATAGTGTGAATACTGTACGCGACAGAGATACGCATGGGTACCTGCTGTATAAAGAGCTCAAGAAGGGTATCGCCGATGGCCTTATTAATCCCTTTGGCCCTTCGGGAGTCGAAGGCAAGGCGCTGATTGATAGCCTTCAGGTGAATGATGAAGTGCGTCATGCGCGTGGCACCATGGATGCCTTGGATTTCAAGGTGTCGCGCGCCTTGATTGCCTTGGGCGGCGGCGATATGGCGCTGGCCGTGGGTGGCGAAGTGCGGCGCGAACGCACGAACTTCCGTCCTTCCGAACTGTTGATGAGTGATAACATCAATAACGATGATGCTCCCGAAGGCGGTAAGCCCACCAGCGACAGCCGCAACGTGCAAGCCATTTACAGCGAGCTGCTACTGCCGTTTACCCGGCAATGGCAGGCGCAGCTGTCGGGCCGCTACGATCACTACCAGCAGGTGGGCGGTGCCCTCAGCCCCAAGATCGGGCTTACCTATATGCCCAGCAAGCAGGTGCTGCTGCGTGCGTCTGCCGGCAAGGGCTTCCGCGCGCCTTCCATGTCCGAGTTACACCGTCCCACCGTTTACAGCAGTACGGCGACCCTGCCTGATCCGGTGTATTGCGCATCTATCGATTACGATTACACGCGATGCGCGCAAAACTGGGACACACGACGCTACAGCAACGACAAGCTGAAACCGGAGCGCAGCCGCCAGTTCACGGCCGGCGTGGTGCTCGAACCGAGTCAGCACTGGACCTTCAGTGCCGACTACTGGAACATCAAGCGCACGGACCTGATCAGTGAAATCGGCGACGACATCATCCTGGGCAACCTGACCAAATACGGTGATCTCGTGCATCGCAACGATGACAATGAAATCGACTACATCGAGCTGCGCAAGGAGAACCGCGGCGCGCAAAAAGCTTCGGGTATCGATATCACGGCCGACCTGCATGGCGTAAAAACGGCCTGGGGGCGTTTCGGCGGCCACCTGAGCGGCACCTATGTGCTCGATTCGAAAATCCAGACCAGCCCTGGCGATACCTTTGTCAGCAATCTCAATAAATTCGTCACGGACGGCGTGGTGCAGCGCTGGCGCCACACGATCACGCTCGACTGGGACGACGGCCCGTATTCGGCCAGCCTGTCGAATACGTATTCGAGCGGCTACGATGACCAGAACTCGGCCATCAACACGGACGACGGCAGCGTGGTCAAGCCGAACCGCGTGAAGGCGTACACGCTGTGGGACATGTCGGGCGCGTATGCAGTCAGCAAGCAGTTCAAGCTGCGCGCAGGCATACAGAATCTGTTCAATACCAGTCCGCCGTACTCGAACCAGGCGTTTTTTTTCCTGTCCGGCTATGACCCTACCTATACTGACCCGCGTGGGCGGCGCTTCTACGCCAGTGCCAGCTACACTTTCAGGTAAAAATCGCCAAAACAGGAGATGCCGCAATACCGCTGTCACACGCAGCGGGTAATATCGTAGTTCGATGGAGTTGGATTGCAAGCAGCAGTATCGGCAGCAATGGCGCGTGCCTGTGTCAGCAAGTGCGCGCCACTTTCTTTGCATTTGAAAGGCACCATGAAATCACCCGCAAGCCTGTATCAGAAATTTTGCGCCGCGCTGCTGTTCGCGCTGGCATTGTGCAGCTTCCCTGCCGTGGCGGCGCCCGGCGGCAGCGCCATCGGCAGCGCGCCGCAGGGCACGCTCGTCATCATCGGCGGCGGCCTGCGCGCCGACAATGCCGAAGTCTGGCAGCGTATCGTCAAGTTGTCGGGCGGGCCGGGCGCGCGCATCGCCGTGCTGGCCTCGGCCGCGATGAACCCGGAAAAATCGGGTGAAAGCATCATCAAGAAGCTCAATCAATATGGCGCGGACGCCTTTTTCGTGCCGCTGGCCGTCAAGCTGGCCAATCGCGATTACCGCAAGGCGGCCGAAGATCCGGCCATCGTCACGCAGATCAAGTCGGCCACCGGCATCTATTTTGCCGGCGGCGACCAGGGCCGCATCACGCAAGCCTTGCTGCGCCCGGACGGCAGCCGCACGGCCGCGCTGGAAGCCATCTGGTCGGTCTACCGCAACGGCGGCGTCATTGCCGGCTCCAGCGCCGGTGCGGCCATCATGAGCACCACCATGTTCTATGACGCCAAGCCCGTGCTCGACATGCTGAAAATGGGCGTCACGGACGGCCGCGAGATCGCGCCCGGCCTGGGTTTCATCGGCAGCGACGTCTTCGTCGACCAGCATTTGCTGGTGCGCGGGCGCTTTGCGCGCATGATTCCCGTGATGCTGAAAAAAGGCTATCACCTGGGACTCGGCATCGATGAAAACAGCGCCATGGTGGTCGACGCCATGCGCGACGTGGAAGTGATCGGCTACAGCGGCGCCCTGCTGATCGACCTGTCGGGCGCCATCAGCGACCGTGGCGTGAAGAATTTCAATATCAGCAACGCGGCCATCAGCTATCTGGACCGGGGCGACAAATTCAACCTCGTCACGCGCGTGTTTACGCCCTCGCCGGACAAGGCCGACAACAAGCTCGATCCGAACCAGCCCGACATGCGCGAACCCGTGTTTACCAACGATATCCTCGGCAACAACGCCGTGCTCGACCTGATGGGCAATCTGATCGACAACGCGCAGCAGGAAGCCATCGGCATCGCCTTCGGCAACCCGCGCGACCCGTACCCGGACCTGGGCTTCGAATTCCGCTTCAGTAAAACGGTCAACAGCGTCGGCTACAGCTCGACCGAGGCGGAAGCGTATTCGGTGCTCAAACTGCGCCTCGACATCCGCCCGATCCAGCTGCGCCAGCCGCTGTACCGCTACAAGTAGCTTGCGCTGGCGCGCCGCCAGCGCGGCCAGGCGGCGATCGTCAAGGCCCGCAGCAGCCACTCGACGGGACCATACGCGTGGCCGCGCAGCCACCAGCGGCTCAGGGGCAGCTGCAGGCTGAAGATGATGGCAGCCAGTGCCAGGGCGCCCAGCGGCGAAACGCTGCCCATCAGCCGCGCGCCATAGGCGAGGAACAGCCAGGCGCAGACGGCCGACTGCAACAGGTAGTTCGACAGGGCCATGCGGCCCGTGTCGGCCAGCAGCGCAAACAGCGTGCCGTCGCGCAGCCGTTCGAACAGGGTCAGCGCGCATGCCAAGTAGGCGCCCGCCAGCAGCGGCGCGCTTGCCAGGCCCACGGCCAGTCCCGCCACCTGCCATGCCTGGCTGTCGCCATACACGGAGGTCCGCGCATACAAGGCGGCGCCGGGCAGGCCGACCAGCGCACCAGCCCACAGCAGGCGGCGGCGCAGCGGCAGATAGTCAGCCGCGTGCAGCAGCATCTCGCGCTTGCCGGCGGCCAGGCCGCACAGGAACATGGCCAGCGCGCACGGCGCCTGCACCAGCAGCAGGACAATCCAGATGTCGCTCAGTTCGCGCAGGTGCTGCACGATGACTGTTGCCGGCGTGGTGCGGTAGGCGGCCAGCGCCGTTGCCGCCTTTTGCGCCATGGCCACTGCATTGTCCGCCGCGTCGCCCGCCGGCTGCAGGCTTTGCAGCCAGGCCATCGATCCCCAGAATGCCGCGCAGCCGGCGACGAGGATCAAGGCCAGGGACAGTGCCTGGCGTTCGCCGCAGCGGTGCAGCGCCAGCAGCACGATGCCCAGCACGGCGTAAGTGGTGAGTATGTCGCCATGAAACAGGAACACGGCATGCAGGACGCCGATCAGCCACAGGCCCGCCTGCCGGCGCAGCATGCGCGGCACGAATGGCGCGTCGGCGCGCGCGGCCGCTTGCATCTGCAAGGTGAAGCTGTAGCCGAACAGGAAGGAAAACAGCAGGTAGAACTTGGTCTCGAACAGCAGCGCGACAAGAAAATGCGTGGCGCGGTCGACGCCGCCGTGAAAGGCGGGATCGGTCAAGCCCAGGCCAAACCATGGCGTGGCAAAGGCGCCGATATTGACGACCAAAATACCGAACAGGGCGCAGCCGCGCAGGGCGTCGACGTCGGCGATGCGCGTGGGCGGGGTTGGCATGGCGGCGCTCATGCCAGTGCAGGGCGCAGGAAGCGCGCCAGCAGCAGGTGCAAACTGGCGCGCTGCGCCAGCGGCGCATAATCGGGATCGACGGCGACCCGGTTGAAGATGCCGTCGATCAGCGCGGCGATCCAGCCGGCCGTTTGCGCGGCGTCCAGCGCGGCGTCGACCTGGCCTGCCGCCGCCGCTTCTTCCAGCAAGGATTGCAGACCGCCGCGCAGGCTGGCGTCGTTGTGCGCCACCCTGGCCGCGATGTCCGTGTCGCGCATCGCTTCGGCGGCAATGTCCAGCGCCAGTGCCGCAAAGTCCCCATCGGCCGCCAATGCCAATACCAGGTCCATGAAGTCGAGCAGGGCACCGTACGCATCGGCGCTGCCTTGCACGCCGGCGAAATAGGCGGCCGTCTCGCCGCCTTCCTGGTCGACGATGGCGGCGATGATGGCTTGCTTGGTGGGGAAATAGTGAAACAGGTTGCCGGGACTCATGCCCGCCTGCGCGCAGATGGCGGCGGTGCTGGTCTGGTGGAAACCCTTGCGCGCGAAGCAGTGGCGCGCGGCGGCGAGGATGGCGTCGCGGCGGGCCGCGTGTTTGCCGGGATCGATGGTGCGCATGGCAGTTTGCTTTCCTTTTAATTAATCGACTAGTCAGTCTAATATAAAGGGATTGCGTGGCGCGGTCAAGCTGGGCGCTTTGCAGTGTCGATTCCTGTCGCTACAATGTGCCGCACCGGATTTTTCCATGCCCGCCGCTGGCGCCGCTGTTTGTTCGGAAAACCGCTTCGTTTACCCGTTTTTCTACCGTGTTAGGAATGAGATGCAGCAGACCCCGATCCGATCCCTTCTGTGCGCGCTGGCGCTGGCCGCCGGCATCGTCCCTGCCGCGCAGGCGGACAATACCCCGCTGCCGGCCACCATGCGCCTCGACCACCAGCACAGCGGCAATGCGCTGGGCGAGCATTATGCGGTCGAGCGCGTGCTGGTCGAGCCCCTGCCATGGCCGGGCAACCTGGCACGCCCCATCGACGACAGCAACCGCGGCAACAATATGCTGGAAGTGGTCGACATCAAATCGGGCAAGGTGCTGTATTCGCGCGGTTTTTCCACCATCTTCGGCGAGTGGGCCAGCACCGATGAAGCGAAGACCACCACGCGCGCGTTCCAGGAATCCGTGCGCTTCCCGCAGCCCGAGCAGCCCGTGCGCGTGCGCATCCTCAAGCGCGATGAGCGCGGCCTGTTTTCCATTGTGTGGAGCACCGACGTCGATCCCGCCGCGCAGGACGTGATCCGCAAGCAGCCGCCGGCGCCCGTCAAGCCTATCCCGATCCGCATCAGTGGCCCGTCCAGCGACAAGGTCGACCTGCTGATCATGGGCGACGGCTATACGGCGGCTGAAATGGGCAAGTTCGAAGCGACGGCGCGCAAATTGGCCGAGCACCTGTTTACCGTCTCGCCATTTCGCGAGCGGGCCAATGACTTCAACGTGTGGGCCATGGCCGCGCCGACACAGGAGTCTGGCGTGTCGCGTCCTTCGACGGGCGTGCATCACGCCTCGCCGCTGGGCACACGCTACGACATCTTCGGCAGCGAGCGCTATGTGCTGACGACGGACAACCGCGCGCTGCGCGACCTGGCGCAATATGCGCCGTACGAATTCATCGAAATCCTCGTCAATAACGACACCTACGGTGGCGGCGGCATCTTCGGCCAGTTCAGCACGGCGGCGGCGAACAACGACTGGGCCAATTACCTGTTCGTGCATGAATTCGGCCACCATTTCGCGGGCCTGGCCGACGAGTACTACACCTCGCCCGTGGCCTACCAGTCGAATGGCGAGCGCCAGGAACCGTGGGAGCCGAACGCCACGGCGCTGCGCGATCCGTCCAGACTGAAATGGAAGAGCCACGTCAAGGCGGCTACGCCGCTGCCGACGCCCTGGCCGAAGGAAGCCTACGACAGCCATGCGCGCGAGTATCAGAAGCAGCGCGCCGCCCTGCGCGCGGCCAACCGCCCGGAGAGCGAGATGAGCGCCTTGTTCAAGGCCGACCTGGCATACACGCAGCAGCTGTTTTCGAAGGCGCCGCAACGCCATGCGGTGGGTGCCTTCGAAGGCGCGAACTATGAATCGTCCGGTTACTACCGGCCCGAAATGCAGTGCATCATGTTCGACCGCAGCGAGACCTTCTGCTCCGTATGCCAGGATGGCATCAGCACCATCATCGACCTGTATTCGCGTCCTGCGGCAGCGCCGGGCAAATAATGCCGTTCCCGTCACTCCTGTAATTCATGGCGGGCCATGTTGCAATGCAATAGCGCGGCCGCCATTTTTTCCTTTCCTCAACCTTACTCCATCGCAACCGTGTATCTGTGCTGCTTTTTCCAGCAATACCAATTTACGCTTGCCGTTATCTTTTTCTTCCCGTCAGCCCGATAGGATTATCAAAAAGGTATGACGATTCGATTGCTTGCAAATTGTTTCATTTAAATAATATTGATGTAGAATTTGATGTACATCAATGTTGCATCGCCGCAATCGCACTTATAGTTGACCTAGCTCAAAAGCGTTGTGCGTGCGGACCGGACACATCACGAATCACGCATCGAAATGCTGTAGAGTAATTTTCGCCACGCTCCAGTTCCCCAAGAATGCACTGGCGCGTGCCTCGAATTTTCAGTGACGGAAGCCAGATTCATGAAGATGCAGAACCCCGCGCCTGACGCGTGCAGTACCCTCCATCCCCACACTCCCATCGTGTTGCCGTATGCGCGTGCCGGCGGGGTGACGCTGGCCACGTGCGCCGCCGCCGTCTGCGCCGGCGCAGTGCAGTGCGTGAACGCGGCCACGCCCTGGCCAGCCTTGCGTCCGTCCAAGTCATGATGCCCCCTTTGTCGCCCCCGCCGCCGTTGCAGGGCAAGCGGGGGCTGGTGGTGGGCATCGCCAATACGCAGAGCATCGCCTGGGGTTGCGCCAGCGCGCTGCGCGCGGCCGGTGCAGAACTGGCCGTGACCTGGCTCAATGACAAGGCCAGAGCGCACGTGGAGCCGCTGGCCCAGCAAGTGCAGGCGGCCATCATGGCGCCGCTCGACGTGGCCGTGCCGGGCCAGCTCGAAGCGCTGTTTGCGCAGATCGAACGGCAGTGGGGAACCATCGATTTCGTCGTTCATTCCATCGCGTATGCGCCGAAACACGACTTGCATGGCCGCGTGACGGACAGTTCGGCCGACGGCTTTGCGCAGGCGATGGATATCTCCTGCCACTCCTTCATGCGCATGGCGAAGCTGGCCGAGCCGCTGATGCGGAACGGCGGCAGCTTGACCACCATGAGCTATCTGGGCGCCGAGGAAGTGATCGCCGACTACGGCCTGATGGGTCCCGTGAAGGCGGCGCTGGAAGCGTCGGTGCGCTACCTGGCCGCCGAACTGGGGCCGCAAGGCATTCGCGTCAACGCCATCTCTCCAGGGCCTCTGGAGACGCGGGCCGCTTCCGGCATCGCCCATTTCGACCGCCTGATGGCCGATGCCATCGAACGCTCGCCCATGCGCCGCCTGGCCACCATCGAGGACGTGGGCGCGCTGTGCGCCTTCCTTGCCGGCGATGGCGCACGCGCCATCACGGGCGGCACGCTGTACGTCGATGGCGGCTACAACATTCTGAATTGACTGGAAGATGATGACCATGGCTGTTTCTGCTTTGCCCCCCTGCGCCAGAATGGCGGCGTTGGCTGCCACTGTGCTGCTGGCCGGCTGCGCCTCGCTGGCGCCCACATATGCGCCACCGCCGCTGCCCGTGGCGGCGCAGTATCCTGAAAACGACGCTGCCGGCGCACATGCGCCCGACGTCGCCTGGCAAGCCTATTTTACCGACCCGCGCCTGCAGTCGCTCATTGCGCAAGCGCTGGCCAGCAACCGCGACATGCGCGTCGCCGCCCTGCGCGTGGAAGAGGCGCGCGCTGCGTATGGTATCCAGCGCGCCGAGCAATTTCCAACCGTCGCGCTGGGTGCTTCCGGCAGCCGCACGCGCGTGCCCGGCGACCTGAGCTTGACGGGGCGCGCCATGACGAGCGCGCAGTACCAGGCAGGCTTGAACGTGAGCGCCTGGGAGCTTGACTTCTGGGGCCGCGTGCGCAGCCTGAAAGATAGCGCGCTGCAAACCCTGCTGGCCAGCGACGAGGCGCGCCGCGCCATCGGCGTGGCTCTGGTGGCGCAGGTAGCGAACGGCTACCTGGGCTTGCGCGAACTCGACGAGCGCGTGGAACTGGCCCGCGCCACCGTCGATAGCCGTGCCGAATCGCTGCGCATCTTCACGCGCCGTTTCGAGGTGGGGTCGATTTCCAAGCTGGACCTGACGCAGGTGGAAACCCTGCTCAGCCAGGCCCTGTCGCTGTCGGCCCAACTGGAGCAGGCGCGCGCCGTGCAGGCGTATGCGCTGGCCCAGCTGGTGGGCGGTCCTGTCGACCTGACGCCGGTCGCCGGTGAGGTACGCCGCTTCGACGACGCCAGCGTGCTGCAGCCGCTGCATGCGGGCCTGCCCTCGGCCTTGCTCACGCAGCGCCCCGACCTGATCGCCGCCGAACACCAGCTGCGCGCCGCGCAAGCCAATATCGGCGCCGCGCGTGCCGCCTTCTTCCCCACCATTTCGCTGACGGCCAGCTATGGCACGGCCAGCGCGGAATTGAGCGGCCTGTTCGACTCGGGCAGCGGCGCCTGGAATTTCGCGCCGCGCCTGGTGCTGCCGATCTTTGACGCGGGCCGCATCCGCGCCAATATGGACCTGGCCGAGGTGCGCCGCGACGTGGCCGTGGCCAATTATGAAAAGAGCGTGCAGGGCGCCTTCCGCGAAGTGGCCGACGCTCTGTCGAACCGGCGCTGGCTGGCGCTGCAGGTCGATATCGGCAAGACCACCCTGGCTGCGCAGAGCGAACGCGCGCGCCTGGCCAAGCTGCGTTACGACAATGGTGCAGCGCCCTACCTGGAAGTACTCGATGCCCAGCGCGACCTGCTGACGGTGGAACAGCAGCTGGTACAGACGCGCCGCGCGCTGCTGTCCAGCCAGGTCAGCCTGTACGCCGCCCTGGGCGGCGGCGCCCCTGCCGCCACTACGTTCACCAACTAATTGCGATCACCGATACCCATGACTCCACAACTGAAGAAAAAACTCATCCCCGCCGCGCTGGTCGTGGCCGTTATCGTGCTGGGCTATGTGGCCTGGCAAAAAATGCGCCCCACCGGCCCTGGAGAAGGTTTTGTCAGCGGCAATGGCCGCATCGAGGCGACGGAAATCGACGTCGCCACCAAGCTGGCCGGGCGGGTCAAGGAGATCCTCGTGCGCGAGGGCGACTTCGTCAAGGCGGGCCAGCCGCTGGCCACCATGCAGGTGGACTCGCTGACGGCCCAGCGCGACGAGGCGCGAGCGCGCCAGCAGCAGGCGTCCGACGCGGTGGTCGGCGCGCAGGCGCAGGTGGCCGTGCGCGAGAGCGACAAGGCGGCCGCGCTGGCCATGGTGGCGCAGCGTGAAAGCGAACTCGATGCGGCCCGGCGCCGCCTGGCCCGCTCCGAAACCTTGTCGAAAGAGGGGGCTTCCTCGGTGCAGGAACTCGACGACGACCGCGCCCGCGTGCGCAGCGTGGCCGCTGCCCTGAATGCGGCCAAGGCGCAAGTGACGGCGGCGCAAGCGGCCATCGACGCGGCCAGGGCGCAAGTCGTCGGTTCGCGTTCCGCCGTCGTCGCCGCCGAGGCGACCACGGCGCGCATCGACGCCGACCTGGCCGATGGCCAGCTGGCGGCGCCGCGCGACGGCCGCGTGCAGTACCTGGTGGCGCAGCAGGGCGAAGTGCTGGCCGGTGGCGGCAAGGTGCTCAACCTGGTCGACCTGTCGGACGTCTACATGACCTTCTTCCTGCCCGAGACGGCGGCTGGCAAGGTGGCGCTGGGCGGCGAAGTGCGCATCATCCTCGACGCGGCGCCCAACTACGTGATTCCGGCGACGATTTCATTCGTTGCCGCCAGCGCGCAGTTCACGCCGAAGACGGTGGAAACGGCCAGCGAGCGCCAGAAGCTGATGTTCCGCGTGAAAGCGCAGATCAGCCGCGAGCTGCTGCAAAAGCACCTAGCGCTGGTCAAGGTGGGTCTGCCCGGCGTAGCCTGGGTGCGCCTCGATGCGAAGCAGCCTTGGCCTGCTGAACTGACTGCCAAGGTTCCGCAGTGAGCATGGACGTGACTTCCTTTGTCGTCAGCATCCAGGGCGTCAGCCAGCATTATGGCAAGACGGTGGCGCTCGACGCCATCGACCTGGACGTGCCGGCCGGCCGCATGGTGGGATTGATCGGTCCCGATGGCGTGGGCAAATCGAGCTTGCTGTCACTGGTGGCCGGCGCGCGCGCCGTGCAGCAGGGCAGCGTGATGGCGCTGGGCGGCGACATGCAGGACGCGCGCCACCGCGACGACGTCTGCCCGCGCATCGCCTACATGCCGCAAGGCCTGGGCAAGAATCTGTACCCGACTCTGTCGGTCGAGGAAAACCTGCAGTTTTTCGCGCGCCTGTTCGGCCACGACGCGGCCGAGCGCCGCCGACGCATCGATCAATTAACTCTGAGCACGGGCTTGCACCCCTTCCTCGCGCGCCCGGCGGGCAAGCTGTCGGGCGGCATGAAGCAGAAGCTGGGCCTGTGCTGCGCCCTGATCCACGATCCCGACCTGCTCATTCTCGATGAACCGACCACCGGCGTCGATCCGCTCGCGCGCGCCCAGTTCTGGGACCTGATCGCCGGCATCCGCGTGCAGCGTCCGCAAATGAGCGTGATGGTGGCCACCGCCTACATGGACGAGGCGCAGCGCTTCGACTGGTTGGTGGCCATGGATGACGGCAAGGTGCTCGATACGGGCACGCCGGCCGAACTGCTGGCGCGCACGCAAAGCGACAACCTGGAAGCGGCCTTCATCAAGCTGCTGCCCGAAGCCAAGCGCGCCGGCCACCAGCCCGTCGTGATCACGCCGCTGGACGCCGCCAGCGCGCAGGACGTCGCCATCGAAGCCCAAGACCTGACCATGCGCTTCGGCGATTTTACCGCCGTCGATCATGTGAACTTCCGCATCGGCCGCGGCGAGATCTTCGGCTTTCTCGGCTCGAACGGCTGCGGCAAGTCGACCACCATGAAAATGCTCACGGGCTTGCTGCCGGCCACCGAAGGCAAGGCCTGGCTGTTCGGCAAGGAGGTCGATTCCAACGACATCGACACGCGCCGCAGGGTTGGCTACATGTCGCAGGCATTCTCTCTGTACAGCGAATTGACGGTGCGCCAGAACCTGGTGCTGCACGCGCGCCTGTTCCACGTGCCGGAAGCCGAGATCCCCGCGAGGGTCGATGAGATGGCGCAGCGCTTCGACTTGCGCGCGGTGATGGACGACTTGCCCGACAGCCTGCCGCTGGGCATACGCCAGCGCCAGTCGCTGGCCGTGGCCATGGTGCACAAGCCGGAAATGCTGATCCTCGACGAACCGACATCCGGCGTCGATCCCATCGCGCGCGACAATTTCTGGCGCCTGATGATCGAACTGGCGCGGCGCGACCGCGTCACCATTTTCATTTCGACCCACTTCATGAACGAGGCCGAGCGCTGCGACCGCATCTCGCTGATGCATGCGGGTAAAGTGCTGGTCAGCGATGCGCCGGCCGAACTGGTGCGCAAGAAGGGCGCGCCGTCGCTGGAAGCGGCCTTCATCGCCTACCTGGAAGAGGCGGGCGGCGGCACGGCAGCGGCGACAGTGCAGGAAGCGCCGCCGTCCGTGCCGCAGGAAGCGGCACCGGCGCCGCAGCACCGGCGCAGCCGTTTCAGCCTGGGCCGCATGCTCAGCTATATGTGGCGCGAGACACTGGAATTGCGCCGCGATCCCGTGCGCCTGACCCTGGCACTGGGCGGCTCCGTGCTGCTGCTGTTCGTCATCGGCTTCGGCATCAGCCTGGACGTCGAAGACTTGAGCTATGCGGTGCTCGACCACGACCAGACCACCCTGAGCCAGAATTACACGAACAACCTGGCCGGCTCGCGCTACTTCGTCGAGCGCCCGCCGCTGCGCGACTATGCCGATATCGACAAGCGCATGCGCAGCGGCGAACTGTCGCTGGCCATCGAGATCCCGCCCGGCTTCGCGCGCGACGTGCAGCGCGGCGCGCCGGCGCAGGTGGGCGCGTGGATCGACGGCGCCATGCCGATGCGCGCCGAAACCGTGCAGGGCTACGTGCAGGGCATGCACCAGCTGTGGCTGGCCGACCAGGCCTTGCACCGCTATGGCATCACGATGAGCAACCCCGTCGCCATCCAGACGCGCTACCGCTACAACCCGGACGTGAAAAGCCTGCCCGCCATGGTGCCGGCCGTGATTCCCTTGCTGCTGCTGATGCTGCCGGCCATGCTGGCGGCGCTGTCCGTGGTGCGCGAAAAGGAACTCGGTTCCATCATCAACCTGTACGTGACGCCCGTCACGCGCCTGGAATTCTTGCTCGGCAAGCAGGTGCCCTACGTCGTGCTGGCCATGTTCAACTTCGTCCTCATGGCGCTGCTGGCGGTCACCGCCTTCGGCGTGCCGATCAAGGGCAGCTTGCCGACCCTGATCGGCGCCACCTTCATCTTCAATATCTGCGCCACCGGCATCGGCCTGTTCGCCTCGACGTTTACGCGCAGCCAGATCGCGGCCCTGTTCGTGACCATGATCGGCACCATGATTCCGGCCATCCAGTTTTCCGGCCTGCTCAATCCCGTCTCGTCGATGGAAGGCGTGGGCAAGGCCATCGGCCTGATGTATCCGGCCACGCACATGCTCAATATCAGCCGCGGCGTGTTCAACAAGGCGCTGGGCTTCGGCGACCTGCACGCCTCGTTCTGGCCCCTGCTCGTCGCCATTCCCGTGATCCTCGGCGTGACGGTGGCGCTGCTGAAGAAACAGGAGAGCTGATATGCGCCACCTTGAAAACATCTACCGCCTGGGCGTGAAGGAAATCTGGAGCCTGATCCGCGATCCGATGATGCTGATCCTGATCCTCTACACGTTCACCCTGGCCATCTACGTGGCCGCCACGGCCAAGCCGGAAACCCTGCACATGGCCTCGATCGCCATCGTCGACGAGGATGGCTCGCCGCTGTCCGGGCGCATCGCCTCGGCCTTCTTTGCGCCGCAGTTCACGCCGCCGGCCATGATCAATCAGAGCCAGGTCGATGCGGGCCTCGATGCGGGCCGGTACACCTTCGTGCTGACGATCCCGCCCAAGCTGCAGGCCGACGTGCTGGGCGGGCGCCAGGCGGAACTGCAGCTGAACGTCGACGCCACGCGCATGAGCCAGGCCTTCAGCGGCAGCGGCTACATCCAGCAGATCGTCGCCGGCGAAATATCCGAATTCGCCAAACGCTACCGGGGCGCGACTGTCTCGCCCGTGGAGCTGGTGATGCGCGCGCGCTTCAATCCCTCGCTGAGCCAGGCGTGGTTTGGCTCGCTGATGGAGCTGATCAACCAGGTGACGATGCTGTCGATCATCCTCACGGGCGCGGCCCTGATCCGCGAGCGCGAACACGGCACCATCGAGCACTTGCTGGTGATGCCCGTGACGCCGGCCGAGATCATGCTGGGCAAGGTCTGGTCGATGGGCCTGGTGGTGCTGCTGGCCGCCGCCCTGTCGCTGAACCTGGTGGTGCGCGGCATGCTGCACGTGCCCATCGAAGGCTCGATCGCGCTGTTCCTGTGCGGCGCGGCCCTGCACCTGTTTGCCACCACCTCGATGGGGATTTTCCTGGCTACCGTGGCGCGCAGCATGCCGCAGTTCGGCATGCTCCTGATCCTCGTGTTGCTGCCGCTGCAGATGCTCTCGGGCGGCAGCACGCCGCGCGAGAGCATGCCCGAGCTGGTGCAGAACATCATGCTGATCGCCCCGACCACGCATTTCGTAGAATTGAGCCAGGCGATCCTGTACCGGGGCGCCGGTATCGATGTGGTGTGGAAACCGTTCCTGGCCCTGCTGGCCATCGGCACGGCCCTGTTTACCTTCGCGCTGGCGCGCTTTCGCAAGACCATCAGCCAGATGGCGTAGCCCCCGTGCCGGAATGGTCCGGCGCTTGTTTGCATGAAAAGGATAGCCATGAAGACCGAAGCTGCACCATTTTTCTCCGCCGGCGGCTTGCCGTCCCTGGGCATGCTGGGCGACTATGCGCGCGACTCCTGGCAACGCATCGTGCTGTACGCGGACGTGATGCGCCGGCGTGGCAACCAATACCAGGAGCACCTGGCCGAGGAAGTGCCGAACGTGCTCGATTTTCCCGCCGAGGTGGTGATGTCGGGCCTGGAGCTGGCGCGTCCCGTCAACTACGGCCTGGCGCGCATCCTGACGCCCGATGCGCCCGACCCTGACCCATCGAAACGTCCTTTTGTCGTCGTCGATCCGCGCGCCGGCCACGGTCCCGGCATCGGCGGCTTCAAGGCCGAGAGCGAGATCGGCGTGGCCCTGCGGGCCGGCCACCCGTGCTACTTCATCGGCTTCTTGCCCGATCCCGTGCCGGGACAGACGGTGGAAGACGTGATGCACGCGGAGGCGGCCTTCCTGGAGAAAGTCATCGCCCTGCATCCGCTCAGCGAGGGCAAGCCCGTCGTCATCGGCAATTGCCAGGCGGGCTGGCAAATCCTCATGACGGCGGCCATGCGCCCGGAATTGTTCGGTCCCATCATCGTGGCCGGCGCGCCCGTGTCCTACTGGGCCGGCTGGCATGGCCGCAACCCGATGCGCTACGCGGGCGGCCTGATGGGCGGCAGCTGGGCCACGGCGCTGGCCGGTGACCTGGGCAACGGCCGTTTCGATGGCGCCAGCCTGGTGCAGAATTTCGAGAAGCTCAACCCGGCCAATACCCTGTGGAGCAAGCAGTACAACCTGTATGCAAACATCGACACGGAAGCGCCCCGTTACCTGGAATTTGAGAAATACTGGGGTGGCCACGTCTTCCTCAACGACGTCGAGATGCAGTACATCGTTGACAATCTATTCATCGGCAACCGCTTGGCCACGGCGGAACTGATCACTTCCGACGGCGTGCGGTTGGACTTGCGCAATATCCGTTCGCCCATCGTCGTATTCTGCTCGAACGGCGACAACATCACGCCGCCGCCGCAGGCCCTGGGCTGGATCACGGACCTGTACCGCGACGACAACGACGTGCTGATGCACGACCAGACCATCGTCTACGCCGTGCATGACAGCATCGGCCACCTTGGCATTTTCGTGTCGTCCAAGGTGGGGCACAAGGAACACCAGAAATTCGCCAGCAATATCGACCTGATCAACCTGTTGCCGGCCGGTATCTATGAAGCGAGGATCGTCGACAAGACGCCCGACACGCCGAACGCCGACCTGGCCAGCGGCGACTATGTGCTGCAGGTCGAGCATCGCGGCATCGAGGACGTGCGCGCCATCGTGCAGCCTAGCGTGGAAAACGACCGCAAGTTCGCCGCCGCCGCGCGCGTATCCGAGGTCAACCTGGCCTTGTACCGCACGTTCGCGCAGCCGTGGGTGCGCGCCATGGTCACGCCGCAGACCGCGCGCTTCCTGCAGCTTGCGCATCCGCTGCGCGTGTCGTACGAGCGCTGGACCGATCACAATCCGCTGGCCAGGCTGGTGGCCAGGGAAGCGGAAAAGGTGCGCGCCCACCGCCAGCCGGTATCGCCCGACAACCCGCTGCTGGCCATGCAGGAGGCCATCTCCGTCGCCATCACGGCAGGCCTGAACAGCTGGCGCGACTGGCGCGACAGCGTGCAGGAAGCGACCTTCGACATGGTGTACGGCTCGCCGCTGGTGCAGGCGCTGACGGGACAAAGCCCGAACGATGCCAATCCGCCACGTCCGCACCCCGGCATCTCTCCCGAGCATTGCGAATACGTGCGCTGCGAAACGCGCAAGATGGACGAGGACATGCAGCGCGGTGGCCTGGTGGAGGCGGCCGTGCGCGCGCTGTTCTACATCTACCGCTTCCGCATGATCGCTGACGAGCGCAGGGTCAACCTGGCCCTGAAATTGATCAAGCCGCAATACCGGCAGGAGGTCAGCATGGAGGAATTCCGCGGCATCGTGCGCCAGCAGGCCCGTTTGATGCTGCATGATTTCGATGCCGCCATCGCCGCCTTGCCGACTTTGCTGTCGCGTGCCGAACCGGACGACATCGGCGCACTGGCCGAGTGGCTGCAGCAAGTGCTGCAGGTGCCCGAAGCGCCAACGCCGGACGAGGAGGCGAGCCTGCAGCAGATGCTGGAGGTCTTCGACCGCGCGGTCAAGGCGCAGGCGAAGGCGCTGCCGCCGGACGCGCGCGCATCCGATGCCGGACCCAAAGCCAAACCGGCCAAACACATTACCCCTGCCTAGAAGACCACGATGACTACTACCCAAGACGATGATCTGAATATCGTACGTAACCGCACCTTCGACCAGATCGCCATCGGCGACACCGCCAGCATCACGCGCACCCTGAGCATGGACGATATCGCCCTGTTCGCGGTGATGTCGGGCGACGACAATCCGCAGCACCTCGATGCCGAATTTGCCGCTTCCAGCCGCTACCAGGGCGTGATCGCGCATGGCATGTGGGGCGCTTCCCTCATTTCCGCCGTGCTGGGCACGCGCCTGCCCGGCGCCGGCACCGTCTACACGGGCCAGACCCTGCGCTTCTTGCAGCCCGTTCGCGTGGGCGATACCTTGGCCATCAGCGTCACCGTGACGGCGCGCGAACCGCGCAGCCGCCACGTGACCCTGGCTTGCCGCTGCGTCAACCAGCATGGCGCCGTGGTGCTCGACGGTGAGGCGCAGGTGATCGCCCCGGCCGAGCAGATCGAACGGGCGCGCGCCACCTTGCCGGAAGTGCGCCTGCATAACGGCGACGGTACGCGGCGCCTGCTCGAGCATGCGCGCACGCTGGGGCCGATCCGGGTCGCCGTCATCCATCCCTGCGATGAACTGAGCCTGTCGGGCGCGCTGGACGCGTATGCGGCCGGCCTGATCACGCCCGTGCTGGTGGCGCCGCGCGCGCGCCTGGAAGCGGTGGCGGCCGAAGCGGGCCTGAGCTTGGCCGGCATCGCCATCGAGGACGTCGAGCATAGCCATGCGGCGGCCGCGCGCGGCGCCGAACTGGCGGGCAAGGGTGAAGTGGAAGCGCTGATGAAGGGCAGCCTGCACACGGATGAACTGATGTCGGCCGTGCTGTCGGCCAGCGCCGGCCTGCGCACCAAGCGCCGCATCAGCCACTGCTTCCTGATGCAGACGCCCGCGTATCCGCGCCCCTTCATCATCACGGACGCGGCCATCAATATCGCGCCCAACCTGGCCATGAAGGCCGACATCGTGCGCAACGCCATCGACCTGGCGCACGTGATCGGCGTGGCCCAGCCGCGCGTGGCCATCCTGGCCGCCGTGGAAACGGTGAACGCGGACATGCCGGCGACTTTGGACGCGGCCGCCCTGTGCAAGATGGCCGACCGTGGCCAGATCACCGGGGCGATCCTTGACGGCCCGCTGGCTTTTGATAACGCCGTCTCGATCGCCGCCGCCACCGTCAAGGGCATCGTTTCCGAAGTGGCCGGCCGCGCCGACATCCTGCTTGTGCCTGACCTGGAAAGCGGCAACATGCTGGCCAAGCAGCTCGAATACATGGGCGACGCGGACAGCGCCGGCATCGTGCTGGGCGCGAAGGTCCCCGTCATCCTCACCAGCCGCGCCGATTCGCGCGCCAGTCGCATCGCCTCGTGCGCCATCGCCGTGATGCTGGCCAACCATTACCGGAGCACGCCGCCATGAACGCGCAAATCACCCACGCCGACGGCACCCTGATCCTCGTGCTCAATTGCGGCTCGTCGAGCATCAAGTTCGCCCTTTTCGAGCAGGCGGGCGGCGTGCTGCCGCAGCAGGCGCAATGGAGCGGCAAGGTCGAGGGCATCGGCCGCGAAAACGCGACGTACCGCGCCGGCGGCCTGCCGGCAGTCGCCTTGCAGCTGGACCCGCAGCAGCCGCATCATGCGGCGCTCGAATACATCCGCGCGCAAGTCGTGGCGCAGCTGGACGGGCGTGCGCTGCGCGCCGTGGCGCACCGCGTGGTGCATGGCGGCAGCAAGTATTTCGCTCCCGTGCGCATCGATTTCGCCGTGCTGGCCGACCTGAAAAGCTATGTGCCGCTGGCGCCCCTGCACCAGCCGTTCGCGCTCGAAGCGATCGAGGTGCTGCTCACGTCGCGGCCCGACATCGCCCAGGTGGCGTGCTTCGACACGGCCTTCCACCACACGGTGCCGCAGGTCGAGCAGATGCTGGCCCTGCCTTACGATGCATGGGAGCGGGGCTTGCGCCGCTATGGTTTCCACGGCCTGTCCTACGAATACCAGTCGCTGGTGCTGGAGCAGCGCTTTGGCGCTGTCGCGCGCGGCAAGGTTATTGTCGCCCACCTGGGCAGCGGCGCGAGCCTGTGCGCCATGGACAATTTGCACAGCGTCGCCACCACCATGGGCTTCTCCGCACTGGACGGACTGATGATGGGCACGCGCTGCGGCTCGCTCGATCCGGGCGCCGTCATCTATCTGATGGAAATCGAAAAGCTGTCGCTGGAAAAAGTGGCACATGTGCTGTACCACGAGTCGGGCTTGCTGGGCGTGTCGGGCGTGTCGGCCGACCCGCCCGTGCTGCTGGCGCAACAGGACCGGCAGGATGCCACGGGCGAACGCATCCGCGCCGCGCTGGCCTTATATATCCGCCGCATCGTGCGCGAGATCGGCGCCCTGACGGCCGTGCTGGGCGGGCTGGACATGCTGGTGTTTACGGCCGGTATCGGCGAACACAGCGCTGAATTGCGCCAGCGCATCTGCGCCGAGCTCGGTTTTATCGGCCCCGTGCTCGATGCCGAGGCGAATGCGCGCAACGCCAGCCGTATTTCCACCGACGCCAGCCGTATCGTGGTGGGCGTGGAGCCGGCCAATGAAGAGTGGGTGGCCGCGCGCCACGCGGCCTTGGCCGTGGGCGCATGATGATCTGAAGCGTCCGGTTGCACTCGATGGGAAATTTGTCGATTTGCACATATTTCTCGTTGAGTGCGCTAACGCACTGTGTGGTTTGCCAGTTATCTTTACTATGAAGTCATGCCATTGCGCTACATCAAGAAACAGCGCGATGCCTGGCAAATTTTGAACATTTTGCCCGCCTTTAGTAAGAATAAAATTAAACCATATTGAAAGGTCTCATCATGAACAAATTACTCGCCACCCTGATCGCTACCCTGTTTGCTACCGCCGCCTTCGCTCAAACGGCGCCGGCCACGGAAGCTGTCGTGAAAGCCCAGGCTTCCGCGCAAAAAGACGTCAATAAGGCTGCCGCTTCGGAAGCCAAGGTCGATGCCAAGGCTGACGCCAACGTCGCCAAGGCCGAAATGAAGGCTGACGAAAAGAAAGCCGACGCCCAGCACAAGGCCAACAAAACCAAAGCCAAGGCTCATGACAAGGTCGTCCACGCCGATGCGGAAGACAAGCTGAAAGCGGAAGCCAAGGCCGACAAAACCGATGCCAAAGCCGATGCGAAAGCCACCAAGGCTGCCGTGAAAGCGAACGCCAAGGTCGCCAAGGAAAAAGTGGAAGCGAATGCCGACAAAGCCCTCGCCGCCACCAAGACGGAAGAAGCCAAGGCCAAGGCCGACGCTGAAGTCAAGGCCGCCGCCGCCAAGTAATTCCCCGTTTGCGGGCCACGGCCGGCAAATCCAAAAGACAGCTTCGGCTGTCTTTTTTTTCGTCTGCCACTTTTTTCGGGCGCCGCTTGCCAGTCTTGATCTGGCACAAATGCTGTTCTTTTCGCCGTGCCATAGTGAATTGGCAAACAGACGAAGGAGACATCATGAGCACCGCTAAAACGAAAAAATCACAGGCGACCGGCTCGGCTGAAGGCGCGCCGACCATGCAGTCCATGCAATCCATGCCGGTCGAGGGCGACGTGCATGCCGGCGCTGATGCTGCCGGCGCCGACGCCATGCCGGGGCCGCGCGTGGGCATGTCGTACGCGGACCAGGCGGCGTTCGCCCAGGGCGCCGCCGCAGCGAATGGCGGCGACATGCCGGGCGGCGGCATGCAGCAGGCATCGCAGGGCATGGCCGGCGCCAGTTGCATGCACGTGGGCGATGGCGGCGGCATGGGGGGCGACCGCGACGGTGACGACGGGGGTGGCGCAGGGGGCATGGGCGGTGGCGGCCAGGGAGGCGGCACGCCGCAGGTGCGTACCTGCGCCACGATGGATGTGCATCGTCGCCTGCTGACGGAAGATCCATCGTATGCGAACATCCGCGCCGATATTGAAAACCAGGCTGGCATGTACGAGGGGGCTGGCAGCAGTGCCGGACGTTCCGGCGTGACGCAGATACCGGTGGTCGTGCACGTGGTGTGGAACACGGCCGCGCAGAATATTTCGGATGCGCAGATCGCCAGCCAGATCGACGTGCTGAACCGTGATTTCCGGCGCGTCAATCCCGATGTCAACAGCACGCCGGCGCCGTTCCTGCCGCTGACGGCCGATGCGCGCGTGGAGTTCGCGCTGGCCACGATCGATCCGAACGGCGCGGCCACCAGCGGCATCGAGCGGCGCCAGACGACGGTGGCCTCGTTTGGCGCCGACGATGCCGTCAAATCGCAGGCGACGGGCGGCATGAATGCCTGGCCGGCCGACACCTACCTGAATATCTGGGTGTGCCAGCTGGGCGGCGGCTTGCTCGGCTACGCGCAGTTTCCCGGCGGCCCGGCCGCCACCGACGGCGTGGTGATCCTGCAATCGGCCTTCGGCACGACGGGCACGGCGGCGCCGCCGTTCCACCTGGGGCGCACGGCCACGCATGAAATCGGCCACTGGCTGAACCTGAACCATATCTGGGGGGACGACGGCACCGGCTGCTCGGGCACGGACAACGTGGCCGACACGCCGAACCAGGGCGGGCCGAACACGGGCCAGCCTTCGTTCCCGCACATTTCCTGCAGCAACGGGCCGAATGGCGACATGTTCATGAACTACATGGATTACGTCGACGATCCCGCCATGTTCATGTTCACGGCGGGCCAGGTGGCGCGCATGCAGGCCTGCCTCGACGGTCCGCGCGCCAGCATCGGCACGGGAACGGGCGGCACGGGCGCCACGCCGCGCCAGAGTTCCTCCCCCGTCGTGGCCTGGGGCGCGAACCGCCTCGACGTCTTCGTGCTGGGCACGGACCGCGCGCTGTACCACAAGGCCTGGGATGGCACGGCCTGGGCGCCGTCCGTCACCGGCTATGAAGGGCAGGGCGGCATCTGTACCAGCGCGCCGCAGGTGGTGTCGTGGGCGCCGAACCGGCTCGACGTATTCGTCACCGGCACCGACAGCGGCTTGTTCCACAAGTGGTGGAATGGCACGGCCTGGGGTCCGTCCCTGACCGGTTTTGAAGCGATGGGCGGGCTGTGCGTGGGAGACCCGCGCGCCGTGGCCTGGGGGCCGAACCGCCTCGACGTGTTTGTCGTCGGCACGGACCGCGGCCTGTATCACAAGTGGTGGAACGGCACGGCCTGGGGGCCGTCGCTGACCGGGTACGAAGCCATGGGCGGCATCTGCCTGGGCCAGCCGGAAGCCGTGGCATGGGGGGCGAACCGCCTCGACGTCTTCGTCATTGGTTCCGACCATGCGCTGTACCACAAGTGGTGGGATGGCACGGCCTGGGGGCCATCACTGACGGGCTATGAGCGGCTGGGTGGCATTTGCACCTCGTCGCCGAAGGCGGTGGCGTGGGGACCGAACCGCCTCGACGTTTTTGTTACGGGCACCGATGGCGCCCTGTACCACAAGTGGTGGGATGGCGCGAAATGGGGGCCTTCCAACGACGGCTTCGAACGGCTGGGCGGCATCTGCGTGGGCGAGGTGGAAGCCGTGTCGTGGGCGCCCAACCGGCTCGATCTGTTCGTCATCGGCACCGATAGCGCCCTGTACCACAAGGCCTGGAACGGCAGCGCCTGGACGCCGTCGCTGACGGGCTTTGAAAGCCTGGGCGGCGTGTGCACCTCGCGTGCGCGCGCGACGGCCTGGGCGCCGAACCGCCTCGACGTGTTTGTCACGGGAACGAATGGGGCCCTGTTCCACAAGGCGTGGAACGGCACGGCCTGGTCGCCGTCCGTGAGCGGCTATGAAAGCCTGGGCGGCGTGGTATCGTGTTTCTGACATCAATGCGTTAAACGGGAGGCGGCATGCACGGCATGACAACGGCTTTGCCCAGCGGTAGCTGGACGCATTCCTTCGAGGAGGATGCAGACGGTATCGAGGTGTACCGGCCCACGGCCACCTTCGCCTTTCCTCCCAGCCGCAAGGGGCGCAAGGTGCTCGAGTTCGGCGCACCCGCCGGCGCCATGGCGCAAGGAGAAGTGACATTGACGTCGATGGCACCCGGTCCCGATGATCGCCCCCGCGCCGGTCCCGCCGCCAAGCTGGTGCCGCTGGGTATGGGCCGCTATGCGCTCAGTGATGCCACCGGCGCGCAGGATGTGATCGACATCGTCGAAGCGACACCCGACGTGCTGCGCCTGGCGCGACATTAAGGCTGGCCGCGCAGCTTGTGCGCGAGCGCCGTGCGGTTGCCCACGTCCAGCTTCTGGTAAATCGCATGCAGCTGGTTGCGCACGGTGGCCGGCGACTTGCCCAGTTCCCTGGCGATGCATTTATACGGCAAGCCTTCGGCCGCCATGGCCGCCACCAGCCGTTCCGCCGGCGTCAGACGCTGCATGGCGGCCTGCCTGAAACGTTGTTTGTCATCCTTGCTCTCCTGTCCGTGGGCGGCATGCCGGTGGCATGCCTGCAGGGATAACGGGAACGTGATGAGTATGTCTAAAATTATTTTTACCAGTGGCCGCTACGTGGCGATGGGCGAAAAAAAAGACAGGCGAACCCGTCTTTTCGTGTGGCGCGATGACGGTCAGCCGATGGCTGCCATCGAGACCGGTTTCAGCTTGGCCGCCAGCGCCTTGCCTTTTTTCGCGCGCTTGCCAAAGTGGTCGGCAAGGGCCGTGGCGCCCAAGGACGCATCCTGCGGCTTCGAGGCCCGGCCGATGCCGGAGACGACTACACCGCGCTGGGTGATCGGCTGCACGGCCAGCAGCTTGTCCTTGGCATCGAGGTCGATCAGCTTGACGCCGGTGCCGCCCTTGGTCAGGGTTTTCATTTCATCGAGGCCGAACACCAGCAGGCGAGCGCCTTCCGTCAAACAGGCCAGTGCGCTGGCCGCCTCGGGGATGACTTTCGGCGCCAGCGGCACGTCGCCGTCGTCCAGGGTGATGAAGGCCTTGCCGCCTTTCAGGCGGCTTGTCATGTCGCCCGCCTTGGCGATGAAGCCGTAGCCGGCGCTCGACGCCAGCAGCAAATTGGTGGCGCCATTGCCCGCAAAGTAGTGCAGGATGCGCACGGCGTTGCCCGGCGTGCCGCCGCTCAGGTCGCACAAGGTCGTGATCGGCACCCCGTCGCCGCGCGCGTTAGGCAGCGCCGAGACGGGAACCGAGTAGATCTTGCCGTTGTTGCCAAAGCCCAGCAGGGTGTCGACCGTGCGGCACTCGAAGGCGCCATGCAGGCTGTCGCCCGCCTTGAAGGTGAACTGCGCCGCGTCGTGGCCGATGCCGGTGCGCGCGCGCACCCAGCCTTTTTCCGAGATGATGACGGTGACCGGTTCATCGACCACCTTCTGTTCGGCCACGGCTTTCTGCGCTTCCTCGATCAGGGTGCGTCGCGCGTCGCCGAACTGCTTGGCGTCCGCTTCGATTTCGCGGATGATGGCGCGCTTCATCGAACCAGGGTTGTCGAGCAGGTCTTGCAGCGCCTTTTCTTCCTTGCGCAGTTCGGCCAGTTCCTGCTGGATCTTGATCGTTTCCAGGCGCGCCAGCTGGCGCAAGCGGATTTCCAGGATATCGTCGGCCTGTCGCTCGGACAGCTTGAACGCCTCGATCAGGGCCGCTTTCGGTTCATCCGAATTGCGGATGATCTGGATCACCTTGTCGATGTTGAGCAGGATCGCTTCGCGTCCTTCCAGGATATGGATGCGGTCCTTGACCTTGCCCAGTTTGTAGCCGGTGCGGCGCGTGACGGTCTCGAAGCGGAAATCGATCCATTCGCGCAGGATGTCGCCCAGGCCTTTCTGGCGCGGACGGCCATCGCCGCCTATCATCACCAGGTTGATCGAGGTCGACGATTCCAGCGACGTGTGCGCCAGCAGCATCAGCATGAATTCCGTCTGGTCCTGGTTCTTCGATTTCGGTTCGAACACGAGGCGCACGGGCGCGGCGCGGCCCGATTCGTCGCGGATGGTGTCGAGCGAATTGAGGATCAGCGCCTTCAGGGCAACCTGGTCCGGCGACAGCGCCTTCTTGCCCAGCTTGATTTTCGGATTCGTCAGTTCCTCGATTTCTTCCAGGACCTTTTGCGACGAGGTACCGGGCGGCAGTTCCGTGACGACGGCTTGCCACTGGCCGCGCGCCAGTTCCTCGATCTTCCAGCGCGCGCGTACCTTCATGCTGCCGCGGCCGCTCGCATACATGTCGGCGATCTGCGATGGCGGCGTGATGATCTGGCCGCCGCCGGGGAAATCGGGGCCGGGCATGATGGCCATCAATTCGGCGTGCGTCATCTTCGGATCGCGGATCATGGCGACGGCCGCCTTGGCCACTTCCGCCAGGTTATGCGACGGGATTTCCGTCGCCAGGCCCACGGCGATGCCGGAGGCGCCATTGAGCAGCACCATCGGCAGGCGCGCCGGCAGCAGCTTCGGTTCTTCCGTCGAACCGTCGTAGTTGGGCTGGAAATCGACCGTGCCCATGCCGATTTCATCCATCAGCAGCTTGGCGATCGGCGTCAAACGCGCTTCCGTGTAACGCATGGCCGCAGCGCCGTCGCCGTCGCGCGAGCCGAAGTTGCCCTGGCCGTCGATCAGCGGGTAGCGCAAGGAGAAATCCTGCGCCATGCGCACCAGCGCGTCGTACACGGACTGGTCGCCGTGCGGATGCAATTTGCCCAGTACGTCGCCGACCACGGCCGCCGATTTGCGCGGCTTGGCCGTGGAATTCAAGCCCAGCTCATTCATCGCATACAGGATGCGGCGCTGCACGGGCTTCTGGCCGTCGCACACGTCGGGCAGGGCGCGGCCCTTGACGACGGAGATGGCGTAATCGAGATAGGCGCGCTCGGCAAAGGTGGACAGGGTCAGCGCTTCGCCGTCGAATACCGGTTCATCCGGCTCGATCGGCTCAGGCTGGGCATCGTCAAATAAATTGGTTTGTGTGGACATGGCGCTTGTTTCGGTGTTAAGTGGTTGCGGTTGAATTCATGGGGGCGATTATGACAGCCCGGATTTGGAGAAGGATTTGCCGTAGGTCTTGTAGATGTAGCACATGGTGAAATACAGCACGGCCAGGGCCAGCTCCACGCTGTTATGCATCATCTGCATGGCGCGGATGGCCGGGGCGTGGCCGGCCAGCACGAAGCTGGCGAGGGACGGCACCAGCACCACCGGCCAGATCGTCTTCCATTTGAAATCGGTGGGGGAAAACAGCAAGCCGGCGCACGACCAGACATACAGCGCGGCGCCGACGAGGGCGGCCGGCATCTGCTGCACATACAGCAAGGACAGCAAGCCCGCGCAGCCGATCAGCCATGCCGCGCGCAGGCGGGGCAAGAGCGCCTCCGGCCAGCCGCAATCGCCATACAGGCCGGTGGCGCTGCGCAGAGCCAGCGCCGCCAGGCAAAACATCATCGGCATGGCGTCGCCGATGGCCAGCGCCGACTGGCCTCTGCCACTCATGAACATGGCGGCGAACAGCGACAAACCCAGGACCAGGAGCAGCAGCATGCCATGCAGCAGCTGGCGGTTCAGCGCATACGCGAGCAGGGCCGAGGCGCACAAACCGGCCGCGGTGACAAGGCGCGCGGTCTCGCTGCGTTCGGGCAGGAACAGCATCAGCGTCAGCAGCAGATAGGGCACGATCCAGCCCAGCTGCCGCAAGCCGGGCCGCTGCCACAGCACGGGCAGGCGGTCCTGCAGCGCTTCCTGCAGCGAATCCAGGCGCGCGAACAGGGGGACTGGCCAGCGCATGGCATGCATGGCCAGCAGGGCAAAGGTCAGTGCCTGGAAACCGAGCAGGCTGGCATGGGCGGCCGTGTCGCCGAGCTTGAAGCCGGCCGCATCGAGCACACCCGCGAGCATGAAGTGCAGCACGAAGCCCAGGCCGCACGAAGCGAGCGCCGTCTGCTTGAAGTAGCGTTTGGCATGGACGGCGTGTTCCCACTGCTCGAACAGGTCCGTATCGAGCTTGTAGGCCAGCATCTCTGCGTGTTGCCAGCGTATCGCGTGCAGCAGCTCGCGCAGCTGCAGCGTGAATTTTTCATCGAACAGCTGGCGCGCGTAGGCGCTTGGCGGCTGCTGCGACATGATGCAGTCCAGGCCCGGATAGCTGTCGCGGTTGTCGCTGAAGTGGGCGAACGAGCGGTCCGCCCGGTAGCGCTGCACGGCGCTGCGCACCAGGTCCGCATGGCTGCGCGCCAGGTAGGAAAAATCGTGGTTCCAACCCAGCTGTTCGAACAGGGCCTGGCGCAGCGCCAGGTCATAGCCTGCGCTGGCGCAGTAGCGCAGCGCGCGCAGCTCGAATTCCTCGTGCACGTCGAGGTTCAGCATGGCATCATCCTGTAGCATGCGGGCCAGAACCTCGCCCGCATCCGCATGCCGCATCAATTCCAGGCAGCCTTGCCACAGGTGCTCCGCTTCCAGCACCGGATCGATGGCGACCACGCCCCATAATTCCGGCGGCGGCGCCTGGTCCTGGGCGATGACGCCCCACAGCTCCGCAGGTGCGTGTTGCGCGGGCTCGTTGATGACGCCCCACAGGTCGGCCGGTTCCATGGGCGGCGCTTCTGGCGTTTCCGCCGCTGCTTCGGTCCCAGCCGATTCCGCTTCCGGCAGCTCCTCGGCAAACAGGTGCGCATGGCGCAGCGCGTATTCATACGCTTCGCGCAGCTCCTGGAAGGCGGCAGGATCGTCCTCGGGACGCGTCACCTTCAGGCGCTTCGCGTACGCGCGCTTGAGGGCGCGCTCGTCGCCGGTCGGCTCCGTGCCCAGGATCTCCCACAGGCCGCGCTGTCCGTTGTACATGCCGCCGTCCATTTACAGGAAGCTCTCGCTCTCGACCTGGCGCAGCACCTCGTCGAGCGCCTGGCGCGCCTTGCGGATGGTGTTCGGGTCCTGCGTTTCCAGCGCGGCCTGGAAGTTGGCCGTGTGCGCCGCCAGGTATTGGCGCACGTCGCCCAGCGACTGTTCGTACAGCCGGTCGGCGCGCGTGACCAGGGTGCGGTTTTCCATCTGCTCGCGCGGGTGGATCTTCAGGTCGGCCAGTTCCGCAAAGCGCTGCTCGATCTGTTCCGGCGTCATCACACCCGCGTTGTCGCTGATGATCATCTTGTGGCGTTCCTGCGTGGCCAGCACCGTCACTTCCGCTTCCAGCACGCCGCTGACGTCGTAGGTGAAGCGCACGTCGATGCCGATCTCGCCCGCCTTTTTTGCGGGTATGGGGAAGCTGATCTTGCCCAGGAAGACGTTGTCGGCCACCAGGCGCGACTCGCCCTGGAAGATCGCCACGTTGATTTCCTTCTGGTTGTCGTGGATGGTGGTGATGTTTTCCGTGCGCGAGACGGGCACCACGGAATTGCGCTCGATGATGGGCAGGTAATGGCCGCCCTCATACTGGTTCGCGCCAACCTGGCGCGAAATCGAAATGCCCAGCGAATACGGCGCCACGTCCGTCATGACCACTTCGTCGAGGGCCGCGTCGCGCATCTTCAGGCCCGCCTGCACGGCGGCGCCCAGCGCCACGGCTTCGTCCGGGTCCAGGTGGATGGCGGGGAAGCGGCCGAACATGCGCGAGACGAGTTTACGCACCAGCGGCATGCGCGTGGCGCCGCCGGCCAGCACCACTTCATGCAATTCCGCCGCGCGGATGGTGGCGTCGCGCAGCGCCCGTTCCACGGGCAGGCGCAAACGGGCCAGCAGCGGCTCGCACAGCTGCGCCAGCTTGTCTTCGCCGATCTCCCAGCTGTATTCCTTGTCCTGGTAACGCGTGGCCATGCGCACGGACGGCTGGTCCGACAGCAATCGCTTGACGCGCTCGGCTTCATCGCGCAGCAGCTGCTGCTGGCGCGGGTCGAGCAGGCGGCTGCCGACGGCGTCGCGCAGGCCGCTGCCTTTCATGAAAGCGTCGACCAGCACGGTGACGAAGTCTTCGCCGCCCAAAAAATTGTCGCCGGCCGAGGCGCGCACTTCCATCACGCCTTCGAACAGCTCCAGGATCGACACGTCGAACGTGCCGCCACCCAGGTCGAAGACGAGGAATTTGCTTTCCTGTTCCTTGTCGCGGATGCCGTAGGCCAGCGCGGCGGCCGTCGGCTCGTTGAGCAGGCGCTCCACGCGCAGGCCCGCCAGCTGGCCGGCGATGCGCGTGGCCTTGCGCTGCGCATCGCTGAAATACGCGGGCACGGTGATGATGGCCTCTTCGACCTTGTGGCCGAGAAAGGCCTCGGCATCTTCCTTCAGCGCGCGCAGCACCATCGACGACAGCTCTTCCGGGCGGAATTGCTGCGTGCCGAGGGTGATCTTCTTTTCGCTGCCCATGTAGCGCTTGAAGACGGCCGCCGTCAGCTGCGGGTGCGTCTGCAGCCGTTCGCGCGCGGCGCGGCCCACCAGCACGGTGCCGTCGTCGTCGATGCTCACGCACGACGGCGTCAGGTGTTCACCGAGCGCATTCGGGATGATGGAAGCCTTGCCGTCGCGCCAGATGGCGACCAGGCTGTTGGTGGTGCCCAGGTCGATGCCGATGATCATCAGATATCCGCCTCCGCCTCATTGCCGTGCTCCTCGATCCAGGCGCGGCGTCCTGCCGCTTCGCCCTTGCCCATCAACATATTGAAGCGCGAGGCCGAGGTCATGTGGTCGATTTCACCGAGCGTGACGGGCAGCAAACGGCGCGTGTCCGGGTTCATCGTCGTTTCCCACAGCTGTTCGGCGTTCATCTCGCCCAGGCCCTTGAAGCGCGAGATTGACCAGGCGCCCTGTTTCACGCCTTCCTTGCGCAGCTTGTCCTCGATGGCGACCAGCTCGCCGTCGTCGAGGGCATAGATTTTCTGCATCGGCTTCTTGCCGCGCGCCGGCGCGTCCACGCGGTACAAAGGCGGCCGGGCGATGCAGATGTGGCCCTTGTTGATCAGGACGGGGAAGTGCTTGAAGAACAGGGTCAGCAGCAGTACCTGGATGTGCGAGCCGTCCACGTCCGCATCGGACAGGATGCAGATCTTGCCGTAGCGCAGGCCCGACAGGTCGGGCGAGTCGCCCACGCTGTGCGGATCGACGCCGATGGCCACCGCAATGTCGTGGATCTCGTTATTGGCGAACAGGCGGTCGCGGTCCGTTTCCCACGAGTTCAGGACCTTGCCGCGCAGGGGCAGGATCGCCTGGAATTCCTTGTCGCGGCCCATCTTGGCCGAACCGCCCGCCGAGTCTCCCTCGACGAGGAACAGTTCATTGCGCGCGATGTCCGACGATTCGCAGTCGGTCAGCTTGCCCGGCAGGACGGCGACGCCCGAGGATTTTTTCTTTTCCACTTTTTGCAGCGAGCGCTGGCGCGACTGCGCCTGCTTGATCACGAGCTCGGCCAGCTTCTTGCCGTAGTCGACGTGCTGGTTCAGCCACAGTTCCAGCGGCGGCTTGGTGAAGGTCGAGACCAGGCGCACGGCGTCGCGCGAATTGAGGCGCTCCTTGATCTGGCCCTGGAATTGCGGGTCCAGCACCTTGGCCGACAGCACGAAGGAGGCGCGCGCGAACACGTCTTCCGGCAGCAGCTTCACGCCTTTGGGCAGCAGCGAGTGCATTTCGACGAAGTTTTTCACGGCGCCGAACAGGCCGTCGCGCAAGCCCGATTCGTGCGTGCCGCCATTCGACGTGGGAATCAGGTTGACATACGATTCGCGCACGATGGCGCCTTCTTCCGTCCACGCCACCACCCAGGCCGCGCCTTCGCCTTCGGCAAATCCTTCCGAGTCCGGGCCCGCGTATTGCGCGCCTTCGAACAGGGGAATCAGGGTTTCGCCATTCGATACCTGCGCCAGCGTTTCGGTCAGGTAGCCGCGCAAGCCTTCCGCGTACTGCCAGGTCTGCGTATCGCCCGTCTTCGCGTTGGTCAGGGTGACGGTGACACCCGGCAGCAGCACGGCTTTCGAGCGCAGCAGGCGTTGCAGCTCCGTTTGCGAGATGTTGGGCGAATCAAAGTATTTTGCATCGGGCCAGGCCGTGACGCGCGTGCCGGACTTCTTGCCGTCGCGCGGGGCGGGGCGGGAACTCAGGGGTTCGATCACGTCGCCGTTGGCAAACACCATGTGATGCAGGCCGTTGCCGTCGCTTTCCTTGCGCCAGACTGTGATTTCCAGGCGCGTCGATAGCGCATTGGTGACGGACACGCCGACGCCGTGCAAGCCGCCCGAGAACGCGTAGGCGCCGCCCGAACCCTTGTCGAACTTGCCGCCCGCGTGCAGCCGTGTAAACACGATTTCCACCGTCGGCACGCCTTCTTCCGGGTGCAGGCCGACGGGAATGCCGCGGCCATTGTCTTCGACGGTGATGCTGCCATCCGTGTTTTGCGTCACGGCGATATGCGTGCAATGACCTCCCAGCGCCTCGTCGGAGGCATTGTCGATCACTTCCTGAATGATGTGCAGCGGATTTTCAGTGCGGGTGTACATCCCCGGGCGCTGCTTGACGGGTTCCAGTCCTTTCAGGACACGGATGGATGATTCGCTGTAGTCGGATGCTGGTTTTTTAGTGGCCATACGTGTTCAAGCTAAGTAAAGACAGTGGTTGGAACGCCAGGCCAGGGCACTGCGGGGCGCAATGACAGCGGCGGCGATAACTGTATGAATATACAGTAAATCTCGTCCAGCGTCACTGGGGGAGGGCAGTGCGGCAGGCTTGGCGTCCTTGTGCGGACGCTCGCGCATTCTATCTTGTCCGGCGAGCAATAGCGCTACTCCAGGGCAACAACGGTGCGCTGTGCGCGTGGTTTTGCGCCCATTGTGAAGGATTTTATGCGGTAAAGCCGCCGTTTTTACATCTTGTTTACAGCTGCCTTCCCAGTCTTTACGAATTTTTTAGACCCTTTTGGCTAATCTGCTCACTATCAAAACAAACCTGAATGAGGGTGGGAATGGATCTCGTGTATCTCGGCTTGATTGCCGTGTTTTTCGTCGTGGCGGCCGGCTTTGCCATCGCCTGCGACAAATTAGGGAGCGTCAAATGAACGCGTTTTATGTGCTGGGCGCCGTCGTCTCGGCCGGCCTGCTCGTGTACCTGCTGGTGGCGCTGCTGAAGGCGGAGGAACTGTGATGACGACGCAATCGATACTGTTATTGGTGGCCTTCCTGGCCGTGCTGCTGGCCGCCGGCTATCCGCTGGGCCTGTACATGGCCAAGGTGGCCGGCGACGGCCCCGTGCGCGGCCTGGGCTGGCTGCAAAAGCTGGAAAACCTGCTGTACCGCTGGTCCGGCCTTCCCGCCGACAAGGCCATGGGCTGGAAAAGCTATGCCATCGCCCTGATCGTCTTCAATACCGTGGGCGCCGTCTTCGTCTACGGCCTGCAGCGCCTGCAGGGCTTCCTGCCCCTGAATCCACAGGGCCTGGGCGCCGTCAGCCCCGATTCCTCGTTCAATACCACCGTCAGCTTCGTCGCCAATACCAACTGGCAGGGCTACGGCGGCGAACAGACCATGAGCTACCTGACGCAGATGCTGGGCATGGCCTGCCAGAATTTCTTCTCGGCGGCCACAGGCATCGCCGTGATCTTCGCGCTGGTGCGCGGCTTCGCCTCGCGCTCGGGCAAATCGATCGGCAATTTCTGGGTCGACCTGGTGCGCTCGACCCTGTACATCCTGCTGCCGTTGTCCCTGGCCCTGTCCGTCGTCTTCATGGGCGAAGGCATGATCCAGAATTTTTCCGCCTACAAGGAAGTGACCCTGCTCGACCACGTTGCGTATGAAACGCCGAAAGTGACGGCCGACGGCCAGCCCTTGCTGGATACGGCCGGCAAACCCGTGATGGAAGCGCAAGTGGCGACCACGCAGACAATCGCCATGGGCCCCGTCGCGTCGCAGGAGTCGATCAAGCTGCTGGGCACGAATGGCGGCGGCTTCTTCAATGCCAATTCCTCGCACCCGTATGAAAATCCGACCGTGCTGTCGAACTTCCTGCAGATGCTGGCCATTTTCATCATTCCCGCCGGCCTGTGCTTCACCTTTGGCCGCGTGGTGGGCGACCTGCGCCAGGGCTGGGCCGTGCTGGCCGCGATGTCCCTGATCTTTGTCGTCATGACGGCCGGCGTGATGAGCGCAGAGCAGCAAGCCAATCCCGCCTTGCAAGCGCTGGGCGTGGACCAGCAGGCCAGCAGCCTGCAATCGGGCGGCAATATGGAAGGCAAGGAAACGCGCTTCGGCATCAGCTCCTCGACCCTGTTCGCGGCGGTGACGACGGCCGCATCGTGCGGCGCCGTCAACTCCATGCACGATTCCTATATGCCCCTGGGCGGCATGGTGCCGCTGCTGCTGATGCAGTTCGGCGAAGTGGTCTTCGGCGGTGTGGGAACGGGTCTGTACGGCATGCTGATGTTCGCCATCCTGGCTGTCTTCATCGCCGGCCTGATGATAGGCCGCACGCCTGAATACCTGGGCAAGAAAATCCAGGCCTATGAAATGAAGATGGTCTCGCTGGCCATCCTGATTACGCCAGCCCTCGTATTGACGGGTACGGCGATCGCCGTGATGGTCGAACCGGGCAAGATCGGCGTGGCCAATCCGGGCGCGCACGGTTTCTCCGAGATCCTGTACGCCTTCACATCGGCCGCCAACAACAACGGCAGCGCGTTTGCCGGCCTGTCCGCCAACACGCCGTTCTACAACGTGATGCTGGCGATTGCCATGTGGTTCGGCCGCTTCGGCGTGATCGTGCCCGTGCTGGCGGTGGCCGGTTCGCTGGCGGCCAAGCAGCGCCTGTCGGCCAATGCGGGCACCATGCCCACGCATGGCCCCATGTTCATCGGCCTGCTGATCGGCGTCGTCGTGCTGGTTGGTGTATTGAATTACGTTCCCGCGCTGGCCCTGGGCCCGATCGTCGAACACCTGCAACTTTTCATCAAATAAGAGGCTACCATGTCACGCACAAGCCTGACTTTGTTCGATTCCGCACTGATTGGCCCCGCCATCGTCGATGCGTTCAAAAAACTCGACCCCCGCACGCAGTGGCGCAGCCCCGTGATGTTCGTCGTCTATGTGGGCAGCATCATCACGACCCTGCTGGCCATCCAGGCGCTGAATGGCCAAGGTGAAGCGCCGTTCGGCTTCATCGTCGCCGTCGCCGTGTGGCTGTGGTTTACCGTGCTGTTCGCGAACTTTGCCGAAGCGCTGGCCGAAGGCCGCAGCAAGGCCCAGGCGGCCTCGCTGCGCGCCCTCAAGCAGACGGTGATGGCAAAGAAAATGCAGACGCCGAAGTACGGCACCTCCTGGCTGCCCACGCCGGCGACCGACCTGCGCAAGGGCATGACGGTGCTGGTCGAAGCGGGCGACGTGATTCCCGCCGACGGCGAAGTGACGGCCGGCGTGGCCTCCGTCGACGAGAGCGCCATCACGGGCGAATCGGCGCCCGTCATCCGCGAATCGGGCGGCGACTTTTCTGCCGTCACGGGCGGCACCCGCGTGCTGTCGGACTGGCTGCTGGTGCGCGTGTCCGTCAACCCGGGCGAAGCCTTCATCGACCGCATGATCGCCATGGTCGAAGGCGCCAAGCGCCAGAAGACGCCGAACGAGATCGCCCTGACGATCCTGCTCGTCGCCCTGTCGATCGTGTTCCTGATCGTCACCGTGACCCTGCTGCCGTACTCGCTATTTTCCGTGGCGGCGGCCGGCAGCGGCACGCCGGTGACGATCACCGTGCTGATCGCACTGCTCGTGTGTTTGATTCCGACCACCATCGGCGGCTTGCTGTCCGCCATCGGCGTGGCCGGCATGAGCCGCATGATGCAGGCCAATGTGATCGCCACCTCGGGCCGCGCCGTGGAAGCGGCCGGCGACGTGGACGTGCTGCTGCTCGATAAGACGGGCACCATCACCCTCGGCAACCGCCAGGCATCGAGCTTCGTGCCGGCGCCCGGCGTGACGGAGCAGCAGCTGGCCGATGCGGCGCAGCTGGCCTCGCTGGCCGATGAAACGCCGGAAGGGCGCAGCATCGTCGTGCTGGCCAAGCAGAAGTTCAATATCCGCGAACGCGAGATGGCCAGCCTGCACGCCACCTTCGTGCCCTTTACGGCGCAGACGCGCATGAGCGGCGTGGATATCCCTGGCGAGCAGCAGGTGCGCCAGTTGCGCAAGGGCGCGGCCGATTCGATGAAAAAGCACGTGGAAGCGCTGGGGCAGCCGTATCCTGATGAAGTTGCGCGCGCCGTTGACGATATCGCCCGCCGCGGCAGCACGCCGCTGGTGGTGGTGGACGACGGTCGCGTCATGGGCGCCGTGGAACTGAAGGATATCGTCAAGGGCGGCATCAAGGAGCGTTTTGCGGAATTGCGCCGCATGGGCATCAAGACCGTCATGATCACGGGCGACAACAAGCTGACGGCGGCCGCGATTGCCGCCGAAGCGGGCGTGGACGATTTCCTCGCCGAGGCGACGCCGGAAGACAAACTGAAACTCATCCGCAGCTACCAGTCCGAAGGCCGCCTGGTGGCGATGACGGGCGACGGCACCAACGATGCCCCCGCGCTGGCGCAGGCCGACGTGGCCGTGGCCATGAATTCGGGCACGCAGGCGGCGAAGGAGGCGGGCAACATGGTCGACCTCGATTCGAACCCGACCAAGCTGCTGGAAATCGTTGAAATCGGCAAGCAGATGCTGATGACGCGCGGTTCGCTGACGACGTTCTCGATCTCGAACGACATCGCCAAGTACTTCGCCATCATCCCGGCCGCTTTCGTGGGTACGTATCCGCAATTGAAGGCGCTCGACGTCATGCATTTGGCCAGCCCTGCCTCAGCCATCATGTCGGCCGTGATCTTCAATGCCCTGATCATCGTCGTGCTCATTCCGCTGGCGCTGAAAGGCGTGCAGTACCGGGCCATCGGCGCGGCCAGCCTGTTGCGCCGCAACCTGCTGATCTACGGCCTGGGCGGGATTATTTTGCCCTTCATCGGGATCAAGCTGATCGACATGCTGCTGTCCGCCCTCAATTTAGTCTAAAGGAACCATCATGAGCACTATCGTACGTCCCGCCCTGGTCCTGTTTGCCGCGCTGACCGTGATCTGCGGCGTCGTCTATCCGTTTGCCACGGCCGGCATCGGGCAGCTGGCCTTCAGCGATGAAGTCAACGGCAGCATCGTCGAGCGTGGGGGCAAGCCCGTCGGCTCGATGCTGATCGGCCAGTCCTTCACCTCGCCCAAGTACTTCTGGGGCCGGCCGTCGGCCACCGCGCCAATGGCCAATAACGGCGCCGGTTCGGGCGGCTCGAACCAGGGGCCGAGCAATCCGGCCCTGGTGGACGCCGTCAAGGCGCGCATCGCCGCCCTGAAGGAAGCCGATCCCGGCAACCGCAACCCGATCCCCGTCGACCTGGTGACGGCGTCGAGCAGCGGCCTGGACCCGGAAATCAGCCTGGCGGGCGCCCTGTACCAGGCGCCGCGCGTGGCCCGCGTGCGCGCCGTGCCGCTGGCGCAGGTGGAAAACGCCATCGCCAAGGTGCAGAAAACCGCGTATATCGGCTTTTTCGGCGAACCGCGCGTGAATGTGCTGGAACTGAATCTGGCGTTGGATGCCATGGCAAAATAAGGCGCAGGTCGGCGTAGGTCGGCTTAGCGCAGCGTAAGCCGACATCACCACCAGCCAGGCCAACGATGTTGTCGGATTACGCGCGCCCTTCGGACGCGCTAATCCGACCTACAATGCCCAAGAAGATTAAAATACAACATGCTCCCCAACGACAGCCAACGCCCCGACCCTGATGCCCTGCTGGCGCAAGTGCAGGCGCAGGAACAGAAAGCCGCGCGCGGTCGGCTGCGCATCTATTTTGGCGCTTCAGCCGGCGTCGGCAAGACCTATGCGATGCTGGCGGCCGCCCGCAAATTGCTGGCCGATGGCCAGGACTTGCTGGTGGGCGTGGTGGAGACGCATGGGCGCCAGGATACGGCGGCCCAGCTGGACGGCTTGCCCGTGCTTCCGCTCAAGGCCATCGAGTACCGGGGCAAGACTCTGTACGAGTTCGACCTGGACGAGGCCCTGCGCCGCGCGCCGCCGCTGATACTGATGGATGAACTGGCCCACTCGAACGTGGCCGGTTCGCGCCATCCGAAGCGCTGGCAGGACGTCGAGGAACTGCTGGCGGCCGGCATCGACGTGCTGTCGACCGTGAACGTGCAGCACCTGGAAAGTCTGAACGACGTGGTGGGAGGAATCACGGGCGTGCGCGTGGCCGAGACCCTGCCCGACACGGTGTTCGACCGTGCCGATGAAGTGGTGCTGGTCGATATCCCGGCCGATGAATTGCTGCGCCGCCTGAAGCAGGGCAAGGTGTATCAGCCGCAGCAGGCCGAACGGGCATCGCAGCATTTTTTCCGCAAGGGGAACCTGATCGCCTTGCGCGAACTGGCCTTGCGCCGCACGGCGGACCGGGTGCAGGACGACGTACAGGCCTACCGCGTCGAAAAATCGATCAATCCCGTGTGGAAGACGGGCGCCGCGCTGCTGGCCTGCGTGGGACCGCATGCGGGGGGCGAACATGTCGTCCGCAGCACGGCGCGTCTGGCCAGCCAGCTGAATGCGGAATGGCACGCGCTGTACGTGGAAACGCCCCGTTTGCAGCGTTTGCCGGCGGGCCAGCGCGAACGCATCCTGAAAACCCTGAAACTGGCGCAGGACCTGGGCGCGCGCACGGCCATTGTGCCGTCCGCCGACATCGGCGGCGCCGTGGTCGAGTATGCACGCGGCGCGAATATCTCGAAAGTCATCGTGGGCCGTGGTCGTGGCGGTCCGCTGGCGCGCCTGTGGCAGGCCCCGCCGGCCGCACGCATGGCCAGCCTGGCGCACGATATCGATTTGATCGAGGTGGGCTTGCCGCCAGCCGATGCGGCGCCCCGGCGCGCGGCGGGCGACGACGCGGATGCGCCGCGCCGGCCATCGCGCCATTGGCGCTACATCCTGGCCGCCGGCGCCAGCCTGGGAACGGCCCTCGCTTCGGTACCTCTGCAGCCTTATCTGGACCTGGCCAACATCGCCATGCTGTCATTATTGACGGTGGTGCTGGTGGCCGTGCGCCTGGGGCGGGGGCCGGCGGCGCTGGCCAGCCTGCTGGGCGTGGCCAGCTTCGATTTTATCTTCGTGCCGCCCCGTTTCTCGTTTGCCGTGGGCGATTTCCAGTATGTGATCACCTTTGGCGTGATGCTGGCCGTAGGCTTGATCACAGGCCACCTGACGGCCGGCCTGCGCTTCCAGGCGCGCGTGGCCTCGCACCGCGAAGCGCGCGCCCGCGCCCTGTACGAATTCTCGCGCGAATTATCCGGCGTGCTGCAGACGGAGCAGATTTTCGACATCACGAAAAGCGCCATCGAACGGGCTTTCCGCGCGCGCGCCACCTTGCTGCTGCCGGACGACGAGGGCAGCTTGCAGGCCCCGAACGGCGGCGAACCGCTCGATCTCGGCATCGCGCAGTGGGCCTTCGACCATGCGCAGGCAGCGGGCACTGGCACCGATACCTTGCCGGCCTCGCCCATTTTCTACCTGCCGCTGATCGCGCCTGTGCGTACGCGCGGCGTGCTGGCGCTGCTGCCGCTCGATGGCGCGCAGCGCGGTCGCTGGCTGCTGGTGCCGGAACAGCGCCAGCACCTCGATACCTTTGCCGCGCTGGCGGCCATCGCGCTCGAACGCGTGCACTACATCGACGTGGCCCAGGGCGCGCTGCTGCAGATGGAATCCGAGCGGCTGCGCAATTCGCTGCTGGCGGCCCTGTCGCACGATTTGCGCACGCCATTGACGTCGCTGGTGGGCCTGGCCGAATCGCTGGCGCTGTCCCGGCCTGCGCTGTCGCCCGCGCAGCTGGACATGGCGCGCTCGCTGCAGTCCGAAACCGTGCGCATGAGCGCCCTGGTGGCGAACTTGCTGGACATGGCGCGCATCGAGAGCGGCCAGGTGCGCCTGAACCTGCAATGGCAGGCGCTGGAAGAGGTGGTGGGCAGCGCGCTGCGCGCCAGCGGTCCGCAACTGCAGCTGCACACCGTGCAGACGCAGCTGGCGCCAGACTTGCCGCTGGTGCGCTACGATGCCGTGCTGATCGAGCGCGTACTGTGCAACCTGCTGGAAAACGCGGCCAAGTATACGCCGCCGGGCAGCACCATCACGGTCGTGGCCGGAGTGCGCGGCCAGTTCCTGCAGGTGATGGTGCTTGACGATGGCCCGGGCTTGCCGCCCGGCCGCGAAGAAGCCATCTTTGAAAAATTCACGCGCGGCGAGCGCGAATCGAACAAGCCGGGCGTCGGGCTGGGGCTGGCCATTTGCCGCGCCATCGTCGAAGCCCACGGCGGCACCATCCACGCGCAGCCGCACGCGCCGGGACAGGGTGCTGCCATCGCCTTCAGCCTGCCCCTGGGTACGCCGCCAGCCTTGCCGGAAGCGGAACTGGACGACGCCAACGTAAATGAAACAGGAAAACCATCATGAACGAACCTTCCGCCACCGCTTTGCTGGTCGAGGATGAACCACAAATCCGCCGCTTCGTGCGTGCCGCGCTGGAAGACGAGGGCTGGCAGATTTTCGAGTCCGCCACCATGCAGCGGGGCCTGATCGATGCGGGCACGCGCCGGCCCGACCTGATCGTGCTGGACCTGGGCCTGCCCGACGGCGACGGCATCGATTTCATCGCCGACATCCGCAAATGGTCGGCCGTGCCCATCATCGTGCTGTCGGCGCGGGTCGACGAGCAGGACAAGATCCGCGCGCTCGACGCCGGCGCCGACGACTATCTCACCAAGCCGTTTGGCGTGGGCGAACTGCTGGCGCGCGTGCGCGCCACCTTGCGCCGCCAGCGCCAGCCCGCCGCCAGCGACGATGGCGTGGTGCAGTTCGGCGACGTGCGGGTCGACCTGAAGGACCGGCTGGTGACGCGCAACAAGCAGCTGGTGCACATGACGCCGACGGAATTTCGCCTGCTGTCGGTGTTGGTAAAAAACGCGGGCAGGGTGGTCACCAATCCGCAGCTGCTGCGCGAAGTATGGGGGCCGTCGAATAGCGAAAACGGCCATTACCTGCGCATCTACATGGGCCATCTGCGCCAGAAGCTGGAAGCCGATCCGGCCCAGCCGCAGTACCTGCTGACGGAAACGGCCGTCGGTTACCGGCTGCTGCTGCCGCTCTAACACCTGTGAATCCCCTGTTTGAAAACCGGCGCCGCGCGCGCCAGGGGGACGCTTTACCCAAAATTTTGCAGCGGCGGGCCAGCTGCGCCATGTTGGCAAAGGCCCATACCACCCATGAAGAAGAAAAAACCATGAATAAAATGTTACTTGCACTTGCCGTCGCGACCGCCTTTACTGGCAGCCTGGCCCACGCGGAAGAGGCCAAGCCCGACAATGAAGTCAGTTTCAATGTGGCCGGCGTGTCCGACTACCGTTATCGGGGCATCTCGCAGACGCGTTTGAAACCCGCGCTGCAGGGCGGCGTCGACTATGTCAACAATCCGACCGGCCTGTATGCAGGCGCCTGGGCTTCCACCATCAAGTGGGCCAAGGATGCGGGCGGCAGCGGCGACGTGGAAGTGGACCTGTATGCGGGCAAGCGCGGCCAGTTGACGACCGACATCGGCTATGACGTGGGCGTGCTGGCGTATGTGTATGCCGACAACGGCTTGAAGCACGTCGCCGGCCTGGCCAACGCGGACACGCAGGAAGTCTACGGCCAGTTGTCGTACGGCCCCGCCTATATCAAGTATTCGCATGCCGTCTCGAACCTGTTCGGCATCGTCAACAGCAAGAACAGCGGCTACCTCGATATCGGCGCGAATATCGACCTGACGAACGGCTGGACCGGCAACCTGCATGCGGGCCACCAGAAAGTGAAAAACAATGATGCGGCTAGCTACACGGACTGGAAAGTGGGCGTGACGCGCGACTTCGGTTTTGTTTCGGGCGCGCTGGCCGTGATCGGCACGAACGCGGGCAAATCCGCCTATGCCTCGCCCGTGAATGGCAAATTCATGGGCAAGACGGCGCTGCAGCTGACGGTCAGCAAGACGTTTTAATTGACTGAAGGGAGAGGCGGCGCATGCGCCGCCTTTTTTGCGTGCCCGGACGGGCTAGGTAGAAAGGTTGAAAACGGCGCAATACAGCTGCTCCAGACCGACCACGCGGGAGGCTGGAATCTGCGCGGCCAGCGCATGGGCGGCCGTCGCTTGCGTGTCCCTTGCCAGCAGGACGCGCAGGCCCGGATTGACGCTGCGCGCATGCGCGATGCGGCGCGCCAGGCCCGCCTGCGCGCCGGCGTCGACGACACCATCGAGCGGCACCACCAGCACGCGCGCGGCGATCAGGGCCGAGCGGCTGCCCATGGAATCGCGGCCTTCGCTGTCGATGACGATGTCGTGGTAGCAGTGCACCAGGTGCTCGAGCTCCGGCTGCAAGCCCTTGGCGCTGATGGCGCGCGCCATCAGGCGCGGCCGCGTCAGGCTGCCGTGCATGGCGCCGTCGTGCAGGTTCCTGGCCTGCGCCATGGCGCCCTGGCGCGGATCGGCGTCGAGCAGCAGCACCTTGCGTCCGGCCAGCGCCCGCGAGGCGGCCAGCCGCCCGGCCAGGATGGATTTCTCCATCCCGCCGCGTTCATCCGTGATGGCGATGATCATCTTGGCGCACGGCTGGCATGATGTTGGCAGGGGAAACCAGCTGCAGCAGACAGCCTTCGCGCGGCGCATCCCTGTCGCTCGCGGTCCATGCGGGCAGCTGCATCAATGGTTCGAGTGCTTCGGCCAGGGCGGCCTGGCCGGCGGCCGACATGGGCGTCATCGGCAGGCGCAATGCGTCGCGCACCTTGCCCTGCATGGACAGCGCGGCCTTCACGGGAGCGGGATTCGGTTCGGCAAACAGCAGGCGGATGACGGGCAGCATGGTCTTGAACAGGGCGCCGGCGGCGCCGTGGCGTCCCTGCCTGACGAGGTGGTACAGCTGCGCATACAGGTCGGGGCGCACCTGGGCTGCGGCCGACATGGCGCCGTGGCCGCCCATGGACAGGCTGGCCAGCAGCAGCGCATCGTCGCCGCACAGCACGTCCAGGCGCGTGTCGAGCAGCAGTTCGCCCAGCTGCTGCAGCTTGCCGCCCGCTTCCTTGATGGCGACGAAGTGCGAGTCGCGCGCCAGTAGCGCCGCCGTTTGCGGTTCGATATTGACGCCCGTGCGGGCCGGCACGTTGTACAGCACGATGGACTGGTCGGTGGCGGCGGCGATGGCCTGGAAGTGGCGCACGATGCCTTCCTGCGAAGGGCGCACATACGCTGGCGCCGAGACCAGCAGGCCGGCCAGCGGATGGTCGTTGTAGCGCTGCACCGTGGCGACGACGCTGCGCGTATCGCTGCCGCCTATCCCCATGACGACGGGGAAGCGGGGACCGACGGCTTCGAGCACGCTGTCGAGCAGCATGGTCTGTTCCGCGGCGCTTAGCATGGCCGCTTCGCCCGTGGTGCCGCATACCACCAGGCCATCGATGCCGCTGGCGGCCAGTTCGCATGCGAGCCGTTGTGCCGCGTCGAAGTCGATGTCGCCATCTCCGTCGCAAAATGGCGTGACCATCGGCACCCAGATGCCCTGGAAGTGGGCGGTAATGCGCGATGACGACATGGCCTGTTCGCAGGAATACTGGTTCATAGCGATTTCCCCTGGCTGATGCGGCCAAATTCCGCCGCTGGCAGCAGGCGCATGACGGCATCCATGGTCAGGCGCAGCGCCGGTTCCGTCACGCACAGCCAGACCTTCATGCGCTCGGCGTGGTCGACCGCCTCGACGCGCATGAACGACAGCATGCCGCCGCAGGTCCTGACGACCAACTGGCGCAGCTCGGCCAGGCAGGCTTTGTCGACCGTGATATGCATGAGGAAGGTGGGCAGGCGGGGATGGCGGTGGGGCAGTGCTTGATGCGATGGCAGGCGTGAATGGGGTTCCATGGTGGCTTTGCAGCGGTGGTTGAGGTACGTTCAAGATTAGCAGCGGGGGCGTAAAGATTCTCTAAAAAGCGGGCCCGCCGGCGTAAACGGACTGTATGCAGTTTTACTGCCGCCGTGTTGCGCGGATGCGCCGCGCATGTGCTTTTGTTACAAAATTGAATCGTGCTTTCGGGGGCAGGGGTTTATATTGAAAACGTCTCCGCTTTCAGTCAGCCTTGCCATGTCAGACGAAAAAGATCCCCAGCAGCCCCCATCCACCGATCCCGCAGCGCCGGCACCGCCGCGGCCCGACCGGGTGGGCCGCCGGGCGCCCGATGATGAGCACCGCGCGCACGACGCCGCCCCCCGCTACCTGAAGGATAACGACACGCCGCTGGCGCTGGCCTGGCGGGTGATCTCGTCGCGCTACCGTTCCATGCGCGACAAGGCCAGCCGCGATTTCATGCGGCGCACCCTGCGCATCGGCATCTCGGCGCGCATTTTCCACCCCGAGCCGGGCGCCACTGGCCTGCGCAGCAAGAACCTGCAATACCTGGAAGAGTCGATTGCCCAGTGGGTCATGTCGCGCGACGTGCTCGTGTTCATGATCCCGACCGTCAATACCAGCGGCCAGCTACACCCGAGCAATATCACCTTGCGCCACTATGCGCGCCATCTGGACGGCCTGGTGCTGCAGGGCGGCGCCGACGTCTCGCCGCAGACGTATTCCGAGGCGGCCACGCGGCCCGAATGGAACGGCGACCGCGCGCGCGACCTGTACGAGCTGGAGCTGCTGCACGAATTCGTCGATGCGGGCAAACCCGTGCTGGGCATTTGCCGCGGCTGCCAACTGATCAACGTGGGCTTTGGCGGCACCCTGTACCAGGACATCGCCTCGGATGTGGCAGGCGCGGCCTCCCACGTCAACGACCTGTATGACCGCCACCGCCACACCATCGTCTTCCCGAAAGGCTCGTCGCTGGCGGGCATGTTCCCGAAGACGGGCGAGGCGCTCGTCAATTCCATCCACCACCAGTCGGTCAAGGACCTGGGGCGCGACGTCACCGTGGAAGCGTATTCGCAAGGGGACAACATCGTCGAGGCCATCCGCTACCAGCGTGCCCGCTTCGTCATGGGCTTGCAGTGGCACCCGGAATTCCATTCGGCGGGCGGCGTGGAGCTGCTCGATTGCACGCCCATCCTCGATAACTTTTTGCGCGCGGCGCGGGAGACGCGGTTTTGAGCACGCACCTGATCCGCCGGCGTGCCGTGCTGGCCGGCCTGCTGGCGCTGCCCCTGGCGGGCTTGCGCGCGGCGCCGCGCCCGCATGAGGGCGCGCTGCCGTTTGCGCTGACGTCCGCCGTGCGCGTCCGCACGCTCAAGGCGCGGGTGGCGCCAGCCATCGCGGAACAGGTAGTCAAGGCGGCGCGCAAGGACGCGGCGCGGCCCGTGCACCTGATGGCGGAAGTGCGCACGGGCGGCTTGCTGAAGGGGGAGGGCGGACGCGAGACCAGCCAGCAGGCGCAGGAAGACTGGCGCCAGGCGCGCTTGCAGGCGCTGGCCTGGCGGCTATCGGGCGAGATGCCGCATTTCGAGGCGGCGCGCCAGCTGCTGCTGGCCTGGAGCGGCAGCTATCAGCCCTCGTTCAGCCCCGTCGACGAGACGGAGCTGGCCAGCCTGCTGATGGGCTTTGATTTGGTACAGGAGGGCTTGAACGGCGTCGAGCGCGAGCAGGTGCAGGCGTTTTGCCGCACCCTGGCGCAGGGGTATCTGAGCGATCCCGTCAAGGTGGGCGGCCCGTCCACCGCGCGCAACAATTGGCACAGCCACCGCATCAAGATCGGCACGGCCGCCGCGTATGTCACGGGCGACGCCTTGCTGGTCGCGCGGGCGAAGGAGCGCTTCCTGGCACACGTGCCGCGCAATATCGGCGCCGGCGGCGTGCCCTTCGACTTCGAGCAGCGCGACGCCCTGCATTACACCACCTACAGCCTGGAGCCGCTGCTGACGACGGCCCTGATGGCGCAGGCGCATGGCGACGACTGGTATGGCGCGCCGGAAGCGCGGCGCCTGGCCGAAGCGCTGGCCTGGCTGGCGCCGTATGCGCAGGGCAAAAAGACGCACGAAGAGTTCGCGAAAAGCGCCGTGCCCTTCGACCGCAAGCGCGTGGCGGCCGGTGAAAAGGGCTTTACAGGGAACTGGGAGACCAAGGGCGCGGCCAATGTGTATTTGCTGGCGGCGCGCTTCGATCCCGCTTACCTGTCCCTGGCGATGGAACTGCGCCCGCCAGCCTGGGCGCTGGCGCTGTACGGCAGTGAGTTAAAACTTGCTGGTTAAAACTTCGTGCGCACGGTGAACATCACGTTGCGCGGTTCGCCGTAAAAACCCGTCTGGAACAGGCCCAGGCCCGTGAAGTACTTCTTGTCGAGCAGGTTGTTCACGTTCAGGCTGGCCGTGACGTTCTTGCTGATCTCGTAGCGGGCCATCAGGTTGAGCAGCGCGTAGCTGCCCTGCTTGATGCGTGAATAATCCTCGATGGCGGGATTCCAGATATTGCCGTAGTAGCTGCTTTGCCAGTTGATGCCGCCACCGACGGTCAGCTTGTCCAGGCTGGCCGGCAGGCGCCACGAGCCTTGCACGCGCACCAAATGGGCAGGCTGCGTGGTTTGCAGCATGGTGGAAAAGACATCCTTGCCATCCGCGTCGCGCACGTGGGTGTAGGTATAGCCGGCGCTCAGCTTCACATCCTTCATCACTTCGCCCGCCACTTCCATTTCCACGCCGCGGCTGGTGACGCCGTCGATGGCTTGATACGCTTCCTCGCCGTTGACTTCACCCACGGAGCTGGCCACGTTGCTCTGGCGGATCTGGAACAGGGACGCGCTGGCATTGACCTTGCCATCGAGGTATTCGGCTTTCACGCCCGCCTCGATACCCTTGCCGCGCACGGGGGCGAGGAAGTTGCGGTTCACGTCGCGGTTGCTCTGCGGAGCGAAGATGCTGGTATAGCTGCCGAAGAGGGAATACGTCTTGTCGAGGTCATACACGACGCCCGCATACGGGGTGATGACGTTGCTTTCCTCGATGCGCGAGGTGATGCGCGCGGTCTTGGGATCGAAGAAGCTGCGGTCCTGCTCCTGCTTGTAGTCGCTCACGCGCGCGCCGACGATGACGGACAGCGCATCGGCCGGATGCAGGCGCACGGCGCCATACAGGCCGCTCTGGCGCGTGCTGTCGTTGTCGTTGCCCAGGCGGCTAAATGCGGGTTCCGCATACTGGCCGCGCCAGTCGAAATAGCTGCCTTCGACGGGGGGATAGACTGACTCATAGACTGGGCCATCCTGTTTTGCCGTCGAATGGGAATAGCCGAGCATCGCTTCATGGCGGTGGCCGAAGGCGGTAAACGGCCCGCTGGCGTCGACGTTGACGGTGGTCTGGCGGCGGTCGCCCTTGTATTTGCCCATGAAGAAATAGGCGCCTTCGCCCGTGACGGGGTCGGGATTGCCGCCGCTGGCCGAACCGAGCACGCTGTCATGCTTGCTGCGCAACTGGTTGGCGCTCAGTGTCAGTTTCCACGCGTTGGCGAACGTATGTTCGAGCGACGAAAACAGGGTGGTGTTCTGCATGTCGCGGCGGCTCCAGCCGGTGGCAGGGTTCCACGCGGTGGGGAAATCCGTGCGCGAGCCGTCGGCCAGCAGCACGGGGAAGCCCGTCCAGGTCGAGCCGCGCGGCTTGTAGTCCTGGTGCGTGAAGCCGGCCGTCAGCAGGGTCACGGGTGTCAGGTCCGCCTCGACGATGCCGTAGGCGACGGATTTTTGCTGCGTGTAGCGGTCCAGGTAGGAGTGCTTGTCCTGGTAGGCGCCGACCAGGCGGCCGCGCACCGTGCGGTTGTCGTTCAGGGGACCGGAGACATCGGCCTCGCCCCGGTAATTGTCCCACGATCCCGCGCCCAGGGTCGCCGCGCCCTCGAAGCTGGCAGTGGGACGCTTGCGCACCATGTTGACGGTGGCCGACGGGTCGCCCGAGCCGCTCATCAGGCCAGTCGCGCCCTTCAGCACTTCGATGCGGTCGTAGATGGCCATGTCGCTGTTGGTCGTGCCCCAGTCGTAGACGCCGTCATAAATGGCCGACACGCCGTCATACTGGAAATTGGTGACGGCAAAGCCGCGCGCCTGGAAGCTCCAGCGGTCGCTGTCGTAGTTTTGCACGCTCACGCCATTGACGTTCTTCATGACGTCGGAGACGGCGTTGCTGTTCTGGTCATCCATCTGCTGGCGCGTGACGATGGTCAGCGACTGCGGCGTTTCGCGCTGCGTCAGGGCCAGGCCTGTGGCGCCGCTGGCAGGGCCGCCCGTATAGCTGGCCGTGCCGCTGGTGGCGGCGTTGCGCTCGGCGGCCGCCACCACGGTGACGCCGCTCATGACGGCCACGCCGCGGCTGTCCGCCGTGGGAGTAGTCGCGCCGGCGGAGATCTTTTGCAGCAGGTAGCCGCCATTCGCCTGCGGCACGGCTTGCAGGCCGCTGCCGGCCAGCAGCATGCGGAAGCCATCGTGCAGGCTGTAGCTGCCTTGCAGGCCGGCGCTGCGCAAGCCTTGCGTGGTATCGCTGGAGAACGACAACAAAATGGCGCTGTCGCTGCCGAAGCGCGTCAGCACGTCGCCGAGCGCGCCGGCCGGAATGCTGTAGGCGCGTACTTGCCGGCTTTGTGCCTGCGCTGGCGCCGGCAGGGCCAGGGCCATGCCGATCTGCGCCAGGGCACAGGCCAAAACGGTACGTGTCAGGAGGGAACGCGAAGCGTGGTGCATGGGATAAAGCCTTTCGTGGATGCGCAAGATGGAGACTGCCTATCTTCCAGGTCACGCGAGCACGGTAAAACAGCTCACTTTGCAGAAAATATTTTTCAGCGGGCCGCCAGTTCGATGCGCAGCACCTGATGGCCCCAGAAGCGCGTGACGGTATTGCGTCGCAATTGCAGGCTGGCGCTGACGGCGTCGACGATGGCATCGACGTCGGCCAGCGGGTAGGAACCGGATACGCGCAAACCGGCGACGGCGGGTGCGCAGTCCAGCGGATGGTCGCTATAGCGCGACAGCTCGGCGAGGAAATCGGCCAGGCGCATGTCGCGCGCCACCAGCATGCCGTCGAGCCAGGCGCCGCCGTACGGCGCCAGCGCCTGGCGGTGATAACCGTCACTGTCGAAATGGGCGCTTTCGCCGGGGCGCAGCACCAGGCGCTGCGCGCCATCGCCGGCCAGCACGGCGACGGCCCCTTCGAGCACGCCGGCGCTGGCATAGCCATCGTGCTGGCGCACGGTGAAACGCGTGCCCAGCGCCTGCAGGCTGCCATGTGGCGTGCCGACGAAGAACGGGCGCTGCGCCGCATCCTTGCCGGTGGCGATGAAGATTTCGCCGGCCAGCAGGTCGATGCGGCGCTGCACGCCGTCGTAAGCGATATTCACGGCGCTGTTGGTATTGAGCGTGAGCCGCGTGCCATCGTTCAAGGTCACGACGCGACGCTGGTTGATGCCCGTGCGGTAGTCGGCCGTCCAGCTGCGCCACGGGCTGCGGCGTTCGAATGCATACAGCGATGCGCTGCAGGCCAGCAGCAGGGCCAGGGTCTTGACGGCTTGGCGGCGCGGCGCGTTGGCTTGCACGCAGGCGCGCAGCAGGCTCGCGTGCGCCGCGGGCGGCAGATGCTCGTGCTGCATTTGCAGCTGCTGCCACGCCTGCGTGGCGCTGCCGGCCCGCTGCAGATGGCGTTTCACGGTGGCCAGCGAGATGCCGAGCTGGCGCGCGATGTCTTCCTGCGGCAGTTCATCGAGCTGGCGTAGTAAAAATGCCCGTTTGACGGGGGGCGGCAAGCCGTCGAGCATGCGGTCCAGTTCAAACACGGTGGCCAGCAGCAGCGCGCGCTCCTCGGGCGAGGGTGCATGCAAGGGCGGCAGCTGCGCCAGCACGTCGAGATAAGCCTGTTCGAGTTTCTGGCGGCGGTAATGATTGAACAGCACGCGCTGGGCCACGGTGGCGAGAAAGGCGCGCGGCTCGCGCGCGGCGACGGCGTCTTCGCGGTCGAGCAGGCGCATGAAAGTATCGTGCGCCACATCGGCCGCGCACGCCGTGCTGCCGAGTTTTTTGCGCAGCCAGCCCTGCAGCCAGCCGTGGTGGTCGGCATACAGTGTCGCGATGTCCTGGCGTTGTAGCGGCTCTGCCAGCGGCATCGCATTCCCCTTGCGTTTTTAAACAATAATAAGAATCATTCTCATTGTAGCAAGCGGGGGAGGGGGCTGTAAATGACGGGAAGGCGCGGTGTGGTTTTTTGGCGCCTTGCTACGGCAGCGGCGCAGGTCGGATTAGGTGGGGCCGCCGAGGTCTGAAGGACCGTAATCCGACGCCACCAATAGCGCTCACGATGTTGTCGGATTACGCCCGACGGGCTAATCCGACCCACGTTGCCAGGCAGCGCAACGTCAGTAGTTCATGGGCTCGCCACGGAAGCAGCGGATCGCCGAATCGACCATGCCCTCGGCGCTGCCCTGCAGGCTGTGCTGCTTGCGCAGGTATTGCGCGTCGCTCCACTGCTTGGCCACGTCCGACAGGTGTTTCAGGGCCGGCGTGCTGCCCAGCGCCTCGGCGTGCGGCTCCATCTTGCGCAGGGTGGTCATGATGTCTTCGCGCAGCGACATCGTCTCGTAGGTTTTCGGATGCGTAATGGCGCCATCGAGGCCGAAGCGGCAGGCCTGGAAGCGGTTGTAGTTATATACGAGGTAATCGTCTTCCACCGGCGGGGTTTCGCGGCGTTCGAGCAGGTAGCGGCACAGCGCCTGCAGGTAGGCGGCCAGCGCGGCGGCCCGCTCCACTGTCAGCGGCGTGTCGCACACGCGCAGCTCGATGGTGCCGAATTCCGGCTTGGGACGGATATCCCAGTAAAAATCCTTCATGCTCTTGATGATGCCCGTGTTCTCCATCTTGGCGAAATACTCGTTGGAGAACTGGTCCCAGCTCAGTGTAAACGGCGCGCGTCCGCTCATGGGAAACGCGAACACGGAATTCAAACGGGCCGAATCGAACAGGGTATCTCGGCCCTGCACGTAGGGCGAGGACGCCGACAGGGCGATGAAATGGGGGATGTAGCGGTTCAGCGAATGCAGCAGGAACATGGCGTCGTCGCCCGAGGCGCAGCCGATGTGCACGTGCTGGCCGAAGATGGTGAACTGCTTGGCCAGGTAGCCGTACAGTTCCGAAATCTCCTGGAAGCGGGGCTTGGAAAAGATCTTTTGCGAAGACCATTGCTGGAACGGGTGCGTGCCGCCGCCCGCGATGCCGATATTGAGCTTGTCGCCGGCCGTGATCAAGGTGTCGCGGATTTCCTGCAGCTGCTCCAGCAGGGGGCCGTGGTGCGTGTGCACGCTCGAGTTGATCTCGATCATGCTCTCGGTGATTTCCGGCGTGACGTTGCCGGGAAACGGCTTTTTATTCAGCAGATGCAGCAGGTCGGGGCTGGCAGCCGTCAAGTCATAGTCCGACAGGTTCACCAGTTGCAGTTCGAGTTCGACGCCGAAGGTCAGCGCGGCCGATTGGCCAAAAGGTTCCAGCGGCATTTAGCGCTCCTTGATTTCGTGGGTTTCTTTGGCCAGCATCAGCACGCGCTGCACCAGCACAGGGCCGATCAGTTCCAGGCCCAGGGTGATGGCGGCCAGGGCGTTCAATTCGTCGCCGAAGTTCACGCCGTGCTGGCGCGCGTGTTCGAGCAGCAGGATGATGAAGACGGAGACGGGCGTCAGGGCCACGCCCGTCAGCACGCCCTTGCGCCAGGAAATGCCGCTGACATGTGAAAACGCGGCCACGCCGGCGACCTTCGTCAGCAGGCGTCCGCCGACGACGGCCAGGGCCAGGCCCGCGCCGGCCGTCACGCTGGCCCATTCCAGGGTCGAGGCGGCATACACGAACAGCAGCACCGTCAGCAGCTCGCCCAGCGCGCCGAAATTGCGCTGCGCCTGGCTGAAGGCGACGCGGCGGTGGCGCGCCACCAGGCCGAAGGTGAGCGTGGCCAGCAGCGGCGACAGGCTGGTGGTGTAGGTGAGGGCGACGAGCAGCATCACCGACAGCGCGAACGCCACGGTGGCGTCCTGCGCCATATTGCCCAGGCGGCGCAGCATGGCCGGCACGACGATGCCAAAGACGGTGCCGGCGGCCACGGAGGCGGCCAGCACGGCGGCGCTGCTGCTGCTCGCCTCGATCAGGTCGGTGGAACTCTGGAACATCCAGAAGCCGACGATGATGTTGAACGTGAAGACGGCCAGCACGCAGTTCAAGGCGGTGAGGTGGACGATGCGCTCCGTGACCTGGCCCGAGCTGCGTTCCTCGTTGATGACGCGCATGATGGTGGCCGGCGAGGTGGACATGGCCAGCGATGCGAGCAGCAGCGCCGTCATCGAGGTGCTGCCGAATTCGATGCCGATGAAGTAGACGACGGCAAAGGTCAGCAGGGATTCGACCAGGCCCGTGACGGCGATCCACGGATTGTTCTTCAGCCAGCGCAGGTTGATGCGGTAGCCCACCTCGAACAGGATCAGGCCGAAGGCCACGTCGGCCAGCACCAGCATGGGGCCGGCGTCCGTCTGCGGCAGGATGCCTACCTGGGTCTGTGCCAGGACGAAGCCGATCACGCCGTAAAAACTGATGCGCGGCAGGCCAGTCCAGCGGTGGCCGAATTCGCCCACCACCCAGGCCAGGGTAATGGCGAACGGCCAGGACAGGTCGGCGGCGATCGAGATCAGACTTTGCATGCTCATTCCTTTGAAAATGGCGCTGGCACCGGCCGGCAGCACGGGGGCTGGCACGGCAATAGCGTGGTGCAGCGATGGTGCATGGTTTGCGCAGAGCGATGCGCCGATTCTACCGGAGCAGAGGGCGCGCACGATGTGCGCAATCGAACAGTGTCACGGCCATGGCGGCCGCGCACGGGATGCAGCAGGGTGGGGCGGGGTTGGTATCAGCGTATGGTACCCGCCCGCAGCGGAGATGCTCCGCACGGTAGTTTTTTACGCAGTGTACGACATGACGGCGGCATGCCGCCATGGACTCTTTGTTGCGCGGCTTTATTTACTGAGCAGACGCATGCCCCGTTCCAGCCCGTCGATCGACAGGGGGAACATGCGGTTGTTCATCAACTGCCGCATCACGCCGATCGACTGGCGGTATTGCCACAATCCTTCCGCTTCGGGGTTGAGCCAGATGAATTTCGGGAACGCCTGGGTAAAGCGCGCCAGCCACGTCGATCCCGCTTCCTCGTTGTTGTATTCCACGCTGCCGCCCGGCTGCAGGATTTCATAGGGGCTCATGGTGGCGTCGCCGACGAAAATCAGCTTGGTGTCGGGCGGGTATTTGCGCAGCACGTCCCAGGTGGGAAAACGCTCGGCGTTACGGCGCCGGTTGTTCTTCCACAGGTAGTCGTAGACGCAGTTATGGAAGTAAAAGAACTCCATGTTCTTGAATTCCGTCTTCGCCGCCGAAAACAGTTCCTCGGTGCGCTCGATATGGTCGTCCATGCTGCCGCCCACATCAAACAGCATCAGCACCTTGATGCGGTTCTTGCGCTCGGGCCGCATCCTGATGTCGAGGTAGCCCGCGTTGTTGGCCGTGGCGGCGATGGTGGCGTCGAGCGCCAGTTCGTCTTCCGCGCCTTCGCGCGCGAACTTGCGCAGGCGGCGCAAGGCCACCTTGATGTTGCGCGTGCCCAGTTCGCGCTCGCTGTCGTAATCCTTGTAGCTGCGCGCTTCCCACACCTTCACGGCCGTGCGGTTGCCGCCCTTGCCGCCGATGCGGATGCCTTCCGGATTCGTGCCGCCATTGCCGAACGGCGAGGTGCCGCCCGTGCCGATCCACTTGCTGCCGCCCTCGTGGCGCTCCTTCTGCTCCTTCAGCAGCTCGTTCAGACGGTCCATCAGCTTGTCGTAGCCGAATTTCTCCAGCTGCGCCTTCTGCTCCTCGGACAGCTCGCGCTGCATGCGTTTGAGCAGCCAGTCGAGGGGAATCGCCGCGTTCGTGTCGAAAGCCGCGTTGACGCCCTTGAAGTACTGGGCAAAGGCGCGGTCGAACTTGTCGAAATGGGCTTCATCCTTGACCAGGGTCAGGCGCGCCAGATAGTAGAAATCGTCCATCGAGGCGTCGATGACGTTCTTTTGCAGCGCCTCCAGAAGCGTCAGGAATTCCTTGATTGAGACGGGAATCTTCGCATCCTTGAGCGTGAAGAAGAAATCGATCAGCATGGCGCTTCCTCTGTGCCGGTGTCTCCCGCGCGCGGCAGTGCGGCGATGGGGCGCTGCGCCAGCTTGTAGCGCAAATGGGCGGCAATTTCCGGCCACTCGCCGCGCGCGATGCTGTACATGACCGTGTCGCGCACGGTGCCGTCGCGGCGCAGCGCATGGTGGCGCAGCACGCCATCCTTTTTCGCACCCAGGCGCTCGATGGCCGCCTGCGAGGCGTGGTTGAAATTATCGGTGCGCAGGCCCACCAGCGCGCAGCCGAGCGTGTCGAAGGCGTGCGCCAGCAGCAGCAATTTGCAGGTGGTGTTGACGTGGCTGCGCTGGCAGCGCTTCGCGTACCAGGTGTAACCGATTTCCAGGCGTCCGATGGCTGGCACCACGTCGTGGTAGCTGGTAGTGCCGAGCACCTCGCCGCTGGCCACGTCGATGACGGCAAAGGCGAAGCGTGCCGGGCGCATTTCGATGGCCTTGAAGATGTACTGGTCCACCTGGTCCGGCTCGGGCACGGAGGTGACGCGCAGATTCCACAGTTCGCCATCCATGGCCGCCGCGCGCAAGCCGGGGGCGTGGTGCGGCGCCAAGGCTTCGAGGCGAATGCCGTGCAGTTCCAGGGGGACGAAGACCATGTCCGGGCTGATGTCGTTCACCGGCGCTCCTTAGCGGTTGGTGCGCGACATGAACATCAGGCGCTCGAACAGGTGCACGTCCTGCTCGTTTTTCAGCAGCGCGCCATGCAGCGGCGGCACGACGGCCTTGTTGTCCTTGCTGCGCAGCGCTTCGGCAGGGATGTCCTCGGCCAGCAGGAGCTTGAGCCAGTCGAGAAATTCCGACGTCGACGGCTTTTTCTTCAGGCCCGGCACATCGCGCACTTCGTAGAAGGTTTGCAGTGCCTGCGCCAGCAATTCCTGTTTCAGGTGCGGGTAGTGGACGGCGACGATCTGCTCCATCGTGTCCTTGTCCGGGAATTTGATGTAATGGAAGAAGCAGCGGCGCAAAAAGGCGTCCGGCAATTCCTTTTCGTTGTTCGAGGTGATGATGACGAGCGGACGGTGGCGCGCCGTGACCATTTCGCGCGTCTCATACACATAGAATTCCATGCGGTCCAGTTCGCGCAGCAGGTCGTTCGGGAATTCGATGTCGGCCTTGTCGATTTCATCGATCAGCAGCACCACCGGTTCGGGCGCCGTGAATGCCTGCCACAGCACTCCCTTGACGATGTAGTTCTGGATGTCGCGCACGCGCTCGTCGCCCAGCTGCGAATCGCGCAGGCGCGACACGGCGTCGTATTCGTATAGGCCCTGCTGCGCCTTGGTGGTCGATTTGATATGCCATTGCATCAGCGGCATGTTCAGCGCGGCGGCCACTTCCTCGGCCAGCATGGTCTTGCCCGTGCCCGGTTCGCCCTTGATCAGCAGCGGGCGTTGCAGGGTCAGCGCCGCATTCACGGCCAGTTTCAGGTCGGCGGTGGCGACGTAGCTGTCGGAACCTTCGAAGCGGAGGCTTTGCTGGGGGTGCTTTGCTTGCATGAGCGGTCTGCCAAAGAAATGAAAGGGTGAGTATAAACAGAACTGCGGCGCAGCGTCACGCAGATAGCCTGTACCCGCCCGCACACAATGCGGGTTTTATAGGTGGACTTGCAAGAATATCTTGGCTAGAATCGGCAAGCAGCAGATTAATTGTCAACCTTAATTGTCAACACATAAAATCAATAAAAACCAGCTCTGGCGTTTCTCCGATTACCTTTGTTCACTTTGCCACTATGAAAAAAATATTTGCACTTCTCGTGCTTGCCGGCATCGCAAATGCCGTCACTGCGGCTGACATTGTAGGAAACGCCAAGGCAGCCACTGCCAAGGTGGAAATGTGTATCGGTTGCCATGGCATTCCTGGCTATAAGGCGACCTTCCCCGAAGTGTTTCAGGTGCCGATGATCGGCGGCCAGTCGGCGAAATACATCGAGAATGCGTTGCAGGCCTACAAGAAGGGCGATCGCAAGCACCCCAGCATGAAAGGCATTGCCAGCAGCCTGTCGGACCAGGATATCGCCGATGTCGCCGCCTATTATTCGCAACAAGCCAAGCCGAACTGAGGAACCGCCAGATGAAAACACTACTCGCCGCCCTCGTTTGCGCCACCGTTTCGTTTTCCGCCCTCGCTGCCGGCAACATCAATACGGGCAAGGCCCTGGCGGAAAAATACAGCTGCGCCACTTGCCACGGCAAGGATTACGGTTCGCCCATCGATCCTTCGTACCCGAAACTGGCGGGCCAGCACAAGGATTACCTGGAACACGCCCTGACGGCGTATAAACGGGGCGACAAGGCCAACGGCCGCAACAACGCCATCATGACGGGCCAGGTCAAGCCACTGAGCAATCAGGACATCAAGGACCTGGCCGCCTACTTCCACAGCCTGCCCGGCACCCTGGTCATCCACCGCTGACATCTGGCCTTGCTCAGGCCTTGATGCCGACCCGGCGCGCCAGCTTGTGCAGGTTGCTGGCGTCGAGTCCCAGCTGGCGCGCAGCAGCGGCCCAGTTATCCTGATGCCGGGCCAGCGCTTGCCGGATGGCCTGGCGCTGGCTCGTTTCCACGATTTGATGCATGCTGAGCAGTGGCGCCGCCGGTGCGTCGCACGCTGCCGGCGCACTCGGCGGCGCAGCCGCGCCGGCCGGCGGCTCCAGCGCATCGAGGTCAAGCATATCTTTTTCCAGTGTCACTATCTCCTTGCGGTCCGCCCCGCGGATCACGGCTTTCAGCGCGGCCCGGCTGATCACATGTTCGAGTTCGCGCACGTTGCCCGGCCAGCGGTAATGGCACAAGGCGCTTTCCGCCGCGGCGGACAGGCGCAGGCTGCGCAAGCCCAGGCGCGCGCGGTTCAGTTCCAGGAAGCCTCCCGCCAGCAGCAGCACATCATTGCCCCGCTCGCGCAGCGGCGGAATCGGCACGGGATACACGGATAAACGGTGGTACAGGTCGGCGCGGAACGAGCCGTCGCGCACATGTTCGCGCAGGCTGCGGTTGGTGGCGGCGATCACGCGCACGTTGACCCGGCGCGGCCGGTCCGCGCCCAGGCGCTGGATTTCGCCATTTTGCAAGGTGCGCAGCAGCTTGGCCTGTATCGACAGCGGCAACTCCCCCACTTCATCGAGAAACAGGGTGCCCCCCTCGGCCGCCTCGAAGCGCCCGGGCCGGTCGCTGACGGCGCCGGAAAACGCACCCCGCACATGGCCGAACAACTCGCTCTCGGCCAGCGATTCCGGCAAGGCTGCGCAATTGACGTGGATCAGCGGTTTGCCCGCGCGGCGCGACAGCCGGTGCAGGCGGTGCGCGCACAATTCCTTGCCCACCCCCGTTTCGCCCAGCAGCAGCACGGGCAGTTCGGAATCGGCCACCACCTGCAATTCGTGCAGCAGTTGGGTGATGGCGCCGCTCTGTCCCACGAAGTCGTGTTCCTCGCGCGGCGCCTGCGCATCGGCCTGCATGGCGCCGCCCGACAGGCGCAGGGCGCGGATTTCCGTCTCCAGGCGGGTCACGCGCACGGCGGCCTCGATGGCGCAGGCCAGTTCGCCCAGGTCGCGCTGCGCCTGCGTATCGAAGGTGCCCACCCGCAGCGCATCGAGCGTGATCACGCCCCAGCGTTCGCCTTCGAGGTCCAGCGCCATGCCCATGCAGTCGTGCACGGGCAGCGGCTCGCCGGCCCGCTCGGCGATCAAGCCATCGTAGGGATCGGGCAGGGAGCTGTCGTGATGGAAGCACAGCACGCCGCGCCGCTGCAGAATGGCGGCCAGGCGCGGATGGTCGGCTACGGCGAAGCGGCGTCCCAGCGCATCGCTGGCCAGGCCGGCCATCGCCACGGGGCGCAGATGCTCGCCATCGAGCTTGAGCAAGGCCACGGCCTCGCAGCCGAAGTGCGCGCGCAGGCTGCCCACGAGGCGCTGCAGGCGCACGGCCACGGGAAGGTCGGCGACCAGGTCGGTGAGCAACAGCAGATGGGTGGCGGAAGTGGTCATATTCACCATGAATGGTATATGCAACCATGTCGATGCAGGGTTGTAAATACCCTGCATTTTTCAAATCATTGATTTAAAACAAGTTTTTCCTGGCACACGGTTTGCCTAGATAAGTGTGCCAAACCGGCATACAAGACCAAGGAAAGCCTGATGAAAACGACTCCCTCCCTCCGCGCCATTGCCGCCGCCGTCTGTGTCCTGTCCATGCCCCTGTCCGTGCAGGCCCAGGCGAGCCTGCCGGCCAGCGCCGCCGCTGCGGCCGCTGTCAGCCAACCCTCTGCTGCCGCCGCGCTCAAGCGCTATGAACTGCAAACCAATATCGTCGACGGCAAGATGGTCTTCATCGACGCCAAGGGCCAGGTCAATCCCGTGCTGGCGGCCAAGGTGGGCGACATGGTCGAACTCGTGCTGAAAAGCGGCGAAGGCGCCGAGCACGACTTGCTGATCCCGGAACTCAATGTGGCATCAAGCAAGTTCAGCGCCAATAGCGGCAGCACCACCGTGCGCTTCAAGGTCACGCGCGCTGGCACGTTCACCTATTACTGCTCGATTCCCGGCCACCGCCAGATCGGCATGGAAGGCAAGCTGGTAGTCGCCGGCACCTCGCTGGCCGAAGCCGGGACACCGAAGACGGCTGGCGCCGGCAGCGCAGCGGGCGAATCGAGCCAGGCCGCCGCGCTGGCCCTGTACACGCCCGCGCCGTCGCCGATGCGCGGCCCCGATCCATCGGCCGTCAGCGTGGCCGCCAATCCGGCGCAGGTGCCTTCCGCCATCGGCGCGCGCGCGCCGCAAACCCTGAAATACCGCATGGAGACGGTGGAATTGCCCGGCAAGCTCGATGACGGCACCAGTTTTACGTACTGGACCTTCAACCGCCAGGTGCCCGGCCCCATGCTGCGCGCCAAGGTGGGCGATACGGTGGAGCTGACCCTGTTCAACGCCAAGGACAGCAAGATGATCCACTCGATCGACCTGCACGCGGTGACGGGCGGCCACGGCGGCGGGCAGCACACGCAGGTGGCGCCGGGGCAGGAAAAGACGGTGACCTTCAAGGCGCTCAATCCGGGCCTCTTCGTCTACCACTGCGCCACGCCGCTGGTGCCGCAGCATATCGCGGCCGGCATGTACGGCATGATCCTGGTCGAACCGGAAGGCGGCCTGTCGAAAGTGGACCGCGAGTATTACGTGATGCAGGGCGAGATGTATACGGGCCGTCCGCATGGCGCGCCCGTGCACCAGGAACCGAACCTGGAAAAAATGGCCAATGAATTGCCCGACTACTACGTCTTCAATGGCGAAGTGGGCGCCCTGAGCAAGACGCACAAATTGCAGGCGAAAGTCGGCGAGACCGTGCGCATCTATTTCGGCGTCGGCGGCCCGAACAAGATTTCGTCGTTCCACATCATCGGCGAGATCTTCGACAAGGTGTACAGCGAAGGCTCGATCAGCAGCCCGAAAAACGACGTGCAAACCACGCTCGTGGCGCCGGGCGGCGCGACCATCGTCGAACTCAAGGTACAGCACCCTGGCAGCTATCTGCTGGTCGACCATGCGCTGTCGCGCGCCGGCAAGGGCGCCGTGGGCGTGCTGGAAGCGACTGGCGACCCCGTGCCGGGCGTCTATCACGCGGGCGCCGTCCAATAAAACCCCCCCATTCATCATCAAGGAGCATCTTATGGAACTGATCGACTTATCCCTGGGCCAGCTGGCCCGCCGCATCCCCGGCGCCACGCGCCTGTTCGATGCGCACCGCCTCGATTTCTGCTGCGGCGGCAACAAGACCTTGCGCGCGGCGGCCGAAGCGGCCGGCGTGGACACGGCGCCCATCGTCAAGGAACTGCAAGTGCTGGCCGGACGGATTGACACCAGCGGCGCGCGTGACTGGCAGGAAGCCCCGGCCGCCGAGCTGGTGGAACACATCCTGGCGCGCTATCACGCCGTGCACCGCGAGCAGTTGCCCGAGCTGATACGCCTGGCGCGCAAGGTCGAGCAGGTGCATGGCGACCGCGCCGACTGTCCGCACGGGCTGGCGGAACACCTGTCGGCCATGGCGCAGGAACTGGAAAGCCATATGCGCAAGGAAGAAGATGTGCTGTTCCCCATGATCGTGCGCGGCCAGGGCCCCCGGGCCGGCGCACCCATCAACGTGATGCGCATGGAGCACGACGACCATGGCGTGGCCCTGCGCGCCATGGAGGCGATGACGAACGATATCACTGCACCTGGCGGCGCCTGCACCACCTGGCGCGCGCTGTACACGGGCTTGCGCACCTTCCGCGAAGACCTGATGGCGCACATCCATACTGAAAACAATATCCTGTTCGAGCGCTTTGCGCCGGCCGTGGTGCACTGACAAAGGAAAGACCCATGGGTCCCTACAAAAAACTCTGGTTCACCCTGATCGGTGTGCTGATCGTGACGTTCTCGCTGCTCGGCTACTACGGCACGGAAGTCTACCGGCAGGCGCCGCCGATTCCCGCGCAAGTGCTGGCGCAGGACGGCCGGCAGCTGTTCGACCGCGAGGGCATCCTCGACGGCCAGACGGCCTGGCAATCCGTCGGCGGCATGCAGCTGGGCTCCATCTGGGGCCACGGCGCCTACCAGGCGCCCGACTGGACGGCCGACTGGCTGCACCGCGAACTGACGGCCTGGCTGGAACTGGCCGCGCAAGAGCAGCATGGCAAGGCGTACGCGGCGCTCGACGGCCCCGCGCAGGCGGCGCTGCGCGAAGCGCTCAAAATCGAATACCGCGGCAACCGGGTAGATGAAGAACAAGTACTGCATCTGTCGGCGCGCCGCGTGCAGGCGATCGCCAGCACGGCGCACTATTACGACCAGCTGTTCTCCGACGCGCCCGCCCTGCACGCCAGCCGCGAGCATTTCGCCATGAAGGAAAACACCCTGCCCAGCGCCGAGCGGCGCGCGCAGATGACGCGGTTCTTCTTCTGGACGGCGTGGGCTGCCGCCACCGAACGTCCGGGCCAGAAAGTGACCTACACGAACAACTGGCCGCACGAACCGCTGATCGGCAACCAGCCCAGCGGCGAAAACCTCGTCTGGTCGGTCGCCAGCGTGGTGGTGCTGCTGGCCGGCGTGGGCTTCCTCGTCTGGGGCTGGGCCTTCTTGCGCGACCACGACGAAGCGCTGCCGGCCGCCGGGCCGCGCGACCCGCTCACCGCTTTCGCGCTGACGTCTTCGCAGCGGGGACTGGGCAAATACCTGTTCCTGGTGGTGGCGCTGTTCATCTTCCAGGTCTTCATCGGCGGCTTTACGGCGCACTACACGGTGGAAGGACAGCAGTTCTACGGCATCGACGTGTCGCGCTGGTTCCCTTATGCGCTCACGCGCACCTGGCATATCCAGGCGGCGCTGTTCTGGATCGCCACGGGCTTCCTGGCCGCCGGTCTGTTCCTCGCGCCCTTGATCAATGGCGGCAAGGACCCCAAGTGGCAGCGCCTCGGTGTCGACGTGCTGTTCTGGGCCCTGGTCGCTGTCGTCGTCGGCTCGTTTATCGGCAATTACCTTGCGATTGCACAAGTCATGCCGCCCGAGTGGAATTTCTGGCTTGGCCACCAGGGCTATGAATATGTCGACCTGGGACGGCTGTGGCAGATCGGCAAATTCGTCGGCATCTTGCTGTGGCTGGTGTTGATGCTGCGCGGCGTGGTGCCGGCCCTGCGCCAGCCGGGCGGCGACAGGAACCTGCTGGCGCTGCTGACCGCGTCCGTGGGCGCCATCGGCCTGTTCTACGGCGCCGGCCTGTTCTACGGCGAGCGCACGCATTTATCGGTGATGGAGTACTGGCGCTGGTGGGTGGTGCACCTGTGGGTGGAAGGTTTCTTTGAAGTCTTCGCCACGACGGCGCTGGCCTTCATCTTCTCGACCCTGGGCCTGGTATCGGTGCGCATGGCCACGACGGCCAGCCTGGCGTCGGCCTCGCTGTTCATGCTGGGGGGCATACCCGGCACCTTCCACCACCTGTACTTTGCCGGCACTACCACGCCCGTGATGGCCATCGGCGCGAGCTTCAGCGCGCTGGAAGTTGTGCCGCTGATCGTGCTGGGCCATGAAGCGTGGGAAAACTGGCGCCTGAAGGAACGCGCGCCGTGGATGGAAAACCTGCGCTGGCCCCTGATGTGCTTTGTCGCCGTCGCCTTCTGGAACATGCTGGGCGCGGGCGTACTGGGCTTCATGATCAATCCGCCCGTGGCCTTGTACTACATCCAGGGCTTGAACACGACACCCGTGCATGCGCATGCGGCGCTGTTCGGCGTGTACGGCTTCCTGGCGCTGGGCTTTACCTTGCTGGTGCTGCGCTACCTGCGGCCCGACTACCGCTTCAGCCCTGCCTTGATGAAGTGGGCGTTCTGGGGTTTGAACGGGGGCCTGGCGCTGATGATCTTTACCAGTCTGTTGCCGATTGGCATCATCCAGTTCCACGCCAGCGTGACGGAAGGCCTGTGGTATGCGCGCAGCGAAGGCTTCATGCAGCAGCCGCTGCTGCAGAACCTGCGCTGGATACGCACCTTCGGCGACGTGGTCTTCATCGTCGGCGCTGTCGCCATGGCATTGCAGGTGGTGCTGGGCTTGCTGGGCAAGGCGCCGAAGGCAGCGGTACTGCAGCCGCAGGCGGTGTAGCCAGGTTAGCGGCGCCGCACGCAGTCGATATACGCGTCCGTATCGGGCGGCAAGCCCGAGCGCTGCGAGGCCCAGATCATCTGGCCCAGGCATTCCATCACTTCGTGCTGGGCCGCATGGGCCGAATCGAGGCGCTGGGTCAGCTGCTGGACGGCCGGGCGGATGCCGCGCGGCTGGTCCACCTGTACCTGCTCCGTGATCGACAGATGCATGGACAGGTGCAGGAAAGGATTGGCCTGGCCCCCTTCGACGGAGTAGTCGCGCGCCAGCGCCGCTTCGACGTCGGAGAGCTCGTTTTCATACTCGGGATGTTCCAGTATCCAGTCGAGCGCGATGGCTTCCATCGGTGTGAGGATTTCGTGGGCGCGGTGCTTGCGCAAGGCGTCGCAAAAGAAGCGGCGCACATCGTCGGAAGAGGGGTTGAACATGGCTGAATGACTGTGGCTAAAGGGCAGCCGGCATTGTACCGCGTACATCAAGCGAGGGCATCGGGGATGCCCTTTTTGCCGTCCGGTGGCCGCTTTCGTGACCCGATAGTTACCGTCATTTAATACCCTGCAGTAAGTATTATCCACTAGCGCCACGGCCCGGCGGCAGCAAATAACGGTGATAAAATCGCCGCTCTTGATATTTGCTCTGGACACGATGGCGATTCTATTGTCATTCCGTGCATCCATTGCCCGCACCTTTGCCACCAGATCTCGCTCCTGGCGTATCCCGGAGCGCGGCAGCATGCCTATCACCATCGACATTCGCTTTTCCGGCCGCCCTGGCGTTCCGGATGGCTGGCTGTTTTTCATTCAATACAGCGATGGTGCCGCGACGGTGGCGCGCAAGAATCATCCTTCAGTATCCAAAAATGGAGTTACGAATGCGTAAATCGCTATTACTTTTGATGTCGTGCCTGATCCTGGCGGCATGTAACAAGACACCTCCCGCCTCGTCCGAGAAACCGGTCGACGTGCTGCTGGTCGGCGCCGGCACCATGAGCGCCACCCTGGGCAGCATGCTCAAGGAACTCGATCCCTCCCTGACGATGGAAATGTATGAGCGCCTCGATTCCGTGGCCGCCGAAAGCTCGGACGCGATGAACAACGCGGGCACGGGCCACTCGGCGTTTGCCGAGTTGAACTACACGCCGGAAGCGGCCGATGGCAGCATCGAGACCAAGAAAGCCGTCGATATCAACGAGCAATTCGAAATTTCCAAGCAATTCTGGGCTTATCAGGTAGCTAACAAGCACCTGGGCGCGCCGCACACCTTCATCAACAACGTGCCGCACATGGCCTTTGTCTGGGGCGACGCAAATATTGCTTTCTTGCACAAACGCTATGAAGCGATGCAAAAGCAAAACCTGTTCAAGGGTATGCTGTACTCGGAAGACCCGGCGCAGATCGAACAATGGGCGCCACTGGTCATGCAAGGCCGCGACAAGGGCCAGAAAGTGGCGGCAACACGCATGGAAATCGGTACCGACGTCAATTTCGGCGTGCTGACGCGCGGCCTGGTGAGCTACCTGACCGACAGCCATGGCATGGCGCTGCACCTGCGCCACCAGGTGGAAGACATCCAGCGCGGCGCCGACGGCGTATGGAACGTGACGGTGAAAAACTTGGCTGACGGCAAAGAAAAGACCGTGCGCGCCAAGTTCGTCTTCATCGGCGCCGGCGGCGGTTCGCTGCCGCTGCTGGAAAAATCGGGCATTCCTGAAGCCAAGGGCTACGGCGGCGTGCCGGTGGGCGGTCAATGGCTGGTGACCACCAATCCGGAACTGGTGGCGGCACATGCGGCCAAGGTGTACGGCAAGGCGTCCGTCGGTTCGCCGCCGATGTCCGTGCCGCATCTGGACACGCGCATCATCGATGGCAAGAAAGCCCTGCTGTTTGGCCCGTTTGCCACCTTCTCGACGAAATTCCTGAAAAATGGTTCCTGGATTGACCTGCCTGCCTCGATCGGCACGGGCAATGTGAAACCGATGCTGCAAGCCGGTTACGACAATATTCCGCTGACGAAATATTTGGTGGAACAGGTCATGAACACGCCGGAAGACCGCCTGAAGACCCTGCGCGAATACTTGCCGAATGCCAAGATGGAAGACTGGACCTTGCAAAACGCCGGCCAGCGCGTGCAGATCGTCAAGGATGACCCTGTCAAAGGCGGCTTGCTGCAGTTCGGCACGGAAGTCGTCGGTGCCGCCGATGGCAGCATTGTCGCCCTGCTGGGTGCTTCGCCAGGCGCCTCGACCGCGCCGCCCATCATGATCAAGGTGCTGCAAACGGCCTTCAAGAGCCGTCTGGCCACGCCGGAATGGCAAGCGAAGATGGTGGAAATGGTGCCGTCGTATGGCCAAAAGCTGAATAACGACCCGGCCCTGGCCAACAAGATCCGCCAGTACAGCAGCAATATCCTGGGCTTGAAAGCGATCACGCTCGACGTGCCAAGCGCTGCGCCAGCGCCGGCAGCAAACTAAGCGAGCCTGAGCGGCAGGGGAGTTTCCTGCCGGCATGAAAAAAAGGGGCAGCCTGTTCAGGCTGCCCCTTTTGCGTGGGAGCGTGCGTTCATTGCGGCGGACTACCCCTTGCCCGGCAAGATCAGCTCCGGCGTACACCCTTCGGCGGCGATGCCGTCGCAAGGCTTGGCCAGTGCCGCGCCGTCCTGTGCCCGTGGCGCATGGGGCTGGCGCAGGTAGCGCGACGTGTGGCGGTGCGCTTGCTGTGCGTTGCCATGCACGGGCCAGGTCAGGAAGCGGGACAGCTCCTGCAAGGCGCGCTGATATACATCGCGTTTAAATTCAATCACGACATCGAGCGGGACCCAGTACTCATGCCAGCGCCAGGCGTCGAACTCCGGATGGTCGGTCAGGCGCAGATTGACGTCGTTATCGCGCGCGCACATTCTCAGCAGAAACCAAATCTGCTTCTGGCCACGGTAATGGCCGCGAATCTCGCGCTTGATGAAGTGGTCTGGCACCTCATAGCGCAGCCAGTCGCGGGTGCGGCCGACAATTTTGACGTGTTCCTGTCTGAGTCCGATTTCCTCTTCAAGTTCGCGAAACATGGCTTGTTCCGGTGTTTCGCCATATTTGATACCGCCCTGCGGAAACTGCCAAGAGTGCTCGCGCACCCGCTTGCCCCACCACACCTCGTTCTGGGCGTTTAGCAGGATGATGCCGACGTTGGGCCGAAACCCTTCACGGTCGAGCATAATGCACCTCAAACTTTCTGCGACAGAGCGTCCTTTTTTACATAATTACCCACAACTTCGCAAGCCGGTGACCTTTTCGGGGTGCGAAAAGCGCCGGAATCGCACCAATTGAGCGCATTTGTGTAAAGTATGGACGCATCAGCCAGCTAATCCTTTAAAATTAGGTTGATTATAACCCTCTCTTTTTAAAAAGAATTCACCGTTATGCGCGCCTCCCGTTTTTTTATTTCCACACTTAAAGATGCACCTTCTGACGCGGAAATCGTCAGCCACCAATTGATGATGCGTGCAGGCATGATCAAACGCCTCGGCTCCGGCATCTATACCTACATGCCGATGGGCTTGCGCGTGATCCGCAAGGTGGAAGCCATCATCCGTGACGAGATGAACAAAGCCGCCGCCATCGAACTGCTGATGCCGCTCGTGCAGCCGGCCGAACTGTGGCAGGAGACGGGCCGCTGGACCAAGATGGGCGACGAACTGATGCGCGTGAAAGACCGCCACGGCCGCGAATACGCGATCCAGCCGACATCGGAAGAAGTGATCACCGACGTCGTGCGCACGGAAATCAAGTCCTACCGCCAGTTGCCGCTGAACTTTTATCACATCCAGACCAAGTTCCGCGACGAGCGCCGCCCACGTTTCGGCCTGATGCGCGGCCGCGAATTCACCATGAAGGACGCCTACTCGTTCGACCGCGACCTGGCCGGCATGCAGGCGTCGTACAAGGTCATGTTCGACGCCTACACGCGCATCTTCACGCGTTTCGGCCTGAAATTCCGCGCCGTGGCGGCCGACAACGGCGCCATCGGCGGTTCCGGTTCGCATGAATTCCACGTCATCGCCCACACGGGTGAAGACGCGCTCGTGTATTGCCCGACGTCCGACTACGCCGCCAACATGGAAGCGGCCGAAGCGCTGGCACCAGCGGGCGAGCGCCCGGCGGCCACCCAGGCGCTGACGAAAACGGCCACACCGGACACCGTCAAGTGCGAAACCGTGGCCGCCCTGCTGGGTATTGATCTGTCACACACCGTGAAAACCATCGCCCTGACGGTGGAAACGACGGGCAAGGACGAAAAAATCACGAAACAGCATTTCATGCTGCTGCTGCGCGGCGACCATGAGCTGAACGAGATCAAGGTGGGCAAGGTTGCCGGCCTGGCCGGTCACCGTTTCTCGACGGAAGCGGAAATCCTGGAAGTCTACGGCACCATCCCCGGCTACCTGGGTCCGATCGGCACGAAAGCGCCTGTCACCGTGGTGGCGGACCGCACTGTTGCCCTCATGAATGATTTTGTCTGCGGCGCGAATGAGGCCGGTTTCCACTACACGGGCGCCAACTGGGGCCGTGACGTGGCCGAGCCTGCCATTGTGGCCGACTTGCGCAATGTCGTCGCCGGCGACGCTTCGCCGGACGGCCAGGGCCTGCTCGCCATCGAGCGCGGCATCGAAGTGGGTCACGTGTTCCAGCTCGGTACGGCGTACTCGGAAAGCATGAAAGCTACCTTCCTCGACGAAAACGGCAAGCCGGCGCCGCTGCAGATGGGTTGCTACGGCATCGGCGTGACGCGCATCCTGGGCGCCGCCATCGAACAGAACTTCGACGACAAGGGCATCATCTGGCCGGCCTCGATCGCGCCGTTCGAAGTCGTGCTGTGCCCGATGGGCATGGACCGCAGCGAACTGGTCAAGGAAGAGACGGAGAAGCTGTACGCGGCCCTGCAAGGCGCTGGCGTGGACGTCATCGTCGACGATCGCGGCCTGCGCCCTGGCGCCATGTTTGCTGACTGGGAACTGATTGGCGTGCCGCACCGCATCGTCATCGGCGAGCGCGGCCTGAAAGAAGGCAAGCTGGAGTACCAGGGCCGCCGCGATACGGAAGCGACCGGCGTCGCACCGGACGAGATCGTCGCCTTCATCCAGGGCAAAATGGCGCAGTGAAGCGCTTATCGCCAAGTAAAACGGCTGGCGCGCTCGCGCTGGCCACCTGCCTGGCCTGTGCTCCCTTGGCGCAGGCCGGCAACCAGAAGGAGGAGGCGCTGGCCGACTCCGTCCGCCTGGCCCTGTCGCACGCGATCCGCGACGAACGCCCGCCACAGCCCAAATTTGCCACGCCCGCCGACTTGCAGCGCTACCAGCAATGGCTGGCGCAGATGTCGCAACGCCTGCAGCGCAAGCTGCCGGATGCCCAGCTGCGCACGGAATTCCTGGAAACCGTCTGGTATGAAGCGCGCCGCGCGGGCCTGGAACCGGCCCTGGTACTGGGCTTGATCCAGGTGGAATCGGCCTACCGCAAATATGCCGTCTCGCTGGCCGGCGCGCGCGGCTACATGCAGGTGATGCCATTCTGGACGGGCGTCATCGGCGACCATGACCGCAGCAAGCTGTTCCACATGCAGACGAATCTGCGCTACGGCTGCGCCATCCTGCGGATGTACCTGGACATGGAAAAGGGCGACTTGTACCTGGCGCTGGGGCGCTATAACGGCAGCCGGGGCAGGGCCGAGTATCCGAATGCCGTGCGGGCTGCGTGGAGCCAGTGGGAATTCAAGCCCGCTGGTTGAACGGCAGGCAAAAAAAATGCCCCGCTCGCAGTCATGCGGCGGGGCACTCGCTCGGTGTTGGCCGGCGCGTATCAGATTATTTCAAATGATCGGAGATCAGTTTCGTCATTTCAAACATGGAGACTTGGGCTTTGCCGCCGAAAACAGCTTTCAGCTTGTCGTCCGCATTGATCATGCGGCGGTTGGCCGGATCCTGCAGATCGAGTTTTTTGATGTAATCCCATACCTTTTTGGTCACTTCAGTGCGCGGCAATGGTGCTGCGCCAACGACGGCTGCCAGGGAGGCGGATGGCGTCATCTCTTTCATGAATGCTGCGTTTGGCTTGCGTGGTGTTGCCGGTGCTGCCGCTTTCTTCGCCGCTGCTGGTTTAGCTGCTGCTTTGGCTGCGGGTGCTGCTTTCTTGGCGGCTGCAGGCTTGGCTGCTGCTGCTTTGGCTGGCGCTGCTACTGGGGTTTTTTTGGCTGTTGCCATCTTCGAGCCTCCTTAACAAACACATGGGAAATTGCGCAATTAATCGCACGGCTAATATTGGTGTGGATTTACCTAGTATGCAAGTGTTTTTCACGTTTTCACGAGGAAAAAGCAGGGAAATGACAATGCTGTCGCCCGGGCGCAGCGCTTGCGGGCACAGAAGCGCATTTTTGCCCGTAAATGGCATGGTTGCTGGCTATGCGGGGAGGAGGACTGCGGAGGGAGGGAACAGTGATGCCGGACACATGAAAATGCAATCCGGCATTATTTAGAACGATGTTTTTTGACTTGAACTACGTCTCACGCGGCGTAAAAAAGGCCTTCAAAATCACCGCGAGCGGATGGTATTTGTGGCCGAGAAGCGCAAGCGCACTCTAGTGCGCTGAGCATCGCCGGCCGCAAGGACCACCGCGCAGCGGATTTTGAAGCCTTCCACTACCTCATCCCAGGCATCATGCCTTTCATACTGCGCATCATCTTCATCATGCCGCCGCCCGACAATTTCTTCATCATCGTCTGCATTTGCTCGAATTGTGTCAGCATGCGGTTCACTTCCTGCACTTGCACGCCGGCGCCGGCGGCGATGCGGCGCTTGCGCGTGGCCTTGATCAGTTCAGGCTTGGCGCGTTCCTGCGGCGTCATCGAATCGATGATGCCGCACATGCGGCGCACCTGTTTATCGGCTTGATCCATGTTCTTGCCGCCCGCCGCCTGCTGGAACTGGGCCGGCAGCTTGTCCATCAGGTTGGCCATGCCGCCCATTTTCTTCATTTGCCCCAGTTGCGCCTTGAAGTCGTTCATGTCGAACTTGCCGCCGACCTTGATCTTTTGCGCCAGGTCGGCTGCCGCCTTGCTGTCGACGCCCTTGCGCGCCTCTTCCACCAGGGCGAGGATGTCGCCCATGCCCAGGATGCGGTTGGCCATGCGGGTCGGGTCGAATGCTTCCAGGCCGTCGAGTTTTTCCGACACGCCGGCAAACTTGATCGGTTTGCCCGTGATGTGGCGCACGGACAGGGCCGCACCGCCGCGCGCGTCGCCATCGAGCTTGGTCAGCACGATACCGGTCAGCGGCAGCGCATCGTTGAAGGCCTTGGCCGTGTTGATGGCGTCCTGGCCCAGCATGGCGTCGACGACGAACAGGGTTTCGATCGGCTTCACGGCGCCGTGGACGGCGGCGATTTCGCGCATCATCTCTTCGTCGATACCGAGACGACCGGCCGTATCGATGATCAGCACGTCGTGGTAATGCTTCTTCGCCCAGTCCAGCGCGGCCAGGGCGATATCGACCGGCTTGTCCGTGCTGGTGGACGGGAAGAAATCGGCGCCTACCTGGGCGGTGACCGATTGCAGCTGGGCGATCGCGGCAGGACGGTACACGTCGGCCGAAACGGTCAGTACTTTCTTCTTCTTTTCTTCCTTCAGGTACTTTGCCAGCTTGCCGACGGTGGTGGTTTTACCCACACCCTGCAGACCGGCCATCAGGATGATGGCGGGTGGCTGCTGCGCAAAGCTGATCTGCGACGCTTCCGGTCCCAGGTCGGCGCCCATCAGGGCGGCCAGCTCGCGCTGCACCACGCCAACGAGGGCCTGGCCTGGCGTCAGCGAGGAAATGACATCCTCGCCCATGGCTTTTTCTTTGACTTTGGCGATGAATTCGCGCACGGCGGGCAGGGCGACGTCGGCTTCGAGCAGCGCCAGGCGCACTTCGCGCAGCATGTCGGCGGTGTTCGCTTCGGTCAGGCGCGCCTCGCCGCGCATGGTCTTGACGACTTTGGCAAGCCGTTGGGTGAGATTATCTAGCATGATGAACCTGCAATGAAAAGCTTGGGAGTGGGCGGCGCAAGCCGGACGATGGCCGTCATTTTACCTTATCGCGGGTGGCTGGCGGTCCTGTGCTGCAGCGCCTGGCGGTTGGCCGGCTTTTGAATTAGTTGGTATTTCTGTCAATGCCGCGATTGCATCAAAGGCATTGCGCGGTTAGAATGAGAATAATTCTTATTTACATTCTCGGGTGGCGCACGCCTGAGCGGAAAGGGATGCCATGTCGGCCGCCGATTTTGCACAGCAACAAGACCTGCACGCACTCTACAGCAGCCATCACGGCTGGCTGCAGGGCTGGCTGCGGCATAAGCTGGGCAATGCGGGCGACGCGGCGGATCTGGCGCAAGATACCTTCATCAGCGTGCTGACGGCCGCTTCCGCGCCGCAGATCCGCGAAGCGCGGCCTTTTCTCGCCACCGTCGCGCGCCGCCTGGTGGCGCACCGCTACCGCCGGCAAGTGCTGGAAGACGCCTACCTGGAGGCGCTCGCTTGCCTGCCGCCCGAGGTGGCGCCCGCGCCTGAAGCGCGGCTGCTGGCGCTGGAAGCCTTGCAGGAGATCGACCTGGCCCTCGACGGCTTGCCGGGTCCCGTACGCACGGCGTTCTTGCTGGCGCAGCTCGAAGGCCTCAGCTATGCCGAGATCGCTGCGCGCCTGAACGTATCGGCCAGCTCGGTCAAGCAATACCTGACGCGTGCCAACCGCCAGGTGTTTTTCTCGCTGCCGGCATGAGCAAGTTGGCAGCATCGGCGGAACCGCCAGCCATCCGCGAGGACGTGCAGCAGCAGGCGGCCGAGTGGCTGACCGTACTGATGTCGAGCGAGGTCAGCGAAGCGCAGCAGGCTGCCTGGCAGCGCTGGCGCGCCGCCGACCCGGAACATGAACGGGCCTGGCGGCATATCGAAGCGGTGTCGCGGCGCTTCAACGGCTTGCATCGCAGCGCGGCCGCGCAGGCGCTGGCCGGCACGCAGCGCAAAGCCGTCAACGGCAAGCGGCGCCAGGTGCTGGCGTGGCTGGGCGTGGCGGCCGGCGGCGGTTTGCTGGCCGCGCAGACGGGCGCCTGGGATGCAGTCCGCACCGTGCGCGCCGACTACCGCACGGCCACGGGCGAGCGGCGCGAGGTGATATTGGACGATGGCAGCGTGCTCAGCCTGAATACGGGATCGGCCGTCAACGTGCGTTTCGACGCCAGCCGCCGCCTGATCGAGCTGCTGGCCGGCGAAATCCTCGTCACCAGCGGCCACGGCGCCGGCAGCGCCGCGCCGTTGGAAGTGGCCACGCGCGAAGGCGTGGTGCGCGCGCTGGGCACGCGCTTTGCCGTGCGCCAGCACGATGGCACCAGCACGGTGGACGTGTTGGAAAGCGCCGTTGAAATCAGCCCCCGCGACGGCGAAGGCGAGCCAATGCGGCTGGCGGCCGGGCGTGGCGTGGCGTTTTCGCGCCACGCGCCCGGCGCGCCGCACGCCATCGATGCGTCCGCCGACGGCTGGTCGCGCGGGCAGCTGATCGTCGACGACGTGACCCTGGGCGATTTCCTGGCCGACCTGGCCCGTTATCGCCCCGGCGTGATTCATTGTGCGCCGGAGGTCGCCCGGTTGCGCCTGTCGGGTGTATTCCCGCTGGACGACACGCAGCGTATCTTGAACATGCTGCCCAACTCGCTGCCGGTGCAGGTACGCAGCCGCACGCGCTATTGGGTCAGCGTCGAACCGGCGTCATAGCACGCCGCGCAAAAATATTTAGCCATTCGGCTGCCCGTTTTTCGTTTTCGCGGCACCTACAGAAGTAGGCGCCTGTTTTTTACCGTCTGATGACGCCATTACTATCAGGAACTTTCATGTCGCACGCTTTGCCTTTTGTCAGTTTGCCATCGTCTCACTCCTCACTGCGTCCGCTGGCGCAAGCCGCCGCGGCCCTGTGTCTGGCCGCCAGCCTGCCGGCGCTGGCGCAGCAGGCCGCGCCTGCCATCCCTGCTGCCGAGCAGACCATGCTCGGCGTCTCCGTCACGGCGGGGCGCGATGCGACGACGGAAGGCAGCGGCTCCTACACGACGGGCGTGAGCAACACGGCAACCAAGCTGAACCTGTCGCTGCGCGAAACGCCGCAGTCGGTCAGCGTGCTGACGCGCCAGCAGATCGACGACCTGGGCATCACGACCCTGGACGACGCCGTGCAGTCGATCACGGGTCTGGTCATGCAAAAGGGCAACTTTACGGGCGATTCGGGCAGTTTCAGCGCACGGGGCTTTCCAGTCGACAACATCCTGCTCGACGGCTTGCCCACCAGCCTCGGTGCGAACAATACTTTCAATGGCGACAATGACGACCTGGCCATCTACGACCGCATCGAGGTGGTGCGCGGCGCCACGGGTTTGACCACGGGCAGCGGCACGCCCAGCGCGGCCATCAACCTGGTGCGCAAGCGCCCGACGGCCACGCCGCAGGCGTCGTTCTCGGCCAGCGTGGGCAGCTGGAGCAACTACCGCCTGGAAGCCGACGCGGCCAACGCGCTCAATGAAGCGAAGACCCTGCGCGGACGCATGGTCGTCACGGTGCAGGACAAGAAGGATTTTGTCGACGTCCTGCATGGCCGCAATCACCAGCTGTACGGCGTCATCGAGGCCGACCTGCGTCCCGATACGACCTTGACCGTGGGCGCCCACTACCGCAAGACGGACAACGACGGCGTGACGACGGGCGTGGTCACGGCGGCCGATGGCACTTTCCTGAACTTGCCCCGCTCGACCTACCTGGGCAGCGATTTCGATGAATGGCGCCAGACGGACAAGACCATTTTCGCCGAACTGGAGCACCGCTTCGCCAACGGCTGGAAGGCCAAGCTGGCGGCCACGCGCAAGACGCCCGAGATCGACACCACGTTTTCCGGCATCAACCGCCGCGGCGACACCCTGCGCTTCAATTCGCAAAGCTACCGCGCCGAACTGGCCAATACCAGCTACGACGCGTATGCGAGCGGCAGCTACGGCCTGTTCGGCCGCGAGCACGAGCTGACCGTCGGCGCCAGCCACCGCCGTTCGTCGAAGAACAGCTATGGCGGCTGGGCGCCGTACAGCTGGGGCGCAAACGCGCCCGTGCTCGACCCGTTCCACTGGGATGCGGGCAGCGTGGCGCCCCCCGTCATCAACTACGCGCAGTGGCGCACGGCCAGCATCACCGAGCAAAGCGGCGTGTATGCAGGGACGCGCCTGCGCCTGGCCGACCCGCTGTCGCTGGTGCTGGGCGGGCGCGTGAGCTGGTACAAGGACGATGCCGGCTACTCGGTGGCGCGCGAATTCACGCCCTACGCCGGTGTCGTGTATGACCTCGACAAGCAGCATTCCGTGTACGCCAGCTGGACCGAGATCTTCCAGCCGCAGGCGTCCACCGACGCCAATGCGCAGCCCCTGAAGCCGATCAGCGGCACCAACTATGAAGCGGGCGTAAAGGGAGAATACTTCGGCGGCGCCCTCAATGCCAGCGCGGCCGTGTTCCAGATCCGCCAGCAGAACCGAGGCGTGGACGACCTGGCCGGCCCGTATCCCTGCCCCGGCAGCACCTGGGGCTATTGTCAGCGCGCGTTGGGCGAAGTGCGCAGCGAAGGCGTGGAGCTGGACGTGGCGGGCGCGCTGACGCCCGACTGGCAGCTGTCGGCCGGTTTTACCTATGTGAAGGCGCAATTCACGCGCGACAGCGATCCGGCCAATATCGGCAAGGATTTCAACAGCCGCTATCCGCGCCAGCAGCTCAAGCTGGCCACCAGCTACCGCCTGTCTGGCGCGGCGCAGGGCTGGCGCGTCGGCGCGTCGGTGTACGGGCAGGGCGCGACCGAGTCGAGCGACGGCACCTACCATCTGCGCCAGGGCCGCTATGCGATCGTGGGCCTGAACGCGGCCTGGCAGATCGACAGCCGCGCCGAGCTGCGCCTGAACGTCAACAATGCGCTCGACAAGCACTATTACCAGAGCATTTATTCCGATGTCTTCGGCAACCTGGTAGGCGCGCCGCGCAATGTGATGCTGACTTTGAACTACAAACTGTAAACAATCACTTTTGAATGACCTATCTTGATGAAGGATGCATGGCTTATGGATGTGCAGTTGAATCTGGCCCGCGGCAGCGCGGGCCAGCGTATGCCACGGGGAGTGTCGCGATGATGAAGTCGGCCAACATGATGTTGTTTTCGCGCGTGCTTGCCGCCGTCTTTGGCGGCTATGCCCTGACGTCCGGCGTGGCCGTGCTGCTGGCTGCCGTGCTGCCGCTGTCGCGCCCCGAAGCCGTGCTGACGGCGACCCTGAGCGCCTTTGTCGTCTACACCTGCGCCGTGATCTGGGTCTTTGCCGTGCAAGACCTGCGCCGCGCCTGGCTCGGCATGCTGCTGCCGGCCATCGCCTGCGGTGGCATCGGCCTGCTGCTGTCGCGGGGTGCCGCATGAACGCCGTCAAGGTAGACAAAGTGGTGAAAACGCCGCAGCAGGGCGGCCTGCGCCAGGCCATGGCCTGGCTGCATACGTGGAGCGGCCTGTGGATTTCCTGGCTGCTGTTCGCCATCTTCCTGACCGGCACCCTGGCCGTCTTCGACGACCCGATCGGCCACTGGATGACGCCCGAACACGCGCTGGAAGAGGCGGCGCATGCGAACGATCCGCCGCTGCCGAAGGTCACGGACCGTGGCCACCGCCTGGAGCTGGCGCTCGACTTCATGGCGAAGGAACACCCGAAGGCGGACATGTGGGAAATCTGGCCCGTGCAGCGCCCCGGCCACGGCCTGTCCGCCTACTGGTTCCAGCCCAGCGGCGGCTATGGCTCGGCGGAGCTCGATCCGCTGACGGGCGCCGTCATCGAACATGCGCGCGAGGCAACGGAACGGGAAACCATCGGCGGCCACCATTTCGTCGATTTCCACTACGAGCTGCACGCGGGCCGTATCGGCGTGTGGATCGTCGGCATCACCACCATGATCATGCTGGTGGCGCTGGTGAGCGGCGTCATCACGCACAAGCGCATCTTCAAGGATTTCTTCACCTTCCGCCCCGCCAAGGGCCAGCGTTCGTGGCTGGACGCGCACAACGCGGTGGCCGTGCTGACCTTGCCGTTCCAGTTCATGATCGCCTACACGGGCCTGGCATTCTTCAGCGATGACTATGTGCCGGCCCCCGTGGCGGCGCAATACGGCATGGACAATCCCAAGAAGGCCTTTTTGAGCGACTGGAACGATGCGGGCAAACCCGTGAAGACGGGCCAGCCGCTGGCCATTCCCGCGCTGGAAGCGTTCGCGCTGCGCGCCGAGCAGTCCATCGGCCAGGAAATCCGCGCCGTGGTGCTGGACAATCCGAACGACGCCTCCATGCGCGTGTGCATGTACGGTTGGAATGAAGAGACGGACACGATGGAGCGCCTCAGCGCCAACACGGGCAGGGCCTGTTATGCGTTGGCCACGGGCGAGCAGACCGCCTTGCGCCTGCCCGGCGCGTCCGACACGGGCGGCGCGGGCCTGACGCGCTCCGTCATGTCAAATCTGCACATGGTCGGCTTTGGCGGCACGCCCATGCGCTGGCTGTACTTCTTCTGCGGCCTGGCCGGCACGGCCATGATGGGCACGGGCGCGATCATGTTCATGGTCAAGCGCCGCCAGAAGTCGGGCGGCGAGTTCGGCGCCTACACGCAGCGCGTCTACCGGGCCATCGAATGCCTGAACGTGGCGGCGATTGCCGGCCTGTCCATCGCCTGCGCGGGTTTCCTGTGGGCGAACCGTTTGATCCCCGTCGGCCTCGAGCACCGCGCCGGCTGGGAAGTGCGCGCCTTCTTTGGCGTGTGGTTTTTGATGCTAGTGCACGCCTGCCTGCGCGGCGAAAAACGCGCCTGGATCGAGCAACTGGGCTTGCTGGCCGCCCTATGCCTGCTGCTGCCCGTGCTCAATGTCCTGAGCACGGGCGACAACCTGGCGGCGCAAATCGCGCGTGGCGACTGGGAAAGCGCGGGCGTGGAACTGGTCAGCATGGCCTTCGGCCTGCTGGCCGGCTGGGGCGCGTGGAAAGTCCACAAGCGCAAGGAAAAACCGCTCAAGAAGGCGGTAGCCAAGGAAGCACCGTCGGCCAGCCTGCGAGTCAATACGGAAGGACAGTCATGATTAGCACCATCCTGTGCGCGCTGGGCCTGTCGTATGCGGGCATGGCCAGCCTCTCCCTGGCGATGGACCGCCACCATGGCCAGGTCTGGGGCAGGGACGCGGCGCCGAACGTGCGGCGCGCGCTGCAGCTGGCGGGCGCCGTCCTGCTGGCGCTGGCCATCTGGCCTTGCGTGGCCGGCTGGAGCGCCACCGTCGGCGTCGTCGCCTGGCTGGGATTCATCGGTGCCGGGGCGCTGCTGGTGGCCCTGCTGCTGCCGTATGCCCCCCGCTTGCTGTTGCGTAGTTCCCTGTTGGCAGCCGTCGCCGCGCTGGCAGGTCTTGTGACGTTCCTGCGGTGATGTCCACCGCTATTTTCAAGGATAGACCGATGTATTTTTCACGTTTGGCGACACCGTTTTACTGTAGCAGCAACCGCAAGGCGGCTTCCTGATGGCGGCCCGCCTGCCTACCCGCCGCGCCCGCATCCTCGGCGGCGTGGTCTTGCTGGCGCTGTTCGGCGCCGGTGCCCTGTGGGCCACGCGCGGCCCGACGACCGTGTTCGATACGGCCCCCGTCAAGCGCGGCAATATCGAGGCCAGCGTCACGGCCATCGGCACCCTGCAGCCGCAAACCTATGTCGACGTGGGTGCGCAGGTGTCGGGCCAGATCACGCGCCTGCACGTGCAGCCCGGCAGCGCCGTGGAAAAAGGCCAGCTGCTGGCCGAGATCGACCCCAGCGTGCAGCAAGCCACGGTCGACGCGGGCCGCGCCGCGCTGGCGGGCTTGCGCGCGCAGCTGGCCGACCAGCAGGCGCAGCACCGCCTGGCGGGCCAGCAGCATGGCCGCCAGAAGCAGATGGCCAAGTTCGATTCGACGCCCTTGGCCGACCTGGAGACGGCCGAAGCCACCCTGGCCTCGGCCGCCGCCAAGATCGACCACCTGAAGGCGCAGATAGACCAGACCCAGGCCAGCCTGAAGGCGGACGAGGCGCGCCTCGGCTATACGCGCATCTACGCGCCGATGGCCGGCAAGGTGGTGGGCCTGGACGCGAAAGAGGGGCAAACCCTGAACGCCACGTACCAGACGCCGAACATCCTGCGCATCGCCGACCTGTCGGCCATGACGGTATGGACGGAAGTGTCGGAAGCGGACGTGCGCCGCGTGCGCCCGGACATGCCCGTGTACTTCACCACCCTGGGCGGCGACCAGCGGCGCTGGAGCGGCAAGGTGCGGCAAGTGCTGCCCGCGCCGCCGGTGCCGGGGGGCACCAGCGCTGGTACGGCCCTGGCGCCGTCGACCAGCAAGGTGATTTTATATACGGTGCTGTTTGACGTGGATAACGCCGATGGCGAATTGATGCCGCAGATGACGGCGCAGGTGGTGTTTGTCACGGCAGCGGCGAACAATGTGCTGGCCGTGCCCTTGCCGGCCCTGAAAGCATCGACGGAAGAAGGCGCCAAGCCGGGGCAGTTCACGGCCCGCGTGATGGATGCGGACGGCAAGGTTGATACGCGCACCGTCACCGTGGGCGTACGCAACCGCCTCAGCGCGGAAGTGCTGCAGGGCTTGCGCGAAGGCGAATTGCTGGTCACGGGCGAGCAGCCGGCCGGCAGCGGCAGCAGCAGGTTCCAGCTGTGAGCGCGATGAGCGAGGCCGCTTCTCTGGGACAAGCGGGAGAAGGTGGCCAGCCGGCGCCCCTGATCGAGCTTGCAGGCATCCGCAAGCGCTACGGCGGCCACGATGGCGCACCGGCCGTGGAAGTGCTGCGCGGCGTGAGCCTGGCTATCGGCGCCGGCGAATTCGTCGCCATCGTCGGTGCGTCCGGTTCCGGCAAATCGACCCTGATGCATTTGCTTGGGTGCCTGGACCGCCCCAGCGACGGCAGCTACCGCTTCGCCGGCCAGGACGTGGCCAGCCTGAACCCCGATGAACTGGCGTGGCTGCGGCGCGAGGCGTTCGGCTTCGTCTTCCAGGGCTACCACCTGATCGCCACCGAATCGGCGCGCGAAAACGTGGAAGTGCCGGCCCTGTATGCGGGCATGCCGGCTGCGGCCCGCCACGCCCGTTCCGAAGCGCTGCTCAAGCGCCTGGGCCTGGGCGAGCGGCTCGACCACCGGCCGAACCAGTTGTCCGGCGGGCAGCAGCAGCGCGTGTCGATCGCGCGCGCCCTGATGAATGGCGGGCGCATCATCCTCGCCGACGAACCGACGGGGGCGTTAGATAGCAGCAGCGGCGCCGAAGTCATGGCCCTCTTGGGCGAACTGGCCGACGCTGGCCACACCATCATCCTCATCACGCATGACCGCAAGGTGGCGGCCCAGGCGCGCCGGGTGATCGAGATCAGCGACGGCGAAATCATCGCCGACACGGGCGCCGTCGCCATTCCCGCCACGTCGACGGCCCTGCCGCCGCTGGACATGTCGCGCGCCGCCCACGATACCGGCGCGTCGCTGGGCACGGAATTGCTCGACGCGGCGCGCGCCGCCTGGCGCGTGCTGTGGATCAACCGTTTCCGCACGGGCCTGACCCTGCTGGGCATCGTCATCGGCGTCGCTTCCGTGATCGTCATGCTGGCCATCGGCCTGGGCACGCGCCAGCAGGTGATGGCCCAATTAGGTGCCTTCGGCTCGAACTTGCTGTACATGGCATCGCGCGGCGAAAGCTCGCGCATCCCCGGGCGCAGCATCACCCTGGCCGACCTCGATGCGCTCAAGGACGTGCCGGGCATTTCCCACGTGCTGCCGAATGTCACGGGCAACAAGGTGATACGCCACGGTAACCTCGACGTGCAGACCTATGTGCGCGGCACGGGGCCGGCCCTGCCGCAGATTCAGACCTGGCCCGTGGCCAAGGGAGGTTTCTTTACCGAGGAAGACGAGCGCGAAATGGCCACCGTGGCCGTGCTGGGCGCGCACCTGGCCGAAAAGCTGATGCCCGACGTGCCCAATCCCGTGGGGCAGAGCATCCTGATCGGCAACGTGCCGTTCCAAGTGATCGGCGTGATGAGCGCGAAGGGCGCGCTGACGGGCGAGAAGGATGAAGACGACGTGCTGCTGCTGCCGTTTTCCACGGCCGGCATCCGCGTCTTCGGCCAGCGCGAGCCGACGTACACGGTGATGGCGGTGGACGACGTCAAGCGCGTGACCGAAGTGGAGGCGGCGGTCGACGCCACCATGTTCGAGCGCCACCGCATCCGCGACTATGGCATCAGTAACGCGGCCGCGTCGATCGCCGCCGAAGCCAAGACGCAGGACAACATGACCATGATGCTCAGCTTGATCGCCGCCGTCTCGCTGGTGGTGGGCGGCATCGGCGTCATGAACGTGATGCTGATGACGGTGCGCGAGCGCACGCGCGAAATCGGCATCCGCATGGCGACGGGCGCGCGCCGGCGCGACATCCTGCGCCAGTTCCTCACGGAAGCCGTGCTGGTGTCGGTGGTGGGCGGCGTGGCTGGCATCGTGGTCGGCGTGACGGTGGCAGGCTTGCTGCTGGTCTGGGACGTGCCGGTGATCTTTTCGCTCAGCGCCATCGCCGGGGCATTTGCCTGCGCCGTGGTGACGGGGCTGGTGTTTGGGTTCATGCCGGCGCGCAAGGCGTCGGGACTCGATCCGGTGGTGGCGCTGGCGGGACAGTAGCGCTTCACGCAGCCGGGCTTGCTGCTCCCGTATTCGCCTGTCTTGGCGCTGCCGCAACAGCGCCAAGACAGGCTTTCCATAAAAAAGATTGCTCCTGACTCAACACACGGTACTATCTCCTCATAATAAAAAGCAGTGTTTCGTGTTTTATGCCCTTGCAGGCACATACCCACCACCACAGGAGAACCAGATGCAGAAAAAATCAACCTTGAAGACCGGTATCGCCGCCGCCCTCATGCTGGCGTTCGGCATGGGCGCCGTGCAGGCACAGGCACAGGAAGTCGTGCGCCTGGGTAACTTGAAGTTCGCCCATTACGGCGCCGTGTCGTACATCAAGGAAATCGCGCCCAAGTGCGGCATCAAGGTCGAAGAGCATATCTTCGCCAAGGGCCTGGATGTCATGCAGGCGATTATCGCGGGCGAGCTGGACGTGGGCGCGACGGCGTCCGAAGCGGCCATTTCCGGCCGCGCCGGCGGCGCGCCGATCTATGTGGTGGCCGGCTTTGCCAAGGGCGGCGCGCGCCTGGTGGCGGGCGCCGGGCAAAAGATTGCCAGCGTTAAGGACTTGAAGGGCAAGCGCGTGGGCGTGACGCGTGGCGGCATCCAGGAAGTGCTGCTGCTGGCCGAACTGGCGCAGGCAGGCCTGACGTTCTCCGAAACCAAGGGCAAGGATGTGCAACTGGTGTTCCTCGCCTACGCCGACTTGAACCAGGCGCTGATGGGCAAGAATATCGACGCGATGATGCAGTCGGAGCCGCAATCGTCGCAGGCCATCAACAAGGGCTTCGGCACCGAAGTCATCAAACCGTACGACACGCCGATCGGCGAGCCCGTGCGGACCATGGTGATGACGGAAAAGTTTTACAAGGAACGCCGTCCCGTGGCGGAAAAATTCATGCGCTGCTTCGTCGAAGCGACGAAAACATTTATTGACAGCAAGGCAACGGCGGAAAAATATGTGCGCGAAGTGGTGTTCCGTGGCCAGATCACGAAGGACGATTTCGACGATGCGATCAGCAATTCGCCATATTCGTATGACATCACGCCCGAGCATATCCAGGTGACCACCGATGTGATGGTGAAAACGGGCGTGGGCCGCATGGCGAAACCGCCCGTAGCCAAGGACTGGGTCAAGACGGATTTGCTGGAGCAGGCGAAGAAGAGCCTGAACGTCAAGTAAAGCTCACCTGCCATATGGTCTGATGGCCCGCTTAGGCGGGCCATCTTTTTTTGCGACACACTAATATATACAGGCGGTGCGAAAGATTGTTGAAATCTTGAGAGCGCGCCACCCCTTCACGTCTCAGGCGCGATATCATGGCAGGCTTGCGGTACCGGTAGGCGGCGTATTGCCCGCAACCTATACTGCCGCTTGAATCGCGCTTGCCGGCTATGGTGTAAACTTAAACTATGCAGACCTATTTCTTTCTCCTTGCCGCTCTCCTGTATGCAGCGTGCGCCGTGCTTCCCTCTTCCCGTGCCAGGATCATTGCCGGCCTGACCGGTGTCGCCTGGCTGGCTCACGCCGTGACCCTGTGGTTCGACCTGATGGCGCCGGGTACCTTGCGCTTTGGTTTTTCCGCCATGCTGTCGGCTGCGCTGTGGGTGTCGGTGGGGGCGTACTGGATAGAGAACCGTAATTTCAGCCTCGATGGCTTGCGCCGCATGGTCATGCCCAGCGCCGTCATCGCCATCTGCCTGGCGTGGGCCTTCCCCGGCAGCCAGGTCAGCATGGAAGGCAAGTCGGCCGTCTTCGGCTGGCATATTGCCGTCGCCGTGCTTGCCTACAGCACCTTGACGATCGCCGCCTTCCACGCCGTGCTCATGGCGCTGCAGGAGTCGCGTTTGCACACGCGCAGCGAAAGTCGTGGTTTCATCGGCAGCGCGCTTGATCAGCTGCCAGCATTGCTGACGATGGAAAAGTTGCTGTTCCGCATGATCGGACTGGGTTTCATCTTGCTCAGCCTGACCGTGCTGTCGGGAATCGTATTTTCCGAGCAACTGTTTGGCAAGGCCCTGAACTGGGATCACAAGTCGGTGTTTACCATGCTCTCGTGGCTGCTGTTTGCCTCCCTGCTAGCCGGCAGGCGTTTCCGTGGCTGGCGCGGCAAGACGGCCCTGAGCTTCACCCTGGCCGGTTTCGCCACCTTGCTGCTGGCCTATGTCGGCAGTCGTTTTGTACTTGAAGTGGTTTTACACCGAGGATTCGCATGACACGTGTTTTGTTCTGGCTGGCGCTGGTGTTTCTGGTGCTGTTTGCGATCCGCAGCAAGATCCGCGGCATGCAGCAGCGCGCCCGTGCACAGCAGCAACAGCCTTCGCAGCCATTTACGCCGCCGGGCCGGACGCGGGAGTTGCCCGATGCCGAGCTGATGCTGTGCTGCGCCCACTGCGGCGTGTATTACCCTGCCTCCGAAAACGTGCAGGCCAAGGGCCACGATTACTGCAGCCACGCGCACGCCACGCTGTAATGCAATGCGGGCGGTGCGCCGGCCATGCCGCCGCGTTCGCATTGCTCAGCCGTATCGTAACGTCCCCCGCCGCGCGCCAGGCGTACCATCTCATGCAGCGATCCGATATCGCCATCGCAGGGAGCCTGGAATATGCCCAATTCGCATATCATGTCGGCCGCGCGCACGTCGGCGGCCAAGGGCGTGCCGCCTGCGCCGCAGCTGATTGGCGACTCGGCCGCCATGCAGGCCTTGCGCGCGCAGATCGGCCGCATCGCCCGTTGCGGCGCGCCGGTGGCTATCCGCGGCGAATCGGGCAGCGGCAAGGAACTGGCGGCGCGCGCCATCCATGCGCAGGGGGAGCGTGCCCGTTTCCCGTTCATTGCCGTCAATTGCGCTGCCATCCCCGAGGCGCTGATGGAGGCAGAGTTCTTCGGCTGTCGCCAGGGGGCATATACGGGCGCGCGGCATGAGCGGGATGGTCTGTTCCAGGCAGCCAACGGCGGCAGCCTGCTGCTCGACGAAGTCGACGATCTCCCGCTGGCCATGCAGGTCAAGCTGTTGCGCGCGCTGCAGGAGCACCGCGTGCGCAAGCTTGGTGGCAGCGCTGATGAGGCCTTTGACGTGCGCATCCTGTGCGCCAGCCAGCATGGTCTGGCGCGTGGCGTGGCGGCGCGCACCTTCCGTCAGGACCTGTATTACCGGCTCAACGTGATCGAACTGGTCTTGCCGCCGCTGCGTGAACGGCTCGGCGATCTGCCTGTATTATGTGAGGCAATTCTGGCGCGCCTGGCGCCACGGCAAAGCGTGCGCCTGGCACCGCCGGTGCTGGACGCCTTGCGCCGCTACGCGTTCCCGGGCAATGTGCGCGAGCTGGAGAACCTGCTGGAACGGGCGCTGGCCTTTGCCGACGACGGCGTGATCGCACTTGATGGTATGGGCTTGCCAAGCGCGGCGACGGCCTCGATCACGTCCCTGAAGACAGGCTTGCCGGGCGTCGAGCGGCAACTGTCCCTGCCGGGCATGGCGTCGCGCGAAGCGGCGCCGCTCTTGCCGCTGGCCTTGTATTTGCGCCAGGCCGAGCGTGAAATGATCATGCAGGCGCTGGAGCGCGAGCGCTATCACCGTGCGCGGGCGGCGCGGCAACTGGGGCTCAGCGTGCGCCAGTTGCGCTACCGGATGCAAAAGTTGACGATACAGGAGCCCTGGCTTGATGATGGCATGGAAAATAGATGAAGACGGCTGGTGCGATGGCGCTGTGCGCTACGATTCGCCGTACTGGGATGCGCGTCCGGACGGCGCGCAAATCGACTTGCTGGTGATTCATAACATCAGTTTGCCCGGCGGACAATTTGGCGGACCGCATGTGTCGGACTTGTTTACGGGCCGGGTAGATTATAATGCCGATCCTTCTTTCGCCGACCTGTGTGGTTTGCAGGTGTCGGCGCACTTTTTTGTGCGGCGCAATGGTGCGTTGCTGCAATATGTTTCGGCTGACCAGCGCGCCTGGCATGCCGGCACGTCCACGTTCGAGGGGCGCCCGCAGTGCAATGGATATTCCATCGGTATCGAAATGGAAGGCTCGGATTTCGTCCCTTTTCAGCCACGGCAATATCATGTCCTGGCGGCATTGACTGCGGCGCTGGCAGTGCGCTATGGGTTGGGGCAAGTGCGTGGACACGAACATATCGCGCCGGGCAGGAAGACGGATCCGGGGCCATTCTTTGACTGGAATTACTATCAGGAATGTTGGCTGGAAGCGCAGGGCGAGCAGCCTGCGTTAGCGCTTACTTCGCGGGTATTGGGCTTCCCGCCGGTACGCTGAAAAGTCAACCGAAATCGTAGAAGAAAGCACAAAAATTTACCAGAGGCGATGCCGGAAAACTATTGCATCGCCTTTCGATGGGTACTACAATTAGTGCAGAATTTGGATTTAATGACTATATGTAGTGCCATCACAGACGTTTTCATAATTATTGTCAAAGCTACCCGGATTGCTGATAAAGCACTGGAACTGGCGGTTCATCACCCTTGATCGTGTTTCGCGCCAGCCGGGCAGTACAGCTTGGGCATATGAATTCTGACTGTGAATTATTTACTATTTAGCAACAAAAAAACCTGAAGAAACCCTGACCATCGGGCGTTCTATTCAACAACATACGCGGCAGCAAAACTGCAGGCTGAATTTAGCTGACAACGGGAGCTTCAATGCAATCACCTCAAGATATTTCCATCCATCCAACGCCAGCATCGCCAGCGCCCAGCGCGGCCAATAGCGTGGCTAGCACGGGCGCGGCCTTGGGCGACTATCGCATCATCCGCCGCAACGGTGCGGTGGTGGCATTTGAGCCTTCGAAGATCGCCATCGCCATGACCAAGGCGTTTCTGGCCGTGAACGGCGGCCAGGGCGCCGCTTCGGCCCGTATCCGCGAACTGGTGGAACAGTTGACCGCTGGCGTGGTCGCAGCGCTGGTGCGTCGCCAGCCGGGCGGCGGCACCTTCCACATCGAAGATGTGCAAGACCAGGTGGAACTGTCGCTGATGCGTTCGGGCGAGCACGATGTGGCGCGTGCCTACGTGCTGTACCGCGCCAAGCACATGGAAGAGCGTCGCTTGCAGAAGGAAGCGCTGGGCGCATCCGCGCAAGTTTCTGCACCGCAATTGAATGTCACCGACAACGGCGTGCGCCGCCTGCTGGACATGCAGGAAGTGCGCGACCTGATCAACGCCGCCTGCGCCGGCCTGGAAAAGCACGTCGATGCCGACGCCATCCTGGCGGAAACGGTGAAGAACCTGTACGACGGCGTGCCCGTTGAAGAGCTGCACAAGTCGGCCATCCTGGCGGCGCGCGCGCTGATGGAAAAAGACCCTGCCTACAGCCAGGTCACGGCCCGCATCCTGCTGCACACGGTGCGCAAGGAAGTGTTCGGCAAGGAAGTGCCGCAAGCGGCCGCTGCCGCCGAATACCTGACGTATTTCCCGCAATATATCGCCAAGGGCATCGCCGCCGAGCTGCTGAACCCGGTACTCGCCAGTTTCGACCTGGAGCGCCTGGCGAAAGCCATCGTCGCCGACCGCGACTTGCAATTCGGCTACATTGGCCTGCAAACCCTGTACGACCGCTATTTCCTGCACATTCAGGACGTGCGCATCGAAATGCCGCAAGCGTTCTACATGCGCGTGGCCATGGGCCTGGCGCTGAACGAGGCGGACCGCGAAGCGCGCGCCATTGAGTTCTACAGCCTGCTGTCTTCGTTCGACTTCATGAGCTCGACCCCGACCCTGTTCAACTCGGGCACCTTGCGCTCGCAGCTGTCGTCGTGCTACCTGAGCACCGTTTCCGACGATCTGGAAGGCATCTACGACGCCATCAAGGACAACGCGCTGCTGGCCAAGTTTGCCGGCGGCCTGGGCAACGACTGGACGCCAGTGCGCGCCCTGGGCGCCCACATCAAGGGCACCAACGGCAAGTCGCAAGGCGTGGTGCCGTTCCTGAAAGTGGTCAACGACACGGCCGTGGCAGTCAACCAGGGCGGCAAGCGCAAGGGCGCCGTCTGCGCCTACCTGGAAACCTGGCACATGGACATCGAGGAATTCCTCGACCTGCGCAAGAACACGGGCGACGACCGCCGCCGCACGCACGACATGAACACGGCGAACTGGATTCCCGACATGTTCATGAAGCGCGTCATGGAAAAAGGCGAGTGGACCCTGTTCTCGCCGTCGGACACGCCAGACCTGCACGACAAGGTCGGCAAGGCGTTTGAACAGGCTTACCTGGGCTACGAAGCCAAGGCCGCCGCCGGTGAAATCCGCGTCTTCAAGAAGATCGCGGCGCTGGACCTGTGGCGCAAGATGCTGTCGATGCTGTTTGAAACGGGCCACCCATGGATCACGTTCAAGGATCCGTGCAACATCCGCAGCCCGCAGTCGCACGTTGGCGTCGTCCACAGCTCGAACCTGTGCACGGAAATCACGCTGAACACCAGCAGCGACGAAATCGCCGTCTGCAACCTCGGTTCCGTCAACATGCCGGCGCACATGAAGGAAGGCAAGCTCGATCACGTCAAGCTGGCCAAGACCGTCCGCACCGCCATGCGCATGCTCGACAACGTCATCGACATCAACTACTACGCCGTCGACAAGGCACGCAATTCGAACATGCGCCACCGTCCGGTCGGCATGGGCATCATGGGCTTCCAGGACTGCCTGCACATGATGCGCGTACCGTTCGCCTCGGACGCAGCCGTCAGCTTCGCCGACACCTCGATGGAAGCGGTGTGCTACTACGCCTACCTGGCATCGACGGAACTGGCCGAAGAGCGCGGCCGCTATGAGTCGTATGCCGGTTCGCTGTGGGACCGCGGCATTCTGCCGCAAGATTCGGTCAAATTGCTGGCCGAAGAGCGCGGCGGCTACCTGGAAGTCGATTCCTCGTCGGCCATGGACTGGACCCCGGTGCGCGAGCGCATCGCCAAGTTCGGCATGCGCAACTCGAACTGCGTGGCGATTGCCCCGACGGCGACGATTTCGAACATCATCGGCGTGTCGGCCTGTATCGAGCCGACGTTCCAGAACCTGTACGTGAAATCGAACCTGTCGGGCGAATTCACCGAGATCAACGGCTACCTGGTGCGCGACCTGAAGGCGCGCGACCTGTGGGATGAAGTCATGATTTCCGACCTGAAGTATTTCGACGGCTCCCTGGTGAAGATCGACCGCATCCCGCAAGACTTGCGCGATATCTACGCCACCGCCTTTGAAGTGTCGCCAAGCTGGCTGGTGGAAGCGGCTTCGCGTCGCCAGAAGTGGATCGACCAGGCCCAGTCGCTGAACATCTACATGGCTGGCGCTTCGGGCAAGAAGCTCGACGAGACTTACAAGCTGGCATGGCTGCGTGGCCTGAAAACCACCTACTACCTGCGCACCATCGCCGCCACCCACATGGAGAAATCGACCTCCAAGACGGGCGCGCTGAACGCCGTGGCAGTCGACGGCGGCATGTCGGCCAGCGCACAGAGCGCCCAGGCAGCCGTCGTGGCGGCAGCAGCTGTGGCCGTGGCGCCGGTGGCAGCAGCGGCAGCGGACGACGCCGATGGCGAAGCCTGCTACCTGCGTCCGGGTGACGACGGTTTCGAAGAGTGCGAAGCCTGCCAGTAAATTTTTCGTTGTCAGCCCAGAACTTCTGGGCTGATTCAATGTTGTCAATGTCTGTATTGTCCGATTCAACGGGCCTGTTGCAGACGCCGGTGAGCCGGCATGGAAAGGAAGAAGAATATGTCGTTGTCTTGGGATGATGAAACCACGTCGGCAGCTGTGCCGCGTCCGGCGCAGCAAGCGCCACTGGGAAATACCGATTTGAACCTGCCGGCCGGCGCCGAGCCGTCCGAAGCGAACGCCGAGCAAGTGGCGCGCCGCGTGAATGCCGACGACAAGCGCATCATCAACGGCAAGACGGACGTCAACCAGCTGGTGCCGTTCAAGTACAAGTGGGCATGGGACAAATACCTGGCCGGCTGCGCCAACCACTGGATGCCGCAGGAAGTGAACATGCAGCGCGATATCGAGCTGTGGAAGAACCCGAACGGCCTGACGGACGACGAGCGCCGCCTGGTCAAGCGCAACCTGGGCTTCTTCGTGACGGCCGACTCGCTGGCCGCCAACAACATCGTGCTGGGCACCTACCGCCACATCACGGCGCCCGAGTGCCGCCAGTACCTGCTGCGCCAGGCGTTCGAGGAAGCGATCCACACGCACGCCTACCAGTACATCGTCGAATCGCTGGGCCTGGACGAAGGCGAGATCTTCAACGCCTACAACGAAGTCAAGTCGATCCGCGACAAGGATGAATTCCTGATCCCGTTCATCAACACCCTGACCGACCCGGCCTTCGTCACCGGCACGGTGGAAAACGACCAGAAGCTGCTCAAATCCCTGATCGTGTTCGCCTGCCTGATGGAAGGGTTGTTCTTCTACGTCGGCTTCACGCAGATCCTGGCGCTGGGCCGCCAGAACAAGATGATGGGCGCTGCCGAGCAGTACCAGTACATCCTGCGCGACGAATCGATGCACTGCAACTTCGGCATCGACTTGATCAACACGATCAAGATGGAAAACCCGCAGCTGTGGACGGCCGCCTTCCGCGAAGAGATCAAGGACCTGTTCATGAAGGCTGTGGAACTGGAATACGCGTACGCGGAAGACACCATGCCGCGCGGCGTGCTGGGTCTGAACGCGCCGATGTTCAAGGGCTATTTGCGCTTCATCGCCAACCGCCGCGCGCAGCAGATCGGCATCGAGCCGCTGTTCGCCCAGGAAGAAAACCCGTTCCCGTGGATGAGCGAGATGATCGACATGAAGAAGGAGCGCAATTTCTTCGAGACGCGCGTGACCGAGTACCAGACCGGCGGTGCGTTGAACTGGGAATAAGCCTTCGCTTTCAAAAGCCAAAAGCGCCGTCACGTTGACGGCGCTTTTTTTTATCTGGACGCGAAAAATACCGCCGCCGGAAGGCGCTGAAAAGTACCGGCGGAGCGTCCGAAAAAGTACCTGCGACTGCACTGGAATGGGCAGGCCGGCGCCAGCTTTTTCGGTGCTCGCGCGCAGTCGCGTCCAAGGTGGAAAATAGCGTTTCCGGGTACCCTGACGGCGGCATTTGGCATGCGATTGTGCGATAGCGCGCGTATCGTGCAAAAAAGCCCGTGAAAACGTGTCGTGCCGGTTGCGCATTGACAAGGTTTTCGTGTACTTTATGAGATTGCAAATGCGAGAGTTAGAATGCGGGGTTTTTTAACCAGCGCGGTAACAAAAAAACCTCGCAAAACAGGGATACAGATTTACACGGATATGCACAAAACCACACCGTTTTCGTCTGCCGCCGTGCCCGAATTTTTTCAGGCATGGCGGTTTTTTATTTGACGCATGGGTGTTGTGGCGAGCGCGATGCGAGGAGCGAAAAAACGCACGGCATCGAAAGCGAATGACCGAATTCAGACTTTGCCACCAGCTGCGAGATAAAGCAGGGTGGCACCGACGATGGCTGAAGTGCTGCAAACGTGAGGAGTTGCAGCAGTTCAGCTGGTGCCGAATTCATTAGCGCAAACGACCGTTTGTGCCGATGAATAATTCGCCTGGCCTATCCCTGTGGTGGGTCGGACGGGTTTAAATCTTGTAGCTTAAATTTCTCATCTCAGATGAAGGAGAGACAAATGGCAACAGCCGCTAAGAAATCAGAAGTAAAGAAACCAGCCGCCAAGGCTGCTCCTGCCGCGAAGAAACCGGCAGCCGCAGCGAAGACGGTTGCCGCTAAACCAGCTGCCAAAGCCGCAGCGAAACCAGCAGCAAAACCAGCAGCAAAACCAGCAGCAAAACCAGCCGCTAAAGCCGTAGCCAAGCCTGCAGCAAAAGTGGCTGCCAAGCCGGTAGCGAAAGCCGCCGCAAAACCGGCAGCCAAGCCAGCAGCGAAAGTTGCAGCGAAGCCTGTCGCCAAGGCCGCAGCCAAGCCGGTAGCGAAAAAAGCCGTCGCCAAGCCGGCCGCGAAAGCCGCAGCGAAGCCAGCAGCAAAAGCTGCAGCCAAGCCAGCGGTGAAAAAAGCCGCAGCGAAACCGGTCGCCAAGGCAGCCGCGAAGCCAGCAGCAAAAGTTGCGGCCAAGCCAGCAGCGAAAAAAGCCGTCGCCAAGGCAGTCGCCAAGCCAGCAGCAAAAACTGCAGCCAAGCCAGTGGCCAAGGCAGCAGCGAAGCCAGCAGTGAAAAAAGCCGCGGCGAAACCGGTCGCCAAGGCAGCTGCTAAGCCAGCAGCAAAAGTTGCGGCCAAGCCAGCGGCGAAAAAAGTCGTCGCCAAGGCAGTCGCCAAGCCGGCGGCAAAAACCGTAGCCAAGCCAGCCGCAAAGGCCGCCGCCAAGCCGGCAGCAAAAGTTGCAGCGAAGCCAGCAGCCAAGGCAGCAGCGAAACCGGCAGCAAAAGTTGCCTCCAAGCCAGCAGCAAAGGTAGCTGCGAAGCCAGCAGCTAAAGTTGCGGCCAAGCCAGCAGCAAAAGCTGCGGCCAAGCCAGCAACCAAAGTTGCAGCCAAGCCAGCAGCCAAAGCAGCAGCGAAACCTGCCGCCAAGGTTGCCGCGAAACCGGTAGCCAAGCCAGCAGCAAAAGTTGCAGCGAAGCCAGCCGCCAAGCCAGCTGCAGCACCAGCAGTGGCCGCACCGGCTCCTGTCGCCGCAGCGCCGGCAGCAGCTCCAGCGGCACCAGCCGTCGTGGCCGCCAAGCCAGCAGCCAAGAAGGCCGCGCCTAAAAAGGCCGCACCGAAGAAGGCAGCTGTTGCCAAGCCATCGGCACCTATCGCACCTGTAGCAAAAACCGTGTTGGCACCGGCTGCAGCCTGGCCATTCCCAACCAGCACCCGCCCATCGTAATCCCAACGAGACGGATGCCTGGATGAGGCAACACGCCGCTGTGTGACTCAATCACACAGCGGTTTTTTTTTGGAGAATTTGTCGTGCTGATCGTTATTCTTACATTGATCGTTGATACCATTGCCACGTTGTTGGGCGGCGTCCTGCTGCTGCGCTTCTGGATGCAGGCAGTGCGCGTGCGGCCACCTTCGTCCGTGGCGCAATTCACCTTTCAATTGTCCGACTGGCTGGTACGTCCCCTGCGGCGCGTGGTGCCTGGAGTGGGCGGGTATGACTGGGCCAGCCTGATCGGCGCCTTTTTGATCGTCTTGCTGGCCAGTTCGGTCCTGTTTATTTCCGGCTATCCTGTCGGAGTGGTGCTGCTCAAGTCGCTGCAACGCTTCCTGCAATGGATACTCTACGGTTTCATGGCCTTGCTGATCATCGAAGCCATCTTCAGCTGGGTCAACCCGCATGCGCCGCTGGCGCCGTTCGTACGGGCCCTGAACGAGCCGCTGCTGCGTCCGATCCGCAAGGTGGTGCCGCTGGTGGGCAGCCTGGACCTGTCGCTGCTGGTAGCGCTGATCCTGCTGCAGATCGCGCAAGTGCTGGTGGGAATGATTATTGTGCTGCGATGATGCCAAGTGGTAATGTCGGATTGCGCACGGCTTTGCCGCGCCAATCCGACCTACGACCTACATATTAATAGCGGTAACCGAACGCCGCTTCGAACTGGTCGGCGATGCTCTCGGGCGTGAACACGTGGTTTTGCGCGCCCTGAGTGGCGATCTTGATGGCGCCCAGCAGGCTGGCCAGGCGCCCGCTGGTTTCCCAGCCCAGGTCGTTGGTGATGCCGAACAGCAAGCCAGCGCGGTAGGCGTCGCCGCAGCCGGTCGGGTCCAGCACTTCCTTGGCGGTCACGACAGGGATGTCGATGCGCTTGCCGTCCGTATAGATTTCCGAACCCTTTTCCCCGCGCGTGACGATCAGTGCTTCCAGGCGGCTGGCGATGTCCGGCAGGGTCAAGCCCGTGCGTTCCATCAACATTTCCATTTCATAGTCATTGGCCGACACGTAAGTAGCTTTGTTGATGAAATCGATCAACTGTTCGCCGTTGAAACGCGGCAACTGTTGACCCGGATCAAACATAAAGGGAATGCCCAGTTCGGCCAGGTCGGCGGCGTGCTTGAGCATGCCCTGGTCGCCGTCCGGCGAAATGATGGCGACCTTGGCCGGCCCCGCGTTGGCGATCGGGTTTTCATGTGCGTACGACATGGCTCCCGGGTGGAAGGCGTTGATCTGGTTATTGTCCGCATCGGCCGTGACGAAGCACTGCGCGTTGTAGCTGTCGGCCTTGATCAGGATGTTGGCGGTGGAAATGCCCAGCTTTTGCAGGCGTTCCAGGTAGGCGGCGCTATCTTGCCCCATGACACCGACGATACGCGGGTCGCCGCCCAGCATTTTCAGGCTGTAGGCGATGTTGCCCGAGCAGCCGCCAAATTCCGTGCGCATGGTGGGCACGAGGAAGGAGACGTTGACCTTGTGCAACTGGTCGGCCAGCAGGGATTCGCCGAAGCGGCCAGGGAATTGCATGATGGTGTCGGTGGCAAGCGAGCCGCAGATCAGCGATGTTTTCGTCATGATAGTGTCTGTTAAGGGTAAAAGATGGCGATATGGTAGCCAGACGCCGTGAGCTGGTCTAATGCAAAGTACAGTTTGATGGTTTGTTCCGAGCGCGGCGCAAAACCCTGGCTTACGTCGATATTGGCCGGCAGGTAGTCGCGCGGCGCGATCACGCGGCGCAAGACCGGCTTGTCGTTCGCGTCGTTGAGAGTCAGTTCGATGCTGGGCCAGGCTTGCACGCTGCGGCTCTGGTTGCGCAGCAGCGAGACGTAGGAGAAAGTTTGTTCCTTCAAGGTCTGCAACTCGCCTTGCTCGATGGCCAGCGCCTCGATCTGCGCTGGCAAGTCCACCTGGCAGCCACTGAGTTTGCACAGCGCGACCAGAGTCGGCTTCCACTGGGGGAATTGCGCCGCCAGCGGATTGCGGAAGGTGGTCATTACTTGCAGGAATAGCAAAAGCAGCAGCACCAGCGAGCCGATGGCCATGGCCATGCGCAGGGCCTTGCCGCTCTGTTCGCGGCGCCGGCCCTGGGTGACAAAGGCCGGCTCGTCGTCGGCCGGCGGCAGGACGGTTTCTTCCTGCTCTTCGGCTGGCGCCGGCGCAACGGGGGCGGCGGGCAGCGGCGTGAAGGAATGGTCGGCCAGTGTCGGTTCCCGGCGCGCGGCGCCGGCAGCGGCAGGCGCAGGCGGCACGGGCTTGTCCAGGTTGACCTTTTCCTGCGCCGCCAGTACGGGCGACGCGCCCGCTTCCAGGCTCGGTTCGCGGCGGCTGTCGCGCAGATACGTGGCAAAGGCGGGCACTTCATCGACCTGACGGCGCCTGAAGGGCGCCATCGGCTGGGGCAGCGGCGCTTCTGGCGGCTCTGCCGGTGTTTCTTCAGGCAGGTCGAGCGGCGCGTCGGCAGGCGCGTCGGCCGGTACCTCGGCAGGCAGGCTGACGTCGAGGTCCAGTTCGATGTGTTCGCTATCGTCTGCGTCGTCCTTGAGCTGCGCCGTTTCCGGCAGGATGCCGAACGGGTCGAACGAGGTGTCGAAGTCGAGAGAATAGATGGGTTCGTCGTCCGTGACGGACGGCAGGCTGTTGTCGGTGGGGAAACTCGTCGGCAACGGGGTGGTGGCGCCGGCGCTGGAGGTTAAAAACGGCGATGCCGCAGCCGGATCGACCAGCGCGGCATTGCCGTCAAACACTTCCCTGCACGTGCCACAGCGCACGATGCCCCCACGTAACTTCAACTGGTCAGCAGCGACCCGAAATATCGTGTTGCAATGGGGGCATTTGGTGGCGAGGGCCATTGCTGTGCTTATGCACCTTCCGCGCGGGGCGCAGGGGCTTGCGTTGCACCCAGGCGGCCATGCAGGGCCACCCAGCCGTCTTGCTCGGCCCATACACCCAGCTCGATGAATGGCGCATAAGCAGCGGCCACTTCCTCTGCCTGGCGTGCCAGCACGCCGGACAGGATCAGGGCACCGCCGTCGGCGACACGGCCCGAGAGCATCGGCGCCATCAGCTTCAATGGGCTCGACAGGATATTGGCGACGACGATGTCAAACTTGGCCGTGGCGTGTGCCGAGGTGGCGAACGTGTCTGGCAAGAAATATTCGATCTCGCACTGGTTGCGCTCGGCATTGTCGCGCGCCGATTCGATCGCTTGCGGGTCGATGTCGACGCCGGCCACCGTTTGCGCACCGAGTTTCTTGGCCACCATGGCCAGGATGCCGGAACCGCAACCGTAGTCGAGCACGGTCTTGCCTGGGGCAGGATGGGCTTCCAGCCATTCCATGCACAAACGCGTGGTCGGATGGCTGCCCGTGCCGAAGGCCAGGCCCGGGTCCAGTTCCAGGATCAGGCCGCTTGGGTCCGGTGCCTCGTGCCAGCTGGGGACGACCCAGATGTTCTTGCCGATGTGAATCGGTGCGAATTGCGACTGGGTCAGACGCACCCAGTCCTGCTCTTCCACGGGGCGCACGGTGAACGCGGGCGCTTCCGCCATGCCAACTGCCTGGGCGGCAGCGGCCACGATGGCAGCCTGGTCGGCGTCGACGTCCGTCAGCGCCACCACGCGGCTGCGTTCCCATGCCGCTTCCTTCGGTTCCATGCCCGGCTCGCCAAACAAGGGCTGCTCGGCTTCCGTGCCTTCATCGGCGTCTTCCACCGACACCGACAGGGCGCCCGCTTCCATCAGCGCGTCGGACATGGCCTCGGCGTTGTCACGGGCGATTTCGATGACGATTTCCGTCCAGCTCATGCGCCCGCCTTGATTTCGGATTTCTTGGCGATGCTGGGGCTGCCGCCATTCAGGTTCTTGCCCAGGTCCGGCATGTCGGCCAGTTTCTGTTCCAGATAGTGAATGTTGGTGCCGCCTTCGATGAAGCGCGCGTCGATCATCAGCTCGCGGTGCAGGGCGATATTCGTGTTGATGCCTTCGACTACCATTTCGGACAGGGCGATCTGCATGCGGCGGATCGCTTGCTCGCGCGTGGCGCCGTAAGCGATCACTTTGCCGATCATCGAGTCGTAGTGCGGCGGCACGTAGTAGCCGGCGTAGGCGTGCGAATCGACGCGGATGCCAGGACCGCCCGGTGCATGCCACGACACGATCTTGCCCGGCGATGGCGTAAACTTGAACGGATCTTCCGCATTGATGCGGCACTCGACGGCGTGGCCCGACAGCATGACGTCGCGCTGGCGATAGCGCAGTTTTTCGCCGGCGGCGATACGGATCTGTTCTTGTACGATATCAATACCGGTGATCATTTCGGTGACCGGATGTTCTACTTGCACGCGGGTGTTCATTTCAATGAAATAGAACTCGCCATTTTCGTACAGGAATTCAAACGTGCCGGCGCCGCGGTAGCCGATCTTGCGGCAGGCTTCGGCGCAACGGTCGCCGATTTTCTCGATGAGCTTGCGCGGGATGCCCGGCGCTGGTGCTTCTTCGATCACTTTCTGGTGGCGGCGCTGCATGGAGCAGTCGCGCTCGCCCAGCCAGACGGCGTTCTTGTGTTCGTCGGCGAGGATCTGGATTTCCACGTGGCGCGGATTTTCCAGGTACTTCTCCATATACACTTCAGGGTTGCCGAAAGCGGTGCCCGCTTCCGTCTTGGTCATCGCCACGGCGTTGATCAGGGCAGCTTCCGTGTGCACGACGCGCATGCCGCGTCCGCCACCGCCACCGGCGGCCTTGATGATGACCGGGTAGCCGATCTTGCGGGCAATTTGCACGATTGCTTTCGGATCGTCCGGCAAGGCGCCTTCCGAGCCGGGCACGCACGGTACGCCAGCCTTGATCATGGTTTGCTTGGCCGACACTTTGTCGCCCATCAAACGGATCGACTCGGAGCGGGGGCCGATGAAGACGAAGCCCGATTTCTCGACGCGTTCGGCGAAGTCGGCATTTTCCGACAGGAAACCGTAGCCTGGGTGAATCGCTTGTGCATCCGTCACTTCAGCGGCGCTGATAATGGCGGGCATGTTCAGGTAGCTCAGGGTCGACTGTGCCGGCCCGATACAAACGGATTCGTCGGCCAGCTTGACGTATTTCGCGTCCTTGTCGGCTTCGGAGTGGACTACAACCGTTTTAATGCCCATTTCGCGGCAGGCGCGCTGAATACGGAGGGCAATTTCACCACGGTTGGCAATCAGGATTTTTTCAAACATGGTAGGTTCGCGTATGTCTGTGAGAGCCGGCGAGCCGGCGAAACAACAAGTGTGAGGGGCTAAAACTGCAAACGGCCGTTGCCGGCCGTGTGGACTGGGTTTTAGCCGATCACAAACAAGGGTTGACCGAATTCGACCGGTTGGCCGTTCTCGACCAGGATCTGGGTCACGACACCGGCTTTGTCCGAGTCGATTTCATTCAGGAGCTTCATCGCTTCGATGATGCACAGGGTATCACCTTCCTTGACGGTCGAGCCCACTTCAACATAGGCGGCGCTGCCAGGAGCGGAGGAACGGTAGAAGGTGCCAACCATCGGCGACTTGACCACATAGCCCGTTGGCTCGGCGGCGACCACGACGGCAGGTGCCGCAGCGGGCGCGGCGGCTGGCGCGGCTGGCTGGTATTGGGCTTGCATGCCTTGCGGCTGCATCATGACCATCTGGTTTTGCGGCATGGCCGACGATTTGACGATGCGAACCTTGCTTTCGCCTTCGGTAACTTCCAGCTCTGCGATATCCGATTCGGCGACCAGGTCGATCAAGGTCTTGAGTTTTCGTAGATCCATGTAAAACCCCTAGGAATGTAGTTTGTTTTATGAGTGATGCGGTGATGTCCAGAACCTATCGCCGCGCTAAATGCGTGCAGATCGCGTAGATTAACGTTTTTTAAGCGCAAAGTCGATGGCAAACCGATATCCATCGATACCTAGCCCGCAGATCGTCCCCTGCGCGATCGCGCTGAGAAATGAGTGATGTCGAAACGTTTCGCGTTGATAAATATTCGAGATATGGACTTCCACGAACGGGATGGCGACCCCGGCCAGCGCATCGCGCAAGGCAACGCTGGTATGGGTCAGGCCGCCCGGATTGATGACGATGGCATCGATCCCTTCCGCTCGCGCGGCATGGATGCGGTCGATCAGCGCGCCTTCGTGGTTGCTTTGAAAGCAGACCAGGTCGGCACCGGCCGCCATGGCTTGCGCCATTGCTGCCTGTTCGATATCGGCCAAGGTGCTGGCGCCGTAGACCTCAGGCTCGCGCGTTCCCAGCAAATTCAGGTTGGGACCGTTGAGCAGAAGGAGGTTTTTTGCCATGTATGGAAGACCGTTTTAGCGAAAGTTCCGCATTTTGCCGCCAAAGATACGCATTGGCAAGAGAAAAAAGCACGCTCCGAATTTACAATTTATCCAGATCGGCGCGCAACTGATCAAATTTCAAGCGGCCCAGATAGGTCTTTTTCACTTCGCCATCGGCGCCGATCAGCACCGTAAAGGGCAAACCGCCCGTGGCGTTGCCAAAGTGACGCGACAGGTCCGTGCCGCTCATGCCGGACACGTAGACAGGATAGGCGATCTTGACCTTGCTGGCAAAGGTGGCAATATTGCTGGCCGAATCGATGCCGATGCCGATGACCTGCAGGTTTTTCGCCGCATAGTGGCCTTGTACTTCGGATAATTCCGGCATTTCTTCCACGCAAGGCGGGCACCACGGCGCCCAGAAATTGACCAGTAAATTCTTGCCTTTCCATTGCGACAAGGCTTGCGTGGCGCCCGCCGCGTCCGGCAGGGACAGCGCATACAGTTCGTTGACGGGTCCCGTCGCGCCCGGCGCGATGGTGGTCGTCAGCGGTCCCGCTGCTTTCGCTTTTTCCTTGCTCAGACCGACATAGGCGCCCATGCCGCCAAACATCAGCGCGACGATGGCGCAGGCGATCCAATTCTTTTTTGTCATAACTTTATCTATATCAATGTTAGTCGGCAGCCGGCACGCCATCGGCGAGGCTGGCGGCCAGCAGGCTGCGCAGCCCGGCGATATCGGTGCGCAGTACCTTGCCGTCGGCCTTGGTTTTCAGCGCGCCGCGCATATCGTCGAGTTCATACATGGCCGCGTGCACGCCTTCGTTTTTCCACAAGAAACTGGCTGTCTCGACCGCATCATAACGCGCTCCCTTGAAATGCGGGCTTTCCGACATGTCGAGCGCGACATTTTTATTCAGCAGAAAGATGTGGATTGCCTTGGCGCTCTCGGCAAACAGCTGCAGATAGATCTCGTCGTGGGGGCCGGCCGTGCCATTGAGCACGGGACCACTGAGCAGCGGATGAAATTGTTGCAACGCTTCCATCACCTGCAACGCGATCATGCGCAGCTGGAACAATCGCGCCGGTTGGCTGTCGGCCAGGAACAGGGCATTGTATTGCCGCACCTGTTCCTCGATCATCTCGTTGTCAGGCAGTATGTTGGGCCGGTTCGGCGTGTCACCGAGAACCTGCCGCGCCGCCTTGCGCTTGGCGCTGCCATAGTCGGCGCCGTCCTGCGCCACGAGGCGCGCGGCAGCGGCGGCGATTTCCAGGCGCAGGAGCGCGCTATCGTCAAATGCATCAGTCGTCATGACCGAGATGATACTCCGAAGCGGAAAAAGTCATGGCGTCAGGTAAAATCCTGCACTTGCTCTTTTTTATCTCACCGACTTACTTAAGCGTGCACCTTGCGCACTGACCACATGCATATTCATATTCTCGGCATTTGCGGTACCTTCATGGGCGGCCTGGCCGTGCTGGCCAAGGAAGCCGGCCATAAAGTTACCGGTTGCGATGCCAACGTCTATCCTCCGATGAGCACCCAGCTGGAATCGCAGGGAATCGAACTGATCCAGGGATTTGATCCCGAACAAACCAAGCTCAACCCGGATTTGTATGTGATTGGCAATGTGGTGTCGCGCGGCAATCCGCTGGTGGAAGAGATTCTCAACCGCAGCCTGCCATATGTGTCCGGTCCACAGTGGATAGGCGAACATATATTACGCAACAAGTGGGTGCTGGCCGTGGCCGGCACGCATGGCAAGACGACAACATCCGCCATGCTGGCCTGGATACTCGACGACGCGGGCTACGCGCCGGGCTTCCTGATCGGCGGCGTGCCGATGAATTTCGGCATTTCTGCCCGCCTCAGCGGAAAAATTGACGGTAAAAGCGCCGATTCGGACTTCTTCGTCATTGAAGCGGACGAATACGACACGGCCTTCTTCGACAAGCGCAGCAAATTCGTGCATTACCACGCGAAGACGGCCATCATGAATAACCTCGAATATGATCACGCTGACATCTTCCCCGATCTGCATGCCATCGAGACGCAATTCCACCACCTGGTGCGCACCGTGCCCGGCATCGGCCGCCTCGTGTACAACGGCGACGAAGCCTCGCTGCAGCGCGTGCTGGCGCGCGGCTGCTGGAGCGAAAAGGAAAGCTTTGGCCAAGATGCCAACTGGCAACTGCAAGAGCAGGCCGACGGCAGTTTCGACGTCTTGTTCAATGGCAAGCAGGAAGGCCACGTCGCATGGGCCCTCACGGGCAAGCACAACCGCAGCAATGCGCTGGCCGCCATCGCCGCGGCGCGCCACGTGGGCGTGCCGATTGCCCAGGCGTGCGCTTCACTGGCCACGTTCGAGAGTGTCAAGCGCCGCATGGAAGTGCGCGGCGTCGTCAACGACATTACCGTGTACGACGATTTCGCCCACCACCCGACCGCCATTGCCACCACCGTCGGCGGTCTGCGCCAAAAAATTGGCAGCAGCGGCCGCATCCTGGCCGTGCTGGAGCCGCGTTCAAACACCATGAAGCTGGGCGCCATGAAAGATGCGCTGCCGGGCAGCCTCAAGGATGCCGACCTGGTCTTCGGTTACGGCAGCCATGCCGCGCTGGGCTGGAGCCTGGGTGACGCGCTGGCGCCGCTGGGCAAGATTGCCAGCGCCTATGAAGACATCGATACCTTGGTGGCGGCCGTGGCCGCCAGTGCCCGTCCCGGCGACCAGATCGTGGTCATGAGCAATGGTGGCTTTGGCGGCGTGCACCAGAAATTGCTGGAGGCGCTGGGCCGATGATTCTGTACCTGCATGGATTTCGCTCGTCGCCCCTGTCGATGAAGTCGCGCCTGCTGGCCGCGCAGATGCGGGCGCTGGGCCGCGAGGCGCAGTGGTTGTGCCCGCAATTGCCGGCCTCGCCCAAGTTGGCCATCGAACTGGCCCTGTCATTGGTGAAAGAGGTGGCGCCAGCCGACTTGACGATCATTGGCTCTTCGCTGGGCGGCTATTACGCCACCTGGCTGGCCGAGCGGCTTGGTTGCCGTGCCGTCTTGCTCAATCCCGCCATCGTGCCCCTGATCGACCTGGAACAGCATGTGGGCGTGACGACCGAGTTCCATTCTGACAAGCCATTCGAGTTCAAGCGCGAGTATATAGACGAGCTGGCTACCTTTTCCGTAGAGAAAATTACTCAACCGCAACGTTACTTCCTGATCGCCGCCACCGGCGACGAAGTACTCGACTACCGCGACATGGTGGCGCATTATCAGGGCGCGCGGCAACTGGTCATCGAGGGCAGCGACCATGGCATCAGCGAATTTGCCGAATACGTGGCGCCCGTGCTGGCCTTTTGCGGCATCCCGACGGACGCGGCCCAGTGAGGCCGGGTTCGCTGCGGCAGGCGCAGTGGCATGCGCACGTGAACGCCGTCAATGCGCCGCCGGCCTTGCGCCACTGGCTGACGGGCGGCGGTTCGCTGACGGCCAAGCTGAAAGCGCATAGCCAGTCGTTTCGCGTGCAATGTTTGCATCAGGAAACTGCCCGCTGTTTGAGCGACGAGGCGGCCAGCATCGGCCTGTACCGTCCTGGCCGGGTGTGGGAACGCGAAGTGCTGCTGCGGTGTGATAATAGGCCCGCCGTGTTTGGCCATACCGTCGTGCCCATGCAGGCGACGGCCACGGACTGGCCCCTGTTTTCCGCGCTGGGCGAGCGCTCACTGGGGACAACCCTGTTCGGCGACCGCATGGTGCGGCGCGGCCCTCTGGAATTTGCCCGCTTGCGCGCCGGACACCCGCTGGTGCAGCGGGCGCAGGCGGCGCTGGCCCGGGAAGGGACGCGCACCAGCGACAAGGCGCTGTTTTTTGCCAGGCGCTGCCTGTATCAGCGCCATCGTGGATTACTGCTGGTAACGGAAGTATTTCTGCCGGCGGTGTTTGAGCTCACTCGCACCGTTGCAACCGACACATTAATAAACAAAGCATAACAATGAATCTATTTTTTGAAGAATCCGGCGATTTCAAGGTCGGCACGGTCCTGTCGCAAGCGGGTGAAGCTTACCAGGTCGAGATGGCCAGCGGCAAACGCACCAAGGTCAAGACCAAGGATGTATTGCTGCAATATGAAAAGCCGGCCCCGGCCGAGCTGCTGGAACAAGCCAAGAGCATCGCCGCCGAGATCGACCTTGATTTCCTGTGGGAAGTGGCGGGCGAAGACGAGTTCGGCTTTGCCGAGCTGGGCGCCGAGTATTTCGGCCATACGCCGCTGCCGCCGGAAGCGGCCGGGCTGATCCTGGCCCTGCATTCGGCGCCCGTGTATTTCTACAAGAAGGGCCGAGGCCGCTACAAGGCGGCGCCGGAAGCGTCGCTGAAGGCGGCCCTGGCCGGCATCGAGAAGAAAAAGCAGCAGGCGCTGGTGCAGGCAGGCTATGTGGAAGAGCTGAAACAGAACCGTTTGCCCGCCTCGATGCAGCCCATGGTGCTGCAACTGCTGTTCAAGCCGGACAAGAACACGATTGAATACAAGGCGCTGGACGCGGCGTGCACGGAATTACACACGACCCCGGCACGCCTGATGCTGGCCGTCGGCGGTATTGCTTCGCCGAAGGATTTGCACTTGTCGAAGTTCCTCTTCGAGAACTTCCCCAAGGGCGCCGGTTTCCCCAACGTGCCCGTGCCGTCCGTCACGGCCAAGCTGCCGCTGGCCGACGTGGCCGCCTTCTCGATCGACGACGTGACCACCACCGAGATCGACGATGCCTTCTCCGTGCAGCCACTGCCGGACGGTACTGTGAAAGTGGGTATTCACATCGCTGCGCCGGGCCTGGGTATCCGCCCGGAAGATGTGATCGACAAGATGGCGCGCCAGCGCATGTCCACCGTTTACATGCCGGGCGACAAGATCACCATGCTGCCGGACGAAATCGTCAACGCGTTTACCCTGGCGGAAGGCACGACCTGCCCGGCCCTGTCGCTGTACGCCACCCTGGACCCCAAAGCGGACTGGGCCGTGGTCAGCACGCAGACGCGCGCCGAGCTGGTGCCGATCGCCAGCAACTTGCGCCACAACCAGCTCGACGACGTGGTCAACGAGGAAACCCTGGCCAGCGGCGAGGGAGAGTACCCGCACAAGGCCGACTTCGCCGTGCTGTGGCAATGGGCGCAGCAGCTGGAACAGGGGCGCATGAAGAAGCGCGAAGCGTTTGGCTTGAAGCCGGAACAGAATAACCGCGTCGATTTCAACTTTTATGTGGAAAATGACATCGTCACCGTGGCGCGCCGCAAGCGTGGCGCGCCGCTGGATAAGATCGTCGCCGAATTGATGATCTTTGCCAACAGTACCTGGGGCAAGATGCTGCACGACCATGGCGTGCCCGGCATCTACCGCAGCCAGGGCGGCGGCAGCGGCAATAGCTGGGCGGCAAAGATGCAGGTGCGCATGGTCACCCATGCGGCGCCGCACCAGGGCCTGGGCGTGGATCAGTACGCGTGGAGCACTTCGCCCCTGCGCCGCTACACGGACCTGGTGAACCAGTGGCAAATCATCGCCTGCGCCGAGCATGGCGTGACGGCGCCCCTGGTGGCCCCGTTCAAGCCGCGCGACGCCAACCTGTTCGCCATCGTCTCGGCCTTCGACGCCGCGTATGCCGCGTATGGCGATTTCCAGTCGAACATGGAACGCTACTGGTGCTTGCGCTGGCTGCACCAGGAAAACGCGCGCCAGGTCGATGCCGTCGTGCTGAAAGACGAGATCTTGCGCCTGGTCGACATTCCGCTGGTCATCAAGCTGCCGGGCATGCCTTCCGTGGCGCGCGGCGCCCAGGTGAAACTGGACTTGCTGCGCTGGGATGAAGTCGACCTGAGCATCGAAGCGCGCCTGCTGGAAATCGCCGCCGTGCCCGAGGTGGCGGCCGATGCCGAGCTCGATTACGAGGAAGACGCGGGCGACGACGGCGCCGACGAGGGAGAAGTGGCGCCGGACGCCTCGCCGGAGGCGGCCAACCAGGTCAGTGATGCGGACGCGGAAGTGGCGGAACTGGCCAGCGAAGACGTGGTCAGCGAACCCGAGGTCAAGTAAGGCCGCGGGGCGGCGCGAAAAACGGGAGCAAAACTGTTTCCAGCGCCGTCCTTTGACGTAGAATTCAGCAGTCTTGTATCTTGTGCTTGTTGCGAACTGGGTTGCGCGTGAAGTCTTTCCAAGAGAATCGTTTCCTGATGATCGCCGTGGCGGTATCGCTGCTGGCGCACGGCGCCTTGCTGGCGATGCATTTTGTCGCCCCGGCTCCGCAGCGGGCCGTGGCCACGGATCCCGGCCTGGAAGTGATCCTCGTCAATGCCAAGCATGCGGACAAGCCCCTGAAGGCCGACGCGCTCGCGCAAGCCAACCTCGACGGCGGTGGCCAGGCCGACAAGGGCCGCGCCAAATCGCCCCTGCCCGACATGCGCAAGGTGGAAGAGGGCGAGAGCGTCAAGGCCAGCGCCCGGCGCATCGCCGAACTGGAGCAGAAGCAGCAGGAATTGCTGACGCAGGCGGCCAAGGCGACGCCTTACAGCGCCGCGCCCGTCACGGAAAAGGACAAACCGAACCCGCTCGCTTCCGGTTCGGACTTGATGGAAAGCAGCAAAGCCATCGCGCGCATGGCGGCCGAGATCAGCCAGACCGTGGAAGACCAGAATAAACGTCCGCGCAAGACCTTCATTACGCCCAGCACGCAGGAAGTCGGCTATGCCATGTATTACAAGACCCTGCAAAAGCGCATCGAGGAAATCGGCACGCTGAATTTCCCGCAAAAGAATGGCCGCAAGATGTATGGCGAACTGGTCGTCTACATCCCCATCTTCCAGGACGGCACGATTTACCAGAAGGAGGGCGGCGCCCGCGTGGAGAAAAGCTCGGGCAATCCCGCGCTGGACGCGGCGGCCCTGGCCATCGTGCGCCGTTCGGCGCCGTTTGGCCGCTTTCCACCGAATATGTTGTCGAGTGATAAAGATGACCTGTGGGTCGTCATCACCCGTTTCAAATTTACCCGCGAAGAAAAAATGGAAGCTAACCTGACTGGCGGCAGCAATTGAGCAAGCAAGATATTAATCGTGATCAATATTGTGTCTTCGGCAATCCCATCGCCCATAGCAAGTCGCCCCTGATCCACGCCGCGTTTGCCCTGCAGACAGGACAAGCGTTGGTCTACGAGCGTCGGCTGGCGCCGCTCGATGGCTTTGCGCTGGCTGCCCGCAGCTTTGCGGCCGAAGGCGGCAAGGGCGCGAACGTGACGGTGCCCTTCAAGCTCGACGCGTGCGCGCTGGCCACCGCGCTGACGCCGCGGGCCAGGGCCGCCGGCGCCGTCAATACCCTGCGTTTCGATGGAGACACCATTCTTGGCGACAATACCGATGGCGCGGGCCTGGTGGCGGACATCGTGCGCAACGCGGGCGTGTGCATTGCCGGCAAGCGCGTCCTGCTGCTGGGCGCGGGGGGCGCTGCGCGCGGCGTGATCCTGCCCTTGCTGGAACAGGGGCCGCAGGAAATCGTCATTGCCAACCGTACCGTGACCACGGCCGAGGCGCTGGTGGCGCAGTTTGCCGACGCGCTGGCGCACCCCGGCCAGCTGCGTGCCGGCGGCTTCACGCAGCCCGAAGGCGTCTTCGATATCGTCATCAATGCCACCTCGGCCAGCCTGGCGGGCGACTTGCCGCCCGTGCCGCCCGGTATCTTCGGCAGCCACACCCTGGCGCTGGACATGATGTATGGCGCCCAGCCCACTGTCTTCATGGACTTTGCCGCCCAGCATGGCGCGCAGGTGCGCGATGGCCTGGGCATGCTGGTGGAGCAGGCGGCCGAAGCGTTTTACGTGTGGCGCGGCGTGCGGCCACAGACGCAGGACTTGCTGGCGCAATTGCGGGGCAGCCTGTGAGCGCCGGCAAGAAGGGCGCGCGCAAGAGCGGCGGCCGCTACGGCTGGATCAAGTGGCTGTTCATCGTGCCCGTGCTGGCGTTTATCGTCGTGCAACTGTATTTCTTCCTGCAAATCTGGTGGTGGGTCGACCACAACCCTTCCAGCACGGCCTTCATGCGCGAGCAGTTGTCTGTCTTGCAGGACAAGAATCCGAATGCCACGATCCAGCAAACGTGGGTGCCGTACAACCGCATCTCGAACAATTTAAAGCGGGCCATCATCGCCTCGGAAGACGCGAATTTTTCCGAGCACGAAGGCGTGGACTGGGAAGCCTTGCAAAAGGCATATGAGAAAAACAGCAAGAAGCAGAAGGTCGTGGCCGGCGGGTCCACCATCACCCAGCAACTGGCGAAGAATCTGTTCCTGTCCGGCTCGCGCAGCTATGTGCGCAAGGGCCAGGAACTGATCATCACCTACATGCTGGAAAGCCTGATGGAGAAGCAGCGTATTTTCGAGATTTACCTGAACGTGGTGGAATTTGGCACGGGCATCTTCGGCGCCGAGGCGGCTGCCCGCCATTATTACCACGTCAGCGCGGCCAGCCTGAACGCGGCGCAGGCGGCGAAACTGGCCGTGATGCTGCCGAATCCCCGCTTTTACGACCGTCACCGCGACACGGGTTACCTGAACCGGCGCACCAGTGTCATCCTGCGCCGCATGGGAGCGGCCGAACTGCCTTGACGCCAGCCCGCGTTGCTTTGCATAAGATTAAACATGTCGTATTTGCACTATTGCAATGCGGCATCTTAATCGATGCCTTTGCTGCAGCGACACACAATTTCCGTGAAAAAGCGGCGGCGAGGGGTGGTCGTGAAAAGGGCTTTGCGGGTACACTTGCGCTGTTTTCATTTTTGGCGCCAGCGCCAGCACATCACGATAACCTAACATCCGGCTGAGAGCGCGCATGATCAATGTTTTTGTATTACAGAATGGCCGGCTCAACCAGGTGCCGATCGACAGCCGCGCAGACCTCGAAAACGCCGAACCGGTCTGGGTCGACCTGACCGACCCCACCGATGACGAACGGGCCTGGGTCAAGGCCATCTACAACGTGACCCTGCCGGGCGAAGACGAAGTCAAGGATATCGAAGCGTCGGCGCGCTACTACGAAGCGGAAAACGGCGACTTGCATCTGCGCACGGACTTCTTGCGCGAAGAAGACGACGGTCCGTCGCGCGTCATCACCGTGGCGTTCATCCTGGCCCGCAAGATTTTGTTTTCCATGCATACGGACGACCTGCCCGTGTTCCGCCTGGTGCGCATGCGCGCCCGCTCACGGCCTGGATCGATTGCCGACTACATGGACGTGCTGCTGGATCTGTACGCCACCGATGCCGAATATTCGGCCGACGTGCTCGAAGGCATCTATCAGAACCTGGAAGAGGTCAGCACGCGCGTGCTGCAAAAGGAATTTACCGATGCGCACGCGGCCGAGGCGCTGAATGCCATTGCCCACGAGGAAGATTTGAATGGCCGTATCCGCCGCAACATGATGGATACGCGCCGCGCCGTGAGTTTTCTGATGCGCGGCCGATTGCTCAATTCCGAGCAGTTCGAGGAAGCGCGCCAGATTCTGCGCGACATCGAATCGCTGGATGGCCATACATCTTTCCTGTTTGATAAGATTAACTTCCTGATGGACGCCACCGTCGGCTTCATCAACATCAACCAGAACAAGATCATCAAGATCTTCTCGGTGGCCAGCGTCGCTTTCTTGCCGCCCACCCTGATCGCCAGCGTGTACGGCATGAACTTCAAGCTGATGCCGGAACTGGAATGGTCGTTCGGTTATCCCTGGGCCTGGGGCTTGATGATCACCAGCGCCATCGCACCCTTCCTGTACTTCCGCCACCGTGGCTGGCTGAAATAAGGCCTTGGCGCCGGGACGCGTCCGCGTTCCGGCACCGCCACCGGAGTTCCCGGATTTCAAGGCGAACGCAGCAATTTCAAAAATCAGCGATAATCATTGGTATTGCGTGGTATTGAATTGGTATCTGTTTTTTCTGCGCTGAGCCGTTCTTTGCCCCGCTGGCTGTCTTGTGCAGAAAAGTATCGCCATCGATACGTTTTTGCGTAGCAGCGTCCGCCTGTTCCACCTATGATCGTTGCGTTACCGGCCTGCCGGCTGGCCGCCGCATTTCCCGCCAACGTTGTACTTCTGGAGATTTCATGCCTGATACTGCTACCGCCCCACTGCGCTTTACCCACCTGATCAGCGACTGCGATGGCGTGCTGGTCGACAGCGAGGCCGTGGCCCTGCAGGCGCTGCTGGAATTGCTGGCGCCGCGCCTGTCCAAGTTGCCCGAAGGTATCACGGTGCAAGGCTTGATCGAGCCGCGCCTGGGCCAGCGCCTGGTGCCGCTGATGCAGGATATTTACAGGGAGCTGGGTTTGCCGCAATTGCCGGCCGACGAGATCATGGCGATCGGCAACGCCGTTGATGCGGCCTGCGATGCGCAGCTGCGCGCAGTGCCGGGCGTGGCGCAGGCGCTGGCCGCCATTCCCCTGCCCAAGGCGGTGGCCTCGAACAGTGTCAGCGCGCGCGTGCTGTCGGCGCTCGAGCGCACTGGCATGGCGCCCCTGTTCCAGAGCCGCGTCTTCACGCCGGACCTGGTCGGCCACGCCAAGCCGCATCCGGGCGTCTACCTGGCGGCGGCTGCCGCTTTTGGCGTGCCGCCTGGCCAGTGCCTGGTGCTGGAAGACAGCGTCACGGGCGTGACGGCCGCCGTGGCGGCGGGCATGACGGTATTGGGTTTCATCGGCGGCGGGCATATCGCCCCCGGCCAGGAAGCGCGCCTGAAGGCGGCCGGCGCCCATGTCGTGTTCAACGACATGGGCAAGCTGCCGGCGCTGGTGGCCGCAGTGATGGATGCCGCGACCGTCTGACAGTGCTTATGCCAATTTGGCAAACACCTTGCGCGCAGCGGCGATGGTGGCGTCGATGACGGCATCGTCGTGCTGCGCCGAGACGAAGCCCGCCTCGAAGGCGGCGGGCGCGAAGTACACGCCTTCGTCCAGCATGGCGTGGAAGAAGGTGTTGAACTTGCTGCGGTCGCCCGCCATCATTTCCGCGTAGCTGGTCGGCGGCGTGGCACTGAAATAGATGCCGAACATGCCGCCGATGTAGTCGGCGCAGAAGACCACGCCTGCCTCCTTGGCAGCGTCGGTCAGGCCTTCGGCCAGGCGCCTGGCCGTGGCGCCCAGCTGCTCGTAGAAGCCGGGCTGCTGGATCAGTTTCAAGGTGGCCATGCCGGCCGCCACGGCGACCGGGTTGCCCGACAGGGTGCCGGCCTGGTAGACGGCGCCCAGCGGCGCCATGTTGTGCATCAGCGCCGCGCTGCCGCCGAAGGCCGCCACCGGCATGCCGCCGCCGATCACCTTGCCCAGGGCGGTGAGGTCGGGCTTGATGCCGTACAGCGCCTGCGCGCCGCCCAGGGCCACGCGCAAGCCGCACATGACTTCATCGAAAATGAGCAGGGCGCCGTGCTGCGTGCACAGTTCGCGCATCGCCTGCAGGAATGCGGGCGTGGCTTTGACCAGGTTCATGTTGCCGGCCACGGGCTCGACGATGACGCAGGCGATCTCCGCGCCGAAGCTGTCGAAGGCGTCCTTCAGCTGTTCCACGTTGTTATAGTCGAGCACCAGGGTGTGCTTCACAAAATCTTCCGGTACGCCGGCCGACGTCGGATTGCCGAAGGTGAGCAGGCCGCTGCCCGCCTTGACCAGCAGCGAATCGGCGTGGCCGTGGTAGCAGCCTTCGAACTTGACGATCTTGTCGCGTCCCGTGGCGCCGCGCGCCAGGCGCAGGGCGCTCATGGTCGCTTCCGTGCCCGACGACACCAGGCGCACCTGCTCGATCGACGGCACCAGACGCGTGATTTCCTCGGCCATCAGCACTTCGCCTTCCGTCGGCGCGCCGAACGACAGGCCGAGCGCGGCCGCATCCTGCACCGCTTTCACGACTTCAGGATGGGCGTGGCCGACGATGGCCGGGCCCCACGAGCCGATATAGTCGATATAGCGCTTGCCGTCCGCGTCCCAGAAGTACGGGCCTTCGGCGCGCGTGATGAAGCGCGGCGTGCCGCCGACGGAGCGGAAGGCGCGCACGGGCGAATTGACGCCGCCTGGCGTGGTTTTTTGCGCGCGGGTAAACAGGATGTCGTTCTGGGAAGTCGTCGTCATGATAATCGTGCCTTGAAAGTGGATCGTTGTCTGTGTCGTCTGTGCTTATTGGGCGCCGTGCTGGCGCTGCTGCCGGAACAGCCGGTTCGGCACCAGCTTGCCCATGCCGTGGCGCTGCGCATGGGCCAACGCGCCGGCGGTGAATTCCTGCGCCGCCACGACTACCTGCGGCACGTCGTCTTCATTGTCGGCCAGGGCCAGCAGGGCGGTGGCCGCCGCCGACAGGGTGCTGCCGGCGCCGTTGAAGATGCCGGGCAGGTGCTGCCATTCGTCGTGGCGCACCACGCCGTCCTCGCCGAACAGGGTATTGGCGCGCAGCTTGCCTTCGCCCTTGCCTGACTTGCTGGCATCGGCCGGCATGCCGGTGACGAGCACGTATTCGCAGCCCAGGGCCACCAGGTAGTCGACGTCGTTTTGCAGGGTGTCGTCCGGGTCGGCGTCGCGCCAGGTTTCGGCCAGGCGCTCCAGCTCCACCGGCGAGAGCACCAGCAGGGTCGTTTGCGGGATCAGCAGCTGGCGCACGGCGGTGAGGATGTCCTCGTCGTCCATGCCCTGTTCCGGCAGCGCCGAAATGAAGGGATCGAGAATCAGCGGCACGTTCGGATAGTCGGAGACGATTTCGGCGATGGCCGTGACGTTTTCCACGCTGCCCAGGGCGCCGATCTTGATGGCAGACACGGACATGTCTTCCAGCAGCACGCGCGCCTGGTCGGAGACCCAGTCGGGGTCGACCGCCTGCACGTCTTCCACGCGCGCCGTATCGCTGATCAACAGGCCCGTGGTGACTGACAGTCCATGGCAGCCGAAGGCTGAAAACGTGGCCAGGTCGGCCTGGATGCCGATCGCACCGACCGGATCGGACACGCCGAAGCTTAATATGAGGGGAGAAGTTTGGTTTTGCACGGCGGGTAGATTAAGATACCTAATTCAGCATTTTACTTGATTGAAGGGTGGCAGAACGTGAGTAGCAACGAAACAACGCAGCAATTCCAAACGTGGATGTGTCTTATTTGCGGCTGGGTTTATGATGAAGCGGCCGGCCTGCCTGACGAAGACATCGCTCCCGGCACGCGTTGGGCCGATGTGCCGATGAACTGGACCTGCCCGGAATGCGGTGCGCGCAAGGATGATTTCGAGATGGTGGCCATTTAATATTTAATTAATCCTGATCAATTGGCATGTGCCGGCCGCACAGTTCAGTAGCGGCAGCATATGCTATGGTATGAAAGATTGCCGAAAAATCAAATGACGAGTTCGCTACTGCCCGAGGCATCGTCCGATGGCGCTTGCACCGGCATCACGATCCTGGTGATCGATGACAGTGCCACCGTGCGCAGCGCGGCCGAAAAGGTACTGCGCGGGGCGGGGTTTCGCGTGGTGGTGGCGGAAAACGGTTTCGATGCGCTGGCCAAGATCGGCGACTGCCGGCCGGCGCTGATCGTGTGCGACATCGTGATGCCGCGCCTCGATGGCTACCGCACGTGCGCGCTGATCAAGGCCAGCGCCGCATTTCACGCCACGCCGGTGCTGATGCTGTCGTCGAAGGAGGGCTTGTTCGACCGGGCGCGCGGCGTCATGGCGGGTGCCAGCGCCTGTCTGGCCAAACCGCTGGCGCCGGAGGCGCTGCTGGCGGCCGTGCGGCAGCACCTGGCCTGCCGTTTTTAGTATGATGTACACAACGCAGCAAGGAAGTAAATAAACACATGGCCATACAAACAATTCTGATCGTCGATGACTCGCCGACAGAACGTTATTACCTGAGCGAGATGCTGGTGCGTGCCGGTTACGCCGTGTTGACGGCGCAGGACGGTGCCGACGCGCTGGCGCAACTGAAGCAGGCCAGGCCCGACCTGATCCTGATGGATGTGGTGATGCCAGGTGCGAATGGCTTCCAGATCACGCGCGCGATCGCGCGCGATCCCGAACTGCAGGATGTGCCGGTGATTATCTGCTCCAGCAAGAGCCAGGAAACCGACCGTATCTGGGGCTTGCGCCAGGGCGCGCGCGATTACCTGGTCAAGCCGGTGGTCGAAGCCGACCTGCTGGCGAAGATCGCGGCGCTGACCTAGGTAATGCGGACCATGCCTGGCAACGGCGTGCCCCCATCGGCCTTTCCGCCTGTGGCCGTCCTGCCGCCGCTTGAAACGGCAGGCAGGCAGGGGCGCTTGCGCCAGTACCAGCTGCAATTGATCGAGCGCGTGCAGGCCGCGCGCAGCGGCGCGCTGGCGGCCCGCAAGGAGCTGGGCGTGATGCTTGGTGGACGGCGCTGCCTGCTCGACCTGACGCAGCTCGGTGAAATCGTCATCCCCGCCGGCTTGCAGATCCAGGGCGTGCCGCTGGCGCAGGACTGGTACCTGGGCCTGGTGGCCATGCGCGGCCGCCTGACGGCAGTCATCGACCTGGCCCGCTACATGGGTGAACCCGCCTGCGTGGCAGGCGGCGACAGCCGCATCATCACTTTCTCTCCGCGCCTGGGCATGAATTGCGCGCTGCTGGTCGAGCGCGTGCTGGGCTTGCGCCAGCAGCGCGGCATGCAAGCCATGTCGTTGCAAAATGCGTTGCCATGGGCCGCGCAGGCATTGCGCGACAGCGAAGGGCAGCACTGGCTGCGCCTGGATCTGGCGCAGCTGGTGCAGGCGGAACGTTTTCTGGACGCCGGATTCGGCGGCGCACCCACGTACAAGGACACTCGCTGATGGGTGCCCATTCCCCTATCCTGGCGGCCAGCCTGCCCGAAGCGGCCAATGGCCTGGCCGACGCCGTGCAGGCGGACGATCTTCCGCTGCGCCTGCGCGACGCGCTGGGACGGCGCAAGTCGCTGGCCAGCGCGCCGGCGAGCGACTTGAAATTGCCCTTCATCGGCCATTTTCCGCTGCAAAAACAATTGAGCATCCTGTCGACGGTAATGGCCCTGAGCCTGGCCGCCAGCCTGCTGTTCGTGGGTCTGAACACGCGCAGCGGCAATATCGCCTCGGCGCAGACGCAGCTGGCCAGCGATGCGCTGATGCACTCGCAGCGCATCGGCAAGGCCACGCCGAATGCCGTGCAAGGCAATCCGGAAGCCTTCCGCCAGCTCGAGGAAAGCCGCAATGAACTGAACCAGGATTTCCGCCTGATGCTGCGCGGCGGGACATATCATGGGCGCGACATCGGCGAATCGCGTTCGGGCCTGCTGGCGGCGGTGGCCGACGCGCGCAAGAAGTGGGCCAGCAGTGACCGCGCCGCCAGCACCATCCTGCGCCTGAAGACGGAATTGGGCGAATTCGACAAGACCTTGCAGCAATTGAATGCCTTGTCGCCCGCGTTGCTGGCGCAGACGGAGGAAGTCGCCGCCTTGAAGGTACAGCGGGGCGGCAGTGGCCGCGAGCTGGCCGTCATCGGCCGCTTGATGATGCTGACGCAGCGCATGAGCCGCAGCGCCAGCGAGTTTCTGGCCTCCGGCAGCATCAGCTCGGAAACGGCGTTTTCGCTGGGACGCGACACGACGTACTTCCGCGCTGCCGTCGAGGGACTGCTCAATGGCAGCGTTTCGCTGCAGCTGGCGCCCACGCGCGACGTCGAACTGCGCGAGCGCCTGGTGGCGCTGAAGGCCAGCTTTGACGCCTACCAGAAGCTGGTGTCGTCCATCCTCGACCGCCTGGATAAATTCAGTTCGGCGAAAAGCGCGGAACAGCTGATTTTCAACGAGAACGAAGACCTGCGCCAGCGCCTGACGCTGTTGCAGCAGATGTATCACGTCAACCAGGAGTCGCTGGGCGCGGAATTCTGGCTGATGGTGGCCGGCGTGGTGCTGACCCTGATCGCGGCAGCCGGCATCGGCCGCGTGCTGCTGCAGGATTCAGTCAACCGCACGCGCGATGCGGAGCGGCGGCGCCAGGAAGCGGAAATACAACGCCTGCTGTCGCAGGAAAAGGAAGAACAGGCCAAGGCGCAGAACGACCAGAACCAAGCGGCCATCCTGCGCCTGATGAACGAGCTGCAGAAAGTGGCCGATGGCGATCTGACGGTGCAGGCGACGGTGTCGGAAGACATTACAGGCGCCATCGCCGATTCCGTCAACTACACGGTCGAGGAATTGCGCGGCCTGGTGGGACGTGTGACGGCCACGGCCGAGCAGGTCAACGGCGCATCGACGCAGGCACAGAGCATCTCCAGCAAGCTCCTGATCGCCTCGCAGCAGCAGTCGCGCGAAATACTCGATGCCAGCGCTACCGTGGTAAAGATGGCCAATGCGATCACCGACGTGTCGAAATCGGCCAGCGTCTCGGCCGACGTGGCGCGCCAGTCGGTGGCGGCCGCGCTGCAGGGATCGACGGCGGTGGAAAACGCCATCAAGGGCATGCATGAAATCCGCGAGCAGATCCAGGACACCTCCAAGCGCATCAAGCGCCTGGGCGAGTCGTCGCAGGAAATCGGCGAAATCACGGAACTCATCTCCGACATCACCGAGCAGACGAACGTGCTGGCGCTGAATGCCGCCATCCAGGCCGCATCGGCCGGCGAGGCGGGACGCGGCTTTTCCGTTGTCGCCGAGGAGGTGCAGCGCCTGGCCGAACGTTCGGCCGCCGCCGCCAAGCAGATCGGCGCCCTGGTGCGCACCATCCAGGCCGACACCCAGGATGCGACAAGGGCGATGGAGAAATCGACGCAGGGCGTGGTCGAGGGCGCGCGCCTGTCCGACGCGGCTGGCGCCGCCTTGAATGACATCAGCCAGGTGTCGAAGCACCTGGCCGAGCTGATCCAGGGCATTTCGTTCGCCACCGGCACGCAGGCAGGCTCGGCCAGCGGCGTGGCCCTGAGCATTCAGCATATCCTGAGCGTGACGGAGCAGACCCAGGATGGCACGCAGCAGACGGCGCAGTCGATCCACAAGCTGTCGATGCTGGCACAGGAACTGAAAAACTCGGTGTCGCGCTTCCGCGTCGCCGCCTGAACGCCGCGCCTGGCGATGGCGCGGCGCGTTGTGCGTACCGATTTTTGCGCTACGATTTCTTTACCGAGGCATGCATGAGCACACCTGATAGTCCGCAGCAGTCCAAGCCGTTCGACAGCGAACCCCTGTCGTGGGTGATGGTGGAGATCCGCGAAGCGCTGGGCCGCTCGAAAACAGCCCTGTACGAGGCGGGTGGCCGCGCGCGCGAGGAGCGCGCCACGGCATTGCAGCATGCACGCTCCCACCTGCATCAGGCGCATGGCGCTCTGGTGATGGTTGACGTGGCCGGCGCCAGCCTGTTGACGGCCAGTGCGGAACAGGCGCTGGCGCGCTTTCGCGACGGCAGCCTGGAATACACGGTGGACCATGCGCAGGTTGTCGCCGAGCTGTATCAGGCCCTCCTCGAATACCTGGAAGACCTGGTGGCCGGCACGCCGCCACAGCCCACCCGTTTGTTTCCCTATTATCGCGCCGTGCAGGCCATGCTTGGCGTGGAGCGCATCCATCCTGCCGACCTGTTTTTTCCTCCTGCTGGCATGCTGGAAGGGCATGCTATCGCGCTGTCCGACGCGCCGCCTGCGGCGGACTATCCGGCCTGGCGCGGCCGCTTTGAAAAATCTCTGCTGCCCTTTCTGAAAGCGGCAGACGCTGAGGCGCAACGCCTGCATGCCGCCGCCCTGCACGAAACCCTGACCCTGGTGGCCGATGCGCAGCGGGAAGCGCAGGCCCGCACCTTCTGGTTCGCCATGCAGGCGTGCGCCGAACTGGCGGCCAGCGGGCAAGGTGCGCACAGCCTGTACGTCAAGCAGCTGTTTGGCCTGATTAACCTGCAATTGCGGCGCTTGGCGCAGGGCACGGGGAGCCTGCCCGAGGCGATGCTGCGTGACGCGCTGTTCTTTATCGCCGCGGCAGCCGAACCGACGCCGGCGGCGCTTCAGTTGCGCGCCGCTTTCGCGCTCGATGGACTGGTGGCCGACGACGTGGAGAAGCGGCGCTATGGCCAGGTCGACCAGGAAGCGCTGCACGGCGCACGCGCCGCGCTGGCGCAGGCGAGGAGCAGCTGGGGCAGATTGGCGCAGGCGGACCTCGATCCATCGCTGGCTGCGGTATTCGAGCAATCCTTGCAGCAGGTGGCGGTGCAGAGCGATGTGCTGAAGTTGCCGGCCCTGGCCACTCTGCTGCGCCAGTGCGCGGCCGTGGCGCAGCAGGCCGTGGCCAGTGGCCGCAGTGCCGCCCTGGAGCAGGAAATCGGTACCGCACTGCTGTTCGCCGACACGGGTCTGGAGCAGGTGCGCCGCCTGCCCGATGATTTCGCGGGCAACGCGGAGACCATCGCCGCGCGCTTGCAGGCGCTGCTGGCGGGCGAGGCGCCGCCTGCGACCGCTGGCGAGCTGTCGCGCCAGATCGAACAGGGGCAGACGGTCGCCGCACGGGCTGAGGATATGAAGGCAGGGCTGCGGCAGGTCGAAAAACTGCTTAACGACTATTACGTGGATGGAAAGCGGCAGGCCGCCCTTGAAGACGCGGGACTGGTGCTGCAGCATTTGCAGGAGCAGCTGGCCGGGCTTGGCCAGGGCGATGCCAGCGCCGCCGTACTGCAGGTCGAAGCGGCAGTGCGGCAGCTGTCCTCCAGCGAGGCACCGGCCGAAGCGCTGGACGAGATCGCGCAGAATGTCAGCGCGCTGGGTTTTTTTGTCGACATGTTGGGCCGCAATGCGCAAGCGGCGAAGGGACGCTTTCATTTTGACGCGGCCGCCGGCACCTTCCGCGCGCTGCCATTTGAAAAGGTGGCCGCCGCCGGTATGGTACCCGTGCCGCTGCTGGACCATGCCTTGCCCCCTGTCGCGCCGTCTGCCGGCGAGGTGGCGCCAGCAACAGCCGGGGTCGACGCGGAGATGCTCGACATCTTCATCGCCGAAGCGCGCGAAGTGCTGACCTTTGTCGACAGTACCCTGGCCTTGCCGCGTGAGCAGGCCGCCAGCGGCGAACGGCTGGCCATGCTGCGCCGCTCCTTTCACACCTTGAAAGGCAGCAGCCGCATGATCGGCCTGGCGCAATTTGCCGAAGCGGCCGGCGCCGTCGAGCGCGTCATGAATACCTGGCTGGCCGAGGCGCGCCCGGCAAGCGACGATCTGTTTACCCTGTTGAATTACGGCTGGTACCAGCTCAGCGAATGGGTGGCTGAACTGGAAGGGGGAGCGGGGCGCGAACGCGAGGCTGGCATGCTGCTGATGGCGGCCGAACGCGTGCGCGAAGGCGGACCGTTTGAGCTGCGCAAGCCGCGTCCCGTCGCGCCCGAGCCGGTGGCGAAAGCGGCCGTGCCGGTGCACGGCAACGGCAACGTGATCGGTTTTCCGGCCGCGACTGCACCTTTGCTGCACGAGGCGCCCGACGACAACCTGAAGCACGTGGGTGAGCTGCGCATCAGTCTGCCCTTGTACAACATCTACCTGGCCGAGACGGACGAATTGTTGCGCGTGCTGACGCGCGACTTTGGCGAGTGGCGCCATGAACAGCGGGTCGTCAGTGCCGAGGCCCTGCAGGCCGTGCATACCCTGGCAGGAACGTCGGGCACGGTCGGCTTCCAGTCCTTGCGCGACCTGGCGCTGGCGCTGGAGACGACGATCGAATCCGTGGTGCCGCCGTGGGCCGGTTTGCGCGATGCGCAGCACGAGGTGCTGGAACAGGCCACGCAGCGCATCGGGCAGATGCTGCAGGCTTTCGCGCTGGGCGACCTGGCGCCAGCGCAGCCGGACATGATCGAAGCGCTCAACACCCTGTGGCGCACCTTGACGGCAGCGCCTGGCGAGAGCAAGGAAGCGCAGCTGGACACCTTGTTTGCCGCCGCCTACGCCAGCATCGTCGGTACGCCGGCGCCGGACGCCGAAGCGCCCGCCGAAGTTCCTGTCTCGCAGCTCGATAGCTTGTTCGCGGCAACGTATGCGAGCATCGTCGATGCGGCGGCATCCTTGCCGCCAGGCGCGCCAGAACTGCACATTGGCGCCAGCGATGACCTGTTCGACGCCGGCTTCGAGCACGCGCCGCCATTGGAGCACGCGGTGCCCGAAGTGCTGGTGCCAGCCATCATGCCGGCAGATGCGGCCGCGCTGCTGGCGGCGAGCGCCGGCATCAGCGATGAACTCGATCTCGATCTGCTGTCCGTCTTCCTCGAGGAAGGCGCTGACTTGTTGCCGCAGATCGGCGAAGCGCTGCGTAGCTGGCAGCAGCATCCGCATGACAGCGGCCAGGCGCAGATGCTGCTGCGCACGCTGCATACGGTCAAGGGCAGCGCGCGCATGGCCGGCGCCATGCGCCTGGGCCAGCATGCGCATGAAATCGAGACGCATATCGAAAACATGCTGCACGCCGGCACCGCCACACCGCAAGCCTTCGAGGAATTGCTGGCCCATTACGACCATGCGTTGCACCTGTTCGAACAGTTGCAGCAACCGTTGTTGCCCTTGCCTGGCATGGAAGACACGCCGGTGGCCGAACCGAAGGCGGCCCTGGTGCGCGTGCGCGCCGATATCCTCGACCGCCTGGTGAACCAGGCCGGAGAAGTGTCGATTACGCGCTCGAAGATGGAAAATGAAGTGGGCGTGCTGGGAGCTTCGCTGTCCGAGTTTTCCGACAATCTGGCGCGACTGCGCCGCCAGCTGCGCGAAGTGGAAATGCAGGCCGAATCGCAGATCGCCTCGCGCATGGCCGTCGGCAGCGAGCGCGATTTCGATCCGCTCGAATTCGACCGCTTTACGCGCCTGCAGGAATTGACGCGCATGATGGCCGAAAGCGTCAATGACGTAGCCTCGTTCCACGAAAACCTCAGCCATAGCATCGATGCGGTGACGGATGACCTGGTGCTGCAGGCGCGCCTGACGCGCGAGCTGCAGCGCGACCTGATGCAGATTCGCATGGTGCCGTTTTCCAGCATCGCCGAACGCCTGTTCCGCGTGGCGCGGCAAAGCGCCAAGGAAGTCGACAAGAGGGTCAACCTCGACATCCGCGGCGGTAGTGTGGAAATCGACCGCAGCGTGCTCGAACGCATGGCGGCGCCCTTCGAACACCTGCTGCGCAACGCCATCGTGCACGGCGTCGAGCCACGCGACGCGCGCCTGGCGGTGGGCAAGAGCGAAACAGGCGAGCTGCTGGTGCAGCTCAGCCAGCAGGGCAACGAGGTGGCGATCGCCTTCTCCGACGATGGCGCGGGGCTGGACCTCGAGCGCATCCGGACCAAGGCGCATGGCGCCGGCCTGCTGGCGACGGACGCGCCGCTAACCGACGCGCAGGCGACAGAACTGATTTTCTCGCCCGGCTTCTCCACTGCCGACAGCCTGACGGAACTGGCCGGACGCGGTGTTGGCATGGATATCGTGCGTTCCGAAGCGCTGGCCCTGGGCGGACGCGTGGAAACGTTGACGCAGGCGGGTCTGGGCATGCGCTTCACCATACACCTGCCGCTGACCCTGGCTGTCACGCAAGTGGTGCTGCTGGCGGCGCACGGCAAGACCTACGCCTTGCCATCGGTGCTGGTCGAGCAGGTGCTGCACCTGAAGGGCGAGCAGCTGGAGCAAGTGCAGGCGGCCGGTTGCATCGAGTCGCACGGACAGGTGCTGGCGCTGCACCACCTGTCGTCCATGCTGGGCGAGACCCCGGTGGCACAGGCCGTGCAGCGTTACGCGCCCGTGTTACTGCTGAGAAATGGCAACGACAGGCTGGCCTTGCAGGTCGATGATGTGGTGGGCAACCGCGAGGTGGTGGTCAAGCATGTGGGGCCGCAACTGGCACGCATGCCGGGCATTGCCGGCGCCACCGTGCTGGGCACAGGCGACATCGTGCTGATCCTGAACCCTGTGGCGCTGGCGCAGCACCTCGAACACCATCCGGAACTCCTGTCGCAATACGCGCTGGCCAGCAGCGTGCAGCGGACCGCCAACAGCGGGCTGGCTATGCCGCGCGCCTGCGTCATGGTAGTCGACGATTCCTTGACCGTGCGTCGCGTGATGCAGCGCCTGTTCGAGCGCGAAGGCTACCAGGTGCTGCTGGCCAAAGACGGCGTTGATGCGCTGGAGCAGCTGCACGCGCTGGAGCCGGCGGCCATGCCGGTGCTGCTGCTGGTCGACGTGGAGATGCCGCGCATGGATGGCTTTGACCTGACGCGCAATGTGCGCAGCGACGGCAAGACGCGCGCCATTCCAGTCATCATGATCACTTCGCGCAGCGCCGACAAGCACCGCACGCACGCCTTTGAACTGGGCGTGAATGCGTATTTCGGCAAGCCGTTTCAGGAAGAGGAATTGCTGGCCGAGGTGGGGCGCCTGCTGGCGGGGGGCTGACTTACGGCACCACCTTCTACGCTACCGCCTTGACTACTGCATAGCGTTCCAGGGTCAGCTTGCGCGCCTCATCATGCTGCACGATGGGATGCGGGTAGTCGCGTCCCAGCACGATGTTTTTCTGTTCGAGCAGCATGCGCGGCACCAGCCACGGCGCGTGGATTTCCTTGTCGCCCAGCGCCTTCAGTTGCGGCAGGTAGCGGCGGATGAAGCGTCCGCCAGCATCGAATTTTTCCGATTGCGTGATCGGATTGAAGATGCGGAAATAAGGCTGTGCGTCGCAGCCGGACGAGGACGCCCACTGCCAGCCGCCGTTGTTCGACGCCAGGTCGAAGTCGTTCAGGTGCAGCGCGAAATACGCTTCGCCGCGGCGCCAGTCGATGCCCAGATCCTTGATCAGGAAGCAGGCCGTGACCATGCGCAGGCGGTTGTGCATGTAACCTGTCTGGTTCAGTTGCGCCATGGCCGCATCGACCAGAGGATAGCCGGTGCGTCCTTCGCACCAGGCCGCGAACGCGGCGTCGGCCTGCGGCCCTGTCTCCCAGGCGATGGCGTCATACGCGGGTTTAAAGGCGCCGCCGTCCACGTGCGGGTTCTGATACAGGATCATGGCGTAGAAGTCGCGCCAGATCAGTTCGGCCAGCCACACGGGAGCGCCGTCGCCCCCACCGCCCCGGTCCATCAGGTCGACAATCGTGCGCACGAGGTAGCGCAGCGAGACTGTGCCGAAGCGCAGATGCATGGACAGGTACGACGGTCCCTTCAGGGCCGGAAAGTCGCGCGCCACGTCATAGCGGGCTGCGCGTGGCAGGAAGTCCTCGAACAGCTTGCTGGCGCCGGACATACCGGTCGGAATCGCCAGTTCTGCCAGGTTGCTCGCTTCGAAACCCAGTTCTGACAGGGAGGGCAGGGGCGCCGGCACCTCGCTGCGCGGTGGCGCCAGGCTGGCGACATGCGGCCCGATATCAAATGATGCCAGGCAGGCTGGTTCCGCACGCATTTTCTTCAGCCAGGCATTCTTGTATGGCGTATAGACGGTATACGGCTTGTGCGACAAGGTCAGCACCTCATCTTTCTCAAAGATCACCTGATCCTTGAAACTGAACCACAGGCGCGCGTTGGCACTGAGGGCGCTTGCCACGGCTGCGTCACGGGCGATGGCTTGCGGCTCGTAATCGTGGTTGGCAAAGACGGCGTCCACCTGCAGTTCGGCGGCCAGGCGTGGGATGGCCTCGGCCGCATCGGCGTGCAGCACGATCAGGTCGCCGCCCAGCTGCCGCAGTTCGGCGGCCAGTTCCGCCACGCTGGCATGGATGAAGTCGACGCGCCGGTCACGACGCGGCAACGTGGCCAGGATGGCCGTGTCATACACAAACACACAATGCACGGCCTGGCTCTGGCGCAGGGCGTGATGCAGCGCAGCATGGTCAAAAGCACGCAAATCGCGGCGGAACCATACCAGGGAAGTCTTGATTGTCATTATTTTCTGTGTTTAGGGTCAAAAATAGTCGATTTTTCGCCGTTCAAGCGGCTTTATGGTCGCTCGTGTCATGCCATTGGCGTCGCCGTGATGGCAATTCAGTGTAAACTACCGGGTATGTTCGTCGTGTTTCACGTGCGACAACCATTTTGCGATCAATTTTACAATTGATGTTGCAATGGCGGGGGACTGAGCTGGCAATCCGGCTTTGAACTGATGTTCCGCAACACGCAAAGTGAACTTTTATAATTGAATTTAAAACAATAATAGCGTCAGGCATCATTGCGGCGTGCGGCCACCAGTTCCGTGCCGCGTGATCAGTCAGGCGTATGACAGCAGGGGTAAGCGAAACTTGCCAGCAAGCCCACAGAGAGAGCATCGCGTATGAAGAAGAGTAAAATCGACCAGACTCTACCAGGACATCGATTGATGCATGGTGTCGGAGAACCGGCCGCAACCGGGTCTTCCACTCTGAATCTGGCCAACCATTTCCTGATTGCGATGCCGGCGATGCAAGATCCGATCTTCGGCGGGACGGTCGTGTACGTCTGTGAACACAATGAAAACGGCGTGCTGGGCGTCGTCATCAACAAGCCCACCGACATGACCATGGAAGTGCTGTTCGACCGTATCGACCTGAAACTGGCGGCCGGCACCGACACGCCCATCATCAATGAACCGATCATGTTCGGCGGCCCGGTGCAGGATGACCGTGGCTTCGTGCTGCATACGCCGGGAGCGCGCTATTCCTCGTCGCTGACGGTGACCGATGAAATCGCGTTTACCACCTCGATCGACGTGCTCGAAGCCGTCGCCAAGGGCGATGGTCCCGAGCGCATGCTCGTCTCGATCGGCTACTCGGGCTGGAGCCCGGGTCAGCTGGAAGACGAGATCGGCCGCAACGGCTGGCTGACGGTGGGCGCCTCGGCCGACATCCTGTTCGACTTCCCCATCGAGCAGCGCTACGTGGCGGCCATCAAGTTGCTGGGCATCGATCCGCTCATGCTCGCCAGCGAGGCTGGCCACGCATGAGCGGTGACGCCATCGACACCATCCTCGCCTTCGATTTCGGCTTGAAACGCATCGGCGTGGCCATCGGCAATAGCATGATTTGCCAGGCCAAGCCGCTCAGCGTGATCACGGAGACGGCGAATGAGCCGAAATTCGCCGCCATCGCGAGCCTGATCAAGGAGTGGGGCGCCAGCCGCATCGTGGTGGGCTTGCCCAGCCACCCCGATGGCACCGAACACGAGATGAGCGCGCGTTGCCGGCGGTTCGCCAACCAGGTACACGGCCGTTTCAACCTGCCGGTGGAACTGGTCGACGAGCGCTATTCCTCGGCCGTGATTGCCGCCAAACGCGGCGAAGTCATCGACGACCGGGCTGCCGCCATCATCCTGCAACAGTATTTCGACGCGAATTATTAATCTGACTTTAGCCTCCAATCCTGAATGATTAAGAACTCTATGCCGCATCCTGCGAATCCTTCCCAACTCGACGCCGAGGCCCTGTATGCAGACCTGCTGCAGCAGGTGCGAAGCGGCCTGGCGGGCATCCCCAACGTGGCCATCGTCGGCATCCATTCGGGCGGCGCCTGGCTGGCGGAGCGCCTGGCGCGCGACCTGAGCCTGCTCGACCGCCTGGGCGTGCTCGACGTCTCGTTCTACCGCGACGACTTTGCCCAGAAGGGCTTGCATGCCGACGTCAAGCCGACGCAAATCAGCTTCGACGTAGCCGGCGCCACCATCCTGCTGGTCGACGACGTGCTGTACACGGGCCGCACCACGCGCGCGGCCATCAACGAATTGTTCGACTATGGCCGCCCGGCCAAGATCATGCTGGCGGCCCTGGTCGACCGCGGCGAACGCCAGCTGCCGGTGGCCGCCGATTTCGTGGCCGCCTTCACAGCCGTGCCGCCGGGCCAGGCCCTGGTACTGAAGCAAGCCGACGATGGAAAATTCACGCTCACCATAGATACCCACCATGCTTAATCCGCAACTGAATAAACACGGCGAACTGCAACATCTGCTGACGATCGAAGGCTTGCCGAAGTCTATCGTCAACCATATCCTCGACACGGCTTCCTCGTTTGTCGGCATCTCCGACCGCGACGTGAAAAAGGTGCCGCTGATGCGCGGCAAGAGCGTTTTCAACCTGTTCTTTGAAAACTCCACGCGCACCCGCACCACCTTCGAGATCGCCTCGAAGCGTTTGTCGGCCGACGTCATCAACCTGAATATCCAGGCCTCGTCGGCCAGCAAGGGCGAGTCCCTGCTCGACACCATCGACAACCTGTCGGCCATGCATGCCGACATGTTCGTCGTGCGCCACGCGCAGTCGGGCGCGCCCTACCTGATCGCCAAGCACCTGATCGACACGAAGCAGCCGCATGTCCACGTGGTCAACGCGGGCGACGGGCGCCATGCGCACCCGACCCAGGGCTTGCTCGACATGTACACGATCCGCCACTACAAGAAGGATTTCACCAACCTGACGGTGGCCATCGTGGGCGACATTTTGCACAGCCGCGTGGCCCGCTCCGACATCCATGCGCTGACCACGCTGGGCGTGCCGGAAGTGCGCGCCATCGGCCCGCATACCCTGCTGCCGGGTGGCCTGGAACAGATGGGCGTGCGCACCTTCACCAACATGGATGAAGGCCTCAAGGGCGTGGACGTGATCATCATGCTGCGCCTGCAGAATGAACGCATGAGCGGCGCGCTGCTGCCGTCGGCGCAGGAATACTTCAAGAGCTATGGCCTCACGCCCGAGCGTCTGGCGCTGGCGAAGCCGGATGCCATCGTTATGCATCCGGGGCCGATGAACCGCGGCGTGGAAATCGATTCGGCCGTGGCCGACGGTCCGCAGGCGGTGATCCTGCCGCAGGTGACGTTCGGTATCGCCGTGCGCATGGCGGTGATGAGTATTTTGGCTGGTAATCAGGGCTGATAGCCCAAGGACGAGTAAGCGAGCATGACGACACTACATATCAAGAATGGCCACCTGATCGACCCCGCCAATGGCATCGATGGCTTGCAAGACCTGTTTATCGCCGACGGCAAGGTACTGGCTGTGGGCAGCGCCCCGGCCGGCTTCAAGGCCGACACCACGTTTGATGCGGCAGGGCTGGTGGTTTCCCCCGGCCTGGTGGACCTGTCCGCGCGCCTGCGCGAGCCGGGCTACGAATACAAGGCGACCCTGGAATCGGAACTGCAGGCTGCCCTGCAGGGCGGCGTCACGAGCCTGGTCTGCCCGCCCGATACCGACCCCGTGCTCGATGAGCCGGGCCTGGTGGAAATGCTGAAATACCGCGCCAAGACGCAAAACAAGGCCCACGTGCACCCGCTGGGCGCGCTGACCATGGGCTTGAAGGGCCAGTCGCTGACGGAAATGGCGGAACTGACGGAAGCGGGATGCATCGGCTTCGCGCAGGCGGAAGAGCCAATCGAAGATACCACCGTGCTGCTGCGCGCCATGCAGTACGCAAACACCTTCGGCTACACGGTCTGGCTGCGCCCGCAAGACCCGCACATCGGCCGTGGCGGCATCGCCCACAGCGGTCCGCTGGCGTCGCGCCTGGGCTTGTCCGGCGTGCCCGTAATGTCCGAAACCATCGCCCTGCACACGATCTTTGAATTGATGCGCGCCAGCCGCGCGCGCGTGCACCTGTGCCGCATCTCCTCGGCGGCGGGTCTGGAACTGATCCGCGCCGCCAAGGCCGAAGGCTTGCCCGTCACCTGCGACGTCGGCGTGCACCACGTGCACCTGACGGACGCCGACATCGGCTTCTTCGATCCGAACGCGCGCGTCACGCCGCCGTTCCGCAGCCAGCGCGACCGCGATGCGATCCGCGCCGGCCTGCTCGACGGCACGATCGACGCCATGTGCTCGGACCACACGCCCGTCGATGACGATGAAAAACTGCTGCCGTTCGGCGAAGCGTCGCCCGGCGCGACGGGCCTGGAACTGCTGCTGTCGCTGGCCTTGAAATGGGCCGACGACTACGCGCTGGGCCAGCCACAGGCGGGCGAGCGTCCGCTGGCGCGCGCCGTGGCCAAGGTCACGTCCGATGCGGCCCGTGTGGCCGGCATTCCTGCCGGCAGCCTGGCCGTGGGCGAAGCGGCCGACATCTGCGTCTTCGATCCGTCCGCGCGCTGGACCGTGTCGTCGGCCTCGCTGGCCAGCCAGGGCAAGCATACGCCTTTCCTCGGCTATGAGCTGAGCGGCATCGTCAAGGCGACCATCGTGGCTGGACAGGTGGCGTTTCAGCGTTAAAAATCAGATCCGCGGACCGGGGCATGCTGCTCCGGCATCCCTTGTCTGCTCCCGGATTTCGGCTCTGGTTTATTTGTTGGTGTGATTTGAAACTTCTGCTTACCTACCGCCTCGCGCGCATCGCCATCCACCTGAGCTGCGGCATGGCCAAGAGCGCCGTGCTGTTTCCCTGGCTGGACCTGGAAGGGCGCAACCGGCGTATCCGCCGCTGGTCCACGCAACTGCTCGACATCTGCGGCGTGCACGTGGCGCAGCCGGCGGACAGCGTGCCGGCCCTCGACCATGCGATGGTGGTGGCGAACCACGTTTCGTGGCTCGACATCTTCGTCATCAATGCCGTCCACCCTTGCCGTTTCGTCGCCAAGGCGGAAATCCGCGCCTGGCCTATCCTCGGCTGGCTGGCGGGGCGTGCCGGCACCATCTTCATTTCGCGCGGCAGCAAGCGCGACCTGCGCCTGATTTTCCAGGGACTGGTGGATAAATTGACGGCGGGCGAGCGCATTGCGTTCTTCCCCGAAGGCACGACCGCAGCGCAAGGACAAATCCTGCCGTTTCACGCGAACCTGTTCGAGGCGGCTATCGATGCAAAGGTACCGGTGCAGCCGTTCGCGCTCGTGTACGAGGATGACAAGGGGGAGTTGCACCACGCCGTCGATTTCATCGGCGACATGAGCTTTGCGCAAAGCATGGTGGCGATCCTGACCGGCCCGCCGGTCACGGCCCGCCTGACCTGCCTGGCGCCAGTGGCGACGGTCGACGCGCACCGCCGCGAACTGGCAGCGGCAACGCAGGCGGCGGTGGCCGCCGCGCTGCCGCTGGAACAGGCTAGTTCTTGACGTGCAGCCAGCGCGCATGGGCGGCGCGGGCCAGGTAGTCGAGGATGAAACCTAACATCCCGATCAGCACGATGGCGGCCATCAGTTCCGAATAGGCGAGGCGGTCGCGCGTATCGAGGATGAAGTAGCCGAGACCTGCCGACACGCCCAGCATCTCCGCCGGCACCAGCACGATCCAGATGATGCCGATGGCAAGGCGCACGCCAGTCAGGATATCGGCCGTGATGCCTGGCAAAATCACCTTGAAGACGATTTCGCTGCGCGTGGCAGACAGGCTGCGCGCCAGCAGCAGCCAGTTCGGATCGAGCCGCGCCACGCCGGCCGCCGTATTGAGCAGGATGGGCCAGACGGCCGCGAACGCCAGCAGGAAGTACACGGGCGCGTCGCCGACGCCGAGCACCATCACGGCGATCGGCATCCACGACAGCGGCGAAATCATGCGCAGCAGCTGGAACAACGGCATGGCCGCGCCGGAAAAGCTCTTCGACATGGCCACCAGCACGCCGAGCGGCACGCCGATGACGATCGCCAGCCCCAGGCCCACGGCCACCCTTTGCAGACTCAATACCACGTGCAGCCAGATATCCGAACCACCGAGCATTTCCTTGAACGCCAGCGCCGTGGGCAAGGGCGCGAAGGCGGTGGCGATCGGCGTGGATTTCTCCAGCGCCGTCACGCCCACGGACCACAACAACCAGGCACAGGCCAGCCCCACCAGGGGCAGGCCGAACTTCGTCAACAACTTGCTTGCCATCGTCAGACCGCCACGGTTTCGCTGCGCAGCAGGTTGGCCGGCAAGCCGAAGGCGGCCGGGCCGCCGACTGCCGTGATGGCCTTGCGCACGAAGCGGTCATCGACCAGGTCGCGCGCGGCGAATTTCGGATCGAGATTGGCCAGGAAGCGCGTATCGCCCTCAACCTTGGTGCGGCCGATGGCGCGCACCAGTTCTTCCGTGTACGAGGCAAACGGATAGGGCTGGAAGTCGATGCGGCGCTGCTGCCAGTTCTTGTGCACGATCAGCCCCTGCTTTTCATAGCCGGCGTAGTCGGTGGTGGCCAGCACCTTGGTCAGCACCTGCAGCGGATGCGGTGTGTAGCGGTGCTCGCCCACGTTCGACAGCAGCTTGGCCGTGTCGACCTGGTTCGTGCGCGTCCACAGCTGCGCCTTGACGATGGCGTTGGTGACTTTTTGCGCCCATTCCGGACGCGTGTTGATGTCGCGTTCGGACAGGAAGGTGACGCAGCATGCATGGTTTTTCCACACGTCGCCCGAGAAGCGCAGGATCTTGCCGATGCCGGCGTTTTCCGCCGCCGCATTGAACGGCTCTGCCACGATGTAGCCGGCAATCGACTTGCTGGCCAGGGCCGAGACCATTTCGGCCGGCGCCAGCACGATCAGGTTGACTTCATTCGGCTTGATGGCCGCGTTGCGCGCGCGCGTAACGGGCGTCAGGCCATTGGCGGACAGGATTTGCTGCAGCAGGATGTTGTGGATCGAGTACCAGAACGGGATGGCGACCGTGCGTCCGCCCAGGTCTGAAACCTTGTTGATCTCGTTGGCTACCGTCAGTGCGGAGCCGTTGACGTGATTCCAGGCGACGACTTTCGCCGGGAACTTGGCGCCGTAGCGTACCCACAGGGTGGCCGGCGAGAGCAGGTGGATGACGTTGACCTGGCCGGCCACGAAAGCTTCGATGATCTGCGCCCAGCTGCGGAACAGGCGCGGCGTTTCCGCCTGCAAGCCTTCCGCCTCGAACAGCTTGCGGGCGTGGGCGACGAGCAGCGGAGTGGCGTCGGTGATGGGCAGGTAGCCGATCTTGACGGGTTGGTCGTCGCCTTTCGGGCCTTGCTGGGCCATGGCGTCGCCGGCGAACAGCAGCGGCGAGGCGACGCTGGCCGTGGCCAGGGCCGACATGCGCAGGAAGTCGCGCCGCGTCAGGCCGCAGTCGCAATCGGACGAGGCGCAGATGTGCAAGGGTTTGTTATCTAGATAAAGGGACATGAAGGGTTCCAGTGTGGTGTATGGGATATGCTAAAGGGCGGCGGCGTGGGCCTGGTCCTGCTGCTGCAGCGCCTGCAGGGCGTCGAGGATGTCCATCTTCAGGGCGATGACGTCGGCGCTGTGGCCGATGCGCGGCTGCTCGATGGCGACGGGCCATTCGCGCACGATGTTGCCGGGCTTGCCGCCCATGAGCAGGATGCGATCGGCGACCAGGATCGCTTCATCGATATCGTGCGTCACCAGCAGTACGGCCGTGTGCCAGCGGTGCACCACGTCGACCAGCAGCGACTGCATCTCGGCGCGCGTGATGGCGTCGAGCGCGGAAAACGGCTCGTCGGCGAACAGCAGCTCCGGTTCGCGCGCCAGCGCGCGGGCCAGCGCCACGCGCTGCGCCATGCCGCCTGACAGTGCGGAAGGATACAGTTTTTCGCGGCCCTTCAAACCGACGGCTTCGATGGCTTGCGCCACGCGCGCCTCGTGCGCTGCGCGCGTGAGCTGCGGCTGGTGCTTGAAGTCCAGGCCGAAGCCGGCGTTGCCCGTGACGTTCAGCCAGGGCAATAGGCTCGCCTGCTGGAACACGAGGGCGCTGCGCGGATCCGGTTCGCGCATGGGCGCGTCCAGGAATTGAATGGCGCCCGTGGACGGCGATTGCAAGCCGGCCAGCACGCGCAGCAGGCTCGATTTGCCGCAGCCGCTGCCGCCCAGCAGGCAGACGATTTCGCGCTTGCGCACGCCCAGCGAGACGTGCTGGAACACGGGCGCCGTGCCCGGATAGGCATAGCTCAGATCCTGCGCCTGCAAGGCCCATTGTTGCAATTCTGCCGTTGCCGTCATGCCGGGGCTCCCGCTGCCGCCTGCTGGCTGTCGAACAGCTGCAAGGCCGCCTGCAATTGCGTCAGGCTGGGAGTGACGATGGGGATGAACGATGATTCGCGCCAACGGCGGGCAAAGCCCTGCTGTTCCGCGTTCAGGTAGGCGCGTCCGCCCATGGCTTGCAGTTCCAGCATCAAGGCCTGCTGCAGCACGTCGGCCAGTTGTATGCGCAAGCGGAACATGGCCGGCGCCTGTGTCTTGAAGCGGCCATCGTGCACGCCGGCCAGCAGGGTAGCGACGGCGCCTTCCAGGGTCGCTTGCAGCGCTGCGATGCGCGGCGTGAGCTGGTTGCGCGAGCCGGCCGAAATCTGCGCCGCCTGCGCCAGGCTGGCGCGCGCCAGGCCAATCGACAGGCCGCATTGCATGCCGAGGAACGATGGGCGTACTTGCGGCAGCCAGGCTGGCGCGTTGTCGCTGATGATGTCCTCGGCAGGAATGTGCACCTGCGTCAGCCTGACGGAGGCCGTATTGCTGCCGCGCAAGGCGATCAGGTCCAGATCGTCGCTGCGCTTGACGCCAGCCGTGCCGCTGTCAAAGGCGACGATGACGGGCGGCGCGCCGTCATCGGGCGCCACGGCGGCTGCCGCGACAAAGCCCGCCTTGCGCAGGTTGGTCACCCAAGCCAGGCCGCCGTCGACGAGCAAGCCGTCGCCGTGGCGTGCGCCCGTGATTTGCAACTGTTCGATGCCGGACAAGAATTTCATCGCGTTCGACAAACCGCTGGCTCCTGCCTGTGTGCCGGCCAGCAGGCCGGGCAAGCGGCGCTCGGCCAGCGCGCGGTTCTCGCTTTGCAGCAGGAATTCGATGAAGCAGCGCTGGCCCCAGAAGACAAAGGCGGCCGTCACCGATTGCTCGGCCACCTTGGCGATGGCTTCGATGGCGTCGCGCACGTCACCGCCCGCGCCGCCGTGCTCCTGCGGCACGCCGATGGCCAGCAGCTTGTCGCCGGCCAGCGCCGGTAGTACGGTTTCAGCCAGTTGCGAAGACTGGTCGAGCTGATCGGCATGCATGTGCAGCCAGTGATTGAGGTGGCCCATATCAGACGGCGCCGGGCAGGTAGGGCGTCAACTGGGGATTGACGGGCGTGCCGGCCAGGCTGTTGGAGAAATTGCACAGCGTAGCGAGGCTGATGCCCAGCACCACTTCCAGCGCCTGCTGTTCATTGTAGCCGGCGGCCAGGAAGGCTTGATATTCGGCGTCGTTGACGGCGCCGCGCGTGGCGATGACGGCCGTGGCGAAGGCGGCGACGGCGTCCAGTTTGGCGTCGTCCGTCGGTTGGCCGTGCTGCAGGGCGCGCACCGTGTCCGGTGTCTGGCCCGCCTTTTTCAGCGAGATGGCGCTATGGCCGGCGATGCAGAAATCGCAGCCATGGATACGCGCGGCCGTGATTTGCACCACTTCGCGTTCCATTAACGTCAGGCTGGCGCGCGCATTGATGCCGGAGACGGTCAGATAGGTTTCCAGTGCCAGCGGGGCATTGGCCAGCACGCCGATCAGGTTGGGCAGGAAGCCGTTATTGGCGATGGCCTTTTCCACGAAGGGGCGGCTGTCGGCCGGGGCGGTATCGAGAGTGTGCAGCGTCAGACGGGACATGGGGTACCTTGCTAAGTTAGTAAGTCACCCGGGCATTATATCGGCCATATCGTGTACACAACAGACGTCAGCGTCGTCCTTTTGTGCTCGTTCGTCTGCGATTGTGTGATCCTCGATCCAGACAGGCTCTTAGCTGGCCAGCTGGCGCAATCGCTGGTCGCGCCGGTAGGCGCCCGGCTGCTCGCCCGTGACCCGCTTGAAGGCGCGCGTAAAGGCGGCGTGCGAACGGTAGCCCACCAGTTCGGCGGCCCGTTCGACGGAGACGCCGTCGTGCAGGCGCCGCGCGGCGATCTTCATGCGCAGCAGGAGCAGGAACTGGGCCGGCGAGTGGCCGCTGGCGCTGGCGAAATGCTTGCAGAAGCTGGCGCGCGACATGCACGCTGCCTTGGCCATGTTCTCGATTGACCAGTCGTCGGCCGGGGCGTCGAGCATGCGTTCGAGCAGCGGCGAAAATGCGGGCTGGTGCAGCAGCGACAGCAGGCCAGCCGCCACCTGCTCGCCCTGCGCCACATGGCGGATCAGGTAAAAGAACAGCAGCTCGACCAGGCGCGCGATGAGCGGCGACGGCTGTTCCGGGTCGCCACCGGCCTCCGCCAGGATCAGGTCGAATAATGCGGCAGCAGCGCTGAAGGCAGGCGCATCGCCGCGTATCAGCAGATACGGTGGAAACGAGTCGACGATCAGCGCGGAGAGGGCGCCGCGAAATTGAAAGAAGCCGCAGGCCAGCGCCGTTGCCGGCTGCTGCGTGGGCGTTTGCAGCGGCAGCATCGCTTGCGCGCTCACCGCCCGCAGCGGATCGCCGTGGGGACTGAGGAAGTGCGGCAGATCGCGCAGCAGGAAGACGCCGTCGCGTGGGCCGAGCGCGATCGGTGCCGCGCCATCGAGGTGCAGATAGCAGTGGCCATCGAGCACCAGGTGAAAGCTGCCCAGTTCCCGGCCCGCCGTGGACGCGCGCCAGCGGCCGCAGTACTGGCCCACGTGCAGCACTGCGGTGTCGAGTTGCAGGCTGCCAAGCAGCCAGCGCGCCAGTCTGTCGGTGTCAGGATGCATGGAATCGCAAGGTCAAAACCGCCATCATACGGACTCGGCGCGGCAAGGCCAACGACCGATTTCGACTAAGCATATGCAGCTTACCGCTTGCCGCCGTGCTGCTGGAAGGCGGGACAGTCGACCTGCAGCAGCGAGCGGTCTTCCATGCACACGGCCGAGAGTTTCCCGCCCCAGACGCAGCCGCTATCGAGCCCGATCAGGTGCGGCCGTAGTAGCAGTCCCAGCGCCGACCAGTGGCCGAAGACGATGGTGTCGCCGGCGCTGCGCCGGCCCGGCACGTCGAACCACGGCAGCAGGCCGGAGCCTGGCGGCGGGCTGCCGCTTTCCTTCATCTTGAAATCCATCACGCCGTCCGGCGTGCAAAAGCGCAGCCGCGTCATGGCGTTGACGATGCAGCGCAGCCGGTCGGCGCCCTGCAGGTCGTCGCGCCAGGCGCTCGGCTCGTTGCCGTACATGGTGCGCAGGAACGCCACCCAATCGTCGCCGCGCAGCATGGCGGACACCTCCTCGCTCAGGGCCAGGGCCCGGGCCGCGCTCCATTGCGGCAGCAAGCCCGCATGCACGAGCACATGGCCATTGTGTTCCAGTGCCAGTGGTCGCTGGCGCAGCCAGGTGATCAACTCCTCGCGGTCGGGTGCATCGAGGATTTCGGCGAGGGTGTCGGACGCATGCTCGGGCCGGATGCCGTTGGCCACGGCCAGCAAGTGCAAGTCGTGGTTGCCCAGGACGCTGTCTGCCAGGCCTTGCTTGGCCAGCGCATGAACATGGCGCAGGGTGGCCAGCGAGGCGGGACCACGGTTGATCAGGTCGCCAGCGAACAGGAGGCGGTACGGGCCATCCGCTGCCGTCTGGATACGCTCGATCAGTTCTTCGGTTTGTGCATGGCAGCCTTGCAGATCGCCGATAAAGTAGGTTTTCATGGATGTGTCGTATTTTTCAGCAAGTGGCCGGACTGGACGGCAAACATGCCGGATGGCGGCACGCTTGCACATGGAGTCAGCATCATGCCTGAAGTTGCGCGCTTCCGGGCGGTACGGCGGGCCGCTACCTTGTATCAGCCTGGTGCTTTGGGCCTGTTATGCAAACCGCTATTGTTGATGTATCAAATGGTAAAAGCTGTCAGCAATCATGGCCTCTCTTGCTACCATGCGCCACGCTGCGACAGGTTTGCCTTGGGAGTTGTGCATAATGTTATATTTTATATAATTTTGCTGTGCCGAGAATCCGGCAAACTGGCCGCATGTGTATTTTTTTCACACGAAGAGGTATTTTTCATTTGCGATACTGAATATATCGTATTTTTTTGGATATAGGCACCTGCGATTGCTTAAGCCAAAGCCCGAAATATGGATTTGTTGCCTATTTGGGTACAATGTCATTGCACGGCAGCAGGCAGCAATTTCTCGTGGTTTTTACCTTATCGGCGCTGTTTGGTGGCTAGCCCGATTTTTTATTGATAATAAAAATGTTTTCTTTTATCGTGAGCTTTGTCGCTTCCGCATTATTCACCCTGTTGATTATCAAGCAGGTGAGATTGCACAAATCGGCACTCGACTCAGATTTTCATGGCGTGCAAAAAGTGCACTCGCATTCGGTGGCACGCATCGGCGGGCTGGCGATCTTTGTGGCAGTGCTGCTCAGTGCGTTCGTGTCGATCTGGCGCCTGCCGGTCATGACGTCTTGGATGTTGTCATTGCTGCTGTGTTCTGGCATCGCCTTTGCAGGCGGCATCATCGAGGACTTCACTGGCAAAGTCAGCCCCGTGGGACGCCTGCTGCTGACCATGGGAGGCGCGCTGCTGGCCTATTTCCTGATCGACGCGCGCATCGACCGCATTGACCTGCCCTTCTCCAGTTGGGCGATACCTTTCATCTGGCTGAGCTTGCCCATCACGGTGCTGGCCGTCGCTGGCATTGCCAATGCCATCAATATTATCGATGGCTTCAACGGCCTGGCAAGCGTGGTATCGATCTGCATGTTCCTATCGCTTGCCTATGTGGGTTTGCAAGTGAACGATTCCTTTATCCTGGTGTCCGCCTTGCTGGTGGCGGGCGCCGTGACCGGATTTCTGATCTGGAACTATCCGGTCGGTCTGATTTTCCTGGGCGATGGCGGCGCCTATTTTATCGGCTTCATGCTTGGTGAACTGACCTTGCTGCTGGTGATGCGTAATCCGGAAGTGTCGACCTGGTATGCCGTGCTGCTGCTGATTTACCCCGCCTTTGAAACCCTGTTTTCCGCCTATCGGCGTGCATTCATACAAGGAAAGTCGCCCGTGATGCCTGACGGCATACACCTGCACAGCCTGATTTTCCGACGTATCGTGCAGTGGACCGTGGGACGCAAGGAAGCCAGAGCGCTGATGCGCCGCAATTCGATGACCTCGCCCTATCTGTGGCTGTTTTCTCTGACGGCCGTGATCCCCGCGACCTTGCTTTGGCGCCATACCTGTTTATTGATTTTCTGTTCGTTTTTATTCATGGCGTCGTATGTCTGGTTATATTTCCGCATCATCCGATTCAAATCGCCACGCTGGATGATTATGAATAAGAAGAAATAATAAGTGTGGTGTATATTGCATGGTTTTTAATCCATATTATTAAAGAAGGCACGGTATGAATTTATCAGCACTGACAATGGAAGAATTGCGCAATTTGCAGGACAAGGTCCAGCGCGAATTGATTGGTCGCGGGCGTGAGGATATGGACAAGGCGCGTGAGCAGATCATGGCCATTGCGCAGCAGGCCGGCATCCCGCTGAAGCAGCTGATACTGGAAGGCTTGCACCCGCGCAGGGGCAAGGTGGCGGTGCAATATCGCCATCCGGAGAATGCGGGAGAGCAATGGACCGGCCGCGGCCGTCAGCCGCTGTGGGTCAAGAAGTGGCTTGAATCAGGCAAGGCCATCGATCTGCTGCGCGTATAATTCGGTATGCCTTGGCTCAGCGGCAGTTTTTTACCTGCCTGCCAGCGCAGATATCTATTCAGTTAGCGATTCATTTTCCTTACGTCCAATACCATGCTGCCTCTGTCATCCACGATCTTCAAAGCCTACGATATTCGCGGCATCATCGCCAAAACCCTCGATGCCAGCGTGGCCCACAAGATCGGTCAGGCATTTGGCCAGGCCGCCCTGGCCAAGGGCGAGCAGCGGGTCGTGATCGGCCGGGACGGCCGCCTGTCCGGACCTGAATTGACGGCGGCGCTGGCGCAGGGCTTGCAGGCGGCAGGTGTCGACGTGATCGACCTGGGGGTGGTGGCCACCCCGATGGTTTATTTCGGCACGAATGTGCTCGATACGCGCTCCGGCATCATGGTCACGGGCAGCCACAATCCACCCGACTACAACGGCTTCAAGATGGTGCTGGCTGGCGAAGCGATCCATGGCGAAGCCATCCAGGCGCTGTACCACAGCATCGTCGCGCACGACGGCAGCGCCAGCGCCAAGCCGGGCAGCTACGCCACGCATGATATCCGCGCTGCCTACCTGGAGCGCATCCTGGGCGACGTCAAGCTGACGCGCCCGATCAAGATCGCCGTCGATTGCGGCAATGGCGTGGCCGGCGCATTCGCGGGCGACCTGTTCCGCGGCATGGGCTGCGAAGTCATCGAACTGTTCTGCGAAGTCGATGGCAACTTCCCGAACCACCATCCGGATCCGGCGCATCCGGAAAACCTGCAAGACCTGATCCGCTGCCTGGCCGAGACGGATGCCGAAATCGGCATCGCCTTCGACGGCGACGGCGACCGTCTGGGCGTGGTCACCAAGGATGGCCAGATCATCTACCCTGACCGCCAGATGATGCTGTTCGCGGCCGACGTGCTGACCCGCCACCCTGGCGCGCAGATCTTGTACGACGTGAAATGCACGCGCCACCTGGCGCCGTGGATCAGCAAGCATGGCGGCATGCCGCTGATGTACAAGACGGGCCACTCGCTGGTGAAAGCCAAGCTGCGCGAGACGGGGGCGCCGCTGGGCGGCGAAATGAGCGGCCATATCTTCTTCAAGGACCGCTGGTACGGTTTCGACGACGGCCTGTATTCTGGCGCGCGCCTGCTGGAAATCCTCACGCGTTCGGCTGATCCTTCTGCCCTGCTGAACTCCCTGCCGCAGTCCGACAGCACGCCGGAACTGCACCTGGAACTGAAGGAAGGCGAGAACGTCGCGCTGATGGACATGCTGCGCCGCGACGCCGTTTTTCCCGGCAATGAACAGATCATCACCATCGACGGCTTGCGCGTGGAATACGCGGACGGTTTCGGCCTGGCACGCTCGTCGAATACCACGCCGGTAGTCGTCATGCGCTTCGAGGCGGAAACGCCGGCAGCCCTGACGCGCATCCAGGGACAGTTCAAGAGCGTGATCCTGGCGGCCAAGCCAGACGCCATTCTGCCGTTCTGACAGCATGGCCGCTCAACCAGGCGCACAGGCGCCCTTGAAAATATTGCTGGTGCGGGTGTCCTCGCTGGGCGACGTGCTGCATAACCTGCCGATGGTGGCGGATATCGCCCGCCACTATCCGGACGCGACCATCGACTGGGTGGTCGAAGAGGGTTACACCAGCCTGGTGCGCCTGAACCCGCGCGTGGGGACTATCTTTCCGTTCGCGCTGCGGCGCTGGCGCAAGAGCCTGGGCAAGAAGGAGACGCGCGCGGAAATCGCCGCCTTCTTCCGCAGCCTGCGCCAGACGCGCTACGATTATGTATTCGATACCCAGGGCTTGCTCAAGACGGGCATCATCATGGGCGCCGCGCGCCTGGCGCCTGGCGGACAGAAGATCGGTCTGGCCAACGGCAGCGAAGGCTCCGGTTACGAAGGCGTCTCGCGCCTCTTCCACACCAAAAGCATTCCGCTAGACCCGCGCACGCACGCGGTAGCGCGCGGCCGCCTGGTGGCTGCCGCCGCACTGGGCTACGAGGTCGACACGCCGGCCGATTTCGGCTTGCCGGAAGTCTCCGGCAGCGAACCGCGCCCGGACTGGATGGGCGAGGCTCCCTACTGCGTGTATTTCCACGGCACGGCGCGCGACGCCAAGAAATGGGCGCCGCAGAACTGGATCGCCCTCGGCCACGCGCTCGCGCCCATGCCGATTTTGCTGCCCTGGGGTTCGCCCAGGGAAAAGGCGGAAGCCGAACAGCTGGCGGCCGGCCTGCCGAATGCGCGCGTGCTGCCGAAACTGTCGATGGGTGATGCCACCCTGCTGGCGCGTCATGCGGCGCTGGTGATCGGCGTCGATACGGGCCTGACGCACATCGCGGCCGCCTTTGTGCGACCGACAGTGGAAATCTATGCCGACTCGCCACTGTGGAAAACGGAAGGCAACTGGTCGCCGAAAATCATCAATCTGGGCGACAAAGGCGCGCCGCCCGGCGTGCCGGAAGTGCTGGCCGCTGCACGTCGCCTGCTGGCGGACTATCCTCCCGCCTGACTTTAACCTTCAACAATCATGCGACTTCTTTATACTCTTGCCTGGTGGCTGGCCTTGCCCCTGGTGCTGGCGCGGCTGTGGCTGCGCGGACGCCAGGAACCTGGCTACCGCCAGCACTGGGGCGAGCGCCTGGGATTTTACGGGCGCCAGCCGGCACCTGCTGCGGGCACCATCTGGCTGCACGCCGTCTCCGTCGGCGAAACCCGCGCGGCCGAGCCGCTGATCGATGCGCTGCTGGCAGCCTGGCCAGCGTGCCGCATCGTCCTCACGCACATGACGCCCACGGGGCGAGCCACGGGCAAGGCGCTGTTCGCCAAACACGGCGCACGCCTCGTGCAAAGCTATCTGCCGTACGACACGGGCGCCATGCCAGCCCGTTTCATCCGCCACTTTGCGCCGCGCATCTGCATCCTGATGGAGACGGAAGTGTGGCCGAATCTGATACATCAATGCAATCGCTACAAGGTGCCGGTGGTGCTGGCCAACGCGCGCTTGTCGCAGCGTTCGCTGGGCAAGGCGCAGCGCCTGGGCAAACTCATAGCCGACGCGGCGCGCGGCATCACCCTGGTGGCGGCGCAGACGCAGGATGACGCCGATCGCGTGCGCCAGCTCGGCGTGCGGGACGTGGTCGTCACGGGCAGCATCAAATTCGACGTCGTCGTGCCCGAGGCGGCGCTGGCGACGGGGGCGGCGCTGCGCGCGGCCATCGGTGCGCGCCCCGTGCTGCTGTGCGCCAGCACGCGCGAAGGCGAGGAGCAGCTGATCCTCGATGCGTATATCCGCGCCAGCTTGCCCGCGCATGCACTGCTGCTGATCGTGCCGCGCCATCCGCAGCGCTTCGATGAGGTGGAAAAACTGATCGCGGCGCAAAGCCTGGCCGTGCAGCGCAGGTCCGGCCTGGGGCAGGACGATGCCGTGGCGCAGGGCACGCAAGTGCTGTTGGGCGACTCGATGGGCGAGATGTTTGCGTACTACGCTGCCTGCGATTGCGCCTTCGTCGGCGGCAGCCTGCTGCCGCTGGGCGGGCAAAACCTGATCGAGCCGGCGGCCCTGGGCAAGCCCGTGCTGATCGGCCCCCACACCTTCAACTTTGCGCTGGTGACCGAGCAGGCGATTGCCGCCGGCGGCGCCGCGCTGGTGGCGGATGCCGACGCGCTGATGGCGCAGGCGTCGGCGCTGCTGCAGGATCCCGCGCGCCTGGCGTCGATGGGAGAAAAAGCGCTGGCGTTTGCCAGTCAGCACCGGGGCGCCACGCCGCGCACGATCGCGGCAATCAAACCCCTGCTGCCATAGTTTAATGCTGCAGTGTCCTGGCAGGAGTTAGCTGATGGTGTGTCAGTTCAAGCGTGAGTAATCTGCTGTGCTCGTCATGCACTGTCAACAGCGCGAACAACGCCGCTTGCGCGCACTCCTGTGACAGAAGGTCGTGCTGTTGACCATCCGGTTTAGCGGTATCGCGATGAGAGTCCCTGATCCAGCGCAGCAGTTCATGGTGCAGGCGGGTATGAGACGGCCTGTGTGGTGCGTGTGCCATAGCCAGGTGCGCGATGGTCGAGAGCCATTGCCACTTGTTGGCGGAAGCGTAGCGCAGTAGCAGATCATGGTCACCCCTTGCTTCCAGCAAGGGATGTAGCGTAGCGAAGGGAATGAACGCGCCCTGGTGAGATACCATTTTCCAGGCAAGTTTCTGCATGCCGGGCGCCGCATCGCCTGCCGCTTGCAGGGCGATCGCATCTTTATCGGATGGCGCGACCTTGAACCACGCGGTATAGGCCGCCAGGCGCACGGAGGGCAGTTTTGACTGCGTAAAAGTGTGAATCAGCTCCAGATCTTCTGGCTTGCGCAGGCTGCCCAGCGAGAGCAGACTGACACGAGTGGCTTGTGTGCTCGATCCCGGACTGGTCAGAATGGCGCGGTAGCTGATGCGTGCCTCCTCTCCCATTGTCTGAAGGCAGGCGACAGCCAGGTAGCGTACCGACGCTTGGGCATCAAGCAGGGACGCTTGCGCAAGTGTACGCATATCCTGGCCTCCAGGCGCTTGCGTCAGGGACAATAACGCACTGGTACGTATCCGGCCGAAAGGCGACGACATCGCCTTGAGATATAGCGCCGTTTGTACCTCTGGTGCGGTGCTGGCGCATAGCCGTAGTGCTTGCGTTGCCAGCACCGTATCTCCGCGCGTGGCCAGCGCCATGCCGATGTATTGCGCGGGATCACCCAGACCATGCTGGTGGAGCATGTAGAAGCAGCTCCTGGCGACATGGACGTTCTTGCCACAGACGCCATCGAGCAAGTCTTGCACGTTCAGCAGTTCAAGTATGCTGTCTTCAAAGTGCTGCAGCCAGTCCGCATGGTCGCTCCTGCTCATTTCGCGCAGGCGCAGAACTTTCGGCAGTATCTGCAATAACTGGGGAGCTGGTGTCAGTGGCAAGAGGCGCTGCATGGTGGCACGTGCTGCATGGCGCACGGCCGGCACCCAGTCATTCAGGCGCACGACGACCAAGGGCAGCAGGTCCGTCCTGTCCAGAGCAGCGCAGCGTTCCAGCGCGGCTTGCCGTTCATAGCCGGAATAATGGCATAGCTCACCTTCCAGCGAAGACTGGTCATGGGGCGCTCCAGGCAATAACTGGTTTGCTGGCACGGTAGCTGTCTTGGCACCAAACAGCATCTTGAAAATATTCATGGACGAAATGGGCGGAATGGGACATTCAGTATCCCATACCAACACTGCAGGCGGTAGTGCCGTCTTATTGGAATAATACCGGTAATTCCTGCGAGCGTTTCCTGAGCGCCTGCTTGGCCCCGTCGTAATCGGGATAGATCGATTCCACGGTGGCCCAGAAGCGGGGGCTGTGGTTCATTTCCAGCAGGTGCGACAGTTCGTGCGCCACGACGTAATCGATCAGCGGCAGGGCGAAGTGGATCAGGCGCCAGTTCAGGCGGATCTTGCGCTCGATGGTGCAGCTGCCCCAGCGCGTGCCGGCCGACGATAGCGACAGCGAATCGTAGCGCACGCCCAGCTTGTCCGCATACAGGTCCAGCCGTGCTTCGAACAACTGGCGCGCCTCGTGCTGGAACCAGCCCTTCACTTTTTCCTTCAATTGCTGCTCGCTGCCCGTGGGCGTGACCCAGACGTGCAGTTCATTCGTCTCGCGCTGGAAGCTGGCGCGGTGGCGCGGCGCCTGGTGCAATCGCAGGGTGATCTCGCCGCCCAGATACGGCAGCACGGCGCCATCGATCCAGGCCACGGGCGGGCGCTGCTGGCGCTGCACCTTGCGCTCGCCCCGCTCCAGCAGTTTCGAGACGATCCAGCCCTGCTTGGCGCGGATGGCGTTGTCGATTTCGGCCAAGGTGACGCGTTTGGGGGCCGTGACGCGCAAACCGTTATCGTCGATCATGAAGCCGATGGAACGGCGCGTGGAGCGGCGCAGGGCGAATTCGACGAGGTGGCTGCCCAGCTGCAGTTGGCGCAGTGGCGGGCCATCGGCGGTGCGTGGGGGGGAGGGCAGGGGAGGCGGAGCGGGGCGGACGATGGGCGGCGCGGGCGCCACTACCGGTGGCGCCACGGGCGGCGCTGGCGGTGCCGTGGGGCGCACCGCCGGGGGCGTGCTGGTCGAGACGTCATGCGCGAACAAATCCAGTTGCTGGTCGCCGACCTTGATGGTCTTCATCTGCTGGCGCAGGGTCGGCTCCTGGATGACCGCGCTGATGCCGTCTAGCCAGCGTTGTAGGCGTGAGGCGAAATGACGCGCATTTCTGATTCTATCCAATTTTCCACCTGTTGCATCATGCTGTCCGGAGTTTGCCCTTCCGGCGAAATCGGTTTGCCTATCGAGACGGTGATCAGTCCCGGGCGTTTGAGGAATGACTGCTTGGGCCAGCACTCGCCTGAATTGTGCGCAATCGGCACCACCACGGCGCCTGTGGCGATGGCCAGACGCGTGCCGCCGCTCTTGTACTTGCCCGCCTGGCCGACGGGAATGCGGGTACCTTCCGGGAACATGATAATCCATTGGCCATCGGCCAGCCGGCGCTTGCCATGCGCGACCACGCTCTTGAAGGCATGCTTGCCCTGCTTGCGGTCGATGGGGATCATGCGCAGCAGCGCCATGGCCCAGCCGAAGAAGGGAATGTACAGGATCTCCTTCTTGAACACATACACGAGCGGGCGGGGCAGGCTGGGCAGCAAAAAGATGGTTTCCCACGCCGACTGGTGTTTTGAGAGCACGATGGCCGGCGCGTCGGGGAAGTTCTCGGCGCCCTTGACTTCATAGCGGATGCCGCATATGACCTTGGCGCACCACAGGATAAACACATTCCAGCGCGAGGTGACCCAATAGCGCTTGTTGTAGCTCAATGGCGCGGCAAAAAAGCACACGCAGGCCCAGACGATGGTGGCCACGATCATGATGATCATGAACAGCAGGGATCGCAGGAACAGGGAAATATTACGCAATGCGGTTCTCCGAAGATTAGATACTCGATGCCACGGTGGGCGCCGGTGCGGCGGGCGCCTTGAGCAGGTGGCTGACGACGGCGGCCAGGTCGGGGAAGACCTGGGTGCCAGGCGGCAGGCCACCCGTCTCGTTGGTCTTTTCGCCCTTGCCCGTCAACACAAGGTAGGGTACGCAGCCGCTGATGAAGCCGGCCTGCAGGTCGCGCAGCGAATCGCCGACGGTGGGCACGCCTCGCAGGCTGGTGTTGTAGCGCTGCGAGATTTCATGGAACATGCCCGGTTTCGGCTTGCGGCAGTCGCAATTGTCCGCGCCCGCATGCGGGCAAAAGAAGATGGCGTCGATATCGGCGCCCACCTGCTGCGCCAGGGTGTGCATCTTCTGGTGGATCGCGTTGAGCACCGTCATGTCGAAGTATTCGCGCGCGATGCCCGACTGGTTCGAGGCGACGACGACGCGATAGCCGGCCTGGTTCAGGCGGGCGATCGCTTCGAGCGAGCCGGGAATCGGCAGCCATTCGGCCGGCGACTTGATGAAGTCCGGCGAGTCATGATTAATGACGCCGTCGCGGTCGAGAATAATCAGTTTCAGCGCCGGAGTGCCCATTATGCCGCCAGCTTGGAAATGTCGGCCACGCGGTTCATCATGCCGTGCAGGGACGACAGCAGTGCCAGACGGTTGTTGCGCAGGGCGACATCCTCGGCCATCACCATCACGTCGTTGAAGAAACCGTCGACGTCGTCGCGCAGCTGCGCCAGGGTTTGCAGGGTGCTGGTGAAATCGCCCTTGGCAAAGGCCGCGTCGACTTCCGGCTGCACGCGCGAGACGGCGGCGGCCAGTTTTTTCTCCGCTTCGTCCTGCAGCAGCGCCACGTTGACGCCGCCGGCGGCGACCTGGCTCACGGCTTCCTCGTTCTTTTTCAGGATGTTCGTGATGCGCTTGTTGGCGGCGGCGAGCGACGCGCTTTCCGGCAGCGCGGCAAACGCCTGCACGGCTTCCAGGCGCTGCACGATGTCGTCCAGGCGGTCCGGGTTCTGCGCCACGACGGCTTCGATTTCATTCGGCGAGAAACCGCGCTCGCGCAGGATGCCGCGCAGGCGGTCGAGCATGAAGGTGGTCACATCCGCGACGGGGTCCTTGAAGCCGGGCACCGACGCGAACTGCGCGGCGGCGTCCGCCAGCAAGCCCTGGATCGACAATGGCAGGCGTTTTTCCAGCAGCATGCGCAGCACGCCCAGGGCGTGGCGGCGCAGCGCGAACGGGTCCTTGTCGCCCGTTGGCGCCAGGCCGATGGCCCAGATGCCAACCAGGGTTTCGAGCTTGTCGGCCAGGGCCACGGCGGTGCCGGTGGCGGTGGACGGCAGGCTGTCGCCCGCAAAGCGCGGCTGGTAGTGTTCGGAGGCGGCCAGCGCCACTTCTTCCGGTTCGCCGTCATGGCGCGCGTAGTACGTGCCCATGATGCCTTGCAGTTCGGGGAATTCGCCCACCATGTCGGTCAGCAGATCGGCCTTGGCCAGCAGGGCGCCGCGTTCGGCCAGGGCCACGTCGTAGTTCAATTTGGCGGCGATGGCGCCGGCCAGAGACTTGACGCGCTCTGTGCGGGCAGCTTGCGTGCCCAGCTTGTTGTGGTAGACGACGTTGGCCAGCAGCGGCAGGCGCGATGCCAGCGTCTTCTTCTTGTCCTGCTCGAAGAAGAACTTGGCGTCGGACAGGCGCGGGCGCACGACGCGCTCGTTGCCGCCGATGATGTGCTCGGGCGTGTCCGTCTCGATGTTCGAGACGATCAAAAAGCGCGAGCGCAGCTTGCCTTCGCTGTCGGTCAGCGCGAAGTATTTCTGGTTCGTCTGCATCGTGAGGATCAGGCATTCCTGCGGCACGGCCAGGAATTCTTCCTCGAAGTGGCACTCATATACGACCGGCCATTCGACCAAGGCCGTGACTTCGTCGAGCAGCGCTTCGGGCATCAGCACCTGGTCGGCGCCGGCCTTGTCCAGCAACTGGGCGCGGATGCGCTCCTTGCGTTCCTCGTTGCTGGCGATGACGCTGGCGTTGAGGATCAGCGAGGGCGCATAGTTTTCCGCGTGCGCGATGGTGATCGGTTCGCCGTCGGTGAGGAAACGGTGGCCCAGCGTCGTGCGGCCGGCCGTCAAGCCCAGCAGGGTCAATGGCAGGATATTGATGCCGTGCAGGGCGATTAGGCTGTGGGCCGGGCGCACGAATTGCACGGTGGTGCCGTCCGGGCGCTGATAGCTCATCAGTTTTGGAATCGGCAGCTTGGCGCAGGACTCGCTCAAAGCGGCTTGCGCGCCGGCGGCAAGCTGGCTGCCCGGCGCCGTGTAGGTGTAGAAGAAGCTTTCGGCCTTGCCGTCGGCGGCGCGTTCCAGCTCGGCCACCGTCAGATCGGGAAAGCCCAGCGCGGTCAGCTTCTTGGCCAGCGGCGGCGTGCCGTTGCCGTTGGCGTCCAGCGCCACGGAGACGGGCAAGACTTTTTCGCGGATCGATTTGTCGGGCGAGACTTCGCGCACGTTGGTGATGGAGACGGCCAGGCGGCGCGGCGAGGCGTAGCTGGTGGCGACGCTGTCGGCTTCGAGGAAGTCGCGCGATTTCAGGCCGTTGACGATGCCGGCCGTGAAGGCGGCGCCCAGTTTGGCCAGCGCTTTCGGCGGCAGTTCTTCGGTCAGCAGTTCGATGAGCAGTGTTTGGTTCATGGTGTTCTTGTCTGGTACGGCGGTGTATGAGCTAGGCGATCAAGCGGCGGGTTGGTCTGCGGCGGGCAGCATCGGGAAACCGAGGCGCTCGCGCGAGTCGTAATAGGCTTGCGCCACCAGGCGCGACAGGGTGCGCACGCGGCCGATGTAGGCGGCGCGTTCCGTCACCGAGATGGCGCCGCGCGCGTCGAGCATATTGAAGCTGTGCGAGGCCTTCATGATCTTCTCGTAGGCGGGCAGGGTCAGCTGCAGCTCGATCAGGCGCTTCGCTTCCGCTTCGTAGTTGCCGAACTGTTCGAACAGCAGGTCCGTATTCGCGTGCTCGAAGTTGTAGGTCGATTGCTCCACTTCGTTCTGGTGGAAGACGTCGCCGTAGGTCAGTTTTTTCGTAATACCGTTTTCTTCCCACTCGGTCCACACCAGGTCATACACGTTTTCCACGCCCTGCAGATACATGGCCAGGCGTTCGATGCCGTAGGTGATCTCGCCCAGCACGGGCTTGCAATCGAGGCCGCCCACTTGCTGGAAGTAGGTAAATTGGGTCACTTCCATGCCGTTCAGCCAGACTTCCCAGCCCAGGCCCCAGGCGCCCAGGGTCGGGCTTTCCCAGTCGTCTTCGACGAAGCGCACGTCATTCTGCTTCAAGTCCAGGCCCAGCGCGGCCAGCGAACCCAGATACAGGTCGAGGATGTTTTCCGGCGCGGGCTTGAGCACCACCTGGTACTGGTAGTAGTGCTGCATGCGGTTCGGGTTTTCGCCGTAGCGGCCATCTTTCGGGCGGCGCGACGGCTGCACATACGCGGCGCGCCACGGTTCCGGGCCGATCGCGCGCAGGAAGGTGCCGGTGTGGAAGGTGCCGGCGCCGACTTCCATGTCGTAAGGCTGGAGCAAGGCGCAACCTTGCTTGTCCCAATAGGTTTGCAAGGTCAGGATAATTTGTTGAAATGTGAGCATCGTATGAGTTCGCCGCGCGGGAGGCTGCGCTTTGTTAAGGTTTGCTTGAAGCCCGCACGCTGCTAACAAGCGCGTCCGGGCCGGGGTTTTGCTAATTTTAGCGGTTTTTACGGGCCCACTGTGACTCTTCGGGCAATATCGGCCGCTTATTGCTGCACGGCGCGGCCACGGCGGGCGGCGCGCGACAGCAGGAAGGCCGTCAGCAGGGCCAGCGCGGCCAGGGCCAGCACCAGTTTGTTGCCGTACAGAATGTATGGCGTCATGCCGCCCATGCCCTGCACCTTGGCCGCCAGCGTGGCTTGCTGTTCCGGCGGCAGCAGGCTTTGCACCACGCCCTTGCCGTCGATGACGGCCGTGGCGCCCGTGTTCGTCGAGCGCAGCATGGGGCGGCCCGTTTCCAGGCTGCGCATCTGCGAAATCTGCAGATGCTGGGGGATGGCAATCGAGTCGCCAAACCAGGCCAGGTTCGAGATATTAAGCAGCACGGACGCCGATTGCTTGCCGTGGCGGTGGGCGCTGGCCAGCTGGCCGGCGATTTCCTCGCCGAACAGGTCTTCGTAGCAGATATTCGGCAGCACCAGCTGGTCGCGTACCTGCAGCGGTGCCTGCACCTCGGCGCCGCGGCCCATGTCACCGAGCGGGATGGCCATCATGGCGACGAACCAGTGCAGGCCGGGCGGCACGAATTCGCCGAACGGCACCAGGTGGTGCTTGCGGTACTGGTAGTACGGTCCCGGTGTGCCGTTGGGCGTGATGCCCACGGCCGCATTGTAGAAGCGCTGCTGCTCGTCGAGCACGGGCATGCCGAGCAAAATCGTGCTGCCCGTCTGCTGCGCGTACTTCGCCAGGCTATCGAGATAGCCGGGCGGCAGCTGGTGCGGCAGCACGGTGACGGCCGTTTCCGGCGTGGCGATCAGGTCGGCCGGGGCGCTGGTGATGGCGCTCTGGTACATCTGCAGGGCGCCCAGCACGAAGCCGGGGTCGAATTTCTGCTGCTGCGGCACATTCCCCTGCAGCAGGCGCACGGTGATGGGGCGCCCGACCGGGTGGGTCCAGTTCACGTATTGCAGGCCAACGCCGGCCGCATACAGCGCGATCACGCCGCCCAGCGCGCTCCAGCGCGTGCGATGCGTGAGCAACAGCAGGGCGCCGGCCGACAGCGCCGCCAGCCAGCCCAGGCCGTACGATCCGACGATGGGGGCAAAGCCGCCCAGCGGGCTGGTATTGTGGGCATAGCCCGTGGCCAGCCACGGGAAACCCGTAAACAGCCAGCCGCGCGTCCATTCGAACAGGGTCCAGGTGGCCGGCAATACCAGCAGGGTCATGGCGGGCAGGGACAACACCCAGCGCTGGCGCAGCCAGGCGGCCGCACCCATGGCCAGGGCCACGTAGATGGCCATCAAGAGGGCCAGCAGGGCCACGGCGATGGCGGCGATCGGCGCGGCCATGTCGCCATAGCGGTGCATCGAGATATACAGCCAGTGCGTGCCGGCCGCGCACCAGCCGAAGCCATAGGCCCAGCCGATCAGCGCGCCACCCTTGACGCTGGACGAACGCAGCACCTGGTAGAACAGCACGCCCAGGCTGAGGATTTGCAGGGGCCAGTAGCCGAAAGGGGCGAACGCCAGCACGGCGACTGCGCCGGCAACAAAGGCAGTCAGCATGCGCGCCCACGTGCTGCGGGGCGGTTTGGCGGGGGCATTGGGGGCGGCGCGTCTGAAACGCATTTACAGCACGCGCATGTCAGAGTTCCAGTTCCGGCACGTTGGGCAGGCGCTCGACGAGCAGCACGTGCACCTGGCGCGCATCGGCGCGCAGCACCTCGAAGCGCAGATTGCCCAGGTCGAAGATGTCGCCCTTGTGCGCCATGCGGCCCAGGTACTTGGAGACGAGGCCGCCGATGGTGTCGACGTCGTCGTCCACCAGGTGGCTGCCCACTTCCTCGTTGAACTGTTCGATCTCGGTCAGCGCCTTGACGCGCCAGCGGGGGCCGAACTGGCCTTCCTTGAGCGAGAGGATATTGTCCTCGGCTTCGTCAAAGTCGTATTCGTCCTCGATGTCGCCGACGATCTGTTCCAGCACGTCTTCGATGGTGATCAGGCCGGCGACGCCGCTGTACTCATCGACGACGATGGCCATGTGATTGTGGTTGGCGCGGAAATCGCGCAGCAGCACATTCAGGCGTTTCGATTCGGGGATGAAGATGGCGGGGCGCAGCATGTCACGCACGTCGAAAGTTTCTTCTGCGTAATAGCGCAGCAAGTCTTTCGCCAGCAGGATGCCGATAACCTTGTCGCGCTCGCCTTCGATCGCGGGGAAGCGCGAGTGGGCGGTGGACAGGACTTCCGGCATCCATTCCTCGATCGGCTTGCTGATGTCGATGACATCCATTTGCGAACGGGGAATCATGATGTCGCGCGCACAGAGATCCGATACCTGGAACACGCCTTCGATCATCGACAGGGCGTCGGCGTCGATCAGCTTGCGTTCATGCGCATCGTGTAGAACTTCGAGCAATTCTGCACGGTTCTCTGGCTCGGGGGAAATGAGTGCGGTCAGGCGTTCAAACAGTGACCGGTGGGGCTTGACGTCAGTTCTGACGCCACTAGGGTGCTCGGGCATAGGAGGCGTGAGCCGTTGTTGCGAAGGGATATAGGATACACCAAAAGTGGGGGAATACCGGATGTCCCCGCTTTTGATGTAAATTTAATACGCTGAAGTGACCCGTTGCCCGACGTTTCAGGCTTCCGGGCCCAGCACGCGTTGGCGCAAGCCGGCCACGTCGGCCTGCCAGTCGGCGAAATGTTCGCTGTCCTGCCACAACTGGCGCAGTTCCGAGGTCTCGGCGGTGATCCTGTCGAAGGCCAGGCGGGCCTTCTCCAGCAGCGGCGGCGTGACTTTCTTCCTGCAGGCGGCCACCCATTCGTCCACCTCAGCCGTGGCCGGGTCGGCCTCGCCCGGCTTGCCCAAGAGGCGCGCGATCACTTCCAGCGCGGCCAGCGCCTCGGCGGCGAACGGCGCTTCCAGTTCCGCTTCCTGGCTGTCGATGACGTTGTCGAGCGTCGTCTCGACCAGTTCCAGTGTTTTATATTCGTGCAAATCCTGCGCCCAATCCATGGCGTAGTCGTTGCCGAAGGCATCAAGTGCCCAGGTGCCCATGTCCTTACTCCTTGTACGGGTCGGTGATGCCGAGTTTCGCGAGGATCTCCGTTTCCAGGCCCTCCATCTCGGCCGCTTCCTCGTCATCCATGTGGTCGTAGCCCTGCGCATGCAGCACGCCGTGCACGATCAAATGGGCCGTGTGCTCTTCCACGCTTTTCTTTTGTTCCGCCGCTTCCTTTTCCAGCACGTCCGTGCACAGGATGATGTCGGCGCGCGTCGGTTCGTCCTCGGCCAGTTCCTCGCCTTCGTTGTAGGCAAACGTCAGCACGTTGGTGGCGTAGTCCTTTTCGCGGTAGTCGCGGTTCAGGCTGCGGCCTTCTTCCGCGTCGACGAAGCGGATGGTGAATTCGGCCGGGGCGAACAGGGCCGCCTTGACCCAGCGGCGCACTTTCGGGCGCGTGATCAGGGTTTCCAGGCGGGCGTCCGGGTATTGCACGGACAAGGACAGTTTATTTTTTTCGGACATTTTTGGCGGCGGCTGGTTTGATCAGGGGGAGCAACTGGGCGGCGTCGGCGCTGGCGGCCTGCGCCGTTTCATAAGCGTCGACGATGCGCGCGACGAGCGGGTGGCGCACCACGTCGGTGCTGTTAAATTGCGTAAAGCCAATGCCGCGCACGTCTTTCAGCACTTGCACGGCGTCGATCAGGCCGCTTGTCTGGCTCTTGTGCAGGTCGACCTGGGTCACGTCGCCCGTCACCACGGCCTTGCTGCCAAAGCCGATGCGCGTCAAAAACATCTTCATCTGTTCGACGGTGGTGTTTTGCGCTTCATCAAGGATGACAAAGGCGTGGTTCAGGGTGCGTCCGCGCATATAGGCCAGCGGTGCGATCTCGATCACCTGTTTTTCAAACAGTTTTTGCGTGCGGTCAAAGCCCAGCAAGTCGTACAGCGCATCGTAAAGGGGGCGCAGATACGGATCGACCTTTTGCGCCAGGTCGCCCGGCAAAAAGCCCAGGCGCTCGCCCGCTTCGACGGCGGGGCGCGTCAAAATGATGCGCTTGACGGCGTCGCGTTCGAGGGCGTCGACGGCGCAGGCGACGGCCAGGTAGGTCTTGCCCGTGCCGGCCGGGCCTACGCCGAAGCTGATGTCGTGTTCGAGGATGTCGCGCAGGTAGGCGATCTGGTGCGGCGTGCGCCCGCGCAGGTCGGAGCGCCGCGTTTTCAGCACGGGGCTGGCGATGTCCGGCTCGACGAAGGTGCTGGCGGGCGCGTTGGCGTGGTGTTCCGAGGCGGCGGACAGTCCCGCGCGCTGCTCCACCAGGGCCAGCTGCACTTCTTCCAGCGGCACGACCTTGTTGGCGATGGCGTAGAACTGCTCGAGGATTTCCACGGCGCGTGCGGCATTGCTGCCGCCGACGATGAATTTCTCGCCGCGGCGGAAGATCGTCACGTCGAGGGCGGCGGAAATCTGGCGCAGGTTTTCATCGAGCGGCCCGCACAGGTGCGCCAGGCGCGTGTTGTCGAGCGGCTCAGGGATGAAGTAGTGCGGCTGTATCGGGGCTTTGGTTTTCAACTGGCTCTTTTCAATGCGGGGGCGCTGGCGACGAGTTCGCCGCGCAGGGTGTAGGAATGGCTTTCGGTGATGCGCACGTCGACCAGCTGGCCGACCAGCTGCAGCGCGTCCGGGCCGGCGTCGAAATTGACCACGCGGTTGTTTTCCGTGCGGCCTTGCAGTTCGCTGTCGTCTGTATCTTTTTTCGAGCGGCCTTCGACGAGGATGGTTTGCACCGTGCCCACCATGGCCAGGCTGTACTTGCGCGTGTTGGCGTCGATGGCCGCCTGCAGTTGTTGCAAGCGAGCAAGTTTTACGTCATGCGGCGTGTCGTCTTCCAGGCTGGCCGCCGGCGTGCCGGGGCGCTTGCTGAAGATGAAGCTGTAGCTGTTGTCGAAGCCGACGTCGGCGATCAGTTTCATCATGGCGTCGAAATCGGCCTGCGTCTCGCCGGGAAAACCGACGATGAAGTCGGACGAAATGGCCATGTTCGGGCGCACGGCGCGGATGCGCCGGATGATGGACTTGTATTCGAGGCCCGTGTAGCCGCGCTTCATGGCGCCGAGGATCTTGTCGGAACCGTGCTGCGCCGGCAGGTACAGGTGGTCGACCAGTTGCGGAATCTTCGCGTAGGCGTCGATCAGGCGCTGCGTGAATTCCTTCGGGTGGCTGGTGACGAAGCGCATGCGTTCGATGCCAGGGATATCGGCCACGTATTCGAGCAGCAGGGCGAAGTCGGCGATCTCTCCGCCTTCCATCGCGCCCCGGTAGGCGTTCACGTTTTGCCCCAGCAGGGTGATTTCCTTGACGCCCTGGGCGGCCAAGCCCGCCACTTCCGTCAGCACGTCCTCGAAGCGGCGCGACACTTCCTCGCCGCGCGTGTAGGGCACCACGCAGTAGCTGCAGTATTTGCTGCAGCCTTCCATGATGGAAACAAATGCCGAGGCGCCTTCCACCTTGGCCGGCGGCATGTGGTCGAATTTTTCGATTTCCGGGAAGCTGATATCCACTTGCGCATCGCCGCTGGCGCGGCGCAGTTCGATCATCTGCGGCAGGCGGTGCAGCGTTTGCGGGCCGAACACCATGTCGACATACGGCGCGCGCTTGACGATGGCGTCGCCTTCCTGCGAGGCCACGCAGCCGCCCACGCCGATCAGGAGGTGCGGCTTGGCCAGTTTCAGCTCGCGCAGACGGCCCAGGTCGGAAAACACTTTTTCCTGCGCCTTTTCGCGCACGGAACAGGTATTGAGCAGGATCACATCGGCATCTTCCGGCGTGTCGGTGCGCACCAGGCCGTCGGAGGCGCCCAGCACGTCGGCCATCTTGTCCGAGTCGTACTCGTTCATCTGGCAGCCGAAGGTTTTAATGAATACTTTTTTCTGCATGGGGTCGGTGCTTATCGGTAAATGTGGCGGCAAATAAGTGGGACAAATTAGTGTGGCGGCAAATCAGCTGCTGGGGGGCTGCAGCGCTGGACGCTGCTCGGGCGGCGGGGCGGTGGATGACCGGCCGGGCGCCTGTGGCTGCCCGGTGGCAGGCTCGCTGCAAGTTCAGGCCATAGTTTAGCGTAAATCGCTCTTGCGGGCCATGTCGCTGCGGCCGTTTCAGTGCGGCATGGTCCTGCTGTCGATGTTCCTCCATGGCATTTATTGCTGTACGACACCATTGATTTGTAACAAGTTGCTGCAAAGCCTTGTGTGCGCCCGCAGGCATCCTAATGTGTTGAAATGGCATCGTTGCTAAGCCAACCAGCAGCTTGATTGATATTTAACAATCAGGAAGGTTGCGCAAGCCGCGAATGCTGCCTGTTTGGGCTAGTATATTGCCTTATATGCAATTCATTTTATCGGGTTGCAGATGCTTTTACTTACGCGGCAAGCTGTGCACGTTGCTTGGCCGTGGCTGTGCGAGTCCCGTGCAGGCGGCGCGATAGAAGGAGAGAGGCTGATGGTTTTCGAAATACTTAAACACTCTAAGCCAGCCTTAAGTTCGTATCGGCATTCTTTCAACATTCACCAGACGAGGAAAAATCATGGCACATCATGCATTAGCATCGCAAGAAAGTTACAACCCTAACCACCTGCTCGATATTCTGCTGAGTAAGATGCAGCTGAAGAATGATGCAGCCCTGTCGCGCCTGCTCGAAGTGGCGCCACCGGTCATCAGCAAGATCCGCCATCACCGTTTGCCGGTCGGCGCCTCACTGCTGATCCGCATGCACGAAGTGACGGGCATGAGCATCCGTGACCTGCGCGACCTGATGGGCGACCGCCGCACCAAGTACCGTTTGTCCGATGCCCAGGGCCGTCCAAAAGCAGAAGACCGCGGCGATGCGCAAGAGTCGAATTACGCGCACTGATGTGGCGGTTGTGCGCTGACTGTGCCGCTTGCGTAGCTGCTGGCGGCAACAGGCTGGCGTGGACCGGGCAAGATGGACCGATGGCAGTACCCATAACGGCTTTCGCCCCAGGCGAGGGCCGTTTGCGTTTGGAATTCTGCCTGCCGAGCCCGCCTGAATCAGCTCAATAATGCCGTGGTGATTTCATCGTAGCGCAGTTCGATTTCGCGGAACAGTTGCAGATACGTGTCCTCGCCCAGGCCCAGCGCATCCCACGCCACCGGCGACACGCGCGGCACCATGTCGTCGCCCGCCTGCGCCAGGTCGAGCGCGCAGACAATCGCATTGGCCACGTGGATGAGTGCCGCCAAGAAACCCGCTCCTGGCACTTCCGGTTGCAGATAGTTGCCGATGGCCAGGCGCATGGTGTCGGAAAAATTCCAGTGTTCGGCCAGGGCCACGCCCGCCTGCACGTGGTCCACGCCCAGCACGGCTTGTTCCGCCTCGAGCAGGGTGCAGTCCTGCGCCGCCTGGTGCGCGATGACCTGGGCATAGTGTGCCGGGAAGCTGCTGACCAGCACCAGGCGGCCTATGTTGTGCAGCAAGCCGGCCGTAAACGCGTAGTCCTGGTTGAAGCGGATCTGCCGCGCCAGCACCTTGGCGCAGGCGGCCGTCGCCACCGAGTGGCGCCAGAAAGCCTTGTCGTCGAAGCCGGGGCAGCGTCCTTCGGGGAAGCAGCCCGTGATGGCGGCCGAGGTAATCAGGCTGCGCGTGGTCTGGAAGCCCAGGTAAGTGATCGCCTGCTGGATGGTGGTGGCCTTCACTTGCAGGCCATAGTGGGATGAGTTGGCCAGGCGCAGGTTTTTTGCCGTCAGCGCCTGGTCATACGAGACTTTCTTCGCCAGCACGGAAATATCGACGTCTTCCTGGTCTATGCTGTTCAGTAATTCCATGACGACGGCGGGCAGCGATGGCAGGTCATCGAGGTGGGCGACGATATCGTCGAGCGTCAGCTGGCTGCTCATGCTGCCTCCTCCGAGCCCAGGCGGTATGCCGAGACATAACTGCGCAGCAGGGTGGTGGCCACGTCGGTGGGGTCATCGGGGTCATTCTTGCGGAACAGATAATCGAGCCGCTCGCGATACGCCGCCTGCTGCGCGGCGATTTCTTCCGGCGACGGTGGCGGTGCCTGGATCGGCAGCATGGCGATGCCGTGGCGCGGCATCAGCGCGAGCATGTTTTCCGTCAGTACCGCGCCTTGCGGCAACAGCACTTGTCCATGCGCATCGAGCAAGACGTCCGACAAAATCATGCCGGGACGAACCTGTTCCAGGGGTAGATGTTGATGCGTGACCGCCATGACGACTCCTTAGATGATTGCGGGATATTACCATTGCCATCGCGCAATGTCTCAACCTGCATCAAAGTCCCTATCGAAATCGGGGATGCTGTAAATCTTGCCAATAAGCATGTCATACCGTACATTTGATTCAGGCCGTTGCATTGCTGCCTTCTCTGCGCCCGCGCCGCGGGCCGGCGGCCGGTCCCGGGAGCGTTGATTGATGGTGAGTATCCAAGTCCGGCTGACTTTGCTTTTTGTCGTGATCGTCACTTTGGTGCTGGGCATTTCCGGCAGCTATACCCAATATACATTGAGCCAGGAACTGGAATCGGGCAGCGCGCGCCTGCGCAGCGGCGTGCTGACGCGCCTGCAGACGAGCCTGCCTTCGGCCCTGTGGGACCTCGATAAATCCAAGGTCGACAGCATCGTCGCGGCCGAAATGCTGCCGCCGGAACTGGTCGGCATCCGCGTCTACGATGCTTCCGTTGGCCTGTTCGCGGGGGAGGTGCGCGACGCCTCCGGCACCCTGGTGCCGCTCGAAGCGGACGTGGCCATGGGCGGCACGCCCGTCGAGGCGCCGCTCGTGTTCCGTGACGCCGTGGCGGCCGCTACCGGCGGCAAGCCCGTGATCGTGGGCAAGGTCATCGTCAATTTCAGCCGCGAACAGATCGATGCGGCCCTGCGCAGCGAAGTGCGGCGCAAGGTGGTGGAAGTTTTGCTGCTTGACATCATTCTCGTGGGTGCGCTGGCGCTGAGCCTGCGCATCGTCTTTGACCCGCTGAAACAGTTGCGCGACGGTTTGTTCGACCTGGCCACGCGCGGCAGCGACGACGTCGAAGAGTTGCCGGAAAACCGCCGCGATGAACTGGGTGACGTGATCCGTGGCTTCAACGCCGTGCAGCGCAAGCTCAAGTCCATCATCGCCGGCATCCGTCAGGCGGAAGACGTGGCGCGCCGCTCGCAGCAGGAGACGGCGCAGGCGATGGACGACTTGCGCCGCACGCAGGAGTCGCTGCTGCAATCGGAACGGCTGGCTTCGCTGGGCAGTCTGGTGGCCGGCGTCGCGCATGAAATCAATACCCCGGTCGGCATTGCGCTGACCAGCGCCTCGGTGCTGAAGGAAGCCACGGACGCCATCAGCGCGGCCGTGGCGGGCGGCGCCGTGAAGAAAACCGACATCGTGCGCTACCTGGAGACGGCCGGCGAGAGTGCGCGGCTGATCATGAACAATGCCTACCGCGCTGCACACCTGATCCACAGCTTCAAGCAGATCGCCGTCGACCAGGTCAGCGAGGCGCGCCGGCTGTTCGAATTGCGCGATTATATTGGCGAAGTGATTTCCAGCCTGCAGCCTACCCTGAAAAAGACGCGCATCGCCATCGACATCGATTGCCCGCCGGACATCATGCTCGATAGCTACCCTGGCGCCCTGGCGCAGGTGCTGACCAACCTGGTGCTCAACTGCGTCGAGCACGCCTTCGACGCGGATACGGCCGGCAACATCCATATCGGCGTGCGCTGCGACCGCGACTGGATTGAAATGCAGGTGCGCGACAATGGCCGCGGCATCGCGCCGGACATGCTCGACCGCGTATTCGACCCATTCGTCACCACGCGCCGGGGCCAGGGCGGCACGGGACTGGGCCTCAATATCGTATTCAACTTGATTGCCAAGCAGTTTGGCGGCACCATCACGGTCAGCAGCACGCTGGGGCAGGGCGCGACGTTCCTGTTGCGCCTGCCCCGCGTGACGCCGCTGCCGGATGGCGCCCTCGTTGCGCCTGCCGGCCAGGCATAGGCGAGGAGAAAACCATGGCAAACGTAGCAAACACACAGCAAGTGGCGTTCTTGCGTGGCATCAATGTCGGCCGCGCCAAGCGCGTGGCCATGGCCGACCTGCGCAAGCTGCTGGGCGACCTGGGTTTTGCGGAGGTTCGCACCGTACTCAACAGTGGCAATGTGGTGTTTGACGCGGGCCAGGTAGCGCCGGCCGAGGCCGCAGTCCGTATCGAGGAAGCCCTGGTGCTCAAGCTGGGCGTGGCGGCGCGCGTGACGGTGCTGTCGGCCGCCCAGTTTGCCGAGCTGATCGCGCAAAATACGCTGGCGCCGGCGGCCGATGCGGCCCGTCTGCTGGCGCTGGTGCTGAACAATCCGGCCGATGTCCAGCGACTGGTGCCGTTGCTGCAGCAATCCTGGCAGCCGGAAGCGCTGGCCCTGGGACAATGGGCGGCGTATGCCTGGTGTCCCGACGGCGTGCTGGCCAGCAAGGTGCTGGCGGCCCTGGGTGCCATGCTGGGCGATGGCGTCACGTCGCGCAACTGGGCCACCATGCATAAATTAAAATTGTTGCTGGATGGGCCAGAGGGAGCCGCAAACGCATGAGCAAGGAGGAATGATGCCGCAAATTACAGGGGAATTCGCAGTCACCATGGCGCCCGAAAGCCTGTCGGTCATGACCGCGCAGTCGGGACTGGGTCGCATGTCGCTCGACAAGCGCTACCGCGGCGCGCTCGAGGCCAGCGCGCAGGGCGAGATGCTCAGCGTGCGCGCCGGCGTGGCCGGCTCAGCCGGCTATGTGGCGCTGGAGCGCGTCGAGGGCACGCTCGATGGCCGCCAGGGCAGCTTTTATCTGCAGCATAGCGGCAGCATGGCGCGCGGCACGCCCAGCCTGTCGCTCACCGTGGTGCCCGACACGGGCACGGGCCAGCTGCAGGGCTTGCATGGCAGCATGGCCATCCGCATCGAAGGCGGCAAGCATTATTATGATTTCACCTACGACATTGCTGAGGAGCCATGAACTGGGACATCGTCAAGGGCGTGCTGATCGTGCTCGTCGCCATCAGCGTCGTGATGACTGCCTTCGTGCTGATTTCTGCATCCGGCCCCGACAAGGCGGCCTGCATCGCGCGCGCGCTGAAGGCGCGTATGCCAGTGGGCAATATTGAACGGGTTTGCCGCCTGACGGAAAAGTAAGCAGTAAAAAAAATTCCGCACGAGGCGGAATTTTTTCAGCAGGGCAAGGGCAGGGCGCCGCTGGGAAGGCATTACCCGTCGAATTTTTCCTGTTTTTCACCATGCACGCTCAATGCCAGCAAGCCCAGGCCGACCAGCAACATCGAATACATGCTCGCTTCCGGCACGGCTGCCGGTACGTTGTTCTGTTGCGCGGGAACTGATGCGCCAGCCTTGGCAGGCGCCAAGGTGGCATGGCGCGCGTTGCTCCAAGGCGGAGTGGCTTGCGCGGGGCTGGTATCGGCCAGCAGGCGCGTGTACGGCACGTCCGGTGTTTCCCAGCCTGGGTTGTTGTTCAGGCTGATGCTTTCGTCGATCGCAAGGTGTGCGTCCGCGTCTGGCAGCTTCTCCGTCTCGCTCACTGCCGCCGTACTCCATGCACTGGCCGACAGCGCCAGCATGGCCACGCATAGCGGCTGAAATATCTTCATCTTGATCTCCGTGTGTTCACCGTGTGGCGCCGCCGAAACCGGCTGGCGCATGGACGGACAATTCGCCTGTACGGGGGCGTATTCTGATTTTTCTGATGACTTCTTATTACAGCACAAACGATGGCAATTTTGGTATGTATATTTGCTATTAATTACGAATATTTGTCATTTTGATAGTGCGGGCGCTATCGCTGCCGAGCGCTTCGCATGAGTACGCTATCGCGGCGAAAACACTGTTGTTTTTTTGTGCGAATCGCCAGCAAGAAAACAATATATTGATTAGTATATTGTTTATCGCATGATGATGCATAACCCAGCCTGTGGGAGGGCCAGATGGAGACAGTCGCAACACAACACGCCGAATACAACCTCGACGCCATGCGCGGATCGGCCTACAAGGCCAGCTCGCTGCTCAAGGCCATGGGCAATGCCGACCGTTTGATGCTGCTATGCCAGCTATCGCAGGGCGAGCATTGCGTCAGCGACCTGGAGCAAAAAGTGGGCATCGGCCAGCCGACCCTGTCGCAGCAACTGGGCGTGCTGCGCGAAGAAATGCTGGTGGCCACGCGGCGCGATGGCAAGCAGATCTATTACCGTGTTGCCAGCGCGCCCGTGCTGGCCGTGCTGCAAGTGCTGTACGCGCAATTTTGCGCGCCGCGCCCCCCGTTCAACGACGAAGCCGACTGAGATTGCCATGACGATTGCGTGGGAATACTTTACGCCGTTCGCCTCGCTGGCCGGCGGCATGCTGATCGGCCTGGCGGCTGCGCTATTGATCTTGTTCAATGGCCGCATCGCCGGCATCAGCGGCATACTTGGCGGCTTGCTGCGCCCGCACCAGGGTGACCTGGGCTGGCGCATCGCCTTTCTTGCCGGCCTGGTCGGCACGCCCCTGCTGTACCAGCTGTGGCAAGCCTTGCCGGCCGTGCAAGTCGACGCGGGCACCCCGGCGCTGATCGTGGCGGGCTTGCTGGTGGGCCTGGGCGTGCGCTATGGCGCCGGCTGCACCAGCGGCCACGGCGTGTGTGGCCTGTCGCGCCTGTCTCCCCGTTCGCTGGCTGCCACCATCGCCTTCATGGCGGCCGGTTTCCTCACCGTGTATCTGTTGCGCCATCTGTGAGCAAGCTTATGAGCAAGCTGATCTTTTCCCTGTTGAGCGGCCTCGTCTTTGGACTGGGCCTGATTGTCTCCGGCATGAGCAATCCGGCCAAGGTGCTCGGTTTTCTCGACCTGGCCGGCGCCTGGGACCCGTCGCTGGCGCTGGTGATGGGCGGTGCCATCGGCGTGGCCATGCCCGCGTTCTGGCTGGCGCGCCGGCGCACCAGGTCGCTGCTGGGCGACCCCATGCAATTGCCTGCGACGCGCCGCATCGACCGGCGTTTGCTGCTGGGTAGCCTGGCCTTTGGCGCGGGCTGGGGTATCGCCGGTTTTTGTCCCGGTCCCGCCCTCGTGTCGTTGCTGGCGGGACAGCCGAAGGCGTGGATTTTTGTGCTTGCCATGCTGGCTGGCATGGCCGTCTTTGAAGTGCTGGAGCGCCGCAAGGCACCCGCGCCGGCCTGAGACGGTACAATCTGGCGCATCGCCACTCTGGATACCCGTTGACATGAAGACCGTGATTTTCCGCGCCGGCGCGCGCGCCGCCCTGCTGTGCGGCGTGCTGGCGCTGGCCGCCTGCGGCAGCTTGCTGAAGAAGCAAGCGCCGCCCCCTCCCGCGCCCGTGGCCGACACCTTGCCCAACCCGCAAGTGCTGCTGCTCGGTGAAGTGCATGACAATGCGCAAGGCCATCGCCTGCGCGTCGCGGAATTGCAGCGCCGCCTGGCGGCCGGCTGGCGTCCCGTGATCGTCATGGAGCAGTTCGACCGCGAAAACCAGGCCTTGCTGACGCGCGCCGCGCGCGATTGCGCCGACCCCGACTGCATCATCCGCGTGATGGAACAGCCGCGCTGGGACTGGAGCTTGTACCGGCCCGTGCTGGACCTCGTCATCAGCTACCAGTTGACCTTGATTGCAGGCAACCTGTCGCCGGCCGATGCCTCGCGCATCGTGCGCGACGGTATCCAGTGGTCCATGCCGCCCGCCATGGTCGCCACGTATCTGGCCGCGCCCGTGCCGGCCGACATCGTGGAAGGGCAAAAAAAGGAGGTCCAGGCGGCCCGCTGCAATATGCTGCCCGACATGATGATCAACGGTGTCGTCAATGCCCAGGTGGCGCGCGATATCTGGATGGCCAAGCTGATCCGCGACCAGGCGCCGCGCGACGTGGTGCTGATCGCCGGCAATGACCATGTGCGCAAGGATCTCGGCGTGCCCCGCTGGCTGAAACTGGCCGACCCGCAATTGAATGTGCGCAGCATCGGCTACCTGGAGCAGGGTGTCGCCGGCTACCAGGGGACGTTTGATCTGACGCAAACGATGCCTGCGCAGCCGCGCCCGGATCCGTGCGCGAAGTTTAAAAAAGGCTCTGTCTCCGTTAAATAGGGGATTTCCAGGAATCTTGCTCTGCCCCGGCTGTCTGACTGTCTATATCAGACAAACAGGAGCCTTCCATGCAGCATGCCAAATGGATCCGTTTTATCGCGCAGTTTGCCCAGCTGAGCCGCCGCCAGCGGCAGGCAGGGATCGCCCTGCTGCGTGGCAACACGCCACACGA
>NZ_FTMV01000044.1 GCF_900156175.1 Janthinobacterium sp. TND4EL3
AGTGAAAGATCAGATTGGAACAGTGTACGCAAAACCTGCCTGGCCTTGAAGAGTGGCCAACTACGCATAGGTACATGATCCCACGAATCTAAACACCTAGCGCCTGCTAAACAATACGCAATGAACAACGAGAAACACGAAGAATCCGCCATTGACGTAAGTTTCCTAAGAACTACTGAGCTCGATTTCATGCAGAACATCCACAAGCGGTACACGTTGTATTACGACGAGACCAACAACATCCGTCGTTTGACGCTCACGGACTGCGGGCTGAATCACGACGCTCTGGACTGTTTTGTCTTGGGCGGCATTGCATTGGAGCCGGGGGCCGTGCTTCCTGATATTGCGGCGCTCCGGGGACTGCTGCGGATTCAGGTGTCGGCGCCGGAAATGAAGCTTAAACACCTCGTGCAAGGGGATTACGCAGCTTGTCTTGATTCGAGAAAGGTTGAGCAATTCCTGACTTGGCTTCTCAAGGCACCGGTATACATCCATTACTCCAACTTTAGCATCTTGAACTGGTCCATCGTCGACTTGATTGACTCGCTTATTGTCTCAGAGCGCTTTCGGCATCTCGGATACGCGCACGATCTACTGAAAAACGAATTACATGCGCTCATTCGGCTCGACCCACTTGGCTACTTCCGTCTGCTCAAGACCTTCAACTACCCCAATGTAGCTATCGACCGTATAGAAGAGTTCGTGAATGCCGTTCGCGCCTTTTTGTTTCGCAACGGGTTCCTGTTCAGGAACACAGCGACGATGATGCTATGTGATTTGCTAAAGGATGCCGCCTGCGATACCACACTCGATTTTTTGGTCGGCAACGATTCGAATATTCTGGTGGACAGCTTCGACACGGTATTTCTCCATCGGCTGGCGACGTTCACGAGCGCCGTGCACGTGTTCGACGAGGAACCTCAGATCCGCATGAGCTTGGAAAAGGAGCGGATTGTCGTCGGCGACCAAACCGTCGCATACAGTTTTGCCAATTCGAGGGATGAGCCGGCTATCCAAGTGTCGGACGTCCTATGCGGAATTCTGGGAAAACACTTCAGTTATATGGAAAAGTGCAGCATCGAGCAACTGGAAGCTTGGAGTGCGGACCTTTCAGACCAGCAGCGCCGCAACGTCGCCTTACTGGCTGAGTTGACCGACAAGGCCGACGAAGAATGTCACGCCTTGATCTTCAACCAAGCCCCAAACGACAGTAAAGCCAAAAGCTTGTGGTTCCTGCACGGGATCGAGTTCCCAGACGATTACCGAGACAGCTGAGCGACGGGTAGACCTCTTCAATGCGCCAGCGCTGGTGGTACAGGGTGCCGAACTCGTAGGCAGGCCGGAAACACCGCTGGGTAGAGTAGATTGGTCATCAGTGCGCGCACCCTGCCGGTGCTGGCGACATGACTCACTAGGGGCAACGTTGGCGCCGTCGCCGGGGATTCGTAGTCGGCGGCGGCTAGCGTGACGATCCGTTCGTCATCGTCTGATCGCAGGAAGTCGCGCACTCACGCGAAGCCGGCGTTGCCGGCCTTTTCGACGTGCATGCAGAAGCCGACACTGCGTTTGTTGAGCGGGGCGGCCAACCAGCGCGATGGATAGCCTCCCGCGCGTTCATTAGGTGACAGGTGGCCAGTGGTTTTACTATACATACTCGCGGCTGTTCCACAACAAGCTGCCGAACGCTTAATATGTTCTAAAAGTTCTTGTTAAAAAAATACTTCCCCGTGTATAGTGTGCTGGCTGGCTACTTGTTCTGGGGTAAGATTTTTATCTTCCCCGCAATAGTGGCGTCGCGCGTATTGAGCATACTAATCTACTCGCGTGCAGGACTCACACGAACTCTTCTGTCCCTTTTCTCGCGTGCCACGATGTTGCGACGCGTGGTGGCCACTACATTGGAGCGAGCCGACGGCTTTGGGAGAAACTCCATGACAATGAGATAAACATATGCAAGAGACTCAGAGATCAGAAGCAGCTGGGAAGTTCCGTCAGGGAGATATCCTGAGATTCGAGGGGCTTGAGTCCAGCAGGACTTATAGCAGGGGAATTGTCATCAATGCCGATTGCGACCTGGAAAACGACAAGTTAGACGGTGTCATTGCTTATCTCCCGTTATATTCGTTCGAGGAGTACTTGGAGCATTTTTGGCTGCACAACTTTGTGCTTCAGTTTGAGAATAACTTGCTTAACTCGATCCTCAATCTGTGCGAACTTGATAGTGCGGATAGCAACAATAGGAAAGAGTTGCTCACCTGGCTTGATCAGAGCGGTGCGAGCGAAGTGTCAGACAAGCTCGTCGCGCAGTACCGATTAAAGCCCCGCGACGAAACTGTCCTGCGCGAGAAGCTTTTGCAGCTTGCGCACTGCCGCAGTCCAGTGGCGAGGTCGTTAAAAGCATTTCACGTGTTCTGCTCTTGGGATAGGCAGCCGACAGGATACGCGCTCAAGCAGCTTAATTCAGCTAAGACGGCGATGGGAGAAGACCATTTCTTTCTCAGCGAGGTGGTGGGTGAACAGGAGCTTGGTTTTGTAGTGCGCATGCGTAGGATTTACACCATCGATGCGCAGCGGTGTTTCGCTTTAGCATCCGAACAGCGTGCCAGAACGGATGGGCAAGGGATGTCGGCAGTCAGAATTGCCAAATTGACGGACTTATTCCAGTTCAAGGTTGCGCAAATGTTTGCGCTGCAATATTCGCGCATTGGCCTGCCCAACGAGTTTTTGAGCTTGAATGGTCTGGCGCTCGACGCGATCGCACATGATTTATCGAAAGGTTGCGTATGAAAGCTTTGGTGTTTAGTGTGTCCTCTTTGTTCATATTCTCACGGTTCTCGATTCCAAAAGAATGGTTTTCCAGTTTCGATTTGCCAGTGCTCGATGCGGGTTTAAAGCGCATTGTTGTCGACGACATCGTCTACATCATTGAAAACGTCTTGGAAAGCGATGAGGTTCCAATTGTAGTTATCAACTTAGGCGCGCCCAACGCCATTTTTTGCGAAGGGCGAGACAATACTCTCCTGCTAGAGCGAATCATCACCGTCGCGCGCTCGGCGTTTACTAATAGTGTGAAGATTCCCCCGACTTGGAGGCCATTCCGGGAAAACAGTCTACTGTCGATTAATGCGGCCACGCGGATCAAAGGGAGGGGCAGCCGTGTCAGTTTCGATTTTCGCCCAAATAATCTGGGCGACTTGTTTGCCTTTGCGTTCAGTGACGAAGCGGTGAATTTTTCAGAGCTGCCGGACCTTGCTTCATTGCATAGCCTAGCACGCGCCAGTTTCGTGGATGCGATCCTGGCGCCCGCAACGGCCAGTCCAGGTTCTGCGCGGTCGGGAATCGTCCTAGAGGAGCGTAGCGCCAAAGGCTATGTACAAGGAGCTACCCTGGAGCAGTGGTATAGCAGCAGACTGACGGTTAACCAGCAATCTTTCGTGGACAAGCCTCACGATGGCCCTGTGCGCCTGCGCGGCGTAGCAGGCACCGGGAAAACACTGTCATTGCTCATTAAAATACTGCGCGACGGCGCTAGGTTCGAAGCCTGCCATCAGCCAGTCAATCTTTGCTTTATCACGCATAGCTCAGCATCGGCTGATTTCGTGGCGTCCATGGGGGAGGGGCTCGATATACTTGGACTGCTGACGGGCCGCGGCGAGTTTTGTAAGATCGAAATTCGAACCTTGTACGACTTGGCATACGAGCATTTGCACTTCGAGCTCGATAATCTTCAGCCTTTGTCGCTCGATGGAAGAGAGGGGCGCCTGCTTCAGGCGGAGCTCATTCGCAGCGCCTTGATCGAGATGTCACGCTCCGCTATCCTGCAGGCACGATTCTCAGATCTTTCGCCCTCGTTGAAAACACGTTGGGACAGCATTGAGGAAGACCTCGATGACAATACCACTCTGGTTAGCGAACTCATGAATGAGTTTTCCAGCGTACTTGATGCGGAAAACATCCGCATCGGTGAGGAACGGGGCGAGCGTTATGCAAAAGCTACATTCAAGCGCGCGGCATGGTTGATGTCGCTTGACACAGAAATCGACCGGCGATTTGTGCTCGAAATACATCGTCGCTATCGCGCCAGTCTCAGTGATATGAATACCTTGAGTGTCGATCAAATGGTCGCCGATTTTAATACCTATCTGGATTCGAATCGGTGGGACCGCGTGCGCGACCGTAGCGGGTATGATGCCTTGTTCGTCGACGAGTTGCATTTGTTCACCGCCACAGAGAGGCAGACATTGCATCGGCTCATCAAGCGTGGCCTCGATGGTCGAGGGTTGGTCAAGCGTCCCCCTATTTTTATGGCCTACGACCTTAAGCAAAGCCCTCGTGATTCCTTTACACAAACCGAAGAGACTGGTAGCCAAATTTTTGCCGCGACCACCGGCTTGAGGAACTCCGAATTGATTGAATTGAACACAGTGTTCCGCTACACGCCGCAAATCACGGAGTTTTTGACCGACTTGGATGCGGCGTTCCCCGCAATCGATATCCCGGGTGAGTGGGAAGCGTACGCAGGGATGGCCAAGCTTGGCGCTGGGCCGCTTCCTGAGTTGCATGTCTTTAACGATGACAGGTCCTTGTTCGAGACCGTTTTTGATGAGGCATCGCGCTGTGCGCGTACCATTCAAGGAGGAGGGCGTAGGGTCGCTGTCTTGTGCTCGAGTGAGGCTATATTCGATCTCTATACGCAAATTTCCGCTGTGCGTTACGAAGGCAAGGTGCTCGCCATCACTAGCCGGGAACCAGCAACGGGGCTCCAGCATGCGGGAAAGCGCTTTATTTTCAGCATGCCAGAATACGTTGCAGGGCTCCAATTTGACACGGTTTTTCTGATCCATGCCGATGCAGCAGCTGCGCCTCCAAGTTCCTCAATTGGCGTCCGGCGCCGGTTCATCTCGAATATTTACCTCGGTTGCAGTCGGGCGGAGAAGATCTTAAAAATCAGCGCTTCGCTCGGACGGGGCGGCAAGACAGACGTGTTCGATATGGCGCTGGAGCGGCGCAGTTTGTTGGAAGTTTAGCGGACATCAGGGATGCACCATGCCAGCGGACAGGTCTAGCTAGCTGGCAGTCCGCCCCAACGGTTAATGGGGGAGGCATCGCACTTGGCGACGCAATGAGAGGCCAGGCAAACTCAGGTGTCATCGCGCTCTGCACCGAGGAAATCGCATGCAGACGATGGCTACCTAGTCTTAAACTGGAGGAGGCGCGGCTGGCAAATGCCAGCCGCTACGAGGGCCTGCGCAAAGCGCACTACAACGTCGTGGCGCCGACTATGTGTGGCATCAATGCCGAACTCAAGGACCTGCGTGTGCATAGCATGGCCAGTGCCTAGACCGATTTGGCGGCAAAGGGCGAAAGCATGGTTGCCTCGTCGAAGTGGCTGGTCGAACACCTGCTGCGGACCAAACATACCTATCGCGCCATGAGCTCGGTGAGCCACCAGATGAATGCCGCCAAGTTCCCTTTTCATCGCGACCTGGCTGGTTTTGACTTTGATGCATCTAACAACACCTAACAAAACCGCTGAATGTATCTCCAGCAGATGAGTATGCAGGCAAGCGAGAGAAACGCCTGGTGGATATCGGTTCGGCGTTCGTAGCGGAAGCGTAATCGGCGGAATCAGTGCAGCCAGCCCAGTGTACGTTCGACCACCCAGCGCCATTTACCCAGACGTTCGCGTGACCTGATGCATTAGCGGGCTAAGCGTGGAGCGATGCTACGGCTGCGCATCTAGGCACCATGGGCACGCTAAGCATATGCCTTGTCGGCATCCGTGGCAGCCTCGTGGTCGGATAGTCCCGACTCCTTAATTTCCTGGCGGATGTTCGGGGGAAGGGCAGGCTTGGGGATTAGTGCGTGAGCTCATGGGCTGAAGTTTATGCGATGTGCTGCAACCGGTGACACGATCTCTGTGGCAAAACGCCGATCAACTCGTCAAACACAGCTCTGGCGCGGAACAGGGCCATGCTGCGACGAGGAATATGATCGCACGAAACTAAACATCTAGTGAATTCGTGGCGATTTACTAATATATTCATTCAACAACTATGTGCGAAGCGTTAATGCGACGTACAGAGCAAACGACGTTACGCCGAAGAATGCTAAAAACAGTAGTGTAACCGCACCAAAACGATTTACCTCAAATGTTTTGACGAGATTGGAAATTGTAGCAATGATTCGGATAAGTGATGTTGTCATGGTGCTCTCCTTAAGTAGAGCCATTTTGCGCGCCACCGTCGGAAAATTAAAAGGAGGGAAAAATCCGTTTTGAGAGATAATCTTCCGGGTGTTTTTTCTATTTCTGAGCGACAAGTTTGCGTACAAGATCAATGTCGATGTCGATGTCGTCAAATATGACTGATACAGTAACCGCTACAACCTCATGCAAGGGTTGTCCGTAGCGGCTGCGTAAGTATTCAGAGAGTGCTCTAACAAAATAGTGCGCTGGCGCATTTTCGGATCGAGGCTTTAGCACTAATGGTCGATGCTCCGCGTACTCTTGCGCTTTCTCTGCAATGTCTTGGAGTAGAAGGTGGACGGGAGGAACTACTTCGGCAAGACAGAAATGAGCGTAGGAGATGTCATTTTTTTCGTCGATCGATGTCTCTGCTCCAAGCACATCTAGTAGCCACTCGACGTTAGCGTCTTTGATTAAACCGTTTATCGAATAGTAGTGAAATTCTTTAGACTTTCCGAGAAGACTTTGTAATTCAGCAGCATGCTCGAAGATTTTTTGGAAGTGCGCGCGACGTTCTTTTGCACTATGTTTAGGCTCTCCACGCCAGCCAACAATAGCACCGGAACACGCTGACCAAAAACATCTGTAATCTGACTCTGCTTTTTCCCTACGCTGCAGAATATTCCAAACTACCTTCATACGCAGATCAGTTAGAACCCGCTCTAAAAGCTGTAGTTCCTCGTCGCCTGGTAGAAAAAGTGAGCTGCGGTATACGCTCGCTCTGAAATCTTCGATAGCCTGCTCTGTGAGCCCAGAAAATTCTTCTCTTCGTAAGGTGTCGGAAACAATCTGATCCGGATCGCTAATCGAGTGCCTTTCGTGATAGGTTCTTGTGCGCTCTAGTTGCTCGATAAGAGATGAAGGAGCCCAATCAGGAAAGATAACCATGAGCGTTGGTGTCGTAAGGATAGGGGTGGTTAATATTTTTACTAGTTTATCAAAAATACCATACTTCAAAGAGATACGACATCTCGAGGTTAAGTTTAATTGTTGTTTAGAAAATAAGCTATTCAATTATGAGTGAAATAGCCCTTGATCTACCAAACAAAGCATATGAATTATTCTTGCAGGCAGGCATAAGACTGTGCATATGGGCAAACAATCGGCAGAGTGATGGTGAAGCAGGAGCATAGCCAGCTCTAGTTGTCCGCTCCCGCTTGACCATAAACGCGCCTCAAGAATAGGTCCGGCTTCGTTTTTTGCCATTCCTTGAGCGCCTAGATGGGTGTTTTTGCAGCGATGGTGCCCGTTGTGGAATGTGGTGGTTGTAAAGCTTTAAATAGTTGAGCATGGTCGTCTCCAGATCGACCCGGCTGTCGAGTCGGGTCTGCTGCAAGAGCTCGCTGTTACGGCCGTTGAATCGTTCGACCATGCCATTCGTTTGCGGATGCCGGGGCGGTGCAGGGCGGTGTTAGATGCTCATGCCGGCGCAGACTTTATTGAAGGCGTGCAGGCCACTGGCCTTCCCGTCTTTTGGTGTGAAGCGGTCGGTGAATTGGAACCGTTGTCAGTCAGCAGTTGATGATCCTGATCGCCGAGGCCAGCTTGAGCCGGTGCAGGAACCCGCTAAAGCTAAAATAGCTTTTGCCTGCGCGCAGGAGTAGCCGCTGCAGGATAGGGGGGATCGGCACGTCGACCGGATCTCGTCGTTGGATCGGACAGCTACGAGATCGCGCACCAGGAGTCTAGCAGTACAGCCTATCCGAGTGTGCGACGAATCGGCGAAGCTGTCGTGGGTCTTTGCGGGAAGTACGAACAATCTATGCTTGACTTACTGTTCGACTGGATGTCTTCTGGTACCCTTGCATATTCAGGTGAGCAGCATTTGATTGGGCTCCAAACGAGCGAACAAAAGGATTATTGAAAGTTGAGAGAATTCGAAACCTATGGACTTTTACCTTCAGCCAGCATTGCTTGCAGCGCCTCCTCCCATGGAGATTTCAGAAGCGGAGTATCTAAGTCTTCTTGACGCGCGTAAAGTGCTAAACGCAGCATTCTCTTTTGAAGAGAACTTTGATTTATTGGTGGGCAACTACATCGAAATCGAGAACTCCGCCTTATCCCTCACCACTGCGACAATGGCAAGGCAGCTTTATGAGTATGACGAAATGTTCGAGCTGACCTCAGAGATGAACCGGCGGGCAGTCAACTTCTTATGTACCGCAAGATTGTTTGTGGACCAAATTCGCCAGCGCATCAGAGCATGCGGCGGTGATAGCATTGCGATAAAAAAGCACCTCTGCGAAGCATACGACGCTGCGTTCGAGTACCGCTTCATGGAGGCATTGCGAAACCACGTGCAGCACTCGGGCTCCGCTATACATGGACTTTCGTTCGGCGGAAACTGGCAACCGCCTCGCGCGAGGGAAAGGCGAGTTTACTCACTAAGTGCATCGACTCATAAGCGACTCCTAGAACTCGACCCTAAATTCAAAGACTCTGTCCTGGAGGAGTGCCCGGACAAAGTCGACTTCATGCAGGCGATGCGCAGCTACGTCAGCGCACTTAGTACCATCCATGACTTCGCTCGTGCCAGCATTGGACCGAATACAAGCGCAGCTCGAGTTGCGTTCGAAGACGCAATAAAACGTTATGAGGACTTTTCTGCCACATCGTCTCTCGGACTTACGGCATATTCTTCAGTCAAATCAAATCAGGTGGATAAGGTCGCGATTTTTCTCAACTGGGACGACGTACGCATCAAGCTGTCGAAGCGAAATCATCCACTTAACAATCTCAGTAAAACCGTAATCTCTAGCGTTCCCTGAGCAAAAAACTGGTGAACTGTGGCCTGCCGCGCGCGAGCACTTTCGGTGGCCAACCATTCAATCAAGCGAAGCAAATCCATCGTGACCAAAACTTCGAACAAAAAAGAGCATTTGCTAAGCAACTTCCTGAGCCCTGGACCATTGGCAATACTGCGGTTAACAGAAGATGAGGTTGACGCACTATCAGCCTCTCGTAATGGTCTCAACGAGTTCACCTATGTTCTCCCACACAGTCTACTCGACTCAGTGCGCGCGCCATGTGCTTGCTTGATATTCGGGCGTGAGCCGGCTCCTCCTCGAGAAGGCCGCAGGACGAGACCGTTTGCGCGCCTGGCATTACTTCAGTCCTGTTCGGCTGTTGCGACGCTAGCGACCCGTCTGAAATTCGTCAGGAGCACGAAAGTTCAGCCGGCGTCCGAAACCGCACTGCTTCGACTTCTTGTAGAAGGGCGATATGCCAATAGCTACAAGTCTCGTATTTCCCAGAAGCTGCGGTTCGAGAAGCTGCCACCCAAATTAAGTGAATCAATATTGCAAGCGGTTGCAAGCGACGAGGCAAATCATTGGGCGTTACGAAGTGTAATGTTAGGGCTTCGCAAGCCAGTCGAGAATAGCATCGACGCGCAGGAGATAGACGCGTTGCAAATGGCTTTGCATGCATTCGGATTGGAAGCTGATGCACTTGCAACACAGTTAAGAGTCTCGAAACAGTCAGATTCTGTCCTGGCCAACCTGAGAATAATGGAGGACGCCGTCATTGAACATGACGCGAGAGTGGTTCCTGGCTATGAACTTCTGTCCAGCGACATCTCCGGGGTAGCTACATTTAGAAAAGGTGGACAAACACTTGAAGTCTACACTGCTAACCGCCGTCGACTTGAGGAAGCGTTTGGCGTAGACCTAATTTACTTAAATACGTTCCATGAAAATGCAGTTATGGTTCAGTACAAAATGCTTGAGCCGCATGGCGCTGACGAAGTAAAGGACTGGGTGTATCGCGAAGATAAACACTTGCAAAAGCAACTGGCAGCGATGGAAAAATTCGCGGCGCCAAATCAACGCTCTTCAGAATTCCGTCTCTGCTCAGATGCTTTTTACTTCAAGTTTGCGAGGCGCTATGGAGAAAAGTCAACCGGAAACGTCCTACTTCCTCTGCGTCATTTCAAACACCTGCTCCAAAACTCGAAATTTAGCGGAAGGGCCGGAAAGCTAAAAATCGGCTACCAGGCGCTGGAAGGAAACTATCTTCGCCAGTCCACTTTCTTCGGCCTACTGCAGTCCGGTTATATCGGTTCACACGCTGAAACCACGAAGCATCTCCGCGCCTTAATTGATGCCGTCCGAATGGTCGACAGTTCGCTGGTCGTCGCAGTTCAGCGGCCAACTACTGAAGAGGAAACTCAGTCTGACAGGGAAAAACAGCTTGAACGCCTCGACAACGAGCACGATGAATTTTTTAACGATACCCATTAGCCGCCAGACTGTTCTTTACGGTCCAAGCACTTTGGAAATCAAATTAGAAAGGGTTCCCGCTGTGACAGCACCGGAGAAATGCTCCGGTCGAAGTGCATCCAGAAGTTTATCAATCAGTGTTGGACCAGCGCCAATGCTGCCTTGAGAGAAGCTCCTGTTCAAATGCGTAAAGCCTTTCAGTGTTAACTGGTAGCGCCCTTGGTTCATTGTTCGGATAAATCCCTCCTCAACGAGGAAAACTACCGTTCCCTGGTAAACATCGACTACGCGGCGGCGCCTTTGCTCAAATTCCTTAAGCTGGGAGGTAGCAGCTTTTTGTTTCTCGCTTGCTCGAACTCTCATTTCAGGCGTCAGTTGTCCCGAGACTTCCAAAATTTCCACAAGGTCTGTAACACTTGAAAGCTCCCGCGAAACCCTCCAAAACTCATCGCGGCTTTCGACGCTTTCGATAATTTCTTTCTCTGGAAGAGCCTTCGCAATAGGAAAGCTCTCATACAGCTCGCCGAATATTTGAGACACAAATGTGGTAAAGAGGAGTGAATTTTCCATAGTTATATCAGCTTAAGTAACCTGATTTTTAGGTAATTGTGATTGGTATTCACAGCGGTGAAAATTCCGGTTGAGCGGAATGAATGCCATAGTGAGAGTCTTTGGTTTGCTTGAGCCAAAATTATACACTCTGGCAATGCAACCCTTTTCCCATGACGCAAACTCGTTGAGCTGGTAATCCCCCCATTTTAGATCGTGCTAAAAGTAGCGGTTAAGCGACCATGGCAAGCTTCTGTTTTGGCGTGACACCGTCAGGTGCCATGTCGCGTCAACCGTGATCGCAATTCCACCGCCAGCGCGCAAAGCCCCCGATCTGGCCGAGCTCACGAAGCAGAAGACGGGCTAGTTATCGTAGCCAACTGTGCCGCTATAGCGCGTACAAGCAGGCGCTCTGCTGGCCCGATCGGATAAACCATCCTTCGCCGGCAGTTATTGCTAGGGAAGGCCTGCTTTTGCTAGAGCGCGGTAGGAGTTTTTGCTGGGCAGGGGAGATAGATAGGCCAGACCCGATATCGTCGTTCGATCAGGCAGCTACGAGATCGCACACTAGGTGCCTAGCAGGACATCCAGGCTCCTAACCGGATCCACCGTTTTTTCATCTTTCAAGAACCAAGGATCAGGAGAGGCTGAGCTACTGGCAGCGGTTCAACGGCACCGTCCGCTACCGCCCCGAAGTGGTCCTTCAACTGCTGAGTAAAGACGTGATTTCTCGCCACCTGATACTGTGCGGGAGCTCGTTACCGTGCAAGAACGCGGTGAAATATTGAGTAACCAACGGAGCTGATAGCCATTCGTCGGCTCGAAGCCTTACCTGGCCGCCGCTGAAGGCGAGGATAGTACCATCTGGATGTATGCCGCTCGGCGTCTCAAGATACGCGCGGAAGTGCTTTCCATCAACTACAGTACGTTTTTCAAGTAGGCAGGTAAGGCCACCTCCTGCCACTTGAAGATAATTCCCAAGCTCATCGGTCAACGATGCAAAAGATGATGGGCCGTATGAGCGCAACTTCGCAATCTGTGAACTTACTTGAGCAGCTGTTGGGTCTTGTTTCGGCTGCTTTTTCTCGACTTCGAATAACACATCATGTCCTTGGAAAACTAGCTGATGAAAATGACTGCTTCTGGCCGAACCCGGCCGCTCGCCTCAACATATCAGATTGTCAAACGGAAAATTCCTTAGGCTCGCTCGACAGGCTGCATCCGCCCCGAAGCGGACGACTGTTACTTGTTAGCTTTCCGGTCCAAGACTTCACCCAGGGAAGTGTCCGGGAACTTACGCCAGTCTCGAGGTTCCGTACTCCGGACAAGATTTTCAACAGCAGCCATGGCGTCGCTGTTCTCAACACCAACTGCTGTCGCGAGAACGTGATTCTGCGCATGCCGCTCTGAACGGTTCGCTCGTGCTTTAGCTAGCGGGATGCCTTTGCGTGAGGCCTTGCTGTTTTCACCATACGTGTTGCGGCGGTCTTTCTCGTAGCTGAGGCACTTTTTCTCTTGAGGAGTTTTCGTTTGCACTGCCATCTATCTTTCCCTTTCACATCCATAACTGAAGGTCCGCTCTTGGCTGTGGACTCAATCGTTCAACGCAACACTTTAACTTAAATGCTTCGTTGCAGAGTGGAAATGATGCGAAAGAGAACCCGAATCGATGGAGCCGCGCCCCGCGAAACCCGGGATTGACGTTGAGGTTTAGCCACGGAAGCGTGCATGGAGAACTTCACCGAAGCTCAAGTAGCTTTTGCTAGTGAGTGGTAGGAGTCTCTGCAGGGCAGGGGAGATAGACCAAAACCCGATCTCGTCGTTGGATCAGGCAGCTACGGGATCGAACACCAGGAGCATGGCAGCGCACCCGGGCCCCTGACACGATTTATCAGTTTTTCGCCTTTCAAGAACCATTGATCAGGAGAGTCCGAGTGACCGATAGCGTTTTGCCCCAATGGCACCGTCCGCTTCCGCCGTCGTACCTGGCCGTTAACTGACTTTGTGTCCGGTGGCCAACCGGCGGATCGCCGCGATTCCTGCCTCCATCTTCTCACGTGCGGAGCTGTTGGCCGAATGAACGAAGATAATTGGAGGACTAAAACCGCGCAACGCGACCGCTTCCTCAATCCACAGAATGACGTCATAGCCGGTGCCGCGCTCGTCATCCCCAAGATCATGGTCAAGACTAATCTCGGCAACCTCGCCGGCGGCAAGTAGTGCTACTGCCTCGTCAGGCCAATATACTCGGGTCCAACCCTCCGGCGTATTTCGCTCATCATCGAGATAAACCTTCATTCCTTCGTTCCCTTGGATAATTTGATGAATATTTCTTCCCTTCCAATAATACCCTGTGCGAATGCTCCGAAGCTCGGACAACCTTTGGATTGAGCGCGGTAGGAGTCTCTGCAGGGCAGGGGAGATGCACGGGCCAGACCCGATCTCGTCGTTGGATCAGGCAGCTACGGGATCGCAGCCCTGGTGCCTGGCAGGACCCCCGGGCTCTAACACGATCCATCGTTTTTTCATCATCCCAAAACCATGGATCAGGTGAGCCTAAGCTACCGATGGCGTTTTGCCCCAATGGCACCGTCCGCTTCCGCCGTCGTACCTGGCCGTTAACTGACTTTGTGTCCGGTAGCCAACCGGCGGATCGCAGCGATTCCTGCCTCCATCTTCTCACGTGCGGAGCTGTTGGCCGAATGAACGAAGATAATTGGAGGACTAAAACCGCGCAACGCGACCGCTTCCTCGATCCACAGAATGACGTCATAGCCGGTGCCGCGCTCGTCATCCCCAAGATCATGGTCAAGACTAATCTCGGCAACCTCGCCGGCGGCAAGTAGTGCTACTGCCTCGTCAGGCCAATATACACGGGTCCAACCCTCCGGTGTACTTCGCTCATCATCGAGATAAACCTTCATTCCTTCGTTCCCTTGGATAATTTGATGAATATTTCTTCCCTTCCAATAATACCCTGTGCGAATGCTCCGAAGCTCGGACAACCTTTGGCTTGAGCGCGGTAGGAGTCTCTGCAGGGCAGGGGATAGCCAGGTCGGACCCGATCTCGTCGTTGGATCAGGCAGCTACGAGAACGCTCACCAGGCGCCTGGCAGAACCGGTGAGCGATCAAACACGTTGTTCGTGCGCGAAGGATCGTTTGCGCAACGTCCTTAACGTACTACTTTTTCCGCTTCCCCTGTTTGCCTCTCATTGCGCAGTGTCAACGTCGCCGCATTGCATCCAAGCAAGAATGGCCCTTGGTCGTTGCTGGGGGTATTCGGATGAGAACAGGCGATGCGTGGCGCGTGTGGTTCGATCTCAGACGTAAAGAGGATGAGCTGAAGTGGGGTGGCCACTTTGGTGGTTCTGGCCAGTCCTAC
>NZ_FTMV01000010.1 GCF_900156175.1 Janthinobacterium sp. TND4EL3
AACTTTGCGCCGATGATAGTGCTGCAACCAGTGTGAAAGTAGGTTATCGTCAGGCTTGTTATTTGGTGAAACAGCCCCCGGCTGTTTCACCTAGAAAAAAACCCGATCAGCAATGGTCGGGTTTTTTTTCGTCTGGCGGTTTGAGCTGTAAAGCCGGCGGACGAAAAAAAGGCAGCGCTGCGCGCTGCCTTTGTCGTTGAACGTCGCTTAACTCCCGCGATAAGTCGAATACGACCACGGCGACACCACCAGCGGCACATGGTAGTTCTCGTCGGTATGGGCAATGCCGAACGCCAGCGTGACCAGGTCGATGAAGCGGGGCGAGGGCAGCTCCACGCCTTGGGCGGCGAAATAGTCGCCTGTGTTGAACACCAGCTCATACTGGCCTGCTTTCATGCTGTCGCCTTCCAGCAACGGTGAACTGCACCGCCCGTCGCTGTTGGTCATATCCATCTTCAACAACACTTTTCCTTCCGGCGCGACTGAAAACAGGGCGACCTTGACGCCGGCTCCCGGCCTGCCATGGGCGATATCGAGTACATGCGTGCTGAGTTTTCCCATTTGCTATCCTGTATATAGGGTGAGTGAATGTGCTTATCGTGCAAATCATATACCTGCGTCAGCACCTGGCTATATGATTGGGCGTATAACCAACATTGTCTCCTATAGGCGAGCCACCGCATGAGCACTTATGAAAATTATCCGCGCGACCTGATTGGCTATGGCCGCACGCCACCCCATCCGCAATGGCCGGGCCAAGCCCGCATCGCCCTGCAATTCGTGCTCAATTACGAGGAAGGGGCGGAAAACAGCGTGCTGCATGGCGATGCTGCCTCGGAAACGTTTTTATCGGAAATGATTGGCGCCGCCGCTTTTCCTGCGCGGCACCTGAGCATGGAGTCGATTTATGAATACGGTTCGCGCGCCGGACTCTGGCGCTTGCTGCGCATGTTCGAGGAGCGGCGCCTGCCGCTGACCGTGTTTGGCGTCTCGATGGCCCTGAAGCGCAATCCCGAGGCGGTGGCCGCCTTCCAGGAACTGGGCCATGAAATCGCCTGTCATGGCTTGCGCTGGATTTCCTATCAAAACATGGATGAAGCGACGGAGCGCGCACACATGCACGAAGCCGTGCAGATCATCCGTGAATTGACGGGGGCCGCCCCGCAAGGCTGGTACACGGGGCGCGATTCGCCCAATACGCGCAAACTGGTGGTCGAGCATGGCGGCTTCCGCTACGACGCCGATTATTACGGCGATGACCTGCCATTCTGGGAAAAGGTGGCGTACACGGATGCGGCCGGCATGCCGGCCGTGCAGCCGCAGTTGATCGTGCCCTACACCCTGGATACGAACGACATGCGCTTTGCTGCCATGCAAGGATTTAACTCGGGCACGCAGTTTTTCGATTATTTGAAAGATGCCTTCGATGTGCTGTATGCGGAAGGCGACCCGAACGGCCTGAACCAGCCGAAGATGCTGTCCATCGGCCTGCATTGCCGCCTGGTGGGGCGGCCTGGCCGCGCGGCCGCACTGGCGCGCTTCCTCGACTATGTGCAGGGCCATGAGCAGGTGTGGATCACGCGCCGCATCGATATCGCCGAACACTGGCATGCGACGCATCCCTATACTATCTGATGGGTATTGATATTGGGTGATAAGTAAAATCAGTCTTTGCATATAGTTGTCTCATATGCCGGTGTTAATCTCCTATACTGGGACTATACCGAGGCCAGCATGTCAGAACCGATCCGTTTTTACTACCGTGGTGCCGTACAGGAAGTACGCAACGCCGCCCCTACGCAGACTGTGTTGCAGCACCTGCGCGAGGATTTGCATTGCACGGGCACCAAGGAAGGCTGCGCCGAAGGCGATTGCGGCGCCTGCACAGTCGTCATCGGCAGCCTGGTGGATGGACAGGTGGAAATGAAGGCCGTCAACGCCTGCATCCAGCTCACGCCCACCCTCGATGGCAAAGCGCTGTTTTCCGTGGAAGACTTGCAACAGCCCGACGGCGCCCTGCATCCGGTGCAACAGGCGATGGTCGAATGCCACGGTTCCCAATGCGGTTTTTGCACGCCCGGCTTCGTCATGTCTTTGTGGGGAATGTACCTGGAGAAAAACGGCGCCACGCCCACGCGCTGCGAAATCGACGATACGCTGTCCGGCAATCTGTGCCGCTGCACCGGTTACCGGCCCATCATCGACGCTGCCAGGCGCATGGGCGAATTGCCGCACGTCACGTTCGATCGCGATGCCTTGAAGGTGCAATTGAAGACGCTGCAGCGCGCCAGCGTGACAACCTATGAACACGGCGGCCAGCACTTCCACGCGCCGCGCAGCATCGAGGAACTGGTGGCGTTGCGCGCGGAAAAGCCGCAGGCCTGCCTGCTGGCCGGTTCCACCGATATCGGCTTGTGGGTGACCAAGCAACTACGCGACCTGGGCGACATCATTTATCTTGGCAACGTGGCCGCCCTGAAAATCATCGCCGTGGACGGTGGCAAACTTCACATCGGTGCAGGCGCCAGCCTGAACGAAGCGTATGCGGCGCTGTGCCGGCATTATCCGGACGAGTTGTCGGAACTGTGGCAGCGTTTTGCTTCCTTGCCGATCCGCAACGCCGGTACTTTGGGCGGCAATGTGGCGAATGGTTCGCCCATCGGCGACTCGATGCCGTGGCTGATTGCGCTGGGCAGCGATATCGTGCTGCGCGGCCCGGCCGGACAGCGGATCATGCCGCTTGAAAAGTTCTATCTGGGTTACCAAAAGAAAGATATGCAGCCCGGCGAATTCGTCGAAGCCGTGCGCGTGCCCTTGCCCCGTGCCGAGGTGCAATTCCGCACATATAAACTGGCCAAGCGCTTTGACCAGGATATCTCGGCCGTGTGCGCCGCGTTCGCCTTTGAACTCGATGGCGAGCGCATCGTGGACGCGCGCATCGCCTTCGGCGGCATGGCGGCCACGCCGCAGCGTGCTGCGCAAACGGAAGCGTTTCTGCGTGGACAGGCGTGGACGGAAGACAATTTACGCATCGCCATGCGCTTGCTGGCCGACGATTACGCGCCCCTGTCCGACATGCGCGCGTCGAACAGCTACCGCATGACGACGGCGCAAAACCTGTTGCGTCGCTTCTGGCTGGAAACGCGTCCCGGTGCGCCATTGCCCCCGACGTCCCTCAACGCCTACGCTTGCCGCGCCTGAAAGGACCAGCATGAACCATCCTGCCACGCCCGAACTGCAAGCGGCCGCCTGGAGCGCCGTGGGCAAGCCCAGCCCGCATGAATCGGCGCAACTACATGTGCTTGGGCAAGCCACCTATACGGACGATATCGCCGAATTGCAAGGCACCTTGCACGCGGCACTGGGCCTGTCGCAAAAGCCGCACGCGCGCATTACCGCCATGGATATCTCCGCCGTGCGCGCCGCTGCCGGTGTTGTCGCCGTCTACACGGCGCAGGACATTCCTGGCACCAATGATTGCGGTCCCATCATCCATGACGATCCCATCCTGGCTGCGGAGCTGGTGCAATATGTGGGCCAGCCCATTTTTATTGTCGTGGCCGATACGTACGATCATGCGCGCCGCGCCGCCCGCCTGGCGCAAGTGAGCTATGACGAATTGCCCGCCATCATGACGCCGCAGGCGGCCAAGGCGGCGCAATCGTACGTGCTGCCGCCCATGCAACTGACGCGTGGCAACTATCAGGCCGCGTTCGAGAAAGCGCCGCATGTGGTCAAGGGCCAGCTGTATGTGGGCGGCCAGGAACAGTTTTATCTGGAAGGACAGATTTCCTACGCCATCCCGAAAGAAGCGCAGGGCATGCTGGTGCTGTGTTCGACCCAGCATCCGAGCGAGATGCAGCACGTGGTGGCGCATGCGCTGGGCGTGCATTCGCACAACATCACCGTCGAATGCCGGCGCATGGGCGGCGGTTTCGGTGGCAAGGAGTCGCAGTCGGCCCTGTGGGCGGCGGCCGCATCGATTGCAGCAGCGAAACTGAAACGGCCCGTCAAATTGCGCGCCGACCGCGACGACGACATGCTGGTGACGGGCAAGCGCCACTGTTTTTACTATGAATACGAGGTCGGCTACGACGACGACGGCAAGATCTTGGCCGCCAGGGTCGACATGACCACGCGCGCCGGGTACTCGGCCGACCTGTCCGGTCCCGTCGCCACGCGCGCCGTCTGCCACTTCGACAACACCTATTATTTGTCCGACGTGGACATCCGCGCCGCCTGCGGCAAGACGAATACCCAGTCGAACACGGCTTTCCGGGGCTTTGGCGGGCCGCAGGGCGCCATTGCCATCGAATACGTGATCGATGAAATCGCCCGCCATTTACAACGCGACGCGCTCGATATCCGCCTGCTCAATTTCTATGGCCGCAACGATGCGGAAGGGCGCAATGTCACGCCGTATGGCCAGACCATCGTCGACAACGTGATCCATGAGCTCGTTGCCGAACTGGAAGAGAGCAGCGATTACCGGGCGCGCCGCCGCGCCATCGATGCCTTCAACGAAGCCAGCCCCGTGCTGAAGAAGGGGCTGGCATTCACGCCCTTGAAATTCGGCATCGCCTTCAACGTCACGCATCTGAACCAGGCAGGTGCCTTGGTCCACGTGTACGTGGATGGCTCCGTGCTGGTCAATCATGGCGGCACGGAAATGGGGCAGGGCATCAATACCAAGGTCATGCAGGTGGTGGCGCACGAGCTGGGACTGGACCTCGAATGCGTGCGGGCCACGGCCACCGACACCAGCAAGGTGGCGAACACGTCGGCCACGGCAGCGTCCACCGGCGCGGACCTCAACGGCAAGGCGGCGCAGGATGCGGCACGCCAGATCCGTGAACGCCTGGCCGATTACGCGGTCAAACTGTACGGCGGCGAAACGGCTGGCGTGCGCTTCTTCGACAAGCACATCCACGTCAATGGTCACGTCGTGCCGTTTGCCGAATTGGTGCAGAAGGCGTATCTGGCGCGGGTGCAACTGTGGTCGGACGGCTTCTATGCCACGCCCGGCCTGTCGTGGGATGCGAAGACGATGACGGGGCATCCGTTTTCGTATTACGCCTATGGCGCGGCCGTGGCCGAAGTGGTGGTCGATACCTTGACGGGCGAGTGGAAACTGCTGCGCGCGGATGCCTTGTACGACGCAGGCCAGTCATTGAATCCCGCGATTGATCTGGGTCAAGTGGAAGGGGCGTTTATCCAGGGCATGGGCTGGCTGACGACGGAGCAGCTGTGGTGGAATGGGGCGGGCAAGCTGATGACGCATGCGCCGTCGACGTACAAGATTCCCGGCATTTCCGATTGTCCCGAAGATTTCCGTGTGAAACTGTTCCAGAACCGCAACGTGGAAGACAGCATCCACCGTTCCAAGGCCGTGGGCGAGCCGCCGCTGCTGTTGCCGTTTTCCGTGTTCTTTGCCATCCGCGACGCCATTTCCAGCGTGGGCCATCACGCCGTACAGCCACCACTGAATGCCCCTGCCACCAGCGAGGAAATCCTCAAGGCGGTCATGGCCGTGCAAGCGGCGCGTGCCGGTGCATAGGAGCAGACGATGAGCGACTGGTTGACGGCACTCGACAATGACACGCAGGCATCCGTGCTGGTGACGGTTGCCTTGGTCGAAGGTTCCGGGCCGCGCGAGGCGGGGGCGAAGATGCGCGTCACCCTCGATGGCCAGGCCGACACCATCGGCGGCGGCCACCTGGAATTGCGCGCCGTGGAAATCGCCAAGACCATGCTGGCGACAGGGGACACGCATGCACGGCTCGAGCGTTTTGCACTCGGTCCCAGCCTGGGCCAATGCTGTGGCGGCGTCGTCCACCTGGCTTTTGAATATGTCGATGCCGGTCTGAGAGAATTGCTGGCTGCCTTGCGCGAACGGCGCCAGCAAGACAGCTGGCGGGTGACGGCGCTCGACGGCGAACCCGTCTCGGCCCTGTTCGATGCGGCTGGCAGCCTGATTGCCGGGACGGCGGCGCAGGTGCCCGACACGTTCTCACGCGAACGCGCAACCCATGTCGCGCAGGGCAGCGATGGGCGGCGCTGGCTGGTCGACCCCTGTCTGGCGCCGCGCGCGCACCTGACACTGTTCGGCGCCGGCCACGTGGGCGCAGCCATCGTGCGCGCACTGGCCCACTTGCCCTGCAATGTCACCTGGGTCGATGAACGCGAAGACATGTTTCCCGCGCAACTACCGGATAATGTGCGCATCGCCGCCACCGACACGCCGGAGGAATTTGTCGCCATGGCGCCGCCGGGCGGCAGCTTCCTCGTCATGACGCATAGCCATGCGCTGGATCAACGCCTGACGCAAGCCATCATGGGGCGCGAGGATGCGGGCTGGTTCGGTCTGATCGGTTCGCAGACGAAACGCAAGCAATTCGAGCACCGCCTGCAGGCGCGCGGCGTACTGGCCGAGCGCATTGCCGCCATGGTGTGTCCGATCGGCATGCCTGGCATCCGGAGCAAGGTGCCGGCCGTGATCGCCGCCTCCGTTGCCTGTCAATTACTCATGGTGTGGGAGGAGGCCGCCAGCGCGGCCCTGGCCGCACCGCCGCGGCTGGTCACTGCCAGCGCGCCGCCGCGACGCAAGCAGCGCGCGGTCATTCATCCTCTATAGAAAGACGTCATGCCAATTGTTCCTGCCACCTTGCAAGCCTACCGTGCCAGCTTGCTGCACTTCCACGCCGATCCCGCCTTCAGCGAGCAAGCCCATGCCTGGCATGCGGATGGCTTGCTGATCGTGGCCGATGGCAAGGTCGTGGCAGCGGGCGATCATGCGCAACTGCTGGCAACCTTGCCGCCAGGCGCTGAGATTGTCGATTACCGGGGCAAGCTGATCGTGCCGGGCTTTATCGATACCCACCTGCATTTCCCGCAGACGGAAATGATCGCTTCGCCCGCGCCGGGCTTGCTGCCGTGGCTGGAAACCTATACCTTCCCCACCGAGCGGGCGTTCGAGGATCCGGCGCATGCGCGCGATGTCGCCGAGTTTTTCCTCGATGAACTGCTGCGCTGTGGCACCACGACGGCCATGGTGTATGGCAGCGTGCATCCGCAATCGGTCGATGCCTTCTTCGGCGCCAGCGAGGCGCGCGGCTTGCGCATGGTGGCGGGCAAGGTCATGATGGACCGCAATTGTCCCGAGTTCCTGCGCGACACGGCCGAGTCGGGCGCGCGCGAAAGCGAAGAGCTGATCCAGCGCTGGCACAAGCATGGCCGCTCGCTGTATGCGATCACGCCCCGTTTCGTGCCCACGTCGACGAATGAACAGATGCACCTGGCGGGCGAGCTGGCGCGCGCTTATCCGGATACCTATCTGCAGACGCACGTGTCCGAAAACGAGGATGAGTGCCGCTGGGTGCGCGAACTGCATCCGCAGGCGCGCAGCTACCTAGACGTGTATGACCAGTACGGCATGCTGCGCCCGCGCGCCATGTTCGGCCATTGCGTCTGGCTCGATGAGCGCGACCGCGCGCGCATGGCGGAGACGTCCTCGGCGGCCGCTGTTTGTCCTACGTCCAACCTGTTCCTGGGCAGCGGCCTGTTCGATTTCGAGCGGGCCGATGCGGCGCGCGTGCTGCTGTCGCTGGCGACGGATGTGGGCGGCGGCACCTCGTTCTCCATGTTGCAAACCATGAACGAAGCCTATAAAGTAGCACGCTTGAAAGGCAGCTACCTGCCTGCCTTGCGCATGTTTTACCTGGCGACCCTGGGCGCCGCGCGCGCCATGCAACTGGAGGGCATTCTGGGCAATTTCACGGCGGGCACGGAAGCCGATTTTATCGTGCTCGATAAAAAATCGACGCCGCTGCTCGAGCGCCGCACGGCCGCCTGCCAGAGCCTGGAGGAATTGCTGTTCGCCTTTGCGCTGCTGGGGGATGACCGCGCTGTGGCCGCCACGTATTCGGGCGGGCAGCGCGTGCATGTGCGGGGGCAGGGCTGACCTACCCGTTGTTCAACACGAATTTTCCTGAGCGAGAATGCGAATGCAAATAAAACTCACTGGCCTGGCGCTTGCCGCCGCGCTGACACTGACCGCAACGGCCCATGCCGCCAGCCCGTCTTCCAACGAAGCGGCCACCGCGCGCCATTTTGCCGCGTTGGTGTCCGGCGCGCAGCCCAAGACAGCCGAGTTGAGCCTGTTCTTTTCCATGATGCCCAAGGGCGGCGACCTGCATCACCATTACTCGGGTGCCATCTACGCCGAGCAATTCCTCGACTGGGTCGACAAGGAAAACTATTGCGTCAACAAGACGAGCTACCGCATCGAGAGCAACAAGGATGTCGTCGCGGCCGAACGCGCCAAGCCGGCCGGCCAGCGCAGCTGCCTGTCGTCCACGGAAGTGTTTGCCGATGCGGGCCTGTACGCGGAATTGCTGCAGCGCTGGTCGACCAAGGATTTCTACAACCACGGCGCCATCCAGACGCCGCCGGACCGTACCTTCTTTGATACCTTTGGCTATTTCGGTCCCGTCGCTTCGACGAATACGGCCGATGGCCTGAAAACCCTGAAGCAGCGCGCCATTGCGGAAAACCTCAGCTATATCGAGACGATTTTCGAGTTGTCGCCATTCGTGCAAAACGCGCAATTCGACCAGCAGGTGCTGGCATCCGGCTTGCCGCCAGCTGCCTTGCAAGCACTGCTGGCCAACTGGACACAAAGCCTGGAACAGGATGCGGTTTTTCAGAAAAGCATCGCGGCGTATAACGATAACGTGAACGCCAGCAGTGCCGGCATCGACGATGCGCACTTCACCATGCGCTACCAGGCGTATGTGCTGCGCTTCCTGTCGCCATCACAGGTGTTCTCTTCGATGGTGGCGGCCTTCAAGGCGGCCAGCCTGAATCCGCTGGTGGTGGGCGTGAATATCGTGGGCCAGGAAAGCGTGAATGTGTCGATGCGCGACTACAGCCTGCACATGGAAATGTTCAAGTTCCTCAAGACGAAATATCCGAACGTCAAGATCGCCCTGCACGCCGGTGAACTGGCGCTGGGCATGGTGCCGCCGGAAGGCATGGCTTTCCATATCGCCGAAGCCGTCGACGTGGCTGGCGCCAACCGCATCGGCCACGGCATGGATATCGCTTACGAAAATAATGCGCTGGGGACCATGCAGAAGATGCGCGAACGCAATATTCCCGTGGAAGTGAACCTGACCAGCAATGATTACATCCTCGGCATCAAGGGCCAGGCCCATCCGATTACCCTGTACCGCAAGTACGGTGTGCCCTTCGTGATTTCCACCGACGATGCCGGCGTATCGCGCAATACCTTGTCGAACGAGTACGTGCTGTTTGCCAGCCAGTACAAGACCGATTATGCGGAAATCAAAAAGCTGTCGTATAACAGCTTGCGCTATTCCTTCCTGGCGGAAGCGGACAAGCAGCGTCTGCTGAAAGCGCTCGATTCCCGTTTCGCCCGTTTTGAAGCGCAGATTGCCGCTGCCGACCAGGGGAACAAGCGCATCAAACCGTAAGTTGCGCGACGTTAATAACTGATACTCTCAAGGCGGCCGGTTCTTCCGGCCGTTTTTCATTTTCCCTCTCCAATCCTCTTGCTGTTGTTTTGTTAATTTTGTGGCGGCCATGCGACACAATTAACGGCAGATGCACTACTTTATCCAATTTCGTGGATGAATCAATTTCAAGTACATATTGCTCATTTATAATCTCGCGCCATAAGCCCGGACGCTGTCGGCACGATATCAATCCAGCCGCTTACCCCATGCTATTTATACTTAAAATATATAAATATGTAAAAAAAAACGTATTTGTCATCCATTTTTTGATGATGCATAGTGGGATGAATGTGATATTAAAAAGTCACAATCGATAGCGCTGATAGCGTATGAAGATGGGTATTTGCAGTAAATAAAGGTGAGATGCAGAGTGAAACAAACAGTCGCACAGTTAAATGACGACATTCCTCTGCATTTTGCCGCCGTGTCACAGTCTTGAAATATTTAACAATTACACTCGCGGCTTGCCATGTTAGCCGGGTCAGCATGTCGGGTGAATGACACAGGTGCTAGCGCCCTGGGTCTTACGGATCGGTTGTAGTTTTTTCCGCCGTTATTGTCTGAATAGAGATAGCTGTGATGTGTGGAACGGCGTTTTGTGATGGTCTAGTCAGGACCGCAGCCAGTCCAGCCGGCGTAACAGTTGCAGCATCGTAAAGAGGAGATCTTGTGTTTGTGTTGCTGTGCGGCGCAGCCGGGCAGTGGTGCAATCCAGGATTTTCAAAAAATAATAGTCTTTTCTGGGGTTAAAGATGATCAATCACAAGCGACTTCGGCTAACGCAAATCGCGTTCAGCCTGTCTATTGCACTGGCGGCGGCACCATCGTTCGCACAGAACACTACGTCTTCCATCGGCGGCCGTATCTCGGCCAATGACGGCAAGCCGGCAGCTGGCGCCACCGTTACCATCGTTCATACCGAATCGGGTTCCGTCAGCAACGTGACGACCGATGCGGAAGGCCGCTACGTCGCGCGCGGCTTGCGTGCCGGCGGTCCATACACCATCACCATCACCAAGAATGGTGAAGTGGAAAAACGCGAAGGCGTGTACGTGCAGTTGGCGGAAACGGCCAACGTGGACGCCACCCTGGGCGCCCAGATGCAAACCGTGAACGTCACGGGCACGGGCGCACGCGCTCAGATCTTTAACCGCAGCAATATGGGTGCGGGCACCAACATTGGCGCGAACGAATTGGCCATGCAGGCCTCGATCCAGCGCAATCTGCAAGATTACGCCCGTTCCGACCCGCGTGTTTCGCAAACCGACAAAGAGCGCGGCGAATTGTCCGTTGCCGGCCAAAACTCGCGCTACAACTCGATGACCATCGATGGCGTGGCCGTGAACGATACCTTTGGCCTGGAATCGAACGGCAGCCCGACTGCCAAGCAGCCGATTTCGATCGATGCGATCCAGTCCGTGCAAGTGAACGTCGCAAACTACGACGTAACGCAAAAAGGCTATACCGGCGCCAATATCAATGCCGTGACCAAGTCCGGTACCAATGATGTCAAGGGTAGCGTCTACTATGTGTTCCGTAATGACAGCATGGCCGGTGACCGCTACGACAACGTCAAGGACAGCTATTACGCACCAGCGCCGTTCCGCGAAACGACCAAGGGCATTTCCGTCGGCGGCCCGTTGATCCAGGATAAGCTGTTCTTCTTCGCTAACAAGGAAAAGCTGGAAAGCACCCGTACGGCGCCAAACTTTGGCCCGCTGGGCAGCCCGATGACGAACGTCGGCGTTACCGAATCGGCAATCACTGAAGCGCAGGCGATCGCACAAAACGTCTACAAAATGCCTATCGGCACGACGAATGTTCCTGCGGGCACAAAGTTGACGGTAGATGATATCTTGCTGAAACTGGACTGGAATATCAACGACAACCATCGCGCGATGGTTCGTTATTCCAAAACCGATCAGTCCGAGCCGATGTTTACAGGCGTAACGGCTAGCGGCATCGCCCTGAACTCGGCCTGGCGTTCGCAGAACAAGTCGATCGAGACCATCGTTGGCCAGTGGTTTGCCGACTGGACACCGAATTTTTCGACGGAGTTCAAGGTGTCGTCGCGCGATTACGAAAGTCTGCCGAAGAACAACTCCAACCTGCCAACTATGGCACTGCAATTTTCGGGCGCGCTGCCGCCAGGATCACCTGCAGGTATTTCGACCAACAGCCGCTACCTGAACTTCGGCACCGACCAGTCGTACCAGTTCAACGTTTTACGTACCAAGACCAAAGATGCTTATCTGGGTGCCAACTGGGCCTTGGGCGATCATGAAGTCAAGTTTGGTACCGACTTCAGCAAGAACGATGTCTACAATGCTTTCCTGCAAAACGTCAACGGCAACTATACGTTTGGTTGCATCAATAACGTAGCCTATTCGTTCTTGAAGCCAACTGGCAAGGACAAGGACGGCAAGGATATTTATGACTTCGTCTGCAACAGCCAGACGGCTGCCTTGCATCAGCAAGCAGTGCTGGAAAACTTCCGTACTGGACGCCCGAGCTCGTATCAGGTGCAAGTACCATTGCCAGGCAGCTCGCTGGAAAACGCAATTGCTGACTTCAGCCTGAAAAATTATGGCTTCTTCGCTCAAGATGTATGGACCGTCAACAAGCAATTGACCGTGCAGTATGGCGTGCGTGTCGACAAGGCCGGCATCAGTGATCGTCCGTTGTATAACGCTGCGGCGGCTGCACCGTTGGTCGCTGGCAACGCTCAGACTGGCAAGGTACAAAGCGGCGGTTTCGGCTTGAACAATACGCAAACCATCGATGGTCAGACACTGTGGCAGCCACGCGTGGGCTTCAACTACAAGTTTGAAAGCGCCCGTCCTACGCAACTGCGCGGCGGCTTCGGCCTGTTCCAGGGCGCTGCAGCGACGGTCTGGATGTCGAATCCGTTCGCCAATCCTGGCGTGGCAACCCGTATCGTAGGTTGCGGTACCAGCGGCTTCAAGGCTTGCCCAACCGTAGGTGGCCTGTTCAATCCCGATCCGAACGCGCAGCCGACGAACTTCAGCGATGCCGCCCCTGCAGCCAACGTGGACTTCCTGTCGCCGAACCTGCGCCAGCCATCGATCTGGAAGGGCAACCTGGCTTTCGAACATGAATTGCCATGGATGGGCCTGGTCTTTGGCGCGGAATACCTGCGCACGCAAAACAAGGATGCGATTTACTATCAACACCTGAACTTGGGGGCGGCTACGCGTATCGGTAGCGACGGCCGTGAGTTGTACTACGGTGCTGGTGGTTACAATACGAATTGCTGGACTGCAGCCGGTGGCTTGTCGGCCACGAATAAAGGTTGCACAGGTTCTATCGTTGCCAAGGCACTCAAGAACCCATCGTTCAACAACGTGATGGTTGCCGAGAAAACGGACAAGGGCGCAGGCAATCTGGTGACCCTCTCGGTCAGTCAGCCGATGACCAAAGGCTTCGGCTGGTCGGTTGCCTATACCTACACGGATGCAACGGAAGTGTCGCCGCTGACCTCGTCGGTATCGACGTCGAACTTTAACGCCCGTTCGATTTTCAATCCGAACGAGAACGTTGCCGCCAATTCCGGCTACCTGGTGAAAGACCGCTTCAATGCTGTGCTGAACTTCCAGAAACGCTTCTTCGACAACTACAAGACCAGCTTCGGCCTGTTCTATGAAGGTCGCAAGGGCAAACCATACAGCTGGACATACAACAATGACTTGAACGGCGACGGCGTCAGTGGCAATGATTTGATGTACATTCCATCGAAACCGGGTTCCGGCGAAGTGGTATTCCGTGGCGATACGGCGAACAACCATGCCAACGAAGACCGTTTCTGGTCGTTTGTCAATGCCAATGGCGACCTGCGCAGTTCGAAAGGCGGCGTGGTGAAGCGTAACGACAGCTTCTCGCCATGGACCAACAGCTTCGACATGCGCGTCAGCCAGGAAGTCCCAGGCTTCTTCAAAGGCAACAAAGGCGTGTTCACGATGGACTTCTTCAACGTGGGTAACATGATCAACCGCAAGTGGGGCCGTATCAATGAAATGGCTTTCCGCTCGGCTGGCGGTCAAACTCGCAGCTTTGTTGACTTTGTCGGTCTTGATGACGCGGGTCGTTACATCTACCAAGTGCGTGACAAGGTAGATGACTACACAGTGCGTCAACAAAAGGGTGAGTCCCAATGGGCAATCCAGGCTACGGTCAAGTACGAGTTCTAATCTCGACGCTTGATTGAAGTTCCGAACGGCTGGTGGCGACACCGGCCGTTTTTTCGTTTTACGTTTTGCTTTTCGATAGGACTCGTACGGACTGGTGGCGCACGGCGCCCCCCGGATGAGATAGACTTTTTGAATACTGATCACTATGTGGGGACCATGAAACATCATCTGACACCACTCGCTGCTGCTGCGGCCCTGACCTTGCTGCTGGCCGCCTGCACCACGCCTTTCACGCCTTCCGTGGCGCCCGTCGATATCAATCTGGTCGCCCTGAACGATTTTCACGGCAATCTCGACCGCAGCAAATTCACCTACACGAGCGCTGCCGATACCGGGCGCAAGACGGTGCAGGCGGGCGGTATCGATACCCTGTCCGGCGCGTTGAAGGCGTGGCGGCGCGAAGATGCGCAACTGATTTTTGTCGGCAATGGCGACCTGGTCGGCGCCAGTCCCGCCATGTCGGCGCTGTGGGCGGACGAACCGAGCATCGTGGCCATGAACATGCTGGGCATGAAGGCCAGTTCCGTCGGCAACCACGAATTTGACCAGGGCAAGGCGGAATTGCTGCGCCAGCAGCGCGGCGGCTGCGAATCCGCGCGCGCCGACAAGGCGTGCAAGTTCACGCCCGACTTCAAGGGAGCCAGCTATACCTATATGGCGGCCAATGTGATCGACACGCAAACGGGCAAGTCGCTGCTGCCCGCCTACCGCATCGAAGAGGCGCATGGCGTCAAGGTGGGCCTGATCGGCGCCGTGCTGAAAGATACGCCGTCCGTGGTGACGGCCGCCGGCATTGCCGGCCTGCAGTTTGGCGATGAAGCGGACGCCATCAACGCCACCTTGCCCCAGTTGCGCGCGCAGGGCGTGGGCGTCTTCGTCGTGCTGCTGCACCAGGGCGGCGAGACGGTCGAAGCCGTCGACCAGCCCGATTGCAGCCAGCTGAAGGGCGAAGTGGTCGACGTGGTCAAGCGCCTCGACCCGGCGATTCAATTGGTCATCAGCGGCCATTCACACCAGGGTTATCTGTGCCGCGTCGATGGCCGGCTGGTGACGCAAGCACAGATGGGCGGACACATGTTGACGCGCATCAAGCTCAAGGTCGATCCCGTCAAGAATGCGCTGATCGATGCCAGCGCGCAAAATGTCGTCATGTTGCCAGGCATGTATGAGCCGGACCCGGCCGTGGCTTCTTACCTGGAATCGGTGAAGCAGCGCAGTGCGGCCGAATTGTCGCGTCCCGTGGCCGCCATCGCCGTGCCGAACGTGGGCCGCAGCACCAAGGGCAGCGGCGCTTCCGCGCTGGGTGACCTGGTGGCCGACAGCACCCTGTTCGGCGCGCGCGCCGCCGGCGCGCAAATCGGCCTGATGAACAATGGCGGCATCCGCAAGGACCTGGAAGCGGGCGCCGACCTGATGACGAACGTGGGGCAGAACCAGGCCGTCGTACCGTTCGGCAATACCCTGATCGTCGTCAGCCTGTCCGGTGCGCAAATTCGTGCCCTGCTGGAGCAGCAATGGCCGGGTGCCGAAGCGGAAGAGGGTAATTTGCTGCAAGTGTCCGAAGGTTTTACATATCGCTGGGACAGCACGCGGCCCCAGGGCCAGCGCGTGCTGCCGGGCAGCGTCATGCTCAATGGCAGCCCTATTGACGATAATCAACAATACAGAGTCGCTGCCAACAGTTTCCTCGCCGGTGGCGGCGACCGCTTCACCGTGCTGGCGGCCGGCAAGCGCCGCCTGGACACGGGCGTGCGCGACATCGACGCCTTCAGCGATTACCTGATCGCCCGCGCGCGCGCCGGCAAGCCGGCAGGCAGCGCCACGGCGGCGGGCCGCATCGTGCGCGTCAAATAACTTTACAAGGAAAAACCATGCGTCGTTTATCTGTTTCCCTGCTCGTCACTACCCTGTTCGCGGGCACGGCCCACGCCGATTTCACGATACCCGGCTTTGAGCTGGTGCACACTTCGCCCGCGGAAACGAGCTTGACCAATCCCGACCTGCGCGAGCCTGTCGCCGTGTGGAGCGAGCTGTTCGATTCGGCAAAGAAAGAAATCGTCATCGCCCAGTTCTATGCCGTCAGCAAACCGGGCACGGCCTTTGAAAAGGTGCTGGATAGCCTCACGGCCGCCGGCCAGCGCGGCGTGAAAATCCGCTTCCTGCTGGACCAGAAGGGCGTGGGCCTGTCGGAAGCGGCGACCATCGCCCGCATCAAGGCGATTCCGAACCTGGACTTGCGCCTCATCGACTTCAATAAAATCACGGGCAACGGCATCGTGCATGCGAAGTACCTGGCCGTCGATGGCGAGGTTGCGTATATCGGCAGCCAGAATTTCGACTGGCGCTCGTTCGAGCACATCCATGAGACGGGCTTGAAGATCACGGAGCCGGCCATGGTCAGCCAGGTGCAAGCGATTTTCGAGCAGGATTGGCAAGCCCAGGCGCTGACGTCGCAAGGCAGCCGCGCCACAGTGCTCAACAGCAAAGTCGTACCGGCCAATTACGCGCAAAACGCGTTCCTGCTGGCCAGCCCGAACGCGTATAACCCGGCCGGCGTGGGCGACTCGGAAACGGGCTTGCCCGCCTTGCTGGCGCAAGCGCAAAGCGAAGTGCGCATCCAGCTGCTCGACTATGCACCGCTGTCGTATGGCCCGAACCGCACGCGGCCGTACTACGCCGTGATCGACAACGCCGTGCGCGCGGCCGCCCAGCGCGGCGTGAAAATCAAGCTGATGGTATCCGCCTGGAATACGGAAGCGCCCGCCATCGCCTACCTGAAAAGCCTGGCCCTGGTGCCAAACGTGGAAATCCGCATCGTGACGATTCCCATGGCCTCGACGGGCTTTATTCCATTTGCGCGCGTGATTCACAGCAAGACCATGAGCATCGATGGCAAGCTGGCCTGGGTCGGCACGAGCAACTGGGCGGGCGGCTATTTCGACTTGTCGCGCAACCTGGAAGTGGTGCTGCGCAACGACGCCATGGCGCAGCGCATCGCCGCGCTGCATGAGCAGACGTGGAGCTCGGCGTATGCACAGCCGATCGACATCAACAAGCAGTATCCGAAGCCGGCGAAAGCCACGCCACAGGGCAAGGAATAATGGTGAACATGAAAAAATTACTTTGCGTGCTGGCGCTGGGCGCCGCATTTGCTTCCGGCAATGCGCTGGCCTGGGGCAGTGACGGCCACCGCGCCGTGGGTGCCATCGCCGATCAATTGCTCAAGGGAAGCGCGGCCCAGGCGCATATCGCCCAATTGCTGCTGCCCGGCGAAAGCCTGGAAAAGATCGCCAACTGGCCCGATTGCGTGAAGGGTACGTATTGCGGCCCGCAATCGCCGGAAATGTTGACCTATGTCGCGGCGAACCCCAAGCATGGCGAATACCATTACACGAACGTGCCTTTTCAACATGCGCATTACCACGACCATGGCGTGGGTACGGCCGATGACGATATCGTGCAAACGCTCAAGCAGGCGATCCTGGTATTGCAAGGAAAGGCCGATGCGGCCAGCAATCCGCACGGCTTCAGCCAGCGCGAAGCTTTGATTTTGATCACGCACCTGGTGGGCGATATCCACCAGCCGCTGCATGTGGGCAATGCATTTCTCGGCAAGGATGGCCAGTTCTTCGTGCCCGCCACGCAGGCGCAGATCGACGACGTGGCCATTTTCAATGCGCGCGGCGGCAACGACTTGCTGCTCGACGATGCGAAGATGACGGCCCTGTCGGACGCCGTGATCCCCGCACCGCTGCCCACGGAAGACGGCACGGCCAAGCCTGCCAGCAGCTCTCCGAAGTCGCCCACCAGGCCCTTGCATTCCTACTGGGATACGACCGTGGTCGATTACGCCATGCGGCGTTTGAGCACCCGCACGCCGCAGCAGTTCGCCCGCACCGTGATCGCCAGCGCGCCTGCGGTGAGCGCCAACAGCGGCGACCCCGCCACCTGGCCATATCAGTGGGCCGATGCCTCGCTGGCGGCGTCCAAGATTGCTTTCACGGACGTGGTTGCCGGCCCCGCCACGCAGCAGACCAGCCGCAAGGGCGATGTCTATAATGTGTGGAGCTTGACGGTGCCGGACAATTATCCCGTGCCCAGTTCGGCGCTGGCAAAGCAGCAGCTGACCGAGGCCGGCTATCGCCTCGCTGCCGTATTGCAGGCGGTTTGGCCGCAATAGGAGGGGGAACAAAAGGCGGCCTGCGGGCCGCTTTTTTACGCCAGGATCACGTTGATGCCCATCTTGCGGAAGGGCGCGACCAAGGCATCTTCCACGTCGCGGTGCACGATGATGTCGTTGACCTGGCTCAAGGGCGCGATCTGGAACGGCGAGGCCGTGTTGAACTTTTCCGGCGAGGCCAGCACGATAGTGCGGCTTGACGCCTCGCTCAACGCGCGTTTCACGCACGCTTCTTCATAGTCACCGGTGGTGATGCCCGCTTGCGGATGCAGGCTGGACACGCCCATGAAATACAGGTCGGCGCGGATGCGGCCGATGGCTTCCACGGTCGCCGCGCCGACGCCCACGATCGAGTGCTTGTACAGCCGCCCACCCAGCATCAGCACCTCGATGAACGGGTGATTGACCAGTTCGACGGCAACCGACGGGCCGTGCGTGACGACGGTGGCGCGCAAGTCGCGCGGCAACTGGCGCGCCAGCTGCACGGCGGTCGTGCCGCCGTCGAGAAACACCACTTGCCCCGTCTGTATCATGGCGCCTGCCGCGCGGCCGATGGCGGGCTTGGTTTCGTTTGATATCTGTTCGCGGCCCGCAAACGGTGCCAGCGCGGGCGAGCGGGGCAGCAAGGGCAGGGCACCGCCGTGCACGCGCTCGAGTAATCCTTCTTTCGCCAGCTCGCGCAGGTCGCGCCGTATCGTGTCTTCCGACAAGCCCAAGGCGTCGCTGACGGCCTTGGCGACGATCTGCCCTTCGCGCTGGAGCAAGTCCAGCAGATATTGTTTGCGTTGATGTGTCAGCATGATTTTTCTTGTATTTTCTTGATATTGCACGAGTTTGCATGATAAAGTCGACGAAGGCAAGCACAAGGAGATGACATGCACGAAGACAATTCGAGACAGGAGCGGGTCCGCATCCAGCAGGTGAAAACCCTGTCGCATGACTGGTATCTGCTGCAGAAGACCACGTTCGACTATCTGCGCCGCGATGGCCAGTGGCAGACGCAGACGCGGGAAAGCTATGACCGCGGCGATGGCGCCACCATCCTGCTGTACAACAAAGCCAAGCGCACGGTGATCCTGATCCGCCAGTTCCGCTTTCCCACGTACCGCACTGGCCACGACGGTTTCCTGATCGAGTCGGCGGCCGGCTTGCTGGAAGAGGCCAGCGCCGAGCAGCGCATCCGCGCCGAAGTGGAAGAGGAGACCGGTTACCGGGTGGGGCAGGTGCACAAGATATTCCAGGCTTTCATGAGTCCCGGTTCCGTGACGGAGCGTTTGCATTTCTTCGTTGCCGAATACGATCCGGCCAGCCGCATCGGCGACGGCGGTGGCCTGGCGCACGAGGGGGAAGATATCGAGGTGCTGGAATTGCCCCTGGCGCAAGCGCTGCGGATGGTGGCGGACGGACGCATCTGCGACGGCAAGACCATCATGCTGCTGCAGCATGCGCAGCTGCATTTGATGCCGCGCAAACGGGGCTTGCAAATCCTCATTGCCGGCCCCTACCGCTCGGGCACGGGCGACGATCCGGGCTTGATGGGGCGAAATGTGGCGGCCATGGAAGCCGTCTGCCTGCCCCTGTACGCCAAGGGACACATGCCCGTGCTCGGTGAGTGGCTGGCCCTGCCCATGCTGGCGCTGGCCGGTTCCACGCACGTGGGCGACAGCGTCTACGAGACCCTGTTTCACGCGCACGCGACGCGTTTGCTTACGCACTGCGATGCCGTGCTGCGTATCGGCGGCGCATCGGCAGGGGCAGACCAGATGGTGGACGTGGCGCAGGATCTCGGTTTACCCGTGTATTTCTCGGTGGACGAGATTCCGCAGGCGTAAAAAAAGCGAAGCCCGCGGGCTTCGCTTTTTTGTCAGCGTAGGCTGAAACTAGCGCGATTTTACAAATGGGATACCGATAGCTTTCGGGGCAACAGATTTCGCCATCAGGCCCGCCAGCACGATCACGGTGACGACGTACGGCACCATCTGGATCAAGGAGCCGGGGATGCGGCCCACGACGGGCAAGTCCACGCCTTCAATCTGGATCTGGATGGCGGCGAAGAAACCGAACATCAGGCAGCCGAGGAAGGTGTAGACGGGGCGCCAGTTGCCGAACACCATGGCCGTCAGGGCCAGGTAGCCGGCGCCGGCCGACATGTCGCGCAGGAAGAAGCCGCTTTGCACGATGGCCAGATACGCGCCCGAGAACGAACACAGGATGCCGGCCACCAGCATGGCCAGGTAGCGCGTCGCTTCCACGCTCACGCCGGCCGAGTCGGCCGCATGCGGATTTTCGCCGCAGGCGCGCAGGCGCAGGCCGAAACGCGTGTGGTACAGCAGCCAGTGCACGAGCGGAATCAAGAGGAAGGCCACGTAGACGAGGATGGAATGGCCGCCGATCAGATGGGCATACACCCAGCCGATGAAGGGAATGTGTTCCACGTACTGCGTGCCCGGCAAGACCACGTCGAACAGGCGTGCCGAGCCGAGGTCGGGCGTGCGGCCGCCTTGCTGGAAGAAAAATTGCGCCAGAACAAACGTTAGTCCGCTCATGGCGATGTTGATCGCCATGCCGGCCACCAGCTGGTTGCCCTTTTGCGTGATGCTGACGTACGCCTGCAGCAGGGCCAGGGCGACGCAGACGAGCATGCCGGCAGCCATGCCGTAGTAGGGGTTTTGCGTCGTGTAGGCGACGGCGGCGGAAGCAAACGCGCTGGCCAGGATCTTGCCTTCCAGGCCGATGTCGATCATGCCGCTGCGTTCGGCAAACAGGCCGGCCATGGCGGCAAAGATCAGGACGGGCGCATTGCGCACGGTCGAAACCAGGATGCTGGCGAAATGAAAGTCGTCGAGTGTCATGGTGTTAGCCTTTGTTGCGCTTGAGCAGGGCGGAAATGGCCGGTGCGTAGAAGTTTTCCATGGCGCCGCAGAACAGGATGATCAAGCCCTGGATGAAAATGAAAGTTTCCGTCGGGATATTCGGTTTTTCCAGCGACAAGTCGAAGCCACCCTGGATCAGCGCGCCGAACAGCACTGCCGACAAAAAGATGCCGACCGGATGCTGGCGCCCCATCAGGGCGATGGCAATGCCGATGAAGCCGGCGCCGCCGACGAAGTTGAGCGACAGGTAATGCGTCGAACCCATGATGGAGTTGACGGCGCCCAGGCCCGCCAGCGCACCCGAGATCAGCATGACGACGATGATCATCTTGCTGATCGATACGCCCGCATAGTGGGCCGCGTGCTTGTTCAAGCCCGTGGCGCGCAGCTTGAAGCCCCACGACGAGCGCCAGACCATCACGCCGTAGATCACCAGCGCAGCAATTGCCAACAGGAAACTTACGTTCAGCGGAGTGTCGCCCAACGACGGGAACCAGGTGGACAGGCGCGGCATTTCGCCGCTTTCCGCGAACACGCGGCTGGCCGTATTCTGCTCGCCCGGCGGAATCAGGTACTTCACGATAATGAAGTTCATCAGGCTGGCGGCGATGAAGTTGAACATGATGGTGGTGACGACGATGTGGCTGCCGCGCTTCGCTTGCAGGTAACCGGGCAAGAAGCCCCACAGCGCGCCGAACAGGGCGGCACCGATCATGGCGGCAGGAATCAGCAGCCAGGCGGGCAGTGTTTGGTCGAAGGCCAGCATGGCGGCGGTGAGGCCCAGGCCGCCGATATACATCTGGCCTTCGGAACCGATATTGAACAGCCCGGCCTGCATCGCCACGGAAACCGACAGGCCCGTGAAGATGAAGGTGCTGGCGTAGAACAGCGTGTAGCTCAGGCCTTCCGGATTGAGGATGGCGCTGTGGACGAGGATGGACAGCGATTCGGCCGGGTCTTCGCCCAGCATATAAATCACCAGGGCCGCGACCAGCAAGGCCGACAGCAGGTTTAACATGGGCATGACAAAGGCTGTCGCCCAGCGTGGCAAGTCGTTATTCATGATTTATGCATTCCCCCCATCAGCAGACCGATGCGGGTGGTATCGAATTCTTCAATTTTCAGTTCGCCGGTGATGCGTCCGCCGCACATGACGAGAATGCGGTCGGCCAGCGCCCGCACTTCTTCCAGTTCGACGGATACCAGCAGGATCGCCACGCCCGCGTCGCGCAGGGCCAGCAATTGCGTATGGATGCTTTCGATGGTGCCGATGTCGACGCCGCGCGTGGGCTGGCCCACCAGCATCAGTTTCGGCTTGGCCAGCACTTCGCGCGCGATCACCACCTTTTGCTGGTTACCACCTGACAACAAGCCGATGCGCAGGTCCGGATTGGCCGGGCGCACGTCGAAGGTTTTGAGCAGTTCCGCGCAGCGGGCGCCGATGGCCTTGAAGTTGAACAGGCCCCAGCGGTTCTTCAGGTGATCCTGGTAACCGAGGATGGTGTTTTGCATGACGGAGAAATTTTTCACCACGCCATCGCGCAAGCGGTCTTCCGGAATGTGGGCGATACCCAGTTCGCGGAAGGCCAGCGGCAAGCCGTCGGCATCGTGGCGCTTGGCAAATGGCAAGTCCTTGTCCAGGAAGCGCAGCTTGCCGGACGTCGGCAAGCGCATGCCGGACAGGATTTCCAGCAGCTCGCTCTGGCCATTGCCGGAAACGCCCGCGATGGCGACGATTTCGCCGGCGCGCAAATTGAAACCTATGTCGGCCAGCAATTTGACCTGCTGTGCGTCAGCCAGTTGCAAGCCGTCGACTTCCAGCACCGTGGCACCCGGATTGTACGGTGCACGGGGCAAGTGGCTCTGGATGGGGCGACCGACCATCATGTTGGCCAGCTCCTCTTTCGAGGTGCCGGCCGTCGCCACGGCGCCCACCACCGTGCCGCCGCGCATGACGGTGACGTTATCGGTGATTTCCAGGATCTCTTGCAGCTTGTGCGTGATCAGGATGATGGTCTTGCCTTGCTCCTTGAACAGGCGCAGGATTTCAAACAGCGAGGCCGTTTCCTGGGCCGTCAGCACGGCCGTCGGCTCGTCGAGGATCAGGATATTGGCGCTGCGGTAAATCTGCTTGAGGATTTCCACGCGCTGCTGCGCCCCGACGGACAAATCTTCGATCTTCGCCAGCGGGTCCACGTCAAGGCGGTAGCGCGCGCAAATCTCGCGCAATTTCGCTTCCGCTTCCGTGCGGTGGCTGGCCAGGCGAAAACCGCCTTCCGTGCCCAGCATGATATTGTCGAGGACAGTGAAGTTCTCGACCAGCATGAAGTGCTGGTGCACCATGCCGATGCCGAGATTGATCGCTTCCTGGCTGTTGCGGATAGGCTGTACTTTTCCGTCGAGCAGGATTTCTCCGCCGTCGGCACGGTAATACCCGTACAGGATGCTCATCAAGGTCGATTTGCCGGCGCCGTTCTCTCCCACCAGGCCGTGGATACTGCCCTTGGCGATGGAGAAGCTGACGTCGGCGTTCGCCTTCACATGTCCAAATTGCTTGGAAATGCTGCGAAATTCTACTGCTGGCTGCATAGATTCATAACTGGATAGTTTCATGGAAACGCGCCGCGCGGAGACAGGCCCCGGCGGCGCGCTAAAAGATACGGAGAAAAATTAGACCGGGCAGCTGCTGCCGACGCGGTAATCGATCACTTTGATCTTGCCATCGATAATGTCCTTACGCGCACCCAACACGCGCTTTTCGATTTCCGGCGTGATCAGCTTGCGGTTGTTCGCATCGAGCGCCCAATCCACGCCGCCTTCTTTCAATCCTTTATAGCTGACGCCACCTTTCCAGGTGCCGTTCTTGACTTGCATGAAGCTGTCGTAGACGGTGTTGTCGACGCGCTTGACCATCGAGGTCAGGATGCTGCCTGGATACAAATGGTTCTGGTTCGAATCGACGCCGATGGCCAGCTTGCCTTTTTCCTTGGCCATTTGCAGGGTGCCCATGCCGCTGCCGCCAGCGACGGCGAAGACGACATCGACGCCGCGCTCGAATTGCGAGCGGGCCAGTTCGCCACCTTTGGCCGGGTCATTCCAGGCGCCGGACGTGGTGCCGACCATGTTTTGCGTGATTTCCGCCTTCGGATTGACGGCCTTGACGCCTTGCGCGTAGCCGCAGGCGAAGTTGCGGATCAGGGGAATATCGATGCCGCCGATGAAGCCGACTTTCTTGCTCTTGCTGGCCATGGCCGCAGCCACGCCGACCAGGTAGGAACCTTCTTCTTCCTTGAAGACGACGGAATTGACGTTGCTGCCGGCGGCCTGGCCGTCGATCAGCACGAATTTCACGTTCGGGAATTCCTTGGCGACCTTTTGCACGGCTTGCGTTTGCGCAAAGCCGATGGCGGCGATCATGTCGAGTTTCTTGCGGGCCAGGCCGCGCATGACTTGCTCGGCTTGCGTATCGCTCGATGCCTGCACTTCGATGAAAGAAATGCCCGTGTCTTTTTTGAAGCGCGAAGCGCCTTCGAAAGCGGATTGGTTGAACGACTTGTCGAACTTGCCGCCCGCGTCATACACGACACCCAGTTTTGGGGTAGCCGCGGACGCTTGAGCAGTCAGAAATACGGCTGCGATCGTCAAACTAAATTGTGTAAGTTTCATGAATTGGCTCCTGGAAGATCGATATTGTATATTTTTTATAGGTGAAACATATAATTTGGGGCCGATTTAGCCTGTTTTTGATGCACGAGGTGATAATTCCTTATCAACATTGCACTGTATTGCACAAGATCATTGCTGGCCTCGCGTGCTTTCATGTCGACAGTGTGATGCTCATGCAACAGTCGCGCCCCGTCTCTTTTATAGGTACAACATCGAATGGGGCTGCCGGAGTGGGCCGGGATGCGCCGTCAGGGGACGGGCAGGGCAGGCACGGAACCGGCGCCGCGATGGGCGTCCGAATCACTATGCATCATGCCAGATATGTATGACAAATACGTTTTTGTTTATGTATTTATATGTAGCGCATATAAATAGGTTTTAAGAACGCATAACAAAACCGTAGCGAGCGGCAGTGAGTTGTGGTCGAGAAGCGGAGCTGTGCGCATGCACAGTGAGCATCGGAGGCCGCGACCCGCGACGCGCAGTAGGTTTTGTTCGCGTTCTCAGGCTGATGGGGGATTGATGATGTTCAGGAAAGCCCGCACGACGGGAGCGTCATCGAGCGTCGTGTAGCTGATGTACAGATTGGCCGACGGCGGATTCGTCTTGATCGGCAGAAACACGACGCCGGGCCAGCCGATGCGGCTCGTCGTTTCCGGCACCAGGGTCACGCCCAGGCCTGCGCCCACCATGGCCAGCAGGGTTTGCGGCTCGCTCGCTTCCTGGAAGATCACGGGTTCGAAACCGGCGTTGATGCAGCATTGCACCAGGTAGCGGGGAAACGCGGATTTGTCGAGGTTCAGGGTCAGCATCGGCTCGTGGGCGATGTCGATCAGCTCGATGGCCGTGTTTTTTGCCAGCGGATGGTGTTCATTGACGGCCACGCAGACGTTTTCGCGGAAGCACAGTTCCTGGCGCAGGTTGTCGTGGCGCAAGTCGTCGTCATTGAGTTTCGGTTCGCGCCAGAAACCGACGTCGATCTGCTTGGCGCGCAGTGCTTCGTATTGCACCGTGGGGCCGTATTCATGGATGGTCCAGCTGACGCGGGGAAATTTGGTCTGGAATTCTTCCAGCAGGCTGGGGATGGGGCCCCACATGGCCGAGCCGACGATGCCCACGCGCAAGCGGCCTACTTCGCCCCGGTCGATCTGGCGGATGGTGTCGATGGTCATGCGCATCTTGGCCAGCAGCTCGGCTGCCTCGTTCATCAGCGCCTTGCCCGCCACGGTCAGCTCGAAGGTGCGCGTGGTGCGCGCAAACAGGCGTACGCCCAGTTCGCTTTCCAGTTTCATGATCTGCTGGCTCAGGGGCGGCTGCGAGATATGCAGGCGCTCGGCGGCGCGGCTGAAGCTTTTCTCCTCGGCAACGGCAAGAAAATACTTTAACTGTTTCAGATCGATGGACATGCTTTCCTTGCATTACCTGATGCTAAACGGGAACGGCGCGCGAGCCCGAAGGCCGCGCGCTTTTTTACAGCAGTCCTATTATCGTGCCACGACCGCCTGCATGGCAATGGCTAGCGCGGTGCCGACTTGCGCATTGTGCTTGACGAGGGCGATATTCGTCGCCAGGCTGCGGCCGTCCGTCAGCTGCTTGATGCGCGACAAGAGGAATGGCGTGACTTGCTTGCCCTTCACGCCGCCCGCGTCTGCTTCCTGCAAGGCTTGCGTGGTGATCGCATCGATTTCTTCCTTGGGCATCGCTTGCGCGGCCGGCACGGGGTTGCTGACGATCACGCCGCCTTTCAGGCCCAGTTGCCATTTCGTGCCGATGAAGGCGGCCTGCTCGGCGGCCGTGTCGAGGCGGAAATCGGCCTTGAAGCCGCTTTCGCGCGTGAAGAAGGCGGGGAAACCTTCCTGGCCCACGCTGATGACGGGCACGCCATGGGTTTCCAGGTATTCCAGGGTCAGGCCGATGTCGAGGATGGACTTGACGCCCGCGCAGACGACGGCCACGGACGTGTGCGCCAATTCCTGCAAGTCGGCCGAAATGTCGAAGCTCGTTTCCGCGCCGCGGTGCACGCCGCCGATACCGCCCGTGACGAACACGGCAATGCCTGCCATTTCCGCGCAGATCATGGTGGCGGCCACGGTGGTGGCACCCAGTTTGCGCTGCGACAAGACGAACGGCAGGTCGCGGCGGCTGACCTTCATGGCGTCGGGCGAGGTGCCCAGCAATTCCAGCTGCTCCGGCGACAGGCCCACGCAGATCTTGCCGCCGATGATGGCGATGGTGGCCGGCACGGCGCCGCCATCGCGGATGATCTGTTCCACTTCGCGCGCCATTTCCACGTTTTGCGGATACGGCATGCCGTGCGAAATGATGGTCGATTCCAGCGCCACGATGGCCTTGCCGGCGGCGCGCGCGTCGAGCACTTCTTGCGAGAACGAGAGGAAGTTATTGAGTTGCGTCATGTGTCAATCCTGTTGAAAGAGGGTAGGGGGAGGGGGCGCCAGGTCGGCGTCGTCAATGTCGTCGAGGGCGCCGGCCGAAATCAGGGGCGAGACGGTGGCAGCCGACTCCAGGGTCATGGCCGCCAGCTTCAGGCCGCGCCGGCATGCCAGTTTCAAATCGCTGCTGTCGTGGTACAGCGACCAGCAGACGGCGGCGGAAAACGCGTCGCCGGCGCCCGTCACGTCGACGGCGTCCACTTCGCGCGCGGCCAGGTGCTCGACAGGCGCGTCTACGCCGTCGCCATCCGTGAAGTACACGCCTTCGCCGCCGCAGGTGACGATCACCTGGCGCGCGCCCTGCCGCTGCACTTCACGGCAGGCGGCGCGCACCTCGAATGCCGTGGGCAAGGCCCGCGCCACGCGCGTTTCCAGCTCGCCCCGGTTGAGGATCAGCAGATGCAAGCCCGTCAGGTCTTGCGGCAGGTGCGCCATCTTTGGCTGCGAGACGGCGACGATGACGAGCGGCGTCGCGCGGGCCGCGTCCTGGCGCGCGTCGGCCAGCAGTGCCTGCACGCTGTCGTGGCCCAGGTTCAGGTCGCAGACGGTCAGGGCGGCGGCCGCGCGCTGCGGCTGGCGGCTGTGCAAAAAGGCCGGTGTCAGCTGTTCGTACAGCTGCATGTTGGCCATCGCCAGCAGCATTTCGCCATGTTCGTCGAGCACGGCCGTGTAGGTGCCGCTGCTGGTATTGCTCAAATGCAAGCTACCGCGCATGTCGATGCCCGCGTCTTCCGCGTGCGTCTGCAGCGCGTGGCCGGCCGCATCGTCGCCCAGCGCCGTCAGCAGGGCCACGGGAATCGACAATCGGGCCAGGTTTTCCGCGATGTTGCGGCCCACGCCGCCAAACACTTCTTCCGAACGCACGGGATTCGAGGTACCCATCTGCAGGGTGGCCAGGGTGCGCATCTTGCGGTCGAGGTTGGCGGCGCCTATGCACAGCACGGGGCGGCTGTCGGGCAGCACGTAGGCGCGTCCCAGCAGGCGCCGCTCGCGGATCAATCCGGCGATGTGGCCGGCGACGGCCGAGCGCGACAAGCCCAGCTCGCTCGCCAGGTCTTGCTGCGAGATGAAGGGGTTGTTGCGGATCAGCGCATATAGCTGGTCTTTTTTATTGGTATCGGTCACAAGTTTTCACTGAAGGGTTAAACATTTGTTCGTGACTTTAAACATTTGTCTTTGCGATGTCAAGCCGGTGTCAAGCAGGGTTAAAAAACCTTCGTATGGAGCTTGTATGCATGGATTTCCCGGGCATGGCTGGCCTGGGCTAGCCTCGACTATAATATCGGCCATTTATATTTGAATTGTATAAATGGGCAAGAAAAATGGTATTTGCCATACATATTCCGTTTGATGCATAGTGGCGGCAAATAGAGGCAATAGCATCTGGATAGTCCAGCAACACCCATACATACCCGATACCTGGGCTGCGGCACCTTGCCGCCGCGCAGGCAGCAACCATCATCATTAGTCATTACGAGGATAACCATGTCGAACAACGCCCCTTTCCACGCCGCCGAAATCATCCGTGCCCGCGCTCCTGAAAATTTCAAGCCGCGCGTGGCGATGATCCTCGGCTCCGGCCTGGGCGTGTTGGCCGAGCAGATGACGGACGCCGTCAGCATCAGCTTTGACGAATTGCCAGGTTTCCCGATCAGCACCGTGCACGGCCATGCCGGCGAACTGGTGGTCGGTACCCTGTCTGGCGTCGCCGTCGTCTGCATGAAGGGCCGTGGCCATTTCTATGAAGGCTATGGCATGGGCGTGATGACGAGCGCCATCCGCACCTTGAAACTGCTGGGCTGCGAAATGCTGTTCGTCACCAACGCCGCCGGTTCCCTGCGCCCAGAAGTGGATGCCGGCAGCCTGGTCGCCATCAGCGACCATATCAACCTGCTGCCAGGCACGCCGATGGTCGGCCCGAACGACGATCGCTTCGGCCCGCGCTTCTTCAGCATGGCCAACGCCTACGATGCGGATCTGCGCCAGCTGGTCAAGGACACGGCAGCCTCGAATGGCATCACCCTGCACGAAGGCGTGTTCGTCGCCTACCCAGGCCCGAACTTCGAGACGGCCGCCGAAATCCGCATGATGGCCCGCTTGGGCGCCGACACGGTCGGCATGTCCGTGGTGCCGGAAGTGGTGTCGGCCCGTCATTGCGACCTGAAAGTGGTGGGCGTGTCCGTCATCACCAACCTGGCCGAAGGCATGTCGCCATTCGCCCTGTCGCACGAACAAACCCTGAAATACGCGGCCATCGGCGCAAAAGACCTGGTCAAGCTGATCCTGGCATTCCTGGCGACCGTATCGGCTACGCCGCAAGCCTAAGCACTTTTTTACGCAGTAGCGGCGCGCCGGCCACCGGCGCTGCCGCGCGGCAGGCCGCGAAAGACCGGCCTACACTGTCCGCATCATCTTTGCATCACTCCATAAAGCGAGCCTTATCATGTCACGCGCATTTATCCTCCTGCTTGATTCCTTCGGCCTTGGCGCGACGCCAGACGCCGCCAAGTATGGCGACGCAGGTGCCAATACCTTTGGCCACATTGCCAGCACTGTCGCCAAAAGCGGCAAGACCTTGAAACTCCCGAACATGGAACGCCTGGGCTTGGGCGCCGCCGCCCACCTGGCCAGCGGCGAATGGGCCACGGGCTTCGACCAGCGCGACGGTTTTACCGGTGCCTACGGCGCGGCGCGCGAGCGCTCCACCGGCAAGGACACGCAGAGCGGCCACTGGGAAATCGCCGGCGTGCCCGTCGAATTCGACTGGGGATATTTTCCCCGCACCACGCCGTCGTTCCCGGCCGACCTGACCGACAAGCTGAAAGCCCTGTCCGGCGTGCCGGGCTTCCTCGGCGATTGCCATGCCTCGGGCACGGACATCATCAACAAGCATGGCGACGAGCACGTCGCCACCGGCAAGCTGATTATCTATACCTCTGGAGACTCGGTGATGCAGATCGCCGCGCACGAAGAATCGTTCGGCCTCGAACGCCTGTACGAAGTGTGCGAAATGGCCTTCAAGCTGGTCGAGCCGTACAACATCGGCCGCGTCATCGCCCGCCCGTTCACGGGCAGCAATGGCAATTACACGCGCACGTCCAACCGCCACGACTATGCGGTGGCGCCGCCAGCGCCGACCCTGCTCGACCACGTGAAGAACGCAGGCGGCGAAGTCGTCGGCCTGGGCAAGATCAGCGACATTTTCGCCACCCAGGGCATTTCCAGAGTCGTGAAGGGCGTCGACAACATGGCGCTGTTCGAAGCGCTGCTGAAGACGGCCGATGAAGTGCAGGACAAGTCGCTCACTTTCGTGAACTTCGTCGATTTCGACCAGGCGTTCGGCCACCGCCGCAACGTCGAAGGCTATGCCGACGCGCTGCGCGAAATGGATGGTCGCCTGCCGGAATTCATGGCCAAGCTCAAGGAAGGCGACCTGGTCGTGATCACCGCCGACCATGGCTGCGACCCCACCTGGCACGGCTCCGACCACACCCGCGAACACATTCCGATGATCTTCTTCGGTCCCGGCGTCGCCCCGCGCGCACTGGGCATTTCCGAGACGTTCTCCGATATTGGCCAAACCCTCGCCAAGCACCTTGGCGTACCACCACTTGCTAATGGAACCAGCTTGTTATGACACTCATGCACCCCGAATTCAAGCGTAACGAGGCCGTTGGCCTCGACCTGGGCTGGATCAACCAGATCCGCGTCAACCGCGCCGCGACGGACCGCCGCGCGGCCAGCCTGGCGAACCGCCGTACGGTGAAAAAGGAATACCAGGCCGCCTGGCTGGTGAAAGCCATCCAGATGATCGACCTGACCACCCTGGGCGGCGACGATACGCCGGGCCGCGTGGAACGCCTGTGCATGAAGGCCATGCGCCCGCTGCGCGCCGACCTGATGGACGCGCTGGGCTTGACGCAGCTGAGCACCGGCGCCGTGTGCGTGTACCACGAGATGATTCAACCTGCCGTGAAAGTCATCCAGGGCCGCCTGCCCATCGCCGCCGTATCGACGGGTTTCCCGGCCGGCCTGACGAGCATGGAAACGAAGCTGCGCGAAATCGAACTCTCGGTCGCCGCCGGCGCTTCCGAGATCGATATCGTCATCACGCGCCAGCACGTCCTGAACGGCAACTGGCAAGTGCTGTACGACGAAATGCTGGCTTATCGCAAGGCGTGCGGCGAAGCGCACGTGAAGGCGATTCTCGCCACGGGCGACTTGCTGACCATGGAAAACGTGGCCAAGGCGTCGTGGGTGTGCATGATGGCGGGCGCCGATTTCATCAAGACCTCCACCGGCAAGGAAGGCGTGAACGCCACCATCCCCGTGGCCCTGACGATGGTGCGCACGATCCGCGAATACCACGAGCAGACGGGTTTCCAGGTGGGCTTCAAGCCGGCCGGCGGCGTCAGCTCGGCCAAGAGCGCGCTGCAATACCTGACCCTGATGAAGGAAGAACTGGGCAATGAATGGCTGCAGCCGCACCTGTTCCGCATCGGCGCTTCCAGCCTGCTGACCGACATCGAGCGCCAGCTCGAGCACTACGTCACCGGCAGCTACTCGGCCAATCATCGTCACGCACAACCTTAAAGAACAATCGTCATGCCTACAATTAACGAGATTCTCACTACTATGGACTACGGCCCTGCTCCCGAAAGTCAAAAAGAAGCGCAGGCGTGGCTCGACGGCCACCAGCGCACATTCGGCCTGTTCATCGACAACGCCTGGAGCGAGCCGGCCGAGCTGTTCGCCTCGACCAATCCTGCCGACGGCACGCAGCTGGCCGAGCTGACGCAAGCCGCCGATGCGGACGTGGAACGGGCCGTGGACGCGGCGCGCCGCGCGTTGCCGGTCTGGCAAGGCATGGGCGGCCATGGCCGCGCGAAAGTCATGTACGCGCTGGCCCGCTTACTGCAAAAGCATGCACGCCTGTTCGCCGTGCTCGAAACCCTGGACAACGGCAAGACCATCCGCGAAACGCGCGATATCGACCTGCCGCTGGCCGCGCGCCATTTCTACCATCACGCCGGCTGGGCGCAGCTGCAATCGGAAGAATTCGCCGACTACCGCGCCGTGGGCGTGGTGGGCCAGATCGTGCCGTGGAATTTCCCCCTGCTGATGCTGTCGTGGAAAATCGCCCCGGCCCTGGCGGCCGGTAACACGGTCGTCTTCAAGCCGGCCGAATTCACGTCGCTGACCGCCATGCTGTTCGCCGAATTGTGCGTGCAGGCGGGCGTGCCGGCCGGCGTGGTCAATATCGTCACCGGCGACGGCCGCGTGGGTTCGGCCATCGTCAACCATCCTGGCGTCGACAAGATCGCCTTTACGGGTTCGACCGAAGTAGGCCGTTTGATCCGCGTAGCGACGGCCGGCAGCGGCAAGAAGCTGTCCCTCGAATTGGGCGGCAAGTCGCCGTTCATCGTCTTCGAAGACGCGGACCTGGACGGTGCCGTGGAAGGCCTGGTCGATTCGATCTGGTTCAACCAGGGACAAGTGTGCTGCGCCGGCTCGCGCCTGCTGGTACAGGAATCGGTCCAGGAGCGCTTCCTGAACAAGGTGCGCGCCCGCATGGAAAACCTGCGCCTCGGTTCGCCCCTGGACAAATCAATGGACGTGGGCGCGCTGGTCGATCCCGTGCAGCGCCAGCGCATCGCCGCGCTCGTCGATTCGGCCAAGGCCGAAGGCTGCGACGTGTGGCAGCCGGCATGCGAATTGCCGGCTGACGGTTCGTGGTTCCCGCCGACCCTGATCACGGGCGCGTCGACCTCGGCTGCCGTGGCACAGGCTGAAATCTTCGGCCCCGTGCTGGTGGCCATGAGCTTCCGCACGCCGCCTGAAGCGGTGCAGTTGGCGAACAACACGGTGTACGGCCTGGCCGCCAGCGTGTGGACCGAGTCGATCAGCCTGGCCCTCGATATCGCGCCCGCCATCAAGGCTGGCGTGGTGTGGATCAACAGCGCCAACCAGTTCGATGCCGCCTGCGGCTTCGGCGGCTACCGCGAATCGGGCTTTGGGCGCGAAGGCGGCCGCGAAGGCATGCTGGAGTACATGACGGCCCTGGCCGAAGATGCGCGTCCGGCCCTGCCGGTGGTGGAAGCGAAAGCCAAGGCCAACGCGAAGCCGGCGGCAGCCGACCCCTTCGCCATCGACCGCACGGCCAAGATGTACATCGGCGGCAAGCAGGCACGCCCTGACAGCGCCTACAGCGCGCCCGTGTTCGGCGCCAACGGCGCCCTGCTGGCCGAAGTGGGCGTGGGCAGCCGCAAGGATATCCGCAACGCCGTCGAAGCGGCCCATAAGGCGTCCGGCTGGACCAGCGCCACGGCGCACAACCGCGCGCAAGTGCTGTACTACATCGCCGAAAACCTGGCAGCGCGCGCCGACGAATTCGCCGCCCGCATCGCCGCCATGACGGGCAGTAAGAATCCCGAGAAGGAAGTGCAGGCATCGATCGAACGCCTGTTCTACTATGCCGCCTGGGCCGACAAATACGACGGCCTGGCGCACCAGCCGCCCACCAAGGGCATCACCGTGGCGCTCAATGAAGCGGTCGGCGTGATCGGCATCGTCTGCCCGAATGAAGCGCCTTTGCTCGGCTTCATCTCGCTGGTGGCGCCGGCCATCGCGCTGGGCAACCGCGTGGTGGTGGTGCCGTCGGAAGCGCATCCGCTGTCCGCGCTGGACCTGTACCAGGTGTTCGACACGTCCGACCTGCCTGGCGGCGTCGTCAACATCATCAGCGGCAACGCCGATGAACTGGCGCGCACGCTGGCCACGCACGCCGACATCGACGCCGTCTGGCGCCATGACGGCTCCGCCGACGGTTGCGCGGAAGTCGAGCGCCTGTCGGCTGGCACCCTGAAGCGCACCTGGGTCGGCGGCGCGAAGGGCCGCGACTGGTACAGCGCCGCCCAAAGCGGCGGCCGTGCCGTGCTGGCGCATGCGTCGCAAGTGAAAAACGTGTGGATTCCTTACGGCGTCTGATTGACAACTGGAGTTGCAAAGCTGGGGTCAGAACCGTAGGGACTGACCCCAGTCTATTATGATCGGAGTTAATTCATGTTTTTAACCCAGGAAATCATCCGCAAGAAGCGCGACAAGGGCGTCCTGAGCGCCGAGGAAATCCAGTTTTTCGTGCGCGGCATCACTGACGGCAGCGTCAGCGAAGGACAGATCGCGGCGCTAGGCATGGCCGTCTATTTCAACGACATGAACATGGACGAGCGCGTGGCGTTCACCCTGGCCATGCGCGATTCCGGCCAGGTGCTGGACTGGCGCTCGCTGAACCTGCCGGGTCCCATCGTCGACAAGCATTCGACGGGCGGCGTGGGCGACGTGGTTTCCCTGCTGCTGGGCCCCATGGTCGCCGCGTGCGGCGGCTACGTGCCGATGATCTCGGGCCGCGGCCTGGGCCACACGGGCGGCACGCTGGACAAGTTCGACGCCATTCCAGGCTATTGCACGGTGCCGGACAATGCTCTGTTCCGTAAAGTCGTCAAGGACGTTGGCGTGGCCATCATCGGCCAGACGGCGCAGCTGGCGCCGGCCGACAAGCGCTTCTATAGCATCCGAGACGTCACCGCCACGGTGGAATCGGTGGCCATGATCACCGGTTCCATCCTGTCGAAGAAACTGTCGGCGGGCCTGGATGCGCTGGTGATGGACGTGAAAGTGGGCACGGGCGCCTTCATGCCGACCTACGACAAGTCGGTGGAACTGGCCGAGAGCATCGTCGCCGTGGGCAATGGAGCGGGCATGCAGACGTCGGCGATTCTGACGGACATGAACGAGTCGCTGGCGCCGTACGCCGGCAATGCGCTGGAAGTGCGCGGCGCCATGGATTACCTGACGGGCCGTTCGCGTCCCGCACGCCTGCATGAAGTGACCCTGGCGCTGTGCGCCGAGATGCTGGTGCTGGGAGGCCTGGCCGCCACCGAAGAGGAAGCGCGCGTGAAACTGATCGCGGCCCTCGATTCGGGCGCGGCGGCCGAGCGCTTTGCGCGCATGGTGTCCGCCCTGGGCGGCCCGGCCGATCTGGTCGAGCATCCTGATAAACACCTGGAACAGGCGCCGTTCGTCGTGCCGGCGCCGGCGTTGTCGGCCGGCTTTGCCAACGTGCGCGATTGCCGCGCCATCGGCCTGGCCGTGGTGGCTCTGGGCGGTGGCCGCCGCCGTCCGACGGACAGCATCGATTTCGCCGTCGGTCTGACAGACCTCGTGGGCCTGGGCGAGCAGGTGGCCGTTGGCCAGCCGCTGGCCATGGTCCACGCGCGCACGGAAGCGGCGGCACAGCAAGCCGTCAGGGAAATCCAGCAAGCGTATGACATCAGCACCGTGGCGCTGGCGGCTAATCCGGTGATTTACCGTACCATTCGTCAATAACTATTTTTAGCTCCAAAGCAGGGGCTGGGGTCGTACCATGAGGGTACGGCCCCGGCCTTTGCGGGTTTTACAGGTAAATAATCAAATGAACAACCAAGAACTGATCGCCGAAGCCAATGCGGGCCGCGAACTGGCCTACGCGCCATACTCGCGTTTCAAGGTGGGCGCGGCGCTGCTGTGCAAGGATGGCCGCGTTTTCCGTGGCTGTAACGTGGAAAACGCCGCCTATGGGCTGTGCAACTGCGCCGAACGCACGGCGTTTTTCAGCGCCATCGCGCATGGCTGCAAGCCGGGCGACTTCGCCAAACTGGCCGTCACGGGCGACACGGCGGAACCGATTTCGCCATGCGGCGCCTGCCGACAGGTGATCTTCGAGATGGGCGGCGCCGACCTGCCCGTGATCCTGACGAACCTGAAAAACGATGTCATGGAAGTGACGGCGGGCTGGCTGCTGCCGCACGGCTTCGGCAATTCCGACCTGGACATGAAGTAACAGGATCCGCTTGAACAAGACGATCGATATCCAGGCCGCCGTGGCGATAGCCGCGGCCGAAGCCATGGCAGCGAAGACGCAGGGTACTTTTGGCGTGGGCGGCGTGCTGCTCGACGGCGCCGGCAACGTGCTGCAATCGATGCACAACAACGTCGTGCGCCAGGGCCTGGTGTTCGACCCCACCGCGCATGGCGAGCGTCAGCTGGTGGACTGGTATTTCGCCGAGCGTGCCAAGGGCACGCCCTTGCCGCCGCCGGGCGAACTGACCATCGTCACTTCGCTCGATCCCTGCTGCATGTGCACGGGGGCCATCCTGGCGGCCGGTTTCAATGTGGTGGTCGCCGCGCCCGACGTCAAGGCGGGTATCAATTATGATGGCGGCGCCACGTTTACGGCCTTGCCGGCGCCGCTGCAGGCGCAGGCGGGCCGCAGTTTTTGCTATCCGGCCGTGCGCGGCGCCACCGAGTATGCGCGTGCCCCGTCCGGCGCCGCGCCCAAATCTTTTTTCATCGGCAAGAGCATCCACGAGGCGACGCAGGCACTGTGTTCGCTCGTGTTCGAGGCGACATCGGCGCAGGTGATGCAGCTGCTGAGCGCCGGCGACGACGTGCCCCTGCGCGATCCCGCCGCCTTGCCGTCCGAGCATCCCGTGGTGCGCGCCTTGCGCCGCCGCTATCCCGACGCCCTGACTTACCGCTGCGACCCGCACGCGCCCGACGCGGGCCTGGCGCCATTTCTGCAGGCGGCCATGGAGCAGGACGCGCGTGATGGCGGTCAGGGCGATGCGGCCGCCTTGCTCGATTCCTTCGGCAACCTGCTGCTATGTATGCCGGGAAAATTGGGTCAATCGGCCATCCGCACGCCGTTCATGGAATGCACGCGCCAGTACGCGCAGCTGCGCTATGAATTGATGGCGAATGCGGCGCCGGCGCTGCAGGAAGAAATCAAATGCTACCTGGGGCATCCCAAGCACGGCACCTTCGTGCTGGCCATCGGCCCGGACGACAGCGCCGCCAGTTTCATGACCCTGGGCGCCTACGGCTCCACCATGGAAGGGGCGCTGCCCGAGAATAATCCCGCACAGTTCCAGTACGTGCGCCCGGCCATGGCGGAAGATGCATTGCTGGCGCTGTGCGACGCCATGCCGCCCCTGTACCGCAAACTGATACGCATCCGGCCGCGCCAGGTGGCGGACCAGGCCTTGATCAGCTCCCTGGCCTAGGCGTCGTCGTCGGGCAGGTTTTTCAACAGGAAGTCGCGCACGTTTTCGCCGGCGACGCGGCGGATCTGTTCTTCCGACAGGCCCGCGTCCAGCAGCGCCTGCGTCAAGCGCGGCAAGCCCGTCGCGTCGATGGCCGTGGTGACGGCGCCATCGAAGTCCGAACCATACGCCACATGTTCGGCGCCGATCAGCTTGACCGTGTACTTGATGGCGCGCGCGATGGAGGCCACGTCCTTGCCGCAGACGGCCGTATTCCAGAAGCCGATACCCACCAGGCCGCCCTGGGCGGCGATGCGCTTCAATTGACTGTCACTGAGGTTGCGCCCGTTGGCGCAGGTGCCGCGCACGCCCGTGTGCGATACCATCACGGGGCGTTTCGCCAACGTCAGCACGTCGTCGATGGTGGCCGACGAGGCGTGCGCCAGGTCGACGATCATCTTGCGCTGCTCCATGGCGCGCAGCCATTGCCTGCCCAGCGGCGTCAGGCCGCCTTTTTTCAAGCCGTGCTGGGAGCCGGACAGTTCCGTATCGAAGAAATGCGTGGGCGCTGCCATGCGGTAGCCGGACCGGTACAGGGTGTCGAGATTGTCCAGCTTGCCTTCGAGCGCATGCGCGCCTTCCAGGGTCAGCCAGCCACCCAGCAGGGCGGGGTCTTTTTCGCGCGCGGCAATGAAGCTGCGCAGCTGGGCGCGGCTGCCAATGACGCGCACCTTGCCATGGCTCTTGCCCGCTTGCTGGCGCAGCTCGTCGGCCTGGTAAGTGGCGCGCGCCAGCAGGCTGTTCCACGTGGCCGGTGGCAAGCCTTGCGCCACGACCAGGGCCGTGATGTTGTCCGTATCGCTGCCATTGCGCTCGATATTCATCTTGCGCGGCGTCTTGGTGACGACGGAAAAGGCTTGCAGCGCCACGTTGGCCCGCTGCAGGCGGGGAAAGTCGACATGGCCGCGCTGGCTGTCGCGGTTCAGATTGCGTTGCCACAGCAGGCTGTCGGCGTGCAGGTCGGCGATCCACAGGCTCTGGTGCAGGGTCACAGTGGCTGCCGACGGCGCCTTGCCGGACGGGGGATGAATGCGGTTGAGATGTTCGTCGACGAGGACGGGAGCGGACAGGAAACCGCCGATCAGCGCAAGGCTGGCGGCGGTGAGGGTAGCGACAATCATTGTTCTCCGTTTTACCATGGATCGTAGGTGCCCAGGCTCCAGATGTGGCCTTCCGGGTCGCGGCAGGTGAAGCCCCGTCCGCCGTAATCTTCATCCTTGATGTCGAGGACGATTTCTGCGCCCGCTTCCAGCGCGCTGCGGTAGACGGCATCGGCGTCGCTGACGACCAGGTAGCAGTTTTGTGTATTCGCGCCGCCGATGTCGCCAGGCAGTTTCATCAGGCGGCCATAGTCGCTGTCGATGGCGGGCGCCACCATGACCATGCCATTGCCAAAGCTGAGCTGGGCGTGCGCGACACCGCCTTCGCCATCGGGCACGATCAATTGCTTTTCAAAACCGAGCGCCTTGCACAGCCATTCAATGGCAGCCGGCGCGTCGCGGTAGCGCAGGCAGGGGATGGTGGTCGCGGTTGTTGCTTTTGCTGTATTGGTCATCTGGAAACTCCTATGGCAGGTGGGGAGTAGCTTTGATCGTCCGGGATGCGCGGTGTTCCGTGCCCGTACCATCCATAGGGATGGTATTGACACTTGTCAATGCTGCGCGCATCCATAGTGCCATAAAACAATCATGACACTTCTGCCATAACGCAAATTTTACTGCGGTGGCTGCTGAGCGCCCGCCGCCTTCGTGTCCGTGCCCGTATCGTCACTGTTGCTCGCCCATCTGAGCAGCATGACGAGGGCAAACAGCATGATGGCCAGCGGTAAAATGGTGATCACGAACGCCAGGCCCAGGCAGCACGCCAGCAGCATGGGCCAGGGCATGGCGCGCAAGGCGGCCAGGCCCTGGCGCGCGTAAGTGCACAGCTCGTTCCAGAAAGCGCTGAAGGAAGTGCTGCCCGGTGCCGAATTGATGTCTTTCATGCCGTTCTCCTGTCGTGTGGGGGCCGCTGCCGTATGCATGCTGGCGATGAATCCACTATAGGCAAATCCTTGCTGCCGGGCATTGCGTATGCGACGAATGGCAGGAATGGCAGACCGAACGGCGACAGGCCGGGACAAGCCGTTATTCGAATACCTTCAGTTTCAGCTGGAAACTGAGGGCGCCATACAGGCGGTCCTTGTAGGACGGCACGATGGCGATATTCACGCCCACGCGCTGGTATTCATAGCTGATGGTGGGAACCAGGGCCGGGAACCAGCCGCCATCGCGCATCTTCGGATAGCCGCTGAAGCCGCCAACGACGGCGCCGATGCGCAGCGGACCCACCTTGATCGGCTGGTAGTACACGCCCAGGTAGTTCGAGTAGGCGCGGTCGCTATTGTAGAAGCGGCCGGCCGTGACCGACGCGACCGTGGAAAAGCGGTATTCGGCGCCCAGGCCCGGATTGCTGTCGTTCAGGTTCTTGTCGCGCTGAAAGTGATACGAATAAAAGCCCGCGTTGAGCCAGGTTTCGCTGAGCGGCTGGCTGTCTATCATGCCGACTGTCTGCGCCTGTGCCGTGGACGCCACTGCCAGCAGGGCCGCGCAGACAGCTTTGCCCAGCAATGACGCGGTGCGCGCCGATGACCATAGTTTCATGCCTGTTCCTTATCCTGTCGATATTGCGCCGCCCGTGCAAACGCTCCAGCGCGCCATGCTATCACTGCCAGATTGTTCCTTGGAAATTTCATCACGTGCCGGGTGCTGCCGCGGGCAGGGCGATGGCCGCCTGCACCATGTGCGTGAGCAGGATTTCGGCATCCTCGTAATCCTTGCGCGTGAGCTGCTTGCGTTCCAGCACCAGGGCCATCTGCGCCGAAAAGTCCGCATATGACTGGGTCATGGCCCAGATGGCGAACATCAGGTGCGTGGCGTTGACGGGCGCGATCCGGCCGGCCGCAATCCAGGCTTCGAAGACGGCGATATCCTTGCGCAGCAGGGGCACGACCCGGTCGCGTATCTGTGCGCCGTACAGGGGCGCGCCATTGATCACTTCCAGCGCATACACGCGCGAGGCCCATGGCTGTTCGCGCGAAAAACGCAGCTTGGCGCCGATATACGCACGCAGCACGTCGCGCGGCTCGTCGTGTTCATTGGCCAGCGATTCCATGCGCGCCAGCCAGTCGTCAAGCACATCGTCGAGCACGCGCTGGTACAGCAGCTGCTTGGACGGGAAGTAGTACATCAGGTTTTGCTTCGACAGGCCGGCCCGCTCGGCGATGGTGGCGATCGACGCGCCTTCATAGCCGTTTTCCGCGAAGACGCGCACGGCTTGCTCAAGGATGTCCGCTTCCAGGCGGTCGCGGTTTTGCAGGCGCCTGCCACCGGCATTTTTTACGGGAAGGGCAGGGGATTTGTCGCTGGCCATGGCGGGTTCTTTAGCGTGGGCGTATCGATTGCAGGAATGCCTGCAGCACAGGGGTATCGGTATAGGCCACGTTGAAGCGGAACCACACCGTCTCGGGCGCGCGTAGCATGAAAAATTCGTTCGGCGACAGCAGGATGCCCGCCTTCAGGGCCATGTCGGCAATGATCTTGCCATTCCACTCCGGTGTTTGCACGTCGGGCCAGCCGGCGCTGACGAACATGCCGCCACGGGGCCGCGCCACGGGAGCCATGCCCGCCTGCGCCAGGCAATCGATGCTGCGCTCGCGGGCCGCATCGAGCTGCGCCACCAGGCGTTCCACCATGCGCTTGTACGGCCGCGCGCAGATGGCGTGGTAGACGGCGCGCTCGTTGATTTCCGACGTCGTCAGTCCCGCCAGCATTTTGACGCGCACCAGTTCGGCCAGCAGCGGCGGCGAGGCGCAAATCGACCCCACGCGCAGCACGGGCGACAGGGTCTTGGAAAAGCTGCCCACGCGGATCACGCGGCGCAAGCCGTCCATGGCCGCCAGCGATGCTTCGCCGCGCGCCGCCAGTTCGCGGTAGATATCGTCTTCTACCAGCCAGAAATCGAATTGTTCGGCCAGCGCCAGCAGGCGGTGCGTCTGCGCCTGGCTCAAGGAGGTACCGAGCGGATTTTGCAGCACCGTGTTGACGAACATCAGCTTGGGCTGCGTGCGCGCGGCTTCAACGGCCAGCGCATCGAGGTCGAGGCCCGCCTCGCCACGGGCAATGCCCACGGGGATGCAGCCGTGGTGGCGTATCAGCGACTGCAGATTGCTGTAGCCGGGGTCTTCCACCAGCACCGTGTCGCCCGGCTTGGTCAGGCTGCGCAGGATCAAGTCGAAGGCATGCGTGGCGCCGTGCGTCAGCAGGACCTGGTCCGGCTCGACCTGGAACAGCTCTTCCGACAGGCTGGTTGCCAGGTGCTGGCGCAGCGAGGGAAAGCCGAGAGGGTGGCCATAGCCACGCAGGCGGCTGGCGGGAATGCGCATGGCCTGGCGCACGGCGTCGAGCACGGTCGCTTCGCCATACATCTCGGGCGGCAGCCAGCCCGCTCCCACGGGCAGGGCGTCGGACACGCCCGAGTACAGGTCCGGCGTCAGGGCGTCGATGGCGGTGGGACTCGCAAGGGTGTTGGCGCTGAGGGCCGCCTGCGGCGAGGCGGCGATATCGTGGCGCGCGACGAAATAGCCGGAGCCGCGCCGCGACGACAGCAGGCCCAGGTTGACCAGGCGGTCGTACGATTCGACGACGGTAAACGTCGACACGCCATTGCAGCGGGCGAACTGGCGCACGGATGGCATTTTGGTACCGATGCGCAGCGCGCGGCTGCCTACCATGACGCTGATGGCGATGACGATCTGCTCGACGAGGCCGCCCTTTTTCTGGCGGTCGATGTCCAGCACGGGCCAGCCGCTGGCGTTACCTTCGCCCTCGTCCTGCTTCACGTTGTGTATCACCGGTGGCTCCATATGCTGCCTTGCACAAAACTGTAGTGGTTTTTCGACCTGTACGGTTGGGATACTTTGCCGTTTGTGTATCTGTGCCATTGGGGATGGCCTGTCTATTATTACATCAGCTTTTTGCCAACTGGTAAATTATTTTACGCTTCGTCAAAAACGATCTTGGCCCAGCGCCAGCCCATCCCAAGGAGAAGGTCATGAACGAAACAAGGCCGGAATCGATGTCGGCATTCTGGATGCCATTTACGAATAACAGTGATTTCAAGGCCCATCCGCGTTTGCTGGTGTCGGCCGAAGGCATGTACTACAAGGACGTCGATGGCAACGCCATCCTCGATGGCACGGCGGGACTGTGGTGCGTGCCGTGCGGCCATGCGCAGCCGAAAATCGTCGGTGCCATCCGCGAGATGGTGGGCCAGCTCGACTTCGCGCCGACCTTCCAGATGGGCCATCCGGCCGCCTTCGACCTGGCGGAAAAACTGATGGACTACACGGGCCACAAGTTCGGCCACGTTTTCTACACCAACTCCGGTTCCGAAGCCGTCGACACGGCCTTGAAAATCGCGCTGGCCTATCACCGGGCGCGCGGCGAGGGCGCGCGCACGCGCCTGATCGGCCGCGAACGCGGTTATCACGGCGTCGGTTTCGGCGGCATTTCCGTGGGCGGCATCGGCGGCAACCGCAAGACCTTCGGCCCGCTGTTGCCGGGCGTCGACCACCTGCCGCACACGCACAACCTGGACAAGAACGCCTACACGGTGGGGGAACCCGAATACGGCACCCACCTGGCCGATGAACTCGAGCGCATCGTCGCCCTGCACGACGCCTCGACGATCGCCGCCGTCATCGTCGAACCGGTGGCCGGTTCCACGGGCGTGCTGATCCCGCCGAAAGGCTATCTGAAGCGCTTGCGCGAACTGTGCACCAAGCACGGCATCCTCCTGATCTTCGATGAAGTCATCACGGGTTTCGGCCGCATGACGACGCCGTTCGCGGCCGACTATTTCGACGTCGAACCGGACCTGATGACGACGGCCAAGGGCCTGACCAACGGCATGGTGCCGATGGGCGCCGTATTCAGCAAAAAATACATCCACGATGCCTTCATGGATGCGCCACCGGGCATCGAGCTGTTCCACGGCTATACGTATTCCGGCCACCCGCTGGCCTGCGCCGCCTCGCTGGCCACCTTGCAGGTGTTCGAGGAGCAGGACATCCTGGGCCACGCGAAAGCGATGCAGGCGTATTGGAGCGATGCAGTGCATTCCTTGAAAGGTTTGCCGCACGTGATCGATTTGCGCAGCATCGGCCTGATCGCCGGCATCGAACTCGATCCCATCGCCGGCAAACCGGGTACGCGCGCCTTCAACGCCTTCAAGCAAGCCTTCGCCGACGGCGTGCTGATACGCACGACGGGCGACATTATCGCCCTGTCGCCGCCGCTGGTGCTGGAGAAACAGCATATCGACGAGCTGTTTGGCAAGCTGGCCAAGGTACTCAAAAATCTCGACTAAGGAACACCATGAACGATCTCGACACGATTACGCACTTCATCAACGGCGCCAAGGTCGACACCCGCAGTGGCCGCTACGGCGACGTCTACAACCCGGCCCTGGGCCAGCCTGTGGCGCGCGTGGCGCTGGGCACCGTGGAAGACGTGGACGCGGCCGTGCAGGCGGCGGCCGCCGCCTTTCCCTCGTGGTCTGCCACGCCGCCCTTGACGCGTGCACGCGTGCTGTTCCGCTACCTGCAGCTGTGTCAGCAGCACACGGATGAATTTGCCGCCATGCTCACGCGCGAGCATGGCAAGACCTTTGCCGATGCCCAGGGCGAGGTGGCGCGCGGCATCGAGATGGTGGAGTTTGCCGTCGGCATACCGCAATTGCTGAAGGGCGAATTCACGGACCAGATTTCGCGCGGCATCGATGCCTGGTCCATGCGCCAGGCGCTGGGGGTGGTGGCCGGCATCACGCCATTTAATTTTCCCGTGATGGTGCCGATGTGGATGTTCCCGGTGGCGATTGCCTGCGGCAATACCTTCGTCTTGAAACCATCCGAGCGCGATCCGTCCGCGTCCCTGCTGCACGCGAAATTGCTCAAGGATGCAGGTTTACCCGACGGCGTCTTCAACGTGGTGCAGGGAGATAAAGTGACCGTTGACGCCCTGCTCGACCACCCGGTGGTGCAGGCGATCAGCTTTGTCGGCTCGACGCCGATCGCCGAATACATCTATGCGCGCGGCAGCGCCAGCGGCAAGCGCGTGCAAGCGCTGGGCGGGGCGAAAAACCACATGGTGGTGATGCCGGACGCGGACATGGACATGACGGTCGACGCGCTGATCGGCGCGGCCTACGGTTCGGCGGGCGAGCGCTGCATGGCCATCTCCGTCGTCGTGGCCGTGGGCGATGCGGGCGACAAATTGATCGATGCACTGGCAACGCGCACGGCCGCACTGAAAGTGCGCGACGGCATGGAAGATGGTGCGGAAATGGGACCGGTCGTGTCTCTGGCGGCCAAGCAGCGGATCGAAAAACTCATCGCCTCCGGCGTGGAGCAGGGCGCGACTTTGGTGGTCGATGGACGCAACCATGTGGTGCCTGGCCGCGAGAACGGTTTCTTCGTCGGCGGCACCTTGTTCGACCATGTCACGCGCGACATGCGCATCTACAAGGAAGAGATTTTCGGCCCTGTGCTGTGCGTGCTGCGGTGTCCTGACGTGGGGCAGGCGGTGGAGCTGATCAACGCCAACGAGTATGGCAACGGCGTGGCCATCTACACGCGCGACGGCGGCGTGGCGCGCGAATTCGTGCGCCAGATTCAGGTCGGCATGGTGGGCGTCAACATCCCCTTGCCCGTGCCGATGGCCTTCAACAGTTTCGGCGGCTGGAAGCGCAGCATGTTCGGCGACCACCACGCGTATGGCCCCGAAGGCGTGCGCTTCTACACGCGCCACAAGGCCGTGATGCAGCGCTGGCCCAACACGGCCAGCGCTGGTGTGGAATTTGCTTTTCCCCAGATGAAGTAAGGGTTTCAAACGACAAGCCGGCCGCACATAACAAGAGGAATACGCGATGATCGAGTCTTTGCACTATTTACCGCATCCCGCCCTGCCCAACGAGGAACTGGCAGGCCATTTCACGGACCTGGCGCCGCCGCTCACGGCGCGCCAGGCGGCCATCGAAAGCGCCCGCTGCCTGTATTGCTACGACGCGCCGTGCAGCCGTATCTGTCCGTCGGAAATCGACGTGGCCAGCTTCATCCGCAATATCCACGACAAGAACATCAACGGCGCCGCCGCCGGTATCCTGAAGCAGAACATCCTGGGCGGCAGCTGCGCCCGCGTCTGTCCCACGGAAATCCTGTGCGAAGACGTCTGCGTGCGCAATCACGACGCCGAAGGCCAGCCCGTGAAAATCGGCCTGCTGCAGCGCTACGCCGTCGACCACATGCACTTTGCGACGCACCCGTTCAGGCGCGCGGCGAGCACCGGCAAGACGATTGCCATCGTCGGCGCGGGCCCTGCCGGCCTGTCGTGCGCGCACCGCCTGGCCATGCTGGGGCACGATGTGGTGATCTTTGAAAAAGAGGGCAAGGCGGGCGGTCTGAATGAATACGGCATCGCCAAGTACAAGCTGACGGACGATTTCGCGCAAAAGGAAATCGACTTCCTGCTGGACATCGGCGGCATCACCATCCGATGTCGCCAGACGCTGGGCGAAAACGTGCAGCTGCGCGACCTGCACGCGCAGTACGACGCTGTTTTTCTCGGCCTAGGGCTGGGCGCCAGCCGCAAGCTGGGCTTGACGGGCGAGGACGCACCGGGCTTGCTGGCCGCCGTCGATTATATCGCCGCGCTGCGCCAGGCGGACGACCTGGCCGCGCTGCCGGTGCCGAAACGGGCGCTTGTGATTGGCGCCGGCAATACGGCCATCGACATGGCCGTGCAGATTGGCCGCCTGGGCGCCGAGGAAGTCACCCTGGTCTACCGGCGCGGTTTCGACGCCATGACGGCCACCCACCATGAGCAGGAGATCGCCAAGGCCAACCAGGTGCGCATGCTGACGTGGGCCCAGCCGCAGCAGGTGCTGCTCGATACTGCCGGCAAGGTGACCGGCATGCGTTTCGAAAAAACCCGCATGCAGGGCACGCGCCTGGCGGGCACGGGCGAAACCTTCGACGTGGCGGCCGACGCCATCTTCAAGGCTATCGGCCAGAGCCTCGATACGCAGGTGCTGCAGGACCCGATGGCGTCATTGCTGCAGCGCGAAGGCGACAAGATCGCCGTCGATGCGGGTTTTCGCACGGTGCTGCCGGGGATCTATGCGGGCGGCGACTGCGTGGCGCCAGGACAGGACTTGACGGTGCAAGCCGTCCAGCATGGCAAGCTGGCCGCACTGGCCATCCATTCCGATTTGTTGAATAAAGTGGAGGCTGCATAATGGCTGATCTCAGCATCGAATTTTGCGGCATCAAGGCGCCGAATCCCTTCTGGCTGGCGTCCGCACCGCCGACCGACAAGGCCTACAACGTGGTGCGTGCCTTCGAAGCGGGGTGGGGCGGCGTCGTGTGGAAGACGCTGGGCGAAGATCCGGCCGCCGTCAACGTCTCGTCGCGCTATTCCGCCCTGTACGGCAAGAACCGCGAAGTGGTCGGCTTCAATAACATCGAGCTGATTACCGACCGCTCTCTGGAGATCAACCTGCGCGAAATCACGCAGGTGAAAAAGGACTGGCCGGACCGCGCCATGATCGTTTCCCTGATGCTGCCCTGTGAAGAGCACTACTGGGCCGACATCCTGCCCAAGGTCGAGGCGACGGGAGCGGACGGCATCGAGCTCAATTTCGGCTGCCCGCACGGCATGCCGGAGCGGGGCATGGGCGCGGCCGTGGGCCAGGTGCCCGAGTACGTGCAGATGGTGACCGCCTGGTGCAAGAAGCACAGCCGTCTGCCCGTCATCGTCAAGCTCACGCCCAACATCACGGACGTGCGCATGCCGGCGCGCGCGGCCAAGGCGGGCGGCGCGGACGCCGTCTCCCTGATCAACACCATCAATTCCATCACCTCGCTGGACCTGGACCGCATGGTGGCCTTGCCGATTGTCGGCGGCGCCAGCACGCACGGCGGCTATTGCGGCGCGGCGGTGAAACCGATCGCGCTGAACATGGTGGCGGAAATCGCCCGCGATCCGCAGACGCGGGGCTTGCCCATTTCCGGCATTGGCGGCATCGGCAACTGGCGCGACGCGGCCGAATTCCTCGCCCTGGGCGCCGGCTGCGTGCAGGTGTGCACGGCCGCCATGCTGCATGGTTTCCGCATCGTCGACGAGATGAAGGATGGCCTGTCGCGCTGGATGGACGAGAAGGGCTATGCACGCATCAGCGATTTTTCCGGCAAGGCCGTGGCCAACACGACGGACTGGAAATACCTGGACATGAATTACCAGGTGATCGCGCAGATCAACCAGGATGACTGCATCAAATGCGGCAAGTGCTACGTGGCTTGCGAAGACACGTCGCACCAGTCGATTGCGCAACTGATCGACGCGGCCGGCACGCGCACATATGAGGTGATCAAGGAGGAATGCGTAGGCTGCAACCTGTGCGAAATCACCTGTCCGGTGCAGGGCTGCATCACGATGGTGCCGCAGGCAACGGGCAAGCCGTACATGAACTGGACGCAGGACCCGCGCAACCCTCGGGCATTGGCGGAATCGGCATAGGGCACGTTTTTTGCGTACGTATATTTTATAAACAGTTGCCCAACTTTGCAGTAAGCTAGGACGCAGCCGTTTTTAAAACGCCCAACCTCCCAACCGATGGAGCAACCCTGTGAACCACGACTATTCAGGCAATACGCAACTCTGGAATGAAGACCTGGCGCCCACCACGGCGGCGCAGCGCACCTGGCGCTGGTATCACTTTGCCGCGCTGTGGGTCGGCATGGTGATGTGCATTCCCGCCTACACCCTGTCGGCCAGCCTGATCGACAGCGGCATGTCCGGCTACCAGGCCGTGCTCACGGTGTTTCTCGCCAACGCCATCGTGCTCCTGCCGATGCTGCTGATCGGCCATGCGGGCACCAAGTACGGCATCCCGTATGCCGTGCTGGCGCGCGCCTCGTTCGGCACGGCGGGGGCGCGCCTGCCGGCCCTGATGCGCGCCATCGTTGCCTGCGGCTGGTACGGCATCCAGACATGGTTCGGCGGCCAGATGATCTACACCTTGATGGGTGTATTAATGGGACATGAACTGGGCGGCGAGAAGATCGCGGGCCTGGGCATCAATGGCAGCCAGCTGCTGTGCTTCCTGGCTTTCTGGGCCATCCAGTTCTATTACATCCTGCATGGCATGGAATCGATCCGTAAACTCGAAACCTACACGGCGCCGCTGAAAATCCTGATCTGCTTCGTGCTGCTGTACTGGGTGCACAGCAAGGCCGGCGGCGTGGCCAGCCTGCTGGACCAGCCATCGCAATTCATCCCCGGCGGCAAAAAGGCGGGCCAGTTCTGGAGCGTCTTCTGGCCATCGCTGACGGCCATGGTGGGTTTCTGGGCCACCTTGGCATTGAACATTCCCGACTTCACGCGCTTCGCCAAGACGCAGCGCGACCAGATCCTGGGCCAGTCGGTCGGCTTGCCCGTGCCCATGGGTTTGCTGGCCATGCTGGCCGTGATCGTCACTGCCGGTTCGGTCGTCATGTACGGCAAGGCCATCTGGGACCCCGTCGACCTGGCCAGCCGCATGACGGGCGCCGCCGTGCTGATCGCCCTGATCATCCTCCTGATCGACACGGTCAGCGTCAATTTGGCGGCCAACCTGGTGGGGCCGGCATACGACTTTTCCGCACTGGCGCCGAAGCAGATTTCGTACAAGATGGGCGGCTACATCACGGCATTCATCGCCATCGTCATGATGCCGTGGAAGGTGCTCGAGTCGACTCAGGGCTATATCTTCACGTGGCTGATCGGCTATTCCGCCCTGCTGGGTCCCATCGCCGGCATCCTTATCGTCGACTATTATTTTGTGCGCAAGACGCGGCTCGACGTCAGGCAGCTGTACCGCGATGACGGTATCTACTCGTATGGCGGTGGCTGGAACATGGCGGCGCTGATCGCCTTCATTATCGCCGTGCTGCCGAATATCCCGGGCTTTTTGAACGCGGCCTTTCCCACGGCGTTCCCTGGCGTGGCCGAAGGCTTCAAAACCATCTATACCTACGCCTGGTTCGTGGGCGTGGCCATCGCCGCCGTCGTCTACGGCGTCATGATGAAGGGCAAGGTGGCGGCGCAGGTGCGGCAAGCGCCGCAATCCTGATCGTTGCGAATAAAAAGGAGACAAGATGACTACATTGATACGTGGCGGTACTGTCGTCAACGCCGACCGCGCGTTTCGCGCCGATGTGCTGATCGAGGGCGACACCATCGCCGCCGTCGGCGAGAACCTGGCGCTGCCGGCCGGCGCCGCCGTGATCGACGCGGGCGGCCTGTACGTGATGCCGGGCGGGATAGACACGCACACGCACATGAACCTCCCTTTCATGGGCACCGTGACGGCCGACGATTTTTTCACGGGCACGGCGGCGGGACTGGCGGGCGGCACCACCACCATCATGGACTTCGTCATCCCCGCGCCGAAGCAGTCGCTGATCGAGGCGTATCACCAGTGGCGCGCGTGGTCGGCCAAGGCGGCTGGTGACTACACCTTCCACGTGGCGATCACATGGTGGAGCGAGCAGGTACATGCGGAGATGGGCACTCTCGTGCGCGAGCATGGCGTGAACAGCTTCAAGCATTTCATGGCCTATAAAAACGCCATCATGGCCGACGATGAAACCTTGGTGAAAAGCTTTACCCGCTCGCTGGAACTGGGTGCGCTACCCACCGTCCATGCGGAAAACGGCGAGCTGGTTTTCCAGTTGCAGCAAGCCTTGCTGAAGAAGGGGATTACCGGACCGCAGGCACACCCGCTGTCGCGCCCACCGGCCGTGGAAGCCGAGGCGGCCAATCGCGCCATCGCCATCGCCAATGTCCTCAACACCCCCGTGTACATCGTGCACGTCTCGTGCGCGGAGTCGCTCGACGCCATCACGCGGGCGCGCGCCAATGGCCAGCGCGTGTATGGCGAAGCGCTGGCGGGCCACCTGGTGATCGACGACAGCGTCTACCAGAGCGACGATTTCGACTACGTGGCAGGCCATGTCATGAGCCCGCCGTTCCGCGGCAAGCACCATCAATCGGCTTTGTGGCACGGCCTGCAAAGCGGCAACCTGCACACGACGGCCACCGACCACTGTACCTTTTGCGCCGAGCAGAAGGCGGCCGGCAAGAATGACTTTACGCGCATCCCGAACGGCTGCGGCGGCGTCGAGGAACGCATGGCCGTGGTGTGGGACGCAGGCGTCAATTCCGGCATGCTCACGCCCTCCGAATTCGTCAAGGTGTCATCGACCAATGCGGCGCAGATCTTCAATATGTATCCGCGCAAGGGCGTCATCGCCGCAGGCAGCGATGCCGATATCGTGCTGTGGGATCCGCAAGGCACGCGCACCATTTCCGCCGCCACCCAGTTCGCCAAGGGAGGCTTCAATGTCTTCGAAGGTCGCACCGTGCGCGGCATCCCCAGCACCACGATTGCCGCCGGCAAGGTGGTGTTCCACCAGGGCGAACTGACGGCCGTCGAAGGGGCGGGGCGCTATATCGAGCGTCCCGCGTTTGCCGCCACGATCGCATAAGGAGTTGACGATGGATGCATTGCGTATCAATGGCGAGCGCCTGTGGGCAGCGCTGATGGAGCTGGCGCGGATCGGCGCGACGGCGAAGGGCGGCGTCAAGCGCCTGGCACTGACGGACCTCGACAAGGAAGGCCGCGACCTGGTGGTAGGCTGGGGTCGTGAGGCGGGCATGAGCATCACGATTGACCAGATCGGCAATGTCTTCATGCGCCGCGACGGCACCGACAATACCTTGCCGCCCGTGATGACGGGCAGCCATATCGACACGCAGCCTACGGGCGGCAAGTTCGATGGCAATTACGGCGTGCTGGCGGGCCTGGAAGTGGTGCGCACCCTGAACGATCTGAAGATCAAGACGCAGGCACCGATCGAAGTGGCCTTCTGGACCAACGAGGAAGGCTCGCGTTTCGTGCCCGTGATGATGGGCTCGGGCGTGTTTTGCGGCGCCTTCTCGCTCGAAACGGCGTATGCGGCCAAGGACACGGAGGGAAAAACGGTGGGCGAGGAGCTGGCGCGCATCGGATACAAGGGTGAGCAGGTGCCGGGCGACCATCCCATCGGCGCCTATTTTGAAACGCATATCGAACAGGGCCCCGTGCTGGAAGACGCGGACAAGGTTATCGGCGTCGTGCCGGCCGTGATGGGTCTGTCCTGGTACGACTGCGTGGTGACGGGCATGGAAGCGCATGCGGGCCCCACGCCCATGGCCTTGCGCAAGGATGCGCTGCAGGTGGCCACCACCATCATGCAGGAAGTGGTGGCGATTGCCAACCGTTACCCGCCGTACGGGCGCGGCACGGTGGGCATGGTGCAGGTCTTCCCGAACAGCCGTAACGTGATCCCCGGCGAGGTCAAGTTCAGCATCGACCTGCGGAACGTGAACGACGAACTGCTCAACACCATGCATGGCGAGATCACGGCCTTCATCGATGCCACGCGCGAGAGGACGGGCCTGGGCATCTCACTGGAAAGGGTGTCCTACTACCCGCCATGCCCGTTCCACCCCGACTGCGTGGGCGCCGTGCGCAATGCCACAGCCAAACTCGGCTACTCCGTGATGGACGTGGTGTCCGGCGCCGGCCACGACGCCATCTACGCGGCCCGGCTGGCCCCGGCCGGCATGATCTTCGTGCCGTGCAAGGACGGCATCAGCCACAATGAAATCGAGGACGCCAAGCCCGAGCACCTGGAAGCGGGCTGCAACGTGCTGCTGCATGCGATGCTGGAGCGGGCCGTGCTCGTCTAAGTAACCCCCAATAAATTATTGTGTTTTCTGACTTTCATAACCGGCGCTGTGCGGTGTTGCCGGCAGCTGGCAGTGCTCGCACTGCGTCGCTGTAGGCGCCTTGCACAGCATCCGGTTCTGTTCGTCATAAAGTCACAATAATTTGCCGAGGATTACTTAGCTGCCGCTGCGCGGCGGTGCTATGCTGGGCGCCTTGCGACAAAAGGCTGCCCAGCGATGAGCATTTCCGATACCGATACCGAGCGGCACCCGGCCGCGCTGCACGCCGCGCGTGGTGGAGAACTGCTGTCCATGGGGGACGCGGCAGGCGCGCAGGCCTGTTTCCAGCAGGCGCTGCTACTTGACCCCGACAATGCGTTTGCCCTGCTCAACCTGGCGTGGATGCGGGAACAGGAGGGCGCACTGGTAGATGCCTTGGCTCTGTACCTGCGTGCGCTGGCGCACATGCCGGACGACGCGCATCTGCTGCAAAACCTGGGCGCGCTGCTACTGCGGATGCGCCGCATTGACGAAGCGGAGAAAATCCAGCGCCGCGTGCTGGCGCTGGCGCCCGAGCTGCCTTCTGCCTGGTCCACCCTGGGCGCGCTGCAGGCCAGCCTGCAGCGCGAAACACAGGCAGAGCACTGCTACCGCCGGGCCATGGAACTCGATCCCACCTACGCGAACGCGCGCTACAATCTCGCCTACCTGCTGCTGCGCCAGGGCCGCTTGGCGGAAGGCTGGCACATGCTGGAAGCGCGGCCGCAACCGTCCGCGTTTGGCGGCTATTTTCGCTTCCCTCGCTGGCAGGGCGAGCCGCTGGCCGGCAAATCGCTGCTGATCTGCCCGGAAGCGGGCATGGGCGATATGCTGCTGCTGTGCCGCTACGTGCCCTTGCTGCGCGAATTGGGCGCAGGCAGCGTGTCGCTGCTGTGCCATGCGCCGCTCAAGGCACTGCTGCGGACCGTGCCTGGCATTGACGAGGTGATGGCCATTGGCGAGGCGGTCGCTGAGCACGGGCGCGATTATTGGGTCGCCCTGCTGAGCATTCCCGGCCTGTACGGCACGGTGTTGGAAACGATACCGTCGAACGTGCCGTATGTGCACGCGGATTCGCACGCTGTGGCCGCCTGGGCCGCGCGCCTGCCACCTGCGCCGTTGCGCGTGGGCCTGGCCTGGAAAGGCAATCCCGCATTTGAAAACGATGGCGAGCGTTCATTGGCGGCGCTCGACACGCTGGCGCCGCTTGGAGCGGTGGCAGGCGTGCAGTTTGTCAGCTTGCAAAAGGGTGCAGGCGAGGATGACACTTCGGCATCACTGGCCCTGGCTGGCGGCGGAGCGGCGCTGGGTGACATGGCCGATACGGCGGCGCTGATCGCCAACCTGGATCTGGTGATCAGCGTCGATACGGCCGTGGCGCACCTGGCGGGTGCGCTGGGCACGCCGTGCTGGCTGCTGCTGCCACACTACCGACCTGACTGGCGCTGGCTGGCGGGACGCTGCGATAGTCCCTGGTATCCTGCGATGCGCCTGTTCCACCAGCCTTCGCCAGGTGGATGGGCGCCGCTCGTTGCGCACCTTGCCGAGCGGTTGATGCATTGGCGGAAGGAGATGCTCCGTCCTGGGATAGACGCTTAGGCATTGGACCCTGGCTGGAAGTTGCGCAAAAACGCCAGCAGCGCGCGCGCCGCGATGTCGGCGTCGTCGGCCGTCATGGTTTCCAGCGGGTTGTGGCTGATGCCGCCATTGCCGCAGCGGGTAAACAGCATGGCCACGTCGGTGATGGCGGCCATGGCCATGGCGTCGTGGCCGGCGCCCGACAGCAGCGCATACGGTTCGATGCCGACCGATTCCACTGCCTGTGCCAGCTGCGCCATCAGCCACGGCGCGCATGGCGCCGCGCGCGCCGACAGCAGCAGTTCCAGCTGGTAGTCGATCTGGCGCCGCGCGCAGATGGCCGCGATGCCATCGAGAATATCGTCAACGGCAGCCTGGCGCACGGCATCAACGGCCGCGCGGATATCGAGCGACAGGGTGCAGGCGCCGGCGATCACGTTGACGGAGCCGTTGGGCACCTGCAGCTGGCCCACGGTGCCCACCAGCGCTTCGCCGTGGCTGCAGCGCCGTTCCACCAGCAGGATGATTTCCGCAGCCGCGCTGGCCGCATCCTTGCGCATGGTCATGGGCGTGGTGCCCGCATGGCTGGCCACGCCGCCAAGATTGACCAGGTAGCGCGAGCTGCCGGCGATCGCCGTGACGATCCCCAGCGGCAGGTCGCGCTCGAGCAGCACGGGGCCCTGTTCGATGTGCACTTCCACATAGCCGAGCAAGTCTTCGGGATCGCGTGCGATGGCGCCGATGGCGCTCGCCTCGTGGCCTGCGGCGGCCAGCGCGTCGCGCATGCTCACGCCATCCGCATCCCGCTGCTCCAGCAGCGACACGTCGAATTTTCCGGTCACGGCCGTGCTGCCCAAAAACGTGCTCTTGAAGCGCACGCCTTCCTCTTCCGCGAAACCGACGACCTCGAAATGAAACGGCAGCTTTTCGCCCCGCTCATGCAGGTGGCGCACGACGGCGATCGGCAGTACGATGCCCAGGCGGCCATCGTATTTGCCGCCGTTGCGCACCGTGTCGTAGTGCGATCCCGTCATCAGGGTCTTCGCGCCCGGCGCGTCGGACAGATAGCGGCCGACGACATTGCCGACGGCGTCGATGTGTACCTGCATGCCCGCGTCCCGCATCCAGTCGGCCAGCTGCGCCGCCGTTTTGCGGTGCGCCGGCGTCAGGTAGGCGCAGGTCAGGTTGTAATCGCTGTCGCTCCAGCCGGCCAGCGTTTCCGCCTGCTGCATGATGGCGGGGCCGAAGTCCAGGCGCACGTCGAACAGGTCGTTCAGGCGCAGTTCGGCGATGCGCTTGATCTGCCGCAGCGATTCGGCCAGCTCATCCGCATGGCGGTTTTTCAGACGCCGCGCAAACGTGGCGATGATGTCCTGGCGCGTCAGGCCATCGCCCGTCGGGCCCTTGACGGCCAGGATGAAGGGAAAGCCGAACTTGGCGTTGTATTCGCTGTTGAGGCGCTGCAGGGTGGCAAATTCATCGGCGCTGCACAGGTTCAGGCCGGACTTGGCCTGTTCGCGCGTCGATTCCGCCGTCAGCTGCCCGGCGATGGCGGCCTTGCCGGCCAGCTCCGGGTGGGCGCGTATCAGTCCCAGCTGCTCCTCGGGCGAGGCTTGCGCCAGCACGCGCTGCAGCTCCGTCTTGAGTGCCGTCAGGCTGGCAAACGGCCGGGCGGCAGCCGCGCGCTGGGCGATCCAAGGCGAATGTTCGTAGATGCCATGCAGGTGCGCGATAAAATCGGCCTGGCTGCCGGCGTTCAGGTCTGAAAGGGTGGTCATGGTTTTCCGATCATGCAAGCGGTGATGATAGCGCCCCGTTCCTGCCTCCATTATATGCGCGTGCTGATAGCGGCTATCGCTGCACCAGCGCCTTGGCGGCCGCGCTGACCTGGTCGCGCAGCCATTTGTGTTCGGGCGCCTGGTGCACGCGCTGGTGCCACAGCTGGTAAAAACGCATGGGTGGGAATTTCAAGGGCACGGTATACGTTTTCAGCGGCAGGGTCTTTTCATAGAAGCGCATGAATTGCCGGCCCGTGGTGAGCACCAGGTCCGTCTGCGTCAGCATGTAGGGGATCAGGCCGAAATACGCCGACTCCACCACCACGTTGCGCTGCAGGTTTTGCCGTTCGAGGAAGGAATCGATCACGCCGTGGTAGCCGGGCATCATCTGCGACGGCGCCACGTGGGGCAGGCTCAGATAATCGTCGAGCGTCATGGCGTCGCTGGCCGTGCGGCGCGCATAGGCGTTTTCCGCATGCATGGCGCAGATGATGGGGTCTTCGAACAGCTTCGAGATGTGCAGGTGGGCGGGCGGCTCGTCCCAGTTGGCGATCACCAGGTCCAGGCCACCGTCGGAGAGCTGGCGGATATGGTCGATGCCCGGCCCCAGGCTGTGCAGCACGACGCGGCTTTTCGGCGAGCCGCGGCGCAGCAGGGCCACGACGTTGGGCAGGAACTGGCTGTCCAGGTAGTCGGGCGCGGCGATATGGAAGGTGCGCGCCTCTTCCTGCGCCACGAACGGCGTCTTCTTGACGAACAGGCTTTCTGTCTGGTCGAGGATGCGCTTGGCCGGATTGAGCAGGCTTTCGCCATGCTGGGTCGGCACCATGCCGCGCGCGCCGCGCACGAGCAGCGGGTCGCCCGTCAATTCGCGCAGCTTGCGCAGGGAGGCGGAAATCGAGGGCTGCGGCTGATTGAGTTTCAGCGCCACGCGCGAGACATTCTTTTCCACCAGCAGCAGGTAGAGGATGCGGATCAGGTGCAGGTCGAGGTGTTGCGGCAGGCTGGACATGTGGCGGCGGCTCTGTTGTATATCGATTTGAATATGTCAAATATACGATACTTTTCATGTGATGGGCGGTAAATCCGTTTATCTTGTGTAGATTGGCACGAATATTGGTTCAGTCTGACTAGAGGAAATTTATGGAAGTATTTGCCTACCTGATTCCGTACGGCCTTGAGTGGCTGAACCTGATCGTCCGCTGGCTGCACGTCATCACGGGCATCGCCTGGATCGGTGCTTCCTTTTATTTTGTCTGGCTCGACAACTCGATCCGCCCGCCCGCGCCCGGCTCCGAGCTGGCGAAGAAGGGCGTGTCGGGAGAACTGTGGGCCGTGCATGGCGGCGGCTTTTATAACCCGCAAAAATACCTGGTCGCGCCTGCCGAATTGCCGAAGGAACTGCACTGGTTCAAGTGGGAAGCGTATTCGACGTGGCTGTCCGGCTTTGCACTGCTCACCATCGCGTATTACTTCAATGCCCAGGCCATGATGATCGACAAGGCCGTGGCCGATATCTCCAGCGGCCAGGCCGTCGGCATCGGCATCGCCACCCTCGTCATCGGCTGGACCGTGTACGACCTGCTGTGCCGCTCGAAGCTGGCGCAATATGAACTGTGGTTCGGCGTGACGGTGTTCGCGCTGATCGTCGCCGCCGCCTATGTGCTCACGCATTTGCTCAGCGGGCGCGCCGCCTACATCCACGTGGGCGCCATGATCGGCACCATCATGGTGGCCAATGTGCTGATGCTGATCATTCCCGGCCAGCGCAAGATGGTCGAGGCCATGGCCGCTGGCAAGCTGCCCGATCCCAAACATGGCCTGAAAGCCAAGCAGCGCAGCGTGCATAACAATTATTTTACGTTACCCGTGCTGTTCATCATGATCAGCAACCACTACGCGATGACTTACCGTAACGACCACGCATGGCTGGTGCTGGCCTTGATCATGGCGGCCGGCGTCTTCATCCGCCATTTCTTCAACCTGCGCCACAAGGGCCGCGTCGAGTGGCGCTACCCGGCCCTCGGCGTGGCCTTGCTGGTGGCCGTGGCCGTGGCCATCGCGCCGAAAGCACCCGTGGCGAGCGCGCCCGTGGCGGACCCCGTCGCCCAGTTCGTGGCCGTGCATGCCATCATTGCCCAGCGCTGCGCCACCTGCCATTCGGCGCACCCGACGCAACCGGGATTCGCCACGGCGCCGGCCGGCATGATGCTGGATAATGAAATAGAAATCCGCCAGCACGCGGCGCAAATCTACAAGCAGGCCATCGAGCTGAAGGCCATGCCGATCGGGAACCTGACCAATATGACGGACGCCGAGCGCAGCGAACTGGGCGCCTGGCTGCAACAAACCATGCAAGGAGCAAAATGACTACGCACGCAGAAAAAATCACGGCCTGGATTGACGAGCACTTCGACGAGGAGATCGCCTTTTTACAGAAGGTGGTGCAGCAGCCGACGGATACGCCGCCCGGCAATAACGCGCCCCATGCGGACCTGGTGGCGCAGCTGCTGCAAGCGTATGGCTGGAACGCAGAAAAGCACGCCGTCCCAAAGGACCAGGTCGAGGCATACGGCATGCAGAGCATCACCAACCTGATCGTGCGCCGGCCGTATGCGGCAGGCGGGCCGACGGTGGCCCTGAATGCGCATGGCGACGTGGTGCCGCCCGGTGACAACTGGACGTATCCGCCATATGGCGGCCAGATCGACGGCGGCTATATCTACGGCCGCGCGACGGCCGTGTCGAAAGGCGATTTCGCCACCTATGTGTTTGCCGCGCGCGCGCTCGAAGCGCTGGGCATTCCCCTGAAAGGGCAGCTGGAACTGCACTTTACCTACGACGAGGAATTCGGCGGCTTGCTTGGGCCGGGCTGGCTGCTGGAACAGCAGCTGACGAAGCCCGATTTCGTCATCGCCGCCGGTTTCAGCTACGGCATCGTCACGGCGCACAACGCCTGCCTGCAGCTGGAAATCACCGTGCACGGCAAGTCGGGCCACGGCTCCATGCCTGAGACGGGCCACGATGCGCTGCAGGCGGCCAACAAGATCCTCAATGCCATTTACGGCCAGCTGCCGGAACTGAAGAAGATCAAATCGAAAGTGGCCGGCATCGACTCGCCCACCATGCTGGTGGGGCGCATCGACGGCGGTACGAACACGAATGTGGTGCCGGGAAAAGTCGTCATGAAGATGGACCGCCGCATGATCCCGGAGGAAGATCCGGTGGCGGTGGAAGCGCAGGTGCGCGCGCTGATCGAAGACGCGGTGCGGGGCGAGCCTGGCATCCGCATCGAGATCCGCCGCCTGCTGCTGTCGCATGCGCTGCGGCCCTTGCCCGGTTCCGAGCAACTGGTCGGCAGCCTGCAAAAGAATGCGCAAGCGATTCTGGGCGAGACGATACCCGCCGTCGGCACGCCCCTGTATGCGGATGCGCGCCTGTATGGCGAACGGGGCATCCCCGCCGTGCTGTATGGCGCCGGCCCACGCACGGTGCCCGAATCGAACGCGAAGAAGGCCGACGAGCGCCTGGCGCTCGATGATCTGCGCAAGGCCAGCAAGATCGTCGCCCTGACCCTGCTCGACTTCCTGGCCGCCTGACTGGACCGCGACCATGCCGCTGGCATCCGGTAAGATGCATGCCTGGGAAATCGGGGAGGCAGCATGGATGTGACTGGCAAGAAGACGATAAGGGAACTGGCGGCCGACCTGGCCGCCAACCGCATCACCAGCGTGGCATTGACCGAGCGGATGCTGGCGCGCGCCGATGCGCACCGGGCGCAGGGCGGCCATGCCTATGTCGGCGTCGATGGCGAACAGGCGTTGATGGAAGCGCGGGCCAGCGATGCGGCGCGCGCCGCCGGCATCATTGTCTCGCCGCTGGCCGGCATCCCCATTTCAATCAAGGACCTGTTCGACGTCAAGGGACAAACCAGCAGCGCTGCCTCGCTGGCGCTGGCCGGCGCGCCGCCCGCCGTGGCCGATGCGCTTGCCGTGGCGCGCCTGCGCGCGGCCGGCGCCGTTCTGCTGGGCCGCACCAACATGAGCGAATTCGCGTTTTCCGGCCTGGGCTTGAATCCCCATTACGGCACGCCGCGCAATCCGCACGACGGCGCGCGCGTGGCCGGCGGCTCCACTTCGGGCGGCGCCGTGACGGTGGCGTTGGACATGGCGGCCGGCGCGCTGGGCACGGATACGGGCGGCTCGATCCGCATTCCCTCCGCCTTTTGCGGCCTGACGGGCTTCAAGCCGACGGCGGCGACTGTGCCGCTGGCCGGCACGGTGCCCCTGTCGCGCTCCCTCGACTCGGCCGGGCCCATCGCCCGCAGCGTCGATTGCTGCGCCATTTTGTATGCAGCGCTGTCGGGCCATGACATCGGCGCGCAGGCGCCGGCACTGAAAGGCTTGCGCTTCGGCTTTACCCTTGACTACGTCGGTACGCACGTGGAGCCGCAGGTGCAGCAGGCTTTCGACGCCGCGCTGGACAAGCTGCGGCAAGCCGGCGCCCTGGTGGAGCAGTTCGATTTCCCCGAATTGCTGGAGCTGCCGGGCATCAATGGCGGCGGCGGCCTGGTGGCGGCGGAAGCCTGGCACTGGCACAGGGCGTTACTGGAAGAGAAGGGCGCGCAGTACGACCAGCGCGTGGCGGCGCGCATACGCCGCGGCCAGCTGCAGGGGGCGTTTGACTACATCGACTTGCTCGATGCGCGCGCGCGCCTGATCGCCATCGCCCGGCGGCGCCTGGCGCCGTTCGACGCCTGGCTGATGCCCAGCGTGGCCATTCTGGCGCCGCAGGTCGCGCCGCTGGAAGCGGACGACGCCACTTTCTTTGCCACGAACGGCCTGGTGCTGCGCAACGCCAGCGTGATCAACTTCCTCGACGGCTGCGCGCTGTCGCTGCCCTGCCATGCCGACGGCGAGCTGCCCGTGGGGCTGGGCATCTGCGGCCTGGCTGGCGCCGACGATACGGTGTTGCAAATCGGCCGCACCGTGGAGGCGTTGTTGCGGGCGAGTGGAAAAGAATAGTGCCGTAGTGCAGGAAAATGCCAATTCTGTCATGATGGCTGGCATTGACATGGGATAGTCGCGCTGCGGGCGCCGGCAAACTTCACACTGTGCACCGATACGACCTGATTAGCTGTCATGACTGCGGCGTGCTGTACCGCAAACGTCCGCTGCGTCCACGCGAAAAGGCGCGCTGCATCCGTTGCCGCTCGGTGCTGTATCGCGCCGCGCCAGGCCGGGGCGCATCGGCCGAATTGAGCAAGGTGGTGGCGCTCACCCTGGGCGCCGCCTTTGTCTTCCTGATCGCCCAGTTTTTCCCCATCGTCGAACTCGACGTCAATGGCCTCACTTCCAGCGCCACCTTGCTCGGCTCCATCCGCGTGCTGTGGTACGAGCAGATGCACATCGTGGCGACGATGGTCTTCCTGTTTACCATCCTCTTTCCCGCCATCGAACTTGGTTCGCTGCTGTATGTGGCGCTGGGCCTGCGCGGCGGCGTCAAGGTGCCGGGCTTTAACCGCGTGCTGCGCGCCGTGCAGACGGCGCGCGAATGGGGCATGACGGAGGTGCTGATGATCGGCATCCTGATCACCGTTGTCAAGATGACCAGCCTGGCCACGGTGCTGCCGCAACCGGGCTTGTTCGCGTTTGGCGCGCTCACCGTGCTGCTGGCCATCGTCGTCTCGTTCGACCCCAAGGCGCTGTGGAACCTGGGCGACGACCTGACCCGGCAAGCGCTGCCCGGCATCCGCTACAAGGCTTTCGCGCCCGGTGAAAGGGTCGTTCCCTGCCATGCCTGCGGCCTGGTGGCGCCGCCTGTGGGCAAGGGCAGGCACCTGGCCTGCGTGCGCTGCGGCACGGCCCTGCACGTGCGCAAGCCGGACAGCATCAACCGCACCTGGGCCTTGCTGATCGCCGCCATGATTCTCTACATTCCCGCCAACCTGCTGCCCGTGATGGTGACGCAATCGCTGTTCGGCGCGCAGGACGACACCATCATGAGCGGCGTGGTGCTGTTCTGGACCAGCGGCTCGAAGGGCCTGGCCATCATCATTTTCATCGCCAGCGTGGTCGTGCCCATGCTCAAGCTGGGCGTGCTGGCGCTGCTGGCGTTCACGGCGCAGCGGCGTTCGCGCTGGCGGCCGCGCCAGCGCACCATCCTGTACCGCATGGTCGAATTCATCGGCCGCTGGTCCATGCTCGACATCTTTGTCGTCACCCTGACGGTGGCGCTGGTGCGCTTCAAGTCGCTGGCCGTGATCACGGCGGGACCCGGTGCGCTGGCCTTCGGCGCCGTGGTGGTGCTGACCATGCTGGCGGCGATGCAGTTCGATCCGCGCCTGATTTGGGACCCCGTCGACGGGCAGGTGCCTGGCGAGGAAGAACCCGTGGTGGTGGCAAATACCGGAAACAATACAGTGATTGGAGAACAGCATGGCTGACAAAGAAGCGGGCGACCTTGCCGAAACGGGTGGCCAGGGCGTCCCCCCGTTGCCGGAACCCGATGTGGAGCAGGGCAGCCGCTGGCTGCCGTCGCTGGTATGGCTCATTCCGCTGCTGGCCGCGCTGATCGGCGCCGGCCTGGCCGCCAAGTCCATCCTCGACCAGGGCCCCACGGTGACGGTCAGCTTCAAGAGCGCCGAAGGCCTGGAGCCGGGCAAGACCAAGGTCAAATACAAGGACGTCGACATCGGCCAGGTGCGCGCCATCACCCTGGGCGACGACTTGAGCAAGGTACTCGTGACGATCGACATGAGCAAGGAGGCGCGCCGTTTCGCCACCGCCGATTCGCGCTTCTGGGTGGTGCGCCCGCAGATCGGCGCCAGCGGCGTGACGGGCCTGGGCACTCTGCTGTCGGGCGCCTACATCGGCGTCGACACGGGCAAGTCGGAACAGAAGAAGGAAAATTTCGTCGGCATGGAGAGTCCGCCCGCCGTGGCCGGCGACCAGAAGGGCAAGCTGTACACCCTGCATGCGGACAGCCTCGGCTCCGTCGACGTGGGCTCGCCCCTGTTCTTCCACCGCCTGAGGGTGGGCAAGGTGGTCAGCTTCGCGCTGGACAAGGACGGCAACGGCATCACCATGTCGGTCTTCGTGAACGCGCCGTACGACCAGTTCGTCGGCAAGGATGCGCGCTGGTGGCATGCCAGCGGCGTTGACGTGCGCCTCGATTCCAACGGCTTCAAATTGAATACGCAGTCGCTGGCCGCCATGCTGGTGGGCGGCATCGCCTTCGAGGCGGAAAACGGCCGCAAACCCGTCGAACCGGCGCCGGCTGGCACCAATTATCGCCTGGCGGCTGACGAGGCCAGCGCCATGCGCGAGCCCGATGGCGAGGCCATCACCACCGTGTTCTATTTCGACCAGTCCCTGCGCGGCTTGCAGCCCGGAGCCACGGTCGATTTCCGCGGCATCGTATTGGGCGAGGTGCGTTCGGTCGGTATCGAGTTCGACCCCGTGAAGAAGAACTTCCGCATGCCCGTCACCGTCAACCTGTACCCGGCCCGCCTGGGCATGCGCTTCAAGGCGGCCGTCGACGATGAGGAAGGCTCGGCGGGCCACCAGCTGCTCGAACGCATGGTCAGCCGTGGATTGCGCGCGCAGCTGCGCACTGGCAACCTGCTGACCAGCCAGCTGTACATCGCGCTGGACTTTTTCCCGAAAGCGCCGAAGGTGGCGCTCGATCCGAACAGGTACCCGCTGGAAGTGCCGACCGTACCGAATACCCTCGATGAATTGCAGACGCAGATCGCCAGCATCGCCCGCAAGCTCGATCAGGTACCGTATGCGGAGATCGGCAATAACCTCAACGCGACCATCAAGCAGGCCAATACCCTGTTCAAGCAGCTCGATGGCCAGGTGGTGCCGGAAATGCGCGATACCCTGACGGCGGCGAAACAGACGTTCGGCACGGCCGAACAGGTGCTGCAAAAGGATTCGCCGCTGCAGTCGGACGTGCGCCAGGCCTTGCAGCAGCTGACGCAAACCCTGCAATCGCTCAATGCCCTGTCCGATTACCTGGAACGCCACCCCGAGTCCCTGATCCGCGGTAAAAAAGGAGATGGAAAAAAATGATGAAGCCGATGTTTTCCGCGCTGCTGGCGGCCAGCCTGCTGGGTGCCTGCTCCACGCCCCAGCCCGAGCATTTCTATACGCTCAGCGGCGGCGCCGACGCGCAGCCGGCCAAGCCCGTCAAATACTATGTCGAGGTGCTGGCCGTCAGCGTGCCGCAGCAGGTGAGCCGCAACCAGTTTGTCGTGACGGCGCCGTCGGGCCGCATCGAATTGCTGGAGCAGCAGCGCTGGGCGGGGCCGCTGGCCGGCGAGATCGGCCAGGCCCTGTCGACGGCCGTGACGAACGATCTGGGCGCCATCGACGTGTTCCGCACGCCGCATCCGGACGACTTGCCCGTGTACCGCATCAGCACCAACGTGCAGCGTTTCGAGTCCGTGATGGGCCAGTATGCGCTGATCGATGCCGTGTGGAGCGTGCGCCAGCTGGCCAGCAGCAAGGTCGTCACTTGCCGCACGGTGGCCAATGAAAAGGTGGGCGCCGGCTACGATGAACTGGTACTCGGTCACCGCCGCGCCGTGAACCGCATCGCCGCCGATGCGGCGAGCGTCGTGCGCGCTTTTGACAACGGCAGCGCCGCCTGTCCGGCCGCCTGAGCCGTTTTCCGCTACCCAGTCCCGGCGGCCGCTGGTAAAATGCGGCCATGGGAATGACCTTGTTCACGCGCCGCTTTGCCGCCTGGATCGCCTGTTTCGCGATCCTGCTGGCGGCGCTCGCGCCATCGGTTTCCCAGGCCGTCGCCAATGCCAAGCAGGAATCCGGCTCCGGCTGGGCGGAAATCTGCTCGGTGGCCGGCATCCGTTTTGTCCAGGTCGATGATGGCGGTGTCGATGGCAAGTCCGGCGACAAGGCCATGCAGATGGAGCATTGCGCCTTCTGTTCCACGCATGCGGGTTCCGTCGGCTTGCCGCCGGCCAGCCCCGTGCTGCCGTTGCTTGTGGCCAGCGGCACGGCTATTTTCCCGGCCCTGTACTACCAGTCCCCGTCCCCGCTGTTCATCTGGTCCACCGCGCAGTCGCGCGCGCCGCCCGGTCTCATTTAAGTTTTCGCATTTTCAATGCTGGCGCTGTCCACCTTGCGGTGTGACGCCCCGCATCCGCACACTTATACGAGAATCACATGAACAAGAAATCATTGGTGCTGGCCGTCGCCATCGCCCTGGCTTATCCGTGCGCGCAGGCGCAGCAACTTGACCAAACCGACCACGCCATCGACACCGTCGTCGTCTCCGGCTCGCGCGCGCAAGCGTGGCTGTCCGAGACGCCGCAGGCCATCGGCGTCGTCAATGCCAAAACGCTGGAACGCGACAAGCCCAGGACCATGGGCGATATCCTCAACCGCATCGCCGGCGTGTACTGGAACGACCTGGGCAACGAGCAGCACAGCATGAGCATCCGCCAGCCCATCGGCACGAATGCCGTCTACCAGTACCTGGAAGACGGCATTCCCATCCGTCCGCTGGGTGTCTTCAACCACAACTCGCTCAACGAAATGAACATGGCAGGAGCCAGCGGCGTGGAAGTGGTGAAGGGCGCCGCCTCGTCGCTGTACGGCAGCAATGCCGTCGGCGGCGCCGTCAATTTCCTCACGGCCGGCGCCAGCGCCACGCCGACGGCAAGCGCGGGCGTGCGGCGCGACAACGTGGGCGGCTTCACCCGCTACGATACTGCCGCCAGCGATACCTGGGGGCCGCTGGGACTGCGCTTTTCCCACTACAGTTCGCGCCGTTCGCGCGACAACTGGCAAGAGTACAGCTATGGCGACAAGGATTCGTTCTCGCTGCGCGCCGACTATGCGCTCGGCCCCGCGTCGCAGCTGCGCGCCACCATCGTGCACACGGATCTCGATGCGGCCATGACGGGCAGCCTGTTCGAGGACGATTACCGCCATGCCCCCGGCAAGAGCCTCAATACCTTCACCTACCGCAAGGACAAGACCACGCGCATGAACCTGGCGTGGGAGGGCGCGACGACGGCCAATGGCACGAGCACCGTCACCGTGTTTACACGCAAGAACGACCATGGGCAGATTCCCGCGTATTCCATCGGCAGTTGCGCGGGGCTGCTGTGCAAGGGCGTCATCAACAACAACCACGTCGATTCGCTGGGGCTGGATGTGAAACACCAGCAGGAATTCGCGTGGCTGCGTTCGCGCCTGGTCGCCGGCGTGTACGTGGACAAGAGCGACAATCCCTTTGTCAGCGATAATCTGTCCATCGTGCGCGATGCTGGCACGGGCCGCTATCTGCGCTATACGCTGGCCAATGCGTCCAATCCGCAGGGCGTGCGCGACTACCAGACGGACATTTTGAACACGGCCGTCTTCGCGCAGTGGGAATTTTCTCCGCTGGCGGGCACGCGCGTGGTGCTGGGCGGGCGTTCGGACGCCATCCGCTACGACTACCGCAACAATCTGGCGCCCGGCGGCAGCGTCAATTACGGCGCCCCCGACGAGTCGCGCAGCTTTTCGCATGTGAGCCCGAAGCTGGGCGCCACCTACGCCATCGGCCACGCGGGCAGCGCGTATGCGAACGTCAGCCAGGGTTTTACGCCGCCCGAAGTGAGCCAGCTGTATGGCAAGACGGGCATCGCCGACTTGCAGCCGTCCGTCTACAACAACTATGAGCTGGGCTTGCGCTGGGCCTTTTTGCAAGGCCGCTTGAAACTCGACACGGCCCTGTACCGGCTCGACGGGCGCGATACCATCGTCAGCTACACGCTCTCGCCGGGCAACAGCGAAAACCGCAATGCTGGACGCACGCGCAGCGAAGGCCTGGAGCTGGGCCTGAACTACGACAGCGGCCCGTTCGACGCGCGCTTCGCCACGGCCATCGCGCGCCACCGCTACCTGCGCTACCAGGTCTCCAGTACCCTCGATTACAGCGGCCGGATCATGCCGCAGGCGCCGCGCGACATCACCTCGTTCGAGATCGGCTACAAGCCCGTGACGGGCGCGCGTATCGCACTCGAAGCCGTGCATCAGGGTCGCTACTGGATGAACAACGCCAACACGGTGGAGTATGGCGGCCACGCGCTGCTGAACCTGCGCGCCAGCTACCGGCTCGCGCGCGGCCTGGAAGCGTGGGTACAGGTGCGCAACCTGGCCGATAAACGCTATGCCGATTCGGCCAGCAGCAGCTACGCGGGCACGGGCAGCTACGCGGCCAATACGCAGAACCAGTACACGCCCGGTGCGCCGCGCAGCGTGATGCTGGGCCTGGCCTATACCTATGACGGACTGTGAGGATGGCCATGGACGACGCAACCTTCCTTCTCGCACGGCGCAAAGGCCTGTACTGGCGCATCCACTTCTGGGCCGCGCTGATCGCCTCGCCATTTGCCCTGGTGGCCACCCTGACGGGCATTTTGTATGTGTTCACGCCGCAGATCGAGGCAAGGCTGTACCAGCACCTCGATCACGTGGCGCCGCAATCGTCCATGTTGCCGCTGGACGCCGCCGTGGCAGCCGCCGAGCGTGCCGCGCCGCGCGGCTGGGCGGTGCAGCACGTGGTGCCGCCGTTTCAGCATGACGATGCGGTGCAGGTGGCGTTCGCGCCGCCCGGCGGCGCGCCCGATGAACATGCGGGCCATGGCGCTCATGCCGCGCCGGTCAAGCCAAAATTCGGCCTGCCCGCGCAAGCCATCATCGTGTATGTGAATCCATATGACGCGCGCGTCTTGGGCAGCCTGGCCAGTAGCGAACGTTTCGGCAACTGGGCGAAAAAGCTGCATTCACGCCTGCTGCAAAACGATGGCTGGCGCTGGATGATCGAGCTGGCCGCCAGCTGGCTGATGGTGATGCTGGTGACGGGCGTGGTGCTGTGGTGGCCGCGCGGCGCGCAAGCGGGCTTGCCGAAGCGCGGCGCGCGGGGACGCAACGGCTGGCGCCAGTGGCATGCCTTTCTCGGCGTGGCGCTGGGGCTGGTGAGTGCCGTGATCCTGACCACGGGGCTGACGTGGAGCCAGCAGGCGGGCGGGCGCATCCGCGCGCTGCGCGACGTCAGCGGCCAGGCGCCGCCGCCCGTGCCGCGCGGCCTGCACTCGACTGAGGAGGGCGCTCCGCTCGACTGGCAGGATGCGTGGCTAGTGGCGCGCAGTCACGCGCCCGCCATCGCCGTGCAGCTGACGGCGCCGGCCAGCCAGGACGATGTGTGGCGCGCCACCATGGCCGACCGCAGCCAGCCCACCTTGCGCTTCGACCTGCAATTCGACGCCTACAGCGGCAAGCCCCTGTATTACGCAGGGTGGGACGCGCAGACGGCGTTCGGCAAGGCCACCGCCATCGGCATCCCGTTTCACCGCGGTGAATTCGGCTGGTGGAACCAGGCCTTGCTGCTGCTGTTCGGCGCCAGCGTCCTGTTTTCGCTGGTTTCTGGCTGGGTGATGTTCTTCAAGCGGCGCCTGCCGGGCACTCTGGGCTTGCCCAAGCTGCTGCCGGGTGCCTGGACCTCGCCGTCCGCGCTGGCCTGGCTGGTGGCGGCCGGCATGTGCGCGCTGATGCCGCTGCTGCTCGTGTCGGGTGGCTTGCTGGTGCTGCTGGAGCTGGGGCTGGCAAAATGTGGGCCGCGTGTCGGCCGGATATGGCTGCGCTAGAATAAGGGGCGCGGCCAGGCTCGTTGCCAAGGGCCGCCCCTTTGCCTTGGCTGAACATGATATTCATCGACTTCCCCGCCCTGTCCACGCTGGCCGCCGCGTCGGCCGGCGTCACGCAAAAATGCAGCTGCTGCGCCGTCCCGCTCGATGCCTGGCAACGTCTTCCCATCTCGCTGGAGCTGGACCGCTTTGAAGAAATCGGTACCCTGCGCGAAGACCCGTACGAGGAACCGACGTTCAAGGAATATCACCCGCAGGGCACGCGCTACGACAGCGCGGACGCGCCCATCGCGCCGCGCTACTATCCCGCGAACCTGAGCCAGGTGGCCCGCTGCCTGGACTGCGGCCGCCATTACCTGCGCTACAACGAGGCGGGCGGCTATTTCACGGAATTGCGCATCCGCGCGCTGCGGCCGGAATTGCTGGCCGATGCGGCGTAAGGTGCTGCACGTCGTCAGTCGGCACGCAGGAAATCGAGCAGCAGTCCCGTAAACGCGAGGTCCGCTTCGATATTCGACAGATGCGACGCATCGACAGTGGCCAATTCCGCATGGAAGATAGCCTGCTGCATCAACAAGGCATCGGCGATGGTAGTGACGGGATCGAGCGTGCCGGCGATGATCAGCGTCGGCGCGGCGATGTCCTGGATGGCACCGCGCAGGTCGGCCTCGGCCAGCGCGTCGCAGCAGCTGGCGTAGCCTTGCGGATCCTGGCGGCGCAGCTTGTCGAGCATGGCGGCGATGGTGGCCGGGCGCGCGGCGATGAATTCCGGGCTGAACCAGCGTCCGGCCGCGCCGTCCGCGATGGCGTCGAGTCCTTCCTGGCGCACGCTGTGCGCGCGGGTGGCCCACCCTTGCTGCGAGCCGACCTTGGCGGCCGTATTCGCCAGCACCAGCTTGTGCAGGCGCTGCGGCGCATGGATGCCCAGCCACTGCCCCGTCACCCCGCCCATCGACAAGCCGCAGAAATGGGCCTGTCCGATATGCAGGTGGTCGAGCAGGGCGAGGACATCCTGTGCCAGCATCTGTACGCTGTACGGTCCCGGCGGACTGGCCGAGGCGCCATGGCCACGCGTGTCATAGCGCAGCACGTGGAAGTGCGGCGCCAGTGCTTCGGCTTGCGCATCCCACATGGACAAGTCCGTCCCCAGTGAATTCGACAGTACTACGCAGGGTTTGTGCGGATCGCCTTCGCTGCGGTAATGCAGCGTAGCGCCCTTGATATCGGCGAATGGCATGGGCTGCTCCTATCCCTGGTCGCCGCCACCGACAGGCAGCACGCTGCCCGTGATGTACGACGCTTCATCCGAGGCGAGAAACAGGATCGCGCCCACTTGTTCATCGATGCTGCCATAGCGGTGCATGGCGCTGCTGGCGATGGTCTGGTCGACGATACCCTGGTACCAGCGCAGTTCCTGCTCATTGAGGGGCGTGCTGTTGCGTGGAATCGCGCGCGGCGGCGCTTCCGTGCCGCCCGTGGCGACGGCATTGACGCGGATGCCGTGTTCCGCGTTTTCCAGCGCCAGGCTGGCCGTCAGCGCATTCACGCCGCCCTTGGCCGCCGCGTACGGCACGCGGTAGATGCTGCGCGTGGCGATGGAAGAGACATTGACGATGGCGCCGCCGCCCTGTTCCAGCATGGCTGGCAGCACCGCGCGGCAGCACCACAGGGTGGGAAACAGCGAACGGCGGATTTCCGCCTCGATCTGCTCTTCCCCGTAGACCTCGAAAGGCTGGGCCCAGATGGTGCCGCCCACATTGTTGATCAACACGTCGATGCGGCCGAAATCGGCCATGGCCAGCTCGGCCAGCTGGCGCGCGCCCGCATAGTGCTCCAGGTCGGCCTTGCAGACGCTGACGCGCGCGCCCAGGGCAACCGCTTCGGCGGCCACCTGTTCGACCAGGTCGGCGCGGTCGGCCAGCACCAGCTGCGCGCCTTCGCGCGCGGCGCGCAGCGCGACGCCGCGGCCGATGCCCTGCGCCGCGCCCGTGACCAGCACGACCTTGTCGGCAAATCGTTGACGATCACTCATTTTTCACGCTCCGCTGCTTGCCGAGAATTTCTCGTAGTAGAAGTTGGCGGGCGTCACGCCCGTCTCATTGAGCCAGTTGCGCACCGCGTCGACCATGGCGACGGGGCCGCACAGGTACACATCGACATCGCCGCCGTTCATCCAGGCCGGTTCCACATGGGCCGTCGCATAACCCTTGCGCGCATGTGCGCTGTCGGCGGCGGCCACGCAGGTGATGTAGGAAAACTGCGGATGCGCGCCGGCGAGGCGGTCCAGCTGCTCCAGTTCCACCAGGTCGTGCTCATTGGTGACGGCGTAGACCATGCGCACCGGCTGGGAAAAGCCGTGCGCGGACAGTGCGCCCAGCATCGACAGGAAGGGGGCGATGCCGGTGCCGCCCGCCAGCAGCAGGACAGGGCGTTGCACGGGCCGCAGGTAGAAGCTGCCATAGGGACCGGCGAAGCTGGCCGCGGCACCCGGCTGGGCCGCGTCGCTCAGGTAGCTGCTCATCTGCCCGCCGGGGACGTTGCGCACCACGAATTGCGCCTGTGCCGCGCCCGGGGCCGAGCTGAAGGAGTACGAACGCGTCAGGCCGGTACCCGGGATGGCCACGTTGACGTACTGGCCCGGCAGGAAGTCGAGTGCGGCAGGATCGGCCAGGTCGATGGCAAACGCAATCGTCGATGGCGACAGGTGGCGTACTGCCGCCACCGTGCCGGCGTGGCTGGCCACGGCCGTCTTGCAGGCGGCGGAGGTGGCCGGGATCTTCACCACGCAGTCGGAGGTGGGGCGCATCTGGCAAGCCAGGATATGCCCTTGCGCCGCTTCTTCCGGCGTCAGCGCATCCTCGATATAGCTCGACGCGGGCAAGTCGTAGCTGCCCGACTCGCAATGGCCACGGCAAGTGCCGCAAGCGCCGTCGCGGCAGTCGAGCGGGATGTTGATTTTCTGACGATAAGCCGCATCGGACAGCTTTTCATTGTCGTTACATGAAATGAAGCGGGTGATCCCGTCTTCGAATTGCAGGGCGATGTTATGGCTCATCGTCGGTCTCCTTGCTGGTGAAGCTTGTTAAATGTGGTACACGTCGATGACCTGGTTGATGTAGTCGTTTTTCAGGACGACATATTTGTTCAGGATCAGCGGCTGTGCGCCGGAAAAATCGATGACGTAGCGCGACATGCCGAAGTAGCTGTAGTCGCGCTTGTAGCGGTGGCTCAGCGTGTGCCAGTTGAAGCGCACGGTGCAGATGGCGCCGTCCTGGCTTTCCAGCTCGATGTTGGCGATGTTATGGCTGGTGCGCGTGTCCGGCATGGTGGCGCTGGAACGCTCGGTCTTGATGCGGAAGACGCGGTCCTCCAGGCCCTGGCGGGTTGGATAGAAGATCAGCGAGATTTCGCGCTGCGGATCGGTGATCAGGGTGTCGTCATCATCCCAGGCCGGCATCCAGAACTGCGCATCCGGGTGATAGCACGCGAGCCAGTCATCCCATTGTTCGTCGTCCAGCAGGCGGCTTTCGCGGTACAGGAAGCCGGCGATGTCGTGCTGCGCGATGGCGCTCATGGCTGTTCTCCTTCGGCCGCCAGCGCCCGTTTCATGACGTCGAGCCAGTAGCGGTGCTGTACCGTGTACAAACCCTCATCCTCGGTGCGCGCACCGCTCATCAGCGGCTCCAGGCCGATTTCCTGCGCCGCCGCGTCGGGGCCGGCGATCCAGTGCGTGGCGCCGCGGCACATGTCATTCCACGGCATGGCGCTGCCCGCATAGCCTTGTTGGCAGGCGCGGAATTCTTCCAGGTCGTCCGGCGTGGCCATGCCGCTGACGTTGAAGAAGTCTTCGTACTGGCGGATGCGCCGCGCACGCGCTTCATCGTCCTCGCCCTTCGGCGCGATGCAGTAGATCGTCACTTCCGTCTTGTCGACGGAGATCGGGCGCAGCAAACGGATTTGCGAGCCGAACTGGTCCATCAGGTAGACGTTCGGATACAGGCACAGATTGCGCGAACGGCTGATCATCCAGTCCGCCGTCGGCTTGCCGAACTGGCGCGCATAGTCGGCGTGGCGTGAAAAATTCGGCCGGTCCTCCGGATTCGCCCACTGCGTCCACAGCAGCATGTGGCCTTGCTTGAAGGCGTAGAAGCCGCCGCCCTGGCGGCCCCAGTTGCCCGCATCCATGGCGCGGATCTTGTCTTCGCGCTGCGCCACCTGTTCCTTGCGGCGGTTGGTGGTGGCGGCGTAGTTCCAGTGCACGGCCGAGACGTGATAGCCGTCCGCGCCATTTTCCGCCTGCAGCTTCCAGTTGCCTTCGAAGGTATAGGTGGAGGCGCCGCGCAGCACTTCCAGGCCGTCCGGCGACTGGTTGACGATCATGTCGATGATCTTGCCAGCCTCGCCGAGGAATTCTTCCAGCGGCGCCACGTCGTCATTCAGGCTGCCGAACAGAAAACCCTTGTAGTTGGCGAAGCGCGCGACTTTTTTCAGGTCGTGCGAGCCTTCCTTGTTGAAGCATTCCGGATAGCCCGCGTTTTCCGGATCCTTCACCTTCAGCAGCTTGCCGCTGTTATTGAAGGTCCAGCCGTGGAACGGGCAGGTATAGGTGGCCTTGTTGCCCCGCTTGTGGCGGCACAGCTGCGCGCCGCGATGGCTGCAGGCGTTGATGAAGGCGTTCAGCTCACCTTGCCGGTTGCGCGCGATGAAGACAGGCTGGCGGCCGATATGCGTGGTGTAGTAGTCGTTGTTGTTGGCGATCTGGCTTTCATGCGCCAGGTAGATCCAGTTGCCTTCGAAGATATGCTTCATCTCGAGTTCGAACAGCGCTTCGTCGGTGAAGGCGCTGCGGTGCAGGCGGTGGTCGCCGCTTGCCTGGTCTTCGACCAGCAGCGCGTCCAGGTCGGGCGCCGCCGCAACGGCGGGCCGGTGGGGATGGATGGGAATCATGGCATCACCTTCAGGCAGCAGCGCGGCTGCGGTCGATTTGCGAAGTTGGCGCGGTGGCCGTTTCCGCATACAGGTGGAAATCGAAGTCGATCGAGGCGAACGGCTGCTGCAGGTCTTTCGCGGCCAGGGTTGCCGGGTCGCTGATGCGCGTCACGGCCGGCACCAGGCCTTCGCGGCTGGCGAAGGCGAAGTCGTCCCACAGGTATTCATCGCCGTCGATGTTGATCTGCGTGGTCAGCTGGCGCTGGCCGGCGGCGCTGATGAAGAAGTGGATGTGGGCAGGGCGCTGGCCATGGCGGCCCAGCAGGTCGAGCAGGCGCTGCGTGCTGCCGTCAGGAGGACAGCCGTAGCCCTTGGGCATGATGCTGCGGAACTGGTAGCGGCCCTGCGCATCGGTGTAGATGGTGCGGCGCAGGTTGAAGGCGGACTGGCTCTGGTCGAAGTACGAGTAGTTGCCCAGCAGGTTGGCGTGCCAGACTTCCACCTTGGCGCCAGGCAGCGGCTTGCCTTGCTGGTCGTAGACGGTGCCCTGCATCAGCAGCACTTCTGCCTGCGCGCTTTCGCTGCCGTCGTCAAGACGGGCAAAGCCTTCGCTTTCGGGGGCGCCGGCGACATACAGCGGCCCTTCGATGGTGCGCGGCGTGCCGCCGTTCAGGCCCGCCCTGGCTTCGGCTTCGTCGGCGCGGATATCCATGAAGCGCTCCAGGCCCAGGCCCGGCGTCAGCAGGCCCAGTTCGTGCGAAGCGCCGGCCTTGGACAGGAAATCGAGGCCGGTCCAGAATTCGGCTGGCTGGATGTCCAGGTCTTCCATGGCCTTGCACAGGTCGCTCACCAGGCGCAGCACGATGGCTTGCACGCGCGGATTGGCGGGGCGGATGGCGGCGTCGACGATCCAGCTCTTGACCAGGGTATCAATGTCATTGTGTGTCATGTTGTCTCCTCTGTTGGGAATGGTGGTGCGGTGATTAAAGGTCGTTGGTACGGACCGAAGACGGATGCCGGCACAGCGGCATCACTTCGATCTGCATGTATGGGTACAGCGGCAGCGACATCAGCAGCGCGTGCAGCTCTTCGTTGCCAGCCACGTCGAAGATGCTGACGTTGGCGTACTGGCCGGCGATGCGCCACAGGTGGCGCCACTGGCCCTGTTCCTGCAGGCGCTGCGCCAGCGCCTTTTCTTCTTTTTTCAGCAAGTCGGCCCGGTCGGCCGGCATGTCGGGCGGCAGTCTTACATCCATCCTTACGTGGAACAGCATGGCAATCTCCTTATTGGCGCGCCAGGTGGCGCAGTTTGTCGGTATCTACCTGCACGCCCAGGCCGGGGCCGGTGGGTACCTGCAGCATGAAGTCGCGGTACACCAGCGGTTCGCGCAGGATTTCCTGCGTCAGCAGCAAGGGGCCGAACAGTTCCGTGTCCCATGACAGGTCGGCAAAGGTGGCGCACAGGTGGGCGCTGGCCGCCGTGCCGATGCTGCCTTCGAGCATGGTGCCGCCATACAGGCCGATGCCTGCCAGTTGCGCCACCGTGGCCACCTGCTGCGCGGGGATCAGCCCCCCCGACTGGGTAATCTTCACGGCATACACGTCGGCGCTGCTGGCGCAGGCCAGGCGGAAGGCGTCGCCGGGGCCGTGCAGCGCCTCGTCGGCCATGATGGCGACGTCGAAACGGGCGGCCAGGCGGCCCAGCGCGGCCGTGTTATCGGCGCGCACCGGTTGTTCGATCAGGTCCACGCCGCCATCCTGCAGTGCGGCGATGCCGCGCATGGCTTCGAGCTCGCTCCACGCCTGATTGACGTCGACCCGCACGCTGGCCGCATCGCCCAGGGCACGCTTGATGGCCAGCACGTGCGAGACATCGTCAGCCACGCTGCGCGAGCCGATCTTCAGCTTGAAGATGCGGTGGCGGCGCAGTTCCAGCATCTGCTGCGCTTCGGCGATGTCCTGCGCCGTGTCGCCGCTGGCCAGGGTCCAGGCGACGGGCAGCGCATCGCGCACGCGGCCGCCCAGCAGTTCGCTCAGCGGCACGCCAAGGCGCTGGCCCTGCGCATCGAGCAAGGCTGTCTCGATCGCGCACTTGGCGAAGCGGTTGCCCTGGATGGTCTTGCGCACTTTCGCCATGGCCATGGCCACGCCGCTTGCCTCCATGCCGACCAGCAGGGGGGCGATGTGCGTGTCGATATTCGTCTTGATGCTTTCCGGGCTCTCTTCGCCATAGTTCAGGCCACCGATGGTGGTCGCTTCGCCCCAGCCCTCGATGCCGTCGGCGCAGCGCACGCGCACCAGCACCAGCGTCTGCGACTTCATGGTGGCCACCGACATCTTGTGCGCGCGGATGGTTGGCACGTCGGCGAGAATGGTTTCTATGCTGAGTATCATATTTAATTTGTATAATGTGAGCAGGTATGTGTACGATATTCCCCGTTACACCCCACGTCCAACACTGTTTTGGTATGGTTTCAATACTTAAAAGGTATATATGGAGCTGCGTCACCTGCGTTATTTCGTCGCCGTCGCGGAAGAAAAGAATTTCACGCGGGCCGCCGAACGCCTGCACATCGCCCAGCCGCCCCTGAGCCGCCAGATCCAGCAGCTGGAGGAGGAGCTGGGAGTGCAGCTGATCGAAAAGGGATCGCGTCCCTTGCGCCTGACCGAGGCGGGACGCTTCTTTTATGCGCATGCGCAGGAGCTGCTGGCCAAGGCTGCCGACCTGAAGACCATGACCCAGCGCGTGGGCAAGATCGAGCGCACCTTGTCGATCGGCTTTGTCGCCTCCACCCTGTATGGCCTGCTGCCGGAGATCGTGCGGCGCTTTCGCGAACGCTATCAGGCGGTGGAGATCAGCTTTCACGAGCTGACCACGATGGAGCAGCTGCAGGCCTTGAAGGAAGGCCGTATCGATGTCGGCTTTGGCCGCCTCAAGCGCGAGGATGCCGCGATACGCCGCATCGTGCTGCGCGAAGAGCCGCTGATCGTGGCGCTGCCCATGGGGCACCGGCTCGCCGCGCAAACGGGGCCGCTGAAGATGAACGACCTGCTGCACGATCCGCTCATCGTCTATCCGAAGTCGCCCCGGCCCAGCTTTGCCGACCAGGTGCTGGCCACCTTCCACGACCGCATGATCGTGCCGGAACAGGTGATCGAGGTGCGCGAACTGCAGATCGCCATCGGCCTGGTGGGCGCCGGCCAGGGCATTGCCATCGTGCCCGACAGCCTGCAGGGCATGAAGCGCAACGACGTGGTGTACCGCGCCATCGACGACCGGCGCGCCGTATCGCCCATCATCTTCAGCGTGCGGCAAATGGACCGTTCCGAGGAACTGGCCAATATGCTGGCCGTGATCTATGAAATCTACGACGCCTGCAATCTGCCCCACGTCAAGGAAGAGCTGTAGCCCGACGCGGGGAAGGACTGGCTAGAACGCGTGGCGCACGCCCATCAGCACGCCGGACTGGTTCAGCCCCGCGCCCACGGTACCGCCGGCATCGAGGGCGATGGCGGCGCCGCCCTTGTTCTGCATGCGGCCCAAGGAGGCGTGGACGGCCGTGCGCCTGGACAGGTAATAGGTGGCGCGCAGCACCGCCAGGTTGGATGCCTTCGGGCTGTCCTTGACGTCCAGGCGCGACAGCTGGCCGTCGAGCTGCCACGGGCCGTCGAAGGTGTAGGACGCGCCCAGGTAATACAGGCCCAGGCGGCTGTCGCTGGCCGCATCGATGCGGCGCTCGATGGCGCCGCCGCCGATCTTGGTTTGTCCCAGCACGGCGTAGCCATTGAGCGAAATGCGCCGGTCGGTATCGGCCGCGCGCACCAGGCCGTTGGCCGCGCCGGGGCCGCCGCGCAGCTGGTCGTACGAGGCCGAGGCGCCCCATGTTTTGCTATCCCAGGCCAGCATGCCCGTCACCTGGCGGCAGGCGCGCGCGTTGCCGGGCACTTCGCCCGCGCAGCCGGTGGCGGCCGGCCCGCCCGCCGAAGATGCATCGCGCCCAAAGCTGTAGGTGGCGCCCACCGTCAATTCCTTGAACACGCCCAGGTAGCCGATGGCGTTGTCGCTGCGCGCATTGGGCAGGTACAGATCGAGGCTGCTGATGCTGAAGATGTTTGGCCCGATAATGTCCGACCTGGCCGTGGCGAGGAAGGTCATGTTCACCTGCCGGCCCAGCATCAGCTGGCCGTAGGCATTTTTCAGGCCCACATAGGCGGCGCGGCCGAACAGGCGGTTGCCCTGGCCCATGGTGCCCATGTCGGCGCCGATGCCCGTTTCCAGGGCGAAGATGGCTTGCGCGCCGCCCCCCAGGTCTTCGCTGCCGCGAAAACCGATGCGCGATGGCAGCGAGGCTGTCAGCGACGGCATCTTGACGATGCTGTCGCCGGCGGCGTTGGCATTGGTGGTGTAGGCCACGCCCAGGTCGAGCAGGCCGTACATGGTTACTTGCTGGGCGTGTGCGCCCGTGCTCAGGCATCCTGCCGCGATCAGTGCCGCGCAGGCGATAGTGTTGTTCATGCTGGTCTCCGTTGTTGTCGTGATGTTGTCGTGCTTATGATTGAACGGCGCGCGCGCGTGGCGGCATCGCCGGTGCCGCTTGCACCGAGGCCGAACGGCCATGGCGTATGAGCGATACGGCGATGACGGCGATGGCCGCGGGGATGGCGATGGCCATGAAATTCTGTTCCAGCGGCAGCGCCATGCCGACCAGCGTGCCGATGGCGATGGGCGCCAGGATGGCGCCGCTGCGGCCTACGCCCGATGCCCAGCCGATGCCGGTCGAACGGATCGCCATCGGATAGAACTGGCCCGCATAGGCATAGGTGACGATCTGCGTGCCGATGGTCGAGGCGCCGGCCAGGCCCACCAGCAGGAACAGCAGTTCGGTGGGCACCTTGAAGCCAAGCAGGGTAATCGACACGGCCGCCAGCGCGTACATGCCCATCAGCACGTACTTGATGTTGAAGCGGTCCGCCAGCCAGCCGCCGCCGACGGCGCCGATGACGGCGCCGAAATTCAGCACCAGCACGAAGGTCAGGGCCGAACCGAGGCTGTAGCCGGCGCTGGCCATCAGCTTGGTGAGCCAGGAACTGAGCGCGTACACCATGAACAGGCACATGAAAAAGGCAATCCAGAACATCGCGGTGCTGAAGCCGCGCCCATCCTGGAACAGTTTGCCGATGGGAGCACCCTCGGCGCGGTCCTGCGCGGGCAGGGCGAAGCGGTCGCCCGCATCGGGACGATACGACGGCTCCATGCGCGCGACGATCTGCTTGAGTTCATCGAGGCGGTTTTCGCGGATCAGGAAGGGCATCGATTCGGGCAGCGTTTTCAGGATCACGGGGATCAGCAGCACGGGCAGGCCGGCGGCCAGGAAGACGGACGACCAGCCATAGGTTTCCAGCAGTCCCTTGCCCAGCAACGCCGCAAGCATGCCGCCCACGGCATAGCCGCTGAACATCAGGGTGACCATGGTGGCGCGGATTTTCTTCGGCGAGTATTCCGTCATCTGCGCCACCACGTTGGGCATCACCCCGCCGATGCCCAGCCCTGCCAGGAAGCGCATGGCACTGAAGGTGTACGGGTCGTGCGTAAAGCCCGCCGCCGCCGTGAAGACGCTGAACAGCGCGATGCAGATGGCAATCGCCTTGCGCCGTCCGATGCGGTCGGCGATGGTGCCGAGGAAAATGGCGCCAAACATCATGCCGAACAGCGCGGAACTGACCATGAAGCCCGCGTTTTGCGCCGTCACGCCCATGTCCTTCATGATCGAGGGCAGGGCGATGCCGGCCACGGCCAGGTCATAGCCGTCGCAGATGATGATGAGGGCGCACCATAGCAGTACCCCGGCGTGGAAGCGGTTGAAACGGGCCTTGTCGGATAATTCGTGTACGTCGATATGTCGCATGATGCAGGTCTCCTGGGTGTTGTTGTGGGTTGTGGAGGGCCAGCCGCGGCCGGATGGGCGCGCGGGTGTGGTGAGGGAAGTGCGGGATATGCGTCAGGAGGGGCGCGCGGCCTGCCGCCGCCTGGCATGCAGGAGCCAGCAGGCCAGCATGCCGATCAAAATGCCCCAGAAGGCCGAACCGAGGCCCAGGAAGCTCATGCCCGAGGCGGTCGCAAGGAAGGTGATGACGGACGCTTCGCGGTGGTCTTCGGCCGCCGCCATGCCGGCGAGGTTGACGGTGATGGCGCCCAGCAGGGCCAGGCCGGCCAGGGTGGCCACCAGCTCGCGCGGCAGGGCGGCGAACAGCATCACCAGCGAGCCGCCGCACAGGCCGGCGAGCAGGTAGAACAGCCCGTTGGCCACGCCGGCGATGTAGCGCCGCGCGGGATCGTCGTGCGCATCGCGTCCCGTGCACATGGCCGCGGTGATGGCGGCGATGGCGATCGTGATGCCGCCCGCGCAGGCCACGGCCAGCGAGGCCAGACTGCTGGCCGTGAGGATGGGGCGCACCGGGCTGTCATAGCCGGCCCCGCGCAGCACGGCCATGCCGGGCAGGTACTGGCCGGTCAGGGTGGTCAGCACCAGCGGCAGCGCCAGGCTGAAGGTGCCGGCCCACGACCAGGTGGGCGCGATGAAGCGCGGCATGGCCAGCTCCAGCGTGATGCCGCCAAAGTGCGTGTGGCCGCCGGTCCAGGCCAGCAGCGCGCCGGTGAGCAGCAACAGCACGATGCAATAGCGCGGCAGCAGGCGCTTGAATACCAGGTAGGCGGCGATCATGCCGCAACCGAGGACAGGCAGCGAGCCGATGGATTTGAACGCATTCAGGCCGAATGGCAGCAAGATGCCGGCCATCATGCCGCTGGCAATGCCTTTGGGAATGAGCGCCATCAGACGGTCGAACTGGCCCGTCACGCCGATGGCCAGCAGGATCAGCGCGGCCGTCAAGTATGCGCCCACCGCTTCGCTGACCGGCATGGCGGGAAACAGCGTGATCAGGAGCGCCGTGCCGGGCGCCGACCAGGCCGTGATGACGGGGATGCGCAGCTTCCAGCTGAGGAAAATGCCCGCCAGTCCCGCGCCGATGGAAATGCCCCAGACCCAGGAGGCAAACATGGCATTGCTCATGTGCGCCGCCTGGGCCGCCTGGTAAAAAATCGCCAGCGGACCCGCATACGATACCAGCACGGCCATGAATCCGGCGGCCACGGCTGATACGGACCAGTCTGCCAGACGCAGCCCGCCGGCGGTCTGGCCGCCGTCGCGTGGTTCCGGCTGCAGGCCGGCTGCGTGCTGCTGTGGTTTTATGCTTTGCGGCAAGATATCACCTTGACTGTTATCTGATATATGTAGAGTAGATAACTGGGGCGATGGCGTCCAACACCGATTGGGTATCCATTCGATACTTAAAAGGTATGCGTGCGCACAGCAAGCAAATGCGCCGGGAAAGCGCCCCCCGTGTTTGCCGCCGCGGAGAAATTGACATGGTCAATAGGAAAACGCCATGAATCGTGGTACTTTTTGCATGGTTGCTGATCGATAAATTCTTGTGCAGAGGTCCGAACGACATGTCTTTTCTGATAGTGCTGGCCGCCCTGGCCTTCCTCATGCTGGCCGCCTACCGTGGCTACAGCGTGATCCTGTTTGCTCCCGTGGCCGCGCTGGGCGCCGTGCTCCTGACCGACGCGTCGGCAGTGGCGCCCGTGTTCAGCGGTATCTTCATGGAAAAGATGGTGGGCTTTATCAAGCTCTACTTCCCCGTGTTCTTGCTGGGCGCCGTATTTGGCAAGCTGATTGAACTGTCCGGATTTTCCCAGTCCATCGTGGTGGCCGCCATCCGTTATATCGGCCGCGCGCGCGCCAATGCCGTGATCGTTGCCGTGTGCGGCGCCCTGACCTATGGCGGCGTATCGCTGTTCGTGGTGGTGTTTGCCGTGTATCCGTTTGCGGCCGAACTTTACCGCCAAAGCAACATCCCCAAGCGCCTGATGCCGGGCGCCATCGCCCTCGGTGCCTTCTCCTTCACCATGGACACCTTGCCCGGCACGCCGCAGATCCAGAACATCATTCCCACCACCTTTTTCCAGACCACGGGCTGGGCCGCGCCCTGGCTGGGCACCATCGGCGCCGTGCTGACGGTGGCAACGGGCCTGGTCTACCTGGAATGGCGGCGGCGCTCGGTAATGGCCAGCGGCGAAGGCTATGGCGGCGATACCGAGCCGGTCGCCCCGGCCGACCCGGCGAATCTGCCGTCGCCACTGCTTTCCGTCGCGCCGCTGTTGCTGGTGGGCGTGGCGAACTTCCTGCTGACGCATGCGATACCGCGCTGGTATGGCGCCAGCCACGTCATCACCAGCGATGAGCTGCCGGGCCTGCATGCGCCCGTGACCACCTCGATCAGCGCTGTGGTCGGCATCTGGGCCGTCGAAGGGGCCTTATTGCTGGGAATCTTGCTGGTATGCGCCACCGCCTTCCGTCGCATCAAGGACTCCTTTGCCGAAGGCACGAAGACCGCCGTCGGCGGCGCCTTGCTGGCAGCCATGAATACGGCCTCCGAATATGGCTTCGGCGGCGTCATCGCCGCGCTGCCCGGTTTTATTGCCGTCAGCAATACGCTGCGCAGCGTGCCCGACCCGCTGGTCAATGCGGCCGTCTCGGTGACGACCCTGGCCGGCATCACGGGCTCGGCCTCGGGCGGCATGAGCATCGCGCTGGCCGCCATGTCCGACAGCTTCATCGCCGCCGCGCACCAGGCCCACATTCCGCTCGAAGTGATGCACCGCGTGGTGGCCATGGCCAGCGGCGGCATGGACACCCTGCCGCACAACGGCGCCGTCATCACCCTGCTGGCCGTGACGGGACTGACGCACCGGCAGTCCTATCGCGATATTTTCGGCATCACCGTGATCAAGACCGGCGTCGTGTTCTTGGTGATTGCTACTTATTATTTGACCGGGCTCGTGTGAGTCATCGGTTTGGGGGCGTCAGGATGGCGCTAGGGTTAAGGGGGATTGATTGCTGGAACAAGATCGACAGCTTGCACGGTTAATTCGCCTATCGGCACTCGCCGCGCAGAACCGCTGACCGGCTCGAACAGCACGATAGGTATGGGGACGATGGAAATCAGGATCACGGTGGATGTGAGAACGCCGGTAACCAAAAATGGACTAATGAATATGAATCCGCCAAATAAGCCTGATTCGATCACCCCCTTGGCCAGTAAGCGGCCGCTTGAGCCATGCTTTGTCGGGCGCCAAAAATAGCGCCAGAAACTATTCGGTCCAATGAGTGTCTTGACTTGGCGGGTTCTCGAGTAAAGCAGGCCGCATATAAAAATGAGCATGCCCGCTGTCGCCACAAGGCTGAGTTGCCAAGCCTGTTCAAGCATCGGCTGCCATTTGATTTCATCGATTCCCAGAACCAGGGAAATCATGGCATACACCGATAATCCGAGCAGATCCAATACGGACGTATAGACTGTTTGGTGTGGTAAGCCAAATGTCGTTTCAACCGCCATAGCGACGCCATAACCAAGCAATGTAAGGGTCAGACTGATGGCCGAAATGATCGTGATGCCCCATGTAATGCTGTTGCGGGCCTTTTTAACAGCATTGATATTGTCACGTGACAGCCTGGTGCGCATGGCGCCAGACGCCATACGTTTGCCTTGATTCACCTGAGGCGTTTGTGTCAGAGGTGGGCGCATGACCATGCTCCTTGTTGGGGCGCTTGCCTGCGGCGCGGCGTCTGTTTCCTGACGCCGGCGTTGACTGCTCCGGCCGCTTTGGCGGCGATCACCATGGCATGCCTCTCAGGGCTTGTCCCAATTGCTGCAGGAAGATCAAGAACCGCACCACGACAACGAATGTTGCAATAAAAACCAATCCATACTGCTCGCCCATTGTGACTCGGCCTGATTTTTGCAGCTTGAACGATGCCCAAAGAAACAGACACAGAGTGATGCCCGCAAGCGGGATTTTCAGCGGCCGGTCATTGAAATCAGGCACGCTGATGCCGGTGAATATCGCAATGAACTCAGTCGGATGATCGATCAGGAGCAGAAAAAAGGCGAGGATCGGGAGAAATCCGATGAGCAGTCCAAGGAGATAGGCTTTTTTCTTGCTTACCGCTTGCTCCGACGGATGATTCATCATGGCTTAGGCGCCTTCTAAGTAAATTATGCCAACCAGCGACGCAGATTTATGACGCGAATTAAGATAAGCAGGGGAAGATGGCAATTGATGATATTGGTCGTGTGAGAGGGTTCGAGCCTCAATTGATCGTGTACGAACGCAAAGCATGCGGTCAGTGTTCAGCAGTTTGCTTGAGTTGGCTGACGTCTCTCAGCACCTGTCCATACGATCGATACAAGTTGGCCGCCGGCAGGCGGCCTTGTTGCGCCATTAGCGCATGCACTTGCTGCAGGCGATAGAAGGGTACGCGTGGATATTCATGATGCTCGATATGGTAATGGATTCGATGTGGTCCGACGAAAAAAGTTTGCCAGCTGCGCCGTACGACGGTACGCGCACTGAATCGCTGATCTTCCGATGCCCGGTAGCCGGCATGCTCGGTGATCGCGCGTATGCGCCCGAACAGCGGTAGCAAGGTCAGCGCTGGCAAGATCCAAAGCCATACGTACAGCGCTGCATGTCCCGCCGCCGCGAGCAGGCCGATCATCGCGCCCTGCACCGCAACGATGCTGGCGATTGCGTAGAACCCCTTGCCGTGGCCGGCAGCCTTGTGCGCATTGCGGCCACGCCGCCTGGTGCGCACCAGATTGCGCGCGCTGAGGAAGTAACCGATGCCGGTGGCATCTTTGAACAAACGCCACACCAATTCCCTGCGCGTCACGGGGTAGTCGTCGATGCCGAATATGGTGGCGACCGGATCGTCTGCCACCATCGGCGCGCGGTGATGCTGCAAGTGCCCGCTGCGATAGAAGTCCATCACCAGCAGCAATGGCGCTGCCGCGAACAGCTGGCCTGCGATGTCGTTCAGTCGCCGATACGACAGCAGCGTGCCGTGAGCGCTTTCATGCATCAGCACGGCTAGCGCGAGCTGGGTGCGGGCGATCAGGATCGCGCTCAGCAGGAGCACCAGCGGATGCGGAAAGCGGATAGCCGCGACGAAGCAGGCAGCAATCAGCGCCCAGTCAAGTGCGATGGCGAGTAGTGCGCGCGGATTGCTGATCGTGGTGAGGTGCGCTGGTAATGGGGGGCTCATGATGGACGCCTCATTGTTGGACAGACCGCTTGGCCAGCTCGTACAGCACCGCTACCCAGCTCTGCAGGCGTGCGCCGGCTACCGCGCGGCCGTCCTGCGCAGGCAAGGTGGGGGCGCTTTGCAGCAGATCGGCGCACGCGCTGCACAGGTCATGGGCGAACGTGGCCGCGTCGCCGCGCCAGATGACGATGCGATGTGCCAGCCCCAGCGCCGCCGCGCGCGCTGCGTTGATTTTCTGCTCCGGCTGCTCGGTTAGCACCAGCACGATGGGTCGACCGTAGACCAGCGCCACCGACAACGCCGCCATGCCGGGTGCCGAGACGATCAGGTTGCTGGCGGCAGCCTGCCGCACCCAGTCGGCGTCCTGCGCCTGCCATCGCGCGCGTCCGGCATAGCCCTCGCCGACCAGCGTTGCGTGCATGCCGGCCAGGCCCAAGCCGGTTTCGACGCCATCGGCCAGGCAGGGGTCGCGGAAATGGGGATTGAGGTAGACGGCTGCGCACGCCTGCGGGCGCGGCACTGCGGCGTCAGGCAGTGAAGCCACAACGACCGGAGTCGGCAGGCGGAATGTGGCGCCGTCGCGAGTCGCCTCGTAGCTGAAGTCGTGCTCAATGCGCGCTAAGCTGGCGTTGATCTGCCATCCGACGATGCGATGGAACAGGCGTGACAGGATAGCTGGCAGTCGCCCGGAAAAATTGTTCTGGACCACCTGCCGCAAGCTGGCGCCGTAGACGTGTACCACCTTGCCCCGCCATGCCGGCATGCAGCCCATGAAAAGCAATGCCGGGTGAAAGGAGTCGTTGATGATTAAGTCCGCGCTGCGCAGAGCGACGCGTAGTTGCATAATGTCGCGGCACATCCGCGACGGTCGGAACAGATAGTTGGCAATTTTTGCGTCCGTTTCTGCGGGCAGCATATTTTGCCGGGTGTCGAACTGGACTGCGTAGTGGTGCGACAGCACGTGCGCAGTGATGCCGAAGCCGGCCAGGAAAGCGACCCCTTCGTCCGATGTGGTCAGTACATCGACATCGGCGCCGTATTCGCGCAACGCATGCGTGAGTAGTTGTGCGCGCATCAGGTGGCCGCGGGCGTCGGCCGTTGCCAGATAGGTCACCTTGATGGTGTTCATGGACGGGCGGGCCACAGCCGCAACGCGGCGCCGGCCAGATACATGATGAGCGCGCTGGAGACGCCCCAGGCACGGTCGATGGCGCGAATTTCATCGAGCAGCGATGCGAGGCTCCCGTGTTCGGACGGCAGCACCAGACGCGCCAGCGTATGCTGGCACAAGCGAACGTGGCGGTCTTCATCGCTCAGCACGCCAACCAACAGGGAATATAGCGGATGAACTGCGCCAATCAGCGTGCAATGGCGCCGCAGAACGCGGGTGAACGTCTGTTCGGCGCACAGGCCGATAGCGAACGCCGGGATGAGGTGGCCTGCGGAAAAGCTGGTGCCGTAGCGATGCGCGAGTGTGCGCCATTGCGCGATCTTGCGCAGGGTGAGCGCGTCGGGCCGCGCGGACAAAGGCAGCGGTGCAATCCCGCCCCGCGCCGTTAACGCAGCCGCAAACAGCGAAGCATGACGCCGTTCGTCCGCCAGGTGCTTTTCCATTTGTCGCGCCAGCCAGGCCGGCGGCTGGCCCAGCAGGTCAGACTGCAGCGCGATTTCGCTGGACTCCTCGCCGATCAGGTAGATACGCAACAGCAGCCGTTCACCGGCCACGCTGGCATGCAGTTGGCGCAGGGCGGCACGCTTGATGCCGTCGACCCAGCGCGCCTGTATGGCCGGCAAGCCGCGTAGTGGCGGCTCTGTCAATCGGGCCGCCAGCGTCCATCCCTCAGCGTGCAAGCGCATCGCCCGCTGCCAGCTGATTGCCTAGCACGAGCCCGATAAAGCTTTGCTGCAGGAAAGCCGCCGCAGCATTGCCGGCCCCGGCAAAGGCCTGTTGCTGCTCGCCGTAACGCAAGTAGCCCTGGCCGTGCACGGCGCCGATGGTCAGCTTGTCGCGTGCGGCGAAGCCACGCTTCATCAGTGGCTTGAGCAGCGGCTGGTCGCTCAGGCCGTACAGGAACAGTTCGCGCCGGACCACGTGGTCGGGGATTTTGCCGGTCAGCGCTTCCAGCTCGAATGACCAAGTGCCGTGCGCCAGCAGGCCGCCGGCGTTGCCGGTGCCTGGCGGATCGCTGTGCAGCCGTGCGCGCATCACCGGCTTGGCTACCTTGCCTGCACCGAGCGCGATGGTGATGTCGGGATTGCCCGTGTTCGCGCCGCGGTTGTCGCGTACCTGCACCAGGTGGCTGGACAGGCGCGCTGCCAGGGCGGGATCGGACACCAGCTTTGTGGCTTGCTCGAACGATACCAGCACCCGTCGGCCACTTGCCGCCGGCACGTCCACCAGATAGGGATCGATGCGTACCGCGCTGAACGCCCCCTTGACCGGTGTATGCGCATGGCCGCTGACTGACCAGCCGTTTCCGGATTTGCTCAGTATCAGGTGGACGCTGACCGGTACGCGACGGCCCGCTTCGTCCAGTGCCGAGCCTTGCAACAGCACGTCGCCGACGATGGTCTTTTTGTCATAACGGCGGGCGTTGCTGAAGTGGATCTGGTGCGAGCTGGTGTCGACTGCTGCCGTGGTGAACTGGTCGTCGAGGCCGATGCGGTTGCACATCTCGGCGCGCATGCTCACCTCGGGAAGCGGGCAGCCGCTGCTTGATGCAAAATAGTGAACGCCACGCCCCTCCAGGTCGGTGGCGCGGGCGCTACCGGTCAGCGCCAGTGCGCTCAGGGCTACCCAGTGCAAGGTGGTGTAGGAACGGTGCAAGGTCATGGCAGGGGTTTCCCGTGGTTAGCGTTCATGGTAGGACAGCGATTGGGCGTCGGCGCCCTCGGCGGCAGCGCTGCGGATACCCAGGCCCCGGCACAGTGCGCCAAGCATGTCCAGTCCGGAAAAAATTCCGATCAGGGCGACGGCCGCCACCCAGCGCAGGCCGCGCACCGGCGCTGCATCCTGATGGTTGAGTGCGCGCAGGCTGTACCACAGCCGCGCCGTCAGTACGCAGAGCGGTCCGACAGGACCGCTATGCCCCAGCCATTGCATGGACCTTGGCAGATAGGTACGCACCAGGTGGGGCGTCAGGCCGACCGTGTCCTGTCCGCGTAACCAGCGCAATTTGAGCAGCTCGAAGCGGGTATCGGGCAGCTTGTGCTCGGTGTGCGCCCGCGCCGCGTAGTGCAGAGCCACGCCCGCGGCTTGGAGGCGCAGGCCCAGCACCTGACAGTGCGCGCGGTACACGCCGTCGAGTGGCTGATAGCGGTGTTGCGCGAACACCTCGCGCAAGAACACCACGTTGTTGGCGTAAAAGTTGCGCGTCGCGCGAGCTTGCAGCCGGCTGGGGAAGTACATGAAGTCAATCGTGGTGAGGGCGGTGCCTGCCACAGTGGCGGCGTAGCTGGTGCGGCCGGCTACCACCGCCGGTGGCGCTGCTTCCGTCAGCGGCGCGATCAGCTGTTCAAGCCAGTCTTGCTCGGGCTTGCAGTCGGCGTCGGCGAAGCAGACGTAGTCGCAGTGGTCTGCATGGACGGCGTCGAAACCGTCGTTCTTGGCCTGGTAGTAGCCGGTGCTTGCATTGATCCGCACGAAGTCGATGCCGCGGCCTGCCAGGCGCTCCGCGCTTGTGCGAATGCGCTCGCACAAGCCGTCGTGCGTGACGACCACTTGCGCGAGTGCGCTCAGTGCGACGCTCTGTTGCGCCAGCAGGCCGATCACATGCAGCAGGCTGGCGCCGGCCGCATCCAGACTGGCACCGCCGCGCAGGTTATTCGTCTCCAATACCAGCGCGGTACGCGCGGCGACGTGCTCATGCGGCATATTGATTTCCATTGCCCAAACAAGACGAGGGCCGTTAATTGGTCACATCTGCGCACCTCTGCGTGGCCAGTCCCTCAACTCTACCCGGATGAGGCTGCTAACCAAGCCAAGCTGCAGGCTTACGGATTGTCTATTCCGAGATGCCATTTTGCTCTGCTAATTCCGACCTCATCTTGTTTCTGGACAATATCTGCATTAGTTTTTTCGGGGTATTGATGGGACCAGCCCACTGCTGTCATGCTGGCGAACGGCAGGCCACGGTGAATCATGGAATACCTGTCTTCACGACCGCAGTCTGCTTCGGGCAGGCAGATGCAGTGCTGTTGACTTGGTAATAATTGCCTCCGCGCTATCAGCTGAATCTTCATTACTGGCGCAGTGGCTGCCACGCAGGTGAGCCGCTGCCGTTCATCGACTGACACTGCGAACCGATACCAGGTACCCCCCCCCAAAAAAAAAGTTATTGTGATTTCTGACTTCCATAAGCGGCGCTCTGCGATGTTGCCCGCTGCTAGCAGTGCTCGCACTGCGTCTCAGCAGGTGCCTTGCATAGCATCCGGTTCTGTTCTTCATAACTTCACAATAATTTCTGATGATTACTTTAAAAGTGGAAATACCGAATAACTATGGTTATTTGCCACCGGCCGCGCAATCGCCTTGCCCGGCCTGCAACTGGTGCACATGGCCCAGGTACCGATGGAAGTGCCGGTCCGCCCGAATGCTTATTATTTCTCGATTGATAACCGTGGTGCGCTTTACGAGGCGATGATGAAGGTCCAGGCGATAGCCATCTATGCACCCAGCACCTTCACGGAACTGTGGATGGAGTTGTTCGCCTCACGGATTAACGTGTCATTTCCGCCTGTGATACATCTCATTACAAATGATGATTGGCGAAATATGGCGCAGTGCAGCATAATTGACCTGTCTCCTCCAACTCCTCCAAGAATTGGATTCAACCCGCCCTCTGTTGGCGGGTTTTTTTCGACAAAATTTCGGCTTCGGGGCAGCGTTCAACTGAATATACTTCTTCCCGGCATAAATGGACGGTAAGCTGGCCGCGACCTTGCGCTTGCTCGTCATCCATTTTTCAACGCGCAATTCAATTGAGCGCGGCCGGTCTTCCTCGATGGCTGATGCGATCAGCCGTTGTTCGTCGCCGCCCCGCAAACGGTGGTCCCGTTCGTTCCAGTATGTTGGCCGACGCGCTCCGTCCATCGGGTTCTCGCCGAGACGATATTCCATACCTTTGTCGCGACCGTGCAGATGGCCCTGATGACGTCCTGCCTGCGGTCTCAGACGTAGTCTTCGGTATCGGTGGTTAGGATGTTGGGCTAGGGTTGGCGCCTCCCTGGGATAGTTCCTGGGGGCTGACGCATTGAGTGATGCTTTGGGTTTCTTCGCCGACATTGGCAGGAGGTGTAATTGTGCTTGCCCAGTTCGATGGCGTACTGCTTGGCTTGAGCGACTGAAGTGAAGGGACATTCCCGGTGGAGGTCGTCGCGATGTTTGATTGAGGCGGTGTAGCGGCTGTGGTGTTCGAGAGTGGCCATGTTGGGTTTCCTGTAGATGAAAACCCGTCCAGCGAGGCATGCGCGAAATTTTTAGCCGTTCGTGAACAAAAGCGAAAACATGTTTCGTGGCACAGCTTTGGCACAGATGGTGCCTGGACTGCACATTGATGAAAAATCGCTACAGCATAGCCCTTTGATTTCTAAGGCGAATCTGGTCGGGGTGAGAGGATTCGAACCTCCGGCCTCTGCGTCCCGAACGCAGCGCTCTACCAGGCTGAGCCACACCCCGCTTGTCTTCATTACAGCAGATGGCGGGGCCGGTTTCAAGCGGCTGCGTCAAGGTCTATTTCTTTTCCTGTTGCGCCTTCTTGATTTCCGCTTCGCTCACCTTCTTCGCTGGCGCATGCGTCGCCGGTGACGTCGGGTTCTTGCGCGTGGCGTTCGCTTGCGCCATGACGGCGGCGCAGTCCGTGTCGGGGGCCTTGTCGATGTTGACCAAAGGGAGCAGGGCGGCCAGCGGGGAGACGACGGTGGCCAGGGCCACGGCGGCGCCCGCTTTCAGGGCCAGCGGGCCTTTTTGCGGACCCACGTCCGGGTTCTTGAACGTGCCTTTTGCGTACAGCGGCGTGCGCAGGGTGATGATGCGGGCGCCCTTGGTGCGGGGGCGCACGTCGAGGTCCAGGGTTTCGTTTGCCAGGTTGACGTTGCCCGTGACGTTCACCACGGCCGTGTCCGTATCGAGTACGAAGCGGCGCACGTCGGCCTGGCCGTTCGTGACGGCGAAATCGCTGGCCAGGCAGTTCAGGTGGACTTGCTTGTCGCCAAAGATCTTCACGAAGACGGCGTTGGCCAGGTTCAGCCCCGCCAGTTCCAGCATGAACTGGCTGACGGACCCTTCGCTGACGGTGGCGGCCAGCTCGCCATTCGCGCTGGCCAGCATGGCGGAAACGGAGTTGCCGTGACCCGTCAGCGCCGCGTCGCCATACACTTCGCCGAAGCTCGCCTGCATCGATTGCAGCTTGGGAAACAGTTCGCGTATCTTGAGGTGGCGCGCCGCCACCTTCGCTTGCGCCGCGATGGTCTTTTGGCGGCCGTCAAGCGTGATGTTCGAGGTAATGTCGCCGTCGGCCATGCCGAAGTTGAGCGGCGTCAAACTCAGTACCTTGTCTTTCATGTGGATGTTGGCGACGATATCGTTGAGCGGGATATCGTGCGTGCGCACGAGTTTCTTGCCGGTAAATTTCACGTCGGCGTCGAGCGCATCCCATTTTGCCGTGTTGAACTGTTCCACGGGCAAGGCTTTATTGTCGGGCTGCACGGGTGCCTTGCCGCGCGCCTGTTTTTGCGCATTGCTGTCGGCGCCGATGGTGGGGCCCAGGTCTTCCAGGCGCAATTGCTGGGACGTCACTTCGCCGCGCAGCAGGGGACGGGGGGCGCGCGGTAAGTATTGCAGGGTGCCGGTCAGGTCGCTCTGGCCCACCGTGCCCTTGAAATTCTGATAAGTCCAGTTCCAGCTGCTGCCATCCTTCTTGCCCAGCAAGCGGCCCCTGGTGGCGTAGTCCGGCGTTTCCGGCAGCAGCACGCCCGTTAGCGGATACAGGTCGGCCATGCTGGCGCCGGCCAGACTCAGCTGCAAGTCGATGCCGGACAGCGAACGCGGATCCGTCAGGGTGCCATCGATGCTGGCCTTGTTCTTGCCCAGCACGGCGTGCGCCTGGACAGGATAGACAGTGTTGTTATCGGTCAATGACAACACGGCGCCCGCCTTGCCGCCGCCCGTCACGGGCGCCTTGCGGTAGCTGCCGCCGAGGGTAAATTCGATGCCGTATTTTTGCATAGGGGCATGGCCTTGCCCATCGCCCGGCGTGGCATCGGGTGCCGTCGAACTGACCTTGGCTTGTACGTCGAGGGCGATGCCCTCGTCCAGGTAGCGGATGGCGCCGTCGGCGAAGGCCATGCGCTGGATGTCCACTTCCCAGGCCGACGGGCCATTGTCCTTCAAGGTCCAGCTGTTGCTGCCATCGGCGCGCCGCTGCAGGGCGATCTGCGGCGCGTCCAGCGCCAGGTCCGTCAGCACCAGCCTGTGCTCCAGCAAGGCCAGCGGGTGGAGGGCCACGTCGATGCGCCTGGCGCTGGCCAGTTGCGGGCCGGCCGTGGCCCAGTCCGGGTTGCTCATGCGCACGTCCTGGGCGCTGATGACAGGGCGCGGCACGTAGCGGCGCCAGCCCGGCTCCGTCTTGAGGCCCTGCTTCCATGCCACCTGCAGGTCGCCGCCGATGACGAAGCTGCGGCCCGTGCTGTCCGACACCTTCTCGTTGATGTAGGGGCGGGCGCGGTTCCAGTCGAAGGTCAGCACGAGGATGACGAGGAGGGCGATCAGGGCCAGCAGGGCGGCCAGGCTCCAGCCGAGAATTTTCAGGGGTGTCGAGCGTCTCATGGGAATGCCAATCGCAGTGATTTTTCCTTAAGGTAGACCGATTGTTCATATCGGTCGGTGCGCTGGGTTACGCACGCAGCGCGATTGCTGGCATTGATTCCATAATTCGATTATTATTGAAGTATGGAAAACGAAAATACAATCGCAACGCAAGCCGGGCCGCTGACGAGCACGGCCGCCATCGCCGCCCTGGCCGCGCTGGCGCAGGAATCGCGGCTGGCCGTGTTCCGCCTGCTCGTGCAGACGGGTCCGGACGGCATGGCGGCGACAAAAATCGCCGAAGCGCTGGCGATCGCACCGTCGTCCCTGTCGTTTCACCTGAAAGAACTGGCGCACGCCAATCTGGTGACGGCAAGCAAGGCGGGGCGCTCCATCATCTATGCGGCCAACTATGCGGGCATGAACGGCTTGCTGGCCTTTTTAACCGAAAACTGCTGCGCGGGCTCGCCTTGCTGCGTCAGCGCGCCACATTTACCGAAGGACAGTACGACATGACGATCACGATCTATCACAACACGGCCTGCGGCACCTCGCGCAATACCCTGGCCCTGATCCGCAACACGGGTGTCGAGCCCGTCATCATCGATTACGTGAAGCATCCGCCTTCGCGCGAGGAACTGGTCGACCTGATCGAGCGCGCGGGCCTGTCCGTGCGCGCCGTCATGCGCGACAAGGGCGCCCTGTACGACGAACTGGGCCTGGCCAATCCTCAGCTGAGCGACGCGGCCCTGCTCGATGCCATGCAAGCCCATCCTATTTTGATCAACCGCCCCATCGTCGTCACGGAACTGGGCGTGCGCCTGTGCCGGCCGTCGGAAAAAGTGCTGGAAATCCTGCCGCTGCCCCAGCAAGGCGCGTTTGCCAAGGAAGACGGCCAGGCCGTGGTGGGCGCCGACGGCAAGCCGGTGGCTTGAAATGGACGATTTGCCCAACATCAGCGCCGCGCACATCGACGTGCCCAGCCTGGATAAATTGGCGCCGGTCAACGTTTCCACGCATGCGCCGCGCATTTTGCTGCTGTATGGTTCCCTGCGCGAGCGCTCGTACAGCAAACTGCTGACCCTGGAAGCGGAACGCATCCTGCGCCATTTCGGCGCCGACACGCGCGTGTTCGACCCGCATGGCTTGCCCATGGTCGACAGCGTGTCGCCCGAGCATCCGAAAGTGCAGGAGTTGCGCGCATTGTCGCTGTGGTCGGAAGGGCAAGTCTGGTGCAGCCCCGAGCGGCATGGCGCCGTCACGGGCGTCTTTAAATCGCAGATCGACTGGCTGCCGCTGGAAACGGGCAGCGTGCGCCCCACGCAGGGACGAACTCTTGCTGTGATGCAAGTGTCGGGTGGCTCGCAATCGTTCAATGCCGTCAACGGCTTGCGCGTGCTGGGACGCTGGATGCGCATGGTCACCATTCCGAACCAGTCCTCGGTGGCCAAGGCGTACCAGGAATTCGACGATGACGGCCGCATGAAGCCGTCGCCGTATTACGAGCGCCTGGTCGACGTGATGGAGGAGCTGTACAAATTTACCTTGCTCGTGCGCGACCGCCGCGACTACCTGGGCAGCCGCTACAGCGAACGGCTGGAAGCGGCGCCGGCCATCGTGCAGGAATTGGCGGGCGCGGCCATGGAGCATGAAAACAAGTAAGGACGCAATAGAAAAACGGCGCCAATGGCGCCGTTTTTGATTGATGTTGATCAAACGCGATCAGTGATTGCGGTCCACGGCAAACGAGCACAGTTGCAGCATGGATTGCTTGTAGACGCTGTCGGGCCAGCCGGCGATGGCATCGGCGGCACGCTGGCCGGCGATTTCCGCCTGCTTGCGCGTGTAGGCGAGGGCGCCGCTGCTGGTGATGGCCGTCAGGACGGCGTCGAAATGCTGTTCGTCGCCTTGCTCGATGCAGCTGCGCACCAGTTCGCGCTGTTCCGGCGTGCCGTTTTCCATCAGCCAGATCAGCGGCATCGTCGGCTTGCCTTCGCGCAAGTCGTCGCCTACGTTCTTGCCGATTTCGGCGGCGTCGCCAGCATAGTCGAGCACATCGTCGATCAGCTGGAAGGCCGTGCCCAGCGAGCGGCCGTATTCGGCGGCCGCTTCGATGTCGTCTTCGCTGGCGCCGGCAATCAGGGCGCCCAGTTGCGCCGACGCTTCGAACAGCTTGGCTGTCTTCGAGCGGATGACGTTCAGGTAGCTGTCCTGCGTCACGTCCGGATCGTGCATGTTCAGCAACTGCAGCACTTCGCCTTCGGCGATCACGTTGGTGGCGTCGGAGAGGATTTGCATGACGCGCATATTGTTCAGCGACACCATCAGCTGGAACGAGCGCGAGTGCAGGAAGTCGCCCACCAGCACGGAGGCGGCATTGCCGAACAGGGCGTTGGCCGTCTGGCGTCCGCGGCGCATCGACGATTCATCAACGACGTCGTCGTGCAGCAGGGTGGCGGTATGAATGAATTCAACCACGGCCGCCAGTTCATGGTGCGCCGTGCCGCGATAGGCGTGGGCGTTGGCCACCAGCAAGATCAGCACGGGGCGGATGCGTTTGCCTCCTGCGCTGATGATGTATTCGGCGATCTGGTTGATCAGAATCACATCGGAATGCAGTTTTTGGCGGATCACCGTGTTGACTGCGTCCATATCGGCGGCAATCGTTTGCACGATGGTGTTTTGGTTAACGTGTTTGTTAGCGTCAGACAAGGCGAACCTGCAATAGATTGTGGGTGCCGCGATTATACGACATGGCTTGCGCGTGCGTGACGTTTGCCTATGACTGTAGGGTAATTGATTGATCTTGTTGGCACTGCCGCGCGCTTTGCTGTCCGCCTTGCGCAAGCCTGACATCGTGTCCAGGTTGTCGACATACCACGATCGCCAAGCTTTGTGAATACTTTTTGACGCAATTTCTCAGTCCGTGTATAATCGCTGGTTCCCCCTGTTGTGTACGGCTTGCTTTGCGTGACAGTGGGACAAATTCTTTCAACATTTGATGAGGTTTCAAATCATGTACGCGGTCATAAAAACCGGTGGCAAACAATACAAAGTTGTCGCTGGCGAAAAACTTAAAGTAGAACAGATACCGGCAGACATTGGTTCCGAAATCACCATCGATCAAGTTCTCGCAGTAGGCGCGGGCGACACCATTAAATTTGGTGCGCCATTGGTCGAAGGTGCAACGGTACTGGTTACGGTTGTGGCGCATGGTCGCCATGATAAGGTCAAAATTTTCAAGATGCGTCGTCGTAAGCACTACCAGAAGCATCAAGGCCATCGCCAGAATTTTACCGAAATCCAAATCGTTTCGATCAACGGCTAATCGCCGCTGTTTGAATTAATCAGCTATCAAGGAGTCTTAAATGGCACATAAAAAAGGCGGCGGCACAACGCGAAACGGCCGTGATTCAGAATCAAAGCGTCTGGGCGTTAAAGTCTACGGCGGCCAAGCTATCAATGCTGGCGGCATCATCATTCGTCAACGCGGCACCCCAGTGCGCGCCGGCGAAGGCGTAGGCATGGGCAAGGACCACACTCTGTTCGCGTTGATCGCTGGCAAAGTGAAGTTCGTTGTCAAAGGTGCCGGCTCGAAGCAATTCGTGACCGTTGTACCAAACGAAGCAGTACCAGCGTAATTCATTCGCGGAGCGCCAGTTCGCTCCGCCATGATCGCATGATGTAAGGCGCAAGCCTTCAATCGAAAGGCTCTGCCCAAGGTAGAGCCTTTTTAGTTTTATGGCGGCAAAATTATGAAGTTTATCGACGAAGCAAAAATCGAAGTCATCGCGGGCGATGGCGGCAACGGCTGCGCATCTTTCTGCCGTGAAAAATTCCGGCCTTTCGGCGGTCCCGATGGCGGCGATGGCGGCAAGGGCGGGTCCATCTGGGCTGTCGCCGACCGCAATATCAACACGCTCGTCGATTTCCGTTTCTCCAAAATGCACAAGGCTCGCAATGGCGAGCCTGGCCGTGGCGCAGATTGCTATGGCAAGGGCGCCGATGATATCCATCTGCGCATGCCGGTCGGCACCTTGATCATCGACAACGCGAGCGGCGAAATCCTCGCCGATTTGACCGAACACGGCCAGATCGAACTGCTGGCCAAGGGCGGCGAAGGCGGCTGGGGCAATATCCACTTCAAGTCCTCGACCAACCGCGCACCGCGCCAAAAAGGCGAGGGCAAGGAAGGCGAGCGCCGCGAACTGCGCCTGGAACTGAAAGTCCTGGCCGACGTGGGCCTGCTGGGCATGCCGAACGCCGGCAAGTCGACCTTTATTTCGGCCGTCTCGAACGCGCGTCCGAAAATTGCCGATTATCCATTTACCACCTTGCACCCGAACCTGGGCGTGGTGCGCGTGTCGCACGAGAAGAGCTTTGTGATCGCCGACATTCCCGGCTTGATCGAAGGCGCTTCCGAAGGCGCGGGCCTGGGCCATCAATTCCTGCGCCACTTGCAGCGCACGGGCCTGCTGTTGCACATCGTCGACCTGGCGCCGTTCGAAACCAACGTCGATCCTGTCAAGGAAGCCAAGGCGCTGGTCAAGGAACTGAAAAAGTACGACGAGTCGCTGGTCGACAAGCCGCGCTGGCTGGTGTTGAACAAGCTCGACATGGTGCCGGAAGAAGAGCGCAAGAAGATCGTCAAGGACTTCCTCAAGCGTTTCGCCTGGAAAGGTCCCGTTTTCGAGATTTCCGCGCTGAACCATCAGGGTTGCCCGGAATTGGTCAATGCGATTTATCAACATCTGGAAGAGAAGAAACACAGCGAGAGCCGTGCCGAAGAAACGCAGATGACCGAAGAAGCACGCGGTATCTCGTCGATCGACCCGGATGATCCGCGTTTCAAGATTCTCGACTAAGAGCCTTACCCTGATGACGGTACAGGCGATCGCTGTCGCGCCCGCGCGCAAGCAAGCGTGGCAGCGCCGTGTATTGCATCTGATCGCGTATGCTTACGGGCTGAGCGTGATCGCCTGCCTGCTGTTCGCCGACGAGATGGCGGCCGGCATGGGCATCTTTCTCAATGGCGTCAACGGCTACAGCCAGTTCTACGCTTCCCATGTCGGTGTCTGGGGCGCTACCGCGCTGCTGGCGCTGTTCGCGGCACGGCCGGGCGAACCGCCCATCCTCGGCGATATCACTGCAATGTTGGTCCTGGCGCAGCCCGCTGGCCGTCTGTTCGCGGCCATCAGCTTCGGCTTGCCCCAGGGTTTTGTGTTGTTCACGTGCGCAATCGAGCTGCTGGCGGGGCTGGCCTTGCTGCTGCTGCGTCCTGCGCGCTGACGTCTATTAAGTGAAGAGCGCCGCCCCATGGATTCCGTGATTCAAAAAGCTACCCGCATCATCATCAAAGTCGGCTCCTCGCTGGTCACCAATGACGGCCGGGGGCTCGACCATGCCGCCATCGCCCGCTGGGCCGCGCAGATTGCCGGCTTGCGCGCCCTGGGCAAGGAAGTCGTGCTGGTCAGTTCCGGCGCCATTGCCGAAGGCATGCTGCGCCTCGGTTTCGAGCAGCGCCCCACCGATATCCACGAATTGCAGGCGTGCGCGGCCGTCGGCCAGATGGGCCTGGCGCAAATCTATGAAAGCAGCTTCCGCGCCCACAGCCTCGGCACGGCGCAGGTGCTGCTCACGCACGCCGACCTGGCCGACCGCGAGCGCTACCTGAACGCCCGCTCTACGCTGACGACCCTGCTGCGCCTGGGCGTGGTACCCATCATCAATGAAAACGACACCGTCGTCACCGATGAAATCAAGTTCGGCGACAACGACACCCTGGGCGCCCTGGTGGCCAACCTGATCGAGGCCGATGCGCTGGTCATCCTGACGGACCAGCACGGCCTGTTTTCGGCCGATCCGCGCAAGGACCCGAATGCCTATCTGATCGCGCAAGGCGTGGCCGGCGACCCGGCCCTGGAAGCGATGGCTGGCGGCGCCGGTTCCAGCCTGGGCCGTGGCGGCATGCTGACGAAAATCCTCGCCGCCAAGCGCGCCGCCAAGTCGGGTGCCCACACCATCATCGCCTGGGGCCGCGACAGCGACGTGCTCAGCCGACTCGCCAAAGGCGAAGCGATCGGCACGCAGTTGCTGGCACAAACGGGGCAATTAACGGCACGTAAGCAGTGGATGGCCGATCATCTGCACACGGCCGGCGCCGTCGTGCTCGACGCGGGTGCCGTGCAAAAGCTGCGCCAGGAGGGCAAGTCCCTGCTGCCGATCGGCGTGACGGGCGTGCAGGGCGAATTCGGCCGTGGTGCCGTCATCACCTGCGTCGATGCGGATGGCGTCCCCGTGGCGCGCGGCCTGTCCAACTACACGAGCGGTGAAGCGCGCCGCATCATGCGCAAGCCTTCCACCGAGATCGAATCGATTCTCGGCTACATGGAAGGCCACGAGCTGATTCATCGCGACAATATGGTCTTGCTGTAAATGCTTGCTTGCAGGCAGTAGAATGTCAAAACGGCCCCTGCGGGCCGTTTTTTTTGCTTTACACCACGGCCGGCATCGGCGACTTGTCCTTGTAGTCGCACAGGTCGGCGATCATGCAGTTCCAGCATTGCGGCTTGCGCGCCGTGCACGTGTAGCGGCCGTGCAGGATCAGCCAGTGGTGGGCGTCGTGCAGGAATTCCTTGGGCACGAATTTGAGCAGTTTTTGCTCGACGATATCGACATTCTTGCCCGGCGCGATGCCCGTGCGGTTCGAGACGCGGAAGATGTGCGTGTCGACCGCCATCGTCGGTTCGCCGAACGCCGTGTTCATGACCACATTCGCCGTCTTGCGGCCCACGCCGGGCAAGGCTTCCAGCGAGGCGCGGTCGCGCGGCACTTCGCCGCCGTGCTGCTCGAGCAGGATCTGGCAGGTGGCGATGACGTTCTTGGCCTTGGTGCGGAACAGGCCGATGGTGCGGATGTAGCTGGCCAGTTCATCGACGCCCAGCGCCAGTATCTGGGCCGGCGTATTGGCGACCGGATACAGCAGGCGCGTGGCCTTGTTGACGGATACGTCCGTTGCCTGCGCCGACAGCAGCACGGCGATCAGCAGCTCGAACGGCGTCGTGTATTCGAGTTCCGTTTTCGGCGACGGGTTGGCGGCGCGGAAGCGCTTAAAGATTTCCAGGCGTTTGGCGGCGTTCATGCGTCTTTTTTCGGGGCGTTGGGGGCGGGCGGTTCCGTCTGGGCGCTGGCGGCGGCCTTGGCGCGCGCGCGCTCCATGGCGGCGGCGATGATGGCGCGCTTGCGTTCCTTTTCCGCCTGTTCGTCAGGCGTGACGGGTGTTTCCTGCGTCACTTCGCGCATCTTGGCGACGGCCTTGGCGGCCAGGCGCGCCTCGTTTTCCTCGGTTTCGCGGCGCAATCGCTGCGTGCGGAAATCGTGGCGCGCGCGCGCGTCGTCCGCATCCATCTGGTTCCAGGCGTCCCAGCCCGTGGCGTCGCCGCTGACCGGGTACATGACGATGCAGTCGACGGGGCAGGGCGCCACGCACAGGTCGCAGCCCGTACACAGGCTGGCGACCACGGTATGCATCTGCTTGGCGGCGCCGACGATGGCGTCGACCGGGCAGGCCTGGATGCACAGGGTGCAGCCGATACACAGCGATTCATCGATGTAGGCGACAGATCGCGGACGTTCGAGGCCGTTGACGGGATTGAGTGGAATGACTTTCTTGCCCAGCAAGTTGGCAAGACGCACGATGCCCTGCGCGCCGCCCGGCGGGCACTGATTGATGTCGGCGCTGCCGGCGGCAATCGCTTCCGCATACGGGCGGCAACCGTTGTAGCCGCATTTGGTGCATTGCGTTTGCGGCAGCAAGTCTTCGATCTGGTCGGCAAGTGAGGGAGGGGCAGGGTGAGGCACGGTCATCTTCCACGGTAAAACGCCATTATCGGCCATCCGGCGCGCACACAAGTAAAAACCTGCCTTCGTGGAGGGGATAGCGTGCGGCGAGGCTGCCTGTTGCGGGCGGGCCGCAATCGTATTTTATTTCCCATGGGAATGTCAAAGTGCAAATAAACAACTTTGCATTTTCTTTTTTTTATGGGAGCATGATTTTTATCAAGAAAGATCAAGAAAGCCGACCGCCAGTCCTGTCGCGCGCCCGCCAGCCGGAGCGCGCCGGGCCATAGGAGCAGAGCATGCGTTTCCTTCGGACAGTTGGTTTGCCCTTCTGTTTATCCGTATTATCGTCGCTTGCCCTAGCACACGGCCAGGCGGCTTCCCCCATGGCGGTGCCCGGCGCCTCCGCTACACGCATCGTCCGCTTTGCCGCGGAAGACTGGCCGCCCTTCATTTCCGCCAGCCTGCCTGCCGACGGCATGTCGGGCGCCATGGTCAGCACCGTCTTCGAACGCATGGGCTATGTCGTCAAATATGAGTATTTCCCGTGGAAGCGCGCCATGCAGTTTGGTTTGAGCAGTCCCCGCTACGCCGGTTTCCTGGCCGTCTGGCGCACGCCGGAGCGGGAAAAACTCTGTCATTTCTCTGTACCTGTTGGCAATACCCACAGCGTGCTGGCCTACCTGAAGGAAGACGGCGCGCCAGGCGCCACCCTGGCCGAGCTGGGTAACTTGCGCATTGGCACCGTGGCCGGCTATTCGAATGGGGAGCAATTCGACGGCATGGTGGCGCGTGGCGAACTGAAGACGGAAGAGGGCTTGAACGACGCGACGAATCTGAAAAAACTGTTGATCAGGCGCTACCGCGTGATCGTCATCGAGCGCCACGTGCTGCAGCATCTGCTGATGGGGCGTAACTTCAGCAAGGCCGAGCGGGAGCGCATCGCCATCGTCGATACCATCTTCAAGGAGCGTCCCGTGCATGTGTGCTTCCAGCGCACGGCGGAGGGCGCGGCGCAGCAAAAGCGCTTCAACGAAGCAGCCCGTGAAATCGATACGGCCAGGCTGGAACGCGATTACTGGAAGCGCCTGGACCAGAGCCTGGCCACCGCCCCGTCCACTCCCTGACGTTCTTCGTCACTGTTGTTAGTTGCCAAAACGAAATATCTAAATACGAAACCATTCGTTCTTGTTTGTTTGTCCATCCTTTAGTCTGCAGCCATTGTGTTGATGACTTTGAAAGGATGTTTTCGTATGCTGGAACTGATACACACGCATTCCCCCGCACCACGCTTGCGGCAACTGGCGCACGCCGTCTCGCTGGCCGTGCTCGTGCTGGGCGCGCCCGGCGTGGCCCATGCACAGGCCGCGCCGGATAGCGCAGGCGCGCTGGCTGGCGCGCCGCTGGACGCCGTCATCGTCACGGGCGCGCGCGGCACGGGCCGCACGGTGGCCAACAGCGCCGCGCCCATCGACGTGATCAGCGCGCAGCAATTGCAGGCGACGGGCAAATTGAACCTGCTCGATGCGCTGGACACGGCCTTGCCATCGTTCAATTTGCCGGCCCGCGTGCAGCCCGACCTGGGCAGCATCGTGCGCGCCGGCCAGCTGCGCAACCTCGACCCCTCGCATACGCTGGTGCTGGTCAACGGCAAGCGCCGGCATACGACGGCCATCGTCAATGAAGATGGTTTTCCCGGCTCCGTCGCCACCGACCTGGCCCTGATCCCTACTGGCGCCATTGCTCGTGTGGAAATCCTGCGTGACGGGGCCTCGGCCATCTACGGTTCCGACGCCATCGCCGGCGTCATCAACATCATCCTGAAAGCCGATGACAAGGGCAGCTTCAGCACGCAACTCGGTTCCACCTACGCCGGCGACGGCAGCAACGGTTCCGCGCGCATCGATGGCGGCACGCGCCTGGGCGAGCACGGCTTTGCCCACTTCGGCGCCGAAGTCCAGCGCCAGGGCATCGCCGTGCGCAATTTCGGCCTGAACCCTGGCTACCTGTCGTATCCGGCCGTGCGCAACAGCGATGGCCAACTGGTCAAATTGGGACCGAACAACAGCTTGCCGGCCGGCGCCTCGCCGAACCCGGCCGAAGCAACGCGCAACAGCAATCCCTGGCGCAATACGGGCGTGCCGCAGAGCACCACCGCCTCGCTCAGCGCCAACCTCGGCTATGACGTGTCGAACGAGGTGCAGTTGTACGGCTTCGGCACGTATGCGCACCGCAATGCCCGCTCGGCGCAGAATTTCCGTCTGCCCAATACCATTTTCAATAACAACCGCGGCTTGCTGGCCGTGTATCCCGACGGCTTCACGCCATATGAAACGACGAGCGAAAACGATTTTGCACTGACGGGCGGCATCAAGGGCGAGACGGCGGGCTGGAGCTGGGATGTCAGCAGCACCTATGGCCGCGACGATATCGACGTGGGCGTGGAGCACTCGGCCAACTATTCGCTGGCTTATCCGGGCGGCAAGACGGATTTTGATATCGGCAAGCAGCGCTACAGCCGTTCGACGACGAATGCCGACCTGCGCCGTCCCGTGCAGCTGGGCTTGAGCGAGCCGGCCGACCTCAGCGTCGGCCTCGAGTACTCGCATGAAACGCAGCAGCGCAGCCCGGGGGAGCCTGCTTCGTACCAGGGCAGCGGTTCGTCGGCGCTGGCCGGCTACCTGCCTGTCGATGCGTCCGACACGGCACGCCACAGCTATGCGGCGTATATCGGCCTGGGCGCGAAACTGACGCCACAGTTGCTGCTCGACACGGCCTTGCGTGCCGAGAAATATTCCGATTTCGGCAGCAAGACGACGGGCCGTTTGTCGGCCCGCTATGACGTTACGTCTGCGGTCGCCGTGCGCGGCACGGTCAGCAACGGCTTCCATGCACCAAGCCTGGTGACGCAATCGTATTCGAACACCTCCGACCATGCGGGCGTGCCCTATACCCTGGCGCAGCCCAATTCGCTTGCCGCGCGGGCCTTGGGCGCGCAAGCATTAAAACCGGAAAAATCGACGAATCTGTCGGCCGGCCTGACCTTCAATCCGACGCCCACCCTGCGCCTGGCCCTTGACGCGTATCAAATCAAGGTCAGCGACCGCCTGGGCGTATCGTCGAACATCGGCATTGACCGCAGCTCGGGCGTGGCGCTCGACGGCAGCGGCCGGCCCCTGACGGTGGCGCAAGCGGGCGTCATCGAAAACCTGCTGCGTTCGGCGGGCTTGACGGTGGGCAACGGCCTCGTCGCACACTACTTTGCCAACGTGGGCGACACGCGCACGCGCGGCGTCGATTTCACGGCGGAAGATGTGTGGCGCGTGGCCGATGGCAAGCTGCGCTGGACGGCGGCGGCCAATTTCAACCACACGAGCCTGGTGGGCAAGGCAGACCTTCCCGCCGTGCTGCAAGGATTGCCGAACATCGGCACCCTGAGCAAGTCGGCCGAATACGACTTGCTGTACCGCGCCCCGCGCGACAAGGAAATCCTCACGCTGGCATACGAAAAGGCGGGCTGGACTTTCAACCTGCGCGAGACGCGCTACGGCAAGCTCAAGCGCCTGAACGCCATCACGGGCGGCGACTACCAGCTGAAAGCCGCCTTCGTGACGGATATCAGCGTCGGCTATGACATCAGCAAGCGCATCAACGTGGCCGTGGGCGCCAATAATGTCTTCGACCAGAAACCGAACCAGGTGCCGCGCGAGGCGCGCAGCGCCGCGAATCTGGCCCAATACACGGGCGCTTACGACAACTCTGGCCCGCTGGGCGTGCTCGGTGGTTATTACTACGCCCGAGCAACACTGTCATTCTGATTTACCGCATCCCTCTAGCTATCATCAACAACAGGAAATCCTATGTCTGACAATAATCAACACGCGGCCATCGACCTGGAATGGGCCAATCTCCTTTCTCCGCAGCGCCGCACGGTCTTGCGCGGCGGCGGCCTGGTGGCGGCGCTGGCCGCCTCGGGGCTGGCGGGCACGGCGCTGGCGCAGGATGGCGGCGTCAAACGCGCGAAGCCGGCGCCCGGGAAAAGCCCTTGGGGCGAGCATACGGACACGGCGCCCACGCCGCGCCCCGTCAGCGTGCGGCCCGGCGAGGAAACCTTGCCGGGCAAGCCGCGCGCCTACACGGATATCGAGAGTTATCACGCGCATATCTATTTTGACGAAGACAGTTACCAGAAGGCGGCGCTGATACGCAAGTGGGCGGCCGAGCGCTTCCGGATCGAACTGGGCGACTGGAACCTGGAGCCGCGCGGCCCGCATGTGACGCCGTCGTTCTATTTCGGCTTCACCAATGATTTATTGCCCGTCATCGTGCCATGGCTGCAGTTGAACAGCCTGGGCCTGACGATATTGATCCACCCGAACACGGAAGACCCGCGCGCCGACCATCTGTATTACGCGCTGTGGGTGAACCGTTCGCAGCCCGTGAATGGTTATGCGATGAAGAAGCCGGGGCCGGGCGAGCCGAGAGTCGAGCAGATCTTTGTCAATACGCGCCCGACGGTGAAAATCGAAACCTCGCGCGCATGAGGTGGATATAAAAAAACGGCACGCCAGCGTAAGCTGGCGTGCCGTTTTGGTCGAAACCAGGCCGATCAGCCGTGTTTCTGGATGAATTCGCCGATTTTCGGGCAAATGATCTCGCGCCAGCGGCGGCCCGAGAAGATGCCGTAATGGCCGCATTTCGGCGCCACGAAGTCTTGCTGCATGTCGGCAGGAATGCCCGAGCACAAGTCATGCGCCGCCTGCGTCTGGCCGGCGCCGGAAATGTCGTCCAGTTCGCCTTCCACGGTGAACAGCGCCACGTTCGTGATGTCTTGCGGGCGCACCAGCTGGCCGCCCACTTTCCACGTGCCCTTCGGCAGGCTGAATTCCTGGAAAACCGTTTTAATGGTTTCCAGGTAGTACTCGGCTGGCATGTCCAGCACGGCGTTGTACTCGTTGTAGAACTGGCGGTGGCCTTCCGCCGGCTCGTCGTCGCCCGTCACCAGGTGCATGTAGAACTCGCGATGGCTTTGCGCGTGGCGGCCCGGGTTCATGGCGATGAAGCCGGCGTGCTGCAGGAAGCCCGGATATACCTTGCGGCCAAAGCCCGGGTAGTTCGGCGGCACCGCGTAGATCACGGTGTTTTCAAACCACGAGAATTTCTTTTCCGTCGCCAGGTTGTTCACTTGCGTGGGGGAGCGGCGCGGGTCGATCGGGCCACCCATCATCGTCATGGTTTTCGGCATGTGCGGATCTTTGGCCGTCGCCATCAGCGAGATGGCCGCCAGCACGGGCACGGTCGGTTGACAGACGGAAATGACGTGCAAATCAGGCGCCAGCAGGCGAATGAATTCCTGCACATAATAAATGTAGTCGTCCAGGTGGAACGGGCCTTCCGTCAGCGGTACCATGCGCGCGTCCGTCCAGTCGGTGATGTAGACATCGTGCTCGGCCAGCAAGCCGCGCACGGTATCGCGCAGCAGGGTCGAGTGGTGACCGGACAGGGGGGCAACCAGCAAAACTTTGGGCTGTTGCAAGCCAGTGGCTTCTTTCTTGAAGTGAATCAGGCGGCAAAACGGTTTTGTCACGACAACATGTTCGCGGATGTCGACGCTCTCGCCTTGGACGAGAACGGATTTGATGTCGAATTGTGGTTTTTCGTAGTCTTTGCCAAGGCGGTACATCAGCTCGTAGCCGGCTGCGATGCGTTGCGAAAACGGGGTGTGGGCCAGTGGAGAAACCGGGTTGGTAAATAACTTGGAGGACATGTCTGCCCATTGCATCACCGGAGTGAGGAAAGAGCGTTGCAGTTCGTGCAGTTGGTAAAGCATATAGAGTCCTTGTTTAATTCCAAGCGCCAATATCGGCTCAAATATCATAATCCAATTTTACGATATTTGTTGAGGACAAAATGTGCTTTACCGCGCACAGGGCCACAGTTTGCGTGTGCGTATCCATTCGCGCCACACTCGCGTAGATAGATGATTAAGCATGTCTGAAAAGCAAAAAAGCAGCGTTGCCGCTGCTTTTTTCGTGCCGATGGCCATGTGGCCGCGCTCGCGGAGGCATGCCCCCGGTGCGCGTTCAGGGCGGGCGCTTAGCGCACCAGCATGTCGAGCTTGTCCTTGACGTCCTTGTATTGCTCGGCTTCCGGCAAGGCGGCCTTCGTCTTGGTGATCGACGGCCAGTTGCGGGCCAGATCGACGTTGATCTTGATGAAGGCTTGCTGGTCGCCCGGCACGTCCTCTTCCGCGAAAATCGCGTTCACCGGGCACTCTGCCACGCAGACTGCGCAGTCAATACATTCGTCCGGATCGATTGCCAGGAAGTTCGGGCCTTCCCGGAAACAATCTACCGGGCAGACATCGACGCAGTCGGTATAGCGACAGGCGATGCAGGATTCGGTGACAACGTGGGTCATAACAGTCCTATCAATTTTTGGGGGAGGTGCTGTAGCGCCTGCAGGAATGTCGGCGGCGCATACTAAAGCAAAGCATTGTATTTTAAGGCAATTCGCTATTTCTCACAAATCCCGCTTATATACAATACATATAAGCAAATTCATTTTTTGGCGGTGCTGCTGGCACCCGGAGCGGGCCATTCAGCGACTATCCGGGACGTTGTGATGGAGAACGCGGCAAGAAAGCGACAGTCGCCTGCCGCGGTCGGGGGCAGGGCGGGGGCTGCAGGGCCTTGCTGTGTGGTGTTTTTGCTTTATTCAAATCAAGACCGGCGCACATTTTTTGGGAGGGAAATCAGGCGCTGGCCCGGATCTGCGCCAGCAGTTGTTGCCAGCGTGCATTTTCAGCGCTGCCATCTTCGGCAAAGGTGAGCGTGCGGCGCGTGGTGGGGGCCTCGACCGTGATGCGCCATTGTGGGATATCGGCGCCCAGTTGCGCACCCGGGGCGTGGTTGTCCGTGAAAAAGCCGCTGCTGGCCAGTGCCGCTTCCAGGCGGGGGCCGGCCGGATGGTCTTGCGTGTCGATTTCATAATGTTCGCTCAAGCCGGCAAAGCCGCCGCTGCTGTGCGCTGAAATTTTCATGGTACTCCCTGCTGTGGATGGTGGAGGGGCAGCGAAGCGGGCCGTCGCCGCGGGCCGGTGTCGCCTCATGTGCCGGCCCTTAGCGGGGGCCGTAACTGCGGCACCAGGCGGCCAGCGCTTCGCGTTCCGCTTCGAGCAACTGGTCCGACTCGCTGTATTGCGCATGGTTCATGGTACCGCAGCAGGCGCGCCTGTCCTGCACGGCGCCGTCTTCGTCGATGACGTCGGGAGCGAACGTCATCTGGCCGCCCTCCGTCATGGCATTGGCCTTGAGCACTTCGCGCACGGTAAAGCTGTTGCGGATGAAATCGAGGTAGGCGCCATTGCCATCGGCCTGGGCGATCATCAGCATGTGGCCGGCCACGTCGGCATAGGTGGCGGCCTGGTCGGGCGATGCCACCAGGGCGCGCAAGACCAGGCTGCGCAGGTAGTCACCGCAGCGGTGCAGGACGGCCGCGTCGTCTTCCAGCTGGGGCTGGCGTTCGTGGGCAAAGATGTCGGCCAGGATGTCGTAGATGGCGCCCGTAAACACTTGCGAGATAGCGTGCACTTCCGTGCCGGCTTCCGACAATTTGATGTCGTTGTCGGCATTGCGCAAGCCGTTGGGCCGGCCCAGGGCCAGGCCGAATTGCTCCGCCAGGTCGGCCAGGAAGGTCTTGTCGTGCAGGTCGGATTTCGTTTGGGCGATGACGGCTTCCACCTGGTCCAGCTGCGACAGGGCCAGGAAGATGGCCGTCAGGTCGCCGAACGATTCATGCAAGCCGCCCGTTTGCGGCGGATTGTTACTGAGCAGCCAATTCGGCTTGAGGCCGTCGAGCACGGCGTGCCCCGTTTCATGCGAGACGATATCGAGCGAGCGGCAGGTGTAGACGCGCTCGGTGGCGCCGCTGGGGATGAAGTCACCGAACTTGAGGGCCTTGTCGCTGCGGCTGTAATACGCATTCATGACATTGGGCAAGCCATGCGGGAACACGCTCAAGGGCGCCGTGTTGCTGGCGCTATTCCACTGCCACGGCAGCGGCGGCGCCGTGCCATTGCTGGCCAGTGCGCGCTGGTACATGGTGAGCGTCATGCGCACGATGGAAAAGGTGTGCACTGCATCGAACTGGTCGGTATTGGGCGAGACGATGAAGTCGCCGAAGGCGTTCGGGCTGACCTGGGCGATGCCCGGCTCGCCGAACGTGATGCGCGCGTCGCGCGGACCTTGCAGTATCAGGCCGGGCAGAAAGGCCTTGCGCGTGCCCAGGTCGCTGACGGACGGGTCCTGCTTCCAGATCAGTACGCGCGAACCGACGGGCACGGCGGCCAGATTGCGGGCTGTTGCCTCGATCAGGCGGGGCGGCCCAGGCTGCAGGGTCAGCTGGGCATTCTTGCGGTGCTGGCGGTACGGCGCCGATGGGGTCGGGACGTAGCCGACGGGCAGCGATACGCATTTGGTCAGCACGGCTTCGACCGGCACGATGACTTTCTGGTCCATGGTAGCTCTCCAAGAACTCGCAACTGGAACTGAAATAGTCGGCCTGCTTGGGGGGCTGCGGTTTGATGCGGCGCAAGCGAAGCGTGGGAAAAGGCGCTTTTTTCCGTGTATCGGGCCTGTCCATGGCCGGGGCCGCCGCATGGGGGCTGGTATGATGCTGCCCGTGTTGCCCCCGTTTTTATAAAAGGATAGGTTGATGGCGGATATAAATATAGTTCAGCAACATAAGCTGACAGCAGTAAAAGCACGTGAAGCGGCGCAGCAAGTGGCCGACAAGCTGGCCCAGGAATACGAGCTGGCCTGCGCCTGGGATGGCGACGTGCTGCGCTTCGAGCGCAGCGGCGTCGATGGTTCGCTGACCCTTGAAAAAGAGCAGGCGCAACTGCAAATCAAGCTGGGCTTCATGCTCAGCGCCTTCGCCTCCACGATCGAAGGCAAGATCGCGGAAAAGATGCGCAAGGTGTTTGCCGAGCAGGCTTGATGCCAAGCAAGTACCTTGTCTGGTACCCTGTTTGGTGCTAGAAAGCGTGCGCAGCGATGGGCGAAAAGACGATGAAACCACGTCTCTTTTCGCCTTTTTCACGTCTGACTGTGCGTTGGCGAACATTGCTAGCACATTTCTATTTGGAAAGCCATTGGACTTTTGTGACTTTTTGCGTTATACTTGAGTCATATTTACAACAGCTACACCGCGTTTCACCTTCTGCTTCGCAGTAATCTCCACTCGCTGAGTGGTGAATCATTCTTGGGTTTTACACCCGCATCCAGTTAAAAGTAGTTTGGTCGATTTTTTTTCGGTCAAATACATTTGGTGCCATGTATTTGCATGGCGCTAGCGTTGTTAAAAGTCCTGAACCACAGCCTCTTTTAGCACGCACACGGCACCCCGGCATCGGCTTAGGCCATCGGCTGGTCACACGCGTGTCACCCCCTGTTTCTTGTCGCTCCCGTGCGCATTCTTGCGCCGTGGCGTAGCCGACGCAACAGGGTTTGCTGATTCCCGCCGCAAGCTGGCAGCTTGCTGGGTTTCAATCCATTCGTCAAATCGAGGGAGAACCACATCGTGGCAAAACAAATCATTATCGACCATGTGTTCAAAGTGTTCGGCGACAAGCCAGAAGAAGCACTTGAACTCGTCCGCCAGGGCGCCAGCAAGCAGGACATCCTGGCCAAGACCGACTGCACCATCGGCGTCTTCGACGCCACCTTTACCATTGAAGCGGGCGAGATCTTCGTCATCATGGGCCTGTCCGGTTCGGGCAAGTCGACCCTGGTGCGCATGCTGAACCGCCTGATCGAGCCGACCGCCGGCCGCATCCTGATCGACGGCAACGACATCAATACCTTGCCGGACGCCCAGCTGCGCGCCCTGCGCCGCAAGGACATCAGCATGGTGTTCCAGTCGTTCGCGCTGCTGCCGCAAATTACCGTGCTCGACAACACTGCCTTCGGCATGGAGCTGGCCGGCATGCCCAAGGCCGAGCGCCATGCGCTGGCCCAGCAAGCGCTGGAGCAGGTGGGCCTGGACGGCTACGGCGCCAGCTACCCCGACGAATTGTCGGGCGGCATGCAGCAGCGCGTGGGCCTGGCCCGTGCGCTGGCGTGCGATCCATCGATTTTGCTGATGGATGAAGCATTTTCCGCGCTCGATCCGATTATCCGTACGGAAATGCAATCGGAACTGCTGCGTTTGCAGCAAATCAAGCGCCGCACCATCGTCTTCATTTCGCATGACCTCGACGAAGCCATGCGCATCGGCGACCGCGTCGCCATCATGAAAGACGGCCACGTGGTGCAGGTGGGCACGCCGGAAGAAATCCTGCGCAAACCTGCCAACGATTATGTGCGCAACTTCGTGCGCGGCGTCGATGCGGCGGCCGTCTTCAAGGCCAGCGATATTGCCCGCAAGAGCCAGATCGTCGTGTCCGAGTCGCCGAGCCGCGGCTCGCGCGCCGCGCTGTCGATGCTGGAAGAGCAGGATCGCGCGTTTGCCTACGTCGTCAATCCGCAGCGCAAGTTCCTCGGCGTCGTCTCGGCCGATTCGTTGCGCAATGCGCTCGACGGCCATGTGGGACCGCTGGGCCTGGCCCACGCCTACCTGCCCGACGTGCAGACCATCAATGCAGACGAGCCCGTCGCCGGCCTGTTCGGCCAGGTGGCGCAACTGCCTTACGCCGTCCCTGTGGTGGCCAATGACGGCAGCTTCCGCGGCGCCATCAGCAAGACGACCTTGCTGAAGTTCCTCGACCGCGATACGCCAGCCATAGCCGAACAACAACAGAAAGGACAAGCATGAACCCAAGCACCGTTTCCACAGTAGAGCCTGTTGTTGAACAGGCCGCCCAGATCAATCCCTGGGCGCTGACGCCGCCGACCGACGCCAGCACCGCCTGGCTGGACGCCGCCGCGCCCGCCGTGCAGCCGGAACATGCGGCCGGCTTTCACCTGACGCAGATTTTCGACGGCTCGCTGCCGCTGGAAAGCTGGATCAACCAGGGCCTGGGCTGGGTCGTGGCGCATTTCCGCCCCTTCTTCCAGGCCGTGCGCGCACCTATCGACAGCGTGCTGTCCGGCGTGGAAGGCGTGCTGCTGGCGGCCCCGTCGCTGACGGTAATCGCCATCATCGGCTTGCTGGCGTGGCAATTCACGAGCCGCACCCTGGCCATCGGCACCGTGCTGGCGCTGCTGCTCGTGTCGATGCTGGGCATCTGGCCGGAAGCCATGACCACCCTGTCGCTGGTGCTGACGTCCTTGGCCTTCTGCCTGGCCATCGGTTTGCCGCTGGGTATTTTCCTGGCCAGCAGCGACCGCGCACAGAATATCCTGCGCCCCTTGCTCGACGCCATGCAGACGACGCCTGCCTTCGTCTACCTGGTGCCGGTGGTGATGCTGTTCGGTATCGGTAATGCGCCTGGCGTGATCGTGACGATCATCTTTGCCCTGCCGCCGCTGGTGCGTCTGACCAACCTTGGCATCCGCCAGGTGCGTCCCGACCTGATCGAAGCGGCCCGCGCCTACGGCGCCTCGCCGTGGCAGTTGCTGACCCGCGTGCAGTTTCCGCTGGCCATGCCATCCATCATGGCCGGTATCAACCAGTCGCTGATGCTGTCGCTGTCGATGGTCGTGATTGCCTCGATGATCGCCGTCGGTGGCCTGGGCCAGATGGTATTGCGCGGCATCGGCCGCCTGGACATGGGCCTGGCAACGGTCGGCGGCCTCGGTATCGTGCTGCTGGCCATCACCCTGGACCGCCTGACGCAAGCGATGGGCCAGCCACGCCGCGGCGTGCGCCACTGGTACCAGACGGGTCCTGCCGGTTTCGTGCTGCGCCTGGTGCGCGGCAACGCGGAGAAAAATAATGTTGAACAGCAAGCAACGCTGGCCAACGCACAATAAGAAAGGATTTACATGCATCAAATCGCACATTTTAAAGAGACGCAAAAATCGCAACGCAAGTTCCAGCTGTTTTCCGCCCTGGCCATCGCGGCCATGGCGCTGACCACCAGTCTGGCCATGGCGCAGGCGCCGGCCGCCGATGCGCTGCCCGGCAAGGGCGTCAAGGTACAGCCGCTGCAAAGCTCGATCGCGGAAGAAACCTTCCAGACCATGCTGGTTGACAAGGCCCTGGAAAAGCTCGGCTATGAAGTGCAGCCGATCAAGGAAGTGGAGTATCCGACGGCGCATATCGCCATCGCCAACGGCGACGCCACCTTCATGGCCGTGCACTGGGACCCCATGCACAAGGACTTCTATAACAATGCGGGCGGCGACGCCAAGCTGTTGCGCACGGGCCAGTATGCGGGTCCTGCGGCGCAAGGTTATCTGATCGACAAGGCAACGGCGGAAAAGTACAACATCACGAATATCGACCAGTTGCGCGATCCCACCCTGGCCAAGCTGTTCGACCACGATGGCGATGGCAAGGCCGACTTGACGGGCTGCAACCCCGGCTGGGGCTGCGAAGCGCTGATCGAGAACCACATGGATGCGTACAAATTGCGCGAGACGGTGACGCACGTGCAGGGCAGCTATGCGGCCCTGATCGCCGATACCCTGGGCCGCTACAAGCGTGGCGAGCCTATCCTGTACTACACGTGGACGCCGTACTGGGTCAGCGGCGTGCTGGTGCCGGGCAAGGACGTGGTCTGGCTCAAAGTGCCGTTCTCGGCCAATCCGGACAAGGTAAATACCCGCCTCGACGATGGCAGCGACTACGGCTTTGCCGTCAACACGGCGCGCATCGTGGCCAACAAGGAATGGGCGCAGAAGAATCCGGCCGCGGCCAAGCTGTTCGAGGTGATGCAATTGCCCGTGGCCGACATCAATGCGCAGAACGAGCGCATGCGCCGCGGCGAAAACACGCAGGCCGATATTGCCCGCCATACGGCCGGCTGGATCAAGTACCACCAGCAAACGTTTGACGGCTGGATCGCGCAAGCGCTGGCGGCAGCGAAAAAGTAATTTACGGCTGATACCGGCGTAAAAAAAGTGGCTACCGATTTGGTAGCCACTTTTGCGTTAACGGGCTGTTTGCGTGGTTTTTGGTGAGTTTTCAGGCGTTTTCAGCCAGTTTCAGGTGCAAAATGGGGAAAGGCTTGCCAAAGGGGTCGCATTCCGAGCGGCTTTCCACGGTAAAACCCAGGTGGCGGTAAAAGCCGTGCGCTTGCGTGTTGTGCTCGTTGACGTCGACGGCCGTGGCGCCCAAGGCCGTGATGGCGTACCGGACCAGCGTGCGGCCGGCGCCGCTGCCGCGTTGATCGGGATGCACGAACAGCATCTCGATCTTGGCGTGCTCGACGCACAGGAAGGCGTAGGCGCTGCCATCGGCATCGCGCAGCACATGCAGCAGGCGTTCGGCCGTCACCCTGGCCAGCTCATCGCGGACGAAGGGCATGAGGAAAGCGATATCGCTGTCGGCGAGGAAATCATGGGTGGCGCGCACGGACAGGTGCCAGACGTCGAACAGACGGGGCAGGTCGTCGGCGTGGGCCGGGGAAATCGGTGATGGTGTCATGCGGAAATAATAACATTGCCCCGGCGGGCGCCGGGGCAGGGAAGAATCAGTCCTTCAAGTCTTCGATCAAGTCGATGTATTGCTGCTGCGCATCTTCCTTCGACGTGCCGGCCAGGGCCGCCCAGGCATCGAACTTGGCGCGGTTGACGAAGTCGGTCATGCCGGGGCGTTCGCCCGTGGCGTCGCCGCTCGATGCTTGCTTGAACAAGGCATAGATTTTCAACAAGGTCATATTGTCCGGACGCTCGGACAGGGTCTTGGAATCGAGCTGCGCTTGGTCGAATTGCTCTTGTAAACTCATGATGGCTCCTGTGTACTGATGGAATCGCTGGAAAAGTGCGGCAGGCGCGGCGGAGTGGCCACCGTGCGTGCTGCAGTGCCTGACATCATAGTGAAAAAAGCGCGCCTTGCATTAGAGGACACATTCAAAACAAAAGCGCCGCCGCTGCGTGAACAGGGGCGGCGCCAGTACAGTCGCTTGAGCGCTGTGGAGTCTGTTCTTATACGCCCAGCAGTTCAACGTCGAAAATCAGGGTGGCGTTCGGTGGAATCACGCCGCCTGCGCCGCGTGCGCCATAGCCCAGTGCTGCCGGGATGATCAGCTGGCGCTTGCCGCCCACTTTCATGCCTTGCACGCCTTCGTCCCAGCCCTGGATGACGCGGCCTGCGCCCAGCGGGAATTCGAATGGATCGTTGCGGTCCTTGCTCGAATCGAATTTCGAACCGGCGCTGCCGTCGTCGTTTTGCAGCCAGCCCGTGTAATGCACAACAACGTTGTTGCCGGCTTGCGCTTCAGCGCCTTCGCCGACGACGGTGTCGATGTATTGCAGGCCGGAAGCGGTCGTGGTGGTGGTCATGATTATCCTTGTGTAGGCGATGAAAGCTACAGATTGTAGAGCAATGAGTTGCAAAGCGCCATTCCAGGCCCGCTGCAGGGAAAATGGGGAAGTTACGGCGAGGTGTGGCGACGGCTTGTATTTAAGGGGGGATTTCACACAATAAATACGGTGTTCCACGTAAAATGCATGTTTTGTATTTAACAGTGATTTCTTCCATGTTCCGCAGTCTACGCCGCCTTGTTTTTTCCTCGCTGTGCCTGGTTTCCGCAATATCGACGGCGCAAGCCGAAGTGGTGGTGGTACTCAATTCCCGTGATGCTACGGTGCAACTGCTGGACCAGAAAACCTACGCCCCCCTGTCCACCTTTGCCGTCGGCAAGGAACCGCACCATTTGATGGAGACGCCGGACGGCAAGTCGCTGATCGTCGCCAGCTCCGTCGGCAATGAGCTGATCTTCCTCGACCCCGTGTCGGGCCAGATCCAGCGCCGCATCAGCAACATCCTCGATCCCTACCAGATCGGCTTTTCGCCCGACCAGAAGTGGTTCATCTCGAACTCGCTGCGCCTGGACCGCATCGACCTGTACCGCTATGACGGCAAGAACCTGACCCTGGCCAAGCGCATCCCGCTGCCAAAGTTGCCCAGCCACATGGCCTTCACGGCCGACAGCACCATGGCCTTCATCACGCAGCAGGGCAGCAACCAGGTCAGCGCCATCGACCTGGCCACGCAGACGGTGAAATGGACCATGCCCGTCGGTCCCGCGCCGGCCGGCATCACGATGACACCCGACGGTAAATATTTACTGGTCGGCATCATGGGCAGCGATTACGTGGAAGTGATCGACTGGCGCACGCAAAAGACCGTCAAGCGCATCAAGGCGGGCGCCGGCACGCATAATTTCCGCGCGCTCGGTGACAAGCGCATGACGTTCGTGTCGAACCGCGTGTCGAACACGATCAACATCATCGACCAGCAAACCCTGGAAAACGTGGGCACCATCAATGTGCCCGGTGGCCCCGATTGCATGGAAATCACGCCCGATGGCAAGACCATGTGGGTGACCTTGCGCTGGATCAAGAAAGTGGCCGTGATCGATCTGACCACGCGCAAGGTGATCAAGACGATCCCGGTCGGCCGCTCGCCCCATGGCGTGTATTTCGCCACGCACTCGCCGCGCATGTGATGACGGGTGTGATGATGCAACGCCTGATTTCCACGGGCCATGTGCCCGCCATGCTGCTGTGCGCCGGCGCCATGCTGACGTCCGCGCACGCGGCTGCACCTGCCGCCGCTGTGCCAGCCGCAGCTTCTGCACCGGCCGCCTGCAAGGGCACGATCTACATGACGTTCGACACGGGCAGCCAGTCGCAAGCGCAACTGATCGCCGACGTGCTCAACAAGCGCCAGGTGAAGGCCACGTTCTTCCTGGCCAATGAAAAGACGACGCGCGGCGACTATTCGCTCGACCCGTCGTGGGCGCCGTACTGGAAAGCACGGGTCGCCGAAGGCCACGCATTCGGCACGCATACGTTTGACCACGTGTACTGGAAGAAGGATCTGGCCAACGGCTTGATCCAGGTCAAGCCCCAGTTTGGCAAGGACGGCGGCAAGCTGGCCTCGTTCACCGATAAACAGTTCTGCGAGCAATTGCGCCGCGTCGATACGCGCTTCCAGGAACTGACGGGCCGCAAGCTCGACCCGTTCTGGCGCGCGCCGGGCGGCTACACGTCGCCGCGCACCCTGGCGGCCGGCAGCGCCTGCGGCTACCAGCACGCGGGCTGGGCGCCGGCCGGGTATTCCGGCGATGAGCTGCCCAGCGATAAGTACCCGAACGCCATGCTGCTGAAGAAAGCGCTGGCGAACTTGCGCAGCGGCGACATCTTCATTGCCCACATGGGCATCTGGTCGCGCAAGGAGCCGTGGGCGCCTGCCAACCTCGATGCCTTGATTTCCGGCCTGCAAGACAAGGGTTTCTGCTTTGCCACCCTGCGCGCGCATCCTGCCTACGCGCAGAAGAAGGGCCAGCCATGATGGCCGCCGATGTCCTCAGCTTCGTCACGCCCGCCATCGACGCCGTGGTCGATGCGTTTGGCGTGGCGCAAGGCTGGCTGTTCCAGACTGTGGTCAACCCGCTCGTCTATCACCTGGGCTTTGGCGAATTCACGGAAGAGGCGTTCGAGGGCACGGAATGGCTGCTGATCGGCCTGTGCGAGCTGGTGCTGCTGTTTCTCGTGCTGCGCCCGCTCGAAGCCTTGATACCCGCGCAAAAGATCACGGACCCGCGCGCCCGCTGGAACGATTTTATCTACACGGTGCTGCACCGCATCGGCCTGTTTTCCGTGCTGGTCTTCTTTACGCTCGATCCGCTGATGGATGCCTTGGCAGGAGCCTTGCGTTTCGACAATATCCATCCATTGAACCTGGAGTCGCTGTTGCCCGGCATCAGTCCCTTGCTCAGTTTTATCATTTATTTTGTGATACTGGACTTCGTCGACTATTGCTATCACCGGGCCTCGCACCATTTCGGCTGGTGGTGGGGCTTGCACAGCCTGCATCACAGCCAGCAAAACATGAACCTGTGGAGCGATGACCGCAACCATTTGCTCGATGACTTCCTGCGCGACGTGGTGATGGCGCTGGTGGCGCTGGGCATCGGCGTGCCGCCGGGCCAGTACGTGCTGCTCGTGTCGGTTTCGCGTATTTTGCAAAGCTTGCAGCACGCGAATGTGAGGATACACTTCGGCCGCATCGGCGAGCGCCTGCTGATTTCGCCCCGTTTCCACCGCACGCATCACGCCATTGGCGTGGGGCATGAGTCGAAAGGCAAGGGCAGCCTGGGTGGCTGCAACTTCGGCGTGGTCTTGCCGATTTGGGATATGCTGCTGGGCACCGCGAATTTCTCGGCCGGTTATGCGCGCACGGGCGTGCGCGACCAACTGGCGCGTATCGACAGCCAGGGCGTGGGCCGGCCCGGGCGCAGCTATGGCCGCGGCTTCTGGCAGCAGCAATGGCTGGGCCTGCGCCGCATGGTGGAATTTGCAAGATTAAAACGAAAAGGACGCCGTTGATGCGCAATGTGTTGAATTCGTATGGCCGCGCCTTGCTGTCGCAATTGCACGGCAAGATACTGCTGCTGAGCGCAGTGCCGTTCATCCTGTCGGTGGTGCTGTGGGGCGCCCTGCTGTATGTGGGCCTGCAGCCGCTGATCGACAGCCTGCATGCGCTGTTCACGCAGTACGACTTCTTCCGCACCAGCGGCCAGGTGCTGGCCACCTTCGGCCTGGGCATGCTGAAAGCCGTGATCGTGCCCCTGATCGCCATGTTCATGCTGCTGCCGCTGATGATCCTGACGGCGCTGATCTTCATGGGCTTGTTCGCCATGCCGGCCATCGCCCGCCACGTGGGCGGGCGGCATTTTCCGCAGCTGGAAAAGAAGCATGGCGGCAGTTTGCTGGGCAGTGTCGGCACCTCGCTGGCCACTTTTTTGCTGTTCATCATCGCCTGGGTCATCCTGCTGCCCCTGTATGCCTTCCCGCCGGCCGCCCTGGTGGCGCAGGCGATTCTCTGGGGCTGGCTGACGTACCGGGTCATGGCCTATGACGCGATGGCCGACTACGCCAGCGTGGACGAGCGCCACGCCATCATGCGCGAGCAGCGCTGGCCCCTGCTGGCCATCGGCATGGTCTCCGGCGCGGCCGGCGCCGTGCCGGGCCTGCTGTGGATGGGCGGCGCGATGTCGGTGGTGTTCTTCCCCTTCCTGGCGGCGTTCGCCATCTGGCTGTATGTACTGATCTTTATCTTTACGGGCCTGTGGTTCCAGTATTACTGCCTGGAAGCACTGGCGCGCCTGCGGGGCCAGCGCGGCATGACGGACGTGGCGCCGGCGGACGCCTGAGCTTAACTATTGAATCAAAGAAGGAAATTTCATGGCTATCGGACTGATCATCATCGGCGACGAAATTCTGTCGGGCAAGCGCACTGACCAGCATTTCCCGAAAGTAGTGGGCATGCTCAAGGCACGCGGCTTGCAGCTGAGCTGGGCGGAATACGTGGGCGACGACCCCGAGCGCCTGGTGGCCTTGCTCAAGCGCAGCTTTGCCAGCGGCGACATCGTCTTCAGCTTTGGCGGCATCGGCGCCACGCCGGACGACCATACGCGCCAGGCGGCCGCCGATGCGCTGGGCTTGCCGCTGGTGCTGCATCCACAGGGCAAGCTCAATATCCAGCAACGGATCACGGAAATGGGAGAGGAGGCGGGCGTGCCGGCCGATTTGCACTCGCCGGAAAACCTGCACCGCCTGAAAATGGCGGAATTTGTCGAAGGCGCCGAGCTGATTCCGAATCCGTACAACAAGATTGCCGGTTTTGCCGTGCGCGAGCACTATTTCGTGCCGGGCTTTCCCGTCATGTCCTGGCCCATGATCGAATGGGTGCTGGACACGCATTACAGCCATTTGTTCAACCGGGTGCCGCACGCTGAACACGCCTTGCTCGTGTACGAAACGGCGGAATCGCTGCTGACGCCGCTGATGGTACGCCTGGAAGCGCAGTTTCCGCTGATCAAGGTATTCAGCCTGCCCAGCGTGGGCGATGCACAGACGCGCCGGCATATCGAACTGGGCGTCAAGGGCGAACCTGCACAGGCCGCAGCCGCCTTTGCGGACATGCGCGCCGCACTCGATACCCTGCAGGCGGAATACACCACCATCTGACATGCCGCCAGCCCGGCGCCGGCGGCTTTTTCGCCGGCGTCCAGCCCGCTTTGCATCTATGTACGCAAGCGTACAGTCCAAGTCGTTGTTTTTTTGCGAAAATCTTCAATGAAGCAAGATTTTTGTGCGCGCTCGTCAGTCGTTTTCATGCCGATGTGGTGGAATGGTGCACAGGGGCCTTGCGTGTCGAATGCAGGGTTGCCTGCCTGTGCAGTAGCGTGTTTTTTGATTCACCGGTATGGACATCATGTTAAGCAAGCTTTGTTGTGACCGGCCCTGGCGGGCCTTCGTCTTATCCCGCGCGGAGCGGTATCGCTACCGTCTTTTTCGCGCCGTCCAAACCCAACCTTACCCCAGCATCCCATGAAAGACACAGGCGTCAACCTGGCCGCGCAAGAGCGGCTCCCCACCGATCCGGCAGCCGAAGCCGGCCCCGAGGCGCCGCCCCCGGCGAGCCTGCCGAAGAAGCGCCGTTCGCGCATCTGGCCCATTTTCCTGATCATCGTGCTGGCGCTGCTTGCCGGCGTGGCCTGGTTCGTCATGCGCGAAGTGCGCACTTCGGCCCTGCAGGCCGAGTTTTTCACGCATCTCGACCGCCAGCTGACGTTCAAGGTCGAGCCTGGCCCGGCGCCGGCCGACGCCATCCGCTATCCGCAGCACGGCCCGTATGACGAGCGGCTTGGCTATGCCAGCCTGCCTGATTTCATCACCAAGCTCAACGCGCGCGACTACGCCGTCACGGCGCAGGCGCGCATGTCGCCGAAGATGGTACAACTGGTCGACCGGGGCATCTTTGCCACCTATCACGAGAAAAACCGCGCGGGACTGAGCATTCTCGATTGCCGCGCCGCACCCCTGTTCGCGGCCAGCTATCCCGAGCGCATGTTCGACGGCTTTGCCGAAGCGCCGCCCGCGCTCGTGCAAAGCCTGCTGTTCATCGAAAACCGCGAATTGCTCGACCCGGGCACGCCCAAGCGCAATCCCGCCGTGGAATGGGACCGCCTGAGCAAGGCCATCCTCGACAAGGCGCTGAACCTGTTCGGCGGCCACCGGGGCGGTGGCGGCAGCACCCTGGCCACGCAGATCGAAAAATACCGCCATTCCGAAGACGGGCGCACCAGTTCCATGCAGGACAAGCTGCTGCAGATGATTTCGGCCAGCCTGCGTTCGTACCAGGATGGCGAAAACACCATGGAAGCGCGGCGCAAGATCGTCGTCAATTACCTCAATACCGTGCCGCTGTCGGCAAAGAGCGGTTTTGGCGAAGTCAACGGCATTGGCGACGGCATGTGGGTCTGGTATGGGCGTCCATTTGCCGAAGTGAAAACCTTGCTTAGTGGAAAAATGGATCAGCCCGGCAGTGCGCTGGCCTACAAGCAGGCGCTGAGCCTGCTGATCGCGCAGCGCCGTCCCTCGCATTACCTGGTGGCAGGTGGCGCCGACCTGGAAGTGCTGACCAACAGCCATCTGCGCCTGCTGGCGCAGGCGGGCGTGATCTCGCCGCAGTTGCGCGATGCGGCCATCGCCGAGAAGCTGCGTCCATCGACGGCTTCGGGCGTGCAATCGGAAGCGTCGACCTCGTTCGTCACGCGCAAGGCTTCGAATGCCGTGCGCAACCACCTGGCCAGCATGCTCGGCGATCCGCGCCTGTACAACCTCGACCGCCTCGACCTGAAAGTGGTCAGCACGCTCGACGCGCAGGCGCAAAACGCCATCACCAAGGTCTTGCGCGAATTGCGCGACCCGGAAGTGGCGAAAGCGGCCGGCCTGACGGGCAAGGGCATGCTGGGCAATGGCGACCCCGCCAACGTCGTCTACAGTTTTACCTTGCTGCAAAAGGGCGAGCAAGCCAACTTGCTGCGCGTGCAGACGGATAACTTTGACCAGCCGCTCGACATCAACGAAGGCGCCAAGCTGGACCTCGGTTCCACGGCCAAGCTGCGCACCCTGGTGACGTACCTGGACATCATCGACCAGCTGCACCAGCGCTACAGCGGCATGGGTGCCGCCGAGCTGGGCAAGATTGCCGTCGATCCGAAGGATATGTTGTCGCAGTGGGCTATTGCCTATTTGAAACCTTTGCCGCTGGGCGAAGCGCGCAACCTGCCGGCCATGCTGGCGGCCGCCATGGAACGCAAGTATTCGGGCAACCCGGCCGAAGGCTTCTTCACGGGGGGCGGCTTGCACCATTTCGGCAACTTTTCCAAGCTTGACGACAGCCGCATCATGACGGTGCAGCAGGCGCTGCGCCAGTCGACCAACCTGGTGTTCGTGCGCCTGATGCGCGACGTGGCCCGCTACTACATGTTTTCGCGTCCCGATTCCTCTGCCTCGCTGCTGGCGGACGCGGACGATCCGCGCCGGGCCCAGTACCTGAGCCGTTTTGCCGACAAGGAAGGGCGCGAATTCCTGCACCGTTTCTATCAGAAATACCGCGGCAAGAGCGTCGACGAGCAGGAAAAGATTTTATTGGCCAGCATCCGCCCGACCCCCGTGCGCCTGGCGAACATTTTCCGCACCGTTAATCCCAAGGGCACGGTGGCGGAATTCGGCGATTTCCTCAACGCCAACCTGCCGTCGCAAAATGAAGTGCCGCCCGAGCGCGTCGCCAAGCTGTACGAGCAGTATGCGATGGAAAACTGGTCCCTGGCCGACCGTGGCTATCTGGCCAATGTGCACCCGCTGGAACTGTGGATGGTCGCGTACCTGCGCCAGCACGAAGGCTCCACCCTGTCGCAGATGGTGGCGGCCAGCGAGAAGGAACGCCAGGAAGTCTACAAATGGCTGTTCAACACGCACCGCAAGCATGCGCAGGACCGCCGCATCGCCAACTTGCTGGAAGTGGAAGGGTTCCTGGAAATCCACCGCCAGTGGAAGAAGATGGGCTACCCCTTCGATTCGCTGGTGCCGTCGTATGCGACCACCCTGGGCGCGTCGGCCGACCGTCCCGCCGCGCTGGCCGAGTTGATGGGGATCATCATCAACGATGGCGTGCGCAAACCGAGCGTGCGCATCGATTCCATGCATTTCGCCGCCAATACGCCGTATGACACCATGGTCAAGCGGGGCAGCAAGGTGGAGGCGGAGCAAGTGCTGTCGCCGGACGTGGCGAAAGCCGTGGCCAAGGCCATCCGCGAAGTGGTGTCGGACGGCACGGCGAAACGGGCGAAGACGGCGTTCGTCGGCGCCGACGGCGTGCCTATCCCGATGGGCGGCAAGACGGGGACGGGCGACCAGCGTTTCGACGTGTATGGCGCCGGTGGTCGCTTGATCGAGTCGCGCTATGTGAACCGTTCAGCCACGTTCGTCTTCAATATCGGCGAGCGCTTCTATGGCAGCATGACGGCATATGTGCGCGGGCCGGAATCGAAGAACTACGATTTCACCAGCGCCTTGCCCGTGCAATTGCTCGTGTCGCTGGCGCCGAGCCTGATGCCGCTGATCGAGCCGCCCGCGCCGGCCGAGGGCGTGGCCAGGCAGTGCGCCAACTAGGCGCATGTGGATGTAGCAAAACGCCAGCTTCCATGCTGGCGTTTTTTCTTGCTAGCCGGTAAACACGGCCGTTTTATCTTGCAGGCGCGCGTGATACGCGGCGATGGCCGGATACGCTGGACGCTGCATCGGCGCCATCAGCCAGCGCTTGACGGACAGGCTCAGCACGATATCGGCCACGGTAAACGCTTCGCCGCACACGAAGGCGCCCGTGCGCTGCAGCTGCTGTTCCAGCACGCCCATCATCTTGTTCCATCCCGCGATACCAGCGGCCAGCTGCGCCGCATCCTGGTGCGCGGGGCTGTTGCGCACGAGGGACATGAAGGCGTAGCGCCAGCTGTTGTTCAAGTCGCCCATTTGCCAATCCATCCATTTTTCCACTTCCGCGCGGGCGCGGGGAGTACTCGGCAGCAAGTCGTCGCGGCCCGCCTGGGCGCACAGGTAGCGGCAGATCGTGTTCGATTCCCACAGCACCAGGTCGCCGTCAACGAGCACGGGCACCATGGCGTTCGGATTCAGGGCCAGGAAGGCCGGGTCGTCGGTGCTGCGAAAGCCGCTGCCCCAGTCTTCGCGTTCGTAGGGCAGGTCGAGTTCCTCGCACGTCCACAAGACTTTGCGGACATTGATCGAGGCGGCTTTTCCAAGAATTTTCAGCATGCGGGGCTCCAGAGGGCAGGTGGTCGATCTGCCACTGTAGCGGATTTGGCCATGCCGCGCATGTGAAAGTGCCTTGCATAGTTGAGGTTTTCTTGGCATCGTAGCCACCCATGAAACCTATGCGCCACCACATGTCCAAAATCCTCGCGTTCAGCCGCTTTTCCGTGCGCGATTTCCTCGCCACCGCCGGTCCCACCTTGCTGCTGGTCGGCGCGTTTTGCGCACTCGCCTATTGGCTGGTCGACCCGGCGCCGCCGCGCCAGGTGAGCTTGTCGACAGGGCAGGACAACAGCGCGTATGAGGAATTCGGCAAGAAATACGCGGCCACCCTGGCCAAACACGGCATCAAGGTGACCTTGCAACCATCGCTGGGTTCGCAGGAAAACCTGCAGCGCCTGAACGCGGGCAAGACCGATATCGCCTTCGTGCAAAGCGGCTCGACGGAACACGCCGATGCCGAGCGCCATGGCCTCATCTCCCTGGGCAGCCTGTTTACGGAACCCGTGTGGCTGTTCTTGCGCGAAGACAAGGCGGTGACGGAGCTGACGCAATTGAAGGGCATGAAGATCAACCTGGGGCCGGAAGGCACGGGCGTGCCCAGCCTGTTCCGGCAGTTGCTGTCCGTCAATGGCGTGGAAGCCAGCGAGCTGACCGTCAGCGCCTTGCAGAACACGCCCGCCACGGTGGAGCTGCTGGAAGGGCGCATCGACGGCCTCGTGTTCAGCTCGGCGCCGGAAGCGCCGCTGATCCAGATGCTGCTGCAAACGCCGGGCATCAAGCTGTTTGATTTTTCGCAAGCGGAAGCGTACACGCGGCGTTTGCCCTTCCTCACGCATGTGGTCTTGCCGCGCGGTATCGTCGACCTGGGGCAGAACATTCCCGCGCAGGATTATCACCTGATCGCGCCGACGGCCACCCTGGTCGCGCGCGAAGACTTGCATCCGGCCCTCGTCGACCTGTTCGTGCAGGCGGCGGCCGGTATTCACGGCGGCACGGGCTGGTTCCAGCAGCAGGGGCAATTCCCGTCCGCGCGCTACACGGAAATTCCCGTGGCGCCTGAAGCGCTGAAATTCTACAAGGATGGCGCGCCCGTGCTGCAGCGCTATATGAGTTTCTGGCTGGCTAATTTCTTTGACCGCATGTGGGTGCTGGTGGTGGCGCTCGGCGCCTTGATCTTGCCCCTGTCGCGCGTCGTGCCGCCGTTGTACGTGTGGCGCATCCGCTCGCGCGTGTACCGCTGGTACGGCCAGCTGCGCACGGTCGAGCAGGCGCTGGAAGACGTGCCGCCAGAGCAGCGCGCGCACGTGTATGCGGAGCAATTGAAGCGGCTGGACCAGATCGAGGAAATGGTCAACCAGATCTCGATTCCCTTGTCGTTTGCCGATGGTTTGTACGGCTTGCGCAGCCACATCAATTTCGTGCGCAAGCGCATCTTGACCCTGATGGGCGAACACCCCGAGGTAGTTTAGACGAGGGTGACCGACAGCTTGCGCCCGAGCAGCGCGGCGGCCCGCTCCAGGGTGGAGAGCGTCACGTCGCTGCCGGGATCGAGCAGGCGGTCGAGCTGCGAGCGGCTCGTCTGCAGCAGGGCCGCCATGCGCGTCTTCGACATCGCTTGTTCCTGCATCGCCTGCGTCAGTTGCCAGGCGATCACTTCCTTGATGGCGCGGGTTTGCGTTTGCTCAAAGATGCCTTCCTCTTTTAAAAAGTCGTCGAGGCTGCTGCCGAGATGGGGGGCGGTGGCGTTCATGTCAGTTCCTTGTAGCGTTTGCGGGCCAGCGCCAGGTCGTCTTCCGGCGTCGTCCGGGTTTTCTTGATAAAGCCGTGCAGCGCCACCAGGCAATCGCCGTGATGGCAGATCAGCACGCGCGCGATGCGCTTGCCGGGCAAGCTGCTGCGCACCTCCGACAAGCCGTGCCCCAGATGCCGGCACAGGGGCATGCCCACGGGCCAGCGCCATTGCGCATGCATCAAGTCTTGCCCGATCACATGGCGTTCCTCGATGGGGAGCGACTTGAGCCAGTCGCGCACGGGTTCGCCGCCATTGCCGTTCGCGTAGAACAGCAGGGTAATCTGCCGCAAGCCGGAAGCATCCATGACGCACCTCTACGTTGTACTATATAAGGTACATTATTTCAAGGAGAATCGGCGCCGCAGTTGAAAAATCGGGCGCGCATGGATGGTTGTAGCCGATGGCGGGCCATCGCGTGGCCCGCCAGATCAAACACGGTTCAGATAGTCAAGCGGCCAGCGTCAGGCGCCCAGCCACGGCAAGCCTGCCTTGCACCAGCCGCCGATCTGCTTGCGGTGGCCGTCGGCGTCCTTGTCGCCTTCAAACCCTTCGAGGATGTCGAAGCAGTTCATGTAGCCGTGCTCGGTTGCCAGCTTGGCGGCATGGCGCGAGCGCACGCCGGAGCGGCACAGGAACAGCAGCACCTCGTCCTTGCCGGCCTGGGCGGCCAGTTGCGCAAGGAAATCGGGATTCGGCACGCCGCCCGGGTAGGTGGCCCACTGTACCGCGCCATGCTGGGTATCGGCGATGTCGACGCGGCCGACCCAGTCGCGCTCGGCATTCGTGCGCACGTCGATGAGCTTGGCGGCTGCGTCCAGCTGCAGCAGCTCGTACGCTTCCTGCGGCGTGACGGCGCCGGCATACGGCGTGCCTTCATTGGCCCGGCTGCGGGCGGTGGTCAGGATGTCGGCGGCGGTGGTCATGGCGTCCTCGATGAAAGTGGGATGGTGTGTACGATTATAGTGCGCCGTCCGCGCCCCGCAAACGGGAATGCATGGCGCCCGGTCAATGCACCACAACGAGGCATTTTTCAGAAAACGACATAAAATGCACGATAATGGTGCGTTATTTGTTTTCTGCACTTGCATAGTGCATTCTTGATTTGACGCAAACCCTGCCTGGACACCACGGGCGGGAAAACTTTCATTGGGATAGCCGGGTTTTGCCCCTGGCGGCCAAGTCTGTTCTGGAGCTGGCATGGAATCTGCTATGATCCTTATGAGTTTTGGTGGCACGCAATGTTTGCTTCGCTTCATCAGCCCAGACGCACTAAGGTCGGCTCACCCCACATTCATTTAGGAGATACGCATGGCAATGACAGCCGCAGAAGTCTTGAAGATGGTAGAAGAAAACGAAGTCAAATTCGTTGATTTCCGCTTTGCCGATACCCGTGGTAAAGAGCAGCACGTGACGGTTCCCGTGTCGCACTTCGACATGGACAAATTCGAGTCGGGCCATGCCTTTGACGGTTCTTCGATCGCTGGCTGGAAAGGTATCGAAGCGTCCGACATGATCCTGCTGCCGGATCCAAACACGGCCAATATCGACCCGTTCATGGAAGAAACGACGCTGTTCATGCAGTGCGACGTGATCGAACCGTCGGACGGCAAGGGCTACGACCGCGACCCGCGCTCGATCGCGAAACGCGCCGAAGCCTACCTGAAATCGTCGGGCATGGGCGACACCGCCTACTTCGGCCCTGAGCCGGAATTCTTCATCTTCGACAGCGTGCGCTGGAAGATCGACATGTCGGGCTGCTTCGTCAAGATCGGTTCGGACGAAGGTTCGTGGTCGACCGGCAAGGACATCGAAGGCGGCAACAGCGGCCACCGTCCTACCGTCAAGGGCGGCTACTTCCCCGTGCCGCCAGTGGACAGCTTCCAGGACATGCGTTCGGAAATGTGCCTGATCCTGGAATCGCTGGGCATCCCGGTTGAGGTACATCATCACGAAGTCGCTGGCGCCGGCCAGAATGAAATCGGCACCAAGTTCTCGACCCTGGTCGAGCGCGCCGACTGGACGCAAAACATGAAGTACGTGATCTGGAACGTGGCGCACAGCTATGGCAAGACCGCCACCTTCATGCCGAAACCTATCGTTGGCGACAACGGTTCGGGCATGCACGTGCATCAATCCGTATGGAAAGATGGCAAAAACCTGTTCGCCGGCGACGGCTATGCCGGCCTGTCCGATTTCGCCCTGTACTACATCGGCGGCATCATCAAGCACGCCAAGGCACTGAACGCGATCACCAACCCGGGCACCAACTCGTACAAGCGCCTGGTACCAGGCTACGAAGCGCCGGTGAAACTGGCGTACTCGGCGAAAAACCGTTCCGCCTCGATCCGCATCCCGCACGTGGCCAATCCAAAAGGCCGCCGCGTGGAAGCGCGCTTCCCGGACCCGCTGGCCAACCCGTACCTGTGCTTTGCCGCACTGCTGATGGCCGGCCTGGACGGCGTTGCCAACAAGATCCATCCGGGCGAAGCCGCCTCGAAAGATCTGTACCATCTGCCGCCGGAAGAAGACGCACTGATCCCGACCGTGTGCGCTTCGCTGGAAGAAGCACTCGATGCCCTGGACAAGGACCGCGAGTTCCTGACCCGTGGCGGCGTGTTCAGCGATTCCATGATCGATGCTTACCTGGAACTGAAAATGCAGGACGTGCAGCGCATGCGCATGACCACGCATCCTGCCGAGTTCGACATGTACTACTCGCTGTAATGGCGCCATGCCGGCAATGTGCCGGTAGGGAATAGAAACGCGGGTGAGGCGATCGGTCTTGCCCGCGTTTTTTTATGCTTTGCGCCAATGCGGCGCCAGTGCGGTGTTGTATAGTCGGCCCAGGATCGATGCGGCAAGAGCCGACAGGAGTGAAGATTGACCAAGCATTACAGAATGGCGCTGATGGCAGCGTTGCTGGGCGCGGCGGCACAGGCGCACGGGCAGTTGTATGTGTGCGCCGATGCGCAGGGACACAAGACGTACACGGACAAGCGGGCCGGCGCCGGCTGCAAGCTGCTCGACTTGCCCGGCGCGATGACGGAGCCGCCCCGCAAGACGGCGCCGCTGGCCGGCGCCCCCGCGCGGCCAGCGCTGCAGGCGGTGGGCACGCCGGCTCCGGCCGCCGGCGCGTTTCCCAGGGTCGATGGCGCCGAGCAGCGCGCGCGCGACCTGGATCGGCGCCAGATCCTGCAGGACGAATTGCGCAGCGAAGAGCAGAAATTGGCTGCCCAGCGCATGGAGTTTAACGGCGGGCAACCTGAGCGCCAGGGTAATGAGCGTAACTATGCGAAATATCAGGAACGGGTGGCGCAGTTGAAGGACAACATCAGCCGCACGCAGCAAAATATAGACGCCCTGAAACGCGAGATCGCGAATATTCGGTAAAGCACATGACACTAGACAACCATTCCAGCCGTCCCGCCCACCTGGCCGGCCTTGATCTGCTCGCTTCAGCCGTCATTCTGCTCGACGGCGACGGCCGCATCAGCTATGCCAACGCGGCGGCGGAAAACCTGCTGGAAAGCTCGCTCAAAGCCCTGTCGCGGCAAAAGCTGACGGCGCTGTTTTTGAATCCCGACGAGCTGGCGGGCATTTGCGCGCAGGCGCTCGAACATAAATTTTCCGATTTGCGCCAGGACCTGAGCCTGGAACGCCTGGGGCGCGAGCCGCTGCGCGTGCACAGCATCGTCAGCGCCCTCGACGCGCCGCGTGACGGCGTGCTGATCGAGCTGCGCGAAAACGTGCAGCAATTAAAACTCGACCGCGAGGAGCGCATTCTCGACCAGAGCCAGGTCAACAAGGAACTGATCCGCAACCTGGCGCATGAAATCAAGAACCCGCTGGGCGGCATCCGCGGCGCGGCCCAGTTGCTGGAACTGGAATTGCCGGCCCTGCACCTGAGCGAGCTGCGCGAATACACGCAAGTCATCATCAAGGAAGCGGACCGCCTGCAAACGCTGGTCGACCGCCTGCTGGCGCCGCACCGCCGGCCGCACATCGTGGGCGACGTGAATATCCATGAAGTGTGCGAACGGGTGCGCAGCCTGATCCTGGCCGAATTTCCCAGTGGACTGACCATTTCGCGCGATTACGACGCCTCGATTCCCGAGTTCCGCGGCGACAAGGAACAATTGATACAGACGGTGCTCAATATCGCGCACAACGCGGCGCAGGCGCTGGCCGAGCGCATCGAGGCGGGCGATGCGGAGCTGATTTTCAAGACGCGCGTGGCGCGCCAGGTGACCCTGGCCAAGGTCCGTTACAACCTGGCATTAGACTTGCATATCATTGACAATGGACCGGGCATCGCACCCCAGATCCGCGACCGGATTTTCTACCCGCTGGTGTCGGGCAGGGAAGGCGGCAGCGGGCTGGGACTGACCTTGGCGCAAACCTTCGTGCAACAGCACCTGGGCGTGATCGAGTGCGAAAGCCGGCCTGGATACACCGATTTCAGGATCGTTCTCCCCTTGCCATAAGCGAGGCAGTATCCCACCCATGAAATCCATTGCGGGACGCACACACTAATGAAGCCAATCTGGATAGTTGACGACGACGAATCAATCCGCTGGGTGCTGGAAAAAGCCCTGGCGCGGGAAAATCTCGCCACCAAGAGTTTTGCCAATGCGCGCGACGCCATCGCCGCACTGGAATTTGACACGCCGCAAGTGCTCGTGTCCGATATCCGCATGCCGGGCGCATCCGGCCTGGAATTGTTGCAGACGGTCAAGTCGCGCTTTCCCGGCTTGCCGGTCATCATTATTACGGCCTTTTCCGACCTCGATTCGGCCGTCGCGGCCTTCCAGGGCGGCGCCTTCGAATACCTGGCCAAGCCGTTTGATATCGACAAGGCCGTCGAGCTGATCCGTCGCGCGCTGGAAGAGAGCCTGCGCGAGACGAGCGTCGAGTCGGGCCCGTCGGAAACGCCGGAAATCCTCGGCCAGGCGCCGGCCATGCAGGAAGTCTTCCGCGCCATCGGCCGGCTGTCGCAATCGAACGTGACGGTACTCATCACGGGTGAATCCGGTTCCGGCAAGGAACTCGTGGCGCGCGCGCTGCACAAGCACAGCCCGCGTGCGGCGCAGCCTTTCATTGCCCTGAACACGGCGGCGATCCCGAAAGATTTGCTGGAATCGGAACTGTTCGGCCACGAGCGGGGCGCGTTTACGGGCGCGCAGACGACGCGCCGGGGCCGCTTCGAGCAGGCCGAGAACGGCACCCTGTTCCTCGATGAAATCGGCGACATGCCGTTCGACCTGCAGACGCGCTTGCTGCGCGTGCTGTCCGACGGGCATTTTTACCGCGTCGGCGGCCACCAGCCCATGAAGGCGAACGTGCGCGTCATTACGGCCACGCACCAGAACCTGGAGCAGCGCGTGCGCGACGGCCTGTTCCGCGAAGACTTGTATCACCGCCTGAACGTGATCCGTTTGCGCCTGCCCAGTTTGCGGGAGCGGCGCGAGGATATCCCCATCCTGGTGCGCCACTTCCTGGTGCAAAGCGCGCGCCAGCTGGGCGTGGAAGCGAAGCGCATGAGCGAACCGACGATGCAATTTCTCAGCAACCTCGATTTGCCCGGGAACGTGCGCCAGCTGGAAAACCTGTGCAACTGGATCACCGTCATGGCGCCGGGCCAGACGGTGGAAATCAAGGATTTGCCGCTGGAATTGACGCAGGGGCAGGGCGATGGCGCGGCCACGGCGGTGTCCGCTGACGTGGCGCCAGCGAATGTTGCTCACCCGCATGGCGGCCAGGTCTTCGAGGCGGCCGCGCCCGTCAACGGCGCGCCGCCGGGCTGGATCGGCCTGCTGGAGCTGCAGGCGGCCGGCATGCTGGGCGCGGGGCAGCAGGAAGTCATGGCCGTGCTGGGTCGGCAATTCGAGTCGGCCCTGATCAAGACGGCGCTCAAGCATACGCATGGGCGCAAGAACGACGCGGCCGTGCGCCTGGGCATAGGCCGCAACACGATCACGCGCAAGATTTCCGAACTGGGCATCGACGGCGCCAAGGACGACTGACACAGCGTCCGGCGTCGGCGCGGCGTCAGTTGTACGCGACAAAGCACAATGAAGGCAGGCAATCAGGTAAGCTGGCGCTTGCCGGATGGTTTCGTCCGGTTTTAACTTTCATTGTGGAATTGTATGCTGATTAACTGCGTGGCCTACCAGGATGGCAAAAAACTGGCCGACTTGCCGATTGACGATATCAGCGACTACGTGGAGCGGCCCGACTGCTTCGTCTGGGTCGCCCTGCTCGACGCCACGCCGGATGAGCTGAAACAGATGCAGCACGAGTTTTGCCTGCACGAACTGGCGGTCGAGGATGCGCAGCGCGGTCACCAGCGCCCGAAGATCGAGGAATATGGCGATTCCCTGTTTGCCGTCGTCAAAACCGTGGAAATGGTCGAGAACGATCTGGTGCTGGGCGAAGTCGACATTTTCGTTGGCGCCAATTACGTGCTCTCGTCGCGCAGCAACAGTTCGCAAGGTTTCCTCGGTGTCCGCGCGCGCGCCGAGCGCGAACCGCACCTGCTGCGCCAGGGTTCCGCCTTCGTCCTGTATGCATTGATGGACGCCGTGGTCGACCGTTACTTTCCCGTGCTCGACGCCCTGGAGTCGGAGCTGGAACTGATCGAGGACCGCATCTTCGACCGCGGCACCGAGCGCGACAATATCGAACGCCTGTACCAGCTCAAGCGCAAGGTCATGGTCTTGCGCCACGTGGTGGCGCCCCTGATGGAAGCGGTGGGCAAGTTGCACGGCGGGCGGGTGCCGCCCCTGTGCCACGATACCCAGGAGTATTTCCGCGACGTGCACGACCATCTGGCGCGCATCAACGGCACGCTCGACACCATCCGCGACACCATCAGCACGGCCATCCAGGTGAATCTGTCGATGGTGGCCATCGATGAGAGCGAAGTGAACAAGCAGCTGGCGGCCTGGGCGGCTATTTTCGCCGTCTTCACGGCGTTTGCCGGCGTATGGGGCATGAACTTCAAGTTCATGCCGGAACTGGACTGGCAATATGGCTATCCCGTGGCCGTGGGACTGATGAGCTGTGTCTGCGGTTACATGTATTACCTGTTCAAGCGTTCCGGCTGGCTATAAAAATTGGCTATGTCACCGTCAGGTGTGGGAATGTCAGACAGCCGGGGCGAAGCAAGATTCCTGGTAATCCCCTGCTTAACGGAGACAGAGCCTAAAAATTTGCGCAGTTCTGTATTATTAAGCAATAGCCGGGGGTACAATCGCGGCAAGTCCGTTGACTCGGGCCCTTGCTGAGGATCGCCGCGCCGGCAGCCGTGCCTGCGCTTTCCGTGCTGCGCAGGAGCATTCATGAGTATTCCGTTGTTTGATGTGAATTCGCAAGAACCCCTGTTCGATCCCGAGCAGCGGCGTACCCTGGCGGAAGCGGCCTTGCGCTCGATTACGGCATCGACGGCGCGCGCCCGCGGCGACGACTTCCTGCGCATCCTCGTCAAGGACCTGGCCGAAGCGCTCGATGTCAAATACGTCATTGCCGGGCGCCTGATCAGCATGGACGATGGCAGCGAAGGCATCCGCACCCTGGCCCTGTGGGGCGGCGACGGCTACCAGCCCAACATCGAATACAGCCTGCAGCACACGCCGTGCCAGGATGTGACGTGCCAGAGCATGTGTTTTCACGGCAGCGATATCCAGCGTCGCTTTCCACTCGATACCCTCCTGGTCGACATGCATGCGGAAAGCTATGTGGGCATGCCGCTGATCGATACCGAGGGCCGCACCCTGGGCATCCTGTCGGCCATCGATACGCGTCCCATCGATGAAAACAAGCGCTTGCTGGCCTTGCTGCTGCTGTCGATCTTTTCGGCCCGCAGCGCGGCCGAGCTGCAGCACCAGGAACGTACCCAGCAACTGGAAGAAATCGTGCGCGTGCGCACGGAATCGCTGCTGGCGGCGCAGGCCAACCTGATCGAGCAGGAGCAGATGGCGGCCCTCGGTTCGCTGGTGGCGGGCGTGTCGCATGAAGTCAATACGCCCATCGGCGTGGCGCTGACGGCCGCGTCGAGCATGGGCAGCTATGCCGACCAGCTGGTGCAGTTGCTGGGCGGTGCCAAGGTCAGCCGTGCCGAGCTGATCGACATTGCCGAGGCACTCAAGGGCGCGGCGGCCTTGATCGAACGCAACCTGGCGCGCGCTGCCGACCTGATCGGCAATTTCAAGCAGCTGGCCGTCGACCAGGTCAGCGAATACGTGGCCGACCTGGCGCTGCATGACTATGTGCACGGCCTGGTGTCGGCGCACAGCCCGGAACTGCGCAAGGCGGCGCTGGGCGTGGAACTCGATATCGCCCCCGATTGCCAGGTGCGCCTGGCTGCCGGCAAGCTGTCGCAAATCCTCTCGAACCTGTTGATGAACAGTGCGCGCCACGGCTATCCGCATGGCGGGCCGGGGCGCATCACCATACGCGCGCGCATCGAGGCGCCCGATGCCGGTGCGCCATGGCTGCTGCTGGAGTTTTCCGACGACGGCGTCGGCCTGGCGCCAGCCGTGCGCGAGCATATGTTTGAACCGTTTTTCACCACCAAGCGGGGCCAGGGCGGCTCCGGCCTGGGCATGCACATCGTCTATACCATCGTGCAGCAACTGGGCGGCCAGATCAGCGCCGTCGATGCCACTCCCGGCTGCCATATTCATATCAGGCTGCCGCTGACCCACTGAAGGCGCCTGTGTCGTCTGGGCCGTCATCGTTTCCCTCTTCAATGTATTGCTAAATGGCATCATTCGTCAAATACGCGCAGGCATATTTGTGAAAACGGGCGCGAGTGTTGTTTCTATGTATAAATTGGAAATTCAATTATTGACACTGAATTTACGTCATGTTTTGATGAAATTTCTCAGCTTGTAACAAAGCATTTGTAAAGTTACAGCAGGGTTGGCAGGGTGCCGCAAGACACCTTCCGGCTGTTTCGGCACATGTCGGTCGAATGCTGTATTGAGAGCTGAACCATACCTGTACGAAGACCGATAGTTGGAGTTTCAATGTATTAACCTTCATCCAAACGATGACGGCTTTCTTAAATTTGCTTTATTCAAGGATATAACAATGCTTAAAGAGACCGTATTATCTCGCTCTGTGCGCCTGATGTTTTCAGGGATTGCCATTGGCGTGCTGGCTCAGCCAGTACTCGCACAAGAGACCGCACCTGCATCTCCTACTGTACAACGGGTGGAGATCACCGGGTCGAATATTCGCCGCGCGCAGGCTGAAGGTGTTTCTCCTGTTCAAACCCTGAACCGGGCAGATATCGAAAAATCGGGTAAGTCGACTGTGGCGGAATTGCTGCAGACGCTGGCGGTCGATAACCAGGGGTCGGTTCCTACCAGCTTCGGCAATGGTTTTGCCGCCGGCGCATCGGGCATTTCCCTGCGTGGCCTGGGCACCGCTTCCACGCTGGTGCTGCTCAATGGCCGACGCATCGCGCCATACGGTCTGGCAGATGACGGTCAAAAGGTCTTTTCCGACTTGAATATCATTCCCGCCGATGCTGTGGAACGCGTCGAGATTCTGAAGGACGGGGCTTCGGCAATTTACGGCTCCGATGCTATCGCAGGCGTGGTGAATATCATTTTGCGCAGCGATTTTCAGGGAACCACCCTGAAGGCCAGCTATGGACAGACCGGTTATAGCGATGGCGCCGATGTGCGCCTGGCCGTGACGCATGGCTTTGGCGATATCGTCGCTGACAAGTACAACGTGGTCATGAGTGCCGAATATGGCAAGAAAAATGCCATCTGGAACCGCGACCGCTCCGACCGTGGCTATATTGGCGCTTCGGATTTGCGCCAGTACGGTTTTGATGCGCAACAGGCGCTCGGCGGTACGGGTGCCATTACGGGGAACAATGCCGCAGGCAGTGCAATCAACGGCAACGTGCGCAATCCGACGACGCTTGATTACTACAACCGCGGCAACCTGAACGGCGTCGGTTTTACGCGCACCTTCCCTGGCGCTGCCTGCTCCAACTTCACCAAACATCCGCAAGGCGATCCAGGCGGCGGTTGCCTGATTGACGCACCGCAAATGTACAGCCAGATGCAGCCGAGCCAGGAAACGGGCAACGTCTTCCTGCGCGGCACCTTCCAGCTGAATTCGGACGTGCAGGCGTATACCGAAGCGAACTATTTCACCAGCCAATCGTCTTCGTCCACGACACCGACCGGTATCAGCGGCAGCGTCGGCTACCCGGGCGGTCCTGTCAGCAATGCAGCCGTGGCCTTGGGCGCCAACCATCCTGACAATCCATACTTTGGCACCGCGGCGCGCTTCCGCTACCTGGCGGCCGATCTTGGCCCTCGCGTCAGCAATATCGATTCGACGTTCACCCGCTTCGTCGCCGGCCTGAAAGGCAGCGCCGCCGGATGGGACTTCGACACGGCCCTGCTGTATTCGCAAAACAAGGTGTCCAACGACCGCTCCGGCTATCTGCAGCGCGACGTGATGTTTGCATTGCTTAACCCGACAGCGGCGAACGTGGCCGCCGCGAAGAACAACCCCGCATATGCGGCGTTGCCTGCAGGTAGCTACTGGCGCATCGGCGAAAATGCGGGCTTGAACTCGGCCGCCTTGTACGCTGCCCTGGCGCCGAAAATATCCAACGATGCAACGACCAAAATGTCGCAGATCGACTTCAAGGCATCGCGCGAGCTGATGGCCTTGCCGGGGGGCGCGCTGGGCATCGCCGTCGGTGCGGAATACCGCCACGAATCGACCGAACTGGCGCCGACGGCGGGCACGGACAAGGGTAATATTGTCGGCCTGGGCTATTCGGCGTACGAAGGCAGCCGCAGTGTCACGGCTGCGTATACGGAGCTGGTGGCGCCGGTATGGAAGGGCGTCGAACTGTCGGGCGCCGTCCGCGCCGACCATTTTTCCGATGTCGGCAATGCCTATACGCCAAAGGTGGGCTTGAAATGGATCCCGGTCAAGGAATTTGCCGTGCGCGGTTCCTTCGCCAAGGGTTTCCGCGCGCCGAGCGCTGCGGAAAACGGCAAGGGCGGCCTGGCGGCATTTTCGTCGGCCAGCGATCCGCTGCGTTGCGCATTGGGCGTGACGACCGCCTGCTCGGCCGCTTCGATTGCCATCATTACCTCGCCGAATCCTAATTTGTCGCCGGAAAAATCGAAGAGTTCGAATATCGGCTTCGTGTGGGATCCATTGCCTAAGACCAACCTGACGGTGGACTTCTGGCAGATCAAGCGTACCAACGAGATCAACCAGGAACAGACGGACGCGGCAATTGCCGCCGGCCATGTGGCGCGCGATCCATCGACCGCGCAGGCCGGTATTCCTGGCGACCCGGGCGCCATCACGGCCGTACTGGCGAACTATGTGAACTCGGCGCAGACGAAGGTACGCGGTGTCGACCTGGACTTCCGTCAAGGTTTCGACCTGGGCGCAGGTTACGGCAAGCTGACTTTCGATGCGAAGTGGACGCACCTGTTCACGTTCACGCGCACGGAAAAAGATGGCACCTCGCGTGACTTTGCGGGTACCCACGGCAATTGCGATGTGAGTAACTGCATGGGAACGCCTGACAACCGTGTCAATCTGGGCCTGACCTGGGAGCTCAATAAGTTGCGTGTCTCGGGCACTGCAAACTACCGCGGCGCCTTGAAAAACACCAACTTCAAGAACGATCCCGAAGGCTGCGCTTTCCACTACGCCAACGGCGAAGATGCGCCGGCAGGTTGCGAACTGGCTTCGTTCACCAGCGTCGACTTGAATGCCCGCTACAAGATCAGCGACAAGATGGAGCTGTTCGGCACGGTGCAGAACCTGTTTGACAAACGCGCACCGCTTGATCCGCTGACCTATGGTGCAGTGTCCTACAACCCGCTGGACTTTGCCGGCGCAGTAGGCCGCTCGTTCTCGGGAGGCTTGAAGTACACCTTCTAAGCACACGATGGCGCCTCTCCGGGGCGCCATCGAATGCCTGCGACAACTGGCCGGACCCCTCACAGGGTCCGGCTTTTTTCATGGCAGGCCCGCAGGGGGCCGTTGGCGCGCTGCCTAGCCGCGCGCGGCCATCGACAGGGCCACCGCTTCGGCCACCTTGATGCCGTCGACGGCTGCCGACAGGATGCCGCCCGCGTAGCCGGCCCCTTCGCCGGCGGGGAACAGGCCCCGCGTGTTCAGGCTTTGCAGGTCATCGTCGCGGCGCTTGATGCGGATCGGCGACGAGGTGCGCGTTTCCACGCCCGTCAGCACGGCGTCTGCTTTGTAATAGCCCTTGATCTGCTTGTTGAATGCCGGAAACGCTTCGCGCAGGGCCGTGATCGCGTACTCGGGCAGGGACGGCGCCAGGTCCGTCAGGTGCACGGCCGGCTTGTAGGAGGGAATCACGCTGCCAAACTCGGTCGAGGCGCGGCCAGCCACGAAATCGCCGACCAATTGCCCTGGGGCATCGTAGTTGCCGCCGCCGAGGGCGAACGCGCGTTCTTCCAGTTCGCGCTGCAGGGCGATGCCGGCCAGCGGGTCGCCCGGGTAGTCGGCCGGCGTGATGCCGACGACGATGGCGCTGTTGGCGTTGCGCTCGTTGCGCGAATACTGGCTCATGCCGTTCGTCACCAGGCGGCCCGGTTCGGAGGCGGCTGCCACCACCGTGCCGCCCGGGCACATGCAGAAGCTGTAGACGGAGCGGCCATTGCTGGCGTGGTGCACCAGCTTGTAGTCGGCCGCACCCAGAATCGGGTGGCCGGCGCTGGGGCCGAAGCGGCAGCTGTCGATCAAGGATTGCGGATGTTCCACGCGGAAACCGATCGAGAATGGTTTCGCCTCGATGTACACGCCGCGCTTGTGCAGCATTTCAAAGGTGTCGCGCGCGCTGTGGCCGATGGCCAGCACGACGTGGTTGCTGGCGATGGTTTCGCCATTGGCCAGCACCACGCCGCGCACCTGGCCGCCGTCCGGGCCGGGCACGATGTCGAGATCGACCACCTTGCTCTCGAAGCGGTATTCGCCGCCCAGCTGCTCGATATTGGCGCGCATCTCTTCGACCATCTTGACGAGGCGGAAGGTGCCGATGTGCGGCTTGCTTACATACATGATTTCTTCCGGCGCGCCGGCCTTGACGAATTCCGTCAGCACCTTGCGGCCATAGTGTTTCGGGTCCTTGATCTGGCTGTACAGCTTGCCGTCCGAAAAGGTGCCGGCGCCGCCTTCGCCGAACTGGACGTTCGATTCCGGGTTCAGTTCACGCTTGCGCCAAAAGCCGAAGGTGTCGACCGTGCGTTCGCGCACCTGCTTGCCCCGTTCCAGGATGAGGGGGCGCAAGCCCATCTGCGCCAGGATCAGCGCCACGAACAGGCCGCAGGGGCCCGTGCCGATGACGATGGGGCGCGCTTCACTGGTGTGGCCAGCCAGCTGTTCGCCACCAGCAACGAATTTGTAGTCGGTGTCGGGCGCTGGCATCAGGTGCACATCGTGCTGCAGGCGCGCCAGCACGGCCGCTTCATTCTTGACCTCGACGTGCAGCGAGTAAATCAACACCACGGCGCTGCGCTTGCGCGCGTCATAGCTGCGCTTGAAGACGGTAAAGCCGATCAGGTCGGCAGCGGCGATGCCGAGGCGCGCCAGGATGGCGGCGGGCAGGGCCGCTTCGTCGTGTTCGAGGGGGAGTTTTACTTCGTTGAGTCGCAACATGGTGTGTATTTTTTAAAAATTGCCGGGCTCCGTATCTAGCGGAGAGTGTGTCGTGCCGCGCAAGGGCATCAGGGTGCTATTTTACCCGCATGTCCAGGCACCGGTCATGGCCGGACTGAACTGGCGGGGCCGATCCTGGAACGGTTGACGTTCATCCGTGCGGTGCGGTGTCCGGGACGCCGCCAGCGAAACCGTTGCCGCAGTGGAGAGCGAGACGGCCATTTTCATTCCGGTCAGCTGTTTTATAAAATTGCACTGATATCCAATTTTCTGCCAGTTACTCAATGGCAACGCAGTCCATATACAAATTCAACTGTTTTATAAAGTACTGCGTGCGCGACATTTCAAAAATGCCGCCTTATGCGTAATGCGAGAATAAACATATACGCATTGCGTATTTTTGGTATTAACTCTCTCGCCGGATGTAATACAAGAGTGGCTCTTGTCTGCCCTGTATTGCCGTAACAGGGATTTTTTGCATCGTGATGGTGCAGGCATGTGCCAGGTTTGTGCATGTTAATGGCGCGATCCGGATTATTGTTTTTATGAAATCCCCGAATTTGTGGCTTGCATGGTAAATGGGAAATAGTGCCGTGTTGTCGTGTATCCCTTTTACGTGCCGTCGATTGCCTTGCCGCAACTGACAGGGCACCTGCCGGCTGCGCCCCGTTGAGCCTTGTGCGCAGGCCCGGTACATGCGCCACCAGCCGTCCTTCGCGCCGCTGACAGGTGTTGTTTTATTTCGCAAGCAACGGTGTGAAATTGGCTTTCATGATTGACAATGTTGCAGTCGCATGCTCAACTGGAAGGCTTGCAATGTCTCCTGTATCGATAGCCGTCACAGTCCCTGTTTGTGTGTATGGCCACGCCATTCCGCCTCCCCTGGCCGCGCGCCGCGCGCCTGTCACTGCCTCGTTCCTGCCACGCAGATGTGAAGAAAATCCTTACTGTTGTAATTAAGTGTAACTTGAGTAGATAAATTTGCAGTTTATTGAAAGAAATGTTCTAGTGTATCCACTAGGCAAAATGTCCATCACATTTTGTAAAACAAGCCGGGGGGTGAACGGCGGTCCTAGCTCGGGTTGCCAGGAGAATTGAACCCACAATTCCTTGGTCAACAGTCAGTTGCACATAAGCAAGCTGTGAGAGTGGCTTGTACGGAGAAAAAAAATTGGTTAAGAAAATTGTATTGAAACGTAGTGTTGTTGCCGTAGCACTTACGCTGGCATCGTCCCACATGGTGGCGATTGCGCAAGAGGTTTCCACCGACCCCGCTGTGCAAAAGGTGCTGGTGACCGGATCGAACATTAAACGTTCCGAAAAGGAAGGTTCTTCCCCGATCCAGACCCTCAACGCCAAGCAGATCGCCGCGACTGGCGCCAACACCGTCGCTGAACTGCTGCATTCGATCCCGGCCTTCGGCTCGGGCTCCTCGGTGGACGTGATCGACGGCGGTTTCTCGCGCGGTGCGGCCACGGCTTCCCTGCGTGGCCTGGGCTCGTCGTCCACACTGGTCCTGTTGAACGGCCGCCGCATCACGGCATCCGCTTATGCTGACCCGAACCAGGGCAAATCGGCAGTGTATGACTTGAACAGTATCCCGGTTTCCGCGATTGAACGCGTTGAAGTGTTCAAGGATGGCGCCTCGGCTGTGTACGGCTCCGACGCGATTGCCGGTGTGGTCAACTTCATTACCAAGACCAACTACACTGGTGCTGAAATGACTGCCAGCATCAGTGCCAACGATGATGGCGAGTTCGCCCGCCAAAACCTCAGTGGTATCTTCGGTTTCGGCAAGGACCGTTTCAATGCATTCGTCAGCTTTGACGTTGCCAAGCGCGACAGTACTCTGATCAAGAACGTCAACGATGTCGAAAAAGGCATGTACGCGGACATCAACGGCCGCCTGAACCCGTTTGCGAGCAGCCTGACCACGTCGCCTTTCTTCTATGCCGAGCGTACGCCAGGTGGCAAGAACTTCGCCAATACCTATGCCTTGCGCGACCTGGTCAAGAATCGTCTCGATTGCCCCGTCTCGGAGCAGATCACGGGTGATCGCGTGCTGCATAACCTGTCCGCAACCGATACGCTGGTCGGCCGTACCTTCTGTAACTTCAATACCAACGATTATTCGGAAGCGCAAAGCGAAGGCAAGGACGCCAACGTGCTGTCGCGCGCCACGTATGAAATCACGCCGAACATGACCGCGTTTGCGGAAGTGGGCTATAGCCGTTCGGAGCGTACCTACCTGCGCGTGCCGACGGCATTCCGCAGCGTGTCGGCTTCGACGGTCTTCCTGCGTGACGCTGCTCCGCAGCAATTCCAGTTGATCTTGCCTGTAGGCCACCCTGACAATCCGTTCCCGACGCAGCGCGCTGCAGTCGGCTACCGCGTCAGCGCTCCTGGCGGCGCAGCCAACACCAACGAAACCTACCGCGTGCTGGCCGGTTTGCGTGGCACCGTCGGCGAATGGGATTGGGAAACGGGTCTCCTGTGGAATCGCGCCGAGCGCGAAGAGCAGTGGTTTGGCCAGCTTTACCGCCCGACCCTGGAAAAAGTCATGACTCAAGGCTTGACCCTGGCCCAGATCAACGCCGATCCTACCGTCACGCGTGACCTGACCAACCGTGGTTTTGCCCAGGTTGCCCAAGTCGACGCCAAAGCCAGTACTGCCTTCGGCCAGCTGGGCGGCGGCCAGGTTGGCGTGGCATTCGGTGCTGAATTCCGTCAAGAAAAGATTGGCCTGACGCCGGACATGGCGACCCAGCGCGGTGAAATCGTCGGCCTGGCCAACTCGATCGCCGATGGCGAGCGCAAGGTCAGCTCCGCCTTCTTTGAAGTGCGCACGCCATGGACCAAGAACTTCGAGACGGACTTTGCAGGCCGTTACGACAAATACCCTAACCTGAAGGGTAACTTCGTGCCGAAAGTGGGCGGCAAGCTGACTGTCAATGATCAAGTTGCCATCCGCAGCACCTACGCCGAAGGTTTCCGTGCTCCTGCGCTGACGCAAGTGTCGCCAGGCGGCGTGCAGTCGTTCCAGACCGTCACGGATTCGCTGCGCTGCCCGGATGGTGTCAATCCAGTCCCCGGCGCGGACAAGAGCGACTGCGCCAAGGGTATTTCCAGCCTGTCGGCGGCAACGCCTGACCTGCGTCCTGAAACGTCGAAGAGCTACTCGCTGGGTCTGATCCTGGCACCGACCAAGGACATCGACGTGCTGATCGACTACTACCGCATCAAGAAAGTCGACGAGACCGCCTTGTTCAGCGCGCAGTACATGATCGAACACGCCGACCGCTACCCGACCAGCGTTGTGCGCGACAGCAATCCGGCCAACCAGCTGGTGGATAGCAAGGGCAATCCGATCGCCAATACCGGTCCGATCTATCAAGTCAACCGTTCGTATGTGAACCAGGGTAGCACCGAAGTGAAGGGCGTGGACTTTGAAGTCGCCTTCCGCAAGTCGCTGGGTGACCTGGGCCGTCTGACCGCCAACCTGAACTGGAGCTATCTGATCAGCTTCAAGCGCGCTGAGCGTCCAGGCGAGGTCGCGGCCAACACCGCGGGCTCGGCAGGCGGTTTGTCCGACTGGGCTACGTCCGTGGGCGACAATCCGAAGAACCGTGCCAACATGTCCGTCAACTGGACCCGTGGCGATCACTCGCTGACCACTTCGGTCGATTTCGTTGGTCCGGTATCGTTGCTGCGTCGCAGCGACAATGACGTGGTCTACGACAAGCCATACTGCCAGTACGGCACGGGCCAGCCTTCGACCGCATACGGCCTGGGCGGCTTGCCGAAGTTCAGCAACTACATCACGAGCTGCGACGTGAAGAGCTGGACCACGACCAATCTGTCGTACTCGTACACGGGTTTCAAGGACATGACCTTGTCGTTCAACGTCAAGAACGTCTTTGACGTGAAAGCGCCATACGATCCACGTTACCCAGTTGAAGGCTTCAACAGCCAGTTGCACAACGGTCAAGGCCGCTACTTCCGCGTCAGCGCCAACTACCACTTCATGTAAGCCGTATCTGCCGGCGTGCCCGCACGCCGGCAGGCATGCATGTCTGGCATAAAAAAGCCACCCGCATTTTTTTTCGGGTGGCTTTTTCGTGATGGCGCCGCTGGCGTGCTACATCCCGCCCCATAGTGCGCTCAGCGTCGCCAGCGCCGTCAATCCCGCCGTTTCCGTGCGCAGGATGCGCGGTCCCATCGCCAGGCCGATGGCGCCGGCGGCCAGGGCCGCCTTTTCTTCCGCTTCCGAAAATCCCCCTTCCGGCCCCACCATCACGGTCACGGCCTGCGGCGGCTGGTGACGCGCCCAGTCGGCCAGCGACTGCTCCGCGCGCGGCGTCAAGATAATGCGTTTATGTAAATCTTGTTGTTTACTCCATCCATTGAACTCTTGCAATGGCGCCAGCTGCGCCAGGCGGTTGCGCCCGCATTGTTCCGAGGCGGAAACGATGATGGCTTGCCAATGCGCGAGTTTTTTCTCGGCCCGCTCGGCGGACAGGCGCACGACGCAGCGCTGGGCCGACAGCGGCACGATGCCGGCGGCGCCCAGTTCGATGGCTTTTTCGATGATCCAGTCCATTTTGGACGCTTCCGGCAGCGCCTGGGCCAGAGTCACGGCGTAGGGCAGTTCCGCTTCACGCGCCACGTGCGCCTCGATTTGCGCCGTCACGCTGCGCTTGGCGACCGCCACCAGGCTGGCCTGCACCTCGCCCCCTTCGCCATTGAACAGGGTGATGACGTCGCCCGGCGCCAGGCGCACGACCTGGATATGGTGGGCGACGGCTTCCGGCAGGGAGACGGTGGTGCCGGCGACGAGCGGCTGGGGGCAGAAGAAACGCGGCATGCAAATCCTAAATTGTGCGAGATATGAGGTGGAAAGACGTCAAAGTATAGCCATTTGGCGGGCCAGTACGCCGCAATTCTAATTTGCAGCCCCCCAGTCTGGTAAAATAGTTGACTACAGAAAGCAGCCGGCTTCCCTGTCCGCGCTGTTGCAAACGAATTCCAAACTCGCGACTGACCCACACCATCATGACAACTACGCTCCCGACTACCAAAATGGCCAATGCGATCCGCGCACTGGCAATGGACGCTGTACAAAAGGCCAACTCCGGTCATCCAGGCATGCCGATGGGCATGGCCGAGATCGCAGTTGCCCTGTGGAGTGGTCACTATCGCCACAATCCCGCGAACCCGACATGGCAGAACCGCGACCGCTTCCTGTTGTCGAACGGCCACGGCTCCATGCTGCACTACGCGCTGCTGCACCTGACGGGCTACGACCTGTCGATGGAAGACATCAAGGCCTTCCGCCAGATGCATTCGAAAACCCCGGGCCACCCGGAAGTCGACATCACGCCAGGCGTGGAAACGACCACCGGCCCGCTGGGCCAGGGCATCGCCAACGCCGTCGGCATGGCCCTGTCGGAGCAATTGCTGGCCGCTGAATTCAACAAGCCTGGCCACGACATCGTCAACCACTACACCTACGCCTTCGTCGGCGATGGTTGCCTGATGGAAGGTATTTCGCATGAAGTGTGCTCGCTGGCCGGCACCCTGGGCCTGAATAAACTGATCGCCTTGTACGACGACAACGGCATTTCCATCGACGGCAAGGTCGAAGGCTGGTTCACGGACGACACCCCGGCCCGCTTCGAAGCCTACGGCTGGAACGTCATCCGCGCCGTCGACGGCCACGATGTTGCCGCCGTGTCGGCCGCCATCGCCGCCGCCAAGACCGCCAGCAAGCCAACCTTGATTTGCTGCAAGACCATCATCGGCAAGGGTTCGCCGAACCTGCAAGGCGGCGACAAGGTCCACGGCGCCGCGCTGGGCGACAAGGAAATTGCCGCCGTGCGCGCATATATCGGCTGGGATGCCGCCCCGTTCGAAATGCCGGCCGACGTGTACGCGGCCTGGGATGCGAAGAAGCAGGGTGCCCTGCTGGAAGCGGACTGGAACGAGCGTTTCGCCGCCTACACCCGTGAATTCCCGCAGCAAGCCGCTGAACTGTCGCGCCGCATGCAGGGCGACCTGCCACAGGCATTCGAAGCGGCCCTGAGCGCCGCCATCGCGTCCTGCGTCGAGAAGAAAGAAAACATCGCCACCCGCAAGGCCAGCCAGAACGCCATCCAGGCACTGGCGTCGTCGCTGCCGGAATTCCTGGGCGGCTCGGCCGACCTGACCGGTTCGAACCTGACCAACTGGAAAGAGTGCGTGGCCGTGCGTTCGGGCCAGCCTGGCAACCACATCAACTACGGCGTGCGCGAATTCGGCATGAGCGCCATCATGAACGGCATCACCCTGCACGGCGGCTACATCCCGTTCGGCGCCACCTTCCTGACGTTCTCCGACTACAGCCGCAATGCCCTGCGCATGGCTGCCCTGATGAAGCTGCGCTCGATCTTCGTGTTCACCCACGATTCGATCGGCCTGGGCGAAGACGGCCCGACGCACCAGTCGGTCGAGCACGTCTCGTCGATGCGCCTGATCCCGAACCTGGACAACTGGCGCCCGTGCGACACCGTCGAGTCGGCTGCTGCCTGGGGCGCCGCCGTGCGCCGCAAGGATGGCCCGTCGACCCTGATCTTCTCGCGCCAGAACCTGCCATACCAGGAGCGTAGCGCCGAACAGATCGACAACATCTATCGCGGCGGCTATGTGCTCAACGACGTGGCCGATGCCAAGGCGATCCTGATCGCCACCGGTTCCGAAGTGGAACTGGCCGTCGCCGCCGCCAGCGCGCTGGCCTCGGAAGGCATCAACGTGCGCGTCGTGTCGATGCCGTCGACCGACGTGTATGACCGCCAGGACGCCGCCTACAAGGCCAGCGTGCTGACGAAGGGCGTGCCGCGCGTGGCCATCGAGGCGGGCGTGACCAGCTTCTGGTACAAATACGTGGGCCTGGAAGGCGCCGTGGTCGGTATCGACACGTTCGGCGAATCGGCGCCGGCCGGCGTGCTGTTCAAGCATTTCGGCTTCACGGTCGAGAACGTCGTAGCCAAGGTTAAAGCCGTTATCGCTGGCTAATATTGATTTTGAGCAGACCCCGGCAAGGTAGTGCCGGGGTGCTGTGCTGATACCTTTTTTTTAATCAGGAGCAGAGTATGACGATCAAAGTTGCAATCAATGGCTACGGCCGCATCGGCCGTAATGTGTTGCGCGCTTTCTACGAAGGCGGCAAGAAACAGGATATCCAGATCGTTGCCATCAACGACCTGGGCGATGCCAAATCGAACGCCCACCTGACCCGCTACGACACCGCGCACGGCAAGTTCCCGGGCACGGTCACCGTCGAAGGCGACAACATGATCGTCAATGGCGATCCGATCCGCGTGTTCGCACAGCGCAACCCGGCTGAAATCCCATGGGGCGAGCTGGGCGTGGACGTCGTGCTGGAATGCACGGGCTTCTTCACCACCAAAGAGAAAGCTTCGGCTCACCTGAAGGGCGGCGCCAAGAAAGTCATCATCTCGGCACCTGGCGGCAAGGACGTCGATGCAACCGTCGTGTTCGGCGTGAACCACTCGGTGCTGAAATCGACCGACACCGTCATTTCGAACGCGTCGTGCACCACCAACTGCCTGGCACCGCTGGTCAAGCCGCTCAACGATGCCATCGGCATCGAAACGGGCCTGATGACCACCGTGCACGCCTACACCAACGACCAGGTGCTGTCCGACGTGATGCATGAAGACCTGCGCCGCGCCCGTTCGGCCACCATGAGCATGATCCCGACCAAGACGGGCGCCGCTGCCGCCGTGGGCCTGGTACTGCCTGAGCTCAATGGCAAGCTGGACGGCTTCGCCATCCGCGTGCCGACCATCAACGTGTCGCTGGTCGACCTGTCCTTCATCGCCAAGCGCGACACCACCGTGGAAGAAGTCAACGCGCTGATGAAAGCCGCATCGGAAGGCGCGCTGGAGGGCATCCTGACGTACCAGACCGAACCGCTGGTATCGATCGACTTCAACCACAACCCGGCCTCGTCGAACTTTGATTCGACCCTGACCAAGGTGTCGGGCCGCCTGGTGAAAGTATCGTCGTGGTACGACAACGAGTGGGGTTTCTCGAACCGCATGCTCGACACCACCGTTGCACTGATGTCGGCCAAGTAATTTACTGACACGCAACAGAAAACGCACCCCGAGGGGTGCCGGACCGCCCTGTCTGACAGGGCGGTTTTTTTATGCCTGTACGAGTTGTGTGCGCATGCATTCCCTTTTCAGCCAGGTTGCCGTGTGCCACGCGTGCCTGGCGTCTTGATACTTGGTTATATTTTCTTCTCTTGTATTCTTGATATATTTCCCCTCCTCATTCTGGCATTGCTTCCTGCCGTCGTATCCCGCTCCCCATGCGCCAAAACTGCCACTGTCATTTCCAGTAACAATAAAGTTTGCTTGTCAAAAGTCTTACAGGATTCTGACGCCAACGTAAATGGCTAACTGAAAAACTATTTATATCGTTAAATTTAATTTCATTAAATTGATATTTTCCAGAATTAAGTATTGGATAATTTGATATTTAAATTGGTATATTCCGTAAAGTCGTTTTGTTGCAACATAAACTAATATTTGTAACAAAATGAAAAAACTTGCATGCATAATAAAGTTTCACGCAGACAACGTCATGCCATGTTGGGATACGTATTGCCTGCCTGGAATGTGTGATGCCGCTGTCTGCTTGAATTCGAGTTGCAATAAGAAAATTGACTATATAAAAACGCACGAAGGGAAGAGATGTTTATCAGAGAAAAAACTAGTGTAGTCTTGGTTCGCCTGGCACTTGGCGTAATTGCTGGTACCAGTTTGTTGACGCAAGTCGTGCATGCACAAGAGGCGAGCATGGGATCGCAGGCAGCGCCGGCGAAGACGGCTGGCGAGGCTGAGATCAGCCCGGTTCAAAAAGTCTACGTGACCGGTTCCAACGTACGCCGCATTGCGCTGGAAACAGCTTCGCCGGTGCAGGTCATCACGCGCGAAGAGCTGACGCGGGGCGGCGCGACGTCGCTCAACGAAGTCTTGCGCACGATCTCGGCCAACGTCGGCGGCATCGATGAAAACCGTACCAATGGCTTCAGCGCTGGCGCTGCCGGCCTGAACTTGCGCGGTTTCGGCAGCCAGGCAACGCTTACCCTGATCAACGGCCGCCGCCTGGCGCCATATGCACAGCCAGAATTCCAGACCACGTTCGTCGACTTGAACTCGATTCCCGTGGGCGCAGTGGAGCGTATTGAAATCCTGAAAGATGGCGCATCGGCCATTTACGGTTCGGAAGCCATGGCCGGCGTGGTCAACATCATCCTGCGCGACAGCTTCGAGGGCCTGGAATTGGGCGGCTCGCTTGGCCAGTCCAGCCGTAGCGATGGCGAGCAGAAACGTGCCACCATCAGTTTCGGTAAAGGCAGCCTGGTCAAGGACCATTTCAATGCCTATGCAACAATTGATGTGCGCCAGCGCAAGCCGATGTACATGAGCAATCGCGACGATTACCTGAGCACGCAGGATCTGCGCGCGTATGGCTACAAAGACCGCCGTTCGCTGTACACCTATCCAGGTAATCTGTACTGGACAGACAAGACCAGCGGTACGTTCGTCTCGCAAACGATGGACAAGAATTGCCCAGCGGATCGTCTGGTGCCTGCCGATACCGTGCTCAACGCGGGTGCCTTGGGCAAGGCGTGCGTGTTCGACGATTTCAAGGACAGCTCGTATAACGTGGCCGGCAAGTCCGACCGCGTCGGCATCACCAGCCGTCTGACGTGGCAGCCCACCGCCAGCACGACCGTCTTCAGTGAGTTGATGTACAACCGCAACAAAGCTGTCGTTACAGGCAACCTGCATTTTGTTGCCGGTCAAAATAACGAAATCATCCCGGCACTGCCGATCACGCACCCGCAGTATCCGAAGGAGCTGATTGGCCCGGATGGCAAGACGCTTGCCGGCGGCAACGGCACCGTGCGCGTGCGTGCCAAGCTGCGCGACTTCCCAGGCCAGGGCCAGGACAATACCACCGATTTCGGCCGCTATCTGGTTGGCGTCAAAGGTGACTTCAAGAATTGGGATTGGGAAACGGCCGCCCTGTACACGAACAGCAAAGTGTCTTCGCGCAACACCGCCGCCATCCTGACGACGCCTTTCCTGAACGCATACAAGAACGGCACCTTCATCTTTGGCGGCGGCGATGCCAACAAGGCCTTGTATGACTCGATCACGACGAGTTCCGTCAACGTCTTCAAGTCGAGCCTGGCACAGGTGGATGGCAAGATTTCGGGCGAATTGTTCACCTTGCCAGCCGGTGCCGTCGGCCTGGCCATCGGTACGGAATTCCGCCGTGAATCGCTCGACACGAACCCTGACCCGCAGGCAGTGGCAGGCGAGATCTACCACCAGGCGCAATTGCCGCCAGGTTTCTCGAACAGCCGCAATATTTCTTCCATCTATGCGGAAGCAACCGTGCCTTTGCTCAAGACCGTGGAAGCCCAGTTGGCGGTGCGCCACGATCACTACTCTGACTATGGCAATTCGACCACGCCTAAAGTCGGCCTGAAGTGGAGCGCGACGCCGGCTTTCATGGTGCGTGGTACGTATGCTGAAGGCTTCCGCGCGCCAACGCTGGTGGAAAACTCCACTGACGTGCGCAATGCGTTCACCTCGTTCCGTGACCCGTTCCGCTGCAACGCCCAATACAAGCTCGGCTGCTCGACTTCCAGCGCCTATCAAAGCGGCGCCAATCCGGAACTGAAGCCGGAAACGGCGAAGAGCTATACGCTGGGCCTGGCATGGGAACCGAGTTCGTCGTTCCTGGCAACGGTCGATCTGTGGCAGATCAAGCGCATCAATGAGATCGGTACCTACGATCTGTCGAAAGTACTGGCCGATCCGTCGCGTTACGCCGGTGACCCTGCCGTCTCGATCGTACGCGATCCATTGAGCGATGCGGACAGAAAAGCGGGCGCCATGGCCGGTGAAGTGACCAACATCAAGATGTTGCTGACCAATGTGGCCGTCACCAAGATCCGCGGCGTGGACCTGAAACTGACGGGCCGCATCAATATGGGGGAATACGGTACGCTGCAGCCGACCTTGAACGTGAGTCACATGCAGTCCTACCTGAATGCGCCATCGCCAACCGACGATCTGATCGAGTATGCGGGCACGCGCGGTACGCCATCGGTACAGGCCAATCTGGGCTTGTCCTGGAAGAAAGCCGCGTACACCTTGTCGGCCGATACTGTCTTCATCGGCAAGATGGCGTCCGTTGGCGACCGCACGCAAGATTGCGTGCTGGCAACCGAAGGCTTCCCGGAACTGTGCAAGGGCATTCCATCGTTCACCGTGGTTAACCTGGGCGGCAGCTACAGCGGCTTCAAGAACACCAAGCTGAGCTTTGCCATCCAGAATGCCTTCGACCGCAAACCGCCTTTCCATCCGAACGACTCGGCAAACTACTACTCACCCCTGCATAGTGCGATGGGCCGTTATTTCCAGATCACGGCTGATTACAGCTTCAAGTAATCGCGCATGATGAAAAAGGCGCCGTGACCGTGAGGTGACGGCGCCTTTTTTTATCCTCGGGAACGCGTAGATGATTGCTTTTTAAGAAACTTATATTGTTGTATTGTCGAGGAGACTGTCTTGAACCGACGCATTATTTCTGTCGTGCTTAGCACCTTGTTACTCAGTAGTGGCCTGTATAGCGCAAGCGTACGTGCCGACGAATCGATTCCTATTGCCGATTTCTTCAAGAAAGCGGAGTTCAGTGGCCGCCCCATCTTGTCGCCCGATGGCCAAAGCATGGCGGTGTTGACGCCACGCAATGGCCGTTTCGTGCTGGCGGTCATCAATCTCGATACCCGGGCCTCGACCGTCGTGGCATCGGACCCCGACTGGAACGTGGCCAATCCCATCTGGGTCAACAACAAGCGCCTGGTGTTCAGCATCAGCAAGGGCAGCGAAGAGGTACTGGAAAAGCAGACCGGCGGCGGTTTGTTCGCCGTCAATAGCGACGGTAGCGGCTTTCGCAAGCTGGTCATCAGCGTGAAGGAATCAATGAGTACGGGCATGCCGTACAAACCGGTATCCGTGCTGCAGCGCGTGGGTGGCGACAGCAATGACTTGATCGTCGTCAACAACGAACGGGGCCGCGACGCCGACCTGGGCGCCAGCGACGTGTTCCGTCTGGACACGACAAATGGCCGCATGGCCTTGCTGACCTTCAATAATCCGGGCGCCGTCAGCGGCTGGGTGCTGGACCATGAAAACGTGATTCGCGTGGCATCGGCCTTGACAGTGGAAGAAGGCAGCAAGCGCATCGTGCAAACCGTCTACCTGCGCGATGATGAGAAGGCGCCATGGAAAGCCATTTACAAGGCGTATCTGGATGAAGGCAAGGAAATGAATCCGCTGGGCTTTGATTTCGATAACAAGACGCTGTTCGTGGCCGGCCGTTTCAATGGCCGTGACAAGGCCGGCGTACATATCTGGGATGGCGCGAAGAACGCGGCGGGCGAGCTGATCGCCGAGCATGCGGAAGTCGATGTCGCGGGCGGTCTGGTCTTTGACGAAGCACGCAAGAAGGTGGTGGGCGTGGCCGTCAACGGCATGAAGCCGGAAATGTATTACTTTGATGAAGACTATGCGCGTCTGCAGGCTTCGCTTGACGCCAGCCTGCCTGGTGAGCACGTGGAATTCCAGTGGCGCGGCAATCGCGCCGTCGTCGTCACCACCGGCATCAACAACGTGGGCAAGCTGTATTACTTCGATACCTTGAAGAAGACGCTGGAGCCGTTGTACAGCGTCAAGCCTTCACTGGACGGCAAGAAGCTTTCCGAGCAGACCGTCATTCACTACAAGGCGCGCGATGGCCTGACCATCCCGGCCTATCTGACCTTGCCGGAAGGCCGCACGCCCAAGGCCCTGCCGCTGGTGGCGTATATCCACGGCGGACCGCATGCACGCGACAGCTTCGGCTTTGACCCCATCACGCAGATGCTTGCCTCGCGCGGCTTTGCCGTGATGCAGCCGCAGTTCCGCATGTCGACCGGCCTGGGCTGGAAACACCATACGGCGGGCTGGAAACAATGGGGCCTGACCATGCAGGACGACATCACGGACGGTATCGAGGAACTGGTCCGGCAGGGCGTCGTCGATCGCAACCGCGTCTGCATCATCGGCGCCAGCTATGGCGGCTACGCCACCATGTACGGACTGATAAAGAATCCTGACCTGTACAAATGCGGCATCAACTGGGTGGGCGTGACGGATGTGAAAATGTTGTTCACCGTCAACTGGTCCGATGTCTCCGGCCCGGTGATGGATAACATCGGCACGAAAATGCACGGCGATCCGAAGACCGATGAGGCGTATTTCCGTAAGGTATCGGCGATCGACCATGCAGACAAGATCAAGGCGCCCGTGCTGATGGCCTACGGTAGCGAAGACCGCCGCGTGCCGCTGATCCATGGCGAAAAAATGCGCGACCAGCTGCTCAAGCAGGGCAATACCGTCGAATGGATGGTGATGACTGGCGAGGGCCATGGCTGGTCCAAGGAAAGCAACAACATCAAGTGGGGCGAAGCCGTGTACAGCTTTATTAACCGCTACATCGGTCCAGCCGCCGGCAACAAGAGCGCACAGCAGTAATGTGACGCAGCGAGCCGGGAGATGCCGTCCAGGCCTGGTCTGGACGGCATTTTTTCGTTCAGAGGCGGCGCCGGTAGAAGCGCCACAGCACGCGCAAGTCGCGCAGCACGGGCACGCCCGACAGTAAAGTCAGCACGCCGGCGAGGATGATGGTGGCGGCAGGAAAGCCGATGTGCTTGAAGGCCAGCGCGCCGCTGACGCCGCCGATGAAGAAGCAGCTGATCAAGAGGCAGTGCGTCCTCAGCTTGCCGCGGTTGACCTTGACCATCCGGTCCGGCAACTGGCGCCGGTTGTAATACGCCATTTTCCCCAGTTCGATGCCGATGTCGGTCGACAGCCCCGTCACGTGGGTGGTGCGGATGACGGCGCCCGAGATCTTCGTGATGATGGCGTTCTGCAAGCCCATCACAAAACACAGCAGCAAGATGGTGACGGGGCCCAGCACGTCGGGCATGGCCGCCAGGTAATTGCCCGTCAGGCCGAACAGCAGCAACAGGGCCGCTTCCAGCAGCAGGCTGGCGGCAAACTGGCTGTGCAGCCGGCGCCGCTTGCCCCAGTTCACCATGATGGCCGTGACCGCCGCGCCGCTGACAAAGGCCAGCCAGGCACCCAGCGCGGCCAGGGCCACCGTGATATTGCCCAGCGCCAGGTCATCGGCCATGCCCGAGACGATGCCCGTCATGTGCGAAGTATAGCCGCCGATGGCGAGAAAGCCGCCCGCGTTGACGGCGCCGGCCACCAGCGCCAGCACGCAGCCCAGCTGCAGATTGGCTTGCGTATCGCGCGCCGATCCGCTCAGGCGGGACAGGTAATGGAGCGGCATGCCCGGCCCGGCCTCAGGTGGTGGCGCCGAAGATGGCTTGCCACAGGCGCATGACGTTGTCCGCATGCACGCGCACGCGCTCCGGCTCCACGCGGGCCAGGTCCTGCCCCTGCAGGCGCAGCTGGTGCTGCAGCTTGCGCAGCGCGCGGTAGGCGTCGGCCACCAGGGCGGCCAGTTGCGCGTCGATCAGTCCCAGTTCGCCGCACAGGCGCAGCAGGGCGATATTGCCCGAGTTGGCCGTCAGCTGCGGATACTGCGCCGCATGCTGCAGCACCAGGTACTGCACCATGAATTCGATGTCGATCATGCCGCCCGGATCTTGTTTCAGATCAAAGCTGCCGGGGCGGGACGGGTGCGCATCGAGCATCTTCTTGCGCATGGCCACCACTTCGCCCTTGAGCGGGCCGTTTTCCGGACGCTCCTTGCGCAAGATCGTGTCGCGGATGCGCTCGAAGTGCTTGCCGATGCTGACGTCGCCCGCGCAAAAGCGCGCGCGCGTGAGCGCCTGGTGCTCCCACACCCAGGCCGCGCTGCTCTGGTAGCGCTCGAACGCCTGCACGCTGGAAACGAGCATGCCCGAGGCGCCGTCGGGACGCAGGGCGATGTCGATGTCGAACAGGATGCCGGCCGAGGTGTGCGAGGTCATCCAGGTAATGAAACGCTGCGCCAGCTTGGCGTACAGGCCGGGGGCGTCCTGATCGTCGTCATCGAACAGGAAGATGACGTCGAGGTCGGAGACATAGCCCAGTTCCTTGCCGCCCAGCTTGCCATACGCGATGACGGCGAATTTCGGCACTTCGCGGTGGCGTGCAGGTAATGTTTGCCAGACGGCTTGCACGGTGGCGGCGACGATGATGTCGGCCAGCTGCGACAGGTAATCGGCCAGCTTCTCCACGCTCAGGTCGCCCGCCAGGTCTTGCGCCAGGCACTGGAACAGCTGCGCATGGTGTGTTTCGCGCAGGATATCCATCTGCCGTTCCGTGTCGCCGGGGGCGTCGTCGAGCTGGCGCTGCAGGTCCAGCGCCAGCGCGGCCGGGTCGGGCACCGTATTGCGGATGCGCTCGTCTAACAGTTCGTCGAGCAGGATCGGGTGCTGCGTGAGGAAGGTGGCGGCCCAGCCGCTGGCGCACACCATGCGCACCACCCGTTCCAGCGTGTGGGGATACTCTGTCAACAATGACAGATAGGCCGAGCGCCGCGCAATCGCTTCCAGGAAATCGAGCAGGCGGCCCAGGGTGGCCAGCTGGCTGGCATTGCCGTTGGAAACGGAGCAATCGGTGATCAGGGGCAGGGCGGAATTGACGAGGGCCACCAGACGCGTGCGGCTCGCCTCGGGCAGGGACTGCAAACGGGGCGCCTGCCATGTGGCCAGCAAACGGCGCGCACAGGCGGCCGGCTCATGGAAACCCAGGGCGGCAAAGCGCGCTTCGATGGCTTCCTGCTGGTCCGAGGCGGCGCAGTCGTTCGACGTCTGCGGGTCGATGCCCGTGTCGGCCGGCGGCGTGCCGCTGCTCTTGTCGCTGAACATTTCGTCAAATTGTCCTGCGACAAACACGCGGTGCGCTTCCAGCTGGGACAGCAAAGCCGGCGTGTCGGGCAGGCCCATCATCCGCGCCACGGTCAGGCGGTCTGCTTCGCTGGCGGGCAGGGTGTGGGTTTGCGCATCGTCAAGATACTGCAGCCGGTGCTCCAGGTTGCGCAGGAAAGTATAGGAACCAAGTAATTGTTCCACGATGGCCGGTTCCAATAGTCCCTTGTCCGCCACCGTGCGCAGGGTGGCGCGCGTGGAACGGTCGCGGAGCTCGGCGTCGCGTCCGCCGCGTATCAACTGGAACACTTGCGCGAGGAATTCGATTTCGCGGATGCCGCCGCGGCCCAGCTTGACGTTGTTGCTGCGGTCCGGGTGCAGCCGCTCCTGGCGGTTGACTTCGGCGCGGATCTGGCCGTGCATGGTGCGGATGGCGTCGATGACGCCGAAATCGAGGTAGCGGCGGAAGACGAAGGGGCGCACGATGGCGTCGAGCGCGGCGATGTCCTCGGGCTTGCCCGTCACGGCGCGCGCCTTGACCCAGGCGTAGCGTTCCCATTCGCGGCCCTGCACGATCAGGTATTGCTCCACCATGCCCAGGCTGGCGGCCAGGGGACCCGAGTTGCCGTTCGGGCGCAAGGCCATGTCGACGCGGAAAGTGAAACCGTCCTGCGTGATCTCGGCCAGGGCGGCGATCAGTTTCTTGCCCATGCGAATGAAAAACTCGTGGTTGGACAGGCTGCGCTGGCCCGGCAAGGTCGCTTGCGTGTCGCCATCTTCCGGATACACAAAGATCAGGTCGATGTCCGACGAGACGTTGAGCTCGCCGCCGCCCTGCTTGCCCATCGCCAGCACCATCAAGGCTTGTTCCTCGCCCGATTCCTCGCCGACGGGCATGCCGTGCAGGGCCACCATCTCGGCCATGATGGCATCCACATGCGTGCGGATGGCGAAATCGGCAAAGCCCGTCATGGCCGTGACGACTTCATGCAAGTCGGCCTGGCCTTCAAGATCGCGCGCGATCAGGCCGCAGACGAGCAGGTTGCGCAGGCGGCGCATGGCCCGCTCGGGTGGCAGCGGCGGCGTGGCGGCATTGGCCTGGGCGGCCAGCGCGGCGGCAAAGTCGAGCCCGTCCAGCGGTGCGCGCACCAGTTGCGCTACCTGCGCGGCGCGCTCGGGGGCGGCGTCCAGCCAGCGCTGGTAGAAACGGGAGGCGGAAATCAAAGGCTGTGTGCTCATGGTATCGGTAAGGGTCTCGTGGATGCTGCGTGCATGTTCTTGTTTAACTTGGCTGCGAATGGCGGGGGATGCGGTAAAATTGTGCCGCCGGCGCGAATGCCGCCGGCAATGCGTGCTCCTCCGGACGATGGTAAGGGAGGCTTTGCTCAGACGCAAGCGCAAGGATGCAGGCGCGCACCACGAATGCAGACGATTTTTGCCATTATTTGACGCCGGGCCAGTTTATTAGCTTATTGATGCAAAAACCGCCAGAAGCAAGCGTGACAGAACATGTGCCATTGGCTCTGCGCTGGCAGCGGCTGCGTGCCGCCTATCGCATGGCCAACCTGGCCACCCACCACGTGCTGGGTTTTGCCGTCAAAGGCGTGCTGTTCGCGTATTTCCTCTTCGCCGTCCTGTTTTTATTCCTGCGCTACGCCATCCTGCCCAATATCGATTACTACAAGGGCGATATCGAGCGGGCGGCCAGCCGCGCGCTGGGCAATCCCGTCAGTATTGCGCGCATTTACGCGTCCTGGCATGGCGTGCGGCCCAATCTGTTCCTCGGCGACGTGACCCTGCGCGACCAGACGGGCCGCCAGGCGCTAAGCCTGCCGAGCGTGTCGGCCACCTTGTCGTGGTGGAGCGTGCTCGGTTCCGTGCGTTTCGACTCGCTGGAAATCACGCGGCCCGACCTCGACGTGCGGCGCAGCAGGGACGGCAAGTTGTACGTGGCGGGCGTGCTGGTCGACAGCACGCAGGGCAATGACGGCAAGGGCGCCGACTGGCTGCTGTCGCAGCACGATATCGTCATCCGCGATGGCCGGGTGCGCTGGACGGACGAGGCGCGCGGCGCACCCGAGCTGGCATTGACCCAGGTCAACCTGTTGCTGCGCAACCGCTGGCGCAGCCACCGCCTGGGCTTGCAGGCGACGCCGCCCGCCAGCCTGGCCGCGCCCATCGATGTGCGCGCTCACTTCATGCATCCGCCATTCAGCACGCGCATCTCGGACGTGTCGATGTGGCGGGGCGAGCTGTATGCCGACCTGAAAAACGCCGACCTGGCCGCCTGGCGCAGCTATCTCGACTATCCATTTGAATTGAGCCAGGGCAAGGGTGCCCTGCGCGCCTGGCTGAGCCTGGATCACGCGCGCCTGGCCGGCTTCACGGCCGACGTGCGCCTGACGGATGTGCAGGCGCGGCTGGGCGAGCATATCGCTCCGCTCGATCTGCTGACGGTCAGCGGGCGTGTGTCGGCGAAGGAAGACCTGTCGGTGGAGGTGCCGGACGGCAAGCCCACCTTTGGCGCGAACGGCCATCAGGTGGCGTTGACGAATTTTGCTCTGGAAACACGCGATGGCCTCAGCCTGCCACCGACGACCTTGTCCGAGCGTTTCATTGCCGCCACGCAGCGCAAGCCGGCGCGCACGGAAATCACGGCCCAGTCGCTCGATTTGCAGACCCTGGCCGCACTGGCCGACAAATTGCCGCTGGGCGCGCAGCAGCGCCAGCGCCTTGACGCCCTGGCGCCGCGCGGCCGCCTGCTCGATTTTTCCGCGCAGTGGGAGGGCGACATGGCCACGCCCGCCAGCTACCGCCTGCGCGGCAAGCTCATCGAGCTGGGCCTGAATGCGCAGCCGGCGCGCCTGGCCGTGGCGAAGACGGCGACCAGCCCCGCACAGGCCGCCGCCCCCGCCATTCCCGGCTTCGACCACCTGAGCGGCAGCATCGACGCCAGCGACAAGGGCGGCAGCATTGCCATCGACGCGCAAGACCTGGTGCTGCAGTTCCCGTCTTACCTGAGTGAACCGGCCTTGCCATTCGAACAGTTTGCCATGCAGGCGCGCTGGACCTTCGAAGCGGACAATATGCTGCAGGTCGCGCTGGACAAGCTTGATTTCAATCAACAGGGCTTGCGCGTGGCCTTGCATGGCACGCACCGCCTGCCGCTCGACGGCAAGAACCTGGGCCAGGTGGACTTGACGGGGGCCATCGACAATTTCGAGATCAATACCATCGGCCGCTATTTGCCCGTGCAGACGCCCGAGCACTTGCGCCACTGGCTGACGGGCGCGCTGGAAGGCGGCGTGGCGCGCGACGCCAGCCTGCGCCTGCGCGGCGAGCTCGAACATTTTCCGTTCAAGGCCGAGACGCCGGCACAGCGCAGCCGCGGCGAATTCCGCGTGGCCGGCAAGATCGAGAATGGCAAGCTGAACTATGCTCCCGGCGAATTCGCGGAAAGCGGGCCGCTGGCGGGCAAGGCGCCGCTGTGGCCGCAGGCGGAAAAGATCAAGGGCAGCTTCGTCTTCGAGCGGGCGCGCATGGAAATCCACGGCGACACGGCCACCACGGGCGGCGTGGCCTTGACGCATGTCAAAGCCGTGATCCCCGACCTGACCGTCTTCGACACCCTGCTCGATATCGAGGGCAATGCGGCCGGCCCCATGCAGGAATTCCTCAAATACGTGACGGCCAGCCCCGTGCTGGGCTGGATCGAGCATTTTACGGATGAAACGACAGCCACGGGCAATGCCAAACTGGCGCTGAAATTGCACCTGCCCATAGAACGCATGATGGAGGCGACCGTACAGGGCAACCTGCAGCTGGCAGGCAATGACGTGGTGTTGTTCCACGACATGCCGCCCGTGCTGGGCACGCAGGGCAGGATCGAGTTCAACGAAAAGGGCGTCAACCTGAATGGCTTGAATGGCAGCCTGCTGGGCGGGCCGCTGGCCATTTCGGGCGGCACGCAGCCGGACAACTCCATCCAGGTGAAGCTCGCCGGTAACATGACCATCGACGGCTTGCGCAAGACGTATCCGGCGCCCGTGCTGCAGCGCCTGGCAAAACATTTGAGTGGCGGCGCGCGCTACAGCGGCATGATCACGGCGCGCGACCACCAGGTGGTCGTCAATGTGGAGTCGCCGCTGACGGGCCTGGGCCTGGATTTCCCCGCGCCCCTGAAAAAAGCGGCGGCCGACAGCCTGCCCGTGAAATTTACCCTGACGGGCAATGCGGCCAATGCGGCGGGCCTGCGCACGGACGATATCCGTATCGCGCTCGGCGCCGGCATCGCCGCGCGCTACCAGCGCCAGAAGCAGGGCAAGGAAGCGTGGCGCCTGGTGCGCGGCGGCATCGGCGTGAACGCGCCGGCACCCGAGCCCGACAGCGGCATGATGCTCAACGTGAACATGAAAACCCTGGACGTGGACAGCTGGATCACGGCCGGCAGCGAAATCGCCGGCAGCGGCACGGCGCCTGCCGACGGCGGCGCCGACGATGCGCCCGATATCGCGCAATACGTGGTGCCGGACATGATGGCGGCGCGCGCCAGCGAACTGATGCTGGGCGAGCGCAAGCTGGAAAACGTGGTCGTGGGCGCCACCCACCAGAAGGATGTGTGGCAGGCCAATATTGATGCGAAACAAGTGTCGGGCTATGTGACGTGGCTGGAAACGCCTTCCGGCCTGGGCAAGATGACGGCCCGCCTGTCCTCGCTGATCATCCCGGAATCGGCCGCCAATGACGTGAAGAATTTGCTGGAAGGCAAGAGCGGTGCCCAGTCGATTCCCTCGCTCGATATCGTCGCCGAGCAGTTCGAACTGTTCAACAAGAAGATCGGCCGGCTGGAGTTGCAGGCGTATAACACCATGGCGGCCGGCGGGCGCGAGTGGCGCGTGGGCAAGCTGCAATTGTCGAATGCCGACGGCACCCTGAGCGGCAGCGGCAAATGGGTCATCAAGGACGGACTAAGCACGACCAGCCTGCGATTCGGCCTCGACATCGTCGACGCGGGCAAGCTGCTCGACCGCTTCGGCTTTGCCGACACGGTGCGCCGCGGCAAGGGCCGCCTGAGCGGCGACATCGCCTGGAACGGCTTGCCGTATTCGCTCGACATCCCCACCTTGTCGGGCCAGATCGAGATGAACGTGGAATCGGGCCAGTTCCTCAAGCAGGACCCGGGCGCAGCCAAGCTGTTGGGCGTGCTCAGCCTGCAAGCCTTGCCCCGCTTGCTGAAACTCGATTTCCACGACGTGTTTTCGGAAGGACTGGCCTTCGACGGCATCACGGCCAACGCCAGCATCAAGCGCGGCGTGGTGACCACCGATAATCTGAAAATGCACGGCGTGGCGGCGACCGTGCTGATGGATGGCACGGCCGATATCGCCAATGAAACGACGAATCTGCACGTCGTGGTGATCCCCGAATTCAACCTGGGCACGGGCCCCCTCGTGTATGCGCTGGCCGTCAACCCCGTCATCGGCCTGGGCAGCTTCCTGGCGCAACTGTTCCTGCGCGCACCCGTGATGAAGGCGCTCACTTACCATATGCAGATCGCGGGGCCATGGAAGGCGCCCGTGGTGACCAAGCTCGATGGTGGTAAATTGGAACCTGTCGCCATGCCCGCAGCGGCGGAAAAAGATGCTGTGGCGAAATAAGTGTCACGCAGCAAGCTCGAATGGACTAGAGGTGAAATGATGCACACAGTTGCAGCAATACAAATGATTTCCTCGCCGTCCGTGGCGGAGAACCTGGCCACGGCGCAGCGCCTGGTGGCGCAGGCCGCGGCCAGCGGTGCATCGCTGGTGGTGTTGCCCGAGTACTGGGCCATCATGGGGCGGCAGGAGACGGACAAGCTGGGCCACGCGGAGCAGCCCGGAAGCGGCCCCATCCAGGATGGCATGGCGCAGATGGCGCGCCAGCACGGCATCTGGCTGATCGGCGGCACCTTGCCCCTGAGCTCTGACCAGGAAGGCAAAGTGCTCAACACCACGCTCGTGTATGACCCGCAAGGCGAGCCGGCCGGCCGCTACGACAAGATTCACCTGTTCGGCTTCACGCGCGGCGCCGAGTCCTATAATGAATCGCGCACCATCGTGCCAGGAGCGCAAGTGCGCGCCATCGAGACGCCGTTCGGCCGCGTCGGCCTGTCCGTCTGCTACGACCTGCGCTTCCCCGAGCTGTACCGCGCCATGGGCGATTGCGCATTGATCGTCGTGCCGGCCGCATTTACCCACACGACGGGCAGCGCCCACTGGGAAGTGCTGCTGCGTGCGCGCGCCATCGAAAACCAGTGCTATGTGCTGGCTTCGGCGCAGGGCGGCCTGCACCCGAACGGCCGCCGCACCTGGGGCCACAGCATGCTGATCGACCCGTGGGGCGAAGTGAAGGCCGTGCTGCCCGAAGGCGAGGGCGTGGTCAGCGGCGAGATCGACCTGGTATTTCTGGCCAGCGTGCGCGAGTCCTTGCCCGCACTAAGCCATCGGACGATGTAAATTGAATGTTGAGAAAAGATAGCCATGATTCCATTTGAACCCAATCTGTCCAGCCTGGCCGTGGCGCGCGACGTCCTGCTCACGCCCTTCGGCCTCGACGAAGACAAGCTGTTGAAAGCCCTGGGCACGATGTTTACGCACAAGGTCGATTACGCGGACCTGTATTTCCAGTCGACCCGGAGCGAAGGCTGGAGCCTGGAAGAGGGCATCGTCAAGACGGGCAGTTTTTCCATCGATCAGGGCGTGGGCGTGCGCGCCGTCTCCGGCGACAAGACAGCCTTTGCCTATTCCGACGATATTTCAGAGCGGGCCCTGCTGGAAGCGGCGGCGGCCACGCGCAGCATTGCGCGCGTCGGCGCCGGCAAGGTCAAGGTGGCGGGCCGCACGCTTGCACAGGGCGGTCGCTCGCTCTACCTGCCCAATGACCCGCTCGCTTCGCTCGATGCCACGGCCAAGGTGCAGTTGCTGGAACGCGTGGAAAAGATGGCGCGCGCGAAAGATCCGCGCGTGGTGCAGGTGATGGCGGGCCTGGCCGGCGAATACGACGTGGTGCTGGTGCTGCGCAGCGACGGCGTGCTGGCGGCCGACATCCGACCGCTGGTGCGCGTGTCGGTCACCGTGATCGCCGAGCAGAATGGCCGCCGCGAAACGGGCTCGGCCGGTGGCGGCGGACGTTACAGCTATGACTATTTCAGCGATGCCGTACTGGAACAGTATGCGACGGACGCCGTCAATTCGGCGCTGGTGAACCTGGAAGCGCGCCCGGCGCCGGCCGGCCCCATGACCATCGTGCTGGGGCCGGGCTGGCCCGGCATCCTGCTGCACGAAGCCATCGGCCATGGCCTGGAAGGCGATTTCAACCGCAAGGGCTCGTCCGCGTTTTCCGGCTGCATCGGCGAGCGCGTGGCCGCCAGGGGCGTCACCGTGGTCGACGACGGCACCCTGGCTGGCCGCCGCGGTTCGCTCAACATCGACGATGAGGGCAACCCGACGCAGTGCACGACCCTGATCGAGGACGGCATCTTGAAGGGTTACATCCAGGACACCATGAATGCGCGCCTGATGAAGATGCCCGTGACGGGCAATGCGCGCCGCGAATCGTTCGCCCACCTGCCCATGCCGCGCATGACGAATACCTATATGCTCGGTGGCGACCGGGACCCGGGCGAAATTCTTGCTTCGGTGAAAAATGGCCTGTATGCCGTCAACTTCGGTGGCGGCCAGGTCGACATTACCAACGGCAAGTTCGTCTTCTCGGCCAGTGAAGCGTACATGATCGAAAACGGCAAGCTCAGCTACCCCGTGAAGGGTGCGACCCTGATCGGCAATGGCCCGGACGTGCTCAACCGCGTCTCCATGATCGGCAACGACATGCGCCTCGATTCGGGCGTGGGCGTGTGCGGCAAGGAGGGGCAGAGCGTGCCCGTGGGCGTGGGGCAGCCGACCCTGCGCCTCGATGGCATCACGGTTGGCGGCACGGCCTGATTGTTGGCCACTGCGCGGCCAACGCGGTGGTCGGATGACGCGTGGCTGCGCCCCGCTCATCCGACCTGCCTGCTTCACATTTCTCAGAATTTATATTTCACCCCCGCACTGACAAACCTTCCCGCCGCGCCCGCATAATCGAGCGGGTTGTAGCCCGTGGCGCCATACGTGAGCGGGTCGAGCGGGGCGATCTTGTCGAACAGATTTTGCACGGTAGCAAATACTTCCAGCTTGGGCGTGGCCAGCCAGCGGGCCGTCAGGTCCACCGAGGTGAACGAGGCGATGCGGCAGCCGCGCGGCGCGTCCGAGCCGTCGGCAAAATGCGTGGCGCAGCCGTCCGGGTCATGCTTGAACAGCACATTGTCGAGGTGGGCGCGGTAGTTGACGTTGACCGAGACCCGCCAGTTCTGGCGTTCCCAGGTGGCGCCCAGGTTGATGCGGTCGGCCGGCGTGCCCATGCAGTTTGATACATCGCAATTGCCATGCGTGCCGGCAAAATCGCGTTGCGTGCCATCCTGTTCCGTGCGCAGCCATTTGTACAAATGCGTCCACTTCAGGTCGAACACCAGGTTGCCATGGTCGCTACCCAGGTTGAAGCGCTGGCGGGCGTCGACGTCGAGGCCGCGCACCGTCGTCTGCGCGGAGTTCACGTAGTTGGCCAGCACGGCCGTGATGGCGCCCGGATCGCCGGGAATGCCGGTGGCCGTCGACGGGTCGCGCGCCACCTTGCCGGCCGCAATGGCGGCGTCCGTCTGTTCCTGATTGATTTCATTCTTGCGGCGAATTTGCCATAGATCAAGGGAAATGCTGGTGCGCGGCAGCGGGTCCCACACGGCGCCCACGGAATAGCTGCGCGAGCGTTCCGGCGAGAGGCGGGGATTGGGCGAGGTGATGACGGCGATCGGTGCGGGATCGCAGGCCGCCTCCACGCCCAGCGCACAGCGCAGCGGATCGCTGGCGGTGGAAAACGCGGCCAGGCCGCCGACGCCGTTTTCTGCCGCGCTGGGGGCGCGAAAACCCTTGGCGAAGGTGCCGCGCAGGGCCAGTTCGCGCACGGGCGTCCATTTCACGCCCACTTTGGGCGTGTAGGAGTTGCCCACGTCGGTGAAATGGTCGGCCCGCAGGGCGCCTGACAGCTCCAGGTTTTTCAGCACGGGCGCCAGCACTTCCGCATAGATGGCCGAGGCGTTGCGGCTGCCCTTGTAGGCGGAGTAGCCGAGGCCGATGATATTGCCCCGTTCCGTGCCCGTGGTGGGCTTGAGTTCCGTTGCTTCGTGACGGAATTCCGCGCCCACGGCTACGCCGAGAGCGCCTCCGTCGAGCTTGCCTATTTCGCGGTTGGCCTTGAAGTCGATCTGGGCGATGTGCGTCCTGGCGTCGTTCGAGATGCGCGGCGACAGCGCCGCGTACAGGGCGGGAGAATTGAGGCCCGCGTTTTCCGCGATGCGCCACACGCTGCCGGCGGGCAGGGCGGCATATGCGGGGTTCAGGCTGGCCGCCGCCACATTGGCGGCCGTGGGGTTGAGCAGGGCAAAGGCCACGTCGCGCTGCAGGTAGCCATCGAGCTTGTTCGACACCTTGTTCTGCGAGTACAGCAGGGCGCTGTCGATGTCCCAGCCCGCCACCGTGCCCTTGATGCCGGCGACGAAACGCGTGAAGGTGGAATCGACCTCGGACAGGCGCGGCCCCACATCGGCCGCCAGGTAGCGCAGCCGCGCCGCCGTGCCGAAATACGGGTTGTCCGGATGCGCGGCGCCCAGCGCCACGCCCGCGTTGCTGACGGGACCGCCCGGAAAACCCACCGAGCCGCTGACGGTCGACGGCGTGGTGACGGAGTTCGATTCGCTGTGATACAGATTCAGTTCGGCATACGTCTGCAGGGCCGGCGTCAGCTGCCACGCGCCGCGGCCGAAGAAATTGATGTTCTTCTGTTTGGGCTGGATCTGGCCGTATTGCTGTGCGGCATCGGTCAGGCAGCCGCCGCCCGGGTCGCCCTGCGGATGCGTGGTGAAGTTGCCGCAGGCGGCGCCGGGGAAGGTGCGCGTAAAGTCCGCGCCGGCCAGGTTGCCGCGGTTGTAGTAGTCGAGCGTGTCGGGATTGCGCACATTGCCGTTGACAGCGCTGCCGGCCGCGTTGTTGGTGGTGATGGCGCCCGCTCCGCTCAGCGATTCCTGCGCGCTGAAACCCAGGTCGCGCAAGTCGCTGCGCCCGACGGCGCCCCGGCCGGCCCGGTCGCGGTTCCAGATGGCGGCCTTTTCGCTGTATTCGAGGTTCAGCAGCACGTTGTAGCGGTCGCGGTCGATGTCGCCGAAGCCGTGCGTGATGGCCGCATGCGCGTCGCGCCCGTCCCAGTCCTTGGTCTTGCCGTAGTTGCCCTTGATGGCCGTGCCCTGGTAGTCGCGCCGCAGGATCACGTTGACCACGCCGGCGATGGCGTCCGAGCCGTAGATGGCCGAGGCGCCATCCTTGAGGATTTCCACCCGTTCCACCGCTTCCAGGGGAATGATGTTCAGGTCGGCAAACACCTTCTGGCCATCGTCGGCCAGGCCGTATGGCGCCACGCGGCGGCCATTGAGCAGCACCAGGGTCGAGGCCGTGCCCAGGCCGCGCAGCGACACGCCGGAAGCGCCGGCGGCAAAGCCGTTGCCGAAGGTGGTGGGTACCGAGCCCTGGTTGTCGACGGCCAGCGTCTGCAGCAGTTCGGCCACGCTGGACTTGCCCGATTTTTCAATGTCGGCAGCGTTCAGGGTTTGCACGGCCGATGCCGTTTCCGCCTGCGCGCGGCGGATGTTGGAGCCGGTGATTTCCACACGGGCAATCGGGGCCGCGTCCTGCGCCAGCACGGGCAGGCTCAGCAGTGCGCTCGCCAGGGCCAGGCCCAGGCGTGGTGGTGAAAAGGCGGCGGGGTGTCGCGATGGCATAGGGGTCATATTGTTCTCCGGAAAGGTCAAGCACACAAAGGTTGTCGATGCGTCCTTGAGTCTTGTCCGTCCGGTCTGGCCTGGATTAGATCTTGATCAGTAGTGTGTCGCTTGCCGCCGTCACAAAGGGGCTTGCGTGGTGTGTGCGCCACGACGGACACAGCGCTGGCGCACGCTAGCCGGCCAAGCGGCACGCAACTTTTTATGCTTTTTCCCCCGCTTTGCAGTGTAAAACGGCAGCGGCATGCGGCTTTGCCGACAAATATGCTTGCCAACCCTTGCAATTTAGGTTTATAGTCGTTCATCACTTACGGATGACTCGCATGTTCGCTCGCCACTTTTTTACCGCGTATTTTTACTTTAGCAATTCCAACCCAAAGGCGGTGGAGTAGCGGTCGGTTCACGTAGCAGCAAAACGAGATCCCAGCAAATTCTGAAAAACCGCCACTGATGGCGGTTTTTTTTTACCCAGATGTTTTACCCTTCCTTAAATTTTGGAGAAAATGATGCCCCGCACCGATGATTTGCGTATTCGCGAAATGAAGGAATTGACTCCGCCGTCCCACCTGATCCGCGAATTTGCCTGCTCGGAGCAAGCCGAACAGACCGCCGCCAGCGCCCGTATCGCCCTGCACCGCATTTTGCATGGCCAGGATGACCGCCTGATGGTGGTGATCGGACCTTGTTCCATCCACGACACCAAGGCGGCGATGGAATATGCGCGCCTGCTGGTCAAGGAGCGCGCGCGTTTCGCGGGCGAACTGGAAATCGTCATGCGCGTCTACTTCGAAAAGCCGCGCACCACGGTGGGCTGGAAGGGCTTGATCAACGATCCGTACATGGACAACAGCTTCCGCATCAACGACGGCTTGCGCATGGCGCGTGAACTGTTGCGCGATATCAATGAGCTGGGCTTGCCGGCCGGCACCGAGTTCCTCGACGTGATCAGCCCGCAATACATCGCCGACCTGATCAGCTGGGGCGCCATCGGCGCGCGCACGACGGAGTCGCAGGTGCACCGCGAGCTGGCGTCGGGACTGTCGTGCCCGGTCGGCTTCAAGAATGGCACGGATGGCAACGTGAAGATCGCCGTGGAAGCCATCAAGGCCGCTTCGCAGCCGCACCATTTCCTGTCCGTCACGAAGGGCGGCCACTCGGCCATCGTCTCGACCAACGGCAACGAGGATTGCCACATCATCTTGCGCGGCGGCAAAACGCCGAACTATGACGCGGCCAGCGTGGACGAGGCCTGCAAGGCCATCGCGGCACAAGGCCTGGCGGCGCGCCTGATGATCGACGCCTCGCATGCGAACAGCTCGAAAAAACCGGAAAACCAGATCCCCGTGTGCGCCGACATCGCCAGCCAGGTGGCGGGCGGCGACAGCCGTATCGTCGGCGTGATGGTGGAATCGCACCTGGTGGCAGGGCGCCAGGATTTGATCCCGGGCAAGGAACTGATCTATGGCCAATCCGTCACGGACGGCTGCATCGACTGGAGCGCCAGCGTGGCCGTACTGGAAAACCTGGCGGCGGCCGTGAAGCAGCGCCGCTTGCAGGGCGACCAGGAATAACATGGCGCGCAGCATGAAAAAAAGCCCGGAAAGCTAAGCTTTCCGGGCTTTTTCAGTTTTCAGCGGATATCAGTTGCGTATCGGCTTAGAACTTGTACGTGGCGCGCACATAGAAAGTACGGCCCAGCGGATCGGCGAAGCGTGGATCGTAGCCGGACTGGAAGGTACCGATCTGGTTACTGAACGGTGGATCTTCGTTCAGCAGGTTTTTCACGCCGACGGTGACTTCGGTGTTCTTGAAGCCCGAGTACGCGCCCGACAGCGACCATACCGAGTAGGCCTTGACGCTTTGCTCGAATTGCGGATCGACATAGTTCTGGTCGCGGTAGCCGCTCATGTACTTGTTCGACAGCGTGGCGTTCCATTTGTCCAGATTCCATTGCAGGGATGCATTGTGTCTCCAGCGGAAAACTGGTGCCTTGTCGCCATACACGCCCACGTTTTGCAGGAATTCGCCGCCGCGTTCGTTCTGGTACTCATACTTCTGCACCCAGGTGCCGTCGAAGTTGAACGTGAAGTTGCCATACTGGCTGCGTGGCAATTTCCAGTTCAAGCCCAGGTCGATGCCCGAGGTGTGCATTTCGCCCAGGTTGCCCAGGGTAGCGAGCACGTAATCGAGCTTGCCGTCAGCGGTATAGATGAAGTTGTTTTGATACTTGGCGTAGTTGTCGAACAGGGTCTGTTCGGCCACGGTGCCGATCTTGTCGCGCAGCTTGATCTGGAAGTAATCGAGCGAGACGGTCAGCGACTTGGTCGGCTCGATGACGATACCGGCACTGAAGGTTTTCGATTTTTCCGGGCCCACATCCGGATTGCCGCCCGAACGGATGTACTGCTGCGCGCCGCAGGCCACGTTGCTGTTGGCGCCAGGGATTGCTACGCCGCCTGGGCACAGGCGTGGATCGTCGTACTTGTTGGCAGTGAAGGTCTTGGTTTGCGGACCATGCAGGTCATACAGCGTTGGCGCACGGAAACCTGTGTTGTAGGAGCTGCGCAGCAGCACCTGGCTCGTTGGCTGCCAGCGTACGCCGACTTTCGGGTTGAAGCTGCCGCCGACGTCGTTGTAGTGGTCATAACGGGCTGCCAGCGACAGTTCCAGGTCTTTCATGACAGGAATGCTCAGTTCCGAGAAGATGGCGGAGATGTTGCGGCTGCCCGACTGGTTCTGCGCTTCGGCGTAGCCGGAGCTCGATGCCTGGCCGGCCAGGTCGCGGTTCACGTTGTATTCGGCCTTGTCGTTGCGGAATTCCGTACCGACGGCGAAACCGACTGCGCCAGCCGGCAGGTTGAACAGCTCGCGGCTGATCTTCGCGTCGACCGCGGTGCTGGTCATCTTGGCGCTCAGGTATTCGCCTTTCAGGACGGAATCCTTCAGGTACGCTTCGCCGGCGGCGCTTTGGTCGCCGAACGGGTTCAGGATGCCATTGCCGATGCCGTCGATGATGCGCTGGTCATTCAGGTAGCCGCCCGTGAAGGCGCTGGTGGCCTTGCTGACGGAGTAGCTCAGGCCGACGTTGTAGTCCCAGCCGCCCAGGACGCCTTCGGAAGCCAGTACCAGGCGGTCCGAGGTGCTGGTGTCGAAGCCGCTGCGCTGGCCCGATGCCACTGGACGCCAGCTGATGTCGAGCGCTTCGCCCGACAGGCCAGGCACGGCCGGCACGCCGGCGCTGCCGCCCGGGTAGTAAGGCGAGCTCGATGGCATGAGGATGCCGATATTCGACATAGGCGGCGGCGAGATGCGCGCTTCGTTGGTGCTGCGCGAGTGCAGGTATTCGATGGTAGCCAGGTGATCCTGGTTCAGCTTGAAGCTGGCCTTGCCCAGGAAGGATTCCTGCTGGGTTTTCGGGATGGCCTGGATGAACGGCGTGACGTCCATGGCGCAGGTGCTCTTGCCCGAGGTGTTCTTGTACAGGTTCGGACCCACGCAGCCGGCGGCGAAGGCCGGGTTGCCGATCAGTCCATTGCCCGTATCGTAGAAGTTGGCCGGGAAGGTGGTGCCGCTCAGGTTATCCACGCCCTTGCTGGGAATGTAGCCGCTCTTCGAGAAAGAGCGGTCGGCCGCGCTCAGCGCCGACTGGCGGTGTACGTCGACGACGCCGAAGACGTTGAAGCCATCCTTGTTCAGGTCGCCATAGCCGCCGGACAGGTTCAGGCGCGATTCGTCGCCGCCGCCCGCTTTCTGCGGCTCGTAGTGTTCGACCGTGACGGAACCGCCTTTGACGGAACGCTTGGTGATGAAGTTGATCACGCCGCCGATGGCGTCCGTGCCGTAGATCGCGGAGGCGCCGTCACGCAGCACTTCGACACGTTCCAGGGCAGAAATAGGGATGATGTTCAGGTCGACGGACGAACCGTTGAACGGGTGGCTGGCGATACGGCGGCCGTTCAGCAGGACCAGGGTCTTGTCGCCGCCGATGCCGCGCAGGTCGGCGACGGACTGGCCTCCCGTGCCCGAACCGACGGACTGAGAGCTGCTTTGCGAGCTCTGATTCATGGAAATGGTGGACAGGACTTCCTGCGCCGTCGTCAAGCCTTGCTTGGCGAAATCGTCGGCCTTGATCGAGGTGATCGGCAGCGCTGTCTCCGATGCCAGGCGCTTGATGCTCGAACCCGTCACTTCCACGCGTTGCATGGTGCCATCTGTTGTTTCTTGTGCATACGCGGCGTGCATGCCCAGGGCCATGCCGCCTGCAAACATCAGGCGCAGCGACCGCGATATTACATTTTCTATCATCATCTGTAATTCCTTGTTATTGTGATAAAGGCGGCAATTATTTTGAAATAACTTGTTGCTTGCCAACAATTTATTTGCCTTTTTGAAAATCCACCAATGAAAATTCTGTAAATTTTCCGGGCCCTCATCAAAACATTCACGATTCAGATTGTCAATTTCGCGCGGACTTTTTGGACGAAATGCAACATATTGCTATTTTTTTTGCATTACTTCAGGAATAAAATATAGCCAACCCTTGTCAGGCGCACTCAGGCGCGTAGAATAAAACGGCGCACAGCATCGCTGCTGGCGCCGTCTGTCGTGCTGCAGGCAAACGCTAGTCAGCGCAGCCCCGTCGATTCCTGTTTCAGACCATCCCCCTTAAAACGTATAGCTGCCGCGCAAGTACCAGGCGCGCCCGACCGGGTCCGTGTAGCGCGGGTCATAGCCTTTCTGGAACAAGGTGCCCTGGTTCGAGAACGGCGGTTCCTTGTCGAACAGGTTCTTCACGCCGGCCGTCAGCAGCAAACCCTTCCACGCATAGCTGCCCGACACATTGAACAGGCTGTACGAGGGCACATCGTGCTTGTACTGCTCGGCAACATTATTCTGGTCCGTGTAGCCGGACTTGAACGATTGCGACACGGTGGCGCCCCAGTTGCCCTTGCGCCAGTTCAGCGCGGCCGTATGTTTCCAGCGGAACACAGGATTGTTGTCCGCATAGCGGCCCACGTTGGCGATGAATTCGCCGCCGCGCTCGTTCTGGTAGTCGTACTTGTGGGTCCAGGTGCCGTCCACCGACACGCTGAAATCGCCATAGGCACCGCGTACCAGGCGCGCATTCAGGCTCACGTCGATGCCGTCCGTCTTGACTTCGCCGAGGTTGTCGTTCAGGTCCAGGATGGCGTAGGGCGAACCGTCGGGATTGCGCAGGAACAAGGCCTTGTATTTCGCGTAGTTGCCGAAGATCGATTGCTCGGGCAAGGATGAAATCTTGTCCTTCAAATGGATGTTCCAGTAATCGATGGCGAGCGTAACTTCCTGGATGGGTTCGACGACGACGCCGAAGGCGAAGGTGGTGGATTTTTCCGGTTTCAGCTTCTCATTGCCGCCTTGCAGCTTGAACTGCTGCAAGTCGCAGTCGCGCAAGGGGTTGGCGCCAGGCTGCGGCACGCCGCCGGGGCACAAAATCGGGTCGTCATAGGTATCGTTGGTATCGTTCTTCGATGGCGGCGCGTTCTTTTCAAACAGGGTCGGCGCGCGGAAACCCGTGCTGGCCGAACCGCGCAGCACCAGCGCGCTGCTGGCCTGGTAGCGCAGGGCCAGCTTGGGATTGGTGGTACTGCCCACGTCGCTGTAATGGTCGAAGCGGGCCGCCAGCTGCACTTCCAGATCCTTGATCAATGGCAAGTTGACTTCGCCGAAGACGGCCTGGATCGTGCGCGCGCCGCTCTTCGAGAGCGAACCGGACAGGCCGGAACTGGCGGCCTGGCCGGCGATGTCGCGGTTGACATTGAAGTCGGCCTTTTCGCGCCGCACTTCGCCGCCCAGGGCGATGGCCAGCGGGCCGCCGGCCAGCTGCATCAGGTCGCGGCTGCCCTTGACGTCGAAACCCGTGGTGGTGACCCTGGCGTTCTGCACTTCGCCGCGCAGGGCGGTGCTGGCCAGGTAGCTTTTTCCGGCCGCGTCCTGCACGCCAAACGGGTTCAGGATGCCATTGAGCACGCCGGCGGCAAAGCCCGCATCCTGCACATAGCCGTTCGTGAATTTTTCCGACGAATTGCTGATCGCATGGCTCAGGCCCGTCTTGTAGTCCCAGCCCGCCAGTTCGCCTTCCAGCGCCAGCACCAGACGGTCGGCCTTGCCGTCGGAATCGATCTGCCGCTGGCCCGCTTCCACGGGGCGCCAGTTGACGCTCAGGGGCTGGCCCGACAAGCCGGGCTGGGCCGGTACGCCGCCCGCATTGCCCGGATAGTATTTGCTGCTGATGGGCAGAATCAAGCCTGTTTGCGGCGGCGGTGCCGTGCGCGCCTTGACCTTGTTTTCCGAGTGCAGATATTCCACAGTGGCCAGGTGGCCGCCGCCCAGCTTGAAAGCGCCCTTGCCGAAGAAGGCGATTTGCTCCTGTGCCGGCAGATCGTCGATTTGCCGCGTGTAATCCTGGCGGCAGGTGCCGTTGGCCGGCACGGCCGGCACCGACAGCGGCGGCAGGCAGCCGCTGGCTGCGTAGGGGTTGCCGGCCAGGCCATCGCCGCCATTGGCGGCGGCGTCAAAATAATTGCCGGGGAAAGTGGTGCCGCTGGTAATGGACAGGCCGCGCGAAGGAACGATACCCGTTGCCGAGAAGGTGCGGTCTTGCGAGGTCAGTACATTTTGCTTGTGGTAATCGACTACGCCAAAAATATTATAGCCGTCCGTGTCGAGCTTGCCGAAGCCCGTGGACAGGTTGATGCGGTGCTCGCCGGCGCCCTTGTGTTCGGGCGCGACCACTTCGGCCGTGATGTTCGTGACGTTGACCGAGCGCTTGGTGATGAAGTTGATGACGCCGCCGATGGCGTCCGTGCCGTAGATGGCCGAGGCGCCGTCGCGCAGCACTTCGACGCGCTCGAGGGCGGCGATGGGAATGATGTTCAGGTCGACGCTGGCGCCGTCATACGGGTGGTTGGCGATGCGCCGGCCATTGAGCAGCACGAGGGTCTTGTCGCCGCCCAGGCCGCGCAGGTCGGCGCTGGCCTGTCCGCCCGTGGGCAAGCCGCTGGTATTGCCGCCGACGGCATTGCCGCTGCCCATGCTGGAGGAGTTCGCGGGGATCTTGCTGAGCACTTCCTGGGCTGTCGTCAGGCCTTGTTTGGCGAAATCCTCGGCCTTGAAGATGGACAGGGGCGTGGCTGTTTCCGAGACGAGGCGCTTGATGGAGGAGCCGGTGACTTCGACTCTCTGCATGGCGGGGGGCTCGCCGGCGGCGCCGGTGTCCTGCGCCATGGCCGCATGGCCATACGCGCCGAGCAAGGCTGCGCACAGCAGGCGCAAGGTAGGGGAGGGATTGCGGGTGTGCGTCATCTGACACTCCTGTGGCGTGGTCATGGGCCAAATGGCCTGCAAGGGAGTTTTACAGGCGAGCAGGAAGTAAGGTTTGCGCTGGCGCAATAGACGTGTGGATGGGCTGCGTTGAACCACAGTCGCAGACGAAAAAAAAGGCGGTGATTGCTCACCGCCTCGCGTCAGGATACAGGTATCAGCTTAGAAGAACTTGTAGCTGGCGCCCAGTTTGAAGTAGCGGCCGATGGCGCCACTGGCATCCATCGGGTTGTAGCTCATGCCGCCGTAGGTCAGCGGGTCGAGCGGCGCGATCTTGTCGGTCACGTTGTTGATCGAGGCAAACAGTTGCAGCTGTTTGTTGACGTTCCAGCGGGTTGACAGGTCGAGCGTGGTGAACGAGGCCAGCTTGCAGCCGTTTGGCGCCGGCGTGCCGTTGGCCAGCTTGGACGCGCATGGGTCGCCTTCAAACTTGATATTTTTCATATCCGAACGGTAGTTCAGCACGCCGCTGACGTTCCAGTTGCCCAAGTCCCACGAGCCGGTCAAGTTGATCTTGTCCTTCGGCGTGCCGGCGCAGTTTGATGTATCACAATTGCCATGCGTGCCAGCGAACTGGTAGCGCACGGCGGCCGACTCGGCCCGCACCCACGAGGCGATGTGGGTCCAGGTCAGGCCGAACGTGGCGCGGCCGTAGTCACCCAGGCGCACGCGCTGCTTGACGTCCAGGTCGATACCCTTGATCTCCGTGTAGCTGGAGTTGCGGTACGGCGCCTTGGTAATCAGCAAGGTGCCCGTGTTCGGCACTACGACGCCATTGATGGTCAGGTTGTTGTCGGAACGGATGGCCGTCGGCAGGGCGGCCGCTTCGTTGTACGGCAGCGGATTGATCTCGTTTTCACGCTTGATCTTCCAGGCGTCGAGCGACAGGCTGGTATCGTTGAAAGGATCCCATACGAGGCCCAGGGTATAGCCCTTGGATTTTTCCGGCTTGAGGGTGGGGTCGCCGACCTTGACGGCCGCCACTTGCAGTTCGCAATCGCTGGCATTGGCGCCCGGCAAGCGGTTCCCGCCCGGGCAGCGCACGGGATCTGTCACGGTCGAGGTACCCGTCGATTGCGAATCGGCATTGCTTTCCGCCGGGCCAGGCGCGCGGAAGCCTTCCGAATACGTGCCGCGCACGGCGAAGGTTTTCAGCGGCGTCCACTTGGCGCCCAGTTTCGGCGTGGTCGACGAGAAACGGTCATATTTGTCGTAACGCAGGGCGCCCGACAGTTCCACCGTCTTGATCACGGGCGCCAGCACTTCGAAGAACACGGCCGAGACCTTGCTGTCGCCCTTGGCGGCCACGTAACTTGCGTTGATGGAGCCGTCTTGCGTGCCTGTCAGGGAAGGATTGTCGAGCTTGTCGCGGCGGTGTTCCGCGCCCACGGCCAGGCCCATTGCGCCGCCCGGCAACTGCATCAGCTCGCGCGATGCCTTGAAGTCGATGATGTCGAGCTTGGTTGTGGAATCGGAGGTGGCGTTCGTCACCATCGCCGCGTACAGCGAGGCGGGATTCTTGTTCGCCTGCGCACCGATGTAGTAAGGGAAATACTTGCTGCTCGGACTGGAATCGCCCAAGGCCGCCTTGACGACGGCCATGTTCAGCATGTTGCTGTAATCGAGGTGCAGTTTCGATTCCGAATGCGTGTAGCCGGCATCGTAGTCCCAGCCCATGGCGTTGCCCTTGACGCCGAGCACGATGCGGTTGAACTCGTTATTGGCCTGGCGCGTGCTGGCGCCCACGTCGAAAGCCTGGTAGCGCACCCGCACCGGCACGCCATACGGATTTTGCGGGTGGTTGGCGGCCAGCAAGATGCTGGTGCCGCTGCCGGTACCGTAGTTGATGACGCCCGCCTTGTTGCCCGCGTTGGGCGGGAAGGCAACGGTGGGCGTGATCGATGGCGGTATCAGGGTGAAGGCCGTATCGCGCTTCGAGTAGCCCGCTTCCGCATACACCTGGGTATCGGCATTGACTTGCCAGGTGCCGCGCGTGTACAGGTTGATCGATTCGATCTTGGGCTGCATCGAGCGGAACTGGTCGTGGTGCCACAGGCAGCCGCCCTTTGGATCTTGCGGCGAGGAAACGGACAAGCTGGAGCAGCCGGGCAGGGACACGTAATTGTTGGTGACGGGGTCGCGGATCAGGCCTGTCGGCGAGGCATTCGCATCGTTGTTGCCATTGATGTAGCCGCCGGCGAACTGGGTGTTGATCGCATAGCCATACGGACGCAGGTCGGCCTGGCCTATCCATTTGCGGTCGGCGCGGTCCTTGTTCATCAGCATGTCCGATTTGGTGTATTCGGCGTTGATGACGAAGTTGTATTTGTCCGTGTCCAGGTTGCCCTTGCCGAAGGTCAGCGAGGCGCGGTGCTGCTGGGCGTCGCTGTCGCCGGAAATGCCCGTGTCGCCTTTCAGGGTCAGGCCTTCGAAGTCCTTGCGCAGGATGATGTTGACGACGCCGGCGATGGCGTCCGCGCCGTAGGTCGACGAGGCGCCATCCTTGAGGATCTCGATGCGCTCGACGATCTGCATCGGCACGGTGGACAGGTCGGTAAAGCTCTTCTGGCCGTCATCGGCGCGCGCGAACGGCGCCATGCGCCGGCCATTGAGCAGCACCAGGGTCGAGGTGGCGCCCAGGCCGCGCAGCGAGATCGCCGTGGAACCGGCGGCAAAGCCGTTGCCGAAGCCTGTCGGCAGGGAACCGGCGCCATCGGCCGTCAGCGTTTGCAGGTATTCGGCGACGGTGGCCTTGCCCGATTTCATCAAGTCATCGCGGGTGATGACCTGTACAGGCGATGCAGTCTCGGCCGTGGCCCGTTTGATGCTCGATCCTGTAATTTCCACCCGCTGCACATTGGCGTCTTGCGCCATTGCCGGCACGGCCATCATGCCAAGGCTTACTGCTGCTACGCTACCTGAAAAGATCAGGCGTACGGAGCGGGACATCACTGTTTCCATCATCATTCTTGAAACTCCGAAATAAGCCAGGCTGGCCGTTTTACGGCGCAGCGTCGCTAGTCTAAAAAAGATTGCTGCGTCGGCAATCACTGTGGATGCTTCGGCGCACTTGTGTGGCCGCAATCGATAAGACCATTTGCCGAGAAAGCTTGTCAACGCGCATATCCAGCCTTTCATCATGGAAACAACAGTGTTTTTTATAATGTTGGCATGTTTCAGTATTGATAATTATTTTGATGTTGCGCTGCGCTATGCGTTTTCCGCCTGCGAATAAAAAGTGGGCCCATTCACGGACGTAAGGGTTTCTACCAATGCGCTTTTCCGTGGTTTCGACAGGCCTATGTTGCAGCGCGGAAGATTTTCCTTGTGGAGCGGGTGCTTGTTGCTGTGCTCGCCAGAAGTGCTGCGGCTTTTCGCCCGGCATGCCAAATATGCGTTATCGTTACGCGTTTTCCAGCGTGTCCAAGCATAGGCGCGGCTGGCTGCGAACAAGGCATAGATCTTGCGAGGATGGACTGGTTTTGGCGGTGGAATCCTGTATCCCAGGGGGAAGCCAGTACAAGCGCACCAATACGGTGCGACGGATAATCGAGATGAAGGGTATTACATGAAGTCACCATGGATGCGGCGCGTGGCGCTGCTCGCCTGCCTGGCCACCCTGCCGTTGGCCGCCACTGCCGTTGACGCTGCCCCCGCGGCGGCGCCGGTGAAAACCTTGCGCTATATCCTGCCGGCCGCCGAGACGGGTTTTGACCCGGCCACCGCGCGCGACCTGTATTCGAACCACATCACGCAGGCCGTCTTCGACACCCTGTACACGTATGACTACCTGGCGCGTCCCGTCAAGGTGGTGCCCGGCGCGGCGGCCGCCATGCCGGAAGTGTCCGCCGACGGCAAGACCTATACCATCCGCCTGAAAAAAGGCATCCTGTACACGCCCGACGCCGCGTTCGGCGGCAAGCGCCGCGAACTGACGATGGCCGACTATGTGTATTCGTGGAAGCGTTTGTTCGACCCGCGCCTGGCGTCGCCGCACAGCTGGCTGTTCGAAGGCAAGGTGGTGGGCCTGGACGACCTGGCCAAGGAGGCGGCCAAGTCGAACAAGCTCGACTACAACAAGAAAGTGGCCGGGCTGGAAATCCTCGACCCGTACACCCTGCGCATCACGCTGACCAAGACCGATTTCAATTTCCCCATGATCCTCGCCTATGTGCCCACGGCCGCCGTGGCGCGCGAAGTGGTGGAGAAATACGGCGACGTGAAGGGCGAAGTGGGCTCCAACCCCGTTGGCACCGGCTATTACACCTTGGGCGAATGGACGCGCGGCAACCGCATCGTCCTGAACCGCAACCCGCAGCACTTGCCGGAAACGTGGAATTTCATGGCCGGCGACGACCCGGACGACCAGCGCATCGTGCGCCAGATGCAGGGCAAGCGCATTCCCGCCATCGACCGCATTGAAATTTCCGTGATGATCGAAGACCAGTCGCGCTGGCTGTCGTTCCAGAGCGGCGGCACGGACGTGTTCTGGCTCGACGGCCCGCTGGCGCCGAAGGCATTGCTCAATGGCAAGCTGCGCCCCGAACTGGCCGAGAAGGGCGTGCAACTGTCGCGCCTGCTGGACCCGGAAATCAGCTATTACTACTGGAATATGGAAGACCCGACCCTCGGCGGCTTCAGCAAGGAAAAGATCGCCCTGCGCCGCGCCATTGCCATGGCGCACAATATCGACGAAGAAATCCGCATCATCTGGAATGGCCAGGCCAAGCGCCTCGACTATCCGATCCCGCCCGGCGTCGTCGGCTACGACCCGCACTACAAATCCCTGCTGCAATACGATCCCGTGCTGGCGAATAAACTGCTCGATAAATTCGGCTACAAGAAGGGCGCCGACGGCTGGCGCACCTTGCCGGACGGCAAGCCACTGCTGATCCGCTACGCCTCGCGCAACGAAGCGAACGGCGTGCTGCAGGCGGAAATGTGGCGCAAGACGTATAACTCGCTGGGCATCCGCATGGAAAACGACCGCATGATCTTTTCCGACATTCTGAAGACGGAAAAGCAGTGCAAGATGCAGACGCGCACGGCGCCGTGGCTGGCCGACTATCCGGACGGCGACAACTTCATGCAGCTGTTCTACGGCCCCAACACGCACCAGAACAACAACGGCTGCTACCAGGACCCCGAGTACGACAAATGGTACGCGGCCAGCCAGGCCATGCCGGCCAGCCCCGAGCGCGACGAGCTGTTCCACAAGATGGCGCGCCGCCTGGAAGTCAATGCGGGCGCCCTGATCGGCTATGCGCGCTACCGCAACATGCTGGCGCAAAAGTCGGTGCTGGGCTACAAGAAGCACCCTATCCTGTTCCAGGAGTGGGCGTATATGGATATCGACAGCACGGGGGCGCCGGTGGCGCCAGCCCCTGCGGCTTCGGCGAATAAATAAGCGACGCCGCTTTTAACACCATATACGACAAGGAATCATTATGTTTGCTTATATCCTGCGCCGCTTGTGGCAGATGCTGCCCACCATGCTGGGCGTCGTCCTGCTGGTGTTTATATTGTTTAACTGGGTGGGCGGCGACCCCGCCTACATCCTGGCCGGCAAGATGTCTAGTGCGGAAAGCATCGCCAACATCCGCCGCCAGCTGGGCGTCGACCAGCCGTACTACGTGCAGCTGTGGATCTTCATCAAGCAGATCGTCACCTTTGATTTCGGCCAAAGCTGGGCCACGGGCGAAACCGTGTCGCACATCATCACCTCGCGCCTGGGCCCGTCCATGATGGTCTTGATTCCGCTGACCGTGCTGGAAACGTTCTTCGGCGTGGCGCTGGCGCTGGCCATCGCGTTTGTCCGCGGCTCGCTGACGGACCGCATGGTGATGATCGCCTGCACGGTGGGCATGTCGATTTCCATCCTCGTCTACATCATCGTCTTCCAGTACGGCTTTGCCTACAAGCTGGGCCTGTTCCCCGTGCAGGGCTGGGGCGACAGCTTCTGGGAAAACCTCTTGCGCTATTCCACCTTGCCGATCCTCATCGGTCTGGCCGTGTCGATTGCGCCCACCCTGCGCCTGTTCCGCACCTTCGTGCTGGACGAGGCGAACCAGGATTACGTGCGCACGGCGCGCGCCAAGGGCTTGAAGGAAGGCCGCATCATGTGGGTCCACGTGCTGCGCAACGCCGCCATTCCCATCATTACCTACGTGATGTCGAACTTGCCGGCCCTGCTGATCGGCGCCTTCCTGCTGGAACGCTTCTTCGGCATCCCCGGCATCGGGCGTGAAGTGATCCTGGCCGTCGAGCGCAGCGATTTTCCGGTGATCAAGGCGATCACCGTGTATGTCGCCGCCGCCACCATGCTCTTCAACCTGCTCACCGACCTGCTGTACCAGGCGGTCGATCCTCGCGTACAACTGAAGTAGAAAGAGACGATGTCGAAACCTCATACATCGCCCGGCCTGTGGGCCCTGGCGTGGCGCCGTTTGCGCGGCGACAAGATTGCAATGGTATCGCTGGCCGTGGTCGGCGCTTTTTTCCTGCTGGTGCTGGCGTCCGCCAGCGGCCTCGTGGCGGCGAACTGGGAAGACGAAGTGGCCGTCAGCTACGCGCCGCCCACCTTTGTCGGTGCCGACAAGGATGCGGCCGGTGCCGGCGACGGCGCCATTCCCCAGTCCGACGAGCGCAGCGCGCCCACTCCCGTCAACGTGCTCGACCCGCTGGCCGACGACATCGCCGAACTGCGCGCGCAGATGGGCAGCAACCCATCGGCCGGCGTCGAGATGTACGGCGTCACCGACCCGCTGGCCGACGACTTGACGGCCTTGCGCGCCGGCATGGGCAAGACGAAGAAGTTGATCGCGCACAAGGCGTCCACCTTGCCGTTCGGCGCCGACAAATGGGGCCACGACATCGTGCAGAAAACCATCAAGGGCGGCGAGACGTCGATCGTCGTGGGCCTGGTGGCCGCCTTGCTGGCCGTCGTGCTGGGCACCTTGTTCGGCGCCGTGTCCGGCTACTTCGGCGGCATCGTCGATGACTTTTTTAACTGGTTCTACAGCATTTTTACCTCAATTCCATCGATTTTGATGATCTTGACGGTGGCGGCCGTGCTGCAGCAGAAGGGCGTGCTGACCATCGTGCTGATCCTCGGCTTGACGGGCTGGACGGGGCCGTACCGCCTGATCCGCGCCGAATACATCAAGCACAAGGCGCGCGAATACGTGATGGCAGCCGACGCCATCGGCGCTTCGCACTGGCGCAAGATGTTCTCGCACATCTTCCCGAACGTGAGCCACGTTGCCTTGGTGCAAATGTCGATTCTCGTGGTGGGCTTCATCAAGGCGGAAGTGATCCTGAGTTTCCTCGGCTTTGGCGTGCCGGTAGGCACCGTCTCGTGGGGCAGCATGCTCAACGAGGCACAAAATGAACTGATCCTGGGCAAATGGTGGCAGCTGACGGCCGCCGCCACGGCGATGGCCGTGCTGGTGACGGCGTTCTCGCTGTTTACCGATGCCTTGCGCGATGCGCTCGACCCCAAAGTGAAATAGGAGTTGCTCATGGACCAGAATAACCTGTTGGAAGTGCGCGACCTGCGCGTCACCTTCCGCCTTGACAAGAAGACCACGTTCGAAGCCGTCAAGGGCATTTCGTTCAACGTGCCGCGCAACAGCACCGTCGCCCTGGTGGGCGAGTCGGGCAGCGGCAAGTCCGTCAGCTCGCTGGCCGTGATGGGCTTGTTGCCGCCAGATAACACCATCATCGACAAGCAATCGCGCATCCACTTCGGCGGGCGCGACCTGCTCCAATTGTCGATCGCCGAGCGGCGCACCATGTGCGGCAAGGATATCTCGATGATCTTCCAGGAGCCGATGTCGTCGCTCAACCCCGTGTTTACGGTGGGCTTCCAGATCGCCGAAGTATTGCGCCAGCACATGGGCATGAACCGCAAGCAGGCGCGTGCCCGCACCTTGGCGCTGCTGGAAGAGGTGGGCATACCCGACCCCGCCACCAAGATCGACGCCTACCCGAGCCAGATGTCGGGCGGCCAGCAGCAGCGCGTGATGATCGCCATGGCGATCGCCTGCGAGCCGAAACTCTTGATCGCGGACGAGCCGACGACGGCGCTGGACGTGACGATCCAGAAGCAGATCATGGACCTGATCGCGGCACTGCAAAAGAAACACCAGATGTCCGTGCTCTTCATTACCCACGACCTGGGCCTGGTGGGAGAGATCGCCGACCAGGTGATCGTCATGCGCCACGGCGAAGTGCGCGAGACGGGCGAGGTGCGCCAGGTATTCGAAGCGCCGCAAGACAGTTACACGAAAGCCCTGCTGCATTGCCGCCCGTCGCTGGACGAGCGCCCGTGGCGCCTGCCCGTGATCGCCGATTACATGGACGGCAAGGCCGGTCCCGGTATCGAAATGAAACAGCGCACGCGCGGCTACACGCCGGGCGACGAGCCGGTGCTGGTGGTGAATAACTTGAGTAAAAGCTTTTATACGCGCGAAGGATTGTTCGGCAAGCGCGAATTCCAGGCCGTCAAGGATGTGTCATTTACCTTGCCGCGCGGAAAAACCCTGGGCGTGGTGGGCGAATCCGGTTCCGGCAAGACGACGGTGGGCCTGACCTTGCTGCGCCTGCACCAGGCAACTAGCGGCACGGCCATGTTCCACGGCAAGGACCTGATTGCCATGCCGAACAAGGAATACCTGCCGTATAAACGCCGCATCCAGATCATCTTCCAGAATCCGTATGCCTCCTTGAATCCCCGCTTTACGGTGGGGCAGATTCTGCTGGAACCGATGCGCATCCACAAGATCGGCGCGAGCGACCAGGAACGCATCGCCAAGGCCTACTGGCTGCTCGACAAGGTGGGATTGCCCGAGCAGGCCTTCCACCGCTATCCGCACGAGTTCTCGGGCGGCCAGCGCCAGCGCATCGCCATTGCCCGCTGCCTGACCATGCAGCCGGAAATTCTGGTGTGCGACGAATCCGTGTCGGCGCTGGACGTGTCGGTGCAGGCGCAGGTACTGAACCTGCTGCAGGACTTGCAGGATGAATTCGGATTGTCCTACATCTTCATCTCGCACGATTTGTCCGTCGTCAAATACATCGCCGACCAGGTGATGGTGATGCACAAGGGACAGGTGGTGGAGCTGGCCGATTCGGACGAGCTGTACCGCAATCCCGTGCATCCCTACACGCGCACCCTGCTGAGTGCCATACCGAAGGGCGTCCAGGTGTAGGGGCATTTTTACGGTAAGATAGCGCCCATGCCCAACCTCATTTACCTGCTCGAACATTACGGTGTCCTGATTGTCTTTGGCATCGTGCTGGTGGAGCAGCTCGGCCTGCCGATTCCCGCCTTTCCCATCCTCGTGGTGGCGGGGGCGCTGGCCGTCGATGGCGACATGAACGGGGGGCTGGTGCTGGCCGCCGCGCTGGGCGCCTGCCTGATCAGCGACTTCACGTGGTTCCGCGCGGGCCGGCATTTCGGCAAGCGCATCCTGCGCCTGCTGTGCCGCATCTCGCTGTCGCCCGATTACTGCGTCAGCCAGACGGAAGACAAGTTCAAGCGCTGGGGACCGAAAGCCCTGATCGTCTCCAAATTCGTGCCGGGATTCAATACCGTGGCCGCGCCCATGTCGGGTGCGCTGGGCACGCCGCCGCGCCTGTTCTTCCTGTATGCGGGCCTGGGCGCCTTGCTGTGGAGCGGCACGGGCATCGTCGTCGGCGTGATCTTTCACGCCAGCGTGCAGCAGGTGCTCGACCTGCTCAGCACCATGGGCAGCACGGCCTTGCTGATGCTGGCCACCTTGCTGGGCCTGTTCCTGCTGTATAAATACCTGGAGCGCCGGCGTTTCCGCCAGGCCTTGCAGATCGAGCGCATCGGCATCGACGAATTGCTCGAACTCATAGAGCAGGGCGAGGAGCCGCTGATGGTCGACGCGCGCAGCGCCACGGCGCAGGCGCTGGAGCCGGCCGTGCCGGGCGCCTTGTTCTTCAACGGCAAGGAACCCGTGCCCGCCATGATCGCCATGGACAAGGACCGCCACATCATCGTGTATTGCAGCTGCCCCAACGACGTGACGGCCGCGCAAGTGGCCAAGCTGCTGCACCAGCACGGCTTTCACCGCGCCAAGCCCCTGCATGGCGGCCTCGATGCGTGGAACGCCGCCTACCGCTCGGACCAGCCGGCGCCCGCCAGCCTGCTGGGCGAAGGCTTGCCCTCCTGATCGGTAAAAACCGGTAGTAATAATACGAAAACAGCGTCGCCGGGCCACCGCGACGCCAGCGCCACGCCTGTGCCGCCCCATACAAAGCGGCTTTGCGCAAACTGCGGCATACTCTTCTTTCCAAGTGATTCCTGCTGCTATGCAGCATGCTTTTCGCGCGCCCGACGAGTGCAAGTACTTACTATGAATCATTGTTTTTGAGTAACTTTGGCCCTGCCTGTTGCATTTGGAGTGGAACTACCAATAAAGGCTTGTTTTGATGTACTTAAACTACAAACTTTGCTTGCCTCCGGGCGCATTCATCCTTTAAGCTTGGCGTCCCATGCGTCCCACTTCATCATTTAAAATCATGAGCGCTTCGTCTTCACCCGTACTGCCGACTTCCGCCTTTGCCGATGGACCGCGCCTGCTGGCCGACGTGGGCGGCACCAATGCCCGTTTCGCCCTGGAAGTGGCCGCCGGCCACATCACCCTGGTGGAAGTGCTGCCCTGTGCCGATTACCCGAGCCTGTCCGCCGCCCTGCAAGCCTACCTGGCCCTGCCGCACATGGCTGCCGCCGGCGGGCAAGCCGTGCGCCATGCCGTGATCGCCATCGCCAATCCCGTCGACGGCGACTTCCTCAGCATGACGAACCACCACTGGTCGTTCTCGATCCGCGCCATGCGCGAAGAGTGCGGCTTCACGACCCTGGACGTGGTCAACGATTTCACGGCCCTGGCGCGCTCCTTGCCGCAGCTGTCGAGCGAGCAGAAGCATCAGGTGGGCGCGGGCTCGGCCCGTCCGAACACGGCCATCGGCCTGATCGGCGCCGGCACGGGCCTGGGCGTGTCGGGCCTGATTCCCTCGCACGGCGGCTGGATCGCGCTGCAAAGCGAAGGCGGCCACGTCAGCTTTGCGCCGTTCAATGAGCTGGAAGTGAGCATTTTGCAATTTGCCTGGCGCGAATATGAACATGTCTCGGCCGAGCGCCTGATTTCCGGCGATGGCCTGGAGCTGATCTACCGCGCCCTGGCCGACCGCGCGGGCGTGCCCGCGGAAGCCTTGCCGGCGGCGGAAATCACGCGCCGCGCGCTGGCCGGCGAATCCCAGCTGTGCGACGACGTCATCGAAGCGTTCTGCTGCATGCTGGGCACGGTGGCGGGCAACGTCGCCGTCACCCTGGGCGCCCTGGGCGGTATCTATATCGGCGGCGGCATCGTGCCGCGCCTGGGTGCGCGCTTCGACCGTTCCGGTTTCCGCGCCCGCTTCGAGCGCAAGGGTCGTTTTGCCAATTACGTGTCGCAAGTGCCGACCTTCGTGATTACGGCCCAGTATCCTGCTTTCCTGGGTGCATCAGCCATTCTCTCGGAGAAACTCGCCTCCCTGTGATGCGGGCAGCGGGCGATGTGTCGCGCCAGGGCCGGGTAAAACGCGTGTTTTGCCCGGTTTTGCGCTTTTCCGCTTTTTATCAGGTACAATTGGCATCGTTGGATGAAACGACGACTGTCGCTCACCCGTCTGGCTGGTCCGCCGCCACGGGAGAAGCAGCTGCTCCGGATATCGTTTCATTGCTGGTTATTTAAGGCCAGCACCATGGATCGCAGGACTTTCACTGCATCCGCATCAGTCCCGCTTTGCGCGCATCGGCCAAGGCGTCGGAAAAACAGCCTCAACTTGTAACACCAGCATGGCGTCGTCACCGATGTCTGCCATCCGTTACGTTGAAATGAACGTTTTGATTTCTTTCTCTGCATACGAATTGCAACACACATCCGCACAGAATTGCTATGAATACAATTGAGGCTAAAAAAGTCCTCGAAACCGCGTTGCTGTGCGCTCGTGAGTCGCTGACGATCCACAGCCTGAAAAAGCTGTTCGTCGATGCGGACGAGAACGGCCGCGTGCGCGGCGTCGGCGTCGGCGCCGACACGATCAAGCAATTGCTGGAAGAGTTGCGCGATGAGTGGGAAGGGCGCGGCATCGAGATCGTCAGCCTGGCCTCGGGCTGGCGCTTTCAAAGCCGCCCGGAAATGAAGATGTATCTGGATCGTCTGACGCCCGAGCGGCCGCCCAAGTATTCGCGGGCGACCCTGGAAACCCTGGCCATCATCGCCTACCGCCAGCCGGTGACGCGCGGCGATATCGAGGAGATTCGCGGCGTTGCCGTCAATTCGCAGACGATCAAGATGCTGGAAGACCGTGGCTGGATCGATGCCATCGGTTACCGCGACGTGGTGGGCCGGCCGGCCTTGCTGGCCACCACCAAGCAGTTTTTGGATGACCTGGGTTTGCATTCGCTGTCCCAGCTGCCGCCTTTGCAGCAAATCAGCGAAATGCAGGGCAATGGGCTCGAAGCCCTGGAAGCGGCCCTGCAGGAAAATTTTGACAAGGCAAGCAATGAGCTTGCCCCCCAGCTTGGTGCAGGTAGCAATACGGCTGTGACAGATGTAGATGTGACAGCAAGCCTTGATGCCGGCCCCGATGCTTCGCCCATGGATGAAGCCTACACTCACGACCCTGCGCCAGAACTAACGGTTGACGCTGCGCCAGGTCAGCACAGCCAAGAAACGAACAATGAATAATCCGAACACACCCGAGACAGTTATCACCAGCGACGAAGCCATCGTTGCCAAGCCCAAGCGCCGCACCAAGGCCCAGATCGAAGCCGATGCAGCCGCTGCTGCAGTTGCCGGCGACAGCGCCGCCGCCAAGCCGAAGCGCCGCACGAAAGCGGACGTGGCCGCCGATGCGCCCGTCGCTGAAGCTGTCGCCGCCGACGCTGCGCCTGCCGTCAAGAAATCCCGTGCCAAGCCGGCCCTGAAGGCCGTGGCCGATGCTGCGGAAGCCGCTGCCGAAGCCGTTGCCGCCCCGGCGCCGCGTCCGCCGCGCGCCCGCGCTGCGGCCAAGGCCGCCGCTGCCGTCGCTGAAACGGCGCCGGAAGCCGTCGCCGACAAGCCGGCCGAAGCGCGCCCGACGCGCGGTCCGCGCCAGATGCGCGGCGTGCAGGCCGAACGTGCCTTGCGCCAGCCGCCGCGCGCCGAAGCGCCGCAGGCAGCCGACGCCGTTGCAGCAACGCCGGCCGCCGAGCAAGCCGCCGCGCCGGTCGCCGACGTATTCGATGCCGAAGGCAACCTCGTGTCCGCGCCACGCGCACCGCGTGGTCCGCGCAACGACGTGCCGGGCGCCGGCAAGAATGCGGGCAAGAGCCGCAAGAAGGGCAAGGGCCGCCAGGCTGCGCCAGGCAAGGTCAGCGACGCCGACGCCGTGTTCTCCTTCGTCACTTCCGATGCTTTCGACAGCGAAGATGGCGGCACCGGCCGCGTGCAGAAAGCGGCCGTGCGCCGCGACCTGACGTCCGACGACGATGCACCGAAGCTGCACAAGGTGCTGGCCGAAGCCGGTCTCGGTTCGCGCCGCGACATGGAAGACCTGATCATCTCGGGCCGCGTGTCCGTCAACGGCGAGCCGGCCCACATCGGCCAGCGCATCCTGCCGACCGACCATGTGCGCATCAACGGCAAGCTGATCCAGCGCCGCGTGAGCAAGAAGCCGCCACGCGTGCTGGTGTACCACAAGCCGGCCGGCGAAATCGTCAGCCACAACGACCCGGACGGCCGTCCTTCCGTCTTTGACCGCCTGCCGACCATGAAGGCCGGCAAGTGGCTGGCCGTCGGCCGCCTCGACTTCAACACGGAAGGCCTGCTGCTGTTTACCACCTCCGGTGACCTGGCCAACCGCCTGATGCACCCGCGCTACGGCATCGACCGCGAGTACGCCGTGCGTACCCTGGGCGAGCTGGAAGAGGGCATGCGCCAGAAGCTGCTGGCCGGCGTCGAGCTGGAGGACGGCATGGCGCAGTTCTCGAAGATCGCCGATGGCGGCGGCGAAGGCATCAACAAGTGGTACCGCGTGGTGATCGGCGAAGGCCGCAACCGCGAAGTGCGCCGCATGTTCGAAGCCATCGGCCTGACCGTGTCGCGCCTGATCCGTACCCGCTACGGCGCCATGACCCTGCCGAGCGGCCTGAAGCGCGGCCGCTGGGAAGAGATGGATGAAAACACCGTGCGCGACCTGCTCGCCGCCTACGGCATCGAAAAGAAAATGCCGCCTTCGGGCGATCCGCGTGCCGCCGGCGCCGCCAAGGGCCGCGAAGCACGCAAGGCCAGCCGCGATGACGAGCCGAATGGCAACCGCATCGATGTGAGCAACCGCAACGCCGATCCGTTCCCGGTCGCGCCGCGCCGTGGCCAGCTTGCCGGCCAGTTTGCGCGTCCGCAAGGTCAGGGCCGTCCAGGCGGCGCCGGCCGCCCCGGCGAAGCGCGTGGTCCTGGCCGTGGCCAGCCGCAAGGTCCGTTCCAGGGCGGTCAGCCCCGTTCGTCGGCATCGTTCGAGGGCGCGCAAGGCCAGGGTCAGGGTCGTCCGCCGCGTGCGGCAGGCCAGGGCCGTCCCGGTGGTGAAGGCCGCGCGCCGCAACGCGGTCCGCGCCAGCCCGATCCGCTGCAAACGGCATTTGGCTTCGCCAACACGGGTCCGCGCCGCAATGCGGGCGGCGCCGGCGGCCAGGCGCGTTCCGGCGGCCAGCCGCGTGGCGGCATGGACCGTGGCGGCATGGATGGCATGCCGCGCCGCCGCAGCAAAGGTTAAATCAGGGAATTTCTTCTCGCGCGCCCGCTAATCTGCCGTGGGCGCGCGCTCTTGTAACTGTTGTAAGCCGGGCTGCTCCTTGTGTGCGGCATTGCGGCGAAGTTAATAAGAGGTTATAATCTGCAGCCTAATAAAAGTTCTCCGCAGGGTTGTTTGGTGGGGAGTGCTTTCATCTGGTTGGGGAAATACAAGAAGATGGGCAGATGCCCATTTTTTTTTTGTTGAACCGTTTGTGATGGCGCCGACAAGGCGCCATATATGACTTGTGCGTGTTTTTTTTGCATGCCGCCGGCCCTGTTTCAGTGCCGCGATGCGGAAAACAGGCCTTTTTCTGGAGAATTTCTTGCAGCAGTTGGGATTAATTGAAAAGACAGTCACTGGTCTGGGCTATGAGCTCGTTGATGTTGAACGTGCCGAGCGCGGGCTGCTGCGCGTCTTTATTGATTTCAGCGCCGCCGATGCCGCTGAAAAAGGTCCGATCACGGTCGAAGACTGTGCCACGGTCAGTCACCAGTTATCGCATGTGTTGACGGTAGAGAACGTTCCTTACGAGCGTCTCGAGATTTCTTCCCCGGGCCTGGACCGGCCGGTGCGCAAGCTGGAAGACTTTGTCCGTTTCGCAGGCCATGAAATCATCGTCAAGCTGCGCGTGGCGATGCCGGGTACGAACAACCGGAAGTCGTTCCAGGGGATTCTGCATGAACCCGTGGGCGACAATTTGTCGTTGGAATTTGAAGGTAAGGATGGTCCGGCGATGTTGGAGTTTACGCTCGCGGATGTGGATAAGGCACGCTTGGTGCCGCAGGTGGTTTTTAAGGGACGCAAAGCATGAGCCGCGAAGTTTTATTATTGGTTGACGCGCTGGCGCGCGAAAAAAACGTCGATAAAGATGTCGTCTTCGGCGCCCTCGAATTCGCGTTGGCGCAAGCCACGAAGAAACGGTATGAGGGTGAAGTAGACATCCGCGTTTCGATCGACCGCGACACGGGCGAATTCGAATCGTTCCGCCGCTGGCACGTGGTGCCCGATGAAGCGGGCCTGCAATTGCCGGATCAGGAGATCCTGCATTTCGAGGCAAAAGAACAGATTCCCGATATCGAAGTCGATGATCACATCGAGGAACCGATCGAATCCGTCGAATTCGGCCGCCGCTTCGCCCAGGATACCAAACAGGTCGTCCTGCAGCGCGTGCGTGACGCCGAGCGCGAACAGATCCTGGTCGACTTCCTGGAACGCGGCGATTCGCTCGTCACCGGCACCATCAAGCGCATGGAACGCGGCGACGCCATCGTCGAATCGGGCAAGATCGAAGCACGTTTGCCACGCGACCAGATGATCCCGAAAGAGAATCTGCGTATCGGCGACCGTGTGCGTGCCTATATCTTGCGCATCGACCGCAATATGCGCGGCCCGCAAGTGATCCTGTCGCGCACCGCTCCAGAATTCATCATGAAGCTGTTCGAGCTGGAAGTGCCGGAAATTGAACAAGGCATGCTGGAAATCAAATCCGCAGCCCGCGATGCCGGCGTGCGCGCCAAGATCGCCGTCTACACGGCCGACAAGCGCATCGACCCTATCGGTACCTGTGTCGGCATGCGCGGTTCGCGCGTGCAGGCCGTGACCGGTGAGCTGGGCGGCGAGCGCGTCGACATCGTGCTGTGGTCGGAAGATCCGGCTCAGTTCGTCATCGGCGCCCTGGCGCCGGCGAACGTGTCGTCGATCATGGTTGACGAAGAGAAGCATGCGATGGATGTCGTCGTCGATGAAGAAAACCTGGCAATCGCGATCGGCCGCTCCGGCCAGAACGTGCGCCTGGCGTCGGACCTGACCGGCTGGAAGATCAACATCATGACGGCCGAAGAATCGGCCGACAAAGCTGCCCAGGAAACGGCTGCCGTGCGCATCCTGTTCATGGAAAAGCTCGATGTCGACCAGGAAGTGGCCGATATTCTGGTGGAAGAAGGTTTCGCCAGTCTGGAAGAAATCGCTTACGTGCCAATTTCCGAAATGCTGGAAATCGAATCGTTTGACGAAGATACCGTCAATGAACTCCGTACCCGTGCGCGTGATGCGCTCGTGACCGAAGCGATTGCTTCGGAAGAGGGTCTGGAAGGCATGGACGAGGCGTTGGTGAATCTGGAAGGCATGGATCGCATCACCGCCGGCAAGCTGGGTCTGGCTGGTATCAAGACCGTTGAAGCATTTGCAGCACTGGCATATGACGAATTTGGCGCAATCCTGGCCTTGTCTGCGGACCGTGCGCGTGAACTGATTACAAGTGAATTTAAAGATGTGACCGACGATGAGATGAAGTTGGTTGACTCGAAGTACGACGATCGTGCCAAGGCGTTGCAAGCCAAGGCATGGAGTCTGGCCGAATCCGCAAAGGCTTAATTTGAGTATCTTTATCATCTCCGCGACACATAGAAAAGAGGACTGAATGGCGAGTAACAACGTAGCCCAATTTGCCACCGAACTGAAGATGCCTGCAGATTTGCTGCTGACGCAGCTGCGTTCTGCCGGCGTCGAGAAAAGTTCGACGTCAGATCCATTGTCGAAAGATGATAAGGACAAGCTTTTGGATCATCTGCGCCGCACACACGGCGCAGCGGCTGACACAGAAAAGAAAAAAATCACCGTGACCCGCAAGGAAACGACTGAAATCAAGCAAGCTGACGCCACCGGCAAGTCGCGCACCATCCAGGTGGAAGTGCGCAAGAAACGCACCTTCGTCCAGCGTGACGAAGCTGCGCCGGTCGCCGCTGAACCGGTCGCGCCTGCCGCGCCCGTGATCGATCCCGCCGACGTGGCGCGCCGTGAAGAAGAAGCCCGTAAACAGGCTGAACTGATCGCCCGCCAGGAAGCCGATCTGCGCGAAAAGCAAGAACGTCTGGCCAAGCTCGACGCGGAAAAAGAAGCCCAGGCGAAAGCCACGCAACAGGCTGAACTTGCCGCGAAGAAAGAAGCTGAAGCGGAAGCGAAGAAAGCGGCCGCCAAGGCTGCTGCCGCGCCTGTCGCCAGCGCCGCTGCGCCTGTCGTCGACGACGCCGCCGCCGAAGCGAAAAAAGCCGCCGCCGCTGAAGAAGCGAAGAAAAAAGCCGCTGCCGCTGCAGTTGCCGCCAAGGAAGCCGCTGACAAAGCGGAAGCCACCGAGCGCGCACGCAAGGCCGTTGCCGATGAAGTCGCCCAGATCAAGGCCATGATGAACGCGCCACGCCGCGCCATCAAGGCACCGGAACCCGTACCGGTTCCAGTGAAACCGAAGGCGCCGGAAGGCACTTTGCACAAGCCTGCTGACAAGAAACCTGGCGACAAGCCGGGCGACAAGAAGCCTGCTGTTGCAGACAAGAAATCCATCAAGTCGGCCAATGTGTCGTCCACCTGGTCCGATGACGCGAAAAAACGCGGCACCACCGGTGGTCCTAAGCCACGCGGCAACAGCGGCCCAGGCGGCCGTGACAGCTGGCGCGGTGGCGCGAAGGGCCGTCGCCCGACGCACCATGACGACCGTGAATCGAACTTCCAGGCGCCGACGGAAGCCGTCGTCAAGGACGTGCACGTACCGGAAACGATCACCGTGGCCGAACTGGCGCACAAAATGTCCGTCAAGGCATCCGAAGTCATCAAGCATTTGATGAAATTGGGCCAGATGTGCACGATCAACCAGGTGCTGGACCAGGAAACCGCCATGATTCTGGTGGAAGAAATGGGCCACAAGGCGTTCGCCGCCGAACTGGACGATCCGGAAGCGCTGCTGGCCGATGTGGGCGAACACGCGCACTTCGAAACCAAGCCACGCGCACCGGTGGTCACCGTCATGGGTCACGTCGACCACGGCAAGACCTCGCTGCTGGACTATATTCGTCGCGCCAAGGTTGCCTCCGGCGAAGCGGGCGGCATTACGCAGCATATCGGCGCTTACCACGTCGATACGCCACGCGGCATGATCACCTTCCTCGACACCCCGGGCCACGAAGCGTTTACCGCCATGCGTGCCCGTGGCGCCAAGGCAACCGACATCGTCATTCTGGTGGTTGCCGCCGACGATGGCGTGATGCCGCAAACGAAAGAAGCGATTGCCCATGCGAAAGCAGCCGGCGTACCGCTGGTGGTGGCGATCAACAAGGTCGACAAACCGGGCGGCAACGTCGACCGCGTGACGCAGGAACTGGTCGCCGAGCAAGTCGTGCCGGAAGAATACGGTGGCGAATCGCCATTCGTGCCGGTGTCGGCCAAAACGGGCCAGGGCATCGACGACCTGCTGGAGCAAGTGCTGCTGCAAGCCGAAGTGCTGGAACTGACGGCACCGGTCGATGCGCCTGCGCGCGGCCTGGTAGTCGAGGCGCGTCTGGACAAGGGCCGTGGTCCTGTCGCGACGATCCTGGTGCAGTCCGGTACCTTGCGCCGCGGCGACGTGATTCTGGCTGGCTCTTCGTATGGCCGCGTGCGCGCCATGCTGGACGAGAACGGCAAAGCCATCGCTGAAGCGGGTCCTTCGATTCCGGTCGAAATCCAGGGTCTGACGGAAGTGCCGGTTGCCGGTGAAGAAGTCGTCGTCATGGCTGACGAGCGCAAGGCGCGTGAAATCGGTCTGTTCCGTCAAGGCAAGTTCCGCGACGTGAAACTGGCGAAACAGCAAGCTGCGAAACTGGAAAACATGTTCGACCAGATGGCCGAAGGCGAAGTGAAAAACTTGCCATTGATCATCAAAACCGACGTGCAAGGTTCGCAGGAAGCGCTGGTCGGTTCGCTGCAGAAACTGTCGACCTCCGAAGTGCGCGTACAAGTGGTTCACGCAGCCGTCGGCGGCATCACGGAATCGGACGTCAACCTGGCAGTCGCCTCGAAAGCGGTCATCATCGGCTTCAACGCCCGTGCCGACGCCCAGGCACGCAAGTTGGCCGAGTCGAATGGCGTGGACATTCGCTACTACAACATCATTTACGATGCGATCGACGAGATCAAATCGGCGTTGTCGGGCATGTTGGCACCAGAGAAACGCGAAACCGTCATCGGCCAGGTCGAGATCCGCCAGGTTATCCTGGTCTCGAAGGTCGGCGCGATTGCCGGTTGCCTGGTCACCGATGGCGTGGTCAAGCGTGCTTCTTCCGTCCGCCTGTTGCGCAACAACATCGTGGTGTGGAGCGGCGAGATCGACTCCCTGAAACGCTTCAAGGACGATGCGAAAGAAGTTCGCGCCGGTCTCGAGTGCGGCCTGTCGCTGAAGAACTACAACGACATTCAGGTTGGCGACACCCTGGAAGTGTTCGAAGTCCAGGAAATCGCTCGTACCCTGTAATCACAGAAGTAATGGCGCGGACATAGTGATGTCCGCGCAAACACGTGGGGCGCATTGGTCAACGGGCAACCGTTTGACCCATGCGCCCTGCGGCACTTAGGACAGCATAAAATCATGGCTAAACATAGCAAAACCATGCCGGCGCGCGGCTTGCGCGTGGCTGACCAGATCCAGCGCGATCTGGCCGAAATCATCGCCTACGAACTGAAAGACCCGCGCGTGGGCACGATGATCACCATCACCGAAGTACAGATCACCCCCGATTATGCGCACGCCAAGGTGTTTTTCACGATGTTGAAAGACAGCAAGGAAGCCATCAAGAACACCACCGAAGGCCTGATGGCTGCGGCTGGCTTCATCCGTGGCTTGCTGGGCAAGCGCCTGCACATCCACACCCTGCCGATGTTGCATTTCGTGCATGACAGCTCGACCTCGCGCGGCATGGAAATGTCCTTGCTGATCGACAAGGCCAATGCCACGCGCGCGGCCGACGCCGAGCCGGATGTCAAACCAGAAGCGGACGAGCAATAACAGTGGCCGGACCGAAGAAACCGCCCGGCATCAAGCGGGTGCGCGACCTGGTCGACGGCGTCTTGCTGCTCGATAAGCCCGTGGGCTGGTCCAGCAACGACGCCCTGATCAAGGCCAAGCGCGTGCTGAATGCGAAAAAAGCGGGCCATACGGGCACGCTGGACCCGTTCGCCACGGGCTTGCTGCCGCTGTGCTTTGGCGAGGCGACGAAGTTCTCGCAGGACTTGCTGGAAGCGGACAAGACCTATGAAACCCTGGTGCACCTGGGGCAGACGACGGATACGGGCGACACGGAAGGCGAAGTGCTGGAAACGCGCGACGTGAATGTGACGCAGGAGCAGATCGAAGCCGTGCTGGCGCAGTTCCGCGGGCCGATCCTGCAGACGCCGCCCATGTACTCGGCCTTGAAAAGGGACGGCAAGCCCTTATATGAGTATGCAAGGGCAGGCATCACGCTGGAGCGCGAAGCGCGCCCGGTGACGATCCACAAGCTGGAGTTCTTAAGCTACCAAGCGCCGTTCCTGAAATTGTCCGTGATGTGCAGCAAGGGCACGTATATCCGCGTGCTGGGCGAAGACATCGGCCAGGCCCTCGGTTGCGGCGCTCATCTGAACGCCTTGCGCCGCACGCAGGTGGGCAGCCTGACCTTGGACGGCGTCGTCACCTTGGACGAGCTGACGGCGCATGCCGCACCGCTGAGCCTGCTGGCGCCCGTCGATGCACTGTTGTCGAGTTTCCCCGCCGTCCAGCTGACGGAAGAATTGGCCAAGCGTTTCCTGCATGGCCAGCGCATCGCGCTGGGCAAGGAAGACGTCATCGTACCGGCCGAGCCGGGCAGGGTGCGCGTGTATCACGACAGCAAGCTGCTGGGCACGGGCCAGTTGCAGGAATACAGCATCCTCGCGCCCGAACGGCTCATTGCCACGGCGCATCAGTAAGTCACAGCAACGTCATATTACCCAGCGACACTCATTAAACAGTGTCGCTTTTTTAAACAATCCGTCCCCGACTGCGGGAGCCGCCAGCATTTTTAGATAGCGTTGCAACGCAACATGCTATACTACGCGGTTCCGGAAATAGATTAGCATTCGGGTATCTCGTACATCTTGTACGCACTCCGCAGTTTTTCAGTAACTACTACGACCATGTCAAATACAAAACGCGCAATTCGTAATATCGCCATTATCGCCCACGTTGACCACGGCAAAACCACGCTGGTGGATCAGCTGCTGCGCCAGTCCGGCACCTTCCGTGAAAACCAAGCGGTCGACACCCGAGTCATGGACTCGAACGACCTGGAAAAGGAGCGCGGCATTACGATTCTGTCGAAGAACTGCGCCGTTGAGTACGAAGGCACCCACATCAACATCGTCGACACCCCAGGCCACGCCGACTTCGGCGGCGAAGTGGAACGTGTTCTGTCGATGGTGGACTCGGTTCTGCTGCTGATCGATGCACAGGAAGGCCCGATGCCGCAAACCCGTTTCGTCACGCGCAAGGCGCTGGCACTGGGTCTGAAGCCTATCGTGATCGTCAACAAGATCGACCGTCCAGGTGCACGCCCGGACTGGGCCATCAACCAGACGTTCGAACTGTTCGACAAGCTGGGCGCCACCGATGAGCAACTGGATTTCCCTATCGTTTACGCTTCGGGCCTGAACGGCTATGCCGGCCTGACCGAAGACGTGCGCGGCGGCGACATGAAGCCGATGTTTGACGCCATCCTGGAACACGTTCCAGTGCGTGACGACAATCCGGAAGGCCCGCTGCAAATGCAGATCACCTCGCTGGACTACTCTTCGTACGTCGGCAAGATCGGCATTGGCCGCGTCAACCGCGGTACCGTGAAAGTGGGTCAAGACGTGCTGGTCATCAATGGCCCAGGCGCGACGCCAATCAAAGGCCGCATCAACCAGGTGCTGAACTTCAAGGGCCTGGAGCGCGTGCTGGTGGACGAAGCCGTCGCCGGCGACATCTGCCTGATCAACGGTATCGACGAAATCGGCATCGGTTCGACCCTGTGCGCCGTGGACACGCCTGAAGCGCTGCCGATGCTGACCGTCGACGAGCCGACCCTGACCATGAACTTCATGGTCAACAACTCGCCACTGGCTGGCCGCGAAGGCAAGTTCGTGACTTCGCGCCAACTGCGTGACCGTCTGGAAAAAGAATTGAAGGCCAACGTTGCTCTGCGCGTAGCGCCGACCGACGACGACACGATCTTTGAAGTTTCGGGCCGCGGCGAGCTGCACCTGACGATCCTGATCGAAAACATGCGCCGCGAAGGCTTCGAGCTGGCCGTATCGCGTCCACGCGTGGTGTTCAAGATGGTCGATGGCGTGCGCCACGAGCCGTTTGAAAACCTGTCGGTCGACGTGGAAGAAGCCAACCAGGGCGGCGTCATGGAAGAACTGGGCCGTCGTCGCGGCGACCTGCAAAACATGGAATCGGATGGCAAGGGCCGCGTGCGTCTCGAGTACCTGATCCCGGCGCGTGGCCTGATCGGCTTCCAGGGCGAATTCATGACCCTGACCCGCGGTACCGGCCTGATGAGCCACGTATTCCACGAATACGCACCAGTCGACAACACCCGCGGTGAAATGGCTGGCCGTCGTAACGGCGTGCTGATCTCGCAAGATGACGGCGCCGCTGTTGCCTACGCTATCTGGAAACTGCAAGACCGCGGCCGCATGTTCGTGTCGCACAACGATCCAGTGTACGAAGGCATGGTCATCGGCATCCACTCGCGCGACAACGACCTGGTCGTCAACCCGATCAAGGGCAAGCAGCTGACCAACGTGCGTTCGTCGGGTACCGACGAAGCAGTGCGCCTGGTACCGCCAATTCAGATGTCGCTGGAATACGCCGTCGAATTCATCGAGGACGACGAACTGGTGGAAATCACGCCGAAATCGATCCGTCTGCGCAAGCGCTTCCTGAAAGAGCACGAGCGTAAAAAAGCGTCGCGTGATTCGTAATCTGTTGTAGAGCATGGCCTGCGGGCCATGCGCTCCCGGCCCGCTGCGCCGCGTCACCGTTACTGGTGGTGCGCGCAGCGGGTTTGTCATTTGCAGTCCCTGTATTTTTTAGACACCATGACTTCCTCCTCTTTGCCTTCCCGCCGCCTCTCCGTCGCCCCCATGATGGACTGGACCGACCGCCATTGCCGCAAGTTCCACCGCGAAATCACGCGCCATACCTGGCTCTACACGGAAATGGTCACCACGGGCGCGCTCGTCTACGGCGACGTGGAGCGCCACTTGCGCTTCAACGAGGAAGAGCATCCGGTGGCGCTGCAGCTGGGCGGCAGCGATCCGACAGACCTGGCCACCAGCGCCAGGCTGGGCCAGCAGTGGGGCTATGACGAAGTCAACCTCAATTGCGGCTGCCCGTCCGAGCGCGTGCAGAAGGGCGCGTTTGGCGCCTGCCTGATGGCCGAGCCGCAACTGGTGGCCGACTGCGTGAAAGCCATGCGCGACGTGGTCGACATCGACGTCACCGTGAAACACCGCATCGGCATCGACGACAGTGAGTCCTACGACTTCGTGCGCGATTTCGTCGGCACGGTGGCCGATGCCGGCTGCAAGACATTTATTGTGCATGCGCGTAACGCCATCCTGAAGGGCTTGAGTCCGAAGGAAAACCGCGAAGTGCCGCCCCTCAAGTATGACTATGCCTACCGTTTGAAGCGTGATTTTCCGCAATTCGAGTTCATTATCAACGGCGGCATCAAGACCCTGGACGAGATCGACCTGCATTTGCAGCACCTCGACGGCGTCATGCTGGGCCGCGAGGCCTACCACAACCCCTACGTGATGGCGCAGTTCGACCAGCGCTATTACGGCGACGACGCGCCCGTGAAGACGCGCGAGCAGGTGCTCGAGGCGATGATTCCGTATATTAGCGCCCAGTTGGAAAAGGAAGCGGGGCGATTGAAACTGAACAGCGTCACGCGCCACATGCTGGGCCTGATGCAAAACCTGCCCGGCGCGCGCGGCTTCCGCCAGACCCTGTCGGACTCGAAGAAGCTGGCCTCGGGCGACCCCCGTTTGCTGCTGGAAGCGGCGGCGCGCCTGTCGCTGCCTGCCTGATGAGCGGCGACTGCCGCGCCCATGCACAGCAGTTGCATGGCTACCTGCTGGCCGTCAGCGCCCTGAAGGATGACGGCAGCCTGTTTCTTTGCGAGTACCTGGGACCCGTCGCGCCGCAGGCCTCTTTCGAGGTCCTGTGCCGCGCGCTGCGGATCGCGCCCGAGGGCTTGTCCTTGCGGCCGGTCGAAAGCGTGGTGTGCAGCGGCATCGCCTGCACGCCGCGCCAGTGGCTGCTGGAACGGTTTCGTCCCATGAGCGAGGCGGACCGCCTGCCGCTCGATGCGCGTTTATATGACGGCTTCGAGCGCGAACTGGCCGAACTGCTGGGCGGTGAACCGCGCTGGTATCAACTGGTATTGTCCGGCGAGCGCGGCCTGGCCGGGCAATTGGGCGCTATCTGGAGCGTGTTTGTCTTCGGTACCGAGTGCCACGCCTATGTGATGCATTGCAGCTGGGACAGTTGATCCAACTTGTCTATACCGCCGCCCCTGCGCACTGGTATTGTCCGTACTCCCCCTTCCTCTGAGCACCTCTTCCAAAACGATGCAATATGGCTACGCCATGTGTTGTAAATGCGCTGTTTCGGCGCACGCCCGCACTGCCATGGGGCATTTCTAAGAGGCAAGAAACGGCGTTGTTGCCATTTCCCCGAAGAAAGTTAATCAGGCATTTATTCAGGTACTTATTGCTTGCTTTGAGGCAAAATTTACACCTATAATTGATTATAGACAAATATTTCTCATATGAATGTTTGATGTTGATCTCATATCATCAGTGTCAAAACTTCAGTCTGTGAGACAAGTTTGCATTCGCAGTCACTGGGTGTTTCGGGGCTGGCGAAAGACCAGGAAGTACCTCGGGCTGCGTGCGGCCGGATACCGCCAGCATACCAATGGGGCAGGGCGGATACCGGCGTTGCGCAGCCTTCGTCTTGTCGTGCCGGGCAAAATTCTTATCAATAGTTTCATTTACGAAGAGCCGAAATGAATTTAGCAAAAATGAAGGTTGGTACTCGCCTGGGCCTGGGATTCGCCCTGGTACTGGTTCTGCTGGTGGCCGTGACCGTTCTCGGCATCGCGCGCATGGCGCAAATCCAGGAACGTCTCGATCACGTGATCAATGTCAACAATGTCGTCACCCGCCTGGTGATCGATATGCGTGGCAACGTCAGCGACCGCATCACCTCGCTGCGCATCCTCACCCTGATGACGGACGCCAGCGATATGGAACCGGAAATGGCGCGCATCAAGGTGCAGACCAGCACCTACCAGGAAACGCAGAAGAAGCTCGAAGAAAAATTCGCCATCGAGTCGACTGCCGAAGAAAAGACCCTGCTCGCTTCGATCAAGGAATACGAAGCGGCCGCCATGCCGGCCATCGCCAAGGCGTCGGCCCTGTGGATGGCCAATGATGCGGAAGGCGCCACGCGCGTGATGATCAAGGAGATCCGCCCGGTACAGAAAAAATGGATGGAAGCGCTGGAGCAGCTGGCCACGCTGGAAGACAAGCTCAATGAACAGATGCAATCGGATGCCCGCAAGGCCTTCGACAGCGCGCGCCTGTTCATGATCATCCTCGGCGTGCTGGCCGTGGCGATGGGCGTGGCGGCGGCGCTGGTGATTACCCGCGGCCTGCTGAAGCAGCTGGGCGGCGAACCGGACTACACGGCGTCGATCGCCGGCAGCATCGCCAATGGCGACCTGTCGATCGGCATCCACACCCAGCCTTCGGACAATTCCAGCCTGCTGGCGGAAATGAAGGAAATGCGCAACAGCCTGGTGGGCATCGTCGGCCAGGTGCGCGTCGGCACGGAAACCATCGGCACGGCTTCGCGCGAGATTGCCGACGGCAATATCGACCTGTCGTCGCGCACGGAAATGCAGGCCAGCGCGCTGGAAAAGACGGCGTCGGCCATGGAAGAGCTGACCTCGACCGTGAAACAGAATGCCGACAATGCGCGCGAAGCCAATAAACTGGCCGCCACCGCGTCGGACGTGGCCCTGAAAGGCGGCTCCGTCGTGTCGCAAGTGGTTGACACCATGAGCTCGATCAATGAATCGGCGAAGAAAATCGTCGACATCATTGGCGTGATCGACGGCATCGCCTTCCAGACGAATATTCTGGCATTGAACGCGGCCGTGGAAGCGGCACGTGCCGGCGAGCAAGGCCGCGGCTTTGCCGTGGTGGCGTCCGAAGTGCGCAACCTGGCCCAGCGCTCCGCTGGCGCCGCGAAGGAAATCAAGATCCTCATCGACGATTCTGCCGAGAAGACGGAACGCGGCACGCGCCTGGTGGGCCAGGCCGGCGTGACGATGGGCGAAGTGGTCGACAGCGTGCGCCGCGTGACCGACATCATGAGCGAGATCGCCAGCGCCAGCCAGGAACAAAGCGCCGGCATCGAACAGGTCAACCTGTCGATCATCGAGATGGATGGCATGACGCAGCAGAATGCGGCCCTGGTGGAACAGGCGGCCGCCGCGGCGCAAAGCCTGCAGGACCAGGCGGCCGAACTGGCCCATGTGGTCAGCATCTTCAAGCTGGTCGAAGGCGAAGAGAAACCGGCAGCGTACGTGCCGGCGCCCGTGGCTGCCGCAGCCGTCGCGGCGCCTGCCGCCGCGCGCAAGCCGGCGCCCGCATTGCGCCCGGTCAAGTCGCTGACGCGCAAGCCGGAAGCGGCCGCACCCGTGGCCGCCCCGGCGCCGCGCAAGGCGGCAGCGGCCAGCAGCACCAGCAATGACGAGTGGGAAGAGTTTTAAGCGCCAGCCAGCGTGAGGAGGGCCGCTGCCTGTCCAGGGGGAATCGGGGATTGTCGCCTCGACGGCAGCGTCCGGCAAAGTAGACAGAAATTGTAATGACCGTATCTGATAATCATGGGGAAGCACATGTTTGAGAATAAGCGTTTTATGAGTGTTGCAGCAGCCTTGCTGGTTTCCGTCTCTTCCGCGGCATTCGCCGCCGAAGTGCCGGCGTCGTTCGATGCCAAGAACTGCAAGGCCGACTATCCGAAAGCTTCGCTGATGAACGAAGAGCAGGGCACGGTGTCGATGTCCTTCCTGGTGAATGCCGATGGTAGCGTTGCCGATTCCAAAGTCGACAAGAGCAGCGGCTTCAAGAACCTGGACAAGGCCGCCATCAAGGCCCTGTCGGCGTGCAAGTTCAAGCCGGGCACCAAGGATGGCGCCGCAGCGCAAACCTGGACCAAGGTCGATTACGCCTGGAAGCTGGACTGATCCACGTATTGCCGGGAGATAACTTCCGGCTTGCGTTCTCCGCCACGGGCGGCGCTTGCGAGGGCGCCGCCCGTATTGTTATGTGCGCCAGCCAACGGCGCTGGCGCCCCCGATTCTGTTACCCTCGAAACATACCTTCGGGATCTCTCATCACAAGAGGCTTATCATGCTGCGCATCCTGACACTTTCTTCCCTGGCGGCCACCGGCTTGCTGCTTTCCGCCTGCGCTACACTGGGCACGCCTGTGGGCTTGCAGGCGGGGCAGACCGTCGCCGTCGTCAATAGCCTGAGCTGGGACAATCCCCTGACGGGCAAGCGCGATGGCGTGCGCACGAGCTGGCCCATCAAGGATGGCAAGATTGCCCCTGAATACTTTCCGCTGGCGCAATTGAAGCAATGCGAGGCCGGCGGCAAGGCTTGCACCTGGGGCGTGATGCGGGCGCAGCGCAGTGCGCCGAAGCTGGCCTATGCGGACGGCGGCGTCGACCTGGCCGTGAACGTTGCGATCGACGTGGCGCGGCGCCAGGATGCGCGTCAGGGCGAGACGCAAACGGCCATGGCGATACCGCAGGATGTGGCGGCCCTGGCCGGCAAGCAGCTGGTGCAGCCCAGCTGGAAATTGAAGTATGGCAAGGTCGAACAGGTGGACCTCGATTATGGCGTGCGCTACCAGGTGTGCGTGCAGCGCTACGACGCGACCGGCAAGGCGATCGACAGCTGCGACATTCCATTTATCTGAGGAAACATGCTGCATGGGCCGCTTGTGGCGGCTTTGCCACATTCCATGTTGCGGCGTGCGTCGGGGTGTAACAATCGGTAAAAGGGCAGCAAAGCACGGCGTAATTTCTTATAGTACTTAATTAGAAGCAGTGCGAGAGAAGTGCAGAAAATGGGTACAAGAGGAGAATTGCGATGAAAACCGTGTTGGCAGTAATTTCACTGGCAGCCCTGGGTGGCTGCGTCGTGGCGCCACCCGGCCCCGCGTATTACGGCTCGCGCGCGCCACAGGCGGCCTATAATCCGTATGACTGGCACACGGTGTCGTCCGAACCGGTACAGTCGGGCCGCGTGATGAGCGAGCCGCGCGTGGAATACACGAATGAGCCCGTGTATGTACAGCAACAGCCCGTCTACGTGCAGCAGCCCGTGTATGTGCCGGCGCCCGTGTACGCGCCGCAGCCATATTATTACAACCCGCCCGTCTCGATCGGGCTGGACTTCGTGTTTGGCTTCGGGCGCTACGGTGGGCACCGCGGCGGCTGGGGCGGACATGGCCGTTACTACGGCCGCCGCTAAGCTGTTGTCCTGGTGGCAAGACTAAGCCGGACAAGCGCTGCTTGCCCGGCTTTTTTCTAGTGGAAATATACGGATGCCTGGTGCAGCACGTCCGCCGAGCACAGGAGATACATCGCCGCCGCGGCCAGACCTATTTGCAAGGCACCAAAGCTGATCGGGATGAGGCGGGACATGTCGTACTCCTGAGTGGTGGGCGGCGTGTGGATGCGCTGGGTATGTTTGCATCATAGGATGCGTTGATGCTCAGGGGCATCGGATGACTGTCCGCCACCTTGTAGGACAACACCTCGTCACAAGGCTGGGTCCGTGTTCCCGCCGGTCAGCGGTTTTTCCAGCGCACCACCGGCTCTTCCGGTGCCGTGTCGGGCACGTTCGAGATGGCCAGCCAATGCGTCAGGCGTTCCGGATGCTTGAGATTGATGCCCATGCCATCGATGATGCCTACCTGTTCCAGCATGCGCGCATCGATCTTCGCCTTCGACACCGTGGGCGCCCCCATGACCATGCGGTCGTAGGCCTTGCGCGCCTTGTGTTCCCACTTGTGCAGATTGCTCTCGTCGAAGCGGTTCGACTCGAAATACACGGTCAGGGTGCCATCGAGGTTGCCGAAGCCGACGATGCCGGCGCCCTTGCGGATGGTCGTCGTGTTATCGATGTCAAATTCGGCCGTGGGCACGAAAATGCCGGCGCGGCCATCGATATCGGGGCGTCCCACGGGCGTTTCCTTGCCGTAGGAACTCGTTTCAGTGATGGTTTTTTCTTCGGACATGGTGCGTGTTCGCTGGTGCTGTCAGGCGCGGAAACGGGCCCGGCTGCGCCAGCCTTCCTGTTCAATAAATGCGTGCTGATGATCAAGGCGGGGTAGAGGCCTTGGCGGAGCGATGCTGGGCATTGCTTGATATAAGAAACGCTATTGTAGTCCCAATTTAATTCTTTTGGGCAACACTCCGTAAAACTTTCTGCTGGCGCGGCGTCATGAAAAAAGCCGTCCGGCCTTGCGGCGGGACGGCTGGGGCGCGGTGCCTGATCAAGCCTTGGCGGCGGCCTTGCGGCGTGCCACGAAGCCGAGCAAGCCCAGGCCCAGCAGCATCATGGCGTAGGTTTGCGGTTCCGGTACGGCAGCCGTCACCGAGACATTGTCCAGGTAGGAACCGTACGTGGGGGCGGAAACGGGACCCACCGATTCGAAGCGCAGCAGCGTCGACGCGCCCAGCGCCGTCACGTTCTGGCTGAAGCTTTGCCAGGTGCCGCCCGTGTTGCCCGACAGCGCCGTTGGCGTGAGCAGGGTGGAACCCCAGTAGACATTCATCAGGCTGTTCGCGCCGCCCGGCGTGTCGGGACGGCCCGAGTAGGCGAACGACAGCGCATAGGTGCCGCCGGCCGTGGTGGCGATCGACTGCGAGATGGATGTCGGGCGGTCCGTATTGAGTTCCAGGTATTGCACGCCATTGGCGGCGACGGGGTTGAATCCGCCCAGGCCGCCTTGCGTGGCGCCTTTCTGGATTTCAAAGGCGGAGCTGCCGCTGGCCGACGAGGTCCAGCCCGTCACGCTGCTGGCGGGCGCCCAGGCGGAGGCGATGACGTTGTTTTCAAAACTGCCATTGACCACCAGCTCGGTCGCGGCGTTGGCGGTGCCAGCAGTGACCAGGGCGGCCAGAGCGGCGATCTTGAAGAGAGTGGCAGGCATTTTCATGTACGATCCATTTTATTGGTTAAAAGTTAATTTGATTTCCTAAAAGACATTTATAGAATATCACCAAAACTCACGAAAAGAACAAGCGCTCGCTAAAAAAAAGATGTAATTGTGAAATTAAATATGCAAAAAATGCAATTAATTTTCATGGTGAACTAATTGCAAGCCCACCCCAGAGCGGGCCGCGCCTGTAGCGCGCTTGCATCAGAGTATTTTTGTGACATCGGGATGAAAAAAAACCTGCATCATTGCAACAACGATGCAGGTTTTTGCCAGCCGCTGCCGTGCGCGGCGGCATATCGATTCGATAGGCACTGCGCGTGGATCAGAACACCAGGCGGCCTTGCACGTACACCATGCGCGGCGCGCCCACCATCTTGCCCAGGTTGCCGTCGTTGGTGCGCGTGAAATAGCGCTTGTCGGCCAGGTTGTTGACGCCGGCGACCAGTTCCAGGCCCTTCTGGCCCGGCACCTTCCATTTCACTTGCGCGTTCCACGTGCGGAAGCCGGGAATCACGCCCAGGTTGCCGGCCGGGTTTTCCGCCACGGTATTGGCTTCGTCGGCGAACTGGCGGCTCTGGTGGCTGCTCGACAAATCAACACCCCAGGCGCCCAGCTGATAGTGGGCGCCGACGGTATCCGTGGTGCGCGAATAAAAGGGCACGTCGTTGCCCGCGTTCGCGCCATCCTGCAAGGTCGCCTTGGTGTAGGTGTAGGTGGCGTAGGCGTTCAAGCCGGCCAGCGGGCCCGACTTGTCGAAGCGGTAGTCGATGGCCGTTTCCAGGCCCCGGTGGTGCGTGGCGCCCACGTTGTAGAAGACGACGTTCTCGCCGCTGCCGACGGACTGGATCTGGTTGTCGAACTTGATATTGAACAAGGTCGCTTCGGCTGACAGCTGGCCGCTCTTCCAGCGCGCGCCCAGCTCGGCTGTTTTCGCCAGTTCCGGTTGCAGCGGGTTCTTGCTCGACTGCGCATTGAGCTGCGTATTTTGCACGGCGCCAAACGAGCTGTTGTAGTTGGCGAACAAGGTCGTGTTGCTGTTGAGCAGATACGCCACGTTCAGCGAGGGCAGGGCCTTGTTGTTGAGCAACTCGATCTTCTGGTCGACCGGCAAGTGGTTGAAGCGTTCCGTCTTGATGTGCTCGTAGCGCACGCCCGGCGTGATGCGCCAGGCGTCGATGGCGATCTTGTCGTCGATATACACGGCCTGGGCATCGGTGGCGTTGTCGGCAAAGCGCGTCGGCGCCTGCCGCACGCCGCTGGCGATGACCACGTTGTAGATGGCCTCGTCGGCCCGCTCGGCCAGGTAGCGGTAGCCGACGGTGACGTCCTGCGTGACCTTGCCGGTAATAAAGCGCTGCGTGTAGCGCGGCTCGATGGCCGTCGTTTCATAGTTGCGCGGCTGGTGGCCCAGGTTTTTTCCGCTGATCAGGGTGCTTTCGCGCGAGCTCTTGTTGTAATAGGCGCGCACCTCGAATTCCTGCGTGCCGGAAATGGCGTTCAGGTAGCCGATGTCGAAGGCCTTGCGCTCGCCGCTCCAGAAGTCGGTGGGGCGCGTGTTCTGGAACGGGTCCTGCTTGTATTGCGCCGCAGTCAGGCCGCCCGGCGTGCGCGATGTCACGTCGTAGTAGGACAGCTTGCCGTATACCTCGGCGGTCGGGCTCAGGTCGTAGCGGAACTTCAGGGCGAAGTCGTTGACCTTCTCGTCGCTGCCCACGCGCCAGTCGCTGCCGCGGATGCCGGAATACAGCACCGCCAGGCCCAGGCCGCTGTCTAGCTGGGTGCCGGCAAACACGCTGGCCTGGGTGTTGTGGCCCACTTCGCTGTAAGAGTTATAGCGCACGGTGGCGTCGCCCGTGACGCCTGGCGTGGTGGGCACGCGGCGCGTCTTGAAGTTGATGATGCCGCCCACGTTTTGCGGGCCGAAGCGTACGGCGCCGCCGCCGCGCACCACGTCGACCGTCTCGACATTGGCCAGGCTGACGGGCGCGAACGACAGTTGCGGCTGGCCATACGGCGCCACGGACATCGGGATACCATCGAGCAAGACCGTGCTGCGCGGCGAATAGCGCCCGGCCAGGCCCCGCACGCCGATGTTGAGCGACACGGCGCTGCCGGCGCTGCCCGAGTTGTCGCTGATCTGCACGCCGGGAATGCGGCGCATCACGTCGCTGACGCTGGATGCGCCCGAGTTCTCGATGTCGTCCTTCTGCACCACCGTGCGGGCGCCGGCGAAATTCTTCGTGCTGGCCGCCATGCTCGTGCCCAGCAGATTGCTGCTGACCTGTATCGATTCCAGGATGGGGCCGGCGTTATCGGCGCTATTGGCTTCCTGCGCCTGCGCGGCGAAGGCAGCGGCCAGGCAGGCGACGGCGATGGCCAGCGCGCATGGGCGCAGGGAAAACGGCAGTGGGGGAAAGGTGGCGGCCATGCATGGATCTCCGTAATGACAAGGTTTGCGCGTTCGCTCAGGCGGCGCGACAACGTCGTGGCGTAGGCATCCGGCGCAAGGGGATAAGAATGATAATGATTCTCATTTTATTCGTCAATTGCGCATACCGCGTAGTGGCGGGCGCATGGCCGATAGCGCAGGGAAGTGTTGCTGGCGCGGTACAGCCGGCGTCCGCATGGTTGCTTGGCGCCATTGCAGGGGTGCGGCGGCATTGCGCGTGCTTCTTGTATACTGCCGTTTTTGCAGCCCTCGGACGTGAACGTACAATGAGCCAGACAACTGAAACGACGCCAGGCAGTTCCTCCACGGAGCGCCGCCAGGGCGACATGCCGGCAACAGCCGCGCGCAAACTCAATCTGCTGGTGGTCGACGACAACCAGGAAGTGGGCGAATCGCTGGCCATGCTGCTCGAAGCGCTGGGCCACCACGCCGTGGTGGTGCGCAACTGGCAGATGGCCGTCGAGCAAGTCAAGCTGTGCGTGCCCGACGCCGTCTATCTCGACATTGAAATGCCCGGCATCAGCGGCATCGAAATCGGCCGCCGCCTGCACAACAATCCCGACACGGCCAATGCCGTGCTGATCGCCGTCACCGGCCACAGCCTGCCCATGTACATGGACGACGCGCTGGCCGTCGGCTTCCGCCACTTCCTCGTCAAGCCCGTGCGCATGGAAGACCTGGCGACGACGGTGCAGTCGGTGCTGGCGGGATAGGTTTTCCCTTGCCCTGGTGGATGAGTGGTCAAGTGTCCAGCGCTGCGGCGCGGAATTGCAAACCGAGTGCATGCGTCACCTTTAAAATGGTGTCGAAGCTCGGATTGCCTTCGCCGGACAGCGCCTTGTACAAACTTTCCCGTCCCAATCCCGTGTCTTTGGCAAGTTGCGTCATGCCACGCGCCTTGGCAATATTGCCAAGCGCTTTGGCGATGAAGGATGCGTCGTCGCCAGCTTCTTCCAGGCAAGCTTCAAAGTAGGCGACGATATCCTCTTCGGTTTTGAGGTGCTGTGCGCTATCCCACTTGTTGAGCTTTTGTGCCATCAGACCTCCTGGAGTGTTTGCGCGAGCTGCTGCGCCGTTTTGATATCTTTCGCTTGCGTTGATTTGTCGCCGCCAGCGAGAAGGATGATTATTTCCATGCGACGCTGGATGAAATAAACACGGTAACCGGGACCACAATCAATTCGCATTTCCGAAACACCGCCATCGACAGGCTTGCAATCGCCGAAGTTGCCATCTTCGGCACGATCGATACGAGCCTGAATGCGGAAAAAGCTTTCCGATCCTTCAGCTTGCTGAACCAGTCATCGAACGTGGCGGTGGTATGGATGCTTTTCACATATACCAGTGCATTCTTTGGGATACGGAGAATCAAGCGTATACATCAAGTTTGACTGCCGCGCGCAGGCTGGCTTTGTTAGCTGATGCATTTGCCTGGCATGCTGCGCAGGCGAGGGCTGCAGCTGCCTCATGCTTGTGCGCGGAAATGAAAAAAGGGTTACAAGCCGAAGCATGTAACCCTTTTATTTACCGCTAATTCTGTGGGGTGGCTGATGGGGGACCACTGGCCACTCAAGAACCCCAATGCCCTCAAGGCGGTAAGGCTGTTGAAACACAGTTCTGTGTGGCGCATTGTGTTACAAGTTGCACGAATCTGCAAGCCATTGTTGCCGAAAATGCAAGTTCGAATTGCCCTACTATTACCTTCTTGCTTTACTCAATGGCCGTGTATCCGAATAGGCGGCAATGAACCGACGCTGGGCCTCAGCTGGGAGATTTATCAGAATCGTTGCACTGCTGTCCCAGCAAGCAATTTCAAAAAGGGCGCCGTCCAGCTGAGGCGTTGCGTCCTTTCCATTCCAGTAATCAGGATTCCCTTCGACATAGGGAACGGCCGATACTGTCGAACGAAATCCAATCGGTACCGCGCTGAAGACCGCCCAGATAAACTGAATTTCATGCTCTTGGACCAATGATGCCAGTTCTTCCCCTCGCATCCATTGGTCTGCTGAAGAGAATCCGTCGGGAGTGAAATTTGTCTCGATATCGCTGACGTACCAGTCGTAACTCTGAGGTACGATTCCCGCCGCCGCAAATATATCCCTCATGTTTGTGAAGTAGCGAACTTGTTCGGACTTTTCAAGGATTAGATTCATAGGAAGTAGAGCGCTAGATTCAAGGCGTAGGGGGCGACGGGCGAACTCATGGCAGTCGATTTTCCTTCGCCAACTCATCAGCGTACTTGCGTGCTAGCGATAGTAAGTTTTCTCGTCCGTCCTCTAGCGCTCGCGAAAGGTATACAGGGAATAGTTCCGAGCCGATAGACTTGAGTGCGGACAGCGCACCCATTCTCGGGTACTCATCGCCGGAATCCCAAGCGGCCACAGCAAGCGTTGGAACTGCAGTCGATTGCAGCTCTGCCAGTGAAAGCAAAGCGAGCCGCCGCGTGCGCTCGTGCCCGTCTCGCATGAATTCGATTAGCAAGGCTTCAGCCTCATCGCGATGCTGGATGCAATATCCTAGTTGTTCGGCGAGGTCGTCGCCCGCAACGCAACCTCTCGCGAGAGAGTGCCTGGCTATCGCTAACGTCATCGGCTCGTTCTTGGTGACCAGTTCGGCGATGTAGTCGGTGCTGGATTGTTCCAAAAGGTAGAGCAAATCTGTAACGTCGTCAGCAGACCAGTCTTGCGGCTGAACACTTGCCAAGAAATGTTGGAGGGCGCTAACAACGCCGCCATCACTCCACCAACCGTCATACTGGTCAACCCAGCGGTTCGTGGTGAGCCACGCCCGCACTTTTTCAACCTCGACATGTAGATTTGCAGGCATTATTTTTTCATCCATTGAGATGTTTTTGCCGCTTTCACGGCCTAATCCAAGAGATACACGCCGCTTTGCATCGCCCAGTCGCGGGCTGCATTCTCTATTCCTGGCGAAGCAAAGAAGAAATGGTAAGTGTCATCCCAGCTTTCGTAGAACGCGCATCCCAATTCTGGCAGAACGACATGGAAGTGACGGTGCCTTAACGATTTTCCGCCTTTTGGCATACAGTAATTTTCTAGCAGCGATTTTGATTTGAACGTTCGGAAGACCGGCCTGTTCTTAAGGCGACCGCGCATAGCGAAGGACAAGACTTCGGTATTGCTTATAATCTTTTGACAAAAACCTCGAAGAAGCCCGTCCCGGCGAGCTTGCTCTTCGGCGGAAACATTTTCGAGCAGCTTGCATGAGTCCTCCCGTGAAAGCCAGTGGTCAAATACGGAGACCGAAAGGATTTGAACGTCTTCGCGCTTCTCATTTTCATGAACGCTGGATAGCCATGCAAACTTAGCAGCGAGTTCGCTTTGGCGAATTCGGGGAACGTTGACCAAACGACGGTTAGAAATCAAAATTCTCCTATCAATATAGGGGAGGCCGCTCTTGGCTACTAGGTTACTCGACTAATTCTAGCTCGACATCATCAGGCCCAAACGCAATCAACCACTGCGTAATTCCGGTCCTGTCACTGCACTCCAGTACGTAGCCGGGCGGCTTTGAATAAACCTCAACGATGGTTGCGACATCACCGGCTACGGGCAGCCGGAGATTAAATTCGTCAGCATGGTCACGCACCTGCATATGCAACCCCTTCAGCCTGACCACATCATACTGCTCAAATTTCATGTCAACGTCCTAGTGTTGAGTGCGTGCCTGGCCGGGCGCGTTCAAACGAAAAGTTACAGTTTAACCAATTCAGTGGCCGGTGCACAGTGGTCAGGAATGCCAAATTTGGCGGGCATAAATCCGCTGTGCCTATACGGCTCATCGCCGGCTTGCCCCCTTGACCGCTTATGCTGAGTGAAGACCTCCGAGGAGAACAAGGTCGTGAGGTCCGCGGTATCGAAAGGCAAACGGCGTTTCTTGCGTTTCTTCACGCCGCTTTCCTTGAAGCCGAGCGTATTGCCAGCGGGATTCATCTTGAGAACGTGTTTACCGACGGCAATTCGATAAATTGCGCGAACCTTTGAAATGCGCTCGTTGATGGTCACAACCTGCAATCCCCGGTCAAGCATGGAATGCGCGAACGCCGTCATCAGCTCAGGTGTGACCTCGCCGGGTGTGTGTACATTGTTGCCTTTTTCGAAACATTCGAGGGCGCGCCACGGCGTTTGGGACGCGATGGTGGTCGGCATAGGACGGTCCTGAACATAGTCGCGCCAAGTCACAAAGACCTTTTCCCACGTTGGCGCCTGTGAATTTTCTGGGGTGCGCTCGGGTGCAATGAGGTGCAACGGGTGAGTGGTCGCAGGGGCGACCTTGCCTGTGTCGACGAGCTCGCCGCGTTGGCGTGCAAGTTGATGGTCCAGCGTCTCGATGACCGAACGTAGAAAGACGACGCTTTGAAGTTGCTCGTCTTCTAGCTTGGAGACTTGCTTTGGGTTCAGTGACGCGCGACTTAGGTCGAGTTCTTGACGCTTTTGGTGAAACTCGATGTCTATACGGGTAAGTTCGGCCCTCGCCCGCTCTTTTACATTGCGTACGTCTGATGTGTGAAGACTGCGCGCGATGTGCTCTTGATGAGCTGGGTAGGCAGCACGGAGGCTGGCAGGGATACGGCGGCGCACATAGAGTGTTCCACTCTTACCGCATCGATAGAGATTTTCAGAGATTGCTTTCATGGTCTGTTCCTTAGGTTGGGTGACAGACTGTGTTGCAACCGATGTTTAGCCCTAAACGAAAAAGGTCTTGATTCCTAAGGAAATCAAGACCTTGCGCGCATTTTCGGTGTTCTTTGGGGTGGCTGATGGGGCTCGAACCCACGACAACAGGAATCACAATCCTGGACTCTACCAACTGAGCTACAGCCACCACTGTCTTACTTGCCTGTTTAGCTGTTTTGCTGAACAGGTGCCGAATTATACAAAGAACTCGGCAAAGTGGCAAATCTAAATGCAGTCTTTTTCAAATAATCGAAAGATTGCCTGAAAACCCCCGTTTTTCCTCACACGGACAGGTGCGCGACGGGTGGATGCAAGTCGAGCAAACCGGCGAAGGCTTGCGTAAGGGACTCGACCTTGGCCGTCGTGTAGCCCTGCAGCCGCGGCGCGTCGTCGTTGTTGATGCGGCGCAAGCTTGCCGCGTCGAGCAGGCGGGCCAGCTGGCGCGCCACGGCGTCGCCCGTATCGACCAGGGTGATCGTTTCCTGCGTATGCGCGCGCACCGTGCGCTCGATGGCGTCCTGCACGAACGGGTAGTGGGTGCATCCGAGCACGAGGGTGTCGACGCCTTGCGCCAGCATGGGGGCGATGTAGCGCTCGAGCATGGCGCTGGTGGCGTCCAGCGGGTCGTTGCCCAGCTCGCATTGCTCGATGCGGTCGGCCAGGCCGATGCAGGGCTGCAGGATGAAGGTGGCGCCCGTGGCGGCGCTCACCTGTTCGCGCAGCGCCAGCAGTTTGTCGCCGCGCAAGGCGCGTTCCGTGGCCAGCACGGCGATCTTGCCGTTGCGGCTGATGGCGGCTGCCGGTTTCAGGCCCGGTTCGACGCCGACGATGGGCAGGTCGGGGTAGCGCGCGCGCAGCGCCTTGATGGCGGCGATGGTGGCCGTGTTGCATGCCACCACCAGTGCCTTCGCGCCTTGCTGCAATAGAAAGGCGGTGATCGCCAGCGAACGGGTGATGACTTGTTCTTCCGTCTTGTCGCCATACGGGGCGTAGGCGGAATCGGCAAAGTAAATCAAATCTTCCTGCGGCAGCTGCGCGCGGATATGGCGCAACACCGACAGGCCGCCCACTCCGGAGTCAAAAATGCCGATGGGCGCGTCTGGGCGGGCAGTGCTTGCAGTAAAAGTCATAGGGAACCGTTGAAGATAAAAAAACGCCGCGCTGGTATTGCCGCGCGGCGTCTATGGTAGAGCTTGTTTAAGCAACCGTCACGGGAATCTTGCTGACGCTATTGAGTTGCTCGATCTTCGCCTGCCACTCTTTCGGGCCCGTGTTGTGCACCGACGTGCCCTTCGCATCGACGGCCACCGTTACCGGCATGTCGACCACGTCGAATTCGTAGATCGCTTCCATGCCCATGTCGGCAAAGCCCAGCACCTTGGCGTGCTTGATGGCTTTCGACACCAGGTAGGCGGCGCCGCCCACGGCCATCAGGTAAGCCGACTGGTGCTTCTGGATCGATTCGATGGCGACAGGGCCGCGTTCGGCCTTGCCGATCATGGCGATCAGGCCCGTCTTTTCCAGCATCATGTCGGTGAACTTGTCCATGCGCGTGGCGGTCGTCGGACCGGCCGGGCCGACGGCTTCGTCGCGCACCGGGTCGACGGGGCCGACGTAGTAGATCACGCGGTTCTTGAAATCGACCGGCAACTCTTCGCCCTTGGCCAGCATGTCCTGGATGCGTTTATGCGCGGCGTCGCGGCCCGTCAGCATCTTGCCGTTCAACAGCAAGGTCTGGCCCGGCGTCCACGAAGCGACTTCTTCTTTCGTCAGGGTGTTCAGGTCGACGCGCTTGGATTTTTCCGTGTCCGGCGTCCAGTGCACTTCCGGCCACGACGACAGCGACGGCGGCGTCATGTAGGCAGGGCCGGAGCCGTCCAGTACGAAGTGGCCGTGGCGCGTGGCGGCGCAGTTCGGGATCATGGCGACCGGCTTCGACGCGGCGTGCGTCGGGTGCATCATGATCTTCACGTCGAGCACGGTCGTCAGGCCGCCCAGGCCTTGCGCGCCGATGCCCAGCGAGTTGATCTTGTCGCACAGCTCGATACGCAATTCTTCCAGTTTATTCTGCGGGCCGCGTTGTTTCAGCTCAAACATGTCGATGTCTTCCATCAACACTTCTTTTGCCATCAGCATGGCTTTTTCGGCCGTGCCGCCGATGCCGATGCCCAGCATGCCAGGCGGGCACCAGCCGGCGCCCATGGTCGGCACGGTTTTCATGACCCAGTCCACCAGCGAATCGGACGGGTTCATCATGATCATCTTGGATTTGTTTTCCGAACCGCCGCCCTTGGCAGCGACTTTCACGTCGACGGTATTGCCTTCGACCAGTTCCATGTGCACGACGGCTGGCGTGTTGTCCTTGGTGTTCTTGCGGTCGAAATGCGGGTCGGCCACAATGGAGGCGCGCAGCTTGTTGTCGTCGAAGTTGTACGCGCGGCGCACGCCTTCGTTGACGGCGTCGGTGACGGTGCCGCTGAAGCCTTCGAAGCGCACGCCCATGCCGATTTTCAGGAAGACGTTGACGATGCCCGTGTCCTGGCAGATCGGACGCTTGCCTTCCGCGCACATGCGCGAGTTGGTCAGGATTTGCGCAATCGCATCCTTTGCCGCCGGGCTTTGCTCGGACTCGTAGGCGCGCGCCAGGTGCTCGATGTAATCAGCAGGGTGGTAGTAGCTAATGTACTGCAACGCTGCGGCGACGGATTCGATCAGGTCTTCTTGCTTTATGACAGTCATGGTGTTCTCGCGGTAGATAAGAAGGGTAAGACTCTTTACTAATACTAGTTACTGCATTGGAATGACAAAAGCCCATGGCCGCCGCTGGCAGCCATGGGCTTCTTGTTAATGGGGTGCTCTTGCCTGGTTCTGCGTCACGGTCATGATGCGGTCCGTGTAGGCAATCGCCATCGCCGACAGGATGAAGACCATGTGTATCACCGTTTGCGCGATGATCACTTCGATCTTGTACGAGTTCGCGTTGATGAAGGTCTTCAGCAGGTGGATGGACGAAATGCCGATGATGGCCATCGCCAGTTTCGTCTTCAGCACGGACGCATTCACATGCGACAGCCATTCCGGCTGGTCTGGGTGGTCATCGAGGTGCATGCGCGACACGAAGGTTTCATAGCCGCCGATAATGACCATGATCAAGAGGTTCGAGATCATGACCACGTCAATCAGGCCTAATACCACCAGCATGATGGTCGCTTCGTTCAGCTTGGTCGGCAGGGCGCCGCCCGGTACGGCCACGGCCGTCAGGACGTGCTGCAGGGCTGCGTCATTGCCGAACACGGCGCCGATCAGGTCGGATAATTCCACCCAGAAATGAAATACGTAGACGCATTGTGCGAGGATCAGGCCCAGGTACAGTGGCAACTGCAGCCAGCGCGACATGAAGATGAAGGCGGACAGCGGGTGCAGCCTGGTATGTTTGGCAGACGGTGATTGGTGGTCGATCATGTGGGGGTTCCTGGGGGAGTAAATACCAATTTCTGGCATGCCCGACATTTTACACTTGCTACTGATCACTGCGCATGGCCTGGTTCTGGAATATTGGGTTTGATGAAACACAAAGTGGTATTGAACCTTCGGCGTACCGGGCATTTCCCCATTGAAAATACTGCACAGTACGCCCTTGACGCCCATCGCCGAAGGCGATTATGGTTAGCATGGATAAGGGTAAACGCTGCATAAACGCGACATGTAAGGCGTCCGTAAGACACAGGGCCTATCGTGTTAGCAAACAATTACTACACTGGAGACTAGCATGACCGCTACAGACAACCAAGGGCAGGGCACGCAGCAGCAGGGACCGGAAGAGTCGCGCGTATTCGAGCCGTCGGCGGCATTTGCCGCCCAAGCCACCATTTCCGGCATGGCGGCGTATCACGCCATGGTGAAAGAGGCGGAAACCGACTACGAAGGCTTCTGGGCCAGGCTGGCGCGCGAGAACCTGAGCTGGAAAAAGCCGTTCACCCGCACCCTGAACGAAGACAACGCGCCATTCTACAAATGGTTCGAAGACGGCCAGCTGAACGTGTCGTATAACTGCCTGGACCGCAACATCGAAAATGGCCTGGGCGACAAGACGGCCATCATCTTCGAAGCGGACGACGGCACCGTCACCAAGGCAACCTATAAAGAGCTGCACGAAAAAGTCTGCAAGTTCGCCAACGGCCTGAAATCCAAGGGTATCGCCAAGGGCGACCGCGTCATCATCTATATGTCGATGTCCGTCGAAGGCGTTGCCGCCATGCAAGCCTGCGCGCGCATCGGCGCCACCCATTCCGTCGTGTTCGGCGGCTTCTCGGCGAAATCCCTGCAGGAACGCATCATCGACGCGGGCGCCGTCGCCGTCATCACGGGCGACGAGCAATTGCGCGGCGGCAAGAAGCTGCCATTGAAATCCATCGTCGACGAAGCGCTGGCGCTGGGCGGCTGCGATTCCGTGAAAAACGTCATCGTGTACAAACGCACCGGCAGCGACCTGCCGATGGTGGCCGGCCGCGACATCTGGCTGCACGACCTGGTCGAAGGCCAGAGCGCGCAATGCGAGCCGGAATGGGTCGATGCCGAACATCCACTGTTCATCCTGTACACATCTGGTTCGACGGGCACGCCGAAGGGCGTGCAGCATTCGAGCGGCGGCTACCTGCTGTGGGCCGCGCTGACGATGAAGTGGAGTTTCGACATCAAGCCGGACGACGTCTTCTGGTGCACGGCCGACATCGGCTGGGTGACGGGCCACAGCTATATCGCCTACGGCCCGATGGCCGTGGGCGCCACGCAAGTGGTGTTCGAAGGCATCCCGACCTACCCGAACGCGGGCCGTTTCTGGGAAACCATCAAGAAACACAACGTCAGCATCTTCTACACGGCGCCCACGGCCATCCGTTCGCTGATCAAGGCGGCCGACGTGGACCCGAAAGTGCATCCAAGCAACTACGACTTGACGAGCTTGCGCCTGCTGGGCACGGTTGGCGAGCCGATCAATCCGGAAGCGTGGATGTGGTACTACAAGCATATCGGCGCCGAGAAATGCCCGATTGTCGATACCTTCTGGCAAACGGAAACGGGCGGCCACATGATCACGCCATTGCCGGGCGCCACGCCGATGGTCCCCGGTTCCTGCACCCTGCCATTGCCGGGCATCATGGCCGCCATCGTCGACGAAGCGGGCCAGGACGTGCCGAACGGCCAGGGCGGTATTCTGGTAGTAAAACGTCCATGGCCATCGATGATCCGCACGATCTGGAACAACCCCGAGCGCTTCAAGTCCAGCTACTTCCCGGAAGAGCTGGGCGGCAAGATGTACCTGGCAGGCGACGGCGCCATCCGCAACAAGGACACGGGCTACTTCACCATCACGGGCCGCATCGATGACGTGCTGAACGTGTCGGGCCACCGCATGGGCACGATGGAAATCGAATCGGCGCTGGTGGCCAACCCGCTGGTGGCCGAAGCGGCGGTAGTCGGCCGTCCGGACGACACGACAGGCGAATCGATCTGCGCCTTCGTGGTGCTCAAGCAGGCGCGTCCGACCGGCGAGGAAGCCAAGAAGCTGGCCCTGGAGCTGCGCAACTGGGTCGGCAAGGAAATCGGCCCGATCGCGAAACCGAAGGAAATCCGTTTCGGCGACAACCTGCCGAAAACCCGCTCCGGCAAAATCATGCGCCGCCTGCTGCGCGTACTGGCCAAGGGCGAGACGATCACGCAAGACGTGTCGACGCTGGAAAACCCGGCGATTCTGGAGCAGTTGAAGGAAGCGTCGTAATATCCCCAAGCAACATCCGGGGTCAGACCCGCCGGGTCTGACCCCAGCCTTTACTGGGGACTTGAGAACATCTGAAACCAATTCTGGTCAGTCAATGGTTTTACCCCACGGTAAATAACTTTGGCAGTCCGTAGAATCTTTGCTATAATCTGCGGCTTCGCGACAAGCGAGAAATAGTACGCAGTGCGAGCAAGTCGACGCATTGCCTGCAGGAGAGGTGGATGAGTGGTTGAAGTCGCACGCCTGGAAAGCGTGTATAGGTTCATAGCCTATCGGGGGTTCGAATCCCCCTCTCTCCGCCAAGAACTACTAAGCCCTTGATTATTCAAGGGCTTTTTTACTTGTGCAACGACAAAGGTGTCCCAAGACGGTGTCCCATAACTCTGGGAAATCTATCTTGAAACTGCCTTCACACCTCGCAAAATCCCGTCATGGGGTCTTCTACTTCCGCCTGACTTTCAGAGTCGGCGCCGCCACCAAGGAAAAACGGATCTCACTCCGTACGAAGAATTCCCAAGAAGCTCGCTTCAAAGCTATGTGCCTATCTGGGATAATGGCTGCTCAGACTCACAAGAAAGAGCAGGCAATGGCGACCAACTACCTCAACACAGCTACAAGTATTGCTCAAGGTCTTGACAGTGATTTTTTGTTGAACCTGCTGCACCGTGTCAATCGTGAGCAGTTGGCAGAACTATCTGGATTGCCACAGCAAGAAATTGAGGCATTTTTCACAATGCCATCACCTGACACCCGCAACCTTGATATTGATGTCGGTGGTATTAGTCTTCGTAATATTAATAACGATGATGATGCAAGCCGTGCTATTCATATCCTCAAGGCACTGAACCTGTCGCCAGAGGCTTTGGCTCAACTGATAGCAAGCCCAGTACCCCAAACCGTTCCAGTCGTAGCAGCGCAGCAACCGAGTTCCAATGAGGACGGAGGAACCACCATTCAAGAAATGGTACCTAGATTTGCCACACGAAAAAAAGCCAAGCTTAGTGAAAAAACTCTCTATGAATATGGCAACTATCATCGCAAGTTTGTAGAATGGCTTGAGCTTAGGAAAAAGAAAAAACATATTCCTGTTCATAGTATTACTCGTGCGGACCTCGCGGATTTCATTGATGATTTGTTAGCATCAGGTATTGCACCTAAGACCGTAACACAAAAGTATTTGGCTGCCATCAGTGGGCTTTTTGAGCTTGCCCAGTCCATTGGTGTTTTGCCAGAAGGACAGATATTAGTTAGCCGTGGTCACAAGGTATTTACTAAGCAAGATGCTAAAAAATCAGCTTCTACCAGTAGCTACAAACCATTTACAGATGTAGAATTAAAGTCAATTTTTCAAACTGATTTGCTCATCAAAGCAAAACAGCCAGCCGATTTTTGGCTCCCAATGCTGGGGCTTTTTACTGGTGGTCGGGTTTCCGAACTATCTCAAATTGATATTACTGATATACAGAAACACGGTGAAGTGTGGGCTCTTTCAATTAATAATGAAGGTGACAAGTCAGTTAAAACGATGGCATCTACTCGCCTTATTCCTCTTCACCCTACACTCATTGATTGTGGATTTTTAGAATATGTCAATGATGCAAGCCAACACGGTAAAAAACTATTTCCATATTTAGCACCCGACAAATTCGGCTCTTATGGTGGAAGAACAAGCGAACGATGGGGTTCCTATCTGGATACTTTAGGTATTAAAGATCCACAAAAAACTTTTCACTCATTTCGTAGCACATCAAACAATAGATTGAAGCATAATGGTGTACCAGAAGAAAATCGTTGCCAGTTTATCGGTCACGAGCATGACACGATTAATTCGGCAACTTACTCAGAACCTCACAAGCTTCCATTCCTCTTAGAGAATGTTGCCAATAAGTTGGATTATCCATATATTGACTTCTCACGGTTAAAATACATTGCCGGTTTTTTTGATAAAATTCTAGTGAAGGAATGTAGTGCCACTGCTAAACGGTTTATTCACAAACAAGCAAGGGATAATCGTGCTAAACGGCAAGCCAAGTAAAACTTAATAAAATCGATAAGCTGAATGTGGCAAATAAAAAAATTATTAATTGCAGCCAAACGGAGGGATTTATGGAGAAATTTTTCGTTGAAAGAAAAAAAATATCTAGCTACAAAATGTTTTTGAAAGAAAATTACCGCCCTCCTAGTCGAGGAGGAAATACAAATGCATTACATTCGCATGTTATAGAAGTAGATGGAGAAGAATATAGTTTTCTCGCATTGGGTTCTCAACAGTGGATATATAAGAATGATATAGTTTCTTTTGAGTATAAAGTGGAAAATAATTATAAAAATATAGTCAATGCATCAATCGTAACTACTGATAGAAAAGGGCAGGAAATCTCACGCGGCAATAGAGGATTTAAACAGCAACTCCGCTCCAAATGAACCGATAATATTAAACGGAAAATTGCAGATGAAAATAATTTTAGTTTTTGTTTTGTTTGTTTTGGGTGGCTGTGCTGCTCCAAAATATCAGCACTCAGAAAAAACAATTGAAAAAATGGCTGGCGATAAATTTGATAATTACCAACAAGAGAACGATGGTATTATTTTTGGAATAAATCTAAAAGAAAGTGGGCCACAAGGACTAAAATACAATAAAATTGATTCTGATACTGGAGCCAAAGTATATACCGTTTGGGAATATCCCGCCGAGGGGAAAATTTTAACTTCTATACAGTTAGATGAATTGGGTAATATTATACAGTTAGACAGATTCTGGTTCTCCTTTCCGAATATTGATACGGATGCAATTTTAGAATCTCAAAAAAATTTCTTTGATAAAAATTATGCGATGAAATTAAGAAGTTTGACCGATAGTGGTGAACATAATTTTGTTAGTAAGAAAGAGTTTTTGGACGAGCTTCAAGCTACTTCTATTAGGTGCAATAATACTTGTTTAAGAATTCCGCAAAGCAGTAAAGGTATAAGTGAAATCATCTCATCTGCTGGTTATTTTTCTGCGGTATTGGACGGTTCTTCAAGCCGTTATGTTCGAGTAAGCTTAACGACTCGTCACATGAAAGAGTATAAAAAAAGAAAGATGGAAAAATATCAGTAAAATTTCTATACTATAAAAAAGGCTAGTCATCGACTAGCCTTTTTATTCTGTTAGATTCAGCACCACCTGGTTTCTAACCGTACGCCTATTGACAATTAAAAAAATTGAAATATATGTATACCACCAAACAACAGAAATATAATAATTTATTAAATGTAAATTGTCAATAATCGAAAAAATATATTCATTGTCTTGTTTGGTAAATAAGGCAATTTTTTTATGCGTCGGTTAATTCCCTCGATTCGAAACATTGCTAATGTGAATGGTTTGTATGAAGGCAGGTTAAAAATATTCAGATAATATCTGATAACTGTAAATCCCCCCAAACAGGTAGCGACACTATTAATATAGTGAAGTAGGCTAGAATGAGATTTAAACAAAGCCACATTGAGAGTCTAAAGGTCCAACCAAGTTTAAGCCGTGTTATTATGGTGAATGGACTAAACAGAAGTTATTAACAATCTTCTGTCCCGATATGTAGTGAAACATTAAGGGAAATGATACCCGCTTAAAAATTTTTAATTTTTTGGTAAGGGAGTCTTTTCCCTTCTTAGTAGTGACTGAGCAAAGCGAAGGAGCACATAAGAAGGGAAAAGACTGGTATTTATTGTACTGTACAGAATATATATTAATAGTACATGAGAAAGTATATTAATAGTACACAAGCAAAGAATAACTGGTAAGAGATTTACGATAGTAAATAAAAAAGGAAACGGCGAAAATTATTTTATTTTTGGTAAATTGTCAGGAGCTTTGCCAAAATTTTTCTCATACCAATTAATTACTTTAAACATATCTTTATTTTTTTCTTCAACTTTATCTAAATCTTTTTCCAATTCCAAAGTTTTTGACTTTTCTACAGTAATTTGATTGCCAACGATGGAAACTCTTTTATCTGCCCACTCTTTTGCTTGCTTCGCATAGGCATCAGCTTTTTTCTTTTTCTTCTCTGCTTCCTGTTTGGTTTTTTCCATCTGTTCCATTGCTTGGGTAGTTGGCTTATGAAAACCACCCAAGGCACCAGCTAACCAATTCCCAACCTTAGCACCCAGTTCCTTGCTTTCCTCTTCTGCCTGCTTTAAACCCACTTTATAGCCATTTTTTCTGGCTGCCTTGTGCTGCGCCTTGGCATCGGCAAAAAAACGAGCCTGAGCCTGTTCTGCTTGCCATTGTCCACGACTCAAACGACGACGAGCAGGCCCCAATCTAGTCAAGCCGTTTTTCATTGCTACTTGTTTGGAAAAATCGTCCTGCATTTCTCTCATTGCACCTATGTAAGCAAGATTTTGAGAACCTGCTTTCTGTCCATCTTTTTTTGCATTATTTTTAGCTTTTATCCCTTCGTGTATGTCATCAAATCTTTCTCCAACCCGAGGCACGACAGAAAAATGTAGATGAGGATGAGCCTCATCATCGTGAACTATTACACTTTTTAATCTATCTCCAAATTTTTCTTTTAACCAAATAAGACTATCTTCGGCAAATTTTGGAAAGTCATCTTCCATATCTCTGGGTAAAGAAATAACACCTACCAAACAAACATTACCGTCTTTTCTTAACTTATGCCCCCTGGCATCCGTAGCAGTTTCTGCCCATTTTTCGGCAAGTGTTAAAACTTCAAGCGGAGAGACACCATATAATATTCCGGGTTTTCTTGGCTCTTTTACATGTGGGCAAGCTTCTTCAAGTCGCTCTTGTTCTTCAAGAATTTCAAGGAGGCTTCTAACTGTTTTTGTAGTAGTTATTTTGTCGCCATTTTTCTTGGTAACTGTTTTTGTTTGGGTTGAGCCTTCCCGCCCGTAACCTTCATAATGTATAAATTGATATGGCATAATTATTCTTGTTGTTATGCCTTTATCTTACTAAATAAAAATGAAATATCAATAGTATTTCTTTTGTTTAGTGACCGACTATACTTCTTCCCTTCGGTCAGAAGTGCGGTCCTACCGGAGGTCCTAGCGGGGGCTTAAAATCAAACCCATACAATTGACATAGCTTCACTTATTTTTATCATATTTCTCGCTTCACTATCATTAAAATTTTCATCTTGAAATTTTTAAGTATTAATTTCTTGACGTACTGCCTCGCGTTAAAACCGTAAACCCCTGGGCCCGGCTGGGAGCTCCTACTTCATTTTCTACGAAAATAAAGCAGGCATAAAAAGAAAGCATCCTAAATTGAAGGTGCCGCAGGCAAAAATGGACCAGCTCGTCTGTGTCCTCCGGGAAATTAAAGAAGACAGCCTAAGCCACATCCGCAATTTGAATCCCAAAGTCGGACTCAAATCGGTTGACACGGAGTGCTCTCTTGGGCACGATGCAGGGGTCACAACAAGGGGTACCGGAATTTCTGGGACACTTTAACGCTGACAAGAAAAATAGTATTTGTAATCAAGAGCTTAGGATGAGGGTGGTACGTATCCCCCTCTCTCCGCCAAGGATACAAATTGGCCAGTTCAAGGAAGTCCAAGAACGTCCACAAAAAACCGTTTTAGCCCGTGCTAAAGCGGTTTTTTTGTATTCTGGCGTCCAGTACTGTCCAGCTGCAGCCAGTAAAAATCGGGGCTGGATTACAGATGAGCTTACCCTATGTCTCGAACCAAGCCCTGATTCGCCGGTCTAAAGTGATTTCTGACGCATATGCTGAGGAGACCAGCCATGGCAAAGATTATCCCTCCCCTGACCGAACTCCAGGTCAAGAATGCCAAGCCCAGGCAAAAGTCATACAAGCTGTTCGATGGTGGTGGCCTGTACGTTGAAGTGATGCCCAGCGGTTCGCGGATCTGGCGGATGAAATTCCGTCAATCGAACGGCAAGGAAAATACGCTGACCTTCGGACCTTATCCGGAAATTTCGATCATGGTGGCGCGTGAAAAGCGCACGGAGGCGCGCCGCTTGCAGCTGCAGGGAATCGACCCTGGCAAGCATCGCGACGACGCCAGGCGGCTCGCCGCCGAAAAAGCATCCAATACCTTCGAGAAAATCGCCCGCGAGTGGTACGCGAACAAGGTGCCGACATGGAGCGAGCGTACTGCCAAGAACATGCTGCAGCGCTTGGAAGCCGATATTTTCCCAAGCATCGGCGACCGGCCGATCACGGAAATCCGGCACCGCGAACTGATTGCCACGCTGCGCAAGATCGAGGCGCGCGGCGCGACCGAGATTGCGCATCGCCTGAAAGCCGTCTGCTCGCAGATATTCAGCTACGCCATCCAGTGCGGCCTGGCCGACCGCAACTTGGTGGTGGACATGAAGGACGTCCTGAAGACCAAGCGCGCCTCGCACTACGCCGCCATCGACGCCGATGAATTACCCGCCTTCCTGGACGCGCTGGCGCGCAACGAGGCGCGCATGTTCGAGCCGACGCGCATCGCGCTGCGCCTGATGCTGCTGGTCTTCGTGCGCACCAGCGAACTGATAGAGACGCCATGGAACGAAGTCGATCTGGAGAAGGGCGAGTGGATCATTCCCTGGCAGCGCATGAAGCGCGGCAAGCTGACCGTCAACCCCGACACGACCAATCACCACGTCTGCCTTTCGCGCCAGGCGCTGGCCTTGCTGCGCCAGCTGCACACCATCACGGGCCGCGGCACGTACCTGTTTCCAAACCAGCGCGACCACGACAAGCCGCTGAGCAACAACACGCTGCTGGTGGCGCTGGACCGCATGGGCTACAAGGGCCGCATGACGGGCCACGGCTTCCGGGCGCTGGCCATGAGCACCATCAAGGAGCGCCTGGGCTACCGCCATGAAGTGGTGGACCGCCAGCTGGCGCACGCGCCCAAGGACAAGGTGGCCAGCGCCTACGACCGCGCCCAGTTCCTGGCGGAGCGCCGCAAGATGATGCAGGAGTGGGCTGATTACCTGGAGGCCGTGGAACGCGGCGATACGCCGCAGCCAGGCCATCATGGGTCGCTTGAACTGGCGTGGCCAGTGCCGCATCGTTAATGGAGGCTGCTATGGCAAAACTTATTGCTCCCCTTACCGAACAACAAGTGGCCCAGGCGGAACCTCGAAGCAAGCCGCGCAAGTTGTTCGATGGCTTAGGGCTTTATCTCAACGTCATGCCGACCGGAACCAAGGTGTGGCGCATGAAATTTCGTCAGCTAAATAAAAAGGAAGATACGTTGACGTTCGGCCACTACCCGGAGGTATCACTGGACCTTGCGCGGAGCCGTCGCTCAGTTGCTCGTCAGATGCTTGACGAGGGCCAAGACCCGCGCACGGAATTCAATGCAGCCCACATGCGCCCGCCAAAGCGGCTCCGGCGAAGCCGTCCGCTCCCGCCTGCCATCAAGGCAGGAAAAGTGGAGCGTTGCGCAAGCCATGTCGGCATGCAGGCGGTGGAACGGATGCGGCTGCTGGCCTTCCCGGCACTGATTCGCATCTCCACCGATGAAAGAGTGCGAAGCGACATGCTGGCCTTACTGGAGAAAATCCAGCAAGAGCGCGCCGCCGAGGTGATTGACGTGCTGTATGACTACTGCGCCGATATCATCTTCGGCTGCCTGGAATTGGGCATGGATGAATATGATTTGATCGAGGCCATGAGGGATGCCAGGGTGGCGCAGCGGCGGAGGTGAGCGTATCTATGCCGCCGGTATCTCCAGCTTCATTTGGCTCAGGCTCCTTTGTTACTGATTGGCCTGGTGCTTGATGAGGTGTCGATTATTGAGCATACCGTGTCTGCAGGTCTGCTGGCCTTGATACACGCTTGCATCCAGCGTAGCACCTCGCTCCTGAGCCATGCAGAGGAGCGTCCCTGCAGCTTGACGGGGGCAGGGAAGGTGCCTTCCTTGATGCCTGCATAAACGCTGCTGCGCGACTTGCCGCAGGTTGCCAGCACTTCGCCCAGGCGGATGAAGCGCTCTTCGCCCATGCGAGGTTCAACACGGCGCTCTTTCAGGCATTCGGCTATCGCTGGTTTCATGGCGTCCCCCTTCGTGAACCAAAAATGCCAGCGGCAACACCGGGGCGAATGGCATATGCAGCAGGCCTTGCCCTACCACCGCTTCGCCCTTCGTGGAAACGCGCTCGCAATCATTATTCCGAAAACATGGGTCCAGTATCGAATGCCGTAATCGCTGGTGCAACAAGAATCGGCCTGCCATGCCACTTGGATCAAGCCTGCCGCGCACTTTGTGTGAGATCAAGGCTGGACACAGGAGCGGCTTCGTGGAAGCTTTAGCAGCTAAAAATTGGCCAATCGACAGCGCATTCATCATGCGATAGATGCATTGGCGCGGCCCCGATTTTATTGGTCCTGTTGCTGTATCGCCGCCACATGTGCATGCGACTGCTGGCATCGCACGCCATCAATACCTGTCAGCAATCGTTTTGACCGCCTCCAGGGGGAGCACTTTCTGTCCACGCGGAAAGGCGCAGCCATCGGAGGAGAAGCGCGCTATTGCCGTGTAGAACTCGTAAAGCAGACTATGGAAATTTGTTGCTGACATTGATCAAGGTCGGCCCAGATGCATGTCAAATGTTCCCACTTGGACGCTGCCTATTGCCGCTGATCAACCGTGCTACTTTCGGCATACATTCCTGCTAAATCTGCTCTCGTACCTGCAAAAAAATGGTTCGACCGAGGTATTACCCGGTGATTAAAGGGTTTCAGTCGCTGCACAGGGCGGAACTACCGTGCTAGTTTCGGCATACATTCCTGCTAAATTTGCTTTCGTACCTGTAAAAAAATGGTTTGGTCGAAGTTGTGTCCGTCGATTTTTGTGGTTTAGTCGCTGCGCGAAGCGGGGCAGGATAGGTGAAGTTAGCTAACCTTCGGTTAGCTAACTTCACACCTGCTTATTCGCACTTCGTGCTCAATGGTCATACGCGCCCGTCCTTGCAGTTGCGGGCGGCGTTTGGATTTCGGCGCGAGGAAAGCATCAAGATCAAGCCGGGGTGCGTCGATGGCGGGAACATCCTGCGGCTGCAGGATAGCTGGACCAAGGGCGGCAAATACCGGGAAGTGCCGATTGCCACCATGCAGCAGCGCGCCGTGCTGGAAGCGGCCAAGGCGCTGACCGGAAACAGCTGCTTGATTCCGGCGCAGTTGCGGTATCGGGATGATATGATTAAATTTGCACCGCTATGGGATGCACTGTATAGATCAATGGAAGATGTCTGGAGTGTGACGCTGACCTATGATCCGGACTTGGCTGTCCAGAAATTCCTTGGGGCCGTTCAACCTGCGCTGCGTTTATTTGATCGTGCAAGTGTTTGGCACAACTGAGCCGCCGCAGTACTGGAAGGACTCTAAAACGATCAACTACGTCGAGGACGCCTATGCCAAGGGGAATCTGGATGTCGACATCAACCTGATCACCTTTGCCATCGTGGCCCGGCGCATGGCTCATTTCATAGGTCAGGACCAGCCCATGCTGAATTACGTTCTGACCGGACTCCTGGACAAAGCCATCCCAGAGTTGTTTGATCAGCGATTTACTGTTGCGATGGGTAAAACAGGATATAGGCAAGGCATTACTGTCGCTTTTCTTGACCATCTTGAGGGGCTGGCAAAGCAACATCTGGAAGAGGCAGGTATGGCGCTCAAGGACATGGACCACATGGCAAACATGTATCGCGCCGTAGAAAACCGTCCCTTGAGTGGAGGGGGGGAGGTTCGAACAGCCTCTCGATCACAACTTTCAGTTCGAGCGTCTCCGGTGTGTCTCCGGTGTCTTAGTGTGGCAGAATTTTTCGCTCGAAATCGAGAGGCGAACCAGAAACCATCGGGTGCTGCTCAAGCGGTAGTCCGAACAACGTTCTTGCGACTATCATAAGTTCGTAAGCATAAACTCCTAGCAAGTGCTAGAGGAAAGCGCCGCTTGCCCTAGTTCTTGCGCGTACCAAGTAGAGCACGAGCTTCGTCTCGAGTTCCGCATTTGACTGTTCAAAAGTAGTTCAGATGTATAAAGTATGCCCGCAGACAAATAACAGAGATTGGGTTGTTAAAATGGTAAGTATTCAGCAGCGTGATGCCTTGCAGCGTCAAATTTGGCAGATTGCCAACGATGTGCGTGGCGCGGTGGACGGTTGGGATTTTAAGCAATATGTATTGGGGACCTTATTCTATCGCTTTATCAGCGAAAACTTTGCCAGCTACATCGAGGGCGGCGATTCCGAGATCAACTACGCTCAGCTTGACGATGGGGTTATCTCGCACGAAATTAAAGATGATGCTGTCAAGACTAAGGGCTATTTTATCTACCCCAGCCAGCTTTTCGTTACTGTTGTAGCAAATGCCAATGCTAACGAACGTTTGAATACTGACTTAGCCGCCATTTTTGCCGCCATTGAAGCGTCTGCTAGCGGATATCCTTCAGAGCCAGATATCAAGGGTCTATTTGCTGACTTTGACACCACAAGTAACCGTCTGGGCAATACAGTCAAAGATAAGAATACACGTCTTGCTGCTGTGCTCAAAGGCGTAGCCGAACTCGATTTGGGCGTTTTCGACGACAGTCACATTGATCTGTTTGGGGATGCTTACGAATTTTTGATCTCCAATTATGCTGCCAACGCGGGTAAGTCAGGCGGCGAGTTCTTCACGCCGCAGAATGTCTCTAAGTTGATCGCCCAGCTTGCTATGCACAAGCAGACCAGTGTCAACAAGATTTACGACCCAGCCTGTGGCTCAGGTTCACTGCTGCTTCAAGCCAAAAAACACTTTGACGCTCACATCATCGAAGATGGATTTTTTGGGCAGGAACTCAACCACACCACGTATAACTTGGCTCGGATGAACATGTTCTTGCACAACATCAACTATGACAAGTTCAACATCCAATTGGGGGACACACTGCGAGATCCGCATTTTGGAGATGACAAACCGTTCGATGCCATCGTTTCTAACCCACCTTATTCCGTGAAGTGGATTGGTTCGGACGACCCTACCTTAATCAATGATGACCGCTTTGCGCCCGCAGGCGTATTGGCTCCAAAGTCCAAGGCAGACTTCGCCTTTGTGCTGCATGCACTCAGCTATCTTTCTAGTAAAGGTAGAGCAGCCATTGTCTGCTTCCCTGGTATTTTTTACCGAGGAGGAGCAGAGCAGAAAATTCGTCAGTATCTTGTTGATAACAACTATGTCGAGACCGTCATTTCGCTCGCACCTAACCTGTTCTTTGGTACTACGATTGCGGTGAATATTCTGGTGCTGGGGAAGAACAAGAAAGACACCAATACCCAGTTCATCGATGCTAGCGAGCTATTCAAGAAAGAAACAAATAACAACGTGCTGCTGGATTCTCATATCGAGCAAATCATGGCCGTGTTCGACAGCAAGGAAAACGTCAAGCACTTTGTCAAGTCGGTGCCGTTCGAGGAAGTGGTTGCCAAGGAATACAACCTATCGGTTAGCACCTATATCGAAGCCAAAGGCAACCGCGAAGTGGTGGACATCGCTAAGCTCAACGCCGAGCTGAAATCCACTGTCGCCAGAATTGACCAGCTTCGGAGGGATATTGATGCCATCGTCGCCGAGATTGAGGGCGAGGAGCTGGAGGCATGAGCAACGTGAACTTTTTCGAAAGGCTGCTTGACGGAGTGACGGTCGAATGGAAAACGCTGGGTGACGTGACTCAACCCACGACAAATATCAAGTGGCGCGAGGCGAACCGCTCTTATCAATATATTGATCTCACTTCTGTAAGTATTGAAGCGAAAGCAATAATCGAAACCTCCGAAATCACGAGCAGCAATGCGCCGAGCAGGGCACAAAAACTTGTTAAAAATGGTGATGTTATTTTTGCAACCACTCGCCCAGCCCAGCAGCGTTATTGCCTAATTGATGATGCGTACGATAGCGAGGTCGCCAGCACCGGATACTGCATTCTGCGCGCTAATAGAGCAGAAGTATTGCCTAAGTGGATCTTGTATTGGATCGCTTCTGCTGATTTCAAAGAATATGTTGAAAAAAATCAAAGTGGATCAGCATATCCCGCCATCTCCGATGCAAAGGTAAAGGATTTTAAAATTCCCGTCCCTTGCCCGGAAAACTCAAAAAAATCGCTTGAAATTCAAGCCGAAATCGTCCGCATCCTGGATGCGTTCACCGAGCTGACCAGCGAGCTGACCACCGAGCTGAGCGTCCGTAAAAAACAATACAACTACTATCGCGACCAGTTGTTGAGTTTTGAAAAGGGGAAGGTTGAGTGGAAGCCATTAGGGGAAGTTTGTCGCCTCATAAATGGCAGAGCATACAAACAGCCAGAACTACTGGAAAACGGAAAGTACCCAGTACTCAGGGTTGGCAACTTTTTTACAAACGGAAATTGGTACTACTCAGATCTCGAGCTTGACGAAAATAAATACTGTGACAATGGTGATCTTCTCTATGCATGGTCAGCCTCCTTTGGTCCGAAGATTTGGGACGGCAAGAAAGTTATTTACCATTATCACATATGGAAGGTTATTCCTGACGTCAGCCTGGTTCTAAAAAATTATCTTTTCCATGTTCTGGCATGGGATATGGATTCCGTGAAGTCCGAACATGGGACTGGATCTACAATGATGCACATTGGAAAGGGCTCCATTGAAAAGAGATTAGTCCCAGTTCCATCAATTAATGAACAGGCTCGCATCGTTGAAATCCTCGACAACTTCGAAGCACTTACCAACTCAAACACCGAAGGCTTGCCCCGTGAAATCGAGCTGCGCCAGAAGCAATATGCCTATTACCGCGATTTGCTGTTCAGCTTCCCCAAGCCTGAGGAGGTAGAGGCATAAAATGGGAAAGACACTAATCGAAGTTGCCCAACAGCTCAGTACACCTAAAACGGTTCAGAAAACCGTTTCCGAAAAAACGAAAGTTATAGACGAGACTATACCTGTTCCAAAGGTGCAGCTGATCTATGCTTTCAACGGCACGGGTAAAACTCGCCTATCGCTAGACTTCAAACAGCTCATCGCACCTAAAGAAGAGAACGAGGGAGAGGCTGATCAAGCCGAGCTGCCGCGCAACAAGATTCTTTATTACAACGCTTTTACTGAGGACTTGTTCTATTGGGATAGCCATTTGGCGGGTTATTCTGATCACAAACTGAAAATTCAGCCGAACACTTACACGGATTGGTTACTCACTCTGCTGAAAGATTTGGGGCAAGATGGGAACATCGTAAGTTATTTTCAGCGCTACACCAGCGATAAACTGACACCCCATTTCAGCGAGGATTTTGCGGAGGTCAGCTTTTCACTAGAACGCGGCGACAATGAGCAATCCGGGAGCATAAAGATTTCCAAGGGCGAGGAAAGCAATTTCATCTGGAGCGTTTTTTATGCGCTACTGGATCAAGTAATTTCAATCCTCAATGTGGACGAGACTGAGGGCCGTGAAGTCCGGCAGTTCGATGACCTAGAATATGTATTTATCGATGATCCAGTAAGTTCGCTGGACGACAACCACCTTATTGAGGTGGCGGTCAATTTGGCGGGACTCATCAAGTCCAGCCAATCCAACCTGAAGTTCATCATCACCACGCACAGCCCGCTGTTTTATAACGTGCTGTTCAATGAGTTCAATAACAAGACCTGCTACATGCTGGAGCGTTTCGAAGACGGCAGCTTCGCACTCACTGAAAAACATGGTGATTCTAACAAGAGATTTTCGTATCACCTGCACTTGCTGCAGACCATCGAGCAGGCGATTGCCGACAGTAAGGTAGAGCGGTTTCATTTCACCCTGCTGCGCAATCTCTATGAAAAGACGGCCAGCTTCTTGGGCTACCCCAAGTGGTCCGAGCTCTTGCCGGATGACAAGCAGCTTTACTACAGCCGAATTATCAATTTTACTAGCCACAGTACGCTGTCCAATGAAGCAGTTGCGGAGCCCACGCCGCAAGAGCGCGCCACAGTCAAACTGTTGCTGGACCACCTGAAGAACAGCCATGCCTTTTGGCAACAGGAAGAACAAAATGCTTGAGTACACCAAAGCGATTGCTGAATCCAGCAATTTCATCGTCTTGGACAAATACACCCAAGAGTGGAAAGTTGCAGACAGCTACCAGAGTGAAGGCGATCTGGAGCGTGAGTTTATTCAGGATTTGCAAAACCAGGGTTATGAATACCTGCCGGGCTTGTGCACGCCCGACGCCTTGCTAAAAAATGTGCGTGTCCAGTTGCAAGCGCTCAATAACGTGGAGTTTGCAGACAGCGAATGGTTGCGGTTTGTGGAAACTTGGCTGGACAGGCCAAGTGATGGCATCGTCGAGAAAACCCGCAAGATTCACGACGACTTTATCCACGACTTTGTCTTTGACAATGGTCGCATACAGAACATCTACCTACTCGATAAGAAGAACATCGCTTGCAACAAGGTGCAGGTGATCAAACAGTTTGAGCAGAAAGGCAGTCACGTCAACCGTTATGACGTGACGATTCTGGTCAATGGTCTGCCGCTGGTACAGGTGGAGCTGAAGAAGCGCGGCGTGGCAATCCGTGAAGCCTTCAACCAGGTGCACCGCTATAGCAAGGAGAGCTTCAACAGCGAGAATTCCTTGTTTAAGTACCTACAACTGTTCGTGATCTCCAATGGTACCGACTGCCGTTACTTCGCCAACACCACGCAGCGCAACAAGAACAGTTTCGACTTCACCATGAACTGGGCGAAGGCAGATAACACGCTGATCAAGGATTTAAAGGACTTCACAGCCACCTTCTTCCAGAAGCACACGCTGCTCAACGTGCTGCTGCACTTCTCTGTGTTCGATGTCAGCAACACGTTGCTGGTGATGCGCCCTTACCAGATTGCCGCCACGGAGCGAATTCTGTGGAAGATCAGAAGCAGCCATCAGGCCAAGAGCTGGAGCAATACGGAAAGCGGCGGCTTCATCTGGCACACCACCGGCAGCGGCAAGACGCTGACCAGCTTCAAGGCAGCGCGCTTGGCCACCGAACTGGATTTCATCGATAAGGTGTTCTTCGTGGTGGACCGCAAGGATCTGGACTACCAGACCATGAAGGAATACCAGCGCTTTTCACCGGACAGCGTGAATGGCTCGGATAGCACGGCAGGCCTGAAGCGCAACCTGGAGAAGGACGACAACAAGATCGTCGTCACCACTATCCAGAAGCTCAACAACCTGATGAAGAGCGAGTCGGACTTGCCCATCTACGGCAAGCAAGTGGTATTCATATTTGACGAATGCCACCGCAGTCAGTTTGGTGAGGCCCAGAAGAACTTGAAGAGAAAGTTCAGGAAGTTCTGCCAGTTCGGCTTCAGCGGCACGCCCATCTTCCCGGAGAACGCCTTGGGTGCCGAGACCACGGCCAGCGTGTTTGGTCGTGAGCTGCACTCGTACGTGATCACGGATGCGATCCGTGATGAAAAGGTACTCAAGTTCAAAGTGGACTACAACGATGTTCGCCCGCAGTTCAAGGCCATCGAGACCGAGAAGGACGACAAGAAGCTGAGTGCGGCAGAGAACAAGCAAGCCCTGCTGCACCCTGATCGCATCCGTGAGATCACCCAGTACATCCTGAACAACTTCCGGCAAAAGACGCACCGCCTGCACGCGGGCAACAAGGGCTTCAACGCCATGTTTGCCGTTAGCAGCGTCGATGCTGCCAAGCTGTATTACGAGTGCTTCAGGGAGCAGCAGAAGAGTCGCGACAAACAGCTGAAAGTGGCAACCATCTTCTCGTTCGCCGCCAATGAAGAGCAGGACGCGCTTGGCGACATTCAGGACGAGAGCTTTGATGTGTCTGCCATGAACAGCAGCGCCAAGGAGTTCCTGAGCGCGGCCATCGCTGACTACAACGCGCTGTTCAAGACCAACTTCAGCGTGGACAGCAACGGCTTCCAGAACTACTATCGAGATCTGGCCAAGCAGGTCAAAGCAAAGGAAATTGATCTGCTCATTGTAGTGGGAATGTTCCTGACGGGCTTTGATGCTCCCACGCTTAATACGCTGTTTGTGGACAAGAACCTGCGCTACCACGGCTTGATGCAGGCTTACTCACGCACCAACCGCATCTTTGACGCCACCAAGACCTTCGGCAACGTCGTTACCTTCCGTGACTTGGAGCAGGCGACGATTGATGCCATCACCTTGTTCGGTGACAAGAACACCAAAAACGTCGTGCTTGAGAAAAGCTATAAGGAATACATGGAAGGCTTCACCGATGCGGCCACCGGTGAGGCGTGTCGAGGTTTCATGGATGTGGTGCAGGAACTGGAAGCACGCTTCCCAAACCCTGCCGCCATTGAAAAGGAGGCTGACAAGAAGGCCTTTGCCAAGCTGTTTGGCGAGTATTTACGGGTGGAAAACGTGCTGCAGAACTATGACGAGTTCGCCAGCCTGAAGGAGTTGCAAACCATCGACATTGCCGACTTGGCTGCTGTAGATGCGTTCAAGGCCAAGCACTACTTGAGCGATGACGATCTGGCGGTGCTACAAGCCATCCCGATTCCTGCCGAACGGAAGATTCAGGACTACCGTTCGACCTATAATGACGTACGGGACTGGTTGCGTCGAGAAAAATCTGGTGCTGAGAAGGAAAAGTCGACCATCGACTGGGATGACGTAGTATTTGAGGTTGATCTTCTCAAGTCGCAGGAAATTAATCTGGACTACATTCTGGAACTGATTTTTGAGCACAATAAAAGGCTCAAGGACAAGGTTTCACTGGTGGAGGAGGTGCGCCGGGTGATTCGTGCCAGCCTTGGCAACCGTGCCAAGGAAAGCCTGCTGGTTGATTTCATCAATCAGAATGACCTGGACAAGATTGGCGACAAGGCCAGCGTGATTGATGCTTTCTTCATCTTTGCTCAAGCGGAACAGCAGCGTGAAGCGCAAGAGCTGATCAACACTGAGAACCTGAATGTGGAGGCTGCCAAACGTTATATCTCCACTTCGCTGAAGCGGGAATATGCCAGCGATAATGGTACAGAGCTCAATGCAATTTTACCCAAGATGAGCCCGCTCAATCCGCAATTCCTGAAAACAAAGCAAAGCGTCTTCCAGAAAATTTCCGCGTTTGTTGAGAAGTTTAAAGGCGTGGGTGGGCAGGTCTAATTGCACCGGTTGGATATTTTTTATGAGCTTCGGGGAATTTCTCAATCGGATCAATAGCTTTGAAACTTGGTGGCCCGGCGCGGAATCGAACCATCGAAATGTAGTGGTCAACCCATCTTGGACACTACGTTAAGTTTTTTTGGGGCGACGGCCGGTGCCAGTCCCTGGTTGAACTGATGTGGCCGTATCGTAAGCGTAAATCCAGCACCGTCTTGAGCCCGGCAATGAATTAGAAGATGATGGCATCACACCGCTGGGAAGCGGCGTGTTTTTAAGCCGAAGG
>NZ_FTMV01000005.1 GCF_900156175.1 Janthinobacterium sp. TND4EL3
GTCAAGGCAAAGTCCGGTTCCACCATCGTCGAAGTCACGCCCGAGTCCGCCGGCTGGACGCACGTGGGCTTTGCCGCGCACCGCCTGGCGCCCGGCGAGACCCTGAAGCTGGAGACGGGCAAGCGCGAGCTGTGTCTCGTCGTGCTGACGGGCACGGTCAACGTGCAGGCGGGTGGACAGACCTGGGACGCCATCGGCAAGCGCGCCAGCGTCTTCGAGGACGTCTCGCCCTACGCCGTGTATGTGCCGCTGGAAACCACGGTCAGCATCACGGCCGTGAACGCCGCCGAGGTCGCCCTGTGCAGCGCGCCGGCCACCCACCAGCGCCCGGCGCGCCTGATCGAACCGGCCAGCATGACGCGTTCCGTGCGCGGCAAGGGCGCGAATACCCGTTATGTGTGCGACATCCTGCCGCAGACGGCCGAGGCGGACGGCTTGCTGGTGGTGGAAGTCGTCACGCCGTCCGGCCACTCGTCGAGCTATCCGCCGCACAAGCACGACAGCGACAATATTCCAACCGAGAGTTCGCTGGAGGAAACCTATTACCACCGGCTGAACCCCGAACAGGGCTTTGCCTACCAGCGCGTCTACACGGATGACCGCTCCATCGATGAAGCCATGGCCGTGGAAAACCACGACGTGGTGATGGTGCCGCGCGGCTACCACCCCGTCACCGTGCCGTATGGCTATGACGGCTATTACCTGAACGTGATGGCCGGCCCCAAGCGGGTCTGGCACTTTAAAAACGACCCGGCCCATGACTGGCTGATGACGAAATAACCAAGGATAAACAATGACGACCCCGATGATCGGCCACTTTATTGGTGGCAACCCGATGGCCTCGCGCTCCGAGCGCACGAGCGACGTCTACAATCCCGCCACGGGCGCCGTGACGGCGAAGGTTTCCCTGGCCACTTCCGTCGAACTGAACGCGGCCGTGGCTGCCGCCCACGCGGCCTTTCCCGCCTGGTCGCAAACGTCCCCTTTGCGCCGCGCCCGCGTCATGTTCAAGTTCAAGGAATTGCTGGAAGAACATGCCGACCAGCTGGCCGAGCTGATTACGCGTGAGCACGGCAAGGTCTTCACGGATGCCAAGGGAGAAGTGACGCGCGGCATCGAAGTGGTGGAATTTGCCTGCGGCATCCCGCAGATGATGAAGGGCGAGTATTCGGAACAGGTAGCCGGCGGCATCGACGCCTGGTCGATCCGCCAGGCGCTCGGTGTCTGCGTCGGCATCACGCCCTTCAACTTTCCCGTGATGGTGCCGATGTGGATGTTTCCGATGGCGATTGCCTGCGGCAATACGTTTGTATTAAAGCCGTCGGAGCGCGACCCGTCGGCCAGCCTGCTGCTGGCGCAGCTGCTGACGGACGCGGGCTTGCCGGACGGCGTCTTCAACGTGCTGCAGGGCGATAAAGAGGCCGTCGATGGCTTGCTGCACCACCCGGACGTGCGCGCCGTCAGCTTCGTCGGTTCCACGCCGATCGCCGAGTATATCTATGCGACGGGCTGCGCGCAGGGCAAGCGCGTGCAGGCCCTGGGTGGCGCGAAAAACCACATGGTCGTCATGCCCGACGCGGATATTCCCCAGACGGTCGACGCCCTGATGGGCGCCGCGTTCGGTTCGGCCGGCGAGCGCTGCATGGCCATTTCCGTCGTCGTGGCGGTGGGCAATGTGGCGGATCAATTGGTGGAAGCCCTGGTGCCCCGTATCGCGGCATTGAAGATCACGCAGGGCATGGACCTGTCGGCCGAGATGGGGCCGGTGGTGACGCAGGTGCACAAGGACAAGATCGCCGGCTATATCGCGCAAGGTGTGGAAGAGGGCGCCAAGCTCATCTGCGACGGGCGCGGCTTTGTCCTGCCCGGCCACGAGCACGGTTTTTTCCTCGGCGGCAGCCTGTTCGACCATGTCACGCCGGAGATGACGATCTACAAGGAAGAAATCTTCGGTCCCGTCCTCTGTATCGTGCGCGTGCCCGATTTCACGGCGGCACTGGACCTCGTCAATGCGCATGAATACGGCAACGGCACGGCCATCTACACGCGCGACGGCAACACGGCGCGCGAATATACGCACCGGGTGCAGGTGGGGATGGTGGGAGTGAATGTGCCGATTCCCGTGCCGATGGCCTTCCACAGCTTCGGCGGCTGGAAGCGCAGCCTGTTCGGCGACCACCATGCGCACGGCCCGGAATCGGTGCGTTTCTATACCAAGCAGAAGGCGGTGACGCAGCGCTGGCCGGCCTCGACGGCGGCCGGGGCGGAGTTTGCCATGCCGACCTTGAAGTAAAGCGCGCTGGCGGCGCGCACTATCAGCGCGTCAGCGCGCCGCCACGTGTCCGTAGCAGGTTTTCAGTTTCGCATAGTCGTAAAAGACGCTGCCCGGCGCGATGCGGGCGCCGTCGCAAGCGGCCTGGAAGTCCGTTTCCTTTTCGTTGTACAGCAGGCGCACGATGAGCTGTCCTGCGTCGTTGCGGTACACATCCCACTGCATATTGGCCGCCAGCGGCGAGACGCTCTGGCCGCGCCATGGATTGTCTGCATAACTGTAGCTGACCGATGCCGGCAAGGGGGCCAGCGCCTGCTGCAAGCCCATGGCCGACGCGAGCGGAATAATCATCTCGGCGTGCGTGAAGCGCAGCTTGGCCGCGTGGCGCACATCTCCCCTGGCCAGCGCATCGACCTCATTGAAAAAATCGTCGCGCAAGGCCAGCGCGAAGCGCCACGTCACACCGCTGCTTTCCGTGGTGGCCGGTCCCTTCTGGTAAAAATCCTCGTGGTCGGCGACATAGGCGTAGTAGCGGGCGTCCTCGGCAGGCATGTAGCGGCTGAAATCGGCCGGCATTTCATGCCGCATGCCGGCGGTGATCGCATACAGCTCGTACAATTTCGTCGCGGCGGCATTCAGGCTGCGAATCACGGTCTTGCCGCTGCCCGTCATGGTGCGCGTGAACTTGCCGTCGGCGCTGGTGAAGGTGTAGCTGCCCGTGTCCGCATAGCTGGCGCGGCCGCCTTCAAACTGGTCGAGGAAGGCGGGAGAAAACAGCCGTTCGAGCACGTGGCGCGCATGTGCGGTCGCCGCAGGCAGCCTGGCCGGGGCGCCCATCAGCGCATGCAGCTGCTTGCTTCGTTCATAGTACTGGTAGGCCTGGCTGGCGGCATAGGTGGCGTAATACGGGTTGGCCGGATCGGTGACGCGGTCTGTCTGCGGCGCCAGCTTGTGCGCGTACAGCAGGAAGCGGTTGACGCCATCGGGCTGCAATATCGGCTGTACCGCAGGCTTGCGCCCCTGCGGATATGGCGCCGGCGCGGGCGGTAGATATACCAAGGGTGTCAGCGCTGGCGCGTGTTCGAGCAGCGACTGCGTGAAGAAGCGTGCGCTGTCGCGCGCGCGGTCCACGCCGGAATGGATGGTGAGGAGCTGTCGCGGCGCTGTCGCGGCGTCCTTTCCCACCTGCGCGAACAGGGCCGGCAGGCGCGCCAGCATGCGCACGGCCAGCTGCCGATGCTCGTCGATACCCGTCTGCGACAGATTGCCGTAGCCGGGCCGCTCGATGCCTCCCACGCCATAGCCGAGCAAGGCATTGGCCTTCATCAGGGCCAGGATGTCGGGACCGAGTTCGCGGCCCAGGGGCGTGAGCGCATCCTGCGCGGCGGCCTGCTGCCACATCGCATACAGGGCCGCGTCGTTCTTCATGCTGGTGAGCCCGCGCGAACCGTGGCGCGCCACCAGTTGCGTGAAGATGGGCTGGAAGCCGGCCGGCGGCGCGGCGTAGGTGGCCGGGTCCTGCTGCGGCGCATATGGCGTCTTGGTCTGGTAATGGCCTTCGACGGCCAGCGTGGGGCCGGCGCATATGGCGAGGGCCAGGGCCAGCGGGATGCTGGCCAGGGGAAGCGATGGAGGCATGGGGGTCCGTGACGTGATGAGTTCCTGGGCGCAAGCCTAGCATCAAACGCCAAACTGGCGGGCACGGCTGGAGCCGGCCCGCCCACGCTTACCGCTTACTGCGCCACGTGGCCGTAGCAGGTCTTCAGCTTCGCATACACATAGAAATGGCTGCCGGCCGCATGGCGGGCGCCATCGCAGGCGGCCTGGAAGTCGGTTTCCTTTTCGTTGTACAGCAGCTTGACCAGCACATTGCCGCTGGCGTCGCGGTACACGTCCCACTGCATGTTGGCCGCCATCGGTGCCACGTACAGGCCGCGCCAGCTGCTGTTGTCATAACTGTAGGTCTGCGCCGCCGGCAGCGCGCCGACGACGGTCTTCAGGCCCATGGCCGTGGCCAGCGGGATGATGGCTTCCGCATGCGTGAAGCGCAGCTTGGCGCCGTGCGACAGGTCGCCGCGCGCGATGGCGTCCACTTCCGTGAAGAAGTCCTCGCGCAGCGCGCGCACGTAGTTCCAGGTGACGCCGGCGCTTTCCGTGGTGCCGGGACCCTTGTTGTAGAAATCCTGGTAATCCTGCACGAAGGCCTGGTACTTGGCCGCGTCCGACGGCATGTACTGCACGAAGTCGGCTTTGACCTCGTTCGTCATGCCGGCCATGATGGCGTACAGGTTGTACAGCACGGAAGCTGCATCGGCCAGGCCCTTGATGGTGGTCTCGCCGTCGCCGGTGACAGTGTTGGTGAACTTGCCGTCGTCGCTGGTGAAACTGTAGGTGCCCGTATTGGCGAAGCTGTAGGTGCCGTTGTCGATCTTGTCGACAAACGGCTTGCTAAACAGCCGTTCCAGCACTGCACGGCCCAGGGTGCGCGCCGTGGCGTCCGTGTCGATGGCCGTGTACTTGGCCAGGAAGTCGGGGCTTTTCAGGTAGTTCTGGTAGGCCTGGCTGTCCTGGTAGGTCTGGTAGTAGCCGTCGAGGGCATCGGTGACGAGGTCCGTCTTCGGCACCAGCTTGTGCGCATACAGCAGGAAGCGGTTGGTGCCGTTCGGCTGCGCCACGGGCTTGCCGGCCGGGTAGCCGGCCGGCGCTGGCGGCAGGGTGATCAGCGGCGCGACGTTGGGTGCCGTGGCGGCCAGCGACTGCGCAAAATATGCGGCGCTGTCCTTGGCGCGGTCCACGCCGGAACTGACGGTGACGATCTTGCGCGGCGCGCTGGCGGCGCTCGCGCCCAGTTGCGTGAACAGGGCGGGCAGGCGCGCCAGCATGCGCACGGCCAGCTGCTTGTGCTCATTGATGCCCGTCTGCGACAGGTTGCCGTAGCCGGGCGCCGTGATGCCGTCCACGCCGTAGCCGAGCAGCGCGTTGGCCTTCATCAGTTTCAGGATGTCGGCGCCCAGCTTTTGCCCCAGCGGCGTGAGCGCATCGTCGGCGGCGGCCCTTTGCCAGACGTTGTAGAAGGCGGCGTCGTACTTCATGCTCGACAGGCCGCGCGAACCGTGGCGCGCCACCAGTTCGGTGAACACGGGCGCGTAGCCGGCCGGTGCCGCTTCATACGTGGCCGCGTCCTGCTGCGGCGTGTACGGCGTCTTGGTCTGGTAATAGGTGGCGGTCGGCGGCGTCACAGGGGGCGTCACCGGCGGCGTGACAGGGGGCGGCGTATCGTCGCCGCCACAGGCGGCCAGGGAGAGCATCAGGATGGACAGGGGAAGATGGCGTGCATGCAGCATGGCGTTTCCTTTGGATATGAGTTGCCCGGGCGCGCCGCGCAGGACGGCGCACCCAGGGCAGACAGGCAGGAGGGGGGATTACAGCTTGAGGGCCTTGGCCAGGCTGTTGGCGCGCGCATCGCGCTCGCTCAATGGCGCCAGGCCATGGCGTTCCTCGATGAACTTCAGGATCGACACGGTTTCATACTCGGTATGGTCGATATGCCCGCCTTCGCTGAACGGCGAGATGACGAGGGCGGGGATGCGCGTGGCCGGGCCGAAGCGGTCGCCTTTGGGCGGCGCCACGTGGTCCCAGAAACCGCCGTTTTCATCGGTGGTGACGATGATGACGGTATCCTTCCATTGCGGGCCTTCCATGATGGCGTTGATGATGGCCACGCCCTCGTCGTCGCCGGCCGCCACGCTCGATTTGTCCATCCCCGGATGCATGTTCTTCTTGCCCATGGGCTTGTAGAACGAGACGGGCGGCAGCTTGCCCGCCTGGACATCGGCGATCATGTCGGAACGGTCCTTCAGGTGCGTGGCGCGCTGCTGCGGGCTGTCGATGAAGCGCTTGAAGTAGGTGAATGGCTGGTGATGATACGAGAAATCGTCGGCCTTCTTGCCCGACTTGGTCGAGGCGACGGCGATGTCGTAGCCGTCCGCATAATAGACCCACGAGATACCCTTGTCCGTCAGGCGGTCGCCGATGGTGGGCATGGTTTGCGGCGGCAGGAAGGTCTGCTTCTTGGTCGGATCGAACAGCAGCGGGCCCTGCATGGTGTTGACGGCGTAGCCGTCCTGCGTCACTTCCGCTTCCTCGCCCTTCTTGTGGCCGGTGCCGCGCTCATCCTGGGCGACGATGGACTTGGGCGCGTTCGGGAACACGGGCGTGCAGGCGCAGGTCAGCCACATGTGGTTAAGGAAGGAACCGCCGTAGGCGGACTGGAAAAAGCGGTCGGCCAGGGTGTAGCGCTGCGCCAAGGCCCACAGTTTGAGCTTGCTGCCGTCGAAATAGCCCATGGGCAGGGCGCCCGTGTTGCCCTCGACGACGAAGCGGTCGTTCTTGCCGTCGTTGATCTGGCGCTTGTGCGTCCAGAATGCATGCACGGGACTGGCCGTCTTGTCGCCCAGCGACACGCTCGGCTCCATGTGGAAGGGCGCGTTGGCGATGTCGCCCTTGAAGCGCTGGTCCAGGCCGCCCTTGTCGAGCGCCACGGCCGGCAGCATCGCATACGGCTTGCCATCGGGGCCGGTCTGCGTGGTGGTGTCCGGCGACCGGCCATTGGCGATGCCGTCGGCGCCTGGGAAGGTGCCGAACAGATGGTCGAAGCTGCGGTTTTCCATGTACACGACGACGATCTGGCCGATCTTCGCCAGCTTCGGATCGGCGGCGGCTGTGGCAGCGGTATTGTGCTGCATGCCGGCGGGGGTGGTGCAGGCCGCCAGGCCGATGGCCCCGGCGCCGAACAGGGCGATTCTTAGAACGTGGTTCAACATAACAGTCTCCTTGATGCGCCTCCGTGGACGGGGCGCTTTTTTTAGTGGTGTGGCCAGAACAGGCTTTTTGAAGAAATTGCACACGTGTGCAGCACGCGTGTGCAAACAGTAACCCGGATTTTTTTCGATGTCAACAAGTACAGGCGGGGGATGAAAAAGTGTGGAAAACGGGGAACGGCGGGCGCTGCGGGGCGGTGGCGGGCGGCAGACGACGGCGTTGCGCCATCTGCCATGCCGAAGCGCTTAGCGCGTCGTGCCGCGCCGCACCAGCGTGACGGGGACTTCCTTCAGGCGGCCCGGCATGGCAAATTTTTCCATGCGCTCGACCAGGCTCTTGACGGCGCGGCGCGCCAGTTCGCCCGCATCCTGGCGGATGGTGGTCAGCTGGTAGGCGTCGAGCGCCGCCATGGGAATGTCATCGAAGCCGATCACCTGCAATTGCGCGGGCACGTCGATGCCGTACTTGCTGCGCGCCGCGTCGATGAAGCCGCAGGCGATCAGGTCGGTGGCGCAAAAGACGCCGTCGGGCAGCTTGCCCGAGGCGAGCAGGGCGTCGGCCGCTTCCTGGCCCGCCTGGTAGCCGATGGCGTCGGCCAGGTATTCGACGGCCGTGCAGCGCTTCTTCGCCACGGCCGGCGCCAGGTGGTCGAGGAAGGCCTTGCCGCGCGCGATGCCGCTGAAACTGCTGGCGCGCGTGTTGACGAAGGCCAGCCGTTTGGCGCCGCTGTCGAGCAGGGTGCTGGCCGCCAGTTCGCCGCCGTGGCGGTTGTCGCTGTTGACCACGTCCACGCCCTTCAGGTCGCGTGCGCGGTTGATCATGGCCACCGGCACTTGCCGCTGCAGGTATTCCGTGGCGACGGCGGACGGCGGCGAGCCGGACGTCATGATGACGCCGGAAATCTTGTAGCTGAGGAGGATGCGCAGCAGTTCGCTGAGGCGCTCGGGATCTTCCGCATTCATCAGCAGCGGCACCAGCGCATGTTCGCTCAGGCTGCGCGTGACTTCGCCCAGCAGGGCCACGCGGAACGGGTCCGTGAAGCCCGTGATGACGACGCCCACCAGATTGCTCTGGCCCTGGTTCATGCTGCGCGCCAGGATGTTGACCTGGTAGCCCAGCGACTGCGCCGCTTCCATCACGCGGGCCCGCGTTTCGGGCGCCACGCTGGCGCCGGGCGTGAACGTGCGCGAGACGGCAGAGCGCGAGACGCCGGCCCGTTTGGCGACGTCCACCGAAGTGACCCAGGACTTGTCTTTTTGTTCCATTGACGGTGTAGATGATTGAGAGGCCGATGCACGATGCGGTGCGGCGCAACGCCGCGCCATCATCTTAGCCGAAAATCCCGGCCGCGGCGCGAACTGAATGCCAGTCAGAATGCCAGTTGTCGGACAGGATGACATGGCGCCAGCCGAGAGCGTTGCTGATGTTGAGCGCCAGGGCCATTCATGGCTTGCCAGCCCAGGCGTGCAATCCGGATCGGGAGGCCCGCCGGGTGCCTGGCGCGCGGATCGCCGCCCGCTGGCTGTAAAGCGAGCGCCGATGCTGCCCAAGGCTGGGCGACGGACATCAGGTTTCAAAGACCGCGGATGAGAGTCATTGTCGGCGCCAGCTTGTCACGATCCCTGCTTGCAGGGGGCAGGTGTTGCATACAGGCCGCATGCGCGACGGCCGGCAATGAAAAAACCCGCCGCTGCACGGGGCAGGGCGGGTTCATCAGTGCTGCAAATTCTTGGTGGTGATAGGTGGACTTGAACCACCGACCCCAGCATTATGAATGCTGTGCTCTAACCAACTGAGCTATATCACCAAACAGACCGGTCAGACCGGATGCTGGTTTTGACCAGGTGAAACCTGATCGATGTTCTTTGGTGGTGATAGGTGGACTTGAACCACCGACCCCAGCATTATGAATGCTGTGCTCTAACCAACTGAGCTATATCACCCAACAGCCGAGCATTATCCAGTCTTCCCATTTCCTTGTCAATGCCGGCGCAAAAAAATGTGCGGATTTTTCGTGGTGCATTCTTGTCGTGGCTATTTCGGCAACGCTTGGATCTGCGCCAGCATGGCCGCAGCCGGGTCTGGGCCCAGGCAATCGACGACGATGCGCTCCGGCATCGAGCGCAGCCAGGTCAGCTGCCGCTTGGCCAGCTGGCGCGTGGCGATGATGCCCGTCTCGCGCAGGGCGGCGCGGTCGATGCGGCCATCGAGGTATTCCCAGGCCTGGCGGTAGCCCACGCAGCGCATCGAGGGCAGGCCAGGGTGCAGGTCGCCACGGCGGCGCAGCTGCTCCACTTCATCGAGCAGGGCGTCGTTTTTCAGCATGAGGTCGAAGCGCGTGGCGATGCGCGCGTGCAGCACGGCGCGGTCGGACGGCTCCAGTGCGAACGATTGCAGCCGGAATGGCAGCACGGTCTTTTCGCGGCGGTCCAGCAGGGCCGACATGGGCTGGCCGGACAGGGCGATGATTTCCAGCGCGCGGCCGATGCGCTGCGCATCCTGCGGCGCCAGGCGCGCGGCCGTGACGGGGTCTTGCTCGGCCAGGCGCGCATGCATGGCGGGCCAGCCGATGGCGGCCGCGTCCTCTTCCAGCCGTGCGCGCAAGGCTGGATCGGCGCCTGGCAAGTCGTCGAGACCGTCGGCCAGGCCCTTGAAGTACAGCATGGTGCCGCCGACGAGCAGCGGCAGCTTGCCGCGCGCGGAGATGTCCGCTACCAGACGCAGGGTATCGTTGCGGAACTGCGCCACGGAATAGGCATCGAGCGGGTCGATGATATCGATCAAATGATGCGGTACCTGGGCCAGTTCTTCCTGCGACGGCTTGGCCGTGCCGATATCCATGCCCCGGTAGACGAGGGCGGAATCGACGGAAATGATCTCGGACGGGATCGCTTGCGCGATGGCCAGCGCACTGGCCGTCTTGCCGCTGGCCGTGGGGCCCATGATGGCGACGGCCAGGGGGAGGTGTGGGGCGTTTTGCATGTTGGTTTTGTATGATGTGGTGCAAAAGAGACTGGCAAAACGTTCAGGGCAAGGCGCATTGCCGAAGACAGTACGGCTAGTACGGCGAGGCAGTGCAACGCCGCCATGGACGTTTTTCAGGCTCTTTTACTGGCCGCGCAGGAACAGTTTATCGAGCGCGTTGATCTCGACCTGCACCCACGTGGGCCGGCCATGGTTGCACTGGTCGGCGCGTTCCGTGCTCTCCATCTGGCGCAGCAGGGCGTTCATCTCCTGCACCGACAAGATCCGGTTGGCGCGCACGGCCGTGTGGCAGGCCAGGGTGCCCAGCAATTCGTTCTGGCGCTCGATCAGCACGCGCGAGCCGCCGTATTCGCGCACGTCGCGCAGCACGTCGCGCGCCAGGGTTTGCGCGTCCGCGTTCTTGAGCAGGGTCGGCACGGAGCGCACGGCCAGGGTGGTGGGCGACAGGGCGGCGATGTCGAAGCCCAGCGCTTTTAACGTCTCCTGGTTTTCATTCGCCGTCGACACTTCGATGGCGTCCGCGTAGAACGTCACGGGGATCAGCAAGGATTGCACCTGCATGTCCTGGCCGGAGACCTGCGCCTGCAGCGCGTTTTTCAGCTGTTCGTACAGGATGCGCTCGTGCGCCGCGTGCATGTCGACCAGCACCAGGCCCTTGGTGTTTTGCGCCAGGATGTAGATGCCGTGTAGCTGGGCCAGGGCAAAGCCCAGCGGATATTCTTCGCGCGCCATCGCTTCGGGCGAGGCGATGTAGGGCTCCACCTGCGTGACCGGCGAGTTGGCGGCACCTGCGCCGCCGCCGAACAGGGCGCCGTAGGCCGCCGTGTCCTGCCCCACGCCTGGCGCGTCGGCAAAGAAGGGGCGGGCCGCGCCGGGCGGGGCGGGCGCGAAGGTATTCGTAAATTGCGCGCCGAACGAGGTCTGCGTCTGCTCGCGGCGCCAGATGCCGGGGCCGCCGGTAGCCGCGCCCGCGTCGCCGCCGCCCAGGGTGGAGGCGGCCGGCAGCGGCGCCGGCACGCTGCCGAAGGCCGTGGCCGACGTTTGCGCCAGCGCGCGCTGCACCGCGTGGAAGACGAACTGGTGCACGGAGCGGCTGTCGCGGAAGCGCACTTCGATCTTCGACGGGTGCACGTTGACGTCGACCAGGGCCGGGTCGAGGTCGAGCGCCAGCACGTACGACGGGAAGCGGTCGCCATGCAGCACGTCCTGGTAGGCCATGCGCACGGCGTGCACGAGCAGCTTGTCGCGCACGAAGCGGCCGTTGACGTAAAAGAACTGGCCGTCGGCGCGCGCCTTGGAGGCTGTCGGCAAGCCGGCAAAGCCGTGCAGGCGCAGGGTGCCGGCCGATTCGTCCAGCGCCAGGCGCGCCTCGGCGAAGTCGTTGCCCAGGATGTGGGCGCTGCGCTTGGCCAGTTCGCTGATATTCCACTGGTCGATGGTGCGGCCGTTGTGCGACAGCGAGAACGACACGTCGGGCCGGGCCAGCGCGATGCGGCGCACGACTTCGGCGCAGTGGCCGTACTCCGTCTGCTCGGACTTGAGGAATTTGCGCCGCGCGGGCGTGTTGAAATACAGGTCCTGCACGTCGACCGTGGTGCCGTGCGCGCCCGACGACGGCGAGACGCTGCCATTGTGCGAGCCGACGATTTCCCACGCATGGGCCGCGTCTGCCGTGCGCGAGGTCACGGTGACGGCGGCCACCGAGGCGATCGAGGCCAGCGCCTCGCCCCGGAAGCCCAGGGTGCCCACGTTTTCCAGGTCGTGCAGCGATGCGATCTTCGAGGTGGCGTGGCGCGCCAGGGCCAGCGGCAGCTGATCTTTATCAATGCCGCGGCCGTTGTCGGTAATGGCGATGCGTTTCACGCCCCCTTCTTCCAGCCGCACCGTGATCTGCGTGGCGCCCGAGTCGAGCGCATTTTCCAGCAATTCCTTGACGACGGCCGACGGCCGCTCGACCACCTCGCCGGCGGCGATTTGCGAAATCAACTGGTCAGGCAAGGCCTGGATCGGGCGGTGGGGCGTGATGGGAGCGTTCATGCCCTGATTATAGCGGGTTGCGAATTGTCGGGCACCGGCTACTTCGCCACCTCCCGCACCGGTATCGGTGCATTGCACAGGTCGACGTGGCCGGCCGTGACCTTGCTCCAGGGGCCGCCGCGGTGGCGCTGGGCTTCCAGCACGGCCTGGTAGGCGGCGCTGTCGGTACGCATCACTTCCAGGTTGCTGCGCTGCTCCGGTGGCACGCTGGCGGCCAGGCGGATGGACTTGATCGGCACGTTTTTCTCGGGACTGTCGTAAAAGCCCATGGGCGCCGTGCCGCGCGGCAGGGTGGACAGCAATGGCATGCCGGAGACGACCCTGCCGACGACCGTGATGTCGCGGTCCAGGTGGCGCGGCGACTGGCCAATGACGGCGTACAGCTCGGTGCCGCCGCCGCTGTCGCTGGCGCTGTCGCGGCCCACGCCCACGGTGGCATAGCAATGCGTGAGCCAGGCCGTGCCGCTTTTCGGATCGCGCGCGGACGGGAAACCGTTCGAATGGCCCACTTGCGGCGCATAGCCATCGACGTCCGGCAGGCGGGTAAAGCTCTTGATGTTTGTCAAAGGTACCGTGAATTCGCCGGGCAGGGTGCGCTGGGCATGCCGGATCGGCTTGGGATTTTTCTCGTTCGGATCGCCCCACTGCGCCACCCAGTTATCCTGCGCGCGGGTGATGGCCAGGCCGTCGTAATACTGTTCGGCCACCAGGGCCTTGATATTGGCCACGTGCTTCGGCGCGAAGTCCGGCGCCAGTTCGATCACCACGCGGCCGGCGGGAATGTCCATATATAAGGTGTTGTCCGGGTCCAGCGCACGCCAGTCGGATGGTTTCGAGGCCTTGATCACGTCGGCCAAGGTCGCCTTGGCGGGCAGTTCGGCGGGCGCCTTGATCTGGACAGGCGCCGCGTTGGCCGTCAGATGTGCAAGGCCCAGTACGGTGGCCATGGTCAGGCCGCTCAATGGGTGTCGATACATGTTTTCTCCTGGTGGGCGCGGGTTGCGCCGTGCAGAAAGTGTATACCGGAATGGCAATATTTCGCTGAAAAAACATTGCGCTGGGCTTGTCCGGCCTGCGGGGAGGCAAACTGGGCCGGACGCTTTGGCATGGCGCTTTCCTTAACCTTTCCTTAAATTGCCACACACGCAAGGGCGACGCATAATTAATCCTGAAATATCGGGTCTGGGACTGCCGTTGCGCCGGCCGGGTGGTGTATGATTCCGCCGCTACCTTTAGGGAAAAATATATGGATTTTGTGCAATTCCTCGACATGATCGTGCATGTCGACAAGACGCTGGGTCTCTTGATCGAGCAGTACGGCACCCTCGTGTATGCGGTGCTTTTCGCCATTATTTTTTGCGAGACAGGCCTCGTGGTACTGTTTTTCTTCCCTGGGGATACCTTATTGTTTATCGCCGGCGCGTTCTGCGCGACGGGACAGATGCACCTGGGCCTGCTGATCGCGCTGCTCGTGACGGCCGCCATCACGGGCAACACGCTTAATTACTGGATAGGCGAAGCCATCGGGCAAAGGGTGTTTACCCACGATTACCGCTGGATCAACAAGGATGCCATGCGCCGCACGCATGAATTCTTTGAAAAGCATGGCGGCAAGACCATCATCCTGGCCCGTTTCGTGCCAGTGGTGCGTACATTTGCCCCGTTCGTGGCCGGCATTTCCGACATGACGCATGCGCGCTTCCAGATGTACAACGTGACGGGCGCCCTGTTGTGGGTGGTCGGTCTGGTGACGGCGGGTTACTTCTTCGGCAATATCCCGTGGATACGCGACCACCTGACCTTGATTGTGCTGATCGGCGTCGGTGCCGCCGTCGTGCCGGTGGTGCTGGGCGGCATGTGGAAACTCTACAAGCGCATGGCCGGCAAGTCCGCTTGACGCTCCGTCGATCCAGGGCAAGTACGCTGCGGCACCGTCCGCAGCTGGCCCTGGATTAATTTTCCTCTCTGCATTTCTGTTTTAATCCCCTGCTGATTCAAGTTTTGTTGCTTTCCAGCCGTAAACCAGAGGGTATTCTCACTTTCTGGATTTCCATGCGACATTTGAGCGCCCTGTTAGCTTGCAGCCTTGCCGCCATGGCGGCCATGGCAAGCGCCAAAGATGCCCCCGCTTCGGCGAGCGCCGCCGCATCCGCGCCGATGTCGGCGTCGGCGCGCGCGGCCGCCATGAAAACCCTGACGGAATCGGTCAAGGGCAAGGAGGTCAAGGCGCCTGTCGCCGTCGCGCCCACGGCGCGCGAGAAGGAAGAAGCGGCCGAAGTCGACCTGTCCGAACGCATCGCGGCACGCCTGGCGGAAATGCGCGCCACCCAGGCGGCCCGCGCCGCCGCCCGCGCCAAGCGCGCCGCCGTGGTGAAGGCCGCGCCGCCGCCTCCACCGCCGGTGCCGCGCGGTACGCACTGGTCGTACGAAGGGGAGAGTGGTCCGGCCAACTGGAGCAAGATCAATGTCGACTGGGCCAAGTGCGGCAATGGCAATCGCCAGTCGCCGATCGACATCCGCGACGGCATGAAGGTGGAGCTTGAACAGATCAGCTTTGACTACCACCCCTCGTCGTTCAGTGTGGTCGATAATGGTCATACGGTGCAGGTGGGCGTGAGCGGCGGCAATTACATCACGGTGCAGAACCGCATGTTCGAGCTGCAGCAATTCCATTTCCACCGCCCGTCGGAAGAGCGCATCAATGGCAAGGCGTTCGAGATGGTGGTGCACCTGGTGCACCGCGATGCGGAAGGCCGGCTGGCCGTGCTGGCGCTGCTGCTGGAACGGGGCGCACCGCAAGCGACCATCCAGACCGTGTGGAACAACCTGCCGCTGGAAAAATTCGAGACCATGCAGCCCACCATCCTGCTTGATCCGGCCGAGATGCTGCCGGCGCGGCGCGACTACTACACGTATATGGGATCGCTGACTTCGCCGCCGTGCAGTGAAGGCGTGCTGTGGCTGGTGATGAAGCAGCCGGTACAGGCGTCGCCGGCGCAGATGGCGCTGTTCAGCCGTTTGTATCCCTTGAATGCGCGCCCGGTGCAAGCCGGTAATGGACGCATCATCAAGGAATCGAATTAAACGAATTCAAGGCGCTGGCTGCCGCTCCATGCGGCGCCGGCAGCCAGCGTATCGGGCTGGATCAGCGCCGGCTCGATGCAGATGAAGCGCTGGTACTCGTCGTCGGCCAGGTCGGGCAGGGCGGCCGCGTCCTGGGCGCCCGGGTTCCACACGACGGCATCCGTGAAGCCCTGCTGCTCCAGGCGCAGCGCATGGCCGCCGGATTGCAGGGTCAAGGCGCCCGGCAGCTGGTAGTAGATGCGGTCCAGCTTGTCCGAAAATTGCAGCATCTCTTCCGCCTGCAAGGCATCTTGCGGCGTCTCGTCCGAATAGCGCACGCGCTGCAGGCCGCCAATGCGGGCTTCGCTCAATTGATCAATCGCAAAATAGCTGTGCAGGGCGGCCGAGAACGGGAATGCCTGCTCGCCCGTGTTGTGCACGGACAGCTGCAGCTCCAGCGCCTGCGCCTTGACGGCCACGCGCAGGCGCAGGGTGAAGGTCCAGGGCCAGCTGGCGGCGATCGCCTCCGGCAGGTCCGTGTGCTGCAGGATGAATTGCGCCCATGCGGCCCCATCGGTGTCGCCCGTCGATTCCAGCTGCCAGCTCGCCACGCGCGCAAAGCCGTGGCGCATGCCCGTGCCGCGCGCGCCGAACTGGGGGAAAATCACGGGCACGCCGCCACGGATGGCGCGGCTGCCGTCGAGGGCGGAATTGCGGCTGCAGAACAGGCGCTCCTGGCCATCGCTGGTTTGCCACGAGACCAGATGGCCGCCGTACAGGGTGACGGTCGCCTGCGCGCCATCGGCGGCGCGGATGGTCACGGCCGGCAACTGGCCAAAGGTGCTGTTGCTCATGCTAGGCTTTCATGTCAGGTCAGACGGCTTTTCGCCAGTGGCGGATTCTTGGCAAAATAATTCTTGATGCCCGTGACGATGGCGTCGGCCATCTGGTCCTGGTAGCCGTTGTCGGTCAGCTTGGCCTCTTCTTCCGGGTTCGAGATGAAGGCCGTCTCGATCAGGATGGAAGGGATATCGGGCGCCTTCAGCACGGCGAAGCCGGCCTGCTCGACGGAACCCTTGTGCAGGCGGTTGATGCCGCCGATTTCGCGCAGCACGGCCTTGCCCAGCTTCATGCTGTCATTGATCTGCGCCGTCGTCGACAGGTCGAGCAGCACGCTGGCCAGCTGCTTGTCGTGGTTCTTGACGTTCACGCCGCCGATCAGGTCGGCCTGGTTTTCCTTGTTGGCCAGCCAGCGCGCGGCTGTCGAGGTGGCGCCCTTTTCGGACAGCACGAAGACGGAGGAGCCACGCGCCGTGGGCTGGATGAAGGCGTCGGCGTGGATCGAGACGAACAGGTCGGCCTGCACCTTGCGCGCCTTTTCCACGCGCATGCCCAGCGGGACGAAGAAGTCGGCGTCGCGCGTGAGCATGACGCGCATGTTCGGTTGCAGTTCCAGCTTGGTTTTCAGGCGCTTGGCGATGGCCAGCACCACGTCTTTTTCGCGGCTGCCCCGGCTGCCCATGGCACCAGGGTCTTCGCCGCCGTGGCCGGGGTCGAGTGCGATGGTAATCATGCGCACGACTTTCTGGCCCGGCAGCGGGCGCGCTTCGGGGCGCTGCTCCGGGCGGACGTCGGGCACGGGCGGCACGATGGCCGCTACCGGCGGCGCCACGGCCACGGGCGCCTTGCCGCTGTCGGGCAGGGGCAGCGCGGGCGGCGGCGTGTGCGTGCCGGCCATGGGCGGCTTGGCCGGGTCGCTGGACCAGTCACCCTTTTCGATCATCTGCGCGATCAGGTCCGGCTCGTGCACGGGATACAGGTCGAAGATCAGCCGGTGGTTATAGGAGCCGGCCGGCGGCAGGGTAAACAGCTGCGGCGTGACTTCTTCCTTCAGGTCGAACACCAGGCGCACCACATTGGGCCGGTTCTGGCCCACGCGCACCTGCTTGATGTACGGGTCGTTCGACTGGATCTTCGCCACCAGGCCCTTCAAGGTGGGATTGAGTTCCAGCCCTTCGATGTCGACTACCAGGCGTTCCGGGTCCTTGACGATGAAGTGGGTGGCCTTCAGGATGCTGTCGTTTTCCAGCGTGACGCGTGTATAGTCCTCGGCCGGCCAGACGCGCACGGCAAGGATTTGCGCCGCCATCGCCGACATCGGCGCGAACACGGACAACAGCAGGGTGCCGCCGGCCTTGAGCACCGTGCGCCGGGTGATGGGCGAGGAGATCAAAGGTTCGGGGCGAATTTGAGACGGTGAAGGCATGACAGACCCAATTCAGAAGACGCTTGCAATTCTACATCACGTCCTGTACCCGCAACGCTCAAATAAATATTCAGGTCGGCCGGCGGCAGCACCGGTTCGGCTTTCTCCGGCCATTCGACGATGCAGATATTGCGCCCGTCGAAGTCTTCGCGAAAGCCCGCGTCGAGAAATTCCTCGGCGCTGCCCATGCGGTACAGGTCGAAGTGGATGACGTTGATGCTCTGGCCATCGAGCCGTACCGTGTAAGGTTCGGACAAGGTGTAGGTGGGGCTTTTCACGTGGCCCGCATGGCCGGCCGCGTGCAGCAGGGCGCGCGTGAGGGCCGTCTTGCCGGCGCCCAGGTCGCCGTGCAGGTAGATCGCCAGGCCCGGCGCCAGCGCGCGCGCCAGCGCGGCGCCCAGTGCGGCGGTGCCGGCTTCGTCATGGAGGTGGGCGGTGAAGTGTTCGGTCATTATCTTCCGTATCGCATAAAATGGAGGCTGCCGTTATTGTAACCGCCCGCGCGCCTGCCGTTTTCCGTAAAGTCCCCTATGTCCGCCACCACCACCGATCTCGCCGTCCTGGCGCGCACCATCAAGGAATGGGGGCGCGAGCTGGGTTTTGCCGAGGTGCGCATCGCCGACGTGGACCTGTCGCATATGGAAGCGCCCCTGCAGGCCTGGCTCGATGCAGGGTATCACGGCGAAATGGATTACATGGCCAGCCACGGCATGAAGCGCGCCCGCCCGGCCGAGCTGGTGCCGGGCACGGTGCGCGCCATCAGCGCCCGCATGAACTACCTGCCGCCGGCGCTAGGGCCGGACTGGCGCGCGCACGAGGCGGCGCGCGACGCCGACCCCGCGGCGGCCGTGATCTCCGTGTATGCGCGGGGCCGCGACTATCACAAGGTGATGCGTTCGCGCCTGCAGCAGCTGGCCGAGCGCATCAAGGGCGAGATCGGCGACTTCGGCTACCGCGTCTTCAGCGATTCTGCGCCCGTGATGGAGGTCGAACTGGCGCAAAAAGGCGGCTTGGGCTGGCGCGGCAAGCACACCTTGCTGATCAACCGCCAGGGCGGCTCCTTTTTCTTCCTCGGCGAGATCCTCATCGACGTGCCGCTGCCCGTCGACCCGCCGGAGACCCCGCGTTGCGGCCAGTGCTCGGCGTGCATCGCGGTGTGCCCGACGCAAGCCATCCTGGGGCCGTACCAGCTCGACGCGCGCCGCTGCATCTCCTACCTGACGATTGAGCTGAAAGGCGCCATTCCCGTCGAGATGCGCCCCTTGATCGGCAACAAGGTATATGGTTGCGACGATTGCCAGACCGTCTGCCCGTGGAACAAGTTCGCCCAGCGCGCCGTCGTGCCCGACTTCGACGAGCGCCACAGCCTGGGCAGCGCCGGCATGGTGGAACTGTTTGCCTGGACGGAAGAGGAATTCAACCGCCGCATGGAAGGCAGCGCGATCCGCCGCATCGGCCACGAACGCTGGCTGCGCAACCTGGCCGTCGGCATGGGCAACGCGGCCGCCAAGGCCAAGGGACAGGCCGACATCGTCGCGGCCCTGCTGTCGCGCCGCGCGCATCCATCGGCCATCGTGCGCGAACATATTGAGTGGGCGCTGGCGCTGCACGGCAGGCGCTAGCTGGCGGCAGTGCGATAAGCCTGTCATCCCGCCTTGCTCTTGTTCAGGAAGCCCAGGCCAGGACGGAAGCCGGTGACCAGCGCGGTGCCGGTGATGACGATGGCAGCGCCGGCGAAGGTGTACCAGCCGACTGTCTCGCCGAGGAATAGCGTGCCCCACAGGATGCCGAACAAAGGGCTAAGGAAGGTCACCGTCAATGCCGAAGATGGGCCGACATCCTGAATCAGACGGAAGTAGATGAGATAGGCCACGCCGCTGCACAACACGCCCAGCGCGAGCACCGCGCCCATGATGCCGATGGTCGGCTCGGCTGAAGCCGGGAAGAACGGCACTACCGGCAGCACCAGCAAGGTGGCCGCCCACATCGAGCCGTGCGCGTTGGCGAACGGCTCGACGGCCTTGGCCTGCTTGGCGTAGTTGCTGGCGATACCATAGCTGAAAGAGGCGAATAGCACGGCCGCAGTGGCGATGCCGGCGCCAGGCATGGCGCTGACATGATCGAAGCCGACCAGCAGCGCGACACCGCAGGCGCCGAGCGCGAGACCGAGCATCACCTTGGCGCTGACCATTTGACGGGACCAGACTGCCGCAATTAGTGTGCCCCACAGCGGCGTGGTGGCGTTGATCACCGCCAGCAGGGAAGCCGACAAGGTACGCGCTGCGAAGGCGAACATCAGGAATGGTATTGCGGAATTAAACAGGCCGAGAATCAGGTAGTGTGCCCAATGTGCGCGCAGCGCGAGCCTTTTTTTCAGGAAGAAGCCGATCACGGCCAGGAACAGTGCGGCGAACAGTACCCGGTATTCGATCAGCACTGCCGCTCCCAGCACCGGTGCGGCGATGCGCATGAACAGGAAGGAGCCGCCCCAGACGGCGGCCAAAAAGATCAGTCGAAGCAGGTTGGCGGTGCTCATGCGGACTCCGGTTAAATGCAAAATCATTATTGTCGATGGCGGAAGCGGGCGCCGAAAGCCGCTTCTTGCTGTTGAATTGCTTTTTATGCTGTAGCACCATCGACGCGCCAGCCGCAGTGGTGTTGGTATGGCTTGCGCGGATCGCCCATGATTATTTCGCATGCCGCTGGTGTGGCGGACAAGGTTACGCCGCGACCAACCGTCGCCGCACGGCGCCACCTGATTTTTATACCTGCTTCAGGCGCAACGCCGACCAGTCGGCGTCGATGGCGACCATCGCCACGCTATCGAGTCCCATTGTTTGCGCAAAACTGCGGATATCGTCGCGGTGGATGTCGCTGCCTGCTTTTATGCCACCCTTGCGGTAGGCCACCCAGACCGCGCCGCCGGGTGCCAGGCGCGCCTGCGCCGCTGGCAGGAACTGCTCCAGTTCCGCGCGGCTGCGCGCGAACAGCACTATCCAGTCGGCGTTCTCTCCTTCGCTCACCCGCCGTTCGGCCGGCAACTGCGCCAGCAGGGCGGCATGCTCGCCGCCGTCATTGAGCACGGCCAGGGCCTTGGCATTTTTTACATACATTTTTTCAGCAACGGTTTTTTCAGGCATGGCATGGGCGTGTCGGTTGGGAAAAGATGAGCATAGCAAATTTCTCCTTGACTTATCGATATATCGTTATAAAATGACGATACCTACTAACGATATATCTTTAAAGAGAAAACATGAGAAACTCACGTCACGCAGAACACGGCCATTGCGGCCAACATCATCACCACCATCACCATCAAGGCGGGCATCGCCACGAACACAACCCTGATTACTTCATGCACGGCCGCGGCCCGCGCGGCTTCGACGAGCGCGGCGACGGCATGGGCGGCGGTCCTGGCGGGCGCGGCGGGCGCGGCGAACGGGCCGAGCGCGTCTTCGGCCGCGGCGATCTGCCGCTGATCGTGCTGGCGCTGATCGAAATCAGCCCCCGCCATGGTTATGAAATCATCAAGGCCATCGAAGAGCGTTGCGGCGGCGCCTACGCCCCCAGTCCGGGTGCCGTATATCCGACATTGACCCTGCTGGAAGAGCAGGATCACGTCACGTCGGGCGAAAGCGTCAGCGGCAAGAAGCTCTACACGATCACGGACCTGGGCCGCGCCTATCTCGACGAGAACCGCGCCCAGGTGGACGGCATCCTGGCCCGCCTCGACATGTTCGCCCGCGTCCAGGCGCGCAAGGCCTTGCCCGAGCGCGTGCACCAGGCCATGCACACCCTCAAGCATGCGCTGTTGCTGAACAAGACCAACTGGAGCGAGGCGGAAGCCGAGCGCGTGGCGGCCGTGCTGGAACAGGCCGCGAATGCCATCGTCGACGGCCACTGAGCCCACTTTACAAGGACAAGCAATGACTATTGCATCACCAACGGCACCACGCCCGCACGCCATCGAGCGCGTGCGGCATGACCTGAAACTGCGTGTCCTCACCGTCGTGCGCACCGAGCAGCTGACGCCGCACATGCGCCGCATCACGCTGGCGGGTGATGACCTGGACGGCTTCGTCTCGCCCGCGCACGACGATCACGTGAAACTGTTCTTCCCAGCGCCGGGGCAGACGACGCCCGTGTTCCCCGTGCTGGGCAATGGCGCCAATCCCATCGAGTATGCGGAAGGGGCGCGTCCCATCGCCCGCAACTACACGCCGCGCCGCTACGACGCCGCGCGGCGCGAGCTGGAAATCGACTTCGTGCTGCACGGCGACGGGCCTGCAGCCAGCTGGGCGGCGCAAGCGGCGCCCGGCCAGACCCTGGGTGTGGGCGGGCCGCGCGGCTCGATGCTGGTGCCGCTCGACTTCGACTGGTATGTGCTGGTGGGCGACCAGACGGCCTTGCCGGCCATCGCCCGCCGCCTGGAGCAGCTGCCGGCCACGGCGCGGGCCATTGCCGTGATCGAGATCGTCGAAGACGGCGAACAGATCGCGCTCGATAGCGCGGCGCAGCTGGACGTGCGCTGGGTGGCGCGCAATGGCCGCAAGGGGCCGCTGCTGCTCGACGCCTTGCGCCAGGTCGCGCTGCCGTCAGAGGGCGACGGCTACGTGTGGGTGGCGTGCGAGCATGCGCAGGTGCAGGGCTTGCGCGGGCATTTCATCGACGCCGGGGTGCCGAAGCAGCATCTGTATGTGGCCAGCTACTGGAAGCATGGGGCGGCGGAGCACCATGAGCATCATGACGAATGAGAAAACGCCCATGGCGGCGTTCGCGTCCTTGCCGTACTAGCGTACTGCCTGCGGCCGCGCGCCTTGCCCTGGGCATTTTCTCGGCAATGCTAGTCAACATCGCTGCATTTATTTCAATAATCCCGCCAGCTCCACCGCCGTCTTGACCTGCATCTTGTCGAAGATATGCGCGCGGTGGACTTCCACGGTGCGCATGCTGATGCCCAGCTTGTCGGCTACCACCTTGTTCATCTTGCCTGCCAAAATCAGGTCCAGCACTTCGCGTTCGCGCGTCGACAGGGTGGCCAGGCGCGCGTGCACGGCGGCCAGTTCGCCCGCCTGGCGCGAGTTGGCCAGGCCCTGCTGCACGCGGTCCATCAGGTCGTTGTCGTTGAACGGCTTTTCAAAGAAATCGAAGGCGCCCCGTTTCAGGCTGTCGACGGCCATCGGCACGTCGCCGTGGCCGGTGAGGAAAATCACGGGCAGGCGCGCCGTCAGGTCGCGCTTGACCAGCTGGTCGAACAGGGCGATACCGTTCATGTCGGGCATGCGTACGTCGAGCAGCACGCAGTCGCCGTCGGCGTCGAAGTTGCCGTCGAGGCTATCGAGAAATTGCTGGCCGCTGGCGTAGCTGCGCGCCTCGATGCTGCGCGAGGCGGCCAGCCAGGACAGGGAGTCGCGCACGACTTCTTCGTCGTCGATAATGTGTAGCATGGTGTCTCCGGCTTGTCGTTTCGTTATTCGTTATGCGTTATTGCCTGGTGCGGCGCGCGGTGCGGCCGGCACGCTGAAGGTAAAGATGGTACCGCCAGCGGGATTGGCGCCGAAGGTCAGCGCGCCGCCGTGAAATTCGATGGCGGTGCGGCAGATGTTCAGGCCCATGCCCATGCCTTCGGACTTGGTCGAGAAAAACGGCGAAAACAGTCGCTCGGCCACGTCCACGGGGATGCCGTGGCCATGGTCGATCACGTCCACCGTCACCATGCCTTGCTGCGCATCATGGCTGGCCCGCAGGCGCATGATACGCCGTCCCGGCGCCGCATCCTGCATCGCCTCGATGGCGTTGCGCGTCAGGTTCAGCAGCACCTGCTCGATCATCACGGGGTCGGCGCGCAACAGCGGCAGGTCCGGCGGCAGCTCTTCCTGGATGGTGACATAGTATTTGCGCGCCTGCAGGTCGATCAGCGCGCGGATGCCGTCGATCAGGGTGCGGATGGCGATATCCTGGCGTTGCGGCTCGCTCTTGCGCACGAAATCGTGGACGCTGCGGATGATCTGGCCGGCCCGCTGCGCCTGTGCGCTGGCCTGCTCCAGCGCCGGCTTCAGGGTGTTCGGCTCGACGGGCGTGCCGCTGTCGATGGCGCGGCGGATCAAATTCAAGGCCCCTGTCGTGTAGCTGGAAATGGCCGCCAGCGGCTGATTCAGTTCATGCGCCAGCATCGACGCCAGTTCGCCCATGGTGGCCAGGCGCGAACTCGTTTGCAGTTTTTCCTGCTGCTGGCGATTCAGTTCTTCGACCCGCTTGCGGTCCGAGATGTCGAGCACGGAACCCATCCAGCCCGTCTGCTGGCCGTTCTTGTCCACCAGCGGCGCCTCGAAGATCAGCACGGGCACGCGCGTGCCGTCCGGGCGCTGGAAATAGGTTTCGAACTGCGGCGTGGGGTTGCCCGCCAGGGCCTTGACGAAGCGCTGCTGGTATTCCTCCAGCGCCTCGGGCACCCAGTAGGGCATGGGTGGCAGCCGTCCCAGGATTTCCTCGGGGGGATAGCCGACGATCTGGCAAAACGCGGGATTCACATAGGTGACGCGGCCTTCCAGGTCGCGCGCGCGCATGCCCGTCACCAGCGAGTTCTCCATCGCCGTGCGAAACAGCATCTGCTGGCGCAGCGCGCCTTCGGCCACCAGACGGCGCGAAATATGCCGCCACAGGGCCAGCAGGCTCCATAATAAACCCAGCGACAGGGCGATGACGGAGCCGACCAGCAGATTGGGCAGCAGCTTGGGCTGGCTTTTCACGCTGTCGGTAAACAGGGTGATGCTGGCGCCGGGCACGTCGAGCGCGCGCTTGTGCGTGTACACGCCGTGGCCGGGACCGGCCGCGGCGCGGCGCGCCAGCACCTTGTCGTCGCGGTCGATCAGCGAAATCTGGTTATCCTGGGCGAACCACCACGGCACCATTTCATCGAGCAGGCTGCTGATCTGGTAAGTGGCCACCAGGCTGCCCACGTAGCGCTGGCCATCGAACAGGGGCTGATGGTAATCCATCAGCATGGCGCCCGGCGGCGCGTCGGGAAAGCCCGTCTGCTGCGAAGGCTGGGCGTACTGCCCCCGGTGCAGGCGACGCGCATTGTCGGCCGCCGTCAGCGAGGCAGGCGAAAACGCCAGGGCGTGCGGCAGATTGCTGTCGCTGGTGGCCAGCACCTTGCCGTTGGTGTCGAGCCACAGCACGCGCTGCAGTTCGCGGCCATTGCGCAGCATCTGCTGCAGCCGTTCGTGCACTTTTTCCGCCGACAGGGAGCCGCCGGCGATGTCCACGCCCAGGTTGAACAGGCTTTCTTCGTTGCGCGCCAGCTGGAAACGGATGGTCTGCTCGACCCACAGCGTGTCGGCGATCAGCTGTTCCTGGCGCTCGTTGCTCTCCATCTGGCGCGCCTGCCAGGGCAGCCAGAACAGGATGGAGAGGAACAGCAGCAGCAGGATGACGGGCAGCAGCCAGCGCATCGGGCTCGATAGCTTGAAACGGCGCGCAAGGGTGGGGGGAGTCGGCATGGCTGGCAGGGTAGCGGCTTATCGGGAGCCGGCTATTGTGGTTAACCACAATAGCCGGGTCAGTTTCTTTGGCACAATATCCAAGTAGACAAATAATAAAGTTTTTTAAAAAACCACTGAGGAGATAAAAATGCAACTGCCGCCAATGAAAACCCTGTTCGTCGCGCTGTGCGCCGCCATCGGCGCCACCGCCGGCGTTCACGCCTACGCGCAAGCGCCCATCGTCATCAAATTCAGCCACGTCGTGGCCACCGACACGCCCAAAGGTCAGGCGGCGGAGCGCTTCAAGCAGCTGGCCGAGAAAGCCACGAATGGCAAGGTCAAGGTCGAACTGTACCCGAACAGCCAGCTGTACAAGGACAAGGAAGAACTCGAAGCCCTGCAACTGGGCGCCGTGCAAATGCTGGCGCCGTCGCTGGCCAAGTTCGGCCCGCTGGGCGTGAAGGAATTCGAAGCGTTCGACCTGCCCTACATTTTCCCTACCAAGACGGCGCTGTACAACGTCACCGAAGGCGAAATCGGCAAGAGCCTGCTGAAAAAGCTTGAACCCAAGGGTATCACGGGCCTGGCCTACTGGGACAACGGCTTCAAGGTGATGTCGGCCAACAAGCCGCTGCACACGCCGGCCGACTTCAAGGGCCTGAAGATGCGCATCCAGTCGTCCAAGGTGCTCGATGCGCAGATGCGCGCGCTGGGCGCCAATCCGCAGGTGCTGGCGTTCTCGGAAGTGTATCAGGCGCTGCAGACGGGCGTGGTCGACGGCACGGAAAATCCGCCATCGAATATGTACACGCAAAAGATGCATGAAGTGCAAAAGCACGTGACCGTGTCCAACCACGGCTACCTGGGCTATGCCGTCATCGTCAACAAGAAATTCTGGGACGGCCTGCCGCCCGAGATCCGCACGCAGCTGGAAAAAGCCATGCGCGAGGCGACGACGTTTGAAAAAGCCATCGCCCAGCGTGACAACGACCAGGCTCTCGACGCCATCAAGAAGGCGGGCAAGACGCAGATCTATACGCTGACGGTGCAGGAACAGGCCGAGTGGCGCAAGGCGCTGGCGCCCGTGCAGAAGGCCATGGAAGGGCGCATCGGCAAGGATCTGATCTCGGCCATCAACAAGGAAAGCGCGAAGTAAGCCGCGCTGGCCGCGCCACCGGGCGCGGCTTTCAGGGACCTCCCTGTCTTTCTGTAGCAACGGCACCTGCGCGTCCTGCGCGGGTGTCAGCGTACCCGCATTCTTTGAAAGTCCACCATGAAATTTCTGGATCACCTGGAAGAGTGGCTGATCGCGTCCTTGATGGGCGCAGCCACCTTCATCATCTTCGTGGCGGTCGTGCACCGCTACCTGGCAGGCTTGCCGATACCGGGCCTGCAAGACTTTTTGATTCAAATCAATACCAGCTGGGCCCAGGAACTGTGCATCTACATGTTCGTCTGGATGGCCAAGTTCGGCGCCGCCTACGGCGTGCGCACCGGCATCCACGTAGGCGTCGACGTCCTGATCAACCGCATGAATCCACGCTGGCGCGACCGCTTCATCGTCTTCGGCCTGGGCGCCGGCGCCCTGTTTACGGGCATCGTCGGGACCCTGGGCGCCAGCTTCGTGTGGTCGATCGGCCACACGGACCAGACTTCGGCCGACATGGAAATCCCCATGTGGCTGGTCTACCTGGCCGTGCCGCTCGGCTCCTACCTGATGTGCTTCCGCTTCCTGCAAGTGATGGTGCATTTCATCAAGACGGGCACCTTGCCGAAGCATGACCATTCGCATGTCGAGGGCCTGGAAGAGGAATTGACGGCTGAAGAAAAAGGAGCCAAGGCATGAACGCGCTGATTATTTTTGTATTGCTGCTGGCGCTGATGCTGACCGGCATGCCGATTTCCATCTCGCTGGGCCTGACGGTGCTGACGTTCCTGTTCACCATGACCAGCGTGCCCATCGAATCGGTGGCCCTGAAGATTTTCACGGGCATCGAGAAGTTCGAGATCATGGCGATCCCCTTCTTCATTTTGGCGGGCAATTTCCTCACGCATGGCGGGGTGGCGCGGCGCATGATCAACTTCGCCAGCTCCATGGTCGGACACTGGCATGGCGGCCTGGCGCTGGCCGGCGTGATGGCCTGTGCGCTGTTTGCGGCCGTCTCCGGCTCCAGTCCCGCCACGGTGGTGGCGATTGGCTCCATCATCTTGCCGGCCATGGTCAAGCAGGGGTATCCGCGCGGTTTCGGCGCCGGCGTCATCACCACCTCGGGCGCCCTGGGCATTTTGATCCCGCCGTCGATCGTGATGGTGATGTATTCCGTCAGCACCAACACGTCCGTGGGCAAGCTGTTCATGGCGGGCGTGATTCCCGGCATGATGCTGGCCATGCTGCTGGGCCTGACGACGTGGTTTTTGGCGCGCAAGAACAACTATCCGCGCATGCAGAAGGCCAGCTGGAAAGAGCGTTTCGTCACGTTCAAGAAAAGCGCCTGGGGCCTGCTGCTGATCGTCATCGTCATGGGCGGCATCTATTCGGGCGCCTTCACGCCGACGGAAGCGGCCGCCATGGCCGCCGTGTACGCCTTTTTTATCGCCGTCTTTGTCTACAAGGACTTGAAGATCAAGCAAGTGGGCAAGGTCTTGCTCGATTCGGCCGCCATGTCGGCGATGTTGTTGTACATCATCACCAACGCCGTGCTGTTCTCGTTCCTGATGACCAGCGAAAACATCCCGCAGGCGATGGCTGAGTGGATCACGGGCAAGGGCCTGGGCGTGATCAGCTTCCTGCTGGTGGTCAACGTGCTGCTGTTGTTGGCCGGTAACGTCATGGAGCCGTCGTCCATCGTGCTGATCATGGCGCCTATCCTGTTCCCCGTCGCCATGAAGCTGGGCATTGATCCGGTGCACTTCGGTATCTTGATCGTGGTCAATATGGAGGTGGGCATGTGCCATCCGCCCGTGGGGCTGAACCTGTATGTAGCGTCCGGCATCACGAAGATGGGCATTTCCGAACTGACCGTGGCCGTGATGCCATGGCTGCTGACGATGCTGGCCTTCCTCGGTTTGATTACCTACGTACCACAAATCTCGCTGTGGCTGCCAAATTTAATTTACAACTAAAACAGTTGACCCCGTCATGGTGCAAAAAAAGTCGATCCGGCCGAACAAATGCGCTATGATGGGCAGCCTTAAGGGGAAACACGTATAAGCATATACGCCCAGGTAGCAAGGCTGAAGGACAGAATTGGTGTCAAGGTTGGTGGGGGAGTAGTCTATAAGAACGGTATTGATACCGGGGATATATTGAGGAGACACACGTTTCACAGAAGTTGTTGAGTCATCGCTGCGTGCGGCCACAAGCCGGAACCGGCGGACCCAAACGACCGGGAACGTGAAGCAATATTTGAAGCGCACCGGCTGGTGCGCTTTTTTTTCGTGCCGGGGAAACGTCCGCCAGCACGCCAAAAGTCGGTGCATAATCGCCTAGGCGCTGTTTCCGGCGCCAGCAGGTTGTATATTTGCCACACTTGAATAATGATCAGCAGATGAAAAAACAACAGGGCAGTGAACTGTTCAGCGCCATCGTGGCCGCGCCGTTCGGCGCCATGGGTGTGCGCGCGCAGGACGGGCAGCTGCGCGAACTGGTCTACCTGCCGCCGCACTTTGCCGAGAAAAACGCGCAGGACGCCGTCTCGGAGCAGGCCTGCCTGCAACTGGCGCGCTACTTCCTTGATCCGGACTACGTCTTTGACCTGCCGCTGGCTGGCCTGGGCAGCGCCTACCAGCAACGCGTATGGGCGGCGATCACCGGCATTCCGCGCGGCCAGGTGCGCACGTATGGCGATGTGGCGCGCCTGATCGGCTCGGCCCCGCGCGCCGTGGGCCAGGCTTGCGGCGCCAACTGGTATCCCGTGGTGATCCCTTGCCACCGCGTGACGGCCGCAGGCGGCCTGGGCGGCTTTGCCCACCATGATGACGCCACCGGCTTTCACCTTGGCGTGAAGCGCTGGCTGCTGGCGCATGAAGGCGTGGAAGCTTACCGATGATGAACAGCCTGCTGGCGCCCGACAACGCCACCCTGATCGATGAATTCTGCGACAGCCTGTGGCTGGAAGACGGTCTGTCGAAAAACTCGCTCGATGCCTACCGGCGCGACATGCGATTGTTCGCGCGCTGGCTGGAAGTGGCGCGGCCCGGGCGCGAGGGCCTGTACGAGGTGACCACGGCCGACATCGAGGCGTATTTCGCCGCCCGCCACGACGAGAGCAAGGCAACCTCGTCGAACCGCCGGCTGTCCGTGCTCAAGCGCTTTTACCAGCTGGCCTTGCGGCACAAGCATATTGCCGCCGACCCGTGCCTGAAGATGGTGTCGGCAAAGCAGCCGGCGCGCTTCGTGCATACCCTGAGCGAAGCGCAGGTGGAAGCGTTGCTGGCGGCGCCCGACGTGAGTACGCCGCTGGGCTTGCGCGAGCGCACCATGCTCGAACTCATGTATGCGAGCGGCTTGCGCGTGTCGGAACTGGTGGACTTGCAATCGGTGGAACTGAGCCTGAACGATGGCGTGCTGCGCATCACGGGCAAGGGCAGCAAGACGCGCCTGGTGCCGTTCGGCGAACAGGCGCGGCTGTGGATCGAGCGCTACCTGAAAGAGGCGCGCGGCGTCATCCTCGACGGGCAGATGGACGATGCGCTGTTCGTCACGCGGCGCGGGGGCGCCATGACGCGGCAAATGTTCTGGGTCATCATCAAGAAACACGCGCTAAACGCCGGCATCACGGCACCGCTGTCGCCGCATACCTTGCGCCATGCGTTTGCCACGCATCTGCTCAACCATGGCGCGGACTTGCGTGTTGTGCAATTGTTACTGGGACATTCCGATATTTCCACCACGCAAATCTACACGCATGTCGCCCGCGAACGGCTGAAACTGCTGCATGCGCAGCATCATCCCCGAGGCTAAACATTTGGTGTTTGGTCCAATTACGTCATAATGTGCCTTATGTGCTTATCTGTAACAATAAAAAACTAAAGAGGTAGTAAATGGCCAAGACAAATTTCCAATACGAAAAACGGCAAAAAGAGCTGGAAAAGAAGAAGAAAGCCGAGGAAAAAGCCAGACGCAAGCTGGAAGCGAAAAACAATCCGAAGCCGGCCGACGGTGAAGAGGGCGCCGAGGGTGAAGAGCCGGAAGCGGACGACACCGACGCTCCCGCCCAGCCGCAGTAATTCCTCGTTCCTGACGACCGGTGCGGCATCGCCGCGCCGGTCTCCCCTCGTTCTATTTTCCCCCGCTACAAGCGCGGCCGCTGGCCGATCGCCAGTTGCAGCTGCGTGCTGGCGATGGCCGCATCGGCGCGCGCCTGCACATAACCCTGATACGCCTCATCGGCCGAACGCTGCGCCGCCAGCCATTCCAGCAGCGAGGCATTGCCCTTGATGTAGGACAGGCGCATTCCGTCGACCACCTTCTGCGCATCCTGCAGCACGCCGTCGCGGTAGTGCGCCAGCCGTTCCTGCGCCGAGCGCCATTGCCGCTGCGCCGCGCGCACTTCCGTCTCCGCCTTCAATTCCGCCTGGCGCAGCGCCAGCATCGCCTGCGTCACGCCCGCTTCCGCCTGCACGATGTCACCCTGGTCGCGCCGCGACAGGGGGATGGGGATGGCCAGCGAAAGGGAGAGGGCGCGCGAACGGGGCGACCCGTCGACGGGATTGCCGCTGGCGTCAACGCCGTCATGGTAGCCGCGCGCGGCGGACAGGCCCACGGTGACGGTCGGATCGACCGAACGGTTGGCGCGGACCAGCGCCGCGCCGTCGCGCAGATTGTCCACGCTGGCGCGGGCGATGCGCACGTCGCTGCGCGCGCCGAGCGCCTGCGGCACCAGGGTGCTGGCATCCTGGTCGGCATACGCGGCGAAGTCGCAGGCCAGCTGCGCGTCCGGAAACAGCGTGTCGAACTGGCGGCCCAAGGGCGGCGACAAATTCAACATGGCGCTGTCCGCCTCGCTGCGTGCCTGCGCCAGTTCGGCCTGGAACTGGTCGCGTTCCACGCGCGACTGCAGCAGTTCGATGCCGCCCACGTCGCCAGCCTTGCGCCGCACGGCGTTCGCCTCGACCACCTTAGACAGGGCCGCCATGGTCTGCTGCTTGCGCGCGAGGACCTCGCGCGTGCGGCACGCTTCCGTGAACGCGGCGGCGGCCGTGCCATACAGCTCGCTTTTGAAGCCGGCCACCGTTTCCTCGGCCAGCGCGACATTGCTGTGCGCCGCTTTCAAGCGCGCGGCGCGCTTGCCGCCCGTTTCGATGGCCATGTTGATGGCCGGCGTCCACGTGACGGGACGGTGCTCGACGCTGCGCACGGTCTCGCGCGTGGCGCCCAGCGTGAATTCGGGATCGGGACGCAGGCCGGCGATGCCGATGCCGGCCTTGGCCGAGGTGATGCTTTCCTGCTGCGCCTGCAATTCCAGGCTGTGGCTTTCCACGGCGGACAAATAGGTCTCGAAGGTCAACGGGGCGGCGCTGGCGCATGGCGTCATCAGCCAGACCGCCAGCAGTACATTAAAACGTGTCATGGTTCACTCCTTCGGTATCGATCCGGCGTTGTTGTACATACGCCTCGATCAGGTAATACAGGGCCGGCAACAGCAGCAGGGTCAGCGCCGTGGCCGTCACCAGGCCGCCCACCACGACGGTGGCCAGCGGGCGCTGCACGTCGCTGCCCAGCCCCGTGGCCAGCATGGCCGGCGTCAGCCCCAGGGCGGCCACGGTGGCCGTCATCAGCACGGGGCGCATGCGGTCGCGCGCGCCATCCAGCACGGCGTCGCGCAAGCTCCTGCCTTCTTCCGCGCGCAATCGGTTGATCTGCGCCAGCATCAGCACGGCATTGAGCACGGCCACGCCGAACAGGGCGATGAAGCCCACCGCGCTCGACACGTTCAGGGTCATGCCGCGCAGGTGAAGCGCGGCCAGGCCGCCCAGCATGGCCAGCGGCACGGCCAGCAAGACCAGCGCGGGCTGGCGCAGATTGCGGAACTGGCCAAACAGCAGCAGGAACATGGCGCCCAGGGTCATCGGCAGGATCAGGGCCAGGCGGCTTTGCGCGCGCTGCAGGTTTTCGAACTGGCCACCCCATTCGACGCTGATGCGCTGGTGCTCGTTGGCCACGGCCTGCGCCACCAGCGGGCGCGCTTCGGCCAGGAAGCCGGCCAGGTCGCGCCCGCGGGCATTGAGACGCACGATGATGTGGCGCCGTCCCATTTCGCGCACGATCACGCTTTCGCCCGAGGTGGTGCTGATGGTGGCCACCTGCGCCAGTGGAATCCTGGCGCCGCTGGCGGCGTTGAGCATCAGGCTGGCAACGGCGTCCGGGCTGGAGCGCGTGGCGGGCGGGAAGCGCACGGCGATGTCATAGCTTTTCTCGCCCACGTAGACCTGGCCGATGGGCGCGCCGCCGATGCCGGTGGCAATCAGGTCGGCCACGTCGGCCGCGTTGATGCCGTAGCGTGCCGCTTTTGCCCTGTCCAGTTCCACTTTCAGGTTGGGCAGCGGCGGCTCGACGTCCACCGCCACGTCGGAGGCGCCGTGGACAGTCTTCAGCACATTGGCCACCTTGCCGGCGATGCGCCGCACTTCATCGAGGTCGTTGCCGAAGATTTTCACCGTCAGGTCGCTGTGCGCGCCCGACAATTTATCCTGCACGCCATCGATCATCGGCTGCATGAAGGCCACCGTGTAGCCTGGCATGCGGGCGAAGCGCGCGTTCATTTTCGCGATCAGCTGCTGCTTGCTCATGCCCGACTTCCAGCTTTTATAGGGATGCAGTCCCACGCTTGCCTCGATGTGCGACGGCGTCCAGTAATCGGTGCCGTCGTCGTTGCGTCCCGTCTGCGTGACGATGGTCGACACTTCCGGGAATTCCAGCGCGGCGCGCCGCAGTTCGCTGGCCATCTCCGACGCCTTGTCCAAGGTGATCCCGGGCGGCATCTGCACCTGCAGCCACAGCGACCCCTCATCGAGATAGGGCAGGAAGTCGCGGCCGATGCTGCCGCCCAGGATGGCCAGCGCCGCGAGCGATCCGGCGCACACCATCGCCACCCAGCGGCGCTTGCCCACGGTACGTTCGAGGAAGCGGCCATACGCGGCCGCCAGCTTGTCCAGCGCGCGGTTATGGAAGGTGCGGCGCGGCTTGCGTAATGCCAGCCAGGCCAGGCCCGGAATCAGCACCAAAGCCACCACCAGCGCACCCACCAGCGCCGCGCCCACCGCATACGCCATGGGCGAGAACAGCTTGTACTCGATGCGCTGGAAGGCGAACAGGGGCAGGTAGGCGGCGATGATGACGGCCATGCCGAACATGATGGGGCGCGCCACCTGCAGGGTCGCGTCGATGGCGTCCTGCAGGGTAAGCGGGCGGTCCTGCTCGCGCTCGCGGCGGCGCAGCATGTTTTCCAGCACCACCACGGAACCGTCGACGAGGATGCCGAAGTCGATCGCGCCCAGCGACAGCAAATTGGCGGGAATCCTGAAGTGGTGCATGAAGATAAAGGCGATCAGCAGGGCCAGCGGGATCGTCAGCGCGACGATGGCGGCCGCGCGCGGGCTGCCCAAAAACAGCAGCAGCACGAGGGCGACGAGCAGCATGCCTTCGCCCAGGGTATGGCTGACCGTGTGCAGGGTGGCGTCGATCAGCGAGCTGCGGTCCAGGTAGGGCACGACCTTGACGTCCTTCGGCAGCACATTCGCATTCAAATCGTCCACGGCCGCATGGATGCCGGCCAGCGCCTCGGACGGGTTGAAATCCTTCAGCAGCAGGGTGATGCCTTCGATGGTGTCGGGCTTGTCGTCCTTGCCGAGGATGCCGCGCCGCTCCACGTTGCCGTAGGCGAGCTTGCCCAGGTCCTTCACCAGCACGGGCACGCCGTCCTTGCTGCTGACGACGACATTGCCCATGTCGTCGAGCGAATGCAGCAAGCCCACGCCGCGCACCACGTACGATTGCTGGCCGCGGTCGATGACGCTGCCGCCGCCGCTGAGGTTGTTGGCGTTGATGGCGTCCTTGACCTGCGCCAGCGAGAAGCCGTAGCTGTCCAGTTTTGCGGGATCGAGTTCCAGCATGAATTGCGTCGTCAGGCCGCCGAAATTGCTGACGTCGGCCACGCCGCGCACCTGCTGCAGGCGCGGGATCACGGTCCAGAACTGCAGCTCGGACAGTTCGCGCAGGGACCGTGTTTTCGATTCCAGCGTGTAGCGGTAGATTTCGCCCGTGGGCGAGGTATAGGGATCGAGACCCGGCTTGGCGTCGTACGGCAGGTTCACGCTGGCCAGGCGCTCCTGCAACCGTTCGCGCGTGAAGTAGCCGTCGCTGCCGTCTTCGAAGACCACCGTGATCAGGGACAGCGCGAACAGGCTGCGCGTGCGCAGCACGTGCATGCCGGGCGTGCCGAGCAGGGCGCGCTCGAGCGGAATGGTGATCTGCTGCTCGATTTCCTCGGCGCCCAGGCCCGGCACCTGCGTGACGATCTGCGAGGTGACGTCGGCGATGTCGGGATAGGCTTCGATGGGCAGCTGCTTCCAGCAGTAGATGCCGTAGACGGCGACGAACAGCAGCACCAGCCAGACGATGCCGCGCCGCTGGCAGCACGTGGTGATGAAACGGTCAATCATTGAGCAGCACTCCTTCCTTGACGACGATGCGCTCGCCCGCCTTCAGCCCCGAGACGATTTCCACCTGGTCGCCATGGCTGGCGCCTACTTCCACCGTGCGTGGCTCGAAGCGCAGCGGGCCGCGCTCGACCATTACGCGCGTCGACAACCCGCTTTGCAGCACGGCCGCCGCGGGCACGACGATGGCGCGGCGGCTGGCGCCGGCAAAACCCGCGTGGGCGAACATGCCGGGCTTGAAGGTGCCGGCGCGGTTGTCGATGGCCACGCGCACTTTCACCGTGCGCGTCTCGGGATCGAGCACGGCGCCCACATACGCGACCTTGCCTTCAAAATCCCTGCCGGGCCAGGCATCGACCTTGATGCGGGCCTTTTGGCCCACTGCCACCTGCGCCAGGTCCCTTTCGGCCACGTTGGCCGACAGCCACACGGTGGACAGGTCCGCCACCGTCATGACAGGGGCGTTGATATCGTTCCAGTAGCCGCCCTGGGCACCGTCCATGGCGATCACGGTGCCGGCGATGGGCGAACGCAGCACGTAGTCGCGGCGCGAACCGTGCGCGCCGGCGCCGTACTGGGCCAGCTTGTCGGCGCTGGCGTGCGCGTCGCTGCCAGCCTGGTCGTAGGCCGCCTGGGCCGCTTCGTACTCCTTGCGCGCGGCGATTTCCGCCTCGAACAGCGTTTTTTGCCGTTCGAGTTCCTGGCGCGCCTGCAGCAGGGCGGACTTCGCCTTGCTGTCGTCCGCGTAGGCGGCGCTCAGTTCCACCGAGTCGAGCGTGAACAGCGGCTCGCCCGCCTTCACGCTGTCGCCCAGCGCGCGCTGCAGGCGCGTGATCCGCCCGGCCAGCGGCGGCGTGATTTTCACGAGTTTTTCCGGCATCGCTTCGATGCTGCCCGGCGCATCCGTCTGCGTGGCGATTTCCTGTTCCTGCACGGCGGCGATCTGCAGGCGCTGGAGCAGCGGCGACATCCTGTCGACGGCGATGCTGCCGTCGTCCAGATGCATCGATTGGGCGGGTGGCGTGGCTGCCGCCGTCGGCTTGGCGCAGCCGGCCAGGGCCGAGCAGGCGAGAGCGAGGGCGCAGCTGGCGCCCAGGGCGTTGCGGGTGGTCGTGTTCATCCCGTGTTTCCTTATTATTGATGGTGATGGGGCATGCGTGGATGCCGTGCCCAGGCGGGCGGTCAGAGGGGAGCGCGGGCAGCGATATGACAGCGCCGGGAAAGCATAGCAATGTGCTCCTGAAGAAGCGCCCAAGAACGCCTGAATCATTCTTCAGGTTCCGCGCGCGCGCGGTACGGCGCGGTAAAATGCAAGGATGGAAAATGCGGGAAACGCAGCACAATGGGAAAGGCAAGCATGAGAATCCTCCTGGTGGAAGACGACCGCAAGGCGGCGCGCCTGCTGGCACGGGGCTTGCAGGAAGAAGGCTTTGTCGTCGACGTGGCGCACAGCGCGGAAGAGGGCGAGGACGAAAGCTACGCCGTCGACTACGACGCGATCGTGCTGGACTGGATGTTGCCGGGCAAGCAGGGCATCGATTTTTGCCGCGATTTGCGCGCGCGCGGCATCCAGACGCCCGTGCTGATGCTCACGGCGCGCGACGCCACGGCCGACCGGGTGGCGGGCCTGAACACGGGCGCCGACGATTACCTGACCAAGCCGTTCGAATTCGAGGAGCTGCTGGCGCGCATCCGCGCCCTGCTGCGCCGCTCCGATATCAGCCGTCCGCTCGTGCTGGCGCTGGCCGACCTGTCGCTCGATCCCGTCAGCCACCAGGTGACGCGGGCCGGCGCGCCGCTGGTGCTCACGCCCAAGGAATACGCGATCCTGCTGATCCTGCTGCGCCAGGCGGGCGAGGTGGTTAGCCGCGCGCGCCTGGCCGAGCAGATCTGGCAGGCGGACCTGATCGGCATCGACAACCTGATCGACGTCCACGTGCGCAACCTGCGGGGCAAGGTCGATGCGCCGGGCTTGCTTCCCTTGATCCACACGGTGCGCGGACGGGGCTTCCGCCTGGCGGAAAACCACGGTGGCTAGCTTTCGCAAGCGCCTGTTGCGGGTGCACCTGGCCGTGATACTCGCCATCGTCGCCTGCACGGCGCTGGCCGGCTACTGGGGCCTGTCGCGCGCCGTGCGCGGCCAGCTAGACGCGGCCCTGCTGGCGCTGGCCGAGACGGAAATGGCCATGCTGCCGGCCGCGCCACGCCAGCCCGTGCAGGTGCACGAGGTGGCGCCGGGCCAGGCGCCGCCGTCGCTGATGCGGCTGGACCGCCTGGTGCAGATCATCGATGGCGAAGGCCGCGTGCTGGCGCGCAGCCGCAACCTGGAGGCGGCGCAGCTGCCGGCACCACCGGCCCTGCTGGCGCACCTGGCGGCCGGCGACACCGTCTTCGAGACCTTGCCCAAGTTCGGCGAAGAGCCGCTGCGCATGGTGTCCGTTCCCGTGTCGTCGTCCGGTTCGCGCCTGGCGGTGCAGGTGGCCGGTTCGCTCGACGACGCCAACCACATACTGGCGGCGGCTACCGTGCTGTTTGGCGCCATGGCCCTGGCTTTGCTGGCGGCCGTGGGGCTGGCCGGCGAAATGCTCACGCGCCGTGTGCTGGGCGCCATCGACGACGTGGTGGACCAGGCGCATTCGATCGGCGAAGCCAGCCTGCACCAGCGCCTGCCCCATCCGGGCACGCAGGACGAGATCGGCCGCCTGGTCGATACCCTGAACGCCATGCTGGACCGCCTGGAGCGCGGCTACGACGCGCAGCGCCGCTTCACGGCCGACGCTTCGCACGAGCTGCGCTCGCCCCTGTCGCGCCTGCGCACGGAAATCGAAATCACCCTGCGCCGCCCGCGCGAAGCGCCCGAGTATGTGGACGCGCTGGCGTCCTGCCTCGATGAAGTGCAGCGCCTGACAACCCTGGTGGAGGAACTGCTGATGCTCACGCGCCTGGACGTGGGGCAGGAGCGCAATGCCGTGGAAACCATCGCGCTCAATCCGCTCGTGCGGGCGGCCGCGCAGCGCCTGGAAAAGGCGGCCGCGCAGCGCGGCATCCGCATCATGTTCGACGAAGGTGATGGCGCGCCCGTGCACGCGCGGGTGGCGGCCGGGCCTGCTGACCTGGTGCTGGCCAATCTGCTCGACAATGCCGTGAAGTTTTCGCCACCAGAAAGCAGCATCACCGTGCACGTGGCGCGCGAGGGCGAATACGCGCTTGTCGGCGTGGCCGACGCGGGGCCGGGCATTGGCGTGGAAGACTTGCCGCATTTGTTCGAACGCTTTTACCGGGGCGCCAAGGCGCGCGCGGGCGAGGCGCCCGGTTTCGGCCTCGGCCTGGCCCTGTCGCAGGCCATCGTGCATGCGTATGGCGGCAGTATCGAGGCATGCAACCGCCCGCAAGGCGGCGCCCTGTTTACCATGCGCCTGCCCGCGTCAGAGTGAAGACGCGACGCCTTCCCAGCGCACCTGCCGCACCTGCGGCCAGGCGCCTGCGCGGTTGACGAAGCGCACCAGCACGGCGCGCTGCACGGCCTGGCACAGCACCATGGCGATCAGCTGCACCACCTGCCGGGCCTGGTCCCAGCTGCGCAGCATCTGCGACGGCGCCAGGCCCGCGCCTTTGAGTTCGGCCAGCAGCAGGCGCACGACGTGGTCGGCTTGCGCCGCGGGGCAGGTGACGGTCAGGCGGTAGGTGGCCACGACGGGACCGCGCCCGGCAAACCAATGGAAGAATTTTTTCATCATCACACTCCCCGTTCGGCGACAAATTCCGCGTTGTTCACGAGCGCCCAGCGCACGGCCGAGACGCTGCCTTCCAGGCTCACCTGGCTGACGATCTGTTCCAGCAATCCCAGGCTGGAGACGGGCGTGAGCAGGTCGGCCCGCACTTCGATGCGCCCGGCCTGCGCCGCGTCTTCGCTGTGCAAGGATTGCAGCATCAGCGCCGGCATGCCGCTGATCAGGCGCAGCATCAGCTTGCGCACCTGCACTTCCTGCTCCGCCTCGCACACGGCCGTCACGCGGTAGATGCTTTCCGTCTCGATGCCCGCTTCGCTGCCGTGCGCGTTGATCCGTTGCGCCAGGTGGCGCAGCACCAGGTTGGCGATCAGCACGAAGCCCGTGCCGATGGCCGCTTCCAGGGCAAACCCCAGGCCGCACAGGATGCCGATGGCGGCCGAGCACCACAGGGTGGCGGCCGTGTTCAGGCCGCGCACCGTCATGCCTTCGCGCATGATGACGCCTGCGCCGAGAAAGCCGATGCCCGACACCACTTGCGCGGCGATGCGCATATGGCCGGCGCTGTCGCCTTCGAGCACGGAAACCATCACGAACAGCGAGGCGCCGACGGACACCAGCGCATTCGTGCGCAGGCCCGCCATGCGCTGGCGCAGCTGGCGTTCGGCGCCGATCATGGCGCCCAGGGTCAATGCCGCGGCAACGCGCAGCGCAAAATCAAATACCACCATCAGTTTCTCCCGGCTGGGGAGGAACAGGCGAGTGCACAAGGCGAAGAAAATCCGCCCGGATTGGGGGCAGCAGACGATAACGGTGGAACGATGAGGAGGGAAGTGGCGGCGAATGGACATCGCCGCTGGTAAAACCGCACCTTGCCGAGGGCAAGGCGGGCGGAGCGCGCGTCTTGCCTAAGGCCGATCGCCGATGGTCAATCGACTACTGTCACTGGAACAAGCACCCACGAGTCACTCCATATCATTGATAACGGGGACAGTCTAGCCAGTGGGGCCGCTTTGGTCAACTGAAGCTCTCTTCAGGAAGCCGCCGCGTCGTCCCCGCCAATGCGGGGACGGTGAAGGCGACCGGTGGGTCAGTGGGCAGGCGCTTTGCCATCGTCGGTGGTTTCGGCATGCTCGCCGCCGCCGAAAAAGCGCGCGGCGCGCTTGCCCAGGCTGTCGAGATAGGTGTAGGCGACGGGCACCACCACCAGGGTCAACAAGGTCGAGGTGATCACGCCGCCGATGACGGCGCGGCCCATGGGCGCCTGCGATTCGCCGCCGTCGCCCATGCCGATGGCCATCGGCAGCATGCCGAACACCATCGCCAGGGTCGTCATCAGGATGGGCCGCAGACGCACTTGCCCCGCTTCCATCAGCGCCTCGAACTGCCCCAGGCCTTCGCGCTGGCGCTGGTTGGTGAAGTCGACCAGCAGAATCGCGTTCTTCGTCACTAAGCCCATGAGCATGATGAAGCCGATCACGGAGAAGATGTTCAGGGTGCTGCCCGTGATCAGCAGCGCGGCCAGCACGCCGATCAGGGACAGCGGCAAGGACACCATGATGGCGATCGGCTGCAGGAAGCTGCCGAACTGCGAGGCCAGCACCAGGTAGATGAAGATCACGGCGATCCCCAGCGCCATCATCGCGCCGCCCATGGTTTCGGCCATCTGCTGCGCATTGCCGGCCACGTCGAAGCGCACGCCCGGCGGCAGGTCGATGGACTTGATGGCTTTCTGCACGTCGGCGTCGACGTCACCGGCAGGGCGGCCCTGCACGCCCGCATAGATGGCGACCCGGCGCTGCAAGGCCTGGCGTTTCAGTACTTGCGGGCTGGAGGACGGCACGAATTCGACCACCTGGCGCAGCGGAATCATGACGGGCTTGCCGTTCGCGTCAAGCTTGCTCGACGCCAGCGACAGGTCGGCCAGGTCGGCCACCTTCTGCCGGCCCGATTTGGGCAGCTGCACGTTGACGTCGTAGTTCTGCCCGTCGGACGCCAGCCAGTGGCTGACCGTGTCGCCCGCCACGAACGGCCGCAGGGCATTGCCGATCTGCTGCACCGACAGTCCCAGGTCGCTGGCCAGCTCGTTGTTGATCTTCACGGTGGTCGACGGATTGGCGCCTTCCTGGCTGTATTCCATGTCGGCCAGGCCCTTGATGTTGCGCATCTTGTCCATCAGGGTGTGCGCCACCGCATCGAGCTTGCCTTCATCCGTGCCGAGGATGGCGATGAAGATGGGACGCTGGCCGACGGACAGGGTGATGCCGGCGATCGGCGCCAGGCGTTCGCGGATCAGTTTTTCCAGTTCCTGCTGCGAGCGGCGCTTGTGCGTCTTGATGTCCGTCAGCTTCAGGTTCACCTCGGCCGTGTTGCGTCCATCGGGCGTGCCGATATTGGCCACCAGGCTGTCGATCTCGGGAAATTCCTTCAAGGCCGTTTCGATCTGGCGCACTTTACTATCCGTGTATTCGAGGCTGGAGCCGACGGGCGTCTTGAAGCGCAGGTTGACCCAGCCCTGGTCCGTTTCCGGGAACATTTCGCCGCCGATCATGGGCACGAGCATCAGGCTGCCCGCGAACAGCGCCACGGCCGTGGCCAGGGTGGTCTTGCGCCAGCGCAGGGCCACAGCCAGCACCTTGCCGTACCAGACGTGCAGGCGGTCGATGCCCGTTTCGATCCAAGCCATGAAGCGGCCCAGCCACGGCGCGTACTTGAAGCGGTCCTTGACGGGGTCGCGCCAGACGGACGACAGCATGGGGTCGAGCGTGAAGCTGACGAACAGGGAAACGAGCACGGCGACGGCCACGGTGATGCCGAACTGCAGGAAGAAGCGGCCGATGATGCCGTCCATGAAGGCGACGGGCACGAACACGGCGACGATGGCAAACGTGGTGGCCATCACGGCCAGGCCGATTTCATTGGTGCCGTCGTTGGCCGCCTTGTAGTGGTTCTTGCCCATGCCCAGGTGGCGCACGATGTTTTCGCGCACGACGATGGCGTCGTCGATCAGCAGGCCGATGCACAGCGATAGCGCCATCAGGGTCAAAAAGTTCAGCGTGAAGCCGAAGGCCTTCATGGCGATGAAGCTGGCCAGCACGGAGATCGGCAGGGTCAATCCCGTGATGATGGTCGAGCGCCACGAGTGCAGGAACAGGAAGACGATCACCATGGTCAGCACGGCGCCTTCGATGATGGTGCGCTTGACGTTATTGAGCTGGCTTTGTACGCGTTCCGATTCGTCGTCGAGCACGCGCAGGGTGATATCGGGCGGCAGCGTCTTTTGCAGGTCCGCCGCCACTTTCAGGATGCCGGTGCCCACTTCGACCACGTTGGCGTCCTGCACCTTGGTGATTTCCATGGTCACGGCCTGCTGGCCGTTCATGCGCGAAATCGACAGTTCTTCCTGCTCGCCGTCGACGACGGTGGCCACCTGGTCCAGGTAGACGGGGCCGACGGCGCGGCGCGCGACGATGATCTTGCCGAATTCGCGCGCATCCTTGATCTTGCCTTCCACGCGCACCAGCTGTTCGGCCGCGCCATGGCTGATGGAGCCGGCCGGCAGGTTGGTATTCGTCGCCTGGATGGCGCGGATGACTTCATCGACGCCGATGCCCTGGGCATTGAGCTCGATCGGCTTCATGCTGATGAGGATCTGGCGCGCGCGCAGGCCGCGCAGCTTGACTTGCCCCACGCCAGCCACGCCCTGGAAGCGCTTGCTGATGATCTGCTCCGTCATGGTCGACAGCGAGCGCAGGTCGTGCCCCGTCGAGGTCAGCACGATGGTGGCGATGGGGCGCTCGTTGTCGCCCTCGGCGCGCGCGATGAACGGGTCCTTGGCCTCTTTCGGGAAGCGCGGGCGCACCAGGGCCACCTTGTCGCGCAAGTCCTGCATGGCCTTGTCCATGTTGGTCGACAGTTCGAATTCCAGGTAGACGCCGGCGCGTCCTTCCCACGAGTTGGCGCGGATGGTCTTGATGCCGCTGACGGTGTTGACGGCGTCCTCGATGGGGCGCGTGATGTCGTTTTCCACGGCTTCGGGCGAGGCGCCCGGGTAGTTCACTTCAATGGCGGCGAACGGGAACTGCACGCTGGGCATGCTCTCCACGCCCAGGCCGCGGTAGGAGAAGATGCCCAGCACCACCAGCGCCACCATGACCATGGTGGCGAAGACGGGGTTTTGAATGCTGACTTTGGTCATCCACATGGCTCAGTCCTTCCGTGCCAGCACGGCCGCCGGCGCGGCAGGTGCCGTGGCGGGCGCGGCGAAGGTCACGCCGTGGCCCGGTTTCACGCCATCGAGCTTGGCGATGATGACTTTCGCGCCCGGCACCAGGCCGGACTTGACCTCGGCGTAGCCCTCATCCTCGTTGCGCAGTCCCAGGGTGACGGGCTGCGCGACGACCTTGTTGTTCACCAGCGCATACACGACGGGACCCTGCTTTTCGTTGCGCACGGCCGTCAAGGGCACCAGCGGCGCCACGGGCGAGCGCTCGGTGACGATGCTGCCCTTGGCGAACATGCCGCCGCGCAGCGCGCCATCGCCATTGTCGACGGCGATGTAGACGAGCATGGCGCGCGAGCCGCTCTCGGTGGTGGGGTTGATGCGCGTGACCTTGCCGGCGAAGTCGCGCGCGCCGAAGCCGTCAACCTTGAAGCGCACGTCCTGGCCCAGCTTGATGCGGGGAATCTCCGCGCTGGGTACGGGCGCTTCCAGGGTCAGCTGGGCCAGGTTGACGATGGTGTAGACGGGCATGTCGGGCGCGACTTTTTCGCCCGCCTGCAGGTGGCGCTTGCTGACGATGCCGGCCATCGGGGCGCGGATCACCGTGTCGGCCAGCGCGATCCGGGCGATGTCGAGCATGGCGGCGGCGGACTTGACGCTGGCGCGCGCCAGGTCGACGGAGTTTTGCGTCGTGTCGTAGGCCGTCTGCGAAATGTATTTTTGCTTGAGCAGCGCCTGGCTGTTCGCTTCATTCTTGGCCGCCATCGACAGGCGCGCCTGCGCTTCGTCGAGCATGGCTTGCTGCTGCGTCAGGCGGGCGCGCTGGTCGGCCGCGTCGAGGCGCACGAGGATTTGCCCGGCCGCCACGCTCTGGCCTTCCTGCACGGTGGTTTCATGGATGACGCCCGAGACCTTGGCCTTGATGGTGGCCTGGGTCACGGGCGCCAGCGAACCGGACAGGGGCAGGCTGATGCTGAGGGCGCGCGCGTCGATGGCGGCCACGTCGCCCTGCGCCAGTTCATGCACGGGCGTCTTGGCCTGTTCCTTCTTCTTGCTGGCTTGCTGTTCGGCGGCTTTGGCGGCTTGTTGCTTTGATTGCAATATGGTCCAGCCGCCGCCGGCCAGGCCCAGCACGACGAGGATCGCTACAGGGGCGCGCCAGCGGCGGCTGCGCCTGGCTGCGAGGGGGGATGGCGGTGGCAGTGTCTCGTTTTTCATAGGACTCTTCGATGGAGGCGGCGCGAGGGCTAGGCGCCAGGTCTCGGTGCGGACCCGGCCAGTCGCTGGCCGGGGGAATTCGGGTAGCGCATCACCGTGGCGGCCGCAGACGGCACGCCTGCCGCTGTGCCCGTTCACGACGATGCGCATGTTGCCACTTTAGGAAGATTCAAGCCCGGCCGCCATCGCCGTGCGACAGATTGCACAAAAACGGGGCTGGAATGCAAAAAACGCCGACCGGGGACCAATACGGCATGCGCCGATGCTTGAGCATCCTCAATAAGCCGATTCGCCGGCGCGCAAGAATGGCAGTGATGGTTGCGCCACCGGACGGACCGCTCGTTCGCCGGTTGCGGTGTGGCCGCGCAACGGGGGGCCTGATGTCAGACCGGATTGCCGCAGCCGCCCCGTCGCCGGGCCGTTTGCTTGCCGCCGCGCCGGAGCCGGGGCAGGCCGCCAGGGCGCTCGATTTGCTGTCCATCATCGTTGCCGCCGTCGAACAGGCGCCCGGCATGGCCGTGCGCGGCATCGACCGCGACGGCATCGTGCGCTACTGGAGCGCGGGTGCGGCGCGCCTGTATGGCGTGCCGGCCGAGCTGGCCGTGGGCCAGGCCTGGGCCGGCGTGGCCGCCGCCTTGCCGCAAGGCCAGGGCGGGTTCGACGATGGCCATGCGGCACTGGCGGCCGTCTGGGACAGCGGCAAGGCGCGCACGGCGCGCCTGTGGCGCCTTGGCACCGATGGCGCCGCGCCGCGCTGCATCCATTCCACCGTGTTTCCCGTCATGGAATCCGGGCGCGTGCGGCAAGTGGTGTGCGTCGACATCGATATCACGGCCAGCGGCCAGGACGGCGCGGCGCAGGGCGCCCTGCTATTGATGGGCGACAATTTCCGCCAGTTGTACGACAAGTCCGCCGACGCCATCGTGTTGTTGCGCGACGAATACATCGCCGAGGCGAATCCGGCCGCCATCGCCCTGTTTCAATGCGAAGACCGGCCCCGGCTGCTGGGACGCCGCCTCAGCGATTTTTCGCCGCTGCGCCAGCCCGATGGCGAACTGTCGGCCTTGCGCGGCACGCAGCTGGCGGCGCAGGCCCACGCGGACGGCAACTGCCGCTACGACTGGCGCTATCAGACTTGCCTGGGGGAATTGTTCTGGGGCGAAGTGCTGCTCACTTCCGTCACGCTCGACCATAGCTATCTGTTTTACGCCGTGATCCGCGATATTTCTTCTCGCAAACTGGCCGAGCAGGCGTGGCACCTGTCGGCGCAAGTGGTGGAACACGCGCGCGAAGCCATCGTCGTGATGGACCCGCAGCAAAGCGTCGTCAGCATGAACCCCGCGTACAGCGAGATCAGCGGCTATAGCCCGGATGACATGCTGGGCAAGCCCTTCGTCCCGCACGGCGCGGAAGCGGAGGCGCCGGCGCTGTTCGCGCACGTGTGGCAGGAGGTCGACGCGAACGGTTATTGGCAGGGCGATATCGTGGCCCAGCGCAAGGGAGGCGAGCGCTATCCGGCCTGGCTGTCGCTGACGGCCATCCGTGATTCTCAAGGGCAACTGAGCAACTACATGGCCATCCTCAGCGACATCAGCGAACGCAAGAAGCATGAGGAGCACACGCGCCACCTGGCCGAGCACGATTTCCTGACCGACTTGCCGAACCGGGTGCTGCTGCTGGACCGGCTGTCGCTGGCGCTGGCGGCCGCGCGGCGCAAGCAGAGCATGCTGGCCATCCTGTACCTGGATCTCGATCACTTCAAGCACATCAATGACAGCATGGGCCACCACGTGGGCGACTTGCTGCTCAAGGAGGTGGCGCGGCGCCTGGTGCGCTGCGTGCGCGGCGTCGACACCGTCAGCCGCCATGGCGGCGACGAATTCGTCATCATCCTGGCCGAAGTGGGCGGCATCGACCAGGCGGCGCATGTGGCGGCCAGCCTGCTGCACGCCGTCACGCAGCCCTACCAGCTGGGCGGCTACGAGCTGCAGGTGTCCGCATCGATCGGCGTGGCCATCTTCCCCAGCGACGGCGACTCCATCGACACCCTCGTGCACAACGCCGACGTCGCCATGTACCACGCCAAGGAAGGCGGGCGCAACAATTTCCAGTTTTTCAACGCCGACATGCATGCGCGGATACTCGAGCGTGCGGGCCTGGAGCAGGGCTTGCGGGCCGCGCTGGGGCGCGACGAGTTCGTGCTGGAATGCCAGCCCGCGCTTGACGTGGCCAGCGGCGAGATCGTTGGCGCGGAAGCCTTGTTGCGCTGGCGCCATCCGCAGCTGGGCGTGCTGGCGCCCGAACGCTTCCTCGCCGTGGCCGAGGAGTGCGGCTTGATGGTGTCGATTGGCAACTGGGTGCTGCAGCATGCGTGCCTGCGCGCCCGCGCCTGGCACGACGCAGGGCAAGCCTGGTGGGTGTCCGTGAACCTGGCGGCGGCGCAATGCCTGCGCAATCATTTGCTCGACAGCGTGCAGCAAGCGCTGCACGTGTCGGGGCTGCCAGCTGCCTGGCTGGAACTGGAGGTGACGGAAGCGCTGCTGATGCAGGGCGGCGTGCGCCTCGCCGACGAGCTGGCGCAGCTGCGCGCGCTGGGCGTGCGGCTGGCCATAGACGACTTCGGCACAGGTTACTCGCGCCTGGCCAATCTGCGCCAGTATCCGGTGGATAAACTCAAGATCGCCCCCTCTTTCCTGCCGGGTGCGGTGGATGGCGCCGCCGACGCGGCCGTGGCCGCCACCATCATCGCCATGGCGCGCGAACTGCACCTGACGGTGATCGCCGAAGGCGTGGAAACGCCGCTGCAGCTGGCGTATCTGCAGGCGCAGGGCTGCCAGCAATACCAGGGGCGCCATGCCAGCGCGCAAGTCGAAGGCAGTGCGCAGGCGACGTTGCTGAATTAATCAATATTGCCCAGCAGTTTGACGCGCATCAAGACCTGGCCATGGTCGGAGGCATGCGGCAGACCCAGCAGCAAATGGTCGTTCAGGTAGTTCACGTCGAGCACGGCGCCGATGGCGCGCGGCGAGGCGGGGTGGAAGTGTTCGGAAACGAGGATGTGGTCGATCGTCATGTAGGCGCTGTCGTGGATATTCGTGTAGCCCGCGTGGCGCGCCGCATCCTGGCGCAGGGCGATGGCGTTGGCGTCGTACAGGCGTTCGCGCATTTCCGGCCTGACGCCTTGCGGTTCGCACGGCGCGCCCGCGCCCATGACGATGGACGTCGTGACGGCATTGGCGATGTCGTTGAAGTCGCCCAGCACGATGCGCGGACGGCCGCTGCGGCCCAGCTCGCTGACCAGCACGCGCAGGGCCACGGCTTCCGCGCCGCGCCGCTGCAGCGAGCGCAGGTTGGCCAGCGCGTAAGCGAGCGCGTCGCTGCCCTCGCCATGGCGGTAGTCGGGCCGGCGCGACTTCAGATGCAGCACCACCACGTCCGTCAGTTGTCCGCCGGGCAACATCACCTGCACATGCAGCGGCGCGCGGGCGAAGCGGCAGGGATTGTCGTCGCTGGCGTCGGCTGGCAGGCTGATCCCTGCGGGAAAGTCCGCATGGGCCACGCCGGGGCCGGCCAGGGGCAAACGCGAGACCAGCGCCACCGTGGGCAGCATGCGCCCGGCCGCGTCCGCCGCATCATAGCCCGCCTGTACGGCTTCACGGTAGCGGCGCGTGCGCGACAGCACGTCGCGCAGGGCCGCCTGCGAGAAAATTTCCTGGAAACCGATGACGTCCGCGTCGAGCAAATCGATCTGCCGCGCCGTCCACTCCGCCTTGGCTTCGTATTGCGCGGGGCTCAACGGTTCCAGGTTGTCATACAATTTCGTCCCGGCGGGGGCCAGGTTGCAGACATTGAAGGTGGCAAAGCGGATTTCTTGCTGCATAATTAGGACTCCTCACTGAACGATCAGCGTATCACGCATGGCTAAAAAAGAGCATATTTCCGAAACCCAGGCGACGCAGCTGCTGCGCAAGCATCAAGTTTCCTTCGAAGAACACCCGTATCCGTATGAAGAACACGGCGGCACCAGCGTCTCGGCGCGCGAGCTGGGGGTGCCGGAACATGCGGTGATCAAGACCCTGGTGATGCAGGACGAGGCGGCCAAGCCGCTGATCGTGCTCATGCATGGCGATTGCAAGGTATCGACCAAGAACCTGGCGCGCGGCATCGGCTGCAAATCCGTCGAGCCGTGCAAGCCCGAGGTGGCGCAGCGCCATTCCGGCTACATGATTGGCGGCACCTCGCCGTTCGGCACGAAGAAGGCCATGCCCGTCTACGTGGAAGCGTCCATCCTGGAATTGCCGCGCATCTACATCAATGGCGGGCGGCGCGGTTTTCTCGTCTCGCTGGCGCCCCGGGTATTGCTCGACTTGCTCAAGGCCAAGCCGGTGCAGTGCGCGCTGCAGGATTAAGAAAACCAGACGCCACCCTGTCCCTGGACTGGACGCTGGTGTATATTCTGCTGCGCCAGCCTTGATGCTGGTGTAATAAACACAATAAAGGGAAGAAATGAATCCAGTAATCACAACCGTGGCAATGACAGTGGCCGCTTACTTGCTCGGCTCGATATCGTTTGCCGTGGTGATGAGCAAGGTCTACGGCATTGCCGATCCGCGCACCTATGGCTCGAAGAATCCGGGCGCCACCAATGTGCTGCGCAGCGGCAACAAGGGCGCCGCCATCATGACCCTGCTGGGCGACGGCGCCAAGGGCTGGCTGGCCGTGTTCCTGGCCGACCATTTTGCCAGCGCGCTGGGCGTGGGCGACACGGCCGTGGCCCTGGTGGCCATCGCCGTCTTCCTCGGCCATCTGTGGCCCGTGTTCTTCCGCTTCGTCGGCGGCAAGGGCGTGGCCACGGCCCTCGGTGTGCTGCTGGGCATCAATCCGTGGCTGGGCCTGGCGACCTTGGCCACCTGGCTGATCATCGCCTACGCGTTTCGCTATTCCTCGCTGGCAGCGCTGGTGGCGGCCCTGTTCGCGCCGTTTTACTATGGCTTGCTGTTCGGCGTCGACCCCATCTTGCTGGCCGTCATCATCATGAGCGTGCTGCTGGCCTACCGCCACAGCCAGAACATCGCGAACTTGCTCTCTGGTAAAGAAAGCAAGATCGGCGGCAAGAAGGATGCGGCCAAGGCGCCCGTCAAGAAAAAGTAAGCGCTTGATTTCCCGCGGCCCGCACGCATATGCTGTGCTTGCGGCGCCGCGCGGTGCGGCCGCCACCGACTCGCGCAAAGGCTGCCCACCATGACCGTTTCCACCTCCTCCGCCACACCCGTTCCCCTCCGTATCGATTTCGTTTCCGACGTTTCCTGCCCCTGGTGCGTGATCGGCCTGAAATCGCTGGAGCAGGCGCTGGCCAAGCTGGACGGCACCGTCCAGGCCGACATCCACTTCCAGCCCTTCGAGCTGAACGCGAACATGCCGCCCGAAGGCGAGGATGTGGGCGAACACATCGCCCGCAAATACGGCTCCACCCCGGAACAGATGGCGCAGTCGCGCGAAGCGATCCGCGCGCGCGGCGAGCAGCTGGGCTTTACCTTCTCCATGGACAAGCGCGGGCGCATCTACAACACCTTCGATGCGCACCGGCTGCTGCACTGGGCCGGCCTGCAAGGGCGCCAGAAGGCGCTCAAGATGGCGCTGTTCGACGCCTACTTCACGCAGGGCAAGGACCCGTCCTCGCACGCCGTGCTGCTGCAAGTCGCGGGCGACGTGGGCCTCGATACGGCGAAAGCGGCCGAAGTATTGGCGTCCGATGCCTATGCGGACGAGGTACGCGCGCAGGAGCGCTTCTACCAGCAGAACGGCATCAATTCCGTGCCTGCCGTCATCATCAACGAGCGCCACCTGATTTCCGGCGGCCAGCCGCCCGAAGTGTTTGAACAAGCCTTGCGCCAGATCATTACCGGCGACTGATCCGGGCGCCAATGGCGCGCGCCATGGCGGGCATTTTCGGCTACACTCGGCGCAGAGGGAGGATAGTCAAATGCCAACAGCCAGCTGGAATGGCGCCGTCATCGCGCACGCTGCCGACGATCAGGTGCAAATCGTTGAAAACAATGTGTATTTTCCTTTGTCGGCGGTGACGCAGGCCTATCTGCATCCCAGCAGCCACACCAGCATCTGCCCGTGGAAGGGCACGGCCAGCTACTACGACGTCGTCGTCGATGGCCAGACGAACGCCAACGCGGCCTGGTATTACGCCCAGCCCAAGGATGCGGCCAAGCAAATTGCCGGCCACGTCGCCTTCTGGCGCGGCGTCAGCGTCGAGCGCTGACCCATTTCCCCACCATTCACACAGAAAGCAGACGATGGATCTACGCCTCGCCGTGTACCAGCTCGCCTCGGCCCATGCGCTCGACGCCCAACAAACCCGGCAGTTGCAGGAGGTGGCCGGCTTCCAGCGCGAACCGGCGCGCCTGGCCTACTGGCTGCCGCGCGGCGTGGCCGTGCTGGGCGCCGCCTTGCTGGGCATGGGCCTGATTTTCTGGGTGGCCGCCAACTGGGAAGACCTGGGCCGCATGGGGCGTTTTGCCCTGTTGCAAGGAGTGCTGGCCGCCGCCTGCGTCGGGGCGTTCGCCGTCCCCAAGGCCCGCGTGCCCCTGCTGCTGGTGGCAGTGCTGGCTATTGGCGGCCTGTTCGCGTATTTCGGCCAGACCTACCAGACGGGCGCCGATCCATGGCAATTGTTCGCCCTGTGGGCCGTGCTGGCGTTGCCGCTGTGCCTGGTCGCGCGCAGCGACGTGCTGTGGACGCCGTGGATGTTGATCTTCGCGATGGCCGCCACCCTGTGGATGCAGGCGCATGCGCACCACAGCTGGCGCATCGATTCGGCCGACCTGTCCATTTTCGTCAGCGGCTGGCTGGCCGTGCTGCTCGCATGCGCGTTCGTGTCGCCGCTAATGGCGCGCTGGACGGGCGCGGGCGTCTGGGCCTTGCGCCTGGGCCTGGTACTGGCCACCATCCTCATCACGGGCACGGCCGTCACCGCCCTGTTCGGCAGCGAGGTCGGTTCGCCGTACTGGGCAGGGCTGGCCTTGCTGGCCGTCGCCGGCGCCTTGCTGGCCCTGCGTCAGTTCTTTGACGTGTTCGGCCTGAGCGCCGTGGCGCTGGGCGTCAACACCCTGCTGGTGGGTGGCCTGGCGCGCACCCTGCTTAGCGGCGGTGGCGATGGTGTCGGCAAGCTGGTCATGCTGGGCCTGGCCGCTGCCATGCTGCTGGCGCTGACCGTGCAAGGCATTTTGTGGCGCACGCGCCAGGAGGCGGCATGAGCAATATCAACAGTCAGCGGGCCGATGCGCTCGCCACCCTGATCGACGACGCCACGCGCGCCGGCCTGCTGCCGGCTGGCGTGGCGCGTCCCGAGCAGGACGTGCGGCCGTGGCCGCTGGTGCTGATGACGGCCTTCGGCGCCTGGCTGGCCGCCATTCCCCTCGTCGTGGCGCTGGGCGTGGGCCTGGAAAGTATCGTGCGCCACGGTCCCGGCGCGTATGTCGTGGCCGCCATCGTGCTGGTGGCAGCCGTGCTGCTGATCCGCGCGCGCGGCGTGGCGTTGTTCGTCGAGCAACTGGCCGTGCCCTGCCTGCTGGTGGGCGGCGGCTTGCTCGGCTATGCGCTGTTCCGCGACTGGTCGGCACAGATGGCTTCCTTGCTGCTGTGTCTGGCGTGCCTGCTGGTGGCCGCCGCCTTGCCGCGCGACTGGCTGCGCGTGCTGCTGGGCGTGGTTGCCTGCGGCTTGCTGGCGCTGGGCATCGTCGACAGCGGGCGTGACTGGATTTTCGCGAACGACCCCACGCAGCTGTACCTGGCATGGCTGCTGGCCCTCGCATGCTGGCTGGCCGTCCACTGGCTGCAAAAGCAGGCGTTCAACGACGGGCGCGGCGCGCCCATCGCCGCCTTTCTGGAATCGCTGTCGACGGGGTGGGTACTGGCCATCTTGCTGGGGCTGGTCTTCTGGTCGGGCATGATCTTCATGCTGGGCGGTGTGCTGGGCGGCGGTTTCACGGGCGAAGTGGCGCGCGAAGTGGCCCGCCACCAGGCCGGCACCTGGTATGCGCAAGCCTTGAACGGTGTATCGCTCGTGCTGGCCACGGCGGCCGCCGCCTGGACGGGCTGGCGCTGGCCGGCGTTGCGCCAGTTGCCCGCCATCGGCGTGGGCTTGGTGCTGATCGTGCTGTCCTGGTTCATGCCGGCGCTGGGACCCTTGCTGCTGATCCTCGCCTATTGCCTGACGAGCGGGCGCACGCGCGTGGCCGTGGCCGCCGCGCTGGCGGCGGCGTGGGTCATCGGCAGCTTTTATTACCAGCTGGCCTGGCCGCTGGCCAGCAAGGCGGCGCTGCTGGCCGTGGCCGGCGCGCTGCTGTGCGCGCTGTCGTGGCTGGCCACGCGCGGCGCCGTGCTGCACCTGGTGGAAAGCACGCCGGCGGGCGTGGCGGTCGAACCCCGCTTCTTGCGCCTGGGCGCGCTGGGCGGCTTGCTGCTGGTGTTGCTCGTCGCCAATGGCGGCATCTGGCAGAAGGAGCAGCTGATTGCCAAGGGCGAGCCTGTGTTCGTGGAACTGGCGCCCGTCGATCCCCGTTCGCTGATGCAGGGCGATTACATGCGCCTCAATTTCCAGGGCCTCGGCGTCTTGAACACCCTGGCCAGCGTGGACAGGGCGCCGGGCCGGCCCCTGGTCGTGGCCAGGCGCGATGCGCGCGGCGTGGCCGAACTGCTGCGCCCGTACACCAAAGAGGCGCTGGCGCCCGGCGAATTGCTGCTCGAACTGACGCCGAAGGATGGCAACTGGGTGCTCGTCAGCGATGCCTGGTTCTTCAAGGAAGGCGAGGCGGCGCACTGGGAAAAGGCCCGTTACGGCGAATTCCGCGTCCTGCCCGATGGCCGGGCCTTACTGGTGGGCATGCGTGGCCCGGAGCTGGAAAAGCTGTAGACGTCGTAGCGCAAGTAGTGGTGCAAGAGCGCGCCAGGGCGGCCATCCTGTAAAATTGCCCGATGGATAATATTACGCATTCGGTCATCGGCCTTGGGGTCGGCGAACTGGTACACCGCAGCCTGCCGCCCGAGCCGCAGCTCCCCGCCCAGCGCACCCGGCGCGCGCTGTTTTTGTTTTCGGCCTGGTTTGCCAGCAATGCGCCCGACCTGGACCTGGTGCTGACCAGGCTGCTGCCGCGCCCCTTCGGCTACATGCTGCACCACCGCGGCCATACGCATACCTTGCTGCTGGCCTTGCCGCAGGCGCTGTTGTTGCTGGCCCTGCTGTGGCTGCTGTGGCCCGGCGCGCGCCGGCTGCTGAAAGACAGCGTGCCTGCCCGCATCGGCCTGGCGGCTTGCGTGCTGCTGGGCTTTTGCTTGCACATGGGCATGGATTTCCTCAATTCCTATGGCTTGCACCCTTTCTATCCCTTCAACAGCCGCTGGCTGTATGGCGACATGGTCTTTATTGTCGAGCCCATGTTCTGGGTGCTGCTGGGCGTGCCCGTGATCATGTCCATGCGCTACGGCATCGTCAAAAGCGTGCTGCTGGCGGGATTGGCGGCGGCCCTGTGTTACTTCACCTATAAAACCTATCTGGCACCCGCCTCGCTGTCCATCTTGCTGGGGCTGGGCGTGGCGCTGGCCGTGCTGCAAGGACGGGCCGGCGAGCGGGGGCGGGGACCGCTGCTGCTGGCCTTTGCGCTGGCCGCCACCTTCATCGGCACGCAGGGTGTGGCGTCGGCCATCGGCCGCAGCCGCATCGAGGCGGCCGTGCAGCGGCTGGACCCTGGCACGCGCGTGTGGGACGTGGCGATGACGGCATTTCCCAGCAATCCATTGTGCTGGATCTATGTGTCGCTCGACAGCAAGACGGACGTGTACACGCTGCGGCGCGGCACCCTGAGCCTGCTGCCCGCATCGCTGGCGCCCGCCGCCTGCCCGGCCGGCCTGGCGGAAATGAGCAAGCAGGGCCGGCAACTGGCGCCCGGCATTGCCGTATCGGCCCAGGCGGCGGGCAGCCTGGCCGCCTTGCGCGCTTTGCAGGAAGACAATTGCTATGTCGACGCCTGGTTCCGTTTTGCCCGCATGCCCCGGCTTAACGCCAACAAGCTGACGGACGTGCGTTTCAACCCCGGCATGCTGCCCAATTTTACGACTGTGGAACTGCAGCAGTTCCGCAGCCGGCCGTGTCCCGCCTACGTGCCGGGCTGGGACCGCCCGCGCGCGGACATGCTGGCGGTGCCGCAAGAGGATGGCAGGTAAGGGCAATGTTGCCTTGTGGAAAAAATATCGTGCGTGGGCCTGCTTCGCCGTGGTCCAGCATGCGACAATTATCAATTCGGCATAGATATCATTAAGTTAGGATTATTTTGGAAGAGCAACACGCCTTACCGTATCTGCGGGAAACCCTGCTGTTTCTGGCCCTGGCCGGGATTTTCATTCCGCTATTACAACGCCTGAAGGTCAACCAGGTCCTCGGCTTCCTCGCCGTCGGCGCCCTGTTCGGCCCGTTCGGCTTCGGCCTGTGGGCCGGCGACTTCCCGTGGCTGACGTATTTTTCGTTCGTGCGCGCCGAGCAGGTCAGCGGACTGGCCGAGCTGGGCGTGATGTTCTTGATGTTCATGATCGGCCTGGAGCTGTCCACGGAACGGCTGTGGGCGCTGCGGCGCTGGGTGTTCGGCGCGGGCGTAGGGCAGGTGGCCGTCAGCGCCTGCCTGATCGGCGCCGTCGCGTATTACTTTGGCCTGTCGCTGGAAGCGTCCATCGTGCTGGGCCTGGTATTGTCGCTGTCGTCCACGGCCGTGGTGATGCAGCTGCTCACCGACCAGCGCTCCCTGCAGACCCCGGCCGGCCAGGCGGGCTTTTCCATTCTGATGTTCCAGGATCTGATGGTGGTGCCGCTGTTCATCCTGATCGACGTGTTCGCCAGCGGGCGCAGCGACGACCTGGCTTACCTGCTCAGCTTTGCGGCCGTGAAATCGGCCGGCGCCATCCTGCTGATTTATCTGCTGGGGCGCCGCGTGATCCGTCCGCTGTTCCAGTTTTTCGTCAAGAAACGCCAGCCCGACGTGTTCATGGCCTTGACACTGCTCAGTACCCTGGGCATCGCGGGCCTGACGTACCTGGCGGGCCTGTCGATGGCGCTGGGTGCCCTGCTGGCCGGCTTGCTGCTGGCGGAAACGGAATTCCGTCACGAAGTGGAAGTGACGATCGAACCGTTCAAGGGCTTGCTGATGGGCCTGTTCTTCATGTCGGTGGGCATGCAGATCGACGTGCGCGAAATCCTCAAGTCGCCGGTCCTGATTCCCTTGGCCGTGCTGAGCCTGTTTGCGGTGAAAACCCTCGTCATCAGCGTGATTTTCCGCCTCGGCGGCTTTCACTGGGGGCGCGCCGTGGAAACGGGCGTGCTGCTGGGGCAGGGCGGCGAATTCGCCTTCATCGTCGTCGCGTATGCGCTGGGCACGAAACTGATCGGCCCGCAGGTGGCGCAGTTCGTCATGCTGGTGGTGGGCCTGAGCCTGTTTGCCACGCCGGCGCTGGCCAAGGCGGCGCGCGGTTTCGGCAACTGGTGGGAAAAACGCCACCACCATCAGATGGCCGACCTGGCGCATGGCGCGCCGCCGCCGCAGGGCAGCACCGTCATCATCGCCGGTTTCGGCCGGGTGGGGCAGTTGCTGGCCAAGGTATTGACGGAACAGGATATCGCGTATGTGGCCATCGAAAACGATGCGCGCCTGGTGACGACCCTGCATCCGCGCGGCTTTCCCGTGTATTTCGGCGACGCGTCGCGCGCCGAACTGTTGCAAAAGGTCAATGCGGACCGGGCCGCAGCCGTGGTGCTGACCATGGACCATGCGGCATCCGTGCTGCACGCCGTGAAATCGATCCGCCGCGAATATCCGCAGCTGCCCGTGTATGCGCGCGCCCGCGACGAGGCGCATGCGGTGGCCCTGATACAGGCGGGCGCCACCCTGGTCGTGCCCGAGGCGCTGGAATCGGCGCTGCAGCTGACGGCCACCGTGTTGCACGAGGTGGGCCTGTCGGAAGCGCGCACGGCGGACATCGTGCAGGCCGAGCGCGACCGGCGCAATGCCGTGTTGCTGGCGAAAAAATTGCCCTAGCGAAAACCGTTGCAAACGTGCGTGTCGCCGTGCTTTGTCAATTATCTATACAATAATAGTATATGAGCACACTAACCACATGAAAGCCGCGACGAAGAGCGGGGCGGCCCCGTTGACGCCGCAGCAAATTGCCGCGCAGGAAACGCAACAGAAATTTGGCAAGCCCGAGCGGGGCTGGCGCGAAAAGATGTACACCGTCATTTTCGAGGCGGAGACGCGCACGGGCCGCGCCTTCGACCTGGCGCTGATCGCCGCCATCCTGATCAGCGTGACCGTGGTCGTACTCAGCAGTGTCGCCTCGGTGGCGGAGCGCTACGGCGCCTGGCTGACGGCGCTCGAATGGTTTTTCACCATTCTGTTTACCATCGAATATTTCGCCCGCCTGTCGTGCCTGCAGCACCCGGTGCGCTACGCCAAGAGTTTCTTCGGCATTATCGACTTGCTGGCCATCGTGCCGACCTACATCGGCTTGCTGTTGCCGGGCGCGCACGTGCTGATCGACGTGCGCATCCTGCGCCTGCTGCGCATGTTCCGTATCCTCAAGCTGACCTCGTATGTGCATGAATATACGCTGCTGGGGCGGGCCCTGCTGTCGAGCCGGCGCAAGATCCTCATTTTCTTGTCTTTTGTCATGATGGTGGTTTTCCTGCTTGGTACTGTGATGTATGTCGTGGAGGGGCCGGAGAACGGTTACAGCAGTATTCCCACGTCGATATACTGGGCCATCAGCACCATGACGACAGTGGGCTTTGGCGATATCACGCCGAAGACCGACTTCGGCCGCGCGATCGCCTCGATGATGATGTTGCTGGGCTGGGGCATCCTGGCAGTGCCTACCGGCATTATCAGCGCGGAAATGACGGTACAGCGCAGTTCCAAGCTGGTGACCACGCGTACCTGCCCCACTTGCCTGAAAGAAGGGCTCGATGACGACGCCAACTTCTGCAAGAACTGCGGCGTCAAACTGCCGCCGCTGGCACTCGATTAACCTCGCCGGATGCCACCGCAGCGAGCGGATGCGGGTTGTGGCCGAGACGTCGAGCCGTGCGCATGCACGGCGAGCATCGGAGGCCGCAAACCGCGCCGCGCAGCTGGCGGCATCAGGCGTCTTTTGCGCCTTGGCGCACTAACTTATAAAAGCTGACATGATTCCAGTTCGCCTGATCGCGACGGGTAAAGCCGTACCGTCGCACAGTGTCACCTCCGCCAGCCTGGACCTGAAACTGGGCCACCCGCCCGGCTACACCCTGCGCAAGAGCGGCGTGCTGTCGCGCTTCGTCGCCGCGCCCGACGAATCGCAAAGCCAGCTGGGCGCCGCCGCCCTGCGCGACGCGCTGCAAAATGCCAGCCTGGGCCCGGCCGACATCGACCTCCTGATCTGCGCCAACGGCGTGCCCGAACAGGCCTTGCCGAACACGGCGTGTTTTGTTGCCGAACACGCCGGCTTGCCGCCAGGCACGCAAAGCTTCGACGTCAACGCCAGCTGCCTCAGCTTCATGGCCGCCTTCCGCGTGGCCGCGTCCATGCTGGCCGGCGGCGCCTACCGGCGCATCGCCATCGTTTCGTCCGATCTCGCCTCGCGCGGGGTCGACTGGAGCGAGCCGGAAGCGTCGATGATCTTCGGCGACGGCGCCGCCGCCGTCATCGTCGAGCGGGGCGACGGCAGCGCCGGCATCCGCGCCTACAAGATGGGCACGTATCCGGAAGGGCGGCGCTACTGCGAAATCCGCGGCGGCGGCACCGAGCGCAACCCGCGCAACGGCTGTGAGCCGGGCGACTACCTGTTCCGCATGGATGGCAAGGCCGTGTTCCGCCTGGCCGTCAAGGTGATGCCGGATTTCCTGGAGGAACTCATGCTGGAATCGGGCGCCGGGCTGGAAAAAGTCGATGTGGTCGTGCCGCACCAGGCCAGCCCCCTGGGGCTCGCGCATGCGGCGCGCATCCTCGACGTTCCCGATGCTAAAATCATCAAGATCTTTGAAACGCACGGCAACCAGGTGGCCGCGTCCCTGCCCACGGCCCTGCACGAGGCGGTGATGACGGGGCGGGCCGTGGCGGGCCAGCGCTTGCTGATGATGGGCACGGCCGCCGGCCTGACCATAGGCGGCATGATTCTTGATCTGTGAAGGTGGTGCGATGAGGCGGATACTGGTCACGGGAGCGACGGGCGGCTTGGGGCGCAATGCCGTGCGCACCTTGCTGGCGCAGGGCGTGGAAGTGCGCGCCACGGGCCGCAACGTGGCCGTGGGCCGCGAACTGGAGCGCATGGGCGCGCAGTTCGTCGCGCTTGACCTGGCGCAAGCCACCCCGCGCCAGGTCGATGAACTCGTGCGCGGCATGGATACTGTCTGGCACTGCGCCGCGCTGTCCTCGCCGTGGGGCGCGGAGCGCGACTTCATCGCCGCCAATGTCACGGCCACGGGCCAGCTGCTGCGCGCGGCAGCCAGCCAGCATGTGGAACGCTTCGTGCACATTTCCACGCCGGCCATCTATTTCGACTACCACCACCGCTACGACGTGCCGGAAACCTTCCGCCCCGACGCCTTCGTCAACGCCTATGCGCGTTCCAAGGCGATGGCGGAAAAGCTGGTGCAGGAGTCGGTCGAGCGCCACCGCGGCATGACCTGCGTGATCCTGCGCCCGCGCGCCATCTTCGGCCCGTACGACCAGGTGCTGATCCCGCGCCTGGCGCGCGTGCTGCAGCAGCGCGGCGGCAAGCTGCCGCTGCCTAATGGCGGCGCGGCCACCATCGACGTCACCTATGTCGACAACGTCGTGCATGCGATGTGGCTGGCCACCGTGCACAAGACCGTGCAGTCGGGCGCCGCCTTCAACATCACGAACGGCGAACCGGCGCGCCTGTGCGACATTTTGCGCACCTTGTTCTGCGAGCACCTGCAGCAGCCGTTCGAAATCGTCAGCGTGCCTTACCGCGTGGTGGCGCTGGCGGCGCGCCTGATGCAGTTCGCCTCGCGCTTCACGCGCCGCGAGCCCTCATTGACGCCCTACAGCATCGGCGCGCTCAGTTTCGACATGACGCTCGACAGCGCCAAGGCGCGCAAGGTGCTCGGCTACCGTCCCGTCGTCAGCCTGCAGGACGGCATCGCCCGCACGGCGCAGTGGATGCGCCAGGAAGCGGCGGCGCACAAGGTGGGCAAGGAGCGCAATGGCTAGCATCACCGCATTCCGTGTCGGCCACTGCACCCATCCGTCCTGCATGGTACTGAAAGGCAGCGGGCTGGCCAGCCGCTGCTTCCCCTCGCGCGCCTACCTGATCGAAACGCGCGCGGGCCTGTACCTGTGGGACACGGGGTATGCCGAACACTTCCGCGCCGCCACGTCGAAAGGCGTGTACCGCATGTACGCATGGGTCACGCCGATTGCCTTCGACGAGAACGAGTCGCTGCACGGCCAGCTGCGCGCGCATGGCGTATCGCCCGGCGACATCCACACCCTGCTGCTGTCGCACTTCCACGCCGACCATATCGCCGGCCTGCGCGACTTTCCCGGCGCGCGGCTGATGGCCTCCAGAACGGGCTGGGACGCCGTGCGCGGCTTGTCCGGCGTCGCCGCCGTGCGCCAGGCCTTCGTGCCCGAGCTGCTGCCGCCCGACATCGCGGATCGCCTCGATTTCGTCGAAAGCGTGCCCGAGACGGCCTTGCCGGCGGCCCTGCTGCCGTTTACGCACGGGCGCGACGTCAGCGGCACGGGCGAGATCTACATCGTCGACCTGCCCGGCCACGCCATCGGCCATCTGGGCGCCTTCGTGCTGCAGGACGGCGGCTGGACCCTGCTGGCGTCGGACGCTGCCTGGGTGCCGGAAAGCTTCCAGCAGCTGCGCGGACCGTCGGAACTGTCCTTCCTCATCCAGCACAAGCGCGCGCCGTACTATGCCACCTTGAACCGGCTGCACCAGCTGCACCGGTCGGGCAATGCGCAGATCCGCATCACGCATGAAGATACCAATGATTACTTGCCTGTGGCGGGCCGCCCGTGAAGCGTATTGTCTGGCTGTTGCTGTCGTACTGGCGCACGCGCCGCCTGCATTTTGCGGATCGCGCACAGCTCGACGCCTACCAGCGCAAGCAGCTGGCCCGTTTCACCGAGGTCCTGTGCGCGCGCAGCACGTATTTTGCGCCGTACCGCAAGCTGCCCCTGGCGCAGTGGCCGACGATGAACAAGGCGCTGATGCTCGAACATTTCGACGCCATGAATACCGAGGGCGTGACGTTGGCGCGGGCGATGGAGGCGGCCATGGCGGCCGAGCATAGCCGCGACTTCACGCCGGCCGTGGGCGACATCACGGTGGGCCTGTCGTCGGGCACCTCGTCGCGGCGCGCCGTATTTACCGTCAGCCCCCGCGAAAAAGCCCAATGGGCGGGCGTGATGCTGGCCAAGGCGCTGCCCGACGGCCTGTTTTCCGGCGAAAAGGTGGCGCTGTTCCTGCGCGCGAACAGCAATCTGTACACGGCCGTGCGCTCGCCATGGCTGACGTTTGCCTTCTACGACCTGTTCGCACCGTTCGACAGCCTGTGCGCGCAGCTTGCGCAATATCAACCCACCGTCATCGTCGCGCCGGCCCAGGTGCTGCGCCAGCTGGCCTTGCGCGTCATCGATGGCAGCCTGGCGCTGGCGCCGAAAAAAGTCATCTCCGTGGCCGAAGTGCTGGAAGCGCAGGACCGCGCGCTGATCGTGCAGGCGTTCGGCGCCGTGCACGAAATCTACCAGGCGACCGAAGGTTTCCTTGCCAGCAGCTGCGAGCATGGCGTGCTGCACCTGAACGAGGAATACGTGCACATCGAACCGCAATGGCTGGACTCTGAAGAACGTCGTTTTGTGCCCGTCATTACGGACTTTACCCGCATGACGCAGCCCATCGTGCGCTACCGCCTCGACGACATCCTGATCGCGCGCGCCACGCCATGCCCGTGTGGCCGCGCCACGCGCGCGCTTGATGGCATCGAAGGGCGCTGCGACGACATGCTGCTGCTTCCCTCTGCACGCGGCGGCGCCCCTGTCGCCGTGTTTGCCGACGTCCTGACGCGGGCCTTCGCGCAAGCCTTGCCGCCGGATGCCGACTACAGGCTGGTGCAGTCGGGCGACATCGCCCTGCAGCTGCATGCGGCCCTGGACGACGCTGGCCTGGCCGCCCTGCGCGACCACCTGGCGGCGGTGCTGCGCGGCCTGGGCGTGGCCGTCGACCCCCTGGCCTGGACGACGAGCGGCGAACTGCCTCCCTTTGACCCCACCATGAAACGGCGCCGCATCCGGCGCCTTGCGACCGCATGAACCCTTCTTCCATGACCGTACGCGGCCGCCTGCTGCATTTGCTGGCCGGCTGGGGCAGCGTCGGCCTCGTGTATTTTTCCAGCGACCTGCTGCAAGGGCAGGGAGTGCTCCTGCCGGAAACGGCGCTCGACCGCGCGATTCCCTACACGGATGCCGCCATCTGGCTGTACCTGTCCTTCTTTCTCCTGATCCCGTATGCCTACCTGGCGGCCGATGCGCCCCGCGTGCGCTGGCTGGCGCGCGCCATGGCGCTCTCCGCGCTGGCCTGCGGCGTGGTCTTCCTGCTGTATCCGACCACGCTCGCGTATCCGCCCGTGGGTGACGGCAGCGCCTGGAGCACGCAGGCGCTGCGCCTGCTGCAGGCGGCGGACTCCACGCAAAATTGCCTGCCCTCGCTGCATGGCGCCCTGACCTTGCTGTGCGTGTGGGCCTTGTGCGACAAGCGCCACCTGCTGCGCTCCGCGCTGGCGCTGGTGCTGGGCGTGGCCATCTGCTACGCCATCATCGCGCTGCGCCGGCACGTGAGCATCGACCTGGCCGCCGGCCTGGCCGTGGGCGTAGCGGGCGGCATGTTGGCGAAAATGCAGCTATTCTGGGCGCTCCGCCGCACCGTTTCCATAAAAGCCGCATCATGATGAATCCCTTTGCCCTGTCGTTTTTGATCATGCTGGCCTTCGTGCTGGCCGAACTGCTGATCCTCAAATGGGTGCGCAAGACCCCCGTGCCGTGGAAAGACGTCATCTTCAACCTCAATTCCGGCCACATCCTGATGTGGGTGTTCCGCGGCGTGGAAGTGGCGGCGTTCGCCCTGCTGCTGCGCCATGCGAACCTGCACCTCGTCGACCAGTGGCCCGTGGCGGCCCAGTGGGCATTCGCCTTTGTCGCCTGGGACCTGTGCTTTTACTGGATGCACCGCCTGCACCATAAAATTCCGCTGCTGTGGGCCGTGCACGTGGTGCACCACCAGGGCGAGCATTTCAACCTGTCGCTGGGCGTGCGCAATTCCTGGTATTCGTCGCTGACGAATTTCCCCTTCATCGCCATCCTGGCCGTGCTGGGCGTGCCGCTGGAAATCTTCCTCGTCGTCTCGTCCCTGCATTACACGGTGCAGTTCTACAACCACAATGCGCTGGTGAACAAGTCCGGCATCCTCGATAAATTCATGGTCACGCCCTCGCACCACCGCGTCCACCATGGCACCGATAAACGCTACATCAACCGCAATTTCGGCGGCACCCTGTTGATCTGGGACAAACTGTTCGGCAGCTTCCAGCCCGAACTCGAAGGCGTGGAAATGCGCTATGGCGTGAAGGGCATGACACCCACGCACAACCCGCTGCTGGCCAGCAACGGCAAGCTGTTCACATGGCTGCGCGCGCGCTTTCCCCACTGGCAGCCGCGCGGCACTGTCGAAGTGCCCGAGCTGTTCATCGGCATCGGCGGCGTGATCCTGTTTGGCCTCGTGATCTATTACGTCAACCACGAAGCGGCGCTGGCCGGCGCGCAGCAAGCGATCCTGTTCGCGCTGATCTTTGGCGGCACCTTGGCGCTGGGCGGCTTGTCGGATGCGCGCCGCTGGGGCGCCATCGCCTGGGTCGCCATCGCCGTGGCCATGCCGGCCCTGTATCTGGGCTGGTATGGCGTGCGCGATGCGTGGGGCATGGTGTTCTTGGCCGCGCTGCTGGCGCATGGCCTCGACGGCGCGCGCCGCCTGTGGTGGCCGGCCGCGGCGGGGACGCGCGCGTGATGTCGCTTGTACCGTCGCTTCCTCCGCTGCGCTTCCAGCCCGCCCGCGATTCCGCCTTCCGCCGCGAACTGCGCGCGCGCGCCGACGCCTACCTGGCGGCCGAAGGAAAGCACCGCTTCGGCGACTGGCGCCTGCACGCGAAAACCGTCTTCCTGGCCGCGCTGACGGCGGGGCTGTATGCGCTGGCCTTGAGCGCCGGCAGCACCTGGCCGTTTGTCGCTGCCTATGTCGCCTGCCTGGTGGCGGCCATGGCGCTGGCCATGAATACCCTGCACGACGCGGCCCACAGCGCCGTCTTCCGCCAGGGACGCCTGAATCGCATCCTGATCCGCCTGGTGGGCTTGCCGGTGGGCGTGGACACGGATTTCTGGACCATCCGCCACGTGCATTTCCATCACACGTATGCGAACGTGGAAGGCTATGACCTCGACACGGAGCCGAATCCGTTTTTGCGCCAGACGCCGTTCCAACGCTGGTCGCCCCGGTACCGCTATCAATACCTGTACTGGCCCGTGGTGGCGGCCCTGTCGCTGCCGTATCTGAACTGGTATGGCGACTGGCTGGACCGCTTCGGCAAGACGCCCGTGGCGGCGCACAGCCGCCTGCAGGGCTGGCGCGGCTGGCTGTCCTTCCTGGGCTGGAAACTGGGCCACGTGGCGCTGGTGCTGGCCCTGCCCATGTGGGTGCTGCAGCAGCACGGCATCGGCTGGGGCGTGGTGCTGGGCGCGTATTTCGTGGGCCAGATGCTCGCCTCGTGCGCGCTGGTGGCGCTGATCCTCGGCACGCACTGGGCCGAAGTGGAGTTCTTCCAGCCGGGGCAGGACGGCACCTTGCCGCACGACTGGTACCAGCACACGTTCTACACGGCCTGCGACTGGACGCCGAAGCCGCGCGCGCTGCGCTGGCTAGGCTACTGGCTGGGCGGCCTGAATCTGCACCTGACGCACCATCTGTTCCCCACCTGGAGCCACCGCCACTACCCGGCGCTGGCGCGCATCCTGGCCGAACTGGCGCCGCGCCACGGCCTCGTGTACCGCGAACTCGGCTACGGCCAGTTGCACGCCTCGCAGCAAGCCTTCCTGCGCGCCATGGGCCAGCCGCCGACACAGTCCTGACGAATCGCGCTTGACTGGGCTTCTGTTTCATCTTACATTTCTGTAACGACAGAAATAAGAGAAAACCATGGAATTGAGTCCGACTACGCAGAAATATATTCTGCACTGGGGGGAGATGGGCACCCGCTGGGGCGTCAACCGCACGGTGGCGCAGATCCACGCGCTGCTGTTCCTGGCCAATGAAGCGCTGACGGCGGAAGACATCGCGGCCAGCCTGAACGTGGCCAGGTCCAACGTCAGCAACAGCCTGAAGGAATTGCAAAGCTGGGGCCTGGTGCGTATCACGCACGTGATGGGGGACCGCCGCGACCATTTCGTCGCCCTGCAGGATGTGTGGGAAATCTTCCGCGTCATCATGGAAGAGCGCAAGCGGCGCGAGATCGACCCCACCCTGACGGTGCTGCGCGAGTGCGCGATCGAGGGCGAGCACGATGCGGCGATACCGCCTGAAACGCTGGTGCGCATGGGCGAAGTGCTGGCCTTCCTGGAAATGCTCAGTTCCACCTACAGCGACTATAAAAACCTGCCGCCGGCGACCCTGCAGCGCATGCTGTCGATGGGCGGCAAGGTGGCCAAGTTCCTCAGCCCGGACGACAAGCCTGGCAAGCCGGGAAAAGCATGAACGGCCCCTCGGAAGGAGAGTTGTTCAGGAAGGTGATGGGCGAGCGGTGGCTGGCCCTGCACCCGGACATCCGCCGCCGTTTCGAGAAAAACCCGGCGCCCGGCCAGCCCCTGTACTACCGGGGCGAACTCAGTGAACTCACCAGCTCGCGCCTGGGCAAGGTGCTGGGCTGGCTGACGCGTCCCTTCATCGACGGCGCCCTTATCCCGCATGACGACCACGACTTCCCCGTCGATATCGAAGTCTATTCGCGCCCCGGCTGCCCCTTCATCTTCAAGCAGCGCACCTACCGCCTGCATGGCCGCGCGCCGATCCGCTTCACGTCCTACATGGCTGAAAGCGCAACAGGCGAAGTGCTCGAATACGTGGGCATGGGCCTGGGCATGAAGCTCGTGCTGCACGTCGAGGATGGCAACCTGCATTTCACCAGCGACGGCTATTTTTGGGACCTGTTCGGCTGGCGCCTGCCGCTGCCTGGCCTGCTCACGCCCGGCAAGACCTATCTGTGCCACCGCAACGACACGCAGCAGCAGTTCAACATCCGCATCGAGATCCGCCACGCCCTGTTTGGCACCACATTCACCCAGGTCGGCGTGTTCCGCGAATCCGCCGCACCGGAAATGAAGGAGACACCATGAATACGCATCTGCTGGCCCTGCAACTGATGGCGGCGCAAGGCTGCCTGGGCGCCTTCGACACCATCTATCACCATGAAATCACGGAAGCGCTGCCGCAAAAGGCCTCGGCGCGCCTGGAACTGACCATCCATGCCACGCGCGCGCTGATCTACAGCCTGCTGTTCGTCGGCCTGGCCGCCTGGGAGTGGCACGGCGCCTGGGCCTGGGTGCTGGTGATCGTGTTTGGCGTGGAAATCGTGCTCACCCTGTGGGATTTTGTTGTGGAAGATCAAACCCGCCTCTTGCCCGCCACGGAGCGGGTCACGCACACGGTGCTGGCGATCAATGCGGGCGCCTTCATCGCCCTGCTGGCTCTCAATAGCAGCGAATGGGCGACCTTGCCGACGGCCCTCGTGTGGCAGCCGTATGGCTGGCTCAGCGTCTTCCTCGCCCTGTGCGGCGTGGGCGTGGGCCTGTCCGGCCTGCGCGACGCCTACGCCGTGTGGCAACTGGGCCGGCGCAAGGTGCAGGAAACGGCGGAGCAGGAGGAGCGCCTGCGCTTTGCCGCCGCGCCGCAGTCCGTGCTGGTGACGGGCGCCACGGGTTTCATCGGCCAGCAACTGGTCAGCGCCCTGCTGGCCGACGGCCACGCGGTGACGGTGCTGACGCGCCAGCCCAAGCAGGCTGCCTGGACCTTCGATGGCCAGGTGCGCTGCATCCGGTCGCTGGACGCATTGTCGGAGGCGCAGCGCATCGACATGGTGGTCAACCTGGCCGGCGCGCGCATCGTCGGCAAGCGCTGGACGCCGGCGCGCAAGGCGGCCCTGCGCCGCAGCCGCGTGGCGCTGACGCAGGACCTGGTGGCGTGGATCGCCCGCGCGCAGCACAAGCCGAGGGTGCTGCTGTCGGCGTCGGCCATCGGCTACTACGGCGTGCAGCCGCAGGGTGACGCGACGGAATTGACGGAGGAGAGCGCGCCGCAAACCATCTTCATGTCGCAGCTGTGCCAGGAGTGGGAGGCGGCCGCGCGCCAGGCGCAGCAGCATGGCGTGCAGGTGGGCTGCATGCGCTTCGGCCTCGTCTTCGGCCACCAGGGGTCGCTGCCGCAGATGCTGCTGCCGATCCGCTTCGGCGCGGGCGGCCCGCTGGGCAGTGGAAAACAGTGGATTTCGTGGGTGCACGTGCGCGACGTCATCCGCGCCATCGCCCATGTGGCGCGCCGCAGCGAAGTGGGTGCCGTGAATGGCGCGTATAACTTCTGCGCGCCGCAAGCCATCGAGCAGCGCCGCTTCGCCCAAGTGGCGGGCGCCGTGCTGCACCGCCCCAGCGTCGTGCCCACGCCGGCCTTCCTCATGCGCGCCGTGCTGGGAGAGCAGGCCGACTTGCTGGTGGAAGGCCAGCGGGTCGCCCCGCGCCGCCTGTTGGCCGACGGCTTTGTCTTCCGTTATCCGCAGCTGGAAGGGGCGCTGCGCAGCCTGTAGCCTGGCGTAGAATGGGGCATTGGGATGCCTTGGAGCACAATCTATGCCCCGCTTCAGCCATACGATAGACAGCCATGTTTACCAGTTTGCCAGCCTGAAGGAGCTGCTGGCCAAGGCCACGCCGCCCCGTTCCGGCGACATGCTGGCCGGGGTGGCGGCCGCCAGCGCGCGCGAGCGGGTGGCGGCGCAGCTGGCGCTGGCCGAGGTGCCGCTGTCGGCCTTCCTCAATGAGGCGCTGGTGCCGTATGAAGACGATGAAGTCACGCGGCTGATCGTTGACACCCACGCGCGCGCCGCCTTTGCGCCGATTTCCCACCTGTGCGTGGGGGATTTCCGCGACTGGCTGCTCGACGACGCGACGGACACGGCCACGCTATCGCAAGTGGCCGCCGGCATCACGCCGGAAATGGCGGCGGCCGTGTCAAAAATCATGCGCCTGCAGGACCTGGTGCTGGTAGCCCGCAAGTGCCGTGTCGTCACGGCTTTCCGCAATACCCTGGGCCTGGAAGGGCGCCTGTCCACGCGCTTGCAGCCGAACCACCCGACGGACGACGCCACGGGGATTGCCGCGTCGATGCTCGATGGCCTGATGCTGGGCAGCGGCGACGCCGTGATCGGCATCAATCCCGCCACCGACAATGTGGCGCAGGTGGTGTCGCTGCTGCACCTGCTCGACGCCGTCATCGCTCAATACCGGATTCCCACCCAGTCCTGCGTGCTGACGCACATCACCAACACGATCGAGGCGATCCGCCGCGGCGCGCCCGTCGACCTGGTGTTCCAGTCGGTGGCGGGCACGCAGGCGGCCAACCGCAGCTTCGGCATCGACCTGGCGCTGCTGGCCGAGGGGCAGGCGGCGGCCCTGTCGCTGGGACGCGGCACGGTGGGTCAGAACGTCATGTATTTCGAGACGGGGCAGGGCAGCGCCCTGTCGGCCGGCGCCCACCACGGCATGGACCAGCAGACGTGCGAGGCGCGCGCGTATGCGGTGGCGCGCGCGTATCGGCCGCTGCTGGTCAATTCCGTCGTGGGTTTCATCGGCCCCGAATACCTGTACGACGGCAAGCAGATCATGCGCGCCGGGCTGGAAGACCATTTCTGCGCCAAACTGCTGGGCCTGCCCATGGGCTGCGACGTGTGCTACACCAACCATGCGGAAGCGGACCAGGACGACATGGACGCCTTGCTGACCATGCTGGGCGTGGCCGGCTGCAATTTCATCATGGGCGTGCCGGGCGCGGACGACACCATGCTGGGCTACCAGAGCACCTCGTTCCACGACGCCCTGTATGCGCGCCGCGTGCTGGGCTTGCGTCCCGCGCCCGAATTCGAGGCCTGGCTGGCGCGCATGCAGATCACGGATGCACGGGGAAATCTGAATGTGGCGCTGGCGCCCGCCTTCCAGGCGGCCCTGCTGCGCCTGGAAGGCTAGGGAGGATGCATGGACAAGAAAACCCCGTGGCAGGCGCTGCGCGCGCATACGGCGGCGCGCATCGCGCTGGGGCGCCGCGGCGTGAGCGTGCCGACCCGTGCGCAGCTGGCGTTCCAGCTGGCCCACGCGCAGGCGCGCGATGCCGTGCACCTGGCGCTCGATGGCGAAGCCCTGGCGCGCGACTTGGCCGCGCAGGGGCAAGCCTGCGTGCGGCTGCACAGCGCCGCCGCCACGCGCGCCGACTACCTGCAACGCCCCGACCTGGGGCGCCGGCTCGACGACGCTTCGCGGGCGCGGCTGGATGGCGGTGCCAAGGGCGTGGATCTGGCGCTGGTGGCGGCCGATGGCCTGTCGGCGCTGGCGATACAACGCCACGCGGCGCCATTCCTCGCCGCCTTGCGCGCACGGCTGGCACTGGAGGCGTGGACGCTGTCGCCACTGCACATCGTGGCGCAGGGGCGCGTGGCCGTCGGCGACGAGGTGGGGGAATTGATCAAAGCGCGGGCCGTGCTGGTGCTGATCGGCGAGCGGCCGGGCTTGAGTTCCCCGGACAGCCTGGGGCTGTACCTGACGTGGGCGCCCAAAGCCGGCTTGCTGGACGAGCGCCGCAACTGCATCTCGAATGTGCGCCCCGAGGGGCTGGCGTATGCGCCGGCCGCGTACCGGCTGCACTATTTGCTGTCGCAGGCATTTACCAGGCAGTTGTCGGGCGTGGACTTGAAGGATGAAACGGTGGAAGAGGGCGCGGCCCTGGCGGGGGCGCGCAACTTCCTGCTGGCGTGATCAGACTTCGCGGATTTCGTCGAGCGGCCAGCGCGGGCGCACGTTGAACGAGTAATCGCGCTTGGCGGCGTCCGGGTTGATCTGCAGGCGCATGGCGCCGGCAAAGGCGATCATGGCGCCGTTGTCGGTACAGAATTCCAGCTCCGGGTAATACACTTTGAAGCGCTTCTTGGCGGCCGCCGCGTTGAGCGAGGCGCGCAGCTGCGCGTTGGCGCCCACGCCGCCGGCGATCACCAGGCGCTTCAAGCCCGTGTGCTTGAGGGCCGACACGCATTTGGCCGTCAGCACGTCGACGATGGCGTCGACGAAGCCCCGCGCGATGTTCGCCTTGTCCTGTTCGCAGATATTGGCGATGACTTTTTCTTCATGGTTCTTGACCACCGTCAGTACGGCCGTCTTCAAACCGGAGAAACTGAAATTGAAATCCTTCGAGTGCAGCATGGGGCGCGGCAGTTTATACGCCAGCGGGTCGCCAAATTCGGCCAGGCGCGAAATGGCGGGACCGCCCGGGTAACCGAGGCCCAGCAGCTTGGCCGACTTGTCGAATGCCTCGCCGGCCGCATCGTCCAGGGTTTCGCCCAGCATCGTGTACTGGCCCACGCCGTTGACGCGCATCAGCTGCGTGTGGCCGCCCGATACCAGCAGCGCGATGAAGGGGAATTCCGGCGGCTCGGACGCCAGCAGCGGCGACAGCAGATGGCCTTCCAGGTGGTGGATGCCCAGCACCGGCTTGTTGATGGCCAGGCCCAGGCTGCAGGCGACGGACGAACCCACCAGCAGCGCGCCGGCCAGTCCCGGCCCTTGCGTGTAGGCGATGGCGTCGATCTCGGGCAGGGTGATGCCGGCCTTCGTCAGGGTCTCTTCGAGCAGCGGGATGGCGCGGCGGATATGGTCGCGCGACGCCAGTTCCGGCACCACACCGCCGTACTGCTCGTGCATGGCGACTTGCGAATAGAGGGCGTGCGACAGCAGGCCGCGTTGCGTGTCGTACAAGGCCAGGCCGGTTTCGTCACAGGAGGATTCGACGCCAAGAACAATCATGAAGGTACTGAATAGGGAGGAGTAATCCGCCATTGTAAAGGAAAGCCGCGCAGTCCACCGTGCGGCCGGCGCACCATTTCGGCGGCAGTGTGCACTTGCGCAGTGCGCCGCGGGCCGGTTTTGCCCGGGATTTTGGCTGCTTTGCGCCTGGAACGGCACTGGCACCGCTCTTGCTTAGACAGGCGTGTGCCTTTCTCAAGGGAGCTTGCGATGTCGGAACAATGGAAAATGATTTGCCGCCTGAAGGACATGCCGCTGGCGGGCGCGCGCATAGTGCAGCGGGGCCTGGCATGGCAGGACTTGCCCGGCGTGGCGCTGTTCCGCGCGGTGGACGACACGGTGTATGCGCTGCTCGATTTCGTGCCCTGCCTGGGCGGCCCGCTGGCGCACGGGGTGCTGATGGGGAAAAACCTGATGGGGCCGAAAAATAGCTGGATCATCGAACTCGATTCGGGCCGCCTGGTGGCGCCCGTGCAGGGCATGGCGCGCATGTACGCCGTGCGCATCCTCGATGGGCGCATCTACCTGGACTTCAATGAACTCAATATCCCGGCCAGCAAGGCGGAGCAGGCGCTGGCGGGATCGTACGCCGTGCTGCCGCATGTGCAGATGGCGTGATGAAGGGAAAAGCAAAAACGGCGCACAGGGCGCCGTTTTTCGTATCCGCGAGAGGCTTATGCCGGGCGGTTTAACAAATGCGCATGCGCATCGCGCAGCATGGTGGCCGTCGTGTCCCAGTCGATGCAGCCGTCCGTGACGGAGCAGCCGTAGGTCAGTTGCGACAGGTCTTGCGGGATCTTCTGGTTGCCTTTGACAATATTCGATTCGATCATCACGCCCACCAGCGAGCGGTTGCCCTGGCGGATCTGGTTGACCACGTCGCCCATCACCAGCGGCTGCAGTTCCGGCTTTTTATAGCTGTTCGCATGCGAGCAGTCGACCACCAGGTTGGCGGGCAGCTTGGCCTTGGCCAGCGCCTGTTCGGCGATGGCGATCGAGACCGAATCGTAGTTCGGACGGCCGTCGCCGCCGCGCAGCACCACGTGGCCGTAGGCGTTGCCGCGCGTGCGCACGATGGCCACGTTGCCTTCGGCGTTAATGCCCAGGAAGGAGTGCGGGTGCGCCGACGACAGGATGGCGTTCACCGCGATGCTGATGTCGCCATCGGTGCCGTTCTTGAAGCCGACCGGTGTCGACAGGCCCGACGACATTTCACGGTGCGTCTGCGATTCCGTCGTGCGCGCGCCGATGGCCGTCCAGGCGATCAAGTCGCCCAGGTATTGCGGCGAGATGGGGTCCAGCGCTTCGGTGGCGGTGGGCAGGCCCAGTTCGCACACGTCGAGCAGGAACTGGCGCGCCTTTTCCATGCCTTCGTTGACCTTGAACGAATCGTCCATGTACGGGTCGTTGATATAGCCTTTCCAGCCCGTGGTGGTACGCGGTTTTTCGAAATACACGCGCATCACCAGCAGCATCGTATCCTTGACTTCCTCTTGCAGCGCTTTCAGGCGGCGCGCGTAATCGAGGCCGGCGACCGGGTCGTGGATCGAGCACGGACCGACGACGACGAACAGGCGCTGGTCCTTGCGGTCGATGATGTTGCGCAGCGCTTCGCGGCCGCGGCTGACGGTGTCGAACGCGCTCTCCGACAGCGGCAGCCTGGCGTGCAGTTCGGCTGGCGTCGGCATGGGCGCGAAGGAGGTGACGTTGATATTTTCGATGTCTGGCGTATTCATGATTCTGGCTCGGCTTTCGCTATTGCGTTCTTTAAGAGGCAATAGTGTAGCGGAAATGCGGCCTGGCGGCGGGCGGGTGGGGGAAAACGCTTATTGCTCAGTTGTTTTTGTGACAGCGCGGTCTGCCCGCGCGGGTATTTCTGGCGGCCAATAGGATGGGCATGCGCCTACCTTTGTTGCATCGGCGCCAATCACCACGTCCGGCGCCCGATGCGGGGGGAAATCCGTGTAAGCTGGCGCCATGACGACTGTATCCATCCCCCATACCGATGTGGCCGGTGAGCCATTTCCCGCTGCACGTTTCATCAAAGAAATAGGACGCGGCAAGAATGGCGCGCGCAGCATGACCCGCGATGACGCCCGTGCCCTGTACCGCGCCATGCTCGAGGGCCGCGTGTCGGACCTGGAACTGGGCGGCATTTTGTTGTCGATGCGCATCAAGGGCGAGTCCGTGGACGAGATCGCCGGTTTCCTCGACGCTGCCGAAGCCTCATTTGCCCCGCTGGCCGCGCCGGCCGGTGCATTTGCCCCGATTATCATTCCCAGCTACAACGGCGCGCGCAAGATGGCGAATCTGACGGCCTTGCTGGCGCTGCTGCTGGCGCGCGCGGGCGCGCCCGTGCTCGTGCATGGCGTGACCAGCGACCCGGGCCGCATCACGACGGCCGAAGTGCTGGCCGCGCTGGGCGTCCCGGCCTCGCTCGACCATGCGCATGCGGAGGCCGCCATGGCCCGCGGGGAAGCCGCCTTCCTGCCCATCGAGGCGCTGGCGCCGCGCCTGGCCTGGATGTTGTCGCTGCGCCGCGTGCTGGGCGTGCGCAACTCCACGCACACCCTCGTGAAAATCATGCAGCCGTTCGCCGGGCCCGCCCTGCGCCTGGTGTCGTACACGCACCCCGAATACCTGGAAATGCTCGGTGAGTATTTCCTGACCGCCTGTGATCCCGCGCGCGGCGACGCCTTCCTCATGCGCGGCACGGAAGGCGAAACGGTGGCCAACGCCAACAAGGCGCAGCAGATCGACTGGTTCCACGGTAGCGAACGCACGGTACTGGTGGAAAAGCAATTGCTGGTGGAAGAACTGCCGCATTTGCCCGCCGAGCGCGACGCTGTCACCACGGCCGCCTGGATCGCCGCCGTGCTGCGCGGCGAGGTGCCCGTGCCGCCGTCGATCGCCGGGCAGGTGGCGCAATGCCTGATGGCATCACGGCAGATTGCAGCACGGCCGCGCTAGCCGCGCCGCCGCAGTTTACAATGGCGTCTTTGTAATCAGCGGTGACCGGAATTCTTATGGCAAAACAATTTGATGTGGCAGTGATCGGCGCGGGCGCGGCCGGCATGATGTGTGCGGCTGTTGCCGCCCAGCAAGGCAAGCGCGTGGTGTTGATCGATCACGCGGCCAAGCTGGCCGAAAAGATCCGCATCTCGGGTGGTGGGCGTTGCAACTTCACCAATATTAACGCCACCCCGCAAAATTTCCTCTCGGAAAATCCGCATTTCTGCAAGAGCGCGCTGTCGCGCTACACGCCGCAGGATTTCCTCGCGCTGGTGAAAAAATACCGCATCGGCTACCACGAAAAGCACAAGGGCCAGCAATTCTGCAATGAATCGGCCGAACAGATCATCGACATGCTCAAGGACGAGTGCGCCGCCGGCGGCGTGCACTGGCGCATGCCGTGCAAGATCGACAATGTTGTCCAGCAAGCGGACGGCGGCTTCCTGCTGCAGACGGACAGCGGCGACATCGAGACGGCCAGCATCGTCATCGCCACGGGCGGCCTGTCGATCCCGAAGATCGGCGCCACCGACTTTGCCTACCGCATCGCCAAACAATTCGACCTGGCGATGGTCGAGCCGCGTCCGGCCCTGGTGCCGCTGACGTTCGACCCGGCCAGCTGGGCGCCGTTCGCGGAACTGTCCGGCATCGCGCTGGAAGTGGACGTGGAGACGGGCAGCCTGAAAGGCCGCAAGGCCACGGGTGCGCGTTTCCGCGAAGATTTGCTGTTCACCCATCGCGGCCTGTCAGGCCCGGCGATTTTGCAGATTTCCAGCTACTGGCTGCCGGGCGAACCCATCGTCATCAACCTGCTGCCGGAAGTGGACGTGGCGCAAACCTTGATCGAAGGCAAGGGGACCCTGAAGAAGCAGCTGGGTAATATCGTCGCGCAGTGGCTGCCGCAGCGCCTGGCGGACTGCCTGCTGGCCGTCAACGGCCTGGCGCCGGACGCGCGCATCGCCGACATGCCCGACGCGCAGCTGCGCAAGCTGGGCCAGACCATCAATGCCTGGTCCATCGTGCCGAACGGGTCCGAAGGCTATCGCAAGGCGGAAGTGACGCGCGGCGGCATCGACACGCGCGAGCTGTCGCAGCAGACCATGATGGCCAATAAGGTGCCGGGCCTGTATTTCATCGGCGAATCGGTCGACGTGACGGGCTGGCTGGGCGGCTACAACTTCCAGTGGGCCTGGGCTTCCGGCGTGGCGGCAGGTATTGCCTTGCGGTAATACTTAGTTGTACGGCGGCCTCGGTTTGTGACCACCGGTGATAATTTTCTTGACTTCAATGAAACAGTATTGAATACTTGGCATGTAAATTGACTTTTGGACATTTTCAATGTCTGGTGGCAATTAAATAAACATTACCCTGGAGTCAATATGAAACGTCTGATCGCCGCCGCCGCAGTTGCCTTGCTCAGCAGCAGCGCCTTTGCCAGCACCCCCGTGCTGAGCAATGGTGGTTTTGAAAACAATACCGTCGGTGGCGGCTACGTCTATGGCAATGTCGCGCCAGGCTGGAGTTTCACGGGCGGCTCCGGCGTGTCGGCCAGCTACACGGCGTGGAACGGCGTGGCGCAAGAGGGCAATGCCTTTGCTTTCCTGCAAAATACGGCATCGATTTCGCAAAGCTTCGTCAGCTCGGGCGCTGCCGACTACTCGTTTGGCTTCAACCTGGCGCTGCGTCCCGGCTACGACCAGGGCCAGGCCGTGACGGTCAGCCTGGACGGCACGCAGCTGGGGCAGTATGCTGTGACCAGCACGGGCTGGACCAGCTTCAATGTCAATGCGCTCAACATCGGCGCCGGCAGCCATACCTTGAGCTTTGCCGGCACCAACCCTGGCAATGCGCGCGATACGTCGGCTTTCCTGGACGGCGTCAGCATGAATGTCAGCGCCGTGCCGGAACCCGGCACCTACGCCATGCTGCTGGCTGGCCTGGGTTTGCTGGGCTTCATGGCGCGCCGCCGCAAGACGGCCGTTTAAGCAGTGCTGCCGTCCGGATGCGTGGTTTACGCCACATCTGGCCGGCAATCTCAGGCGGCAAGCCGCACGCAAGTGGCGAGGGGCTTCCCTTTCGCAATAAAAGCTGCTACTATCTATCTCTTCCTATACACCACCTCAACGGTTTGAATTTTACATGACCACTATTCGCCTTAAAGAAAACGAGCCGTTCGAAGTCGCAATGCGTCGCTTCAAACGCACCATCGAAAAAACTGGTCTGCTGACCGAATTGCGCGCTCGCGAATTCTACGAAAAGCCAACAGCTGAGCGCAAGCGCAAGCTGGCAGCTGCTGTCAAGCGTCATTACAAACGCATCCGCAGCCAACAACTGCCGAAAAAATTATTCTAAGACTGTTCAGTCAGAACCAACCCGGGTAGTTCGGCGCATTGTTCGCCACGGGTTTTGTTTTGATTCGCCTGGAGTGATACTTCAGATGAGTCGCATGCCCGCTCCGGTTCGCCGCAGCGGGTTTTCGCTTTTGTGGCCGCCTGCTTGGAGTGCACACACGAGTATCGAACCCCCACTTACCAACACGAGGATTGCCATGAGCTTGAAAGAACAAATTACCGAAGACATGAAAAACGCCATGCGCGCCAAGGAAGCGGGCAAGCTGGGCACGATTCGCCTGTTGCTGGCGGAAATCAAGCGCAAGGAAGTCGACGAGCGCATCGAATTGACGGATGCGCACGTGACGGCCATCGTGGAAAAGATGATCAAGCAGCGCAAGGATTCGATCACCCAGTTCGAAGCCGGTGGCCGCGCCGACCTGGCCGACATTGAAAAAGCCGAACTGGTGCATTTGATCGGCTACATGCCCGCCGGCCTGTCGGAAGAGGAGGTGGCGGCCGAAGTGGCTGCCGCCGTGGCCGCCTCGGGCGCCGCCGGTCCGCAGGACATGGGCAAGGTCATGGCCATCGTCAAGCCGAAGCTGGCCGGCCGCGCCGACATGACGGTGGTGTCTGCCCTGGTCAAGAAAGCCTTGACGCCGGCTGCCTAAGCCCCATATCAGTACCCTGGCTGCCGGCCCATGCTGGCAGCCGCTCAATCGCCCACACGTTGACCTGGCTCAACCTCCGGCCACGTGCGGTAGTATAGTCTGACCTATAACAAGACCCGCCCTCGCCAGTGATACCTCAATCCTTCATTTCCGATTTGCTCAACCGCGTCGATATCGTCGATGTCGTGGGCCGCTATGTGCAGCTGAAAAAAGGCGGCGCCAATTTCATGGGCTTGTGCCCGTTCCACAGTGAAAAGTCGCCCAGCTTTACCGTCAGCCCCACCAAGCAGTTCTACCACTGCTTCGGCTGCGGCGCGCATGGCACCTCGATCGGCTTCCTGATCGAATACTCGGGCATGGGCTTTGTCGACGCCGTCAAGGACCTGGCGCAGAACGTGGGCATGGTCGTGCCGGAAGCGGACGACAAGATCCCGCCGGCCCAGCGCGCGCAGATCCAGGCGCAAAGCCTGGCCCTGTCCGACGCCATGACGCAGGCCTGCGATTACTACCGGGGCCAGCTGCGCCATGCGCCGGAAGCCATCGCCTACCTCAAAAACCGGGGCTTGACGGGCGAAGTGGCCGCTCGCTTCGGCATGGGTTTCGCGCCCGGCGGCTGGGATAATCTGCGTTCCGTCTTCCCCGATTACGACGTGGTGGCCCTGGCCGAGGCCGGTCTCGTGATCGACAAGGTCGATGAAGAGGGCAATAATCGCAAGCGCTACGACCGTTTCCGCGAGCGCATCATGTTTCCGATTCGCAATACCAAGGGCCAGGTCATCGCCTTCGGCGGCCGCGTACTCGACCATGGCGAACCGAAATACCTGAACTCGCCGGAAACGCCCTTGTTTTCCAAGGGATTCGAACTATATGGCTTGTTCGAGGCGCGCCAGGCCATCCGCGACGCCGGCTACGTGCTGGTGACGGAGGGGTATATGGACGTGGTGGCGCTGGCGCAGATGGGTTTCCCGCAAGCGGTGGCCACGCTGGGCACGGCGTGCACGCCCACCCACGTGCAAAAACTGCTGCGCCAGACCGATAACGTGATTTTCAGCTTCGATGGCGACAAGGCTGGCCGCCGCGCCGCCCGCCGCGCGCTGGAAGCGAGCCTGGCCCATGTGTCGGACAATAAGACCATCAAATTCCTGTTCCTGCCGTCGGAACACGATCCGGACAGCTATATCCGCGCATTCGGCGCCGAGGGTTTTGAGCAGCAAGTGCATGAAGCCATGCCGCTGTCGCAGTTCCTGCTGAAAGAAGTGTCGGGCGAGCATGATCTGTCGGAGCCGGAAGGGCGCGCCCGCGTGCAGTTCGACGCCAAGCCCCTGCTGCAGCTGATGGCGCCGTCGTCGTTGCGCCTGCAGATCGTGCGGGGCCTGGCGCAGCTGACGCAGTCCACGCCGGCCGAGATCGAAGCCCTGTTCGAGCTGGCGAAACCCGTTGCCGTGGCGCATCGCGCGCCGCCGAAGTCGGGCCGTCCCGTGCCCGTGGGTCTGGAATTGAAGATCATGCGCATGCTGGTGGCGCATCCGCCGCTGACCTTGCAGATCGACGAGGCCGCGCTGACCGCCTTCCAGCACCTGGGGCCGGACGCGGCGCACAGCCTGGGGCAGTTGGTGGCCGTGGGCCAGGCGCTGGGCGAGCATGGCAGTTTTGCCGCGCTGGCGCAGCAATTGAAGGAACTGGGCAGCGAATATGACGAGATCATCGGCGAGATCGCGGCCGGCACGGAATCCGATTACGACAGCGAATTGTCGTGGCTGGTGAGCACCATCCGCGAGATCAAATTGAATGCCTTGAAGGCGGAATTGCAGCAATTGTTTGCGTCGGGTTTGCCATCGGAGAAAATTGGTGTACGCTACCGCGAAATCATGCAGGAGCAGGGGGAGCTGGAGCGCCAGCGCGATGCCGAGTTGGTGAATCGCTAATCTTGCCCTGATGGTATGGCGCGCACTGGAAAAACATTTTTCGCGTGCTATAATTAAATGCTAAGTATTGTGTGCTTTGGCAAGCTAGTTCTGTTTCGTAAATAGTATTTGTTTTCAGTAAGTTAGGCTCTTGATCGGCGCGGTGGATCGTGTCGGCAGCCAGGGCCAACTGGCGTTTTCAGCGTTGCGGGCCAGGCTCGCGGGCGCTGGCAAGCCGCGCCAGGCTCTCGCTCCCAACGCGGTCGATGCAGGAATTTTTGCCGAGGCGGCTGGCAACAGCCGGTGGACAGGAATTGCTGCGCTTCCCGCGGATCGTGGCCGATGAGGTGTAAGTAACGTAACAGTGTCGAACCTGAGTTGTCGGCAGGTTCGGAGATGGTGGTTCCCGCAGGTAGACAGGGAACTGGCAGCAAACTTTATCCTAATCCACCGTAAAGCAAGTCGTTGTGTAATCGAAAGCGCCTGTGCCAATCAAGAAACCCGAATCCAAAGCGGCTGCAAAGCCCACCAAAGTTACCACGAAAGCCGAAAAGGCGCTCGACCGGCCAGAAGCGCGCGTGACCAGCGCGCCGCCGGTGGTCAGCCAGACCACCGACGCCGCCACCCTGGCGGCCATCGATACGTCCGGCTATGTCTTGCCGTCGGTAAAGGTGCCAGGCCGCCGCGGCCGCAAGCCAAAAGAATTCCAGCCAGAAAATGATGAAGTCGCCGCCCTGAACGCCGTCGAGCGGGCCGAACTGAAGGCCGTCGACAAGGCCAAGGCCAAGGACCGCAAGGCCAAGGAGCGCGCGCTGCTGAAAGACGCCTTCTCGTCCGACACGGAAGCGAGCGAGGAAGAACTCGAGCGCCGGCGCCAGAAACTCAAGACCCTGATCAAGTTCGGCAAGGAACGCGGTTTCCTGACGTATGCGGAAATCAACGATCACTTGCCCGAAAACATAGTCGATCCGGAAGCCATCGAAGGCATCATCGGCACCTTCAATGACATGGGCATCGCCGTCTACGAACACGCGCCCGATGCGGAAACGTTGTTGCTGTCCGATAACGTTGCCGTCGTCACCAGCGATGACGAGGCGGAAGCGGCGGCCGAGGCCGCCTTGTCGACCGTCGATTCCGATTTCGGCCGCACCACCGACCCCGTGCGCATGTACATGCGCGAAATGGGTTCGGTCGAGCTGCTGACGCGCGAAGGCGAGATCGAGATTGCCAAGCGCATCGAAGATGGCTTGAAAGACATGATCCAGGCCATTTCCGCCTGTCCCGTGACGATCGCCGAAATCATCGCCGCCGCCGACCGCATCGCCAACGAAGAGATCAAGATCGACGAAATCGTCGACGGTCTCGTCGATGAAAACGAACCGGTCGCCGCCGCCCCTGTCGTGGCCGCTCCCGTCGAAGAAGACGAGGAAGAAGGCGAAGCGGAAGAAGAGGAAGAAGAAGAGGAAGAAGAAGCGAGCGCTTCGGGCGCCGCCGGCTTCTCCGCCGAGCAGCTGGAAACCCTGAAACGCACGGCGCTGGAAAAATTTGCCGTCATTTCGCAGCAGTTCGACAAGATGCGCCGCGCCTTCGAGAAGGAAGGCTACAACTCCAAGCCCTACGCCAAGGCGCAGGAAGCCATTTCGCAAGAGTTGCTGGGCATCCGCTTCACGGCCAAGGTCGTGGAAAAGCTGTGCGACACCCTGCGCGGCCAGGTCGATGAAGTGCGCCATATCGAGAAACAGATCCTCGATGTGGCCGTGAACCGCTGCGGCATGCCGCGCGCCCACTTCATCAAGGTCTTCCCGGGCAATGAAACCAACCTGGACTGGGTTGATGGCGAAGTCAACGCAGGACACGCCTACAGCGCCATCCTGGGCCGCAACATTCCGACCGTTAAGGAACTGCAGCAGCGCCTGATCGACCTGCAGGCGAGAGTCGTGCTGCCGCTGCCGGACTTGCGCAACATCAACCGCCAGATGGCGGCCGGTGAAATGAAGGCGCGCAAGGCCAAGCGCGAAATGACGGAGGCCAACTTGCGCCTGGTCATTTCGATCGCCAAGAAATACACGAACCGGGGCCTGCAATTCCTCGATTTGATCCAGGAAGGCAACATCGGCCTGATGAAGGCCGTCGACAAGTTCGAATACCGCCGCGGCTACAAGTTCTCGACGTATGCGACCTGGTGGATACGCCAAGCCATCACACGCTCGATCGCCGACCAGGCCCGCACGATCCGCATTCCCGTGCACATGATCGAAACGATCAACAAGATGAACCGGATTTCCCGCCAAATCCTGCAGGAAACGGGCGCGGAACCCGATCCGGCCACCCTGGCGATCAAGATGGAGATGCCCGAGGACAAGATCCGCAAGATCATGAAAATCGCCAAGGAACCGATCTCGATGGAAACGCCGATCGGCGACGACGACGATTCCCACCTGGGCGACTTCATCGAGGACAACAACACCCTGGCCCCGGCCGACGCAGCGCTGCACGCGTCCATGCGGGGCGTGGTCAAGGACGTGCTCGATTCCCTGACGCCACGCGAAGCCAAAGTGCTGCGCATGCGTTTCGGCATCGAGATGTCCACCGACCATACGCTGGAAGAAGTGGGCAAGCAGTTTGACGTGACGCGCGAGCGCATCCGCCAGATCGAAGCGAAGGCGCTGCGCAAGCTGCGGCACCCATCGCGCTCCGACAAGCTGAAAAGCTTCTTGGAAGGCAACTAGAAGCCAATAGGGCTTGACGTGCGCCCCTGATACCCCTATCCTCGCGTGTCCGTTTCCAAAACGGCCGCGCGAGGCGGGCATCAACAGCGCCGCCACGCCGCAGTCCCCCCTGGGCCTCTAGCTCATGCTTGGTTAGAGCAGCGGACTCATAATCCGTTGGTGCCGTGTTCGACTCACGGGAGGCCCACCAATTAAATCAAGGACTTAGGTGAAAATCTAAGTCCTTTTTTCGTTTCTATTGTGTGGTCCGGTACAAATTCGGTACAGTAAGCAAAAATTCGACAGTACTGGAGAGTTCATGGCTACCATTGTAAAGACCCCGTCAGGCACCTGGAAAGCGGTCATCCGCAAGGCAGGATGGCCCACCACCATTAAGACATTTCGTCTCAAAAAAGACGCGGACGACTGGTCGCGTCGAACCGAGGATGAGATGGTGCGCGGTTTGTTTATTCAGCGTGGTCCATCCGAACGGATGACGTTTGAGGCCGCGATGAAGCGCTATCTGTCTGACGTGACGCCGACGAAACGGCCACTTACGCAGAACGCCGAAAAGAACCGGGCCGGCTCCTTGGTTGCGTTCTTTGGAAAATATTCGCTGGCGGCGATCACGACAGAATTGATCGCACAGTATCGAGATGCTAGGCTTGCGGGCGAAGACCGGATGAAGGCTGGTAATGCCCAACCCCGTGCAGCAAATACCGTACGGCTTGATCTGGCCTTGCTTGGCCATCTGTTCACAGTTGCGGTGAAAGAATGGGGTCTAGGCCTCCCCTATAATCCGGTATTGAATTTGCGCCGTCCGTCGCCTGGGCCTGGTCGCAATCGCCGCCTAAGCGCAGAGGAGGAGTCGCGGCTCTTTGCCGCCGTCGATAAACATTCCAATCCCATGCTGAGCTGGATCGTTCGCATTGCCATTGAAACGGGTATGCGGTCTTCCGAGATCGCGACCTTACGACGCCCTCAAGTTGAACTTGAGCGCCGTATCGTACGCTTGATTGAAACAAAAAATACTTTGCCCCGTACCGTGCCGCTCTCCATGGCCGCAACTGAGAGTTTCCGACTCGCCTTGAGTAATCCCGCTCGCCCCGATGGAACGGACCTTATTTTCTACGGTGAACCTGGGAGAGATGGGCAGCGCCGACCGTACAATTTCAATAAAGTTTGGGCGGACATTAAGGAAGACGTCGGTATCACCGATTTCAAATTTCATGATCTTCGACATGAAGCGGTAAGCCGTTTGGTGGAGTCCGGGTTGAGCGACCAAGAGGTGGCATCCATCAGTGGGCACAAGTCAATGCAAATGCTGCGGCGATACACACATCTTCGAGCCGAAGACCTGGTTGTGAAGCTCGACAATATTAGGAATGGATAGGCTTTCCGTACCGTTAAGTGCCCGCTCAAAAATTAAATGTGAAATTATCGCGAACATAACCGGATGCGATGCAAGGTACCCGTCGCGCAGTAGTACTGGCAGTGCAAGCGGTGCGTTGGGCAATACAGCAGCGAGCCGGTTAATAAAGCCAGAAATCGCAAGAATTTTCGAGTGGATACTTAGCGAGCCCCTTTTCGGATGCCGAAGACCGGACCGTAAGCGAATGGCGGCAAGAGACCGGTGAAGCGCGCGCTGGAAAAGGGAAGTTCGATCATCAGCGGAGCTTCGCCCGAGTCCGTTTCGTGTGGAAAATTGTGATTTGCAAATCGGATTATCCGCTCTGCATCGGAGGCTGTAAGGGCGCCGATCTCTCGCATCCCTAAGGAGCGACTCTCTGCCCACAGCTTGCCGTCATCGTTCAATAGTAGCTCGACAATATTGGGATCTTCAAGTGCACTCGAAGCAGCTTGACCAAGCAGGTCGATGAAGCGCGCATGGGCCGCTGAAATCAGTTGCGGCGCCCCAGCTTTTCCAAGTGGTGGTAAGTCAAATCTATACATCGATAGAGTTGAGGCTAGCGCTTTGGCAACGGCTTGCCTGCTCTTTACGCCCACTTCTTTTGCAATTGCGTCGAGTGAGTATTGGGCAGTGCGCATTGCAACGATCCGCTTCTTTTTGTCGCTGATATTCCAGTCGATCAGTCGCCGTGCTTCATTTCGCAAGTGAGAGGTGTCACTTGGATAAACGGCAAGGTGTCCAAGTACCCTGAAATAAAAAAGATCAAGATGCTGATCGCCAGTCTCTGCATTGGGCTTGCTCATGGACCTGGCTTGCCAGGTCAGGCGTTTAAGCTCGGTTTCGAAGTTAAGCTGATGTCTCTGCGCCCTCAGGTACCGAGGATTTCGCGAGCCATCTAAAAATTTAGGGCGATGGTCCCAGCAATATTTGGCACTCAATCTCGCGTTGCTGGTGACGTCGTAGCCAGGCACGGACTTACCTTTTTCTTTAGCTGCTGCTTCAGTGTGGAAACCGCAGAACTCACAGTATTCAGCATAGACGCGGCTAGTCTTAGCGGATTCTGATTTCTTTAAAGCTGGCTTCTTGGGGCGCTTGGCCTTGCATGCAGCAGCTAAAACTCGAAGCGTTTCCAATGTTTCCTGAAATTGTAGGTCTTGAACATCAGTCTTGGTGAACTGGCGAAGGCTAATGTGAAGAACCTTTTCTACTAAGCCGAAACCTCCATGCTGCCTCACCAACTCTGAAAACGAATTATTTGGAAATAGGTTTCGACCACGATGATGTGCCGGAAGCGCTGCTAGATAGGTCGTGAATGCCGGCACAATCAGCCGTGCGAACAGCCCGTCCAACGAATGTTGTCGGGATTCTTTCGAGTACGGCTCCCATTGGTCACAAAAAGTGTCGACAGCGCTGGCAACACCTGCTGCGCAATGATCCCAAGTTTGGATGCGCAGCTTCTTTCTCATGTCAACTCCAATGATTACCTAAGGCCTTTAACTGTAACCGATTGCCGGGTATTGTTCAATCCATCGAAACCTACGTAAAGGCTGCCATGACAATGGAAGAAAATTTAGTGACCCGGTTTGGCCCTCTTATGCCACTTGCTGGTTTGGCCACGGTACTGGACCGTTCGCCGGAGGCCGTGCGCATGTTCCTTCGTTCGAACAGTGACCTTGCCCAATACATCAATAAGAGCAAACTGAAGGTGGGCCGGCGGCTGTATTTTCGTACCTCCGAGGTTGCATACGTGTTGAGTGGAGCACAAAAGTAAGCCATGAGCAAAAGTACCTTTCCTCATCATAGCGGTGGCGTCGTTCGCGTGCAGTACGTCACGCGATACGGCTCGGTACCCGAATCTTTATTGGAGGATTCACGGCTTGATCTTGATAGTCGCGCTGTGGCGGCATGGTTGGCCGTTAAGCCGTCCGGGTGGCAAATCAGCGTTACGAATCTGCGTCTAAGGTTACCGCCCCAGGGTAGTAAGATGCTCGGCAAGGATCGATGGCAGCGCATTGCACTTGAGTTGGAGTCCGCGGGTTATCTCGTTCGTAGGAAAGTGAACGGTGAAGCGGGCAAGTGGGTTTGGCACATTACCTTCAACCCCGTGCCCGCGAGTTTAACCGTAGCCGTCTTCGCCAGCTCTGGTTCAGCCGCGCATGGTTCATCCATCGACGGCCGAGCCGGGGACGATCAACCCGGCCATAAAGTAATACCAAGTCCAGAACTACCAACTAAGAAACCTACCACTACTAAGAAGCGTACTAGCGCGGGTCCGGACGAACGGCGATGTAACGATGTCGTAGGCCCGGAATCTGTTGAGGAACTTCATTATCCGAAAGTCACGAACACGGAGCAGGCGGCGCTTGAGAAGCTGATCCCGCTTTGTCACGTCAACGCGCGGCAAGCGGTATTAGATGAGATTGAGGGTATCCGTCAGAAGGGTGGAATTAAACGTGGCGCCGTAGCACTTGCGAAGGCGCTCATCGCGAAGGTCGCAAATGGTGAGTTCACTTTGAGCGCGGGACACAATGTACTAACGCAACGGGAACAGCGCCGTAGGCATGAGTTGGCGGTCGCGGTTTCGGCTGCGCCAGAGCAAGCGTGGCTGCCGATGTCTGAAGTTGATATCGCGAGACTTCCCCCGAACATCGCGCGACGTGTGCGGGAGCAAATGGTGAAACATCCTAATGGATGAGGGGCTGCAAGCCATCAAGCATAGTGCCGGGAGGCAGCGCTTTCCTACTGTGCTTCACGGGCGTCGAAGTACTGTTGTGTATCGCCCAAAAAGGCGCCGGAATTTCACTCAGATATCGGACGGAGGTCGTCCCACATGTGGTTCGAATCTACCTCATATTCATAGCAATTCCCTCCACGCAGTTCTGGACAGGATGCCAGATGTCCGTACACGGCCATCTGGAGTTTGAAGTTAGGTCGCTGCGCGCCACGCACTTCCACTCAGGGCTGCGCCCCGAGACCCCGGCGAATTCTTCATAGCTCTTCTCAATAAACTAAGGAACGTATGGAATCGACAAAGTTAAAAAAATATCTACTTGACGAGCTGTTCGAACAGCGCGAAAAACGCGAGCGCGAGTTTGAAGCGATTCAACTCGCCGCGACCCAAGAACTTTATGTCGAGCTAGTATCACTCGCTCAACTGATGGGAATCACCCTAAGGCAACTGATGCAACGTGGCACCGCGCCCGGGCCACTGTTTTATGTGAATCCGGAGAACATTTCTCAGCAGTGGCGGGGGCGAGGTGCCAAACCGCAGTGGCTTCTAGATTGGCAGGCGGCGGGAAAATCGCTCGATATGGTTCGCATGTGAGCACAGTGTTCGTTATGTTAAATCAATCGATGTACGCCTTCGGCGATGTGCCCCTGGCCCTGTCGCCCTCTTAGAGCTAGGGTCTTCCCTGCCTGATTTTTTCGAGTAAATGATGCGAAGACATAAACTATTTACACCACTACCAGATGGCGTCGGTAAAGAAGTGCGTATTGAGTTTCGCGCGTCAAAAGCCGAGCGTGAAAAGATAAAACATTTGGCCGCTGTGCGCCAGATGCCTCTCTCCGAATTCTTGCGCCGAGCGGCGCTGGGTCGGGCTGCGCCGGTGGATTTTGATACGGATCTCGTTCTATGTCTTTCCGATGCCACCAGGGCGATTCGGCATCTTCACAAGGCGTATCTTGATATCGGATATAAACCGCCGGAGGAGCTCCTTCGCCCAGCGATGGAAGAGATACTCATTGCGCTCCATCGAATTTCTGACAGCAAGTGAATCCTCACGCGAATCGCGATAGCAGCGGCGCGCAGGCACAGGTGCAGTCCAGTTTGCAGGCCAATGCTCAGCAGCGCGAGGGTTTTCTGAATGTGACCTAAGCAGGACGACTTTCTTCTAGCTAGGCCGCCGGCGCAATCGTTCCGCTGCCGATGCGGCCGCGATTCGGCACGAAATCGGGGAGTTGGACGCGCAGCCTGCGAAAACGACTTGCCGCCAATGCTGATGAGCAGGTTGAGGAGCGCGATTGGACAAACTCGGCGTAGGAAAAAGTTTTCAGCGATCAAGTGTATTTATGCACGGATTCCGTGTATTATATGAATGAGAGAAACGACTTTCGTTAGTTATGAGGAATTTTTGAATAAGACTAGCCCCACGCCAGCAGAAATCAGATCTGTGCGCCAAGCATCTGGGCTTTCCCAGACCGCCGCAGCAAAATTGATCTATTCAACATTGCGAACCTGGCAGGATTGGGAGGCTGGAAAAGCGAATATGCACCCCGGGTTGTGGGAGCTGTTTCTCCACAAGAAGCCGGAAAGTAGGAGTGATCGAACGGGAGGTGAGGTGACGTAACGACCAGCAGGAAGCAGGCATGAACGGGGCTGTCACCCCGTCCATGCCCTGACCACAACAATTCCATCCAGGAGCCATTATGGTTAACGAAGATTGTAACATTGCACCCGGCTTCACACTTTATTTCAGCAAACGTAATCAACGTTTTCTGCTGCCGATCGCCACCGTTGCCGAGCTTGTGTCCGAAGCTGACCTCGCGACACAGAAAGCGGTAGCGGAAAAGGCTGCTAGCGCTGCGGCAGCCCCAGTCGTGATGAAAACGACATTCGTCGAGTCGAAGTCAGGGCCGCAGCACGAGAATATTTTAAGGTTACGTCAAGTCGATTTTGATCTTTCCAGCATTCGCACAGACACCAAATACGACTTGTCGGACGCGATGACGCTCGCGTCTCGTTTGCTGGCACAATCGACAGCTGCGCTGGACCGTGCTTCGGCGGCGATGTCCAACGACTTGCTTGTTGCTATTTCCATGAGTCTTGCTTACGAGCATGGTGACGGCAACCTGATCGATGTTCTTAATTTTCTTCGCGATCCACTATGGGATAGCGCGGCACAAATACTCCAAGAGTTTTTCCAGCCTCAACCCGCGTTCCAGCAACCAGATGCAGCCCACTGGATGAGTGTTTTTTGCCGAAAAATCAGGAAGCTGACGACGGGTGAAAAAGATACGTTGGTGGCCAACTGCTACAAGCATTGGACGAGCGCTGGCCAACCCATAATCAAACGTAGAAAGAGCACAAAGACGCCTGCCCGAACACAAGTGTTTGACCCGGATGACCTCGCAAAAGCCACCATGCGGGTCGGAGAACTGAAAGACGATAGGCGCGATGCCGGCGCACGCATTTTGCAAAATGCCCATGCGAACAGCGGCAACAGAACATTGCCAGATACCAAAGCGGCCCATGTTCGGCTGGAGGCGGCAAAGTCTCGTTTTGAAAATCTCGTGGAGCCGATTGAGCGGCTGCAAATTGATTTGATCCTTGCTGGCGCCATGAAGCCAAGCGATTTTCGTGTGACACCGCTGCTTTTGCTTGGCGATCCAGGTATCGGAAAAACTTTTCTAGCAACGCAGCTTGCCGATGCGTTGGGAGTGTCTACTGAGAAAATTAGTGCCGGTGGCGCGCAAGGGGGATTTCAGATAACCGGTTCCCATAGTTCGTGGACTGGTTCGCGGCCAGGCATGCTTTTTTCGCTGCTTGCCGACGGTGATTCGGCTGCGCCGGTCGTAGTCATTGATGAAGTCGATAAAATCCATGACGCTCAATTTCCTGTCTTGCCGGTACTGCTCGACTTGCTCGATGCTGATAGCAGCAAACAGTTTAAAGATGAATTTTTTGAGCTCCAATTCGATGTCAGCCGCATCATCTTTGTGTTGACAGCGAACAGCATAGAAAACGTTCCTCCGGCCCTGTTGTCGCGTGTTGAGGTATTCAACGTGCCGGCGCCGGGGCCCGTGCAGCGGCTGCGCATCATCCAAGAAACGGCTGAAATTTTGCGTAGCAAAACAAAGCGAAAAATTACTCTGGACGAAAGCACCGTGAACTCGTTGTCAGAACGCGTAGACATCGACCTTCGACGAGTCACCAGGCTGGTCCATGAGGCATTTACTAGGGCAATGCAAGCCAGTGATACTGTGGCGCGCATTGCAGTGCCCAAGCAAGATGGAAAGCGCAGCATCGGTTTTCATTGATGAGCCGAGTAGTTGGGCGCACACCATATTGCCTGAATAGTAAGAGTGTGAATTTTTGGCTTTGCAATTGTGTTATTCTTCCGCTCTGTATTGCGAGTGTACTAAAGTCATATCGCCTCGCGAAGCGGATGATTTTTAACCCATTGATAGAGAAAATTGACGAACCAACTTAATCCTACGCCTGCACCTAGGGGCGGTCAGCGGCCCCAATGCCTTAGTGACGTATTGCGAAGTCTCCACTTGCAATGTAGTAGCGCTGTGGAATCCTCACTCCAAGGTGCGAATGAGAATGTTCTAGGAGAGAGCTATGTTTTCGCAAGCGACCTGGAAGCATGGCGTGACGCGATAGGTGGAAGTTCTGAAGCGAGCCTGTTGGCGACGGCGGCAACCGAGTATGTCGTTGCTATGCTGAATATTTGCCAGGGGCAGTATCGCAACGGATTCAAAGGATTGCGCCTAGTACTTGAACTTTGCCTTCAGGGCACGCATTTATCCGCGAATCTCCTACTTCGAGAGGAGTGGATTCGGGGCGAAAAGGATACGGTGTGGGCGACGTTGGTGGATGAAGAAAATGGACCTTTAAGCCTTCGATTCTGCAGAGCATTTTTTCCTGAGTTAGGGGAGCACACTGGGCACTTCCGGCAGCTAGCGCGAACGATTTATCGTGAGCTTTCGGAATGCATACATGGCAATGTTCCCAATCACATCCCCCTTCCTTCAAAACTGGACTTTTCGCAGGAAACGTTCGATTTGTGGCATAAGAAAGCAGAAATCGTTCGCCTTGTAGTTCATTTCGCTTTTGCTGTTCGTTACCTTCGAACTCTTCCGACCCAGAAGCGTACGGGAGTTGAGGCCGTGTTGATCGAACAACTTGGCTATATTGCGGCAATCCGCACGGAGTGCAATACAGATGCCTAACGTGAATGATTCAAATAGTTTCGTAATTCGAACGGAGGATCTCCGACCGGAAGAGATCCTAGGCTTATTCGTTCCGACCGAACGAGACTTACAATTGATCGCTAGTTTGAAGTCGGCTAGTCCGATGATCCTTGAGGGCAGTCGTGGAACAGGAAAGTCATTCTTGTTGCGAGTGTGTGAGCAGCAGCAGTTCGCGGAGTATCCGACGACGCAAGTCGTCCCTGTGTACATCTCATTTGTGAAGAGTTCGCTACTCAGCACGAAAAACGATCAACAATTCCAGCAATGGATGCTTGCCCGGCTTGCATCGCGTGTACTTCGCACTTTGTACCAGCTCGGTTTGCTTGCAAAGCCCACCGCCTCTGCGACAGTGCTTGCAGGAGGAGCGGTCGGTGTGGTTGGTGAGGAGACGCCCCTAGAACGAATTGCGCAGCGCTTTGAGGATTCGTTTAAGAAGCCTGGCGATCTCGTTGATGCTGGAGACGTTCCGGACGTGGAGTCCTTTAAGGATGCGGTTGAGGATCTGTGCGGCGAACTTGGATTGCGCCGTATCAATGTTCTTTTTGATGAAGCGGCCCATATTTTTAGGCCGGAGCAACAGAGGCAGTTCTTCACGTTGTTCAGGGACCTTCGCTCCCCTTACATGACATGCAATGCTGCGGTTTATCCTGGTGTAACGTCGTATGGTCCATCATTTGAGGCAGTGCATGATGCACAGATTGAATCCTTAAATCGCGACATTCACGCGCCAACATACCGCGAGCAGATGCGGGAGATTGTGCTGAAGCAATCTGGTGCTGAACTTCAAAGTGATATCGAACGGAACGGTGAAAACTTCAACGCGCTTGCTCTCGCCGTTAGTGGCAATCCGCGACTATTGCTCAAGACCGTAGCGCTCGCCGGAAAACTTCGCTCTTCTGATTCGCAGGCTGTGCTAAAGGATTTCTATCGAAACGCAATTTGGGCCGAGCACAGCGCCCTTGCTGAACGCTATCCTGGACACAAAGAATTGATCGACTGGGGGCGTGTATTTGTTGAGCAGTTTGCGATTCCTGATGCGATCAAGAAAAATGAGGTCTGGAAGGCTGAAAGTAAACCCGAACGTACTTGCTACTTTTGGGTGCATCGTGACGCACCGGAAGCGGTTAAGGAAGCGCTCCGTCTACTTGCGTACACTGGAGTAATCACAAAGCTGGATTCCGGAGTCATAGCGACCCGCAGTGAGGTTGGTGTCCGTTATGCGATCAACATAGGTTGTGTTGCTGCTCCTTCAGCGAACCCTGTGGCATATATAACTGAATTAAGAAAAGGACTGACCGTTAAACGGTTCACCGAGTACGGCCAGAATATGCCTGCGTTTGTTGAAATCGCGGCTCGGGTAGGTGCTATGGCAGACGCGGATCTTTCAACGGAACTCGCGCGATTGTTATCGAAGCCGACATCGGTACTCGATTTAACGGCGCATCAACAGTGGGCGCTAAGTTCTGTAGGCATAAAGACGGTTGGGGAAGCATTGACTTCGACGGAGGCCAGATTCCGACAAGCGTCATACATTGGTCCCGTTCGGTCGCGAAAAATGATGAACGTCGTTACTGCAGCGGTCTTAGAGTTCCTGTCGGGCTGACACCGGATGACTAAGCACGCCAAGTTTAATCGATTAGGGGGCCTGCTGTTGGCGCCGACGCTTAATTGACCCACGGCGCCGGAAATTGCTGACCCAGCTAGCCTGTGGCTAAACGATGGATGGGAGCGGTTTCTGGCCGACTCCGTACGGGGCAGTTTGAGTCGGCCACGTGGGGCAATTTGGCGTTGGCGCCAACATTGGCTACCTGCGGGGATCTCCGGGCGAGTTGCTGCTGTCGCAGGCTGGCCGCCTCTCGCAAGCCGAAGCCGTGGGCAGCGAGGCGCTGAACGCGAAAAAGCTGTGCGCCGGCCGGACCAACGTCTGGATCGCGAACCGCAAGCTGGCAGAGCTCGCGTGGTGCAGTACGGGTGGAAAGCCCGAGGAGCTACGGTTCGGGCCGGTGATCCTGGAGTTACGCATGTTTGCGGCAGCCGGGAGTGTCCGTCTGCTGAGGCCGCCAAATGGCGCAAGGCCCATGACGAGATGCGCGTCAATGGCACTTCATCATGCAGGCGCCAATTTTTCAGTCACAACGATTGAACCACCAGCGTGATTTCTGCCTGCTGCGATTTGTTACAATCTACAATCATTTGTTAAGAAAAAACACTCACGGTTATCCGTCACGCAACAGCATTCCAGAAATTGATAAGAAATGACAAGTTCAACCACGCTGCAAGACCTCGAAAACCGTCTCTGGGCCGCAGCCAACCAGCTTTGGGCGATGACCGACCTGAAGCCGTCCGAGTTTTCCACCCCCGTGCTGGGCCTGCTTTTCCTGCGCTACGCAGAAAAGAAATTTACCGATGCCGAAGCGCGCTTCGCTGCCGATGGCATGGAGCATGGCGACATTGACAAGACCGACTTCCAGGCCGAGGGCGTGCTGTACTTACCCGAACATACGCGGTTTAGCTACCTGGTTAATCTACCGGAAGGTGAGAACTTGAGCAAAGCTGTCAACGACGCGATGGCTGCCATCGAGTGGGAAAACGAAGACTTGCGCGGCGTGCTGCCGCGCGACTACGCCAAGCTCGACAATGCGGTAATACAGGAACTGTTGCGCCTGCTGGCGCCGGTGAATGTTGAGGGCGACGCCTTCGGCAAGGTCTATGAATATTTCCTCGGCAAGTTTGCCATGGCCGAAGGGCAAAAGGGCGGCGTGTTCTACACCCCGACCAGCATCGTCAAGCTGATAGTCGAGATTCTGGAACCCTACCATGGCAGGATTTTCGACCCTGCCTGCGGTTCCAGCGGCATGTTCGTTCAGAGCGCGGCGTTCGTCACGGCCCATCAACGGCGCGCGGTCGATGAGCTGGCCGTGTTCGGCACCGAAAAATCGTCGGATACCGTCAAGCTCGGCAAGATGAATCTGGCGGTGCATGGCTTGTCCGGCGATGTGCGCGTGGCCAACAGTTTTTTTGAAGACCCGCACGAAAGCGTTGGCAAGAATGGCAAGGGTAAGTTCGATTTCGTGATGGCCAATCCGCCCTTCAACGTCAGCGGCATCGACAAGGACCGCATCCAGGGTGACCCGCGCCTGCCATTCGGCGTGCCCAGCACCGACAATGCCAATTACCTGTGGATACAATATTTTTACAGTGCGCTGAACGACACCGGCCGCGCCGGCTTTGTGATGGCCAATTCGGCCGGCGACGCGCGCGGCAGCGAACTGGAAATCCGCAAGCAAATCCTGCAGTCGGGCAGCGTCGATGCGGTTGTCAGCATCGGCAGCAATTTTTTCTACACGGTGACGCTGCCTTGCACGCTCTGGTTTTTCGACAAGGGCAAGCGCAGTAGCGAGCGCAAAGACAAAGTGCTGTTCATCGACGCCCGCCACATCTACCGGCAAGTCACTCGTTCGGTGCGCGACTTCAATCCAGCCCAATGTGAATTTCTGTCCAACATCGCGCGCCTGTATCGCGGCGAGCAGCCTGAAAACATGCGCGGCAGCGCCGAACTGATGGCGCAGCATTTTCCTGCTGGAGTCTATGTCGATGTGGCAGGCCTGTGCAAGGCGGCGATGCTGGCCGAGATTGAGGCGCAGGGATGGAGCTTAAATCCGGGGCGGTATGTTGGGGTAGCGGGTAAAGGCGCTGATGATTTTATTTTTTCTGAAAAAATTGAAATGCTGGGAGAGGAAATTGAAGAATTAAACTCAAAATCCCATGAGCTAGAGTTTTCAATTTCTCAGTGTCTAGCTGATTTACGCTTACGTTTTTAAAGAGAGATTACGTTATGCTTTTTAAAGATTTTGTTGAAATCAATCCGAGCGTAAAATTAACTAAGGATGCTAATTATCCGTTTGTCAGAATGGAAGACATCACACCAGGCCGTCGCTATGTTTCAGCTTCAATAGTAAGGATGGCGGGGGGAGGGGCTAAATTTTCCCATGGGGATACTCTGTTTGCTCGTATTACACCATGCCTTCAAAATGGGAAAATTTCTCAATTTAGAGCCAAGTCCGGTCAACTTGGCTTTGGATCAACTGAATACTGGGTATTTCGAGCTAGAGAAGGTATTTCTGATCCATCATTTATTTATTATTTGGCTAATTCTCACTTGATCCGAAAGACAGCTGAGAAAAGTATGGTTGGTGCATCAGGACGCCAAAGGGCCATAATTGGCGCTATCGAAGATCTGAAGATAGATGCCCCAACTCTTAAGAATCAACGCCAGATTGCCGCCATCCTGTCCGCCTACGACGACCTGATTGAAAACAATAGTCGGCGTATCGCTATTCTGGAGGAAATGGCGATGCAGATTTATGAAGAATGGTTCGTCAATTATCGCTTCCCGGGCCACGAAGCTGTACCACTCGTCGAATCCGAACTTGGGCCAGTGCCGGAAGGTTGGGATGTTGTCAGCGCTGCCGATGCCGTCGAGGTCAACCCCAAGGTCAAGGTGCCTAAAGAGGGGGAGAAACCATTCGCTCCGATGGGCTGCCTGTCAGAAGTCAATATGCTAATTTCCAATGTTGAAGAGAGAGCAGGAAATAGCGGTGCCAAATTTCAAAATGGTGATACGCTTTTTGCCCGCATAACTCCCTGCCTTGAAAATGGAAAAACAGCCTACGTGCAATTTTTACCTTCGCCCGAATCGGTGGCATTTGGCTCTACCGAGTTCATCGTTTTACGCTCCAAGAAACTAACGCCGGAATTCGTCTACTTGCTGGCCCGGTCGGACAGTTTTCGCAATAACGCCATCAAGAGTATGGCCGGTTCCGATGGACGCCAGCGCGTCAAGGAGGCCTGCTTTGCGTCCTACATGCTGGCTCTCCCCGACGCAAAAACGCTGGAGAAATTTCATGGCATGGTTCACCCGATGTTCGACATGATTTATGTTTTGGCTCGCAAGAATGAGAACCTCCGTCAAACCCGCGACCTGCTGCTGCCGCGCCTGATTTCTGGCGAACTCGACGTTTCGACGATGCCGGTGCCCGAGGACATGGCCGCATGAGCGAAGAAAATCAGCTCTACGACAAGAAATCGTTGAAAGTGCTCAAGGGCGGCGACGTCGGCTTGCGCGACTTGGCAAGCGATTGCGTGGCCTTTGCCAATGCCAGCGGCGGCCGCATCGATATCGGCATCGAGGACGACGCCAGCGCGCCAGAGCCCGGGCAGCGCGTGAGCGATGCGCAGCTTGGCAAGCTGCAGAAAATGATTCCCAGCCTGACGGTGAACGTAGCCATTTCGGTTACCAAACAGGTGACGGAAAACGGTGCTGAACTCCTGTTGCTGCAAGTGTTTCCATCGAGCCAGAACATCGCGGCCACGTCGGACGGGCGCTATTTTTTGCGCGTGGCCGACGAGTCGCGCCGCCTGATGCCGGAAGACCTCGGCCGCCTGATGAACGACAAGTCGGCTTTCGTATGGGAAGCCCAGCCGATGCGGCAAGTGCCAATGCAGCAGGTGGATGCGGACAAGCTGCGTGACTTCCTGCGCAACATTCGTACCTCTGACCGGGTCAGCGAGCGCGTGAAGCAGAAGTCGGACCGCGAAGTGCTGGAGCACTACCTGATGGTGCGCGATGATTGCCTGACCAATCTGGGTGTGCTGTGGGTGGGCTTGCGCAATGACCGTGCGGTGCTGCGCTATGCGCCGATTGTCCAGTTCATCCGTTACGACGAGCTTGGCAACAAGGTATTCAAACGCACCTGGGATGATTACAGCCTGAACCCGCAGGAGCTGATCGAAGCCATCTGGCGCGATGTACCTGATTGGCAGGACAGTTATGAATTCCCTGACGGCCTGTTCCGCAAAAATATTCCGCACTTCGACGAGGTGGTAGTGCGTGAACTGTTGGCCAATGCGCTGGTGCATCGGCCCTATACACAGGGCGGCGATATCTTCATCTGTTTGTACCCAGACCGACTGGAAGTGCACAACCCGGGCTTGCTGCCGCTGGGTGTGACTGTAGCCAATATCTTGCATACTACGAAGAAACGCAACGACCATCTGGCGCAAGTCTTTTACGACCTGCGCCTGATGGAGCGCGAGGGGTCGGGTTTTGACAAGATGTACGAAGTGCTGCTGGCGAGTGGTCGGCCCGGTCCAGTGGTGGTGGAAGGCGACGACCGGGTGACGGTAACCGTGGCACGCCGCGTGGCGCACCCGGCGGTCATTGATTTGATTGACAAGGCGGACCGCGCCTATCAGTTGCAGGCGCGCGAACGTATCACGCTGGGCTTGATTGCTCAGCATGAGTCGATGACGGCGACGCAGCTTTGTAAGGCGCTGGCGATCAAGAGCGCCGACTTGCTGAAGCCCTGGCTGGGGCGCCTGGAGAATTTCGGTATCGTGGTGACCAAAGGCCGGACCAAGGGCACCGCTTACTCGGTCAGCCCGGCCGTGCTGCGCGCACACGACTTCCGGGGCCGTACTTCGCTGAAAGGCATCGAGCGCCACCGGCTGCGCGAGCTGATTGTCAGTGACCTGCAAATTTATGGCGTGGCAAAGCGGGGTGAGATTCATGATCGGATTGGCCGGGACGTGCCGGAGCGGCAGTTGCGCAGCGAGTTGATGAGCATGGCGGAGGACGGTGTGCTGGAGGCTATAGGCGAGCGTGGTGGCCGGCGCTATGGATTGACAAAAAAGACGTGAATAACCGGGTCGGTGTCAAAGTTTTGTCAATCTAATTGACTAAGGATTTCGTAAGTCATTGTTAATTAAGGATAATTCTATGGTTTTGATTGCCGAAATCCGTAAAATTTATAAGTGAAAACTGTCAATGCACGGTATCGATTAGGCATTGTTTTTTGCGCTTTGCTTGTATTTGAAACTACCTTTCGGGAGTGACCGGAACTATGCTCTACAACTCCGAACAAACCATTCCTCTTCATGCGCGCGAAGCGTCGGCCGCCTACGGCGAGATGCTGCTGGTGGAAGCACCGGCCATCGCCCTGCTACAAACGCTGGGCTGGGCGCACGCCGACTTGTATCAGGAAAGAATGGGCAAGGCTGGCACGGAAGGGCGCGAAAGCGAGCATCAGGTGGTGCTGCCGCGTCGCTTGCGCGCTGCGCTTGAGCGGCTGAACCCCGGCTTGCCGGCGGCTGCCTACGAGCAAGCTGTCGAGCAACTGAGTGCCGACCGCAGCCGCGAGACGCCAGTCAATGCCAATCGTGCCATTTACAGCTTGCTGCGCGATGGCGTCAAGGTTGCACTGCCCGATGACGAGGGCACGATGAGCAATGAGACGCTGGCCGTCATCGATTGGCGTGACCCGACCCGCAATGAATTTTTCGTCGCAACGCAGTTCTGGGTCAGGAGCGACATGTACCGGCGCCGCTGCGACGGCGTGGGCTTCATCAATGGCTTGCCGCTGGTGTTCCTGGAGTTCAAGGCGCCGTCGGTCAATCTGAAGTCGGCCTTCGACGACAATTTGCGCGATTACCGTGGACAAAGTATACCGCAGCTATTTCATTACAACGCGCTCATTATGCTGTCCAACGGGCGCGAGACGAAGGTCGGCACGCTGACGTCGATGTGGGAGCACTTTGCCGAATGGAAGCGTATTTCCAGCGAAGAGGAATCGGCTAGGGTATCGCTGGAAACGGCGCTGCGCGGCATCATGGACCACGTGCGCTTGCTGGACATGGTGGAAAATTTCACGTTGTTTGAAGAAGTCCGTGGCGGTCTCATCAAGAAAATTTCCAAAAACCATCAGTTTTTGGGGGTTAACAAGGCCATAGTCGAAATCGGTAATCTGAAGGAAAACCAGGGCAAATTAGGCGTGTTCTGGCACACGCAGGGCAGCGGCAAGAGCTTGTCGATGGTGTTCTTCACGCAGAAAATCCTGCGCACCTTGCCGGGCGCGTGGACCTTCGTGGTGGTCACAGACCGCGAGGAGCTCGATACCCAAATCTACAAGACGTTTGCCAACACTGGCGCGACCGGCGGCGCGGAAGTGCAAGCCGACAGCGCCGCGCACTTGAAGGAACTACTGGCTGGCAACCAGCGCTATGTGTTCACGCTGATTCAGAAATTCCGCAGCGACCTGGGCACCGACTACCCGGTGCTGTCGCTGCGCTCCGACATCATCGTGATGACCGATGAAGCCCACCGCAGCGAATACGGCACCTTTGCAATGAACATGCGCAAAGCATTGCCGAACGCCGCCTTCATCGGCTTTACAGGAACGCCGCTGATTGCCGGCGAAGACGAGAAAACCCGCGCCGTGTTCGGCGACTATGTATCGGTCTACAATTTCGCCCAGGCTGTCGCAGACGGTGCAACGGTGCCGCTGTACTATGAGAACCGCATCCCCGAACTGCAACTGACCAACGATGACTTGAACAGCGACCTTGAGGGTATCCTGGAAAGCGCAGCCCTCGACGATGAACAGGAAAAACGGCTGGAGCGCGAATTCGGGCGCCAATATCACCTGATTACCCGTGGCCAGCGCCTTGATGCCATCGCTGCCGATATCGTCCTGCATTTCACTGGACGCGGCTATCGCGGCAAGGCGATGATGGTGTGCATCGACAAAGTGACAGCCGTGCGCATGTACGACAAGGTGCAGGCGCATTGGCAAGCGACATTGACGCAATTGAAGGGCGAACTGGCCCAGGCCAGCGGCGACCGTAAAAAGGCGCTGCACGAACGCATCGCGCTGATGGAATCGACCGACATGGCGGTAGTGGTGTCGCAGGGCCAGAACGAAGTGGAAGAGCTGAAGGCCAAGGGCGTCGATATCGAGCCGCACCGGCGCCGCATGTTGACCGGCAAGCTGGAAGACGATTTCAAGAACCCGGCATCGAACTTGCGCATGGTGTTTGTCTGCGCGATGTGGATTACCGGCTTCGATGTGCCGACTTGCTCGACGCTGTATTTGGATAAGCCGATGAAGGCGCACACGCTGATGCAAGCCATCGCCCGCGCCAACCGTGTGGCAGAGGGCAAGACCAGCGGCCTGATTGTCGATTACATCGGCATCTTCCAGCGCCTGCAAGACGCGCTGGCAATCTACGCTCGCCCCGGTAAAGGTGGCACTGGCCCTGCCGATGTGCCGGTCGAAGGAAAGGAGCAATTGATTGCTTTGTTGGGGCAAGCGCTGGCCACCGCCGAGGACTGGTGTACCGTGCGGCGCATCGACCTGCCGGCCATTATCGCGGCGCAGGGGTTCGAGCGCGTCGGCTTGATGATGGATGCGGTGGATGCCATTGTCGCCACCGACGAGACCAAGGGACGCTTCCTGCAACTGGCCGGACAAGTGGCTAAGCGCTACAAGGCCATATTGCCGGATGCCAGCGCATCGCGGCACGCCGCCAAATCGATTGCATTGTCTTTCCTCGCGCGCCAGGTCAAGGCATTGATGCCGCCGGTCGACATCAGTGACGTGATGAGCGACATCGAGGCATTGCTCGACGATTCGATTGCGACCGAAGGCTACCGCATTGATGCGATGGGCATGCCGACGGCGCTGGTCAACCTGTCAGAAATCGACTTCGAGGCGCTCGACGCCGCGTTTCAAGCCAAGAAGCGCAAGCATGTCACGACCGAGCAATTGAAGGCGGCGGTCGAAAAGAAACTGAAGGATTTGACGGGCCAGAACCCACAGCGCATTGATTTTGTCGAGCGCTTCCAGAAGCTGATCGACGAGTACAACACCGGCAGCAAGAACATCGACCAGTTTTTCGAGGAACTGAAGCGCTTTGCCCAGACCTTAAGCGCCGAAGAGCAGCGCGGCGTGGCGCTCGGCTTGTCGGAAGAGGAACTGGTCATCTTCGATATTCTGACCCGTCCAGACCCGGTGCTAACCCGCGAACAGGAGCTTGATGTGCGGCGCCTCGCTAGGGATTTGCTAGGTAAGCTGAAATCTGAAAAACTGATTCTGGACTGGCGTCTGAAGCAGCAAGCGCGCGCCGGCGTACAGAAAACGATACGGGACATTTTTCGCACATTGCCGCAGCCATACACTCTCGACCTGCGCCAAGAAAAGGCCGCCCGCGCTTACGGGTTTGTCTACGATACTTATCCTGGAAGGGCGAGGCCGGACATGCATGCGTGATGCGGGTGAATGCGTTTGGACGTTCGCAGTTGCGTAAGGTACAAAGTGTGATGACAAACAGGTCAGACCGTGATCCACCAAGCCTGGAGACTACTTCGGATTACCAGTCCGTGAGACAAATGAGGCGTGGGTCAGCAGATTCCATCGGGGCCAGCAGGTTCGACCTGCAAGAAGGCCGGATATAAAGCAGCAGCCTATCCTGTCCAACAGCACACAAAAATACCTGGCAAACGGGAGGCGTCAAATATAAGTAGTCTGGCACAGGTAGATTTCAAGAAATTGAATATGAACGATAGCATATGTGTAACTTCGTCAATCGGCCTAGGGTGACAGTTGCGGCATGGCATCGTCTTTCATTTTCTTATCCGTGTCATCCAATTGTTTCACTTTCTGGCAGAGGGTTGCAACCGTATGACCGGTCTATTGCGCAGGAGAACTAGCACTTTTCGATCAAATCTAGTTCCGTCTTCTATCCCATCATGGTCAGCTGTTCCACGATGCCACGCAGCGTGACCTTACTGAAGAAGGGGATGTTGAGTTTTTTCGTGCGCGCGTGTTTTTTCTTCAAGATACCGTACACAATGGTGTAGTCCGATGGGTTGATGTTCGCCACTTTGGGCAACAAGGCTGTTGGCGCCGATGCCAAATTGAACCAGGTGGCCGAGATTCATTGACCCAGGCGAATTCGCGCAAACGCAGGCTCAGTGCGTCTTTCCGTGTCAGAGCCTAGGTCAAGAAAAATTGGCACCGTGGGTCAATTTGGTGTCGGCGCCAACATTGGCACTCTGAAAGCAAACCCATGGCACTCCGCGAGCAAAGCTGGCATTAATTCAAGTGATAAGTCAAAAACCTAGAGATGTGTTTTTTTGTTAATTATAGTTCTACGGCAGCCTTGGCTAGTTTGAGCAAATGCAGAGTGTCGACTCACACGCCATCGAGTATGACATCCTTGTCCTAAGCATCCACCAACCATTACGCCAGGTCGGCCGGCTTCACGAAGAAGAACCGATAGCCCCGCATTGTGCTGCGGTCGCCCCAACGGGCTGCATCGCGCTCATACTGCCGCATTTCGTGTAACGCCATCACCAGGCTTCCCCGTCACTTAATGATTTATACCAAAGGCACCCCGTGCTGCTTGAGTACCACATCCTAGATGCCCATGTCCGAGTGAGCGTAAAATTCCTTGAGCCGTCGATCTTGAGCAAGCGTCAAGCGGACCGGCGCCGATTTTAATCGGGAGTTTTATGTTTTTGAATAATGGCGGCTATCTCGGCATCCAGTTTTTGCTGATCTGCTTGAAGTTTTTGCTCAGCCTTTTGCTGTGCGTCTCGCTGTACTTTAGCACCGGCCGGGTTGAATTGATGCCCAAGATAGTTGGCTGGATTTTCCTCTGGGAAATCATCAAAATAGTCAGACCATTCGCCCATTTTCATTCTCCTAAATCAATTGAACAGCTCGATCTCGTATCTTGCCAGTAATTTAACACCCTTGCAAATAGCCATTCTAGATAGTAAAAGATATGGTTTCAAATGAAACAGTATAAAACAGTATTAAACGACATTGTTGTGTTTGAGTCTAGGTGAGAATCAGTGGGATTTGCCAAGTATCGCCCACACGGTTTTCTTTCAGGGCGGCATAGGCTAAATATTCGAAGGCTAAACTTGCGTAAGCGTAAAGCCAGCGCCGTCTTGAACCCGGCAATGAATTAGAAAATGATGGCGTCACACCGCTGGGAAGCGGCGTGTTGTTTAAGCCGATGGGAGCTGCGCGGCGCAGTTCCAGGGCAGGAAGTCGTCGACCCGATTGACCGGATGATCGGCGACGTTGGCCAGCACATGGCGCAGCCAGGCCTCGGGGTTAACACCGCCCAGCTTGTCGGTGCCGATCAGCGAGTAGACGGCGGCGGCACGCTCGCCACCGCTGTCGGCGCCAGCGAACAGGTAGTTGCGCCGGCCGATGGCAACGCCACGCAGGGCGCGCTCGGCGGCCGAGTTGTCGATCTCGATGATGCCGTTGTCGCAGTATCGCAGCAACGCCGGCCACAGATTGAGCGCGTACTGGATAGCGGCCGCCGTTTCCGACTTGCGCGACAGCTTTTCAAGCGTGGCGCGTAGCCAGCTGCTGAAGTCGTCGAGCAATGGTCGTGATCGTTGCTGGCGTGCCAGTTGTCGTTCGTTCGTAAGCGTCTTCCCAGCGCCGTCTGGACTGTCTGATCACCACCATTCATGATCGAATTTTGGCACAGCATTTGTGCCCACAAATTCTGATTATGGACACAAATTTTCAACCGATCACTTCCAAGAACGCGCGCGGTCATTATCGGCAGCACTCGTTGGAGTTCAAGCGCGCATTGGTGGCTCTGGCGCTGGAGCCGGGCATCTCCGTCGCTCGCATTGCACGCGAACACGGCGTCAACGCGAACCAGGTGTTCAGCTGGCGCCGCCTTTATCAACAAGGGCGCCTCGGCGTGCCTGCGTTGATGCGCGACGATGGCTTGTTGCCGGTGGTGCTGGCGCCGACGGCGCCTGCTCCAGGCAAGGCCTCGGCCGACGGCGACGCCATCGGCACGATCGTGCTTGAGCTGGGCCAGGTCCTGGTGCGAATCGATGGCCAGCCCAACCCGGCCGTCCTGGCGCAGGTGCTCGATCGGGTGCTGCGATGATCGGCCTACCAGCCGGCACCAAGGTGTGGCTGGCCGCTGGCACCACCGACATGCGCTCCGGCTTCAATGGGCTGGCTGCCAAAGTGCAAACGGCGCTGGAGGAAGATCCGTTCAGCGGCCACGTATTTGTGTTCCGGGGCCGGCGCGGCGACCTCATCAAATTATTGTGGTGGACCGGCGATGGTTTGTGCCTGCTGGCCAAGCGGCTTGAGCGCGGGCGCTTCATCTGGCCGCAGGCCAGCAACGGTTCGGTGGCGCTGACGCAGGCGCAGCTGTCGATGCTGCTTGAGGGCATAGACTGGCGGAGGCCGGAGCGGACCTGTAAACCAACGTCGGCCTTGTAAACGGTAGAAGCCTCGCGTAAACTTGGCGCATGCTCAACCCAGCCGACCTCCCCAACGACATCGCCGCCTTGAAAGCGCTGCTGCTCGCCCAGGACGAGGTGGTGGAAGGGCTGCGTGAACAACTGAACACGCGCGCCATCGACATCGAGCACCTCAAGCTGCAGATCGCCAAATTGCGGCGCATGCAGTTCGGCCGCAAGTCGGAAAAGCTGGATCATCAGATCGAGCAGTTGGAGTTGCAGCTGGAAGACTTGCAGGCCGACGAGGCCGAGGCGGCGCGCGAGATGCCGGCGGCCGACCGGGCGCCGCGCAAGAAGTCAGTGCGGCGCCCCTTGCCCGATCATTTGCCGCGTGACGAGAAGGTCTACGCGCCGACGGCCGATGCCTGCCCTGCCTGTGGTGGCGGCCTTCGGCCGCTGGGCGAGGACGTCGCCGAGCAACTGGAATTCGTGCCAGCGAGCTTCCGCGTGATCCGTCATGTACGCCCCAAGCTGGCATGCGTCTGCTGCGACGCCATCGTCCAGGAGCCGGCGCCAAGCCGTCCGATCGAGCGCGGTATCGCCGGCCCCGGCCTGCTGGCGCACATCCTGGTGGCAAAGTTCGCCGATCATCTGCCGCTGTACCGCCAGGCCGTCATTTACGCCCGCGAAGGTGTCGACCTCGATCGCGCGCTGCTGGCGAGCTGGGTCGGCGCCGCCAGCGCGTTGCTGCGCCCGTTGGTCGACGCCGTTCGCCGCCACGTATTGGCGGCCTCGAAGCTGCATGCCGACGACACGCCGATCCCGGTGCTGGCGCCCGGCAATGGCAAAACCAAGACGGCGCGCTTGTGGACCTATGTGCGCGATGACCGGCCAGCCGGCGACTCGACGCCACCGGCCGTTTGGTTTGCCTACACGCCCGACAGCAAGGGCATCCATCCGCAAACCCACTTGGCCAAGTTTGAGGGAGTGCTGCAAGCGGACGCCTATGCGGGTTTCAACGCCTTGTTCGACGACGGCACGATCCGCGAAGCGGCCTGCTGGGCGCACGCTCGGCGCAAATCTCACGACCTGCACGCAGCGCGCGCAACGCCGCTGACCACCGAGGCGCTGCGCCGGATCGCCGAGCTCTATCTGATCGAGAGCGAGATCCGGGGCAAACCACCCGACGAACGAAGGCAAGTTCGACAAACCCTCTCGCGCCCACTGCTCGACGACCTGGAGCGCTGGCTGCGCAGCATGCTCGATACTTTATCGCACAAGTCCGACACGGCGGCAGCAATCCTGTACGCGCTCAAGCTGTGGCCCGCGCTGCTGCGCTGCTGCGCTATTGCGACGACGGCGCCATCGAGATCGATAACTCTGCGGCCGAACGCGCCTTGCGTGGCGTGGCCATCGGCCGCCGCAATTACTTGTTCGCCGGCGCCGACAGCGGCGGCGAGCGCGCCGCCGCGATCTACTCGCTGATCGGCACGGCCAAGCTGAACGGTGTCGACCCCGAAGCCTGGTTGCGTCACGTGCTGACGCATATCGCCGATCATCCCGTCAATCGGGTTGATGATTTCTTGCCCTGGAACTGCAACCTGCCAGCAGCCCTTTGAGATCACGCCGCTTCCCAGCGGTGTGACGCCATCATCGATCAAAACGCCCCTGCACTCAATAAGGCGCTGAGCGGACGCTTACGCTGATCTGGACATCAAAAGCATGAATTCTGGTTGAACCGCTTGCCAACCGATCGCACCAAGCCGGTAGAAGGTTCGATATTAAACACCACGTAGCGGCGCTGCGGGCAGACCAGTTCCAGCGACTTCTTGCTGCATTCGAGCATGTCGGTCTTGCGCGTGCCTTGCGGGGTAGATACCGAGACGTCCCGGTTGATGTACGGACTGCACTCGAAGCCCTGTTCCGTGGCGACCTTTCTGGCCGCGTCCATGGTCAGGCCGACCGCGTGCAGCTGGTCCACTTCGGCCGCCAGCGTGGCGTCGGAAACGCGGGTGAGGGCGCAGCCGGCCAGTAACGCGCAGGCCAGCAGTGGCAACATCAAACGTAACATCGTCTTTTTTCCTGGCTTTGTAGTCGAGCTACGCAGTGTACTGGAAGAACCCTCGCACTGTACGCCGCCGTACCGTGCGCCATCGTCGCGTATTCGATAGTGATGGGATGGATATCAAGAAAACTCCGCGCACCGATGCCCGCCATGCGTCGATCGTGCGCCAGGGCCTGGAATGGGCCCTCACTTACGGCCAGCGCAGCGCCGCCGCCTTTCTGCTGGTGCGCAAGGTGCCGCGCCCGGTGGTCGAACGCATACCCATCAGCATGGACGGGCGCGGACGAGCACTGGTGGTGGTCAGACAGTCTAGACGGCGCTGGGAAGACGCTTACGTTCGTTCGGCGGCTTGCCGCGTATCTCGGCCTCGATCACATACAGCTCGGCGATCCGGCGCAGGGCCTCAGTCGTGATGGCCGATGGTCTGGCTGCATGCAGGTCGTGGAACTTGCGGCGCGCATGCGCCCAGCAGCACCGAGGCGGCTGGCTCGAACAAACCGGTACGCAGCTCGCGGCGCCACTTGAACAGCATCTTGGCGTTGATGCCGTTCTGTTGCGCCAACTTGGGCACCGAGATACCAGGTGCACAAGCCTCGATGGCGAGACGCCGTTTGAAGTCAGCCGGATAGTTGGGGCGGCCTTTGCGGTTGCCTGCCGTTTTATCTGTATCCAAAGTGATTCCCATCAAAAAAGTGACGGGAACTACTTTTGGGGATGTGGACTTTTAAAGATAGACGGCGGTGGGAAGACGCTTACAAACTTGCTGCCCAAAGGTAATAAAGGTATCTTGACTACTAATATGGCCGTAACAGTCTCTGGCACTCGTGCGCCAGTTCTCACGCTACTGAGAACGCGTCCCTCAACAAGGTTGAGTTGTTGGATCAAGGCGACCTCACGGATCTTCTCGAAAAACACAATGTGACGATTCTTGAGGTGGAGTGGATGCTCCATACGGATTGGCCACAAAGTTAATTTGAGATTTTGATGGGCACTTAGATCGGCTATTGCGCACAAGTCGCTTTGCCCATACACCGAGATAATATTGAGGGAAGCCGGATGAATAGACAGCAGCAGGAAATCGCGCTTCGAGTAGCGCGTGAGGTTCATAACGGGAAAACGAAGGCTTCGGCGGGGAGGCGATTGCTCAGCACGGAAGCGAAAATTCCAGATGGGTCGGCGAAAATCGTAATCGAGGTGTACCAGAAGATGTGCGAGGGAAGTCTATTCAAACGCCATTTGAGCCGCGTTGACATGACCTTTTTTTTGCAGTCATTCGGCGGAGATGGCAATGCCGAAGAATTATCGCGCGCGCTGGATGCCCTGAGACTTCATATTAGATGGAGGGAATCGGACCGGGTGAGCCAACATGGTAATCGCGAAATTCTCGCTGAACAGGAGGCGCGTCTTGCCGATTTGTTAGCCGAAGGTGTAACCAGCATCGCAGAGGTGAACCGCGAGTTTCAAGCCAAAGTCGCCTTGGCACTTGTGGATAACGGAGACGCCCGAAGGCGGCGGTTGGCTGCAGCTCCGAGGCTGCCGCGTAAGGTTGCAAAACTTGTTTATGTCTATGAGCGAAGTGCTGATGTCGTTGCCGAAGTACTGGCGCAGTCGATGGGGGAATGTAACCGATGTAAGCGGCCCGCACCGTTCAATAGAAAGAGTGACGGTACGCCATATCTGGAAGTCCACCACAAAATCCTGCTGTCGGCAGGAGGAGACGATTCAGTGGAGAACGCCGAGGCACTATGTGCGAATTGTCATCGGCACCGCCACTTTGGGGTGGACTGAAGCATGGTCAAAATTAGAATGTATCCTGCTAAAAACGGCGACGCATTTTTAGTTCTGGAAACGGGGCAAGCGAGTACTGCCATCTTGATCGATGGTGGATATGGCGAGACTTTTCATACCTATTTCCGGGGCGACCTCAAAGCGCTTGCCGCCAGTGGAAATAAGCTTGATTTGGTCATCGCATCACATATCGACGCAGACCATGTTGTTGGACTGCTAGAGTTTTTCAAATTTAACGGCAATGCTTCCACCCCTTCGCTAATCGAAGTCGATTCGGTCTGGCACAACAGCGTCAGAAGTATCTACGGGAAGGGGTCAATAACTGTCGGGAGCGAGGACTTGTTCATTCTACAGGCAGCCGCCAGCCGCGGTTACCCAGCAGTCAGTATTTCTGAGACCGTCAGAGAAATTAGCGCTGGTGAGGGAAGTTCACTAGGCGCCGCGTTGTTGGCCGGGAACTATCATTGGAATGAAGGTGAAGGTAGGAGGAGCCTATCGGCAGATGTTGGCTTAGGAGTTAGGTGTCCAGTCCCGTTTGATCATAAACGCGCTTTACGAATAGCTCCGGCTTCTTTTGCTGCCACTCTTTGAGCGCCTAGATCGGAAGAGTGGCCGGACGCTTACTTTCTAACTCTTCCAAAGTAACATTATTTTACGTCACCTTTGGAAGGCAAAATTTCAGGGGAAGCTTAATCACGCTGACAGATGAGCATGCGGATTTCCCTTGTCTATAGGAATTTCGATTACAATTTCCCCAGGTGAATTATTGTTGAGTCGGCATTGATTTGAGTTGGCAAAGCCGATTGGCTGACGTGGAAACTTGACTTTTAATAAATATCAACGCGCTTCGTTTTTGTGGTGAATTGCGTGCAACCTTGTGGGGTCCGTTTGGACAAGAACAGCTTTTCGTGGATGGATTAACTGATGCTACTGTCGCCGGAATCAAAAAAAGACGTGGACCGCGTAGCAACCGAGTCGCTTGATATGTTGGCTAGCATAGCTAGTCGAGCGAGAAGTGAACTGAATAATGGCGGGTTTAATTCGAGCGCATTGGCTATTGTCAACACGTTGACCTCGGCACAGGCAGTTCAGAATGTGGGCGCAATCAACCATGCTATGCTTGGCAGCGCTCAGGCACTAGCCCTAGAGCCCGCCATTGCTCGTATTGTCGTACTGTGTGAGGACGGCAGTGAGCGAGTCTATTACATTTGTCGTGCGACGCCAGTAAGCGGCATCAATAACCTGGCGAGCTACAAAGCCTCAATTGGGCAGTTGGCCGCGCAGCCGATAGGCTCGGTCGTATCACTCCCTAACGGTCAAGTGGTGGAGGTCATCGAGCGGACTCGGTTACGTCCCGTCGACGTTTCTGGTATCTGGGACTCACAGAGCACAGTTTTTGAATCAGATCGAGGTATTCCGTTCACAATTGAGTCGTTGCGCAGGTTCTTGGGCCAAGTTGTTGAACCCGAGCAACTCGAAGATTTGTTGGCGAAGTTGATTGCTGAAGAGGGCGATGCAGCCAATATCAGTGAGGGCATCCGGCGTGGCGTGATCACCAAGATGAGTTTGCGTGATCAACCGATCTTGGACCAATATCAAGATGAGATATTTCGGTTGCCGCTGAATCAACGTTTATTGATCCTTGGCCCGCCGGGGACCGGGAAAACAACAACTCTTATTCGTCGCCTCGGTCAAAAGTTAGACGCGGAATATCTATTGGATGACGAAAAACAGATGATCGCCAGTGCAAGCCAAGCTGGCGGCGTTAGTCTCTCGGATAGCTGGCTAATGTTTACTCCGACGGAGCTGCTCAAGCAATTCCTGAAGGAGGCTTTCAATCGCGAAGGTGTGCCGGCGTCCGATGAGCGGCTCAAGACGTGGGATAACTATCGGCGCGTGCTGGGGCGTAATGTCTTGGGTATTTTGCGAACGGCGGGATCAACGGGTTCTTTTACGTTGAAAGAATCGGCCGCAACTTTGCTTGACGATGCGGCCCATGATTTGACGGGTTGGTTTTCTGATTTTGATGCTTGGCAACGGCAATCTTATATTCAAGATTTACGCCAAGCAGCGCTGACTATGAGTGTCGCCGAGAATCCTGAACTAGCCAAGCTGGGAGGGCGGATCGTTGGCTTGCTTGAGAAGGCGTCACCGACCAATTTGCCATCGATGTTTCTGGATCTTTCAGGAGAGTTGACGCAGGTGCAATCTCTCGTCACTGCGTTCAAGGACGCGTCCGACAAGAAGATCTCCGAAGCGTTCAATCTTGCGTTTAATCGTGATCGTGGATTTGTTGATGAGTTGGCTAAATTTCTGGAGCAGCTTCGCGCCAATACAGCTGTGGACGTCGATCTCGACGACCCAGATGACGCCGATGAGCAAGATGGCGAGGACGAAGATCCAGCACTGCCTAAAGTAGGTAGAAGCGCTGCTGTAGCTGTTTATATGCGAGCCGTACGTTCCCAGGCTCGAGCGCTGGCTTCTAAGCGTAGTATTAGTAAGACCTCTCGAACGGGTCGGATTATTGAATGGATAGGCGACCATTCGATTGCCGTCAATGACCGTCCAGCAGTTGGTGCCCAGTTGCTAATGCTGGTTGCAACGCGTCGTTTCATGAATCCTGTGAAGCGTTACTTGGCGGGTGTTAATAAGCGTTACAGGGCTTTCCGACGCGAACACCAAGGCCAGAAAAAATGGTATAGCGCCAACAGCTTCCTTGCGACGGACCTGCATCCATTGGAACTTGATGTCTTGATATTGGCCAGCCTCCGTGGCGCAGGGGAGCTTTTAAGTAGGCCTAACATCACGCGGCGGATGGAGGAGCCATATTGGTCCGCGCTGCAAACCGTACACGGTTTGTATAAGCTCCAAATTTTGGTGGACGAGGCGACTGATTTTTCGCCAATTCAACTCGCTTGCATGGCAGCATTAGCGAATCCGCAACTGCGCTCATTTTTCGCCTGTGGTGACTTCAATCAGCGGCTCACGACTTGGGGGAGCCGCTCTGTCGTTGACATGCGCTGGGTCTTTCCCGAGATTGAAATTCGTGAGGTCAACGTAGCGTATCGGCAGAGTCGGCAACTGAACGAACTTGCAAGGGCGATCATTTCTGTTTTGGGAGGAGCTGAACAGCATGTAAGTCTCCCTTTGAATGTTGATAGCGAAGGACGGCCACCCGCGTTACTTGAAAATGTATCAGATGCAATGGACACCGTACTCTGGTTGGCTGAGCGTATTCGTGAAGTCGAGCGCTTTTTGGGGCAGTTGCCATCTACCGCAGTTTTCGTCAACGCAGAAGATGAAGTGCAAGGCCTAGCCGATTCTCTTAGCGCTGAGCTGGAAGACAGCAATATTCGCGTCGTAGCCTGCCCTAAGGGGCAAGTGATGGGCCAAGATAATGACATCCGCGTATTCGATATTCAGCACATTAAAGGGCTTGAGTTTGAGGCGGTCTTCTTCGTGGGCATCGACCGTTTGGCGGTTAAACAGCCGGCCTTGTTCGATAAGTATCTATACGTTGGCGCAACTCGGGCCGCTACCTACCTTGGCTTGACTTGTGAAGAAAGCTTGCCTCCAGCAATGAATGAGCTGCGAACCCACTTTACCACTGACTGGGGGAGCACCTAGACAGCCCGATTTGCTGTTCAGATTCTCTCGGCTGGCAGTCGCCACCAGCGAGCTGAGGCACTGGCGAGCCGGTTTAGCGCATACACAGCCCCTGAACTGTTAGCGCCGACGTCAAATTGATCCAGGCTCCCGATTCCAACTGACCCAACTCAAATCCTCTGGAACCATTGTTGCACGCGGGTTTGCTGGCTACGGGCGAGGGTCATCGAAAATCGGCAGTTTGGGTCAAAAAATCGTCGGCGCCAACAATCGTGCAAAGATAGACCATTGTTCAATGCCTCCCGGTCGACAGCAGGCACTTAACCCGACGCACTTTTACAAGCTGAACGTGGAAACTCCGTATCGCTCCCCTCGGGGACCGCGGCCCGCCCGCAAGGACCACCCATGGCGATGCTGGCACAGAAACGAGGAAAAAGCGAATGCTGTCCTGTAATGGGTCGGATACCTGATGCGCAGCGGGCGAACTTGTGCCGATCTTGATGTCACGCTGTTCTTCGTGAATATTCTTCTCAAAACGGACACTACTTCTCATATCAAGGCGGACACAATGCCTTTTGTGGAATGTACAACACTGTAATAATTGGAGTGAAAAAGCGGTATGGAGCGATGGCTGGTTTCTTGGGTGGGAAAAAACGATCTGAACGCAATGACGGGCGGCCCCCGCGGTCCGATCGCATCTGCTGTTCGCTACGATCATGGATTCGCCAAAGTATGGCTGCTCAACAATTTTCCGATTGAGCAGGGCGACCGTTATCGCCAGTGGTTGCAGGACGGAGTTGCTTGCGATGTCGAGTTGCATCAGGTTGAGTTGATCAGTCCGACGCATTATGGCGAAATCTATGAGCAGGTCAGCGATTTTCTTGCCGATCTCAAATTGCTGAGCCCTGCGGTCGAGTTGACCTTTCACCTGAGTCCCGGCACCCCGGCGATGATCGCGATTTGGATCATTTTGGCAAAGACGCGTTTTCCCGCCCGCCTGATCCAGACTTCGGTTGAGCGGGGGCTGGAAACGGCCGACTTCCTTTTCGACTTGGCCAGCGACTTTCTGCCGGAGTATTTGCGCCGCAGCGAAGCGCGTATTACGCGCCTGCAGTCGCCGGCCGTGGTGCCGCCCGAGTTTGCCGCGGTCATCCACGGGAGTGACGTCATGCGCCACCAGATCACGCTGGCGAGGCGTATGGCCGAGTTTGAAGTGCCGATCCTGGTTTTAGGGCAAACGGGCACCGGCAAGGAGTTGTTCGCCAAGGCCATCCATGCCGCCAGCCGGCGCCGAGAGCGCCCCTTCATTGCGGTCAATTGCGGTGCTATTTCCCGCGAACTCGCGAATTCCGAACTCTTCGGTCACATGAAGGGGGCATTTACCGGGGCCGACCGTCATCATGCAGGCTTTTTCACGGCTGCGAACGGCGGTACCCTGTTCCTCGACGAGGTCGGCGATCTGGCCCTGGATTCCCAAGTCAGGCTGCTGCGGGTCTTGCAGGAAAAGGAGCTGACCCCGGTGGGCGACACCCGTGCGGTGCCTGTCAACGTCAGGATCATCGCAGCCACGCACAAGGACTTGGCGGCCGAAGTGGTGGCGGGAAAGTTTCGCCAGGACCTGTTTCAGCGCTTAGCTGTAGGCATTCTCAACATTCCGCCATTGCGCGAACGCGGCCAAGATATCCGGATGTTGGTCGACTATTTTCTCGGGCAGATCAATCTTGACGCTGCAGGAACTCCTGAAGCGCAGTCGAAAACCCTGTCAGCACACGCCGTTGCGTTATTGCTCAAGCATTCATGGCCGGGAAATATTCGGGAGCTGTACGGAACCTTGTTCCGCGCCGCTATATGGTCGACCTCGTCGGAAATCGGTGCGGAAGATGTCGAGGCAGCGCTGTTGCCGAGCGGCGCGCCAGCAAGCGAAGCCGTATTGAATCATTCGCTGGGCCACGGCTTTAACATCCTCGATCTGCTAGCGGACGTCGAACGCCATTACCTAATGCGTGCACACGAACAGTCCCCGTCGAATCGTACCGCAGCGTCTGAATTGCTCGGATACAACAATTACCAGCAGATGAATCGCCGGAGGAAAGCGCTCGGCATGATAAGTGATGAAGAGTAATACGTTTTCATATGGCTGTATTCGAAAGCATATGAAATGTGCTGCCGTGAAGGATGGGTGTTGTCTATAAGTGATTGATTCCATTGGCATACGGTGGCTGGCACGCTTTTAGCTATATGGGTTAGGTCACCTTCAAGGAGCCTACGATGTCTACCACCGATCTTCCTGTCCAGCCGTACTTTCTCAGCACCCACGCTAAACTGCGCATGCAGCAACGCGGTATCGATCGCAATCACATCGAGCAAGTTTTACGCTATGGCAGAACCGTTCGCGCACACGGAGCCGCCATATTTCACGTGGTAGGTCGTAAGGAAATCCAGCGTTATGGCCTCATCGACCCCCTGCTTTCGGCAGCTGAAGGCGTCCATCTCCTCCTTTCTGCTGAAGGCGTCGTGATCACTGCTTATCGCACGCACGAGTTGCGAAAGCTGCGGTTGCAAAAAAATCATTAGCATTGTTTTCACTACTTATTTCAATGAAGCATTAAAATACCCGTTCACCTGGAGCCACCATGTTCGATCCCAAAAAATTCACCGTCGCAAAAGCCAGGCCAATTCCTTTATATCTGCTGCTGGACACGAGTTTCAGCATGAAGGAAAGCAATAATATTGGCGCACTCAACACTGCTGTCCGTACTATGTTAGCGGCGTTCGAGGGGGAACAGCAGCGCGAAACCCGCATCGACGTGACTCTCATCTCGTTCGGCCACAATGGCGTGCAGCTGGAAATGCAGACCGTGCCAGCATCGGAAGCGCATGCAACCTATCATGACCTGCCCGCGGATGGAATGACGCCAATGGGTGGAGCGCTGGCCATGGCGAAAGCAATGATCGAGGATCCGAGCGTGACCCCGTCGAACGCTTACCGCCCGACCATCGTTTTAGTGTCCGATGGGGCTCCGAACGATGCATGGGAGCAGCACATGGAAGCGTTTATCGGCTCCGGCCGCAGCGCCAAGTGCGACCGTATGTCGATGGCGATCGGCAAAGGTGCCAGCCTTCTTCCGCTCGAGAAATTCCTGCAAGGCACCGAGCATGACGTATTCGATGCTGGCAAGGCTGCCGAGATCCACACCTTCTTCCAGCGCGTAACGATGTCCATGTCAATCCGCTCGAAGGCGCACAATCCGAACGAGGTGCCGGACATCCCGGCGCAACCGGCAATGTCGGCGGACGAGACACCCCAATTTTTCTGATCGTTCGAATGTCCAAGATTCCGCTGTACGTCATAGCAGACTGCTCGGGGAGTATGGCCGAGCCCGGAAAATCAGGCATGCTTTCCTATCTGCTGTCCTATGTGGCCGAATGCATGCGCCTGGGGCAAATGCCCAGTTGGTGCGCCGGGGTGCATGCCCTGAGCTGGGCCGCAACGGTTCAGCCACTGCCACTGGGCCTGCTGCTGACAACCGGACTGGCGGCGCCCCGACCGGCCGGCCGGGCTGACTTGGACGTGCTGATGGATGTGCTGGAGCGTGAATTGGTCGGTGCCGGGGGAGCGGTGCGCCTGCTGTTGATGTCGGATGGCGGTATCGACCATGCCTGCCAAAAGCGCTGGCAGACTTGGCGCGCGCGCTTCGCACTCGACATCCGTGCCGTGGCGCTGGGCGCGGATGCGTCGCGCCTAGCGCTCGAAGCCTTGGCCGGGAAGGGCGCGCTGTACGGCGCCGAGGAGATCGGTGCGGCCCTGCACGACTGGGCGAGCCCGCAGGCCGCCCCGCGCTCGCTAGCGGAAACGGTGGCCGCGCTCGTGGTAGATTGCGCTGCGGACGACTGGCAGTGAGCACAGTGACATCGGCGCCCGAATGGACGGGGTGGGGAGTGTCACGCGTCGGGCCCGGGCACCGTCGCAACGGCTTGCCGAACCAGGATGCGTGGCTGCTGCGATGCATGCCTTGGGGTGAGCTAGCCGTCGTTGCCGACGGCCTCGGCAGCCGTGCGATGTCGCATCAGGGCGCTCGTGCCGCCTGCCGGGCAGCCTTACAGGCCGCCACCGCGCATTGCTGCACGCCGGGGAATGTGGCCGCACAGCCCTTACTGGCGGCGCTGCACGCGGCCTGGCTGGAGAATCTGTGGCCCCACGCCGTGCGCGAGTGCGCTACCACCTGCGTGCTGGCCTTGCGAAGCGGGCCGCTGCTGCTGCTGGCGCAACTAGGCGACGGCATGGCCGTGGCATGCGGACCGCCCGGCAAGGCGTCATTTCTGTTGCACGCCGGCGTCACGGACTTCGCCAATGTGACCGAATGCCTGCACGAGCGGCACGCTCCGGAGGCATGGCGCGTGGCCAGCCTGGAAGCGGCGGATTTCGGCGGCGTGGTGCTGTGCACTGACGGTATCGCCGCTGACCTCGTCGCAGGCAGCGAGACCGCCTTCGCCGCCGGACTGCTCGCCGCCGGCCACGGCAGCAGCGCCCGCACGCAACGGCGGGAAGCGCGCCGCTGGCTCCAGGACTGGCCCGTTGCGGGCCATACGGATGACAAGACAATCGTGTGCATGATGGCACCGGAAGGGACGGAAAATGTTAGGTGATATGCGCTTAGTCGACGAGTTCGAGAATGTTTACTACAGCGCCGGGGTGATCGGCCAAGGCGGACAGGGCATCGTGCTGCGCACCCGGGACAGCGACATTGCCGTCAAGCTGGTCACCGACCGCGCGGGCCAACCTCTGTCCGACCCGGTTGCGCGCGTTGCTGCGTTGGAGCGCTTGCGCCGCCTGCGCGTCCTGCCGTTGCCGGCGGACTTGCCCCTGGCCCGCCCAGTCGCGGCACTGCGCGACCGCGCCGGTTACGTGATGCGACTGCTCGATGCCATGCACTCGTTTAAGGATGTCTTCGAGCGTCCTTGTTCCGAGGAGCCGGGCGAGTTGCCGTCGTGGCTGGCCGAGGTTGCCCGCCACGACGTGCGCGCGGCGGCGCAACTGGCTGACTATGCGTCAACCGGCTCGACCAAGGGCCGCTTGCTGCTGCTAGCCAAGTGCGCCGCTGTGCTGGCGCGGCTGCACGCGGCGGGCCTGGTCTACGGCGACCTCTCGACCTCGAATGTGTTTGTTACTGGGGTCGGAGCCGACGCGCAGGTGTGGTTGATCGACGCCGACAATGTCCATTACGAGGGGCAGGTCGGCGACGACTTTTTCACGGAAGGGTTCGCCGCACCGGAACTGGCACGGGGCGACAGCGGCGTCTCGTTCCGTACCGATTGCCACGCGTTCGGAGTCATCGCTTTCAGTGTTCTTTGCCTGAATCATCCGTTCGTCGGCGAACTGGTTCGGGCCGGCGGCGACTGGAGCCGGGATGAGGCGGACCCGCAGCAGCAGGCAATGCACGGCCACTTACCGTGGATTCATGATGCTGGCGACAACAGCAACCGCACCGACGAGGGACTGCCACTGGAGCTTACCTGCACGTCGCGACTTGCCGACCTGTTCGAGGAAACGTTCGGTTCCGGCCGCACGACCCCGTGGCGCCGTCCCGCCATGCTGCATTGGCCCGAGGCGCTTGCCGCGGCCGCCGACTGCAGCTTGCATTGCAATTCGTGTGGCATGTCGTACTTTGCCCTTGATCGTGCGCAATGCCCTTATTGCAGCGCCGCGCGCCCGCGCCTGCTGCGTATCGACAGTCACCGCTGGCCCGAGGTTCTGCCAGCACCATGCTGGGTATTTCTGATGGCGCTGGACAGCCTCGACGCCGCAGCGCAGTTGCCGGGCCGTGTATTCATGCCGTTCAGCCTAGCCGGAAACGATGAGCCGGTACTGTCGGTGCAGGCGGAGGAAGGGGGCTACCGCCTGCGGCGCGGCCGCGATTCCGGGCCGCCGCTCCAGATCGCCCGGGCTGGGGTGCGGGAAGGCCAGTTCGAAGGGCTGGAGAACTTCCACCTCAGCGCAGCGGAACTGGCAATGGGTGTAACGATTTTCGCTGCGGGCGCGCAGGCGCGGCTGATACGGCTGGCACTGATGGAGGCGGCATGAAATTCAAGGACCTGACGGCGCCGTCCCGCGCCGAATACTGGGGAGCATTGGGCGCCCATGACTCCACGCTCGCGCCGGGCGCGGTGGAACTGCGCAGGGGAAAGCGGGCGGGCATGATCACGCTGTCGCAAGGCGATAAGATCGCCACCTTTACCTTCCAAGAGCCGGGCGAGAGCAGCCGCCTGGAGCAGCACCTGTACGCCGGCGCGGCGCATCTAGCTAGCGTCATGATGGTGAAGAACCGGTCGCTTCAGCTGTCGGTTCGCTTCTATCATGGTGGCCCGCTACAGTTCGCATCGATCGAAGTCGCGTTCGACGACAAGGACGTCAACGCCTGCACTAGGTATGGCGTGCGCGGCACGCGTTCGGAGGAGATCCTGCGCAATCTCGAAGAGCGGATGGTGTACCAGCCGGATCGCGAGGAAACTTCCTACTTTTTCGTCCAGCCAGCGCCCGACGGGGAGGGTGAGACCGAAAATGGACTGGAGCGCGGCTTCACCATGCTGGGCAACGGATACCAGCTCGAGGTCGCCGTACGCCACGATCAGGACGGGCCGGTGTTCGTGGCACGGCGCCTGATGCAGGCGCGCGTCGCCAAGAGCGAGGGGCTGCGCTTGGCCAGCGGGCAGGTACGCTTTCTCGACCATACCAGGCTCGGACAGTTGCGGCCGATGGCGCAGGCGGCCATGAGCCGGCTGACCCAGGGAGTCGGCAGCTATTTCCGCGCCTGGGACGAGTACGGCAGCCTGGAAGGTGCGATGCTCTTGCAGCGTTCCCGCACGGTGGGCATCCTGCAGCCGCTGAACACGGAACCAGTCAGGCAGGGTACGCGCTTCTTCATCGAAGGAGGGATCCCCGAGAACGTGGCAAACGCGATCGACGTCGTCGACATCGTGCGCGTGGCGCCCTCCTATCTGCTCGACCTGGACATCGACTGGGATACGTATTGCGACGAGGTGGCGCAAGGCGGCGGAGAGGGCGATGCGCGTGTAGCCACCGCCAAGGTGCTGCACAGCGATGCTCACAGTCTGACGCTGGATGTCCGTTTCGAGGCTGCGCTGAAGGATAGCGTCCTGGTGCTGTCGATGCGCGGCGACCTGCAACAGATCACGCGGCGCATGCGCGCGCGCCAGCTCATCCTGGAGGGGCGCTCCGCCAATCCGCTGCTTGGGCTAATCATCGAAAAGGACGGCGATCTGCCGCGCGCCGAACGGCCGCCGCGGATCGAGCCGCTTAGCCCGAACGTGCTGCGCAAGGTGTTTCGCAAGCCGCCTACCGAGCGTCAGCAGTTGGCGATCGAGCTGGCCCTGAATACTCCCGACATCATGGTGATCCAGGGCCCGCCCGGCACGGGCAAGACCACGGTCATCACCGCCATCATCGAGCGCCTAAACGAATTGCGCGACAAGCGCAGGACCGGCAAGGGCGAAGTCCTAGTGACCGCGCACCAACACGACGCGGTCGACAACGTGATCAGCCGGCTGCGGATCGACGGCCGTCCGGCCGTCAAGTTCGGTATCAAGAGCGGCGATGACGATGGCGCGTCGGAGCGCACGGGCAACTGGTCCGATGACTTGGCCGCGCGTGTTCGCGCCGCCCATCCGGCCATCCGAGAGTCGGAACTGCAACGGCAACTGAGCCAGCAGGCTAGCGCCTACATGGCCGCGCCCTCGCTCGCGCAGGGGGCTGCTCTACTGCGCCATTTCGCGCTGCTGCCGCCCCAGGTCCTCGACGCCGACCTCGCCGAGTGCAACCGCGACCTGCTGCAGGACATCACGGAGCAGATGAACGCGGACGGCCAGCAGGGGGGGCAGGTGGTGCGCGCGCTGTATGCGCTGCGTACCACAGCGGCGGGGTACGCCGACGACGGACCGTTCGGCGCTGGCGTCGTCGAGCTGCACTGCAGCGCGGCTCTGAACGACGCCGATCGCGCACTGCTGGAGCAGGCCATGGGGTGGTCCGGCTCCGAGGCGCCGCCGTTCCTGGAAGCGCTTGCGGACCTGAGGGCGCGCCTGCTAGGGCGTTACTGCAAACCGCCGCCGTTCCGCTTCGACAAGCCACGCGACGACGTGCTGTCGCATCTGGCAGCGGTGTCGCGCGCGGTGGAGCGCCATGAACTGGCCGCCAACGATCCGGTGGCGGCAATCCTGGCGGATTTCGTCCATGAACTGGAAGGCAATCCGGCCGGCGTGACGGATGCGCTCGGCGACTACAGTTTCGTGTTCGCGGCGACCTGCCAGGGCGCCGAACGCGGCGAGATCCGGCGCGCCAAGAGTGCTATGGTGAATGCGGAGGCAGCACTCGAATACGACACGGTGATCATCGACGAGGCGGCCCGGGTCAGCCCGCGCGACCTGCTGATCCCGATGGCGCAAGGCTTGCGGCGCATCATTCTGGTGGGCGACCATCGCCAGCTGCCCCATATCGTGGAAGAAGAAATCATCCGCCAGCTGGAAGCCGGCGAAGGCAATACGGCGGTGCTGCAGCAAAGCGCCTTCCAGTACCTGCGTGAACGCGCCATCGAAATGGAACGGCGCGACGGCATCGCGCGGACCGTTACCCTGGACCGTCAATACCGCATGCATCCAATGCTGGGGGAGTTCGTCAGCCACCAGTTCTACCACGATCACCAGGAAGGGTTCGGTTCGCCCGAGGACGACGCCCCGTACCGGCACCAGCTGGACGGCACCGACGGGCGACCGCTAGCTTGGCTGAACGTGCCGCAGAGCGCGGGACCGGAACTCAAACGGCCGCCGTCTAGTTGGTACCGCGAGATCGAGGCGCAGAGAATCGTCGAACAGCTGGATGCCTGGATAGGCAGCGAAGAGGGGCGCGAGCTGAGCTTCGGCATCATCACCTTTTACCGCGCCCAGGTCGACGAAATCTACAAGGCCCTGGCGCGCAAGGACTATGCCGTGCGCACGCCGTCGGGCGAATGGGCGATAGCTCCCGCATACCGGGAAAAGATCGGTGATATGGAGCGCCTGCGGGTAGGCACAGTCGATGCGTTCCAGGGAATGGAGTTCGACGTGGTGTTTCTTTCGATCGTACGCAGCCCGGCGCCGCAGCGCGGGGGGCCTGCAAAGCGTAGTGCCGCTGGCGTGTTCGGGCGTCTGCAGACCGAATCGCTGCAATGCGTTGGCATGAGCCGCCAGAAGCGGTTGCTGGTGGTGGCGGGCGATGCGGCCCTGCTCGACCATGAAATGGCCGAACAGGCGGTGCCCGCGCTGCACGCGCTACGTCGGCTTTGCACGGTGGAAGGAGTGTGGCTGTGAGCGCGCCGCGTATCCTGTATAGCGCGCCCGACCTGCGCGGCATCAACGAAGCCGCGCGCCAGTTGCTACTGTGGCCGTGCCACATGTTTACGGTGGCTATGCCGAAACGGCAGCAGCGGACTCTGAACGTGTTTGAAGAGACGGTTTTGCGGCTGGCCGGGGCCGGCTACACTGGTGCTGCGGAGCTGGCTCAGCTTACCTGCCTCGAACCCGAGATGGTCACGGCCATCCTGCGCCGCCTGGTCGGCCTGCGCCTGCTCGATGCCAGCCACCGCCCTGTGCGCGATTCCGGCAGTCAGTCTGGCGCTGCGGAGGTATCCTGGGAAAGCGTGCGGGTGTTCGTCGACCTGATCGGCGGGCGCCTGCTGCCGTGCATGTCGTACGGCACGCCGGAGTACGCTGAGTGCCTGGATTCCGACGGCGCGAAGTTCCGTTTCGATGACAGAAATTTCAGGGCGGCCCGGCTGGAGCATGGCCGCGAATTCCACAACCGGGCCCCGACCCCGCGCGAAGTCCATGCGGTCGCACGTATACGCATGCGCCAGGACAGCCGCCGTTCGGCCGTGGACTCGGGACGCACGCCAGCCGCACCGGGTGCAAACGTCATTGCGATTATGGATGGCGTCGACAAAGTCTATCTCGCCACCACCGCTGTGCTGCAGGCGGGTAACCATGACGACGTCCTACTTATGGATCCTTTCGGCTTCGGGACCTGCGGAACCCTTGGCGAAGTGTTCCATCAGGCCCGGACCAGCCACGCGTCGATCCGCAGGACTACGGAAACACTGTTGGCCGACGCCAGCGTCGCCGGGCGGCGGCGCGGCGGCGCCTCGAAGCGGTCCGCCGGACGCTATCCGGCTGTGGCGGGCAAGATCAGGGAAGCCGACGAGGCTTTGGGCAAGGCACGTGCAGATGTGCTCGACAGCGAAAGCGCGGCCGGCGCCGAGCGAGCGACCGCATGGTGCCTGCGCGCGCTCTACGATGCGGTCGAGCTGGCGCTGCATGCGGTCGTGATTGAACGCCCGCCGAGCGCTGGATTGCGCGCACTGCTGGCTAGCCAATCGTTCGCCGCCAACGGCGAGCTGTTGTGGTCGTATGCCTCGAAGCTTGGCTTGCGCGGCGAGGAGCGCGAACGGCGCTTGCTGGAGGTCGCGCCGGGCAAGTTCCAGGAACGCGGGAACGCTGGCGTGGAACTGGCTCCGTTGCTGGCGTTGGCCTTTAGTGTGGCGTGCGCCGAACGCGACGGCAGTCACCCGGTCCGCGCGGTCGCGGAAGCGCATCCGGACTGGCTGGAATTCCTGCTGCAATTGAAGGGTTACCGCGACAGGGTAGCGCATGGCAAGAGCGTGCGTGCGATGCACATGGACGTGCTCGAGGCGCATCATACGCGGGTCTGCGACGTTCTCAGCCGCCTGCTGCCGGGTTGGAGTGGGGTGCCCGCAGCGGCTGCGGGCACCGATGGCGACCGCGCCGGATGGCGGCACCAAGCCCGCCTGCAGGCGCGGATCGCGGCCGGTGCTGCTCTTGCTCCGGCATCCCTCGATCATTTGCCGGACGGTTTGCGCAAGCTCTGCATCGAACTCGAACTCGAACTCGATCTCGAACTGCAGCGCGAAAGCGAACCCGGTCAGGATCTGCCCTCCGCCGAGGCCTTGGATGGGCCAGATTACACCAACATCGTCGATACGCTGGCCGCGATGCTGCAACTGGCGCTGGAAGAATGCCTGAGCGCGCACGCGGCGCCGGCGCCGTCCGGCGGCAACTGGGGCGCGCTGGCACTCGAGAAGGCGCGTGCGGCAGGCTTCGAACTGTGTTCGGGCGACTTGCCGCAAACCCTGCGGCGGGTCGCGGTGCGGCGCCTGGCGGCGGCCGTGCGCGGCGGCGGTGCGACGCTGCAGAGCGGCGCGATGGCGCTGATGATATTGGCCGATGAGGCCTACCTGAACGACCTGGCACGCAAGCTGCCGCGACTGTTGTCCCTGGCCGGTGACATCGCGGCATTGCGCGGCCATGGCTATTTAACGCGGCCCGTGACGCGGGCCGAGATTGAGCAATTGTGCGAACTAGTCTACCAAAGCATTCCTTACCTGACGGAGATTTGACCCCCATGGCGAAACACAAACCGCAACGAGGCAATGTCGGCATGCCGGCGGCACTGACCATCCGCGACGAGAATGGCATGTCGCCCGGTGGAGGCACCGCCGGGCCGGTTGCGGGCAATGCGGTCATGCGGCCCATCCCGGCGCCACATGTAGGGATCGGTCCCGTGGCCGATGCGCAGCTGGCCGAGCGCGAGCGCGAGCTGGAGCAGTGGGAGCGCGATATCAAGGCCGATGCTGCGAAGCAGTTGGAGCGCATCCGTGCCGCCGACGCTCGTGACGAAGAAGTCAAGCGCGCGGAGGCCCACCTGCAGCAGGACAAACACGAGTTCGCCGACCACATGCGCGGCCTAGGAGAGCGCGACGAACAGGTCAAGCGAGCCGAAGCGGAGCGCGACGAGGGCTACGCGGTCCAGCGTGCGCAGCAGCAAGATGCGCTGGCGCTGCGCCATCAACAATTGCTGGCCGAGGTGGAGCGCCACGTGGAGGTCGCGCGCAGCGAACGCTTCGCCGCGATCGAGCAGGAAATGGCGCAGCAGCGCGACGAACAGGGCGCGCGCATGCAGGCCGAACGGGACTTGCTGGCGCAACGCCAGGAGGCCTTGGACGCGGACCGGAGCGCGCTCGAGCAGCAGCGGCAGACACTACGCCGCGAGCGCATCACGCTCAACGCCGAACTGGAAAGCCTGGCGGCGAGCCAGGCCGAACTGTCCGACCGAATTGAGCGACTGGCGCGTGACCGCATCGACAGCGCGCAGGCCGAGGCCACGAGCGCGCGTGACGAAAACCGGCGCTTGCTGTCGCTGATCGACGGCTACCGCAAGGAGACCAGCCGCTACGACACGCTGACGCGCCAGCTCGGCGGCCAGGATCCCGGCATCCTGTCGCAGCAGCTGGTCGAACTACGCCAGCGCAACGAGGAACTGGTGAATCAGTTGCAGCTTCGTCCGAGCGAACAGGTGCAGAAAGACTTCGAACGTAGCCGCAGGCACGAAGCGGCGCTGGCCGAACAGAATGCCCGCCTCGAAGAAGAAAATGCCGCGCTGCGGCCGGTCCAGTTGCAGGTGGCGCAGCTGGACCATCGCGCTGGCAACATGGAACTGAAGAACCGCCAGTTACACGATACGATGGACGTGCTGGAGGCCGAAAACCGCAAGCTCGGCGAGATGCTGCGGCGTGCTAGTGCCGGCTTCGCGCCACCTGAAGAGCGCGAAGCCCGTATCGCCGACATCCGCCGCCCTTTGCCGCAGTTCAAGGACGTGCTGCCGCGCCGCCAGGACGAGATGATCGATGAGCAGAGCTGGCTGGAAGACATCTCGCGCCGGTGCGCCGAGCACGGCCTAGTGTTCGACCGCCGTATCCTCAACGCTTTCCATACATCGCTAAAGACGGCCGAGTTCTCGCCGCTCACGGTACTGGCGGGCGCGAGCGGCACCGGTAAGTCGGAACTCCCGCGGCTGTATGCGCACTTTGGTGGTATCAACTTCCTGAACGTTCCGGTACAGCCGAACTGGGATAGCCAGGAGTCGCTGCTGGGCTACTTCAATTCGATCGACAACCGCTTCGATGCCCAGCCGTTGCTGCGCTTGCTTGCGCAGGCGCAAGAAAATCCGGCGGATGACTATCCGGGCCTGAGTGATACGATGAGCCTGGTGCTGCTCGACGAAATGAACCTGGCCCACGTAGAGATGTACTTTGCCGAATTCCTCAGCCGCCTGGAAAACCGGCGCTCGATGCAGCGCGACAGGATCCTGCCGCTTGAAGTCAAGCTGGGGGCGGGTATCGATCCGTACCAGCTGCAGCTCGGCCGCAACGTGCTGTGGACCGGCACCATGAACCAGGACGAAACTACCAAGGCGCTGTCGGACAAGGTGATCGACCGCGGCTTCATCCTGCATTTCCCGCGCCCGGCGGAGTTTCGCCGGCGTGCCGAACTCAAGGCGCTTGCGAAGCAGGGGGCACCGCTGCTGCGTACCGCCACTTGGCAGAAGTGGGTCAAGCTCAAGAGCAGTTTCGACGACGGCCAAGTGCAACCGTTCAAGGAAACGGCCCAACGCATCAACGACGCACTGGGCGAAGTCGGACGGGCCCTCGGCCACAGGGTCTGGCAGTCGATCGAATACTATATGGCCAATCATCCAGCCGTGTTAGTGGCCCAGCAAACTAACGACGAGCACGCCCTGAAGCGCGAGATGCATCTGGCGTTCGAAGACCAGCTAGTGCTCAAGGTCATGCCGAAGCTGCGCGGCATCGAGACGCGTGGCAGCAAATGCCTGGAACGGATCCGAATCGAAATCATCCAAGGCGGCTACGGCATTCTGGACGACTTCGACCGTGCGACCCGGATCGGCTATGGCCAGTTCATGTGGAGCAGCGCCGATTACCTGAACGCGGGCGAACCGAAGTGATCGCGGCCCTGCCCATTGCCGGTGCCGAGGCGCTGTACCGCAGCATCGGCGCCGGAGGGGCGCCCGGCTGCCGTGCGCGCGCCCAAGTGGCGCTGCGCTCCTGGCTCGGCCGGCTGGCCGAGGTTGATGCGCGCACCGGCCTGCCCTTGCCGCAGTCTTGGTCGGCGCTGTGCCGGCGCACTGCGGATATCCCCGATCAGCAAGCCGCGCCGCCCGACCAGCCGGGCGCCATCCTTACCCACGTTGAGGGCGCACTGCGGCACCTGATGGCGCAGCCGCGCCAGCGCATCGTGCGTAGTCATGCCATGCTGCCGCTCCACGCGGCGCGCGAGCTCGACAGCAGGAGCATCGCGTGGCTAGGACGCCAGAGCGGGCGCACGGTGCGCGAAAAGCTGGCGGGTAAGGCCGGCATGCTGGCGGTGCAACGCCTGAGTTCCCCGGATACCCTAGAAAACCGCCTGCTGCGCGCCTTCTGCCTGCGCCTCGAACACCTGCTATCGGCCCGCTGCGCCGCGTTTCCTGGCAATGCCGCCGAAGAGGAACTCCTGGCCGACCTGCGCCACTGGCTGCGCGACGTCGCCGAAGCCATCGGCGACTGGAGCCATGTACCGCCGAATAACGTGCTGTTGCAGGACCGGCACTACCGCAAGGTTTGGGATGGCTGGATGCGCCTGCAGCACCTCGACGCCCAGGTGCTCCGCGACGGTGACCAGCTGGACGCTAACTGGCTGACCGTACTGCGATGGAAGCTGGTGGGACGCCTGCACCTGTCGGGGCAGGTGAGTTTTCCGGAACAGCCATGTTACCTGGGCAGCGAGGCCTTTTCGATCGATGTCGAACGAGGCCCGGTGCTTGTCGGCCTGCCGTTCGACGCACGCGAATCCGGACTGGTTGATCACCTCGGAGAAGGTGAGAAGGGCGGCTACGGCTTCATCCGCAGCGGTGCCGCTCGGCTGTATTTCCATCATCGCGCAATGCGTGATACGGGCGATTTTCAGAAGCTGCGTCGCGGGACCCGGGTGCAGTTTATCCTGCGTCCCGACGGCAAGGCCCGCGCCATCGAGATCCTCGACGAGCGCCACGAGGGCCCCTGCCTGCTAGTCCTGCGCCCCTTGGAGCCGGTGGGTTTCGAACTAGTGCTCGGCGAGCAGGCAATTGCGGTACGCCTGGCGGCCCCGCAGTCGGGCAAGCCCGGTGTTTTGGTGGGGGCCGAAACGGTCGGGATCAGCGGCTTTACCTTGGAGGAAGCGGACCGGATCGCGGAGCGCTTGTGCGTCCGCCTGCAACTGCCCGCGCCCGCGTCGGCGCCATGCACCGTGTCCAGGCCGGCGCCTAACATCCCGGCCGTGGTCGACCTGACCGGACTGCGGCCCGCGTACGCGACCGGGGCCCGCGCGGGTGAACTGCCATTCCGCCTGCTGCGGCAATACTGGGACACCGCGCAGGGGGAGGTGGCGCTCGACTTGGGCGAGGCCAGCGCGGTCACCGTCCGGGCGCGCACGCCCTTGTTGAGCATGACGGACGTCATCCAGGGTCGGGATACCGCCGATGTTGGACGCAGGGACGAGGCCGCGCTGGCATTCGCGAGTCGCCTGGCGGAGTTCTTTGGCGATGTCCCGTTGACCTACCTGACGCCGGACTCGATCGACGATTTCGCACTCGGCGCTGCGCGCCGCGGCCTGAACAACAGCTTTACGCGGGCCGAGCCGCTGCCGCGCAGCGTCGCGGCGCTGTTCGACTGGCTGAGCAGCGGCAGCGAAGGATCCAGCGTAAATCCCGGCGACTACGTGCTGGTGCTGGACAATGTCGGCGATGCGGTCACGGTCACTCCGTTGCAGGCGCATGCGGCGCCCGCGCTGGAGGCCAGCGTGCCGGAAGCGCAGGGAATGGCCTGGGAAAAGCGGCCCGTGACCGAAGCCGGCGCCGAGGCGTCACTGGAAGCGCTGGCCGTCGCGATGCTGCGGCGCCAGCGTTGTCCCGCGGCGGACGAACTGGGCGCTTGGATGGGGGGGCGGGAGTCCGACGGCAGCCTTGGTCTAGCCTGGGAAGTCGAACCGAAGGGCTGGTTCAACGCCCACCACATTGCTCCGGCGCTGCCCGCCGGCGTCCAGCAGGCGCTTCTAGATGTGCTTAAACGCGCGAAGGACCCTTTCAAGCGCGGCAACCGCTGCGTCGCGGTGCTGCTGGCCTGCGGTGACGAGAGCCTGATGCGCCCGGTGGCCGAAGCGCTAGCAAAAGCGGAATGGCCGACATGGCCGACCCGCAGCTTGGTCGGCGGCGCCGCCCAGCTGCTCGACTGGCAGGAGCGCGCCGGCGCCGAGGCGCTGTGGTACGAGCGTTTGCCGGACCTGTCAATCCGGATCCCGGAGGATGGCCGCTACCGGCGCTTCGACTTGGTCCGCGATAGTAGGATCGAACCGCGGCGCGGCATTGCGCAGGTGATCCCGGTAGACGAGGTGTTCACCTTGCCGGCCGGGCATAATGTCCTGCAGCTACCGCTGCGCCAGGGCTCTCTCAGCGAGTCTGGCAAGGTACTCAGCTACCGGCTGCGGATCACGTCGCCAGTCTTCCCGCTGGAGCACGACGTGCCGGCGAGGCTACACCTGAGCTTCAGTTACGGCAGCAACGACCCGTATGTATTGAGCTTTATTCCGTGCGACTCGGGCAAGGCCGGGTTCGCGTCGGTGCGCGCTTCCTGGGTTGCGGCGGACGCGCACGAGCTCGCCGCGCACGTGCCTGCGCCGCCGCCGGTGCGCACCTGGGCCGAGCTGCAGCAGCAATGGAAGAGCCTCGGCCTCGCGGTGCTGGACCAGCGCCTCTCGGCCGTCTACCACGCTTTCGTCAGGGTACGCGCGCAGGGATACCAGAAGGACGAGGTGAAGAGGCTGGTGACCCGGATGCGCCGCGACTTGCGCGGGCTAATGCTCGACATCTGGTCCGACCGCCGCTCAATCGACGATCCGGACTGTCCGGCCGCGTTCTCCCACGCGATGCGCAGCTGCATTCCAGTGCTGGCACCGCTCAACGACGAGATCTGGCTCGAATGCGTGGCCCGGGAGGAGTTGCGCGAGCTTGCCGCGGAATTCATGTTCCTGATGTGCAGCCTGCGTGCCGACATGCCACCCGAGGCCGAGGCGACCGTGCGCAAGCAGGTGGAGCGCAGCCTGCAGGACAAGCAGATGCTGGGGCGTACTCGCCTGTCGCTTGCCTGCCTGCTGGGACACCCCGACAAGCAACCGGAATTGCTGGGCCAGATCATGACGGTGCTCGAAGTGGGTGAGTCGGCAACGCAGGCGGTCGTCGTCGACATGCTCGGCGTCGCACTGTGGCGCAATCCGGAATTGCTGGAGGTTTTCGATGCCGACCAGTTACGACTGACGATAGCTGCCCTCGGCAGGCGCCTGCACATGGTAGGTCACAAGATCGGCGCCAGAGGTGGCGTATCGGTCGACTTGGGCAACGAGCTGCGCGACTGCCTGGAAGTGCTGCTGGCGCTGTTGCGCACCCGCGCTTCGGCGCAGACAGCGATCGCCAGGATGCTGGCGGTCGGGGCGCCAGCGGTGTCGGAATTGGCGGGCGTGCTGGAGCGAATGGAGCCGTATGTCTGCCAGCCGGACACCCGGCTGCGTCCACGCATAGCATTCGAATCGCATAAGCCGGCGATGCTGGATGCGACTCCCGACCTCCTGTACCTCGCCAACCTGTATCTGCTCGGCGAATCCGGCATCGGCCAGATCCGCATCACCGGCGTGGTCGACGAGGACTAGGCGGACCAGGGAGCCAGTTGCCAACCGCGGGCGCGGGCCATTTCGGTGAACTCCTGGACCGATTTGCCGCGGACCATGTCAATCACCGGCAACAGGTAGCCGTTTGCGTCGGACTCCGGCGCCAGCCGCTGTTTGACGACGTCGAGGCGACCTTCGACGCACAGCCAGTTCCAGCGCTCTAGCAGGTTCTTGCCGTTCTTGCTGAGCAGCGGTTGCGGCGCCGCCGTGAAGGCGGTCAGCTCGTGGCGCTCCGGGACGCGCCAGTGCGTCAATCCGGCCAACTGCAGGCGACTGGCCACGGCCGCGGCCTGCGAGACCGGCATCGGCTCCGGCGTGGCCGACTTGCTCGACCACAGCAGCCCGGAATTGCCGTCATAAATCAGCGCCGCATGGGTGCCGCCGGGATCGACCGTGAAAAAGCGAGCCGCGCCCGCCTTCCCGGACGACTTTCGCAGCGGCGAGGGTGAAGGTGAAGGTAAAGGCGCTGCCGCCGCCCGTGCTGGCGCCGGTGCGGCCGTCGACACCGCAGCGGCAGGGCGTGAGGCCGACAGCGGCGCCGCGCCCGGTACCAGTTTCTCCATGATGTCGCTCGCAGAGTAGTTCAGGTCCGGCGCGCCGACGCGCTCGAGCCGCAGTATCTCCGAAGGCGTGCAGCCGAGGGCCGCGAGGCGCCTGATCGCATCTGGCAGCAGGGCGGCCGCTGCGCTCGCATACACTAGGTAGAACTGCACGTCGGCGAGCCTGTTGTGGAGGTTGATCCGGTCGTTTACGGCGTCCAGCACGGAGGTGACTGTGTGGACGCCCTCGATTAACGTGGTGATTTCGCCGGCGATCGCTTCCGGTTGCCAGCGGCCCTGCCGCAGACACACGACCGTCACCATATTGTCTGCGATCAGGCAGCTGTAGACATACTTCGGCATGGGCGGCACGAGGTCAGTGGCTTGAGGCGCGCATACGGGCGGCCACGTCGTTCAGGGTAGCGTGGCAGGCGTCGTCGGACTTGTGCGGATCGACGTCCTTTTCCACCTGCACCAGCAGGCTTTCCATGCGCATCGCGTCGGCCGGCATCAGGGTGCCGTCGAAGTACTTGACCACGTTCGCGATCTCGCGCGTGCGGGCAATGATGGCTTCCAGCCGCTGTTGTGTAAAGTACTCGGGAACCGCGATCAGCGACCACAGGTTCGCCATGGTCCCACTGCGGACGCGGAAACGCTCATCGAGGCCGCCGGCGACCACGCCGAGACCGGCGACGAGCTTGGATTCGGCATTGTACTCCTGGGATTTCGACGGGTCGAGCTTCAACTCGCGCAGCGACTGCATGTAGGCGTCGAAGTTCTCGAAGGCTTCCGGGCCCTTGCCGGCCTGGAGCGCGCGGTCACCGATGTCGCTCACCGATTCGCCCGGGCGCAGGACCTTGTAGACCACGCCGAGCGCTTCCGCCACCGTGGCGACGATTTTGCAGATTTCGACCCCGGTGCGCAGAATCGGCAGGATGCGCGGTACCACCGTGGTGCACAGGGTGGCCACCATCGGGCCGATGGTGGAGACGGCCGAAACGACCGTAGTGACGGCGGCGAGGATGGAAAGAATCATGGTTGTCCTTGATATTGAGAGGGAGTCTTAAAGGGAATCGAAGTCGCGCAGCCTGTGAAACAAATGTTTCGCCGGGGATTTGTGTTCGACCAGCTGGCAGAAGTCCACAGGTGACGCGTGCAGGGCGGCGATGCCCTCCGCAATGATGGAGACGCAAAGCTCCGGCGGAAATGCTGCAAGGTCGATCTGCGCCGTGTCCATGAGCAGGCAGCACAGCAGCCTGTCCAGTGCGGCGCCATGCTGCTCGCCGCACCTTGCGTAGCGATCGAGGAAAACGCCGCGCAGGCGGTCGAAAGTCCGCCCTTCGCTGGTATCATTGTTCAGGCGCAGCAGCACGTTCAGTAGCGAGCCGCCGTCGTGCAAGAAGGTGCCGAAGTGGTCCGGATCGGCGAGTTCGGCACAGCCGGCGAGATGCGGCCATAACAGCCGTTTGTGGCGGTCCAGTTGGAGCCGGCCGCGCTTTCTAAAGGTGGCCTCGGGAATTTCGGCCTCGCTGGTGTCGGCGCCCTGGATGACCTGGGTCAGAATCGGCGCATGCCAGCCGCCGCAGTACACCACCGCCTGGCCTTGCTGCAGCAGCGGCAGGAAATTCTTCTGGCGGTCGGTCAGGCCCATGGTGTCGCCGATCGCATGGCGGTCATCCGCGGCGAACAGCCGGTGGACGATCTTGATGTTGGTGTTCTTGATGACGTCCGGGATCAGCTTGTTGGGAATCTGGTCGGCGATGATCAGCCCTTCCCCATATTTGCGTACTTCCGCCAGCAGGTTGGCGAACATCTCGACGCCGACCTTTCTGGCGCCGCCCTCTCCAGGCTCGAGGCGCGACAGCAGGCGGTGCGCTTCTTCCACCAGGGTCAGGTGGCGGAAGTGTTTGTTCTTGCGGTGGCGTTGCTTCATGCAGTCGGCGATACGGCTGATGATCAAGCCCATGAACAGGGCTTTGTCGAGATCGTTCTTGATCTCTTCGAGCTCAATCACGACGCGCCCGTTCAGCAGCAGATCGAAGTTCATCGAGCGCGGCGTGTTCAGCATACGGCCTTTCACGCCAAGCGTCAGGTTGCTCAACTGAGCAACCAGCGAGCCGCGGTATTTGGCCGTGAAGTCCTCGCCCATCCGTTTTGAGACGATCACGCCGTCCAGTTCGCGCAGCATGTCGCTGAAGGTGGGCCAGGCGGTGCTACCCTCGGCCCAAGGCTGAAGATGCAGGAAATTCTTGCCCGCATGGACATCCCAACCGCGCGTCTTGTAGGCATTGATGATGGCTTCTTCCACCAAGAAGGGCATCGCTGCTTCCATCGGGAACACGGCCGCTAGCGTGGCGGTTAGCTGCGACACATGGCCGGCTAGGTTGATGTGCTCGGCTTCAACCATCTCGAACGGGTTCAGACGGAACGGCGTCAGATCTTCGCGCCCGAGGATGTAGTACTCGGTCTCGGGCGCGAGCGCATGCAAGGCGCGGTATTCGGTCTTGGCGGGTTCGATCACGAGGAAGGGCAGTCCCGATTCGAGCAGCAGCTTCATGCAGGTCGTGGTCTTGCCGGCGCCGGTGACGCCAGTGATGAAGACGTGCTTGTTCAGATCCCGAACCGCCAGGAAGAGCGGGCGGTGCACCAGCAGGCGTCCGTTCTGGACGATATGACCGAGCACCAGTTCGCATTCGCCGTGCGGGGCCGGCACCGCATTCAGTCCGAAGTCGACGCTGGCACGCAGCTTCAGGCCGGGTAGTTCGATGTTCGGCACCCCCGCGACCCCCGCGAGCTCGCGCGCGGTCAGCCAGCTTCCCGCCTGCGCCAGGCCCTGCCGTTCGTCGCACGGGATGCTTTGCACCAGTGCGTCGTGGCGCCGGATGCCGTCCGCAGCCAGGAAGCGCGGTGCGAGTAATTCGAGCACGGTCCGAGCCGGCTCGATCATTTTATGCATTCGTAGTGGCGTGAGGTTCGGCCGACTGTCCTGGAATACCGCCAGCACTGTCCGCGCGAGCCGCTCGTAGCTGGCGTGGGTCTGGGTGGCGATGAACATGGTGGTCCTGAACATGCCCTTGGCGCGTCCCTGCAGGAAGCGGTCGAGTAGGGTGTCGTGCACATGCTCCTGCAGCAGTTCGTTGCGGCGGTCCCGCAGCTCGCGCGATTTCGAGATCTGCAGGCGGAAGTTCTTGCCTTCGCTGCTCGTATCGTCTTTCGCCTTGTTGATCGACTCCTCGTTGGTGATGCTGTCGGCGTCGGTTTTGTGGCTCGCGTCGGACTTGGCCTCGGACTTCGTATTGTCGCCCTTGGTTTCGGTACGCTCGGCGCGGTAGGAGCTTTCGCCGGATTTGTTTTTGCGCTCGGTGCGCGCTTCATTCCGGCTCTGGCGCTCGGCTGAGCCGGCATCCTCGACGGTTTGCTCGGTTTCCTGCCACGTTTCCCTGGCGCGGGTCGAAAGTCCGGCGGACAGGTCGAACAGGGACTGGATGATCTCATCGAGCTCAGCCTCGCTGCCCGGCTGAGCGGTGATCGCGAGCTGCCAGGTTTCGCCGGCCATGACGTTGACGACGCGCTCAACACCTTGGAAGTCGTCGCCGTCCTGGCGTGCTTCGTGGTCGTCGAAGGTTGGCACCCCCGTCATCATCCCAAGATGACGGCTCCCTTTTAGCAGGTCGCCGATCGCACCGTCGTCTTCGTTGACCGCCTGCAGACGGGCGCCCAGAAAGTTCCCCTCGAAGGCCGCACGGAACGCCTTGGCGGCCTCGGGCAGGTCCGCACGTTCGTCGTCGGACCCGATCCCGAGGTAGAGTGAGACGCCTTCGGGCCGGCCCGCCAGAAGGTAGATACTGGCGCAATGTGCAGCGCTTAGGCTGCAGACCACGTTGGACATGGCCAGGCGGTTGGCGATCGCGCCCAGGGCGCCGATTTCCCGGACATGCCAAAGGCGGTAGCGATGGGTTGGTCCGGCAACCGATACGGCCGGAGAGAAGTCGGGTGCTGCCCAGTCGATCGTCGGGGCGGGGGACTGCAGAGCAAAGGAAAGGTTGCTGATGGTGCGCATGGCATATTGTCCTTTACCTGATTCCTTAACGCAACAAATTACTGTCTCTCTTGCTTGACCAGCATGCCGACCTCGACATGCGCCCCTCACAAAGGGCCCGGATAACTCCGCCGTGGGACATCGCCGATTTCGAAGCGGGTTGGGTAAGGATCGTCCAGAGCGGACTTGGTCACGGGCTGGTGCAGGAATTCCTTCCAGTCGGCACGCGTTAAATGCACTTGTCAAAACCACCCTGAGTGCATCGGTCCATTTTCTCTTCAACAGCGCGTTTACGCTCGATGAATAAACCGACCTGGCCCTCGTCGAAGCTGTTATTCAGGTAGCCGCTGCCGGCAAGATCTGGCAACGTCACCCTTTTCGAACTCAACGAGGTAAGTCTCGGGACCCTGGGACGTTCCAAGCGTCGACTAATCCTGCATAAAGTAACGCCCGGGCATCGCCAGGTTGAAGGTTCGCTTACGTTATTCACCTGGTATCGGACTTCGTATGCAGGGATCGATCGGCTCGGAGAGGGGGGCGCTGCGGTACAACAGCGGTACACTCGTCCCTTTTTCTAACGTAACGTAAATTTCTCTAACTCATTGATTCGTTGTATACTATGGCCTTCACCAACCTACGCTTACCTGACCTCGATTTACCTACGGAACTGGTTTTGCTGGCAAACTCATAATCCGTTGGTGCCGTGTTCGACTCACGGGAGGCCCACCAGAATTTGCAGTAATAGAACAAGCCCCGACAGGTGACTGCCGGGGCTTTTTTCGTGCTGTCGTACAATCGCGGCTTGGCGATTTGATGAAGGATGAAACGAGATGACGGCTGAAGTGAAGATGGACGATATTGTCGTCGGCGACGGCAAGGCGGCGGCGCGTGGCGCGCTGGTCACGGCGCATTACCGGGGCTGGCTGGAAGATGGCACGGAATTTGACTCGTCGCACAAGCGGGGCGAGCCGTTTCGCTGTGTGTTGAGCAATAACAAGGTCATTCATGGTTGGATTCTGGGTTTGCAGGGCATGCAGGTGGGCGGCAAGCGCAAGCTGTGGGTGCCGGCGGCGCTGGCGTATGGCGAGCGGCAGGTGGGCTTGATACCGCCGCATTCCAATTTGATCTTCGAGATTGAGTTGCTGGAAGTGCTGACGCGCGATTGATCGCTTGACGCGCAATCAGGCGGGCAGGGCGCTTGCCTTCACTCTACGCGAGTAGCGGCGTGTTTTCGTGCCGCTGCCAGCGTATTTCAGGTGGTGCGCTTGTGGAAGGTCAAGCCTGTTTCAAGTTGACCTGCATCATGTCCAGCGCTGGCACGATGTCGTGCAGGCTGGCCACTTCATAGGTGGGGATGGCGGCCGAGGTGTTGGCCATGCCGTCCGGGTTGAACCAGCAGCTGGCGATGCCGTAGCGGTTCGCGCCCAAGATGTCGGCATCCAGGCGGTCGCCGATGATGATGGTCGTATCTTTGCTGAATGCGCGCGCCATGTTGGCCGCGTATTCGAAGAAGCGCACGTCCGGCTTGGCGTGGCCGCACGCTTCCGAGGTGGCGACGAAGGAAATGTAGTCGCTCAGGCCGGAGGCGGCGATGCGGCGGTTCTGGATGGACTCGACGCCGTTGGTGATGATGCCCACTTCGCCGATGCGCGACAGCGTTTCGCACACCTGTTTTGCGCCGTCGATGAGCACGACCGTGTCCGGCAGCGATTCCAGATACAGACGGCTGGCCAGTTCCGGGTCGATGGCGATGTCGCTCAGCGTAAAGGTCTTGCGGAAGCGCTCCACCTTCAGGAAATCCTTGCTCACCTCACCCATTTCGAAACGTTTCCACAGGTCGACGTTGATCGCCTGGTACTGGGTAAACAGCCCGTCGATGCCGTCGCGCAAGCCCAGTTCGTGCATGGTGTGCAGGAACGAGCGTTTTTCGGATGCCCGGAAGTCGAGCAGGGTATCGTCGAGGTCAAACAGGAATAGCTGGTAGCTCATGGTATGTGTTGAAAGGAACTTGTCTTGCATCGTAGCACGTACTGCCGAGTTTGGTTGACCGTGCCTTGTGCGGGGGATCCGCTACAATCGCTGCCCGACCCCTTACTTTCACTTCATTGCCTTTCATGACCCAGCTCTCCGTCAACGTCAATAAAATCGCCCTGCTGCGCAATTCGCGCGGCCGCAATTTTCCGGACCTGCTCGCGTTTTCCGCGCGCTTTCTCGATCTGGGCGCCGCCGGCATTACCGTGCATCCGCGCCCGGACCAGCGCCATGCGCGCTACGACGATGTTGCCCCGTTGCAGCGCCTGTGCGCGGAGCGGGGGCGCGAGCTGAATGTGGAAGGCTATCCGGCGGCAGATTTTCTGGAGGTGGTGAAAAGTGCGCGCCCGGCGCAATGCACGCTGGTGCCCGACATGCCGGGCCAGCTGACGTCCGATCACGGCTGGGACATCGAACGGCATGCGGCGCTGTTGCGCCCCGCCATTGCACAATTGAAGGACCTGGGCATCCGCGTCAGCCTGTTCGTCGATGCCGACTACCCGGCGCTGGAATGGGCGCGCGAGGTGGGCGCGGCGCGGGTCGAGCTGTACACGGAACGGTTTGCCGAGAGTTATGGCGGCGCGCAGGCCGAGGCCGTGTTTGACTCGTATCTGCAGGCGGCGCGGCGGGCACAGGCGCTGGGGCTGGGCGTGAATGCCGGGCACGACCTCGATTTGCACAACCTGGCGCGCTTCCTGGACATTCCCGGCATCCTGGAAGTGTCGATCGGCCACGCGCTGGTGGTCGAGTGCCTGGAACTGGGCATGGACACGGTGCTGGGCCGCTACCTTGAGATATGTCAATCGTAGGGAACCTGGGCGACGCTGGCCGGCCGCTGCAGCCTGAGCGGGACTGGCCTTTCTTCGATGCCGATTTTTTCATATCGGCAGAGACGCTGGCGCAGGTGCGGGTGCCGTCGCCCGATGCGGCGGCGCAACTATGGATGCGCCATGTGTCGGCCCATCCCGATGAAATACACCCTATGCAACTGCACGACGGGCACCGCCTGCAGCCGACAGTGTCGGGGCCGGACTGGCTGGCCGAGTTCGATGCCGTTTCCAGCGCACACCCGGCGCAGGGTGGCCGCGTGACAAGGTTTCTCTCTTCCCACTTTCAACTTGCCGACGCGGCACCCGTCTTTTTCATGGCCAGCCGGACACTTGCCTATGCGCTGAAGCCGGCCGCGCTTGCAGCATGCTGGTCTTGCTTGCTGGCCATTTCTGACGAGGGGCCTTTGCTGTACCAGCCTGCCACGGGCAAGTTCGTTTATTTCTCGCCACAGGGGGCGCTGGCGGGAGGTGAGGACGGACTGCAGTCCGTTTAACGGGATGCGTCCATCCGGTGGCGATAGCCGCTCCGCTGCATGCCAGCCGTATTACCTATTTGCACTGAAACCTGACCATTTTTGTTCGCTGTGCAATGGTTGCGACGCACTGTTTGACGCCTGGCAAAGCCATGCGCAGGTAGCGTTCGGTACCCGCATACAGGCAGTCCACCTGAAACAGATACTCGGGCGCATCAAAATTGATGTCCCAGCGTTGATGCAAGGTGCCGTTGCGTGTCCATTCCTTGTCCGGGGCCAGGATAGGCAACGCTTCGCCAGCTGCTGGCGGCTGATGCGACGGATAGGACAGCACGCGTACGCCATCGAGTTTGCTGGCCGGCAGGTTCCAGCTTGAGGGAGGCGCTTGCGGGCAAGAAACGGGGGCTGCAGCGGCTGGCCGCATCGCCGCGGCAGCGATGGCCAATGCCAACAGTGCGAGCGGCTTCATTCCACTACCGAATAGCGTTCGGGACGATTCGATGCCCCGGCCGCCGAACGGCCGAAGTAGATCACGCGGGCGCTGGGCTTGTGGTGACGCCACTGGTCGAAAATTTCTATGCCGCCAGGCACCTGGCGGATGAACAGCGCCGCATGATTGCCCTGCCGCAGATTCTGATAGCGGCCGTTGACGAAGGTGGCAATTACTGTGCCTTTCGCGATACCGCCTTGTTCCAGCAGATCCGGAACCTTGTCTCCTTCGCGCCAAAGCGAAGAGGCACGGGCGCCGGTGAGGTGCCTGACCAGGGTAACGCACTCGCCATTTCCCACGAACTCTTTTTGCTTCGCATAATCGGCACGCGCAATGTAGGGCATAGCGTTTCTCTCTGTGGCTGACGATAGAGAGAGCGTACGCAAGGCGCGGGCAAGCAGCTTGATGTGTGCCAGAGCAATACAGAACATTGACATGTGTCATGGCCCCGCCTGGTGCACGGACAACCTTACATATCCACCCACCAGTTAAGCAAGGTTTCATCATCGTCGTCATCGAGGTTGACGTAGATGTTGGCGAAATACCATTCCACGCCCGTCGCCTCGCGGAAGGCGTCGAAGGGGCCGTTGACGCTGTAGATGCCGTGGTGCCCGGGCACGCTGAAGGTGAGATTGCCCTTGTACTGGCCGTCCATGGTGCCGCCCAGCTGGTTTTGTACGTCGCGTTCGAGCTGGTCCACTGCTGCTTGCGGCACGTCGTCGGCATAGATCTGGATGCAGAAGTTGCCGCCGCGCTTTAAAACTTCGGCGGGGGCCAGCGGGTCGGCAATGCTGACGATGTCGCCGCGCGCCAGGTTCAGGGTCAGGCCGGGCGAGGCCAGCAGTTCATAGACGTGTTCGTCGATCTGGCGCGCCGGCAGGGTTTCATACACGGGGCCGCTGGTGTTTTCGCCTGCCAGTACGCGGATGTGCGGCAAGCCTTCGCAATTGATGTCTTCCATTCATTCTTTCATAGTGCCGGCGCGATGCGTTGCGGGCTGTCCTGGGTTGGGGGTTTATGGCAATATTGTACCGGGTACGTGCCGGCTGGCCAGGTACGCAACGGTGCAAACGGGGAGATACGATGGAGAATGCGGTGCAGGCAGGCGGCTGCTTATGTGGCGCGGTGCGCTTCGAAGTGCGGGGCGAGGGCAGCAATCCGCATGGCTGTTCCTGCCGCAATTGCCAGCAGCACACGGGCGCGCCGACGGTGGCGTGGGTGGAGTTTGCGCGCGATCAAGTGCGCTGGACGGGCACGGCCGGCGCGCCGGCCACCTACCGTTCTTCCGATTACTCCAGCCGGGCGTTTTGTGCCGTTTGCGGCAGTTCCATCGGCGCCATCGACGATGCGCCCACGGTGGCCTTGCTGGTGGGCAGTTTTGACGACCCTGCCCAGGCGGCCTTTGCGCCCGAATATCACGCGTTTGACGATGTCAGGCCGGGCTGGTGGCACTTCGATCCGGCCGCCATGGTGCCTGTCGCAGGCAGTTAGCCGGGCGCGTCAGCTTGTCGGCGTGGCCAGGAAGGCGGGCAGGGTTTCCGCCGAGCGCGTGTAGGCGTGCACGGCGGGGTAGTCGGCCGGCTTGACGATATCGGGCGTTTCCAGCTGGGCGAAGCTCCAGCCGACGGCGATGGTCACGCCCGCCTGGTCGATATTGCCTGTCTCGCCAGGCAGGGGCAGCTGCGCGCATTCCTGTTCCAGCACGCGCCAGGCGGCATGCAGTTGCATGCTGACCCGTTCCAGCCACGGCGCGTGTTGCTTGTCGAGCGGACGCAGCTTGCGCTCGTAGACGATCTGCACGGCTTTTTCACAGGCGGCCAGCGCCAGGCCCGTCAGGCGCAACGCACGCACGATGACGGCGAGGGCGGGGACGGACGCGTCCGGACGCAGCAGCGATAGGTATTGCAGGATCAAGGTGGAATCCATCAGCACTTGCCCGTCGTCCAGGACCAGGGTAGGCACCTTGATGACGGGGTTGATCTCGCGCACGGCATCCATGTTGCGGAACACGGACAGCGGCAAATGCTCGTAAGCAATTCCCTGCAGTTGCAAACAGATGGCGACCCTGCGCACATAGGGCGAGTCGAGCATGCCGATCAGTTTCATGGCCAGTCTCCGGGGTAGTCGGGGAATGTCTACGATACCCGCTTGCCTGGCCGTTTGCCAGCGCCGTTTAATTGTGCGCGCTGATGCCGTTGATGCCGCTGCGGAACTGTTCGAAGCCGGCACGGGCTGCTTTGTAGCAATTGCCGGCGGCCGCTTCCAGGCCTTCGCGGTCGAGCACTTCGACGGTGCCGCGGCGATACTGGATCAAGCCTTCGTCCTGCAGCTTGCGGGCCGTGACGGTAACGCTTTCGCGACGCACGCCCAGCATGTTGGCCATGGTGTCCTGCGTGACCTTCAGTTCGTTCGACAGGGAGCGGTCGAGGCGGTCCAGCAGCCAGCGGCACAGTTTTTGTTCGATGCTGCAATGACGGCCGCCCACCACATTTTGCGCCATTTGCGCAAACATGGCGCTGGTGTAGCGCATCAGCAATTGCGCCAGGGCGCCGCCTTCATTGAACACTTCGCGCAGGAAGGCCGTTTTCAGGCGGTAGCCATAGCCGGCCGTCTGCACGATGGCGGTGCAGGTGGCGCGCTCGGCTTCGTACAGCACCACGCCGGCCACGCCTTCGCGGCCGATCACGGCGATCTCGGTGGTGGCGCCGTCTTCCATGACATACAGCAGGGAAACGATGGCGTTGGTGGGGAAGTAGGTGTATTCAATCTTGCCGCCGCAATCGAACAGGTGCTTGCCGGCAGGCAAAGCGACCAGTTCCAGTTGGCAAAACAGGCGTTCCAGGTCGGCGCGCGACAAGGCGCGCAGCAATTCATTTTGCTGGGCGCCCGTGATGCTGATCATGGGCGCGGCCGGGGCTTTTGTCAGGGGTGCTTCCCAGCCATGCGTGGCTACGGCGTGGCTGTTCGTTGCTGGGGTCAGGTTGCTATAAGCTTTGTACATGATATGGCCTCGTCTTCTGATTTTGTTGGATGGCGCTGCGTTTCCGGCTTGCTAGCGTTGTACTGAATGTTGTATCCACTATAAGACGAGGGTGGGCTGGCGGGCATCGGATGAGCCGACGTGCTTATGTAGGCTAGGAACATTGCCTCGTGTCATCCGACTCCTACGCCAGTTTTTTCATTTCTCGTATGGAAATGACAGCAATTTGGTAAAAATGCGACAGCAAGCCGGTATAACGCGAACTTTAGCCGCGCGTGGCAATCAAACGAGGCTGCGCCTGGCAGGCACAATGATAAAATGTTGCAGTGCAGAAATTGTTCTTGTCCGCATCAGGCTCGCCTATCTTGCCCTGATGTTCCGGCCTGGCCCGCAGATCGGCTGCCTGTCGCCTGCGTATCGTCTGTTTTATCTCCTGTTTGTCGCCCGTTTGATTACCGAAGGAAGCAATGCATGAAATGGTTTTTTGATCTGAGAATAGCCACCAAGCTGATCTTGTCGTTTGGCGCCGTGCTGGTGTTGACGGCGGCATTGGGCGTGTCGGCAATCTTTTCCATGGCACGCATCAACGAGGCGTCGACCGACCTGTCCGCCAACTGGATGCCCAGCGTGCTGGCGGCCATGTCCATGCGCAGCGATGTCAGCGATTTACGCCGCTGGGAACTGGCGCACATGCTGGCGGCCGCGGATTCCGACATGGCGCTCAACGAAACGCGCATGACGGAAACCCAGGCCAAGCTGAAGACGGACGGCGACAAATACCGCACCCTGATTTCCGAACCGGGCGAGAAGGAACTCTTCGAGCGTTTCCTGGTGCTTAACGATGAATTCATGCGCCTGCACGCGACCATGCTGAGCCTGTCGCGCGAGATGAAGAAGGAAGAGGCGCGCGCGCTGGCCGTGGGGCCTTCCGCCAAGGTCATGGCCGACATGATGGTGGCGCTCGACAAGCTGGTGGCCATCAATACGGACGGCGGCGTACGCTCGAGCGCCAGCGCCGACGCCACCTATGCGGGATCGCGCGCCAGCCTGATCGGCCTGCTGGTGGGGATCGTGGCGGTCGGCATGCTGCTGGCGCTGTGGGTGGCGCGCAGCGTGTCGCGCCCGCTGATCGAGGCTGTCGGCGTGGCGCGCCAGGTGGCCGCAGGCGACTTGACGGCGCAGGTTGTTGTGAAATCGCAAGATGAAACGGGCCAGTTGATGCAAGCTCTCAAGGACATGAATGCCAGCCTGCAGAGTCTGGTGGGCCAGGTGCGCAGCGGCACCGATACCATCGCCACGGCGTCGAGCCAGATCGCCGCCGGCAACCAGGACTTGTCGTCGCGTACGGAGGAGCAGGCCAGTTCGCTGGAAGAAACAGCGTCGTCGATGGAAGAGCTGACATCGACCGTGAAACAGAATGCGGACAATGCGCGCCAGGCCAATACCATGGCGCTGACTTCGTCGAGTATCGCCGTCGAGGGCGGCAAGGTCGTCAGCGAAGTGGTGGGCACGATGGCGTCGATCAATGCATCGTCGCGCAAGATCGTCGACATCATCGCCGTCATCGACGGCATCGCTTTCCAGACCAATATCCTGGCCCTGAATGCGGCCGTCGAGGCGGCGCGTGCGGGCGAGCAGGGCCGCGGCTTTGCCGTGGTGGCAACCGAAGTGCGCAACCTGGCGCAGCGCTCGGCCGCGGCGGCCAAGGATATCAAGGTACTGATCGGCGACTCGGTCGAGAAAGTCGAGGCGGGCTCAAAACTGGTCGACCAGGCCGGCCGCACGATGGACGAGATCGTTGCCAGCATCACGCGCGTGACGGACATCATGAGCGAAATCACGGCCGCCAGCAACGAGCAGAGCGCCGGCATCGAGCAAGTTAACCAGGCAATTGCCCAGATGGATCAGGTAACGCAGCAAAATGCGGCTTTGGTGGAAGAGGCGGCCGCGGCGGCCGAATCGATGCAGGAGCAGGCTGCCAACCTGAGCGAGGTGGTCAGCATCTTCAAGCTCGATGCGGCCAGCGCCGCCGTGCGCCCGCCGCGCCCGGTCGTGCAAACCGCCGTGGCGGCGCCGGCGCCGGTGTCGGCGCCCCGCCAACTGGCCGGCGCCGTGCGTACCGTGCGTCCGACGGCGCCCGCCGATGAGTGGGAAAGCTTTTAAGGGGCCTTGCGCGCTGTTCTGACGCGCTTCCGGGCCGGCGGGGTGGCGGCAGCCTGCTGGCGCTGTTGCCATGCGCGCAGCGCGTCTTCGTAGGCGGCCAGGTCTTCCAGGTACATTTCCAGCACGCAGAATGTGCAGCCGCTGTGGCAGCATTCGTCATTGCCTGGCTTGACGGGCGGCTGCGGCTGGGGATCGTGCGGACGGGTAGCAGTGGACATGGTGGCGGGAGGAGGCGTCAAGGGCGTCAGAGCAGGCATGATACGGCATTCGGGCGGGCTGTCGCTGGAACGCTTTTTGCTCAAAAATCACGGTTTCCGTGTACAGTTGCGGTGAATTAGGGTATCGTTTACAGCACTGATATTGTATCTTCTGCGCGCGATGTTCCGCCGGCGCGATCTCCGCCGCCATCGCAGCACGCCTCCCTAACGCTCCCGCACTCGCCGTACAGCATGTCCCGGAGCACTGAGGTGCCGCAAGAACGATGCTTTATGGCTTGCAAAACGAAGCTGTCTGCGCCCCGAAATGTTGTTTATTGAGAAAGCATGGCTTCCGCAGTGCGGAGGCACACCAGAAAATTTATGTCTGAAACTGAATCGACTCCTACGCCCAGCCCGGCGATCGCCACTGACGCGGCGCCTGCCGCCGCAGCGGCCCCTGTTGCACCTCCCGCCCCCATTGCCGCCCCCACCGTAAGTTTTGCCGATTTTGGTCTGGCCCCGGAAATCCTGCGCGCCTTGACCGAGCAGGGCTATACCCATCCGACGCCGATCCAGGAGCAAGCCATTCCCGTGGTGTTGCAGGGACGCGACGTGATGGGTGCCGCGCAGACGGGCACCGGCAAGACGGCCGGCTTCTCGCTGCCGATCATCCAGTTGCTGCTGGCCCACGCCAGCAGCAGCATGTCGCCCGCGCGCCATCCGGTGCGCGCGCTGATCCTCACGCCGACGCGCGAACTGGCGGTGCAGGTGGCGGAAAACGTCAAGGCCTACGCCAAGCATACGCCGCTGCGCTCGACCGTCGTCTTCGGCGGCATGGACATGAAGCCGCAAACCGTCATCCTGCGCGGCGGCGTGGAAATCGTCATCGCCACGCCGGGCCGTCTGCTCGACCATATCGAGCAAAAGAACATCAGCCTGGGCCAGGTACAGATGCTGGTCATGGACGAGGCGGACCGCATGCTGGACATGGGTTTCTTGCCTGACTTGCAACGCATCATCAACTTGCTGCCGAAACAACGCCAGAACCTGATGTTCTCGGCCACGTTCTCGCCAGAAATCAAGAAGCTGGCCGGCACTTTCCTCAACGATCCGCTGACGATCGAAGTGGCGCGCAGCAACCAGACGGCCGACAAGGTCACGCAAGTGGTCTACAAGGTGACGGAAGACCAGAAGCATGCCCTGGTCGCCCATCTTCTGCGCCAGCGCGACCTGAAGCAGGTCATCGTATTCTCGAATACCAAGATCGGCGCCTCCCGCCTGGCCCGCGTGCTGGAGCAGGAAGGCATGAGCGCCACGGCGATTCACGGCGACAAGAGCCAGCAGGAACGCATGGCGGCGCTGGAAGCGTTCAAGAAGGGCGAAATCGACGTGCTGGTCGCCACCGACGTGGCCGCGCGCGGCCTCGATATTTCCGACCTGCCTTGCGTCATCAACTTCGACCTGCCGTACAACGCGGAAGACTATGTGCACCGCATCGGCCGCACGGGCCGCGCCGGCGCTTCGGGCGACGCCATTTCGATTTATTCGGACAAGGACGAGCGCTTGCTGGCCGATATCGAGAAACTCATCAAGCAAAGCATCAAGCGCGGCGAATTGACGGGCTTCAATCCCGCGCCTGCGCGCAGCAGCGACAGCGAGCGCCGGCCACCGCGCCGCAGCGAAGGCGGCGACAGCCGTCCCCCGCGCGCGCCCGAGAGCCGTCATGCGGGCGACAGTCGTGACAGCCGCTCCCCCGAGCGCGGCGCCCGTCCCGCCTTCGGCCCCGGCGCCCGTCGTGAAAAAGCCGACCCATGGTTCCTGAAACCGTATGAGCCGGCCAAGGCTGCTCCAGTGGCGGTAGTAAATCCCCCTGTGAGCAAGCCCAAGCAGAAACTGGCTGCCTTGCTGGGAGGGGGGGGCAAGTAACTGGCTCGCTGCATGATTGCTTTTTCAGCATTCGTGCGCTACCAGTATTGTAAATTTAATGGGAGGCGTCGGGATTCTTGACGCTTTTCTTCCTGCTGCGGGTGCGCTTGCCGCCTCAGTCACGCCGGCCATATTCATCGTTGTCGGGTTGTGTCATTGTTTGCAATGGTTGGCACTAGTTCGCATCAGTCGTATTTTGGGTTGTTAAGTGAATAATATTTCCTTTGATTTATCTGGTGTATTTGCCATTATTGTTACTTATAATCCCAAGATCGAATATTTGCGCCGACTCGTTACTGAATTGGCTGCGCAGGTTGAACGAATTATTGTGGTGGACAATGGCAGTGGTAATGTTGCTGATGTATCGATATTGTGCGGGGCGCAAGCATATACTCAATTGATTGAGTTGCCGAAAAACATGGGTATTGCGCAGGCGCAGAATATCGGATGCGATGCCGCAAAAAAATTCGGGGCACAATTTCTTATTTATTTTGACCAGGACAGTGTGGTTTCAAAGCAGTTTGTCCAGCCGTTAAAAAATGCTTTTCTTTCGCTGTCGAAGTTGCATAAGGTAGCGTTGGTTGCCCCCATATTCAAGGATGAAAAACATGGTTTCTTTTATCCTTTGATTTTTTTGAATAAATATGGCCTGCGTCGAAAAGTGGTTCCAACCGGGAATGAAGTCCAGCCCATTCCCATCTCGATAGCCATCTCCTCTGGTACCTTCACCAGTGTTGCCGTGATGGATGCCGTAGGCGGCATGCGCAGCGATTTTTTTATCGACTACGTGGATATCGAGTGGTGTTTGCGTGCCGGTCGCACAGGTTATTCTCTGTTTGCCATTCCCGGTGTTTGCATGCTGCACTCCATTGGCGACCGCTCGATACCCTTCCTGAAGTGGCGCCTGGTGATTCACTCGGAGTGGCGGCGCTATTACCGTATCCGCAATGGCTTCTTCATGTTGCGCCTGACACATGTGCCGAAGATTCTGGCGCTGCGCGAAGTGCTGATCAATGTTGTGCATCAGGTAATCCTCCTCTTGACGCAGCGAAATAAGGCATTGCAGCTGAAATATTTTTTACGAGGCGTGCGCGATGGTTTCGGTCCTATTGATCGCGTCTGAGCATCCTCCGTGTCCAGTGCATGCGTCCTTGGTGGGGACACGCGTTTGTGCTAATGCTGCCTTTCGAGGCATTTCATCTTTGGATTTTCCTACATGGGTAAGAAATTTTCGTTGTCTATTGTCAGTCATGGACACCTACTGTATATCGTACCCTTGCTGAAGCAACTGGTGTTGCTGGAGCAGCATGATTTTGAGGTCATTCTGACATTGAATGTCCCTGAGGTGTTGCCTCCAGAACTAGATGCAGACGTGCTGCCATTCAAGATGTATCTGATTGTAAATCCGTCACCTAAGGGTTTTGCGGTCAACCATAATGCCGCTTTCATGTTGTCTAATGGCGACAATTTTGTCGTACTTAATCCTGACATACGTTTGCTGGACGATCCGTTCCCTGCCTTGCTGGAGATGGTCGAACGCTCGGCAGGAAGTATTTGCGCTCCGCTGATTGTGGGCGGAACGGGCGAAGTGGAGGAGAGTGCGCGCAATTTCCCGTCCCCATATTTATTGATCCGCAAGTTGATCGGACGGATATTCAATTTGCGCCTGCCGCGTGAAATCGTTCCGGAAAACGGCATGATACTGATGCCAGACTGGGCCGCTGGCATGTTTCTGGTGGTGCCGCGGCATATTTATACGCTGCTGCACGGATTTAGCGAGCGCTATTTTCTGTATTTCGAGGATGTCGATTTTTGCGCGCGAGCGCATCTTGCAGGCTTTAATATTCTCGTGAACAAGAATATCCGAGTGGTGCATGAGGCGCAACGAGATAGTCACCGGAAATTGAAATTTTTACTGTGGCATTTGCATAGTGCCTGCAAGTTTTTTATCTCCGCAGCATATTTGAAAATCCAGTTTGGGCGTATTTTTTCTGGTCGGTGAGATTTTCTAATTTTGTTGCTGAAAGGCATATTTTTCACGTTGCTGAAAGCGCACAATGTAGATTGTCCACCTGCGTCGAAATGGTTCGGGAAATCCCTGATGGAGTACAATTCTTTGGTTGACTTGTGCTTAACTTATTTCCTCGGTGGAATATTCGTGACATCTTCAATTGGGTGTGATTAAAAGAAATATTTAGGGAGTTTTTGATGATACTAGTTACGGGCGGCGCAGGATTCATTGGCGCAAATTTTGTTTTGGACTGGCTTGGGCAGACGGACGAAGCTTTGCTTAATCTGGATAAGCTGACCTACGCAGGTAACATCGATACCTTGCGCTCGCTGGACTCCGATCCGCGCCACCTCTTCGTGCAGGGGGATATTGGCGACGCCGCGCTCGTGGCGAAGCTGCTGGCAGAGCACAAACCGCGCGCGGTGGTGAATTTCGCGGCGGAAAGCCACGTGGATCGTTCGATTCATGGTCCGGAAGATTTTATTCAAACAAACATTGTCGGCACGTTTCATTTGCTGGAAGCCGTGCGTGCGTATTGGGCCGGCCTGGAGGGCGAAGCGCGCCAGAATTTCCGCATGCTGCATGTTTCGACGGACGAGGTATATGGTTCGCTGGGCAAGGACGACCCTGCTTTTACGGAAACGCACCGTTACGAGCCGAACAGCCCTTACTCTGCCAGCAAGGCTGCCAGTGACCATCTGGTGCGCGCCTATCACCACACGTATGGTTTGCCTGTCCTGACCACCAACTGTTCCAACAATTACGGTCCCTATCATTTCCCAGAAAAACTGATTCCGTTGATGATCGTCAATGCTCTGGCCGGCAAACCGTTGCCCGTGTATGGCGATGGCCAGCAAATCCGCGACTGGCTGTATGTGAAGGATCATTGCAGTGCCATCCGTCGCGTCCTGGAAGCGGGCACGCTGGGCGATGTGTACAACGTGGGCGGCTGGAACGAAAAGCCGAATATCGAAATCGTGCATGCCATCTGCGCTTTGCTGGACGAATTGCGTCCGCGCACCGACGGCGCTAGCTACAGCACGCAAATAACCTACGTGACCGACCGTCCGGGACATGATCGCCGCTACGCCATCGACGCCAGCAAACTGCAGCGTGAGCTGGGATGGAAGCCGGCTGAAACGTTTGAGACGGGCATTCGCAAGACAGTGCAATGGTATTTGGAAAATAACGCTTGGGTCGATAATGTGACCAGCGGCACTTATCGTAAGTGGATTGAGAAACAGTACACATGAAAATTTTGTTATTGGGAAAAGACGGCCAGGTTGGGCATGAACTGCAGCGCACCTTGTTGCCGTTGGGGGAAGTGCTTGCGCTCGGACGTGGCGTGGCTGACCTCAGCCAACCTTCGACACTGACCACCGTCTTGGGCGAGTATCGTCCTGACGTGATCGTGAATGCGGCCGCGTATACAGCCGTGGATAAGGCCGAGTCGGACGAGGCTGCGGCTTTTGCCGTCAACGCTGAGGCGCTTGCGGTCCTGGCGGCGTATGCTGCTCAACATGACGCATTGCTCGTCCATTACTCCACCGATTATGTATTTGACGGCACCCGCGCAGAGGGGAGCTACGTTGAAAATGATGCTACAGCGCCACAGAGCGTGTACGGCCGTTCCAAGCGCGCGGGCGAGATGGCGATACTCGATAGTGCTTGCAAGGCCTTGATCTTGCGTACCAGCTGGGTCGTTTCTTCGTACGGTAGCAACTTCATTAAGACAATGTTGCGTTTGGCTAAAGAGCGTGACGCATTGAATGTGGTTGCCGATCAATATGGCGCGCCGACGTCTGCCGAGTTGATTGCAGATGTCACCAGCTTTGCCATTCTTGGTCACCGTGATGGCAAACTGGCGAGCGGCATCTATCATTTGACGGCATCGGGGAGTACGACGTGGCATGGTCTGGCCAGCCACGTGATTGCGCGTGCAGCATCGAATGGCATCGCATTGAGAGTTGTTGCTTCCGCAATTTCCGCCATACCAAGTTCTGCCTATCCATTGCCGGCCAAGCGTCCTGCAAATTCACGTATGGACAACCGCAAATTGCAGCAGGCATTAGGTCTGCAGTTTCCAGATTGGACAGTACACGTAAACCGGATTGTTGATCAGCTTAGCGAGAAGGAACATGCATGAAAGAGAATAGTACGCAGCGCAAGGGCATAGTGTTGGCGGGAGGTTCAGGCACGCGTTTGCATCCGGCTACTCTGGCCATCAGCAAGCAGTTGTTACCGGTCTTTGACAAGCCCATGATTTATTACCCACTCAGCACATTAATGTTGGCGGGTATTCGCGATATCTTAATTATTTCCACGCCGCAAGATACGCCGCGTTTTCAGCAATTGCTGGGGAATGGTGAGCAATGGGGCTTGAACCTTGAGTATGCAGTGCAAGCGTCGCCGGATGGCCTCGCGCAAGCATTTATCATCGGCGAGGAATTCCTGGGGGATTCCCCTTGCGCCTTGGTACTTGGCGACAATATTTTTTATGGACATGACTTCCATAATTTGCTGTCCAGTGCCATGGCGCGTACGCAAGGTGCCAGCGTATTTGCCTACCATGTGGAAGATCCTGAGCGTTATGGTGTCGCTGAATTTGATGCGGCGGGTAAAGTGTTGTCGTTGGAAGAAAAACCGCCAGTCCCCCGTTCCAATTATGCCGTCACCGGCTTGTACTTCTATGATAATCAGGTCGTGAAGCTGGCCAAGAGTCTCAAGCCGTCAGCGCGCGGCGAACTGGAGGTTACCGACTTGAATCGCCTGTATCTGGAAAAAGGGCAGCTCGATGTCGAGATCATGGGCCGTGGTTATGCCTGGCTCGATACCGGCACGCACGAGTCGTTGCTGGATGCGGGGCAGTTCATTTCTACTCTGGAACGTCGCCAGGGCTTGAAAGTGGCTTGCCCTGAGGAAATTGCATATAGGCAAAATTGGATTAGCGTTGAGCAACTTGAACGGCTTGCACAACCGATGTTGAAAAATGGCTATGGGCAATATTTGTTGCGCATTATTAAAGAGAAGATATTTTAATGAATACGATTCCGCTTGCGATTCCCGATGTGATCGTCATTGAACCTAAAGTATTTGGCGATGATCGTGGTTTTTTCTTTGAAAGTTTTAACCACGCAAAATTTGAAGCCGCCGTTGGCCGCCGGGTCAATTTTGTGCAGGATAACCATTCCCGTTCGATGCAGGGCGTATTGCGTGGTTTGCACTACCAGATTCAGCAGCCGCAAGGCAAACTGGTTCGCGTCGTGGCGGGTTCCGTTTTTGATGTGGCAGTGGATTTACGCCGTAGTTCGCCTACCTTTGGCAAATGGGTAGGGGAAGTTCTTAGCGCTGACAATAAAAAACAGCTGTGGATACCTGAAGGTTTCGCACATGGATTCGTCGTACTTAGTGAAAGCGCGGAATTCCTGTACAAGACAACTGATTATTGGGCACCCGAGTTCGAACGTAGCGTGTTGTGGAACGATACGGACTTGAATATCAGCTGGCCTATCACGACGCCACCTCTGTTGTCAGGCAAGGACACGAATGGCGCGACGCTGAAGGCTGCCGAGGTCTTTGCCTGATGCAGCATTTTTCCATTTCTCCCCGTGAAATGGCCGGCAGCTTATGGCGTCATCGGGGCCTCATCAAGGCCTTGATTCAGCGCGAAGTTGTCGGCCGGTATCGTGGATCGGTAATGGGCATTTTGTGGTCGTTTTTTAACCCACTGTTGATGCTTGTCATCTACACGTTCGTTTTTTCCGTCGTATTCAAGTCACGCTGGGGAAGTAGCGGAACGGACAGCAAGTCCGACTTTGCTGTCATTTTATTCGTCGGCATGATTGCTCACGGCCTGTTTGCCGAGTGCGTTAACCGTGCACCAGGTTTGATTTTGTCCAACGTCAACTACGTTAAAAAAGTCATCTTTCCGCTGGAGGTGCTGCCATGGGTTGCCTTTGGCTCGGCCGTCTTCCATAGCCTGATCAGTCTGGGCGTATTGTTATTGGTACAGTTGGTATTGGCGCACCAGTTGGTGTGGACCGCACTGCTCTTTCCTTTCGTACTCTTGCCCCTGGTGTTCATCACGATGGGTTTCAGCTGGTTCCTGGCTTCGCTGGGCGTGTATGTGCGCGATATCGGGCAGATGATGGGCATGTTTACCTCCGTCTTGTTTTTCCTCTCGCCGATTGTCTATCCCGTATCGAGTTTGCCGGAAAAATATCAAGGCTGGATGCAATTTAATCCCCTGGCATTTACCATCGAAGAAGGGCGGAATACCTTGATTTTCGGCAAGGTTCCTGATTTTTTCCATTGGGCACTGATGCTGTCGGCCGGACTCGTCATCGCGTTCGCCGGTTTTGCCTGGTTCCAGAAAACACGGAAAGGGTTCGCTGATGTCCTTTGATACCCCTTTGACGAACAACAGCGAAGCGACAGCGCCATCGATTGCCGGAATGGCGAACGAGGATGTCGTCATCAGCGTTAAGAATCTCTCCAAATGTTATCAAATATATAGCCAGCCACATGATCGCCTGAAAGAATCGATCTATCCGCGTCTGCAGCGCTTGCTGGGTAAGCCCGCAAGACAATATTTCCGCGAATTCTGGGCACTGAAAAATGTGTCATTCGAGGTGCGCCGGGGGGAAACCGTGGCCATTATCGGCCGCAATGGTTCAGGCAAGTCCACTTTGCTGCAGCTGATTTGCGGCACGCTCGATAGCACAGGCGGCACGGTTACCACCAAGGGCCGCGTCGCCGCGCTGCTGGAGCTTGGTGCCGGTTTCAACCCTGAATTTACGGGACGCGAAAACGTCTACATGAGCGGCACCATCCTTGGCTTGCGCAAGGAGGAAATCGATCAGCGGTTTGATGCGATTGCCGCCTTTGCGGAAATTGGCGATTTCATTGAACAGCCGGTCAAAGTCTATTCCAGCGGCATGTTTGTGCGCCTGGCATTTGCCGTCATCGCGCACGTCGACGCGGATATTTTGATTATCGACGAAGCGTTGGCAGTCGGTGATGCCGTTTTCACCCAGAAATGCATGCGCTATATCCGGGACTTCCAGAAACGGGGCACCTTGCTGTTCGTCAGCCATGATATGGGATCGGTGCAAAACCTGTGTCAGAACGGCATCTGGTTGGCCCATGGCGAAGCAAGGATGATCGGTAGTTCCCAGGAAGTATCGGAAGCCTATTTGCAGCACACCTTGCAGGAGACCTATGGCAAGGATGCCAAGCTCAGCGTGGTGGAGCGCAAGAAAGCTGCGCCGGTAGTGGGACAGACCAAGCCTGCTCTCGACTATGCGGCGCAGGTGGTCGTGCGGGATAACCTGGAGCATGCGAAAGGCTGGCAGACGGGCGTGATGGAATTGCTGAGCGTTACGCTTGATCGTCTGGACAGCGCCAATGAAGGCGCATTCCTTGGCGGCGAAAGAGTCTGCCTCACGGTGCGTGCCAAGGCACATCAGGACTTGCCGCAACCCATCCTCGGTTTTACCGTGCGGGACCGCCTGGGACAGGAGTTATTTGGCGAAAACACCTTGCCCTTTACTGACTTGCAGGTAAGTCCCGTGGCAGCGGGCCAGGAGTTTTCTGCTGAATTCACATTCGTTCTGCCTATGCTGCCAAACGGCGAATATGCCGTGATGGCCTCGGCTGCCACCGGGACTTTGTATGACAATATCCAGCATCACTTTTTGCACGATATCCTTGTGCTGACGGTTAGTTCCAGCAAGATACGCTGGGGACTGGTTGGCCTACCTTTTGAACACGTCGTCTTAAAAGTTGCAAATGAACAATAAATCCTTACAGCAGATGTATTTTGAGCATCACGGCAAAGTGTCGGATAAATGGTCTTTGTATTTGCGTGAATATGACCGCATATTCGGACCATACCGCAGCAGTAAAATTGCGATGCTGGAGATCGGCATCCAAAATGGTGGCTCATTGGAAATATGGTCCAAGTTTTTCCCGCATGCGGAAAAATTTATTGGCTGTGATATCGACCCGGAATGTGCACGCTTGCGTTATGACGATCCGCGGATCGTAGTTGTTACGGCGGATGCCAACCAGGACGAGACAGAACAGACAATTATTTCGCATGCTAGCGCATTTGACATTATTATTGATGATGGCTCGCACCTTTCATCTGATATCGTTAAGTCGTTTGTCCGTTACTTCCCATATTTGAAGCAGGGGGGAGTGTTCGTCGCGGAAGATTTGCATTGCAGTTACTGGAGCGAATTTGAAGGCGGCCTGGTGGATCCGACGTCTTCCATCAACTTCTTTAAGTTGCTGGCAGACATCGTTAACTATGAGCATTGGGGCATCGCAAATTCGCGTGCTGACCTGCTGGCAATGTTTGCTCAGCAGTATCAGGTGCATTTTGACGAAGTCATGCTGGGTCAGATCCATTCGGTCGAATTCATTAATTCTATCTGTGTTATCCATAAGGCGCCGGCGCAAGCCAATGTGCTGGGTGAGCGCGTTATCATTGGCGAAGATGAGCTGGTTGCCTCGAATGTCAAGACTTACCACCGGAGTTACGGTACGGCGCTGAAGCAGACGCATAACGTCTGGTCTTACCTGCCTGAGCCGGTTACGACGGCGGGCAGCATACGCCCCGCACTGCAAGAGCGTAGCGAATTACAGCGCTCGGCCCATCTGGATGCGGTCGGTTACCAGCAGCAAATGCTTGTGCTGCATGTTTCCGCTCGGCAGGCGAAAGAGCGTATGGATGAGGCCGTTCAGGCACAGCATGCCTTGGAGCAGAAAATTGCCGATGACACACTTGAAATGTCGCGGTTGCGCTCGGAGCTTGCCGCACGCGATGCCCATCTAAATGAATTGCGTGCCGATATGGCGGCAGCTCAGGAACTCAAGCAAGCCTTCGCCAAAGCGGAGGCGCAATTGGCGGATGTGCAGACGCATGTTGGTAATTTGGAATATCAACGCAATTTCTTGAATGCGGAAGTGTTTCGTCTGACGCAGGAAGCGTCGAGCTTTGGCGCAAAGCTGGGCCGCCGGATTACTGGCCTGCGTGGCAAACTGGCACCGATACAAAGCCGCCGTGGAAAAATGGTGACCTTCGGTGTCCGCTTTGCCACCAAGGTTGCGGTGGCCGGGCCCGGGGAAGCGACGCGGGTCGCCGGCTTGCGCCTGCGCTCCATGTTTTCCAGCAAGAAGGCGCAGTACCAGCACAGTGCACATGGCGCCCGCGCGGAAGACAGCAACTTGCCACGTGCAAGAACGGATCATCCGCAACTGGAAGCGTGGATCGCCGAGCACGAACCAGACCAGGTTGCCTTGCAGGCGCAGGCGCTGGAATCGGCTGCGTTTGGCTATCGTCCTCTCATCAGTGTCGTCATTCCCATTTATAAGGTGCCGCGTGACGTCCTGTCCGAGACGCTGGGCTGCCTGCGTGAGCAGACGTATGCGAACTGGGAAGCCTGTATCGTGTGGGCGGACTCCCCTGATCTCGACGGTTGGCGCTGGTTGCAGGAAGTGACTGCTGACGATCTCCGTTTCAAAGTCGCCTACTTGCCGGAGAATGCCGGTATATCCGGCAATTCGAATGCGGCGCTGGAACTGGCGACCGGGGAATATGTCGCATTGCTCGACCATGACGATACGCTGACGCCATGGGCGTTTTATGAAGTGGCAAAGCTGTTGCAGACAGCGCCTGAGACAGACTTCATCTATTCGGACAAGGATTCGATGACAGCCGATGGGTACGTGCGCATGAATGCCCTGTTCAAGCCGGAGTGGAGTCCCGAGATGATGCATTCGGTAAACTACCTAACGCATCTGAATGTCATGCGGACGCACTTGATCCGTGACATTGGTGGTTGGCACAAAGAAACGGATGGTGCACAGGATTGGGATATCTTCTTCCGTGTCATAGAGAAGGCCAAACATGTCGCTCGGATACCGTCTATTTTGTACCACTGGCGTATTTTGCCGACATCGACGGCCACAGGTCTCGCCGCGAAACCCTATGCGGCCATGGGGCAGTTGCGCGTGCAGCAAAATTACTTCCGGCGCAAGGGTTTGCCAGCGACTGCCATGCCGACACGCGACGGGCTGTTCCATATCCACTGGCCGAACAAGACCATCACGAACGACGTGGTAATTTATCAAAGTGGCACGCCGGAGCAATTATTGACGGCCCTGAACGTGTTGCGCTGCAATCACCTAGCTCAGGTGCGCAATATTCATGTCGTGTGCCGTAGTGCAAATCTTCAGCAAGTACTCAAGGCTTGCCAGGGTTGGAATGCGCGATTTATGTTCAGTGCCGTGGATGCGCCCGACTGGCGCCAGGCCCTGAACGTCCTCAAGGAAGTGCCCCCCGAGCAGGTGATCGTCTTGCTCGATGGCCGTGCCAGCGATTATTCCGCCACCATGTTCACCGAGCTGACCGCATGGGTGGAAGAGCATGATGAAATCGCGTGGACCAGCGCGATCGCCTTGAATCCAGACAATACTGTTTACGAAGCCGGGCGCGTCGTTAGCGACGACCATCGTTCAGCGCCAATGTTTCATGGCAGCCCCTTGTATTCGTTTGGCTGGTTTGGCGGTCCGCTCTGGTATCGGAATAGCCGCGCCGCATCGCCTTACGCGATGGCGATGAAGTCCGGTGCCATGCATATGGCGCTCGACAGCCTTGTCGACGTCGCGTTGAGCGGCAGCGGCTTTGAGCAATTTTGCATGGCGCTGACGCTGACGGGCCAGCGCGGCCTGGTCAATCCTTTCGCGAAAGTGTTTTTCAGCCAGTCGCCGGAATCACAATGGCCGAATGATGGCAAGCTTTATCATTCCGATCCGTATTTCAATCCCGCTTTTGATCAAGTCAGTCCGCTCAGGTTGCATTCATGAAAAAAGTAATTAAATCCGTAGTACGAAAAGTTGCCAAACGTGTGCTTGGCACGGAAGTCATCCTGAATGACTCGACCTGGTCAGGCTATACGCGCGACGCGCTGCAATTGGCGCGCATCATCGACTGCGCGCCAGAGCATTTGCGCACACCACAGCAACATCCTGAGCGTATCGCGGCCAAAATACAGGACCGTGTGTGCAACTGGTATTTGCCGCAGTTCGACAGCCCGTTTTATGGTGGCGTCATGACGATTTTGCGCCTGGCGGAAAGCCTGCAGCGCCTGCAGGGCATGAAACAGCGTTTCTTGATTTGCGGCGATGCCAGCCAAAGCGAAATGAAGGCGAAAGTGGTCAGTGCTTTCCCCACACTGGAGCAGGCTGAGTTGATCGTACTCAATTCCGCCAAGGCGATCAACGAGATCCCCGCTTCCGACTACTCGGTCGCGACGCTGTGGACGACCGCGTATGTCTTGCTGGGTGTGCAAAACACCGGTTATAAATTCTATATGATCCAGGATTTCGAGCCGGCGTTCTATCCAGCCGGAAGTACCTATGCCCAGACCGAGTTGACCTATCATTTCGGCTTCTATGGCATCTGCAATACGCAAACGCTCAAGGAAATATACGAGCGCGATTATGGCGGCTGCGCTGTCATACTGCAGCCAAGTATCGATCAGACGGTTTTTTATCCGCCAAAGGAAGAGCGCCCGGCGGCGCCAAAACGGTTGTTCTATTATGCCCGTCCGGGCACGCCGCGTAACGGCTTTGAATTGGCTGCGGCTGCATTGACACGCCTGAAGCAGGAGCAGGGGGATCGCGTGGAAATCATTTGCGCCGGAACAGGCTGGAATCCCGAGCAATATGGCCTGGGTGGCATGGTGACCAGTGTGGGCATGTTGCCGTATGCGGCAACAGGTGATCTGTACCGCAGCTGCCATGTCGGCTTTGTCATGATGATGACGAAACATCCATCCTATTTACCGTTCGAGCTGATGGCTTGTGGTTCCACCGTCGTGACCAACTACAATGCGGCCAATACCTGGCTGCTGAAGGATGGAGAAAACTGTTTCCTGGCACCCCCAACGGCCTCGAACATCGCCGCTACGTTGGCCTATGCCCTCGATCATTACGAGGAGACGGCCGCCGTGCGGCGGAATGCCGCCCACCACATTCAGAATACCTTGTCGGGATGGGACGTCAGTCTGGGCGCAGTGGCAGATTTCATGCTGAATCCGCCTGCGTCGTTTCTGGACAGAACGCCATTCGGCCTGAAGTTTTCTGCGGCAAAGCCTGCCTGACCATGCGGCCATCATATCCGGCAATAGCTATTGTCTACGGTATGTCGCTGCTTCTGGCGCTGGGAGGTTGCGGGGACGCCAGCGAAGTTCCCCCAGCGCGTGCGATCATGCCACCGGTCATTTATGAAGGAAAAATAGTGCGCCAGCCACCAAGTAACGGTGGCAAAAAGGATGGCTGGTTCCTGGTGCAGGATGGCCAGCGGCGCTGGATCAGCAACACCGCCTGGCTGCATAAAAATGGCTATACGCCGGATATGGTGCTGGAAATCAGTGCGGCTGAATTTAATGCCCTGGGCGAAAATCCGCTTCCGATGGAATAGCCGTCGGGCCGGTGAGCACACTGCCGGTATCCCCCTTTCCTGTCCCGCGAAGCACGGATTTCGCCTGGCAGGACGAGTCAATGGGCGCCAAATCCGCATGTCCCTTGCAAACTGCGCAATGGCAGCCGTGTTTGTACTACTCTAATAATTTGATCGCAGGAGACGTTTTGTCCGACAACCGCAATGAAATCAATGCGAGGCGCACAGGCGGTGGTAGCGGCTTGTTGGCTGTGCCGGCCATGTGGATTGTGCTACTTTTTTTGGTGGCAGGCACCTTCATGTCTGCCCTGATTCCTCCGTTCCAGTCCCCGGATGAGTTTGAGCATGTCAAACGTGCTTACTTCTTATCTCATGGAACAATCCTGCTTGATGCACCCGAAGGACAGCAGTCCGGTGGTTACATCGACGGTGGCTTGGGCGCATATATCGGCGTTTATGCGAACTTGCCTTCCGCACGCGACCGGCGTTTATCCATTGAGAAATCGGATGCTGCGCTGGATATCCAATGGAACGGTCAGAAGGAATACACACCTGCCCCCGGGTCGGCTGTCTATTTCCCCTTAGTATATCTGCCGCAGGCGCTCGGCCTGGCTATCGGCGAACGAACTGGCATGAGCGTGGATGCCTCGTACCGTCTGGCGCGGCTTTTTGTCTTGTTTGCTGTGGCGGGCGTCCTGGTACTGGCATTGCGTTTGTTTCCAACGAACCCATTGCTGCTTGCAATGCTTGTTTTGCCTATGAGCCTGTTTCAATTTTCATCGGCGACACTCGACGCATTCTCGAATGCGCTAGCGATATTTTGTATTTCGGCCTTTTTGCGCTTGTCGGTGGACCGGGAAAAAGCGGCGGCTTGGATTTTTTATGTCTTTGCATTGTGCATTGCCATCTTGATCAGTTGCCGTGTCCATTTGCTGCCGATGCTACTGCTGCTGCTACTTAGTTGCCGCTATGTGACGCATAAACGGAGATGGCTGATTTTTGCGCTGACCACGGTGTTTATTTTTGGCTGGATCATTCTGGCGATGAAGACCACAGTCGATCACCGCGCGAACCTGGGCGCCTCGACTGGCAGCATCGTTGCGTATTACGTCAAGCATCCATGGAGTTATTTTGAAGTATTGGTTGCCACGCTCTCATCGTCGGACTTGCAGCGTTTCTATCGCGAGTCCTTCCTGGGCATTCTTGGCTGGCTCGATACGCCATTTCGAACAGGCGTGTATGTTTTTCTGACCTGGATGTTTGGCCTGATAGCGGTGCTGTCGATTTCCGTCAAAACACTACGGCTAAGCATGCGCCCCAGGATGGCCCTGGCCATTTGCGCGGGCTTATCCGTTCTGCTGATCTTTTTTGCTTTGCTGGTGAGCTGGACTCCACACCCTGCATCCATTATCAATGGCGTGCAGGGAAGGTATTTTTGGGTGCCGGTCGCCATGCTAGCGTATGCCATTTCGGGTGAGGCGGCATTAAATGAGGGGTGGCAGCGTAAATTGGCGTTGCTGCTGGTTTTTGTTGTCGGACTTTATTCGATGTCGGAAACGGCGCGTAGCCTCATCAGTCGTTATTACATGGGCATCCAGGAGACTGAATTGCTATCGTTGCCTATTCATCCGAGTCCTGCCTTGAGCGCTGATCAGGCGATTACAATTCAATTTGACGAAAAGCAAAAAAGCATTCCGCAATCGTTAAAGCGCATCGGCATCATGTTTGGGACCTACGCTAGGGACAATCCCGGCAGCGCCGGTCTCGTCTTGACGGCGCTGGATGGCAGAGTGTTGACGGTACCTTTCCAGCTTGATGTGCTTCAGGATAACAAGTACCACTTTTTCACATTGGATCCGTTGCCGTACCATCTTGCCCGCATCGTATCTACTGGCGGTGCCGGCGTGAGCACATGGGAGGCGCACCATGCCGATGGTCGTGTGACTACGTGCATCGTGTATGAGTTTGCAAACGGAACAAAACGATATACGCCGGGCTGTGCGCGCTTTTAAGGTGCCAGGCCATTCATGAGCTAACGTTGTCTGACTGATCCTATGCCGCGATGCGAGATCAGTCAGCGCGCGTTCCTACTTGAAAATCCAGATGCGTCCCAAAATGTAGCCATTTGCGGCCACAAGCGGTAGCGAAATGATCTTGCCGTACAAGGGATTGATGCCGGCGATCAGTGCCAGTTGTACCAGGCCGATCGTCAACAGATAGTTCATCAAGACGACGCATAAATAGCGGATGAAAGAACCATTTTTTTTCGGGTTCTTGAACGTGACCTTGAAGTGGAACGCGTAATTCACCAGCAAACCCAGAGCGAAACCGCAGGTGGTTGCGATGACTGGATGCGCTCCCCCCAGTATCAGTAACTGCATTATTCCGATGTCGACTACCGCGCTTAGAACGCCGCCAAGCAGATAAATGACAATCTGCGGTTGCCATAGTTTATGTATTAATTTTGGCAATCTTGACTTTCTTTTTGTGAATGGCCCGGCGTGGCACTGAGGCAATATCATAAGCGACAAAGGACAGGATCAATTGCATGCCCATCAAGACCGGCAGGGCAGCGAGCATGACTGTACCCGCTGGCGTCTCGACGCCGGCCTGCATGGAGAGGAACCAGTGCCAGCCACCGTACACGGCGCCACCCACCAGCATCAGCAGGCCGATTGGCAATTCAAGCGAGGCGAGCGACATATTGCGCAGATAGTAATTATAAAAAATCCGCTTGAAGAAGTTGCGTCCGTGCTTGAGCAAGAACTCGGTAATGATCTTGGAAATCTTCAGATTGCTGACTTCATCGCCATAACTGGCATCCATTGGAATGTCGACCACCTTGGCGTTAATGGTATTTAACCTGAATAACATATCGGTTTCAAAAAAATATCGGCGGCTGATTTTTTTGAAGGGCAGGTGGCGGGCTGCATCTGCATGAATTGCAGTGAAACCATTGGTGGGGTCGAAGAGGTCCCAGTAGCCAGAGGACAGCTTGGTCATCAGCGACAGCACGGCATTGCCGAACAAACGCATCGGCGGCATGGACCTGATTTTCTCCAGGTCGAAAAAGCGGTTGCCTTTTGTGTAATCTGCTTCACCGCTGAGAATGGGAGCAACAAAGTCAGTTATCAATGTCGGATCCATTTGACCGTCGCCATCGACCTTGACAATCACATCAATGCCCTCGGCAATCGCCGCCTGGTAGCCGCTCATGACCGCGCCGCCGACACCTTGATTCTCGCTATGTTCAATAACCCGCACACGATCATCCGAGCATTTCTGCTTTACCAGCGTTCCGGAGCCATCCGGACATTTGTCATCCACGACATAGATCCGGCTCACTTCCGGGCCGATGCCTGCGATGACGTCAAGAATATGGCGCGTAACGCGATAGCTTGGAATGACTACGGCAATGGTGTGATTTAAAGTCATAGGTAATCGGTAGTGATGCAATGTCTCGTTGATGAAAAGTCGCCGCTGCTGGCATTTTCGAACCGATTGCCGCGTCCAATATACGCAGCAGTTGAATGACAGGGAAAAGATTCACTCATGCCCCCGGGCCTGCAATTATGAAGGTGCCCTTGCTGAAGCTAGAGGCCAAGAATCAACGTGCCCGGGCATTCCAGGCACACATTTCGCTTGGTGTGTGCAATCATGCTGCTTTGACCGGCATCGATTATAGCGTCAGGTAGGGGGCACGGCGTGGGTAAAGGCAGCGAATGGATCAATTGTATTTACATGAAACCACGCGGTACTGCTTTTATCCTGCAATATTGTCAGGCCCCATACACTGTCGCATGACTATTTTTTATTGTAGCAATGCGGGCAAGACACCTCATACACATACTCGGGCGCCAGCTGCTGGCGCGGCGTGACGACGGCGCGGCAGACGAAGCACTGTACGGTTTCCGTCGGTTCCAGCTTCGGGTTCAAGGCCGTGCGGTAGTCGAAGACGAAGCAGTCGCCCGTGTAGTGCTCGCCGCCCACTTCTTCGAAATACTTGAGGATACCGCCGTCGAGCTGGTACACGCTGTCGTAGCCGATTTCCTTCATGTGGATGGCGGCCTTTTCGCAGCGGATGCCGCCCGTGCAGAAGGTGACCACGGTCTTGCCTTCCAGTTCATCCTTGTGGGCGGCAGCCACGGCCGGGAATTCCGTAAACTTGTCGATACGGTAATCGAGTGTGTTGTTGAACGTCCCCACGTCCACTTCAAACGCGTTGCGCGTTTCCATCATGACCACGGGTTTGCCTGCATCGTCAACGCCGGCATCGAGCCAGCGCTTGAGCGTGTGTGCGTCGACGGACGGGGCGCGGCCCAGCTCCGGCTTGATCAGCGGCATACGCATGGTGATGATTTCTTTTTTCAGCTTGACCAGCATGCGCTTGTGCGATTGCTCATTCGACAAGCTTTCCTTCCATTCCAGGTCCGCCAGGCGGGCGTCGCTGCGCACCCAGGCGAGGAAGTTGTCGATATGCTCGCGCGTGCCCGAGAGGAACATGTTGATGCCTTCCGGCGTCAGCAGGATGGTGCCCTTCAGACCCAGCGCCAGGCATTGCTCCTGGTACAAGGGACGCATGGCTTCCGTATCGGCCAGCGTGATGAATTTATACGCGGCGATATTGACAAACGTGGCGGCCGGCGGACTGACGGCGGCGGAAATGGCGGGTGTTGCTGGGGTGAAGGCTTGCATGATGGCGATCGGCTTAGACTGAACAGCCGATATTATAAGCCCGACAGGCCGGCCAGGATACCCGGTACACACGCGCGACGCGGTAGAATAGACCCCATTGAATTTTGCACGAAACGGTACACAGGATGGAAATGGTAATGCAAGAGGCCGGCGCTCCGGCAGGTTCACCGCAAGCCCCGCAAGGGCCCGCATTTGTCCACTTGCGCGTGCACTCGGAGTATTCGATCGTCGACGGCCTGGTGCGCATCGATGACGTGGTCAAGGCGGCGGCCAAGGACAAGCAGGTGGCGCTGGCCGTCACCGATTTGTCGAACCTGTTTGGCATGGTCAAGTTCTACAAGGAAGCGCGCGGCAAGGGCATCAAGCCCATCGTCGGCGTCGACGTGTGGATCACGAATGACGACAACCGCGAAAAACCGTCGCGCCTGCTGCTGCTGGCGAAGAACCGCATGGGCTATCTGCAGCTGTGCGAACTGCTGTCGACGGCCTGGCTGACCAACCAGTACAAGGGCCGCGCCGAACTGCGCATCGAGTGGCTGCAGGCGCTGGCGACGAATACCTATGACCTGTACCCGGGCGAAAGCGCGGCCAATGGCTTGATCGCGCTGTCCGGCGCGCACTTCGGCGATGTCGGCATTGCCATCGAGAATGGCAACCTGGCCCTGGCCGAGCGCAATGCGCAGCGCTGGGCCGAGATTTTCCCTGGCCATTTCTATATCGAAATCCAGCGCGGCGGCCAGGCCAACCAGGAGGCGCAGGTGCGCCACGCGGTGGCGCTGGCGGCCAAGCTGGGCTTGCCCGTGGTGGCGACGCATCCCGTGCAATTTATTTCCCCAGAGGAATTTATTGCCCATGAAGCCCGTACCTGTATCGCCGAAGGCGAGATGCTGGCCAACGCCAAGCGCGTGAAGCGCTTCAATGACAGCCAGCGCTTCCTGTCGCAGGCGGATATGCAGGAACTGTTCGCCGACTTGCCGGCCGCGCTGGCCAATTCCGTGGAAATCGCCAAGCGCTGCAACCTGACCTTGACCCTGGGCAAGCCGCAACTGCCGAATTTCCCCACGCCGCCCGGCATGACAATCGACCAGTTCCTCGTCGCCGAATCGCAGGCGGGCTTGGAAAAACGGCTATTGCAGCTGTATCCCGATCCCGAACGCCGCGAAAAGGAGCGTCCGCGCTATGAATCGCGCTTGAAATTCGAGACGGACACGATCTGTAACATGAAATTCCCCGGCTACTTCCTCATCGTGGCCGAGTTTATCCAGTGGGCCAAGGAAAACGGCGTGCCCGTCGGTCCGGGCCGCGGTTCGGGCGCCGGTTCGCTGGTGGCGTATTCGCTGCTCATTACCGACCTCGATCCATTGCAATACAACCTGCTGTTCGAGCGCTTCCTGAATCCCGAACGCGTCTCGATGCCCGACTTCGATATTGACTTTTGCCAGGAAGGGCGCGACCGCGTCATTCAGCACGTCAAGGATTTGTATGGCAAGGAGGCGGTCTCGCAGATCGCCACCTTCGGTACCATGGCGGCCAAGGGCGCGATCCGCGACGTGGGCCGCGTGATGGACTTCGGCTACAACTTCTGCGATGGCATCTCGAAGCTGATTCCGTTCAAGCCCGGCAAACCTGTGTCGATCGCCGACGCCATCGAGGAAGAGCCGCTGCTCAAGGAGCGCCTTGAAAACGAGGAAGAGGTCAAGCAGCTGCTGGACCTGGCGCAGCAAGTCGAAGGCATCACGCGCAATATCGGCATGCACGCGGGGGGCGTGCTGATCGCCCCGGGCAAGCTGACGGATTTCTGCCCGCTGTACACGCAGGGCGGCGACTCGGGCGTCGTGTCGCAGTATGACAAGGACGACGTGGAAGCCGTCGGCCTCGTGAAGTTCGACTTTTTGGGCTTGACCACGCTGACGATTCTCGACCGCGCCGTGCGCTATATCAAGCAGCTCGATCCCGCGCAAGCTAATTTCGATTTGGCAACGTTGCCGCTGAACGACAAGCCGTCGTATGACCTGCTGACCAAGGCCAAGACCGTGGCCGTGTTCCAGCTGGAGTCGCGTGGCATGCAGGGCATGCTGAAAGACGCGCGTCCAGACCGCTTCGAAGACATTATCGCGCTCGTGGCGCTGTACCGTCCGGGCCCGATGGACCTGATTCCCGATTTCTGCAAACGCAAGCACGGCGAACGTTTCGATTATCCCGATCCGCGCACGGAATCGATTCTGTCCGAAACCTACGGCATCATGGTGTACCAGGAGCAGGTGATGCAGATGGCGCAGATCGTCGGCGGCTACTCGCTGGGCGGCGCCGACATGCTGCGCCGCGCGATGGGTAAAAAGAAAGCCGAAGAGATGGCCGAGCACCGCGAGATATTCCGCGCCGGTGCGGCGAAAGATGGCTTGACGGCGGAAAAGGCCGACGAGATCTTCGACTTGATGGAAAAGTTCGCCGGCTACGGTTTCAACAAATCGCACGCCGCCGCTTACGCCCTGCTGTCGTACCACACGGCGTATCTGAAAGCGCACCACACGGCCGCCTTCATGGCCGCCAACTTGTCGCTGGCCATGGACGACACGGACAAGATCAAGATCCTGGTGGAAGACTCGCTGGAAATCTGTAAGTTGACCTTGTTGCCGCCGGATATCAACGAATCCGATTACCGCTTTACGCCGAGCGGCGAGGCGCCATCCGTCAGCGGCAAGAAGGTCACGCAGATCCGCTACGGCCTCGGTGCCGTGAAGGGGTCCGGCCAGAACGCCATCGAAGCCATCATCGCGGCGCGCGAGGCGGGCGGCCCGTTCACGAGCCTGTTCGATTTCTGCAAGCGTGTTGATAAAAAGCAAATCAACCGCCGCACCATCGAATCGCTGATCCGCAGCGGCGCCTTCGACTGCCTGAAGGTCGACCGCGCCATCCTGCTCGCCTCCGTGGCCTTTGCCATGGAGTGCGCCGACCAGGCGGCCAAGGCGGCGAATCAGGTGAGCCTGTTTGGCGGCGACGACAGCGACATGGTGGCGCCGCCCGAGTACGTGAAAGTGCCCGTGTGGACGGATAAACAGCGCCTGACGGAAGAAAAGATCGCGCTGGGCTTCTATTTGTCCGGCCATTTGTTCGATTCGTATGCGCCCGAGGCGCGCCGTTTTGCGCGCACGAAACTGTCGGAGCTGTCGCCGTCGCGCGAACCGCGCATGATGGCGGGCGTCATCACGGGCTTGCGAACGCAGATGACGCAGCGCGGCAAGATCCTCATCGTCACCCTCGACGACAAGAGCGGTACCGTCGAGGTGACGGTGTACGGCGAATTGTTCGATTCCAACCGGAAAATCTTCAAGGAAGATGAATTCCTCGCCGTCGTGGGCAAGGTGTCGGAAGACCGTTTCTCGGGTGGCTTGCGCATCACTGCCGAGAGCGCCTTCGACATCATCGCCGCGCGCGTGCAATACGGCCGGCAACTGGGCCTGACTCTGCCCACGACGCTGGACATGAAGCGCATCAGCGACGTGATCATGCCGCACCGGGCTGAGGACGGATTGCCGATCGCCGCCAAGGTCAGCCCGCAAGGCGTCAGTTGCGTGCTGCAATTCGGTGACGCGTGGCGTGTGGCGCCGTCCGATGAGCTGCAGACGGCGCTCGAGCAGGTACTGGGCGCGCAAGAGGTGGCGGTCGAATACTGACCGGCAAGCGCTCAGCCTGAAAAACAAAAGCCAAACCGCAGACATTCGGGTTTGGCTTTTTTTTCGTTTACATGTCTTTCAGGCCCGTGATCGCATAGCCCTTGGCGGCGATCTGCTGGTGCGGGTGGTCGATATGGTAGTCGGGCAAGATCTGGGCATCGTCGGCCACTTCGCTGGCGCGCACTTCGAGTTGCCAGTCGGTATTGGTCACTTCTTCCGGAATGAGTTTTCCTTCCGGCACGGCGAGATAGGAAAAAATGCCGTCGTGCTCGGCCCGGCGGTAGATGTCTACGCGCATGAATGCCTCCTGGTAAGCGTTGGGGGAACCGGCGCACCCGAGGTGCCCGCCGATAGTGCTAGCGTAACAGGATTATGCTCCAGACGGATTGTGCAACTGTGCTACAGGGGAGAAGGGGGGACGGCAATGGCGGCAGCTTGGGACGCGGGGGCGGGGCGTCGTGCACTGGCCAGCCCGTATCAGGCGATGGCGGAGGTGTAATCGTCGTCGTCGAGATCGGCAAATTGGCGTGTATCGGCGGCCGCTGCCGCAGCGCCGGCTGTGGCAAACCCGACCGCGCAGCGATGGGAGTCGAGGCCGCTGCGCAGGCTGGCGATCATCGCCAGTGTCAACTCGTGGCGCTTGCGCGCCTCCGAGCGTTTTTTTGAAGGAATTTCTTCCAGCGCCGGCGCAGGCAGGTTTTCGCATGGCAATTCAAAATCACCGTCCTGTCGTACTTGCGCCGTCAGTTCCTGCCATAGCGCATTGTAATCGGCGAACAAACGTCCTTTCTTGGCGGAATGGTGCACGGCACGATTGATGTTGCCTACAAGAATCATTTTACGGCAGCCATGTTCGTGTCCCAGCTGTCGCACCAGGCGCACCATCAGGGTCTTGGGGCGCATGCCATGCAGGTCGCGTGTAGCCTCGCGCACGCGGTGCACGCTTTCCTGCCCCTTCGGGCCTTGCACACAGCCGACGCTCACGCCCAGGGTGGCATGCAGCTGGCTGCCGAAGAAGGAGAAGGCGATCGAATAGAGCACGTCGTTGTCGTCCATCAGTTGCAGCACCATTTCGCCTTCGCGATCCATGGGATGCAGCGAACACAGTTGCAGGTGGTAGGGAGCGCCCGATTTGCCGTGTACCGTGCCGAGGCGAACAGGACCCCGGGCCGCCTGAATCATCAGCTTGCCCCAGCCCTGCTGCAAGATGAAGTGGTAGTGTTCGGCCAGCAACTCCACGCGCTGGCGGCAGTTCAGCGTAAGGCTCAGGTAAGGGCGGTAAACCTTATGGATCATGTGCGGATAGGCTTGTACCAGCTCATGAAAAACCGGATGCGAGTTCAGCAGTTGTAGCCAGCGGCGGGTTTGGCGCTGCTGCACGCCGGCGCGCAGATGCAGTTTAAGCAGTTCACGCCAGCGGCGTATGCCGTTCGGCATCGCCATCAAGCCGTCAGACAAGGTAATAGTTGGCATCATCGTGCGCATGTCCATGATAAAGGAAGAACGTCTGAATCGTTTCGGTTCAGACGGGTACCGGGCTGCTGACGCCCTCGTGGTTTGCCAGCAGGATGGTGGTGCCGCGGCTGCCACGCGCCAGTTTTCCCGCCAGTCCACCCGAAAAATGGCGTGGCCAGGTGCTGTGCCTGTGCGCTGGCAGGATCACTTCATGGCATCCCAGCAGTTCGGCCGTATCGAGTATCGTGAACAGCAACTCGCCGGCGAAAATGTGGGTGCTGAAATCGATACGCGAACGGCTCAGGTAAAGGCCCGCCTCGTGCATCATCTGTTGTGTGGCTGCATCGAGCATGCTGCCTACCCCGTCACCGGCGCTCTGTTGCGGTACGCCCTCCGTCTGGCGGGATGGCGCCGGCGTCACGTGCAACAGGCTGACGCGGACCTTGATGCCCCATTCCTGCATTCGCCGGGCGTAGCGCGCACCATAGATGATGTCGCTGGTACGCTTGACGGGCAGGAGCAGCTGCAGCGTCGCCTGGCCCGGCTGGCCGCAAGTGTCCGCGGCGCTGTCGGGGGCGTGGGTACGTTGCGGGGCAAGGCGCGATGCAGGCATGGACAGGGCGGCAGTGGAAGGAAAACCGTGTCATGTTATCCATGCCCTCATGCCCTGTAAATTGGCGAAACAGCGTACGGGTTCCCCTTATGCCTCCCCTGTTTTAATAGCGGTAGGTGACATACACGGCACCGATGGGCGATGTCTTGCGCTGCACGATGGGGCTCTTGGCCGCGTCGCCCATCCGGTGCTCGACACCGATCAAGGTATTGACGCCCCAGCGGGCGTCGATGCGGTGTTCCCAGTTGACGGTGGCCTGCGCCTCATAGAAGCCGCCCTTGGGCGTGTATTGCTTGAATGAGGTCTTCGCCGCCTGAGCCGCCGTCACGCCATACATGGTCTGCACGTATTTGCGCTCGCCCCAGCCCAGCTGGCCACTGATGGTCACGCTGTCCTGCTGCACGCCCTTGGCGTCGGCCCTTCCGTAGACCTGGCCGCTGGCGCCGAAATGCATGTTTGCGCCATTTTCGCGATTTGACAGGGGAATGTCGCTCGCGACGCTCAGCGACAGGCCTGGCATGGGAGAGTAGGCGGCATTGAGCAGGGCGCTGGCGTTGCCCTTGACTTCGCCCATGCCCTTCAGGAAATCGCTACCGCCCCAGCCATTGACGCCCTTGCGCTTGTGGTCCTCGCGGTTGCCCCGGTAGCCCAGCGCCGCGCTGTAGCTGAAGGGGCCGGCCTGGCCGCCGTAGCCGATGCCGCGCGAGGTGCTGATGAACAGGCCATTGGCCATGGCGTAGTCGAGAATGATCAGCGGCGAGGCGGACAGCTTGTCGGAGCCGGAATAGCTGGACACGGCGGCAACGCCGCCGCCGATGGTGAAGACATTTTCTGAGACAGGCTCGGCTGCAGCTGCGGCCAACGGGTTCAAGGTCAGGCCGCAGGCCAGTGCCAGCGAGGTCAACAGGGTAGTAGGTGCGTGCATGGAGTTTTCCGTCAGGTGGAGAACCGAGGCCGGAGTGGCTCGATTGACTGTGGCCAGTATCGGCCTGTGTCATGAAGGAAAAATGAGCCTTTTATTAAGATTGCATGAAGAGCGCTTCTTTACCCATTCTTCAGCTTGCGGTGGTTTAATACTCATCATGAAGATACTGCTGATTGAAGACGATATGGACCTGGGCAATGGCGTGCGTATCGCGTTGCGCGACCAGGGCATGCAAGTGGTGTGGGTACGCAGCCTGGAGGATGCGGCGCGCAGCCTGGAACATGACAGTTGTGAGCTGGTCCTGCTGGACTTGGGCCTGCCCGACGGCGATGGCCTCGACCTGCTGGCCAGATTGCGGGCAGCCCGCCTGCCTGTGCTGATCCTCAGCGCCCGCGATACCCTGGAACAGCGCTTGCGTGGCCTGGACGCCGGCGCCGATGATTATCTGGTGAAACCATTCGTGCTGGCCGAGCTGCTCTCGCGCGTGCGTGCGCTGGCGCGCCGCAGCTACGGTTTCGACGGCGACACCATCGAGCTGCGCGGCTTGCTGCTGCAAGTACCCACGCGCCGGGTCAGCGTACACGGGCGCCCGGTGGAACTGACGGCCAGTGAATATGCCTTGCTGAAAACCTTGCTGATGCGCGCCAACCGCGTCATCACGCGCCGCGTGCTGGAAGAACATATCCTGCCGGGCGGGCTGGCCAATGCCAGCAATACTCTCGATGTGCATATGGGTAACCTGCGCCGCAAGATAGGCGAAGGCTATATCCGTACTGTGCGCGGCGTCGGCTATGTCATCGACCAGCACGGTGAAACCTCCGCTCAGCCCGGTACCGGCGCATGATGGGACGTTTCTGGCAGATATTGTGGCGCCCCACGCTGGTACGCCGCCTGATGATGGCGCAAATGCTGATGCTGACCGTGCTGTGGAGCCTGGCTGTCGCCTATGTGCTGATCGAGGGCACGGGCGAAGCGAGCAATGTGAGCCGCGGCGTGCTGCGCGCCATCATCAGTGTGGCCGACAACCTGGCCGACCAGCCGCAGCGTCAGCAGCAAAGCCTGCGCGCAATAGATGTAGCCTTGCGCGAGGAGTTTGAAACGGGGCAGGTGCCGGAACTGGCGCCGCGCATCCTGGTCTGGCGTGACGGCAAGCTGGTCTACAAGTCGCCCGATGCGCCCAGTGGCATCCGCAGCGCCGGCCCCGAGCAGATGGAAGTGGTGTATGTCAAAGGGCAGGCCTGGCGCAGCCGCAGCCTGGCCGAGGGCGCCACGCGCGTGACCGTACTGGAGGCGGGCGGTGCCTGGCAATTCTTCGTCACCATCAATTCACGTGGTTACTACCTGCTGCCGTTACTAATCAGTTTGCCTTTCCTGCTGTTGCCGGCCTGGCTGTCGATCCGCCTGGCCATGCGCCCGTGGCGCAAGGTGGCGCAGGAGGTGGCGGCGCGTGGGCCGCAGGACTTGCGTCCGCTGACGTTCAAGCCGCCGCACGGCGAATTGGCGGCGCTGGTCGACAACATCAATGCGCTGCTGCAACGTGTCGACACGAGCGCCGCGCGCGAGCGCAGCTTCATCGCGGACGCCACGCATGAGCTGCGTACTCCGCTGGCGGCCATGCGCGTCAACGTCGAGGCCTTGCAGGGCCAGACGCATGATCCACGCCAGCAGGAGTTGTTGGACGGCATCCTGAACAGCGGTAACCGGGCCGCGCGTTTGGTGGGCCAGTTGCTGCAGCTGACGCGCAGCGAGGTGCAGGCGGAGGCGGGTGAGCAACTCCGGCTGCAGGCGCTCGATACCTTGTTGCAAGATCGCCTGGCGGCCCTGTCCGGTCTGGCGCAAGCGGGCGGCATCGAGCTGGAGTTGCAGTCCAGCGTGTCGCTGCGCGTGCCAGGCCAGCGTGAAAGCCTGGTCTCACTGATCGACAACCTGGTGGAAAACGCCATCAAGTACAGCCCGCGTGGCAGCAGCGTGACGGTATCGCTGCATGCGGAGCGGGGCCATGCGGTACTGCATGTAGCCGACCAGGGACCGGGCATCGCCCCGGCCCTGTATGAACGCGTGTTCGACCGCTTCTTCCGTGCGCCCCAGCAGGCGCAGCCTGGCAGCGGCCTGGGCCTGTCCATCGTTGCTTCGGTGATACGCCAGCATGGCGGGACGATCCAGTTGCATCGCGGCAACGGTGGCCTGGGCTTGCTGGTGGAGGTGAGGCTGCCGCTGGGCCCCGATGCTTGAGGTATTGTGCATGGATGTTGTGTGAATATTATCATGTGTGCATATAACGCAAGATAGCATGGCGTGACGCACGACGGCGATGCATAATGCGGGACAGCCAGAAAACACCGTTATGCACCGTATCCATTCCCCCTACCTGCAGTATCCCGCCTTCATCGGCCTGTATCTGCTGTTTGACTGGGCCACTTATATCGATCCGATGTATGGATTGAACATCACGCCATGGAATCCCGACCCTGCCTTGGGCCTGGTTTTCTGGCTGATCCATGGCCGCAAGGCGGCGCTGCCGTGGTTTATTGCCTTGCTGGCAGGCGAGGTGCTGGTGCGCGGCATGCCCGCCGGCTTGCCGTTGACCTTGCTGTGCTCGGCGTGGCTGGTACTCGGCTATGGTGGTATCGGCACGGCCCTGCGCCGCAGTTTTAGCAGCAGCGATATCTTCGATAGCCGGCGCCGCCTGGTCACCTGGGTCGCCATCGTCCTGTTCGGCACCATGTTCAACGCCTTTGGCTATATCTCGCTGCTGTCGCTGACCGGGCGTATCCCCGCCGGCGAGTGGGTGACGGCAGTATGGCGTTTCGGCATCGGCGACACGGTAGGCATGGTCGTCTCGATGCCGCTGATCTGGGTGCTGTTCAGTGAGCGGGGGCGCGAACGCCTGCGTACAGCTGTTTGGCACTGGGAAACCCTGGCCTATCTGGCTCTGGCCAGCTTCGTGCTGTGGAGCGTCTTTGGCTCCATCGTACGTTCTGAATACAAGCATTTCTATTTCCTGTTTCTCCCCGTGATCTGGGCCGCGTCGCGCCAGGGTTTGTATGGCGCCGTACTGGCCGTGTTCGTGTTGCAACTTTGCATCATCACCCTCGTGAAATGGTCGCATGCGGTCGATATCCAGTTCTATGAATTACAGATGCTCGATGCGGTGCTGGCGCTGGTGGGTTTTTTTATCGGCATTGTCGTCGACGAAATACGCCAGGTGGCCGACGAACTCAAGCACACGATGCGCCTCGCGGCCGCCGGCGAGATGGCGGCCGCCCTGGCGCATGAGCTGAATCAGCCGCTGACGGCCTTGTCGACGTATGGCAAGGCGTGCGAATACCTGCTGGAACGGGGCGAGAGCGGCGCCTTGCTGCAAAGCGCAGTCGGCCATATGATCGTCGAATCGGGACGGGCCGCTGAAGTGGTGCGCCGCCTGCGTGATTTTTTCCGTACGGGCGCGATGCAGCTCGAAGCGGTGGAGGCGAGCGCCTTGGTCGATGGCATGGCGCGCCAGTTTGCGCCGTTGTTCCATGAGCATGGCATCGAACTGGTGCTGGCGCCGCCCTCGCCGCTGGCCGTGAATGCCGACCGCCTGCAGATCGAACTGGTGCTGCGTAACCTGCTGGCCAATGCGCAGGAGGCTGTGCTGGGCCAGCCGCGCGGGCAGCGCCGCATCACGGTGTCAGCCGAGCGGCTTGAGGGCGGGCGGTTGCGGTTGTCCGTGGAAGATAGCGGGCCGGGCATTTCCAATAGCCTGGCGGCGCGCCTGTTCGAACCCTTTGTGTCGACCAAGGCCAGCGGCCTGGGACTGGGCCTGGTGCTTAGCCGTGCTATTGTCGAAGCGCATGGTGGCCAGCTATGGGCTGAAGTGGGCAAGCATGGTATTTTTCGTTTTGTCTTGCCCCTGGCGCGCGTCAGTGCGGCGGCTACAGGAGAGTATGGTGACAAGTAACTTGACGGTGTTTATCGTGGATGACGATCCCGCCGTGCGCGATGCGCTGGGTTTGCTGCTGGGAGTGCGCGGCTACCGAACTGCCCTGTTTTCCTGCGGCGAGGATTTTCTGCACAGCTGGCGGCGTGAGTGGGCCGGCTGCCTGCTGATCGATATCCGCATGTCGGGCATGGATGGCCTGAGCCTGCAGCGCCGTCTGCTGGAACTCGGTTGCATGTTGCCTATTATTATCATCACGGGACATGGCGACGTGGCTCTGGCGCGCCAGGCGTTCAAGGCGCAGGCCAGCGATTTCCTGGAAAAGCCGTTCGACCACGACAAGCTGCTGGCCGCCATCGAGGAAGCATTTTCGCGTGAGGCGCATGCGCGCGGCCAATTGTTGCGTCAGGCCGAGGGGCAGGCCTTGCTGCTCGCCCTGACGCCGCGTGAGCGGGAAGTGATGCAATTGGTGGTGACGGGGCAGCATAACCGTGACATTGCCCCGGCGCTCGGTATTTCCGTGCGTACCGTGGAAGTGCACAAGGCCAGGTTGATGGACAAGTTGGGTGTTGATAATGTGGCTGACCTGGTGCGTCTCAGCATGCTCGGCGCCGGCTAGCCGCGCAAGAGCTGTCTACGCGATCGTCTGCAATACCTGATCGACCGAGATGGCTTTGACCCAGTCGCTGCGCCGCGCCACCGTGATCACGGTGCTGTTGGCGCTGTCGAAGGGCGCCCATTCCGGGTTTTTCTTGCGCATCAGCGCCACTACGGGCACATGCACGGCGTTCGCCAGGTGCATGATCGACGTTTCCACCGAAATAATCAGGTCGCATTGTGCCAGCATGGCCGGCAGCTGGAAAAAGTTGTCGACGGCGCTGAAGGCTTGCGTGCGCGGCAAGCCATGCGCTTGCACGACGGCGTTTACCTTGGCCAGTTCCTGCGGCATGGCATTGATCAGGAAGCACGCGTGCTGCCATTTCGGCATTTTTTGCATGCGCGCGACCAGTTCTGTAATGCGCTCCAGCGGCCAACCGCGTTTATGCGATTTGGCGAACGGATTCAGCAGTACGAGCGGCCCCTGGCGCGGCGCAAAGCCCCATGTAGCCAACTGTTCCTGCGCCTGCTGCAAGGCGTGCTCTGGAATGTGGACGAAGGGATAGCGATCGGCCACGGGGATATCGAGTCCCGTCAATTGATGGAACCAGTCCGCATACACGCTGCTGATATGGTGCTCGCCTGCGTCCTGCCCGGCATATGACGCCAGCACGGCGTCGATCTTGCGGTAGGCGAGATAATGCCAGGGGCGAAGCGGGCTGAATGGCTTGCGCGTGCCGATCACCAGTCCGTTCGGGCTGATGTTGCGGGCGAGGTCCGCATACTGCTGCGGCCGCACGTGGGCCAGCGAGACGACGACGGGATAATGCTCCGCCTGGGCTTCGTGCAGTGACTCTTCGTACAGCGCCGGACTGTAGGTCTTGCGGTAGATCTTGGCGAACAGGCCCGATTGCTCGACCCAATCGTACAGTGAATAAGTACGCAAGCCCTCCCACTGTCTGGCGTCGGACGTGCGCCGGACTTCGTCGACCCACAGGTGGATCTGAATATGGGGGTAGGCCGCGGCAAAGGCGCGGAAGCCGTTTTGCAGGTAGGTGAAGTCTCCCAGCGCCAGGTGGGCGATGAAAAGAATTTTGTCCGACTTTTGTAGAAGTTCGGCGGGAATCAAAGGCGTCATGTATCAGTACGATTTCAGGTATTCATTCGATGGTATCAAACCACTTGTTGGGAAAATTGCAGGCGATGCAGATTGGCATACGCGCCATTGGCATCCAATAATTGCTGGTGACTGCCGGTTTCCATTATTTTCCCATGTGACAATACCACGATACGGTCCGCACGTTCAATTGTTGATAGTCTATGAGCAATAACTAATGTCGTTCTGCCTTGCATCAGGTGCTCCAGCGCCGCCTGTACGGCCCGTTCCGCCTCCGTATCCAGTGCCGAGGTGGCTTCATCAAGGATCAGGATGGGGGCATCCTTGTAAATGGCGCGGGCGATGGCCACGCGCTGGCGCTGGCCGCCGGACAGGCGCGAGCCGTTGTCGCCGAGGCGCGTTTCCAGTCCGTCGGGCAAGCCATCGATCACGTCGGACAGGAAGGCGGCGGCCGCTGCCGCTTCGATGCGCTGCCGGTCCGGCGCCGCGTCGCCATACGCGATATTGGCGGCCAGGGTATCGTCGAACAGCACAACCTGCTGGCTGACCATGGCGATCTGGCTGCGCAGGCTGGTCAGGGCAATATCATCGATATTTTCTCCATCGAGCAGAATCTGTCCGCCGGTGACCGAGTAAAAGCCTGGCAGCAGGCTGACCAGGGTGGACTTGCCGCCGCCGGACATGCCGACAAAGGCCACCGTCTGTCCCGGTGCAATACTCAGGTTGATGTGTTGCAAGGCCGGTTCCTGATGGCCTGGATAGGCAAAGCTCACATCCTTGAACTCGATGCGGCCACTGCAGCGGCCAGCGAGCGGCTTGCCGCCCGTGCGTTCCGGCGTCTTGTCGATCAGCAGGAAGACTTCCTCGGCGGCGGCCATGCCGCGCTGCAGGGGGCCGTTGACTTCGGCCAGCTGTTTCAACGGTGTCAGCAGCATCAGCATGGCCGTGATGAAGGAAACAAAGCCGCCGACGGTGATCTGCCCCTGCTCCGACTGGAACAGTGCCATCACGATGACCAGGGCCACGGCGGCGGCCGTGATCACCTGGGTAATGGGTACGGTGGCGGAAAAGGTGGTGGTCATGCGCATGCTGTAGCGGCGCAATTGTTCGGCGCGCTCCTCGAAGCGCGATTTTTCGTAGTCCTGGCCGCCGAAAATCTTGATCACTTGCTGGGCGCGCGTGGTTTCCTCGATGACCTGGGTCAGCTCGGCATTGACGGCCAGTGAGTCGCGGTTGAGCTTTTTCAGGCGCTTGCCCGTGGTGCGCACGACGATGGTCAGCACTGGCAGCAGCACCAGGGTTACCAGAGTCAGTGCCCAGTTCAGGTACAGCAGCCAGGCCAGCAGGCCCAGCACGGTCAGCGAGGAGCGCACGATGGAGGTAAACACCTTGGTCACCATCTCGATGATCTGTTGCACCTCGAACATGATCGAGTTGATGACTTTGCCGACCGTATGCGTGTTGTAAAAGTCGATGGGCAGGCTCAGCATGCTGGCAAACATGCGGCGCCGTAATTCGTTGAGGATGCGTGTCGAGACATAGCTCATCAGGTAGCTGCTGGCAAACGTCGATGCGCCGCGCATGGCAAAGATACCGATGACGATCAGCGGTACGAGCCAGAAGGAAAAATTGACTTTGCCGCCGAATCCATTGTCGAGCAATAATTTGAGCGCATACGGCAACAATGGTTCCGTTGCCGCCGTGACGACCATTGCCAGCAGGGCCAGGGCCAGGTGTTTTTTATACGGCGCGTGCAGCGCGGTGAGGCGCTTCAGGTCGGGCGTGAGCATCGGTACGATTCCTTGCAGGAGACAGCAAAAACGGCTAGGCGGAAAAAGAACTCAGGAAGTGCGCTCTTGATGGCGCAGCATGGCCCACAGTATCACCATCGGGAAGGCCAGCATGATGATGCCGATATTTAGGGTGAGCGAGCTCGTTGTCAGGCCAAAAATCATGTAGCAGGTGCACAGTATTACGCCCGCCAGCGCGTATGGCTGCGCTGGGGCGGCACTATGGCGCACGCTGCGGGCGAACAGGGTCAGCGGAACGAGGAAGAGGGCGAGCAAGGCCATTACGCCGGTGATGCCGCGCTTGACCAGGGCATCGAGGTAGTCGTTGTGGGCATTGGTATGGTCCTTGATCATCTTATCCATCTTGCCTTCTTCCGCCAGTTGTTGCTTCGCAGCCATATAGCCGCTGCGCCCCAAGCCTAGCCAGATATGCCGACTCGATAGGGACCATGCGGTACGCCACATTTCTATGCGCTGGCCAATGGAGGTGGTCACATTGTCGTTGCTCTGATACTGTTTGATGTCTGTGACAGCCACCGCTACGCGTTGGGGGACGCCGGAGTTGGGAAGCGTATAGGCGAGCACGAACACCGCCAGGAGTGCAGCGAGCAGAGCAAGCAGATAGCGTACGCCGCGTCCCTTCGAATAATAGTAGGCAAAAAGGCAGCCGCAGACGGCAAGCGCCAGCCAACCGCCGCGGCTGCCGCTGATGATGGAACCGAGAATGCCTGTCAGGCCGCCGGCCAGCAGCAGCAAGCTCCATGCGAGGCGGTGCTTTTGCTCGCGCGCCCAGCCTAGGCCGCATAGGGCTAGCATGCCAAACAACATGCTGACATTGCCATAGTGGATAGCATTGCTCGTTGCTGCTTGCGGGCGATCCATATCGAGTGCGAGAAGCTGCCACAAGGCCAGAGCCGCACCGCTGATGGCACCGATGGCGAGGCCGCTCCACCAGGCCGCCGGTCGCGGTGGGTAGGCAATCAGCAGCAGCAGCACAGGCATCGCCAGCAGTGTCCGCAATGGCATATCAAGTTCGCGGGCGGGATCCGCGTGGTACAGCATGTTGGCCGTGAAGACACAGAAATACAGTAACAAGGTGCCCAGCAACAGATAGTCCCGGCGTTGCAGGTTCAGACGGGGGCGTTTCCACAGCAAATATGTGCTGGCCAGCAGGAGAACCAGCGCGCCAAGGGAATATCCGCTGGTGACAGCCAGCGCCAATGCCGAAAAAAGAAAAACACAAACAGAAGTCAGACCGAGCATGAATATCCTTGGTAACGCACGTTGTCGCCATTATGGCAACTGTAGCAACATAAAGTAGGCGTCATTGTAATCGAAGGTTCATGCAAAAATACCCGCCTGGCATTTGCTTATTGCTAACGATTTGATCGTATTCAGGGGCAGAAACGAAAAAACCATGGTTTTCAGCCATGGTTTTTTTGTAAGCAATGGTAACTTGCTGTAATTTTGTTAAGGTGTGACTGCCTTGGTCATGCGGCTCAGGCTGTCGCTGGCACGCGCGTGGCCACGCCGGTGGCAATCGCCGCTTGCGACACGGCAGGCGCGACCCAGCTGCGCAGACGCTCGTCGAATGGCGACGGAATCAGTTGCAGCGGCGTCAGCGCGCTCGTTTCGTGGCCTGGCAGCGGTTCTTTTGCCAATGCGGCGATGGCGCGCACGCAGGCCAGCTTCATTTCTTCGTTGATGGTGGTGGCGCCCACGTCGAGTGCGCCGCGGAAGATGTACGGGAAGCACAGCACGTTGTTGATCTGGTTCGGGTAGTCCGAACGTCCCGTGGCCACGATGGCGTCGTCGCGCACGGCATGCACCTTCTCCGGGGCGATTTCCGGGTGCGGATTGGCCAGAGCGAAGATCAAGGGCTTGGCGGCCATGGATTCGACCATTTGCGCGCTCACTACACCGCCTTTCGACACGCCGATGAAGATGTCGGCGCCGACCATGGCGTCGGCGAGGTCGCGGTCGCTCGTGTCATTCGCGTAGCGCGCCTTGTTCTCTTCCATGTTGGCATCGCGGCCCGGGTAGATCACGCCCTGGCTGTCGCACACTTTCAGCAGCGACTTGTTCAGGCCCAGCGAGACCAGCAGGTCCAGGCAGGCGATCGAGGCCGCGCCGGCGCCCGAAACGGCTACCTTGACGTTGCCGATGTCCTTGCCGACCAGTTCCAGGCCGTTCAGGATGCCGGCCGCGACGATGATGGCCGTGCCGTGCTGGTCGTCATGGAAGACGGGAATGTTCATGCGCTTGCGCAATTGTTGTTCGATATAGAAGCAGTCGGGCGCCTTGATGTCTTCCAGGTTGATGCCGCCGAAGGTCGGCTCCATGCGGACCACGGTGTCGATGAACAGGTCGGGATCGTTCTCGGCCAGTTCGATGTCGAACACATCGACGTCGGCAAACTGCTTGAACAGGCAAGCCTTGCCTTCCATCACGGGCTTGCTGGCCAGCGGGCCGATATCGCCCAGGCCCAGCACGGCCGTGCCATTGGTGATCACGGCCACCAGGTTGCTGCGCGAGGTGTAGGTGCCGGCCGTACGCGGATCTTCCACGATGGCTTCGCAGGCGAAGGCCACGCCCGGCGAATACGCCAGGGTCAGGGCGCGGGCATCGCCCAGCGGTTTTGTTGGTGTGACGGAAATCTTGCCTGCGCGGGGTTGTGCGTGATAGGCGAGGGCGGCTTCTTTCAGGTTGAAGGTTTCGCCGTTCTGTTCGGCGTGCTTGCTGTGGGAAGTAGACATAGGAATTCTTGGGGAGGGCATGCATGGCCCGAGTGGTAAGTCTGAGCCATGTTATGCAAGCGTTTGCACGCTGTCAAGGCTCGTTTGATGGGAAGTCGATCAAAACCGCTTTGGGCAATGGCTTTATTTCAATGCAAGCGTTTGCTCGGTTTTTGACGGAATGGCGATTTTTTACGATAAAATTGCTGTATTGCGATCCGGGAAGCCCATGACAAACAAGAACCCCACCTTAAGCGATGTAGCGCGGGCCAGCGGCGTGCATTTTTCCACCGTCTCGCGCGTGATGAATCCGGCAACGCGGCAAATGGTCAGCGCAGAAGTGGCGGCGCGCGTGCTGGCCGAGGCGGGCCGGCTGGGCTACCGGCCGAATCGGGCCGCCTCGACCCTCGTCACGCGCAAGTCGCGCATCATCGGCGTGGTCCTGCCCGACATTACCAACGCCGTGTTTCCTCCGATCCTGCTGGGCATCGAGGAAGGCTTGCGCAAGCATGGCTACCTGGCCATCGTCGCCAACGTGGGCGCCGACGAAGAAGAGCAGTTGTTCGTCATCAACCGCCTGCTGGGGCAGCAGGTCGATGGCCTGATCCTGGCCACGGCGCGCCGCGACGATCCCGTCATCAAGATGTGCATCGACCAGAACGTGCCGGTGGTGACCGTCAACCGCAGCGACGAGACGGGCGTCGCTTCCTGCGTCGTCAGCGACGACGTGGTCGGCATGCGCCTGGCCGTCGAGCACCTGCTGGCGCTGGGCCACCGCCATATCGCCCATATCGCGGGCCCGGAAAACCTGTCCACGGGCCACGTGCGCCGTCTCGGCTTCCTGGCCGCCATCCAGGCCAGCGAACTCGATCCGTCGCAAGCGTTCGTCTTTGAAAGCAGCGGCTATTCGCGCGAGTGCGGCAAGGCGGCCCTGCTGGAACTGCTGCGCCAGTCGCCGCAGACGACGGCCGTGGTGGCCGGCAGCGACCTGGTGGCCATCGGCTGCTATGACGCCATCCGCGAGCTGGGCTTGAGCTGTCCCGAGGATATTTCCGTGGTGGGCCACAACGACATGCCCTACATGGACATGATCCGTCCGCCGTTGAGCACCATCCGCATCCGCCATCACGGCATCGGCACGGAAGCGGCCCGCCTGATCCTGCAAACCATCGACACGCCGGATGCCGCCGTGCTGGACGTGCGCCTGAAGCCGGAACTGGTGGTGCGCGAATCGACGGCGCCACCGCGCGCTTCGCGCTGATTGCGCTTCTTTTGCTTGAGTATGTTTAAATCTTGATATTGATAATGATCAAGACAAAGCCATGCAGATGACAAGCAAGCGACAGCAGCGGCGCTCACCTCGGCGGGGCCAATGATGCCGAAGCACTTCGGCAAGCCCGGCAATGCCTGGCGCTATGCGCTGGGCAGCGACTATGGCTATTGTTCCGCCTTGCTCGAAGGCGTAGAGTTTGAAAACGAGTGGGTGACGATACGCGAATCGGCCATCCGTATCCGCGCCGGTTACGCCTGGGATGGCTGTTCGCCCTGCATCAGCGTGTTCGGCCTGTTTTACGTGGGCACGCCCGATGGTGCGCAGCACCTGGGCTTGCCCGCGACCTATCATGCCAGCCTCGTGCATGACGTGCTATGTCAGTGGCGCGCCCAAATTCCCGTCACCCGCGCGCAGTCGATCGCCATTTTTCATCAATTGCTCAAGGAAGTGCGTTTCCCCCTGGCGGGACTGTATGCGGGCGCCGTTTTCCTCTTCGGGCCGCGGCGTGCTTTCATGCCACCCGGCGCGCGCGCCGCGGCCCTTGCGCCATCGCGTTCCCGCCCGACATAGCAGGAAAGCGCCGGCAAGGCATGCCGGCGCTGTCGCAAGGTGTTAAACTGGCGCCCCTCATCGTTTCTCTTGCCCTCTATCGCCATGACCAAAACCAATACGCCATCCCCCAAACGCCGCGAAGAGGGCGTCGCCAAGCTGACCGTCAATCCCTTCCTGGACGCCGAGTTTTATGCGCGCATGCGCGATTACACGGAGCGCGATGCGGCCATCATCAAGGAATTGAAGGCGATCGCGGAGATTCGCGCCGGTAACAAACAGCCCGATCCGCGCCTGGCGCCGTCGCTGGCCGCCCTGCGCAGCACCGTCAAGAAGGGCCTGACGTTTGGCGAGATGCTCGAACGCATGGCCGCTGGCAAGGAAAAAGGCCTGTGGGAACCGTGGATGACGACCTTCGGCATTGAAATCCGCGCCGTCAACTACGGCGCCGGGCCGCGTAACGCCTGCCTGGTGCTGGACCTGGCCGCCAACGCCCCGGCGCACGCGATGTTCGCCAAGGCCGGCATCCAGAACTGGCGCAGCCTGGCCGCCGACGACTGCTCCGTCGTGCGCTCGGAAAAAGCGACAGAGACGTCGCCGTTGAAAGTGTATGCCGTGTTTTACCTGGACCCGCTGCCCGCCTGAACCAGCAGCGCCACCGCCAGCACGATCAGCATCACGCCCGACAGCCGTTCCAGCGACGGCAGCGCGCGCGCAAAGCGCTGGCGCAGGGCGGTGCTGCCGATGGCCAGCGCCACCGCCATATCCCACGCCAGCACGGCAAAGACCATCCACGCGCCATACGCCGCCATTGCAGCGGGACTCGTCTGCCTGGCGGCCAGCACGGTGGCGAGGCTGACGTAGAACAGCGCATTCTTCGGATTCAGGATGGCGGAGACAAACCCCATCACGATACCGCCGCGCCAGCGCGCCTTGCCGGTGGCAGGCTTTGCATCCAGGCTGCTCTTGCCCGCATGGCGCAGGAACAGCCAGCCCAGGTACAGCAGATAGGCGCATCCCGCCAGCCGCACCACCATGAATGCCGTACTGCCCGCCCGCAGTACCGATAGTCCGCCAAACGCCGCCACGATAAACACCGCATTGGCCACGGTAATGCCCACGCACGTGCCGGCGGCGCCGCGCCAGCCGTGGGCCAGCGAGGTGCGCGCGATCAGGAAAAAATCGGGACCGGGCGACAGCAGGGACAGAAAGTGGGCGGCGGCGATGAAGAGGAAATCCTGCATGGGGTTCGGCTCGGGCAATGGCGATGCGCGAGTATGCAGGGGCTGGCGGCAGCCCGTATTGAAGAAAATTGCAGGCGCTCTAGCCGCCCTGGCCGCGATAGCGCCCCGGCGTGATGCCCGCATGCGCCTTGAAGACGCGCTGCAGATGGCTCTGGTCCGCAAAGCCCAGCTCATGCGCCAGTTGCGCCAACGCCGTCCCTGCCTGCAAGCGGCTGCGCGCGCGGTTGACGTGCGCGTTCAGCTGGTAGGCATGCGGCGTCATGCCCGTGGCGGCGCGAAAGGCGCGGATCAATTGATAAGGACTCAGGCCTGCCGCTTCCGCCAGTTGCCGCAGGCTGGCCGAGGGCTGGGCCTGCAGCGTTGCGAGCACGGGCGCCAGCTGCCGCGGCACCGGCTTGCGTTCCGAGGGCAGCAGGTCTGCACGGGCACTGGCGCAGGCGCCCAGGAACGCCAGCAGCGCCGCATTTTTTTCACCTGCGCCCGCCGTTGAAGACAGCAGCGCATGCATGGCGCAAAACTGCGCGTACAGCAGCGGGCAATGCAATACCGTCGCCGTGTCGCCATCGAGCGCCGGCGCGTGGGCTTGCAGCCATTGCGCATCGAGATGCAGCATCTGGTAGCTCCAGGCGGCGTCAGGCAGTGGATTGCAGGCGTGCACGCAGCCGGCCGGCACCAGCACCAGGCTGCCATTGCCAAGAGCCACCTTGCCCTCTTTGCTGCCCGTAAAGATGCTGCCGCCTTCGTCGACGGCACCGATGGAAAACGTGGGATGGCTGTGGGGCTTGTAGCAGGCCCGGCTGTGGCAGGCGCGCCGGCTCTCCACGTGGGGCAGAGCCGGGTCGCGCCAGAAGGCGCTGGTGCCCGGCATGACTACATCAAAATCACGTCGTACTGCTCCTGGTGGTAGGCATTTTCCACCTGTAGCGAAATTTTCTTGCCGATGAAATCACCGAGCATGGCCAGGTGCTGCGATTCTTCCTCTAAAAATAAATCCACGACTTCCTGCGAGGCGAGGATGCGGAATTCGCGCGGGTTGAACTGCTTCGCTTCGCGCAGCAGTTCGCGCAGGATTTCATAGCAGATCGTGCGCGAGGTCTTCACTTGTCCCTTGCCGGCGCAGGCGGGGCACGGTTCGCACAGGATGTGGGCCAGCGACTCGCGTGTGCGCTTGCGCGTCATTTCCACCAGGCCCAGCGGCGAGAAATTGCTCACCGAAACCTTGGTGCGGTCGCGCGACAGCGTGCGCTTCAGCTCGGCCAGCACGGCGTTGCGGTGTTCGGCATTGTCCATGTCGATAAAGTCGAGGATGATGATGCCGCCCAGGTTGCGCAGGCGCAGCTGGCGCGCGATGGCGTGCGCCGCTTCCAGGTTGGTCTTGAAAATCGTGTCGGCAAAATTGCGCCCGCCCACAAAACCGCCTGTGTTGACGTCGATGGTGGTCATCGCTTCCGTCTGGTCGACGATCAGGTAGCCGCCGGACTTCAAATCCACGCGGCGGCCCAGCGCGCGCAAAATCTCTTCTTCCACGCCGTACAGGTCGAACAGGGGGCGCTCGCCCGTGTAATGCTGCAAGCGCGTCAGTTCGCTGGGCGTGTAGATTTCCGCGAATTCGCGCAATTTCACGTAGTTTTCCCGCGAGTCGACCTGGATGGTGGCCGTTTCATCGCCGACGAAGTCGCGCAGCACGCGCTGCGCCAGGTTCAAGTCCTGGTGCAGCAGGCTGGTGGCTGGGCGCGTGCGCGCGCCGTGCGTGATGGTGCTCCAGGTCTTGCGCAGGTAGTCGACGTCCGCCTTCAGGTCGGCGTCGGACGCGTCTTCGGCCATGGTGCGCACGATGTAGCCGCCCTTTTCGTCGGCGGGTAGCAGGCTTTGCAGGCGCACGCGCAACTGCTCGCGCTCCGCTTCCTTCTCGATTTTCTGCGAGATGCCAATGTGTTTATCTTGTGGCAAGTACACGAGCATGCGCCCGGCGATGGAGATCTGCGTCGACAGGCGCGCGCCCTTGGTGCCGATGGGGTCCTTGATCACCTGCACCGTCAGCACCTGGCCGTCGAACAGGATTTTTTCTATCGGTGCCGGCGTGGCGTTCTGTCCGTCGTGGCCGCGCGCTTCCCAGATGTCGGCCACGTGCAGGAAGGCGGCGCGTTCCAGGCCGATGTCGATGAAAGCCGACTGCATGCCCGGCAATACCCGCACCACCTTGCCGGAATACACATTGCCGGCCAGGCCGCGCGTGAGCGTGCGCTCGATGTGCAATTCCTGCACGGCGCCCTGCAGGATGAGGGCGACGCGCGTTTCTTGCGGCGTAATATTGATCAGGATGTCTTCGTTCATGTAGGCGCGGGAGTGGAGGCAACGAATGACATCATACCCGTGTTCAGGGCAAGGGCAAACCTGCCAGTCTTAGCAACTGTGCGGTTTCGTACAGGGGCAGGCCCATGATGCCGGAATGGCTGCCTTCGATGTGCTCGACGAATAGGGCGGCGCTGCCCTGGATGCCGTAGCCGCCGGCCTTGTCGTACGGTTCCGGCGTGGCGCAATACGCGGCGATCGAGGCGGGCGAGAGTGCGCCGAAGCGCACTTGCGACACCTGCGTGCGTTGCTCGGCGAAATCCTTGTAGTGTACGGCGATCGAGGTGAGTACTTCGTGCGTGCGGCCCGACAGTTGCTGCAGCATGGCCACGGCTTCCTCCCGGTCCGCCGGCTTGCCGAGGATGATGCCGTCGATGGTGACGGTGGTATCGGCCGCCAGCACGGGGCGCGGGGTCAGGTGGCGACGGCGCACGAGGTCCCAGGCAAAGGCGGCTTTTTCATTCGATACGCGGGCAACATAGTCGAGCGCCGATTCGCCGGGGAGGACTTCCTCTGTGACGTCGGCACCGCGCGGGCCGTCGCTGCGCAGCAGCAGCAATTCGAAATCGATGCCGATCTGGCGCAGCAGTTCGCGCCGGCGCGGGCTTTTGGAAGCGAGGTAGATCTTGTGATCGGCCGTTTTCATGGGGAAGTTCAGACGCGGTGATAGGGGTGGTTTTGCGTGATCGACCAGGCACGATAGAGCTGCTCGGCGAGGATCACGCGCACCACGCCGTGCGGCAGGGTCATGCTGGAAATGCGCAGCATGCCTTCTGCACGCGCCTTGAGTTGCGGATCGAGGCCATCGGCGCCGCCGATCAGGAAAGCCGTGTCGCGGCCATCCTGCTGCCACGCCATCAATTGCTGCGACAGGCCGACGCTGGTCAGGTCCTTGCCGCGTTCGTCGAGGGCGATGATGCGCACGCCCTTGGGCAGGACGGCTTCGATGCGCTCGCGTTCAAGCGCCATCGCCGTGGCGGCGGTCTTGCTGCCGGAACGCTCCACCGGCTTGATTTCCTTCAGCACGATGCGCAATTCCGGCGGCATGCGCTTCGCGTATTCCGCGAAGCCCGTCTCTATCCAGGCCGGCATTTTATGGCCGACCGCAGCGATGATGAGCTGCATCGAGGCTTACGCTTCGACTTTTTTGATACGCTTGATCACGGTTTTTGCCGGTGCAGCATCGGCTGCCGGCTTGGCCGCGCGTGGGGCGCGTACTTTTTTCTCCGGCAGCGCTTTCAGCGCTTTCACGGCAGCCGCTTCGGTCTTGGTAGGCGCGACTTTCACGGTCTTGCCGACGGCTTTGGAAGCGGCGGCTTTTTTCGCCGGGGCTTTCTTGGCGGCGGTGGCAGCCGTGGCTTTCTTCGCAGGCGCTTTCTTTTCGATCACGGGCGAAGCTTCCACATTGGCCTTGCTTGCCGCCAGATGGCCGCTGACCTTTTTCGGCTCGTCGCCGGCCGCTTTTTTCGGCGCGCGCTTGGCGGCGCCCAGCTTGACGGGGGTGTCGCCCCAGATTTCTTCCAGGCGGTAGTAGGCGCGGATAGGCGCTTGCATGATGTGCACGATCATGTCGCCCAGATCGACCAGCACCCATTCACCGGTGTCCTCGCCTTCCATGCCGATGATCTGGCCGCCGGCGTCCTTGACCTTGTCGCGCACCGAGGCGGCCAGCGCCTTGGTTTGACGGTTCGAGGTGCCGGAGACGATCGCAATGCGGTCGAACAGGCTGGTCAGGTGGCTCGTTTCGAAGACGGCGATGTCTTGGCCTTTGACGTCTTCCAGGGCGTCAACGACGAGGGTTTGCAGTTTTTTGATGTCCATTTAGCTTTTGTATAAATTATGTTGTTCAATATAGTCTAGCACTAGCGGGGAAACAAGCGGGTTTGCCCGATTCCCCCGTTGTAATGCCGCACGTATTTCGGTGGCGGAGATATCCACCGCGAAGTCCTGTGCCAGATAAGTCAGACCGTGCGGCGTGTTGCGGATGCTTTCCAGAGACCCCAGGCGGCGCGAAAACTCGTCGGCGACCACTTGCGGTACTGCTGTGTCATTCAGCGCGAAGCCGGGGCGGGCCGCGACGCAGATATGCGCGTATTCAAATAATTGCTGCCATTCGCGCCATGTCGCGAGTCGCTGCAGCTGGTCGGCGCCCATCAGGAAAACGATGGAAGCGCGCTGCCCCAGCTCGGCGCGAACCTGGCGCAAGGTATCGATGGTGTAGCTGGCCAGGCCATGTTCGCTGCGTTCGATTTCCTGGCGGTCGATCACCACAGGCAGGGGCAAGCCGGTGAAGGCCAGGCTGGCCATCTCGGCGCGCTGCGCGCCGCTGGCCCCCAGTTTACCCTTTTGCCAGGGGGCGCCGGCCGGGATCACGCGCAGTTCATCGGCGTGCAGCAGGCTGGAAAAATGCGTGCCCAGCGCGACATGGCCCATATGCACCGGATCGTAGCTGCCGCCCAATAGCGTCACGCACGCCGTACTGTTCACAGTACTACCCGCCGTGCCAACTTCCGTCACGCCTGCAGCCAGTCGCGATGCACGAGGAAGTCAGTATACAACGCCGCTTCGGGACTGCCCGCTTCCGGGTGCCAGTCGTAGCGCCACTTGACCACGGGCGGCATCGACATCAGGATCGCCTCGGTGCGTCCGCCCGACTGCAGGCCGAACAGGGTACCTCGGTCGAACACCAGGTTGAACTCGACATAGCGTCCGCGCCGGTAGCACTGGAAATCGCGTTCGCGCTCGCCGTAGGGCGTGTCCTTGCGGCGCGCCAGGATCGGCACATAGGCTTTGACGAAGGCGTCGCCGGCGCTGCGCATCATCGAGAAACTGTCGTCAAAGCCCAGGGCGTTGAAGTCATCGAAGAAGATCCCGCCCGCGCCGCGCGCTTCGCGCCGGTGCTTCAGGTAGAAATAATCGTCGCACCACTGCTTGAACTTCGGATGCAATTCGTCGCCAAACGGCGCCAGCGCATCATGGCACACCTGGTGGAAGTGCTTCACATCGCCCGCATCGCCATAATATGGCGTCAGGTCCATGCCGCCGCCGAACCACCATACGGGTTCGCCATCGGCATTCACGGTGCTGAAAAAACGCACATTCATGTGCACCGTGGGCGCATAGGGATTGCGCGGATGGAGCACCAGCGACACGCCCATCGCTTCCCACGCCTTGCCACCGAGTTCAGGGCGCGCGGCCGCGGCCGATGGCGGCAGTGCGGCGCCGGTGACGTGCGAAAAATTCACGCCGCCCCGTTCGAAGACATTGCCTTCCTCGATCAGCCGCGAAATGCCGCCGCCGCCCTCGGGGCGCTGCCAGGCATCTGTCAGGAAGGGCTTGCCGTCCTGCGCTTCGAGCGCCTGCACGATACGGCTTTGTAAATCGAGTAAGTAGGCCTTGACGGCCGAAGGAGAGGGAGTTGACGACATCGCGTGGGCCGACGAGGCCGAAATAAAAAAGTAAGGACGGATTGTACCCTGTTACGCGTTTTTGTGATAGGGCGGCGCTTGCGCCGTGCGTTTGTTGTAGCGATTCAGCGCGCCGCTGGCGTGGCGCCGTCCTGCACCACCGTGATGGACAGGTCCGCCCCGGCGCCGGGCACGCGCGCATTCTCCACTGCCTGCGCGGCGCGCCGCTGCAAGTCAGGCCGCTCGACGCCCTGCCCGGTGACGGCGGCGGTGGAAGAGGGCGCCTGCCTGGAGATGAAGGCGCGGCCGGCAAAGGCCAGTACCAGCACCAGCAACGCTGCCATCACCCACGTGCCCGGGCGCGCACAGGCGGGGCGATCCCGGCGGATCTGGCGCGCGGTGCCATCGACGATGATGCGACCCAGTTCCGAGCCATGCTGGCGCGTGCGCAGCAGCTCGAATTGCTGCGCCGTCAAGGTGCCCTGCCGCAGCATCTCGCGCAGGGCGGCAATAGGCGAGGCGAGCAGGCGGTCCACGGGCAAGCTGGCGTAGGCGGTGTCGCGTTGCCACGGGCTGATCAGATCTTCGTCGTACAGGGTGTCGATGGCCCGGCGATTGACCAGCTTGAGCGCGTCGGCGGCCAGTTGCTGGCGTTCGAACAAGGCCGGGCTGCCATGCCGGCGCGGCAGATCCTGCACGCGCCGCAGGAAGTCGTCCTGCGGCAGCAGGTCGGTGTGCAGCAGCCATGCCAGCGCATCGGCGGCTGTCGCATCGGCGGCCAGCCGTGGCATGTCGACGTCGTCTTCCTCGTCCAGGGCGAGAATCTCCAGTTCGGCGATGGCGTCGTCGAGTTCATTTTCCGAGATCAGGCCGAGTTGGCGTACCTGGGCGAGGGCGGGATGGGAGTGACGGGTCATGGGCTGTAACTTTGTCAAGAAGGCAAAATCTTAGCGCAAAGCCCGGTTTTTTGGCGCGCCCATGCAAACGGGGCCGGGGCGGATGCATTCCGCGCCGGCCCCGCCGCTTGCCGCAACTGGCGTGCTTAGTGTTTCAGGCCGCGCCAGCCGATGTCGCGGCGGTATTGCGCGCCGTCGAAATGGATTTTTTCCACGGTTTCATATGCCTGCTTCTGCGCCATCTTGATGCTGTCGCCCAGGCCCACCACGCACAATACGCGCCCGCCATTGGTGACCAGGCGCTCTCCCTCGACGCGGGTGCCCGCATGGAAGGTGACGGAGTCCGGCGTTTCGGCCGGGATGTCGCCGATCAGCGTGCCCTTGACGGGATCGTCCGGATAGCCGGCGGCGGCCATGACGACGCCAACGGCCGTGCGGCGGTCCCATTCCAGTTCCACTGCGTCGAGCGTGCCGTTGACGGCGTGCTCCATGACGGTGACCAGGTCGGTTTTGAGGCGCGCCATGATGGGCTGCGTTTCCGGGTCGCCCATGCGGCAGTTGAATTCCAGCGTCTTCGGCGTGCCCTTGTCGTCGATCATCAGGCCGGCGTACAGGAAGCCCGTGAACGTGATGCCGTCCTTGGCCATGCCTTGGATGGTCGGCACAATGATTTCGCGCATGACGCGCGCATGCATGGCCGGCGTGACGATGGGTGCCGGCGAATACGCGCCCATGCCGCCCGTGTTCGGGCCCTGGTCGTGGTCCTTCAGGCGCTTGTGATCCTGGCTGGTGGCCAGCGGCAGGATGTTCTTGCCGTCGCACATGACGATGAAGCTCGCTTCTTCGCCGGCGAGGAATTCCTCGATGACGATGCGCGCGCCGGCGTCGCCGAACTGGTTATCGGACAGCATCATGTTGACCGCCTGGTGCGCTTCTTCCAGGGTCATGGCAACGACGACGCCCTTGCCGGCGGCCAGGCCGTCGGCCTTGATGACGATAGGCGCGCCCATGGCGTCGACGTAGGCATGCGCGGGAGCGACGTCGGAAAACGTCTGGTAGGCAGCCGTCGGGATGCCGTGGCGCTGCATGAAGGCCTTGGCGAAGTCCTTCGACGATTCCAGCTGCGCCGCTTCTTTCGTCGGGCCGAAGATTTTCAGGCCGCGCGAGCGGAACAGGTTGACGATACCGGCTGCCAGCGGCACTTCCGGGCCGACGACGGTCAGGCCGATGTGCTCCTGCTGAACGAAGTCGGCCAGCAATTGCGGGTCGCTGATGTCGAGATTGACCAGGCGCGCATCGCGCGCGGTGCCGCCGTTGCCCGGCGCGACATACACCATCTGTATGCGTTCGGACTGGGCCAGTTTCCAGGCCAGGGCGTGTTCGCGGCCGCCAGAGCCGACTACCAGAATTTTCATAGGGACCGTTCGTTCAGTGAGGGTTGCGGGGCGGCGCTGCCGCCCTTGTTTAACATATTGCCTAGCACGCGGTAAAAATGTTCAGGGCAAGGCGCATGGCCGAAGACAGTACGGCTAGTACGGCGAGGCCATGCAACGCCGCCATGGACTTTTTTACCCCGTGCCTAGTTTTCGATGAGGGCGTTGGTGAATACTTCCTGGACATCGTCCAGCAATTCCAGCGCATCGATCAGCTTTTGCATCTTGATGGCGTCGTCGCCCGAGTACACGGTTTCCGTTGCCGGTTTCATGATGACTTCGGCAACTTCGGCCTTGAAGCCGGCCGCTTCCAGCGCTTCCTTGACGGTAGCGAAATCGTGCACGGGGGTCAGCACTTCGAAGCCGCCTTCCTCGTCGGCGATGACGTCTTCGGCGCCCGCTTCCAGGGCCGCTTCCATCAGCTTGTCTTCGTCGGTGCCCGGCGCGAACAGCAGCTGGCCGCAGTGCTGGAACATGAAGGCCACCGAACCTTCGTTGCCCATGTTGCCGCCATTCTTGTTGAAGGCGTTGCGTACTTCGGCCACCGTGCGCACGCGGTTGTCGGTCATGCATTCGACGATGACGGCCGCGCCGCCCACGCCGTAGCCTTCGTAGCGCACTTCTTCGTAGTTGGCGCCATCGACGCCGCCGCTGCCGCGGTTGATCGCGCGCTGGACGTTGTCTTTCGGCATATTGGCGTCAGCCGCCTTGTCGACGGCCAGGCGCAGGCGCGGATTGGCCGCGATATCGGCGCCGCCCATGCGGGCCGCGACCGTGATTTCCTTGATCAGGCGCGTCCAGATTTTGCCGCGCTTGGCATCGGTGGCAGCCTTTTTATGCTTGATATTGGCCCATTTGCTATGTCCTGCCATGTCGAATCTTCCTTAGACGGGTGTTCAATTGTGGCCGACATTTTAGCATATCGGCCCCCTGCCAAGCGGCATGGCCCCGTCATCAGGATGACACAATCTGTTGCTAAAGTGACGCGCTTTCACCATATCGAGGGCGCGACATCATGGCAAGTCAAATGGACAGGCGGCAATTTCTGAAATTGGGCGGTTTTATTACCGTCTCCGTGGCCACTGTCGGCCTCGCCGCCTGCGGCAGCACCGATTACAGCGATCCTGGTGTGCCGCTGGCCTCGGGCAGCGACTGGAAATTTCCGCAAAGCGTGGCTTCGGGAGATCCGCGCGCCGACAGCGCCATGCTGTGGACGCGCGTCGTGCCCGCCAGTTTCGACGCCGTTGCGCCTGCCGTGGCCGGCAAGTCGGACGTTGCCGTGCGCCTGATCGTCAGTTCGGCCGACAATACGGCCGCTCTGGGCGGCAACACGGCCCTGGCCGGCACGCCCATCGTCGATGCCAAGCTGCCGCTGAAAGCCGATTTCGACAACACCCTGCGCCACAAGGTGACGGGCCTGCAGCCGGGCCAGGTGTATTTTTACCAGTTCATCGCCGGCGACGTGCGCTCCAACGTGGGCCGCTTCAAGACGGCGCCCGCCGCGACCAGCGACGTGTCGCAGCTGCAGTTCGCCTACCTGACGTGCCAGGACTGGAGCATCAACCACTGGGGCGCGCTGTCGCACATCGCCGCCAATGAATCGCTCGATTTCATCGTCCACCTGGGCGATTACATCTATGAAACGGTGGGCGAAGCCTTCCAGAGCGGCGCCGTGGAGAGCCGCCACGACCAGCTGAAGCTGCCCGATGGCACGTTCAAGAGCGGCACCTCCGGCGCGAAATACGCCACCACCGTGGCCGATTACCGCTACCTGTACAAGAAATACCGCACCGATACGCGCCTGCAGGCCGTGCACGAGCGCTTTGCCTTCATCGCCATCTGGGATGACCACGAATTCACGGACGACGCCTGGCAGGACGCCTCCACCTACGAAGGCATCGTGGCGCCTGATGGCAGCGACTTGCACCAGCCGGCCCGCCGCCGCAGCGCCAACCAGGCGTGGTTCGAATACATGCCGGCCGACGTCACGTTTGATGCCGGCGCGACAACGTTCCAGAACATCCAGATCTACCGCGATTTCCAGTTCGGCAAACTGATGCAGCTGGTGATGACGGACGAGCGCCTGTACCGCGCCGACCATGCGATTGCCGAATCGACCATCAATCCTGCCACGGGCAAGCCGCTGGGCAGCATCGGCAGCCGCTACCTGGTGCCGCAAGCGCTGTTCGACAGCGTGGAAGGCCAGAAAATGGCGGCCGCCACAAAAGCCGGCACCGACCCGCTGGCTGCCGTCGGCATGCTGGGCAGCACACAGCGCGACTGGTGGAAGGGCAAGATGAAGGCGGCCACCTCGACGTGGAAGCTGTGGGGCAATGAAGTGTCCCTGCTGCGCATGGGCCTGAATGGCACGGATGCGATCGCCACGTTGCTGGCCCTGAGCGCCATGGCCAACGTGGGCAAGGCCATCGCCAGCACCTTGCCGCTGGTGGGCGGCAGCGTGCCGCTGGCATGCGCCATCGTGGCCGCCTCGACGGCTGGCGCATCGCAGTCCGTGGCGCAGGCGGCGGCCATGGCGATTGCCGGCGCGCCCGCCAACGCCAGCGCGCAGGGCGCCGCTGCCGTGGGCGCCGGTTTGAGCGCGGCCCAGGCCGGCATCACGGTGGCTGCCTACAACAGCGCCACGCCGGCGGCCGCCGCGCAGGTGATCGCCTTTGGCTGGATCAAGCCCGACGTGCAGGCCAAGGGCGCCGCCTCGAGCTTTGTCGCCGCCTCCGGCCAGCAGGCGGCGCTGGCGCCGTTCTTCACGCGCTTCCTGCTCAATTGCGACCAGTGGGACGGCTACAACAGCGAGCGCAAGAACCTGATGGCGCACCTGAAAAGCAATGCCATCGGCAATGTGGTGGCCATCACGGGCGATATCCACTCGTTCTTTGCCGGCACGGTCAGCGACGATTTCGACGCGGCCGGCGGCGGCACGCCCGTCATGGTGGACCTGGTGTCGGCCGGCGTCAGTTCGGATTCCTTCTTCAGCTACCTGAAGTCGGCCGCCGGCGCCATGGGCGACATCGGCACCCTCGTCAGCTATCCGCTGGCCATTCCCGTCACGGGCCTGGGCACGGTCAACCTCGACGTCAACCTGCTTGACTACACCATGGGCAAGACCGCACCCACCGTCGACAGCCTGCTGGAGCAGCTGCGCGTGCAGTTGCGCGGCGCCCTGGCCGCCAAGGGCGTGCCGGAAGCCCAGCTGGATGCGACGGTCGCTGCCGTGCAGGCTGGATTGAAAGCGAGCACTGACTTCAATACGACCCTGCTGGGCCTGGCGCAGCAATTGTCCGGCCTGGGCAACAATCCGTGGATCAAGCATTTGAACACGGACGCGCAGGGCTACACGGTGGTGACCTTGACGCCAGGCAAGTTGGTGGCGCAGTTCAAGCAGGTGAATAAACTGATCGGCACGGCGGCGCCAGCGAACGTGATTGCGCGGGTGACGACGGCTACGGTGACGGCGGGCGCAGCGGCGGTGGTGGTGGCGTAAAGGGTAGGTCGGATTAGCGCGGCGATGCCGCGCGTAATCCGACAACATGGTTGGCGGGGATGGGGGGCGGGTTACGTTGCGGTGGTGTCGGGTTACGCCCTTTGGGCTAACCCGACCTACGCCCGACCTACGCCCGACCTACGCCCGACCTACGCCGCCTTTGGCTTTTGCCATTACAATCTGGGCATGAGCTCCAGTTCCCCGCAAGCAACCCCTCCATCTATCCCCCGTCCCGTCTACCTCGGTGGCCTGGCCATCGCCGTGGGCGGAGCCGTGTTGTTTTCCACCAAGGCCATCGTCGCCAAGCTGCTGTACCGCTACCAGATCGATGCCGTCACCCTGATCGCTTTCAGGATGATCTTTTCGCTGCCCGTGTTCGCCGTCATCGCCTGGTGGAAGATGCGCACGGAGCCGCCGCTGTCGACCAGCGACCGCTGGCGGCTGGTCGGGCTGGGCCTGGTCGGCTATTACCTGTCCAGCTATCTGGATTTCCTGGGCCTGCAATACATTTCCGTGGGGCTGGAACGGCTGATTCTGTTCCTTACGCCGACTTTCGTGCTCCTGATTACCACCGTATACTTCAAGCAGACCATCAGCCGGTTGCAGTGGCTGGCCTTGCTGACCTCGTATTGCGGCATCGTGCTGGTGTTCGTGCACGACTTGCAGGGCGGCGCCAGCAATGTGGCGCTGGGGGCGACCCTTGTACTGGGCTCGGCCTGCTCGTATGCCGTGTATCTGCTGGGTTCGGGCGAATTGGTGAAACGCATCGGCTCGATGCGCCTGGTCAGCTACGCGATGTGCGTGGCCAGCTTTGCCTGCATCTTGCAATTTTTCATTTTGCGTCCCGTCGAATTGCTGATACAGCCCATGCCCGTGTATGGCTTGTCTTTGCTCAATGGCATTTTTTGCACGGTGATGCCCGTCTTCATGACGATGATCGCCGTCGAGCGCATCGGCGCGCCCGTCGCTTCACAGGCGGGCATGATCGGTCCCGTGTCGACCTTGTTCCTGGGCGCCTTGATCCTTGATGAACCGATCACCAACTGGCAACTGGCTGGCACCAGCCTGGTATTGGCCGGTATTTACTTGCTGTCGAAAAAGAAATAATTCCTCCACTCACTGAAATGGTCCCCACCATGAAAACACGCATCGCCCTGATTGCCCACGACAAGAAAAAAGATGACATGATTACCCTGGCGGGCGAATACCTGGATTTCCTCAAGGGCTGCGAACTGTCGGCCACGGGCACCACGGGCGGCCGCCTGATCAACGAGCTGGGCCTGGCGGTCGAGCGCAAGCATTCGGGCCCGTTCGGCGGTGACTTGCAGATCGGCTCGCTGCTGGTGGAAGGCTTGATCGATTGCGTGATCTTCCTGCGCGACCCGATGACGCCGCAGCCGCACGAGCCGGACATCAACGCCCTGGTGCGCGCCTGCGACGTGCATAACGTGGCGTGTGCGACGAATCTGTCGTCGGCGCACCTGGTGCTGTCGCAGCTGCAGGCGCGGGCCAGCGCGGCCGCCTGACGTTTTTCCCGATTCTTCTTCAAGGAGCATATTGTGAGCGCAACGATTACCACCAAAGCCATCCGCGTACAGCGCGTGGGCGGCCCGGAAGTGATGGAATACGTGGACGTGGAACTGCCGCCGCCCGGTCCCGGCGAGGCGCGCGTGAAACACGAGGCCATCGGCCTCAATTTCATCGACGTGTATTTCCGCACGGGCTTGTATCCGCAGCCGCTGCCCAATGGCCTCGGCGTAGAAGGCGCGGGCATCGTCGAGGCGGTGGGCGAGGGCGTCACGGAAGTGAAGGTCGGCGACCGGGTGGCGTATGCGGCGCGCATCAATGGCGCGTATGCGCAGCAGCGCAACCTGCCGGCAGCCCTGCTGCTGGTGCTGCCCGAGCGCATCGGTTTCGATACGGCGGCCGCCATGATGCTGCAAGGCTTGACGGTGCAATACCTGTTCCACCGCACGGTGGCGCTGAAGGCGGGCGATACCATCCTGTTCCACGCGGCCGCGGGCGGCGTGGGTTTGATCGCCTGTCAGTGGGCCAAGGTGCTGGGCGTGAACCTGATCGGCACGGCCGGTTCCGATGCAAAGGCGGCGCTGGCCAAGGCGCATGGCGCGGCCCACGTCATCAACTACAACACGGAAAACTTCGTCGAGCGCGTGCGCGAGATCACGGGCGGCAAGGGCGTCTCCGTGGTCTACGATTCCATCGGCAAGGATACCTTTACGGGCTCGCTCGACTGCCTCGCGCCGCTGGGCATGATGGTCAGCTTCGGCAACGCCTCCGGTCCCGTGCCTGCCTTTACGCTGAGCGAACTGGCCTCGCGCGGCTCGCTCTTCATCACGCGCCCGGCCCTGTTCAGCTATGCCTCGAACCGCGCCAACCTGGAAGAGATGGCCACTTCGCTGTTCGGCGTCGTCAGCAGCGGCGAAGTGCAGATCGAGATCAACCAGCGCTACAGCCTGGCCAATATCGCCCAGGCGCACACCGACCTGGAAGGGCGCAAGACGACCGGTTCGACCATCATCGTGCCATGAGCGGCCCACATGACGGCGCGCCGAAATTCGGCCGCCTGCTGATCGTGCTGTTGTTGGCCGTGGCCCTGATCGGTGCGCTCACCTTTGCCGCCGAGGCGTATTATTCTTAAATATGAAAAAACCCGGCTTGCGCATCGCTGCACAAGCCGGGTTTTTTGTATTGCGACGTCATTATTCTATTTTGACTTCGACTTTCCGGGGCACGCCGCTCTGGCCGGGGAAGTCGGCAAAGGCGCTCGCTACCATGGCCGGCATCACTTGCGACGTGGCGCGCTTGTTGCTGGTCGATTGCACGGTCACGTCGTAGAGTTTCTTGCCGCTGCGGTCATTGATCGTGACGCGCAATTCGCGTTCGTATTTGTGGCGCACGCTTTCCTCGACATCCATCGGGCCATACCAGTAGGGGTTGTAGCCGAAACGGCCATAGCCTGGCCATGCGCCGTAGCGATAGCCGTAGCGGCCAGGCCAGTAGCCAGGACCATACCAGAATGGATCGGTGGCTTGCAGCACGCGCTCAGGATAGTCGACGGTGGAAAAATTCATCGCCACGCGCAAATTGGCTGCCGCGGGGCCGGAAGCTTCGCCGAAGCCGTGCTTGGCCAGTTCCGCGCGCACCAGGTTCTGGTAGCTGCGGTATTCCAGCGTGTCATTTTCGGGATCTGGCGTTTCAAACGCATACGATTTGTCCTGCAATTGCGCAGGCCACTCATGGAAGACGGTCACATCGCTGCGTATGGTGGTGGCGCATCCGGTCAGCAACACGGTCAATGCGGCCATCATGATGGTGAGATATCGTTTCATTGCATGACCTCCTGATTAGTAGACGCAATTCATCGCTTAGTATTATAAGAATAGTTCTATTTGTTTCTATTCATTATTACAGAATGTTACCTGGTATGTCGGCGTGTAAGGGAATCCAACATTCCTGAGCTGAATCGCGACTATCGGGGGCTGGTGTTGGTAAAATAGGCTTTTGCCTCCGCTCCCACCCAAATCCCTATGCGCACAGACAGCCCTCAGACGATTTACCGCAAAGATTACACGCCGCCCAGCTTCCTGGTCGACAGCGTCGAACTTGGTTTCGATCTTGATCCCGCCCGCACAGTGGTGGCGAGCCGGATCCGCATGCGCCACAACCCGGCCAGTACCAGCCGCAGCATCGAATTGCACGGCGAACACATCGAACTGGTGATGGTGCGCCTGAATGGCAAGCAGCTGAAACCGTCGCAATACAAGCTGACGGCAGGCATGCTGACCATCCCCAAGGCGCCGGACGAGGTGCTGCTCGATATCGAGACCGTGCTGGCGCCGCAGGACAATACCTCGCTGTCCGGCCTGTACGTGTCGAACCATAATTTCTTCACGCAGTGCGAAGCGGAAGGCTTCCGCCGCATCACCTTCTTCCCGGACCGTCCCGACGTGATGGCCAAGTACACGGTCATGCTGCGCGCCGACAAGGAACGCTATCCGGTGCTGCTATCGAATGGCAACCTGATCGAAGAGGGCGACCTCGGTGATGGCCGTCATTACGCCAAGTGGGAAGACCCGTTCAAGAAGCCGTCCTACCTGTTCGCGCTGGTCGCCGCGCGCCTGGTGTGCCAGGAAGAGCGCTATACCTTGAAGTCGGGCCGCGAAGTGCTGCTGCAGGTGTGGGTGGAAGAGGGCAACCTCGATAAGACCGATTACGCCATGCAGTCGCTGAAAAACTCGATCCGCTGGGACGAGGAGCGCTTCGGCCTGGAGCTGGACCTGGATCGCTTCATGATCGTCGCCGTGGGCGACTTCAACATGGGCGCCATGGAAAACAAGGGTTTAAATATCTTCAACACCAAGTACGTGCTGGCCAATCCGCGCGTGGCGACCGACGTCGATTACGCGGGCATCGAAGCGGTGGTGGGCCACGAATACTTCCATAACTGGACGGGCAACCGCGTGACGTGCCGCGACTGGTTCCAGCTGTCGCTGAAGGAAGGCTTGACGGTATTCCGCGACCAGGAATTCTCGGCCGACATGATCGGCACGGACACGGGCCGCGCCGTCACGCGCATCGACCAGGTGCGTACCCTGCGCCAGGCGCAGTTCCCCGAGGACGCGGGCCCGATGGCCCATCCCGTGCGTCCCGACTCTTTCGTCGAGATCAATAACTTTTATACGGTCACCATCTACGAGAAGGGCGCCGAAGTGGTGCGCATGTACCAGACCCTCGTGGGCCGCGACGGTTTCCGCAAGGGCATGGACCTGTATTTCGAACGCCACGATGGCCAGGCCGTGCAGTGCGACGACTTCCGCGCCGCCATGGCGGACGCGAATGGCCGCGACTTCAGCCAGTTCGAACGCTGGTACAGCCAGGCCGGCACGCCCGTCATCACCGCTTCCACGTGCTACGACGCCGCTAGCCGGACGTTCGAGCTGACCCTGGCGCAAAGCTGCCCCGCCACGCCGGGCCAGCCGAAAAAACTGCCTTTCCATATTCCCGTCACCGTCGGCTTGCTGGCTGCCGGCGGCAGCGACCTGCCGTTGCACGTCGATGGCGTGGCGTCGAACGGCGCCACCAGCGTCGTGCTGGAATTGACGCAGGCGTCGCAGACTTTCCGCTTCACGAACGTGACGGAAGAACCCGTGCCATCGCTGCTGCGCGACTTTTCCGCGCCCGTGGTGCTGGAATACGATTACACCGATGAGCAGCTGCTGCACCTGTTCCGTCACGACAGCGATCCCGTGAACCGATGGGAAGCGGGCCAGCGCCTGGCCATGGAGCGCCTGCTGAAACTTACGGGTGCGGTGGCCGCCGGCGAGACCCTGGCGCTGGACGACACCTTCATCGCAGCGCAGCGCGCCCTGCTGGCCGACGACACGCTCGATCCTGCCTTCCGCGAGCTGGCCCTGATCCTGCCGTCGGAAACCATCATCGCCGAGCGCATGGCGCAGGTCGACCCGCAGGCGATCCATGCGGCGCGCCAGTTCATGCGCGCAACCATCGCTGCAGCCCTGAAGCCTGAATTGCTTGCGCAATACCATGCCAACCAGACGCCGGGCGAGTACAGCCCCGACGCCCTGTCGGCCGGCAAGCGAGCCTTGAAAAACCTGGCCCTGTCCTACCTGCTGATCGCCCCGGGCGCGCAGGAACTGGCGCTGGCGCAGCAGCAGTTCGACAATGCCGGCAACATGACGGACCGTGCCGCCGCGCTGGGCGCCTTGATCCATTCCGGTTCCGCGGAACATGCGCAGGCGGCGTTGGCCAGTTTTTATGGCGACTTCGAGCACGAAGCGCTGGTGGTCGACAAATGGTTCGCCATGCAGGCGGCCGCGCCAACGACCGACGTGCAAGCCGTGCGCCAGCTGATGACGCATCCGGCCTTCACCTTGAAAAACCCGAACCGCGCGCGCAGCCTGATCTTCAATTTCACCAACGGCAATCCATCGCAATTCCATGCGCAAGACGGCAGTGGCTACGCCTTCTGGGCCGAGCAGGTGATTGCGCTCGACGCCCTGAACCCGCAAGTGGCGGCCCGCCTGGCGCGCTCCATGGACCGCTGGCGCCGTTACGTGCCCGCGCTGCAGAGCCACATGCGCGATGCGCTGGAAAAAGTCGCCGGCCAGGCCAGTTTGTCGAACGACGTGATGGAAGTGGTCAGCAAGGCTTTAGCAAACTAGAACAGCAAATAATCACCAAAACAAAAGGGAATTCATGAAACGCATCAGTCTTACGCAATACCTGGTTGAAGAGCAGCGCTCGAACAACAGCATTCCGGCCGAACTGCGCCTGCTGATCGAAGTCGTCGCGCGCGCTTGTAAAACCATCAGCCACGCCGTCGGCAAGGGCGCCCTCGGTGAAGTGCTGGGCACGGCCGACACGGAAAACGTGCAGGGTGAAGTACAGAAAAAACTCGACATCATCTCCAACGAGATTTTGCTGGAAGCGAACGAATGGGGCGGCCACCTGGCGGCCATGGCGTCGGAAGAGATGGAATCGATCCATCCGATCCCGAACCGCTATCCGAAGGGCGAATACATGCTGCTGTTCGACCCGTTGGACGGCTCGTCGAACATCGACGTCAACGTCTCCATCGGCACCATCTTCTCGGTGCTGAAGGCGCCGGAGGGCATGGGCCAGCCGACGGAGCAGGACTTCATGCAGGCGGGCTGCAAGCAAGTGGCGGCCGGCTACGCCGTGTACGGCCCGCAAACCATGCTGGTGCTGACCTTCGGCAATGGCGTGAACTGCTTCACCCTGGACCGCGAGATGGGTTCGTGGGTCCTTACGCAAAGCAATATGCAGATTCCGCCGACGACCAAGGAATTTGCCATCAACATGTCGAACGCCCGCCACTGGCATCCGCCCGTGAAGCGCTATGTCGACGAACTGCTGGCCGGCGACACGGGCCCGCGCGGCACCAATTTCAACATGCGCTGGATCGCCTCGATGGTGGCCGACGTGCACCGCATCCTGAACCGCGGCGGCATCTTCATGTACCCGGCCGACCTGCGCGACACCTCGATGCCGGGCAAGCTGCGCCTGATGTACGAAGCGAACCCGATGGCCTTCATCGTCGAGCAAGCCGGTGGTGCCGCCACCGACGGCCAGCAGCGCATCATGGACATCGCCCCGCACAAGCTGCACCAGCGCGTGCCCGTCTTCCTCGGCTCGAAGGATGAAGTGGCCCGCGTGACGGCTTACCACGCGGAGTAAACCTCGCACTTTTCCACGATTTTCAGCGGCCTGCAGCCGGGCCGCTAAAAAAAATGAAAAAAGTTCGCGTTGACACTAGCAAATTTTGTGCATTGTTTGTAGAATGTGGGTCTTCGCCGTTGTAGCTCAGTTGGTAGAGCAGCACATTCGTAATGTGAAGGTCGCCAGTTCGATTCCGGCCAACGGCACCAAGTATTCGTTGTAGAAAAAAACCCACCGCTCAAACGGTGGGTTTTTTTTCGTCTGCAGCATTTTCACCCGCCAGTCGGTGCTGGCGAGTGGCACATCCGCCTAAATGACAAATTCCCGGTTGACGGCCGGCTTGTGCGCCAGCAGCAGTGATAATTTTTTTAATGCGTTCGCCAGGCGCGCGCGGTCGCGGATGCTGCCCAGCGAGATGCGGATGGCGTTCGGCGGGCGGTTGTCGTAGAAGGCGTCGGAGGCCGTCACGGCCACGCCCTGGGCGCGCGCCGTGGTGGCCAGTTCGCGCGAAGTCCAGTAGCTGGGCAGCGAGAACCATACGTGGATGCCGTCGCTGCGTGGGTGGCTCGTGCCGGTGAGGATGGTGCGGATGACGTCCTGGCGTGCGCCTGCCTCGCTGCGCACGCCGGCCAGCAGCTCGTGCGCCGAGCCGTCGTGTATCCATTGCGTCGCCAGCGCCGTCGTCAGGGGCGTGGCCATCAGGCTGAAGGAACGCAGGGCCTGCAGGAAGCGTTCGCGCCGTTGTACGTCGGGCACCAGCGCATAGGCCATGCGCAATCCAGGTGCCAGGCATTTCGACAGGGTGGCGATGTAGGACACGTGACCCGGCGCGTAATGGGCCAGCGGCGGCGGCGCGTCGCTGGCCAGCAGCCAGTAGGGATCGTCCTCGATGATATGCATGCCGCAGCGCTGGGCCGCGTCCGTGATGGCCAGGCGCCGCGCGGCCGGCATGGTGTGCGCCGTGGGGTTTTGCAGGGTCGGATTCAGGTAGATCAGGCGTGCATGGTGCTTGCGCCAGGCTTTTTCCAGCGCTTCGGGCAGCATGCCGTCCGCATCCGTTTCCACGACGATGAGCTTGCGGTTCAGCTGCCCCGCTGCCGAGCGCAAGCCCGGATACACGGCCTCCTCCGTCAAGATGGTGTCGCCGGGCCGGCTCAAGGTCAATATCAGCGCCGCCAGCGCCGCCTGTGCGCCAGGGCAGGCCACCACGTGCTGCGCATCGACATCGCCAAACATGGGTGCCAGCCAGACGGCGCCCGCCGCGCGGTCGGCCGTGCCACCACCGCCCAGGTGATAGCTCATCAACAAGTCGCTGTCCGTGCGCATCAGCACCTGCGCCACGCCCTGTTTCAGCAGGTCATTGAAATCGACGCCTACGGGGGGCGGCGGGATGTTCATGCTCAGGTCCAGCAATTGCGTCAATTCCACCTTCGGCGCGGCCACGTAGGTGCCGCGCGCGCCCTGTCCCTCCAGCAGGTTGCGGCGCTTGGCTTCGTCATACGCGCGGGTCACCGTCGTCAGGTCGACCCTGAGCAGCTCGGCCAGGCGGCGCTGCGGCAGCAGGCGGTCACCGGGACGCAGCCTGCCTTCTGATAGCGCGCGCTCGAGCATGTCGGCGATCTGCAGGTAGCGCGGGCCGCCGTGCTGCACGAACGGCGTGACCCACGCGCTGGCCTGGCCTTCCTCTTGTATGGATTTTGATTTCGTCATTTTGCTTTATGTATGGATATTGCTTCTCGTTATTATGGGAAAAATCCCGCTAAAAAGCCATACATTTATGTGCGAAACAGGCTTGATCCCGAGGTCAGGACGCTGCATAACGCATCGGTGTCAGCGCCACGATGCCTGTCTGTTGTCAGGCGTATTCTGTGCCGCAGCGACCTTGCGATAGCTCCGCTATCCCCGCTCGCCCGGCCACGCCGGTGCCAGCTGTTATTTCCCATTGAAATTTAAGTCTGTGCTTCAAGGTGTGGCAGCGCACGGTGGCGCACGGCGGGCGCGGTTAAGGTAGTGCTAACAGCTTGCTGCTGATCCAGAGTTTGATATGGCTCAGCCCGGCAGCGTTTAGCCGCTTCCTTTTTCCCGGAAGCGAGGAGAATCATGATTCGGTCACGGCATCGAGCATGGTTGATTTATTTACCTTTGAAGGAAACCATCATGAACGCGATTGAAAAAGCCAGCTCCGATTTGAACGGCAACACCCAGGATACCCGCCAGGACTTGCACCGCACCATCGACAAGGTGGCAGACCAGGCCCAGCCCTTGGTCGACAAGGTTGCCACGCGTGCCCATGAGGGCGTGGACCAGGTGGGCGAACGCATCGAGAAGGTCAGCGACAGCATGTCGAAAGCATCTGAGCGCCTGATGGCGCGCGGCAAACAATTGGGTGCCGCTTGCCAGCGTGCTGGCGAAACGGGACGTGACTATGTACGCGAGCGCCCGGCGGTGTCCCTGCTGATTGCTGCAGCGGCCGGTTATGGCCTGTCGAAACTGCTCGGTTCGCGTAAATAATCTTACGCAGTCAGGCAAGGTATTTGTTGTGGGCGCTGTTCCCTTCGCCGTCATGGCGGAGGAAACAGTGCGCACGCGCACAAGGTAGTAGCAGGCAGTAAAGGAGAGTGAAGATGCGCTCCATTTTGTTGTGGTTGATCGGTGTACCTATTCCCATCATTATTTTGATTGCCCTGTTCGTGCGCTGAATGAGGGAGGTGTAGCGTTACTTCCCGGGGCAGACTACTCACAGGAGACGTAATGGCTACCAACAAGAAAACGCCGTCCACGGACGGTGCGGGTTCCGTATTGAGCAGCATGTCCGGCCCATCCGAGAGCGATCCGCCGCATAGCCTGGGCAGCAACCATGCCGCGGCGCAGGCGCTGCTGAAGAAAGCGGCCGCCGGCCAGGCGCTGTCGGCCGCCATGCCAGACAATCCGCATGTCGCCAGCCAGTATGGCGAGGCGGCACGCACGCCGGCCGAAGGCGTGCACGTGGCGTCGGGCGAAGCGCTGGCCACAGCCAGCACCACGGGCGAAACGACGCCGTCGCCAAAGGTGGGCGACGGCCAGCCGGCCCTGGGCGAGAATGCGCGCAACGCCTCGCTTGACGGCGCCCGCGCAGACGACAGCGGCTGCGTGCTGACGACCAACCAGGGCGTGCCCGTGGGCGACAACCAGAACTCGCTGAAGGCGGGCTTGCGCGGCCCCACGCTGATGGAAGATTTCATCCTGCGTGAAAAGCTCACGCATTTCGACCATGAGCGCATCCCCGAGCGCGTCGTGCATGCGCGCGGGTCGGCCGCCCACGGCTATTTCGAATGCTACAAGGAGCAAAGCAAGCTGACGCGCGCCGCGCCGTTCGCCAAGGCGGGCAAGCGCACGCCCGTCTTCGTGCGCTTTTCCACCGTGGCCGGCGAGCGCGGCTCGACCGACACGGCGCGCGACGTGCGCGGCTTCGCCGTGAAATTCTATACGGACGAGGGCAACTGGGACCTGGTCGGCAATAATATTCCCGTCTTTTTCATCCAGGATGCGATGAAGTTCCCCGACCTGATCCACTCCGTCAAGCCCGAACCCAATAACGGCATCCCGCAGGCGGCCAGCGCGCACGACACGTTCTGGGACTTCGCCTCGCTGTCGCCGGAAATCACGCACATGCTGATGTGGGTCATGTCCGACCGCGCCATCCCGCGCAGCTTTCGCATGATGCAGGGCTTCGGCGTGCACACCTTCCGCCTCGTCAATGCCAAGGGCCAGTCCGTGTTCTGCAAATTCCACTGGTCGCCCATGGCCGGCACGCATTCGCTCGTCTGGGATGAAGCCGTCAAGATCAGCGGCGCCGATTCCGACTTTCACCGGCGCGACCTGTGGGAAGCCATCGAGTGCGGCGAGTATCCGGAATACGAACTGGCCTTCCAGGTCTTCACGGAAGCGCAGGCCGAAGCATTCCCCTTCGACGTGCTCGACCCCACCAAGCTGATTCCTGAAGAACTGGTGCCGCTGATCCCCGTCGGGAAAATGGTCTTGAACCGCAACCCCGATAACTTTTTTGCCGAGACGGAGCAGGTGGCCTTTTGCACGGCGCACATCGTGCCCGGCATCGATTTCTCCAACGATCCGCTGCTGCAGGGGCGCATTCACTCCTACGTGGACACGCAGATCACGCGCCTGGGCGGCGCCAATTTCCATGAAATCCCCATCAATTCGCCGCTGGCACCGCTGCATAACAACCAGCGCGATGGCATCCACCGTCAGGCCATCAACCGGGGCCGGGTAGCGTATGAGCCCAATTCGCTGGCCGGTGGCTGTCCGTTCCAGGCAGGCGCGAAGGGTTTCAACAGTTTTCCCGCGCCCGCCGAAGGCGACAAGGTGCGCGGCAAGCCCGAGAAATTCGCCGAGCACTTTGGCCAGGCGCGGCTGTTCTGGATCAGCCAGACGGCCGTCGAGCAAGACCATATCGTGCACGCGTTCCGCTTTGAACTGAGCAAGGTGCAGACGGTGGCTATCCGCAAGCGCATCGTCGCCATGCTGCGCAATGTCGATGAAACGCTGGCCCAGCGCCTGGCCGACGCGCTGGGCCTGGCCCTGCCGCCCGTCATGCCGCCCGTGTCGATGCTGCCGATCCCCACGTATCCGCCGTCGCCGGCGCTGTCGCTCTTTTTCCGCACTGGCAAGACGGGCATCCATACCCTGCGCGTGGCCATCCTCGTCGGGCCGGGCAGCGATGGCGCGCAGGTGCGCAACATCTATGCATCCTTGCTGGCCGACGGCGCCGTGCCGCGCCTGGTGGGCAGCCACCTGGGGAAGGTCGACACGAGCGGCGGCGCACCGCTGGCCGTGGAAATCTCGCTCGAAACGGGACCTTCCGTGCTGTTCGACGCCGTCGTGGTGCCTGACGGCCAGGGCGCCGTGCAGCAACTCGACAGCGACGCCAACGCGCTCGACTTCCTGCGCCTGCAATATCGCCACTGCAAGCCGATACTGGCCATCGGCGCCGGCAAGGGCTTGCTGGACAAGGCTGGCGTGCCGACGACCCTTCCCGACGGCAAACCCGATCCCGCCGTCATCGTGGCGCCGTCCGCCGATGTCGTGAAAGCCGTGGTGGCCTTCAAGAAGCTGCTGGCCGCCCACCGCTCGTTCGCGCGCGAGACGGACCCGCCGCGCGTGTGATGCACGTTCGAGCGTTAGCGGGGCAGGACCGGCTTGCCCCGCTAACGTAACGGTGTACAACTATGTAAACAATGAAAACGTCCTGCGGTGATATGCTGCTGACTAGAACTGTTCATTTGCAACTGTTTGCTTGATAGCAAGGCAGGAGCAAAGAGCGGCTTCAGCAAACCGGATCGTGATTACCGCATGGACAAGTACACACCACGCACCTGGGGGCCGGGCGAACGCCCGAACCTGCCCGGGTCGCCATCGACGCCCGAACACTCGACGCCCAAGCGTGTCGCGTATTTCATCGTCGGCCTCATCGTCGCACTGACGGGGGGGCTCGGTAACGGCCTGGTGACGGCCAACCTGCTGAACCTGCAAGGCTCGCTGGGCGCCTATGCGTATCAGATGCAGTGGCTGCCGGCCGCCTACGTGATGACCATCGTGTCCATGAATTTGCTGCTGGTGAAGTTCCGCCAGCAGTTCGGCCTGCGCCTGTTTACCGAATTTTTCCTCGTGCTGTATGCGCTCGTAACCTTTGCCCACCTGTATGCGAACACCTTGCCGTCGGCGATCGCCGTGCGGGCCGCGCACGGCATGGTGGGCGGCGCGCTGGGCGTGCTGGGGCTGTACTACACCTTGCAGGCGTTTCCCGCGCGGCACCGCCTGAAAGGCGTGGTGCTGGGGTTGGGCTTTGCCCAGTTGGCGCTGCCCCTGGCGCGCATCTTCACGTCCGAGCTGCTGCAGATCGGCGAATGGCACGGCTTGTACCTGTTCGAACTGGGACTTGCCCTGCTGGCGCTGGGCTGCGTGCTGGCGCTCAAATTGCCGCCCGGCGACCGCATGCAAACCTTCGAGCCGCTCGATTTCCTCACCTTTATTTTGTTCGCGCCCGGCATGGCCATGCTGTGCGCCGTGCTGGCGCAGGGGCGCACGGCATGGTGGATGGAATCGGAGTGGGTGGGCGTGTGCCTGGCGGCTTCCATCGTGCTCATCGCCGCCTCGCTGGCCATCGAGCATAACCGCGCGCGGCCCTTGCTCAACACGCGCTGGCTCACCACGGGCAAGATCGCCAAGCTGTTTTTATCCGTGCTGCTGTTTCGCATCGTGCTATCCGAATCGACGGGCGCCGTGGGATTTCTGCAGGCGCTGGGCCTGAACACGGACCAGATGCAGAACCTGTTCGTCGTCGTGCTGCTGGGCAGCGTCGCGGGCCTGGTGGTCAGCGCGCTGACAATCAATCCGGCCACGATCCACCGCTCGCTGATGTTCGCGCTGCTGCTGATCGCTGCCGGTGCCCTGATCGACGCGCACGCCACCAGCCAGACGCGCCCCGTCAACATGTACCTGAGCCAGTTCCTGCTGGCCTTCGGCGGCACGTATTTTCTGGGGCCCACGATGGTGTCCGGCATGGGCGCCGTGATCGCCGAACCGCGCAACCTGGTGAGTTTTTCCGTGATGTTTACCATGACGCAGAACCTGGGCGGCTTGCTCGGGTCGGCCATCGTCGGCACCATCCAGACGGCGCGCGAAAAGTACCACTCCAGCCACCTGGTCGAGCACCTGACGATGCTCGACCCGCAGGTGGCCGCGCGCGTGCAGTCCGGTGCCGCAAGCTATGGCGGGGTGCTGATGGACCCGGCCCTGCGCAGCGCCCAGGGCGTGGCACGCCTGGGTGCCGTCGCCACGCGCGAAGCCAATGTGCTGGCCTATAACGATGTCTTTTTGATGATTGCCGGCGTCGCCATCACCACCTTGCTGTGGATGCTGGTCAGCCAGTCCTGGACCCGCATTACCACGGGCGCCCGGCGCCTGGTCGGCCCCGTGCGCGATGCGCAGACGGCCATGGCCATCGTCCCCATTACCAATTCGGAACCGAGCAATGACAGAAAATAAGAATCCACCGCCAGCAGCTGCAACGCCTCCAGTCGCATCGGCGCCAGCGCCCGCCACTTCATCCGCGGCGCAGCCGGACCGGCGCCACCAGTGGCTGTCCGCGCTGGCCTTTGCGGCCGTGGCCCTGGTGGGCGTGCTGATCGTGCTGTATGCGTGGCGTTTGCCGCCGTTCACCAGTCCCATCGTGACGACGGAAAACGCCACCGTACGCGGGCAGGTGACCATCATCGGCACGCAGCTGTCGGGCTATGTGGTGGAAGTGACGGTGCAGGACTTCATGGATGTGAAGGAAGGCCAGCTGCTGGTGCGCATCGACGACCGCATCTACCAGCAGCGCTACGAGCAGGCGCAGGCGCAGCTGGCCGCGCAGCAGGCGGCGCTGTCGAACTGGGCGCAGCAGAAGGCCAGCGCGCAGGCCGGCATCTCCGTCAGCGAGGCAGCGCTGGCCAATGCGGAAGCGCAGGCGCGCAAGGCCAGCGCGGACTTGAGCCGGGTGGAGCAGCTGGTGGCCGACGGCTCGCTGTCGCAGCGCGAACACGACCAGTCGCGCGCCACGCAGGCGCAGATGGCGGCCGCGCTGGCGCAGGCCCGCGCCAATCTCGACATCGCCCAGCAGAGCGTGCATTCCGTGGTGGTCAACAAGCAGGCTTTGGAAGCGGCCGTGGCGAACGCGCAGGCGGCCGTCAAGGCGGCGAAGATCGACCTCGATAACACGCGCATCGTGGCACCCTCCGACGGCCAGCTGGGCCAGGTGGCAGTGCGCCAGGGCGCGTATGTGAACTCGGGCGCGCAGTTGATGGCGCTGGTGCCGCGTCAGATGTGGGTGATCGCCAATTTCAAGGAAACGCAGATGAACGGCGTGCAGGAAGGGCAAAGCGCCACTTTCCATGTCGACGCGCTCGACGGCGCCGTGCTGACGGGCCAGGTGGAGCGCATCTCGCCGGCCACGGGCTCCGAGTTTTCCGTTCTGCCGGCCGATAATGCGACGGGTAACTACCTCAAAATTGCCCAGCGCATTCCCGTGCGCATCCGCATCGATCCGGGCCAGGCGAATGCGCGCCGCCTTGTGCCCGGCATGTCGGTGGTGGTCAGCGTGGACACGTCGGCCGTGCTGAACGACTCGGCGGACAATCCCGCGCCCCCGCCTGCGCCGAAGAAGGTCAAGCCATGAAGCGCCGTCACCTGCTGATGGCCGCCACGCTGGCGCTGGCAGGCTGCGCCGCCAACGCGCCGCCGCAGCCTGCATCGGCACTGCAGCTGCCGTCCGCCTGGCGCGCGCAAGCCATCGGCGCACCCGCGGCGACGGGTGCCCAGGTCGAGCAGCTGTGGTGGCAAGCCTTCGGCGACCCGGTCTTGAGCGACCTGGTGGGTGAGGCGCTGGCGCGCAATGGCGACTTGCGCGTGGCGCGCGCCCGGGTGCAGGAATACCGCGCGCGCCTGGCGCAGGCCGACGCGAACCGCGCGCCCAATCTGGCCTTCGACGGTTCGCCCACGCGCACGCGCACCCTGGCGTCCAGCGGCCAACCATATGTGACGAATGTCTTCCAGGCGGAACTGCAGGCCAGCTATGAAATCGACGTGTGGGGCCGGCTGGCCAGTCTGAGCGATGCAGCCGGCGAGAGCTACCGCGCCGAGCAGGCCAGCCTTGACGCGGCGGCCCTGTCGATCGCCGCCAGCGTGGCGACCAGTTACCTGAACCTGCGCGGCCTTGATGCCCAACTGGAGCTGATCCAGTCGACCCTGCAGCTGCGCGAACAGTCGCGCGAGCTGGCGCGCAAGCAGTTCGAGGTGGGCTACAGCTCGCGCCTGGAATGGCTGCAGGCGCAATCGGAATACCATGCTGCTGCCGAGCAGGTGCCGCAGCTGCAGCGGCAGATCTTCGAACAGGAAAATGCGCTGGCCGTGCTCGTTGGCGGCAATCCCGGCCCCGTCGCGCGCGGCTTGCCGCTGGCCGAGCTGGCGGCGCCTGGGGTGCCGGCCGGTTTGCCGTCCGAACTGCTGCGCCGGCGGCCCGATATCGCGCGCGCGGAGCATAACCTGGCGGCCGCCAACGCCAGCCTGGCCGCCACGCGCGACCAGCTGCTGCCCTCGTTCAAGCTGACGGCCGTCGGCGGCGGGCAGGCCACGACGCTCACCGATTTCCTGCATGCGCCGACCGCGCTGTGGCGCCTGACGGCGCTGGCGGCCGGCCCCCTGTTCGACGGCGGCCGCGTGCAGGCGCAGACGGATGCGGCCGGCGCGCAGCGCGACCAGCTCGTGTATGCGTATGAAAACGTGGTGCGCAACGCCTTCGCCGAAACGGAAAACAGCCTGGGCGCCCTTTACCGCCTGCAGCAGCAGGCCGTGGAAAACGACGCGCGCCGCGCGGCGGCGGCGGACACCCTGCGCATCGCGCACAACCGCTACCGCAATGGCTACGCCTCGTACCTGGAGGAACTCGACGCCCAGCGCACCCTGTACAGCGCCGACGTGGGACTGCTGCAGTTGAAGACGCGCATCCTCGTGGCCGCGGTCGACTTGTACCGCGCCATGGGCGGCGGCTGGTCGGCCAGGGGCCAGTAGCCCGTACATGCGCGGCGTGGAGGTTCGCCTCGGCCGGTGTAATATCTCGCAGGGGAAAGCGGCGGCATGGTGCCAGCTGCTCCCTTCACGAACGGACGAGGTCGCGGCATGACGATTTTTGGCATAGGCATTCACATCCTGATCGCGGTATTTTTTGCGATCCACGTGGTGCGCAACGGGCAGCAACTGTACTGGCTGCTCATTTTATTCATGTTCCCGCTGCTGGGCAGCGTCGTGTATTTCTTCGCCATCTACCTGCCCAATTCGCGCTTGCCGCAAGGCGCGCGCAAGGTCGCTTCGGTGGCCGTGCAGGTGCTCGATCCGAACCGCGAATTGCGCGAGGCGAAGGCCGCCTTCGAGTACACGCCGACGGCGCAAAACCAGATGCGCCTGGCCAGCGCGCAGCTGGAGGCGGGCGATGCGCAGGAAGCGGCAGCGACGTACGAAGCCTGCCTGCGGGGCGCGTTTTCATCGGACCTGGAAATTCGCCTGGGCGCGGCGCGTGCCTATCTGGAATGTGCGCGCGGCGCCGAAGCGCTGACGCACCTGGAATTCATCCGCCGCATGGATATCCATTTTCGTCCCGAGATGGTGTCCCTGCTGACGGCGCGCGCGCTGGCGCAGAGCGGGCGACAGCAAGAAGCGAAAGCGGAATTCGACGATGCGCTGACGCGCTACAACAGCTTCGAGTGCCGCGCCGAGTGCGCGATCTGGGCGCTGCAGCAAGGCGACAAGGTGCTGTCGGAACGCCTGCTGCTCGATATCGACAGCGCCATGGCCCGCTGGAGCAGCCATACGCGGGCCATGTATGCGCCGCTGCTGGCGCGCCTGGAGGCGGCGCGCCGTTGATGGCTTGCCGGTGCCGGCCTACACGCCAGGCACTGGATTCTTCCCTTCAAGCAGTTTATATCCCTTGCCATCGAAGCCATAGCGCGCGTGGCCGTTCAGGGGCGTGGCGATGCGCGGCGGGTCTTCGTCCGGCTTGACCGTGACGCCTGGCTTGATCTTTTCCGACGCGCCCTTGAAGTCGATCAGCAAGTCATCGTAGGCGCCGCCATTGCGCGCTGGCGCGAAGCGCCAGTTTCCCTTGACCATCCAGCACTCTTCCGTTTCAGGCCCGCAGGCGCCCGAATTGTCCGAATACAGGTCGATGCCGCCATCGATCGCGGTCACCTTGCCATCGCCGATTTCAAACAGGGCCAGCTGGGTGATGGTGTAGCCCTGGCCCGTATAGCCATGGCGGATCGCCAGTCCCGGCTTGTTCGCGCCCAGCATGACCCAGTGCACTTCGCCGAGCTGCCCTGATGAGCCGAGTGTGGCGATGTTTTCCAGGCGTTTCACGACTTGCCACTGGCCGTCTTTCGGCGTGCCCTTGGGTGCCAGGAAAAAGACATTCAGCAGCCCCGGCGAGGCATGCGCCGATTCGGCCGTGCCTTCCGTGTTGGCCGTTTCCGCATTCGCCACCAGGATGGCGCTGCCATCGGGCAGCAGCTTGTGGCTGACGGCGCTGACGACATAACTGAGCTTGTCGACGTGGTTGTCCGGATCGGACAGGTCGGCCAGCGCATCGTCGCTGTCGCTGCGGTAGGCCTTGCCGAAGACGGCGCGCATCATGCCTGCTTCGCGTTCGCGCGCCTGCGGCGTGTTCATTTCGTCGGTCTTGGGGGCTGTGGCGGATGGCGGCGGTGCCATGTCGGCCGGCGCCGGTTCGACGGCTGCTGCAGGCGCGTCGGCGGCTTCCTGTGCCTTGGCGGGCGCGTTTTTTTCCGAGCAGGCGCCCAGCAGGGAGCAGATCAACAGCAGGGCCAGCGGAGTGGGGTAATTCATAGGCAGGGCAGATTGCGTTCATGGAGAATGGGCGCAGTATGCCAGATAGATGAAAGCGGGGGAGCGCGGCCTGGCGGCTGGTCCCTCGCTTCCTTGCCCGCAGGGGGCGTTTTTGCAATCAGCCTTGGCGCTTATTTTTCCAGCGCCACCCTGTCATCGCGCCGCGCGGGCGCCTTCTGGCGGCGCAGTTTCGCCATGCCGCGCTTGAGCAGGTGCTCCAGGTCGTCGATATAAGTGAACACGGCCGGCACCACCAGCAGGCTCAATAAGGTCGAGGTGATCAGGCCGCCGATGACGGTGATGGCCATCGGCGAACGGAAGCTGGGGTCGGCGCCCCAGCCCAGCGCCAGCGGCATCATGCCGGCGCCCATGGCAATCGTCGTCATCAGGATGGGCCGGCTGCGCTTGTGGCAGGCGTCGACCAGCGCGTCGAAGCGGTTCATGCCCGCCTGGCGCGCCAGGATCGCATAGTCGACCAGCAGGATGGAGTTCTTCGTGACGATCCCCATCAGCATGATCAGGCCGATCATCGACGGCATCGACAGCGCGCTGCCCGTGATCAGGAGCGCCACGAAGGCGCCGCCGATCGACAGCGGCAGCGCCGCCAGGATAGTCACCGGCTGCATGAAGTCCTTGAACAGCAGCACCAGCACGCAGTAGATGCACAGCACGCCGATCAGCATGGCCAGGCCGAAGCTGGCGAACAGCGAGGCCATCTCCTGCGCGTCGCCCAGTTCGGCGATCTTCACGGACGGCGGCAAATTCTTCATCGACGGCAGCGCGCGCGCTTCTTCATTCAGTTCGCCGAGCGTGCGCGAACCGAGTTCCACGTCGAGGGTGACGTTGCGGCTGCGGTTCAACCGGTCGATCTGTGCCGGGCCGCTTTCCATCGTCACCGTGGCCACGTTCGCCAGGCGCACGGAGCCATTCTTGCCGGGCACGGTCAGGCGCTCGATGGCGGCCAGGTCGGCGCGCACGCTGTCGGGCAGCTTGACGCGGATCGGCACCTGCCGTTCGGGCAGGTTCATTTTCGTCAGGTCCGTGTCGTAGTCGCCGGCCGTGGCCACGCGCACGGTCTCGCCGATGGCTGCCGCCGTCACGCCCAGGTCCGCCGCCTTGGCGAAATCGGGGCGCACGATGATTTCCGGACGTACCAGCGAGGCGCTGGAATTGACGTTGCCGATGCCTTTCAGGCCGCGCAGTTCACGCTCGACCTTTTGCGCCGCCGTCGTCAAAGCCACCGGGTCTTCCGAGCGCAGCACCAGTTGCATCTTGACGCCCGTGTCGGGTGGTCCCACCGTGAAGCGGGCACCCGGGATCGCATCGAGCTTGTGGCGCAGCTGCGTTTCCAGGTCCGCCATCGATTCCTTGCGCTCCGTGCGGTGCACGGTGGTCAGGGTCAGCACGGCGCGGCGCGCCTCGGCCGCCGCGCCTGGGGCGAAGGCGTCGCCGCTGGAGCCCCCGCCGATCGAACTGAAGACGCCCTGGATACCCGGCGTGCGCATGGCAGCATCGCGCGCCATGGCTGCCACGGCCTGCGTTTCTGCCAGGGTGGAGCCGGGCGGCAGTTCCAGATTGATCTGCGTCTGTGCGCGGTCGGCGGCCGGCACGAAACCGGTCGGCAGCAGCGGCACGAGCAGGATGGAACCGACAAAGAACAGGCCTGCGGCGATGGCCGTGACGCCGCGGTGCTTCAGGCACCAGCGCATCACGCGCAGGTAGCGCGCCATCAGCCAGCTGTCCTGCTCTTCCTTGTGCGGCAGCGGCTTCAGGATGTACGCTGCCATCATCGGCGTGAGCAGTCGCGCCACCACCAGCGAGGCCAGCACGGCCAGCACGGCCGTCCAGCCGAACTGCTTGAAGAACAGGCCGGGAATGCCGCTCATGAAGGCCGTCGGCAGGAACACGGCCACCAGCGCGAAGGTGGTGGCGATCACCGCCATGCCGATTTCATCGGCCGCTTCCATGGCCGCTTCCATGGGCGACTTGCCCATGCGCAGATGGCGCTCGATGTTTTCGATTTCCACGATGGCGTCGTCGACCAGCACGCCGACGACCAGGGCCAGCGACAGCAGGGTGACGGTGTTGAGCGTGTAGCCGAACCAGTAGATGCCGAGGAAAGCCGGCATCACGGACAGGGGCAGGGCGGCCGCTGCCACCAGGGTGGCGCGCCAGTCGCGCAGGAACCACCACACCACCAGCACGGCCAGCAGAGCGCCCTCGTACAGCAGCTCCATGGAGCCTTCGAAGTTTTCCTCGACGGGGAAGGCATTGTCGATCGACTGCTGCAGCACCACGCTGGGGTTTTCCTTCTGCAGGTCGGCGATGGCGGCGCGCGCGCCCTTGGCGACGGCCACCTCGCTGGCGCCCTTGGTGCGGAACACCTCGAAGGCGACCACGGTCTTGCCGTCCTGCTCGGCCAGCGCGCGCGGTTCGGCGATGGTGTCGCGCACGGTGGCGACCTGCTCCAGGCGCACGTGGCGTCCGTCCGGCAGGGGAATGTCGATTTTCGCCAGTTCATCGGCCGTCTTGACCGTGGCGATGGTGCGCACCGACTGTTCGGCGCCACTGACGTCGCCCCGGCCGCCCGGCGCTTCGCGCTGCACCAGGCGCAGCTGGCGCGACACGTCGAGTGCCGACACCTTCAGCGCCGCCATGCGCGCCTCGTCGAGTTCCACCTGGATTTCGCGGTAGACGCCGCCCACGCGGGTGACGGCGCCCACGCCGGGCACGGTCAAGAGGCGCTTGGCCACCGTATTGTCGACGTACCAGGACAGGTCGGGCGCGTCGAGCGGATTATCGACACCGGGTTTCGCCGTGGCGATAAAGGTCAGCACCACGCGCCCAGCCGTGGACGCCTTGGTGACGGTGGGGTCGCGCAGTTCGGCCGGCATGTCCGCCTTGACCCTTGCGACGGCGTCGCGCACGTCGTTGACGGCTTCGGCGATCTGCTTTTCCAGGATGAATTCGACGGTCACCGTGACGACGCCATCGAGCACCTTGGTGTAGATGTTTTTCACGCCTTGCAGGGTGGCGACGGAGTCTTCGATCTTGCGCGCCACTTCCGTTTCCAGCTGGGCCGGCGCTGCACCGGGCAGCACCGCGCTGACGGTGACGATGGGCAGTTCGATGTCGGGAAAATCCTGCACCGGATTGGCCTTGTAGGCCAGCAGGCCGGCCAGGGTCAAGAGCGCGAACAGCATGATGGCCGGGATCGGGTTCTTGATCGAGAGGGAGGAAAAATTCATGGCCTCTCCTTACTTTTTCGCTGCGGCCGGCTTGGCTGCCACCGGGGATGCCACCGGGTTTTGTACATTGCGTACCAGGTCGCCGTCATTGAGAAAGCCCGCGCCGCTGACGACAATCGTCGTGTCGGCCGTGATGCCCTTGACGATCTCGATGCGGTCCGTCAGGCGCCGTCCGGCCTGCACCTTGATCTGGCTGACCCGCTGGTCGGGATTGAGGCGGAAGACATAGCTGAAGCCGTCGCGCACGGCAATTGCCTGCTGCGGCACCGTCAGCGCGCCCGAGGTGCCCAGTTCAAATTCGCCGCTGGCGTACATGCCGGCCTTGAACGGCGCATTGTTGCCCGTGCTGGCCGGCAGGTCCACGTACACGAGGGCGGAGCGCGTCTGCGGGTCGACCGTGGGGGCGATCATGCGCACCTTGCCCGTCAACACGCTGCCATTGGCCGCCTTCACCTGCGCCAGGGTGCCCGGCTTCAGGTTCAGCAGTTCGGTGGCCGTCACTTCGGCGCGCCATTCGAGGCGGCCCTGGCGGATCATGCGGAACAATTCCGTGCCGGCGCCCACCACCGAGCCCACGGTGGCCGAGCGCGCAGAGATGATGCCGCTGTCGGGCGCCACCACCTGCGTGTATTTCAGGCGCAGCTGCTGCGACGCCAGTTGCGCCTTGGCCGATGCAATGCGCGCATTGGCAGTCTGTTCCGCCGTCAGGTACTGGCTGATCTGCTGCGCGCTGATGGCGCCCGTGCTTTGCAGCGAGCGGGCACGCTGGGCGTTGGCTGCCGCCTCGGCCGCATTCGCTTCCGCTTCCAGCACGGCGGCCCTGGCCTGGGCCACGTCGGCATTGACCGTGTCGTTCGAGAACACGGCCAGCACCTGGCCGGCGCGCACGACGTCGCCGACATTCACGCGCACGTCGGTGAGGCGCAAGCCGTTCGATTCGCTGCCGATGACGGCTTCCTGCCAGGCGGCCACGTTGCCGTTGGCGCTCAGCTTGATGGGCAGGCTGGCCGTTTGCGGCTTGGCCGTGGTGACGGTCAGCGCGGGTTTTTGCGCCGCCTTCTTGTCCTTCGCCTCGTCGGCCGCCGTGGAGGCCGATGGATACAGGGCCACGCCGGCGCCCAGCACCATGCAAAGGGAGGCCAGTGCGAGCGCCATCGGTTTCAAGGTCATTTTTTTCATGTTGTCGTATCCGTCAAGGTGCATTGTTGGCGATGGCGCTGCTGCCGTTCCAGCCGCCGCCGGCGGCGCGGTACAGCGCCACCCAGGCGGCGCTGCGTTCGCGCTCAAGGTTGACCACCGTGTTTTCGGCGGCCAGGCGCGTGCGGCGCGCGTCTTCCAGTTCGATCAGGCTGGCCAGGCCGTTCTTGTAGCGGTCTTCGGTGGCGACAAACGACACGCGGTAGCCTTCCAGCGCGGTTTTGGCATGCTCGCTGCGCGCGTCCGTGCTGGCCAGGTTGACCAGCGCCTCTTCCACTTCGCGCACGGCCTGGCGCACGCCGGCGCGGTATTTCACCACGGCTTCGTCGTAGCGCGCCGTGGCCGCATCGACCTGGGCGCGGCGGGTGCCGCCGTCGAAGATGGGCAGGCTGACGGCCAGCGGGCCGATGCTCCAGGTGCTGGCCGTGATGCTGGTACCGCCGGCGCGGATATTGCCCTTGCCGATGGAGCCGGCCAGGCTCAGGCGGGGATAGCGCTGCGCCTGCGCGCCGCGCACTTCGAAGCTGGCGGCCGCCACTTCGCGTTCGGCGCTGTAGATGTCGGGACGCTGGGCGAGGGTTTGCGCCGGCAGCTCCGCAATGGCTACAGGCGATGGCAGGACGGCGGGATTGGCGTCGAGCTTGTGGCGCAGGGCGTCTTCCGGCACGGCCGACAGGGCCACCAGCGCCTTGACATTCACGTCGCAGGCAGCGCGCTGTTCGATGGCGCGGCTGGCGCCTTCTGCCGCGCTGGCGCGGGCCAGCGCGGCGTTGGCGGGCGGCTGGAAGCCGGCACCGGCGCTCAATGCCGTCAGGCGTGCCGAGTCGCGGCGCGAGACGGCATCCTGTTCGGCCACGGCCTGCAACTGCCGGCAGGTGCGCAAGGCGTAATACTGGTTTGCCACTTCGGCGGCCACCGAGACGCGGGCTTCGTGCCAGAGTGCGCGGGCGCTGTCGTAGCGCTCCTGCGCCGCATCGCGCGTGGCCCGGTTGGCTCCAAACACGTCGATTTCCCACGACGCCTGCAAGGCCGCCTGCGAGGTGGTGCCGCCGGGCTGTGCCGATTGCTGGCTGGTGCGCACCACGCTGCCCGTCGCGTCGAGCTTGGGCGCCAGCGCGGCGCCGCTGGCGATGCTGTCCGCGCGCGCCTGCACGATGCGCGTGCCGGCGGCGGCGATGGTGGGGCTGGCCTGTTGCGCATCGGTGATCAGTTCCACCAGCAGGCTGTCGCCCTGGCCCTGCCACCAGCTGGCCAGGTCGGCCAGCTTGCCGTTGTGCGGCAGCGGCGCCTGCCACTGCGCGGGTGCGCTGGCGGCCACGGTAGTGGGTGGCCCCTGCAGGGCGCAGCCGCCCAGTGCCAGCGCGATGCTGGCGGCCAGGGCGCCATGAACGGTGCATCGAATAGTCGTCATGCTGATCCTTGTGCTTGTCGTTGAACGGTCACGGTGGAGGGGGTTTTGGCGAGGCGCCGACGCTCCACGTCGGCCATGGCCAGCGCGTAGTCGGTCATGCGTGCGAGCCAGGTGTCGAGGGCGTATGGCGTGTCCAGCAGCTGCGGGCGCAGCGTTTGCAGCACGTCGGCGCCCACCATGTGCTGCAGGGCCAGCGAGGCGATGGAAAACGCCAGCCGGTGCATGTCGTCGCTGTTGTCGGGCGCGCCCAAGTGGCGCGCCAGCACGCGCGTGAGCGCTTCGTGCTCGGGGCGGATGTTCTGGTCGATCTCGCGCGCCCACAGTCCCGTCGGTTCGAGCATTTCGCGGCACCACAGGCGCATGCAGTCGCGCGCGATCTCGCCCTGCTGCATGGGGGCGAGCAATTGCGCATAAAAGCCCTCCAGGCTTTGGCGCAAGGTGAAATGCGGTTGCTCGTACAGGGCGATATTGTCTTGCGGGTTCGTCGATTGCTGGGCGAAGGCGGCGCGGTACAAGCCCGCCTTGTCGCCAAAATAGTAGCGGATGGCGGCGGCGTTGGTGCCGGCCGCCTGCGCCAGTTCGCGCGTGGAGGTCTTGGCGTAGCCCTGCTCGGCAAACAGGCGGATGGCGCTGTGCAGCAGCCGCTCGCGCGACTGCTCGCCATCGGAACGGGGCTTGCGCCCGTCGTCGGCGCTTGGCGTTTGGGAAATGTGTTTTTCAATCATGCCGCAGATTGAATCACATATCTCAAACGATTGATATAACTAAATCGCTTGATTTAGTTAAGGAATGATGAAGATAATGTAAAACGCAGGCAAAAAAAAGCCCGCGAACTGGCGCGGGCGGAATCCAATGTTCGGAGAACGAATTGGAGGAGACAGTTCTACTATAGCGCTGAAAATGTTGCAGTGCAATACCGTAGAACTACTGTATCGGTCTCTTGTGGATGGCAAAAAGTCAGCATTCCATGCTGCGGTGCACAGAAGTTCAGGCCTTGCTGCGCAGCGCCAACGTAAACGTGCTGCCGGAACCGTAGTCGCTGTTGAAGAACAGGGCGCCGCCGATGGCGTTGGCCAGGTTCTGGCACAGGTACAGGCCCAGTCCCGCGCCTTCCACGTGGCGCGTGGAGGTGGAGTCAAGTTGCGAGAAGGCCTGGAACAGCTTGGCCTGGTCCTCTTCCTTGATGCCGGCGCCGCTGTCGGCGATGCTCATCTCTGTCACGAGCACGCCGTCTTCCTCGCGCTGGGCCAGGCTGATGCGCACCGTGCCCTGTTCCGTGAACTTGATGGCGTTGTTGAGCAGGTTGATGAGGATTTGCGTCAGCGCGCGGCGGTCCGTGTCGATGATCGTGGGCGACTGGTTCTCCGTGCCCAGTTCCATTTCCAGTGCCAGGCCTTTTTGCTGGGCCAGCGGGCGCAGGGTATCGGCCACCTCGGCCATCAGTTCCTGGCAGTGCACGGGTTCGATGGACAAGGTCAGCTTGCCCGCCTCGATCTTGGCCACGTCGAGGATATCGTTGATCAGCGAGAGCAGATGGCGCGCGCTGGCGCGGATGGTATTGAGTTGCTTGTCCTGGTCGGGCGTCAGGGGGCCTGGCAGTTTCATCAGCAGCGCGCCCGTGAACCCGATGATGGCGTTGAGCGGCGTGCGCAATTCATGCGACATGTTGGCGATGAAGGCCGACTTCATGCGGCTCGCTTCTGCCAGTTCCAGGTTTTTCAGGGCGATTTCGCGGTTGATGGTTTCCAGTTCGGCCGCATGGTGCGCCAGGCGCATGTTCAGCTCGATCACCTGGCGTTCGCGTGCCTGCAGTTCGCCGTTGACCTGCACCGCCTGTTCATAGGTGGAGATCAGCAAATCGAGGATTTGCTGGCGTTCCGCATTGATGAAGTGCTTCTGGTCGCCCAGGTACAGGGCGATGCCGATTTCCACGTTCTGGTTCTTGCGCAGCTTCTGGTTCATCAGCATGTGGCTGATGCGGTTGAGCAGGTAGTCTTCTGCGTAAGGCTTGCGGATGAAATTGTCGGCGCCGCATTCGATGCCGCGGATGATGTCCTTCGGGTCGTTGAGCGAGGTGACGAGGATGACGGGAATGTCGCGCAGGGTCGGATCGGACTTGATGGCGCGGCACAGGTCGTAGCCATTCATTTCAGGCATGACGATATCGGACAGCACCAGGTGCGGCTTGCGCTCGCGGATGGCGGCCAGGGCCAGCTGGCCATTCGTCGCCACGCGCGCGTTATAGTGCAGGGACTGGATCAGGCGGCGCAAGCGCTCCGCCTGGGTCGGGCTGTCCTCGACGATCAGGATCTCGATTTCGTCATGCTTGATTTGGTTGTTGGAGTCCACAGACCTCTCCTAGGATTTCAGTGTGGTGATGCTGGGCGCGGTGAGCGCGCAATATCGACATCGTATGACTATATCGGATTTAGGTCTGTAAAAGTAACTTCCAAGTAACTATTTTGCCCACAGGGAATGCTGTGGCCGCCTGTCAGTTTTCACCCTGGAACTGGCCGGCGCGATAGGTCAGCACCAGCGTGTCGCGGTGGCCGTGTTCGCCGGTGGGCTGGATCGGCGTCGATTCGTGGATCACGGCGGCGTCGTCGAGCAGCAGCAGCGACCATGGCTCGGTCAGGGTAAAGCGCTTGCCGTTGGGACCGTCCGCTTCGAAGATGCGCGTCTCGCCGCCCTTGACCTGTTCGCGTCCGATCAGCAGCACGGCGACGAAATCGACGCCGTCGCGGTGCGCGCCTTCCGGCGTGGGGCGGCCGATGCCGTCAGTGGTGTCGATGCGGAACTGGTGCGCCTCGATGAACCACGGCTGGCGTCCCTTGACCTGCGAACAGGCGTCGCCCAGCGCGCGAATCAGCTGCTGCCAGGCCGCTTGCGCGACGATAGCCGGTTCGACCGGTTCGAACAGGCGGTGCATGCCGCCGTGCAGGGCGTTGTATTCGACTGGCTGCCAGTGCGGACGGTGTGCCGTCTGCGTCAGGCGCTCGCCATCCTGCACGAAGCACGAGTGGCGCCGGCGGCGATAGCGGCCGCCATCCTTCAGGTAATTGTCCAGCGCAAGCGCATTCCAGCTTGGTTCCAGCGCGCGCAGCGCGGCCAGCGGGCAGCCGGCCAGCGCGGCCACGTCCTGCGGGCGCAAGACGGCATAGCCGTCGTCGCGCAAGGCGTCCTTGAGGTAGGACGGGTCGGTAAAGATCGGTGCGGAAGTGCTCATGGCGGTGCCGGCCGGAACACGGCCTGTATCAGTTTATCCAGCCTGGCATTCTACGACTTCGCGGCGTTTCCTGTGCAGTACGATAAGAATTATTCTTGTTAAGTTAAAAATTCTTTACCAGGGTCAGGCGCAGCGAGCGCGATTCCACCGGATGGAAGTGGATATCGTCGACAGGCTGCGCTTCGCCTGGCAGGCGCGAGGCATAGTAGTAATCGATGGCCGAGTCGCGCCGGTTGGCCAGGTTGTAGCCTTCCACTTCCATGCGCCAGGTCTTGTCGATCTGGTAGGCGATACGCCCGTTCAAGCCCACGCTGGCGGCAGAGCGCACGCTGTTGTCCTCGATCAGGGGACGCGGGCCGAAGTAGCGCAGGCGCAAAGACCCGGACCATGGCCCCTGCGGCGTCACCGTCATGGCCAGCTGGGCGACGCCTTCGATGGCGCCGGGGATGAAGTCACCCGCCGGATCGCTGCCGCGCGAGCGCGCGCGGGCATACGCCAGGTCCAGGTCCAGCGACAGCCAGCTCGCCGCCTTGTAGTAGCTGGAAAACTCGATGCCGTAGCGACGGCTGGGGCGGCCCGCCTCGGTGGCGCCGGCGTCGCCGACGAACAGCAGCTCGGAATCGAAGTCCAGGCGGTACAGCGACAGGGACGTTTGCAGGCTGGCGATGGCGGCGCTGCGCAAGCCCAGTTCCAGGCCGCGCGAGCGCACCAGTGGCGTGACCTTGTCGGCCGCCTCGCCCGTCTTCGGGTCGACCGTGATCGTCGTGCCGCGTGCATCGTTGCTATGAAAACCATTGCCAATGTTGAAATATGCTTCCGTCTCGCGCCACGGCCCCGCGATCACGCTCAGGCTGGGGCTGAACAAATGGTCGCTGGCCGTGCCCGCATTGGCGGCGCGGTCGCTGCGCACGTCGAAGCGGTAGGCGTCTGCGCGCAGGCCAGCCACGGTGCGCAGCATGCGCGACCAGCGCGTGCTGTTTTCGCCATACACGCCGATGCTCGTTTCGACGATATGGTCTTGCCGCGTGGTCGACAGGATCTGGCGCCGGCGCGTGTCGTACAGGCCATTGTGGATATTGTCGTTCTGTAGCTGCACGCCGATGGTGGTATCGCTGCTGCCCCTGTCCGTGTGGCGGTGCCAGGTGTGGCTGGCATCGAGGCCGGCCGTCACGCGCCTGTCGGGCTGGGCGAACTGGTCGCCGTTGACCGGGTCATCCATCGCATACGTAAAATTCGAGAACAGGGCCAGGCGGTTGGCGATCACGTACGCGCTGACCTTGGACGACACGTCGTCCGTCGTCTGGCGCCAGGCGCCCGACAGGCTGTAGCGCTGCGCCTTGCCGCCGTCGCTGGCATCGATGGCGTCGAAGCGGCCCAGCGCACCATCGTGCACGGCGCGCAGCGGAATCTGGTCGGTGGCGTTCCAGCTGGCGTCGTACGCCATGGCCGTGACGTTGAAGCCATTGTTGGCATAGCCTTCGCTGTAGCGCAGCACGCCATTGAGCTTGCGGTAGCGGTCCGGCTGCGTGAACGGGCCATCGTTATGCTGCGCTTCGAGCGCGTACAGCAGGCTGCCGTCGCCCGCATCGAGCGAGTCGGCCAGCAGGGCGCGGCGAAAGCCGTTTTGCCCGATGCCCACGCTGGCGATGCCCTGCGTCAGGCGGTTCGCGTAGACGACGGACGCCGCGCCCGCCGAGGAAAAATCGCCTTGCGCCGCCGAGTACGGCCCCTTTTTGTAATCGAGGCGCATGGCCAGTTCGGGGATCAAAAAGTTCAGGTCCGTCCAGCCCTGCCCGTGGCCATGGCTGCGCTGGTTGACGGGCATCTCGTCGACCGTGGTGCGCAAGTCGGTGCCATGATCGAGGTTGAAGCCGCGCAGGTAGAACTGGTTGGCCTTGCCCTCGCCGCTATGCTGGCTGGCGATCAACCCCGGCACGGCTTCGAGCAGTTCGCCGGGCCGGTAGCTGGTGCGCGCGTCGAGCTGCTGTTGCGTGACGCTGCCCGCGTTGGCCGAATCGGCCACGCCCAGCTGGTTCAGGCGAGAACCGTCGACCAGCACGCGCTGAAAGATGTCGTCGGCGTGGGCGGCGGGGGAAAACAGGGCGGCGAGGAAGAGGGGAAGATAACGTGGCGTCATGGGGGATAGGTGTGCCCGGGCTTAGCGGATCGGCAGTTCCGTGTTCTGGCGGTCGAAGATCAGCGTCTGGATGCTGCCGCTGTCCTGCACGTTGAGGGTATTGCGCTGGCTGGGCAGGAAGTCGATCAGCAGCCCGTTGTGGATGCGCGTGGCGGGGGCCAGGCGCGTGCGTTCGATCTCCTGGAAGATCACCACGTTGTCGGCGTTGACCTTCATGCCGACCCAGTTCAGGCGCAATCGCTTGCCGTCCGGCCCCACGAGGTAAAACTGTTTTTCGACATAGCGGCGCAGCGCCGCTTCGCTGTCTTCCTGGCCCAGGTCGAACTGGCGCTGGTACAGATTCGTCAGCAGCGCCTCGACGTCGTGGCCCGTATAGGTGTGCACCACTTCCGTGCTGCCGCTGGCCCCGTTATAGCTGACGTCGGCGATACCCATGTGGAAGTTATGGGCGCCGGCCGCCATGCTGGCGCAGGCCAGCAGGCTCGCCGCGAGAAGGCGCCAGCGCTTCACGCGTCGTCGCCCTTGTCGGAGCCGCCGTTCTTGCCTTTCAACGGCGTATGAAAATCGCGCATCAGGTTATCCCTGGGCGATTTTTCGCTCTTGAACAGTTCCAGGCGCGATGGCGTGATTTTTCTCGGCCAGCTATTGTTGCTCGTGTCGATGTCGGCCGTTTCCCAGTACGGGTCCTGCACCAGGCCCACCATCGGCTCGTCCGTGATGACGACCTTGGTGATTTTCTTCGGTGAATAGCGCCATACTTCGGCCGGCACGCGCTCGACGTACTTCTTGCCGCTTTTTAGCTCGATCTCGAGGATCAGGGGCATGACCATGCCGCCCAGGTTCGACAGGTCGACCAGGTACAGGTGCTTGCCCTGTTTCAGCAAGTCCTTTTCCCACGGTTCCAGCGTGGCCAGCGCTTCGGCGTAGGCGTTGCGGTCCTTGTTCGTCACCGTGAAATCGTCGTGCTGGTTATAGAAATCCTTGAGCTCAGGGTGCGCATCGACACGGCGCGGCATGCCCTTGTTGGCGCGGTTTGTGACGGACTCCGGCTGGGCGTCCTTCTGCGCCTTTTTCCAGGCCTTTTCCGTTGCCGGATCTTTCGAGCTCACGCCGTATTCGCTGATGCCGTCGATGCTGATGTCGACCGGGTCGGTCGTATAAAACCAGCCGCGCCAGAACCAGTCCAGGTCCGTACCGGAGGCGTCTTCCATGGTGCGGAAGAAGTCGGCGGGTGTGGGGCGCTTGAATTTCCAGCGCTGCGCATATTCCTTGAACGCGTAGTCGAACAGCTCGCGCCCGAGGATGGTCTCGCGCAGGATGTTCAGGCCCGCCGCCGGCTTGGCGTAGGCGTTGTTGCCAAATTGCAGCAAAGACTCGGAATTGGTCATGATGGGCACCTGGTCGCGGCTACGCATGTAGTCGACGATTTCGCGCGGCTCGCCGCGCGAGGCCGGGTAGTTTTCTTCCCACGCCTGCTGCGCCAGGTATTGCACGAAGGTGTTGAGGCCTTCGTCCATCCACGTCCACTGGCGCTCGTCCGAGTTGATGATCATCGGGTAGTAGTTGTGGCCCACTTCGTGGATGATGACGCCGATCAGGCCGTACTTGGTACGCTTGGAGTAGGTCAGTTGGCCCGTTTTCTTGTCCTTCACGGGACGGGGGCCGTTAAACGAGATCATCGGATACTCCATGCCGCCCACGGGACCGTTGACGGAGATGGCCGTCGGGTACGGGTAGTCGATGCTGTACTTGTTGTACTGTTCTATCGTGTGCACGATGGCCTGCGTGCTGTATTTTTCCCACAGCGGATTGCCCTCTTTCGGATAGTAGGACATGGCCATCACGTCGCTGCCGCCCTTCTTGTAGCCCTGCGCATCCCAGATGAACTTGCGGCTCGACGCCCAGGCGAAGTCGCGCACGTTGGCCGCCTTGAAGTGCCATGTCTTTTGCGCGCGGCTGACGGATTTTTCGGCCGCTTCGGCTTCCTTCTGCGTGACGATGACGACGGGCTTGTCGCTGCGGCGGGCCTTGTCCAGGCGTTCGCGCTGCGCGGCGGACAGCACGTCCTGCGGATTTTGCAGTTCGCCCGTGGCGGCGACGATATGGTCGGCAGGAACCGTCAGCTGCACGTCGTAGTCGCCAAATTCCAGCGTGAATTCGCCGGAGCCCAGGAATTGCTTGTGCTGCCAGCCGGCCGCGTCGTAGTAGGCCGCCATGCGGGGGAACCACTGCGCCACTTCGAACAGGGCGTTCTTGTCATCGAAGACTTCATAGCCGGCGCGTCCGCCCAGCACCTTCTGTTCGTTGATGCGGTAATCCCAGTCGATCTGGAAGACGAAATCCTGTCCCGGCTTCAGGGGTTGCGGCAGGTCGATGCGCATCATGGTGCGGTTCACTACATACTTCAAAGGCTGGCCGTCAGCGCCCTTCAAGGCGCGGATATTGAAGCCGCCCTGGAAGTCGCCGCGCGCCAGCATGCCGCGCAAGCCTTCGAATTTCATGGTGTCTTCGCCCGCCGTCTTGGCCCATGCCTGGCGCGACGGCGCCGTGGTCATGCGGCGCGCATCGGAATCGGGCTTGTAGATATTCTGGTCCAGCTGCACCCACAGGTAGCCGAGCGTGTCGGGCGACTGGTTATGGTAGGTGATGGTGCCGCTGCCGGCGATTTCGCGCCTGGCTTCGTCCAAGGTGGCGCGTATCGTGTAGTCGGCGCGCTGCTGCCAATAGGCATGGCCAGGGGCGCCGGACGCGGTGCGGTAGGTATTCGGGGTGGGCAGCACCTCTTCGAGCTGGCGGAACTTGTCGTCGAATGGTTCGGCAGCGAAGGCCGACACGGTAAAGCAGAGAGCCAACGAGGCTACGGAGCCGAAAGGTATGCGCATATTCACCCTGATGTTGTTGTAAGGAAATAGTGGCAACTATTCTATACGCAGGGTGGGGCCATCCTTGTATCGATTTGTAATAAAGAAAGGTAGATTTTGCTTCGGCTTTTTCCTGGCGCTGTCAGGAAGATGTTTTGCCTTATTTTGATCGGAAAAGCGGCGTTTTTACTCACTTTTCATCAGGCTGTCGCGTAACTGGTTCAATTGTTGTTTCATGTCCACAACTTGTTCCACGCTGCAGTGGCTGGCCGTCAGGATGGCTTCGGGCAGCAGGGCCGCTGCATGGCGCAGCTGGTCGCCCTGTTCGGTAAGGGAAATGATGACCTGGCGCTCGTCGCTGGCGGCGCGCGTGCGCGTCAGCAGGCCCGATTGCTCCATGCGCTTGAGCAAGGGCGTCAGCGTGGCCGAATCGAGGAACAGGCGCTCGCCCACTTCCGACACCGTCAGGCCGTCGCGTTCCCACAGCACCATCATCACCAGGTATTGCGAATAGGTGAGACCGAGCTTGCGCAGCAGCTTGCGGTACAGCTTGTTCATGGCGAGCGAGGTCGAGTACAGCGCAAAGCACAGCTGGCTGTCCAGGCGCGGCACCTGGTGCAAGGGGTTGGGGGGAGTGGTGGTATCCATGGGCACAGTATATATAGCGCACTACCTAATTGCAATGCGCGGCGCCGGACCTGGCGATCCGGCGCCGGGACGCGGGCGCCTTACCCTGCGTACCGTGCGCGCAGCAGGGCGAGCATGGCGACGTTCTGCTCCCACGCGTCGCTCACGGGCTGCTGCGTGTATGGCAGCGTTTGCGTGTACGGCGCGGGGCCGAATTCCGGCGTGAACGTCATGCGTTCGGCGCCGGCCGCGCGGCGCAGGGCGACGATGGCGTCCCACCACGCCAGGTGGGCGTCCAGCGCTGCCTTTGCTTCCGGTGCGCGGAAGTCGGCCACTTGCGGCCCCTGCGCATGGCCCACGCGCGCATGCACGTGGCGCACCAGCGGCAGCACCTGCGCCAGGGTCTGCGGCTGGTCTTCCAGCAGCGATTCGCAGGCGCAGCACCAGTGCGACAGGTCGGCTGTCAATGGCAAGTCAGGATACTGCGCCAGGTAGGGCAGCAGCAGCATCGGATGGCCGGAAAAGCGGCTGCGGTGGAGTTCGTGCACGATGGGCACGCCGTGCTTGTCCGAGATGGCGGCGGCCAGGTCGATCAGTTCCGCATTTTGCGCCTGGCTGTAGTAATCCTTGCCCGTGTGGGTGTTGACCAGGACGGGACGGGCCAGGCAGGCGTTGTCCAGCAGTTCCGCCAGGGCGGCGCGGTGCAGCGCGAAATCGCTATGGAAGACGGTTTCCCACTGCGCGGCGATCAGCTCCAGGCCCGCATCGGCGATGCGCCCCGTCCATTCCTCGCGCAGGGCCGCGTCCAGCGGCAGCGACATCTCGATGCCGTCGAAGCCGGCCGCCAGTACCCTGTCGATGAAAACGTCGGGCGCCAGGTCGTTATTGCCCCAGTGGGCGGCGAAAACCTGGATGCGCATCAGACGAAGCCCCGCACGGGGAAGGCAGCGTCGCGCTGTATCCAGTTGTGGGCCGCGTAGGCGGTCTGTCCGTCCGTGGCATGCAAGGTGTAGGCGTGGCGCGAGACGGGCGAGCGGTTCGGCGCGCTGTAGTGGGGCAGCAAGCCGTGGAAGCAGACGAGGGCGCCGGCCTTGACTTCGAGCGGCACGGCCGTGCTGTCGTCGGGCCAGGGCATGGCGTCGAGCTTTTCCACTCTGACCTGGTCGCCGTTGCGGATGAAGCGTTCGCGCAGGGGGCCGCGGTGGCCGCCCGGTTCGGCCCACAGGCAGCCGTTGTCCAGGGTCGCATCTTCCAGCGCGAACCAGAACGTGGTCACGCTGATGGGCGTGGTCTCGAAATACGTGGCGTCCTGGTGCCAGCGCACTTCGCCGCCGATGCCGGGCTGTTTAAATATGTACATCGATTGCCAGACCTGCGCATCCGCCAGGCCCAGGTCGCGCGCCACGTCGGCCAGTTTCGGATCGGCCGAAAAGCTGCGGAAGACGGGGTCCAGGTCATGCATGGCATGGCCGATCTTGTTGATCGACAGCGATTTCGCCTGTTTTAACTGGCCGTCCGGGCCGAAGGCCTCTTCCTCGAAAAAGCAGCGGATGGTGTTGTCGGAGGCGAGGAAGTAATCGTTGGTGTTCTTCGCCTGGTCGCGCGTGGTGAAGATCGACTGGCTGACGCTGGGATCGAATTCGTTGACAATCTGCTCGGCGCGCGCGCGCAGGGCGGCGATTTCGTCGGCGCCCTTGAAACCGGGCAGGATGATATAGCCGTCGCGTTGGTATTGTTCTTGTTGTTCAGTTGTCAGCATGGCGGCGGCTCCGGAAGGTCAGTGGAAAGCGCCATTGTAGGATGGACGAAGGTGGCAAACAATCGCCCTCTGGTTGACAGATTGTCGCCAAAACACAGACAATCTTTGATATGGATCAACTAAAAGCGATGGAAATCTTTGTCGAGGTGGCGCGCCTGCGCAGCTTCACGGCGGCCGGGCAGCGCCTGGGCCTGACGCGCGCCATGGTCAGCAAGACCATCATGCAGCTGGAAGAACGCCTCAACGCGCGCCTGCTGCACCGCTCCACGCGGGAAGTGAGCCTGACGGATGCGGGCCGCGCCTACCTGGCGCCATGCATGGCCACCGTCAGCCAGGCGCAGGAAGCGGCGCGCATGGTGGCGCACGTGGCGCAGGCGGGAGCGGGGGCGGAGCTGGCCGGGCCGCTGCGCGTCCAGGCGCCATCGAGTTTCGGCAGCGTGTGGCTGGCCGATGCCGTCGCCCGTTTCAGCCTGCTGCACCCGCAGGTGCGTGCCGAACTGTTTGTCGACGATGCGCTGCTCGACCCGATACGCCACGGTTTTGATTTGACCATCCGCGTAGGCGGCATTCCGGACAGCAGCGCGCTGGCCATGCGCCCGCTGGCGCCGTGCCGCGCCGTGCTGTGCGCCAGTCCCGCCTACCTGGCGCAATGGGGCGTGCCGCAGTCGCCGCAGGACTTGTTGCAGCATCAATGCCTGCATTTCAGCCACCTGACCGATGGCACGAACTGGCATTTCCGGCGCGGGGAGGGCGACAGGCTGGAAGAGGTGAGCGTGCGCGTGCAGGCGGGGTTTACGGCCAATAATGGCCTGGTGCTGCAGCAGGCGGCGCAGCGGGGACTGGGCATCGTCTACAGCACCACCTTCCTCGCCTGGCGCAACCTGCTCGACGGCAGCCTGCTGCCCGTGCTGTCCGGCTGGGACCTGCCCCTGAATCACCTGAGCGCCCTGTATCCGGCCAGCCGGCAAATGTCGCCGAAGGTGCGCGCGCTGATCGATTTCCTGGTGGCCGAATACCAGCCCGTGCCGCCATGGGACCGCGAGCTGGCTGCGGCAGGTTTTTTTAGCTGAAGGCGACCGGTTCCACCGTCCACGCGCCATCGGCGTACACGCGCTCGTCGTCTAGATAAACGGCTTCGGTGACGGCAAAGATGTCGACGTGGTAGCGCGCATCCTTGCGCTTGAACTGCGGTTTTGTGTACACGCCATGCTTGGCGCCCAGCGACAGGTGGATACCGCACATGCGTTCATAGGTGCCGATGTCGTTGACCAGCTGTTCGCGTGAAAAGGCGCGGTTCATGCCGAAGCCCAGCTCGCGCACCCACACTTCGCCTTCGTGCGCGCGGATGATCTCGAGCATGGCCAGAAATTCCGGCGTGGCGTGCTCCGTGCCCGTCACGCGGCCTTTTTCGATGATCAGCGTGATCGGCGTATCGGGGCGGTTGACCATGAAGTGCGTGTCGCCAAAGACGAAGATGCGCACGCGCCCGTTGACCGCTTCCAGGTCCTGCGCTTCCGTAAACACTTCGCCCAGCGGGAACTGGCCGCCGATATTGTTCATGCCGCGGTAGTCGCCGATATTGAGCTTGGCGCCCTCGAACGGCGAGGCGAAGACCAGCTGCTCGCCGCCGCTGTCGACCATGCCGTGGCGGGCGCGGTCGATGCGTGCCTTGAGTGCATGGCCGACACCCCGGTAATAATCGGGGTCGTAGGCCAGCGAGGCAATGTAATGCAGCCCCTGCACGCCGGGCATGCGCGACAGATGCACGTGCTCGATGACCTTCAGGCCCCGCTTGAACAGCTCGATGCGGATGCGGAATGCTTCCAGGCGGAAGCTGGTCGACTGGATCAGCACGACGAGGCTGCCTGCCGGCAGGTCGGCAAACGCGGCCAGCACGGCGTCCGGCGTGACGTCGTCGAAGTCGATGAAGGCCGCGTCCGGCAAGGCCTGGCGATACGCTTCCGTCAGCACCACGTTGAGCCAGCTGCGTTTGTCGCAGACGACCAGCGCCGGTTCGTCGGGCCGGTGGCAAATGGCCATGGCCAGCAGGTCGGCCACGTTCTGGGCCGCCACTTCGGTGGCGGCGGCGCTGATGGCATCGAGCCGGCTGGTGTCATTTTCGGGTAGCGTCATGGTGGCGAGGTCGTCATGCGGATGGAGTAGGTAAGCGGGGCATTATAAGGCGATTGCCGCGCCCCCCGCCATTCCCCATCCGGCGGAGGACGTGGCTTGCCGGGTCCCTGATTATCTTGTGTAGTGCTTTATGGCAATGTATTATTTAATAAATGGAATGGCAGCCCGACTGGAAGCAGGCCGGCACGGCGGCAAAGGCAGGCATGCGCATGGCGGCGCGCTTTCAGTGATGGATATAAATACAACAGGCCAGCAGGCGATGACTAAGAGTGTGATGCGATGAGCATAATCGGACAAGATATTCCCATGGAGCGGCCCGATACGGATGGCCGTGCTGCCGTGTTCGTTCCTGTCACGGGCGTCAAGGAAGATGTCCTGTTGACCATACGCAAGGGGGCGGCCATCGTCGGCTTCGCCAATCACGACCGCACCATCACCGTGTATTTTGAAAGCAACCGCTTTGACGACCCCGTGCTGGCCAAATGGGAGCACAAGGCGCGCAAGGCCTATGACCGCCTGGTCGACAATGCGCCCACCGTGTCGAAGCTGACCACCAACCCCGCCTATTTCGAGCAGATCGGCTACATCAACGGCAAGGGCATCACCATCCGCCGCATGGAAAGCCTGCAGCGCTGGCTCGCGTATTCGGATGCGATGGATACTTGTCCGGTTACGGATATCATCCCGCGCACCGTGATTGCGAAAGTTGACGCCGTCAAAGTCTAAGAGCGGCTGATAAAACGCCCAAGGCCTTGTTGCCTGCCTCTCGCCGCACTGACGTACTGTCTTCGAGGCGGCGCTTGGCCCTGCGCGTTTTTCCCGGCCGCTTTCGATTTTCCCCCTCACACCACGATGATATTCGCCTGCGCCTTGAGCGGGCAGGGCAGGGTGTCGTCAAAAGTGATTTCGATGGCGCTGGCGACGAACATGCCGCCGATGTGCTGGGCGGCGATTTCCGGCGGCGTGCCGGGCTTGGTCAGGTTGACGTCCTGGGCAAAGACGAAGACTCTCCAGGTGCCGAAGACCGTTTGGTCGTATTGCAGCAGGGTGCGGTAAGCCCGCTTCAAGTCCAGGCTGCCTGCGTACACGCCGTCGTTGGCGCCGGGATCGAAACCGAGGCCGTCGTCCGTCAGCGATTCCACGAAATACAGGCCCTGCGGCGCCTGGAACAGCACGAAGGCATACAGCTCCGTGCCGCGGAAGACACTGCCATTGTCGCGCTTGAAGCTGGCGCGCAGCCACAACGGTTCGTAGGCTTGCACGACGGCGGGGGTATCCGTTTCCACGGGCCCTGCCACATGGATGTTGACTTGCGTTTCGGTCACCGCATGCTGGTAGCTGGCGCCCGTGGTGAAACGTTGATACTCCCAGCTGATGTCGGCCGTGTAGGGCAGGCCCGCGTTCGGCGCTTCGGGCAAGACCCACTTTGCCACCACTTTTTCGGCCAGGGTCAGCTCGCCGGCGGCCGGTGGAGTTGCTTCCTGACCACGCCAGAACGGGTCCGCGATATCGGAGCAGGCGACGGCGATGGCGCCCGAGGCGATAGCCGAAGCCACGCCGGCCACCGTGAATGCGGGCTGTCCCGAGCCGGCCCCTTCGAGCGAACAGCAATGCACGTCGGGTTCCGTTTCATCGAAGGTGCCGCCCACGCTGAAGCTGGCTTTGCCGGAACCGAGCGCGGCGGCAATGATGGCCACCAGTGCGGCGATGATGGCGATGATGATGGCGAGGATTTTCCACCACGGATCGGAAAACGGTAAATCTCCATGTGTGCCCGCGTAGGCGGGATTCGGCGTCCAGACGAGCGTCATGCCGGTCGGCACGATGGGTCCGAAGCCGGGCGGGCAGCGGCAGTCTTTATTGTCGCCGCCCGTGCTGCCCCAGCGCTTGCCCGGCAGGTGGCCCTGCGGCTTGGACAGTTCCAGCGTGCCTTCCTCGACCGTGCAGGTATAGGTATTGGTGCTGCTGTCGAAACGCGTCTGCGAGACGAACATCTGCTGGATCGAGCGGCGCGGCGCGTAGCCGTCGGCCTTGGCGACAAAGCTGACGAGTCTCTTGCCGGGCGTGGCGTGCTGGAAGTCGGCATCCCACATGACCAGCATGGCCGCGCCGGCGGGCACGCTGGCAAAGAAGAACGTACGCGCCACGGGCACGATGCCGGGGTCGCCCACGCTTTCCAGGTACACCGTGACATTCGTCAGCGGGCTGCTGGACGTGTTCGTGACGTGGGCGGCGATGCGCAAGCCATAGATGGCATTGTCGAAGATGCCATCGGGCAGCATGATATTGGTGACGGGCTCGATCGCGAATGGCCGCGTCAGCACTTGCATGGGGGTATCGCTCATGATGCTTGCTCCTCGGGGCTTTGCTGTTCTTGAGCTTGTTCTTTTTCCAGGTCGGTGACGACATACGTGACGCCGCCCAGTAACTTGCCATCCTGGCTCTCCAGCACGCGCAGCAGCGCATAGTGGCGTGGCGGCAAGGCTTCGGCACGCACGCTCAGATAGACGGCCTGCGCCTGGCCGCGCGGTACTTCCAGCGCCAGTTTTTGCTCGCCGGGCACGTCGCCATTGCAGTGGGGCGTGCGCGCCAGGCCCGCGACCAGGCGGGCATCCCTGGCCGGCTGCCACCGCTCAAGCCCGAGCGTGGCCAGCAGGCGCTCCGGCAGCTCGCCGCCATACTCGATCTGCAGTTCCACTTTTTTCGTTGCGCGCGGCAGGGCCGCCACCCTGATAGCCAGCAATTGCGCGCGCCTTGCCGCCAGCACCACGGTGACGTTGCGCTGGGCAATCTGGTCGTGCGAGGTGGGCTGGAAGGGTAAGCCGTTGGGCAACGGGTCGGGCAGCGGGTTGACGTCGCCAGGCCCGTGGGCCACGGCCAGCAGGCATTCGTGGCCGCCATTGACGATGACGGGGACCCAGGGCACCAGGCACAGCACTTCCTGCGTGGCGCCGGGCGGCAGGTCGGCAAACGCGGAGCCGATCTGCGTGGCGGCGCCGACGGCGATCTGGCCGGAAGGGTCGGCCCAGTAAAAGTCCACGCGCACGCCGTTCGAGGCGCTGTTGCCCGTGTTGTGCACGCGGCCCCACAGGTAATTGCTGGTGCCGGCGATGGGCGCGCCGGGTGCGCCGTTCGGATCATTGCCCGGCACGACCCAGATATCGGCGCTGTCCCACCACCAGGGCTGGCCGTCTTCGATGATCAGGTGGGCTGGCATGGCAATCTCCTTGTGCGTGGCCTGTGCTTGTAGCTTAGATCCTGGCGATGAAACAAGGATTGATCAGTCTCAAGCCCCCTGAATTGTCGCGGCAGCTATTTATGCAGAACGTGATGCGGACTTTCAAAGGCAGACTGAGCAGACCTAGGGCTATACATTTTGTTATGTTGGAAATAGATGGTGTCGGTGGCAGAGGATGGGTTATTATTTGAAAGATAATTTTAGATGTTTGATTGCAAGTTTATTGATGCTGATTTCATCGTCAGGACAGGATGATTTCTCCCTGTGGCGTATGGGTGACGTATTAAGAGGTGTTTTGTGAAACAGGAAATTGAATATCAATGCCAAGAATTGACTTGCCAGTCGACATTTTCTTGGGCTGTGAGTTTTTGTCCTTTCTGTGGCGTGAAGCAAACCTCCATTAAAGTGAAAGTAGTGTCACCACTATTCGTGCCCCCAAGCGTCGATAAGAGTACACCATGCCCGATACCTATGCATGAACAGGTAGGCAATGCCGTTTCCGGGCGACACAGCGTTAGTACGCCGAAAGGGGAGCGCTTACCAGATCTCGTCCTGACGGAGGATGCACAGAAAAAATTCAGTCTTCATATTGCCGACAATATTACCAATTCATACTGCGATAGCACTACTTTTAGTGTTTTGTTGCGATTTGGAAAAAACAATCTGGGACTGGACGTGAAGCGGGTCGAGTCGATTTTGTCGTTGACTTTGCAACGTTTGAATATAGTCAATGAAAAAGCATTGTTGGATGAGCTTGCTGCACTGTTGCACGTGTTTACCGATACTGAGAAAAAGCTGGATAAAAAGGGGCGAGTGGATGCTTTGCAAAGTGTCTGTAAACCGCGTTCGGGCCTGATGAAGGGGGTTGATCCTGAGATAGCGGAGAAGTACATCAACGACTTTTGCCGGGAAAATGGCGTAATGCAGCGGTCAGGTATATGGGGCTGGAAAATTTTGTAGTAGTGAAGAATGTTTTTTGCTTGAGCGGTCAAATCATAATTTTTAATAAACGAGGAAAACATGAATCAATCTGATCTGGACTGGCTGAAGAACCGTGTCGCTGCGGCTGTGGACGATGATTATTATCTGGATCGTGGTGAGGAGCGGCGTATTAAAGAAGAAGCGGCCGCTCGCGGTATTGTGAGCAGAGAAATAGAATTGGTGATCCGTGAACAGTTGGATGAGTATTCCGCCGTGTCTGAGCGTGCGCTCGTGGAGGAGCTGGATAGACTTCTGCACCAGTTCACGGACAATGACAAGAAGCTGGACCAGAAGGAAGAACGTCTGGCCTTGAGTAAGGTAGTGAACAAGGCGCCAGGAAAACGCACCGGGCTGGATCCACGCATAGCAGAGGAGTACGTGGCTAGTTTTTGTAAGGCAAATGGTGCTTCGCGCTCGACAGATACAAAAAAATGGCTCGGTTCCCAGGTGGGATTGGTAATTGTTGCCGTTGCGGTTGTTGGTGCAGTCATCTTTTTTGCGATGCGATCATCAAAGGATGTGCAAGCTCCAAGCACGGTGGTGCAAGTGAATGAAAGTCGCGCGGTGGATACGAAGGCCGTTAAGCTTAATGAGGGGGATCGCTCTGAAATCGATGATCAGTTGCGTCGTGCTTCTCTTTATATTGAGCGAGCTCAATATACTGATCCCCCGGAAAGTTCGGCCAAGGCTTCGCTTGATCAAATCCGGCAGATTGATCCTGATGGGCAATATCGTGGTGAAGAAGTCAAGGGCCTCGCTAGCAAGATAGTTGATCATTACATCAAACTGGCGGAAAAAAGTGCGGCATCTAATGATCTGGGTGCGGCTGCAAAGTGGTTGGCACGTGCGAAGCTGCTGAACCGTGATCGTGAGGTAATATTGGAAAAAGAACGAGCATTAGGGCTGGTGAAGGCGGAGCGTTAAGTCTGCGCTATCTCCGCCAGCAGAGATAAGCAGAGTTCGTGTAACGGAGAGGGTATTCAATATGATCGGATGCCCTGTTTCGTTGCATGAGCAACAAAGGTTGGAACGTGTCTGAAAAAGTGAATAAAGTTTGTATCCATGCCGCTTGCGGCCGGATCTTGCCGCTGCGCGTGGTGCATTGCCCGTTTTGTGGCGAGCGCCAGTCGGGGACGGCGCCTGTTTTGACGAAGGTGGCGGCGCCGGCCCCGGTGATGCCGGACCCCGTGCCGGCGCCGGTGCCCGCGCATTTTCCAGCGTCCGTGCCGCAGGCCGCACCGGCCGCCGTGCCTCCTCCCGTACCACCTACTGCACTGGCTCCCGCGCCGACCAAGGCGCCGCCCGCGAAGCCGGCCGTCAGGGGCTCGGTGCCGCCGCCGCGTCCGCCCGTGCGCTTGCGTACGTGGATCGCCGCGGCCGTGGTGCTGACCGGCATCTGGTTCTTCAACAAACCTGCCGACAAGCCGGCCAGCGTGGCCGAGCAGGTCGAGGCCGCCACCGCATTGGCAGCGCAGTGCGACCTGGACGGGGCGCGCAGCGCGCTGGCCGTGCTGAAAAGCGCCAGGGCGCCGGCGGCGCAGTGGAAGCGCCTGCAGGCCAGCATCGCGACTGCGGCCACCGCGTGCGAGAAAAAGCAGCGGCGCGAGCAGGCGTGGAGCACGGCGCAGGCAGCCGTCAACCAGGCGCTCGACGCGGGCGAACCGGACTTGGCCGCCACGCGCCTGGCCGCGCATGTCAAGCGCTGGGGCGACGATGCGGACAGCCTGGAACTCGATGCCAGGGTGAAAGTGGCGCAAGCCAGCGCCCGGCTCGACGCGGCCGACGCTTGCCTGGCCAAGGGGGATCGTGTCTGCCTGGAAAGCAATCTGATCGCCGCCGAGCGCTACAAGCGGCCGGAACTGGCGGCGCGTACCCAGGCGCTGCGTACGGCGCTGTCACAATTGCTCGAACGTTCGCTGCTGGACGCCGCGCCGGGCCAGTAGTGCACAGCAGCTTGGGCCCGTCGCGAAAGGCGGCATGAAGATGTCAAGATACCATTGCTTACAACTACGCCACAAAAGCCTGTTCTTATGTGCGTTAGCGCACGCTAGAAAATTTTAGGCAGGTGTATATTGCGAACTGATCTGTGTCTTTTGATAACAATGAAAGGGAATATCATGAAAGTAAGCAAAAACTGGATGACTGTGTGCGCCGCCGGGATGATCGTTGTGGCGCTGGCTGCCTGCCAGAAGAAGGAAGATGTCGCTGCCGGTCCTGCCGAGCAAGCGGGCCAGAAAATCGATGCCGCCGCCGCCAAGGCTGAAGCCGACATCAAGGCCGCCGCCAGCAAGGCCGACGACGCCGTGAGCAAGGCTGCTGCCGACACGGGAGCCAAGATGGACCAGGTCGCCGCTGACGCCGACAAGAAAATGAGCGAAGCGGCCGATGCGGTCGGCAAAAAAGTGGAAAAAGCGGGCGAAAAGATGCAGGACGCCGCGCACAAGTAATCACCGCGATACAGGCGCGGGCCGGTTTCGCCGGACCGGCCAGCTGCCGCCAGCGACATGCAGGGTCCGTCAGCTGGCGGCGGCCGTAGCGCAGGCGCCCTTGGCGCCATCTGACGCCGCTGCTGGCGCGCTCCCCGCATTGCCCTTCCCATCCGCCTTGCCCAAGACCACGCTCAAGTCCACATGGCCGTCGCGCCACGCCCGTTCCAGGTCTTGTTCCACCGCTTCGAGTGTCGTGCGTTCCACGTGCCGGAAGCCGCGCAAGCCGTACGCCCGGTTGCGTCCGTGCGCCTTGGCCAGGTACAGCGCCATGTCGATCAGGTTGACGCTGCGTTCCCACGTCAAAGGCTGGCCCAGCGGCGCCAGCGGATAGGGCGCGAAGCCCACGGAGACGTGCACCTCGATGGTCTGCCCCTGATAATGGATGACTTGCGCCGCCACGCCGTTGAGGATGCGCAAGGCGATGTCGTCGAGCCCGTCGCGCGCGACGGCGGGCAGGAAGGCGAGGAATTCCTCGCCGCCCCAGCGCACGATCATGTCTGTTTCGCGCAACACGTCGTGCAGGGTTTCGGCGATCGTCGTCAGCACCAGGTCGCCCGCCGCATGGCCGTAACGGTCATTGATGTGCTTGAAATGGTCGACGTCGAGCAGGAACAGGGCGCCCACCATGTCGTTCCCGGCCGGGGGATGCACGGGCTTGCCCGCATGGCTGCGCATGAATTCCTGGAAATGCCGGCGGTTGTACAGGGCCGTCAGGGGATCGCGCGAGCTCTGGCGCTTGAGTTCCTGGTTTTTCACCTTCAGTTGCACGTTGGCATGGCGCACTTTGCGGTACAGCAAGCCGACGATGGCGGACCCCATGGCCAGCACCAGTGCCAGCAGCCACCACACGCGCTGCTGCAGGCGGCGGTTGTCGATTTCCGTGCTCTTGAGCTGATTTTCGCGGCTCAGCAGCTCGATCTGGCGCTGTTTCTTTTCCGCCTCATACTTTTCTTGCAATTCGTACACGGCCTTCTGCCGCTGCTTCTCGAACAGCTGGTTGGAAATGGCCCGTTCGCTGTGGTAGGCCGTGACGGCGCCCCGCATGTCGCCCGCCTTTTCCAGCGCCATGCCGTACTCCAGCAGCACGGCCTGCATGTCCGGCTGGTTGGCCGTGCGCTCGTAGTAGGCCAGGCCCGTGGCCACGCTTTGCTTGCCTTCCTGCAAGCGTCCCTGGCCGATCAGCGCCTGGCCGATGTTCAGCCGCGCCGTCGCCTCCACCTGATCGTTGTTGACCAGGCGCCCCGCCGTGATGGCTTCATTCGCAAAGCGCAGCGCGCGCGCATAGTCGCCCTGCTTCAGATAGCTGTCCGACAGATTGACGAGGGTGACGGCCACCATGCCGCGCGCTCCCAGCTGGCGCTCCAGCGCCAGGGCTGCCAGCAGCGCGCGCTGGCCCCGTTGCGGCTGCTGCGCGTCGAGCGCCAGCCCGTACTCCGTGTTTTTGGCCTGCGCCATGCGGCCCGGCGATTCCAGCGTGGCGGACACGGCCAGCAACTCGTCGAGCACCTCGAAGCCTTTGTCGTATTCGCGCATCTGCGTGTACAGCTGGGTAAGGGCATTCAGGGCGGCGGCCAGGCTGGAGGGGGAATTGCTCTGGCGCGCCAGGTCGACGGCCGCCTGCAGCTTGGCTAGCGCAAACGGAAAATTGCCTTCCTCGGCCCAGGATTGCCCCGCGCTGATGGTGGCCTGCACCCGCACTGGCAGGTCGTCCGTGCGGTTGGCGATGCGTTCCGCTTCAAAGGCCAGCAGGTGCGAGGCACGGCGCTCGTTCAGGGCAAACGTGATGTAGGCCTTGTTGAGCGTGCCCTTCGCCAGCGCCACGTCGCTCTTGTTCATGCGGGCATAGGCGATCAGCTCTTCGGCCAGCTGCATGGCGATGTCGTTCTGCCCCAGGCGCATGCGGGCGTTGCTCAACTGCGTAAGAAATTCCGCGCGCACGGGCAAGGGAGCGCTGCGCGCCTGCGTTTCCACCTCTTGCAGGCGCTGCAGGGCGCGCGCGGGCACGAAGCGGCCATCGTCGCGCACGGCGGCAAGATACCGCTCCAGTTTGCTGTCCTGGGCGTGCGCCCCGGGCGGCAGCAGGCAGGCCAGTACCAGCAGCCAGTGCGCCTTTCGCCATGATGCCCGTTTCTGTCTGCCTGCCAACGTCCCGCCCCCGCAATGACCACGCTTGTCTGCAGCGATTATATGATGTTGCAATCAAGAAATATCATGGCACACACAGAATTTTGTGAAAGTGCACACTTTGATTGCGCATCAGTGCTGGGCCAGGGCGGCGGGGGCCGGTGCGCTGCCCTTCAGGCGGAAGATGGCGACGGCCTCGATCAGGGCTTGCGCCTGTTCCTGCAGGCTTTCGGCAGCGGCCGCCGCCTGCTCGACGAGGGCGGCGTTCTGTTGCGTGATGTTGTCCATCTGCGTGACTGCCTGGTTGACCTCGCTGATCCCCGCGCTTTGCTCGTGGCTGGCGCTGGTGATCTCGCTCATGATGGCGGCCACCTTCTGGATCGATTCCACCACCAGCGCCATGGTGCGCCCCGCCTCGTCGACGAGCTTGCTGCCGGCGTCGACCCGTTCCACGGAGGCGCCGATCAGGGTCTTGATTTCCTGGGCGGCGGCAGCGCTGCGGTGGGCCAGGCTGCGCACCTCGCCGGCAACGACAGCGAAGCCGCGCCCCTGTTCCCCGGCCCGCGCCGCCTCGACGGCCGCATTCAGGGCCAGGATATTGGTCTGGAAGGCGATGCCGTCGATGACGCCGATGATGTCGGCGATCTGGCTGGAACTTTCCTTGATGGCGCCCATCGTGCTGACCACCTGGGCGACGACGGCGCCGCCCTGCACGGCGACGGCCGAGGCGGTGGCGGCCAGCTGGTTCGCCTCGCCGGCGTTGCTGGCGTTTTGCCGCACCGTCGCCGTCAGCGTTTCCATCGAGCTGGCCGTCTCTTCGAGGGAACTGGCTTGCGCTTCCGTGCGCGCCGACAGGTCGGCATTGCCCAGCGCGATTTCGTGCGTGGCCACCGACATTTCGCCGGTGCTGCTGCGGATGTCGCCTATCAGTCCCGTCAGGTTGGCGTTAATGGTATTCATCGCGTGCAGCAGCACGCCGATTTCGTCGGCTCTTTCGATGACGGCGTCGATGCTCAGGTCGCCGCCGGCGATCAGCTGCGCCGTGGCAATCGCCTGGTCCAGGCTGCGCTTGATGTGGCGGTACACGAGGAACAGGCACAGCAGCGAAACCATGACCGACACCAGCAGCACGCCGACCGTGACGGAATAGGCGGCCATGGTGCCGCTCATCGCCGTCTGCACGGCGGCGCTCGTGCGCTGGTCGAGCAGCGTGAGGAATTCATTCACCGGCTGCATGATCTTCGCCTTGTTGCTGTGGTAGGCGGCGTCGTGCATGATGGCGCGCGCCATTTCCAGGTCCGGCGGCCCGGTTTTGGTGAAATTGCCGCTGCCGTCGTCAAACCGGCCCTTGACGGCGTTCATGGCGATCACCTCGGTCTTGACCAGGCCGTCCGAATTGGCTTGCGCTTCGCGCAGCTTGGCGAATTCCTGCTCGCTGAAGCCGGCCTTGCGCATCAGTTCTGCCAGGGGCACGGCCGGTCCCGTCGACGCCGGCACGGGCACGCCAGCGGCCACGAAGTCCCAGTAGATGCGCTCGTAATGGGCGGGGCGCGGCTTCTTGCCGTTGCGGATGTCGAGGATGTCCAGGTATTGCTGCTCGTACCTGGCGTCGCCGGTGACGACGTAGGTGCGGGCCAGCCGTGTCAGGTCGTCCGAGCTTTGCCGCAGTTCATCGGCCAGCAGGTAGGACTGGTAGCGCGTTTCAGTGACGCGGTTCGCCTCGGCCTGCTTGCCTGCCACGCGGAACAGCGCCCACAGGCTGATGACGGCGAGCGCCAGGCTGAGCAGAAAAATGGCGGTGAAGATGTTCTTGATCGACAGTTTGCTGCGCATGGCATCCCCCGGAAGTGTGGTTGGGGCCGTTGGCGCTGCCCGCCAGATGAATATACTCCCGTCCGTACGGCATTTTTAATGCCGTACAGAAAAAAAGTGGCGCCATGCAACGGCGCCCCGTGGCTATCAAATTGCCAGTTGCTGCAGCAGGTAGAGGCGCTGGTACAGGCCCCCTTCGATCTGCATCAGTTCCTCGTGCGGCCCCGCTTCCGTGATGCGGCCGTGATTGAGCACGATGATACGGTCCGCCTCGCGGATGGTCGACAGGCGGTGGGCGATGGCGATGATGGTGACCTTGCCGCGCAACTCGTTCAGGGCCGTCTGCACGATCTGCTCCGTCTGGCTATCGATACGCGAGGTCGCTTCGTCGAGCAGCAAGATGCGCGGCTGGCCGGCCAGCGCGCGGGCAATCGCGATCAGCTGCTTCTGCCCCGACGACAGGCGCGAACCGCCTTCGCCCAGCGGCGTGTCGTAGCCGTGTTCCAGCGCCGCGATGAAGTCGTGCGCATGCGCGGCGCGCGCGGCCGTCTCGATCTGCTGCTGCGTGTAGCCGCGGCCCATGTCGATGTTCTCGCGCGCCGAGGCGGCCAGCAGGAAGGGGTCTTGCGGCACCAGGCCCACGTCGGCGCGGAAATGCTCGTTGTCGATGCTGTCGAGGGGCACGCCGTTGATGGCGATGCTGCCCTGCGTGACGGGGTAGAAGCGCAGCAGCAGGGACAGCAAGGTCGACTTGCCGCTGCCCGTGTGGCCGACGATGCCAAAGAAGGCGCCCTGGGGGATGCTCAGCGACAGCTCGTGCAGCACGGGCTGGTTTTCCACGTAGGCAAACGTCAGGCGGGCAATGTCGACGGCGGGCACGTCGCTGCCCGTTTTCGCCTGCCGCAGGGCCGGTGTTTGCCTGCCCTGCGCGTGTTCCAGCGCCTGCGCTTCGTCGAGCAGGGCCGACACGCGCGCCGTCGCCACCACCGATTGCTGCAATTGGCTGAACTGCATGGTGATCTGGATCAAGGGTTCGATCACGCGCGCGATGTAGCTGATGAACGCATACAGCACGCCCACTTCCACGGCGCCCATGTCGCGGCGGCCGAAGCTGAAGATGACGACGGCCAGCAGCACGATGTTGAGCATGTCGAGCGCGGGGCGCAGCAGCCAGGCGTTGGCGCGCAATTCCTGCATGCGCGCCGTGTAGTGGTCCTGGTTGATGCCCGTGAAGCGGGCGCCGAAGCGCTTTTCCGCGTTATTCGCCTGCAGCACGCTCATGCCGCCTATCGATTCGGCGATCTGCCCGTTGATTTCGCTGCGCAGGGCGCGCGCGCGCGTGACGGCCGGCGCGCTCCAGCGCTGGTACAAAAAGACGATGAGCAGCACGGCCGGCAGCAGCGCCAGCACGATCAGCATCAGCCGCCAGTCGAGGAAGGCCATGGCGGCCATGGTGCCGACCAGGACGATGGAGCTGTCGAGGATGACGAACAGCACCTGCACGTACAGCGATTTCACCGCCTCCGTGTCGTTGGTGACGCGGCTGACCAGCTGGCCCGTGATGGCGCGATCAAAAAAACTCATCGGCAGGCGCAGCACGTGCTGGTACACGGTTTCGCGCAGGCGCTGCACCGAGCGCATGGCCAGGCCGGACAGGCGCACCAGCTGCAAATAGCGCAGGCCGGAAGCGACCCAGCCCGTCAGCAGGCAACCGCCCAGCAGCAGCGACATGCGCGTCCAGTCCAGGTGGCGCGGCAGCAGGTGCTGGTCGATCAGGGCCTTGCCTAAAATGGGACCCGTGACTTCCAGGGCGGCGGCGAGGATCAGCCAGAACGTGGCCCAGTATAAATGGCGCAGGTCGGGCGCGGCGGCGCGGCGCAGCAGGCCGACGGCTTGCGCGGCCTGGCGGCGCACGGATGGCGTGGCGGTGGCGGCTTGGTCGTTCTTAGATGGCATCGAGGCTGGCTTCCAGTTGTTGATAGCGCCACTGGCTGGCGTACCAGCCGTCGCGCTGCATCAGCGCGTCGTGGTTGCCCGTTTCCGTGACGTGGCCATCGCGCAGCACGAGGATCATGTCCGCGTTGACGACGGCGCTCAGGCGGTGGCTGGCGATGATGGCGCTGCGCTCGGGGCGCTTGCGGCGCAATTCTTCCAGGTGCTGCAGGATGCGCGTTTCCGTGCCCGTGTCGACGGCGGACAGCGCATCGTCGAGCAGCAGCAAGCCGTTGTCGGCCAGAAGGGCGCGGGCAATCGCCACGCGCTGGCGCTGGCCGCCGGACAGGGTGATGCCTTTTTCGCCCACATGCGTTTGATAACCGTCCGGGAACTGCAAGATGTCCGCGTGGATGTCGGCCAGCTGCGCCGCCCGCTCCACTTCCTCGCGCGAGGCGCCGGGGCGGGCCAGGGCGATATTGTCGGCGATGGTGGCGGAGAACAGGAACGATTCCTGCGGCACCCAGCTGATGGCCGCGCGCAGCGCGTGCAGGGTGTAGGCGGCCAGCGGCTGGCCGTTCCACGTGGCCGCGCCCGATTGCGGCGTGACCTGGCGCAGCAGCACGCGCAGCAGGGTCGACTTGCCGCTGCCCGTCGGACCGACGAGGCCTAGGGTCTGGCCCGGCTGCAGCCGCAGCGAGATGCCGGACAGGGCCGGCGCCGTCTGGCCAGCGTAGGCAAAGCCGATGTCCTGCAATTGCAGGGGGCCGGGCGTAAGCGTATCGATCGTGCCATGGTCGTCGATGGCCAGCGGCGCATCTAACATCGGCTGCAGGCGCTGCCAGGCGGCGCGGCCCCGTTCGATCAACGACAGTACCCAGCCGGCGGCGAACATGGGCCAGATCAGCTGGCCCAGGTACATGGAAAAGCTCGTCAGCGCGCCGATGGTCAGCTGCTCTTGCCACACGAGGTAGCCGCCCAGGCCCAGGGTCAGCGCCGTGGCGGCCGTCAGGGTCAGGCCGACGGCCGGCTCGTACGCCGCTTCCCAGCGCTGCGCCGTCAGGCTGGCGTTGGCCGCGTGGCCGGCCAGCGTGGAAAACTGCTTGCTGCTGCGCTCTTCCAGGCCCAGCGCGCGCAGGGTGCGCACGCCCGACAAGGACTCTTGCACATGGTCGTTCAGCGCGGAAAAGCGCTTTAAGGAATCCGTCGACGCCGTGTGGATATGGCTGGAGATGCGCCAGAAAGCCAGTCCCATCAGGGGGAAGGGCAAGAGGGCGATGCAGGCCAGGCGCCAGTCCACGCCCAGCAGCATGATGCCGAGCACCATCAGCAGGGTCAAAGTGCCGTCGAAGCCGGCCAGCATGGCTTCGCCGGCGGCCATTTCGATGGCGTCGATGTCGTTCGTCGCCAGCGCCATCAGGTCGCCCGTGCGCTGGTGCTGGTAAAACGACGCGCCCTGCTGCGACATGCGCGTGTAGAAGCGCGTGCGCAACATCACGCCCAGCTGGTAGGCGGCCTTGAACAGGGTGATGCGCCAGCCCACGCGCAGGAAGTAGATGACGACGCCGACGGCGAGCAGGGTCAGCAGCTCCAGCCACAGCTCGGATGTCGTCATGCGGTGCGCGGCCAGGGCGTCGATGATGGCGCCCACGCGGCGCGGAATCCAGACGGTCAGTGTTGCCACGCCTGTCAGCATGACGGCGGCGGCGGCATACGCCGGCCAATGCTGACGCACGAAGCCGGTGATGAGCCTCGATAAACTCATGGTTACCTTTTGTTTTGCAGTAATGGGGTGTCGCGGGGCGGAAGGGCGGGCACGCGGACGGAAAAGTACGCGTAGGATACAACACGGCGGAAAAGCGCGCTGTGGACGGGCACGCAAAAAACGGGCCGTAGCCCGTTGTTGTGCTGCGTCGCTGCCGTGCAGGCGGCTTACTTGCGGCCGCTGCCCTTGCCGCCGCCCAGCATGTCAAGCTGTTTCGATGGCGCGCCCTTGGGCCCTGCCTTGGCCGCCGGCTTGGCGGCTGGCGCAGGGGCGTGCTTCACGGCGGCCTTGGCCGCGGTATTGCCGGTGGCGCTGGCTGGCTTGGCGGCCGGCTTGGCCGGTGCCGGCGCGGCGGCTTTTACTGGCGCAGCGGCGGTGGCGGGCGCTGGAACGGGCTTGGCCGCTTCCGCCTTGGCGGCTGGCTTGGCTTCGACGGCTTTGACGGCGGGCTTGTCGGCGGCCTTCTCGGCAACCTTGGCCGGAGCTGCCGCTGGCTTGGCTACGGGCGCAGCAGCAGGGGCTGGCGCTGGCGCTGCCTTGGCGACAGGTGTGGCTACTTCCGCCGGCTTGGCGGCAACGGTGGCAGGTACCGCTGCCGGCGCTGGCGCTGGTGCAGCGGCAGGTGTGGCGGCAGCGAGCGCAGGCTTGGCGGCGGCCGGCGCGGCGGCCGGCGTGGCAGGCACGGCCGCATCGAGGCGGGCCTTGGCCGAGGCCAGCAATTCGGCCTGGGTGCTCGAAGCAATGCCGAACAGCTGGCGGCTGTAGGCCAGCACGCTCTCGATATTCGGTTGCGCCTGGCTGGTGCTGTAGCTGAAGAAATCGCGTGGGTCCTGCGTTTCCAGCAGATGCTGCGCCGTTTCTGCCGTGTGCGAGATGGCCGCCTTGCCGGCGTTCAAGTTCAGGGCGATGATTTTCTCGGCGCTTTCAAAGACTTTGCTGGTGAGATTGCTGAAGATTTGCAGCTGGCTTTCCAGTTGCGATTTCGCGGCGCTGGAAAATTGTTCAGGAATTGAAAACATATTTACTCCTTTGTACGGATTAAAATGCTGGCAAAACGCTCTGCAAAATCCCGAAAACCAGAGTTGGCCGCGTTTTGTAAAGTGGGTAGCGTGCTGAACAGCTGATCATAGACTTTTTATGATGCAACGCAATATGAATATTCTAGCGGTGATTCGAGTTGGTTGAAAGTTATTTTATTCAAGCCGTGTGGCGTGCGCTTCCTTCATCCATGCGCCTGGCAGCATTTGCTGGAAGTTTGCGCCCGCGCAAAGCGTTGCCAAGGAATCTATGGCTGTGTTCTGGCGAGTGGCAGCATTCGTGCACTGCAGCATCCATGGAAAATGTATAGGATGACAATTAACTTGAAGCACCAGGCACAGTCGTCAACCGAAGGAGTGTCCGCATGGACCTAGTCATCCGCAATGCCAGCCTGCCCGACGGGCGCCACGCCACCGATATCGCCATCGAGGGCGGCCGCATTGCCGCCGTTGGCCCCGCCTTGCCCGTGACGGGCGCGCAAGAGATCGACGCGCAGGGCGACCTCGTCACGCCGCCCTTCGTCGACGCCCACTTCCACATGGACGCCACGCTCAGCTACGGCTTGCCGCGCGTGAATGCGTCCGGCACCTTGCTCGAAGGCATTGCCCTGTGGGGCGAGCTGAAACCGCAGTTGACGCAGGACGCGCTGGTCGAACGCGCGCTGCAGTACTGCGACTGGGCGGTGGCGCGCGGCTTGCTGGCCATCCGCTCGCACGTGGACATCTGCGACCCGCGCCTGCTGGCCGTCGAAGCATTGCTCGACGTCAAGCGCCAGGTGGCCCCGTATCTCGACCTGCAGCTGGTGGCCTTTCCGCAGGACGGCATCCTGCGCAGCCCCGGCGCCTTCGACAATTTAAAACGCGCGATCGCCATGGGTGTCGACGTGGTCGGCGGCATCCCGCATTTCGAGCGCACCATGGCCGACGGCGCCGAATCCGTGCGCCTGCTGTGCGAATTTGCCTGCGAGCGGGGCTTGATGGTGGACATGCATTGCGACGAGTCGGACGACCCGCTGTCGCGCCACATCGAAACCCTGGCCTTCCACAGCCAGCGCCTTGGCATGCAGGGCAGGGTGACGGGCTCGCACCTGACCTCCATGCACTCGATGGACAATTATTACGTCAGCAAGCTGCTGCCCCTGATCCGCGAGGCGGGCGTGGCGGCCATTGCCAACCCCCTCATCAACATCACCCTGCAGGCGCGCCACGACACCTATCCGAAGCGGCGCGGCATGACGCGCGTGCCCGAGATGCTGGCTGCCGGCATTCCCGTCGCCTTTGGCCACGATTGCGTGATGGACCCGTGGTACAGCCTCGGTTCGGGCGACATGCTGGAAGTGGCGCACATGGGACTGCACGTGGCGCAGATGACGGGCCAGCAAGCCATGCACGAGTGCTTTTTGGCCGTGACGGAGACGCCGGCGCGCATCCTGGGCCTGGACGGCTACGGCATCGCGCCCGGCTGCCACGCGGACTTGCTGATCCTCGATTGCGGTAGCACCGTGGAAGCGCTGCGCCTGCGCGCCGCGCGGCGCCTGGTGCTGCGCCGCGGGCAAGTCGTCAGCGAGGCGCCGCGCGCGCAATCGCGCCTGCACCTGCCGGGGCGGCCCGAGAGTGTGAACTTCCGCCTGGGGCGCTGATACAATCGGCCATCACTTGTTATCGGGAGCACCGCCTTGAAAGAAATTGATATCCGCCCGGCCAACGAAGCCGATTTCGACGCCATGTGGCCGATTTTCCAGACCCTGGTGGCCGGCGGCGATACCTACACCTTCCCCGCCGATACCACGCGCGAAGAGTGCCACGCCTACTGGTTCGGCCCCGGCGTGCAAAGCTTTGTCGCCGTGATGGGCAGCGAGCGCCTGCTGGGCATGTACAAGCTGGTGGCGAACCAGCCTGGACATGGATCGCATGTGGCCAATGCCTCGTTCATGGTCGATCCGGCCGCGCAGGGCGTGGGCGTGGGCCGCCTGATGGGCGTGCACTGCATGGAAGAAGCGCGCCGCGCGGGCTACCTGGCGATGCAGTTCAACTTCGTCGTCAGCACCAACCTGGCCGCCGTCACCCTGTGGAAAAAGCTGGGCTTCAGCGTCGTCGCTACCCTGCCGCTGGCCTACCGCCACGCGCAGCTGGGCTATGTCGACGCCTACGTGATGTACCAGCTGCTGACCGACCCGATGCAGTGGCCGGCATGAGCGGCGCCGTCACCGTCATCGAGACGCCCCGTCTGCGCCTGCGCACGGCCACCCTGGACGATGCGGCGTTCTACATGGAGCTGGTCAACGACCCGTCGTGGATCGCCAATATCGGCCAGCGCAACATCCACACCCTGGAAGCGGCCCGCGCGGCGCTGGAGTCGGGGCCGATGGCGCAGTTCCGCGCGCATGGCGACTGCCTGTACATCGTCGAGCGGCGCAGCGACGGCGCGCCCGTGGGCATGGCGGGGCTGGTGCGCCGCGACAGCCTGCCCGGCCCCGACATCGGCTATGCCGTGCGTCCCGCCTACTGGGGCCAGGGCTATGCCTGGGAGGCGGCTGCCGCCATCGTGCGGCATGCCCAGCACGTGCTGCGCCTGCCCACGCTGTACGGCATCACCTCGCTGCAGAACCAGGCGTCGATCAATCTGCTCAACAAGCTGGGACTGCGCTTCGAGCGCTTTACGCGCCGCCAGCCGGACGGCAAGGACACGAATGTCTACCGCCGCGATTTCCGCCTGCATGGCTAGCTTGGATGGCGAGCTTGGCCGGCGCGTACCGGCAAAACGGGGAAAAGTATGCGGAAAAGCCCGCTGCCGGCGGCGCCGGGCCAGTACCATAGGGTGACATCGCCGCCGCACGCGGCCGCCCATCCACTTTTCATGGAACCATCGTGACCTATCTCGGCATCGATATCGGCACTTCCGAAGTCAAGGCCATCCTCACCGATGACGCGCAAACCATCCTCGCCAGCAGCGGCGTGGCCCTGCGCGTATCGACTCCCCATCCCGGCTGGTCGGAACAGCATCCCGAACACTGGTGGCAGGCCACGCTGGACGTGATCGCCGCCATCCGCAGCGCCCAGCCGCTGGCGTTTTCCGGCTTGCGCGGCATCGCCCTGTCGGGCCAGATGCATGGCGCCACCCTGCTCGACGAGCAGCAGCGCGTGCTGCGCCCGGCCATCCTGTGGAATGACACGCGCGCCTTCGCCGAATGCGCGGAACTCGAAGCGCTGGTGCCCGAGTCGCGCGCCATCACGGGCAACCAGGCCATGCCGGGCTTCACGGCGCCCAAGCTGCTGTGGCTGAAAAAGCACGAACCGGCGCTGTTCCGCGCCATCAGTAAAGTCTTGCTGCCCAAGGATTACGTGGCCCTGTGCCTGACGGGAGAATATGTCTCCGACATGTCCGACGCTTCCGGCACCCTGTGGCTGGACGTCGCCAGGCGCGACTGGTCCGAGCGCATGCTGGCCGCCACTGGCCTCACGCGCGAGCACATGCCGCGCCTGGTCGAGGGCAGCGCCGCCGCCGCGCAGGTGCGACCCTCGCTGTGCCAGGAATGGGGCATCGCGCACGCGGTCGTGCTGGCCGGCGGCGCGGGCGACAATGCGGCCGCCGCCGTGGGCCTGGGCGTGGTGGAGCCGGGCGCCGGCCTGCTGTCGCTGGGGACGTCCGGCGTGCTGTTTGCCGGCAGCGACGGCTTCGCGCCCAATCCGGGTCAGGGCGTGCACGCGTTCTGCCATTGCCTGCCCGGGCGCTGGCACCAGATGAGCGTGATCCTCAGCGCCGCGTCCAGCCTGAATTGGGTGGCGCGGCTGACGCAGTCGAACGACATCGGTGAACTGGTGGCGCTGGCGGAAAACGTCGCGGCGCGCACGGCGCCCGTCTTCCTGCCGTATTTGAGCGGCGAGCGCACGCCGCACAACGACGCTGCGGCGCGCGGCGTGTTTTTCGGCCTGTCGACGGAGCACGGGCGCGCGGAACTGGCCTACAGCGTGATGGAGGGCGTGGCCTTTGCCATGGCCGACGGCAATGCGGCCCTGCGCAGCGCCGGCACGCGCTTGCGGGAGGCGTCGTTCGTGGGCGGCGGTTCGCGCAGCCGTTTCTGGGCGCAGCTGTGTGCGAACGCCTCGGGCTTGCACGTGCTGCGCCACGACCATGGCGTGGCCGGCGGCACCCTGGGCGCGGCGCGCCTGGCGCAGATGGCGGCGACGGGCTTGCCGCCCGCCCAGGTGTGCACGCGCCCGTCCGTGCAGGAAACGGTGGCGCCGCAGCCGTCCGGCGTGCTCGACGAGCGCCTGGCGCGCTACCGGCGGCTGTATCCGCTGCTGCGCGAGGAGTTCGCGGCCGCGTCCGCCCGCTGACGCCGCCGGCAAGATTGCCTGCCTGACCATGCTGCTGGCGCGCCACTATGGCTGGACAGTCAACCTTCCCGTGTAATTTGTTGTTTCTATGCTGAAAGTGTTTCACTAACAAAAGTGCCGCTTGGTTTTTCACGGGGCGCGCCGCATGATTTCTGTATTTGGTGAGAATTGGATAGATTTGGTGGCGTCTTTGTTGCCATCCTGTTCTTGCCGCCGGGAGAAATACATGCAACTCGCGAATCTGAAAATTTCCATCCGCCTGGGTCTGCTGGGCGCCTTCTTCTTTCTTGCGCTGGTGTTCGTCGGCGCGCGCGGCTGGAGCGCGCTCGACGCGGCCAGCGCGCGCAGCGCGGACGCCATGCAGCGCGCCGTCGCCCTGACGGAAGCCGTCGATGCGGCGCGCAGCGCGCAGGTGGAATTCAAGATACAGGTGCAGGAATGGAAAAACATCCTGCTGCGCGGCGGCGACGCGGCCGCCTTCCAGCGCTATCGCGAAGCGTTCGTCGCCAGCGGCGCGCAGACGCGCAAGGAATTGAAAAGCCTGCAGGCCATGATGGGGGCGTTGAAACTCGACACGGCGCCCGTCGAGCGTGCGCTGCAGGCGCACGACGCGCTGGGCGTGAGCTACCTGGCGGCGCTGCAACAGTATGATGGCGCGCGCGCCGACAGCGCCCACACGGTCGATGCGCTGGTCAAGGGCATGGACCGCGAACCGACGCGCCAGATCGACGCCATCGTCGCGGCCATCGGCAAGCAGTCGCATGGCCTGATGGCGCAGATGAAGGAGCAGGATGACGCCGCGCACCGCAGCGCCAGCATCGTCATGCTGGCCACCGTGCTGGTGACCCTGGTCGTGGGGTCCGTCACCGTGTGGTGGCTGATCCGCAGCATCACCGTGCCGCTGGGCGCGGCCGTCGGCATTGCCCAGCAGGTGGCGGCCGGCGACCTGCGCGCCGTGGTGGCCGACGGCAGCCGCGACGAAATCGGCGACCTGCTGCGCGCTTTAAAGGCGATGAGCGGCAACCTGGCCGCCATCGTGGGACGGGTGCGCGCCGGCACGGACGCCATCGCCCTGGCGTCCGGTGAAATTGCCAGCGGCAATATGGATCTGTCCTCGCGCACGGAAGAACAAGCCAGTTCGCTGGAAGAGACGGCGGCCTCGATGATCGAACTGACATCGACCGTGCGGCAGAATAACGACAACGCCGACCAGGCGCGCCAGCTGGCCGGCGGCGCGTCCGACGTGGCGCAGCGCGGCGGCGCGGCCGTGGCGCAGGTGGTGCAGACCATGAGCCATATCAATGCCTCGTCGAAGCGCATCGTCGACATCATCGCCGTCATCGACGGCATCGCCTTCCAGACGAATATCCTGGCCCTGAATGCGGCTGTGGAAGCGGCGCGCGCGGGCGAACAGGGGCGCGGTTTCGCCGTCGTGGCGACGGAAGTGCGCAGCCTGGCGCACCGCTCGGCCGCGGCGGCCATGGAAATCAAGCAGCTGATCGGCGAATCCGTGCGCACGGTGGAAGAGGGCAGCGTGCTGGCCGGCCAGGCGGGGCGCACGATGGATGAGGTGGTGAGCAGCGTGCAGCGCGTGAACGCCATCATCGGCGAAATCGCCGTAGCCAGCGTGGAACAGCGCGACGGCATCGAGCAGATCAGCATCGCCATCAGCCAGATGGATGGCGTGACGCAGCAGAATGCGGCCCTGGTGGAGCAGGCCGCCGCCGCCGCGGACGCGCTGCAGCAGCAGGCGGCCAGCCTGGCCGATGCCGTCAGCATCTTCCAGCTGCACGGCGCGCCTGGCGTGGCCGCGCAGGCTGGCGCCGCGCAGGTCCGCAGGCTGTCGCTGGCCTGAGGCGGGCGTGCCCCGCGCCGCTTGATGCCAGTCAAGCGGCGCTTCATCAGGCAAAATTCTTGCCGGAATTCTTATACTATTTCCTTTCCGCATGGATCTGCGCCCGGCCGCATGGCGCGCGTTGCAAAGGAAAAGCATGTCTTCCATCTCCTGCCTGCCGGGTGACGCATGACGGCGCTGCTGCTGGCGCTGTGCCTGGCCATGGTGCTCGCCGCACTGCTGGCTTGCCAGTGGCAGACGGCCCGTGCGTGGCGCATGCGCCATGCGGCCGGCGCGGTGCTGCAGGCGGCGCAGGCGCAGCGCATGGCCGATGCCATGGCGCTGCTGCACGCGCTGCCGGCCGCCGTCATCGGCACCGACCACGATGGCGTGGTGCGGTATTTGAATCCCCGCGCCGGCGCGCTGGGAGGGCTGCTGCCCGGTGACGGCGTGGGTCAGCCCGTGACGCAGCTCCTGCCCCTGTTCCACGACGGCGCACCCGTCGACGCGGCGCGCCAGGTGCGCGACTGCGTGGCGCGCCAGGAAGTGCTGGAAGTGGCGCGCGGCGCCGTGCTGCTGCGCCACCTCGACGGCAAGCGCATCGACGTGCAATACAGCTGCGCGCCGCTGGCGCAGGGCGGCGCCGTGCTGCTGCTGCACGATGTGTCGGCGCGCCGGCGCGCCGAGCAGCAGCTGGAATTCATCGCCCACCACGACGGCCTGACGGGGCTGCCGAACCGCCTGCATTTCCAGATCCGCTTCGAGCACGGCATCGCCTACGCGCGCCGCCACCAGGGCTTGCTGGCCGTGCTGTTCGTCGACATCGACCGCTTCAAGTCCATCAACGACAGCCTGGGACACGACGTGGGCGACCAGGTGCTGACGGAGTTCGCGCGCCGCGTGCAGCAGTGCGTGCGCAAGGTCGACACGGTGGCGCGCCAGGGCGGCGACGAATTCATCATCCTGCTGACGGAACTGCGCACGGCGCAGGACGCCGAGCGGGTGGCCGAGAAAATCGTCAGCGCCATTGCCGCCCCCTTCGTCATCGGCGAATACAGCCTGGCGGTGGCGGCCAGCGTGGGCGTGGCCCTGTATCCCGATGACGACGATGACGTCAATGCGCTGATCGAGAAGGCCGACCTGGCCATGTATGCGGCCAAGCGCCACGCGCCCGGCACCTGCTTGCGCTATGCGGCGCGCATGCAGGCGCAGTCGTACTCGCGCACCATCCTTGAAACGGCGCTGCGCCATGCGCTGGAACGCAACGAATTCGTGCTGTACTACCAGCCGCGCATGGACTTGAAGACGCGCAGGGTCACGGGCGTGAAGGCGCTGCTGCGCTGGAAGCATCCGGAACTGGGCCTGATGATGCCGCTCGACTTCCTGCACGTGCTGGAAGAAAGCGCGCTGATCCTGCCGGTGGGAGCGTGGGTGCTGGCCACGGCCGTCGAACAGGCGCGCAGCTGGATTGCGCAGGGGCAGATGCTGACGGTGTCCGTCAGCCTGTCGGCGCGCCAGTTCTACCAGCGCGATATCGCGCGCAATTTTGCCGCCGCGCTGGAGGCGGCCGGGGTGCCGGGACACTGCATCGAACTGGAAATCGCGGCCGCCATCCTGATCGACCGCCACCAGAATTGCGAGCTGATACTGCGCCAGTTCCGCCAGCTGGGCATGGCCATTGCCATCAGCGATTTCGGCACGGGCGACGCTTCGCTCAATTACCTGAAGCGCTTTCCCACGGATGCCGTGAAGATCGAAAAGTGCTTTGTCGACGACTTGGGCAAGCCGGGCCACGATGGCGCCATGGTGCGCGCCATCGTGGCCATGGCGCACACGCTGGGACTGCGCACCATCGCCGGCGGCGTGGAAAACGGCGAGCAGCTGGAACTGCTCGCCGAGATGGGCTGCGACGAGGCGTTCGGCTATTTCCTGGGCCGCGCCATGGGAGCGGAAGGCGTCGAGGCGCTGCTCAGGTCTGGTGCCCCGGCCTAGTTCACAGGACGGCCAGGGCCACGGCGGCGACGATGGCCGCCGTGCCGGCGCCGCGGCCCAGCCGCATGGCCTGGCGGGGCGCGTACGGCAGCAGCCAGATCAGCAGCAGGCCGCAGCCCGTCAGGCTGCCGATCCAGTAGACGAGGCCATAGCCGGCACCGGCGCTGTGCATGGCCCAGGCCAGGCCGGCCGCCAGCGCCAGCCATCCCGTCCAGCGCAGGCGGCGGCGCAGGGGCGCGGGCGGCTCGGCGCCGCGTCCGTGCAGGTCGGCGTAATGGCGGTCCATGGCCAGGCACAGCGCGGACAGGCCCGCGTAGCACAAGGCGAAGACGAGGACGTTCGACAGCAGCTCCATCACGCGGCCTCCATCGTCTGCGCCGGTTTTACCGCATCCGTTGCCTTGTGTGCCTTGGCCGCCTTCACGGGCAGCGGTTTCAATTTGAACGCCGCATACGCGAGGCCCAGGCCCAGCACCAGCACCACCAGGTCGAACGCGGCCACGGCCACGGGGCCGCGGCCCAGGAACAGGGTCGCGCCCAGGTGCGCATGGGTCGTGAAGACGTTCAGTAGGGGCAGCGACGCCAGCAGGAAGGCGCCGGCGGCCAGCTGCATGCGCCACATGGCGCGCGAGGGGCGCAGCTGGGCGATGATGGTGGCCAGGGCCCAGGCGCCGAAGAAGCAGGCGATTTCCTCTTTCGACCGGTCCTCCATCGCCACCGGCAGCAAACGGTTGGCCCAGAAGTAGGCGCCGAAGGCGATCGGGATGCCGGCGATGGCGCCGATGTTGAGCGCTTCGACCAGGCGCAGGCCGAAGCTGGCGCGCTTGCCGGCGGCCAGTGCCTTGGCCTGCTTCTGGCGCGTCTTGACGGCCCACAGCAGGGCGCCCGTGGCGACCATGGCGCAGCCTGCCAGGCCGGACAGGAAGAACAGGGCGCGCAGCAGCGGTCCGCCGAAATGCGCGACGTGCAGTCCCACCATCACGCCTTGCGTGGCGGCGGCGCCAGGCTGCGCGTCGCCCTCGCTCGACAGCAGCTTGCCGGAAACGCCGTCGAATTCCATCGACGGCTGCTTCGACGACATGTCGCGTCCACCCGCGCGCGTCAGCGTGATGGTGGCGTTGGCGTCGCCCGGGTGGTTGACGGAGATGCGCTCGACCTTGCCGCCCCAGCGCTGTTCCGCCTGGCGCACGAGGGGCGCGAGCGCGGTCAGCGGCGCGGCCACGCCGGCCGGCTTGCTGTCGCCCGAACGGCCCGGGAACGCTTCGGCGAAGAAGGCGTCCTGGTCGCCCTTGTAGGCGGCCGTGGCGCCGGACGGCATGTAGAGGAACATCAAGGTGACCAGGCCCGTGTAGGTGATCATGATGTGGTAGGGCAGGGCCAGCACGGCCGTCACATTGTGCGCGTCGAGCCACGAGCGCTGGCCCTTCTTCGGCCGGAAGGTAAACAGGTCCTTGAAGATGCGCTTGTGCGTGACGATGCCGCTGATGATGGAGACGAACATGAACATGGCGCAGAAACCGACGATCCAGCGGCCCCAGATGGCCGACATGTAGTGCAGGTCGAAATGCAGGCGGTAGAGGAATTCGCCGCCCCGCGTCTCGCGCGGCTTGGACAGCACCTCGCCCGTGGCCGGGTCGGCTTTCTCGCTATGGAAATTGCCGCGCCGGCCGCGCTTCTTTTCGCCGGGCTTCGAGGGTTTGCTCCAGCCCAGCTGGGTGGCCGGATTGCGCTCGCCGGGCAGGCTGATGAACCAGCGCGTGGCGCCCGTGGCCCGCTCTTCCATCGCCTGTTGCGCGACGGTGGCCGCCACTTCCGTCGTCACGTCGCTGGCGGCGGCGCCGTGCAGTTCGGGCTGCATCCACAAGGTGATTTCATTGCGGTAGTAGCTGGCCGTGCCGGCGCAAAACACCAGCAGCAAGATCCAGCAGACGAGCAGGCCGGACCAGGTGTGCAGCCACGCCATCGACTGGCGGAAACCTTCTTTCATGCGAGACTCCAGGAGAGTGCGTCCATCGATTGCAGGATGGCGGCGATGACGGCGGCCGGAATCAGGAGACCCAGCCAGGCGCGCAGGGCGCTGCGCGTGGCAAAGACCCACATCACGGCGCAGGTGTAGACGGCAAACGACAGCAGGGTGGCCGTCATGACGGCTTCGGAACGGGCCATGGGCAGGCTCACCGACAGCAGCATGGTGACCAGCGCGGCCAGCACGTAGCCGCCAACGATGGCCGCCACGCTGCGCGAGGCGACGCCGAGCCGGTACATGGCTCCGTCGGACAGGCGCAGGCGCGCGATTTTTTCAACTGTGGCAGGTGCGTGCATGGTCAGTCGTGTTCCTTGCCGGGCGGCAGGGCGGCAGCGGCGGGAGAAAGCGCGGCGGCCAGCGTAGGTGTTCGTGCCATGAAACCTCCTTTGTTGGTGATGGATATGGAAAGGCTTGCTTGGCGGGGATGCCTGGCTGGCGCAGCGTGTCATCCAGCTGCGCACCAGCCATGCCGTGCCGGCCGATGAGTGGCGGGCGGGTAATGCGGGAGCGGATTCCGGCTGGAATCCAAATGTGAATGAGAACTATTCTTATTATAGTGCGGAGTTGCGAGACATGCAAGTGTGCGCTGCGGCAATGACGCCGCCGCAGGCATGCGGCAGCGTGGATGGCAAGCGCTTACAGTGCCGGCGTGTAGCGCACGGTGAGGAGGATGTTGCGCGGTTCGCCGAAGTAGTTACCACGGCGCAATTCGCCCGTGGCGGCCCAGTAGGTCTTGTCCGTTATATTGGCGATGCTGAGGCTGGCGCTCCAGTTGCGGTTGAAAATATACGCGGCACGCGCGTCCCACACCGCGCGTCCGCCGTTGCGGAAGCGCACGTCGGGATTGTCATCGGCCCGGTACACATAGCCGCTTTGTGCCGAGACGCCGCCGCCGATGCTCCAGTGGTTCCACGCGCCGTGCAGGCGGTAGCTGGTCGACACGCGCAGCATGTGCTTGGGCGTGACGGTGGGCGGCGTTTCATCGCCTTCGCCGCGCGCGATGTTGTAGGTGTAGCCGGACGACAACTGCCAGCCCGGCAGCACTTCGCCGCTGGCGTCCGCGTCGATGCCCGTGCTGCGGATGGGGCGCCCATTGCGGTAGCAGCTGCCCGTCACGTCCCACTTCAGGCAATCGTCATTGCTGGCCTCGTCGTAGATGGCCGTGTCGCGCTTGTCGATGCGGAAGGCGGCCAGCGCCACGTTCAGGCGGCCGTCGTACAGTTCGCCCTTCACGCCCGCTTCATAGGTGTCGCCGACGACGGGTTTCAAGGGCTGTCCGCCCAGCGTGTAGTACAGGCTCTGCGGCTGGAAGATGCTGGCATAGCTGCCGTACACGGACCAGCGCTTGTCGAGGTCGAGCACCAGGCCCGCGTACGGCGTGAATTCGCGGCTCTCCTTGTAGCGGCTGACGGGGTCGGTGGCCAGCTTGCCCGTGGTCTGCTTGTCGAACCAGCTCAGGCGCCCGCCCAGCAGCAGATGCAGGTCCGGGCGCAGTTCCCAGCGCGTGCTGGCGTAGGCGCCGTAATGCTGCTCGTTCAGGTGCGGCAGCGAATCCCAGGCCGGATGCGCGGGCTGCGCGAGCAACGAATTGTTCGGGTGGAAGACGTCGAAGGGCAGGCCGGGCGAGGTCGAGGCCGCGTGGTCGTCGGTGACGGCGCGCGAGGCGTTCATGCCCAGCAGCACCTCATGCCTGCCGCCCCAGGCTTGAAAAGTGCCGCCCGCGTTGGCGTCCAGGCCCGTGGTGACGATGTCCTGCTTGCGGTAGTTGACCGTGTACAGGCGCGCCCCCTGCTGCGTGGCGGGATTGATGCTGCCGCGCACGATGGCTGCCTGCTGATCGAAGGCCCCATACGTGCGGTTGAGGGCAAGCTTGGCCTTCCAGTCGCCGCCAAAACGGTGTTCGAGGTCGGCGAACAGTTCGCCGATGGTGGCGTCGTGGCGGTTCCAGTCCTGCGCCAGCGACGTCGAGCGGCGTACCGGCAAGGTCGCGCCGTCGCTGTAGCGGGGCAGGCCGAACAGCCAGTAGCCGTCCGTCACCGTGTGCTGGCGGCGCGCGCCGGCGCGCACGGTGGTGGCGGCGTCCAGGTCCGCTTCGACGATGCCGTAGAACAATGGCATGCGGCTGTGCGCCGCGTCATAAAAGTAATCGCGGTCTTCATAGGCGACCAGCACGCGGCCGCGCACGGTGCCGGCCCCGTTCAGCGGCGTGCCCGCGTCGAGCTCGACGCGGCGCTGCTGCCAGCTGCCCATGGTGGCCGTCACGTCCGCATGGGCTTCGGCGCGCGGGCGCTTGCGCACCAGGTTGGCGACGCCGCCCGGCGTGCCGGCGCCGACGATCAGGCCGGTCGAGCCGCGCAGGATTTCCACGCGGTCATACACGGCCATGTCGGGGATCAGCCAGCCCGTGGCATTGTCGGAAATGCCGGGCATGCCATCGATCAGGTAAGACAGGGCATTGCCGCGCGACAGGAACTCATGCGAGCCGAAGCTGCGGTTCATGCGCGTCAGGCCCGTGCTTTGCTCCAGTACCTGGTCCAGGGTGAACAGGTTCTTGTCATCCATCTGCTGGCGCGTGACGACGGACACCGATTGCGGCGTGTCGCGCAGCGAGCGTTCGGCCCCCGCCAGGGTCACGGCGCGCGTCGTGTAGGCGCCGGTGCCTTCGCTGGTGGCCGTGCGCTCGCCATTGGCCGTCACCGTGATTTCCGACAGGGTCGCCGTCTCGCCCGTGGCCTTGGGCGCCGCCTTGATGATGACGGCGCTGCCGTCGATGGCCGCCTGCAGCCCGCTGCCGGCCAGCAGGCGCTCCAGGCCGTCGCGCACGCTCAGGGTGGCGCTGATGGCGGGCGCCGTCTTGCCGGCCACCAGCTCGGGGGCAAACAGCAGTTGCAGATTGGCTTGCCGCGCCAGTTCATTCAGGGCCTGGCCCAGCGGCTGGGCGGCGATGGACAGTTTGACGGTGGGCAAGGCTTGCGCCTGTGCGGCGCTGAGCGTGCCCAGGGCCAGCATGGCGGCCAGGGCGAGGGGGGCGGGTTGCAGATTGAAGCGGGGGGACCACATGCGGCATTCTCCAGGTTACTTGTTGTCGATTAACCTAGTAGACGCGGCAGCGGATCAAATCCTCACCTGCGAATGCGACTTATTTTCATTTATTTTGTTGCAGATGCATGGCGGGCGCCTGCGCAGGCATGGTTGCCGCCATGCGGATCTCGCTGGCGGCGCCCGTGCGCACGAGCTGCACGGGCAGCAGCTGGGGCAGGGCGGCGGCGAAGCGGTCGAGCTGTGTCAGGCTGAAGCTGCCGCCGATGCGCAGGCGCGCCACGGCGGGATCGCGCACGAGCAGGCCCGTGTCGCCGTAGCGTTCGAATTCGGCCAGCGCCGCGTCCAGCGGCACGTTGTCGAAGGTGATCCTGCCGTCACGCCACGGCGCCACGCTGCCGGGGGCCAGGCTGGCGACGGCGGACAAATTCCCTGCGGCGTCGGCCGTGACGCCCTGGCCGGCCGTCAGGTCGACTTGCTCTTGCCGCGCGCCCGCCACGCGCACATGGCCATGCTGCACGGCCACGCGCAGGTGGCTGTCCTGGGCCAGGGTGTTGCGCACGGAAAACTGCGTGCCTACCACCGTCACCGTCACAGGGCCGCTGAGCACGTTGAATGGCTGCCCTTGCTGCGCTTGCACCTGGAACAGCGCTTCGCCGTGCGCCAGGCGTACTTCGCGCCTCTGGCGGTACACGGTGACGTGCAGCTGCGTGGCCGTATCGAGCTGCAGCTTGCTGCCGTCGGGCAGGGCGACGGCCAGGCGCTGGCCCCGCACGGTGGCGTACGACTGGCTGAACACGGCTTGCTGCTGCCACCACTGGTAGCCGCCCGCACCGACACTGAGCAGCAGCATGGCGGCGGCCGCATACGGCAGGGCGCGCAGCCAGTGCCGGCGGGGAGCGGACAGTGGCGCCGGGGGGACCGTCCAGCGCGCGGCGACGCGGGCGGGAATCCGCCGCGCCGCGCGGTGCGTATCGTCCAGCTGCGCGTACGCGTGGGCGTGACGCGCATCGGCCGCCAGCCAGGCGGCAAATTCGGCCTGTTGCGGCACATCAAGGTTAGCGCGCCGGCTGAACCAGGTGGCAGCTGCCAGCGCCAGTGGGTCTTGCGTGGCGGCAAAAGCTGCATGCTCGCGCAAGTCCGCCTGCTCCTGGGCGCAGGGGCCGAAATCATGGCGGGGCGGGTGGGCGGTCATGGGCGCCATTATGTGGCTTCCCGCAAGGAATGCAACTGCGCCCGGCAACTGAGCATGCCGCGCGCGATATGTTTTTCCACCATGCTCACGGATATGCCCATGCGCGCGGCGATCTGTGCGTGCGGCAATTCTTCGAAGACGTGCAGCACGAAGGCGTCGCGGCAGCGCGGCGGCAGGGCATCGATGGCGGCCACGCAGGCTTGCCAGTCCTGGCTGCTTTCCAGTGCCTGTTCCGGCTGCAAATGCCGGGGCGCTGCCGGATGCGCGGCTTCCGGCAGGGCATCGAGTTCCTCGTGCTGGCGCAGGGTGGCGCGGCGGTGCTGGTCGATCATCAGCTTGCGCGCCGTGTGGTACAGCAGCGCGCGTGGTTCGCGCACGGCCGCTTCGCCCAGCACGCGCGCATAGCTTTCCTGCACCAGGTCGGCAGCAGCCTCGCGGTTGCGCAAGCTGCGCCAGCAAAAGTTCAACAGTTCTTGGTAATAGCGTGCAACCACGGCGTCCGATGTCTGAGTCCGCAGCCAGGAATGCCGCATATGAGAATGATTCTCATTATATGACATGCGGGGATGCGGCGCTAAGCGGCTTGCCGCACCGTGGCAGGCGTACAACGCTTTGCCGGGCGCCCGGCATCGGTTAACATGGGAAGTTAACAGGGAGGCAACATGGCTATTCAAATCATCAATACGGCGCCGCTGGCCGGCCAGCGGCCCGGCACCTCGGGCCTGCGCAAGAAGGTCGCGGTCTTCAGCGCCCCGCAATACCTGGAAAACTTCGTGCAGAGCGTGTTTGACACGCTCGGCGACTGCCGCGGCCAGACCCTGGTGCTGGGCGGCGACGGGCGTTACTACAACCGCGCGGCCATCCAGACGGTGCTGCGCATGGCGGCCGCGCACGGCTACGCACGCGTGCTGCTGGGGCAGGGCGGCATCCTGTCGACGCCGGCCGTCAGCTGCGTGATCCGCAAGCATGGCGCCAGCGGCGGCCTCATCCTGTCGGCCAGCCATAACCCGGGCGGTCCCGATGGCGACTTCGGCATCAAGTACAACATCGCCAATGGCGGCCCGGCACCCGAGAAGGTCACGGAAGCCATGTTTGCGCGCACGCAAACGATCAGCGAATACCGCATCAGCGACGCGGCGGACATCGACCTCGACGCTCCGGGCACCGTGCGCATCGAGCAGATGACGGTCGAGGTGATCGACTCCGTGGCCGACTATGCGGAACTGATGCAGCAGCTGTTCGACTTCGACGCCATCCGCGCCCTGTTCGCGGGCGGCTTGCGCATCTGCTTTGACGGCATGCACGCCGTCTCCGGCCCGTATGCGACGGCCATCCTGGAAGGCATGCTGGGCGCGACCAAGGGCAGCGTCATCAACGGCGTGCCCCTGGAAGACTTCGGCGGCGGCCATCCGGACCCGAATCCCGTGAATGCGCGGGAATTGATCGCCATCATGGCATCCGACGATGGCCCCGACTTCGGCGCCGCCTCGGACGGCGACGGCGACCGCAACATGATCGTCGGCCGGCGCTTCGACGTCACGCCCTCGGACAGCCTGGCCATCCTGGCCGCCAACGCCACCGTGGCGCCCGGCTACCGTGGGGGCTTGAAAGGCATCGCCCGTTCGATGCCCACGTCGGGCGCGGCCGACCGGGTCGCCAGCGCGCTGGGCATCCCCTGCCACGAGACGCCGACAGGCTGGAAATTCTTCGGCACCCTGCTCGACGCCGGCATGGCCACCCTGTGCGGCGAAGAGAGCTACGGCACGGGCTCGAACCACGTGCGCGAAAAGGATGGCCTGTGGGCCGTCTTGTTCTGGCTCAACCTGCTGGCGGAGAAAAAACAGTCGGTGGAAGACATCGTGCGCGCCCACTGGGCTACCTATGGCCGCAACTATTACTCGCGCCACGACTATGAAGGCATCGACAGTGCTTGCGCGGCGCAGCTGATGGACGCCGTGCGCGCCCGGCTGGCCGCCTTGCCGGGCCAGGTATTCGATGGCTACACGGTGGCGCTGGCCGACGATTTCAGCTACACGGACCCCGTCGACGGCTCCGTGGCGACGCAGCAGGGCATCCGCATCATCATGACGGACGGCGCGCGCATCGTGCTGCGCCTGTCGGGCACGGGCACCGAGGGCGCCACCCTGCGCCTGTACCTGGAGCGCTACGAAGCCGATCCCGCGCAGCACGCGATCCCCACGCAGCAGGCGCTGGCGGGACTGATCGCCGTGGCCGAGCAGGTGGCGCAGATCCGCGCACGCACGGGGCGCGACGCGCCGACGGTGACGACGTAAAAAAGGGCGCCCTCGGGCGCCCTTTTTTACGTCGGATCAAGCCGGCATCACGCCTTCGCTGGCACGGCTGCCTGGCGGTAGTTGTCCACCATCTTGTAGCGCTTCGCATACAGGCCGAAGGCCAGCATGGCGACGGCGGCAAAGGCGGCGAAGAAGAACATCTGGAAGGCCGTCACGCTGATGCCGCTCTCGGCGATCTTGCCGATCACGCCTTCGTTCATGACGCTGCGGTTGACGATCAGCACCCACAGGTTGCCCACCGTGGTCGACAGATTCCAGAAGCTCATGATGGCGCCCTTCATCGAGACGGGCGCCTGGCTGTAGGCAAACTCCAGGCCCGTGGCCGAGACCAGCACTTCGCCGAACGTCAGCAGGGCGTAGGGCAGGATCTGCCACATGATGGAAACGGCGCTGCCGCTGTCGAGGGCCAGCTGCAAGAGGCCAATGACGATCCACGCCAGCGAGGAAAAGCCGATGCCGGCCGTCATGCGGCGCAGGGCCGTCGCTTCCCAGCCGAAGCGGTTGAGCATCGGGTACAGCACCAGGTTGTTGAACGGGATCAAGAGCATCACCAGCATCGGGTTTAGCGCCTGCATCTGCGCCGGCAGGAACCAGCTTGGTTTTTCCATGGTGTTCGCCTGCACGATCCACGTCGAGGCCTTCTGGTCGAACAGCGAGAAGAACGGCGTGACGAGGGCGAAGATGACGAGGATGCGCAGCACGGCGCGCACGCCTTCGACGGCTTCGTCCGGGTGGATGCCGCGCGCGCGTTCGAGCTGCATGGCCGTGCCGATGCTGCCGAAGGCCAGCAGCAGGACCAGCGCCGTACACGCGGAAATCACGAAGCCCCATTCGGGAATGCTGTAGAACGCATACAGGGCGCCGATCACGCCGACGTAGGCCACGTACAGGCCAGGGCGCGAGCCGCCGTCGACGCGGGCCAGCAGGGCGGTGCGGGCCACGCGGGTGAACGAATCGGGATTCGGCGGCGCCGGCGGCACGTGCACGTACTTCTTGGCGCCCATCCAGAAGACGATGGTGGCGGCCAGCATCATCAGGCCGGGGATGCCGAAGGCGATCGACGGGCCGAAATCGCGCAGGAACATCGGCATCAGCAGCGAGGCGAAGAAGGAGCCGAAGTTGATGATCCAGTAGAACAGGTCGAACACCAGCTTGGCCTTGTGCTTGTTGGTCTGGTCGAACTGGTCGCCGACGAACGAGGCCACGAGCGGCTTGATGCCGCCGGAGCCGAAGGCGATCAGGAACAGGCCGAAATAGAAGCCGTTGACGCTGTTTTCAAAGATGGCCAGACAGGCATGGCCGGCGCAATACACGAGGCTGAGCCAGAAGATGGTGTTGTACTTGCCGAAGAAGCGGTCGGCCAGCCAGCCGCCCAGCAGCGGGAAGAAATACACGCCGATGACGAAGGTGTGGAACACGTGCTTGGCTTCGCCCGTGCGCTGGTCGATCGGGATCATCAGCAGCAGGGTGCTGATGAGGAATGGCGTCAGGATGTTGCGCATGCCATAAAAGCTGAAGCGTTCGCAGCCTTCGTTGGCGATGATGTACGGTATTTGCCGCGGCATTTTGCCCGTGGCGGTTTGTGTCTCGGCCGATGACATTGGCTCTCCCCCAAGTTTTTTTTGTAAGCCGCGATGCTAAGGCCTGCCGCGTTTGCTTGCAACAGAAAAAACGGCTTGTCCGCTATTTCGCAGGGATTTGTAAGGTATTGATTTTCATAAAGACATCATTTTTCGTCGTTGCGATGGCGGGCCGCGGCAGCATGTATTGCATTTGCAGCATGCCGGCCGATGCCGCCTCGCCGGCCAGGACAAAGCCGCAGCCCAGGTAGAGGCTCAACGCAGCATGGTTGTCCTGCGCCACGGCCAGGCGCACGCGCGCCAGTTCGGGAACCCCGCAGGCATGGGCGATGGCCGCCTGCACGAGTTGCCGCGCCACGCCCCGGCCGCGCGCCGGTGGCGCCACGTACACGCCCCACAGGCTGGCCTTGTCATGCACGACGGCAATTGGTTCGCGGCGCAGGCCGGCAATGGCGATCAATCGTCCATCTTCAAAAGTGCCAAACATTATTTGGTGCGGCGTGGAGCGCAGGCGCTGGGCCATCTGCGCCAGCGGCACGGCGATTTCCGCTGCCTGCGTGGTGCAGAAGGCGCCCGGCGATTCGGCGATGCCGGCCAGGCGCAGCATGCGGTAGGCGGGCGCGTCGTCGGGCGTGAGGGGGCGGACGGTCGGGGCAGGCATGTGGGCGAGTATCGGGCTTTGATGCCGGAAAGTAAACCTTGCGTTGCAGCGCACTCCAAATTAAGATATATCTTATTGCGATATATCTTAAGGAATGCCATGTCCCTCTTACCACACGGCGCGCACCCGCCGCGCGCCGCTGCCAGCGTGGCCCCGGCCGCGCGCGGGCCGAAAATGTTTGACGCGGGCACCTTGCGCTACCTGGTGCTGCAATTGATTGCCGACAAGCCGCGCCACGGCTACGACATCATCAAGGCCATCGGCCAGCGCGCCGGCGGCGCGTATGCCCCGAGTCCCGGCGCCATCTATCCGCTGATGCACGGCCTCGTGGGCCACGGTTACGTGGCCGTCAGCCTCGACGGCAACAAGAAGTTGCACAGCATCACGCCCGAGGGGCTGGCTTTTCTTGCGGCGAACCGCGCCTATGTCGATGCGATTGCCGCCAGGATCGGTGCGCCGGCCGGCGCGGACGACGATTTGCGCCACTTGATGCATGAACTGAAGGCGGCCGTGCTGGCGCGCGGGCGCGCGGGCGATGCGGATGCCGTGCGCCTCGACGCCATGCGCGCCATCCTGCGCCAGGCCCGCAGCGATATCGAGGCGCTGGCATGACGGCCGCACCTGCACCTCTGCTGACGCCGGCGCGCGAGCGCGCGATGCTGTGGCTGCTTGCGCTGACGCAATTTACCGTCATCATGGATTTCATGGTGATGATGCCGCTGGCGCCCCAGCTGATGCAGGCCTTCCATATCGGCCCGGCCGCCGTCTCCGGCGCCGTCTCGGCCTATGCCTGGTGCGCGGGCCTGTCCGGCTTGCTGGCGGCCACGTATATCGACCGCTTCGACCGCAAGAAGCTGCTGTTGACCATGTTTTGCCTGTTCACCGTGTCGAACCTCGCTTGCGCGCTGGCGCCGAACTTCCACGTGCTGCTGTGGTCGCGCGCGTTTGCGGGGCTGACGGGCGGCGTGCTGGGCGCCATCGTCATGGCCATCATCGGCGACGTGATTCCCGCCGAGCGGCGCGGCGCGGCCACGGGCGTCGTCATGACCTCGTTTGCCATGGCGGCCGTGGGCGGCGTGCCCATCGGCGTGGTGCTGGCCGCGCACTTTGGCTGGGCTTCGCCGTTTTTCCTGCTGGTCGCGCTGTCGCTGCTGGTCTGGCTCGGTGCGGCGCGCGTGCTGCCGGCGCTCACGGCGCACATGGGCGCGGCTCCCACGCCGCTGCGCCAGGTGCTGCCGAACCTGCTGGCGCTGCTGCGCGAGCGGCGCCACCTGCAAGCGTTTTCCTTGTCGATTGTCAACATGACGGCGGGCATGCTGGTCATACCCTTCATTTCGCCCGTGCTGGTGGGCAATATGGGGCTGGCGCCGGCCGACGTCACCTGGGTCTACCTGGCGGGCGGCTGCGCCACGATCTTCACGGCGCGCCTGATCGGCCGCTGGGCGGACCGGGCCGGCAAGCAGCAGGTGTACCGCTGGGTGTCGCTGCTGTCGATTGCGCCGCTGCTGTTCATGACGCACTTGCCCCAGTTGCCGCTGCTGGGGCTGATGCTGGCGTTTCCCTTCTTTATGGCCTTGGTGTCGGGCCGCATGGTGCCGCTGCAGGCGCTGCTGACGACGATACCGGAACCGCACAAGCGGGGCGCGTTTCTCAGCGCCAATTCGGCCCTGCAAAGCCTGGGTAGCGGCCTGGGCGCCTGGCTGGGCGGCCTGACCCTGCAGACGGACGCGGCCGGCCACATCAGCGGCTACGGCATCAATGGCTGGCTGGCGGCGGGCTTGTCGCTGTGGACCGTGTGGTGGGTGGCGCGCGTGCGCGGCGCGGCGCCGCAGGGGGCGCCGGCGTAGGGATAGTTACTGGGTGGCAATGCGCTGCATGGGCGCGTTGTCCTTGCGCCATTGTTCCAGGCTGATCAGCTCGCCGCTGACGACGTCGTCGACGAGGATGCGCTTGCCATCCTGGGAAACGACGAAACTCTCCCAGCGGTGCGCCGCTTCCGGCGTGTTTTCCATAAAGCTCAGGTCATGGTAGGGCTTGCCATCGATGAGACGCACGTCGGGCGACGTTTCCATCACGGCGCCATGCGCGCGGCCGCCCGATGCCTTTTCGATATGCGCCGACCAGGCCTTGATTTCCGGCAATGCCATCAGCGCGTCGACGGCGCGCGCGCTCGGTTCCGGCGCCGGGCTGCCGGCGGCGGGGGCATCGGTGCCGTGCGGGGCGGACTGCTGGTGCAGGTAGAAAGCGCCGAGCCCGGCGGCCAGCAAGCCGGCCAGGATGCCGGCGATGACGGCGGTTTTGGAAGAAGAGGCGCGTGGCGGCATGATGGTGGCGTCAGAAAGAAGGGCGATGGCGGCCATGCTAAAGCAAAACGCGCGGGCGGGCAATCGTTGAGGTTTCTAGAAGGCAAGACGAAAAAAAGCCACCTTCCGTAGAAGATGGCTTTCGGGGCCGCCGGGCAGGCGCTGGCAGCTTTTGGCCTGCCTGCCCTGTCCCGGCGTATGCATCCCTGCGCGCCGTCGCCTGCGCGCGGAGATGCCGGACATTACATCATGCCGTCCATGCCGCCCATGCCACCCATGCCACCCATGCCGCCGCCCATGCCGCCAGCTGCCTTGTCGTCAGCGATTTCGCAGACCATGCAGTCGGTCGTCAGCATCAGCGAAGCGATCGAAGCGGCGTTTTGCAGCGCCGAACGGGTCACTTTGGCTGGGTCCAGGACGCCCATTTCCACCATGTCGCCATACGTGCCGTTGGCAGCGTTGTAGCCGTAGTTGCCCGCGCCAGCCAGTACGGCTGCCACGACGACCGAAGCTTCTTCGCCGGCGTTTTGCACGATCATGCGCAGTGGCTCTTCCATGGCGCGCAGGACGATCTTGATACCGGCGTCCTGGTCAGGATTGTCGCCCTTGACCGTGATGTTGGCGCGTGCGCGCAGCAGGGCTACGCCGCCGCCTGGCACGATGCCTTCTTCCACGGCAGCGCGCGTGGCGTGCAGTGCATCTTCAACGCGGGCTTTTTTCTCTTTCATTTCGACTTCGGTGGCTGCGCCAACCTTGATCACGGCAACGCCGCCAGCCAGTTTGGCCACGCGCTCTTGCAGTTTTTCACGGTCGTAGTCCGAGCTTGCTTCTTCGATCTGTACGCGCACTTGTTTCACGCGTGCTTCGATCGAGGCAGCTTCGCCGGCGCCATCGATGACGATGGTGTTTTCCTTGCCCACTTCGATGCGTTTTGCCTGGCCCAGTTCGGCCAGGGTCACTTTTTCCAGGGTCAGGCCGACTTCTTCAGCGATCACCTGGCCGCCCGTCAGGACAGCGATGTCTTCCAGCATGGCTTTGCGGCGGTCGCCGAAGCCTGGTGCTTTCACTGCGCAGGTTTTCAGGATGCCGCGGATGTTGTTCACAACCAGGGTAGCCAGCGCTTCGCCTTCGATGTCTTCCGCGATGATCAGCAGTGGACGGCCAGCCTTGGCGACTTGTTCCAGTACCGGCAGCAGGTCACGGATGTTCGAGATTTTCTTGTCGCACAGCAGGACGAATGGGCTGTCCAGGACGGCAACTTGCTTTTCCGGGTTGTTGATGAAGTATGGCGACAGGTAGCCGCGGTCGAACTGCATGCCTTCAACGATGTCCAGCTCGTCGTTCAGCGACTTGCCGTCTTCAACGGTGATGACGCCTTCCTTGCCGACTTTTTCCATCGCTTCAGCGATACGCTCGCCGATCGAGTAGTCCGAGTTCGCCGAGATCGCGCCAACCTGGGCGATTTCCTTGGTCGTGGTGCAAGGACGGGCGATTTTCGCCAGTTCTTCGACGGTGGCGGCAACTGCCTTGTCGATACCGCGCTTCAGGTCCATCGGGTTCATGCCGGCGGCAACGAACTTCATGCCTTCGCGCACGATGGCTTGTGCCAGCACGGTGGCGGTGGTGGTGCCGTCGCCGGCGTTGTCGCTGGTGCGGGAAGCAACTTCCTTGACCATTTGCGCGCCCATGTTCATGAGCTTGTCTTTGAGTTCAACTTCTTTCGCTACCGACACACCATCCTTGGTGACGGTAGGGGCGCCGAACGAGCGCTCCAGCACGACGTTGCGGCCTTTCGGGCCCAAGGTGACTTTGACTGCGTTGGCGAGGATGTTGACGCCTTCGACCATCTTGGCGCGCGCTGCGTCGCCGAATACTACTTCTTTAGCTGCCATGTTCAATTCTCCTGAGTTTCGGGATGTATCTGTCTACAACGTGGAAACAATTACTTGACGACGATCGCCATGATGTCTTCTTCGCGCATGACCAGCAGCTCATCGCCGTCAACTTTGACGGTTTGGCCGGCGTACTTGCCGAACAGGACGCGGTCGCCCACTTTGACATCCAGAGGACGCACTTTGCCGTCGTCGAGAATCTTGCCATTGCCTACGGCAAGGACTTCGCCTTGATCCGGTTTTTCAGCAGCTGCATCAGGAATGATGAGGCCGGACGCAGTCTTGGTTTCCTGGTCGAGGCGTTTGACGATGACGCGATCGTTCAATGGGCGCAGATTCATACAAAACTCCTTAAAGTTCAATGGATAGGTGTTGCTAAATGAATACATGCCTGGCACAGCGCCAGGCGTGCTTTCAGTGACCGCCGTTGAAAGCAGCCCGCAACGGTCAAGCAAACCCCATGGCATCGTGTGCAGGCCGGCGCTGGGCAGTGGTGGCATCGCGGCGTCGCCCGCCGCGTAGCGTTCCCTGCTGTTGCCCGGCAGACACCATCATGTCCTGAGGATTGCTACGAAAGAGTTTGTTAGCACTCTCTACTAACGAGTGCTAATTATAGGGACGGTAGGGGGCTTATTCAAGGGCTTATTCTCCGGGAAGATATGCATACACGTTCTGCGCAGCCTGCATTTACACAGGGTTTGCGCTGGCGCAAGCCAGCTTCCCGGGCGTCAGCAACAGGCGCGACTCTAGCATGGCCGGCAGGCGAGGGGCGTTCCTGTACGCACGGGAAACAGGGTTTTACTATGGACTTTGATAAGATGATTGCAATTGCACATCAATATCGCCACCTGCGCCAGAAAGCACACCATGTCATTGACACTTTCCCGTCCCGCCCTGCGCCTGCTGGGCGTCGCCGTCGTCGGCCTCGCCTGCCTGGGCAATGCCGCCGCGCAAACGCCCACCATTCTCGACGAGATCACCGTGGCCACCCTGACGCCGCTGGAAAAGGAAATGCTGCTCAACGAGCTGTTCAACGACCTGAACAAGGACGACGACGACCAGGACGCCCACGTGTGGGACAACGGCGGCGACAGCGGCGCGCGGGTGAACGTGACCTATAACTTCAGCAATTCCGGCATGACGGAGCACAGCCTGAAGGCGCACCTCTGCCGCGACCTGAAATTCGTCGTCACGGCGGGCGGCAAGTCGCAAGACCTGAGCCGCCGCACCTGTTCGCAGAACAGCGGCCGCTGGGACGTGCAGGGCAAGGACCCGGCGCCCGTCGTGTATCCGCCCTTCCTGTCGGACGTGACGGTGGCCAAGTTGAACGCGAAAGAGCAGGCATCGCTGCTGACGGCCGCCGTGCGTACCTTGAAAGATGAAGAGGATGGCAAGACGCGCCAGTGGAGCAACAAGGGCCTGGGCAATGCGGCGCCGCTGGCAGTGCGCCTGACGCCCTCGCGGACGGACGCCAAGCCGGGCAGCTACCACCGTACTTGCCGCGACTTGACGATGGTGCTTGACGGCAAGGGTGGACAACAGACGCTGGTGCGCCGCTCTTGCGAAAACCGCTATGGCGGTCTCGATATCGAACCCGATTACGTCGACGAGTAAAACGCTGCCATCGCGGCGCCGGCAGATGCGTGCAGATGGCGAAAAGCGCCGGAAAAAGAGTGTATTGTCCGCCAACTGCCCTGCATTGATGTAAATATGTGTGACAGCGGCGTGATTCGATTGACGCCCATGGAGCGTCCGCCCTATAGTGGCGGGATGATTTCCGAATTCAATGAATTATCCGACAAAATAGGCCTGCTGGCCGAAATGACCCATGCGCTGCGTCGTGAAAACGCGCAATTGCGCAAGGACAACGCCGCCCTGTCCGCCGACAACGCGCAGTACGTGCAACGCATGCGCGAGGCGCAGGAGCGCGTGGAAGCCTTGCTGGAAAAAATCCCGGAACTGGTGCAGGCCGGCCTGGAGCAAGCCGCTTCGGAAGCGGGCGCCTATATTGCCGAGAACGAGAAGGAAGCGTAATGCCGCGTGTCGATGTCAATATCATGGGCCAGTCCTACAGCATGGTGTGCCGCGACGGCGAAGAGCGCGCGCTGCGCGAAGCGGCGATCTATCTCGATAGCAAGATGAAGGCCATCCGCGACGCGGGCAAGGTCAAGGGCAACGACCGTATCGCCGTGCTGGCCGCCTTGGGCGTGGCGGCAGAGTTTCTTTCCGTCAAGTCGCCGCAAGGGCCGCTGTCGGAACTGACGATACTGGAAGTGAAGCAAAAAATCTCGGCCATGCACACCGTCCTGGACAGCGCACTGACGCCCCAGGAAAACCTTTTTTAAGCGGACACGCGACGATTTGTCTTTGCGATGCGCGAGCAAAGGAGTAAACTTGGGTCTACCCTGCGGTGTTCGCGATTGCCATATATTCCTTGAACCATTTATGCGCATCGGTTGCGAATTTTGTTTGATGGGAGTGAGCGTCGCTCGTTCGACGAACCCGAAATTGAACTAACGTGACCACCTTGAACCGTTTGGTTCGGGATGCCGGCATAGCGGCACAGGCGGGGCCTAATTTGCAGTACAAAAAACGGTTGCAGCATCAGCATGCGCAGCCGTTTTTTTACGCCTGTCGCTTTTATTCTTTGACCTGGGAAATGCAATGAAACAATACTGGCTGATGAAGTCCGAACCCGATGAAGTGAGCATCGACGACCTGATGGCCGCGCCCGGGCACACCTTGCCCTGGTTCGGCGTGCGCAACTACCAGGCGCGCAACTTCATGCGCGACGGCATGCGGCCGGGCGACGGCGTGCTGTTTTATCACTCGAGCTGCCCGCAGCCGGGCGTGGCGGGCATAGCCGAAGTGGCCAGCGGCGCCTATCCCGATCACAGCCAGTTTGAAGAAGGTGGAAAGTACTTCGACCCGAAAGCCACGCCTGAACAGCCACGCTGGATCAGCGTCGACGTACGGGGCCTGAAGAAGACGGCGCTGCTGCCCCTGTCCGAGCTGCGCCAGATGCCGGAACTGGAGGACATGCTGCTGCTCAAGAAGGGCAGCCGCCTGTCCATCACGCCGGTGACGCCGGCGCAATGGAAAGTGATTACAAACAAACTACTGGGCTGATCGCCCCTCAGACCGCGCGCGCCTTGGTGGGCGGCGTGCCCATCACCTGGCTTTTATACGCCCACACGAGCAGGGCGATGGCGCCGACGATCATGGGCAGCGACAGCATCTGGCCCGACGTGATCGGCACGCCCAGCCACACGACTTCCCAGTCCGGCGTGCGGAAGTATTCCGTGAAGAAGCGCGCGCAGCCGTACAACAGGGTGAACATGGCGCCCACGGCCATGCGCGGACGCTGCTTGCGCGCATACAGCCACAGGATGATGAACACCAAAATACCGTCGACCAGCATCTGGTAGATCGGCGACGGGTGCACGGGATACGGGATGCCCGGCCACTGCATGGCCCACGGCAGGGTGTCCGGGGCGATGCGGCCCGGCAGTTCGGCATTGATGAAATTGCCCAGGCGGCCGGCCGCGTAGCCGAGCGGCACCAGCGGCGCGATGAAGTCGAGCACGTCGAACAGGTTGCGGCCCGCCTTGCGGCTCCACAGGTACATGGCGAGGATGACGCCGAGGAAGCCGCCATGGAAGGACATGCCGCCATGCCACACCATGAAGATCTCGAGCGGATTGTGCAGGAAGTATTCGGGACGGTAGAACAGCACTTCACCCAGGCGCCCGCCGATCACCACGCCCAGCATGCCGTAGAACAGCATGTCGTCGAGGTCTTCCTTCTTCCAGCCCAGCACGGCGATATGCGGCTGCCTGATGCGCACACGGCCCAGGGCAATGAACAGGGCAAAGGCCAGCACATACATCAGGCCGTACCAGTGCACGGCGAGCGGGCCGATTTGTATGGCGATGGGGTCGGGCATCGGGTGTATCAGCATCGGTTTTCTTTCATTATTTGAAACTTGGGTTGCGTAGTATGACCTTGCGGCAAGTTTTTTGCCTTAGCGGCCACTTAATAATTGACCGGTATTGCATATCTGCGTGCGCAGCAGGGCCAGAAAGCCCTGCAGCACGGCGGATGGATTGTCGCGGCGCCACGCCAGGCCCGTTTCCACCAGCGGCGTGGCATCCTGCAGCGGCCTGTATTCTACGCCGGGGCGCATCAGGTTCGATACCGATTGTGGCACAAGCGCGATGCCCATGCCAGCCGAGACGAGGCTGACGATGGTCTGCATCTGGATCGCTTCCTGGCCGATCTGCGGCGTCACGCCGGCCGCGCGGAACACGCCGAGTATCGCGTCGTGCAGGGCGGGGGATATTGCACGCGGGAAAATGATCAACGGCAGCGGCGGCACGTCGCCCAGGCGCACGGGGCCGGGCGTGTTCAGGATGGCGAGGCCGGACGGCGCGGCCAGCACCAGCGGCTCGGCCAGCACGGGCAGGTAGTCGAGTTCGCCCTTCGCCTTCTCGGGCAGGGGCGGGATCAGCAGGCCCGCATCCGTGCGCCCGGCCAGCAGTTCGTCCAGTTGCAGGTCGGAGGTGGCTTCCTGCAGGGCGATCTGCACCTGCGGATAGGCCGTCTGGTACGCGCGCAGCAGGGGCGGCAGCACGCTGTAGTCCGCCGAGGAAACGAAAGCCAGGCTCAGACGCCCCGCCTCGCCCTGCGCGGCGCGGCGCACCAGCGCGGGCAGCGCCTGCGCCTGCGCCAGCAGCCGGCGCGCCTCGGGCAGCAAGGCGCTGCCTGCCGGCGTCAGCTGGACCTCGCGGCGCGTGCGCACGAACAGGGGGGCGCCCAGCTGTTCTTCCAGGGCCATGATGGTTTGCGACAGGGGCGGCTGCGTCATGTGCAGGCGCGCGGCGGCGCGGCCGAAGTGCAGCTCCTCGGCGACGGTGACAAAGTAGCGCAGCTGGCGCAGTTCAAGGTTCATATGCTTTTCCATGCAGATTGAATGCTGTGATATGTAAAACGACTCACAGCCATGTGCATCATATATTTGACAGTGGCGCGTGCGCAAGGCAATCTGGCGTACCCCCACTGCATGCAGGGTTTTGTTGAGAATCCGCACAGTCAGGCATCAATCATCCTTGGAAGGACCCCATCATGCCGCAATACCGCTCCCGCACCACCACCCACGGCCGCAACATGGCTGGCGCCCGCGCCCTGTGGCGCGCCACCGGCATGAAGGATGGCGACTTCGACAAGCCGATCATCGCCGTCGTCAACTCGTTCACCCAGTTCGTGCCCGGCCACGTGCACCTGAAAGACCTGGGGCAGATGGTGGCGCGCGAGATCGAGGCGGCCGGCGGCGTGGCCAAGGAATTCAATACCATCGCCGTCGATGACGGCATCGCCATGGGCCACGGCGGCATGCTGTATTCGCTGCCCTCGCGCGACCTGATCGCCGACTCCGTCGAATACATGGTCAACGCCCACTGCGCCGACGCCATGGTCTGCATCTCGAACTGCGACAAGATCACGCCGGGCATGCTGATGGCCGCCATGCGCATCAATATCCCCGTCGTGTTTATTTCCGGCGGGCCGATGGAAGCGGGCAAGGTCGTCAAGGTGGTCAACGGCACGCAGAAGATCATCAAGCTGGACCTGGTCGACGCCATGATCAAGGCGGGCGACAGCACGGTGTCCGACGCCGACGTGGCCGAGATCGAGCGCTCGGCCTGCCCCACCTGCGGTTCGTGTTCCGGCATGTTCACGGCCAACTCGATGAACTGCCTGACGGAAGCGCTGGGCCTGGCCCTGCCCGGCAACGGCACGATCCTGGCCACGCACTCTGACCGCCAGCAGCTGTTCCTGCGCGCGGGCCGTCTGATCGTGGAACTGGCCAAGCGCCATTACGAGCAGGACGATTACTCGGTGCTGCCCCGCTCGATCGCCACCAAGGCCGCGTTCGAGAACGCCATGGCGCTCGACGTCTCCATGGGCGGCTCGACCAACACCGTGCTGCACCTGCTGGCCGCCGCGCACGAGGCGGAAGTGGAATTTTCCATGGCCGACATCGACCGCATTTCGCGCAAGGTACCCTGCCTGTGCAAGGTCGCGCCGATGACGGACAAATACCATATCGAGGACGTGCACCGCGCCGGCGGCATCGTGGGCATCCTGGGCGAACTGGCGCGCGCCGGCCTGCTCGACACCACTTTGCCGACCATCCACGCGGCCACCATGGCCGACGCCATCGCGCAAAACGACATCATGTGCACCGACAACCCTGCCGTGCATGAACTGTTCCGCGCCGCGCCGGGCGGCGTGCCGACGCAGACGGCGTTTTCGCAGTCCGAGCGCTTCGCCGCCGTCGACAAGGACCGCAGCACCGGCTGCATCCGCGACAAGGCCCACGCGTATTCGCAGGATGGCGGCCTGGCCGTCCTGTACGGCAACCTGGCCGAAAAGGGCTGCATCGTCAAGACGGCGGGCGTCGATGAAAGCATCTTGACATTCTCGGGCAAGGCGCGCGTGTTCGAAAGCCAGGATTCCGCTGTTGCAGCGATTTTGGCCGATACCGTGCATGAGGGCGACGTCGTCATCATCCGCTACGAAGGCCCGAAAGGCGGTCCCGGCATGCAGGAAATGCTGTATCCGACCTCGTACATCAAATCGAAGGGCCTGGGCAAGGCGTGCGCGCTGTTCACGGACGGGCGCTTCTCGGGCGGTTCCTCGGGACTGGTGATCGGCCACGCCTCGCCGGAAGCGGCCGAAGGGGGCGCCATCGGCCTGGTGGAAGAGGGCGACTTCATCGACATCGACATCCCCGCGCGCACCATCAACCTGCGCGTGACGGACCTTGACCTGGCCGCGCGCCGCGCCGCCATGGAAGCGAAGGGCGACGCGGCCTGGCTGCCTGTCAACCGCGACCGCTACGTGTCGCAGGCCCTGCAGGCGTATGCGGCGCTGACGACGTCGGCCGACCGCGGCGCCGTGCGCGATCTGTCGCAGTTGAAGAAGCAGAAACGCTGATTTGTTGCATAAGTGAGACGGCCGGCCCCGTTCGACCGCGCGGGGCCGGCTGTCGTTACATCGCCTTACAAACAACATGGTCATGGGCGCGCGGATGGGGCAGAATAGGCATGCCTTCCGACTACATTGCGTTACTACATTGAAACGCTTGATCTGGGCTCGTGGTGCATCTGCGGAAACACAGTAAAATGCCGCAGGAAGTAACTTTGGAGAAAAGACAATGAAACGTTTTATGTTGGTGAGTGTATTGGCCGTTTCGGCTCTGGCATCGCAAGCTGCGTTGGCCAATCCGGACCTGGCGAAAGCAAAAAACTGCATGGCTTGCCACGCGGTGAGCACGAAACTGGTGGGTCCTGCGTATAAAGACGTGGCGGCCAAGTATGCCGGTCAAAAAGACGCGGAAGCCAAGCTCGTGGCGAAAGTCATGAAGGGCGGTTCCGGCACCTGGGGCGCGATCCCGATGCCAGCGAACCCGCAAGTGAGCGAGGCGGAAGCCCGCACCCTGGTTAAATGGGTACTGGCACAGAAATAATCTGTGCCGCAGTACCTGCAATTAGTGCGCCGGCAATCCCGGCGCATTTTTTTTGCCTGTCACGTTCAGATTGCCCATTCCTTCCAGGGTGGCTCTAACCGCCTCATCGAGGGGCGTGTGGGCTTCCTGTCCCAGCACGGCCAGCAGTTGCGTATTGTCCATGGGCAAGGGTATTCGCCACAGGTAGCGCATCTCGCGCATTTCGCGCAGGGTCGCCACGAACGGCGAGGCCAGCACCACCAGCCACCACGGAAAACGCCGGATGGCGGGCGCAGTTCCTGTCGCCTGTTCCACCACGCGGGCAATCGCGCCGGTCATTTGCCGGCCGTCGCGGTCCCAGTGGCCGGCCATGTGAAAGCGCGCAAATGCGGGCAACGTGGCGCGTACATCGAGCAACTGCACCATCGTGCGCGCCACGTCCGGCAGGTAGGACCACTGGTGGCCGACGCCGGGCGCGCCCGGATACAGCACGCTGCGCACGCTCTGGCGCGGTTTCACCAGGCCCTGCGAAAACCAGTTGTTGCCGGCGCGGGGGCCGAAGAAGTCGCCCGCGCGCACGATGAGCACGCGCGCGTCCTGCATGCTGGCCCGTTCCAGTCTTGCCTCCATTTCCACGCGAATGGCGCCCTTGCGCGTGCGCGGGCGCTGCGGCGCGTCTTCCGCCAGCAAGCCGTGCGGCGCGGGAAAGGCGTCGGGGCCGAAGTTGTAGACGGTGCCGGGCAGCACGATGGTGGCGCCTTCGGCCATCGCCGCGGCGACCGTGTTGTCGAGCATGGGCAGCACCAGCCGGCCCCAGTGGCGGTAGCCGGGCGGGTTGACGGCGTGCACGATGACGGCGCAGCCTTTCGCGGCCGCCAGCACGTCCGCGCGCGACAGCGCGTCGCCGCGCAGCCATTCAATGCCATCGCCGCGTGGCGACGGCGTATCCCCGCGCCGCAGCGCGCGCACCTGCCAGCCCGCCGCCAGCAGCTGGCGCGCCATCTCGCCGCCGATGCCGCCTGTCGCGCCCAGTACCAATACCGTTTTGTCCATCATGACCTCCGTGTGGTTGATGGCGCCAGTATCTGCCGCGCAAGCCTAATTGGAAATTGACGAACATCGATCAGAGGCTATACATTTATGTATGACTACCTCCATCGCCTGGGAATACTACCGTTCGCTGCTGGCCGTGCTCAGGCACGGCTCCCTGTCCGGCGCCGCCCGTGCGCTGGCCATCACCCAGCCCACCGTCGGCCGGCACATCGCCGCCTTGGAGCAGGCGCTGGGCGCGACGCTGTTTACGCGTTCGCAGCTGGGCTTGCTGCCCACGGAAGTGGCGCTGGCGCTGCGGCCCCATGCGGAAACCATGGAGCACACGGCGGCCCTGATGGAACGGGCGGCCAGCAGCCAGGGGCAGGGCGTGGCCGGCGTCGTGCGCATCGCGGCCAGCGAAGTGGTGGGCGTGGAAGTGCTGCCGCCGATACTGGCCCGCTTGCGCGAACGCCATCCCGGTCTGGTCATTGAACTGGTGTTGAGCAACAAGGTGCAGGATTTGCTGCGCCGCGAGGCGGACATCGCCGTGCGCATGCTGCGTCCGCGCCAGGAGCAGCTGGTGGCGCGCAAGGTGGGCGAGATCGAACTGGGCCTGCATGCGCACGCGGATTACCTGGCGCGCCATGGCACGCCGGCGGGACTGCTTGATCTGGCGCAACATGCCGTCATCGGCTACGACGAGGCGAGCCCCTTCGTGCGCAATGCGGGTGCGGCCTTCCAGGGATTTACGCGGGAAAACTTTGCCTGGCGCAGCGACAGCGACCTGGCGCAACTGGCCCTGATCCGCGCGGGCGCCGGCATCGGCGTGTGCCAGGCGGGCTTGGCGGCGCGCGATCCGGCCCTGCGGCGCGTGCTGCCGCAAGCGTTTGCGCTGCCGATGGAAACCTGGGTCACCATGCATGCAGACTTGCGCGGCAGCCTGCGCTGCCGCGCCACCTTCGACGCGCTGGCCGAAGGTTTACGCGATTACGTTGCCAGCCAATCGCTTACTTGACCACTTCCATCTTGGTTTTCTTGCCATCCCGGTAGGTGAACAGGGTCAGCGCGCCATCCTTGATGTCGCCGTTGGCATCGAACGAGATCGGCCCCGTCACGCCCTGGTAGTGCACCTTGGCCAGGAAGGGCAGGTAGACGGATGGTTTCGACGATTTCGCATCGGCCATGGCGGTGGCCATGGTCATCACGGCGTCGTACACATAGGGCGCGTACAGCTGCACGTCCATATTGTATTTCTGCTTGTAGCGGGCGCGGAAATCGTCCATGCCTTTTTGCTGGTCGCCCGTGACGCCGCCCGCTTCCGCGCAGGTGACCATGTTTTCACCCACGGCGTCGCCGGCCAGCTTGCCCAGCGGTTCCGTGCACAGGCCGTCGCCGCCCATGAACTTGGCCTTGATGCCCAGCGCCTTCATCTGGCGCAGCATGGGGCCGCCCACGGAATCCATGCCGCCAAAGAAGATCAGGTCGGGATTCTTCGACTTGATGCTGGTCAGAATGGCGTTGAAGTCGGTGGCGTTGGCATTGGTAAATTCCTTGCCGACGATTTGCACGCCAGGCGCCGCCTTCTTGGCGCCCTTGACGAACTGTTCCGCCACGCCCTGGCCGTAGGCCGTGCGGTCGTCGATGACGGCGATTTTCTTCGCCTGCAGCTTGCCGACGGCATACGCGCCCAACGTTCCCCCCAGCTTGTTGTCATTGGCCACGACGCGGAAGGCCGTGTTGAATTTCTGCTGGGTATACGTCGGGTTGGTGGCGGCCGGCGAAATCTGCGGGATGCCGGCATTGAAGTAAATGCGCGAAGCGGGAATCGTCGTGCCCGAATTCAGGTGGCCGATCACGCCGTTGACCTTGGCGTCCACCAGCTTTTGCGCCACGGCCGTACCCTGTTTCGGATCGGCCGCGTCATCTTCGGGCAACAGCACGAATTTCACGACTTTGCCGTCGATCTTGAAGCCTTTGGCGTTCAAGTCCTCGATGGCCATCTTGGCCGCGTTTTCATTATCCTTGCCCAGGTGGGAGCTGGCGCCAGAGACCGGCGCGACGTGGCCTATCTTGATGATTTCCTGCGCGCCCGCGTGACCGGCAAAAGCGAGGGCAAGGGCGAGTGGAAGGACTTTGGTCTTGAGCAGCATAAACATTCTCCAATGGATAAAGATACGGCGGCGTCGCGTGAAACCGCTTCGAATGGCGGTACGTGTGAGGAAAGGTACAACAAAAAACAGGCGGCGCAAAGCCGCATTTCGGGCTTTTTGCATTTTGTCGCAACAATCACCAAAGTGAGGCGCGATGCACCGATTTCTCGGGTGCGAGCGCACCAAAGAATGGCGTTGGAGGAAAGAATAGGGTAGGTCGGGCGGGTCGTGGTAGGTCGGGTCAGCGCGCAGCGCGTAACCCGGCATTGCGCAGCATGCTCAGGGGTACAGCGTCTGCGCTGGTGGATGCAGATGCCCGAGCTCATGGCTGACCGCGTGGGCCACGATCTGCTCCAGCGATTGCTGCAAATCTTCGCGCAGGGCGCCGCGCATGCCGATCAGGGCGTTTTGCAGGGCCGTCTGCAGGACGTGGGCAATGCGTTCTTCCAGCAGATGGTCGATCTTGCCTTGGACTTGATGCAGGATGCGTTGCGTTAGCCGCTGTTCGATGGCATCCCAGTCCGGTAGCGGCATGCTGGGTGGCAATGCTGGTGCTTCCTCGACAGCTGGCGCAGCAGGTACGACGGGCGCCGCCTCCGGCACATCCGGCCCCAGCAGCACCTCCGTCAGCAGGGGGATGCCCTGGTCGAATGGCTGCTGGTTCATGCTTTACCTGCCACGAAGTGGGTCGGCTGCACGTCCTGCTGGCGGTAGTGCAGGAAGCGCTGGCGGCCCGCCTGGGCGTCCTGCTCGTCCATGGAAACGATCTCGAACACGCGCTGGAATTGCGCGTAGTTGGCGGGTGGCAGCTGCGATACATTGACCAGGATATCGTGGTGCGGCAGTTCCACCTCTTCGCTGTCGGTCAGCACGATGGGGGTCTGCGCGGCCAGCGGCTCGCCGGCCAGCACGTGCGGCACAAAGTCGGTCGGCGAGAGGGTCCACATGGCCGCATTCATGGCGTCTAGCTGGGCGCTGTTGCCCGCCAGCACCACGACCTTGTTGCCGGCCATATACGCCTTGCGCGCCAGGCGGCAGGCGTAGGCCAGCTTGTCGGGCACATTCGTATGAAAATCGACGCGCGTCATGTCATCCCTCAGGCTGCCATGCCGCTGTGGCGCAGCAGGGCGTCGATGCTAGGTTCGCGGCCGCGGAAGGCCGTGAACGATTCGAGCGCGGGGCGCGAGCCGCCGACGGACAGGATTTCCTCCAGGTAACGCTTGCCTGCCGCCGTGGTGGCGGCCGGTCCCAGCGCCCTGGCTTCTTCAAACGCCGCATAGGCGTCGGCGGACAGCACCTCGGCCCATTTGTAGCTGTAGTAGCCGGCCGCGTAGCCGCCGGAGAAGATATGCCCGAAGGAATTCTGGAAGCGGTTGAAGGCGGGCGGGATGATCAGCGCGAACTGGGCGCGCACGCCGTCGATCAGCTGCTGCACAGTCTGGCCCGTGCCGGCGTCGTAGTCATAGTGCAGATGCATGTCGAGCAGGGAGAACTCCACCTGGCGCAGCGTCTGCAAGCCGGACTGGAAATTCTTGGCCGCCAGCATCTTGTCGTACAGCGCGCGCGGCAGCGGCTCGCCCGTGACGGCGTGCGCCGTCATGTGTTCAAGCACTTCCCATTCCCAGCAGAAGTTTTCCATGAATTGCGACGGCAGTTCCACGGCATCCCATTCGACGCCGGCAATGCCCGACACGCCCAGCTCGTCGACGACGGTCAGCATATGGTGCAGGCCGTGGCCGAACTCGTGGAACAGGGTGATGACTTCATCGTGCGTGAACAGGGCAGGCTGGACCTGGCCATCGACCACGGCCGGCTGCGTGAAATTGCAGGTCAGGTAGGCGATCGGCGTTTGCACGTGCTGTGCGTCGGCGCGGCGGCCCCGTGCATCGTCCATCCAGGCGCCGCCGCTCTTGCCGGCGCGCGCATACGGGTCCAGGTAGAACTGGCCGACCAGCTGGCCGTCGCGCTCGATGCGGTAAAAACGCACGTCCGGGTGCCAGACGGGCGCCGTATCGGGTTTGATCTCGACCGCGAACAGGTTCTGGATCTGGCGGAACAGGCCGTCGATCACCTTGTGTTCTGGGAAATACTGTTTGACTTCCTGGGCCGAGAACGCGTAGCGGCGTTCCTGCAGCTTTTCGGAAGCGTACGGCACGTCCCACGCCTGCAGCTCGGCGATGCCCAGCTCTTCCCGGGCGAATTGTTGCAGTTCGGCCAGGTCCTTCTCGGCGAACGGACGCGCGCGCTTGGCCAGGTCTTCCAGGAAGGCGATGACTTGCGCGGGCGAAGTGGCCATCTTGGAGACGAGCGACACTTCGGCGAAATTGGCGTAGCCGAGCAGCTGGGCCTCTTCGTTGCGCAGCCGCAACAAGGTGACGATGTTGTGCGTATTGTCCCAGTCCTCTTTCTTGCTGAAGACCTCGCCCAGATCCGACGCCTTGGTGGCGTTGGCGCGGTAGATGGTTTCGCGCAGTGCGCGATTGTCGGCAAACTGCAGGATCGGGTAATAAGAGGGGAAGTGCAGCGAGAATTCATAGCCTGGCTTGCCGGCCTTGTCGGCGGCGGCGCGCGCGGCGGCCTTCACGTCGTCGGGCAGGCCTGCGAGATCGGCTTCGTTCTCGACCAGCAACTTATAGTCATTGGTGGCGTCGAGCACGTTTTCGGAAAAACGCGTAGCGACGGCAGCGTGTTCTTCCTGGATGGCGCCGAAGCGCTCTTTCTTGTCCTCGGGCAACTCGGCACCGCCCAGGCGGAAGTCGCGCACGGCATTGTCGACGATGCGCCGGCGTGCCGGCGACAGGCTGGCGAAAGCGGGGCTGGCCTGCAGCTGCTTGTATTTGCCGAACAGCACTTCATTTTGGCCCAGCTCGGTCCAGAATTCCGTCACCTTGGGCAGGTTGGCGTTGTAGGCGGCGCGCAGTTCCGGCGTATCGACCACGCTATTCAAATGGTTGACGATGCTCCAGGCGCGGCCCAGGGTTTCGGCGATCTGGTCCTGGGGCGCGACGAAGTTGTCCCAGCTCACTTCTTCCATGGGCGCTTCCAGCCGCGCCACCGTGGCGCGCGCCTGTTCCAGGAGGGTATCGATGGCAGGCGTGACATGCTCGTGCGTGATCGCGTCGAAGCGTGGCAGTCCGGAAAAATCAAGCAGGGGATTGGTGTTCATCGTCGGTTCCATATTAATAAGGCGGCAATGCCGCCCCGGGGTGATTCTTTAGATGCGCTCGGCAGCCTCTACTGTGTTCATCAATAACATGGTGATCGTCATCGGACCGACGCCACCCGGTACTGGGGTGATGTGGGACGCGATTTCTTTCACTCCGGCAAAATCCACGTCGCCGCACAGCTTGCCGTCATCGTCGCGGTTCATGCCCACGTCGATGACGATGGCGCCCGGCTTGACCATGTCGGCCGTCAGGGTGTTGCGGCGGCCGACGGCGGCCACGACCACGTCCGCCTGGCGCGTGTACAGGCCCAGGTCCGGTGTCGCACTATGGCAGATGGTGACGGTAGCGTTCGCTTGCAAGAGCAGCAGGGCCATCGGCTTGCCGACCGTGTTGCTGCGGCCGATGACGACGGCGTGCTTGCCGCGCAAGTCCACGCCCGTGCTTTCGATCAGTTTCATGCAACCGTACGGCGTGCACGGGCGGAAGCCGGGCAAGCCCGTCATCAGTTCGCCGGCGCTCAGGACGGAATAGCCGTCCACGTCTTTCGTCGTGGCGATCGCTTCGATGACCTTGTGCGGGTTGATGTGCTTCGGCAAAGGCATCTGCACGAGGATGCCGTGGATGGCGGGATCCGCGTTCAGGCTGGCGATGCGTGCCAGCAAGTCGGCTTCGGACAGGTCCGCTTCATATTTTTCCAGCACCGAGTGGAAACCCACGTCGCCGCACGCCTTGACCTTGTTGCGGACATACACCTGGCTGGCCGGGTCTTCGCCGACGAGAATCACGGCCAGACCGGGCTGGGTGCCCTTGGCCGTGAGGGCGGCGGCGCGCGTGGCGATCTCGCTGCGCAGTTTTTGGGAGAGGGCGATTCCGTCGATCAGTTGTGCTGGCATGGTAGGGGCTGAGAGATGTGGGAGGGAAAAGACAGATTATAAAGCCGGGCGGCGCAAAGGGGCGGTTTTGGCGTAACAACAGCGGGCCGGAGACGCGGGCCTGAGAAAATGCCGATGGCGGCGTTGCAGCTCCTTGCCGTACTGGCGTACTGTCTGCGTCGCTGCGCCTTGCCCTCGACATTTTTCAGGTCCGCTTGGCCCGGGGAGCCTGTGCCGACGACTGGGGTGCTCATTCCTTTTGCCACTCTGCTCACCCAAATTTCCGGACAGAATTTGCGGCAGTGCAGCATAAATTTCATAGGGTGATTTCATGATATGAAATGCTATATCGTAATTTGAAAAATACTAAATACGCTGTTAGAATCCCCACACTAAACCGACTTAATAGTAAATAATCAGCGAAATACCGTCCGACAGCGATCCGGAAAATCGGGGTGGGGCGTTCACAAAGGAGACTCAACAGATGTCAGCTCAACTGAACCAGGTAACGACACAGATCGGCACCGACCCGGATATGCAGGAAACCAAGGAGTGGCTGGACGCGCTCGAAGCCGTGCTGGAAAATGAAGGTCCGGAACGCGCGCATTACCTGATGGAGCGCATGGTTGACCTGGCCCGCCGCCGCGGCGCCCAGATTCCGTTCTCCAGTACCACCGCCTACGTCAATACCATCCCCACCAAACAAGAAGCACACTGCCCCGGCAACCTGGAATACGAAGAGCGCCTGCGCTCGTGGATGCGCTGGAACGCCATGGCCATGGTGGTCAAGGCCAACCGCGCCGACGGCGACCTGGGCGGCCACTTGTCCTCGTTCGCGTCGCTGGCGAACATGCTGGGCATCGGTTTCAACCACTTCTGGCACGCGCCGACGGCCGACCACGGCGGCGACCTGCTGTACATCCAGGGCCACTCCTCGCCCGGCGTCTACGCGCGCGCCTTCCTCGAAGGCCGCCTGACGGAAGAGCAAATGCTGAACTTCCGCAAGGAAGTCGACGGCAAGGGCCTGTCCTCGTACCCGCATCCGAAGCTGATGCCCGACTTCTGGCAGTTCCCGACCGTGTCGATGGGCCTGGGCCCGCACATGGCGATCTACCAGGCGCGCTTCCTGAAGTACCTGCACGCACGCGGCATCGCCAAGACCGACAACCGTAAAATCTGGGCTTTCTGCGGCGACGGCGAGATGGACGAGCCGGAATCGCTGGGCGCGATCGGCCTGGCCGCGCGCGACATGCTCGACAACCTGGTCATCGTGGTCAACTGCAACCTGCAGCGCCTGGACGGCCCGGTGCGCGGCAACACCAAGATCATCCAGGAACTGGAAGGCGAATTCCGTGGCGCGGGCTGGAACGTCGTCAAGGTCATCTGGGGCCCGGGCTGGGACGCCCTGCTGGCGCAAGACAAGGAAGGCATCCTGCAGCGCGTGATGATGGAAACCGTCGACGGCGAATATCAGAACTACAAGGCGAAAGATGGCGCCTACGTGCGCAAGCACTTCTTCGGCAAGCATCCGAAGCTGCTGGAAATGGTTGCCAACATGAGTGACGACGACATCTGGCGCCTGACCCGCGGCGGCCACGATCCGCACAAGATCTACGCTGCCTTCAAGATCGCCCAGGAACACAAGGGCCAGCCTACCGTCCTGCTGGTGAAGACCATCAAGGGCTACGGCATGGGCAAGTCCGGCGAAGCGCGCAACACGGCGCACCAGACGAAAAAACTGGACGACGAAGCCATCCGCGAAATGCGCGACCGCTTCTCGCTGCCTATCCCCGACGACAAGCTGGCCGACATCCCGTTCTTCAAGCCTGCCGACGACGCGCCGGAAATGCTCTACCTGCACGAGCGCCGCAAGGCCCTGGGTGGCTACCTGCCGCAGCGCCGCCAGAAGTCCGAGGAAACCCTGCCCGTGCCTGGCCTGGACGCGTTCAAGAACGTGCTGGAAGCGACGCCGGAAGGCCGCGAAATCTCGACCACGCAAGCCTTCGTGCGCGTCATTTCGACCCTGCTGAAAGACCCGAACCTGGGCCAGCGCGTCGTGCCTATCCTGGTCGATGAATCGCGTACCTTCGGCATGGAAGGCCTGTTCCGCCAGATCGGCATCTACAACCCGAAAGGCCAGTTGTACGAGCCGGTCGACAAGGACCAGGTCATGTACTACCGCGAAGACAAGGCCGGCCAGATCCTGCAGGAGGGCATCAACGAAGCGGGCGGCATGAGCTCGTGGATCGCCGCGGCGACGTCGTACTCGACCAACGACCGCATCATGATCCCGTTCTACACCTTCTACTCGATGTTCGGCTTCCAGCGCATCGGCGACCAGGTATGGGCTTCGGCCGACATGCGCGCCCGCGGCTTCCTGATGGGCGGCACGGCCGGCCGCACGACGCTGAACGGCGAAGGCTTGCAGCACGAAGATGGCCACAGCCATATCTTCGCCGCGACCATCCCGACCTGCATGCCGTACGACCCGACCTTCAGCCATGAAGTCGCCGTCATCATCCAGGACGGCCTGCGCCGCATGATCGCCAACCAGGAAGATGTGTTCTACTACATCACGATCATGAACGAGAACTACGCCCAGCCAGGCATCAAGCCAGGCCAGGAAGAAGGCATCCTGAAAGGCATGTACAAGCTGCAAGAAGGCAAGGCTGACGCCAAGCTGCGCGTACAGCTGATCGGTTGCGGTACCATCCTGCGCGAATCGATCTTCGCCGCCGAACTGCTGGAAAACGACTGGGGCGTGGCCGCGGACGTGTGGTCGGCGCCGTCGCTGACCCTGGTGGCCCGCGATGGCCAGGATGCGGAACGCTGGAACATGGTCAATCCGTCGAAAGAGCAGCGCGTGCCGTACGTGACGTCGCTGATGCAGGATACGGACGGCCCGATCGTCGCCACGACCGACTACATGCGCGCATTTGCAGAACAGATCCGCGCCTTCATGCCGAAGGGCCGCACCTACAAAGTGCTCGGTACCGATGGCTTTGGCCGCTCGGACAGCCGCGCCAAGCTGCGCGAGTTCTTCGAAGTGAACCGTTATTATGTCACCGTGGCCGCGCTCAAATCGCTGGCTGACGAAGGCAAGATCGACGTGTCGGTGGTGGAGCAGGCGATCGCCAAGTACGGCATCGACGCGAACAAACCGAATCCGGTGACCCAGTAATCGTTAAGTGATCCGATCACGCCAGGGCAGTGCGCAAGCGCCGCCCTGGCGTGTGCGCGGGTCCATCTGACAAATAAAATAACGGAGCAAGCTATGAGCATTGTGGAAGTCAAAGTCCCGGATATCGGCGATTTCAAGGAAGTCGAGATCATTGAACTGATGGTCAAGCCAGGCGACACGGTCAAGGTCGACCAGTCCCTCATCACGGTCGAATCGGACAAGGCCAGCATGGAAATCCCGTCGAGCCACGCCGGTGTCGTCAAGGAATTGAAAGTCAACGTGGGCGACAAGATCGCCGAAGGTTCGCTGGTCCTGCTGCTGGAAGTGGCGGACGACGACTCGGCGCCGGCGCCAGCCGCCGCTGCCGCCCCGGCACCTGCCGCTGAAGCCGCCCCCGCCGCCGCTCCTGCGGCCGCGCCGGCACCCGCCGTCCCTGCCGGCGCGCCGGCCCTGGTCGAGGTGACCGTGCCCGATATCGGCGACTTCAAGGAAGTCGAAGTCATCGAACTGATGGTCAAGGTGGGCGACACGATCAAGGTCGACCAGTCGCTGCTGACGGTCGAATCGGACAAGGCCAGCATGGAAATCCCATCGAGCCACGCCGGTGTCGTCAAGGAATTGAAGGTCAAGGTCGGCGACAAGGTCGCCAAGGGTAGCTTGGTGCTGGTCGTGGAAACGACCGGTGGCGCTGCCGCCCCGGCCGCCGCGCCTGCGCCGGCCGCGCAAGCTGCCGCCGCACCAGCCGCCGCCGTCGCTTCGGCGCCGGTCGCCGCTGCTGCCCCGGCAACTGCCGCCGCGCCTGCCGTGAACGGCAAGCTGGCGCACGCGTCGCCATCGATCCGCAAGTTCGCGCGCGAACTGGGCGTGGACCTGGCCCGCGTGGGCGGTTCCGGTCCGAAGGGCCGCATCACCCAGGAAGACGTGCAGAACTTCGTCAAGGGCGTGATGTCGGGCGCCGTTGTCGCGCCTAACGCACCGGTCGCCAAGGCCGGTTCCGGCGTTGGCCTGGATCTGCTGCCATGGCCGTCGCTGGACTTCAGCAAGTTCGGCACGACCGAATTGCTGCCGCTGTCGCGCATCAAGAAAATCTCGGGCCCGAATTTGCACCGCAACTGGGTCATGATCCCGCACGTCACGCAGTTCGACGAAGCGGACGTGACGGACCTGGAAGCATTCCGCGTCGATACCAACGCGGCCAATGCGAAGAACAAGGATGCGGCCAAGCTGACCATGCTGGCATTCGTGATCAAAGCGTCCGTCGCCGCGCTGAAGAAATTCCCCGCGTTTAACGCCTCGCTCGACGCCAAGGGCGAGAACCTGATCCTCAAGCAGTACTACAACATCGGCTTCGCGGCCGACACGCCGAACGGCCTGGTGGTACCGGTGATCAAGGGCGCGGACCAGAAGTCGGTTTCGCAGATCGCCCGCGAAATGACGGAACTGTCGCTGCAGGCACGCGAAGGCAAGCTGAAACCGGCCGACATGCAGGGCGCCAGCTTCACGATCTCGTCCCTGGGCGGCATCGGCGGCACGCACTTCACGCCTATCGTCAATGCGCCGGAAGTGGCGATCCTGGGTCTGTCGAAAGCCTCGATCAAGCCGGTATGGGATGGCAAGGCCTTCCAGCCACGCCTGATGATGGGCACCTCGCTGTCCTACGACCACCGCGTGGTCGATGGCGCGATGGGCGCGCGATTCTCCGTGTACCTCGGCGAAGTCCTGGCCGACATGCGCAAAATTCTGCTGTAAGGAGCGATTGATGAGCACAGTAGAGGTAAAAGTACCGAATATCGGCGATTTCAAGGAAGTCGAAGTCATCGAACTGATGGTCAAGGTCGGCGACACCATCAAGGTGGACCAGTCCCTGATCACGGTCGAATCGGACAAGGCCAGCATGGAGATTCCGTCGACCCACGCGGGCGTCGTCAAGGAAGTCAAGGTCAAGGTCGGCGACAAGATCGCCGAAGGCAGCGCGCTGCTGGTGGTGGAAGCGGCTGAAGGCGCGGCAGCTGCCGCGCCAGCTGCCGCTCCTGCGCCGGCGGCAACCGCTCCGGCAGCCGCACCTGCACCTGCGGCCGTTGCCGCCATCCCGGCCGGCAATTACAGCGGCCAGGTCGACATCGACGTCGACATGATGGTGCTCGGTGGAGGTCCTGGCGGCTACTCGGCGGCGTTCCGCGCGGCCGACCTGGGCATGAGTACCGTCATCGTCGAGCGCTACGCCACCCTGGGCGGCGTGTGCCTGAACGTGGGCTGCATCCCGTCGAAGGCGCTGCTGCACGTGGCATCCGTCATCGACGAAACGGCGCACATGTCCAACACGGGCGTGACGTTCGCCAAGCCGACGATCGACATCGACCAGGTACGCAAGTACAAGGAAGGCGTGATCTCGAACATGACGGGCGGCCTGGCCGGCATGGCCAAGGCACGCAAGACGCAAGTCGTCACCGGCGTGGGCCAGTTCCTCTCCGCGAACCACATCGAAGTGACGGCAGGCGACGGTTCTAAAAAGGTCGTGCAGTTCAAGCAGGCCATCATCGCCGCCGGTTCGTCCGTGGTGAAGCTGCCCTTCGTGCCGGAAGACCCGCGCATCGTCGATTCGACGGGTGCACTGGAATTGCGCCAGATCCCGAAACGCATGCTGGTCATCGGCGGCGGCATCATCGGCCTGGAAATGGCGACCGTCTATTCGACCTTCGGCGCGCGCATCGACGTGGTCGAAATGATGGATGGCCTGATGCAGGGCGCGGACCGCGACGCCGTCAAGGTGTGGCAGAAGTTCAACGAGAAGCGCTTCGACAACATCATGACCAAGACCAAGACGGTCGCCGTCGAGGCGTTGCCGGAAGGCATCAAGGTCACGTTCGAAGCGGCCGAAGCGGGTGCCACGGCCCCGGCGCCGCAAGTCTACGACCTGGTGCTCGTCGCCGTGGGTCGCAGCCCGAACGGCAAGAAGATCGCTGCCGACAAGGCAGGCGTGCAGGTGACGGACCGCGGTTTCATCAACGTCGACAGCCAGATGCGCACCAACGTGCCGAACATCTTCGCCATCGGCGACCTGGTGGGCCAGCCGATGCTGGCGCACAAGGCCGTGCACGAAGCCCACGTGGCAGCGGAAGCGGCTGCCGGCCAGAAGTCGCACTTCGACGTCAAGGTGATCCCGTCGGTCGCCTACACGGATCCGGAAGTGGCATGGGCCGGCATCACGGAAGACGAAGCGAAAGCCAAGGGCATCAAGGTCGAGAAGGGCCACTTCCCGTGGGCCGCCTCGGGCCGCGCCGTGGCCAACGGCCGCGCCGAAGGCTTCACCAAGCTGCTGTTCGACGCTGAAACGCACCGCATCATCGGCGGCACCATCGTCGGCACGCACGCGGGCGACATGATCGGTGAAATCGCGCTGGCCATCGAAATGGGCTGCGACGGCACCGACATCGGCAAGACCATCCATCCGCACCCGACCCTGGGCGAGTCGATCGGCATGGCCGCCGAAGTGTACGAAGGCGTATGCACGGACTTGCCGCCGCCGCGCAAGCGCTGATGTTGTAGCGCTGTGACACCAAAAACCCCGCAAGCGATTGCGGGGTTTTTTATTGGCGCCTGCCGCCATCCGCACCCGACCCTGGGCGAGTCGATCGGCAGCTTGGCAAGCGCGCGCCGAAGTGTACGAAGGCGTATGCACGGACTTGCCGCCGCTGCGCAAGCGCTGATGTTGTAGCGCTGTGACACCAGGAACCCCGCAAGCGATTGCGGGGTTTTTTATTGGCGCCTGCCGCCATCCGCACCCGACCCTGGGCGCGTTGATCGGCAGCTTGGCAAGCGCGCGCCGAAGTGTACGAGGTGTCTGCACGGACTTGCCGCCGCCGCGCAAGCGCTGATGTTGTAGCGCTGTGACACCAGGAACCCCGCAAGCGATTGCGGGGTTTTTTATTGGTGTCTGCTGCCATCCGCCCCCGACCCTGGGCGCGTCGATCGGCAGCTTGGCAAGCGCGCGCCGAAGTGTGCGAGGGTGTCTGCACGGACTTGCCGCCGCCGCGCAAGCGCTGATGTTGTAGCGCTGTGACACCAGGAACCCCGCAAGCGATTGCGGGGTTTTTTATTGGTGTCTGCTGCCATCCGCCCCCGACCCTGGGCGCGTCGATCGGCAGCTTGGCAAGCGCGCGCCGAAGTGTACGAGGTGTCTGCACGGACTTGCCGCCGCCGCGCAAGCGCTGATGGTTTGGGCGCAACTGCAATAGCTTCAAAAACCCCGCAAGCGATGACGGCTTATTTAATGAAAAATTAACTTTCAGTACAAAAAAACAAAATCCGTTCCCGGCTTTCTTTGTTTCTGTTGACCTCCGTGTGGTAAAGCGTGCTTGCCTGTGGCGGATGCGTGTCATGTGAAAATTGGTGAGTATTGCCGTAGGGAAAAAATGCCAGAATGGAGGTCTGTAACCATGTTTCGCTCACGCTTGACCCGGGGTGCGTGATTTTTCCCTGAACGTTGCCAGTGTCCGGTCAAGTTCGGCTGTGCTGAGAAAGTTTTGCAACAATGAAAAAATTTACCGCCCTCCATATTGCCGATGTGCGCTTGCGCCGGGCTGACGAGCAAGAGCAGGCCGTGAGGCTGCACGCCTTGTTTGAGGATGTGGCCGCCATCCTGGCGGCGGGAAAGCAGATCGATGCCATTTTCTTCACGGGCCAGCTGGTGGCGCCTGACGCCTGCGCCGGCACGACGCCCGTGTATGTCTACGAATACTTCCTGCGTCCGTTGCTGCAGGCGGCCAGCCTGCCGGGCGCGCGCTTTTACCTGGTGCCGGGCAGCCGCCAGCAGGGCGTGGCCGCCGCCGCGCTGGGCAATGCCGGTTTCAGTTTCTTCTCTGCCGACGAACACGCCAGTGCCGAGCAGCGCGCGCGCTACAAGAATATCCACGCCGTATTCCATGGCCACCAGCATACGGGCGACGGCAGTTCGCTGATGAAGTCGCTAGGCATCTTGTTCAAGAGCAATCCTGGCAGCCTGTATGGTGGGCAGGAGCAGATGGCGGCGTTTGCCGTGCTGGAGTTCGGCAACGACATGTCCGGCGGCCATGCGCCGGGCACGCAGTGGACGGTGTCGCTGCGCGAGTTCGATGAAGTGAGCAAGAATTTCGCCCTGTCGGTGCTGTACACGCCGAATGGCCAGGAAACGGGGCAGATGGACGCCGAACATGTGTTTGCTACCCTGTTGCCGCAACTGGCGGACGAGCGCGTCTATCTTGACGGCCTGCTGGGCAAGGCGGGCATGCCGCACTGCGGGCCGTCGGACGACGCCGTGGCGGCGCGCGACTTCCTCATCGAACTGGCGTTCGTGATGTTCGAGGCCAAGACCTTGTTCCTGAGCGAGGCGGAACTGCAGCGCTTTGCCAGCGACTATTGCGGCGTGAAGGGCTGGGACGTGGGGGCTGGCGACTGGCTGGCGCCGCTGTATGCGCATGGCTTGCTGTTGCGCACCGATGGCCAGGTGGCGTTTTCCTTCGATTACTTCCGCACCTATTTCCTGGCGCAGCGCTTTGAAACGTCGTTTGACCTGATGCGCTACGGGCCGCAACGCCATGATGGCAGTGAGTCTTCACTCAGTGTTGATGGCGCGTCGGCAGCCCAGCCTTTCTTGCACGCACTGGGTCTGAGCGGTGAGCGCATCGAAACCGTCGCGGCAGAGGCGGCTACGGCCGAGCACTGCAGCCGCCCCGGCTGATCCGGGTTTCAGGCTGGCGGCGCGCGCAGGGTGCCGTGCAGGAACAGGTCGAGACTGACCTCGACCTTGGCGCGCAATTGCGCTACATCAGGCTGCGCCTGGGGCGGAAACAGCAGGCGCGACATTTGGTCGCCCAGCAGGCAGTTGAGCAGGTGCAAGGCCAGCATCGATGCCGTCAATTCCTCGCGAAACAGCGGTGCAATGTCGGGGCGCTTGAAAAACTTGGTCAGCATCTCGCGTGTCTGTCCCGGTCCCACCTTGTAAAACGTTTCCGCCAGTTCAGGATGCGTGGCCGCTTCGGCCACCACCATGCGGTTCAGGCGTATCGCCGCCGGCATCGTCACCAGTTGCACGAACAGCAGGCCGAACTCGCCGAGGATGGTGGGCAGGGGCCGCATATCCGTTTCCAGCGCCGGCATGGTCGAGAAATATGCGGCGCGACGCTGTTCCACTACTGCATTGAACAAGCCCGACTTGCCGCCAAACTTCACATAAATCGTGCGCACGGCCACATGGGCTTCACGCGCGATCATTTCCAGGCTCACTTTTCCATAGCCTTTTTCCAGGAACAGGCAGCCGGCCGCGTGCAGCAGGTTTTCCATGCGCGCCTCCATGTCGGCCGCGCGCGGGCGGCCGGCAGGCTTGCCGCAGCACGTCAGTTCGGTGGCGGCATTGTCGGAGTCTGTATTGGTAGGCAAGGTGTCGCTGAGGCCGGGATCGGACATGGTCTGGGTCTCTTTATAAGTGGGAGGGTAAGTGATGGCTCACACTGTAGTGCAAATTAAAATGAAATGCAATCGTTTCATTTCTTGACTTTGGCTTTTCTTTGCCCAATAATGAACCTATATCATTTCATTTTCGGAGCGAGTATGTCCAACCAGCCAGGCCAAGTAGAGCACAAGGTGCTGAGCGCCGTCCCACCCGCGGCCCCGGCCGCACCTTCCACGCCCGCCGCTTCCGCCAGCTCCGCCCCCCCGAACAACCGTGTCAAAATCATCGCCGGCCTGATCGTCCTCGTCGCCCTGGGCGCCGGCGCGCGCATGTGGTACCGCAGCCACTATTTCGTGGAAACGGAAAACGCCTACGTGGCCGGCCACGTGCATCCCGTCTCGGCGCGCATTTCCGGCGTCGTCACCAAGGTTTTTATTGACGACAATCAAATCGTGAAAGAGGGCGACGTGATCGCCGAACTCGATCCCTTCGACCAGCGCGTGAAAACCGAGCAGATCGCCGCGCAGATCGCCAGCGCCGAGCAGCAAGTGCTGCAGGCCGACGCGCAGATCGCGCAAGTGCAGGCGCAAGCGAGCGCCGCCCAGGCGCAGGTGGCGCAGGCCGATGCGCAGCTGCTGCGCGCCAAGCAGGATGCCGAGCGCTTCGGCCAGCTGTACACGAGCCAGATGAAAGCCGTCTCGAAAGCGGAACTGGACGCGGCCAACGCGGCCCGCTCGAGCGCCGTGGCCGACCTGGCCGCCCGCCGCGACAGCGCGTCCGCCGCCAAGGCGCAGATCGGTGCGGCGCAAGCGGCGCGCGACGTGGCCAAGGCCCAGGTGGCCGTGCTGCGCGTGCAACTGAAGGACGCGGAACAGCAGCTGCAATACAACCGCATCCTGGCCCCCGTCGCCGGCCGCATCGGCAAGCGCAACGTGGAAACGGGCATGCGCGTGCAGCCTGGCCAGCAGCTGACGGCCATTGTGCAGGACAACGTCTGGGTCACCGCCAACTTCAAGGAAACCCAATTGGCCGACCTGCACCGCGGCCAGAGCGTGCACGTGACCATCGACGCCATGCCGGGCAAGAAACTCGTGGGCACGGTGGACAGCTTCGCTCCTGCCTCGGGCGCGCAGTTCGCCCTGCTGCCGGCCGATAACGCCACCGGCAACTTCACCAAGATCGTCCAGCGCGTACCCGTGAAAATCGTCTTCCGGCCGGAAGACATCAAGGCCATGAATGGCCGCCTGGTGCCGGGCATGTCGGTGATCGCCGAAGTGGAAGTGAACCAGCCCGTGCCGGCCCAGGACAAGGCCGAGGCACCGCGCCACGCCGCCGCTCCTGCCGCCCAGACCACCGCCCGCTAAGCTTCCATGAGCAGCTCCCCCACCACGCTGGCGAAGCCGCCAGCGTTTCCCGTGATTGACGAGAAAGTCTCCGGACGCACCTGGCTGGCGGTCGGCGCCGGCATGCTGGGCGCCTTCATGGCGGTGCTCGACATCCAGATCACCAATTCCTCGCTCAGGGACATCCTTGGCTCGCTGTCGGCCACCCAGGAAGAGGGCTCGTGGATATCCACGGCCTACCTGGTGGCGGAAATCATCGTCATTCCCCTCACCGCGCTGCTGGCGCGCGTGTTCGGACTGCGCGCCTACATGATAGGCACCACCGCTTTCTTCCTGCTGTTCTCCACCCTGTGCGGGGCGGCCTGGAACCTGGAAAGCATGATCGTCTTCCGCATGCTGCAAGGCTTTACGGGCGGCGCGCTGATCCCCATGGCGTTCACGCTGGTGATGCTCAAGCTGCCCGCCTCCAAGCGCGCCGTCGGCATGGCCATCTTCGGCCTGACGGCGACCCTGGCGCCGGCCATGGGCCCGACCCTCGGCGGCTATCTCTCCGAGCTGTATGGCTGGCCTTCGATCTTCTACATCAACTGGGTGCCCGGCGTGCTGCTGATCGCCGGCATGATCTATGGCCTGGACAAGGAGCCGATGCAGCTCAAATTGTTCTGGAAGGCCGACTGGCTGGGCATCTTCTTCATGGCCCTGGGCCTGGGCTGCCTGACCATCTTCCTGGAAGAGGGCAATTCGAAGGACTGGTTCGACTCGGGCTTCATCATCGCCTTCGCCGCGCTGGCCCTGACGGGCATCCTGGGCTGGGTCGTCACCAGCGCCACGCGCGCCGAGCCGTTCGTCAACCTGGCCCTGTACGGCCAGCGCAACTTTTTAGTGGCCACCGTGCTGTCGGCCGTGACGGGCATGGGCCTGTATGGCTCGGCCTTTTTGCTGCCCCTGTTCCTGGGCCAGATCGCCGGCTATTCGCCGATGCAGATCGGTGAAGTCATCATGTGGGTGGGCTTGCCGCAGCTGTTCATCATGCCTTTCGTTGCAAAGTTGTCATCCAAAGTGGACAACCGCATCCTGTGCTCGTTCGGCCTCTTGCTGTTCGGCGGCTCGTGCATGATGAATGCCTACATGGACGCCTCCACAGGCTACGACCAGTTGCTGTGGTCGCAGGTGGTGCGCGCGCTGGGCCAGCCCTTCGTCATGCTGACCCTGTCGAACTTCGCCATGAAGGGCATCGCGCCGAAGGACATGGCGTCCGCTTCGAGCCTGTTCAACATGACGCGCAACCTGGGCGGCTCGATCGGCATCGCCCTGCTGGCCACGGCCCTGAGCACGCGCGAGCATTTCCACTCGCAGCGCCTGGGCGAGGCGATCAACGCGTATTCGAGCGCCACGCAGCTGCGCATCGACCAGCTGACGTCCTCGTTCATGGCCAAGGGCTATGACGCCGTCACGGCCGGCAACCAGGCCTTGCAGGCGATCGACGGCATCGTGCGCCGCGAAGCCTACGTGATGGCTTACAACGACGGCTTCTTCCTCGTTGGCGCCATCCTGCTGGCCTGCATCGTGCCCCTGTGGCTGGCCGACAAACTCAAAGCTCCCGGTGGCGGTGGCGGCGGTCATTGACCGCGCACAGCAGCCCCTCAAGAACAAGAAGGTAATCATCATGCAAACAGTATTGACGAAAATCGCGCTGGCCGCTTCCCTTGCCGTGGCGCTGTCCGCCTGCGGCACCGTGGGCCAGGATTTCACCGCCCCGGCAAACGTGGCCGGCATCGGCACCTTCCGCCACGGCGCGGCCGCCGCGGACGCCGCACAGCTGCCCAAAGACTGGTGGAGCATCTACGGCGACGCGACCCTGAACCGCCTCGAACAGAGCGCGCTGCAGGACAATCCCAGCGTGAAAGCGGCCGGCGAGCGATTGCTGCAGGCGCTGGCGCAAAGCGGCACGGCGCGCGCCAACCAGGGCCCGAGCGTCAATGTCAGCACGGGCATCTCGAACTCGCGCACCTCGGCCAACACCTCGCAGGGCCTGGCCCTGGGCAACCGCTCGATCAGCGGCAATAACTTTTCCGTGGGCGGCTCGCTGTCGTATGAAGTCGACTTGCTGGGCCGCGTGAAGCGCCTGGTCGAAGCGGCGGACGCGCAGGCGCTGGCGGCGCAGGCCGACCGCGACGGCGTGCTGCTGATGCTGTCGTCGCAAGTGGCCAGCAATTACTGGCAGCTGCGCGGGCTGGACGCGGAAATGGCGATCCTGAATGGCGCCCTGGACACGCGCCGCGAGTCGGCGCAGCTGGTCGAGGCGCGCTTCAATGCGGGCCTGACGAATGAGCTGGACCTGGCGCGCGCGAAGGTCGAACTGTCGAACGCGCAGGCCGACCTGCATGAAGTCAGGCGCCAGCGCAACCAGCTGGAAAACAGCCTGGCCACCCTGACGGGCAAGCCGCCGTCGGCGCTGCAGTTGCCGGTGGCGGCCGATCCGTCGATCTTGCCGCTGCCGCCCGCCATCCCTGTCGGCCTGCCCGCCAGCCTGCTGGCGCACCGTCCCGACCTCGTGTCCAGCGTGGCGGGCCTGCGCGCGGCCAACGCGCAAGTGGGCGTGGCCGAAGGCGCGTTTTACCCGTCGCTGCAATTGACGGGCAATTTCGGCTACGCCTCCGAAAAACTGCGCGACCTGGCGCAGGGCGGTTCGCGCCAGTTCAGCTTTGGCCCGCTGGCCCTGTCCCTGCCCATCTTCGACGGCGGCCGCAACCAGGCCAATCTGGACCTGTCCAAGGCGCGCTATGCGGAAGCCGTGGCGAACCATGAAACGAAGCTGCTGACGGCTTTGCGCGAAGTGGAAGACGCCTTGTCCGACGTGGAGCAGCGCCAGTTGCAGGGCGACGCCCAGGCCCTGTCGCAGGCAGCGGCCGCGCGCGCCTATCTGGTGGCGCGCACGCGCTATGAGCGCGGCATCTCGACCTACCTCGACGTCACCGATGCCCAGCGCAGTTCGCTGGCGGCGGACCGCGCCGCCGCGCAGATCAAGACCCAGCGCCTGCTGGCGACGGTTGCCGTGGCCCGTTCGCTCGGTGCCGGCTGGCAGCATTGACGGACACCAGATAAAACCTACTGCGCGTCGCGCTTTGCGGCCGGCGATGCTCACCGTACTAAAGTACGGTTGCGCTTCTCGGCCACAAATCACTGCCGCTCGCTACGGTTTTTTCCGGTGTCGCAAGGTCAACCATGAGCAACAAATGACAAGGCTATCCAACTAGTTACGTGAGCGTGGCCGGTGGCGGTGTCGCCGCCGGCCCGTAGCGTTCCAGCAGAAAATCGATGAAGGTCGTCAGCTTCGGCGTGGGCTGGCGGTCGCGCGCGTACACGAGGTGCATGGGGCGCGGCGCCGGCACGTAATCGGCCAGCAGCGGCACCAGCCTGCCGGCGGCGATATCGCCAGCCATCAGTATCTCCGCCTGCATGACGATGCCGAAGCCGTGCAGCGCCGCCACGCGCAGCGCCTGCCCATTGTTCGAGCGGAAGCGGCTTTCGCGCACGGGGCTGCCATCATCGTCGCCGCTCCTGGCCAGGCGCCAGCGCACGTGGCGCGTCCACTGCATGAAGTCCAGGCATTCGTGGCGCGCCAGGTCGGCCGGCGTGCGCGGCGTGCCGTGTCTGGCCAGGTAGGCGGGCGCGGCGCAGATCACCATCGCATACGGCCGCAGCACGCGCGCCACCATGGCGGAATCCTCCAGCTTGCCGATGCGGATGGCCGCATCGAACCCTTCTTCCACCAGGTCCACCGTCCTGTCGTTCAGGTTCAGTTCCAGGCTCACTTCCGGATACGCATCGAGGTAATCGGCCATCAGCGGCGCGATGCACTCGCTGCCGAAGGACACGGGCGCCGTGATCTTCAGCTTGCCGCGCGGCGCCGCGCGCATGGCTTCCGCGCCCCGTTCCGCCGCATGGATGCTGGCCAGGATCTGGCGGCACTGTTCCACATACTGCTGGCCGATTTCCGTCAAGCTTTGCCGCCGCGTAGTGCGCGCCAGCAGCCGCGCGCCCAGCCGCTCTTCCAGGTATTTGATGTGCTTGCCCACCATCACGGGCGAAATCCGGAACGCCTCGGCGGCGGCCGTGAAACTGCCCGCATCGACGACGGCGACAAAAATCTCCATGCTGCGCAATTTATCCATGACGTCCCGATTGCAAACTACAGATTAGTAATCTTGTAAATTCTAGCGTATTTATTCCTTTTTGTAAGCGGCGCATACTGGCTCCATCGTTCAACAGCAGACAAGGACAGCATCATGAAAATCGTCATCATCGGCGCCAGCGGCACCATCGGCACGGCCGTCGCCGCCCAACTGGCGCAGCGCCATGAAATCATCGAAGTGGGCAGCCGCAGCGGCACGCACCAGGCCGACATGGGCGACATCGCGCAAGTGCGCGCCCTGTTCAAGCGCATCGGCACGGTCGATGCCGTCGTCGTGACGGCCGGCAAGCTGCATTTCGGCCCGCTGAACGAATTTACTCCTGAGCAATTCCAGGTGGGCCTGGAAAGCAAGCTCATGGGCCAGGTCAACGTGGCGCTGGTGGCGCAGGAATACCTGAACGACGGCGGCTCGATTACGCTCACCAGCGGCATCGTGGCCGACCAGCCTATCCGCTTCGGCACGGCCGCCACCATGACCAACGCGGCCGTGGAAGGCTTCGTGCGGGGCGCCGCCATCGAATTGCAGCGCGGCGTGCGCATCAATGTCGTCAGCCCGACGGTGCTGGCCGAATCGCTGGAGTCCTACGGCCCCTTTTTCTACGGCTTCGAGCCGGCCGCCGCCAGCCGCGTCGCGCTGGCCTATAGCCGCAGCGTGGAAGGGGCGCAGACGGGGCAGGTGTACAAGGTCTGGTAAGCCGCTTGCCATGCCATGGGGGCAGGTGGGACAATCGCAGGCTGAGCAAGAAAGCGTTAGCGCGCCATCCGCGCCAGCCGCGTCTGAGAAAAATCCAACCGAGACCTCCATGAAAAAACTCTTGATTCCCCTGCTGATGGCCGCCGCCGTCGGCAGCGCCTGCGCCGCAGCGCCAGCCACCCCGGCCATCCCGGCCACCGCCGCGCAACTGACGGCCATGAGCGCCCGCTACGCGCCCGTCGCGCTGACGGCCGACGTCACCCACCTGTCCGCGGGCGACCGCCAGGCCATCGCCAAGCTGGTCGAGGCGGCCAAGCTGGTCGACGTGCTGCAGCTGCGCCAGCGCTGGTCCGGCAATGAAGCGCTGTGGGCGGCCTTGAAGAAGGACAAGTCGGCCCTGGGCCGGGCCCGCCTGAACTATTTCTGGATCAACAAGGGGCCATGGTCGGTGCTCGACGCGCACGCCTCGTTCATGCCGGCCAGCTACGCCGGCATCGCCATTCCCGCGCACAAGCCGGAAGCGGGCAATTTCTATCCGCAGGGCGCCACCAAGGCCAGCCTGGAAACGTGGATGAACGGCTTGCCGGCAGACGACAAGCAGCAGGCGCAATGGTTTTTTACCACCATCCGCGCGGGCAAGGACGGCAAGTACCAGACCGTCAAGTATTCGGATGAATACAAGGTGGAGCTGAAACAGCTGGCCAAATTGCTCGACGAAGCGGCGGCCGCCACGGACAACGCATCGCTGAAGAAATTCCTCACCCTGCGTGCCAAGGCTTTCCTCGACAACGATTACTTGCCGTCCGACTTCGCCTGGATGGATCTCGATTCGCCCGTCGACATCACCATCGGCCCATATGAAACGTACAACGACGAGCTGTTCGGCTACAAGGCCGCGTTCGAAGCCTACGTGAACATCCGCGACCAGGCGGAAACGCAGAAGCTCGATTTCTTCGCCAAGCACATGCAGGAGCTGGAAGACAACCTGCCGCTCGACGCCCGCTACCGCAACCCGAAAGTGGGCGCGCTGGCGCCGATGGTGGTGGTCAACCAGGTGTATGGCGCCGGCGACGGCAACATGGCCGTGCAGACGGCCGCCTACAACCTGCCCAACGACGAGCGCATCATCAGCGCGCGCGGCTCCAAGCGCGTGATGCTGAAAAACGTGCAGGAAGCCAAGTTCAAGGCCACCTTGACGCCGATCTCGAAACTGGTGCTCACGCCCGAAGCGCAGCAGGACGTCGATTTCAATTCCTTCTTCACGCACATCCTCGCGCATGAAATCATGCACGGCTTGGGCCCGCACGCGACCGTCGTCGACGGCAAGGCGTCCACGCCGCGCCAGGACTTGAAGGAAGCCTACTCGACCATCGAAGAAGCCAAGGCCGACATCACGGGCCTGTTCGCGCTGCGCTACATGATGGACAAGGGCCAGCTCAACGACACCCTGGGCCAGGGCGAAGCGGCCGAGCGCAAGCTGTACAACACTTTCCTCGCCTCCGGTTTCCGCACGCTGCATTTCGGCCTGACGGATTCGCATGCGCGCGGCATGGCCATCCAGATGAATTACATCCTCGACAAGGGCGGCTTTGTCTCGCTGGGCGACGGCAAGTTCGGTGTCGATTTTGCGAAGATCAAGCAGGCCGTGATCGACCTGGACCGTGAATTCCTGACCATCGAGGCGACGGGTGACTATGCGCGCGCGCAAGCGATGATGACGAAATACGTGGTGATCCGCCCTGAAGTGCAGGTGGCGCTCGACAAGATGAAGGCCGTGCCCAACGATATCCGCCCGGAATTCGTCACGGCGCGCGCGCTGGATCAAGCGACGAAGAAATAAACCCGCTGCCGTATTGGCAGAGTGAAAAGCCGGTGCTGCTGCGCCGGTTTTTTTTGGCTATGTCACCGTCAGGTGTGGGAATGCTCCCACCGTTGCTTTCAATAACGCTTCAGACGAGCGGATGCGTCTGGCGTCGAGGATCCAGCGCCATCCCAGGTAATTCGGCAGGTAGCGCGTCGCCACGCCGTGAAAGGGCCTCAGCCATGCGC
>NZ_FTMV01000034.1 GCF_900156175.1 Janthinobacterium sp. TND4EL3
ACCCCTTCCCATCCCGAACAGGACCGTGAAACAACTTTGCGCCGATGATAGTGCTGCAACCAGTGTGAAAGTAGGTTATCGTCAGGCTTGTTATTCGAAAAAACCCCCATCGGTGATCCGGTGGGGGTTTTTTTACGTCCAATGATTTGATGCATGGCATCGACCGGGTGCCACCTTGAAAGGAATATCTTGTCTGCCTTGCATACACTGGAGCAATTACGCGCGGGACAACTGGCCGGCGTGCGCCGCCTGAAGCTGTCCTGCGGCCTGACCGACTTCCCCAGCGAGATCTTCGACCTGGCCGACAGCCTGGAAATCCTCGACCTGTCCGGCAACGCCCTGTCATCGCTGCCGGATGACTTGCCGCGCTTGCGCAAGCTGCGCATCATCTTTTGCTCGGATAATCTGTTTACTATCTTGCCAGCCGTGCTCGGTTCCTGCCCTGCGCTGGAAATGATCGGCTTCAAGGCCAATCGCATACGCCACGTGCCGGCCGCAGCCTTGCCCGCCGCACTGCGCTGGCTGACCCTCACCGATAACGCCATCGAATCCATGCCGGATGAGCTGGGCCAGTGCGGGCATTTGCAGAAACTCATGCTGGCGGGAAATTGCCTGAGCAGTTTGCCGGCATCGCTGGTGAACTGCCGCAAGCTGGAACTGGTGCGCATCGCCGCCAACCGCTTCACGGCGCTCCCCGATTGCCTGCTGTCCCTGCCGCGCCTGAGCTGGCTTGCCTATGCGGGCAATCCTTTTACGGAAGCATGGGAACTGGCCGCACTGAGCGGCGCCGCGACTGCCGGCGTGGCCTGGCAGCGTTTGCAACTGGCGCAGCAGCTGGGCGAGGGCGCGTCGGGCGTCATTTATCGTGCCTGCCTCGACGATGCCGAGGATGTCGCTGTGAAAGTGTTCAAGGGGGCGATGACCAGCGATGGCTTGCCGCGCAGTGAAATGGCCGCCTGTGTCAGCGCGGGGACGCATCCGGGGCTGATTCCCATCCTCGGGACGCTCGATGCGCATCCGCAAGGGGCGATGGGCCTGGTCATGCCGCTGATCGACGTGGCCTATCGCAACCTGGCAGGGCCGCCGAGCCTGGCATCGTGCACGCGCGACGTGTATGCCGAGGGCGTAAGCTTTGACGCAGCGCAAGCCTTGGCCATTGCCCAGGGCATCGCCTCGGCCGTGTGCCAGCTGCATGGGCGCGGCATCGTGCATGGCGACTTGTATGCGCACAATATCCTGCATGCGGACGGCGGCGCCTGCCTGCTGGGCGACTTCGGTGCGGCTTCGATGTTTGCGCCCGGCTCGCCGCAAGGGGACGTGCTGCAGGGCATGGAGGCGCGCGCCTTTGGCGTGCTGCTGGGCGAGTTGATGGCCCATTGTCCGACCCCCTTGCCGGCCCTGCAGGCCATGCAGGAAGCTTGTCTGCAGGAAGAAATATCGCGGCGGCCCTTGTTTGCCGAGATCGAGCGGCAATTGCTGGAAATGTTCCAGGCATAAAAAATGGCGCAGCCCGTGCAGGCTGCGCCATTTTTATGTCAGGCTGGCAAGATTCAACCGGCCACTGGCTCTTCTTTTTCCGGCAGGGCGATCTGGTTGTCGACGCTGAACTGGTAGTCCTTGAAGACGTGTTCGGCCGTCAGGATCTGGTATTCGCCATTGTCGAGCTTATGCGTGGTGTCCTTCAGGCGATACGTGTAATGGCCGCAGGTCCAGCAGTTGAAGTTGCGCATGTGCGTGCACAGGCAAGTCTTGTCCATCACGACGACGGTCTTTTGCTCGGGATGGGCCGCCACTTCGCGGTTGTACGAGTTGATGTACGCGCAGTTGCCCGTCGCATCGAGCAGGTAGCCATACGATTCGCAGCCTGGACGGATGCCGGCGCCGATGGCGGGCGTGTTTTTCAGCATGCGCATCGGGTAACCGGTCGGCGAGACGCCGTTGACGATGATGTCTTCTTCCGAGGCCTTGTAGTATTCCTGCTTGACCTTGTTTGGCAAGCCGCATTCCTTGGTGACGGTAAAGCGCGTCGCCACTTGCACGCCGGCCGCGCCCGCTTCCAGGAAGGAAACGGCGTCGCTGCCCGTGAAGATGCCGCCGGCGGCGATCAGCGGGATGTCCAGCTGTTCCGCTTTCAGGTAGGCCAGCAGTTCAGCCGTGATCGTGTGCAGGTCGTAATTGGCCCAGTCCATGCCGAAACCCAGGTGGCCGCCGGCCAATGGTCCTTCGACGATGATGAAGTCGGGCAAACGGTCCAGCTTGGCGTTCTTGCGCAGGAAAATCTGCAGGGCGCGCACGGACGAGACGATGATGCCCAGCTTGGCGTCACGGAAACGCGGATGGTCGGCCATCAGGGCAAACGAGCCGAAGTGCAGACCGGCCGACAGCGTGATGCCGTCGATACCCGCGTCCAGTGCCGCATTCAGGCGCACGCGCAAGGTTTCGCGGGGGCCGTTCATGGTCAGCTTTTCCATGCAATTGACGAAGATCAAACCATCGCCTTTTTTCGCTTCCATGGTGCGGCCGATATGCAGGCGCTGCGCTTCCGCCAGGCGGCCCAGGTCGAACTGCACCACGGCCTTGTCGCTGTTATTGATGTTGAACTTGTACAGTTTCGTCTTGTCTTTGACGAAGGTGGTGTCGAAACGGCGATCCGACACGTCTTCCACCATGGCATCGGAGATATGGCCGATACCGTTCAGCCGGGCCGCTTCCAGGGCCAGCTCCGACGTGGAAATATCCACACCCATTCCGCCTATCATGATGGGCACATATTCTTTTTTGCCAAATCGCAGGCGGAAATCATCAACACGTTTCATTGCTATCCTTAGACTACCGTGGTTATCACTGAGCCAGATGTACGGTCAAGCCCGCTGCCGGTCAGGCGCGCGGGCGCATGTAGCTGTGCGCAGCTTCAATTCTACCCCAAGCGGGCGGGCCCTCCGGGGCAGCTTGCCGCCATGCGGGCGCAAGCGCAGGCCGGAGCATGCGCTCTTCGAAATTAATCGCGGAAATTATTAAATTCCAGCGGCATGTCGGGCACGTCCTTGCGCAGCATGGCCATGGCCGCCTGCAGGTCGTCGCGCTTGGCGCCCGTGACGCGCACGGCTTCACCCTGGATGCTCGCTTGCACTTTCATCTTGCTGTCCTTGATGACGCGCACGATTTTCTTCGCGTCATCCGATTCGATGCCATTCTTGATCTTGATGATCTGCTTGACCTTGTCACCGCCGATCTTCTTGATGTCGCCTTCGTCGAGGAAGCGCACATCGACCTTGCGTTTGGTCAATTTATTGGTCAGCACGTCGCGCACCTGGCTGAGCTGGAATTCCGAATCCGCGAACGCGGTCAATTCGTTTTCCTTGTGCTCGACGCGGGCATCACTGCCCTTGAAATCGAAGCGGGTCGAGATTTCCTTGTTGGATTGCTCGACTGCGTTCTTGACTTCGATCATATCGGCTTCGGAGACTACGTCAAATGACGGCATGGTCTGTTCCTTTTCTTGTTAAAGCGAGCGCGCGCTCGGCGCGCTGGGCCTTGGCGGCTGATTCCGCGCCATGGGACGGCCCTGTTAAAGATGCGACATTTTAACGGACAACGGGCAAGTCGCCCTTGTCCTGAGGTGGTTTTTTGTCGCTTTCGCTCTATAATCGAGCAAAATTTCCCTATCCCATGCATCCAGAGCTCACCATCGAACACAATTACAACCTCCAGCGCCTGAATACCTTCGGCATCACGGCCCATGCGGCCGCCTACGTACGCATCACTTCGCAGGCCGAGCTGCACGCGGCGCTGCAAGATCCCGTCTTGTCCGCCATGCCGCGCCTGATACTGGGCGGCGGCAGCAACATCGTGCTGACCGGGGACTTTCCCGGCGTGGTGCTGCACATGGCCACGCGCGGCATGCGCCTGGCGCAGGCGGATTTCGACACGATACTCGTCACGGCCGCGGCCGGCGAAAACTGGCACGATTTCGTGCAGTGGACCCTGGCGCAAGGCGTGGGCGGGCTGGAAAACCTGTCGCTGATCCCCGGCACGGTGGGCGCGGCGCCTATACAGAATATTGGCGCGTATGGCGTCGAAATCAAGGATTATCTGCATAGCGTGAGCGTCATGCACAGTGCCAGCGGCATCGTCTTCGACATGGACCGCGACGCCTGCCGCTTCGCCTACCGCGACAGCATCTTCAAGCAGGTCGACGGGCGCGAGCTGATCGTGCTGGAAGTGACATTTGCCTTGCCCGCCCAGTGGCAGCCGAACCTGCGCTACGCGGAACTGGCGCAGGCCGTGGCCGAGCGTCATCTTGCCGAACCGACGCCGCAACAGGTGGCCGAGACGGTGATGGCGATCCGCCGCAGGAAATTGCCGGACCCGGCCGTCATCGGCAATGCGGGCAGCTTCTTCAAGAATCCGGTGGTGTCACGCGAGCAATGTCTTGCCTTGCTGGAACGTTTTCCCGCCTTGGTGCACCATGCGCAGCCCGATGGCACGGAAAAGCTGGCGGCCGGCTGGCTGATCGACCAGTGTGGCTGGAAGGGAAAGAACCTGGGGCCCGCGGGAGTGTATCCCAGGCAGGCACTGGTCCTCGTGAATAATGGCGGCGCTCGTGGCGCGGACATTACCCGGCTGGCGGAAGCGATACAGGATGATGTAGAGGCGAAATATGGCGTGCGCCTGTCGCCCGAGCCTGTGTTTATCTAATTAAGCAAAGTGGCAGACGTAATCGAGCGTCTCCACCGTTTCAATATCAAAATAGCTATTGCCCGGCACCTTGAATTGCGTGCCCGCGCCATAGCTGTTCCATTCGGTCGCGTCGGCCAGGCGTACCTTGCACAGGCCGCCGACGATTTCCATCGTTTCCGGCGCGCCCGTGTTGAAGCGCAACGACGACGCGAAAATCACGCCCACGCTTTTTTTCGTGCCATCGGCCAGGATGACGTTGTGCGACACGCACTTGCCATCAAAGTAGATGTTCGACTTCTTGACGACGCTGACATTGTCCAGTTGTGTGCTCATGCTTCACTTTCCTTGGGGTTAAAAACTATTCGCTGGCGTCATCGGCGCTCAGCACGCTGTTGCGTCCGCCGCGCTTGGCCGCGTACAGGGCCTGGTCCGCGCGGTTGATCAGTTGTTCGATCGTCGTGCGTGGCGATGGCACCACCGTGGCCACGCCGATCGAAATGGTGACGATGCCGGCCGGCGCTGCCGGGTTCTCGATCTGCAAGCCTTCCAGGTGGCGCCGGCACGCTTCGGCGATCAGCAGCGCCCCGGCCGGTTCCGTTTCCGGCAGGATCAGGGCGAATTCTTCGCCGCCGTAGCGGGCAGCCAGGTCGGCCGGCCGCTTCAAATGTTCGGTCAGCACGGCGGCCACCTTTTTCAGGCACAGATCGCCCGGCAAATGGCCGTAGTGGTCGTTATAGCTCTTGAAATGGTCGATATCGCATAACAGCAGGCTCAGGGGCGTCTTGTCGCGCTGGCCCCGCTGCCATTCGAATTGCACGGTTTCATCGAAGCGGCGGCGGTTGGCGATGCCCGTCAAGCCATCGAGGGCTGCGAGTTTCTGCAGTTCAATATTTGCGTCAGCCAGGTTCTTTTGACTTTCACGCAGGAAACGAAATGCCTGGTCGCGCTGCAGCCGGCTGATGTGCGCGTTGGAGTGGTAGCGTATGCGCGCCAGCAATTCCAGCCGGTCCGGCAGCTTCACCACATAGTCGTTGGCGCCGACGGCAAAGCTGTGCGCCTTCAGTTTCGGGTCGTCCTTGGCCGACAGCACGATGACCGGCACATGGGCCAGCGCCTCCTGTTCACGGTACAGCTTGATCAAGCTGAAGCCATCGATGCCAGGCAGCACCAGGTCTTGCAGGATGACGGTAGGTTGCAAACGCTGCGCCGTGTCCAGCGCCTGGCTGGCGTCGGTCACATAGTGAAACTCGATATCCTGCTGGTCGCTCAGCATGCGCCGGATTGCCTCGGCAATGATCAGCTGGTCGTCCACCAGCAGGACGCTGACCTTGAATTCGGTCAATGCGGGTTCGTGCTGGATGAAGCTGGAGGAAAATTCTGGCATTGCATTCTTTTCAGATGTTAGGGGAGGGCTCCCACCCATTGTTGAGTTTGGCGCCCAGGCGGCTGCGCAGGCTGGCGCCTATTCTATCCAGGGGCAGGATGTATTGCGCCGCATCAAGTTCGGCTGCCGCGCGCGGCATGCCATACACGGCGCTGCTGGCCTGGTCTTGCGCGATGGTGGTCTTGCCCGCGCGGCGCATGGCCAGCAAGCCGTCGCCGCCGTCGCGCCCCATGCCTGTGAGCAATACGCCGATGGCGTCGCCGCGCCAGTGCTGCGCCACGCAATTGAAGAAGACATCGACGGACGGGCGGTACACATAGTCGCGTGGTGCTGCATCGTAACCCAAACGATAATTTTGATCTAGCAGCAGGTGATCATTGGTCTTGGCGATCAACACCGTGCCCGATACCAGCTCGTCGCCGTCGGCGATCACGCGCACGGGCATGTTCAGCTGGTCGTCCAGCCATTTGGCGAAGTGCGAGGCGAAGGTTTCATCGATATGCTGCACCACGACGATGGCGCAGCCGGGCGGCGCCGTCCAGCCGGCCAGCACCTTGGCTACCGCTGAGGGCCCGCCCGTCGAGGCGCCGATGGCCACCAGGGTCGATACCTGGCCGTCGCCGCGTTCGCCGTTGGCTGGCGCCTGGCGCGGCGGCGGTGCTTCGGCGCTGTGGCGTATCAGCTTGCCAATGGTCTTGATTTTCGCCAGCAGTTCGCTGTCGCCGCCCACCTCTCCCTGCAGCACGGGCGTGGCCGTGACGTCGAGCGCGCCCGCGCCCAGCGCGCGGAAGACCTGGTTGACATTGTCCTGCGGCCGGCCCGTGACGACCAGGATAGCGCACGGGCTCTGCTCCATGATCAGGCGCGTCGCTTCCACGCCATCCATCTCGGGCATGTTCAGGTCCATCAGGATCAGGTCGGGGCGGTTGCCTTCGCACATGCGCACCGCTTCGAGCCCCGTGCGGGCGATCCACAGCACCTGGTGCTCCTGCGTGCTGGCGACCACCCTGCGCAGGGCCTCGGCGGCCATGGCGACATCGTTGGCAATGGCAATTTTCATGTATGACGGCTCATAAGCGGGCATCTCCTATCAGGTCGGCCACCGCGTCGAGCAAGGTCTCGTCGTGGAAGCTGCCTTTGGTCAGATAATAGTCGGCGCCGGCGGACAGGCCGCGCGCGCGGTCTTCCGGACGGTCCTTGTACGAGACGATCATCACCGGCAGCTTGTGCAGGTGCAGGTCCTTCTTGATCAGCGAAACGAGTTCGATGCCGTCCATGCGCGGCATGTCGACGTCGGTGATCACCAGGTCGTACTCGCCGCTGCGCACCACGTTCCAGCCATCGATGCCGTCGATGGCCACGTCGACGTCGAAGCCGCGCGCCAGCAGCAGCTTGCGCTCCATCTCGCGCACCGTCAGCGAGTCGTCGACCACCAGGATGCGCTTGGCGCGGCGCTGCTGCGCGTGGCCGGCCTGCGCCAGCTGGTGCAGGCCGCCCTCGTGCAGCAGCTTCTCGATCGACAGCAGCAGATCGGGCACGTCGAGGATCAGCACCGGTTCGCCGTCGTCGAGCAGGGCGGCGGCGGAAATATCGCGCATCTTGCCGAAGATCGGGTCGATGGCCTGCACCGCCAGGCTTTGCTCGCCGCGGATGGCGTCGACCACCAGCGCATAGCTTTGCTTGCCCCGTCCCACCACCACCACCGGCAGGTCGGTGGCGCCCGTATTCGCCTCGCCCAGTTCCAGCACCTGCGCGGCCGACACGAGGCCCAGGTGCTCGCCCTTGAGCTCGAAGAACTGCTTGTTTTCCAGCGTGTGGATGGCCGCCTGCGGCACGCGCACCACGCTTTCCACCTTGACGATGGGGATGGCGTAGGCTTCGCCCTGGATGTCGATCACCAGCGCGCGCACGATCGACTGCGTCAGCGGCAGGGTGATGAGGGCGCGGAAACCGCGTCCCGGCTCCGATTCCAGGCGCACCGTGCCGTTTTGCTGGCGTATCGTCTCGTGCACGATGTCGAGGCCCACGCCGCGCCCGGACAACTGGTTCGCCGTGGCTTTCAGGCTGAAGGCGGGCAGGAACAGGAATTCGAGCAGTTCGCCCGGCGACAGCGCGGCCGCCATGGCGGGACTGGCCATCTTGCGCTCGATCACGGACTGGCGGATTTTTTCCAGGTCGACGCCGCGCCCGTCGTCGCTGATCTCGATGCTCAGCATGCCGGCGCGGTGGCGCGCCTCCATGCGTATCGTGCCCATCGCTTCCTTGCCCGCGTCGATGCGCTCGTACGGGCCTTCCATGCCATGGTCGATGGCATTCCTCAGCATGTGGTTCAGGGGGCTTTCGATCTTCGCCAGGATGTCGCGGTCGACCAGGGTGTCTTCGCCGTCGATTTCCAGCTGCACTTCCTTGCCCAGGCTGCGCGCCAGGTCGCGCACCATGCGCGGAAACGCGTGGATGCCGTCGCGGAAAGGACGCATGCGCAGGGCCAGCACTTCGTCGACCATGCCCTGCGAGACGGCCAGCAGGCGCCGTTCATAGGTTTCGATGTCGGCGATGTGCTCGAGCATGAACTGCTTCAGGGGCTGCGTCTTTTGCAGCGCCAGCAGGGATTTTTCCATCAGGCCCGCGTCGCCCGAGCGGGAAATGGCGACGTGCAGGTGTTCGATGGCGGAAAACAGGCTGCTCTGGTTGCGCTTGAAGCGCTGCAGGGCGCCGATGAAGGGATGCATCTGGTGCGCATTGATGCGCGATTCGCTGGCCAGCGACAGCAGCTTGTCGAAATTCTGTGCCTGCGCCTTGGCCGGTGCGCCTGCGCCCGCCCGTGGCGCGGCGGCAGCGGCCGTTTCTTCGCCGGCCAGGCCGCTGGCCAGGGGAACTTGCTGTTCAGTAACTTCTGCCGGCAATGGCGCCGCTGCAGCCAGTGGCGCCGGCGCCGGCGCCGCTGGCGGGGCCGCAGGCAGGGCCGGCAGTTCCGGCAGCTCGGCGATGCCGGCGATGGCGTTCAGGGTCCGGTCGATCTGCGCCGCGTTGGCGGCCAGCCACGCTTCGGCGCCCGCGTCGTCCAGGCGCGACAGCTGCACGATCAGGTCGACGCCCGACAGCAGCACGTCGACCCGTTCCGGCGTGAGTTTCAGGCGGCCATGCTGGGCAGCAACAAAACTGTCTTCCATGCCGTGCGCCAGCTGCACCACCACCTGCAGGCCGACGATGGCGGCCGCGCCCTTGATCGAGTGCGCCGCGCGCATCATCGACTCGACGGCGGCGGCGTCGCCCGCATGGCGTTCCATGGCCAGCAAGCCGTCGGTGAGAATCTGGGTCTGGCTGTCCGCCTCCATGCGGAACAGGTCCAGCATGGAAAAGGCACTCAGGTCGCCGTGCTGGTCCTGGCTCATCGTAATAGTCTCGCAAGTTGAAAGCCGATCAGCGCCGTGTCCAGGCAGCCGATGCGCATGTCGCCCTCGGTGATGACACCGGACAGGAAGCGCGACAGGCCCTTGTTGATGGTGGCGGCCGGCGCCTGCACGGCGCTTGATGCGTAGCGCACGATGCCGTGCAGGTCGGCCACGGGCAGGGCGTAAGCCTGTTCTTCCCAGCGCATCAGCAGCAGTCGGGCGAAGGTGTGGCGGCCGCGGGCCGCGGGCGCGCCCTGTTCGTCGATGCCCAGCAGGTGCGCCAGCGACATGCATGGATACAGCTTGCCGCCGATATTGACGATGCCCGCCAGGCCGCGCCCGCTGCGGTGCGGCAGCACGTGCGGCCTGGCTTGCGGCGCCACCGAGTCGAACACCTGCGTGGGCAGCGCCAGCCATTCGCGGCCGATGCGAAACACCAGCGCGGAGCAGTCGCGCGCGGCTCCGCCCGCGTCCAGCCGGCGGAAATGGCTGGCCCATTCCTGCTGGTAGTGCGCATCCACGGGGCGCTGCAGGTTGCGCTGGGCGGCGCCCGCATACACGTCGCAATTGCGGCAATGCACGTTGGCGGGCAGCCTGGGGCAGCTCTGGTCGCCGACGACGCCGATACGGTTCCAGCAGTCGTCGATGGTTTCCAGAGTCTCGCTGGCGATGATGGTTGTCATGCGTGCCCCTTAGTTGGTGGCCTGGCGGCGCTGGTAGATGCGCGCCGCGCGCGCCTTCAGCGTCACGGCGGCCGTATGGTTGCCGTTGCGCCCGGCCAGCAGGGCCAGATGGCACAGCGCCTCGTAGTGGTCGGGCTGCAGGTAGATGCAGCGGCGCCAGTAGTCGTCGGCCAGGTCCATCTTGCCGGCCAGTTCATTGATGATGCCCAGCATGAAATACGCTTCCGCCGCCTCGGGCACGCGGGCCAGGTGGGCATGGCATTTTTCGCCCGCTTCGCGCAGCTGGCCGCGGTCGGCCAGCAGGCGCGCCTCGGCCAGCAGGTCCGCTGGGGCGGCCGGCGCTGGCGGGGAAGAGGGCACGGACACGGGCCGCGTGCGCACGGCCGCTGGCGCGACGGGTGCGGCAACACGCCTCGGCGCGGGCGGCACGCCGCGCAGCGCGGGCAAGGGGGACAGCGGCGCCAGCTGGATGGCTGCTGCCGGCGGCGCCGTATCCTTCTTCAGGGCGAAGGCCTGGCGGAACTGCAGCGGCGCAAAGCCGTTCTGGCAGAACGAGGGCACTTCCGCATAGCCGGCCAGCAGCATGCCGTCATCGGCCAGCAGGGCCGACAGATTGGCGATGGCCGCGCGCGTGGTCGGTTTGTCAAAATAAATCAGCAGGTTGCGGCAGAAGATGACGTCGTAGTGGCGGCTGTAGGTGGCCGTGTCGAACTGCAGCAAATTGCCCTGCCTGAAGGTGACCTGTTCGCGCAGGGCGTCGATGATGCGGTAGGCGTCGTCGGCCACGTGCGTGAAATAGCGTTCGCGGAAGGCCACGTCCTGGGCGCGGAAGGCGTTGCGGCCATAGATGCCGGCCTGCGCCCGCTCGATGCAGCCGGGACTGAGGTCGTAGGCGTCGATGCTGAACGCCTGTTTCGGCACGCCGCCGTCGCGCAGCGCCATGGCCATCGAATACGGTTCCTCGCCGCCGGCACACGGAATCGACAGGATGCGCGTGGCGCGTCCGCGTGCCCAGCGTTCCTGCACCAGTTCGACGGTGGCGTAGAACGCCTGCGGATCGCGGAACAGCCACGATTCAGGCACCACCACCAGTTCGATCAATTGCGTCATTTCGGCCGGCGTGAGCGCCTGCAGATAGGCAGCGCTATCCGTAAAGCCCGTCTGCTCCATGCGCTGGCCCACGGCCCGCTCGGCCACGGTCCTGGAGACGGACAGGCCGGTGGCGCGGCGCAGCAGGGTTTGCGCCGTCATGCCGCGCTCGCGGATGGAAACAGCAGCGCGCGCACGTCGGGCGGCAGCAGCTGCTCCAGTTCGACCAGCTGCACGATGCCGTCGGCGTCGCTGGCCACCTGGCCCAGGAAGGGCGCCGTCGCCACGCCGCTGTCTTCCAGCCCTTGCGGGTCGATGTCGGCGATGCCGCGCACCTGCGACGCCAGCAGGCCCAGCGCGTGCATCGTTTCGCCGCCTGGCGCGCGGTAGTCGACGATGACGATGCGCGTGTCGAACTGCGCGGCGGCGGCCGGCAGTCCGGCCAGGCGCGACAGGTCGATCACGGGCACGGGCGTGCCATGCAAGTCCATCAGGCCGGCCACGTAATCGGGCGTGAGCGGCAACTGCTTCAGTTCCAGCAGCGGCAGCACGCGCGCGATGCCGGCCAGGGGCAGGCCGTAGCGGTCGCGTCCGATGTGAAAGAGCAGTACTTTCATGGGATCAGATGGTCACGGCGAAGGTCGACACGCTCGACTGCAGGTCGCCCGCCGCATATTGCAGCTGGTGCACCGCTTCGCTGGTGGCTTTCAGGGATTCCACCGTCTGCTGCGTGGCGTCATTGAGCTGCATCATGGTGTCGGAAATCTGCGAGGCGCCGATGGCCTGCGACTGCATGCCTTGCAACACGGCATCGAACTGCGGCGTGAGTTTCTGCACCTGGTCCATCACGGACGACAGCTGCTCGGCCACTTGCCGCACTTCGCCCACGCTGCGGCGGATTTCTTCCGAGAATTTATCCATGCCCATCACGCTGGCCGATACGGCCGATTGCATTTCTTTTAACATTTGCTCGATATCCCAGGTCGAGACCGAGGTCTGGTCGGCCAGGCGGCGGATTTCCGTCGCCACGACGGAAAAGCCGCGGCCCGCCTCGCCCGCCTTTTCCGCCTCGATGGCGGCGTTCAGCGACAGGATGTTGGTCTGGTCGGCCACTTTCGTGATGGTGATCAGGACGCTGTTGATATTGCTGGCCTTTTCCGACAGGGCCGCCAGCTTGGCGTTGATGGAATCGGTGGCCGAGACCATGTGCTGCATGGTCGAATCCATGCGCTTGAGGTTGTTTTGCGCTTCGGCCGTGGCATTCGTCGTGTAGTCGGCCACGGCGGTGGCGTCTTCCATGGTTTTGAGCAACTGGCTCGTGTTGGCCGAAATTTCCTTGGTGGTGCTGAGAATTTCAACGCTGGTTTGCGCTTGCTCAATGCCCGTGGCCTCCTGCTGGCGCGCCGAGGCGGCGATTTCCGTGGCCGACGTCGTCACCTGGATGCCGGCCTTCTGGACATTGTTGAGCAGGCTGCGCAGGTTCTCGAACATCTTCGCCAGGCCGTTGCCCAGCTGGCCGATGGCGTCGCTGCCCGTGATGCCGACCTTGCCCGTCAGGTCGCCCGAAGCCGCCTTCGACACGACTTCCAGCAGGGAATCGACCTTGGCGCGCAAGGTGTTCGTCGCGGCCAGCTCATTGGCCTGGTTGTCCTGGATGGTTTGCGCCATGCGGTTGAATTCTTCCGTCACCTTGCCCAGCTCGTCGCGCGAGAGGATGGCGGCGCGCGCGCCCTGTTCGCCGGCGGCGATGCGGCCGACGGCATCCGTCAGGCTGTTCAGCGGGCCGAGGATGGAGCGGCCCAGCAGGTAGGAAATGCCCAGCGCCAGCACGACACACAGCAGGCCGCCCAGGGCCAGGGTCAGCATCATGGTTTCCTGCAATTTTGCCGTGGTGGCCGTGCGTTCGGCCAGCAGGCGCGATTCTTCCGCCGCCACCTCGTCGAGCAGCTTGTTCGCCTGTGCCACGGCCGGATAGCCCGATGGCGGCATGGTGCGCGCCACCGCTTCCGTGGCGCCCGGGCCATTGCCCAGCGCGCGGCGTTTTTCGATCAGGGGCGTGATCCAGTCCTTGACCCAGGTGGTGGTCAGCTGGTCGATCTTGCGGAAGCGTTCCGACTGCACCTTGTTATCGACCGTCATGGCGATGGCTTTTTGCGTGTGCTGGCTCAGTATGGCCGTCTCGTCCGTTTCCGGCGTCAGCGAGGCTTCATTGCCGGTCAGGATGTAGCCGCGTACTTCCACCTGGATTTGCAGGATGGAATTGTGGATCTTGTCGATCTCGACCAGCACGTCCATCGTGTGGCGGTCCCATGCATTGGCTTCCGACAGCCGCGAAAAACTGTTGTAGGCCACGCCCAGCAGGATCAGGATGATGGCCACGATGGAGCCGAAGCCCAGGTACAGTTTATTCTTGATACTCAGGTCTTTGAACATGGGAGGGCTCCGAAGGCGGGAAGGTCAGCACAATTGCACTGTAGCATTTTGCCACGCAGACAGCAAAATGGGGACAATCCGGCACGTGGCGGGGCGTAAATCGCGCACGAGTGCGCTGTAAATGCAAAAAAGCCGCCCGAAGGCGGCTTTTGCTGGGAGGAAAGGAAGCGTTGCCGCCCCCCTCGTCCAGCTTATTTTTGGCCGCGCTTTTCGCGGGCGATGGCGGCGATGCGCATGCGCAAGGCGTTCAGCTTGATGAAACCGCCGGCATCGGCCTGGTTGTAGGCGCCGCCGTCTTCGTCGAAGGTGGCGATGTTCATGTCGAACAGCGAATCGGTCTTCGAGTCGCGCGAGACGACGATGACATTGCCTTTGTACAACTTGATGCGTACCCAGCCGTTCACGGTTTCCTGCGTGTGGTCGATCAGGGTTTGCAGGGCGACGCGCTCGGGCGCCCACCAGTAGCCGTTGTAGATCATCGACGCGTAGCGCGGCATCAGGTCGTCTTTCAGATGGGCAACTTCGCGGTCCAGGGTGATCGATTCGATGGCGCGGTGGGCCTTGAGCATGATGGTGCCGCCCGGGGTTTCATAGCAGCCGCGCGATTTCATGCCGACATAGCGGTTTTCCACCAGGTCCAGGCGTCCCACGCCATGCTTGCCGCCAACCTTGTTCAGTTCGGCCAGCACGGTGGCGGGCGACATGCGCACGCCGTTGATGGCGACGATATCGCCTTTTTCGTATTCGATGTCCAGGTATTCCGCTTCATCCGGCGCCTTTTCAGGGCTGACGGTCCAGCGCCACATGGTTTCTTCCGCTTCGGCGCTCGGGTTTTCCAGGTGGCGGCCTTCAAAGCTGATGTGCAGCAAGTTGGCGTCCATCGAGTACGGCGCGCCGCCGTTCTTGTGCTTCATGTCGATTTCGATGCCGGCGTCTTCCGCGTACTTCAGCAGTTTTTCGCGCGACAGCAGGTCCCACTCGCGCCAGGGGGCGATGATCTTCACGCCCGGTTTCAGCGCGTAGGCGCCCAGTTCGAAACGCACCTGGTCGTTGCCCTTGCCGGTCGCGCCGTGCGAGATGGCGTCGGCGCCCGTGGCGTTGGCGATTTCGATCAGGCGCTTGGCGATCAAAGGACGCGCGATCGAGGTGCCCAGCAGGTATTCGCCTTCATAGACGGTGTTGGCGCGGAACATCGGGAAGACGAAATCGCGCACGAATTCCTCGCGCACGTCTTCGATATGGATGTTTTCCGGCTTGATGCCGAACTTGATGGCTTTGGCGCGTGCCGGTTCCAGTTCTTCGCCCTGGCCCAGGTCGGCCGTGAAGGTGACGATTTCGCACTGGTAGTTATCTTGCAGCCATTTCAGGATGACGGAGGTGTCGAGTCCGCCGGAATAGGCCAGGACTACTTTTTTAATGTCGCTCATATTGCTTCCAGTTGTCGTTGTCGAGGTATGTGGTGCGATGCTGCCGGGATTTCTGCAATTCCAGGCGAATTATTGGATTTTACCGAGTAACAGGTATTCGATCAGGGCTTTTTGCACGTGCAGGCGGTTTTCCGCCTCGTCCCACACGACCGATTGCGGGCCGTCGATCACTTCGGCGGCCACTTCCTCGCCGCGGTGGGCCGGCAGGCAGTGCATGAACAGGGCGTCGGGCGCCGCGCGGGCCATCTTCGCGCCATCGACGATCCAGCCGTCGAAGGCGGCAATGCGGGCCGCGTTTTCCGCTTCGTAGCCCATGCTGGTCCACACGTCCGTGTTGACCAGGTGCGCGCCTTCGCAGGCGTCGGACGGGTTGGCGAAGAAGGTGTAGCGCGCCGTCTTGACTTGCGCCAGATCAATGTCGTAGCCCTTCGGCGTCGATACGTTGACGTGGAAGCCGAACACTTCAGCCGCCTGCAGCCACGAGTACAGCATGTTGTTGGCGTCGCCGATCCAGGCGACGACCTTGCCGGCGATCGAGCCGCGGTGTTCGATATAGGTGAAGATATCGGCAAACACCTGGCACGGGTGGTGTTCATTGGTCAGGCCATTGATCACGGGCACGCGCGAATTGGCGGCGAAGCGCTCGATGATGTCCTGGCCGAAGGTGCGCACCATGATGATGTCGCACATGCGCGACATGACCTGGCCCGCGTCTTCCACCGGCTCGCCGCGGCCCAGCTGCGAGTCGCGCGTGTTCAGGTAGATGGCGGCGCCGCCCAGCTGGTGCATGCCGGCCTCGAAGGACAGGCGCGTGCGCGTGGAATTCTTTTCAAAGACCATCACCAGGGTGCGGTCGATCAGCGGATGGTAGATTTCGTAATTCTTGAACTTGCGCTTGATCAGATGGGCGCGTTCGATCACGTATTCATACTCGTCCAACGTGAAATCGGAGAACTGGAGGTAGTGCTTGATCGGTTTTTTTGTCGACATAATGACCACTTGAAGATGCGCAGGCCGCCGGCGGCGTGCCTTTCCCGCCGGCTTGCATCAGCGACGAAGCTTTCTCGCTGATGACGGCCTTGCCCGGCGCGCTGCTGTGTTGATCGTCGTCCGCGCACGCTGGCGGCGCGGAACGATGCGGTTTGCCACGTTGAAAATAATGCAATGGCAGGGACTTCAGCCGTTCAATTATAAGGGTTTTGCTTTTAGATTGGAAAGACCGTCCGGACGGGTACTTGTATAGGCAAGCAAGCGCGTCCCCGCGCCACGCTAGTAGATGCTGGCCGGGCTGGCGCTGTCGAGCTGTGGCGCCACCAGCGGCAGGTCCAGCGTGAAGCGCGTGCCGGCAGGGCTGCTGGCCACTTCGATGGTGCCGCCCAGCAGGGCCGTGACGATGTTGTAGCTGATCGACAAACCGAGGCCGCTGCCGCCCTGGCCCAGCTTGGTGGTAAAGAAGGGGTCGAAGATGCGCGACAGGTGCTGTTTCGCGATGCCGCCGCCATTGTCGGCAAACACGATCCGCACGCGCGCGCCGTCGGGCGTCGCCGACAGGCGCATGCAGCCCGTGCCGGCGGCGCCGTCGTTGGGCCCGGGGGGGAAGGCGTGCAGCAGGGCGTTGTTGATCAGATTGGTGATCACCTGGCCGAACGGCCCGGGATAACTGTCCATGGCGATGCCGAAATCGATTTCCGTCTCGATGCGGTTGCCCGAGCCGCGGATGCGGTTCATGACGGTGGCGATGATTTCATTGCTCACTTGCTGCAGATCAAACTGGCGCCGCTGTTCGGTGGTGCGGTCGACGGCCACCTGCTTGAAGCTGTTGACCAGGTCGGCCGCGCTGTGCAGGCTGCGCAGCACCAGCGCCGCCGCCTTGCCCGCATCGTCGATGTAGGCGGCCAGGTCGGAGCGGCGCAGGCCGGGACCGTTCATCAGGCGCTCCACGTCTTCCGTCTTTTGCTGCATGGTGCTGGCGATCAGCAGGCTGTTGCCGATCGGGGTATTGAGTTCGTGCGCCACGCCGGCCATCAGCGAGCCGAGGGCGGCCAGCTTTTCCTGCGACACCAGTTGCGCCTGAGCATCTTGCAACTGGCGGTAGGCGCTGGCGTTGTCGAGCGCGATGGCGCCATACGCGCACAGGGTGCGGAAGATCAGGCGTTCGCGTTCGCCATAGGCATCGGCATGGCAAGCCTGCACCGTCATCACGCCCAGCACGCGCTCGCCCACGGTCAAGGGCACGTACAGCACGCTCTGGTTATGCAGGGTGCCGGGCACCGTGTAGGCATGGCGCCTGGGCGGCACCTGGGCGATATACACTTCGCGCCGGCCCAGCAGGCAGCGCACGGAATAGGCGCGTGGATTACTCAGCGGAATGGTATTGTCGGGCAGGGGGCGGCCCGCTTCCATGCCGTGCGCGCGGCGCAGCGCCGTGCCGGCTGGATCGAGCATGTAGACGGCGAAGGTGTTGACTGGAAGTAATGCATGCACATGGCGGTCCAGCACCTGGAACACGGCGCCGGCGTCGAGGTGGGTGGTGATTTCCTGGCCGATGGCCGACAGGCGCTCCAGCGTGTCGCTGGTCTGCTGCAGCACTTCGGCGCGGCGCGCCTCGGAGGCGGCCAGTTCTCGGTGGTGATAGCCTTCCGAGCGCGCGTGTTCCGTCTGGTGGTAGACCTGCATGGCCGTGGCGCGGTTGTTCGCCTGCTGGGTGTGGCTTTTTTCGCGCGCCATGCCCGCATCGAGGGCGATATCGTAGGCGCGCGCATAGTCGCCCGCGTGCGCATATTCGCGCGCCAGCGCATCGAGCAGTTCGCCGGGCGGGGTATAGCCGTCGATGGAGGCGGCTACCTGCAGCGCCTGGTGCAGATAGTGGAGGGCCGGATTGCGCTCGGCCATGTTGGGCGGCGGCGGCAGTTCATGGCGCGCATGCAGCATGGCCAGCACGCGCAGCGCCGCCACCTGGTGCATGGCGTCGCCCTGCGCGACGGCCATCTGGCACGCCCGCTGCGCCGCCTGGTGCGCTTCGTCGGGGCGGTCCAGGTAGGATAGCGCGTGCGCGCTGCCGCGCTGCGCCATGCTGCGGAAATCGGCCTGTCCCAGTGCTTCGGCGCGCTGCGCCAGGCGGCTGAAGGCGTCGAGTGCCGTGTCGTAGTCGCCCTTGTCCAGGCTCAGTTCGCCCAGGTGCAGCAGGGCGTTGGCATAGGTGCGCGCACCGGTAACGGGCGCCAGGGTCTGCAGCGCCTCGCGCAGCAATTCCTCGGCGGCGCCCAGGCGCCCCAGCTTGCGCAAGGTTTCGGCCGCATGCGTCTGGCAAGCGCCGATGCTGCGGGGCCAGCCTGTCGGGCGCGCCAGGTCGAGCGCGCACTGCATCCATTCGAGAGCCGATTCGTGGTCGTTGAGGCTGGCGAAACAATCGCCGATATTGATGGCGGCCGTGATGGCGCCGCGCAGCTGGCCGCTTTCCAGCGCCGCCTCATAGCTTTGCATGTAGTGGCCGGCGGCCGTGCCCAGGTCGCGCGAGCGGTGGGCCAGCAGGCCATGGAAATCGTGTACCCAGGTGGCCAGCGGCGCGGGCAGCTTGCCGCCATCGGCCTGGAATTGCCTGCTCCAGCGGGCCTGGGCGGCGGGCGCATCGCCCAGGACGGCCCAGCGCGCCGTGGCCGCGTCGGCCAGGCTGGCGCGCATGGGATCGCCGGCGCGGCGCGCCTGCTCGGCAGCCGCCTGCAGTTCGGCGTCGCGGCGCACGTGGTCGCCCCGGTCGACGGCGATCGAGGACAGCAGCCAGTGGGCGTCGGCGCAGGCGGCGCTGTTGCCGTGCGCGCACAAGGTGGCGTGCGCGGCCAGGGCCTGGGTTTCTGCCGCATCGAGTGAACCTTGCAGCCATGCCACTTCTGCCTGCACCAGCTGCAGGCGCGCGCGCGCCTGTTCCAGTGCGGCCGTGTCCAGGCCGGCCAGCGGCAGCAGCAAATGGGCTTCCGCGCTCAGCTGCATTGCTCTAGCGCAATCACGTTGGCGCAAATGCCAGGACAGCAACAGCAGCAGCGGGACGCGCCCGGCACCGCGCAGCGGCAGCAAGGCGCTTTCCCATTGCGCTACGTCATGTTCGAGCGCGAACATTTCCATTCGAGCATACTCCCTGCAAACAGTGGCGCCAGCCTGCGACGGGACAGGCCATGCGTCATGGCATTGTAAGCTGCATTCAGGGGAATTGTTCAGCTTGCAGGACTGAATTGTGCGTCGCGCGCCGGCGCCACGGCGGGGCGTTGCCTGCCCGCCGTGCCACACGTGAGCGGCTGCGCCTAACGCGACACGAGGCGGATGCCGGCGCTGCCGGAAACGGTACTGGCGCTGCGCATGGCGGCCGGCATGCGCAGGCCCGGCAGCAGCTGGGCGTCGTCGATCACCACGTGCTCGCCTTCATTGCTGAAGACGAAGGTCGCGCCCCGTTTGCTGGCGAACCGGCCAGGGCCGGTGGGGTAGATTTCCACGGCGGGCTTTTCCTGGAGTTCATGGTCGCTTATCAGGCGGCTGTAGAAATGGTTATCCGATTCATGGATTTCCATGCGTTGTCCATTCGACAGGCGGTACTGCTGTTCTATGCTCAGGGCTTCCTGTGCTGTAACGTGGTAGTAGGCGCCGGTCGAGACGCGCACGCTGTCCGTGGCCGGCGGCGAGGCTGCCGTCTGGGCCTGGGCGGCGGCGCTGGCCAGCGCGAAGATGGCAAGGACGATGGGGAGGGGGCGTTTGGCATGCATGACATTCACCTTCGATCAGGATGGCTGGATTATGAGAGTTAGATCGCGTGGTCGCTGGCAGGTTTCCGGCAGGGACTGGTGTCAAGTTAGCAAACGCGCCTGGCCATCGCCAGCGGCAGGCGATGGATAGCGGGTTTCATGCGATGAAGCGCATAAAACGGCGACCGAATGGTTTTGGGATTAAAGTCGGCAGGCAAGTCCGGCTGAGAAATTAAATTTTGTCAGCCGGGCTTTTTCTGTTGCTATATTTGTGTGGGGCAACTGCTTAATACAGCGTCTGCGCCGATTCGTGCAGCAGCTGGCCATACAGGGTATGGCGCATCTTGGCGATCTTGCCTTCGGACAAGGCTTGCAGGATGGCGCACTGCGGCTCGATCAGGTGGCGGCAATTGTAGAACTTGCAACCGCCGAGGTAGGGCTGGAATTCGCGGAAGGCCCGTTCGAGCATGCCTTCGGACAAGTGGTACAGGCCGAATTCCTGGAAGCCGGGCGAATCGATGATGGAGCTGTTGGCGCCCAGTTCGTCGAGCTTGTACAGGCGCGTGAAGGTCGTCGTGTGCTTGCCCGTGTCGAGCGCGGCCGAGATTTCGCGCACGGCGATGTCGGCGTCCGGCACCAGCAGGTTGATCAGGGATGACTTGCCCATGCCCGACTGGCCGATCAGGATCGACGACTGGCCCGCCAGCAGCGGCGCCAGCGTGGCCACGGCGTGTTCCGGCTCGGCGCGCGCCGACACTTCATCGACGGGATAGCCCATCGAGGAATACGGCAGCAGGCGTTCGCGGGCGCGCTCCAGCGAGGCCGTCACGTCCGTCTTGTTCAGGATGATGCGCGCCTCGATGCCGGCCGCGTCGGCCGCTACCAGCGAGCGCGAGATCAGGTCGTCGGCAAAGCCCGGCTCCGTCGCCACGACGATGAACAGCTGCGTCAGGTTGGCCGCCAGCAGCTTCGATTTGTACTGGTCCGAACGGTACAGCAGGGTCTTGCGTTCCTCGATGCGGTCGATGACGGCCTGGTCGTTCGAGGTGCGCGTCAGGTGCACGATGTCGCCCACGGCCACATTGGTTTTCTTGCCGCGTGTCACGCATTGCAGCTTGGCGCCATCCACGTCGGCCAGGTAGTGGCGGCCGTGGGCGGCGATGATGACGCCTGTCAACTTGCCTTCGCTCATGGGGCCACCTGGCTGCTCTGGAAGATGAGGTCGGCCTTGGCGGCGCAGATGAAGTCGTTTTCGGACAGGCCGCCAGCGCCCTGGTTGACCGAATGCGTGTCGTAGCGCACGGCGCAGGTTTTGTAAGTAATGATGAGCTCCGGATGGTGGTCTTGCGTATGGGTCATGTAGGCCAGGGCGTTCACGAACGCCAGGGTCTGGTAGTAATTCTTGAAGCCGTAGTCGCGGCACAGCTTGCCTTGTCGCACGGTCCATTGCGGCAGCAGCGCGTGCAGGGTGGCGACGCCGGTGTCGCCCAGCGCGTGCTGGCGTGGCGTGCAGGACAGTTGGGCCAGCTCTTGCAGTGTCGTTGGCGTACTCATGCTGCGGCTCCTTTCAGGTGGCGGATGCGCACGCTGGCCGGCGGGTGGCTGTCGTAGAAGGCCGAGTGCAGCGGGTCGGGCGTCAGGGTCGACGCATTGTCTTCGTACATCTTCACGAGCGCCGACACCAGATCGTCCGCCTGCGTGTGCGTGGCGGCAAAGGCGTCGGCTTCGAATTCGTGCTTGCGCGAGCTGAGCGAGGTCAGCGGTCCCAGCAAGAAAGTGAATACCGGCAAGGCCAGCATGAACAGCAGCAGGGCCAGCGCGTCCGTCGGCTGGCCCGTCAATGCCAGCGCGACAGGGTCGACGCCGAGGCCCGCATAGAACCACGGCTGCGATTTCAGGAAGCCCAGCAGTGCCAGAAAGCCCAGCGAGATGACAAACATCATGGCGATGCGCTTGACGATGTGCTTGAGCTTGAAGTGGCCCAGTTCATGCGCCAGCACGGCCTCGATTTCCTGCGGCGCCAGGCGCGACAGCAGGGTGTCGAAGAAGACGATGCGCTTGTTGGCGCCAAAGCCCGAGAAATACGCATTGCCGTGGGCGCTGCGCTTCGAGCCATCCATGACGAACAAGCCTTTCGAGGCGAAGCCGACGCGCTGCATCAAGCCTTCGATGCGGCTTTTCAGCGCTTCGTCGGCCAGCGGCGTGAATTTGTTGAACAGGGGGGCGATGACGGTAGGAAACAGCACCATCATCAGCAGCTGGAAGCCGCTCCAGACGAACCACGCGTACAGCCACCACAGGCCGCCACTTTTCGCCATCAGGGTCAGCACGACCCAGATCAGCGGCAAGCCGATGGCCGCGCCCAGGCCCACGCCCTTGAGCATGTCGGTGAAGAACAGCTTGCGCGCCATGGTGTTGAAGCCGAAACGTTGTTCCAGCACAAACTGGCGGTAATAGTCGAAGGGCAGGTCGATCAGGCCGGAAATGACGGCAAAGGCGGCGATCAGGCCGATCTGATACAGCATGGGCGAACCGGCGCCCATCCATTCATTCAGGTGCAGCGCCAGCCATTGCAGGCCGCCCAGCAAGGTAAAACCGATCAGCACGGCATAGTTGACCAGCAGGGTCAGCAGGCCGAACTTGGTCTTGGCCACCGTATAGTCGGCCGCCTTCTGGTGCGCGGCCAGCGGGATTTTTTCCGCGAATTCGGGCGGGACAGCGGCGCGGTGGGCCAGCACGTGGCGGATCTGCCGCGAAGCGAGCCAGAAGCGCACGGCCAGGGTCAAAACGAGGACGGAAACAAACAAAATCGAAAACGCGAGTGAATACATTCTGTGCCTGTGAGAAAATGGCTGATTATTTAGTTTGATTAGGCCAAGAGAGAATTATGTCACAAGCGACCGACTTAGCTGCATCCACCCCCGCACCCACCGTGCCCGCACGTCCCAACGAAATGAACCTGGTCTGGGTCGACATGGAAATGACGGGCCTGGAGCCCGATACCGACCGCATCATCGAGGTGGCGGTGGTGGTGACGGACATGCACTTGAACCTGCTGGCCGAAGGCCCCGTGTTCGTGATTCACCAGTCGGATGAAACCCTGAACAAGATGGATGCCTGGAACAAGGGCACGCACGGCCGCTCGGGCCTGATCGACAAGGTGAAAGCGTCGACCGTGACGGAAGCGCAGGCGGAAGCGGAACTGATCGCGTTCCTGAAGAAATACGTGCCGGCAGGCAAGTCGCCCATGTGCGGCAACACCATAGGCCAGGACCGCCGCTTCATGGTGCGCGGCATGCCGAAGCTGGAAGCATTCTTCCACTATCGCAATGTTGATGTATCGACATTGAAAGAGCTGTGCAAGCGCTGGAAGCCGGAAATCGCCACCGGTTTCAAGAAACACCAGAAGCACACGGCGCTGGCCGATATCCTGGAATCGATCGAAGAATTGAAGTACTACCGCGAGCACTTTATCAAGCTGTGATGTGAAGACGCCTCGCAAAACCTGCTGCGCGTCGGTATAGGCGGCCTGCGATGCTCACCGTACCTTCGTACGGTTGCGCTTCTTAGCCACCTCTCCCTTCCGCTCGCTACGGTTTTGCGGGGCGTCGCGAAGTTTCCGTTACAATCGTTTCAAAGTCGAAATCGAGGCTGTGCCAAGCCCCATCCTCGTCCCGCCACTCCAGCGCAAACGGTCCCGTTTGCCGTAAAGCCGTGATCCAGCGCACTTCGCCTGGCTGGCGGAAATATTCCACGCACTGGCCGAACGGCTGCTTCAGCCGGCACAGCACCAATCCCTCGCCCGCCACGGCGCACCATTGCTCATTGATATCGATCAAGGCCACGGCCGGGTCGCCATAGAATTCGCCCAGGCTGGCGTGACGCCCATCGGCGGCCGTCACGCTGGCCTGTTCGTATTCGTGCTGCACAATATAGTCGGCGCTGCGCGCCAGTTCGTGTGTCGTCATGCTGTCTCCACGGTGGGCCAGACGGTTTCCTGGTCGGCGCGCGCCTCGGCGATCAGCCATTCGCAGAACGCATGCACGAGGGGCCGCGTTTCCGCCTGGGGCGAGCGCAGCAGATAATAGCAGTGGGGGCCGCGCACCGCGTGTTCGAAGACGCGCACCAGGCGGCCCGAGCGCAGGTCGTCGCCGATCAGGGGGCTGGCGGCGATGGCCACGCCCTGGCCGCTGGCGGCCGCGTCCAGGCATAGATAGGTGTGTGAAAAGCGCGCGCCGCTGTTGCCGCTATTGCCGCTGTAATGCACGCCGCAGCTGTGCAGCCAGCGCGTCCAGTCGATTTCGCCGGGCAGGTGCACTTCCGGCTCGTCGTGCAGCAGCGGATAGCGCAGCAGGTCGGCGGGCTGGCGCAGGCTGGCCGCGTTGGCGCGGAAATCGGGGCTGCAGACGGCGGAAAACCATTCTTCCATGAGTAAATCGACTTTGAGGCCCGGATAGCGGCCCGGTCCCAGGCGGATGGCCACGTCCACGCCGTCGCGCGCCAGGTCGACCGGGTGCATGGACGCCAGCACGCGCAGTTCGATCTGCGGGTAGCGGTCGCGCAGCCGGCCCAGGCGCGGCATCAGCCAGCGCGAGACGAGCGAGCTGGTGGCCGTCACCGTCACCACCTTGTCGTCGCCCTGGCGCCGCGCCTGTTCGGACACATCGGCCAGCTGGTTGAGGATCGGCCCCAGCGAGGCCGCATAGCGCTGGCCGGCGCTGGTGAGCACCACGCCGCGCGGCAGGCGCTGGAACAGGACGATGCCCAGCCACGCTTCGAGCTGTTTGACATGGTGGCCGATGGCGCCGGCCGAGACGTGCAATTCTTCGCCCGCGCGCTGGAAACCTTCATGGCGGGCAGCCGCCTCGAAGGCGTGCAGGGCGGCGAGCGGTGGCAAGGGACGTGACATGGCAGTCTTCCAGGGAATTGAGCCTCAGTAAAATTCGGCCTATCCGTGAAGAATATTGGTTTGTTTCATTTTGCGCAAGCGAATATGATGCCGCTTATGCGTGAAACGACCCGCAATAGGATTCACGCATGCATTATCTTCCAGCCTTGCCATTTATTTATATTTACAACGCCTGGGAAACCGTCGCGAACGGCAGTGATTTGTGGCTGAGAAGCGCAACCGTACTTGTACGGGGCCGCCGAGGCGGTGAGCATCGCCGGCCGCAAAGCGCGACGCGCAGCAGGTTTACCCAGGTGTTACTGAAAGAGGTTTAGTCATGTCTGATCGCCGCGCCGTTGCGCTGGTGTTGTTGTCGGCCGCCGGTTTCGGCAGTTCCGCCGTGTTTGCCAAGGCGGCCTATGCGTCCGGGGTCAATCCGTCGACCATGCTGGCCTTGCGTTTCGTCATCGCCGCCATGCTGTTGCTGCCGCTCGTGTGGCTCGGTGGCTGGCGCCTGCCGCGCGGCCGCCTGCTGGCCGGCTACATGCTGATGGGGCTGATGTACACGGCCCAGTCGCAAGGCTATTTCAATGCCTTGATGTATGCCAGCAGCGGCCTGTGCGGCATGCTGCTGTATGTGTATCCGGTGCTGGTGACGATCCTGGCGCTGGCGCTGGGCTGGGAAAAGCTGGACCGGCGCATGCTGGTGCTGATGGCGCTGGCCATTGCCGGCATGGCCATCACCCTGGGCGGCAAGCTGCAGGGCCAGCCCATCGGCATCGCCCTGGCCTTGATGGCGGCCGGCGTGTACGCCGTCTACATTCTGTTTGGCAACAGCCTGTCGAAAAGCCGCGAGAATATTCACCCATTGGCCGCTTGCGTCGTGATTTTGGGCACGGCTGGCCTGTCGAACAGCGCGATCGCCTTGTGGCAAGGTGTTTCCTTCCCGGGCACGGCGACGGGCTGGCTGGCCGTCAGCGCCATCGCCCTGTTTTCGACGGCCATCGCCATTGCGGCCTTCTTTGCCGGCGTGGCGCAGATCGGCGCGGCCAAGGCGTCCATCATTTCCACCTTCGAGCCCGTCATCACGATGGCCTTCGGCGTGACCCTGCTGAAGGAATCCGTCAGCGGCACGCAATTACTGGGCGGCGCCATGGTGCTGGCCGCCGTGGTCTTGCTGGCGCAGCGCCCCTCGCCCAAGGCGGCGGCCATGCCTGCAGCACAGGCCAGCGCCTGAGCATTTTTTCCTGATCTGATCGGCCCAACCGATCGGTCTCCTTTGGCGCCGCGACAGGTTTCCTGTCGCGGCGTTTTTTTTTGGCTCTGTCTCCGTTAAGTAGGGGAACGCCAGGAATTTTGCTCTGCCCCGGCTGTCTGACTGTCTATATCAGACAAACAGGAGCCTTCCATGCAGCACGCCAAATGGATCCGTTTTATCGCGCAGTTTGCCCAGCTGAGCCGCCGCCAGCGGCAGGCAGGGATCGCCCTGCTGCGTGGCAACACGCCACACGACGCCACCGTCGCATTGCTTGAAAGCGTGGCACAGCCGCATTTGGCTTGTCCCGCCTGCCACAGCAGCCATGCTCACCGGCACGGTCATGCGCACGGACTGCAGCGCTACCGCTGCGTGCCGTGCGGGCGCACCTTCAATGCGCTCACCGGCACGCCGCTGGCGCGCCTGCGCCATAAATCGCTGTGGCTAGCCTACGCCGATTGCCTGCTGGCATCGGCTTCCGTGCGCAAGGCAGCAAACCAGCTGGGCGTGCACCGCAACACCACCTTTCGCTGGCGCCACCGGTTTTTGACGCTCGCCAGGACGGACCGGCCGCTGTGCCTGCATGGCATCGCCGAGGCCGACGAGCTGTATCTGCTGGAATCGGAAAAGGGATGCCGCCGGGGCGGCCACGCCCGCCAGCGCGGCATTTCCAGTGAACAAGTCTGCATCCTGGTGGCGCGCGACCGCACGGGACAAACCCTCGATTTC
>NZ_FTMV01000022.1 GCF_900156175.1 Janthinobacterium sp. TND4EL3
TCTACGAGCTGCTCGCCATCCATATAGAACTCCCGATAATTATGAATTTGCCGTCAGCCCGAAGCTGCCAGTCGGCGAAGGTCCGCTCCTGGCCGACAGCGGCAACAGAGCATAGCGAATTACCAAGGCGGAATTCTCACGCATTGTCACTCTGTTCTCAATGGCTGCTTCTGGCCGATAGCGACCGTTCCCGCAGCATGGCCGCCGGGCTCACGCGTGTCAATTTTATTGCTTGGTGTCTGATCCTACTGTCTTGCGTCTGACCGTTCGTCCAAAACCGAATCGTGCCGGCGCCGCCACTCATGGCGGCGTCAGCATTTTCCCTGGCCCCAAGGGGGCAATCAGGCGGCGCGGCGTGCCCGCAGATGCAAATGGCGGATGGCGGCGGCGGCCACCAGCAGGATGGTGGAAGCGGTTGCCAGCACGACAATAAATGCCTTGTCGAAGGCCGAACGGGCCAGTTCCGACACTTGCAAGCCCAGTTCGGCCGGCAACTGTTCTGCGGCCAGCAGCGCCGCATCGAGGGTGTCATGGGCGTTCGGCAGCAGGCCCGCGCTTTCCGGAATCACCAGGGTGGCGCTGTAGACGGCTGACATGATGGTGCCCAGCACCGTCACGCCGATCACGGCGCCCAGCTCGTACGACACTTCCTCGATCGAGGCGGCCATGCCGGCTTGCTGGGGAGCCACGTTGAGCATCACGGCGCTCGATGCGGCCGTCATGACGGCGCCCAGGCCCAGGCCCAGGATCACCAGGCTGGCCACCTGGGCCGAGACGGCGGCGTCATGCAGCAGCAGATACGATGCCATGCCGATGCCGGACAGCAGCAGCGAACCCCACAGGACCTTGGCCTTGTCGGCGCGCGGCAGCATGAAACCCGTCAGCGGTCCCGCAAACACGGACGCCAGCGGCAGCGGCAGCAGCAGCAAGCCCGCTTCCAGCGGCGACAGCTCGCGCACCAGCTGCATGTGCTGGCTCAGCGCCAGTTCCATGCCGATCAGGGCGGCGGACGCTACCATGGCGGCGGCCACGGCGCTGGAAAACGGCAGTTCGCGGAACAGGGCGAAGTCGATCAGCGGCCTGGCTTGGCGCTTCTGGCGACGCACGAATTTGAGCATGAAGAAGGCGCCCACGGCAAACGAGGCGGCGGCCAGCGCATACGAGGGCTGCGACTTGCCCAGCTCCTTGATCGCATACACGCCGCCAAGCAGACCCATCATGATTTGCAGCGAACCCTTCAAGTCCCACGGCTTGTCGCGGTTACCGGCCCGTTTCGGCAGGATGACGGTGGCCAATACCAGGGTCAGCAGCACGATGGGCACGTTGATCAGGAAGACGGAACCCCACCAGTAATGTTCCATCAGGAAACCACCGAGCACGGGGCCGAACGCGGCGCCGCCGGAGGCAATCGCCGCCCACACGCCGATGGCGAACGAGCGCTCGCGGTTGTCCGTAAAGGTCAGGCGGATGATGGACAGGGTGGCCGGCATCATCAAGGCGGCGCCGATGGCCAGCAGCACGCGGGCAAAGATCAGCCATTCGGCGGCGGGCGAAAACGCGGCGCACAGCGAGGCGATGCCGAACACGGCCAGGCCGGCCAGGAAAACGGGTTTGTGGCTCAAGCGGTCACCGAGGGTGCCGAGGCCGGGCAACAGACCGGAGACGACCAGCGCGTAGACGTTGATGATCCACAGTTTTTGCGAGGAAGTGGCCTGCAAGTCGCGCGTCAGCGCGGGCAAGGCGGTGTAGAGCACGGTCATGTCGACCACGATTAGGAACAGGGCGCTGGAGACGATGGCCAGCGTCAGCCATTTTTTCATTGGATGCATAAACAACTCATGGATTTTAGTGTAACTTTTAACAACTATCGGTGTGAATGAAACGGGTGCTGCGCAAATATTTACGTTCCAGGCTGCCACGGGCCTGGCCTTGTCGGGGGCGGCGGGCGTCAGCCACGGTCGCCATCCTTGTCATCCACGGCGGCACTCGCTGTGGCTGCGTCGAGTTCGCGCAGCATGACGACGGACACTTGCTTGAAGCGGCGGCCCTGGAAGAATTGTTGCGCCGTCAGGTTGTGCGCGCCGCATTCGAGGAACAAGCGGGCGATGCCGTGGTTGCGCAACTCATCGGCCACCCACTCCACCAGCAGGCTGCCGATGCCGCTGCCGCGCACGGAAGGCAGCAAGACCAGGTCGTCCAGCGCGGCGAACGATTTCGAGGCGCGCTGGCGCGTATCGATGGACACCAAGGCCATGCCGACGATGGCGTCGCCGGCAGTGGCGACGGCCAGCAGGGTCGAATCGCCATGCGCCCAGTCGTGCGACAGGGCGGCGCGGATTTCGCCGCGTATGACTTCCGGCAAGTCCGCGCGCCAGTTGCCCGGCGCGTCGGCGCGTTCGCCCTGCAGCTCCGAATGCGAGATATAGTCGGCGCTGACGTTGTCAAGGTAGAGCTTGCACAGCGCATCTTCGGCGCTCGCGTCGTGACACCAGCTGAAGCTGATGGCGGGGGTAAGGGTTTGGGCGTTTTTCATGGCGGATCTCATGTTATTGAATTAGTAAAAGCATTTTATGTCGCCCCTGGATGGCATTCAAGTTAAAATCCATCTGTAAAACAGATAGGTGGATGCCGTGCAATGGACTTTGGAACAAATGCGTTACTTTGAGGCGGCTGTCGCGGCCGGTTCTTTCTCGGGTGCGGCGCGCCGGCTGGGCCGCGCGCAATCGGTGGTCAGCACTTCGATCGGCTTGCTGGAAGCGGAATTCGGCGTGGAACTGTTCGACCGTTCGCGCCGCAGCGCCGTGCTGACGGAGGCGGGCAAGGTGATGCACCTGGAAGCGTGCGAACTGCTGCGCCAGGCCGAGCGCTTGCAGCTGCGCGCCCAACTGCTGAGCGAAGCGCCCGAAGCGCAGCTGACCCTGGCGCTGGACGAAGCCCTGCCCTACCTGGCCATCGGCACTTTGGTAAAAGAGCTGGCGGCGCGCTACCCGGCGCTGGAACTGGTGATGCTCAACGCCACGGCGTCCGAGGTGGCGCAATACGTGGAGCAGCAGCAAGCCGACGTGGCCTTCCACTTCGACCGTGGCCCGATCTCTCCCGTGCTGGAACAGCAGCACATCGGCAGCGTGGCGCAAGGCGTGTTCGTGGCCAAGGGCCACCCCATGGCGCACGGCCAGGAAGTGAGCCGCAACGAGCTGACCCGCTACCGCCAGCTGATCATGGATTCCGAGCTGAACCGCGAACACGCGTTCAGCCCCGCCGTCTGGTTCTCCGACAGTTTCTACAGCATCGCGGAAATGGTCGCCGACGAGCTGGGCTGGGCGATCCTGCCGCTGAATATCGCCAATTATGACAATTACAAGGGCTATCTGCAGGAAGTGCCCTGCCCTGCGCTCGCTTTATCCAGGCTGCCGGTGCGGCGGCTGGCTATCCATGGCAAGAAGCTGAGCGAGACGAGTTTGTGGCTGACGCACAGGCTGGCGGAGTTGCTGGCGGATGGGCCGAGGGGGTGAGACGGCTGGACAGTCGGCGCGCCGGCCCCCATGATCTGGCATGGCATGGCATGCTCTGGCCATTCAAGGGAACGCTGCAAAGGGAAAACAGCATGGAATTCGATTGGCACGGCGGAACTATTTCCCGCCACACTGTTGTCGATGGGCACTACAGGAATACGCAGAATGTCAGGCGCTTCCTGCTTGCCCAGTGCGGGCCGCAATTCCAATTCGACCGCGATTTCATGGCCTGGATACGCGACGGCGCCGCGAAAACCATGGGCGATGTTGCCGATGAGTGGCTACGCCGCCACCGCTTGGGCGGCTAGCCGCTTGCACGCACGAAAATAGAAAGATTGACATGACGCTATCAACGGTGCTCAGCAACTGGCTCACCATGGCAAAAGACGATGCCGTCGAGATTGATCCAGACGACATCAATCACGAAGCCAGGACCAATATGTGGAGCTTTTCGCCCACGGACGAGGAAACGCCGCAGATCCATGCGGCCGATATCGTTGCCTTCATTGGTGAGGTGATCGCGGCGCGCCGCAGCGCGCTCAAGGGAGAAGACATGCTGTTCTATTGCTGGCACGATGCGCAATGCCGCCAGCTGCGCTTCAGCCTGGTGTCGCGCTCGCATGGGCGGCTGCCGTTTCGCTGCACGCTGCGCGAAACGCAGGATCTGGCGCTGATCGCCGAGCGCGTGGTGAACGGGGACTGGCGCAACGAGGAGTTCATGCAGGCGCCGTCGGAGGACGGCGATGCGCACGAGCCGGCGCCGTTCGTCCTGCCCGTTTTCGCGGTAGCCGTGCCTTAACAGTCAGCACGCCAGGAAACGCGCGGGCCGGCACGCGTCCAGGGCCGCCGCCGGCTGGCCGTCGACGATTTCCCCGCTGGCCAGCTGGCCCACGATGGCCGCCAGCACGACGCCCGGATGCATGGCGCACACGTACGCGCCGCCCACCTGCGGCAGATAGCCGATGACGGGTACGCCGTCCGCGGGCATGGGGCGCAGGCCGACGCCCGCGAATTCCGGCGCGATGGCCTGCGCCCCCTCCAGTTCGTCCCGGATCGCGCTGGCCGTGCGTAGCGCCATGGCGGCGGGCTGGTTTTCCGGCGAGTCGCCCACATAATCTTCCGCCGCCAGCATGGTCCCGTCCTCGGCTTGCCGCACTTCCATTGCATGGCTGGAAATGATGCCGCGCACGAGGCCCGGCGGCGCCTGGTAGCGCAGGAAGATGGCGGGCGAGGCGTGGATCGGCAGGCTGGCGCCCAGCTTTTCCGCCAGGCTGGCCGTGCCCGTGCCTGCCGCCAGCACGACCATGTCGGCCTCGATAAGGCCCGCGACCGTTTCCACGCCAGTCACCTGCGCGTCCCGGACGGTAAAACCCAGCACGGGCGTGTGCGTGCGGACCGTCGCACCGAGCGCCTGGGCCGCCGCCAGCAAGGCGTGGGTGGCGGCAACGGCGTCGAGGGCGCCCTGCTCCGGCTCGTGGATAGCCTGTTGCGGCGGCCGCCGCAGTTGCGGTTCAAGCCGGGCGATGTGCGCGCGGTCTATCACGATGGATGCGGGCGACACGCGCCCATCCTGCGTGCCGTACGACAAGGCGCCATGCCAGCGTACCGTCAAGCCCGGCACCTGCGTTTCCAGCCGGCGCCAGGCCGCGATGGCGCCGCCGCGCAGGGCCGCGATGGGATCAATCCCCGCGCAGGACGTGTTAATCCACGCAAACGAGGTGCCCGTCACGCCGGACGCGATGCCGCCCGCCTCGACCACGGTGACTTGTGCGCCCTTGCTGGCCAGGTGGTAGGCGAGCGACGCGCCGACGATGCCGGCGCCGATGACAACGATGCGTTTTGCGCCTTCATGATTCATCTCTGTCAACTTTGCTTGTTTATCACAGGGCAGAGTCTACCCCAGCCGAGCGCAACTCCAGCGCATAGGCATGGCCATCGACAACCTTGCCTTCCACGATGGCGATATCGGGCACGGCCATTCCCTGCACGAAACCGCAGCGCTCCAGCATCCGGATCGACGCCGCATTGCCGTCGATGGCGTAGGCGCTCAGGCTCGCCAGCCGCCATTCGCCTTGCGCCAGATCAATCAGATGGCGCAGCGCGGCCGTGGCCAGCCCTTTTCCCGCCTGTAATTCCCCGATGCGGTAGCCGACTTCGGCTACGCCTTGCTCCCGCTCAATGTCCTTGAGGTTGGCCCGCCCGATCAGTTGCCCGTATTCATCCACGATGACGCAGGGGTGCATGCGTCCCTGTGCGTGCTGGTCCAGGCATTGCGCGACGTGGGCATGGACGCCGTCGACGCTGTAAAAATCGTCCGGGCGCCGGTCGATATGGCGCTCGAACCAGGCCCGGTTGGCTTGCTCGAAGGCCAGCAAGGGCGCGGCATCGCCGGGGCGCAGGGTGCGGATGGTAAATATGCTCATGAAGACTCCTGGAAAGGCATGAGTCTAGTGACGCGCCGTCCGGCCCGTCAATCTTGATTCCATCAATCAATATAAAGTGGCAGCCGCTACAATGGCCGCCATGAACAACGATCTGTCCGCTGCCGAGGCTGCGCGCCTCTTGAACGTCAGCCTGCCCACCCTGTATGCCTATGTGAGCCGGGGTTTGCTCGCTTCCGTCAGCCACGGTGCATCGCGCCGCAAGCGCTATCCGCGGGAAGACGTGCTGCGCCTGGCGGCGCGCAAGAACGACGCCAAACGCGGTGGCCAGACAGCCGTGGCCGCCATGCACTGGGGCTTGCCCGTGCTGGAGACGCAAATTTCCCACATTCTTGATGGACGACTGCTGTACCGGGGCTGCGATGCGACAGCATTGGCCGAGTCCGCGACGCTGGAAGCGACTGCCGGCCTGTTGTGGGACGATGGCCTGAACGACTATTTTCAGCAAGAAATCCCTGTCCTGCGGCAAGGGCTGGCCGGCGCGCCCGATGCGGCCCCGCTGGCGCGCGCCATGTGCGCCATGGCCATGCTGTCATCCATGCCAGTGTCAGCGGACATGCTGCACTCCGGCCCGGCCCTGATGCGCCTGCTGGCCGCCGCCCTGCTCAGCACGGCGCCGTCCGCACTGCCGCTGCACTTGCAACTGGCCCGGGCGTGGCAAGCCGATGTAGAGCAAACTGAACTGCTGCGCGCGGCGCTCGTCTTGCTGGCCGACCATGAATTGAACGCGTCCACGTTTGCCGTGCGCTGTGTCGCTTCGACGGGCGCCAGTCTGCCCGCCGCGCTGATGGCCGGGCTGGCGGCCTTGTCTGGCGGCAGGCACGGCGGCGGCAGTGCGGCGGCGCGGCGCATGTTGACGCAGGCGCTGGCCGCGCCGGATGCCGGGGCCGCCATCGTCGCCTATTACCAGACCATCGCCCCGGAATTTGCCGGCTTCGGCCACCCGCTGTATCCAGGCGGCGACCCGCGCGCCGTGTATCTGCTGGAACGCCTGTCGGCGCTGTCGCCCGGACACCCCCATCTGGCCGCCATCCTGGCCGTTTGCGCGGCGGCGGGCCAGCTGCTCGATGCGCGCCCGAATGCTGACCTGGCGCTGGCAGCGATGGAACTGGCGTTCGGCTGGCCCGAGGGCGCGGGCATGAGCGTGTTTGCGCTGGCCCGCTCGGCCGGCTGGATCGCGCATGCCGCCGAGCAGGCCGCCAGCGCGGCACTGATACGGCCCCGCGCCCGCTACGTGGGGCGCCACCAGAGCGACTGAAAAGAGTCGCTTGATTTATTACGCATACGTAGTAGTATATTTCGCATGCGTACCAATACCTCGCCCCAATCCGACCTTCCCGATGCCGCCTGCCCGCTGGGCGAGCGTTCGCCGCGCCTGTTCAACCTGCTCAACCTGGCGCGCCAGAACCTGTTCCGCTCGGCCGATGCCGTTTTCACCAGTGAGCTGGGCTTTTCCGGCACGCAAGTCGTCGCCCTGTTTGCCCTGAAGGGCGAGGAAGGCTGCCAATTGAAGGATCTGGGGCGGGCGCTGCAGCTGAAAAATTCGGCCGTGACGGGCCTGGTGGCGCGCATGGAAGAAAACGGCCTGATCGTGCGCGGCCAGTCGGCGCTCGACGCGCGTGCCGGCACCCTGCACATGTCGGCCAAGGGGGGCGAGGTGCTGGCGGCCGCCCTGCCCCTGCTCGACAGCCTGAATGAACAACTGAAGCTAGGCTTCAGCGAGGAAGAGCTGGCCATCGTCGCCCGCTTCCTGCTGCACGCCTCGCGCCTGCGTTTCAAGCAAGACATTTAACCTGACCATCACCCTACAGGAGTTACCATGCACCCCAACGACATGACCGGCTTGCAACTGATGCAAGCGTTCGCGCAAGGCCTGTTCCCCCGGCCCGGCATTTCCAAGACCATGCCCATGGATGCGCACACGATCGAGCACGGCAGAGTCATCTTCACGGCCACGGCGAATGAAAACCACACGAATCCCATGGGCGGCGTGCACGGCGGTTTCGCCGCCACCGTGCTCGACACGGTCACGGGCTGCGCCACGCATACGGTCTTGCCGGCCGGCGAAAGCTACGGCACGACGGACCTGAACATCAAGATGTGCCGTCCCCTGCCCTTCAACGTGACGGTCTTCGCGGAAGGCAAAGTCATCAATGCTGGCCGCAACCTGGTCATTTCCGAAGGCACGATCCGCGACGAAGCGGGTAAAGTGTACGCGCACGCGACGGCCACCTGCATGATCATCCGTCCCCGGGAACAAGCGGCCGCGTGATACGGCCCGGCACCATCGCAGAAGCCTGGCGCAGCTGCAGGACCGGCTGCAAGCTGGGATATGCCGCCGAGGATGGCTCCTTGTATAGCTGGCTAGGCGGCGTACTGTCCGCGCACCGCAATACGGGCCTGGCGCAGCGCCTGCTGGAAGACGCTACACTACCAAACACCGGCTCAACGATTTGAGCAGTGTGTTGCATTGATCGATTGAATCCGCAGCCAAGAACAGCCGTTCGCGTTGACGTGCAATGCCTGACTTTTCTCGCTAGGTATTTCGCGGTGCTCATGGGCCGCTGGAGGCCATAATCTGATTCCCGCCACTTCCGGGAAAAGTTGATTATTTGCAATGCGAGCATGAACTAGTTAAACTAATCGGATACTAACTTCCCCTCTTCAATATTCGTACCAGTCAACTTAAATTTTAGCGAGACAAAGCCATGGCACTTGATGGATTAATCGAGATTGCATTGCGAGTTGGCGCCGAAGTAATCATTGTCGGTATATTTTATTGGCCGGGATGGCTACTACTGCGGATAATTACGGTAGGTCGCTATCCACCTCCAATTGGCAAACCGCATAACCAAATGGATGTTGGCAGCTTCGGATTTTGTGTATTTCCCATTGTGCTGATCCTATGTATGCCAGGAGCACGTCAATAGATGTTTTTCATTCTAACTCGTCATTGCACACTGGTATTCTGCGTCACTGAATTTGGTCGTTGAGCGTGCACTTTGGCAAAGCAAAACAGACCGGTTTGGGTCGAATCTGGTCTGTCGTAGGGCGCGCTAGATTTTCCATCCGACAACCTGCTATGCTGGTCCGAACGGCCGGCTTCGGCCAGCATAGCAAACTTACCCAGCGTGCAGACTGATATGAGTATTTACTGGTGGCAACAACGGAGCGACAAGCAAGCCACCGAAGCGGATCTCCGCTTCGCCTCCACGGCATGAAGGCCGTGGTGCTGCGCAAAAAATCGACGATGAAATGGAATCAATGCATTTCCCTTTTAGTAACATTCGTTGGCAGCTTTATCGCATTTGCCTTCGTTTATTACCTGCTGGACCTTTCCTCAGGATTTCTTGCGCTAGGTCCCAACGGGAATAAGGAACCATTTTTCTTCCAGATAATGGATTTTCTTGATCGCGTTGGCGGCTTTTTTACCGGAGTTCCATTTCACAAAAGAAATGCCGGACGGGCAATCTTATTTTACGCAACAATATTTGCATTGTGGATAACCTTCTTGGATCACAAGAGAATGCAAAACCAAAAAAAGGACCGTAAATAATGGCTTTGTTGCACAAATAAACTGAGAGTGTAATAGCCCCTTACCCCAGACGGAATTAGGCCATAGCCACCGTCGTCGGCGTACCGATGAGTATTCTCATCAAACCGGACACCGATTCTTACACCAAGCTGGACACCGAATGGCATTTGAACCCGGACACCATGTCTCTTAGCCGGACAGTCACTGGAAGTCGCCGTTGCTGACGACCATGATGTGGATGTTCTTGCCGCCGCCCCGCAAGGCATGTGAACTTCCACGTACATTCCAGATTGGCAACATGTTATCCTTGGGCGCTAGTGCAGAGTTCGGCCATGAGCTGACATTTCACAAGCAGCCATCCATTGTTAGCGGCCCCAATACGGGACAAAAATATTTTCCTGACCTCTAGGCTAAATTTTTTCTCCGTTTAGTTACACCCCAGATATCTTGGTCATCGAGTTGCCGAAAGACAGTGCACGATTGAAAATTCAAGCGTTTGAATCAGAATGGGGACCTACGGATGAAATCCTCTGCTATTGGGATGGAATATTGTTCGGCCAAGCCACGCCCAACGATAATTTGAGGTTTGCAAAGTTGCTACCCAAGCTGGATCGTCAGAGGAATTATCATTGGCCAAGTGCCGATTCCTATGCATCTGCAATGGTAAGTTTGCTGACCCAATTTCCTCAACTTGAAGTTTGCTGTGAGCGGGACTGTGATCAGTATGATGTTGCCCGAATTGACACAATTGACGAACTGTTTGGACAGCTTGAATTAGTGCAGTCCTATGGTCTGAACGGCCGAATTCAATGTCCAAGTTTCTCGTATCGTCCCGTTGAAAAGAATTAACTTCGAAGTTCTGAACGAGCATATTCGGGAAAGTCCCGGATTGTTCAATTCGAATGCCAGGAAGTTCCAGGAGCGGACGTCCAAACCTGACGTGGCAAGAGATCATCTATTTTAAATTTATACCAGAGGTTGCATGCGCAATTGTCAGAGCGGAAGTTACTTTACGGCTTGTCTGAACATTCGGCCAACGCTACCATTCGAAGCCACGGTTGTCATTCTGGCCGAGGCACTTGGCATCAGTTTCTCGCCTGACGAGGAAGGGAAATACGAAGAATATCCGGCGTATCGCGCCTTCGCGCTTGGACTGGAAATCGCTCTGTTGGCACCTCCACCGCCGGATATAGATACGCGGGAGATACGCGACAACTGTTTTCAGCTAATTATCGATACCTGCGCGGACGTATCCGACGGCGGTGCGGACGTGGATCTGAGCGCTCTTATTGCGGCGCAATTAAGCTCCGCCACCGAGCTGGAAATTGAGCGTGTCGACGTAGTCCCTGCGTAATCCCTCAGGGCGCTGCGCCCGCATGGACGTTCGCTGACGGGCCGCTGCAAGATATTGCAGGGCACCCTCAGGCCGGCGGCTTCTTCTTCGCCTTCAACAAACTCCCCGCCGCATTTTCCTCGAAGCGCCCCGCCTCTTCTATATAGCCGTGCACGGTGCCGTCGTGGCGCCAGCCGCCCTGGCGCTTGATGGCCTGGAAATCGGCGCCGGCCCGGTGGGCGCTGGTGGCCATGCCGCGGCGCAGGCTGTGGCTCGATAGTTCCGGCACGTAATCGAGCCCGGCCAGCCGGGCACAGCCTTCCAGTATCGTGTTGATGCTGCTCGCGTGCAATCCCTTTCCTCCCACATGGCCCCACTGGTTGACGGTGCGCAAGAGCGGGCCGCCGGCGATGCCCGCCACGCCCAGCCAGGCGCGCAGGGCCGTGGCCGGGCAGCAGACGCCGTCGCCGAACGGGATCGCCTTGACGATGCCCTCTCCCAGTTGATCCGTTTTCGAACGGGGCAAGGTGATCACCAGGCCCTGCGGCTCCCAGCGGATGTCTTCCAGCATCAAACTTACCAGTTCGCTGCGGCGGAAAGCGCCAAAAAAGCCCAGCTGCAGCAAGGCGCTGTCGCGCAAGGCCTTGTTGGTGCCCAGGGCGGCCAGCCTGGCGACGATCAGTTCCAGGTCTTCCAGGGGCAGCGCCCTCGCCTTCTTCTTCGGCTTGCCGTGCAGGCGGGCGATGCCGGCCAGGGTCTTGCGCACGGTGGGCGTGGACGCGGGGTCGGCAAAGCCCTGGTACACATGCCATTGCGACAGGGCCGTCAGGCGCAGGGCCAGCGTGCGCGCGTTCAGGCTGTCCGCATACGCCATCAGGTAGCGGATGACGGTGGACTCGTCGGCAGGCAGCGCCCCGCCCCAGGCCTGGAAGTGGCGGATGGCGGAACGGTAGGTGCGGCGCGTGTTGTCGGACGTGGCGGCAGCGAGAAACGCCTGGTGGCGCGCGGCCAGCTCGGCATCGACGAGGGCGCCGCGTAACGGCACGGGAGCCAAGGCGGCGCTTTTGGGCACGGCAACACGGCGTTTAGAGAGCGGTAAATCGGGCATGGCGGCGGCGAAATCGGGGTTTTGTACTGGGAGACACACAGAATAGCACGCCAAGCACCCCCATAACACGCGATAAGCGATCTTATCGTGCCTTATATTTTTCAAAAAAAGATGAAAATTTATATCGTAATATTATGCTGTATTACGTATCATGTAATACGTTACTAAATTTCGCTCATAGGTGATTTCATGGCCCGCACCGGCATTCTGTACTCTGATGTTATGAAAGCAGCCCAGCTCGTCGCTGCCGATGGACGCAATCCCACGGTCGACAATGTGCGCGAAGCGCTGGGCAGCACGGGCAGCAAGAGCACCATCGCGCCCCTGCTCAAGCGCTGGAAGGAAGAGTTCCAGGGCGCGGGCGCCGTGAAAACGGAGGCAGGCTTGCCGGCCGAACTGATGGAAGCGATGCGCGGCGTCTATGACAAGCAGCAGCGCGACGTGGCGCAGCAGCTGGAAACGGGCATGCAGCAGCATCGCGCCGAACGCGACGCGGCGCTGGAAACACTGAAGAAGACGGAAAGCGAACGCTTGAAACTGACGGAGGCGCGCGCCGCCCTCACCCAGGAATTGCGCGCCACGCAACACGCGCTGGCGCAACTGAAGGAAGAACACCATTTCCGCGCCGTCACGCTGGCCACCCTGCACAGCGACAACGCGGGCCTGACGCAGCGCCTGGCCGACCGGGGCGAGGAAATCGCGGCCCTGAACCGCCAGCTGGCGCAGGTGCGCTCGCAGTTCGACCATTACCAGGAAGCGGCCGCGACCCAGCGCAGCGAGGAACGGGCGCAGGCGCAGCAACGGATCAGCCGCCTGGAGCAGGACAACGCGCAGCTGCAGCAGCGGCTGCAAGGCCAGCAGGCCACCCTGGTGCAGCAAGACATGCGCCTGGCGCAGCTGCAGGCGGAGCAAACACGCTTAAGCAGCGAAGCGGCCGCCGACCGCGAGGCGCTGGCCGCCGTGCGTCCCGAGCGCGACCAGTTTGAATTTCAATACCTGCAGGCGGCCGCGTCCGCCGACGCCCTGCTGGCCAAGCTCGATACGGCCTTGCTGGCGCTGAACGACGCCAGGGTGGCGCTGAGCGCGCAGGACAAGCAGCTCGACATGCTGGCGGAGAATAGCCAGGCAACGCAGCAGCGCGCCGAAGCGCTGGCGCAGGAACGCGACGGCTTGTTGCGCGACAACGCCGGCATGGCGGCCAGGCTGGCCCTGCTCATGGATAGCCAGGAGAAGCGCGCCGTTTGAACCGGTCTGCATGGCCTGGGATCTCCATGACGGTTCCGGGACGGGCCTGGCCAGCGTTCAAGGCTTGCTGCGCCCGGCATCGCCATTTGCCTTGGCGGAACGGATCAGGCGGCAGGCTCTCGCTTGCGTACCTCCGACACTCCCAGCACGAACAGGACGAGCGCCAGGCCGGCGCCGAAATAATCGAGGACATCGAGGCTGGCAAGGAAGACGGCGGTATCGGCCGGGTCGCCTGGCCGGTAATGCACCCGGATGCGGGCACCTGGCGCCATGCTGGCCAGGCGCCAAGTCGTGACGGCCTGGTCGCGGTGGCAGCCGGCATTGCCAATGCGCGAGACGCCGATGCGCGCACTTCGGTAGGCCTTGCCCTCCACAGTGTAGCGATAGGCCAGCTTGACGCACCAGTCCTGCGACTTGCCCGTGCGCTGATACATGCTGCTGCGCACGATTTCGGCGCTGGCCACGGGCCATGCGGGTGACGTGAACTTGTCGTACGCGCGCCAGAAGGAAAAATAGCCTGCCGGAATGGCCAGCAGGATCAGGAACCAGCCCATCATTCTTGCCATGGCCGGTTCCATCGCGCCAGGATCCTTCATCGCACCGGCCCTGCGGCCCGGTAGCGCACGCGTATCCACGCGCCCATGGCATCCACGCCGCCGTCGCCTGCGTCTTCGATCCAGCCCGCGCGCGCATACAGGCGCCGCGCGCCCGTATTGACCAGTTGCGTCTTCAGGCTCAGGCGGGGGCCGAAACGCGCCGCCACGGCGGCCAGCAGCTGCGTGCCCATGCCCTGTCCGCTGTGTGCCGGATGCACGTACAGGTGGTGCAGGAAGTACTCGGGCGCGTCGCCCGTGTACACGGCGGCAAAGCCGGCGACGGTGCCGTCGCACTCGGCAACGAGGAGGTCTTCGCCCTGCGTCGCGGCCATGAATGCGGCGCTGCCGGCGACAGGGCCGTAAGTGGTGCGCCCGGCCACGGCCAGGATGGCCGTGCAGGCCGCCAAATCCGCGCAGGCGTAGGGGCGAATCAGGCAGGTGGACATGGCTGGCGCACGCATCACAAAGCTACAGGCGCCGGTTCAGCACGGCGTCGATATCGTGGGTTTTCAGCTCGGCCCGGACTGCGCCGTCCTGCAGCCAGTAGCCGTCGCCTCCCCGCTGCAGCGCATCCATGTCGAGCGCGCCCAGCGCTGGCGGGATGACGCCGGCGAGAAGCCGCACCACATCGTCCCATGCCGCATACAGCAGCTTCAGGTACCAGCCGTCGTCGTGGGCAAAGGCGAGAAAGCGGCCGCGCAAGGCGGGTAACGGCCCGGGTGGGCCACGGTGGCCGAGCATCGCGGCCACGTCCGCGTCGCCCGAGGCCGGCGGCGCGCCATGATAATCAGCCCAGGCATGACTGCCGCAGGCGTACAGGTCTTCCCGGGCCAGGGGCGGCAGCTGCTGCCGCGCCACCGACTGCCAGGCGGCCGGTTTCCCGGCCGTCCCGGCGCCGCCCTTGCGCAGCACGATGCCGTCCGCGTCCAGCAGCGCGGGAATCACATCCTTGAATTCGATGCCGGAAGCAACAATCATGCGCTCTTCCGGGTCGTGCCAGAGATACAGATAATGTCTCAAGTCGGGGTCCGTTTTGATTTTGGCGCCGTATTGAGCGCCACGGCGGCGCGTATCAGCGCCTTGAACGCCGCAGTATCGAGGTGCGCGCCTTCATGCAGGTCGATGGCCCGGCGCGTGTTGCCGTCCAGGCTGGCGTTGAACAGGCCGGCCGGGTCGGGCAAGGCGGCGCCCTTGGCGAAGGTGAGTTTTACAGCCAACTTGTACGTTTCGCCCGTGCATATCATGCCCGCGTGCGACCACACGGGCACGCCGCGCCATTTGACTTCCTCGACCACGTCCGGGTCCGCCGCATGGATCAGCGCCCGCACGGCGGCCAGGGTTTTGCCGCGCCAGTCCGCCAGCGCGGCGATTTTCGCGTCGATCAGGCTGGCAGCCGACTCGCCGCCGGCCGCTTCTTCCCCGGGCGGCGCGCTGCTTGCTGCTTTTGTCATGGTTCCCGTCTCCTTCCTGTGCGCTTGCCTTACTGCGCAGGATCGGCCATGCAGCTGGCAAGGGTAGCAATCAATTGTGTACGCAGTGTCTGGTATTGCGCATCCGTCACAAAATCGCGCGGGTCGGCCGGCTGGTTCAGCAGGTAGGCCGTTGCCACCGTGCCGCTGGCGGCGTGCAGCAGCGTGTACAGGCTGATGATGCCTTGCGCCTGCGCGATACTGGCCTGATTCAATCCTAGCACTTCCACGCCATCGCGCGCGTCCGTTTCCAGCGGCACCTGATGCGGCGGCTTGCTGCCGGCCGACATCTCCTGCATTTGCGCCACGATGGTCTCGCGGTCGGAGGCAAACTGGCCTGCGGCGCTGCGTTCGATCTTCAGATTCACGAAGGGCAAGCTGCTCTTGCGGAACAGCATCAGCCGATAGCCGTCGGCCGTCGATACCCGGCGCTCTTCCGCCTTCATCTTGACGATGCGCGTCGTCGCGCTGGCCGGCAAGCGGTCCTGCGTTTTGAACTGGAACTGGCTGCGGTTGATGCATTGCGCCAACGGCCCCAGGGGATCGGCCGTGCGGTCCTGCGCCTGCGCTGCCAGTGCGGCAACGAGCATGGGAAGGGCAAGCAAATGGCGGTGTTTCATGGGGCGTGGTCATTTCATCGGGTCAGGGTGCAGCGAGCATAACCGTCTACATTGCCACAAAGCAAATGTTTAGTTGTCATCCTCTAAATACGCTTGAAGATAGCTTCTTAATATGAAATTCACCTGGCCCGCGTAGCATTCATCCAGGCAAGGCTCTCACTGTGCAGCGCCTGCCCTTACCGGCTCAATCATGAACGACATCGCTTTAACCCGGGGCAATAACGCCGCCCTGCCGCTTCCCGCCAGTGGACACCGGCTGAAAGCGGCGCTGGGCGCCCTCTTCTTCCCGCGCCAGCGTACGCGCTGGCTGGCCTTTCTTGGCAGCCTGCCCGGCCTGGGCGAGCTGGCGCGGCTGCATCCCTGCCTGCGCTTCAAGATCTACCGCCCTTACGCTTCGCGCCAGCTCGGCTGCGCGGCGCGCCTGGCCTTGCTGGAAGGCCATTACCGCTTCCTGTGGCAAGCCGGCGCGCGCCCGCTGGTCGAACGGGCGGCGCGCCAGCCCGTGCTGCTGGCCGCCTTCGACGGCAAGGATGGGGCGCTGTACCGCCTGCAGCTGACAGCCATCCATGACAGCTACCGCGAAGGCGAATTGTGCCTGCGCCTGACGCGCAACGGCCTGCCCCTGTACCTGGCCAGCTTTCTGTTCCTGCCGCGCGCCGACGGCGTCTCGCTGCAGCTGGGCGCGCTGCAAGGCTTGCGCTCGGAAGCGGGCAAGCTGGCCGTCCGGGACGCCACGCGGGCCCTGCACGGCTGCCGCCCGAAAAACCTGATGGTGACGGCCCTGCGCGATTTCGGCGACTTCTTTGCCTGCAACAGCCTGTTCTTGATCAGTAACGACAACCGCATCGCCCTCAATGCCCGGCGCCGGCGCCATATCGCCGCCGATTACGACCTGGCGTGGCAGCAATTGCATGCCTTGCGCATGCGTGACGGTAATTACCACCTGCCCTGCGCGCCCTACCGGGTGCCGGACCTGGCCACGGTGCCATCGAAAAAACGCGCCGATGCGCGCCGGCGCGGCGAATTGCTGCAAGGCATCGCCGCCGACATGCGCGCGCAGCTGGCGGCTTTGCTGGACACGGCTGCGGCCGGGAACTTCATGATATGGCAATAATGACATAAACCTCAGGCAAGCTTCATGTAAGCGGCCTATGCTCGGCATTCATCCCAGCCACTTTATCCGGGGGCTGGCGTGAACTTGCCTTTTCCCTCGATCACTTGACAGGTTCCCATGACACCCGCTTACACCCTCCTCCCCCTGTGCCTGCTCGGCGGCGCCGCCCTGGCCGCGCCCGCCCTCGACGACGCCGTGCGCCAGCGCGCGGAAGAACTGACGCGTGCGGGCATGCACGCCAGCATCGTCATCGCCGTGATCGACGGCAAGGAAAGCGCCGTCTATGGCTTTGGCAGCGTGCATGCCGGCAAGAACGCCAAGCCGGGCGCCGACACGGTCTACCAGATCGGCTCCGTCACCAAGACCATGACGGCCCTGCTGCTGGCCGACGCCGTCGTCGAAGGCAAGGTCAAGCTCGACGAGCCGGTGGCGGCATTATTGCCCGCCTATACGGTGCCCGCCTTCGACGGCAAGCAGATCAGCCTGCTCGACCTGGCCACGCATTATTCCGCGCTGCCGCGCCTGCCCGACAACTTCGCGCCGAAAGACCCCGCCAACCCCTACGCCGAATACTCGGAAGCGAAGCAACGGCAGTTTCTCGCCGCCTGCCGCCTGCCGCACGCGCCGGGCACGGCATTTGACTACTCGAACATCGGCTACGCCGTGCTGGGCACGGCCCTGGCCGCGCAGGCGGGCACCAGCTATGAAGCACTGCTGCAAAAGCGCATCGCCGCGCCGCTGGGCATGCGCTCGACGTCGAACACGCCCTCGCACGGCATGCTGGCACGCCTGGCGCCCGGCCATCTGCTGTCGGGCGAGGCCACGCCCGCCTGGGAGCTGAACGTGGTGGCGCCGGCCGGCGGCGTGTATTCGAGCGCGCGCGACATGGTTGCCTATTTGCAAGCCTACATGCTGCGCCCGCTGCGCCCGTATGCGCTGGCGATCCAGCCGCAGCGGCCCCTGGCGGCCGACAGCGCAACGAAAATCGGCCTGGCCTGGCTGCTGGAGCAGCAACAGGGACACAGCTACGCCTGGCACAGCGGCCAGACGGGCGGCTACGCCAGCTATGCGGCGTTTACCACGGATGGCAAGCGGGGCGTGGTCGTGCTGACGAATACGGCGCGCACCATCGACGCGCTGGGCGTGTCCGCCTTGCTGCCGGGCACGCCCTTGCCGCCGCTGAAAAAACCGCCGGTCGCCATCGAATTGCCGCGCGCCGCGCTGGCCGAGTACGTGGGCGAGTATGGGCTGGACAAGGATTTCACGTTGACGCTGAGTCTGGGCAAGCATGGCCTGGAAGCGGCCGGCACGGGCGTCGGCTCGGCGCCGCTGTTCGCCAGCGCCAGGGACCGGTTCTTTTTCCGCGCCATCGAGGCGGAACTGGCGTTGACACGCGACGCGGCGGGCAAGATCGCCGGCGCCGTGCTCAGCCAGGGCGGGCAGGACGTGATCTTGCCGCGCAAGCAATAAAGTGACGCATCAGGACTCGCGCATGTACTGCTCCACCCGCTCGACAAACGCCGCCTTGCTGCGCGTGCGGAACTCGCCCAGGAAGGCCTCGCTGCCCTTGAGCGCCTTGCCGTGGCGGTCATATTGCACTTTAGACATTTCCAGCACGAATTCGCCGTGCGGATCGTCTTCCGGCTCGAAGTGGGAATTGAAGGCGTGACCGCTGTCGCGGCAATGGCCCCACAGCAGCAGCGCGCTGCTGAACCACTGCATGGTGTCCGGACCCGGTTCCACCTCGAACAGGGTGTTGACGGTGATGTGCCAGCCGCCTGGCACGCGCAGCGGCTGCAAGGGATAGGGAAAGCGTGGCTGTTTCATGTGGACGATGGCAGGCGGCGGCTTGCGTAAAAGGCCAGGAAGTCCATGGCCGGCAGCGCCTTGGCGAACAGCCAGCCCTGGCCGAATTCGACCTTGCGTTCGCGCAAATAATCGGCTTGCTGCTGGGTTTCGATGCCTTCGGCCACGATCAGCATGTTCAGGGTGCGCGCCATGTCGATGATGTGCGGCGTGACGCTGCTCGTGGCCGCGTCCGTGCCGACGGTGTCGACAAACGATTTGTCGATCTTCAGGGCGTCGAGCGGCAGGTTTTGCAGGCTGGCCAGGCTGGAATAGCCTGTGCCGAAGTCGTCGATGGCCACGGCATGGCCGCGCGCCCTGGCTTTTTCGATGGTGGCGCGGGCCGCGTCCACGTTGATGAAGCCCCGCTCCGTCGCTTCCAGCCAGATCTGCTGCGCCTCGATGCCCGTGCCGGCCAGGGCCCGTTCGAGCACGTCGAGCACCCGGCCCGTCTCGATGTCGCTGGCGCACAGGTTGATGGCGATGTGCAGTGCGCGGTCGGCCACCAGCGCGGCGCGCATGTCGGCGATGACGCAGGCGATCACCTGGTCCGTGATGGGCAGAACCAGGCCGCTGTCCTCGGCCACGGGGATGAACAGGTCGGGCCGTATCATGCTGCCGTCGGGACGGCGCCAGCGTATCAGGGCCTCGGCGCCCACGCATACGCCCGTGTCGAGCGCGATGATGGGCTGATAGTGGACAGAGAATTCGCGCCGCTCGACGGCCGTTTCCAGTTCGCCGCGCAGCGACAGGCGCCGGCGCGACAGCCACACGACGATGCCGACGATGAAGGCGGCCATCAGCAGGCCCATGGGCAGGAGCAGCAGCTGTTCGCGGCGCAGCCTGTCATTGAGCTTGCTGCGCGGCTCGATCATGACGGCCGTCAGGCCGTCGCGGTACAGCGTCGCATGGATGCTGCCGTCGTGGCCCGCCGCGCCCATCGCCGGCAGCCCGGCGAGCAGGCTGTGCACCAGCGCGGGGTCGGGATGGTGCAAGGTGTCGAGCACGCCTTCCTTGCCGATGGCCACGGCCATCTGGATGTCGCTGTCGACGATGACGTCGGAAAAGCGCACGGGATCGATCAGCACCTTGTAGGCGCGGTACGACAGCCCCACCATGCGCTTGCCGCCGCTGACGACGGGACGCAGGTTGAAATCGATGCCCATGCCGTTGGCCAAGGTGAAATCGGCGGGCGCGACGGCGATGCGCGTCTCTTCGACGCCCGTGGAGGTGCACTTGAGCAAGCCATTTTCCACGTAGCCGATATCGTCGATGCTGCGCGTGGTGATGGTGATGCGGCGCAATTGCTGGATATGCGCCTCCGAACACGGCGCCAGCTCCAGCGCATCGGCGCTGCGCAGGGCGGCGCTGGCCGACGCGATGGAACGGTGGGCGCGCTCGAGCGCGTAGCCGGCCAGCAGGCGCAGGCGTTCCTGCTCGCCCTGCTCGGCGCGCACGGACGACAGGTAGAAGGCCAGGCTCAGGGGAGCGGCCACGCCGATGACGGCGACCAGCACGCTCGTGATGATAATGCGTTTTCTGCGCATGCGAATACCTGTGGTAGTTATATGATTGCTATGTATTGCTCGATGGCATCATATTACAAGCAGAGGCGGCGCACGCGGATCTTGCTGAAGAGTTACACTTTTTCCAGCTCTTTCTCCACGGTTATCGCCGGCCGCGCCAGCACGAACACCAGCGCCGCCACCACGGCCGCCAGTCCGCCCGCCAGGAACAAGACGCTGGCAAAGCCGTCGATGAAGGCGTGGCGTGCCGCTTCCTGCGCCACGGCCTGCAGCGCGGGCGGCAGCTGGCCGAAGGCCTCGGCCGCGTTGCCGGCGACGATGCGCCCTATCATCTCGGGCGACGCTTTCAAGCCATGCAGCCACGCCAGCCTGTCGAACGAGGCGGCCGTGCGCATGGCCAGCACGGCGCCCAGCGCGCCCACGGCCAGCACGATGCCGACGAAGCGCGTGGTGGTGCTGATGCCGGAGCCCATGCCCGTGCGTTCGCGCGGGATGCAGGCGAGGATGGCCTTTTGCGTCGTGCCGTTCAGCAAGCCGGCGCCCGCGCCCGTGACGACCATGCCGGCCGCCACCAGGCCGTACGACAGGCTGCCGGCGGCAAGGGCCGTGGCCACGTTGCCCACGGCGACGATCAGCAAGCCTGTCACCAGTATGCCGCGGTCGTCCAGATGGCGCATGGCACGGGGCGCCAGCCTTGACAGCACCACCATGGCGACGGCAAACGGCAGCATGGCGCAGCCGGCCAGCACGGCGGAAAAGCCGAAGCCGTTCTGCAGGTACAGCGGCAAGAACGTCATCATCACCTGCGCCGCGATGGCGTAGCCGAACATGCCCAGCACGGCGCCGACGAACACGCGCCGGCCGAACAGGCTCAAATCGACCATCGGCGCGCGCTGGCGCCGTTCCGCCAGCACGAACACCAGCAGCAGCGCCGCGCCGGCCGCAAAGCGCAGCATGGTGGCGCGGCTGGACCAGCCGGCCACGCTGGCATCGATCAAGCCCCAGATGATGCAGAACAGGCCGGCGGAGAACAGCGCCGCCCCCAGCGGGTCGAAGCTGGCGTTCGACGCATCCTTCGACTCGTCCACGTGCTTGCCTACCAGCCACATCAGGATGGCGACGACGGGCAGGTTCAGGTAGAAGATCCAGCGCCAGTTGATGGCGCTCGTGACCAGGCCGCCAAGCAACGGCGCCACCGTCATGGCCACGCCCATGGCCGCGCCCCACACGGACCAGGCCCGCGCCCTCTCCTTTTCCGCGTGAAAGGTGTGGCCGATGACGGCCAGCGCGGAGGTCAGCAGCAGCGCGGCGCCGAGACCCTTGACGGCGCGCGCCACGTTGAGCACGAACGGCGTCCACGCCAGCCCGCACAGCAGCGAGGCCAGCGCGAACACGGCCAGGCCATAGAGCATGACCCTGCGCCGCCCCAGGCGGTCGGCGATGCTGCCAGCCGGCAACAAAAACGAGGCGAACGCCAGCATGTAGGCGCTGACCACCCATTCCACGTCGACGAAGCTGGCGTTCAGGCTGCGGGCGATCGACGGCAGCGAGACGGCGACGACATTGGTGTCGAGCATGATCAGCGCGCACACGCCCGAGCACGTATATAAAGTCCAGTTGGTATTTTTCATGCCTGTATTTTAAGCAGGCTTGTATTATTTCCTGTTATAAGACAAGCGCCTTATAATTTACCCATGGTGAATACAGAGAAAGACATGGAATTGCGGCACTTCCGCTGCGTACTGGCCGTCGCGCACAGCCTGCACTTCGCGCGGGCGGCGGCCGAACTGGGCATTTCGCCGCCCGCGCTGACCAAGCAGGTGCAGGAAACGGAAAGCCTGCTGGGCACGCGGCTGTTCCAGCGCAGCAAGCGCGCCGTCGCCCTGACGGCGGCCGGCGAACTGTTCGTCATCGAGGCGCGGCGGGCGCTGGAGCAGCTGGCGCAGGCGCAGGAAACGGCGCGGCGGGCCGGACGGGGCGAGCTGGGACGGCTGGAAATCGGCTACGTGGCCTCGGCCGCCTATGCCGGCGTGCTGCAGGGCCAGTTTGCCCGCTTTCGGGCCAGCCACCCCGGCATCCGCATCGGCGCGCGTGAATACGCGATGGACGCCCTGCCCGGCTTGCTGGACCAGGGCCGGCTGGACCTGGCCTTCGTGCGCCCGCCCCTGCACCTGCCTGACGGACTCGACAGCGTGGTCTTGCTGCGCGACCGCTTCGTGCTGGCCGTGCAGGCGGACAGCCCGCTGGCCCGGCAGCAAATAGCGGCACCGACGGCGCTGGCGCAGCAGGCCTTCATCGTGCCGGAACAGGAACTGGGAACATTGGAAGTGAGCCGGCGCGGCGGCTTTGCGGCGCAGGTGGTGTCGCGGCCGGGCAGCCTGGTGGCCGTGCTGACGGAAGTGTCGCTGGGCGCGGGCTGCGCCATCGTGCCCCATTCCGTGATGGCCAGCGTCAGCCTGCCCGGCGTGGTGTTTCGCGAACTGGCGGGGCCGCAGATCAGCTCGGAGATCGCGGCAGCGTTTCGCCGCCACGAAGCGGCGCCCGCCGCGCGCGCCTTTATTGCCCAACTAAAAATAACAGCGCTGTCCTTGCTCCGCTAATGCGGCGCCCGGCCAAACCGCAGGGCAGCAGCTTAGTCCAGCGCTCCCTCAAGGGTCCAGTTCCGGCGGCGGACGGCGCAGGGCCAGGTGTTCCCACACGGCCACCAGGACCAGCACGCAGCTGGTGATGCAGGCCAGGGTCAGCGGCGAATACAGGCGTCCGTAGGCCATCGGGATCAGCGCGAGGATGATCAGGATGCCCAGCAGGTGCGACAGCGGCGGCGCGGCGCGCTCGCTGCTGACCCATTTGAACAGCGCATTACCCAGCAGATACAGGATCGGGCCGCCCAGCAAGGCGCTGATGCCGGCGAAGCTCGCTTCATCGGCATGCACGAGGGCCAGTTCGTCGGCCACGGCGGACACGATCACGCCGCCCACGATCAGCACGTGGATGTAGGTATAGGCGACGCGGGCGACGCGGCCCGGGTCCTTCGAATGGGCGATGCTGTGGTGGCCCGCCTCGGCGCCCGTGTCAAAATAGATCCACCACATGGCGATGCTGCCGACTAATGCCGACAGGAAACCGAGCCAGTTTCCGGCCGTCCACTCCAGGCCGGCGAAGGTGGCGCCCGTCACCAGCAGGGACTCGCCGAGGGCGATGATGACGAACAGGCCGCAGCGTTCGGCCATGTGGCCGCCATCGACGTCCCAGTCGGCCGTCGACGAGCTGCCCAGGCCCGGCACGCCGAAGCGCAGCCACGGGCCGGCCAGGTCGATGGCCAGGGCCAGTCCCCACCAGAAGATGCGCTGTTCGGGCGCGGCGATGCCGCCGGCGATCCAGAACAGGCCGGAAAACACGGCCCACAGGCTGATGCGCTGGAAATTGCGGCGGCGCGACACGGCGTCATGGCGCACGGCCCACCAGGCAAACAGGGGACGGCCCACCTGCATGGCCACATAGGCGGCCGCGAACGCCAGGCCCCGCGTGCCGAACGCCTCGGGGATCGAGGCCGACATGACGAGGCCGCCCAGCATCAGCGCAAACAGGCTGATGCGCACGGGAATGCGCTCGGGGTCGAGCCAGTTGGTGATCCACGACGTGAAAATCCACACCCACCAGACGGCCATCAGCAGCAAGCCCGTCTGCAGCCAGCCCATGGCGCTCAGGTGGCCCAGCAAGCCGTGCGACAGTTGCGTTACCGCAAACACGAACACGAGGTCGAAGAACAGCTCGATCATGCCCACCTTGCCGCTGTCCTGCCCGCCGCGCTTGCGCAGCAGCGATTTTGTCAATTCCATAAATCTCTTTCATTCATACTGGTACAACGTTGAAATCCGGGCGTGCTGGCAGGATGCGGACGCCCGGGGAAGGGATGTGGCGCTGCGGCCCGGCCGCTTACGGCCTGACCGGCGTCAGCAGCGGCAGGCCGGCGAAGTGCGCCTGCAGATTATCCACCACCAGCTGCCCCATGGCGTGGCGCGTTTCCACGGTCAGGCTGCCCACGTGGGGCGTGAGCACCACGTTGGGCAAGGCGCGCAAGGCGGCGGGCACGCGCGGTTCGTCCGCAAACACGTCGAGGCCGGCCGCGCCCAGGCGGCCATCGCGCAAGGCGGCAATCAGCGCGTCTTCGTCGATCAGGGCGCCACGGGCGATATTGACCAGCGTGCCTTGCGGACCGAGCGCGTCGAGCACCGCGCGGCCGATACTCTGGCGCGTGGCCGGCGTACCCGGCGCGCAGACGAACAGGTAGTCGCTTTCCCGGGCCAGGGCCGGCAGCGAGTCCGAACGCGGCACGTCGGTGCCGGCAACGGCGCGCGGCTGGAAGTAGCGGACCTGGACGCCGAAGACGGCCAGGCGCCGCGCGATGGCTTGCCCGATCTGGCCGAAGCCGAAGATGCCGGCCGTCTTGCCGCGCAGGCTGGACGCCGGGGCGATGGCTGCGCGGCGTTCCCAGCCCCCGTCGCGCACGAAACGGTCGAGCGCGGCAATGTGGCGGGCGCTGGCCAGCAGCAGGCCCAGCGCCAGGTCTGCCACGTCGTCCGTCAGCACGTTCGGCGTGGTGGTGACGGCGATGCCCCGCTCGCGCGCCACGTCCAGCGCCACGCCGTCGAGGCCGACGCCGTTGACGGCGACGATTTCCAGCCGGGGCAGCAAGCCCATGTCGGTGGCGTTCAGGCCCAGCGCGCCCGTCGTGACGACGGCGCGGATGGCAGCCCCCCGTTCGGCCAGCCAGGCCTGGCGCTGCTCCGGCGCGATTTGCCAGGCGTGATGACAGGCATACTGCCGTTCCAGCTGCGCGTTGACGGCAGCCGAAGGGCTGGGAGCGAGGATGAGGAGATCGGGTGGCATGGGCGTCCGGGGCATGTGTATGGATTTGCAGACGCAACTTAGCATATTTGACGCCCGGCCGGGGGTGGCATAGCCTATTACAGCCCCTAAAACCCTGCCCGCCTCACGGTCTTTTCCTGCGTGGGCCTACCCGATTCAATCGTAGGTCGGCTTAGCCCGCAGGGCACAAGCCGACAAGCGCCGCCGCGCAGCTTGTCAGATTACGCTGCGCTAATCTGACCTACATAACCTTCAAACACGCTCAACCCGGGCAAGGCACGCGCTTGACCTTGCCGCCAGTCCTGCCGGGGTCGGCGCCCGCGCCCGGGTTCGCGTCCAGGCCGTAGCACGTGGCGCCGCCGGCGCTGACGATGCGCGTGACGGGCCGGCCGTCGGCCGTCAGGTATTCCTCTACGCGAAGGATGGGGCCGCCGCGCCAGGCGGAGGCGACCAGTTTCTGGAAGCTGCTTTCGCTCTTGAGGTCGGCTGCGGCCAGCCAGGGCTTGTCTTGCTTGAGTTCGCCGCGCAGGGCCTTGTCGGCCGCGCCGGCGGCCAGGCGGGCGCGCGTGCGCAAGTCGGCCGTGACCGGCGCGGCGGGCGCGTCTTCGGCAGGTACGGCGATGCTGTCCGCTGCCACGGCGGGCGCCGCGAGGATGGCTGGCGGCGTGGCCGGCGGCGTACTGCTGCGCGCGCGCGGCATGGGAGCCGGCATTGGCATCGGCAAGGCCATGGGTGGCGTGCGCGGCACGGGCCGGGGCGGCAGCAGGGTCATGAAGGCCACTTCCGTGTACTGCTTCAGTTGCCGCGCCGGCAGCAGCAGGAAGTACAGGCCCAGCGCATGCATGGCCAGGATCAGCGCGACGGCCGCGCCCTTCAGGTTCAGGCAGCGCCGCAGGCGCATGGCGGTGGAACGTGGATGGTGGTGCAATGGCATGCGGTGTCCAGGAGGCGCGGCGCGCGGTGGCCTATTTTAGCGAAACCTGGATCTGCACATTAACAAATCCGCAAGGTATCGCCTGGCGCGCCTTTTTTCGCCAGATTCCGGCACTTTCACGGGCACGGTGTTGCAGGCATGGCGCATTTTTGTCACTTTCTCACACTTTCTCACACGCGGCGTAGCGCTGGAATATAATGATAATCATTCTCATTATTATCGAACAAGACCATGCCCGCCTTCCACCTCGTCCCTACCCCGTTCGCCCTGGCCGCCTTCCTGCTGGCCAGCAGCGCCGCCCACGCCCAGAACACGCCGGCCGGCGGCGACGCGCCTACCATGCCGACCGTCGTCGTGAATGCCTCGGCCGATGCGTCGGCGGAGGGCTTGTCGAAGGCGTATGCGGGCGGCCAGGTGGCGCGCGGCGGACGCATGGGCATCCTCGGCTCCGTGGACATGATGGATGCGCCATTCGGCAGCACCAGTTATACGCAGCAATTCATTGCTGACCAGCAAGCGCGCAGCGTGGGCGACCTGCTGCAGAGCGATCCGGCCGTGCGCATGTCGCGCGGCTACGGCAACTTCCAGGAAGTGTATGTGATACGCGGCTTCGCCCTCGATTCCGATGACGTCGCGTACAACGGCCTGTACGGCGTCCTGCCCCGTCAATATGTCTCGCCGGAGCTGCTGGAAAGAGTGGAAGTGTTCCGCGGCGCCAGCGCCTTCCTCAACGGGGCGGCGCCCGGCGGCAGCGGCATCGGCGGCGCCATCAACCTGATGCCCAAGCGCGCCGGCAATGCGCCGCTGACGGAATTGACCGTGGGCGTGGAATCGGGCGGCCACGCCTATGCCGCCCTCGACGTGGCGCGCCGCTTCGGCGAGAACAAGGAATGGGGCGTGCGCGTGAATGCCGCCAAGCGCCAGGGCGCGACGGCCATCGAGCGCGAAGACCACGACGTGGGCATGTTTTCCGTCGGCCTCGACTATCGCGGCCGCAATTACCGGCTGTCGGCCGACGCCGGCTACCAGAATTTCAGCCTGACATCGCCGCGCCCGTCCGTCGGCATCGGCAGCGTGGCCGTGCTGCCGTCCGCGCCCGATGCCGCGAAGAACTTTGCCCAGCCGTGGAGCTACTCGAAGGAACACGATGTGTTCGGCACGGCGCGCGCCGAAGTCGATCTGGCCAGGGACGTCGTGGCCTGGGCCGCATTCGGCAGCCGCTCGACGAAGGAAGCCAACAGCCTGGCCGAACCGTCCTTGACCTCGGTCAATGGCGACGCCACGGTGTCGCGCTTTGACAATGCCCGTAAGCAAGAAATCCGCACGGGCGAACTGGGCGTGCGCGGCAAGCTCGTTATGGGCGCCGTCAAGCACACCGTGGTGGCCAGCTGGTCCGGGCACTGGAATGAAGCGAAGAACGCGTATGCCATCGGCAACGCCTTCGCCACCAATATCTACGCGCCCATCGACGTGGCCGCGCCGGCCACGCCGTACACGGGCGGCATCATGCGCGACCCGCGCATCACCCAGAAAACCATCCTGGGCAGCTACGCCCTGGCCGACACCATGGCCTTCCTCGATGAGCAGCTGCTGCTGACCGTGGGCTTGCGCCGCCAGCAGATCAAGGATGCCGGCTACGACTACAACACCTCTGTACTGCAAGGCAAGGCCTATGACGAGAGCGCCACGACGCCCGTGGCGGGCATTGTCTTCAAGGCCAGCAAGGACGTGTCGCTGTACGCCAACTACATCGAGGCGCTGGTCAAGGGACCGGCGGCCAGCGGCACCTACGAGGAAAACGGCCAGCGGCGCAATGTCGACAACATGGGCGAGGTGTTTGCGCCCTACAGATCGAAGCAGAAGGAAATCGGCGTCAAGTATGACGGCGGCAGGCTGGGCATGAGCGCCGCCCTGTTCACGACGGCCAAGCCCTTGCTGGCCGTCGTCGGCACGCGGGCGGAAATGGCCGGCGAACAGCGCAACCGCGGCCTGGAATTGTCGGTGTTCGGCACGCCGCTGCAGGGCGTGCGCCTGCTGGGCGGGCTGACCTGGCTCGACGCGCAGCAAAGCGGCACCGACGTGGCCGCCAACAATGGCAAGCGCCCCATCGGCGCGCCGCGAACGCAAGTGAGCGCGGGCGGCGAATGGGACGTGCCCGGCGCGCCAGGCCTGAGCCTGAACGCCCGCGCCATCTACACGTCGGCGCAGTACGCGGACCTGGCCAACAGCAAGCAGTTGCCGTCGTGGACGCGGCTCGACCTCGGCGCGCGCTACCTGACGCAGGTGGCGGGCCATGACGTGACCTTGCGCGCCCGCGTGGACAACGTGGCGGACCGCAGCTACTGGTCCTCGGCCGTGTCCTCGTTCAATGTCGGCTCGCTGGTGCTGGCCGCGCCGCGCACCGTCGTCGTCTCCGCCGCCGTCGCCTTTTAAGAAGGCTATGTCACCGTCAGGTGTGGGAATGCTCCCACCGTTGCTTTCAATAACGCTTCTGGCGAGCGGATGCGTCTGGCGTCGAGGATCCAGCGCCATCCCAGGTAATTCGGCAGGTAGCGGCTGGCCACGCCATGGAAGATGCGCAGCCAGCCGCGCAAGCGGCTGTGATACGCGTTGACGTTCTGCACGTGGGCGGCGCCCTGCACGCGGATGCCGGCACGCAGGTTGACGGCCTGGTGGCTGATGCCCGCTTCCGCAGCGAAATCCCGGTAGGCGGCATGGCCGTCAGTGACCAGCAAGACGTCCTTGTCGATCACGGGTGGCAGGCAGGCATGCAGCTGCACCTTGGTCAGCGCCCCTTTTCCCGTGACGAAATCGAGGGTTTGTCCCGTGCGGTCGCGCGCCACCACGATGCAGACTTGTTCACTGGAAATGCCGCGCTGGCGGGCGTGGCCGCCCCGGCGGCGTGCCGGACGCGTCAGATGCCTGGATCCCTTTTCCGATTCCAGCAGATACAGCTCGTCGGCCTCGGCGATGCCGTGCAGGCACAGCGGCCGGTCCGTCCTGGCGAGCGTCAAAAATCGGTGGCGCCAGCGGAAGGTGGTGTTGCGGTGCACGTTCAGCTGTCGCGCTGCCTGGCGCACGGAAGCCGATGCCAGCAGGCAGCCGGCGTAGGCCAGCCACAGCGATTTATGGCGCAGGCGGGCCAGGGGCGTGCCGGTGAGCGCATTGAAGGTGCGCCCGCACGGCACGCAGCGGTAGCGCTGCAGTCCGTGCGCATGGCCGTGCCGGTGAGCATGGCTGCTGTGGCAGGCGGGACAAGCCAAATGTGGCTGCGCCACGCTTTCAAGCAATGCGACGGTGGCGTCCTGTGGCGTGTTGCCACGCAGCCGGGCAATGCCTGCCTGCCGCTGGCGGCGGCTCAGCTGGGCAAATTGCGCGATAAAACGGATCCATTTGGCATGCTGCATGGAAGGCTCCTGTTTGTCTGATATAGACAGTCAGACAGCCGGGGCAGAGCAAGATTCCTGGAAATCCCCTACTTAACGGAGACAGAGCCTTTAAGAACCGGCAGGGGCGCGGCACCGCGTGCGCCCCTGTGCAATCCTTTGCGCTTCGGCGACAATGCGGCATGAAACGACTGCCCGCCCTGCTGCTACTGCTTTGCCTGTCCCTGCCCGCTGCAGCCCAAAAACAAGCCGCCTGCCCGTATGCCGCCTGGAAAAGCGGCTTCAAGGGCGATGCGCGGGCGCAAGCGACTTGCTTGCTGCGTCCCGTCAAGCTGTACGCGCGCCTGGGCGACAGCGCGCCGCTGCCTCGCTTTCTCGACAGCCGCGTCGGACGGCGCACGGGCATCGCCCCGGCCCGGCTGCGTGGCTGGCTGGCCGAACAAGGCATCGCGGAAAACGACGTGGGCGGCCCCATCGACGCACCGCTGTCGCGCGCCACGGGCCGGCTGGCCGCGCCCATGGCACGCTATTTCGTCATCCACGACACGAGCTACCCGAATTTCTTGCTAGAAACTATTCCCGGCCATATCAACGACGCCAGCTGGGATTTCAATGATTTCAGCCTGCGCAATCCCGCGCTCGGTGGCGGGCCGAAAGGCCATGTCTATGTGAACCGCCTCGGCGATTCGCTGGCCGTGCGCGACTTCGGCACGGCCGGCTATGCGAGCAAGCTGGAAAAGGACAAGCCATCGCTGACGGGCCTGTTCCTGCACGTGGAACTGGTGCAGCCGCGCCATTCCGTGCCCGGCGGCGGCAAGGGCAACGACGGCCTGGCGCCCGATCCCGGCTTTACGCCCGCGCAATACGACCGGCTGGCCTTGCTGTACCTGGCCGCCAGCGTGCGCAAGGGCACGTGGATGATTCCCGCCTTCCACGCCGTGCTCGATACGGGCTACGCGAACGGTCATGACGATCCGCAGAATTTCTCGTTGGCCGACTGGTCGCAGGCGCTGGACCGCCTGCATGCGGCCGTGCGCCAGGCCGATACTGGACAATAAAGCGTTTCCCCGACGGCTGATTAGGCGCATACTATTGCAAGCATAGTCACTGCGGTCAGGGAGGCCAGGTGAACATCAGCACGGATCAGCACGCGGGTCGCCAGGCCGGCGCGCACCAGCCATTGCAGCGCGCGCAGCGCATCTTCGCCATGCGCGACGCCGTCCTCAGCGCCTGGGAGCAGCGCGTGCGCACCAGCGTGCGCGGCGCCGACCAGTTGCTCACGCCCATACTCATCAATACCTTGCCGGCCTTTTTCGACAATCTGGCCGAGGCCCTTACCCCGGGCCACCCGCGCGAGAATGCCACCAGCAACAGCAACGTGCCCGCCGTACATGGCAATGAACGCGCGCGCATGACCAATTACGGGCCGGAACAGGTCATCCAGGAATACCAGATCTTCCGCGACTGCTTTGCCGAAGTCGCGCATGAGTCCGGCATCACCCTGCGCAGCAAGGACTGGCAAGTGATCAACGAATCGATCGACTCGGGCATCCGCGAATCGATACGCGAATTTACCAGCATGCACGAAAGCTTCCGGCGCCGCATGGCGGCCGGCCTGTCGCACGATATGCGCAATCCCCTGGCCGTCATCAGCACCAGCGCCCAGCTGCTGCTCAGGCCGGCGGACCCGGAACGGGTGGTATTGCTGGCGCGCAAGATTGCCGAGCACAGCAAGCGGCTCGACAGCATGATCGAGGAATTGCTCGATGGCCTCAGCTATCATCAGGGGCAGCAGTTGCCGCTGGTGCTGAGCCAGTTCGACGTACTGCCGCTGGTGCACGCCGTGGCCAGCCAGGTCAACCTGCAGCGGCCCGACAAATGCCAGGTCAGCGGGCAATCCGTCGTCGGCTGGTGGTGCGAGAATTCGCTGCGCCGCGCGCTGGAAAACCTGCTCGGCAATGCCATCAAGTACGGCGACGACGCGCCCATCAGCGTGCACGTGGAAGCGGTGCACGAACGCCTGATCCTCACCGTCCACAATAGCGGACGACCCATCGCGCCGGAACAGGCGGAACGCATCTTCGACTACCTGCGCCGCGAGAACAACTGCCCCGCGCCAGGCTGGGGCATCGGCCTGCCCTTCGTGCAGAGCGTGGCCGAAAGCCATGGCGGCAGCATCGCCGTCGACAGCGCGGCCGAAACGGGCACCAGCTTCATCTTCGACGTGCCCGTCGATTGCCGTCCCTTCGTCCCGCCCGCTGGCGTCCCCAACAGTGACAGCTAGCGCACCAAATCGGTGCGACGGATGGCGCAACGCCACAAAAGTGGTCATATTTGCACCGGTTCGCACCTGCCCTGTTGGCACGCTTCCTGCTGAGCTATACCCAGACACGGCTCAAGGGACATCACAACATGGCAAATTTTTTCAATGAAATGACTGCGGATGACGTGGGGACGGACGGCAAGGTACGCGAACACTATCGTGAATTCGACAACTGGCTGGCGCAGCAATCGCCGGAAACCATCGCCCGCAAGCGGGCCGAAGCCGACCTGACGTTCCGCCGCGTCGGCATCACCTTCGCCGTCTACGGCGACGATGCCGGCACGGAACGCCTGATTCCGTTCGATACCATCCCCCGCATCATCCCCGCCGCCGAATGGGCGCAGATGCAGACGGGCCTGGTGCAGCGCGTGCAAGCCTTGAACATGTTCATCCATGATATTTATCATGAGCAAAACATCATCAAGGCGGGCATCATTCCCGCCGAACAGATCTACAAGAATGCCCAGTACCGCCCGGAAATGCAGGGCATCGCCGTCGCTTCCGACATCTACGCCCACATCGCGGGCGTCGACATCGTGCGTGCGGGCCAGGGCGAATTCTATGTACTGGAAGACAACCTGCGCGTGCCGTCCGGCGTGTCCTACATGCTGGAAGACCGCAAGATGATGATGCGGCTGTTCCCGGAACTGTTCGCCCGTAACCGCATCGCCCCCGTCGACCATTACCCGGACATGCTGCTCGACAACCTGCGTTCCGTCGCGCCCATGGGCATCGATGACCCCACGGTCGTCGTCATGACGCCCGGCATGTACAACTCCGCCTACTTCGAACACGCCTTTTTGGCTCAGCAGATGGGCGTGGAACTGGTGGAAGGCAAGGATCTGTTTGTCAACGACAACTCCGTCTACATGCGCACCACGCGGGGGCCCAAGCGCGTCGACGTGATCTACCGCCGCGTCGACGACGATTTCCTCGACCCGCTGGCCTTCCGCTCGGACTCGTCCCTGGGCGTGCCGGGCCTGCTGTCCGTCTACCGCGCCGGACGGGTCACCCTGGCCAACGCCATCGGCACGGGCGTGGCCGACGACAAGTCGATCTACCCTTTCGTGCCCGACATGATCAAATTCTACCTGTCGCAGGAACCGATCCTCAACAATGTGCCGACGTATCAATGCCGCAAGGCGGCCGACCTGTCCTACGTGCTGGCGAACCTGGCGAAACTGGTGGTCAAGGAAGTGCACGGCGCGGGCGGCTACGGCATGCTGGTGGGGCCGGCGTCCAGCCTGGCGCAGATCGAGGATTTCCGCCAGCGCCTGCTGGCCAATCCGGGCGGCTACATCGCCCAGCCGACCCTGGCCCTGTCCGCCTGCCCCACGTATGTCGAGGCCGGCATCGCGCCCCGTCACATCGACCTGCGTCCTTTCGTGCTGTCCGGCAAGACAATTTCCATGGTACCGGGCGGCCTGACCCGCGTCGCGCTGGGCGAAGGTTCGCTGGTGGTCAATTCATCGCAAGGGGGCGGCACCAAGGATACCTGGGTACTGGAAGCCACATCCGCCTTTGCAGGAGAGAAAACATGCTGAGCCGCACTGCCGATCATTTGTTCTGGATGGCCCGCTACACGGAGCGGGCGGAAAACACGGCGCGCATGCTCGACGTCAACATGCAAACCTCGATGCTGCCCCAGTCCGAGCAGGATGCGGAGCAAGGCTGGCGCGCCACTCTGGGCATTTCCGAGCTGCAAAGCGCGTACGACCACAAATATGGCCGCTTCCACACGCGCGACGTGCTCGATTTCATGGTGCGCGACCCGAACAACCCGTCGTCCATCCTCGCCTGCCTGACGGGGGCGCGCGAAAACGCCCGCGCCGTGCGGGGCACCCTGACGACGGAAGTGTGGGAAATCCAGAACGCCACCTGGCTCGACATGCAGAAGCGCTTGAAAAGCAATCTGCTGGAAACGGACCCCAGCGCCTTCTTCGAATGGGTCAAATACCGCTCGCACCTGTCGCGCGGCGTGACCCTGGGCACCATGCTCAAGGATGAGGCCATCCATTTCATCCGCCTGGGCACCTTCCTGGAGCGGGCCGACAACACGGCGCGCATCCTCGACGTGAAGTTCCACGGCGCGCGCGACACGTCGAAGGACGTGGCCCAGCGCGACTTCTACTACTGGGCGGCCCTGCTGCGCTCCGTGTCCGGCTTCGAAATCTACCGCAAGGTCTACCGCGACGTCATCACGCCGGCGCGCGTGGCGGAACTGCTGATGCTGCGCGGCGACATGCCGCGTTCCCTGCTCGCCTGCATGGATGACGTGGTGGAAAATCTGAAGCATATCCGCAACGACGTGTCGGCCGATACGGAGCGCTTCGCGGGCAAGCTGCATGCGGAGCTGAAATTCGGCCATATCGACGACATCATGAAGGCGGGCTTGCACCATACCCTGACGGAATTTCTGGAAAACATCTATGACCTGGGCAACCGGGTCAGCCGCGACTTCCTCGTTCCACTGGCGGCCTGATGCAGCTCACCATCCGCCATGAAACCCGCTACGCCTACAGTGCGCCGCTGGCCTACACAATACAGCAGCTGCACCTGACGCCGCGCATCGAGCCGCAGCAGCGGGCACTCTCCTGGCAGATTTCCACGCCGGGCCAGTGCCACGCCTACACGGATGCCTACGGCAATCTGTCGCACATGCTGACCATCAATGGCAGCCATCAGTCGCTGAGCCTGGTGGCGCACGGCGTGGTGGAAACCATCTATCCGCACAAGGGACGGCTGAACCTGGTCGATACCCTGTCCCCGCTGTTGTTTACCATGCCGACGCCGCTGACGCAGGCCAACCCTGCCATCGTGGCGCTGGCGGCCGCCAGCCTGCCGGACCGCAGCGTGACGGCGGGCACCGGGCACTTGCTGCGCCTGGCCGAACACATCGTCGGCAAGGTGGCCTATGAGAGCGGCGCCACCATGGTCACCACCACGGCCGGCGACGCCCTGGCGCTGGGGCGCGGCGTGTGCCAGGACCACGCCCATCTGTTCCTCGCCTGCTGCCACGCCTGGGGCATCCCGGCCCGCTATGTGTCCGGCTACATCGATCCGGGCACGACGGGCCACGCGGCCAGCCACGCCTGGGTCGACGCCTGGACGGAAGACGCGGATTTTGCGGGCTGGGTCAGCATCGACGTCACGCATGCGCGGCTGATGACGGACGCGTATTGCCGCCTGGCCATCGGACGCGACTACGATTCGGCCGCGCCCGTGCGCGGCGTGCGCCAGGGCGGCGGCACGGAAACCCTGCACGTGGACGTGCAGATCGTGCCCGTGTAGATGGGCAAGAATGAGGCTGGCCGGGCCTTGCAGGCGGAAGGCCCGGCCCGGCTGGTGTAGAATGCTCCCCTTTTGATTTGATTTACGACAATGACTTATTGCATAGGCATGCGCCTGAACGAAGGCCTGGTCTTCCTGTCCGATTCCCGCACCAACGCCGGCGTGGACCAGGTGGGCACCTTCCGCAAAATGAGCGTCTTTGAAAATCCGGGCGACCGCATGCTGGTGCTGATGACGGCCGGAAACTTGTCGATCTCGCAAGCGATCCGCCAGCTCGTCTCCGACCACGTGGATGCGGACGGACGCAGCATCTGGAACGTGGCCAGCATGTACGACGCGGCGCGCATCGTGGGCGACGCCGTGCGCGCCGTGCACCAGCGCGAAGCGAAGGCCCTGGCCGACTGCGGCATCGATTTTAACGTCAGCATCATTTTGGGCGGCCAGATCGGCGCAGAGCGCTGCCGGCTGTTCCAGGTGTATTCGGCCGGCAACTTCATCGAATCGCACGATGAAAACACGTATTTCCAGATCGGCGAAGCGAAATACGGCAAGCCCATCATCGACCGCGTGATCAATCCGGCAACCCGCCTCGACGAAGCGGCCAAGTGCGCACTCATTTCCATGGATTCCACCCTGCGCTCGAACATTTCCGTCGGCTTGCCGCTGGACTTGCTCGTCTACACGGCCGGCAGCCTGGCCGTCACGCGCTTCGTCGCCATCGATGAAAAGAACCAGTATTTCCGCATGATCCGCGACACCTGGGGCGAGCAGCTGAAACAGGTGTTCGAAGGCATCGCCGATCCCGTGTGGAACGCGGCGCCGGAAACCACGGCGAACGTGCTGTCGTCAAGCAATATGCAGGGCAAGCCCGTGCGCGTGGCCATTCCTGCGCACGTGAGCCGCGGCGGCGCCACGGTGGCGCCCCTGCAATCGCTGGCGCAGCAGTTCAGCGACGACAAGCAACATTGATCTGCCGCGCACCGCTTGCGCGCAGTGCTGGACAAGTCGCTATTGGCGTGCTTTTATGGCAATATGAGTTGACATGCGATTCATATGTATCAGAGAGGCAGGTGGCCCATGGACTTGATTACTTCCGCCGTCGTCGCGGCCATCGAACATGGCGCGCCCGGCCTCGCGCCGGCAGCCGTCGCCAGCCACTATCAGCGCCTGAAGCAGGCCATCGCCAAGTTCGACAGCGCCGCCGCCATCCTGGCCGCCATCGCCGCGCTGGAAGCCGAGCCGGGCAATATCCAACTGCAACTGGCGCTGTCGGCCGCGCTGGTCACGGCGAAAGTGCCGGACGACATGGAAACCCTGTTTGCCGCGCAAGGCGTGCTCGATGCGCTGCAGCGCCCGCCTGCACCGCTGCCGCAGGTGGAAGCGGCGCCCGCCCCGGCCGATAAAAGCACCGTCGTGTCGAACTATGCCGTGGTGAAGGTGTATTTCGCCACGGACCGCCAGCGCGACGTGGGCAAGCCGCCGGCACAGCGCTTCAGCGGCGAACGCAGCCTCACGGGAGGCAATGGCGGCAGCGATGGGGCGCTCAGCTATGGCAGCTGCGACATCAGCATCCCGCGCGACCACCGCATGGGCCAGCTGGAATCGCCGTCGCTGTGGCGCCTGGAATTCCGCGAAGACCCGGCCAAGCACGTCGTGCTGCTCGACGCCACGGTGCAGGACCATGACAGCTTCTTCGCCGCCCTGAAGACGCAGGTGCGCGCCTCGGCCGGCAAGAGCGCGTTTATTTTTGTCCACGGCTACAACGTGACGTTCGAGGATGCGGCCAGGCGCACGGGGCAGATGGCCTACGACCTGGGCTTCGATGGCGCGCCCGTGTTCTACAGCTGGCCGTCGAGGGGCGACATCGCCGCCTACACCATCGATGAAAACAATATCGAATGGAGCACGCCCCACCTCACGGCCTTCCTGGCTGACTTCCTCGCCAACACGGCAGCGGCGCAGGTCTACCTGATCGGCCACAGCATGGGCAACCGGGGCATGACGCGGGCCGTGGCCGAACTGCTGGCCACGCAGCCGCTGCTGGCACAACAGATCACGGAAATCATCCTGACGGCGCCCGACATCGACGCGGCCGTCTTCAAGCACGACATCGCGCCGAAACTGGCCGGCGCGCGCCATCCCGTCACCTTGTATGCCTCGTCGCAAGACCTGGCGCTGGCCGCCTCGAAAGCCGTGCACGGCTACCCGCGCGCGGGCGACAGCGGCGCCGGCATGCTGATCGTGGCGGGCGTGGAAACCATCGATGCCACGGGCGTCGACACGAGCTTCATGAAGCACGCATACTTCGCGGAAAAGCGCTCGGCCCTGTCCGACATGTTTTATCTGATACACAACAATGCGCGCGCCGACCAGCGCTTTCTCGAGCCCGTCGACACGGTGGCGGGCCGCTACTGGACGTTCAAACCATGACGCGGCTTCATGCGGCGCGGCACGCATGCTAAGATACGGCCCAGAGGGTGCCAGGGGCACGGCGATCACGCCGCCCGCCCGTCCACCCGTAAGCAGGCCATATTATGTTGACATCTTCTTCTACACCGCAAGCCGAATCGCTGATCCGCAACACCAACGCCCGCGTCACCAAGACGCGCGTGAAGGTACTCGACTTTCTGATGGCGCAAAGCCGTTCGCTGACCCACCATGAAATCCAGCAGGCGCTGTCGCAGGACAGCGATATCGATTCCGTCACCTTGTACCGCGTGCTGGAATGGCTGACGGAAAATGAACTCGTGCACCGCATCGCCGGTGCCGACCAGGTGTGGCGCTTCAGCGCGGGCGCCGGCCACCAGGCGCACGAACACGCGCATTTCCAGTGCACTAAGTGCGCCAACGTCACCTGCTTCAATGAAGTCAAGCTGCCCACGCCCGTGGCCCTGCCGGAAGGCTTCAGCGGCGACGAGGTCGATTACCTGATCAAGGGCCTGTGCCCGCGCTGCAAGTAGCTCCCTTCGGTATCACTTGAGCAGCAAGGCCAGGTGATGCTCGTCATAAAACAGCTCGCCCACGCGCATGGACCTCGGCTCCGTGCCATAGTGAATGAAGCCCAGCGATTCATATAATTGCCGCGCCGAATTGTTTTCCGCATTCACGCTCAAGTGCACCTGCAAGATGGCGGGATCGTTCTCTGCCAGCGCGATACAGGCGGCGACAAGCCGGCGCGCCACGCCCTTGCCCCGCTGGGGCACATCGACAAAGACGCCCCACAGCAAGGCCTTGTGCGACAACTGCCGCATGGCTTCGCGGCGCAAGCCCGCAAAACCGACCATGCGTGCGCCGTCGAAGGCGCCAAACGCGCGCTGCATGGCGCCGGCGATGCGCTGCACGTGTTCCTCGGGGGTGCGGGCCAGTTCGTCCTCGCGCGACGAGGAAAACGAGCTGGGCGAGTTCTCGATGGCGCGCAGGCGCAGCGCGCAAAAGGCGGCGGTATCTGCTGGCGTCAGCAGGCGGATGACGATATCGGGTGCGGGCATGGGAAGACTCGGCAGTTTTTTTCCAATTATACCCACGCCCTTTCATCGTGCACGCACGCGGCGCACGCCGTACCGGGTCCAGCCGTACAGCATGGCCATCGGCAGCGGCATGACGGCGGCCATGCGGTCGGCCATGGGCGCGCCGGGGCGAGGATCGGCAAGCCCGCTTCCACGCTCACGCCGCCACCGTTGCCGCGCAGCGGTCCAGGCCCCGTGTCAGCATGTCCTGCGGCAAGTCGCGGCCGATGAAGATCATGGTGCTGGCGCGCGGCTCATCGTCGCGCCACGGCGCGCCCAGTTCCGAGCCCATCAGCATGTGCACGCCCTGGAAGACGGCGCGGCATGGCAGGTCGACAACATACAAGATGCCCTTGTAGCGCATCAGCTGGCTGCCGAACAGTTGCACCACGGCATCGAGGAAGTGTTCCACCTGCAGCAGATCGAGGGGCCGGGACTGGTGATAGACGAACGATTGCACGCCGTCGCCATGGCGGTGACCCAGCTCCCCAAGGAAATCCGGCTCCCGCTCGACGATGGCGTTCAGGTTGAAGCCGCGGATGTGCAAAATGTCGCGCAGCGGCACATTGCCGAAGCGCACTTTCTGTATGCCGGCGCGGCCATTGATGGCGATCAAACGCTGGCGCAGCGCGGCCAGTTCATCCTTGCTGACCAGGTCCGTCTTCGACAGCAGGATGCGGTCGGCAAAGCCCACCTGCTCCTGCGCCTCCCTGTGCAAAGTCAATTGCTGCTGCGCATGGCGGGCATCGACCACCGTCAGGATGGCGTCCAGCAGATAGCACTCGCTGACGGATGGCTCGGCAAAGAAGGTCTGCGCCACGGGACCGGGTGCGGCCAGGCCCGTCGTTTCGATGATGACGTGATCAAACGCGATCGTCCCGGCGCTGCGCCTGGCGTGCAATTCTCCCAGGATGCGGATCAGGTCGCCCCGCACGCTGCAGCAGATGCAGCCATTGTTCATTTCCACGATCTGCTCGCCGTTGTCCTGCACCAGCAAGCCGTGGTCGATGCTTTCGGCGGCGAATTCGTTTTCGATCACGGCGATGCGCAAGCCGTGATCGCCCTGCAATATGCGCTTGAGCAAGGTGGTTTTCCCGCTGCCGAGAAAGCCCGTGATGATGGTGACGGGGATCGGTTCTGTCATGGCGCGTTCCTGTTCAAGCGTGATCTTCGAGTTCTTCCATCCGCTGCCATTGCGGGAACGGGTCGGGCAGCTGGCGCCAGGCGGCCATGCCCCGGCCCGTTTCCGTCGCATCGAGTTGACATTTATTTAAGTCCGCCTCGATGGCGGCCTGGTCCATGTCCCGGCCGATGAAGACGAGCTCCTGGTAGCGGTCGCCGTAGGTTTCGCTCCAGCCCGCCTTGATCTCCGCCAGCGCGGCCGCATCCGTGGGCCAGCGCTCCCGCGGCACGGCCGCCCACCACAGGCCCACGGGCTCGATATTCACCAGCTTGCCCGCGCCGGACAAGCTGGCCACCCATTCGGGGCGGCTGGCCAGCCAAAAGTATCCCTTGCTGCGCACCACGCCCGGTATCGGCTGCGACATGAAATCGTACAGGCGCTGCGCGTGGAACGGTTGCCTGGCCCGGTAGACGAAGCTGGCGATGCCGTAGGTTTCCGTCTCCGGCGCATGCACGCCGGCCAGGGCCAAAGCCCAGCCCGGCATGCCGGCCGCCTGCTCCAGGTCGAACAGCTGCGTGCCGAGGATGGCGTCGAGCGGCACGATGGACTGGCTGGCTTCGATGATGCGCGCGCCGGAATTGAGGGCTTTTACAATGGCCAGCACGCGCAGGCGCTCGGCCGTATCGACCATGTCGATCTTGTTGAGGACGATGACATTGGCAAATTCGATCTGTTCCGTCAGCAGGTTGGCCAGCTGGCGGTCATCGCCCTCGCCCGCCGTTTCTCCCCGCTGCGCCAGGCTGTCTTCGCTATGAAAGTCCGCCAGCAGGTTGGCGCAGTCGACGACGGTGACCATGCAGTCGATGCGGGCCACGTCGTTCAGGCTGTCGCCGTGCTCGTCCTCGAAGTCGAAGGTGGCGGCCACGGGCATCGGCTCGCCCACGCCCGTCGATTCGATCAGCAGATAATCGAAGCGGTCTTCCAGGGCCAGGCGCCGCACTTCCTGCAGCAGATCGTCGCGCAGGGTGCAGCAGATGCAGCCGTTGGACATTTCCACGAGTTTTTCTTCCGTGCGCGACAGCGCCGCGCCGGCCGCCTCGGCGCTGTCTTTTACCAATGCGGCGTCGATATTGACTTCGCTCATGTCGTTGACGATGACGGCCACGCGCTTGCCTTCGCGGTTGCGCAATATATGGTTGAGCAAGGTGGTCTTGCCGGCGCCGAGAAAGCCGGACAGGACGGTGACGGGGAGTTTGCGCTGGCGCATGGGGTTCCTTCGGAGGGATCGGTTAAGGGAGGCAATGCACGGCCACTTTACATGCAAGTCTGTTGCGTTTGAAATTATAATGCAACCCACTTGCGTTTGTGCGGCAATCTTTGCCTGCCTTGCCACACGCCGGGCCTTGCCCCAGTCCGCCGGGTGCCGCGCCCTGCCGCCGCAGCGAGCTGCCCCATTCACATATTTATGCTTTAAATCAATGGCTTGCCATGTTTTTTGCGAGTGAACTCTCAAGTCCGGTGCAAGCAGAAGCCCGGCCACGGCCGCCTGCGCGGAGCCTGCATCCATGCGCCTTGCCACGCTGTCATGGTGGCGTCATATGGCGGCGGTACAGTCGCGTCCTTTGAATCTTTCCGAGGGCGGTAATGAAAACAAATTGGATCATGCTGGCGGCGCTGGCAAGTGTGGGCTTGACTGGCTGCAACGGCGGTTCGACGACGGCGCAGGTCATTCCGGAAGGTACGACGGTCACCGTGGCGCTGCTGGAAACGACGGACATCCACTCGAATGTGCTCAGCTATAACTATTACGCGCTGGCCGAAGACACGAGCCTGGGCCTGGAGCGCACGTCGACCCTGATCCAGGCGGCGCGCGCGGAAAATCCGAACAATGTGCTGCTCGACGATGGCGACGTCATCCAGGGCACCCTGCTGGCCGACCTGCAGGCCGTGGCCGCGCCCGTTCCTTGCAGCAGCACGCTGGCCGTGCACAAGGCCATGAATGCGCTGAAATACGATGCGGGCGGCATGGGCAACCATGAATTCAACTATGGCCTCGCTTACCTGAGCCAGATCACCAACACGGACTTTGGCATACCGGGCGTGGCCAAGCCGACGGGCAACTGCGGCGCGCCCGCCTTCCCTTCCGTGCTGAGCAACGTCGTCGGCGTGGCCAGCGGCAAGCCCATCTTCCAGCCCTACGCCGTGCTGCCCCGCGATTTCACGGCCGTCAAGCCGGACGGCGGCAAGCTCGACGTCAAAATCAATGTGGGCGTGCTGAGTTTCGTGCCGCCGCAAATCCTCGAGTGGGATCAGAAAGTGCTCGCCGGCAAGGTCAGCGTGACGGGCGTGCAGGAAGCGGCGAAACAATACGTGCCGGAATTGCGCAGCAAGGGCGCCGACATCGTCGTGGCCCTGTCCCATGGCGGCCTGGACACGAGCGCCTACAGCCCGAAGATGGAAAACGGCAGCTATCACCTGACCAGCACGGGCATCGATGCGCTGATGATAGGCCACTCGCACTTGATCTTCCCGAAAGGCAAGGAAGAAGGCGCGGCCGCCCTGGACGCCTCGTTTGCCGCCTTCCCGGCCAGCGCGAAGATCGACGCCGTCAACGGTTTTGTCAACGGCGTGCCGACCGTCATGGCACAAAGCTGGGGCCGCCGCCTGGGCATCATCAAGCTGACCCTGGCCTTCCAGTCCGGGCGCTGGGTGGTGCAGCCGGCAAAGACGACGGTCGAATCGCGCGGCTTCAAGTACACGGACGGCAAGACGCTCGTGAAAGCCGATCCGGCCATCGCGCCGCTGGTGGCCACCGAACACGCGGCCACCATCGCCTACGCCAAGCAGCCGCTGGGCATCAGCACGGATTTCGAGATGTCCGCCTATTTTGCGCTGGTGGGCGACGTGAGCGCCATCCAGCTGGTGAACCAGGCGCAGCTTGACTACGTGAAGAACTTCATCGCCACCAGCACGGATGCGACCTTGTCCAGCTACAAGAATATCCCCGTGATCTCGTGCAGCGCGCCGTTCAAGGCGGGCCGCAACGGGCCGTCGGACTTCACGGACGTAGCGTCCGGTGCCTCGCCGGCCGCGCCGATCGGCTTGCAGGTGCGCAATCCGGGCGATTTGTATTTATATAGCAATAACAACCTGCAAGCCGTCAAAATCAAGGGTGCCGACTTGAAGGCCTGGCTGGAAACGTCGGCCAAGCAATTCGCGCAGATCGATCCGAACGCCACGGCCGAGCAGGACCTGGTGCCGTCGTATGGCACGATTTATAACTATGACGTGTTCTATGCGGAAAACAACGCGCTGACGTACCAGATCGACGTGACGAAGAAACCGGGCAGCCGCATCGTCAACCTCGCGTACAAGGGTGCGCCGGTGGCCGACGGCGATGACTTCATCGTCGCCACCAACGACTATCGGGCGGGCGGCGGCGGCGCCGTGCCCGGCATCGACGGCAGCAAGACCATCATCAAGTCGCCCGATGCCAACCAGGCCGTGGTCAGCAACTACCTGGCGTCGCTGAGCACCAAGGGCGGCAAGGTGACCCTGGCCAACAATGGCAGTGCGCGCAGCTGGAGCTTCGTCAAGACGGCCACGGCCGGGCCCGTGATCCTGCGTTCGGCGCCGGGCCGCCTGGCGCTGGCGAAGAGCAGCGGCATCGCCAATGTGGCGTCCGAAGGCGGGCTCGACGCCAGCGGCTTTGCCAAGTACGGCATCGACCTGAGCAAATAAGGTCCACGGGCCGGGGCTGCTGGCGTCCCGGCCCGCGTCATGAAAGGTAAACAAGATGAAACAAGCGCTCTCCCTCCCCGCCCTCGTGCTGGCCGCTGTCCTGGCCGCCTGCCAGGCGTCGCCGCCGCCCACGGCGGCCGAGATCGAAGCCGTGGCCATGCATGCGCGCCAGGCGGGCGACCGCCAGGCCGAGCGCCGGGTGCGCAGCTGGGCCGGCAAGGACATGCCCGTCGCCGAGCGCGAACTGGCGCTGATTTACCAGTCCCGGCCCGAGCGCCGCGCCGAGGCCTTGAGCCTGTTCGAGCAGGCGGCCCGCGCCGGCGACACGGAAGCGGCGTTCGAACTGGGCCAGATGCTGCGCGCGGCCACGCCGGACCAGGCCTGGCCGTGGTACCGGCTGGCAGCGCAGCAAGGCCATGCGAAGGCGGCCCTGATGCTGGGCTTGCTGGCGGCCAATGGCGAAGGCGTGCCGAAAGATGCCGCGGTCGCCGCGCACTGGCTGGCCAAGTCCAGCGAACTGGGCAATCCACACGCCATGTTCCTGCTGTACAACGCCTACCGCGAAGGGCGCGGCGTGCCGCGCGACCTGGCCAAGGGCCGTGCGTTGCTGGAAGAAGCGGCCCACCATGAATACCCGCCCGCCATCCAGGAACTGGCCATGACGGTGCAGGCCGACGACGCCCTGCGCGCCGGCCACCTGATGAAGGAAGCGACGGAGCACCGGCACAATAACTGGAACAAGTTTTAAGCCAGCTCAAGGCCGGCCCATATTTCCGGGTGAAATGTGTTCCAGAAGCATACGCTATGCCTGGCACGCACAGCTGTGCGCGCACAATCTCAGCGCGAGGCAGGCATGACAGATCACCGCTTGGGCCCCATGAAACAGGGCGACTTGCAGTTCAGCTACCCCGATGGCCCCACGGACGGCGACGACCCGGCTCGGCGCGCCATCCCCGACAGCGTCCTGCTGAACCGCCACGAGTGGTATGAAGTCCTCTACAGCTGCAACAGCTGGTCGGGCGGCAGCCTGGCCACGGCCTTGAAGTGCGAGCGGCTGATCCAGCGCCACTTGCCGGCCGACATACGCAGCCATGCGGCCGTGCTGACCTGGCTGCGGGCCAACTGGGCCAGCTACCGCTGACATGCGGGGCTGTCACCCCCTCCTTTGTGCCAGATCAATCGTGTTGGGCTAGACATTGCTGACGAGCTATGATGGGCATGCTGCCTTTCACCAGGCGGCGGGGAAGCAGCACGCCCCGATATGGCACACTGTATTTGCTTTTTAGAAATTTGTTACTCTGGACCAGCCTCGGTGAGCGCCTTTACGCTCGTCCCAGCCAGTGTTTGGGCAGGCCCTGGCTCGTCCGTCGTCCTCCCTATAAAGAAAGAGTCCAATGAAAAAGCTGACCACCGCCTTTGGCGCGCCTGTCGTCGACAACCAGAACATCCAGACGGCCGGCCCCCGCGGCCCCGCCCTGCTGCAAGATGTCTGGTTCCTGGAAAAGCTGGCCCACTTCGACCGCGAAGTCATTCCCGAGCGCCGCATGCATGCCAAGGGATCGGGCGCGCATGGCACGTTTACCGTCACGCACGACATCACGCGCTACACGCGGGCGAAGATTTTCGGCGCGGTGGGCAAGCAAACCCCCATGTTCGCGCGCTTTTCCACGGTGGCCGGCGAACGGGGCGCGGCCGACGCGGAACGCGATATCCGCGGCTTCGCCCTGAAGTTTTATACGGAAGAAGGCAACTGGGACCTGGTCGGCAACAACACGCCCGTGTTTTTCATGCGCGACCCGCTGAAATTTCCCGATCTGAACCATGCCATCAAGCGCGACCCGCGCACGGGCTTGCGCAGCGCCAACAGCAACTGGGACTTCTGGACCTCGCTGCCCGAAGCGCTGCACCAGGTGACGGTGGTGATGAGCGACCGGGGCTTGCCGCGCAGCTTTCGCCACATGCACGGCTTCGGCAGCCATACCTTCAGCTTCCTGAATGCGCAAAACGAGCGTTTCTGGGTCAAGTTCACGTTCAAAACCCAGCAAGGCATACAAAACCTGACGGACGCCGAGGCCGAGGCGCTGGTGGGCAAGGACCGCGAAAGCTCGCACCGCGACCTGTACGAGAGCATCGAAAACGGGGATTTCCCCCGCTGGACCCTGTACGTGCAGATCATGCCGGAACAAGAGGCGGGCACCTACCACCTGAACCCCTTCGACCTGTCGAAAGTATGGCCGCACGGCGACTATCCGCTGATCGAAGTGGGCGTGCTGGAACTGAACCGCAATGCCGACAACCATTTCGCGGAAGTGGAACAGGCCGCCTTCAACCCGGCCAATGTCGTGCCCGGCATCAGCTTTTCGCCGGACAAGATGCTGCAGGGCCGCCTGTTCTCGTATGGCGACGCGCAGCGCTACCGCCTCGGCGTCAACCACAGCCATATCCCCGTCAATGCGCCGAAATGCCCGTTCCACAGCTACCACCGCGACGGCCAGATGCGGGTCGACGGCAACCAGGGGGGAACGCTGGGCTATGAGCCAAACAGCGCGCAGGAGTGGGCCGAGCAGCCCGACTTCCGCGAGCCGCCATTGAGCATCGAGGGCGCGGCCGACCACTGGAACCACAGGGTCGACGAGGATTACTATTCGCAGCCGCGCGCCCTGTTCCGCCTGATGACCGCGGCGCAGCAGCAAGCCTTGTTCGACAACACGGCGCGCGCCATCTCGGGCGCCTCGGAGCAGGTCAAGCAACGCCACATCGGCAACTGCACCCTGTGCGACCCGGCCTATGGCGCGGGCGTGGCCGAGGCGATAGGCCGCCTGAGCAAATAAGGCCGGCCGATACACGGCAGGCGGCAAGACTGCATGGAAGGCCTGGCAACAGGCTTTCCATGGCCGTATTTTGCGGCAGCCAGGGCCTACCAGCGCTGGATATCGATCTGGCCCGTGATGCTCGTTTCCACCGGATAACCCTCGACCTGCGGCGGCACCCGCCGCTTGACGGAAGAGTCGCGCAGATACACGACGATGGCCTCGCGGCCCATGGCGGTCTGCCCCAGGCTGACGCCTTCCACGCCGTCGATGGCCATCAGCGCCCGCTCGTTGCGCCGCCTGGCCGCGTCCAGTCGCCTGTGCTGCGCGTCAACATCGGGCTGGCCGGCGCCCTCCGGCAAGTAAGGCATGGCGGCTTCTTCGAAGGCGCCGAAGGGCGACTCCATGAATTTACTGTTTGACATGACAACCCCTTCCGATACTGCTCCTGACACCATCATCATCGTGCAAAAGGCAGCGTTATGCAAGGCGGCATGGCGCCTGCCCGCCTGCGCCTGTCAGCCTGCTCACGTGTACAGATTGATGTCGAGCGCCGCCACGACGCGCCGCAGCTGGTTGGCAAACGTGATGTTGTTGCCGCCCGCAAACAGCAGCCCGACGGGATTGCGCTGCTGGTTCCAGGTCCAGATGGACGAACCTGAATCGCCGCCCGCGCTGAAGGCGCCGCTCACGCCCGTGATGGCGATCTGGTCCTGGAACAGCGCGATCCTGCCGCCGCCGTAATTGACGTTGATGGTGGCGCCCAGGCCCGTGATGCGGCCCTGCGTCAGTTGCGTCGTGCGTCCCGATTTGCCGACCAGCATGCCCAGCGCGGGCGCCACCAGCGCATTGCTGATGCGGAAATACGCGGGCACGCCGCCGCTCAGGTAGACCAGTTCCGGCCGCACGCGGTCTGGCCAGGCCCAGCCGGTGGCGCAATCGACGAAATTGACGCCGCCGCTGAAGTTGATGGGCACGAAACGTTCGAGCACGGCGATCTGGTCTTGCGGACAGCGGCCGCCGTCGATGGGACCGGGCTGCACGATGCAGTCGTTGAACACGCCGCCGTTGGCATTGGCCAGCACGTGATTGTTGCTCAGGATCATCAAGCGGGTGTTGCGCGGCGGCGTGCGCCCCACGGCCAGGCAGGCGATGGTGCCGGCCGTGATGCGGAAATGCCCGACCGACACGCCGCCCGGGGCCGGGCGCAGGCGGAAACGGTGGGGCTGCGCGTCGATCACGCCCGTGACGACGATATTGACGGGCACCTTGTCGCTGGCCACGGCGCGCACGCCCATGGCGCCCACGATGGCGGCCTTGGCGCGGTCGACCGAGGTGGGCTCGGCCACGTACAGGGTCAGCGCCGGCATGCCCGGCTCGCCGGACGAGCTGTCGCTGGCGCCCTCGCCCAGGCCGATGGACACGCCCTGGATATTGCCCGCATCGCTGAAGGCGTCGGCCGCGCGCACGCCCGCCGCCTGCGATATCGCCTGGCGCATGCCGTCCTCGATGCTGCGCTTGATTTCCAGCAACTCCATGCTGACCCCGCTCAGGGCGTCGGGCACTTCCGACACGGAAGCGCTCTCGATATGGCCGTCGTCATCGCCCGGCGCGGCGAACTGCTGCGGCGCTTCTTCATCGTCCGCACTCTGTCCCCTGCCAGGCGCATTGCCGGGCGGGGCGCTGAAACCATTGTCATTGCCGATCATCATGTTCTCCTCGTGGGTCGCTGCGAACGTCCAGTGTGGGCCGGCGGCGCCGGCCGGTATTGATCTGGATTGAAGCGGCGCAGCTGCGGGACGGGCGGCCCGCCCCTGTGCTAACTGCGCCGGAAATAGTTCCCTTTTCAGGCTTGAGCCAGATCAGGCGTGCAACCAGGCTGCGCGCCGTATACTGGATCGGCTGGCTGCGAGCATGGCCTGCACCACGGCAGTGCGCGGCAATGGCAGGAATGGAGAAACGATGACGAGCTCAGGTACGACACGCCTTTCCAGCGACAACGATGCGCCCGCGCCTGCGGCGCAGGCGGACGGGGCCGACCGCCACGACGGCCAGGAACCGGCGGACGACGCGGGCCGGCGCAGCCGCTTCGTGCACGGCCTGGCGGCCTATGCGGCGCAGCATCGCGGCAGCCCCTGGCGCGGCAGCTTTGGCGACTTCCTCGAACACATCCTGCCCACGGGCGCCGCCCTGCTGGCGCGCAGCGCCCACCAGTATCTGTGGGACATGATGCGTGCGAATGGCGACACGGATGGCAGCGGGCGCTTCCGCTGCCGCCTGTTCGACGACGAGCTGTTCGGCATTGACGAGGCAATCGACCGCGTGGCCGCCTACTTCAAGGCGGCCGCCGCCGGCTCCGAGGTGGGCCGGCGCATGCTGCTGTTGCTGGGTCCGCCGTCGGGCGGCAAGTCGACCATGGTGATCCTGCTCAAGCGGGGCCTGGAAGAGTACAGCCACAGCAGCGAAGGCGCGCTGTACGCCATCGCCGGTTGTCCCGTGCACGAATCGCCGCTGCACCTGGTGCCGCACAGCATGCGCGCGGGTTTTCGCGCCAGCTATGGCCTCGACCTGCACGGCGAGCTGTGCCCCCATTGCATGGCGCGCCTGGAAGAACAGTACGCGGGCGACTTCCTGCGCATGCCCGTCGAACGCCTCTATATCTCGGAAGCGGGCCGCTGCGGCATCGGCACGTATGCGCCGCACGACCCCACGACGGCCGACCTGGCCGACCTCGTCGGCTCCGTCGACCTGTCGAAGGTGGCGCAGTACGGCGACGAGGGCGACCCGCGCGCCTGGTCGTGGTCGGGCGCCGTCTACGCGGCCAGCCGGGGCATGCTCGAAATGATCGAAATCCTCAAGGTCAAGCGCGAATTCCTGTACCTGCTGCTGACACTCACCCAGGAAAAGAACGTCAAGGTGTCGCGCTTCCCCCTGATTTACCTCGATGAAACCATCCTCGCGCACACGAATCTGGCGGAATTTCGCAAATTCCTGCAAGAAAGCGAGAACGAGGCCCTGCTCGACCGCATGGTCATCGTGCAAGTGCCCTACACGCTCAATTACCGCGAGGAAGCGCGCATCTACCGCAAGCTGATCCTGTCGGCCGCGCCCGCCTTCCGTGGCGTGCACCTGGACCCGCACGTGCTGCATGCGGCGGCCGTGTTCGCCATCCTCAGCCGCCTGCCCGAGGGCGACGACAAGGAGGCGGAACTGGTCAAGAAGCTGCGCATCTATGCCGATGAAGACGTCGATGACTTGCAGCATGCCGAGGTCAGGCGCATCCGCGAGCGCGACAGGGCGCCCGACGAGGGCCTGGCCGGCGTCTCGCCCCGCTTTGTCATCAACGCCCTGTCGCACGCCATCATCGCCGCCCAGCGCAACAGCCTGACCACCATGGACGTGCTGCTGGCCCTGAAGGACGGCATCGAGAGCGATGCGCGCATCGAACCGCGGCGCAAGCGCAAGTGGATCGACTATCTGGTGCTCACGCGCAAGGACTTCTATAACCGCTGGGTCAAGGCCGACGTGCACAAGGCCCTGTTCGTCTCGTTCGAGCACGAGGCGCAGGACTTGCTGAACAAGTATCTCGATGAAGTCGAGGCCATGCTCGACAACCGGCAGATCCGCGACCCCATCACCAGCGAAGAGCGGCGGCCCGACGAGCGTTTCCTGCGCGCCGTGGAAGAAAAGATCCAGATCAGCGATTCTGGCAAGCAATCATTCCGCCAGGAAGTGGTGCGCAAGGCCATGGGCGCCTTCAAGCGGGGCGAAGCGTTCGGCCTGGGCAGCCACGCTCAGCTCAACGACGCCGTGCAGCAGTATCTGTTCGAGCAGCGGCGCGACGTGCTGCGCCTCGTCAGCTCGGCCAAGCGCCCCGACGACGACGTGCGGGCGAAGATTTCCGCCGTCGAGCAGCGCCTCGTCGACGAATACGGCTACGACGCCCACAGCGCGCGCGAAGCGCTCAACTACGTCACCACCCTGCTGGCCCAGGAGTAGCCATGCCCGCCGCCGCCACGCCAGACAGGGACAGCCGCGACGCCGCGCCGGCGGCGGAGGGCGCAGCGGCCGCGCCGGCCGGGCGCCCCGTGGCCCAGCCCTGGTATGCGCTGTTTTCACGCGGCGCGCGCGACTGGCTGCGCCACAACCAGAAGGTGCGCGCCGCCGTGCAGGCGCACTTGCCCGAGCTCATCGCCGGCCCTGACCTGATCGGCGGACCGCAGCAGCGCACGGTGCAAGTGCCCGTGCGCCTGCTCGAACATGCGCGCTTCCGCCTGGCGCCGGCGCGCAACAGCGTGGGCGCGGGCCAGGGCGAAGGCGAGCCCGGCGATATCCTGCGCGCGGCGCGCCCTGCCGGCGCGGGCGATGGCGAGGCGCAGGGCGAAGGCGGCAATGGCGAGGGCGAGGTGCGCCTGCTGCTCGAATTTGCCGTCGACGACATCCTCGACTGGCTGTGGGACGAGCTCAAACTGCCGCACCTGAAACCGCGCCACCTGAGCGCCATCGACGAGGTGCAGCTGCAGCGCGCCGGCCTGGACCGCCATGGCGCGCGCTCGCGCCTGGACCGGCGGCGCACCGTGAAGGAAGCCATCAAGCGGCGGGCCCTGCAGGCCCGGCCCGTCCCCTTCACCAACGACGACTTGCGCTACCGGCAGGTGCGCCTGCGGCCCCGGCCCAGCGCGAACGCCGTCGTGTTTTTCGTGCTCGACGTGTCGGCCAGCATGGCGCAGGCCGAACGCAAGCTGGCCAAGTCCTTCTTTTTCTTTGCCTTGCAGGGCTTGCGCCGCAGCTATGCCAAGGTGGAAACGCGCTTCATCGCCCATACGACGCGGGCCTGGGAATTTTCCGAAGCCGAGTTTTTCCAGGTCAACGGCATGGGCGGCACCATGGCATCCGGCGCCTTCCGCCTGAGCCTTGAACTGTTGCAACAACACTATGCACCCGGCCGCTACAATGCCTATCTGTTCTATGCGTCCGACGGCGAGAACTTCAGCGAAGACCGCAGCGCCGCCAGCCGGACCCTGGCCGAACTGGCGCCCCTGCTCAATTACATGGGCTATGTGGAAACCGTGCCCGGCACGCCGCACAGCCTGGAAACGGAAATGCACCGCCTGTGGGCCGAGCAGGAACGCCAGGGCTTGCCCTTGCACAGCAGCATACTGGCCAGGCCGGACGACGTGTGGGCCGCCATCCGCACCTTCTTCCGCCACGAAGCGGCCAGCATCGAGGACGCGGCATGAGCGGCCGCCATGCCACGCCCGAACCTGCCACGGGCCGCGCCATGGCGCACGCGGGCGACAGCGCAGCCCTGGCCCGCCATGCGGCCCGCATCGAAGCGCTGGCGCAGGAACTGGGGCTGGTGTTTCCTCGCGTCGATTTCGAGCTGGTGCCCGACAGCTTCATGGCCGAGATCGCCATCTATGGCTTGCCCGTGCGCATGCGCCACTGGTCGTTCGGCGTGCGCTACATCCACCAGCTCGTGCACCAGAAGATGGGCAACTCGCATATCTTCGAAGTCATGTTTCCCGGCGATCCCTGCCACGCCTACATGGCCGAACACAATTCCGTGGCCGAAAACACCCTCGTCACGGCGCATGTGCTGGGCCATGCCGACTTTGCCAGCCGCAACGAACTGTTTTTGCGCTTCGGCGCCATGGCCGGCAAGAACATCCTCGAACAAAGCGCGGCGCGGGCGCGGCGCATCGAGGCGGCCCTGCAGCGCCACGGACAGGACCAGGTCGAAGCCGTGCTCGACGCGGCGCTGGCCCTGGAGCAGCACGTCGACATCCACGCCCCCCTGCACCGCCTGCCTTATCCCGACACGGGCGGCGCGGCCGGGGTTGGCCACGCCGCCAAAGCGGGCGACGCCGGCCCCTTCACGCGGCGCTACCGGCGCCTGCCCGGCGAAGCGGCCGCGCTGGCGGCGCACGAGGCGGTGCGCGAGCGGCTGGCGCAGCGTCCACTGCTGCCGCCCCAGGCCGAATATGATCTATTGTGGTTTATCGCCCGCTACGGGCCGGAACTGGCCGACTGGGAGCGCGACATCTTCCTCGCCGTGCGTGAAGAGTCGTTCTATTTCTATCCCGTGTATGCGTGCCAGATCATGAACGAAGGCTGGGCTTCGTACTGGCATGCGCGGCTGCTGCGCGAAGCGCGTTTCCTGCCGCCGGAACTGTATCTGTCCGCCATCAAGTCCCATTCCGACGTCGTGCGCCCTTATGCGGGAGAACATCAGCTGGCGCTGGCCGTCAATCCCTACCACCTGGGTTTTTGCATGTGGGAACGCATCATCGACAGGCAGGGACTGGCGCGCGCGCGCGAAATCTGCCGCGATGACGACGATTTCAGCTTCATCCGCAACTACCTGGACGCGGAGCTGGCCGACCGCCTCGGCCTGTTCGTGCACGAAAGCCGCCGCGACGGCGAGACCCGCCTTGCCAGCCGCGAGCTGGCGGCCATCCGCGAAGCGATCCTGGCGCCCAAGTACAATTACGGCGCGCCGTGCATTGCCGTCACCCTGCTCAACGACGACGGCAGCCTGGTGCTGCGCCACGACCACCAGCGCGATGGCCGCGGCCTGGACCTGGAACGGGCGCAGCAGGTGCTGGCCTACATCGCCCGCGTGTGGCGCCGGCCCGTCACGCTGCACACGGCCGATTTCCGCGGCACGCCAAAAGTGCTCAGCAGCAAAAAGGACGGCGTGCCGGAACCGCCCGCGCCGACCCCGGCCCCCGTGCCGCGCTGAAAGGCGCCCGCCCCGCCCCACCAACTGGCTGCCGGCTGCATTGCAAGCCGGGCGCGATGCCGTGCCGGCAGCCGGGGCAATGGCTCCAAACTCTGACGCTCTCCGAGAGCTATCCGATGTTATGCGCTGTTGTACGGTGATGGACGATGTCGGGCCATGTCAGAAGGCATTTTTCGAGATTCTCCGCGATTCTCCGAGGTTGACGGCGGGGCCATGGCCGGTCCGGCCGGCGCGTAGCCGGGGCGGCTGGCACTGGCGAACGGCCGGGGCCCCGGGACCCCGCATGCGCAGCGGCGTCCATCCCGGCGTCCGTGCCGCGCCTTTGCTGCCATCCTGGCTGCGCTTGCGCTGGCATCCTCGCTTGCGCCTACGCCGGCGCCGGCGCCTGCGCCACGTACCAGGCGATGGTCTGCCGCAAGCCTTGCGCCAGGTCATGCGTGGGGGCGTAGCCGAGCAGGCGGGACGCCTTGGCGATGTCGGCCTGCGAGTGGCGTACGTCGCCGGCGCGGAAGTCGCCATAGTCGGGCGCCAGCGGCCGGTGGCGGGGACAGGCGGCCAGCAGCATGCGCTGCATGGTCGCGTGCAGCTGCGTCAGGCTGGTGCGGGCGTTCACGGCCACGTTGTAGACCTGGTTGACGGCCGCCGGGTCGGCGCAGGTCGCGGCCAGGATGTTCGCCTGCACGGCGTTCTGCACGTAGCAGAAGTCGCGGCTGGTGGCGCCGTCGCCGTGGATCTGCACGGCCCGCCCGTCGAGCATGGCGGCGATCCAGCGCGGTATCACGGCCGCATACGCGCCCAGCGGGTCCTGGCGCGGGCCGAAGACGTTGAAGTAGCGCAGCCCCACCGTTTCCGTGGCGTAGCAGCGCGCGTAGATTTGCGCGTACAGCTCATTGACGTATTTACTCAGGGCATATGGCGACAGCGGTGCGCCGATGTGCTGCTCCACCTTTGGCAAGGCCGGGTGGTCGCCATACGTGGCGCTGGACGCCGCATACACGAAGCGGCGCACGCCGGCGTCGCGGGCGGCCGCCAGCATGCTGAGAAAGCCGCTGACATTGACGGCATGGCACAGCAGCGGGTCTTCCAGCGAGCGGGCCACGGAGCCGAGGGCGGCCTGGTGCAGCACGTAGTCGACGCCGGCATGCGCTGCGCCGCCGGCAGCACCGCCTGTGGCGGCAGCCCCCGCGCGCGACGGGCCGGCGCCGCACGCGGCCGCGCAAGCCTGCGGATCGCGGATGTCGCCTTCGATGAAGGTGAAGCGCCGCCACGCCGCTTCGCCCACGCTGGCGCGCACCTGTTCAAGATTGTGGCGGTGGCCCGTCATGAAGTTGTCCAGGCCGCGCACTTCCTGGCCCAGTCGCAACAGGATTTCCAGCAGGTGCGAGCCGATGAAGCCGGCCACGCCCGTCACCAGCCAGCGCTGGGGCGTTTGCGCCAGCTGCGCGCAGGCCCGGGCGCAGGCGCTGTCGCCGGCGGCCGGATGCGAGGTATCGGCCGCCATCACAGCCGCCACACGTGCAGGCCGCCGTCCTGCAGCTGGCGGGGGTCGAAATGCGACTTGATGTCGATGAAGCAGCCGTTTTCCACCACCTTGGCCCGGTAGTCGGCCAGCGGGCGGGCCAGCAGGGCCTGGTGCGACACGGCGCTGATGATCGCTTCGGCCTGCGGCAGCTGTTCCCAGCTGTCCAGGGTCAGGCCATATTCCTCCAGCGCTTCGCGCCCGTCGGCGACGGGGTCGTGCACGTGCACCTGCACGCCGTACGATTGCAGTTCGTGGATCATGTCGACCACTTTCGAGTTGCGCAAGTCCGGGCAGTTTTCCTTGAAGGTCAGGCCCAGCACGTTCACGCGCGCGCCTTTGAGCTTGAATCCGGCGCGCACCATTTCCTTGATGGTTTTTTCCGCCACGAACTTGGCCATGCCGTCGTTGATGCGGCGCCCGGCCAGGATCACGTGCGGGTGGTAGCCGAGCATTTCCGCCTTGTGCGTCAAATAATAGGGGTCGACGCCGATGCAGTGGCCGCCCACGAGGCCCGGGCGGAACGGCAGGAAATTCCATTTCGTGCCGGCCGCCTGCAGCACTTCCAGGGTGTCGATGCCGATGCGGTCGAAGATGATGGCCAGTTCGTTCATCAGCGCGATGTTCAGGTCGCGCTGCGTGTTTTCGATGACCTTGGCCGCTTCGGCCACGCGGATGCTCGAGGCCCGGTGCACGCCGGCCTCGACCACGCCTTGGTACAGGCGCGCCACCCGCTCCAGCGTGGCGGCGTCGTCGCCCGAGACCACCTTGCGGATGCTGTGCAGGGTATGGTCCTTGTCGCCGGGGTTGATGCGCTCGGGCGAAAAGCCCACGTGAAAGTCTTCCTTCCAGCGCAGGCCCGAATGCTGTTCCAGCAGCGGGATGCAGATTTCCTCGGTGGCGCCGGGATACACGGTCGATTCGTAGATGACGATGGCGCCGCGCCGCATGTGGCGCCCGACGGCCGCGCTGGCGCCGGCCAGGGCGGAGAAATCGGGATTGTGCGCGCTGTCGACGGGCGTGGGCACGGCCACGACGATGAAGTCGGCCAGCTGCAGCTCGGCCGGATCGCAGCCCACGCTCAGCCATTGCGCCGCCAGCAGCTGCTCCGTGCTCACTTCGCCCGTGGGATCGACGTGGCGCCGGTAGCTTTCCACCTTGCGCGCCGACAAATCAAAACCTATCGTGCGCTGGCGCTTGCCGAACGCCACGGCCAGTTGCAGGCCCACGTAGCCCAGGCCCACCACGGCCACCACCTCGCCACCGCTGATTTCCACCTTGCTGTCCATATGCCTGTGCTCCGAATGGTTGCGGCCGGACTGTCGCCGTCCCGGAAATTCTACGGTCGCAGGCCCGGCCATTCTTGAGCAGGAACAAGAAACACGGAGCGGATGGCGTCTGCCGCGCCATCATTCGGCGGCCTGTTGAGCGCAATCAATGAGCGCACAGGCCATCTTTTTAAAGTAGGCCATGCCCCTTCCTCATGCATGCCGCAACCGGAGACTTCCATGGCCCGATACCTTGCCCGCCCCTTCCCCGCCCTGGCGGCCGCCGCGCTGTGCTGCAGCCTGCTGCTGCCCGTCCTGAGCGGCTGCCACGGCACGCAGAACAGCGACACCCTGCTGGCCGACGCGCAGCAGTACCGCCAGAAGGGCGAGGCGCGCGCCGCCATCATCCAGCTGAAGAACCTGCTGCAGAAGGAACCGGACAATGCGGCGGCGCGCCTGCTGCTGGGCAGCATCTACATCGAGACGGGCGAAGCGTTGTCTGCTGACAAAGAATTGCGCAAGGCGAAGTCGCTGGGCCTGGCGCAACAGCAAGTGATGCCCTTGCTGGGCAAGGCCTGGCTGATGCTGGGCCAGGCCGACAGGATCCTTGCCGAGATCGCCGACGACGCGGCCCTGCCCCCGGCCATGCTGGCCCTGCGCGGCGACGCCCTGCTGGCCCTGGACCGCCGCGACGAGGCGCGCACCTTGTATACGCGCATGCTCGAAGCCCACCCGGACCAGGCGGAAGCGCTGCTGGGGCTGGCGCGCATCGCGGCGCTGGAGCAGCAGACGGCGGCGGCCGAGCTGCTGCTGGCGCAGGCCCTGAAAAGCGCCCCGGCCAGCATCGACGCCCTGCGCCTGCAGGGCGACCTGCAGCGCTTGCAAGGCAAGGACGACGCGGCGCGGCTCAGCTACATGCACATCCTCAAGATCAAGCCGGACAATACCCAGGCCCATATCGACCTCGCCAACCTCGACATCGCGCAAAAACGCTATGCGGAGGCGGCCGCGCAGCTGGCCTCGGCGCGCAGCACGGCGCCCAACAGCCTGGGCGTGCTGCAGGCGCAGGGCTTGCTCGATTTCCGCCAGGGCAAGCCGAAGGCTGCCCTGCAATCGCTGCAGCTGGTGCTCAAGGCGGCGCCCGACCACATGCCGTCCATCCTGCTGGCGGCCGCCGTGCAGCTGTCGCTCGGTTCGCCGCAACTGGCGGAAAGCTATCTGCAGCGCTTCCTGGCCGTATATCCCAAGCACCTGTACGCCATCAAGATGATGGCGTCGATCGAATTGCTGCGCAACCGGACGGACGCCGCCATCGACCTGCTGCAGCCGGCGCTGTCCGCCTTTCCCGACGACGTGGAATTGCTGTCGCTGGCGGGCGAGGCGCACTTGCGCGCGCGCCGCTACGACAAGGCCACGGCCTACTTTGAAAAGGCCAGCACCCTGGCGCCGGATACGGCCAGGCTGCATGCGGCGCTGGGCGTGAGCCGGCTGGGCATGGGCGAGAGCGGCCGCGCCATCAGCGAGCTGGAGCGGGCCAGCACGCTGGGCAAGGGCATGCCGCAGGCGGGCACCATGCTGGTGATGACCTTGCTGCGCAACAAGCAGAACGACAAGGCCCTGGCCACCGTCAAGATGATGGAACAGCAGCAGAAAGGCACGAATCCCCTGCTGCTGAACCTCAAGGGCGGCGTCTACCTGGCCTTGCGCGACTTGCCGGCCGCGCGCGCCAGCTTCGAGCAGGCGCTGGGCATGGACCCCGTCTACCTGCCCGCGCTGAACAACCTGGCGCAGATCGACCTGGCCGAGAAAAAGCCGGGACAGGCGAAACTGCGCTTCGAACGGGCGCTGGCGAAGGCGCCGAAGAATGCCGACCTGTGCGCCGCGCTGGCCAAGCTGGCCGCCTCCCAAGGCAACACGGACGAGGCGCGGCGCTGGCTGGAGCGGGGCCACCGCGACAATCCGGACGCCGTCGCGCCGGCCTTGCTGCTGAGTAATTTCTACCTGAAGACGGGCGCGCCGGACAAGGCGCTGGAACTGGCGCGCACCCTGCAGTCGGGCCACCCGGGCGACGCCGACGCCCTGGCACTGCGGGCGCAGGTGGAATACAGCGCCGGCCAGGCACAGGCGGCGCTCGACAGCTACAGCAAGCTGGCCAGCATACAGACGGCGTCGGCGCCGCTGCAGATGCGCATCGCCAGCCTGCACCTGGCGCTGGGCGACCATGCGGCCACCTTGCAGGCCGTCAAGCGGGCGCAGGCGCTCGACCCCACCCTGCTCGACGCCCGCGTGGTCGAAGTGGCCATGCTGCTGGCCCTGAACCGCCAGCGCGACGCGCTGGCCGTCGCGCGCAAGGTGCAGGAGCAGCAGCCGAAGCTGGCGGCCGGCTACAAGCTCGAGGGCGACGTGCTGATGGAACAGAAACTGCCGCAGGAAGCCGTCAAGCTGTACGAGCGCGCGTTCCAGATCAGCCGCATCGGCGCCCTGCAGGTGCAGCTGTACCGCGCCATGCAGGCGGCCGGCCAGGGGCCGGCGGCGGACGCGCGCATGGCGGCCTGGCTGAAGGACAATCCCGACGACCTGCCCACGCGCAACTACCTGGCCGGCACCAAGCTGGCGGCCAGGCAATACCGCGCCGCCATCGAACAGTTCCAGTACATCGTCGGCAAGGATACGGCCAACGTGGTGGCGCTGAACGACCTGGCCTGGGCCTACCAGCAGGAGCGCGACCCGCGCGCGCAGGCGACGGCCGAGCAGGCGCTCAAGCTGGCGCCGGACAATCCCGCCGTGCTCGACACCCTGGGCTGGATCGTGCTGGAACAGGGCGACGTGAAACGCGCGGCCACCCTGCTGCGCAAGGCGGCGGGGCTGGCGCCGGCGGCGCCGGAAATCCAGTACCACCTGGGCGCGGCCCTGGCGAAGTCGGGCGACAAGCCGGGCGCGCGCCAGCAACTGGAAAAGCTGCTGGCCGCCAACAAGGATTTTCCGCAGCGGGCCGAGGCGCAGGCCTTGCTGACCCGGCTCTAGCCCATGCGCGCGGCCTTGCCCAGCCTGGCGGCGCGGCCGCTGGCCCTGCTCGCGGGCGCGGCCTGCGTGCTGGCCCTGCGCCACTATCCGCTCGAGCACGGCTGGCCCGGCCTGCTGTTCGCCATCGTCCTGCCCGCATATTTCCTGCTGCTGTGCTGGCGCCCCGCCTGCTGGATGTTCTGCCTGCCCGCCCTGCTGCCCGTGCTGGACCTGGCACCGTGGACGGGCTGGTTCTTTCTGGAAGAAATCGACATCGTGCTGCTGCTGACGGTGGCCTGCGGCTACTGGCGCCTGGGCGGCCCGCCCCAGCCGGCGGCGGCGCGCCTGTCGCCGGCCGCCCGGGCCTGCCTGCTGCTGTGCAGCGTGGCCTGGCTGGCGGCGCTGCTGCGCGGCGTGCTGCCGCTGCCGCCAGGCGACCTGAATGCGTGGAATACCTACCTGAGTCCCTACAACAGCCTGCGCCTGGGCAAGGCCTGGGCCTGGAGCATGCTGCTGCTGCCGCTGCTGCTGCGCGACGCCAGCGCCGACGCCTTGCGCCGCCATGCGCTGCCCGGCATGCTGGCGGGCCTGGCCCTCGTGTCGCTGTTTGCCCTGTGGGAACGGGCCGTGTTTCCCGGCCTGCTGAACATGTCCAGCGATTACCGCATCACGGCGCCATTTTCCGCCATGCACACGGGCGGCGCCGCGCTCGACGGCTACCTGGCCCTGAGCCTGCCGTTTGCCGCCCTGTGGCTGGCGCGCGCGCGCAGCGGCTGGCAGGCGGCACTGGCCCTGCTGCTGCTGGGACTGGCACTGCATGCGGCGCTGGCGACATTTTCGCGGGGCCTGTACGCGGCCATCCTGGCGGGGGTGCTGCTGTTCCTGTGGCAGGCACTGGCGGCGGGCCGGCGCGCCAGCCGGCCCCTGCCGCGCCGCCGCGCCCTGCTGGGCCTGCTGCTGGCGGGCCTGGGCGGCGTCCTGCTCTTATATATGTTCAGCCTGGCCGGCTACCGTGGCCTGGCGGCCGCCGTGGTCCTGCTCGCCGCAAGCTTCGTGCTGGCCGCGCAGCCGCTGCCGTGGCGCCTGGCGCCGGCCAGCGTGCTGTGCGCGCTGTGCCTGCAGGCCGTGCTGGCCAGCTGGTGGCCGGCGCCCGCCACGCACCCGGCGGCCGGCTGGCTGAAGGGACCGTACTTCCTGTTCCTGCTGGCGGCCCTGCTGCTGGCGGCCGCGCTGCTGCCCGGCAAAGGACCAGCCAGGCGCAGCGTGGCCATGATGGCGTGGACCCTGCTCGCCTGCAATCTTGTCTGGATAGGCTGGCACTGGGCCGGCAGCCCCGCCCTGCTGCCGGCCGGCCTCGTCGTCCTGCTGGCCATGCTGATGCTGTGCAACCGCAGCTTGCGCCCGCCGCTGTGGCAGCTGGACCGCGCCAGCGTCGGCATCGCGGGCGCGGCCGGCGTGCTGCTGTTGCTGGCCATCCCCGTGTCCGCCAGTTATTACGCCACGGAACGCTTTGCCACCAGCGCGGGCGACTTGCAGGGCCGTGTGCGCCACTGGCGGCAAGTGCTGGCCATGCAGCCGCCCGGCTGGCAGAGCCGGCTGTTCGGCATGGGCCTGGGCAGCTTTCCCGCCACCTATTACTGGCACAATCCACAGCGCGACGTGCCCGCCAGCATCACGTATGCGGTGGAAGGGGGCAAGCCCGGCAACACTTACGTGCGCCTGGCCAGTCCCGGCTACAGCGCCGGCTATGGCGAGCTGCTGCGGCTGCTGCAACGGCTGCCCGTGCAGCCGGACACGCGCTACACGCTGGCGCTGGACGCGCGCCGCGCGGGCGCCATGCCCGTGCTGCTGGTGCGGCTGTGCCAGCGACAATTGCTGTATCCACAAAACTGCGTCAACGCCCCGCTGCGCCTGCGCGCGCCGCCGCCCGGCGCGCCGGCCGCGGCATGGCAGCATTACGCGGTAGAGCTCGACAGCGCGTGGCTGGGCGCGGGCGCCTGGCTGCTGCGCCCGCCCGTGCAGCTGGAACTGGCGGCCAGCGGTGCGGCCGAGTCGGCCGTGATCGACGTCGACAACGTCAGCCTGCGCGCGCCGGGCGGCGAGGAACTGGTGGCCAACGGCCAGTTTACGCAGGCAAACAATGACTGGTTTTTCAGCAGCGACCACCATCACCTGCCGTGGCACATCAAGAACCTGGCCCTGCAGCTGCTGGTGGAAACGGGCTGGTGCGGCGCCCTGTCCACGTTCGCCCTGATCGGCCTGGCGGGCGGACGCGTGCTGCGCCAGGCGCGCCAGGGCCGCGACGGCGCGCTGGCCTGCGCCGCCGCGCTGGCCGGCTTTCTCGTCGTCGGCCTGTTCGACAGCCTGCTCGACGTGCCGCGCATCGCCCTGCTGTGCTACCTGATGCTGCTGTGTACGCTGCTGCAGCCCCTGCCTTCCCCTCCTGCCGAAAGGTCGCCCCCATGAAAACACGGCTGTCTCCGCTACTGTTCTGCCTGGCGCTGTTCGTCGCCGCTGCGCCGTGCCGCGCCGACGATGCGCTGGCGCAAGCGATCGCCAGGGTCAAGCCCTCCGTCGTCGGCGTGGGCAGCCTGCAAAAGCTGCGCACGCCGCCGATGAACTTCATCGGCACGGGCTTCGTCGCGGGCGACGGCCTGAGCGTGCTGACCTGCGCCCACGTGATCCAGAAGCTGCTCGATGCGAAGACCGACGAAGTCATCGGCATCCTCACGGGCCAGGGCGAGGCGGCGCAATTCCGGCCCGCGAAAGTGCTGTCCATCGACACCGAACACGACCTTGCCCTGCTGCGCCTGGCGGGCACGCCGCTGCCGGCCCTGGCGCTGGGCGACGCGGCCAGCGTGCGCGAAGGCCAGGCGATGGCCTTCACGGGCTTCCCGCTGGGCATGCTGCTGGGCCTGCACCACGTGACGCACCGCGCCACCGTGTCTTCGCTCACGCCCGTCGTCATGCCCAGCGAAAATGCGCAGCGCCTCGACACGCGGCGCCTGGCGCAGCTGCAAAAGGCGCCGTACATGGTGTTCCAGCTGGACGCGACGGCGTATCCGGGCAGCAGCGGCAGCCCCCTGTTCGATCCCGAGACCGGTCTCGTCTACGGCATCGTCAACATGGTCTGGGTCAAGGGCCTGAAGGAAACGGCCATCAGCGCCCCCAGCGGCATCACCTACGCGATCCCGGGCAACCACATGCAGGCGATCTTATTGAAAAACAAATGAGCAGTCAGTTGCGCCCTTGCCGCAAGCGGTCGGTAATGCCAGGCTCATCCCATGTTGGAAAAAAAAAGGGGTAAAACGACCGTTCCCCCCCATGCTGTTCCATCAGGCCGCCGTACTTGCGGATCTGCGCGCCCATGTAGCCGAGATCGAGCCGCAGCAGCACGGCCGGCGCGCCCACGCGCGTACACTCGCGCTCGCCGCCAAAGTCCCTGAAGCCCAGCATGCGCTTGTAGAACACCACGTGGCGCGGGTTGACTTCGATCACGTAATCCGTAAAGCCGTGGATATTGTGAGCATAAATATAAGAAATATAAATCAGCGCCGCGAACACGCGCTTGCTCACGCCCTTGTCGATGGCCAGGCGCGACGGTTCGCACAGGCGGCGGCCCTCGTCGCGCAGCAGGTCGAGCTTGTCGCGGAAATTCTCGTCGGCCGGCAAGCCCGTCTCGTCGTTGTCCAGGCACAGGGTCATGGTGCCCACCGTGGTGCCGGCCGTTTCCGCGAACAGGGTGATCTTGTTGAGCGCGTGCGCGATGCCGGGATCGACGGCGTAGCCGCGCCAGCCGTACATCTTGCGGATCAGCAGGCTCGCCGCTTCGCGCCGCCCGCGCGAATTGGCCATGCGGATATGAAAGCGCTGCAGGTCGAGTTCGTGCTCCATGGCCGGATCGATCTTGCCTTCACCCACCACCAGGTCGCTGAATGCGCCGGGCGTGTCGAAGGAAATAATGGGTTCGTCTTCAAAGCTCATCTTGTCCTCACGTTCATCGGCCGCCGTCGAGACGGACTGAAGCCAATGCCTTGTGACAAGAAGAAAAGTGGAGAAGTTCCCACTCCGGGCAAAAAAAACCAAAGAAATGCGCTATTTCATAGCAAAATTGCACGCTTTAATTTGCCCGCAAGTACAAAACTGCACACAACATGCTGTTTTGACAGGATTGTTGCTAATTTAAAAAAAACTCTCCGGTATCAGCAAAACGTCGCCGGGCCGCATCATGACATTCGCGGAAATATCGCCGTTCTTCAGCAAATCGTCGAGGCGCACGCCCAGCTGCTGCTGGCTGCCGTCGCGCATGCGGATGATGCTGGCCTTGTTGCCGGCGGCGAAATCGGTGATGCCGCCCACGGCGATGAGCACGTCCATCAGCGACATGCCGAGCCGGTACGGCAGCGCCTGCGGCTTGGCCGCCTCGCCGATGACGCGGATCTGCTCGCCATACGGCCCCGAGAAATTGGTGACGATCACCGTCACCACGGGCTGCTGGATGTACTTGCTCAAGGCGTGCTCGACATCGCGCGCCAGCTGCGTCGAGGTCTTGCCGCTGGCCACCAGGTCTTCCACCAGCGGCGTGCTGATCTTGCCGTCGGGCCGCACGGCCACCGTCAGCGACACTTCCGGATTGCGCCAGACGATGATGTTGACGGAGTCGCCCGGCCCGATCAGGTAGTCGTGCATGGGGGCGCTGTCGTCGGCGGGCGCCAGCGGATAGCGCGTGCGGCAGGCGCCGAGCAGGCCGGCGCCGCAGGCGAGCACCAGCGTGTTGCGGACAAATACACGGCGAAACGGATTCATGCGGGGCCTCTTCGGGTCGGTGGCGCGTCCATGGCCGGCCGCGCAGAAGCAGCCTGGGCCGCGAAGTTCCTATGATTATGAAAACCCGGCAAGCGAACCTTGAGGCGTATCAAGAAGCAATCATTTCGGGAAATCTTGCTCAACAGCCGCCATATACTTTGCGTACCCGGCAAGCATTTTCCGCCGCGCGCCAGGCCGTGCGCGCCGCAGGCCCATCCACCACGAAGCACCGTCATCCGAAGGAAGCGACATGGAGGAACTGATACAGCAGCTGCTTTCCAGCCTGAAAGGCATCTGGAAATACCGCTGGCATGCGGTGCTCGTGGCGTGGCTGGTGGCCATCGCCGGCTTCATCAAGGTCATCAGCCTGCCCGACGACTTCCAGACGTCGGCCCGCGTGTTTGTCGATACGCAAACCATTCTCAAGCCGCTGATGGCGGGCATGACCAGCGTGCCGAACGCGGAGCAGCAGGTGGCCATCATGAGCCGCACCCTGCTCAGCCGCCCCAATGTCGAGCGCGTCATGCGCATGGTCGACCTCGACCTCGACTCGAAGACCGTGCGCGAGCACGAGGCCCGGCTCGACGAACTGATGAGCAACATCAAGATCACGGGCACCAACGCCTACGACATCTACACCATCAGCTACAGCGGGCGCGACCCGAAACTCGTGCGCGACGTCGTGCAAAGCCTGCTCACCATCTTCGTCGAAGGCAGCTTCCAGGGAAAAAAGGGCGATTCGCAGAAGGCGGTGCAATTCATCGACGAACAGATCAAGAATTACGAGGACAAGCTGAGCGCGGCGGAAAACCTCGTCAAGGAATTCAAGATCCGCAACAACCTGCTGCTGCCGCGCCAGGGCATCGATTATGGCAGCCAGCTGCTGATGTCGTCCGACAGCCTGAACAACGCCAAGCTGGAACTGCTCGAGGCGGAGCAGGCGCGCAAGGCCATCCAGAGCCAGATCGAGGGCGACGAGCCCGTGCTGGACATGGAGCCGAACGCGGCCTCCATCACGAATCCCGAGCTCGACGAGCGCATCGCCACGCTGAACAAGAACCTCGACAACCTGCGCATGCAATTCACGGAATTGCACCCCGACATCATCGCCTCGAAGCGCCTCATCGCCCAGCTGGAAGAGCGCAAGATCGAGGAAAGCAAGGTCAAGGCCGCGTCCGGCGACCCGGGCAAGAACTACAGTCCCATGCTGCAGCAGCTGAAAGTGGCGCTGACGGATGCGGACGCCAAGGTGGCGGCCATCCGCGCCCGCGTGCAGGAATTTAGCGCGCGCAACGAGCGGCTGCTGGCGCAAAGCAATGCCGTGCCCGAGGTGGAGTCGCAGCTGGCCCAGCTCAACCGCGACTACATCATCAACAAGGAAAACTATGAAAAGCTGATCGGCCGGCGCGAAGCGGCCAAGCTGTCGGGCGAAATCAGTTCCACCACCGACATGATGGCCTTCAAGATCATCGACCCGCCCACGGTGCAGTACAAGCCCGTCGGGCCGAACCGTCCGCTGCTGTTTTCCGCGGCGCTGGGCGCGGCCCTGGTGGCCGGCGTCGCCGCGGCCTTGCTGATCAGCCAGGTGCGCCCCACCTTCCTCAGCCCCGCCGAACTGCGCGACGCGACGGGCTTGAACGTGCTGGGCACGGTCTCGATGAACTGGACGCCCCTGCAGCAGGTGCGCCGCCGCCGCGCCCGCTATGCCTTCGGCGCCTGCCTGGGCAGCCTGTTCGTGCTGTACGGCGGGGTCATGACGGCCGCGCTGCTGAAATTCTAGACGCCACCACGGGAGCCACGATGAGCAGCAAGGAGCGCAGCAGCAAGGACAGCGGCAGGCAGGAGCCGGTCATCCTGGGCGTGGCCGAGGCCGCCGCGCCTTACGGCCCGGACGGCGCCGGTGGCGGGGACGCCGCCGCGGCGGCCGCCCATCCCCGCTACCGCGCCCTGAACCTGGACCGGCTGCAGGAGCAAGGCATGCTCACGCACGACGGCGGACGCAGTGCCGTGGCCGAGGACTTCCGCATCATCAAGCGCCCGCTGCTGCGCCAGGCGCGCGCCAGCGGCGCCGACGCCATCCGCCACGGCAACCTGATCGTCGTCACCAGCGCCATGCCGGGCGAAGGCAAGACCTATTGCGCCGTCAACCTGGCCATGAGCATCGCCATGGAGCTCGATATCACGGTGCTGCTGGTCGACGCCGACGTGGCGCGCCCGTCCGTGCTGAAGGTGCTGGGCCTGGCGCCGGAGCCGGGCCTGATGGACGTGCTGCTCGACCCGCAGCTGGCCATGGCCGACGTGATCCTGAAGACCAACGTGGCCAACCTGAGCATCCTGCCCGCCGGGCGCAGCAACAAGCATGCGACGGAACTGCTGGCCAGCCGCGCCATGAGCCGGCTGCTGGCCGACATCGCCAGCCGCTACGCCGACCGCATCGTCGTCTTCGATTCGCCGCCCCTGCTGATCACCAGCGAAGCGCACGCGCTGGTGGGACAGATGGGGCAAGTGGTGATGGTGGTGGAAGCGGAAACGACAACCCAGCACGCCGTCAAGGAGGCGCTGCGCCAGATCGAAGCGTGCGAACACATCCATCTGATCTACAACAAGACCAAATCGTTCGCCGGCAACGATTATTATGGCTATTACGATTAGCCGCCGCGCGCCGCCGTCCCCGCCGCTGCTGCCCCTGCTCCTGTTGCTGCTGCCCGCGCCGGCCTGCGCCGTCGACTGGCTGGTGCAGCCCTCGCTGCGCCTGCGCGAAAGCTACACCGACAATGCGCTGCGCGCGCCGCCCGGCCAGGAGCAGTCCGATTTCATCACCGAAATCGCGCCCGCCATCGCCCTCGTCGGCAGCGGCCCGCGCCTGCGCGTCCACCTCGACTACAGCTGGCACAAATTCCTCTACGCGCGCCGCGCCGATACGGACCAGCATCAGCTGGACGCCGGGGCCGACGCCGAGCTGGTCAAGGACTGGTTCTTTGTCGATGCGGCAGCCGGCGTCAGCCGCCGCAGCATCTCGCCGTTCGGCCCGCAGGCCATCGGCGACCTGCCCGGCACGCAGAATGAAAGCACGGTGCGCACCACCAGCATCAGTCCGTACCTGCGCCACCGCTTCCGCAGCCTGGCCACGGCCGAGCTGCGCTACACGCGCAATACGGTCGACAGCGGCGGCGACCTGCTGTCCGTGCACAGCGACGAAGCGCAATTGCTGCTCAGCGGCGAACCGCGCGCCGGGGGCTGGACCTGGAACGCCAGCTACGACGTGCGCCGCACGCAGGACAGCAAGCTGGCGAACCAGCGCATGGAGCGGGGCAGCGTGGGCCTGCGCTATCCGTTCAGCAGCAAATGGGCGGCCACGGCCAGCGCCGGCGCGGAAAAGGAAGGCTATGAAACGCGCTCGGGCAAGGCGCCGCAGGGACGTTTCTGGTCGCTGGGCGGCGTGTGGACGCCATCGCCGCGCACCAGCGTGGCCTTCAGCACGGGCAGGCGCTTCTTCGGCCGCACCTACAGCCTGGACGCCAGCTTCGTGCAGCGCCACACCAGCTGGCAAGCGAGCTACGGCGAAGACATCACCACCATGCCCGCGCAATTCCTGCGCCTGGGCAACCGCGACGCGGCCAGCCTGCTCGATCAGCTGTGGCGCGGCATCTTTCCCAATGCACTAGACCGGCGCCTGCGCATCGACGCCTTCCTGCGCTACGCCAACGGACTGGGGCCGGAACTGGGCGCCATCAACTATTTCAGCCACCGCTATTTCCTGCAAAAGCAGGCCAAGCTCACGATGGCGCGCGCCACGGCAAAAAGCACGCTGCTGTTCGGCATCACCGCCGTCGACCGCACGGCGCAGACGGCCAGCGGCATCGACAGCGGCCTGCTGCCCGGCGTGGAATTCGGCAGCGAAGACCGCACGCGCCAGATCGGCGGCAACCTCGGCTGGAGCTGGCAGGCATCCTCGCGCAGCAGCGTCAACGTCAGCGCCGGCTATGCCGGCACGCGCTCGCTGAGCACCACGCGGCGCGACGGCAACGCCACCGTGACGGCCGGCTACACCCGCATCCTGCAACGCAAGGTGACGGCCAGCATCGACGTGCGCCACACGCTCCATACCAGCAACCGGGGCGGCGCCTACCGCGAAAACGGCGTCAGCGCCACGCTCACCATGCGATTCTGAGGAGCCCGCCATGTCCGCCCCCGATCTTGCGTCCGGCGCGCCCGCGCACCTGCCGTGCGTGGTGGCCGCGCGCGGGGGCACGCGATGACGCCGCCGGTGGTGTTGCCAGCACCGAAGAACGCGCTGACCATCGACATCGAGGATTACTTCCAGGTCTCCGCCTTCGCGCCGCACATCGCCCGCGCCGACTGGCCGCGCCTCGAATGCCGGGTCGAGGCGAATATCGAGCGCATCCTGCTGCTGCTGGAACGGCGCGGCATCCACGCCACCTTTTTTGCGCTGGGCTGGATCGCCGAACGCTATCCGGCCATGCTGCGGCAAGTGGCGCAGGCCGGGCACGAAGTGGCCAGCCATGGCTACGCCCACCTGCGCGCCAGCGAACAGTCGCCGGCCCAGTTCGCCGAAGACGTGCGCCTGAGCAAAACCATCCTGGAACAGCTGACGGGCCGCGCCGTGCTGGGCTACCGCGCGCCCAGCTTTTCCATCGGCGCCGGCAACCTGTGGGCCTTCGACGTGCTGCAGCAAGCGGGTTACCGCTACAGTTCCAGCATCTACCCGATCCGCCACGACCACTACGGCATGCCCGATGCCCCCCGCTTCGCCTGGCGCCCGCGCGGGCCGCAGGGCGTGCTGGAAGTGCCCGTCAGCACCGTGCGCCTGGGCCGGCGCAACCTGCCGGCCGGCGGCGGCGGCTATTTCCGCCTGCTGCCGTATCCACTGTCGCGCTGGCTTTTGCGGCGCATCAATTCGCGCGACGGCCAAGCTGGCATATTCTATTTTCATCCCTGGGAACTCGATCCCGGCCAGCCGCGCCCGCCGGGCCTGGGCGCGAAGACGCGCTTTCGCCACTACCTGAACCTGGGGCGCATGGAAGCGCGGCTGGCGCGCCTGACGGACGACTTCGCCTGGGACCGCATGGACCGCATTTTTCTTGAAAGCACATGATGCACGAGGCCAGCCTGCCACTCGGGTTCTCCGCGCCGCCGTCCGGCAACGCGCCGCATGCAGGCGCCTTCACCGTGCGGCAACTGCCACGCGACGCGCAGGCGCATGCGCGCTGGGACGCCTTCGTCGCGGCCTGTCCCGACGCCACCTTCTTTCACCGGGCCGGCTGGCAAACCGTCATGGAACAGGGTTTTGGCCACGACAGCTACTTCCTGTATGCCGAACAGGACGGGGCCATCGCCGCCGTGCTGCCGCTGGCCCACATGCGCAGCCGCCTGTTCGGTTCCGCCCTCGTCGCCCTGCCGTTTTGCGTGTATGGCGGCATCGCCGGCGGCCATGATGGCGTGCGCCGGGCCCTCGACGAAGCGGCCCAGGCGCTGGCGCGGCGCCTGGGCGTGGGCCACCTCGAATACCGCTGGCGCGACGCACGGGCCGATGCGGAAGCCGGCTGGCTGCAACGGCCCCTGTATGCGACGTTCCGCCGCCCCCTGCACGGTGATGCCGAACAGAATCTGCTGGCGATTCCCCGCAAGCAGCGCGCCGTCGTGCGCAAGGGCATCGCCAACGACTTGCACAGCGCCATCGATTACGACCTGCGGCATTTTTACCCGATCTACGCGGGCAGCGTGCACCGCCTGGGCACGCCCGTCTTCGCGCGCCGCCATTTTGCCCTGCTGCGCACGGTGTTCGGCGCCGACTGCGACATCCTCACCGTCTACCAGGGCTTGCAGGCGCAGGCCAGCGTGCTCGTGTTCTATTTCCGCGACGAAGTGCTGCCCTACTACGGCGCCGGCACCTTGCTGGCGCGCAGCTCGGGCGCCAACGACTTCATGTACTGGGAAGTGATGCGCCGCGCGGCCTTGCGCGGCTGCCGCCTGTTCGATTTCGGCCGCAGCAAGCTGGGCACGGGCGCCTTCGAATTCAAGAAAAACTGGGGTTTTGTCCCGCAGCCGCTGCCCTACGCCTACCGGCTCGTGCGCGCCACGGCCTTGCCGGAAGTCAACCCGCTCAATCCCAGATACGCGCTGTTCATCCGCGCCTGGCGCCGCCTGCCGCTGCCGCTGGCCAACCTGCTGGGGCCGCGCATCGTGCGGCAGCTGGGCTAAGCGAGGCGGACATCCCATGCGCGAACTCCTCTACCTGGTGCACCGCCTGCCATATCCGCCCGACAAGGGCGACAAGATACGCTCGTGGCACATGCTGCAATACCTGAGCCGGCATTTCCGCGTGCACCTGGGCTGCTTCATCGACGACGAGGACGACTGGCAGCACACCAAAACCGTCGCCGCCCTGTGCGCCAGCACGCGCTTCGTCGGTCTGCGGCGCGGCGCGGCCCGCTGGCGCGCGGCGCAGGCGCTGCTGGCGCGGCAAGCGATGAGCGTGCACTACTACCGCGACGCGCGCCTGCTGCAATGGGTGGACGGCGTGATATCGAGCGGCAAGGTCGGCCACGCCGTCGCCTATTCCGGGCCCATGGCCCAGTACATCGACGGCAGCGCGGGCCGTTGCCTGCACCGCGTGATCGATTTCGTCGACGTCGATTCCGACAAATGGCGCCAATACGGCGACAGCAAGCCCTGGCCCCTGTCGCAGCTCTACCGCCACGAAGCCCGCCTGCTGCTGCAGTACGAGCGCCATATCGCGCAGCAGTTCACGGCCGCCAGCTTCGTCTCGCCGGCCGAGGCGGCCCTGTTCCGCCAGTGCGCCCCCATGGCGCGCCGCAAGACGGGGCATTTCAACAACGGCGTCGACGCCGTGTATTTCGCCCCGGCCGCGGCGCCCTCGCCCGGACCGTATGCGCCCGGCGCGCAAGTGCTGGTGTTTACAGGCGCCATGGATTACTGGCCGAATGTCGACGCCGTGCAATGGTTCGTGCGCCATGTGTGGCCCGCCCTGCGGCGCCGGTTCCCGCAACTGCAGTTCTACATCGTCGGCAGCCGGCCCGCGGCCGCCGTCACGGCGCTGGCCAGGGTGGCCGGCGTGACGGTGACGGGCAAGGTGCCCGACATCCGTCCCTACCTGGCCGGCGCGGCCCTGGCCGTCGCGCCCCTGCGCATCGCCCGCGGCGTGCAGAACAAGGTGCTGGAAGCGATGGCGATGGGCAAGATCGTGCTGGCCACGCCGCAGGCGCTCGAAGGCATCGCCGCCCAGCCGGGCCTGGAACTACTGCTCGCACGCGACGACATCGAATTCATCCACCACGCGGCGCGCGTGCTGCGCAAGCAGCGCGACGGCGACGCCCGCGCCGGCGCGGCCATCGGCGCGGCGGCGCGCCAGCTGGTGCTGCAGGACCATGACTGGGAGAAAAACCTGCAGGGACTGGGCGCCATGCTGGGCGTGGGCGGCGGCGGGCCGGGCGCGGGACGGCCCGCCGGCCAGGGCGCGGCGCGGCCGGCGCGGGAAGCGTCGACATGAACGTGCAACTCGACAATCCCGGCGTCCTGCCGCCAGCGGCCCTGCTGCCCGGCGGCCGCGACGTCGCCCTGCCCGCCCTGCTGCTGGCCCTGGCCGGCGTCGCGCTGCTGTACCACGCCACGTTCTGGTCGATGGTGGAACTGTGGTCGCGCTCGCAGACCTTCGCACACGGCTACATGATCGTGCCCATCAGCGCCTGGCTGGCCTGGCGCCGCCGCGACCGCCTGGCCGCGCTGGCGCACCGTCCTTCGCCGTGGGGCGTGCCGCTGCTGGCCCTGCTGGGCCTGGCCTGGCTGCTGGCCGACGCCGCCAACGTGCAGGTGGTGGAACAATACGCGGCCACGGCCATGCTGCCCGCCTGCGTGCTGGCCATCCTCGGCTGGCCGGCCGTGCGCGTGCTGGCCTTTCCGCTGGCCTACCTGTTCCTCGCCGTGCCCTTCGGCGAAATCTTCCTCGAACCGCTGATCGACTTCACGGCCAGTTTCACCGTGGCCGCGCTGCAGCTGACGGGCGTGCCGGTGTTTCGAGACGGCAATAATCTATCGCTGCCTACAGGCAACTGGTCGGTGGTCGAGGCGTGCAGCGGCCTGCGCTACCTGATCGCCGCGCTGGCGCTGGGCGCGCTGTACGCCCACCTGAATTTCCGCAGCACGCGGCGGCGACTGGCCGTCATGGCCGCCGCCGTGCTCGTGCCCATCCTCGCCAATGGCACGCGCGCCTACCTGATCGTGATGCTGGGGCACCTGAGCAATATGCGCCTGGCCGTCGGCGTCGACCATCTCGTCTACGGCTGGCTGTTCTTCGGCCTGGTGGCCCTGTTGCTGTTCTGGATCGCCGCCCGCTGGCGCGAGGCGCCGCCGCTGCGCGCCGCGCGGCCCGCGCCGGCTCCCGCGCGCGCCGCCACGACGCATCGCCGCGCCACCATGCGCGCCTGCGGGGCCTGTCTCGCGCTGGCGGCGCTGTGGCCGGCCCTGGCGTTGGCCAGCCACCGGGGCGACGGCGGCGTCCCGCCCGCCATGGTCCTGACCCTGCCCGACCCGCCCGCCTGGCGCCGCCTGCCCGGCGCGCAGCCCCCATGGCGCGCGCCCCATGCGGGCACGCCCGCCCGGTATGCGGCCACGTACGCGCGCCAGGACGACGGCGCGCAGGTGGACCTGCAACTGGCCTGGTATGCGCGCCAGTCGCGCGGCGCCGAACTGCTGGCGCACCAGAACCAGCCCTATGGCGCGCGCTGGGTGGCGCTGGCGCACGGCACGCAGCAGCTCGCGCTGGCAGGCGGGCCGCTGGCCGTGCGCGAAAGCGTGCTGGCCCATGGCAGCGAACGGCTGCTCGTCTGGCGCTTCTATCGCCAGGGCGGCGTCGCCACGGCCGAACCCGTGCTCGTGAAACTGCTGCTGGCGCAGGCCAAGCTGCTGGGCACGCGCCAGGATGGCGCGGAAATCCTCGTCATGGCCGCCTACGACGAGCTGGCGCCGCCGCCGCGCGCGTCGCTGCACGCGTTTTTGCGCGCCGCGCTGCCGGCCATCGGCCGCCGCCTGCAGGAGCCGCCCCATGGCGCCTGAACTGCCCCTCGGCCACGCGGCTGGCGGCGATGCGCCGCCGCTGATCGTGCACGTGATCCACCAGTTCGACGTGGGCGGCCTGGAAAACGGCCTCGTGAACCTGCTCAACCACCTGCCGCCCGGGCGCTACCGCCACGCCATCGTCTGCCTGAAGAACGCCACGGCGTTCCGCCAGCGGCTGACGGCGCCCGGCGTGGAAATCATCAGCCTGGACAAGCGCGAAGGCAAGGACTGGCGCCACTACGTGCGCCTGTACCGCGTGCTCAGGCGGCTGCAGCCAGCCGTGGTGCACACGCGCAACCTGGGCTGCATCGAAGCGCAGCTGCTGGCCTGGCTGGCCGGCGTGCGCCTGCGCGTGCATGGCGAACACGGGCGCGATATCAGCGACCTGCACGGCACCAGCCGCAAATACCGGCTGCTGCGCAAATGCATGCTGCCCTTCGTGCACCACTTCATCGCCGTCAGCGCGGACCTGGGACAATGGCTGGTGGACGTGGTCGGCGCCGCACCCGAGCGCGTCACGCACATCGGCAACGGCGTCGACAGCGTGCATTTCCACCCGCGCCTGGGACCGGCGGCGGCCGTCGGCCCGCCCGGCTTCCTGCGCAACGGCGCCTTCGTCATCGGCAGCGTGGGCCGCATGGCGGCCGTCAAGGATTATCAATCGCTGGTGCAGGCCTTCCTGCTCCTGTTGGCCCAGCCCGGCGCCCACGCGCGCCTGCGCCTGATCATCGTCGGCGACGGCCCCTGCCGCCAGGCTTGCCTGACCCTGCTGCAGCAGGCCGGCGCGGCCCATCTTGCCTGGCTGCCCGGCGCGCGCGACGACGTGGCCCAGCTGCTGCGCGCCATGGACCTGTTCGCGCTGCCGTCGCTGGCCGAAGGCAGCTCGAACACCATCCTCGAAGCCATGGCGACAGGCTTGCCCATCGTCGCCACCCAGGTGGGCGGCAATGGGGAACTGGTGCAGTCGGGCTGGAACGGCACGCTGGTGCCGCCCGGTTCGCCCGACATGCTGGCCGACGCCATGCTCGATTACTACAGCATGCCGGAACTCGGTCCCCGCCACGGCGCGCGCGGGCGGCGCCTGGTGCTGGCCGAGCACAGCCTGCCCGCCATGGCCGGCGCCTACCTGGCCGTGTACGACCGGCTGACGGGCGCGCCACAGCCCTCGCCCCTGTCCACCACTCCCTGAAAGGCTTCCCATGTGCGGCATCAGCGGCATCTTCGACCTGCAGGGCCAGCGCGACATCGACCTGGGGCTGCTCTCGCGCATGAACCACAGCCTGCGCCACCGCGGCCCCGACGAAGGGGGATTGCACCGCGAGCCGGGACTGGGGCTGGCGCACCGGCGCCTGTCCGTCATCGACCTGGCCAGCGGCCAGCAGCCGCTGTTCAACGCCGACCGCAGCATCGCCATCGTCTTCAATGGCGAAATCTATAACTACCGCAGCCTGATGGCCGAACTGCGCCAGTTCGGCCACGCCTTCCGCACGCAGAGCGACACGGAAGTCATCGTCCACGCGTGGGAACAATGGGGCGAACAATGCGTGCAGCGCCTGCGCGGCATGTTCGCCTTCGCCCTGTGGGACCGCCGGCGCCACCTGCTGTTCCTGGCGCGCGACCGCCTGGGCGTCAAACCCCTGTACTACGGCGAGGCGCAGGACGGCACCCTGCTGTTCGGCTCCGAACTCAAGGCCCTGCTCGCGCATCCGGCCATGCCGCGCGACCTCGACCCGCTGGCCGTGGAAGAGTATTTCGCCTACGGCTACGTGCCCGAGCCGCGCAGCATCTTCCAGCACGCGCGCAAGCTGCCGCCAGGGCATACCCTGTCGATTCGCGCCGGCCGGCCGCTGCCCGCGCCGCAATCGTACTGGGACATTCCGTTCGCGCCGCATGCGCCGGCCGGCGAAGCGCAGCTGGCCGACGAACTGCTGGCGCGCCTGCGCGAAGCCGTGCGCATCCGCATGGTGGCCGAAGTGCCGCTGGGGGCGTTTCTCTCCGGCGGCGTCGATTCGAGCGCCGTCGTGGCGCTGATGGCCGGGGCCAGCGCCACGCCCGTCAACACGTGTTCCATCTCGTTCGGCGACCCCGCCTACGACGAGGCGCGCTATGCCGACCTGGTGGCGCGCCGCTACGGCACCTTCCACCATGCGCGCCAGGTGGAGCAGGACGATTTCGAGCTGATCGACCTGCTGGCGAACCTGTATGACGAGCCGTTCGCCGACAGCTCCGCCATGCCGACTTACCGCGTCTGCCAGCTGGCGCGCCAGCGGGTCACGGTGGCCCTGTCGGGCGACGGCGGCGATGAAAGCATGGCCGGCTACCGCCGCTACCGCCTGCACGCGCGCGAGGAAAAGCTCAGGGGCATGCTGCCCGCGGGCCTGCGCCAGTCGCTGTTTGGCGCCCTGGGGCGCTGGTATCCGAAGGCCGACCGCGCGCCGCGCTTCCTGCGCGCCAAGACCACGTTCGAGGGCCTGGCGCGCGACACGACGGACGCGTATTTTCACGGCGTCAGCCTGCTGGGCGACGCCATGCGCGCGCGCCTGTTCAGCCCCGAGCTGCGGCGCGGCCTGCAAGGCTACCGCGCCGTCGAGGTGCTGCGCCGCCACGCGCTGGCCAGCCCGGCGCAGGACCCGCTGTCGCAGGTGCAGTACCTCGACCTGAAAACCTACCTGCCCGGCGACATTCTCACGAAAGTCGACCGGGCCAGCATGGCGCATGCGCTGGAAGTGCGCTCGCCCCTGCTCGACCAGGATCTGGTGGCGTGGATGTCCGGCCTGCCGCCGCAGCTGAAGCTGCGCCGCGGCGTAGGCAAGTACCTGCTGAAGAAGGCCCTGCGCCCGCTGCTGCCCGACACCCTGCTGTACCGTCAAAAAATGGGCTTTTCCATCCCGCTGGCCGACTGGCTGCGCGGGCCGCTGCGCCAGCGCCTGCAGCAGCGGCTGCTGGGCCCCACGCTGGCGCAGTGCGGCCTGTTCGACATGGACTACGTGCGCCTGCTGCTGGAGCAGCACGCGTCCGGCCGGCGCGACTACAGCGCGCCGCTGTGGGCGCTGCTGATGTTCGAGGCCTTCTTGCGCCAGGTGCTGCCCGTCGACGGGCGCCAGGCGCCGCTGCCCGCGCCGGCCATGGCCATGGAGTGAGGCCATGCGCATCCTGCACATCCTCGACCACTCGCTGCCCCTGCACAGCGGCTACGCGTTCCGCACCGTGGCCATCCTGCGGCAGCAGCGCGCGCTGGGCTGGCACACCGTGCAGCTGACGGGCGCCAAGCAGGGGCCGTCCGAAGCCGGGCAGCAGCTGGTCGACGGCTGGCATTTCTACCGCACGGCGCCCAGCCGCCGCTGGTGGGCGCGCCTGCCCGTGCTGCGCCAGGCGGCCGTCATCGTCGGACTGGCCGTGCGCCTGCGCAGGCTGGCGCGGCGGCTCCGGCCCGACATCCTGCACGCGCACTCGCCCGCCCTGAACGCCATCGCCGCCCTGAATGCGGGCCGCGCGCTGGGCATCCCCGTCGTGTACGAAGTGCGCGCCTTCTGGGAAGACGCGGCCGCCGACCATGGCAGCAGCCGGGCCGGCGGCCTGCGCTACCGGCTCACGCGGGCGCTGGAAAGCCACGCGCTGCGCCGCGCCGACGCCGTCACCACCATCTGCGAAGGCTTGCGGCGCGAACTGTGCGCGCGCGGCGTGCCCGCGCATAAAATCACGGTCATCCCGAACGCCGTCGATGCGGGCGCCTTCAATGCCGCTCATAATCCGGCATTGGCCCGCACGCTGGGTTTGGATGGTCATCCTGTCATCGGCTTCATCGGCTCGTTCTACGCCTACGAGGGCCTGGCCCTGCTGCTGCAGGCCATGCCGGGCATGCTGGCGGCGCAGCCCGCATTACGGCTGCTGCTGGCCGGAGGCGGCCCCCAGGAAGCGGCGCTGCGCGCGCTGGCGGCGCAGCTGGGCGTCGAGAGCGCCGTCGTCTTCGCCGGCAGGGTGCCCCATGCGCAGGTGGCCGCGTACTACCAGCTGCTCGACATCTGCGTGTATCCGCGCCTGCCCATGCGATTGACGGAGCTGGTGACGCCATTGAAACCGCTTGAGGCGATGGCCCAGGGGCGCCTCGTGGTGGCGTCCGACGTGGGCGGCCACCGCGAACTGGTCGAGCATGGCAAGACGGGCATGCTGTTTCGCGCCGGCGATGCCGGCGCGCTGGCGCAGGCAGTACTGCACCTGCTGCTGGCGCCCGACAGCTGGACGCCGCTGCGGCGCCAGGCGCGCGCCTTCGTCGAGACGGAGCGCAGCTGGGCCGCCAGCGTGGGCCGCTACGCGCACGTGTATGCGCGCGCAACGGCGACACGCGTGGCGGCGGGAGCGATGCCTTGATCTTCACGGGCTTGCGCATCGCGCTGGTCGGCCCGCTGCCGCCGCCGGCCGGCGGCATGGCTAACCAGACGCGGCAACTGGCGGCGCTGCTGCGGGCCGACGGCGCGCAGGTGCAGCTGCTGGCCGTCAACGGCCCCGTGCTGCCGCCCTGGCTGGCGCGCATCCGCTACCTGCGCGCCGCGCTGCGCCTGCCGATTTACCTGTGGCGGCTGTGGCGCGCCGCCGATACGGTCGACCTGTTCCACGTCATGGCCAATTCCGGCTGGTCCTGGCATTTGCACGCCGCGCCAGCACTGTGGATCGCCAGCCTGAAAGGCAAGCCGGCCCTGCTCAACTACCGGGGCGGCGAGGCGGCAGCCTTTTTCGCCCGCTCGCCGCGCCTGGTCTCAATGAGCTTGCGCCGCGCCAGCGCCATCGTCGTGCCTTCGGCCTACCTGGCCCGCCTCTTCGAGCAGCACGGGCACACGGCCCACATCGTGCCGAACGTGGTGGACTTGCAGCGCTTTGCGCCGGCAACGCCGCGCACACCGGGCGCCGCCGGCCCGCGCGTCCTCGTCGCGCGCCACCTCGAAGCCCTGTACGACAACGCCAGCGCCGTGCGCGCCTTTGCCCTCGTGCGCCAGGCGTACCCCACGGCGCGCCTGGTGCTGGCCGGCGGCGGGCCGCAGCGCGCGGCGCTGGCGCGCCTGGCCAGATCCCTGGGAGTGGACGCTGCCGTGCGCTTCGCAGGCCCCGTCGACAGTGCCGCCATGCCGGCCCTGTACCAGGCCAGCGACATCGTCCTCAATCCCAGCCTGGCCGACAACATGCCCAATTCCGTGCTCGAAGCGCTGGCCTGCGGCGTGCCCGTCGTCAGCACCAACGTGGGCGGCATCCCCGCCCTGCTGCAGGACGGCGTGACGGCGCTGCTGGTGCCGCCCGGCGACGCGCCGGCCATGGCGCAGGCCATCGTCGCCCTGCTGCGCGACCCGGCGCGCGCGCAGGCGCTGGCGCAGGCCGGCCTGGCGCTGGCGGCGCGGCACGACTGGCGCACGGTGGCGCCGCTGCTGGCCACGCACTACCGGCGCATCCGCGCCACGCCCCGTCCCGGCGCCTACACGCGCCTCGTCGCCCACTGGCTGTTTCCCCTGCACGAATGGTTCAAGCGCCACCACAGCACGCGCCTGCTGTGGCGCATGGAACGCTCGCAATGGTGGAGCGCACGGCAGCTGGAACAGTGGCAGCTGGCGCGCCTGCGCCAGTTGCTGCGCCATGCGGGCCGGCACGTGCCCTACTACCGCGCCCTGTTCGCCCGCAGCGGCTTCGATCCCGCCCAAGTCAGACAACTGGCCGACCTGTCCCGCCTGCCGCTGCTGCGCAAGGCGGACATCGCCGGCGCGCGCGACAGCTTCAAGTCCGCGCGCGCCGTGGGCTTGCGCCCGTTCGCCACGGGCGGCTCCAGCGGCGAGCCGCTGCAGTTCTTCCTCGGCCGGCGCAGGGTCAGCCACGACATCGCCGCCAGGTGGCGCGCCACGCGCTGGTGGGGCGTCGACATCGGCGACCGCGAAGCCGTGCTGTGGGGCTCGCCCATCGAGCTGCACGCGCAGGACCGCCTGCGCCGCCTGCGCGACGCGCTGCTGCGCACCACCCTGCTGCCCGCGTTCGCCATGTCGCCCGCGCGCCTGGACGGCTACGTCGAGCAGCTGCGCCGCTGGCGCCCGCGCATGCTGTTCGGCTATCCGTCGGCCCTGTGCCGCATCGCCAGCCACGCCAGCGCGCGCGACCTGCCGCTCGACGGCCTGGGGGTCAAAGTGGCGTTCGTCACGGCCGAGCGCCTGTACGACGAGCAGCGCGCGCAGATCGCCGCCGCCTTCGGCTGCCCCGTCGCGAACGGCTACGGCGGACGCGACGCGGGCTTCATCGCTCACGAATGCCCGGACGGCGGCATGCACATCACGGCCGAAGACATCATCGTGGAAATTGTCGATGCCCAGGGCCGGCCGCTGCCCGCTGGCGCCACGGGCGACATCGTCGTGACCCACCTGGCCACGCAGGACTATCCCTTCATCCGCTACGCCACGGGCGACGTGGGCGCGCTGGGCACGCAGCCCTGCGCCTGCGGCCGCGGCCTGCCCCTGCTGCAGAAGATCGAAGGGCGCAGCACGGATTTCCTCACGGCCGCCGACGGCACCGTCATGCACGGCCTGGCCCTCGTCTACATCGTGCGCGAACTGCCGCAGGTGCGCAGCTTTAAAATCATCCAGGAAAGCCTGCTGCGCACGCGCGTGCTGCTCGTCTGCCAGCCGCGCCTGGACGACGCCACGCGCAGCGCCATCGTCAGGGGCTTCCGGGCCAGGCTGGGCGCGCAGGTGGACATCGCCATCGAGGAAGTCGACGAGATCGCGGCGGAGGCGTCGGGGAAGTACCGGTATGTGGTGAGCGAGGTGACGTAGGCAGGCAGCCCGCGTTACATTGCCACCCGGCCCGCCGGCAGCGACAGCTGCATTTTTCCGTGCTCGGATTGGAAAAGCTGTTTCGCATTCGCCTCGACCGAACGATAGACCTCGCTGCGCGCTCCGGCGACGCCGCGTATCACTTCGCGGTGTAACTCATTCATGAAATGACGGAAAATCTGCAGACCATCGTTGAATCGCCCTGCACCATCGAGCAGCAGATGTTCTGCCAGCCGCAGCTTGCCGATACGCGCGCAAAGCAGGTATTCGATATGAATTCCAGCAGGAATCATGTCGAGCATTAACTGGGCGAAATTGGTGATCAGCTCAAAATGCGTTGCGGACACGTCTTTGGACGACTTCGTCAAGGCGAGAATATTATCGATAAAGGACAGAACTTCATTGCGTTTCGCCGCCATGCTGGTCAACAGCGGAATGGCAAGCTCGCGTATTTCCGATGCCAGGCTACGATCGTGCAACAAGGTTCGCGCTGCCTCCACCAGTCCTACATATTCACTGATCTTATCCATGTAAAATACAATGTGCTGCGAACGCACATCTTGCGCGATGACATCGACAGTGGCCTGGATTTTATCCAGTTTCTTTGCCAGATATTTTGTCTGCACCACGATCGCGGCAAGAATAATGCCGGTCGAAACGGCCGCGGCGATCACCGTCGTCGCCTGTGCCATTTTCAGCGCTTCTTCCACGCTCCTGGCCGCACTTTCCTTGAAGGGAAGATGCTGGATGATGCCAGACCCGCCGCTGCCCTCGGCCCAGTATGCCACGCCGTCATGTATGGCTACCTTGCCTTCCTCCATCGCTTGTATCAACACCGGCTTCAATTTGGCCTGGTCGATGATCCATATCGTTTCTTGCAACATTTACATTTCCTTAGAAAAATTCACGTGCTTCGCATTCCCGGCGCATATAAGCGATCTGAATGACGGCAGGGATGGTTACGCGATATGCGGCGCCGCTGATTGCGGGCACGGTGAGCGCGGCCGACACGGCCAATCCGACCGGTCCGGCAAACATGGCCAGGCTTCTGCCCAGACCACCTGTCGCAATGACGCCAATCGCCCGTCCCGCGAACATGCTTGCAGCGGATCTGGCGATCAGCGCCGATATCTGCAGGGAACCGATGCCGCTCAACAAGGCCGCTTTCAGCAAGGCCAATCCTTCCGCATCGCGTGAGTTATTGCCGATATCAAATTCCTTCAGCAGCGCAGCACGTTGTTCCGCACCGAGCTTTTCCCAGGCATCGCCGATGAATTTCTCCAGCAGCTTGTTTTCCATCGCATAGGCGGAACTGTTTTTTTCCGTCTTGACTTTCTGGTTATCGCATACGTCCGACAAAATCTCCTTGTAAAGCACGCCATCGCCGCGAAACAGGTTGACGATCGTGTCGCCGCCGAAATGCTGAAGCTCTCCGGCAATCAACTGCCAGCATTGCCGGTGCTGGTCTTTCTTTCCAGCAAACTTCTTGAAGTTGTCATCCTCAACAAGCTCGCTGGCGATGCGAGCCGATCCATCTTTGTCGTGCGTGAGATAGCCAGCCAACACACGCAAATCCTCTTCCTTGCAATACGGCAGGAATACGAGGTCTTCATCGACGCGATATTTGATACCCATATTTCTCCTTGGTAATTTTCTTGTATTGTATTTTTAATTGCGCCCAACTTACAAGGCAAAACAAGGAAAAACATGCAATATGAAGCCGATACCGTTTTATTCCCCCATCGACACCTGACGGAGAATGTCAACAGCGGCGAAGTGACTGCCTGGACCAGGAGCGCAGGACAAAACCAGGCCCCCGCGATCATGGTTTTCACCTGGCAGTGACCCCGCCAGGAAAATTATTCCGTTGGCCGTGCTTGCAAGGCATCTTGCGAAACGGAAATTCGCATTGACCTGACTATCTTAAAAGACTGCTATTCATTACTATTTTCCTTACTTTTATTTCGAATGGCAATTAACGCCACTGTCTTCGCTAAACTGATTTTCCAAAACAATGACATCGACATCTTTTTCAGGAAAATACACTTTGATTGATGCAAATCCCAGGCCTTTTCCGGAGTGGCCTATGTATCCAGGCGATGCCTTATCGCTCACATACACGCCGTAACCATCACCGATTTCTCCGTCACCGAAAGCCACGTGCTGACTGGATATGGAATAATTCGTCATCAGCTTATAGCTTTCGGCCTTTAATATCCCCCCTTCAGTGGCAGCATCGTTTTTCTTTCAATATGGAGATTCTGATTTGACTTATTATTTCCAAGGAAACGCGCATTTTCATCACAAGAAGTTCTACAAGATAAACCACCTGACGACCAGGCACGCCGGGCGTTCAGTCGTCCACCAGATCGAAGTCGGTAAGCAAACCGTCCGCAGTCAGGTAAACCAGCAATGTGCGCTCCGGCTTGATGCCGCTGACATGGTAGGCAAGGACACTGTCCACCTTGCTGCCATGACGTTCGACCTCCCGGCCAGCAACCACTTGCTCGTGCAAAAAAGTGAGTGACTTAACATTGACGAGTTCGCCAATGGCTTGTGTGCCAAAGTTGTTCTTGATGCCCGGTGTCGCAAAACCCGAATTGCCCAGGCCGCTGCCGCCACGCGCAATGTCGGAAAGCAAGTCCTGCACGTTCCGGGTACGCGCAGGCTGGGGGTCGGCGCGTTCTGCCACTGTGTGCATCAGCGGGCCGATGCGCGGCGCCTTGTTGGCTTTGCCCTTGGTCGTCACGACGACGTCCGTCACCTCTCCTTGTGCATCGACGATGAAAGCCAGTTCGCAATTGCGCGACGTCGAATGGAAACGGTGTGCGCCGACAGGCACGAAGGTTTCGTCGGGCAAGCCATCGAAAATGCTGCGTAGCTGGCCACCCCGCATATCGAAGGTTCCCATCGTGTTGTTCGCCAACTCGTAGCGGCCCGTGTAGCGGATGAGTTCCTTGGCATCGATGTGGATGGCGGGGTGCTTGAGCAACACGTCATAGTCGGCTTCTGGCCAGTGATAAGCGCGGCCGATGGCGGCTGTCAGGCGGTCCATCATTCTGGAGTTGTCATTGGCGTTAATCATGATCACGGCGCCTTGGCCTGTGCCGGAAAATGCCGTCAGCAAGGTATCGAAGCCTTCGTCACGCCCGCCGTGCGAGAAGCGTTGCGCGCTGCCGCTGCCGTGAAGGAAGACGCCCAGGCCCGCGTTCTCTATTTGCGCGGTCAGCATCTGCCGGGTCAAGGCTGCCGAGATGACGGGGTTGGACGTGCCAGCCAGAGACTGCTGTACGCCGATGGCGAAGCGCGCCAGATCCGACGCGTTGGTCCATAGACCGGCCGCCGCCATTTCCGGATACACATGCCAGCGTCCTGCCACCAGGCTGCGGTCGGCAAGGTGGCCGCTGGCATTCAGGCGCGCGCGCTCGGCTGGCGGCGGTTGCAGATAGGAGCTCTCCTGCATGCCCAAGGGCTTGAGGACGGCGTCGCGCATGTAGTCGGCAAATGCCTGACCGCTGACGTCGGCCACCATTTGCTGCATGACGGTGTAGCCGCCACCGGAGTAACGCACCTTGCTGCCTGGAACCAGGTCAACACGGATGGGCGCGGTATTGGCGGGCTGCTCCCCGTTGAGCACCTGGATCACGCCGGGCAGCGGCGCATTGCTGGCGTAGCCGGGGAAGCCGTGCACGGTCAGCCCGGCGTTATGGCTGAGCAGCCTGCGCAAGGTCACCTTTTGTTCGGCCGACAGGGTACTCTCCGGCAGTTTCCACGTGAGCAGCCTGGTATTGACGTCATCGTCAAGCGCAAGCTTGCCTAGCTCTACCAGGTGCAGCGCCCCCAGCGCGGCCACCGGTTTGCTGACGGAACCGGCCTGGAACAGTGTGTGCGGGCTGACCGGCGTCTTGCCGCCCTTTTCCGTGACACCGTACCCTTGCGCCCTGACAATCTTGCCATTGTCGATGATGGCCAGCGACAGGCCGGGGATTTGCCGCATCGTCATTTCGGCTTTGACGATGTCGTCCAATGCGTCCGCCTGGGCGCCACTTGCGAACAACAGGGTAACGATTACTGCCAGGGAATGAACTCGCATGAACGCCTCTTTCAATGGTGAATGACGGATGTCAGTAAGGAAAAGTTGACGATACGTCACCTTACCCGGCCACCATGCACGATTGCGACAGGCGGTCGGATACCAGTCCTGGGCGGTCATTTTCCCGGATGGGTTGCGGTCCGCATTGGCGGGCGCCAGCGCTTCGGGGCGCAGGTTCCGCCCCGAAGACGGCGGCGGCCCGCATGAATCGCGTGACGGAGCCGCCTAAAAAATGACGGCTGGCCGCCGTCATCGTTTATGGAAGCAACCAAGCGGGCTGGAATTGTTGCGCAAATCCCGCCTGGCGCGAGTCCGCCCAGAAAGTCAGGACTTTGGCGGCAAAGTCAGGCCGCTTTGAAACGCCAGCCTGATGTCCCTTTCGTTCGAGTAGGCGGAAGATTCCCACACCTCGCCTGCTTGAAGCCGGGTGTATGTCTGAAAGATATTACGCCGCCACGGGGATGGTCTGGAAGCAACGTATCCAGTGAAAAAACGTTGCGCCTGTTCCTGGGTGCCGAAGCACAACAAGAATGACAAAGGGACAGGCGTTGAATCGCAAAGGGCGGGGAAACCGCCACCATGCGACGCCAGATGTTCAAGCGCCTGCGGACGATCGGCAAATAAGGAGAAAAGCGGCAGGCAGCGTTCGGCGAGCAACTGGCACATCTCCTCAATCGAGGAGCGCGCCGTCAACCCCGCCACCTGCCAGACAATGGCGCTGGCAGCTTTTTCGGGCCGAAGCAAGCCGCCAAATACAATGCAACCTTCGTAACCGGCTGCGCCTCCCCACTGCGCCAGCCACTTCTTCAGGGCTTTGCTGGCGATGGAGAGGCCGACCGTCATGCGAACATCGCCGCGGGAATTATAGCGCTCGGACTCGAACGATACCTCGAAAACGGTGTCCTTATCGGCAGCCACCTTCTTCCAAACGGTTCCTGCCTTGTTGGGCTTAAAGCCATGCGGCGCGAGAAATTTCCCGACTTCCTGGCAAGCATGAAGAAACTGGGCTTTGGGATCGCACTGACGGTTGACGGGATCGGCCGACCACGCCTGCCATTGGCTGAAACGCTGGTCGAGGATGGGTTTCAGTTGATCGAATTTCTCCCAGGTATTCTGGACGTGATAGACGCTCGGGTACTCAAAGCCCTGCGCGGCGGCGTGGCGGTTGAATACGTCACAATAGTCTTGCAGAAAGCTGCCATGCTGTCGGGCAAATGTCGACTTTGCATCGTAATAGTCAACGGTGAAAGCATTGCCCTGATCGTTGAGATCGTCCTCCCATAGCTTGCCATCGCAGGCATCGATCAGAAATTCAAGTCCGGTCATTTCCCGATTTGCCAGACGCCTTAGCTCCCGGGGGGAATCTGTGCGGTGGAAATCGCTCGCCATGCCCTGGTTCAGCAACCAGGCCAGGAACATGCCGATATGGATGCCGCCATTCTCTTCCGGTAAATCATCGGGAAACTTTCCACCAGAATGCCAATCAATCCTGTCATATCCCATTGTGCAAATCCATAAAAATATCGAAACAGTAATTTTTTTGTTGCCCTGGAGCAATTGCCAGCGTGCCTGGTAACGCCCTGATCCGTGGCATGACCGCCACCTATCCTCCTCCGGGCATCCTGCTCATCTCTGCTTTCCCAGTTCCCTATTGGACGGCCGCTGTCGTCGGTGGCTGCCGCCCCCCGCCATGCAGGATCTCACCGGGTGGCGGCATACAGCGCGTCAACGTCCGCGCCACGGATCAGGTCGAGGTGCCGGCCTATCCATTCGGCCGGGCGGTCCCACCAGGCGATTTCCAATAGCCGTTGCACGGTAGCGGCATCGAAACGCTCCCGGACGACACGTGCGGGATTGTCGCCTGCGATGGTACAGGACGTTGTCTTCAAAATGCCTGACGCCGTCGGGATCGTCGTAATAGGTGTTTAGATTCGTGGGATCATGTACCTATGCGTAGTTGGCCACTCTTCAAGGCCAGGCAGGTTTTGCGTACACTGTTCCAATCTGATCTTTCACT
>NZ_FTMV01000020.1 GCF_900156175.1 Janthinobacterium sp. TND4EL3
ACCCCTTCCCATCCCGAACAGGACCGTGAAACAACTTTGCGCCGATGATAGTGCTGCAACCAGTGTGAAAGTAGGTTATCGTCAGGCTTGTTATTCGAAAAAACCCCCATCGGTGATCCGGTGGGGGTTTTTTTACGTCCACAGATTGCCGCGCCTGCACGGCGTACGGACGAAAAAAAGGCAGCGCTGCGCGCGGCCTTTGTCATTTATCAAGTCCATTAAAAGTGATAAGCGACTTTGACGTTCATGTAATTGACGCCGCTATTCGGCTTTTTGTAGCCACCGTTCGAGAAATGCTGGATCTTCGCAGCGACTTCCCATTTGTTATTGAACACATAGCCGACGCCGATGTGGTCGCCGAACTGGAAGTGGGTCGACAGGCGGTTATCATCGTTGTCGTACAGCTTGGACAGCATGTGTACGCCAATGCCGGCTTCCGCATAGAAACCCAGCTTATTCGTGTTTTCAAAGCGGAAGACGGGAGTAAAGCCCAGATCCCACAGTTTTTGATGCTGGCCCGGGACGTTGCGATAGCTCTTGCCATCCCAGCCGCCAATGCTGGCATCCCAGTAACCACTGAGCTGCGTGCCATTCGATACAAACCAGGCCTTATCCCAGTTCGACGTTACGCCAGCGCGCAGCATTTGCACCTTCACCCCCTTGGCATATTCGCCATAGACGGAGTCGATCAGCTTGTCGTCAGCAGCAAAGCCGGCGTTGGCTGCCATCAGCGCAGTAATGGCGGCGATGGATTTGAGGAGATTCTTCTTGAAGAACATAGAGGCTTTCATCGTAAAATTGGCCGATAGGCTATTGTCTTGTCCGTGCAGGCAGCTTTTCCGCATGCCGCTCTCGCCGCTTGTTGATCTCAGGGGTTCAATTGACATTCTCTACAAAAATTGCATTTCTCGGTATCGGTCTGATGGGGGATCCGATGGTCCGCTGCCTGCTACGCGCTGGATATTCTGTCACAATTTGGAATCGCACGCACAGCAAGGCCCAAGTCCTGTGTGCGGCAGGGGCGCAGCCGGCCGTTTCCATCGCTGAGGCTGTCAGTGCTGCGGACGTGGTCATCTCCATGCTGGAAGCCGGTCCCATCGTAGCAATGGTGCTGCAGGAGGCGCTGCCGGCCTTGCGCGCAGGGACGCTGTGGATCGACATGAGTTCCACCAGGCAATCGGAAGCCCAGCAACTTCATGCCACTTTGCATGCTGCAGGCCATGGTTTCATCGACGCACCCGTATCGGGCGGGGTTGGCGGGGCGCAGGCGGGTAAGCTGGCCATCATGGCCGGGGCCAGTAGCAGCGATTACGCCCGGGTTGAAGCGATACTGTCGGCCATGGGGCGGCCGACCCTGGTGGGCCCACCAGGCAGTGGTCAGGTTGCCAAGCTGTGCAATCAGCTGATCGTCGGCGGCACCCTGAACATCGTGGCCGAAGCCCTGCTGCTGGCCCGGGCGGCCGGCGCCGATGCGGCTGCCATGCGGGCGGCCATCCGCGGCGGTTTTGCCGAGAGCAAGATTCTGGAGGTGCATGGCCAGCGCATGCTGGAACGTAACTTTGTTGCCGGTGGGCAGGTAAAAAGCCAGATCAAGGACATGCACAACATCCTCGCGGCGGCCGAGGCGGCCCACGTCACCTTGCCGGTGACGCAACTGGTGACGCAGCGCTATGAAACACTGGCGACCACGCACCCGACGGCCGACCATGCGGCGGCCTTGCTGGCCCTGGAAGCGTTGAATCCGGGCCAGCGCCTGGGCATTGCCCCGGATAAGTTGAGCTGAATCAAGCGACGGGCAGGCTCGCTTCGGCCAGCTTGACCCAGAAACTGGCGCCGATGGGCAGTAATTGGTCATTGAAGTCGTAGCTGCCATTGTGCAAGACGCACGGCCCCAGGCCGTGGCCGCCGTCGCGGTGCTCGCCGTCACCGTTGCCGATGAAGATGTAGCAGCCGGCTTTTTCTTGCAGGAAGAAGGCGAAATCTTCCGCCCCCATGGTCGGTTCGACATTCGCGTTGACCTTGTCGGCCCCCACCACGCTTTTCATCACGTCGACGGCAAACGCCGTTTCCTTGGCATGGTTGACCAGCGGCGGATAGTTGCGCTTGAAGTGGAACTCGACTTCCGCGCCAAAGGCGGCCGCCGTGTGCACGGCGATGTCGCGCATGCGCTCTTCGATCAGGTCCAGCACGGGCGTGGTGAAGGTGCGCACGGTGCCGACCAGGCTGGCATCGTCGGGAATCACGTTGGTGGCGCTGCCTGCGTGGATTTGCGTGATCGACAGCACGGCCGTGTCGAGCGGGCTCTTGTTGCGCGTGATGACGGTTTGCCAGCTTTGCGCGATCTGCACGGCCACCATCACGGGGTCGATGCCCTTGTGGGGCTGGGCCGCGTGGGCGCCCTTGCCCTTGACGGTGACGTGGAATTCATTGCTTGACGCCATCATCGGGCCTTCCACCACGCTCAGGGTGCCCGTTTCCGCGCCTGGCCAGTTGTGCATGCCGTAGATGGCGTCCATGGGAAAGCGGGTAAACAAGCCGTCTGCGATCATTTCGCGCGCGCCGGCGCCGCCTTCTTCCGCCGGCTGGAAGACCAGGTAGACCGTGCCATCAAAATGGCGGTGCTGCGCCAGGTAATGGGCCGCACCGAGCAGCATGGCCGTGTGGCCGTCGTGGCCGCAGGCGTGCATCTTGCCCGGGTGGCGCGACGCATGCTCGAAGGTATTCATTTCCTGCATGGGCAGGGCATCCATGTCGGCGCGCAGGCCAATGGCGCGTTTCGAAGTGCCATTCTGAATGATGCCGACCACGCCAGTGCGGCCCAGGCCGCGTACCACGGGAATGCCCCATTCCGTCAGTTTGGCGGCGACCACGTCCGAGGTGCGCTGTTCTTCGTAGCACAGTTCGGGGTGCGCATGCAGGTCGCGGCGGATGCCTTGCAGCTCGGATTGAAACGCCAAGATCGGATCAACTAGTTTCATGGAACTCTCCTGTGGATGCTGGCGCGCAGCCATGTAGGGCGCGCCGGACCGCGTCTGTTTGATCAAAAACATGCGCGGCTAATAATGCATTGTAGCCCTTGTTTGCGGGGTAAATCCAGCGCACGGACCAGCTTGCCCTGACGCCAACAGCTAGCGCGCGGAATGGTTTACAGTATCGCCTTCCGCCAACGTTTTTGGATTGCACCATGACCACCACCCAAGTGCGCGCCGCCTGCCCGCTCGATTGCCCCGATACCTGCGCCCTCCTGGTCACGGTGACCGATGGCGTGGCCACCGCTGTCAAGGGCGATCCCGACCACCCGACCACGGCCGGCGTGCTGTGCACCAAGGTGTCGCGCTTCACGGAGCGCACCTACCATGCGGACCGCTTGCTGACGCCGCTGCGCCGCGTGGGCAAGAAAGGGGAAGGCAAGTTCGAGCCCATCAGCTGGGACGACGCATTGCAGACCATCGCGGCCCGCCTGAAACCGATCGCCGCGCGCGATCCGCAGGCGATCTTGCCGTACAGCTACTGCGGCACCATGGGCCTGGTGCAGGGCGAATCGATGTCCTCGCGCTTTTTCAACCAGCTCGGCGCTTCCCTGCTGGACCGCACCATCTGCGCCTCGGCCGGCGCCACGGGCTACCGCTACACGGTGGGCGCCAGCATCGGCACGGATATGGAGCAGTTCCAGAACGCCAAGTTGATCATCATCTGGGGCGGCAACCCGATCGCCTCGAACCTGCACTTCTGGATGCGTGCCCAGGAAGCCAAGCGCCATGGCGCCACCCTGATCGCCATCGACCCCTATCGTTCGCTGACAGCTGAAAAATGCCACCAGCATATCGCCTTGCTGCCGGGTACCGACGCGGCCCTGGCGCTGGGTTTGATGCATGTCTTGATCGTGGAAGATATGCTCGATCATGATTACATCGAGCGCTACACTATTGGTTACGAGGCCTTGCGGCAGCGCGCGCTGGAATGGCCGCCCGAGCGCGTGGCCGAGGTGTGCGGCATCACGGCCACGGAAGTGGTGGAACTGGCGCGCCTGTATGGCCAGGCCTGCCGTTCCGGCGAGGGCGCCGCCATCCGTGCCAACTACGGCGTGCAGCGCGTGCATGGCGGGGGCATGGCCGTGCGCAATATCGCCTGCCTGCCGGCCCTGACGGGCGCGTGGCGCCATCCGGCGGGCGGCATGCAACTGTCGAGCTCTGGTTCCTTCCCCGTCAACCGCAAGGCCCTGCAGCGCCCAGATTTGCTCAAAGGCACGCCGCGCACCATCAACATGAGCACCATCGGCGACGATTTATTGAAAGAAAGCTCGCCCGAGTTTGGCCCGCAAGTCGAGGCCGTGATCGTCTACAACTCGAACCCGCTGGCCGTGGCGCCCGATTCCGCGAAAGTGGCGCAGGGTTTTGCCCGCGAAGACCTGTTTACGGTCGTGCTCGAACACTTCCAGACCGATACTGTCGATTACGCCGACATCGTGTTGCCCGCCACCACGCAGCTGGAACATGTCGATGCGCACTCCACCTATGGGCATCTGTACATGATGGCAAACAACGCGGCCGTGGCGCCGCTGGGCGAAGCGAAGGCGAACACGGAAATTTTCCGCCTGCTGGCCCGATACATGGGCTTTGATGACCCGTGCTTCCAGGAAAGCGACGATGCGCTGGCGGCCAAGGCGTTCGACAGTACTGATGCGCGTGCCGTGCATTTCGACTGGGAATCGCTGAAACGCACGGGCTGGCAAAAACTGGCCATGCCCGAGGCGCCCTTTGCCGAAGGTGGTTTCCCCACGCCATCGGGCAAGTGTGAACTGTATTCGGAGGCCATGGCGCAGGCGGGACTCGATCCCTTGCCCACGTATATCGCACCGCACGAATCGCCAGCGAGCAATCCCGCGCTGGCGGCGCGCTTCCCGCTGGCCATGATTTCGCCGCCGGCGCGCAACTTTCTCAATTCCACCTTTGTGAACGTGAAGAGCCTGCGTGCGGCCGAAGGCGAGCCGCACCTCGACATCCACCCGGATGACAGTGCCGCGCGCGGCATCGCGGCCGGCGACATGGTGCGCATCTTCAATGACCGCGGCAGTTTTGTCGCCAAGGCCAGGGTCACGGACAAGGCGAGACGAGGCCTGGTGGTGGGCTTGTCCGTGTGGTGGAAAAAGCTCGCCAGCGACGGCAAGAACGCCAATGAGGTGACCAGCCAGCGCCTGACGGACATGGGCCGCGCGCCGACCTTCTACGATACGCTGGTCGAAGTGGAAAAGGTTGCCTGACATGGCGCGCTGGCCGGCCCGGCTGCTTGTCGGCGTGCTGTGCCTGCCGCTGGGCGGCTGCACGCAGCTGCGTTACTACACGCAGGCGGCGCAGGGACAATATGCGCTGTGGTCCGGCGCGCGCCCCGTCGATGCCTGGCTCGATGACCCGGCCACCGAACCGCGCCTGAAAGTGCGCCTGGCCAAGGCGCAGCAGATCCGCCGCTTTGCCGTCAGCGAACTGGATTTGCCGGACAATGGCAGCTACAAGAATTACGCGGCCCTGCGGCGCCCCTTCGTGCTGTGGAACGTGGTGGCCACGCCGGAACTGTCGCTGCAGCCGCTGCAATGGTGTTTCCCCATCGCCGGCTGCGTGAGTTACCGCGGCTATTACAGCAAGGATGAGGCGCTCGCCTATGCCGACGAGTTGCGCGCCCAGCATTACGACGTGCAGGTGGGCGGCGTGCCCGCCTATTCCACGCTGGGCTGGTTCGACGATCCCCTGCTGTCGACCTTTATCAACTACAACGATGCGGAATTGGCGCGCCTGATTTTCCATGAGCTGGCGCACCAGGTGGTGTACGTGCCCGGCGATTCGGCCTTCAACGAATCGTTTGCCAGCGCCGTCGAAGAGGCGGGCGTGCAGCGCTGGCTGGCGCATGAAGGCAATGATGCCATGCGCACGGCCTACGCCCAGTACACGGCGCGGCGCCAGGATTTTCTCGCCCTGCTGCTGGAGTATCGGGGGGAACTGGAAGCCGTGTATGCGAGCGAGGCCAGCGATGCAGACAAGCGCGCGCGCAAGGTGCAGGTGTTTGCGGCGTTGCAAGACGCGTATCAGGCACTGAAGAAAAACTGGGGTGGTTTTGCCGGTTACGACCGCTGGTTCGAGCAGCCCTTGAGCAATGCGCACCTGGCTTCCATCTCCACCTACAATGAATTTTTGCCTGCCTTCAAAAAATTGCTGGAAGAAAAAAAGAACTTTCGTGCTTTTTATGCTGCAGTGCACACAATGTCCCAACTCGACAAGCCTGAGCGCAGGCATGCGCTGGAACAATTGTCCAGCCCCTGACCCGTAAAGATTGTCCAGTACGCCGAGGCAAGCGATTCGGTAACAGCGTATTTATCATGCTGCAATGCAGCATAAAATACCCCTAGAGTTGCCGCTCGAATACTGTTGAAAGCGCTTGCATGGAAGCGCGGCGCCCGATAGCATCGCATTAGTAGCATAGAGCAATTGCTCGTCAGAATGCTCAAACTGACTGCCGGACGACAGAATCCGCAGCAATGATCCGCGTCGGCAAGGTGCGCCGGCTCCCCCACGATGATTCGAGACAAGAGGCACAGGATGGAAAAAATTTGGCTGAAGTCGTACCCTCCCGGCGTCCCCGCCGACATCGATCCTGATCAATATCGTTCGCTGGTGCATCTGCTGGAAGAAGCGTTTCAAAAATATGCGGACCGCAATGCCTATGTCTGCATGGACAAATTTCTCACCTACGCCGAACTCGACACCTATTCGCGCCAGCTGGGCGCATGGCTGCAAAGCCGCGGCCTGAAAAAAGGGGCCAGGGTCGCCCTGATGATGCCGAACGTGCTGCAGTATCCCGTGGCCATTGCTGCCGTGCTGCGCGCAGGCTACACGGTGGTCAACGTCAATCCTTTATATACGCCGCGCGAACTCGAACATCAGCTCAACGATTCGGGCAGCGAAGCGATCATCGTGCTGGAAAACTTCGCCCATACGGTCGAGCAAGTACTGAGCAAGACGGCCGTCAAGCACATCGTCGTCGCCAGCATGGGCGAGATGCTCGGTGGCTTGAAGGGCATGATCGTCAATTTTGTCGTGCGTAACGTCAAGAAGATGGTGCCCGCGTATTCCCTGCCGAACGCCATGCGTTTCAAGCAGGCGCTGGCGCTGGGCAGCCGCATGAAACTCACGCCCGTCGAGCTGAGCATCCACGACGCCGCGTTCCTGCAATACACGGGCGGCACGACGGGCGTGTCGAAAGGCGCGACCTTGAGCCACCGCAATGTGATCGCCAATGTGCTGCAAAGCGAAGCGTGGTCGGGCGCGGCGCTCGACCAGAACAGCCAGGAGCAACTGATTATCGTCTGCGCCTTGCCGCTGTACCATATCTTTGCCCTGACGGCGTGCGCCATGTGGGGCACGCGCGTGGGCGCGCTCAATATCCTGATCCCGAATCCGCGCGATATCCCGGGCCTGATCAAGGAACTGGGCAAATACAAATTCAATTTGTTGCCGGCGGTCAATACGCTGTATAACGCGCTGGTCAATCACCCCGATTTCGCCAAGCTCGATTTCTCGGGCCTGAAGATCGCCAATGGCGGCGGCATGGCGGTGCAGCAGGCCGTCAACGACAAGTGGCTGCAGGTGACGGGCGTGTCCATCATCGAAGGCTATGGCTTGTCGGAAACGTCGCCTGTTGCCACCTGCAACCGCGCCGACAGTACGGCGTTTTCCGGCACCATCGGCTTGCCCGTGCCATCGACCGACATCGCCATTCTCGACGATGACGGCAAGGAAGTGCCGCTGGGCCAGACGGGCGAGATCGCCATCCGCGGCCCGCAAGTGATGAGCGGCTACTGGAACCGTCCCGATGAAACGGCCAAGGTCATGACGCCGGACGGCTACTTCAAATCGGGCGACGTGGGCATCATGGACGAGCGTGGCTACGTGAAGATCGTTGACCGCAAGAAAGACATGATTCTCGTCTCCGGCTTCAATGTCTATCCCAACGAAGTCGAGGCCGTCATCGCCGCCCATCCGGGCGTGCTCGAGTGCGCCTGCGTGGGCGTGCCTGATGAACACTCGGGCGAGGCCGTGAAAGTGTTTGTCGTACGCAAGGACCCGAACCTGACCCAGGAAGTGCTGGCTGCATATTGCAAGGAGCAGTTCACGGGCTACAAGCGGCCGAAATACATCGAGTTCCGCGATGAACTGCCGAAGACCAACGTCGGCAAGATTTTGCGTCGCGCCCTGCGCGACGAGAAAAAGATAGCAGCATAAACAATGTGGATGCGCCAGGAGGCGCATCCCTTTTACAGATAAAGATGAGGCGAGATGGACAAGATTTGGTTGAAGTCGTACCCGGACAGCGTTCCCGCAGAGATTGACTGCACGCAATACCGTTCCGTCACGCATTTGCTGGAGGAGTCCTTCCAGAAATATGCGGACCGCAATGCCTTCGTGTGCATGGATAAATTCCTTACCTACCGCGAACTCGACAAGCTGTCGCTGCAGATGGGCGCCTGGCTGCAAAGCAAGGGCTTGCAACGGGGCGCGCGCGTGGCGATCATGCTGCCCAACGTGCTCCAATACCCGGTCGCCATGGCGGCGATCCTGCGCGCCGGCTACACGGTGGTCAACGTCAATCCCCTGTACACGCCGCGTGAATTGCAGCACCAGTTGATCGATTCGGGCAGCGAAGCGATCATCGTGCTGGAAAATTTTGCCACCACGGTCGAGCAGGTGCTGCCGCATACCCAGGTCAAGCACGTGATCGTTGCCACCATGGGCGACTTGCTGGGCGGCTTGAAGGGGACGATCGTCAATTTCGTCGTGCGCAAGATCAAGAAAATGGTGCCCGCGTTTTCCTTGCCGACCGCCATCAGCTTCAACAAGATGCTGGCCGAAGGCGCGCGCCTGACCTTGAAACCGGTAGAGCAGGGCCATGACGATATCGTCTTCCTGCAATACACGGGCGGTACGACGGGCGTGTCGAAAGGTGCGATGTTGTTGCACCGCAATGTGATTGCCAACGTGCTGCAGAACGAGGCGTGGATGGCGCCCGTGATGACCAAGGAAATGCGCGCCACGTCGATGGGCTTCATGTGCGCCTTGCCCCTGTATCACATCTATTCGCTGACGGTCAGCGCCCTGATGGGCATGCGTCTGGGCGGCATGTGCGTGCTGATTCCGAATCCGCGCGACATCCCCGGCTTCGTCAAGGAATTGAGCAAGCACAAGATCGTCGTCTTCCCGGCCGTCAATACTCTGTACAACGCGCTGCTGAACAATGCCGACTTTGCCAAGCTCGATTTTTCCAGCTACAAAGTGTGCAATGGCGGCGGCATGGCCCTGCAGCGCAACGTGGCCGAACGCTGGCTGAAACTGACGGGCTGCCCGCTGATCGAAGGCTATGGCATGTCGGAAACGTCGCCCGTGGTGACGGGCAACCGCGTCGATATCACGGAATTTACGGGCACCATCGGCTTGCCTTTCCCGTCGACGGAAGTGGCCATTTTGAACGATGACGGCGTGGAAGTGCCGCTGGGCGAGCCGGGCGAAATCGCCGTGCGCGGCCCGCAAGTGATGGCGGGATATTGGCAGCGTCCGGACGAGACGGCCAAGTCGATGACGGCCGACGGCTATTTCAAGACGGGCGACGTGGGCGTCATGGACGAGCGCGGCTATGTGAAGATCGTCGACCGCAAGAAAGACATGATCATCGTTTCCGGCTTCAATGTGTATCCGAACGAGGTGGAAGACGTGGTCGCATCGTGCCCGGGCGTGCTCGAATGCGCCTGCATCGGCGTGCCGGACGCCAACTCGGGCGAAGCCGTGAAAGTGTTTGTCGTGCGCAAGGATCCGAACCTGACGGTGGAACAGATCCGCGAGCATTGCAAGCATGAATTGACAGCGTACAAGAAGCCGAAATACATCGAGTTCCGCGATGAATTGCCGAAAACCAACGTCGGCAAGATCTTGCGCCGTCAATTACGCGACGAAAAGAAGGTTGCCTAGGCTTTAACTCTGCAATCCCGCCTTGCCGTCCTGGACGGTAAAGCGGGCCAGTGTCGCGATGCCGGATGCGCTGTCGCGCACATTCTCCAGGCCCTGGAACAGGGTCGTCGTCTTCTCCGGCGTGATTTCCATCAATATATAGCCGCGCTTGTCGCTGCGCCCGTAGCGGATGTGCGGATTCATCGCCACATACTGCTCGGTGCGCGCCTGCGGACGGGAACTCGACGTGATTGAGGTGCCGCAAAACTCGGTCGCCAGCACGGGATTATCCTTGCCGGTAGGGCGCATGGCGTTGCGGCTCAGTTCCGTGGCATAGAACGTGTGCACGTCGCCCGACAGCACCAGCGGGTTGCGGGCCTGGCTGCTGCGCAAGGCGTCGAGCAGGTGCTGGCGCGCCATCGGGTAGCCATCCCAGCCGTCGGTCCAGACGCGCTCGTCGCCGGGCCGCACGATGGGCACCTGGCTCGATTGCGCCATCAGGGTTTGCTGCGCCAGGATATTCCAGTGCGCGGGAGAAGCATCGAGCCCGGCTTGCAGCCAGCGCTGCTGTTCTTCGCCCAGCATGGTGCGGCCCGGTTTCAGCAAGTCGGGGCAGTTGCGCGTGGTGACGGAATTCGAGCCGCCGCGGCCCGGCTTGGCGCACGCATGGTAGGCACGGTATTGCCGGTCGTCGAGCACGTGGAAGCGTGCCAGGCGGCCCCAGTCGTAGCGCTGGTAGATGCGCATGTCGACAAAGCCCCTTCTGCCCAGCGGCAGCAGGCGCAGCGGCATATGTTCATAAAACGCCTGGTAGGCGGCCGCGCGACGCTGCAAGAAGGTGGGCGTGAGCAACTCGTCGCGGTCGTTGCCGTAGTCGTTGGCCACTTCATGGTCGTCCCAGGTGACGATCCACGGCGCCGCCAGGTGCGCGCCCTGCAAATCCCGGTCGCTCTTGTATTGCGCATAGCGGGCGCGGTACTCGTCCAGGCTGAAACTTTCATGCGTGCGCATGGCCCGGTCCGGGTGCTGCAGCTGGTACGGCCCCCATTCATAGATGTAATCGCCGAGAAAGGCCACCAGGTCGGGCGCTGCCGCGGCGATATGCCGGTGCGCCGCATACGCGCCGAATTCCCAGTGCTGGCACGAGGCGACGGCCAGCTTCAGCGACGCGGGCAGGGCATCGGCGGCGGGCGCCGTGCGCGTGCGGCCCACGGGACTGACGGCGTCGCCCAGCATGAAGCGGTACCAGTACCAGCGGCCGGGCGCCAGGCCGCCCGCGTCGACATGCACGCTGTGCGCGAGCGCCGGCGTGGCTGTCGCTTGTCCCTTGGCGGCGATGCGCCGGAAAGCCTCGTCTTCGGCCACTTCCCAGCGCACGTTCAGGGCGATGGCGGGCGTGGCAGCGGCCTGCAGCGGGTCGTAGCAGATGCGCGTCCACAGCACGACCGCATCGGGCAAGGGCGAGCCGGAGGCGACGCCGAGTGAAAACGGATAAGCCGTGCCGTTCAGGCGCGTGGCGGCGCTGGCGCTGGAACCGGACAGCATGGTGCCGGCGGCGGCCAGCGAGACTATGCGCGCAGCGCTGTGCAGGAAGATGCGGCGCTGGCTATCCATACCGGCTGAAAATAAAACGTCAGATTATTGCGACAACAAGGTCTCGATGGGCGGCACCTTGCGCGGCTTGCGGTCGGAGTCCGTCGCCACGTAGATCAGGGTTGCTTCCGTGACTTTCACGATGCAGGCCTGCAGGCGGTTGCGCTCCGCATACACCTCGACATTGACGGTGATCGAGGTGTTGCCGACCTTGACGATATCGGCGTAGAAGGATAGCAGATCGCCGACGAACACGGGGTTTTTGAAGACGAAGGAATTGACGGCGATGGTGGCGACACGGCCGTTGGCGCGCCGCGTGGCCGGCAGGGAACCGGCGATATCGACTTGCGCCATGATCCAGCCGCCGAAGACGTCGCCGTACACATTGGCGTCCGATGGCGCGGGCATCATGCGCAGTTCGGGCATTTTTCCGGCGGGCAGGCCGGAGGCGAGGCAGTTGTCGGGGCGGTCGGGGGAGGTGCTCATCTTTTATTCTCATGAAAGGCTACAATTGCTGCGATTGAACCATAAAAAGCCGACCTTCGCCATGCGCCGCTCCCAGACTCCCCCTCCGCCCCGCTCGCCAGCTTCCGCCAGCCACAGCGATTTCGCCACCATCAAGACCTTGCTGCCGTACCTGTGGGTCTACAAATGGCGAGTATTGCTGGCGCTGCTATGCCTGGTGGGCGCCAAGCTGGCCAACGTGGGCGTGCCGCTGATCCTGAAAAAACTCGTCGACGCCATGACGATCACGGCCGCGCATCCGCAAGCGCTGCTGGTGCTGCCCGTGGGCTTGCTGGTGGCCTACGGCTTGCTGCGCCTGTCGACCACCTTGTTTACGGAACTGCGCGAATTCCTGTTCGCCCGGGTCACGCAGCGGGCCGTGCGCACCATCGCCCTGCAAGTGTTCCGCCACCTGCATGCCTTGTCCCTGCGTTTTCATTTGAACCGCCAGACGGGCGGCATGACGCGCGATATCGAACGGGGCACGCGCAGCGTCGGCTCGCTCATTTCCTACACCCTGTTCAACATCCTGCCGACCCTGGTGGAAATCACCCTCGTGCTCGGCTACCTTGTCTTGCATTACGACATCTGGTTCACCGTGATCACGGCCGTGGCGCTGGTGTCGTACATCGCGTTTACCGTGCTGGTGACGAACTGGCGCACGCATTTCCGCCGCACCATGAACGACCTCGATTCAAAAGCCAATACCAAGGCCATCGATTCGCTGATCAACTATGAAACCGTAAAATATTTCGGTAACGAGGATTACGAAGCGAAGCGCTACGACGAAGGCTTGCAGCGCTACGAATCGGCAGCCGTGAAATCGCAGACTTCCTTGTCCTTGCTCAATACGGGCCAGTCGCTGATCATCGCCACGGCCGTGACTTTAATTCTCTGGCGCGCCACCGTGGGCGTGATCGCCGGCACGATGACCCTGGGCGACCTGGTGCTGGTGAACGCCTTCATGATCCAGCTGTACATTCCCCTCAATTTCCTCGGTGTCATTTACCGCGAAATCAAGCAAAGCCTGGCGGACATGGAACGCCTGTTTTCCCTGCTGAACGAAAACCGCGAAATCGCCGATACGCCGGACGCCAAACCGCTCGTCACGCGCGGTGCGGCCGTGCGTTTCGACCACGTGGATTTCAGCTATGAAGCCAAGCGGCAAATCCTGTTCGACGTCAATTTCCAGATACCGGCCGGCACCACCACAGCCGTGGTGGGCCACAGCGGCTCGGGCAAGTCGACCTTGTCGCGTTTGCTGTTCCGCTTCTATGAAGTCGACGGGGGCGGCATTACCATCGATGGCCAGGACTTGCGCGCCGTCACCCAGGACTCCCTGCGCGCCGCCATCGGCATCGTGCCGCAGGATACGGTGCTGTTCAACGACACCATCGAATACAACATCGCCTACGGCAAGCCGGGCGCCAGCAAGGAGGCCATCGTGGCGGCGGCCAAGGCCGCGTCAATCCATGACTTTATTGAAAGCTTGCCAGATGGTTACAGCTCCATGGTGGGCGAGCGAGGGCTGAAACTGTCGGGCGGCGAAAAGCAGCGCGTGGCGATTGCCCGCACCCTGCTGAAAGACCCGGCCATCCTGATCTTCGATGAGGCCACCTCGGCACTCGATTCGAAGGCCGAACAGGCGATCCAGGCGCAGCTGAAGGACATTGCCAGGAATCGCACCACCCTGGTCATTGCGCACCGGCTGTCGACGGTGGCCGACGCCCAGCAAATCCTCGTGCTCGACCATGGCCGCATCGTCGAGCGGGGCACGCATCCGCAATTGCTGGTGCTCGACGGGTTGTACGCGCAGATGTGGCAACGCCAGCAGGCAAATCTGGACGACGAGGCGGAAGAGGACGACGCGCTGGCGGGCTTGGCTCCGGCAAAATAAATCGGAAATGGGAAATCAGTAGGAAAAATGCTACAGCCGCGCTGATTCGGGCACGCGCATAGCGCCTATTTGATGGCAATCGCAGAAAACGGCTGGTCCGGCGCTGAAAATGAAATAAAATTAATTCCATTGGTGGCGTCTGCACCACAGTTGTTTCGTCCGGCACCGCCGGTTTGTCCGCCCAGGAGAATTTATGAAATTGACCAAAATCATCGCCACGCTGCTCAGCGTCGGTGTCATCGGCAGCATGTCGCCAGTCCAGGCTCAGGAATTGACCGGCACCTTGGCCAAGATCAAGAAAGCCGGTTCCGTCACCCTCGGCGTGCGCGACGGCTCCGTGCCCTTCTCCTATCTCGATGACAAGCAGCAATACCAGGGCTATTCGATCGACCTGTGCATGAAAGTCGTCACGGCCCTGCAAAAACACCTGGGCATGAGCGAACTGAAGGTGGTGATGAGTCCCGTCACCTCGGCCAACCGCATCCCGCTGATGGCCAACGGCACCATCGACCTCGAATGCGGCTCGACGACGAATAATCTGGAGCGCCAGCAGCAGGTGGCGTTCGCCCCCACCATGTTCGTCATCGGCAACCGCGTGCTGTCGAAAAAATCCTCGAACATCAAGACCCTGGAGGACTTGCGCGGCAAGACCCTGGTGGCCACGGCTGGCACGTCGACCATCAAGCAGATGACGATTTTGAACAAGGAAAAGAACCTGGGCATGACGATTGCCGTCGGCAAGGATCATCCCGAGTCCTTCCTGATGCTGGAAACGGGCCGCGCGGTGGCCGAAGCCAACGACGACATTTTGCTGGCGTCGCAAGTGGCCAACTCGAAGAACCCGAACGACTACGAAATCACCAAGGAAGCGCTGTCCGTCGAGCCGTACGGCATCATGCTGCGCAAGGGCGACCCGGCCTTCAAGAAAGTGGTCGACGATGCGCTGATCCGCCTGTACAAGAGCGACGACATCAACCGCATTTACGCGAAATGGTTTACCTCGCCGATCCCGCCGAAAAACATCAACCTGAAATTCCCCATGCCGCCGCAATTGAAAGCCGTGTTCATGAATCCGACCGACTCCGGTGACCCGGCCGCGTATGCGGCCGTGCCAGAAGCGCAGAAGACTTCGGACAAACGGAAAAAGTAAAGATTGCGTAACAAACCGGGAGGCGCAAGCCTCCCGATTCATTTGCGGGGCGGGTGGCCGGCTGGCTGCCGTCCTTGGGCTGCACGGGAAGGATGATCATGAATTACAACTGGAATTGGCGCATTTTCTGGGAGATTTCTCCCGATGGCGTGGGCACGTATATGGACACGCTGTGGTCCGGCCTGATCTGGACACTGGCCACGGCCGGTGCGGCCTGGATCATGGCGCTGATCCTGGGCCTGGTGATCGGCACCGTGCGCACCTTGCCGAATAAATGGGTGGTGGGCGTGGCCAATGCCTACGTCGAACTGTTCCGCAACGTGCCGCTGCTGGTGCAGATGTTCCTCTGGTATTTCGTCATGCCGGAACTGCTGCCGCCCGACCTGGGTACCTGGGTCAAGTCGCTGCCGAATGCGCCGTTCGTCACGGCCGTGCTGTGCTTGGGCTTTTTCACCTCCTCGCGCGTGGCCGTGCAGGTGACGACGGGCATCGAGGCGCTGCCGCGCGGGCAGAAACTGGCCGGCACGGCGCTGGGCCTGACCCTGCCGCAAACCTACCGTTTCATTTTGCTGCCGATGGCCGCGCGCGTCATCATGCCGCCGCTGACCAGCGAGTTTTTGAACATCATCAAGAACAGTTCCGTGGCGCTGACCATCGGCCTGATCGAACTGACGGCCAGCGCGCGCGCCATCCAGGAGTTTTCCTTCCAGGTGTTCGAGGCATTTTCGGCCGCCACCATCATCTACATCGTCGTCAACCTGCTGGTCGTGGTACTGATGCACCTGATCGAGAAAAAGGTCGCCATCCCCGGCTTCATCGTCGCCGGCGCCAAGACGGGAGGACACTGATATGTTCGGCAATTTCGACTTCGATGTCATCTCCCGCTCGTGGGTCTACCTGTTCCAGACCGGCATGGTCTTCACCCTGAAACTGACGGCGCTGGCCATGGTGGGCGGCATCGTGCTGGGCACCGTGCTGGCGCTGATGCGCCTGTCCGGCAACCGCATCATCTCGGGCGTGGCGTCGAGCTACGTCAACCTGATACGCTCGATCCCGCTGGTGCTGGTGATCTTCTGGTTCTACTTCCTGGTGCCGTATATCGCCGCCTGGGTCATCGGCGCCAACGAACCGGTGAAAGTGGGCGCGTTTTCTTCCGCGCTGATCACCTTCATCATGTTCGAGGCGGCCTACTATTGCGAGATCATGCGCAGCGGCATCCAGTCGATCCCGCGCGGCCAGGTGTGGGCGGGCCAGGCGCTGGGCATGAACTACCGGCAGACCATGGGCAACATCGTGTTGCCGCAGGCCTTCCGCAACATGATTCCCGTGCTGCTGACGCAGACCATCGTGCTGTTCCAGGACGTGTCGCTCGTGTACGTGCTGTCGATTCCCGATTTCGTCGGCGCCGCCTCGAAAATCGCGCAGCGCGACGGCCGCCTGGTGGAAATGTACGTGTTTGTCGCCGTCGTGTATTTCGTGCTGTGCTATGCCTTGTCGTTCCTGGTAAAACGCCTGCAGAAACGCGTCGCCATCATTCGCTAACCGTAAAAGAAAGAACAAGATGATTGAACTCAATAACGTCAGCAAATGGTATGGCCAGTTCCAGGTACTGACCGATTGCACCACCAATGTCGCCAAGGGCGACGTGATGGTCATTTGCGGCCCGTCCGGCTCCGGCAAGTCGACCCTGATCAAGACCGTCAACGGCCTGGAACCGATCCAGCAGGGGCAGATCATCGTCGACGGCATCACCGTCAACGACCCGAAGACGAATCTGTCGAAACTGCGCGCGCGCATCGGCATGGTGTTCCAGAATTTCGAGCTGTTCCCGCATCTGTCGATCCGCGAAAACCTGACCATCGGCCAGATCAAGGTGCTCGGCCGCAGTGCCGACGAAGCCAATGCCAAGGGCTTGAAATACCTGGACCGCGTGGGCCTGCTGTCGCAGCAGGACAAGTTTCCGGGCCAGCTGTCGGGCGGCCAGCAGCAGCGCGTGGCGATCGCCCGCGCGCTGTCGATGGACCCGATCGCCATGCTGTTCGACGAGCCCACGTCGGCGCTCGATCCGGAGATGATCAACGAGGTGCTCGACGTGATGGTGGGCCTGGCGCAGGAAGGCATGACGATGATGGTCGTCACGCACGAAATGGGTTTTGCCCGGCGCGTGGCGAACCGCATCGTCTTCATGGACCAGGGCAAGATCATCGAGGATTGCAGCAAGGACGACTTCTTCAACACGACACGCTCGGACCGGGCGCGCGATTTCCTCGCCAAGATCATCCATTAATTTTCCATCACCTTGAAGTTGAGTACGAATGCCTGACATGAAACACATCGCCGGCGCCATGCTGGCGCTGGGCATGCTTGCCCATGCCCACGCGGCCGACAAGATCGCCGTCGACATCGCCCTGCGCGACGCCACCCTGATCGACGTGGCCGGTGGCCTCGCCGTCAAGGGCAAGACCGTGCTGCTCAAGGGCGACAGCATCGTCGCCGTCGTCGATGACGCGCAGTTGCGCAGCTACGCGCCGAAGCGGACCATCCGCCTGCCTGGCAAGTACCTGATGCCGGGTCTGTGGGATACGCACGTGCATTTCGGCGGCGGCCCCGAGCTGATCGACGAGAACAAGCAGCTGCTGCCCCTGTACCTGGCGCACGGCATCACCACGGTGCGCGACTGTTCGGGCGACTTGCCCGACACGGTGCTGGCATGGCGCCGGCAGGTCAATGCGGGCCAGCTGGAAGGTCCGACGATCTTTACCTCCGGCGCCAAGCTCGAAGGCATCAAGCCCCTTTGGAAGGGCACCATCGAAGTGGGCACGCCGCAGGAAGTCACGCGCGCGCTCGATGGCCTGCAGGCGCAGCAAGTGGACTTCGTGAAGATCACGGAAAACACCCTGAAGCCGGAGCTGTACCTGGAAGCGCTGCATCAGGCACGCGAACGGGGCATGCGCACTTCGGGCCATATCCCCGTGCAGCTCACATTGGAGCAGATGGCCGATGCGGGCCTGGGCACGATCGAGCATCAATCATATCTGCTGCGTGCCACCACGCCGCGCGAACAGGAGCTGACGGACAAGGTGGCCGCCGGCGCGATGACGGGCAAGGAAGCCATGCACGCCAGCGTGCAAAGCTACGACGAGCCGACGGCGCGCAAGGCTTTCAGCTACCTGGCCGCGCGCGGCACGGCCATCGTGCCGACCCTGTGGGGCTCGCGCGTGACGGCTTACCTGGACCGCGAAGACCACACGCACGATCCGGCCTTGCAGTACATCGGCAAAGGCTTGCGCGCCACCTACGACTGGCGCGTGCAGCGCGCCGCCAAGGATGGCCCGGAAGCGATCGCCCAGCGCCACGCGCAGTTCGAGCAATCGGCAAAGCTGCTGCCGATTTTGCAGCAGCAGGGCGTGAGCATCATCGCCGGCACCGATGCGGGCTTCTTGAATTCATTCGACTATCCGGGCCAGGCCCTGCACGATGAAATCGGCCTGTACGTGCAATACGGCCTGACGCCGCAGCAAGCCTTGCAGTCGGCCGTCATCAACGGCCCCCGCTTCCTGGGCAAGCTGGACCGTTACGGCAGCGTGGCGGCCGGCAAGGCGGCCGACCTGCTGGTGCTCGACGCGAACCCGCTGCAGGATATCGGCGCCACGCGCCAGATCCGCCTGGTGGTCAGCCGTGGTCACGTGTACGACCGCGCCAAGCTGGACCAGATGCTGGCCGAAATTCGCGCCTGGGTGGCGAAGCAGGAAACGGCGCCGGCCAAGTCCTGATGCTCTTCGTTCTGATGCCACGAGCGGCCGGTTGATACCGGCCGTTTTGCCGTCTGCCGGCCAGCATGCACCGGCTCTTCCGGCCGGCGGGACGGCCCCGCGACTGGTAAAATGGCGCTATTCGCAATGACCGCCTGAGAGCAGCCGCCATGTCCACACTCGATCACACCCCAGATTCCATCACCATCACCCGTCCGGATGACTGGCATTTGCACCTGCGCGACGGCGCCGTCATGGCCAGCGTGCTGCCGCACAGCGCGCGCCAGTTTGGCCGCGCCATCGTCATGCCGAACCTCAAACCCCCCGTCACCACCACGGCCGATGCCAGCGCCTACCGCGAGCGCATTTTGGCCGCCGTGCCGGAAGGCGTGAACTTCGATCCGCTGATGGTGCTGTACCTGACGAACAACACCTCGCCCGACGAAATCCGCCGCGCGCAGGACAGCGGCATCGTGCAAGCCGTGAAACTGTATCCGGCCGGCGCCACGACGAATTCCGACCTGGGCGTGACGGATTTGAAGAATTGCTACAAGGTACTCGAAGTGATGCAGGAAGTGGGCATGCCCTTCCTCGTGCACGGCGAAGTGACGGACCCGGAAATCGACATTTTCGACCGCGAAGCCGTCTTCATCGAGCGCGTGATGCGTCCGCTGCGCAGCGCCTTCCCAGCCCTGTCCGTCGTGTTCGAGCACATCACCACCAAGGATGCGGCGCAGTACGTGGCCGAAGCGGAAGGCCCGATCGCCGCCACCATCACGGCGCACCATCTGCTGTACAACCGCAACGAGATTTTCAAGGGCGGCATCCGCCCCCATTACTACTGCCTGCCCATCCTCAAGCGCGAAGAGCACCGTTTGGCCCTGATGACGGCCGCCGCCAGCGGCGACGAGCGCTTCTTCCTCGGCACCGACTCGGCGCCGCACGCGCAGGGCGCCAAGGAAATGGCTTGCGGCTGCGCCGGTTGCTACACGGCCCTGCACGCGATGGAAATGTATGCGGAAGCGTTCGAACGGGCCGGCGCGCTCGACAAGCTGGAGGCGTTCGCCAGCTTCCACGGCCCGGCCTTCTACGGCGTGCCGCGCAACACGGACACCATCACCTTGCGTCGCGAAAGCTGGACCTTGCCGGCCTCGCTGCCGCTGGGCGACAGCCATGTCATTCCGCTTAACGCGGGCGAGCAGATCAACTGGAAAATGGTCTAGGCGCTCATGCTGCCATCGATAGACTGGACCCGCCCCTGGTTTGCCACGGTGCTGCCGGCGCGACGGCAGCTGGACCTGCAGCGCGAGACGGTGATCGCGGCGCTGAACGGACGGGCGCGGGCGCTGGACTTGCGCAATCCGTCGGGCTTGCCGCTGGCCTTCGTACCGCAAGCGGACCTGCCCGAAGGCATGGCCTACGAAGAGTTCATCGGCGCGACGGGCGGCGTGCCCACGCGCGACAATCTGCACGATTTTTTCAACGCGCTCGTGTGGCTGACTTTCCCGCGCATCAAGCGGCAGTTGAATGCGCTGCAGGCGGCGCAGATTGCCCTGTCCGGCGTGGGTAAATCGCGCGGCCCGGCGCGCGATGGCGCGACGATTTTCGATGAAAATTCTGCCTTGCTGGTGCTGCGCGACAGCGACGCGGGGCGCGCGCTGGAAGCGGCCTTGCGCGGGCACGACTGGCGCAGCGTGTTTATCGCGCAGCGCGAGAAATTTGGCGCGGGCGGCGACGCCGAAGTATGGCTGTTCGGCCATGCGCTGATGGAAAAGCTGGTGGCGCCACGCAAGGCCATCACGGCGCACACGCGCGTGATCTTTGCCGGTGACGCCTATTTCACCCTGGACGATGCGGCACGCCGCGCCTGGCTCGACGAACGGGTGGCGCAAGACCTGGCGCAGCAAGGCCTCACCACGGCCGACTTCACGCCGCTGCCGGTGCTCGGTTTGCCCGGCTGGTGCGAAAACCAGGACGACGATTTTTACAATGACGCGGCGGTGTTCCGCCCGAAACGCAAGGTTGCAGGCGCAGAAAGAGAGTAGAGCATGGAGCATACGGTCCGCTGGGGCATCCTCGGCACAGGCAAGATCGCCCGCGCGATGGCCAATGGCTTGCGCGATGCGCCAGGTGCGCAACTGGCGGCGGTCGCTTCGCGCAGCAGCACCGGCGCGCAAGCCTTCGGCACCGAATTCGGCATCGAACGCTGCCATGGCTCCTATCAGGCGCTGGCTGACGATCCTGGCGTGGACGTGATCTACGTTGCCACGCCGCATACCCTGCATGCGGAAAATGCCCTGATGTGCCTGGCCGCAGGCAAGCACGTCGTGTGCGAAAAGCCGTTCACGATGAACGCGCGCGAAGCGCTGGCCGTGGTTGAGCTGGCGCGCGAGAAAAAGCTGTTTTTGATGGAAGCCATGTGGAGCCGTTTCCTGCCCGCCGTGCAGGAAGCCCAACGCATCATCGCCAGCGGCGAAATCGGCGTGCTGCGGCAGGTGCAGGCCGATATCGGCTTTGTCGCCCATTTTCCGCCCGAGCACCGCATGTTCAATCCGGAACTCGGCGGCGGCGCGCTGCTCGACGTGGGTATCTATCCGCTGTCGATGGCGGCCTTTTTCCTCGGCCCGGTATCGCAGGTGCAGGCGCTGGCCGAGCTGGGCGCCAGCGGCGTCGATGAGCAGGTGGTGTTCTCGCTGCTGCACGCGGGCGGCGGCACCTCGTCCTGCGCCTGCAGCCTGCGCGCGCAAACGCCGACGGAAATGACCATTTCCGGCAGCCTGGGCCGCATCCGTCTGCCCAGCCGTTTTTACAAGCCCGATCACCTGATCGTCGAAGCGATGGATGGCACGCGCCGCGTCGTCGCCGCGCCCTATCTGGGCAATGGCTACGCGCATGAAGCGATCGAAGCGATGCGCTGCATCCGCGCGGGCCTGCTGGAAAGCCCGATCATGCCGCAAGCGGAAAGCGTGGCGCTCATGCATAATCTGGACACCATGCGCGGCCAGATCGGTCTCGTTTACCGTGCCGACCAGGCCTAAGCAGGAATATTCCATGACATTGCACTCATCGCGTCCCAGCCTGAAAACCGTCCTGATCGCCAGCGGCGTCGTCCTGACCCTGGCGATGGGCGTGCGCCACGGTCTGGGCTTCTGGATGCAGCCGATCTCGCAAGCGAATGGCTGGACACGCGAAACCTATTCGCTGGCGCTGGCCATGCAAAACCTGATGTGGGGCGTCTTCGGCCCGTTCGCCGGCATGGCGGCCGACCGATTCGGTACCATGCGCGTCGTCATCGTCGGCGCCATCAGCTACATGGCGGGCCTCGTGTGGATGGCGCTGGTGACGCAGCCCACCCTGTTCATCGTCGGTTCCGGCATCTTCATCGGCCTGGCGCTGGCCTGCACGGCCTTTGGCGCCATCAGCGGCATCATCGGGCGCAGTGCGCCGCCCGAACAGCGCTCATGGGCCTTCGGCATCTCGTCTGCGGCCGGCTCGTTTGGGCAGTTCCTGATGATGCCAGTGGAGCAGCAGCTGATTTCCGCCGTGGGCTGGCAAAATGCCTTTTATGTGCTGGCCGCGCTGGTGCTGCTGGCCATGATCCCGATGGCCTTCTACCTGCGCGAGCCGCCCGTGTCGCACGCCAGCGGTCCGCAGCAAAGCGTCGGCGCCGCCTTCAGCGAAGCAGTTGGTACCCGCTCGTTCTGGCTGCTGCTGGCCGGCTATTTTGTCTGCGGTTTCCAGCTGGTCTTCATCGGCGTGCATTTGCCGGCCTACCTGAAGGACCAGGGCCTGATGAATCCGAATGTCGCCGTCACGGCGCTGGCCCTGATCGGCCTGTTCAACATCGTCGGCTCCTACTATGCGGGCAAACTCGGTGGCAAGATCGCCAAGCGCTACCTGCTGTCGGCCATCTACGTGACGCGCGCCGTGGTCATCACCGCATTCCTGCTGGCGCCATTGTCGGCGTGGTCCGTGTACCTGTTCGCCGCCGCCATGGGCGTGCTGTGGCTGTCGACGGTGCCGCTAACGAACGGCATCATCGCCGGCATCTTCGGCGTCAAGCATCTGTCGATGCTGGCCGGGATGGTGTTTTTTTCGCACCAGGTGGGCAGTTTCCTCGGTGCGTGGCTGGGTGGTTATCTGTACGAGCACCAGGGCAGTTACCACGTCGTGTGGATGATCACCATCGGCCTGGGCTTGCTGGCCGCGCTGATTAACCTGCCTGTCGACGAGCGCGCCATCAAGCGCGTGCCGGTGGCCGCGTAATGGCCAGCTGGCGTACATGGCTGTGGCGCCTTGCCGGCGCCGCGCTGCTGACCATCGTATTCCTGGCCTATCTGCGGCCCGACTTCATGCTCGACCTGGCGAACCGCTTCTGGATGTGCATGTAGCGCCCCGGGCCTTACACTTTCAAAAATTCCTCTTTTCCACCGAGCCAGCGCGCCAGGTGCGCTTCCACGGTGGCGGCGGCGGCCGCCGTGGTAGCGTGCAGCAGGTCGTGCGCCACGTCGCGGGCCTGGTCTACCAACCATTGGTCCGTTTCCAGGTCGGCGAAGCGCAGCATGGCCTGGCCGGACTGGCGCGCGCCAAGAAACTCCCCGGGTCCGCGGATTTCCAGGTCGCGCCGGGCGATTTCAAAACCGTCCGTCGTTTCGCGCATGGTCATCAAACGCTGGCGCGCCACGCCGCCCAAGGGGCCTTGATACAGCAGCAGGCAGACGCTGGCCGCCGAGCCGCGGCCCACGCGGCCGCGCAGCTGGTGCAGCTGCGACAGGCCGAAACGCTCGGCGTGCTCGATCACCATCAGCGAAGCGTTTGGCACGTCGACGCCCACCTCGATGACGGTGGTGGCCACCAGCACGTGGATATGGCCGGCGATGAAAGCGTCCATCACTTCCTGTTTTTCCGCCGGTTTCAGGCGGCCGTGCACGAGGCCCACCTGCAGCGCGGGCAGGGCTTCGGCCAGCATCATGTAGGTGTCGGTGGCCGTCTGCAGCTGCAGCGCTTCCGATTCCTCGATCAGCGGGCAGACCCAGTACACCTGGCGGCCTTCCAGCGCGGCCGCGTAGACGCGGGCGATGACTTCGTCGCGCCGGTTCTGGTCGATGGCGCGCGTGACGATGGGACTGCGCCCGGGCGGCAGCTCGTCGATCACGGACACTTCCAGGTCGGCGTAATACGTCATGGCCAGGGTGCGCGGGATCGGCGTGGCCGACATCATCAGCTGGTGCGGCACGGCCGCGCTGTCGCCCTTGTTGCGCAGGGTCAGGCGCTGGCCCACGCCGAAGCGGTGCTGCTCGTCGACGATCACCAGGCCCAGTTTGGCAAACAGCACGTTGTCCTGGATCAGCGCATGCGTGCCGATCACCAGCTGCGCTTCGCCCGATTCGATCAGGGCCAGCGCCGCCGTCTTTTCCTTTTTCTTCAGGCTGCCCGTCAGCCACGCCACCTTCACGCCCAGCGGTTCCATCCAGGCGGCGATCTTGCGGAAGTGCTGCTCGGCCAGAATCTCCGTGGGCGCCATCAGCGCGGCCTGGTAGCCGCTGTCGATCGCCTGCGTGGCGGACAGCGCCGCCACCACCGTCTTGCCGCTGCCGACGTCGCCCTGCAGCAGGCGCTGCATCGGATACGGCTGGCGCAGGTCGGCGCGGATTTCCTCGAGCACGCGCGCCTGCGCGCCCGTCAGCTTGAAGGGCAGGGCGGCGCCGAAGGCTTCCGAGAGGGTACCGACGACGGGCAGGGAGGCGGCGCCCTTCGAGCGGCGCGCGCGCTGGGCGCGTTTGAGCGACAGCTGCTGCGCCAGCAGCTCATCGAACTTCATGCGCACCCAGGCCGGGTGCGAGCGGTCCATCAGCGCGCTTTCATCGATGTCCTGCGGCGGGTAGTGCAGCAGGTGCACGGCGGCGCGGAACGGCGACAGCTGCATCCCGCGCAGCAGATCATCGGGCAATGTATCCTGCCAGTCGATGCGGCGCATGGCGTCGGCGATCTCGCGGCGCAGCACGTGCTGCGACAGGCCTTCGCCGGACGGATACACGGGCGTCAGGGCCGTGGGCAGCGGCGCGCCCTCGTTGACCACCTTGTACGTCGGGTGCACCATCTCGGCGCCGAAAAAGCCGTGCTTGAGTTCGGCGCGCGCGCGCACCCGCGTGCCTTCTGCCAGCTGCTTGACCTGGCTGCCATAGAAATTCATGAAGCGCAGCAGCAAATTGCCCGTTTCGTCGGCGATTGTCACCAGCAATTGCTTGCGCGGCTTGAAATTGACTTCGCACTTGGTGACGATGCCTTCCACCTGCCACGACTCGCCGCCGCGCAGGCAGGCGTCGCGGATGGTGTAGACCTTGGTTTCATCCTCGTAGCGCATCGGCAGGTGCAGCACCAGGTCCATATCCGTGCGCAAGCCCAGTTTGGCCAGCCGGCTTTCCGTGCTGACCACCTTTTTGACGGCTTTCGGCTTGGCTGCCGGCTTGGCTGTGGGAGGAAGATCGGGCTTGGGTTCGGACATATCGGAGATTTTTGTGCCGCTAGCGTAAAATAGAGGGTTGTCCGGCACACCCTGTGCGTACCGCAGTTGTATATTGCTGCGGCGGATTATTGTAATGCCTGTATAGGCGCACAGTATAGTGCCAGATGTTCCATTGCGCACTCCTAATCATTTTTGACGTACTTTTGAAGCAAAACGCATGTATTCGCTTTCCGATTTCGATTTTAATTTGCCGCAAGAAAACATTGCGCAAACTCCGTTGGCCGAGCGCAGCGCCTCGCGCCTGTTGCATCTGGACGGCGCGACCCTGGTCGACCGCCAGTTCGCCGACATCGTAGGACAGCTAGCCGCTGGCGACCTGCTGGTGATGAACGACACGCGCGTGCTCAAGGCGCGCTTCTTCGGCGTCAAGGAAAGCGGCGGCAAGATCGAGGCGCTGGTCGAGCGCGTGCTGGACGACCGCACTGTGCTGGCCCAGGTGCGCGCGTCGAAGTCGCCGCCGCCCGGTTGCCGCATCCGCCTGGCCGACGCCTTCGACGTCACGGTCGGCCAGCGCGCCGGCGAATTTTTTACTTTGCACTTCGAGGCCGACGTGTTCGAGCTGATCGAGGCGCATGGCCGTTTGCCGCTGCCGCCCTACATCGAGCACGATGCGGACGAATTCGACGAAACGCGCTATCAGACGGTCTTCAACAAGGTGCCGGGTGCCGTCGCCGCGCCGACGGCGGGCCTGCATTTCGACCAGGCCCTGCTCGACCAATTGAAGGCCAAGGGCGTCAACTTTGCCTATGTGACCCTGCACGTGGGCGCCGGCACCTTCCAGCCCGTGCGCACGGAAGTGCTGAGCGAACACAAGATGCATACCGAGTGGTACACCATGCCGCAGGAAACCGTCGACGCCGTGCGCGCCGCGCAGCAGGCCGGGCGCGACGTGGTCGCTGTCGGCACGACCAGCCTGCGCGCGCTGGAGTCGGCCTCGCAAAGCGGCCAGCTGGTGGCGGGCAGCGCCGATACGGCCCTGTTCATCACGCCCGGCTATGCGTTTAAAACGGTGACGCGCCTGATCACCAACTTCCATTTGCCGAAGTCGACCCTGCTGATGCTGGTGTCGGCCTTTGCCGGCTATGAGCCGATCCGCAACGCCTACGCGCATGCGATCGCGCAGAACTACCGTTTCTTCAGCTATGGCGATGCGATGCTGCTCACCACGCAATCGCGCGCCCCGCTGAACCTTGATACCCCCGTGAAAGACTGACCATGCTGGAATTTACATTACTCAAGACCGACACGAGCGGCCTGACCAAGGCACGCCGTGGCACCTTGAAACTCAACCATGGCGTCGTGCAGACGCCGATCTTCATGCCAGTGGGTACTTACGGCTCCGTGAAAGCCATGTCGCCGCTGGAACTGAACGAGATCGACGCGCAGATCATCCTGGGCAACACGTTTCATCTGTGGTTGCGTCCAGGCAACACCGTCATGGAAAAATTCGGCGGTTTGCACGGTTTCATGGGCTGGAACAAGCCGATTTTGACGGATTCGGGCGGTTTTCAGGTGTTTTCGCTGGGCGCCATGCGCAAGATCACGGAAGAGGGCGTGCATTTCAATTCGCCCATCAACGGCGATAAACTGTTCCTCTCGCCGGAAGTGTCGATGCAGGTGCAGCGCGTCTTGAATTCCGACATCGTCATGCAGTTCGACGAATGCACGCCGTACGAAATCGCCGGCCGCCCGGCCACCATCGAGGAAGCGGCCAAGTCCATGCGCATGTCCTTGCGCTGGGCGCAGCGCTCGAAGGACGAGTTCCACCGCGGCGAGAACCCGAATGCGCTGTTCGGCATCGTGCAGGGCGGCATGTTCGAAATGCTGCGCGACGAGTCGCTGGCCAAGCTCGAAGAGATCGATTTCCCCGGCATCGCCATCGGCGGCCTGTCCGTCGGCGAGCCGAAGGAAGACATGATGCGCATGCTGGCCCACGTGGGTCCGCGCCTGCCGGCCAACAAGCCCCATTACCTGATGGGCGTGGGCACGCCGGAAGACCTGGTGGCGGGCGTGTCGAACGGCATCGACATGTTCGATTGCGTCATGCCGACGCGTAACGCCCGCAATGGCTGGCTGTTTACCCGTTTTGGCGACATCAAGATCAAGAATGCCAAGTACAAGGAAGACCAGGCGCCGCTCGACGAAACCTGCAGCTGCTACGCGTGCCGCAACTTCTCGCGCGCCTATCTGCACCATTTGCACCGCTCCAAGGAAATCCTCGGCGCGCGCCTGAACACCATCCACAACCTGCATTACTACCTGGACCTGATGCGCCAGATGCGTGAAGCGCTGGACGAGGACCGTTTCCATGCGTTTACGCTGCAATTCCACGCTGAACGGGCGCGGGGAGCTTAAGAAAAGCTTAGGACAAGACGCGACGCCGCCTTGACCCGAGGATTTCTTGATAGATGCTTGGAGCGGGCGATAAAGCATTGCATAATGCCTTTTTAGCCCCATTTGAAGCTGCCATGCCTGCAATTGGAGGCTTGGCGTATTGTCAATGCTAGAATACAGCGCTATTTTTTCAAACTGATTAGAACTGGAGTCACCGTGTTTTTCATTTCCAACGCTTATGCGCAAGCCCCTGCCGATGCCCTGGGTTTCGGCGGCAACCTGACCAGCTTCCTGCCGCTGGTACTGATGTTCGTGGTCATGTATTTCCTGATGATCCGCCCACAGCAAAAACGCGCCAAAGAACAAAGGGCGATGATGGATGCGCTGACCAAGGGTGACGAAGTCGTCACCGCCGGCGGCATGCTGGGTCGTGTTTCCAAGGTAGTGGACGCTTACGTCACCATCGAAGTCGCGACCGGCACCGAAATCACGGTGCAAAAGAGCGCCATCACCACCCTGCTGCCTAAAGGCACCCTGAAGGCGCTGTAATTCCTCGCCGTCGCTACGCCTGTGGCGACTGACCGGGGCGGCTACCCGCCGCCCCTCGCGACGCCTCCGACGCTCAACACTGAACGCTGAATCAATATGAATCGCTATCCTGCCTGGAAATACATCATCATCGTCGTCGCCTTATTGCTGGGCGCACTCTATACGGCGCCCAATTATTTCGGTGAATCACCGGCGCTGCAAGTAACCAGCGGCAAGTCGACCGTCAAAGTGACGGGCGAACTGATGACGCAAGTCGAGCAAATATTGACGAAAGAGAACGTCAAGTCGGAAGGTGTCACCATGGATGGCGCCGGCAACCTCGCCTCCGTGCGCGTGCGTTTTGCCGATCCCGATACCCAGTTCAAGGCAAAACTGGTGCTGGAAAAAGACTTGAATACGGATGCCAGCGACCCCGCGTACATCGTGACGGTCAATCTGCAAGCCAATACCCCGATGTGGATGCAAAAATTGCATGCCTTGCCCATGTTCCTGGGCCTGGATTTGCGCGGTGGCGTGCACTTCCTGATGCAGGTCGATGCGAAAGCAGTACTGAACAAGAAGGTCCAGGGCGTCCAGTCCGCCGCGCGTAGCGTGCTGCGCGACAAAAATATCCGCCACGCCGGCATCGAGCGCGTGGGCGACAGCGTGCAGATCAACTTCCGCGACGCGGAAACGCGCCTGAAGGCCAAGAATGTGCTGTCCGACCAGATGTCGGAACTGGCTTTCGCCGATGCGGGCGAAGGCAGCGACCTGAAACTGAACATCACCCTGAAACCGGCGGCCCTGAAGGCCACCATCGATGAAGGCGTGAAACAGAATATCTCCACCCTGTCCAAGCGCGTCAACGAGCTGGGCGTGGCCGAGCCGCTGATCCAGCAGCAAGGTCCGGACCGCATCGTGGTGCAACTGCCTGGCGTGCAGGACGTGGCCCGCGCGAAAGCCATCATCGGCCGCACGGCGACCCTGGAAGTGCGCCTGGTCGACGAAACCATCGTGCCCGGCACCGAACTGTCGAGCGCCATTCCGTTCAACTCCGAATTGTTCACCGTCGGCAAGGGCGTGCCTGTCGTGCTGGCGAAAGACGTGATCCTGACGGGCGACTACATTTCCAGCGCCACGGCCAGCTTCGACCAGAACCAGCAAGCGGCCGTGTCGATCGACCTGAACGGCGACGGCGGACGCAAGATGCGCGAAGCGACGCGTGAACGCGTGGGCAAGCGCATGGCCATCGTGCTGTTTGAAAAAGGCAAGCCGGAAGTGCTGTCGGTCGCCACCATCCAGCAGGAACTCGGTTCGCGCTTCCAGATCACCGGCATGGGCGGCGCGGAAAACGCAAATGAACTGGCGCTGCTGCTGCGCTCGGGTGCCCTGTCCGCACCGATGACCGTCATCGAAGAACGCACGATCGGACCGCAACTGGGCGCGGAAAACATCGCCAAGGGCTTCCACTCGACCTTGTACGGTTTCATCGCCATCGCCATCTTCATGATTGCCTACTACATGCTGTTCGGCGCCTTCAGCGTGCTGGCCCTGGCCACCAACCTGTTGTTGCTGGTCGGCTTGCTGTCGATGATCCAGGTGACCTTGACCTTGCCAGGTATCGCCGCTATCGCGCTGGCGCTGGGCATGGCGATTGACGCCAACGTGCTGATCAATGAACGTATCCGCGAAGAGCTGCGTGCCGGCAATACGCCGCAAGCGGCGATCGCTGCCGGCTTCGACCGCGCCTGGGCCACGATTCTGGACTCGAACGTGACCACCCTGATCGTCGGCCTGGCCTTGCTGGCCTTCGGCAGCGGTCCTGTGCGCGGCTTCGCTGTCGTGCATTGCCTGGGCATTCTGACCTCGATGTTCTCCTCCGTGTTCGTGTCGCGCGGCGTGGTCAACCTCTGGTATGGCCGCAAGAAAAAGCTGACGACCTTGTCGATCGGCACGGTGTGGGTGCCGGGCGCCAGCAAATAAGCGACGACCCCGACTTACCGAATAGCGTCAACAGCGATAGCGTCCGGCGGTCCCGCCGCCGGATGCACAGAATAGAACTCAGAGGATTTCATGGAATTTTTCCGGATCAAAAAAGATATTCCCTTCATGCGCCATGCGTTGATTTTCAACGTCATCTCGGCCGTGACCTTCCTTGCCGCCGTCTTCTTCCTGGTGCACAAGGGCTTGCACCTGTCCGTGGAATTCAAGGGCGGTACCCTGATGGAGGTGAAATACCCCAAGGCGGCCAACCTTGAAGGCATACGCGGCACCCTGATCGCCATGGGCTACGAAGAGCCGGGCGTGACCAGTTTCGACACGGCGCGCGACGTCATGATCCGCCTGCCGGTGGAGAAGGGCGTGTCTGCCGCGAATACCTCGCAGCGCGTGTTTGACGCGCTGTGCAAGGCCGAGCAAGGCACGGCCAAGGCCATCGACACCGTCACCGCAAAGGGCGAACATGTGCTCAAGAGCGCCTGCATGGACACCGCCGGCAATGAAGCGGTGGTACTGCAGAAGGTTGAATTCGTCGGCCCGCAAGTGGGCGAGGAACTGGCGCAGAACGGCTTGAACGCGCTGGTGGTGGTGATTATCGGCGTGATGATCTACCTGGCCATCCGCTTCGAATGGAAATACGCTGTCTCGGCCATTATCGCCAACTTGCATGACGTGGTGATCATCCTGGGCTTCTTCGCCTTCTTCGAGTGGGAATTCTCGCTGACGGTGCTGGCGGCCATCCTGGCGGTGCTCGGTTATTCCGTCAACGAATCGGTGGTGATCTTTGACCGTATCCGCGAAAACTTCCGCAAGCAGCGCAAGGCTTCCGTGCATGAAGTGATCGACAACGCAATCACCAGCACCATTTCGCGTACCATCATCACCCACGGCTCGACCCAGATGATGGTGCTGTCGATGCTGGTCTTCGGCGGCCAGACCCTGCACCACTTCGCCCTGGCGCTGACCATCGGTATCTGCTTCGGTATCTACTCGTCCGTGTTCGTCGCGGCCTCCATCGCCATGTGGCTGGGCGTGAAGCGCGAAGACTTGATCAAGCCGGTCAAGGAAAAAGACGAAACCGACGGCGCCGTGGTGTAAGCGCAGGTCTTTTGCAGGTTGAATGAAGAACGACCACCGTTTGCGGTGGTCGTTTTTTTTTGTAACGGATGATGATGAAGCGTTTTTTATGGGTAGGTGTGATGGCCGGCGTGACGGGGCTGGCCGGCGCGGCCGATTTCAGCCGTGTCGACGCCGGCAGCATCGCCATGCGTGGCGCGATTGCCGATGGCGATGCGGACCGGCTGCGGCAGATGTACACGCGCGAGACGACTTTGTTGCGCATCAATAGTGACGGCGGCGAGCCGCTGGCGGCAATGTCGCTGGGACGATTCATTCGCCAGCAGCGGCTCGATCTCGCTATCGACACCATGTGCGCGGGCAGCTGCGCCCTGTATGTCTTCCCGGCCGCGCTGCGCAAGAGCATTCCCGCCAATGCCGTGCTGGCCCTGCAGGAACCGGCCTTCCTGCGCGCGCAGGCGGACCGGGCGCACATGCACCGCACCCTGGTCGAGGCGGGCGTGGCGGCCCAGGACCTGGGCAGCGAAACGGCGGCGCTGGCAGCGCAGCTGGCAAGCGTGGCAACGCTGGAAGCGGCCTTTGCCTCGGATCTGGGCATCGCACCCGCCTTTTATCGCGATTTCCGGCAGGTCGCCGCGCAGGCCGAGAGCGTGCGGCGCCGCTTTCCCGACCAGGAGGCCGCCGTCTACTGGTGGCCTGGTGCGGCACGCCTGCAGCGCTGCTACGGCATCGCGGGCGTGGAAGAGGGGCCGCGCGCGGCGCGCCTGGCGCCTGACGGCTATCTGTACGTGCCGGCCCTGTCTGCCCTCGTCATGGGCGACCAGGCCTTGCAGGGCTGTCCATGAGCCGCAGCGGCCGTCTGTTCCTGCTGATGGATGCCATGCGGGCCAGACGCGTGCCGGTGACCGCTGCCCAGCTGGCGCGGCAGCTGGGTGTGTCCGAGCGTACGATCTACCGCGATATCCAGACCCTGGCCGAACTGGGCGCGCCATTGCAGGGCGAGGCCGGCATCGGCTATGTGCTGCGCCGCGGCGCCTTCCTGCCGCCGCTGATGTTCGGACCCGATGAACTGGAGGCGCTGGTGCTGGGGGCGCGCTGGGTGCGCCGGCAGGGCGATGCGGGCCTGGCGCAGGCGGCCAGCAATGCCCTGGCGAAGATCGCGGCCGCTTCGCCGCGCGATTTGCGCGACAGCATGGCCGAGACCAGCCTGTGGGTGCCGCTGGGGCGTCCCGCCGATGGCGGGGAACCGGCCGACCGCTATGTGCAGCCCGTGCGCGAGGCCATCCGCTACGAACAGAAACTCACGCTCGCGTATGAGGATGAGCGCGGCAGCGCCACGCAACGCACGGTGTGGCCATTCGCGCTGGCCTTTTTCGAGGGCAAGCGCCTGCTGGCCGCCTGGTGCGAGCTGCGCGGCGACTACCGGCATTTCCGCATCGACCGCATCGCCGGCGTGCAGCAGCACGAGGAGCGCTATCCCACGCGGCGCCATGTGCTGCTCGATGCCTGGCGCAAGGCCCACGAGATTGATCCGGAATCCTGATATTCGCTCCTGACAAAAACTGTCAGTGATGGCCCGTACGATGGTGGCTTCTTCACTCACCGGAGCCATCCATCATGCGCCTGTACCGCCACCCCATGTCCTCGAATGCCCGCCGTGCCCTGATGACGGCGATCCACCTCGGCCTGCCGCTGGAACTGGCCGAAGTCGACCTGATGAATGCGGACGACCGCCGCCGCCTGCTTGAACTGAACCCGAACGGCAAAGTGCCCGTGCTGGCCGATGGCGCTTTCCTGCTGTGGGAATCGTGCGCCATCATGCAATACCTGGCCGAGCAGGTGCCCGGCCAGACGATTTATCCGCAGGCGCCGCAAGCGCGCGCCGACGTCAACCGCTGGCTGTTCTGGGCCGCGCAGCACTTCGCGCCTGCCATCAGCGTGCTGGCCTGGGAGCGGGCCTGGAAAGGCATGACAGGCAATGGTCCGGCGGACCCGCTCGAAGAGGCGCGCGGCGAACGCGACCTGCATGAATGCGCCATGGTGCTGGACGCGCACCTGGCCCAGCGCGACTGGCTTTGCGGCGATGCCTTGACCCTGGCCGATTTCGCGGTGGCCGCGCCGCTGATGTACAGCGAACGCGTGCAATTGCCGCTGGGGCAGTACGCCAACATCCAGGCCTGGTTTGGCCGCGTGCAGCAACTGCGCGCCTGGCAGGAAACGGAAGTGACGCTGATCGGGGCTTGAATATGGCTGCTAAGTGAGCCAGCGCACGGAGCCGGCATGGCGGCGCGGCATAAGATAGGGCTGTCTCTTTCAGGACATCCCTAGCTTTGGACTTTACCCGCTTTCGAGCGGGTTTTTTTTTTGCCTTGCCTGGAGCTTGAAAAGTTGACAAGTGCACCGCATGTGGACCGTACTCTCTTTTCAGGAAGATCCGCATGTTCATGCCGCGCCATCCGAAGCCGCTGTTGAGTACCCGGGCTGTTGCCATGCAAGTCGTCAGGCAGGAGCAAACGAGCAAGGCCGTGGACAAGCACGTGCTGATCGTCGAGACAGCCAAGCCAGCGGCACCGCCACCGGCCAGCAAGAAGCGCTAGTGCACGAGCACCTTCAGCAGCGACTGCACTTCGTCATCCGATTCGGCGAGGATGCTCGACAGGGTCATGTCGTCGCCGATGACGCAGTCGATGCTGCGGGCAGCGCGGGCGGCCCGGACGGCGATGGCGGCCGGGCTTTCGTTGAGCGGTGACGCCACTGGCGCCAGGTCGTTCGCCAGCAGCAGGGTGTCGCCCAGCGATTCAGGCGGGATGGCGCGCAATCCCTCCCACAGGGAATCGATGGCGTGCATCACGGCTTCCGGCACCTTGAGTTTGGTCAACACGCCGTGGCCGATCGCCTGCTCGCCATGTTCGACCCAGTCCTGCGGTTCGCCATCAAGAATGCCGGGAAACTCGGCCGCGCGCGACAGCAGATAAAAGCCGCCCACTTCGTGCACGATGCCTGCAAACAGGGCTGTATCGGGGTCGACCCTGGTGACCCGGCGGGCCAGCACCTGCGACAGCGCCGCCACATGGGCCGTATGCTCCCACAACTGGTTGGCCTTGGCTTGCAACACGGGATCGGTAATCGTGCTGCCCAGCTGGCGCACGATCAGCGAGGCCACCACCGACTGCAGCGTACGTACGCCAAGCCGTTGCACGGCATTGCGCACGCTGGTGATCTCGTTGCCGGACCGGTTGAAGGCCACGGAATTGGCGATGGCCACCGTGCGCGCCGCCAGCAGCGGGTCGGCCTGCACCAGCTTGGCGGCCGCTTCGATATGGCAGTCGGGATCGGCCAGCGCCTGCTGCAGCTTGAGCGAAGCGTCCACATTGGCGGGGAAGGTCAGCTCGCCACGAGCGGCTTGCGCGGCGATGCTTTTAAAGGCGTCGAGTCTGTTCATTGAAAAAATTATACTCGCAATATTTCCGTGTGGAACTTTTTGGCCATGATCTTTTCGCAAACAGCCTGGCAAAAGGCAAGCAAAGCCCCGTAAACGCAAAATGGGCACGCGTACAGTCGACGCGTGCCCATTTTGAACGACGAAATTCCGAACGCTTAACAAAACCATTGCGAGCGGATGGGATTTGTGGCTAAGAAGCGCAACCGTACCTTAGTACGGGGGCGCCGAGCCGGTGAGCATCGCAGGCCGCAAAGCGCACCGCGCAGCAGGTCTTGTTACGCGTTGTTAGAGAGATTCGCTGAAGATGGCGTCGCAGCCTTCGACCAGTTCGTCGCTGTCTTCCAGTTCATCCGTCAGGCCGAGGTCGAAGAGTTCCTCGACGGCGTTCATGAAGCTGTTGTGCTTGGTCGCACCGATCAGGCGGTAGATTTCGCCATCTTCATTGCGCACGCCGATGATCAGCTTTTCCTGGCGCACCAGTTCAGGCGTGCTGGCGTTGAGCAACAAGTTGCCGATGATGTGTTTATCGAAATGAGCGGGCTTTTTGCCTTCGAGCAGTGTGGTTTTCAACTTGTTTTCCTTTGTCTTGTTTGAATCTGATGTTTGCTTGATGAATTGTCAGCCGTGGCCATGCGCAATGGCCTGCTTCAGGCTCGCCAGGGTCGTTTCCAGACGAATAAAATCGTCTTCGGTATAGCCGGCAAACAAGTGCTGCCCTTGCCTGGTCAGCTTGGGGAATACGTCATGAAACACTTGTTCGCCCTCGCAGCTCAGGCGTACGAAGTAGGAGCGTTTGTCGCGCGTACAACGTTCCCGTAGCACCAGCCCCTTTTGTTCCAGCCGGTCCACCACGCCGGTCAAGGTGCCCTTGGTGATCAGGGTTTTCTGCCCCAGTTCCTTGTAGGACATGCCGCAGGTGTTGCCAAGCGTGGCGATGATGTCGAATTGGGCATGCGTCAAGCCGTACTGGCGCACGAAGTCGCCGGAAAACCGCTCGAAGCCCTGCATGCATTCGGCCAGCAGCCGGATACTTTTTAAATATCGTTCACCCATGGGTGTGATTATATCCTTCCGCCCCGCTTTTTTCCGGCGCAGCGGGCGGGCGCCCTCGATGGCGGGCGCAGAGCCGTCGAACTCCGGTATGATAGGCGAACTGTAGCCATAGCCCCGATCCCTCCCCGCCGATGTCCTTTGCTAATCTTTCCCGTATCGGCCTCGATAAACCGCTGCGGCTGCTGCTGATCCATGCCGGCGATGCCGAATCGATTACCTGGGCCGGCCTGGTGCAGCCTTTGCGCCTGTGCGCGCGGGCGCTGGGACCGCAGGCGTTCCAGCTGGACGTGCGCACGCCGGAACAGGTGGCCGCGCAGGGCGGCAACTGGCATATCGCCCTGCTGGTGGCCGACGAAACGGAAGCGCCATTGCGCGCCGAGCTGTGCCGGGCCGTGATCGAGCGTTGCCGCTCGGCGCCATTCTGGGGGGGCGTGGGCGCAGCCGTGCTGTGGCTGGCCGACGCGGGCGTCATGGACGGCGTGCGCATTGCCCTGCCTTGGGCCTTATATGCCGATGCGGAAGCGAAGGCCGAGCGCGCCATCCTGACGCCGCATTTGTTCGACATCGACGGCCCGCACATCACGTGCTGCGGCGGCGCGGCCAGTATCGACTTTTCGCTGACCCTGATCGAAACCGTGTTTGGCGCCGACGTGCAGGCGCTCGTCAAGGAGGCATTGTGCGTGGACAAGGTGCGTGGCAAGGAGGAGCGCCAGCGCGTGGCGCTGCAGGCGCGCTTCGGCGTGCTGCAGCCGAAGCTGTCCGAGGCGGTGACCTTGATGGAAGCCAATATCGAGGAACCGTTGTCGACGGACGATATCGCCAGCCTGGTGGGACTGTCGCGGCGCCAGCTGGAGCGGCTGTTCAAGCAATACCTGGGCAGCCTGCCGTCGCGCTATTACCTGGAACTGCGGCTGCAACGATCCAGGCAACTATTGCTTGATACACATTATTCCATCGTGCAAGTGGGACTGATGTGTGGTTTTTCGTCCGGATCGCACTTTTCCACGGCCTTCGGCACCCTGTTTGGCAATACGCCCCGCGAAGAGCGGCAGCGCAAGCTCATGCCGGCCGCGTAAGGCGCGGCGGCATGGGATTTTTCCTGTGATGAATTGTGAAAATCCTTGTCGCAGATTCAAAAGAGTTTTAGCATCCCGCTTTTTATAATGCAGTACACACGTAGCTATCGTAGCTGCGGAGTACCTAACATATTGATGGGGAAATGCTATGAATGCCAAGCTTGATTCGACCGTAACCGCTCGCCCAGTCACCCGGGAAACCTTTGACCAGGTTCTGGTTCCTACCTACGCTCCTGCCGCCATGGTGCCGGTGCGTGCCTCCGGACTGGATCTGTGGGACCAGTCCGGCAAGCATTACCTCGATTTCACGTCCGGCATCGCCGTCACCAGCCTGGGACACTGCAATCCGGCCCTGGTCGACGTGCTGACCAAGCAAATCAATTCCCTGTGGCATTTGGGCAACGGCTACACCAACGAGCCCGTGCTGCGCCTGGCGCTGGCCCTGACGGAAGCGACGTTTGCCGACCGTGCCTTCTTCTGCAACTCCGGCGCGGAAGCCAACGAAGCGGCCCTGAAACTGGCGCGCAAGTATGCGCACACCAAATTCGGCGCGCACAAGTCGCGCATCATCTCGTGCTTCAGCTCCTTCCACGGCCGCACCCTGTTTACCGTCTCCGTCGGCGGCCAGGCCAAGTACACGGAAGGCTTCGAGCCGCTGCCGCCGTCGATCGACCACATCGCCTTCAACGATATCGAAGCGGCCCGCGCTGCCATCGGTGACGACGTGTGCGCCGTGATCGTCGAGCCGGTACAGGGCGAAGGCGGCGTGGTGCCAGGCAACCCTGAATTCCTCAAGGAACTGCGCGCCCTGTGCGACAAGACGGGCGCCCTGTTGATTTTCGACGAAGTCCAGAGCGGCATGGGCCGCACTGGCGCGTTGTTTGCCTACATGGGCTATGGCGTCACGCCGGACATCCTGACGGCCGCCAAGGCACTGGGCAACGGTTACCCGATCGGCGCCATGCTGACCACCAACGAGCTGGCACAAACCCTGGCCGTCGGCACCCACGGCACCACCTACGGCGGCAACCCGCTGGCCGCCACCGTGGCCCTGACCGTGCTGGAGACGATCAATACGCCAGCCTTCCTGGCGCGCGTCAAGGAAGCCAGCGTCAGCACCATCGCCATGTTGCAAGGCCTGATCTCGGACTATCCGCAAGTGTTCTCCGTGGTGCGCGGCAGCGGCCTGCTGCTGGGCCTCGTGGTCAGTGACGCCTGGAAGGGCCGTGCGAAAGACATTCAGAAAGCCGCCGAAGCGCAGGGCCTGATGGTGCTGATCGCCGGCATGGACGTGGTGCGCCTGGCGCCGGCCCTGATCGTCTCGGACGAACAGATCACCGAAGCCGGCCGCTTGCTGCGCGCCGCCATCGACGGCATGCTCAAGGCCTGAAACTAGCCTGACCTCCGTTCTGTCACCGGCCCGCCGCCTTGCCGCGGGCCGGCTTGGTTCTACCCTGGCATTGTCTGTATTGAAGGAGTACCCATGTATGTTGTCCGTCCGGTAGAAATTGCGGATATTGCAGCCCTCGAAGCGCTGGCCGCGGTAACCATGCCGGGTGTCCATACCCTGCCGAAGACGCGCGAAAAAATCGCCGCCTCCGTCGAGCGCTCCATCGCCTCGTTTGCCGCCCACGTCGATATCCCCAGCGAAGAGTCGTATCTCTTCGTGCTTGAATCCCTGCTCGACAAGAGCATTGCCGGCACGGCCGCCATCTTCGCCTCGGCCGGCTCGAACGGCACCTATTTTTCCTTTCGCAACGACGTCATCCAGCAAGTCTCGCGCGACCTGAACATCAGTCACAGCGTGCATGCGCTGACCCTGTGTTCCGAGCTGACGGCGTACTCGCAGCTGTCCGGTTTCTTTGTGCGCAATATGGACCAGGCGGGCCTGGAAGCGGCCCTCCTGTCGCGCGCGCGGCTGCTGTTCGCCGTGCTGGCGCCGCACCGTTTCGGCGACCGCTTCTTCGTGCCGCTGGCCGGCATCACGGACGCCAACGGCCAGTCGCCGTTCTGGGATGCGCTGGGCCGCAAGTTCTTCCAGATGGATTTCCTCGATGCCGAGAAAGTCATCGGCGGTGCGCGCAACCGCACCCTGATCGTTGAACTGATGCCTCATTACCCCGTGTACGTGCCCCTGTTGCCCGGTGACGCGCAAGCGGCCATGGGCCAGATCCACCCGAGCGGTGAACTGGCGTTCAACCTGCTGACGGAGGAAGGCTTTGAAGCGGACGATTACATCGATATTTTCGATGGCGGCCCGATCCTGCAGGCCCACAAGAATTCGCTGCGCTCGTTTACGGGCTCGCTCACGCGTCGCGTGGTGGCAGGCGTCACGCCCAGCCGCACGGGCCTGAAAGTGCATTACGCGGTCGCTTCGGGCGCGGAGCGCAACTTCCGCGCCGTCACCTTTGCCTGCGATGCGCTCGAAGCGCAGGACACCGTCGGCTTGCCGGCCGAGCTGCTTGACGCGCTGGCCGTGGCCGAAGGCGACAGCGTCATTTGCGTGCGCATTTAACCGAGAGAACATTATGCTAGTAGTACGCGCCATCAACGCTTCCGACCTGAATGCCCTGTACGGCCTGGCAAGCCAGGTCGGCACCGGCATGACCACCCTCAAGCCGGACATGAAAATGCTGGGCGACCGCCTGGCCATCGCCTGCGCCTCGTTTGCCGAAACCATCGCGCCCGAAAAACGCGACTACATGTTTGTCATGGAGGATACCGACACGGGCCGTCTGGCCGGCGTCTGTGCCATCAAGGGCGCCGTAGGCCTGGAAGAACCGTTCTATAACTACCGCATCGGCACCCTCGTGCATTCGAGCCGCGAACTCGATGTGTTTACGCGCATGGAAACCCTGTACCTGTCGAATGACCTGACAGGCAGCACGGAACTGTGTTCGCTGTTTTTGCACCCTGATTACCGCAGCGGCAACAACGGCAAGCTGCTGTCGAAAAGCCGGTTTCTCTTCATCGCCCAGTTCCCGCACCTGTTCACGGAAAAGCTGATCGCGGAAATGCGCGGCTACCAGGCGCCGGACGGCTGCTCGCCGTTCTATGAAGGCCTGGGCCGCCACTTCTTCAAGATGGATTTCCACCACGTTGACGACTTGACGAGCCTGGGCAAGAAATCGTTCATCGCCGAACTGATGCCGCGCCAGCCCATGTACGTGGCCTACCTGCCGGACGAGGCGCAGGAAGTCATTGGCAAGGTGCATCTGAGCACGGCGCCCGCGCGCCGTTTGCTGGAACAGGAAGGCTTGCACTTTGAAGGCTATGTCGACATTTTCGATGCCGGTCCCGTGCTGCAGGCGCGCGTCTCCGAGCTGCGCGCCATGCGCGACAGCATGCCGGCCGTGCTCGATGCCGAGGCTGCGCCTGAAGCGTGCGGCGACGCCGCCCAGGCCGAGCCTTACCTGGTGTCGAACACCGACCTGAAAGATTTCCGCATGATCGTCACCAGCGCCAATCCGCACGGCGGAAAAATCGCGCTCGATGACGATGAACTGCATCTGCTGCGTTGCCACAATGGCGATACCGTGCGCACGCTGTCACTCAACCCGAGGAAGCATCCCCATGTCTAATGTGTTTAATTCGTCTACCGCAGCATCGAACTTCATCAACGGCGCCTGGCTGCCAGGCACGGGCCGTGAACTCGTCACCATCGATCCGTCAAACGGCAAGCAGACCTGGGCCAGCCTGGAAGCGACGCAGAGCGAAGTCGGGCAAGCCTGCCAGGCCGCGCGCGCGGCCTTCGCGGCGTGGGCCGATACGCCCGTCGAAGAGCGCATCGCCATCTGCGTGCGCTTTCGTGAACTGCTGAAGGAGCATGCGGAAGCGCTGGCGCTCTTGATCTCGGAAGAAGTGGGTAAACCATTGTGGGAGTCGCGCACGGAAGTGGCGACCATGGCCAACAAGATCGATATTTCGGTGCAATCGTACAACGCACGTACCGGCATCACGCAAAGCAAGATCGCCGACGGCGACGCCGTGCTGCGCCACCGCCCGCATGGCGTCTTCGGCGTCTTCGGCCCGTACAATTTCCCCGGTCACCTGCCGAATGGCCACATCGTGCCAGCCCTGATCGCCGGTAACACCATCGTCTTCAAGCCCAGCGAATATGCGCCGCGCACGGCCATCAAAACCGTGCAGCTGTGGCAGCAGGCGGGCTTGCCGAATGGCGTCGTCAACCTCGTCAACGGCGGGCGCGATACGGGCGTGGCGCTGGGCGCCAATGCGCTCCTCGACGGCGTGCTGTTTACGGGTTCCTGCCAGACGGGCATCAGCCTGCACCGCCAGTTCGGCGGCCAGCCGGGCAAGATGCTGGCGCTGGAAATGGGCGGCAACAATGCCCTCGTCGTATGGGATGTGCAGGACGTGGACGCCGCCGTGCACCACGCGATCTTTTCCGCTTTCGTCTCGGCCGGCCAGCGCTGCACCTGCGCGCGCCGCCTGGTGGTGCAAGATAATGCTGCGGGGTCTGCCTTCGTGGCGCGCCTGGTGGAAGTGGCCGCGAAACTGGGCATCGGCGCGTCCGACGCCCAGCCGCAGCCGTTCATGGGGCCAGTGGTGTCCAGTGCCGTGGCAAAGCGCCTGGTGCAGGCACAGGCGGACATGGTCGCCAAGGGTGGCACGACCCTGCTGCAGATGCGCCAGTTGAATCCCGAGGCGGGCTTTGTCACGGCCGGCATCGTCGATGTCACCGCTGCTAGGGGCATCCCCGACGAAGAATGGTTCGGCCCGCTGCTGCAAGTGATACGCGTGGCCGATTTTGATGCGGCCCTGAAGGTCGCCAACGCCACCGAATTTGGCCTGGCCGCGGCTCTGCTGTCCGACGACCCTGCCCTGTGGCAGACCTTCCAGAGGCGCGCGCGCGCCGGCATCATCAACTGGAACCGTCCGACTACGGGCGCGGCCAGCACGGCGCCATTCGGCGGCATCGGCAAGTCGGGCAACCACCGTCCGAGCGCCTATTACGCCGCTGACTATTGCGCCTATCCGGTCGCCTCGATCGAGAACAGCGTACTGGAAATGCCGGCCAAGCTGTCGCCCGGCCTGAATTTTTAAGAAGGTTTATCAAGGAATACCCATGCACAGCACGCGCGAATACAACTTTGACGGCCTGGTCGGGCCATCGCATAACTATGCCGGACTCTCGTTCGGCAACGTGGCCTCGTTCAGCAATGTGAAGAGCGCTTCGAATCCGAAGCAGGCTGCCTTGCAGGGCCTGGCCAAGATGCGTGCGCTGGCCGCGCGCGGTTTTGCGCAAGCCTTGCTGCCGCCGCAGGACCGGCCCAATTTCCGCCTGCTGCGCTCCATCGGTTTCACGGGCAGCGACGCCGAGGTGCTGGCGCGTGCCTACCAGGAGTCGCCCGTCATCCTGGCGTGCGCGTATTCCGCCTCGCCCATGTGGACGGCGAATGCCGCCACGGTCAGCCCGTCGGCGGACACGCAGGACGGCCGCGTGCATTTTACGGCTGCCAACCTGAATAACAAGCTGCATCGCGCCTTCGAGCACGCGCAGTCGGCGCGCAGCCTGCGCGCCATTTTCAGCGACGACAAGCATTTCGCCGTGCACGACGCGCTGCCGTCGACGCCCGCCTTTGGCGACGAGGGCGCGGCCAACCACACGCGCCTGGGCGCGAACCACGGCGCGCCATCGGTCGAGCTGTTCGTGTATGGCCGGGTGGAGTTCGACCCTTCCGCGCCGTCGCCGAAGCGCTACCCGGCGCGCCAGACCCTGGAAGCGTCGCAAGCCGTGGCGCGCCTGCATGGCCTGGACGACAAGCGCACCGTGTACGTGCAGCAGAATCCTGAAGTGATCGACCAGGGCGTATTCCATAACGACGTCATCGCCGTCGGCAATGGCAATGTGCTGTTCTATCACGAGCAGGCGTTTGCCGATGAAGAGAACAGTCTGTCGCAGCTGCGCCGCGCCGTTGCCGGCACGGGCACCGAGCTGCAGGCGCTGCGCGTGGACACTGGCCAGGTGCCCATCGCGGACGCCGTCAGCAGCTATCTGTTCAACAGCCAGTTGCTGACGAAAGAGGGCGGCAAGATGGCGCTGGTGATCCCGCAGGAATGCCAGGAAAACCGTGCCGTGTCGCGCTACCTGGAGGGCCTGGTGGCCGGCGGTGGCCCCATCGATGAACTGATCCATTTCGACCTGCGCCAGAGCATGCGCAACGGCGGCGGGCCCGCCTGCCTGCGTTTGCGCGTGGCCCTGACGGAAACCGAGGCGCGCGCCATGCACCAGGGCGTGATCATGACGGAAACGCTGTACCATCGGCTGGTACAGTGGGTAGAAAAGCACTACCGCGACCATCTGGAGCCAGGCGACCTGGCCGACCCGCAGCTGGCGCTGGAAGTGCATGCGGCGCTTGAAGAATTGACGATCATCCTCAACTTACCTGGATTGTACGACTTGTAGGCGATAGAAAAACACACAGAAAATCCGAGACACCCTATCTGCAGTATCGAAAGAATTGGACGGGCGACCCCCGTCTCTTGACACCGCTGCCGCCTAGCCACAAGCCCACACGACAGCGCTGGACATTCACATTACCGTAATGGAGATGCAAGATGAATCACACGCCACAAGATTTGCGCACACAAACGCTGGAGCTGATCAAGGACAAGGCGGCAGCGCCTGTCGTGCAACTGATACAGGCATGGCTCGACTCGCTCGACGCCGAAGACCTGGCCGATATCGCACCCGATAGCCTGGCGCCTGTGCTGGTCGACGGCTTTACGCAAGCGGCCAAGCGCACTGGCAGCGGTTGCCAGATCGCCACCCTGCGCTATGCGGATGGCCGTGGCGGCATGGCGAGCGCCTTGCTGATCCTGAACGAAGACATGCCTTACCTGGTTGACTCCATCGTCATGGCCATGCGCCGCCAGCACCTGGCCGTGCGCGGCGTGATGAATACCGTCCTGCCCGTGCGCCGCGCCGGCGACGGCAGCGTGGAAGCGGTGCGCCAGGCTGGCGACCCGCTCGAATCATATGTGCTGGTGCTGCTCGACGAAGAGCTGGCGCCGGAAGCGCTGGCCGCACTGGTCGGCTCCCTCGACATGGTGGCGCGCGACGCCGCCGTCGTGCGTCGCGACGCCGCTTCCATGAGCGAACGTTTGGCCGCAGTGGCCACGGCTGCGGCGCAGCATGGCGAAGAGGGTGCGGAAGTTGCCGCTTTCCTGGAGTGGGCGCGCAGCGGCGGCTTTGAGGTATTCGGCTATGCGTACTACCGCGTCAAGCCGGGCGTGCGCGAACTCGAACGTGATATTCCGAGCCGCGTCGGCGTGCTGCAGGATACGGCGCACCCGGTCTACGGCACCTGCCTGGCGAATATTCCGGGTGACTTCGACACCCTGGCCAAGCGTGAATCGGCGCTGTCCATCGTCAAGGCCGACGTGGCGGGTACTTTGCACCGCGACCAGCAGCTCGACTTCATCGGCGTGCGCGACACCGACGCGCAAGGCGCGATCCTGGGCGAGCACTGCTTCGTTGGCCTGTTCACCCGCGCCGGCAATTCCACCCCGCTGGCGGCGCTGCCGTTTGCGCGCGGCCGCGTGGCCAAGGTGCTGAGCCTGGCCGGCGTGCGCCAGCAAGGCTTCCGCGCCGAGAAATTCCGCGAAATCCTCGAGTCCCTGCCGCGCACCGAAGCGCTGGAAGCGGACCTCGATTGGCTGGCGCAAGTGTGCGGCTCCGTCGTTTCGCTGTACAAGCAGCCGCGCACCAAGGTCTTCGCGCGCCGCGACGTATATGCGCGCCACCTGAACGTGCTGGTCTACCTGCCGCGCGAGCGCTACAGCGCCAGCGTGGCATCGAGCCTGGCAAAAGCCTTGCAAGCCAGTTCCGGCGCCACGCATGTGAGCATGCAGACGCTGGTGGCTGACGGCCCGCTGGCGCGCGTCTACCTGATCGCCCACGCCGCCCGTTACCCGCTGGATCTGGAAACGGATATCGAGCAACCGCTCCTGGGCGTGCTCGATGGCTGGCACAACGGCTTTGCCGCCGTGGCCGACGCCGTGCCCGACGTGGCCCTGCGCACCAGCCTGCGCAAACTCTGCGCGACTTTACCGCTCGATTACGTGGCCGCCACCGCGCCGGCCGTCGCCTTCCGCGACCTCGACACCATCTTGCGCAATGGCGATGCAGCGCACGTTGCCGTGCGCATCGAGACGGGCGCGGTCACCACGATCCGCCTGTATTCGGCCAACAAGGTGCCGCCGCTGTCGACCATTTTGCCGGCCCTGCACAATGCGGGCGTGGCCATCGACCGCGAGCAGGCATATTCGGTTTCTCTGTCTGACGGCACACGCTATTTCGTCACCAGCCTGACGGTCGATGCCGCCAGCGCGGCGAAACTGGCGCAGCCATCCGTCGTCGCCGTGGCGCAGGAACTGTTTGCCGCGCTGTTCAATGACGAAGCCGAAGACGGCCGCCTGAATGGCCTCGTCATCGAGGGCGGCCTGTCGACGCGCGAAGTGCAGCTGGTGCGCGCCTACACCAGCTACTGGCGCCAGGCAGGCAGCCGCTTCTCGGTGCGCTACATCGCCGAGAGCCTGCGCAAGCAGCCGGCCCACGTGAAAGCCCTGGTCGAGGCCTTCCTGCAGCGCTTTGATCCTTCGCTGTCAGACGCGCAGCACGCAGCCGCCCTGGAGGCGATCGCCACCATCAAGGCCGGCCTGCCATCCGTGAACCATGCCGATACCGAGGAAATCCTCGGCGCGCTGGCTGACCTGATGAGCGCCACCCTGCGCACCAGCTACTTCCAGAACAAGCAGCAAGGCGACAAGATCATCTTCAAGTTCGACACCAGCAGCCTGGCGCTGGTGCCGGAACCGCGTCCGTACCGCGAGATTTTTGTCTTCTCGCGCCGCTTCGAAGGCGTGCACCTGCGCGGCGGCCCCGTCGCCCGCGGCGGCTTGCGCTGGTCGGACCGCATGGAAGACTACCGCACGGAAGTGCTGGGCCTCGTCAAGGCCCAGATGGTCAAGAATGCCGTCATCGTGCCGGCCGGCGCGAAGGGCGGTTTTGTCTGCAAGATGATGCCGAAGGACGCCGTGCGCGAAACCATCGCGGCCGAAGGCGAAGCCGTCTACCGCCTGTTCATTTCCAGCCTGCTGGAAGTGACGGACAACCGCTCGCTGGGCAATATCGTCCCGCCCGTCGATACCGTCTGCTTCGACGACGCCGACCCGTACCTGGTGGTCGCTGCCGACAAGGGCACGGCCACGTTCTCGGACATCGCCAACGGCATCGCCGTGCAGCGCGGTTTCTGGCTCGGCGACGCGTTCGCCTCGGGCGGCTCGAATGGCTACGACCACAAGAAGCTGGGCATCACCGCCAAGGGCGCCTTCGAAGCCGTGAAGCGCCACTTCTATGAAATGGACCACGACCTCAATACCACGCCGATCACCATGGTCGGCGTGGGAGACATGTCGGGCGACGTGTTCGGCAATGGCGTGCTGCTGTCGCGCCAGCTCAAACTGGTGGCCGCGTTTGACCACCGCCACATCTTCCTCGACCCGACACCGGACGTCGCCGTCTCGTTCGAAGAGCGCGCGCGCCTGTTCGCCTTGCCGCGCTCCTCGTGGGACGACTACAACAAGGACTTGATATCAGATGGCGGCGGCGTGTATCCCCGCTCCGCCCGCACGATCGAACTGTCGCCGCAAATCCGCGCCGCGCTTGATATCGCCGAAACGTCGCTGGCGCCGGAAGAACTGATGCACCGCATCCTGAAATCCCCGGTCGACCTGTTCTACAACGGCGGCATCGGCACCTACATCAAGGCCTCGACCGAGACGCACGCACAGGTGAAGGACCGTGCGAATGACCATATCCGCGTGAACGGCAACGAGCTGCGCGTGAAAGTGGTCGCCGAAGGTGGCAACCTGGGTGCGACGCAGGCGGGCCGCATCGAGTTCGCGCTGGCGGGCGGACGCATCTTCACCGATGCGATCGACAACTCGGCAGGCGTGGATTGCTCGGACCATGAAGTGAACGTGAAAATCTGGCTGGACGTGGAAGTCAATGCGGGCAAGCTGACGGAAGCGGAACGCAACCGCGAGCTGTATGCGATGACGGACGACGTCGAGCGCCTGGTCTTGCGCGACAACACGCAGCAGACGCATTTGCTGGTGCGCGAGCTGCAGGCGCAAGGCGAGAGCGCCGTGCAGGACGGCTATGCCGCCCTGATCGCCAGCCTGGAAGAAGAGGGCGCCCTGTCGCGCGAGCTGGAGCAATTGCCGTCGGTGGCCGAACTGGCGCGCAGGAAGAGCGACGGGCGTGGCCTGACCACGCCGGAACTGGCTGTGGTGATCGCCAACGTGAAGAACCGCTTCAAGCGCATTCTGTCCGCGCTGCCGCTGACGGACGAAACGTGGGCCGAGCCGGTGCTCAAACCGTACTTCCCGTCCCTGCTGGTGGAAACCCGTTCGGCACTCGACCATCCGCTGGCCAACGCCATCCTGGCGACCGTGCTGGCCAATGAAGTGATCAACCGCTGCGGCCCGCTGATGATCCGCAACCTGGCGGCGGAACACGGCGTGGACGAGTCGGCCGTGATCCTGGCCTGGGGCCAGGCATGGGTGGCGCTGAACCTGGCGCCCGTGTTCGACGCGCTCGATGCGGATGCCCTGACGATTCCGCGTGCCGTGTCGATCAAGGTCGATGCGCAAACGCGCGTGCTGCAGCAGACGATGATCGCCGGCGTGCTGTCCGTGCCGGCCGAGCAGTTGCGCGGTGCGGGACTGGCCGAATTGACGCGCTTGTTTGGCGCGGAATCGAAGCGCGAGCTGCTCAAGGCCGTCGGCATCAAGTCGGAAGCGGCGCTGGTGCCGGGCCTGAAGCCGGCCTTCGTGCAGGCGTGGGATGCGGTCGATGCGCTGGAAGTCGTCGCCGGCTTCCTGTTCCCGGCCCTGTCCGTGCCGCGTCCTGCCTCGATGGACCTGGCGGCCTTCCTGCAGGTGGGCCTGGCCCTGCGCAGCCAGGCGGGCATCGACACGCTGGAGCGTGGCCTGAAGCTGGCCGCGCAAGGCAAGTCGCAGGAACAGTTGCGCAACTATGCGCAGCAAGCGCTGCGCCGCACGCAACAGCGTTTGCTGACGCAGGTGTTGGCGCGCGCCGAACAAGGCAATGCGGGCCAGGCCGTCGATGCCGTAACGGGCGCGCTGGGCCTGTCGGCGTATGTGGCGGCGACGGAACTGGAGCAAGCCATGCTGGACGTGTGGACGCTCTCCGAGGCCGTGAATAAAGTGACAATGGAAGCGGCGGTGTAATGACGCAAGAAGCAACGCAAGTAGTAACCCAGGTAGTACAGGGCGCTGGCGGCTTGCCGCCGGCCGTGCAGGCGCTGGCGCAGGCCGATTTCAGCGGCGTGGCGCGGCTGTTCGCCGACGCCGGTTTTGCGGTGGCCTTGCCGGCACCCGGCATGCTGCAAGTCGTCAAACCGGGAGCAGGCCGCGCCAGCGTGGCCGTCTCGGTGGGCGTGCACGGCGACGAGACGGGGCCGATCGAAGTGCTCGCGCATCTGCTCGACGCGCTGTCGCGCGATGCGTCGGCACTGGCCGTCGACCTGCTCGTCTGCGTGGGCAATGTCGATGCGATCCGGGCCCGCAAGCGCTTCATCGACGCCGACCTCAATCGCATGTTCCGCCCCGTGCGGGGTAGCCTGGCGCAAGCGGCGGAAAGCGCGCGCGCCGATGAAATGATCGCCGCGACCAAAGCGTTCTTTGACGCGGCCGGTCCCATGCGCTGGCACCTGGATTTGCACACGGCCATCCGGCCTTCCGTGTACCCCACGTTTGCCATCGTGCCGGACCTGGTGGCCGATGACGCCAAGGCGCAGCTGATAGCCTGGCTGGGCCAGGCGGCCATCGGCGCCATCATCATGAACCCGCAGTCGGCCGGCACCTACAGTTATTATTCGGCCGAGCATTGCGGCGCGGCCGCCAGCACGGTGGAACTGGGCCGCGTGGGCACCCTGGGGCAGAACGATTTATCGCTGTTCGATGACGTGTCGCGGGCGCTGGACGGCTTGCTGCGCGGCTTGCCTGCGCAGCCCGTCAAGGCGCAACCGCACGTGTTCAAGGTGGCGCAGGAAATCATCAAGCATAGCGATGAATTCCGCATGGCTTTTGATCGCAGCACGCAGAATTTCACTTCCCTGCCGCAGCACGCCGTGATCGCCAGCGATGGTGACCATGTGTACACGGTGCAGCACGCGGAAGAGCTGGTGGTGTTTCCCAACCCGGACGTGCGGGTGGGCTTGCGTGCCGGTTTGATGGTGGTGCGCGTGGCCTGATCGTCCAGCCCTCACTCAGCATTTGGCGCCAGCCGGGGAAACCCGCTTGGCGCCATTTTTTTGCCTGGCGTTCGGTGCGCACCCGCGGGCGGCGCCTCGGGTACACTGGCTCATCGTTCACTATCAGGAGTTCGCCATGTCCGTGTCCATGTATCAGGCAACCATTCCCGTCTTCATCCGCGGCTTGCGGGTCGTCTCGGCGCTGCTGGAAAAAGCGCAAGCGCATGTGGAGGAAGACGGCATTGTGCCCGAGATTTTACTGGGCGCGCAGCTGGCGCCCGACATGCTGGATTTGACGGCGCAGGTGCAGCGCGTCAGCGACACGTCGAAGATGTCGGTCGAGCGCCTGAGCGGCGTGCCTGCGCCGAAGTTCGAGGATAACGAAGCCTCGTTCGAGCAGTTACAGGAACGCATTGCCAACACCATCGCCTATATCGACAGCGTCAACGCGGGCCAGATGGCAGGCAGCGCGCAGAAGGAAGTCGTGCTGAACTGGACTGACGAGGGGACAAAATTCTCGGGTGACGATTACCTGCTCAGCTTTGCCTTGCCGAACTTCTATTTCCACGTTTCCATGGTCCACGCCATCCTGCGAAACAATGGCGTGGCCGTGGGCAAGCTCGATTATCTTGGTCCCTACGATTAAAAACCGTCGCGAGCGGCGATGATTTGTTGCCGAGAAGCGCAACTGTGCTGAAGCACAGTGAGCATCGCAGGCCGCAAAGCGCAACGCGCAGCAGGTTCTTTAACGTTGAGGTTGCTGCTCAACCTGGTTCTGCACTGCATTGCCCAGCATGCCGCCGCCGATCACGCCGGCCACCGTCGCCAGCGCCTTGCCGCGACCGCCACCGACCTGATTGCCGATCAAGCCGCCGATGACGGCGCCCGTGCCGATGCCCACGTAGTTCGGCTGCGCAGGCGCAGGCGCTGGAACCGGCTGCGGCTGACGTGCCGTTTCGCGGTAGGACGTGTCGCGGTAGCCATCGTCATGGTAGGCGGGACGCGCCTGCGCCACTTGCGTATGGTGCACGATGCGCTTGTGCACGACGGGCGCCGGTGCCGACGCAGGCGCCGCTTGTGCCACGACGGGAGCGGCCACCGGTGCGCCAACCGGCGCTGCCAGGGCGGCAGCGCCCGCCGGCGTCATGGCGGCCACGTCGGCCGGCACTGCCGCCGTGGCGGGTACGTTCGCCCGCGAATTGGGCAGGATGCCAGCGATGGACGCCGCGCCCACCAGGCACAGGACCGTCACGGAAATGGCGGCGCCGGCCATCAAGGGGTGGATGCGGCTGGCGGTAGTCGTCGTGTTCATGTGTTCTCCTGGGGTGGTATTGCGGGTGTTGTTGATGTGTCCAGATTAGCGGCCGCGCCTGCGCAAGGCTAGCCCTTGCGCTGTATCAAACGTAAGCAGGTGTAAGGCTCCGATCGCCAAAGCGCAGTAGAATCGGTGCTTCCCCTTTTCCGGAGTGCGCCATGAGCCAGTTATTCACGCCGTTTGCACTGGGGCCGCTGCAGGTGGCCAACCGCATCGCCATCGCGCCCATGTGCCAGTACTCGGCCGACAACGGCAATGCCACCGACTGGCACATGATCCACCTGGGCCACCTGGCCCTGTCCGGCGCGGGCCTGCTGATGACGGAAGCGACGGCCGTCTCGCCCGAGGGGCGCATCTCGGCCGACGACCTGGGCCTGTGGTCGGACGCGAATCAAACGGCGCTGGCCAAGGTGGTGCAGGCGATCCGCCGTCATTCTTCGATTCCGCTGGTGGTGCAGCTGGGCCATGCCGGACGCAAGGCGTCGAGCCGCGCGCCCTGGCAGGGCGGCGCCTGCGTGCACCTGGCCGACGGCGGCTGGCAAACGGTGGCGCCATCGGCCATCGCCCATGCACCGGGCGAAACGGTGCCGCTCGCGCTTGACGAGATGGGTTTGCTGCAAATCAAGGGCGCCTTTGTCGCCGCCGCCCAGCGCGTGCATGCACTGGGCATCGAAGGCATCGAATTGCATGCGGCGCACGGCTATCTGCTGCACCAGTTCTTGTCGCCGCTGGCCAACCAGCGTACCGATGCGTATGGCGGCAGCCTGGACAACCGCATGCGCTTTCCGCTGGAAGTGTATGAAGCCGTGCGCGCCGCCGTGCCCGCCAGCGTGGCCGTGGGCGTGCGCATTTCCGCTACCGACTGGGTCGATGGCGGCTGGGAAATCGAACAAAGCGTGCGCTTTGCGCAGGAACTCAAGCAGCGGGGCGCCGACTTCATCCATGTCTCCAGCGGCGGAATCTCTCCGCAGCAGCAGATTCCCGTCGCTCCTGGCTACCAGGTGGCGTTTGCCGAACGCATCAAGCGCGACAGCGGCTTGCCCACCATCAGCGTGGGCCTGATCACGGAAGCGCAGCAGGCGGAAGACATCATCGCCTATGGCCAGTCCGACATGGTGGCGCTGGCGCGCGCCATCCTGTTCGACCCCCGCTGGCCGTGGCACGCGGCGGCCCAACTGGGCGCGCAAGTGCAGGCGCCGCCGCAGTACTGGCGCTCGCAGCCGCGCGAATACAAGGACCTGTTCGGCGACACGACCCTGGGGCAGCGCTAAGAAGCCTGCTCTGCTACACTGACGCTTCTTTCCCACTTCTCCAGGACGCTTCGACATGCGCCATTGATACTGCCGTGCTTGCACGGCCTTGCCCATCCCGCCAGCGCGCCATTGCGCCGCGCGGGTTCGCCAGCCTTGCTCAAGGAGTATCCATGCCTGCATTACTGCAACTCGACCGTCTTTCCTTCGTGCTGCCCGATGGCCGCCCCCTGTTTTCTGATTTGCAATTTACTTTTGCTCCACAACGTACCGGCCTCGTCGGCGATAACGGCGTGGGCAAGAGCGTGCTGGCGCGCCTGCTGGCGGGCCGGGCACAACCGTCTTCTGGCGCCGTGCGCCGCGACGGCAGCTTGCATTACGTGCCGCAGGAGCTCGACCCGCAATCCTATCCCACCGTGGCGGCGCTCGCCGGCATGGATGCCTTGCTGGCCGCGCTGGCGCGCATCGCCGCCGGCAGCATTGACGAGGCTGACTACGCCCTGGTGGGCGAGCGCTGGGATGCGCCGGCCCGGCTGCGCCAGGCGCTCGACGAGATCGATTTGCGCCACGTCGATGCCGACACGCCCACGGCCAGCCTGAGCGGCGGCGAACGCCAGCGCATCGCCTTGCAGGGCGCCTGGCTGTCGCAGGCGGACTGGCTGGTGCTCGATGAACCGAGCAACCACCTTGACGCCCATCAACGCGCCCGCCTGGTGGCGCAGATGGCGCGCTGGCCCGGCGGCTTGCTGCTGATCAGCCATGACCGCGGCTTGCTGCAGCACGTCGCTGCCATCGTGGAACTGTCGGCGCAGGGCTTGCGCAGCTATGGCGGCAATTACGCGCTGTATGCGCAGCAGCGCGCGCTGGAACAGGCCGGTTTTGCTGCCGCCCTGCAGGCGGAAAAGGCCGGCGCCAGGCGCGAACAGCGCGAAGCGCAACAGCAGGCGGAGCGCCAGCAGCGCAGGGTCGGACGCGGCGAGAGGGAAGGGCGCGAAGGCAACCAGAGCAAGCTGCTGCTCGACGCAAAAAAGGAGAGAAGCCAGGATAGCCAGGGCAAGCTGCGCGTGCGCGCGCAAGAGGCGCAGCTGGCGCGCCAGCAGCGCGTGATGGACGCCAGCGCCCGCTGCGCCCCCGAGACCGAGCGCCTGCTGCTGGCGCCGGACAGCCAGGTTCCCAGCGGAAAACTGCTCCTCGAGCTGCGCGCCCTGGTCTTGCCATATGGCCAGACGCAGCCACTGGACCTGGTGCTCAGCGGCCCGCGCCGCCTGGCCGTCACGGGCGACAATGGCAGCGGCAAGTCGACGCTGCTGCGCGTAATCGCCGGGCAACTGGCACCGGCCGGCGGCGCAGTGCTGTGTCCCGCGCGGGTGGCGTGGCTGGATCAGCATGCGGCAACGCGTGAAGGCGAGCTGAGCGCCGTGCAGCGCGTGCAAAAACGCAACAGTACGCTGGCGGAAGGGGCCTTGCGCACGCGGCTGGCGCTGCTGGGCATCGCCGGCACGCGCGCCACCCTGCCCAGCCACCTGCTCAGCGGCGGCGAGCGCATGAAGGTGGCGCTGGCGGCCGAACTGTACGCGCAGGCGCCGCCGCAGCTGCTGCTGCTCGACGAACCCGACAATCACCTGGACCTGGCCAGCCGGCAGGCGCTGGAGCAGATGTTGCTGCAATACCACGGTGCGTTACTTGTGGTATCGCATGACCAGGCATTTCTGGATGGCCTGAACCTTGACCCGGAGGGCTTGACTTTGCATAAAAGACAATCAAGTGAAAAGGATCACGCTCGATGCCTGTAGAGCATGCTTCATGAAACGATGCTGAATTTTGTTTGATTGTCGGTATAATCCACTGAATAACCGGGCCTATTTGTGAACTAAAACTGCTCGTTCACCAATATGATGACGTTTAATCTGGCACTGTTGTCGGTCACTACCGCGCTGCCAGGGCGTCACCCTCCGTGCCCTGCTGCGCATGAATTTTGGTTTCGCTTATATTGTTTTCTTGGAGAAATAGCATGTCGTTTTACGAAAAACTCAAAGCCCTCAACATTGAACTGCCAGTTGTTGCAGCGCCAGCTGCCGCCTACGTGATGCATGCCCGCACCGGCAACACCGTCTTCCTGTCCGGCCACCTGGCCAAGAAGGATGGCAAGGTCTGGGTTGGCCAACTGGGCAAGGATGTCACCACGGAAGAAGGCAAGATCGCTGCGCGCGGCATCGCCATCGAACTGATCGCCACCCTGCAGGACGCGTGCGGCGGCGACTTGAGCAAAGTCAAACGCATCGTCAAGGTCATGAGCCTGGTCAATTCCACCTCCGAATTCACGGAACAGCACCTGGTCACCAACGGCGCCTCGGAACTGTTCGTCGAAGTCTTCGGCGACAGCGGCAAGCATGCCCGCTCCGCCTTTGGCGTGGCGCAGATCCCGCTGGGCGCTTGCGTCGAAATCGAGCTGATCGCCGAACTGGCCTGATCATCTGAGCATGCCGGCGATAACCGCCGGCTCGCCTTTTCCTCCTTTCCAGCAAGAGCGGAACCGCCATTGGGGTGGAGGGATCGGTGTATTCAAGAAAAAACGGAGACACGTAATGAAAACGAGTGAACAAGGCTTGCACCGCGGCCTGGGCGAGCGGCAAATCCGCCTGATGGCGTTGGGCGCTGCGATTGGCGTGGGCCTGTTTCTGGGGTCCGGCAACGCGATCAAGATGGCCGGTCCTGGCATCATGTTGTCGTACATCATCGGTGGCGCGGTCATCTTCATGATCATGCGCGCGCTGGGCGAAATGGCCGTGCACAATCCGGTGGCTGGCTCTTTCAGCCGCTATGCCCAGGATTACCTGGGACCCCTGCAAGGCTATCTGACGGGCTGGAACTACTGGTTCCTGTGGCTGGTCACGTGCGTGGCGGAAATTACCGCCGTCGCCATCTACATGGGCATCTGGTTCCCCGACGTGCCGCGCTGGATCTGGGCCCTGGCGGCCCTCGGTTCCATGGGCGCCATCAACCTGCTGGCAGTGAAAGCCTACGGCGAGTTCGAGTTCTGGTTTGCCCTGATCAAGGTGGTTACCATCATCCTGATGATCGTCGGCGGCACGGGCATGATCATCTTCGGTCTCGGCAACGGCGGCGTGGCCGTCGGCATCTCGAACCTGTGGACGCATGGCGGTTTCTTCCCGAATGGCGCGCAGGGCGTGCTGATGTCCTTGCAGATGGTGATGTTTGCTTACCTGGGCGTGGAAATGATCGGCCTGACGGCCGGCGAAGCGGCGAACCCGAAGAAATCGATTCCCGACGCCATCAATTCGGTGTTCTGGCGCATCCTGATTTTCTATGTCGGCGCGCTGTTCGTCATCCTGTCGATCTACCCATGGAATGAAATCGGCACCACCGGCAGCCCCTTCGTGATGACGTTCGAACGCCTGGGCATCAAGACGGCCGCCGGCATCATCAACTTCGTCGTGCTGACGGCAGCCTTGTCGTCGTGCAATGGCGGCATCTTCAGCACGGGCCGCATGCTGTACAACCTGGCGCTGCAAGGCCAGGCGCCGAAGGCGTTTGCGGAAACGACGGCCAGCGGCGTGCCGCGCCGCGCCATCCTCGTGTCCGTCGTGGCGCTGCTGCTGGGCGTGCTGCTGAACTACATGGTGCCGGAAAAAGTGTTTATCTGGGTCACCTCGATTTCCACCTTCGGCGCCGTCTGGACCTGGGGTGTGATCCTGGTCACGCAGATTCAGTTCCGCAAGACCTTGACGCCGCTGGAAATCAAGAACCTGGCCTTCCGCATGCCGTTCGCGCCGTATGGTTCCTGGATTTCGCTGGCTTTCCTGGCGCTGGTCATCGGCCTGATGGCGTATTTCCCCGATACGCGCATCGCCCTGATGGTCGGACCGGCTTGGCTGATCCTGCTGACGGTGCTGTACTACGCGTTGGGCCTGGCGCCAAAGAACAAGCGCGATGACGTGCCGCAAGGCTACGAAGCGGGCTGGCCAGCGGCCGATGCACCGCACATCAAGAAGTAATCCACCGTCGTTGAGCTGAGCGACAAGCGCGTCACTGCCCCTGCAGTGGCGCGCTTTTTATTTCATATTGACAATTCCACGCCCCGCCAGCGCCTATGCGCGTTTCGCGGCACACGGCCGGCGTTGTTTCCTTGCATCAAAGTTCTGTTTAGCTGAGCCGGTGAAAGCCCTATAATCGCTTAGTTTTCAAAATGGACGCGATCTTTCCGGTTTTTTGCCAGGTAAGTAATCGCCAGGAAATTATTGTGAATTTATAGCAAACAGAAGTGGATGTGATGCAAGGCGCCCGGCGCGACGCAGTGCGAGCACTGCTAGCGATGGGTAACGCAGCAGCGCGCCACTTATGGAAGCTAGAAAACACAAGAATTTATTGGGGGTTACTCAAGGCCGGAGCGCTATTTGTTTTTACCCGTCGTACGAAAATACGTATGCCTCATAAAGGAAGTCTAGTGAGCCAAACCCTGGTCCAGAAACTCTGCCGCACCAAGCCGATCGATACCACGGTCGAGTATGGTGAAGGCCTCAGCAGCAGCGGCTTGAGCCGCTCCATCGGCCTGTTTTCCCTCACCATGATCGGCGTCGGCGCCACCATCGGCACGGGCATCTTCTTTACCATGGTCGAGGCCGTGCCCAAGGCGGGCCCGTCGGTCGTCCTGTCGTTCCTGATCGCCGCCATCACGGCCGGCCTGACGGCCCTGTGCTATGCGGAGCTGTCGTTCCGCATCCCCGCCTCCGGCTCCTCGTATTCGTTTGCCTACGCCACCGTGGGCGAGTTTCTTGCCTTCATCATGGCCGCCTGCTTGCTGCTCGAATACGGCTTGGCGGGCAGTGCCGTGGCCATTGGCTGGTCGTCCTATCTGAATAATTTCCTGGAAAACGCGTTTGGCTGGCACATCCCCGAGATGCTGCGCACGCCGATGATCGTTTCCGGCCCGCATGGCATGGAGTTTCACTCTGGCCACATCAACCTGCCGCCCATCTTCTTGATCTGCATGTGCGGCTTCTTGCTGCTGCGCGGCGCCAAGGAATCGGCCCTGATGAACGCCATCATGGTCATCATCAAGCTGGCGATTCTCGTGTTTTTCATCGTCATCGCGTTTTCCGGTTTTAATGCCGACAATTTCTTCCCCTTCTTCAATGCCGACAACAGCAAGGGCTTTGCCGGCATGACGGGCGTCACGGCGGCGGCTGGCACCGTGTTCTTCTCCTTTATCGGCCTCGATACGGTGGCAACGGCCGGCGACGAAGTGAAAAATCCCACGCGCAATGTGCCGCGCGGCATCCTCGGCGCCTTGCTGATCGTTACCGTGTTTTACCTGCTGGTGGCCGTGGCTGCCCTCGGTGCGCAACAGGCGAAATTGTTCGAAGGCCAGGAAGCGGGCCTGGCGGTGATCCTGCAAAACGTCACGGGCAAGACCTGGCCTGCGCTCGTGCTGTCGGCCGGTGCCGTCATTTCCGTCTTCAGCGTGACCCTGGTGACGATCTACGGCCAGACGCGCATCCTGTTTGCCGTCAGCCGCGACGGCCTGATCCCGAAATCGTTCCAGAAAATCCACCCGCGCACCCTGGTGCCTGTCAGCAATACCATCATCGTCTGCCTGGTGGTGGCCGTGGTGGCCGGTTCCGTCGATGCGACTTACCTGTGGGACATGGTCAGCATCGGCACCCTGACGGCTTTCATGGTGGTCTCGATCGCCGTGCCCGTGCTGCGCCACAAGCAGGGCGCCAACCGCATCGAAGGCTTCAGCGTGCCGTTCGGCCCCTACGTGATACCGGGCCTGAGCGTGCTGGCTTGCCTGTACATCATGCGCGACTTGCCGCATACGACGTTTGTCGTGTTCAGCGTGTGGATGGCGGTCACGGTGGCCATTTATTTCCTGTACAGCATGCGGCATTCGCACCTGGGCAAGAAGGCCCGCTAATGCAGCCTGTTCCATCTAAAACCGCCGCGCTTGCCGGCGGTTTTTTTTATTTCTAACCGGAATTTACATGATGAAAATAACTGATCTGGCCGCTTGCGGCTTGCTGGCAAGCAGTCTTCTTGGCAGCGCAGCGCAGGCTGCTCCTGCCGCCGAGCCGGCATTGCGCGACTATCGCGCCGTCGCCCTGTCGGCCAATGGCCAGCGCATCGCCGCCATCGAATCGAGCAAGGCGGGCGAGCCGCCGCAGCGTCCGCATGCGGCCATCGTCGTGCGCGACGCCGCCAACGGCACCATCGTGCAGCAATTCGACCCGTGCGCCGTGTGTTCCTACGACAAGCCCAACTGGTCGCCCGATGGCAGGCAACTGGCCTTTGTCGGCTACGACGCCAAGGCGGGCACGGCGCATCTGTACCTGGCCACGATGACACAGGCGCAGACGCGCGTGTTGACCAGTATCAAAGGCGTGGCCAGCACGGCGCGCTGGTCGCCCGACGGCACGCAGCTGGCCTTGCTCGCCACAGTGGGCGCGCGCAAGCTGGCCGGCGCCGTGGAAGCGGGTGTGCGCCAGGTGGGCGAAGTGGGCAGCGAAGACGATGCCCAGCGCATCGGCGTCGTGCCTGTCAGCGGCGGCGAGCTGCGCCTGCTGTCACCCGCCGACACCTATGTGTATGAATATAATTGGACGCCCGATGGCCGTGGTTTTGTCGCCACCAGCGCGCAGGGCAATGGCGACAGTAACTGGTGGGTGGCCAAGCTCAGCCATATCGACGCCGCCACGGGCGTCCTGCGCGTGGTGGCCGCCCCTGCCATGCAGCTGAATCTGCCTTCCGTTTCACCTGACGGCAAGACGGTGGCCTTCATCGGTGGCCTGATGAGCGACTTCGGCGTCACAGGCGGCGATCTCTACACGGTGCCGCTGGCCGGCGGCACGCCGCGCAATCTCACGCCAGACTATCGTGGCACCTTCAATGGCGTCGTCTGGCGCGGCGCCGGCTTGCTGGCAACGGCCTTGATCGATTCGCAGCTGGCGCTCGTGCCTGTCGATGCGCAAACGGGTCCCGCCCAGCCCGTGCTGCTCGGAGAACTGAGCAGCGGCGGCAGCGATGGGCGTCTGTCGTTCAGCGCCGACGGCCGGCGCGCCGCCGCAGCACAGCAGGACTTTACGCATGCGGCCCACTTGGTGGCCGGCCCCGTGGGCCAGTTGAAGAAGATTACGCATGACAATGATCACTTCACACCTCAGCTGAGCGTGCAAAACGTGGGCTGGACCAATGAGCAATACCAGGTGCAGGGCTGGTTGCTGGGGCCGATGAAGGTCGAGGCGGGCAAGCAGTATCCGATGATCGTCAACGTGCATGGCGGTCCCGCAGCAGCGGCCTCGCCGCACTACGTGGAAGCCGGCGGACAGATCCAGGAATTCACGGATAAAGGCTATTTCATCTTCCTGCCCAACCCGCGCGGCAGCTTTGGCCAGGGCCAGGCATTTACGCGCGCCAATATGGCCGACTTTGGCGGCGGCGACTGGCGCGACATCCTGGCCGGCATCGATGCTGTCCTGAAGGTGGCGCCCGTCGATGGTCAGCGCCTGGGCCTGATCGGCCATTCGTATGGCGGCTTCATGACCATGTGGGGCGTCACGCACAGCGACCGCTTCAAGGCGGCCGTGGCCGGCGCGGGCGTGTCGAACTGGATCAGTTACTATGGCCAGAACGGCATCAACCAGTGGATGATCCCCTTCTTCGGCGCCTCCGCGTATGACAAGCCCGAGGTCTACCGCCGTGCCTCGCCCATCGAATCGATCAAGGCAGCGAAGACGCCCACCCTGATCTACGTGGGCGAGCGCGACGTGGAAACGCCGGCCGCCCAGTCGCTGGAATTCTGGCACGGCTTGCGCGCCATGGGCGTGCCGTCCAGCCTGTTCATCTACGACGGCGAAGGCCATTCCTTCCGCAAGCCCGAGCACCAGCGCGACCTGCGCCAGCGCACCCTGGCGTGGTTTGAGCGTTATCTGAAATAAGCTGGCAGCCTTAGCGCGGCGCCACAATATGCACGATCGCCGCGCTATGTATCACGATCTTGTCCGCATCTGCCTGCAACAATCGGATGCGCCTTTTGACGAGCGGCCAGCCCGACCAGGCCACGTCGCTGATGGGCGGTGCGGCAGCGCTAGCCTGCGGCGCGCTGATGGCGGTCTTGTTGTCGAGCTGGTCCAGCGCGCGCGACAGGGTCAAACACACTTGCGTATGGCTGTGGCCAAGCAGGGCGTTGACGGGCGCGACGGGCAGCTGGCTGGCGTGGCGCCCCAGGATGGAGCGCAGCGCCGCCACGTGGGCCACCAACAGGTAATTTTGCACGATGAACAGGTTGATGTCTTCCACGGCCCGCTGCTTGCTGGCCGGTTCATCGAGCATGCGCACCAGCGCCGAGCTGAGCGCTGCCAGGCTGTCCATCAGGCGCTTGCGCTCGATACGGTAGGCAAAGTCGTCAAAATATTTTCCCTGCAGCAATTCGAAACTGGCTTGCATATACGACAGGTTGACGTTGAGAACCTGGCGCACGAGCCGTGGCAGGCTCTGGTATTCCCAGTTGGCCAGCACGAAGCTGAACACGGTGGCGACCGCCGCGCCGATCAGGGTATCGATCAGGCGCTCGCTGACGAGGTTCGGGTTGCTGGGCGCCACCAGGTGCATTTGCAGCAAGATCATCAGGCTCACGGCAATGGCCGTGTAGCGGTAGCGCAGATAGATGAAGGTGGGCGTGGCGACGATGGAGAGAAATAAAATGGCCATCAGCACGATATTGCTGTGCACGAAGCGGATCACGATGGCCGTGATGACGCAGCCGATGATGGTGCCGATGATGCGGTCGGCGCGGCGCTGGCGCGTCATGCTGAACGTGGGGCGCAGGATGATGACGATGGTCAAGACGATCCAGTAGCTGTGCGCCGCATACGGCAGCCAGTGGCCGATCAGTAATCCCACCGAGATGGCCATCGACACGCGCAGGGCGAAGCGGAACACGGGCGAATCCAGGCGCAGATTCGACAGCAGGGTCTTCAGTTCGTATTTCTGCTGCGACAGGAAGGGCGCCATGTCGGCGCCGCTCCAGAATGGCACGTCGGCATAGACTTTTTGCGTGGCCAGATGCAGCTCGGCGATCATTTTTAAAATGGCGCGGATCTTGTTGCGCTGCGCGCGCAAGGTGGCCAGCGCTTCCTGCGCGTTTTCTCCCTTCGCCTGCAGGCGGGCAATTTCTCCTTCGATATCGGCCCATTCCTTGTCGTAGCTGATCTGTGCATACGAGGCGCGCTTGCGCGTGACGGCATAGGCCACGGATTCGATATCGCGCGCCGCCTTGTAGGCCAGGTCGTGCAGGGATTTCAAGACATCGGAGTCGGCCAGGTGCTGGCGCAGCAGCGCGTAATCCGTGTGCGTGGAGAGGATCAGTTCATACAAATCGAGCATGCACACGTGCACCTGCACGACGATCGCGTCCTTGCTGTTCTTGTGGCTGCGCAAGATCAAATCACGCGATGCCTGCTGGCGGTCGGCCAACAGGCTTTGGTGGCGCACCAGCTTGTTGAATTGCTCCGTCAGGTTAAAACGCGTGTCGTAGAAATCGGCCTTGATGTCGATGTAGGCGGCCAGTTCGAACAGGGCTTCGGCCAGCACTTGCTGCTTGATGCGGTGGCGCAAGACCCAGGCGATGGCCATGGCGTAGGCCAGATAGATCAATCCCCCCAGCATGAACAGGCCCGCGTGGTGAAACGATTGCTGCCACGTCATCTGATGCTCCATCGACATGGTCATGATGAACAGGGCGGCCAGTTGCAAGGGCATGGATTTCTTGCCGTACACTACCATCATGCTGGCGAGGAAACTGACCAGCACGAGCACCGTCATCAGCAGCCACTGCACGGGACCGCACAGGCTGATCAACAAGGTGACGGCGCTGCACAGCAGCACGGAGGCCAGCATTTCGTTGAACTTGTGGCGCAGGGGGCTGGGCATGTCCATCAGGGTCGTGCACAGGGCGCCGATGCACACCGTCATGGCGGTGGCGCTGTCGCTGATTTCCTGGGTCAGCAAGGCCAGGCCCACCAGGCCGATGGCCACGCGCAAGCCCAGGTAAAAATAATGGCTGTAAATAAAGGTGCGCAGGTTCAGTGCGTAGTGCATGGGATTACCTTGTGGGTAGGGCACAGAAAGAGGCGCCGCACCGGGGTCTCCGGTGCGGCGCCAGGATGTTGCAGTCGCTACAGCCTTGATTTACATCAGGGCAATGACGGGATATCTCCGCCACTCGGGTTCGGCAAAGCGTTGGCAGTGTTCAAAAATGAAGTCGAGCACGGCTTCCTGATTGCTCAGCAAGGCCGGATTCGCTGCTTTCCATTCGGCAAACTTGGCCGCCAGTGCGGGTTCGTCGCGCAGCAGTTCGGACGCCATGTCTTCGAACACATAATCGGAGAACGCTTCCTTTTTCTCCAGCACGCTGTTGAAGAAGCCCCAGCGGAAGAAGCTGTCGTGCGCCTCGGGTTCCAGTGTTTCCACGGCATAGCGCGCGTTGTCCTGGTCCAGGCTGATGACATAGTCGCCCGCCTGCAAGGTGAACTGTCCCGTGCGCGCTTCCAGTTCCACCGTATCGTGGAACATGTGGCCTTCGTAGGCCGTGGCGCGCGTGCCGACGTTGGCGATATGGTAGTAGCGCGCCGTTACCGTCTGTTCGGCGGTGATACGACTCATTTCGACGCCATTCCAGCGCAGCCGCTCGATGACTTCGCGCCAGGCTTGCGGCACGACATAGGCTTTCGGCGCAGCCACGGTGACGTCCGCATCGAAGCGGTTGTAGTAGGCGATATCGCGTTCCCACGGCTGCGAGCGGTCGTACGACAGGCGCTGGTAGTCGCCCAGGATACTCGGCGTGTATTTTGCCGCATAGCCCTTGAAGGGGAAGGTCGACGGTTGCGCTTCGTTCATGCTCCAGTGGATGGGCCATTCGGCTTGCGTGCGTCCCGCCGCCTTGGCTTGCGCGCGCAGTTGCCTGATCTGCTCGCCGTGCTCGATGGTAAAGGCCATGGTGATGTCGAGCAGGGCGCGCATGGACGCGTAGCGGTCGGCAAACGGCTTGAGCATGTGCGTTTCCGGCATGAAACCGATGACGTGATGCAGGGCCGCAAAACCGGTCGAGAAACGCGGTACTTCGAGGAATTCGGCGATGCCGTGGTCGGGGCTGTCCTTGACGGGATTGACGTACGGGCAGGTGGGCCAGCCGGCGCTTTCCATCTGCGCAAAGATGTGCGGCAGCATGGTGTCTTGCAGGAAGGGACCGAGGCCATTGCCCAGCTTGTCCGTCTGCGTGTGGATCAGGGTCATCGTGTACGGGTAGTCGGCGCCGTTCGACGTGTGCGTGTCGACCATCACGTCCGGGTCCCAGCTGGCCAGCAGGCGGTTGAACACTTGTGCGTTCAGGCTGTCGCATTTGATGAAATCGCGGTTCAGGTCCAGGTGGCGGCTGTTGCCGCGGAAACCGAATTGCTCCGGGCCATCCTGGTTCACGCGCGAGGTGTTGGCGCGGTTCAGGCTGCCGTCGACGTTGTAGATCGGAATGAACAGCAGCACGGTGCTGCCCAGCGCGGCCAGGCGCTCCGGCTGCGTGCACAGGTCGCGCACGATGGCCATGCAGGCGTCGATGCCTTCCGGCTCGCCCGGGTGGATGCCGTTATTATTGAAGAACACGGTGCGGCCCGCGCGCTTGATTTGCTCGCGGTCAAACACGCCGTCCGCGCTGACGACGCCAGCGTGGATGGGCACGCCCGAGTCGGACAGGCCGATCTGTTCGAAGTGCAGCACCTGCGGATAGCGTGCGGCGAGATCTTGATAGAAGGTGATGCATTCCAGCCAGGTCGTGGTCTGGTTGTGGTTACCGAGTTCGTAGGTCGTGCGCAAGTCTGGTGGCATAGCGGTCTGAGTCTGGGAGGGGGAAGGCGCGCTGGGTAAGTACGCCCGCTAGGGGCCAATTGTAGCACCGGCGCCCTGGCCTTGATGCGCAACAGCAGGTGATCGCCGGACTTGTGTTATGAATACGTTTCAGGCGCAAGGATGGAGGTGGCATGAGCAAGACGGCGATGGCGGCGCTGCTGTGGTGGGCTTGCCTGGCGGCGCAGGCGGCGCCGCTGCGCTTGCCGGCGGGCAAGGAGCCCGTGGTGCAGGGCGGTTCCGTCACGGCTACGGCCCAAGGGGCGCGGATACGCTACCGGGGCTGGCTGCTGGCCGTTGATGAAGCGCAAGCCGATGGCGCGGCCGATGCGGTGTTGATCTCCGGTAATGCCCGCCTGGCGCCGCAGCTACAGATCGGCGCCAGGCCACGCGCCTTGCCCCTGTGGTCAAGCTTCGAGTTGATCAAGGGCAGCACGCGCTTGCGCATTACGGCGCTGCCGGGATGGGATGAGCTTCCCGCGCTGCTGCTCGACTTTGGCGATGGCGATTACCGCATCGTGATTCCCGCCGCGCGCATCGAGCGCCATGCTTATCCCTTGCTGGCGCAGCGTTTTCCCGGCGCCGACCTGGCCCTGCTGCTGCAGGATGGCCGGAGGGTGATGCTGCCGCTGGGAAAAGGCAGCGCACAGGTGTTTGGCGAGGAGCAGGCCGTGCCTTACCGTTTTGCCAAGGTAAAACGCTAGGCGAAAAAAAGCCACTCCCGCGGGAGTGGCTCAGGGAACAACCGCCCGTTGCCGGGCTTATTAGTTGTTGTTATCCGCGAATTACTCGGCGCCCATTTCTTTCAGCAGGTTGTCCGCGTGGTCGATGTGTTTCATGTTCCACAGCATGTAGCGCAGGTCGACCTGGATCGAACGGGTGTTGGCCTTGTTGTAGTCCCAATCGGAAATGATCGAGTCCAAGGTGCCGTCGAAGGCCAGGCCGATGAATTCACCTTTCGAATTCAGGGCAGCCGAACCGGAGTTGCCGCCGGTGATGTCCAGGGTGGCCAGGTAGTCGACCGGCACGGTTTTCAGCTTCGGATCGACAAATTTGCCGAAGTCCTTGGCTTTGATCGCGGCCAGTTGTTTCGCTGGTGCATTGAACTCGCCTTCGCCCGTGGCTTTGGCGACAATGCCATTGACGGTGGTGAAAGCGGTCCAGGTGGTGCCGTCGGCGCCATGGTCACGGCCGGCAACTTTGCCGAAGGTCACGCGCAGGGTGCTGTTGGCGTCAGGATAGACGGCTTGGCCCTTGCTCTTCATGAAGGCGATCTTGGCTTTCATGTAGTTGGCGTAGGCTTGCTGGATCTTGCCTGCCAGTTCTTCGTCTTCCGCTTCGTTTTTCAACGAATCCGGGTACATGGCGACGGCGGCCTGGATGAAGCTGTCCTTGCTGGCCTGGAATTCGGCTGGCGTGCGTTTCAGCCATGCTGCGCGCTCGGCCTTGTCGCCCAGCTTGCTGCCGGCATACAGTTTGTCCAGGGCGGCGGCCAGGTCCGCTTGCGACATGCCATCCTTGATGCCGATGGCGGCGTCGAAGCTGGCGCGGCGCTGTGCTGCCGGTTGCGCGGCGTACTTGGTCAGGCTGTTCAGTACCAGCGCCTTGTCGACTTTTTCATCGTAGGTGCGCTCGACCGAGGTGATGCCCGCTTCCAGGCGTGGCAAGTCGCGCGTCTGGTAGCCGGACTTGCGTTCCGTATCGGCCTTGGTGCCTTCGTTGGACAGGCGGTACAGGCTGCGTGCCGTGTTCAGCAGGCGTGGCTGGGCGTAGCCCAGGAAGAAATCGCGCTTGGTGTCGGCGTCGCGCTCGGCGATCAGCTTTTCCACTTGCTCGATGTCGCCGGCAAATTCCGCCTTGCGTGCTGGCGTGGCGTTGACCCAGGTTTTCAGGGCGGCGTGTTCGGCCGTCTTGCGCGCCAGGAAGTCGCTGCCGGCGTAGGAGTCCAGCATGCCTTGGCGGTTCTTGTAGTAATTGTTCACGCCAGCCACCTGGCCCGCGTACTTCAGGGCAACATCCTTGTTGTCCTTGGTTTCGCGCGCGATGATGGCCAGGGTTTCGCCCGACGCTTTCACGAAGGCCGGGTAGTTCCAGTCAAACGTGAAGGCCACTTCCGATGGCAGGCGGTGACGGTTGGTGCGGCCAGGGTAGCCCAGCGCCATGACGAAATCGCCTTCCTTCAAGCCATCCTTGGCCAGTTTCAGCACGTGTTTTGGCTGGTATGGCACGTTGTCCTTGCTGAAGTCGGCAGCTTTGCCGTCGCGGCTGACATAGGCGCGGTAGAAACCGTAGTCGCCCGTGTGGCGCGGCCACATCCAGTTGTCGGTGTCGCCGCCGAATTTACCGACGCCGGCCGGAGGCGCGTGTACCAGGCGCACGTCGCGGATTTCCAGTTGCTTGATCAGGTAGAACTCCAGGCCGCCGTAGTAGCTCGACACGGTGCAGCGGAAACCGGCTTCTTTTTCGCATTCGGCGACCAGTTTCTTCTGGTTTTTCTCGATCGCGTCGATGCGCGCCTTGCCTTGCAGCTTGGCCACGTCGGCGGTGATGATCTTGTCGCTGACATTGGTCACGGCCGAGGTGACGAAGATGCGGCTGCCTGGGGCGGCCGGCAGTTCTTCAGCGAACGTCTTGGCCAGGAAACCGTTGGCCAGCAAATCGCGCTCCTTGGTGGAATTGACCGCCACGCTGTTGTAGACGCAATGGTGATTGGTCGCAACCAGGCCTTGCGGCGAGACGAACGAGGCCGAGCAACCGCCCAGGCTGACGATGGCGCCCATCGGGAATTCGGTCAGTTTGGTCAGGGTGGTCGGATCGAGTTTCAGTCCGGCTGCCTTCAGTTCCTTGGCTACTTGTGGCAGCTGTTGGGGCATCCACATGCCTTCATCGGCGTGTGCGAAGTTGCTCAGGATGGCGAGCGCGATTAGAGATTTTTTCATTCGAGTTCTGTTCTTTTTCATGTAGGGAAGTCGGAATCAGCTGCGTACCCAGTGGTTTTCTCAGCGGGCGACCTAGAGTATCCGTATCGAACTGTGACTAGTCAATGACATTTTCCTCAGGGTATGCTGGGGAGTGATGCATTTAGGGAAATATTTTATGCCACGGTGCAGGGCAAACCGGGCTGCCAGGGCGCATTTTTCCGTGCCAGCGACTGTGGTATTGTCCAGACAATTGTCTTGGTGGCAAGAAGAATGGCCGGGTGCGTGTGCGGCCCGGCCATTTGCGGATGGGCGGCTGTTTTGCCCGCCTAGCGTATTTTGCCTCGGCGCAAAAGATTCACGATGCCCAGCAGGATCACGGCGCCCAGGAACGAGACGAGCAGCGAAGACAGGCTGAAATTGTCACTATTGATGGTGCCCGTGCCGAACAGTGGCGCCAGCAGCCAGCCGCCGAGGAAGGCGCCGACGATGCCGACGACGATATTGAGGAAGATGCCTTGTTGCGCATTGGTTTTCATGACCATGCTGGCCAGCCAGCCGATGACGCCGCCAATAACAATCCAGATAATGAAATTCATGTAATCCTCCGCGCGATGGATGAGTAGTAGTGCCATGTCAGAAAAACATCATGGAAAATTGATACTGATGCCGCACGATAGAAAAGTCCAGTGAAAAGTCGACATGCTTTCTGGCATGAAAAAGCCCGCCTGGCTGCGGGCAGCGAGGCGGGCTTGTCATGTGGCAAGGTCGTGCTTAGTCGGCCTTGATCGCTTCCACCTGGATGGCCAGCTTGACTTCCGGCGAGAACGCCGGCATGCCGTAGGTCAGGCCAAAGTCGCTGCGCTTGAATTCCGCGCTGGCATCGGCGCCGCACACTTCACGCTTGTAGCGCGGGTGCATGATGCACTTGAATTTGCTCACGTTCAGCTTGACGGGCTTGGTCACGCCCAGCAGGGTCAGTTCGCCATCGACTTCCACCAGCTGCTCGCCGTTGAACTTGAACGACTTGCTCTTGTAAGTGATTTGCGGAAATTTTTCGACGTTGAACATGTCCGCTTTTTTCGCGTGCGTATTCATGGCGTCCAGGCCGAAATCGATCGAATCGGCATCGATGACCAGGTCCAGGCTGCCGCTCTTGGCGGCGCGGTCCAGGGTCACGGTGCCCTTGGACTTGTTGAACTTGCCACGCCACACGGACAGGCCCATGTGATCGGCTTCAAAGCTGGGGAAGGTGTGCGTCGGGTCGAGGTTGTAGGTGTCGGTAGCGGCCATGGCCGAACCCGCGCCGGCGGCTGCCAGCATGGCGATCATCAAGTGCGAAAATTTCATGCAGATCCTAAAGTTGAACAGGTTGTGGGGTTGTTTTTGGTAACGCCTGAAAAACGTTCAGGGCAAGGCGCCTTGCCTGGTGCGGTCCGAAAAGCACAAGGTGGAAAACCAGGCAAGAGCAACGCAGCCATGGACGTTTTCTCAGGTGTTACTGAGCAGCGACGTGGAATTTAATTGTGACCTCGTCGGCAACCATGCTCGTGTCCTTCCACTCGCCTTCGCCGATGTTGTAGGTCAGGCGCTTGATGGGCAGGGTGCCGTCAAACGCGTATTTGCCGCCATCGGCCTTCACCGTCAGGGGGAAGGTCACGTCCGTGGTCTTGCCTTTGATGCTCAGCTTGCCGGTGACCGTCAGCTTGCCCGCACCGGCGGCCTTGATGCTGCTCGAGACAAAGGTGGCTTTCGGGAACTGGGCCGAGTTGAACCATTCCTTCTTGGCCACTTCCTTGTTGTATTCCGGGTCGCCGATATCGATGCTGGCCGTCTCGATCTCCACCGACGCCTTCGAGGCGTCCGGCGTTGCCGGGTTGTAATCGATGGCGATATTGAATTTCTTGAATTTCGCTTCCACGGGCACGTTCATTTGCTTGAAGACGGCCGACACGCTGGTCTTGGCGGAATCGACTTTCAGCAGGGTGGCGGCGGTGGCGGCCACGGATAGGCCCAGCAGGGAAGCGAGGACGATGCGTTGGGTGGTTTTCATCTTGTTTTTCCTGTGTTTCAGTGAGCAAAGCAGATTGAGGCGGACTTGGAACGCCGGACAAAACCGTAGCGAGCGGAAGTGCGGCTCGGCGCCCCCGTTGGTCCGAGAAGCGGAACTGTGCTTGGCACGGGGCCGCCGAGGCAGTGAGCATCGCAGGCCGCAAATCGCGACGCGCAGTAGGTTTGGTTCGACGTTCTTAGGGCAGCATGCGCTTAAGCACGCCATCGCGGTCGATGAACTGGTGCTTCAGCGCCGCCAGCACATGGGCGGCCACGGCGGCGGCCATCGTCATGTTCAGAACATAATGAATTTCTTTTAAGAGCGGCTTAAGCTCCGGGTTCGGCGCCATGATGACAGGCAGTTGGAACAGGCCCAGGTAGACCACCGGCACGCCGGCGGCCAGGGTGTACAGGTAGCCGGAGATGGGCACGGCGAAGATCAGGATGTACAGCAGCACGTGCATGGCGTCGGCCGCCTTTTTTTGCCAGGCAACCATGCTGGCCGGGTGCGGCGGCGGCACGTTGGCCTTGCGCCACAGCAAGCGGATGGCGGCGATGGCCAGCACGGTCACGCCCAGCCATTTGTGCCAGGAGAAATACTTGAGCTTGGTGGGCGTCAGGCCGGGAATGTCCGTCATGACCAGGCCCATGACAAAGGCGCTGATGATCAGCAGGGCGGTCAGCCAGTGCAGGATGATGGCGGTGGTGGTGTAGCGTTGCATCGGCGGCTTTCTTGAATGTAGTACGTATTAGGACTAATTCAGCCTAATGTACCAAAGAAAAGCAAATTGCGCTGCGTGCTGCAGATTCTACAAGAAAGCGTGCGGGAAAAACTGCGGGGCGGGCAGCATTTGTGTGCTGGCCGCCCCGCGGGAGCGGGATCGGATGATCCCCGTGTGGAAACTGCTTAGATGGCTTTGGCCAGTTGCGCCGCGATACCGATGTAGTTGCCCGGCGTCATCGTCAGCAAGACATCCTTGGCGTCCTGCGGAATGGCCAGGCCGTTGACGAATTCCTGCAGCGCTTCCTTCGAGATGCCTTTGCCGCGCGTCAGCTCTTTCAGCTGCTCGTACGGGTTTTCGATGCCATAGCGGCGCATCACGGTTTGTACGGGCTCGGCCAGCACTTCCCAGGTGGCGTCCAGGTCTTGCGCCAGGCGCGCGTGGTTCACTTCCAGCTTGTTCAGGCCGCGCAGGCAGCTGTCATACGCCAGCAGGGTGTAACCGAGGCCCACGCCGATGTTGCGCAGCACGGTCGAATCCGTCAAATCGCGCTGCATGCGCGAGACGGGCAGTTTTTCCGACAAATGTTTCAAGACGGCATTGGCCAGGCCCAGGTTGCCTTCCGAGTTTTCGAAGTCGATCGGGTTGACCTTGTGCGGCATGGTCGACGAGCCGATCTCGCCCGCTTTCAGCTTTTGCTTGAAGTAGCCCAGCGAGACATACGTCCAGATGTCGCGGTTCAGGTCCAGCAGGATCGTGTTGGCGCGCGCGAAGGCGTCGAACAGTTCGGCCATGTAGTCGTGCGGTTCGATCTGGATGGTGTACGGATTGAAGACCAGGCCCAGGCGCTGTTCGATGACGGCCTGCGAGAATGCCGGCCAGTCGAAGCCGGGGTAGGCCGACAGGTGGGCGTTGTAATTGCCGACGGCGCCATTCATCTTGCCGAGGATTTCCACTTGTGCGATGCGTTTCACGGCGCGCTGCAAACGGGCCACGACGTTGGCAAATTCCTTGCCCAGGGTGGTCGGGCTGGCCGTCTGGCCGTGCGTGCGCGACAGCATCGGCACGTCCGCATTGTCGTGCGCGATCTGCGTCAGCTTGGCCACCAGGCCGTTCAATGCCGGCAGCATCACGCCGTCGCGGGCGGCCTTGAGCATCATGCCGTGCGAGGTGTTGTTGATGTCTTCCGAGGTGCAGGCGAAATGGATGAATTCCGAGGCCGCCACCAGTTCCGGCACGTCCGCCACTTGTTCCTTCAGCCAGTATTCGACGGCCTTGACGTCATGGTTGGTGACCGCTTCGATGGCCTTGATGCGGGCCGCGTCGGCTTCCGAGAAGTCGGCCGCCATCTTGTCGAGCAGGGCGGTCGCTTCTGCCGAGAAAGGCTTGATTTCGGCGAAACCGGCTTGCGACAGCGCTTGCAGCCAGGAGATTTCCACTTTCACGCGGTGGTGCATGAAACCGGCTTCGGACAGGATCGGGCGCAGCAGATCGGTCTTGCTGGCGTAGCGGCCATCGAGCGGAGACAGGGCCGACAGCGTGGAATACGGAGTAGTAGAAGTCATGAGAGCGGACGCAAGTTAAAGAAACGGTTGGCGCGTGGCGCGCGGGGAGGGCAGGGCTATTGCAATACAGCAACACTGACGGCGCCACAGTAAAGGGCGATTTTACCACCGCTGGGGGCTTGCCAGCCGTCCATCGGGCGCCGGCGTACCGCAATCTGGCCGAATCCGGCCCCGATGCGGCATGCCTGCCACACTGGGCGGTGGGCCGGGCGCGCGCTGCCAAAAGGCGGCGCCCGCCGATGCTATACTGCTTGCTGCTCCTTTACCTTAAAGTACCTATGAAACTGATCGGCTCCCTCGCCAGCCCGTATGTCCGCAAAGCCCGTATCGTACTGGCGGAAAAAAAGCTCGACTATGTCTTCGAGCTGGAAAACGTGTGGGTGCCGGAAACCCGCATCGCCCAGGCCAACCCGCTGGGCAAGGTGCCCTGCCTGGTGATGGAAGATGGCAGCACGCTCATCGATTCGAAAGTCATCGTCGAATACCTCGACACGCTCACGCCCGTCTGCAAGCTGCTGCCGGCCGGCGGCAATGGCCGCGAGCGGGCCGATATCAAGAACTGGGAAGCGCTGGCCGACGGCATCCTCGACGCGGGCGTGCTGGTGCGCCTGGAGCGCACGCAGCGTCCGCCCGAGCAGCAAAGCGCGGCCTGGATCGCGCGCCAGCTGGACAAGGTCACGCTGGGCCTGGCGGCGCTGGAAGCGCGCCTGGGCGAGAGCGCCTATTGCGCCGGCAAGAGCTACACCCTGGCCGACGTGGCCGTGGGCTGTACCCTGGGCTGGCTCAGCTTCCGCTTCCCGGAAATCGACTGGCGCGCCGATCACCCGGCGCTGGCGCGCCTGTTCGACAAGCTGTCCGAGCGGCCATCGTTCAAGGACACCGTGCCGCAATAAGGCGCGGACGTAAAAAAACCGGCAGTTGCCGGTTTTTTTATTTCACCACCAGGGTTACGACGCCTGATAAAACCGTCGCAGGCCGCCTATGCCGACGCGCAGCAGGTTTTATCAGGTGTCATCACTCCTCAACGGCCATCTGGCTTTGCAGGTAGTTCTGGATGCCGACCTTGTCGATCAGGTCGATCTGCGTTTCCAGCCAGTCGATATGCTCTTCCGTGTCTTCCAGGATCATCAGGAACAGGTCGCGCGAGACGTAGTCGCCCGCTTTTTCGCAGGTGGCGATGCCTTCCTTGACGGTGGCGTGCGCGGCGCGTTCCAGTTTCAGGTCGCAAGCCAGCATTTCCGGCGTGTTCTCGCCGATCAGCAGCTTGTGCAGCGCTTGCAGGTTAGGCAGGCCGTCGAGCATCAGGATGCGGTCGATCAGCTTGTCGGCGTGTTTCATTTCGCCGATCGACTCTTCGTATTCCTTCTTGCCCAGCTTTTCCAGGCCCCAGTGCTTGTACATGCGGGCATGCAGGAAATACTGGTTGATGGCGGACAGTTCGTTGGTGAGCTGTGCGTTGAGCAAGCGGATGACTTCTTTATCGCCCTTCATGGGAATTCCTTTGTTCTGTGTCGCGTTCGATGATGATACCGGAGGCTGCTGACGGCCACGGCCGGGTGGCGCAAAGGCTGCCTGGTGGCGCGCAGCTTGCCGGTTTCGCTATGCCCGCATGATAGCGCAAAATGTCGGCGATTTCGGGTGCTAAACGGCATTTTGCCGTCTATTTAACGCAAAAATCGTGCGAATAAAACCCATTCTCAAGTGGATCCCTCCACTTTTCCGTTTTTTATTTGTTAAGGAAAATGAAGGCCATTCTCATTCGCGTTCATGGCGCCGTTTGTGTGCGGCCCGCGCACTGGCGCGGCGGCATGGAAACGGTGGACATGTTTGCGCCATTCTTGCTTTTGGCTATTCTGGCCGGGCAATGGCAGTGCGATAATCAGTCAGCGATTTTTACGGAAAAGGATAGCAAGATGATGCTGCATATACCCGGCGTGCTGACGCCGGAACAGGTGACGCAGTTTCGCCAGCGCCTGGCGCAGACGGACTGGGTCGACGGGCGCGCCAGCGTGGGCGCGCAGGGGGCGCAGGTCAAGCGCAACCGCCAGCTGGCCGAAGGTTCGCCGCTGGCGCTGGAGCTGGGCGAGATCGTCAGCCGCGCGCTGATGGCCAACCCGCTGTTTTTTGCGGCCGTGCTGCCGCTGCGCATCCTGCCGCCCTTCTTCAACAGCTATGCGGGCGGCCAGCACTATGGCCTGCACATCGACGGCGCCATCCGCACGCCGAAAAACGGCATGCAGTCGATGCGCGCCGACGTCTCGTCGACCGTGTTCCTCAGCGAGCCGGACGAGTACGAGGGCGGCGAACTGGTGGTGGTCGATGCGTATGGCACGCATGAAGTGAAACTGCCGGCCGGCGATGTGATCGTGTATCCGTCGAGCAGCGTGCATCAGGTGCTGCCCGTCACCAGCGGCGAGCGCATCTGTTCCTTCCTGTGGACGCAAAGCATGGTGCGCGAGGACTGGAAGCGCAGCATGCTGTTTGAGCTTGATCAAAACATCCAGAGCGTGCGCGGCGAGCACGGCGATTCGCCGGCGACCGTGGGGCTGACGGGGCATTATCACAACCTGCTGCGGATGTGGGCGGAGATGTAACGGGAAACGCGCATGGCGGCGTTGCTCAGGCTCGCCGTACATTCGTACTGTCTTCGCCGTCGCGCCTTGCCCTGTGCGCTACGCGGTGCGGTCGCGCAAATGCGCAGGCAAAAAAAAGTCTGCCTGGCCCGGGGATGTAGGCTGGCAGACTGAAACAAGCTGTTGCTTGACTGGTAAAGAAGACAGGGCGCACAAAAGCAAGCAGGGCACACGGTGCGGTGCTTGCGGGCTGGCAGCGGCGCCGTGGCCGCCGATGGCTAGCTCAGCTGGAAGGTCAGCGGTACCAAAACGTAGACGGGCACGGGTTTGCCATTCTCGATCATGGGCTTGAACAGTGCGCGCTGGGCGGCCTGGCGGCCCGCTTCATCGAGATTCGTGTAGCCCGTCGATTTCTGGATCAGGATTTGCTCGGGCAAGCCCTTTTCATTGATCAGGATGCGCAGCACCACGGTGCCGCTTTCGCCCAGGCGGCGCGACAGGTTCGGGTAGATCAGTTGCGGCGCCTTGATGTATTCGACGCTGCTGACGGTGCGCGGCGTCGATGGGGCCGGCGGGGTCGGCGATGGTGCCGCTGGCGCCGTCGGCGCGGCGGTGGCCACGGGCGCCGCCTCGGCGCGTGTCGCCTGCGGCGGCGTGATCGTCGGTTCGGTCGGCGCCACGGCGATCAGCGGCAGCGGCGGGATCACGGCGCGCGGCACGGGGGCGCTCAGTTCCACGGTCTTCGGCACGGACGGCGCCGGCGGTTTCGGCGGCGCCGGCGGGGCGATGATGCTGATGGTGGTGATGGTCGGCATGGCCGCCGTGACGACGCGGCTCAGCAAGCCGCTCTGGATGGCGTAAAAGCCGGCGATATGCAGCACGACGATGGCCATCAGCGGCGCGAATTTGTTGCGCTTCTTGTCGAAGTCGGCAAATTGCTGCACGGCCTGCACCGTTACGGGCGGGGGCATCATCGTCATGGCGTTCATCGCTTTCTTTAGTTGGTCAGTACAGCTCGCATCAATACGGTTTCTTGCAGCACCACGGTGGCGCTCAGGTGATCGTTCAGCACTTCCCGTGCGCAGGTGTGGCATTTGCCGCAGCAGGTGGCCACGCCCAGGTCGCGGCGCAGTTCGGCCATGCTGGACAGGCCAAGATCGACGGCTTGACGGATTTCACGATCAGATATGTTGTTGCAGACACATACAATCATTGATACACCTTCTGGCTGGATGATGAAAAGACACTAGTGCTGCGAAGCATTGTTGCTAGTGTTTTAATGAGAATCATTATCATTACGTTTCATTGTCGCGCAAAGTGCAGGACAATGCAAGCGATTTTGATGAAACGTGCGGCTGCAGGCGGGCTGGCGCGGTGCGCCCGCAAGCGGGCTGTGGTGTTGTGCATACGCATGGTACGGCCCTTGACAGGGGCGGCTCTCCGGGCCAAATAAAAACAATTCGCATTCATGTTTATAATGCTGGTATTGTCTCGGACGGTCGCCGTCCGGATAGATCGAAAGGCCGCTTGTCGGTAATGCGCAACAGTTGCGTTTTACCTCACAACACCCAGGACATGCGCCATGCGCAGCAGGCTGTCCCCGGTGTTCTTAATTTGAACGGAATTTGCTCATGACTCTAGTTCCACCCCTGATGACGCTCGATGCGCTGGCAGTCGGCCAGAGCGGCACGGTGTTGCATATCACGCCCCACACGGCCGGACAGACGGAGGACGGCGTCGACCTGGCCCGCCGGCTGATGGAGCTGGGCTTCGTTCCCGGCGAACGACTGCGCATGCTCAAGCGCGGCCTTCCCGGCGGCGACCCCCTGGCCATCAAGGTCGGTAACGCCACGTTCGCACTGCGCCGCTTCGAAGCGGCACTGATCACGATTCAACCGCTGCTTCAACCGGAATAATTATGGGTGCCGTAGAAACTATCGTGGAAGCGGGCGCGCACAAGCCGCCGCACCAGCCACAAATCGCCTTGCTGGGCAATCCGAACTGCGGCAAGACGGCCCTGTTCAACCGTCTGACGGGGGCGCGCCAGAAAGTGGCGAACTACGCCGGCGTGACCATCGAGCGCAAGGAAGGCCATTTCACTTCGCCCGCCGGCAAACCCGTGCGCCTGCTCGACCTGCCGGGCGCCTACAGCCTGTCGGCCACCACGCCCGATGAAGCCATCACGCGCGACGTGGTGGGCGGCCTGCGCCGCGGCGAGCCGCGGCCGGACGCCATCATCTGCGTCGTCGACGCCACCAATTTGCGCCTGAACCTGCGCCTGGTGCTGGAAGTCAAGCGCCTGGGCCTGCCCATGCTGCTGGCGCTGAACATGACGGACGTGGCGCGCAAGCGCGGCATGGTCATCGACACGGCCAGGCTGTCGGCCGAGCTGGGCATGCCCGTGGTGGAAACCGTCGCCGTGCAGCACGATGGCGAAAAAGCCTTGCTCAATGCCATCGACGCCATGCTGCCGCTGCCGGCAGTCGAGGCCAAGCCGCTGGCGGCCATCGACGCCGTCAGCGTCGAAGAAACCCAGCGCGAAGTGCGCCGCATCCTGGCCGCCGCCAGCAATGACGCCAGCGACACGGGCAACCTGACGGAAAAGATCGACGACGTGGTGCTGCACCCCGTCTTCGGCCCGATCATCCTGGCCGTGCTGATGTTCCTGATCTTCCAGGCCGTGTTTGCCTGGGCCGCCACGCCGATGGAAATGATCACCGATGGCGTGGGCCACCTGGGCGCCGTGCTGACGGCGAACATGCCTGACGGCCACCTGAAAAGCCTGCTGGTGGAAGGCATCATCGGCGGCGTCGGCAGCGTGCTGGTGTTCCTGCCGCAAATCCTGATCCTGTTCTTCTTCATCCTGAGCCTGGAAGACTGCGGCTACCTGCCGCGCGCGGCCTTTTTGCTGGACCGCCTGATGGGCGGCGTGGGCCTGTCGGGCCGCGCCTTCATCCCGCTGCTGTCGAGCTTTGCCTGCGCCATTCCCGGCGTGATGGCGGCGCGCACCATCCAGAATCCGCGCGACCGCCTGGTGACCATCATGATCGCGCCGCTGATGACGTGTTCGGCGCGCCTGCCCGTGTACGCGCTGATCATCGCCGCCTTCATCCCGCAGCGCCAGGTGTGGGGCTATCTGAGCCTGCAAGGCCTGGTGCTGTTCGTGCTGTACTTCGCCGGCATCATCTCGGCCATGGCCGTGGCCTGGGTCATGAAGCGCAGCATGGGCGTGCGCGGCAACCAGCCGCTGCTGCTGGAACTGCCGGCCTACCACTGGCCGCACCTGCGCAACCTGGCCGTCAGCCTGTGGGAGCGCGCGAAGATCTTCCTCACGCGCGTCGGTACCATCATCCTGAGCCTGATGATCATCCTGTGGTTCCTCAGCACCTTCCCCGGCCCGCCGGACAACGCCATCCATCCGCCCATCTACTACAGCCTGGCCGGCATCCTGGGCCGCGGCCTGGAAGTGATCTTTGCGCCCATCGGGTTCAACTGGCAGATCTGCATCGCGCTGGTGCCGGGCATGGCGGCGCGCGAAGTGGCCGTCGGCGCGCTGGGCACCGTGTATGCGCTGTCGCAAACGGGCGATGCGCTGGCGTCCACGCTGGAACCGCTGATCGCCCATTCGTGGTCGCTGGCCACGGCGCTGTCGCTGCTGGCCTGGTATGTGTTCGCGCCGCAGTGCCTGTCGACCCTGTCCGTGGTGAAGCGCGAGACGGGCGGCTGGCGCTATCCGCTGCTGATGGCCGGCTACATGTTCGCGCTGGCCTACGCCGCCTCATTCATCACTTACCGCGTCGCCCTGCTGTTCGGCGCCTAGGAGCACACCATGTGGCAAACCCTCATCGTCGCCCTGATCGTTGCAGCCGCGCTGCTGCATTTTTCGACCAAATACCTGCCGGCGGGCGTGCGCCGCGCCATCGTGCGGGGCCTCGTGCGCTGCGGCCTCGATGAGGCGAAGATGTCGACCTTCTTCAGGGTGGCGCCCGGCTGCGGCAGCGGCTGCGGTTCCTGCGGTTCCTGCGACAGCCCGCCGCCGCCGTCCGCCACGCCGCCAGCCGACGGCAGCAGCAAGCGCGTGATCCTGATGCAGGTACATCGCTAAAGCCTGTATTTCAGTGTAGCCACGGATGCGTCCGTGGGCTACACTGGGCTTTCCGCATGGCAAGGAGTGGCAATGGCGATACTGTTGATCTTCATGTTTCTGTTTGCCGTCGCCACCTGGCTGCTGGCCAGCCGGCGCGGCCGCCACGGGGGACTCTGGTTCGGCATCGGCCTGCTGCTCGGGCCGTTTGCCTTGCTGGCGGTGGCGGCCCTGCCGCCCGTGCCGCCCGTGCCGCCCGTTACGCGGCCCTGAACGAAAAAAACCCGCTGCTGCGGGTTTTTTTACGCCGGTACTGCGCTTAGGCCTTGCCGGCCAGTTTTTCCACCACGGGCACGAGCGCGGCCGGGCGGCAGCCGAAGGCGGCCAGTCGGCCTTGCGCCTCGGGCGCCAGGTCCAGGTCGTAGGGCAAACGGCCCGCCACCAGCCACAGTTTATCGTGCGGCAGGGCTTTGACGAGGCGGCGCTGGCCGTCGACGAACATGGCGTTATACGTTTGCAGCACGATCTGCTGCGCGCCTTGCGCAAAATCAATGGCGGCCGCCACTTCCTCGTCCAGCGCTTCGGCCGACAAGGCATATTCGCGCACGTCCAGGCCCGCTTCGAGCAGCGCCGGCAGCATCGAGCTGCGCGCTTCCTTGTTGCGGCCCAGGGCCACTTCGTCGATTTCGCTGCGCGAGCGCACTTCCACCGTCAGCAGGGTCACGGGCAGGCCCGCGTCGAGCGGGCGGTAGTCGCCCTGCACGCGCAGTGCCGCTTTTTGCAGCAGCTGCGACAGGGCCATGGCGGCCGGCTGCATCAGCGCCGGCGGGGCGACAGGACGCTCGCGCCAGTCGCGCACGGCGCGGTTGCGCTTGAGTTCCGCCACGCGGGCACAGGCTTCGTCGATGCGCGCCATGGCAATGTCGCCGCGCTCCACGGCGGCGATCACGGCGTCGATGGCGGCCGTCTGCTGCGCTTCGCGGTGCGAGATGAGGACGATGTCGGCGCCCGCCTGCAGGGTGGCGATGGCGCCGCGGGCGATGCCGATGCCGTCGGCAATGGCGGCCATTTCCAGGCAGTCGGTGATGACCACGCCCTTGTATTGCATTTCGCCGCGCAGCAGGTCCGTCAGCACGCCTTTCGAGAGCGTCGCCGGCACGCTGGTGTCGGCCTCGAAGGCGGGGAAGACCACGTGCGCCGTCATGATGGCGTCCACGCCGCCGGCAATCGCCGCGCGGAAGGGCGCCAGCTCCACGGCGCGCAAGCGTTCCTTGTCGTGCGGGACGAGGGCCATGGCGTAATGTGTGTCGATGGCCGTGTCGCCGTGGCCGGGGAAGTGCTTGGCGGTGACGGCCAGGCCGCTGGCGCGCTGGCCGCGCATGGCGGCCATGCCATAGTCGATGACGGTGGCGGCGTCCTCGCCATACGCGCGCACGCCGATGACGGGGTTGTTGCGGTTGTTGTTCACGTCCAGCACGGGCGCGAGCAGCATGTTGATGCCGATCTGGCGCATTTCATCGCCGCTGATCTGGTTCATGCGTTCGCAGTCTTCCACGGAGCCGGCCGCCTGGAAGGCCATCGCGGCGGGAATCGGCGTGACGCCCTGCTCGATGCGCATGACCATGCCGCCTTCCTGGTCGATCGAGATCAGCAGCGGCGTGTCGGACACTTCCGCGTTGATTTCCTGCAGTTCGCGGCACAGGGCCGACACTTGCGCCGGCGTGTGCACATTGCGGCGGAACAAAATCACGCCGCCCACCTTTTTGTTGCGTATCAAGGTCTTGATATGCTCGTCCGCCTGCAGGGCGTCGAAGCCCACCATGAACAACTGTCCTACTTTCTCGCGCAAACCCTGCTCCATGCTGCAACTCCTCCGGTCTTCATTGTGATGATGGCATACGTATTGTGGCACCGTGGTGGCGCATCTTGGCGGTCACCGGAAAAGCTGCCTTCGTTTCATGCTTGTTTTGGTATTGTATTGGATTTGGGTTTTTGCGCAAGTGGTTATTAAGTGGTATTACTTGCGCAAGGGCTGGGTCAGGCCAGGCTCTGGAACGATGCCGCCTGGGCCTTGGGCCAGTACAGGCCGAACACGGGCGGCAGCTGCGGCAGCTGGCTCGGGTCGAGCAACTGGCCCGCTTCCAGGAAGGGCAGCAGGGCCGAGGCCAGTTTCACCTGGTTCGGCGAGATGCGCCGCACCAGGTGGTGCGGGCGCAGCTCCTGCGGGTGCGACAGGCCGGCGGCGGCGATCAGTTCGGCCAGCGCCTTCATGGTGTTCTCGTGGAAGTGCGCCACGCGAGAAATCTTGTCGTCGACCACCAGCGCGCGCTGGCGCTGCGGGTCTTGCGTGGCCACGCCCGTGGGGCAGCGGTCCGTGTGGCAGCTTTGCGACTGGATGCAGCCCAGCGCGAACATGAAGCCGCGCGCCGAATTGCACCAGTCGGCGCCCAGCGCCAGCAGGCGGGCGATGTCGAAGGCCGTGATGATCTTGCCCGAGCAGCCGATCTTGATCCGGTCGCGCAGGTTGGCGCCCACCAGGGTGTTATGCACGAGTACCAGCGCTTCTTGCAGCGGCGTGCCCACGTGGTCGGTGAACTCCACGGGGGCCGCGCCCGTGCCGCCTTCGCTGCCGTCGACGACGATGAAGTCGGGCGTGATGCCCGTTTCCAGCATGGCTTTCACAATGGCGAAAAATTCCCACGGATGGCCGATGGCCAGCTTGAAGCCCGTCGGCTTGCCGCCCGACAGGGTGCGCAGGCGGTCGATAAAATGCAGCATTTCCAGGGGCGTGGAAAAGGCGCTGTGCGCGGCCGGCGAGACGCAATCCTCGCCCACCATCACGCCGCGCGTGGTGGCGATCTCGATCGTCACTTTCGGGCCGGGCAGCACGCCGCCGTGGCCCGGCTTGGCACCCTGCGACATCTTCAGCTCGATCATTTTCACCTGTTCGGAGCTGGCGTTGGCGATGAAGCGCTCTTCGGAAAACGTGCCGTCCTGGTTGCGGCAGCCGAAGTAGCCGGAGCCGATTTCCCACACCAGGTCGCCACCGTTTTCGCGGTGGTAGGGGCTGATGCTGCCTTCGCCCGTGTCGTGCATGAAGCCGCCGCTGCGCGCGCCGCCGTTCAGGGCCAGGATGGCGTTGGCCGACAGGGCGCCAAAGCTCATCGCCGAGATATTGAAGACGCTGGCCGAATACGGTTTGGCGCGCGGGCAGTCGGGGTGCTTGCCGATGTCGATGCGGAAGTCGTGGCCCGTCACCTTGGCGGGGGCGATGGAGTGGTTGATCCATTCGTAGCCCGCCTCGTAGACGTCGAGCTGGGTGCCGAACGGGCGCTTGTCCGTCTGCTCCTTGGCGCGCTGGTAGACGATGCTGCGCTGGCTGCGCGAGAACGGCGTCGCTTCCGTGTCGCTTTCCAGGAAATACTGGCGGATCTCGGGGCGGATGCTCTCAAAAAAGAAGCGGAAGTGCGCGAGGATGGGATAGTTGCGGCGCAGGGCGCGCTTCGTCTGCAGCAGGTCGCTGATACCCAGCAGGGTCAGCGCTCCGGCCAGCAGGGGCAGCCAGTAGTGATCGTAGTAAAACAGGGACAGGACAAAGATGGCGGCCGTCGCAATGAAGGTCAGGTAGCGAAAGGGTACTAGGTGCATGGGCACTCCGGGGAAGTCAGACTGATAACTGATGAGTCTACCTTCGATTCGCGGAACGTGCTGGTGGGAAAGAACGCGGCGCCCGGCGGACGCCGCGTGGGGGCTAGCGCTGCGCTGACCGGATGCGGGCCACCCGCTCGGCGCTGGCCGGATGGCTCGACAGGTAGGGCGTGCCGCCATCCAGCTTGCCCAGGGCGACAAACACCTGCGCCAGGTGTTCCAGCGCAATGCCGTTCTGGCGCAGCATGGCGATCGCATAGTCGTCCGCATCGCGCTCGACATCGCGCGAATACTTCAGGTCCAGCAGCAGCGGCGGCAGGGTCGCCACCACCGTCGAGACGTCGCCGAACAGCAGCGCCGCGCCGGCGCCCACGGCCGACGTCTGGATGATGCGCCGCGTCAGGTGGCGCTGCTGCAGATGGCCCAGTTCATGCGCCAGTACGCCCATGATGGCCTCGTCGTCCGGCAGCAGTTCGACCATTTCATCGGTGAGCACGATATCGCCGGAAGGCAGGGCGAACGCGTTCGGGCCGATCTTGCTCTTGCGGAAAACGATGCGGTGCTCGGGCGCGCTGTCGCCGGGCGTGGCCAGGCGCGCGAACCGGGCGCGCAAGGCTTGCTGCCGTGCCGCATCGAGTTGACTTGGCGCAAACATGTGCTGGTCCAGGAAACCGAGCACGCCCTGGCCCAACTGGCGCTCGACCGATTGCGGAATCGCATGGGCGATGCCTTGCGCCGCCAGCGGCAGCAGGTACAGATAGCTGAGCCAGAGGGCCAGCACCGTGGCCACTGTCGCCAGCAGGGCGCCGCGCCAGCTTTGCTGCAGCCGCACGACCCAGCCGTCGCGGTGGCCGGTGGCATGCAGCACGTCGTTGAAGGCCGCCTGGTCGGCGATTTCCAGGTAGGCACCGTCAGGGAAGCTGACCTTGCGCACGGCGTGGCTGCTGCGTTCGGACACGTGCAGCTCTCCCAGCGGGCAGCTGCGCGCGATGTCGCCGGCCAGTACGGCCATGCCATCGTGCACGGACAGCGTGACGTGGTACAGGCGCGAGGTCTGGCCGTCGAAATAGCGGGCGGGCACGGGGGCCGCGCCCGGCGCGTGGTGATCGAGCGTCATGCTACAGCGACAGGTCGAAGTCCAGCAGATCGACCATGCCTTCGCCCGTGGCAGAGACTTGCTCTCCGGTGGCGGCGACGAAGGCGTCCAGGCTGCCGTGCACCAGCATTGACGTCGCTTCCAGGCGGTACTTCAGCCAGCGCACCTGGGCGAATGGCGAAAACAGGCCCAGGGTGACGACGATACCGAGCAGGTTGGTCAGCATGACGAAGGTGGTGCGGCCCCAGGTCAGCTGCGACTGGAACTGGTGCTGCTGCAAGCGCGTGTGGTTCCAGATCAGGTTCTGGATCATGGTCAGGAACAGCGGCAGCACGATAAAGGCCCACGCATACAGGGCGGCCACGGCGCCGAAGATGCTGCCGGCCTTGGTGACATCGTTGGCGTTGGTGGCAAAGGCGGCGAAGACGCTGGCGAAGACGACAAAGATCAGGACCAGGAAACCTGCCAGCAGCAGGGCGAAGAACAGCAAATAGGTCTTGTAGAAGCTGCCAACCGAGGCGTCGAAGCTGAAATTGCTGCTGCCGAAGCGGCTCTGCGTGTGCTGGAAGCGCTTCAGGCGCTGGTGCAGGAACGGCGTCATCAGGCCAGCCGTGAAGGTGTTCAGGATGGGCAGCCACAGGAAGTATTTGTAGGCTTCCCTGGCGCTGCCGTCAAAGCCGAAGCGGATGCCCCGGTAGCTGGTGTTATACAGCTTGAATTGCAGGCTTTTCCAGACCAGCCATGGCAGCACGGCCATCATCAGCACGAGCATGATCAGGCCGACGATGGGCGAGACCTGGAAGGCGATATTGTAGCCGCCGATCAGCACCACGGCCGCGATGCGGCCTTTCAGGATGGCGACGGCGTTGCCATGGTATTCGAAGCTGCTGCCGGCCAGGTGGGTGCTGGAATAGAAATAGCGGTTGCGGCGCACCTTGGCCCAGGCGGAATAGATGCCCAGGGTGACAATGCTCAGCAGCAGGTTGACGATCCAGATACGGAAGTATTCGCTGCCGGTGGCGCTGAAGGTGATGGCTTCGCGCCGGAGAGTAGTGTTGTTGGTGTCGAAATCCACAGGGGGTTTCCTTACTTATTGGAAACAAAACAAGATAAGGGAATATTGAAAATTTATCAATTGAAACGATTGTTTTTCGCCATTTTTTTTGCCGATCCCCCATGCGTCGCCGCGATTTGGCCGTCCCGGCTATACTGGAACTCAACCATTGCCGAACGGGAACCACCATGATCGTCGTCCACCATCTGAACAACTCGCGCTCGCAGCGCGTGCTCTGGCTGCTCGAGGAGCTGGGCCTGGAATACGAGGTCAAGCGCTATCAGCGCGACCCGAAAACCATGCTGGCGCCCGCTTCGCTGAAGGCCGTGCACCCGCTGGGCAAGTCGCCCGTCATCACGGATGGCGCCAATACCATCGCCGAATCGGGCGCCATCATCGAGTACCTGGTCGAACGCTACGGCAATGGCCGCCTGATACCGGCGGCCGGCACGCCCGAGAAGCTGCGCTGGACCTACTGGCTGCATTTCGCGGAAGGTTCGGCTATGCCGCCACTGCTGATGAAGCTGGTGTTCGACAAGGTCGAGTCGTCGCCGATGCCGTTTTTCGTCAAGCCGATCGCGCGCGGCATCGCCAGCAAGGTCAAAAGCAGCTTCATCCTGCCCAATATCAACAGCCAACTGGCCTACATGGAAGCGGAACTGGAGAAAACCAAATGGTTTGCCGGCAACGAATTCACGGCGGCCGACATCCAGATGAGCTTTCCGCTGGAAGCGGCGGCCATGCGCGGCGGCCTCGACGAGCGCCTGCCGAAGCTGACGGCCTTTTTGCAACGCATCCACGCGCGCCCGGCCTACCAGCGCGCGCTGGAAAAGGGCGGACCTTATGATTTTGCAAAGTAAGCGGCGTTGACGGGCTATGCGCGGGGCGCCATACGGTAAAATGCCCGATTCAACCAGTATTTACTTACCGCATGGCCAGACTCCTCGCTATCGACGGCTTGAACATCGTACGCCGCGTCTACGAAGCCAGTCCTGAACCCGATTCCGACCTGAAGGCGGAGATCGCGCTTCGCCATGCGCTGTCGTCGTTCCGCACGCTGATCAACGACCACGAGCCGACGCACATCCTGCCGGCCTTCGATTTCGGCGGCCCCACGTGGCGCCACGCCCTGTATGCCGGCTACCGCGAGGGGCGCCAGCCCATGCCGCAGGTGCTGCGCGACGCCTTGCCCGGCTTTTACGCCACCTTGGCCAGCTTCGGCATGCACGTGGTGAGCATCCCCGAGGTCGAGGCCGACGACGTGATCGGCACGGCCGTCATGCGCTGGCTGCACGAAGGGCGCGGTGCGGCCGTTATCGCCACCACGGACAAGGATTTGCACGGCCTGATCGCCCATGGCGCGCTGGTATGGGACCATTTCAAGGGCATCTGGCACGACCGCGCCTGGGTCGAGAAAAAGTTCGGCGTGCCGCCGGAACTGCTGCCCGACCTGCTGGCGCTGATGGGCGACGTCACCGACAGCATCCCCGGCGTGTCGAAGATCGGCCTGAAGACGGGGGCGAAACTGTTGCGCGCCTACGGCAATATCGATGCCGTGATGGCTGGCGCAGGGATTTTGCCCGGTGCGCTCGGTGAAAGCCTGCGAAAAGAGCGGGAAATACTGTATCTTTCAAGAAAGTTGGTCGAACTCAAGACTGACGTGACCTTAGGCGTGACCTGGAACAAGCTGGCGTGGGAGAAGTAAGCGCCGGCGTAACACAAGAACAATCAAGCAAGGGATGTAATCATGATGTTAAAGACAGTCCTGATCGATAGCAGCGCCGTGGCGCGCGGCCTGCTGAATACGGTCCTGACCGATGGCGGCTACGATGTCTGCGGGCAGACACATACCAGCGCGCTGGGATTGGCGCTGCTGGTCAAGCACCATCCGCATTTCGTCTGCATCGCGCGCGAGCAGGTGGAAGATGGGAGCAATGTGGTGCAAACCATCCGCGCCCAGTACCCGAAGACGCTTATTTTCATGGTTTCGGGCGGCATCGACGCGGCCTCGCTGCAGGCGGCCCACGCCATGGGCGTGTCGGGCTTCATCGTGAAACCCTTCATGGCCGACACGGTCCTGAAAACCGTGCGCAATACGGTCATTGCCATGGTGCGCAAGCAGCAGCAGGCGCTGGCCGCCGCTGCGCAATCGACCAAGCAGCCCGACTGAACTGCTGGCATGGTCAGGCGTCAGTGGGTCAGGTAATACAGTGCCTGGCCCAATGACTTTCCGAGATGCAGCAAAAAGTACGCCGTGGCGCCCAGCAGCAAGCTGGCCTGCAGGACTACGGGAAAGGCATTCCATACTGTGACAATCCGGGCGTGCAGTGCGTGCATCAGCGTATCCTTTCAGACCATGATCAGGGCGTGCCCGTCGCGCTGGCGATGATGCCGCCACCGAGGCAAACATCCCCATCATACAACACGGCTGACTGGCCCGGCGTGACGGCCCATTGTGCCTGGTCAAAGGCCAGGCTGAAGTGTTCGTTTCCATCCGGCAATAACTGGCAAGCCACGTCGGCCTGGCGGTAGCGCGTCTTGGCACTCAAGGCGCCTGCCTGCGGCGCGCTGCCTGCCACCCAGCTGGCCTGGTCGGCCGTCAAGGCCGGCGACAGCAGCCACGGGTGGTCATGGCCCTGCACCACCCACAGGGTGTTGTTGGCGATATCCTTGCGCGCCACGTACCAGGCGTCGCTGCTGCCGTCCGCGTTCTGGTACGACTTCACGCCGCCGATGCCGATGCCCTTGCGCTGGCCCAGCGTATAGAAACTCAGTCCCACGTGTTCGCCCACGGTCTTGCCGTCGGCCGTCTTCATCGGGCCCGGCTTGTACGACAGGTAGCGGTTCAGGAATTCGCGGAACGGGCGCTCGCCAATAAAACAGATACCCGTCGAATCCTTCTTTTGCGCGTTCGGCAGGGCCAGCTTCTCGGCGATCTGGCGCACCTGCGTCTTCGGGATTTCACCGAGCGGAAATAAAGTCTTGGACAACTGCGCCTGGTTCAGGCGGTGCAGGAAGTAGCTTTGGTCCTTGCTGGCGTCGACGGCCTTGAGCAGTTCATAACGGCCCGCGTCGGTCGGCGCCTGGCGCACGCGCGCATAGTGGCCGGTGGCGATCAGGTCGGCACCCAGGGTCATGGCGTGGTCAAGAAAAGCCTTGAACTTGATCTCGGCGTTGCACAGCACGTCCGGATTCGGCGTGCGGCCGGCCTGGTATTCGCGCAGGAAGTCGGCGAAGACGCGGTCCTTGTACTCGGAAGCGAAATTGACGGCTTCGATGTCGACGCCGATGACGTCGGCCACGCTGGCCGCGTCGATCCAGTCCTGGCGCGTCGAGCAGTATTCCGAATCGTCGTCATCTTCCCAGTTTTTCATGAACAGGCCGATGACTTCATAGCCTTGTTCCTTCAGCATCCATGCCGCGACCGAGGAATCGACCCCGCCCGACATGCCGATAACGACTTTCTTCTTGCTCATCTTGCTTTCCAGTGTACTTTAGATAATGTTGCCATGCGCGGGTCTATGCGCTGTTAAAGACCGACGTATGCGTGTGCAGCAGGGCCAGCGGCGCGCGCCGGCCGGCCAGGTATTCGTCCACGCACTGCAGCACCAGGGGGCTGCGGTGGCGTTCCTGGCACGCCGCCAACTCGTCGCGCGTCATCCACAGGGTGCGGATGATGCCTTCGTCCAGAGGGCGGTCATGCTCGGCGCCGGCCGTGCCGCAAAAGGTGAAGCGCAGATAGGTCACGTCCTCGCCCGTGCGCAGCGACTGGTAGCGCGACATGTACATGCCCACCAGCGCCGTGGGGATGAAATCGTAGGCCGCTTCTTCCAGCGTTTCGCGGATGACGGCCTGCTCCAGCGACTCGAACGGGTCGAGGTGGCCGGCCGGCTGATTGATCTTGATGCCTTCGCTGGTCTCTTCTTCAATCAGTAAAAACAGGCCGTCGCGCTCGACGATGGCGGCAACGGTGACAGAGGGTTTCCAGATTCTCGGCATGATTCCATCCTTGAAAGAGCCGACATTTTATCTTGTTCTGCGCGCGCGGTTTGAACGCGGCCTTCTGTTGCGCGGACATATTGATAAATGACAACGTTTTAGCAAATAGCGGTGGGAGGTACTTACGTCTTTCCCGGGGAGCGCACTAGCATGGGGGGCTTGGTCGGCAAGGCGGCAGGAAACGCCCGCTAATATAGGCTTTCCCTGTGGTCAAAACAAGCGCGCACGCTGGCTCGACTGTGGTGAGATTGACACACCCTTCCCACAATATGGTCGCTGCGCCGCATGGTGAAACGAATCGTGGGATGCTGATGAAATTAGTGTCGTACGACTAAAAGTTGCTGGTTCACAAACGTTTAACGCGCTGCTTTCCGTGTTAGATTCTAGTCAGTTTATCAATTTGCGGAGGCATCATGAGGATAGGCATACCGGCCGAAACGCGGCCCGGTGAGACCCGGGTGGCAGCGACGCCCGAGACAGTCAAGAAGCTGGCGGCCAAGCATCAGGTCGTCGTACAGGCGGGAGCGGGCGTGCAAGCGTCGATTCCCGACGAAGCGTATGCCGCCGCCGGCGCGCAGATCGGCACCGCCCAGGAAGCCTACGGCTGCGCCATCGTGCTCAAGGTGCGCGCTCCCGATGCCGGGGAACGGGCCCTGATGGCCGGCGGCACCGTGCTGGTCGGCATGTTGAACCCGTTTGACGCGGACAATATCGCCGCCATGGCCACGGCCGGGCTGTCCGCCTTTGCCCTGGAAGCCGTGCCGCGCATCACGCGCGCGCAGTCGATGGACGTGCTGTCCTCGCAGGCAAATATTGCCGGCTACAAGGCCGTGATGGTGGCGGCCAATACCTACCAGCGCTTCATGCCCATGCTGATGACAGCGGCCGGCACGGTGAAAGCGGCCCGCGTGCTGATCATGGGCGTGGGCGTGGCCGGCTTGCAGGCGATCGCCACGGCCAAGCGCCTGGGCGCCGTCATCGAGGCGTCCGACGTGCGCCCGCCCGTCAAGGAACAAGTTGAATCGCTGGGCGCCAAGTTCCTCGACGTGCCTTTCCTCACCGATGAAGAAAAGGAGATCGCCAAGGGGGCGGGCGGCTATGCGCGCGCCATGCCGGCCGACTGGATGCGGCGCCAGGCCGAACTCGTGCACGAACGGGCGAAGCTGGCCGACATCATCATCACCACGGCACTGATCCCCGGCCGCGCCGCGCCCGTGCTCATTTCCGAAGAGACGGTGAAGGCCATGAAGCCCGGTTCCGTCATCGTCGACCTGGCCGTGGAGCAGGGCGGCAACTGCCCGCTGTCCGAGCTGGGCAAGACGGTCATCAAGCATGGCGTCTACATCGTCGGCGAGCCGAACCTGGCGACCCTGGTGGCGGCCGATGCCTCGGCCCTGTATGCGCGCAATGTGCTGGACTTTTTAAAGCTCATCATCGACAAGGACGACCGGCTGCAGATCGACCGCGAGGATGAAATCATCAAGGCCAGCCTGGTTTGCGCGGACAGCGTGATCTTGCGCAAATAAGTTACGCAACTAAGTTACGAAAACAATGCGGCACAGGGAGAGAACAACATCATGGAAATCAGTCACACCATCACCAATCTGATCATCTTCGTGCTGGCCATCTATGTCGGCTACCACGTCGTGTGGACCGTCACGCCGGCGCTGCATACGCCGCTGATGGCCGTCACCAATGCCATTTCCGCCATCATCATCGTCGGTGCCATGCTGGCGGCCGGCCTGACCGACGGTCCGCTGGCGCAGGCGGCTGGCACGCTGGCCGTGGCGCTGGCCGCCGTCAACGTGTTTGGCGGCTTCCTCGTCACGCAGCGCATGCTCGAGATGTTTCGTAAGAAAGAACCGAAAGCCAAGCAAGGAGCGAAAGAATGAGTCACGCCATGAGCTTCGTCACCATGAACCTGGTGACGATGATGTACCTGATCGCCTCGGTGTGTTTCATCCAGGCCCTGAAAGGCCTGTCGTCGCCCTCGACGGCACGCCGCGGCAATGCCTTCGGCATGAGCGGCATGGCCATTGCCGCCGTTACCACCGTGGCCCTGATCCTGAAACTCAAGGAACAGCAGACGGGCGGCATGGGCTTGACCCTCGTCATCATCGGCATCGTCACGGGCGGCGCCATCGGCGCCTACCTGGCGAAAACCGTGGAAATGACGAAGATGCCGGAACTGGTGGCGGCCATGCACTCGCTGATCGGCCTGGCGGCCGTGTGCATCGCCGTGGCGGCCGTGTCGGAGCCGTGGGCCTTCAATATCGCCAAGCATGGCGAGGCGTTGCCCATCGGCAACCGCTTCGAGCTGTTCATCGGCACCTTTGTCGGCGCCATCACGTTTTCCGGTTCGGTGATCGCCTTCGGCAAGCTGTCGGGCAAGTACAAGTTCCGCCTGTTCCAGGGCGCGCCCGTCAGCTTCAAGGGCCAGCACATGCTCAACCTGGTGCTGGCGCTGGTGATGGTGGGACTGGGCCTGGCGTTCTGCTTCGCCGATGGCGTGCAGCCCGCGTGGACGCCGTTCATCATCATGGCCCTGATCGCCTTTGCCCTGGGCGTGCTGATCATCATCCCCATCGGCGGCGCGGACATGCCGGTGGTGGTGTCGATGCTCAACAGCTATTCGGGCTGGGCCGCAGCCGGCATCGGGTTTTCGCTGAATAACTCGATGCTGATCATCGCCGGCTCATTGGTTGGTTCGTCCGGCGCGATCCTGTCGTACATCATGTGCAAGGCCATGAACCGCTCGTTCTTCAACGTCATCCTCGGCGGCTTCGGCGGCGATGCGCCGGCCGCGGCCAGCGGCGGCGCGCAGGAACAGCGCCCCGTCAAATCGGGCTCGGCCGACGATGCCGCCTTCATCATGGGCAATGCGGAAACCGTCATCATCGTGCCAGGCTATGGCCTGGCCGTGGCGCGCGCGCAGCATTCGCTCAAGGAACTGGTGGAAAAGCTCACGCACAAGGGTGTGACCGTCAAATATGCGATCCACCCGGTGGCGGGGCGCATGCCGGGCCATATGAACGTGCTGCTGGCCGAGGCGGAAGTGCCGTACGACCAGGTCTTCGAGATGGAAGACATCAATGGCGAATTCGGCCAGACGGACGTGGTGCTGGTGCTGGGCGCGAACGACGTGGTCAACCCGGCGGCAAAAGACCCGAAATCGCCGATCGCCGGCATGCCTATCCTGGAAGCGTATAAAGCCAAGAGCATCATCGTCAACAAGCGCTCGATGGCCTCCGGCTATGCGGGCCTGGACAATGAACTGTTCTACCAGCCGAACACGATGATGGTGTTTGGCGACGCCAAGAAGGTGATCGAGGATATGCTGAAAGCGGTCGAATAAACGCCAGCCAGCGCCGCAGGCGACGACCGGACGGCCCGCCTTGCGCGGGCCGTTCTTATTGGCTATGTCTCCGTTAAATAGGGGATTTCCAGGAATCTTGCTCTGCCCCGGCTGTCTGACTGTCTATATCAGACAAACAGGAGCCTTCCATGCAGCATGCCAAATGGATCCGTTTTATCGCGCAGTTTGCCCAGCTGAGCCGCCGCCAGCGGCAGGCAGGCATCGCCCTGCTGCGTGGCAACACGCCACAGGACGCCACCGTCGCATTGCTTGAAAGCGTGGCACAGCCGCATTTGGCTTGTCCCGCCTGCCACAGCAGCCATGCGCACCGGCACGGCCATGCGCACGGACTGCAGCGTTACCGCTGCGTGCCGTGCGGGCGCACCTTCAATGCGCTCACCGGCACGCCGCTGGCGCGCCTGCGCCATAAATCGCTGTGGCTAGCCTACGCCGATTGCCTGCTGGCATCGGCTTCCGTGCGCCAGGCAGCGCGACAACTGAACGTGCACCGCAACACCACCTTCCGCTGGCGCCACCGGTTTTTGACGCTCGCCAGGACGGACCGGCCGCTGCGCCTGCACGGCATCGCCGAGGCCGACGAGCTGTATCTGCTGGAATCGGAAAAGGGATCCAGGCATCTGGCGCGTCCGGCACGCCGCCGGGGCGGCCATGCCCGCCAGCGCGGCATTTCCAGTGAACAGGTCTGCATCGTGGTGGCGCGCGACCGCACGGGCCAGACCCTCGGTTTCGTCACGGGCAAAGGGGCGCTGACGCAGCTGCAGCTGCAGCGCTGTTTGTTGCCCGTCATGGATCATGATGTCTTGCTGGTTACCGATGGCCATGCCGCCTATCGGGATTTCGCTGCGGAAGCGGGCATCAGCCACGAGGCCGTCAACTTGCGCACCGGTATCCGCGTGCAGGGCGCCGCCCATGTGCAGAACGTCAACGCTTATCACAGCCGCCTGCGCGCATGGCTGCGGCCCTTTCACGGCGTGGCGACGCGCTACCTGCCGAATTACCTGGGATGGCGCTGGATCCTCGACGCCAGACGCATCCGCTCGCCAGAAGCGTTATTGAAAGCAACGGTGGGAGCATTCCCACACCTGACGGTGACATAGCCTTCTTACTCGGCGGCGAGTGCCGCCATGACCTGGTTGCGGCCCTGGTGCTTGGCCACGTACAGGGCCTTGTCGGCTTCCGACATGGCCGCGTCCATGCTGGCGCCTCGCGCCAGCGGCGCCAGGCCGATGCTGATGGTGACATGCAGCGGGGAGCCGTCGGGCAGCACCGTGACGGCAGCGGCCACGGCCGCGCGGATGCGCTCGGCCACCATTTGCGCCTGTGGCAAGGTCGCGTCGGGAAACAGCAGGCCGAATTCCTCGCCGCCCATGCGCGCCGCCACGTCGGTGACGCGGCCCGTGTCGCGCAGCACTTGCGCCACGTTGCGCAGCACGGCGTCGCCCACGGCATGGCCATGGCGGTCGTTGATTTTCTTGAAATGGTCGAGGTCGGCCACGCCCACCGTCAGCGCGGCGCCGCTGCGCGCCGCGCGCGCCATGGCCTGCTCGGCCTGCGCTTCATAGGCGCGCCGGTTCGGCAGCGAGGTGAGGGCGTCGTGCAGCGCTTGCTGTTCCAGTTGCGCCAGCAGGCTGGCATTCTTGGCCGCCAGTTCACGTCGCTCGCGCACGTCGAGCAGGAAGGCGCCGAAATAGCGCATGCCGTCCACCACGCCCAGGTCCAGCGCCTTCATTTCGATGGGGATCATCTGTGCATTGCGGTGGCGGATGGCGAATTCGCGGATTTTCCCCAATACGCTGGACTGGCGCGAGCTGCGGATGTAGTTGATGACGAGGTTGTCGTGCTGCGAGGCGACGGCGTCGGGCAGCAGGCCGTTCAGGGTCTGGCCCAGCAATTCTCCACTGGCATAGCCGGACAGCGCCTGCATGGCGCCATTGATGTAGCGGATGCGGCACTGCTCGTCGATGATGATGACGGCGTCGAGGGCGTCTTCCAGCAAGCGGGAAAAGAGTACTTCGGAAAGTACGGCAGGCGGTGCTGCGGGCAATGCGTCTGTCATGGAACGGTCGCCAAAATCCAGGTGACAGCCATTGTCGCATCCGCGGGCCGTTTACTCCATGCCGGATCGCCCGCCTGTTTCTTTTTCGCCCGTGCCCTTTCTTTATTGTCAATATTTCAGCGGCGGCCGTACATCATCAGTTCAGCCAGGCTCCTGCGCGCCGGGCTGAAGGCGTCCAGCAAACCCAGCGACAGGCCCAGCAAGCCTTGCGTGGGCGCGCTGCCCGTAAAAATGCGCGCCATGGTGTCGGTGACGCGCACCGTCAGCCCCCGGTCGGCCTGGCGCAGGCTGGCGTAGCGCTCCAGGCCGGCCGGGCTGCTGTCCTGCGCCAGCACGCGGGCCAGCACGGCGGCGTCGCGCAAGCCCAGGTTCAGGCCTTGTCCCGCCACCGGGTGCAGCGTCTGCGCCGCATTGCCGATGGCGACCGTGCGCGCCGTGCCGCCCGCCTGCGCGTTCAGGCCCAGCGGATAGGCCAGGCGCGCCGATGTGCGGGTAAAACGTCCGAGGCGGCTGCCGAAGGCGGCGCCCAGCCGCGCCAGGAAAGCGGCGTCGTCGAGCGCCAGCAATTGTTCGGCGCGCGTGGGCGGCACGCACCAGACCAGCGCGTAGCCGTTGTCCTGGGGCAGCAGGGCCAGCGGGCCGTCGTCCGTGAAGCGTTCAAAGGCACGGTGGTCGATGGGCGCGCTGACATGCACGTGGGCGATGATGGCGCTTTGGCCATAATCGCGGCTGACGGCGCGTTCCGGCTGCTGGCCGAACAGGCCGCCCTCGGCCTGTACCAGCAGGCTGGCGCGCAAATGTGACGCGGCGCCCGCCTGTTCGATCTGCACGGACACGCCATCGGCATCTTCCACGCTGCCCGTGACCAGCGCCGGACGCAGGCTGGCCACGCCCAGGCGCTCGCACACGTCGGCCAGCGCGCTGACGACGGCGCCGTAACGGGCCACATAGCCGAGCGCCTCGACGCCATGTTCTTCACGGTCCATCAGGCTGCGCCCGAACTGGCCGCGGCGCGAGACGTGAATCTGGTGGATCTGCGTCGCTTCCACGGGCCAGGCACCCGCTTCCGCGAGGATCTGGCGGCTGCCATACGACAGGGCGATGGTGCGCGGGTCGCGTTTGGCCTGTTCGATGGACTTGGCGTCGAGCAGGGCGATGCCGGCGGCGCTCTGGCCCCGTTGTACCAGCAGGGCGGCCAGCGCCATGCCGACGGGGCCGGCGCCGCAGATGGCGAGATCGAAAGTGGACGGTGTATGCATGCTGCTGCGTTAATCCTGTGTCATCAGTTGTTCGATTTCAGCGACGCTTTTGGGCGCCGTGCTGAAGACTTCATGGCCTTGCGGCGTGACCAGCACGTCGTCCTCGATGCGGATGCCGGTGTGCCAGAACTGTTCCGGCACGCCCGCGCCGGGGCGCACGTAGATGCCCGGCTCCACCGTCAGCACCATGCCAGCTTCCAGCGCGCGCCATGGCTTGCCGGGCGCGCCCGTGTCGCGGTAGGCGCCCACGTCGTGCACGTCCATGCCCAGCCAGTGGCTGGTGCCGTGCATGTAGAACGGCGCATAGCCCTTGTCGGCGATAACGTCCTGCGCGCTGCCGCATTTTTGCCGGTCCAGCAGTTTCAAATCCAGCATGCCCTGCGCCAGCACCTGCACGGCTGCTTCGTGGATGGCGCTGTGCGGCAAGCCGGGACGCACCACGTCCAGGGCCGCCTGCTGCGCCGCCAGCACCAGTTCATACAGCGCCCGCTGCGGGCCGCTGAAACGGCCATTGACGGGAAAGGTGCGCGTGATGTCGGAGGCGTAGCCGTCGAGTTCGCAGCCGGCGTCGATCAATACCAGCTCGCCATCCTTGAGTACCGCATTGTTGGCGCTGTAGTGCAGGATGCAGGCGTTGTCGCCGCCGGCCACGATGGACGAGTAGGCGGGAAATTGCGCGCCGCTGCGGCGAAATTCGTACAGCAGTTCCGCTTCCAGCGCATATTCATGCATGCCGGGCCGTGCCGCGCGCATGGCCCGCGCGTGGCCCGCGCTGGAAATGGCGGCCGCGCGGCGCATCAGGCTTAGCTCCTGCGGGTCTTTCAGCAGGCGCATGGCGTCGAGCATGCCGTTGACGTCAATCGCCATGGCGGGCGCCGTAACGCCGCTGCGGGCCTTTTGCCGCACACCGTGCAGCCAGCCCCTGACTTGCGCGTCGAGGCTGCCGCCCAGCGCGTAATACAGGGCCGGCGCGTCGGCCAGCAGGCGCGCCATTTCCACGTCGCGCTCCTCGATGGGAAAGGCGGCGTCGAAGCCGAACGCGGTGCGCGCCGCCTCGGGGCCGTGGCGAAAGCCGTCCCAGATTTCGCGCTCCGCATTCTTTGGGCGGCAAAACAGGATGGCGCGCGCGGGCGCCGTGGCGCTGGCGGCCACGAGCGCCAGCGCGCTGTCGGGTTCCGTAAAGCCGCTCAGGTAGTAAAAATAGCTGTCATGGCGATACGGATAGTCGCAATCGCTGTTGCGCGGCACTTCGGGCGCGGTGGCGAGGAAGGCCACGCTGCCCGGCAGCATCTGCGCCAGCAGCGCCGCGCGCCGTGCCGCGTAATTGGCCATCATGCCGCCGGCGCCTTGGGCGTCACGCCATTGAGCGCGTCAAGCTGCTGCGGCGTGCCTACGTTGGTCCAATCGCCAGTGTAGACTTCGCCGCCCACGCGGCCCTGGTCCGCGTACTGGCGCAGCAAATCGCCGAGTCTGGCGTGGCTGCCTGCCTGGATGCCGTCGAACATTTCAGGACGGTAGACGCCGATATTGGCGAAGGTCCATTTGGTCTCGTCCGTGTTGTTGATCGAGAACAAGGTCAGGCCGAAGTCACCCTTGGGATGGAAGTCGGGATTGGGTACCAGGTAAGTCCAGGCGATGTCGCGTTGGTCGGCCGGATACGGCGTGCCCAGCACATCCTTGTCGGCCAGCACATCGAGTACTTGCGTGAAATCAAAGTAGGGGCAATAGATATCGCCGGAAATGGCCACGAACGGTTCCTCGCCCAGCAAATGGCGGGCCTGGGCGATGCCGCCCGCCGTTTCCAGCGGAGTAGTCTCGGGCGAATACGCGATGCGCGCGCCATACGCGCTGCCGTCGCCCAGGGTTTCCTCGATCAGATGGCCCAGGTGCGAATGGTTGATGACGATGTCCGTGATGCCGGCGCGCACCAGGTTCAGCACATGCCAGACGATCAGCGGGCGGCCGCGCACTTTCAGCAGCGGTTTGGGGCAGGTGTCGGTGAGCGGACGCATCCGTTCACCGCGGCCTGCGGCAAAGATCATGGCTTTCATGGGTAGTCGTTTTCAGTATCGGTAAGTCGGCTGCGCGGACAGGCCGCGCAGCGGGAAAGTGCCTAGAAGGTATAACCGACCTGGGGCGTTTTATTCTCCAGTGCATCGAGCAAACGCACCAGCGGCTTGAGTTCCGTGTAGCGGTTGGCCGTCTTGCGCACATAGTCGAGCACGGTCGGCAGGTCGCCCATGTACAGGTCCTTGCCGTCGCGGTAGTTCAGGCGCGCGAACAGGCCGAGGATTTTCAGGTGGCGCTGCAGGGCCGTGAATTCGAAATCGCGGTAGAAGGCGTCGATATCGGGATTCACCGGCAAGCCCAGCTGCTTGGCGCGTTGCCAGTAGCGGATCACCCAGTCCAGCACCAGCTCTTCGTCCCACTGGATATACGCGTCGCGCAGCAGCGAGGCGATGTCGTAGGTGACGGGGCCGAAGACGGCGTCCTGGAAATCGAGGATGCCGGGATTCGGGATGGAGCCATCGTTGATGTGCATCAAATTGCGCGAATGGTAGTCGCGGTGCATGAATACTTGTTGTTGCGACAAGATGTTCGCCGTGATGGCTTCGAAGACCTTGTCCAGCTGGGCTTGTTGCACATCCGTCAAGGTGGCGCCCAGGTGCTTGCCGATAAACCATTCGGGGAACAGATTCATTTCGCGCAGGATGAAGGCGCGGTCGAATTCGGGCAGCACGTCGGGGGCGCTGGCCAGCTGGATTTTCATCAAGGATTCCAGCGCTTCGGCGTACAGCACGCTGGCGTTGTCGTGGTTCAGGGCGTCCAGATACGTGGTCGTGCCCAGGTCGGACAGCAGCAGGAAGCCCTGCTCCAGGTCTTGCGCGATGATGTCGGGCACGGACACGCCGGCGCCTTTCAGCAAGCCGGCCACCTTGACAAAGGCGGGTACATTTTCGCGCTCGGGCGGCGCATCCATGGCGATCAGTGTACTTCCTGGCAAGTTTGCACTGCCTGGCAGTACATCGAGGCGGTAGTAGCGGCGGAAGCTCGCATCGCTGGAGGCGGGGCGGGCGGAATCGGGTGAAACGAGGTTAAGCGGGGCCAACCAGGCTTTCAACAGGGTCAGGCGAGCGTCGGCGGAGGCCGGCGCGGCAGGGGAATTGGGGGAGAATGACATTAAGCGGCCTGTGGAATCGGGTTGATGGTGCGGAGGGTAGGAGACGCCCATTGCTGGAAGCTCTCCCCCCTAAGAACCGTGCGTGCGACTTTCACCGCACACGGCTCAAGCATAATAAAAGTCCCTATGCAGGGACCGGCTTCGCAACGTGTAAATCGTTTGCGTGCACATTTATATGGCAATTTGGGTGCAATAATACGCGATTTCCAAGGGCCTCGGAACCACCTGCCACACGGTGTTCTATGTGGTGGTCATGCCATCCGGTTTCCATGTTCATCTCGTATCCACACAGAGCGCACAAGCCACGTTGGTCGAGGTAGAGCCTGGCCCACTCGCGCCGGTAAGACATGTTTTTCAACTTGCGTTCCTGCCCAAGGGTTTCGCCGTACAGTTCCCATTGCGGATCGTAGGGGGGATAGCCGCCCTTGATCTTCGTGTGACGCGGAATCGCTGTACCTGGTAACGAGTACAGTTCCTTCATGGCCTTATTGCCATTCTTTGTGACAACGTCCGCTGCAAACCCCCGATTTCCACTCTCGGTTGGGCGCCAGTATCGGTCGCGTATCCAACTGTCGGTTTTCTTCGGATGCCTGCGCATGGCCCAGCGACGAAGCCGCCAGTACAGCAGCGACTCCATCGTCGAAAACGCCTCCTTGGCGACGACAGGGCTGTGATATTGCGCCCAGCCCCGCAGCATGGGGTTCAGCAGTCGAATGAGATTCTCCTGCTTCGCCCCGATGTTGTCGCTGATCGTCTTCCTCAGCTTTTCATAGAACGCCTTCATGTTCTTCTTGCTTGGCTTGATGAGCAGTGTCCCGGAATATTTTCGGAAGTTCCACCCCAGGAAGTCGATGCCCTCATCGATGTGCACGATCTTGGTTTTGGCACTGGACAGACGCAATCCCCTGACTGCAAGAAATGCTTCTATCCAAGGCTTGATTTCCGTCTTCAGCAATTCCTTCGATCCACTGGTAAGGACAAAATCGTCCGCATATCGCACGACACCGACTTTGAGCTTGCCTGCCTTGGACTTGCCGAATTTCGCACCGAGGTGCGCAATCAGTTCAGTCTCCAGCCCGTTCAACGTCCAATTCGCAAGGGCAGGGCGGATGATGCCGCCCTGTGGCGTTCCAGCTGTGGTTGCCATTCATCGCTTCCGGTCGACTACCCCGGATTTCAGCCATTCAGGCAGGATCAACTTATCCATGAAGACATTGTCGACCAGCCATTGATGGTTGATATTGTCGAAAAAACCTTCGATATCCGCATCCAACACCCAGGTTGCCGAGACTTTCCGGCAGGTCTGGAGAAAAATTTGCGACATCGCATCGGCCGTTGAGCGATTTTTGCGAAACCCGTATGAGTTGGGATCACTCAGCGTTTCACCTAGCCCCTGGACCGCATCGCTGCTCGCAGTCTCCAGCCAGGCGTTCGCACGCCGGGCTGCCGGAACAGAATGGGGGTACGTTGTCCCTGAGGCTTTGCACCCCGCCGTTACCGGCGACGCACACTCAAGTAGGTGACAGATGGTCGTACATCCGGTCATGGCAGCAGTTGCAACACTGAAGCATGACAAGATATCGAAGAGTTTTACTCGGGTATGACTCAGCTGAGAGAAAACCGAGTCTTGCAGAGAACTGTTGAAATATAGAAAATTGTAAGCAAATGTAAAATATCCACAAGCTTTGCAAATAAACTACAGTTTCAATGTTTTATGTAAAGAAAACAGGCAAAGGAATCGCGACTCGCCGGTGATTCGGCGGGCGTATAAGACTGACAAGGCACCTTCTCGTAGCGTGTCTTGTCTTGCCAAGAATGGGTACTCCGGGGAGTCCCTCACTGTTTTATCGCTGGTAAACCGGGGATTTGCCTGCGCAGTTCCTGCGCTGCCAGCCGTTACTGCTACGTTGCGACCGGGGCCAGCTACCCGAGCTTTAAGGCGTGTCGCACAGATTCCCATATAATAAGGGATTCAGTGCGACACGTAGTCGCTAATTGGTCGCTATGCGGCATTGATTTACAAGCAACAAAACCTGCAAACATGCGCTAAGTCCTTGATTTTTACAGGATGTTAGCGTCGGCTGTATAACTCCGCCCAGCGGAAACGATACAGTTCAGATCAAATCCACACTCAAACAATCTTCACGTATCCGACGTTCATGCACAGGTTTTCCTGTCCCATGCGCTTCCTTGCGTCGAAAATTCGCCCACAAGGCGGAATTGTGTTGCCTCCAAACAACGAACGGTATATACCCGTGAAACTGGAACGTACGCCTTCCGCGCAGACGTTCATGGCAAGCCAGCAATGGCATTTGAGACATTAAGCAGGCAGCAGTTGCTATGTATAGAGCGCAAGCTCTGAGATACCTTGTCGTACCCGAATTATCAGGTGCTACGACCGGATGCACGACCATCTGTCACCTATTCGAACATGCGTCACTGGCAACGGTGGGGTGTGAAGCTTCGAAGACAATGTACCCCCATGTTCGTATGCGGCGTTTTGTTCATGCGAGTGAGCAAGGCGGAGACTGCCAGCAGAAAGGCGGTTGAGGGGCTAGGTGAGTGCTGCAAGGGTAATGTAATGTGAATCGTCGTTTGAACCCTCGTAAATATTGATGGGCCTAAGCTGCTGACAGGCCCTAACCAAAACGGTACCGTGGATGGTTGTCCTTGTTGAATCTGGGGACACGTCGTCATTAACACCACCGGGGGATAGGCGGACTCTAAACAGTCAATCGCAATGTATTCAGTTGCGTTGGTATCTCAGGGAACGTGGTAAGCCTGATTTCCTGCCGTAGCTTGGCAGCTACAAGTCATACGGCAGGCGACCCGCAAGGGAAGCTGACGGGAAAGCAGGTATGGGAGGATGGAAAAAGCGAATGCTGCGCAGTAATAGCGTGGATAGGGATTCCAAATTTGTCCCACCGTGAAAGCGGGCAGACTTCCATCTGGTGCAATAGTCGTCAAACGACTGTATAGACAATAACTGTTTAGATTCGTGGGATCATGTACCTATGCGTAGTTGGCCACTCTTCAAGGCCAGGCAGGTTTTGCGTACACTGTTCCAATCTGATCTTTCACT
>NZ_FTMV01000001.1 GCF_900156175.1 Janthinobacterium sp. TND4EL3
TCGACTTGCATGTGTAAGGCATGCCGCCAGCGTTCAATCTGAGCCAGGATCAAACTCTTCAGTTTAATCTCTGTTACTTTGCCGTTTTACCGGCATGGTCGAACTATTTAACTAGTTCAAACCCCTCGCATTGCGAGGTGTTTGCTCACTCAAAAAACTGACAGGCCACTTCTTGCGAAGCGTCCTATTTCATTATTTCTTGTGAACATTTGATATTTTAAGTATGACGCCAATCCGAAGATCGGCGCTGCACTACATCAAATGTCCACACTTATCGACTGTTAATTGTTAAAGAACGGTATTCGGTGCTACTTTCGCGCTATCGACAAAGCGTTGTGTTTGTCAGCTGCGAAGAAGGAAGAGTATGAAGCATTTCGCTAAATCCGTCAACTCCTTCTTTTTACTACCCTCACCGTTTCCAGTGATCCCGTTGTTTCGCAAACTGCTGCGTCTCATTGGGGAGGCGAACTATAGCAAAGCGCCCCAGCGGAAGCAAGGCTTTTCCGGGCGAATTGCATCGAACTGCTACAATTTCGCCCCCTCAGCGCAAATCCGCGTCCATACATAGAAGATTCACCATGAAACAACAAGCTCAAGGATCAGGCCTGACCCTGAAACGAGCTGGCTTTACCACTGGCTTCGGCGTGCTCGCCGCCACCCTCGGTTCCGCAGTCGGTCTCGGCAACATCTGGAAATTCCCCTACCTGACAGGCGCCAATGGCGGCGCCGGCTTCCTGCTCATCTATCTGCTCGCTACCTTATTAGTGGGATTGCCCGTGATGATCGCGGAAATCACCCTCGGACGCCGCGCCAAGGTCAATCCCATCTCCACCATGGAACGGCTGGCGCCCAAGGGCAAGCCCTGGTGGCTGGTAGGCCTCATCGGCATGGTCGCCGCCTTCCTGATCGTCGCGTTTTATTCGGAAGTGGTGGGCTGGGTGTTTGCCTATATCGCCAAGGCCATCGACGGCTCCATCTTGAGCAGCGACAAGCTGGTGACGGAAGCGGCTTTCGCCTCGCTGATCAGCAATCCTTTGCAATCGCTGTTGTGGCAATGGGGCGTGCTGCTGTTTATCGGCGGCATATTGATGCTGGGCGTGACCAAGGGCATCGAGGCGATTGCCAAGAAGCTGATGCCGCTGCTGTTCCTGCTGTTACTCCTGCTGTGCGCGGTCAGCCTGTCGCTCGATAAAGCAGGCGAAGGCCTGGCCTTCCTGTTCCGTCCTGATTTTTCCAAGCTGACGGCTTCCGTCGTGCTGACGGCCATGGGCCTGGCCTTCTTTAAATTGTCCGTCGGCATGGGCACGATGATGACCTACGGCAGCTATTTCCGTGACGACCAGAATATTCCCGTGACCACCTTGCGCGTGATGGCGGCCGACCTCGGCGTCTCCATGCTGGCCGGCATCGCCATCTTCCCCGCCGTGTTCACGTTTGGCTTCGCTCCCAGTGCGGGACCGTCGCTGGTGTTCATCACGATTCCCGCCGTGTTTTCGCAAATCCCGATGGGACAAGTGCTGATGGTGGTGTTCTTCATCCTGGCCGCCGTGGCCGCCACGGGGGCGATGCTGTCGCTGATGGAAGTGCCCGTGGTGATCTTCCATGAGCGCTTTGGCTGGACGCGCACCAAGGCCACCGTGGTGACCATGCTGCTGCTGGCCGTGCTCGGTTCCGTGTGCGCGCTGAGCAACAGCACCCTGGCGGATTTCAAGCTATTCAATTTGAATATGTTTGATCTGTTCGACTTCGTCTCGTCGAATATCTTCCTGCCCGTGGGCGGCATCGCGATTGCCTTGTTTACGGGCTGGGCCTGGGGCAAGCAGCATTTCATCGAGGCGATCAGCAATCACGGCCAGTTGCAGAATCAAACCCTGGCGCATGTGCTGCTGTTCCTGCTGCGCTTTGTCTCGCCCGTGCTGATCCTCATCGTGATGCTGAAAGGCTTAAAGGTCTTCTAATCAGAGTACCCGGGTGTAGGTCTGGCGCACCAGCACCCGGTCGCCGCAGTCGAAATGCCACCATTCGCTGTTGATGCCGAAGAAACCCGCCTGGAACATGGCGTCGCGCAGCAAGCGTCGATGTGCCACTTGCTCCTCCGTAATTTCCCCCTTCTCCAGCAACACCAGTTCCAGCGCAGGGTGTGAGCGTTCACTCAGGTCGTCGAAACCCGTGCCCATGTCCAGTTCCTGGCCGTCCGGCCCGACGATGGTGATGTCGAGCGCCATGCCGAACGAGTGGATGGAGCCGCGCGACGGTTCGGCGATGTAGCCGAGCAATTCCGTTCCCTGCAGCGCATCCCACAATTGCTGCTGCACCCGCTGCGGGCGCAGCGCGTCGAGCACCAACAGATGATGATCGGGGCGCTGTACGGCCAGCCAGGCCACGGCGCGCTCCAAGGCGGCGGCCGCGTCGCGGTGCAGCCAGGCGCAATCGATGGGGCTGTATAAGTCGCGGCCGACGAAATTGTCGGGCGTGGCATAGCGCAAGTCGACGGCGATGCCGGCGATGCTGCTCAGGTGGCGAAATTGCGGATCGCTGCCGACCGCTTCCAATTGCAAACTTGCAACAGACATCAGACTCCTCTTTCCAGGCAGTTGCGCGCCGCCACGCCGATGCTGTCGGCCAGGCGCCGCGCGCCATGCGACAGCGGCGAGTGGCTCGCCGTCAATAAATACAGTTGGATCGGTATCGTGGGCGCCCAGGGACGGCGCTGCAGGCGCTCGGGCGAGCCGGAGGCGGCCGTAAACGGGTCGACCACGGCCATGCCAGCGCCCGCTTCCACCAGGGAACGGGCGATTTGATACGTCTGCACCACGGTGGAAAACACGGGATGGATGTCCTGCGCCTCGCAGGCGGCCACCACCAGTTCGCCCAGCGGATCGTTGTCGGCATGGCCGATCAGCTCACCATTGAGGCCATGCGCCGTCAACGGCGTGCCGCAATCGGCCGCATGCCAGGTGCCGGCCGGGGCGATCACCGTCATGACGCCGTGCGCCAGCGGTTCGGCCACGATGCCCGGATGGCGCGGGTCTTGCAGCGACACAGCCAGGTCCGCTTCTCCGAGGCGCAGGGTATTGACGATCTCGCCCGTGTGATGGGTGGCCAGCTGGCAACGTGTATGGGGAAAGTCGCGCCGCCACTCGGTCATGGCAAACGGCAAGACGCTGATGGCGATCGTCGGCGTGGACACCAGACGGATGGTTTCCACCGCATGGCCCTTCAGGCTGGCCGCCAAGCGGCGGATGCCCAATAAATCGCGGTTGAGCTTTTCCGTTTCGACAAACAGGCGGTGCGCTTCCGGTTTCGGGTACAGCTTGCCCCGCACGCGCTCGAACAGCGGCATGCCCAGTTGCAATTCACAATGCTGCAAGACCTTGGTCACGGCCGGCTGCGAGATATGCAGCACCTGGGCCGCGCCGCTGATGGTGCCAACTTGCATGATGGCGTGAAATACTTCGATATGACGCAGCCGCATGAGCTATTCCTTTACCTTGCCTGGCCCCGTGGGCCGTCAATGTTCAGCATATAAGAAAAAGTCATGGGCTGGAACGGCCATGCTACTTTGTTGCAACAGCTGTGGCCGGCGTCGTCAGCACTTCCAGCAAGGCTGCCGTCTCGCCATCGGGCATGCCGTCAAAGCGCGTATTGCGGTATTTCATCTGGAAGGCGATCAGCACATTGCGCGTTGCTTCGTCGAACACGCCCGTCTGCGGCGTCGCATAGCCGTGCTGGGCCAGCTTTTTCTGGAACCAGACGGCATCCGGTACTTGCTGCTCAAAAATGAGGCGCTGCGCGGCGACACGGTTGGCATCGGGCCAGACGATCAGGCCCGCATCGGCCAGCTGGCGCCATGGAAACAGCGGTCCCGGGTCCTGCTTGCGCTGCGGGGCGATCTCGTTATGACCGAGGATGTTTTCCGGCGCGATGTTGTAGCGGGCCTGGATATCTTTCAACAGCGGAATCAGCTCATCGATCTGTGCCTGGGGGAAGGGATACCAGAGGCGGCCTTCCGGCGTGTCCTTGTAGCCAGGATTGACGATCTCGATGCCGATCGAGCTGACATTTAACTGTGTATAAGTCTTCCAGTTACTCACACCCGCGTGGTTGGCTTGGCGCGATTCGTCAACGAGTACATAAAACTTCGGCTTGTCCGTGTCCGTCAGCAAATAATGGCTGCTGACCACTTGTTCCGTCAGGATCTTGATCGAGCGGGGCAGGTCGCTGACCGTGTAATGGATGACGATGAATTTCACGCGCGGGCTCTGGCTGCGCGCCGTCAAGCTATGGTCGAGGTGCGGCGCGGGCGTGCTACAGGCGGAAAGCAGTGCCACCAGCAGGGCGAGGGCGATTTTTTTCATGAAAGATCCGTGTTCGGGTTAATAAAATAGTCAGTTCTTGCCAATACGCTGGCCGTCCTGGCCGCCACCTTGGCAGCGGCCTCATGCGAACGGGCAACTTTTTGCTCCATCATCAACGATACAGGCAAAGCGGCCCGCATGGCAGCCGCGATGGCCGGGTGCAACTGCGCCGCGCGCCCGGCCAGCACCACGGGACGGGGGCCATGGCGCGCCGTCAGGGCCAGCGCCAGGCGCGCCAGTTCCTGCCCCGCGCGCTGCAAGATGTCCAGCGCCAGCGGGTCGGCATCCACACTGGCGGCCACGGCCAGCGCCAGCCGGCCGATGGCGCCCCGGTCCTGGCCATACATGAAGGCGCGCGACAGCGACCAGTCGCTGCCGCCGATATGCGCGAACACGGCCCTGGCCATGGGCGAGGCTTGCCAGCTGCCGGGCGCCTCGTCTTCGCGGCGCCAGATGTGGCGCAGGGCTTCGCGCGCGATCCAGTAGCCGCCGCCGCCATCGTCGAGCAGCACGCCGCGCCCGCCCGCGCGGTGAAACACGCCCTCCGCATCGATCCAGGCGGCAATCGAGCCCGTGCCTGCGTAGACCAGATAACCCTCGCCAGGTTCAAAACTGTCGCGATAGGCGATTTCAATGTCGTTGCCCAGGCTGACGTGGGCGGCGTCCAGCGCCAGCAGCGCGGCCAAGGTTTGCGCCAGCACAACATCATCGCCGCCAAAGCCCGTCAAGCCCGCCACGACGGCGCGCGGCTGGCCGACGGCCAGCACTTGCTTGCACAATGTTGCAAACGTGGCATGCACGACCGCGCGGCCCGCCTCGCTGCTCATTTGCAAGGCAGACAAGCCTTCCACGGCGCCGTCGGCCACGATGGCGCCGTCGGCGGTGGCCAGGGCCCAGCGCGTCTGCGTGCCGCCCGCATCGATGCCCAGCCCGAGCACGGCAGTGTCAGTATTGGTTGCAGGGAAGGAAATCATGGCATGAGTGTAAAGCCAAGCGAAGCTTGCAGGCATGAAAGCTTGCGCATGTTTCATGCCTGCAGGTTATGGACTACCGGTGAACCGGCAAAGTTACTTGGCGGCGGCCGTAAACGGTGCGCGCACGGTGACGCGGGGGCTTTCATTGCCGAGACGGTCCACGGCGCTGACCACCACCGCATTGACTTTACCGATGGCATCATCAACCAGGGTCAGTTCAGCCTGCACGCCCGTGACCACGGTGAAGCGCCAGTCTTCGCCGTAGCGGGCCCAGACGGCGTACTGGGCCACGGGTTTGCCGCCGCCCGACGTCAATTTGACGTTCAGGCTGGTGGAATCGCGGCGCAAGGCCAGCACGGGCGTACCGGGCGCTTCCTTGCCCAGCCATGGCGTGGCGGGAATCAGGGCCGGGCTTTGATACACGCTCGCCTTGAGTTGCTCGCTGACACCCTTGCGGTTCTGCATCAGCGGCACCATGCTGAAATGCACTTGTCCATTCGCGCCGGGGCGCGTGCGCGTCACTTCGATCTGCTTGATGATCTCTTGCGGCGTGAAGGACTTGGCGGAATTGTCGATGCGGCTCGTGTATAAACCGGGCCACACGTGGCGGCCATACGGATTTTGCGCCAGCCAGTAGTCGAGCAGCACGCCAAACGCCTGCGGCGCCTGCGCCACGGGCCAGTACAGCTGCGGCGACAGGTAATCGAGCCAGCCCTTGGCCAGCCACAGTTCCGCATCCGCATACAATTTGTCGTACTGGCTGAAGCCGACGATGCCGGCAGGGCGGCGGTCGGGGCGGCCGATGCCGAACGGGCTGATGCCGAAACGCACCCAGCTCTTTTCGCGGTGGATGCCTGTATACAAGGCTTCGATCAGCTGGTTGACGTTCTGGCGGCGCCACGAAGCGCGGTCCAGCTGGCCGCCGGCCAGCAGATATTGCTGCCAGGAAGGTTCATCGGGAAACGGCAGTTCACGCTTGGCGCCACCATTGCCCGCGTCCAGCGCGGCCGTTTCCGCACCGGCACCGGCGCCAGGCGCGTCGATCGGATACGGATAAAAGTAGTCGTCGATGTGCACGCCATCGATATCGTAGCGGCGCACCACGTCGAGCACCACGTCCGTCGTGTGCTTCGAGGCGGCGGCGTCGCCCGGGTCCATCCACAGGTAGCGGCCGTATTGCTTGACGGACGCGGGGTTGGTGGACGCGAAACTGTCGCGCGCCAGCGGCGACTTGGCCGTCGCGTGGCGAGCACGGTACGGGTTGAACCAGGCGTGCAATTCCAGGCCGCGCGCATGCGCCTGCGCCACCCAGAAGGCCAGCGGGTCATACAGGGGCAGCGGTGGCTGGCCTTGCTTGCCCGTCAGGTATTCCGACCATGGCTCCAGTTGCGACGGGTAAATCGTGTCCGCGCTGGGACGCACCTGCAGCACAATCGCGTTCAGATTCAAGGACTTGGCGCGGTCGAGGATGGCGATCGCTTCCGCTTGCTGCTTGGCGACAGGCAAATTGCTGCGGCTGGGCCAGTCGATATTGGCGACCGTCGAGACCCAGGCGGCGCGGAACTCGCGCGGCGCCGGCGGCGGCACTTCGCCCGTGATGTGCTGCACGGGCGGTACTGCCGGCAAGCCCGCTTCGCCTGGCGTCACTGCGGAGGGCATTTTGGTGCTGGTACAGCTGCTGAGCAATGTGGCGGTGGCCAGCGCAGCCAGTACGCCAGCCGTGGCGCCCAGGCGTTTTTTGAAAGTAGACAACAAAACAATTCCTTGCAGTGGTGAAGCGCAGGTCTATCGGTGGAGCATTTTACTGTGCGCCCGCCATCCTTGCGGGCGCACCGTTCAAAAGAATCAGGCCTCGGCCTTCTTGCCGAATTCCGGGTCGATCTTGACCAGCGCGGCCATGATGAAAGCGGGAATCGTGGCGATGCAGACCCAGATGAAGAAGTGCTGGTAGCCGAGCATTTGCTGTATCCAGCCGCTGGCCATGCCAGGCAGCATCATGCCCAGGGCCATGAAGCCCGTGCAAATGGCGTAATGGGCCGTTTTATGCGCACCGTCGGACACCATGATCATGTACAACATATACGAAGCGAAACCGAAGCCGTAACCGAATTGCTCAAGCGCAATGCCCCCCGCGATCACATAGATGTTGCTGGGCAAGGCGCTGGCCAGGTAGACGAAGACCAGGTCGGGCAGGTGCACGGACAGCACCATGATCCACAAACAGCGTTTCAAGCCGAAGCGGGAAATGATGAAGCCTCCCAGCAAGCCGCCCAGGGTCAGGGCGATCACGCCGATAGTGCCATAGACGAGGCCCACCTGTTCCGTGCTGAGGCCCAGGCCGCCCTTGGCGACGGGGTCGAGCAGGAAGGGCGCGGCCAATTTCAGCAGTTGCGCTTCGCCGAGGCGGAACAGCAGCAGGAAGCCGAGGATGACGAAAATATCCTTCTTCTTGAAGAAGGCGGCAAAGGTGGCGAAGAATTCTTGCAACGGCGAAACACCCGCTTCCTGGATGCTGGGGCGGTCGTCCTGCGGTTTCGGCAGAATAAAATAGTGGTACAGGAAGAGGGCGATGAACAGTCCCGCCAGAATCGCGAACACGACGGACCAGGCCAGCTGCACATTGCCCGTCGCATGCGTCAGGTAGCCGGCAAGAAACACCAGGCCGCCCTGGCCGGCGATCATCGCCAGGCGATAGAACGTGCTGCGCACACCGACGAAGGCCGCCTGCTGGTGTTCTTCCAGGCCCAGCATATAAAAGCCGTCGGCGGCAATATCATGCGTGGCGGAACTGAAGGCCATCAGCCAGAAAATGGCCAGGCTGATCTGGAAAAAATGGGGCAGCGACGTCGTCAGGGCCACCAGCGCCAGCGACGCGCCGATCACCAGCTGCAGGCCGACGATCCAGAAGCGCTTGGTGCGGTACATATCGATGAAGGGCGACCACAGGGGCTTGATGACCCAAGGCAAGTACAGCCAGCTCGTGTACAGCGCGATATCCGTATTGGAAAAGCCGTAATTCTTGTACATGATCACGGACAAGGTCATGACCACGACATAGGGGATGCCCTGGCCAAAATACAGGGAAGGGATCCACAGCCACGGCTTATTGGCGCGCGCCGGGGCGGGTTGTTTCACTAGCTCCATACATCCTTCTTTGTCTCCCAGACAGAAGAATGCCGCGCCATCGGATCACGCCGCCAGTGCCGCCCGCACACTGCCGTCCGCGCCGGCCAACAATGCCTGTGCCTGGTTTGTGTTGATTTTTTTGATCAAGGCAACAATCGCCACCTTGACGTGATAGTGGCATTGCTCAAGCACGGTCCTGGCCTGCGCCTCGCTGGCGCCGGTGGCATGCATGGTCAGACGCACGGCCCGCCAGATCAGCTTGGCGTTGGTCGGCTTCAAGTCTACCATCAAGTTTCCGTAAGTTTTGTGCAAACCGACCATCAGGGCGCTGGAAATCGTGTTCAGGGTGATTTTTTGCGCCGTGCCCGCTTTCAGGCGCGTGCTGCCGGAAATGACTTCCGTACCCGTGTCGAGCACGATGCCGCATTGCGCCTCGAGCGCCACGGGGGCGTCCACGTTGTTGGCGATACCGATGGTCAGGGCACCCGCCTTGCGCGCGGCCAGCAGCGCGCCCAGCACATACGGCGTGGCGCCGGAGGCGGCCAGCAGGATCACTACATCGTTTTCCTGTGGCAACAGGGCCAGCAGATCGCGCTCGCCTTGCTGTAAATCATCTTCCGCCCCTTCGACGGCCGTGAACATGGCGCCCGCGCCGCCGGCCAGGATGGCGATAGCCCGCTCGGGCGGCCAGGAGAACGTGGGCGTCAATTCAACGCTGTCGAGCACGCCCAGGCGGCCCGACGTGCCCGCCCCCACGTACAGCAGGCGTCCGCCGGCGGCGATGCGGGGCAGGGCGGCCGTGATGGCGGCCGCTATCTGCGGCGAGGCCAGCCGCACGGCTTCGACGGCCCAGACCTGGTCATCGACCAGCGCCGCCACCAGTTGCTCCACCGGATACAGGTCCAGATCCGGATGCCGCCGGCTCGGGGTTTCAGTTTTCAACATGATTTCAGAACATGGTTGAAGGTGAAACCAGTTTAATACCGATATGCAAGATCAGCCATGAAAGGATGGCGGGCGGGCATAACGGGAGTTTATGGCTGGTGCAGGAGCGTGGTGCGTTACTTGTACTTCGATGCGCTCCCGTTTGTGTCTATACTTGGGTTCGACGCCCACATCCACGACACGCGCCATGATCGCTCGCCAATTGCTGTTCCTGTTTAGCGCCCTGGGCGCCATCAACGGCATGTTCCTGGCCGTCTATTTTTTCAGCCGCCGGCCTCGCTGCCTGGCCGACTGCATGCTCGGTGCATTGCTGCTTGCCGTGGGGGTACGCACCGCCAAATCCGCCTTTCTTTACTTCAACCCGGCGATCGCCATCGAATTTCGCCAACTGGGACTGTCGGCCTGCCTGCTGATCGGTCCCTTGACCTATCTGTATGTGCGTTCCTTCATCGCCGGCCTCGCGCAACAGCCTGCCGGCCAGCAATGGCGCTGGCATCTCGGCCTGTCCTTCCTGCTGATAGGCATAGGCGTTGCCTTTCCGTATGCCGCGTATCGTCCTGTGTGGGACCGTTCCAGCCATGCGATTCATCTGTTCTGGCTCTGCTACCTGCTGGCGGCCGCCAGCTTGCTGTGGCAAAGCCGCCATGCATGGCTGAACGCGGGACAGCGGATGGCGACCGGCAGCATGCTGATGCTGAGCGTCTTCGCAGGCAGCTGTGTCATGCTGGCGGCATACGCGAGCACGCCGTTCACGTCGTATATAGTCGGCGCCTTGTCGTTCACCTTCTCGCTGCATGTCGCCGTCATGGTCTTTCTGCTGAGAAAGGAAACCTCGACGCCTGCCGAGCCGAAGCCGAAATACCAGAACAGCCGCCTGACGCACGACGAGGCGCTTGCCGTGCTCGCCGCGCTGGAACAACAGATGAGCGGGCAGAAATCCTATCTGAATCCGAACCTGACCCTGGCCCAGCTCGCCAAACGGGCGGGATGCACGCAGGCGCAGGTGTCGCAGGTATTGAATGACAAGCTGGGCAAGAGCTTCACCACCTACGTGAACGCATACCGTATCGCCGCAGCGAAACAGGTATTGATAGACGAGCCGCAACTGAACATGGATATCGTTGCCGAGCGCTGCGGCTTCAATTCCAGTTCCACCTTCTACTCGACCTTCAAGAAAGTGGCTGGGCAGACTCCCGCCAGCTTCCGCGCCCAGCCCAGTCAGGCGGCCACGGCCATTTCCGCGTAAAACCGCTCCGGAATCGCCATTCCGGAGTCTGGAATCCTGTTTGGCGACATCCATTCCCCTGCATTTCGATAACTTATCGAGCACCAGCGACCTGAAATAGTCGTTGCTCCGATAAACGCAGTTCTCTACATGCAAGGTAAATCCATGATCCAGTTTTTATTGCGAACGATACTCGCCTGTTGCTTGCTCGGCAGCGCCGCCGCCAGCGCCGCCTCAAGCGCAGAGCAGGACGACAATGCCATCCGGGAAACCGTGCGCTTGTATCTGCATGGCACCAGCTTCAACATCCAGGACGAGATCAACCAGGCCTTCCATGGCACCGCCCGTCTTTATCTGGACGGTAAAAACGATGCGGAATGGGAGCTCAGCGGTCCGGAATACGCCAAACTCTTTTCCCCAGAGACAATAGGGCAATTCAATGGGCGTCACGGGCGGCTGATCAAGGTGGACGTGAGCGGCAAGGTGGCCACCGCCAAGGCCGAGATCCACATTCCCCAGCAAGGGGTGCGCTATGTGGATGTCTTTCTTTTGAAAAAGATCGCCGGCCACTGGAAGATCATCAGCAAGGCGGCCGATCGCGCGCCGGCAGCCCCGCGCCAGGCACGCAAAGTGCTGCTGGTCGTATCAAATGTGCATCAATATCCCGGTACCAAAGTTAACGCGGGCAATAATTTTCCCGAACTGGCCTATACCTATGATGCCTTTCGCAAAGCAGGGTACGCGGTCGACTTCGTCAGCCCCGAGGGGGGCGCCATTCCCCTGGAAATGATCGTCACGTCGGACGAGCTGCTCAAGAAGCATCTGTACGACAGTGATTTCATGTGGGCACTGGCCCATACCAAGCCCGTTTCCGAGGTCAGGGCAGACGAGTATGCGGGCATGGCTTTCGTCGGCGGCGGCGCGGCCATCGTCGGCGTCCCCGACAACAAGCCGCTGCAGGACATCGCCGTGCGTATCTACGAACAACAGGGCGGGGTGATCGCGGCCATCTGCCATGGCACCGAGGGCATCAAGAATCTGAAGCTCAGCGACGGTACTTTCCTGATCCAGGGCAAGGTGCTCACCTCGTTTCCCGATGCGTATCTCAACAAGGAGTCGCCGGTCTACAAGGCCTATCCCTTTTCAGCGGAAGCGAGCATCAAGCGCCATGGCGGCATCTTCCGGCATGGCGCCAACGGCAAGAGTCACGTCGAGGTCGATGGCCGCCTGGTGACCGGCATGAGCTGGGAGTCCTCCGTCGACGTGGCCGAATCCATGATCCGCCTGATCGCGCAGTAGATTCAGGGAGCGCGGCGCATTTCGGCGACGAAGTCGTAATGGTCGCTGCGGCAATACGAATGCGTCAGTTCCACCGCTTCACCCGAGTCCAGGTAGGCGATGCGCGTAATAAACAGCACGGCCTGGCCATCGGGGATGCCCAGTTGCCTGGCCAGCACGTCCGTCGCATTCATGGCGCGGATGTGCTGCAAGGCGCGCACGGGGGCCTTCTTGATGCTGCTCAAATATTCGTACAGCGAATCGCCCACGGCGCCCGGGTCCGGCACCACGCTGAAGGGCAGCACGCTCACTTCATACGCCATCACCACGTCGTCGGCCAGGCGCAGGCGTTCCAGGCGGGCCACTTTCGTGTTCTGCGCCAGGCCCAGGCTCAGCTGCTCGTCGCTGCTGGCGATGACGACGTCGCGCTTGAGCCAGCGCGAGCCGGGGCGGTAGCCGCGCTGCTGCAGCTGCTCGGAAAAGCTCGACAGGTTCGACAGCGGCTGCTCGATGCGCGGGGCAATATAGTTGCCCGAACCACGGCGGCGCACGACGAGGCCTTGCTCGACCAATTGATCGATGGCCTTGCGGGCAGTCACGCGCGATACGTCGAGCAATTCGGACAAGGTACGTTCGGATGGCAGGGCCTGGTCTACCTGGTAGCGGCCGTTGCGCACGTCATCGCTCAGCTTGCGGGCGATCTGCATATATAAAGGCGAATTGTCATTTAAATCGACCTTGAGTTCTACGCTGGTCTGGCTCATACAGTTCTCCTTGTATGACTAGTGTAATAGCGATGGCGCTTGCGCGTAGCCCGTCCACCCATGAATAAATGGAAAATGGGCATAAATAACGGTTATACACTTTAAAAAACAATGTTTTACCGTAGGTATAGCTTTGCATTATAGATAAATAAGCAATTTTCATTAGCCATGGAAACCATCGCGCTCTATGCTGGCGGCGCCTCCACCACAGCGCGAAACAGGGAAACATGCATAACAAAATGACGGGTTTATTGGGCTTGCTACTGCTGGGCACCACCTGGACGGCGCTGGCCGCCCCGCCCGGCAGCGGCACCGAACAGCTGGTGCAACACGAACAGCAGCGCTACCTCGATGCGGCCCTGGCCGCCATCGTCGATGATCGCGCGCATCCGCTGGCCAGCCTGTCCGTGCTGGCCATCCGCCACGGAAAGGTGTCGTATCAGCAACAATTTGGCTACCGGCACATCGGCGCCACGCCGGCGGACAGCTTGCACGTGACGCCGGCCACCCTGTTCCGCATCGCTTCCGTATCGAAGATGATGACGACCCTGGGCCTGATGCGGCTGGTCGAGCAGGGCAAGCTGAGCCTGGACCAGGACGTGGGCATTTATTTAGGCTTCTCGCTGCGCAACCCGCATTTCCCCCAGCGGCCCGTGACCCTGCGCAGCCTGCTCAGCCACACTTCCTCGCTGCGCGACGCGGGCGGCTATGCCTGGGGGCCGGAGCGCAGCCTGCGCGACGTGTTTACGGCTGGCAGCGACACCATGTGGGATTCCAGCGCGGCGCCCGGCAGTTACTTTAGCTATTCCAACCTGAACTGGGGCGTGATCGGCACGGTGATGGAGCAAGTCACGGGAGAGCGCTTCGACCTGCTGATGCGGCGTCTGCTGCTCGATCCCCTGGCTGTGCGCGGCGGCTACCACCCGGCGGCATTCTCTCAGGCAGAGCTGGCGGACACGGCCACCCTGTACCGCAAGCGCCCGCCCGACACGGAAATCTGGCAGCCGCACGGCCCCTGGATCGCCCAGGCCGACGATTTTTACCAGCATCCACCGGCCGCCATGGCCAGCTATGTCATCGGCAGCAACGCCACCGTCTTCAGTCCCACGGGCGGCTTGCGCATCTCCGCCGCCGGGCTGGGCACCGTCATGCAGATGCTGCTCGACGGCGGCCGCCATGAAGGCAAGCAACTGCTGCAGCCGGCCAGCATCGCCCTGATGTTTGGCCGGCAATGGCAGCTGGCACCCGATGGCAGCAATGGCAACAGCGAACGGGGCTTGTACCGCGCCTGGGGCCTGGGCAACCAGCAATTCGATGCGGTGGCGGGGCAGGGCAATGGCCTGGTCGAGGGAGGCAGCTTTTCGGCCGTGGGCCACCTGGGCGACGCGTATGGCCTCGTCTCCGCCTTCGTGCTCGATTTTAAGCACAAGCATGGCATGGTGATGCTGGTGGGCGGCACGGGCAGCGATCCGGAAGGCTATCCGGGCAGCTATTCCGCCATGGGCCGCAGCGAGGAACGGATACTCACGGCGCTGTATCGTGGTGCGATTGACAAGCATGAATAATTTGCACTGAAATAGTGCATTCCTGAAAGTTATGGCTGCACCATGATGTTTCATTGGCTGCCGTGATGGCCAGCCTCTAAGCTCTCATCGAATGCTCCCGCACCATGGGGGCGCAACGCAGCGAGGCAACATGCAGCAACACGTCATCATCATCGGCGGCGGCGTCGTCGGCCTGACATCGGCCTGGTGGCTGGCAGAGGCCGGCTACAGGGTCACTGTACTGGAACGCAATGAACAGGTGGCAATCGCCGCCAGCTACCGCAACGGCGGGCAGCTCAGCTATCGCTACGTGGCGCCGCTGGCCGACGCGGGCGTGCCCTTGAAAGCCCTGCAATGGCTGCTGCAGAAAGATGGTCCGCTGCGCTTCCGTCCCGAAGCGGACTGGCGGCAATGGCGCTGGCTGGCCAGTTTCTTGCGCAATTGCAATGCAGCCAGCAATGCCCGCACGACGGCCAAGCTGCTGCAACTGGGAGAACTGAGCCGCGCCGGCATGGCGCAGCTGGAACTGACGGTGCCGCCCGAAGCGTATGCCTGGCGCGATGCGGGCAAACTCATCGTCTACCGTTCGCCCGCCATCTTCCAGCGGGCCGTGGCGCGGCCCGAATCGGAAGAGGCGCGCGTCGTGCTGTCGCCGCAGGAAGCCGTGCAGCGCGAACCGGCGCTGGCCGCCCTGCAGGGCGCGCTGGCGGGCGGCATTTTTACGCAAGGCGAGGCGGTGGCCGATTGCCACGCCTTTTGCCTGGCGCTGGAAGCGCGCCTGCTGCAGCACCCGAACTGCTCGCTCATCCTGCAAGGCGAGGCGCGCCGCCTCCTCACGCACAAGGGCACGATCACGGGCGTCGACACCAGCCTGGGCGTGCTGCAAGCGGACCACTACGTGCTGGCGGCCGGCATCCAGAGCCGCGACCTGGCCGCCACGGCCGGCGTCTACCTGCCCCTGTATCCGCTGAAAGGCTACAGCCTGACGGCGCCCATCCGCGCACAGGACAAGGCGCCCGAAATCAGCATCACGGATTTCGAGCGCAAGGTGCTGTATGCGCGCATCAAGGGCGACCTGCGCGTGGCCGCCATGGTCGACATGGTGGGCGCCGACAACCGCATCGACTGGAAGCGCATCGCCGGCCTGACGCGGCTGGCGCGCGAAGCCATGCCGCACGGCGCCGATTATGACCAGGCCACGGCGTGGGCCGGCCTGCGCCCCGCCACGCCGAACAGCGCGCCGCTGGTGGGCGCCAGCAAAGTTGCGAACCTGTGGCTCAACGTGGGCCATGGCCCGCTGGGCTTTACCTTTGCCGCCGGCACGGCGCGCATCCTGGCCGATTTGATGCAGAACAAGGCACCGCCGTTCGCGCTGGACTTCCTCAGTCCAAAAAGATAGCGCGCCGGCGGCCGGTGCCGCCGATATGGCGGATAATTGCGGAACTTTCCTGTTCCCTCTTTTCTGTTCCATATCGTCAGCGCATGCCCACACCCTCGAAATTGTCCGCCTGCCCCTGTGGCGGCCCCTCCTACGCCAGCTGCTGCGGCCCGTATCTCGCGGGCGACGCCCTGCCGCCCACGGCCGAAGCCCTGATGCGTTCGCGCTACACGGCGTTTACCTTGCGCGACGAGCCCTACCTGCGCGCCACCTGGCACGCCAGCACCCGTCCCGCCGACGCCTTGTTTGCCGACGAAGAAAAAGTCCACTGGCTGGGACTTGAGGTAAAATCTGCTTTACGTTTACGTCAACGTAAAGCAGAATCAGCAGATCAAGCCGAAGAGATACACCGCGATACCGTCGAATTCGTGGCCCGCTACAAGGTCAACGGCCGCGCGCACCGCCTGCATGAGGTGAGCCGCTTCGTGCGCGAGGCGGGCGACGGCGGTGGCGCCCTGCGCTGGTTTTATCTCGACGGCAGTTTTCCCGAATAGCGCGACCCGAGAGACCGGGCGATAATAAAAAGGAACCGCAATGCCGCACATCGAAAGCAAACTCAATCCGCGCAGTGAAGATTTCAAGGCCAATGCCGCGGCCATGCAAGCCATCGTCGACGATTTGCGCGACAAGGTGGAAAAGATCGCGGCCGGCGGCGGTGACGCTGCCTGCGCCAAGCATGTCGCGCGCGGAAAACTGCTGCCGCGCGACCGCGTGCAGATGCTGCTCGATCCCGGCACGCCCTTCCTCGAGTTTTCCCAGATGGCGGCCTACGCCATGTACCAGGACGCCAAGGGCGTCGATGCGGCGCCCGCCGCCGGCATCATCACCGGCATCGGCCGCGTCTCGGGCCAGGAATGCGTCATCGTGTGTAACGACGCCACCGTCAAGGGCGGCACCTACTACCCGATGACGGTCAAAAAGCATTTGCGCGCCCAGGAAATCGCCGACCAGAACAACCTGCCCTGCATCTACCTGGTCGACTCGGGCGGCGCCAACCTGCCGAACCAGGACGACGTCTTCCCCGACCGCGACCATTTCGGCCGCATCTTCTACAACCAGGCGAATCTGTCGGCCAAGGGCATCCCGCAGATCGCCGTCGTGATGGGCTCTTGCACGGCGGGCGGCGCCTACGTGCCGGCCATGAGCGACGAGTCGATCATCGTCAAGGAGCAGGGCACGATTTTCCTCGGCGGCCCGCCGCTGGTCAAAGCGGCGACGGGCGAAGTGGTGACGGCCGAAGACCTGGGCGGCGGCGACGTGCATACGCGTTTGTCCGGCGTGGTCGACCACCTGGCGCAGAACGACCTGCATGCGCTGTCGCTGGCGCGCACCATCGTCTCTAACCTGAACCGCAAAAAACCGCAGCAGATGGCACTGCGCGAGTCGGTCGAGCCGAAATATCCGACGCAGGAGCTGTATGGCGTGATCCCCGTCGACACGCGCAAGCCGTTCGACGTGCGCGAGGTGATCGCGCGCATCGTCGACGGCAGCGATTTCGACGAATTCAAGGCCCGCTACGGCACCACCCTGATCTGCGGCTTCGCCCACATCTATGGCGTCAAGGTCGGCATCATCGCCAATAACGGCATCCTGTTCTCCGAATCGGCCCTGAAAGGCACGCATTTCATCGAATTGTGCTGCCAGCGCAAGATCCCCCTGGTGTTTTTGCAAAATATCACGGGCTTCATGGTGGGCCGCAAGTACGAAAACGAGGGCATCGCCCGCAATGGCGCCAAGATGGTCACCGCCGTGGCCACGGCCAGCGTGCCGAAATTCACGGTCATCATCGGCGGCAGCTTCGGCGCCGGCAACTACGGCATGTGCGGCCGCGCGTTCTCTCCCCGTTTCATGTGGATGTGGCCGAATGCCCGCATTTCCGTCATGGGCGGCGACCAGGCCGCTTCCGTGCTGGCCACCGTCAAGCGCGACGGCATCGAAGGCAAGGGCGGGCAGTGGAGCGCGGACGAGGAAGCGGCCTTCAAGCAGCCGATCAAGGACCAATACGAGCACCAGGGCCACCCGTACTACGCCACCGCGCGCCTGTGGGACGATGGCGTGATCGATCCGGCCGATACCCGCATGGTACTGGGCCTGGGGCTGTCGGCGGCGCTCAACGCGGAAATCCCGGACACGAAGTTCGGCGTATTCCGCATGTAAGCGGCACTCAGGGAGAAGAGCATGGAATTTGAAACCTTAAAGCTGGTCATCGAGGGCAATGTCGCCACCGTGACCCTGAACCGCCCCGACGTGCGCAACGCCTTCAACGAGACGACGATCGCCGAACTGGCGCGCGCCTTCGAAGGGCTGGGACGCAGCGACATGGTGCGCGCCATCGTGCTGGCCGCGAACGGCGCGGCCTTTTGCGCCGGCGCGGACCTGAACTGGATGAAGAAGATGGCAGGCTACACGCATGCCGAAAACCAGGCCGACGCGCTGCAACTGGCGCAGATGCTGCGCACGATTTATCTGTGCCCGAAACCCGTGGTGGCGAAGATCCAGGGCGACTGCTATGCGGGCGGCATGGGCCTTGTCGCCGCATGCGATATCATTCTGGTTGCGGAAGACGTGCATTTCTGCCTGAGCGAAGTGCGGCTGGGACTGATCCCGGCCACTATTTCACCGTATGTCATCAAGGCCATGGGCGAAAACGCGGCACGCCGCTATTTCCTGACGGCGGAGCGATTCTCCGCCCAGGAAGCGCTGCGCATCGGCTTTGCCCACGAGGTAGTCGAGGCGAGCGCGCTGGACGCGAAAACGGCCGAAGTGCTCAAGGCGCTGACGGGCAACAGCCCGCACGCCGTGGCGCAAGCGAAAACGCTGGTGCGCGAGATCGCCGGCCAACCCGTCGACGATGCGCTGCTGGCGGACACCGCCGAGCGCATCGCGCAGATCCGCGCCTCGGAGCAGGGGCGCGAAGGCGTGCAATCCTTCCTCGACAAGCGCAAGCCGGGTTGGCTCATGGGCTAGTTAATAGTCCAAAGCTCATGGATTAAGAAAATCATTGGAGCAGTTTTGAAAGCAGAAAAACAATCGGGCTGGGTCGAACGCAGTCTGCGCAGCGTGTGGCACCCTTGCACACAAATGCAGCACCACGAGACGGTTCCCTTGATCCCCGTCAGCCACGGCCGCGGCGCCTGGCTGTATGATCATGAAGGACGACGCTACCTGGACGCCATCAGTTCCTGGTGGGTGAACCTGTTCGGCCATGCCAATCCGCGCATCAATGCGGAATTGAAGGACCAGCTGGACCGGCTGGAACACGCGATGCTGGCCGGTTTCACGCATGAACCCGTGATCGAGCTGTCGGAAAAGCTCTCCGCCTTGACCGGCGGCGTGCTCGGTCACAGTTTTTATGCGTCCGATGGCGCATCGGCCGTGGAAATCGCCCTGAAAATGAGTTTTCATGCCTGGCGCAACAGCGGCAAGGGTGAAAAACAGGAATTCGTCTGCCTGAAAGGCAGCTACCACGGCGAAACCATCGGCGCCCTGGCCGTCACCGATGTCGCCCTGTTCAAGGATGCCTACGGCCCCCTGCTGCGTGCCTCGCAGACGGTGATGTCGCCCGACTTCCGGCAGGCAGCCGAGGGTGAAACGGCGCAGGACGTGGCGCGCCGCGCCGCGGCCGACGTGGAACGGCTGTTCCAGGAAAAAGCGGACAAAATCGCCGCCATCATCATCGAGCCGCTGGTGCAGTGCGCCACCGGCATGGCCATGCACGACCCGCTGTACCTGTCGCTGGTGCGCGCCCTGTGCGACCGCTACCAGGTCCATCTGATCCTCGACGAAATCGCCGTCGGCTGCGGGCGCACGGGCACCTTCTTTGCGTGCGAACAGGCCGGCATCTGGCCCGACTTCGTCTGCCTGTCCAAGGGCATCAGCGGCGGCTATTTGCCGCTGTCGCTCGTGATGACGCGCGAAGATATTTATCAGGCGTTCTACAGCACCGACGTGCGCCGCGGCTTTTTGCATTCGCACTCGTACACGGGCAACCCGCTGGCCTGCCGCGCGGCGCTGGCGACCCTGTCGATTTTCGAGGAAGACGACGTGCTGGCGGCCAACCGGGTACGCGCCGCCAAGATCACGCGCGCCCTGGCGCCGCTGGCGCAGCATGAAAAGGTCAAGCATTTCCGCCAGCAGGGCATGATCTGGGCCTTCGATGCGGTGGACGCTGCGCCCGACTTTTCGCGCCGCTTCTTCAGCACGGCGCTGGAACACGAACTGCTGATGCGCCCCATCGGCGCCACCGTGTACCTGATGCCGCCGTACATCCTCGACGACGCAGAAATCGCGGGCCTGGGCCAGCAGACCTTGGCCGTCTTCAACCAAGTGATCGGAGCCTGAAATGGAACTGCTCACGCGCCTGAAGCAGCAATTGCAGGGACTGGAAGAGCGTAGCCTGATCCGCCGCCGCCGCACCGTCGACACGCCGTGCGCGCCGCGCCTGACGGTCGATGGCCGCGACATGCTGGCATTCTGCAGCAATGACTACCTGGGCCTGGCGTCGCATCCGCGCATCGTCGCTGCACTGAAAGAGGGCGCCGACCTGTATGGCGCCGGCAGCGGCGCGTCGCACCTGATCAGCGGCCATAGCCGTGCCCACGCGCAGCTGGAAGAGCGCCTGGCCGCATTTGTCGGCGCCAACCTGGAAAACGCGCGCGCGCTGTATTTCTGCACCGGCTACATGGCCAACCTGGCTGTGCTGACGGCCCTGTCGGCGGGCGACGCGGAGGCCGAGATCTTCTCGGAAGCGCTGAACCACGCCTCGCTGATCGACGGCACGCGTTTGTCCCGCGTCAAGACGCGCGTGTATCCGCACGCCGACCTCGACGCGCTGGCGGCCCTGCTGGCGGAAAGCAAAGCCAAAACCAAGATCGTCGTCACGGACAGCGTCTTCAGCATGGATGGCGACCTGGCGCCGCTGCCCGCGCTGCTGGCCCTGTGCGAGCAGTATGGCGCCTGGCTGGTGGTCGACGACGCGCACGGCTTCGGCGCGCTGGGCGCCAACGGCCGCGGCGCACTGGAGCACTTCGGCCTGCATTCGCCCTACCTGGTCTACGTGGGCACGCTGGGCAAGTCGGCCGGCGTGGGCGGCGCCTTTGTTTGCGCGCACGAGGCCGTGATCGAAACGCTGATCCAGAAGGCCCGCCCCTACATCTTCACGACGGCGGCCGCGCCCGCGCTCGCGCACGCGCTGCTGGCCAGCCTGGACATCATCGCCGGTGAAGAAGGAAAACAACGCCGGATACACCTGGCCGCGCTGGTGGCGCAATGGAACGAGGGCTTGCAGCTGCAGCGCTGGCAAGCCTTGCCGTCGCTCTCCGCCATCCAGCCCGTCATCATCGGCGAAAACGCGGACATGCTCGATATCGCCGCCCAACTGTACCAGCAGGGCCTGTGGGTCGGCGCCATCCGCCCGCCCACCGTGCCAGCAGGGTCGGCGCGCCTGCGCGTGACCCTGTCGGCCGGCCATACGGCGCTGGAAGTGGCGCAATTGATCAACGCAGTCAACACCCTGGAAAGGACTCGCCATGAGCCTTGATGATCCTATCGTGGCGGAAGTGCTGGCGGACCTGGCGCCGGCCGTGCAGCCGGCACCGGCAGCCACTGGCCTGCCGTCGCGTTTTGCCTGTTTCGTCACCGGCACGGACACGGAAATCGGCAAGACATTGACGTCGTCGGCCCTGCTGCACGCGCTGGTGGCGCGCGGCGTGCGCGCCTGCGGCATGAAACCGGTCGCCGCCGGCGCCGAGATGCGCGACGGCGAACTGCATAATGAAGACGCGGACAGCCTGATCGCCGCCGGCAACGTCAGCATGCTGCGCAGCCTGACGACGCCCTACATGCTCAAGGAGCCGGCGGCGCCGCACATCGCCGCCGCGCTCGAAGGCGTGAGCATCGAATCGGTGCCGATACTGGCCGCCTACCTAGAAATCGCCGCCGCCTCGGACGCCGTCGTGGTCGAAGGCGTGGGCGGATTCCGCGTGCCGCTGTCGCCCGGTTTCGATTCGGCCGACCTGGCGCAGCAGCTCGATTTGCCCGTCATCCTCGTGGTGGGCATGCGTTTGGGCTGCATCAGCCAGGCCTTGCTGACGGTGGAAGCCATCGAAGCGCGCGGCCTGAAGGTCATCGGCTGGGTCGCCAACACGCTGGAAGTGGAAATGCGCTTCCTCGATGAAAATATCGATGCGCTGATCGAGCGCATCCCGGCGCCGCTGCTGGGCAGGGTGCCGCGCCTGGCGCAGCCGAGCGCGGAAGCGGCGGCCGCGTATCTCGATTTCACCGGCTTGCCCAACTGGCCGGCGCAACAGTCAAACATTTAACGTATTTAAAAAATAGAAGCGAAGGAATCACATGTCTCACGTCCAAGAAGCAGCAAAAACCGTCGAACTGCACCGCCCTGCGGCGCGCATCACCGTGCCGGAAGCGGCCACCTGGCCCGTCGCCGACGTGCTGGCCCTGTTCGACCTGCCATTCAATGAGCTGATGTTCCAGGCCCAGCAAACCCACCGCGCCAACTTCCCCGACGGCGACGTGGAACTGGCGACCCTGTTGTCGATCAAGACAGGCGGCTGCGAGGAAGACTGCGGCTACTGCCCGCAGGCGGCCCGCTACGACACGGGCGTGGAAGCGAAGAAAATCCTCGACATCGACACGGTGCTCGACGCGGCCCGCCAGGCGAAAGCCAACGGCGCCACGCGCTTCTGCATGGGCGCCGCCTGGCGCAGCCCGAAAGAGCGCGACATGGAAAAAGTCGAAGAGATGGTGAGCAAGGTCAAGGCGCTGGGCCTGGAAACGTGCGCTACTTTGGGCATGCTGGAAGAGGGACAAGCGGACCGCCTGAAAAACGCGGGCCTGGACTTCTACAACCATAACCTGGACACGGCGCCCGAGTTCTACGACAACGTCATCTCCACGCGCGAATACCAGGACCGTCTGGACACGTTGGGCCGCGTGCGCGAAGCGGGCCTGAAAGTGTGCTGCGGCGGCATCGTCGGCATGGGCGAAACGCGCTTGCAGCGCGCGGGCCTGATCGCCCAGCTGGCGAACCTGAATCCGTATCCTGAATCGGTGCCCGTCAACCACCTGGTGCAGGTGGAAGGCACGCCTTTGTACGGCCTGGAAGCGCTGGACCCGTTCGAATTCGTGCGCACGATCGCCGTGGCCCGCATCACCATGCCGAAGGCGCGCGTGCGCCTGTCGGCCGGCCGCCGCCAGATGGGCGAAGCCGTGCAAGCCATGTGCTTCCTGGCTGGCGCCAATTCCATCTTCTACGGCGACAAGCTGCTCACCACCGACAACCCGGAAGCGGAAGACGACCGCACCCTGTTGAATAAACTGGGCTTGCAGACGCGCGGCGCCATGCTGGACTCGGTACAGAAAGAGAAGTGCGGCTGCTGATCCCGGCCCTGTCGGGTTACGCCGTGCCGGCTAACCCGACCTACGAAAACCACCTTGCCATGCGTAGGTCGGTTTAGCGCGTAGCGCGTAAACCGACAAGCCAGCACACAACGTCCGCCAAGAGACAGCTGCCCCCTTTGAGAGAATAGAGAGAGACCATGTTCACTAAAATCCTGATCGCCAACCGCGGCGAAATCGCTTGCCGCGTCGCCGCCACCGCGCGCCGCATGGGCATCCAGACCGTCGCCGTGTATTCGGAAGCGGACGCCAACGCCAAGCACGTCGCCGTCTGCGACGAAGCGGTGCTGATCGGCCCCGCGCCGGCCAAGGAAAGCTATCTGTGCGGCGACAAGATCATCGCCGTGGCGCTGGCCACTGGCGCCCAGGCGATCCACCCCGGCTACGGCTTTTTGTCCGAAAACGCCGACTTCGCCGACGCCTGCCACGCGGCGGGCCTCGTCTTCATCGGCCCGCCGGCTTCCGCCATGCGCGCCATGGGCTCGAAATCGGCGGCCAAGTCGCTGATGGAGAAAGCCAACGTGCCGCTGGTGCCCGGCTACCACGGCGAGAATCAGGATGCGGACTTCTTGCACGGACAAGCCGACAAGATCGGCTACCCCGTGCTGCTGAAGGCGTCCGCCGGCGGCGGCGGCAAGGGCATGCGCGTCATCGAGAACAGCGCCGACTTCAAGGCGGCGCTGGCCTCGTGCAAGCGCGAGGCGATCAGCTCTTTCGGCGACGACAAGGTGCTGGCCGAAAAATACCTGTCGCGTCCGCGCCATATCGAAATCCAGGTGTTTGCCGACACGCTGGGCAACTGCATCTACCTGTTCGAGCGCGATTGCTCGGTGCAGCGCCGTCACCAGAAGGTGCTGGAAGAGGCGCCGGCGCCGGGCATGCCGGCTGACCGCCGCGCGGCCATGGGCGAGGCGGCCGTCGCCGCCGCCAAGGCCGTCGGTTATGTCGGTGCGGGCACGGTGGAATTCATCGCCAACCAGGACGGCTCGTTCTACTTCATGGAGATGAACACGCGCCTGCAGGTGGAGCACCCGGTGACGGAAATGATCACCGGCACCGACCTGGTGGAATGGCAGCTGCGCGTCGCCTTTGGCGAGCCGCTGCCGAAGAAACAGAATGAATTGACGATCCACGGCCACGCCATCGAGGCGCGCATCTATGCGGAAAATCCGGAGAAGGGCTTTTTGCCGTCGATCGGCACCCTGCGCCACATGCAGTCGCCATCGGCCGTGACGTTCGAACTGGGCGGCACCGTGGTGCCGGCCGCCGTGCGCATCGATTCGGGCGTGCGCGAAGGCGACGCCATCTCGCCGTTCTACGACCCGATGATCGCCAAGCTGATCGTCTGGGGCGCGGACCGCCGCGTAGCGCTGGCGCGCATGGCGCAGGCGCTGGCCGACTACCAGATCGTGGGCCTGGCCAGCAATATCACCTTTTTGAAGCGCCTGGTCGAAGGCCAGGCGTTTGCCAGCGCCGACCTCGATACGGGTTTGATCGAGCGCAATCAGGCGTCGCTGTTCCCCGCCCTGCAAGCGGCGCCCGACACGGCCCTGGCGCTGGCGGCAGTCAGCCTGCTGACGCAAGAAAAGGCGGCGTCCGAAGCGCAGTCGGGCAACCCCGCCGACCCGTGGGGCAATGCCCTGGGCTGGCGCCTGAACAGCACCCTGGGCCGCAGCCTGGCGTTTGCCGACGAATTCGCGCTGGCCGGCGACAGCAAGGCCTATGCCGCGCGCATCGCCTACAAGACCGATGGCTGGCTGTTCAACGGCCAGCCCCTGACCCTGACGGCGCGCACAGGCAACGAGCTGCACATCAAGCTCGGTGAACGTGCCGTGCACGGCACGGTGCTGCGCGACGGCGAGCAGTTCCACGTATTCACCGGCGGCTTGCACTACACCTTGCACTACAGCGACCCGATGGCCCATGCGGGCGAAACGGAAGCGGAAGGCGGCCGCCTGACGGCGCCGATGCCGGGCAAGGTCGTCGCCGTGCTGGTCAACAAAGGGCAGGACGTCAAGAAGGGTGAGCCGCTGGTCATCATGGAAGCGATGAAGATGGAGCACACGATCGCCGCGCCGCACGACGGCCTGGTGGAAGACGTGCTGTATGCGGTCGGCGACCAGGTGGCCGATGGCGCGCCGCTGCTGGCCTTCAAGGCTGCCGCGTAAGGGGCGCCCTTGGAAACGTCCATGCGCATTCTTCTACAACGGTCGGACGGCAAGGAGGCGGCATGGATCAGCGACTTCCGCGACTTGCTGCCCGAAGCCGAGATTGTCTTCTGGCGCGAAGGCGAGACGTTCGCGCCTTGCGACTATGCCGTCGTGTGGCAGCCGCCCGCCGCCATGCTGCCCGCATTGAGCGAAGTCAAAGCCATCTTCAACACGGGCGCCGGCGTCGACGCGCTGCTGAAATTCGGCGACGCGCTGCCGGCCCACGTGCCGCTGGTGCGCCTCGATGACGCGGGCATGGGCGTGCAGATGGCCGAGTATGTGAGCCACGCCGTGCTGCGCCACTTCCGCCGCTTTGACGACTACGAGGCGCAGGGCCGCGCCGGCATCTGGCAGCCGCTGCCCGCCTTCGACAAGATGGATTTCCCCGTCGGCGTGCTGGGCATGGGCGTGCTGGGCACGCGCGTGCTGCAGGCGCTGGCGCAGTTCGAATTCCCTTTGCGGGGCTGGAGCCGCAGCCGGAAGCACATCGATGGCGTGCAGTGTTTTGCGGGCGAGGAGGGGCTCGATGCCTTCTTGCGCGGCACGCGCGTGCTGGTGTGCATGCTGCCGCTCACGCCGGAAACGCACAACCTGCTCGACCGCGCGCGCCTGTCCATGCTGCTGCCGGGCGCCTACGTCATCAACGTGGCGCGCGGCGCGCATCTGGCCGAGCCGGACTTATTGACGTTGATCCGCTCCGGGCATATCGCCGGGGCGACGCTGGACGTGTTCCGCAACGAGCCGCTGCCGCAGCAGCACCCGTTCTGGCAAGAACCGCGCATCACCATCACGCCGCATATTTCGGCGGCCACCCTGCGCCGCGAAAGCGTGGCGCAGATCGCCGCCAAGATGCGCCGCCTGCACGCCGGAGAGCTTGTCGCCGGCATCGTCAACCGTTTGCAAGGATATTGAGATGAACCCTATTACCAGTTTACCCAGGCAGGTCAAGATCGTCGAAGTGGGCCCGCGCGACGGCCTGCAAAACGAGAAGGAAACCATCAGCGCCGCCGTCAAGATCGAGCTGGTCGACCGCCTGACCCAGGCCGGCTTCGCCAATATCGAGGCGGCGTCCTTCGTCTCGCCGAAATGGGTGCCGCAGATGGCCACCAGCGCGGAAGTGATGGAAAAGATCGCGCGCCGCCCGGGCACCATTTATTCGGCGCTGACGCCGAACATGCAGGGTTTCGATGCCGCTCTGGCGACAAAAGCCGATGAAGTGGTGATCTTCGGTTCTGCGTCCGAGGCCTTCTCGCAAAAGAACATCAACTGCTCGATCGCCGAATCGATCGCCCGCTTCGAAGGCGTGGCGAAGGCGGCCAAGGAGCACGGCCTGCGCCTGCGCGGCAGCATCAGCTGCGCCTTCGGCTGCCCCTACCAGGGCGACGTGCCGCTCGACGCCGTGGCCGACGTGGTGGGCCGCATGCGCGACCTCGGTTGCGACGAGATCGACATCGCCGACACCATCGGCGTGGCCACGCCAAGAAAGACGCAGGCGGTGATGGAGCGCGCGATTGCCGCTTTCCACGTGGGCGGCCTGTCCGGCCACTTCCACGACACCTACGGCCAGGCGTTGGCGAACATCTACGCCAGCCTGGAAACGGGCATTGCGATTTATCATTCGTCCGTCTCCGGCCTGGGCGGCTGCCCGTACGCCAAGGGCGCCACGGGCAACGTGGCCACCGAGGACGTGCTGTACATGATGCAGGGGCTGGGCATTGCCACCGGCATCGACCTGGACCTGGTGGTCGACGCGGGCCAGTTCATCTCGCAGCAGCTGGGGCGCAAGGGGTCCAGCCGCGCCGGCAATGCCATCGCGGCGAAACGCGCAGCTTAAACGAAAGGGGCCGACGGCCCCTTTTTACTGTCTGCCTTTGCTGCATGCAGCATGTACGCAAGACAGACGAAAAAAAACCCAAGAGTCGAAACTCTTGGGTTTTTTTCTACAAATTTGGTCGGAGTACAAGGATTCGAACCTTGGACCCCCTGGTCCCAAACCAGGTGCGCTACCGGGCTGCGCCACACTCCGAAGACCAAGATAATACAGGCCGTATCGACTTCGGTCAAGGGTCAGGTGAAACTCTGTGTAAATTATTTACGCGCGGCACTGGGACTCATGTATTTTTCAAAACGATTGAAGTATGCGACACTGAGTTTGCAAGTTTTCCCGACACACATGAAGGCGACGACGGCAATGGATTTCAGTATAGAAAGAAGCGGCGGCGGCCAGCCCATGCCGAATCGCCGCGGCATTGCGCTGGGCGTCGGCGTATCCTTGCTGCTGCATGGCGCCTTGATCTATCTGTGGCGTCATGTACAGCCGCCTGCGCCGCCGGACGCCGCGCCGCGCGTGGAATCGATTGCCGTATGGATACGCCCGCTGGCCGCCAAGCCTCCGCCGCCGCCCGTCGAGGTGGTCAAGCCGAAGCGGGAAGCCAAGCCCGTCAGCAAGCCGAAGCTGGCCACGGCCCGCGAAACACCGGCACCGGCGCCCAGCCCGCAAGCCATCACGGTCGCCCCGGCATCACCGGCCACGCCGGCGGCCAGTCCCGATACCTTCAGGCAAGAAAGCCCGGAAACGCCGAAATTCGACATGGAAGCGGCCAAACGCACGGCGCGCAAGATGGCGGGCGAGCGCGACCCGTCCAAGGTGGGCACGGCCGTGGGACAAATCCCCGACAAGCCGCTGCAAACGGAAACCCAGCTGGCGCGCAACATCGCGCAGGGCAAGCGCGGCGATTGCCGCACCGCCTATGCAGGGGCGGGCTTGCTGGCGCCCGTGCTGATGTTGCTCGACAAGAAGGATAGCGGTTGCAAGTGGTGATGAGCTGCTTGACTATACCCATATTGGGTACTAACATACCCAATATGGGTACTTTCGCAGATACATTGTTTTCCAAGACACAGCAGCGCGTGCTGGCTTTGCTCTTTGGTCAGGCGCAACGGTCTTTCTATGCGAATGAAATCATCGCCTTCGCAGCCATCGGCTCAGGGGCCGTGCAACGCGAACTGGCCAAGCTGGTGAAATCGGCCCTGGTGACCGTCAAGAAAGTGGGCAACCAGAAGCATTACCAGGCGAATCACGATGCGCCGATCTTCGACGAGCTGCGCAGCATTGTGCTGAAAACCTTTGGCGTCGCCGATGTGCTGCGCGTGGCCCTGCAACCGTATTGGCAGGAAATCGACCTGGCCTTTGTGTACGGTTCGATGGCCAAGGGCACGGAACAGGCGCACAGCGACATCGACCTGATGGTGATCGGCAGCATGGCATCGAATGCCCAGTTGCTGGCAGCGCTGCAGCCTGCGCAGCAGCAGCTGGGCCGCAGCATCAACCCTACCTTGTATACGCGGGAAGAATGGCGGCAAAGAATAGACGACGGCAAGTCGTTCGTCGTGCGCATCCTCGAACAGCCCAAGATTTTTGTCAAAGGCTCCAACGATGACCTCACCGAACTCACAGGCGCTGGCGAACCTGGCGCGCATCGGCCAGCTCAAGGCTGAGCCAGCGGACGCACGCGAACGCGCAGGCTTGCTGCGCTCGGCCACCGTGCGCCTGCGCGATGCCAGGCAGGTGATGCTGTCGCTGGAAAGCCGCTTCGACCTCGCGTATAACGCGGCACACGCCGCGGCCCTGTCTGCGCTGCGTCAACATGGTTATCGCAGCGACAACCGCTATCTCGTCTTTCAAAGCCTGGAACACACGCTGGGTTTCACGCCGCAGCAGTGGCTGCTATTCAATCAGGCGCACCGGAAGCGCAACCTGGCGGAATACGAGGGCGATCTCGATGTCACACAGGGTTTTGTCGACGAGTTGATCGAGCACGTGGAACAATTGCTTGCGGCGGCACAGGCACTCGATGTCCAGCCGCCGTCCTGATCGCCTTATTCCTGCCCCTTCAACTGCAACGCCCGCTCATACAGGGCGTTTTTCTTGCGGCCCGTGATCTGCGCCGTCAGGTTCGCCGCCTGCTTGACGCTGCATTCGGCCAGCAGGATGTTGAGGATGCGTTCCGCTTCCACGTCTTCCGCGTCCTGCGCCTCGGTCGCGCCTTCGAGCAGGATGACGAATTCTCCCTTTTCGCGGTGCGCGTCGGCACGGATCCAGCTTTCCGCTTCGGACAGGGGGCAGCGGTGGATTTCCTCGAACAGTTTCGTCAGCTCGCGCGCAAACACCACCTGGCGCGTCGGCTCGAACGCTGCCGCCAGGGCCGTGGCGCAATCGAGGATGCGGTGCGGCGCCTCGTAGAACACCATGGTCGCCGTCACGCCGCGCAAGCCGTGCAAGATGTTTTCGCGCTGCTTGGCCTTGGCCGGCAGGAAGCCGACAAAGTAGAACTGGTCATTCAACAGGCCGCTGGCGGAAATGGCGGTGATGGCCGCCGACGGGCCGGGCAGGGGCAGCACGCGCAGTCCCGCCGCGCGCACGGCGTCGACGATGCGCGCGCCGGGGTCGGAGACGGCGGGCGTGCCCGCGTCGGAAACGAGGGCGATGCGTTCGCCCGCGTGCAGGCGGGCAATCAGGGTTTCCGCCACTTCCCGTTCGTTATGTTGATGTGCCGCAATCAATGGCTTGTTCAGGCCAAAGCGCGTCATCAGGTGCGCCGTATTGCGCGTATCTTCACAGGCGACGGCGTCGGCAAGGCTCAGCAAGTGCAGCGCGCGCAGGCTGATATCGGTCACATTACCGATGGGCGTGGCCACTATATACAATGTTGCGATAGGATAGACCTGATGCGCGGCCTCTGTCATGATGGGCAGGCTGGCGATGGAACTGATTTCTTGTACGGTCATTTTGGAGGTTGAATGCTTGCTAATAGTGTGAAGTTACTGCTTGTTTGTGCCGCGACCGGCATGCTGAGCGCTTGCAGCACGCCTTGCGACGCGCCCGGGCAATTGTGCGCGCCTATTGAATCTAACACAAGGCCGCTGCCGCCACCGAAGCCGCTGCCGCCTCCCGTGCCGCCGAAACCGCCCGCGCCCGAACCGGTGACGTTCGCCGTTGCCGTACCCGATATTACCGCGTATGACGGCAACGGCGCGCCGCTGGCGCCCATCAGCACCAAGCCGGCCACCGGCACGCCGCAGGACATGCCGGCCGCCACGGCGCCGGCGCCGGCCGACGGCAATGTCCACCACATCGGCCTGCTGCTGCCGCTGCGCTCGGAAACCCTGGGCCCGGCCGCCGAATTGCTGCGCGCCGGCTTCATGGCCGCGTATGAGCGCGACCGCAGCGGCTTTGAAGTGACGGTGATCGATACGGGCGACGGCAGCACGGACGTGCTGAACAAGTTTGCGCAGGCGCAGGAAGAACAGGACATCGTCGTGGGGCCTTTGTCGCGCCCTGCCGTGACGGCCGTCGCGAACAGCGACCTGGTACGCAAGCCCACGGTCGCCCTGAACCACCCGGACAACCGCGGCGAGGCGCGCCTGCCGGCCAAGCTGCTGGTCATGGGCCTGTCGATCGAGGCGGAAGCGCGCCAGGTGGCCGCCTGGGCCGCCAGCGAGCAGCCGGGCGCCAGCGCGCTGATCCTGTCGGCCGGTTCGCCGTCGCAGCGCCGCACCAGCGCCGCCTTCAAGCAGGAATGGCTGCGCCAGGGCGGCAAGGTCGAGACGATGGACCTGACGGCCACGAACGGCTACCTCAGCGATGCGGAACTGGTGCAGCTGCGCGCGCGCCTGGCCGCGACGCCGCCGGGCCTGCTGTTTGCCGCGCTGGACGCCGACCAGGCGCGCCAGCTGCGCGTGGCCATCGGCAGCGATTTGCCCCTGTACGGCACCTCGTCCTTGAATCCCGGCGCCGGGCGCGGCGCGAGCGGCCCCGAACTTGACGGCGCGCGCCTGCTGGACCTGCCATGGCAGGTGCAGCGCGACCATCCGCAGGTGATGGTGTACCCGCAACCGCCGCAGCCCGGTGAACGCCGCCTGACGGCCGACATGGAACGCCTGTACGCGCTGGGCATCGATGCCTTCCGCGTGGCGCGTGAACTGGCGCTGCGGCCCAATGCGCCTTTCACGCTCGACGGCGTAACGGGCCGCCTGGCCGTGCGCTTTGAGAAGGATCAAAGCGTGTTCGAACGGACGGAGCAGGCCGCCACCTACCAGCAGGGCGTGCTGGGCACCTGGCCACCGGCCCCGCCGGCCGCGCCGCCGGTACAATAAGGATGGGCGCCATGCCGCCCTTCTGGAACAAACGGGAACAGGGACGGCAGGCGGAAGACGATGCGCTCGCGTATCTGCTGCTGCAAGGCCTGGTGCTGCTGGAACGCAACTATCTGTGCAAGGGCGGCGAGCTGGACCTGATCATGCGCGACGGCGCCGCCATCGTCTTCGTCGAAGTGCGGCAGCGCTCGGGCGCGGCCTACGGCGGCGCTCTGGCCAGCATCACGCCGGCCAAGCAGCGGCGCATGGTGGTGGCCGCGCAAACCTGGCTTGCCGGACAAAAACGCTTGCCGGCATGCCGCTTCGACGCCCTGTGCATCGACGCCGGGCGCATCAGCTGGCTGAAAAACATTCTGGATATGTAAGCATTTTTAACAGTGCTTGTCCGCCATGCCGCGCGGCTGCACTATAATCGGCAGACTATGAATAATCAACGCATCCTCTCGCACTTCCACGAAAGTGCCGAACTCAAGATCCAGGCCGCCACCGTACTGGCGCAACCCATTGCGCAGGCGATCGACCTGATGTTTTATGCATTGTCCAACGGCAACAAAATCCTGGCTTGCGGCAACGGCGGTTCCGCCGCCGACTGCCAGCATTTCGCCGCCGAGCTGGTCGGGCGCTTCGAGCGCGAGCGCTTTCCGCTGCCGGCCCTGGCGCTGACGACGGATACGTCCATCCTGACGGCCGTGGCCAACGACTACAGCTACCGCGAGATCTTCTCGAAGCAGGTGCAGGCCTTCGGCCAGGCCGGCGACATCCTGCTGGCCATTTCCACCTCGGGCAATTCGGCCAACGTGATGGCGGCCGTGGAAGCGGCGCTCGAGCGCGAAATGCGCGTCGTGGCGCTGACGGGCAAGGACGGCGGCGCCATCGGCAAGATGCTGACGGACGCCGACGTGCATATCTGCGTGCCGGCCGAACGCACGGCGCGCATCCAGGAAGTCCACCTGACGACCATACACTGCATCTGCGACGGCATCGACGTCGCCCTATTCGGAGGAGACGTGAATGACTAAATTCGGTACTGGCCCAGGCTGGAAACGCGTACAACGCCCGCTGGCCACCGCACTGCTGTGCGGCGCCATGCTCACTTCGCTCACCGGCTGCATCGAACTGATGGTCGGCGGCGCGGTGATGGGCGGCGTCGCCGCAGCAGACCGCCGCACCCTGGGCGCCCAGACCGAAGACAAGTCGATCGCCCTGAAAGGCGAATCACGCATCCCTGCCATCGTGGGCGACATCGGCCACGTGAACGTCACCAGCTTCAACCGCCGCGTCCTGCTGACGGGCGAAGTGCGCGACGAGGCGATGAAAAATGCCGTCGAGCGCGAAGTGCGCAATATCGAAGGCGTGGAATCGGTGGCCAATGAGCTGATCATCGCCGGCCCCGCCAGCTACACCTCGCGCTCGAACGACGCGCTGATCACGGCCAAGGTCAAGGCCAGCCTGGTCGACATGAAAACCATCTCGGCCGCCTCGTTCAAGGTCGTCACGGAAAACGGCACCGTCTTCCTGATGGGCAGAGTCACCCAGCGCGAAGGCACGGTCGCCTCCGACGTGGCGCGCGGCGTGAGCGGCGTGCAGAAAGTGGTCAAGCTGTTCGACTACATCTCGGAAGCGGAACTGAAGCAATTGCAGCCCGATCCGCCGCAGCAGCGCACGACGAACACGGTCAGCGATACGGTCCAGCAGTAAGCGCCTCCGCCGTTTGACCTACGGCGCCAGACTGACGATGCGACTATAATGGCCGCATCGTTGCTCTACTTAGTGAAACTTTGCCATGTCAACTTCGCCTTCCGCAAGCAAGTCCTGGATCAAGCCAGCCCTGATCGCCGTCTTCGTGGCGGGCGTGGCGGCAGCCGGCTATCTGTCGCTGAACGACAAGCAAAGGGCGCCGGACGTAACGTTCCACGGCATCCATGGCGAGAAAATCACTTCAAGCAGCCTGCGCGGCAAGGTGGTGATGGTCAATTTCTGGGCCACCTCGTGCACGACTTGCGTGGCGGAAATGCCGGAAATGATCGACACCTACAACAAGTACAAGGGGCAGGGACTGGAATTCGTGGCCGTGGCCATGAAATACGATCCGGCCAACTACGTGCTGAACTTCGCCGAAACGCGCCAGCTCCCGTTCAAGGTGGCGCTCGACGTGACGGGCGAGGCGGCCAAGGCCTACGGCGACGTGGCCCTCACGCCCACCACCTTCGTGCTCGACAAGCAGGGCAAGATCCTCAAGCGCTACGTGGGCAAGCCGGAATTTGCCGAACTGCATAAACTGCTCGAAACGGCCATCGCCGGCTGATCGAGTCCCCCGGTACCGCACAAAACCTTGTTGCTAAAGCTTGCCAACTTGTTATAACCTTCCCAGGCGTGATTCCATTCACCTTGTGAAGGCCAGCCGTGTCCCCAGCCGCTCAATCGCTCGACCCGCAGCAACTCAAAGCCTGGCTGCTTGCCACCGGGAACAAGGACGCCACGGCGTTCCGCCAGCTGTATAACTCCACCGCATCGAAACTGTTTGGCTTCGCGCTGCGTATATTGCATAAGCAAGAGCTCGCTGAAGAAGCCTTGCAAGAGGGGTTCGTCGCCATCTGGAACAACGCCGCCGCTTACCAGAGCCATCTGGCAGCGCCGATGACCTGGATGGCCACCATCGTGCGCAACAAGGCGTTCGATGTGTTGCGGCGCAGCGACGATACCGTGGAAATCGATGCCGAACAGTTTGATAGCGAAGTCATGAATGCACTGCGGGATCCCCAGGCCACGCCGATCGAATCGCTGCAGCTGAGCGGTGACGCCAAGGCGCTGGCGTTTTGCATGTCGGCCCTGGAAGGGCTGCACCGGCAGGTGGTGGCCCTGGCCTTCTATCACGACCTGTCGCACAGCGAAGTGGCGCAGCAGATGTCGCTGCCGATCGGCACCGTGAAGACGTGGATACGCCGCAGCCTGGAACGGCTGCGCACGTGCCTGGCGAAACGGGAGGCATCATGAATATCCGCGGCAATGACGCACTGCGCCAGAAACTGGCGTCCGAATACGTGCTGGGCACCCTGAAAGGGGGCGCGCGGCGGCGTTTCGAAGGCTGGCTGCACAACGACGCCGATTTGCGCAATATCACGGCCGAATGGCGCCAGCGCCTGGAACCGATGGCGGAATTCGCCACGCCCGTGGCGCCGCCCAAGCGCGTGTGGCAGCAGATCGAGCAGCGCCTGCACCTGGCGCCGCAGGGCGGCTGGTCCTTGTTCGGCGATGCGCTGTCGTTCTGGCGTGGCCTGGGCATGGCGTCGAGCGCCATCGCCGCGCTGCTGGTGATCGTCTTGGCCACGCGCGTGATGGAGGCGCCGCAGATCAGCTATGTGGCCAGCCTGACGGACGAGAAGGCGCAAACGGCATTGCTGCTGACGGCCGACAGCCGCCACGGCGCGCTCGAAGTGCGCATGGTGGCCAACGCGCCCGTGCCGGCCGACCGCGACCTGGAACTGTGGGCCGTGCCGAAGAGCGGCAACCCGCGCTCCCTGGGTTTACTGGCCGACAAGGGCAATATAAAACTGGCCCTGTCCCGGCGCGCCCTCGGCAACGACGTGGCCTTGCTGGCCGTTACCCTGGAGCCGAAAGGCGGTTCGCCGAATCCGAATGGACCGACGGGACCGGTTCTCTACAAGGGTAACTGGGTGAAAATGTGATAACGCCTGACCAAACCTACTGCGCGTCGGTATAGGCGGCCTGCGATGCTCACCGTACTAGAAGTACGGTTGCGCTTCTTAGCCACCTATCCCTTCCGCTCGCTACGGTTTTGTCAGACGTTGATACGCTATCAATAACTTACTTAGGATACAGAATCATCTGCGTGCAGCGGAACAGGGCAATCGTCTTGCCCGTTTCCTTGCTTTTCACCACGGCATCCCACACCTGCGTGTTGCGTCCCTTGTGCTCGACCTTGGCCGTGCAGGTGAGCGTGCCTTCGCGGGCCGTGCCCAGGTGGTTCGATTTCAGTTCGATGGTGGTGAAGTTGCTGGCGCCCTCGGGCAGGTTGACGATGCAGCCATAGCCGGACGCCGTGTCGGCCAGGGTCACCACGCTGCCCGCGTGCAGGTAGCCGTTCGGCGCCAGCAGATGCGGCAGTACGGGCAGTTCCGCCGTCAGCTGGCCGTCGCCCACGGCCGTGATGACGATGCCCAGGTGGCCGGGCAGGCGGCCCGTGCCGCGTTCATTCAACATTGCTACGGTGATGTCGGGATTGCTCATGGTCTCTGCTTTTCCTTGTTGTCGTGGTGATGCCGGACAGCGGCAAGGCTGCCGAAAAATACTATGATGATAGCAATTTTTCCGGCAACGGTTTGGCGGCCCCTTATTTCCGGCCGCGCCGCCGTTTCCACCACACCAGGGTGCCCGTCAGCAGGAACAGCAGCGGCATCGAGCCGAAGACGGTAATGAAGGCGCGTCCGGCCACGCCAAACGCCTGGCCCGTATGCAGGGGGAATTGCCAGCCCAGGAAGACATCTCCGGCCGGCGCCCGCAAGGGATCGCGTATGCGCAGGGGCAAGCCGCTGCGCGCGTCCAGCGTGATGCGCGTGGCGCCGTCGCCGTCGGCGATCTCGCCGGGCTGGCGCACGCGGATCTCGTAGGGCTGGTCCTGTTTCGCCGGCAGCACGATGCGCGACACGCGCGCCTGCGGATACAGCTGCTGCGCGGCGGCCATGGCCTGGCCCGCATCGAGCACGGCGCCCTCCTGCTGCACATTCTTGAGTTTTGCCGTCTCCGGCGCCGCCGACACGAGCGCCACCACGGGCACGATCAATTGCGGCAAATTGAAATAGATGCCGGAAAAGGCGATCACGGCCAGCACGGGCGCGGCAAAGAAGCCCGCCGCCTTGTGAAACGTGTAATTGAAACGGGGCCAGGAACCGCCATGCGACACCGTCAGGGCACGCCGGATCGCCGTCCACTGCAGGCGCGGCCACCACAGGCAGATGCCGCTGACGGCCATCAGCAGCAGGGCCACGCCCGAGATACCCGTGATGGTCTTGCCCACGTCGCCCGTCAACAGGTAGCGGTGCAAATGAAACATGCCCGACATCAGCAATGGGCGCGTGAGGCCGAAGCGCCCCCAGTCGCGCTCGCCTTTGACCTGCAAGGTGTAGGGGTCGACCATCACCTGGCGCACGATGGCCTGGCTGAACGGGGACGGCTTGCCGGCCTGGCGGTACGAAGCCACGTACACGTCGCGCGCATCGGCGGGCGGATTGAGCTGGCTCGGCTTGCCGTAGGCGGGGTCGGCCGCAAGCCCATCCACCACGGCTTGCAGCGTGCGCGGCGTCACCTGGAACACCTGGCCCGGCGCGGGCGTGCTCGCTTGCAACAAATTCGGATTCAGATACGCGTCAAGCTCCGGCATCCAGGCGATGGCGGAACCCGTCAAGCCCAGCAGGACGAACAGGGCGCCGAACCATAGCCCCACGTACAGGTGCAGTTTGCTGAGCAACCACTTGATCGGGCGTCGGGACATGTAAACTTTAGAGAATTTTGGGCTGCGGAACGATAGCATGAAAGAGAGGGAGTGAAAATCATTATCAACTGGCCTCCTGCCTGGCCTGCATAGCGCAAATCACGCAACAAGCGCTGACAGCGGGGCGATTTTCTTGCTACTATGCGCCCATGTCTTCCCGCCAGCCATCCCGCAAGCCTTCCCCGGCATCCGCCCTCGCGCGCACGCCGTGGCAGCTGTGCGTGGCGCTGTTCAGTGCGCTGGCCCTCGTGTTCCTGCTGTCGACGGCCGCTTCGCACCTGCACAAGACGACGCTCGACGCGGAAGAGTGCGCGCTGTGCGCCACGGTCATCGACAAGGTGGCCGACATCGCCGTGCCGCCGGCCATCGCCGAGCCGCCCGCCCAGTTACTGCCGTACCGCCTGCTGGCCACCGCGCCCGCCACCCTGGCGCCCGCCGCCATCCGCATCCTGCCGCCCGTGCGCGGCCCGCCTGCCGCCTCGCTGTAGTTCCCACGCCGTTTTTTTCCTTTTCAGGCTGCACCGCCGCGCGCCGCGTTCTCCGCATGCGCGCCGGGCAGCCTGGCGTTGACTATTTTCGAGGTTTACCATGCAACACACACCACGCCTGAGCGCGCTGTCGCTCGCCCTTGCCAGCCTGTTTACCGTTTCCGCCCACGCCGCCGAGCCTGCCGACGCCACTAGCGATGCCGCCCCGCCAGAGATGCAAAAGGTGGAAGTCACCTCCGCCCACCTGAAAAGCGCGCGCATCGAGCTGTCGCCGAAGGTCGGCACCACCATCTACAGCATCGACAGCCATATGGTCGACATGCTGGGCCAGGGCGACAACACGCCGTTCAATGAAGTGCTGCTGCGCCTGCCGGGCGTGTCGCAGGATTCGAAGGGCTCGGGCGCCTTGCACGTGCGCGACGACCATGCCAACGTGCAATACCGCATCAATGGCGTGCAATTGCCCGAAAGCATCAGCGGCTTCGGCCAATCCATCGACACGCGCTTGATCGACAAGACGGATTTCATGACGGGCGCCTTGCCGGCCCAGTTCGGCCTGCGCACGGCCGGGATTGTCGATATTGAAACAAAAGAGGGCGGCATGACGCCGGGCGGGCGCATCGGCATCATGGTCGGCAGCCACGACCACGTGGAACCGAGTGCCGAATTTTTCGGCAGCGTGGGCAAATTCAATTACTACCTGTCCGGCAGCTACCTGGGCAATGCACTGGGCGTGGAAAACCCGCAAGCCACGCGCAGCGCCCTGCACGACAAGACGCGCCAGAACAAATCGTTCGGCAGCCTGTCGTATTTCCTCGATGACAACACACGCCTGGGCGCCATGTTCGGCACCTATAACGGCCGCTTCCAGATCCCGAACAACCCGGACCAGGCGCCGGGCTTCTCGCTGGCCGGCCACAGCGACGCGCAGGCGGGCACGTCCACGCTGCCGTCGTCGCAGCTGAATGAAAACCAGCGCGAAGTGAACCGTTTTCTCGTGCTGTCGCTGCAAAAAAGCCTGGGTGACGTCAATTACCAGGTCTCCGCCTTCCACCAGTATTCGGAACTGCACTTCACGCCCGACGCCATCGGCGACCTGATCTACAACGGCGTGGCCTCCGATGCGCGCCGCGCGAACAGCGCCTCCGGTGCCCAGTTCGACATCAGCTACAAGCTGCACCAGGACCACACCGTGCGCGCGGGCCTGGCCTATACGCGCCAGAAGACGACGAGCGACAACACGGTGGCCGTGTTCCCCGCCATGGACGGGGCGCAAACCTCCACCACGCCGTTCAGCATCCTGGACAACAGCGGCAAGACGGGCACCCTGGCCAGTGTCTACCTGCAGGATGAATGGCATATCAGCAAACCGCTGACCCTGAACTACGGCGCCCGCTTCGACAAGGTCTCGGCCTACACGAGCGAGCAGCAATGGAGCCCTCGCGTCAACCTGGCTTACCAGATCGCGCCGGGCACGGCCCTGCACGCGGGCTATTCGCGCTACTTCACGCCGCCGCCGCAGGAATTGGCCGCGCAAGCCAGCATCGACCTGTACGCCAACACGACGAATGCACCGGAAATCGGCCAGTCCGACAACGTCAAGTCCGAGCGCACGCACTACTATGACGTGGGCATCAGCCACCAGGTCAATTCAAAACTGACCGTGACGGCCGATGTATATTATAAAAAGATCAACAATCTGCTGGACGAAGGCCAGTTCGGCCAGGCGTTGATCCTGACGCCGTTCAACTATGCGGACGGCTACGCCAAGGGCCTGGAATTGTCCGCCATCTACAGCGAGAAAAACTGGGGCCTGTTCCTCAATGCCAGCACGCAAAAGGCGCAGGGCCGCAACATCAATTCGGGGCAAGCCCTGTTTGGCGCCGATGAGTTGAACTACATCAGCCAGCACTATGTCTACCTCGATCATGACCAGAAATACACGCTGTCCGGTGGCGGCCACTATCACTTCGGCGACTCGCAAGTGAGCGCTGACTTCCTCTACGGCAGCGGCCTGCGCATGACGCCGGATGGCGGCGCGCCGAATTCCGGCCATCTGCCCAGTTACTTCACCGTCAACACGGCGCTCACGCACACGTGGAAGAACACGCCCGTGGGCAAGGTAGAAGGACGCTTGGCCCTGATCAACCTGTTCGACAAGTCGTACCTGCTGCGCGACGGTTCCGGCGTGGGCGTGGGAGCGCCGCAGTACGGCGCACGCCGCAGCATCTACGCCGGCCTGTCCACCAGTTTTTAACACCTGACAGTAGCTACTGCGCGGCGTGGGGCGCGGCCTCCGATGCTCACTGTGCCAAAGCACAGCTGCGCTTCTCGGCCACGCCGCACATCCGCTCGCCACGCTTCTGTCCAGGTGTTGTAAGTCGCGCGAAGACAGCGGCAGGGAGCAACGCCTGCCGCTGTCGGTTGCCGTACTGTGTCATGACTTATCCCCAGGTGATGGCTTTCTGTCCATGCGCCTGCAGATACGCGTTGGCCAGGCTGAACGGCTTGCTGCCAAAGAAACCTTTGCTAGCCGACAAGGGCGAAGGGTGGGGCGCCGCCAGCACCAGGTGCTTGCCGGGATCGATCAGGCTGCGCTTGGCTTGCGCGTAGCCGCCCCACAGCATGAAGACCAGGTGTTCGCGCTCGGTGGACAGGTGGCCGATGGCGCTGTCCGTCAGCTTTTCCCAGCCCTTGGCCGCGTGCGAACCGGCCGCCCCTGCGCGCACCGTCAGCACGCTGTTGAGCAAGAACACGCCTTGCTGCGCCCAATCGGACAAATCCGTGCGCGTGCGCACCACGCCCACGTCGCTCTGTAATTCCTTGAAGATATTCTGCAGGCTCGGCTGCGGCGGCGTGCCTTCGGGAATCGAAAAACACAGCCCCATGGCGGCGCCCGGCGTGTGATACGGGTCTTGCCCCAGGATCACGACTTTGACTTGCTCGAATGGCGTCAGGTCGAAGGCGCGAAAAATGTATTTACCGGGAGGAAAACACGGCCCCGCCGCGTACTCTTCCTTCACGAAGGCGGCCAGGCGCTCCCAGTAGGGCTGGGCAAACTCCCCCTCCAGCCGCGCCTTCCACGATGCGTCGATGCGTACGTCCATGCGTCACCTCATAGCTTATTCGTCAACCATGCTTTTCCAGCATGCCAGTATAGGACGCTCAGCCGCATGAGGTGGACACGATACGAACAGGCAAAAAAAAGCCGCCCGGCTTCGCAGCGGGCGGCTTGATACGGCGCAAGGTGCTTAGAAATTCAGCGCCGATTCCACGCCGGCGCTGTGCGCCTGCTCATCCGCGTGGTACGAGCTGCGCACCATGGCGCCCACGGCGGCGTGGGTGAAGCCCATTTTGTACGCTTCCTCTTCGAACATTTTGAAGACGTCCGGGTGCACGTAGCGGCGCACGGGCAAGTGGCTGTTCGATGGCGCCAGGTACTGGCCGATGGTCAGCATGTCGATGTCGTGCTCGCGCATGTCGCGCATCACTTGCAGGATTTCCTCGTCCGTCTCGCCCAGGCCCACCATGATGCCGGACTTGGTTTTGACGTCCGGGTACATGGCCTTGAAGTCCTTCAGCAATTTCAGCGAGTGCATGTAGTCCGAGCCGGGGCGCGCTTCCTTGTACAGGCGCGGCGCCGTTTCCAGGTTGTGGTTCATGACGTCAGGCAAGCCATCCTTGAACAGGTCCAGGGCTTTTTCCAGGCGGCCACGGAAGTCGGGCACCAGCACTTCGATGCGGGTGTTCGGCGACAGGGCGCGCGTTTGCTGGATGCACTCGACGAAGTGGCCGGCGCCGCCGTCGCGCAAGTCATCGCGGTCGACGGAAGTGATGACGACGTAGTTCAGGCGCAGCTTGGCGATGGTTTTCGACAGGTTGGCCGGCTCGTCCTTGTCCAGCGGGTCCGGGCGGCCATGGCCCACGTCGCAGAACGGGCAGCGGCGCGTGCACTTGTCGCCCATGATCATGAAGGTGGCCGTGCCCTTGCCGAAGCACTCGCCGATGTTCGGGCAGCTGGCTTCCTCGCACACGGTGACGAGCTTGTTTTCGCGCAGGATGTCCTTGATTTCATAGAAACGGGTCGAAGCCGAAGCGGCCTTGACGCGGATCCAGTCCGGCTTTTTCAGGCGCTCGATCTGCTCGATCGGGACGATCTTGATCGGGATGCGCGACGTCTTGCTGGCGCCTTTTTGCTTTTCGCTCGGGTTGTACGCAGGAGCGGCAGTAGCGGCGGGGGCGGTGCTGGAAATGGTCTCAGAAGTCATGGCTGCAAGCCCTTGACGGGCATGTTGGTTTGTTTGCTCAGGCATCCGCTGCCTGAGGCGCGCCTGCGGCGCTGTTTACTTCGCTTACATCGAGTAATACGGTCAATTCCTGGGCCAGGGCCCGCTGCACCTCGGCCAGCGGCGCCACCACGCCCATGCTGCGCATGTCCACCGTCTTCAGGCCGGAATAGCCGCAGGGGTTAATCCAGGAAAACGGCGCCAGGTCCATCGCCACGTTGAGCGATACGCCATGGTAGGTGCAGCCGTTGCCGCGCACTTTCAATCCCAGCGCGGCAATCTTCGCACCCTTGCTTGGTCCGCCGGCGATATAGATGCCAGGCGCGCCATCGATGCGTTCGCCAGCGAGATTATACGCCGCCAGCACGTTGATGATGGCTTGCTCGATTTTATGCACGAACTGGCGCGCATACAGCTTGCCGCCCGGCTTGTTGCGGCGCAAGTCCATCAGCAGGTAAATCACCACCTGGCCGGGGCCGTGGAACGTGACTTCGCCGCCCCGGTCCGTCTGCACCACGGGCACATTCTCGGCGCCGGCCAGCAGATGGCCGCGGTCGGCCGCCAGGCCCAACGTAAATACGGGCGGATGCTCGACGATCCACAGTTCGTCGCGCGTATCCGTCGTGCGCGCGTCGGTGAACGCGCGCATGGCGGCAAAGGTCGGCTCGTAATCGACGCGGCCCAGCTCGCGGATCAGCGCCGTTTCGGTGCGGGTGGTGGTCATGACAGATTCTGTAATCAACTGCCGGCGCCCTGCGGACGCTGCGGCGAAGCCGTGATTATAAGCCAGGCCGCCGAATCATTCAGCCCCGGGCGCCGGCAACAGCAGCAAGTTGCCCAATTTTTGCGCAGCATGGCGCACCTGGGCCAGGCTCAGCGCCGTGTAGCCGAGCAGCACGGCTGGCGCCAATTTTGCGCTGTGGCAAAAGTCACCGAGCGGCTGCAGCGCCATCCCGTCTTGCGCCGCGCGCGCGCAAAAGGCCCGCTCGTCGCTGTCCGGCGGCAGCCACAGCACGCAATGAAAGCCCGCCTGCTGGCCGGAAATGGTGTAGCGCCCGGGCGCCGTCTGCTCCAGGCAGGCCAGCAGCAGGTCGCGCCGCTCCTTGTAGGCGAGCCTGGCCTGGCGCAGATGGCGCACGAAAGCGCCTTCCTCCATCCAGGCGGCCAGCGCCAGCTGTTCCGTCACGCCCACGGAGCGGCCCGTCAATTGCAGGGTGCGCAGCAGCTGCGGGCGCAAGGCGGGCGGCAGCACCATGAAGCCCACGCGCAGGCCGGCAAACAGGGTCTTATTAAAACTGCCACAATAAATCACGCGCTGGTATTGATCGAGCGCCTTCAGGGCCGCCAGCGGGGCGCTGTGGTAATTGAATTCGCTGTCGTAATCGTCTTCCACCACCCAGGCGCCGCTGTCGTTTGCCCACTCCAATAGCGCCAGGCGGCGCGTGACGGACATGGTCACGCCCAGCGGCGACTGGTGCGCCGGCGTCACGTAGGCCAGGCGCGCGTCGGGATGCAGGCGCAGGGCGGCGTCATCGATGCCCTCGGCGTCGACGGCGATGTCCACGGGCACGGCACCGGCCAGGCCGAACAGGGCGCGCGCGGCCGGGTAGCCCGGTTCTTCCAGGCACACCTTGTCGCCATCGCGCACGACGTTGCGTGCCAGCAAGTCGAGCGCATGGCGGATACCGGTGGTGACGACGATGTCGTGCGGATCGCAGCGGATGCCGCGGTACCTGGCGAGGAAATCGGCGATCTGCTGGCGCAGCTGGGGCAGGCCGGCCGGATCGGCGCTGCACAGCTGCTCCGGCGTGGCGGCCGCCAGCGCCCGCGTGGCGCATTTCGACCAGGCGGCCATGGGAAACAGGCTGGCGTCGGCGCGCCGGGCCACGAAGGGCAGGCCGTCGCGCACGCCCGTGTCCGGGGCGGGCGCGGGCGTGCGCGCCGGCGCGGCCGGGGCTGCATCGCCGAAGCCTGCCATCAGGAAGCGTTCCGGCACGACGGCGCACACGCGCGTGCCGGAGCCGGGCACGCGCGTCACGTAGGCTTCCGCATGCAGGCGGTCGAAGACGGTTTCGATGGTGCCACGCGACAGTTCCCACCGTTCCGCCAGGGTGCGGCTGGACGGCAGGCGGCTGCCCGCCGGCAGCATCTTCGTCAGGATGGCCGAGCGCAGCGCTTCATACGCGCCGTCCTGCTTGTTGACGCCAGCCTTGTCGAGCCAGCTGGTGGGGCGGGGCAGGTCCAGGGCGTGCGGTGATTTTCCTCGCGGCATGGTGATGATCGTCCAAGTGGTCCAATGAAATGAGTGCTGACTGGCACTTGGCATTACACCACAACCATTCTACTCTCGCCGTTCCGCTGCATCAGCGTGGCGCAGCGTGCAATCTTGCCTTTGGAAAAAATGATCAAAAATACATTCCTGCCGCTGTGGGCCTGGGGCGGCATCGTGCTGCTGCTGGTCTGCCTGTCGCGCATCAGCATCGATATCTATTTACCCTCGCTGCCGGCCATGGCCGATGCCCTGCACGCCAGCGATGCCCAGTTGCAACTGACCCTGAGCCTGTTCATGGCCGGCTCGGCCGCCTCGATGCTGGCCTGCGGGCCGCTGGCGGACCGCTGGGGACGCCGTCCCGTGCTGCTGGCCGGCACGGGCATTTTTGTGCTCGCCAGCATCGTCTGCACCGTGACTTCCGATGTGCACGTGCTGATCGCCGCGCGCGTGCTGCAGGCGTTCGGCGGCTGCAGCGGCACCATCATCGGCCGGGTCATGGTGCGCGACCGCTTCGATCCCGCCACGCAGGCACGCATGCTGGGGCAAATTTCGATGGCGATGGGCTTGTCGCCGATCCTGGCGCCGCTGGCCGGCAGCATGATTGACGCGGCATTCGGCTGGCGCGCCGTGTTCGGCGTGCTGTGCCTGCTCGGCGCGCTGTCGCTGTGGCTGATCGCCGCCTGGGTGCCGGAAACCAGGCCGGCCAGCGTTGTGCCACAGGGCAATACCCTGGCACTGTACCGCCGCCTGCTGGGCGACGCGTATTTCCTGCGCTATGCGCTGGCCATCGGCTGCGTGTACTGCACGTATTTCCCCTTCATCGCGGAATCGTCCGTACTCTTGCAAAGGGGCATGCACCTGTCGCCCGGCGCGTATGCGCTGGTGTTCGGGCTGACGGTGAGCGGCTATATCGCGGGGTCGAGCCTGTTCCGCGCGCTGGGACCGCGCCTGGGCGCCGACCACATGCTGGGCGTGGCGGTGCTGCTCAATGTGGCGGGGGCGGCCAGTTTGTTGCTGGCGGGTACGTTGGCGCCGCGGCACGTGGCGTCGCTGGTGGCGCCCATGCTGCTGGTAATGGTGTCGGTGGGCATGGCGATTCCCGCCTGCCAGCTGGCCGTGCTGCAGCCATATGGCGCCCGGGCGGGCAGCGCCTCGGGCCTGTTCTTCTTCGTGCAGATGGCAATCACGGCCGCCTGCGGCGCCGTCATCGCCGCCATCACGGACGGCAGCGAAAAACCGCTGCTGTGGGTGACGGCGGCGGCCAGCGCCGCCTTCGCCCTCGTGTGGCTGCTGACGAAGCGCAGCAGCAGCGTGGCCGAAGCCGAGCTTACATGACGATCTTGACCATCGGGTGGGCCGACAGCGCCGAATACAGCGCATCGAGCTGTTCGCGGCTGATGGCGCGCACGGTGACGGTCAGGCCCGTGTAATTGCCCTTGCCCGACGGGCGCTCTTCCAGGCGCCCGACGTGGAAGGTCGGATCGTGGCTGACGACCAGTTCGAGGATGGTGGGGGCGAAGTCGACATGCGTCGGCCCCATCACCTTGATGGGAAAATCGCTCGGATATTCGATCAGCGATTCGCTGGGGGGGATGGCTTGCATAAGGACTCCAATCAGTGCCGGTAAGAACAGGCGGCGCGGCTGAAGCGCGGCGGCTGCATAAAAGCGTATTGTAGCCAACTTTAAGGGCCGGCGCCCGCCGCCATGGCGCCGGCGGCAAGGCAAAAAAAAGCCAGCTGGCTAAGCTGGCGGAAAACTATTTCGTTTGGACAAAATAGCCGGAAAAGTCAATGCTGTCACTTGGAGGATAAGCAGTGGTCGTACTGTAAGCAAAATACGGCGGCTTTGCCTCCGGCATGTGACGAACTGCACATTTTTCGGCTTGAACGTCGATACGGCGCGACAGACGGCATGGCCGTCAACGCTCCACTTCCTGCATCCGGCCATTGCGGCCGGGATTGCCGCGCTCATTGCCTCGTTCATTGCTGCGTTCACGGGGCGGATTGGGACGCTCGGCACTGCGCGCTTCCTGGGGCGGACGCGCGGCAGGGGCCGGCGGCGGCGCAGGGCGCGGGGCGGCCACGGGCGGCGGCGCCGGCAACGATGGCGGCGGGGCCGTCTGCAGCACCTCGCGGCGGGGGCCACGCTCTGCGCGCTCCCAGCGGTTGCCGTCCGGACGCGGTGCCTCGGCAGGACGCTCGATGACAGGGCGCGGCTGCGGCCGTTCGGCGCGGGACCATTCGGCGCGGGGCCGTTCCTCGCCGCGCCAGCCGGGGCGGGCCACATGGTCTTGCACCGGTGGCAAGGCCGGCACCGCAGGCATCACGGGCTGGGCCGGCATGGGTGGATGCTGCGGCTGTTGCGGCTGTTGCGGCTGTTGCGGCTGTTGCGGCTGCGCCGGCACGGGCGGCCGGTTCGGCTGCATGGGATGCGGCGCCAGGTGCGTCTGGCCCTCGTCCGTCTGCAAGCGGCCAGGGCGGTTGACCCAGTCGCGCCGGGGCTCGCGCTCGCCGCGCGGCGCCTCAACGGGGCGCTGCCAGTTGCCGGCCGGCGCAGGCGCCGTACTCAGCGGCAAGCTTTGCATGACGGGCGGCGGCATGGTGGTGCGGTTACGGCGCGGTACGTCGACCGTGCGCTGCCCGCCAAACCGCTCGCCCGGCAGCATGGTCATGCCTTCGCGGCGTTCGCGTTCTCCCTGCTGCCCCATGACGGGGCGGCGGCCGTCGGCGTAGCGGTTGATGCGGCGTTCATAGTCGGCACTGGCGCGGTAGCCGGGCACGTAGCGGTCGCGCGGCGACAGGGGGAACCAGCCGACGCCGGGCGCGGGCCGCTGGCCATGCTGCGGCCAATGGTTGCCGCCGACCCAGCCCACCAGCGCCGGCGCCCACGGCACGCGCGCGCGCTCGCGGCCGGGCGCCCAGCCCCAGCGGTGGCCCAGCAGCACCCAGCGGCCGTAGTGCGACGGGGCATAGCCCCACGGCGCATTGTCGACCCAGGTCCAGCCCCACGGCGCGATCCACGTCCAGCGCCCGTCGCTGTATGGCACCCAGCCGGCCGGCACCGCGCTGGGCAGCCACAGGGGGCCATATTCCGCGTCGTCCTGCCAGGCGCCGTAGCGGTCCAGTTCTTCATAGCCTGTCGTATCGTCCGTGACATAGCGCAAGGCCGGCGCGGAGGCGGGCAGGGCTTCGGGCCAGTTGTCGAACGCCACGCGCTGCACGGACCCCGTGCGCAATTCCTCATCCGTCAGCTCGGCGCGCTTGCCGGCACGCAAGGTCACGCTGCCCGTCGCGCCATCCACGTCGGCCGCGCCGTCGAGCACGCTGATGACGCTGGTGCCGGGCGGGCGTTCCGCTTCGATGCGCACCCAGCCCGGCTGCGTGAGGATCACGCGGGCCTGGGCCGTGGTCAGCTCGAAGCCGCGCAACGCATCGGGATTGCGCACGCGCACGCTGACGGTGCCATAGCTGAGGTGCAATTTGAAACTGTCGTCATCGAGCTCGCTCACTTCCAGCTCGGAATCGCCATCGAGGCGCACGGCGGCCGCGCCCACGCGAAACTCGGCCAGCGCGCCGCGCAGGGTGCTCAAGCGGTTATCCGTCGTAACGGGCCAGTTCAAGAGGGCGTTTTGCGCGTCGCCGTCGCCGGCGCGCACCAGCACTTGCCCTTCGACGGTGGAAATGCGGCCCACGCGGGCGGGCGGGTCCTGCGCCAGGGCCAGCGTGCACGCCGACGACAGCAGCACGGCGCACACGGTGTTCAGGAGGGGGGAAGACAGGATAGGACGCATGGCAGCGCTCCAGGCAGGACTACAAGGAAGACATGCTACTGATTACATCCGCATCGTGCGGGCATCGCAAGCGGGCTTACAAATGTTTGCATCTTGGCTTGCATATGGCCTTGGCTCAGGATGCCGCCTGGCTGCCCCGCTTGACGAAGAACAAGGCCGTGCCGACGGCCACCAGCAGGCCGCCGAAGAAGCGGTTCTGCTTCTTCACGGCGCGCGCGTCGCGGAAAAAACGCTGCATCGACGAAGCCAGGAAGGCGTAGCCGTGCATGACGAGCAGGTCGATCGTGCACATGGTGACGGCCAGGATCAGCAGCTGCGGCAGCAGCGGTGCCGTGGGGCTGATGAATTGCGGCAACACCGCCACCATGAAGATGATGCCTTTCGGATTCGTCACGTTGGTCAGGAAACCCGTCAGCACGCGCCGGCGCAGCGACGGCAGCACGGCCGCCGCATGCAGGTCGCCCGTCACCGCCACCCTGGCGCGCCATTGCGACAGGCCCAGGTAGATCAGGTACAGCGCGCCCACCGTCTTGACGATATTGAACGCCACTTCGGAAGCGAGCAGCAGGGAACCGACCCCGGCGCCGGCGATGCCCAGCACCACGAGCAGCCCCAGCTGCAGGCCCAGGATGGTGGCGCTGGCCCTTCTGACCCCGTACGACAGGCCGTGCGACATCGACAGCACGGCGCCCGATCCCGGCGAGACGGCGATGATGGAAGCGGCGAAGACAAAGGCGATCCAGGTGGCGAAATGCATGCGGTGTCCAAAAAATGGTGACGAGAAGCAATTTTAACCCGGTCAGTGCGGCCCTGCCGGCCTTCGCTGAGGTAAGATCAGGGTCGTGCTTTTCCTTGCCGTACAACCAAGAACAACATCATGAAAAACAATACTTTCCAAGCTCCAACATTCCCTGCCACCGCCACGGGAGCGCGCTGAGATGGCCGGCTCCAGCCTGCTGGCCCTGCTCGACGACATCGCCAGCATCCTCGATGACGTTTCCCTGATGACCAAGGTGGCCGCCAAGAAGACGGCCGGCGTGCTCGGCGACGACCTGGCCCTGAATGCGCAGCAAGTGGCCGGCGTGCGCGCCGAACGCGAACTGCCCGTCGTGTGGGCCGTCGCCGTCGGTTCACTGAAGAACAAGGCCATCCTCGTACCCGCCGCGCTGGCCATCAGCGCGTTCGCGCCGTGGGCCATCACGCCGCTCTTGATGGTGGGCGGCGCCTACCTGTGCTTCGAGGGTTTCGAAAAGATCGCCCACAAATACCTGCACCCGGACGACAGCCACAAGGCCGAGCTGGCGCAGGCGCTGCGCGACCCGCAAGTCGACCTCGTGGCCCTGGAAAAGGACAAGATCAAGGGCGCCATCCGCACCGACTTCATTTTGTCGGCGGAAATCATCGTCATCGCCCTGGGCACGGTGGCCACGGCCACCTTCGCCGAGCAGGTGGCCGTCGTCGTCGGCATCGCCCTCCTCATGACGGTGGGCGTGTATGGCCTGGTGGCGGGCATCGTCAAGCTCGACGACGCGGGCTTTTACCTGGCGGCGCGCAAGGGCGCGGGCGCGCTGATGGATGGCGTGCGCGGCTTTGGCCGCATGCTCGTGTCGGCGGCGCCGAAACTGATGAAATTCCTGTCCGTGGTGGGCACGCTGGCCATGTTCATGGTGGGCGGCGGCATTCTGACGCACGGCTGGCCGTGGGCCAGCGCCATGCTGCACCATGCGGAAGAAGCGGTGGGCAGCGTGGCCGGCATCGGCCCCGTGCTGGCCGCCGTCACGCCCAGCCTGATCAACGCGGTGGCGGGCGTCATCGCCGGCGCCCTGGTGCTGGCCGGCGTCACGGCCGTGTCGGCTTTGTTGCGCATGATCAAGCCAAGCAAATAGGCTTTCTGGTCTGATGGAGCGGCAGGCGCATCCGTGCCTGCCGCTCCGGCCATGCCGGCGGCGCCGTCCGTCCATGGAGACCCTATGCGGACTTCCCCCGTCCCACGCCCCAGCAGCGCCTTCATCGGCGCTTCCTGGGCGGCATTGCTGATCGGCATCGTCACTTATCTGTCCGGCCTGTGGAACGCCACGATGGCGCTCAACGAGAAGGGCTATTACTTCACGATCCTCACCTACGGCCTGTTCGCCGCCATCCCGCTGCAAAAATCCGTGCGCGACCGCGCGGAAGGCATCGCCGTGACGGGGATTTACTTTGGCCTGTGCTGGATTTCCGTGCTGCTGGCCTTGCTGTTATTGACGGTCGGCCTGTGGCACGCTAATCTGCAAAACAGCGAAAAGGGTTTCTATGCCATGGCGTTTTTACTCAGCCTGTTTGCCGCCGTGGCCGTGCAAAAGAATGTGCGCGACGTGGCGCGCGCCTCAGCCGCCGCAACCGCCGAGGCGCAGGGAACCTAGCGGCCGCCCATGTGTCTATGTGGGTATCCGGGTGGGGGAAAGGTGATGAGCGACCTGCAGAAACGTTTACAGATGGCGCTGGACGCGGCGCACATGGCGATCTGGGATTCGCGCCTCGTCAATGGCCAGGTCATTGACGGCACGGTCAGCTGGTCGGCCAGGGGCGCCGCGCTGCTGGGACTGGAGGAACGTGCGCTGACGCAACCGTTTCGCAGCTTTCTCGACTGCGTGCACGCGGACGACCGCGACAAGGTGATCAACGTGCTGCAGGATGGCGTGCGCCGGCGCGACGGCTACGCCCTGCAGTACCGTGTCGTCTGGCCCGACGACAGCGAACACTGGCTGGCGGCCAAGGCGCAGGTCTTCATGGATGGCGGCGGCCAGCCGGAGCGCACCCTGGGCATCATCTGGGATGTCACCGAGCACATGGCGCGCGAAATCATGATCGCCGAGCGCAAGGAACTGGCCGAAGTGACACTGAGCTCCATCGGCGACGGCGTGATGACCACGGACCCGCAGGGCAAGACGCGCTACCTGAACCGCGTGGCCGAACAGTTGACGGGCTGGAGCAACGACATGGCGCAGGGACAGGACATCCAGGATACCCTGAGCCTGCTCGATGAACACACGGGCCAGGCGCCCGAGCACGTGGCCATCAAGTGTTTGCGCCTGCGCCAGGCCATCGGCATGTCCACGCACACGCTGCTGCTCACGCGCGAAGGGCGGCGCATCGCCATCGAGGAATCGGCCGCACCGATCTGGTCGCGCGACGGCGACATCCTCGGCGCCGTCGTCGTGTTCCGCGACGTCAGCCACGAACGCAAGCTGAGCCAGGAACTGTCATGGCAAGCCACGCACGATATGCTGACGGGCCTGCTCAACCGGCGCGAATTCGAACACCTGGTGGCCGGCGCCCTGCACACGGCCAAGCAGGACGGCCACGTGCATGCCTTGCTGTACCTGGACCTGGACCAGTTCAAGGTCATCAACGACACCTGCGGCCACGGCGCCGGCGACGTGCTGCTGCAGCTGCTGGCGAAGATGCTGCAGGGACGCATGCGCGACAGCGACATCCTGGCGCGCCTCGGCGGCGACGAGCTGGGCGTGCTGCTGCCGCATTGCCCGCTCGACCATGCGCGCCAGATCGGCGAACAGCTGCGCCAGGCCGTGCGCGAATTCCGCTTCGCCTGGGACGAACGCAGCTTCGAGCTGGGCGTGAGCATCGGCATCGTGGAAATCAGCCAGGACAGCAAGTCCATGAGCGAGCTGCTGAGCGCGGCCGACCAGGCCTGCTACCTGGCCAAGGAGCAGGGCCGCAACCGCCTGCACGTGTACCAGGAGGCCGACGTCATGCTGGCGCAGCGGCATGGCGAAATGCTGTGGATTTCACGCCTGAACGAAGCCTTCACGCACGACTATTTCCGCCTGTACGCCATGCCCATCGTGCACCTGCGCGACCGCCCCGAATACCACGACGAAGTGCTGATCCGCATCCGCAACGGCAAGGGTGACCTGATCCTGCCCGGCACCTTCATTCCCGCCGCCGAACGCTATGACATGATGCTGTCCATCGACCGCTGGGTCATCCGCGCCGTCTGCCAGCATATCCAGAGCGTGCGCGACAGCCTGCCGCCGCTGGAAGCCATGGCCGAAAGCCGCCGCCGCGCGCCGGCCCTGTATTCCGTCAACCTGTCGGGCATGTCGCTGGCCGACACGGGCCTGCACGACTACATCACCGGGCAGTTCGTGCAGTACGCCGTCGCGCCCGAGCAGATCTGCTTTGAAATCACGGAAACGGCCGTCATTGCCAACCTGCCCCAGGCGCAGGTGTTCATGCACAAGCTCAAGGCGCTGGGCTGCCGCTTCTCGCTCGACGACTTCGGCAGCGGCTTTTCCTCGTTCGGCTACCTGCGGGCCCTGCCCGTCGACTACCTGAAGATCGACGGCGTCTTCGTGCGCGACATCGCCAGCAACGCCGTCAACCGGGCCATGGTCAAGGCCATCAATGAAGTGGGCCACGTGATGGGCTTGAAAACCGTGGCCGAATACGTGGAAAACGACGCCACCCTGGCCATCATCCGCGAACTGGGCATTGACTACGCGCAAGGCTACGCCGTGGGCGGCTTGCGGCCGCTGACGGCGGGCGTGGATTAAGCGCAGCAGGCAAGCAGTACCTTTAAAACCATGCCGCATTGCTATCGCTAAATGCGTGCAAGCACGACCAATCTGGAGGATTTTGATCTACATCAATAAATTTGCCTAAGCGACTCCTTACACTGATCTCCGTTCTTGCAATCGTGCAAGTCTTACCCACCAATTGCTTATTTAACTGATCAGGAAGCCGCGACCATGCGCCAAAATTTGCCAGTGACTAACCGCGAAGTCCTCGTCCTCGACGACCAGGCCATCGTGTCGAAAACGGATATGAACGGCAATATCGTGTATGTGAATCCGTACTTCAGCCAGGTCAGCGGCTTCAGCGAGGCAGAGCTGCTCGGTTCGCCACAAAACATCGTGCGCCACCCGGACATGCCGGCCGAAGCGTTTGCCGACCTGTGGGCGTCGATCCAGGCCGGCACGCCATGGACGGGCCTGGTCAAGAACCGCTGCAAGAACGGCGACTTTTACTGGGTGCGCGCCAACGTCACGCCCATCCGCGAAGCGGGCAAGACCATCGGCTACATGTCCGTGCGCGTGAAGGCGGACAAGGACCAGGTCAAGGCGGCCGAAGAGGCGTATGCGGCCATCCGCAGCAAGCAGGGCGGCAAGATCGTCATCAAGCATGGCCAGATCGTGCGCCCGGGCCTGGCGCACCTGCTGCACAGCCTGACGCACATGTCGCTGAACCTGCGCATCTGGGCCGCCACCTCCATCGTCAACTGCCTGCAATTGCTGGTGTGCATCATCAGCCTGTTCGCCAGCGGCGGCGAAATCACCAATTACGCCATCTTCGGCGCCACCCTGTTCGGCTTCCTGATCAACGTCTTCCTCTGGTACACCTTGCGCATGTCCGTGCTCAAGCCGCTGGGCAAGGCCCTGAATGGCGCGCGCGCCATTGCCGCCGGCGACCTGTCGGGCAGTTTCGAGACGGACAGCACGGATGAAATGGGCCAGCTGCTGCGCGCGCTGCAGCAGATGAACAGCAACCTGATCGCCACCATCCGCGACGTGCGCATCAACGTCGAAACCATGGCCGTGGCCACCAAGCAGATCGCCGTCGGCAATATGGACCTGTCGGGCCGCACGGAATCGCAGGCGGCAAGCCTGGAAGAGACGGCGTCGAGCATCGAGGAATTCTCGTCGACGGTAAAACAGAACGCGGACAACTCCGTGCAGGCCAACGAACTGGCCGTGGCCGCCTCGAAAGTGGCGGTGCAGGGTGGCGAAATCGTTTCCGACGTGATCACCACCATGGACGACATCAACACCTCGTCGAAGAAGATCGTCGACATCATCGGCCTGATCGAAGGCATCGCCTTCCAGACCAACATCCTGGCCCTGAATGCGGCCGTGGAAGCGGCCCGCGCCGGCGAGCAGGGCAAGGGCTTCGCCGTCGTGGCGGGCGAGGTGCGCAGCCTGGCGCAGCGCTCGTCGGTGGCGGCCAAGGACATCAAGCAGCTGATCGAAATTTCCGTCGGCAAGGTGGGTGCCGGCATGCAGCAGGTGAACCGCGCCGGCGCCACCATGGAGCAGGTGGTCAGTTCCGTCAAGCAGGTGACGGCCATCATGCAGGAGATTTCCATCGCTTCGCGCGAACAGAGCATCGGCGTCGACCAGGTCAACCAGGCCATCGCCCACATGGACCAGGTGACGCAGCAGAACGCGGCCCTCGTGGAAGAAGCCGCCGCGGCCGCCACGCGCCTGGCGGAAGAAGCGGCCAGCCTGTCGCAAGCCGTGAGCCTGTTTAATTTCGGCAAGATGCCGCCACCGCGCCGCGTCGCCATGCCAGGCGGCAAATCGGGCGCCGCAGGTGCCGCGAATACCGGCAAGAGCGCCGGCCTGAAACGCCTGGCCGCCTAAACCTTTCAAGACCTCAAAACACATCATGCCTACACTACTCAGCAGTGCTTCCGCCGACCTGGACGCCGTCGTCGAATTCGACCCGGTCATCATCGGCAAGATGAGCCAGTCCGGCCCCCGCTACACGTCGTATCCGACCGCCGACCGTTTCAACGCCGACTTTGGCTACGGCAACTTCCTCGAAGCGCTGGCCGCGCTGCGCATGCGCGGCGGCCGCCGTCCGCTGTCGCTGTACGTGCACGTGCCGTTCTGCGACACCCTGTGCTACTACTGCGCCTGCAACAAGATCATCACCAAGGATCGCAGCAAGGCCGCCACCTACCTCAGCTATCTGAAGCAGGAAATCGCCATGCAGGGCAAGCTGTTTGCCGGCATGAACCACATCGAACAGCTGCATTTCGGCGGCGGCACGCCGACTTACCTGAGCGAAAAGCAGATGGACGAGCTGATGACCCACCTGCGCCAGCATTTCGAGTTCGCCTCCGATGAAGACGGCGAATATTCGATCGAAATCGACCCGCGCACGGTGTCGCGCGAACGCGTGTTTTCCCTGCGCGCGCAAGGTTTCAACCGCATCAGCCTGGGCGTGCAGGATTTCGACGCGGACGTGCAAAAAGCCGTCAACCGCATCCAGCCGGAAGCGGAAACGGTGGCCATCATGCAGGCGGCGCGCGACGCCGGCTTCCGCTCGATCAGCATCGACCTGATCTACGGCTTGCCCAAGCAGAATCTGGAAACGATGACGGAAACCTTGCGCAAGGTCATCTCCGCCAGCCCGGACCGCATCGCCCTGTACCACTACGCGCACATGCCGCACCTGTTCAAGCCGCAGCGCCGCATCCTCGACGCCGACATGCCCGACAGCGCCGCCAAGCTGGCCATGCTGGGCCTGTGCATCGCCCGCCTGACGGCCGCCGGCTATGTCTACATCGGCATGGACCATTTCGCCAAGCCGACGGACGACCTGGCCGTGGCGCAGCGCCAGGGCCGCTTGCACCGCAACTTCCAGGGCTATTCCACGCGCGCGGAAGCCGATTTGATCGCCTGCGGCGTGTCGGCCATCAGTTCCGTCGGCGCAGTCTACAGCCAGAATGAAAAGACGCTGGACGCCTACTATGAAAAGCTCGACGAAGGCGTGCTGCCGATCGCGCGCGGCATCAAGCTCGATACGGACGATTTATTGCGCCGTATCATCATCCAGATGCTGATGTGCAACTTCGAATTGTCGATCGCCACCATCGAGCAAGCCCACCCCGTGAAATTCCGCAGCTATTTCGCCGCCGAGCTGGAAAAGCTGCGCGAACTGGCGCGCGACGGCCTGCTCGTCATCGAGGAAGACTGGCTGACGGTGACGCCAAAAGGGCGCTTGCTGATCCGCAATATCTGCATGGTCTTCGACCGCTACCTGACCCTGGCCCGGGCCAACGCCACGCCGGATGCGCCGCAGCCGCTGCGCTACTCGAAAACGGTGTAACGCCGCCCGATGAACGCCCTGAGCCTCCTGCCGCTGTTCATGGTCGGCCTGGCCGGCAGCGTGCACTGCATCGGCATGTGCGGCGGCATCGTCGGCGCCCTGTCGATCAGCGGCGGCGCAGCGGCCGCGCCGGCACGCCCCGTGATCGCCATCGCCGTGGCGCGCCCCGCATTGCAGACAACCTTGCAAACGAACGTGCTGCGCGTGCTGGCCTACAACGGCGGGCGCATCGCCAGTTACATGCTGGCCGGCGCCCTGGCAGGCAGCCTGGCGGGCGCGGGCATGTTGCACCTTGCTTCCTTGCAAGTGGCGGGGTACTGGCTGGCCAACCTGATGCTCGTCGCTTTGGGACTGTACCTGATGGACGCCTGGCGCGGCCTGGCCCATCTGGAAGCGGCCGGCAACGTCGTCTGGCGCCGCGTGCGCCCCCTGCTGAAACCGCTGATGCCGATGGACACCATCTTCAAGGCACTGGCCGTGGGCGGCCTGTGGGGCTGGGTGCCGTGCGGCATGGTCTACAGCGCCCTGCTGACGGCCATGATGCAAGGCTCGGCCCTGAGCGGCGCGGCCGCCATGGGCGCCTTCGGCCTGGGCACCCTGCCCACCCTGCTGGGCATGGGCTTGCTGGGCACGCGGCTGCGCGCGCAGATGCAGCGCCGCCCCGTGCGCATCGCCAGCGGCTTGCTGGTGCTGGGCTTTGGCCTGCTGGGCCTGCTGCGCGCCGCCAACGGCGTCTCGCTGGGCTGGCTCGACGCCCTGTGCGTCACGGGCCATCCATGAAAAGACGCATGAAAACAAACCTATGAATGCTGTTTTACAATCCTCCGCCTGCTTCCATTGCGGCTTGCCCGTCCCCGGCGGTTCCAGCTGGAACGTCACCATCGACGAGGTGCCGCGCGCCATGTGCTGCCCCGGCTGCGAAGCGGTGGCGCAAACCATCGTCGACATCGGCCAGAGCGCCTACTACCGCGACCGCGACGAATACGCCGTCAACGCGGCCGGCGCCGCCATGGTGCCGCCGGAACTGCGTTTGTACAGCAATGACGACGCGCAATTCGCGCGCGACGCCAGCAGCTGCGAAGCAACGCTTTCCGTCGAAGGCATCCGCTGCGCCGCCTGCGTCTGGCTGATCGAGCGCCAATTGACGCGCCTGCCCGGCGTGCAGGCGGCCAGCCTGAACGTCGCCACGGAGCGCCTGTACGTGCGCTGGAGCCGCGCGCAGTGCGAGCCGGGCGACATCCTGCAAGCCGTGCGGCAAGTGGGCTACACGGCCTATCCGTACGACGCCGTGCGCCATGGCGAGCGCCTGCAAAAAGCCAGCAAGACGCTGGGCCGCCAGCTGTTCGTCGCCGGCCTGTCGATGATGCAGGTGATGATGTACGTGGCGCCGTCCTACCTGGCGGCCGAAGATGGCACGCTGGACGACAGCATGGCCAGCCTGATGCGCTGGGCCAGTTTGCTGCTCACCTTGCCGGCCATCTGCTATTCCGCCATGCCGTTTTTCCAGGGCGCCTGGGCCAGCCTGCGCGCGCGCACCCTGGGCATGGACGTGCCCGTGGCCCTGGGCATCCTGGCCGCCTTCTTCGGCAGCGTGGTGGCGACGTTTACGGGGCGCGGCGAGGTGTATTACGACTCGGCCACGATGTTCATTTTTCTACTGCTGTGCAGCCGCTATTTCGAGCTGCAGGCGCGCCGCAAGGCGGCATCGGCCCTCGAACGCCTGCAGCACGCCTTGCCCGCTTCCGCCTCGCTGATGGCGGGCTTTCCCGACAACCGCGCCACCACCCTGGTGCCGGCCGGCAGCCTGGCCGTCGGTGACGTCATCCTCGTCAAGCCGGGCGAGGCGATCGCCGCCGACAGCGTCATCATCGAAGGCACGAGCGCGCTCGATTTATCGCTGCTGACGGGCGAGAGCGCGGCCCAGCGCCGCAAGACGGGCGAGCGGGTGCCGGGCGGCGCCATCAACGCCAGCGCTGCGCTGATCTTGCGCGTGCTCAAGCCGGCGCGCGAAAGCACCCTGTCCGACCTGCTGAAACTCATCGAGCGGGCCGGCAGCGGCAAGCCGCAGATCGCGCAGTGGGCCGACAAGGTCGCCGCCTGGTTCGTGCTGGGCCTGCTGCTGTTTGCCGTCGCCGTGTTCGCCTTCTGGAGCTGGCATGATCCGGCGCAAGCCTGGCCCGTGGCCATTGCCGTGCTGGTCGTGTCCTGCCCCTGCGCGCTGTCTCTCGCCACGCCGACGGCGCTGGCGGCCGCCACCGACAGCCTGCTGCGGCGCGGCGTGCTGATCGTCCAGCCGCACGTGCTCGAAACCCTGCATCGCGCCACCCACATCGTCTTCGACAAGACGGGGACATTGACGCTGGGCCGGCCCGTGCTCAAGCAGATCGAGGGCCTGGACGGCATGGCGGAAGACGACTGCCTGCAGGTGGCCGCCGCGCTGGAAGCGGGCAGCGCCCATCCGCTGGCGCAAGCCATCCTTGACGCCGCCGAAGGGTTGCCAGGACCGCAGCCGCGCGCGCATGCGCAGCACCTGCAGGAAGTGCAGGGCCAGGGCCTCGAAGGCGTGGTCGACGGCGTGCGCTACCGACTGGGCAATGCGGCCTTTGTCGCCGCCGTCGCCGGTCCGCCGCTGGGCGACACGGCCGTCGGCATGCAGGGCATGACGCCGCTGTACCTGGGCACGCAGGGGCGCTGGCTGACGCGTTTCCTGCTCAGCGACGCGCTGCGCCCGGAAGCGCGCGACGTCGTCGCATATTTCCACCGGCATGGCAAGCAGGTCGTGCTGCTGAGCGGCGACCAGGAAGCGCTGACGCAAAGCGTGGCGGCCGAGCTGGGCATCGCCACGGCCTGCGGCGAGTGCCTGCCCGACGAAAAGCTCGACTTCGTGCAGCAATTGCAGGCCACGGGCGCCGTCGTGGCCATGGTCGGCGACGGCATCAACGACGCCGCCGTGCTGAGCGGCGCCGACGTCTCGTTCGCCATGGGTTCCGGCGCCGCGCTGGCGCAAGCCCATGCGGACACGGTGCTGCTGTCGAGCCAATTGGTTTCCGTGCTGGATACAGCCAAGACGGCGGCGCGCAGCATGCGCATCATCCGCGAAAACCTGGGCTGGGCCACGCTGTACAATCTGACGGCCATCCCGGCCGCCGCGCTGGGCTTTTTAAACCCCTGGCTGTCCGGCGTCGGCATGGCCGCCAGCTCGGCGGTCGTCATCGCCAACGCCCTGCGCCTGCGGAAAGCCTGAACATGGAAGCACTGTATCTCCTCATCCCCTTGAGCGTCGTGGTCGTCTTCATCGCGCTGTGGGTGTATTTCACGGCCTCGGACAGCGGCCAGTTCGACGACCTCGTCGGACCGGGCCTGCGCGTGCTGCAGGACGACGATACGCCGCCGGAAGCGGCCTCCCCGCCCGCGCCTCAGCGCGAATAGCCTTGCGACCCCGGCCGCGCATCGAAGCGCCGGCCCCACCACGGCAAGAACACGGTATTGCCGCCGCGCGCGCGGAACCACGGCTGTTCGTGGTCGACGGGCCGCACCACGGCCGGCGGCGCCACCACCACGGCAGTCGCGCTCTCGCTGTCGCTGCTGCCCGCCACCAGCACGGGCCGGCCCACATGGTTCGCATGGGCGATAGCGAGTGCCACGTTGGTCAGCGCCGTGCCGGCGCCCGTCTCGCCCAGGAGTTCCGGCATGTTGAACGTCTGCTTGTTGAAATCAAAGTCGGGCAATTGCTGCGTCAGGCTTTGCGCCAGCGGGCCGAGCCGTTCTGACGAGACTGGATAGGTGCTGCCCGCATCGTGGATGACGTAGCCGATGGCGTCGTCGTTCACTTGCGCGTTCCTGGCGGCAGCGTCGATGGCAGCGCTCCACGCCTGCACGGCGCGCGGGGCAGCGCCCTTGCCGGCGCTGAAATCGGCGACCTTGCGCGTGGCGGGAAAGCCCAGCCAGGCCAGCGGTGCGCGCTGCGTCTTGTAGCCGGGACCGGCCAGCACCAGCAAGACCATGTTTTCATTGATCTGCTCATCCTTGGGCGGATAACTGGGCGCATCCCAGTTCATCACCCACACCGTCTTGTCGGGATTGGCCTGCAGGTAAGCCAGGCCCGCCGCCAGGGATGTAAAGCCCGCGTTGGCGCCGCCCAGGGTCACGCGCACGTCGGGCGGCGTGGCCGTGGTCCAGGAATCGGGGAAATGGGGGTTGCCGATGCTGAAAGCGCGCCTGATTGTATCCTGCACATATTCTCCAGCTTCTATGGGATCAAGACGTCCCGCAGGCAGCGCATATTCGACACGAATGCCGGCCAGTTCACGGCGCGTGGATTTGTCGGTCAGCGAATGGGCGTTGTAAAAATACTCTTTGCTGGAAAAATAAATGTCACGAAAGCGATAAATTAACTCGGCAACGTATTGCTGATGGTAGCCTTTAAAGGTTTCGCTACCGTTGTTACCATAGGCAATCATGCCGATCGATTGCACCTTGCCAAAACGCACGGGGTTCTCTTTCACTTTGCTATCGTCCTTGTTCGGCTTGGCCAGGCCCAGCGTCCACAGCAATTGCCACTCGGTCGGATAATCGCGCCGCTGCAGGGGATTGAGCCACTGCACGCCCACCACCTGCGCCATGTACGGTTGCGCGGGCGCAGCAGGGATAACGGCGGCAAATGGTGACGCCACAGGTGCCTTGCTGGCGCAGGCCGATGTTAAAAAAAGCACGGCAAGCGCCAGCAATGCCGGCATCAAGAATAGTCGTTTCATCAGCAATCCTTCTTCAAGAGGAACGTCGATTGGCGGGGCCTGCAATACCGACCAAAGTGCAATACCAGACGCAAGACTGAAAACAAAGATGCTCCAGCCCAGCCTGCGCGGAAGAGTAGCAATCAAGTTGTACATCAGGATGTCTCCGGGCGCTTGTACATGCGCTCATCCACAATTTCAGAAGGCATGCTTCCCGTGCTGCCACTGCTGCTCACCCAATCCAGCAATGGCAGTTCCTTGAACATTCCCGTCAAAAAATACTCACGAAATATTTTCAATGGCAGCATTTCATTACCAGTAATTAAAAGACGCCAATCTGCCGCAATGCGCAGTTGTCGCATCGCCTTCTCGCTGATATGACACACCCCAATCGCCACGTCATACGCCAGCGCCTTTTCAGCGTGCCCAGGATTAGTCAGGATGGTGGAATGGTCGGTCGCATGCGTGTCGCAGGTGGCCGCCAGTTGCCCCTGGATTTCCTGCTTGCGCCATTGCAAGTATTCCGGCGTGGCGGTGGACAGGTCGTCTTCCATCATCGCCTTGCCGTCAAGGCCGTCGAGCTTCCCGCGGCGGGCCTTCATGCGCAGGCGGGCGTGGTCTTCGTAGCGCAGTGCCGCCTCGGTATCGCGGTCGCCCTGCGGCGTGCCGCCCACGCTTGTATCGGCATACGGCTCGCCTGCCGGGCGTGCCTTGCCCTCCTGGCGGTGCGTGCCGGGCGGATCGAGATCCTGGTCGAACTGCGGGCTGGGTACGCCAAAGCGCATGGCCTGCGGTGTAAACACTTCAGGCAAGGCGGGCGCCGTCACGGGGATGCGCCAGTCGTCGGGCGGCACGGCATTGATGGGGGTCTTGAGCCACTTCATCAGCGCTGACGTGGCGGCGGCGGTGCGTACGGTCGCCGCCTTGCCTGCCGCGCTGGCGCTGGCGCGCACGCCCTTGTCCGGGTCGTATCTGGAAATCGGCGAACGGGGATGCCAGAAATCGGCGCTGCCCCGCGCGGGCTGGCGATAATGGTTGCTCCAATAGTCATAGTCAGCGCGCTTGCCAACGGGAAAGCCTTGCGCAAACACGCGCTGGCTGAACACGCCGTCGCCGCGCGTGGCCTTGATCTCTTCGGCGCTCAGACCCAACCAGCCCATGCCCTGGATGGGCGTGGCGGAAATCACCCGGTCGTGCGGATTGCAATACAGGGTGACGCGGCCGCGCGTCGTCGGCTGCGGGCCGCAGGCATAGGCGGCCCTGTCCTTGTCCAGGGTGAAATCATGGCGCACGTTGGCGGCCATGTCCGCCAGCGCGGCAGACATGGGCGGCTCCGTGGCCTGGCCACGCACGATGTCGAAAAACGCCGCCAGGGTCTTGCGGCGCGCCTCGCCGCTTTGCCGGCCCACATTGCCATCGACATCCCTGACTTGCCCCTGCAGCCAGCCTTCCGTATCGTTTCTGCGCAACAGGCTGTACGGAGGGTTGCACAAGACATAAGTATCGGCCACGCAGCGCCCGCTTTTGCCTGCCGCATCCTGCACCTTGGCCATCTTATTGCCCAGAAACGCGGCCGCCATGCCCACCATATTGCCCTGGCTGTGGCAGACAAGGGTAATCGGCACGTCGGCCTGCTGCCGGCGGATGGCCGCCACCAGGTGCGCCAGGCGCAGCGCGGCCAGCACGAAATAGGGGCGCGGCGGGCAGGCATACACGATGCGGTCGTTGACGGGATTCAGATGCTCGATATGGATGAACAGGAAGAGGGCGTCCGAGAGTCCCTCGCCCCACAGGTCAGGCAGGGAGGAGCAGCCATTGGCGAACGGGCCGCCGCCCCAGTAAGCGTGTTCGTTCAGGTAGACCGAATCGCCATATTGCTGCAATTCCCTGTCGCTGGCCTTGTAGCCCCAGCGGAACTGGATCACGGGCGAGAAATGCGCTTGCGGCACGATGAAGGTGGCGGCCGTATAGTCGGGATCGACATAGCCGTCATCGCTCAGTTCGCTTCGATAGCCCACCGGCGTCAGCTGCCCGCCCTGCGCCGTGGCATGCGCCATATGCTCGTCGCAGCGCTTCATGCGCGTGTTCAGGCCCTTGCACAGGCCTGCTTCGGCCGCGCGGTACCACTCGCCGTCGGAATTGACGCCATGCACGAAGATGACGATGCCCGGCGACGGCATCTGCTGCAGGCAATCGAGCAGGCAGTGACTGAACAGGGTTGTACCCTCGGCCTTGCCCACGACCATGTCCACCTGGGCATCAAACGGATCGCGACGTTCGGGGTCTTCCATGGCGGGCCTTGGGCGTGTCTGGACAAGCCACTGTAGGCCATTGCTTCCATGAACGTTTTACGCCATGTCAAGCCAGCCGTTGCAGGGATCTTGCACGGTTTTTTTGACCGGAATATCACTTTATTTCGATGCCACTTCGCTACGCTTATTTCATCCGGGGAATTTTGATCCACATCAAAGTTTTTTCGCGATCAAACACTTACTCTCTGGCCACCATCATAAATAGTAATTCCAGGGAGAGTCTTTGTGGATCAATCGCTGAACTATAACTACAAGATCGTGAAGCAATTCGCGGTCGCTACTGTGGTATGGGGCATCATCGGCATGCTGGTTGGCGTTATCATCGCCGCTCAGCTGGCCTGGCCTGCCCTGAACCTCGACATACCATGGCTGACATACGGACGTCTGCGTCCGCTGCACACGAATGCGGTGATTTTCGCCTTCGGCATCTGCGGCCTGTTCGCCACCTCGTACTACGTAGTGCAACGCACCTGCCAGGTACGCCTGTTTTCCGACAAGCTGGCCGCCTTCACGTTCTGGGGCTGGCAAGCCGTGATCCTGTGCGCGGTCGTCAGCCTGCCCATGGGCCTGACCCGCGGCAAGGAATACGCCGAGCTGGAATGGCCTATCGCCATCCTCATCGCCGTCGTCTGGATCGCTTACGCCATCGTCTTCTTCGGTACCTTGATCAAGCGCAAGGTCAAGCACATCTACGTGGCGAACTGGTTCTTCGGCGCCTACATCCTGGCCGTGACGATTTTGCACGTGGTCAATGGCGCCGTCATGCCAGCCTCGTTCACCAAGTCGTATTCCGCCTATGCAGGCGTGCAGGACGCCATGATCCAGTGGTGGTACGGCCACAACGCGGTGGGCTTCATCCTGACCGCCGGCTACCTGGGCATGGTCTACTACTTCATCCCGAAACAGGCCGAGCGCCCCGTGTACTCGTACCGCCTGTCCATCGTCCACTTCTGGGCGCTGATCTTCACCTACATGTGGGCCGGCCCGCATCACCTGCACTACACGGCCTTGCCTGACTGGACGCAATCGATCGGCATGGTCTTCTCGCTGGTCCTGCTGGCACCAAGCTGGGGCGGCATGATCAACGGCATCATGACCCTGTCGGGCGCCTGGCACAAGCTGCGCACCGACCCGATCCTGAAATTCATGATCGTTTCGCTGTCGTTCTACGGTATCGCCACCTTCGAAGGTCCGATGATGTCGATCAAGACCATCAACTCGCTGTCGCACTACACCGACTGGACCGTTGCCCACGTGCATGCGGGCGCCCTGGGCTGGGTGGGCTTCATCACCATGGGTTCGATCTACTACCTGCTGCCGCGCCTGGCGGGCCGCACGCAGATGCACAGCACGCGCCTGGTCGACGTGCACTTCTGGGTGGCCACCATCGGCATCGTGCTGTACATCGCCGCCATGTGGATCGCCGGCGTGATGCAGGGCCTGATGTGGCGCGCAGTCAATCCGGACGGCACCCTGACCTACACCTTTGTCGAAAGCGTGAAAGCAACGTATCCGTACTACGTGGTGCGCGTGGCCGGTGGCCTGCTGTACCTGTCGGGTATGTGCATCATGGGCTACAACACCTGGATGACCTTGCGCGGCAGCAAACTCCCCGTCGCCCGCATTCCAGAACTGAACGCGGCGCACGCCTGATAGGAGCGAAAGCAAATGAAATTTTCACATGCATGGATTGAGAAAAACCCCTGGCTGCTGATCGCCCTGGTCACGGTGGTGATCAGCATCGGCGGCGCCGTCGAGATCGTTCCCCTGTTCTTCCAGAAGAGCACGACGGAGCCGGTCGCCGGCCTGAAGCCGTATTCGCCGCTGCGCCTGGCGGGCCGCGACATTTACGTGCGCGAAGGCTGCTACAACTGCCACTCGCAGATGGTGCGTCCGCTGCGCGCGGAAACGGAACGCTATGGCCACTATTCGGTTGCCGGCGAGTTCGTGTATGACCGTCCGTTCCAGTGGGGTTCCAAGCGCACGGGGCCGGACCTGGCCCGCGTGGGCGCCCGCTACAGCGACGAATGGCACCGCACGCACTTGAACAACCCGCGCGACGTGGTGCCCGAGTCGAACATGCCGGCCTACCCATGGCTGGCGAAGACCAAGCTGGTACCCGACGACATCATGCCGAAGATGCGCGCCCTGAAGCGCCTGGGCCAGCCGTACAGCGATGAAGAAATCGCCGCCGGCCCGGCACAGCTGCAGGACAAGACGGAAGAGGACGCCCTGGTCGCTTATCTGCAAGGCCTCGGTACATTAATCAAAACAAGGAATTAGCATGGCAATCGAGAACCTGTTTGACAGCGCCAGCAGCGTCATGACGGTGGTTTCCTTTATGACATTCGTGGGCATCCTGTGGTGGACGTTCAGCCGCAGCAATGGCGACTTCGACGCGGCGGCACGCCTGCCGTTCGCCGACGAGGCGCTCGACTATCCGGCCGAGGCCGAGACGAACCTGGCGAAGGAGCGCAACCATGGCTGACTTTACCAATGGCTTCTGGAATATCTACATCGTCGTGCTGTCCCTGCTGGGCATCATCGGCTGCGGTGTGCTGCTGTACTCGCAGTCGAAAGTGAAAGTGGCCGCCGGCGCCCCCGCCGACGGCACCACGGGCCACGTCTGGGACGAGGACTTGAAGGAACTCAACACGCCGATGCCGCGCTGGTGGATGTGGTTGTTCTACATCACCATCGTCTTCGCGCTGGCCTACCTGTTCCTGTACCCGGGCCTGGGCACCTACGCCGGCAGCCTGGGCTGGAAATCCACGGGCCAGTACGAGGAAGAGCTGAAGAAGGCGGAAGCCGACTACGGCCCCCTGTTCAACAAGTACCTGAGCCAGGATATCAAGACGGTGGCCGCCGATCCGCAGGCGCAAGCCATCGGCCAGCGTCTGTTCCTGACCTACTGCGCGCAATGCCACGGCTCGGATGCGCGCGGCAACAAGGGCTTCCCCAACCTGACGGACAAGGACTGGCTGTATGGCGGTGATCCTGCCACCATCAAGACCACCATCATGCACGGCCGCAATGGCCAGATGCCGCCGATGGGCGCCGCGCTCGGTTCCGAGAAGGATATCGAGAACGTGGCCCACTACGTGCTGAGCCTGTCCGGCTCCACCTCGGACCCCGTCAAGTCCGTGCTGGGCAAGGGCAAGTTCGGCGCCTGCATGGCCTGTCACGGCGCCGATGCGAAGGGCAACCCGATGCTGGGCGCGCCTAACCTGACGGACAAGATCTGGCTGTACGGCGGCAGCGCCGATACCATCATGGAAACCATCCGCAAGGGGCGCAACAACACCATGCCGGCATTCAGCGATTTCCTCGGGGAATCGAAAGTGCACGTGCTGTCAGCCTATGTCTGGAGCTTGTCGAATCCCCAGACGCCCGTGAAATGATGTAATGGAACCTCAAGTCATCAAGATGTATGCGGCCCGCGAGCAAATCTACCCTCGCGAGGCCAAAGGACGCTACGCTACCTGGCGATGGGTATGCGTCTGGCTTACCCAGCTGGCGTTCTACGGCTTGCCGTGGTTGACCTGGAATGGCAGGCAAGCCCTGCTGTTCGATTTGACCACGCGCAAGTTCTACATTTTCGGCGTCGTGCTGTGGCCCCAGGATTTCATCTATCTGGCGGCCCTGCTGATCATCTGTGCCTATCTGCTGTTCCTCGTCACGGCCATTGCGGGGCGGGTGTGGTGCGGCTTCTCCTGCCCGCAAACGGTGTACACGGAAATCTTCCTGTGGGTCGAACGCCGCATCGAGGGCACGCGCAGCGCGCGCATGGCCCTCGACAAGCAGGGCCCCTCCGTGCGCAAAGCGTTCAAGAAGACGGCCAAGCACCTGGCATGGGGCGCCATCGCCCTGTGGACGGGCTTTACCTTCGTCGGCTACTTCACGCCGATCAAGGAACTGGCGCATTCGGTGACCACCCTGAACTTCGGTCCGTGGGAATGGTTCTGGGTCTTGTTCTACAGCCTGGCAACCTACGGCAACGCGGGCTGGCTGCGCGAGCAGGTGTGCAAATACATGTGTCCCTACGCGCGTTTCCAGAGCGCCATGTTCGACCAGGACACCCTGATCATCACCTACGATGCCAAGCGCGGCGAACCACGCGGCGCCATGAGCAAGAAGGCCGGCAACAACGACAAGCTGGGTGACTGCATCGACTGTACTTTGTGCGTGCAGGTGTGTCCGACCGGCATCGATATCCGCAACGGCCTGCAGTATGAATGCATAGGCTGCGCCGCCTGCGTCGATGCCTGCAATACCGTGATGGACAAGGTCGAGCGGCCGCGTGGCTTGATACGCTACAGTACCGACCATGCGATGGAAAACAACTTCAATTCGAAGCAGATACGCCAGCGCGCCATGCGCCCGCGCGTCCTGATCTACACTTCCATCCTGGCCCTGATCATCATCGCCGTGTGTACTTCGCTGGCCCTGCGCACGCCGCTGAAGATGGACGTGATCCGCGACCGCGGTTCGATGGGACGCGAAGTGGAAGACGGCATGATCGAAAACGTCTACCGCCTGCAGATCATGAACACCTCGGAGCAAAGCCAGCATTTCAAAATCAGCGCTTCCGGCTTGCCGGGCCTGACCTTGCTGACGCGCGAAGAAGTGACCTTGCAGCCGACGGAAACGCTGGGCTGGCCGATCCGCCTGCGCGTGCCGCACGGCGTGGGCGAGAAAGGCTCGAACAAGATTGCGATCGAATTGCAATCGCTGGACGACCCGGCGCTGCATGTGCGTGAAAGCGCGGTCTTCATCGTGCCACGTTAACAAGGAAAGGCGGACGGGGAGCGGGTGCCCTCGCCGCCGCCACGAAGTTGCAGGAAGGTCAGTCCCCGCATGGGGACTGGCCGTTTAAACAGGAGAAATACCATGTCCGACAGTCTCAAGCTGCAAGCCCCCGTTGCCCCGTGGTACAAGCATCGCTGGCCATGGCTGCTGATGATCGGTCCCGGCCTGTCCGTGGTCGTCGGCAGTTTCATGGGCTATATTGCGTTTACGCAACCCGATGCGCTGGTGGTGGGCGATTATTACAAGCAGGGCAAGGCCATCAACCAGGATTTGAAGCGCGACACGGTCGCCAGCGACCTGGCGATGGATACGGCCCTGTCGTATGACGTCGCTGCAGCGCGCCTGAGCGGCTCCGTGCACAGCTTCGGCAAGGCGTACCAGAAGCCTTTGCTGCTGCACCTGGCGCATGCGACCCTGCCGGAAAAGGATATCAAGCTGCTGGTGCAGCCCGATGCCCAGGGTAATTTCTCGGTGGCGCTGCCGATGCTCGAGCGCAGCCGCTGGCAAGTACTGGTGGAAAACGACAAGCGCGAATGGCGCCTGTCCGGCATCTGGACGTGGCCGCTGCAGCGCAGCATCGCGCTGCACGCCGATGAGGAACTATAAGGTACAGTGCCGGGAAAACCGTAGCGAGCGGCAGTGATTTGTGGCTGAGAAGCACAGCTGTGCTATAGCACAGCGAGCATCGCAGGCCGCAAAGCGCGACGCGCAGCAGGTTTTGACGGTGCTGTTATTTGCAGACGTCCGTGCCGGCCGTAATAGCCTTCAACTTGGCAGGCTGCAAGATCTCGATCTCGCGGTTCGAGACGCGCAGCCAGCCTTCCTTTTTGAATTTCGACAATAAACGGCTGACGCTCTCGATGGTCAGGCCCAGGTAGTTGCCGATTTCCTCGCGCGACATGCGCAGCTGGAACTTGCTGCCCGAGTAGCCGCGTGCTTCATAGCGCGACGCCAGGTTGACGATAAAGGCGGCAAAACGCTGCGTCGCCTGCATGTTACCCAAAAGCAACATCACGCTTTGCTCGCGCGTGATTTCCTGGCTCATCATGCGGTGGAAATGGCGCAGCAGGGTCGGCATATTGCCCAGCAATTGTTCCAGGCTGGAAAACGGGATTTCACACACTTCGCTGTCTTCCAGGGCCACCGCATTACAGTGGTGGCGGTCGGCGCTGATGGCATCCATGCCCAGCAGTTCGCCGGCCATCTGGAAACCCGTCACCTGCTCTTCGCCGCCCGGATTGATCTGGTAGGTCTTGAAGTGGCCCAGGCGGATCGCGTACAGGTTCTGGAACGAGTCGCCGATGCGGAACAGCGAGGCGCCGCGCGCGATCTTGCGGCGGCGGCCGATGATCTGGTCCAGCCTGTCCATGTCGCCCACATCAAGGCCCATCGGCAGGCACAATTGATGCATGCTGCAGGTCGAGCATCGCGCACGCAACGCTTCCACGTTCACGGTGGGCAAGGTTGGAGAGAGTAGCGCTTCAGTCATGTCGGTACCTTTTAGAAAATGCAATAACAAGTTTACTGCATACACGGTTGCCGTGTGCCAATTTCACCGCAATTTCACTGAATAAACGACGTTCGGACTTTAATTATATGGCAACATCGTCAAAAGCCCATGCGGGGAGGGCCATTTGCGCGGCGCCGCTTGCCAAGTTGATGTATTGATAGGAAAATTCCTAACAGCATTATCTGCCGCCTGTACCGCCCGGTACTGAAAAAGGAAATCATGAAGCCTCTCGGCATCAAAGCAAAAGTCGCGCTGGCAACCAGCCTGACCTCGATCGCCATGATCGCGCTGGTCACCATGATCCAGGTGCAGCACATGCGCGACGACTTCACCCGGGTACTGCTGAGCCAGCAGTCATCGCTGATCACCCGCACCGCCGCCGAACTCGACGACAAGCTGGCCATGCTGCTGCAGATCGTCACGCTGACGGCCAGGCAGCAGCCGCCGGAACTGATCGGCCAGCCCGCCCAGTTGCGCCAATACTATTCGCGCCGCTCGATGCTGGTGCTGTTCGACGACGTGCTGGTGCTCGACGCGCATGGCGCCGTCGTGGCCGACATGCCCGAAGTGGCGGGGCGCGCCGGCATCAATGTTGCCGAGCGCGAATACTTCCAGACCGTGCTGCGCACGCGCCAGCCCATGATCACCGAACCGATGCTGGGCAAATCGAGCGGCATGCCCATCGTGCAGATGGCGGCGCCCGTGCTGGCCGCCGACGGCCAGGTGGCCGGCGTGGTGATCGGTGTATTGCGCCTGTACAAGGACAACCTGCTGGGCCGTTTGCGCTCGGAAAAGATCGGCAAGAGCGGCTATTACTTCATCCTCACGCGCGGCGCCGAACCGCGCTACGTGCTGCACCCCGACACCAGCCGTTTGCTGCAACCGCGCAAGCCGAACGCCAACTTGACCACCACCCAGCTGCTGAAGGACGATGGCGAAGGCAGCATGGTCAGCACCAACAGCCGCGGCGTTACGGCCGTCAACAGTTTCAAGCGTCTGAAATCCGTAAACTGGCTGCTGGCCGCCTCGCTGCCCCTCGACGACGCCTTCGAACCGTTCGACGGCGTGCTATACCGGCTGGTGCTGTGGAGCACGCTCGCCTCGCTGCTGGCCGCAGCCGTGCTGGGCTGGGTCACCGTGCGCCTGCTGTCGCCCCTGGTGCGCCTGCGCGACACCCTGCAGGCGCTGCGTACCACCGGCAGCCGCTTCACGCCCGTGCCCGTGCAGCAGCGCGACGAGATCGGCGAACTGACGGAAGCGTTCAACGGCCTGATGAGCGAACGCGACCGCCTGCAGCAGGAGCTCGAAGCGCGCGCGGCGGAACTGGAACAGGAACGCGACCGGGCCGAGGCGGCCAACCGCGCGAAGAGCGATTTCGTGGCCAACATGAGCCATGAAATCCGCACGCCCCTCAACGCCGTGCTGGGCATGGTGTATCTGCTGGGAAATACCAAGCTCGATACGGAACAGCGCAAGTATCTGACCATGGTGCGCGTGGCGGGCCAGTCGCTGCTGGGCATACTCAACGACGTGCTCGACTATTCGAAGATCGAGGCGCGCCGCATGGAGCTGTCGCCCGTCGAATTCGATCTCGACGAGGTCATGAACACGCTGGCCACGACGATGACGATGAATGCGGGCGAAAAGGAGCTGGAACTGGCCATCGCCGTCGAGCCCGACGTGCCGCGCCGCCTCGTGGGCGACGCCCAGCGCCTGCAGCAGATTCTCGTCAACCTGGCCGGCAACGCCATCAAGTTCACGGAGCAAGGCGAAGTCGTGGTGGCCGTCAGCCTGGCCGACAGCCAGCCAGACCGCGCCTGGCTGCGCTTCGAAGTGCGCGATACGGGCATCGGCATGACGGAGTTGCAGCAACAGCAGCTGTTTGCCGCGTTTTCGCAGGGCGACCAGAGCATCACGCGGCGCTTCGGCGGCACGGGCCTGGGCCTGGCCATCAGCAAGCAGCTGATCCACATGATGGGCGGCGAGATCGCCGTCGCCAGCAGCGAAGGCAAGGGCAGCCGCTTCTGGTTCAGCGTGCCGTTCGACCTGCAGGCGCAGCCAGCCGAAACGCGGCGCACGCCGGCCCTGGGCCAGCTGCGCCTGCTGGTGGCCGACGACAACCGCACCACGCGCGAACTGATCGTCAAACTGATCGAGGCCTGGGGCTGGAATGCCGACGAAGTCGATTCCGGCTTTGCCGCCATCGAGCTGTACCGCGAGCGCCTGGCGCAGCAGCAGCCCTACGACGTGGTGCTGGCCGACTGGCACATGCCCGTGATGGACGGCCTGGCCACGGCCAAGGCCATCCGCCAGGCGGCCGCCGGCCAGCGCCAGCCCATCGTCGTGATGGTCAACGCCTTCGCCCGCAACCACCTGGAAGAAATTTCCAGCGCGGCCGAGGCCGACGTCGTGCTGATGAAGCCGATCACGGGTTCCAGCCTGTTCGACGCCCTGCACCAGGCGCTCATTACCAAGCACGACGGGGGCGAACAGCGCATCCTGCACCAGCCGTTGGGCACGGAACTGGCCGGCGTGCATTTCCTGCTGGTGGAAGACAATCATTTGAACCAGGCCGTGGCGCGCGGCATCCTCGAACACATGGGCGCCACGCTGGACGTGGTGGGCGACGGCTTGCAGGCCGTGGAACGGCTGCGCACGGAAGCGCTGCGCTACGATATCGTGCTGATGGACATGCAGATGCCCGTCATGGACGGTTTCAGCGCCACCCACATCATCCGCACGGAACTGCGCCTGACCCTGCCCGTGATCGCCATGACGGCCGGCGTGCTGGCGTCCGAGCGCGAGCGCTGCATGACGGCCGGCATCAGCGACTTCATCGCCAAGCCCGTGGTGGTGGAAGAGATGATGGCCGTCATCGCGCGCCATCTGCCCAAGCGGCCGCAGGTGCAGGCGGCAGGGCCGGCGCGCGTCGCCGATGAGGAGGTGTTTTCCATGGCGCCGCTGATGCGCGTGATGGGGCGCGACGCGAAGGGCCGCGGCGTGCTGCGGCGCATGGTGGAAGACGCGCTGAACAAGGGCATGACGCCCCTGCGCGACGCCGAAACGGCCTTGCAGGCGGGCCGCCACAGCGACGTGGCGCGCATCCTGCACAGCGTGCGCGGCTCCGTGGGGACCCTGGGCACGAAGCGCCTGATCCGCGCCGCCTTCGCCACCGAGGAAGCCATCGACGGCGGCCGCCTGGACGAAGTGCCGGCCCTGCTGGCGCAGGCGGCGCAGGAGCTGGAGCAGGCGCTGGCGGCGGCGGCGGACTGGTTGTCGCGCTTAAAAGATTAATTTATGCGGGTACGCCCAGAATCACGCTGGACGCTTTAAATATTGCCGTCACCTTGCTGCCGATCTCAATGCCCAGCTCGGTGCTGCTCTGGTTCGTGATAATGGCGGCGATGGTCCCGCCACGGGGCAAATCCAGCACCACTTCCGTGTTCACGGCACCCGTCTGCACGCGCGTCACCACCCCGGACAATTGATTGCGCGCCGAAAAGCGCGCGCCGGCGCTGTCGGCCACGAGGATGATGGACGAGGCCTTGATCAGCGCAAACGCTTCCGCGCCCGGCGCCAGGCCCAGGCTGGCGCTGCTGCCCTGCGTGACGATGGCCACGATATGCTGTCCGCCCGGCAATTCCAGCGTGACTTCGTCGTTGACGGCGCCTTGTTTCAGTTCGGCAACTTTGCCGAGGAATTGATTGCGTGCCGTGGTTTTCATGGCCATTCTCCGTATGAGTAAAAGATCGTCGGCGATGCCTTCCGCCTGGCTGCCCAGCTGGCGCAGGTAGCGGGCATGCTCGCGCTCGATGATGCGGAAATTGTCGACCAGCTGGCGCCCCCGTGGCGTCAGCCGCGTGCCGCCGCCGCCCTTGCCGCCCGTCAGGCGCTCCACCAGCGGCTCGCCGGCCAGGTTGTTCATCGCGTCGATGGCGTCCCAGGCCGCCTTGTAGCTCATCTTGACGAGCTTGGCCGCCTGCGTGATGGAGCCGCACTCGGCGATGGCGCCCAGCAATTCCACCCTGCCGGCGCCACCCAGATGCTCTCCGCCCACCGTCATCCATACCGAGCCTTGCAGGCCGATTTCCGCTGCCGCTGATTTATCCAATGCGTTCACCCAATGCCTTATTTTCTGCCATGCTATCAATTTGTCCGTCGCGCAAGTACAGCACATGTTCGCCCAGGATGCGCGCATCTTCCGGATCATGTGTGATCAGGATCATGGGCACGTCCAGGCGCTGCTGCCACTGGCTCAGTTCCAGCCGCATTTTGACACGCAGGGCCGGATCGAGGGCGGCAAACGGCTCGTCGAGCAGCAGCGCGGCCGGCTCAGCCACGAGCGCCCTCGCCAGCGCCACCCTTTGGCGCTGGCCTCCGGACAACTCGTCGGGGAACTGGTGCGCCAGTTCCTGCAAGTGGAAGGCATCGAGCCAATGCTCGACCTTCTGCAATTTTTCGCGCGCGCGCGGGTTGAACCAGCCGCGGCTCAGCCCGAAGCCCACGTTCTGGCGCACCGTCAGGTGCGGGAACAGGGCGTAATCCTGGAACAGGTAGGCGACATTGCGCTGCTGCGGCGGCAAGTTGATGCCGGCGGCAGAATCGAACAGGGTGCGTCCGTTCAGGCGGATATGGCCCGCCTCCGGTGTAAACAGTCCGGCGATGGCTTTCAGGGTCATGCTCTTGCCGGCCCCGGAGGGGCCATACACGGCGATGCGCTGGCTGCTGGACGTGCATTGCACGTGCATGTCGAAGCGGCGTTTGCCAGAGCGCAAGGTGGCGCGGATGTCGAGGTCGAGTTGCATGGGTGTCATTTGTGTACGATGCGCCCGGGCGCCAGGCGGCCGGCGGCCAGCAGCACGGCGATGCAGACGAGCGAAGTGATCAGCACCAGCATGTTGGCGGCGTCATCCTGGCCCGCCTGCACGGCTTCATACACGGCTACCGACAGGGTCTGCGTCTTGCCCGGAATGCTGCCGGCCACCATCAGGGTGGCGCCGAACTCACCGAGCGCGCGCACAAAGCCCAGCAGCACGCCGGCCAGGATGCCGCGCCAGGCCAGCGGTAACGTGACGCGAAAGAAGATCGCCAGCTCCGAGATGCCCAGCACGCGGGCCGCCTGCTCCAGCTGGCCGTCGACGGCTTCGAAGGCGGCGCGCGCGGGCTTGAAGACGAGGGGAAAGGCGACCACCGTGGAAGCAATGACGGCGCCCTGCCACGTAAAGATCAGGTTGATGCCGAAGTTGTCCTGCAGCCAGATGCCCAGGGGGCCGCGCCGGCCCAATAACACCAGCAGGTAATAGCCGAGCACGGTGGGCGGCATCACCATCGGCAGGGTCAGCAGGGCATCGAGCAAGTTACGCCCAGGAAAGCGGGCGCGCGCCAGCAGATAGCCCGTGCCTATGCCGAGCAGCAAATTGAGCGCCGTGGCCCACGCCGCCACTTTCAGCGACAGGGCCAGCGCGGTCCAGGCGATATCCATGCGGGTGCGGTAGCGTCAGGGTTTCTTGAAGCCGTACTTGGCCAGGATGGCTTGCGCCGGCGCCGTCTGCAGGTAGCTGACGAAACGTTTCGCTTCCGCGTGGTTGGCGCTGTCCTTGATGGTGGCGATCGGATACAGCACGGGCGCGTCGAGCGGCACTTCGAGCACCACGTTCACTTTATCCTTCATGATGGCCGCGTCCGTGCCATACACGAAGCCCGCATCGACTTCGCCGCGCGCCACGTAATCGAGCGACTGGCGCACGTTCTGCGTGCTGATGGCCTTGGGCTGCACGGCATCCCACAATTTCGCCTTCTTCAGCGCGCCTTCCGAATAGCGGCCGACGGGCACGCTGGCCGGGTTGGCGATAGCCACGCGGGTCACGCCCTTGTGCGTCAGGTCGGCCAAAGCTTTGATGCCCAGCTTGCTATCGTGCGGCACGATCAGCACCAGGCTGTTGCCGACGAAGTCCATGCGGTCGGCCGGCAGCACCAGACCCTGCTTTTGCGCCGCATCCATGGTTTCCTGGTCCGCCGAGGCAAACACGTCGACGGGCGCGCCCTTGACGATCTGCTGCAGCAGCACGCCCGAAGCGGCAAAGTTCAGGGACACCTTGCTGCCCGGATACTGCGCCTCATAGCTTTGCGCCGCATCCTTGAACGCGTTCGTCAGGCTGGCCGCGGCCGACACCACCACTTCGCCGGCAAGGGCGGAGGTGGCGGCGGTAGCGAGCAGGGCGGTGCCGAGGAACTTGGCGAGGGAGGTGAGGCGCATGGTCGTATCCTTAAAGAGAAGAGAACAAGGCCCGTAATATACACCGATATATAACGTTCTGCCATGCATCTGGTCAAGCCTGCGCAAGGCGGATTCCCTGATATACTGTATATAAACACAGTATATCGAGGCAAGCCATGGAATTGACGGACAAGCTGGAAATCCTCGCCGATGCGGCGAAGTACGATGCGTCCTGCGCCAGCAGCGGCGCGCCCAAACGCGATTCCATCGGCAAGGATGGCTTTGGCGCCACCACGGGCATGGGCATTTGCCACAGCTACACGCCGGACGGGCGCTGCGTCTCGCTGCTGAAGATCCTGCTGACGAATTACTGCCTGTACGATTGCCAGTACTGCGTCAACCGCCGCAGCTCGAACGTGCCGCGCGCGCGCTTTACGGTGGCCGAAGTGGTCAAGCTGACGGCCGACTTTTACCTGCGCAACTACATCGACGGCCTGTTCCTCAGCTCCGGCATCATCCGCTCGGCCGACTACACGATGGAGCAGCTGGTGCAGGTGGCGCGCGAGTTGCGCGAGGTCCATCAGTTCCGCGGCTACATCCACCTGAAAACCATCCCCGACGCCGATCCGGCCCTGATCGCGCAGGCGGGCCGCTATGCCGACCGCCTCAGCGTCAACATCGAACTGCCGACCCAGGACAGCGTGCAGAAACTGGCGCCGGAAAAGAGCGTGCACACGATCAAGCTGGCCATGGGTGCCATCCGCCGCAAGCTCGACGAAAAGGCGGAAGAACCGCGCTCGCCCCGCTTCGCGCCGGCCGGGCAAAGCACGCAGATGATCGTCGGCGCCGACGCCAGCGATGACCAGCAGATCCTCGCCACGGCCGAAACCCTGTACGGCAGCTACAAGCTCAAGCGCGTGTACTACTCGGCCTTCAGCCCCATCCCCGACAGCCCGAAAAGCGTGCCGCTGGCGCCGCCGCCCATGCTGCGCGAACACCGGCTGTACCAGGCCGATTTCTTGCTGCGCAGCTATGGTTTCCAGGCCAACGAACTGCTGCCCGCCAGCGGCGGCAACCTGGCGCTCGACATCGATCCGAAACTGGCGTGGGCGCTGGCGCACCGCGAACATTTTCCGCTGGACTTGAACCGCGCGGCGCAGCACTTGATCGCGCGCGTGCCCGGCATCGGCCTGCGCAACGCGCAGCGCATCGTCGACCTGCGCCGCCTGCGGCAGGTGCGCTACGCCGACCTGTCGCGCCTGCGCTGCAGCATGAAGAAAATCGCCCCCTTCGTCATCACGGCCGACTACTTTCCCGCGCGCGACACCACGGCATCGGAACACCTGCGCCGCGCCATGGCGGAGGCGCCGCAGCAAATGCATCTGTGGCCGGAGCTGCAGGCGGCATGAACGCCGTCGTCCGGCTGGCGCAGTCCTTCGACGAGTGGCGCGCGGCGGCACGCGAATTGATCGCGCTCAAGGTGCCGCCCGCTAACGTCGCCTGGCTCGCGCAGCCAGACGGCGGCGACCTGTTTTCCTCCCCGCCAGAGGCGACCGCTACCGATGCCCCCATGCTGCGCCTGCCCCGCCAGCTGGTGGAACTGCTGCAGGCCGCCGCCTGTTTCAGCGCCCCGGATCGCTGGGCCTTTTTGTACCAGGTGCTCTGGCGCTGGCAGCTGGGCCAGCACGACGTGGTGTCCCCGGCCGACGCGGACGGCGCGCGCCTGCACGCCATGGTCAAGGCCGTGCACCGCGAGGAGCACGACATGCATGCGTATGTGCGCTTCCGCGAACGCGACGAGGCGCAAGGGGCACCGCGTTTTGTCGCCTGGTACGAACCCGTGCACGAGGTGCTGCCGCAAGTGGCGCGCCACTTCGCGCGCCGCATGGGCTCCATCAGCTGGATGATCGCCACGCCCGGCGCCAGCATGCTGTGGGACGGCGCCACCTTGCACGCGGGACCGGCCCTGCTGCGTGGCGCGGCCGACATCGACGATGCGGGCGAAGCGCTGTGGCTGACGTATTACCGCAGCATCTTCAATCCCGCGCGCGTGAATGCCGACTTGCTGCATAGCCACATCCCCGCGCGCTTCTGGAAAAATTTACCCGAAGGTGCCATCGTGCCCGCCATGCTGAGCGGTGCGGCCAACGGCGAGCGCCGCACGGGCCAGACGGCCAGCGTGGGACAGCGCCAGGGCGCCGCCATGATCCAGATCAAGTCCGAGCGGGCCCAGCCCGCGCGCGCGACTGCCACGACGCTGGACCAGTGCCGCCGCTGCGAGTTATGGAAGAGCGCCACCCAGGCCGTGCCCGGCATCGGCCCGCACACCGCCCGCATCATGCTGGTTGGCGAGCAGCCGGGCGACCAGGAAGACCTGGCCGGACTGCCCTTCGTCGGCCCGGCCGGTGCGCTGCTGGACCAGGCCATGCAGGAAGCGGGCATGGCGCGCGACAGCATCTATCTGACCAATGCCGTCAAGCATTTCAAGTGGGAACCGCGCGGCAAGCGCCGCCTGCACAAGACGCCTGCGCAGCGCGAAATCCTCGCCTGTCATGGCTGGCTGGAAGAAGAGATCGAACGTGGCAAACCACAGGTAATCGTGGCGCTGGGCAGCACGGCATTGAAAGCCGTGCTGCAGGATGGCGCGGCCAGCATGACGCCGCTGATCGGCACGCCCATCGAACACGACGGGCGCTGGGTGGTGACCGTGTATCACCCGTCATATGTGCTGCGCGCACGGGACGAAGAGAGCCGGCGCCAGGCGTATGCGGCAATAGTCGATGGTTTGCGGCAGGCGCTGCGGCTACTGCAGGAGCCGCATCACGGCGTCGCCGCCGGCACTTCCTGCGCCTCGTCGCGCCGCGCATAGCGCTGCGCAAGCACGGCGCAGATCATCAGCTGAATCTGGTGGAACAGCATCAGCGGCAAAATCACCATGCCCAGCGAGTGCGTGGCAAACAAGACCTTGGCCATCGGTACGCCGCTGGCCAGGCTTTTCTTCGAGCCGCAAAAGACGATGGCGATTTCGTCTTCCTTGTTAAAGCCCAGGCGGCGGCTGATGAAGGTCATCAAGCCCAGGACCAGCGCCAGCAGCAAGATGCTGAACACGCCCAGCGCCACCAGCGTTTCCACGGAAATCGTGTGCCACAGGCCTTCGCTGACGGCTTCGCTGAAGGCGGTGTAGACCACCAGCAAAATGGAACCCTGGTCGACGAATTTCAGCATGGCCTTGTGGCGGTCGACCCAGCGGCCTATCCAGCGGCGCAGGAACTGGCCGGCCAGGAAGGGCAGCAGCAATTGCATGACAATCGACAATACCGCGTCGACCGACGACTTGCTTTCCGCGCCCTTGGCCACCAGCAAGCCCACGAGGATGGGCGCAAGGAAAATGCCGATGAAATTCGAGGCCGAGGCGCTGCAGATGGCGGCCGGTACGTTGCCGCGCGCCATGGCCGTCAGGGCAATCGACGATTGCACGGTGGATGGCAGGGCGCACAGGAACAAAATGCCCACGTACAGATCGGGCGTGAGGAAGGTCAGCGCCAGCGGACGCAGGGCCAGGCCCAGCAGGGGGAACAAAATAAAGGTGCTGGCCAGCACCAGCAAATGCAGGCGCCAGTGCATGACGCCGGCCACCACGGCTTCGCGCGACAACTTGGCGCCGTGCAGGAAGAACAGGGCGCCGATGGCAACCGTGGTGATATGGCCGAAGACGACGGCCGTCTGGCCCGTGCAGGGCAGGAAGCTGGCCAGCGCCACGGTGACGAGCAGGGCGATGGTGAAATTGTCGGGTTTCAGATTGCGCAACAGGGTGGCGGGAGAGAAAGAAGACATGCGGTAGCCTGGTAGCGGCCCAGCCTTGCAACACTGCGCCATGGATGACAAAAAGCGCCGGAAACGGCGCCAGTGCTGGCTATTCTAACCCTATTGCCCAGCTACTTGCCTGAAAACATGGCTTGCCAACAACAAGCGCATGGGCAAAAAAAATGCCCTGTCCGCAGACAGGGCAACCCGGAGTAAAGTACAGCGCGAGGGCGTTACCGCGAGGGGGTTAGCCGGCGGCTTTGACTTTCAGCTCGTTCTTGATTTCTTTCACGCCACTCACGGAAGCGACGATCTGCACGACGCGGTCACCCGCTTCGGCGCTCGGCACGTCGCCCGACAGGACGACCACGCCTTGCTTGGTTGCCACCTTGACTGGCAGGGCGGCGGCTTGCGCATCGGCGCTCAGGGCGGCCTTGGCCGAGGAAGTGATGGTTTCATCAGGGACGGCGGCGGCGGCGTTGGCGGCCACGACGGTGTCAGCAGGAGCTTGTGCTTTTGGGGCGGAGTCAGCTGCATGCGAAGCGGTGATCGAGGCGCCCGACAGTACGATAGCGGCAACCAGGGTATTGAACAGTTTCGATGTTTGCATGGTAGTTCCTCTCAATGAAGTTAAAAGCTTCTTACTTAGATAAAGCAACACTTTGAAGCGTCACACCTACCCATACAGCAAGCACCGTGCCAGCTTTTAATTTCCCTTCAAAATCAACCACTTATATTCACACGCGATTTTTCCAGCCCGTTTCGGCCGGATCCGGCCCGAAAAACGGGGCCTTTTGTCGCCAGACAGCGACAAGGTATGGCAACAATATCAATGTTTTAAGATAAGTCGTTGATTATGAATACTTTATTTTTGTCGCTATTCAGCGACAGGGTCGCCGTCGGCCCGGAACAGGGCCGGCGTCAGCTCGTATTTCTGCAATAAGCGGTAGAACTCCGTGCGGTTGCGGTCGGCCAGGCGGGCCGCGTCGGCCACGTTGCCATCCGTCAGGCGCAGCAGCTGGATCAGGTAGTCGCGCTCGAAGCGCTGCTTCGCTTCGTTGTAGCTGAGCGCTTCGAGCGACGGCACGCGCAGGGCGCGCTGCACCAGCGACAAGGGCACGAGCGGCGCCGTGGCCAGCGCGCACACCTGCTCGACGACGTTGACCAGCTGGCGCACGTTGCCGGGCCATGGCGCCGCCACCAGCGCCGTGAGGGCATCGGGGGCGAAACCGTTCAGGGTTTTTTGGTACTTGGCCGCCAGTTTCTGCAGGAAATGGTTGGCCAGCAGGGCAATGTCTTCGCGGCGCTCGGCCAGCGGCGGCAGGGTCAGGGTCACCACGTTGAGGCGGTAATACAGGTCTTCGCGGAATTGCCCTTCCCCCATGGCCACATCGAGGTCGCGGTGCGTGGCCGACAGCAGGCGCACGTCCACCGGGCGCGTCTGGTCGGCGCCCACGGGGCGCACGGCCCGCTCCTGCAGCACGCGCAGCAATTTCACCTGCAGCGGCAGCGGCATGTCGCCGATCTCATCCAGAAACAGGGTGCCGCCGTCGGCCGCCTGGAACAAACCTTCGCGGTTGCCGACGGCGCCCGTAAACGCCCCTTTGACGTGGCCGAACAGTTCCGATTCCAGCAGCTGCTCGGGAATGGCGCCGCAATTGACGGCGATGAACGGCGCCTTGGCGCGGCGGCTGGCGTTGTGCAGGGCGCGCGCCAGCAATTCCTTGCCCGTGCCGCTGGGGCCGCGGATCAGGATGCTGGCGTCGGAGCCGGCCACCAGCCTGGCTTCGGCCAGCAGCTCGGCCATCTGCGCGCTGCGGCTGATCAGTTCGGCACGCCAGCTCTCGTCGCCGGATGCTTGCGCCGGCATGACGGTGGACAGGTTGACGGCGTACGCCACCTTTTCCATGAGCAACTTGCCATCGAACGGCTTCGTCAGGTAGGCAAAGGCGCCGCGCGCCGTCGCGTCGACGGCGTCGGGTATGGTGCCGTGCGCCGTCAGCAAAATGACGGGCAGGGCCGCGTGCTGGCGGCGGATTTCATCGAACAGGGCCAGGCCGTCGCGCCCCGGCAATTGCACGTCGGTAATGACCAGGGCCGGCAATTCCACGGCCAGACGCGCCAGCGCCGCTTCCGCGCTGCCCACGGCCGTCACGCGATAGTTGCCCGCCTTCAGGCGGATGGTCAGCAAACGCAGCAGGTCGGGATCGTCGTCGACCAATAGAATGTGGGCGTGCTCGCTCATTTCGCCGCTCCCGCGGCAGGGCGCACGGACAGGCTGCGCTCGATGTTTTTCAGCGCTTCCAGTTTTTCATTGAGCAAGTCGTTGCGGCGCTGGGCGTCGCGCAGCTGGGTGTTGAGCTTGTCGATGCTGTCTTCCTGGCGGCGCAGTTCCGCGTACTGGCCGACGAGCAATTGCGCCAGCGGCGCCAGCAATTGCGCGTCCTTGCCCGTGGCCGTGGCCAGCGGTTCCAGCAAGGCTTGCGCGCGGGCCAGGTCGCCCGGCGCGCGCACGCTGGCGTGCAGCATGGCGCGACGGATGACGTTCTGCGGCGCCGTATCGGCCTTGGCCAGGTCCAGCTGGGCTTTCGCCAGTTCCGACGGCGTCATCAGGCGCAAGGCGTTCTGGTACGCCAGCAGTTCGGTCAGCTGGGGATCGGCCACCACCACCACGCGGGGCGGCGTCTGCACCAGCACGGGCGTCTGTTTGGCGGGCTTGCTGGCGCAAGCGCCCAACAGCAGCGCACAGGCGGCCATGGCGGCCACGGAAATTCTCGTCATCATAAGGGCAGTTCTATCCGAAAATGCGCGCCAGCCTGGCGCGGTAAAAGAGTGACGCTGCCATCGTGGGCGGCGATGTATTCGCGCACGATGGACAGGCCGATGCCATTGCCATTGCGCGCGCCGCTTGCCTGGCGCACTCCCTGGTAAAACGGTTCAAAAATGCGCGCGGCGTCCTCGGGCGCCACGCCGGCCCCCTCGTCGATGCAATCGATGCGCACGCGACCGCCTTCGCAAGCCAGGCTGAAGCGCACGGTGCCGCCTTCCGGGCTGAAGCGCACGGCATTCGACAGCAGGTTCGCCAGGGCCGTGGCCAGCTTGTCGCGGTCGGCCTGCACGATCAGGGACGCGCCCTGCACCTCGACCTCCAGGCGGCGCGCCTGCCACTGCAAGCGCTGGCCCGCCACCACATCTTGCAGCAGAACCAGCAGGTCGACCTTGCTGTGCGCCAGATGCTGGGCGTCAAAGGCGGCGGTATTGTAGCGCAGCAAGTCTTCGATCTGGTTTTGCAGGGACGCCGTGTTTTGCTGCAGGATGCCGGCGATTTCGCGCTGGCCCTCGCTGAGCTTGCCGGCCACTTCGTCTTCCAGCAGGGCCACGCCTTCGCGCAGGGCCGCCAGCGGTGTTTTTAACTCATGCGAGATGTGGCGCAAGAAGCGCTCCTTGTCGGCATCGAGATCGGCCAGGCGCTGGCGCAGCCAGTCCAGCTGCTGGCCCAGGCGGCGCGTGTCGGCCGGGCCGCCGACGACGATGGGCTGGTCATAGCGCTTGTCGCCGAGGCGCTCGATGGCCGTCTTGATGCGGCGCAAGGGACGCGACAATAAAAAGCCGAAGCAGGTGGCCAGCACGGCCGCCAGCAGCACGGCGCCGATGACCAGCGCGCTGAGCAGGCGGCGCTGGCGCTCCAGCTCCACCAGCAGCGCATCGTTGCGACTGCCGATGGCCGTCTTGCTCTCGCGCGCCAGGCTGTCATTGATCTGCGTCATGCGCGCAAACGCCCGATACACGACGGCGTGGCCGTCCCGCTTGCGGCGTTTTCCGGCTTGCAAGACTTCCCATGCCGCTTGCGCCTGCGCCGTCCACTCGTCGGCCAGCTGGGGTGCGAAATGGGGCGTGGCGCGGTTCAGCATTTGCAGCGCCGCCGTCGCTTCGTCGCGCGCGGCCGCATAGCGCTCGCGAAACACGGGGTCGTCCAGCACGAGGAACTGGCGCGCGCTGCGTTCCATGGCCAGGGTGCGCTCGGACAGGCGCTGCGACTGTTCCGTGAGGGTAATCGCCTGCGCCGCCGTCTCGCGCCCCAGCCGCGCCAGGTGTTCCAGGGTCAGCAAGGCTTGCACGGACGTGGCCGTCAAAATACCCGCCGTCAAGATGAAGGCGGCGAACAATAATTGGCGAAAGGAAAGTCTGGACAAGATGCGGCCTTCGCTACGGTCTGATGAAAAAACGCATGGTACGCGAAGCGCCGATTCGCGGACGCCACCTATCCGAAAATGGCAAATTCAACAACACTGTGGCTTTTCCGGCCGCCGGCAAGGCCACGTCGGCGGCGCATGAATACTCCTAGTACAATAGGGAAAAATTCACACAGGCATCAAATTGGCCGCCGGCCCTGGCATTGCGCCACTTTGCCCCCACATGTGATGCAGCCCCACCGACTATCCGAATCACCTACCGCAGAGATCCCATACCGCATGAGCACATTTGAAAAAGTCAGCAGCAACTTCATTCCAGTCTTGCAGGCGACCATCGAGCAATACGTCGACCCCGCCACGGGCATGCGCCATATCCACATGCATACCGAGCAGGCTGAAATGGTGTTCCTGGTGGCCTTTCCCACTGTGCCCGAGGTCAGCGACGGCCGCGCCCACATCCTCGAACACCTGGCCCTGTGCGGTTCGGCCCGCTACCCGGTGCGCGACCCCTTCTTCTCGATGCTGCGCCGTTCGACGGCCACCTTCATGAATGCGATGACCTATCCGGACCGCACCGTCTACCCGTTCGCCAGCACGGACCGCAAGGATTTCTTCAACCTGCTCGACGTGTACCTCGATGCGGCCTTCTTCCCCAACCTCGATTACCTGAACTTCCGCCAGGAAGGCTGGCGCCACGCCTTCGAAGGCGACAAGCTCGTGTACCAGGGCATCGTCTTCAATGAAATGAAGGGCGCCTTCAACAGCCCCATGCGCGCGCTCGACAGCGGCATCGCCAGCGCCTTGCTCAAGGGCACGACGTATGAAGTGGAGTCGGGCGGCGATCCCCTCGTGATCCCGGAACTGACGCACGCCATGCTGAAAGAATTCCACGCCAGCCACTACCACCCGTCGCAAGCCGTGATCATGACTTCCGGCAATATCGAAGCGTCGGCCGTGCAGGAACAGGTAAGCGAGCGCGTGCTCTCCAAGCTCAGCGGCTTTAGCCCGCGCCGCCTGCCGCAGCTGGCGCCCGCGTGGACGGCGCCGCAGGAAAACGTCGTCAACATTCCGTCGCAGGAAGCGCGCGACGACGAATTCGGCCTGCAATTTGCCTGGCTGATGGGCGAGTCGAGCGACCCCGTCGCCTACTACCACGCGCATCTGCTGTCGCACGGCTTGCTGGGCGAATCGTCGGCGCCCGTCATGCGCGCCATGGAATCGGCCGGCTATGGCCGTCCATCGGACATGAATGGCCGCGACGCGGGCATCCGCCAGATGGTGTTCCACATCGGCATGGAAGGCTTGACGGAAGAACAGATCGCCGATGCGCACCAGCGCATCTGGACGGCCCTGGAAGAAACGGCGCAAGAGGGCATACCCGCCGCCGTGCTGCACGCGGCCTTGCGCGACATCAAATACAGCCAGCGCGAAATCAGCAGCGGCCGCATGCCTTACGGCCTGGGCCGTTTGCTGCACGCCTTGCCGCTGGCCATGTACGACGGCAACGTCATGGACGCCTTCGACAATGCGGCGATTTTGGAAACGCTGGAACAGCAGATCGAGGACCCGGCATTCTTCAAGCAGCTGGTGCGCGATCTCATTGCCAACCCGACCCGCTTGACGACGCGCGTGGTGCCCGATGCCGCCTTCTTCACGGACCGCGCCGCGCAGGAAGACGCCACATTGGCGGCCCTGCAGGCGAAGCTGACGGATGCCGAGCGCGAACACATCGTCGCCGAATCGGCCGCGCTGGAAGCGCATCAGCAACTGCCGTCGAATTCGGAAGTGCTGCCGCGCATCCGCCCGGGCGACGTCAGCGCATCGCCGCGCCCGGCCTTGCCGATTCCACCGGCCGTCGACGGCGCCGTGGCGTTTTCCATCGCCTCGAACGGCATCAGCTACGCCAACGTGCTGTACGACGTGTCGGGCCTGCCGGAAGCGTCGTGGCCATGGCTGCGCCTGTACACGGACCTGGCGCCGGAACTGGGCGTGGGCGACATGTCCTTCGACGACGCCAGCGCCTGGCGCCAGAGCATGGTGCCCTCGTTCCACATCGGCCTGGAAGCCATTCCCCGCCCGCAACAGGCGATGCGCGTGGAATTGTCGTTCTCGGCCAGCGGCTTGCGCGAAGAACACGCAGCGATTGCCGCCGTGCTGTCGGCCTGGATCGCCAAGCCCCGCTTCGACGAAGAAGAGCGCCTGGCCTTCCTGATCGAAAGCCTAGTGCAGGACAAATTAAGCAGCCTGGCAGAGTCGGGCAACCGCTACGCCATGCTGGCCTCGACGGCGCCGCTGTCGGCCACGCGCCGCTTCGACGACATCGTCGGCGGCCCCGCCGCCCTGCCGTTCTACCGCCGCTTGCAGCAGCTGAGCAAGACCTCCGAGGGCTTGCAGGAAATCGCGCGCGAGCTCGACACCCTGCACGCGCACATCATCGCCCAGCCGCCGACCGTGCTGTGCGCAGGCCTGGAGCAGGATGGAGAAATCCTGGCCCGCCTGCTGGACTTGCCGGCCGCCACCACTGGCGCGGCCGCGCCTGCTGAAGCAGCAACGCCGGCAGCATTGCCGCTGGCTAATTCGGCCCTGCATGCGACAAGCCAGATCAACCATTGCTTCGTTTCCTGGGCCGTGCCGGGCGTGCATCATCCGGACGCCTCGGCCCTGGCCGTCGCCGCCGAACTGATGACCAACCAGGTGCTGCATACGGCCCTGCGCGAAAAGGGCGGCGCGTATGGCGGCAGCGCCAGCTACGCGGCCGGCGCCGGCACGTTCACGCTGAGCTCCTACCGCGATCCGCGCCTGGCCGGCACGTTCGCCGACTTCGGCACGACGCTGGACCAGATCCTAGCCGGCGATTTCTCGCAAGAGCAGGTGGAAGAAGCCATCATCTGCGTCATCAAGGGCCTCGACAAGCCGCATTCGCCGTACGCGGAAGCGCTGACGGCGTGGAACATGCAGCAACGGGGCACGACGGAAGCCGTGCGCCAGCAATTCCGCACCGGCGTGCTCAATTGCACCCTGAGCCAGATCAAGGAAGTCACGCGCACCTGGCTGAAAAACGGCCAGCAAAGCCGCGCCGCGTTTGCGGGCAACACGACGCAAGACCTGGCCGGGCTGGACGTGGTCGATCTGCTGGCGCTGGCCAGCTAAGCGCGCTGTACCGGATTCAATACCGCAACTATTGCGGTATTGAATCCGCTTCCATGTACATCAATTCCCATTGATGTCCATCCAGATCCTGGAAACTGTGGCCATACATGAAGCCGTAATCGATCGGCTCCTTGTAGATGCTGCCGCCCGCCTGAACGGCTTTGGCCACCAGCGCATCGACCTCGCCGCGGCTCTCGGCCGACAGGCACACGAGCACTTCCGTCGCCACCGTGGTATCGCACAGCTGCTTGGGCGTGAATTGCTTGAATTTGTCGTGCGTCAACAGCATCACGAAAATGTCGTCGGTGACGATCATGCAGGTCGCCGTTTCATCGGTGAAATGGGCGTTGAAACTGAAGCCCAGCGCCGTGAAAAACGCGACGGAACGTTCGAGCGACTGGACGGGCAGATTGACAAAGATTTTGCGGGCCATCATGTCTCCTTGTGGGTCGTATGAGTAGTTGCTGCCCGCCGATTCTACACCGGCTGTTTACCCGCCCGCGCGTCCCACGGTCTTCGGCGCGTAGCCGAAATAGCGGCTGAAGGCGGCGCTGAAATTGGGCGGATGGCGGTAGCCCGTCTGCCAGCCCGCCTGCGCCACCTGGCAACCATTTTCCAGCAGCAACTTTGCCCGCTGCATGCGCAGCGCCAGCAGGGTGCGCTGCGGGCTGTCGCCATAGCGGTAGCGCCATCCCTGCTTGAGCTTGAACAAGCTCAGGCCCGCCTGCGCGCACAGGTAATCGAGCGTGAGTGCCTGCGCCATCTGTTCCTGCATCAGCGCGTAGGCGCGCTCCAGTTTGATGATGTCGGCCTCGCTCCAGCGCGGCATGGCAAGCGGCGGCGGCTGCAAGCCCCGCAGCTGTTCCGCCAGGATACTGAGCACGCCGATATGCACGGCCAGCGGGTCCGCCGCGCGCAGCAGGGCGCGCGCGTGCTGGGCGACAGCTGCCGTGGTGGCCGCATGCGCCAGCTGGCGCGCGCCGCCATGGGGCAGCAGCGATGCCAGGCCCTGCGGACAGTAGCGCGCCAGCGCCTGCTCGTCGACCAGCACGCGCAACTGCGCCGCCCGTTGCTGCGCCTCGAAACGGCGCTCGCCGCTGACGTGCTGGAACACCGTCATGGTCGTATGGCCGCCCTGGAAACGCAATTGCCCGCCATCGCGCGTGACGTAGCCGGAGGCGCCTGCCAGCCCGATGGTGATCACCATGCCGCCCCCGTCGTCATGCTGCGATGGCTCGACGAGCGCCAGCCGCGGCCGGTAGTCGGAATGCACGAGCAGCACGCCCTGGTCGACCTGGCGCTGGTCGGCGCGGCACTCTTTCAATCCCGGGTCCAGCTGGCGCCGCGTCCAGCCTGCCGCAGCCCTGTCCTGTTCCATCATCGCTCCTCCCGTTTTCCCGCGCGCCGTCCCGCATACGAAAAACGCCGCGCCGCATACAAATGCAAATGATTATTATTCTCATTGTTGCATAAAATGACGCTGATGCCTACTTCACCGAAAGGAAGATCATGTCATTTGATACGCAACACGCCCTGCAGCCGTACTGGGACCTGGCCGTCGCGCCCGTGCAGGCGGACGGCCTGGCCGCCGCCCTGGAACTGGGCATACTCGATGTACTGACCGTGCCGCACACGCCGGCGCAACTGGCGCAGGCCCTGTCGCTGCATGCGCCGCACACGGCCCTGCTGCTCGAATTGCTGTGGAGCATGCAGGTGCTGGAGCGCGACGGGGCCGATGCCGGTGCGCAGGCCAGCGATCAACGCTACCGCTGCACGGCCGCCACCGTGCAGTATTTCTGCCGCGACTCCCTTGCCTTTTGCGGCGACGCCTGGCTGTACCGGCTGCACGCGCTGCGCCATTTCGCCACGCAGCTGAACGCGCTGGTGCGCGACGGCGGCAAAGCGGCGCCGTACCGCGCTGCCAATGGCAGCAACTGGGCCGCCGCCGCGCAGCAGCAGATCGGCCAGGAACAGCGCGCCGTCACCATGCGCGCCGCGCTGTCCGTGATGCAGCGCATCGCCCCGTTCGCGGCACGCGCTACGCCCATGAACTTGCTGGACCTTGGCGGCGGCCCCGGCTGGGTGGCCATTGCGCTGGCGCAAGCCCACGCGGGCGTGCACGGCTGCGTTTTCGACTGGCCGGAAACGGTGGCCGTGGCGGCCGCGAACATCGCCCATGCGCAACTATCGGACCGCCTGGAAACGTTGGGCGGCGACCTGGACAGCGACGATATCGGCGGCGATTACGACCTCGTCTGGTGCTCATCCGTGCTGCACTTCGTGCCCGACATGGCGGCGGCCTTGCGCAAGATCCATGCGGCCTTGAAACCCGGCGGCGTGTTCGTCTGCGTGCAGGCGGAAATCGCCGCGACGGCGGGCGAGGCGGCGCGCGTGCTGCCGTATTACTTGCCGATGCGCATGCTGGGCCGCGCCGTCACGCGCCAGGGAGAACTGGCGCAGCTGCTGCGCGACACGGGCTGGCAGCAAGTAGAGCAGTACGGCGCCAGCGATTTTCCCATGGCGCCCGTGCAAGTGCTGATTGCTCGCGCCTAACAATTACCATTTAGTAATTATCTTTTTTATAGCAAAAAAGGACGCAAATGCGCTAAGCTGTGCCGGCATTGATCGATGTCATCCGCAGCACTGTGCTGCCTTCACAAGGAACCCATCATGAGTCAAGCTATTGCAGGGAAAGTCGTCGTCATCACCGGTGCCAGCAGCGGCCTCGGAGAAGCCACCGCGCGCCATCTGGCCGCATTGGGCGCCTGCGTCGTGCTCGGTGCGCGCCGCATGGATTTGCTCACTACCATCGCCGAGGAAATCACGGCCGCCGGCGGGCAGGCCGCCATTTCCCAGACCGACGTCACCCAGCCCGAGGATCTGAAGCGCCTGGTCGACACGGCCCTGGCCGTGTTCGGCAAGGTCGATGTGATGATCAACAATGCGGGGTTGATGGCCATCGCGCCGATGAGCGCCCTGAAGGTCGATGAATGGAACAACATGATCGATATCAACATCAAAGGCGTGCTCAACGGCATCGCCGCCGTCCTGCCGCATTTTCAGGCGCAGAACAGCGGCCACTTCATCAATATCTCGTCGGTGGCGGGGCTGAAGGTCTTCAGCCCGGGCGGCACCGTCTACAGCGGCACCAAGTTTGCCGTCAGCGCCATTTCGGAAGGCTTGCGCCACGAGCTGGCGGCCAGCGGCGGCACCATCCGCACCACCGTCATTGCACCGGGCGCCGTCGACACGGAATTGAGCGAGGGCAGCAGCCACGCCGAGAGCGCCAAGGCCGTCAAGGAGTTCTACCAGATCGCCATTCCCGCCGATGCCGTGGCGCGCGCCATCGCGTATGCGATCGAGCAGCCGGCCGACGTCGATATCAATGAAATCGTGCTGCGCCCCACGGCACAGGCGTTTTAAGCGGCGTCTTGCTGCAGCGACTCGACGATCAGGGCCGCCAGCCGCTCGACGGGAGGCCCGGGCACGTTTGATGCATGCAGCAATTCCAGCGTCAGCGGGGGCAGGGCGGGCAAGCCCGCCTCCGCGTGGTCGAGCACGCGCACGGACGGCGGCAAGCCCAGGCCGGTACGCACCGTCACGCCCAGCCCGGCTGCCGCGGCCGCCCACAGTCCAGCCAGGCTGGGGCTGGTAAACGCGATGCGCCAGGCGATGCCGGCCCGGTCCAGCGCCTGCGTGGCGCAGCGCTGGAACAGGCATTCGCGGTCGAACATAATCAGGGGCAAGGCTTCGCCCGGCTCGGGCCGCCATGCCAGGCTGGACGAGGCGATCCAGCGCATGGCCGGCTCGGCGATGCGCCGGCGCAGCTGCGGCGGATAGGCCGCCACGTCGGCGATGCACGCGCCGCCCCACAGCAGGGCCAGGTCCAGCTGGCCCATGGTGAGCCGGTCCATCAGTTCCGTGTTGCGCGCCACGTGCGCCTCGATGCGCACCTTCGGATGGGCGCGGGCAAAACGCCCCAGCACGTCGGGCAGCAAGGCTTCGCCGAAATCCTCCTGCAGGCCGAGCTTGATCCAGCCGTCCAGTTCCACGCCGCGCAAGGCGACGGCCGCCTCGTCGTTCAGTTCCAGCAGGCGACGCGCATAGCCAAGCAGCACTTCGCCGGCCGGCGTCAGTGCCAGCCCCCGGCCATCCTTGCGGAACAGGGGCAGGCCCGCCTGCTCCTCGAGTTTTTTCAGCTGCGCACTGACGGCCGAGGTGGAGCGGCCCACCTTGTCGGCCGCGCGGGCAAAGCTGCCCAGCTCGATGCCAGCCACATAGCTGCGCAGGAAGGCGATGTCAAAATTCAGCTGGTGCATGGCGTGACGGCAATCGTCCTGTTTTATGGGATGGTTTGATGTAAATAATCTGATATTCAGAATGATCGTAGCGCGCCACACTGCCAGGGTCAACCACTTTCCCGTCCCTGCCATGCGTACCAGCTGCCAAGCCATTCCTGTTCCTGTCTCCGTCACCGCGCCGGGCGACGCCCACCGCTGGAAAGTGCTGGCCGTCGGCGTGGCGGCCAACGCCAGCTTTTCCGCCGCCGCCAACGGCATGCCCACCACGGCCATCTGGCTGCGCAGCGGCTATCACCTGAGCAATACGGAACTGGGGGTGGCGCTGGGCGCCATGGGCCTGGGCGTGGCGCTGACCGAACTGCCATGGGGCATGGCCACCGACCGCTGGGGCGACCGACCCGTGCTGCTGACGGGCTTGCTGGGCACCATGCTGGCACTGCTGGCCCTGCTGCTGTGGATCACCCCCGCTGACGGGTCCGTGCCGCCCTTATGGGCGCTGTCGGCGGGGCTGGCCCTGGTCGGCGTGCTGGGCGGCAGCGTGAACGGCGCCAGCGGGCGTGCCGTGATGCGCTGGTTCGGCGCGGGCGAACGGGGTTTCGCCATGAGCATCCGCCAGACGGCCGTGCCGCTCGGCGGCGGCCTCGGCGCGCTGATCCTGCCCAGCCTCGCGTCGCGCCATGGCTTCATGCCCGTGTTTGGCGCCCTGGCCCTCGTATGCGGCCTGTCGGCGTTTTTGACATGGCGCTGGATGCATGAGCCTCATTTCTCTGCCGAGGCCGCCACGGCCCCGCAAAACGCGTCCAAACGCCTGTTGCAGGGCAAGCCAGGGTCGCCCCTGAAGAATCGCCGGGTCTGGCGCATGGTGGCCGCCATCGGCTTGCTGTGCGTGCCGCAGTTCGCCGTGCTCAGCTATGCCACCGTCTTCCTGCACGATGACGGCCACCTGGGCCTGGCGGAAATCACGGCCGTGATGGTGGCCCTGCAGGCGGGCGCCATGATCATGCGCATCTGGAGCGGGCGCCACACGGACCGCCGCGCCAACCGGCCCGCCTACCTGCGCGGTTCGGCCCTGGTGGCGCTGGCCGCGTTCATGCTGCTGGGACTGGCCGCCGCGTGCGATGCGCCGGGCTGGCTGCTGATGGCGGGCGTCGTCGCCGCCGGTATCGCCGTGTCCGCCTGGCATGGCGTGGCCTACACGGAGCTGGCCACGGAAGCGGGTGGCGCCAGCGCGGGCACGGCCCTGGGTATGGCGAACACGGCCGTCTACGTGGGCCTGTTCCTCACGCCCGTCACGCTGCCGCACGTGCTGGCGGCCAGCAGCTGGGCCGTCGTGTGGTGGCTGGCGGGGCTGGTGGCGCTGGCCGCCCGGCCCCTGTTTCCCAAGCCTTAAGGCAGCGGCGAAATGCGATAGACGCAGCGCATCGCGTTCGCCAGCACGTGCTGTTCGCGCACGATGCTGGCGCCTGGGCCCACCACTTCCTGGAACAGCTGCAGTTCCGAGCGGCAAAAGCCCTGGCAGGTGCGCGCGGCGGCGCAGATGGGGCAGTGGTCTTCGATCAGCAGCCAGTCGCCGCCGTCCGCTTCCACGCGCGCCATATACCCCTCTTCATCGCGCACGGCCGCCAGTTGCTGCAAGCGCGTGGGCAAGTCCGGCGCCGAGCATGCGAGCGCGTACGCGCTGCGGCTTTCCTCTTCGCGCTGCGTGATCAATTTGTCCAGCCCCGCCTCGCCGAACAGCTGGCGCACGGAGCCGATCAGCTTGATCGTCAGCTGCGCATGCGTATCGGGAAAGCGCGCATTGCCCGCTTCCGTCAAGACCCAGTTCTGGCGCGGCCGGCCCGCGCCCGCCTGCGCTTCCTGGCGCCCTTCGATCAGGCCCGCCGCCACCAGCTTTTGCACCTGCTGGCGCGCCGCCTCGCCCGTCATGTCCAGGGTCTTGGCCAGGGTCGCCGTGGAGACGGGTCCCTTGGTCTTGATGAAATACAGGATGCGCTCCGTCGTTTGCGGCGCCTCGCTATTATCCAAACGTTTACTTGTGTAATTCATTTCGCTCAACTATCATGGGGCCAGTTAACCAACTAATTGCTTGCATAATAGGCCGGTAGCTCCCCGCTGTCGAGGAATTTCCACGCCTGCACGTCGGCAAGGTACTCTTTTGACAGGATTTTCCCATGCAACTGTCTCACTCCATCTGGCTGTTTCACGCCATCCTCGCCACCGGCCTGGCCACCTGGCTCACCCTGGCTGCCATCAACAACCTGCACGCCTTCCACGGTTCCGTCTGGGCCATCGGCAACACCATGCGCATGGACCCGTTGCGCCAGGACCCGACCATCCAGACGCCGCTGCTGCGCCGTGCGCTCACCTCATTGACCTTGCACCGGCTCTCGCTGGGCGTGGTGCTGGCGCTGCAACTGCTGGCCGCCATCGCCGCCTGGACGGGCGTGGCGCTGTTGCTCGGCGATGGCCTGGCCGCCGGCTTGCCCTGGCTGAACCTGGCCCTGTGCGCCATGGCCGCCTTCTTGCTGCTGATGCACCTGGGCGGCCTGTGGTTCGGCTACTGGATCGCGCAGGAAGGCTTGCAGACGACGCACCTGGTGCTGCTGCTGTGGACCATCGCCCTGTTCGTCCTCTTCAACGCGCAGCGGACCTGACCAGCCTCCGCTGCGCCTCTTCTTTCTCCCTTTTACTGCTGTAAAGGACTTCATCATGAATACGAAAATCGTCGGCGCTTCCGCGCTGGCCATCACGCTCGCCATCGCGGGCGCCGCCCTGTATCCACGGGCAGATTCGCATGCGGCCGATGCCGCCGCCTACCCGGCCACCAAGGTGGCGCTGGTGCCCGTCGTGCTGGGCACGCAGGAACGTTTTTTTACCGGCGTGGGCGAACTGGAAGCGGCGCGCCAGGTGCAGGTGGCCGCCGAAACGGGCGGCCGGGTCACGCAGATCCTGTTCGAATCGGGACAAAGCGTGGCCGCTGGCGCCGTGCTGGTCAAGCTCAATGATGCGCAGGAACAGGCAGCCCTGCTGCGCCAGCGCGCACAGCTGAAAAACGCGGAAAGCAGCCATGCGCGCACGGCGCAGATGGTCAGGGACAAGGCGGCCACGCAGGAGCAACTCGACAGCGCCCTGGCCGCGCGCGACGCGGCCTTGGGCGACGTGCGCCAGACGGAGGCGCTGATCGCGCAAAAGACCATTCGCGCCCCGTTCGCGGGCCAGCTGGGCATCCGCAAGGTGCACGCGGGCCAGTACCTGAACGCGGCCGACACGGTGGCCAGCCTGATCGACACGAAGTCGCTGCTGGTGAACTTCGCCCTCGATGAACAGAGCAGCGCCAAGCTGGCGCCGGGCCAGGCCGTGCAAGTGCTGGTGGACGCATATCCGGGCGACGTCTTTACGGCGAAGATCAACGCCATCGACCCGCTGATCGCCCGCTCGCGCATGGTGCAGGTGCAGGCGGCGCTGACCCATCCCCGTGGCGCGCTGAAAGCGGGCATGTACGCGAATGTGCGCGTGGCGCGCGAGGCGGGCCAGCAGCTGACGGTGCCGGAAACGGCCGTGACCTACAGCGCCTACGGCGACACGGTGTTTGTGGCGCAGCAGGAGGGCAAACAGCCGCTCACCGTCAAGCGCGTAGGCGTCAAACTGGGCGAGCGGGCAGGGGGCCGTGTCGCCATCTTGGACGGTTTGCGCGAAGGGCAGCGCGTGGTCGCTTCGGGCCAGCTGAAACTGGCCGACGGCATGGCCGTGCAGGCAGTCGCCAACACCCTGGACGAGGCCAAGCGCGCCGCGCCCAAGGCCGGTTCGTAAGGAAAGGCCGCCATGAAATTTACCGACCTATTCGTGCGCCGCCCCGTGCTGGCGCTGGTGATCAGCACCCTGATCCTGATGCTGGGCGTGATCGCCATCCTGCAACTGCCGATACGCCAGTATCCGATGCTCGAATCATCGACCATCACCGTGAAAACCACGTATCCGGGCGCCTCGGCGGAACTGATGCAGGGTTTTGTCACGCAGCCGATTGCGCAAGCCGTGTCGTCCGTGGAAGGCATCGATTACCTGACCTCGTCGTCGGTGCAGGGCAGCAGCACCGTCACCGTGCGCATGGAACTGAACCGCGATTCCACGCAGGCATTGACGGAAGTCATGGCCAAGGTCAACCAGGTGCGCTATAAATTGCCGGAGGGCGCTTTTGATCCCGTCATCGAGCGTTCGGCCGGCGATTCCTCGGCCGTGGCCTACGTGGGCTTTGCAAGCGAGAGCGTCTCGGCGCCCGCGCTGACGGACTACCTGGCGCGCGTGGTGCAGCCCATGTTCGCCACCATCGACGGCGTGGCGAAAGTCGACGTGTATGGCGGCCAGCAGCTGGCCATGCGCCTGTGGATCGACCCGGAAAAACTGGCGGCGCGGGGCCTGACGGCGGCCGACGTGGCCGATAGCGTGCGGCGCAATAACTACCAGGCGGCACCGGGCAAAGTCAAAGGGCAGTTTGTCGTCTCCAACATCAGCGTCAACACGGATCTGACCAGCGTGGCCGAGTTCCGCGACATGGTCATCACCAAGGGCGGCGATGACAGCGCATCGCTCGTGCGTCTGAAGGACGTGGGCACGGTGGAACTGGGCGCGGCCGCGACGGAAACGAGCGGCATCATGGATGGCGTGCCGGCCGTGTACCTGGGCCTGTCGCCCACGCCCGGCGGCAACCCGCTGGTGATCGTCGACGGCATCAAGAAGCTGCTGCCCGAGATCCAGAAAACCCTGCCGCCCGGCGTGAAAGTGGAGCTGGCGTTCGAGACGGCGCGCTTCATCCAGTCGTCCATCGACGAGGTGGCGCACACCCTGCTCGAAGCGCTGCTGATCGTCGTCATCGTCATCTATTTGTGCATGGGTTCCTTGCGCTCGGTGCTGATTCCCGTCGTGACGATACCGCTGTCGATGCTGGGCGCGGCGGCGCTGATGCTGGCCTTCGGCTTCAGCATCAATCTGCTCACCCTGCTGGCGATGGTGCTGGCCGTGGGCCTGGTGGTCGACGACGCCATCGTCGTGGTGGAAAACGTGCACCGGCATATCGAGGAAGGCAAGACGCCCGTGGCCGCCGCGCTGGTCGGTGCGCGCGAAGTGGCCGGCCCCGTGATCGCCATGACGATCACGCTGGCGGCCGTGTATGCGCCGATCGGCATGATGGGGGGCCTCACGGGCGCGCTGTTCAAGGAATTCGCGCTGACCCTGGCCGGCGCCGTGGTGGTGTCGGGCGTGGTGGCCCTGACCTTGTCGCCCGTGATGAGCTCCTTGCTGCTGCAGCCGAAACAATCGGAAGGGCGCATGGCGCGCGCCGCCGAGCATTTCTTCGAAGGTCTGACCAGCCGCTATGCGCGCCTGCTGGACCGCTCGCTGCATCACCGCTGGCTCAGCGCCGGTTTCGCCGCGCTGGTGATGGTGAGCCTGCCGTTTTTGTACCTGCTGCCGCAGCGCGAACTGGCGCCGGCGGAAGACCAGGCCAGCGTCTTGACGGCGATCAAGGCGCCGCAGCACGCCAACCTCGATTACGTCGAGCGCTTTTCGTACAAGCTCGATGCCATCTACAAGAATATCCCCGAAACGCACTCGCGCTGGATCATCAACGGCGGCGAAGGACCCGCATCGAGCATCGGCGGCATCAACCTCACGCCGTGGGCCGAACGCGCGCGCAACGCGGCCGTCATCCAGGCCGAACTCCAGCACGCCGCGGGAGACGTGGAAGGCACCAGCATCTTCGCCTTCCAGCTGGCGCCCTTGCCCGGATCGAGCGGCGGCTTGCCCGTGCAGATGGTCTTGCGCAGCGCGCAGGATTACGCCACCCTGTTCCGCACCATGGAAGACGTCAAGCAGCGCGCGCGCGATAGCGGCCTGTTTGCCGTCGTCGACAGCGACCTCGATTACAACAACCCCGTCGTGAAAGTGCGCGTGGACCGCTCGAAGGCGAACAGCCTGGGCATCCGCATGCAGGACATCGGCGAATCGCTGGCCGTGCTGGTGGGCGAGAATTACCTGAACCGCTTCGGCATGGATGGCCGCGCCTATGACGTCATCGCGCAAAGCCCGCGCGAACAGCGACTCACGGCGCAAGCGCTGACGCAGCAGTACGTGCGCGCCGACGACGACAGCCTGCTGCCCCTGTCCGCCGTCGTCTCGGTAACGGAACAGATCGAGCCGAACATGCTGACGCAGTTCAACCAGCAAAACGCGGCCACGTTCCAGGGCGTGCCGGCGCCGGGCGTGACCCTGGGCGACGCCGTCGCCTTCCTCGACGGCGTGGCGAAGACTTTGCCACCCGGCTTCAGCTACGACTGGCAGTCCGATGCGCGCCAGTTCGCCACGGAAGGCAATGCCCTGCTGCTGGCCTTTTTGGCGGCCGTCGTCGTCATCTACCTGGTGCTGGCGGCCCAGTACGAAAGCCTGACGGACCCGCTGATCATCCTGATCACGGTACCGCTATCGATCTGCGGCGCCCTGATTCCGCTGGCGCTCGGCTATGCCACCGTCAACATCTACACGCAGATCGGCCTCGTGACCCTGATCGGCTTGATCAGCAAGCACGGCATTTTGATGGTGGAATTTGCCAACGAATTGCAGGTGCATGAGCAGCTGGACCGCATCAGCGCCATCCGCAAGGCGGCGCAGATCCGCCTGCGCCCGATCCTGATGACGACGGCCGCCATGGTGGTGGGCCTCGTGCCGCTGCTGTTCGCTTCCGGCGCGGGCGCTAACAGCCGCTTCGGCCTCGGTGTCGTGATCGTCTCGGGCATGTTGATCGGCACCTTCTTTACCCTGTTCGTGCTGCCCACCGTGTACACCTTTCTGGCCCGCCGCCACACGGCCGACCATGCCACGCCGCGCGCCCGCGATTTGTCGCAGGCGCTGAAGGAATCCCCATGAAAAATTACCGCTATCTTATTGCCCTTTTCCCCGTGCTGGCCGGCTGCGCCGTCAGCCCCGCCTACGTCACGCCGGGCACGCCCGCCATCACCCTGGCCAGCCCCCAGCAGGCGCAGTTTGCGCCAACTCAAACAGCGGCCAGCAACGCCGCCTGGTGGACGTTTTTTGACGATGCACGGCTGTCGCAGCTGATCGCCAGCGCGCTCGAACACAACCTTGATATCGCGCAAGCGCAGGCGAATCTGCTGGCCGCGCGCGCCGTCTTCGACGAGCGCCGGCTCGATGAACTGCCTGCCGTCACGGGCCAGGCGGGATGGCAGCGCACGGTGCAACAGGACACGCCCGATAGCCGCGCCGCCAGCACGAATACGCGCGTGGGTTTCGACGCGCAATGGGAGATCGACCTGTTCGGCCGCCTCGCGCATATTTCCCGCTCGGCGCAGGCGCGCGCCGACGCGGCGCAGGCGGACTTGCGGCAAATGCAGCTGACGATTGCCGCCGAGGTGGCGCGCAATTACTACGAGGCCCTGGGCTACCAGCAAAACCTGGCGCTGACGCAGGCGCAGATACAAAGCTGGCGCGACACGGTGGCATTGACCGACGCGCGCATCCGCGCCGGCAGCGGCTTGCCGGAAGAACGCCACAACGCGCTGGCCAACCTGGCGCGCAGCGAGGCGGCATTGCCGCCGTTGCAGGCGGGCCTGCGCCAGGCGCAGTACCGGCTCGATGTCTTGAGCGGCCAACGACCTGGCACAGACACTGCGGGCGCCATCGCCCTGGCGACGACACCGCGGCAGCAGGCGCCGCTGGCGGGCCAGCTGCCGCTGGGCGACGTGAACCGGCTGATCAAGCAGCGGCCCGACGTGGTGCGCGCCGAGCGCCTGCTGGCCGCCTCCAGCGAAGACGTGGGTGCCGCCACGGCCGACCTGTATCCGCGCCTGAGCCTCGGCGGCTTTCTGGGCTTCTTCGCCCTGCGCGGCAGCGGCGTGTTCGACGGCGGCGCGCGCGCCTTTGAGGTGGCGCCCTCCGTCAGCTATCCGGCCTTCCGCCTGGGCAGTGTGAAGGCCCGCCTGCGCGGCACGCGGGCCGAGGCGCAGGGCGCGCTGGCGCGCTATGAACACACGATGCTGCTGGCGCAGGAAGACGTGGAAAACGCCATCACGCAGCTGGCGGAAAACCAGACGCGTCTCGCGTCACTGCTGGCATCGGCGCGCCACGGCAACGCGGCGCTCGGCATCGCCACGACGCGCTACCAGGGCGGTGCCGGCAGCTACCAGGCCGTGCTGGAAAACCAGCGCGCCTTGTACGATATCCGGCGCGAAGCGCTGCAGGCGGAAACGGCGTCCTACATCGATGCGATCGCCCTGTACAAGGCGCTGGGATGGGGGCAAACTATGTAGCATTTTTTGCTCACGAGGAGATGCGATGTTCACGCAAGGCAGCTGGCTCAATCCACCGGAAACCTGGTCCGCCGACGGCGCGCAGTTGCGCGTGATGACGGATGAAAAAACGGATTTCTGGCGCAAGACTCAATATGGTTTTATCCGCGACAGCGGCCACTTCTTCGGCACGGAAATCGCCGGCGATTTTACGGCGCAGCTGCACGTGGCGGCGCAGTACTCCGCGCTGTACGACCAGGCCGGCATGATGGTGCGCATCGATGAACAAAACTGGATCAAGTGCGGCGTCGAATTCTCCGACGGCCAGCTGTTATTGAGCACCGTATTGACCTTGGACAAATCGGATTGGGCCGTCGGTATCGCGCCCGCCATGGCGGACGGTTTCTGGCTGCGCGTGACGGTGGAACAGGGCGTGATCCGGGTGCAGTATTCGATCGACGGCAAGCTGTGGCCGCTACTGCGCCTGGCGCCGTTTCCCGAGGCCCCCCGCTACCGCGTGGGTCCCATGTGCTGCACACCGGAACGCGGTGGGCTGGAGGTGGTGTTTTCGCAGTTTTCCACCGGTCCCGCGCTGCAAAAAGCGTTGCATGATTTGAGCTGATCTTCCAGCAAAAAATCGCAGCTGTTCATTCGTGCTGGTTGAGCGAGCGGTGCACGTCCTTCGACTCGTTGCGTCCCGGCCTGTCATCGGCCAGCTTGCCCGCTTCGCTGTGCGGCTGCTGCGCCACGCCCTTGACGCGGTCGCGGTGTTCCGGCTGTCCCAGGGTGGACAGGTTTTCCTGCTCCACGGCGTCGGGCGGCCCCTGCGGCGTGATCACATTGTTCGCCCAGTGGCCGCTGGCGACATTGCCGCTGGCGGGCTTGCCGCCGCCCTGGCTGGCATAGGCGTCGCCATCCGCTTGCGCGGCAGCGGTCTTGTCCGTGCCGCGATTGCGGGCCTGGTCTGCGGGCTTCAAGGGGGTATCGTTCATCGCGCTTCTCCTGCCAATAGTCGATAAAATCCCATCTTGAGCCGATAATTCCTACTACGCAGCCAGCGCGCGCCTAGTCTTCCTGTAGGAAAATGCCGCGCGCGGTGCTGCTTTACGCAGTCGCCGGCGCCGCCCACGTCTCGTGCAAATGGCGCCACAGCAGCTCGCCGGCAGGCGTTTTTTCATACAAGACGGTCGACAGCCGCACCGTGTTTTCTGCGCCGGGCATGGACTGGAATTCGCGGTAGGAGACGGTGGCGCCGGCCGCGCTGTCCTGTATCAGAACGAGATCCGAAATGCGCATCTGCAAGCCCGGGCGGCTGCCGCCGGCGCCCTGGAAAAACGCCGCCAGGCCAGCGCGATCGAGCTGCCTTCCGCCGGGCGCCACCATCGTGAAATCAGGCGAGAAACGGGCAAGCAAAGCAGCGCAATGGTCGGGCGCCGTGGCGCCGCCGGAGAGCCACTCGCGGATCAGCACATGCGTGGATAAAACATCGTCAAAACAGGGGGTCATGGCACGCATTTTTTACTTTCCTTAGGGCGGGATAAAAGGTCGAGAACGGCGCGGTTGTCGATGCGCAGGCACAGGGCCAAAGGCAGCACGCACGAGACAGCGGCGAGGGCGAAACAGCAGTGAAAAATGTGCGCCGCGCGCGCATGCAGGGCGGGGTCGTCCAGCGTCGCAATTGCCTGCGCCGCCAGCAGGCTGTTGAGCAGTACGCTCAGCAGCGCCACGCCCAGGCAAAAGCCCAGCTGGCGGTTGATATTCCACACGGCGCTGGCCTGGCTCAGTTGCGCGTCCGGCGTGCGCAAAAACGCCGTGCTTTGCGCCGTGCTGCTGCACAAGCCGCCGCCAAAACCCATCACGGCATATGCTCCCGCCAGCCAGAATAACTGGCCCGCCGAGTCCACCCGCAGCAGCATCAGCATGCCGGCCGCCTGCAGCAGCGCGCCAGCGATAAACAGCGGCTGCGGACCCACGCGGCGGTAGCTCTTGCCCGTCAGCGCAATGGCGCCAAACGAGGCCAGCGCCCATGGCAGCATCAAGGCGCCCGCCGTCGACGCCGGCATGCCCAGCACGCCCTGCAGGTACAGCATGGCCAGCAGGCTCACGCCCATGAAGACGCCCGGTACCAGCAGATACATCAGCATCGAGATGCGCAGCAGCGGCTCGGCGGCCAGGCGCAGGTTCAGTAGCGGCGCGGATTTGCGCAAGGCGCCGCGCACGTAGGCCCAGGCGCAGGCGGCGCCCAGCGCCAGCACGCCGGCGCCTGTCAGCAGCGCGCCCGGCGTGCCCAGCATGGTCAGGCCCAGCAACAGCAGCAACACCGCCGTGCTGCCCGCCAGCAGGCCGGCCACGTCGAGCCGGGGCACCGAGCCGGCCACGCGCGGCGGGTCGGGACGCAGCCAGCAGGCGGCCAGCAGCAGCGCCAGCGCGGCGATGGGCACGTTCAGGTAGAAAATCGCCCGCCACGACAGGCTGTCGACGATCACGCCGCCCAAGGCGGGAGACAGGGCGGGCGCCAGCAAGCCCACCAGCATGATGACGGAGGACAGGCCGGGACGCTCGGCAGGTTGATACAGCTGGTAGGTCATGCTTTGCCCGAGCGGAATGAGCAAGCCGCCACCGAGGCCTTGCACGCAGCGCCAGGCGATCAGGGCCTCGATCGATGGCGCCAGCCCGGCGCCCACGCTGGCACATAAAAAGATTAGCAAAGAAGACATAAACACGGTTTTGCTGCCATAATAAGCAGCAAGCCAGGCGCTGGCGGGGATGACGATGGTCAAGCCGAGGATGTAGGCCGTGCTGATCCAGGCCAGCTGCGCCACCGACGCGTGCAGGGCATGGCCGATGTCGGGGTAGGCCACGCTGGTGATGAACATGTTGATCAGGTCGACGAAAAACCCCAGCAGATAGATGGCGGCGACCTTTTTGCGGTAGTCCATGGTGCTCCGAATGGCAAACGGCCAGCTTAAGCGCCGCAGGCCGTTTGCGTAACGGGCCAGCCCCGATTACACTGTCAAATAATTTTTGACAAACCTCTGGAAGCCGCATGTTTACTCATTCTTATTTATGATCAGTCTCGACCGCCTGGGTATTTTTATTGCCATCGTCGACGCCGGCTCGCTGACGGCCGCCGCCGCCGTGCTGGGCCAGAGCAAGGCCGTCGTCAGTTTTAATTTGAAACAGCTGGAGGCGGAGCTGGGCGTGTCGCTGCTCACGCGCAGCACGCGCAGCCTGGCGCTGACGGACGTGGGGCGGCGCTTTTACGAGGATTGCCAGCGCGTGCTGAGCGAAGCGCACGGCGCCATCGAGACGGCGCGCCAGGGCCACCAGGGCTTGCGCGGCACCCTGCGCCTGACCACCACCGTCGAATACGGCAGCCGCACGGTGATCCCCGCGCTGATCGCCTTTGCCGCCGCCCATCCGCAGCTGCAGATCCAGCATTCGTCGTCATCCTCGCATGAAGACCTGATCTCGGGCCGCTACGACGTGGCCATCCGCATGGGTTCGCTCAACGATTCGAGCTACCGCGCCGCGCTGATCGAGCCGTATGCGATCTGGCCCGTCGCCTCGCCCGCCTACCTGGCCAGCCTGCCGGGCCAGGGCATCGCCACCTTGCCCGACTTGCAGCGCGCGCGCTGGCTGGCGCACAGCCGCCTGGCCTCGCCGCTGCGCTGGGAGGTGCAGACGCCGGACGGCCCGGCCGCCTTTGCCGTGCAGGACGACGCCGTCATCCAGTCCGACTCCGCCTCGGCCCTGCTGGGCTTTGCCCTGGGCGGCTGCGGCGTGGCCCTGCTGCCGCAGTGGCAGGTGGAGGCGGAGGTGCGCGCGGGACGCCTGCGCCGCCTGCTGCCCGACGTCGCCTTTCCCCAGCAGGGCGTGTATGCCGTGTATCCGAACACCCAGCATATTGCGGAAAAGGTGCGCGCCTTTATCGACTTTTTGCGCGCTTTCGTGGGCACGCCCGCATAAGTTTCACGTGGCGCCACGGCGCCAGTGTCACGTCGTCAATACTTGTTGCATACAACGATTTCCAAGGGGCAAACGAGCGCCCATTTCGTTTTTCACGGCCTACACTGAAGGGACGTTGTTCACCGATTGGAGACCATCATGGCACATACATTGGCAGCAGTTTTCGCGCAGCGCGACATGGCCGAGCATGCGCGGCTAGACCTCATCACCGCTGGCTTTCCCAGCGCCAACATCCGCCTGCACGATGCGGGCAGCGACGCGGCGTCCGGCACGGCGGACGCCCGCCACGACGATGGCGAGACGCTGCTCGACAGCGTCAAGCATTTCTTTACTGACCTGTTCGGCAGCCACGCCGACCGCCACATCTATGCGGAAGCCGTGCGGCGCGGCCATATCGTGCTGACCCTGGAAGAGGCCAGCGACGCCGACATCCAGCGCGCCACCGACCTCGTCGAGCGCTATGCGCCCATCGACATCGATGCGCACGCGGACAGCTGGCGCGCCGGCGGCTGGCAGGGTGCGCCGCACTACGACAGCGCGATGCGCCAGGGCGCCAGCATGCAGTCGGGCGCGCCGTCGCAGCAGGGCATGCCGGCCGGCAACGTGAACCGGCAGGATGCCTCGTCATCGCAGCAATTTGCCGGCAGCATGCCGCCGGAAGGAGCGCGCGGCGGCGCCACCGTGCGCCACTATCCCAGCGCCGACAACCTGCCGCGCACCAGCGACGACGACGAGCAGTATTACCAGGCGCACTGGAACCGCGTGTATGCGGCCAGCGGCGCGCGCTTCGAGGACTACGATCCCGCCTACCGCTACGGCCACTCGATGGCGGGCAGCGACAGCTACCGCGGCCAGCACTGGGAGCAGGTCGAACCCGAGCTGCGCAGCAACTGGGAACACACGTATCCCCAGTCGGCGTGGGACGACTTCAAGGCGGCCGTCAAGCATGGCTGGGAGCGCATGACGTCCTGACGCGCTGCGGGCCGGCCCCGTCCTTCAGCGCCCCTCGTGCGTGAGGTGCAGGAAGTGGTTCAGGATATGGAAGTGGTCTTCGAAGAATTCCTCTTCCATGGCCGGCAGCACCGTCACCGGTACCCATTGCGCCAGCGCCGCGTCGTCGGCGGCCGTCACGGCCGGCAGCTGGCGCGTCTTCAGGTCGAAATAATGCGCATGCGTGATGGTGCGCCCGCGCTGGCTGCGGTCCGGGTGGTCGAACACGGCCACGCCGACCAGCGCCTCGACGAGGGTGGGCGCCAGCACGCCCAGCTGCGTCTCTTCCGCCAGCTCGCGCAGGGCGCCCTGCAGCAGGCGTTCGCGCGGCTCCAGGAAGCCGCCCGGCAAGGCCCACAATCCCTTGCCCGGATAGCCGCCGCGACGCACGAGCAGCACGTGGCCGCCCGTCTGCACCAGCGCGTCGACGGTGGTGAAGATGGGCGGATACGGCGCCACCTTCCAGCGCGCCTTGTAGGCCTCGATGGCGCGGTATTCCTGCACCAGCGGCGCGTACCACGGCAATAAGGTCCACGCCTTCAGGTACTGGCCGATGGCCGCCGGCAGCAGCTGCGCCACGGCGCTCAGCGACACGTTCACGTCCTCGGCCTCGAACAGCACGTTGCGGATGGCCGTCGCGCCTATCGGTGCGCCGGGATCGATCTCCAGGTTCAGCAGCTGCCAGTGCGGAAAATGGTGCAGATAATAGCTGGTGGCGTCCTTGAAGCAGGCCACCAGGGTCACGCGCTGCGCCCGTGGCACGGCGCCGGCCACGGCGTGCCGCACGGCGTCGGCCCACAGGCCGTCGTCGTAGTAGTCGCGCACGGCCACGTAATGCACGCGGTCGCGCTGCGCCTCGGGCAGGGTGGCGGCGATCATGGCGGCCCGCTCCTGCCACGTGAACGGGTTCTTGGGACTGCGCGCATGGAAGGCGGAACCGAGCACCACCACCACCTGAGACGCCGTCGCCAGCGCCTTCTGCAGCAAGCCGGCATGGCCGTTATGGAAAGGCTGGAAGCGGCCGATCAGGATGGCCGCGTCGGCTGGATAGGCGAAGGTCATGCGTCGTCTCCGGTGGGGTAGTGGGCGGCGATCGGCAATTGGCGGCCGCTGCCAAAGGCGCGCGAACGCACGCGGATGATGGGCGCCGCCTGGCGCCGTTTGTATTCGTTGCGGGCGACCATGCCGAGGATGCGCGTCACGAGCGCGCGCCCCTCGTCCGTCTCGCGCAGCTGGTCGACCAGGGTCAGCGCCTGCGCGCTTTCGGCCGCCGGCAGGCGCCGTCCCTCGATATGCCACTTCAAGATTTCATCGAGCACCGGGTACGGCGGCAGGCTGTCGGTGTCGCGCTGGCCCGGCGCCAGCTCCGCCGACGGGGGTTTTTCGAGCACGGCGACAGGAATCAGTTCGCGCCCGGCGCTGGCGTTGATGTGGCGCGACAGGGCGAACACCTCCGTCTTGTACAGGTCGCCGATCAAGCCCAGGCCCCCGTTCGTGTCGCCGTACAGGGTGCAGTAGCCGACCGAGATTTCGCTCTTGTTGCCGGTGGTGAGCAGCAGGGCGCCAAACGCATTCGAGTATTCCATCAGTATCGTGCCGCGCACGCGCGCCTGCAGGTTTTCCAGCGGCAGCCCCTGCAGCTTGCCGTCGAAGGCCGCCGCGTAGCCGGCTTCGTACTGCGCCACGATGTCGCGGATGGCATGCGTGTACAGCGCGATGCCGAGGTTGGCGCACAGGGCGACGGAATCGGTGACGGAGCCGGCGCTGGAAAACACGGACGGCATGGTGATGGCCACCACGCTGTCGGCACCGAGCGCCTCGACGGCCAGGGCCAGGGTCAGCGCCGAATCGATGCCGCCCGAGCAGCCGACGACGACTTTACTAAAACGGCAGCGGCGCGCGTAGTCGCGCAAGCCAAGCACGATTTGACGCCGCGCAAACTCGACGGCGGGGATGCCGTCCGGGTCCGGCACGGGGAAGGGCTGACCATCGGGCCGCGCGAAACGGCCATCGGCAAAGCGCAGCAATGGAAAATCCTCGACGAAGCGGGCCGCCTCGAATTGCAGGCCGTCGCCCGGCGAGATGGCGAACGAGGCGCCGTCAAACACGAGCTGGTCCTGGCCGCCCACCTGGTTGACGTACAACAAGGGCAGGTGCACGCGCTGGCAGGCGGCGCCAAACACGGCGTGGCGCTGGGCGCGCTTGCCGATGTCGGACGGGCTGGCGTTGATGCTGACGATGAGGTCCGGCCGCGCCGCGTGCAGGGCCTCGAACGGATTGACGGCGTAGGCGCGGCCGTCGTCATTCCAGCCATCCTCGCAGATCATGAAACCGACCTTGCAGCCGGCGATAGCGAGGGTGCAGGCGCCGGGCGGGCCCGGCTCGAAGTGGCGGCCCTCGTCGAAGATGCCGTAGGTGGGCAGCAGCTGCTTGTAGTATTCGGCGACGATATGCCCGTCGCGGATGGCCAGCAGGGCGTTGTACAGGGGCTTGCCGACGCCGGGATTGGGCCGCGCCGTGCCGATGACGGTGACCAGCGCCGGCCAGCGCGTGGATGCCTGCAGCAGGGTGTCGAGCGCCTGCTGCATGGCGCGCAGGAAGGCGGCGTCCTCGAACAGGTCGCCCGGGTAGTACGCGCACAGCGACAGTTCCGGGCACACGAGCAGGTCGGCGCCATCGCCGCTCGCGCGGGCCATGCGCGCGGTGATGGCGGCGACATTGGCGTCGAAGTCGCCCACGGTGGGATTCATCTGGGCGAGGGCGATGGTCAGCATGGTGATCCTTCAATTGGTTCCGCTTGAAACCACTATCCTGCCTGAAAAATTTTCTGAGCGTACTGATGCAATCGTGCAAGCCTGCCGATCCTGCCCCTACAAGGTCTTGCGCCACGCCCGCAAGCGCGTGCGCGCATTCGCATACGGGGACGACGTATTGAACTGGATCATGCGCCCCATCGTGTAATGCGTGTACCACGGCTGGCCATACAATTGCGCATCGTCGTGCGCGTCGATCAGCGCCAGCAGCCGGTCTTTCGCCTGCTCCAGGCGCTGCAGCAAGTCGTCCATGCTCAGCTCAGCATAGTCCGCATAAAAGCGCTGCGCCAGTTTTCCCAGAGCGTTCCACGTGAAACCTTCGGCGGGAAAGGCGATGTCCTCGATGCGTTTGCCATCGCGCAGCTGCGCGTGCCAGTGCAAGACCAGCTCGTTCCAACCCACCAGGTAGGCCAGCAAATCGCACACGCTCATGCGCGTGCCTTGCACTTGCCCCTCCAGCACGGGATCGCGCGCCAGGGCCGGCGGCACGCACGCCAGTTCCTGCATCAGCTTGGCATACGTCGTGGTCATCGCCTCGACCAGCTCCTGCTTGCTGTTGGGGATCGCCATCACGCCGCCCGGATCACCGGCAAGCCGGCCGCCTGCCAGTCGTCGTAGCCGCTGCCGAGGCGGCGCGCAGGCAAGCCATGCTGGCGCAGGGCCGCCACGGCCTGCACGGACAGCACGCAGTACGGACCGCGGCAGTAGGCGGCGATTTCCGCGTTCGCGGGCAATTCACCCAGGCGGCGCTGCAAATCGTCAAACGGAATATTGATCGCCCCGGGCAAGTGGCCGGCGGCAAATTCCTGCGCGGGCCGCACGTCGAGCACGGTGATGCTGGCTTCCTGCATGCGTTCCAGCAGCTCGTCGCCCGTGATCGCTTCCACGTGGTCGCCCCGGCCCAGCGCCTGCAATTCGCTGCGCTGGTGCTGCGCATACACGTCGAGCGCGGCAAGCAGCTGCATGACCGGGCCGCTGCCCAGGCGGTACAGCACGCGCTTGCCGTCGCGCCGCGCCTGCACGAAACCGGCGCGCCGCAACTGCTGCAAGTGCTGCGAGGTATTCGCCACGGACAGGCCCGTCAACTCCACCAGCTGCTCCACCGCATGTTCGCCGTGCGCGATCTGTTCGAGCAGGCGCAAGCGCGGCGCGCTGCCTAAAATATGGGCAAATCCGGCGGAACCGGTGAGCAATTCGATATCGGCATTTTTCATTGACATGATGCTAGCACCCTTATAACATTCAAGCAATTAATTGAATGTTATAAGGGAGACACGATGCAAATACTCTGGCTCGATGCGCTGGCGATCGGCGTGGGCGCGACGGCGGTGATGGACATATGGGCGGTGGCATTAAAACGTTTCTGGTGCATACCCTCGCTGAACTTTGCCATGGTGGGGCGCTGGCTCGGTCATTTGTCGCGCGGCACTTTGCGCCACGTCAACATCGCCCAGGCGGCGCCCGTGCGCGATGAAGCCATCCTGGGCTGGACGTTTCACTATGCGGTCGGCGTGCTGTTTGCGGCCATGCTGCTGGCGCTGGCGGGACAGGAGTGGGTGCAAGGGCCGACGTTCGCGCCGGCCTTGCTGGCGGGCCTCGTGAGCGTGGCCGCGCCATTTTGCATCTTGCAGCCGGGCATGGGCGCCGGCCTGGCCGCCAGCAAGACGCCGCATCCGGCGGCTGCCCGCCTGCGCAGCCTGATGGCGCACACGGCGTTCGGCGTCGGCCTGTACCTGGCGGCCCTGCTGTGGTCCACCGTGCGCTGACTTGTCCGGCTAGCTCGTCAGCGGCGGCACGGGGGCGGGCGCCGGGGCGGCGGCCACCGCCGGGATCAGCGGCGCCTCGGACTGCGCCGGCACGGTGCTCAGCACCATGGTGCTGGGCTTGGCGATCGCGATATGCGCCGCGTCCAGGCGCTTGAGCAGCTCGAACAGCAGGGCGCTGCGGATGCCCGACGTCAGGCGCGGCGACGAGGCATAGCCGGTGGCGTTGAACAGCAGCAGGCCGTTGTCGATACCGTCGAGCTGCACGCTGGGCGCCGGCGTGTCGAGCACGTCGGGATTGTCGACAAACGCGGACAGGATCAGCGCGCGCGCCGCCTGCGCATCCGTGCCCAGCGGCAGCGGCAGCTTGACCTGCACCAGGCCGAGGGGATTGGCCAGGGTCACGTTGCGCACCGTCTTGGTGATGAATTCCGAGTTCGGCACGATCACCGTCGAACGGTCGCCCAACTGGATTTCCGTGGCGCGCACATTGATGCGGCGAATATCGCCTTCCACGCCGCCGAGCGACACCCAGTCGCCCACTTTCACGGGGCGCTCGGCCAGCAGGATCAGGCCGGAAACGAAGTTCTGCACCACGGCCTGCAAGCCGAAGCCGATACCCACCGACAAGGCCGACGCCACCCACGCGATGCGTTCGAGGCCGATGCCGGCCGCCGACAGGGCCAGCGCCACGGCCAGCACGCCGCCGATATAGCCGAACAGGGTGATGAACGACACTTGCATGCCGGAATCGAGATTGGTGGTCGGCAAATAGCTGTTTTGCAGCCAGCGCTTGAACAGGCCCAGCGCAACGAAGCCGACGACCAGCACCAGCAGCGCCTGGATCAGGGCCGACGGGCGGATCGCCACTTCGCCGATGGCCAGGCCATCCTGCAGCTTGCCGACGCGCTGGAACAGCTCGCCCGGCCCTTCGCCGAACGGCGCCAGCAGCAGCATCAGCGCCAGCAGCACGACGATGGCGCGGCCGATGCCCGACAGCAGCACGGCCGCCTGGTCGCGCGCCTTGGGCGTGGCCAGCACGGGGTTGACGGCGTCCGGCGGCGGCGGCGTCGAGGCCAGCAGCATGCAGATATCGTCGACCAGCACCGTCAGCAGATAGGTGCTGCCCACCACCACGATGACCCAGGCGATTTGCTTGGCAACAAAACTGCCGAAGGCCACATAGCCGACCAGCAAGCTGATGACGCTGGATGCCAGCGCCAGCCACAGCAGCACCGTGACGCAGCGCAGCCACAGCGGCGTGAGCAGGGTGGCGGGGTCGGCCTCGCGCAGCTGGCGCCAGCAGCGCTCGGCGCGCATCAGGCCATAGGCGATCGTCGTGCTCATCACGAGGGCGACGATGCAATTGACGGCCACGGCCGTCGATAGCCCCGCGTTGATGACGATGGTGACGCGTTCCGTCGCCCACACGAGCACGACGATGAAGGAAAACATCGACGGGAAATTGCGCATGCGGTGCGCCAGCGCGTCGGGCAGCGGCAGCAGCCGCCACGAGACGCGCCACGGCGACAGCAGCGCATGACCGAGGCCCGCCGTAAAACCGGCAAAACAGATGATGCCGATCAAGCTGCTGAGGAAAGTCGAGGTTTTTTCGGACAGGCCGCCCTCCCACCGCAAGCCCATGGCCAGCAATTCCGCCACCAGTCCCGGCGTGGCGGCCGCCAGCACCAGCACGGCCAGCGCATGCAACGAACGGCGCAGGCGGCCATGCGGCACGCGCGTGGCCGTCACCACCAGCAGGTAGCGCGAAGCCCAGATGCTGGCGCCGATCACGGCCACGATGCCCGCCAGCAAGCCGCCCCAGGCCGACCACGGCGTGGCGCGCGCCGCGTTCGCCAATTCCCCCTCCAGCGCCCGTAGCCGCTGCAGATTCTGCGGCAATTCCGCATGCAGCTGTTTCCAGAAAGAACCGGCCAAAATCGAGGCCGTGCGCTCGCCCAGACGCGCCTGCAGCTGCGCGCGGCGCGCCGTCGACACCTGCTCGGACGCCTGCGTCGCTTCCACGGCCAGCAGGCGCGCCAGCTTGACCTGCGCGTCGAGCGCGCTGCTGGTGCGGTCGAGCTGGCTGCGCTGCGCTGCCACGTCCGGGGCATCTTTCGTGCCCGCCGCCGGCTTGCCCAGCTCGGCGAGCCGCGCCTGCACGCTGGCGAGCGTGGGCGCGAGCGAATCGGCCACCTTGTCGGCCTCGGCGCTGGCCGCCAGCGCGTCGGCGCGCATCTGCGACAGGGTCGCGTCATCGAGGTCGGCGTCGCCATCGAGCGCCTTCTGGATGCTCGTGATCTGCTTGCGCAAGCCGTCGAGGCGCTGGTCGGCCGTGGCGGCATCGTCGACGGGTTGCGACCAGGCGGCAGGTGTTGATAGGGAACAAGCCAGCAGCAGGCTCAATAGCAGCGGCAGCAGCCAGCCGCGCCAGCGCGGGCGCGCGGACAAGGAGTGGGAGGGAGGGAATGAAATCATGCGGTCCTATGGGCCAGGTCAATACGGGTGAAAGCGGAACGGCATCGCCGGCAGGCGCAGCAGCAAAGAGCAGCGGCGGCCGGCAGCGGGGCGATGGGTGTTACGGGAGTTGCTGAACTGTACGGCAAACAGCGACAGACTAGCGCACTCCTGCGATAGATGGCGGAAATTTTCGTGCGGCAAGAAGTTGCAGGATATAGATGAGCATGTCCGCGCAAGCACGCAGCGAATTGCCAAACGAAAAAGCAAGGAATTCGCTGAGCGAATTCCTTGCTTTTCACCAAAACTTCGGTACTTCACCAGCCGGCTAGGCGATTTCCCTTCGGATGATTTCCGCACCGGCACTAAGCGCATGCAATTTGCCTCTTGCCACGCCACGCGCCAGGGGCGCCATGCCGCAGTTGGTGCTCGGGTAGAGCTTGTCGGCATCGACAAAGCGCAGCGCCTTGCGCAGGGTGTTGGCGACTTCTTCCGGCGTTTCTATGGTATTGCTGGCCACGTCGATGGCCCCGACCATCACTTTTTTGCCGCGTATGAGTTCAATCAGGTCGATGGGCACACGCGAGTTGTGGCATTCCAGCGAGATGATGTCGATATTCGACTGCTGCAGCTTGGGGAACGATTCCTCATATTGGCGCCATTCTGACCCCAGCGTATTTTTCCAGTCCGTATTGGCCTTGATGCCGTAACCATAGCAGATATGCACGGCCGTTTCGCATTTGAGCCCTTCGATTGCCCGCTCCAGGGTGGCGATGCCCCAATCGTTCACTTCATCGAAGAACACATTGAAGGCGGGTTCGTCAAACTGGATGATGTCGACGCCGGCCGCTTCCAGTTCCCGCGCTTCCTGATTGAGGATCCTGGCAAATTCCCAGGCCAGCTTTTCGCGGCTTTTATAGTGGCTGTCATACAGCGTATCGATCATCGTCATCGGACCTGGCAGCGCCCATTTGATCGGCTGCGTGGTTTGCTGGCGCAAAAATCTGGCGTCGTCGACAAACACCGGCTTGGGGCGGCTCACGGCGCCCACGACGGTCGGCACGCTCGCATCGTAGCGGTCACGAATCCGGACGGTCTCGCGTTTGTCGAAATCGACGCCGCTCAGGTGCTCGATGAACGTGGTGACAAAATGCTGGCGGGTCTGCTCGCCATCGCTGACGATATCGATGCCTGCCTGCTGCTGCTCCTGCAGCGACAAGCGCAAGGCATCCTGTTTGCCCTCGATCAATTCCTCGTCCTGTAATTTCCACGGCGACCAGAGTTTTTCAGGCTGCGCCAGCCAGGAAGGTTTGGGCAAGCTGCCGGCAGTGGAAGTAGGTAACAATTTTTTCATGATGGTGGTTTCGTGTATGGTGATTAATCAACGAGCGTGGCGGCAGCCCACTGTTCAAGAAGATGCTTGTAGGGCTTGATGAAGTGCTCTTCCGTATATTTGCCCTGCTTGACAGCCAGCTCGCTGCGCTCTTCGCGGTCATAGACGATTTGCGTCAATGAATAATCCTGATTCTTCAGGCTGGGCTGATAGCATTTGCCCGCCGCGGCATTGGCGTTGTAAATCTCGGGCCGATAAATCTTCTGGAATGTTTCCATCGTGCTGATGGTGGCGATCAGCTCCAGATTGCTGTAGTCGGCCAGCAGGTCGCCGATAAAATAAAACGCCAGCGGGGCGGCACTGTCTGGCGGCATGAAATAGCGCACCTGCATGCCCATTTTTTCGAAATAGGCATCCGTCGAGGAGAACTCATTTTGCTGATACTCGACGCCCAGGATGGGATGCTGGTTGTCCGTGCGCCGATAGGTCTTGCTGCTCGATGCGCTGAGGCAGATCACCGGCAGCTTCTTGAAGTGCTCTTTGTAAACATCGGATCGGACAAAGTGCTTGAACAGCTTGCCATGAAAATCGCCGAAGTTCTCTGGCGTGCTGAAGGTGGATTTATTATTGTTGTGCTCTGGCAGCAGCACGCTGAAGTCGTAATCGCGCACGTAGGACGAGAAGTTATTCCCTGCGATGCCGTCGATGCGTTCTCCGGTTTTTTGATCAACAATATTCGGCTTCAATATCTCGATCAGCGGAATATTGCCGCCTTGGACATCGATATTCAACTCGACGGAAATGATTTCGAGCTCGACAGAGTAGCGGTCCGCCTTCGGGTTGTCCCAGTGCGCCAGGCTGTTGAAGCGGCTGTCGATCATTTTCAGGGTATTGCGCAAGTTCTCCTGGCGGCTCGTTCCCCTGGCCAGATTGGCAAAGTTGGTCGTCAGGCGCGTGTTATCCGATGGATGATAGTTTTCATCGAAAACAATGCTCTTGATGCTGAATATGAAATCGTTGCTCATGGTGATCTGCTGTCCTGAATTCTGAGAAAGAATGAATGTGTTGATTGCTTGGCGACCGGGTTGATGCGTATCAGGCGGCGGCCAGCTCTTGCGTCGTGGCCGAGCTCGCAGGGCGCGTCAATGCGATCAAGGGCAAGGCCCGCTGCACCGCCAGTGCGGCCCGCTGGATCAAGGCCTCGTCCTGCAGACGGTAGTCGAGGAAATCCTTGTCGGTCGCGTAGACGCCCAGCGGCAAGGTGCGAGCCTGGAAGAAGCTGAACAGCGGCCGCAACTGGTGATCGATCATCAGGGCATGGCGCTCGCTGCCGCCGGTGGCCGCCAGCAACACTGGCTTGTCGATCAAGGCGTCCTGATGAATGAAGTCGAAGAAGTGCTTGAACAGCCCCGTGTAGGCGCCGCGATAGACCGGTGTGGTCACCACCACGATGTCCGCTTGCTCGACGGCAGCAAGTTCGCGCTCCACCGTCTCGGGCAGCTGCGAGCGCCAGACGGCGCCGGCCAGTTGCGGTGCCAGCTGGCCCAGTTCGACCAGGCGTTGTTCGCACAGCACTTCATCGGCGATCAGGTCCATCAGGTGCTCGGCCAGGGCTGCCGCCTTGGACGGGCGTTGCAGTCCGCCGGAGACGGCGACTAGACGCAGTGGACGTGTCATGTTTGCTTTCATAGGGAGTGATGCGCGAGGGCGAAGAATGCCGGCAACAGGGAAGTGGATGATAGCGGGAGGAATCGATGAAGTATAATGGTCATATTTCATACATCCATGAATATGGCTCATTCCAATGCTTGAACGCATCCACCTCAGCATCGTCCAGCAGGTCGAAAAACAAGGGTCGTTGACGGCCGCCGCAGGCGTGCTGCACCTGACCCAGTCGGCCCTGAGTCACAGCATGAAAAAGCTGGAACAGCAGCTGGGTACCGACGTCTGGCTGCGCGAAGGGAGAAATTTGCGCCTGACGCAGGCCGGCCAGTACCTGCTGGCGGTGGCGAACCGGGTGCTGCCGCAGCTGGACCTGGCCGAAGAGCGCCTGGGGCAATTCGCGCAGGGCGAGCGCGGTGCGCTGCGCATCGGCATGGAATGCCACCCCTGCTACCAGTGGCTGCTCAAGATCGTGTCGCCGTATCTGGCCGCCTGGCCCGACGTGGATGTGGACGTCAAGCAAAAGTTCCAGTTCGGCGGCATCGGCGCGCTGTTCGGCTACGAGATCGACCTGCTGGTCACGCCCGACCCGCTGTACAAGCCGGGGCTGACCTTCGAACCCGTGTTCGACTACGAGCAGGTGCTCGTCGTGGCCAAGGGCCATGCGCTAGCCGGGGCGGCGTATGTGCAGCCGCAGCAACTGACCCGGGAAGTGCTCATCAGCTACCCCGTCGACATCGAACGCCTGGACATCTACAACCAGTTCCTCTTGCCGGCCGGCGTCACGCCGAAGCGGCACAAGGCCATCGAAACGACCGACATCATGCTGCAGATGGTGGCCAGCGGCCGCGGCGTGGCGGCCCTGCCGCGCTGGCTGGTCGAGGAATATGCGGCCAAGATGGACGTGGTGCCGGTGCGGCTGGGCGCGCGCGGCATCGCCAAGCAGATCTTCCTGGGCGCACGCGAGACGGACACGGCCATCGACTACGTGCGCGCCTTCATCGCACTGGCGCGCCAGCCTGTCGTTGCGCAGGGAAGCTAAGCGCGCACGCCTGTTCGCCGGGGCCGGCTACCGCGCGCCTTCCATGGCTTCCACGGTGTCGAAAAGATGCGCCAGCGCGCTTTCCATGGCGCCGGCCGTAGCGTCGCCGCTCTGGTTGGTGATGATGAAGACGCCAAGCTGATACTTGGGAACGACGTAGGCGTAGCTTTGCGCACGGGGCACGCCGCCATGGTGCACGTAATGCGTGCCCAGTTGGCGATTGTTGCCGATGTTCCAGAAATAGCCGATGCTGAAGTCGTCCTGAAAGCGGACCAGCGGCTGGTGCGATTCGACGACGGCGGGATGGGTGCTCAATTGCAGGCGCAGGTATTTCGCCATGTCCGGCATCGTCGACTTCAGGTTGCCTGCCGCCCCCCAGGGCAGTTGCGGCATCGGCGTGGTGACGGCGGGATTGTCGCTGTGGTAGCCGGGCGCCAGCCGGCCGGCATCGTTGGCGGTGATGCTCAGCCTGGTATCCTGCATGCCCGCTTCGCGCGCAAGCCATTGCGTAAGCAGGGCTGCATAGGGCATGCCGTAGATTGTTTCGAGCGTGTGCGCCACGAGTTCCGTACCGGCGCTGGAATAGGCGTAGTCCTTGCCGAGCGGACCTTGGATGCTGACGGTGTGCAAGTCCTGCCAGAATTGCCGTTGTCCGTAATCGGCGTAGGCGGCATTGAGCTTGGCCGGCGTGGCGTGTGCCGTGAAATCCTTCAGGACCGTGTTGACCTGCAATGGCAGCATGCCCGGCATATTGCTCGTGTGCGTGATCAAATGGCGCAAGCGTATGGGCTCCCCTTGCGACTGCAGGTTCGGGTAGGCGGCCGGCAGGTACGTTTGTATGGGATCGTCGAGCGCCGCCTTGCCGTCGAGCACGGCATTCGCCAGCAGCAGACCGGCAAAAGTCTTGCTGACCGAGCCGATTTCATACAGCGTCGTATCGTCCGGCGGATTGGCTTTGCCGGTCTTCAGCTCGCCTTGATGCAGCATGAATTGCTTGCCGCGATACACGACGGCAATCGAGGTCGCGTGCAGCAATGGCGATTGCAGCAGGGTGGTCGCGGTCTGGCGCATGGCCGCAGGAACGTCGTGCGCAGGTGCCGTGGCAGCGGGCTTGCAAGCTGCCAGCACGAGGGTCATTCCAGTCATGATTGCGGCGAGTTTGGTCATCATGCGCACCATCAAAGGGGGAGGGGCATTCTCGCACAAGGGATTCGGCGGCGGCAGAAAAAAGACACGCGCCTGGTTTCCAGATTAAAAGAAAACGCCACCCGGAGGTGGCGTTCATGCTGGATGGTCCGGGTGGCGCCGGCCCGGCTTATTCCACCGTCACCGACTTGGCCAGATTTCTTGGCTTGTCCACATCCGTGCCGCGCGCCAGGGCTGTGTGGTAGGCCAGCAATTGCAAGGCGCACACGTGCAGGATCGGCGACAGATCGCCGTAGTGCTCGGGCAGGCGGATCACATGCAGGCCTTCACCCGAGTTGATGCGCGAATCGACGTCGGCAAAGACGTACAGCTGGCCGCCGCGGGCGCGCACTTCCTGCATGTTCGATTTCAGCTTTTCGATCAGGGCGTCATTCGGTGCGATGGTGACGACCGGCATTTCATTCGTCACCAGGGCCAGCGGGCCGTGTTTCAGCTCGCCGGCCGGATACGCTTCGGCGTGGATGTACGAGATTTCCTTCAGCTTTAACGCGCCTTCCAGGGCGATCGGGTAGTGCATGCCGCGGCCCAGGAAGAGGGCGTTTTCCTTGCGCGCGAATTCTTCGGACCAGGCGATGATCTGCGGTTCCAGCGCCAGCACGGAAGCGATGGCGACGGGCAGGTGGCGCATGGCTTTCAGGTGCGCCGCTTCCTGCTCTTCGGACAGGTGGCCATTGACTTGCGCCAGGCACAGCGTCAGCAGGAACAGGCCCGCCAGCTGCGTCGTAAACGCCTTGGTGGAGGCCACGCCCACTTCCACGCCGGCGCGCGTGATGTAGGCCAGCGCGCACTCGCGCACCATGGCGCTGGTGGCCACGTTGCAGATGGTCAGGGTGTGCTGCATGCCCAGGCTGCGCGCATGTTTCAGGGCGGCCAGGGTATCGGCCGTCTCGCCGCTTTGCGAAATGGTGACGACCAGCGTGTTCGGGTGCGGCACGCTGTCGCGGTAGCGGTATTCGCTGGCCACTTCCACGCTGACAGGCACCTTGGCGATCGACTCGATCCAGTATTTTGCCGTCATGCCCGCATACGAGCTGGTGCCGCAGGCGAGGATCAGCACGCGGTCGATCTGCTTGAAGATTTTATAGGCGCCGTCGCCGAACAATTCCGGCATGATGGCCGTCACGCCTTCGAGCGTGTCGCCGATGGCGCGCGGCTGTTCGAAGATTTCCTTCTGCATGTAGTGGCGGTACGGGCCCAGCTCGGCCGCGCCCGTGTGCGCATGCACGGTTTTCACTTCGCGCTCGACGGGCTTGCCATCGACATCGACGATCCAGCAGCGCGACAGTTGCAGGTCGACCACATCGCCTTCTTCCAGGTAGATGATCTGGTCGGTCGTGCCGGCCAGCGCCATGGCGTCGGACGCGACGAAGTTTTCACCGTTGCCCAGGCCGACGATCAGGGGCGAGCCCTGGCGCGCGGCCACGACGCGGTGCGGCTCGTCGCGGCAGAACACGGCGATCGCGTACGCGCCGTCCAGGCGCTTGACGGCCTGCTGCACGGTCTCGAACAGGTCGCCGTTATACATGTGCTCGACCAGGTGGGCGATCACTTCCGTATCCGTCTGGCTCTGGAAGACGTAACCCAAGGCCGTCAGTTCGGCGCGCAGTTCGTCGTGGTTTTCGATGATGCCGTTGTGCACCAGCGCCACGCGGGCGTTTTCTTCCGTCGGGGAAAAGTGCGGGTGGGCATTGAACGAGACAGGGGCGCCATGCGTGGCCCAGCGCGTGTGGGCGATGCCCGTAAAACCGCCCAGGCCTTCTTCGCCGATCTGCTTTTCCAGCTCGGCCACGCGCGAGGTGGAGCGCGAACGCTGCAGCCGGCCGTCGGCATGCAGGGCGATGCCGCAGGAATCGTAGCCGCGGTATTCCAGGCGCTTCAAGCCTTCGAGCAGGATGGGAGTGATATTACGTTGCGCTACTGCGCCGACGATGCCGCACATGGAAACCTCTGTCTAAAAATTCATCAATGCACGCATGCTAATGCAGAGCAGATGAAATATGCTTTCTAAATCTGTGTATTTTTGACCGAATATTTCACATCCATTTTAAGATGAAATATTCTTTCATTTATACTCGACATATTTTCCAATTCATCAAAATCATGAACGAGAACAACATTGCTCTCGACGAGATCGATCGTCGCATCCTGAACGCTTTGCAAGTTGACGCATCGCAAACCAACAGCGAGCTGGCCCAGGCCGTGCATGTCTCGGCGCCCACCTGTTTGCGCAGGGTCAAGCATTTACGGGAAAGTGGCGTCATCGAACGGCAAGTGGCCATCGTCGCACCGCAGCTGGTGGGCGCGCGCCTGACGGCCATCGTCGAAATCACGCTCGACGTGCAGGCGGCGGAACGCATGGCGGAATTCGAGCAGCTCGTGGCGGACGAACCTGCCGTGCTGCAATGCTACCGCGTCTCGCCCGGCCCCGACTTCGTGCTGATGGTGCAGGTGGCCGACATGCCCGCCTACCACGCGCTGGCGCACCGTTTGTTTGCCGCGCACGCCAATGTGCGCAACGTGAAAAGCTATTTTTCCACATTTCGCAGCAAATTCGAGACGCGCATCGCCGTCTGATGGGCCAGGTATCTTTATCCACGGCTTGCGCACAATGTTATACGCGGCTTGCCCACCCTTTATACGGCGCTTTTGCACAGGCTTATGCACAGGGCTGTGACAGCAAACAGCCGATGACAGCATGCTTTTTTCCATTGAACGGACTGGCGGGCCGCCAGCCCCCCGCGCAATCAAGCCCCCCCTTATCAAAAGTCAGATCTCTCGGAGGAAACAAGGTGACTTTTGCACCGTTTTCACACAGCTTGCCAACAGGCTTTTGCACTACTTATCGACAGGTTTATCCACAAGCATGCACGGACGGCAAGTTCAGGGACGCCCTTGCGCGTCGGTATTCTCATCGTCGGGGAAATCCCTGCCGGCCGACAAGCGGCGTGGCAAGCGGTGCATGCCGTCCATGGTAAGCTGCCCCGCCATGAAAATCCTGTTCGCCATTGGCCTGATTCTCGCCGCCCTGCAAGCGCTTCCCGGACACGCGGCAGCCGCAGCACTGGTATTGCCGGCCGATGGCCGGCCCGTCTCTGCCAGCGGCCACCTGCAGATGCTGCGCGATACGACCGGCCAGTTGGGACCGGACGCCGCGCTGGCGGCATCGGGCTGGCGCCCGCTGCCTGGCCCCGTCAGCGCCGGCTACACGCAGGACGCGATCTGGCTGCGCCTGGACGTGGCGCGCGCAACGCAGTCGCCCGACGAATGGGTCTTGCGGTTTAGCAATGCCGTACTCGATGACGTGCGCCTGTACCGCCAGGATCAGGCAGGCCACTGGCTCATGCAGCAGGCGGGCGCCGACGTGGCCCACGATGCCTGGCCCATCGATGCGCGCCAGGCAGTGTTTCCGTTTCAATTGCAGGCGGAGCAGCCGCAGCGCTGGCTGGTGCGCCTGCACAGCAAGAAAGCCATGTCGACGGAGCTGACCTTGCTGCCCAGCGCCAGCTTCGACGCTTCCTCGCGCCGCGAATATCTGTATTACGGTTTGCAATTCGGCAGCTATTTACTGCTGATACTGTTCCATGTCTTTTTCTGGCGCATGACGCGCGAAGCCCATAGCGGCTGGTATCTGCTGTATGTGCTGACCAACGCCACGACGGAAGCGCTGACGATCGCCATTCCGCAGCAGATCTTCGCCATGCCGAACTGGCTGTCCGACCCCATGCTGGGCATGTCGATGGCGATGTCGATCGCCGTCGGCGCACGCTTTTCCACGCTACAACTGGAATTGCCCGCGCTGTATCCGCGTTTCAGCCGCGCCGTGGTGGCGGCGACGGCTGTTGCGGCGCTGTTCGGCGCACTGCTGGTACTGGGGGGCAACTATGCGGCGGGCGTGCTTGTCGTGCAAATGACGGCCTTGCCATTGATCGTGCTGTTCATCGGCCTGGCCAGTTGGCTGGCGCTGCGCGGACATCGGCCGGCGCACGCCTTCCTATTTATTTTCGGCATCTTTTACGCGGGCGTGGTGATCAGTTTCCTGCGCAATATGGCGATCGTGCCGCCGAATTTCTGGACCAACCATGCGGCCACCCTGGGCGCCTTCGTGCACATGATGCTGATGAGCCTGCGCCTCAACCGCCGCTATGCCGAATTGCGCCGCGCCAAGGACCGGGCGCAGGCCGAGGCCGTGCGCGCCGTGCAGGCCCTCAATGAACGGCTGGAAGAGCAGGTGGCCCTGCGCACGACGGCGCTGCAGCAGGAAATCGGCCGGCGCGCCGCACTCGAGGGTGAATTGCGCACGGCCCTGGCGGTGGAAACCCGTACGCGCGAAGAGCAACTGGATTTTGTTGCCATGGTGTCGCACGAATTTCACACGCCATTGGCCATCATCAATACGACGGCCCAGCAAATCGCCCGCAATACGGATGCGACCAGGGAAAAAACCCTGCAGCGCTGCCAGAACCTGCGCGAAGCGAGCGGCCGCATGACCGCGCTGGTGGACGAATACCTGAGTGCCGACCGCATGGAAACGAGCGCGGCGACGTTCCGTCCCCAGCCATGCGACTTGCGCGCCCTGCTGACAGCCGTGCTGGCCGAGTGGCCGGAAGGACGCATCGAGGCCAGCGTGCAGGCGCTGCCCGACAACATCGTGGCCGACGCCAGCCTGCTGCGCGTAGCCCTGCGCAACCTGCTCAGCAATGCCGACCGGCACGCGCCGCAGACCCAGGCGATCCGCATGCAGGCCGCCACGCTCGGGGACGGCCGCGTGCAGATTGTCGTCAGCAACGAGGGCGAGCCGCTGCCCGCCGATGAAATCCCGCGCCTGTTCCAGAAATACTTCCGTGGCCGCATCGCCCAGCATAAGCCGGGCGCGGGGCTGGGCCTGTACCTGGTGCAGCGCATCGCCACACTGCACGGCGGCCAGGTCACGCTGGCCAGCGCCGGGGCCAACGGCACCATCAGTTTCGCCCTGCACCTGCCGGCTTGAGATGATGCCGATATTGACTTGATATCAAACAATACTTATCCACCCCCTTTCCAGGCTCTTGTCCACAGACTTACCCACAAGATGGCTTCAGGCAAAATGGGCGAGGTGGCACTTATCCCCATTTATGCAAAGGCTATGCACGGCTTATCCTCAGGCTTATGCACAAACTTACCCACAATGGATCGGTAAACCGGCTCGCCGGGCAGAAAAATGCTGAAAATCCAAAGGAAGGGAAGCGCAAGGCGCATGACAGGCGAGTCCGGAAATTTTACACACAGCTTGTCCGCAGGCTTGCCCACAAGCTTATCCCGCACTTGCTGATAGGCTTACCCACATAGTTATCCACAAACAAAAAGGCTATGTCACCGTCAGGTGTGGGCATGCATCCAGCGTTGCTTTTAATAACGCTTCTGGCGAGCGGATACGGCTGGCATCGCGTATCGAGCGCCATGCCAGTTGGCCTGCCATGTACAGTCAGACAGCCGGGACGGAGCAGGATTCCAGGAAATCCCCTACTTGACGGGGACAGAGCCAATAAAAAAGGCAGGCCGCAAGGCCTGCCTGTGTGCCAAAGTGGACTTTCTGTTTACTTCTTGATTTTCACGGGACGCGTCCAGCCGTCGATGGTCACTTGCCGCGCGCGCGAAACAGTCAGCTTGCCTGCCGGCGCATCCTTCGACAAGGTCGTGCCGGCGCCCAGGGTGGCGCCCTTGCCGACGGTGACAGGGGCGATCAGCTGGCTGTCGCTGCCAATGAAAGCGTCGTCCTCAATCACCGTGCGGAACTTGTTCACGCCATCGTAGTTACAGGTGATCGTGCCGGCGCCGATGTTGACCTTCGAGCCGATGGTGGCGTCGCCGATGTAGGCCAGGTGGTTGGCCTTGCTGTGCGCGGCGATCTGGCTGTTTTTCACTTCCACGAAGTTGCCGATATGCACGTCTTCCGCCAGCACGGCGCCGGGGCGCAGGCGCGCGTAGGGGCCGATGAGGGAAGCGGCGCCGACGACGGCGTCCTCGAGATGGCAGAAGGGCTTGATGTGCGCGCCGGCCGCCACCGTGGTGTTGATGATCACGTTGTTGGCGCCCACGCGCACGCCGTCGCCCAGTTCCACGCGGCCTTCGAACACGCAGCCGACGTCGATGGTGACGTCGCGGCCGCAGATGAGTTCACCGCGCACGTCGATGCGGGCCGGGTCCAGCAGGGTCACGCCCCGTTCCAGCAAGGCTTGCGCGATATTGTTCTGGTGGATGCGTTCGAGCTGGGCCAGCTGCACCTTGCTGTTGACGCCCGCCACTTCCCACACGGCAGCCGGGTGGGCCGAAGTGACGGCCACGCCATCGGTGACAGCCTGGGCAACGATATCGGTCAGATAATATTCCCCTTGAGCATTATTGTTCGACAGGGACGACAGCCATTTCTTCAGGGGCACGGTGGGCGCGACCATGATGCCGCTGTTGATTTCGCGGATGGCGCGCTCCTCGGGCGTGGCATCCTTTTCTTCGACGATGCGCACGATGGCGCCTTGTTCGCGCACGATGCGGCCCAGGCCGAAAGGATCGTCCTGTTCCACCGTCAGGATGGCCAGCTTGTCGCTGCCGGCCGCATCCACAAGTTTTTGCAGGGAAACAGCACTCGTCAGCGGCACGTCGCCGTACAGGATCAGGGTCGGCACCGATTCGTCGAGCAGGGACACGGCTTGCTGCACCGCATGACCCGTGCCCAGTTGCTGCGTTTGCTCGGCGGCGTCGACGGCCAGGCCGTGCCCGGTCTTGTAGTCGTCAAGCAACTTGAGCACCGCAGCGCCCCCATGCCCGTAAATCACGCATAATCGGGACGGCGCCAGGCTGCGCGCCGTATCGATCACATGCGACAGCAGCGGCTTGCCAGCCAGCGGGTGCAGTACTTTTGGCAGCGCCGACTGCATGCGTTTCCCCATACCGGCGGCGAGAATGACAACGTTCATAGACCGTAATTTTTTAAAAGTTAAGAATATGGAAAAGTTTAACACGCACGCCCCCCTCTCCCGCCGCTTTCGCACTGCGGTGCTGGCCATCATGCTGGTCGTCATGGCCGGCTGCAGCGGCTTGCGCCTGGCCTACAACAATGGCGACACCGTGCTGTACTGGTGGCTGAACGCGTATGTCGACCTGGACCGCGACCAGAAGGGCTGGGTGCGCGACGATATCGGCAAGCTGTTCGACTGGCACCGCAAGACGCAATTGAAGGATTATGTGGAAATCCTGCACACGGCCCAGAAGCAGTTACAGGGCAACATCACGCAGGCCGATCTGCTGGCCGACTACGGCGAGATCAAGCACCGCACGCAGACGCTGCTGCTGAAGGCGGCGCCGGACCTGGCCGAGCTGGCCCGTTCGCTCAAGCCGGAACAGATCGCGCAGATGGAAAAGAAGTTCAAGTCGAACAATGACGACTACCGCAAGAAATACCTGAGCGGCGACCAGGAGAAGCGCCAGAAGCTGCGCTACAAGAAAGCCATGGAGCAATTCGAGCTGTGGTTCGGCGGTTTCAGCAGCGAGCAGGAAGCCATCATCCGCAAGGCGTCCGACGCGCGTCCGCTGAACAACGAGATCTGGCTCGACGAACGCATGCGGCGCCAGCAGAATGTATTGAACCTGGTCAAAAAAGTACAGCAGGAAAAGCTCGGCAAGGACGCCACCGTGACCCTGATCAATACCCTGATCAAGGACAGTTTCGAGCGCCTCGAACACTCCGAACGCAAGGCCTTCTTCGACGCTTACCAGGACAGCACGGCGCAGATGGTCTTGACGGTGATCAAGATCGCCACGCCGGCGCAAAAAGCCCACGCCGTCAAGCGCATGCAGGGCTGGATCGACGATTTCAACTCGCTGGCCACGCAAGCCAAATAGCCAGGCAGCGCCAGCAGGGGGGAGGGGGCCATATGCTATAGTGGCCGCCATCAAATTGAAGAAATGGAACGCCTAACAAACCGTAGCGAGCGGCAGTGAGTTGTGGCTAAGAAGCGCAGCTGTGCGAATGCACAGTGAGCATCGCAGGCCGCAAGTCGCGACGCGCAGTAGGTTTTGTTAGGTGTTTCAAATGCCCATGCAAAAGAAAATTAAGAAACCCGCCAAAGTCCCCGTCCACCACGCTCCGCCACCGAACCAGGTGCGCATCATCGGCGGCCAGTGGAAGCGCTCCGTGCTGCCTGTCTTGCAGGCACTGGGCTTGCGCCCGACGCCGGACCGCGTGCGCGAAACCGTGTTCAACTGGATCAACCACTTGCGCGACGGCGACTGGACCAACGCCCAGGTGCTGGACCTGTTCGCCGGCAGCGGCGCACTGGGTTTTGAAGCGGCCAGCCGCGGCGCAGGCTCCGTCACCATGGTCGACACCCACACGCCCGTGATCCGCCAGCTGGAAGAAAACAAGACGAAATTGCGCGCCGAGAATGTCCAATTGCTGCGCGGCGACGCCCTGCTGACGGCGCAAGGCCTGGCAGCGCGCGGCCAGCGCTTCGACCTGATCTTCCTCGACCCGCCGTACCAGCAGGATTTCCTGGCCAAGGTGCTGCCGCTGTGCGCGAATCTGCTCAAGGAAGGCGGCATCGTGTACGCGGAATCGGGCTTGCCGCTGGTCTTCGATGAAACCAGCGCACTGGAAAAGCCCGAGTGGATGGCGCCATGGGAAGTCATCCGCGCCGACAAGGCGGGCACCGTTTATTATCATTTGCTAACTTACAACAAAGTGCCGGCAACTGCCTGAATCTGCCTATAAATGAGGCAAAAAAGCGCCCTGGCCCGAGGCTCAGCACCAAGGTGGTCACCAATTTCAGGCATAATGCGCGTCTATATTGGTGCATCATCAGGGAGCCGCAATGGTTGTAGCCGTTTATCCAGGAACATTCGATCCGCTCACGCGCGGTCATGAAGATTTGGTGCGCCGCGCATCGGGTCTGTTTGACAAGCTGATCGTCGGTGTGGCCGACAGCAAGAACAAGCAACCGTTTTTCTCGCTCGACGAACGCCTGGAAATCGCCAACGAAGTGCTCGGTCACTATCCGAACGTGCAGGTGGAAAGCTTTTCCGGCCTGCTCAAGGATTTCGTGCGCAAGCACGAGGCGCGCGTCATCGTGCGCGGCTTGCGCGCCGTTTCCGACTTCGAATACGAATTCCAGATGGCGGGCATGAACCGCTACCTGCTGCCCGATGTCGAAACCATGTTCCTGACGCCATCCGACCAGTACCAGTTCATTTCGGGCACCATCGTGCGCGAAATCGCGGCGCTGGGCGGCGACGTCTCCAAGTTTGTCTTCCCCTCGGTGAACCGCTGGCTGCAAAACAAGATCGCCGCCAACGCTGCCTCATCGCAATAAGTAAGAGTGAAATCATGGCATTACTGATCACCGACGAATGCATCAATTGCGACATCTGCGAGCCCGAGTGCCCGAATGACGCGATCTACATGGGCGCGGAAATCTACGAAATCGATCCCAACAAGTGCACCGAATGCGTGGGTCACTTTGACGAGCCGCAATGCCAGCAAGTGTGCCCCGTCAGCTGCATCCCCTTCAATCCCGCCTGGCGCGAAAGCCCGGAGCAATTGATGGCCAAGTATGAACGCCTGCAGGCGGAACTGCCTGCCGCCAAACCCTGAGCATTTCGCCCTCGCCCCTCCTGCGTGGCGCCAGCTTCTGCCAACTGTTCTACACTGTGTGCTGACGTATCCGCAGCACACGGTTTCACGGAGGTAGAAGATGCATATCAGCACATCCCGTTTTGGCCTCTCCCTGGCAGCCGCCTGCCTGTGCGCCGGCCTGGCGCAGCCTGCGCTGGCCGTCGACGTGGGCGGCGTCAAGCTCGACGAGACGGTGCACCTGGCCAGCCGTGAACTCAAGCTCAACGGCGCCGGCGTGCGCTACAAGATCATCTTCAAGGTCTACACGATCGCGCTGTACCTGCCGGAAAAGAAAACCCAGCTGGACGACATCCTGGCGCTGCCCGGCCCGCGCCGCCTGGAAATCGTCATGTTGCGCAATATCACCTCCGACGAACTGGGCCAGGCCTTCATGCAGGGCTTGAAGCGCAGTTCCGACCAGGCCGACCGCACGCGTTTGCTGAGCCAGACGATGCAGTTCGGCGCCATGTTCGAAATGGTGCAGGGCCTGAAAAAGGGCGACATTCTCACCGTGGACTGGCTGCCGGACGAGGGAACCTTGTGCAAACTCAATGGCAAGCAGGTGGGCGACAAGGTGCCGGACCTGGCCTTCTACAATGCGCTGCTGAAAATCTGGATCGGCGCCCATCCGGCCGACACCATCCTGCGCGCCCACCTGCTGGGCGAGGTGGCCTGAAGCACGACGCAGGCGTAAAAAAAGCCGGTGCATGCACCGGCTTGTCTTTCTGCAACAGTTTAACGCTCAGGCACGCGTCGACAGGGCGCGCAGTTCGGCGGCATTGCTGGGCGATACGCCATCCATCTTGCCCAGCGTGCGCTTGAGCGCCTGCGCTTCGCGCATCTGCTGGCGCGCCAAACGCTCTTCGCGGCTCAGCTTGGGACGCACGACCAGTACCATGGCGCGGGCTATGCCCACCAGCAAAGGCTTGAACAGCAGGGCGAAAGCCCCCACGGCCACGATCACCAGGGCGATTTGCAGGGTGTTGAGCAGGGAAATCTCCAGCACGGGTGCGGATACTGCGTACAGGGCGGAGGCGAAGGTAGACATACTGTTCCAGTGCATTATAGAATTTGACGGTACTATAGTGCAGTGCAACATATAAATCTAATTCCATTTCTTGATACCAATTATATGAATCGTGAATGGAAAACTGTAATATTTTTTTACGAGTGAAAATATTCGTGCCCGGCGCGGTTTACACTCTGACTAATTATCTGAATTCAACTTTTATCTTGGGCTTTCCATGAGTTTTCTGACGCTGGATCTGAACTTGCTGCGTGTTTTCGACGCCGTCATGACGGAACAAAACCTGACGCGCGCAGCGGGCCACCTGGCGATGACGCAGCCGGCGGTATCGAACGCCATCAAACGCCTGCGCGAAAGCCTCGGTGACGAATTGCTGATCCGCACGGCATATGGCGTGAAACCCACGCCGCGCGCCGAAGCCCTGTGGCCATCCGTGCGCTCGGCCCTGGCCAGCCTGGAAGCGGCCGTCACGCCGGAAACCTTCGATGTGTCGAAAACGCACGCCACGTTCCGCATGGCCATGGCCGATGCGACAGCCGCCTTCTGGCTGCCCTCGCTGATGCGCTCGATCGAACGCGAAGCGCCGGGCGTCAACGTGCGCATGATGCCGCTGACGACGCGCGAACCGCGGCCCATGCTGCTGCGCGGCGACATCGACCTGGCCGTGGGCTTCTTTCCCGGCGTGGCGGCGCAACTGTCGAGCGAAACGGGTTCGCCCATCCGCCACGAGCGCCTGTATTCCGGCAAATATGTATGCGTGATGCGGCGCGGCCATCCACTGGCCGACAAGGAATTGACCTTGGATAACTATTGCGCGGCCAACCATTTATTGGTGAGCTTTTCCGGCCGGGCGCATGGCTTGATCGACGAAGCGCTGTCGCAGATCCACCGCGAGCGGCGCATCCTGTTGACGGTCAACCAGTTCTTCACGGCAGGCAGAGTTGTCGCCAATTCCGACCTGATCACCGTCTTGCCGCGCCATCTGATCGCCTCGACGGGCATGACGGAGTCCCTGCTGTACAAGGATTTGCCCTTGACCTTGCCGGCCGTGCACCTGGACATGCTGTGGCACGAGCGCGACGCCCGCAGCCCTGCCCACAAGTGGCTGCGCAACCACCTGGAAAGCATGAACACGCCCACGTTACGGACGGCCACGGCGGCCGGCGGCGGCGTGGCGCCGAAGCCGCACGTCGAATAGAACCCGGTACGGAACAAAAAAACGCCTGATGAAAAACATCAGGCGTTTTTTTTATGCGTGAGTGCTGGATCTATAGCCAATTCTAAAGCCGCCCCAGTGCTTGCCCTCGACGTGGATGGGCACCGATAAATCGTGCATGACTTCGCCCGTGTCGCGTTTATAGGTTTGCAAGAGGAAGGGCTTGGTGTTGCTGCCGCAGCGCTTGCCTGTGCGGTCGCTGAAGATGCGCTTGGTACGGTTATTGACCATATCGGTGGCGTAATCGCCCGTCAGCGGCTGCGAGAACTTCTTATTGTGCGTTGGAAAATATCCATTGTTGTCGACGGCGCCCGCATAGGCCAGGTGGGGCAATGCCGCCAGCACGCCTTCCTGCAGGTCCGGCAGCACCTTGTCCGTAAAGGCGTCGAACTTCGTGTTGTGCTTGGGCGGATTGGTGTTCGGGATGGGGCGGTAATGCCGGTCGAACAGGGCTTCGCGCGTAATGCGCCCCGAGGCGATCGCTTGCTCGAACAGTTTGCCCACCTCGCGCGCGGCGCGCCGGGCGGCCTCGCGGATCTCATCGTGCGGCGTGGCCACGTTCGCTTCGCCGAGGGCGCCGGCGATCACTTCGGCCCGCTCGGCCAGGGCCATCGCCGACTGCGTGGCGCGCGGCAATTCGGCATTCGTCGACAGCATGCTGTCGCGGATTTGCCCGATGGCGTCGGCGATCAGCTGCGTCGTCTCGACATGTTCGCGCGAGGCGCGGGCGATTTGCCCGATCTCATCCTCGGACACGCCCGAGGATTCCTCGATATGGCTGAGCGAGCCGTGCACGCTTTCCACGTTGCGCGCCGCTTCCGTCACGCCGCTGGCCAGCGCCGTCATGCCTTGCGCGGCTTTTTCCGCCTGTTCATTGATTTCGCGCACCATCACGCTGATTTCATCGGACGCTTCCTTGGTGCGCTGCGCCAGTTGCCGCACTTCGCCGGCCACCACGGCAAAGCCGCGACCGTGTTCACCTGCGCGCGCCGCCTCGATGGCGGCGTTCAGCGCCAGCAAGTTGGTGCGCGCGGAAATATCGGAAATGGCTTCCGTAAAACCCGTGATGCGTCTGGATTTTTCCTGCAGGCCCAGCATGGCGCTGGAGGCGCCTTGCGCTTCTTCGCGTGCCTTGTTGATGCGGCGCAAACCCTGGTCCACTTCGGCGCGCGCCGCCACGCTTTCCACGCGCACGCCGGCGGCCACCTTGGCGGCCCGTTCCGCATTGGCGGCGATCTTTTCCGTCATCACGGCGTTCTGTCCGGAACTGTCGGCGATCTCGCTGGCCGTGCGCACGTCCAGGTCCACCTTCTGTTTGACGGAATCGACAAAATACGAGGTTTCCGCCGCGCCGATCATGATGGCGTCGATGGCGTGCCCGACGGTGTCGGCAAACTGGTGCAAGCCCGGCTCGCCGCGCGAGCGGCCGGCGAAGGCCAGCAGCGCGGCGCCCGTGACGGCCGCCACGCAGGCAATCAGATAGGGATGGTCGCCGCCGCCCAGCGCCAGCAGCAACAGATAGGCCAGACAACAGGCCACGGCCATGGCCAGAACAGTGAATACAAAGAAACGCACCAGCTGATGCTGCAACTGCTTCATTTGTCCCCCGCTGCGAGAACCCGTCGCCCCTCCCGCGGGGGGAGAGGCCGTAACCGTATGCGCATGGGCACGATTGCCCACCTTGCACCCTGAACCTGACGTCTGCGCGTCGTTTCAGGCGGCTACCGGATGGCAGAATTGTAGTTCTACCCTACAACATTTGTTCCGATAGCTCAATCAGAAAAACGGGAGCACTACACCGCGGTCACTTAATCGGCAATTTGGTGGTGTTTTTGACCTCTTCCATGACGGCATAAGTGTGGGTTTCCCGCACACCTTTTTGCAACAGCGTCTTGCCCAGGAATTCGCGGTAGGCAGCCATGTCCTTGACGCGCGCCTTGACCAGGTAATCGAAACCGCCGGCCACCATATGACATTCCAGTACCTCTGGAATGATTTGTACGCTATGCTTGAAGGCGTCGAACACTTCCGGTGTCGTGCGATCGAGCACGACTTCGATGAATACCAGCAGCGACACGTCGAGCAGCTGCGGGTTCAACTGGGCCGTATAGCCCATGATGTACCCGGATTCGTGCAATTTGCGCACGCGCTCCAGACAGGCCGCCGGCGACAAGTTCACGCGCGCGGCCAGCTCCACATTGCTGATGCGTCCATCGCTCTGCAATTCCATCAAGATTTTCTTACTGATCTTGTCCAGCATTACCATCACCCCCAAATTAATATTATTTGGTTAAATTGTCGCATCAAAAACTATCTATTGCTAGCCCCCTGTATTACCAGAATTAATCCATAAGAATCCCCTTTACAATCGAATCATCTTAACGTCCGACTTTCTGTATTTTTTTGCACCAAAAAAGAGCAGGCAAGGCGGGCGTTTTCGTCCCCTTTTTCCTTGTAAAGAGCACTTATGCACCCTGCAGGCCCCTCGGCTTTTACCCCGATTCCCTTTGCCGCGCTCCAGGCGGAAATCCTGCCCGAAGCGACGCCCCACCGCGCCGCCATCACCGCCGCCTATAGGCGCGACGAGGTTTCCGCCGTGCAGTGGCTGTTGCAACAAGTGCGCGCCAGCAGCACCGAAACGACGGCCGCAGGCCAGGCCCTGGCGCACCGGCTGGTGTCGGCCGTGCGCCAGAAACGCACGCGCGCGTCCGGCGTCGATGCGCTGATGCACGAGTTCTCGCTATCATCGGAAGAGGGGGTTGCGCTGATGTGCCTGGCCGAAGCGCTGTTGCGTATACCCGACAGTCAAACGGCCGATCGCCTGATCGCCGACAAAATCAGCAAGGGCGACTGGCGCAAGCACCTGGGCGAATCGCCGTCGCTGTTCGTCAATGCCGCCACCTGGGGCTTGCTGATCACGGGCAAACTGGTCAGTACCAGCAGCGAGTCGGGCCTCGGCTCGGCCATGACCAAGCTCATCGCCAAAGGCGGCGAGCCGCTGATCCGCAAGGGCGTCGACCTGGCCATGCGCATGCTGGGCAACCAGTTCGTCACGGGCCAGACCATCGAGGAAGCGTTAAAAAACAGCCGCGAGAATGAAACGCGCGGCTACCGCTACTCGTACGACATGCTGGGCGAGGCGGCCCTGACGCAAGCCGACGCGGCCAGCTACTACGCCTCGTACGAAACGGCGATCCACGCCATCGGCAAGGCCTCGAACGGGCGCGGCATCAAGAATGGCCCCGGCATTTCCGTGAAACTGTCGGCCCTGCACGCGCGCTACAGCCGCGCCCAGCGCGCCCGCGTCATGGAAGAATTGCTGCCGAAGGTCAAAGCGCTGCTGTTGCTGGCCAAACAGTACAACATCGGCTTCAATATCGATGCGGAAGAAACGGACCGCCTGGAACTGTCACTGGACCTCATGGAAGCCCTCGCTTTTGATCCGGACCTGGCCGGCTTCGACGGCATCGGCTACGTGGTGCAGGCGTATCAGAAGCGCTGCCCGTTCGCCATCGATTTCCTGATCGACCTGGCGCGCCGCAGCGGCCGCAAGTTCATGGTGCGCCTCGTCAAGGGCGCATATTGGGATGCGGAAATCAAACGCGCCCAAGTGGACGGCCAGGAAGGCTATCCCGTCTACACGCGCAAGGTCTACACGGACGTGTCTTACCTCGTCTGCGCGCAAAAACTGCTCGATGCCAGCAGCGTCATCTACCCGCAATTTGCCACGCACAATGCGCAAACCCTGTCGACCATCTTTACCTGGGCGAAGCGCGACGGCGTTACCGACTACGAATTCCAGTGCCTGCACGGCATGGGCGAAACCCTGTACGACCAGGTCGTCGGCCCCGCCAACCTGGACAAGCCTTGCCGCATCTACGCGCCCGTCGGCTCGCATGAAACGCTGCTGGCCTACCTGGTGCGCCGCCTGCTGGAAAACGGCGCCAACTCGTCCTTCGTCAACCAGATCGTCGACGAAAGCGTGGCCATCGATAGCCTGATCCGCGATCCGCTGGAACAGGCGCGCCTGCAGGGCGGCTTGCCGCATCCGTCGATTCCGCTGCCGCTGGACATGTTTGGCAGCGAGCGCAGGAACTCGGCCGGCCTGGACCTGTCGAATGAAGACACCTTGCGCACCCTGGCCACCGGCCTGGCGCAGCAGCAGCAATGGCAGGCCGGGCCGCTGATCGACGGCGCCGTCAGCCTGAATACGCCAACGCAAGTGATCCACAATCCGGCCCAGCACGACGATGTCGTCGGCAAGGTCATGGAAGCGGCGCCGGCCGACGTGGAAACGGCCCTGGCCAGCGCCAGCGCCTACGCCATGGAATGGCAGACAACGGAGCCGTCGCTGCGCGCGCAAGCCTTGCTGCGCGCCGCCGACCTGTTTGAAGAACACCACATCGAGCTGATGGCCCTGGCCGTGCGCGAAGCGGGCAAGTCGCTGCCGAACGCCATCGCGGAAATCCGCGAAGCCGTCGATTTCCTGCGCTATTACGCGGCGCAGGTGGAACACGCGCCAAACACCGTGGCGCTCGGTCCCGTCACCTGCATCAGCCCGTGGAATTTCCCGCTGGCCATCTTTACGGGCCAGCTGGCCGCCGCCCTGGCCGCCGGTAACGTCGTGCTGGCCAAGCCGGCCGAGCAAACGCCGCTGATCGCCTGGCGCGCCGTGCAGCTGCTGCACGCGGCGGGCGTGCCGCGCGGTGCGCTGCAATTCTTGCCCGGCAGCGGAGAAGTCGTCGGCGCCGGCCTGTGCAACGACGCGCGCGTCAAAGGCGTGATTTTCACGGGTTCGACAGAAGTGGCGCAGTTGATCAACCGCAACTTGGCCGCCCGCGCCGTGGCCGAAGGCATCGACCTTCCCCTGATCGCCGAGACGGGCGGCCAGAATGCCCTGATCGTCGATTCGTCGGCCTTGCCGGAGCAAGTGGTGCAGGACGTGATGTCGTCGGCGTTTGACAGCGCCGGCCAGCGCTGCTCGGCCTTGCGCGTGCTGTTCCTGCAAACGGAAATCGCCGACAAGACCATCCACATGCTGAAAGGCGCCATGCAGGAATTGCGCGTTGGCAATCCTGACCGCCTGGCGACCGATATCGGTCCCGTCATCGATGCGGAAGCGCAAAGTAACTTGCTGGCGCACATCAACAAGATGAAAACCATGGCCATCGACCATTATTCGCTCGATTTGCCGACCGTGAAAGGCACGTTCGTCGCGCCGACCGTGCTGGAAATCAAGTCGCTGGCGCAGCTGACGCACGAAGTCTTCGGCCCCGTGCTGCACGTGATCCGCTACAAGCGGGCAGAACTGCCGCAACTGGTGCAATCGATCAACGACAGCGGTTACGGCTTGACCCTGGGCATCCATACGCGCATCGACGAAACCATCGCTTTCATCACCCAGCGCGCGCACGTGGGCAATATTTATGTCAACCGCAACATCGTCGGCGCCGTCGTCGGCGTGCAGCCGTTCGGCGGCGAAGGCAAGTCCGGCACCGGCCCGAAGGCGGGCGGTCCCCTGTATCTGAAACGGCTGCAGCGCAATGCGCCACCCGGCGCCCAGCATCAGCGCCAGGCGCCGCCGGCGCTCGACGCGCTGACCGTGTGGGCCAAGATGCACGGCCACGACAAGGTGCAGCAACTGGCGCAGGAATACGCGCGCACCACCTTGCTGGGCAGCACCACCGTCTTGCCAGGCCCGACGGGCGAGCGCAATACCCTGAGCTTTGCCGCACGGGGCACGATCCTGTGCGCGGCGGGCACGTCCGGCACCTTGATGAACCAGTTGGCAGCCGTGCTGGCGACGGGCAACCAGGCGCTGGTGCTGGCGCAAGCGCCGGACCTGATCCCGGCCGACTTGCCGGCGGCGCTGAAGGACCGCATCCAGGTCGTCAGCAGCCTGGAGTCGGTCCAGCAGGATTTCCAGATCGCCATGATCGAACCGAGTCTCGATGGCCAGCTCAAACCGCTGCTGGCGGCACGGGAAGGGGCCCTGGTGGCCACCATCGCCACCACGCAGGACGATGTCATCCCCCTGTGGCGCCTCGTCGCCGAGCGGGCGCTGTGCGTGAATACGACGGCAGCGGGCGGAAACGCCAGTTTGATGATGCTCAGTGTCTAAAGGAACCTGAGAAAAAGTCCATGGCGTTGTTGCCTTGCCTGGCCGTACATTCGTACTGCCTGCAGCAAGGCGCCTAGCCCTGAACATTTTTCAGGCTCCTTTGTTTTTAAATACAAAGGGCAGAACCAGTGGTTCTGCCCTTTTTTTATGCACGCTAGCTGAAAAATCAGCCGGCCAGGCGCTGGCACAATTGCTGGATCACCGTCAACGCGTATGGCGAGGCGACGGTTTGCACGAAACGCATGAAGTCGACGGCCGCCTCTTCATTGGCGTTGTCGGAAATGGTGCGCATGACGGTAAACGGCACACCGAGTTCAAAACACACTTGCGCCACAGCGGCGCCTTCCATTTCGACGGCCAGCAAGTCGGGGATATCCACTTTGAGCTGGTGCAGATGCGCGGCGCTGCTGATGAACTGGTCGCCGCTGGCGATCAGGCCGCGGTGCACCTGCGTGTGCTGCAAGCCAAATGCCGCGATATCGGCCGCCTTGAGCACGCTGGAGACATCGTCACGCAAAAAATCTTCCGCGGCAGCTGCCAGTTGCGTGCTCAGTTCCAGATCCGTAGCGAAGCGCTGCAGTCCCGTCAGCGGCACTTCGAAGCGGGGAAATAGAGGTCGGGCGTCCATATCGTGCTGCAGCAGCGATTCCGCCACCACGATATCGCCCACTTTCACGTGTTTAGCCCCACTGCCGGCCACGCCGGTGAAGACGATGTGGGTAACTCCGTACTTTTCCACAAGGATAGAAGCTGTCATGGCAGCGGCAACCTTGCCCAGACGCGACAGGACGCACACAGCGTCGATATTCCACAGGGTTCCCAGGGTGTAGTCGCGCATGCCGTGCGAACGCCTCTGGGGGCCTTGCATGGCCTCTACCAGCCCCTGCTGTTCTTCGTGCAAGGCACTGATGATGCCCAAACGCATTTTTTTGTGTGAATTCATGCTGTTTTTACAGGTTTTTGAGATTGCAAAACGGTTTACATAGTGAAAACAGCCGTTTCGGCGACTTTTCCACCGTCCGCGTTTGTTTCTGTGTTTTAAATAAAGATGTATACATAAAAATAGTAGTGATAGTAAACGGCCATTTTTTTGTGGATAAGTCGGTATACCGTATAAAAATCATCGACTTGGCGCACAAAAAAGTAGGCGCACAAGCATTGTATCTACGGAGGACTTGTTTGGGATAAAAATTGGCTTGTGGACAAAGAACGACTTTTCCCACATCTCATCCTGTGGATATGCAGGCACTTATCCACAACGGCAAGCAAAAATCGCGTTTTTTCTTGCTGCAGTGACATGTTTGACGGCGTTTGCGTGCACTGATCATTGTCTGGCAATCAAAGTTGAGCGATCAGGAGCGCGGTTCTTTCACGCACATCGGCATCCAGGTACTTCCTGGAAGACGGTTTGGCAGTGGGTCGTGCTGTTGTCGTTGGCTTTTTTTTTGACGTTTTTTGCATGCTTCTTGGAAATATCCCCGGACTTCCGCTTTTTTTGTCGGTTTACAATAGATCTATATATAAAAATAGTAGTAATAGTAAACGCGTTTTTTTCTGTGGATAAGTCGCTTTTTTTCAACAGGATCAACCGTTTACGCGCAAAATAAAGCGTGCATAATCGCTGTATCACGCGAGGAGCAAAATTGTATAAAATGCGGGCCTGCGCATAACTTCATGTTTACGCACAAGTCATCCTGTGGATATCAAATGACTTATCCACAATCGTTGTAAATTCCTCCTCTTTTCGACATCGACGCGCTTGCTGGCACTGTGCCTGCTCAAGCCAGTTGACGTTTCCATTTTGCAAAACGGTTTGGCAGTGCTGTCTGCGTGATGCCGGCCGTGCCGGTTTTCGTCGCTCAGTTGTTGGCTGGATTTTTTTTTGTCAGCCAACGCAGTTCGGCGGTTTTGAAGTCAGGCTAGTCAACCTTTCCGAAGGCGAAGGTCAGGCAACGCGCGCGTTGTCGGGTTTACCTTAACAAGATCGTATACAAGAATAGTAATAGTAGTTAACGGCGACAACTTCTGTGGATAAGTCCTGATTTATCCTTGTAAACAATCGCTTGGCGTACGGATAAGCGCTGAGTAAGCGTTGTATCGGCTTGGGATGGTTTTGGGATAAAAAAAAGTCGTCCAAAAAAAATTTCGTTTACTCACATATCGTACCTGTGGATATCCATACGGTTATCCACAGCTTGCAGCCCCTGTTCGGGACGGTTTTTTAGCTGCCAGACGAGTTCGTTTACGTGGTGATCGTGATGGCCATGCGATTAATGTCGCCCTGGCCCGGCACTGGTGGTAATCTCAAGGCGGCTCAGCAGCCATGCATGGATGAAGAAAGACAGACTCTGGTAAAGGGACGCGGCGGGGAGACACGCCGCGCGACAGCTTGATGGCATACCGAAAGGAGCTTCATTGGAATCGGCAGGCGAATACGACTACATCATCGTGGGCGGCGGCACGGCAGGTTGCGTGCTGGCCAACCGGCTCACGCGCGACAGGGACGCCAGCGTTTTGCTCGTGGAAGCGGGCGGCAAGGACGATTACGTGTGGATCCACATCCCCGTCGGCTATCTGCATTGCATCGGCAATCCCCGCACGGACTGGCTGTATTCCACGCAGGCGGACGCAGGCCTGGGCGGGCGCAGCCTGATGTATCCGCGCGGTAAAGTCCTGGGCGGCAGCTCATCCATCAACGGCATGATCTACATGCGCGGCCAGGCCGGCGACTACGACCACTGGGCGGACCTGACGGACGATGCTTCCTGGCGCTGGGACAAAGTCTTGCCGCTATTTAAGCAAAGCGAAGATTACTATGGCGGCGCGTCGGAAAACCATGGCGTGGGCGGCGAGTGGCGCGTGGAAAAGCAGCGCCTGTCGTGGGATATCCTCAACGCCTTCCGCGACGCGGCCCAGCAGGTGGGCATCCCGAAAACCAGCGATTTCAATGGCGGCGACAATAGCGGCAGCGCGTATTTCGACGTCAACCAGCGTCGCGGCATCCGCTGGAATACCTCGAAAGCGTTTTTGAAACCGGCGTCGCGGCGCCCGAATCTGACCATCATGACCGGCTGCCACGTGGAACGTCTGCTGCTGGAAACGACGGCATCGGGGCCGCGCTGCACGGGCATCGTGTTGACCGGTGGCGGCACGCAGTGGCAGGCGACGGCGCGGCGGGAAACCTTGCTGACGGCGGGCGCCATCGGCTCGCCCCAATTGCTGCAATTGTCCGGCATCGGCCCGGCCGCCTTGCTGCGCGAACACGGCATTACGCCCGTGCTGGATTCGCCTGGCGTGGGGGGCAATTTGCAAGACCACTTGCAGCTGCGCATGGTGTACAAGGTGCAGGGCGTCAAGACTTTGAACGTAATGGCCAGCAATATCGTCGGCAAGATGCAGATCGGTCTGCAATATGCGCTGTTCCAGAGCGGGCCCATGTCGATGGCGCCGTCGCAGCTGGGGGCGTTTGCCAGGTCCGATCCGCAGCAAGCCACGCCGAACCTGCAATACCACGTGCAGCCCTTGTCCCTGGACAAATTCGGCGAACCCTTGCACGCGTTTCCCGCGTTTACGGCCAGCGTCTGCAATCTGCGCCCGACATCGCGCGGCCATGTGCAGATCGCCTCGGCCGACAGCTATGCGGCGCCGAAGATCGTGCCCAATTACCTGAGTACCGAGCAGGACCGCAAGGTGGCGGCCGACGCCCTGCGCCTGACGCGCGCCATCGTGGCCGCGCCCGCCCTGAAGAAGTTTGCGCCGCAGGAATACAAGCCTGGCGTGCAATTCCAGAGCGAGGAAGAGCTGGCGCAGGCGGCCAGCCAGATCGGCACCACGATCTTTCACCCGGTGGGTACTTGCCGCATGGGCCTGGCCGGCGAGGCCTTGAGCGTGGTCGACAGCACCTTGCGCGTGATCGGCGTGGCTGGATTGCGCGTCGTCGACGCTTCCATCATGCCCTACATTACTTCTGGTAATACGAACTCGCCCACCGTGATGATTGCGGAAAAAGCGGCGCAAATGATACATGCGGCCTGGAAATAGCTGGGCAAGCGCGCGAGTTTGCGCCATTCGGACTGGCGAAAAATCCCCGTAGTTATACTGTATTGTGCGTTAAATTTAAGTTGTGTATTATAAAAATGACTAAGTAGTACAAAAAGTACAACTAGGAGACACGATGTCAAACGTAATCTTGGAAACAAGAAATTTGACCAAGGAATTCAAGGGTTTCACCGCCGTCAGCGAGGTGAACCTGAAGGTAGAGCGGGGCCATATCCACGCCTTGATCGGTCCTAACGGCGCCGGCAAGACCACGTGTTTCAACTTGCTCACCAAATTCCTGGTCCCCACCGGCGGACAGATCCTGTTCAACGGGAAAGACATCACGGCCGCCAAACCGGCCCAGATCGCCCGCATGGGCGTGATCCGTTCATTCCAGATTTCCGCCGTCTTCCCCCATTTATCCGTGCTGCAGAATGTGCGCATCGGCTTGCAGCGCCAGCTGGGCACCTCGTTTCACTTCTGGAAAAGCGAACGTTCATTGAGCCAGCTCAACGACCGCGCCATGGCCTTGCTGGCCGAAGTCGACCTGACGGAGTTCGCCGACACCATCACGGTCGACATGCCCTACGGGCGCAAGCGCGCGCTGGAAATCGCCACCACCCTGGCGATGGAACCGGAAATGATGCTGCTCGATGAACCGACGCAAGGCATGGGCCACGAAGACGTGCACCGCGTCACCGAACTGATCAAGAAGGTCTCGGCCGGGCGCACGATTTTGATGGTGGAACACAATATGAACGTGGTGTCCGGCATCTGCGACAAGATTTCTGTCCTGCAGCGCGGCGCCATGCTGGCCGAAGGCAGCTACGCGGAAGTGTCGCGTAATCCGCAGGTGATGGAAGCGTACATGGGCACCACCCACGCCGAACTGGAAGGGGCGCATTGATGGCGACACAAGTGAATGGCAACGCACCGGCGCTGGAAATTGCACAGTTGCATACGTGGTACGGCGAATCGCACATCCTGCACGACGTTAACTTGAAGGTGGAGCAGGGCGAGGTGGTGACCTTGCTGGGCCGCAACGGCGCCGGCCGCACGACGACCTTGCGCGCCATCATGGGGCTGACGGGTGCGCGCACGGGTTCGATCAAAGTCCATGGCGCCGAAGCGATAGGTTTGGCCACGCACAAGATCGCCCACCTGGGCATCGGCTATTGTCCCGAAGAGCGCGGTATTTTTTCCTCGCTGTCGACCGAGGAAAACCTGATGCTGCCGCCGACCCTGGCCAGCGGCGAGAAGGGCATGTCGGTGGAAGAAATCTACGCCATGTTCCCGAACCTGCAGGAACGCCGGCACAGCCAGGGCACGCGATTGTCGGGCGGGGAACAGCAGATGCTGGCCGTGGCGCGCATCCTGCGCACGGGCGCCCGCCTGCTGCTGCTCGATGAAATATCCGAAGGCCTGGCGCCCGTCATCGTGCAAGGGCTGGCGCGCATGATCACCACCCTGAAAGCGAAGGGATACACCATCGTCATGGTGGAGCAGAATTTCCGGTTTGCCGCACCGCTGGCGGACCGGTTTTATGTGATGGAGCACGGTCAGATCGTCGAGACTTTTGCTGCATCCGAACTGGAGGCCAAGATGCCGGTATTGACCGAGCTGCTTGGCGTGTAGTGCCCATGTAGTTTTTTACTCGTCATCGTCCAGCAATCGACTGAATAGCAAACAATAATCCCAACGGAGACACTATGAAACGTAACGCTATCGCCATTGCCACCGCCACCCTGTGCGCACTGGGTTTTTCCGCTGCCGCGCATGCCCAGGTATCGGGCGACACCATCAAGATCGGCTTTATTTCCGACATGTCGGGCGTGTATTCCGACGTCGACGGCCTCGGCGGCGCGGAAGCCATCAAGATGGCGATCGCCGATGCCGGCGTCGTTCTCGCCGGCAAGAAGGTGGAGTTCATTTCCGCCGACCATCAAAACAAGGCCGATATCGCCGCCTCGAAGGCGCGCGAATGGTTCGACCAGCAGGGCGTCGACATGCTGATCGGCGGCACCAATTCCGGCGCCAGCCTGGCCATGGCCAAGGTCGCGGCGGAAAAGAAAAAAATCTTCATCGCCATCGGCGCCGGTTCTTCGCGCCTGACGAACGAGGAATGCACGCCGTACACCGTGCATTACGCCTACGACACGGTGGCGCTGGCGCGCGGCACGGGCGGCACTATCGTCAAGCAGGGCGGCAAGAACTGGTATTTCATGACGGCCGACTATGCGTTCGGCCATTCGCTGGAAAAAGACACGGCCGAAGTCGTCAAGGCGGCCGGCGGCAAGGTGCTGGGCAGCGTCAAGCATCCGCTGGGTGCTTCGGATTTCTCGTCCTTTCTGCTGCAGGCGCAGGCAGCCAAGCCGCAGATCCTGGGCCTGGCCAATGCGGGTGGCGACGCCATCAACAGCATCAAGGCGGCCAACGAGTTCGGCCTGACGAAGTCCATGAAGCTGGCCGGCTTGCTGATCTTCATCAATGACATCCATTCGCTGGGCCTGAACCTGACGCAGGGCATGTACCTGACCGATGGCTGGTACTGGGACTTGAATGCGGAAACGCGCGCCTGGTCGAAACGCTATTTCGCCAAGATGAAGAAGGAGCCGTCGATGCTGCAGGCGGCCGATTATTCGGCCGCGGCCAATTACCTGAAAGCCGTCAAGGCCGTCGGCACGGACGATACCGAGAAGGTCATGGCGTATCTGAAGAAGACCAAGATCAACGACATGTTCACCCAGAACGGTGAAGTACGTCCCGACGGCCGCATGGTGCACGACATGTATCTGATGGAAGTGAAGAAGCCGTCCGAATCGAAATACCCATGGGATTACTACAAGGTCGTGGCCACCGTGCCCGGCGCGCAAGCGTATGTGACCAAGGCTGAATCGAAGTGTTCGCTGTGGAAGTAACGCTGTAGCAGTCCGTCAAACGGATTGCCCGCCCGGTGCGAGCAGTCTTTCCTGCAGGCGCTTTGCCTGCAGGGTTCGCCTTGCGCCGCCGCGCCCGTCTGCGGTGGCGTGTTTCCCTTGATACCACACCGTCGTTCGGCGGTGCTTTTTATACTGTGATGCCATGGAAATTTTCGGCGTTCCATTACCAGCAATGATGAGCCAGCTGCTGCTGGGCCTCGTCAACGGCTCGTTCTATGCCATGTTGTCCCTCGGACTGGCCGTCATCTTCGGCTTGCTCAATGTCATCAACTTCTCGCATGGCGCCATGTACATGATGGGCGCCTTCCTGGCCTGGATGGGCCTCAGTTATTTCGACATCAATTACTGGGCCATGCTGGTCATCGCTCCGATCCTCGTCGGCCTGATCGGCATCCTGATCGAAAAGACCATGCTGCGCTGGCTGTATAAACTCGACCACCTGTATGGACTGCTGCTGACGTTCGGCATCACCCTGATCATGGAAGGCGTGTTCCGTTCCTTCTACGGCGTCTCGGGCCAGCCGTATGCCGTGCCCGAAGCGCTGGCGGGCGCGACGGACCTCGGCTTCATGATCCTGCCGAACTACCGTGCCTGGGTGGTGATCGCCTCGCTGTCCGTCTGCCTGGCCACCTGGTTCGTCATCGAAAAAACCAAGTTGGGTGCCTACCTGCGGGCCGGCACGGAAAACCCGAAACTGGTGGAAGCGTTCGGCATCAACGTGCCGCTGATGGTGACCCTGACCTTCGGCTTCGGCGTGGCGCTGGCCGGCTTCGCCGGCGTGCTGGCCGCACCGATCATCCAGGTCTCGCCGCTGATGGGCTCGAACCTGATCATCGTCGTCTTCGCCGTGGTGGTGATCGGCGGCATGGGGTCCATCATGGGCTCCATCCTCACGGGCCTGGGCCTGGGCGTGATCGAGGGCCTGACCCGCGTGTTCTACCCGGAAGGCTCGGCCACCGTGGTCTTCGTGGTGATGGTCATCGTGCTGCTGCTGCGTCCCGCCGGCCTGTTCGGCAAAGAAAAGTAATTCTCATCAGTCATGTATTGGAGCTACCACGATGAATAAGAATGTAGGCTACGCCATTGCCCTGCTGCTGGCACTGGCCGCCCCGTTTTACGGCTATCCCGTCTTCCTGATGAAGTTGCTGTGCTTCGCCCTGTTTGCCTGCGCCTTTAACTTGTTGATCGGCTATACGGGCTTGCTGTCGTTCGGCCACGCGGCCTTCTTTGGCGGCGCCGGCTATGTCACCGGCTACGCGCTGCGCACCTGGGGCTGGCCGACGGAACTCGGTCTGCTGGCCGGCGTGCTCACCGGGGCGGGGCTGGGTCTGGTCATGGGCGGCCTGGCGATCCGCCGCCAGGGCATCTACTTTACGATGATCACCCTGGCGCTGGCGCAGATGGTGTATTTCCTTGCCCTGCGCCTGCCGTTCACGGGCGGCGAAGATGGCTTGCAGGGTGTTCCACGTGGAACCTTGCTGGGCACGATAGACCTGGGCAACGACACGGTGCTGTATTACGTCGTGCTGGCCATCTTCATTGCCGGCTTCGCCCTGATCGTGCGCACCATCCATTCGCCGTTCGGACAAGTGCTCAAGGCCATCAAGGAAAACGAACCGCGCGCCATTTCGCTCGGCTACGACGTCAACAAGTACAAGCTGATGGCCATCGTGCTGTCCGCTTCGCTGGCTGCCCTGGCCGGCGCCACCAAGACGCTGGTGCTGGGCTTTGAGACCTTGACCGACGTGTACTGGGGCATGTCGGGCCTGGTCGTGCTGATGACACTGGTGGGCGGCATGGGCACCTTGTCCGGTCCCATCCTCGGCGCCGTGCTGATCATCGCGCTGGAAAACAAGCTGGGCGATGTCGGCACCTACCTGGCCACGCACACGGGCATCGAATGGTTCGGCACCCTGGGCGAATCGGTGGGCATGGTCACGGGCGTGATCTTCGTCATCTGCGTGCTGCTGTTCCGGCGCGGCATCGTCGGCGAAGCCATCGCGCGCTTCGGCGCCAGGCCAGCCAAGGCCGCGGTCTGATTTTCAAGCAACGCCGGACAGATCGTCCGGCGTTTTTCATTGTGCGTCCACTGGGACTTCATCGGAGAGAACCACCATGCAAACGACGAGTACGCGCGCGGCCATCGGCCTGTGCACGCTGCTGCTGGCAGCCTGCGGCAGCAACCATGCACCCGAAGAGCTGAACCAGATGCCCGGCTACCTGGGGACGATTGCCCGCGCCGACTACGATGGCAAGACAAACGATCTGCTGACGGCCGGCCTGGGCAAGTCGGGGCTGGCGGGTGCCACGCCCGCGTATGCGAATGCCGAACAGCCGACGCCGGTGGAACTGCGCCGCAATGCGATTTATGCCAACTACCGCGCCGTGCTCGACATCGCCGCCAACAGCGGCTACGGCACCCTGTACGGACCGAACGTCGATGCCAACGGTAGCATCGGCACGGGCGAGGGCCTGGTCGCGGGCAGCGAATACATTGCCTATGCCGACGATGGCACGGGCAAGAAGAACGTCACCCTGATGGTGCAGGTGCCGGCCAGCTTCGACCCGGACCGCGCCTGCATCGTCACGGGCACGTCCAGCGGTTCGCGCGGCATCTACGGCGCCATCGGCAGCTCGGGCGAATGGGGCCTGAAGAAGGGCTGCGCCGTCGCGTATGCGGACAAGGGTTCTGGCACGGGCCTGTATGTGTTCGAGGATGACAGCGTCAACCTGCAGAACGGCGTGCGCGCGGGCAGGGTGGCTGCCGGCAAGAACGCGCTCTTCGCGCCGGACTTGAGCGACGCCGACCGGCTGGCCTGGGCCGGCGCCTATCCGAACCGCATCGCCTTCAAGCATGCGCACTCGCAGCAGAACCCGGAAAAGGACTGGGGCAAGGTGACACTGCAGGCGGTCGAGATGGCGTTTTACGTGTTGAACGAGCGCTACGGCGTGCTGGCCCGCGACGGCAGTTCGCGCATCGTGCGCCTGACGCCGAAGAACACGATCACGATCGCGTCGAGCATTTCCAACGGCGCCGGCTCGGCCCTGCTGGCGGCGGAGCAGGATACGAAGGGCTTGATCAGCGGCGTGGCGGCCAGCGAGCCGCAGGTGCAACCGCAGCCTTCCACGGCCTACAGCGTGCGCCAGGGCGGGGTAGTGATGGCCAATCCCGGCCGTGCCCTGTTCGACTACGCCACCTACGCGGCCCTGTACCAGCCCTGCATCGCTTCCGTGGCCGGCAATGCGGGACGCTGCACGGCGCTGGTGGCCAAAGGCTTGTTAAACGGTGCCGACCTGGCGGCGCAGCAGGCGGATGCAAAACTGCGCTTGCAGGCGTATGGCTGGCTGCCGGACTCCGATCCCCTGCAGGCGGCGCATGCGGGCACGAACATTCTGGTGGCCGTCACGTATGCGTATGCCTACGGGAAATTTTCCGTGACGGATAAAGTATGCGGTTTCACGTTTGCGCAGACGGATGGCGGCGGCAACCCGATCGCGTTCACGTCGGCGCAAAAGGCGGCCAGCTTTGCCACCCAGAGCGGCATCGTCGGCAATGTCGTATATGAAAACAGCGTGGGCGGCGCCAGGGTGTACACGGCCGGCGTGTCGCCATCGACGAGCTTGGCGGATCAGTCGCTCGATGGCTTCCTGTGCTTGCGCAGCCTGGCGACGGGACGCGACGCCGTCAGCGGCGCCAACCTGGACGGCACTCTGGCCGCGCAAAGCGTGCGCGTGCGCGCCGGCATGGCCGAGGTCGTTGCCAGCGGAAAATTGAATGGCAAGCCGGCCATCATCGTGCACGGCCGCAGCGATACCTTGATTCCCGTCAATCACGCGTCGCGCGCCTATCTAGGCTTGAACGCCGCGGTGGAGGGGGCAAATAGCAAGCTGCGCTATATTGAGGTGACGCATGCCAACCACTTCGATTCCTTCAGCAGCGCCTTGCCGTCCTTGATCGTGCCCTTGCACGTTTACCTGAACCGCGCGCTCGATGCCATGTATGCGCACTTGAATGCCCAGCAAGCCTTGCCGCCGTCGCAGGTGGTGCGCACGGTGACGCGGGCCGATGCGTCGACCTTGATCACCAATGTGAATGTGCCGGCGATAGCGGCAACGCCGGCAGCTGGCAATGCGATCAGCGTGACGGGCAGCGCGGTCGATGTGCCCAACTGAGTGTCAGAGCGCGGCCGCGTAGATGGCCCGCGCATCCGCGCGCGTGACAGGCCGGGGATTGTTGCCCAGCAAGCGCGTCTGCAGCATGGCTTCGTCGGCCAGTCGGTCCAGGTCGCTGGCCGCGATGCCCACCTCGCGCAGGGTGCGCGCGATGCCGGTGGCTGCGGCGATATCCTGCATGACGTCGATCAGCGCCTGTGCCCGCGCTTCCTCGCTGCCCGTCATGCCGGGACGGAGCAGGGTGGCGAGCTGCGCATACAGGGGCGCCGCATGGGACAAATTAAAGCGCAGTACGTGCGGTAGCACCAGCGCATTCGACAGGCCATGCGGCACGTGGAACAGGCCGCCGATGGGATAGGCGAGCGCATGCACGGCCGCGACGGGCGCATTGGAAAACGCCTGGCCGGCCAGCATGGCGCCCAGCAGCATGGCTTGGCGCGCCGGCAAGTTGGCTCCATCGCTGCACGCCGTGACGATATTCGGGTGCAGCAGCGACAGCGCCTGGCGTGCCAGCATGTCGGACAGGGGATTTTTCAGCAGCCGGCTGGTGTAGGCTTCGATTGCATGCACCATGGCATCGATGCCCGTGGCGGCTGTGATCGCGGGCGGCAAGCCCAGGGTCAGGCTGGCGTCGAGGATGGCCAGGTCCGCATACAGCTGCGGCGCGACCACGCCCATCTTGGTGGTGGCGCCCGTGGTGACGATGGCGATGTTGGTGACTTCCGAACCCGTGCCCGCCGTGGTCGGCAATTGCACCAGGGGCAGTCGCCGGCCATGGACATTGCCGATGCCATACAGTTGACCCAGCTCCTGGTGGCCGGGCGCAAGGATGGCGATCAACTTGGCGACGTCGAGCGAACTGCCGCCGCCGAGGCCGATAATCAGTTCCACGTGAAACATCTGGGCCTGGGCCACGCCGGCCAGCACGACGGCTTCAGAGGGATCGGCTTGGACGTCGGAAAATACGTGGACGTCGATGCCTGCCACCCGCAGGCTGTGCAGGGGAGCGTCGGCCAGGCCCGTGCGCAGGAAGCCCGCGTCGGTGACGAGCAGGGCGCGGCGCACCGAGGGAAAGTGATGGGCGATGTGCGCGCCCAGTTGGGCGGCAGCGCCCGGTTCAACGATCAGATGCGGCACGGTGCGGAACTGGAAGGCGGGCATGCATACTCCTGAAGATGGACATGCGCCAAGCTTACTCCGCTTTCCCGCTCCGCGCCTGTTTCACGTGGAACCAGATGCGGGGGCTACTCCCACTCCAGCGCGCCACGTTTCCACTCATACACCAGGCCGATGGTCAGTATCGCCAGAAAACCCATGACGGCCCAGAAGCCGACCAGGCCCAGTGCGTTGACGTTGGCCGCCCACGGCATCAGGAAGATCACCTCGATATCGAACAGGATGAAGAGGATGGCGACCAGGTAGAAGCGGATGTCGAACTTCATGCGTGCGTCGCCGAACGCCTCGAAGCCGCATTCATACGGGGACAGTTTGTGCGGATCGGGCTTGTGCGGAGCGAGTACGCGTCCCAGCAGCATGGGCACGATGCCGACCAGGATGCCGATCAGAATGAACAGCAGCACGGGAAAATAGTTTTCGAGGAGCATGGGGATTCCTCTCAGTGGCTCGATGATAGTTTCATCAGCACGATGCCGCACACGATGAGGACGGCGGCGCACACGCGCATGGCGTTGACTTGTTCGCCCAGAAAGACGATGCCGACGACGAAGGCGCCGACGGCGCCGATGCCCGTCCAGATGGTGTAGGCCGTACCCAGGGGCAGGGTGCGCATGGCCAGCGACAGCAAGCCGAAGCTGGCGATCATCATGACGATGGTGACAATGGAAGGGGTGAGTCTGGTGAAACCCGCGGAGAGTTTCATCGAGTATGCCCACACGACTTCAAGCATGCCGGCAATCATTAACAGTATCCAGGCCATGGCGGCTCCTTATACAGAGCGGGCCGTCCCGGTGTGTTCCCATGATGGGGGAGGCCGTCCTCCTGGATGATCGTCCCGCTGGCCGCTGGCGTGACCACGGTAGCGGACGATGCGGCAATTGTAGCAAACATTTCACGGTACCGCAGCCGTCTGCCTGGCCATGCTGCGTGTTCCACGTGAAACAGAAACAGCCGTTGACTCGCCCTTGCTGAGTAAAAATTAAGCAAAAATTGGCCCGTGGAAGGTTACGCTCGCAAAAAGACTCTATAATCGGAGCTCTCTTCCCGCATTTTTACTTGCACTGTTACCTATTTATCATGTTATTTCCTACAGAATTCGACGTCATCGTTGTCGGTGGTGGTCACGCCGGTACCGAGGCGGCCCTCGCTTCCGCCCGCATGGGGCAGAAGACGCTATTGCTCACGCATAATATTGAGACACTGGGCCAGATGTCGTGCAACCCCTCCATCGGTGGCATCGGCAAGGGCCACCTGGTCAAGGAGGTCGATGCCATGGGCGGCGCGATGGCGATTGCCACCGACGAGTCCGGCATCCAGTTCCGCATCCTGAACTCCTCGAAAGGCCCGGCGGTGCGCGCCACGCGCGCCCAGGCCGACCGTATTCTTTACAAGGCCGCCATCCGTACGCGCCTGGAAAACCAGCCTAACCTGTGGCTGTTCCAGCAGGCGGTCGATGATTTGATCGTCGAAGGCGACCGGGTCGTCGGCGCCGTGACGCAGATCGGTTTGAAGTTCCTGTCGCGCGCCGTGGTGCTGACGGCCGGCACTTTCCTCGACGGCAAGATCCACGTGGGCCTGAATAACTATTCGGCTGGCCGCGCCGGCGACCCGCCCGCCATCTCGCTGTCGGCCCGCCTGAAAGAGCTGAAACTGCCGCAGGGCCGTTTGAAAACGGGCACGCCGCCGCGCATCGATGGCCGCACGATCGACTTTTCCGTGATGCAAGAACAGCCGGGCGACCTCGATCCCGTGCCGGTCTTTTCCGTCATGGGCAACACGGCCATGCACCCGCGCCAGGTGCCGTGCTGGGTCACGCACACGAATAGCCAGACGCACGACATCATCCGCGCCGGCCTGGACCGCAGCCCCATGTACACGGGCGTGATCGAGGGTGTCGGCCCCCGCTATTGCCCGTCGATCGAAGACAAGATCCACCGCTTCTCGGGCAAGGAATCGCACCAGATCTTCCTCGAACCGGAAGGCTTGACGACGCATGAGTTCTATCCGAACGGCATCTCCACGAGCCTGCCGTTCGACGTGCAGATCGCCCTGGTGCAGTCGATGAAGGGCATGGAAAACGCCCACATCCTGCGCCCCGGCTACGCCATCGAATACGATTATTTCGACCCGCGCGGCTTGAAGGCTTCGCTGGAAACGAAGGCCGTGGCCGGCCTGTTCTTCGCCGGCCAGATCAACGGCACCACCGGCTACGAGGAAGCGGCCGCGCAAGGCATGCTGGCGGGCCTGAATGCGGCCTTGTTGACGCAGGACAAGGAAGCCTGGGTACCGGGCCGCTCCGAGGCCTATCTGGGCGTGCTGGTCGACGATCTGATCACCCAGGGCGTGCAGGAGCCGTACCGCATGTTCACCAGCCGCGCCGAGTACCGTTTGAGCTTGCGCGAAGACAATGCCGACATGCGCCTGACGGAAATCGGCCGCGCCTTGGGCTGCGTGGGCGACGCCCAGTGGCAGGCGTTCGAAACCAAGCGCGAAGCAGTGGCGCGCGAACTAGAGCGCCTGCGTTCCACGTGGGTCAATCCGCGCATCCTGGCGGCAGCCGAATCGGAACGCATCGTCGGCCAGGCCCTCGAGCGCGAGTACTCGCTGGCGGACCTGCTGCGCCGTCCGAACGTGGCCTACGACACCCTGATGAGCATGACGGGCATCGAAGGCCAGGCCCTGGCCGGCCCCGGCGTGGAAGACCCGGCCGTACGCGAGCAGGTGGAAATCCAGCTCAAATATGCGGGCTACATCGAGCGCCAGAGCAAGGAAATCGAGCGCCACGAACACTATGAAAACCTGGCCCTGCCGGCCGGTTTCAACTACCTGGATATCGGTGCGCTGTCGGTCGAAGTGCGGCAAAAACTCGACAAGCAGCGCCCGGAAACCCTGGGCCAGGCATCGCGCATTTCCGGCGTGACGCCGGCGGCGATTTCGCTGCTGCTGGTCCACCTGAAAAAGCGCGGCTTTGGCGCCGCGCAGATCACCACTTTAAAGGACGAGGTTGTTGAATGAAGCAGTTTGACCGGGCCGCATTGGCCCAGATTTTGAATGAAGGCATTGCCGCGCTGGGACTGGACCTGAGCGCGGATCAGACGGAAAAACTGCTCGATTACCTGGCCTTGCTGGCCAAATGGAACAGCGTGTACAACCTGACGTCGGTGCGCGATCCGCTGCAGATGCTGACCCTGCACGTGCTCGATTCGCTGGCGGCCGTACCGGCCTTCGCGGATGCCAAAAACGTGCTCGACGTGGGTGCCGGCGGCGGCTTGCCGGGCATGGTCCTGGCCATCGCGCGGCCCGACGTGAAGGTGTCGATGATCGACACCGTGCACAAGAAGACGGCATTTTTGACGCAGGTGAAGGCGGAACTGGGCCTGGCCAACGTCACCGTGTACACGAAACGGGTGGAACAGCTGGAAGTGGCGCAGAAATTCGATGTGATCACCTCGCGCGCCTTTGCCGACCTGTCCGACTTCGTCAACTGGTCGCACCACGTGCTGGCCGAGGGCGGGCAATTCATCGCCTTGAAAGGGGTGGCACCACCGGACGAGAGAGAGAGACTGCCGGCAGACTGGCAAGTGACGCAATTACGGCCTATCCAGGTGCCAGGGCTAAATGCAGAGCGTCATCTGGTCTTTATAGCAAGAATTTAAAGACTGAAGAAATAAACGGTATAAATCATATAAATAGTTTATACGGTATAAATAATATAAACCGTATAAACGATTTATATCGTATAAATGAAATAAATAGTATAAATCGTTTCGGTCGCATACCGGGGCGCACGATGAAGTTTGCATCTCTTTACAACTAGAAGATACATGGCCAAAATTTTTTGTGTAGCAAATCAAAAGGGTGGTGTTGGTAAAACCACAACAAGCGTCAACCTTTCCGCCGGTCTGGCCAAGTTGAACCAGCGCGTGCTGCTGGTCGACCTCGACCCGCAGGGCAACGCGACCATGGGCGCCGGCATCAACAAGGCCGGCCTGAAGGCGTCCACCTATGAAGTCATGCTGGGCGAGTCCGATGTCAAGACGGCACGCCAGCGTTCGGAAGCGGGGCGCTTCGATGTGCTGCCGTCGAACCGCGAACTGGCCGGCGCCGAAGTGGAGATGGTCGAACTCGACAACCGCGAACGCCGGCTGAAGGATGCGCTGGCCGAAGTCGACAGTGAATATGACTTCATCCTGGTGGATTGCCCACCGGCATTATCGATGCTGACCCTGAACGGCCTGTGCGCCGCGCATGGCGTGATCATCCCGATGCAGTGCGAGTACTACGCATTGGAAGGCTTGTCCGACCTGGTCAACACCATCAAGAAGGTGCATGCCAACCTGAACCCGGACCTGAAGATCATCGGCTTGTTGCGCGTGATGTTCGATCCGCGCATGACATTATCGCAACAAGTGTCGGTCCAGCTGGAACAGCATTTCGGCGACAAGGTGTTTACCACCATCATTCCGCGCAATGTGCGCCTGGCCGAAGCGCCATCGTACGGCTTGCCCGGCGTGACCTTCGACCCCAGCTCGAAAGGTGCCCAGGCCTACATCGCCTTCGGCGCCGAAATGGTCGAGCGCATCAAACATATGTAAACAAGGGGCAAGCGCGAACGCAATATGGTGTGAGCGCTTACTCTGAAAACACGATTAGGACAGCATGGCTACGAAAAAACTAAAAGGACTGGGCCGCGGACTCGACGCCCTGTTGGGCGGTGGCGGCGGCGACTTCGCCAGCCCGGACACGACTCAACCGTCGAACTTGCCCGTATCACAAATGCAAGCCGGCAAATATCAGCCGCGCACGCGCATGGATGAAGGCGCCCTCAATGAACTGGCCGCCTCGATCAAGGCGCAAGGGCTGATGCAGCCCATCCTGGTGCGCCCGATCGGGCAGGACACCCTGAGCGGACTTGTCAAATATGAAATCATCGCGGGCGAGCGCCGCTTCCGCGCCTCGCAACTGGCCGGTTTGACGGAAGTGCCGGTGCTGGTGCGCGATGTGGACGATCTGGCTGCCGCCGCCATGGCGCTGATCGAGAACATCCAGCGCGAAGACCTGAACCCGCTGGAAGAAGCGCAGGGCATCCACCGCCTGATCGCCGACTTCAGTTTTACGCATGAGCAAGCGGCCACTGCGCTGGGACGCTCGCGCAGCGCGGTGTCGAACCTGCTGCGCCTGATGAATCTGGCCAGTCCCGTGCAGACCATGCTGATGGCCGGCGATATCGACATGGGGCATGCGCGCGCACTGCTGGCCGTCGATGCGGCCACTCAGATTACGCTGGCCAATCAGGTCGTGGCCAAGCGCCTGTCGGTGCGCGAAACGGAAAAGCTCGTCACGCGCACGGTCGAGGAAGCGGCCAACCCGGTCGAGCCGCGCCAAAAGGAAAAGTCCGGCGACATCGCGCGCCTGGAAGAAGAGCTGTCCGACGCGCTGGCGACACCCGTGGTGTTCAAAATGGGCAACAAAGGCCGTGGCCAATTGGTCATCGATTTTGCCGATCTTGACGTGCTCGATGGTTTGTTGACCCGCTTGCGTGGTTAAATAGCAAGTTGGCAAAGCGGCGGGAAAGTGGCTTCAGAAGCGGGCTGGACAAACTGGCCATGCTTTCCGGGCGCATCACGTAATTCCTTGATAACACGGCCGGAAGCGGCCCTGCAAGCGGCTTTGCCATATAGTGGTGCAAATGGCGGCGAATAGTCGGTAAAGCGTCAGTTTCGCGCAGCAATTGCCCTGCTGCGGTGCAGCAACGTTTGACTCTATAGATCAAAGCCAACTATAATCCCGTGTCTTTGCGTGTGTAGATTTTTCTGGGAACTTGGTAATTGAGTGATTCACAACAAAATATTGCCAAACCAGTCTACAAAGTAGTTGCTCTGCAGCTTGCAATCGCTATCAGTTTTGCAACGGTCACCCTGTTTTTTGGTGGCAGTGTCAAAGGCTGGTCCGCCGCATACGGCGGCGCTATCGCAGTCATCGGTAGCCTGGTGTATGCCATGCTGGTCGTTCGCGGTTCTAGCGACGCCAACAAGGCATTCCGGGCGCATTTGCGCGCAGAAGTGGTGAAAATATTTATCACAGCGGTGCTGTTTATATTGGCACTGGTGTTGTTTCAGTCGGCCGCCTGGTTATGGCTGATCTTGGGTTTCGCGGTGGCAACCTTAGCATACTGGTTTTCATTGCTCGCTGTTTAATCATTGGTTTTGGGGCCTGTTGTGCTCTGAAACGACAAATCTAAATTCATTATGACCACAGAACACGCTATTGAAGCGGGCCATGCTGCCCCAGCCAACGCCACAGAATACATCAGTCACCATCTGGCCCACCTGAGAAGTGCCGACGGCATGATCAATCTGGATACGTTCTGGATTTCGGCCATCCTGGGCTTTGTTTTCCTGGCTGTTTTCTACATGGCGTCGCGCCGCGCGACGGCTGGTGTCCCTGGCAAGTTGCAAAACTTCGTCGAAATGGTCATGGAAATCGTCAATGACACTATTAATGGGGCCTTCCACGCGAAAAGCAAGGTCATCGCGCCGCTGGCCATCACGATTTTTGTGTGGGTCTGGCTGCTCAACGCGATGGACTTCCTGCCGGTTGACCTGTTGCCGAAGATCCTGAGCTGGTTTGGCGTGCATAAACTGCGCGCCGTGCCGACCGCCGACGTCAACCACACCTTCGCCATGTCGCTGTCGGTCGTGCTGTGCGTGATCGCCTTCTCGATCAAGGCCAAGGGCCTGGGCGGCTGGATCAAGGAACTGTTCACGGCGCCATTCCATGCGAGCGGCCTGATCGGTACGATCGCCCTGGCACCCGTCAATTTCCTGCTGCAAATGGTTGAGCTGGTTGCAAAACTGATCTCCCTGTCGCTGCGACTGTTCGGCAATATGTATGCCGGCGAACTGATTTTCATCTTGATCGCGTTGTTGCCTTGGTGGGCACAGTGGGCGTTGGGTGGTCCATGGGCAATTTTCCATATCTTGATTGTAACTTTGCAAGCTTTTGTGTTTATGGCGTTGACGGTTGTGTATCTGAGCCTTGCGGTTGAGAAACATTAATCATTAACTTTATATTTTGTTTTTTTAGTATCTTTCGTTTTTAAATTTAGGAGAATTTTATGCAAGCTCTGATCGCACAAGTACAAAGCATGACCGTTCTGGCAGCAGCAATCATCATCGGCCTGGCCGCAATCGGCACCGCTCTGGGCTTCGCTATTCTGGGTGGCAAATTCCTGGAAGCTTCGGCACGTCAACCAGAACTGATGCCACAACTGCAAACCAAACTGTTCGTTATCGCTGGTCTGCTGGATGCTATCTCGATGATCGGCGTTGGTGTTGCCCTGCTGTACACGTTCGCTAACCCGTTCCTGTCCGCTCTGACGGCTGTTGCTCAGTAATTCGCTCCAACCCTAGGAGAAACTTTTAGTTAGGAGCAAAGGTATGGACATCAATATGTCGCTCATCGGCCAGATGATCACCTTCGCGGTGTTGGTCTGGTTCTCGATGAAGTTCGTATTTCCAGCGCTGAACAACGCGCTGGATGAGCGTGCCAAACGAATCGCGGATGGATTGGCTGCTGCCGATCAAGGTCAGGCTTCGATGGCTGTCGCTGAAAAGCGTGCGCAAGAGGCATTGAACAGTGCACGTGAAGAAGCTTCGCAACGCGTTGCGGACGCTGAAAAGCGCGCGCAGCTGGTTGCTGAAGAGATCAAGCAAAATGCACAAGCTGAAGCTGCGCGTATCATTGCGCAAGCCCAGTCGGACGCCGAACAGCAACTGTCGAAAGCACGCGAACAATTGCGCGCTCAGGTGGCTGACCTGGCTGTCAAGGGTGCCGAGCAGATCTTGAAGCGTGAAGTAAACCCAACGGCTCACGCCGAAATGTTGCAGCGTCTTGCTGTCGAGCTGTAATCATGGCAGAACTCGCAACCGTCGCCCGTCCCTACGCGGAAGCTTTGTTCCGCGTAGCCCAAGCTGGTAAGGAGTCAAGCAACCTCGCGGCGTGGTCCGAACTGGTGTCCGAACTGGCACAGATCGGTAGCCACCCCGAGGTACAGGCGTACGCGCGCAATCCGAAAGTTTCGGAAAGCGACGTCGCCGCCACCATCCTGTCGTTGTTGAAATCGCCGCTCAATGAGGAAGTGAAAAACTTCGTCACCATGTTGATCGAAAATGGCCGCATCAGCCTGCTGCCGGAAATCGGCGCGCAATTCCATACGTTGAAAAACAGTGTGGAAGGTGCGGCTGACGCCGAGATCACGAGCGCTTTCGATCTGAGCGAAGGCCAAACGGCCGAGCTGGTCGCAACGCTGGAAAAGAAATTCAGTCGTAAGCTCAACCCTGCCGTCACAGTGGATCCATCGCTGCTCGGCGGCGTGCGCGTGGTTGTTGGCGACCAAGTGCTCGATACCTCGGTGCGCGCCAAGCTGCAGCAACTGCACGCTGCACTGGTGTCGTAAGACACGCGCTTCGGCAGGCCAGCTAAGACAGACCCTTACCCCTCGCGCAAGCTGAGAGAAACACTTTTAGGAGTTAGTATGCAACTCAACCCATCTGAAATCAGCGAGTTGATCAAGAGCCGGATCCAAGGTCTTGACGGCGGCGCTGAAGTGCGTAATCAAGGCACGGTTATTTCCGTCGCCGACGGTATCTGCCGCATCCACGGTTTGTCGGACGTGATGCAAGGCGAGATGCTGGAATTCCCAGGCAACACGTTTGGCCTGGCAATGAATCTGGAACGCGACTCCGTCGGTTCCGTGATTCTGGGTGCCTACGAGCACATCTCCGAAGGCGACACGGTGAAATGCACCGGCCGCATTCTGGAAGTGCCAGTCGGTCCTGAGCTGCTCGGCCGCGTTGTCAACGCGCTGGGTCAGCCGATCGACGGCAAAGGCGCCATCGAGACCAAATTGACGGCCGCGATTGAAAAAATCGCGCCGGGCGTGATCGCCCGTGAATCCGTTTCGCAACCGATGCAAACCGGCCTGAAGTCGATCGATGCGATGGTTCCAGTTGGCCGCGGCCAGCGCGAACTGATCATCGGCGACCGTCAAACCGGCAAGTCGGCCGTGGCGATTGATGCGATCATCAATCAAAAAGGCCAGGGCATGAAGTGTATCTACGTCGCGATTGGCCAAAAAGCCTCGTCGATCAAGAACATCGTGCGCTCGCTGGAACAGCACGGCGCGATGGAGTACACCATCGTTGTCGCCGCTTCCGCTTCGGAATCGGCCGCCATGCAATACATCTCGCCGTACTCCGGTTGCGCCATGGGCGAATACTTCCGTGACCGCGGTGAAGATGCACTGATCGTCTACGATGATCTGTCCAAACAAGCTGTTGCATACCGTCAAATCTCGCTGCTGCTGCGCCGTCCACCAGGTCGCGAAGCGTACCCAGGCGACGTGTTCTACCTGCACAGCCGCCTGCTGGAACGCGCAGCACGCGTGAACGCCGACTACGTCGAGAAGTTCACCGACGGCGCCGTCAAAGGCAAGACCGGTTCCCTGACGGCCCTGCCGATCATTGAAACGCAAGCTGGCGACGTGTCCGCATTCGTTCCAACCAACGTGATTTCGATTACCGACGGTCAGATCTTCCTGGAAACCTCGCTGTTCAACGCCGGTATCCGTCCTGCAATTAACGCCGGTATTTCCGTATCGCGCGTCGGTGGCGCCGCCCAGACCAAGGTCATCAAAAACCTGTCCGGCGGTATCCGTACCGACTTGGCGCAGTACCGTGAACTGGCCGCGTTTGCACAGTTCGCTTCGGACCTGGACGAATCGACCCGCAAGCAGCTGGACCGTGGTGCACGCGTGACGGAATTGCTCAAGCAAGCCCAGTACTCGCCACTGTCGATCTCGCTGATGGCCGTATCGCTGTTCTCGGTGAACAAAGGCTTCATGGACGACGTGCCAGTCAAGCAAGTGCTGTCGTTCGAAGCTGGTGTCCACGCTTACATGAAGACCAAGCAAGCTGCTCTGCTGGCCAAGATCGAAGAAACCAAGCAACTCGACAAAGACAGCGAAGCAACTCTGTCGGCGGCCATTGCTGATTTCAAGAAATCCGGCGCATATTAAGCGGCCAGGCGGCGCCCACCCCGAGTGAGGCGCCGCCCTACGCGCAGAAGGAGTAAGGACTCATGGCATCAAGCAAAGAGATACGTGGCAAGATCAAGAGCGTAGAGAATACGAAGAAGATCACCAAGGCGATGGAAATGGTTGCCGCATCGAAAATGCGCAAAGCGCAGGACCGTATGCGCGCCGCCCGTCCCTACAGTGACAAGATTCGGAATATCGCCGCCAATCTGGCGACCGCCAATCCGGAATACACGCACCCGTTCCTGGCAGCTGCCCAGGGTACGCAAGCGAAGGCAGTGGGTTTCATCGTTGTCACGACCGACAAGGGTCTGTGCGGCGGCATGAACACCAACATCCTGCGCCAGGTGACGTCGAAGTCGCGCGAGCTGGAAGCAGCTGGCAACCGGGTTGAAGCAGTTGCCATCGGTAACAAGGGTTTGGGTTTTTTGAATCGCATCGGCGTCAAGATCATTGCGCACGCCATTCAAACCGGTGATACGCCCCACCTGGACAAATTGATCGGACCTGTCAAGGTCATGCTCGAAGAGTTCCAGGCAGGCAAGATCGATGCAGTGTACCTGTGCTACACCAAATTCATCAACACGATGAAGCAGGAACCAGTCGTGGAGCAATTGCTGCCCCTGACGGCCGACAAGATGGTCGCCGACAAGGGTGCCCACTCGTGGGATTACATCTACGAGCCGGATGCGCAAAGCGTGATCGACGAATTGCTGGAGCGCTATGTAGAAGCGCTGGTGTACCAGGCAGTCGCGGAGAATCTGGCGTCCGAGCAATCGGCACGGATGGTCGCGATGAAAGCTGCAAGCGACAACGCGGGTAGTGTGATCGGCGAATTGAAGCTGATCTACAACAAGACCCGCCAAGCTGCGATTACCAAAGAACTCTCCGAAATCGTCGCCGGTGCGGCTGCGGTTTAAACGAATTTAACTATATTGAAGGAACGAACATGGCTGATGGCAAAATCGTTCAGTGTATCGGCGCTGTGGTGGACGTTGAGTTTCCCCGCAACGCGATGCCTAAGGTATTTGATGCCTTGAAGATGGCAGGCTCGGAACTGACCCTGGAAGTACAACAGCAGTTGGGCGACGGCATTGTCCGTACCATTGCACTCGGCTCGTCCGATGGCCTGCGTCGCGGCATGATGATTCAAAATACCGGCAAACCTATCATGGTGCCAGTCGGTAAAGCAACCCTGGGTCGCATCATGGACGTGCTGGGCAACCCGATCGACGAATGCGGCCCCGTGTCGCACGAGCAGATCGCGTCGATCCACCGCACCGCTCCTGCATACGACGAACTGTCGCCATCGCAAGAACTGCTGGAAACCGGCATCAAGGTGATCGACCTGGTTTGCCCGTTTGCAAAAGGCGGTAAAGTTGGTCTGTTCGGCGGCGCTGGCGTAGGCAAGACCGTGAACATGATGGAACTGATTAACAACATCGCCAAGGCGCACAGCGGCGTGTCCGTGTTCGCCGGCGTCGGTGAGCGTACCCGTGAAGGTAACGACTTCTACCACGAGATGGCTGACGCGAAAGTGGTCGATCTGGAAAACCCAGAGAACTCCAAAGTGGCGATGGTCTACGGTCAGATGAATGAACCGCCAGGTAACCGTCTGCGCGTCGCGCTGACCGGCCTGACGATCGCTGAATCGTTCCGTGATGAAGGCAAGGACGTTCTGTTCTTCGTCGACAACATCTACCGCTTTACGCTGGCAGGTACCGAAGTATCGGCACTGCTGGGTCGTATGCCGTCGGCTGTGGGTTACCAACCGACCCTGGCTGAAGAAATGGGCCGTCTGCAAGAGCGTATTACGTCGACCAAGACCGGTTCGATCACCTCGATCCAGGCCGTCTACGTTCCAGCCGATGATTACACCGATCCGTCGCCTGCTACCACGTTTGCTCACTTGGATTCGACCGTTGCGCTGTCGCGTGACATCGCTTCCCTGGGTATCTACCCAGCCGTGGACCCACTGGATTCGACCTCGCGTCAGCTGGATCCGTTGATCGTTGGTCAAGAGCACTATGACACCGCGCGTGCCGTGCAAACGACCCTGCAACGCTACAAGGAATTGCGCGACATTATCGCGATTCTGGGTATGGACGAGCTGGCACCGGAAGACAAACTGCTGGTTGCCCGTGCACGTAAGATGCAGCGTTTCCTGTCGCAGCCTTTCCACGTCGCTGAAGTCTTTACCGGCGCGCCTGGTAAATACGTTTCGCTCAAAGACACGATCAAGGGCTTCAAAATGATCGCTTCGGGCGAACTCGATCACCTGCCGGAACAAGCGTTCTACATGGTCGGCACGATCGAAGAAGCAATCGAAAAAGCCAAGAAACTTAACTAAGTTAAGTCTGGGCCTAACCCCGCCCCTTACACGGCGGGGTTCTTCAACCCGATAGGACACACATGGCACACACAATTCACGTTGACGTGGTTTCCGCTGAAGAACTGATTTTTTCAGGCGAAGCAGAATTCGTCGCGTTGCCGGGTGAACAGGGCGAGCTGGGTATCTACCCACGCCACACGCCTTTGATTACCCGCATCCGTCCGGGCGCGGTCCGCATCAAGGTAGTCGGCCAGGCTGAAGAAGAGTTCGTCTTCGTTGCCGGCGGCCTGCTGGAAGTGCAACCGGATACCGTGACCGTCCTGGCCGATACCGCAATCCGCGGTCACGACCTCGACGAAGCGAAAGCGCTGGAAGCGAAGAAGTTGGCGGAAGAAAATATCCACAACAAGGATTCGGGCATCGACTACGCGCAAGCGCAAGCCGAGCTGGCCAGCGCGATTGCGCAGCTTGCAGCGATCCAGAAGCTGCGCAAGCATTAATTTGCTCGCACGCAGTAATACAGAAGGCAGCCCGTGGGCTGCCTTTTTTTTCAGCAAACGGATTTCACTCAAAACTAGCGGCGCTTGTCCTTTCCTCTTTCCAGCCCCGCCTTCAAGATCGTCTTCCATTTGGCGCGCGCGGCGATGCGCTCGAGCGGCGTTTCCTCGCTGCGTCGCGCGTCGCGCAGCAGCTTGTGATAGTTGCGCAGGCGGTCGTCGTCGACGGCGCCACGGACCTGGCAACCGGGTTCGCTGGCATGCTGGCAATCGCGGAACTGGCACGTCGCTGCCAGCGCCGCGATGTCGTCAAACGTGGCGGCCAGGGTCTGCGCATCGGCATCGGCGCGCCAGCTGCGCAAGCCCGGCGTGTCGATGATGCAGGCGCCGCTGGCGCACAGGTGCAGGGAACGGGCCGTCGTCGTATGCCGGCCGCGGCCGTCGCCATGGCGCACGCCATTCGTTGCCTGCCCGGCCGTGCACAAGGTATTGGTCAGGCTGGACTTGCCCGCGCCCGATGAGCCGAGCAGGACCAGGGTCTGGCCGGCACCCAGCCAGGGTTCCAGGATGGCCACGTCATACGCATGGCGCGTGTCGATGGCGAACAGCGGCACGTGGGGCGGCAGGCGCTGTTTCAGCAGCGCCAGCTTGCCCGGCACGTCGTCGGCCACGTCGGCCTTGCTCAGCACCACCACGGGGCTGACCTGGGCCGCCAGCACGATGGCCAGGTAACGCTCCAGGCGGCGCGGATTAAAATCCCCATCGAGTCCCATCACCAGCAGGGCCGTGTCGACATTGCTGGCCAGCACCTGGCGCCGGCCGTCATTGCCGCGCCGCGCGATCTGCGTGACTGGGGATAAGTGCGCCGTTATCCACAGCGTGCCGTGAAGATCGGGTTCGGCGGCGATCCAGTCGCCGACAGCAAGGATGGTGTCGTGTTCCAGCAGTGCGTGCAGCAGGCGCGGCAGGATCTGCGCCGGCTGTTCCAGGCTGCCGTCGTGCACGTCGATGCTGTCGCGGTGCACGGCGCTCACGCGCATCAGCTGCGCGGCGGGGGAAGATACGTTGAGTTGGGTGGCCGCGCCGGCGATAGCCTGCTGCAGCCCGATAAGGCGTAGTTGCGCAAAATCGAATGCGATCATGGTAGCGTGATTCCAGATTCTGTCGTCCGCATGCGGACGTGTAGCCTGCGCGTGCAGGCACCGCCAGTCGCGATGACTGGCACGAAAGAAGGGGAACGTCGGCTACGCGATCACGCGTATGGGGAATGGCGAGCTAAAAAATGCTTAGCAGGGGGAAAACAGTGATCAGGCAGCCGACAGCACGGCAGTATCCGAATGGCGCATGTTGTCTACTCCTGCTGTGTGATGGAAAACGCCAGTGTGCCAGCGGCACGCGCCGCCGTCAACGTCAGCTGCACATGCCGTAAGCCTGGCGTTCGGGAAAATAGCGGTACGTGAACGTGCGTACCGGGTAGCGCTTGCCGCCGACGAGCATGTCGGGCATGGACAGATCAAAGCGCTGCGGCAGCTGGCGCGGCAGTTGCAGGCGCAAGCGCCATTGCGTTTCCTTGCTGTTACCGACGGCGGCAAACATGATGGGCAGCTGCTCGATGACGTCGACGATCTCCGCCTTCTGGTTCATGCCGCGCTGGTAAATGGTGAGTATCTTGGCTTCCGCGAAAGGCGGCTTTTTCGGTTCTTCCAGCAGGAAGGACAGGCGCGTAAAACTGGCCTGGGTGCCGACGGGCAAGGTAAAAATCAGCGCCAGCTCCGTGCCGCCTTCCTTCAAGGTGACAGGCGGCGTGGCGTAGATGCTGATACCGCGCGGCAGTTCGAAACGCGAGCCATCCGTCCACGTCTTGCACTCGGGCGTGGTGGCCTGGTACAGGCTAGGCGCCGTGTAGTCATCGCAGGCGGAAACCAGCAGCAGCAGGGGCAGGGCAAGGAGGGCGGAACGGCGCATGGGAGTCACGGTTGGAGGATCAGCCGACAGTGTAAGCGATCCCCGCGCGATCCACCAGCGACGCCAGGCCTACCCGGGCGGCGCGCGCCGCACGGACTGCAGCTGGCAATGCGCCGCCTGCAGCGCCGCCTGGATGATGTCCAGCGCCAGCTGCGGCCGGGCCGCGCCGCACATGAAGATGTCGACGGCGGCAAAGCCCACTTCGGGCCAGGTATGCAGCGAGATGTGCGATTCGGCTAGCAGCAGCACGCCCGTGACGCCCTGCCCCGGGCCAAAGCTGTGGAAATGGTCGTGCAGTACCTGCGCACCGGCCGCGACGGCAGCGTCGCGCAGCAGGCGCTCGAGCGCGGCGCAATCGCGCAGGCGTTCCGGCGCGATGCCCGACAGGTCGGCCAGCAGATGGGTACCCAGGGGGAGATGCGGTGCGGACGCCATGCTTATTTGTGGCTGCCGCCGCTGGAGCCGCCGCCATAGCTGCCGCCGCCGCCGCCCGTGCGCGAACTCCAGCTGCTGCCGCCGCTGCTGCCGCTGCCGGCCACCTTGAACATGCGCACCCAGTTGGCGGCCGTGACGGAAAACGTCACCATCAGGGCATAGATCACGTATTTACTCATGGGGGATTCTTTGCATTCTTGTCGAGGAAAACGGCGGGCAGGAACAGCGCCAGGCAGCCCAGCAAACTCCACATCAAGGTGCTGGAGAACGACACGAACATGGGGATCGCATTCAGGACCAGCACGATGACCATGAAGACCTTGGCGATGCCACGGTGGCTCAGCTGGATGTTCTGCGCCTTGGCGCCGCCATGGAAGGCGGCGCCGAACCAGGCGGCCATCTGGTCATAGGCGACGGGCACGGAGCGCGACCAGGTCATTTCCTCGTCCGTGAGTTCCGCCGCCAGCTTGGTCTGTCCCTGCTCGAATTCAAACACACGCGTGCTGTCGCCGACGGCCACCTTCCAGTTGAAGGCGCCCGCCGCGTACACGACCTGCGAGCCGTAGTCATACAGTTTGCGGTAGGTGACGCCATCGAGCGTGCAACTGGCGGCGTCCAGCGAGGCCCAGTTGGGCCAGTTCGGCAGCACGTTCGAGCGCGACCAGCCCTCGTCCGTTTCCACCAGCCAGAAGAAGCCGGCGCGTGCGTTGTACAGCAGGTATTCGTTCCACTCGCTGCCTTCGTCGTCGGCGCGGCGCATCATGCCGATCACCGTGAAATCCACATTGCCGATCTTCGCACTGGCGCCCAGTTCCAGCGTGATGTCGGCGTTGTCGTGCACCTGCTTGCCGATGGCCAGCACCTGCGCTTCGGGGCCGCTGGCATCGAGCTGCGCATGGCAGGCAGGACACACCAGTTGCGCCGCCGCGCCAGGGACGTATTTGATGCCGCTGCCGCAGGAGGGGCAGTCGAGTGCATCGAGCTTGCCGCGGTACTTGCCGGCGCTTTTGGCGATAGCATCGTCGTCGCGCAGCAGCTGGCACTGCAAACCGTCCAGGGTGACGGCGACGCCCTGGTAGACGACCGGTTGCGGGCCATCCGTGTAGTCGAGCGTGACGAAGCTCGCGTAGTTGCGGAAGTCCGCCACCTGGATGCGCCAGCCGGCGCCCACCTTGAAGGGCAGCTCGCCCTGGCCGGCGATGCATTCGGCGCTGCGGATCTCGGCGGCCGTGTATGGTTCGCCGCAGATCGTGTAGCGCCTGCCCGGCGCCAGCTCGCCAAAGGCGGGCAGGGCATCCTGCGTGCCGCGCTCGCGCGTCAGCGTGTACAGGCCGGACGAGTCGCCCAGCCACGCCGTGCTGGCGTCGTCGAACAGCAGATACCACTCGTTCCACGTGCCGGCGCTGTAGCGCTGCTGGATGCGCCCGACGACGGTGAAGTGCACGCCGTCGTGCACGCCAGCCGTGCCGATCTGGATCGGCGAATAGTCTTCCAGGACGGCCGACATCTTGCCCAGGTCCCTGACGGCATCGGCGTCCTTGAGGATGGTGCTGTGGCAGTACTCGCACACGGCGAGCACGGAAGCATGCGAGCGGAAATGCACTTCCGCGCCGCAGCTGGGACAGGAAACAGTTTGCATGCAGTCGTATTTCGCCCTAATCAGCCGATCAGTTTTTTCAGCAGTTCAGCCTTGGCGCCGTCGTAGTCGGCCGGCGAAATGAGTCCCTTGTCCAATAAACCCTTGAGTTTTTCCAGGCGCGCCTCGATCGGTTCCTCGGCAGGTGGCGCCGCCGGAGCGGGGGCCGGGGCGGGCTGCTGCAGCGCACCGCCCATGCTTTGCGCCATCACCTGGCCGATCGACAGCCCGGCGCCGAGACCGGCGCCGATGCCGGCCATGCCGCCCTCATTCTGCGCCGCCAGCGGGATGGCATTGGCCACCTGGAATTTGGTGTAGCCGCTCATCTTGTCGGCGCCCATGCCGCCCTTCATGCCGGCGGAAATACGCTCGTCGAGCGCCGCCTGCAATTCCTCGGGCAGGCTGATGCTGGCCACGTTGAATTCATCGAGGCCCACGCCGTAGCGGGCAAACGCCTGCGCCAGGCCATCCTTGACTTCCTGCGCCATCAGCGCCTGGTTGGCCGCCATGTCGAGGAAGGGAACATTCGCGCCGCCCAGCGAGCTGGCCATGCTCGACATCAGAATGCCGCGCAATTGATCTTCCACCTCGTCGCGCGTATACACTTCGCGCGTGCCGCTGATCTCGGTGAAGAAGGTGCGGGCGTCGGCGATGCGGTATGAGTACATGCCGAAGGCGCGCACGCGGATCATGTCGAAATCCTTGTCGCGGATGGTGATCGGCTGCGGCGTGCCCCACTTGCGGCCAGTCTGCACGCGGGTGCTGAAGTAATACACGTCCGACTTGAAGGGCGAGTCGAACAGCTTGTCCCAGTTTTTCAGGTTGGTCAGCAGCGGCAAGGTCTGCGTCGTCAGCTTGTGCGTGCCGGGACCGAAGACGTCGGCGATCTTGCCTTCGTTGACGAAGACGGCGACCTGCGATTCGCGCACATTCAGGATGGCGCCGTTCTGGATTTCGAAGTCCTGCATGGGGAAGCGCCAAGCCAGTACGCCTTCCGTTTCTTCGTTCCACTGCAGTACGTCGATAAACTGCTTCTTGATAAAGCTGCCGAGGCTCATGTTGGATATCCTTGAATAAGATAAAACGGTGTCAGGAAATGCAGGCGGCGTTGATGGCGCCGATCGACAGGGAAATGGCGCCCAGCAAGCCGCCAAAGGCACTGTTGTTCGATTCGATCTGGTCCTTCGACATGCGCAGCAGGCGCGTGGTGACCACATAGGCGAGCAATTGCACCACCATGGCGCCGAAGGCCCAGGCGAAGAATTGCTGGTAGTCGGCCGTGTGCATCAGGGACGAGGCGATGGTGGCGGAAAATCCCAGCAGCGCGCCGCCCAGCGACAGGGCCGCCGCCTGGTTGCCCTGTCGAACCAGTAGCACTTCGTTATACGGCGTGACGCGCGTGTAGATGATAAAAAAGGCAATCAGCAGCGCGGCGGCCAGTATAAGATGGATCAGATAGTTTAGGATGGCGGGCACGGCTTTCCTCGCAATGAGTATTTGATAACGTCAACGCATATTAGAACAAAAAAAAGTCCAATGAACAAAAAGATTCTGATCTTGTCCGTCTTCGTGGTCGCCTCCTGCGGCCTCGCGTATGAACTGATCGCCGGCGCCATGTCCAGCTACCTGCTCGGCGATTCGATCCTGCAGTTTTCCACCATCATTGGCTGCTACCTGTTTGCCATGGGGGTGGGCGCTCACTTTTCCAAGTATGTGCGGGACGACGACGTGCTTTCGCGCTTCGTCGACATCGAGCTGGCCGTGGGCCTGATCGGCGGCTTGTCGGCCGCCATCCTGTTCATGACGTTTTCGTGGATGGCCGCGCCCTTTCGCACCTTATTGTATGTGATGGTGTTCCTGATCGGCGCACTGGTCGGCATGGAAGTGCCGCTGGTGATGCGCGCGCTGAACACGCGGCAAACCGAATTTTCCGAACTGGTCAGCCGCGTGCTCACCTTCGATTACCTGGGTGCGCTGGCCGTCTCCCTGCTGTTTCCGCTGGTGCTGTCGCCCTACCTGGGACTGGTGCGCACGGACTTTTTGTTCGGCATGCTGAATGTGGGCGTGGGCCTGTGGAGCATTTACGTGTTTCGCGCCGAGCTGAAGAACCTCACGGGGCGCTTCCTGCGCGCCTGCGCCGTGCTGCTGCTGCTGGTGACCGGCTTTGCCATGTCGGACCGCATGGTGGAGTGGGGCGAGCACGGCCTGTTCGGCGACCAGATCGTGTATTCCACCACGACGCCCTACCAGCGCCTGGTGATCACGCGCTGGAAGGACGATACGCGGCTGTACATCAATGGCAACCTGCAGTTCTCCTCGCGCGACGAATACCGTTACCACGAGGCGCTGGTGCACCCCGTGCTGGAAGCATTGCCATGGGCGCGCCGCGTGCTGGTGCTGGGCGGTGGCGATGGCCTGGCGCTGCGCGAAATCCTGCGTTATCCACAGATCGAACACGTCACCGTGGTCGACCTCGACCCGGCCATGACGGCCGCGTTTACCACGCGCCCGGAACTGGCAAAGTTAAATAACAACGCGTTCTCGGACCAGCGCGTCACCGTCGTCAATGCCGATGCCGCCGTCTGGCTGCGCAACAACGGCGACATGTTCGACGCGGCCATCGTCGACTTTCCCGATCCATCGAGCTTCGCGCTCGGCAAACTGTATTCGGTACCGTTCTATGACCTGGTGAAAAAGCACCTGGCGGCCAAGGGCTTGATGGTGGTGCAATCGACCTCGCCCTTCTTTGCCCCGCACGCCTACTGGACCATCAATTCGACCCTGCGCGAAGTGGGCATGCGCACCTGGCCCTACCACGCTTACGTGCCCTCGTTCGGCGAATGGGGTTTTATCCTTGCCTCGCCCCAGCTCGACTACACACCGCCGACGCAATACCGCCTGTCCATGCGCTACCTGAATGCGGACACCACGCGCGAGATGTTCATCTTCCCGCCCGACATGCAGCCGCTGCCGATGGCGCCGAACCGCTTGAATACCCAGTCGCTCGTGCATGAATTCGAGCAGGACTGGAACCGGGTGATCCGCTGATGCAGCGCCGCTCCTTCATGCTGTGGGCTGCCGGTGGCACGGCGGCGGCCGCCGCCGGCATCGGCAGCATCGCCGCGTATCTGCGCTGGCAGGAAATCACGCCCAGGGTGCTGTATCCGGGCCGCAGCGAGGGACACTATTTGCGCAAGCTGCTGCGCGAGCGCACGGCGCTGCCGCCGCCATCGCGCACCATGACGACCGACGTGGCCATCCTCGGCTCCGGCATCGCCGGCCTGACGGCCGCCTGGCGCCTGAACAAGCTGGGGCACACGGATTTCCTGATGGTCGACGGCCCGCAACCGTATGGCAATGCGGCCGGCGGCCACTTCGGCGACCTCGCTTATCCGACCGGTGGCCATTACCTGCCGCTGCCTTCGCCCGAATCGACCCATGTGCGCGAGATCCTGTTCGACCTGGGGATCATCGAGCGCGATCCGCAGGCGGAAAAGCCATATTACGACGAACGCTACATCCTGCACGCGCCCGAGGAACGATTGCTGTTCAACGGCCAGTGGCAGGACGGCTTTATTCCCACCGAAGGCGTGCAGGCGGAAGAGCTGGCGCAGCACCGGCGTTTCTTCGCGCAGGTAGAGCAGCTGCGCCAGGCGCGCGGCAACGACGGCAAGCGCGTGTTCGTGTTCCCCACCGTGGAGTCGTCGCAAGACCCGGCCTGGCAGGCGCTCGACACCATCACCTTGAAAGCCTGGATGGAGCAACACGGCTATACCTCGCCCACCCTGCACTGGTACTTGAACTACTGCTGCCGCGACGACTATGGCACGCGCTACGACCAGGTGTCGGCCTGGGCCGGCCTGCACTACTACTGCAGCCGCTGGGGCCAGGCGGCCAACGCCGGCAACGGCGCCTGGCTGACTTGGCCGGGTGGCATGCAACCGGTCGCCACGGCCATGGAGCAGGCGTCGGGCGTCAAACGTCATGCGGGCACGGTGGTTTCCGTGACCACCACAAAACAGGGCGTGGAGGCGCTGTGCCTGGAGCTGGTCGACGGTCAGCCGCGCACCTATTTGGTCCGCGCACGCAAGGCCATCTGCGCCATGCCTTTGTACGTGGCATCGCGCGTGGTGAACAACATCGCCGACTATGGCTTTGACGCGAAACGCGATACGCCCGCGTATGCGCCGTGGATGGTGGCGAATTTTTTACTTAAGCGCTTTCCCGACGAATTGCCGCATGCGCCCCTGTGCTGGGACAACGTGGTGTACCAGGAACCGGGCCTGGGCTACGTCGTCTCGACCCACCAGGATATCCGCGTGCGCCCGCCCGAGAAAACCGTCTTCAGCGCCTACGTGGCCCTGTCCGACCGCACGCCGCAGGAAGCGCGCAAGTGGCTCGACACAGCCACGCCGCAGCAATTGCTGGCGCTGGCCAGCGTCGATTTGAAGACGGCGTATGGGCGCGATTTTGCCAGCTGCGTCGAGCGCGTCGACATCACCGTGCGCGGCCACGCCATGGCGGCTCCCTTACCGGGATTTCGCAGCAACGCGGGCTTGAAGGCGCTGCGCGAGCACGATGGCGCGATCCTGTTCGCGCATGCCGATTTGTCGGGCTTTTCCGTGTTCGAGGAAGCGGCGTGGTGGGGGGACAGGGCCGCGCGGCTGGCGACTGCATGATAGATTGAAAGCAGTACCGGATTCTTGCTCAAGGTGTCTGAGGAATACCCGATCAAGAACGAGATACTGCTTCTCGGCTATGGCAGTCAGTTTATCAACCATCCCACCAGCAACCGCAGCGGCGTGCGTGCCAGTTTGACACCCTCGCTGACATAGATCATCGATTGGCGTTAGGGAAGTACTGATCAATTCGCTTTCGTAGCGACTTTGGCGTGCCAAATGGTCGACTGACTAGTTGCTCAAGCCCATTTCTCGCTCCATTCGACGCGATGTTTCGCGTCTTTCTGTCATCAGGACGGACTATGGGATTCGGTGATCGTAAAGCGCCTGCCGGCCAGCAGCAGATTGGCAAAGGCGAACAGCGTATAGGGCTGTGTGGTGTTCTTCGCCAGGCCTCGATAACGCATTCTTCGATGACGAAACCGGTTCTTGACGACATGGGACGGATGCTCGACTTTCGCCCGGACGCTGGCCTTCAGATGCTCGAGCTTTTCCATCAAGCGTCCCAGTTTATTGTTGGGCAGCGCCTTGCGTTTGGAGCGCTTCATGGCCACATGCCACGTCACCGATTTGCAGATATTTTCAAGCCGCTTTTCCACGCCCTGGTAGCCGGCGTCGCCGTGCGGCAGCGCATGCGTCGCGTCGGCGACATTTCCGTCCGTGCCGATGACGGTGTGCACCAGGCCCGAAGCGGCATCGACGCCGACGTGGGCCTTCATGCCGAAGTGCCAGTCATTGCCTTTCTTCGACGGGTGCATCTCTGGATCGCGCTTGCCGTCCTTGTTTTTGGTCGACGGCGGCGCGGCGATTAGCGTGGCGTCGACGATGGTGCCTTCGCGCATCATCATGTCCGTTGATCGTATCTAAGACCTTGCGCTTCAGCCCGTTGGCTTCAAGCAGGTGGCGGAACTTCAGCAAGGTGGTTGCGTCCGGAGTCGACTCGCAGCCCAGATCGATGCCAACAAAGGAGCGAGTGGATTGGCTGTCGTAGATCGCGTCTTCGATGCCTTCGTCAGACAAGCCGAATTATTGCTGGGCCACATAAATGCGCAGCATGCGCGCCAGTCCGATCAGTGGCCGGCCGGCGCCTTCGACCTTCGGATAGAACGGCTCGATCAGTTTGTGCAGCTTGCCCCACGGCGTCACGCTGTCGATCTCGGCCAGGAAGCGGTCGCGCCGCGTCAGCTTTTTCTTGGCGGCGTATTAAAGGTCGGAAAAACTCTTTTGCATGACTGATGGCGAACAGTCAGGATGCCGTTATTGTCTCAGGTAGGTCCACCGCAGGGAACGGTGTTTGATGAATAAATCAGTGCCTTCCTAAGTGTCATAGTGACCGACGTGTAGGTTAAACCTGGTGAGTCGCCTGGCAGATCTGGGTAACATTGATAAATTAACATATTTGTGAAGATGATAGTTTTGGAGAGACTTTCCCTACTGCAACCATGTCATGATCTGTGTTCACAATCAACATCTGAAAGTGGCGTCTATGGTGCAACGTCAGGCACGAAGAAGTGTACTTGAACGGGTACGAGACGACACGCGATTTTAAGAGTGCACCGTCGTGATGACGATGCTCGATGACGTGGGTAGCGTCCGAACTATTGCTAAATGCTTTGGCCGTTTACCTAGTTCGATCAGCCGCGCAATTTGGCACAATTCCGATTTTGGAGTCTAAGATGCGCCGCGTCGAGTGGTATCAATACGCACACCGAAGATGAAATCAGGTAGCGTTCTTTTTTAAAGGGCCGTTATCGCAGAGAATGATTTCGCGTTTGCCAGTCCCGAACGGGGCCGAAAGCTGCGAGAGCGACTGACAGCCAGCGTTCAGCTCCACGAACTGGGCTTGGTCGCGCTCCGTGGTTTTGTTGACCGATCGAGCTTCTTTAGATCCCACATTGGACCTACGTTTTTGATTGTGCAGGTGGTGACTTGTGAATAGCCAAGCGGATCTCGATAAACAATCAAAATTTTTTAATAAAAGCATTGACTTATTCCCCCTTACAAAATATTATTATTACGCAACATTTACTTTGTGATAATTTTTATTAAATTATACTTTTCAATAACCGGAGGATATATGAAAGAAATGTCGAACGTCGAAGTTGAACAGGTCAGTGGTGGCATTCCGATCGTACTGGCTGGACCAGCTATTGCGTTGGCTACTGCGGGTTTTGCTGCATTCAGCGCAGGCGTTGCTGCTGGCTACACGATGGTTAAAGACTATTATGCTCAGAAAAATGTTTCAGAGGCAAAATAGAATATTCTCCGTCTAAAAATAATGGTTGCATAAGATCATCTCTGTTTTTTATTAAATACTTATATATAGGGTAATTTTATAGATTATATTGCATGGTTTAATGTATACTTTTGAATATTTTCTGGATACAAAATGATCTCTTGCACTAAGAATGATTTCTGCGGAATTCAAGAACTTAACGAGTTTGAAGTTGATAGTGTTGGCGGAGGAATTTCACCTGGTGTGGTATATGCTATTCGGGTTGGACTTGCATTCGGAGGATTAGGTGTAGCTGGCGTTGTTGTCGGTGGTTTGGCAGCGTACGCAATTTACGAAATGGCAAATTAAATTTTTTTATTTTGCACTTCATTGTTGAAAATATAAACAAATTTTTACTTTGAAGTGCATTTTTAATTTTTTAACTTAATATTTTTATTAAAAATTATTGGTGTTTATATGCATAATTTATCATCAAAAAAACAAATTATCATAATTTCGGTCGTTTTCATTGGTTTCGTTATTTTTTGCATTGGCGTTAGATTTGGATATGTCATCGTGAGTGAAAATTTAAGAAAAAATATTAGTTCTGATAGTAAAATTTCTAGTCAAAAAATTGAAAATTAGGTTTTATTTAAAATTTAGATCATTTTTAAAAAGTAAATTATTTTGCGTGATCAACCGAGTGTAATGGCTTCGGAAGCGAGCCCAGCACCGCCAGTCCAATCGCTGTTCCGACAGCAATCCATCGAATATTTCAGCACCAGGCAATACGGCACGGTGATACTCGCGCGTCCGGTCAGCCATCTGTTCCTGACTATGCTGTTCATCTCTATTGCCATTGCTATCGTTGCTTTTTTCATTTTTTTCAGCACCACCCGTAAGGCGCAGTCGCAAGGCGTGCTGCTACCGACCAGCGGCGTCATCCGCGTCATGCCGGGCCAGGCTGGCGTCATCGCCGCAGTGCGCGTCAAGGAGGGGCAAGCGGTGCGCGCGGGCGAGGTGCTGTTCGTGCTGTCGGGCGAGCGCAGCAGCGCCAATGCGGGTGCACCCCAGCAAGTCGTCTCGGACTTACTGAAAAGCCGGCGCGACAGCTATGACGCGGAAATGCAGCAGTCGCGCCTGCAATCGCGCCAGCGCATGGCGGCGGGCCAGCGCCGCGCCAGCGACCTTGCGGCGGAAATCGGCCGAATAGACGACCAGATCGCGCTGCAGCAGCGTCGCATTAACCTCGCGGAACAGTCTTACAAGCGCTACAGCGATCTCAACGCCACCAATTACATCTCTTCGGCGCAGCTGCAAGACAAGCAGGCCGAGCTGCTGGATCAGCATCAGCGCCTGGCCGAATTGCAACGCATCAAGTCGGCCAGCGGCCGCGACCTGGCCACCACGCAAGCCGACGTGCGCGACTTGCAGGTGCAGGCGCAGCGCGACACGCAAGGCTTGCAGCGCAATGTGTCCGCCATCGAGCAAGACCTGACGGAGAACGAAGCACGCCGCGAGATCCTGGTGCGCGCGGCGCAGGACGGCATGGTCACGGCCATCACCACCGAGCTGGGCCAGACCGTGGCGGCCAACAGCGTGCTCGCCTCCGTGCTGCCGCAAGGCGCCCAGCTGGAGGCGGAAATCTATGCGCCGTCGCGCTCCGTCGGCTTCATCAAGCCGGGCATGACGGTGCTGTTGCGCTACCAGGCCTATCCGTACCAAAAGTTCGGCCAGTATCCGGCGCTGGTGCGCGAAGTGGCGAGCACCTCGCTGCGCCCCGAAGAGCTGGCGGTGCCGGGCGCCGTCAGCGGCACGAATGGCGAACCCTTGTATCGCATCCGTTTGAGCTTGCAGCGCCAGAGCGTGCAGGCGTATGGCGAAACCCTGCCCCTGAAGTCGGGCATGCTGGTCGACGCCAGCGTGCTGCTGGAACAGCGGCGCCTGTATGAATGGGTGCTCGAACCCCTGTTCAGCATTTCCGGGCGCCTGTAAGCGCCCATATTAATTTTTCAGAGTACTCATGCATCTTCACGATCTCGCCCACCTGTCCTTCTGGCGCAGCCAGCGCCTGCCCATCCTGCTGCAAACGGAAGCGGCCGAATGCGGCCTGGCCTGCCTGTGCATGGTGGCCAGCTACTGGGGCCACCAGACCGATATTTCCAGCATGCGCCGGCGCTTTTCCGTCTCCCTCAAGGGCGTGACCCTGAAAGGGTTGATGGCGATGGCGCAGGGGCTGGCGCTGAACACTCGGCCACTAAAACTCGACATGCAGCATCTGCCCGAGCTGAAACTGCCCGCCATCCTGCATTGGGACTTGAACCATTTTGTCGTGCTCAAGTCCGTCTCCGGCAGCCATGCGGTGATCCACGACCCGGCTGTGGGCGAGCGCCGCCTGCCGCTGGCCGAAATGGCAAAACACTTTACGGGCGTGGCGCTGGAGCTGACGCCCACCGCCGAGTTCAAAAAGGCCGAGGAAAAGCAGCAGTTCTCCCTGCTGTCGCTGATGGGCCGGGTGGTGGGCCTGAAGCGCGGCTTGTTGCAATTGCTAGTGCTGGGCCTGGCCTTGCAGGTGTGCGCGCTGGTGGCGCCGTTCTACATGCAGTGGCTGGTCGATGAGGCGCTGCTGGCCGCCGACCGCGACCTGATCACGGTGCTCGGTTGCGGCTTTTTGCTGCTGGTGCTGATACAGACGGCGATCGGCGCCGTGCGCTCGTGGATCACCACCGTGCTGGCGACGAATCTGAATCTGCAATGGCTGGGCAATGTGTTTGCGCATTTGCTGAAACTGCCGCTGCCGTATTTCGAGAAGCGCCACACGGGCGACATCGTCTCGCGCTTCAATTCCATCCAGACCATGCAGCGCAGCCTGACGACGCAATTCGTCGAAGGCGCCATCGATGGCGTGCTGGTGCTGGCGACGCTGGGTATGATGCTGTTCTACAGCCCGCTGCTGGCGGGCGTGGCCTGCATCGCGGTGCTGCTGTACGTCTTGCTGCGCTGGGCCCTGTTCAATGCCATGCGCGAGGCGACGGCCGAACAGATCATCCATGCGGCCAAGCAGCAGACGCATTTCCTGGAATCCGTGCGCGGCATCCAGAGTATCCGCCTGTTCGGCCGCAATGAAGAGCGCCGCGCCAGCTGGATGAATGCGCTGGCCGACCAGTTCAATGCCGACCTGCGCATCGCCAAATTATCCGTGTCTTACCAGACGGCCAATACTTTGCTCTTCAGCGCCGAACGGGTGATCGTCATCTGGATGGCAGCGCTGGCCGTGCTGGACAACCGCTTTTCGGTCGGCATGCTGTTCGCTTTCATCAGCTACAAGGATCAGTTCAGCCAGCGCATGGCCAGCCTGGTCGACAAGCTGTTCGAGCTGCGCATGTTGCGCCTGCATGGCGAACGTGTCGCCGACATCGTATTGACCCGCGCCGAAGAAGACAGCAACGATGTGGAGGTCGACGTCGAGCATATTTCGCCATCGATCGAGATTCGCAACCTGGCGTTTCGTTATGCCGACAGCGAGCCCTATGTATTGAGTGGCCTGAACCTCGCGATTCCTGCCGGCCAGTGCATCGCCGTCACCGGCCCTTCAGGCTGCGGCAAGACGACCCTGATGAAACTGCTGCTGGGCTTGCTGGAGCCGACCGAAGGCGAGATCCTGATCGGCGGCGTCACCCTGGCCAACCTGGGCATGAAAAATTACCGGCAACTGCTGGGCACGGTCATGCAGGAAGACAGCCTGTTTGCCGGTTCGATCGCCGACAACATCAGCTTCTTTGCGCCGTCGCCGAACCAGCAGCAGGTGCAGGCCTGCGCGCAACTGGCCGCCGTGCATGCCGAGATCGCCGCCATGCCGATGGGTTTTAATACCCTGGTGGGCGACATCGGCAGCGGCCTGTCCGGCGGCCAGAAACAGCGCATCCTGCTGGCGCGCGCCCTGTACAAGAATCCGAAGCTGCTGGTGCTGGACGAAGCGACCAGTCACCTGGATGTGTGGAACGAACAGGCCGTGAATGCGGCGATTCAGAAAATCCAGTTGACGCGCGTGATCGTCGCACATCGACCGGAAACCATCGCCATGGCGCAGCGGGTGGTGCTGCTGCACCAGGGCAAGGTGGTGCAGGATGTGATGCAGGCGGCGCAAGACGCTGCATAAAAAAGGCCGGCGCGAACGCCGGCCAGAGCCCCCTAAGGCTCGAACCTGTGCTTCCTTGTTCTTCTCATTTATTTTTATTAATGACGTCGATGAACACGGCCGCCAGCAGCACCAGGCCCTTGATCACCTGCTGGTAATCGATGCCGATGCCCATGATGGACATGCCGTTGTTCATCACGCCCATGATGAAGGCGCCGATGACGGCTCCCATCACCTTGCCCACGCCGCCCGAGGCCGAGGCGCCGCCGATGAAGCAGGCGGCGATCACGTCCAGCTCGAAGCCCGTGCCGGCCTTCGGCGTGGCCGTGTTCAGGCGTGCCGCGAAGATCAGGCCGGCCAGCGCGGCCAGCATGCCCATGTTGACGAAGGTGTAGAAGCTGACCCGTTCCGTCTTGATGCCGGACAGGCGCGCCGCCTTCTCGTTGCCGCCCACGGCGTACACGCGGCGGCCCAGCACGGTGCGGTTGGTGATGAAGGTGTAGGCGACGATGAGCAGCGACATCACGGCCAGCACGTTGGGAAAGCCGCGGTACGACGCCAGCAGGTAGCTGAAATACACCATCACGGCGGCAAACACGCCGTTTTTCAGCAGGAAGAAGGCGCGCGGCTCGTTTTCCATGCCGTGTTTCAGTTGCTTGGCGCGGCTGCGCAGCGAGGTGACGATCAGCGCCGCGGCGGCGATCACGCCCAGCAGCAGCGACAGGCCGCGCAGGTTTTCGCCGCCGAACGGATCGGGCAAAAAGCCCGAGCTGAGCATCTGGAAGCCTTCCGGGAAGGGACCGACCGACTGGCCCGCCAGCAGCGCCAGGGTCAGGCCCTTGAAGACCAGCATGCCGGCCAGGGTGACGATGAAGGACGGGATTTTAAAGAAGGCGACGAAATAGCCTTGCGCGCCGCCGATGACGGCGCCGGCCAGCAGGCAGAGGATGCTGGCGGCGACAAAGTTCATCTCGTAGTTGACGATCAAGACCGCCGCCAGCGCGCCGACGAAGCCGACCACCGAGCCGACGGACAAATCGATATGGCCGGCCACGATGACCATCAGCATGCCCAGCGCCATGATGACGATGTAGCTGTTTTGCAGCACCAGGTTCGTCAGGTTCAGCGGCTGCATCAGGGTGCCATCCGTCATGTACTGGAAAAATCCCATGATGACGATCAGCGAGAGCAGCATGCCGTAGTCGCGCATATTGTTCTTCAAAAAGCCGGCGTAGCTTTTCGCTGCCGGTGCGGCCGCTGGCACTGCTCCCGCTGGCGCGCCTGCTGTCAATTTATTGTCCATTGTTTTCTCCGTGTGTAACGATCGCGCGCATGATGCGCTCCTGCGATGCTTCTGCCGCGCTCAGTTCTGCCGCGAAGCGGCCTTCGTTCATGACATAGATCCGGTCGCACATGCCCAGCAATTCCGGCATTTCCGAGGAAATCATGATGATGCATTTGCCTTCGGCGGCCAGGTCGCTGATGATGCTGTAGATCTCGTACTTGGCGCCCACGTCGATGCCGCGGCTCGGTTCATCGAGGATCAGCACGTCGGGGCGCGAAAACAGCCACTTCGCCAGCACCACTTTCTGCTGATTGCCGCCGGACAGATTGACCACCTTCTGCGCCACGCTCGAGCAGCGGGTCTTGAGCTTGCGGCGGAACTCCTCGGCCACGCCGAATTCACGCTGCTCGTCGATCACCATGTGTTTCGAAATCGCGTCCAGGTTGGCCAGGCTGGTGTTCTTCTGGATGTCTTCCTCGAGGATCAGGCCCAGGCCCTTGCGGTCTTCCGTGACATACGCGAGGCCGTGCGCGATCGCCTTGCCGATGGTGCTGACGTCGATTTCCTGACCATGTTTGAGCACCGTGCCGCTGATGCGCTGGCCGTAGGCGCGCCCGAAAATGCTCATCGCCAGTTCCGTGCGCCCGGAGCCCATCAAGCCGGCGATGCCGATGATCTCGCCCTTTTTCGCGTGCATATTGATGCCCTTGATGACGGGGCGGTCGGCATGCTCGGGATGGAAGACGCGCCAGTCGCGCACTTCGAAAATGGTCTCGCCGATGCTGGGCGTGCGCGGCGGATAGCGGTCGGCCATTTCGCGCCCGACCATTTTTTCGATGATGCGGTCTTCGCTGACGGGCTCCGTGCGGCAGTCGAAACTGTCGACCGTGTTCCCGTCGCGCAGCACCGTGATGGCGTCGGCGACCCGTGAAATTTCATTGAGCTTGTGCGAAATCAGGATCGAGGCGATGCCCTGGGCTTTCAGACCCAGCAGCAGGTCGAGCAGGGCCGCGCTGTCGCTTTCGTTCAGGCTGGCCGTCGGCTCGTCGAGGATCAAGAGCTTGACGTCCTTGCACAGCGCCTTGGCGATTTCGATCAGCTGTTGCTTGCCCACGCCCAGGTTGGTGATCAGGGTGTCGGGGGACTCCTTCAGGCCGACCTTGTGCAGCAGTTCGCGTGTCTTCGCTTGCGCGTATTCCCAGTCGATGACGCCCATGCGGGACGGTTCGTTGCCGAGGAAGATATTCTCGGCGATCGACAGCTGGGGCACCAGCGCCAGTTCCTGGTGGATGATGATGATGCCGATTTCTTCGCTGTCCTTGATGCCGCGGAAGTGCCGCGTCTGGCCCAGGTAATCGATGTCGCCCGTATAGCTGCCATGGCCGTAGACGCCGCTCAGCACTTTCATCAGGGTCGATTTGCCGGCGCCGTTTTCGCCGACGATGGCGTGGATCTCGCCGCTGCGTACCCGCAGGTTGACATTGTCGAGCGCAACGACGCCCGGGAATGTTTTGCGTATCCCGCGCATTTCCAGGATAGTGTTCGTCATATAACCTCTCTGGCACGGCCGCGCTGGTGGGCAGCGGTCGTGCGGCAGTCTTGTTCTTGATCGTGCGTGAAGCGAAAGGCCCGGCAGTGCCGGGCCTTCAGTACCTTGGATGCTTATTTCACTTGCGCTTCCGTGTAGTAGCCGCTGCCGGTGACGAGCACCTGCTTCCAGTTCGCCTTGTCGACGGTGACCGGTTTCAACAGGTAGGACGGCACGACCTTCACGCCGTTGTTATAGGTCTTGGTATCGTTGACGGCCGGCGTCTTGCCGCTCATCATCGCGTCGACCATATTGGCCGTGACCTTGGCCAGTTCGCGCGTGTCCTTGAACACGGTCGATGCCTGTTCGCCGCGGATGATCGATTTCACCGACGGAATTTCCGCATCCTGGCCCGTCACGACGGGGAACGGCTGTTTCGGCGTGCCGTAGCCGACGCCCTTGAGCGAGGACAGGATGCCGATGCTCAAGCCGTCATACGGCGACAGCACCGCGTCGACGCGCGCATTGCCGTAGTAGGCGCTGAGCAGGTTGTCCATGCGGGCCTGCGCCACGGCGCCGTCCCAGCGCAGCGTGGCGACCTTGTCCATGCCCATCTGCTTCGAGCGCACCACCAGCTTGCCGCTGTCGATGTATGGTTTCAGGACCGACAGCGCGCCGTTGTAGAAGAAGTGCGCATTGTTGTCGTCTGCCGAGCCGCCGAACAGTTCGATATTGAACGGACCCTTGCCTTCCTTGAGTTTCAGCGCCGATTCGATATAGCCCGCTTGCAGCACGCCGACCTGGAAGTTGTCGAATGTGGCGTAGTAATCGATGTTTTTCGTGCCGCGGATCAGACGGTCATACGAAATGACCTTGATGCCCTTGTCGGCCGCCTTTTGCAGCACGTTCGACAAGGTGGTGCCGTCGATGGCGGCGATCACCAGCACCTTGGCGCCCTTGGTGATCATGTTTTCCACCTGCGCCAGCTGGTTCGGGATATCGTCGTCGGCAAACTGCAAGTCCGTCTTGTAGCCGCGCTCCTTGAATACCTTGACCATGTTGTCGCCATCGGCGATCCAGCGCATCGAGGATTTGGTCGGCATCGAAATGCCGATGGCGCCCTTGTCTGCGGCATTCGCCATGGGAGTGACTGCCATGCCGGACGTCGCCAGCACCAGGCTAGCGGCCAGCATTTTCATTGTTGTTTTCATTTCGGGTCTCCACCGTCTTTTGAGTGTGAATGTGCGGGCGTCGCGGTCTCTGTGGGCCGGCTCCGTGCCGATGGCCGCATCTGGGCCACGGCTGATACTAGTTTGTCCATACCAAGCCCACCAATCACTTTTTTCGCATCGCCGATATCCAAAACGGTATCGCTGATCCGATTGATGCGATGCGCAAAAGGGCCTGCCCCAGATGCGTGAAAGGACGCCTGCGCAGGGCTTTATCCAGGCACTTTTTGGTGCGCCGCAATACCAATAATCATCATCCAATTTGGTGATTTTCGTAATTGCGGTGCCCCATGGCGGCGCGCAGAATCGGTCCGAACTTGAAGACCGGCCATCCCGTCACGACCTTTTGAAAGCTTGCCATGCAGCCGATTTCCCCCGCCTCCCTGTTGCCCGCCGACCTGGCGCAGGCCCTCCTCGTCGGCCGTCTCTGGCGCGACGGCCCCTGCGTCGTCGCCGTGCGCGGCGGCGAGGTGGTCGACATCACGCAGACGGTGGCGACGGTGGCCGAGCTGTTCGAACGCAGCGATGCGCTCGATATCGCCCGCCATGCGCCCGGCATCGCGCTCGGCCCCGTGCAGGCGCTGCTGGATCAGGCGCTGGCCGCGCCGGCCGGCGAGCCTTTGCTGCTGGCGCCGTGCGACCTGCAGGCCGTGAAGGCCTGCGGCGTGACCTTCGCCGTCAGCTTGTTGGAACGGGTGATCGAGGAACAGGCGGGTGGCGACGCGGCGCGCGCCGCGAGCTTGCGCACTGCGCTGCAAATGACCCTGGGCGGCGATTTGTCGGCCTTGAAACCCGGCTCGGAGGCGGCGCAGCGCCTGAAACAGCAGCTGCAGCAGCGCGGCGCCTGGTCGCAATACATGGAAGTGGGTATCGGTCCCGATGCGGAAGTGTTTACCAAGGCGCAGCCGATGTCGTCGGTGGGCTGCGGCGCGCAGGTGGGCTTGCTGCCATCGTCCGCCTGGAACAACCCGGAGCCGGAGATCGTCCTGGCTGTCAACAGCCGCGGCGAGGTGCTGGGGGCGACCTTGGGCAACGACGTCAACCTGCGCGATATCGAAGGGCGCAGCGCCCTCTTGCTGGGCAAGGCCAAGGATAACAACGGCTCCTGCGCCATCGGCCCCTTCATCCGCCTGTTCGACGAAGGCTTTACGCTCGACACCGTGCGCCAGGCGGAAGTGTCGCTGCTGATCGAGGGCGGGGACGACGGCTTTGTGCTCGAAGGCGCCAGCTTCATGCGTGAGATCAGCCGCGACCCGCTCGACCTGGTGCGCCAGACGGCAGGCCAGTACCACCAATACCCGGACGGCTTCATGCTGTTCCTGGGGACCATGTTCTCGCCCGTGAAGGACCGTGGCGCGCAGGGTGGCGGCTTCACGCACCACCTGGGCGACCGCGTGACGATTGCCAGCGCCGCGCTGGGCGCGCTGGTCAACGAAGTGCAGCGCTGCGATGCGATTGCCCCCTGGACGTTCGGCGTGCGCGCGCTGTACCAGAACCTGGCCCGCCGCGGTTTGCTTTAATTATTTATTAACTTCGAACCTTTAACAAAACCGTAGCGAGCGGATGAGAGTTGTGGCTGAGAAGCGGAGCTGTGCGCATGCACAGTGAGCATCGGAGGCCGCAAATCTCGACGCGCAGTAGGTTTGGTTAAGCGTTCCTAAAAAGAGAGATACCATGCAGCATGCAACTTACCCCAGCCTGGCAGGCCAGCGCGTCGTCATCACGGGCGGCGGCACCGGCATCGGCGTGGCCATCGTCGAGGCGTTCGCGCGCCAGGGCGCCCACGTCACCTTCCTCGACATCGCCCGCGAAGCGTCGCTGGCGCTGCAGGAAAAGCTGGCCCACCTGCCGCAGCCGCCCGTGTTCCGCTATTGCGACCTGACGGACCTGGCAGCCCTGGCCGCCACCTTCGCCGAGATTGAACACAGCGCGGGCGCCACGGATATCCTCATCAACAACGCGGCCAATGACGACCGCCACCAGCTGCAGGACGTCACGCCCGTCTACTGGGACGAGCGCATGGCCGTCAACCTGCGCCACCAGTATTTCTGCGCCCAGGCAGTGGCGCCGGCCATGCGCGCCAAGGGCAGCGGCGTGATCCTCAACCTGGGCTCGATTTCCTGGCACCTGGCGCAGGCCAACCTGTCGATCTACATGACGGCGAAAGCCGGCATCGAGGGCCTGACGCGCGGCTTGGCGCGCGACCTGGGTGCCGACGGCATCCGCGTCAACTGCATCATTCCCGGCGCCGTGCGTACGCCGCGCCAGGAGCGGCTGTGGCATACGCCGGAAGCGGAAGCCGTGATCCTGCAGGGACAATGCCTGCAGCTGCGCGTGGAGCCGGAAGACGTGGCGGCGCTGGCGCTGTTCCTCGCGTCCGACAACGCGGCCAAGTGCGCGGGACGCGAATACTATGTCGACGCAGGCTGGTACGGCGCATGAGCACCCCAGGCAACCGCCAGGCGCGGCGCTTCCGCTCGCAGGACTGGTTCGACAATCCCGACCACATCGACATGACGGCGCTGTACCTCGAGCGCTTCATGAACTACGGTATCACGGCCGAGGAACTGCGTTCGGGCCGGCCCATCATCGGCATTGCGCAAAGCGGCAGCGATATCAGTCCCTGCAACCGCATCCACCTGGAGCTGGCCCAGCGCGTGCGCGACGGCATCCGCGACGCGGGCGGCATCCCGATGGAATTCCCGCTGCACCCGATTTTCGAGAACTGCCGCCGTCCCACGGCCGCGCTGGACCGCAACCTCGCGTATCTGGGTCTGGTGGAAATCCTGCATGGCTATCCGATCGACGCCGTGGTGCTGACGACGGGCTGCGACAAGACCACGCCGGCGCAATTGATGGCCGCCGCCACGGTGGACATTCCCGCCATCGTGCTGTCGGGCGGCCCCATGCTTGACGGCTGGATGGACGGCGAACTGGTCGGCTCCGGCGCGGCCATCTGGAAGGGCCGCCGCCAGCTGTCCGCCGGCTTGATCGACAATGACAAATTCCTGCAGATCGCCGCCGCCTCGGCGCCGTCGGCCGGCCACTGCAACACGATGGGCACGGCATCGACCATGAATGCGCTGGCCGAGGCGCTGGGCATGTCCCTGACGGGCTGCTCGGCCATCCCCGCGCCGTACCGCGAGCGTGGCCAGATCGCCTATGCAACGGGGCGCCGCATCGTCGACATGGCGTTCGAGGACGTCCGTCCTTCAAGCATCCTCACGCGCGAGGCCTTCCTGGACGCCATCATCGTCAACGCGGCCATCGGCGGCTCCACCAACGCCCAGCCGCACCTGATGGCCATGGCGCGCCATGCGGGCGTGGCATTGCACTCGAGCGACTGGATGGCGCACGGCTACGACGTGCCGCTGCTGTTGAACATGCAGCCGGCCGGGAAGTATCTGGGCGAGCGCTTCCACCGCGCCGGCGGCGTGCCGGCCGTGATGTGGGAGCTGCAGCAGGCGGGCCTGCTGCACGCGGACCGCTTGACGGTCACTGGCCAGAGCATGGCGGCCAACTTGCAAGGCCGCGAGAGCGCGGACCGCGAGATGATCCGCCCGTTTGCCGCGCCGCTGAAGGAAAAGGCCGGTTTCATGGCCTTGCAGGGCAACCTGTTCGACTTCGCCATCATGAAGACCAGCGTGATCTCGCCCGCTTTCCGCGAGCGCTACCTTTCGCGCCCCGGCAGCGAGGGCGTGTTCGAGGCGCGCGCCATCGTCTTTGACGGTTCAAGCGACTATCACGCGCGCATCAACGACCCGGCGCTCAATATCGACGACAGCTGCATGCTGGTCATGCGCGGCGCCGGTCCCGTGGGCTGGCCCGGTTCGGCCGAGGTGGTCAACATGCAGCCGCCCGACGCCTTGCTGAAGGCCGGCATTTTGAACCTGCCAACCCTGGGCGACGGGCGCCAGTCGGGCACCTCGGACAGCCCCTCGATCCTGAACGCGTCGCCGGAAAGCGCCGTCGGCGGCGGCCTGGCGCTGTTGCGCACGGGCGACATCATCCGCGTGGACCTGAACGGGGGCCAGTGCGGCATGCTGGTTGATGCACAGGAACTGGCGCGCCGCGCCCAGGAACTGCCGCCGCCCGTCAACGACAGCGCCACGCCGTGGCAGGAAATCTACCGCGCCAGCGTGGGCCAGCTCGAAACGGGCGCCTGCATGGAACTGGCCCTGAAATACCGCGCCGTGGGCCAGACCCTGCCGCGTCACAACCATTAGCAGTCGCAGCACGTAGGTCGGGTTAGCGCTGCGCGCGTAACCCGACGTGATTTTAGAAGTACCCCGCAGTTCAAAAAACGTTGTTAATAAAATCCACAAGGAGACACACAATGAACAAGATCATCAGTGCAGCCATCATGACCGCCATGCTGGCATTGAGCAGCAGCGCCGCCCTGGCCGATGCGAAAAACCCGAAGATCGGTTTTTCCATCGACGACTTGCGCGTGGAACGCTGGACGCGCGACCGCGATTTCTTCATCGCCGCCGCCGAAAAGCAGGGCGCCAAGGTCTTCGTGCAGTCGGCCGACGCCAGCGAGCAGCGCCAGATTTCGCAGATCGAAAACCTGATCTCGCGCGGCGTGGATGTGCTGGTGATCGTGCCGTTCAACGCCACGGTGCTCAACAACACCGTCAAGGAAGCGAAAAAGGCCGGCATCAAGGTGCTGTCGTATGACCGCCTGATCCTGAACGCCGATATCGATGCGTATATCTCGTTCGACAACGAGAAAGTGGGCGAAATGCAGGCCGAAGGCGTGACCAAGCTGCAGCCGAAGGGCAATTACTATTTGCTGGGCGGTTCGCCGACCGACAACAACGCCAAGATGCTGCGCGAAGGCCAGATGAAGGTGCTCAAACCGTTCATCGACAAGGGCGACATCAAGATCGTCGGCCAGCAGTGGGTGAAGGACTGGAGCGCCACCGAAGCGCTGTCCATCGTGGAAAACGCGCTGACGGCCAACGGCAACAAGATCGACGCCATCGTCGCCTCGAACGACGGCACGGCCGGCGGCGCCATCCAGGCCCTGGCCGCGCAAAAACTGGCCGGCAAGGTGCCTGTCTCGGGCCAGGACGCCGATCTGGCGGCGGTCAAACGCGTCATCGCCGGCACGCAGTCGATGACCGTCTACAAACCCCTGAAAACCATCGCCGCCGAAGCGGCCAAGCTGGCCGTGCAACTGGCACGCAATGAAAAGCCGGCCTACAACTCCAGCTATGACAACGGCCTGAAAAAAGTCAGCACCGTGCTGCTCAAACCCACGCCCTTGACCAAGGCGAATGTGAACATTCTCGTCGACGACGGCTTCTATACCAAGGCGCAGCTGGCTAATTAAGTGGTGGTGTCGGGTTACGCGCTGCGCGCTAACCCGACCTACGCCTTCTTCCTGGTCAATGAATGTGAGCTCAGATGTCTGAATTTTTGCTTGAAATGAAAGGCATCGTCAAACAGTTTGGCGGTGTCCGCGCGCTCGACGGCATCGACCTCCAGGTGCGGGCCGGCGAGTGCATCGGCTTGTGCGGCGAGAATGGCGCCGGCAAGTCGACCCTGATGAAGGTGCTTTCCGGCGTGTACCCGCACGGCACCTGGGACGGCGAGATCCTGTGGGATGGCCAGCCCCTGCGCGCGCAATCGATCCGCGACACGGAAGACGCGGGCATCATCATCATCCACCAGGAACTGATGCTGGTGCCGCAGTTGTCCGTGGCCGAGAATATCTTCATGGGCCGCGAGCTTACCTTGCCCGGCGGGCGCATGCATTACGCGGCCATGTACAAGCGCGCCGACGAGCTGCTGCGCGAATTGAAGATACCCGAGCTGAACGTGGCGATGCCGGTCATGAACTATGGCGGCGGCCACCAGCAGCTGGTGGAAATCGCCAAGGCGCTCAACAAGAACGCGCGATTGCTGATACTCGACGAGCCGTCGTCGTCGCTGACGGCCTCGGAAATCGCCGTGCTGCTCGATATCCTGCGCGCGCTGAAGGCCAAGGGCGTCACCTGCATCTACATTTCTCACAAGCTCGATGAAGTGGCGGCCATCTGCGACACCATCGTCGTCATCCGCGACGGCAAGCATATCGCCACCACGCCGATGGCGCAGATGAACGTCGAGCGCATCATCGCGCAAATGGTGGGCCGCGAAATGAGCCAGCTGTATCCGCAGCGCTCGCCTGAGAAAAAAGGCGCCATCGGCGAAGTGCTGTTCGAGGCGCGCCACGTGACGTGCATCGACGCCGACAACCCGCAGCGCAAGCGGGTCGACGATGTGTCGTTCACCCTGCGCAAGGGCGAGATCCTCGGCATCGCCGGCCTGGTGGGGGCAGGGCGCACGGAGCTCGTCTCGGCCCTGTTCGGCGCCTACCAGGGGCCGTGCCAGGCCGAAGTGTGGCTCGATGGCCGCCGCATCGACACTTCGTCCCCGCAAAAGGCGATTTCCATGGGCCTGGCCATGGTGCCGGAAGACCGCAAGCACCACGGCATCGTGCCGGATCTGGACGTGGGGCAGAACATCACCCTGGCCGTGCTGGAGGAATTTGCGCGCGCCACGCGCATCGATGGCGAGGCGGAATTGAAGGCCGTGCGCGGCGAGATCGCGCAGCTGGAACTGAAGGCGGCCAGCCCGTCGCTGCCCATTACGAGCCTGTCGGGCGGCAACCAGCAAAAGGCCGTGCTGGCCAAGATGCTGCTGACGCGCCCGCGCGTGCTGATCCTCGACGAGCCCACGCGCGGCGTGGACGTAGGCGCCAAATATGAAATCTACAAACTGATGCTGGCGCTGGCCGACCGGGGCGTGGCCATCATCATGGTCTCGTCGGAACTGGCCGAAGTGCTGGGCGTGTCCGACCGCGTGCTGGTGATGGGCGAAGGCCGCCTGCGCGGCGACTTTATCAACGATGGCCTGAGCCAGGAAACCGTGCTGGCGGCGGCGCTGGACCAGCGCCCGGCGCCCGCCGCCAACACCGCAAACAAGGAACCCGCAGCATGAAACCGCACAGTATCAAACAGCTGTTCACCCAATACAAGATGCTGGCCCTGCTGATCGCCGTGGCGCTGATCTGGGCCTTCTTTTCGTGGAAAACGGAGGGCAGCTTCCTCACGCCGCGCAACCTGTCGAACCTGCTGCGCCAGATGTCCGTCACCGGCATCCTCGCCTGCGGCATGGTGCTGGTGATTATCGCCGGCGAGATCGACCTGTCGATCGGCTCCCTGCTGGGGCTACTCGGCGGCATCGCCGCCGTGCTGGACGTCACGCAGCACTGGCCGCTGGCGCTGAACCTGATGGCGGTGCTGGGCTGCGGCCTGGTGATCGGCCTCTTGAATGGCTACCTGACGGCGTACCGGGGCATCCCGTCCTTCATCGTCGGCCTGGGCGGCATGCTCGCGTATCGGGGCATCCTGCTGGGCATCACGGGCGGCATCACGATCGCGCCCGTCTCCGAGCCGATGGTCTACCTGGGGCAGGGCTACCTGCCCGCGGTGCCCGGCATCGTGCTGGGCATCGGCCTGTTCCTGCTGGCCGCCTTCCTGACGTGGCGCGCGCGCGCCAGCCGCGCGCAGCACGGCTTGCCGCAGACGGCGCCGTGGGCGGACGGCCTGCGCCTGGCCGTCATCGGCGCCGTGCTGTATGCCTTCGTGCGGACCCTGAACGGCTATGAAGGCATTCCGCTGCCCGTGCTGCTGCTGCTGGCCTTGCTGGGACTGTTCAGCTACATCACCAGCCAGACCGTGTTCGGCCGCCGCATCTACGCCGTCGGCAGCAATATGGAAGCGACGCGCCTGTCCGGCATCAACGTCAAAGCCGTCAAGCTGTGGATCTTCGGCATCATGGGCCTGATGTGCGCGCTCGCTGGCCTGATCAACACGGGCCGCCTGGCGGCCGGTTCGCCGTCGGCCGGCACCTTCAGCGAACTCGACGCCATCGCTGCCTGCTTCATCGGGGGCACCTCGATGCGCGGCGGCTCGGGCACCGTGTACGGCGCCCTGATCGGCGCGCTGGTCATGGCCAGCCTCGATAACGGCATGTCCATGCTGGACGTGGACACCTACTGGCAGATGATCGTGAAAGGCAGTATCCTCACCCTCGCCGTGTGGGTCGATGTCAGCACGCGAGCCGGACGCAGATAGCCGTGAAACGATCTGGCACGGGAGGAGACACCATGAAGATGCCGACCGCGCACCGGATCGCGCTGCTGTTTAACGGGAATAAAATCTACGACCGCGACATCATCGCGGGCATCGCCGCCTACCTGAACACCACGCGCGTGTCGTGGGACCTGTTCCTGGAAGAGGATTTCCGCTGCCGCCTGCCCGGCATCGAGCGCTGGCAGGGCGACGGCATCATCGCCGATTTCGACGATCCCGCCGTCTGCGCGGCGCTGTCAAACAGCCGCCTGCCCGTGGTGGCCGTGGGCGGCTCGTATGCGCGCGAGGACGATTACCCGGCCGGCATCCCGTATGTGGCGACCGATAATTTCAAGATCGTCAAGCTGGCCTATGAACACCTGGTGGTAGCGGGCCTGAGCCGCTTTGCCTGTTTCAGCCTGCCCGAGGCCGATGTCAACCGCTGGGCGCAGGAACGGGAAACAGCGTTTTGCGCCCTGATGGAGCGCGACCACATGCGCGCCGACGTGTACCGGGGCGTGGCCACCAGCGCGCCGTCTTGGGACGAGGCGGTGGAGCAGCAGATCGCCTGGCTCAACAGCCTGGAAAAGCCCGTCGGCATCATCGCCGTGAGCGATGCGCGCGCGCGCCAGCTGCTGCAAGCGTGCATGCACGCGGGGATCGCCGTGCCGGAGCAAGTGGCCCTGATCGGCATCGACAACGACCCGCTGGCACGCATGCTTACGCGCATTCCCTTGAGTTCCGTGATCCAGGGCACCGAGGAAATGGGCCGCACGGCCGCGCATTTGCTGCACCAGATGCTCAACGGCGCGCGCCTGTCCGGCACGCGCATCCTCGTGCCGCCGGCCGGCCTGAACGTGCTCGCGTCCACGCGCCACCAGCCCTTCCAGCATCCGCAGGTGATGCAGGCGCGCCACTTCATCCGCCAGTACGCCTGCCAGGGCATCAAGACGGAGCAGGTTGCCGATTACGTGGGCGTGTCGCGCTCTTCGCTCGAAGCGCACTTCCGCCACGAGCTGGGGCGCAGCGTGCACGACGAGATCCTGCATTTCAAGCTCGATGCGGCCAAGACCCTGCTGGCGCGCGGTCCGGGACAGGTGGCCGAGGTGGCCGTGCGTTGCGGCTTTACCACGGTGCAGTACATGCATGCGGTCTTCAAGCGCGAACTCGGCTGCACGCCGCGCGAATTCCAGCAGCGCAGCCGGCCGCCGCCAGCGCCCGGGCAGGCACCATGATGCATCTGCTGCGCAATGCGCGCGGCATGCGCGTGGCTATCGACGCGCACGATGCCAGCGTGCGGGCCTGGTGGGCGCCCGACCGTTATGGCCGCCTGGCCGACGTGCTGGGCGCGGCACCCTCTGCGGCGCACGCGTCCACGGGCTGGCGGTGCGACCCGCCGGACGACGGCTGCTTGCTGCTGCGCCTGGCGCAGGACGGCCTGTCGGTGCGACTGGCCTACCGGCTTGACGACGATGGCAGCCTGCACCTGGACTGCGCCGCCACGGCCGATGCGGTTTCCCGTTTTGCGCTTGCCGCGCCCCGCTTCAATCTGCAGGGCGGCCGCGCCGCCGTGGGCGACCATGTGCTGCGTCTGGCGGCGGACCGTTACCGGCCTTGGTCCGGCGGCTGCGCGGGCGACGCTGCGCTCGATGTGGCCGGCAGCGCGTTTGACTTCCGCCAGCCGGCGCCGCTCGCTTCGCGCCTGGCCTGGCCCGCGCTGGCGCAATCGGCGGGATTCCGGCATGACTTTTACTGGACGGGCAGCGGCCAGCTGCGCGAGGCGGCGCGGGTTGCCGACCCCGCCTCGGGCCGCGTCCTGCGTTTTTCCAGCACCCAGGACAGCTGCCATCTGTATTCCGATGCGCGCTGTTTTTCCCTGCTGGCGCAGGGCGTGCAATTGCAGCCGGGACAGGTGAAGCGGTTCCAGCTCGCCTACCGTTTGGGCGTGCAGGATATCGATGCGTTTGACATATCCGAACCGGTATCAATGATGTCAAATAAGTGATTGGTCAGATATGCGGGGCAGTTCTACCATGAGGTAGTTTTTCCCTCATTTATTTTTGCCCTTACCGACGCTGCGAACCTGCCCATGAACATACTCACCATCGATGCCGGCACCACCAATACGCGTACCTTGCTGTGGCGCGGCGGTGCCGTCGTCGCCCAGGCGCAGCTGGAAACGGGCGTGCGCAATACCGCCATCGATGGCCATAACGGCGCGCTGAAACAGGCGCTGCGCGACACCATCGCCAGCGTGCTGGCCAGCGCCGGCATCGCGCCGTCGGCCGTGGACCTGGCGCTCGCTTCGGGCATGATCAGTTCGCCCATGGGGGTACAGGAAGTGCCGCATTTGCCCGCGCCCGCCGGCCTGGCCCAGCTGGCCCAAGGCATGCATGCGGTGGACTTGCCCGACGTGCTGGCGCAGCCCCTGTGGCTGATTCCCGGCGTGCGCAACCAGCATGGCGCCGTCGGCCTGCATAACGTCGAAGCGATGGACATGATGCGCGGCGAAGAGACGGAAGTCGTCGCGCTGCTCGAGCGCCTGCAGTTGCGCGGCGCGGCGACCCTGATCATGCCCGGTTCGCATACCAAACTGATCAGCGTCGACGAGCAGCGCCGCATCCTCGGCTGCAGCACCACCATCGCCGGGGAATTGCTGCAGGCGATCACGCAGCACACCCTGATCAAGCAATCGGTCGATGGCGGTTTTGCCCAGACCCTGGTGCCGAAAATGCTGCTGGCCGGCGCGGCCGCGGCGCAAAAAACGGGGCTGGCGCGCGCCTGCTTCAGCGTGCGCACCCTGGGCCAGTTCAGCGCCATCGAATGCAACGAGCGGGCCAATTTCCTGATGGGCGCCGTCCTCAGCGGCGACCTGCTGGCGCTGCGCAACAGCACCGCCATCCAGATGCGGCCCGATACGCCGCTCGTCATTACCGGCAAGCCCATGCTGCGCCAGGCGCTCGGGCTGCTGATCGAGGAACACGGATTTTTTTATGGCAAGCGCATCATCGTCGACGACCAGCAGCAAGACCATCTGGCCGGTCACGGTGCGCTGCTGATCGCCGCCGCGCGCGGCTTGATTTCCCCGCAGGAGACCGTATGAGCAGCAACAAGAACAAGCGTCCCTTGCGTTCGCAAGCGTGGTTTGGCGGCGATGACAAGGACAGTTTCATTCACCGCAGCTGGATGAAGAACCAGGGTTATCCCGGCGACGCTTTCGATGGCCGTCCCGTCATCGGCATCTGCAATACCTGGTCCGAACTGACGCCCTGCAATGGCCATTTTCGCGACCTGGCCGAGATGGTCAAGCGCGGCGTGCTCGAAGCGGGCGGCTTTCCCGTCGAATTTCCCGTCATGTCACTGGGCGAGACGAATCTGCGCCCGACGGCCATGCTGTTCCGTAACCTGGCCAGCATGGATGTCGAGGAATCGATCCGCGCCAACCCGATCGACGGCGTGGTGCTGCTGACGGGCTGCGACAAGACCACACCGGCCTTGCTGATGGGCGCGGCCAGCGTGGATTTGCCCACCATCGTGCTGTCGGGCGGCCCCATGCTGAACGGGAATTACCGGGGCAAGCCGATCGGCTCGGGCACGGACGTGTGGAAGTTTTCCGAAGACGTGCGCGCCGGGCGCATGACCTCAAACGAATTCAAGCAGGCCGAATCGTGCATGTCGCGCTCCGCCGGCCACTGCATGACCATGGGCACGGCATCGACCATGGCCAGCATGGTCGAAGCGCTGGGCGTGACCCTGCCCGGCAACGCGGCCATTCCCGCCGTCGATGCGCGCCGCAAGCTGCAGGCGCAGCTGACGGGCCGGCGCATCGTCGACATGGTGCATGAAGACCTGAAACTGTCGCAGATCCTCACGCGCGAAGCGTTTGAAAACGCCATCATGGTCAATGGCGCCATCGGCGGCTCGACCAATGCCGTGATCCACCTGCTGGCCATTGCCGGGCGCATCGGCGTGGACATGCGCCTGGGCGACTGGGACCGCCTGGGCCGCGACATTCCCTGTTTGCTCAACCTGATGCCGTCGGGCCAGTACCTGATGGAAGACTTTTACTATGCTGGCGGCCTGCCCGTGATCATCCGCGACCTGCTGGGAAAATTGCATGGCGAGGCGCTCACCGTCACGGGCGCGACCATGGCCGTCAACGTGGCCGAGGCGGAAAATTTCAATCCCGAAGTAATCACGCCGCTGGCGCAGCCATTCAAGGACGAAGGCGGCATCGCCGTCCTGCAGGGCAACCTGGCCCCGCGCGGCGCCGTCATCAAGCCCTCGGCCGCCTCGCCCGAGCTGATGCAGCACCGTGGCCGCGCCGTCGTCTTCAACAGCATCGAGCATTACAAAAAGCGCGTCGACGATCCCGCGCTCGACATCGACGCCAGCTGCGTGATGGTGCTGCAAAATTGCGGCCCGCAGGGCTATCCGGGCATGGCCGAAGTGGGCAATATGGGATTGCCGAAAAAACTGCTGGAGCAGGGCGTGCGCGACATGGTGCGCATCTCGGACGCGCGCATGAGCGGCACGGCCTACGGCACGGTGGTGCTGCACGTGGCCCCGGAAGCGGCCGTGGGCGGGCCGCTGGCGCTGGTGCGCGACGGCGACATGATCGAACTGGACGTGGCGGGACGGCGCTTGCACCTGGACGTCGACGAGGCCGAGCTGGCGCGCCGGCGCGCCGAGTGGAGCGCGCCGCCACCGGCCATGAAGGGCGGCTACCAGTCCATGTACATCAAGCACGTGACGCAGGCCGACGAAGGCGCGGACCTCGATTTCCTCGTCGGCTGCCGCGGTTCGGCCGTTCCGCGCGAGTCACATTGATAACGCACGATCAAACCTGCTGCGCGTCGTCATTTGCGGCCTCGATGCTCACTGTGCTCAAGCACAGTTGCGCGTCTCGGCCACAACTGACTTCCGCTCGCGACGGTTTTATCATGCGTTAAGTTAATAAAGGAAAAATGATGGGGACACAGGCACAATTACTGGTCGATGCGCAGAATTTCCTGGGCGAGGGCGTGCGCTGGTGCGAACGCAGCGGCCGCGTTTTCTGGACGAATATCGAAGGCTGCCAGCTGCATGCGCTGGTGCTGGCCACGGGCGAACGCCAGCGTTGGGACATGCCCGAGCGCCTGGCCTGTTTCGCGCTGACGGAGCGCGACGACGTGCTGCTGCTGGGCCTGGCCTCGCGCCTGGCGTGGTTCGACGCGCGCAGCGGGGCCGTCACGCCCTTGCACACGGTGGAGGGCGACCTGCCCATGACGCGCCTGAATGATGGCCGCTGCGACCGCCAGGGACGCTTTGTCTTCGGCACGCTCGATGAACGCCCGTGCCGCGATGCCATCGCCAGCTTCTACCGCCTCAACCTGGACTTGAGCCTGGAACGGCTGCCGCTGCCGCAGATCGCCATCTCGAACAGCATCTGCTTCAGCGTCGATGGCAGGGCCATGTATTTCTGCGATTCGATGAAGAAGGCGATCTACCGCTGGGATGATTACCTGGGCGGCGACGCCAGCCGGGTGCGCGTGTTTGCCGTGCTCGATCCGGGGCCGGGTGCCGCCGACGGCGCCACCATCGATGCGGATGACCACTTGTGGAGCGCGCAGTGGGGCGCCGGCAGGGTCTTGCGCTTCGCGCCGGACGGCAGCGTCGAACGGGCGATAGCCTTGCCCGTCTCGCAGCCCAGCTGCGTGAGCCTGGGCGGCCCGCACTACGACGAATTGTTCGTCACGACGGCGCAGGAAAGCTTGACCCCGGCCCAGCTGGCGGGCGAACCGCTGGCCGGCGGATTGTTTCATGCGCGCCAGGTGGGCGTGCGCGGTTTGCCGGAAGTGCGCTTTGGCGCCCTGCCGGCCTGACAGGAGAGAGCAGATGCAAAAGCACGTGGTTTTCAATGGCATCCTCGATCGGGGCATGGTCGGTATCGTGCGCGCCGCCTCGCCCGATGCGGCGCTGCAGATCGCCGAGGCGTGCATCGCCGGCGGCATCACGGCGCTGGAAGTGGCGTTCACCACGCCCGATACCCTGGGCGTGCTGCGCACCTTGCGCGAACGCCACGGCCATGACGTGCTGCTGGGCGCGGGCACGGTGCTCGATACGGAGACGGCGCGCGCCGCCATCCTGGCCGGCGCCCAGTTCATCATTTCGCCCGGCGTGAACGTGGAAACCATTACACTGTGCCAGCGCTACCAGGTGCTGTCCATGCCGGGGGCGATGACGCCGACGGAGATCGTCACGGCCCTGCAGGCGGGCGCCGACATCGTCAAGGTCTTCCCCGCCGAGATGTTCGGCCCCGCCTACATCAAGGCCCTGCGCGCGCCCCTGCCGCAAGCGCCGCTGATGCCGACGGGCGGCGTGACGGTGGAGAACCTGCATGCATGGTTTGCCAGCGGCGCCGTGGCCGTGGGCATCGGCAGCAGCCTCAGTGGTCCGGGCGCCACGGGCGATTACGCGGCCGTGACGGCGCGCGCGCAGGCTTTTGTCGCGCAGATGGCGGCCGTGCGTGCGGCTAAGTCTTCTGGCTAAGTAATCCTCAGGAAATTATTGTCAATTTATGACGAACAGAACCGGATGCTATGCAAGGCGACTGCTGCGACGCAGTGCGAGCACTGCTAGCAGCGGGCAACGCCGCAGAGCGCCGATTATGGAAGTCAGAAATCACAATAATTTATTGGGGGTTACTTAACTCCCGGCGGGACGGGAATCTGCTACGCTAGACGGGCAATGTCGCACGCTTAACCACGACCCGAATATGCCCAACATCGCCCGCATCCTGCAAGACAGCCGCATCATCGCCATCGTCGGCATGTCCGACAAGCTCGAACGCGCCAGCCACGAGGTGGCCGATTACCTTCTACGGCATGGTTACCGCGTGCTGCCCGTCAATCCGGCCCTGGCCGGGCGCGACGTGCTGGGCCAGCGCGCCTATGCCACCCTGGCGGAGGCTGCGGCTGCCGTCGCGCCGGCGCGCATCGACATCGTCGACTGTTTCCGCAAGCCGGCGGATATCCTGCCCATCGCCGAGGAAGCCATCGCCGTCAAGGCGGGCTGTTTGTGGCTGCAGCTCGACGTCATCAACGAGCAGGCGGCGCAGCTGGCGCGGGCGGCGGGCCTGGAGGTGGTGATGGACCACTGCACAAAAATCGAGCACCGCAAGCTGGCGGTGGCGGCATGAAGGCGCGCACGCAATTTCGCGCCGGCCACGGTTTTGAACTGAACGAGGACTTCGCCGGCAAGCGCCTGCTGGGCGCCGCCACCAAGGCGGCCAACAAGAAGCTGACGCCGGCCCAGTGCAAGGCGCTGGACCGCGAGGAAACCGTGGCACTGACGGCGCAGATCGCCGAGTGCCAGAGCATGCTGTATGCGCAGCACAAAAAGAAGGTGTTGCTGGTCCTGCAGGGCATGGATACCTCGGGCAAGGATGGCACGGTGAAGGCCATCTTCAGCAATATCAACCCGATGGGCATCCGCGCCGTGGCGTTCAAGGGCCCGACCGATATCGAACTGGCGCACGACTACCTGTGGCGCGTGCACCAGCACGTGCCCGTCAAGGGCGAGATCGCCATCTTCAACCGCAGCCATTACGAGGATGTACTGATCACGCGCGTGCAGGACATGATCGACAAGGCCGAATGCCAGCGCCGCTACGCGCAGATCCGCGATTTCGAGCGCATGCTGAGCGAAACGGGCACCGTGATCCTGAAAGTCTTCCTGCATATTTCCAAGGACGAGCAGCGGGGGCGGCTGCAGGAGCGGCTCGACGATCCCGACCGTCAGTGGAAGTTCGATCCCAACGATATCGCCCAGCGCAAGAAGTGGGATGGCTACCAGCGCGCCTATGAAACGGCGATCCGCGAGACGGATGCCGATCACGCGCCGTGGTACGTGGTGCCATCCAATTCCAAGACGCAGCGTAACCTGGTGGTGGCCTCGCTGCTGCTGGAAACCCTGCAGGCGATGAAGCTCGGCTATCCGCCGCCGGACCCGAAACTGTCGTCTTTCAAGGTCGAGTAGAGGCGAGGGCCGTTCAACGCTGCGCCTGCGGAATCGGCCGCGCTGTGGCATAGTATCCCTCGTCGATAATTCAAACCAGACCGGAGATCCATATGCTGCAGTTGAAAGATCCTACCTTGTTGCGTCACCAGGCTTACGTGAATGGAGCCTGGATGGACGCCGATGGTGGCCAGACGATTAATGTGAGCAATCCCGCCACCGGCGAGCATATCGGCACGGTGCCCCTGATGGGCGCAGCCGAGACGCGCCGCGCCATCGAGGCGGCCAATGCCGCCTGGCCCGCCTGGCGCAAGAAGACGGCCAAGGAACGCGCGGCCGTGCTGCGCCGCTGGCATGACCTGATCCTGGAAAACGCCGACGACCTGGCGCTGATCATGACTACCGAGCAGGGCAAGCCCCTGCCGGAAGCGAAGGGCGAAGTGCAGTTCGGCGCCTCGTTCATCGAGTGGTTTGCCGAGGAAGGCAAGCGCGTGGCGGGCGATACGCTGCAGTCGCCATGGCCGGACCGCCGCCTGGTCATCACCAAGGAGCCGATTGGCGTGTGCGCCGCCATCACGCCGTGGAATTTCCCCGCCGCCATGATCACGCGCAAAGTCGGCCCGGCCTTGGCCGCCGGCTGCCCGATGGTCCTGAAGCCGGCCGAAGCGACGCCGTTTTCCGCGCTGGCGCTGGCCGTGCTGGCCGAGCGCGCGGGCGTGCCGGCCGGCGTGTTCAGCATCGTCACGGGCGCGCCGAAGGAGATTGGCGGCGAAATGACGTCGAACCCCATCGTGCGCAAACTGACGTTTACGGGTTCCACGCAAGTGGGCCGTTTGCTGGCGGAACAGTGCGCGCCGACGATCAAGAAACTGTCGCTGGAACTGGGCGGCAATGCGCCGTTCATCGTCTTCGACGACGCCGACCTGGATGCGGCCGTGGAAGGCGCCATCGCCTCGAAATACCGCAACGCAGGCCAGACCTGCGTGTGCGCCAACCGCCTGTACGTGCAGGACAGCGTGTATGAAGCGTTCGCCGAGAAACTGGTGGCGGCCGTGGCCAAGCTGAAGGTCGGCAATGGCATTGAGGCAGGCGTCACGCAAGGCCCGCTGATCGACGGCAAGGCCGTCGCCAAGGTGGAAGAGCACGTGGCCGATGCGCTGGGCAAGGGCGGTCGCCTGCTGGCCGGCGGCAAGCGCCATGCACTGGGCAATGGCTTCTTCGAGCCGACCATCATCGCCGACGTGACGAACGACATGCGCGTGGCCACCGAGGAAACCTTCGGGCCGCTGGCGCCCCTGTTCCGCTTCAAGACCGACGAAGAAGTCATCGCCCTGGCCAACAACACGGAATTTGGTCTGGCCGCCTACTTCTATTCGCGCGACATCGGCCGCATCTGGCGCGTGGCAGAAGGCCTGGAAACGGGCATGGTCGGCGTCAACACGGGCCTGATCTCGAACGAGATCGCCCCCTTCGGCGGCGTCAAGCAATCGGGCCTGGGCCGCGAAGGGTCGACCTACGGTATCGAGGATTATCTCGTCATCAAGTACATCTGCATGGGCGGCATCTAAGACCGCTTAACGCGAGCCGCGGCGCGCGGCGAGGCGGTCCAGCATGCCCTTGACCGCTTCCATCTGCGTGCCGCTCTTGCGGTAGAAATCCGGGTCGATCGGGTTGATGCTGGTGTAGCCCCAGAAATCCCAGCAGCCTTTCGGGTTGTACGGATAGACGGGGCTCGGTTCGGCCTGCGGATACAGCACGATGATCTTGTTGGCGTCCGCCACCTGGTTGTAGCCGGTGCCGGTATAGAAGCGGTCGCCGATGGCTTGCGTCGTTTGCAGGCAGCCGTGAAACACCACGTGCACGCGGCAGCTTTCGCTGTCGCAGGCTTTCGGGATGTAGGCATAGCCCGTATTGTTCATGCTGGAGTAGGCGTTCTGGATGAAGCTGCGCTGGTTGAAGGCGATCAGCTTGCCCGTCAGGGTGGTCGACGACGGTTGCAGGTCCGGGTACAGGTGCTGCAGGATGTCGCGCGCCTGGACGTAGTCGCAGTCGTTGATGAACGGCGATTCCGTTACGGCGCAAGGCTTGTCCTGATTGCTGTCGGTCAAAATGGCGTGGCCCGCGCCTAGCGTGTCGACGAAGCGGATCTGCGCCGCCGGCGTGCCTGCCAGTTGATAGAATTTTCCCACCTGTTCCACCACCGGCCGCGTCACGGTCTGGTCTTTCGTTCCGCTGAACAGATACACGCGCTGGCGTTTCAGGTTGGCCGTGTCGTCGATGAGACGGTCGCGCGCAAAATCGTTCGCCGCACGCAGCAATTCGCTGGCGACGGGCGGCGCCACCTGTGCGCTGCCTGGATTCATGCAGGTGGTCAGCGCATTCGTCAGGTAGGGAATATACGGGAAGCGGCCCGGCTGGCCCGAGCAGAAATACGGGCCGCCGGCGATGATGCCGGCGCCGGCGACGGTGGCCGAGTAGGCGACGGCAAACTGCGCCGCCATGAAGCCGCCCGAGGACAGGCCGGACACGGTGGTCTGGCTCAGGTCGGCCTGGTAGGTGGGCAGGGCGGGGGCGTCCTTGGTCGCGGCGGGCTTGACGGCTTTGGCAGCCGTGGCGGCGTGGGCGCTTGCTGGCGCCAGGATGAGCAGGCTGGCGGCCAGCAGGGCGGCGGGTATCGCGGTCAGGTGCGGGAAGGGCATGGCAACTCCACAAGGCAAGGGCAGGAAGGCCGAGCATAGGTAAAAAAACTGTGCTTTGGGAAAGTACTGCACGGTCGTTGATATCGCTCAAGCTATTGCTGTTGTCGGTCGTCTTGTACGCGTGCGCGGCGTTTGGCATAGAATGGTTTTTTTACTTTTCGACCATGGTGCCCTTCATGTCCAAGATCTTTGCCCAGCTGTTTGCGCTGACCACCCTTGCCGCCGGCACCAGCCTGGCCGTGCCCGCCCATGCCGCTGAAACCGCCGTCGCCGCGCCCGCTGCCTGCCCCGCCATCCTCAAGCAGACCTTCAACCGCCTGCAGGATGAAGCGCCGCAAAACCTGTGCCAGTACGCGGGCAAGGTCGTGCTGGTGGTCAATACGGCCAGTTATTGCGGTTTTACCAACCAGTATGAAGGGCTGGAAGCGCTGTACGCCAAGTACGGCAGCAAGGGCCTGGTGGTGCTGGGTTTCCCGTCGAACGATTTCGGCAAGCAGGAGCCGGGCAACAGCAAGGAAATCGCCGATTTCTGCTACAACACCTATGGCGTGAAGTTCCCCATGTTTTCGAAGTCCGTCGTCTCCGGCCCCAATCCGAACCCGCTGTATGTGGACCTGATCAAGCAGACGGGCAAGACCCCGGCCTGGAATTTCCATAAATACCTGATCGACCGCCACGGTAAAGTGGTGGAAAGCTTTCCCAGCAAGGTGACGCCGGACGACAAGAAGCTCGTTGGCGCGGTGGAAAAAGCGCTGGCGATGTAAGTTGCCGATACACAAGCAGGCTTGAGCGCCTGCTTTTTTTTAATGCCGTGCTTGTCGTCTTGCCATCATTGTCCTAAGCTGGATGTTCGTGTTTGTCAAAACAATCATCAAGGAGATCATCATGGCGTATGTCGATGGATTTGTGGTGCCCGTACCGAAAGCCAAGCTCGATGCCTACCTGGCCATGTCGCGCGCCTGCGGCGCCGTCTGGCGCGAGTATGGGGCGCTGGAATTTCGCGAATGCGTGGGTGACGATGTCAAGCCGGGCAAGCTGACTTCGTTCCCGCAGGCGGTGGACTTGCAGGATGGCGAAGTGGTGGTGTTTTCCTGGATCGTGTATGAGTCGCGCGCCAAGCGCGATGAAATCAACGACAAGGTCATGAAAGACCCGCGCCTGGCCGAGATGATGGACCCGGCCAAGCTGCCGTTCGATGGCAAGCGGATGATCTACGGCGGCTACGAGATGCGTGTGGATCTTTAAATAAGAGCAGCAGGCAGCGCCCCGCGCAGCGCATTGCAGACGACGATGGCCTCGGCGCGCGCCAGCATGGGGCGCGTGATGATGGTTTCCTGCGCATCCCAGGCAGGATCGGCCAGCATGGTTGCGCGCTGCACGCCGGGCAGCAGGCCGCAGGACAGGGGCGGCGTGTGCCAGCGGCCGTCCAGCCGGACGAAGACATTGCTGCGCCCGCCCTCCGTCAGCTCGCCCCGCTCGTTAAAGAACAGCATGTCGAAGCCCCCTTGCGCCTCGGCCGCGCGCCACGCCGCGTCATAGCGCGCGCGCACGCTGCTCTTGTGGCGCAGGAACAGGTCGTCTGCTGTGGTGGCGTCGGGCGCCAGCATGACGTTGACCGTCTCCGGCAAGGCGCTGAGGGCGCCGCTTTGCACCGTGAACCGGCCATCCTGGCGCAGCGCCAGGCGCAGGCGGAAGGGCGCATCGTCGGGGCGCGCGGCGCAGGCGGCCTGCAGCGCGGCGCGGGCCGCGTCCGCATCCCAGTGAAAACCGAAGTAGGCGCAGGAGGCGGCCAGGCGCGCCAGGTGGCGCTCCTGCTGGCGGCAGCCGCCGGCGCGGCTGGCGTGCAGGGTCTCGAACAGTTCGAAGTCGTTGCTCAGCCCCGTCAGGAAGCGGGCCTTGAGCTGGCATTCCGCAAATTCCTCGTGCGGGTCACTGTCGAGGACGATGCCGGCGCCTACGCCCATTTCGCCGCGCCGCAGGCCGCCGGGGCCAGCCGGTTGCAGGGCAAGCGTGCGGATGGGCACGGACATGCAAAAGTCGCCTACGGCGTGGGCCGCGCCGGCGGCCGGCGGATCGAACCAGCCGATGGCGCCCGTGTAGATGCCGCGTGGCGCCGGCTCCAGTTCGGCGATGATTTCCATGGTGCGGCGCTTGGGTGCGCCCGTGATCGAGCCGCACGGATACAAGGCCTGGAAGATGTCGGCCAGCGATGCATCGCCGCGCAAACGCGCCTGCACGGTGGACGTCATCTGCAGCACGCTGCTGTAGCGCGTCACCTGGAACAGGGCCGGTACCTTGACGGAGCCCGTGGCGGCGATGCGGCCGATGTCGTTGCGCAGCAGGTCGACGATCATCAGGTTTTCCGCGCGGTTCTTCGGGTCGCTGGCCAGGTCGGCGGCGCGGCGCGCGTTTTCGTCCGTTTGTTCAGGCGGGGCTGCCGGCGCCGTGCCTTTCATCGGGCGCGCCGTCAGTTCGCCCTGCGCATGGCGCACGAACAGCTCCGGCGACAGCGACAGCAGGGCGCCGCCGTCGGGCAGCATCACCAGCGCGCCATACGGCACGGGCTGGCGCGCGCGCAGCCGCGCATACAGGGCCAGGGGTGAGCCGAAGGCGTCGAAGCGCAAGCGATACGTATAGTTGACCTGATAAGTGTCGCCGGCCATGATGTAGTCGTGGATGTGTTGCAGTGCTTGCGTGAATTCGGCCTGATCCACATTGGCGCGGATATCTGCCACACCGGCCGGCGGGGCGTCCGCGTGGACGCGCGCGGCCAGCCACTGTGCCACGTCGTCCTGCGACAGCTGCGTGCAATGTTCGAAGACGAGCACCTGCGCCAGCGGCGGCGCATCTGGGCCAGGGGCGCGCGGCGGCATGGCCAGCAAGTGCGCGCCCAGCTCGTAGCTGCACACGCTGACGGCGTACTGGCCGCGATTTAAGGCCTCTTGCAGCCCCTCGAGCAGGGCTGGCCACTGCTCCCCCTTGCTGCACCGCAGGACCGCCGTCAGGCCCGTGTACAGGCGCGAAGCGGCGCCCGGGGTGCTGGCGTCGTCGAGCAGGGCGAAACAGTCGGTATGCATGGGGACAGCCGCGGCGGTGACTTACCCCAGCAGCATGGCGATTTGCAGCGCCGCTTCCTGGGATGGGTTGATCTTGAAGCCGCTCTTGGCGTAGCGGTGCCAGCGTCCGATGACGAAGCTGACGATCAGCGTGGCGCGCGCCGCCACTTCGCTTTCCTTGCCATGGCCTTCCGTGGCAGCCACGCGCAAGGCCTGCTTGAGCGCCAGTTCCACGCGGTCGTAGAACTGGTTCATGCGCACTTGCAGGCGCTCGTCTTCATTGACCAGGGCGTCGCCGATCAGCACGCGCGTCATGCCCGGATTGCTGATGGCGAAATTGAGCAGCATGCCGATGATATCGCGCGTCTGCGTCATGCCGTCGCTGTGCTTTTCCGCGATCTGGTTGATCAGGCCGAAGACGCTCGACTCGATGAATTCGATCAGCCCCTCGAACATTTGCGCCTTGCTGGCGAAATGGCGGTACAGGGCCGCTTCCGAGACGGCCAGTCTGGCCGCCAGCGCGGCTGTGGTGATCTTTTCGCCTTTCGGCTGCTCCAGCATTGCGGCGAGGGCCTGAAGAATTTGTAGCCTGCGTTGGCCCGGCGGTGTGCTTGCCATATTTTCTCTTGTCGTTAAAAAAATGCTGCCTTGATGGGGAGGTCCGTCACCGCCGCTAGCGGTGCGGCTTCCGGCGTCAGCCGCAAGCCCGGGAGTCCCCTTCAACGCAGACGGTGAAGGCGGCGTGCCAAATGCCGGACAGATTTTACTTTGACATCGACGTAAGCGGGGCGATTTAACGCCTTGGGCAGCTTCGCCACGCCGATCGGATCGGCCATTTTCAGGTATTGCGTGACCCAGGCCGTGCGCAGGCCCAGTCTTTTTGCGCCCTTCAGGTTGGCGAGGGTGTCTTCTACCAGGATGCAGCGGCCGGGGCGGATCTGGTGCTTGCGCATCAGTTTGCGCAGCATCAGTGTCGATGGCTTGGGCCGCAGCTGGCGGTGTACCTGCATCGCCTCGATGGCGACGTGGTGTGAAAAGTGCTGGCGCAGTCCCAGGTGGCGCATCACGTCGCTCGAATAGCGCAGCGGCGCGTTGGTGAGTAAAATTTTACGGCCAGGCAGGCGTTTGAGTAAAGCCCCCAGCCCCCGCTCGGCGCGTATCATGGCGCGCAAATCGTCGAAGGCGTGCGTCTCGTGCAAAAAATGCGCGGCCTGCACCTGATGGTGCTTGACGATGCCCAGCAAGGTGGCCCCGTAACGGTGCCAGTAGGCCGCGCGCGCCGCATTGACGATGGCATCGTCGGCCGGCGTCACACCGTCGCCCAGTACGCGGGCAATATACGTGTTCATATTGGCCGTGATGGTGGGGAAAATGGCATGCGAGGCATTGTGCAGCGTGTTGTCGAGGTCAAACAGCCAGACCGGCGACGAGCGGTTAAGATGGGACACAGGCACGAGAGTCTTTGCTAGCGAGAGAAGATGAAAAATTCAACGATCAGGAAAACCATGCGACGCCAGATTATAGTGATATTTTGCGGATTATTCTTGCTGCCGTTGCGGGCGGCGTTTGCCGAAGCGCCGCCCGTGGCGCAAAACCGGGGCGTCCTGTTCAAGGTGCAGGACGCGGCCCACACCCTGTATCTGTTCGGTACCATCCATGTCGGCGCGCCCGATTTTTACCCGCTCGAACCCACCGTGACGCAGGCGCTGCACCGGGCCGGGGCGCTGGCGCTGGAGATCGATCCCGGCGCCGATCCGCGCAAGGCTGTTGGCGCCGTGCTGAAATACGGCATGGAGGCGCCGGGCAGCAAGGTGCCTGCCGACTGCCGCCAGACCCTGGCCCCGCGCCTGGCGCCGTTGTTGAAAAAATACGGCATTCCAGCCGAATCGGTGGCGCCGATGAAGCCATGGATGCTCGCCAGCGTGCTGGCCATCGGCGAATTTTCCACCCTCGGCTACCGCTCCGACCTGGCCGTCGACAATTATCTGTCGCAGCAGGCCAAGGCACGCAAGATCCCCGTGGTGGAACTCGAATCGATGGAAGGACAGATGGCGCTGTTTGGCGCCATGTCGCTGGCCGACCAGTGCCGCTTCCTGGAAGACGGCGTGGCGTCGATAGAGGATCAGGAACAAAGCCAGGAAGCGCGCGAGATCGCCGATGCGTGGCGCAACGCCGACGCGGCCGCCTTCGACAAGCTGGCGGCAAAGGCGGCGACGGATCCCTCGTTCGCCGCGCAGTTCGTGCAAAAGGTGTTGTTAGATGGCCGCAACCCGGCCCTGGCCGATGGCATTGCCAAACTCCTGGCGCGCGAACAGCACAGCCTGGCCGCCATCGGCGTGCTGCACCTGGTCGGGGCGAAAAGCGTGCCGGATTTATTGCGTCAGAAGGGCTTGAAGGTCGAGCGGATTTATTGAGCTGCAGAAGGGATGACGTAGCTCAGCTGCGCAAAACACGCGGCAGAGCAGATGAAAAGTGTTCAGGGCAAGGCGCCGAGACGAAGACAGTACGCATGTACGGCGAGGAAGTACAACGCCGCCATGGGCATTTTTACAGCTGCGGGGAAAGGATACTGGTGCCCTTGACGTGGATCGAACACGTGGCCTCTCCCTTACCAAGGGAGTGCTCTACCACTGAGCTACAAGGGCAAATTAAAAGCGGCGCCAGGTGATCTGCGCCGCCAAACTACTCGCTGTGATGCATTGCGATTTTGTTAGTGCGAACGGATCATAGTACCAAAAGCCTGCTCGGTCAACACTTCCAGCAATAATGAGTGTTCGATGCGGCCGTCGATGATGTGCACCGTGTTCACGCCGGACTTGGCGGCGTCGAGCGCCGACGAGATCTTCGGCAGCATGCCGCCCGAGATCGTGCCATCGGCGAACATCTCGTCGATTTCACGCGCCGACAGGTCGGTCACCAGGTTGCCCTGCTTGTCCTGCACGCCGGCGATGTTGGTCATCATGATCAGCTTTTCCGCCTTCAGGATTTCCGCGATCTTGCCCGCCACCACATCGGCGTTGATGTTGTAGGCCTGGCCATCCTGGCCAAAACCGATCGGCGAGATGATGGGAATGAAGGCGTCATCCTGCAGCGCCTTGACGACGGCCGGGTTGATCGCGTCGATCTCGCCGACAAAGCCGATGTCGAGGAATTCGCCCGGATGCTCGCGGTCCGGCATCTGCATCTTGCGCGCGCGGATCAAGCCGCCGTCCTTGCCCGTCAGGCCGACAGCCTGGCCGCCGTAATGGTTGATCAGCATGACGATATCCTGCTGTACTTCGCCGCCCAGCACCCACTCCACCACTTCCATGGTTTCTTCGTCGGTGATACGCATGCCTTGCACGAAGGTGCCTTGCTTGCCGATTTTTTTCAGCGCGTTGTCGATCTGCGGTCCGCCGCCGTGGACCACGACGGGGTTCATGCCGACCAGCTTGAGCAGGATGACGTCGCGCGCGAAACCGTGTTTCAGGCGTTCGTCCGTCATGGCATTGCCACCGTACTTGATGACGATGGTTTTGCCATGGAAATTGCGAATATATGGCAGGGCCTCGGCCAGAATCTGCGCCTTGATTTGCGGCGACACCGCCGTCAAGTCGTCATTCATGTCCAGGTTCAAGTTAGCTAGTTGATTCATGGCGAGTCCGGAAAATAGATTGGTGCGATTTTACAGGGAAGAAGAAAATCTTGGCGGCATTATAGGGCGATCTTGTTGTATTTTCCCTGATGATCCTATAGTCTAGCCCGATATGTCCCCCCGCCAGCCCTTTTACTGCCAGTTACATCTGCATCGCTCCCCGGTGCGGCGTGTCACACACTTGTCGTTTCAAACACAGCCATGAGCCAGTGCACGCGCTGCGGCGCCACGTTCCAGTGCGGCCAGACTGATCCGCAGGCCAGCGGACCATGCTGGTGCGCGGCTTTGCCGCCCGCTGTCTCCGTGCCGGTCAGTAGCGCGATTGGCTGCTGGTGCCCGGCCTGCCTGCAAGCACATATTGCCGCGCTAAATAGCCCTGAGAAAGTGGCAACATCGGCCAAATAAGCGCTTTGGCGCGTAAATCCTTCTCAAAAAACCTTGCATTCTGTAGGGTAATACGTTCAGACTTCGGTTTCAATAGTTACTTATAGGAAATTGTCATGCGTTTCAGGGATATCCGGATCGGCGTGCGCATTAATGCGGGCTATGCCATCCTGATCGTGTTGATGCTGGTCGTCATCGTGCTGTCGGGCAGCCGCATTTACGCGATCCGCGCCGAGACCGACGATATTCTGCAGCGCGACTGGGTCGCCGCCAAGGCTACCAGCAAGATCCATGGGCTGGCACGCGAGGCAGCCACGCGCATTGCCAGCCTGCCGATCCAACACCAGCTGGCGCTGCGCCAGGCCAATCAGGCACGCCTGGAAGCGATCAAGCTTGGTATCGATGAACAGGTGCGGGTGCTCGACGGGCTCGATGCACGGCCGGAGGAGCGGCGTCTGTTGCAGCAGATGCACCGCGCACGCGCCGATTACTATGTTTCCCTCAAGGCGATGTTCGCACTGGTCGAGCGCGGTGATGATGCTGGCGCGGAACAGGCCATGCAGACGGTTACGTTACCTGTGTTGGAAAAGGTACTATTCTACGTGGGCCAGCTTGACGACCTGCAGCAGCAGCAGATCCGCGACAGCGCGGCGAGGATACGCAACGACATCGACACCTCGCTGATGCTGATGGGAGGCATAGGCTTGACAGCCTTGCTGATTGGCCAGGCCTTCGCCTGGTCGGCGCGTTCGATTACGCGTCCGCTGGGCGAGGCGGTGGCAATCGCCACACGCGTCGCCAACGGCGACCTTAGTTCCGTCATCGAGGTGACGTCACGCGATGAGACGGGCGAATTGCTGCAGGCGCTCAAAAACATGAGTACCAGCCTAGCCGTCGAGCAGGACCTGCGCCATGCCGTCGAGGTTGCCGAGGATGCGACCAAGATGAAGTCGGATTTCCTGGCCAATATGTCGCACGAGATTCGCACGCCGATGAACGGCATCATCGGCATGACCCATCTGGCACTGCAGACCGAACTGACGCCGACCCAGCGCAATTACCTGGAAAAGGTGGAATCGGCCTCGAAGAACCTGCTGGCCATCATCGACGACATCCTTGATTTTTCGAAGATCGAGGCGGGCAAGATGGCCTTTGAAAAGGTCGATTTCTTCCTCGAGGACGTGCTGGCGCAGATCGCCGACCTGTCCGTGATGCGCGCGCAGGACAAGGGGCTCGAACTGCTGTTCGACATCGCCCCTGACGTGCCGAACGCCTTGCAGGGCGATCCGCTACGCCTGGGGCAGGTGCTGATCAACCTCACCAATAACGCTATCAAGTTTACAGAGAAAGGCGAGATCGTCGTCAGCATTCGCCTGCAGCAGCTGGAAGAACATGCGGCGGTGTTGCGTGTTGAGGTGCGCGACACGGGCATCGGCCTGACGCCGCCCCAGCGCAGCAAGCTGTTCCAGGCCTTTACGCAAGCAGACACCTCCACTACGCGCCACCATGGCGGCACGGGCCTGGGCCTGACCATCAGCAAGCGCCTGGTGGAAATGATGGAAGGCGAAATTGACCTGGAAAGCGAAGCTGGCGTGGGTAGCACCTTCTTTTTCACGGCCCGCTTCGGCCTTGCCGCCGTGCCGCGCGACAGCCTGCCGCAATTGCAGCATCAGCAGCAGTTCGAGGGCCTGCGCGTGCTGGTGGTCGACGACAACCCCAGCGCGCGTGAAATCTTCGTCAACATGCTGACGGCGCTCGGCTTCGAGGCGCGTGCCGTGTATGGCGGCGTGCTGGCCATCGGCGCCGTGGCGCAGGCGCGTGCAGAAGGACGCCCGTATGGGCTCGTGCTGATGGACTGGAAAATGCCTGGCATGAACGGCCTCGATACCCTGGCCGGCATCCGCGCCGATGCTGCCGGCATCGATGCGGCTCCCGCCTGCATCATGGTGACGGCCTTTCATCGTGAAGCGCTGCTGGAGGCGGCGCGCCAGCGCGATCTGCCGCTCGACGGCGTATTGAACAAGCCGATCAGCGCCTCGACCTTGCTTGACCAGATTTCGTTCGTGTTTGGAGGCGTGACGGGGCAAAGCCGCAAGACGCAGCGCCAGAGCAGCTACCGCGACGACGAGCGCGCCCTGCGCGGTGCCTGGCTGCTGCTGGTGGAGGACAATGAGGTCAACCAGGAAGTGGCGGAGCATATTCTTAACGACGCCGGTATACGCGTCGATATCGCCAGCAATGGCGCCATCGCGCTGGCGAAAATCGAGGAAAACACCTATGACGGCGTGTTGATGGATTGCCAGATGCCGGTAATGGATGGCTACCAGGCCACCCGCAAGTTGCGCCAGGATCCGCGCTACTCCAATTTGCCCGTGATCGCCATGACGGCCAATGCCATGGTGGGCGACAAGGAAAAATGCCTGGACGCCGGCATGAACGATTTCATCGCCAAGCCGATCGACGTGGCGCAGCTGTTTGGTACCCTGGCGCGCTGGATCGCGCCGGCCACACCGCAGGAAATGGCGGCGGTGGTGGCGCAGCCGGAAGCGGAGTTGCCCGTGATCGCCGGGCTGAAAATGGCGGAAGCCATGCGCCGCGTGGGCGGCAATGCCACTTTGATGCGAAAATTGCTGGACCGTTTTGTGGAAACCCAGTTCGATGCCATGCAGCGTATCGTTGCCGCCATCGAGAATAACCAGCTGGAAACGGCGATTCGTGAAGCCCATACCCTGAAAGGCCTGGCTGGCAATATCGGTGCCGGTGGTTTGGCCGACAGCGCGGCGCGGGTAGAGCATTTGCTCAGCCTGGGTTCGCACGACGGTTTGCCACAGGCACTGGCCGCCTGTACCCTGGCGCTCGACGAGCTGGTGCCGAAAATCGTGCTGGCCATGCAGTCGCGTGGCAATGTGGTCGAGCCAGGTAGTACGGTGGCGGCGCCTGTGGACCGGGCGCGCCTGGAAGCGGGTTTGCGCGAGCTGTCGCAGCTGTTGCAGCAGGATGATGCGCAGGCCGTCAAGCACCTCGACGGCATCGGCCCCGTCTTGGTCGCGGCCGGGCAGGCCGAACACGCTCGTCAGTTGAAGCGCATGCTGGGGCAATATGATTTCGAAGGTGCGCTGGCGCAGTTGGGCGAGGTGGCCGACGCGCTGGAGCTGACATTGTGACAAGGATAATTATGCAGAGCGAAGGACGGGCATGAGAGCGCCGGCAAGCAAGCCAACCATCCTGGTGGTCGATGACACGCCAGACAATATCGACCTGTTGCGTGCGGTGCTGGAAGACGATTACCGCACGAAGATTGCCGTCAATGGCGAGCGTGCCCTGAAGATCGCCGCCGGCAGCGACCAGCCGGATCTGATCCTGCTCGACATCATGATGCCGGGTATGAGCGGCTACGATGTGTGCCGCGCGCTGAAGGCTGATCCCATCACGGCTGGCATTCCCGTGATCTTTGTCACGGCCATGAGCGAAGTGGCCGACGAGCAGCTGGGCCTGGCCTTGGGCGCCGTCGACTACATCACCAAGCCGATTTCGGCGCCCATCGTGCTGGCGCGCATCAAGACACAGCTGGCGATGAAGCAGATGCAGGATTTCCTGCTCGACCAGAACCAGTACCTGGAAACCGAGGTGGAGCGCCGCGTGCAGGAAGTCAAGGCACTGCAGGATGTCACCATCCACGCCATGGCCTCGCTGGCCGAGACGCGCGACAGCGAGACGGGCAACCATATCCGCCGTACCTCGCACTATCTGAAGGCGCTGGCCGAAAAAGTGCGTGGCCTGCCGCGCTTCCGTGCTTTTTTGACGGACAAAAATATCGAACTGCTGTTCAAGACGGCGCCGCTGCACGATATCGGCAAGGTGGGCATCCCCGACCATATCCTGCTCAAGCCGGGGCGTTTCGAACCGCACGAAATGGCCATCATGAAGACGCACACTACGCTGGGGCGCGATGCCATCCTGGCGGCCGAGCACGAGCTGGGCATCGAGGTCGATTTCCTCAAGTATGCGAAGGAGATTGCCTATAGCCATCATGAAAAATGGGATGGCAGCGGTTATCCGCAGGGGCTGGCCGGCGAGGATATCCCGATTTCGGCGCGACTGATGGCGCTGGCCGACGTGTATGACGCCCTGATCAGCCGGCGCATCTACAAGCAGGGCATGGGCCATGCGCAGGCCGTGCAGATTATCGTCGAGGGGCGCGGTACGCATTTCGACGCCGAGATCGTCGACGCTTTTCTCGAGATCCAGGAGCAGTTCATCGCCATCTCCAACCGCTATGCCGACGGCGTGTGCGAGATCGCCGACAAGCAGCGGCAGATCGCCCCCTTCGCCGAAAACATCAGCTGACGGTTTTGAAGAAGCGCAGCATTTCCCGGCTGGCGTCCGGGCCCTTGCCGTCCGTGTAACTGCCATTGTCGCTGCCGCCGGACCAGGCATGGCCGGCGCCATGGATGATCCAGTATTCACCCAGCGGAGAACCGTCGGCCTGGCTGTGCGTGGTGCGCGTGTAGCGGTGGCCATTCGGCACGCTGCCGTCGACGGATGCGGTCCTGGCAGTCTTGCCGCCAGCCTGGCTGCGCACACCCTGGGCGATCAGTTCATCGCCGTTGCGCAGGTTGACGGTGGTGTCGCGGTCGCCGTGAAAAACGATGATGGGCACGCCGCCCGCCGGCGCCTTGCGCCGGGCATTGGGCATGGCGCCGCCCTTCATGGCCGCCAGTGCCGATGGCAAGTCCTGTGCCGAGGCGAAGGGCAGGCCGGAATGCACGCCGACGGCGGCAAACAGATCGGGGTACAAGGTGCCGACGATGACGGCCATGGCGCCGCCCGCCGACAAGCCGGCGACGAACACTTCACGCTCGTTGACCGGGTAGTCGTCGATGACTTGCTGGGCGATGCCGGCGATCAGCGACGGTTCGCCCTGGTCGCGCTGCTGGTCGATGGCGTTGAACCAGTTCCAGCAGCGCGAACTGTTGGCGCCCTGCGTCTGCGCCGGGTAGACGACAAAACACTCCTTTTCTTCGGCCAGCGCATTCATCTGCGTGCCGGCCGCGAAATCGTCGGGATTTTGCGTACAGCCGTGCAGCATGACGACGAGCGGCATGGCCTGGCCGTGATAGCTGCTCGGGATATACAGCTTGTAGGAGCGCGTGCCAGCATGGTTGCGGTACACGCCGTCGATGAATTGGGCACCGTCGGGAACGTCTGGCGGCGCGGTGGCCGGGGTGTTGAAACCGGGCGGGTGGAAATTCGGCAGCTCGAAGCTGGGCATGTCGAAGCCGTGCTGGCCCACACCGGCGGGCACGCCCAGGCGCGCCATGAAGTCTTGCGCGAAGTCCTGAGCCGCCTGCGCGGGCGTGGGCGGGGCGGCAGGCGCTTCCGCTGTGGCGTCTGCCTGCGGCTGCCGGGCGCGGGCCTGCGCTGGTGCCGGAGGTGGATTGATATCGTGCATGGGTTGTGGCGACGGCTGCGTGGCTGTCGCCTGTGGAGCCAGGCCAGCCGCGGCCAACGCTTGCTGGATGGCTTCGGTGGCGGCGGCAGGGCCTCTGCCCATCAGCTTGCGGGTTGCGGCGCGCATTTGCGCCAACATGTTTTGAGGTAGTTTCATGACCATCCTTAACGGTGCCGCGCATCGGCCGGGTCATCGCCGCAAACCAATACGCTAGTGAATTCGCCCTGCGAGCGCCGTCTTGACGACGGTGCTGGCGTGCAGGGCACCTAATACGAAAATCGACTCGATGGTGGCCAGTGCCAGCTCCACCGAGACGTCGCTGGCGATGCTGGCCAGTCCCAGCACCTGGATCTGCAGGCGCTGGCCGGCTGCCTGGATCGCTTCCAGGTCGGCGCGCGAATAATGCTGCATGCCCAATACCAGGCTTTTACGGGCGACGGTTTGTCTGACCACGTCGGCGTGGGTACCCAACTGGTTGCGTATGGCCGTACGGATCAGGTCCGTGCGGTTGGAATAAAATCCTTCCTGGACCAGCAGATCGATCTGCCCCAGGTCGATCAAGCCCAGATTGATCGTGATTTTTTCTGATTCCCCGATTTTGGGCTTGTTGTCTTGCTTGGCCATAAGTCTCCAGAAACTCCGTGTGGCATCCAATTGCCATCTACATGGATGGTAGTATAGTTCTGAAATATCTCAAGTCAAGCAGGATCTTGCCTGATCTGGATGTAGGACAGGGTCCCGCAGAGCGACAGGGCGGCGCAAAATAAATGTGCAGCAAATAATTTTTTAATAATGTTCCATCTTGAAACATGTGGCGAAGGAAACATTGTTGTGCTTGATTGCCGTATCGCTGTGGCGCTTTCGCGGCATAATGAAGGCCTCACAGTCACCGATGCCGCTTCATGATGGTCGATACCCCGCCAATTGTTCCCGCCGTGCTGGCGTCCCCCGTGCCGTCGCCCTGCGTCAGCCTGTGCAAAATGAACCGCGACAGTGGTTTGTGCGAGGGCTGCTTGCGCACGCTCGACGAAATCATCGCCTGGAGCAAGGCCGACGACGACTTCAAGCGCGCCGTGTGGGCCCAGTTGCCGGGCCGCGATGCCATGATCGACTTCGACTGAGGACGACGATGCCGCGACCGTCCGCGCTGTTCCCCGATGCTGTACAGGTATTCGAGCGAGGCTGGCTGTCGTCGAATAACATCCTGTTCCACGGGAAGGATGACACGGCCCTGATCGACAGCGGCTATGTCACGCACGCGCCGCAAACTCTGGCCCTGCTGCGCCACAGCCTGGCGGGCCGTCCCCTGGATCGCCTGTTCAATACTCACCTGCACTCCGACCATTGCGGCGGCAATGCCCTGCTGCAGGCCGAATACGGCTGCCACACGGCCATTCCGGTGACCGAAGCGGACAAAGTGCGCAACTGGGACGTGGACGCCCTGAGCTTCCAGGCCACGGGACAGCAATGCCCGCGCTTCGGCTTTGACGCCACCGTCTCGCCCGGCGACACCTTGATTTTGGCCGACATGGCCTGGCAGGCGCTGGGCGCACCGGGCCACGACCCCCATTCCCTGATTTTTTACTGCGCCGAAGAGGGCATTTTGATCTCCGCCGACGCCCTGTGGGAAAACGGCTTTGGCGTGATCTTCCCCGAACTCGATGGCGGTTCCGGCTTTCTTGAAGCGCGCGCCACCCTGGACCTGATTGCCAGCCTGGACGTGCGCGTTGTGATCCCCGGCCACGGGCGTCCATTCACGGATGCCGCCGGCGCCTTGCAGCGCGCCTGGTCGCGTCTCGACTACCTGGCGTCCGACCCCGTGCGCAATGCGCAGAATGCGGTCAAGGTGTTGCTGAAATTCCTGCTGCTGGAGCGCCAGCGCATCGCGCTCGCCGACATACCGGCCCTGCTGCGCGGCATGCCCATCTTCGAGGAGGCCAACCGGCGCTTCCTGCGCCAGGAAGCGGATGCGCTGGCCGAGTGGGCCGTTTCCCAGTTACTTAGGGCTGTAGCGGCACGTGTCGAGGGTGAGTACTTGCTGAATGATGGCTGAGGCGGGCCTGCGATAAATTCAGCACGATCGTACTTTTTCTGCACTATAATCAACGCTCAGTGTGACTTTTCACGTCCGATCAACTTTCCAGCGAGTCCGCCATGGCATTGCCTGTTGCGTTGCAAAACCTCTCCTTACCCGTTATCGCCTCGCCGATGTTCATCGCCAGCGGCCCGGCTCTCGTCGCGGCGCAGTGCAAGGCCGGCATCGTCGGTTCCTTCCCCGCCCTGAACGCGCGTCCGGCCGAATTGCTCGACACCTGGCTGACCGACCTGCAGGCCGAGCTGGCCGCCTTCCAGGCCGCCAATCCCGATAAAAAAGTCGGGCCGATCGCCGTCAACCAGATCGTGCACCAGTCGAACGACCGCCTCGCGCATGATGTGGAAGTGTGCGTGAAACACCAGGTCCCCATCATCATTTCCTCGTTGCGCGCGCCGCCCAAGGAAATGCTCGATGCCATCCACAGCTATGGCGGCATCGTGCTGCATGACGTGATCTCGATCCGCCACGCGAAAAAGGCGCTGGAAGCGGGCGTCGATGGCTTGATCCTGGTCGCCAGCGGCGCCGGTGGCCACGCGGGCACCCTGTCGCCGTTCGCGCTGGTGGGCGAAGTGCGCAAATTCTTCGACGGCCCGCTGGCGCTGTCGGGCTCCATCGCCACGGGCGACGCCGTGCTGGCCGCGCAAGCGATGGGCGCCGACTTTGCCTACATCGGTTCGCGCTGGCTGGCGACCAAGGAATCGAACGTCAGCGACGGCTACCGCGAGGCCATCGTGGAGTCTGCCGCAGCGGATATCGTCTACACGAACCTGTTTACGGGCGTGCACGGCAATTACCTGAAAAAATCGATCGAAGCGGCCGGACTCGATCCGGAAGCCTTGCCCGAAGCGGACAAGAGCGCGATGAATTTCGGCTCCGGCAGCGCCAAGGCCTGGCGCGACATCTGGGGCGCAGGCCAGGGCGTGGGCTTGATGGATGACGTGCCGAGCGTGGCAGAGATGGTGGCGCGCCTGAAGGCAGAATATGATGCGGCGCGCGCGCGGTTGAAACTGTAATGCTGCTGATGCAGGATAACGCGGTATGCCACGTCATCCGAATATGCGCTATTCCTGTTTCAAATCCTCGGGCTTGATGGCCCACAGGCCCGGCAGGTTGCGCCAGTAGCCGTACGCATCCATGCCGAAGCCGACGACGAAGCGGTTCGGAATCACCAGGCCGACGATGTCGGCTTGTACCGGCTTTTTCTTGCCGATGGCCTTGTCGGCGAACACGGCCAGGATGACTTCCGAGGCGCCCATGTCCAGCAAGCGCTGCTTGACGTGCGCCAGGGTTTCGCCTTCATCGAGAATATCGTCGAGCACGATGACGGTGCGGCCCGCCACGTTCGAGCGGGGGATGACTTTCCACACCACTTCGCCACCCTTGTCGTCGTCGCCGTAGCGGCTGACGTGGATGTAGTCGAATTCGAGCGGAAAGCTCAGTTGCGGCAGCAGGCTGCCCGTAAATACGACGGCGCCGCCCATCACGCCCAGCACCAGCGGGAACTCTTTCGAATCCGCGGCGTTGAAGCGCGTGTTGAGCACATCGGCCATGCGCGTGATCGACGCCTGCACGGTATCTTGGTCGAACAGCAGTTCCGCGTTCTTGATCAGGTCACGGGCACGGTTGTGATGAAATTCTTGCATGGACTCTTGCATGGCGATGAATGGGGCTGATGGTCAATGCCGGTATTATCCCGCAAATCGGCCTTATTTGTAATCGCGCATGTCGTCGATGATTTTCCCATCCAGCGCCAGGCTGCCCACCGCCACCAGCGCCACGTCGCCGCGCAGCTTGGTCAATTCGCGGATCGAACCGATGATGGCTTCCACGCCGCTGCCGTCATGCGGATCGTCGACTTCGCAATGCAAGGTCATCTCGTCGTTGGCCATGCGTCCCGACACCACCAGCCGCGCCTTCCTGATCTGCGGATGGCGGCGCGTGATTTCATGCACCTGCGACGGATGCACGAACATGGCGCGGACTTTGGTGGTTTGATCCGCGCGTCCCATCCACCCCTTGATGCGCGTGTTGGTGCGGCCGCATGGCGAATCCGGCGCATCGACCAGCACGGCCGATAAATCTCCCGTGGCAAAGCGGATCAGCGGGTAGTCGGCATTGAAGACGGTGACCACCACTTCACCCACTTCGCCCGGCGCGACGGGAATGCCGCTGCCCGGATGGACGATTTCCAGCAGCACGTTTTCGTCAACGACCATGCCGGGATTGAGCTTGCCATGGCTGGCCGTTTCATAGGCGATGCTGCCGATATCGGCCGAGGCATAGGTCTGGAAAACGTGCGGCACGCCGTTCTCGGCAAACCAGCTGCGCAGGGATTCGGGCAAGGCTTCCGCGCCCATCACGGCCTTGGTGACGCTGCTGATGTCGGCGCCCATTTCGCGCGCCTTTTCGATGATCAGCTTTAAAAAGGACGGCGTGCCGATATACGTGTCGGGCTTGAGGTCGACCATCGCCTGTACCTGCATTTCCGTCTGGCCGATGCCGGCCGGGATGACGGTGCAGCCGATGCGCGCGGCGCCCCCTTCAACCATGAAGGCGGCTGGCGTGAAGTGATACGAAAAGCAGTTCTGCAGCAGGCCGCCAGCGCGCACGCCAGCCGCATACATGGGCCGTGCGAAGCGCCACCAGTCCTGGCCACGGCCTTCGGGATCGAAGATGGGGCCGGGCGAGACGAACACGCGCGACAGGGCGTTTTTCGGGGTCGTATTCAGGCCGCCGAACGGCAATTCGCCGTGCTGCAAGTGCTTCAGGTCGGACTTGCGCGTGACGGGCAGCTGCGCCAGCGCGGCGCGGCTGGTGACGTCGGCGGCGTTGACGCCATCGAGGATGCGGGCCCAGCCCGGCGCCTGTTGCGCGCGCGCGATCAGCTGCGGCAGACCGGCCATCAATTCGCGTTCACGCGCTTCGGGGGCGCGTGCTTCCAGACTGTCGAGCGTATCGGTCATGTTACGGATTCTCCAATGTCAACTGCAGTTTTTTTGTCAGCCTGGAAACGATCAGGCGATAGGAGCGGTGCAGCAGGGCGGCCATTTCAGCGTCGTCGAGCGCATCGTGGCTGGCGACCAGCACCCATTTGGCCCTTGCCAGATACGGTGCGGGACGAAAACCGGGACGGTCCGTCAATTCCAGGAAGCGGTCCGCATCGACCTTGAAGCTCATGCCGCGCGTGCTGTGCGCTTCCGCGCCGCACAGGGCGAACATCCTGCCGCCGACGCAAAACGCCAGCACATTCGTCCACTTGATGTCTTCGGTCGCGCCGGGAAAGGCACGGCACACTTCTTTCGCCCGTTCCAGATCCATGATGCCCCGCTGTCTTCAGGCCAGCCAGCGCTTGCGGCGGCGGTAGAACTTCATGTCGCGGAAGCTCTTGCGCCCGGCGCCGGAGACGCCCAGATAAAATTCCTTGACGTCCTCGTTGCTGGCCAGTTCCTGGGCCTGTCCTTCCATCACGACACGACCGTTTTCCAGGATGTAGCCGAAGTCGGCGTAGCGCAGGGCCACGTTGGTGTTCTGTTCGGCCAGCAGGAAAGAGACGTTTTCCTTGTGGTTCAAATCCTTGACGATGCCGAAGATCTCTTCGACGATTTGCGGCGCGATGCCCATCGAGGGTTCGTCCAATAAAATCATCGAGGGCTTGGCCATCAGCGCGCGGCCGATGGCGCACATCTGCTGCTCGCCGCCCGAGGTATAGCCGGCCTGGCTAGCGCGCCGCGTTTTGAGGCGCGGGAAATAGTGATACACCTTGTCCAGCGCGTCTTTCAGCTCGCCGCGCGACAGGCTGCGCGTGTAGGCGCCCGTCAGCAGGTTTTCCTCGATCGTCAGGTGGCCGAAACAGTGGCGCCCTTCCATCACCTGCGACAGGCCGCGCTTGACCAGTTCATTCGGCGTCAGTTGGTCCACGCGTTCGCCCTTGAACTGGACTTCGCCCTTGGTGACATCACCTCGTTCGCCGCGCAGCAGGGTCGAGATGGTTTTCAGGGTAGTCGACTTGCCGGCGCCGTTGGCGCCCAGCAGCGCCACGATCTTGCCCTGCGGGACTTGCAGTGACACGCCCTTCAGGACCAGGATCACGTGGTCGTAGATGACTTCGATATTGTTCACCGACAGGTAGGGCGGCGGCGCGGTGTCTGGTGTTTGCGTGGCAGTGGGTGTCATGGCTGCTTCGTTTTCATAGGGTGTTGATGCTTGTCGGATTACGCGACGCTAATCCGACCTACAAGAATGCGGCGTAGGTCGGATTAGGCCGCAGGCCGTAATCCGACACCACCATCGGCAGCGATTTACTTCATGCACGCCGGCGTGATCTTTTTCTCTTCGGCGTATTTGCCGGACGATTCCTCGACCAGTTTGCGTACCAGCGCCTTGTCGCCGACGATCCATTTCGGCGTGATGGCGGTCCATTTCTTGCCATCCCACTGCTGCACTTTCACGGCGCCCGAGCCTTCATGATCGTCGCAACTGGTTTTCACCGTGGGGAACATGCCCAGTGCGCCCACAGCCTTTTGGCGTGCATCGTCGACGTTCAGGTTTTCCAGGCCCCAGCGCATCTGCTCACCCGTGACCGGTTTGCCCTTGCCGAACTTTTCCTGCGCCACGCGGATCGCTTCCACCCACAGGATGCCGGCCGTCACGCCACGCATGTGATAGACGGAACCGATGCGCGACTGGTCGGCCAGGTTGCCCTTGCCAGCTGCGTAAAGCTTCTTGCGGATGTCGTCGAGCACGGGGTAGTTGCCCGGCGTATTGAAACTCATCGCCGTATAGCCCTTGGCCGCATCGCCCGATGGAATGGTGTCTTCCTCGGAACCAGCCCACCACACGCCCAGCATCTTGTCGCGCGGGAAACCGTTGCGCTGCGCCGTCTTGATGGCAACAGAGTTCATGACGCCCCAGCCCCACAGGATCACGTGGTCCGGCTTGGCCTGGCGGATTTGCAGCCATTGCGACTGCTGTTCGCTGCCGGGCGGGGCGACGGGAATCTTGATCAGCTCAAAGCCGTACTGCTTGGACAGCGCTTCGAGCACGGGCAGCGGCTCCTTGCCGAAGGCCGAATCGTGGTAAAGGTGGACGATTTTTTTCCCCTTCAGCTTGTCCATGCCGCCATCCTTGTCGCCCAGGTACTTGATCATGGCGGCCGCCTGGCTCCAGTAGCTGGAGATCAGCGGATACACGTAAGGGAAGACCTTGCCGTTGGCGGCGTCCGAGCGGCCGTAGCCGATCATCGTCATGGGAATCTTGTCCTGCGCCACGCGGTCGAGGATGCCGTAGGCGACGCCCGTGGACAGGGTTTCGACCAACGTGGCGCCGCCCTGCTTGGTTTTCAGGCGTTCATAGCATTCGACGCCGCGCGAGGGGTTGTATTCCGTTTCGCATTCTTCCCAGCTGATCTTGACACCATTGACACCGCCGGCCTGGTTGACCAGGTTGAAGTAGTCGATGATGCCGCCGTAGAAACCGGAGCCGCCGGCCGCGTAAGGACCGACGCGGTAGGAGGGCAGGGCGATATACTGTTCCTTGTCCTGCGCCTGGGCGCTGCCGGCCATGGTGAGTGCGGCACTGGCGATGGCGGCGGCCAGCATGAGCGATTTGATGTGTTTCATTGTGTCTCCTCTTGTTTTATTTGGTTTTCAACAGAACCGACATCTGACTGCAAGGTACAAATTCCTAGTGCGGGAAAGGCCACAACCTGAGCTTTTCCTTGGCGATCTGCCACAGCCTGGCCAGGCCGTGCGGTTCGACGATCAGGAAGAAGATGATCAGCGCGCCGAACACCATCAGTTCCAGGTTCGAGGCTACGCTGGTGGGCAGCGACAGGCCGTGCGCGATGGTATTGAGGACGATGGGCAGCAGCACGATGAAGGCCGCGCCGAGGAAGGAACCTAAAATCGAACCGACGCCGCCGATGATGATCATGAACAGGATGCGGAAGGACAGGTCCAGGTTGTACGCTTCCGGTTCCACCGTGCCCAGGTAGGCATACGCGTACAGCGCGCCGGCCACGCCGCAGTAAAACGAGCTGACGGCAAAGGCCAGCAGCTTGGTGCGCATCAGTCTGAAACCGATCACTTCGGCCGCCATGTCCATGTCGCGTACGGCCATCCACGAACGGCCCACATTGGAGCGGATCATGTTCTTGGCCAGCAGGGCCATGCCGGCAACAATCGCCAGCACCAGCAGGTACTTGCTTTGCGGCGTGTCGAACTGGTAGCCGAGGATGCTCATTTTCTGCACCGTGATCACGCCCGACGAACTGTAGTTGGTCAGGTACGGAATCTTGGTCAGGCACCAGACGACGAAGAACTGCGTCGCCAGCGTGGAGGCCGCCAGGTAGAAGCCGCGGATGCGCAGGGAAGGCAGGCCAAAGGCGATGCCCACCATGGCCGCGCACAGGCCACCGAGGATGAACGATACCAGCAGCGGCAGCCCGGGCAGGCGCGCCATGAAGTTATACGAGGCGAAAGCGCCGACGGCCATGAAGGCCGCCGTGCCCAGCGACAGCTGGCCCGCGTAACCGGTCAGGATGTTCAGACCCAGCGCGGCCAGGGCGAAGATCAGGAAGGGAATCATGATCGCCGACAGAAGATAGGGCGAGGCGAAATACGGCAGGAGGAAGACGGCGGCGAGCAGCGTGGCCGTCAGCGCCAGGCGGTCTTGCCTGATCGGAAAGATCTGGTTGTCGGCCTGGTAGCTGGTCTTGAATTGTCCTGCTTCACGGTAAATCATGGCGTGTCCTTTGCGATGGAGCGGTAGCGTTGTGCATGGTGTGCATGGTGTGCGTCATCAGATCCGGCGGATGATCTTCTCGCCGAACAGGCCTTCCGGACGCACCAGCAGGAACAGCAGGGCCAGCACATACGGGAACCAGCCTTCGATGCCGCCGCCGACCATGGGGCCGATGTAGACTTCGGCCAGTTTTTCCGACGCACCGATGATCAGGCCGCCGACGATGGCGCCCGGCACCGAGGTAAAGCCGCCGAGGATCAGCACCGGCAGGGCCTTCAGGGCGACGAAGGTGAGGGCGAACTGCACGCCGTTGCGGGCGCCCCACAGCAAGCCTGCCACCAGGGCCACCAGACCGGCCACGCCCCAGACGACGGCCCAGATGCGTTGCAGTGGAATACCCACGGCAAGCGCCGCCTGGTGGTCGTCGGCGACGGCGCGCAGGGCGCGGCCCACCTTGGTTTTCGAGAACAGCAACGCCAGGCAAATGACCAGTACTGCGCAGACGCCGGCGGCGACCATGTCGAATTGCGAAATATTGATGTCGAAGTGGTCCATCAGGAACTGCATCGGCACGTCTTCGATCGGCAGGTCCAGCTTGTGCACCTGCGAGCCCCACATCAGCTGCGCCAGGCCCTCGATGAAAAAGGTCAGGCCGATGGTGGCCATGAAGAGGGTGATCTCGGGCTGGTTGACGAGCGGACGCAGGACCACCCGTTCAATCGCCATGCCCAGCACTATCATGGTGAGCATCGTCAAGGGGATAGCCAGCCACAAGGACAGGCCGAACTTGTCCATGATGCCGACGCAGGTGAGGGCGGCGAAGAACACCATCGCACCCTGGGCGAAGTTGAATACGCCCGAGGCCTTGTAGATCAGGACGAAACCGATCGCCACCAGCGCGTACATGACGCCAGACAGCAGGCCGCCGATCAGCACTTCAAAGAAAAAATTGATATTCATACGGAGTCCAATGCGTCCTAGTGGGCCACGCCGAGATAGGCGTTGATGACATCCTGGTTGCTGCGCACCTCGTCGGGTGTGCCGTCGCCGATCTTCTTGCCGTAGTCGAGCACCACCACGCGGTCGCAGATATCCATTACCACGCCCATGTCGTGTTCGATCAGCACGATGGTCGTGCCCAGCTGGTCGTTGACGTCGAGGATGAAGCGGCACATGTCCTGCTTTTCTTCCACGTTCATGCCGGCCATTGGCTCGTCCAGCAGCAAAATCTCCGGTTCGGCCACCAGTGCGCGCCCCAGTTCCACGCGCTTTTGCAGGCCGTAGGGCAGGCGTCCCACGGGCGTCTTGCGGATGGCCTGGATTTCCAGGAAATCGATGATCTCTTCGGCCTTCTTGCGGTGCTCGATTTCCTCGCGCCGTGCCGGGCCCCAGTACAGGGCTTGCAGGAGGAAGTTCGACTTCATCTTCAGGTTGCGTCCCGTCATGATGTTGTCGAGCACCGTCATGCCCTTGAACAGGGCGATGTTCTGGAAGGTACGCGCAATGCCGGACTTGGCCGCCGCGTAGCAATCCATGCCGCGCCGGTGTTCGCCCCGGTAGATGATCTCGCCCAGCTGCGGACGATACACGCCGTTGATCACGTTGAGCATCGAGCTTTTGCCTGCGCCGTTCGGGCCGATGATGGCGCGGATTTCATGCTGCTTGACGTCAAACGAGATGTCGGTCAGCGCCTTCACGCCGCCGAACGACAGCGAAATATTCTTCAGGTCCAGGATCACGGGGCCGGTCTTGCGGGTCGTGCCGAAATGCGCATCGGGTTCGTTCATTTGCATCGTGCTGTGCTCCATCATGCAGCCAGGCCCAGGGCCGGATACGTTTTGCTTTCCCAGATCTGCAGGTCGGCGCTGGTCGAACCGATGCGGCCATCCTCGAATTTCACCTGGGTCTCGATGTATTGCGTCGCCTTGCCCTCATACAGGGCGGAAATGAGCACCGCGTATTTCTCGGCGATGAACTTGCGGCGCACCTTGCGCGTGCGGGTCAGTTCGTCGTCGTCCGGATCGAGCTCCTTGTGCAGTACCAGGAAGCGGTGCACTTGCGTGCGCTCCATCAAGGGGTCGCTCGCCAGTTCCGCATTCATTTGCTCGATGCAGTCGCGGATCAAACCGTAGGTCTCGGCGCGGGCCGCCAGGTCGGTGTAGCCGGAATAGGCGATGCCACGCCGTTCCGACCAGTTGCCCACCGCCTCGATGTCGATATTGATGAAGGCGCACACCTGGTCGCGCGCATGGCCGAAGGCAACGACTTCCTTGATGAAGGGGAAGAATTTGAGCTTGTTTTCGATGTAGTTGGGCGCAAAAATGGCGCCACAATTCATCTTGCCCACGTCGGCCGCGCGGTCGATGATTTTCAGGTGGCCTTCGCTGTCGAAAACGCCCGCGTCGCCCGTATGGAAATAGCCGTCGTCGTCGATCACTTCGGCTGTCGCATCGGGGCGCTTGAAGTAGCCGCTCATGGTGGCGGGCGACTTGACCAGCACTTCGCCATTGGCCGCCAGCTTGACTTCCACGCCCGGCGCCGGCAAGCCGACGCTGTCGAACTTGATATTGCCGTCCGGCTGCAGGCAGACGTAGGCACACGTCTCAGTGGAACCGTACAGTTGCTTGAGATTGACGCCGATCGAGCGGTAGAAGCGGAACAGGTCCGGGCCGATGGCGGCGCCGGCCGTGTAGGCGACGCGCACGCGCGTCAGTCCCAGCACGTTCTTCAGGGGGCCGTAGACGAGGATTTCGCCCAGCTTGTAACTGAGGCGGTCCGCCAGCGAGACTGGCTTGCCATCCAGGATCTGCGCGCCGCAGCGCTTGGCCACGTTCATGAAATGCCTGAACATGCCGCGTTTGAGAGCGCTTGCGTCTTCCATGCGTATCATCACGCTGGTGAGCATGTTCTCGAACACGCGAGGCGGAGCAAAATAGCAGGTGGGGCCGATTTCGCGCATGTCGATCATCACCGTGTCACCCGATTCGGGGCAGTTGACGGTGAAACCTGCCACCATGGCCTGCGCCAGCGAGAACAGGCAGTCGCCGACCCATGCCATGGGCAGGTAGGAGAGGATGTCCTCGTTGTCGGTGAGCTTGTCGAAGGCGACGCAGCCTTCGCCGGCGGCCAGCAGCGCCGCGTGGCTCTGGCACACGCCTTTCGGCTTGCCGGTGGTGCCCGAGGTGTACAGCATGACGGCGGAATCCTGGCCGTTGCCCTGCTCAACGGAAGCGTCAAAAAAGCCCGGATGTTCGCGATCGTAGATCCTGCCCAGCGCCTGCAGGCCGGCGAAGGAAATCAGCTCCGGCTGGCGGTAATGGCGCATGCCGCGCTCATCGTCATAGGCGATGTGGGCAACGTGTGGATACAGCGCCTTGAGTTCGAGCAGCTTGTCGACCTGTTCCTGGTCTTCGACGATGGCGTAATGGATTTCCGCATCCTGCAGCACATAGGCCATGTCGGCGGCCGGCGCGTCCTGGTACAACGGTACCGGCACGCCGCCCAGGCTCTGCGCGGCCAGCATGGCCCAGTACAGGCGCGGGCGGTTGTCGCCGATGATGGCCAGGTTCATGCCGCGCTGGAAACCGATGGCGGCAAGGCCGCAGGCCAACGCTCGCACTTCGTCATTGACCTGGGACCAGCTCCAGGTTTGCCAGATGCCCAGGTGTTTTTCGCGAAATGCGGGCTTGTCGGATCGTATTGCTCCGTGTTGCAATAAGCGCCGCGGAAAAGTTGGCATTGCTGCCGTAGTCGTTGTATGCACCAGTGTCTCCCTGTTGCGTGTCTCAGGCGCCACCTCGTCGTGTGGCGCTCTGTGTTTTTTATATGTGCTGCGTTTGTGTAATGATAGTAGCTTGCGTTAGTTTGCCGAGTTGTCTTTTCGGGGACATTTACCCACTTTTCGATGGTGCATTGCACAATGACCACAGCTGATATCAGTCTCAAGGATGCCGTGCGCGCGGCCAACTGGGCGCAACTGCTCGACCCCGTGCAACTGGCGCGGGTCGAGGCCGATGTGTTCGAGACTTTCGTGCCGAAAGGCGGTTTTGTCTGCCGCAAGGGCGAGCCGGTGGACAACTGGATCGGCGTGATCAGCGGCATGGTCAAGATGAATAATTTTTCCGCCTCCGGCAAGGCCATGACCTTCATCGGCGTGCCGCCCGGCAGCTGGTTCGGCGAAGGTTCATTGCTGAAGAACGAAATTCGCAAATACGACACCATGGCCCTGCGCGACACGCGCGTGGCACGCCTGCCTGGCGCCACCTTCCACTGGCTGCTGGAAACGAGCCTGCCATTCACGCGCTTTTTGCTGATGCAGCTGAACGAGCGCCTGGGCCAGTTCATCGGCATGGTGGAGAACGAGCGTCTGCTCGATTTGAACACGCGCGTGGCGCGCTGCCTGGCGTCGATGTTCAACTCGCATTTGTATCCGGGCGTGGAAACCTTGGTGCAGCTGTCGCAGGAAGAAATCGGCCTGCTGTCCGGCTCCTCGCGCCAGCGCGCCAACCAGGCCTTGCAGGTACTGGAAAAAAAGGGTTTATTGCGCCTAGATTACGGCGGCATCCGCGTGCTCGACCTGGATGGCTTGCGCCGCTACGAGGCCGATGATGGCGAGTGAGGCTGCGTCACCGGAACGCACTGCAAGCGCCCCGCTAATCGCGGTATCATAGGCACTTCCCAGCACCGCACCTTTTCGCCCCCATGCAGACATCCGTTCAGAGTAACCCCGCCTCCCGCCTGACCGAACTGCGCGCCGCCATGCGCGCGCAGCACATCGATGCCCTGATCGTGCCCTCGGCCGACCCGCATTTGTCCGAGTACTTGCCGGCCCGCTGGCAGGGCCGCGAGTGGCTGTCGGGCTTTACGGGTTCCGTCGGCACCCTGGTCGTCACGCAGGATTTCGCCGGCGTGTGGACCGATGGCCGCTACTGGGAGCAGGCGGAAACGGAACTGGCTGGCAGCGGCATCGTCCTGAAGAAAATCCCGTCCGGCGCCAGCGTGCTGTATATCGACTGGCTGGGCGAAACCATGCGGCCGGGGCAGACGGTGGCCGTCGACGGCGCCGTGCTGGGCCTGGCCAATGCACGCCTGCTGCAGCAGGCGCTGGGCGAGCAAGTGACCCTGCGCACTGATACCGACCTGCTGCAAGCCGTGTGGCAGCAGCGCCCGGCCATGCCTGCCGCGCCCGTGTTTGAACATGTACCCGCCTATCCGGCCCTGTCGCGTAATGAAAAACTGGCAGCCCTGCGCGCCGGCATGGCGGCGCACGGCGCCAGCCACCACGTCATTTCCACGCTCGACGATATCGCGTATTTGTTCAATCTGCGCGGCGCCGACGTCAACTACAATCCCGTCTTCCTCGCCCATGCGCTGGTGGGGCCGGAGCGCGCCACCCTGTTCGTCGCCGATGGCAAGCTGCCCGCCGCCCTGCGCGCCACGCTGGAGAGCGAAGGCGTGGACGTGGCCGCGTATGACCGTGCTGCCGCCGCGCTGGCCGCGTTGCCTGCCGGCGCCACCTTGCTGCTCGACCCGCGCCGCATCACCTTCGGCACGCGCCAGGCCGTGGCCGACGGCGTGCGCGTGGTGGAGTCCATCAACCCCACCACCCTGGCCAAGTCGCGCAAGACGGACAGCGAAGCGGCGCACGTGCGCGCCGCCATGGAGCAGGATGGCGCCGCCCTGTGCGAATTTTTCAGCTGGCTCGATGCCACCCTGGCCGACCCGCAGCGCGCGCCGCTGACCGAAATCGGCGTCGACGAGCACCTGACGGCCGCGCGCGCGCGCCGCGCCGGTTTTGTCAGCCCCAGTTTTGGCACCATCGCCGGCTTCAATGCGCATGGCGCCATCATGCATTACCACGCCCATGCGGGCAGTGAGGCGACCATCGAAGGCGACGGCTTGCTGCTGATCGATTCGGGCGGCCAGTACCTGGGCGGCACGACGGACATCACGCGCGTGGTCCCCGTCGGCACGATCACGGCCGAACACCGGCGCGATTTCACCCTCGTCTTGCGCAGCATGATCGCCCTGTCGCGCGCGCAGTTCCCGCGCGGCGTGAAGTCGCCCATGCTCGATTCCATCGCCCGCGCGCCCCTGTGGGCCGAAGGCATCGACTTTGGCCACGGCACGGGCCACGGCGTGGGTTTCTTCCTGAACGTCCACGAAGGGCCGCAATCGATTTCGCAGTCCGCCATGCCGGAGCCGCAGACGGCGATGGAACCGGGCATGATCACCTCCATCGAGCCGGGCATCTACCGTCCCGGCCAGTGGGGTATCCGCATCGAGAACCTGGTGCTGAACGTGCCGGCGGGGACGACGTCCTTCGGCGAATTCCTGCGTTTTGAGACATTGACCCTGTGCCCGATCGACACGCGCTGCGTGGAACGCTCGCTGTTGCGCGACGACGAGGCGGCCTGGCTCAACGATTACCACGCCACCGTGCGCGCGCGCCTGGCGCCGCACCTGGCGGCGCCGGCCGATGCGCCTGCGCTGGCGTGGCTGGAACAGCGCACGGGAGCCATCTGATGCGCTCGACCCGCGCCACGTCCGCCATCGAGCGGCTCAAGGAACGCAGCGGCAACCGCCTCTACACGATGGCGCGCACGGGCGATGAACTGTTCTTCCTCACGGAAGGCCCCGGCTTGCCGCCTTTGTGCCCGCCGCTGGAACTCGACGCCTTTGTCGCCTTCGTCAATGGCCTGGGACCGCAAAAGGCGCGCCGCGTCAGCAAGCTCGACGTGGCGTTTGAAAAGCAGCTGACGAAAAAGCCCTAGCATGCCGACCATCGACTTCCTGCGTGCCTACTGGTCGCCGGCCGAGCTGGCGACGAATGGCGTGATCCTGCTGAACCTGCTGGGTGCGCTGCTGCTGGGCTTGTTGGTGGGCTATGAGCGCTCGTATCACGGGCGCGCGGCCGGCATGCGCACCTACAGCCTGGTTTGCATGGCCTCGGCCGCGCTGACGGTACTGGGCGGCTATCCCGAGTTCTGGTACGGCGGCCATGGCGCCATCGTCGGCAGCGACCCCACGCGCGTCATCCAGGGCATCGTCACGGGCGTGGGCTTTCTGGGCGCCGGCGTCATCATGCGCGAAGGCTTCAATATCAGCGGCCTGACGACGGCCGCCTCGATCTGGGCCTCGTCCGTGATCGGCATCATGGTCGGCATCGGCTTTTATCTGTCCGCCATGGGCCTGGCCTTCCTGTGCGCGATGGCGATGATTTTTCTGTCAAAATTGGAAAACTGGCTGCCGTCGCGCCACGCGGTGGCCATCACCATGCGTTTCAAGCAAGGGTTTATCCCGCGCGAGGATGCGCTGCGGCGCATGGCCGCCAAGCGCGGCTACGACATCGCCGGCGGCTCGCTGACCATCGGCAGCACGGACGGCATGCAGGAATGGCGCTTCGTCGCCATCGCGCACGGCAAGAACACGGGCGCCAGCCTGTCGGCCATGTCGGCCGAACTGGCCGCCTTCGACGGCATCGCCGGCTTCCAGCTGTCGCATGCACGCAATTAAACGGATGTCCACACGATGAACATGGATGCACAGGCCCAAGCGGTACTCGATTTCTGGTTTTTGCCGCCGGAACACCCTGGCTATGGCCAGTCGCGCGCGGAATGGTTCCGCAAGGATGACGGCTTCGACGCGCAGATACGCGCGCGTTTCGGCGCGCTGATCGATGCCGCCATAGCCGGCGCCTTGGGTGAATGGGATGCGACGCCGCACGGCGCGCTGGCGCGTCTCATCGTGCTCGATCAGTTCACGCGCAATGTATACCGCGGCACGCCGCGCGCCTTTGCCGGCGACGCCCGGGCGCTGGCGCTGGCCGTCGCCTTGACGCAGCAGGGACTCGACCGGCAACTGCCGCCGATGCTGCGCGCCTTCGTGTATTTACCGTTCGAACATGCGGAAGACCTGGCCATGCAGGCGCGCGCCGTCGAGCTGTTCCAGCTGCTGTCGCAGGCGCAGCCGGGTTTCGAGAGCATGCTTGATTATGCGCAGCGGCACCAGGAAGTGATCGCCCGCTTCGGCCGCTTCCCCCACCGGAATGCCATCCTTGGCCGCGCTTCCACGCCGGAAGAGCTGGAATTCCTGCGCCAGCCGGGCTCCAGCTTCTAGACAATTACCATGAACGTGACCCTCAATATCATCGGCGCCGGCCATGTGGGCAAGGTGCTGGGCCGCTTATTCGCCGGCGTGGACGGAATCGCCGTGCAGGATGTGCTGACGCGCTCGATGGCATCGGCACAGGCAGCTGTCGATTTCATCGGCGCCGGCACGCCCGTGGACGCTTACGCGGCCTTGCGCCATGCCGACGTCACCCTGCTGGCCGTCTCCGACGACCAGATCGGCCCCGCGTGCGCGGCGCTGGTAGCCGAAGGACGGCAGGCGGGCGCGATCGTGTTCCACTGCAGCGGCGCGCTGGCTTCGAATGTGCTGCTGGCGGCCACGCAGGCTGGCGCGTCGGTGGCCAGCGCGCACCCGATCCGCAGCTTCGCCGACCCGCAGCAGGTGGCCGCCACCTTTGACGGCACGTTTTGCGGCGTGGAAGGCGATCCGCTGGCGCTCGCTTTCCTCACGCCGGCCTTGAACGCCATCGGCGCGCGTCCCGTGCCCATCGATCCGGCCGCCAAGACCCTGTATCACGCCGCCGCCGTGTTTGCCAGCAATTACCTGGTGACGGTGCTCGATGCCGCTTTGCGCGCCTACCAGGCGGCCGGCATTCCCGAGCCGGTGGCGCGCGAACTGGCGCAGCCCCTGGTGACGGAAGCGGTGGCGAACGTGTTCCGCCTGGGCGCCGCGCCGGCGCTGTCCGGCCCCATCGCACGGGGCGACTCGGCCACCGTGCAACGGCAGTTGCAGGCGGTACAGCAGTGGGATGCCGCCACGGGCGAACTGTACCGGGCCCTGGTGGCGCCCACGCAAGACCTGGCCCGGCGCAAGCGCGGGGAATGACTCAGGCGGCGTGCACGCCGTTGCGTCCCCCTTGTTTTGCCTGATACAGGGCGCTGTCGGCGCGTGAAAAAAAGGCCGATTCGCTTTCCTCTGGCCGGTACTCGGCCACGCCCAGGCTGATCGTCACGGGCAGTTGCGGCTCGGGCAGGCCGAAATCGTGGCGTTCGACGGCGGCGCGCAGGTTTTCAGCGACTTCCACGGCCTGTGCCAGGTTGCAGTTATTCAGCAGCACCAGGTATTCCTCGCCGCCCCAGCGCGTGATGACGTCGCTTTCGCGCACGGTGGCGCGCGCCACGTCCGCCACGCCGCGTATCACCTTGTCGCCCCACAGGTGGCCGTGGGTGTCGTTGACGCGCTTGAAGAAATCGATATCGAAGAGGATGGCCGACATGGGCTGCGCATTGCGCTTGGACAATAACATAGCGCGCTGAAACAGCAATTCCAGCGATTGGCGGTTCAGCAAGCCCGTCAGCGCGTCTGTCGAGGCAATGCGCTCGATGCGGCGCTGGTAGCGGTTCACCGTCAGCAAGGTCAATCCCAGCACCAGCAGGGTCACGCCAAAGCTGATGGCCAGGTTCAGGATGAAGACGCCCTGCAGCGACTTGACCTCGTCGCTGACGTTTTGCTCGACCACCAGGTACCAGCCCAGTTCGGGAATGTAGCGCGAATTGACGAGGATTTGCGCGCGCCCCAGTTCGTAGGACAGGTGCGTCGGCTCGCTCTGGTGATTGATGATCTGTTCGGCAATGGCGTTCACGCCGGGCAATTTGCGGATATTGCCGTGGCCATTGCGCATGGTCTTGCCCGATAGCACCAGAGCGCCGGTGTCATCGACAAAATAGATGTTGCGGTGGAAGCGTGCCTGATACCGGTCGATGATGTGGCTCATGGTGTCCAGGGTCAGGCCGATGCCCGTGGCGCCGATGAACTGGCCGTCGTAGTCGTAGACGCGGTGGTTGATGAAGATGGTCATGCTGTCGCGGTTGGCCATGTCGACGTCGACATTGGTTTCATAGTCGCTGTTGTCCATGGCACGCACGCGGTAATACCAGATATCGCGCGTCGCCTCCGGGCTGACGGATTTCAGGGTGCCTTCCGCATAATAATATTTGCTGCTCTTGTCCGAGACGAGAAAGCTGGTGATGGCGCCGTATTTTTTTTTCACTTCTGCCAGGTAGCGCACGATCTGCGCCGGGTTGCTTTCGCCGGCGAGTATCCAGTCGCGCACGAAGGTGTCATGCGCCATCAGCGAGGAGATGAAGACGGGGCGCAACATGTCCTTCTGGATTTCGGAATAGATATTGTCGCCCGTCAAAGGCAAGGTCTGGTCGGCGATGCCATGCTCAATGGCCTGGCGCGAGGCCAGGTAGCTGGCCAGGCTGGTGGCCATGAAGCCCGCCCCGAGGATCAGGGTCAGGAGGATGAGCAGGCGGTACTTGATCGACAGAAGACGCATGGGGGACGTGGGTAGGCTGGCCGGGACGCGCGGATGCAGGCCCAGGCGTATGGGGCTGGGCGATCGTTACGCAAGCCAAAAGTATGCAGCAGGCCGGGTATTGATGCAATGATAACTAGCTTTCCTGGCAAGATGCGGCGCCAGACGCAACAGGATAACCACGATTTACCAAATAAAATTGCCGATTTGTCGACAAAGATGCCGATTAGCAATAAGATTTGGCAAAGGGAATCATCGCGCATCGCCCCTGTCATGCCGCCCGTTTCAGGCGCAGGACATCACGCGCAGGGAGTGTTTCATGTTATTTTTAAAGAGTACGTCCGTCAGCAAGGCGCCCGGGATCTATGAAGTCGATATCGCGGCCAAGCCGCCCGGCAAGACCTTCGGCGTTTTCCTTGCCACCGATCCCGACAATCCGCCGCACGCCTTGCTGGGGCAACTGAGGTTGCTCGGCTTCGAAAACACCTACAGTTCACCCTATCTGCACAAGGATGCGGGCAAGGTGCTGGACCTGCACTTCCAGAAAGACGGCACGGATATTTTCAAGGGCTGGAAAACCGAGGAGTGCACGCACAACCTGGCAGCCATCACGGCCCTGTTCGAGGAACATGGCATTGCCATCGCGCCGCGCGTCATGTCGATGGCCGAAGCCTACGCCTGAACGCCTGCAAAACCTGCTGCGCATCGCGCTGTGCGGCCGTCCGCTACGGTGTGCTTGGCGTTGCCAGCCGCCTCACCCCGCCTCCACGCCGATGTGGTACAGCGCCCACGGGCACTTGCTGAATCGTTCGGCCAGGGGCAGCGCCGCCACGGCCGCGATGCGGTCGGCATCGTAAATTGCCCATAGCGGCCCCAGGCCGCCCAGCGCCATCGCCTGCCCGTCCAGGTGGGTGGCGACAATAAAACGCTGTGCGCGCGCCTGCGCCATGGTCAGCGCCGCCGCATAGCCGTCCACGGCGCGCAGCAGCAGGCGCACGGCGTCGTCCTGCGGCGCGCCCGCCGCCTTCAATACATCGACCAGCAGCGGCCCGCGCAAGGCGTGCGCCTTGCCGTCATATTCCAGGGTGGGGCGTATCGTGTGGGCCGGCAAATTCACCAGCGCCGCAAAATCGAAGGCCCGCGCCCGTTCAAAACTGATCTTTTGCTTGTGCATCATCTGGTCGCGCACGGCGTCGAACGGACCCCGGTTCGGCTTGTCGATGCTGCCCGTGACGGTCAGCAGGGCCGGGCCGCGCAGGCCGGCGGGCGCCGCCCGGGCCATGGCCGGCAGGGCCGCAGCGGCCATGGCGGCGGCGAGAAACTGGCGTTTGTGCATGCACCTCTCCTCTTGACTGGAAATCGCTAATGTTCTTAAGTCTATCTTAAGTTCGCTCAACAGTGCGTATTTTACGGTTATTGTCAGTATGGAATGTGCGCTTACATCTTGTCACAGTTCTTACGAAATGGAGAAAGACGTAGTTTTTTTCGGCTGTTAATGTGTAGTCATCGCACTTCGCTGAACTGCGAATCCAGGCACATTCACTAATTGAGAGAGAGAGAACATGATGAAGAAGAAAATCCTGTTTGCAATGATCGCTTCCGTTACCGCATTGACCGGCATGAGCGCCGCGCACGCCGAAGGCGCCTATGTGGGCGCTGGCGTCACGGGCAACCGCTACAACTTCGATATCCCTGGCGCCACCAGCGCCGATAATCACAGCGGCTACAAGGCTGGCGCCAAGATCTTCGCCGGTTACGATTTCGACAAGACCTGGGCGGTCGAGGGCGGCTACGCCGATTTCGGCAGCAAGGATTACAGCTATGTCACGGGCGCCGGCAACGGTGCCGTGAAAAGCGATTCCCACGGCTACTATCTGGCCGGCAAGGCCACCATGCCCGTGAGCGACAAGGTGGGCGTGTTCGGCAAGCTCGGCGTGGCACGTGTGAACAATAGCCTGAGCGGCACGGGCCTGTCGACCGGCGTGACGGGCGAGAACAAGACGGGCGTGTATGCCTCCGTTGGCGCCCAGTACGCGATCAACGAGAAGGTCTCGCTGACGGCGGAAGTGGAACACTTCGGCAAGAGCGCTGACCAGGGCCACAAGGCGACCGGTCTCGCATTGGGTGCGCGCTACAACTTCTAATGTACCGGAAGTTTGCTGAAAAAAAAGGCAGTTACCGCGAGGTAACTGCCTTTTTGCATGGCCGGACCGAAATTACGTGGTCAAAGGCTTGTAGCGGATACGTTTTGGCTTGGCGCCTTCTTCGCCCAGGCGTTTCTTCTTGTCGGCTTCGTATTCCTGATAGTTGCCGTCGAAGAAGGTGACCTGCGAATTGCCTTCGAAGGCGAGGATGTGCGTGGCGATACGGTCGAGGAACCAGCGATCATGCGAGATGACCATGACGCTGCCGGCAAATTCCAGCAAGGCGTCTTCCAGCGCGCGCAGGGTTTCCACGTCCAGATCGTTCGACGGTTCATCGAGCAGCAGGACGTTGCCGCCCATCAGCAAGGTTTTCGCCAGGTGCAGACGGCCGCGTTCGCCGCCGGACAGGTTGCCCACCTGCTTCTGCTGGTCCGAGCCCTTGAAGTTGAAGCGGCCCAGGTAGGCGCGCGACGGCATTTCAAAACGGCCTACGGTCAGCATGTCGGCGCCGCCGGACACGTCTTCAAAGACGGTCTTGTTGTCGGCCAGGCTATCGCGGTTCTGGTCGACGATGGACACGCGCGCCGTCTGGCCGATGGCCACTTCGCCGCTGTCCGGCGTTTCCTTACCGGTGATCATCTTGAACAGGGTCGATTTACCGGCGCCGTTGGGGCCGATGATGCCGACGATGGCGCCTGGCGGCACCGTAAAGCTCAGGTTATCGATCAGCAGGCGGTCGCCGAAGGCCTTCGACACGTTCTTGAACTCGATGACTTCATTGCCCAGGCGTTCAGCCACGGGAATGAAGATCTCCTGCGTTTCATTGCGCTTCTGGTATTCGTGCTCGGACAGTTCGTTGAAGCGGGCCAGACGGGCTTTCGACTTGGCCTGGCGCGCTTTCGGGTTCTGGCGCGACCACTCCAGTTCCTTCTGCAGCGCCTTCTGGCGCGCCGATTCCGTCGCCTCTTCCTGCTTCAGGCGCGCTTGCTTCTGGTCCAGCCAGGTCGAGTAGTTACCCTTCCATGGGATGCCGTGGCCGCGGTCCAGCTCCAGGATCCACTCGGCCGCGTTGTCGAGGAAGTAGCGGTCATGGGTGATGGCCACCACGGTGCCGGGGAAGCGCAGCAGGAATTGTTCCAGCCAGTCCACCGATTCCGCATCCAGATGGTTGGTCGGTTCGTCGAGCAGCAGCATGTCCGGTTTCGACAGCAGCAGCTTGCACAGCGCGACGCGGCGCTTCTCACCGCCGGACAGCACGCCGATCTTGGCGTCCCAGGGCGGCAGGCGCAGCGCGTCGGCGGCCATTTCCAGCTGCAAATTCAGGTTGCCGCCGTCGGAGGTCGAGATGATCGCTTCCAGGCGTGCCTGTTCCGTGGCCAGGGCGTCGAAATCGGCGTCTTCCTCGGCATACGCGGCGTACACGGCTTCCAGCTTGGCTTGCGCTTCAAACACTTCGCCCAGGCCCGATTCCACTTCCTGGCGCACGGTCTTTTCCGGGTCCAGCTGCGGTTCCTGCGGCAGGTAGCCGATGTTCAGGCCCGGCATCGGCACGGCTTCGCCCTGGATGTCGGTGTCGATGCCGGCCATGATTTTCAGCAGGGTCGATTTGCCGGAGCCGTTCAGGCCCAGCACGCCGATCTTCGCGCCTGGGAAGAAGGACAGGGAAATATCTTTCAGAATCTGGCGCTTGGGCGGGACGATTTTGCCCACGCGATTCATGGTGTAGACGTAATTTGCCATTAGAAATCTCGGGTGATATACAAAGACGGACAGGATACGGTAAACGCCCGCTTCCGGCCAGCGCTGCGCGCTGCGGAAACGGACGCCGGGGGCAGGCTCAGGCGGCGGCGCGGCTTTTGCGCGCCGTCCACAGGCCTTCGGCCGCATACAGGGCCAGCGCTGTCCAGATGACGAGGAAGCCCAGCATGCGTTCGTGGGTGAACGATTCGTGGAAGACCCACACGCCGATCAGGAGCTGGCCCGTGGGGGCGATGTATTGCAGCAAGCCCAGCACGGCCAGCGGCAGGCGCCGCGCGCCGGCCGCGAACAGCAGCAGGGGAATCGCCGTGATGGGACCGGACGCGAGCAGCAGGGCGCGCGTGGCACCCGACTCCGTGTTGACGAAGCCGCTCTGGCCATGCCAGGCCAGCCACAGCATGTAGGCCAGCGCCAGGGGAAACAGGATCAGGGTTTCGAACGACAGGCCTTCCAGCGCACCGAGCGCGGCCGTCTTGCGCAGCAAGCCATAGCCGCCGAAGGTGGCCGCCAGCAGCAGGGCGATCCATGGCACCTGCCCCGCCTGCCAAGTGAGCCAGGCCACGCCGCAGGCGGCCAGGCCGATGGCCAGCCACTGCAGGCGGCGCAGGCGCTCGTGCAGCAGCAAAAAGCCCAGCATGACATTGATCAAGGGCGTGATGAAGTAGCCGAGGCTGGCATCGACCACATGGCCATTGTTGACGGCCCAGATATAGATGAACCAGTTGGCGGACAGCAAAAACGCGCTGGCGATGAAGCTGGCCACCACCTTCGGCTGGCCGCGCAAGGTGCCCAGCCAGCTCCACTGGCGGCGCACGGTGAGCACGATACCCAGGAACAACAGCGACCAGACCATGCGGTTGGCGAGGATTTCCTGCGGGGCGATGTCATCGATGGCATGGAAATACAGGGGAAACAGGCCCCAGCACAGGAAGGCGAGGGAGGCGTACAGCATGCCGGGATTCATGATGGCGTTCGCTTCAGAGTAGACAGTCTGTCATTATCGCTGAAAACACATGGGGCTGCCCGGCGCCGCTGGCGAGGCGTAGAATGGCAGCAAATCAACGTCCGCACGCTGGCGCAAGCTGGCGCAGCGGCATAAAACAATGACCTTGGGGCAGCTGCGGAACCATGCAAAAATACTCTTGCTATTTGCTAATACCTATCATATTGTGCGATGCAACAAAACAAAAACGGGTGCAATCTTGACGTCGGAACACAAAAAAAGCAGCCTGGTCGGCTTGACACTGGCTGCCGTCGGCATCGTTTACGGCGATATCGGCACCAGTCCGCTGTACACCCTGAAAACGGTATTCGACCCGACCCACGGCCTGTCCGTCACGCATAACAATCTGCTGGGTATCGTTTCGCTGATCTTCTGGGGCCTGACGCTGATCGTCTCGCTCAAGTACGTGACCCTGGTGTTGCGCGCCGACAACCGCGGCGAGGGCGGCATCATGGCCCTGATGGCGCTGGTGCTGTCGTCCGTCAGCAAGTCGTCGCGCTGGCACGTGCCGCTGATGGTGATCGGCGTGTTCGGCGCCACCCTGTTCTATGGCGACAGCGTGATCACCCCCGCCATTTCCGTGCTGTCGGCCATCGAGGGCCTGGAAGTGGCCACGCCCGCCTTCAGTCCCTACGTGGTGTGGCTGACGATCGCCGTGCTGGTGGCCCTGTATTCCGTGCAGTCGCACGGCACGGCCGGCATCGGCCGCTTCTTCGCCCCCATCATGCTGATCTGGTTTGTCGCGCTGGCCTGCATGGGCGTGGTCAACATCATCAAGTCGCCCGCCATCCTGGCCGCCGTCAACCCGCTGCATGCGGTGGCTTTCCTGCTGGACAATGGCCGCATCGCCTTCCTGTCGCTGGGCGCCGTGGTGCTGGCGCTGACGGGCGCCGAGGCGCTGTACGCGGACATGGGCCACTTCGGCAAGAAGCCGATCCGCATGGCCTGGTTCCTGATCGCCTTCCCCGCGCTGGCATTGAACTACCTGGGCCAGGGCGGCCTGCTGCTGGCGCATCCGGAAGCCATCTCGAATCCGTTTTACCAGCAGTTGGGCGCCTGGAGCGTGTATCCGCTGGTGATTTTGTCGACCATGGCCACCGTGATCGCCTCGCAGGCCACCATTTCCGGCACCTTCTCGATGACCAAGCAAGCCATCGCGCTGGGCTTTTTGCCGCGCATGCGCGTGCGCCACACGTCGGAAAGCGAAATCGGCCAGATCTACATCCCCGCCGTCAATTGGCTGCAGCTGGCCGTCGTGCTGATGGCCGTCGTCGGTTTCGGCTCGTCGGAAAAGCTGGCCGCCGCCTACGGCATTGCGGTGACGGCCACCATGCTGGCGACCACCATCCTGACCTTCTTCGTCATCCGCTACCGCTGGAAGATGAATTTGCTGCTGTGCTGGGCCGCCACCGGTTTCTTCCTCGTCATCGACGTCAGCCTGTTCTCGGCCAGCGCCCTGAAACTGTTCCACGGCGGCTGGTTCCCGCTGCTGCTGGGCGCCATCCTGTTCATCGTCATGCTGACCTGGAAGCGGGGCCGCCAGCTGGTGTTCCAGAACCTGGAAAAACATGCGATCCCGCTCGACGATTTCCTCTCGTCGCTGTTCATCGCGCCGCCGCTGCGCGTGCCCGGCACGGCCATCTTCCTGCGCGGCGAGACGGACGGCGTGCCGCATGCGCTGCTGCATAACTTGCTGCACAACAAGGTTCTGCACGAGCGCGTGATCTTCCTCACCGTCTTCATGCATGAGGAACCGTGGGTGGCGCCGTCCGAGCAGGTGCGCGTGCTGGATCTGGGCCACCAGTGCTTCCAGGTGAACGTGCATTACGGCTTCAAGGATGAGCCCGATATCCCGGCGGCCCTGGCCCGCTGCGCGGAGCAGGGACTCGATTTCGAGATGATGGAAACGTCGTTCTTTATCGCCCGCCAGACCATCATCTCGACGCCGGGCGCCGGCATGATGCCGTGGCGCGAGCATCTGTTCGTCACCATGTCGCGCAATGCGCGCACGGCGGCCGACTACTATCAGATCCCGAGCAACCGGGTGATCGAGCTGGGCACGCAGGTCGAAATCTAGGCCCGACGGCGCTGCGGAATGATTGTTTTGTCAATGTTGTATTGGCGCACAATCTTCCGCCGTGCTTACGTCTGCTTACAAATGCGGCTGGCGACTCCTGTTAAACTGCTGCTCGCACCGGTCCGCACCGTACGGATCGAGCCACACTCAATATTTAAAGGGAAACCATGAAATCGGTATTTAAAATGATCGCCACGATTGCCTGTGCCGTGGCCCTGACTGCCTGCGGCGCCGCCGCAAACACGGAAAAGCCGCTCGTGCTCGATCCGAATACGCAGGTGAAAGAACTGACCATTACCGATGTGGTGGCCGGCACCGGCACGGCGGCGGCGGCGGGCGATACCCTGAACGTGGTCTACACGGGCTGGCTGTATGACGCTAGCAAGCCGGGCAACAAGGGCACGCAGTTCGATGCGAGCCTGCCAGGCGCAGGTTTCCCATTCGTCCTGGGCGTCGGCCAGGTCATCCTGGGCTGGGATCGCGGCCTGGTCGGCATGCAGGTGGGCGGTACCCGCACCCTGGCCATTCCGTATGACCTCGGTTATGGCAAAGTGGGCAGCCCGCCGAAGATTCCCGGCTATGCCGGCTTGCTGTTTGAAGTCAAGCTGATCGGCGTGACGAAAAAGTAAGCACACGCAAGGCAGCTTATACCAGGGGCGATTCCACGGAATCGCCCTTTTTGCTTGGCGGCCCCGTTACGCCTCAGGCGGGGGCGAGTTCCTGGAAGTAATAAGTGGCGCCGCCCAGGTCGGCTGGCGCGTCATATTGCAGCACTTGCGTGCGGCGCAGCGCCACGGGGGTGCTGAAGGCGGGGCCGTCGTAGACGAAGGTGTGGAATTCGCCGTTTTCGCCACAGGCGTCGACGCCGGGCGGCAGGTCGGCCAAAAAGGCGGCGTCGAACTCGCGCCCGCAAAATGCGCGTGGCAGGTGCCGCCCATTGATGCACACGACGATGGCCTTGAAGCCGGCGGCGAGGAATTCATCGACCAGTGCGCGCCGTCCTTCGCCCCACAGGGGCAGGTGCGCCGTCAGGCCGGCCACGGCGCAGACTTTTTCTTCCCAGTCCCGGTGCGGCTGCAGGTCGATGTCGCCGAAGATGGCGTGGTCTATGCCTGCGTCTTTCGCCGCGCGCAGCATGGCGATAAATTGCTCCTCGTAGCTGGCCCAGCTGGCGTGATAGCGCTGCAGGCGCGCCCCCAGGCTGCTTGCCTGCGCGGCGAGCAATTCCGGCGGCACGCCGTGCGAGCGCGACTTGCGGCCATCTTCATCCATGGCCGTGATCAGGAGCGGCACGTCGATGCCGGCGTTGCGCGCGCGCCACAGGGCCAGGCAGGAATCCTTGCCGCCGCTCCAGGAAATCAGTGCCGTCGTCATGCCGCTGTCTCCGCGCGCAGCATGTCGACGTGCTGTATGCCGTCTTCATCGTACGGTGCGCTGACGGTGACAAAGCCGAAGGACTGGTAGAAGCGCTCCAGGTACTGCTGGGCGCCGATGCGGATGGCATGGCCCGGGTGCTGGCGTTGCGCACGCGCGATGCCTTCAAGCAATAACTGCTTGCCCGCGCCCGTGCTGCGCGCCTCGGGCGCCGTCAGCACGCGGCCCAGCGACATTTCCACATACTTGGCGCCCGGCGCCAGCACGCGCAGATAGGCGGCCAGGCGGCGCTGGCCATCGACCGTTTGCCAGCCCAGCAAGTGCATGGCCTGCTGGTCATGGCCGTCCAGGTCCGGATAAATGCACTGCTGTTCGATGACGAACACGCGCTGGCGCAAGGCCAGCACCTGGTACAGCGCGTGGCTGTCCAGCTCTTCAAAACTTTGCCATTGCCAGGTGATCATGCGTGCTCCAAAGGTGGGGGGAGGCGGCTATTGTAAACGGCTGGCGCAAAAAAGCCGCGAGGCCTTGCGGCGCCGCGGCTTCTATGGGATCAGGACGGCTTACACGATGGTCAGGGTGACGTCGATATTGCCGCGCGTGGCGTTCGAGTACGGGCAGACGATGTGGGCGGCGGCGACCAGCGCTTCGGCGGCGGCGCGTTCCATGCCCGGCAGCGAGATCTTCAGTTCCACTTCGATGCCGAAGCCCGTCTCGATGGCGCCGATGCCGACATTGCCTTCGATGGACAGGTCTGCCGGCACGGCGATCTTGTCGCGGCCGCCGACGAATTTCATGGCGCCGATGAAGCAGGCCGAGTAGCCGGCGGCGAACAGCTGTTCCGGATTGGTGCCCACGGCGCCATTGCCGCCCAGTTCTTTCGGCGTCGTCAGCTTGACGTCCAGCACATTGTCGGACGACACGGCGCGGCCTTCGCGGCCTCCGGTGGCGGTAGCTTGTGCGCGGTACAGGACTTGTTTGATCGACATGATGGTTTCCTTGAGTAAATTAAATAGTTAACGACTAAATAGTGTGCTACTTGTTTCGTGGGCCGTGGCCTCAGGATGTCCGTCTGAAGAAGCAATTCCGGCGTCCATGTGCTCAATATATATCGCGCACTATTTAATTGCAAGCGATTTTATTTATAAAGTCACGACACCTGACCAAACCATTGCGAGCGGAAGGGAGGGGTGGTCGAGACGCGGAACCGTACTTTTAGTGCGGTGAGCATCGCAGGCCACCTATTCCGACGCGCAGCCGGTTTGCTCAGGTGTCTTGAACCTTTATTTTCTTGCCTTTGTCGCCACTACCGGGCTTCCATCGCATAATTGCCACCGTCGCTGGCGCCGCTGGCTATGCTTGGCCCACTTCTACGTTCCAGGGAAAAATCATGACTAGCCTGTTCTTCATTCTCCGCCTCACCTTGGCCACGATGCTCACCTACCTCATCGCCACGGCGATTCTGGTCGAGAACTTCCTGCGCTACATTTTCGGACACACGGAAGGCTTCTTCGTCATCGTCGGCGCCCTGCTGGCCTGCACCGTCATCACGAATGCGTTTTCGCACGTGCGCCGCGTGCGTCTGATCGCCGGCGCCGTCAATGCCGGTACCCTGTCGAGCCGCCAGCGGCGCCAGATCGAGATCCCGTTCGAGGCGGGCGAAGCGTTCGACATGGTCGACGCGGCCATCCGCGAATTGCCGGGCAGCGAAGTGGTCGAGAGCGCGCGCGACAGCCTGCAGGTACAGGCCCGCGTGCGCCGCGCGGCGCCGTACACGGACACGGGCTTGCCGCGCATGCGCTTTTTGGGTTTCTTCGAGCCGCGGCCGAACCAGATCCTCGCCACCGTCACGCCGAATGGCGAGGCGGGCAGCGTGACCCTGATCTGCGAGCCGGCGCGCAACGCGTGGACGGACTGGTTCCTCGTCGACCATGGCAGCAACCTGGAAAACGCGGAGGCGGTGACGCGGGCGATGACGCGCCGGGTGGCGCAGCGCCGGCGCGGCGAGCAGGCCGAGGCGCGCCAGACGGTGACGGAAAAGGAACTCACGGTGGCCAAGCTGAGCCTGCTGCATGCGCAGGTGGAGCCGCACTTCCTGTACAACACCCTGGCCAGCGCCCAGCTGCTCACGCGCAGCGACCCTCTGCGCGCCGACGCGATGCTGGGCAACCTGATCCTGTACTTGCGCCACTCGCTGCCGCGCACGGAGCAAGCCATGTCGACGCTGGGCACGGAGCTGGAACGGGCGCGCGCCTACCTCGACATCCTGAAAATCCGCATGGGCGGGCGGCTGAATCTGCAGATTGAGGTACCGCAATACCTGCGCCAGGTGGAACTGCCTCCGATGATGCTGCAAACCCTGGTGGAAAACGCCATCAAGCATGGCCTGGAGCCGAAAAGCGGCGGCGGCACCATCTGGATCATGGCGCGCAGCGGCAATGGCACGGTGATCGTCACGGTGGCCGACGATGGCAAGGGCTTCAGCGACGACGGCGGCGGCACGGGCATTGGCCTGCGCAATGTGCGCGAACGGCTGCGCCTGACCTACGGCAATGCCGCAGCGTTTGCCATCGTCGCCAACTTCCCCGATGGTGTGACGGCCACCATCACGGTGCCGGACAGCACGGCGCAAGGAGTGTCATATGCATCCGCCTGAAATGACGTGCGTCGTCGCCGAGGATGAAACGCTGCTGCGCGATGCGCTGGTGGCGATGCTCGGTGAGCTGTGGCCGGACCTGCGCATCGTCGCCGCCTGTGACGACGGCGGCACGGCGCTCGACGCCATCGCCACCTTGCGACCTGACGTGGCCTTCCTCGATATCCGCATGCCGGGTCTGACGGGGCTGGAAGTGGCGGCCGGCGCCGTGCAGGCCAGCCCCGGCACGCAAGTGGTCTTCGTCACGGCCTACGACCAGTATGCGATCGACGCCTTCGACAAGGGCGCCGTCGACTACCTGCTAAAGCCGATTGCCCGCGAGCGCCTGCAGGCGACCTTGCAGCGCCTGCAGGCGCGGGCCGGCAAGGGGCTGGCGCAGGATGGCGCGCTGGCCGGCCTGCTGCAGCAATTGAGCAGCGCCTTGCCGGCGGCGGCCAAATCGCCGCCGCTGGTGTGGCTGACGGCCAGCAGCGGCAAGGATACGCGGCTGATCATGGTGGAAGACATCGCCTATTTTCAGTCCGATACCAAGTACACGGCCGTCATGACGGCCGATGGCGAGGCGCTGCTGCGCAAGCCGATACGCGAACTGCTTGACGTGCTCGATCCGGCCATCTTCAAGCAGATCCACCGCTCCACCATCGTCAACATGAAGATGGTGGCCGCCGTCACGCGCGACGAGGTGGGACGCGGCACCCTGCGCCTGAAAACGCGGCCGGAAACCCTGGCCGTGAGCCAGCCGTTCATGAATTTGTTTCGCAATATGTAGCCCTGGCGTCAGGCGCTCGACACCGCTGACGCAGCATGCACCGTCAAGCTGGACGGGAGACCCGGCGTCCCCGTCTGCCTTCAGTCTCACCCCACCGTCTCGATATCTGCGCGCCCCAGCCCGCGCGCCGCGTGGCCTCTCCCGGCCATGTCTATCGAATTGCAAGCGTTTGCCGACACTCTCGGCGGCAGGGGAAAATCTGCCCTGACTGGATGAAATTACAATTATGATAACATCCATCGCGACGGGTTGCCGTCACTGTTGCTCCCTGTCTGTATAACGCCCGACCAACATACGAGGAAACCATGAAAAAATATCTGCTTTCTGCCGTGCTAAGTCTCGCCGGACTATCAGCTGCTCATGCCGAACCGAGAGTATGGCATTTCACCTATCGCGGCTTTGTCGACGCGGCGACCGGCGTGTTCAATCCCCAGATGGAGCTCAAGGGGGAATTCGTCGGGGAGGACCGTAATGCGGATGGGGTGGTTACGCTGGATGAGTTGAGTTATTTCGAATCCCAAGGCCACCGGTTTTTGCCGAAGGTAGCAAATCCGGGCGGATCGGGATGCGGTAGCCACTATCTCTCGTGCAGCGTGTATAACTTCAGTTATGCGCTGACGGGACAACTTGACTATACCGTCGGTACCCATGGGGCGGACGAATTTTATAACCGCTGGTGGTTCAGCGATACCGTGACCGGCAGCCACTTCAGCCAAGGATCAGGAGACATATTCCATGAGGAAAATTGGGTAAGCCGCTATAACTGGTCCGACAAGACGACCTTCAGCATGCTTAGCGTTCCTGAGCCAACGACCGCGTTGATGCTGCCCGCGGGCTTGGCCCTCATGTACTGGGTGCGCGCACGCCGTCGCACACTTTTCGCCTAGTCTTGTTTTCTCTACCGGATCTCCCGGCGCTCAGCCGGGTCATCCGGTATTGCCGCAACGGGGCAGGAGTGTGCCGCTTGCCTTACTCTGCCGTTTCGTAGCCTTCGAGTACGTTGACGACATTGATGCCCAGTTCCTTCACCGCATATCCCCCTTCCAGGATGAAGGCGGTGGGCAGGTTCAAATGCGCGAGGCGTTCGCCCACGCGCAGGTAGTCGCCGCTTTGCAGGGCGAAGTGCGAGAGGGGATCACCAGCAAAGGTGTCCACGCCGAGCGACACCACCAGCGCGTCGGGCGCGTACATATTGATGCGCAGGCAGGCCGTTTCCAGCGCGGCGAACCAGCTGGCCGCAGTCGTGCCGGCCGGCAGCGGTAAATTGACGTTGTAGCCGAGCCCCGCGCCGCTGCCCGTCTCGTCGGCGTGACCGAGGTAAAACGGATATTCGCTGCGCGGGTCGGCGTGGATCGAGGCGAACAGCACGTCGTCGCGTCCGTAAAAGATGCTTTGCGTGCCGTTGCCGTGGTGGTAATCGATGTCGAGAATGGCGACCTTGCGGGCGCCGTCATCGAGCAGATGCTGTGCGGCCAGGGCCGCGTTGTTCAGAAAACAGTAGCCGCCAAAGAAATCGCTGCCCGCATGGTGGCCGGGCGGGCGCGTCAGGGCAAACGTGGCCCGCTCGCCCAGGCGCAGCGCGTGGGCCGCGTTGACGGCGCAGTCGGCACCCGTCTTGGCCGCCGTCCACGTGCCGGCCGTCAGCGGCGTGCCATTGTCCATCGAGTACAGGCCCAGCCTGGCCGTGAAGTCGTCCGGCTCGATGTCGCTGCGCAAGGTGCGTACGGGCCACACGGATGGCAAGGCGTCCCTGCCAGCGTTGCCGGGGTCGAGCGCCAGCCAGTCGTGCCAGGCGTGGCGCAGGAAATGCAGGTAGCGGGGCGTGTGGATGCGTTCCAAGGAGGTCAGCGGCACGCCGTGCGGCGTGACGATGCGGCCCAGGTTGCGCCGCCCCAGCTCGGCCACCACCATGTCGGCCCGCTCCGGCGTTTCGAAGCAGGGCACCATGGTGCCGCGAAACATCTCGAAGCGGCCCCGGTGCTGGCTGTGCAATTCATTATAGAAGGTCAGCATGGGGACGCTTTGCGCAAGGTCAGGCTCAGGTATGCGAACACAGGGTGCTGGCGCGGTAGGCGGCGACGAAATCGTCGAAGCTGCCGGCGGGCGCCGCTTCCATGGCACGCTGCTCGGCCAGCGAGCTTTCCGCCATCGCGTCGAAATATGCGCTTTGCTCGGGGGTGGGCGGATGCGCGCGGAAAAACGCCGCATGGCGTTCGCTTTGCTGCAGGCCGAAGGCGGCGAATGAGCCGCCGTTGGCGCGCAGCGCGGCCAATACCTTTGCCGATGGCGTCATATCGGGGTCGGCCAGTTTACGGGCCTGCGCGGCCAGGCTGTCCGCATGCTGCGTGCCGCCCTGGCGCGCATCGAGCAAGGCCGCCACGGGCGCGATACGGGCCAGCAATTCCTCGCCCCAGGCCTGCAGGGTGATGTCTTCGCCATCGCGGCGCAGGGCCAAGCCCGGCTTGCGGCCTTCCTTGACGGTGCGGGCGAAATTGTTCGTGTAGCAGGCGCTTTGCTCGGCAGAAATCGGCGCGCTGTCGTCGAGTGCGCAGAACAGCAAGAACGCGTCGAGGAAGCGGCCCGTTTCCAGGCTGATGCCGACCGGTTCGAACGGGTCGACATCCATGCAGCGCACTTCGATGTATTGCACGCCGCGCAGGCACAGGGCCTGGATCGGGCGCTCGCCCGTGCGGATCACGCGCTTCGGGCGGATGGTCGAATAGTACTCATTTTCGATCTGCAGCACGTTGGTGGACAACTGTATCCACTCGCCATCCTTCTTCGTGCCCAGCGCCGCATACGGCGGATACGGGTCGTTGACGGCGTGCGTGAGGGCGTTGACGTAGTCTTCCAGGCTGTTTTCGTGCGGGCGCAGGCCGGACTGGGCGTCGTTCTGGTAGCCGAGGTCGCTCATGCGCAAGCTGGTGGCGTAGGGCAGGAACAGGGTGTCGTCGGACAAGGTGTCGAGCTTGTGCGCGCGGCCGCGCAGGAAGCCGGCGGACAGGGCCGGCGAGGCGCCGAACAGGTACATCAAGAGCCAGCTGTAGCGGCGGAAATTGCGGATCGTCGCCAGGTAGCTTTCCGACTGCACATCCTTGGCCGAGGCCGTCGCATGTGCGGCGCTGGCGCTGGTGTCCGGATGGCTGGCCAGCACTTGCCACAGCTGCTCGTCGAGCGAATAGTTGTAGTGGATGCCGGCGATGCATTGCATGGCCTTGCCGTAGCGCAAGGCCAGGCCGCGCCGGTAGACGTGCTTGAGCATGCCCATGTTCGAGCTGCCGTAGTTGGCGATCTCGATATCCTCCTCGGGCGGCAGCTGGCAGGGCATCGACTGGCTCCACAGCAATTCGTCGCCGAGGCGGCTGTAGGCGTGGCGGTGCACGGTATCGAGCTTGTCGAGCGTAACGGCGATGTCGGTTTCGGCCGGGGTGATGAATTCGAGCAGCGCTTCGGCGTAGTCGGTGGTGATTTCAGGGTGCGTCAGCGCCGAGCCCAGGGCGGCGGGATGGGGCGTGGAAGCCAGATGGCCGGCGGGGTCGACGCGCAGTGTTTCACGCTCGATGCCGCGCAAGCCGCCCAGCAGCGCGCGGTTGGCATCTTCAGTCAGCAATGCCAGGCGGCGAGTCAACAGGTTGGGCAATTTGAGCTTCCTTTCTTGTGCAGCAGATAAATAATTTGTGCTGAGATTAACCGAATTTTGGCAAATGCGTCGGCGCCGGCCCAAAAAACGCCGCGTCGCCAGCGTCCGTCCCGGGCAAGGGGGACGGCGCTTCGGTCAGGAATTCGCTTGATAGTTTAACAAACTGCGGGGGATCTGGCGCGCTGCCGGGTCAAGCTTTGCGCAGGTGGCAACGTCAGCCCTGGCGGGCGCCGCTGACGCGCTCGATGCCGGCCAGGTCGCGCCAGCTTTGCACTTTGTTGTAGTTGGCAGCGGCCAGCAGCTCGCGCACCTGGCCCGCCTGGTCATAGCCGTGTTCCATCAGCAGCCAGGCGCCGGCCGCCAAGTGGCGCGCGGCGCCGGCCACGATGGTGCGCAGGGCCGACAGGCCGTCCGCATGGTCGGTCAGCGCGCCGGGCGGCTCGAAGCGCAAATCGCCTTCGGCCAGGTGGCGGTCACCGCTGGCGATGTAGGGGGGATTGGAGACGATCAGGTCGAATTTTTCCGTGCCCAGCGCCTCGAACCAGTCGCTGGCCATGAAGGTGATGTTGACGCCGTTGGCGCTGGCGTTGCGGCGCGCCACGGCCAGCGCCGCGCTGCTCACGTCCAGGGCCGTGACGACGGCGTCGGGCCGCGTGTAGGCCAGCGCGACGGCGATGGCGCCGCTGCCCGTGCCCATGTCGAGCACCCGTCCGCCGGGCGGCAGGCGTTCGAGCGCCAGCTCCACCAGCACTTCCGTGTCGGGGCGGGGGATCAGCACGGCCTCGTTCACTTCGAACGGCAGGCCGAAGAACTCGCGCTGGCCGACGATGTAGGCGATCGGCTCGCCCCGCAGGCGGCGCGCCATCAACGCTGACAAACGCTCGGCTTCATCGTGAGTGAGTGCACGCTCCGATTGCGTGATCAGCGAGACGCGGGACAGGCCCAGCGCGTGACCGAGCAGGATGCGGTTTTCGAGCGGGTCGAGCAGCGGACGGATTTGCAGGGCGCCGACAGTGCTGCCGGCGGGGATCAGTGTTTCTGGCATAAATTTCTAGTGTTGTTTACGGCGCAGCAAGGTCCACAGCAGGCCGATGGCAAAAATGGCAAACCAGGCGAATGCCCATTGCGGGATGGACAGGCCGAAAAACGGCTCGCCGGCATTTTCGCAGGCGCCGTACGATTCAAACATGAAGGGCATGAGTTCGGCCGTGAAAATCTTGTTCAGCGCCGTTTCCACCGGGTCGATGCCGCACGAAAAGCCCGGGTTGGCCAGCACGTACAAATGCTTGGCACCCACGCCCAGGCCGCCCAGGGCAGCCAGCAAGCCGATGCCGGCGCCGATCTTCGGGCGGTTGGCGGCGGCGCCCGCCAGGCAGGCGACGCCGATGGCGAGGAACAGGTAGCGCTGGATCACGCACAGCGGGCACGGCGCCATGTTCATGGCATGCTGCAAATACATGGCCACCCCCAGCATCAGGAAACACAGGGCGGCGATCAACAGGAGGACGGTGCGTGAATTTTTCATGGGCGACACGGTGAGGTGGATGGAATCGGGCTGGTCATTTTCGCACAAGGCCGGATTTTTATTGCTTAGCCGCTACTTAAACCCTTGATCTGGCTGGGCGCTTTAAAAAGTGTTCAGGGCAAGGCGCTGCGCCGCAGGCAGTACGAATGTAGGGCCAGGCGATGCAACGCCGCCATGGACGCTTTTTAATCGCCCAGCGCGGCAAGCAGCTCCGCCTGGTGCTCTGCCGCCAAGGCATTCGTCAGTTCCGTCAAATCGCCATCCATGATGAAGTCCAGTTTATATAACGTCAGGTTGATGCGGTGGTCCGTCAGCCGGCCTTGCGGGAAATTATAGGTGCGGATGCGCTCGCTGCGGTCGCCCGAGCCGATCAGGCTCTTGCGGGTGGCCGCTTCCTTCGACTGCTGTTCGCGCAGCTGCACGTCCTTGATGCGGGCGGCCAGCACTTTCATCGCCTGCGCCTTGTTCTTGTGCTGGCTGCGGTCGTCCTGGCACTCGACCACGATGCCGGTCGGCAAGTGGGTGATGCGCACGGCCGAATCCGTCTTGTTGATGTGCTGCCCGCCCGCGCCCGAGGCGCGGTAGGTGTCGATGCGCAGGTCGGCCGGGTTGATGTTGACGTCTTCCACTTCGTCCGCTTCCGGCATCACGGCCACCGTGCAGGCGGACGTGTGGATGCGGCCCTGCGTTTCCGTGGCCGGCACGCGCTGCACGCGGTGGCCGCCGGACTCGAATTTCAGCTTCGAATACGCGCCATTGCCCACCACGCGCACGATCACTTCGCGGTAGCCACCCAGGTCGGAGTCCGATGACGACACCAGTTCCACCTGCCAGCGGTTGCGCTCGGCAAAGCGCGTGTACATGCGCAGCAGGTCGCCGGCGAACAGGGCGGATTCGTCGCCGCCCGTGCCGGCGCGAATTTCCAGGAAGATATTGCGTTCGTCATTGACGTCCTTCGGCAGCAGCATGGTCTGCAGTTCGCGTTCCAGTTGCGCCATGGTGGCTTTCGCCGCCTCGATCTCTTCCTGTGCGAAGTCCTTCATGTCGGGGTCCGCCAGCATTTCTTGCGCTGTCGCAATATCGTTGCCCGCTTCCTGGTAGGAGCGGTACAGGGCCACCAGCGGTCCCAGCTCGGCGTGCTCGCGCGTCATCTTGCGGTAGCTGTCCATGTTCGACGTGGCGTCGGGATGCATCAGCAGTTCGTCGAGTTCGACCAGGCGGTTCGCCAGTTGATCGAGTTTGGCCAGCATGGATGGTTTCATAGCGGTTCGCGGTAAAAGAGGGTGTATAGGGTGCGGCGCGCCCGGCGGGCGGGCAGGGGGCGGCCGCGCGGGCGGCCAGCGGGGCTGCGCTAACGGCGGGGACGGAACAGTTTCGGCAGCAGGGTGGCCAGCTGCTTGCGCTCGTCGCCTTGCGCGTGGTGCAGCGCCTGCTGCGGGCCGTGCAGGAACTTGGCCGTCAAGCCTTTCGACAGCGCTTCGAGCACGGCGTCGATGTCGGCGCCCTTGGCCAGCATCTTGCGCGCCCGTTCCACTTCCAGCAGGCGCAGCGCTTCGCTGTTTTCATGCAGATGCTGGATGACGGGCACCATGGCGCGGTCGTCGACCCAGCTCATGAACGATTGCACGCGCGTCTCGATGATGGCCTCGGCTTGCGCCACGGCCGCTTGCCGGCTTTCCAGGCCCGTCTGCACGACCTTGCCCAGGTCGTCGACCGTGTACAGGAAGACATCGTTCAAACGGCCCACTTCGGCCTCGATGTCGCGCGGCACGGCCAGGTCGACCATGAACATGGGCTTGTGGCGGCGCGCCTTGATGGCGCGCTCGACCAGTCCCAGGCCCAGCAGCGGCAAGGACGACGCCGTGCACGAGATGACGATGTCGAACTGGTGCAGTTTTTCCGGCAGGTCCGCCAGGCGGATGGCCGTGCCGGAAAAGCGGTGCGCCAGCTCTTCGCCGCGTTCCATGGTGCGGTTGGCTATCGTGATGCTTTTCGGGTTTTGCGCGGCAAAGTGCGTGGCGCACAATTCGATCATTTCGCCTGCACCGATGAACAGCACATTCTGTTCGGCGATCTTGTCGAAGATGCGTTGCGACAGTCGCACGGCCGCGGCCGCCATGGAGACGCTGTGGGCGCCGATCTCCGTGCTGCTGCGCACTTCCTTGGCCACCGAAAAGCTGCGCTGGAACAACTGGTGCAGATAGGTGCCCAGGCCGCCCGCCTCGTCGGCCGTGCGGATGGCGTCCTTGATCTGGCCCAGGATCTGCGTTTCGCCCAGCACCATCGAATCGAGCCCGGAGGCGACGCGGAAGGTGTGGCGCACGGCATCGTGCTGCGGCAGCATATACAGGTGGGGGCGCAGCTCGCTGTAGTTGAGATTGTGATAATCGGCCAGGAAATGCGCGCCCGCGTCCAGCGGATTGGGCACATGGCTGGCCGCATACAGCTCGGTGCGGTTGCAGGTCGAGAGGATGGCCGCTTCGTCGTTGTCGCGCAGGTCGATGCGCTGGAACCAGGTGCGCGCCGCCATCACCGCCGAACCCAGATGCTCAGGCGCAAACGCCAGCTGTTCGCGGAGCGACACTGGGGCGGTGGTATGGTTGAGACCGACGGCGAGCAGTTGCATTTCAGGGCTGTTGGGATGACTTATGCCGACATTATAACGCTTTGTGCCCGCGCTTTGAGCAGGTCAGCCGTTTGCCGCCGCTCAGCCGCCCAGTTTTTCCAGGCGATAACCATAACTGTAGACGGGCACCAGGCGGTAGCCGTGTTCCGGTTTCAGCTGCAGCTTGTTGCGCACGCGCGAAACGTGGGTATCCATGGTGCGCGAGGGCAGGGCCGTTTCGCGCTGCCAGACGGCTTCGTGGATGTAGGCGCGGGACAGGGGACGGCCCAGGTTGCGGAAAAACAGCAGGGCCAGGGCGAATTCCTTGTGCGTCACGTCCAGCATTTCGCCATCTCTGAGCAGGCGGTCGGGGCGCATGCCAAAGGTATATGGCCCGAATTGCAGTTGCTCGGCGCCAGTCTGGCTCGGATAGGCCACGCGCAGCAGCGCCTGGGTGCGCAAGGTCAGTTCGCTGCGCCGCAGGGGCTTGATCATGTAGTCATCGGCGCCTGCCGTCATGCCCGCCACGACGTCGTCCTCGCCCGAGCTGTTGGTCATAAACAACACCGGCGCCTTGGGCGCCAGTTTTTCTCGTGCGCGGCGCAGCACTTCGGCGCCGTCCAGGTCGCTCACATGCCAGTCGAGGATGAGCATGTCGCAACTGTCCTTGCGTAGTTGCCCCAGCATTTCCTTGCCACTCTGAAACTCGTGGCAAGCGTGGCCGGCGGCGGTGAGCACCTGGCAGATCAGTTCTGCCTGACTATGATCGCTATCGAGTACGGCAATTCGCATAATGGGCTGGAGTGTGTAGCAACAAACAGACGGTCCGTTCTGCTTATCGTAATGTTAAGGAATGCTCAAGTGAAATATAACAGAGATTGCAATTGTGTCCAGTGAAATCGGAGGCCGTATTCTTTACGTTACACTTGTTCATCTACCCTTACTAGCGGAGAAACGGGCATGACAGACAAGAGCAGCACGGATTGGACCCTGATACCGGCCAGTCGTGCGGAAATCGAGCAGGTGCGCGAGCGTTGCCGGCGCCTGGTGCAGCGGCGCGCCGTGATGTCGGCCGGCGCCTCGGCCATCCCCATACCGGGCATCGACCTGATGTCGGACGTCGGCCTGTTTTCCATGCTGATCAATGATATCAACCACGAATTCGGCCTCACGCCCGAGCAGATCGAACGCCTCAACCCGCAGTTCAAGCTGATGGCCTACCGCGCGGCGGTGGGCATGGGGGGCATGCTGGTGGGGAAGCTGGTGTCGCGCGAACTGATACTCCAGCTGCTCAAGCGCAGTGGCGTCAAGATTGCCACCAAGCAGGTAGCGCGCTTCGTGCCGTTTGCCGGCCAGGCGGTGGCGGCGGCCATCGGCTACGCCGTGTTCCGCCAGATCGGCAACCAGCACGTGAATGCCTGCGCCGCGGTGGCGCAGGAATTGCTCACGGTCCGGCCGGAGTAGGCCGGATCAGACCTTACGCGTCCGGCAGCACCACGTTGACGTCGAGCACTTCCAGGTTGCCCTGGCGGTCCAGCGAGATCTTGATGTCGTCGGCATTCACCTTGGTGTACTTGGAAATGACGGCGATCAATTCCTTGTGCAGGGCGGGCAGGAAGTCCGGACCATCGCGTCCGCTGCGTTCGCGGGCGATGATGATCTGCAGGCGTTCCTTGGCCGCTGTGGCCGTCTTCGGCTTGGGTGGGAAGAGGAAAGAAAGCAAGGCCATATCACTTCGCCCCAAAAATGCGCTGGAGTAATCCAGGCTTTTCATAGTTGGTAAAGCGCAACTCGACATCTTCGCCGAGGAAACGCGAGACCACGTCTTCATAGGCTTGCGCCACGTCCGTGCCCTTGAAATGGATGGCCGGATTGCCCTGGTTCGAGGCGGCCAGCACCTGCTCCGATTCCGGAATGATGCCCACCAGCGGGATGCGCAGGATTTCCTGCACGTCCTGGTAGGACAGCATTTCATCCGATTCCACGCGCTTCGGCGAGTAGCGGGTGATCAAGAGATGTTCCTTGACCGGTTCGCCGCCCGTCTGCGCGCGGCGCGACTTGGCTTGCAGGATGCCGAGGATGCGGTCCGAATCGCGCACCGACGACACTTCCGGGTTGGTGACGATGATGGCTTCGTCGGCGAACGTCAGCGCCATCAGCGCGCCATGCTCGATGCCGGCCGGCGAATCGCAGATGATGAACTCGAAGCCCATGTTGATCAGGTCGTTCAACACGCGTTCCACGCCTTCTTCCGACAAGGCGTCCTTGTCGCGCGTCTGCGACGCGGGCAGGATGAACAGGTTGTCGCAGTGCTTGTCCTTGATCAAGGCCTGGTTCAGCGTCGCCTCTTTATTGATCACATTGATCAGGTCGTAGACGACGCGGCGCTCGCAACCCATGATCAGGTCGAGGTTGCGCAGGCCCACGTCGAAGTCGAGCACGGCTGTCTTGTGGCCGCGCATGGCCAGGCCAGTGGAAAAACTGGCGCTAGAGGTCGTCTTGCCGACACCGCCCTTGCCGGACGTCACAACAATAATTCTTGCCACAAATAATCCTTTTCAGATATCTCTTGAATTGTGCAGCTTAAGAGCGGTTCACGGGAGTGACCGGATTGACAGAGTGTATATCGATTCTGTCGCCGGCCAAACGAATTTGCGCGGGTCCGCGCGCCATTTCCGGGGGGAAACCATCTTCGAACGTGCGGTACACGCCGGCGATCGAGACCAGTTCCGGTTCCATGGCCAGCGCGAAGATGCGCGCCTGGGGATTGCCCGAGGCGCCAGCCAGCGCGCGGCCATACAGCGAGGAATACACGTGGATGCTGCCGTCGGCGATGATTTCGGCGCCATTGTTGACGACTGCCGTGATGATCAGGTCGCAGCCGCGCGCATAAATGCGCTGGCCGGCCCGCACGGGCGTATCGACCACCATCACCTGTGCTTCGGCGCCCGACTGGGCGGCCGCCGTCGCGGTATCCTTCGGTCCATCCTTGGGCGGCGCATCGTCGCGCGTCTTGCCGCTGTCGAGGCTCAGGCCCTGCGCCAGGATGGCGTCGTGCATCTCGGCCGGCGCATTGCGCACGGCCACGGCATTCAAACGGTATTTTTTCAGCAGTGCCACCAGGCCGGCCCAGTCGACGGGCATGCTGCCGGGCGGCAAGTCGGCCACGTCCAGCACGGCCAGGTCGTCCTCGAAAAAGTCCGCCACGCCTCCCGTCATGTCGCGCAAGGCGGCATCGAGTGCCTGCGTATCGGCGCTATGCATGATGGCGGAAACGGCAACGACGGTGGAAATCTTGATTTCGATAGGCTTCTGCGACGGGCTTTTGGACATAAACATTTATCAAAGTGAAACTGCGGCAGGCCAACTGTTCCGTACGGCAACAATGGGGAGCAGTAAATTTCTTGCATTCTACTGCAAAAAAATCACCGTCAGGGGCCTGGAGTGTGCTATTCCGCAGGGCAACAGTAACTTCATGTCAAAAAACAAGGGCGGCGCCCCGGAAAACCGGCGCGCCGCCCCGAAAGCAGCCCAACATGCGCCCTGACGGCGTTGTCCCGGATCAAGCCGCGCGCATCTGCCGTGCTGCCGCGAGCCTATTTTTCAAGGCGGCTTCCGTGTCCGTCCAGTCCCGCGTCTTCAGGCCGCAGTCCGGGTGCACCCACAAGTCGGCCGGGGGAATGACCGTACTGGCCTTTTGCAGCAAGCGCACCATGTCGCTGCGCGTGGGAATGCGCGGCGCGTCGATGGCGTACACGCCGGGACTGATTTCGTTCGCATACTGGAACGGGCCTAGGCCCGCCGGCAGCTGCATGTCCGAGCGGCTCGTCTCCAAGGTGATGACGTCGGCATCCATGGCGGCGATCTGCGGCAGGATGTCGTTGAACTCGGCGTAGCACAGGTGCGTGTGGATCTGCGTCGTGTCGTTGGCCACCGAGGCGGCGATGCGGAAGGCGCGCGCGGTCCAGTCCAGGCAGGCGTCGCGCTGGCTGCGGCGCAGCGGCAAGCCTTCGCGGATGGCCGGTTCGTCGATCTGGATGATGCCGATGCCGGCCGCTTCCAGGTCGGCGACCTCGTCGCGGATGGCCAGGGCGATTTGCAGCGCCGTGGTGGCGCGCGGATGGTCGTCGCGCACGAATGACCATTGCAAGAGCGTCACCGGGCCCGTCAGCATGGCCTTCACGGGTTTCGGCGTCAGGCTTTGCGCGTGCGCCGTCCAGGCCACCGTCATGGCGGCCGGGCGCTGCACGTCGCCGTAGATGACGGGCGGTTTCACGCAGCGCGAGCCGTACGATTGCACCCAGCCATGGCGGGTCAGCACGAAGCCGTCCAGCTGCTCGCCGAAGTATTCGACCATGTCCTGGCGTTGCGCCTCGCCATGCGTGAGCACGTCCAGGCCCAGCGCTTCCTGGCGCTCCACGGCGTGCGCGATGGCGGCGCCGATGGTCGTCGTGGGGAAGTCGGGCAGCTGGAAACGGGCGCGCTGCATGGCCTGGCGCAGCGGGAAGCCGGAATCGCGGCGGTCGGCCGTGGGCGAGAGCGCCTGCAGGCGCTGCGCGACCGCCGCACGGCGCACTCGGGGGCTGGCGCGGCGCCCGGCGATGGCCCGGCGGGAAACGGCCAATGCGGCCAGCGCGGTGTCATCGGGATGGCCGGCCAGCGCGTCCTTCAGCAGCGCAAGCTCCGCGAGTTTCTCCGTGGCAAACGCCAGCCAGCTCTTGATGTCGCCGTCGAGGTCCGTTTCCGCTTCCAGGCTGAACGGTACGTGCAGCAGCGAGCATGAGGGCGCCAGCCACAGCTGGCCATTGCGCTTGGCCGCCAGCGGCTGCAGCACGGCCAGGGCTGCATCGAGGTCGGTGCGCCAGATGTTGCGCCCGTCGACGATGCCGATGGACAAGACTTTATGCACGGGCAGCCAGTCCGCGATGCTGGTCAGTTCATGCGGCGCGCGGATGCCGTCCACGTGCAGGCCGGCCACGGGCAGGCGGCAGGCCAGACTGAGGTTTTCTTCCAGCGGCGAGAAATACGTGGCCAGCAGGATGTTGACGCCCACCTGGTTCAGCTGCCAGTACGTGCTCTCAAAAGCGCTGCGCCAGGCGTTGGGCAAGTCCAGGCCCAGGATGGGCTCGTCGACCTGCACCCAGGCCACGCCTTGCTGTTTCAAGCGGTCGAGCAGGGCGCCGTAGACGGGCAGCAACTGTTCCAGCAGGGCCAGGCGCTCGAAGCCTGGCGTCTTGTCCTTGCCCAGCCACAGGAAGGTGAGGGGGCCGATCAGGGCCGCCTTCACTTCGTGGCCCAGCGCCTGCGCCTCGGCCACTTCGTCGAACAGGCGTTCGCAGGCCAGCGAAAACTGCGTCAGCGGCGACAATTCCGGCACCAGGTAATGGTAATTCGTGTCAAACCACTTGCTCATTTCCAGCGCGTGGCCGCTGGCCACGTGTTCCTGCTGGCCGTGGCTGCAGCCGGCATGCTCTGCGTGCGCGTCCGCGCCGCGCGCCATGGTGAAATAGCGCGACAGCGGCGATTGCTGCGCGTCGAAGTCGAAACGCGCCGGTTCGCAGCCCAGCAGCTGTATATGGCTGGCCACCTGGTCGTAGAAGGCGAAGTCGCCCACGGTGACGCAGGCCAGGCCGGCGTCCCTTTGCAAGGCCCAGTGGCGCGCGCGCAATTGCCGGCCCGTCGCCTCCAGGGCCGCCTCGGACATCTCGCCGCGCCAGTGGCTTTCCAGCGCCGATTTCAGTTCGCGCGCGGCGCCGATACGGGGAAAGCCAAGGATGTGGGTACGAATGGTCATGATGTCATCGAGATTTAATGTGAATGCGCTAGAGTGTGCGGCAACTTGATCTATAATCAAAACGAAACATTTTGCCGAATAACATGAAAATAATTCACGTACAGAGCCTGTTGCCCCGATGCTAGAAATTCGCCACCTGCGCACCCTGAGTGCCCTGCGTTCGTCCGGCAGCCTGGTGCGCGCCGCGCAATTGCTCAATCTGACCCAGTCGGCGCTGTCGCACCAGATCCGTTTGCTCGAAGAGCGCTACAAGGCGCCCCTGTTCGAGCGCAAGTCGATGCCCATCGCGTTCACGGCCACGGGCAGCCGCCTGCTGGAGCTGGCCGACAAGCTGCTGCCCGAGATCGAACAGGCCGAGCGCGACGTGGCGCGCCTGTCGCAGGGCGACAAGGGACAGTTGCGCGTGGCGCTCGAATGCCATACGTGCTTCGACTGGCTCATGCCCGTGATGGATGCGTTTCGCCAGCGCTGGCCGGAAGTGGAAATCGACCTGGTGTCGGGTTTCCACAGCGAACCGGCGGACTTGCTGCGCTCGGGCGAGGCGGACCTCGTCATCGGCTCGCCGTACGGCCCCGATTTCACCGTGTTTCCCCTGTTCCGCTTTGAAATGCTGGTGGTGATGGCGCAGAAGCACCGGCTGCAGGCGCTGCGCCGGCTGGCGGCGAGCGACTTTGCGGGCGAGACCCTGATCACGTATCCCGTGCCGGAAGAGCGCATCGACCTGATCCGCGAAGTGCTGAAGCCGGCCGGCATCCAGTTTGAACGCCGCACGGCGGAATTGACGGTGGCCGTGCTGCAGCTGGTGGCGAGCCGGCGCGGCATCGCCGCCTTGCCGAACTGGGCCATCAAGAATTACGTCGACTACGATTATGTGGTGGCGCGCCCCGTCGGCGAGCACGGCCTGTGGAGCGACCTGTACGTGTCCGTGCCCGAGCAGCTGCAGGACAAGGCCTATGTGCGCGATTTCGTCAGCGTGATACGGGAACAGTGCGCGGCCTCGCTGGATGGTATCAAGTTGTTGTCTTGATCAACGTTGAATTGGAAACAAACCAACAGAAAAGCTTGATAAATATCAAGGTTTAGCAAGGAACCGCCGCTTACAGTGGAGTACTGTGCGGCGCAACATGGCACCGCCTTCAAATTGGGGAGGAACGAAATGTTTTCATTTTCCGAGCAATGGGCCCTGGCCGGCAAGGCCTTGGTGGAAGCGCAGTTGATCAGTGCGCAGGCGTATGCCAAGGCCGCCTACGCCAGCGGCGCCAGCGTCGTCGACCTGCAACTGGACGCGGCGCGCACGGCGCTGGCGGCCGCTACGGTAGCGGGCAATGAGCTGCTGTCGGCGAAAGACCCGCAAGCCTTGCTGCAACTGTCGCGCGCGCAGTCCCAGCTGGCCATCGAACGCATCGACGCGTATGGCCGCCAGGCAAAGGATGTTGCTCAAGAAACCCAGGAGAAATTTGCCAGCGTGACAAAGGGTGAGTTTGCTGCATCGCGTCAAAAATTTGACGGGCTGTTGCAGGTAGTAAAGCAAACGCCCGTACCTCTGATTATTCCCTTCAATAATTTTCTAAAAACCACTTTCGGCGGCGCCGATGAAGGGTATGATAAAAATAAAAACACGCGCCCTGCACGCAGGGTCTAAGCATGAGGCAGCCCGGCAGCGGCTATCCGCCGCGCCAGGCCGCCCGCCGCCACCGCCGGACCGGTCGCCATCGTTGCCGCCTGCGGTGCGGCGCTGGAACTGCGGCGCATGCCGCGCTAGAATGAAACAAGCCTGTCCTCCCGGATTCACTGGATTCTATTCGCACCTTGACCTTGGCCCTCGTGGCCTGCATATCGGAGAAATAAATGGATGATGTCGTAATCGTGGCCGCCGGCCGTACCGCAGTCGGCAAATTCGGTGGCAGTCTGGCCAAGATTCCTGCGTCCGAACTGGGCGCACACGTAATCAAGGGCCTGCTGGCACAAACCGGCATAGACCCCAACCTGATCGGTGAAGCGATCCTGGGCCAGGTGCTGACGGCCGCCGTCGGCCAGAACGCCGCGCGCCAGGCCGTCATCAAGGCCGGCTTGCCGAGCAGCATCCCCGCCTTCACCATCAACAAGGTGTGCGGCAGCGGCCTGAAGGCCACGCACCTGGCGGCGCAGGCGATCAAGTGCGGCGACGCCAACATCATCATCGCCGGCGGCCAGGAAAACATGAGCGCCTCGCCGCACGCGATGAACGGCTCGCGCGATGGTTTCCGCATGGGCGATTTCAAGATGATCGACACCATGATCGTCGACGGCCTGTGGGACGTCTACAACCAGTACCACATGGGCATCACGGCGGAAAACGTGGCCAAGAAATACGAAGTGACGCGCGCCGAGCAGGATGAATTCGCGCTGCAGTCGCAGCTGAAGGCGGAAGCGGCGCACAAGGCGGGCAAGTTCAAGGATGAAATCCTGCCGCTGGAAATCGCCAACAAAAAAGGCACGGTCGTCTTCGACAGCGACGAATACATCAAGCCCGGTTCGACCCTGGAATCGCTGGCCGGCCTGCGTCCCGCGTTTGCCAAGGACGGTACCGTCACGGCCGGCAATGCCTCGGGCCTGAACGACGGCGCCGCCGCCGTCATCATGATGTCCGCCTCGCAAGCGAAGGAACTGGGCTTGAAGCCGCTGGCGCGCATCAAGGCCTACGCCTCGTCGGGCCTGGACCCGGCCGTCATGGGCATGGGCCCTGTCTCCGCTTCGCGCCTGTGCCTGAAAAAGGCCGGCTGGACGCATGAAGAGCTGGACTTGATGGAAATCAACGAAGCGTTTGCCGCGCAGGCAATCGCCGTCAACAAGGAAATGGGCTGGGATACCAGCAAGATCAACGTGAACGGCGGCGCGATTGCCATCGGCCACCCGATCGGCGCCTCGGGCGCGCGCATCCTGGTCACCCTGATCCACGAAATGATACGCCGCGACGCCAAGAAAGGCCTGGCCGCCTTGTGCATCGGCGGCGGCATGGGCGTGGCCCTGGCCATCGAACGCGACTAAGTAGCTGGCACCGAACCCCGCCGTCGCGCGCAGTGCGTGACGGCGGGGTTCGCGGCGGTACGCCGCTGTAATTCTCGGCGGAACTGGATTGCTTTCGCAAAATAATTAACTTTTTAGCAATAAAACGACACTGAGGGGATGAAAATGGCAAGAGTTGCATTGGTAACTGGTGGCATGGGCGGTCTGGGCGAAGCGGTGTGTTTCAAGCTGGCGGCGCTCGGCTATCGCGTGGTGACGACCTATTCCCCGGGTAACCCGAAGGTCGCCGACTGGCTGGCGACGACCAAGGACATGGGTTATGACTTCAAGGCCTATCCTTGCGACGTGGCCGACTACGATTCGGCCGCCGCCTGCGTGGCTGCCGTGGAAAAGGACATCGGTCCCGTCGACGTGCTGGTGAATAATGCCGGCATCACGCGCGACATGACGTTCAAGAAGATGGACAAGACGAACTGGGACGCCGTGATGAGCACCAACCTCGATTCCGTCTTCAACATGACCAAGCCCGTCTGCGACGGCATGGTGGAACGCGGCTGGGGCCGCATCATCAATATCTCGTCCGTGAACGGCCAGAAAGGTGCTTTCGGCCAGACCAACTATGCGGCCGCGAAAGCGGGCATGCACGGCTTCACCAAGTCGCTGGCGCTGGAAGTGGCGCGCAAGAACGTCACCGTCAACACCATTTCGCCCGGCTACATCGGCACCAAGATGGTCATGGCGATTCCGCAAGAAGTGCTCGATAGCAAAATCATCCCGCAAATTCCGATGGCGCGCCTGGGCAAGCCGGAAGAAGTGGCGGGCCTGGTGGCTTACCTGGCTTCCGATGAAGCGGCGTTCGTCACGGGCGCGAATATCTCGATCAACGGCGGCCAGCACATGTCGTAATCGGTATTGAGGTACAACAGAAAAGACAGCTGCGGCTGTCTTTTTTTATGCTTGCCAGCAAAACGGGACAAGCGCGCGCTTTGCCTTAGAATCAGCATTTCTTCACCGCATCATTCTCCATGCCCCTTGTTCCCGCCTTGCGCCGCGCCAGCGTGGCCGCCATCCTTCTCCTGGGCACTTCCGCGGTTCAGGCCAGCGTCGCCTTCCACGTCACGGTGACTACCGAGCGCGACAACAAGCCCGGCGTGAAGACCAGTCTGCCAGCGCGCGAAACGCAGGACAGCGATGTGGTGCTGGGCGAACATTTCATTAGCGTCCGCGACGGCCACACCTTGTCCGTGCTCGATTTTGCCACGCGCCGCCGCTACATGATCGATACGGCGGCGTCCACCTACGACACGTATTCGCTGTTCGACGTGGCGGGTTCGCGCGCCGCTGAGCTGGGCCACCGGCAAGGGATCGCCGGCATGTTGAAGGCGAGCGGCCTTGACCAGCACGCAACGGCTCGCGTGTATGAGGAGCAGGCTTTGTCGGTGCTGGACAACAAGCGGCGTGGACCCTTGCTGCCACAAGTGCTCGACGGCGCCGTACTGTGGTCGATCGACGGGCAACCCTTGCTGCGTCTGGAGATCGCTGGAAGCCCCGTCAGCGGCGACGAGGCACGCGCGTTTGCCCAGTGGTTGCGCTACACCTGGGGCGGCCACCCGGCAGTGCTGAAGATGCTGGCTGACGGCAAGCGCATACCTGCCGCATTCACCTTGCATCACCAGCAGATTGCCGGCAAAGTCGCGCGCCATTTCCGCATCAGCGCCATGACGGCGGGCGCACCGGCCACCTATGCCTTGTCCGCGTACCGGCCCCGCCCGCTGGCGGCCGATGCGCCCGTACTCGAACGCGTGCTGGCGCAGGCGGCGCTGCTGCCGCCGCTGGAACCCGGGGCGCATCCGGCGCTGCGGGCCGAAGCGGAAAAGCTGTTTGCGGCCGAACAACCGTTTGACGCTTTCTTGACCATGCTGGAAGACCATTTTTCCACGGGGGCGCTGGTGGAAAAGCTCACGCCGCCGCAGCAGCTGGCCATGCAGGCGTGCCAGTCCATCCATGACTTGACGCGGGCACTGCTGGCCAAGGACAAGGAAGGCCTGCAGGCCGCGCTGGCCACCGTGCAGGGTTTGCGTCAGCAATATGGACTGGCGCAGCCCGTGCTGGCTTTGTTCGAGGGAAATCTGCACGCCAAGCTGGGACAATGGCAGGCAGCGAAGGCCTTGTATCTGCAAGTACTGCAGGCCAAGCCGCACATGGCGGCCGCGTACCAGGACCTGGGCGACGCGCTCTACGCGCAATTCGATGCGCCGAACGCCTGGCGCAGCTGGGATGCGGGCCGGGCCATGGCGCCGGCCCTGCGGCAATTTCGCAAGGTCAACGATTTGGAGCGCAGCCTGTTGAACGATTACCCCGCCTTCTTTGCAGGCGGCGCGCCGCTGCCGCCGACAGTTCAGCCCAGCACCAGCCGTCCCGCCAGCAGCACGAACACGGTGGGCAGCACGAACTTGCCGTAAGGCGAGGGTTTGCCGCGCAGGCGGCGTGCCAGGCGCGCGGCCAGCACGGCGTACAGGGCGTCGAACAGCAGGCCTACCAGCACCAGGATGGCGCCCAGGCGCAGGTATTGCAGGCCGACGCCGTCGCTACCGGCAACGAATTGCGGCAGGAACATGCTGCAAAACAGCAAGGCTTTCGGGTTGAGCAGATTCGTCAGGAAGCCGCGTACGAGGCTGGCGCCGGCGCCGTGCGGCGTCGCGGGGGCGGCATCTTCCTGCGCCGTGCTGTTCGACAGGGCCGATTGCAGCAGGCGCAGGGCCAGGTACAGCAGGTAGGCGGCGCCCGCCCATTTCACCCATTGCAGGGCTTGCGGATGCGTCACCATCAGCGCCGCCAGGCCCGCGCCCGACAGCGCCACGTGCACGGCGCGCGCGCCGGCGATACCCAGCGCCGTCACGAGCGCCGTGGCCACGCCGCGCGCGGCGCCCGTCGCCAGCACCAGCGCCATGTCCGGGCCAGGCAATAAAAAGGCGCCGGCCAGTGCCAGCAGGTACATCAGGAAGGTAGAATCGGACATGGCGCGGCTCGGTCACAGGCAAAAATAAGGGCGGGAGCAACGGCAGCTTGCCGCCTGCTCGCCGGACTCCATTATCTTCTTGCCGTGATGAAATGTGCTTGCTTTTCCTGCCCTCCATGCCCTAGTATTTGGGTAGATTCCACTCCTGTAGCGACAATATCTAGATGAAAATTTCAGAAGTTAGCCTCGACGCCACCGATTTGCAGATTCTGCGCCTGCTGCAGGATGAAGGACGGCTGTCCAACGCGCGCCTGGCCGAGCGCTTGAAGCTGAGCGAAACGCCCGTCTGGCGCCGCCTGCGCCGCCTGGAAGACGAGGGTTTCATTACCGGCTACCAGGCTTTGCTCAACCGCAAGAAGCTGGGCATCGGCCTGGTGGCCTTCGTGCGCGTGGTGTTTGCCAACCATGGCGGCGAGCAGCCGTCGCAGTTCGAGCAAGCCATCGCGACGATACCCGAGATCTTGTCCTGTCACAATGTGGCGGGCGAAGCCGATTATTTCCTGCAAGTGGTGGCGCGCGACCTGGAAGCGTACGGCGAATTCGTCTCGACCGTGCTGCGCCGCCTGCCAGGCGTGGCGGAAATCCAGTCCAGCCTGTCCATGCGCGAAATCAAGTCGTCGAACCGCCTGCCCTTGCTGCTGGCCTGAGCCGTGGGGGCCGCACTATAATTGGAGCAATTGCCAGCAATCGTGCCTGGCAGCCAGACCGCCATTCCAAGGACCGCCCGCCATGCCCGATTCCCTGACTCCCCTGTTTCCCGTCCTGTCGCCGAACCGGCACGGCATGCTGGCCGTCGATGACATCCACACCATTTATTGGGAAGAGTGCGGCAACCCCGACGGCATCCCCGTGCTGTTCCTGCATGGCGGCCCCGGCGCGGGCCTGTCGCCGCAGCACCGCCGCTTTTTCGATCCGCAGCGCTACCGCGTGATCCTGTTCGACCAGCGCGGCGCCGGCAAGTCCACGCCGCTGGGCGAATGGCGCAACAACACGACGCAGTTGCTGATCGACGACATCGAAATGCTGCGTGCCCGGTTCGGCATCGCCCAGTGGCTGGTGTTCGGCGGTTCCTGGGGCTCGACCCTGGCGCTGGCGTATGGCCAGGCGCATCCGCAAGCCTGCCTCGGTTTCGTGCTGCGCGGCATTTTCCTGTGCACGCAGGCGGAAATCGACTGGTTCATCGACGGCGTGCGCTGGTTTTATCCTGACCTGTACGAGGAATTTGCCGCACCTATCCCTCCCGAGGAGCGGGGCGACCTGCTGGCGGCCTACGTGAAACGCATCCTCAGCAGCGACCCGGACGTGTACTGGCCGGCCGCGCGCGCCTGGAGCCGCTTCGAGGGCCGCCGCGTCTACCTGCTGCCGCAAGCGGAAGATGCGCCGAACGATGCGCTGGACCTGGGCGTGGGCCGGCTCGAATCGCATTACATGGCCAACCTGGGTTTCTTCGAGGAAGACCAGCTGATCCGCAACATGGGCCGCATTGCGCACTTGCCGGCCGTCATCGTGCAAGGGCGCTACGACGCCATCTGCCCGCCGCTGTCGGCCTACCGCCTGCACCAGGCCTGGCCGGGTTCCCAGCTGGACATGATTCCCGATGCGGGCCATGGCGCCCTGGAACACGGCATCGCCTCGGCCCTGGTGCGCGCCACCGGGCGTTTCGTGCCGGGGCGCGGCTTCGCATGAAGCCGCAACGCACCCGGCGGCAAAGCGCCCGCCGGGCGGGCGCCACCTGCTACACTATGGCCTGTGCTGGCGCCACGGTCGGGCGCCGGTGTGAACCCACGACTTTTTATCCATGAACATACAGATCGGCGACATCGGCCATATCATCCAGCTGGCCATCGCGCCGGTTTTCCTGCTGACCGGCATCGGCACCATGCTGGTGGTGCTGACCAACCGCCTGGGCCGCATCATCGACCGCACGCGCGTGCTGGAAGACCGGCTCGACATCGGCTACAACGATTTCTATATGGATGAGCTAGATACCTTGTATCAGCGCACCCATCTGATCAATTACTCGATTTCGCTCAGCACGGCGTGCGGTTTCTTCGTCTGCGTCATCATCGCCATGCTGTTTTTGGGCGATATTCTGAACCTGACCCTGGACAAATACATCGCTGCCTTCTTCGTGCTGGCCGTGGTTTGCCTGATCGGCTGTTTTATTTATTTACTGCGCGAAATTTACCTGGCCGCCAGGGCCCAGCGCATCCGGCGCCATATCCGTCCGCCCCGTTAAGCGGCCGCGCCGGTTTTACCCTACTATTGAAGAACGAGTCCCGTATGCACGATTACAAACGCCCCCCCACCCTGCACCGCTACGGCCAGCGCAGCGAACTCGAACTGGCGCTGAGCCTGGGCCAGTTCCGCCTGACGCCGGCGGGCAATTGTCTGACCCTGAGCTTTTCGCAGGTGTGGGACAAGAAACTGTTCGATGTGTTCGCCCCGGCCGATGCCTGTTTGATCATCCACAATACGGAAGAATTCGGCGAACGCCTGCACCGCGCCGTGCAGCGCACCTTGCCCAGCTGGGCCGGCATCGACGGCATCGTCGAATACGGCCAGCGCGCCGCCCTGGGCGCCGCCTTCACCAAGACGCGCGCCGAAGCGGTTGAACAGGAATGGCTGTTCGCCTGGCGCTCGATGCAGCCGCAGGCCAGCCTCAATCCCGTCACGGTAAAGCTGGGCAGCCTGGAAAACTTCGCGGAAATCCGCGACCGCGACACCTATCTGGCGTGATTTAACCTGCCTTTTCCGCGTGCTGGCTGTCGATACGGGCCAGCACGGCCGCCATCATGCGCTCGATATCGCCGCGTATCATGGTCGTGCCCAGCATGCCGGGCACATAGAAGCCCGGCATCAGCCGGCTGGAAAAGACGATGCGCGTGCCGCCCGTCTCGGGCACCGGATACAGATTCCAGCGCGATTCGTAGTGCCGCATGTCGCCCGAAATGAGGGCGATGTCGATGGCCGTGAACGGCGTTTCCGTGGCCCGCACCACCAGGTGGATGCCGTGGTTCATGAACAGGAAGCGGGCCACGCCCTGCTGCTCGATGATGACTTCATTGCCGTTGCGCGACAGCACGCGGCAGGAACTGAGGTCGGGCACGAATTCGCTCATGCGCTCGTAGGTGGTCAGGGTCTTCCACACGGAGGCCGGCGGTGCCTGCACGCTGCCGCTGGCATCGACTTCATACATGCGCTGCCCGTCGACCTCGATGCGCTTGACCTCGACCTTCAGCTTGTCCAGGCGTGGCGCCTGCGCCAGCGCGGCAGCGGGGACGGCGCACAGCATCAGCAGGCAGAGGAAGAGTCGCTTCATGTCACCTAGCCTACGGGAAAGTACCGCCCGGCACAAGCTGTACGCATCGCCGGCGGGCGCGCCAGGCGATTTAGAACTCCCGGTCTAGAGAAAGTCGCTGCGGTGTTCGTCAATGCTTGTTACCTTACGGCCTGCAACCACCTTACCGGACCGATCACCATGACTGCCTATCCCCACTTGCTGGCCCCGCTCGACCTGGGTTTTACCACCTTGCGCAACAGAGTCATCATGGGGTCCATGCATACGGGCCTGGAAGACCGGTTTTATCATTATGGCAAGCTGGCCGCCTTTTACCGCGAGCGGGCACGGGGCGGCGTGGGGCTGATCGTCACGGGCGGCATTTCGCCGAACCGCCAGGGCTGGCTGCTGCCGTTCGGCGGCACCCTCAATTTCCTCGGCGACGTGCCCAATCACCGCAAGGTGACGCGCGCCGTGCACGAGGAGGGCGGCAAGATCGTCATGCAGATCCTGCATGCGGGCCGCTACGGCTACCAGCCCTTCGTCGTCTCGGCGTCGGCCAAGAAATCGCCGATCTCGCCGTTCCGCCCCCGTCCCCTGACGGAACGGGGCATAGAGCGCACCATCTGCGACTATGTGCGCTGCGCGCGCCTGGCGCAAAAGGCCGGCTATGACGGCATCGAAGTGATGGGCAGCGAGGGCTATCTGCTGAACCAGTTCCTGTGCGCGCGCACGAATCTGCGCCAGGACCGTTGGGGCGGCACGATCGAGAACCGCATGCGCCTGCCCGTGGAGATCGTGCGCCGCATCCGCGCCGCCGTCGGCCCCAATTTCATCATCATGTACCGCCATTCGCTGCTCGACCTGGTCGAGGGCGGCAATACCTGGGACGACGTGGTGACGGTGGCCAGGGCGCTTGAGCAGGCCGGCGTGACCATTCTCAATACGGGCTTCGGCTGGCATGAAGCAAGAGTCCCCACCATCGTCACTTCGGTGCCGCGCGCCGCCTTTGCGAGCGTGGCGGGCCGGCTGCGCCGCGAAGTGACCATTCCCGTGGTGGCGTCGAACCGCATCAACATGCCGAACGAGGCGAATGCCATCCTCGAGCGGGGCGACTGCGACCTGGTGTCGATGGCGCGCCCCTTCCTGGCCGACCCTGACTTTGTCGCCAAGGCGGCCGCGGGCCGCGCCGACGAAATCAACACCTGCATCGGCTGCAACCAGGCCTGCCTCGACCACACCTTTGCCAACAAGCGCGCCAGCTGCCTGGTCAACCCGCGCGCCTGCCATGAAACGGAACTGGTCTACGCGAAAAAGGCCGTGCCGCGCCGGGTGGCCGTCGTCGGCGCCGGGCCTGCCGGCCTGTCGGCCGCCACCGTGGCCGCCGAATGCGGGCACGAGGTGACCCTGTTCGACAGCAGCGACAGCGTGGGGGGCCAGTTCAAGGTGGCCATGCAGATACCGGGCAAGGAGGAATTCACGGAAACCATCCGCTATTTTGCCCGCCGCATCGCCTTGTCGAATATCAAGCTGCGCCTGGGTCAGCGCGTCACGCGCGAGCAGTTGCTGGCCGGCGGCTATGACGACGTCATCATCGCCACCGGCATCAAGGTGCGCCTGCCGGCCATTCCCGGCATCGACCACCCGAAAGTGCTGTCCTACCTGGACGTGCTGCAAAGCAAGAAGCCCGTGGGGGCGCGCGTGGCCATCATCGGCGCGGGCGGCATCGGCTTCGACGTGGGCGAGTATCTGCTGCACGATCCGGCCCATCCGCTGCCCCTGCCCGTGGCCACCTGGGCGGGCGAGTGGGGCGTGGACCTGGATGCGGCCAGCGGCGGCGGCCTGGTGCCGCCCGTCGCGTCCACCCCGGTGCGGCAAATCTTCCTGTTGCAGCGCAAGACGTCGAAGGTGGGCGCGGGCCTGGGCAAGACCTCGGGATGGGTGCACCGCGCGGCGCTGGCGCGCAACGGCGTGGCCATGTTGGCCGGCGTCACCTACGACAAGATCGACGGGCAGGGCTTGCACATCACCGTGGGCGGCGAACAGCGTTTGCTGGCCGTCGATAACGTGGTCATCTGCGCGGGCCAGGACAGCCTGACGGAACTCATGCCGCCAGTCGGCAAGGATGGCAAGCCCCTGCAGGCGGGCGGCCCCCGCTTCCATAAAATCGGCGGCGCCGCGCTGGCGGCGGAGCTCGACGCCAAGCGGGCGATACGCGAAGGGGCGGAGCTGGCTGCCAGCCTGTAAAAAGAAGGCTCTGTCCCCGGTAAGTAGGGGAACGCCAGGAATTTTCCCCAGCCCCGGCTGTCTGACTGTACATATCGGACAAACGGGAGCCTGCCATGCAGCCAGCCGAATGGAAAACCTTCATCGCCCAGTTCGCCGCACTGAGCCGTCACCAGCGTCTGGCGAGCGCCACACTGCTGCGCGGGGCAGGATCGCAGAACGCCGCCGTGGCACTGGTCGAAAGCGTGGCCCGGCAGCGGCTACACTGTCCCGCCTGCAACAGCAGCCATGCACCGGCACGGTCATGCTTCGTCACGGGAAAAGGGGCGCTGACCAAGGTGCAACTGCATGCCTGCCACCCGTGATCGACAAGGACGTCTTGCTGGTCACCGACGGCCACGCCGCCTATCGCGCCTTCGCCCGTGCAGCGGGCATCAGCCACCGGGCCGTCAACCTGCGTGCCGGCATCCGCGTGCAGGGCGCCGCCCACGTGCAGAACGTCAACGCGTATCACAGCCGCTTGCGGGAATGGCTGCGCATCTTCCATGGCGTGGCCAGCCGTTATCTGCCGAATTACCTGGGGTGGCGCTGGATACTGGACGCCGGGCGTATCCGCTCTCCGGAAACATTATTGAAGGCAACACTGGGAGAGTTCCCACACTTGACGGTGACATAGCCAAAAAGAAAGCCTGCCGGCTGGGTAGCGGGCAGGCTTGTTGTACGGAAAGGGCGCTGACGCTGGATTAATGCCCGCCATGCCCCTTCTTCGCCGCATCAAAACTCTGCAGCACGTGTTCGGCCATGCCGTTCGCCAGTTCGTGTTCGCCGATGAACACCTTGCCCGCGTTTTCCGCGCGCAGCAATTCCGCCTCTTCCTCGCTGTGCGTGCGCACCACCGTCATGATGTTCGGGTTCAGCGCGCGCGCCGTTTCGATCATGGCGCGCACGTGGAAGGTGTCCGGCGTGGCGATGACGAGCATGGTGGCGTGCGTGATGTGCGCCTGGATCAGCACGGCCGGTTCGCCCGCATTGCCGGCCACGGCCGGAATGCCCTGCTTGCGCAGCTGGTCGACGATTTCGCGGTTTTCCTCGGCCACGACAAAGTGGATGCCCCGTTCCATCAGGGCGGCGGCGATGCGCCGGCCCACGCGGCCATAGCCGACCAGCACGATCTGGCCGGACAGCTTTTCCTGCGGCACCGTCATCGGCAGCTCGGCCAGCGGGTCCGTCGTGCGTTCGAACTTGCGCGCGAAATCGCTGTTGCCGATTACGCGCAGCAGCGGCTTGGCCATGCTGAACACGAGCGGGTTGAGGGCAATCGACAGGATGGCGCCGGCCAGGATCAGGCTTTGGCCTTCCTGCGGCATCAGGCCCAGGGACAGGCCCAGGGCGGCCAGGATGAACGAGAATTCGCCGATCTGCGCCAGGCTGGCCGAGACGATGATGGCCGTTTTCGGCGGATAGCGCAGGGCCATCACGAGCAGGAAGGCGGCGATCGACTTGCCGAAGATAATGATGGCGCACACGGCCAGCACTTGCAGCGGCTTGTCGATGAGGATGGTCGGCTCGAACAGCATGCCGACGGACACGAAGAACAGCACGGCGAACGCGTCGCGCAGGGGCAAGGACTCTTCCGCGGCGCGATGGCTCAGTTCGGATTCGCGCAGCACCATGCCGGCGAAGAAGGCGCCCAGCGCGAACGACACGCCGAACAGCTTGGTCGAAGCGTAGGCGATGCCGACGGCGGCGGCGATCACGCACAAGGTAAACAGTTCGCGCGAACCGGTGCGCGCCACCTGCCACAAGATCCACGGGAACAGCTTGCGGCCCACCACCAGCATGAAGATGATGAAACCGGCGACTTGCCCCAGGGTAATGGCCAGGGTTTGCCACAGGCTGGCCGCCTCGGCGCCCGGCGCGACTTTGCCTCCCAGCACGCTGGCGAACGCCGGCAGCAGTACGAGCACCAATACGGTGACGAGGTCTTCCACCACCAGCCAGCCGACGGCAATGCGGCCATTGAGCGAATCGAGGATGCCCCGTTCTTCCAGCGCGCGCAGCAGCACCACGGTACTGGCCACGGACAGGGCCAGGCCAAAGACCAGTCCGCCACCGAGGCTCCAGCCCCACCAGTGGGCCAGGCCCATGCCCATCGCCGTGGCGACGGCGATCTGCAGGATGGCGCCGGGTAGCGCGATCTTGCGCACATCCCATAAATCTTCGATGGAAAAGTGCAGGCCGACACCGAACATCATCAGCATCACCCCGATTTCCGCCAATTGTCCCGCTATTTCCGCATCTGCCACAAAACCGGGCGTAGCCGGTCCGATGATGATGCCGGCGGCCAGATAGCCGACTAGGGCCGGCAGTTTCAGGCGCGCGGCGATGAAGCCGAAGATGAGGCCGAACCCGAGGGCGGCGGCGATGGTGGTGATCAGGCTGATGTCATGGGGCATGCGTGTGGGGTTCCTTATGGCGACGTGCGGATGAAAAAGATGTTGCTCAGCGACCAAGTATAAACGCATCAAAGGCCGTGCCGGAAAATTTCCTGCGGCTTTATTGCAAAAAATCCGTGCTATATCTTCGTCCAGCCGGCTGCGAACGCCCGCCTATCCACCGCGAACAGCGCCCAATTCAAGCAATCAGGCGCTTCGCCCCCCAGGCGCCTACACCTTGCGCACGACCACGCAGCCGATGGAATAGCCGGCGCCGAACGAGCAGATGACGCCGGTGCTGCCGGCGGCCATATCATCTTGATATTTATGGAAAGCAATAATCGAACCGGCCGACGAGGTGTTGGCGTAGGTGTCGAGGATCACGGGCGCTTCGTTGGCCTGCGCGTCGCGGCCCAGAATCAGGCGCGCGATCAGCAAGTTCATGTTCAGGTTAGCCTGGTGCAGCCAGTAGCGGGAGACTTGCGCCACTTCCACGCCGGCCTTGGCCAGCGTTGCCTTGATCATCTCGGCCGCCATCGGGCACACTTCCTTGAAGACCTTGCGGCCTTGCTGGCGGAACAATTTGTCGGCCTTGCCCACGCCGGACTCGTCGAACCGGTTGAGGAAGCCGAAATTGTTGCGGATGGCGTTAGAGAAGCGCGTTTTGAGTTCCGTGCCGATGATCTCGAACTGGTGCGTAGAGACGGCCGTGTCTTTCGCCTCGACGATGATGGCCGTGCAGGCGTCGCCGAAAATGAAATGGCTGTCGCGGTCGCGCCAGTTCAGGTGGCCGCTGGTGATTTCGGGATTAAGGACCAGCACGGCGCGCGCCTGGCCGCTTTGCACGGCGGCCACGGCTTGCTGGATGCCGAAGGTGGCCGACGAACATGCCACGTTCATGTCAAAACCATAACCATCGATGCCGAGCGCATCCTGCACTTCCACGGCCATGGCAGGGTAGGCGCGCTGCATGTTGCTGCACGCCACCAGTACCATGTCGATATCGGCCGGCGCGCGGCCGGCCCGCGCCAGCGCGTCTTTGGCGGCGGCCACGGCCATTTCCGCCTGCAGCGACAGTTCGTCATCGCCCCGCTCCGCGATGCGCGAGACCATGCGCGCCGGGTCGAGGATGCCTTCCTTTTCCATCACGAAGCGCGACTTGATGCCGGACGCCTTTTCGATGAAGGCCACGCTCGACAGTTCCAGCGCCGTCACCGTGCCCGCGGCGATCGCGTCGGCGTTGTCGGCATTGAACTTTTCTGCGTAGGCATTGAAGCAGGTGACCAGCTCCTCGTTGGAGATCGAAAATGGCGGCGTGTACAGTCCGGTACCGCTGATGACGACTTGTTTCATGGTTAAACTTTCAAATTTGGCAATCGGCGCGGCGCCGATAAGTGAAGCAAATTTTACACAAACGGGCTCGACTGTAGAGAGTTTCGTGCGGCGGGGAGGGGGAAGTGTGGCGGAAGATTGATTTTTGTCGCGTGGAAGGGCGACGGGGGGCATGGCGCCCCCCCTTGGTACGGCTTACTTCTGCTGTTCTTTCTTGACGTCGGCCTGCACCACCACCGGTTCGGCCTTGGCCAGCTGCACCGGTAAACCTTTCAGGTGGTTCAGTGCCTGGTGCAATTGAAAATCGTCCTTGCTGCCAAATTCCAGCGGCTTGCGGGTCTTTTCCAGGGCGATGATGCGCAATTGCTCTTCCATTTCGTCGTTGACGGGCGCGGCCTTGGCGCTTTCCTTGTCGCGGTCGTTGCTCAGGTGCTTGGTCAGGTCCGCTTCGCGGATGCGCAAGCCGTTCAGGCCGTCGCCGTCCGCATTTTCATCGACGAGCAGGTCGGGCACGATGCCCTTGGCCTGGATCGAGCGGCCGTTCGGCGTGTAGTAGCGGGCCGTCGTCAGCTTGACGGCCGTGTCGGCCGTCAGCTGGCGGATGGTTTGCACGGAACCCTTGCCGAAGGTCTGCGTGCCGATGATGGTGGCGCGCTTGTAGTCCTGCAGGGCGCCGGCGACAATTTCGGACGCCGAGGCCGACCCCGTGTTGACGAGCACCACCAGCGGCACCTTTTTGATGGCGGCTGGCAGTTTCGCCAGGGCGTCGCCTTCCGAACGGAAGGTATAGTATTCGGCGCTGCCATAAAACACCTGTTTCGAATCCGGCAACTGGCCATTCGTCGAAACGATGGCCGCGTCCTTCGGCAGGAAGGCGGCCGAGACGCCGATGGCGCCCTGCAGCACGCCGCCCGGGTCGTTGCGCAAGTCCAGCACCATGCCCTTCAGGTGGGGGTCTTGCTTGTAGAGCGCCGTGATCTGCGCCGCCATGTCGTCGACGGTCGGTTCCTGGAATTGCGACACGCGCAGCCAGGCGTAGCCCGGCTCGACCATCTTCGCCTTCACGCTCTTCTGGTGGATTTCCTCGCGCGTGATGGTGAACGCCAGCGGCTGCGGTTCATCCTTGCGGGCGATGGTCAGCGATACCTTGGTGCCCGGTTCGCCCCGCATGCGCTTGACGCTGTCGTCCAGGCTCACGCCCTTGACGGGCTGGCCATCGAGGCGGGTGATCAAATCGCCGGCCTTGATGCCGGCGCGGTAGGCGGGCGAGTCCTCGATGGGCGAGACGATCCTGATGTAGCCGTCTTCGCTGAGGCCGATTTCGATGCCCAGGCCGACGAACTTACCCTCGGAGCCTTCGCGTAGTTCCGCGTAGGCTTTCTTGTCCAGGTAGGCGGAATGGGGGTCGAGCGAGGCGACCATGCCGGCAATGGCTTCTTCCAGCAGCTTCTTGTCTTCGACGGGCTCGACGTAATCGGACTTGATCAGGCCAAACACGTCGGCCAGCTGTCGCAACTCTTCCAGGGGCAGGGGCGGTTCGACGGTTTTTTGCGCCATCGCCGAAAATTGCAGCGAGACGGCGACGCCGGCCACCACGCCCAGGCCGATCAAGCCGGTATTTTTGAGTTTGCCCATAGTTCCACCTGTGAATGTCATGCACAAGCGCCAGTCCCCTTGGAGCGGCGCTTTCCTGAAAGTATAGACCTGAATCTCTGCCAGTGTGGGCCGGCCATGGAAAAAGCGTAGCTGGACCCAGTCTACGTGTGAATACGGGGCTTTCAGCTTGCCATATGTTGCGGTTTTGTATGCGATGTATAGTTACTCTTGAGGGGAGTAAGCATTTGTAAGAGTCGAAAAAAAGCGTGTGCGGCGGGCCTATAGTGAATTTGCATTCTCGACCCGAAGTGGTTTTGCCTGCGTCTGCGGACGCAGGCTTTTTTTTATCTGCGGGTTCAAGCTCATTTAGACTGGCGCTTCTTCCTTGGCAGCGGATAAAAAATGTTAACTGATTTGCAGGCACGTGCCGCGCTCACAGCGCTGATTGAAAAGTATCTGCGGGGGCGGGATCCTGATGCCGGCCTGCTGATCGACATCGTGCAGGATCCGTCACGGCAAGTGCCGATCAGGGGCGTGCTCGAAGATATAGGGCGGTGCGGGCACGTGCCGTTCACGCAACAGGAGCTGGCGCTGATCGACGACCTGCTCTCTATGTATGGATAAGCGCTCCATGCGCTTTTCCAGCCCGCGCCATGCGTGCCGCTGGACAATGAACCTACCTTGAGCCTGGCCGGACCGGCTGGCGCTTCCGGGGCCATCCCGGGGCAAGGATGGCCAAAGGGTGCGGCGACGTGCTACATTCCTGCAGCGCCTGGCGCGGCGGGCTATCCGCCCGATCTCTTTGACATGCCCCATAAGGACAATCCGTGAACCGATATCTCTTAAGCAGCCTGACCCTGACCCTGTTGGCTGCGTTTGCCCATGCCGCTGAACCCGTCTCCGCCGCATCCACCGTTGCCGCGCCGACCGTGGCGCCCGGCGCCGCACCTGCCGCCGCCGGCGTCGTCTCCGGCATCGACGTGCAGTACATCGACCCCGCCGTGCGCGTGCAGGACGATTTCTTTACCCATTTGAACGGCAAATGGCTGGCCACGGCCGAGATTCCCGCCGACAAGTCGAGCTGGGGTTCGTTTGCCAAGCTGCGCGACGACACGACGCCGCAATTGCGCGGCATCATTGAATCGACGCAACAGGACAAGAACAAGAAGGCGGGTTCCGAAGCGCAGAAAATCGGCGACCTGTACGCCAGCTACATGGATGAAGCCAAGCTCGAAGCGCTGGGCACGAAGCCGCTGGCCGGCGAACTGAACCGCATCCGCTCGCTGCGCGACAAGAAGGGCGTGCCGGCCCTGATCGCCCACCTGAGCCAGACGGGCGTGTCGACACCATATGCCGTCTACGTGGGCCAGGATGCGCGCGCCTCGACGAAATATGCGGCTTACGTGAGCCAGAGCGGCCTGGGCATGCCGGACCGCGACTACTACCTGGAAGCCAAGCAGGCTGGCGTCAAGGAAAAATACCAGGCGCACGTGGAAAAGATGCTGTCCATGGCCGGCGACAAGAACGCCGCCGCCCGCGCCAAGGCCGTCGTTGCCCTGGAAACGGCCCTGGCCGAAGTGCAATGGACCAAGGTCGAGAACCGCGACCCCGTCAAACGCTACAACAAGACCGACATCAATAAACTGAACGACATGACCCCGGGCTACGACCTGAAATCCGGCCTGGCCGCGCTGGGCATCGCCAACAAGGTCGATTACGTCATCGTCAACCAGCCGAGCTACCTGGCCGGCTACAACAAGGTGCTGGCGTCAAGCGACCTGGATACCCTGAAAGCGTACTTCGAATGGCAGTTGCTGCGCAGCTATGCCAGCTACCTGTCGAAAAACTTCGTCGACGAGAGCTTTGCCTTCTACGGCACGGTACTGAGCGGCGTGACGGAAAACCAGCCGCGCTGGAAGCGTGGCGTGGGCGCCGTCGAAGGCGTGCTGGGCGAAGCCGTCGGTAAACTGTACGTGGCGCAATATTTCCCGGCAGAACGCAAGGCGCACATGCAGGAACTGGTGAAAAACGTGCTGGCCGCCTACAAGGACAGCATCGACACCCTGGACTGGATGAGCCCGGAAACCAAGAAGGAAGCCCAAGCCAAGCTGGCCAAGTTCACGCCGAAGATCGCGTATCCGAACAAATGGCGCGATTACTCGAAGCTGCAGATCGTCCAGGGCGACCTGGTGGGCAACATGATGCGCGCCGCCAATTTCGGTTCCGCGCGCCAGGTGGCCAAGCTGGGTAAGCCGATCGACCGCGAAGAGTGGGGCATGACGCCGCAGACGGTGAACGCCTATTACAGCTCGACGATGAATGAAATCGTCTTCCCGGCCTCCATCCTGCAGCCGCCGTTCTTTGACGCCAACGCGGACGATGCCGTCAACTATGGCGCCATCGGCGCCGTCATCGGCCATGAAATCAGCCACGGCTTCGACGACAAGGGCAGCCAGTCCGATGGCGACGGCAACCTGCGCGACTGGTGGACGCCGGCCGACCGCAAGAACTTCGCCGCCAAGGCCGATGCGCTGACCAAGCAATACGACGGTTACAGCCCATTGCCTGGCTACCACGTCAATGGCGCGCTGACCCTGGGCGAGAACATCGCCGACAACTCGGGCGTGGCGATCGCCTATAAAGCGTACAAGATCTCGCTGGGCGGCAAGCCGGCGCCCGTGCTCGATGGCCTGACGGGCGACCAGCGCTTCTACATGGGCTTTGGCCAGGTGTGGCGCAGCAAGATGCGCGAAGCACAGCAGATCGTGCAGATCAAGACCGACCCGCATTCGCCGGGCCAGTACCGCGCCAACGGCACCATGGTCAACCAGCCTGGCTTCTATGAAGCGTTTGGCGTGAAACCGGGCGACAAGATGTATGTTGCCCCGGAAAACCGCGTGATCATCTGGTAAGCGGCTGCGCTTCATCGCGGAAAACGTATTACTGTAGCAACAAGAGAGACCACCTCGCGTGGTCTTTTTTGCATTCATGACAAAGTTTTTTCTGTCATTTCGGCCGGTATGCTACAGTCAAAAACCGGGCCAGAAGCCCTGGGCCTTCTGACCCTTATATTTCACACAATACAATATAGAGGACAACCGTGAATCGTTATTTGTTAAGTGCATTGACCCTGAGTTTGCTGGCCGGCGTGTCCGGCATGGCTGGCGCCGCTGATAGCGCCAAGAAAGCCGCTCCCGCCACCGCCGTCGCGGCCGCCGCGCTCACCTCCGGCATCGCCGTCGAGTACGTGGACCCTGCCGTGCGCGCGCAGGACGACCTGTTCCAGCACCTGAATGGCAAATGGCTGGCGGAAACCGTGATTCCTGCCGACAAGTCGAGCTGGGGCAGCTTTGCCAAGCTGGCCGACGACACCCAAACGCAGCTGCGCGGCATCGTCGAGGGCGCGGCCGCCGACAAGGCCCGTGCGGCCGGTTCGAATGCCCAGAAAATCGGTGATTTCTATAACAGCTTCATGGATGAAGCCAAGCTGGAAAGCCTGGGCCTGACGCCCTTGAACGCGGAACTGGCGAAGATCGCCGCGCTGCAGGACAAGGCCGAGTTGCCTGCCGTCATCGCCCACTTCAGCAAGCTGGGCGTGACCTCGCCCTACGATTTCGGCATCCACCAGGACGCCAAGGATTCCACCAAATACGTGGCCGACATCGTGCAAAGCGGCCTGGGCTTGCCTGACCGCGACTACTACCTGGAAGCGGGCAAGGCCGATACGCGCGCGAAATACCTGGCCCACGTGGAAAAAATGCTGAGCCTGGCCGGCGATGCGAACGCGGCCGCGAATGCGAAAGCCATCGTGGCGCTGGAAACGGAGCTGGCCAAGGCGCAATGGAGCAATGTGCAGAACCGCGATCCGGTCAAGACCTACAACAAGGTGGAACTGGCGAAACTGGCCGCCGTGGCGCCAGGCTACGACTGGGCCCGCTACCTGAAGGACACGGGCATCGCCGGCAAGGTCGATTATGTGATCGTCAGCCAGCCCAGCTACCTGAAAGGTTTTGCCGAGATCGCCAACAAGACGCCGCTGGAAACGTGGAAAGCCTATTTCCAGTGGCACTTGCTGCACGCCAACGCCGGCTACCTGCCGAAAGCCTATGTCGATGAAAACTTCGCGTTTTACGGCACCACCCTGACGGGCGTGACGGAAATGCGTCCGCGCTGGAAACGCGGCGTGGGCGCCGTCGAAGGCGCGCTGGGCGAGGCCGTGGGCCAGCTGTACGTGGAGCAATATTTCCCGGCCGAGCGCAAGGTGCGCATGGAAGCGCTGGTGAAAAACCTGATGACGGCCTACAAGCAAAGCATCGACAAGCTCGACTGGATGAGCCCCGTCACCAAGAAACAGGCGCAAATCAAGCTGGCCAAGTTCACCACCAAGATCGGCTATCCGAACAAATGGCGCGATTACTCGGGCCTGACGGTGGCGCCCGATGATTTGATCGGCAACATCCAGCGTTCGCACCTGCTCAACTACAACCGCGAATTGAACAAGCTGGGCCAGCCTATCGACCGCGACGAGTGGGGCATGACGCCGCAGACCGTGAACGCCTATTACAACCCGGAACTGAACGAAATCGTCTTCCCGGCCGCCATTTTGCAGGCGCCGTTCTTTGACGCCAAGGCGGACGACGCCGTCAACTACGGCGCCATCGGCGGCGTGATCGGCCATGAAATCAGCCACGGCTTCGACGACCAGGGCGCCCAGTACGACGGCGACGGCAACCTGCGCGACTGGTGGACCAAGGCCGACCACAAGAACTTCGCCAGGAAAACCAAGCAGCTGGTGGCGCAGTACAACAGCTTCAGTCCTGTTCCTGGTCACTTCGTCAACGGCGAGCTGACCCTGGGCGAGAACATCGCCGACAACTCGGGCGTGGCGATTGCCTACAAGGCGTACAAATTGTCGCTCAATGGCAAGAAAGCCCCCATCATCGACGGTTTCACGGGCGAGCAGCGCTTCTACGCGGGCTTTGCCCAGGTTTGGCGCATGAAGATGCGCGAAGCCCAGCAGCTGGTGTTGCTGAAGACCGACCCGCATTCGCCGGGCCAGTTCCGCGCCAACGGCACCATGCGCAACCAGCCCGGTTTCTATCAAGCGTTCGACGTGAAGCCAGGCGACAAGATGTATTTGCCACCGAAAGACCGCGTCATCATGTGGTAAGACGCTAAGTAATCCTCGGGGAATTAGTGTGAATTTATGACGAATAGAACCGGATGCTATGCAAGGGGCTCACTGCGACGCAGTGCGAGCACTGCTAGCAGCGAGCAAGCCTCGTCGGCCACCTTGCAGAGCGCCGGTTATAGAAGTCAGAAATCACAATAATTTATTGGGGGTTACTTAGTTCATGGCTTAAGTTGCCAGCCGCCCCGCGCAAGCCGGGCGGCTTTTTTGCGACCTGATGTAACGCAAACGTCGGGCGAAAAAAAACCGCCCCTGGGGGCGGTTCCTCGATACGGGTGCTGCGCTGCTTACTTGGCAGGCTCGGCTGCTGGTGCGGCGGCGCCGTCAGCGGCTGCGGCCGGCGCAGGTACTTCCGGTTCCTTGAACTTGCCGCCCGACGCATTGGCCATGTAGACGACGGCGCGCGCCACTTCCACATCGTCGAGATCGGGATTGCCGCCCTTGGCCGGCATCGCGCGCAAGCCTTCGATCGCGTGTTTCAGGACTGTATCGTAACCCTGGGCCAGGCGGGCCGACCAGCTGCCCGCGTCGCCAAACTTCGGTGCACCGGCCACGCCGGCGCCGTGGCACGCCACGCAGGTGGCCGTGTACACGGCTTCGCCGCCTTGCAGCACTTTCGGACCGCTGGCATCCTTGAAGGTAAAGCCTTCATTGGCGACCGGGCTCAGACGTGCATCGATGGCTTCCGGCGACTGGCTGTCCGTCCCGGCGCTCTCGTGTTTTTGGGTGGTGACGAATTGCACCAGCAAGATAATGCCGATGACGGTCACCAAAAAGAAGCCGGCTACGGCTGCAAGCAATTGTTTAGGCGTTTTGATCGCTGATTGTTGTTCGTTATGTGCGTCGCTCATGATGTCCTTAGTCCAGATTTGAAACTGATGGCCGTGTAAGGTAGCATTTTTACATGCCTGGATGTAAACCTTTATGAAACCCACAATTATAGGCACAAAAATTGAGCAATGACATGCAATTGCCGGCGATACGACAGTTTCCGTAGACGTAGGTAAAGAAAAACGGTATCCTTCGCATCACTTCAGATATTCCCCCTACGCGGCTGTAGCTCAGTGGATAGAGTATTGGCCTCCGAAGCCAAGGGTCGTGGGTTCGATCCCCGCCAGCCGCACCAGACAAATCAAGCCTTGTGTTTTCTCCCGTCAGCGTCAGTATGAATGCGACGTGTGACGTCATGGCCGCGCAAGCCGCTGCGCAGCCACCCTGTTCAGCAGCGAATATTATTTCAGCAGTTTCAGCAACGCCTCGGCCGCCGCCTCCGACGAGGCCGGATTCTGGCCGGTGATCAAGATGCCATCCGTCAGCACATACGCGGCCCAGTCGGCGCCTTTGGAATAGATGCCGCCGTTTTCCCTGAGCATGTCTTCCACGAGGAAAGGCACGACTTTCGTCAAGCCCACGGCTTCCTCTTCCGTATTCGTGAATCCCGTCACTTTCTTGCCTTTCACCAGAGGCTGGCCATCGCTGCCCTTGACATGGCGCAAGACACCGGGGGCGTGGCAGACGGCGGCGACGGGTTTACCGGCCGCGTGCAGGGCTGCGATGAGGGCGATCGAGTCCGGGTCTTCGGCCAAGTCCCACAGGGGGCCGTGGCCACCAGGATAGAACACGGCGTCGTAGTCGGCAGGCTTGAGCGTGGACAAAGGCACGGTGGACGCCAGCGCGGCCTGGGCCGCCGGGTCGGCCTTGAAGCGGGCCGTGGCCGTCGTTTGCGATTCGGGCGCGTCGCTCTTCGGGTCCAGCGGCGGCTGGCCGCCTTTCGGCGAGGCCAGGGTCAGGCTGGCCCCCGCGTCCTTCAGCACGTAATACGGCGCGGCGAATTCTTCCAGCCAGAAGCCGGTCTTGTGGCCCGTGTCGCCCAGCTGGTCGTGCGAGGTCAATACCATTAAAACGTTCATGCTGACTCCTGTGCAAGCGGTGGGTGGGATGGCTTTGCTGCGCTCTTTACTACGCTTTGAGCTTAGTCCTGTTCGCGTTTTCATGCTGCACGCCTGCGCTGCCTGTTTTTTGTGCAAGAGCTGATGTGCATGTCCGCGACACCCCTGCCGTTGTCGCATTACAACCTCCAAAGTCACCCAGCCGCCGATATCGAAATTGATATCGAAACTGTGGAAAATTTGATTGGAGAGATTATCGTCCAGCCCCTAAGATAAACGCCGAGCATGCGAACGACATGCAAGCAGCATAAAAAATATCAATACAATATCTGGAGATTCATGATGCGCAACGCCACCGGCACGCTCGCGGCCACTTTCCCTCGTCCATTCATTTTGAAGGCAGCCGTTGCGGCATTGGCCGGTATCGGCTTGCTGAGCACGGCTTCGGTGTGGGCGCAGGAGGCGGTGGCGGCCGATGCCAATGCCAATGCCGAGCCTGCCGCAGAAGTGGCTGTCGTGACCGTCAGCGGCGTGCGCCGCTCGGCGCAGAATTCGCAGCAGATCAAGATGCGCTCGGACCAGGTCATCGATTCCATCGTCGCCGACGACATCGGCAAATTCCCTGACAACAACGTGGCCGAAACCCTGGCCCGCGTGTCCGGCATCCAGATCCGCCGCGACTCGGGCGAGGCGAGCGCCGTCATGATACGCGGCTTGCGCGATGTCACGACCCTGCTCAACGGCCGCGAACTGTTCACCACCACGGGCCGCTACGTCAACCTGGCCGACATTCCCGCCACCATGCTGCAGCGCGTCGACGTGTACAAGTCGCAGGGCGCCGACCAGGTCGAAGGCGGCGTGGCCGGCATCATCGACGTGCGCACGAACCGCCCCTTCGATTTCAAGGAGTTTACCGCCAGCGTGAATACGCGCGCCGTCTACAGCGACAAATCGCAAGCCACGGACCCGAACATCAGCGGCATGGTGTCGAACCGCTGGAAGACGGGCATCGGCGAAGTGGGCGCGCTGCTGGGCTTGTCGCAGCAGCAACACCGCTACCACGAGGAGCGCGCCTTCAGCACGGCGCCCGTGGACAAGAGTTATTTTTCGCCGGGCCTGACGGCGCCGGATCAGGTGGGCTTGTTGCCGATCAAGGGCGACCGCCGCCGCACGACCGCCAATGCCGTGCTGCAATGGCGCCCGAACGCCGACGTGGAACTGTACGCCGAAGGCATGGCCACGCGCTTCCTGCTCGATGCCGAATCCGATTATTTCGTCGGCTTGCCGTGGTGGGGCACGCCCGTGTCCGCCACCAGGATTCCCGGCAGCAACCAGCTGCAGACGCTGACGTCCACCAACGTCAACACCATCATGTCGACGCAGGCGAACAAGAACCAGACGAAGACGCAGCAGTTTGCCGTGGGCGGCTTGTGGGATATCAATCCGGAATGGCGTTTCACGTCGGAACTGGCCAGCACAAGGAGCACGTACAACTGGCGCAATCCGATTCTCGACGCCATCACCGTCGTGCCGAACGCTACCATCAATACCAACCAGAACGGCACCCTGCACGTCGATTACACAGGCATCGATCTGCAAGACCCGTCGAACTACTATCTGAAGGGCTTTTTCGACCGCTACGGCCGCGATGAGGGCAGCGCGAACGACCTGCGCGCCGACCTGGCGTACACGCCCGGTGCCGGCGGCTTTTTCAAGGAAATCAGCGTCGGCTTGCGCGGCGTCAAACGCGAAGCGCAATCGATCAAGAGTTTCGAAGGCAATGCGGAAGCACCGGACGTGTCCGGCGCCGCGTTTCCGTTCAGCCGCCAGGGCGTGACGTCGATTCCGGGCCTCAATTGCCTGTCGGAACCGATGTCCAGCGGCGGCCCCAACTATGGTTTGACGCAGTGGTACACGCCGTGCGCCAGCTTCCTGCTCAATAACACGGCCACGATCCGCGAAGCCATTACGGGCAGCAGCGCGGCGCGCGCCATGGACCCGGGCTCGTTCTTCAAGGATACGGAAAAGACGTATTCCTTCTACGGCAAGGCGAAGATCGCCTTCAAGCTCGGTGCCTACCCCGTCGACGGCACCGTGGGCGTGCGCGTCGTGCGCACGGAGCAAAGCCTGCAAGGCAACAGTTCGCAGGATGGCGTGTACACGCCCGTCATCAGCGACACGGCCAGCACGGACGTGCTGCCCAGCGTGGCCCTGAAGGTCAAGCTGCGCCCCGACCTGGTCGGCCGTTTCGCCGCGGGCCGCACCATCAGCCGCCCCGGCTTTTCCCAGCTGAACCCGGGCGTGGCCCTGGTCAACTCGACGGAAACGGTGAAGGCGACGGGCGCGGGCGGCAATCCGGAGTTGAAACCGGTGACGGGCGACAACGTCGATGCAGCGCTGGAATGGTATTTCGCGCCGGCCGGCTCCGTGACGGCCACCGTGTTCCACCACAAGTTCGACGGCTACATCCAGCAGCGCATTGCCAGCGAAACCATCGGTGGCAAGGTCTACGACGTGGACCGCCCCTACAACACGGCCGACGGCAAGCTGCAAGGCCTGGAAATCGGCTACCAGCAGTTCTATGACGGCTTGCCCGGCATCTTGAACGGCCTGGGCTTGCAGGCGAACGGCACCTATATGAGCGGCAAGACCAACGACGAGACGGGCGGCCATGCCATCACGGGCGTGTCGCGCTATGCCTACAACCTGGTGTTGCTGTACGAGAAAGACGCGTGGTCGGGCCGCCTGGCCTACAACTGGCGCTCGAAATTCATCGACAGCTACAACCAGGGCGGTCCCGGCCTGGACTTGAAGGTGGCGGCCACGGCCCAGCTCGACGGTTCGCTGTCGTACAAGCTCAACGACCAGTTCACGGTGACCCTGGACGGAAATAACTTGCTCGATACCAAGTTCAAGGATTACTGGAACGAGCAGGGCGTGTATGCACGCGATACGCGGCGCTATGACCGCACGGTCGGGTTATCGCTGCGCTGGAAGATGTAAAACGTCCATGGCTGCGTTGCCTTGCCTCGCCGTACTCCTCGTACTGTCTTCGGCAACGCGCCTTGCCCTGAACGTTTTACATGAGTGAAAAAAGCAGTATCCAAGGGCGTTGCCATGGTTTCGGCCGGCAACGCCCCTGTCAGTTGGGCAGTCACGCACGATTCATCATCAAAAAAGAATGGACGGAAAGCATGGAGACGCAAAAATTATCCACCGTTGAAAAGGTCGGCTTCGGCGCCGGCGACATGGCGCTCAATGTCGTCATCTCGTCGATGATGCTGATCATTACCTTTTTCTACACCGATATCTATGGCTTGAAGACGAGCGACCTGGCCCTGCTGTTCGTGGCCGTGAAAGTGGTGGGTGCCATTGCCGACCTGGTCATGGGCCAGATCACCGACCGCTACAGCTTTGCCTCGGGCCGCTACCGCCCGTATCTGCTGTGGCTGGCCGTGCCGTTCGGCGTCAGCGTGTTTTTTGTGTTTACGACGCCGGCATGGGGCTATGACGCCAAGCTCATCTGGGCGTATTCCACCTACATCTTGATGACCATCATGACGGCCGGCGTGGGCATCCCGTATATTTCCCTGATCAGCGGCCTGACCAGCGACCCGCACGAGCGCCTGTCGGCCAACGGCTACCGTTTGTTCTTCGCCAAGATCGGCGCCTTCATGGTGACCATCGTCGTGCCGGTGCTGTCGCAGCGCTGGGGCGGCGGCAACCCGGCTGTCGGCTATCAGGCGGCCATGGCCGTGATGGCCGTCATGGGCGTGGCCCTGTTCCTGTTCTGCTATTTCACCACCACCGAGCGCGTCGTGCACGTGGTGGAAAAACAATCGTTGATGGAGCAGCTGCGCCTGCTGCTGAAGAACGACCAGTGGCTGGTGCTGTGCGGCGTGTGCGTCACGGGCACGGTGGGCTACGTGGTGCGCGGCTCCGTCGCCATCTATTACGCGAAATACTACCTGGGCGGCGACACGGAAACCGTGGCCGCCTTTCTCACGACGGGCGTGGTGGCCGCCATCCTGGCCATGATCGCCTCGACGTGGATCACCAAGTTCTATTGCAAGGTGAAACTGTTCCGCTACACGCAGATCGGCGTGGCGCTGATCAGCCTGGCGATCTACTTTTTTGTGAAGCCCAGCGATACGCTGCTGGCCTTCGCCCTGTATTTCCTGCTCTCCTTCGTGGTGGACTTGCATGCCCCCGTGTTCTGGTCGGCCATCGCCGAAACCATTGATTACGGTCAAGTCAAGACGGGCAAGCGCGTCTCCGGCTTCGCCTTTGGCGGCATTTCCGTGTGCCAGAAGGCTGGCATGGCCGTGGCCGGCTTCATGGTGGGCATGCTGCTGTCGTATTTCGACTACCAGCCCAACCATGAGCAGACGCAATTCGCCCTGAACGGCATCGCCCTGATGCTGTCGGTCATCCCCGGCTTCTTCCACTTGCTGATGGGGCTGCTGATGTTCAAGTACCGCATCAGCGATGACTATTACCGAGGCGTAAAAGTGGAAATGCACAAGCGCGGTTTTGTCGCTGCGTAAGAATCATTGAATGGAGTAAGCAACATGGCAGACATCTTGAAACCGCTGATCGAACAACGTGCCGATCCGCACATCTACCGCCACAGCGACGGCTATTATTACTTTACGGCGTCCGTGCCCCAGTACGACCGCATCGAACTGCGCCGCGCCGACAGCATCGCCGGGCTGGCCGAGGCGCCCACCGTCGACGTGTGGCACAAGCCGGACACGGGCCCGTACAGCGAGCTGGTGTGGGCGCCCGAATTGCACTTCAACGACGGCGCCTGGTATGTGTATTTCGCCGCCGCACCGAGCCGCGAAATCAAGCATAAGCTGTTCCAGCACCGCATGTATGCGATCCGCAACACGAACGCCAACCCCTTGGAAGGCGAGTGGGAATTCATGGGCCAGATCGACACGGGCATCGACACCTTCTGCCTCGACGCCACCACTTTTACGCACGACGGCGTGCTGTACTACCTGTGGGCGCAGAAGGATGTGGCCATCGAGGGCAACTCGAACCTGTACATCGCACCGATGGCCACGCCGTGGCAGCTGGCCGGCCCGCCCGTGATGCTGAGCAAGCCCGAGTTCGACTGGGAAATCCGCGGCTTCTGGGTCAACGAAGGGCCGTCCGTGCTGAAACGCCACGGCAAGATCTTCATCAGCTATTCGGCCAGCGCCACCGATGAAAACTATGCGATGGGCCTGCTGTGGGCGGACGCATCCGCCGACCTGCTCGATCCCGCCGCGTGGACGAAGTCACCCGAGCCCGTGTTTGCCACCTGCTACGAGCACGGCATCTATGGCCCCGGCCACAACAGTTTTACCACGGCCGACGAAGGGGACAATGTGTTGCTGGTGTACCATGCCCGCACCTACACGGAAATCGTTGGCGACCCGCTGTGGAACCCGGACCGCCACACGTTTGTGAAACCGCTGCGCTGGGATGCGCAGGGCATGCCCGTGTTTGGCCGTTCATCGACCCTGTAAAACCTGGACCCGACGCCATGACCCCAGTTGATTCTGTTTCAGTGACGCAAGCGCCGTTCGGCGTCCTGCCCGACGGCGCACCCGTCACCGTGCATACCCTGACGAACAAGCAGGGCATGCAAGTGAAAGTGCTCGATTTCGGCGCCATCATCAGCGAAATCCACGTACCGGACCGCGATGGCCGCTTTGCCGACGTGGTGCTCGGTTTCGAGCGCATCGAGCCGTATCTGCACAATAGCGCTTTCCTGGGCGCCGTCATCGGGCGCTACGGCAACCGCATTGCGGGGGGACGCTTCAGCCTCGACGGCAAGGATTACCAGCTGGCCGTGAATAACCCGCCCAATCACTTGCATGGCGGAAACCAAGGTTATCACCAGGTGATGTGGCAGGCCGAACCGTTCACGAAGGAAGACGCCGTGGGCGTGACGTTCACGCGCAGCAGCCCGGACGGCGAAGATGGCTATCCGGGCAAGCTCGACGTAACGGTCGTCTATGAACTGGACAACGATAACGCCCTGAGCCTGCGCTACCACGCCGTGACGGACCAGGCCACGCCCGTCAACTTGACCAACCACAGCTATTTCAACCTGGCGGGGCAGGGCCATATCCTCGGCCACGAAGTGTCCATCAACGCGGACCGCTACCTGCCCGTCGATGCCGGTTCGATACCCACGGGCGAGCTGGCGGACGTGGCCGGCACGCCGTTCGACCTGCGCCTACCCACCGTCATCGGCGACAGCATAGCCCTGCCGCATGAACAGATCCGCATCGGGCGCGGCTATGACCATAACTTTGTGCTCAATCAAAAGCCGGGCCAGCTGCTGAACCTGGCCGCCACCGTGCGCGATCCCGCCTCGGGCCGGGCGATGCAGGTGTACACGCAGGAACCGGGCATTCAGTTTTATTCCGGCAATTTCCTCGACAGCAACCAGTACGGCAAGCTGCGCGCCATCAGCTACCGCAGCGCGCTGTGCCTGGAAACCCAGCATTTCCCGGATGCGCCGAACCAGGCGCATTTCCCGAACACCATCTTGCGCCCGGGCGAGGAATACCGGACGGAAACCGTGTACCGCTTTTCCGCCGAGTAAGCGCCCCAGCCAAAATCGCCCACGCCCTGCCGCCACGTGCCCGCAGGGCGTTTTCATTGGTGCATGCTGATATCGTTTTCGATATCGGAACGCATTAAAAATTGATTGGAAAGGCATGGCAGGATTCTTTAGTATTCCAACATCGCTGCCCGGGCCGACGACCTTAGATCCGGCATGGCACAACCAGGAGAATGGCATGTCTGAGACAAAAAAGAAGGTGGCCCTGCGCTCGGCCGAGTGGTTCGGCTCGCAGGACAAGAACGGCTTCATGTACCGCAGCTGGATGAAAAACCAGGGCATACCTGACCACGAATTTCACGGCAAGCCCATCATTGGCATCTGCAATACCTGGTCCGAACTGACGCCCTGCAACGCGCATTTCCGCCAGCTGGCCGACCACGTCAAGCGCGGTATCCTGGAAGCGGGCGGTTTCCCCGTGGAATTTCCCGTCTTCTCGAACGGCGAATCGAATCTGCGCCCGACAGCCATGCTGACGCGCAACCTGGCGTCGATGGACGTGGAAGAATCGATCCGCGGCAATCCGATGGACGCCGTCGTGCTGCTGGTCGGCTGCGACAAGACGACGCCGGCCCTGCTGATGGGCGCGGCCAGCGTCGACATCCCCACCATCGTCGTCAGCGGCGGCCCCATGCTCAATGGCAAGCTGAACGGCAAGGACATCGGTTCCGGCACGGCCGTGTGGCAGCTGCACGAGCAGATGAAGGCCGGTTCGATCACCCTGCACCAGTTCATGTCGGCCGAATCGGGCATGTCGCGCTCGGCAGGCACCTGCAACACCATGGGTACGGCCTCGACGATGGCCAGCATGGCCGAAGCGCTGGGTACGTCCCTGCCGCACAACGCGGCCATCCCGGCCGTCGATTCGCGCCGCTACGTGCTGGCGCACATGTCGGGCATCCGCATCGTTGAAATGGTGCATGAAGACCTGCGCCTGTCGAAAGTGCTGACGCGCGAAGCATTCCAGAACGCCATCAAGGTCAACGCCGCCATCGGCGGCTCGACCAATGCCGTGATCCACCTGAAAGCCATTGCCGGACGCATCGGCGTGCCGCTGGAACTGGAAGACTGGACGAAGACGGGCCGCGGCACGCCGACCATCGTCGACCTGCTGCCGTCGGGCCGCTTCCTGATGGAAGAGTTTTACTATGCGGGCGGCTTGCCGGCCGTCATACGCCGCCTGGGCGAGGGCGACTTGCTGCCGCATAAGAATGCGCTGACCGTCAACGGCAAGTCGATCTGGGACAACTGTGTCGAAGCGCCGATCTACAACGATGAAGTGGTACGCACCCTGGACAACCCGCTGCTGGCCGATGGCGGCATCTGCGTGCTGCGCGGCAATCTGGCGCCACGCGGCGCCGTGCTCAAACCGTCGGCCGCCTCGCCGCATCTGATGCAGCACCGGGGCAAGGCCGTCGTGTTCGAAGACTTTGAACATTACAAGGCGCGCATCGTTGATCCGGATCTGGACGTCGACGCCAATTCCGTGCTGGTGATGAAAAACTGCGGCCCGAAAGGCTATCCGGGCATGGCCGAAGTGGGCAACATGGGCTTGCCGCCGAAATTGCTGGCGCAAGGCATCACCGACATGGTGCGCATTTCGGACGCGCGCATGAGCGGCACCGCCTACGGCACGGTCGTGCTGCACGTGGCGCCGGAAGCCATGGCGGGCGGCCCGCTGGGCATCGTGCGCGACGGCGACATGATCGCCCTCGATTGCCACGCCGGCAGCCTGAACATCGACATCAGCGACGCGGAAATCGCCGAGCGTCTGGCGGCCCGCGAACTGGGCAGCGCGCCCGGACCGAAGAGCGGCTACCAGCAGCTGTACATCGAACACGTGTTGCAGGCCGACGAAGGCTGCGATTTCGACTTCCTGGTCGGCAATCGCGGTTCCGCCGTGCCGCGCCACTCACACTAAGCGGAGAATCCCATGCTGTTGCTGCAATTTACGAATGAAAACGGCGGCCGCCTCGTCGGCCTGCTGCAAGACGACGTCATCCGCGTCATCGAAGGCTACAACACGACCTATGCGCTGGCGCAAGACGCCATCCGCAAGCGTATCAACCTGGCGGAACTGGTCAACGCCACCGTCGGCAATACGACGCATGCCTATGCGGACGTGGCCGCCAGCGGCCGCTTGCTGGCGCCGCTCGACCATGCGGACGAGGCGCACTGCTACGTGACGGGCACGGGCCTGACCCACCTGGGCAGCGCCGGCGCGCGCGACGCCATGCACAAGAAGATCGGCGGCGACGCCGAGTCCCTGAGCGACTCCATGAAAATGTTCCGCCTGGGCGTGGAAGGCGGCAAGCCTGAAGCAGATACGGCGGGCGCCCAGCCCGAGTGGTTCTACAAGGGCGACGGCTCCATCGTGCGCGCTGGCGGCCAGCCGCTGCGCATGCCGGACTTCGCCCTCGATGGCGGGGAAGAGCCGGAAATCGCCGGCCTGTACGTAATCGGCGACGACGGCCAGCCCTACCGGGTCGGCTACGCCATCGGCAATGAATTCTCGGACCACGTGACGGAACGCCAGAACTACCTGTACCTGGCCCACTCGAAGCTGCGCATGTGCAGCGTCGGCCCGGCCCTGCTGGTGGGCGAATTGCCCGCGCACATAGACGGCACCTCGCGCGTGCGCGATACGGCCGGCAATGTGCGCTGGGAAAAGGCGTTCGTCAGCGGCGAAGACAATATGTCGCACACGATTGCCAACCTGGAACATCATCACTTCAAGTATCCGCTGTTCAAGCGCCCTGGCGACGTGCACGTGCACTTCTTCGGCACGGCCACCCTGAGCTTTGCCGATGGCGTGAGCGTGGCGCCGGGCGAAACCTTTGAAATCGAAGCGCCGGCCTTTGGCCCCGCCCTGCGCAACCGCCTCGACGTCTTTCCAACCGCATTTGCGAAAGTGAGCACATTATGAGTTTCAATATCACCGGTGAGGCATTGATCGGCGGCGTCGCCGTCAAGGGCAATGGCGGCTCCTTCGAAGCGTGGGACCCGGCCGCGCGCGCGCACATCGCACCCGCCTTCCACATGGTTGACGTAGCGCAAATCGACGCAGCCTGCCGTCTGGCGCAAGCCGCGTTCGACCCGTTTCGCGCCACCACGGATGCGGAACGCGCCGACTTTTTGGATACCATCGCCGCGCAAATCGGCGAACTGGGCGATGACCTGATTGTGCGCGCCATGACGGAAAGCGGCTTGCCGCGCGCGCGCCTGGAAGGCGAACGCGGCCGCACCGTGGGTCAATTGAAACTGTTCGCCGGCCTGCTGCGCGAGGGTTCCTGGACCGATGCGCGCATCGATTCGGCCTTGCCCGACCGCGTGCCGCCCCGTCCTGATTTGCGCTTGCGCATGATCGGCCTGGGCCCCGTCGCCGTGTTTGCGGCCAGTAACTTCCCGCTGGCCTTCTCCGTGGCCGGCGGCGATACGGCCTCGGCCCTGGCGGCCGGCTGCCCCGTCGTGCTGAAAGCCCATTCGGCCCATCCGGGCACGTCCGAGCTGGTGGCGCGCGCCATCGTCAAGGCGATTGAACTCTGCAAGCTGCCGGCCGGCGTATTCGCCTTGCTGACGGGTACGGGCAACGGCATCGGCCAGGCGCTGGTCGCCCACCCTGCCATCCAGGCCGTCGGTTTCACGGGTTCGCGTTCGGGCGGCATCGCCCTGATGAAGGTGGCGGCGGAACGTGCGCAGCCGATCCCCGTGTATGCGGAAATGAGCAGCATCAACCCCGTGTTTGTGCTGCCGCAAGCGCTGGCCGCCCGTGGCGCGGCCATTGCCGGCGGTTTTGCCGCCTCGCTGACGATGGGCGTGGGCCAGTTCTGCACCAATCCCGGCCTCGTGCTGGGCCTGGAAGGGGCCGATTTTACTGCCTTTGCCGCCGCCGCCGCCGAAGCGCTGGCGCCGGCCCCGGCCGCCACCATGTTGACGGCTGGCATCGCCAGCAGCTATGCCAAGGGTGTCGCCGCCCTGGCGCAGCACGCGGACGTGACGCCGCTGGTGCAAAATACGGGCGAGGAAGGCAAGGGCGCCGCCGCCCTGTTCGTCACGTCGGGCGAGGCGTTTTTGGCCAGGCATGATCTGCGCGACGAAGTCTTCGGTCCCGCCTCCCTGCTGGTGGCCTGCCGTGACATGGAGCAAATGCTGGCGATCACGGAAAGCCTGGAAGGCCAGCTGACGGCCACCCTGCAGATGGATGCCGGCGACCAGGATGATGCGCGCCGCTTGCTGCCCGTGCTGGAACGCCGCGTGGGCCGCATCCTGGCCAACGGTTTCCCGACCGGCGTGGAAGTGTCGACGGCCATGGTGCACGGCGGCCCGTTCCCGGCCACGTCGGACGGCCGCAGCACCTCGGTGGGCACGGCCGCCATCAACCGCTTCCTGCGTCCCGTGTCCTACCAGAACCTGCCGCAGGACTTGCTGCCGGAGTCGCTGCGCGATGATAATCCGCTCAGTATCTGGCGCCGCAAGGATGGCGTGCTGGGCAAGGAATAACAACACGGCGTGCCGCAGATCGAATGCGGTACGTTGCGGTGCACGTGTACATAAAAATAAACAGGTGGAGACAAGATGAAGCAATTGGCGAAATATGGCAGCTTGCAGGGCAAGCGCGTGTTCATCACGGGCGGCGGCAGCGGCATCGGGGAATCTTTGGTGGCGGAGTTTGCCGCCCAGGGCGCACTGGTGGCGTTTGTCGACATCGCCGTGGAAGCGAGCGAGGCCCTGTGCCGCCGCCTGGCTGAAGCGGGCATGACGGCGCCCCTGTTCCGCCATTGCGACATCACGGATATTGCCTCCCTGCAAGCCGTCATGGCGGAACTGGCCGGCAAGCTGGGCGACTTCGATATCCTCGTCAACAATGCCGCCAACGACCAGCGCCACCAGGCGCAGGACGTCACGCTGGACTACTGGAACGAGCGTATTGCGATCAATCAACGTCCCATGTTCTTCACCTGCCAGGCCGTGTTCGAGGGCATGAAGCGCAGGGGCGGCGGCTCCATCATCAACGTCAGCTCGATTTCATGGCACATGAAGTCGGGCGGCTACCCCGTGTATGCCACCACCAAGGCGGCCGTCGTGGGCCTCACGCGGGGCCTGGCGCGCGACTATGGCGCCCATAACATCCGCGTCAACACGGTGACGCCCGGCTGGGTCATGACGCAGCGCCAGATCGAGCTGTGGGTCGACGACGCGGCGGAAGCGGAAATCAAGAAAAGCCAGTGCCTGCCCAATAAACTGATGCCGCAGGACATCGCCGCCATGGTGCTGTTCCTCGCATCGGACGATGGCGCGATGTGCTCCTCCCAGGAATTCATCGTCGATGCCGGCTGGGTCTGACAAAACGTCCAGGGCGTTGTTGCAGCGTCGGAAGTCATCGTACTGATGTACTAGCGTACTGTCTTCGACCCTGCGCCTAGCCCCGGGCGTTTTGTCGGCCGCGGGCCTTTCCGCAGCCATACCTTCTTTGCAGCACCGCTCCTGCCGCCCCAACCCCGCGGCGGGAGGGGCATCGCCACGTCCGGAAGCTGAACATGAAATGTCTCGTTTGCAGCATCGTCCTCGTTTTCGCCAGCGCCGCCAGTGCGCAAGCCACGCAAGCACCTTTATCGAGTCCTGACGGCAGCCTGCAGGTCAAGGTCGCCGCCGGCCCTGCCGGTACCATCACCTATGCCGTGCAGCGCTCGGGCGTGCCCGTCATCCTGCCGTCGGCCCTGGGCCTGCAATTTGCCGGCCTGGACCTGTCGCGCAAGCTGACCCTGGGCGCGGCTTCCCCTATCACGCCCGTGGCCGAGCGCTACACCATGGCCACGGGCAAGCGCAGGGTCATCGATTACGCGGCCAACGAGCAGCGCTTTACGGTGAACAATGCGCAGGGGCAGGCCGTGGACGTGGTGTTCCGCGTCTCCAACGATGGCGTGGCCTTGCGCTACGTGCTGGGCCAGGTGCCGGACGGGGCCGGCGCCATGCTGCGGGAAGGCACGGCGTTCAGTTTTGCACCCGCCACGCGGGCCTGGCTGCAGCCGATGCAGGTGGCGCAGACGGGCTGGATGCACACGAATCCTGCCTACGAAGAACATTACCGCATGGATGTCCCCGTGGGCACGCCGTCGCCGCTGGCGGCCGGCTGGGTCTTCCCGGCCCTGTTTCAGGCGGGAAATACCTGGGTGGCGCTGACGGAGGCGGGCATGGATGGCAGCTTCCACGCCTCGCGCCTGCAGGCGCAATCCCCAGGCGGCGTGTACCGCATCGGCACGCCGATGGCGGCGGAAGTGATGCCGGGCGGCGCCTTGCTGGCGCAGGCGGCCACGGGCTTGCGTTCGCCATGGCGCGTGCTGGCCATCGGCAGCCTGGCCACTGTCATGGACAGCACCCTGGGCACGGACCTGGCCGCGCCCGCCATCGCCTTCGATGCGGCCAGGATGCGGCCCGGCCATGCGGCCTGGAGCTGGGGCTTGCTGAAGGACGACGCCACCGTGTATGGCGTGCAGAAGGACTTCATCGATTACGCGGCGGACATGCGCTGGGATTATGTGCTGGTCGACGCGGACTGGGACCGCAAGATCGGCTACGCCAAAATCGCCGAGCTGGCCGCGTATGCGGCGGCGAAAAACGTGGGCCTGTTCCTCTGGTACAACTCATCGGGCAGCTGGAACAAGACCAGCTATACACCGAAAGGCCAGCTGCTGACCCATGCGCAGCGCGAGGCGGAATTCGCGCGCCTGGCGCAACTGGGTATCAAGGGCATCAAGGTCGATTTCTTTGCCGGCGACGGCCAGTCGATGATGGCCTATTATCTGGGCATCCTGAACGATGCGGCGCAACACGGCTTGCTGGTCAATTTCCATGGCGCCACCTTGCCACGGGGCTGGGCCCGCACCTACCCGAACCTGATGACGGCCGAAGCCGTCAAGGGACTGGAGTTCACTACGTTCGAGCAGCGCGACCAGGACGCCATGCCCGCGCACGCGGCCATGCTGCCCTTCGCGCGCAACCTGTTCGACCCCATGGATTTCACGCCCATGGTGTTTGGCGACGTGCCGAACATCCGCCGCGCCACGCGCAACGGTTTTGAACTGGCGTTGTCCGTGCTGTTCCTGTCGGGCGTGCAGAATTTTGCCGAAGTGCCCGCAGGCATGGCCACCGTCCCTGCGTATGTCAAAACTTTTTTGCAGGAACTGCCGCGTAGCTGGGATGACAGCCGTTTCCTCGACGGCGTGCCGGGCAAGTACCTGATGCTGGCGCGCCAGGCGGGCCAGCGCTGGTATGTGGCCGGCATCAATGCCCAAACTGCCGCGCAAACGTTCACCGTGGACTTGTCCTTCCTGGAAGGCAAGCGCGGCGCCCTGATCACGGACGGCGCCGGCGAGCGCGCATTCAGCCAGCAGGAAATTGCGGCCGGCAAGGCCGTCATCACGATCAAGCCGCATGGCGGCTTTGTAGCCATCTTTAATTAAAACAACAGGAGACAGCATGAAACTCATCCACACCAGCATCCTCGCCTTGAGCCTGGCCGTCGGCAGCGCCTTTGCCGCGCCCGTCAACGTCACCATCGACGTGGCCAAGCCCGGTCCCGTGATCAACAAGAACGTGTACGGCCAGTTCGCCGAACACCTGGGCACGGGCATCTATGAAGGCATGTGGGTGGGGCCGGAGTCCAGCATTCCGAACACCAAGGGCTGGCGCAACGACGTGCTGGGCGCGCTGAAACAGCTGCACGTGCCGCTGGTGCGCTGGCCGGGCGGCTGTTTCGCCGATGAATATCACTGGAAGGACGGCATCGGCGCGCGCGCCCAGCGCCCGACCAAGGTCAATACCAACTGGGGCGGCGTGGAAGAGTCGAACGCCGTCGGCACGCATGAATTCTTCGACCTGGCCGAGCTCTTGGGCGCGCAGACCTATATCAACGGCAACCTCGGTTCCGGCACGCCGCAGGAAATGTCCGAATGGCTGGAATACATGACCTCGGACAGCAAATCGACCCTGGCCGAACTGCGCCGCAAGAATGGCCGCGCCCAGCCGTACAAGGTCGATTACTTCGGCATCGGCAATGAAGCCTGGGGCTGCGGCGGCAATATGCGCCCGCAGTACTATGCCGACCTGTACAAGCACTATCACACCTTCATGAAGACGCCGGAAAGCGCGCGCCCGAAATTCATCGCCAGCGGTGGCAATGACGACGACACCAGCTGGTCCGGCACCCTGAGCCGCGAAATCAAGCCGAACATGATGGACGCCATCAGTTTCCACTACTACACGGTGCCGACCGGCGTGTGGGAAAAGAAGGGCGCGGCCACGGGCTTTGGCGAAAACGAGTGGATTTCCACCCTGAGCCGCACCCTGCGCATCGATAGCTTGATCAAGAACAATCTCGCCGCCATCGACAAGAACGATCCCTCGAAAAAGACGGGCTTGTATGTCGATGAATGGGGCACCTGGTACGACGTGGAGCCGGGCACGAACACGGGCTTTTTGTTCCAGCAAAACAGCTTGCGCGATGCACTCGTCGCCGCCCTGAACTTCAATATCTTCCATGCCCACGCGGACCGCGTGCGCATGACGAATATCGCGCAAATGGTCAACGTGCTGCAAGCCATGATCATCACGGACAAGGACAAATATTTCCTCACGCCGACGTATCATGCGTTTGAAATGTACGTGCCGTTCCAGGATGCCACGTCCTTGCCGGTTGCCATCGCCAGCAATGGCAAGTACAGCCTGGGCAAGGTCAGCATTCCCGAAGTGAGCGCCTCGGCCGCCCGCGCCAAGGATGGCAAGGTGTACTTGTCCCTGGTCAACACCAATCCGCACAAGGCCGTCGACGTCAACGTGGCGCTTGCCGGCAAGCCAGTGGCCAGCGTGAACGGCCGCGTGCTGACCGCAGGCAAGATGGATGCCGTCAACAGCTTTGCGCAACCGCAAGCCGTGCAGCCGGTGGCGTTCAATGCCAAGGCGCAAGGCGGCAAGCTGACCGTGTCGGTGCCCGCCAAGGCCGTCGTGGTCGTCGCCGTCGAATAAGCCGCCAGCTTCCTGCTGTCTACTCTGTGCCGGCGCGGGAGCTTTCCTGCGCCGGCCAGCCGCATCGTGCTGCACGTTGTAGAGAAAGTACTCCATGAACAGAAGAGAAGCTGTACTGGCGCTCGGTAGCGCCATGGCCCTGGCCGCCTGTGGCGGCGGCGCTTCGTCCGGGGGCGCGCCTGTCGTCTCCGTCACGCCGCCTGTCGTGCCGCCTGTCGTGCCTCCCGTGGTGGTGCCGCCTGTCGTCACGCCGCCCGTACAGGGCGCCATCACCTTTATGAATGCCTCCGTGCATGACCCGTCCGTCATCAAGGTGGCCGATACCTATTATGTCTTCGGCTCGCACCTGGCGGCCGCCAGGTCCACGGACCTGATGAACTGGACGAAGATCGCCGACGGCGTCAACGCCGGCAATCCCCTGTTCAACAATGTCGTCACGGCCTTGGCCGACACCTTTGCCTGGTCGCAAGTGACCGGGCTGTGGGCACCGGACGTGATCCAGCTCGACAATGGCAAGTTCGCCATGTACTACAACAGCTGCAAGGGCGATTCACCCCGTTCCGCCATGGGCCTGGCCCTGGCCGACAAGGTGGACGGCCCGTATGTGAACCAGCAGATTTTCCTCAAGTCCGGCATGTGGGGCCAGGTCAGCGAAGATGGCGTGACCATCTACGATGCGCTGACGCAGCCGAACGTGGTCGACCCGAACACCTTCCGCGACGCCACGGGCAAGCTGTGGATGATCTACGGCTCGTACTCGGGTGGCATCTTCATCCTGGCCATGGACCCGGCTACGGGCTTGCCCGTCGCCGGGCAGGGCTATGGCAAGCACGTGATCGGCGGCAACCATAGCCGCATCGAGGGCGCCTACGTGCTGTACAGCCCGCAAACGCAGTATTACTACCTGTTCACCTCGTTTGGCGGCCTGGACGCGAACGGCGCCTACAATATGCGCGTGGCCCGCTCGCGCAACCCGGACGGCCCCTATGTGGATGCGAAGGGCAAGGACATGCGCCAGGTCAAGTCGAATCCCGCCTTGCCCCTGTTCGACGACGCGTCCATCGCGCCGTTCGGCCAGAAGCTGATGGGCAACCATCAATTCGCGCTGGCGGCCGGGGAGACGGGCACGCCGCCGGGATATGTGTCTCCAGGACACAATTCAGCAGTGTACGATGCTGCCACGCAGCAGTATTTCCTCCTCTTCCACACGCGCTTCCCCAACACGGGCGAATTGCACGAGATCCGCGTGCACGAGCTGTTCATCAATGGCGATGGCTGGCTGGTGGCGGCGCCGTTCCGTTACGTGCCATTGAGCAAGAGCGTCACGCCGCTGGCGGCGCAGGTGGCGGTAGCGGAGGTGGCGGGCAGCTATCAACTGATCAACCACGGCAAGGATATGTCCACGGCGCTCAAGCTGTCGCAAAATATCGCGCTGCTGGCCGACGGCACGATTGCGGGGGCGCAGACGGGCACGTGGCAGCACCAGGGCAACAACCTGCTTGCCATCACCCTGGCGTCCGGCGGCCTGTTCAATGGCGTGCTGTCGCGCCAGTGGCATGCGAATGCGCAAGCCTTCGTCGTCACGTTCACGGCGCAGTCCATCGACGGCGTGTCGCTGTGGGGCGCCCGCACGGGCACATAAAGTAACAATCAAGGAGAACCATGATGCAAACGCTCAAGCGCGGCCTGGCCGCCGTTACCGCCACCCTGCTGGCGCTGTCCTGCCATGCCGCGCAAGTGAGCGTGCACGACCCCGTGATGGCCAGGGAAGGCGACACGTATTACCTGTACAGCACGGGACCGGGCATCACCTTCTACAGCTCGAAGAATATGGTCGACTGGCAACCGGAAGGGCGCGTCTTCGCGGGCCAGCCTGTCTGGGCGAAGACGGCCGCGCCCTCGTTTGACGACCATATCTGGGCGCCCGACGTGCAGTTTCATGATGGCAAGTATTACCTGTACTACTCGGTGTCCGGCTTCGGCAAGAACACCTCGGGCATCGGCGTGACCGTCAACACGACCTTGAATCCCCGCTCGCCCGACTACCGCTGGGTCGACCAGGGCATGCTGCTGCAATCGGTGCCCGAGCGCGACGAGTGGAACGCCATCGATTCGAACATCGTCACCGACAAGCAGGGCACGCCGTGGATGGCCTTCGGTTCGTTCTGGAACGGCATCAAGCTGGTGAAATTGACGCCCGACTGGACGCGTATTGCGGAACCGCAAGAGTGGCACTCCTTGGCGCGCCGCGTGCCGCTGCCGCCGCGCGCGGGCGAATTCAAGCCCGCGCCCGAGGAAATCGAAGCGCCGTTCATCTTCCAGCGCGGCAGCGATTACTTCCTCTTCGTTTCCTGGGGTCTGTGCTGCCAGAAGGAAAAAAGCACTTACCACTTGGCCGTGGGCCGTTCGAAAAGCGTGACGGGGCCGTATCTGGACAAGGATGGCCGCGACATGGCGCAGGGTGGCGGCACGGTGGTCTTGAAAGGCGACAAGGATTGGCGGGGCCTGGGCCACAACAGCGCCTACACGTTTGACGGCAAGGATTACCTGGTGCTGCACGCCTACGAGACGGCGGATAACTATTTGCAGAAGCTCAAGATCTTGCCCATGACGTGGGACAAGGACGGCTGGCCGCAGGTGGACCCGCGCGACTTGAACCGCTACCAGAGCAAGCAGTTACCCGCTGCCAAACCGTAAAGGTCTGCCATGAAAACAACCTTGCTGACGCTGGCGCTGGCCGCCGGCGGACTGCTTGCGCCTGCGGTGCAGGCGGCCGAGCTGTTTCCCCTGTCGTCCGTGCGCCTCGGTGCGGGACCGTTTCTCGACGCGCAGACGACCGACTTGCACTACCTGCTGGCCTTCGACCCGGATAAGCTGCTGGCGCCCTTCCGCCGCGAGGCGGGCTTGCCGCAGATCCAGCCCAGCTATGGCAACTGGGAAGCGACTGGCCTGGACGGCCACATGGGCGGGCATTATCTGTCCGCGCTGGCCCTGATGGTGGCGTCCACGGGCGACGCACAGGCGCGCGCACGCCTCGACTACATGCTGGCGCAGCTGAAGCAATGCCAGGACGCCAATGGCAATGGTTACCTGGGCGGCATACCGGACGGCAATGCCGCCTGGCAAGCCATCGCCAAGGGAGAAATGCAGGCCGACACCTTCTCCGTCAACGGTCGTTGGGTGCCGTGGTACAACCTGCACAAGGTATTTGCCGGCTTGCGCGACGCCTACCAGTACACCGGCAATGTCGAGGCGAAAACCATGCTGGTGGCCCTGTCGGACTGGGCCGTGAAACTGTCGGCCTCGCTCACCGACGCACAGATGCAAGCCATGCTGCGCGCCGAGCACGGCGGCATGAACGAGGTGCTGGCCGACGTCTACGCGATGACGGGCGAGCAAAAGTACCTGGACCTGGCCGTGCGCTTTTCGCACCAGGCCGTCTTGCAGCCCCTGGCGGCCCGTCAGGACAAGCTGACGGGCCTGCATGCAAATACGCAAATCCCGAAAGTGATCGGCTTCGAGCGCATCGGCGCCTTGACGGGCCGGCGTGACTGGCAGCAGGCGGCGCAATTTTTTTGGCAAACCGTGCACGACAAGCGCACGGTGGCCATCGGCGGCAACAGCGTCAAGGAGCACTTCCACGACGAACACGACTTTAGCTCGATGGTGGAGGAAGTCGAAGGCCCGGAAACGTGCAATACCTACAATATGCTCAAGCTCACGCAGCAGCTGTTCCGCCGCGACGAGCAGGTCCAATACGCGGATTACTACGAGCGCGCCCTGTACAACCATATTTTGTCGTCGCAGCGCCCCGGCACGGGCGGCTTCGTGTATTTCACGCCCATGCGCCCGAATCACTACCGCGTGTATTCGCAAGTGGACAAGGGCATGTGGTGCTGCGTGGGTTCCGGCATCGAAAGCCAGGCCAAGTATGGCGAGTTCATCTATGCGCATGACGGCGACGCGCTGTACGTGAACCTGTTCATGGCCTCCACCCTGGATTGGAAAGAGCAGGGCGTCACGATTACCCAGAGTACGCAGTTCCCGGACCGGGACACGACGCACATCACGCTTGGCCAATTCACGGGCAATAAAACCTTCAGCCTGAAGATCCGCTATCCGCAGTGGGTAGCCAGGGGCAAGCTGCGGTTGAAGCTCAACGGCAAGACCCTGCGCGTGGCTGGCATACCGGGCGAGTACGTGACGATCACGCGCGCGTGGAAGGCAGGCGACAAGGTCGACGTGACCTTGCCCATGACGACGCGCCTGGAACAGATGCCGGACCAGTCGAACTACTATGCCGTGCTGCACGGCCCCATCGTGCTGGCCGCCAGGACGCAGCCGTTCGCCAATGAACAACTGAACTATTTTGCCGACGACACGCGCATGGGCCATATCGCCCAGGGGCAAGTGTGTCCGCTGGAATCGTCGCCGCTGTTCGTCAGCGACAGCAAGGATTTCATGCGGAGAATCAAGCCCGTAAAGGGCCAGCCGCTGACGTTTACGGCGCCCGGATTGATCCAGGGCAAGAATGCGGCCACCTTGCGGCTGATTCCCTTTTTCCGCCTGCACGACGCGCGCTACATGCTGTACTGGCCCGTCTCCACGCCCGCGAAGCTGGCGCAGCTGCAGGATGCCACGCGCCAGGCGCAAGCCGAGCGCCTGGCCCTCGATGCGCAGACCATCGACCAGGTGGCGCCGGGGCAGCAGCAGCCGGAATCGGACCATTTTTTCAAGGCCGAAGGGGGAGAAAACGGCGTCAACAAGGGCCGGCACTGGCGCCATGCGACGGGCTGGTTCAGCTATGAGCTCAGCGACCCGAAGAGCGAAGCGGCAACCTTGCGCCTGACCCTGTCCACGCTCGATGCGGGCAGGACCTTCGACGTGCTGCTCAACGGCGTCAAGCTGCAGACCGTGGCCGTGGCGGCCGATGCGCCGCAGGAACTGCATACGGTCGATATCGCCGTGCCTGCGGACCTGGTCGCGGCCGCCAAGGGCAAGCTGGTGGTGAAATTTGTCGCCGGCAAGGACTCCGTGGCCGGTGGCCTGTACGGGCTGCGCCTGCTGCGCTGAGGGGGAGGGGAGGATGGCCTCCCTCTACCGATACGCAAATCGGTATCGCAAGCGAAAAAGAATTGATTGGATGGCTATGTTGCTTTCTCCTACCATGGGTTCATAAAAAACCGCCCATCCGGCATCCGGCTGTGATGGTATTCCAATAAAAAACTGGAGACAAGAATGACCTTGAGCCGCCGCACCCTCCTCGCCAGCGCCATGCTGCTGGCCGCTTCTGCCACCACCTTGGCTACCTCGTCCGCGTTTGCCGCCAAGCCCCTCGTCATGGGTTTTTCGCAGGTAGGCGCCGAGAGCGAATGGCGCACCGCCAATACCGTCTCCATCAAGGATGCTGCCAAGAAAGATGGCGTCACCCTGAAATTTGCCGATGCGCAGCAAAAGCAGGAAAACCAGGTCAAGGCGCTGCGCTCCTTCATCGCGCAAAAGGTCGATGTGATCGCCTTTTCGCCCGTGGTCGAGTCGGGCTGGGATACGGTCTTGCGCGAAGCCAAGGCCGCCAAGATTCCCGTCATCCTGACGGACCGCGCCGTCAACGTGGCCGACAAGTCGCTGTACGTGACCTTCATCGGTTCCGATTTCGTGGAAGAGGGCCGCCGCGCCGGCCAATGGCTGCTGGACTATGCCAAGAAAACCCCGGATGCCACCCTGAACATCGTCGAACTGCAGGGCACGGTCGGTTCCGCACCGGCCATCGACCGCAAGGAAGGCTTCCAGGAAGTCATCGGCAAGAATCCGAAGATGAAGATCATCCGTTCGCAAACGGGCGACTTTACGCGCGCCAAGGGCAAGGAAGTGATGGAAGCGTTCCTCAAGGCCGAAGGCAAGAAGATCAACGTCTTGTATGCGCACAATGACGACATGGCCATCGGCGCCATCCAGGCCATCGAAGAAGCGGGCATGAAACCGGGCAAGGACATCATCATCATCTCCATCGATGGCGTCAAAGGCGCGTTCGAAGCCATGATCGCCGGCAAGCTGAACGTCACCGTCGAGTGCAGCCCGTTGCTGGGCCCGCAACTGATGTCCATCGCCCGCGACGTGGTGGCCGGTAAACCCGTGCCGGCGCGCATCACGACGGTGGAAGGCGTGTTCCCTGCCGAGGTGGCCGCCAAGGAATTTCCGAACCGTAAGTACTAAGCTTGCCGCATGATGAAGACGCAAGCGCATCACATGGCCGCGCCAGCTCCCCTGCTGGAGTTGCGCGGCATCAGCAAAGCCTTTCCCGGCGTCAAAGCCCTCAGCGACGTTGCCCTGCGCCTGTATCCGGGCGAAGTGCACACCCTGATGGGGCAGAACGGCGCGGGGAAATCGACGCTGATCAAGGTGCTGACGGGCGTCTACACGCCCGACAGCGGCCAGATTTTGCTCGATGGCAAGCCCATCGCCCCCGCGTCCACCTCGGACGCGCAGGCGCTCGGCATCAGCACCGTGTACCAGGAAGTCAATCTGTGCCCGAACCTGTCGGTGGCGGAAAACATCTTTATCGGCCGCTACCCGCGCCGCTTCGGGGCTATCGACTGGCGTGCCATGCAGCAGCAGGCGCGTGCCTTGCTGCAGCAATTGCAGATCGATATCGACGTCACGGCGCAACTGTCCAGCTTTCCGCTGGCCATCCAGCAAATGGTGGCCATTTCGCGCGCGCTGAACATTTCGGCCCGCGTGCTGATCCTCGACGAACCCACGTCCAGCCTGGACGAGGCGGAAGTCCATCTGCTGTTTTCCGTGCTGCGCCGTCTGCGCGCGCAGGGCATGGCGATCCTGTTCGTGACCCACTTTCTCGATCAGACCTACGCCATTTCCGACCGCATCACGGTCATGCGCAATGGCGAGCGCGAAGGAGAGTATGCGTGCAGCGAACTGTCGCGCCTGGCGCTGGTGAACAAGATGATCGGCGTGGCCGCCGATACGCAGGAGCAAGAGCTTGATCTGGCGCAAGAAGCGGGCGCGGCCAGCTTCGGTCCGAACGTGCTGGAAGCAACAGGGCTGGGCCGCAAGGGCGCCTTGCTGCCCATGGATTTCCACATCCGCCAGGGTGAATTGCTGGGCCTGGCCGGCTTGCTCGGCTCGGGCCGCACGGAACTGGCACGCTTGCTGTTTGGCGCCGACAAGGCCGATTCGGGCACGATCACCATGCAGGGCCAGCCGCGCCACTTCAATGTGCCGCGCGATGCGATTGCCCGCGACATCGGTTTTTGCTCGGAAGACCGCAAGCACGAGGGCGCGATTTTGTCGCTGTCCGTGCGCGAAAACATTATATTGGCCTTGCAAGCCCGCACGGGCTTGCTGCGCGCCATCCCGTTCAAACGCCAGCAGGCGCTGGCCGACGAATATGTGAAAGCGCTGGGCATCAAGACGGCCAGCATCGAAACGCCCATCGGCAGCCTGTCGGGCGGCAATCAGCAGAAGGCCTTGCTGGCGCGCTGGCTGGTGACCTCGCCCGCCATGCTGATTTTAGACGAACCGACGCGCGGCATCGACGTGCGCGCCAAGCAGGAAATCATGAGCTATGTCAGCAAACTGTGCCGCAAAGGCATGGCGATCCTGTTCATTTCGTCCGAATTGCCCGAAGTGCTGCGCTGCAGCGACCGCATCCTGGTCATGCGCGACCGCAAGGCCTGCGGAGATTATGCGCGGGGCCAGCTCGATGATAGTTCTGTGCTTCAAGTGATTGCCGGAGAGACCGCATGAGCATGACCACTTCGTCGCCCGCCGCCCCTGCGGCGCGGGCGGCTGCCACCACGGGTTCTTCCATTGTGCATACCGTTTTACACCACCCCCTGAGCCGGCCCCTGGCCGCGCTGTTGCTGCTGTTGCTGGTGGCCTTCTGCGCCATCCCCGGCTTTTTCCACCTGGAAATCCGCGATGGCCATTTGTACGGCAGCGTGATCGACATCGTCAACCGCGCCGCCCCGCTGATGCTGGCGGCCCTGGGCATGACCCTCGTCATTGCCACGCGCGGCATCGACATTTCCGTGGGCGCCGTCGTGGCCCTGTCCGGCACCGTGGCCGCCATGCTGATCGGCGGCACCATGGTGATGGACAACGGCGTGCCCACTTATGTCAGCAACATCCCCATGGGCTGGGCCCTGGCGGCGGCGCTGGGCGCGGCCCTGCTGTGCGGCGCCTGGAATGGCGTACTGGTGGCCGGCCTGGGCTTGCAGCCCATCGTCGCCACCCTGATCCTGATGGTGGCGGGAAGGGGCCTGGCGCAATTGCTGACGGATGGCCAGATCGTCACCGTCTACTATCAGCCCTTCTTCTTCATCGGCAGCGGTTATTTGTTCGGCTTGCCGTTCTCGCTGTTCCTCGTGGCGGCGGTCTTCCTCATCACGGCCGTGCTGATGCGCAAAACGGCCCTGGGCCTGTTCATCCAGGCCGTCGGCATCAACCCCGTCGCCGCGCGCCTGGCCGGCATCCGGACGGCGACCCTGATCTTTTTCGTTTACGTCTTTTGCGCCGCCTGCGCGGGCCTGTCGGGACTGATGATCAGTTCGAACATCAAGAGCGCGGACGCGAACAATGCGGGCCTGATGCTGGAACTCGACGCCATCCTGGCCGTCACCCTGGGCGGGACGTCCTTGGCCGGCGGCAAGTTCAGCCTGGTCGGCAGCATGATAGGCGCGCTCATCATCCAGACGCTGACCTACACCATCTATTCGCTCGGCGTGCCGCCGGAAGTGAACATGGTCGTCAAGTCCGTCGTCGTGTTCCTCGTCTGCCTGTCGCAATCGTCGGAATTCAAGCAATTGCTGCATCGGAGAAAAGCATGAAGGGTTTGCTGCACACCCCGTATTTCACCTCGCTCGTCACGGTCCTGCTGCTGGTGGTGATGCTGGGCCTGGGCGGCGCCGCCTATCCGGGCCTGCTGTCGACGCAAGTGATTTTTAACCTGTTGATCGATAACGCCTTTTTGCTGGTGATCGCCGTCGGCATGACCTTCGTCATCGTCTCCGGCGGCATCGACCTGTCCGTCGGTTCCGTGCTGGCCCTGTCGACCATGATCGCCGCCTGGCTGCTCAACGTGGCGCACTGGCCGCCGCTGCTGGTGATCGCCACCGTGCTGGCGCTGGGCGCCGTGTTTGGCGCCGGCATGGGCGCGCTGATCCATTATTTCAAACTGCAACCGTTCATCGTCACCCTGGCCGGCATGTTTTTGGCGCGCGGTTTGTGCTATTTGATCAGCATCAATTCCATCACTATCGACGATCCGCTGTTCGTCGCCATGTCGCAGACGCAACTCGGCTTTCTCGGCGGCTTCGTCTCGCCCGGCGTCGTCATCGCCGTGCTGACCCTGCTGCTGGCCATCTGGCTGGCGCACGCCACGCCGTTCGGCCGCGCCGTGTATGCGATCGGCGGCAATGAGCAGTCGGCCTTGATGATGGGCTTGCCCGTGGGCCGCACCAAGGTCTTCATTTATGCCTTCAGCGGATTCTGTGCGTCCTTGGGCGGCGTGCTGTTTTCGTTCTACATGCTGTCCGGCTATGGCTTGCATGCGCAAGGCACGGAACTGGACGCGATTGCCGCCGTCGTCATCGGCGGCACCCTGCTCAGCGGCGGCTACGGCTACGTGGCGGGCGCGCTGTCCGGCGTGCTGGTGCTGGGCACCATCCAGACCCTGATCGCCTTCGACGGCACGCTCAGCTCGTGGTGGACCAAGATCGTCATCGGCGGCCTGCTGTTCGTCTTTTGCGTCGTGCAAAGACTGATGGCCATGGGCCAAAAAAATACCAAGGGGAGTTAATCTGATGTTCAAGCAACACACACGTGCCGCCATCGGCATGGCGGCGGCGCTCGCCTGCGCCCCATTTGGCGCGCAGGCGGCCAACCCCATCGTGAAAAACATCTACACGGGCGACCCGGCCGCGCTGGTCGACAATGGCAGGGTGTATCTGTACGTGGGCCACGATGAAGCGAGCGCCACGGACACGGACTATCGCATGCATGAATGGCGCGTGTATTCCTCGTGCGACATGGCCAACTGGACCGACCACGGCTCGCCCGTGCGCTTTTCCACTTTTGCCTGGGCCGGCAAGGATGCGTGGGCGGGCGACATCGTCAAGCGCGGCGGAAAATACTATTTTTACTCCACCGTCGACCACAAGACCATCCCCGGCAAGGCCATCGGCGTGGCCGTGTCGGACAGTCCGACGGGCCCCTTCGTCGACGCGCGCGGCAGCGCCCTGATCACGAATGACATGACGAAGCAGACGGCGATCCCGTGGGACGACATCGACCCGGCCGTCTTCATCGATACGGATGGCCAGGCCTACCTTTATTGGGGCAACACGGTCTTGAAGTACGCCAAGCTCAAGGCCAACATGACGGAGCTGGACGGCCCGATTTTGACCTTCGGCATGGATGCGTTCACGGAAGCGGCCTATATGCACAAGCATGCGGGCACGTATTACCTGTCGTACTCGCGGAACTTCCCCGAAGAAACGGCGTATTCGACGGGACCCACGCCCACGGGCCCCTGGCATTTCCGTGGCACCATCATGGACAAGAATGCCGTCGTGAAAACCATCCACCAGGCCATCATCGAGTTCAACGGCAAGTCCTACATCTTCTATCACAACGACAAGCTGCCCGGCGGCGGCGAGTACCGCCGTTCCGTGGCCGTGGAAGAGCTGAAATACAAGCCCGACGGCACGATCGAGTTCATCCGGCAAACGGCTGGCCCGGCAGCCAACCCGAGCGCCGCCTGCAAGGCATCGTGATCGCTGCTTGACCACGCACAAAAAGGAGACACACCGATATCAATAAGATCGATCCCAGTGAGAAACTGATATCGATCATGATATGATTTATTCATGGATACCCTCAACCCCAACTGGTTCTTGCGAGCCCGCCTGAAGACGCGGCAACTGCTGCTGCTGATCGCCCTGGACGAACAGCGCAACATCCACCGCGCGGCGGAAGAATTGCACATGACGCAGCCGGCCGCGTCCAAGCAAATCAAGGACCTGGAAGAGATGCTGGACGTGCGCCTGTTCGACAGGTTGCCACGCGGCATGGAGCCGACCATCTATGGCGAAACGATGATACGCCACGCGCGCATGGCCCTGACGAGCCTGTCGCTGGCGCATGACGACATCGTCGCCCTAAAGTCGGGCCTGACGGGCCAGGTGGAAGTGGGCGTCATCATGACGCCGGCCATGGCCCTGCTGCCGCGCGCGATTGCCCGCATCAAGCAGCAGGCGCCGCTGATGCGCATCGGGGTGCACCTGGAGCACAGCAATACCCTGATGGACATGCTGCAGCATGGCACGCTCGACTTCATGATCGGGCGCATCCTGGAAAAGGAAAGCAGCGCCGGCCTCATCTACGAGGAATTGACGGAAGAGCCGGCCAGCGCCGTGGCGCGCAATGGCCATCCTTTGCTGTCGCGCAAGAATCTGCAATTGAAGGATCTGGCGGGCCAGCCGTGGATCTTGCCGCCGCAAGGCAGCATCCTGCGCCACCGCTTCGACATGATGTTCCGCCGCGCCAGCCTGGAGCCGCCCGTGGACGTGGTCGACACGACGGCCTTGCTCTTGATCACGTCATTGCTGCAGCAGACGGATTCCCTGCACGTGATGCCGACGGAAGTGGCCCATTATTATGAATCGCTGAACGTGCTGAGCATCTTGCCCATCGAGTTGCCGTGCAAGATGGATGCCTTCGGCATCATCCGCCAGCAGGACCATCTGTTGTCGCCGGGGGCGGATATGTTGTTGAAAGCGGTACGCGCCACGGCTGCGGACATGTATTGACGATCACCGAATAAAACGTCCATGGCGTTGTTGCCGTGCCTTGTCGTACATTCGTACTGCCTGCGGCACGGCGCCTAGCCCTGAACAGTCACCAACTTCGGCGATTTTTACTGCGAACACCTGGGCCATATGCTTACTCCGGCACTTCAAAGAAAAACAGCTGCACCAATCTGCCATTCTCCGGCGTGTTGCCAAACACATTGCTGATCGAGTGAAAGTAATGGCCCTTGTACACGATCAGGCGGTTGTGGCGCATCGGCACTTCCAGCAGCGCTTGCCAACTGTCGCGCTGTTCCTGTAAGTCGTTGAATTTCTGTACTTTACTGTTCGGCAGCCAGCGTTTCTGGAAATCCTTGAAGCTGGCGTAGCCGCCCGCCTTCACGTCCGCCTCGGGCAGTCTCCGGTACCAGCCGCTGGGCTGGTGGCGCCAGAACGTGGTGCCGCCCTGGCACTGTTCGGGCGGATTCAGGTACAGCACGCCCGCGTAGAAATTGAAGTTATTCCCCGTCTCGTTGTCCACGTGGATATCCGTGCGCGCCATCGCGTCCGCATAGCTGAGGCGATACGAGCCGTTGTCGGGCGAGATGAAACGGATGGGGCGGCCCAGGGCCGTGGCGATGCGCTCCATGATGGCCTGGCAGGGCTGGCCCGCCGTCTGGCTGCCCGGATAGTTCTGTCCCGCATAGCGCTGCTGCTCGAACGGCAAGGCCAGTGCCTGGGCGCGCCAGGCGGCGGGATCGGGCAGGAAGTCGTCGAGGATGTGCAGCTCGGTTTCACGGATAAAATCGTGTATGTCATCTGCGACATTGAGCGCCGTCAACGTTTCGGCGTGCCCGGTTTGCGGACTGGCAAAGCCGATGCGGCACGTCTGCGCCAGCGCCGGATGCAGGGCCAGGGCTTGGGCATAGCGCGCCAGGGCCTGTTCCTGCTGTCCCGTGCGGTAATACAGCTCGGCCAGTCCCTGCAGTGTTTGCCAGCGCTGCGGGCGCAGGGCGTGGGCACGCTCCAGTTCGGCGATGGTCTCCATCAGCCGCTGTTTTCCCAGCAGCAATTCGGCATGAAGAATCGCGAAATCGTGCTCGTGCGGCGCCAGCCGCGCCGCCGTGGCGTAGCTGGCCAGCGCCGCCTCGCTGTCCGTGCCGCGCAGCACGTTGCCGAGGTTGTAGTGGAACAGGGCGTTGTCGGGCTGTTGCCTGAGCGACAGTTTTAACAGGCCCAGCCCGAGGGTGCCCTGGCCCAGTTCCAGCATCGCCAGGCCCTGGAAATGCTGGGCTTCTGCCAGGGCCGGATCTTGCTTGTAAGCAGCTTGGTAGGCGTTGATCGCTTCGATCAGCCTGCCTTGCTGCTGCAGTTGCCGGCCCTTGGCCAGTTGTTGTTCCGCCAGTGTCTGTTCGCCCATATCACGATCCCGATGCAATGTGGCGAACAGTGTAACCGAGCTCGTTCTACAGCGCCTGGCTGACGGGAATTTCCTGCCCGTTCAGCTTGATCGCCACCTTGACGATCTGCGCCTTGACCTGGTTGCTGGCCATGTCCGCTTCCTGGGCGTAGGCGTACACGATGATGGCGAAATCCTTGTAGCCGCTGCGCGCCGCCTCGATCTTGCGCGCCGCCTCCTGGTCCACCTTCAGCAGCGAGTAGCCGTCGCCGTTGGTAAATGCCAGCTTGTAGTCGCCGTTGTCGTACATGTAGTAATAGGTTCCCGCTTCGGCGAACTTGGCGGGGAATGCGGCCTTGTCCATGGCGTACGGCGACAGCGCGCCCTGGCCGTTGATCTGGTAGCGCAGGTAGCGTTTCGTCTTGGCTTCATTGACCTTGGCGTCGATCTGCGGTTTCAGGGCGTCGAGCACTTCCTGCTTGCGGAAGGCGTCGTTGCTGCCCGCATATTCGCGCGAGATGCGCTGCGCCACGGCCGCGTAGTCGGGCGGCACGCCGGACAGGGCGATGTAGCTGTACATCAACTGGTTGCCGCTCGTGATGTCGACATAGCTGGCGCTTGGGGTGGCAGCGTCCGCTTGCGGCAGGCTGGCGGCGGCCGCCTTGATTTGCGCTTTCGCGGCCAGGTCGGCCGTGCTGGTGGCGACGGGGGCCGGGGCCGTCGGTGCGGCGGAGTCGGTTTTGCCGCAGGCGGACAGGATCAGGGCGATGGCGAACAGGGACGGCAGGGTGCGTTGCATGATAGTTCCTTCAGAGTAAGTTACGGGGAGGTAGTGAAAAGGTCGCGGCTTAACCGATGGTCTTGCGCTTGTACTCGCCATAGCCGTAGGCGGCCAGCACGGTGGCAGATGCCAGCAGCAGGTAGCTGCCGACGCCGAACGACATGCTGTGCCAGACCTGGGACAGCATTTCATCGGCCATGCGGCTGGCGATTTCATTGTTGCGTCCACCCAGCAGGCTTTGCACGCCGGCCGTCGAGGCGTTGACCGAGTCGCGCACGGTCATGGTCAGCCTGGCGGCGTAGATCAGCAGGAAGAGCAGCGGGGCGGCCTTGCCGAGGGCGGCCTTGGCGTTGTGGATGAACAGGCTGGCAAAGCAGGCGCCGATCGCCAGCAGGAAGAAGAAGCGGCCCGAAGTAAAGCTGCTCCGGGTTCCTTGCGACAGGCGTTCCAGATTGTCGATGGGCATACCGAGCATTTCCCAGAAGCTGAAACTGCTGTTGCCATACAGGCGCATGTCCAGCACATTGAACAGGAAGGCGCCTGCCAGCAGGATGCCGATACTGGCGAGTACCGGCAGGCCCAGCATGGCGACGGCCTTGCTCCACAGTTGCTGGCCCTTGGCACGCGCCAGTTTTGCCGCGATGGCCATGTCTTCCTGTGCCAATTGCTGCGTAGAAACGACGTGCAGGGTCTCGATGGCGCCGCTGGCGTCGAGGCAGACGTCAACCACGGCATTGAGGGCTGGCGCGGTGTCCGAGCGCCAGTGCTTGCTGACATCAAATGGATATTGCATGCCATCCATGCTGACGGTGCCGAGGCCGCTCGCTTGGTAGGTCATGATGCGGCCCCGTTGGCCGGTGGTGGTGTTTGCTGGGCTGGATGCTTGCATGGGATTTCCCTGTTCACTGTCATGCTGTATTGCATGTACCCACGGATAACGGGGGCAGTTCAGGGAAATCCAAAATTATTTCAAATTATTTTTCGGTGGCTGCATCATGTCCTTGGCGGCGCCCTGGTAATCCTTCATCAAGCCCATGAAGGCGTCCTGCAAATGGCGGGCCGCATCCTGCGGCGGTGCGCCCGTGCGCCGCGCCAGGTCGAATTTGTACGCATGGGCGGGGCTGTAGCCGGCCTGCGAGGCGGCGTCCAGCAGCACGCCCGCCCGTTTCAGCGAGGCCGGGTCACCCTTGACCATCAGCAATTCGGCAAGGTAGGTCTGGGCAATCGGGAAATCCTTGGCGGCCGCCTTTTCCAGCCACTGCATGCCGGCCTTCGGCTGTTTGATACCCGCATCGCCGCCGCCGATGCCATAGCCGAGGGCCGTCAGCGCCACCAGGTCTCCGCCCCGTGCGCGCTTTTCCAGCTGCTGGCGGGGAAAGGGCCGGGCCGCGATCTGCATGCGGATTTCATAGTTGATGTCTTGCAATACATTGCCGGGCCATACCTTGGCGCCCGGGGCGGCCGGCTTGTCCACCGCTGGGGCAGGCGCCGGGACCGGTGCGCGCATGCCGCCCTGGCCTTGCGCGCCGGCCAGCACGCCGGCTGGAGGCTGGCTGACGCCCTTGCCGCTGCCCATGTTCAGCACGAGGCGGGCCGACGTTTCGCCGAACGAGACGCGCGGCTTTTGCACGTCGTGCGTCATGGCGGCGACTTTGGCCGCCACTTGCGAAAAGACGTCGCTCATCGGCAAGCCCGGCGCGTCGAGCGCGTCGAGCAGGGCGCTCGTGTACGGGCTGTTGCGCGAATCGGGCGACCAGAAATCGCGCGCCAGGGCGCCCGGTCCCGCCGAATAAGCGATCACCACGCCGCGCGGCGCTTGCGTGTCGGCAAAACCGTGGCTGGCCGCATTGCTGCCGCCGGGCACGGGGACCATTGCGCCGCCGCGCGTGTATTCCTGGCGGCACGCGTCAAGGATCAGCACGGCGCCGCGCGCGCCCGTGCGCTGCAAGTCGCCCGCCAGGCTGGAAACGGACACGCCCTGGGCGGCGATGGCGGCCGCGCTCAGCGCATTCATGTTGGCACCCAGCGGCAGCACGTAATTGGCTTCGCCCGCCTGCGCGCCGTGGCCCGCGTAAAACACGAGGGCGATATCGGCGCCGCGCGCCTGCGTGGAAAACTCGGCCGTGGCCTTTTGCAGCTGTTGCGCATTGATGTCCGTGCGCAACACCACTTCAAAGCCGAGGCGGCGCAGGCGCTCGGCCATGGCGCGTGCATCGTTCACGGGATTCAATAGTGGCTGCGGATAGGCCGCATTGCCGATCACGAGGGCGATGCGCTTGCCGGGGGCGCTGGCGGCGCTGCCCGCCGGCGCGGCGGCCAGTGCGAAGTTGCAGTCCAGCAAAAAGAAGACGGTCAACAGCAGGGGGAATAGGCGGCGCATCGGTGTCTCTGGAGATTGTCGTTGAAGTAACAAAAGTTAGCGATTTCCAGTTTGATATGAGAAAATTGCTTAAATGCATTTTACCTTACTGACAAGTTTCTCTTGTCTGGCCAGCGCATTGCTTGTTTGCCGGTGCGCAGTAGCGCCGGCCAGTGGCGCGTGGCGCCCAACCCAGGATCGGACCGGCTGTGCAATCGGAACAATTTGAACGCATTCATGACTTATGGACGCGCCGCCAGCGGCTGTCGCAAGGCGAACTGGGCGAGTTCTACCAGCGCGTCATCGCCGCGCTGGCGCCGTGCCGCCCGCGCGAAGCGGCTTCGCTGGGCGACTCGCTGGCCGACTTGCGCCACCAGTTTTTCATCGAAAAAGTCCTGCATGGCGACAGCGACGCCGCGCCCCACCACGTCGGCGCCTTGTTCCTCTACTTCAAGCGCTTCATCATCGACCAGCTGCGCAAGCAGCGCGATGACGAGGATGCCGATGCGCAAGAGGGCTGCGAGCTGCAGGCGCCCGACGCGTATGCCGCGCCGCTGCGCGACTACCAGCTCACGCCGCAGCAGGTGCGCGAAGCGGCCGACGTGTTCATCGCCACCTTGCCCCGCGATTTGATCTTGCTGCTGCGCCATTGCGGCTGCGGCGGCATGCCCGTCAGGGAACTGGCCGAGCAGATCGCGTCCGCGCATTACCACGGCGGAAAATTAGGTCTCGTGCACCGGCAGAAGGGCGATTCCGCCAGCGCGGGACGGCAGATCGTCGAGCCGGCCCACCGCGCCACCTTGCTGGGCAGCTGGGTCTTGACCCTGCTCAAGCTGCGCGTGGGCGATGCCCTGGGTGCGCGCGACATGCAGGCGGCGCAAATAGTTTTGGATATTCTGTGCGTGGCCGCGTTATCCCTGCACCTGGACCCCGTGTCCACCTCCCCGAACCCTGATGAAAGGCCAACGGCATGACTGCATTGACGCCCACACTGGCCATCGTTGCCGCCCGTTTGCCGTCGCCGCCGTCTTCCGCCCAGCTGCTGGACGGGGACGTGGCGGGCGACACGCCCGACTGGCGCGGCATTGCCGTGCCGGAACACTTGATGCAACGTTTTGCGCGCCGCAGCGACGCGGCGCCTTTGGCCGGGCGGCCTATCGCGGGCGGACAGATCCACCTGCTGGCGCCTTGTCCCGGCTTTGGCGCCGTGCTGCTCGACGCCTGGGACAGCTCGGGGCAGCGCTGGCGCGGCTGGCTCGTCACGCCGGACGCGGCGTATGCGGACGCCTGCGGCCTCGTGGTCGAGGAACGCGACGCGCCCGCCGACCCCCGCGCGGGCCTGGTGCTGTGCGACATGCCCGTGACCGTGGCCGTGACGGACCTGGGCGCCTGCCTGGGCGTGTTCAGCCAGGAGCGCCTGCAGGCGGTGCGCTGGCTGGAAACCCATGGCCGCGCCAACGGGGCCGCCGCGGCGCCCGGCGTGATCGCCCGCGTGGCCTTGCCCGGCGACGGCTATGCGCTGACGGGCACGCCGCTGTCGAGCGAACTGGGCAAGGATGGCCGCGTGGCGTACCGGCAATTGCTGCGCCAGGGGCTGCAGCAGTTGCAGATCGCTTCGGCCGATGCCGCCGCGCCACAGATGACGCCAATCAAGCCCGCCAACGCGAACCGCTGGCTGAAGATCGTCACCGCCGTGGCCGCCAGCGTGATGGTGGTGCAATCGGCGTGGCTGTTCCTGCCGAAAGATCAGGCTGTCGTCGGCAATGCGGAGTTCCGCAGCGGCGGCAGCGGCGTCGAGACGGGCGTGCGCACGCGCGTGCTGTTCCGCGCCGAGGCGACGGAGGCGGAGATCCGCACCTGGCTGCGGCGCGAGCAACTGGAGATCGTCGCCGGTCCCGATACGCTCGGCGCCTTCACCTTGCTGTCGCGTGACCGCCAGAAAGTCTTGCCGCCGCCAGGCCCGGGCAATCCGCTGGCCGTCATCAATCCCTGAATCCTGAAATAAGAGAAAGTTATCAAGCATGACAACGTATAAGAATTTCGCATCTGCGCACTGGCGCAAACTGGCCCTGGGCCTGGCCGCCGGCGTCCTGTTGACGGGCTGCGCCATGACGCCGAACGGCCGTGGCGGCGTGATGGTGGGCCTCGATACAGCCGAGCTGTTCGGCACGCCGATTTCCACCTTCCGCCTGCGCGACGGCACGGAAGGCACCCTGCGCAAGGACCCGCAGGGCAAGTATTCGATCAAGCTGTCGCAGGCCTTCCGCGTCGTGCCGCTGGCCAATGCCATCACGGCCCGCGTGGCGAGGGTGGAAAACGTGGGCGAGCGCACCGTGGTGATCGTGGAGACGCAGGAACGCAGCTGTGCCTACCGCTATGAAGTGCTGGCCTTCCAGGGCACGGACGTGCTGCAGTGGACCGTGGGCAATTGCAACGACCGCCCCCGCGTGGAGCTGGCGGCCGATGGCAAATCGCTCAATATCGATTTTCCCAACTACAACCGCCTGTCGCGCATGATCTACACGGACAACCGCCTGCTCAACGCCAGCGTGGCCGTGCCGCCCGGCGTCGATACGCGCGCCCAGCCGTTTGCCGACGATGCCTTGCGCGGCACCGGCCCCGCCATCGCCACCCTGCCTGGGAGCGGCAGCGACAGCGGCCGCGTGATTCCCGCGCCGCCGGCGGCCGCTCCGGTCCCTGCCGCCGCGCCGAAAGCGGGCAGCCGCGCCAGCGCCAAGCCGCGCCGCCAGGAAACCCCGGCCAGGGCGGCGGCGCCCGCCATCAGCCTGCCCGCCCCGCGCAGCGCGGCGGCTGCCCCTGCGGCGCCGATGATCTTCCATGCCGAAGAGATCAAGCCTGTCGTCATCGATCTGAGGAAATAAGATGGCCGCGAGTCTGCGCAGTCTGCAAATCCGGCAGACCTTGATCCTGATCGTCCTGACGATCATTTATTTGTGCTGCGAGCTGGGCTTCAATGCCCGTTTGCTCGATGTGGTGGGCGGCGACGTCAAGCCGCACGACGTGGAAGGCGTGGAATTCTATGGCCGCAGCCTGTCGGGCATCGCCGCCGCGCTGGTGGTGCTGCAACTGATGTGGCGCCGCCGCCTGAAGAACAATGGCAGCGGCCCCAGCTGGAAAAAGATCATCTTTTGCTGCGTCGCCACGGCTGCGGTCGTGTTCTGCATTTTGAAGACGACGGTCACCGTGCTGGTCGAAACGCGCGATGCGCAATTTCGCCGCCTGGCCTTCAACACCACCTTGATGCAGCGCTCGCTGGTGGGCGGCAGCCTGCAATTGCAGGGCCTGGTCGATGATCCCACCCTGTTTGCCAAGCCCGAAGGCAAGGCCTTCCTGGCCCTGTTTCCGTTCCTGGCCGTGTCGGTGGGCCACCTCGACGAGCGCATGGAGCCGGCCAAGGAGCAGTTGATCAACTTTAATGTCCGCAAGATCGCCGGCGGCGCGGCCGGTTACTACGACAAGTACCAGCAGGCGATCGGCGAAGTGCATGACAAGTGGAAATTGTATTCGGGAATCATTCCCGACGACGATGCGGGCTTGCGCCAGCAGCAGGAATCGGCGTGGAACGATTACCGGCAAAGCCTGTCGCGCCACGGCTGGCAGCCGCATTCCGTGCCGGCGCGGCGCAAGGCGGCCGTCGTCAACAATGTGCGCAAGAAGGTGCCCGTGTCGGCCAACTGGCACCCGGCCGACCAGATTTCGTTCCGCCTGGCCGTCAAGCGCCGCTATGCGTCGGAAGCGGCCAGCAAGGGGTTGACTATCAAGGGCGACCGCATTCCGCCCGGCCTGTCCTTCCCCGCGTTCGTGGCGCGCCCCGGCATCCAGGCCGTGCTGCGCGACGGGCCGGACGGCGGCGACGGCAGCGAAGCGGGCAAGGGCTTGCGGCTGCCCAAGGGGGCCGTGGTGCAGGACGCGTATGCGAGTCCGGCCGAGTTCAGCCGCCTGTTCGACCAGTTCGCCGCGCGCCAGACGGCGGAAAAGCTGGTGGAATACCGCGCTAGCCGCACGGATTTTGAAGTGGGCGGCAAATACTTTGAGGAGGGCAAGGAAGCGGCGCGCGCGGCCATCGTGCCGCCTGTCGCCCTGTTCTTTTCGCTCTTGGGCGCCATCGGCCACTTCTCGAAACTGCTGTACCTGATCGCCACCGTGGGCTTGCTGGTGCTGGCGGCGCGCCGCGGCGAGCAGGCGGGCGCCGATGGCCAGCTGAGCCGCCGTTCCGCTTGGATCGCCACGGGCGTGCTGGCCGGCGCCTTCCTGGGAACCTGGGGCATTTTTACCCTGTCGGACAATAATGTCACGAAGAGCGAACTGTTCCGCCAGATGCTGGACTGGAATCGCCAGGCCGACGGCGACAGCACGCGCTGGCAAATCGCCGGCAAGGGCTTGCTGGCCAATATCACGCACGTCGTGGCGGTGGGGCAGGGCTACAGCTACCCCGTCAACGAGGCGATCCGCATCAATGTTTTGCAGGGAATCGAATATGGTTATCATCCGGAAAAAAAATAAGGCGGCCGCCCTGGCCTTGCTGCTGTGCATGACCAGCACGGTCGTCCAGGCCGACTGCCTGGGCATGAAGGTGCATGCCCACCGTGGCGCCGGCAATGCGCCGGAAAACTCGCTGAGCGCGCTGCGCAACACGTATTTCGGCACCTGGGACGGCGTCGAGACGGATTTGCAGCTGCTGGGCGACGGCAGCTGGGTCGTGCACCACGACCTGCTCACGGGCCGGGTGGTCGACACGGGCGCGCCCCGCACCGTGAAACAATTGACGGCCGACGACTGGCGCGCGGCCAGCATGAAGAACCGCGGCGTGCTCACGGCGGAAACGCCGCCCTTCGTGAGCGACATCGCCGACCTGGCCACGGCTTTCCCGGCCAAGACCCTGAATGCGGAAATCAAGGATGTCCTGCCTTCGTGCGCGCCCATCAACACCCTGGTGGCGCAATTGCGCGGCGGCATCAAGCACGGCAACTGGTTCTTGACGTCGGGCGTGCCGAACAACCTCGCCTGCGCGCGCCGCGCCGACCCGCAAGGCTACCTGGGCCTGCTCGTGTTTGACGCGCGCAATGCGCAGGCGGCCGGCGCCAACCGGGTCAGCCGCTATATCGCGAAGAACGCCCGCCCGCCCAAGCTGGACAAACCGTGGCTGCAGCGGGTGCAGCAGCAGATCGGCATGCCCGTCGGCGTGCACGTCGATGCGCGCAGCCTGGACGCCAATCCGAATCTGCTGGCCGATGCGGCCGGCATGAACATGCCCGTCTTCGTCTACGCCGTCGACGGCGACTCGGCCCTGGCCGCATCCTTGCTGCGCGCCCAGCAGCGCAGCCACCGCCTGCCCAGCGGCGTCATTCTTGACGGCAACCCCGAAACGTTTTGTGCGATGATGAAGTAAGTGCTTTCACTGCGAGTACATGCCATGACCTTGCCCAACACCGACCCAGCCGCTACCCTGGCCCGCAGCGCCATTGGCGCCATGTTCTTTTCCCTGTTCGGCGGCCTGTGGGTGGCCGCCTGGTGCGTGCAGACGTATGGCGCCCAGCCTTTGCGTCTGCTGCCGGTGGCCGCCATCACCGTCCTGCTGTTCATGCTGGCGTGGCGCCAGTTCAGCCGCCACCGGGCCGCGCATGCGGCGGCGGAACAGACGCCGCAAGCGAAGCGCGCGGGCCGGCTGTTCAATATGGTGAACGCGGGCCAGTGGATCGCCATCTTCATCGTCGGCAACGTCCTGAAAAACCTGGGGCTGCAGGCATGGTTCATTCCCGCCGTGATCCTGATCGTGGGCCTGCATTTCTTTCCGCTGGCCTGGCTGTTCAAGGCGCGCCGCCACGTGGCCATCGGCATGGCCCTGTGCGTGTGGGCCATCGGCTATCCATTCGCCGTGCGCCATGGCCCCATCCATCCCGTCGGCTGCCTCGGTGCCGGCCTGATCCTGTGGGTGGCGGCCCTGTCCGCCGTGCGCGCCGGTTTTGCCGTGCAGCAGAGCGCCTTGCCGTCCCAGAAATAGCTCTATCCGACGGCCCGACCAGGGCCGTTTTTCTGTTCCTCCCTGCCTGTTTTTTGCGCATCGCAGCACCGAAAATGTTTGCATCGCGCGCGTGACTGGCCTATAAATGTAATCGATTACATTTATATGAAAAGCCCCATGCCGCCAGCCGTCCCGTCTTCCTTGCCGAGCGAAACCGTCTCCATCAGCGCCGTCGCCGCGCATGCGGGCGTGTCGGTGGCCACCGTCTCGCGCGTGATGAACGAGCAGGCCGGGGTGCGGGCGCCCACGCGCGACAAGGTGCTCGCGTCCGTGGCCGCGCTCGGCTACCGCATGAACCACCTGGCGCGCAGCCTGCGCACGGCCGAGAGCCGCATGCTGCTCACCATGGTGCCCGACGTGGGCAACCCTTTCTATGCGCAAATCGTGCGCGGCATCGACACGGTGGCGCGCGAACACGGCTATTTCGTGCTGCTGTGCGACACGGGCGCCGATGCGGGCCGCGAGCGCTCGTATTTCGACCTGCTGCGCATGCACCGCGCCGACGGCGCCATCTGCCTGGACCCGGACACGGTGCAGCATGCGCTGTCGCACGAGTCCGCCAGCCTGCCGTGGGTGGCCTGCTGCGAATTCGACCCCGGCGTGGCCGTGCCCTATGTCGGCATCGACAACCACCGGGCCGCCTCCGACGCCGTCGCGCACCTGTTGTCGCGCGGCCATACGCGCATCGGCCTGATCAACTCCGACGAGCGCTATCTGTACGCGCGGCAACGCCAGCAAGGCTATCTGGACACCCTGGCGGCCGCCTGCCTGCCCGTGCGGCCGCAATGGGTGCACACGGTGCAAAGCCTCGACTATGAGGCGGGCACGGCCGCCACCCTGCGTATGATGGCGCAGCCCGATGCGCCCACGGCCATCTTTGCCGTCTCCGACACCCTGGCCATCGGCGTCTTGAGCGCGCTGCGCCAGCTGAACCTGCGCGTGCCCGAGGACGTGGCCGTCATCGGCTTCGACGATATTGCCATCGCCGCGCAGATGGCCCCCGGTTTGACCACCATCGCGCAGCCCATGCGCGAGCTGGGCGAGACGGCGGCCCGCCTGCTGCTGCAGCGGCTGGCGGACCCGGCAGCCAGCGTGCCGGGCGTGTTGCTTGAACATAACTTGGTCTTGCGAGGGAGTGCATAGTGAGCGTTGCCGTCGGTTTCGAGGGGGTGTGCAAGGATTTCGGCCCCGTGCGCGTCCTGCATGGCGTCAGTTTTGCCCTGTCGCCCGGGCGCGTGTATGGCTTGCTGGGCGAAAACGGCGCCGGCAAGTCGACCCTGATGAAAATCCTCGCCGGCTACGAGGGCGTGAGCGAAGGGCAGCTGCTGATCGATGGCCAGCCCCGGCGCTTCGCCAGTTCGCGCGCGGCGGAGGCCGCCGGCATCGTGCTGATCCACCAGGAATTCAACCTGGCCGAGCACCTGACGGTGGCGCAAAACATGTTTTTAGGCCACGAAAAGACGCGGGGCTGGCTGTTGGACGATGCCGCCATGCGCGAGGAAGCGTCGCGCTACTTGAAACAGGTGGGGCTGGACGTCTCGCCCGACACCAGAATACGCGACCTGATCGTTGCCGAAAAACAGCTGGTGGAAATCGCCAAGGCCCTGTCGCGCCGTGCCCGCTTTTTGATCATGGACGAGCCGACGGCCACCCTGACGTCGTCGGAAACCCAGCGTTTGTTCGCCGTCATGGCGCAGCTAAAGGCGGATGGCGTCACGATACTGTACATTTCCCACAAGCTCGACGAAGTGGAGCGCAACACGGACGAGGTCATCGTCATGCGCGACGGGCGTTTCGTCACGCGCGAGCCGACGGCCAGCCTCACGCGCCAGCAGATGGCGAACCTGATGGTGGGGCGCGAATTGTCCGACATGTTCCCCGCGAAAGCGCCGCTGGCGCCGGACGCGCCCGTGGTCTTGAGCGTCGACGGCTTGTGCGTGCCCGGCTGGTCGACAAACCTGTCGTTCGAGGTGCGCGCCGGCGAAGTGCTGGGCTTTGCGGGCCTGGTGGGCGCGGGGCGCACGGAATCGTTCGAGGCACTGCTGGGCTTGCGCCCGCGCAGCGCGGGCTTGATCGAGATCAATGGCCAGCAGGTCGATATCCGCACGCCCAGGCAGGCCATGCAGCACGGCATGACCTACCTGAGCGAAGACCGCAAGGGAAAAGGCTTGCACGTGAACCTGGGCTTGCGCGAAAACCTCACGATGATGACCATGGAGCGCTATGCGCGGCCGTGGCTCGACCTCAACGCGGAGAAACAGGCGCTGGCCAGGGCTGTCGAGGATTTCAATATCCGCACGGGCGACCTGGACAGCCGCGCGCGCATGTTGTCGGGCGGCAACCAGCAAAAGCTGGCGCTGGCGAAATACCTGCATTCGGACCCCCGTGTCGTCGTGCTCGATGAGCCGAGCCGTGGCGTGGACGTGGGCGCCAAGCGCGACATTTACTTTTTGATCCACCGCCTGGCCGCCGAAGGGCGCGCCGTGATCGTGATTTCATCGGAACTGATCGAATTGATCGGCCTGTGCCACCGGGTCGCCGTGATGCGCGCCGGCACCCTGCAAGCCACCCTGTCCGCAGACCACCTGACCGAAGAGGAGTTGATTGCCCATGCAACCGGCACGCACTGACACCACCATATCCCCGATGGCCACCGCCGTTGCCCGCTTCGGCGCGCGCATCAAGGGCTTCGGCCCCGTGCTGGGCTTGTTATCTCTGTGCATCGCGGGCACCTTGCTCAACGGCGACTTCGCCACCCTCGATAACCTGATGAACGTGCTCACGCGCACGGCCTTCATCGGCATCATCGCCGTGGGCATGACCTTCGTCATCATCTCGGGCGGCATCGACCTGTCGGTCGGGTCCATGGCGGCCCTGATCGCGGGCTGCATGATCTATTTCATGAATGCGCTGGCGCAAGGCGCGGGGGGCAACCTGGCGCCGATCACCATGCTGGTGCTGGGCATCGCCATGGCCTTGATCCTGGGCGCCGGCTTCGGCCTGATGCACGGCTTGTTGATCAGCAAGGGCAATATCGAACCGTTCATCGTCACCCTGGGAACGCTCGGCATCTTCCGCGCCGTGCTCACGTATCTGGCCGACGGCGGCGCGCTGACCCTGGACGCCACCCTGTCCGAGCTGTACAGCCCCGTCTACTACACGAGCGTGCTGGGCGCGCCGATCCCGATCTGGATCTTTCTGTTCGTCGCGGCGGCCGGCGCCGTCATATTGAACCGCACCACGTTCGGCCGCCACGTGCAGGCGATTGGTTCCAACGAGCAAGTGGCGCGCTATGCGGCCATCAATGTCGATAAAGTCAAAATCGCCACCTACATGCTCTTGGGCGTGTGCGTGGGCATCGCCACGGTGCTGTACGTGCCGCGCCTGGGCTCGGCCACGCCGACGACGGGCTTGCTGTGGGAACTCGAAGCGATCGCCGCCGTCGTCGTCGGCGGCACGGCCCTGAAGGGCGGCGAGGGGCGCATCGTCGGCACCGTCATCGGCGCCATTTTATTGTCCGTGATCAGTAATATCCTGAATTTGACCAGCATCATCAGTGTCTACCTGAATGCCGCAGTGCAAGGCGTGGTGATCATCGCCGTCGCCTTCCTGCAGCGAGGCCGCAAATAAAACCACAGCGGCGTTCTGAAAGGGCGGCCACCGGGCGCCCACAACCTTGGAGGAGAGCAGCATGAAGAGCTTTATACGGGTAGCAGGGATGGCGGTGCTGGTGATGCAGGCGTGGGCGCTGCCGAGTGCGCAGGCGGCTGACAAGCTGGTCGTCGGCGTGGCCATTCCCACGGCCACGCACAGCTTTACTTCCGGCATCGTGTGGTGGGCGAACCAGGCCAAGGCGGAGCTGGAAAAAGCCCATCCTGGCGTGAAAATCATCGTCAAGACGGCCGCCACGGCGCCCGAGCAGGCGAACCAGCTGCAGGATATGTTGACGGTGAACAAGATCAACACCCTGGTGATTTTCCCCATCGAGTCCGCGTCCCTCACGCAGCCCGTGGCGCAAGTGAAGAACAAGGGCGTCTACGTGACCGTGGTGGACCGTGGCTTGACGAACACGCAGTCGCAGGATGCGTACATCGCGGGCGACAACACGGCCTTCGGCAAGCTGCCGGCCGAATACCTGGCGAAAAGCCTGAATGGCAAGGGCAATATCGTCGTGCTGCGCGGCATGCCGACCACGCTCGATAACGAGCGCTTTGACGCATTTTCCGCCGTGATGAAGGGCCATCCCGACATCAAGGTGCTCGACGCCAAGTATGGCAACTGGAACCGCGACGATGCCTTCAAGGTCATGCAGGATTACCTGACCCGCTTCAAGCACATCGACGCCGTCTGGGCAGCCGACGACGACATGGCCATCGGCGTGCAAAAAGCCATCGCGCAAGCCAAGCGCACGGACATCAAGCAGGTGTTCGGCGGCGCGGGTGCGAAGGGCGCCGTGAAAAAGATCATGGATGGTTCCGATCCGCTGATCGTGGCCGACGTGTCCTACTCGCCGAAGTTCATGTACGACGCCATCAAGCTGACGACGGAAGCGCGCCTGAAAGGTGATAAATTGCCGGCCAATACGATCATCCCCTCGGTGCTGATCACGCGCGAGAACGCCAGGCAGTTTTACTTCCCGAACTCGCCTTTTTAACCGAACCTCCTCCAGGGCCAGCGTCCTGGGGGCTAAAGGATACCCATGAAAACCATCCAGGGCCCGGCTATTTTCCTGGCCCAGTTTCTCGGCGACGAGCCGCCGTTCGACTCGCTCGAGCACCTGGCGCAATGGGCGGCCGGCCTGGGCTACAAGGGCTTGCAGCTGCCGACGGCGCCGCGCCTGTTTGACCTGCAACAAGCAGCCAACAGCCAGCAGTACTGCGACGACGTGGCCGCCTTGCTGGCGCGCCACGGCTTGCAGGTGACTGAACTGTCGACGCATTTGCAGGGCCAGCTGATCGCCGTGCATCCCGCCTACGACGCGCTGTTCGACGGCTTTGCGCCAGAACAGGTGCGCGGCGATCCTGCCGCGCGCACGGCCTGGGCCACGCAGCAGCTGCTGTGGGCGGCCACCGCCTCGCAGCGCCTGGGCCTCAAGGCTCACGTGACGTTTTCCGGCGCCCTGGCCTGGCCGTATCTGTATCCGTGGCCGCAGCGCCCCGCCGGGCTGGTGGAGACGGCGTTCGCCGAACTGGCGAAACGCTGGCTGCCCATCCTTGACGCGTTTGACGCGGCTGGCGTGGACCTGTGCTATGAACTGCATCCGGGCGAGGACTTGCACGATGGCGTGACCTTCGAGCGCTTCCTGGCCGCCGTCCACGACCATCCGCGCGCGGCCATCCTGTACGACCCCAGCCATTTCGTGCTGCAGCAGCTCGACTATCTGGCCTTCATTGATATTTATCATGCGCGCATCAAGGCCTTCCACGTCAAGGACGCGGAGTTCCGGCCCAACGGGCGCCAGGGCGTGTATGGCGGCTATGGCGACTGGCAAGACCGGGCCGGGCGCTTCCGCTCGCTCGGTGACGGGCAGATCGACTTCAAGGCGATTTTCTCGAAGCTGGCGCAGTACGACTTTCCGGGCTGGGCCGTACTGGAATGGGAATGCTGTCTGAAACACCCGGAGGACGGGGCGGCCGAAGGGGCGCGTTTTATAAGTGAACACATCATCCACGTGGCCGAACATGCGTTCGACGATTTCGCGGGCAGCGCTGTTGATCAGGATCAAATCTATCACTTGCTTGGCTTGAAATAGGGAGACGACATGCAGCGACGTTTACGGCTGGGCATGGTAGGGGGCGGGCAGGGGGCATTCATCGGCGCCGTGCACCGCATCGCGGCGCGCATCGACGACCAGTACGAACTGGTGGCGGGCGCCCTGTCGTCCGACCCGCAGCGGGCGCGCGACAGCGGCGCGGCGCTGCACCTGGCGCCCGAGCGCTGCTACAGCGATTACCGCGCCATGGCGCAGGCGGAGGCCGTCAGGGCGGACGGCATCGAAGCGGTGGCCATCGTCACGCCGAACCACCTGCATGCGCCCGTCGCCACGGCGTTCCTGGAAGCGGGCATCCATGTGATCTGCGACAAGCCGCTGGGCATCTCTCTGGCCGAGGGGCAGGCGCTGGCCGCGCTGGCAGAGCGGAAAAAGCTGCTGTTTGCGCTCACGCATACCTACAGCGGCTACCCGCTGCTGCGCCACGCGAAAGCGATGGTCGAGGCGGGCGAGCTTGGTGAATTGCGCCTCGTGCAGGTGGAGTATTCGCAGGACTGGCTGGCCGACGCCATCGCGGCGGGCGGATTGAAGCAAGGCAACTGGCATAACGACCCGCAGAAGGCCGGGCCCGGCGGCACCCTGCTCGACGTGGGCTTGCACGCCTACCACCTGGCGCAGTTCGTCAGCGGACTCACGCCGCATGCCGTGCTGGCGGAACTGTCCACCTTTGTTCCGCACCGCACCCTGGACGACCACGTGCAGGTGATGCTGCGCTACGCCAACGGCGCCAGGGGCACCCTGTGGGCCAGCCAGGTGGCGACGGGGTGTGAAAACACGGTGCGCCTGCGCCTGTTCGGCAGCAAGGCGCAGCTCGACTTTGACCAGGAACAACCGAATGCACTGTGGGTGACGCCGCAGGGCGGCAACCGCCAGTTGCTGCGTCCGGGACGGGTCGACAGCGCGGCCGCGCGCCACGCCACGCGCGTGCCTGCCGGCCATCCGGAAGGGTATCTGGAAGCGTTCGCCCAGCTGTACCTGGATGCGGCCCTGGCCATCCGCGCCCTGCAGGCGGGGACGCCGATACCGGAAGCGGCGCGCTGGCTGCCCACCGTCCATGATGGCGTGGCGGGCCTGGCCTTTGCCGAGGCCGTGCTGCGCAGCCATGCGCAGGGCGCTACCTGGACCACCCTGGCGGACTGTTAAACTGGGCGCATGAGCGCGCCCCTGACCATCCCCACTTTTACCGTCACCATCGTCCCGCAAGGCTGGCAATTCCCGGCCGAGGCGGGCACCACCATCCTGGCCGCCGCCGAGCTGGCCGGCATCCGCCTGCTCAGTTCCTGCCGCAACGGCACCTGCCGCACGTGTATCTGTCACATGCCCGAAGGAAAGGTCCGCTACACGGTGGACTGGCCCGGCATCAGCCCCGATGAACGGCTCGACGGCGACATCCTGCCTTGCGTGGCCGTGGCGGAAAGCGATCTCACCTTGCAGGCACGGGCCGTGCGCACGGGCGCCTGACTCAGGACGGCTTGCCGCCCTTCAGGCGCTGCAGCAGCGCGTCCACGCTGTCGCTGACGGGCAAGCCGTGGCGGCGCAGCAACTGCACGTGCAAGACGAGGTTTTCCAGCACCAGCTTGGCCGCCACGGCCAGCAGGGCCAGGTTGCGGTCTTCCGGCGTAAAACTTTCCATGGCGTCGGCCATCTCGCACAAATGGTTGGCGATCAGGCCGCGCAATTCCTGCTCGTTGAAGGGCAGGTCGGCAAAGTCGATGGGATCGGCCACTTCCACTTCCTGCATCAGCACCGCTAGTTCTTCCGGGGTAATCGTCATGCCTGGCCTCCTTGTGTGCTTGGCCCTATTTTAATGGCTATGTCACCGTCAAGTGTGGGAACTCTCCCAGTGTTGCCTTCAATAATGTTTCCGGAGAGCGGATGCGCCCGGCGTCCAGTATCCAGCGCCATGCCAGGTAATTCGGCAGGTAGCGCGTCGCCACGCCGTGAAAGGGCCGAAGCCATGCGCGCAGGCGGCTGTGATACGCGTTGACGTTCTGCACGTGGGCGGCGCCCTGCACGCGGATGCCGGCACGCAGGTTGACGGCCTGGTGGCTGATGCCCGCTTCACGGGCGAAGGTGCGATAGGCGGCGTGGCCGTCGGTGACCAGCAAGACGTCCTTGTCGATCACGGGTGGCAGGCAGGCATGCAGTTGGACCTTGGTCAGCGCCCCTTTTCCCGTGACGAAATCGAGGGTTTGTCCCGTGCGGTCGCGCGCCACCAGGATGCAGACTTGTTCATTGGAAATGCCGCGCTGGCGGGCATGGCCGCCCCGGCGGTGCGCCGGACGCGCCAGATGCCTGGATCCCTTTTCCGATTCCAGCAGATACAGCTCGTCGGCCTCGGCGATACCGTGCAGGCGCAGCGGCCGGTCCGTCCTGGCGAGCGTCAAAAACCGGTGGCGCCAGCGGAAGGTGGTGTTGCGGTGCACGTTCAGCTGTCGCGCTGCCTGGCGCACGGAAGCCGATGCCAGCAGGCAATCGGCGTAGGCTAGCCACAGCGATTTATGGCGCAGGCGCGCCAGCGGCGTGCCGGTGAGCGCATTGAAGGTGCGGCCGCACGGCACGCAGCGGTAGCGCTGCAGTCCGTGCGCATGACCGTGCCGGTGCGCATGACTGCTGTTGCAGGCGGGACAGTGTAGCCGCTGCCGGGCCACGCTTTCGACCAGTGCCACGGCGGCGTTCTGCGATCCTGCCCCGCGCAGCAGAGCAGCGCTGGCCAGACGCTGGCGGCGGCTCAGTGCGGCGAACTGGGAGATGAAGGTTTTCCATTCGGCTGGCTGCATGGCAGGCTCCCGTTTGTCCGATATGTACAGTCAGACAGCCGGGCCTGAGGAAAATTCCTGGCGTTCCCCTACTTACCGGGGACAGAGCCATTTTAATTGTATTGGCCGCAAAGCGGACTAGAATGGCTGCAGGCCGATGACGTCGCAGGGCAGCATGGCGAACTTGCATTTTACCCAACAACTGGCGCGTTTTCTCGACGTCCCCACGGTGGACGTGGCGGCGCCATGCCTGCGCGCCGCCCTGGATGCCGTGTTTGCCCAGCAGCCGCGCCTGCGCGGCTACGTGCTCGACGAGCAGGGGGCGTTGCGTCCCAACGTCGTGATCTTCATCGATGGCGCGCGCTGCCGCGAGCGGCGCATGCTGGACGACGCCTTGCGGCCCGACAGCCAGGTGTATATCTTGCAGGCACTTTCCGGAGGTTAATCATGGGACCAGGCAGGGCGCAACGCGCGTATCTCGGCACCCGCAAGGGGCTGTTCCGGTTCGATGTCGATGCGGCCGGCGCCTGGCAGCTGGCGCTGGTGCAATTTGCCGGCGACCCCGTCTCCATGCTGCTGCACGATGGCCGCGACGGCACCGTGTACGCAGCCCTGAACCTGGGCCACTTCGGCGCCAAGCTGCACCGCCTCGACGCGGGCGCCGGCGCGTGGCAGGAAATCGCCGTGCCCGCCTATCCCGCCAAGCCCGAGGACAGCAGCGATACCGTCGACTGGACGGTGCGGCAGATCTGGTCGCTGGCGGCCGGCGGCGCGGACCAGCCCGGCGTGCTGTGGGCGGGCACCCTGCCTGGCGGCCTGTTCCGCTCTGGCGACCGCGGCGACAGCTGGCAGCTGGTCGAAGCGTTGTGGAACGTGCCGCAGCGGGCGCAGTGGTTTGGCGGCGGCTACGACGTGCCCGGCATCCACAGCATCTGCGTCGATCCGCGCGACAGCAATGCCGTGCTGGTGGGCGTGTCCTGCGGCGGCGTGTGGCAAACGCTGGACGGCGGCGCCAGCTGGGCCTTGAGCGCGACGGGCATGCGGGCCGACTACATGCCGCCCGAACTCGATGAAAACGAAGCCGTGCAAGACCCGCACCGCATCGTGCGCAGCGCCGGCACGCCGGACGCGCTGTGGTGCCAGCACCATAACGGCATCTGGCGCTCGCGGGACGGGGGCTGGCACTGGCAGGAAGTGACGACGGCGCCGCTGTCGCATTTCGGCTTTGCCGTGGCCGTGCATCCGCGCGATGGCGACACGGCCTGGTTCGTGCCCGCGCAGGCGGACGTGCTGCGCATTCCGCAAGATGGCGCGCTGGCCGTGACGCGCACGCGCGATGGCGGGAAAACCTTCGAGGTGTTGCGCGCGGGATTGCCGCAGCAGCATTGCTACGACCTCATCTATCGCCACGGGCTGGCGCTGGCCGACGACGGGCGCAGTTTAGTGATGGCGTCGACGACGGGCGGCGCCTGGTATTCCGGTGACGAGGGCGAGCATTGGCAGACGATCTCGGCCCACTTGCCGCCCGTCTATGCCGTCTGTTTTGCCACGCCGTAGTAGCACAGGAAGATATCGACGGCCAGTTCCGTCACTTCGCGCCGGCGTGCCGGGCCCAGCAGAGGCTCACCGAGGGTGATCTGCGGCCAGAAGGCAAAGGTCTTCAGTGGAGCCATCAGCAGGTGCCCCACTTCCAGCGTCTCGCCCGCCTTGATGCGCCCGTCCTGCTGCGCCGCGCGGATCCAGATATTCAGGCCCGTTTCCTTTTCATTCAGGCGCGCCACCATCGCTTGCGCGCGTTCGGGCGAGTGGATGGTTTCGCCAAAGATCACGCGCGCCAGGTCGATGAAGGCCGGGTCGCACAGCAAGACCATCTTCTGCTCGACCAGGGCCAGTACCTGCGGGCGCAGGGGCTGGTCGGCCACATAGGGCACGGCGGGCTGGGCCACGCTGCTTTCCCACATGCGCTGCAGGATTTCCGCGAACAGCTCGTCCTTGCTGGGGAAATGGTTGTACACGGTGCGCTTGGAAACGGCGGCCGTGGCGGCGATCTTGTCCATGCTGGTCGCATCGAAACCGTGCTCGCGGAACTCGGCGATGGCGGCATCGACGATGGCGACGCGCTTGCGGTCGGTGAGGCGTTGCGGTGCGGCCATGGCTGAAAATCTCCTTTGAAAACAATATTTTACACCTCCTGGTTTACTTTGCCAGAAATAGGAACTACACTGTGTAGTGTAATTTAATCCTTGTGTTTCATTGACCGGGCTGCATATGCACCGCATCTTATTCTTGGGAGTCCTGATCATCATGAGTTCATGCACCTTGCGCGCCGCGCCTGTCGCGCCGACCGAATCACCGCAACGCCTCGACGGCAAGTTCCGCAATCCCGTGCAGATGCACAAGCTGGGCACGGCGGCCACGCTCAAGCTGATGTGGACTTTCTTCTTTGATAAGCCCGACAGCACCGTACCTGCGGCGGCCGTGCCCGTGCAAGCCCTGACCCGGGCGCAGCTGCTGGCTGCCGCCGACAACAGCCTGTTTCGCCTCGGTCATTCAACGCTGCTGCTGAAACTCAATGGCGAATTCTTTCTCACCGACCCCGTGTTTTCCGAGCGCGCCTCGCCCGTGCAGTGGGCCGGACCGAAGCGTTTCCATCAGCCGCCCATCGGCATCGACGATTTGCCGCCGATCAAGGCCGTCATCCTGTCGCACGACCATTACGACCACCTCGACCATGCCGCCGTGCTGCAGCTGGCCGCCAAGACCGAACACTTCGTCGCGCCGCTGGGCGTGGGCGATACCCTGGTCGAATGGGGCGTGCCGGCCGCCAAGGTGCGGCAGTTCGACTGGTGGCAGGGCACGACAATTGCCGGCGTGAAACTCGTCGCCACGCCGTCGCAGCATTTCTCGGGGCGGGGCTTGTTTGACGGTAATCAAACCCTGTGGGCATCGTGGGTCATCGACGCGCCCGGGGTGCGCGTGTTTTTCAGCGGTGACTCCGGCTATTTCGACGGTTTCAAGCAGATCGGCGACAAGTACGGTCCGTTCGACGTGACCATGATCGAGACGGGTGCCTACGACAAGCAGTGGCCCGACGTGCACATGCAGCCGGAGGAAACCCTGCAAGCGCACCTGGACTTGCGCGGCAAGTGGCTCATGCCCGTGCATAACGGCACCTTTGACCTGGGTCTGCACGCCTGGCACGAGCCGTTCGACCGCATCACGGGACTGGCGGCCAGGCAGGGCGTGAACCTGGCCACGCCGCAGATGGGCGAGGCGGTGGATTTACGGCAGCCGAAGCAGGGCGAGAAGTGGTGGCTGGCGATGCTGGAAGAAGAGATGCTGCGGTAATTTACGCCGTCACGTCGATCAGGCGGCCCAGCGTCTGGCCATAGCCGTTCAGCTGGGGCGCGCTCTTCGACGCAGCCGCGATGGCTTGCTGCGGCACGGCCACCTTGATCGCCTGGTCCAGCTGCGGCGCCTTGATGGCGGGCTGGGCACTGGCCTCGGCTTGCTGGCTGCTGCGCTGGGCTTGGCTCAGCTGTTCCTTTTCACGGCTCAGCAACTGGCGGCTTTGCGCCAGCTGTTCGCTGTCGCGCTGCACCTGGTTCTGGCCTTGCTCGACCCTGCGCTGCGCCGTGGCCAGCGATGCCTGCACATTGTTGACGGAAGTTAGCGAGACCACATTGTTCACCTTTGAAGTATGCCCAGCCATGTGCAGAAGAGGAAACCTCCAGCGGGAGGCGCGACATGTCCGCAAGTAATCTTTACCTGAATCAAGAATAGGATAAATTCTCGCACAGTTCCAGTAAATTATGTTTTCTTGATAATTTTATTGTGCGCGCCTGGCATTGCAGCAATAGCAAGATGGCGGTGCCGGGGCCATTGTCATAGTGGGTACCCACTTTCGTGTACCTCGCTGCCCCGTCTGCCATGGGCCATGCCACGCTGTGCAGATGGCAAATTGACTACATTTAAAATATTGCTTTTTAAATAGTCAATCCATTGTTGTTTTTTTACCATGTCGATGTACTGTATTGCAGGGACTGTTTGGCGCTCTCGGCTATAATTGACGGTCAAAGTTGGTTTCTTTTGCCGTACAGACAGGTAGTTAACACATGAATCTCAAGAGCCTCGCAATTGCCCTCGGCATGTCGAAAACGACGGTCAGCAGGGCGTTGAACGGCTATCCGGAAGTCAATTCCCGCACCCGTGAAATCGTCCTGGCGGCCGCCAAGAAGGTGGGCTACCGGCCCAACCCGCTGGCGCGCAGCCTGGCCGTCGGCCGCACGAACGTGCTCGGCATGATCTATCCCCTGCTACCCAGCGACCTGGGCGACAGCGTCTTTCTGTCCGTCGTGAACGGCATGTCCGACGCCGTGGAAGCGTCGAAGATGAGCCTGATCATCGCCCCCGTGTCGCCGCAGAACGAACAGCCCTCGTATGAAACCATGGTGCGCGGACGCCAGGTCGACGGCCTCGTGGTGGGCCGCACCAGGGTGGTCGACGAGCGCATCGCCTACCTGACGAAGGTGGATTTTCCGTTTGTGGCGAACGGCCGCACGCGCATCGACGCGCCCTACGCGTATTTTGACTACGACAACGACACGGGCATCGACCTGGCCGTATCCTTCCTGTTGGCCCATGGCCACCAGCGCATCGCCCTGCTCAGTGCGCCGCTGGAGCTGCACTTCGCCTACGAGCGCAAGGAAAGTTTCATCCGTTGCCTGGCACAGGCTGGCTTGCAGGCCGATCCCCGCTACCTGCTCGACAATACTTTTGATCGCCGCAGCGGCTACCAGGCCATGCAGCAATTGCTGGCCTGCTCGCCGCGCCCGACGGCCGTCATCGTCGATAACCACCTGTCCGGCGTGGGCGTGGTGCGCGCCCTGATGGACGCAGGTATCGAGATCGGCAAGGACATTTCCGTCGTCGTCTGGGGTAATGTGGAAGACACCTTGATCGGCATCAACGTCACCACCATCGACCAGCCCGACCTGCGCCGCGCCGGCGCCAAGATGGTGGAAATGCTGCAATCCTTGCTGACCGGCACGCCGCCAGAACGGCTGCAGGAAATCTGGCAACCGGTGCTGTTGCCGGGGGCGACGGTGGGGCGCTGCGCGGACGCATGAAAAAAAACGCAGAGCCGAGGCTCTGCGTTTTCATGTTAACACCGGCTTGTCACCTTAGGCCGCATGCTTCGTTCCATCAGCCAGCACACCCAGCAATCTCGCCTTGTCCTTGCGGTAAGTATCGACGGCCGCTTCCTTGACGTGGCCGAAGCCGCGGATTTTCTCGGGCAGGGTTGCCAGTTCCACGCAGGTGGCCAGGTTGTCCGCCGTCAGGTTGACCAGCAGGCCGGCCAGCAGTTCGCGGTATTCGACGATCAGCGCGCGTTCCATCTTGCGCTCGGCCGTATAACCGAAGACGTCGAAGGTGCCGCCGCGCAAGCCTTTGGCTTTGGCCAGCAGCTGGAAGGCGCGCCACATCCAGGAACCGAACTCCGCTTTCACCAGGTGCCCCTTCGCATCTTTCTTGGCAAACAGCGGCGGCGCCAGGTTGAATTTCACGGAGAAGTTGCCTTCGAACTGCTGTTGCAACTGCTCCACGAAACGGCCATTCGTGTACAAGCGCGCCACTTCATATTCGTCCTTGTAGGCGAGCAACTTGAAATAGCTCTTGGCGACAGCCGTCGACAGCTTCTGGCCCAGTCCCAGGGTGTTCTCGCGGTCGCGCACCTGTTTGACCAGGGTCAAGTAACCATCCGCATACGCGGCGTTTTGATATGCGGTGAGGAATTCCACGCGCTTCTTGATGACGCTGTCGAGGCTTTGCGGCATTTGCACGATGATCGCTTGCGACGGCGTGGCGATTTGGGTCACCTTGCGCACGTCGACGGCGGCGCGGCGGCCCCACAGGAAACTTTTCTTGTTCGATTCGATGCCCACGCCATTGAGTTCGATGGCGCGCAGCAGGGCCGCTTGCGTCAGCGGGATGCGGCCTTTTTGCCAGGCGTAGCCGAGCATGAACAGGTTGGCGGCAATCGAGTCGCCCATCAGCGCGGTGGCCAATTTCGTCGCGTCGATGAAGTCGGCCGCGTCGGCGCCGCCCACGGATTCCTCGATCAGCTGGCGCACTTCCGCCGTCGGATATTGCCAGTCAGCATTTTGCGCAAACGTGCCGGGCGGTTGCTCGTGCAGGTTGACGACGGCCAGGCTGCGGCCCGGGCGCATTTTCGACACGGCATCCTGCGCGCCGGCCGTCAGCATGTCGCAGCCCAGGATCAGGTCCGCTTCGCCCGTGGCGATGCGCTGCGCGCGGATGTGCGCCGGAGACTTGGCGATTTTTACGTGCGAGGTGACGGAACCGTTCTTTTGCGACATGCCCGTCATGTCCAGCACGGAGGCGCCCTTGCCTTCCAAGTGGGCCGCCATGCCCATCAGCGCGCCGACGGTGATGACGCCCGTGCCGCCGATGCCGTTGATCAGGATGTTGTACGGTGCCTCGCAGGCGGGCAGTTGGGGTTCCGGCAGGGGGCCGAAGTCGTCCGTCTCGCCCGGCTTGCCCGCTCCCGTCTTGGTTTTTTTCAGGCTGCCGCCTTCGACGGTGACGAAGCTGGGGCAGAAACCTTTGGCGCACGAGTAATCCTTGTTGCACGAGGATTGGTCGATGGTGCGCTTGCGGCCAAATTCCGTCTCTTTCGGCAGGATCGACACGCAGTTCGACTGCACGCCGCAGTCGCCGCAGCCTTCGCAGACGGCGTCGTTGATGACCATGCGTTTGGCCAAGTCCGGATACTCGCCTTTTTTCCTGCGCCGGCGTTTCTCGGCGGCGCAGGTCTGGTCGTAGATCAGCACGGACACACCTGGCACGTCGCGCAATTCGCGCTGCACGGCATCCATGTCCTTGCGGTCATGCAAGGTCACGTGGGCGGGCAGGTTGCTGCGGTCGCTGTAGCGCGATAAATCTTCCGTCACCAGCGCGATGCGGGCGATGCCTTCGGCCGCCACCTGCTGCGCCATCATCGGTACGGTAATCAAGCCGTCCACGGGCTGGCCGCCCGTCATGGCGACGGCGTCGTTATAGAGAATCTTGTAGGTGATGTTCACCTTGGCCGCCTGCGCGGCGCGGATGGCCAGGTATCCGGAATGAAAGTAGGTGCCGTCGCCGAGGTTCTGGAACACGTGCGGCAGTTCGGAAAACGCGGCCTGGCCTATCCACGGCGCGCCTTCCCCGCCCATGTGCGTGGTCAGCTTGTTCATTTCCGGATAGATCGACGTGGCCATCACGTGGCAGCCGATGCCGGCCAGCGCCAGGCTGCCGTCGGGCACCTTGGTCGACGTATTGTGCGGGCAGCCGGAGCAGTAAAACGCGGGGCGGAACGGCGTGTTCACGGCTTTCTTTAATACCGCATCCTTGGCGTCGAGGAAGCTGAGTCTCGCCTTGATCAGGTCGCAGGTGACGGGGTCGGAAATGAGGCGCGCGATGCGGCTGGCGATGACACGCGCCACTTGCGAGACGGAAAAATCCGCCTTCGAGGTGAGCAGCCATTCGCCGCGCGGCGCCACCCATTCGCCTTTTTCGTCGAACTTGCCGATGACGCGCGGGCGCACGTCGTCGCGCCAGTTGTAGAGTTGTTCTTTCAACTGGTATTCGACGATCTGACGTTTCTCTTCTACTACGAGAATTTCATCGAGACCTTGCGCAAACTCACGCACGCTGTCCGGTTCCAGCGGCCACGGCATGGCCACCTTGAACAGGCGCATGCCCACGTCGGCCGCCATCTGCTCGTCGATGCCCAGCTCTTCCAGTGCTTCGAGCACATCCAGATACGATTTGCCGGAGGCGATGATGCCCAGCTTGGCGTTCGGGCTGTTGATGGTGGTGTGGTTGAGCTTGTTTTCGCGTGCGTAGGCCAGCGCCGCATAGATCTTGTAGTCCTGCATCAGCGCTTCCTGGTTGCGCGCCTGCTGGCCCAGCGGGATGCTCGACAGGCGCGCGTTCAGGCCGCCTTCGGGCATGACGAAGTCCTGCGGAATCTTGACTTCCACGCGGAACGGGTCGGCGTCGATGGAGGCAGACGATTCGACCGTGTCGGCCAGGGCCTTGAAGGCCACCGTGCAGCCGGAAAAGCGCGACATGGCCCAGCCATGGATGCCCAGGTCCAGGTATTCCTGCACATTGCATGGATACAAGACTGGGATCATCGAGGCGGAGAACAAATGGTCGGACTGGTGCGGCAGGGTCGAGGAGTACGCGCCATGGTCGTCGCCGGCCACCAGCAGCACGCCGCCCAGTTTTGACGTTCCCGCATGGTTCATGTGCTTGAAGACATCGCCGCAGCGGTCCACGCCCGGACCCTTGCCGTACCACATGGCGAACACGCCGTCGTACTTGGCCGGGCCGATCAGGTCGACCTGCTGCGAACCCCAGACGGCCGTGGCCGCCAAGTCTTCGTTGACGCCGGGCACGAACTGCACGTGGTGCGCTTCCAGCTGTTTCTTGGCTTTCCACAGGTTTTCATCGAGGCCGCCCAGGGGCGAGCCGCGGTAGCCGGAAATGAAGCCGGCCGTGTTCAGGCCGGCAGCCTGGTCGCGCAGGCGCTGCATCATGGGCAGGCGCACGAGGGCCTGGATGCCGGACAGGAAGATGGCGCCGGATGTGGCCGTGTATTTGTCGTCGAGGCTGACGGTGGTCAAGCGGGATGTGTCGGGGGGCGTAGATGGCGCGGCACCGGCGTTTCTAGCGAACGCTGCGGAGCCGTTTTCCGTGGTCACGGACATGGCTGTCTCCAAAAGGGTGTTTCAGATATCGGCTGCACCAGGGGCGCGCCCGGTAAGGCGCGCGCTGTGCAGACGGGATGGCCGCGTGTGGGCGGCACATAACTATTTTAAATCTAAAATAATTAATGTGGTCAGTGTAGAACGACCTCGGGGAAGGGGCAAATACGCTTTGACGATGGGGGTATAAGAAAAAATGATGGCCTGCCTTGCGCCCAAGACAGGCCGTGTCTGCCGTGCACGCTCAGGGCTGTGTCCATTGCAGCTTGCGCGCGCGCAAGGGATAGGCGACGGGCGTCAACTCGGGCAGCAGGGCATTGAGCGAGTCTTGCGTCAGCTCCAGGGCTTTTTGCGGACTGAGTTCATTGATACTGATGGTGCTGAAGATACCGTTATCAAAGCTCAGATAGACGGGAGGCCCGTTTTCCTTGATATCGAAGGTCTTGCGGTCTTTGTAGAAGGCGATTTCGTACGTGCCCGGCGGCAGTTCCAGCGCCACATGGGTCCTGGAGTCATTATAGTAAGAGGTTTTTTTCGCGCGGCCCTGCAGATGGCTGGCCTGGATATCATAGAATTTCCTGCCACTGTCGAATTTCTCGCTATCCACTGTTTCTTGCGGCATGCGGTTAAAGAAGATCAGATTGGCTTTTTTGTTGAGTGCCGTGCCCGCCTGTCCTGGCACATTCGACGGCTCCAGGGCGGTCGTGCGGCGCATGCCTTGTTCCTCGGCTTGTTGCACGGTTTTGCGCTCAATGATCGCGTTCAGCGTAATGGCAACGTGCAGTGGCCCTATACGATTTGCCTCTTTGACATCGTAGCTGAGTCCCTTCATCGCGGCGCGTGTCGTTTCGATGGAATGCCAGATCGTTTTGGCTGCAACCCGGTCGTATACCACCGTTTCAATGAGCATGACGAGGCTGGAGTAGCAGCCAAAGCTATTGCATTTTCCTAGCGTGGTATCGGCATATTTCCAGTCCACCAGAGCCACGTAGCGCCGTCCCGTCGTGCTGGCAGGCAGTCCCTGCACGGTGTCGAGGATGGATGGCTGCTTGAACACGGGCGGCATGGGGACGAAGGCGAATTCTTCTTTCGGATCCTTGGCAGCGTCGACATAGGCACGGCAAGCCCAGCTCTTGAACAGGGAGGTGTTGTCCGACGAGACGATGGTACCCCAGGTACTTTCATGGGTCTTGGGCGTGCAACTTTCCGGCGCAATAAATACCACCACCTGGATTTCTTTTCTTTCGATGGGCTGCGCAACATCGCTGAGCAGCACCTCGCGCAAGGGAAATGCGGATTGAGGGCGGGCGGCTTGGGCGCCCTGCATCAGTAGCAGCAGGGCGGCGCTTGCCGCCAGGCAGCGCAAGGAGGTGGAAAACAAGGACATGGTGATGATGGTGAAATGAATAAGACCATCATTTTATTTCTTTTGGGAAATTATTGTTGGAAAAATAAGGCTGCTACAGCACCTTCGCCCCTACCCAGCGCCCGCTGCCGCACAGTTCGGCGGCCACTTGCAGCACGAGGTTTTTCACGGCGTTGCCCGCATTCGTCAGCGGGATGTTTTTTGACGCGCACAGGGCCACCGTGCGCGACAGCACGGGGCTGTGGATGGCATAGCTGCGCATGGCGCCGCTGTCGAGTTCGGCCAGCAGGGGCGCGGCGGGCAGGATGGTGGCGCCCATGCCGGCCAGGATGGCCGATTTCAGGATGGCAATCGAGTTGATCTCGATCACGTTCGCCGCTTCCAGACCCAGTTCGCGGGCGCGGCTGTCGATGCGCGGGCGCACGCCATGCTGCAGGCCCGGCAGGATCAGGGTGGCGGCCAGCGCCTGTTTCAGCGACAGGGCGCGGCCGTCGGGCGCGAACGGCGAATCGCTGCGGCAAATGAAACGCATCTCTTCTTCCACCAGCGGGCTGCAGGCAAAGGGCGTGAGCTGGCCATCGTCGAACAGCACGGCCAGGTTGATGCGGCCCGATTTGAGCTGTTCGTTCAGGTTGCCCGTGATTTCTTCCGTCAGCTGCAGCGTGATTTCGGGGTAGCGTTCGCGCGCGGCCAGCAGCAGGGGCAGGGCCAGGGCGCCGGAGATGCTGTGTGGCAAGCCCAAGGTGACATTGCCGGACGGCCGCGTGGCGCTTTGCGTGACGGCCGAGCGGGCGTCGGCCACCTGCTTGAGGATGGCTTGCGCATGTTCGTAGAACACCTTGCCCGCGTCCGTGCTGAGCACGCCCTGGGCCGAGCGGTGCAGCAGCTGCACGCCCAGTTCCTCTTCCAGCTGGCGCAGCTGCTGCGTCAGGGCCGGCTGCGCCACGTGCAGGATCAGGGCCGCGCGCGACAGCGAGCCGTGGTCGACGATGGCAACAAAGTAGCGTAATTGGCGCAGTTCCATGGGTCCCAGAATCGGTGCGGTGATCGGAAAAACAGCATGTTGCGCCGCGGCGCCGAACGCGGCCCGCAGAATAACAATTTTGTTATACTCATTCTAGCCCCTTCGGTGCTCCAGACGCGTATTTGTGGGATGACAGCATGCTCAAGAAAGTTGATTCGTCTCAATTAAAAGTGGGCATGTATATCCATGACCTCAGCTGCGACTGGATGACGCATCCCTTCGTGCGCAACCGCTTCCTGTTGCGCAGCGACGAAGAGATCCGCAAGATCATCCAGGCCGGCATCCACGACGTGGTGATCGACAGCGGCAAGGGTCTCGACGTGCAGGATGCGCCCACCGTGGCGCAGGCCAAGGCGGAAACGGAACGCGAGCTGGTGCAGATCGCCACGGCGCCGCAGGTGGTCACGCGCGTGTCGCTGGGCATGGAGCTGGCGCGCGCCACGCAGGTGCGGCGGCAGGCCGCCAGTCTGGTGCGCACGGTAATGGCCGATGTGCGCCTGGGCAAGGCCGTCGAGCTCGACCGCGTGCAGCACACGGTGCAGGATATTACCGAATCGATCCTGCGCAATCCGGGCGCCCTCGTCGGCTTGTTGCGCATCAAGACCAAGGATGACTATACCTTCCTGCATTCCGTCAGCGTGTGCGCGCTGCTGGTGGCGTTTTGCCGCTCGCGCGGACTCGACGCCACGGCCACGCACCAGGCGGGCCTGGGCGGCTTGCTGCACGACACGGGCAAGGCGCTGGTGCCCGACAGCGTGCTGAACAAAGCTGGTCCTTTGACGCCGGAAGAATTCGCGCTGATCAAGCGCCATCCGCGCGACGGCTACGATATCCTGTGCCGCTCGCCCGAGCTGGGCGCCATTCCCCTCGACATCGCCCTGCACCACCACGAGCGGCGCGACGGCAGCGGCTACCCGGACCAGCTGGCCGGCGACGCCATCAGCGAACTGGCGCAGATGGCGGCCATTGTCGACGTGTATGACGCGCTGACGTCGGACCGCAGCTACCACAAGGGCATCGCGGCCGCCGAAGCCCTGCGCAAGATCTATGAGTGGAGCAAATTCCATTTCAACCCCGTGTTCGCGCAGGATTTCATGCGCTGCGTGGGGATCTATCCGGTAGGCACCATGGTGATGCTGGAATCGGGCCGCCTGGCCGTCGTCGTCGAGGCGCACGAAAGCAATCTGCTGGCGCCGAAGGTCAACGTTTTCTTCAGTACCAAGAGCAAGACCTACATCAAGCCCGAGACGGTCGACCTGTCGCGCGGCTTCGGCTTCGGCGGCGCCGACAAGATCGTCGGCCACGAGTCGGCTGCCAAGTGGCAGGTCGATCCCATGCGCTTTTTATCGCTGGCGGATGCATGAACGGTGTGCGCCTTTGAAAAAGAGCGCCTGAAAAACGTTCAGGGCAGGGCGCTGGCGCGAAGACAGTACGACCAGTACGGCAAGCAGCCGCAACGCCGCCATGGACGCGCAGGTGCACATCTTCGGGTGATCAGAAGAATTCCGCCGTATCGTTCGAGGCGATAGTCGTTAACAAACCTTTCGCGACCAGCTCGTCATAGTGGCAAGCCAGGTTGCGGCCATGGCTTTTCGCGTAATACAAGGCCTGGTCGGCGCGGCCGAGGATGATGACGGGCGCCTCGTAGGCGTTGATACTGACGAAGCCCACGCTGACGGTGACCTTGCCCACTTGCGGGAAGTCGTGCGCCTCGACGTTGGTGCGGAAGCGGTCGATGATTTTCTGCGCATTTTCCAAGGTGATCGAGCGCAGCAGCACGACGAATTCCTCGCCGCCGAAGCGGAAGATGCGGTCTTGCGAGCGGAACGACGATTGCAGCTGGTTGGCGATCAGGATCAGCACTTCATCGCCGTACAGGTGGCCGAACTTGTCGTTGACCAGTTTGAAATGATCGACGTCGATCACGGCCAGCCATTGCCGTTCCGTATCCGTATGGTGGCGCCGCTCTTCCTCGACGGGACGCGGCCTCGCCGCTTCCGGCTCGCCGCGGCTTTGCAGGATTTTCGCCAGCTGGTCGTCGAAGGTCTTGCGATTCAACAAGCCTGTCAGCGAATCGCGTTCGCTGTAGTCAAGCAGGTTCTGGAAATTGCGGTACACGCTGACGATGCCGCCGATCACCTGGATGGTGGCGCCCGTGTACGGCGTGGGGTTGGTGATTTCCAGGCAGGTGGTGACCTGGTCGCCGATCCAGATGGGCAGCCACAGCAGGTGGCGGCCGTCGGCGCACAGGGTATCGGCGCTCGCTTCATGGCGATGGATGCAGGCGGCCAGCGCCGGGTAGTCGGACAGCGGTTCGCCGGGCAGGGTAGGGTCGTTATGCTCTTCCATGCGGGCTACGCTGCCCGCCACGATGATGGCCCGCGACCGCACGAAGGCCTGGCCACGCACTGTGGTCAGCGCCAGCACACGGGTCTGCGACGCGGAAGCGAGTTCCTGGACGGCCGAGATCACGGAGATGTCGAGCATCGTGTGATCGCGGTGCCCTGTCATGTCCACCATGTGTTTCAGTAGGGAATCCATTGTCGTTCTCTGGAAAGTAGTCACACAAGTGTCGTCATACCAGCATTGCATCAAGCAAGAGCATGTTCGCGTCCGTCTACAAGAAGCCAAGATTTATTTGGTGGCATGACGCTCTGTACCGCCGGGCGAGAGGCCTTTCCAAAGAAGAGCTAAGCAGGATAATGTCTTTTTGCCTAATAGGCAATTAACGTATGCAATATTTCATGTAAATACATGATATTGATGCAGCCCGTTGCAAAAAGTGCCCTGACGCAGGCTTTCAATCCTCTATGCAACATTTGCGTGCATCCGCCCTCATTTTCACAAGCTTTGATAATTTCTATATGGAAACTTGTGGCGCGTCAATTTGTCGAAACGTGGACGCTTTATAGTCAATGCAATGGCGCAGAAATTTACGGCAGGAAACATATTAGCAGGAAAGGGCAATGTTTCACACCCGATTGCGCCAGGGACTTGTGATTCACTTTTTGGGAGCTTGTCATGCATACCTTCCTGTCGGCAGCACAGCAGTTTATCAAGGATGAGGATGGCATTACGGCAATCGAATACGGCCTGATCGCGGCATTGATGGCAACTGCCATCACTGCCGGTTTCTTGCTGATCAAGACCAACTTGCTGGCCGTCCTCACCGACATTTCGTCGAACCTGGTGTTGACGCCCTAAGCGGGTGCCCGCCATCGGCCGGCCGGTGGCGGGTTTTTTCGGGAGGTGTGCCATGCCTGCAACTGCCTTGTGCGACCTGCTGTTGTTGTTTTTTGTGACCGCCGCTGCCGTCAGTGATTTGATCCGCCGCAAGATTCCGAATGCCTTGGTGTTGTCCGGCATCCTCACCGCGCTGGCACTGCATTTGTGGCTGTGGCCGCAACAACTGGCGCCGCTGTGGCTGGGCGGCATGGCCACGGGCTTTTTCCTGTTTTTGCCGCTGTACGTGCTGCGCGGCATGGCTGCCGGCGACGTCAAGCTGATCGCCATGGCGGGCGCTTTCGCCGGCCCCTGGCCCGTGCTGCAGATCTGTTTTGCCACCTTTCTATTGGGCGGCGTGATGGCCTTGCTGATGATTACGTATCAGGGAAAATGGCGCGCCTGCCTGCGCAACCTGCGGCAGCTGCTGTGGCCGATGATCGCGCGCACGGCCGGCATCCCGCTGGTACCCACGCAGCTCGACAGCCATGCCAGCGTGGGCAACATGCCCTACGGCCTGGCCATCGCCCTCGGTTGCCTGGCCGTGCAGGGACGTCAGTATTTCTGAGTTGCATTCATTGCTCTTGATCAATGGGCGTGCGCCCCCGCTCGCTAGAATGAAATCTGTTCAATGCAGTCTTAACCGGCTAGGAGACGCAGCATGACCGAGGTCGACTATTCCACCACCGACAGTGTGCCGCGTCCCGCCGACGCGAACCTGATGGCGCCCCTGCCGCCGCAGCCGAAGAGCTTGCGTGAAACGGGACTGGAGCGCCAGCTGGTGGTCGAGCTGATCGCCAAGCTGATGTTTGTGAGCGGCAAGACGCACCTGTCCGTGCTGACCACGCGCTTGCGCCTGTCGATCAATGTCTTGCGCGAAGCGCTCGATTTCATGGTGGCGGAGCAGATGGTGGAAGTGGCCTGGCGCGGCGAGTCCGAGATCGACGTGCAATACCAGCTGACGGGCGCCGGCAAGCAGCGCGCCAGCGCCTTCCTCGAGCGCTGTGCCTACATCGGCGCGGCGCCCGTCACGCTCGACGCCTATCGTGCCATGGTGGCGCGCCAGTCGTGGCAGGCACAGGAACAGCGTGTGGCCAGCGATGACCTGGCGGCCGTGCTCGGCGGCGCCCATGCGGGGCCGGGTATGCTCGATGTGGTGGGCGCGGCCCTGTATTCGGGGCGCTCGCTGCTGCTGTACGGCCCGCCCGGCAGCGGCAAGTCGACCCTCGCATTGCAGCTGGGACAATTGCTGCACGGCCTGGTGGCCGTGCCGTATGCCATTATCGTCGGGCACGACATCATTCAATTGTACGATCCGGCGCAGCACCTGCCGCCGGCGCCGCAGCATGTCAGCCATGCGCGCCAGGCGCTGGAGCGGCGCAGCACGGATATCCGTTGGGTGCTGTGCCAGCGGCCCGTGATCCACGTGGGCGCCGAACTCGACGCCGACATGCTGGAGCTGCGGCCTGACGCCAGCGGCGGCTGCTACCAGGCGCCGCCCCATGTGCGGGCGAACAATGGCATGCTGATCATCGACGACCTGGGCCGCCAGCGCCTCGGTGCGCAAGCACTGCTGACGCGGCTGATGCAGCCGCTGGCGCGCGGCGTCGACCAGCTGAGCCTGCCTGGCGGCGTGAAGCTGAGCATGCCCTTCGACAATGCCCTCGTGCTGGCCACGAATGTGCCGCCGGGCGAGCTGTTCGATCCCGCCTTGCTGCGCCGCATAGGCTACAAGGTGCAGGTGGGACCGCTGGCCGACAGCGCCTACCGTGCCCTGTTCCGCCAGCAATGCCGCGTGGCGGGCATCGCGTATGACGAGCAGGTATTGACTTACCTGCTGCAGCAGCTGCACGGCGCGCAGGGACGGCCCCTGCTGGCCAGCTATCCCGGCGAGTTGCTGGCGCGCATTACGCACTTCGCGGGCTTTGCCGGCTGCGAGGCGCGCCTGACGGTCGCCTCCCTGGAGCAGGCCTGGAGCAGCCTGTTTGCCAGCTGCGAGCTGCCGTCCGCCAGCCTGTGCGAGCACATCGCATGAAGAACCGGCGCGCCATCCTGATGATGGGCCTGGCTGTCGTGCTGGGTCTGCTGGCCGTGCTGCTGGCCTCGCACTGGCTGCTGCGCCAGACGCCGGCCGGCAAGGGCAAGATCGTCGTCGCCGCCAGCGATGTCAACCTGGGCCAGCGCCTGACGCCGGACATGCTGCGCCTGGCCGAGTGGCCGGCGGAAAGCCTGCCGCAAGGCGCGCTGCAAGACCCGGCCAAACTGGCGGGCCGGGTACTGAAGACGAGCGTGCTGCGCGGCGAGCCATTGAGCGAAGCGAAGCTGGCGCCCGTGGGCACGCTGGGCGGCTTGTCGGCCCTGATCACGGAAGGGCGGCGCGCTATCACCGTGCGCGTCAACGATGTGATCGGCGTGGCCGGCTTCGCCTTGCCGGGCAACTATGTCGACATCATCGTCAGCACCCAGCAGGATGCGGGCGACCGGGCGTTTCCGCAAAGCCGCAATATTTCCAAGATCGTGCTCGAACGCATACTCGTGCTGGCCGTGGCGCAGGAAGTGGGACGCGACGAGACCAAGCCGCGCGTGGTCAATGCCGTAACCCTGGAGGTGACGCCGGAACAGGCGGAAAACCTGGACCTGGCGCGCAGCGTGGGCAGCCTGTCGCTGGTGCTGCGCAACCAGGTCGACCCGCAGCCGGGCGTGACGGCGGGCGCCACCAAGCTGACCCTGCTGGGCGGACCGCATGAAGCCGAACCCGCGCCTGCCGCCGCCGCACCCGCCGCCGTACCCGTGGTGCGGCATCCGGTGCGCGTGGTGAAGGCGGCAGTGGAAGCGCCGCGCCAGTGCAGCGGCGTCATCGACGGGACGCGCCAGTCGCGCGAATGTTTTTAGCCAACCATGGACACGCTCATGAACCGCGCCCTGCTGACACTGTGCTGCCTGCTGTTGCCGCTTGCCGGCGCGGCGGCCGATCCTGGCCCCCGCTGCGGCGGCGAAGCGGCGACCCCCGGCAACTTGCAGCTGCAAGTGGGCAAGTCGAGCATGCTGCGCCTGCCCGAGGCCGTGCTGGCCCGCAGCGTCGGCAATCCGGCCGTGCTGCAAGCGATGCTGGTGGCGCCCGACACTTTATATGTGGTCGGTGTCGACGTAGGCAGCACGAATATGATCATCCAGGGCCGAAGCGGCGTGTGCAGCGTGGTGAATGTCAGCGTCAGCATGGACCCGGCCGGCCTGCAGGCGACCCTGGCGGCCTTGATGCCGGAAGAAAAAGCCATCCGCGTGACCGCCGTGGCCGACACGCTGGTGCTGTCGGGCACGGTGCAGGATGCGGGCGCCGTGCTGCGCGCCGTCGAGCTGGCGCAAGCGTATGTGCGCCGCGCTACGCACCCGCTGGCGCTGCCCAAGCCGGCCGATGGCGCCGCCTTGCCGCTGGCGGCCACGGCACCGGGGGGCGGCACGGGCGGCGCGAACAGCCGCATCATCAACATGCTCGACGTCAGCGCGCCGCAGCAAGTGATGCTGGCCGTGCAGATTGCCGAAGTGTCGAAGTCGCTGCTGGAGCGGCTGGAAGTGGGCGCCACCTTGCGCTTCGCCTCCGGCAGCTGGGCCACCACCCTGCTGTCGAATTTCTTGAGCGGCACGGCCAACGGCTTGCTCGACGTGCGCAAGTCGAATGGCCAGCAGCTGACCATCGAGGCGCAGAAACAGGATGGCCTGGTGCGCATCCTGGCCGAGCCGACGGTGATGGCGATCAGCGGGCAGGAGGGCAGTTTTTTGGCCGGCGGCAAGATCTTCATTCCCGTCGGCCAGGACAACAACAAGATCACGCTGGAAGAGCGCGAGTATGGCGTCGGCCTGCGTTTCACGCCCACCGTGCTGGCGGGCGGGCGCATCAACCTGAAGGTGGCGCCGGAAGTGTCGGAACTGTCGCGCGAAGGCGTGGGCATTTCCGCCGCCGGCGTCAGCGGACGCTCGATTTTGCCTGTCATCACCACGCGGCGCGCCTCGACCACGGTGCAGCTGTACGACGGCCAGAGCTACGCCATCGGCGGCTTGATCAAGAACAACCAGGTGAGCAACATCACGGGCGTGCCGTGGCTCAGCGAGTTGCCGATCCTGGGCGCGCTGTTTCGCAGCACGGATTTCCAGCACGACCGCACGGAATTGCTGTTCGTCATTACCGCGCACCTGGTGAAACCCTTGCCGGCCGATGCCGTGCTGCCGACGGCGCAGCTGGCGCCGCCCTCGCGCACGGACTTGATGTTGCACGGCAAGATGGAAGGGAGCTTGCCGCTGGCGCCGCCGTCCGCATCGGCGCCGCGCGCGGCCAACGGTTTCGAGTTGAAATGAAACGGGGAGATACGCCATGCCGAACTCGCTCCTGATGTCGTTGCGGCGCCTGCCGGCGCTGCTGCCGGCGCTGCTGCCGGCGCTGCTGCCGGCCCTGTTGCTGGCCGCCTGCACGCACGGCAGCACGCCGCGGCTGGACGGGCGTTTCGGCGACGCCGTGCGCCTGGCCATGGCGCAGCAGGTGCGTGACCCGGCCAGCGCGTGCAATCGCACGCCGGCCGACGGGCTCGACGGTCCCAGCGCGCACGCCGTCATGCAGCGCTACCGCGCCTCGTTCGCCGAACCGAACGGCCAGGCGCCCCAGCCCGTGCAATTCATGCTGGGAGGCGGCAATGGCAAATAGACGCCGGCGCCAGCGCGGGGCGATGCTGATCGCCTTTTCCATCCTGCTCATCCTGGTGCTGGGCTTTATCGGCCTGGCGCTGGACGTGGGGCAAGTCATCGGCCGCAAGACGGAATTGCAGAACCTGGCCGACAACGCGGCGATGGCGGCCGCCGCGGAACTGGTGGGCACGCCCGAAGGCTTGCTCGCTGCCGTGGACAAAGCCAAGCACAGTGCGGCCGACAAGAGCGCGTGGCGGCGCCGCATGCAAGGCGCTGTCCTGTCGGACGCCAGCATCCGCTTCGCCAGCGTGCCCGATGCGCCCGCCAGCGCGTGGCATGCGGCGGGCAGCGTGCCCGATCCCGCCACGGCGCTGTTCGTGCGCGTCGATACGCAGGCCAATGCACCGTCGCTGGGGCGGGTGGCGACGGCCTTCCTGGGCGCCTGGTCGCCGGCGCTGCGCACGCTCGACACGGGCGCGCGCGCCGTGGCGGGCCGTACCAGCTTGCGCCTGACGCCGCTGGCCATTTGCGCGCTGTCGTCCAGTGCGGCCAGTCCGCGCACGAATGCGGCGCTGCTGCCGGCCGTCGAGCTGCTGGAATATGGCTTTCGCCGCGGCGTGGCGTATAACCTGTTGAAACTCAATCCGCACGGCCCGGGGGCCGAGCATTTCGTGCTCAATCCGCTGGGCCAGCCGGGTGTGCTGGGCTCGTCGCTGCAGGTCAGCGATGCCGCCATACTGCCGTTTGTCTGCAGCGGCACGGTGCTGTACCCGCGCATCGGCAGCGCCCAGGTGCACGTGCACCGGCCGTTTCCCGCCACCTTGTGGACAGCCTTCAACGCCCGCTTCAACCAGCATGCGGGCAGCGGCTGCGATGCCGTCACGGCGCCGCCCGACACGAATATCCGCGCCTATCCGAATACAGCCGCGAACTGGTGGATGACGAACACGCCCGATGCGCCCAGTGCCCTGAGCACCGGCAATCCGCTGCTGTCCGTGGCCGATCCGGAGTCGAACGCGACACCGCCCGCAGTCGGCAGTTATGGCCCGCTGTGGTCGTTTGCCAGGGCGGTCAAGTACAGCAGCGTGCCACCTGCCGGCGGCTATCTGCCGTTTGCCACCAGCGACTGGTCCAAGCTGTATCCGGCTAGCCCGGCGGCACCGGCCGCCAAGTCCGGCTATCCTTCCACGGCGCCGTACCTGACGCCGGCCTTCCAGACGGCGCCGACCGGCAACACGGGCGTGGCGCAGCGGCGCCTGCTGCATATTCCCTTGCTGGCTTGCCCCGTGCCGGCCGGCAGCGACGTGCTGGCCCAGGTGCGCGGCATCGGCCGCTTCTTCATGACGGCGCCGGCCAGCAACGGCATGCTGAGCGCCGAATTTGCTGGCCTGGTGGCCGAGGGCACGCTGGTGGGCCCTGCGGAGTTGCTGCAATGAAGCCGGCCTGCCGCGCCGCGCGCCGCCAGGGCGGGGTCGCCGCCATCGAGCTGGCGCTGATCCTGTTGTTTTTTATGGGATTGCTGCCCTTCGTGCTGCTGTTCGGCCGCGCGCTGCTGGTGTACACGGCCCTGCAGAAAAGCGCGCACGATGCGGCGCGCTACATGGCCACCATGCCGCTGCCGCAGATGGCCAATGCCGATGCGGCGGAGCAGGGCGCCGTGTTTGCCCGGCAGATGGTGCGCCAGGCGATGCTGGAATCCTGGCCAGGCATGAGCAGTAGCAAGGTCGTCGTGGAATGCGTGTATGCCGATGATGCCTATGGCTGTGGCAACTATGCGACGGCGCCGCTGCAGGTGCGCATCAAGGTGGGGGTGGACATGCCGACCATCTTCCTGCCCGAGCTGACGCGCAAGTGGCTGCCGCTGCTGGCGCCCATCCCCTTGCGTGCGAATGCGACCTTGCGCTATGTCAATTAACCTGCCTCCATGCCGGCAACGCCAGGACGGCGTCTTCGCTGTCGAGTTCGCCATGCTGGCGCTGTTGTTCTTTCTGTTCCTGTTTGCCCTGCTGGAAGTGGCGCGCGCCGTGTATTTATGGAACATGGTGCATGAGATCACTCGGCGCGCCGCGCGCGGCGCCGCCGTCACCGATTTCAGCAATGCGGCTGCGCTGCAGGCCGTGCGCGCGCAAGCCGTGCTGCGCGCCGCGCCGGGCGTGCTGCCGCTGGGCGGCGGCATCAGCGACGCGTATGTGCGCATCGATTACCTGTCGCAGTCGGGCGGCGGCGCCGCGCTGGCGGCCGTGCCGGTGACGGTGATGCCGGGCTGTCCGCAGCGTAACCGCATCAATTGCCTGAACGATCCGAACGGCGCCAGCTGCATCCGTTTCGTGCGCGCGCGCCTGTGCGTGCCCGGCGATGGCGGGCGCTGCGAGAGCGTGCCGTACCGGCCCATCCTGCCGCTGCTGGGAGTGATGTTTCCTGCCGGCGCAGCCGCCGTGCGCCTGCCCAGCGGCACCACCATGGCGGTGGCCGAGTCGCTGGGCTATCCGGACAATCCGAATTCCTGTCCCTGAGCGCCGCGTGGCGGCGCAGCCGACTGTGTAGACCTGAAAGAAGCGAGGAAGTGCGATGAAAGCCTTGATGATTAGCCGCGACGCCAGCTTGCACGATGAAATTGCCGCGCAGGGCGCGGCCCGCATGCCCGTGCTGCGGCTGCTGGAACGGCGCAGCGGCCTGCGCGACGCCGTCGAGCGCATGCTGCCCGAAGCGCCCGAGCTGGTGATCGTCGACGCCAGCGGCATCGACGCCGACGAGGCCGACCTGCTCGAACGGCTGGCGCGCCAGTATCCGCTGGCCGTGCTGATGCTGCTCACGCGCGGCCAGCAGCAGGATGTGCTGATCCGCGCCATGCGCGCCGGCATGCGCGAGGTGCTGCAGCTGCCGCTGGTGCACAAGGCCTTCCACGAAGCGATGGACCGGGTCGATATCCAGGCCGGCGTGACGCAGATGCGCGACGGTAAAGTCCTCGCCTTCATCTCGTGCAAGGGCGGCAGCGGCGCCACCTTTCTATCGACGAATTTTTCCTACGCGCTGGCCAGCCTGGCCGGCTGCAAAGTGCTGCTGATCGACCTGCACGGCCAGTTCGGCGACGCCACTTTGTACGTGTCGGATCAGAAGCCGGCCATGACCCTGTCCGACATCTGCGCGCAGATCGCGCGCATGGACGGCGCCTTCCTTGCCTCGTGTCTGGTGCACGTGACGCCGAACTTCGGCGTGCTGGCGGCGGCCGACGACCCCGCGCACAAGGTCGACATGCAGCCCGAGCACATGGACCGCATCCTGGCCGTGGCGCGCCAGCACTACGACTACATCGTGCTCGACGTGGGACGCCAGATCGATGCGCTGTCGCTGCGCGCGCTCGACAACGCCGACGCCATCTATCCGGTGCTGCAGCTGGCCCTGCCCGACATCCGCGATGGCCGGCGCCTGCTCGACATTTTCCGCTCGCTCGGCTATCCGGGCGAACGCCTGCGCCTGATCGTCAACCGCTATGAAAAGGGTGGGCGCCTGCGCCTGGCGGACCTGGAGCAGGCGCTGGGCGCGGAAGTGGTGCACACGGTGCCCAACGATTATGTCGCCGCCACCGATTCCGTCAATCAGGGTATCCCGCTGCTGCAGCTGTCGCGCACCAGCGCGGTGGCGCGCAGCCTGGCCGAACTGGTGGAACTGGTGACGGCGCGCCGCGTGACGGAAAGCCGCGGCCTGTTCGACCGCTTGTTCAGCCGCAGCGAGGCTTAGGACAGAAACATATGTCAAGGCTCCCGCCGGGAGCCATCATGGGAGCCGAGATGACTTTACGCGAACGCCTGGCGGCAAATGAAACGGTGCGCCCCGCCAGCAACGGACAAGGCGCGCTGGCGCTGCACGCCTACCAGGAACTGAAAAAAACCATGCACCAGACGATACTCGACCGTATCGACCTGGAACGGCTGAAACGCCTGACGGCGGAGCAGTTCAAGCACGAGCTGGCGCTGCTGGTGCAGCGCGTGATCGAGGAAGAGCGCATCGTGCTGAACCAGCATGAGCGGCATAGCCTGGTGCTCGACATCCAGCACGAGATGCTGGGCTTTGGCCCGCTGGAACCCTTGCTGGCCGACGCCAGCGTGTCCGATATCCTCGTCAACACCTGCGACAAGGTGTATGTGGAGCGGGGCGGGCGGCTGCAGCTGACGGACGTGACCTTCCACGACAATGCGCACCTGATGAAGATCATCGAAAAGATCGTCTCGCGCGTGGGACGGCGCGTCGACGAATCGAGTCCGATGGTCGACGCGCGCCTGCCGGACGGTTCGCGCGTGAACGCCATCATTCCGCCGCTGGCCGTCGATGGGCCGATCCTGTCGATCCGGCGCTTTGCCGTGCAGCCTTTGAGCATCGCCAACCTGCTCGACTACAAGAGCCTGACGCCGCCCATGGTGCAGGTGCTGCAGGCGCTGGGGCAGGCCAAGGTCAACATCCTGATCTCGGGCGGCACGGGCAGCGGCAAGACGACCCTGCTCAACGTGCTGTCCGGCTTCATTCCCGGCAGCGAGCGCATCGTCACCATCGAGGATGCGGCCGAACTGGCGCTGCGCCAGCCGCACGTGGTGCGCCTGGAAACGCGCCCGCCGAACATCGAGGGCAAGGGGGAAGTGTCGCAGCGGGCGCTGGTGCGCAATGCGCTGCGCATGCGGCCCGACCGCATCATCCTGGGCGAGGTGCGCGGCGCCGAGGCGCTCGACATGCTGCAGGCGATGAACACGGGCCATGAGGGATCGCTGGCGACCATCCACTCGAACACGGCGAGGGACGCGCTGGCGCGGCTGGAAAACATGGTCGGCATGGCCAACGTGAACCTGACGCCGCGCGCCACGCGCCAGCAGATCTGCTCGGCCGTGACGGTGGTGATGCAGGTGTCGCGCCTGACGGACGGCGCGCGCAAGCTGGTCAGCCTGCAGGAAGTGACGGGCATGGAAGGCGACATCATCGCCATGCATGAAATCTTCCGTTTCGAGCAGACGGGCGTCGATGCCGCCGGCAAGGTGCTGGGCCACTTCTGCGCCACGGGCGTGCGGCCCCGCTTCACGGAGCGCCTGCGCATGTTCGGCGCGCCGGTGCCGGACACGGTGTTCGACCCGGATCGAATTTATGAGTAAGGGGAAGGATCATGGACCTGGTCTTCTACGGTTTTGCCGTGCTGCTGTTCGCCGCCTGCATCCTGATGGTGGAAGGCGCCTGGCTGTGGTGGTCGGGCACGCACGGCAGCGCGGCGCGGCGCATCAACCGGCGCTTGCGGCTGATGGCGGCGCGCGGCGAGGCGGGCGGCGAGCGGGTTTCCATCCTCAAGCAGCGCCGCTATGCGCGTTCGCCCGGCCTGGACCGGATGCTGCGGCGCCTGCCGCACGCTGCGCGGCTCGACCGCCTGCTGCTGCAATCGGGCTTGTCCTGGTCGGTGGCGCAGTTTTTGGGCGGCGCGGGCGGCTTGCTGCTGGTGGCGCTGTTGTGGCTGGCCATCTGGCCCATGCCGCTGCCGGGCGCCTTGCTGCTGCTGGGCGTGGCGGGCGGCGGGCCGTGCATGGTGGTGCTGCGCGCGCGCGCGGCGCGGCTGCAGAAGATCGAGGCACAGCTGCCGGAAGCGGCCGATTTCCTGGCCCGCGCGCTGCGCGCCGGGCACTCGTTTTCCAACGTGCTGCAGATGGTGGGCGATGAACTCAATGAGCCGATCAGCGGCGAATTCAAGATGGCGCACGAGGAGATCAATTACGGCGTGCCGATGAACGAGGCGCTGCAAAACCTGGCCGCGCGCATCCCGCTGACGGACTTGCGCTATCTTGTCATCGCCGTGCTGGTGCAGCGCGAATCGGGGGGCAACCTGGCCGAGGTGCTGGTCAGCATCGCGCGCATCATCCGCGCCCGGCTAAAGCTGCTGGGCCAGGTCCGCGTGCTGTCGGCCGAGGGCCGCATGTCGGCCTGGGTGCTGGGGCTGATGCCGGTGGTGATGATAGGCGTCATGGCGCTCGTCAACCCGCAATACATCCGCCTGCTGTGGACGGACCCCAGCGGCATCAAACTGCTGTGGTACGCGGCCGGCATGGTGGCGCTGGGCGTCGTCTGGATGCGCAATGTGATCCGTATCAGGATATAAAACCGGAGGTGGCATGAGCGGTGCACAACTGCTGTTCCTGTTGATCGTCTTCGCCGTGGTGGTGGCGCTGGCCCTGCTGGCATGGCTGATCTTCTTTCCCGGCACCCTGCGCCAGCGCCTGTTCGGTTCCATGGCGCCGGCCGCCAGCGAGTCGGTGGCCGACGCTGGCTGGGTGGAGCGCGTGGCGCGTGTGGCGCAGCCGTTCAGCAAGCTGTCGCTGCCAGAAGAGGGCTGGGAGCGCTCGCCGCTGCGCACGCGCTTCATGAACGCCGGCTGGCGGCAAGCGAGCGCGCCGGCCCTGTATTTTGCGGCGAAAACCGTGCTGGCCCTGCTGTTTCCCACCGTGCTGGGCCTGTATGCGGCCAGCGCCATGGCGGCGCAGCTGCGCAGCGTGCTGCTGTTGCTGCTGTGCGTCAGCGCCACCATCGGCTATTACCTGCCGAACCTGGTGCTGGCCAGCACGGCCAAGCGGCGCCAGCGCGACATCTTTGAAAATATCCCCGACGCGCTCGACTTGCTGACCGTCTGCGTGGAAGCGGGCCTGAGCCTGGAGCGGGCGCTGGTGAAGGTGTCGGGCGAGATCCACATCAAGAGCGTGGTGCTGGCGCAGGAATTGCAGCTGGTGCTGATGGAAATGCGCGCCGGCTTTTCCAAGGAAAAGGCGCTGCGCAACCTGGCCCTGCGCAGCGGCGTGGAAGACGTCGACACCCTCGTCGCCATGCTGATCCAGTCGGAGCGCTTCGGCACCAGCATGGGCGACTCGCTGCGCGTGCATTCGGAAAACCTGCGCGGCAAGCGCAGCCTGCTGGCCGAGGAAGCGGCGGCGAAGATCGCGTTGAAACTGCTGTTCCCGCTGATTTTTTGCGTCTTTCCCACCCTCATGCTGGTGCTCATGGGGCCGGCCGTGATCGAAGTCTATCGCGTGCTCGTGCCGGCCATGGCCAGCCGCTGAAAGGAGCTGTCATGCGCTTGACGATTTCCCGCCTGGCCGCCGCCTGTGCCTGTCTGGGCCTGGGCGCCTGTGCCAGCCACACGGCGCACGCGCCGCAACTGGCGGCACCCTTCGATGCCGATCGCGCCTACGTGGCGGGACGCGGGCATTTTGAACGGGGCGACCTGCCCGCCGCACAGGCTGCCTATGAAGTGGCCCTGCGCCATGCGCCGCGCCATGTCAATGCGCGCAACGGCCTGGCGGTGCTGCACGCGCAGCGCGGTGAGCATGACGCAGCCATCACCCATTGGCTGGCGCTGACGCAGGAGGCGGGGCCGCCGCAGCCGCGGCACGCGTATCTGTTCAGTAATCTCGGTCATGCCTATTTTCTGAGCGGGCGCGACGCGCAAGCCCTGCCGGCGCTGGAACAGGCGTGTTTGCTCGATCCGCTCAATGCACTGGCCTGGCAGCACTTGGCGCAGGTGCTCGAACGCCTGGGGCAGCACGAGCGCGCGGCCGTGATGCGGCGTCAGGCGCAGAGCCTGCAGGAGCACGACCTGCGGCGCGACCTGGCCGTCTTGCGCGATGCGGCGCCGCAGCTTGTAACCGCGCCCGCACCGGCGCAGGAGGCGCCCGCCATGGCGCGCATTGAGATCACGCAAGGCGAGGGCATGGCCCGCCTGCAGCGCGTGCCGGCAGCCGTGCACAGCATGCCTGTCGCCGCGCCCGAGCGGCCCCTGGTGATGGCTGGCGCGCCGCGTCCGCGCCTGGAAATTCTCAATGGCAATGGCGTGCCGGGCCTGGCCGCCGCGCTGGCGCGCAGCCTGGCCGGCGGTACCGTGCAGGTGGTGCGCCTGGCCAATGAGGCTTCGTTCCAGGTGGCGCGCACGCGCGTCGAATACCGGCCCGCGCAGGAACAGGCGGCGCGCCGGCTGGCCCGCCAGCTGGGAACGCAGGTGCAGACCCAGGCTACCGATTGCCCGGGCTGCGAGCTGCGCCTGATACTCGGACGCGACCTGAGCGACCCGGCCATCCTGCACCGCTATTATCTGCAGCAGCTGCAGCTGGCGCGCCAGGCGCTGGCGCGGCTCGGCTGAAACGCACCGGCTGGCGTAAAAAAAAGCGGCGCCTGTGCGGGCGCCGCGTTTTTTGTATCGCCTTGCCGGTGCTTATTGCCGCTGGCGGCGGCGCGTGAAGGCCAGGGCGGCCAGTCCCGCGCCCAGCAGCAGCAAGGTGGCCGGCACCGGCACCGCAGGAGGATCGATGACGACGATGTCGGTGCGCGTGGACTTGGAAAAGTTCAGCGTATAGCTGCCGGCCGGCAGGGCGAAATTCGACGTCAGGGAAAACATGGCGAAGCCGTTCGTGAAGGTGCGTCCGGTGGCGGGATCGTTGGTGCCGGCCGTCATGTTCAGGCTGAACGGGTCGAGGCTGCCGACCGCGTGGTTGCCGTTCACGTCGCTGCCATTGCTGGCGTCGCCATCGGGGGCGAACTGGAAGATCACGCCGTCGGCGTTCGCATGCGACAGGCAGCCGGCGGGGCTGGCGGCATTGCACGAGATATTGAAGATATCCATGATCGACACATTCGACTTGTCGCCCATGGTCGTCACATTGGTGCGCAGGTCGCGCCGCCCCATGAAGCTGAAGGTGATGAAGCCGGCGCTCGACAGGGTCAGGTTGATGGAGCCCGTCAGCGTGTCGCCGGCCGTGGCCGTGGCGGCGCCCACCGTGTTGCGCTGCGCTTCCGCGACGGCGCTCACGGTGGAGCCGGCGGCCGTGAGCATGTTGCCGAAGGCATGCGCGTCGCCGCGCGCGAACTCCAGCGTGGAACTGGGGCTCGGTGCGTAGTTATTTTGCGGCAGGCCGCTGCAGCCGCTGCCCGAACACACTTGCAGCACGTCGGCGTTGGCGGCCGGGCCCGTATTGACGGCGCGCGGATTGACAGCCACGCCGCCTTCAAAGAAGGCGCTGTCGCTGGCGTTGCGGTTGGCGCCGGCCAGCGACAGCGCGCCGGCGCTGGTGGTGATGCGGAAATTGTTCAATTCATTGACGGCCAGGCCGTACGCGCCGGCCTGCGCCTGCCCGCTGGCCAGCAGGCTTGCCGCCGCCAGTGCGCCCAGCCAGCCCAGGGACTTGCTTCGTGTGTGATCGACGTTCATCGCAGCCTCATTATCGTGGTCATTGTCGGAGGTGAAATCCGGGGGAATGATCCAGGACAGCTTGCCTGGATTCATCTCGTAGACAGTGATAAGCAGCTTGCGTGCCACACAAAAAAACCACGTCGAATCAAGCACTTGTGAAAGACGAACTGAGCAGGGCGGGGGTAACTGTAAGAAAGGCCGACGCCGCTTGCCGGCCTCAGGTGCCGCGGTGGTAGCCCAGGTGGCCGCCCGAATTGCGCGCACAGCCGCAGCCGATGCGCGCCACTTCCTCGTCTTCGGTCAGTTTCCAGTTGGTAATCGTCGTGTGATTCCAGTCGATGTCGCTTTTCTTGACAGGTTTCACGGTCAGGGTACGCTGCGCGACGTCCGTGTACTCCATCAGTTCCTCGTCGTCGGCGATATCGAAATGGCGGTGGATCAGGGAAATGCCGAAGCGTTCGAGCGCGCCGTAGCGCAGCAGCACGTCGCGCAGTTCGCGGAAGCAGGCCAGGTCATCGGCTTGCAGGGATTGGACGGCGGAAATATCGGCAACGGGCTGCCATTGCATGGCGTGGATGTTCAGGCTGTGCATGATGTTCTCCTGTGCCCCTGGTATCAAGCCCAGGCTGCCGGAGGGGCGCCGGTACACCTGGCGAAGTGCCCATCGTGGCCGCAACGCCGCTGCGGCGCTTGCGACAGATCAAAGGTGCGGCACATCGCCTCTGGCCCCATCATTGCCCGGTAGAATAGGCCATGGCAAACAAAACCCCCACCTTCCCCGGCGCACGCACGGGCCGCGGCCAGGTCCTGGCCGTGCTGCTGTCGAACCGCGACCAGTCCGGCGCCGAGCCGCTGCAAGGCCGCGTCTCGCTGGCCGCCATCGTCAAGGCATTGAAGCGCAAATATCACTGGCCGATCGAGACGCACAGCTTTCCCGCCAACACGCAGGACGGCCGCGCCAGCTGGGCGACCGTCTACAGCTTGCCGGAAAAGGTCATTCAAGCGGCGCTCGACAGCGGCGGGCGGGAGTGGCTGGAGAGCCGGGCAGCAGCCGTGCGGCGCTGAGCGCGCCGCCTGCCTTACTCGAGCACTTTATTCGAGCCGGAAGCCGACCTTCAGCGTGACCTGGAAGTGCGCCACCTTGCCGTCGACGATATGGCCGCGCGATTCCGTCACTTCATACCAGTCCATGTGCTTGACCGTCAGCGCCGCCTTGGCAATGGCGTCGCGTATCGCCTGATCGCTGCTTTCGGTCGAGGTGCCGACCAGTTCGATGAGCTTGTAAGTGTGGGCGGACATGATGTTTCCTCCGGTAGGCAAGCCAGACAGCGAGAGTTTGCTTTTTGCAAGCATGCGCCCATCTTGCGCCTAAATGTGCTGGCCGTCATGGCGCGGTGCAGCATGCGTCACGGGAGTCGTTCGCAGAAGGGAGAAAAGAAAAAAGGGCTACCAGCCGAAGCTGGTAACCCTTAGCTTTCCTACTAAAATTCTGGTGCCGACTGCCGGTTTCGAACTGGCCACCTGATGATTACAAATCAACTGCTCTACCAAATGAGCTAAGTCGGCAAAAACTGCGCGTTGCGAATTATACGCTATTTAATGCGTGTCAGGGTCGGGCGGCCGCCTTTTTTTGGTGGCTCGTCGTCGCCGGGCGTGGCGTTGTCACGTTGTTCGGCGGAACCGGTCGGCACGGACGACAGGGTGGGACCGCTGGCGGCAGGGGCGAGCACGGGCGGCGGGACGTCGGCGGAGGCCGGGCTGTCCGTCGGTTGCGCGTCGGGATCATCGTTGCCCAGCACGGGCTCGAAGGCCATGCCCTGGCCGTTTTCGTTGGCGTAGATGGCCATCACGTTGTCGACCGGCACATAGATTTCGCGCGAAACGCCGCCAAAGCGGGCGTGGAAGCGGATGGCGTCGTTGTCCATCTTCAGGCCGCTGGTGGCGCCGAAGCTGATGTTGAGCACGATTTCGCCCTTTTTCACGTATTCCATCGGTACCGTGGTGCGCGAATCGACTTTGACCGCGAGATAAGGCGTGTAGCCGCTGTCGGTGCACCACTCGTAGATGGCGCGCAGCATATAAGGTTTGGTTGAGATTTCAGACATGGTAGGCACTGTGAGGCGGGAGCGCCCCCCGTCAGCATGAGGCGGGCGCACCGGTAGTTCAAAAGACTGGGACAGCGCAAAAAACAACTTTAACACGTGGCCCAAGATACCCCACAAAGCGTCGCGAGCAAGCCCGATAGCGGCTTGAGTAACGCCAAGTCGAGAGCGGGCTGCGCAGCAGCTTCATGGGGATATCTTTTAGCGGCGCATGACTTTCTCGGATGGCGTCAGCGCTTCGATGTAGGCAGGACGCGAGAAGATGCGTTCGGCGTATTTCATCAGCGGTGCAGCCGTCTTCGACAGTTCGATGCCGTAGTGGTCCAGGCGCCACAGCAGCGGCGCGACAGCCACGTCGAGCATCGAGAATTCGTCGCCCAGCATGTACTTGTTTTTCAGGAACAGCGGCGCCAGGGTCGTCAGGCGGTCGCGGATTTCCGCGCGTGCCTTGTCGTGGGCCTTGTCGTTGCTCTTGGCGCGTTCGCTTTCCAGCACGTGCACGTGCACGAACAGTTCTTTTTCGAAATTGAACAGCATCAGGCGCGCGCGGGCACGCATCAGCGGATCGGCCGGCATCAGTTGCGGATGCGGGAAGCGCTCATCGATGTACTCGTTGATGATGTTCGATTCATACAAGATCAGTTCGCGTTCGACCAGGATAGGTACCTGGCCGTACGGGTTCATGGTCGAAATGTCTTCCGGCTTGTTGAACAGGTCGACGTCGCGCACTTCGAAGTCCATGCCTTTTTCAAACAGGACCAGGCGGCAGCGTTGCGAAAATGGGCAGGTTGTACCCGAATAGAGAACCATCATTTTTTATAGTTCCTTAGAAACAAAGGGGGTGAAGCCGCGAACGGCTCACCCCAGGTCGCTTGTCCACTCATGCGGACAACGCAGAAACAGGCATAAACCGGCCTTCGGCCGGCGCCTCACTTATTTGACTTCTTTCCAGAACGACGCATTCAGGCGCCATGCCAGCAGAGCAAAAGCCGACAGGAACAGCAGCACCCAAACGCCCAGGCGCTTGCGTGTTTGCTGTGCCGGTTCGGCCATCCACTCCATGTAGCCGACCAGGTCGGCTACCGCAGTGTCATACTCGATCTTGTTCAACGTGCCTGGCTTGACTTGCTCGAAGCCGACAAATTTGTGGATTTTCTTGCCCGCTTCGTGCGGATCATTCTCTTCCACGAACTTGGCAGTCTGGATACCTTGCAATTCCCATAACACATGCGGCATGGCAACATTCGGCACGACCATATTGTTCCAGCCGGTCGGACGAGTGTCGTCTTTATAGAACGTACGCAGGTAAGTATACAGGTAGTCGCCGCCAGTGCCAGCGGAAGATGATTTTGCGCGCGAAATTACCGACAAATCAGGCGGTACGACGCCGAAGAAGGCCTTGGCGTCCTGCGGCGCCAGGGAAGTCGTCATCAGGTCGCCCACTTTTTCGCCGGAGAACAACAGATTCTTCTTGATCTGGTCTTCCGACAAGCCCAGGTCTTTCAGGCGGTTGTAGCGCATCGACACGGCGGCGTGGCAATTGAGGCAATAATTGACGAACAATTTGGCGCCATGTTGCAGCGCTGCCATGTTGGTCTGGCGGTCAGGCGCCTTGTCCAGCGGAAAGCCGCCTTCGCTGGCGAGAGCCATGGCGGGCACGAAGGCCAGGATGGCGAGCAGTTTTTTTGCAATCTTCATATGATGTATGTCCTTTGAGCGTGGCGTGAGAGCGGCTTAGTGCGGGTGAAACGTCACACGCGACGGCACGGTCTTGAACTTGCCCATTGCACTCCACCATGGCATCAGCAGGAAAAAGCTGAAGTAAATCAGGGTGCACACTTGCGACACGATGGTTTTGGCGTCCGTTGGCGCCTGGGTACCGAGGTAGCCCAGGATCAGGAACGACAGGCCGAAGATGGCATAGATGTATTTGTGCCAATGCGGACGGTAGCGTATCGATTTCACGGGCGAATGGTCGAGCCATGGCAGGAAGGCCAGGATCACGACGGAACCGCCGAAGAACACCACGCCCCAGAATTTCGCGTCCAGCACCTGCGGCAGCATGCCGATGATGGCAACCAGTGCGATGCCGGCGATGGCGGACTTGACGGTCGTCGACAGGCGCGACTTGAGCCAGATGAACACGACATACGCGGCCACGGCGCCCATCAGCACGTACATGAAGTCGGCCGTGGTGGCGCGCAGCACCGAGTAGAACGGCGTGAAGTACCACGTTGGCGCGATGTGCAGCGGGGTCTTCAGGGAATCGCCTGGCAGGAAGTTGTTGTATTCCAGGAAATAACCACCCATTTCCGGCGCGAAGAAGACGACGGCGCTGAAAATGACGAGGAAGATCGAGACGCCGAACAGGTCGTGCACGGTGTAGTACGGATGCGAAGGGATCGAATCGACCGGGTGGCCATCGGCGCCCAGGTTTTCCTTCACTTCGATGCCGTCCGGGTTGCTGGAGCCGACTTCATGCAGGGCGATCAAGTGCGCTGCAACCAAGCCCAGCAGTACCAGCGGGATGGCGATCACGTGGAAGGCGAAGAAGCGGTTCAGGGTCGCGTCGGAGACGACGTAGTCGCCGCGGATCCACAGCGACAGGTCAGGGCCGATGAAGGGGATGGCGCCGAACAGGTTGACGATCACTTGTGCGCCCCAGTACGACATCTGGCCCCATGGCAACAGGTAGCCGAAGAACGCTTCGGCCATCAGGCACAGGAAGATGGCGAAACCGAACAGCCAGATCAGTTCACGTGGCTTGCGGTAGGAGCCGTACAGCAGGCCGCGCGTCATGTGCAGGTAGACGATGATGAAGAAGGCCGAGGCGCCCGTCGAGTGCATGTAGCGTACCAGCCAGCCCCACGGCACTTCGCGCATGATGTACTCGACGGAATTGAAGGCCAGGGCCGCATCCGGTTTGTAGTGCATGGTCAGGAAGATGCCGGTGACGATCTGCAAGACCAGCACCAGCATGGCCAGCGAGCCGAAGATGTACCAGAAGTTGAAGTTTTTCGGGGCGTAGTACTTGCCCCATTGGTCGTTCCACAGCTTGGTCAGGGGAAAGCGGTCATCGACCCAGCCCAGCGCTTTTTCGGCGACGGGGGCGTCTGCCGGGAATTTCGTTTCTTTGAAAGCAGCCATGATCAAGCCTCGCCTTTCTCGTCTTTACCAATGACCAGTTTGGTGTCGCTCACGTACATGTGGCGCGGCACTTGCAGGTTGTCCGGCGCCGGCTTGTTCTTGAACACGCGGCCGGCCATGTCGAAGGTGGAGCCGTGGCAAGGGCACAGGAAGCCGCCTTCCCAGTCATCGGGCAGCGACGGTTGCGGGCCGGGGGTAAATTTCGAGGAAGGGGAGCAGCCGAGGTGGGTGCAGATGCCGACGGCGACGAGAATTTCAGGCTTGATCGAGCGCCATTCGTTCATGCAGTACTCGGGAGTGAACTCGGCGGGGTTGCGTTTCGAATTGGCATCGGCGACCTTGCCGTCGGTTTTTTTCAGCGACGCGACCATTTCCGGGGTGCGCTTCAGGATCCAGACCGGCTTGCCGCGCCATTCGACGGTGCGCATTTCGCCGGGTTGCAAGGTGGTGATGTCTACTTCGACCGGCGCGCCAGCCGCTTTCGCGCGCTCCGACGGCTGGAAGGTGCTTACCAAGGCTCCCGCGGTTGCCAATCCAACTACACTGCCCGCCGCGCACGTGGCGACGAGCAAGCCGCGACGGCCTGAATCGACCTGCTTTTCGTTACTCATGCAAACCCCAATCAGTCAAAATGCGAATCTTTATTATGAGTGGCAGCCGCGAAAAACCCGTCGCCGAAGCTCTTTCCATCGTTTGCCGCAATCCGCATCTTTGTACGGTAAAGTGGCAACATCCCTGCGGAACTTCGGACTATGGCGCAGCCCGTGCCAGTTTCTTGTTGATTATCCGGAAGCAAAAAAGCCACTTCTGGCAACCGCAAATTATAAGTGAAGCAAACAACGAATAAAACAAAAACGTTGCTTGTACCATAATTTATATACTTTTGCAGGAGGTGGCTAGTTCTTTCGAACTAGATGCGTCGTACTGTGCCCGAATTGGTCCAGCCGACAACCACAAGTTGGTGGCACTGGGAATCAATAGTATGATCGGCATGTTTTTTATACATATCCGAAGGAGAAATTCATGGCAATGATGCAAGAATTTAAAGAATTTGCAATGAAGGGCAACGTCGTCGATCTGGCGGTCGGTGTCATTATCGGTGGCGCCTTCGGCAAGATTGTCGATTCTCTCGTGCAAGACGTCATCATGCCGCCCATCGGCCGCATTTTCGGCGGCCTCGATTTCGCCAATTACTACCTGCCCCTGAATGGCCAGGCGACGACGATGACCCTGGTGGAAGCGAAAAAGGCGGGCGCCGTGCTGGCCTACGGTAACTTCCTGACCATTTTGCTCAATTTCATCATTCTCGCCTTCATCATCTTCCAGATGGTGCGCCTGATGAACAAGGCCCGCCGCAGCGAGCCGGTTGCGCCGGCGCCGGCGCCGGCCACGCCGGAAGACATCGTGCTGCTGCGTGAAATCCGCGACTCCCTGCAGCAGAACGCACGCAACAGCAACAATCTGGCAAAATAAGCCGTTCCGGCACCGGCCGGCTGACCTGGGCAGAGAACTGTATGCGACGATTCTGGTTATTGTTTGCGCAAACCGTGACGATCGCGTTGGCGCTGTACTTTGTGTACGGCGCGCTGCGCCCGGCCAGCCGGGTGCAGCAGCTGGGCTCTCCCGCCAAGCCGGTGCCCGTGGTGGAAACGGCGTCGAGCAGCCTGGCGCCCGGTTCCTACCGCGACGCGGCGGCGCGCGCCATGCCCGCCGTCGTCAACATCCTCACCTTGCAAGTGCCCAAGCGCGGCGCCCATCCGCTGGCGCGCGATCCCTTCTTTAAACGTTTCTTCGGCGACCGCGACCCGGACGGCGAGGATGACGAAGACTTGAAAAACAGCCTGGGCTCGGGCGTCATCGTCAGCCATGAAGGCTATGTGCTGACCAACAACCACGTCGTCGAAGGGGCCGACGAAATCGAAGTGGTGCTCACGGATGGCCGCAAGGCGCCCGCCAAGATCGTCGGCCTGGACCCGGAGACGGACCTGGCCGTGATCAAGATCAAGCTCGACAAATTGCCCTCCATCGTGCTGGGCCAGTCGGAGCAGGCACGCGTGGGCGACGTGGTGCTGGCCATCGGCAACCCCTTCGGCGTGGGCCAGACGGTGACCATGGGCATCATCTCCGCGCTGGGACGCAACAATCTGCACATCAACAGCTTTGAAAACTTCATCCAGACGGATGCGGCCATTAATTTTGGCAATTCGGGTGGCGCCCTCGTCGATACGCGCGGCAATTTGATCGGTATCAATACGGCGATCTACTCGCAAAGCGGCGGTTCCGTCGGCATCGGCTTCGCCATTCCCGTCTCGACGGCAAAAACCGTGATGGAAGCCATCATCAAGGATGGCCACGTGGTGCGCGGCTGGATCGGCGTGGAAACGCAGGACATCACGCCGGAACTGGCGGACAGCTTCAGCCTGCAGCGCTCGAGCGGCGCCATGATTGCCGGCGTGGTGCGCAATGGCCCGGCCGACAAGGCAGGCATCGTGCCCGGCGACATACTCTTGACGGTGGAAGGCAAGCCCGTCGGCGACACGACGGAAATGCTGAACCTGATCGCCCAACTGCCGCCCGGCGGAAAAGCTAGAATGACGGTGCTGCGCAAGAATCGCGAAGCGGCGCTCGACGTGGTGGTGGGCAAGCGCCCCATCCCGAAAGGGCTTTCCAAATAGTTGCTGATCGGAAGCTGACACATGCATGTGCGTGATTTGACCCAATTTTTACGTGAACTGAGCGACAACAACAACCGTCCCTGGTTTGTCATGAACAAGCCCCGCTACGACATCCTGCGCGAGGAGTTTCTCGCGCTGGTGACGTCGCTCATTGGCGAACTCGGCAAGTTTGACCCGGCCGTGAAGTATTGCAATCCGAAGAAGGCCTTGTTCCGCATCAACCGCGACGTGCGCTTTGCGCACGACAAGAGTCCCTATAAGACGCGTTTTTCCGCCGCCATCGCGCCGAACGACATGCGCCGTCCCAGCAAGGCGGGCGGCCCCACGTATTATCTGCAGATCGATGGCCAGGGCAACCTGCTGTTCGGCGCCGGCGAATACATGCCGCCGCCCGGGCGCCTGAAGGCGCTGCGCGAGCACATGGTCGACGACGCGCCGGGCTTTTCCAAGGTGCTGAAAAATAAGCGTTTGAAGGCCCGTTATGGCACGATCCAGAATGAAGGCAAATTGCAGCGTCCGCCCAAGGGCTTCGATGCGGATGCCGAACATATCGAATTCATCAAGCTGAAAAGCTTCTTTGTCTGGACTGAAGTGCCGCTGCCCGTGAACGAACCGGAAAAATTGCTGTCGACCCTGGCAGAAGGCTTGAAGGATGCGTGGCCGCTGGTCGAGTGGATGCGCGGCGCGACAGAGCCGGAGGAAGACAGCGAGTAATGGCGAAAGGAGCACATGATGGCACTGCAGCACGCAACTTCAGGGCAAGTGATCGACGTGCAGCGCGGGGAAGGCGACGACCTGTCGCAGTTTTCCGCCATTGCGCTGGCCAGGACGGACGAACTGGAATTGATCCGCATGTGCATGCCCAAGGGCAAGACCATGCCCGAGCATCATGTCCTCGGTGAAATCACCCTGCTATGCCTGCAAGGGCAAGTGGCGGTGACGGCGCACGGCAGCGAGCGCGTGCTGGGGCCGGGGCAGATGCTGTACCTGCTCGGCGGCCAGGCGCACGCGCTGGAAGCGCGTGAAGACAGCCTGGTGTTGCTGACGATTTTGATGGCCAAGGCGGGGCGCTGACGCGCCGTTCGCCGCGTCAGGCCGCTTCGTCGCGCGGATCGCGCGCCAGCAGCTGCTGCACCATTACTTGCGGCAAGTCGCCATCGAACAGCACGCCGGCCACCGCGTTGGTGATCGGCATGTCGACGCCCATGCGGCGCGCCAGTTCGCGCACGGCCCTGGCGCACGGCACGCCCTCGGCCACGTGACCGAGTTCGGCCACGATGGCGTCCAGTGCCTTGCCTTGCGCCAGGCCCAGGCCGACGCGGCGGTTGCGCGACAGGTCGCCCGTGCACGTCAGAATCAGGTCGCCCATGCCCGTCAAGCCCATGAATGTTTCCGTCTGGCCACCCAGGGCCGTGCCCAGGCGCGTGATTTCCGCCAGGCCCCGCGTGATCAGCGCGGCGCGCGCATTCAAGCCCAGGCCCAGGCCGTCGGCCACGCCGGTGGCAATGGCCAGCACGTTCTTGACGGCGCCGCCCACTTCCACGCCCACCAGGTCGTCGCTCGCATACACGCGGATGTTGCCGCCATGCAAGGCCGAGACGACGGCGGCGCGCAGTTCCGCACTGTGCGAGGCGATGGTCAGCGCGCACGGCAGGCCGCGCGCCACTTCCTGCGCGAACGAGGGGCCGGACAGGGCGCCGCCGGGGATATTGGCGCCCAGCACTTCCTGCACGATCTGGTGCGGCAGCAAGCCCGTGCCGCCTTCAAATCCTTTACATAACCACACCAGGTTGGCGATGGCCTTGTCTTTCAGCTGATGCAGCATGGGGCGCAAGCCCGCCACGGGGCAGGCGGCGATCAGGAGGCCCTGTTCGCCGCTGGCATGCGCCACGGCCGCGTCGAAGTCGGCGCTGATGCGCAGTTGCGCTGGCAAGGCAAAACCGGGCAGATAGCTGTTCTCGCCGCTGGCGGCCATGGCGGCCATGGCGTCCGCGTTGCGGCCCCACAGCAGCACGTCGTGGCGGCCGGCCAGGGCCATGGCCACGGCCGTGCCCCAGGCGCCGGCGCCGAGGATGGTGATCTTGCGGGACAGGGCCTTGGCGGCGGGAGATGTATCTGGAGAAACTTGCATGCAACCTCAGTGGAGCGGAAGAAACGGGTACGGCGCCTACAGGCCCCACACTTCGCTGGTCTTGACGTAGCCGGCCTGGCCATCCTTGTGGCGTACCTTGACCCAGCCGGAGTTCGGCTGCTCGCTCAGTTCCAGCAGCACGCCCTTGTCGACGAGGATGATGGGCGAGGCATTGTCGTCGGGGCTGGCGCGTACCTTGAGGTTGGCGGCGCGCGCGACGACGTTGCGCTTGGCGGACAGGCCCTTCGCTTCCGTCCAGGCCATTTCGCCGCTGGCATCGCGCACCTTGACCCATTCGCCGTAGCTGAGCACGACTTCCAGCGGCATGCCGCGCGGCGCCACGTACAGCTTGCCGCCCTTGCTGGACGGCGCGTCATACAGAATGGCGGGGTTTGCTCCCACCGTCTTGAAATCGACGGCGTGGCTGGCGGCGGTGGCCAGCAGCAGCACGGCGCCGGCCATCCAGCGGAACTTGCTCAAGAGCGCACTTTTCAACATGATATTTTTTGAACCTTAACGAAACACGGCGGCCAGGCCGCCGTGTCAGGCCAGCCCCAGGGGGCCGGCGGGGTCTTGCCTGCAGCTTAGTGCGTCGTCGCGTCGCCTGCTGGAGCAGCGGCGGCAGCGTCGGCGATGGCTTGCAGACGTTGTTGGTAGAACACTTCGAAGTTGATCTCGGCCAGGTGCACTGGCGGGAAGCCGGCACGGGTGATCACGTCGGCGATGTTGGCGCGCAGGTAAGGGTAGATGATGTTCGGGCAGCCGATTCCCAGCAGCGGATCGAGTTGATCAGCAGGAATGTTGCGTGCTTCGAAGATACCGGCTTGCTTGCCTTCGACCAGGAAAGCGACCTTTTCGCCCACTTTGGCGGTGACGGTGATGGTCACGGTGGCTTCGAAGATGCCGTCGGCCAGAGGCGCAGCGCCCACGTCCAGAGCTACTTCGATGGCTGGCGCTTCTTGTTCCAGGAAAATAGCTGGGGAATTTGGTTGTTCCAGCGACATGTCTTTCAGGTAGACGCGTTGGATTTGGAAGACTGGTTGCAGATTTTCGTCAGACATGGAACGCTTTCGTTGTAAAGGACAAGAACGGCACACCGTTCAAATATGGTGCTTGCGGTATTCAAACCGCGCCGGATAGGCGCGGCCAGATCAGGTGCGAGGCAATTGTATCAAAACAATACGACAAAAAACCAAGCAATTTCTCGAACCCGCTTTATATCAGGCTGCCGTGCCATTTAACAAGGGGTCCAGCTTGCCGGCTTGATCGAGCGCATACAAATCGTCGAATCCGCCCACGTGGGTGTCGCCCACATAAATTTGCGGCACCGTGCGGCGGCCCGTGCGTTCCATCATCTTGATGCGCTCTTCCGGGTCCAGGTCGACGCGGATCTTTTGCACGGCCACGCCCTTGGCTTCCAGCAGGCGCTCGGCGCGCACGCAATACGGGCACACGGCGGTGCTATACACAATTACGGGGACAGTCATGATGATTCCTTCTAGTTAAATGCCGGCTTACTTCGCCAGCGACAGGGTTTTCAATGGCAAACCCTGCTTTTTCCATTCGTCGAGGCCGCCTTCCAGGCTCGTTGCCTCAGCGAAACCGGCTTTGCCCAGCAGGCCGACGGCCGTTGCCGAACGCGAACCTTTCTGGCAAACCACTACAATGGGGCGCGTTTTGAATTTTTCCAGCTCGCCCAGGCGCTTTGCCAGTTCCGGCAGCGGAATATTTTTGGCGTCAGGCAAGTGGCCCGTGGCGAATTCTTCCGCGCTGCGCACGTCGACGATGATGGTCTTGCCACGGTTGATCAGTTGCGTGACTTCCAGCACGGTCGCGCGCTTGCCGCGCATCGACAGCAGTGGCCAGAGGAGGGCGCCGCCGGAAATAATGACGATGGCAAACAGAAAAATGTGGTCGATAATGAATTTCACGTAGGGTCCAATGGTTTAAGTCAATCCGCGCATTATAAAATAGAAGCTGGACGAGGTCTTTTTACGTTTTGCTTTTTTGATTTGAACCCCCTTGAGAAGATAGAACTATGTACAAAATCGTTTTCATGCGTCACGGCGAGTCCACCTGGAACCTCGATAACCGCTTCACCGGCTGGACCGACGTCGATCTGACGGAAAAGGGCGTCAACGAAGCCAGGGCCGCCGGCCAGATCCTCAAGCAGGAAGGTTTTACGTTCGACGTGGCCTACACTTCCGTCCTGAAGCGCGCCATCCGCACCCTGTGGCTGGCGCTCGACGAGATGGACATGATGTATCTGCCGATCAAGAACGACTGGCGCCTGAACGAGCGCCACTACGGCGCCCTGCAAGGCCTGGACAAGGGCGAGACGGCCGCCAAGTATGGCGACGAGCAAGTATTGGTGTGGCGCCGCAGCTACGACACGCCGCCGCCGCCGCTGGAAGCGAACGACGACCGCGCTTCGTACAACGATCCGCGCTATGCCGGCCTGCCGAAGGCATCGATTCCGCTGACCGAATGCCTGAAAGACACCGTGGCACGCGTGATGCCGGCCTGGGACGAGGAAATCGCCCCGGCCATCCGCGCCGGCAAGAAGATCATCATCTCGGCCCACGGCAACAGCCTGCGCGCCCTGATCAAGATGCTTGACGGCATCAGCGACAGCGATATCGTCGGCCTGAACATCCCGAACGGCCAGCCGCTCGTGTATGAACTGGACGCCGACCTGAAACCGATCCGTCACTACTACCTGGGCGACCCGGCAGCGATTGCGGCAGCGCAAGCGGCCGTGGCGAACCAAGGGAAGGCCAAGTAACTTGTTGTCTTTCTTCCGCGGCACAGCCATCGCCCCCTCTGCTGAAACACCCCTGCCGGCGTGGCGCGCCGCTGCCCTGCTGTGCGCGGCGCTGCTGGTGTCCAGCGGCGCCGCGCATGGCGCCAAACCCACCGAACGCAGCAAGCAGAAGGCGGCCGCGGAAGCACAACGTGCCGGATTGCAACAAAAGCTGACGGCGCTCAAGCGCGACATCAGCCGCACGGAAAGCGCCAAGGATGACGCGGCCGATACCCTGGCCGAGTCGGAAGAGGCCATTTCCAACGCCAACCGCGCCTTGCGCGACCTGGCGCAGGAGCAGAGCGAGACGGGCGTGAAGCTGACGGCGCTGGGGCAGGAACACCAGCAGCTGACGGCTACGGTCGACAAACAAAAGACGCAGCTGTCGAAGTTGCTACGTGAACAATATGTCGCCGGCAACGAGGACCGCATCAAGCTGCTCTTGTCGGGCGATAACCCGAACCGCATCAACCGCGACCTGCAATTGATGGCCTATGTATCGCAGGCGCAGGCGCGCCTGCTGGAAGCCTTGCGCGCCAACTTGCTGGCCGTGGAGAAAAACCAGGCGGACGTGCAGAACGCCAAGGATGAGCTGGAAGAGATCGCGCAGGAAGAGCGCGACCAGAAAGCCCTGCTGGTGCAGGAAAAGGCGCGCCGTGCCGCCTTGCTGACGAGCTTGTCGCAGCGCCTGGTGGCGCAGCGCAAGGAAGCGGGCAATGTCGAGCGCGATGAACAGCGCATGGGCAACCTGGTCGACAAGCTGGCCAAGCTGATCGAGGAGCAGGCCGCCGCCGCCGCGGCCGAAAAGAAACGCCAGCAATTGCTGGCCGAGCAGCGCGCCGCCGCGAAAGCGGCCGCCGACGCCAAGATCGCCGCAGAGAAGCGCGAACGTCTGCTGGCCGCGCGCGCCAAGGCCGCCCAGGCCCAGGCCGAACGCGAGCGCATTGCCAAGGAGCAACAGAACAAATCGGGCAAGATCAAGCCGCAGACGCCGCCAGCGCCGCCCGTCAAACTCGAACCGATCGACGACGACGAGCCGCCGCAAGTGGCCAAGGTGGCGCCCAAGCCCGAACCGAAGCCGGCACCGGAGCCGGAACGCCCGAGCCTGGGTCCGGCCGCGCCGGCCGGCGCCTTTGCCAGCCTGAAAGGGCAGCTGCGCGCGCCCGTGGCGGGCAAGATCGCCGCCCGTTTCGGCAGCAAGCGCGGTGACGGCCCCAGCTGGAAGGGCGTGTTCATCCGCACGGGCGAAGGCAGCGACATCCACGCCATCGCCGGCGGCCGCGTCGTGTTTTCCGACTGGCTGCGCGGCTTCGGCAACCTGATCATCGTCGACCACGGCGGCCAGTACATGAGTATTTATGGCAATAACCAGTCCTTGCTGAAACGGGTCGGCGATGCCGTCAAGGGCGGCGACACCATTGCCAGCGCGGGCAACAGCGGCGGCAACGAGGAATCAGGGCTATACTTTGAATTGCGTCATCAGGGCCGCGCCTTCGATCCAGCCACCTGGGTGAAGTTTTAAGTTCCCCAGCGTATTTGTAGATTGTGAAGAAATCATGGGCATCAAAGTCAAAAGTATCGGCCTGATCGGTCTGGGCGTCCTGGCCGGCATCGGCATGTCGCTGCAGTTCCCGGCCGTGGCGCAGAAAATCACGAATGCCCCGCTGCCGCTCGACGAGCTGCGCCAGTTGTCGGACGTGTTTGGCCTGATCAAGTCCGATTACGTCGAGAAGGTGGAGGACAAGAAACTGTTGACGGAAGCCATATCCGGCATGGTGTCCTCGCTGGACCCGCATTCCGTGTATCTCGACAAGAATGCCTTCAAGGAAATGCGCGAAAGCGTGCAGGGCAAGTTTGTCGGCATCGGCATCGAAGTGAGCATGGAAGACGGCTACGTGAAAGTCGTCTCGCCCATCGAGGACAGCCCCGCCGCGAAGGCCGGCATCCTGGCGGGCGATTTCATCACCCGCCTCGACAATCTGCCGCTCAAGGGCATGCAGCTGGAAGAAGTCATCAAGAAGATGCGCGGCCAGCCCGGCAGCAAGCTGGTGCTGACCATGTCGCGCAAGGGCGAGAGCAAACCGCTGGTCTTCCCCATCGTGCGCGAGGAAATCCGCGTGCAGAGCGTCAAGGCCAAGATGGTCGCGCCCGGCTATGCCTGGCTGCGCATCGCCCAGTTCCAGGAACCGACCGTCGACGACATGGTCAAAAAGATCAACGCGCTGTATGCGCAAGACCCCAAGCTCAAGGGCCTGGTGCTGGACTTGCGCAATGACCCCGGCGGCGTCGTGCCGGGCGCTATCGGCGTGGCGACGGCATTTCTCCCAGGCAATTCCATCATCGTCTCGACCAAGGGCCAGCTGCCCGAGTCGAAGCAGGTGTTCTATGGCCGCCGCGAATTCTATGCGCCGCCGGGCGCCAAGGCCGATCCGCTGGCCAAGCTGCCGGCTGCCCTGAAAACCGTGCCGCTCGTGGTGCTGGTCAATGCCGGTTCCGCCTCGGCCTCGGAAATCGTCGCCGGCGCCCTGCAGGATTACCAGCGCGCCACCGTCATCGGCACGCAAACCTTCGGCAAGGGTTCCGTGCAAACCTTGCGCCAGATCACGGCCGACACGGCCGTCAAGCTGACGACGGCCCGCTATTACACGCCGAAAGGCCGGGCCATCCAGGCGCGCGGCATCGTGCCCGACCTGCTGGTCGATGAAACGGCCGAGGGCGACGGCTGGAACAGCCTGCGCGTGCGCGAGGCGGACCTGGAAAAACACCTGAGCAGCGACGACGGCAAGCCGGAAGCGGCCAAGCCGACGATGGAAGGCATGCACGAGCAGCTGGAAGCGGAGCAGCGCCTGATCGCCACGGCGAAAAAACGCAAGCCGCTCGAATACGGCGCCAAGGACGATTTCCAGCTGCAGCAAGCCTTGAACCATTTCCAGGGCTTGCCGGTGCAGCTGGCCAAGGTGGACCCGAAGGTGGAGAAGATCGGCGCCAAGCCGGAAATTGCTTCCGACATCAAGGCCGATGACAAGAAGATTCCGGTGCAAAAACCGTAGTCGCCGCCATGAACGACCATCAATTGCTGCGCTACTCGCGCCACATCCTGCTTGATCAGATCGGCATCGAAGGCCAGCAAGCCTTGCTCGACGCACACGTGCTGGTGATCGGCGCCGGCGGACTCGGTTCGCCGGCCGCCATGTACCTGGCCGCCAGCGGCGTCGGCAGGCTGACCCTGGTCGATGACGACACGGTCGACCTGACCAATCTGCAGCGCCAGATCGCCCACACCACGCAGCGCGTGGGCCAGCCGAAAGTGCTGTCGGCGCGCGAAACCTTGACCGGCATCAATCCCGAGATAGCCATCATTGCCTTGCAGGAACGCCTGGACGGCGCGCGCCTGGCCGAACTGGTCTGCTCCAGCACGGTGGTGCTTGACTGTACCGACAACTTCGCCACGCGCCATGCCGTCAACCGCGCTTGCGTGGCGCACAAGGTGCCGCTGGTGTCGGGCGCCGTGATCCGTTTCGACGGGCAGGTGAGCGTGTTCGACCCGCGCACGGGCACGCAGCCCTGCTATTGCTGCCTGTTTCCGCAGGACCAGCAATTCACGGACGAGGCGTGCTCGACCATGGGCGTGTTCGCGCCGCTGGTCGGCGTGGTCGGCGCCATGCAGGCGGCCGAGGCCCTGAAACTCATCATGGGCGCGGGCGAATCCTTGGCCGGGCGCCTGTTGCTGCTCGACGGACTGCACATGGAATGGAGCAGCATGCGCGTGGCGCGCGACCCCGGCTGCGCCGTCTGCGGCGAAGTGGTCTTGCCGGCCTGACAGCTGCCGCACAAATTTTTCCCTATATGACAGGCTTTGTCATATTTCCGCTTTATACTCTGCCTTCATTACTCACCTTCTTCTCACTTTCTTATGCAAAACGCAGCAAACCGTCCGATACGCCAGCGCCGCGCGCGCGGCTTCACTTTGATCGAAATCATGGTCGTGGTGGTGATCATGGGTATCCTCGCGTCGCTGGTGGTGCCCAAGCTGATCGCCCGCACGGGCGAGTCGAAAGTGGCGGCGGCGAAAGTCGATATCGCCACCGTGATGCAAGCGCTGAAACTGTACCGCCTGGACAACCAGCGCTATCCGACCACCGAGCAGGGCTTGCGCGCCCTGGTGGAAAAACCGACGACGGGCCCGGCCGCGAATGGCTGGAAAGCGGGCGGCTACCTGGAAAAGATGCCGAAAGATCCTTGGGGCAATCCTTACCAGTACCTGTCGCCGGGCATCAAAGGCGAAGTCGACATCATTTCGCTGGGCGCCGATGGCCAGCCCGGCGGTAGCGGCGATGATGCCGATATCGGCTCCTGGGACCAGTAAGCCCTTCCGCTTTTCCATGCCATGCTCATGCGCGCCATGACACACGGGCGTCCCTCCCGCAGCCGCGGCTTCACGCTGATCGAGCTGCTGGTGGTGATGGTCATCATCGGCGTCACCCTGGGGCTGGTGTCGCTCAACGCCATGCCGAATGGCCAGCAAGCCTTGCAAAAGGAAGCCGAGCGCATCGCCCTGCTGCTGCAGCTGGCGCGCGACGAAGCCATCGTGCGCAGCCGCCAGGTGGCGTTCGAGGCGGACGAAAATCAATACCGTTTCCTGGTGCTTAATGAAAAGCTGTGGCAACCCGTGACGCAGGACGATTTGCTGCGCGAGCGGGCGTTTACCAATACGCCGATGCTGCTCAGCGTGCAGCCGTCGAACAGCGTGGCCCAGCCGCTGCGCATCATCTTCGGCCGCGAGCCGGTCGACAAGCCTTTCGTGCTGACCCTGGCCAGCGGCGAGCGCAGCGTGGCCATCCGCGCCGACGGCATCGGCCATTTCACGGTCGAGCAATGATGGCCTTTACCCGACAACCTCGCCAGCGCGGCTTCACTTTGCTGGAAGTCCTGGTGGCCCTCGTCATCGTCGGCACGGCCCTGGGCGCCTCCTTGCGCGCCGTGGGCAGCCTGACGCAGAACAGCGACGGCTTGCGCAGCGCCATGATGGCGACCTGGTCGGCGGAAAACCACCTGGTGCGCTTGCGCCTGGCGAAAACCTTCCCGCAGACGGGCAAGCGCACGGTCGACTGCCCGCAGGGCGATTTAAAACTCATCTGCGAGGAGGAAGTGGTGGCCACGCCGAATCCCCGCATCCGCCAGGTGCGCGTGAACGTGTACGACGTGCAATACCCGGCCCGGCGCATCGTGCGCCTGGTCTTGCTTTCCTTTAACGACTGATGGCGCGCCGCACGCTCTCCGCCGGTTTCACGCTGATCGAGCTGCTCGTGGCGATCGGCATCCTGGCCATGGTCGCCGTGCTGGGCTGGCGCGGCCTGGACAGCATCGTGCGTTCGCGCGAAGTGCTGTCGAGCCAGCTGGAGCAGGCGCGCGGCATGCAGCTGGCATTTGCCCAGATGCAGAGCGATTGCGACCACCTGGCCGGCGCCGGCTTGAACAACAATCTGCTCAATGGCCGCGTCAACCTGACGGCGGAAAACGACCGCCTGACCCTGGTGCGCCTGGCCGCATCGGAACAGGAGCCGCAGCAGTTGCAAGTGGTCACTTACCGTCTGCGTGGCGGCGTGCTGACGCGGCGCGAGTCGAACGGCACGCGCGACCTGGCCGTGCTCGACACCCTGTGGCAGGCGGCGCGCGACGATACCGATACGTCCAGCGCCGACGTGGCCCTGATGCGCGGCGTCGACAGCATGGTCATGCGCGGCTGGAGCAACGGCGCCTGGAACGTGCTGACGGCCGGCGCCACCATCTCCACGCAGGTCCCGGGCCTGGAAGTGACCCTGCAGATGCCGGGCCAGGACGCGGGCCTGTCCAAAGTCTTTTTATTGGGGCCGGGATGAAGCCGTTTGTTCGCCCTGCGCGCCAGCGCGGCGTGGCCGTCATCACGGCCCTGCTGCTGACGGCGCTGGCCATTACCGTCGTCGCCAGCCTGTTCTGGCAGCAGCAGGTGCAGGTGCGCTCGATGGAAAACCAGCGCCTGCGCCTGCAGACGCAGTGGGCCATGCGCGGCATGGTCGATTTCGCCCGCTTCTGGCTGCGCCAGGACAATCCCTCGCTGACGGCCCTCGACGGCGTATGGGCCACGCCCATCGAGGAAGCGCGGCTCGACGATTACGTCGACCGCGAAAAGGTCGACACGGAAAAATTCGACGCCACCGTCTCGGGCCGCGCGCTCGACGCGCAGGCGCGTTTCAATATCACCAATCTGGCCACCGCCACGGGCATCGTCAGCCAGCCCTATGTGCAGGCCTACCAGCGCCTGCTGTCGAACTTGCAGCTCGATAGTTCCCTGGCGCAGGCCACGGCCGATGCCGTGCTGCGCGCGCGGCCGAAACCGCGCAGCGCCGGCAACGATGGCAAGACACCCGCCGCCCCCGCGGCCACAGGCGGCGGCAGCGAGCCGGTGGCGTTTACGCAAATCGAGGATTTGCTGGCCGTGCCCGGCTATACGCCGCAAATCATCGAAAAGTTGCGCGATTTCATCATCGTCCTGCCGGAATTGACGCCAGTCAACGTCAATACGGCACCGGCCGAGGTGCTGGCGGCCGTGACGATGCTGTCGCTATCCGAAGCCAGCGCCCTGACCCTGAGCAATCCGCGTAAAAAGTTTGTCGATAAGTTAAATTTCCAGAATAATATTAATGCCGCATTGATTGAGGGCATCGAGCTTGACGTGAAGAGCCGCTACTTCCTCACCGTCATCCGCGTGCGGCTGGACCGCGCCGCCCTCGATGCCGTGGCGCTCGTCAATCGTAAAACGGATCCGCAGCGCACCACCAGCCTCGTCTGGTTGCGGGAAAATTAACCCCTGAAAGCGAGTCATTTTGACAACTTTGTATATCCGCCACCCGGCCAAGGCGTCCACCGACGGCGCGCCGGCCTGCTCCTTCGTGCTGGCTGGCGACGGCGGTGTCTTGCTGCAGCAGGGCAGTGCGCCGCTGGGCAGCCTGGGCCAGCTGATCGCCGGCGCCAAGCAGGTGGTGCTGCTGCTGGCGGCGGCCGACGTGACCCTGCTGCGCCTGAAAACCCCGCCGCTGGCCGGCGCCCGTTTGCGCGCGGCCCTGCCGGGACTGGTGGAAGAGCACATTCTCGGCGACGCCCAGGATTGCCTGCTGGCCGCCGGCGCGCCCGACGCTGCCGGCATGCGCACGGTGGCCGTGGCGCAGCGCGCCTGGGCCGAGGTACTCGTGCAAGCCTTGCTGGCGCAGGGTGCGCGCAAGGTGGCGCTGCTGCCGTCCCAGCTGTGCCTGCCCTTGCAACCGGGCAGCGTGACGGCGTCCCTGCAAGCGGCCGGCGACGGCCTGGAGCTGGCCTTGCGCCAGGCGCCGCAGGAAGGGCTGGGCCTGGTGCTGCCGGCCCAGCCGCAGCAGGCGCTGCTGACGACGCGCGCGTTTGCCGGCGACGTGCCCCTGACGGTGTACGTGGCGCAGGCCGAGCTTGCGCAATATCAAGAGTTGGCCGCCGGCATGGAGGGCGTGACGGTGGCGCCCGACCACTGGGCGCACTGGATCGCCGGTGCCAGGGGCGCGGGGCTGGACCTGGCCGCCGCGCTGGGCACGGCCACGGGATCGTCCACCGACTGGCGCCGCTGGCGCTGGCCCATCCGCCTGGCCCTGCTGACGGTGGTGGTCAACCTGGCCGGCATGAATATCGAATGGATGCGTCTGAAGCGCGAGGCGGCCACCGTGCGCACCTCGATGCAGCAGACCTTCAAGGCCGCGTATCCGAACGAGGCGCCCGTGTTCGGCCTGGAAGCGGAGCAGATGCGGCGCAATATCGCTGCCGCCCGCCTGCAGGGGGGGCAGGCCAGCATGGATGACTTCACCAGCATGAGCGCGGCGCTGGGCGAGGCGCTGGGAGGCCTGGCCGGGCGCGGCGTGGTGGCGTCGCTGGAATACCGCGAGCGCAGCCTGATCGTGCGGCTGAAGCCGGACATGATCACCGCCAGCGCCCAGGCGCAGGTGCGCGATGGCCTGGCCGCGCGCAAGCTGTCCTTGAATGAAACGGAGCCGGGCGTGTGGAAGATCACGCCGGCCACGGGAGCAAAAGCATGAGTGCAGCAGTGAACAAGGCGCGTGCCGCGCTGGTGGGGCAGCAGCAGGCCGTACAGGCATTCTGGGCCGCGCGCACGCCGCAGGAGCGCAAGCTCTTGACCCTCGGCGGCGTGGTGGCGGGCCTGGCCCTCGTCTATGCGGTGTTTTTCGAGCCGGCGTGGACGGGCCGCATCGAACTGCAAAAGAGCTTGCCCGAGCTGCGCCAGAACGCGGCCCAGCTGCAGGCGCTGGCGCGCGAGGCGGGCGAGCTGGCGCGCCAGGCGCCCGTGCAGGTGGCCCCCATGAGCCGGGAAAGCCTCGACGCATCGCTCAAGGCGCGCGGCCTGACGCCCCAATCGCTGTCGCTGACGGGAGAGTATGCGCGCGTGCAGCTGAACGGCGTGCCGTTCGCCAGTGTCATGCTGTGGCTTGACGGCTTGCGCCGCGAAGGCCGCATCGCCGTGCAGGAAGCGAAGATCACGGCGCAGAACCAGGCGGGCCAGGTGGACGCCACCCTGAGCCTGCACCAGAGCCCGGGCGCGACGCGATGATGCGCCTGTTCGGATGGCTGCTGGCCATCGTCGCCAGCGTCTGCCTCACCCTGCTGGTGTTTTTCCCGGCCGGCTGGGTGGCGGGCATCGTGGAAAAGCAGACGGGCGGACGTTTGACCTTGGGCGACGCGCAGGGTACCCTGTGGCGCGGCTCGGCCTTTATCGGCGGGGCGGCCAGCGCGAACGGCGCCGTGACGCCGCTGCTGCCGGGGCGCTTCGGCTGGCGCATTTCGCCCTCGGTGCTGTGGGGCGCGGTGGACGTGGAATTGCAGAATCCGCAAGCGCTGTCGCAGCCGGTCAACCTGCGCGGCTCGTGGTCGCACTGGCAGGTCAGCCCGGCGGCCCTGCTGCTGCCGGCCGATGGCCTGGGCGGCCTCGGTGCGCCGTTGAATACCGTGGCGCCGACGGGCAGCATGCGCCTGTCGTGGAGCACCTTGCAGCTGGCCCTGGAGCAGCGGCAGTTTTCCGCCATCGGCCGCACCACCTTGCAGATGACGGACATGGCCTCGCGCCTGTCATCCTTGCGTCCGCTGGGCAGTTATGAACTCGATTTCGATTGGCAGGGGCAGCAGGCGACATTGACCTTGCGCTCGATCAAAGGACCGCTGCTGCTCGACGGCAGCGGCAGCCTGAATCAGGGCCGCATGCAGTTTTCCGGCCAGGCCCAGGCCGCAGCAGGATATGAAGAGACCTTGGCGAGTTTGTTGAATTTGCTGGGACAGCGCCGTAGCAATAGCGAAAAGAACATCATCGCCTTAGAGTTTAGACAATGAAAAAATCATCCGTGAGCCCAAATACCTTCTCCTTCTCGCTGCGCCGCCTGTCGGCCGCCGCCTTGCTGTGCTGTTCCGTGGCCGGCATGCCGGCGCCCGTCTGGGCCGCGCCCGGCGATGAGGCGGCGCTCAATTTCGTCGGCGCCGACATCGAATCGGTGATCAAGGCGGTGGGGCATTACACCAACATCAATTTCGTCATCGACCCGCGCGTCAAGGGCACGATCACGCTGGTGTCGGAAAAATCGATCAGCAAGACGCAGGCCTTCGCGCTGCTCGCTTCCGCCTTGCGCCTGCAGGGCTACGCCGTGGTCTCCGGCGACGGCTACGCGAAGGTGGTGCCGGAAGCGGACGCCAAGCTGCAATCCGTGCCGACCCAGGTGGGCAATGGCGCCAGCCAGGTGAAGGGCGACCAGATCGCCACCCAGGTGTTTTACCTGAATTACGAATCGTCGGCCAACCTGCTGGCCGTGCTGCGGCCGCTGATTTCGCCAAACAACACGATCAACGCCAATCCGGGCAACAACTCGCTGGTGATCACCGATTACGCGGATAACCTCAAGCGCCTGGCGAAGATCATCGCCGCGCTCGACGTGCCCGCCTCGACGGACCTGGACGTGATCCCCGTGCGCTACGCCATCGCTTCCGACCTGGCCTCGATGGTGAATAAACTGATGGAGGGCGGCAGCGCCGGCGCCGGCGCGGCGGGCGATGCGGGCAAGGTATCCGTGCTGGCCGACCCGCGCACCAATTCGCTGGTGCTGCGCGCGCCATCGGCGGCGCGCGCCAACCTGGCCAAGTCGCTGATCTCGAAGCTGGACCAGCCCACCACGCAGCTGGGCAATGTGCACGTGGTGTACCTCAAGAATGCGGACGCCACCAAGCTGGCGCAGACCCTGCGCTCGGTGGTGACGTCGGACGGCACGGCTGCCACGGCGCAGCAGGGCATCGGCAACCAGAACATGAACAACCAGATCAGCCAGACCAACAGCGGCATGAACAGCACCGGGCTGGGTGGCAATACGCAGAGCGGCACCACGGGCGGCGCTGCGCTGAGCAACGGTCCGCAGCAGCTGTCCTCGGGCGGGGCGGCCGGCTTCATCCAGGCTGACGCCTCGACGAATACCCTGATTTTGACCTGCAACGAGGCGGTTTACCGCAACCTGCGCGCCGTGATCGACCAGCTCGACGTGCGCCGCGCCCAGGTCTACATCGAGGCGCTGATCGTCGAAGTGACGTCGGCCAAGGCGTCCGAGTTCGGCGTGCAGTGGCTGGGGCTTTCCGGCGACAGCACCAGCAACTACCGCGTGGGCGCGCTGCAGTCGTTCGCCGGCGGCACCAACAACAATATCGCCGCCATCGCCACCGGTGGTGGCAAGACCCTGCCCACGGGCGGCCTGACCCTGGGCATCTTCAAGCAGATCAACGGCGCGCTGGGCCTGGGCGCCGTGGCGCATGCGCTGGAATCGGACGGCAACGCCAACATCCTGTCGACGCCGAACCTGATCACCCTGGACAACGAACTGGCGACCATCAAGGTGGGCCAGAACGTGCCTATCCTGACGGGCCAGTACACGAGCACGGCCGGCACCAACACGAACCCGTTCCAGACCATCGACCGCAAGGAAGTGGGCCTGACCCTGAAGGTGCGTCCGCAGATTTCCGAGGGCGGCACCATCAAGCTGGGCATCTATCACGAGACGTCGAGCGTGGACAAATCCACGTCGACGGCCGTCAGCGGCATCACCATCAACAACCGCGTGATCGAAAACAATGTGCTGGCCGACGATGGCCAGATCATCGTGCTCGGCGGCCTGATCGAGGACAGCACGGGCGACAATGCGGAAAAAGTGCGCGGCCTGGGCGATATCCCCTTGCTGGGCAACCTGTTCAAGTACCAGACGCGCGAGCGCAAGAAAACGAATCTGATGATTTTCCTGCGCCCCGTCATCGTGCGCAACAAGGAGCAGAGCGGCAGCCTGGCGGCCGACCGCTACGACTACATGCGCTCGGCCGAGACGGCCGCCGTGCCGGCCACGGGCAACTTGATGCTGAAGGACCTCGGTACGCCCGTGCTGCCGGCCCTGCAGGATGGCCAGCCGGTGGGCGGCAGCATGGTGACGCGTCCCGTGCCGCCGGCTCCGGTGCCGCCGCCAGGCGCGCCGGCCAACGCGGCCACGCCGCCGCAGCCGCTGCTGCAGCAATATCAGCAGCAGCCGCAGAAGTGATGGGACAGTCATGAGCAATCTGCTTCCCTACGCCTACGCGCGCGATTTTGGCCTGCTGGCCCGGCCCGGCGCGCAGGACGGCGCCCCCGTCGAGGTGCTGGTGGCCGCATCGACGGCGCCGGCGGCCATTGCCGAAGTGTCGCGCCGTTTCGGCCAGATTCAATTGACGGTGCTGCCGCGTCCCGAGCTTGATGCGGCCATTGCCGGCGCCTACGCGGGCGGGGGCGGCGACGCCTCGCAGATGGCCGATGAATTCGACGCCGACCTGGATTTGACCAAGCTGCTGCAGGACGTGCCGGCCATCGAGGACTTGCTCGAATCATCCGACGACGCGCCCGTCATCCGCATGATCAACGCCTTGCTGACGCAGGCGCTGCGCGAAGGCGCCTCCGACATCCATATCGAGCCGTTCGAGCAGACCTCCGTCGTGCGCTTCCGCATCGACGGCAGCCTGCGCGACGTGGTGCGCCCCCGCAAGGCCATCCACGGTTCGCTGATTTCGCGCATCAAGATCATGGCGCAGCTCGATATCGCGGAAAAACGCCTGCCGCAGGACGGCCGCATCACCCTGCGCGTGGGCGGCAAGCCCGTCGACGTGCGCGTCTCGACCCTGCCCACCGGGCATGGCGAACGGGCCGTATTGCGCTTGCTGGACAAGGAAGCGGGCCGCCTCGACCTGCAGCACCTGGGCATGAGCGCGCCCATGCTGAAGCAGTTCGACGGCCTGATCACGCAGCCGCACGGCATCGTGCTCGTCACCGGTCCCACCGGCTCGGGCAAGACGACGACGCTGTATGCGGCGCTGTCGATGCTCAACGCCACGACGACGAACATCCTGACGGTGGAAGACCCGATCGAGTACGACCTGGCCGGCGTGGGCCAGACGCAAGTCAATCCGCGCATCGACATGACATTTGCCAAGGCGTTGCGGGCGATTTTGCGGCAAGATCCCGATGTGATCATGATCGGCGAGATCCGCGACCTGGAAACGGCGCAGATCGCCGTGCAGGCCTCGCTGACGGGCCACCTGGTGCTGGCGACCCTGCACACGAACGACGCTTCGGCGGCCGTCACGCGCTTGCTCGACATGGGCATCGAACCGTTCCTGCTGTCGTCGTCGCTCCTGGGCGTGCTGGCGCAGCGCCTGGTGCGCAAATTGTGCGGCTCCTGCAAGACCTTCGACGGCCAGTACTGGCAGGCGGTCGGCTGCGAGCATTGCGGCCAGACGGGCTACCAGGGCCGCGTGGGCGTATATGAACTGCTGCGCACGACGGAACAGATCCGCGCGCAGATCCACAACCGCGCGTCGGAGGCGGAAGTGCGCGCCGTCGCCCTGCAGGACGGCATGACGAGCATGCGCGACGACGGCGAACGCTGGCTGCGCGACGGCACCACCACGCAGGCCGAGTTGCTGCGCGTGACCAAAGACTAGGCCCGCCACCATGCCCGCATTCCGTTATGAAGCCGTCGACGCCCAGGGCGCCACCCGCAAGGGCGTGCTCAATGCCGACAGTCCCCGTTCCGCGCGCGCCGAGCTGCGCGTGCAAGGCCTGGTGCCGTTGGCCGTCGAGCCGATCGCCGCGCAGGTCGACGCCGCCGGCGTGACCAAACGGCGCGGCTTCGGCGAGCGCCTCTCAAACACCGAGCTGGCCCTGTTTACGCGCCAGCTGGCCAGTTTGCTGGAAGCGGGCCTGCCGCTGGAGCAGGCCTTTTCCGCACTGCTGGAACAGGCCGAGCGGCCCTACCTGCGCGACCTGATCGCCTCGATCCGCTCGGAAGTGATCGGCGGCGCCGCGTTTTCCGACGTGCTGGCGCGCCACCCGCGCGATTTTGCGGAAATCTACCGGGCGCTGGTGGCGTCGGGCGAGCAGATCGGCCATTTGTCGCGCGTGCTGGCGCGCCTGGCCGACTACATCGAGCGGCGCAATGCGCTGGTGCAGAAGGTCAAGCTGGCCTTTACCTATCCGGCCATCGTCACGGTGGTGGCGTTTTCCATCGTCATCTTCCTGCTCACCTACGTGGTGCCGCAGATCGTCTCTGTTTTTGCCAATACCAAGCAGAAGCTGCCCATGCTGACGGTGATCATGCTGGCGCTGTCGGATTTCGTGCGCCATTACGGCATCGTGGTGGGCATCGTCCTGATTGGCGCCTGGTTCGCCTGGCGCCGCGCGCTGCAGCAGCCGGCGCTGAAGCGGCGCTGGCATACCTGGCTGCTGACGGCGCCCTTGTATGGAAAATTCGAGCGCAGCCTGAACACGGCGCGCTTTGCCAGCACCCTGGCCATTACCACGGGCTCCGGCGTGCCTATCCTGCGCGCGCTCGACACCAGCCGCGACACGCTCACCAACGTGGCGATGCAGGAACTGGTGGCGGACGCCAGCGGCGCCGTGCGCGAGGGCGTGAGCCTGGCGCGCGCGCTGTCGGCGCAAAAGCATTTTCCGCCCATGCTGATCCACATGATACGCGCGGGCGAAATCACGGGCGAGCTGCCGGCCATGCTCGAACGCGCCGCCAGCGCGCAGGAGCAGGACCTGGAACGCCGCACCCTGACGATTGCCGGTCTGCTGGAGCCGGCCCTGATCCTTGCCATGGGCGTGGTGGTGCTGCTGATCGTGCTGGCCGTATTGATGCCGATTATCGAGATTAATCAGCTGGTGCGTTAAGAGAAATATCAAGGAAACCATGAAGCGTTTGCCCCAATTTGTAAGTCTGCTCGCCGTCGTGGCGCTGTCCGTGTCGCTGGCCTACTGGGCCATGCAGCTGTTCAAGGCGCCGCAACGCCCGATCAATCCGCCCGCCAATCCGGTGGTGCAGGATGCCAGCGTGGAGGCGGGCGCCGCGCTGTTCGGCGGCCAGGTCAGCGTGGCCACGGCCAGCAACTACCAGCTCAAGGGCGTGGTGGCCGCCAGCAATGGCCGCGGCAGCGTGGCCATCATCTCGACCGATGGCAAGCCGTCCGTGGCCTTGCCCGCAGGCGCCGAGGTGGTGCCAGGCGTGACGGTGCTGGAAGTGCACGCGCGCCATGTGCTGCTGCGCGACGGCGGCGTGAGCAAGCGCATCGATCTGGTGGCCGATGACAAGGCGCTGGCCTTGCCGGGGCCCGTGTCCGCCGCCCCGGCGCCAGTTCCCCCACCCGCGCCAGCGACGAACCTGGTGCCGCCGCCGCTGCCGATGGAGCAGCCGCGCCCGGCCACCACGATGCCGGCGCCGCCGCAGGTGAGCGGCAGCGTACCGCCTTCGCAATAGACCGTTTTTATCGTATTTTGCCGATGGCGTCGTGCCGCCATCGCCACAGGAGTCTTCATGTTCTCGATCCGTGCCGTCCTGGCGGGCTGCGTGGCGGCGCTGTGCGCCTTGCCGCAAGCCGGCGCCGCCGCTGACGTACCCGCTGCCACCGCCACCTCCATTTCCGCCCAGGCCCTTCCTGCGCCTGCACGCCCGCGCATCGCCCTCGTGCTGTCGGGCGGCGGGGCGCGCGGTCTCGCGCATATCGGCGTCCTGAAAGTGCTGCAGGAGCTGCACGTGCCGATCGACATGGTGGTGGGCACCAGCATGGGCGGCGTGGTGGGCGGCGCGTATGCGGCCGGCGCTTCCGTGGCGGACCTGGAAAAGATGGCGCGCGAGACGAATTGGGCGCGCGTGGTGGCCGACCGGCCGCCGCGCGACGAACTGGCGTTCCGCCGCCGCGAGGAAGATTTATTGCTGCCGTCGCGCATCGAGTTCGGCACCAGCCGCAACGGCATTTCCACGCCGCCGGCGGCGGCCAGCAATGCGGCGCTGGAAATGGCCCTGAACCGGCTGCTCCCGGCCGGCATGCGCGACCGCCCCGCCAGCCAGCTGCCGCTGCCTTTCCGCTCGGTGGCGTCGGACCTGGTCAATGGCGAGCTGGTGGAACTGGTCGACACGCCCCTGTTCCTGTCGATGCGCGCCTCGCTGGCCGTGCCCGGCGTGTTCGCCCCCGTGCGCGTGAACAACCGCCTGGTGGTCGACGGGGGCCTGGTGCGCAACCTGCCCGTCGACATGGCGCGCGCCATGGGCGCCGACATCATCATCGCCGTCAACGTGGGCACGCCGCTGGCGCCGGAAAAAGAGCTGGGCAGCGCCATCGGCGTGGCGCAGCAGATGCTGCAGATTCTCACGGAGCAGAACGTGCAGCGCTCGCTCAAGGAATTGCAGCCGCAGGACATCCTGGTGGCGCCCGACCTGACGGGCGTCAGCTTCCTCGACTTTGAAAACTATGCGCGCGCCATGCGCGCCGGCGAGCAGGCGGCGCAGGCATTGGCCGCGCGCCTGGCGCCGCTGGCCCTGCCGCCGGAACAGTACGCGGCGCGCGAGCAGCTGCGCCTGGCCGCGCCGGCCCTGCTGGACGTGGCCCTGCCGCTCACGCGCCTGGCCGTGGAGAGCGAAGGCGACATCAATCCGCGCATCCTGCAGGCGCAATCGGGGCTGGTCGAAGGGCAGGCCGTCAGCCAGGAAGACGTGCTCAAGGCGGCCGCCAAGCTGTATGGGCGCGGCGACGTGGCGCGCGTGGAGACGGAAGTGGTCGACGCCGGCGACCAGCGCGCCGTCAGCATCAAGGCGGTCGAAGCGCCATGGGCCAGCAGCCGCCTGCGCGTGGGCCTGGAAATAGCCAGCGATTTCAGGGACAGCAACACCTTTGCCCTGAAGCTGCTGCACGTGCGCTCGAATCTGAACAGCTGGGGCGGCGAATTGCGCAGCATGGTGCAGATCGGCACCACGCGTAACTTTGGCGTGCAGTACTGGCAGCCGCTGGGCGCCGGCAATCCGTGGTACATCGCGCCCTCGCTCCAGTACAGCTCCCAGGCGGTCGACCTGTTCGACAAGGGCCGGCGCAGCGCGCGCGTCGCCTACAGCGGCCAGGGCGCCAGCCTGGTGCTGGGGCGCCAGTTCGGTTTCTGGGGCGACCTGCAGTTCGGCGTCAGCCGCAGCGAAGTCAAGGCCGGTGTCAGCATTCCCGCCGATCCGTCTTTGCCCGAGGAGCGGGCGCTGGGCACCAACCAGTTCGTCCAGTTCCGTGTCGATACGCTCGATTCGCCCGGTTTCCCCACGCGCGGCGTGCTGTTCGATGCCACCTGGACGCGCTCCGCGACCACCGGGACGGGCGAGTCGGGCCTGGGGCGTTCCGCCATCACGGGCCTGAAGGCGTTTGGCAGCGGTAACTGGGCCGGCCACGTGTATGGCGAATGGGCGCGCGCGCAGCGGGGCGAGGCGCCGCTCAGCCTGGGCGGCTTCCTGCGCCTGTCCGGCACGCAGTTCGAGTCGGTGACGGGGCGCAGCGTGGCGCTGGCGCGCTTCGTGATGGCGCGCCGCATCGGTTCCCTGCCCAGCACCCTGGGCGGTGCCGTGCGGGCCGGCTTTTCACTGGAAATGGGCGGCGGCTTCGATCAGAGCGAGCGCTGGAAAGCGACCAAGTTCACGCAGGCCAGCAGCGCCTTCATTTCCGTCGATACGCGCTTCGGCCCCGTGTACGTGGCGTCGGGCGCGTCGAAGGGCGGCGAGAGCACGCTCTACCTGTTCCTGGGACCGGTCTGGTAGGGCACCGCCGGGGCGGCGGGCGCCGTGTTGCGGCGCAGGGCCGTGAAGGCGGCAAATTCCCATGAACGGAAGCCCAGCAGCAGGGTAAAGCCGTCGCGCTCGGCGGGTGCCAGGCGGCGGTCGTTGTGGTGCAGCCGCGCCAGTTCCTCGGCCAGCTGGCGGATCTTCTGCACCAGCTCCTGGGCGCTCGACAGCGATAAACGCGCCGGGATGCACATCAGCGTTTCGCCGGCGCCGTCGAAATGCCCGCTGAAGTAATCGGCGACCACGTGTTCGCGGAAGTACTGCTGCACGGGACCGTCGGCCAGCCAGTGGAAGGCGTTCGAGACGCGCAGGCTGTAGCGGTTCAGCGGCTTGAGCTCGATCAATCCCAGGCGGTCCAGCTCGGCCAGGCAGACTATGCATTCGGCCTGCGTCAGCGCATACGTTTCCACCACCTGTTCCAGGCTCCAGTGCCCCAGGCAGCAGATCGCCACCAGCAGCAGGCGCGGATGCGCCACCAGCGACTTTTCCTGCACCAGCGTGAGCGTGTCGGCGTGCGGCGTGATGTCGGCCGCGCCGCGCAGCACGTCTTCCATGGCGATGCCGGAAGCCTTGCAGATCAGGGCCAGGCGCGACAGCGACATGTCGTGCTGGCCAAACATGCGCTTGACGCTCGATTCGCTCATGGCGATGCGCTCGGCCAGCACTTTGTAGGTGATGCCGGCGGCGCGCAATTGGGTGCGCAGCACGCGCAAAACCAGTTCAGGTGAACTCACGATAGTTCCTTTTTACAAGTTTGGTAGCGGATGACGGTACCGAATGTAGCCCCGAATGGCACTTTGCACAAGGTGATAGTACTTTGTGGCAAAAAAGATGACACTCCCGCTTGTGGCTCGCGCAGCGCGCTACAACCAGGCAATCCATCCACTTGTAGAGGTTATCCATGTTCCCATCTTTCCGTTTTCCCGCAGTGCTGCTGGCGCTGGCCAGCATCGCTCCCTTGCACGCCGTGGCGGCCGATCCGGCGCCGAGCCCCGTGTATATGGGCGCCAGCTACGGTTTTCGCGCCAGCACCGACCTCGATTGCGTGCCAGGACAAGGCGATTGCGACAAAAGCAGCAAGCGCAGCGGCAAGGCCTACGTGGGCTACAGTTTCGACGCGCTGCCGTTTCAGGGCGGCGTGGCCCTGCCTTCGATTGAGCTGGTGGGGTATCTGGGGGGAGAGGTCAAGTCCGGCTTCGACAAGCGCGCTGGCCGCGGCAAATTCACGGGCCTCGGCATGCAGGGCGTGCTCGGCTACCAGTTCGACGCCTTTACCCTGAGCGGCCGCGCCGGCGTGGCTTACACGCAGGGCAAGGTCGATTATCTGGGCGGTGGTTCGGACAAGAAGGACAAGATCGGCCTGACCTACGGTATCGGCGCGGCCTACGCGCTGAACAAGAACTGGTCGCTGCACCTCGACTGGGACCGCGTGCCGGTCAAGTACAGCACCCGGCAGACGGGCAAGGTCGACATGTTTTCGCTGGGCGCGTCCTACCGTTTCTAAGGGGGACGTTCAGCAGACGATGGCTTGATGGCGGACGCCCCGGAACGGGGTGTCCGCGGGCGGCCTGAAATGCCCATGGCGGCGTTGCACGGCCTCGCCGTATTGCTCATACTGTCTTCGTCCATGCGCCTTGCCATGGACATTTGCCGATCAGTCTTTGACGTCAACCTTCAACAGCAGTTTCGCCAGCAGGCGTTTTTCCTGCTGGCGCTGGCCGGACACGGTTTTTACGTGCGCCCCGGCCGCGCGCTGCAGGGCAGCGGCGGCGACGGGGTTGCGCGGTTTTTGCGAGGGTTCGACGCGGAACTGCATTTTCTGCCGCGTCGCCAATGCCTTGTTTGCCATCGGTCCCCTCCTTGCTTACAGCACGTAGCGCGACAGGTCTTCGTTGACCGACAACGCTTCCAGGCGTTCGTTGACGTAGGCGGCATCGATTACCAGCACATTTTCCGTGCTGCTGCTGCCTTCGCTGGCCGTAAACGACACTTCCTCCAGCAGTTTTTCCATCACCGTGTGCAGCCGGCGCGCGCCGATGTTTTCCGTGCGTTCGTTGACCGAGTAGGCGATTTCCGCCAGGCGCGTGATGCCTTCGGGGGCGAATTTCAGGGTCAGGTTTTCCGTCGCCAGCAGGGCTTCGTACTGCATCGTCAGGCAGGCGTCGGTACTCGTCAGAATGCGCTCGAAGTCCGAGATCGACAGCGATTCCAGTTCCACGCGGATGGGGAAGCGCCCCTGCAGTTCCGGAATCAGGTCCGACGGCTTGGCCAGGTGGAAGGCGCCCGAGGCGATGAACAGGATGTGGTCCGTGCGTATCATGCCGTACTTGGTGTTGACGGTCGTGCCTTCGACCAGCGGCAGCAGGTCGCGCTGCACGCCTGCGCGCGAGACGTCGGCGCCGCCGGACTCCGAACGCGAGGCGATCTTGTCGATCTCGTCGAGGAAGACGATGCCGTTCTGCTCGACGTTCTGGATGGCCTTCTGTTTCAGCTCGTCTTCGTTGACCAGCTTGGCCGCTTCCTCCTCGACCAGCAGCTTTAAGGCTTCCTTGATCTTGACCTTGCGCGCCTTCTTGCGCTGCCCGCCCACGCCCGAAAACATGGACTTGATCTGTTCCGTCATTTCTTCCATGCCCGGCGGCGCCATGATTTCCATCTGCGGGCCCGCTTCGGCCAGTTCCAGCTCGATTTCCTTGTCATCGAGCTCGCCCTGGCGCAGGCGCTTGCGGAAGGTCTGGCGCGTGCTGTCGCCGCTGCCCGTGTCCACGGCCGCCGGCGTATTCGGCGTGAAGCCGAAGTCGCGCGCCGGCGGCACGAGGATGTCGATGATGCGGTCTTCGGCCGCGTCTTCGGCGCGTGCGCGCACTTTCTTCATTTCCAGCGCGCGCGTCTGCTTGATGCCGATGTCGATCAGGTCGCGGATGATGGTGTCGACGTCGCGCCCCACATAGCCCACTTCCGTGAACTTGGTCGCTTCGATCTTGATGAACGGCGCTTCGGCCAGCTTGGCCAGGCGGCGCGCGATTTCCGTCTTGCCGACGCCCGTGGGGCCGATCATGAGGATGTTTTTTGGCGTGATTTCATGGCGCAGGGGCTCGGCCACCTGCTGGCGGCGCCAGCGGTTGCGCAGGGCGATGGCGACGGCGCGCTTGGCCTTGGCCTGGCCCACCACGTGTTTGTCGAGTTCGGTGACGATTTCCGACGGGGTCATGTTCATGATCATAGGTGGCTTTCTGTATTCTGTACTCGGGGGACGCTTAGTCCAAGGTCTCGATGATGTGCGACATGTTGGTATAAATGCACAGCTCGGCGGCGATGGTCAGCGATTTCCTGACCACCTCGGCCGGCGACAAGTCCGTGTTTTCCTGCAGCGCCTTGGCGGCCGACTGGGCGTAGGTGCCGCCCGAGCCGATGGCGCCGATGCCGTCTTCCGGTTCCAGCACGTCGCCATTGCCCGTGATGACCAGGGTCGACTCGCTGTCGGCCACCAGCAGCATCGCTTCCAGGCGGCGCAGCACGCGGTCGGTGCGCCAGTCCTTGGCCAGTTCCACGGAGGCGCGCAGCAGGTTGCCCTGGTGTTTTTCCAGCTTGCCTTCAAAGCGGTCGAGCAGGGTGAAGGCGTCGGCCGTGCCGCCGGCAAAGCCGACCAGGACCTTGCCTTGGTACAACTTGCGCACCTTGCGGGCCGTGCCCTTCATGACGATGTTGCCCAGCGTTACTTGTCCATCGCCGCCCAGGGCGACTTGCTTGCCGCGCCGGACGCAGAGGATGGTGGTGCCGTGAAATTGTTCCATAGTGACCTCAAAAGATTCGTGCCGATGCGTGCAGCGTCATGCGCCTGCGCGCCCATGGCTCAAAAGTGGGGATGGAAAAGGCAATTGCAAGCGGCACTTGCCGCTGCCGCGCCTGCTTCAGTGTAGTCGGCGCGGGGCGAAAAAAAAGCACGCAACGCTGGTTGAGTGCTTTTTTTCGCCATCGCGGGCCGCCGGGGCGGCCGCGCAAGGGGAGGGCGATCAGTCGCCGTACAGCTTTTGCTTCAGTTCGCGCCGTTGCTGGGCTTCCAGCGACAGGGTGGCGGTTGGACGGGCGATCAGGCGCGGGATGCCGATAGGCTCGCCCGTTTCTTCACACCAGCCATAGTCGCCGGCGTCGATGCTGGCGATCGATTGCTGTACTTTCTTCAGCAATTTGCGCTCGCGGTCGCGCGTGCGCAGTTCCAGCGCATGCTCTTCCTCGATGGTGGCGCGGTCGGCAGGGTCCGGTACGAGCACGGTTTCACGCAAGTGTTCCGTGGTTTCGCCGGCGTTTTTCAGCAGGTCTTTTTCGAGCTGCTGCAGGCGTGCCTTGAAGAATGCCAGTTGTGCCGGATTCATGTAGTCATCTTCGCTCATGGCGCGAATTTGCTCTTCGCTGATGAGAGGGATGTCTTGGTTGGCGGCCGGGGTCGATTTATTAGTTTTGGTCATAACTTCGCTTACCTTCGATACGACAGAGTTTTCAAATTGATCAGTTGATGCGGCGGCGCCGAGCAACTGTACAGGTTCCGCTTGGCATTGCTGTCCCGCTGTACTGCGTGCGACCTTGGCTTGCCGGCGGAGGCCAGGACTACCGGCCGGCTATTTTTGCCATGTTGATAACTTTTTACCGCTATATGCCAGTCGCGCTCGTTGCGTCGACCTGCGTGTTGGGTGGATCGGTTGCATGCCTGGCATGCGGCCAGCGGCAGTTTGCCAGCATTTCATGACAGGCGAACGACATGGGCCGTTTTCGTCGCTGATTTTGGCACGCTTTGCCTTATATTGCCATCCCGATTTGTTGACTGGCCGATCAGAGTTGGCCACTTGTTGGTTTATGTCAGCAAGATTGTCGTCGGGCAGCGGGAAAGCGTGCTTAACTTTCCCTTTTGTTTCTGCTTTGCAACGGGTATTTTGCAAAACCCGGCTAGTTTATACCAAACATTGTTCGAGTCCGCGAATAAAAATGTCTTTTGGTAGATTTTTGCCAATAAATACCATTTTGCTGCCGCGTACCTCGTTTTCACCCCATTTGGCGCCCAGGTCGCTGCCCATCAGCTGGTGCACGCCCTGGAAGACCACCTTGCGCTCGGCGCCCTGCATCAGCAGCACGCCCTTGTAGCGCAGCATGCGCGGGCCATACACTTGCACCAGGCCGCCGAGGAACTCGTCGAGCTTGGCGCTGTCAAACGGCTGCGTACTCTTGAATACAAAGGCGGCGATATCGTCGCTGTGCTGTGCATGGTGGTGGTCGGCATGGCCGCAGTCGGTGGCGCAGGCCGCAGTATGTTCATGCGTGTGTTCGTGAGCGTGCTCATCTGCGTGCGCATGATCATGATCATGCACGTGCGCCGTCTCCGTCACCAGGAAATCCGGGTCCAGTTCCAGCTTTTCATTCAGGTTGAAGCCGCGGATGTCGAGCACCTCGGCCAGCGGCGCGCGGCCGAAATCGGCCCTGGCGATGGGCGCGCGCGGATTGATGCGTTTCAAACGGCGCGTCAGCGCGGCCACGTCGTCTTCACTGACGAGGTCGGTCTTCGACAGCAGCAGCTTGTCGGCAAAGCCCACTTGCCGCTGGGCTTCCTCGTATTCGTCGAGTTGCTTCATGGCATGGCGGGCGTCGACCACCGTGATGATGGCGTCAAGCATGTAGTGGCTGCCCACTTCTTCGTCGACAAAGAAGGTTTGCGCCACGGGGCCGGGATTGGCCAGTCCCGTCGTTTCGATGACGACGCGGTCAAACGCGATCAGGCCGGCGTCGCGCTTGCGCGCCAGTTCCGACAAGCCCACGATCAGGTCGCCGCGCACGGTGCAGCAGATGCAACCGTTGTTCATCTCGATGATGTGCTCGTTGCTATCCTGCACCAGGATTTCATTGTCGATGTTCTCCTGGCCAAACTCGTTTTCGATCACGGCGATGCGCATGCCATGGTCTTCCTGCAGTATGCGGTTGAGCAAGGTGGTTTTGCCCGCGCCGAGGAAACCGGTGAGGATGGTGGTGGGTATCATTGCCATGAGAATGCCTATGCTGTAATCGGTGGTGCCGCCGCGCAAGCGGGCGAATCCGGACGATTATGCCGGAATTTCTCAAATGCTTGCAAATGTACGCCGAATCGCTTGATTTGGATCAGGCCGTTTCGATTACCTGGCCTTGGCGCGCGGGTGGGCCTGGTCGTAGACGTGGGCCAGGTGCTGGAAATCGAGGGCCGTGTAGACCTGGGTCGAGGTGATGCTGGAGTGGCCCAGCATTTCCTGCACGGCGCGCAGGTCGCCCGACGATTGCAGTACGTGCGAGGCAAACGAGTGGCGCAGCACGTGCGGGTGCACATTCGCGGGAATCTCCGTCGCCAGCGCATGCGCCTTCAGGCGCAGCTGCAGCACGCGGGGCGAGATGCGCGTGCCGCGCGTGCTTAAAAACAAGGCGGCGCTGCCATCGTTTGCCGGCGGGCGCACGGCCAGCCAGGTGCTCAAGGCCACGAGGGCGGCCTTGCCGACGGGCACTTTGCGCATCTTGCTGCCCTTGCCCGTGACGACGACTTCGAAGCTGGCCATGTCGAGCCAGCCCAGCGAGGCGGGCTGGCCGTTCTCGGCCTTGCAGTAATGGGTGTCCAGGCTGGTCAGTTCGGACACGCGCAAGCCGCTCGAATACAGCAGTTCGAACATGGCGCGGTTGCACAGCTGCTCCGGCTCGGCGCCACCGTGCTGGTGTTGCGCGGGCGCCACGAGGCGCACGGCGTCGTCCACCGACAGGGCTTTCGGCAAGGTCTTGGCCCGCTTGGGGGCACGGATGCCGTCGACGGGGTTGGCGTCGAGCGCCGTTTCGCCGCTGAGCCAGTTGAAAAAACCGCGCCACGATGACAGCTTGCGGGCGATCGAGCGCGGGTCCAGGCCGCCGGCATGCAGCTTGGCCGTGTAGCGGCGCACTTCGTTGTGCGCCAGCGCCGTCCACGGCGTATCGGCGCTCAGTGCCAGCAATTCGCGCAGGTCGCGCCCGTAGGCGTCCAGCGTGTGCGGCGACAGCTTGCGCTGCGTGGCCAGTTGCGCCAGGTAGGCGTCGAGCCACTCGGCCTTGGCGCGCGCCGCATGCATGGCGACCTCAGGCCGGCGTGCCGGCGCGCAGCGCGGCCAGGGCGGCGCTGGCCGTGGCGCCGATATGCACGAGGAAGTCGGTGCCCATGCTGGCGGTAAACCGTTCGCTGTCGGGCGAGCCGAGCACGAGCAGGCCGAAGGTGCCCGTGGTGTTCGGCGCGCGCAGGGCGATCATGACGGTCGATTCGATTTTATCCGCCTGCAGCCAGTGCACGGCTTCGAAATCGCGGTTGCTGCCGCAGTACGGCGCTTGCAGGCTGTTGGCGAACATGCGCACGTCGGCCGTGACATCTTCCGTGAACCAGCCGTTGGCGTGCTCCGGCAAGACTTGCCACAGGCGCAGGCTGACGTAAGGCACGTCGAAATTGCTTTGCAAGGCATCGACGAGCACGCGCGGCATGGCGGCATCGTTGCGCACTTGCAGCATGGCCTGGTTCCAGCCGTGGAATTTGCTGGCGATGTCGCCGTTTTCCGTGGCCAGGCGGCTCAGATTGGACATGCGCAGCTCCAGCGCCTTGTATTTGTCGCGCATCACTTCCATCTGCCGTTCCTGCAGCGAGATGGTGCGCCCCGTCAGCGGACTGCTGAGCTTGACCTCGCCGAGCAGCGCAGTATGCTCTTCGAAGAAATTCGGGTGCTCGCTCAGATACTGGGCGACGGTGCTGGAATCGAGAGTGGCGGTCATTGATAGTTTCAGAAGAGAGAAGGGTGAACGCTTAATTCTAACCGAGAGTGCGGCGGCACAGGCGCAAAGGGCGTTGCGCTTGTACATTTTCCGCGCGCCCATGAAAAAAGCGGCATGGTTACCCATGCCGCCTTGCATTCCTTGCTCAGCAATCACCCATGGCGGGTGACGTGCGGGGCATTAGAAGTTGTGGTGTACGCCGACGCCGATGTAGTTGACGCTTTTCGCAACGGTGTAGTTGATGCTGTTGGCAACTGCGGCTTTCTTGTTCGAAATATCCGCGTAGAGGTAGGTGCGTTTCGACAGATTGTAGTCATAGCCCAGCGATGCTTGCTTGGTTTTGACGACGCCATCTGGTGTTTTCTGACCGTAGCCAGCGCGGATCTTGCCTGGGCCGACATCGTAGTTGGCGCCGATCAGCCAAGCCTTGGTATCGGTGTTGATGATCTTGAAGTTGCCATCGTCCTGATGCTGGTACGACGCCATCAGTTTCAATTCCTTGAGCGGATTGAACGACGCTGCCACCGACCACAGCTTGGCTTGCAGGCCATTGCGTTCGTAAGCGGCCATGGCGGCGAACTGCTCGTTGTTATAGGTAGCCGAGATCGAGTATGGATTCGACGCTGGCGCAACGTTTGCTGCCACGCCGTAGTTACCCGAGGCAAACGTAAATGCGTTGCCCGGCGCACGCGCTGGGACCACGGCATTGTTGTTTGCTTCCTTGGCGGCCACGGTGGCGTTGAACTGGAAGCCGCTGATGACTGGCGAATTGTAGAACACGGCGTTCGAGAAGCGGTTACGCGAGTTGCCATCCGCGCTCAGCGGATCACTGGTGTAGCCGGCGACGGTGATGTCGGTCTGGAAACCAGCTGGCGTAGGCATGCCCGACCATGGTTCGAACGCGGTGCTCGATTCCTGGAACGCGGTCAGGCCACGGCCCAGGCGCAAGGTACCGAAGTTGCCTTGCAGGCCGACGCGGCTTTGACCCTGGAACAGCGGACGGGAGTTGCTTTCCAAGGTACCCGTATCGGATTCATAGCGAATTTCCAGTTGGAAAATAGCTTTCAAGCCATTGCCCAGATCTTCCGTGCCCTTGAAACCCAGCTTGTTGTTGTCGCGTTTGGTGACGGAGGTGGTCGCATTCGATGCTTTGGCCAGGCCTGCATCGATCGTGCCGTAGATCTGAACGGACGACTGTGCTTGTGCGGTTGCGGCGAAGGCGCCGAAGAGAGCGAGGGCAACGAGTGATTTTTTCATGTCTTATTCCCTATTAAAAGTGAGTTCCGTCCGAGATCCGAGCAGATTGAAAGGCGCCAACTGCCGCGTTTCGATGAATGAACCTTAATTCGTCGGCACGCAAGACGTGTGGGATTGGTCAAATATGCGTGAAAAGATTGGTGAAAAGCGGCTTAACTGCATGCCCCTGTTGTATTTTTGTAACGCGTGATTTCTGCGGCCGGAACGCCAACGGTCACCGTCTTTCCTTGCTGGCGCATCGGTCACAAGCGCATATTGGCTTGCCGGCGCCATGGCATTGTTGCGTTGAATCAAGTTCTTGCGCCGGCTTTGACGGATTTTGCGCGCCATGACGGTACACTAAGGGACGGCTTGCATCGATGGGCCGGAGACACTTCACAATTATTAGAATCATTGACTCAATATCGAGAATCGATGGCAAATCGCGAAACATTAGGATTGATCAAGGGGGCGCGTGCGGGTGATGTGGCCTGCCAGCTGGCGCTGGGACGGCTGTACCTGTTCGGACAGGGCGTGCCGCGCAGCTTGCCGACTGCCTTGCACTGGCTGACGCGCGCGGCACAGGAGGACAGCCAGGAAGCTTGCATGCTGATCGGCACGCATGTGCCGTTCGAGCTGGCGCAACCGGCAGCCAAGGTGCTGATCCCGTACTACGAGCAGGCGTTCGATGCGGGCCTGGTGCAGGCGGGCCTGGTGCTGGCGCAGCTGGTGCTGGGCAATGCGGCCAGCACGACCTGCGAAATCCTGCGGGCCAAGGCGCGTCTGGCCCTGGACGCGGCCGTACGCGCCGGATTGCCCGACGCACAATGGCTGCTCTCCATGCACGATGGCGGCGTCGGCGACGCTGTGCCGGTCATCAGTCATGCCGTGGAGTACGGAAACGACGCGGATGCCTTTTTGCATGCGGGGCTGGAACGGGCATGGAGTACAGGCGACCACGTGGCCTTCCTGGCGCAGGGTTTGCCGCTGGCGCGCGAATTGCTGCAGCGCCAGGCAGCCTCCGGCGCGCGCACCATTGCTCTTGATGCGCAGCAAGTGTTACTGCTGTCGCGTTGCGCCCAGGTGCTGGCGCCCGGTGGCGACGCCGAGGGCTGGCAGTGTTGCGAACTGGCCGCGCATGGCGGCGACCGCACGGCGCAGCTGGAGCTGGGCCTTGGCTATGCGCGCATGGATGCGCATGGGCAGCGCCTGGCCACGCGCAATGGCGCCGCCAATTTCAAGCGGGCAGTCCGCTGGCTGACGCAGGCGGGCGAACAGGGCCTGGCCGAAGCGTGGTTCGTGCTGTCGCGCATCTATACGAAACCGGAATTTTCCCAGCGTAACGTGGTCGAAGCCCATTCCTGCCTGGAACGTGCTGCCGACCTGGGCCATGCTCCGGCGCAGCTCGAATGCGGCATGCACGCGTGGCGCAACCGGCGCGAAAGCGTCAACAGCGACGTGCGCGCCGCCTACTGGCTGCTGCAGGCACAGGCGCAAGGCAGCGCTGAAGCGGAGGCGGCGCTGGCGCGCATAGCGCCGCGCGGCGAGCCGGGAGACTGGGGACAGTGGGCGGCGCTGCAAGCCGGATCGCCGCTGCGCCAGCTGGAGCAGAATCAACCCTTGCTGGCGGCGCGGCTGGAACTGGCGCGCTGGTTTCACCTGTCGCGCGCCGAGGCATTGCTGCTGGACGTGCATGGGGCCGACCAGGGCCATTGCCTGTTGATCGATATCAGTGCCACGCATGGCCGCGGCAAGCGGCGCCTGGCGCTGATCCGCACGGCGCAGGAGCGCCAGCTGCTCGACCAGGTGGTGCGCGTGTTCGAGCGCGTCGATTGCGGCGTGACCGGGCCGGAAGGCAATTACCGGCAACGCCTGTATCGCCTGAAGTGCTATCTGAGCGATCTCGGTGTCACGCAGGAGCAGCAGTTCCTGGCAGCCTGACTTTCGCCTGCTTACAGCTCGATCGTGCCTTCGAACACGGTTACGGCCGGGCCCGTCATCAGGACCGGCTGGCCCGGGCCTTGCCAGGCGATCGACAGTTCGCCGCCGCGCGCGCTGATGCGCACGGGCGAGTCCAGCAAGCCACGGCGGATGCCGGCCACGGCGGCGGCGCAGGCGCCCGTGCCGCAAGCGAGGGTTTCGCCCGCGCCCCGCTCAAACACGCGCAGTTTCACGTGATGGCGGTCGATGATCTGCATGTAGCCGGCGTTGACCCGGCGTGGAAAGCGCGGATGATGCTCGATCAGCGGGCCCGACGCGTCCAGGTCTTGCGCATCGACATCGTCGACCACTTGCACGGCATGCGGGTTGCCCATCGACACGACGGACACCAGCACGGAGGCCTGGTCGCCCGGCAGCGCCAGGTCCAGCGGCCACACGGTGTCATTTCCCTGCGCCACGCCAGCCAGGCCGCTGGCCTCGAACGGCACCAGCGCGGGGTCGAGCACGGGCGCGCCCATGTCGACCGTGATGCTGCCGTCGGCTTCCAGGCGCGGCGCGATGATGCCGGCCATGGTTTCCACGCGGATGCTGTTCTTGCTTGATAAGCCTTTTTCGCTGACGAACTTGACGAAGGCGCGCGCGCCGTTGCCGCACTGCTCCACTTCGCCGCCGTCGTTGTTGTAGATGCGGTAGCGGAAGTCGCAGTCAGGCAGGCGCGGTTTTTCCACCACGAGAATCTGGTCGGCGCCGATGCCGAAACGGCGGTCGGCCAGGCGCTGCCACTGGGCCGGCGTGAAGGCGATGTCCTGATTGATGGCGTCGATGACGATGAAGTCGTTGCCTGCGCCATGCATTTTGGTAAATTGAAGTTTCATGGTCTGCCGTATCACTTGTGCTGGTTGTAGAACGATGCTTCGCCTTCCGGACGCGTCTTGAAGCGTTTATGCGTCCAGAAATACTCGGCCGGCGCTTCGCGCACGCGTTCCTCGATGAATTCGTTCATGCGCCGCGTGGCTGCCGTGATGTCGTCGCCCGGATAATCGTCCCACGCCGGATAATAGGTCACTTGCCAGCCCTGGTAATTGGGCAAGAAGGTGGCGATGACGGGAATGACCTGCGCCTTGGCAGCCAGCGCCAGGCGCGCCGTGGCCGTCAGGGTGGCGGCCGGCACGCCGAAGAAGGGCACGAATTCCGCATCCTTTTCGCCGAAATCCATGTCCGGCAGCATAAAGTACGGCAAGCCGTCGCGCAGGGCGCGCAAAATCGTCTTGATGCCGTCCTGGCGCGTAAACAGCTTGGGCGGCTTGAAGCGCGAACGGCCGTTGCGCAGGGCCTGGTCGAAGGCGGCGTTCTTTTGCTGCACGTACATGGACGAGGCGGAAATTTCCATGGCCGTGGCGGCACCGGCCACGTCGAGGCAGACAAAGTGCGGGCACAGCAAAATGGTGGGCTTGGCGGCGATCTGCTGGCCCGGGAAGGCGGGCACCTTTTTGATCAGGCGGTTCAATCGCGCTTCCGACGACCACCACAGGATGCTGCGTTCCCACACGCTGCGCGAGTAGGCCTGGAAATGCTGGCGCGCCAGGGCTGATCGTTGCTTTTCCGTCAGTTCCGGCATGCACAGGCGCAGATTCGTCAGGGCGATCTTGCGCCGCGTGGGCATGGCGATGAACAGCAGGCTGCCGACGGCCACGCCGAAGCGGCCGAGGATGGGCAAGGGCAGCCAGTGCAGCAGCCACATGAAGGCGATCAGCAGTCTCATGCCTGCTCCCTGGCCGCTTCGGGCGTGGCGGGCGTAGGCGGCGGGGCGCCGCGCGGCACCTTGTAGCGGTTGTAGCTCCACAGGTATTGCGCCGGGCTGCGCGCGATCAATTGCTCCATGGCCGCATTGATGGTGCGCGCCTGCTCGGCCGAGGTGCCGTCGAGGGACGCGGTGAACGGCACGAAATGCACGATGTAGCCGCGTCCGCCCGGCAGGCGTTCCGCGTAGGTAATGATGACTTCGGCGCCGCCCATCTGCGCCAGCTTGGCGGGCAGGGTCATGGTGTAGGCAGGACGGCCGAAGAAATCGGCCCACACGCCTTCGCCCTCTTGCGGCACCTGGTCGGGCAGCAAGCCGATGGGCTGGCCTTTTTTCAGGCATTTGGCAAAGATGCGCACGCCCGACATATTGGCCGGCGCCAGCATCAGGTTTTCGCGCGCGCGCGCGCCTTCGATCAGCGGTTTCAGGGCGGCGCGCTTGGGCGGGCGGTACATCACGGTGAGCGGCGTGCGCAGGGCGATCTGCTGGGCGACGATTTCAAAGCAGCCCAGGTGGGGTGTCAGGAAGACAATGCCGCGGCCATGCTGCAGCGCTTTTTCCACCAGTTCCCAGTTTTCCACGGTCGCATGGCGCGCCACGCGCTCGGCCGGCGCGCACCAGATGAAGGGCAGTTCCAGCACGCTCTTGCCCGCTTCGGCCACGGCCGTGTGCAAGTGTTGCGAAAACCCCGCACCTTGCATGTTCTCGCGCATGCGGCGCCGGTAGGACGGGGAAATGGCGTAAATCACCCAGCCGAGCGCAGCGCCCAGGCCATGCAAGACCGGCAGGGGAAAGATGGATAAGAAGCGGAAAATTGGGACTAACATGAATGAGCTGTTTCCAGGAATGGCGTGTTGCCGTGCCAAAATTTTTTAAGAAGCGTAAAATACCACGTATGCAGTAACCGCTGAGTTAATAGACAACTTGCGAAGCGGAATATAAATATCGCTAAAGCGTCGCAGGCAAAATCCTCTTTACTGCGACAGAACATTCACATAGTAATCAGGAGCTTGCAATGTCAAACGACTATCTTTTTACTTCCGAATCCGTTTCGGAAGGCCATCCCGACAAGGTTGCCGATCAAATTTCCGACGCCATCCTTGACGCCATCCTGACCCAGGATCCGGCCGCCCGCGTGGCTGCCGAAACCCTGTGCAACACGGGTCTGGTGGTGCTGGCTGGCGAAATTACCACGCACGCCAATGTGGATTATATTCAAGTTGCGCGCGAGACCATCAAACGCATCGGCTACGACAACACGGAATACGGCATCGACTACAAGGGTTGCGCCGTGCTGGTGGCCTACGACAAGCAGTCGCCGGACATCGCGCAAGGCGTCGATGAAGGCGCAGGCATTGACCTGGATCAAGGCGCTGGCGATCAGGGCCTGATGTTCGGCTATGCCTGCGATGAAACGGCCGAGCTGATGCCTGCCGCCATCCACTACGCGCACCGCCTGGTCGAGCGCCAGTCGCAGCTGCGCAAGGATGGCCGTCTGCCATGGCTGCGTCCGGACGCGAAATCGCAAGTGACCCTGCGCTACGTCGATGGCCGTCCCGTCGGCGTGCACACGGTCGTGCTGTCGACCCAGCATGCGCCGGAAATCTCGCACAAGCAGATCGAAGAAGCGGTCATTGAAGAAATCATCAAGCCCATCCTGCCGCGCGAATGGCTGACCGAGACCAAATTCCTCGTCAACCCGACGGGCCGTTTCGTCATCGGCGGTCCGCAAGGCGATTGCGGCTTGACCGGGCGCAAGATCATCGTCGACACCTACGGCGGCGCGGCCCCGCACGGCGGCGGCGCGTTCTCGGGCAAGGACCCGTCGAAAGTCGACCGTTCGGCAGCGTATGCGGCCCGCTACGTGGCGAAAAACATCGTCGCGGCCGGCCTGGCGCGCCAATGCCAGGTGCAGGTCAGCTACGCCATCGGCGTGGCCAAGCCGATCAACATCACCGTCTACACGGAAGGCACGGGCGTGATTCCCGATACGGAAATCGCCAAGCTGGTGCTGGCGCACTTTGACCTGCGTCCGAAGGGCATCGTGCAAATGCTGGACCTGCTGCGCCCGATCTACCAGAAGAGCGCCGCCTACGGCCACTTCGGCCGCGAAGAGCCGGAATTCACGTGGGAGCGCACGGACAAGGTCGCCCTGCTGCGCGACGCTGCCGGCCTGAAGTAATCTGGTCAGATGTGCAAGAGAAGCGCCCCGGCCGCCAGGCTGCGGGCGCTTTTTTTATATGTTGTTAGTTGGCAATGCATGCCGAACAGGCTGGCGCGCGCGGCTTGACAATGTTAAAATCCCGTGTCCGAGGAGCGTTGCGACGAAGAAATTCGCCAGGCTCGGAATATCCTGCAACCGCGCTCACGTACCTTTTTCAACTGAAAGGAGGGCGTGATGAACGCCGTACTCAAATCGCAACACGACTACACCATCGCCGATATCACCTTGGCCGCATGGGGCGACAAAGAAATCAAGATTGCTGAAACGGAAATGCCAGGCCTGATGGCCATCCGCGAGGAATTCGCGGCAGCGCAGCCATTGAAGGGCGCGCGCATCACCGGTTCCATCCACATGACCATCCAGACCGCCGTGCTGATCCAGACGCTGGAAGCACTGGGCGCGCAAGTGCGTTGGGCATCGTGCAACATTTACTCGACGCAAGATCACGCCGCCGCCGCCATCGCTGCCGCCGGCACGCCCGTGTTCGCCGTCAAGGGCGAGTCGCTGGACGACTACTGGGAATACACGCACCGCATCTTCGAATGGCCGGATGCGGACGGCAAGGCTGTCTATTCGAACATGATCCTCGACGATGGCGGCGACGCAACCCTGCTGCTGCACCTGGGCGTGCGCGCGGAAACCGACCTGTCGGTGCTGGCCAATCCCGGCTCGGACGAAGAAATCTGCCTGTTCAACTCGATCAAGAAGCACTTGCTGGCCGACCCGACGTGGTACTCGAAACGCCTGCCGGAAATCCTGGGCGTAACGGAAGAAACGACGACCGGCGTGCACCGTTTGTACCAGATGCACAAGGAAGGCAAGCTGGCTTTCCCTGCGATCAACGTCAACGATTCCGTCACGAAATCGAAGTTCGACAACCTGTACGGCTGCCGCGAGTCGCTGGTCGATGGCATCAAGCGCGCCACCGACGTGATGATCGCCGGTAAAGTGGCCGTCATCGCCGGTTACGGTGACGTGGGCAAGGGTTCGGCCCAAGCCATGCGCGCCCTGTCGGCGCAAGTGTGGGTGACGGAAGTCGATCCGATCTGCGCACTGCAGGCGGCGATGGAAGGCTACCGCGTGGTCACGATGGATTACGCCTGCGAACACGGCGATATCTTCGTGACCTGCACGGGCAACTATCACATCCTCACGCACGACCACCTGACGCGCATGAAAGACCAGGCCATCGTCTGCAACATTGGTCACTTTGACAATGAAATCGACGTTGCTTCGTTGAAACAATACGAGTGGGAAAACATCAAGCCGCAAGTCGACCACATCATCTTCCCGTCGGGCCGCCGCATCATCCTGCTGGCCGAAGGCCGTCTGGTCAACCTCGGTTGCGGCACGGGCCACCCGTCGTACGTGATGAGCTCGTCGTTCGCCAACCAGACGATCGCCCAGATCGAGCTGTACGCGAACACGGCCAACTACCCGGTCGGCGTGTACACCCTGCCGAAACACCTGGATGAAAAAGTCGCCCGTTTGCAACTCAAAAAGTTGAATGCGCAGCTGACGGAACTGACGCAAGAGCAAGCCGACTACATCGGCGTGCGTCAAGAAGGCCCTTATAAGCCAGAGCACTACCGTTATTAATCGGTAGTCCGGGGCTGTAACTCACCCTCTGAGGGCCGGCGCCTGCCGCCGGCCTGACCCTACTTTTGACAGGCTAGAGAAATGCGCTTGCTACTGATTTGGTTTATCAATGCGGCAGCCCTGTTTGCCGTCCCCTACCTGATGCACTCGGTAACGATGAGCAGCGGCTGGACCGCGCTGCTGGCCGCTGCCGTGCTGGGGCTGGTCAATGCCCTGATCCGCCCCCTGCTGATCCTGCTGACCCTGCCCGTGACGTTCCTGTCGCTGGGCCTGTTCATTTTGATCATCAATGGCTTCATGTTCTGGCTGGTGGCGCAGATGATCGATGGTTTCCATGTCGCCAGTTTCTGGTCGGCCGTCGGTGGTGCCATTCTGTACAGCATCATTTCCTGGGCCTTGTCGACCTTACTTTTGAGTAATGACAATGGCAACGCATAACTTCAGTATCGAGTTTTTCCCGCCGAAAACCCCGGAAGGGGCGGAAAAGCTGCGCGCCACGCGTGTCAAGTTGTCTGAATTGCATCCGAAGTATTTCTCGGTGACGTTCGGCGCGGGCGGCACGACGCAGCAGGGCACGCTGGACACCGTGCGCGAGATCCTGGCGGCCGGCGAGCAAGCCGCGCCCCACCTGTCTTGCGTGGGCGGCTCGCGCGCATCGATCCGCGCCGTGCTGGCCGACTTCAAGGCGGCCGGCGTGAACCGCATCGTGGCGTTACGGGGCGACTTGCCCAGCGGCTATGGCGCCTCGGGCGAGTTCCGTTACGCCAACGAGCTGGTGGAATTCATCCGCGCCGAGACGGGCGACCATTTTCATATCGAAGTGGCCGCCTATCCGGAAGTGCATCCGCAAGCCCGTTCGCCGCAAGACGACCTGCAGGCGTTTGCGCGCAAGGTGCAGGCCGGCGCCAATGCGGCCATCACCCAGTACTTCTACAATGCCGACGCGTATTTCCAGTTTGTCGAGCAGACGCAGAAGCTGGGCATCAACGTGCCCATCGTGGCCGGCATCATGCCGATCACGAATTACACCCAGCTGATGCGCTTTTCGGACATGTGCGGCGCGGAAATTCCTCGCTGGGTGCGTCTGAAACTGGCCAGCTTCGGCGACGACAGCGCGTCCATCAAGGCCTTCGGCCTGGACGTGGTGACGGGCCTGTGCGAACGCCTGCTGGAAGGCGGCGCGCCAGGCTTGCATTTCTATAGCATGAACCAGGCGGCGCCGACGACGGCCTTGTGGCAGCGCCTGGTGAAGTAGTAGCTCGGGCTTACAGCGCCTAACGGTAAAGATCGCCCTCGGTCACGATGTGATCGAGGGCGATGTCGTATTCGCCGTTGGGAAAACTTGCCGCCAGGCAGGCATAGGCGATGCCGAGCGTGCGCGGACGGGGCGTTTGGGCCAGCGTGCGGTCGTAATAGCCGCCGCCATAGCCGAGGCGAAAGCGTTCCTGGTTAAAACCCAGGCAGGGCACGAGCAGGGCCGCCGGTGCCGGGCGCAGGCGCAATTGCGCCGGTACGGCCACGCCCATGCCATCCTTGACCATCGCTTCGCCCGGTGTCCAGTCGGAAAATGCCAGCGGCGCATGCTTTTCCAGCACCACCGGCAAGCTTAATTGCACGCCGCGCGCGGCCAGCTGTGCATATGCCTCGTGCAAGTCGGGCTCGCCGTGCAGGGGCCAGTACACGCCCAGTTCCTTGATATTTTCTTGCGCGCACCAGTCCAGCAGGCGCTGCACGATGGCCGTATCCCACCTTACTCGCGTAGCCTCGGGCAGGGCGCGCCTGGCCGCCAGCAGGGCTTTGCGCAAGCCGGCTTTTTCCTGTGGCGCAATGGGTGGCCGTGTAGCCGGGTCGCATGTTATTCTAGGGTCGCTATTCATATCACCATCAAGATTGAGAGTCGTACATTGATTTCCCCACTGAAATGGATTGCCGGCTCGATGCTGTGTGCCGCATCGGCCTTGTCTCCCCTGGCCGCCCTGGCCCAGGTGTCCGCCACTGTCTCCCCTGCCGCCGCGCTGGCGTCCGATACGCGCAGCGAGGACGATGCCTTCCTGCTGCTGCGCGACGCCGCGCGCAAGGATGACGTCGAAAAAGCCGACTTTTATGCGGCACGGCTGACGAATTACCAGATTCCATCGTATGTCGACTATTATCGGCTGAAACCGCGCATCAAGCAGTTGACCGAGGCGCAATTTCGCGATTACCTGAACCGCTACAAGGGCAGCGCCATCGCCGACCGCTTCCGCAACGACTGGCTGCTGGAGCTGGGCCGCAAGCGCGACTGGGTCGTGTTCGATGAGCAATATCCGCAATTCGCGCTCGACGACGACACCCAGCTCAAGTGCTATGCCCTGATGTCGCGCGCCGCCAAGGGGCAGAACGTGGCGCCCGAGGCGCGCAACCTGCTCGTCTCGCCACCGGGCTATGGCGAAGCGTGCGGCAGCCTGATCGCCGCACTGGCGCAAAATGGCCAGTTCGACGCGAACGATCTGTGGGCGCAGATCCGCCTGGCGGGCCAGACGAATGCCACCGGCCCGGCGCGCCGCATCGCGCTGCTGCTGGGCGCGTCCGACGCGAAGATGGCGCAAGCCATCGACTTGCCCGCACTGATGCTGGCCAAGGGGCCGGGCCCCAGTCGCGCCGACCATGAAATGTACCTGGTGGCCATCGGCCGCATGGCGAAAAGCACCTTGAAACTGGGCGTGGTGGCCCTGCAAAAGGCCAGTCCGTCCCTCACGCCGCAGGAGCAAGCCATCGGCTGGTCCAACCTGGCTTTGCAGGCATCGTATTCGCTGGCGCCGGAAGCGTTCGAGTATTGGCAAAAAGCCAATGGCGCTCCGTTGACCCTGGAGCAGATGCAGTGGAAAACGCGCATTGCCTTGCGCGAAGGAAACTGGCCCATGGTGAAATCCAGCATCCAGGCCATGCCGGCCTCGCTGCGCACGGACCCTACCTGGGTCTACTGGCTGGCGCGCGCGCAGCAGGCCGAAACGCCGGGCCGCCCGAATGCGCAGGCCGACGTCCTGTACCGCACGATTGCCGACCAGTCGAATTTCTACGGCTTGCTGGCCAATGAAGAGCTGGGCAACCACCTGGTGCTGCCGCCACCTGGCCAGCCCGTCAGTCCCACGGAAATCGCCGCCATGGCTGCCAACCCGGGCCTGCAGCGGGCGTTAAAATTCTTCAATATGCGCTTGCGCTTCGAAGGCACGCGCGAGTGGAACTGGGAATTGCGTTCGATGACGGACAGGCAACATCTGGCCGCCGCGGAGTTTGCGCGCCAGAACAATGTGCTCGACCGCATGGTCAACACCTCCGACCGCACGCGCCTGGAAGTGGACTATACGCAACGCTACCCGACGCCGCACGACGACGTCATGCATCCGGCCACGCAAACCCTGGGTCTGGACAAGGCCTGGGTGTATGGCTTGATCCGCCAGGAATCGCGCTTCATCATGGATGCGCAGTCGCATGTGGGCGCGTCCGGTTTGATGCAGGTCATGCCGTCGACGGCCCGTTATGTCGCCAAGAAGATTGGTCTCACCGATTTCGTCACGGAAACCCTGAGCGACGTGCGCACGAATGTCTTGCTGGGCACGAATTACCTGAACATGGTGCTTGGCGGCCTGGACGGTTCGCAAGTGCTGGCCAGCGCCGCCTACAATGCGGGGCCGGGGCGCTTGCGCATCTGGCGCGCCACCATGACGCGTCCGCTGGAAGGCGCCGTCTTTGCCGAAACGATCCCGTACACGGAAACGCGCGGCTACGTGAAGAACGTGATGGCCAACGCCACGTATTACGCAGCCCTGTTCGAGAAGAGCCCGCAGTCGCTGAAGGCGCGCCTGGGCACCGTGGGACCGAAAAACAGCGCCGTCGCGGCCGATTTGCCATCATCCAATTAAAGATCGCTGACCATGCAAACCACCATCCTTGACCCCAGCCTGACGCAAGCCCTGGCCGCCGCGCGCGAGCCAGGTTTGACCCTGATTATCGGCAACAAGAATTACTCGTCGTGGTCGATGCGTCCCTGGGTGGCCATGACGGCCTTTGGCATCCCGTTCCAGGAAGTGCGCGTGCTGCTCGACCAGCAGGACACGGCGACGAAAATCGCCGCCTATTCTGCCTGTGGCCGCGTGCCCGTGCTGCTGGCGGGCGAAATGACGATCTGGGACAGCCTGGCCATCTGCGAATACCTGGCCGAGCAGTTTCCTGATAAACACCTGTGGCCGCAGGACGTGGCCGCGCGCGCCATGGCGCGTTGTGTCTGCGCGGAAATGCATTCCGGTTTCACCGGCTTGCGCACGGACATGTCGATGAATATCAAGGCGAAGTTGCCGGGCCGTGGCCGCACGGCCGCCGCGCAGGCCGACATCGGCCGCATCAGCGAAATCTGGGAAGAGTGTTTATCCCGCTTTGGCCACCACCAGTTCCTGTTTGGCGAGTTTTCCATCGCCGATGCGTATTTCGCGCCCGTCGTCATGCGTTTCCGCACCTATGGCGTGTCGCTGGCGCCGGCGCTGAACGCGTATTGCGAGCGCGTGCAGGCGCACCCGGCCGTGGCCCGCTGGATCACGGAAGCGCTGGCGGAGACGGAAGTCGCTGCCAAGCACGACGCGGAACTGCCTGATTAAGAAAAGAGTGTTATGAAGATATACACGGTCGGTGGCGCGGTGCGCGACCAACTGCTGGGCTTGCCCGTGAAAGACCACGACCACGTCGTCGTCGGCGCCACGCCGGAAGACATGCTGCGCCAGGGCTTCCGCCCCGTCGGCAAGGATTTTCCCGTCTTCCTGCACCCGCAGACGCAGGAAGAATACGCGCTGGCCCGCACGGAACGCAAGACGGCCCCCGGCTACCGGGGTTTCGTCTTCCACACGGCGCCCGACGTCACGCTGGAGGACGATCTGGTGCGGCGCGATCTGACCATCAACGCCATCGCGCAAGCCGAGGACGGTACCTTGACCGACCCGTTCGGCGGCATTCAGGATATCGAGAACAGAATCTTCCGCCACGTCTCCGACGCGTTCGGCGAAGATCCCGTGCGCATCCTGCGCCTGGCCCGCTTTGCCGCCCGTTTCGACGCTTTTACCGTGGCGCCGGCCACCATGGCCCTGATGCGCCGGATGGTGCTTGATGGCGAAGTCGATGCCCTCGTGGCCGAGCGCGTGTGGCAGGAAGTGGCGAAAGGACTGATGGAAGCGCGGCCGTCGCGCATGCTGACGGTGCTGCACGAGTGCGGCGCACTGGCGCGCATCATGGGCGAAATCACCATCAGCGAGCGCTTGCTGCAGGTCGTCGACCATGCCGCCGCGCAAGGTCATGACTTGCCCGTGCGCTTTGCCGCCTTGATGCTGCATTTGAGCAAGGATGCCATCGAGCAGCTGGGCGAGCGCCTGCGCGTGCCCAACGAGTGCCGCGAACTGGCCGTCATGGCGGCGCGCGAGCTGGACAATATCAACGGCGCGCTGGACTTGGGCGCCGAGGCCATCGTCAGTCTGTGCGAACGCTGCGACGGCTTGCGCAAGCCGCAGCGCTTCGCGCAACTGCTGCAGGCGGTGGCGTGCGATGGGCTGGTCGCCGGCGACTTCCCCCAGGCGGCGCGGCTGCAGGGCGGGCTGGACGCGGCGCGCGGCGTGAATGCGGGCGCGCTGGCGCAGGGCTGTACGGAGCCGAAACGCATCCCCGAAGTCATCCATGCGGCACGGGTGGCGGCCGTGGCGGCCTTCCTGGCCCAGGCTTGAATGGCGGGAATAGGCTACAATGGCGCCACAATGCTGCACTGCACAATGTCGGCCTGACGTGCCGCCGTACCGCCCCCAGGAGTTGTCGTGACCTTACCCAAGCTGTTTCAAAACCCGTTTCGCCGCTGGCTCAGCCGTAGCGGCGGCGGGCGTCCAACCGTGCTCGTCAAGCAATTGCATGAGCGCGACCGGCGCCGCATGATGAAGCATTTCCTGTTGCTGGAAAAAAGCGACCGCCTGCTGCGCTTCGGCAGCGCCTTGCCCGATGAACTGGTGGCCCAGTACGTGCAAAAGATGGATTTTTCGCGCGACATGGTCTATGGGGTCTACAGCAGCACCTTCAAACTGGTGGGCGTGGGGCACCTGGCGTTCGCGCCGAAGGACAAGTCGCCGGCAAAAAGCGTGGTGACGGACAAGGAGCAGGTGGCGGAATTTGGCGTGTCCGTGTCGAAATCCATGCGCGGCATGGGCGTGGGCTCGAAACTGTTCGAGCGGGCGGCAATTCACTGCCGTAACAACGATGTCGATACCCTGTACATGCACTGTTTATCGTCGAACAAGACGATGATGCATATCGCCAAGAAGGCGGGCATGGAAATCCAGCGCGACTATGGCGAAGCTGATGCCTATTTGAAACTGTTGCCACCGAACCCGACCAGCATGCTGCAGGAAGCCGTGCAGGAGCAGTTCGCCATGTTCGACTATACGTTCAAGGCCAATGCGCGCGCCGCGTTCAAGCTGTGGGATCGCTTGCCGGGGCGCAAGAAGAAGCCCGGGCCACCATCACAATAAGGGCAGGGCCGTCGTATCCTTGATGCGCTGCAAGGCAAAGCTCGATTTCACGTCCAGCACGGCCGGGTGGCGCAGCAGGGTCGCCATCATGAAGCGCGAAAAGTGTTCCATGTCTTCCACGTGCACGCGCAACAGATAGTCCATTTCGCCCGTCATCGCATAGCAGGCCACCACTTCCGGCCATTGCGCCACGGCCACGGCGAAGTCGGCGCGCGGCGAGGTATTCGTCACCAGATTCGGCGCCAGCACGCGTGCCGTGCTGTGGGCGGTGGCGTCGCTGTGCTTTTCCAGCCGCACGTTGACGTAGGCAAGCAGGCCCAGGCCGATCTTTTCCGGGTCCAGCAGGGCCACGTACTGGCGGATCACGCCCGCTTCTTCCAGCCGTTTGACGCGGCGCAAGCATGGCGACGGCGACAGGCTGACCTGCTCGGCCACGTCCTGATTCGACAGGCGGCCATCGGCCTGCAGGACGGCGAGGATCTTGCGATCCGTTTTATCCAGCGTAATTTTGCTCATGCTTCCTCCGGTGGTTCTTGTTTCACGCAATATTATTGCGCAAATCATGATTGTTCGGGAGATCTTTGGCATTTAATGCCCGTGACCCGCGCCTATACTGTGCGCTACTTCTTGGAGGAGACATCATGCAATTTCAGCCTTGGGATAACCCGATGGGTACCGATGGTTTCGAGTTCGTCGAGTATGCAGCACCAGACCCAAAAGCATTGGGCAAGCTGTTCGAGAACATGGGCTTCACGGCCATCGCGCGCCACCGCCACAAGGATGTGACCCTGTACCGCCAGGGCGACATCAATTTCATCATCAATGCCGAACAAGATTCGTTCGCGCAACGATTTGCCCGTCATCACGGCCCGTCCGTGTGCGCCATCGCCATCCGCGTCGACGATGCGGCCTTTGTGTACCGCCGCGCGCTGGAACTGGGCGCCTGGGGTTTCGATAACAAAACCGGCCCGATGGAGCTCAATATCCCCGCCATCAAGGGCGTGGGCGATTCCCTGCTGTATTTCGTCGACCGCTGGCGCGGCAAGGGCGCCGACAAGGAAGGCGCCGCTGCGCCGGGCGGCATCGGCGACATCAGCATCTATGACGTCGATTTCGTCGCCATTCCGGGCGCCGTCGCCAACCCCGTCGGCCACGGCCTGACCTACATCGACCACCTGACGCACAATGTGCACCGTGGCCGCATGAAGGAATGGGCGAGCTTCTATGAAAGCCTGTTCAATTTCCGCGAAGTGCGCTACTTCGACATCGAAGGCAAGCTGACGGGCCTCAAATCGAAGGCCATGACCTCGCCATGCGGCAAGATCCGCATTCCGATCAACGAATCGTCGGACGACAAGTCGCAGATCGCCGAATACCTGGACCAGTACCATGGCGAAGGCATCCAGCATATCGCCCTGGGCACGGACAATATCTACGCCTCCGTGCAAGGCATGCGCGATACGGGTATCGATTTCCAGGATACGATTGAAACTTACTATGAGCTGGTCAACCGCCGCCTGCCGAACCACGGCGAGCAGCTCGACGAACTGCGCCGCCTGCGCATCCTGATCGATGGCCACAGCACGGAGAACGAACGCGAACTGCTGCTGCAAATCTTTACGCAGACGGTGATCGGCCCGATCTTCTTCGAGATCATCCAGCGCAAGGGCGACCAGGGCTTCGGTGAAGGCAACTTCCGCGCGCTGTTCGAGTCGATCGAGCTGGACCAGATCAAGCGCGGCGTGCTGAAAGATACGAACGCGGCATAAGTATTGTCCTGTAACAAATAGTAGTAAAAAAGGCAGTAGCACGGGAGTGCAGCGCAGCAAAGAACTGCGCGCCTTCCTGTGGTAGTCTACGACAAACAAGTCATTTTTCCGCACCGGCATGCTCACAAAGCGCTGCCGGTACGTGTGAGTTCAACCGACTTTGCACGCGTAGCACAGAGAATAATGGAGACAAGTAATGAATGCACCAATCAAGGGCTCGAGTCTTGAGCCGGGCGCGCACGCGTCCGAAATTTCCCTGAACGACAAATACACGCTGGAGCGCGGCCGCGCCTTCATGACGGGCACGCAAGCGCTGATCCGCCTGCCCATGCTGCAGCGCGAGCGCGACCTCAAGGCTGGCCTGAATACGGCCGGCTACATTACCGGCTACCGCGGTTCGCCCGTGACGTCCGTCGACATGACGGCGATCAAGGCCAAGAAATACCTCGATGAACACCACGTCAAATTCCACCCGGGCCTGAACGAAGACCTGGCCGCCACGGCCGTCTGGGGCACGCAGCAAACGAATCTGTTCGAGGACGCGAAATACGACGGCGTGTTCGGCATGTGGTACGGCAAGGGCCCCGGCGTCGACCGCTGCGGCGACGTCTTCAAGCACGCGAATAACGCCGGTTCCGCCAAGCACGGCGGCGTGCTGGTGCTGGCCGGCGACGACCATGCGGCGAAATCCTCGTCCACGGCGCACCAGTCCGACCATATCCTGAACGCTTGCGGCATCCCCGTGCTGTACCCGTCGTCGGTGCAGGAATACATCGACTATGGCTTGCATGCGTGGGCCATGAGCCGCTACACGGGCCTGTGGGTCTCGATGAAATGCGTGACCGACATCATCGAGTCGGGCGCCGCCGTCGATTTCGACCCGGACCGCGTGCAGATCACCTTGCCGACCGACTTCGAGATGCCGGCCGGCGGTTTGAATATTCGCTGGCCCGACACGGTGCTGGAACAAGAAGTGCGCATGAACAGCTACAAATGGTATGCGGCGCTGGCGTATGCGCGTGCCAACAAGCTCAACAAGATCATCTGGGACAGCCCGAAGGCGCGCATCGGCATCATCACGGCCGGCAAATCCTACCTCGATACGCGCCAGGCGCTGGCCGATCTCGGCATCGACGAGCAGACGGCGTCCGACATCGGCATCCGCCTGTACAAGATCGGCATGACCTGGCCGCTGGAAGCGGACGGCGTGCACGAATTCGCCAAGGGCCTCGACGAAATCCTCGTGGTGGAAGAAAAGCGGCAAATCCTCGAATACGCGCTGAAGGAAGAGCTGTACAACCTCAAGGATGGCGAGCGTCCGCGCGTGGTCGGCAAGTTCGACGACACGGGCGAGTGGAGCAACCAGAAGGGCACGGGACACGGCGACTGGCTGCTGCCGGCCACCTATGAGCTGAACCCGGCCATGATCGCCCGGGCCATTGCCAGCCGCATTTCGCGCTACTACGCGGGCCACCCCGTCGAGCAGCGCGTGAAGGAACGCATCGCCTACCTGGAAGCGAAGGAAAACGTCCTCAAGGCTATCAGCGTGAAACCCGATCCGCAAAAGGACCGCACGCCGTTCTTCTGCTCCGGCTGCCCGCACAATACCTCGACCAAGGTGCCGGAAGGCTCGCGCGCGCTGGCCGGCATCGGCTGCCACTACATGGTGCTGTGGATGGACCGCGAAACGTCGACCTTTACCCACATGGGCGCCGAAGGCGTCACCTGGGTGGGGCAGGCGCCGTTCACGAATGAAAAGCACGTGTTTACCAACCTCGGCGACGGCACGTATTTCCACTCGGGCATCCTGGCCATCCGCGCGGCCGTCTCGGCCAAGGTGAACATCACCTACAAGATTCTGTTCAACGACGCGGTGGCCATGACGGGCGGCCAGGAATTCGACGGGCCATTATCTCCGGCCATCATTTCGCGCCAGATCGCCGCCGAAGGCGTCGGCCCCATCATCGTCGTCACGGACGAACCGGAAAAATACCCGTCCGACTACGCCTGGGCGGAAGGCGTCACCGTGCGCCACCGTTCGGAACTGATGGACGTGCAGCGCGAACTGCGCGACATGCCGGGCGTGTCGGCCATGATCTACGACCAGACCTGCGCCTCGGAAAAACGCCGCCGCCGGAAACGCAATGAATACCCGGACCCGGCCAAGCGCGCCGTCATCAACGAAGCCGTCTGCGAAGGCTGCGGCGACTGTTCCGTGCAATCGAACTGCCTGTCGGTGGAACCGCTGGAAACGGAACTGGGGCGCAAGCGCCAGATCAACCAGTCGTCCTGCAACAAGGATTTCTCGTGCACGACGGGTTTCTGCCCCAGTTTCGTGACGGTGGAAGGCGGCGGCCTGAAAAAGCCGAAGAGGGCGGCTGCCGCCGACAAGGACGCGCCAGCCGCGCCGGCCTTGCCGACACCGCAGATTCCCTCGACGGCCGAACCGTTCGGCATCCTGGTGACCGGCATCGGCGGCACGGGTGTCGTCACCGTCGGCCAGATCCTGGCCATGGCGGCCCACGTGGAAGGCAAGGGCTGTTCCGTGCTGGACATGAGCGGCCTGGCACAGAAGGGCGGCCCCGTGATGTCGCACGTGCGCCTGGCGGACCGCCAGGAAGATATCCACTCGACGCGCGTCGGCACCGGTGCGGCTGACCTCGTGATTGGCTGCGATTTGATCGTCACGGCCAGCCGCGACGCCCTGTCGCGCATGGGAGAAGGCCGCAGCTGGGCCATGATCAACTCGACCAGCTCGTCGACGGCCGCTTTCGTGAAGAACCCGGACTGGCAATTCCCCGGCGCTTCGGCGCGCATGGAAATCGAAAAGGCCTGCGGCAGCGACCATGTCGACTTCATCGACGCGGGCCAGATCGCCACGGCGCTGATGGGCGACTCCATCGCCACGAACATGTTCATGCTCGGTTATGCTTGGCAAAAGGGCAAGGTGCCATTGAGCGAAGCGTCCATCATGAAGGCCATCGACCTGAACAACGTCTCGGTGGCGTTCAACAAGGCCGCCTTCAACTGGGGCCGCGCCGGCGCCCACGATACTGCCAGCCTGGTGCGCATGACGACGCCAGCCAAGGTGGTGGAATTCAAGCGCATCGACACGCTCGACGACATCATCGAAAAACGGGTCGCCCTGCTGACGGCTTACCAGGACCGCGCGTATGCGCAGCAGTACCTCGATTTCGTCGGCCAGGTGCGCGCCGCCGAAAGCGCCCTGAATGGCCCGCACCTGCGCCTGACGGAAGCCGTGGCACGCTACTTCTACAAGCTGATGGCCTACAAGGACGAGTACGAAGTGGCGCGCCTGTACACGGACGGCGCCTTCCAGGCGAAAATCGCGTCCATGTTCGAAGGCGACATCAAGCTCAAGTTCCACCTGGCGCCGCCGATCATGGCGAAAACGGACGCCCAGGGCCATCTGATCAAGAAGGAATATGGCCCGTGGATGCTGAAGGCCTTCGGCGTGCTGGCCAAGTTCAAGGGCTTGCGCGGCACGGCCTTCGACGTGTTCGGCCATACGGCCGAGCGCAAGATGGAGCGCGCGCTGATTCTGGAGTACCGCGCGACGGTGGGCGGCCTGCTGCCGAAGCTGACGACGGCCAAGCTGGCGCAAGCCGTGGCGATCGCCAGCATCCCGGAAGACATCCGCGGCTATGGCCACGTGAAGGAGCGTCATTTGAAGGCGGCGAAAGAGAAGGAAGCAAGTCTCTTGATCGCCTTTAACGCGCCGGCGCCGCTGCCGCCCGTCGTGGCGGCGCCCGTGGCGGCCACTGTGTGATGGGGTGAACTCCACGTTGTAGTAATGGCGCCTGCGGGCGCCATTTTTTCGTGTCAAAGAAAACAACGCCTGTCTGTAAAACGCATTATAATTTTTCGATAATTTCTTTTCGGAAAGTTTTCTCATGCATTCCCTGCGCTTTTCCGCCCTGGCGGTTCCTCTCGTATTGTTGTTGAGTGCCTGCGGCGGAGGCGGCGGCGATAGCGGGCCTGCGGCCCCTCCTGTGACGCCGACCGGTCCGACGGCGCTCGTCGCGTCCGCCACGGTGGCGAACCGCTGCGAGAAACCGCGTACGGGCAGCAGCGTGGATCTGCCGGGCACGCTGCTCGACGAGCTGACGTGGGTGCGCAGCTGGATCGATGAAACGTATCTGTGGTACCGCGAAGTGCCGGCCACATACCAGCCACAGAGCTTTGCCACGCCCATTTCCTATTTTGATGTGCTGAAAACGACTGCCATGACGGCGTCCGGCAAGCCCAAGGACCAGTTCCATTTCACCCTGCCGACGGCAGAGTGGGAGGCCGCGCAGAATGGCATCGAACTGGGCTACGGCATGCTGCTGGCGGTAACGCGCACGACGCCGCCGCGCAAGGCCGTGATCACGATCGTCGAGCCGGGCTCGCCGGCGGCGCTGGCGGGCTTGCAGCGCGGCGATGAGCTGCAAACCATCGATGGCGTCGATTTCGTCCATGCTCCCGACACGGCCAGCGTGACGATCATCAACGCCGGCCTGTTCCCCAAGGCGCAAGGCACGCACACGCTGGGATTGAGCCGCAATGGTGCACCCATGTCCGTGAGCCTGACGGCAGTCGACGTGAGTACCAGCGCCGTGCAGAACGAACGCATCATCGACACGCCCACGGGCAAGGTGGGCTATCTGACGTTCAACACCCACAATAATGTGGCGGAACGCCAGCTGGTCGAGACCATGCGCCGCTTCCAGGCGGCCGGCATCAGCGACCTGGTGCTCGACGTGCGCTACAACGGCGGCGGCTATCTCGATGTCGCCAGCGAACTCGCTTACATGATTGCCGGCCCGCAAGTTACTGCTGGCAAGACCTTCGAGCAGGTGCTCTTCAATGACAAGACCAGGCCGCAGGCACCCGTGCTCTTCCATGCGCAGAGCCAGGGTTTTCCCGCCCCGAATCCGCTCGCCAAGGGCACGCCGCTGCCCTCGCTGGGACTCCGGCGCGTGACCTTGTTGACCACCGGCAATACCTGTTCCGCCAGCGAGGCGATCATCAACGGCTTGCGCGGCGTCGACGTGGAGGTCAACCTGATCGGCGGCACGACCTGCGGCAAGCCTTACGGTTTTTATCCCGCACCGAATTGCGGGACCACTTACTTCGCCGTGCAATTCCAGGGCGTCAACGCCAAGGGCTTCGGCGACTTTGCCGATGGCATGGCGCCGACCTGCGACGTGACGGACGACTACCAGCATCAGCTGGGCGACCCGTCCGAAGGCATGCTGGCGGCGGCGCTGCGCTACCGCAGCAGCGGCAGCTGCACGCCGGCCACGGGCGCGACCAGACTGCTGAGTTCGATGGAGAGCCCTGCCGACACGGCCACGCGGCTGCTGCGTCCGGTCTACAAGGAAATTGCCATCTTGCGACGATAAGACGCATTTTTCTGCCTTGAGTACGCCCAAGGTGCCTGGTTTTCCTGCTCAAAAACCTTTCTATATAACAATTTTGATATATAGAAAGATGAATCGATTCGTTCTGGAATGACAGGCATTTTGCTATCTTCCCGCTTTTCTCCCACCTTGAGAAGCGCAACGATGTCGAAACAGTTCAAGTTAACCCCGCTCAGCCTTGGCGTACTGGCCATCCTGGGCGGCACCGCATGGCAGGCGCACGCACAAACGCAAGCGCCCGCAGCGGATCAGCAGGCGGCGGCCACCCCGCCAGCCGTCGTGGTCACCGGTTCGCGCATTCCCCGCGCCAGCCTGGAAGGCCCGTCTTCCGTCACCATCCTGACCGGCGATGAAATCACCAAGCAGGGCTACAAGAATGTCTTCGACGCACTGAACAACCAGGTGCAGAACAGCGGCTTTACGCAGGGCGAAGACTACGGCAACACCTTCACGCCGTCGGCCAATACCATCAGCCTGCGCGGCCTGGGCCCGAACCACACCTTGATCCTGCTGAACGGCCGCCGCCTGGCCGACTTCCCCATTGCCTATGACGGCGCGGTCAATTTCACCAACCTGGCGAACATCCCGTCGAGCATTGTCGACCGTATCGAGATTCTCAACGGCGGCGCCTCGGCCATCTATGGCTCGGACGCAATCGCCGGCGTGGTCAACGTGATCCTGAAAAAACAGGCGGAAGGCTTCGATATCAACGTCAAGGTCGGCGGCACCTCGCGCGGCGGCGCCGGCAACCAGCGCGTGCAGTTGACGGGCGGCGGCAATTTTGACAAGCTGCATACCCTGTTCAGCGTGGAATTGAGCGAACGCGACCCGCTGTGGAGCATGGACCGCGACTTCATGACCAGCCGCTCCGGCGTGCCGACGACGATCGCCGCGCGCCGCACCCTGACGAAAGGCGGGGCCGGCAGCTATGTCGACCTGGGCGATACCTGCAGCCAGTTCGGCGACATGTTCGGCGGCAGCGTCAGCAAGTACACGGCGAAAAACGGCAGCTATTGCGCCAGCCCGAAAGCTCGTCCCACCTACTGGACCACGCAGACCAAGAACAGCAGCCAGAACGTGTTCGGCAGCGCCAATTACGAGCTCGACGCCGACACCACCTTGTTTGCCGACTTCCTGATCGGCAAGAACAAGACCGTCAACAATACGCGCGGCCCGTCGTGGACTTCGGCCTCGCTGGGCGGAAATTCCTTCCTGAACCGGAACAGCAACGCCTATGAAGAGTGGACGCGCTTTATCTCGCCCGAGGAAATCGGCGGCGTGCAGCGCTACAACCGCAGCTGGGACGACCTGGCCACGGCCATCTCGCTCGGCGCCAAGGGCCGCATTCCGGGCAGCGCCTGGCAATATGAGGCCAACTACAACGCCTCGGTCTACACGAGCGAAGCCCACCGGCCGCAGTTGCGCTCGAATATCGACAGCTTCTTCCTGGGACCCAGGCTGGGCACGGACGCGAATGGCGTAGCCATCTACGCCCCCGATCCCGCGCGCCTGTCCCAGCGCCTGACGCCGGCCGAATTCGACAGCATCAGCGGCTACAGCAATAGCCGTGACAAGGCCTGGACGAATACCCTGAGCCTGGCCACGAATGGCGACCTGTTCCAGATGCCTGCCGGCACGGCGAAGATCGCCACGATTGCCGAAGCGAGCAAGCAGGGCTTCAGCAACGAACCCGATGCGCGCATCGACCAGGGCTATTTCAATGTCGCCACCGGATCGGGCGCCACGGCCGGCACCCGCTCGCGCTATGCGCTGGGCGCGGAAGTCAATCTGCCCTTGCATGAGAAACTGACGGGTACGCTGGCTGGCCGCTATGACCGCTACAGTTTTGCCGGCCGCAAGGAAGGCAAGTTTACCTACAACGCCGGCCTGGAATTGCGCCCGGCACCGGACCTGCTGTTCCGCGCCAACTACGCCACCAGCTTCCGCGCGCCGGACATGAACTACATCTACCAGTCCCGCAGCAAAGGCTATTATTCGAGCACCACCGATTACTACCGTTGCGATGCTGCCGGACAAGCCATCGACGGCTGCGAATATGCCAACAAGTCGCCGGGCGCCGATTACGTGCAGAACGGCAGCCGCGACCTGCAGTCGGAAAAGGGCAAGTCCTTCGGCGTGGGCGCCGTCTGGTCGCCGAGTGCCAATTTCGACGTCTCGGTCGATTACTGGAACATCAAGATCGACGACCTGGTGACGAATCTGGACGCCGACAAGCTGCTGCGCGACGAATCCGATTGCCGCCTGGGCAAGGCCGACATCGGCTCGCCGACCTGCATCGATACCCTGGGGCGCATCGAGCGCTATGCCGCCAACGCCTTGAACAAGGCGGGCGAGATCAAGACCATCACCGTCAACCCGATCAACGCGGCCAAGCAAAGCAGCAGCGGCATCGACGTCAGCGTGAAGTATCTGTTGCGTACGACGGACTATGGCCGTTTTGCCTTCAAGGCCAACTACGCCAGGGTGCTGAGCAAGAAATCGCAGCAATTTGCCGGCGACGAGGAGATCGACGAAACCAGGTCGATGACCAACAGGGATTGGCCCGACAAGCTGAACTTGAGCGTCAACTGGGCTGCGGGCGACTGGTCGAACACCTTGCTGGTAGCCCGCTACGGCAAGATACCGAACGGTGCAGGGAAAGCCTATTTGACGCCGACGGCGCTGGCCAACGTCAGCAGCGTGTACCGCATCAGCGACCGCGCCACCGTCTCGCTGATCGTCAACAACGTCTTCGACAAGATCAAGCGCGACAGCAGCAATGGCTGGCCGTACTACCCGACCGGCAACTACAGCCCGCAAGGACGCCAGGGATGGATCGAATTTAACTACCATTTTGGTACATAGATCGCAGTTGTCCGAGCAAAGCCGGAGCAGCCAACGCTGTTCCGGTTTTTTTGTTTTCCGGCGCGTTTTTTACGTGACCGTCACTCTATAATTGCCCGCTTGTTCTCTCTCGATGGAGTTTGACCCATGCTACGCCACGCCCTGCTGTCTGCCGCCTTGTTGTCCCTGTTTTCTGCCCATGCACATGCCGCCCCGGTCCTGACGACGGTGGCCGAACGCTCGGGCTTTTTGAATACGGGCCGCTACGCGGAGGTGGAAGCCCTGTGCCGGCAGTTCCAGGCGCGCTATCCGAAGCAGGTGCGCTGCGTGGAATTCGGCCGCACGCCGGAGAACCGCCCCATGCTGGCGCTGGCCGTCTCCAATACGGGCGCGCTGACGCCGGCCGAAGCGGCGCGCCGCAAGCTGCCCGTGCTGCTGGTGCAGGGCGGCATCCATGCGGGCGAAATCGATGGCAAGGATGCGGGCTTCCTGGCGCTGCGCGAAGTATTGGAGGGCAAGGCGGCGCCCGGCGCGCTCGATAAGCAGGTGCTGCTGTTCGTCCCCGTCTTCAATGTCGACGGCCACGAACGCTTCGGCCAGTGGAACCGTCCGAACCAGCGCGGCCCTGTGGAAATGGGCTGGCGCAGCACGGCGCAAAACTACAATCTGAACCGCGAATACATGAAGGCCGATACGCCCGAGATGCAGCACATGCTGGCGCTGGTGAATGCCTGGGACCCGCTGGCCTATGTGGACCTGCACGTCACCGATGGCGCACAGTTCGAACCCGATATCTCGATCCAGGTCGAACCCGTGCATGCGGGCGATGCGGCCCTGCGCGTGGCCGGCACGGCCTTGCGCGATAATGTCCTGGCCGACCTGGCCAGGCAGGGCTCCGACCCGAAGCCGTTCTATATCTCGTTTGCCGAGAACGACAATCCGCAATCGGGGTTTGTCGATTCGGCGCCGAATCCGCGCTTCTCGCATGGCTATTTCCAGCTGCGCAACCGCTTTGGCATGCTGGTGGAAACCCATTCGTGGAAGGACTATCCGACCCGCGTGCGCATCACGCGCAACACCATTGTCTCGCTGCTGTCGCAGGTGGCGCAGCATGGCGCGCAGTGGCGGCAAACGGCAATCGAGGCGGACGCGCGCGCCGCGCAGCTGGCCGGCAGCACCTTGCCGCTCACGTATAAGACGACGGACAAGAGTCGCATGATCGCGTTTCGCGGCTACGCCTACACGCGCACGCCGTCCGAGGTGTCGGGCGCGCTGATGACGCGCTACGACGAAAGTGCGCCGCAGATCTGGAACGTGCCCCTGCGCGATGAAATCGTGCCCGACCTGCAGCTGGCCGCGCCGAAGGCAGGCTACCTGGTGCCCGCTGCGCAGGCGCAGATGGTGGCGGCCAAGCTACGCCAGCATGGCGTGTCGTACCAGGTGCTGGCCACCGCGCCGGGCAAGCTGCCGGTCGAAGCCTTCCGCGCCACGCAGGTGAAATTCGGCGCGCAGTCGTTCGAGGGCCGCCAGACGGCGGTCGTGCAGGGCGAGTGGCAGAAAGAGGCGCGCGTGGTCGGCGCGGGCGCGCTGTACGTGCCCGTCAACCAGGCCAAGGCGCGCCTGGTCGTGGCCCTGCTCGAACCGCGCGCCCCGGATTCCCTGCTGGCGTGGGGCAGCTTCAATACGGCCTTCGAGCGCAAGGAGTACATGGAGGAATATGTGGCCGAAGATGTGGCCCGCGCGCAACTGGCGGCCGATCCGGCGCTGGCGGCGCAGTTCCACCAGAAGCTGGCCGACGACCCTGCGTTTGCCAGGAGCCCGGCCGCGCGCCTGGAGTTCTTCGCCCGCCGCCATGCTTCGTGGGATGAGCGCCTGAACCTGTATCCGGTGCTGCGCACGGATGTTGCGCCAGCACTGAAATAAGGAAAGCCGCGCCACCTTGTGAATTTGCAATGTGCGCGGCTGGGAAAATGCTATTGTGCCTGCATTCCCGACAAGGTTGTCGAATTGGAGCGTCAGCACATGCCGCAGCAAACACCGAAAAAAATTCTTGTCCTGAGCGTGTCGGCCGGCGCCGGCCACATGCGGGCGGCGCAAGCCATCGAGGCCCATGCCGCCCTGGCGCAGGACGCCGTCGCCAGCCATCTCGACGTGATGGATTTTGTGACGCCCGCATTCCGCAAGCTGTACACGGATTTTTACATCAAGCTGGTCAACAAGGCTCCCGCGCTGTGGGGCTATCTCTACCACGCCACCAATGGCGCGCCCAAGGACAGCTCGATGCAGCGCCTGCGCCGTGGAGTCGAGCGCCTCAACACGCGCGCGCTGATGGCGCAGATCGCCGCCTTCGAACCCGACGCCATCATCTGCACGCATTTCCTGCCCGCCGAGCTGCTGTCGCGCGCGCTGCGCCAGGGGCAACTGGCCTGCCCCGTGTGGGTGCAGGTCACCGATTTCGACTTGCACCGCATGTGGGTGCACGAGCAGATGCAGGGCTATTTCGCCGCCAACGACGAGGTGGCGTTCCGCATGCGCCATGAAGGCATCCCCGCCGACCGCATTCACGTGACGGGCATCCCCATCATGCCCGCGTTCGCGCAGGCGCACGACCGCGCGCAGTGCGCGCAGGCGTTCGGGCTCGCCCCGCGGCGCATGACGATTTTGCTGATGGGCGGCGGGGCGGGACTGGGCAGCCTCGATACCATCGCTGCGCGCCTGCTGGCGCTGCCGGGCGACTTCCAGCTGATCGTACTGGCGGGGAAAAACGCCGCCGCGCTGGCGGCGCTGCAAGCACTGGCCGGTCGCTATCCGGGCCGCCTGCTGGCGCAAGGCTTTACCAGCGAAGTCGAGCGCCTGATGGCGTGCGCCGACCTGGTCATCACCAAGCCGGGCGGGCTGACCACCTCGGAATGCCTGGCCCTGGGCTTGCCCATGATCGTCAATTCGCCGATTCCCGGCCAGGAGGAACGCAACGCCGACTACCTGCTGGAGCAGGGCGTGGCCCTGAAGGCATTCGATGCCGTCACCCTCGAATACCGCATGCGCCTGTTGCTCGATCATCCCGAGCAGTTGCAAGCGATGCGCGCGAAAGCGCTGGCCCTGGGCCGTCCGCGTGCCGCCATCGACGTGCTGGCGCAGGTGCTGGCGCCGGAGCCGGAGCCGGCGTGACGGGCGCTGTGGCAAAACCCTGGCAGGTCGCCCTGACGCTGGCCTGGGTAGCCCTGTTGGGACTGTTTTTTGCGCAGGTGGAAATCCAGATCGAGGGGCCGGCCGGCTGGGCCGCGAACCTGCCCACCTGGCGCATCGAAAGCCATTGGCTGCTCGATATCTTCTGGGGCGGCCGGCCGATGACGGGCTACCATGCCTGGGTGTTTCCCTTCATTGCCCTGTTCTTCCATTTTCCCATGCTCTTCCTGGCGCAATGGTCGCTGCGCCTCGAGTGCCGCGCCATTGGCTGCATCATGCTGTTCTGGATCATCGAGGATTATCTGTGGTTCGTGCTCAATCCCGCTTATGGCGTGGCGCACTTCAATCCGGCCCACATCGCCTGGCACAAGCACTGGCTGTGGTGGGCGCCGACCGACTACTGGGTATCGCTGCTGCTGGCCGGCGTGCTGCTGTGGTTTTCATACAAAAGGAAGTCATGACCTTATCGCCCTTGCCGCATCTTTTGGTGCTATTTCTGGCCCTGGCGGCCGGTTCCGCCGGCGCGCAGGCGCCCGCAGCGCCCGAGCGCAATGCCGAATGGGCGACGCCGCTGCCGCAGGTGTCCAACCTGCACCAGGTCACCCCGGTCCTGTACCGCAGCGCAAAGCTCGACAGCGCCGACGTGGCCCAGTTGCAGACGCTGGGCGTGAAGACGGTGATCAGCCTGCGCTCCTTCCACTCCGACACGCAGGTGCTCGATGGCAGCGGCATCCGTGCCGTCCGCATTCCCATCAATACCTGGGCCATCCGCGACAAGCATGTGATCGAAACCATGCGCAGCATCCGCAGGGCCGAGCAGGCCGGCCCCGTCCTGCTGCATTGCCTGCACGGCGCCGACCGCACGGGCCTGATGGCCGCCATGTACCGCATGCTGTACCAGGGCTGGCCGCGCGAGAAGGCGATCAACGAGTTGAAGAACGGCGGTTACGGCTATCACGCCGTGTGGAAAAATATCGAAAGCTACCTCAAGCGCGTGAATGTCGACGAGATACGCGCGCGCATCGAGGCGCCACAACCCTGATACCCCGCCGGCGCGCCACTTCAGGCATGATTGCGATTCCAATCACGTTTTCCCGGAATCCGCATGGAACACCACAGCTTCCTCATCAACATACTGTTTTACCTGGTCGCCGCCATCATCATGGTGCCGCTGGCCAAGCGCCTGGGCATGGGCGCCGTGCTGGGCTATCTGGTGGCCGGCGTCGTCATCGGCCCGTGGGGCCTGGGACTGATCAAGAATGTCGAGGTGATCCTCAGCTTTTCCGAATTCGGCGTGGTGCTGCTGCTGTTTTTGATCGGCCTGGAACTGGAGCCGAAGCGCCTGTGGCTGCTGCGCCGTCCCATCTTCGGCTGGGGCGGGGCGCAGGTGGGCGTCGTCAGTGCGGGGCTGTGCGCGGCAGCCATGGCCTTCGGCGTGGACTGGCGCACGGCGCTCGTGGGCGCGCTGGGCCTGTCGCTGTCGTCGACGGCCATCGTGCTGGCCACCCTGGGCGAACGCAAGCTGATGAGCACGCCGGCCGGTTCCGCCGGTTTTTCGATTTTGCTGTTCCAGGATATCGCCGCCATTCCCATGATCGCGCTGGTGCCGCTGCTGGGCGGCCTGGTCACGCATGGCGCAGAACCGGGCTGGTTGCGCGTGGTCAAACTGGCCGCCGTGCTCGCTGCCCTGGTGATCGGCGGGCGCTTCCTGGTCAATCCCATCCTGCGCTTTATCGCCAGGATGGACTTGCGCGAAATCTTCACGGCGTTTGCCCTGCTGCTGGTGATCGCCATCTGCGTACTGATGGAATCGGTGGGCCTGTCGATGGCCTTGGGCACGTTTGTCGCCGGCGTGCTGCTGGCCGATTCCGAATACCGCCATGAGCTCATTTCCGACCTGGAACCGTTCAAGGGGCTGCTGCTGGGGCTGTTCTTCATCGCCGTCGGCATGTCCGTCGATTTCGGCGTGTTGCGCGCCCAGCCGCTGCTGATCCTGGCGCTGGTGGCGGGCTTGCTGGCGGTGAAAATCGCCTTGTTGTATGTGCTGTCGAAGTTCTTCGACATTCCCCGCGGCCAGCAGCTGTTCTTTGCGCTGCTGCTGTCGCAGGGTGGCGAGTTCGCCTTCGTCGTCTTCGCCACGGCCGTGGCCGCGCACGTGTTCTCGCCGGAGACGGGGGCACTGCTGGTGGTCGTCGTTACCGTATCGATGGTGGCCACGCCTTTGCTGCTGTTGTTGCACGACAAATTTGTCGCGCCGCGCCTGCAGGGTGAGAAAAAGCGGCGTCCCGACGACCATATCGAGGCGCAGGACAATCCTATCGTCATTGCCGGCTTCGGCCGCTTTGGCCAGATCATCGGCCGCCTGCTGGCGGCCAACAAGATCGGCGTGACGGTGCTCGATCACGACCCGGACCAGATCGAGCTGCTGCGCAAGTTCGGCTTCAAGGTGTTTTATGGCGACGCCACCCGCGTCGATCTGCTGGTGGCGGCCGGCATCGAGAACGCCAGGGCGCTGGTGATCGCCATCGACAACGTGGACGACAGCCTGGCCCTGGTCGACGCCGTGCGCCTGCGCCTGCCCCAGTTGACGATACTGGCGCGCGCGCGCAACGTCACGCACTACTATGAATTGATGAAGCGGGGCGTGACCCTGATCGAGCGCGAGACGTTTGCCGCGGCGCTGCTGCTGGGCGAGCAGACCTTGCGCCAGGTGGGCTTCAGCGCGGAGCGGGCGCAGCGCGCGGCCGGCATCTTTGGCCGGCATAACCTGAAAACTTTGCTGGAAGTGGCGCCGCACTTCCAGGACCAGCAAAAAGTCATGTCGCTCACGCGCCAGGCGCGCGAGGAGCTGGAAGACATGTTCGAGAGCGATGCGGCGGCGTTTGCGGCCGAAAACGTTGCAGAATCGGGGTCAGACCCTCGGCACCGCTAACGCAGAGGCTAGCGTTAACGTGCGCGAAGGGCTGCCCCCAGCCTTTGCTTTGGGCTTACTTCCCCCGCTTCGCTTCAATCGCCTCGATCTGGTCCATGATGCCGTTCATGCGCGCCACCAGCGCCTGGTACGGTTTCGGCGAGGCCAGGTCGACGCCGGCCGCCTTCACCAGGTCGTAGGGGTAGGCCGAGCCGCCGGAACTGAGCATCTTCAGGTAGGCGGCCAGGGCGCCCGGTTCCTTGTCGAGGATGCGCTGCGCGAAATCCTGCGCCGCCGCGATCGAGGTGGCGTACTGGAACACATAGTAGCCGTGATAGAAATGCGGCACATACGCCCACTCCAGCGCGTAGGCGGGATCGATGGTCATGACGCCCTGCGCTTCGCCATGGTAGCGCTTGAGGATATCGGCATAGATGGCCGTGATCTCTTCGCCCGTCAGCGATGCTCCCTTGTCCACCTTGCCATGGATGGCGGCCTCGAATTCGGCGAACATGGCCTGCCGGAAGAAGGTGCCGCGCAGGTTTTCCAGCGCCGCGCCCAGGTACAGCAGGCGCTCGTCGTCATCCTTGGCCTGCTTCAGGCGCGCGTCAAGCAGCAGCGCCTCGTTCGTCGTCGAGGCGATTTCCGCCACAAAGATACTGTACGGCGCGTAGATCGACGGCTGCGCCCGGTTGGCCAGCACCGAGTGCATGGCGTGGCCCCATTCGTGCGTCAGGGTGCTGACGGCTTCGTAATTGTCCGTGTAATTGAGCAGCACGAACGGGTGCACGTCGTACGCGTCGCCATTCATGTAGGCGCCCGCCACCTTGCGCGGGCGCGGATACACATCCATCCAGCGCGCGTTCACGGCGCCAGTGAGCGCTTTCACATAGTCTGCGCCCAGCGGCGCGACGGAAGCTAGCATCATTTGCTTGCCTTCGGCCAGCGGGAAGCTGCGCTCGCTTTTCAGCAACGGCGCATACACGTCGTAATACGCCAGGTCCTTCACGCCCAGCATGCGCGCGCGCAGCTTGAAGTAGCGGTGCAGGGTGGGCAGGTTGGCGTTGGTCTGGGCGATCAGGGTCTGGTAGACGGCCGGCGGCAAATTGTCGGCGTCGAGCGCGGCGCTTTGCGAATCGGCGTAATGGCGCACCTTCGCATATGCGGCGTCCGTTTTCAACTGGCCATACAGGGTTTCGCCGAACGTGCGCTCGTACTCTTTCCACTTGCCGAAGAAGGCGTCGAACACCAGCTTGCGGTCCGCGCGGTTGTCGTCGCCCCGGTATTTGGTATATGCCGCCTGGTCGAGGCGCACTTCCTTGCCATCCGACAGTTTGACCGTCGGCCACGGGATTTCCGCGTTGGCCAGGGTGCGGTAGACGCTGGCGGCCGAACTTGTTGCCAGGCCGAACTGCGCCACCAGCTGTTCGCCGGCCGCGTCCAGCGTATGCGGCGCGCTGCGCAACATATTGCTCAATTGGAAACGATATAACTGCAAGCCTTTGTCTTTCGCCAGCATGGCATCGATGCGCTTGCTGCCAAGGGCGAGGATCTCCGGCTGCAGGAAGGTGCTGGCCTGGCTGAATTCATTGCCCAGCAGGGCAGCGCGCTGGTTCAGCTGGTTGCCCTTGCTGTCGCCCGTATCCTGGTCGTAGTACTGCGCCGCATAGGTGGTGAGCGTATTGACGCGCTTGCGTGCGTCGGCATACAGGTCCAGGCAGCTTTTCAGGCGGGCCGGCGAGGCTTTCAACTGCCCCTTGCAGGCAGCCAGTTGCTGCAGCTGGGCCGACAGCCGTTTCGCATCGGCATCGAAGGCGGCATCGCTGGCATACAGCGCCGTCAAATCCCAGCGGTCGGCCTGGCGGTCGGTGGACGCGGGGGCCGGAGCAGGAGCGGCATAGGCGGTGGCGAGGCCGAGGGCCAGCAGGGAGAACAGCAGGGGGCGCTTGAGCGCGGATGGCGTCATGGTTCATTCCAGTGAGGTTGTCGGAAGAATGCGTGCTGACCGCCGGGCAGGAATGCGCGCGTGACACACCGCGTACCGGCAGAGCTGACTACGGTACCTCAAATGGGCGCAGGGGGAAAGAGGGGGGATGCCGCCACCTGGGCGGTGGCGGCGAAACAACATGGGCTGAGAACAGCGGATTACAGCGCTTGCAGAGGGATGGTGCCGAACGTGGTCGGCGTCGAGCATGGTTCTTCGTCAAAGGCGATGTCGCCCATGGGGTTGGCCACGCCGTCCGCCTTCAAGTCCTTGAAACCGAACAGTTTCGGGTCCATCAGATGCGACGGCGCCACATTCGACAGCGACGAGAAGATGCTTTCCACGCGGCCCGGGAATTTCTTGTCCCATTCGCGCATCAGGCCCTTGATCTGCTTGCGCTGCAGGTTTTCCTGCGAACCGCACAGGTCGCAAGGGATGATGGGGAAGCCCTTGACTTCCGCATAGCGCTGCGTGTCCTCTTCCTTCACGTAGGCCATCGGGCGGATGACGATGTGCTTGCCGTCGTCCGATTGCAGTTTGGCGGGCATGCCTTTCAATTTTCCGCCGAAGAACATATTCAGGAAAAAAGTTTCCAGAATATCATCGCGGTGGTGGCCCAAGGCGATCTTGTTGGCGCCCAGTTCGTCGGCCACGCGGTACAGGATGCCGCGGCGCAGGCGCGAGCACAGCGAGCAAGTCGTCTTGCCTTCCGGGATCAGGCGCTTGACGATGCTGTAGGTATCCTGGTTTTCGATATGGAAGGCGACGCCCAGTTCCGTCAGGTAGGCGGGCAGGATTTCCGGCGGGAAATTCGGCTGCTTCTGATCCAGGTTGACGGCGACGATGTCGAAATGAATCGGCGCGCGTTCGCGCAAGGTCATCAGGATGTCCAGCAAGGCATAGCTGTCCTTGCCGCCCGACAGGCACACCATCACCTTGTCGCCGTCTTCGATCATATTGAAGTCGCCGATGGCTTGACCCACCAGGCGGCACAGGCGCTTGTGCAGCTTGTTGTTCTCCAGGGCGATCTTTTCCGCTTTCTTGCGCGCCAGTTTCTGCGCTTCCACATTGGCCGGGAATTCCACGGCCGTCGTCGTCGTTTCCAGCACGGCGGTGTTGCTCATATTGTTCATGCTTCATCCTTGATCTTGAATACTTCCACGCCCACGCCTTCGCAGTCGGGATACACGTCCGGTTTCATGCTCGATACGCGCGCGGCGCGCACGCGCGGGTGGGCCAGCATGGCTTCCAGCACGTCGTCGACCAGGCTTTCCTGCAGCTGCACGTGGCCTTGGGCCATGCGCTTGGCGATGGTTTCGCGCATGAAGTCGTAGTCGACCACTTCTTCCAGCTGGTCATCCTTGGGCGTCGACAGGGCCAGGGGAATGTACAGGTCGACGTTGATGAGGACGCGCTGCTCGCCCTTTTTTTCGAAGTCGTAGACGCCGATGTTGATGAGGACTTCGTAATTGCGCAGGAACAGGCGGCGGCAATCGGCCAGGCGAGGGTGGGACAGGGCGGACGACATAGTTTTACCTTTTCGGGAATGCTGAATGCGGGTTGTTTGGCAGGGCTGCTGATTATTTGGTCAAAAACATGACGTCGCGCGGCAAGCCGATCAAATGCTGGCCGCCATCGACCAGCAGGGTCGTGCCCGTCAGCGCGCGCGCGCCGGCCACGTAACAGACGCTGTCGGCCACATCCTCGGGCGTGCTGGAACGGCCCAGCGGCGTGTTTTCATGCGCCTTGGCAAAGTTCGCTGCCGTCTGCTCGCCGGAGACCATGGTGATGCCGGGGGCGATGCCCACCACGCGCACTTTCGGTGCCAGCGCCTGGGCCAGCATGGTGGTCGCCGACAGCAGCGCCGCCTTGGACAGGGTGTACGACAAAAAATCAGGATTGAGATTGTACAGTTTTTGGTCCAGCAAGTTGATGACCACGGCTTGCCCGCCGCTCGGGGTGGCCTGGTACAGCGCTTGCGCCAGCAGGATGGGGGCGGCCAGGTTGGCGTGCATGTGGGCGTCGAGCGCGGCGACGGAAAAATTGCCCGCATTGTCGTATTCAAACAACGATGCGTTGTTGACTACGCAAGTTATCGTTCCCAGTGCCGCCTGTGCCTGCGGCAGCAGCTGGCGCACGGCGTCTTCCTGCGCCAGGTCGCAGGGAAAGGCTTGTGCGCGGCGGCCCAGCGCCGTGATTTCTGTCACCAGGCTGAGCGCTTCATCGCGCGAGTCGCGGTAGTGGACGGCGACGTCCCAGCCGTCGCGCGCCAGGCCCAGCGCGATGGCGCGCCCGATGCGGCGCGCCGCGCCCGTGACGAGGGCGACGCGGGGTGTGCTGTCGAATGGCGTTGTCATTGCTTCTGTCATGTCTTTGCTATGGTTGAGATATTCGGTCGATGCCACACTGGCGGCATGCGCCGTCGATTCGCTACAATGCGGGAATGTCCCTACCCGCACCCGATAGCGACGCGCTGGCCGCGTCCCATGCCTTGCAGCACCTGATTGCCGCCGAAATCGCGCGCAATGATGGCGCCATTCCCTTTGTCCGCTTCATGGAACTGGCGCTGTATGCGCCTGACCTCGGCTATTACAGCGGCGGCGCCGCCAAGCTGGGCAAAGATGGCGATTTTACAACCGCGCCCGAGATTTCGCCCCTGTTCGGCGCCACGCTGGCCCATGTGGCAGCCGCTATTATGGCGCAAACGGCCCCGCGCATCCTCGAATTCGGCGCCGGCACGGGCAAGCTGGCCGTTGACATCCTGACGGAAGCGGCGAATGCCGGCATTCATATAGAACAGTATGCAATCGTCGAATTGTCCGGCGAGTTGCGCGCCCGCCAGGAGCTGGCGCTGGCCGCCTTTCCGCAGGTGGTGTGGCTCGACGGTTTTCCCGACAGTTTCGAAGGCGCCGTGTTCGGCAATGAAGTGCTCGACGCCATGCCCGTCAACCTGATCAGCAAGACGCCCGATGGCTGGTGCGAGCTCGACGTCAGCATTGCCGACGGCCAGTTCGTCTTCGTCGAGCGCCCCGCGGGCGAAGAGGTCGCGGCGCAGATCGCCGCCCAGGTGCCGGACGCCGATGACTTGCCTGTCGGCTATGTCAGCGAGATCCACGGCGTGGCCTGCGGCTTCATGCGCTCGCTGGCGCGCATGTTGACCAATGGCAAGGGCGGCGCCGCCGTGCTGTTCGACTACGGTTTTCCCGGTCACGAGTACTACCTGGGCCAGCGCGCCACGGGCACGCTGATGTGCCATTACCGCCACCATGCCCATGCGGAGCCATTTTATTTGCCGGGTTTGCAGGACATTACCGCGCACGTCGATTTCACTGCCATGGCGGTGGCGGCGCAGGATGCGGGACTCGATGTGCTCGCCTATATGAACCAGGCTTCCTTCCTGCTGGGCGCCGGCATCGGCGACTTGCTGCTGCGCACCGATCCCGCGCAGGCTCGGGATTACCTGCCGCAGGCGAGCGCCGTGCAAAAGCTGCTGTCGCCGGCCGAGATGGGCGAGCTGTTCAAGGTGCTGGTGGTGGGACACCGCGTGGAGTTGCCGGAAACCTTGTTGTCGGGTGACCGCAGCCACCGCTTGTAATATCAAGGCAGGGCGCTATTGCCCTGCAATTTCCTGTCCGCCGGTGGTTATTATCTTGTCATATCGTATATGATGACCGACACAGCACGGTTCCATCCTGCAAGAACCCGTCGCCGCGCACCGATTTCAAGATAGAACGATGGGAAAGATACATACACACTATGACAACCTGAAAGTGGCGCGCCTGGCGCCGCAGGAAGTCATACGTGCCGCGTACAAGGCCCTCAGCCAGAAATATCATCCCGACAAGAATCCCGGTGACGAAAAGGCGGCCCGCATCATGGCCATCCTCAACAGCGCGTATGGCACCCTGTCCGACCCGCAGCGGCGCCGCGAGCACGACGAGTGGATCGCGGCCGAGGAATGGGAAATCGAATGGCTGGAAAGCACCCATCACGAAGAAGGCAAATCCAAGGATGGCCGTCACCATGCGCCTCAGCATGAGCACACGTGGGCGCAGGATGTGCCCCCTGCGGCTGGCAAGGCGCGGCGCGGCCCGCAACCGATCTGGCGCAACTGGCGCTGGTGGTTGAGTCTGCTTGTCTGTCTGCTGCTGGGCTGGTTGGGCGCCTTGCTGATGCTCGATACCTCGCAACCGATGCCGGCCGCGCTGGCGTCGGCATGGAGCGGACTGGCCCACGATGGCGCCAGGGCGCCCGCGGAGACGGCAGCGCCGGGCGCGAGCGCCACGGCACCGCCAAAGAACGAGGCGGTGGCCATCGATAGCTGGGCGGTGGGCAAGCCGTATGCGGCCGAGCCCGCGCAGCCCAAGATACCCGAGATCCGCGTGCAGGCTGTTTCCCAGTTGAACCTGAAGCCCAGCCGTCCCGTTTGCGATGGCGTGGGACAGGCCGAGCCTGCGGGGCTGGTGGCGCCGAATGGCGAGCCATGGCCGGCGCAGTCCGGCTATGTGGATGGATTCCCGATCAGTAACAAAGGCGATGAACTGGCTTTGACCATCGACAACAGCGGCAATGCGTCGCCGATGTTCGTCAAGCTGTATGACACGGAGCGGCGTTCGAATGTGCGCTACCTCTATATCTTGGCGAACGACAGGCTGACGGTGGAGCAGCTCAGCGCGGGCAAGTACGAGGTGCGCTACCAGGCTGTCGGGCCTGGCCAGGACAGTTGCGACGGCAAGACGCGCAGTAGTGCCCCGGCGCATCCTCCCGGCCCGGCCTCCGCCGAGGGAGGCACGCAGAATCCTGTTGTAAGCGGCATCTAATCTGATTATGCTTGATATGCGTCAAACGGCTTTCATCTCGAATCTATCCATTAGGAGTATCCATGACCGACCTCAAAGCCGATGCAGACGATAATTGGCTGCTCGACGAGGATGAGCCGGTGGCGAGTCCTGCCGGGTTGGCCGCACCGGACCAGCGCCTGTGGCGTGTCCTGATAGTCGATGATGACGTTGATGTCCATGCGGTAACGCGGCTGGCGTTGCGCAATGTCAGCTTCAAGGGGCGCGAACTGGAACTGTTTTCCGCCTACAGCGGTCGCGAGGCATACGAGATCCTGCGCGACACGCCCGATATCGCGCTGGTGCTGCTCGACGTGGTGATGGAAACGGATGATGCGGGCCTGATCCTCGCCAAGCGCATTCGCGCCGACCTGAACAACTCCATCGTGCGCGTCGTGCTGCGCACGGGCCAGCCGGGCCAGGCGCCCGAGCAGCGCGTCATCATCGAATACGATATCAACGATTACAAGGCGAAAACGGAACTGACGACGCAGAAGCTGTTCACCACCGTTATTTCAGCCCTGCGTGCCTACGAGAGCCTGATGATGCTCGAGCGCAGCCGCATCGGCCTGGGCAAGATTCTTGCCGGCGCCACCAATCTGTACCAGATCCATTCCCTGCGCGAATTCGCTTCCGGCGTGCTGAACCAGGTCAGCGCCATCCTCGACGTGGGCGCCGATGGCGTGCTGTGCCTGATGCAGGGCGGCGCCGGGCGGCCCGAGGTGGTCGCCGCCACGGGCACCTACGCCATGCTGGCCGAGTCGGAAGCCATGCCGGCCGACCATGCGCTCACGCCCACCATCGACAAGGCCTTCGCCGAGAAGCGCAGCCAGTTCGAGCATCCGGCCAACGTGCTGTTCATCCATACGGAAGGCAACCGCGAGCTGGCCATCTCCGTCACGCCCCCGTGGCCGCTGGCGCAGATCCAGCGCGATCTGCTGGAAGTGTTTTGCCAGCGCATCGCCGCCGCCTTCGATAACCTGTACATGTTCGGCCAGCTGCGCAAGGCGCAGGAAGCGACGGTGGTGGCGCTGGCCGACCTGGCCGAGTTCCGCGACAGCGACACGGGCGGCCATGTGCGGCGCGTGCAGCAATTGTCCGACGCCATTGCCCGCCGCATGCAGCAGCGCGGCGTGTATGCGGACGAGCTCACGCCGCAGCTGCTCGACATGATCGGCCTGGCCAGCATCCTGCACGACGTGGGCAAGGTAGCCACGCCGGACGCCGTGCTGCTCAAGCCGGGCCGGCATACGGACGAGGAGCGCGTGCAGATGCAGTTGCACGCCAGCGTAGGGCGCACCATTCTCGAACGGGCCGCCAACATGGTCGACGGCGTCAGCTACCTCACGTATGGCGCGCAGATCGCCGGCGGCCACCATGAGCATTTCGACGGCGCCGGCTATCCGAACGGCCTGACAGGGCGCGACATTCCTATGTCCGCGCGCATCGTTGCCGTGGTGGACGTCTTCGACGCCTTGCTGCATGAACGGCCGTACAAGGAGCCCTGGCCATATCCGCAGGTGCGCGAATACATCGAACAGCGCAGCGGCAGCCAGTTCGACCCGGAAGTCGTGGCCGCGCTGCTCGACCTGATCGACCACGAACCGCAACTGTGGCATCCGGAGCACGCCACCGCTTGAGTTGCCGGCTTCGTTGCCAGTTTCCGGCGCCGCGCCATTCCCTTGCGCGCGGCGCCGTCATATACTCGGCAGCCTCATGCAGGCTGGCGCCATGCACCAGTGTGGTGCGCCGCTGAGTTTTCGGACATCACGACATGAAAGAACTCAAGGGCCTCAGCGCACTGATCATCGAGCCGCATCCGGGCATGCGCGCCAGCCTGCACAATATGCTCAACCTGTGTGGCCTGGCGAAGATTGATGATGCGGCCAGCTCCGGTCAGGCGATCCGCATGCTGGGCAGCAAATCGTATGACCTGATCCTGTGCGAATACGACCTCGAAGGGGGGCAGGATGGCCAGCAGATGCTGGAAGACTTGCGCCACCACAAGTTGATGCATGCCTCGACCATGTTCTTCATGGTCACGGGCGAGGGCAGCTTTGCCAAGGTGGTCAGCGCCGTTGAGCTGTTGCCTACCGATTACATCTTGAAACCCTTTACGGCTGACAACATGCTTGAGCGCATAGGCCGTGCGCTGGACAAGCGCAACGCCTTCGTGCCCGTGTATGAGCTGATCGACGTGGGCAATGAGCGCGCGGCGATTGCCGCCTGCGCCGAGGGCGCCAGCCTGTACCCCCGCTATGCCACCGATTTCATGCGCCTGCGCGCGGAATTGCATCTGCTGCTCGGTGAAGCGGCTGACGCCGAACCGATCTATGCGGCGCTGTACGAGGCCAAGGCCATCGGCTGGGCGCGCCTGGGCCAGGCCAAGACGCAGTTCCTGCTGGGCGAGTATGAGGCGGCGCAGGGCATGCTGGAAGGGCTGCTGGAAAACAACAAGCGCTTTCTGGATGCCTATGACTGGCTGGCCCGTACGCATCTGGCGCAAGGCAGGCCGGAACTGGCGCAGGCGGCCCTGAGCGAAGCGGTGGCCCTGTCGCCGCACGCCGTACGCCGTTTGCGCCGCCTGGGCGAGGCAGCGCTGGCGGCCGACGATATCGGGATGGCGGAAAAATCCCTCAAGTTGGTGGTCAGCAAGGCCAAGTACTCCGAATTCCGCGATCCGGAAGACCATGTGCGCCTGGTGCAGACCCTGGTGCGCAAGGGGGACCCCTTGCAGGCGGGCGCCGTGATCCGCGACCTCGACAAGTCGATGGGCGGACAAAGGAATGCGGAACTGTGTAGCGCCCTGTGCAGCGTCATGCTGCATGCGCATACGGGCAATAAGGAACGCCTGGAGCAATCGCTGGACGCGGCCCTGGCCGCCAACCGGCACAGTGTGGGCGCGTCGAATGTGCTGAAGACGGAGCTGGCGCGCCATTGTCTGTCGCATGGGCGCGAGGATGGTGCGGCCGAGGTGATGCGCGAAGTCATGCGCAATGCGCCAGACAGCGCCGCCATGACGCGCGCCATGGCCGTGTTCGAGCAGGCGGGGCGCGATGAGCTGGCCAAGGCGCTGGCGCGGCAAAGCCGGCAGGAGGTGGCCGACATGGTGGCGGCCGGCGCGGCCAGGGCGGGTGAAGGCGACTTCCGCGGCGCCGTCGAGTTGATGGGCGAAGCCGTCACGCGCCTGCCCGACAATCCGCAAGTGGTGTTCAATGCGGCCGTGGCCGTGTTGAAATGCATCGAGCATGAGGGTTGGGACGAACGCATGGGGCAGCAGGCGCTGATTTTTATTGCAGGCGTGCGCCGCCTGGACCCGCGCAACCCCAAATTGCCGGTACTTTCTGGCTTGCATCAGCAGTTATTGCGTAAATACAAGCCTCACGGCGCATCCTGGATGCATCCGTCCGACGCCTGAGAATGGGGGAAATACGGCGCGCCTGACGGAAAAATGCGGCTTGCAAGCAGGGGGAATAAAAAAAATGCGAAAAAAGACGACTTTTTCGCGCCAACCCTTGCACATTCTCAAATCGGAAGCTTATAATCACGCCCCGAAGCAGCCAACTTCTTCTTTATAAGCAAATGCAGCAGTCAGGCATCAGTAAATAAGGTTGACAGTTGTGAGTAGATGCTTCATACTCTGCGGTTCCCGCGGAGGGGTGGCCGAGTGGTTAAAGGCGACAGACTGTAAATCTGTTCTCTATGAGTACGCTGGTTCGAATCCAGCCCCCTCCACCAAGTTTTTGCAAGGAAAACTGGGTAGTAGCAAGTAAGTGAAGATAAAGTGAACGATACCTCGCGGGTGTAGCTCAATGGTAGAGCAGAAGCCTTCCAAGCTTACGACGAGGGTTCGATTCCCTTCACCCGCTCCAGTTTCCGTTCAGATGCTTGATGCATCGCATGCAACAAATTACAGCCCTTGTAGCTCAGTGGTAGAGCACTCCCTTGGTAAGGGAGAGGCCACGTGTTCGATCCACGTCAAGGGCACCAGAATTCGCAGCAGGCAGCACAGAAGCAATTCAAACCAGACCGTCGGGCGTGTGCCTGAGCAATCTAATCAAATCATTAGGAGTTCAAAATGGCAAAAGGTAAATTCGAACGGACCAAGCCGCACGTCAACGTCGGCACCATCGGCCACGTCGACCACGGTAAAACCACGCTGACCGCTGCAATCGCAACGGTTCTGTCGAAGAAATTCGGCGGCGAAGCCAAAGCATACGACCAGATCGATGCAGCTCCAGAAGAAAAAGCGCGCGGTATCACGATTAACACCGCCCACGTTGAGTACGAAACGGCTACCCGTCACTACGCTCACGTTGACTGCCCAGGCCACGCCGACTACATCAAGAACATGATTACCGGTGCCGCGCAGATGGACGGCGCGATCCTGGTGTGCTCCGCAGCTGACGGCCCAATGCCACAGACCCGCGAACACATCCTGCTGGCCCGCCAAGTTGGCGTTCCATACATCATCGTGTTCCTGAACAAGTGCGACCTGGTTGACGATGCAGAACTGCTGGAACTGGTTGAAATGGAAGTGCGCGAGCTGTTGTCGAAATACGACTTCCCAGGCGACGACCTGCCAATCATCAAGGGTTCGGCACGTATGGCTCTGGAAGGCGCCGAAGGCGAAATGGGCGTGGAAGCAGTTCTGCGTCTGGCCGATGCCCTGGATGCGTACATTCCAACGCCAGAGCGCGCTGTTGACGGTGCATTCCTGATGCCAGTGGAAGACGTGTTCTCGATCTCGGGTCGCGGTACCGTGGTAACCGGTCGTATCGAGCGCGGCATCATCAAAGTCGGCGAAGAGATCGAAATCGTCGGCATCACCGATACCGTCAAGACGACTTGCACCGGCGTGGAAATGTTCCGCAAGCTGCTGGACCAAGGTCAAGCAGGCGACAACGTTGGTCTGCTGCTGCGCGGCACCAAGCGTGAAGACGTGCAACGTGGTCAAGTTCTGGCCAAGCCAGGTTCGATCAAGCCGCACGCCCACTTCACCGGCGAGATCTATGTTCTGTCGAAAGACGAAGGCGGCCGTCATACGCCATTCTTCAACAACTATCGTCCACAGTTCTACTTCCGCACGACGGACGTGACTGGTTCGATCGAGTTGCCAGCAGACAAAGAAATGGTCATGCCAGGCGATAACGTGTCGATCACCGTCAAGCTGATCAACCCGATCGCGATGGAAGAAGGTCTGCGCTTCGCTATCCGTGAAGGCGGTCGTACCGTCGGCGCCGGCGTGGTTGCAAAAATCCTCGCATAAGGAAATGTTATGCTTCCACCCGGGGCGTCCTGGGTGGTAGAATAGCACTCCTCGAAAGTTTTACGTAGGGACGTAGCTCAATTGGCAGAGCGTCGGTCTCCAAAACCGAAGGTTGGGGGTTCGATGCCCTCCGTCCCTGCCACCGTCAAGGTGCAGGGCACCGAAAGTAGAAAAATGTCAAATCAATCCGTGCAAACCGTTAGCACGTCGAGTGACAAGATAAAAGTCGCGCTGGCAATAGTGGCTGCGATTGCAGGAGTAGTCGGGTTTTATTACCTGGCAGGCCAACCAGCTCTGGTGCGTGCAAGCGCGCTTGTGGCTGGTTTGGTTATTGCTGTTGCGCTCTTGTATGTCTCGACGACCGGCCGTGAATTCCTGAATTTCGCCAAAGAAGCTGTGCGCGAGACCAAGAAAGTCGTTTGGCCTACCCGCAAAGAAGCCACGCAGATTACTGCGATTGTGTTTGCCTTTGTGCTGGTAATGGCGATTTTCCTGTGGGGCACGGATAAATTGCTTGAGTTTTTGTTGTATGACGTAATTCTTGGTTGGAAAAAATAATGAGCGAAAATGTGCATGATGAAGCGGCGGACGAATCCGTTCCGGGCGACGCTCCGGTAGCGGATACTGGTGCAGCGCTGAGCGTGCCAGTGAGCAGCAAGCGCTGGTATGTCGTGCATGCTTATTCCGGCATGGAAAAGAGCGTCATGCGCGCACTGACCGAGCGCATCGAGCGCGCGGGCATGCAAGACCAGTTTGGCCAGATCCTGGTGCCGATCGAAGAAGTGGTCGAAGTCAAGAATGGCGTAAAGTCCGTCACCGAACGTCGTTTCTATCCTGGCTATGTGCTGGTTGAAATGGAAATGACGGACGAGAGCTGGCACTTGGTCAAGAATACCAGCAAGGTTACCGGTTTCATCGGTGGCAAATCGAACAAGCCGACGCCGATCTCCGCGCGCGAAATCGATGCCATCATGCGCCAGATGCAGGAAGGTGTTGAAAAGCCCCGTCCGAAGACCTTGTACGAAGTGGGCGAGCAAGTGCGCATCAAGGATGGTCCGTTTACCGACTTCAACGGCAATGTCGAAGAAGTCAACTACGAGAAATCCAAAGTGCGCGTTTCGGTCACCATTTTTGGTCGTGCCACTCCGGTGGAACTCGAATTCGGCCAGGTCGAAAAAGTTTAAGCATTATCAAGCGCCACCAGGAGCGTCGCGGCAGTCTCAGCGAAATCCGGTCAGAGGAGCCCCGCCAGGGTAGGATCGGCGGGGCGCTACTACTCAATCCAAGATAGGAGCCATCATGGCAAAGAAAATCATTGGTTTTATCAAGCTGCAAGTGCCAGCTGGTAAAGCAAACCCATCCCCACCAATCGGTCCAGCTCTGGGTCAACGTGGCCTGAACATTATGGAATTCTGCAAAGCCTTCAATGCACAGACCCAAGGTCTGGAGCCAGGCATGCCAATTCCAGTGGTGATCACCGCGTTTGCGGACAAGTCCTTCACGTTCGTGATGAAGACGCCTCCAGCAACCTACCTGATCAAAAAAGCTGCTGCGATCACCAAAGGTTCGCCGAAGCCACATACCGACAAAGTCGGTACGCTGACCCGCGCACAAGCTGAAGAAATCGCTAAATTGAAAACCCCTGATCTGACCGCTGCCGACATGGATGCTGCTGTACGCACCATCGCTGGTTCCGCTCGTTCGATTGGTATCACGGTGGAAGGTGTTGTATAATGGCTAAGTTATCCAAACGTATCAAGGCTTTGAAAGCCAAAGTCGACCGTACCAAAGTGTACGCTTTCGACAACGCTGTCGCTCTGATCAAAGAGTGCGCAACGGCCAAGTTCAATGAATCGATCGACGTATCGGTACAACTGGGCGTAGATCCTAAGAAATCCGACCAAGTGGTGCGCGGCTCCGTCGTGCTGCCAGCTGGCACCGGCAAGACCGTACGCGTTGCTGTGTTCGCGTCGGGCGAAAAAGCGGAAGCTGCTAAAGCAGCCGGCGCCGACATCGTTGGTATGGAAGACCTGGCTGAGCAGATCAAAGCCGGCGACATGCCTTTCGATATCGTCATCGCTTCGCCAGACACCATGCGTATCGTTGGTACCCTGGGCCAGATCCTGGGCCCACGCGGCATGATGCCTAACCCGAAAGTCGGCACTGTTACTCCTGACGTCGCTACCGCCGTGAAAAACGCGAAAGCTGGTCAAGTTCAGTACCGTACCGACAAATCCGGTATCATCCACGCTACGATCGGCCGTAAATCGTTCGCTGACGCAGATCTGAAGTCGAATCTGGTCGCACTGATCGACGCCCTGAACAAAGCCAAGCCAGCATCGAGCAAAGGCGTGTACCTGCGCAAAGTCTCGCTGTCGTCGACCATGGGCGCTGGCGTCCGTGTTGACCAGGCTAGCCTGGCAGCTTAAGTAAAGAATCAAGTCCTGTGGCGCCTTCGGGCGCTGCGGGCGCATCTTTGGGCTGCTTGCGCGGTGTTCGCACCGGGCAGGCAGACAATCAAAGACCGTTGGGCCGACTGCGACCACATGTGCAGAAGGTTAATAGGCTCCCTGGCAACGGGGGGTGCCCAACGCAGATGGTGTACCCGAACAAGTTTTGTAGTCCTCATGCTGCGTGAATCCATCCGCTCAGTTTAGTACTTCTTGACTTCGGACGCCGTGTTCGAACCGATGCAAGGCGCTCAACCACTCGGTTGTGATTGCCGAACATCATTTAAGGAGGTTGACCGTGAGTCTCAATCTGAATGACAAAAAGGCCGTCGTCGCCGAAGTTTCCGCACAAGTAGCAAATGCGCAAACGATCGTCGTGGCCGAATATCGTGGCATCCAGGTTGGTCACTTGACGCAACTGCGTGCTAAAGCGCGTGCCCAAGGCGTGTACCTGCGTGTGTTGAAAAACACTCTGGCTCGTCGCTCCGTTGAAGGTACCGCATTCGCCAGCCTGGCAGATGCCATGACCGGCCCGTTGATCTACTCGATCTCGGCCGATGCCGTTGCAGCAGCTAAAGTCATCGCTGACTTCGCTAAAACCAACGACAAACTGGTCATCAAAGCAGGTAACTACGCAGGCAAGCCGCTGGATACAGCTGGCGTCGCCGCGTTGGCGAGCATTCCTAGCCGTGAAGTCCTCATTTCGCAGTTGTTGGGCGTTATGCTGGCTCCGGTTTCGGGCTTTGCACGTGGTCTGGCTGCCCTGGCAGCGAAAAAAGGCGAAGGCGCCGCTCCTGCAGAAGCAGTTGCAGAAGAAGCCCCAGCAGCCGCTTAATTGCGCGCACTTTTTTCTCTCAGTACCAATCTGATGTAACTAACGTAATAAATTTAGGAGTTTCAAAATGGCAATTAGCAAAGACGATATCCTGGAAGCAGTTAGCGCCATGTCCGTAATGGACCTGAACGACCTGGTTAAAGCATTCGAAGAAAAATTCGGCGTGTCGGCAGCAGCTATGGCTGCTCCAGCAGCCGGCGGCGCAGCAGCTGGTGCAGCTGTTGAAGAGCAAACCGAGTTCAACGTTGTTCTGGACACCTTCGGCGCAAACAAAGTTGGCGTCATTAAAGCAGTTCGCGAAATCACCGGCCTGGGCTTGAAAGAAGCTAAAGACCTGGTCGATGGCGCACCAAAAACTGTGAAAGAAGGCGTTTCGAAAGCTGACGCTGAAGCTGCACAGAAGAAACTGGTAGAAGCCGGCGCAACCGCTTCGATCAAGTAATATCTGTACCGGCGGCAGTTAGCGCCCGAGTCAAAGTCTGAGGTTTCCCCTCGCAAGGGGGGAAATCCGACTTTGGCTCCTTTGTCGTCTGCATCGTATTTGTCATGTATTTGTAGCAGCAGTTTTTATTCGATTCAAGCCGGAAAGCAGAGCCTTGAGGTTTCGTCTGTGTCACACGCAGCGGTGCAAACGAACACTTGCAAAACCTGAATTTTCTATCCTTTCTGTCACTCACGGAGTGTCCATGCACTACTCATTTACTGAGAAGAAACGCATTCGCAAATCATTCGCGAAGCGCGCCAACGTTCACCACGTTCCGTTCCTGCTGGCGACCCAGCTCGAGTCTTATCATAGCTTCTTGCAAGAGGACATAGCACCGTCCGGCCGCAAGAATGATGGCCTGCAGTCGGCTTTCACTTCAATTTTCCCTATCGTTTCGCACAATGGTTTTGCGCGTCTCGAATTCTTGTCGTACGTTCTCGGTGATCCTGCCTTTGACGTCAAAGAATGTCAACAACGTGGTCTGACGTTCGCGTCGCCGCTGCGCGCGAAGGTGCGTCTGGTGATCCTGGACAAGGAATCGCCAACCAAGCCAGTCGTCAAGGAAATGAAAGAACAGGAAGTCTACATGGGCGAATTGCCGCTCATGACGACCACCGGTTCCTTCGTGATCAACGGCACTGAGCGGGTTATCGTTTCCCAGCTGCACCGTTCGCCTGGCGTGTTCTTCGAGCACGACCGCGGCAAGACTCACTCGTCCGGTAAATTGCTGTTCTCCGCGCGTATCATTCCTTACCGCGGTTCGTGGCTGGACTTCGAGTTCGACCCGAAAGACATCCTGTTCTTCCGCGTCGACCGCCGCCGCAAGATGCCAGTAACGATCCTGCTCAAAGCCATCGGCATGTCGCATGAGCAAATCCTGGCGAACTTCTTCGTCTTCGACAATTTCAACCTGCGCTCCGAAGGCGCGGAAATGGAATTCGTCTCCGAGCGTCTGCGCGGCGAAGTGGCGCGTTTCGACATCGTCGACAAGTCGGGCAAGACCCTGGTCTTGAAAGACAAGCGTATCAACGCCAAGCACGTGCGTGATATCGAAGCTGCCGGCATCAAGCACATTTCCGTACCGGAAGACTATCTGCTGGGCCGCGTATTGGCGAAGAACATCGTCGATGGCGACACCGGCGAAGTCGTTGCATCCGCGAACGATGAGCTGACGGAAGACCTGTTGGGCCGCCTGCGCGATGCCAACGTGTCCGAAATCCAGACCTTGTACACGAACGACCTGGATCAGGGCGCCTACATCTCGCAGACCCTGCGTATCGACGATACCGCCGACCAGATGGCTGCGAAAGTGGCGATCTACCGCATGATGCGTCCAGGCGAACCGCCGACGGAAGATTCCGTTGAAGCGCTGTTCAATGGCCTGTTCTACAACTCGGACCGCTACGACCTGTCGGCCGTGGGCCGCATGAAGTTCAACCGCCGCATTGGCCGCGATGAACTGACCGGCGCCATGACCCTGTCGAACGAAGACGTGCTGGCCGTGATCAAGATCCTGGTGGAACTGCGCAATGGCCGCGGCGAAGTCGACGATATCGATCACCTGGGTAACCGTCGCGTACGTTGCGTGGGCGAACTGGCCGAGAATCAATTCCGTGCCGGCCTGGTGCGTGTTGAGCGCGCCGTCAAGGAACGCCTCGGCCAAGCCGAAGCGGACAACCTGATGCCGCACGACCTGATCAACTCGAAGCCGATTTCGGCTGCGATTCGCGAGTTCTTCGGTTCGTCCCAACTGTCGCAGTTCATGGACCAAACCAATCCTCTGTCGGAAATTACCCACAAGCGCCGCGTATCGGCTCTGGGACCCGGCGGTCTGACACGCGAACGCGCCGGCTTTGAAGTGCGCGACGTGCATCCGACCCACTACGGCCGCGTCTGCCCGATCGAGACACCGGAAGGTCCGAACATTGGTCTGATCAACTCGCTGGCTCTGTATGCCCGCCTGAATGAATACGGCTTCCTGGAAACCCCGTACCGCAAGGTCGAAGGCTCCAAGATTACCGATCAGATCGACTACCTGTCCGCCATCGAAGAAGGCCGCTACATCATCGCTCAGGCGAATGCGACCATCAACGACGAAGGCATGCTGTCCGATGAACTGGTCTCGGCCCGTGAAGCCGGCGAAACCATCCTGGTCTCCCCGGAGCGCATCCAGTACATGGACGTGGCGCCAGGCCAGATCGTTTCCGTCGCAGCCTCGCTGATTCCGTTCCTCGAACACGATGATGCGAACCGCGCATTGATGGGTGCCAACATGCAACGCCAGGCCGTGCCTTGCTTGCGTCCGGAAAAAGCGCTGGTCGGTACCGGTATCGAACGCACCGTTGCGGTCGACTCGGGCACCACCGTGCAAGCCTTGCGTGGCGGTATCGTCGATTACATCGATGCAGGCCGTGTGGTGATTCGTGTTAACGATGACGAAGCGCAAGCCGGTGAAGTGGGCGTCGACATCTACAACCTGATCAAGTACACCCGTTCGAACCAGAACACCAACATCAACCAGCGTCCTATCGTGCAAGTGGGCGACCGTGTTGCCAAGCGCGACGTGATCGCCGACGGCGCATCGACCGACCTGGGTGAATTGGCGCTGGGCCAGAACATGACCGTGGCGTTCATGCCATGGAATGGTCTGAACTTCGAGGATTCGATCCTGATCTCGGAAAACGTCGTCAAGGACGACCGCTACACCTCGATTCACATCGAAGAGTTGTCGGTGGTGGCCCGTGACACGAAACTGGGCGCGGAAGAAATTACGCGCGACATTTCGAACCTGGCTGAAAACCAGCTGGCTCGTCTGGATGAATCCGGTATCGTCTACATCGGCGCGGAAGTACAAGCGGGCGATACCCTGGTTGGTAAAGTGACGCCAAAAGGCGAAACGCAGCTGACCCCGGAAGAGAAGCTGCTGCGCGCGATCTTCGGCGAAAAAGCCTCGGACGTGAAAGACACCTCGCTGCGCGTGCCTTCGGGCATGATCGGTACCGTGATCGACGTGCAAGTCTTCACCCGTGAAGGCATCGTGCGCGACAAGCGTGCCCAGCAAATTATCGATGACGAACTGAAACGCTTCCGTCTGGACTTGAACGACCAGATGCGTATCGTGGAAGGCGATGCCTTCCAGCGTCTGGAAAAAATGCTGATCGGCAAAGTTGTCAACGGCGGCCCGAAAAAGCTGGCCAAAGGCGCCAAGATCACCAAGGAATACCTGGCCGATCTGGACAAATACCACTGGTTCGACATCCGCCCTGCGGACGACGATGCAGCGGTAGCGCTGGAAGCGATCAAGGAATCGATCAACGAGAAGCGTCACCAGTTCGATCTGGCCTTCGAAGAGAAGCGCAAGAAACTGACGCAAGGCGATGAGCTGCAACCGGGCGTGCAAAAAATGGTCAAGGTGTACCTGGCCGTGAAACGCCGCCTGCAGTCGGGCGACAAGATGGCCGGTCGCCACGGTAACAAGGGTGTGGTTTCCCGTATTGTTCCTGTGGAAGACATGCCATACATGGCCGACGGCACGCCAGCCGACGTTGTGCTGAACCCGCTGGGCGTTCCTTCGCGGATGAACGTTGGTCAGATTCTCGAGACTCACTTGGGCTGGGCTGCCAAGGGTCTGGGTATCCGCATCGGCGAAATGCTGAAGGCGCAAACCAAGGTCGAGCAAGTGCGCAAGTACCTGACGACGATCTACAACGACAACGGCCGTGCGGAAGAGTTGGATAACTTCGACGACGAAGAGATCATGAAGCTGGCGGAAAACCTGAAAAAAGGTGTTCCGTTCGCCACGCCAGTGTTCGACGGCGCGAATGAAGAAGAGATCCGCCGCATGCTGGACCTGGCGTATCCGGACGACATCGCCAAGAACCTGGGCATGACCGCGTCGAAGAACCAGGTGACCATGTATGACGGTCGCACCGGTGAAGCGTTCGAGCGCAAGGTCACTGTCGGCGTCATGCACATGCTGAAACTGCATCACTTGGTCGATGACAAGATGCATGCGCGTTCGACCGGTCCTTACTCTCTGGTGACGCAGCAGCCGCTGGGTGGTAAAGCCCAGTTCGGTGGTCAGCGTTTCGGTGAGATGGAAGTCTGGGCACTGGAAGCGTATGGCGCGTCGTATGTCTTGCAAGAGATGTTGACCGTCAAGTCCGATGACGTGAATGGCCGTACCAAAGTGTACGAGAACCTCGTCAAGGGCGACCACGTGATCGACGCCGGCATGCCGGAATCGTTCAACGTGCTGGTCAAGGAAATCCGTTCGCTGGGTATCGATATCGACCTCGAACGCAACTAAACGACAGCACCCTGTCATTTGGTTTGGGAAACACAAAGCCCGGCTGGGAAACCACGCCGGGCAATGTAGTCTCAGGAATATAGAAATTTAATCACCTCTGGAGTGATACATGAAAGCACTGCTCGATCTATTCAAGCAAGTACAGACCAACGAGACCTTCGATGCAATCAAGATCGGTCTCGCTTCGCCTGAGAAAATCCGTTCGTGGTCCTACGGCGAAGTCAAGAAGCCGGAAACCATCAACTACCGTACCTTCAAGCCTGAGCGCGACGGCCTGTTCTGCGCCAAGATCTTTGGCCCGATCAAGGATTACGAATGCCTGTGCGGCAAGTACAAGCGCCTGAAACACCGCGGCGTGATCTGCGAAAAGTGCGGCGTCGAAGTCACGCTGGCCAAGGTGCGCCGCGAGCGCATGGGCCACATTGAGCTGGCCTCGCCGACCGCGCACATCTGGTTCCTGAAGTCGCTGCCGTCGCGTCTGGGCATGGTCCTGGACATGACCCTGCGGGACATCGAACGCGTGCTGTACTTTGAAGCATACGTCGTGACCGATCCAGGCATGACCCCGCTGAAGAAGTGCCAGATCATGTCGGAAGACGACTACGCCGCCAAGTACGAAGAGTACGGCGACGACTTCACCGCCTTCATGGGCGCCGAAGGTATCCGTGAACTGCTGCGTTCGATCGACATCCACCGCGATGCCGAAACCCTGCGCGTGGAACTGAAGGAATCGAAATCCGAAGCCAAGATCAAGAAATACGCGAAGCGCCTGAAAGTGCTGGAAGCGTTCCAACGTTCGGGCATCAAGCCTGACTGGATGATCATGGAAGTGCTGCCGGTGCTGCCGCCGGAATTGCGTCCGCTGGTCCCGCTGGATGGCGGCCGTTTCGCGACCTCGGATCTGAACGATCTGTATCGCCGCGTCATCAACCGTAACAACCGTCTGAAACGACTGATGGAGCTGCGCGCTCCAGAGATCATCACGCGCAACGAAAAGCGCATGCTGCAGGAAGCGGTCGATTCGCTGCTGGACAACGGCCGTCGCGGTAAAGCGATGACCGGCGCCAACAAGCGTCCGCTGAAGTCCCTGGCAGAGATGATCAAGGGTAAAGGCGGTCGTTTCCGTCAAAACTTGCTGGGCAAACGCGTCGATTACTCCGGTCGTTCGGTCATCGTCGTGGGCCCGCAATTGAAACTGCATCAGTGCGGCTTGCCGAAACTGATGGCGCTGGAACTGTTCAAGCCATTCATTTTCAATAAACTGGAACTGATGGGTCTGGCTACCACGATCAAGGCGGCGAAAAAGCTGGTCGAGATCCAGGAACCGGTCGTATGGGACATCCTGGAAGACGTGATTCGCGAACATCCGATCATGTTGAACCGTGCACCAACCTTGCACCGCCTGGGTATCCAGGCTTTCGAGCCAGTCCTGATTGAAGGCAAGGCCATCCAGTTGCACCCGCTCGTCTGCGCCGCATTCAACGCCGACTTTGACGGTGACCAAATGGCGGTCCACGTTCCTCTGTCGATCGAAGCGCAGATGGAAGCACGCACCCTGATGCTGGCATCGAACAACATCCTGTTCCCATCGAACGGCGAACCGTCGATCGTGCCGTCGCAGGATATCGTGCTGGGTCTGTACTACGCGACCCGCGAAGCGATCAACGCGAAGAACGAAGGGATGATGTTCCCTGACGTGTCGGAAGTGATCCGCGCCTACGACAACAAGGAAGTCGAACTGACGACCCGCGTCACCGTGCGTATTACCGAATACCCGAAAAACGCCGAAACGGGCGAATTCGAAAAAACGGTAACGCGTTACGAAACGACGATCGGCCGTGCGATCCTGTCGGAAATTCTGCCGAAAGGCCTGCCGTTCTCCGTCCTGAACCGCGCGCTGAAAAAGAAAGAAATTTCCAAGCTGATCAACACGTCGTTCCGCAAGTGCGGCCTGCGCGCCACCGTGGTGTTTGCAGACAAACTGATGCAATCGGGTTTCCGCCTGGCGACACGCGCCGGTATCTCGATCTGCGTCGACGACATGCTGGTACCGCCTCAAAAAGTGACCCTGATCGCGACGGCCGAATCGGAAGTCAAGCAGATCGAACAGCAATACGCCTCGGGTCTCGTGACCGCCGGCGAGCGTTACAATAAGGTCGTCGATATCTGGGGCAAGACCTCCGATGAAGTCGGCAAGGCCATGATGGACCAGCTCAAAGTCGAAGACGTGGTCCGCCGCGACGGCACCCAGTCGACGCAAGAATCGTTCAACGCCATTTACATGATGGCCGACTCCGGCGCGCGCGGTTCCGCAGCCCAGATTCGCCAGTTGGCCGGTATGCGTGGTCTGATGGCGAAACCGGATGGTTCGATTATCGAAACGCCGATTACCGCGAACTTCCGCGAAGGCCTGAACGTGTTGCAGTACTTCATTTCGACCCACGGCGCTCGTAAAGGTCTGGCCGATACGGCGCTGAAAACGGCTAACTCCGGTTACCTGACGCGTCGTCTGGTTGACGTGACGCAAGACTTGGTGGTGATCGAGGACGATTGCGGCACCATGAACGGTACCGTCATGAAGGCCCTGGTTGAAGGTGGTGAAGTCATCGAACCGTTGCGTGACCGTATCCTCGGCCGCGTGGTGGTGCATGACGTCGTCAATCCTGAAACCCAGGAAACCCTGTATGACGCTGGTACCCTGATGGACGAAGACATGGTCGAAGAGATCGAGCGTCTGTCCATCGATGAAGTCAAGGTGCGTACGCCACTGACTTGCGACACGCGCTTCGGCCTGTGCGCCAAGTGCTATGGCCGCGACCTGGGCCGCGGCATGCTGGTCAACGCCGGCGAAGCCGTCGGTGTGGTGGCTGCGCAGTCGATCGGTGAGCCTGGTACCCAGCTGACCATGCGTACCTTCCACATTGGTGGTGCGGCATCGCGTGCGGCAGTGGCATCGTCGGTGGAAGCCAAGTCGAACGGTACCATCCGCTTCACGGCAACCATGCGTTACGTGACGAACGGCAAGGGCGCGCAAATTGTCATTTCCCGTTCCGGCGAAGTGCTGATCACCGACGACCATGGCCGTGAGCGTGAGCGTCATAAAGTACCGTACGGCGCGACCCTGATCGTCAAGGACGGCATGGTCATCAAGGCCGGTACGGCCCTGGCAACGTGGGATCCGCTGACCCGTCCGATCATTACCGAATACGCCGGTCAAGTGCGTTTCGAGAACGTCGAAGAAGGCGTCACCGTGGCCCGTCAGGTCGACGAAGTGACCGGTCTGTCCACCTTGGTGGCGATCGATGCGAAACGTCGCGGTTCGCTGACCAAGACCCTGCGTCCGCAAGTCAAGCTGATCAACGACGCGAACGAAGAAGTCAAGATCGCCGGCACCGAACACTCGGTGGCGATCGGCTTCCAGGTCGGCGCGCTGATCATGGTCAAGGACGGTCAACAGGTATCGGTCGGTGAAGTGCTGGCACGTATTCCTACCGAATCGCAAAAAACGCGCGATATTACCGGTGGTCTGCCACGCGTTGCTGAACTGTTCGAAGCGCGCTCGCCGAAAGATGCCGGTATGCTGGCAGAAGTCACGGGTACGGTTGCGTTCGGTAAAGAAACCAAGGGCAAGCAGCGTCTGGAAATCACGGACATGGACGGCAACAAGCATGAGTTCTTGATCACCAAGGACAAACAAGTGCTGGTGCATGACGGCCAAGTCGTGAACAAGGGCGAGATGATCGTGGACGGCCCGGCCGATCCGCAAGACATCCTGCGCCTGCTGGGTATCGAAGCGCTGGCTCGCTACATCGTTGACGAAGTGCAGGACGTGTACCGTCTGCAAGGCGTGAAGATCAATGACAAGCACATCGAAGTGATCGTGCGTCAGATGCTGCGCCGCGTACAGATCGTCAATGCCGGCGACACCAACTACATCGTTGGCGAGCAGGTAGAGCGTTCGGAACTGCTGGACGAGAATGATCGCGTCACGTCGGAGAACAAGATTCCTGCGACCTACGAGAACGTCTTGCTGGGTATTACCAAGGCATCGCTGTCGACCGATTCGTTCATCTCGGCCGCATCGTTCCAGGAAACCACCCGCGTGCTGACGGAAGCGGCGATTATGGGCAAGCGCGACGGTCTGCGCGGCCTGAAGGAAAACGTCATCGTCGGCCGTCTGATCCCTGGCGGTACGGGCCTGGCCTTCCACCGCGCACGCAAAGAGAAAGAAGCGTGGGAAGTGGAAGAACGTCAAGCCCTGCTGCTGGCCGAGAAAGCCTCGCTGGCTGGCGAAGCTGCCGAAGCCCTGCAGGACATCGAAATCCAGCAACACCACGGCGACGAAGCGTAATCTGCGCTGCTAGCTGACAAGAACGGCACCTTCGGGTGCCGTTTTTTTTTCGTCTTGAGATAAGTCAATCAGACCGCGTGGTCCGCGTAGCCGTCTGGCCGGATCAGCAGGCTCCGGATGCCGGCCAGTTGCGGGCAGCCTGGTCTGATGGTCAGTGACGTGAGCCAGGCCGCATCGAAATGGTAGGGCTGTGCCGCGTGGCCGGCATCACCAACGGTCAGCCGCAGCCATTTTCCCGCGTGCAGCAGTTCATGGATGCCCACGGCCGTACCGTCGGTCAGGCGCAGCAGCCAGTCGGGCACGCGCCGGCCCGTCCAATCTGCGTGGCCGGCATTGGCCCCAAGCGGGGCGGGATAGCGCAGGCCGAAGCCGGACAGTTCGCTGGCCAGCGCCCGGTTCACGTCCGGCTGCGCCAGCATGTCGCTGATGGTAGCGCGCAGGGCCAGGGTGCGCGCGTCAAAGCGCGTCAGCATGGCCGTTTGCGCCAGCGTGTTGTGTTGCAAGGACACGCCGACGGGATGACGCTCCGCATGGTAGCTGTCGAGCAGGCTATCCGCTGCATAGCCCTTGAGCACGCCTGCCAGCTTCCAGCCCAGGTTCATCGCGTCCTGCATGCCCACGTTCATGCCCTGGCCGCCGGCCGGCATGTGGATGTGGGCGGCATCGCCGGCCAGGAAGACGCGGCCCTGGCGGTAGCGCCGGGCCAGCCGTGTTTCGTCGCTGAAGCGTGACAGCCAACTGGCATCATGCAGGCCAAAGTCGTGTTCCGCGATGGCCGTGCTGGCCTGCGCCAATTCCTCCACGGTGGCCGCTTGCGCCGCCGCAGCGTGGGGATGGCGCGCATTCATGGCAATGACGCGGTGGCGGCCTTGGTCCAGCGGCACGATCATCAGGCTGCCTGCCGCATTCGTCAGCGACAGCATGGGCGACGCGGGCGGATGGCGTAGCCGTACATCTCCCATGAGCATGCTGGAAGTGGCCGCCACGCCGTCGAAGGCGATGCCTGCCTGCTGGCGCACCAGGCTGCGGCCGCCATCGGCGCCGATCAGGTAGCGGGCACGCAGGCAGAACGGGGCGCCGTCGCGCGTGCCGGCCACCGTGACGCCATCGTCATCCTGCTGCGTCTGTTCCACGAGTACGCCGCGCGCAATCGCCACGCCGTCTTCCAGCAACTGTTCTTCCAGCAAGCGTTCCGTCGTGTCTTGCGGCAGGAACAGGGTATAGGGGTGGGGCGTGTCGAAGCCGGAAAAATCGAGCCGGGTATCGAGGCCCGCGTAATGGCCGCTGGAGATGCACTTGCCCAGCGCAACAAAGCGCTGGTCCAGCCCCCGCAAACCCAGCATTTCCAGCGTGCGGCCGTGGATGGTCAGCGCGCGTGAATGCCTGCTGCGTTCCTGCCGCCGTTCGAGGACGGCTACGCGGATGCCTGCCAGGCGCAGTTCGCAGGCCAAGGTCAGGCCGACGGGACCGGCGCCCACGATGATGACTTCAATATCGTTGTTGTGCATGCTGCTCTCAATCTAACGTTGTTAGTCTGTGCAAAATGGTAAACTAACGACGTTAGAGTTTCAAGGAAAATGAAGAAAAAATGAAAATTCAACGTGAAGCCGTGGTGGCCAGGGCGCTCGATCTGCTCGATGAAGTAGGTATCGAAGGCTTGACGATGCGCCGCCTAGCCGATGCGATGGGTATCAAGGCCGCTTCGCTGTACTGGCATTTTTCGAACAAGCAAGCACTGCTCGATGGTATGGCTGACGTGCTGATCGACGATGTGGCCAGGAGCGTCGATGCGGATGCTGGCTGGGAAACGCGGCTGCGCCAGGTAGCGGCGCAAATGCGCGCGGCGCTGTCGGCGCGCCGCGATGGCGTGCGTGTCTTTGGCGGCACCTATGTGATATCGGAAAACGTGTTTCGCGTGGCGGAAGCATTAATCGGCCCCATGCGTGCTGCCGGGGCATCGGAAAAACTGGCCAGCTGGAGCGCATTTACGCTGCTATATTATGTGCTCGGTTTTGTCATGGAAGCGCAAGGCGCTGGACCGGGCAGCGCTGCCATGAATGCATTATCGAATCGACGTGCCGATTTTGCAGCCATGGCGGCCGATCATTATCCACATGTGCTCGCTTCTATGGACGCCATTTTTGATGCGGACATCGATGACCGTTTTAACGCAGGCCTCGATCTGATTATTATCGGCCTGCAGGTGAAAATTAATATGGATTGAGTCTTGGGTAATTAATTTATCCAGCATCGGCACTCTTTTAATGTCGAGCCTGTTCAATTCATGCAGTGCCTTGTCCGTATATCGACTGCTTCCTCCTTCATTTGATAGTGGGCACTCGCACTCATGTCCTTCATCGGCGCCATCGTGGGGCGTGCCAGCTTGCACGGCACCGCGGCGTGCAAGCGGCATGGCCGATACCGGTGGCCGCCGACGTGCGTGTTGCGCAAATGTGTGGCTACGGTCGTGCCACGCCAATTATCAGTTTATTCATGCTAAGATTTGGCGCATGATTGCCCAAGCCCTGTTTACTCCCGCTCAGCAGAAACTGCTGGGATTGCTGTTTGTCCGCGTGAATGAAGGCTTTCACCTGAACGAGATCATGCGCCTGACGGGCCTCGGCAGCGCTTCGGCGCAACGGGAGCTGCGCCGTTTGCATGAGTCTGGGTTGATCACGTCCGAGCGCATCGGCAACGTGCGCCGCTTTTGGCCGAACAAGGAAAGCCTCGTGTATCCGGAATTGAGCGGACTGGTGCAGAAGACCTTTGGCATCGTCGGCGTGCTCAGCATGACCTTGGCGCCTCTGCGTGCGCAATTGCAACTGGCCTTTGTGTCTGGCGCCACGGCGAAGGGACAGGATTTGCCAGGCAGTGCCATCGACTTGCTGCTGGTGGGAGAAGACGCCAATTATGGTGATCTGTTGACGCGATTGGCCCCGGCCGAGCGAACCTTACGGCGTAAAATCAATCCCAATCTCTATACGCTGTCGGATTATCGGCGCCGCTTGCGCGAGGGGCAACCATTCCTGCTGCAAGTATTACAGCAGCCGAAACTGTTTGTGATTGGCGATGAATCGGTTTTACCTGCGCTGGAATTGGCGGATCAGTCATGGCAGGCAAATGGTTTGCCATCCGCTTTATAAAGACCAGAGCGGATAATCCATTTCTGATATAAGGTAAAGTTGTTTGTTGGAATAATATCTGAGGCGGGTTGATCGTATGATGAATAAATTGCAGGCATTTGGCTTGATCGTTTCGCAGGCAGTGCGGGGAGAATTAACTTTTCCTACCAGTGTTAATTCCGCGTTGCAATTGCAATTGGCATTGGCGGAGCCGGACTGCCATATCGATCACGCCATCAAGCTGGTATTGGCCGAGCCATTGCTGGCTGCGCGCACGGTGGCGCTGGCCAACTCGGCCGTCTATAGCCGCGGCGAGGCGGCGCCCGTCACCAGCGTGCGCGCCGCCGTCATGCGCATGGGTTACCGGAATCTGTATGCGCTGGTGGCGGCCATGGTGGTGCGCCAGTTCGGCAGCAAGATCATCGATCCCGTCCTGCGCCAGAAAGCGACCCAGTTGTGGGAACACACTGCCCACGTGGCGGCGCTGGCGCACGTGATTGCCCGCCGGGTCACCCACGTCGATCCCGATACGGCGCTGTTCGCCGGCATCGTGCATGAGGTAGGCGGTTTTTACCTGTTGTCGCGCGCGGACGAGTTTCCGGGCTTGCTCGACGACGATGCCGATCACTGGATGGAATCGGCCGAGGAAATCATTTCGCGCGAAGTCATGAAGAAGCTGCTGATCCCGCTGGCCGTCAGCGAAGCGATCGAGGGCTTGCGCGACGGCTTGCTGTCCATCCCGCCCGATTCGCTGCTCGATACCTTATTGTTGGCAAAACAACTCTCTCCCGTGCCCTCGCCCTTGCAGGCGACGTTCGTGGAAATGCTCACGCCCTCTGATTCCGTGATCGACTTTATTATCGACAACGACACCCTGCAAAGCATCCTGGCCGAATCGGCCGAGGAAGTGCGTTCGATGAGCGCCGCGCTGCTGGTGTAAGCGCGCATCGGACAGGCGACAAAAACGGCAGCCCGTTCAGGAGCTGCCGTTTTGTCTTCCGGCGCGGCGTTTTACTTCTGCTGTGCGATCCACCGGTCGACCTTGGCTTCCAGCAGTGTCAGGGGCAGGGTGCCGTCGCCGAGCACGACTTCGTGGAACTTCGGCAGGCTGAACTTGTCGCCCAAGGCTTTTTGCGCGCGCTGGCGCAGTTCGACGATCTTCAGCGAGCCGATCTTGTAGCCCAGGGCCTGGCCCGGCCAGGCCATGTAGCGCTCCGTTTCGCTTTTCGCCACGGCGTCATAGCCGAGGGTGTCGCGCATGTACTTGATGGTCTGCTCGCGCGTCCAGCCCTTGGTATGCAAGCCCGTGTCGACCACCAGGCGCACGGCGCGCAGCATCTCGTCGTTCAAGTGACCGAAATACTGGGCCGGGTCGTCAAACAGGCCCATTTCCTTGCCCAGGGTCTCCGCATACAGGGCCCAGCCTTCCGCAAAGGCATTGTTGCCGCCGAAACGGCGGAAGTTTGGCAAGTCCATCTCTTGCACCAGCGCCAGGTGGAAATGGTGACCCGGCTTGCCTTCATGCAGGAACAAGGTAGTCATGCCCGTGTCGCCATACAGTTTTGGATCGGTGACGACGGACCAGAATACGCCGGGGCGCGAACCGTCGGCGGCCGGCGCCGTGTAGTGGTCGGCGGCCGTGTCGCGGCTCAGTTCAGGTTCCAGGCGCAAGTCCAGCGGCGCTTTCGGCACCAGGGTGAACAGGGCCGGTAATTTGCTGTCGAGCAATACGTTCAGCTTGCGGTAAACGTCGAGCACTTCCTGCTCCGTCTTGAACGGGCGGAATTTCTCCTGCTGCGACACCCACACGGGCAAGCCCGCGGCCGGGCCGTTGTAGCCCATCTTCGGACCCACGATCGCATATTGCTCCTGGATGCGCGCCACTTCACGCAAGCCGATGGCGTGGATCTGTTCCGGCTTCAAGTCCGTGGTGGTGCTGCTGGCCACGCGCGCCTGGTACCAGCTGGCGCCATCGGGCAGGGCGCTCCAGCCGCTGCTGCTGCGGCTGGCCGGCAGGTAGTCGCGTTCCATGAACGTGGCCAGGCGCTGCAGGGCCGGCATCAGCTTGGCTTCGATGATGACGGTGTATGTTTGCGTCAGGCGCGCCTTGTCCGCATCGGAAAAGCTGGCGGGCAGCTTCTTGATGGGCGTGTAATAGACGCTGTCCTGCGGCGTGGCGCTGACGAGTTTCTTGAATTGCGGCAGCGCCGATTCCGTCAGTGCCTTCGGCAGCACGATGCCCTTTTGCATGCCGACCTTCATGTTGGCGATGGCCTGGTCTATCCAGCCCGGCAATTGGCCGATACGGCTCAGGTAAGCGTCGTACTCCTTGACCGTGGTCAAAGGCTGGGAGGCCTCGCCGCCCGCATAATTGGCCAGGGTGACGGGCATGCTGTCCATCTGGTTCAAAGGCAGCAGATATTCGGGGAAGCGCTCGAAGCTCAGGGCCGTGGCCAATTCATAGTCGAGGATATCGTAATTGATCTGGTCCTGGTGCGACAGTTGCCCGCGGGCAATGCTGCGCAGGGTTTTCTGGTATTGGCGGTACAGGGTGAACTGTTTTGCGCGTGCGGCGGGCACGATGGCTGAGCCGAGCTGGTCGTCAAAACGGTTGTCGCCGCTTTCGGTGGCATTGATCGGCTCGAAACGGGCCAGTGCATCGTAGTACTGGTCGGCCAGCACCTGCAGTTGCTGTTTGGCTTTGGGGGCACTCACGGCCGGTGCGACGCTTGCCTTGGCAGCGGGCTGGGCCGCTTGCGCCATCGGTGCATGGGCGAGTAACAGGGAGATGGCCAGGGTGCCGAGGGTGCCGGCGGCAAAACGATGCTTCATGCGCGATATCCTTTGTAAGGAGGGAATGAACGGAGGCGTTGGGGGTCGGGGTGGCCGGTCGCGATGGAGCAGCCGGGGCGTAAGCATACGCCAATGCCCGGTGCGTTTGGATAAATTGTACGAGGGGAATGTTGCTATTTTGTTGAGGCGGGCAAGGCGGCTTTCATCTGCTGCCAGTCGCTGCTATGTAATGGTTGGCAGGCGGGGCAGGGCGTGGCGGCGATCAGGCTGCGCAGCTGTTGCGCGCGGGCCGTCGTTTGCGGGTGCGAGGACAGCCAGCCCGGCGGCGCGGTCTTGTCCTTGTCGTCGAGCTTCTGGAAAAAGCGCAACATGCCGTCGGGACGGATCTGCGCGCGCTGCAAGGCAAGCAAACCGAGCCGGTCCGCCTCTTCCTCCATGTCGCGGCTGAAATACAGGGTGCCGGCCTGGTGCGCCAGCATGGCGGCCACGGCGCTGATGTCGCCGATGGTCACGCCGACCAGGGCGCCCCAGCCCAGGCTGCTGATCATCTGCCGCAGCGAATGGCGCTGCTCCACGTGTTGCACTTCATGCGCGAGCACGCCCGCCAGTTCGCCAGGATCGGCCGCCTGGCGCAGCAAACCCGTGTGCACAACGATGATGCCGCCCGGCATGGCAAACGCATTGACCGTGTCGTCGTTCTTGACCAGCCAGCGGTACTGGTAGCGTGAACCGGCTGTCAGGCGCCGGCCGATGTCCCGCACGGTTTGCTGCGCCGCACCATTCTCGGTGATGCCGCCTTGCGCGCGCACTTGCGACAGCGCCAGTTCACCCAGCTGCTTCTCCGTCGACAACGGTATCAGCCCCGCCAGCGCGCCGATGGCGTTGCCACCTTGCCACCAAAGCAGCGCGGTGGCGACGACGGCAGCGCCCGTCAAGCCGGCCAGCCAGCCCGATACTTGCCGCCGGTTGCGCTGGCGCTCGCCCCACAGGCGCTGCAGTTGCGGTTGCAGCGCGGCCGGCGCTTCTTTTAACACGACGGCGATGTCGTCCGCTGTCAGCGGTTTGAGCGACGCTTGCCGGCCTTGGCCGTCGAGCCAGTTCAGGAACAGTTCCGGCCCGTCGATACCGCCCACGCTGACGACCAGTTGCGTAATATCAACGGTGGCGCGGAGGGCATCGACGAGCAGTTGTCCATCAAAAAAACGCGCGCTGACGGCAGTCCCGGCGGAGCCGCCGTCGGGGCCGGTCAGCAGCGCCTGGAAGGGCGTCATGCCGCGGCTTCGGCAAAGCGGCTTTCGTACAGGGCCGCCATCAGGTCGGACTGGCTGATGATGCCGGCCAGGCGTTCTGCATCGTCGAGGATGGGGATGTGGTGATAGCCGGCATCGGCCATCAGCGGCACCAGGTCGATGATGGGCGTGCCCAGGCGCGCCGTGTGCGGCGATGGCGTCATCAGCTGGCCCACCGCTTCCGGCTTGTCGTCATGGGAGAGGCCGCTGCGCTGCAGCAGGCTGCGCAGGCGCTGGCGCATGCCCTGGTAATCGTCGAGCCCGCCGTGGCGCAGGAAATCCGTCTGCGTGATGATGCCGATGACACGGCGCGCCCGGTTCACAACGGGTAACGCACCCACATCGTGCTCGCGCATGGTGCGCCAGGCCGCATCGAGCGGCGTGCCGAATTCCACGCTGAGCACGTCCTTCGACATGATGTCGGCGCAGGTGACGACGCCGAAGCGGCGCTGGTAGGCGCGCATTTCCGTTTGCAGGAAAATGGCTTGCAGATCATCGCGGCTGATATCGAGTACTTCGCCATGCTGGCGCAAGACGGCATCGAGGTCGTCCGGTGAAAAGCCCAGGCGCTTGCTGGGCACCTCATCCTTTGTATCGTGCGGATGCGGCGCGGCCAGTTGCTGGACGTGCGGGTAGCGGCGCCCCGTCAGATTGTTGTACAGCACGGCGCAGGCGACCAGCACGGCCGAATTGAACAGCACGGTGATGAAGACGAACTCAAAGCCGGCCGCGTGCACGCTGGCGCCGCCGACGACGGTGGTCAAGGCCACGGCGCCACCCGGCGGATGCAAACAGCGCAGCGCGAACATGGCGCCGATGGCCAGGCAGGCAGCCAGTGCCGCCACGCCCACGCTGGGTCCCAGCCACTTGACGCAGGCCATGCCCACGAGGCCGGAGACGACGTTGCCGCCCACTACCGACCACGGCTGTGCCAGCGGGCTGGCCGGCAGGCAGAACAGCAGCACGGCGGAGGCGCCCATGGGCGCGATCAGGTACACGCTGGCGCTGTCGGGGGCCAGCAGGAAATGGCAGATGAGTCCCGTCAGCAGCAAGCCGCAGATGGCGCCCGCGCAGGCGCGCAATTGTTCGCGGCGGCTGCCGTTGTTCGGTTGCGGCAGCCAGCGTGCCAGGAAAGAAGTCGTCATGGAGGAGGGCGCGTTCGGGCCGCGTTGCTCAGTGTGAGCCTGGCATTATCCCATGCGTTCCAATTCACTGCCGGCGGGCACTACTCGCCCTCCGCGCAGACGGCCTGCAAGCCGTGCCGCGCCAGCAGCGTCCTGACGGCTGCGATGGTCGACGGCGCCGGCTCGCTGCTGGCGCAGGCATAGATGTCATTGAGGACCACCGCCGCATCTTTGCCCGTGACGGTGGCCATCAGCTCGGCCAGATTGCGGTCGGAAAAGTGTTCGTACAGCAGGGCCAGCACGGCGAAATATGCCATATCTGGCATGCCGCCGGGATAGGCGTCGCGCAACATGCGCGCGGCGCCGGACAGCGTTGGGGGTAATATATCTGGCGTGCTCAAGCGGCGACTCCTCGGTGGCGCTGATACGCGCTTATACGTTTTCCGCATAAGCACAGTGCAATTAAATGGTGGATATTTCCTACAAGCAGGCATATTCTAGACAATCACGCCCGCTGGCAACTGTTCAGCTAGCTTCACGATTTCTCTCAGGAGCCCCGCATGCGCTTTTCCCTTCTTCTTGTCAGCCTGCTGCTTGCCGGTACCGCTATTGCCGCCGCCGCCACACCAGCCAACCCTGTCGCCACGCCGCATCTGCCGTACAACGCGGCGGCCGATGCCAAGGCCGATGTGGCCCGCGCGCTTGCCGAGGCCAAGGCGGCCCGCGTGCCCGTATTGCTGATCTTTGGCGCCAACTGGTGCGAGGATTGCCGCGTGCTTGACAAAGCCTTGAAGGAAGGCAAGAACGCGCAGTTGATGCAAACGGAATTCAAGGTCGTCAAGGTCGACGTGGGCAACTTCGATCATAACCTTGACGTGGCGCAAACCTATGGAAATCCGCTCAAGAAAGGCATCCCCGCCGCCGTACTGGTATCGAGCGAGAACAACCAGGTGCTGTACGCCACCAAGGGCGGCGAGCTGGCGAACGCACGCCGCATGAGCGAGAGCGGCATTTATGATTTTTTCAAGCAGGCGGCCAGCATCAAGTCGCCTGCCATTTAATGGCCTAAAACTGTTCCCACTCGTCCTCCGCTGCTGCCTTGCGGCTGGCGGTCGGGGCGGGCCTGGCCGGCGCCGCAGGTTGTGCAGCGAGCCTGGACACGGGCCGCGAGGGCTTGGCTGTGGCCGCAGGCACCGGGCGCGATACGGCCGTATGGCCCGACTCGTCCAGTGTGAACACGCTGACCACCTGCGCCAGTTTGCCGGCCTGATCCTGCAAGGATTGGGCTGCTGCCGCCGCTTCTTCCACCAGCGCTGCATTTTGCTGGGTTGCATCATCCATCTGCGTGACCGTGGCATTGACTTGTGCGATGCCCTGGCTTTGCTCCTGGCTGGCCGAGGCGATTTCTCCCATCAGGTCGGCCACCCTCTGCACGGAGACGACGATGTCCTGCATGGTGGCGCCCGCCGAATCGACCAGCCTGCTGCCCGCTTCCACCCTGCTGCCCGAGTCGACGATCAAATCCTTGATTTCCCTGGCTGCCTGGCTCGACCGTTGCGCCAGGTTGCGCACCTCGGTCGCCACCACGGCAAAGCCGCGGCCCTGCTCGCCGGCACGCGCCGCCTCGACTGCCGCGTTCAGGGCCAGGATATTGGTTTGAAACGCAATGCCGTCGATCACGCCGATAATGTCCGCGATCTTGCGCGAACTTTCCGTGATCTCGCTCATCGTCCGTACCACTTGTCCGACCACGTCGCCCCCCTTGACGGCATGACTAGAGGCCGACACCACCAATTGGTTTGCCTGGCGGGCGTTGTCCGCGTTCTGTTTCACGGTCGATGTCAGCTCTTCCATGGCTGCCGCCGTCTCTTCCAGGCTCGACGCCTGGGCTTCCGTGCGGGCCGACAGGTCCAGGTTGCCCGACGCGATCTGGCTCGATGCGCTGGCAATAGCCTCGGTACTGTCGCGAACTTCGCGTATCGTTACGTTGAGCGACGCGATGAATCGATTGAAGGCCGAGGCCAGCGCTCCCACTTCATCGTCCGATTCGACGGCCATGCGGCGGCTCAAGTCGCCATTGCCGCTGGCGATGTCGCCCAGCATGTCGGCCGCCCGCGCCACGGGGGCGGCAATGGCGCGGCTGATGACGTAGATGATGAGCAGGGCGATGCCGCCGCCGACCAGGCCGGCGATCAATGCGGCGATCAGCGCCGAGCGCATGACGTTGCCCAGCACTTCCGCTTCCGGCACTTCGGCCACCACGTACAGGTTCAATTCCGGTATGAAAGAGGCCGCCACGAGTTGCTTGCCGCTGGGCGCCGCATAACTGGCATACGTGTATTTGTTGCCGGTCAGCAAAGTCTTGCTCAACGCTTCGTCAAAACCTGGCAAGTCCTTCAATTGATGCTTGCCGTCGGCCAGGGCCGGGTCACGGTGGATCAGCAGGCTGCCGTTGGCGCGCACCAGGTAGACGAAGCCGGTCTGACCGACCTTGTAGCTGCGGATGGTTTCGGCCATGGCATCGACGCTCAGGCCCATGCCGGCAATGACGGCCTTGCCGCCAGCCGTCTGGCCCCGCGCGTTCAGGAACAGCATGAAGCTGCCCGAAGCCGGATCGCGGTCCAGATTCACCGTGTGCAGTTTGTTTTCGTCGAGCATGCTGAAGAACCAGTGATCGGCTGCTTGTTGCTTGTCCAGCGTGCGGATCAGTCCCGCGTCGGTCATGTAGCGGGACGCCGCTTGCGAACTCCAGCTGACGACGGCGGCCTTGTTCTTTTCCTTGAGCAATCTGGCGTAACGCTGGAAGATGGGCAAGCCACCGTCGGCCAGGCCCGCGTCTTCCCAGTCCTGCAGAAAGACGTCGTTGGCCATGGTTTGCACCACCGACAGCGGCTGATTGATCTGGCGCAATACATCATTGCGGATCTCGCCCACCTGGGCCGGCAGTTCCTGTCCGACGACGCGTTCGCGCACATAGGCGCTGCTCATGCGCACGCTGAGGAAGGACGAGATCGCCATGAACAGCAACAGGCACAAACCCATGCTGAACATCAATTTTTTCTGGATGGAGAGGCGGCGGAGGAAATGCATGGAAGACCCTGGGCGTAGGCCCGCGCGACTGGCAGAGGTTGCCGGACGTGCACAGGCAAGTGGGCAGTATAGCGACGGATAGGGAGGCTATTCGGAGAGAATGCCGTATTTTATGCATGACTGTTGCCATATGGCAACGATTTCATGGTGCTAACATGCGTGTTTTTCATGTGCCCTCGCACAGGATAAAAAAACGTTCAAGCAGGCAAGCCGTGGGCGATCAACTCCAGTGGCAATTCCGTGCTGCACTTGATTTGTTCCATGGAAAAAGCGGAAGAGACGCCAGTCAGTTGCACCGCCTTGATGAGCTTTTTATAGAAGGTGTCATAACCCTTGATATCGGTGGTGACGACTTTCAGCAGATAGTCGATGTCACCGCTCATGCGGTGAAACTCCTGTACTTCTGGCAGGACGATCACGGCGGCGGCAAAGCGGCGCAGCCATTTTTCATCGTGCTGGCCCGTGCGCACGCTGACGAAGACGGTCACGGGCAAGCCCACTTTTTGCCGGTTGACGATGGCCACGCGGCTCTCGATGTAACCGTCTTCCTCCAGCCGCTTGACGCGCTTCCAGCAGGGCGTGCTCGACAGGCCGATTTTCTCGCTGAGGGCGGCGATCGACAAGGTGCCGTCCTGCTGCAACGCGGCCAGGATGGCGCAGTCGAATTTGTCGAGCGGAGTGCCAGGTGAGTTCATTTTGTAATTTACTACTTTATAGCATGAATATGCTACATATTACCGCATTTGCAGTGTGTTTTGGCATATCTTCACGGTGGCCTGCCGCTAGACTATGGTCATGCACGAGCCGTAACCGCGACGCCCCTTTTACCTTTGCCTTGACAGACTGCCATCATGAAAGAAATCTACCTCGACAGCAACGCCACCACCTGCGTACTGCCCGCCGCCGTTGCTGCCGCCCGGCAAGCCATGGAACACGGTTACGGCAATCCCAGCAGCACCCACGCGACAGGCTTGCAGGCCAAGGCCATGATGGATGGCGTGCGTCAGCGCGCCAGCCGCCTGCTGGGCGTGGGCGACGGGCGCCTGATGTTCAACAGCGGCGCCACCGAGGGCATCCAGACGTCCGTGCTGTCGGCCCTGTGCGCGCTGCGCGAACGGCGCGATGCGGGCCAGCGCATCGGTAGCCTGCTGCTGTACGGTGCAACCGAGCACAAGGCCGTTCCGGAAAGCCTGGCGCACTGGAACCGCTTGCTGGGCCTGAACCTGGAAATGCGCAAGCTGCCCGTCGATGCGCAGGGGCGCCACGACTTGCAGGCGCTCGATGCGCTGATCGGCGAGGCAGCCATGCTGTGCACGATGGCGGCGAATAATGAAACGGGTGTCATCAGCGACCTGTCGGCGATCGCCCAGTTGCTGCAGGAACGCGGCGCCGACGCCTACTGGATGGTCGATTGCGTGCAGGCGCTGGGCAAGCTGAAATTGAACCTGGCCGCCACGCGCATCGACTATGCGCCGTTTTCCGGTCATAAACTGTATGCGCCCAAGGGCATCGGCATGCTGTACGTGCGCGCCGGCGCGCCGTTCACGCCGCTGATGATGGGGGGGGGCCAGGAAGCGGGCTTGCGCTCGGGCACGGAAAACATGGCAGGCATTGCCGCCCTGGGCGCCGTCCTGGCCGCGCTGGAAGACGGCCAGACCTTCCGCAGCCACGCCGAGCTGGCCGCGTTCCGCGAGCGCCTGACGGCCAGCCTGGAACAGGCCTTTCCCGGCATCGTCTTCAACATGCCGTTTGACTTGTCGCTGCCGACCACGCTCAATTTTTCCGTCCCTGGCCTGTCCTCGAAAGAGCTGCTGGACCTGTTCGACGCGGCGCGCGTGCGCGTCAGCTCGGGCAGCGCCTGCTCCGCCGCCAAGGCCCTGCCCAGTTATGTGCTGGAAGCGATGCACGTGCCGCAATGGCGCGCCAGCTCGGCCATCCGCCTGTCGTTCGGCCCCCTGATCGATGCGGCCACCATCGCCGCCGCCTGCGCGCGCATCGAGCGCTGCGGCGAGGCGCTGCGCAGCAGCTGCTTGCTGCCATCGGCGCTGGCGCCATCGCCGCATGACGGCGTGATCCAGTTGAGCGTCGACGGCAAGAACACCTGGCTGCTCAGCGATGCGGCCAGCGCCAGTTGCGTCGTCATCGATCCCGCCGCCGCGCTCGTGCCGCGCCTGGCCGCCTTCATCCGCTGCCAGCATCTGGCCTTGCGCGCCATCGTGCACACGACGGCCCCAGGCGACCATGGCGCTGCGCGTCTGGCGCTGCTGCAGGAACTTGATATCGAACAAGTGGGCCGCGTCGATATCGACGGCGAACTGCCGCTGGGCCAGCAGCGGCTGCGCCGCATCGAGTGCGGCGAAACGCATGTGTATATGCTGGGGCAGCGCTTCGCCTTTGTCGGCGCACTGGCGTCGCACGCCATCGCGGCCCTGCTGGAGGCCGGCGTCGTGACGCCGGACACCGTGCTGTGCACATCCAGCGATGACAACAGCGTCTGCAGCACCGTGCGCGCCGTGCGCGATGGCGTCGCTCCCGCCGCCGAACTGCAACTGGACGCTGCCAGCTTGCCGGCCTTTCTGCGCCAGCATCCGGACGCCATCCTCGTCGACGTGCGCGAGGCATATGAACATGCGGCCTGCGCCGGCACGGTATTCGAGGGATGCGAGGTGCGCAGCGTACCGCTGAGCCGCCTGGCGGGGCAGGTGGCCGCGTGGCTGCAGCAGCCGCAGCGTCCGCTGGTGTTTTTCTGCCGCAGCGGCAACCGCAGCGCACGCGCCGCCGCCTGCCTGCGCCGCCTGGGCCATGGCGCGGCGTGGCAGCTCAGCGGCGGCATGGCGATGGCGGAAGCGACGCGCCACCCGCTGGCCATTGCGGCCTGAGCCGAGGTAAAGTTTCATGTTCGAAATCTTGCCCCGTATCATCATTGGTGCGGGGAAATTGATTTATTTCCTCGTGGCATTTTTATGCTGTTCAATCCGCTAATTTCTTGGCCGACACGCTGCCAAAGCGCCAGCTATGTACGCTAGCGCACGGTCTTGCCCGCGAGGCGCCCCTACGATGAAGTTCAGAAAATCTCCCTATACCCTGAGATTCGTCGCAACGCTCCGGCGCTTCGCTTTCCGTCTTCGCCAGTGTCCGATCTTGTTCCTTCCGACTGGGCCGGCGTGACGGTGGCCGCTGGCTGCACGCGTGCACCTAGCGAGGCCCAAGTTGAAAGAGTACACAGCAGTAGTCGCGGAACAGATCAAGGAACAGATTTCCAAATTCAAAGAAATCTTCCGGGACCATTCCCTTGCCCAGGACACGTTTGACGCCGCGCGCGACGATGCCTTGCCCTTGCGTTCGGAATTGTTCAGCGCCATGCAGATGGCCGCGCACGGCAAGAACGTGGCCGCCGGCCATGCGGTGGGGCGGCATCACGGGCGTGATCGCCTGCTGGCGCGCCTGGCCGACAATGCGGCCCTGATCACGGCCACCGTCAATGAGCTGACGGCTACCGTGAAGAGCGGGCGCCAGGTCACGCCCGCTTCGGAATGGCTGCTCGACAATTTCTACCTGATCGAAGAACAGATCCGCACCACGCGGCGCCACTTGCCGAAGAACTACAGCAAGGAATTGCCGCGCCTGACCTCGGGTACGGATGCGGGTTGCCCGCGCGTGTATAAAATCGCGCTGGAAATCATCTCGCATGGCGACGGCCGCGTCGACCTGGAAAACCTGTGCCACTTCGTCGAGGCCTACCAGGACGTTGCCACCCTGACCCTGGGCGAACTGTGGGCCGTGCCCATCATGCTGCGCCTGGCCCTGATCGAAAATCTGCGCCGTGTGGCCGCGCGCGTGGCCGACGACCGCATGCAGCGCGACCTGGCCAATACCTGGGCCGACCAGATGACGGACGTCGCCGAGCGCAACCCCAGCGGCCTGATCCTGCTGGTGGCCGACATGGCGCGCTCGAATCCGCCGATCACCAGCGCCTTCGTGGCGGAATTGTCGCGCCGGCTGCAGGGACAAAGTCCCTCGCTCACCCTGGCGTTGTCGTGGCTGACGCACAAGCTGGCCGAATCGGGCCTCACCATCGAGCAGCAGATTCAATCGGAGATCGGACAGCAGGCGGCTGACCAGGTATCGATCGCCAACAGCATCGGCAGCCTGCGTTTTCTCGGCACCATGGATTGGCAGGAATTCGTCGAAACCATGAGCGTGGTCGAACAGACCCTGCGCCTGGACCCTGCCGGCACCTATGGCCTGATGGATTTTGCCACGCGCGACAGCTATCGCCACGCCATCGAGCGCATCGCCAAGCGCAGCGCGCGCAGCGAAGTGGAAGTGGCCGAGATGGTGGTGCAGCTGGCGCACACGCACGGCAACGGCAATGACGCGCGCCGTGGCCACATCGGCTTTTACCTGGTCGGGCGCGGCGTGCTGGTGCTGGAAAAGCAGGCCGGCGCCAGGTTGCCATTCATCGAGGCGCTGCAGCATACGGCACGCGCCGCGCCGCTGGCTGTCTACCTGGGCGCCATCTCGTTCCTGACCCTGGCAACGAGCGCCTTGCTGCTCGAGCGGGCCGTGCGCCATGGCGTGCAGGGCTGGCCGCTGGCCGCGCTGGGCGTGCTGGCGCTGCTGGGCAGCAGCCAGCTGGCCGTGGCCGTGGTGAACTGGCTGGCGACCCTGATGACGTTGCCGCATCCGCTGCCGCGCATGGACTACCGGGCCGGCATCCCGTCGGATGGACGCGGCATCGTGGTGGTGCCGACCCTGATCTATAGCCCGGAAAACGTGGCCGCCCTGTGCGAGGCGCTGGAAGTGCGCTACCTGGCCAACCGCGATCCGAACCTGCGTTTCTGCCTGTTGACGGACTTCGTCGACGCGCAGGCGCAAACGATGCCGGGAGACGAGGCCCTGCTGCGTCAGGCGCAGGAGACCATCCGCGGCTTGAACGAGAAATACCGCGTGGAGGGCGCCGAGTTCAAGGACAACGGCGACCCGGCCGATTCGGAAGAGCTGGGCCATGTGGGGCCGTTCTTGCTCTTGCACCGTCCGCGCCTGTGGAATTCGCAGCAAAATGCGTGGATGGGGCAGGAGCGCAAGCGCGGCAAATTGTCCGACCTGCACGCATTCCTGCGCGGCGGCGCGCGCGACAAGTTCTCTCTGGTGGAAGGCGAGTTGCGCGGTTTGCGCACGATCAAATACGTGATTACGCTCGACACCGATACGCAGCTGCCGCGCGACGCGGCGCGCGAATTCATCGCCACCATGATGCATCCGCTGAACCGGCCCGTGCTGGACGCAGCCGGCACGCGCGTGGTGGCCGGCTACGGCATCCTGCAGCCACGCGTGGCTGTGGCGCTGCCCAGCGCGAACGCCTCGCGCTATGAACTGCTGTGCGGCGGCGAACCGGGCATTGACCCATACACGCGCACCGTCTCGGACCTGTACCAGGACGTGTTTTATGAAGGCTCCTTCATCGGCAAGGGAATCTATGACCTCGACATGTTCGAGCGCGTGCTGGGCCAGCGCCTGCCCGACAATAAAATCCTCAGCCACGACCTGCTGGAAGGTTGTTACCTGCGCGCCGGCCTGCTCAGCGACTCGCAGCTGTATGAGGAATATCCGGCCCGCTACGACGCCGACGTGAGCCGCCGCCAGCGCTGGATACGCGGTGACTGGCAGCTGATCGGCTGGCTGCTGGGCCGCGTGCCGGGCCGCGCCGGCAAGCGCGAACGCAATCCCCTGTCGATGCTGTCACGCTGGAAGCTGTTCGACAACCTGCGCCGCAGCATCGTGGCGCCAGCCACCACCCTGTCCCTGCTGCTGGTGTGGGGTTTTTTGCCGCACGTGGCCTTCTGGAGCGCGGCGGTGCTGGCCATTATCTTCCTGCCGCCCGTCTTTTCGGCACTATACGATCTGTTGCGCAAGCCGCGTGACACCCTGTGGCGCCAGCACCTGGCGGCGTTCGAGCGGCGCTGCGGCGTGCAGTTCTCGCATGCCATGCTGACCCTCGTCTTCCTGCCGTATGAGGCCTGGATCAGCCTGGACGCCATCGCGCGCACCTTGTGGCGCCTGGGTGTCTCGCACAAGCATTTGCTCGACTGGCGCGCCTCGAACCTGCACAGTTCTTCCGGCTCGCAGGCCGACAGCTGGCGCGCCATGTGGTGCTCGCCCGCGCTGGCGCTGGCCGCCTTTGCCGCCTTGCTGGCCTGGCGCCCCGCTGCCTTGCCGGCAGCGGCCGTGGTGCTGCTGCTCTGGCTGGCCGCACCCGCCATCGCCTGGTGGATCAGCCGCCCCATTGAGCGCGCCGTGGCGCGCCTGTCGGCCGAGCAGGGACGGTTTTTGCATGGCGTGGCGCGCAAGACCTGGGCCTATTTCGATACCTTCGTCGGACCGGATGACCACTGGCTGCCACCCGATAACATGCAGGAACACCCGAACCTGGTGCTGGCGCACCGCACCTCGCCAACGAATATCGGACTGGCACTGCTGGCCAACCTGACGGCCTACGATTTCGGCTATGTGACCCTGGGCCAGCTGATCGAGCGCAGCCGCGCTACCTTGCACAGCATGGGCGAATTGGAGCGCTTCCAGGGCCATTTCTACAACTGGTACGACACGCAAACGCTCAAGGCGCTGCAGCCGATGTACATCTCGACGGTCGACAGCGGCAATCTGGCCGGCCACTTGCTCACCTTGCAGCCGGGTCTGGTGGAACTGTACGACGCGCCCATCATGGGACCGCAGATTGTGCAGGGCATCCGTACGACGGCGCAGGTACTGCAGGAGTTTGTTGCCGCTGAAGGTGAGGGCAAGGCCATGCGTGACAGCATGACGCTGCTGCAGGCGCCTGCGGCTCCCGCCAGCCTACCGGAGTGGCATGCCTACCTGAGTACCGTGAATGGTGCAGCCGACGCATTGTTGTCGCTGACCCTGCATAGCGAGAATGAGGAACTGTCCATGTGGAGCGGCGCGCTGGCACGCCAGTGCCGTGCGGCGCTGGCGCAATTGCTGCAATTGGCGCCTTGGGCCGCGCACCCGGAAGTCGATGCGGACTTGATACGCGTGCCGACCCTGCGCGAACTGGCGAACCTGGAAGCGCCGGCAGGCGTGTCGCCCGAACTGGCTGCCGTGCTGGCGCAAGGCCGCGAACAGGCGGGACGTCATATGCGCGACATCGCTCACGCGGCAGGTCAGGCGCACAATTTCGCGCAAATCGAATACGGCTTCCTGTACAACCCGTCCACAAAATTGCTGGCCATCGGCTACAACGTCAGCGAACGACGCCTGGACCCCAGCTACTATGATTTGCTGGCCTCCGAAGTGCGCCTGGCCAGCTTCATTGCCATCGCCCAGGGCCAGTTGCCGCAGGAACACTGGTTCGCCCTGGGTCGCCAGCTGTGCATGGTGGCCGGCCAGCCCGTGCTGCTGTCGTGGAGCGGCTCGATGTTCGAGTACCTGATGCCGCTCCTGGTGATGCCGAACTACCCGAACACCTTGCTCGACCAGACTTACCACTCCGTTATCGAGGCGCAGATCGATTATGGCCGCCAGCGCGACGTGCCGTGGGGGATTTCGGAATCCGGCTACAACACCGTCGACGCCAGCCTGAATTACCAGTACCGCGCCTTCGGCGTGCCGGGGCTGGGCCTGAAACGTGGCCTGGCCGACGACCTGGTGGTGGCGCCTTACGCCAGCATGATGGGGCTGATGGTGCAGCCGGAAGCGTCGTGCCAGAACCTGCAGCGCATGCAGGCGGCCGGTTACATGGGGCGTTACGGCTTTTTTGAAGCCATCGATTTCACTACGGCGCGCCTGCCGCGCGGGCAGGGCAGCGCCGTCATCCGGTCTTTCATGGTGCACCATCAGGGCATGGGTTTCCTCGCCCTCAGCTACCTGCTGCACGACCGTCCCATGCAGCGCCGTTTCGAGTCCGATCCGCTGTTGCAATCAGCCTTGCTGGTGCTGCAGGAACGCACGCCGCAAGCGGGAGCGTTTTACTCGAACACGGCCGAACTGGCGGTGCTGCGCAGCGGCGCGCCCGAGTTGGCCATGCCGATGCGCATCCTTACCCAGGCCAACAGCGCCGTGCCGGAAACGCAGTTGCTGTCGAACGGCCGCTATCATGTCATGGTGAGCAATGCGGGCGGCAGCTACAGCCGCTGGAAAGACCTGTCTGTGACGCGCTGGCGCGAGGATAGCACGCGCGACAACTGGGGTAATTTCTGCTACCTGCGCGATCTCGATGACGGCGAAGTCTGGTCCACCATGTACCAGCCGACCCTGGTCGAGCCGAAGAAATACGAAGTGATCTTTTCGGAAGGGCGTGCCGAGTTCCGCCGCGCCGATCACGGCCTCGATTTGTACACGGAAATCGTCGTCTCGCCCGAGGACGACATCGAAATCCGGCGCACGCGCATCAGCAATAATTCGAACCGCCAACGGCGCATCGAGATCACCAGTTTTGCCGAAGTGGTGATGGCGCCGGCGGCGGCCGATGCGGCCCATCCGGCGTTCAGCAAGCTGTTCGTGCAGACGGAAATCCTCGCGCATGAAAATGCGATTTTATGCACGCGCCGGCCCCGCTCGAAAGATGAGCAGATGCCTTGGCTGCTGCATGTGATGACGGTGCACGATATCGACCAGTATGCCGTGTCGTTCGAGACGGACCGCGCGCGCTTCATCGGCCGTGGCAACACGGCGCAGCTGCCGCAGGCGCTGCAGGATAACGGTCCGCTCAGCGGCGGCCAAGGTTCCGTGCTCGACCCCATCGTCGCCATCCGCTACGTCGTCACGCTCGAACCCGACCAGGCCGTGACGGTCGACAGCGTCACCGGCATGGTGGAGCAGCGCGAGGCAGCCCTGCACCTGATCGACAAGTACCAGGATCGTCACCTGGCCGACCGTGTGTTCGAGCTGGCCTGGACGCATAGCCAGGTGGTGCTGCGCCAGCTCAATGCCAGCGAGGCGGATGCACAGCTTTATGCGCGCCTGGCCAATGCGGTGATCTATCCGAATGCGGCCCTGCGCGCCGAGGCCGGCATTTTAATCAAGAACCAGCGCGGCCAGTCCGGCTTGTGGGCGTACGCCATTTCGGGCGACCTGCCCATCGTGCTGCTGCAGATACGCGACGTGGCCAATATCGAACTGGCGCGCCAGATGGTGCAGGCGCATGCCTACTGGCGTCTGAAAGGACTGATAGTCGACCTGGTGATCTGGTACGAGGAGCAGTCGGGCTACCGCCAGCTGCTGCACGACCAGATCATGGGACTGATTGCCTCGGGCATCGACGCGCAGGCGATTGACCGCCCGGGCGGCATCTTCGTGCGCCTGGCCGAGCAGATTGCCAATGAAGACCGCATCCTGCTGCAGTCGGTGGCGCGCGCCATCATCAGCGACTTGCGCGGTACGCTGGCCGAGCAGGTCAAGCGTCCGCCCAACCCCGTGCTGCGCATGCCGCCGCTGCTGCAGGACCCGGCGCGAGAGCATGGCGGCGTGCCGCACCGGGCGCCACAGCGTGAGCTGAGCCTGGAAAATGGCCTCGGCGGTTTCACGCCCGATGGGCGCGAATACGTGATTACCACGGGAGAAGGCAAGCAGACGCCGGCACCCTGGTCGAACGTGCTGGCCAATGCGCAATTCGGCACCGTGGTGTCGGAAGCCGGCCAGGCGTATACCTGGAGCGAGAATGCGCATGAATTCCGCCTCACGCCATGGCAGAACGACCCCGTGTCCGACCTGTCCGGCGAAGCGTTTTATGTGCGGGACGAGCAGAGCGGCCAGTTCTGGTCGCCTTCGTCCTTGCCAGCGCGCGGCAGCGGCGACTACGTGACGCGCCACGGTTTCGGCTACAGCATTTTTGAGCACAGCGAGGGCGGCATCGCCACCGAGTTGTGCACCTACGTGGCGTTGGACGCAGCCGTCAAATACTCGGTGATCAAGGTGCGCAACGACAGCGGGGTGCCGCGCCGTCTGTCCGTCACCGGTTACGTGGAATGGGTGCTGGCCGACCTGCGCGCCAAGTCCGGCATGCACGTGGCCACCGAAGTCGATACGATCAGCGGCGCCCTGTTTGCGCGCAATAACTACAACACGGAGTTTTCCGGTCGCGTCGGCTTTTTCAATACCGATGCCAGCATCCGTTCCATCACCTGCGACCGCAATGAATTCATCGGCCGCAACGGCAGCCTGGCGCAGCCTGCGGCCCTGCGCCGCGTGCGCCTGTCCGGCAAGGCGGGTACGGGCCTCGACCCGTGCGCGGCGATTCAGGTGCCGTTCGAGCTGCAACCGGGACAGGAGCGTGAAATCGTCTTCCTCCTCGGCGTGGGCGGGCGCCGCAATGCCGACGCCAGTACCATGGTGCAGCGCCATGCGGGCAAGGACGCGGCGCGCAGTGCGCTCGACGCGGTGCGCGCGCATTGGGAAACGACATTGGGCGCGGTGCGCATAGAGACGCCCGATCCGTCAATCGATGTGATCGCCAATGGCTGGCTGATGTACCAGACCATCGCCTGCCGTTTGTGGGCGCGCAGCGGCTATTACCAGTCCGGCGGCGCCTACGGTTTCCGCGACCAGCTGCAGGACGCGATGGCCATGATCCACACGGCGCCGCAGCTGCTGCGCGGGCATTTGCTGCTGTGCGCGGCGCATCAGTTTGTCGAAGGCGACGTGCAGCACTGGTGGCATCCACCCTCGGACCGGGGCGTGCGCACGCACTGCTCCGATGATTACCTGTGGCTGCCGCTGGCCGCCTGCCGCTACGTGATCGCCACGGGCGACGTCAATGTCCTGTCGGAAGTGGCGCCGTTCATCGAAGGACGTGCCGTCAAGCCCGAGGAGGATTCATATTACGACCTGCCCGTGCGTTCCGGCGAATCGGCCGACTTGTATGAGCACTGCGTGCGCGCCATTCGCCACGGCCTGCGCCTGGGCGTGCACGGCTTGCCGCTGATCGGTTCCTGCGACTGGAACGACGGCATGGACAAGGTGGGCGAACACGGCAAGGGCGAGAGCGTGTGGCTGGCCTTCTTCCTGTATGAGGTATTGCAGCGCTTTGCCGAAGTGGCAGAGCTGCGCGGCGACGCGGCCTTTGCCCGGTTTTGCCGCGATGAAGCCGCCAAATTGGCTGCCAATGTCGAGGAGCATGCGTGGGATGGCGAGTGGTACCGGCGCGCCTATTTCGACGACGGCACGCCGCTCGGTTCGCACACGAACGAAGAATGCCAGATCGATTCGATTTCGCAGAGCTGGGGTGTGCTGTCCGGCGCGGCCAACAAGGAACGTGTCGCAGGTGCCATGCGGCAGGTCGATGCGCGCCTGGTACGGCGCGATGCGGGGGTGATCCAGCTGCTCGATCCGCCGTTCGACAAGGCCGACCTCAATCCCGGCTACATCCGCGGCTATGTGCCGGGTGTGCGCGAGAACGGCGGCCAGTACACGCACGCTGCCATCTGGACGGCGATGGCGTTTGCCCGTATGGGCGACGGTGAAAAGGCGTGGGAGCTGCTGCGCATGATCAATCCCGTGCGCCACGGCGTGGATGCGCAGGCGGTGGCGCGCTACAAGGTCGAGCCCTACGTGGTGACGGCCGACGTGTACGCCGTCGCACCGCATGTGGGACGTGGCGGCTGGAGCTGGTACACGGGATCGTCAGGTTGGCTGTACCGCTTGATCGTGGAATCCTTGCTGGGACTGAAGCGCGAGGCGAACGTACTGCGTCTGGCGCCTTGCATGCCGGCCGAATGGGACCGCTTCAGGCTGCACTACCGTTTCGGCGCCAGCAACTATGCGATCACTGTAGAGAGGGCGCAGGGACGGGTTGCCGGACTGTCGCTCGATGGGGTGGCAGTGGCTGACGGCAGCATTGTCCTGCGCGACGAAGGCCGCGAGTACGTGGTCGTGTTGCTCGTGTAATCCTGTAATGGATCTTGCCACCTTTCATGGCCGGGCCGGCGTCGGCCGGCCAGTAGAATCAGGCCGGCACCGAACAGCAGCAGGTCGCGCGTACGCACTTCGGAGGCGGCGTGGTCCGCACCGGGCAGCGCCTGGCGATGGGTGGATGGTGCTGCGGAGAGCTGGCTGGCGCAAGCGGCCAGGCACAGGGCCGCCACTTTTCCATTTAACTGCATAGATTCCTCAAAAAAACACGCTGACCGTGCCGGCCCAGCGTGCCTGTGTTCATGTCGGCGATATTGTAATAATGAGCATGAACATTGTAAATGAGGAATTGTTTGGCGCCGCTCAGAAACCCAGGCGCGCGCCAGCGCCGAGCAGGGTAGCCACGCCCAGCACGGCAAAGACCAGTGCCGCGATACCGTGCACCAGACGCAGCGACACGCGGTTCGCGATCTTGTCGCCCAGGTACACTGCCGGCACGTTGGCCAGCATCATGCCAAAGGTGGTGCCCAGCACGACGGAAACAATATCGTGGTAGCGCGCCGCCAGCGCCACGGTCGCCACCTGCGTCTTGTCTCCCATTTCCGCCATGAAGAAGGCGATCAGGGTGGTCAGGAAGACGCCATACTTGGCCAGCTTCGTCTCGTCTTCGTCGAGCTTGTCGGGAATCAGGGTCCAGGCCGCCATCGCCAGGAAGGACACGCCCAGCACCCAGCGCAGCACGTCCGGGCCCAGCATGCTGGTGATCCAGGCGCCGACAGCGGCGGCAAACGCGTGGTTGGCGACGGTGGCGACGAAAATCGCCAGCACGATGGGCAAAGGCTTGCGGAATTTGGCGGCCAGCAAAAAGGCCAGGAGTTGGGTTTTGTCGCCGATTTCAGCGAGACCGACGATGCCGGTGGAGATGAGGAATGCTTCCATGAGATTGCAAGAGGTACGCGGGCCGGACGAATTAACCAATGATCCACGGGCGACTCCGGCCCATGCGACCGCCCTGGATCAATGGTCTCGTCAAGTTCTGCAACCACCTGCACCATGGCCTGCTGGCCAATTATGTTGATACAGGTTCCTGCGGCAGGACCGCAGGACGACTACTCCCCAATGTTCGAGGCGCATCATACGCCAATGCCTGTTTTCGCGCCAGTGGCGCCGGCCAGTTGCCTGGACTGGTGTGTGGGGTGCCGACAACAATAATCAGCCTGCAAACAGACTCGACTTAGAATGCAGTTCTGTCCACGACTCCCAGATGGAACGCGCCATGCCGGTCTTCGTCCGCTTGCTTGCCTTGTGTTGTCTGCTGTTTGCCTCCTTGCCCGGCTTGTGCGCCGGTGTGCCGTTCGACGACAAGTTCCGTCAGCTCGATGAGCTGCTGCCCACGCCGACGGCCTACCGCACGGCGTCTGGTGCGCCGGGCCACGCTTACTGGCAGCAGCGCGCCGATTACGTGATCCGCGCCACGCTCGATGAAGAACGTCGCGAAATCACGGCCAGCGAACAGATCACGTATCACAATCATTCGCCCGACAGCCTGGCGTATCTGTGGCTGCAACTGGACCAGAATGGCATCCGCAAGGATGCGGACCAGCGCCGCGTATTGAGCGCGCCGTCGCGCCAGGCCTGGCTCAGTGGCAGCGAGGATGAGGCACTGAAATTCGAGGACTGGCGCGCCATCCAGGAAGGCCGCACCTTTGACGGCGGCTTCAATCTCGCCAGCGTCAGGTCGGCTGGCGGCAAGCCGCTGCATTACGTGATCAACCAGACCATGCTGCGCATCGATTTGCCGGTGGCGCTGGCGCCGGGCCAGAGCATCAGTTTTCATATTGACTGGTCCTATAAAATCAATGACCAGAAGGTGCTGGTCGAACGCTCCGGCTATGAGTATTTTTCAGACGACAAGAACACGATATTCCAGATTGCGCAGTGGTTCCCCCGCATGGCCGCCTACTACGATGCGGTCGGCTGGCAGAACAAGCAGTACCTGGGCACGGGCGAATTCGCCCTGGAGTTTGGCGACTACGAACTGTACCTGACGGTGCCGGCTGACCACGTGGTAGCCGCCACGGGTGAGCTGCAGAATCCTTCTGCCGTCCTGAGCGCGGCGCAGCGCGAGCGCCTTGCGAAAGCCAGGAGCAGTGCCGCACCAGTGCTGGTGATCACGCCGGAAGAGGCGCTGGCGGCGGAAAATGGCAAGCCGGCGGGGATGAAAACCTGGCACTTCAAGGCGGCCAACGTGCGCGACGTGGCGTGGGCCTCGAGCCGCAAGTTCATCTGGGATGCGCAGGGGCTCGACAGCGGTGGCAAGCGCGTGCTGGCCATGTCGTATTATCCGAACGAGGGCAACCCGCTGTGGCAGCAGTACAGCACGCGGGCCGTGGCGCACGCCATCGAGCAGTACAACAAGTACAGTTTCGACTATCCGTATCCGGTCGCGATTTCCGTCAACGGCGCCGTGGCAGGCATGGAGTATCCGATGATTTCGTTCAATGGCGGGCGTCCCGTGAAGGATAAAAAGACGGGTGCGCTGACGTATTCGAAAGCCACCAAATATGACCTGATCGGCGTGATCATCCACGAGGTGGGGCATAATTATTTTCCCATGGTCGTCAACTCGGACGAGCGCCAGTGGGCGTGGATGGATGAGGGACTCAACTCCTTCCTGCAGTACCTGGCCGAGCAGGCGTGGGAAGAGCATTTCCCGTCCTGGAATGGCGAGCCGCGCAAGATCGTCGACTACATGCGCAGCCAGAATCAAGTCCCCATCATGACCAATCCGGAGTCGGTGCTGCTGTTGTCGCCGAATGCCTACGACAAGCCGGCCACGGCGCTCAACATCCTGCGCGAGACCATCCTCGGACGCGAACTGTTCGACTTCGCCTTCAAGCAGTACGCCTTGCGCTGGAAATTCAAGCGCCCGACGCCGGCCGACTTTTTCCGCACCATGGAAGACGCTTCCGGCACGGACCTGGACTGGTTCTGGCGCGGCTGGTTTTATACCACCGACGCGGTCGACATCAGCATTGACGGCATCAGTGAATATGGTGTGAGCACGAAGGATCCCGAGATTGAAAAGGCGTGGAAGAAGGCGCAAAAGGCAACCCAGCCCATCTCGATCTCGGACCAGCGCAACAAGGCGCTGCCGAAGAAGGTCGACCTGGACCCCGCGCTGAAGGATTTCTACAACCAGCACGACGATTTCACGGTTACCAACAAGGACCGCAACGGTTATGTGGAAGAGCTGGATGGGCTGGAGCCGTGGGAGCGGGCGATGCTGGAGCAGCGTGCCCGCGGCAAGCATCTGTACCTGGTCGACTTTTCGAATATCGGCGGCCTGGTGATGCCGCTGATCCTGGAAATCGAACTGAAAAGCGGCAAGAAAATCATCGAGCGCGTGCCTGCCGAAGTGTGGCGTTACTCACCGAAAAAAATCAGCAAGGTGCTCATCACCGATGAGCCGATGGTCGGCCTGGTGCAGGACCCGTACTGGGAGACTGCCGACATCGACACCAGCAACAATGCCTGGCCGCGGAAAATCACGCCGTCGCGCCTGGAACTGTTCAAGCAGGAGCGCGACAAGAACAACCTGATGAAAGATTTTAATACGCCGCTGAAGGCGCCCGAGGCCAAGCCGCAGGCCAAGGCAGAAGAAAAATAGGGAAAAAGCGCCGGCCACTCCGGCGCTTTTTTTCTGCCGGCCCGCGCTGGAAGTGCTATTCTGCGCGACGCCCCGTCGCACACGGACCGGGGCTTTCGCAAATCATTCAAAAGACGACCATGCAAACTTTGACCTTCCTGCGCGCGCTGGGCTGTGCGCTACTTTGCCAGGTAACTCTGGCCGCGCACGCCGACCCCCTCAGCTACGCGCGTTACGACCAGGTGCGCACGCGCGACCTGCAGCTGGACCTGAAGGCGGACTTCAAGCAAAAGACCCTCTCCGGCTATGCCGAGCTGTCCTTGAACTGGATCGATCCGCAAGCGCGCACCCTGGTGCTCGATACGCGTGATCTGTCGATCGCGAAAGTGCAGGTACAGGACAAGCGCGGCGCATGGCAGATGGCGCCTTATGAACTGGACAAGGCCGACCCGGAAAAGGGGCAGGCATTGCGCATCACCACCAAGGGCCAGCCTGAAAAAGTACGGGTCTACTATCACACGGCCCCGAACGCCATCGCGCTGCAGTGGCTTACGCCGCAGCAGACCATGTCGGGCAAGCTGCCTTTCATGTTCAGCCAGTCGCAAAGCATCAACGCCCGCTCGTGGGTGCCGTCGCAGGATACGCCGGCCGTGCGTTTTACGTATAGCGCGCGCATCGATGCGCCAGCGGGCATGCGCGTTGTGATGAGCGCCGAAAACGACGAAAAGGCGACCGGCAAGGGCGGCTGGAAGTTCAGGATGCCACAGCCGATTCCCTCGTACTTGCTGGCCATTGCCATCGGCGAACTGGAAGTGCGCAAGCTCGGTCCCCGTTCCGCCGTGTATGCCGAGCCGCCGCGCATCAAGGCGGCCGAATACGAACTGGCCGACACGGAAAAGATGATCCAGGCAGCCGAAGCGCTGTATGGCCCGTATGGCTGGGGGCGCTATGACATGATCGTGCTGCCGCCATCGTTCCCCTACGGCGGCATGGAAAACCCGCGCCTGACCTTCCTCACGCCGACCATGATCGCGGGCGACCGCAGCCTGGTCGATCTGATCGCGCATGAACTGGCCCACTCGTGGTCGGGCAACCTGGTCACCAACGCCTCGTGGAAGCACATGTGGCTCAACGAAGGCTTCACCACCTACGTCACGACGCGCATCGTCGAGCAGCTGTACGGCAGCGACGTGGCGCAGATGGGCGTGCAGGTCGACCAGGAAGAACTGGCCGCCTCGATCCGCGAATTGCCGGCGGCGAAAACGGCGCTGATCACGCGCGACGCGGACGCCAACCCGGCGCAAACGTACACGGACGACGGCATCATCTACCCGAAAGGCGCCTGGTTCCTGGCCACCATGGAGCGCCGCGCGGGCCGTGCCGTGTTCGACCCCTTCCTGCGCGGCTGGTTCGACCAGCATGCGTTCCAGAGCGTGACGACGGAGCAGTTCGTCGCCTACCTGCGCAAGAACCTGCTGGCGCAGCATCCGGACGTCATGCCGGAAGCCGAACTCGACGAATGGCTGTATGGCACGGGCGTGCCGGCCAGCGCGCAGCGCGTCGTCTCGCCGCGCCTGGCGCTGCTGGACCAGCACCGCGACGCCTGGCTGAAAGGCGAACTGGCCACCAAGGACCTGGGCATGGACAAGTGGATCGCCATCGAATCGATGCACTTCCTGAACGACATCAACAACAAGGCCAGCGCGGCGCAATTGCGTGAGCTGGACCAGGTCTACGGCGTGGGCAAGAGCGGCAACAATGAAGTGGCCTACCGCTTCTACCTGGCCTCCGTGAACGCCGGCTACGACGTGCGCCAGCCCTTGCAGGCATTCCTGCTGAGCGTGGGCCGCCAGAAGTTCGTCGTGCCGCTGTACAGCGCCTTGATGAAGACGCCGCAAGGCCATGCCTGGGCCAAGGACGTGTATGCGCAGGCGCGCGAACGCTACCACCCGGTGACGCAGGAAAGCGTCGATAAATTGATGGCCGCGCAAGCGCATTGAACCTTCTCTGGATATCCTGACCATGCAAACCATGAACCGTCTCGCCGCCGCCATCGTGCTGGCGTTTTCCAGCATCGCCGTGCCGGCGCTGGCATTTGACGCCGCCCCCGTCGTTGCCACAGCGCCGGTACCTGCGCCTGCCTTCGATCTTGAGCGCGACGTCGCCACCGCCCTGAAAGTGTTCGACGTGCCCGGCATGGCGATTGCCATCGTCAAGGATGGCAAGGTCGTCACCGCCAGGGGCTTTGGCGTGCGCAAGCTGGGGGAACCGGCCGCTGTCGATGCGCAGACCTTGTTTGAAGTGGCATCGAACTCGAAAGGCTTCACGGCCGCCGCGCTGGCCATGCTGGTCGACGAGGGCAAGCTGGCCTGGGACGATCCAGTTACGAAGCACCTGCCCGGCTTCCAGATGCACGATTCCTACGTGACGGGTGCCATGACCATCCGCGACCTGCTGACGCACCGCAGTGGCCTGGGCTTGGGCGCGGGGGACTTGCTGTGGTGGCCGACCACCACGTTTACCACCGACGAGATCATCGAGAAGCTGCGTTATATTCGTCCTGCCACAAGTTTTCGCAACAGCTACGCCTACGATAACCTGCTGTATATCGTGGCCGGCAAGATCATCGCCGACAAGGCGGGGAAAAGCTGGGGCGAGGCCATGCATGAGCGCATCCTGGCGCCGTTGGGCATGACGGGCACCACCACTAGCCTGGCCGAGAATGCGGGCAAGCCCGACGTCGCCAGTGCGCACAGCAAGATCGACGGCAAGATCGCCGCCGTCAAGTCGATGCCCGTGCCGAACGCCGTGGGCGCCGTCGGCATCAACACGAATGCGGAAGACATCGCCAAGTGGATGATGGTGCTGCTCGACGAGGGCAAGATCCCTGGCGTGACGGACAAGGATGGCAAGCCGGCGCGCCTGATCAGCGAGAAGCAGGCACGCGAACTGTGGACGGCGCAAACGCCGATCAAGATTCCCGAACCGAAGCCGGCATTGGCCGCGACAAAGCCGAACTTCAGTGCATATGGCCTGGGCTTCCAGCTGCGCGACTACAAGGGTATGAAGGTCGCCATGCACGGTGGCGCTCTGCAGGGCTTTTATTCTCGTGTGCTGATGGTGCCGGAAGCGAAATTGGGCGTGGCTATCCTCACCAATGCGGAAAACGGCGGGTCGATGACGGCGCTGCAGTGGCGTATCCTCGACCATTACCTGCAGGCGGCGCCGTCGGACTGGCTGGCGCTGGTGGCCAAGGTGGAGCAGGACCAGCATGCGGAAGAAGTGAAGAAGCAGGGCAAGGCGTCGAGCGCGCGCGCGGCGAAATCGCAGCCTTCGCTGCCGCTGGCGGCGTACGACGGCGAGTATGAAGACGCGTGGTACGGCAAGGTCGTGATCAAGCCGGAGGGGAAAAAACATATCCTCAGTTTTACGCGCACGCCGGACCTGACGGGTGAGCTGGAGCATTGGCAGCACGATACCTTCATCGTGCGCTGGAAGGAGCGCAATTTCAACGCGGACGCCTACGTGACGTTCTCGCTCAATCCCGATGGCAGTATCGACAGGGTAAAAATGGCGCCCGTGTCGGCCGAGACGGATTTCAGCTACGACTTCCAGGATCTGAGCCTGGCGCCGGTGAAGCTGAAAGAAGACAAGAAGTAAGGCAGGGATCAGAAGGCCACCGTGAGGTGGCCTTTTTCATACTATGGCTTGACGAACTTCAGGGTCATGCGGTCGCTCTCGCCGATGGCCGTGTATTTGGCCCGATCCACATCCTTGTTGGCGTAGGTGGGCGGCAGGGCCCAGACGCCGCCCTGATGGTTCGCTGTGTCTTTCGGATTGGCGTTGATGTCGGATTTCGCCGCCAATTTGAAGCCTGCGCCTTTGGCCAGCTTGATCACATACGCTTCGTGTATGTAGCCGGTGCTGGCCGTGGCGTCCTGCGCCTTGTTCGCCGGCAGGCGATGCTCGACGACGCCGAAGACTCCGCCCGGTTTCAGGCTGTCATATATTTCCTTGAACAGGGTCTGCATGCCTGCTTCGCCGATCGGTATCCAGTTGTGGATATTACGGAAGGTAAGCACCATGTCGGCCGTGCCTTTCGGCGCGATGCGGTAGGTGGTGGGCGGCGCGAAGGCGCCGATTTCCACCTTCCCGAAGGCGCCGGGATTGGCGTCAAGTTTTTGCTGGAAACGCGCCGCGCCACGGCGTGCGCCTTCGCTGGCGGATTGCGGGTCGTTGCCGGCCGCGATCAGCTTGCCATTTTCGAGCAGATAAGGCGCCAGGATCTCCGTGTACCAGCCGCCGCCGGGCGCCAGTTCCACCACCGTCATGTTGGGTTTGATACCGAAAAACGTCAGGGTCTCATAAGGGTGGCGGGCGCTGTCGCGCGTGACGTTGGCCGGCGTGCGCGCGCTGCCGGCAATGGCTGCCTTCAGGGCAGCGTCGCCCGTATCGGCGGACATTGCCGCGCCGCTGCCGCCACAGGCCAGCATAGCCGTCAAGGCAGTGTTCAGGAATACTCGCTTCATCATATGCTCCATGCACGATTGGATCGGTTGGTGAATTGGTGGCGATCGCCATCAATGCCGATCATCGGCCAAGCACGCTGGCCGGTCAAGCGGATTTCGTGGGCCATGCGGCGGCGTACGCGGGCATGTCGCTGGTGTTTTGCGCATCGGCGATGGCAGCGCCACGGCCGTGTGTAAATGGCAGTTCGCCCGTCCAGACGACATGCGCCATGTCGCCAGCGTCATCGAGCGGGCCTCCCTTGCGCTGCTTGACGGCGCTTTCATCGAGTGCGATGCGCAGCACGGTGGTCGCCGCGTATTCTTTCGGGCTGCCGCCGCGCACCTGCGCCAGGCGTCCCGGCGCCAGCTTCTCCATCAGCGCGTCCATGGCCGCATGCTGCTGGCCGATATCGCTCACTTTTTCAAACTGCCCGTACACCATCGCCGAACGGTAGTTCATCGTGTGATTGAAGGCCGAGCGAGCCAGCACCAGCCCGTCGAGATGGGTGACTGTCACGCAGACATCGGTGTCATTGACGAGTTGCTTGAGCATGCGGCTGCCGTTCGAGCCATGGATGTACAGGTAGCCGTCGATGCGCCAGCAAGCCGTAGGGATGCAATGGCTGCCCTTGTCATCGCGGAAAGCGATATGGCACAGGAAGGCAGCGTCGACGATGGCGTACAGGGTGGCTTGCTCGTAGCTGGCCAGCTCGGCGACGCGGCGCACGCGGGTACGGGGGCTGGGAGGGAGGGCAGTGGTGGTCATGGTGGAAGTCCGGTTGGTTGAGGAAGCAGGCCGCACTATAATCGGCATCTGGCCCTGAAAAAAGATCCAGACTTGATGAATTATTTAGAGCCACAGTTGGAGGGGACGCATGGATTTTGCTTTGCTGCTGAACGCGTTCGAGTGTACGCACCGCGAACGGGGCTGGTCGCGCCAGCGCCTGCTGCATGAATGCCTGCGTACCGCGATTCGCAGCGGCCAACTGGCGCCCGGCACGCGCCTGGCCGCCACGCGCGTGCTGGCGGCGGAACTTGGCCTGGCGCGCAATACGGTGCTGTATGCCTACGAACAGCTGGCCAGCGAAGGGTTTGTCTTGCCGGACCGGCGCGGCACCGTCGTCGCCGGCAGCGCCGGCCTGCCCGTGGCATCGCCAGTGAGCGGTGGCCAGGATGGCTTGTCGCGCCGCGCACAACATTTGCGCGGCGTGGCGGGGCAGGACAGGAATGCGACGGTGGTGTTTCCCGCCGACGCGATGGGGGCATTTGCGCCTGGCGTGCCGGCGCTGGACGAGTTTCCGCTGGCGCAGTGGCGGCGCATGCTGGACCGCGCGTGGCGTGCGCTGACGCCGCGCCAGCTCAACTACGGAGATCCGGCTGGGGAGCCGCAGCTGCGCATGGCTATTGCCGAGCATTTGCGGGCCGCGCGCGGCGTCGTCTGCGATGCAAGTCAGGTGTTCATCACGGACGGCACGCAGAGCAGCCTCGATGTGTGCCTGCGCGCCTTTGCCGATCAGGGTGATACCTTGTGGATCGAGCACCCCGGCTATGGTGGCGCGCTGGCGGCGGGCCGTGGCGCCGGCTTGCAGGTGACAGGTATCGCCGTCGACATGGATGGCATCGCGCCGACGGACGAGGACTGGCGCGATACGCCGCCGCGTCTGATTTACACGACGCCATCGCACCAGTATCCGACCGGCAGCGTGCTCAGTCCCGCGCGCCGCATGGCGCTGCTCGAACATGCGCGCGCGGCAGGTGCCCTGATCATCGAAGACGATTACGACAGCGAGTTTCGCCATGGCGGGCCGCCCCTGGCCGCCATGCAGGGACTGGTAGCCGACGCACCGGTAGTGTACCTGGGCACCTTCAGCAAGACCATGTTTCCCGCTTTGCGCATCGCCTTTATCGTTGTGCCGGCCGCGCTGGCCAGGGCCTTCGCGCAGATGCAGGCGCAGGGCGCCACACGGGGGCGCGTGGCAGAACAGCTGGCGCTGGCCGAGTTCCTGCGCAGCGGCCTGTTTGCGCGCCACGTGCGTCGCATGCGCAGGCTGTATCGCCAGCGCCGCGACGCTCTGGGCGAGGCCTTGCAGCGTCATGCGTGTGCGGGCGCGGCCATCCATGGCGGCACGGCCGGCATGCACCTGGCGCTGCGTTTTCACGATAGCGCATGGGATGACATGGCGCTGAGTCGCCGCGCAGCGCAGGACGGCATCGTGGCGCTGGCGCTATCCGCGCATGGCACCGGTGAGGGGCCGGGCTGGAACGGCTTCCTGCTCGGCTACGCGCAGGTGCCAGCCGAGAACATGGATGGCCTGGCGCGCCGCGTGGGCGCGCTGCTGCCGGCGTGATGCCGCGCTACTGCCTTACTGCTGGTCCTGCATCCACTGCTTCAAGCCGTTGACCCAGTTCTTGGCGGGCAGGTTGAACTGTTTTTTGATGGCGGCGGCCCGCTCGTACAAGTCGCTGAAATCGAGCGACGGCGATTTTTTGAATGCCAGCACGACGATGTTCTCGTCTTCCATTTCCGGCACCCAGACGACGGCGTCGAAGACCAGTTCCATCGCCTGCAGGTTCTTGTCGTAGTTGGGGAAGTCGCCGAAGACATTCGTGCACATGATGCCATCGTCCGTCAGGCAGTCGTAACAGGCCTGGTAGAACTCGGGTGTATCGAGTACGGGGCCGCGCGCGTCTTCGTCGTACAGGTCCACTTGCAGCGCGTCGACCGTGCCGTGGTTGACCGGGTTGAGCACGAAGTCGAGCGCATTCATTTCGCGCACGTCCAGGCGATCATCATTGGTCGGCAGCGCAAACTGGGCGCCGCAGATGGCGATCACGTTCGGATTGAGTTCGATGGCCGTGACCGTGGCATCGGGGAAGCGGCGGTAGCTGAATTTGGTCAGCGCACCGCTGCCCAGGCCCAGTTGCACGATGCGTTTGGGCTGCGTCTTGAATAGCATCCACATCATCATCATCTGCACGTATTCGAGTTCGATGGCGTCGGGCTTGTCCAGGCGCATGGCGCCCTGCACCCACTTGGTGCCCAGGTGCAAGTAGCGGATGCCGCGGTGTTCGGTGGTGGTGGCCGGCGGATGGCCGGGGTCGCTGAAAGCGGTGTGGCTGGTAGAGGTAAAGTCGGTCATCATGCCGCCAGTTTAGCAGCCACCAAAGAAAAAGACGCCGTAGCGTCTTTGGGTAGGAGCGTTCAAGATTGCTTGCGGCGCCGCGCCAGGAAGCCGAGTATGCCCAGGCCGGCCAGCAGCATGCCATAGGTTTCTGGTTCAGGAACGGGTGCCAGGTTCAGGTTGAAGGTGCCGCCATAGCTGCCGCCCTTGGTATTGCCGATCACGGTCAGGACCAGCGGGCCATTGAACAGGATGCTCGTCGGCGCCAGGATTTGACCTTGGGCATAGCCAAAGGGCGTGGGGCTGCCAAAGCCCGTCAGGTTGATGCCATTCAGGTTGGCGCTGGTGAAGCTGATGGAGGAGCCATCCGAGCCCGTGACGGAAAGGTTGGCGAGAAAGGCTTGCGCAGTGGAACCGAAGGTCGCATTGGGAGTGAACGTGAAGGTATCGGTGAAGTCGCCGAGGGGGCTGGGCACGGCGTTGAAGCCGCTGGTCCAAAGATTTCCCGTGGTATTGACGAGATTGACGGTATAGGCGGCGGCGCTGGCGCTGCCGATGGAAGCTGCGCTCAGTACTGCCGCTGCGATGAGTGATTTTAATTTCATGTTGATCCCCGCGAAAAGACGATTAATATTTCAAAAAAACCGTACCGCGTTGGTAAATTATCGCCAAGACATTTCGTTGTCAATGAGCTATTTCTATATCACTATGCAAACTTAAATAGCTTATTTCTAACACACGGGCATGAGATCAAGGGAATTGTAATATTTCAAATTGTTATTGTTAATATTGCACTCAGAAATAGTTGGCGATTTGTGATCTAAAAATGGTCAAGATGGAAACTAATTTCCGCTTGGTAATGGAAGTATCAGGGTGACCGTCAGCCCGCCGCCTTCGCGGTTGGCCAGGGTAATGCGTCCGCCATGCGCTTCGACGATTTCGCGCGCCAGCGCCAGGCCAAGTCCCGTGCCGCTACGCTTTGTGGAGTAAAACGGCACCAGCGCGTTTTCCAGCACAATACCGCTCATGCCTGGCCCGCGATCGCGTACCTCAATGCGTAACTGCCCTTGCGCCTGGCTGAAATGCAGGCCGATCTGTTCTTCCTTTGAGCCCGATTCCATCGCATTCTTGAGCAGGTTCAGCAGCGCCTGCTGCATTTGCGCCGCATCGAACACGGCCGCCTGCGCGGGCGGCGGGCCGTCCAGCGTGAAGGCCGCTTGCGAAGCCAGGCTGTCGAGGAACGGTTGCCACTCGCACGTGGCCAGACGGGGGGCGGGCAGCTTGGCAAAGCGGGCGTAGCCGAGTATGAAGGTTTCCAGGTGGCGCGTGCGCTCCTCGATGGTGGCAAGGATTTGCGGCAGGCGTTCGGTCTGGCCGCGGCGCACCAGCTCGGCGCCGGAATGGGCCAGCGAGGCCAGTGGCGCGAGGGAGTTGTTCAGTTCATGGCTGATGACGCGGATAACCTTTTTCCATGTCTGCACTTCCTGGCGGCGCAGCTCCAGGGTCAGTTGGCGCAACAGCAGCAGCTCGTGCTTGCGGCCGTTCAGGCTGAAGCTGCGCCTGGCCAGGTGGTACACCTCCTCCTGTTCCCCGTCGCCGCTGGTGAACAGGCCGTCGTGGGCGCGCGCCAGGGCTTCGGCCAGCGCGGGGGCGGCTTTCCGTACGATGTCGGCCAGGTGCTGACCTTCCAGCCGGCGGCCCTCGTTGAGCAAATGGCGGGCGGCCAGGTTGGCGTAGACGATGGCGCTGCCCTCGGTCACCAGCAGCATGGCCACAGGCGTGTTCTGCACCATGGTGTCGAGCAGCAGTTCGCGCTGTACCAGGTCAAGGCGCTGCTTGCGCAGCACGTCGCCCAGCGCATTATGTGCGGTCACCAGATCGGCCAGTTCATCGTTCTGCGGCCAACGCAGGCTGAAGGCGAAGTCGCCATCCTGGTAGCTGGCGACCGTGCCGCTCAAGGCGCGAAATAGCGACAGCATCGCCTGCAGTTGGGCGCGGATGGTGATGACGGCAATCGGCACGATGCACAGCAGGGACAGGCCCAGCACCAGCCACGGCTGGCCTGGTAGAAAATGCGCAAGCAGCAGGGCGATGCCCATACCCAGCACCAGCAGGGTGACGATCAGCGCCGTCCAGCGCGTCAGCAATGAAAGACGCAGGCCTCTCGGGCGCAGTGGCGAGTGCTGGGCGGATGCCATCAGGTGCGCGCGATGCCCAGGCGCTCCATGCGCCGGTACAGCGCCTGGCGCGACAGACCCAGCTCTTGCGCCGCCTGCGCCACCACGCCTTGCGCGCGCGACAGCGCGGCCACCACGCTGTCGCGGTCCGGTTCCGTGGCGGCCGCATCGAGCGGCGTGCGTGGCGCCGTTGCCGGTGGCAGGCCCAGTTCCTCGGCATGGATCTCTGGGCCGGGAGTAAGCAGACTGGCACGCTGCATGACGTTTTTCAGCTCGCGGACATTGCCTGGCCAGCCATGAGCCAGCAGCGTCGCCTGCGCCTGCGCGTCCAGCGTCTTGTCCGTGCCGAGGAAATGCCGCGCCAGCACCAGGATGTCGGCCGGGCGCCGCGCCAGCGGCGGTAGGCGCAGCTCAATCACGTTCAGGCGGTAGAACAGGTCTTCGCGGAAGGTGCCGGCGCGTATCATGGCCGGCAGGTCGGCATTGCTGGCGCTGATGACGCGTACCTTCACCTGGCGCTCGCGGTTCGAGCCGAGGCGTTCGAAGCGCCCTGTTTCCAGCACGCGCAGCAGTTTCATTTGTCCCGCCAGCGGCAAGTTGCCTATCTCGTCGAGAAACAGGGTGCCGCCGTCGGCCGCATCGAACTTGCCATCGCGCGCGCGCGTGGAGCCTGTGTAGGCACCCGCCTCGGCGCCGAACAGCTCGGCCTCGATCAGGTCGACCGGCACGGCGCCGCAATTGAGCACCACGAAGGGGCCGCTGGCCACCTGTGAATTGGCCTGCACGATGGCGGCGATGCGTTCCTTGCCGCTGCCGTTCGGACCCGAGATGAGCACGGGGACGTCGGCGCGCGCCACCTGGCAGGCCAGGTGCACCACGCGCTCCGTGGCCGGGTCTTGCCATACCATGCCGCGCAAGTCGAAGCCGTTTTCCAGCTCGTGGCGCTGGCGCTGTTCCTGCAGAACGCGCGAGCGCAGCGCGCGGTTTGCCTGTCCCAGTTCCAGCAGGTTTTGCACGCTGGCGATCAGGCGCCGGTCGTCCCATGGCTTGGCCAGGTAGTCGGCCGCGCCCGACTTGATCAGGTCGACGGCCGCATCGAGCTGCGTCCACGCTGTCAGCAGGATCACGGGCAGGTCGGGATGGCGTGCGCGGATGGCGTGGAACAGCGCGCCGCCTTCCTCACCCGAGGTGGTATCGGCCGTGAAGTTCATGTCCTGGATCACCAGGTCGACAGGATGCCGCGCCAGCAGCGCCAGGCCTTCCTCGGGCGAGGCGGCGCGCAGCGCGTCGATCTCGTGCAGAGAGAACAGCACGTCGAGCGCGATGGCCACGGCGGCATTGTCGTCAATAATCAGTACGGTAGGCATGTGCGCAGCATAACATCGTCATGCCCGCCCTGGCAGCGACAATATGTCACGTGCTGCGCGTGGCCGTGGCCGGGGAAATGCTGGCAGCGCGCCAGGCCGGGCCATACACGGCGGCCAGTCCCAGCAGCCAGAAGACCAGCGCGCCGCCCAGCAGGTAGGGCAGGGGCAGGCGGGTCATTTCCAGCTGGCTAACCAGCAGGTGGTTCAGCGCCAGGGCCAGTACCACGCCAGCAGCCACGCCGACGGAAGTGATCATGAAATTTTCCGTCAGGAAGTAGCGGAGGATATCGCTGCGCCGCGCGCCCAGCGCACGGCGCACGCCGATCTGCTTGCGCCGTTGCGTGACCCACAGGCTGGCGATGCCGACGATGCCGCTGGCCGTAACCAGCAGCAGCAGGGCCGATACCGTGATCAGCATCCACGACAGCGCGCGGTCGGCACGGTAGCGCGTTTCGCGGTCTTCATTGAGGCTGCGGATGCGCACGATCAGCTTGTCCGGCGTGGCCGCGCGGATGGCTTGCTCTGCTTCCTTCATCAGGCGGTCGCGCTGTCCTGGTTCGGCGCGGATGGTCAGCAGGGTGTCGCCGTCACCGGTCAGGCGCACGGGGAAGATCACCGAGTATTCGCCGTGCTCGCCCAGTTCCGCGCCCTGGGACTGCAGCCGCTCGACGACGCCGACGACCTGCAATTGCTGTGCGCCTTCGCCTGTGCCGAGGAACAACGGCATGCCCAGCGCGCTGCCGCCGCCCGGATTGAATTTTTCAGCCATGGCCCGCGTGACGATGACTTGCGGCGGGAACACCTCCGTCACGTTCTGGTCGATTTCGGTGATTTCGGCGGGCGTAAAATCGCGTCCTTCGAGCAGTTGCAGGCCCCAGGTCTTGATCAGGGAGTCAGGCGTGATGTACACGGCGGCAATGGCCGAGCTGTTTTCCTGCTTGCGGCTGGCGGCGAAGCCGCTGTTGCTACCGTTGCGCGACAGCGGTACCTGGCTCACCTGCGCCACGGAGACGACACCGGGCACGGCGCGCACGGCGGCGGCCAGGCGTTTTTGCAGGGCCAGTTCCTCATTGTGGCCCAGCGGACGCAGGTTGCGCGCCAGCAGATGGAAGACGTCGCTTTCGGCTGCTACGCCGCTGGGGCGCGCCGCCACTTCCTGGCGCACGTTGACGATATGCAGGGCGTTGGCCAGGATGGCCAGGCTCAGCGCTACCTGCACGGCAACCAGGATGGCGCCGGTTTTGCTGCGCAGCAGCGCAGACAGGATGGGTCGGATTTCCATGGTGTCCTATTCGTATGCGGAGGTGGCGGTCATTGGGATTTGAGCTGGATGGCCGGCGTCACCTGGCAGGCACGCCAGGTCGGCAGCAGGCCGGCGAGGATCGCTGCAGCCACCGAAATGATGAAGGTCATGGCCAGCATCACCCAGTCCATGTGCGCGGCGACGGTCAGCTGCTTGGACTGCATGCCGATCAGGGCCAGCGCGCCAAAGGAGAGCAGCAGTCCCAGTACGCCTCCAGCCAGGCCGATGACGGTGGTCTCGATGAGGAACTGGCGGAAGATGTCGCTGCGCGAGGCGCCCAGCGCGCGGCGGATGCCCACTTCGGCGGCGCGCACGGAAAACTTCGCCAGCAGCAGACCGATGGTGTTGACCAGGCACAGGGCCAGGAAGCCGAAGGCCAGCCAGGCCGACAGCTTGTTGTCGTTGCCGACCACGCGCAGGTGCGCCATCCACTCGTCGATGGTGAACAGCCTGTTGGGGGCGCCACGCACCAGGCGTCCCAGCTTGCGCTGCTCCTGCGCATAGCTGTCCAGGTAGTTCTGCAGCTCGGCGCGCTGGCCATCGCTGGCCATCTCGAACCAGAACTGCATCCACGTGCATTCCGAGTCGAGCGTGCCCTGAAAGCCCGGTTCGCGGTTGCCGCTGCAATTCATGCTGCCGTTGTGGCTGGTCTGGTGGCGGATCGCGCTGCTGAACGGGATGAAGTAACTGTCTTCGCTGCCAAAGGCGCCGCTGCCGATGATGCGGTGGATGCGCGGCACGGGTTCCCATTTGTCGAGCACGCCCGTGATCTGGTATTGGAAGCCCATGAAGGTCATGCGCTGGCCCACCGGGTTGCTGTCGCCGTACAGTTTTTCCGCCAGCTTGCGCGACAGGACGATGACGTCGGCGCCGGCGGCATCATCTGCCGCGCTCCAGGGCTGGCCGTACAGGAAGGGTGTTTCGAACATGGCAAAGAAGTCGCGGTAGGCGGCCAGGCCCTGCGAGCTGAAGGCGCCGATATCCTTGCGTTCGGGCTCGATGGCGCCGCCCACGCCATACATGACGCTGCGGCGCTCGCCAATTTTGCTGTTCTGGAAATTGACGGCGTCGCGGTAGCTGAGCTGGTTGTCGCCCGACTTGTTGCCCGGCGTGTAGCCGGTGAGCGAGCCATTGTCGACCAGCGGCACGAACATGCGTCCGTTCTTGTGTGGCAAGGGATTGCCCGACATGACGTGCAGGATGGTCAGGGTGGAAATGCTGGCGGCCACGCCGATGGCCAGGGTCAGCACCATCAGCGCTGTCAGCGCCGGATTGCGACGCAGGCTGCGCAGGCCCAGCCGGAAGTAGTATTGCAGCATGGCGGCTCCTCAGGCGCAGGCGGCGTGACCGCCCGCCTTCGATTGGCCGCCGGCCAGCGACGGCCCCTTGTGCACCAGGTCCGACACCTGGCCATCGATGATGTGCACATTGCGCTGGCTGCGCAGCGCCAGTTCCGGATCGTGCGTGACCATCAGGATGGTGGTGCCTTGCGCATTGATCTCTTCCAGCAGCTCCATCACGCCGCGCGCCATTTGCGTGTCCAGGTTACCCGTCGGTTCATCGGCCAGCAGCAGTTTTGGCGAACCGGCCAGGGCGCGCGCAATCGCCACGCGCTGCTGCTGGCCGCCTGACAGTTCGGCCGGATAGTGCTTCATGCGCGAAGCCAGCCCCACCTTGGCCAAGGCATCCTCGATGCGTTCGCGCCGCTCCGCGCTGTTGTAGCCCCGGTAGCGCAGCGGCACGTCGACATTGTCGAACAGCGACAGGTCCGGGATCAGGTTGAAACCCTGGAAGATGAAGCCCAGCTTTTCATTGCGCAGGCGCGAACGGGCATTGTCGTTCATGCCTTTCACGTTGACGCCGTCGAGGATGTATTCGCCGTCGGTGAATTCCTCGAGCAGGCCGGCGATGTTCAGGAAGCTCGTCTTGCCGGAGCCGGACGGCCCCGTGACGGTGACGAATTCACCCTGCTTGACGTGGATCTCGAAGCCGCGCAGCGCGTGCGTTTCGATCATGTGGGTGCGGTAGACTTTGTTCAGGTTTTGCATGCGCAGCATGGCGTGCCTCTTTCTGGATGGGATGCGGTTTATTGATTGATGGAGATGCGGGCCGCGTTCTCAAACGCTTCCGTGCCGGCGACGACGACCTTGTCGCCCAGCTTCAGGCCATCGACGATTTCCACGGCCGAGACACTGGTCGCGCCCATCCTGATCGGGGTGCGGATGGCTACGCCGTCGCGCACGATGTAGGCGAAGCGGCCGCCTTCGGCTTCGACGAAAGGGCCGCGCGCCAGCATCAGCACGTTCGGTTTTTCGTCGATCAGCAGGCGCGCCGTGACGCGCTGGTTCTGGCGCAGGCCGGCAGGCTGTTCGCCATTGAAGCGCACGCGTGCCAGCACCTGGTTCTTTACCACTTCGGGCGACAGCGCCGAGAGCTTGCCGCTAGCCTTGATGGCACCCGTTTCGATCTCCGCGCTCATGCCCAGGCCGATGTCCGCCACATAGGTTTCCGGCACTTCCAGCTCCACTTCCAGCTGCGACAGGTCGACCAGGGTCATCAGCGCCGTATTGGCTTGCACCACGCTGCGGTTGGCCACCGACAGGGTGCCGATGAAGCCATTCACGGGCGCGCGCACGGTCAATTCGTCGACACGGCGCTGGGCATTGTCGCGGACGAGGCGCTGGCGTTCCAGCTCATTGACCCTGGTCTTCAGGGCCAGAGTCACGTCTTCGCCTTCCAGTCCCGCTGCCTGCGAGGCGTGCTTGCTGCGGATCTCGGCCGAGTTGAGCGCATCCTTGGCTTTCTGGTAATCGATCTTGGCGATGATGCCCACCTGTGCCACGCTTTCGTAGCGTTCCAGCGTGCGCTGCGCGGACAGGCGCTCGATTTCCGCCGTGTCGGCTTCGCGCCGGGCCAGCAGTTTCTGCTTCTTGGCCAAAATTTGCTGGCGCGCCACTTCCGCTTCCAGCTGCTGCACGCTCGACTGTTCGCGTTTCAGCGCATCGGACAGGTCGGGCGATTCCAGCACGGCCAGGATATCGCCTTTTTTGACCGTGTCGCCCGCTTTGGCCTTCAAGGTCACGGTGGCTACTGTGGTCGAATACAGGGTGGGGCTGATGGCGGCCACTACGCGGCCATTCACGGCGGCATCGCGGATCAATGTACCGCGCGTGACGTCGGCGATGCGCAGGCGGCTGGCATTGACGGAATGTTCGCTGTTGCGCCAGCCGGCAAACACGGCGACGGCACCGCCGATGACGATGACGGCGCCCGCCAGCAGCAGGGCGCGTTTCTTGTGGCGCTGGCCCGGCGGGGCGGACAGTATGGCGTCTTGAGAGGAAGTATCGCGGATCATGGTGGACGTTTCGTGGACAATACTCTTTTGCTAGCAGATTCTGTGCCAGACCCAAGGCGCTGATTTGTAAAGGAAAAATGTAAAGTGTCCGGCTGTCCGCCGTGTCCGCGCCGTCCAGTGGGTGTCCGCGCGCGCCCTGCGGACAGGAAGGTTGCGCAGGGGTCTTGATAATCTGGCAATCGTCCTGATCTGCTGCTCGCAGTGATGGCGCGCGGCGCCATGCTGGTCACCTTTCTGGAGCACGATGCCTGCCTCGCCCCCCAAACCTTCCTCGTTGGCCAGTTTGAAACGCTGGCTGCGCCAGTTCGCCAGCCTGCCCGAGCCGGCGGAATTCGATTATCCGTTTGCCCGCAGCGACATCGCCATGCTGCAGCAGGTCGAGGGCGGACTGCTGCAACTCGATGGCCAGACCTGGAACGAGATGCTGCTCGATGACTACCATGCGCAGCTTGCCGCGCAGACCAGCATCGTTGGCCAGCAGCGCCTGCATCAGCGTCTGGCGAGCGGCACGGCAGATGTCGCTTCACGCGCGCGCATCGCGGCGCTGCTGGCGGCGCCGGAACAGCAGGCGATGCTCGAGCAAGCCATGCGGCCCCTGCGCACGGCGGAAATGGAAGTGGCGACGCTGCTGTGCGGCGCACCGCAGCCAGTGCCGCCTTGGTGGAGCCGCTGGCTGCTGCTGCCTACCCTGGTGCTGCTGCTGTCGCTGTTGGCCGCATGGCTGGTCGCGCCGCTGGCATGGGCCGTAGTGGTGCCTGTCTGGCTCTTGCTGATGGCCTTGCAGATGCGCTTTCATGACCGCTGCAAGCCCTGGGAGCGCAGCGTCTTCACCTTGCAGCAGATACTGCTGGTGCATGGCCGCCTGGCTGCGCTGGCGTCGCCGTTCACGGCGGACCTGCGCGAAGGCGGCCGCGCGGCAGGTGCGCTTAACCGCCAGATCACGCCAGTGCGCTGGATCAAGATGATTCCCCTGCTGAGCGAATATGACGACTGGCTCATGCTGGGCAATATCCGCCGCTATTTTCACAGCCTGCGCGTGGTGCGGCGCGAGCGCGCCTTCCTGCGCCAGAGCTTCCTGCTGCTGGCCGACTTGGAGGCCGACCTGGCCCTGGCGCGCCATCTGCGCGGCCGCGTGCAGTTCTGCTGGGCGCAGGACGCCGGTGCGCGGCAATTGTCGCTCGACGCCATGGTGCATCCTCTGCTCGATGGCGCCGTGCCGCTATCGTTGCGGCTCGATGGCCGTGGCGCCTTTATCTCGGGGCAGAATGCGATTGGCAAGAGCACCTTGCTGCGCGGCGTGGGACTTAACCTGATCAGTGCGCGCGCATTCGGCTTTTGCTATGCACAGGCGGCCCGCGTACCGTCGATGCCCCTGTATTCGAGCATGCAGAATGAAGATACGCTTGATGGTGGCGAAAGTTTATATATCGCCGAACTGCGGCGCGCGCGCGAACTGCTGGCGCTGGCAGAGGAGGGCGCGCCGGCCTTGTTCCTGATCGACGAGATTTTTCGCGGCACCAACCACCTCGAGTCGGTGGCGGCGGCCGCCGCCGTGCTGCATACGCTGGCGGCACGCCATCTGGTGATCGTCTCGTCGCACAACCTGGTGCTGGGGCCGTTGCTGGAGGACTGCCTGGCGCCGTGGTGCGTGCAGCGCGATGACGACGGCGTGCTGTTGCTGGCGCCCGGCGTGCTGCAGGTCACCAATGGTATTGCCCTGCTGGCGCAGCGGGGCTTCGGCCGCGCCATCGAGGCGAAGGCGGGCCAGGTCTTCGACTGGCTCAGCACGCACATGGCGCAGCCTGCCGAGTGCGCGGGCGTGCTGGCGGGCGATTGACTATTTTTCCTGCTTTTCCGGCGTGCTCTTGTCGATCACTTCGCGGCAGTCGCCGCGGATGATGGCGTTGTCGTAGTTGGTCCAGCCGTAGCTGTCGACGTAGCGCTTGTGCTGCTTGAAGCGGGGGCTGGCGATGCTCCACTCGGGCTGTTCGCCGGCGAAGCGGATGTCGCCCAGGTCGAGCAGGGTATGGAACATGTTTTCCGTCGACAGGCGCGCCTTCTGATGGCGCTGCAGCTGCGTCACCTTGTCCGGGTAGTGCTGCTGGAATTGCGGCGAATACCAGACGAAGGCGGGCACGTGGAATTCGAACTGCGTGTTGTGGCCATGGAAGGCCAGGCGGCAGGTGCCGTCATACAGGGTCTGGCCATGGTCGGCCACGTAGACGAGCGAACTGCGCAGGGCCATGCGCTGGCCATCGTCTTTTAATATGCCGATCACGTTCGACAGGAACCAGTCCGTGTACAGGATCGAGCTGTCGTAGCTGTTGTTCAGCTGCGGCTTGATGGCCGTGTCCGTGTAGACGGGCTTGTCGACGCCAAACAGCGATGGCTGCCACTTGTCGAATGATTTCGGATAGCGCTGGCTGTAGTTCCAGTGGCTGCCCAAGGTGTGCAGCACGATGAGCTTTTTCGGCGCCGGGTCGGCCAGCGCATTCTTGAACGGGTCGAAGAGGACCTGGTCGAAGTTCGAGTTGTTGGTAAAGCCGCCCAGGTTCAGGAATTGCACCACGTCCGCTTCCTTGGCAAAGACGGAAACGGGCGTGTCGAACTGGCCGAAGGAAATCTGGTTCGACAGCCAGTAGGTCTTGAAACCCGCCTCCTTGTAGGCGGTGAGGAAGGACTTTTCCGAGAAGCCATCCTTGAGGCTTTGCGTGGCCGGCTTGCGCGAGATGATGACGGGCACCGACAGGCGCGTGGCGGAAACGGCCGTGATGACGTCGGCCAGCGGCACCAGGTTGCTTTCCTGTTTCAGCAGGGGATTGGTGTCGCGCTCATAGCCGTTCAGGCTCCAGCGGTCGTAGCGCGACGATTCGCCGATCACCATGACCACCACTTCCGGATGGGGATCGGGATTTTGCTGGTGGGCGCCGAAACGGAAGCGGCTGCTTTTCTGTCCCAGTTCGGCCAGGTATTTGCGTTCCTTGTAGAAGTCGAAGCCGCGCGCGGCCAGGCCGAAGGGCCAGGAATTGCTGATGGTATCGAAGGCGTAGGGGAGGCGGGCCCAGTGGGGCAGGCTGGGCCATCCCAGGCCCGTCTCGTCGGCGCCGGCGATGCTGGCATTTTCGGGCTTGCTGCTCTCGTCGTCGTCCTCTTCCGCTTCGTCGTCCGCCGAGCTGGCGTCGCCAAAGCCGGACGCGCCCGGTTTGCTGCTGCCGGCCGATGATTTGGCGGCCTTGGCCAATGCGACTGCGCCATGCGGGGGCCTGGCGTTGAAACCGAATTCGTGGCCATACAGCCAGAAGGCACCCAAGAGGAACAGTAGTGCGAAGGCAGCCGGACGCGTTTTGCCGCGCCAGTCGAGTGCGCGCGTACGCGTGGCGGCAAACCAGCTGAGCAGGCACCAGGCGATCACGCCCAGCATGACGGCGCCCATCAGCCATACTTTTTGTCCCAGAAACTCCATTGCTTCCTTGGGGCTGGTCTCAAAGATGATGCCCAGGTGATGCGTGGAAATGCCCTGGCCATAAAAGATGAACAGGTAGATTTCCGTCGGCAGGGCCAGGAAGGCGGGCGCCAGCAGCCAGTGAAAATATGCGGGGCGTTTGAAAATGCTCCACACGGCAAGCCACGCCAGCAATTCGAAGGTGAGCATCTGCCAGGGATGTTCGAGCGGGCGCCCCAGCAGTGCGGGGACAAAGGGCACGGCCGTCAGCAGGGCATAGGTCAGCAGCAGGAACACAGTGGCGGGGCGAAGCAAGGGGCGCATAAGGGAGGGCAGCGAAAAATGTCCGCTATTATCAATCCTTTTGTCATTTTGCGGTCATACAAGTACGGCCTCGCGCAATGCTTACAGGCAGGGAAAAATATCAAATATTTAATGATATTGGCCGGCTCCGGTCTGGTTGTCATCATCCAAAATTAGTCAAAAGGCCACAAATGGCCCCGTTTTTTGCCTTTTTTTATAGCAAAAAGCCGTAAACTGATTGACCCCCTGTAACACAAGGTCTAAACTAGCGAGTTCTCGATTTTATTCTGCACATCGTTTACGTGTTACTTGGCATTCCATGGCCGCTCCTTACCGAGTGGCTGCGGGCGCCTGCGGTGCGCAGCAGATAGAACGGGACGAGGTTTTAGTCGCCGGACATCTTGTCCGGGTTATTAATCGTATTTTTTTGTTGGATTTATAACGATGCCAACCATCAATCAGTTGATTCGCCAGCCGCGTGTTTCGGTACGCGTCAAGAGCAAATCGCCGGCGCTGGAAAACAGCCCGCAAAAACGTGGCGTCTGCACACGTGTTTACACCACGACTCCAAAGAAGCCTAACTCGGCTCTGCGTAAAGTCGCTAAAGTTCGCCTGACCAATGGTTTCGAAGTCATTTCGTACATTGGCGGTGAAGGCCATAACCTGCAAGAGCATAGTGTTGTGCTGTTGCGCGGCGGTCGCGTTAAGGATTTGCCGGGTGTGCGTTACCACATGGTTCGCGGTGCCCTGGATACCCAAGGCGTTAAAGACCGTAAGCAATCGCGTTCGAAGTACGGTACCAAGCGCGCTAAAGCTGGCAAGAAGTAATAAGTTGTATGTAGCAAACCCAAGTTTCGCTCAGTGGCAACTAGCTAAGTGAATGTAGTCGACCGCATCTGGTCGAGTAAGTGGAAGACTATGATGGTCGTCCGCGAGTGTGCGAAGAACGCGCGCTCAACTGAAGATTGAAAGGAATTGATATGCCACGTCGTCGTGAAGTACCCAAGCGCGAAATTTTGCCAGATCCAAAATTCGGCAACACTGATGTCGCTAAATTTGTAAACGTGCTGATGCTGTCCGGTAAGAAATCGGTTGCAGAAAACATCATCTACGGTGCTTTCGAGCACATCGCAGCAAAATCGGGCAAAGATCCGCTCGAAGTTTTTGCTACCGCAATCAACAACGCCAAGCCGCTGGTTGAGGTGAAATCCCGTCGCGTCGGTGGTGCAAACTACCAGGTGCCGGTCGAAGTTCGCCCAGTCCGTCGTATGGCCCTGTCCATGCGTTGGTTGCGTGAAGCTGCTAACAAGCGCAGCGAAAAATCGATGCCACAACGCCTCGGCGGTGAGCTGATGGAAGCGGCTGAAAGCCGCGGCGGCGCGATGAAAAAACGCGACGAAGTCCATCGTATGGCTGAAGCGAACAAAGCGTTCTCGCATTTCCGCTTCTAATATAAAGCCAGCTACCGCAAGGCGGCTGTCAAGCATCTGTTGTTCGAGGCCGGGCTCATTTTTGCAAAAAAATGCTGCTCGGTTTTGTCCATTCATTTAGGATTAATTATGGCCCGCAAGACCCCCATTGAGCGCTACCGCAATATCGGTATCTCCGCTCACATCGATGCAGGTAAGACGACCACGACCGAGCGCGTCCTGTTCTACACAGGCGTGAACCACAAGCTGGGCGAAGTGCATGACGGTGCTGCCACCACCGACTGGATGGCGCAGGAGCAAGAGCGCGGCATCACGATTACCTCGGCTGCTGTTACGTGCTTCTGGAAAGGCATGGCAAACAACTTCCCAGCGCACCACATCAACATCATCGACACCCCAGGCCACGTTGACTTCACCATTGAAGTGGAACGTTCGATGCGCGTGTTGGATGGCGCCTGCATGGTTTACTGTGCAGTCGGCGGCGTGCAGCCACAATCGGAAACGGTATGGCGTCAGGCTAACAAGTACAAAGTGCCACGTCTGGCCTTCGTGAACAAGATGGACCGTACCGGCGCCAACTTCTTCAAGGTCTACGATCAGATGCGTTCGCGTCTGAAAGCCAACCCAGTACCTATTCAGATGCCTATCGGTGCTGAAGACGTCTTCACCGGTGTTATCGATCTGGTCAAGATGAAAGCGGTTATCTGGGACGACGCTTCGCAAGGCATGAAGTTTGAATACGAAGACATCCCTGCACACCTGGCCGCTGATGCTGCCAAGTGGCGCGAGAACATGGTTGAGGCCGCTGCTGAAGCGTCCGAAGACCTGATGAACAAGTACTTGGAAGAAGGCGACCTGTCGGAAGCCGAGATCAAGGCTGCCTTGCGTCAACGTACCATCGCCAGCGAAATCGTTCCAATGCTGTGCGGTACCGCCTTTAAAAACAAGGGCGTACAGGCAATGTTGGACGCCGTGATCGAGTACCTGCCATCGCCTATCGACATTCCGCCAGTACCTGGTCTGGACGAAGATGAGCAGCCAGTTGAGCGTAAAGCTGACGACAACGAGAAATTCTCGGCGCTGGCATTCAAGATCGCAACCGATCCGTTCGTGGGTCAGCTGTGCTTCATCCGTTGCTACTCGGGCACCTTGAATTCGGGCGACTCGGTGTTGAACTCCGTGAAGCAGAAGAAAGAGCGTATCGGCCGTATCGTGCAGATGCAAGCGAACGAACGCGAAGAGATCAAGGAAATGCGCGCTGGCGACATCGCCGCCGTCGTGGGTCTGAAAGACACCACCACTGGCGATACGCTTTGCGACGAAAAGGCAAGTGTTGTGCTGGAGCGCATGGTCTTCCCTGAGCCGGTGATTTCGCAGGCAGTCGAGCCAAAAACCAAGGCCGACCAGGAAAAAATGGGCCTGGCGTTGAACCGTCTGGCAGCAGAAGATCCATCGTTCCGCGTGCGCACCGATGAAGAATCGGGCCAGACCATCATCGCCGGTATGGGCGAGTTGCATCTGGACATCATCGTTGACCGCATGAAGCGCGAATTCAACGTTGAAGCCACCGTCGGCAAGCCACAAGTGGCTTACCGCGAAACGATCCGTAAAGTGTGCGAAGAGTCGGAAGGCAAATTCGTCAAGCAATCGGGTGGTCGTGGTCAATACGGTCACGTGGTTCTGAAGATCGAACCGCAAGAACCAGGCAAGGGCTTCGAATTCGTTGACGCGATCAAGGGCGGTACCGTTCCTCGCGAATACATCCCTGCAGTTGAAAAAGGTGTGCGCGACACGTTGCCTTCGGGCGTGATGGCTGGCTACCCAGTTGTTGACGTTAAAGTCACGCTGTTCTTCGGTTCGTACCATGATGTTGACTCGAACGAAAATGCATTCCGCATGGCCGCTTCGATGGCATTCAAAGACGGCTGCCGCAAAGCATCGCCAGTCATCCTGGAGCCGATGATGGCCGTGGAAGTGGAAACGCCGGAAGACTACGCCGGTACCGTGATGGGCGACCTGTCGTCGCGTCGCGGCATGGTGCAAGGTATGGATGAAATTGCTGGTGGTGGCGGCAAGATCATCAAGGCCGAAGTGCCTCTGTCGGAAATGTTCGGTTACGCCACGTCGTTGCGTTCCTCGACGCAAGGCCGTGCGACTTACACGATGGAATTCAAGCACTATTCGGAAGCTCCGAAGCATGTGACTGAAGCCATCGTAAGCTCGAAAGCTAAGTAATAGAAGTTCCGGGCCGGCTTTCACGAGAATGCCGGTCCCTACATTTAAATCATTGTTCTAAGGAAGAATAAAATGGCAAAAGGTAAATTCGAACGGACCAAGCCGCACGTCAACGTCGGCACCATCGGCCACGTCGACCACGGTAAAACCACGCTGACCGCTGCAATCGCAACGGTTCTGTCGAAGAAATTCGGCGGCGAAGCTAAAGCATACGACCAGATCGATGCAGCTCCAGAAGAAAAAGCGCGCGGTATCACGATTAACACCGCCCACGTTGAGTACGAAACGGCTACCCGTCACTACGCTCACGTTGACTGCCCAGGCCACGCCGACTACATCAAGAACATGATTACCGGTGCCGCGCAGATGGACGGCGCGATCCTGGTGTGCTCCGCAGCTGACGGCCCAATGCCACAGACCCGCGAACACATCCTGCTGGCCCGCCAAGTTGGCGTTCCATACATCATCGTGTTCCTGAACAAGTGCGACCTGGTTGACGATGCAGAACTGCTGGAACTGGTTGAAATGGAAGTGCGCGAGCTGTTGTCGAAATACGACTTCCCAGGCGACGACCTGCCAATCATCAAGGGTTCGGCACGTATGGCTCTGGAAGGCGCCGAAGGCGAAATGGGCGTGGAAGCAGTTCTGCGTCTGGCCGATGCCCTGGATGCGTACATTCCAACGCCAGAGCGCGCTGTTGACGGTGCATTCCTGATGCCAGTGGAAGACGTGTTCTCGATCTCGGGTCGCGGTACCGTGGTAACCGGTCGTATCGAGCGCGGCATCATCAAAGTCGGCGAAGAGATCGAAATCGTCGGCATCACCGATACCGTCAAGACGACTTGCACCGGCGTGGAAATGTTCCGCAAGCTGCTGGACCAAGGTCAAGCAGGCGACAACGTTGGTCTGCTGCTGCGCGGCACCAAGCGTGAAGACGTGCAACGTGGTCAAGTTCTGGCCAAGCCAGGTTCGATCAAGCCGCACGCCCACTTCACCGGCGAGATCTATGTTCTGTCGAAAGACGAAGGCGGCCGTCATACGCCATTCTTCAACAACTATCGTCCACAGTTCTACTTCCGCACGACGGACGTGACTGGTTCGATCGAGTTGCCAGCAGACAAAGAAATGGTCATGCCAGGCGATAACGTGTCGATCACCGTCAAGCTGATCAACCCGATCGCGATGGAAGAAGGTCTGCGCTTCGCTATCCGTGAAGGCGGTCGTACCGTCGGCGCTGGTGTTGTTGCAAAAATCCTGGCTTAATTCTTAAGCCTGCATAAAAGAAGACGCGTCGTCGCCCGGCGCCCTTCTTTTTATTCAACTGCCGGGGTTGGCAAGCATTTTGGTGCTATCATGTCGACCCTGACGGTTGTTGCGTCAGAAATTCCCGTGTTACCTCATTGCCGTGCAGACCGCGCGGTTCGTTCTTTTAAGGAAATACCATGTCGACACCAAACCAAAAAATCCGTATCCGCCTGAAGGCTTTCGATTACAAACTGATCGACCAGTCCGCTCTGGAAATCGTTGAAACCGCGAAGCGCACCGGCGCTGTCGTCAAAGGCCCAGTACCACTGCCTACCCGTATTCAGCGTTTCGATGTGCTGCGTTCCCCGCACGTCAACAAAACTTCGCGCGATCAGTTCGAGATCCGTACGCACCAACGCCTGATGGACATCGTTGACCCAACGGACAAAACCGTTGACGCGCTGATGAAGCTGGACCTGCCAGCTGGTGTTGATGTCGAAATTAAACTGCAATAAGAGTTTTTAAGGGCAATTGTCAAAACTGCAGCAGCAAGTTTTGATAGTTGCTCCAGGCAGGCGGGTATCCCGCCGCCGGATGATGGGGCTGGATTTGTTTGCAACCGCGAACACATCCAGCCCCATTGTTATTGGTGCAAGTGTTTTGCCGTTACTACCTTGTCTTTTTGCTCTCTTCAGCCTCATTTTCTATTCTGTTTTACGCCCGGCAAGCTCGTCAATTCCTCTGGATGTGTGTCAAATTGATTCCAGAAAACAACAGGCCGGGATATAAAGTGGGCATAAAACAACAATTGTTAATTTTTCTCTTTCTCACGCGGGATAAATGTGAGAGATTTGTAAAATACGTGAGAATGTGTGATCGTTTTACAAAAGCGGTCAATAGAACGTATCGATTTATAAAATGAAAACAATATCTGAGGAGTAGTCTTGAAAAGTACGGCAATTAACCACTCACCACGTCTGAAGAAAAGTACCCTTGCAATTGCATTGACACTGGCTTTCTCTCAATATGCCACGGCACAACAAGCTGCCGAACCCGTAGAAAAACTGCAACGCGTTGAAGTCACCGGCAGTAGCATCAAGCGTACCGAAGCTGAAACAGCCGGTTCGCTGCAGGTTCTGACCCGCGACGACATCGAGCGCACCGGCCAGACCACGGCGCTGGGCATCCTGAATTCCTCCGCTGCCATCAGCACCTCGATCGACTCGTCGAACAACAGCTCGGGCAGCTTTGCCACGGGTTCTTCGGGCGTGGGCATGCGTGGCCTGGGCAAGGTCGCGACCCTGGTGCTGGTCAACGGCCGCCGCATTGCACAATACGGCCTGGCCGACGGCGCGCAGCAAAACTTCACCAACCTGGACGCGATCCCGGCTGCCGCCATCGAGCGCATCGAGATCCTGAAAGACGGCGCCTCGGCAATCTATGGTTCCGACGCCATCGCTGGCGTGATCAACATCATCTTGCTGAAGAACTTCGAAGGCGCCAAGATCACCGGCAACTACAAGGAAACCGAAGGCTTCAAAGACCAGCGCAGCCGCAACGTTTCCGGTATCGTCGGTTATGGCGATATCGACAAGGACGGTTTCAACACCTACCTGACGTATGAAGCGTACAAGAACGACGGCTACACCGTCGACGACCTGCGCGGTCACTATCCGGATTGGCACCGCCAGACCCCGGGCCGTTCGACCTGGGATGCCCTGAGCGCATTCTCGCCAACCGGTAACTACTTCCTGAACAGCACGAACATCGTCGCCGCGCCCGGCTGCCCGGCTGACAAGATCGATGCCAAGGATAAGCTGTGCAAGATGGATATCCTGCCGTATAGTGGCCTGACCACCAATGCCAAGCGCTATGCGCTGGCCAGCAACACGCATTTCCGCATCGGCAAGGATATCGACGCCAACTTCGAGATCACCAATGCCGGTGCCAGCAACGACTACATCGTCACCCCGTTCAACGTCAGCAACGGTAGCGCCACCACCTCGTCGAGCACTTGGTACGATGCGATCAACGGCAAGATGGTCGGTCCATACTTCTATCCAAAATTGCCGGTTGGCCATGCAATGAATCCGTATGCGACGCCGGTGGAATACCGTGCCCGCATGATGGACACCGGTAATGGCTTCAACTTCAACCGCACCGAGTCCGATCAGACGCGTGTCATGCTGAGTCTGAATGGCGACATCGGCAATTTCGACTGGAAATCCGCAGTCGGCTACATGAACTCGAAGGCAACCAAGGCCACCCGTGCCGTGAGCGCGGCCGGCTACACCAATGCCATCGTCAACGGCACCTACAAGTTCGGCCAGCAAAACGATGCCGCGCTGCTGGAGTCGATGTTCCCGGTGCGTACCACCAAGGGTGAATCGAAAATCACTTTCGTCGACGCGACCGTGTCCGGTGAAGTGGCGCAACTGCCTGCCGGTCCTTTGAACGTGGCATTCGGTACCGACATCCGCCGCGAAAAGTATGAAATGGCCAGTTCGGACAACGTGCTGCGTGGTGACTTGGTCGGCATCGCCGGCCTGCAAGTCAAAGACACCATGGATCACTACGCCCTGTTCGCCGAAGCGACCATTCCGGTAGTCAAGCGTGTGGAACTGAGCGCAGCGGTACGTGCCGACAAGTCCACCAACAGCGACGTGCACTTCTCGCCAAAGCTGGGCTTGCGCGTCAACGCCACCGACACCCTGTTGTTGCGCGCTACGGCCGCTGGCGGCTTCCGCGCGCCTAACATCGTCGAAACCGGTAACGGCCTGGGCCGCAGTTCGTTTGCTACCGATGTCAGCGACCCGCGCCGCTGCGCAACTGCCAGTGCTCTGAACAATCTGGTGCAGAACAATCCGGCAGCCACCAGCGTTGACAAGGCTCAGGGCAACACCTTCCAGAACAGTGATTGCAAAGGCGGCGTGCCTAGCTTCGTGTCGGCGAACAAGGACCTGAAACCGGAAACCTCGCGTTCGATCACCGCTGGTTTCGTTTTCGAACCGGTCAAGAACTGGACCGTGGCACTGGACTACTACCATATCGAACGCAAGGACGAAATCGGTACCCGTTCGGTGGCCGACATCCTGCGCGGCGAAGCTGGCCTGCCAGCCGGACAGCTGGTGCGTGTCGATAACTCGGCTTCCGATGCGCAATTCCTGGCACTGGTGAAAAAATACGCACCGGGCAATACCACCAACTTCGGCGGCGTTGGCGCGATCGGCTTGCTGTACAACCCATACGTCAACAGTGGCAAGACCCGTGCTTCGGGCTTCGACTTCGACGCGGGTGGCCGTTTCAACACCGGTATCGGCCAGGTTCGTTTGAAACTGGAAGGTAGCTACCTGTGGAAATACCAGGAATTCAGCGTGACCGACAATGCCTATGACACCAACCTGGCCGGTAACTATGACCTGGGTTCGCGTCTGAAGACCAAGCTGCGCGCCAGCCTGAAGGCCGGCTCGTTCGACCACGGCATGACCCTGAACTACGCCAGCGGCTTTAGCAACGACAACCAGACTTCGCCAACCTACTGCGTTACCAACAAGGTTTCGGCTGAGAACATGGGTGTTTGCTCGCGCGTAGGCAGCAACACCACGGTCGACTACAACCTGTCGTACGGCGGCATCAAGAACACGCGTCTGAGCCTGTTCATTGACAATCTGTTCGACAAGGCTGCACCGGTGCAGTGGCGCAGAGGCTACGCTGAATCGTTCCAGATGCGCCGTATCGGCGTAACGGCCAGCTACACCTTCCTCTGATCGTCGTCAGCTGATACCCCACCGCCCGGTGCCGATGCCGGGCGTGTCAAAAACCAGGCCTCGTGCCTGGTTTTTTTTTGCCCTGCCATCGATGCATAGGGGGATATCGCTTTACAGTGCTGAGGCTGGACGATAAAGTTGTCGCATGCTTAATGCCCTCGATACCCACCTGTTAAATGCGACTCCAGGTCAGCGCTTGCGCGGCTGGCCGCGCTTCCTGACCGAATTCCTGTATTTCGGCATCAAGGAGGCGAGGTCCTGCCTGTTCGTGGGGCTGTTTTTTGCTGCCGTGTTCCTGGTGCCGCGCGCGGGCCTGTTCGGCCTGCCGCGCTATGACGTGCTGCTGCTGGCGGCGCTGGCGATCCAGGGGACGATGGTCTGGCGCGGACTGGAATCGTGGGATGAGTTGAAAGCCATCTGCTTGTTTCATGTGGTCGGTTTTGCACTGGAGGTGTTCAAGGTATCGGGGGCGATCCAGTCGTGGAGCTATCCCGACTTCGCCTACAGCAAGGTGTTCGGTGTCCCCCTGTTTTCGGGCTTCATGTACGCGGCCGTCGGCAGCTACATCATCCAGACCTGGCGCCTGCTCGATATGCGGATTCGCCACCATCCGCCATACTGGATGGCGGTGCTGATCGCGCTGCTAATTTACGCCAACTTCTTCACTCATCACTATATCGGCGATTTTCGCTGGTATCTGGCCGCCTGCGCGCTGGGTTTGTACGCGCGTACCACCGTGGTATTCCGTCCGCTCGACCGCGACCGGAGCATGCCATTGCTGCTCGGTTTCGTGCTGGTCGGCTTCTTTATCTGGCTGGCTGAAAATATCAGTACTTTCTGGGGCGTGTGGCGCTATCCGAACCAGCTTGGCGCCTGGTCGGTGGTGCATGTCAGCAAATGGAGCTCGTGGTCGCTGCTGGTGGTAATGACGTTCACTATCGTGGCCCGCCTCAAACACATCAAGGCCAGCATCCACGTCGCCCAGCCATAGCCGGCGCGGCACCGCCCTTGGATCGCCTTTGCCGGAGCCCCTTTGCGCGCGCGATTGACGCCGCTTGCCCGCTTCAGGGATACTCCGGGTCTCTCCATCAACGGGTGCCGCCGCCATGTCCAAGACTATCCTGATCGTGGAAGATGAACAGGCGATTGCCGACAGCATCGCCTATGCTCTGCGCACGGACGGCTTCACGCCGCGCCACCTGATGCTCGGTGAGCAGACGCTGGCCGCACTGCGCGCACCTCTCCGCGAGGCCGCCGAAATGCCCGCGCTCGTGGTGCTCGACGTGGGCTTGCCCGACATGAGCGGACTGGAAGTGTGCCGCCGCCTGCGCCAGTTTTCCGATGTGCCGGTGATCTTCCTGACTGCCCGCAGTGACGAGATTGACCGCATCGTCGGTCTGGAAATTGGTGCGGACGATTACGTCACCAAGCCGTTTTCGCCGCGCGAACTGGTCGCGCGCATCCGTGTCATCCTGCGCCGTGCCGGCAGTATGTCGATTTCGCGCGAGGCTGTCATGGCCATAGCTCCGCCTGCCGCCGCGACTGCGCCGGTGCGCTTCGAACTGCGTGCGCTGGAAGCGAAAGTACTGTTTCAAGGCCATGCGCTGGACTTGACCCGCTATGAGTACCTGTTGCTGAAGACCTTGATCGAGCATCCGGGTCATGTGCTGTCGCGCGCGCAGCTGATGCAGCGCGTGTGGAGCGGGGCGCCCGATACGCTCGAGCGCACGGTCGATGCGCACGTCAAATCGTTGCGTGCCAAGTTGCGCGCCATCGATGCGCGGCTCGACCCCATCCAGACCCACCGTGGCCTCGGCTACAGCCTGGCCCGCGCATGAAAATCGGCCTGCGCATCCTGCTTGGCTACTTCCTGATCGTCGGCCTGGCCGCTTGGTTTCTGCTGAATGTTTTCATGGAGCAGGTCAAGCCGGGCGTGCGCTCGACCCTGGAAGATACGCTGGTCGATACTTCGCAGCTGCTGGCCAGCCTGGTGGCGCCTGACGTGAAGGCGGGCACGCTGGCACAGTCGCCCGTGGCCGAGCGCATGCAGGATTACGCGCGCCATGGCGTGGACGTCAACATCAATGGCGTGCGCAAACGCACTCTCGACTACCGCATCTATATCACGGACCGGCGCGGTGTGGTGCTGTTCGATTCCAGCGGCCGCGACGTGGGCCGTGATTATTCGCGCTGGAACGATGTCTACCTCACCTTGCAGGGAAAGTATGGTGCGCGCAGCACGCGCAGCCGCCCTGCAGACGAGATGTCGACGGTGATGCACGTGGCCGCGCCTATTCGCGACGGCAATGAGGTCATTGGCGTGCTGACGGTGGCCAAGCCGAACGCCAGTGTGCAGGCCTTTGTCGAGCGCAGCCAGCGCAAGATCCTGCAGCGTGGCGCCGTGTTGTTGCTGTTGTCCCTGCTGATCGGTCTGGCCTTCGCCTGGTGGCTGCACCATGCGCTGGGCAAGCTGATGCACTATATCGGCGACGTGGAGGCGGGGCACAAGGCGGTGCTGCCAGCCTTGGGCCGGAACGAATTTGGCACCTTGGGGCGTGCGCTGGAAGCGATGCGCACGCGCCTGGAAGGCAAGGAGTACGTGGAGCAGCTGATGCATACGCTGGCGCATGAATTGAAAAGCCCGATCGCCGCCATCCAGGCCTCGGCCGAGCTGCTGCAGGAAGACATGGCGCCGGCCGAGCGACGGCAATTCCTCGCCAGCATTCTCGAGCAGAACGCGCGCCAGCGGCAGCTGATCGACAAACTGCTGGCCCTCGTGCGCGTGGAAAAGCAGCAGCGCCTGGACGCGCCCGAGCGCATCGCGCTGGCGCCCCTGCTGGCGCAAGCAGCGCAGGATGCGGCCGCTGCTTTGGCCGCGCGCGGCCTGCATCTGCAGATGCGGGTGGAGGAGGTGTACGTGGCCGGCGACGCCTTGCTGCTGCGCCAGGCGCTGGGCAACCTGCTCGATAACGCTGCCGGCTTCGCGCCAACGGGCAGCTGCATTGACCTGCAGGCGCTACGGCATGGTGCGCAGGTGGAGATCCGCGTGCGCGACCGTGGCGAAGGCATTCCCGCGTATGCGCAGGAGCGCGTCTTCGAACGTTTCTATTCGTTGCCCCGTCCCGCGGCTGGCAAGAGCACAGGCCTGGGCCTGCCCTTCGTGCGCGAGGTGGCCTCCCTGCATGGCGGCACGGTCGAGGTCGTCAACCACCCGGATGGCGGCGCCTGTGCCCGCCTGCGCCTGCCGCTGGCCTGACACAATTATTTGCTGACTTCACACGGAGCGCATCGTCAGCGCACATGGTTTTTTTACACTGGCCGCCTTACTTCAAGGATGCGCCATGCAAAAAACTTTATTCGTCAAGGCGTTGATCGTCTTCGGCCTGATGTTGCTGATCGGCCTGCCGTTGCTGATGATCCAGGAAACGATCAAGGAGCGGATGGAATTCCGTCAGGAAGCCGTCAACAGCATTGCCGCCGATTCCGTGCGCGAACAAACCATCATCGGCCCCATCCTGGTGATTCCCTACACCGAGCAGTACGACGAGCGCGTGGAAATCGCCAAGAACGACGACAAGACGCAGGAGGTGAAATTACCAGTACGCACGGAGTTGCTGCGCCGCACGGTGCAGCGCCGCCTGCTCGTGTATCCAAACGAACTGCAGATCAATGGCAGCATCGAGACAGACCGCCGCTACCGCGGCATCCACCAGGTGCTGGTGTACAGTGGCCAGCACGCGTTCAAGGGGGACTTCACGGTGCCGGCCAGCAGCCAACTGCCGCGCAAGTCGCCGGATTCGCGCGTCACTCTGGGCGAGCCTTTTGTCGCGCTGTCGATCGAGGACGTGCGCGGTATCCGCAATATCCCGAAAATCGACTGGGGCGGGCAGAAGATTGAATTCGACCAGGGAACGGACCTGTTCGCCTTCCGCAGCGGCCTGCATGCGCCTCTGGGCGCGATGCCGCTGGCGGCGCAGCAGCAGGTGCGCTTCAGTTTTGATCTGGGCCTTGATGGCATCGAACGCCAGCATTTCGTGCCAGTGGCAAAAAACAGCCAGGTCAGCATCAAGTCGAACTGGCCCCATCCACAATTTGGCGGGCGCTTCCTGCCGTCACCGAAACACCGCCAAATCAACGCAGAGGGCTTTCAGGTCGAGTGGAGTATCTCGTCGCTGGCCACCAATGCGCAAACGCAGTTGAGCACGATCGAGGGTGAGTTCAAGGTGCCCGACAGCGCGCCGCTGGGCCAGGTGGACCGTTTCAGCGTGGGTTTCATCGAGCCGGTGAATGTGTATTCGCAATCGGATCGGGCCACCAAATATGGCTTGTTGTTCGTGGCGTTGACCTTTGCCGCTTTCTTCATCTTTGAAATTTTGAAGAACCTGCCGATCCACCCGGTGCAGTATTTGCTGGTAGGGCTGTCGCTGGTGATCTTCTTTCTGCTGCTGGTGGGATTGGCCGAGCATATCGCTTTTCTGTTCGCCTACCTGGCCGCCAGCGTTGCCTGTATTGTGCTGACCAGCTTTTACCTGGCGCACGTACTGCGCAACGTGTGGCGTGGCATTGGCTTCGGCGTGGCGCTGACCATGCTGTATGGCGCCCTGTATGGACTGCTAAGCTCGGAAAGCAATGCGTTGGTGATGGGCAGCATCCTGTTGTTCCTCGTGCTGGCGGCCATCATGGTTGCCACGCGCAAAGTTGACTGGTATCAAGTGGGCAAGGGCGTAGTGGTGCCCGCTGCAGAGCCGCATGAATAGGCGATTCATGCTAAATTAGTCGACCTTTGCAGCACCGCCAGCAACTGTCGCTGTGGTGCTGCGCAACACTTTGACATACCTCGTGTTAACTTGTTGCGTCAAGGGTTTTTGTGCTATATACTAGCCGGCTTCGGTATGGATTCGTCTTTTTGAGTCCTACGTTACTTTGTAGTTAAACAAGCCCCGCCCAATCGCAGGTGGGAATGGAGAAAAAATGAGCCTAGGCCTTCTCGGTCGCAAGGTTGGTATGATGCGCATTTTCACGGACGAAGGGGATTCGATTCCTGTCACCGTGCTGGACGTATCGAACAACCGTGTTGCGCAAATCAAAACCCCTGAAACAGATGGCTATTCCGCTGTTCAGGTCGCATTCGGTCAACGTCGCGCTTCCCGCGTGACCAAAGCTGTTGCTGGTCATCATGCTAAAGCTGGTGTTGAAGCCGGTACTCTGTTGAAAGAGTTCCGCGTTGACGCTGCTAAAGCCGCCGAACTGAAAGCTGGCGATGTTGTCGCTGCTTCCCTGTTCGAAGTCGGTCAAAAGATCGACGTGCAAGGCGTTACCATCGGTAAAGGCTATGCAGGCGTTATCAAACGTTACCACTTCGCTTCCGGCCGTCAAACGCACGGTAACTCGCGTTCGCATAACGTTCCAGGTTCCATCGGTATGGCACAAGATCCAGGTCGCGTTTTCCCTGGTAAGCGCATGACCGGTCATCTGGGTGACGTTAACCGTACGATCCAGAACCTCGTGATCGCCCGTATCGATGCCGACCGTCAGCTGTTGCTGGTCAAAGGCGCGATTCCAGGTGCGAAAAATGGCCAGGTAGTTGTCTCGCCAGCCATCAAAACCAAAGCCAAGAAGGGAGCTTAAACGATGGAACTCAAGCTTCTGAATGCGCAAGGTCAAGCCGCCTCGAACGTTGCTGCAGCCGATACGATTTTCGGCCGTGACTACAACGAAGCGCTGATCCACCAAGTCGTCATCGCTTATCAAGCGAATGCACGTAGTGGTAACCGCAAGCAAAAAGACCGTGAAGAAGTTCACCACACGACGAAAAAGCCATGGCGCCAAAAAGGTACCGGCCGCGCTCGTGCTGGTATGTCGTCGTCGCCACTGTGGCGCGGCGGTGGTCGGATTTTCCCGAACTCGCCTGACGAAAACTTCACCCACAAAGTGAACAAAAAAATGTATCGCGCAGGTATCTGCTCGATCCTGTCGCAGCTGGCTCGCGAAGAGCGCCTGATCGTCATCGACGATCTGACGATCGACGCGCCAAAAACCAAGCTGCTGTCGCAAAAATTGAACGGCCTGGGCTTTGATTCGGTTCTGATCATCACCGACGTTCTGAACGAAAACCTGGAACTGGCATCGCGCAACCTGCCTAACGTACTCGTCGTTGAGCCACGTCACGCAGACCCGATGTCCCTGGTGTTCTACAAGAAGATCCTGGTCACCAAAGCTGCATTGGCCAAGATTGAGGAGATGCTGGCATGAGCGCGATTTTGAAACATAGCGAAGAACGCTTGATGAAGGTGCTGTTGGCGCCCGTGATTTCCGAAAAGGCCACCATGGTCGCGGAAAAGAACGAGCAAATTGTATTCCGCGTACTGCCGGATGCAACCAAGCCTGAAATCAAGGCAGCGGTCGAACTGCTGTTCAAGGTTGAAGTTCTGTCCGTGCAAACTGCAAACCGCGAAGGTAAGCAAAAGCGCACCGGCAAGTTCAACGGTCGTCGTAACCATACCAAGCGTGCTTTCGTGTGCCTGAAGCCTGGCCAGGAAATCAACTTCTCCGAGGAGGCTGCATAATGGCACTCGTTAAGATGAAACCAACCTCGCCAGGCCGTCGCGGCATGGTAAAGGTGGTGAATGCCGACCTGTACAAAGGTCGTCCATTCGCTGCCCTGGTTGAAAAGAAATCCAAGACCGCTGGTCGTAACAACAACGGTCATATCACCACCCGTCATATCGGTGGTGGTCATAAGCAACACTATCGCCTGATCGACTTCAAGCGCACCAAAGATGGTATTCCAGCGAAAGTGGAACGTATCGAATACGATCCAAACCGCACCGCGAATATCGCTCTGCTGTGCTACGCCGACGGCGAGCGTCACTACATCATCGCAACCAAGGGCATGGCCGTTGGCGACAGCGTGATGAACGGTTCGGAAGCACCGATCAAATCGGGTAACTGCTTGCCAATCCGTAACATCCCAGTCGGTACCGTGATGCATTGCGTCGAAATGCTGCCAGGTAAAGGTGCTCAAATGGCACGTACCGCCGGCGCTGGCGTTGTGCTGATGGCACGTGAAGGTACCTACGCTCAAGTGCGTCTGCGCTCGGGTGAAGTACGTCGCGTGCACATCGAGTGCCGTGCAACGGTTGGTGAAGTCGGCAATGCCGAGCACAGCCTGCGTAAAATCGGTAAAGCTGGTGCGATGCGCTGGCGCGGTGTTCGTCCTACCGTTCGCGGTGTGGTCATGAACCCGGTCGATCACCCGCACGGTGGTGGTGAAGGTAAAACAGCAGCTGGTCGTCATCCAGTTTCGCCTTGGGGCCAACAGACTAAAGGTAAGAAGACACGCAGCAACAAGCGTACTACTTCCATGATCGTCTCGCGCCGCGGCAAGAAATAAGGGGTAGCACATGACACGTTCATTGAAAAAAGGGCCGTTCTGTGACGCCCACCTGGTGAAAAAAGTTGAAGCTGCGCAAGCTGCCAAAGACAAAAAGCCAATCAAAACCTGGTCGCGTCGTTCGACAATCATGCCTGACTTCATCGGCCTGACGATCGCGGTACATAACGGCAAGCTGCACGTGCCGGTTTATGTTTCCGAAAACATGGTTGGTCACAAGCTCGGCGAATTCGCACTGACCCGTACGTTCAAGGGCCATGCAGCTGACAAAAAGGCTAAGAAATAATGGAAACTAAAGCTATCCTCAAAGGTGTGCGCCTGTCGGACCAAAAGGGCCGCCTGGTTGCTGACCTGATCCGTGGCAAGAAAGTTGACGCTGCACTCAACATCTTGCAATTCAGCCCGAAAAAAGGTGCTGCGATCATCAAGCGCGTTCTGGAATCCGCTATTGCGAATGCCGAGCACAATGATGGCGCCGACATCGACGAATTGTTCGTGAAAACGATCTACGTCGAAAAAGGTCCGGTCTTGAAGCGCTTCACCGCGCGTGCAAAAGGCCGTGGCGACCGTATTTCGAAACAATCCTGTCACGTTTACGTGACTGTCGGTAACTAAGGAGCCACGATGGGTCAGAAAATTCATCCAACCGGTTTCCGTCTGGCGGTCACCCGTAACTGGGCTTCGCGCTGGTATGCAGGCAACGGTAATTTCGCTGCCATGCTGAACGAAGACTTGAAAGCACGTGCTTACCTGAAAAAGAAACTGAAGAACGCTTCCGTTGGCCGCATCGTTATCGAGCGCCCAGCCAAGAACGCGCGCTTCACGATCTACAGCTCGCGCCCAGGCGTGGTCATTGGTAAAAAAGGCGAAGACATCGAAGTACTGAAGTCCGCTTTGACCAAGATCATGGGCGTACCTGTTCACGTGAACATCGAAGAAATTCGCAAGCCAGAAATCGACTCGCAACTGATCGCCGATTCGATCGCTCAGCAGCTGGAAAAACGGATCATGTTCCGCCGCGCCATGAAGCGTGCAATGCAAAATGCAATGCGCCTGGGTGCTCTCGGTATCAAGATCATGTCGTCCGGCCGTCTGAACGGTATCGAAATCGCGCGTAAAGAGTGGTACCGCGAAGGCCGCGTGCCTCTGCATACCCTGCGCGCCGATATCGACTACGGTACCAGCGAAGCGTCGACCACCTACGGCATCATCGGTGTCAAGGTGTGGGTATACAAAGGTGACCGCGCGCCTAACGGCGATGCACCAGTCATCGATACCCCAGCTGACGAGAAGAAAAGCCGCGGCCCACGCCGTGACGATGGCAAGCCAGCTGGCCGTCCACGTCCAGCCGGTGCCGGTGCGAAACCATCCACAGCACCAGGTGCACGTGTGCGTACCGCCGCTAAACCGGCCGCCGCAGCAGCACCAGCTGAGAAAGCAGGAGAATAATCATGCTGCAACCAGCACGCAGAAAGTATCGTAAAGAGCAGAAAGGCCGTAACACCGGTATTTCGCACAGCCGCGGCACCGCCGTGTCGTTTGGCGAATTCGGTCTGAAGGCAGTTGCGCGCGGTCGTATCACTGCGCGTCAAATTGAAGCGGCGCGTCGTGCAATGACGCGTCACATCAAGCGCGGTGGCCGTATCTGGATCCGTATTTTCCCGGACAAACCGATTTCGAACAAACCGGCTGAAGTCCGTATGGGTAACGGTAAAGGTAATCCAGAGTACTACGTCGCTGAAATTCAGCCAGGCAAAGTACTGTACGAAATGGATGGCGTTGATGAAGCGCTGGCACGGGAAGCTTTCCGTCTTGCCGCCGCTAAACTGCCACTGGCTACGACGTTTGTCGTACGTCAAGTCGGCCAATAATTGGAGTTGTATATGAAAGCATCTGAACTCCGCGGCAAGGACCAGCCGGCTCTGCAAAAAGAGCTGAATGACCTGTTGAAGGCACAGTTCGGCCTGCGTATGCAAATCGCTACGCAACAGCTGAGCAACACTTCGCAGCTCAAGAAGGTACGCCGCGATATCGCGCGTGTGAAGACGGTAATGAATCTGAAGGAAGCCAAATGAACGAACCAGTGAAACAGTCGCTCAAGCGCACGCTGATCGGTAAAGTGGTTTCGGACAAGATGGACAAGACCGTTACCGTTCTGATCGAGCGCCACGTAAAACATCCTTTGTATGGCAAGATCATCATGCGTTCGAACAAGTATCACGCGCATGACGAGACCAACCAAGTCAAGGCCGGTGACACGGTCGAGATCCAGGAAGGTCGCCCGATCTCCAAAACGAAGGCATGGACGGTGACACGTGTGGTTCAAGCCGCACCAACCGTTTAAATAAAAACCACCGTTTCGGCGGTGGCTTTTAATTAGTACTTGCAGGCCCGCAAATTGTATGTAATACTTGCGGGCTTCGTTCATGTAACGCCGCAAAGTGTCTGGCCACAGACAGTAGCATTCGCGGTCAGTTGATGTATGAAGGTCATGCACCCAAACAGTGAAGCCCAGCAGGGCGGCTCTGGCGGGACCAAGACTGACCGTGGGTCTACATTGTGTGGATTCTTCGGCTTAAGTTGGGAAAGAGAATACTATGATTCAAACTGAAAGCCGGCTCGAAGTGGCTGACAATACCGGTGCCAAAGAAGTAATGTGCATCAAGGTATTGGGCGGCTCCAAGCGCCGTTATGCTGGCATTGGCGATGTGATCAAGGTAACCGTTAAGGTTGCTGCGCCACGTGGCCGTGTCAAAAAAGGTGAAATTTATAACGCCGTGGTTGTGCGCACCGCTAAAGGTGTTCGCCGCCAAGACGGTTCCCTGGTGAAGTTCGACGGCAATGCCGCCGTTCTGTTGAACGCCAAGCTGGAACCGATCGGTACCCGTATTTTTGGACCTGTCACGCGCGAACTGCGCACTGAGAAGTTCATGAAAATCGTGTCCCTGGCACCGGAAGTCCTGTAAGGAGTCGTAATGGATAAGATTCGTAAAAACGACGAAGTCATCGTTCTGACCGGGAAAGACAAGGGCAAACGTGGTGTGGTACAGCAGCGTATCGATGCTGAACATATCGTGGTTGACGGCATTAACATCGCTAAAAAAGCGACTAAGCCAAACCCGATGACTGGCGTAACTGGTGGTATCGTCGATAAGACCATGCCAATTCACGTGTCCAACGTTGCATTGTTTAATGCGGCGACTGGCAAGGCAGATCGCGTGGGTTTCAAAGAAGTGGACGGCAAGAAAGTTCGCATCTTTAAATCCTCCGGCGAAGTAGTGAAGGCTTAAGAAATCATGGCACGTCTCCAAGAATTCTATAAAGAAAAAGTCGTTGCCGACCTGACCAGCAAGTTTGGTTACAAGTCGGTAATGGAAGTTCCACGCCTGACCAAGATCACCCTGAACATGGGTGTTGGTGAGGCTATCGCGGATAAAAAAGTTCTCGAGCACGCAGTTGCTGACTTGACCAAGATCGCCGGCCAGAAGCCAGTGACCACCAAGTCCCGCAAAGCGATCGCAGGCTTCAAAATCCGTGAAGGTTATCCGATCGGTACGATGGTCACCCTGCGCGGCGCTCGCATGTACGAGTTCCTGGATCGCTTCATTACCGTGGCTCTGCCGCGCGTACGCGATTTCCGTGGTGTGAACGGCCGTGCATTTGATGGTCGTGGTAACTACAACATCGGTGTCAAGGAACAGATCATTTTCCCTGAAATCGAATACGACAAGATTGACGCGTTGCGCGGTATGAATATCAGCATCACGACAACCGCTAAGACCGATGACGAAGCCAAAGCTTTGCTCGCCGCCTTTAAATTCCCTTTCAGGAACTGATCATGGCCAAACTGTCACTGATTAATCGTGAGATCAAGCGTGCTGACCTGGTGGCGAAATTCGCCCCTAAGCGCGAAGCTCTCAAGGCCATCGTCGATGACCAATCGAAATCGGAAGAAGAGCGCTACGAAGCTCGCCTGAAACTGCAGGCGCTGCCACGTAACTCGAACCCGACGCGTCAACGTAACCGTTGCGCCATCACCGGTCGTCCGCGCGGCACATTCCGTAAATTCGGTCTGGGTCGTATCAAGCTCCGTGAATTCGCCATGCGTGGTGAAATTCCGGGTATGACAAAAGCAAGCTGGTAATAGGAGAATATGCAATGAGTATGAGCGATCCTATCGCCGATATGCTGACCCGCATTCGCAACGCACAAGGCGTGCAAAAAACGACCGTGGCCATGCCATCGTCGAAAGTCAAAATTGCGATTGCCAACGTCCTGAAGGACGAGGGTTACATTGAAGATTTCGCTGTTGCCGAAGCTGGTGGCAAGGCGGAACTGAAGATCGGTTTGAAGTATTATGTTGGCCGTCCCGTTATTGAGCGCTTGGAGCGCGTGTCCCGTCCGGGTCTGCGCGTCTACAAGGGTAAAGACGAGATCCCTGTTGTGATGAATGGCTTGGGTGTGGCGATCGTGTCGACTCCGCAAGGCGTCATGACTGACCGCAAAGCACGCGCTACCGGTGTCGGCGGCGAAGTTATTTGCTACGTGGCTTAAGGAGTTACACATGTCTCGAGTAGCTAAAATGCCTATCGTAGTGCCAGCTGGCGCCGAAGTCGCCATCTCCGCACAAGCGATCACCGTAAAAGGCCCGCTGGGCGTACTTTCCCAAGTCCTCACCGGCCTGGTCAAAGTAGAAAACAATGCAGGAACCCTGACTTTCGACGTGGCGAACGACAGCCGCGAAGCCAATGCCATGTCCGGCACGCTGCGCGCACTGGTCAACAACATGGTTGTTGGCGTCACCAAGGGTTTCGAGAAAAAGCTGAACCTGGTAGGCGTGGGTTACAAGGCGCAAGCCCAAGGCGACAAGCTGAATCTGTCCCTGGGTTTCTCGCACCCTGTAGTGCATGACATGCCAGCCGGCGTTACCTGCGCAACACCAACCCCGACCGAGATCCTGATTAAAGGTATCGACCGTCAACAGGTTGGCCAGGTAGCCGCTGAAGTTCGTGCTTACCGCGCTCCTGAGCCTTATAAGGGCAAGGGCGTTCGCTATGCGGACGAAGTGGTTAAGCTTAAAGAAACCAAGAAGAAGTAATTAGGGGCTGACGATGGATAAGAAAGAATCACGGCTTCGCCGCGGACGCCAAACCCGCATCAAGATTGCGGAATTGAAAGTAAATCGCTTGTCGGTGCACCGCACCAACCTGCACATTTACGCCAACCTGATCAGCCCGGACGCTAAAGTCCTGGTTTCGGCCTCGACGGCTGAAGCGGAAGTTCGCGCTGAACTGGCAGGCCAATCCGGCAAAGGCGGCAATGCCGCTGCTGCAGCCTTGATCGGCAAGCGCGTCGCTGAAAAAGCGTTGAAAGCAGGAATCACCGAAGTTGCGTTCGACCGCTCCGGTTTCCGTTACCACGGCCGTGTGAAAGCGTTGGCAGAAGCCGCACGCGAAGCCGGTCTGAAGTTCTAAGGATCAATCATGGCAAAAATGCAAGCAAAAATGCAAAGCGACAAGCCGGATGATGGCATGCGCGAAAAAATGATCGCGATCAACCGCGTGACCAAAGTGGTCAAGGGTGGTCGTATCATGGGTTTCGCCGCGCTGACCGTAGTTGGTGATGGCGATGGCCGCGTCGGCATGGGCAAGGGCAAATCGAAAGAAGTGCCAGTTGGCGTGCAGAAGGCAATGGAAGAAGCCCGTCGCAACCTGATCAAAGTACCGCTCAAAAACGGCACCTTGCATCACACGGTTGTTGGTCGTCACGGCGCCTCCAAGGTCCTGATGAACCCAGCTAAGCCTGGTACTGGCGTTATCGCTGGTGGCGCAATGCGCGCTATCTTCGAAGTGATGGGCGTGACGGACGTGGTGGCGAAATCCACCGGTTCGAACAACCCATACAACCTGGTACGCGCTACGCTGGACGGCCTGTCGAAAATGAGCACTGCTTCCGATATCGCTGCCAAGCGCGGCAAGTCGGTCGAAGACATTCTGGCTTAAGGTGGACAAAATGACAAACACAGTCAAAGTGCAATTGGTCAAGGGCTTGATCGGTACGCGCGAATCGCATCGCGCTACCGTGCGCGGTCTGGGTCTGCGTCGTGTAAATTCGGTTTCCGAATTGCAAGACACCCCATCCGTACGCGGCATGATCAATAAAGTATCGTATCTCGTTAAAGTTGTCGGGTAAGCCTTCGGGCTTACACGAACGGAGCAAATCATGGAATTGAATACTATTGCACCAGCCGAAGGCGCTAAGCACTACAAGCGTCGCGTCGGTCGCGGTATCGGCTCCGGCCTGGGTAAAACCTCGGGTCGTGGTCACAAAGGTCAGAAATCGCGTTCGGGCGGCTTTCATAAAGTCGGTTTCGAAGGCGGTCAGATGCCTCTGCAACGCCGTCTGCCTAAGCGCGGTTTCAAATCGATGCACGCAACCTTCAAAGCTGAAGTGCGCCTGTCCGATCTGAACAACCTGGCTGTTGGCGATGTCGACATTCTGGTCTTGAAGCAAGCTGGCGTTCTGGGCGTGTTGGCCCGTGACGTGCGCGTGATCTTGTCCGGCGAAATCACCAAAGCGGTGAATTTGAAGGGCTTGAAAGTGTCCGCTGGCGCGAAAGCCGCCATCGAAGCAGCCGGCGGCTCGGTAGCCTGAGTTGACCGCTAACAGCTTGATCGGAGCGAAAATTGGCGACTAATCCACAACTTGCTAAAAGTGCAGCGGCCGGTTTCCCTTGGGGACGGCTCTGGTTTTTGCTTGGCGCATTGGTGGTTTATCGTATCGGTGCTCACGTCCCGGTTCCCGGGATTGACCCGACACAATTAGCCTCGCTGTTCAAGGAGCACGAAGGCGGCGTCCTGGGCATGTTCAACATGTTCTCGGGCGGTGCCTTGTCTCGTTTTACAGTGTTTGCGCTGGGTATCATGCCTTATATCTCGGCCTCGATCATCATGCAATTGCTGTCGATCGTGTCACCGCAGATGGAAGCGTTGAAAAAAGAAGGCGAAGCAGGTCGTCGCAAGATCACCCAGTACACCCGGTATTTCACGGTTGCGCTGGCACTGTTCCAAGCGTTGGGCATTGCAGTCGCACTGGAGTCGCAAGCTGGTCTGGTGTTGGAACCTGGTCTTGCATTCCGCTTCGTGACGGTCGTCACTTTGTTGACCGGAACAATGTTTTTGATGTGGTTGGGTGAGCAAATTACCGAGCGTGGCTTGGGGAATGGCATCTCGATCATCATTTTTGCCGGGATTGCAGCCGGTCTGCCGTCGGCGTTGGGTGGCTTGTTCACTCAGGTGTCGAATGGTTCGATCAGCAGCTTCAGCGCGATTTTCATCGTGATCCTGGTAGCACTGGTAACGTACTTCGTTGTATTCGTCGAACGTGGTCAGCGCAAAATATTGGTCAACTACGCGAAGCGCCAGGTAGGCAACAAGATTTATGGCGGTCAAACCAGCCATTTGCCGTTGAAGCTGAACATGGCCGGCGTGATCCCGCCGATCTTTGCTTCTTCGATCATCTTGTTTCCGGCCACTATCGTGGACTGGTTTTCAAAGGGCGCCGACAACGCTAACCCTGCGGTGCGGTTCTTGAAAGATTTGGCAGCATCGATGGGGCCTGGTGAGCCTATCCATGCGCTGTTGTACGCAGTGGCGATCGTGTTTTTCTGTTTCTTCTATACAGCGCTGGTCTTTAACAGCAAGGAAACAGCGGATAACTTGAAGAAAAGCGGTGCGTTCATTCCCGGGATCCGTCCAGGCGAGCAGACAGCCCGTTACATCGACAAGATCCTGACACGCTTGACACTTGCCGGCGCAGTCTACATCACCCTGGTGTGTTTATTGCCGGAATTTATGCAAGCCCAGTGGAAGGTACCATTCTATTTCGGCGGTACTTCTTTATTGATTATTGTAGTTGTCACCATGGATTTCATGGCGCAAGTACAGAACTACGTGATGTCGCAGCAATATGATTCGCTGCTGCGCAAAGCAAATTTCAAGGGCGGAATTCCGACGCGTTAAGCGCGGTAAACATACCGAATGGCAAAAGACGACGTCATACAGATGCAGGGCGAGATTCTTGAGAATCTCCCAAATGCAACATTTCGAGTGAAGCTGGAGAACGGACACGTGGTGCTCGGGCATATTTCAGGTAAAATGCGGATGAATTATATTCGCATTCTCCCTGGAGACAAGGTGACGGTGGAGTTGACGCCGTACGACCTGAGCCGAGCCCGCATTGTGTTCCGTACCAAGTAACACACTGAATCAAACCAAAGAAGCGAAAGAAAGAGCCCAAAAATGAAAGTTCTCGCATCAGTCAAGCGGATCTGCCGCAACTGCAAGATCATCAAGCGCAAAGGCGTAGTCCGCGTTATCTGCGTGGAACCACGTCACAAGCAGCGTCAAGGTTAATCGAGGAATAACAAATGGCACGTATTGCAGGGGTTAATATCCCAAATCATCAGCATACCGTTATCGGCCTGACAGCCATCTACGGTGTGGGCCGTCCACGCGCAGAGAAAATCTGTGCATCGACCGGTGTAGCAACCAACAAAAAGATCAAAGATCTGGATGACAGCGAACTGGAAAAACTGCGCGATGAAGTAGGTAAATTCATCGTCGAAGGCGATCTGCGTCGTGAACTGTCCATGAACATCAAGCGTTTGATGGATCTGGGTTGCTACCGCGGCATGCGTCATCGTAAGGGTCTGCCTTGCCGTGGCCAGCGTACGCGTACGAACGCACGTACCCGCAAGGGACCGCGTAAAGCCGCTCAATCGCTGAAAAAATAATCCGCTAGGGAATAATTATGGCTAAGTCGCAAAATAACGCCGCATCAGCACGCGTGCGTAAAAAAGTTAAAAAGAACGTCGCTGAAGGCATCGCACATGTCCACGCATCGTTCAATAACACCATCATTACCATCACCGATCGTCAAGGCAATGCCTTGTCGTGGGCTACCTCCGGCGGTGCAGGCTTCAAGGGTTCGCGTAAATCGACCCCATTCGCAGCGCAGGTCGCCGCGGAAGCCGCTGGTAAAGTGGCAGTTGAGTGTGGCGTCAAGAACCTGGAAGTACGTATCAAGGGCCCAGGTCCTGGTCGTGAATCCGCCGTTCGCGCGCTGAACAACCTGGGCATCAAGATCACCGAGATCCAGGACGTGACGCCGGTACCGCACAACGGTTGCCGTCCACCGAAACGTCGTCGTATCTAAGATAGTGTTGCAGAGGGCGCTTCGGCGCCAGCTGCTTTGCTGTCTGTTGTAACTCAGTACAGTTGTGTGAAAACGCTGGAGCAGGGAGCCGGAAACGGTTATACTGCCCGGCTGTTCTTGCCTGTCAAATCCTGTTTGACGGGTTTTTCGTTTTCAGCCACCGTCTGATTGAAACCAAATCAGACTAGCGCCTAACCGCATCAGTGTGTTTGATCATGCATGTGGCTGGGGCGTTATCATTTAAAAAAAGGAAGTATCGTGGCACGTTATATCGGACCTAAAGCAAAACTTTCCCGCCGTGAAGGTACAGACCTGTTCCTGAAGAGCGCCCGTCGCTCGCTGGACAGCAAGTGCAAACTGGACGTCAAGCCAGGCCAGCACGGTGTCAAATCCGGCGCCCGCACCTCGGACTACGGTAACCAACTGCGCGAAAAGCAAAAAGTCAAGCGCATGTACGGCGTGCTGGAACGTCAATTCCGCCGCTACTTCGCTGAAGCAGACCGTCGTAAAGGCAACACCGGCGAAACGCTGTTGAAGTTGCTGGAAACGCGTCTGGACAACGTTTGCTACCGCATGGGCTTTGGCTCGACCCGCGCTGAAGCGCGTCAATTGGTCAGCCACAAAGCGTTCACCGTGAACGGTATCGTTGTGAACATCGCTTCGTACTCGGTCAAAGTTGGCGACATCATCGCTGTTCGTGAAAAATCGAAAAAGCAAGTGCGTATCGTTGAAGCACTGTCGCTGGCCGAACAAGTTGGCATGCCTAGCTGGGTTTCGGTTGATGCCAAGAAAATGGAAGGTACTTTCAAGTCCCTGCCAGAGCGTAACGAAATCGCTAACGACGTCAACGAATCGCTGATCGTCGAACTGTACTCGCGTTAATAGCAGTTAGCACCACCTCCGCCCACTCGATCGAGTGGGCGTTTTACTAATGCCATCAGCCTTATCGGTGTAATGAGCCGAGGGTATTGAAAAGGACATTTCATGCAAAACAGTTTGTTGAAGCCACGTATTATCGATGTTGAAGCTCTCGGTGCAGGTCACGCCAAGGTCGTGATGGAACCGTTCGAGCGCGGCTATGGCCACACATTGGGTAACGCGTTGCGCCGCGTTCTGCTGTCGTCGATGGTGGGCTACGCGCCGACCGAAGTGACGATCGCTGGCGTCGTCCACGAATATTCTTCCCTCGATGGCGTGCAAGAAGACGTCGTCGATCTGTTGCTGAACTTGAAGGGTGTGGTTTTCAAAGTCCACAACCGCGATTCGGTAACCCTGACCCTGAAAAAAGAAGGCGAAGGCGCCATCCTGGCCTCCGACATCGACCTGCCGCATGACGTCGAACTGATCAACCCTGACCACGTGATCGCCCACCTGACCGCCGGTGGCAAGCTGGACATGCAGATCAAGGTTGAAAAAGGCCGCGGCTACGTTCCTGGTAACGTGCGTCGCCTGTCGGAAGACACGAACAAGACCATCGGCCGCATCATCCTGGATGCGTCGTTTTCGCCAGTGCGCCGTGTATCGTACTTCGTTGAATCGGCTCGCGTTGAACAGCGTACCGACCTGGACAAGCTGATCATCAACATCGAAACCAACGGCGTGATCTCGCCGGAAGAAGCGATCCGCCAGTCGGCCCGCGTCCTGGTGGACCAGTTGAATGTGTTCGCTGCCCTGGAAGGCACGGAAGCCGCCGCCGAAGCGCCATCGCGCGCTCCGCTGGTCGATCCTATCCTGTTGCGTCCAGTCGACGACCTGGAGTTGACCGTGCGTTCGGCGAACTGCCTGAAAGCGGAAAACATCTACTACATCGGCGACCTGATCCAACGTTCGGAAAACGAGCTGCTGAAAACGCCAAACCTGGGCCGCAAGTCCCTGAATGAAATCAAGGAAGTGCTGGCATCGCGCGGCTTGACCTTGGGCATGAAGCTGGAAAACTGGCCGCCTGCCGGCCTGGAAAAGTAATTCGTAGTTGTAGCAAACTGCCTGGGACAGGTGTCCCAGGCTTTTATTTTGTAGTACCAAACCGGTCCGCGGCCAGTCGGGGTTTCCCGCCCAGCCGATCGAAGAACTGGATTTAAACACTCACCGAAAGGATTTATCATGCGTCACGGTCACGGCCTCCGTAAACTGAATCGTACCTCGTCCCACCGTCTGGCAATGCTGCGCAACATGACAGTATCGCTGCTGCGTCACGAAGCGATCAAAACCACCCTGCCAAAAGCAAAAGAACTGCGCCGCGTTGTCGAGCCAATTCTGACCCTGGGCAAAACCGACTCCCTGGCAAACAAGCGTCTGGCCTTCAACCGCCTGCGCGACCGTGAAATGGTCGTCAAGCTGTTCGCTGAACTGGGCCCACGTTTCGCCAACCGTAACGGTGGTTATGTGCGTATCCTGAAAATGGGTTTCCGCGTCGGCGATAACGCTCCTATGGCGTTCGTTGAACTGATGGATCGTCCAGATACGACCGAAGCAGTTGAAGTTGCTGGCGAGTAATCCCAGTAATTGCATCTGAGAAAGCCAGGCCTAGCCTGGCTTTTTTGTTTTCTGCTGCAGCTATCCTTGCTGCGGTGTACTATTCTTCTTTCGCGCCGGCCCGGCACATGCGCTGCCTGCTCCGCGCGTCCTCTGTCGAATGGTCGAAAAGGTAGTTCATGTCCCGATTCCCCTCCAGCGCCACCGCGCGCGCCGCTCCACTACATCAACTGCTGATCTGGTTTGCCGCCTGTTTGCTGCTGGCCATGGCCGTCTTTGGCGCCAGTCACGCCCGCGCCGACGATGAATTCCTCGATCCCGAGCTGGCTTTTAAATTTTCCGCCCGCATGCAGGACCCGTCCACCATCGCCGTCACCTATGTGATTGCCGATGGCTACTATATGTACCACGAGCGCTTCAAGTTCGAGGCCGTGGGCGCCAGGCTGGGCACGCCGGTGTATCCACCCGGCAAGGTCAAGTTCGACGACACCTTCCAGAAGAATGTGGAAACCTTCCGCAAGACCCTGACCATCACCATTCCCGTCGAAGCGGCCGGTGCGTTCACCCTGAAGGCGACGGGACAGGGTTGCTCCGACAAGGGCCTGTGCTACGCGCCGCAGGATGCCACCGCGCAGCTGGTGGGCAGTGGCGGCGGCCAGAGCATGGCGCCCGGTGGCTTGCCATCGAAGTTCGCCTTGCCGGCAGCGCCGGCAGTCGACACGGCGGCCGTCAACGGTCCGCAGGCGCAGGCCTCGCCCGGCGTGTCCGTGCTGAGCATCCCCCAGGCCGATATCACCAGCACGCCCGAGCCGGTCGCGGCGGCGCCCGCGGCGGCGAGCCCCGCGCCGGCGCAAGACGAGATGGGCAAGATCGAAGCGGCGTTGAAGGGCGGCAAGCTGCTTGTCATCGTGCCCCTGTTCATGCTGCTGGGCCTGGGGCTGGCATTTACGCCGTGCGTGCTGCCGATGGTGCCGATTTTGTCGTCGATCATCATCGGCGATGGCGCCAAGGTCAGCCGCTCGCGCGGCTTGCTGCTGTCGCTCACGTACGCGCTGGGCATGGCCATCGTCTATACGGCGCTGGGCGTGGCGGCCGGGCTTGCGGGTGAAGGCCTGGCTGCCCAACTGCAAAATCCGTGGGTGCTGGGCTTTTTTGCCTTGCTGATGGCGGGCCTGGCCTTGTCGATGTTCGGTTTTTATGAGCTGCAAGTGCCTGCCTTCCTGCAAGGAAAACTGACATCCGTATCGAACCAGCAATCGTCCGGCCGCCTGGCGGGCGTGTTCGTCATGGGCGCCATTTCCGCCCTGATCGTGGGGCCCTGCGTGGCTGCGCCCCTGGCAGGCGCCTTGCTGTACATCAGCCAGACGCGCGACGTCGTCATCGGCGGCAGCGCGCTGTTCGCCATGGCAGTGGGCATGAGCGTGCCGCTGCTGCTGGTGGGCGTCTCGGCTGGCACCTTGCTGCCGCGCGCCGGCGCGTGGATGGATGCCGTCAAGCGCTTCTTCGGCGTGCTGCAGCTGGGCGTGGCCTGGTGGCTGGTCTCGCCTGTCCTGCCGGGTGCCGTGCAGATGCTGGGCTGGACGGTCCTGCTCGTCGGCTATGGCATGTATTTGCTGGTGGGCAAGAGCGGCACGCAGAACGCCTGGGTCGGCAAGGCCTTCGGTCTCGTGTTTGCCGTGCTGGGCGTGGTGCAACTGGTTGGCGTGGCCAGCGGTGGCCGCGACCCGCTCGCGCCGCTGGCGCACCTCGGCGGCGGCCAGGTCCACGCGCAAGCGTTTACGCGCGTAAAAACCGTGGCGCAGCTTGATGCGGCATTGACTCAGCTCAATGGCAAGCCAGCCTTGCTGGACTTTTATGCCGACTGGTGCGTGTCCTGTATCGAAATGGAAAAATTGACCTTCGTCGATCCCGCCGTGCGCGAGAAGATGGGACAAGCCGTGCTGCTGCAGGTGGACGTGACGGCCAATGATGCGGACGACAAGGCCATGCTGAAACGGTTTCAATTGTTCGGTCCGCCGGGCATCATCATGTTCAACCCGCAGGGACAGGAAATTGCCCAGTCGCGCGTGATCGGCTTCCAGAATGCATCGACTTTCCTGACCTCCTTGCGCAAACTTGACGGGCAGTAAGTATTTACTTGTGTTTGCAATCAGAAAAAGCCCGCATCGCGGGCTTTTTCTATTTCTGCACAGCTAACACTCAGCCGGCTTTGGGATGCTCCTGCATGCCATGGTGTTCGCCGTGATGGCGGCCACGCATGCCACCATGTTTGCCGCCAGGCACGCTGTCGTCAAAGACTTTCTTTTGTTCCGGCGTCAGCACGGCATAGAACGTCTTCAGGGAAGCCAGGCGGCTTTCCTGGCTGGCGATGCGTTCCTTCGACATGGCGATCCATTGCTCCATGCGTTCAGGCGCGGACAGCTTGGCCATTGCTTCGCGCTTGGCTTTCCAGTCGCCCATCGGCTTTTTCGGCGCGTTGGCGGCCGTGAAAGTAGCCCAGGCAGGCTCCTGCGCGGCCGTCAGCTTCAGCTTGTCATGCAGGCGGGCCTGGTACTTGGCCATGCGTTCGCCGGGATTGCCACCGCGGTGGCCTTCATGTTGCATCCTCGTGCCGGCGGCAGGCGCGCTGGCGGCCGCTTCCTGGGCGTGGACGGTCAGCGATGCCGCACCCATGCCGAGCACGCTCATGGCGATGACCATCGTCTTGCGTAAGGTTTTCATTGAGGCGTTCATCTGGATTCCTTTATAAGTGATGAGAAATGTACATGCTGCTGCACATGAATCCATGTTGGACTCTCCATGTTTCCCCGAAGTGTCCGCTGCCAGACAGTTTGTATCTATATGTTTCTTCGGGTCCTCTATATACAAGACGATACAAATGCGCTGTGCAAGGCTTGGCGAAGTGGGGATAATTCGTACCATGGAACCCACTTCTACAATCCTCATCGTCGACGACGACCGCGATATCCGCAGCCTGCTGGCGGATTACCTGGAAACGAACGCCTACCGCACCCTGGGCGCGGCGGACGGCACGGCCATGTGGAAAATCCTCGATGAAACGCGGCCCGACCTGATCGTGCTCGACCTGAACCTGCCGGGCGACGACGGCCTGACCCTGTGCCGCAAGCTGCGTGCGCAATCGACGGTGCCGGTGATCATGTTGACGGCGCGCAATGAGCCGCTGGACCGCATCCTGGGCCTGGAAATGGGCGCCGACGATTATTTGCCGAAGCCGTTCGAACCGCGTGAATTGCTGGCGCGCATACGCAGCGTCTTGCGCCGCAGCCACGCCATGCCGTCGAACGTACCATCGGACAAGGCGCAGCAAATCCGCTTTTCCGGCTGGACGCTGGATCTGACGGCGCGCCACCTGCTCAATCCCAGCGGCCTGGTGATCATGCTGTCGGGTGCTGAGTTCCGCTTGTTGCGCGTATTCCTCGAACATCCGAACCGCGTGCTCAACCGCGACCAGTTGCTGAACCTGACGCAGGGCCGCGACGCCGACCCGTTCGACCGCTCGATCGATATTCAGATCAGCCGCCTGCGGCAAAAGCTGGGCGAGGATGCCCGCTTGCCGCAGATCATCAAGACCGTGCGCAACGGCGGCTACGTGCTGGCCGGCCAGGTTAATGTGGAGCCGCACGCGTGAAGGCCTTCCTGGGGTCGATGACGGGCCGCGTCTTCATGTTCTTGCTGATCGGTATCGTCGCTTCGGCCGCGCTGACACAGTGGCTGGCCGTGGGCGAACGCCAGCGCGCGCTGGAGCAGTATCGCGACTACCATGCCGTAGAACGGGCCGAGCAGCTGGTGATGGCGGCCGACATCGTGCCGCTGGCCTCGCGCGCGGCCTACCTGAAGGTGGCCAACAAGGGCAGCGTGCGCCTGGAACTGCGTCCCGACGCCGAGCACGTCCCGGGCACGCCGACGGAGTTCTCCACCGCCCTGCAGGCGAAGCTGGGCGAAGGCTTCAAGGTCAGCGCGCTGGCCGAACGTCCGGCCGCCTGCACGCAGCCGCGCAAGTCGACTGGCCTGTTCGGTCCCAAGCCCTGGGGCGGCACGTGCGAAAACCTTGATGTGCGCATGCAGGACGGCCACGTGCTGCGCCTGATGGTGTTGCCACCGCGCCAGCAGCCGCCATTCGGCGAGCATAGCGACTGGGTTACCTTGCTGCCATTTTTGATCAGCATCGCCATCCTCGCCTACCTCGTCACGCGCATGACCATGCGCCCGCTGAAACAGCTGGCGCAGGCGGCAAAAGACCTGGGTAACGACATCAACCATCCGCCGCTGACCCTGTCGGGCGCCAGCGAAATCCGCCAGGCCAGCGCCGCTTTCAATGCCATGCAGGCGCGCATCCGCCAGCATATTTCCCAGCGGACACAAATGCTGGCCGCCATCACGCATGACTTGCAGACGCCGCTCACGCGTCTGCGTCTGCGTCTGGAAAAAGTGGCCGATACGGAATTGTATGATCGGCTCGTGGGTGACCTGTCGGCCATGCAAAGCATGGTCAAGGAAGGGCTGGACCTGGCCCGTTCGATGGACAGCACGGAAGCGATGCAGGCGCTCGACCTCGACTCGCTGCTAGATAGCGTCTGTTCCGACGCAGCCGATGCGGGCCAGAAAGTGACCCTCAGCGGCCATGCGGGCATGGCCTTGATGGCGCGGCCCATCGCCATGCGGCGCTGCCTGGTGAATCTGATCGACAATGCCGTCAAATATGGCCAGTACGCGCATGTGACCGTCGAGCGCATCGCGGGCGCGGCGCGCATCCGCATCCGCGACGGCGGGCCAGGCATTGCGCCAGATCAACTGGCCAAGGTGTTCGAACCGTTTTATCGGATAGAAACCTCGCGCTCGCGCGAATCGGGCGGCACGGGCCTGGGCCTGACCATCGCCCGCAACATCGCCGAGCAGCATGGCGCCACGGTCTTGCTGTCCAATCATGTGGACGGCGGACTGGAAGTGACCCTCATCGTGCCCGAATATTACGCGGGAAAATGAGCATTTCCGTGCGACAATATTGCGCTTTATGCTCCCTCGCAATTACATTCAACCTGCAGCCTGGCGCTGCAACAGCGTGACAGAAAATGAAAAAGACTAGCCTGGCAATCGTGGTGGGTGCGGCCCTGTGTATCGGTGGCGGCATCTGGTATTTCAATCATCAGTCCGCCAGCCAGAGCGGTGCAGGAGGCAAGGGCGGCAAGGGAGGGGCGCAGTCGCCCACCACCGTCAGCGTGGTCGCACCCGTGCGCCAGGACGTGCCGATGGTGCTGCAAGCCAATGGCAGCGTGATGCCGATCAGCAGCGTTGACCTGCATCCGCAGACGACCAGCACGATTAGCAAGGTGCATATCCGCGAAGGCCAGTTCGTCAAGCAGGGCGAGCTGATGTTTACGCTCGATGCGCGCAGCGAGCACGCGAATGTTGACAAGGCGCAAGCGCAGGTCTTGCGCGACCGCGCCTCGGTGCAGGATCTCGAACGCCAGCTCAAGCGCAATCAGGATTTGCTGAGCAAGAATTTCATCGCCCAGGGCGCCGTGGATACCCTGCAAAGCCAGCTCGACGCGGCACGCGCCTTGCTGGCCGCCGACCAGGCCGCCTTGCGCGCCGCCCAGGTCGACTCCAGCTACACGGTCTTGCGCGCGCCGCAGAGCGGCCGCGTGGGCGCCATCAATGTCTACGCGGGCAGCCTGGTGCAGCCGGTCACTTCGCTGACCAGCATCACCCAGCTCGACCCCATCGATGTGTCGTTCACCTTGCCGGAAAGCAGCCTGTCAGGCTTGCTGGCGGCACAAAAGGCGGGCGAGGTGCCTGTCACGGCGCTGTTGTCGGACGCGGGCGGCAAGCAGCTCGAGGGCAAACTGAACTTTATCGACAATGCCGTCGATCCGGCGACCGGTGTGATCAAGATCAAGGCCCGCTTCAATAATGGTGGCACTGACTTGTGGCCTGGCCAGTACGTGAATACGCAGCTGACCGTGCGTACCCTCAAGGATGCGCTGGTGATCCCGCAAAACGCCATCATCACGAGTACCGCCGGCACCTTCGTGTACTCGATGGAAGCGGACAACACGGCAAAGATGCGCAAGATTGCCCGCGTGTATGCATTCGGACCGAGTGCCGTCGTCACCGGCCTGGCGGGTGATGAAAAAGTCATCGTCGATGGCAAGCAGAACTTGCGCCCAGGCAGCAAGGTACGCCTGGCGGAAAAACACAAGGCTGCCGATGGCGCCGCCGCACCGCAGGGCAAGCCAGCATGAATCTGTCCGAACTGAGCATCCGCCGCCCCGTCATGGTGGTGTTGCTGTCCCTCTCCATCATCCTGGCCGGCGTGCTGGCCTACCTGAAAATTCCCGTGGCGGCCTTGCCGAGCTACAACACGCCCGTCATCAACGTGAGCGCCGACCTGGCCGGCGCCAGCCCGGAAACCATGGCCTCGTCGGTGGCTTTGCCGCTGGAAAAACAGTTTTCCACCATTTCCGGCCTCAGCCTGATCACCTCCACGAGTACGCTGGGCAATACCTCGCTGACCCTGGAATTTGATGCCAGCATCAATGTCAACGAGGCGGCCGTCGACGTGCAGGCCGCCCTGCTGCGCGCACAGCGCCAGTTGCCGACGGAAATGACGGACTTGCCGTCCTACCGCAAGGTCAATCCGGCCGATGCGCCGGTGCTGTTCATCCAGATGACGTCGCCCTCGCTGAACTTGTCGGATCTCAATGATTATGCGGAAAACCTGATCGCGCCCAGCCTGTCGACCTTGCCTGGTGTCGCCCAGGTCATCGTCAATGGCCAGAAACGCTTTGCCGTGCGCGTGCGCGCCCGCGCCGACCTGATGAACGCGCGTAACCTGACGATGGACGAACTGGCCCAGGCCCTGCGCGCCTCGAACACGAATTCCCCGCTGGGCATCCTTGACGGCCCGAGCCAGACCCTGACCATCCAGGGCAATCCGCAAATGATGAAAGCGGCCGACTTTGCCGAACTGATCGTCGCCAGCCGCAACGGCCAGCCCGTGCGCCTGAAAGACGTTGCTGAGGTGGAAGACAGCTTTCAATCGATCAAGGCCGTCGGCAGTTTCAATGGCGAGCGCTCGATCAGCCTGATGGTACAGCGCCAGCCGGATGCCAATACCGTGCAAGTGGTCGATGGCGTGCGCCGTTTGCTGCCGGGCTTCAAGGAGCAATTGCCGCAGTCGATACAGATCAGCCTGGTCAACGACCGTTCGCTGTCGATCCGCGAAGCCATCCATGACGTCAATTTGACCCTGGCCCTGACGGTGGTGCTGGTGGTGCTGGTGATCTTTTTGTTCCTGCACCGCGCGGCCGCGACCTTCATTCCGGCCGTCACCATGCCGATCTCGCTGCTCGGTGCGCTGGCCCTGCTGTACTGGCTCGGCTACAGCCTCGACAACGTGTCCCTGCTGGGCATCACCCTGGCCGTGGGCCTCGTCGTCGACGATGCCATCGTGGTGCTGGAAAACATCGTGCGCCACATCGAGATGGGCAAGAAGCCGATACGCGCTGCGCTGGAAGGAGCGAAGGAGATGGGCTTTACCATCATCTCGATTTCCGTCTCGCTGGTGGCCGTGTTCATCCCCATCTTCTTCATGCCGGGCGTGATCGGCTTGCTGTTCCACGAGTTTGCCGTCGTCGTCTCGCTGGCCGTGCTGGTGTCCGCCGTCGTGTCGCTGACCCTGGTGCCGATGCTGGCCAGCCGCTTCCTGCCGGCCGACTCGCGCGAGCACAATGACAGCGACCCCAGCCATGGCGAGAAAACCTTTATCGGCCGCCATTTCGAAGCGGGTTTTACGAAAGTGCGCAACGGCTACGTGCATCTGCTCGACAAGGCCCTGGCGCACCGCAATGTGGTGCTGTTCGTTGCTGTGTGTACCTTTGCGCTGACGGTGCTCTTGTACGCGACCATTCCGAAAGGATTCTTCCCCGAGGAAGACCTGGGCCAGATCCAGGTGAATACGGAAGCGTCGGAAGATATTTCCTCGGCGGCATTGCAGGACTTGCAAGCCCGCGTGGCGGCCGTGCTCAAGGCGGACCCCAGCGTGCAGGACGTGACGTCCTTCGTCGGCGGCGGCAACACGGGCCGCATGTTCATGGTGCTGAAGCCGCGCAGCGAACGGCCGAAAATGCCCGTGGTGCTGGAAAACCTGCGCCGCGCGACGAGCGCCGTGCCCGGCATGGCCGTGTATTTCCGCCCCGTGCAAAACTTGCAACTGGGCGGGCGCCAGAGCAAGAGCCGCTACCAGTACACCTTGCAAAGCGTCAGCCCCGACGCCTTGAATGACTGGGCGGAGAAGTTTATCGCAGGCATGCGCGCCGATCCGGCCTTCCGCGACGTCACCAGCGATTCGCAGATCAAGGGCTTGCAGGCATCGCTCCGGATTGACCGCGACAAGGCCAATCTGCTGGGCGTGCAAATGTCCGATATCCGCACGGCACTGTACAGCGCCTTTGGCGAGCGGCAAGTGTCGACCATCTATTCCTCGGCCGCCAGCTATTACGTGATCCTGGAGGCGGCCACGCCGGACCGCCAGTATGACGATGCGCTCACGCGCGTATCCGTGCGCAGCAAGTCGGGCGAACTGGTGAAACTGTCAAGTATTGCCTACGTGGAACGCACGATCGGCCCCACTGCCGTGAATCACCAGGGGCAGCTGCAGGCCGTCACCATCGCCTTCAACCTGGCGCCGGACGTGCCGCTGGGCGTGGCCACGGGCAAGATCGACGTGATGGGCAAGGAAATGAGCTTGCCGGCCTCCATCATCACGCGCTACGGCGGCGATGCGGCCGTGTTCCAGGATTCGCAGGCTAGCCAGATCATCCTCATCATCGCCGCGCTGGCCGTGATTTATGTGCTGCTCGGCGTGCTGTATGAAAGCTACATCCACCCGCTGACCATCCTGGCCGGTTTGCCGTCGGCGGCTGTGGGGGCGCTGCTGACCTTGCGCCTGTTCGGCATGGATCTGACCATGATCGCCATCATCGGTATTTTGATGCTGATCGGTATCGTCAAGAAGAACGCCATCATGATGATCGACTTCGCCCTGCACGCGCAGCGCAATGAAGGCATGAGCCCGCCTGAAGCCATCCGCCAGGCGTGTATCCTGCGCTTCCGTCCCATCATGATGACGTCGGCGGCGGCCCTGATGGGCGCCTTGCCCATCGCCCTGGGCCTGGGCGCCGGTGCCGAGCTGCGCCAGCCGCTGGGCCTGGCCGTGGTGGGTGGCTTGCTGTTTTCGCAAGTGATTACCCTGTTCATTACCCCTGTCATCTATTTGTTCCTGGACAAATACAGCGGCACGGGGCCGGTGACGGACGAGCAACTGGTGGCACTCGACAACAAGGCTTGAGTGCCGGCCTGCTCCGTGACCGGCGCCCCGTTCCAGCGTGAACGCGGCGCCGGTTTTGTATGGTCGGTGATACATACGGTAACAACCGTCAAGGGACGGCTCGGGTACTCTGGTTACCGCTGCAAGGAATGTCGCTATCCTGTACGCTTCGGGTTGGAAAGGCCGCAGAAGTGTTCCCAAAAGCAAGGGACTCTGGCACTATGGCTGCCCTGTAATGTTATTTCTTCGCTACACAGAAAGCATGATTCATTTTGCATGACACGACCCATTTGATGGCTGCCGATTCCGGCGTTTGTCCCACCTGCGGGCAAGTGATCCAGCCACCACCGGCCTACGGGTCCAGGACCAGCACCACGCGCAAGGTTGCCCTGGGCGTGTCCGTCTTGCTGCACGTGCTGCTGGCGGCCTATGTGCTGTTGCGTAGCGACAAGATCGAAAAGATTCCGCCGCCGAAGAAAGAAAGCGCGATGGTCTACATTGCGCCGCTGAAGGACAAGCCGCAACCGAAGCCGCAGCCGAAACCCACGCCGAAGCCGAAGGATGAAAAAGTTGCCAAGGTGAAACCACCGCCGGCCCCGAGCAAGCGCGTGGTCACAAAAGATGTGCCGCGCGACAAGCCGAAACTGGAAACGTACACGCCGCCGCTGGTGTCGAAAGTGCCGTTGCCGCCGCCGCCCGCTGAAGACATGAGCTCGATGATCGAGCAGCGCCGCAAGCAGCGCGAGGCGCAAAATCCCGCGCCGCCGGCCGAGGAGAGCGAAAACGACCGCGCCATGCGCGTGGCGAAGGCCAATATCGCCGGTGCGCAAGGACGCAATTCCGGCAGCGACCGCGAAGATTCGGGCGGCGTGTTTTCCATCGTCAACCAGACCTCGTTCAGTGCGGAAGTCAAGTTCAAGGGCTGGAATGGCAACTTCAAGCGCAACTGGCTGAAGCAGGAAAAAGTGGAACTGGGCAATGAGCCTGACATCGAAACGGCCATCATCAAGAAGATGATCCAGCTGATCCGTGCTGAAAAGCCCGGCGACTTCGTGTGGGAGTCGCGGCGCCTGGGGCGCAACGTCAACCTCAGCGCCCGCGTCGAGGATACGGCCGAGCTGATGGCTTTCCTGCGCCAGGAATTCTTTTCCGAGAAGCGCTCGGGGCCGGGACGGCGCTAGGCGCCAGAATCCGCTGCAATAAAAAAAGGCTGCGCCGTGTGAACGGGCAGCCTTTTTTATGCAGCGTTGATCTCGATCAAGCCGGTTTGTCCGACTCCGGCTCGACGTCGTCTTCCATTTCGATCAGTTCGACCATCTGGGCCGCGCCGTCTTCGCTGATGCCGGCCAGTTCCATGATCTTGTCGTTGGCTTCGTCGATGCCGACGCGCTTCAGGGCCGAGAACAGCTGCACGGTGAACGGGAAGCCGACGCCGTCTTCATCCACGTAGCTGTCGAGCTTGGCTTTCGCCTGGCGCAAGGCATTCACGGATTCATTGCGGTTCAGCTTATCGACTTTCGTCAGGATGCAGTGGATCGGCTTGCCTGTCGGGGCGAACCATTCCAGCATCTGGATGTCCAGGTCGGTGAAGGGGCGGCGCGAATCCATGATCAGGATCAAGCCCGCCAATTGTTCGCGGCGCTGCACGTAGTCGCCCAGCAGGCGCTGCCAGTGCAATTTCGCCGAGCCCGATACTTCCGCGTAGCCGTAGCCCGGCAAGTCGACCAGCAGGCATTCGATCTCTTCGACGATGGTGGCATCCTTGCGATGCTGCGCCACGTGGGCGCCGCCGATGGAGAAGTAGTTGATGTGCTGGGTACGGCCAGGTGTCTTGGAGGCGAACGCCAAGCCTTTCTGATTACACAAGATGTTGATGGCGGTCGATTTACCGGCATTGGAGCGGCCGGCAAAGGCGATTTCCGGCACCGTGGTATCGGGCAGGTCACGCAATTGGTTGACGGTCGTAAAGAAGCGGGCTTGCCAGAGTTTTGACATGGGAGTAGTAAAGCAACAAAAGGGAGCGATAAGGGAGCGATAACGCCAAGAAGCTATTGTACAATAAGGGGTTGTTTATTGTTGCCGGCGTAGCAGCGATGCGGCTTGCGGCCCTGAAAATAAAGCAAAAATCCCCAGGGCGCGGCAATGTCCACCACTAATTTCTCACTGTCTCAGGGTGCCTGAATGAATCGTGCGTTTTCACCGTTTGTCCAATCCATGCTGCTCGCTTTGCTGGCTGTATCGGCAACTGCTTACGCGGTCGAAGAACCGAAACCGGCCCACGCGCCAGCCGTCGCCGTCAAGGCTGACCCCGCCAAGGGCGCTACCCTGTACGCCGATGGCGATGCGGCGCGCGGCTTGCCTGCCTGCGTATCCTGCCATGGCGCGGCCGGCAATTCGACCATCACGGTCAATCCCAAGCTGGCCGGCCAGCATGAAAGCTATATCTACAAGCAATTGGTCGACTTCACTACGCCGGAACGCAACCAGCCCGTCATGACGACGTACGCGAAGATGCTCAGCGACGCCGACAAGAAGAATATCGCCGCCTACCTGGGCGCGCAGGTGTCCAAGCCGGGCGCCGCGAAAAACAAGGATACGATTGACTTGGGCAAGAAAATCTACCGTGGCGGCATTGCTTCGAAGCAAGTTGCCGCCTGCGCCAGCTGTCATGGCGCGACGGGCAATGGCATTCCCGTCCAGTATCCGCGCATTGCCGGCCAGCACCAGGATTACACGGTGGCCCAGCTGACCATGTTCCGCAGCACCAAGGCCGATGCCCGCAAGAACAGCGCGCAAATGCACACCATTGCCGCCCGCATGTCGGATGACGAGATTGCCGCCGTGGCCGACTATATCGCCGGCTTGAAGTAAGTTTTCATAGTGGCAAGAGATTGCCAGGCGCACCAGCGCGCATGAAGAGGGCGGCCGTTTCCACAGGCTGCCCTTTTTCATGGCAAGGGCCAAACAGGAGTATGCTGCCGCCTAGCGCGGAGAAACACTCTGCTCCATGCCTACATTTTCTTGAAGATTGCATATCCCGTATGAGTATCCACGTATGAGCACTGGCACGACCGGAATCGAGTTAAAAACCCAACGCCGCAGCCTGGCTGAATTCGTCGAGCTGGTCTCGTCGATGCGCTTTGCCATCAGCCTGCTGACCCTGATCGCCGTTGCGTCCATCATCGGCACCGTGCTCAAGCAGAACGAGCCCATGCCCAATTATGTGAACCAGTTCGGTCCGTTCTGGTTTGCCGTCTTTGACAAGCTGAGCCTGTATTCCGTGTATTCGGCCTGGTGGTTCCTCGTGATCATGGGCTTCCTCGTCGCCTCGACGTCGCTGTGCATCGTGCGCAATGCGCCGAAAATGCTTAAGGACATGCGCAGCTGGCGCGACAATGTGCGCGAGCAATCCTTGCGCAATTTCCACCACAAGCTGGAATGGCAGGCGCCGCTGCCGCGCGCCGTGCTGGCACAGCAGATGGTGATGCGCCTGAAAGACGCCGGCTACGGGGCCAAGGTGGTCGAGAAGGACAATGCCACCCTGGTGGCCGCCAAGCGGGGCGCCGCCAATAAATGGGGCTATATCTTCGCCCACGGCGCCATCGTCATCATCTGCGTGGGCGGCTTGCTCGACTCGGAAATGCCGATCCGCGTACAGCAATGGTTTTTTGGCAAGACGCCGTTTTCCGGCAGCGGCGTGATCGCCGACATTCCCGCCCAGCACCGCCTGAGCCTGTCAAATCCCACTTTCCGCGGCAACACCATGATCCCGGAAGGTTCATCGAGCAACACGGCCATCATTCCCCAGGCCGATGGCGTGCTGATCCAGGATCTGCCCATCACGATTTTGTTGAAGAAATTCCACATCGATTTCTATAGCACGGGCATGCCCAAGCTGTTCGCCAGCGATGTCGTCATCACCGACCATGCAACGGGCGAGACGTTCCCTGCGACCATCAAAGTCAACCAGCCGCTGCTGTACAAGGGCCTGGCCCTGTACCAGTCGAGCTTTGAGGATGGTGGCAGCAAGCTCAAGTTGACGGGCTATCCGATGACGGGCAAGACGACGAAACGCTTCGATATCGGCGGCGAAGTGGGCGGCAGCACGCCGCTCGAGCGCAGCGATGGCAATTCCTATACGGTGGAATGGTCGGCTTTCCGTCCGTTTAACGTGGAAAACCTCAGTGCGGGCCAGGATGTGCGCGCCGTCAACAAGACGGAAAGCTTTAACGAGAAGTTTGCCGTGGGCCTGGACAAACGCCTGGGGTCGGCCGGGAAGAATGCGCATAACAAGGACTTGAAGAATGTCGGCCCCTCGGTGCAATACAAATTGCGCGACAAGACGGGCCAGGCGCGCGAATACCAGAATTACATGCAGCCCGTCACGGTTGATGGCGCGACGGTGTTTCTGGCCGGCATGCGTGTCAACCCCAGCGACCCGTTCAGTTACCTGCGCATTCCCGCCGATGACAATTACAGCGTGACGGAATGGATGCGTTTGCGTGCCGCACTGCAAGATCCGGAGTTGCGCCAGCAGGCAGCCGCCCGCTATGCGGCGCGGGCCATGCCGCAGACGGGCGCGGAAGCCTTGCGCGGCCAGTTGCAGGAATCGGCGGCGAAGAGCCTGGGTATCTTTGCCGGCAATGGACAGGAGGGCGGTTTCCTCGCCATCTCGCGCTTCCTGGAAAAAGTTCCGACGGCCGAGCAGGAAAAGGCAGCCGATATTTTCATGAAGATCCTCAATGGCAGCCTGTGGGACCTGTGGCAGGCGGCGCGCAGCAAGGATGGCCTGAAGCCCATCGACGCCGATGACAAGCACGGCCGCTTCCTGCAACTGGCCACGAATGCGCTGTCCGACAGCTTCTTCTATGGCGCGCCCGTGTACCTGCAACTCGATGACTTCACGGAAATCAAGGCCTCCGTGCTGCAGGTGACGCGCTCACCGGGCAAGAGCGTGGTTTACCTCGGTTGCCTGTTCCTCGTGATCGGCGTATTTTCCATGTTCTATATCCGCGAGCGCCGCCTGTGGGTGTGGATCAAGGATGGCGAAGGCGGCAGCGACGCCCTGATGGCCATGAGCACGCAGCGCAAGACCCTGGATTTTGAAAAAGAATTTGAGAACTTGAAGGCAAAGCTGCCGCAATCGGCGTAAGCTGCGCTGTGTCTGGAACGCTGCAGCGTGACCGGGAATGGAGAAAATGATGGAATTGGCAAATAAACAAATTTATACGCAGGAACCGGGCTTTTTCAAGCGCCTGAGCCTGGTCGACTGGCTGTACGGCGCCGGCTTGCTGGCGGCATCCCTGTTCGGCCTCATGCGCTTTGGCGCCTTCATGGATATCTATGAAAAAGCCATCCTGCTGGCGGCCGCGCCCACCTTTGCGTGGCTGGGCTGGTACTGGAAGCCCGTGCGCTGGCTGATTCCCGTGGCAGCCGTGCTGTCGCTGTTCGCCATCGAACTGTACGCGGGCCACCTGGACATGGCGAACCAGAAATTTTTCCTGAAATACATCTTGTCCAGCCAATCGGCCATCCTGTGGATGGGCACCCTGTTCGTGCTGTCGACCCTGTTCTACTGGATCGGCCTGGTGGCCCGCTCGGAATTCGGCTCCTCCGTCGGCTCCCTGCTGTGCTGGGCTGGCGTCGTGCTGGGCCTGACGGGCATGCTGGTGCGCTGGTACGAGTCTTACCTGATCGGCGCCGATGTGGGCCACATTCCCGTGTCGAACCTGTATGAAGTGTTCATCCTGTTCTCCCTGATCACGGCCATGTTCTACTTGTATTACGAGCAGCATTACGCGACGCGCCAGCTGGGCGCCTTCGTCATGCTGGTCATTTCGGCGGCCGTCGTCTTCCTGATGTGGTACACGGTCACGCGCGACGCGGCCGACATCCAGCCGCTGGTGCCGGCCCTGCAAAGCTGGTGGATGAAGATCCACGTGCCGGCCAACTTCATCGGCTACGGCACGTTCGCCCTGTCGGCCATGGTGGCCTCGGCGTATCTGCTCAAATCGAGCGGCTACCTGGTCGACCGCCTGCCTTCGCTGGAAGTGCTCGATGACGTGATGTACAAGGCCATTTCCGTCGGCTTCGCCTTCTTTACGGTCGCCACCATCCTGGGCGCCCTGTGGGCGGCCGAAGCGTGGGGCGGCTACTGGTCGTGGGACCCGAAGGAAACGTGGGCGCTGATCGTCTGGCTCAACTATGCGGCCTGGCTGCACATGCGATTGATGACGGGCTTGCGCGGCCGCGTCGCCTCGTGGTGGGCGCTGGTGGGCTTGCTGGTGACGACTTTCGCGTTTTTGGGCGTCAATATGTTCCTCTCTGGCCTGCATTCCTACGGCAAGCTTTAAAAAGTACTCGAGAAAAAGCCCATGGCGGCGTTGCCTTGCCTAGCCGTACTATGTGTACTGCCTGCGGCAAGGCGCCTTGCCCTGCACTTTTTTAGGGCACTTTTTTGCATGACAGAAGCGTCATGAACGGCCCGGGAAAACTGGTGTAAGGTACAAATCATCACCTTTTTCCGGAGCCGCCATGTTGATCAAGCGCAGTCCCAACGGCATCGACTTGCCGTATTCTTCCGAAATCACGCCGCGCGCCGTGTTTGAATCGCGCCGCAGCTTCATCAAGCAAGTGGCGCTGGGCTCGATCTCCAGCGCGGCCTTGCTGGAAATGGCCAGCCGCGAAGCGTTCGCGCAAGGCACCAATCCCAAGCTGGCAGCCAAATTGAATCCCGCCTATTCGGCGCTGGAAAAGCAGACGGCCTATAAGGACGCCACCAGCTACAACAATTTCTACGAGTTCGGCACGGACAAGAGCGACCCGGCGCAAAACGCGGGCACCTTGCGCACGCGGCCGTGGACGGTCAGCATCGAAGGCGAAGTCAAGAAGCCGATGACCCTCGATCTCGATGCGCTGCTGAAGCTGGCGCCGCTGGAAGAGCGCGTCTACCGCCTGCGCTGCGTGGAAGGCTGGTCGATGGTGATCCCGTGGGTCGGTTATTCCTTCTCGGAAATTATCAAGAAGGTCGAGCCGACGGGCAATGCCAAGTACGTGGAATTCATCACCCTGGCCGACAAGAAGCAGATGCCGGGTGTGGGCAGCAGAGTGCTGCAGTGGCCCTATACGGAAGGCTTGCGCATCGATGAAGCCAATCATCCGCTGGCGCTGCTGACCCTGGGCATGTATGGGGAAACCTTGCCAAACCAGAACGGCGCGCCCGTGCGCATGGTCTTGCCATGGAAATATGGCTTTAAGTCCGCCAAGTCCATCGTCAAGATCCGTTTCGTCAAGGAACAGCCGCGCACGTCCTGGAACCTGTCGGCACCGTCCGAATACGGCTTTTATTCGAACGTGAACCCGAACGTCGATCATCCACGCTGGTCGCAGGCGTCCGAGCGGCGGATCGGTGAAGACGGCTTTTTGACGCGCAAGCGCAAGACCCTGATGTTCAATGGCTACAACGATGTCGCTTCGCTGTATGCGGGCATGGATCTGAAGAAGTTCTTTTAAGGAAAGACCATGGCCCTGAATCCCACGCCGAAACAGTTGTCGCTAGTCAAAAGCCTGGTTTTCCTGCTGGCGCTGATTCCCTTTGTGCGCATGGTCTGGCTGACCTACACGGGCCAACTGGTGGAGCCGCTGGAGTTCATCACGCGGGGGACGGGCGACTGGACCCTGTATTTTCTGTGCATCAGCCTGGCGGTGACGCCCTTGCGGCGCTTCACGCAATGGAATTGGCTGATCAAGCTGCGGCGCATGCTGGGCCTGTTCGCGTTTTTTTACGCGGCGCTGCACTTCACCACGTTTTTATGGTTCGATCACTTTTTCGATCTGCAGGAGATGTGGAAGGATGTGCTCAAGCGGCCATTCATCACGGTAGGCTTCATCGCCTTTGTGCTGCTCATTCCGCTGGCCGTGACGAGTACGAATAGCATGGTCAAGCGCCTGGGCGGCAAGCGCTGGCAGTGGCTGCACCGATTGATCTATATCATCGCGCCGCTGGGCATCCTGCATTTCTGGTGGATGAAGGCAGGCAAGCATAATTTCGCGCAACCGATCCTGTTCGGCAGCATCGTCGCGCTACTGCTGTTAATGCGCGTGGTTTTTGCCTGGAATAAGCGTGTCAAAACTGCCAGGGCGGCGCATGCCGCCACCCCGGTGCGTTCCGTTTAGGTGGCCGGCACGATGACCGGTGGCGGCGGCACGGGCGCCGGTTCGACGGGGCCTTTGGCTGGCGCGCCCTTGGCCGCTGGCGGCTTGGGCAGGTACAGGGGGCCGGGCTGGCCGCAGCCGGCCAGGACGCTAGAAACCACAATGGCGGTGCCGATATAAAACGCTGAGGATGACTTCACGATTAGAATCACGGTTTGATTAAGATCTTTGGAGTGTAGCATGAGCGAATCGGAATTCCTGGCCCTGGCCGAAGCCACCCTGACGGACATCGAGGCGGCGCTGGACCGGCTGAACGATGCGGACGTGCTCGACGTCGAATGCAGCCGCAGCGGCAATGTGCTGGAAATCGAATTCATCGACAACGGCACGAAAATCATCGTCAACAGCCAGGCCCCCATGCGCGAAATGTGGGTGGCCGCCCGTTCCGGCGGTTTCCACTACAAGCGCGTGGGTGACGAATGGATCAACACGCGCGACGGCTCTGAATTGTTTGCGGCCTTGTCCAGCATGGCCAGCGAGCAGGCGGGTGCGCCCGTGGTGCTGAAGTAATTGTTTTAGCCGCGCGCAATAAAAAAGGGCAGCCTCTTCAGGCTGCCCTTTTTGCTTGCGTAATCCGACAACATTTGGCGCCGGCGTGGTGTCGGGTTACGGCCTGCGGCCTAACCCGACCTACTCCATGCGCTGCCGTCAGAACAACTCGTTCTTCACGGCTTCTTTCGCCTTTTCTTCCTCCGGCGTGCCGCGTGCCGCCCCTTCCAGGCTGCCGACGCCCGTGCCCGGTGGATTTTCAGCATAGTAATACTCGTCACCCACGTGGATCAGGCCTTCCGGCACGGCGCGTTCCTCGACGGGGATGCTCTTCAGGGCTTTCGCCATGTAGTTGATCCAGATCGGCAAGGCCAGGCCACCGCCCGTTTCCCGGTTGCCCAGGTTGCGCGGCTGGTCGTAGCCGATCCAGGCGATGCCGACCAGCTTGGCCTGGTAGCCGGCGAACCACGCGTCGATGGAGTCGTTGGTCGTGCCCGTCTTGCCGGCCAGGTCAGGGCGCTTCAATGCCATGGCCTTGTTCGCCGTGCCGAAGCGCACCACGTCGTTGAGCATGCTGTTCATCATGAAGGCATTGCGCTCGTCGATGACTCTGTTGGCTTCCTCGCCCGCCAGGTCCGGCTTGGCTTGCGACAAGACCGTGCCGTCGCTGTCGGTCACCTTGGCGATCAGGTACGGGTTGATCTTGTAGCCGCCGTTGGCGAACACGGCGTAGGCGCCCGCCATCTGCAGCGGCGTCACGTTGCCGGCGCCGAGGGCCAGGGTCAGGTAGGGGGGATTCTTGTCCGCGTCAAAGCCGAAGCGCGTGGCGTATTCCTGGCCGTATTTGGCGCCGATCTTGTGCAGGATGCGGATGGAAATCATGTTCTTCGATTTCATCAAGCCCTTGCGCATGGTCATCGGACCGTCGTACTTGCTGTCGTAGTTCTTCGGTTCCCACGCCTGGCCACCCGTCTGGCCCGCATCGAACGAGATGGGCGCGTCGTTGATGATGGTGGCTGGCGACAGGCCCCGTTCCAGCGAAGCGGAATAGATGAAGGGCTTGAAGGCCGAACCGGGCTGGCGCCACGCCTGCGTGACGTGGTTGAACTTGTTGCGGTTGTAATCGAAGCCGCCGACCATGGCGCGGATGGCGCCGTCGGTGGTGCTGGCCGAGACGAAGGCCGATTGTACTTCCGGCATCTGCGTCAAGACCCAGGTGTTGCCTTCCAACATGACGCGGATGACGGCGCCGCGCTTGATGCGGCGGTTAGGCGCCGCTTTTTCCGATAGCCAGGCCGAACCGAAGGTCAGGCCGGGGCCGGTAATGGTGATTTCCTCGCCAGCCGAGGTGACGGCCTGGATGGACTTGGGCGACGCTTGCAGCACCATGGCGGCGATGATGTCATCGCTGTCCGGGTGGTCGGCCAGTTCCGTCTCGATGGCGTCATCCGCTTCGGCCTTGGTTTTCGGAATCTCGATATACGCTTCCGGGCCGCGGTAGCCGTGGCGTTTCTCGTAATCCATCACGCCCTTGCGCAGGGCGATGTAGGCGGCGTCCTGGTCGGCCTTGGTGATGGTGGTGTAGACGTTCAGGCCGCGCGTGTAGGTATCTTCCTTGAATTGCTCGTAGACGAGCTGGCGCGCCATTTCCGACACGTATTCCGCATGCACGCCGAAGGCGCTGCTGTCGGTTTTTACTTTCAGCTCTTCGTTTTTCGCTTCTTCATACTGCGCCGGCGTGATGTAGCCCAGTTGCGCCATGCGCTGCAGGATGTATTGCTGGCGCATGCGCGCGCGTTTCGGATTGACGACGGGGTTGTAGGCCGACGGCGCTTTCGGCAAGCCGGCCAGCATGGCCGCTTCGGCCACGGTGAGGTCCTGGATGCTCTTGCCGAAATAAATTTGTGCGGCCGAGGCGAAGCCGTAGGCACGCTGTCCCAGATAAATCTGGTTCATATACACTTCGAGGATCTGGTCCTTGCTGAGGTTCTTTTCGATCTTCCACGCCAGCAAGACTTCATATGCCTTGCGTTTCAAGGTCTGTTCGCTGGACAGGAAGAAGTTGCGCGCCACTTGCTGCGTGATGGTTGAGGCGCCTTGCTTGGCGCCGCCCGTCAGGTTGTGCAGGGCCGCGCGCGTGATGCCCAGGTAATCGACGCCGCCATGCTCATAGAAGCGGTCATCTTCGATGGCCAGCACGGCTTTCTTCATGACATCGGGAATATCCTTGATGTGGACCATGTTACGGCGCTCTTCGCCGAACTCGCCGATCAACACGCTGTCGGACGTGAAAATCCGCAGCGGCATCTTGGGCTTGTAATCGGTCAGGGTGTCGAGCGCGGGCAGGTTCGGATAAGCCATGGCCAGGCCGAAGACCACCAGCAGCACGCCGACCACGCCCAGGCCCAGGAATGAGACCAGGGCCATCAGCAGGAAGCGTTTGGGTTTGCTGCCCTTCTGGGGCGGTTTCGAGCCGGCGTTGCCAGCGGAGGATGAAGATGTCATGCGTCTTATGTCTTTCGGTTAATTATGCCGGTCAATTATAAGCGAGCTTGCCGGGCTGGCAGCGCGCCGTGGCGCTTGCCTGGGGGCAGTGTCGACACTTGCCGATACTCTATATAAGCGTGTATTGGTCCGCTGGCAACCAGGATTTGGTAACAATTATTCTGCGCCAGATCAGGGGCGGACCAGATAGGCGCCGCACGCCGCAGACTTCGGCGTGAAATCCATTTACAAGCGATCGCAGCCGGGACTAGGATTTCTGCTGACAGCGGCTCTCCCGTGGCGACGTTTCGCGATGAAAAACATATCCTTCAGCAGTCTTCTTGGCAGGGGCTTGCTCGGCGTTGATATAGGGCAAGACGCCGTGCGCGTGGTCGAACTGGTGCGCTGGCGGGGCATGCTGTCGTGCCGCCATTGCGGCGCCGCCGCGCTGGCGCCCGGCGTGATTCTGGAGGGTAACGTCATGGACGCGGCAAGCCTGACGGACGCCTTGCGCCAGGCCCGCCGCGACAGTGGCAGCGCTTGCACGCGCATAGCGCTGGCCATGCCGGCCACGGCCCTGATCACGCATGCGATCCGCCTGCCCGCCGGTTTGCCGGAGGAGCAACTGGAAATCCTCGTGGAACTGGAAGCGGCGCAATACATGCCGTTTGCGCTGGAAGACGCCAGTCTGGATTTTTGTATTCTTGGCCCTGCACCGCCGCTGGCCGGCACGACAGGCAAGGAGGTCGACGTGCTGCTGGTGGCGGCGCGGCGCGCCGGCGTGCAGTGCCGTCTCGATGCGGCCAGGGCGGCGGGCTTGCAGGCCGTCATCATGGATAGCGAGGCGCTGGCCTTGCAGGCGGCGCTCGCGCAGGGTGGCTGGCAAGCCTTGCCCGATGGCGGCGTGGCGTACCAATTGGCCTGGGGCCTGGCCTTGCACCGGTATGCCCGATGACGGCCGTGGCGCATGTGCCGCGCATCAACCTCTTGCCGCACCGTCAGGCGGCGCGGCGGCGGCGTGTCCAGGAACTGCTGGGGCTGCTGACCGGCGGCGCGGTGCTGGGGATGCTGCTGGCGCTGGCCGCCGCGTTCTGGCTGCAGGCCTGTCTTGGAGAATCGGTTCGGCGCCAGGAGGGCTGGCGTCGCGCCACGCAGCAGGCGGCGGCAGTCCTTGCCACAGGCACGCGGGTACAGGGCGAGACGGCTGGGTTACTGGCGCGCCGTCAGGCAATTGTCGGATTGCAAGAGCAACGTAATGCCTGGGTGCACATGCTGGAAGTTCTGGCGCGCGCCATGCCGGCCGGCGTGGCCCTGCGCAGCGTGCGCCAGGAAGCGGCAATGCTGCGTCTGCAAGGGCATGCGCTTGCGCAGGACCAGGTTGCGGTGTTGTTGCTGGCACTGGCCGAGGCGGCGCCGGCGTCGCGGCCGGAACTGCTGGAAGTGCGCGGCGCGGCCGACGGTGCCGTGGAATGGACGATACGACTGGCATGGCCAGCACCGGCGGCGCCTGCTGCCATCGTGGACAGAGGAGGCTGATCATGCTGAGCCTGAAAAAAGCGTCGCAGTGGCCGCTGCCGACGCGCCTTGCCAGCGCTGCCGTGAGCGCAGCACTGGCGGCCGCGCTGCTGCACCTGGCCTGGCTCGACGGATTGCTGTCCGCCGTACAGGTTGCGCAAGGGGAGGAGACGCGCTTGCGCAGCGCCTATTTTCTGGCCAGGGCCCAGGCGGGTCACTTGCCGCGCTGGCGCGAGCAGCAGCGCCTGGCCAGTGCAGAACTCGCCAAGCTGGAACAGCAACTGCCGAACAGCCAGCAGATGGCGGCGTTGTTGTCCGATATCAATGAGGCCGGCCGGGCGCGCGGCGTGCAGTTCGCGCTGTTCAAACCCGGTGCACCCCAGCCGCAGGCGCATTACGTGGCGCTGCCGATTGCCGTCCAGCTGCGGGGCGGCTATCACGCCATGGGCGCGCTGATGGCGGATCTGGCGCGCCTGCCGCGCATCGTGACTGTGCACGAGTTGGCGTTGACTGCTGGCAAGGACGGCATGCTGACCCTCGACGCGATGCTGCACGCGTACCGCTTGCCCGATGCGCAGGAGAGGGCCGCGCAAGCCAGGTTGCCGCCGCCTGCCAGACCGGTGTCACCGGCCTGGCACGCGGCGCCCGTCTTCGTGCCGCGTGCATATGAAGGCGCCGCCTTGCCCGATCCGTTCGGCAAGCCGCTTGCGGGACCGCCGCCAGCATCGGCCGGCGTGGCAGGTCCGGACCTGCGTCGTTCCCGCGAGCCGCTGGAAAGCGTGGCCATGCCAGCCCTGGCCATGGTGGGCAGCGTGCGCCACGCCGGCCGCCTGAGCGCGCTGGTGCTGGCGGGGCAGCATGTGCACCGGGTGGCGGTGGGCCAGCATCTGGGGCAAGACCACGGCGTGGTGACGGGCATCAGTGAACAGGCCGTGCAGTACCGTGAATTGCTGCGCGAGGCGGATGGTATCTGGCGCGAACGGCGCGGCAGCCTGGCCTTGCAGGCGGCGGGGGCGGGGACGAAGGCCAGCCTGACCGAGGCGGCGCCATGACGCCGCGCCGCATGCTCGTTGCCACACTGCTGTGCCTGCATGCCAGCGGCCTGGCCCAGGAGGCCGTGGTGCAGGTGACGGCACCGCGCCTGTATGCGGGCGAGAAAATTTCCGTTGACTTCCAGAACGTGGGCGTGCGCGCGGCCCTGCACATTCTGGCCGACGCGTCCGGGCAAAACATCGTCGCCAGCGACAGCGTGGCGGGCAATGTGACGTTGCGCCTGCGCGACTTGCCGTGGGACCAGGCGCTCGACGTGCTGCTGCAGGCCAAGGGCCTGGACATGCGGCGCAATGGCAACGTGCTGTGGATCGCGCCGCGCGAGGAAATGCTCGCGCGCGAAAAGCTGGAGCTCGAAACGCGCGCGCAGATCGCGGAACTGGAACCCTTGCAATCGGCCATCTTCCAGCTCAATTACCAGAAGGCTGAAGCGTTCCGCACCGTGTTCGGCCTGGACGCGGGGGAAGGGCGCAGCCGGCTGCTGTCGCGCCGTGGCAGCGTGCTGATCGAGCCGCGCACGAATCAGCTGTTCGTCACCGACGTGCCGGCGCGCCTGGAACAGATCCGCCAGCTGATCGACAAGACGGATATTCCAACCCGACAAGTCATGATCGAGGCGCGCATCGTGGAGGCGAACGACAGCTTCAGCCGCAACCTGGGCGCGCGCCTCGGTTTTACGGACCAGCGCCTGGCGGCGGGCCAGCTGCCAGGTTTTTCGCTGGGCGGCAGCGGACGCCGCGCGGCCGTCGGCGGCAGCTACCAGGGCGTGGGCGAGGCAACGGGGCAAACGGTGGCAGGCAGCGGCGCCTTCGTGCCGAACACGCAATTCGTCAACTTGCCGGCCGCCAGCATCAACGGCTTGCAGCCGGCCAGCTTCGCCCTGAGCCTGTTTTCGGCGGCTGCCAACCGCTTTCTGAATCTGGAACTGTCCGCGCTGGAAGCGGACGGCAGGGGCAAGATCATTTCCAGCCCCCGCGTGGTGACGGCCGACAAGGTGCTGGCGCTGATCGAGCAGGGTATCGAACTGCCATACCAGGTGGCCACCAGCAGCGGCGCCACGTCGATCACGTTCCGCAAGGCGAATTTGCGTCTGGAAGTGACGCCGCAGATCACGCCGGACGGCAATGTGGTGCTGGAAGTGGACGTCAACAAGGACAGCGTGGGCCAGGAAACCCGTTCCGGTTTTGCCATCGACACCAAGCACGTGCGCACGCAAGTGATGGTGGAGGACGGCGGCACCGTGGTGCTGGGCGGCATTTATCAGCAATCGGAACGGGGCACGGACAGCAAGGTGCCGCTGCTGGGCGACATCCCCGTACTCGGTGTTTTTTTCCGCAGCACGGGCCGCAGTCAAGAAAAAACGGAACTGATGGTGTTTATTACGCCGAAAATAGTGGCAGATCGGCCAGCAACACGTTAATGTCACATCTTTACGTTTAAGTAACAATGCAGACGAAAGCGGACTGATGGCGACTATGCGGAATTTTTCTTTTGGCAATACTTCTTGGATTGGAGTATCGAATTGGCTGGTTTTGCTGGTCATGAGCGCTGTACTGGCCGCGTGTGGCGGTGGTGGCGGCGATCCGACCCTCGATGGCGGCAGCAGCGGCGGCACGACGGGCGGGGTAGCTGCGACAGTGAACGTCAGCTTGCTCAATGCGAATGGCCAGGCCAGCAATACCGTGAGCGTCAACGCACCCCTGACCGCTCGGGCACAAGTGCTCGACAAAAATGGTGCGGGCGTGGCAAATGCCTTGGTGACGTTCGCGGTGGATAGTTCGCTGGCCGTGCTGGCGCCCGCTACCGCCTTGACCGATGCCAAGGGTATCGCCAGCGTGACTATGCGCCCCGCCAGTAACGCGGCCAGCGGCGCGGGAAAACTGACCGCCAGCGTGACGACTGCCGCAGTCACCGTCAGTGGTGAAGCCAATTATCAGATTTCGTCCAGCGTGGCCTCGAAGGCGAGCATCGGTGTCGCCTTGCTGACTGCCTCGGGCAGTGCCAGCAACGCATTGTCAAGTTCCGCACCTTTGACGGCGGTGGCCCTCATCAAGGACCAGGATGGCAATCCGCTGCCGGACGCCCTGGTGGTGTTTGCAACGGATAGTGCCTTGGCCACGCTGTCGCCTTCTGCAGGCACGACCCTGAGCGATGCCAAGGGCGAGGCGCGCGTGATCCTGCGGCCCGTCAGCCTGGCAGTGGGCGGCGCGGGCACCCTGACGGCGGCCGTGGTCATGAATGGCACCACTTCCACCAGTGCCATCAACTACGTTGTGGGCGCAACAACCCTGATCTTTGGCAACATTGTCTTTGAAACGCCGTCACTGGAGGCCTATGGCTCGACCCAGGTATCGCTGGACGTGTTGTCTGGCAGCGGAAAGTACACAGACCAGAGCCTGACCGTGAACTTCACTTCGTCCTGTGTCACGGCCGGCAAGGCCACCTTTGCGCCCGTGGTACAAACAGCCAACGGCAGTGCGCGCGCCGTCTACCGCGATCTCGGTTGTGGCGTCAACGATGTGATTTCCGCCACCGCCAGCGGCGTTTCAGGCAGCCGCAGCGCGGTGCTGGCCATCGCTGCGCCACAAGCAGCCTCGATCCAGTTCTATTCTGCCGTTCCTGCCGACAAGTCCATCGTCATCAAGGGCGAGGGTGGCCTCTTGCGCAGTGAAACGGCCACCTTGAAATTCCGTGTTTTCGATACCTTCAATAATCCCTTGCCGGGCTTGAGAGTCTCTTTCTCGAAGGCCGATCCGAATGCGGAAGTCGATCTCAATCCCGTTTCAGGCACCACCGATGCCAATGGCGAAGTGACGACCAGCGTCAGTTCACGCTCTACCCCTTTGTCCTTCCGCATTCGTGCCACGCTCGACGGCAAGGGCGTATCGACCCTATCGGACTCCATCGTTGTCTCGACGGGAACGCCGGTGCAGAAGGCGTTTTCGCTATCTATCAGCGACAGCAACGTCGAAGGCCTGGACGTCGACGCCAACGGCAGCGCTGCCTCGGCATCCGTGACGGTGGCCATGGGCGACAAGTTCGGCAATCCCGTTGCCGATGGCACGCCCGTTGCCTTCCAGACCAACGTGGGCGTGGTGGGCAGTGCAAGCAAGGGCGGCTGCAATTCCATCAACGGCGCGTGCACGGTCGATTTCCGCGCGCAGCAACCACGCGTGCCGACGCCGAATACGCCAGCCACCATCTGCAATGGCCCACTGGGCAGCAGTGACAGCACCCGCGCTGGTGTGGGCACCATCTGCGCCAGCACCAGCGACGGCAGCGCCATCCCCATTTTTGCGAAAGTCAATTTCTTCATCAGTGGCAGCCGCCCGGCGACGATCATCCTGGACGGCAACAAGACTCTGACGATGGGAAATGATGTCAACGACCTGGGCAACGTGAGCTGGAACGTACCCAAGGTGTTTACCTTGCAGATCAATGACGTCAACAATAATCCCATGCCTAGCGGCACCACGGTGGAAGTGGCCAATATCGTGCGCGCGGCCAGTGGCGGCGTTTCGCCATCGAGCGTGCAAAAGACGTTCCCCAGCGTTTCCAGCCTGCCACCGCAGTATCAGGGCACGAGCCATCTCGTCACCATCGCCAGCCCGGCAGGCCTGCCCTGCACTCCTGGGGTGGCGACATTCAATGTCAATATCACCACGCCACATTTACTAACTACCAGCTATCCGTTTAAACTGACGTTCACATGCCAATAATGGAGTCACAGGGCGATAACGGAAAGACAGGGTTATCGCCTGAGTGAAATGCAAATAGTGTCCGAAATCTCTAACAGTAATATTTTCCTTGTCGGCCTCATGGGCGCAGGCAAAACCACGATCGGGCGCATCCTGGCCCGCAAGCTGGGCTTGCGCTTTGTCGATTCCGACCACGAAATCGAGGCACGCACGGGGGCGACCATCCCGTGGATCTTTGAAATCGAGGGCGAGGCGAGCTTTCGCCGGCGCGAGGCCGAAGTCATCCGCGACCTGAGCGCCCAGGAAGGCATCGTCATGGCGACCGGCGGCGGGGCTATCCTCAACGCCGACAGCCGCGCCTACCTGAAGGAACGGGGCACGGTCGTGTACCTGCGCGCCAGCGTCAGCAACATCCTCGCGCGCACCAGCCACGACAAGAACCGCCCCCTGCTGCAGACGGCCGACCCGCGTAAGAAGCTCGAGGAATTGACCGCGCAGCGCGAGCCCCATTACATGGAAGTGGCCGACATTGTCATCGACACGGGCCGTCCTAACGTACAATCGATGGTTCAGACCATCCTGATGCAGCTGGCCAGCCTCGAATGCGAGGCCTCGCCCAACTGCGTCATTCATGCAGAGCCTTCGATGAACGAGCAATCCAAAATGTTGTTGAGCGTAGACCTCGACGAACGCAGTTATCCGATCGCCATCGGTCCCGGCCTGCTGGCCGACGCCGACGCGCTGCTGCGCCATATCAGCGGCCACAAGGTGGCCATCGTCACCAATACCACCGTCGCGCCGCTGTACCTGGGCCGCCTGCAGGCAGCGCTGGCGAGCGATGGCCGCGAAGTGATCAGCATCGTCCTGCCGGACGGCGAAGAATATAAGAACTGGGCCAGCCTGATGCAGATCTTCGACGCGCTGCTGGCCAATAAATGCGACCGCAAGACCACCCTGGTGGCGCTGGGCGGCGGCGTGATCGGCGACCTGACCGGCTATGCGGCCGCCAGCTACATGCGCGGCATCGGCTTCGTGCAGGTGCCCACCACCCTGCTTGCGCAGGTCGATTCCTCCGTCGGCGGCAAGACGGGCATCAACCACCCGCTTGGCAAGAACATGATCGGCGCCTTCTACCAGCCGCGCGCCGTGATCGCCGACACCTCGACCCTGGAAACCCTGCCCGCGCGCGAACTGTCGGCCGGCCTGGCCGAAGTGATCAAGCATGGCGCCATCATCGATGCGGCCTTCTTTGACTGGATCGAGGCGAACATGGCCAAGCTGATGGCGCGCGACAAGGGCGCCCTCGCGTATGCGATCGCCCGTTCGTGCGAAATCAAGGCCGACGTCGTGCGCCAGGATGAACGCGAAGGCGGCTTGCGCGCCATCCTGAATTTCGGCCACACCTTCGGCCATGCCATCGAGGCGGGCCTGGGCTACGGCCACTGGCTGCACGGTGAAGCCGTCGGCTGCGGCATGGTGATGGCGGCCGACCTGTCGTGCCGCATGGGCTATATCGACCAGGCGGCCGTGGAGCGCGTGCGCAAACTCGTCGCCGCCGCCGGCCTGCCGGTGAAGGCGCCCGACCTCGGTGTCGAGCGCTGGCTGGAATTGATGGAAGTGGACAAGAAGAACGAGGGTGGCGCCATCAAGTTCATCCTGCTGAAACCGCTGGGCAGCCCGTGCATCACGTCCGCGCCGCACGAACTGGTGCTGGCAACCCTGGCTGCCGGAGTGCAATAGCCATGACGCCTGAAGACGCCCTCGCCCAAGGATGGCTAGCCCCCTATGCCGCCCATTCGGCACAGGGGCAGGGGCGTCGCTTTGCCGAGGCGGCGCACGCCTCGCGCAGCCAGTTCCAGCGCGACCGCGACCGCATCATCCATTCCTCGGCTTTCCGCCGCCTCGAATACAAGACCCAGGTTTTCCTCAACCACGAGGGAGACCTGTTCCGCACGCGCCTCACGCACAGCCTGGAAGTGGCGCAAGTGGGCCGCTCCATCGCGCGCAACCTGCGCCTGAACGAAGACCTGGTGGAAGCCATCGCACTCGCGCATGACCTGGGCCACACGCCGTTCGGCCACGTGGGGCAGGACGTGCTCAACGAGTGCATGCAGGCGCACGGCGGCTTCGAACACAACCTGCAAAGCCTGCGCGTGGTCGACACGCTGGAAGAGCATTACGGCGCCTTCGATGGCCTGAACCTGATGTTCGAGACGCGCGAAGGCATATTAAAACACTGCTCGCTCGCGCATGCGCGCGAACTCGGTCCCGTGGCCCAGCGCTTCATCGACCGCACGCAACCGACACTGGAAGCGCAGCTGACCAACCTGGCCGATGAAATCGCCTACAACAGCCACGATATCGACGATGGCCTGCGCTCGGGCCTGATCACCATCGCCCAGCTGGAAGAGGTGGAATTCTTCGGCCGCCTGTGGCGCGACGTGCAGCAGGCGTTTCCCGGCCTGTCAGGCCGGCGCGCCATCTACGAAACCCTGCGCCGCCTGATCACGGCCCTGGCCGACGATCTGATCGTCACCTCGACCGCCCTGATTGCGGACGCTGCTCCCCGCGACGTCAGCGAAGTGCGCGCCAGTCCGCCCCTGATCCGTTTTTCGGACACCATGCGCACGGACGCGACGGAGCTGAAACGCTTCCTGCGCGCGAACCTGTACCGCCACTACCAGGTCAACCGCATGCGGGTGAAAGCGAGCCGCATCGTGCGCGAACTGTACGACAGCTTCATGGCCGAACCGGCGCTGCTGCCGCCAGATTATCAGGTCAACGGCGATGATGTGACAAAGCAGGCGCGCAAGATCGCCGACTACATCGCCGGCATGACGGACCGCTACGCGATCCGCGAGCACCGTCGTCTGTATTCTTTGGATGAGTTGTAGGTCGGGTTAGCCGGAACGGCGTAACCCGACATCACCACCATCCCTGCCAACAAAGTTGTCGGATTACGCGCTGGCGCGCCTCGGCGGCCCCGCTAATCCGACCTACCCCTGCATCGCCGGCATGACGGACCGCTACGCGGTCGCGAGCACCGCCGCTTGTATTTTCCGGATGCATTGTAGGTCGGATTAGGCCGCAGGCCGTAATCCGACAGCATCGTTGGCGGCCCGCCGGTCCGGCTTACTCCGCATTGTTGATCCTGTCAATCGGCATGATCATCTAGGCCACCGCACGATCACCCCAATACCCTCGCAGCGCCTTCTTTTCTATCATGGCAGCAAGTCAACAAGGGCTTGCCGCCCATAGTCAAGGAGAGTGCCATGATCGAATCGCGCCGCAGTTTCTTGCGCGCCTTGCCCGCCATTACCGTCGGGGCGGCCATTGCGCCGCTGCCCGGCAAGGCCGCCACCAGGGGCGAGGGCGGGCAGCGCTGGGCGATGGTGGTCGATGTGCAGAAGTGCATCGGCTGCCAGGCGTGCACCGTGTCCTGCATCATGGAAAACGCCGCGCCGGAAAACAGCTTCCGCACCGTCGTCTCGACCTATGAAGTCAAGGAAGAGAACCGCTGCGGCACCTACATGTTGCCGCGCCTGTGCAACCACTGCGCCAATCCCCCCTGCATTCCCGTCTGTCCCGTGGGCGCCACCTTCCAGCGCAAGGATGGCGTCGTCGTCGTCGATGGCGACCGCTGCGTGGGCTGCGCCTACTGCGTGCAGGCCTGCCCGTACGACGCGCGCTTCATCAACCACGAGACGGGCAAGGCCGACAAGTGCACGTTCTGCGCGCACCGGGTCGACGAAGGCTTGCTGCCGGCCTGCGTGGAAACCTGCGTGGGCGGCGCGCGCATCTTCGGCGACCTCAATGATCCGGAAAGCGTGGTGCACCAGCTGCTCACCGAGAACAAGGTGAAGGTGCTCAAACCCGAGCAGGGCACCCAGCCCCACGTGTTCTACCTGGGACTGGATACGCGCTTCGCCGGCCACGTCGAAGGCGAAGCGACACTTTGGCAACCGAGCAAACACGGGAAATAAACCATGGACAGCCACATCACCGAAATTGTCAACGTCACGCGCGAAGCGGCATGGCTGCCGTGGGCGGTGCAGTATTTTTTCCTCATCGGCCTCAGTTACGGCAGCTTCATGCTGACCTTGCCGTACTTCGTCTTCGGCCGCAAGGCGTATGAGCGCCTGGGGCGCATCGCACTGCTGGCGTCCCTCGTCTGCGGCATGACGGCGCCCGTGGCGCTGCTGGCCGACTTGCACGGGCCGGGCCGTTTCTATCACTTCTATCTTTATTTCCAGCCGCAGTCGTGGATGTCGTGGGGCTCGTTTTTCATTCCCCTGTATCTGGGCTGTCTGGTGCTGTACGCGTGGCTGGCGCTGCGCGTGGACTTCGCCGCGCGGGGACAGGGCCAGGACCGCCTGGCCTTTGCCTACCGCCTGCTGGGACGTGGCGGCGCCGCATCGCGCAAGGCCATCGTCACCGCCGCCGCCTTCACCCTGCTCGCCGCCTTTGTCGTTGGCCTGTACACGGGCATGGAAGTGATGGTGGTGCGCGCGCGTCCCCTGTGGTTCACGCCCTTCCTGCCGGCGCAGTTTGCCGCCACGGCCTTTGTCGGGGCGGTGGGCCTGGCGCTGCTGTTCAACCGCTTCCTGCCGGGCCGCGACCAGGCGCTGGAAGTGTCCTTGAACCGCGCGCTGGCCCTGTCGCTGGCGCTGGTGCTGGCCCTGGGAGGCGGCTGGCTGTTCGTCAGCCTTTCGGGCGTGAGCGCCAGCCACAGCATGGCCTTTACCCAGGTGGCCGGCATGCCGCAATGGCAGTTCACGGCAGTGTGGGCGGTGCTGTCGTCCATCGTGCCGATGGCCCTGGCCATCTCGCGCCCGGCCACGAGTGGCCTGGCCAATGGCCTGATCGCGCTGCACAGCGCCTGGATGATGCGCTGGACGATCTTCATCGGCGGCCAGAACATCCCGAAGACGGGCGCGGGACTGTACGACTACCACCTGCCGATGGGGAACGACGGCTTGATGGGGATTATCGGCACGGCCGGCCTGTGGATCGCGCTGCTGTTGCTGATGCTGGAATTTTTGCCATGGGCCGGACGCGTCGTCGCTGCACGCAGCCGTCCCGCCATGGCCACGCACTGAGGAGTCAACAATGAACGATCAAATACACGACAACGCACACAACGACGTCCCTGACGATGAAAACGAAAAGCGCCGCAAGCTGCTGCGCTACGGCGCCATCGGCGGCGGGCTGGCCGCCTTTGCCGCCAGCTTTTCCACCACGGCCGGCCGCATGGTTGACCACGCGCTGGGCAAGGACAAACCCGTACAGCGCTTGCACGGCAATTCGCTGGCGCCCGAGTTTTCCGTCGACACGGCTACCGGCAAGCTGACGGTCAATCCGGACCAGCAGGTCAGCTACACCATGTGCATGGGCTGCACCACGTTTTGCGGCGTGCGCGTGCGCCTGGATAAAAAAAGCGGCAAGGTATTGCGCGTGGCGGGCAATCCGTACAGCCCCATGTCGGCCGACCCGGCGCTGCCCTACCAGACCCCGATACGCGACAGTTTTGTATCGCTGTCGCGCTTCCAGGAAAAGGGCTTGAAGGGCCGTTCCACCGCTTGTGGCCGCGGCAACGGCGTGCTGGAACAGATGGAGTCGCCTTTCCGCGTGCTGGCGCCCATGAAGCGCGTGGGACCGCGCGGCGGCGGCCAGTGGGAGCCGATCGCCTTCGACCAATTGGTGAAGGAAGTGACGGAAGGCGGCGACCTGTTTGGCGAGGGCCACGTGCAGGGCTTGCGCGCCTTGCGCGAGCTGGAGAAACCGATCGACCCGGCGCAGCCGGAGCTGGGCCCGCAAGTCAATCAGGTGGGCCTGATGTGCAGCACCGACGATGGCCGCCTGGCGTTCGGCACGCGCTTTTTCAAGCAGTCGTACGGCAGTTTGAACCTGGTCAATCACGGCTCGTATTGCGGCGGCGCCTACCGCAGCGGCTCGGGCGCCATGTTCGGCGACATGAAGAAAATGCCGCATGCGAAAGTGGACCTGGAAAACACGGAATTTTGCATTTTCGTCGGCACGGCGCCGGGCAATGCGGGCAACCCGTTCAAGCGGCAGGGCACGCTGATCGCGAAGGCGCGCTCGGGCAAGCGCGCATTCAGCTACGTCGTCGTCGATCCCGTGCTGACGAATGCGGACAGCCTGGCAGCGGGCGACCGCAGCCGCTGGGTACCGATCAAGCCGGGCACGGATGGCGCGCTGGCCATGGCCATGATCCGCTGGATCATCGAGCACGAACGCTATGACCGCAATTTCCTCGTGCAGCCGAACCTCAAAGTGGCGGAAGCGGCGGGCGAGGCCGCCTGGTGCAACGCCACGCATCTGATCATCAGCGAAAAGGGCCATCCGCGCGACGGCCGCTACCTGCGCGCGTCGGACATCGGCGCGGTGGAACTGGCGGAAGAGGAGCGCTACAAGGATGGCGACGCATTTTGCGTGATCGACGCGGCCACGCAAGCCATCGTGCCGCACAATGCAGCCAAGGGCGAGGCGCGCCTGTTCTTCGACGCCCCGCTGGAGGTGGCCGGCGCGCCGCTGCACCTGAAGACGGCCATGACGATGCTGAACGAAGAGGCGCAGCGCCACAGCATGGATGAGTACTCAGCGGCCTGCGGCATCCCCCGCGACGTTATCGAAGGCCTGGCGCATGAACTGACCAGCCATGGCAAGCGCGCCGCCGTCAATGCGCATGGCGGCATGATGTCGGGCGCCGGCTTTTACAACGCGTACGCGCTGGTCATGCTCAATACCCTGATCGGCAACTTGAACCGCAAGGGCGGCACCCTGGTCAACGGCGGCAGCTTCAAGGATGCGGGACCCGGTCCGCGCTACAACCTCGAAAGTTTCGACGGCGAGATCAAGGCGACGGGCATGCCGATCGGGCGCAATGTGCCGTATGAAAAAACCTCGGAATTCAAGCTGAAGAAGGAAGCGGGCAAGGCGTATCCGGCGAAGGCGCCGTGGTATCCGAACGCGCCCGCGCTGGCCACCGAATGGCTCACCAGCGCCATGAATGGCTATCCTTACACCTTGAAGGCGCTGATCCTGTGGAGCTGCAATCCCGTGTACGGCATCACGGGGCTGCGCGCGCAGATCGGCAAGGAGCTGGCCGATCCGAAGAAAATTCCCCTGATCGTCGCCATCGACCCATTCATCAATGAAAGTTCGGCGTTTGCCGACTACCTGCTGCCCGACACCTTGCTGTATGAAAGCTGGGGCTGGGCCGGCGCCTGGGGCGGCATGCCCGTCAAAATGAGCACGGCGCGCTGGCCCGTGGTCGAGCCGCGCGTGCAAAAGACGCCGGACGGCCAGACCATCTGCATGGAATCGTTCTTCCTCGCGCTGGCCAAAACGATGGCCTTGCCCGGCTTCGGCCCGGAAGCCCTGCAGGACATGGATGGCCAGCGCTTCCCATTGCAGCGCGCGGAAGACTGGTATCTGCGCGGCGGCGCCAACATCGCCTGGCAGGGCAAGACGGCCGTGCCGGAGGCGAGCGACGACGACATCGTGCTGTCCGGCGTGGCGCGCATCCGCCCCGAACTGGAGCGCACACTGAAGCCGGAAGAGTGGCGCAAGGTGGCCTTCATGCTGGCGCGGGGAGGGCGCTACCAGAGCTATGGCGAGATGTTCGGCCTGCGCCTGCCGCCGCCCGCCAACACCAAGGCGCCCGCTGCACCTGCGCCGGCCGTCGACGAGACGCCGTACCCGCAGGACTGGTCCACGCACCGCTACCTGAAACCGATGATGCTGTACAACGAGGGGCTGGGCGTGAGCAAGAATAGCCTGAGCGGCAAGCGTTTTCCCGGCACGCCCGCGTGGAGGGTGGCGGCGTTTGCCGACGGCACGCCCGTGCGCAAAACCTATCCGGCCAGCGAATGGCCGTTCGAGTTAATCAGCTTTAAGTCGGCGCTGCAGAACTCGTACAGCATCGGTGCGCGGCGCTTGCGCGGCATCCATCCGGACAACCCCGTCGCCGTGCATCCCGACGATGCGGCGCGCTTGAAGCTGGAAAATGGCGACCAGATTTATCTGGAGACGCCGGGCGGCAGGGCCAGGGCCACGGTGATGCTGCGCCACGGCGTGCAACGGGGCGTGATCGCCGTCGAACATGGTTTCGGCCACAAGGAGCACGGCGCGCGCGCCCACCGCATCGGCAAGCTGCGCCAGCCCGATGAACCGGCCATCGGCGCGGGCATCAACCTGAACGACCTGGGGCTGACGGACCCGAGCCGCGGCGACAAGAACGTATTTGTCGATCCTGTCTCGGGCACGTCGGTGCGGCAGGGGCTGCCGGCGCGCATCGTGCGGGCTTAAAGCTCTCCGCAGGCCATCAGCAGCCGGGCCACCTCGGCTGCTGAGTGCAGGCCCAGTTTTTCCATCGTGTTATGACGGTGCACCTGCACCGTCTTGTCGCTGATGCCGAGCTCGCGGGCGATGACTTTCGAGGCTTTGCCTTCGGCCATCAGCAGCGCCACTTCGCGCTCGCGCGCTGTCAGCGCCGCCAGCGCCGCCTGCGCCGTACTCGCGCTGGCGGCGCTGCGGCTTGCTTCCACGCTGCGGGCCACGGCACGCGAGACGGCGTCCAGCAGCACCTGGTCCTTGCACGGCTTTTCCAGGAAATCGCAGGCGCCTGCCTTCATCGTCTGCACGGCCATGGCCAGGTCGCCGTGGCCGCTGAGGAAAATCACGGGCAGGGAGATCGCATGGCGCGACAGCTCCTGTTGCAGTTCCAGCCCGCTCATCAGGGGCATGCGCACGTCGAGCAGCAGGCAGCCGGGCGTATGGCCTGCATAGCGGTGCAGGAAATCGCGCGCCGATTCAAACGTCTCCACTTGCCAGCCGGCCGAGTCGAACAGATAGGCCAGCGAGCGGCGCATGGCGGCGTCGTCGTCGACGACAAAGATGATCGCATCGCTTTCGTTCATGGTGTTTCCTTATCTGCTTCCATATGCGTATCTTCGGGCAGGCGGAACCAGACCGTCAAGCCTGGCGCATCGGCGTTGGCATGGGCCGACAGGCTGCCGCCGAACGACTCGATGATGCTTTTGCTGAGCGACATGCCCAGCCCCAGGCCTTCGGCCTTGGTGGTAAAGAAGGGTTCGAACAGGCGCGCCATCTGCGCTTCATCGAGGCCGCAACCGGCGTCGCGCACGGCCACCGTGCAGGCGCCGTTCTCCCGGTGCAGCAGCACGCCGATCGGGTGTTGCGGATGGTCGTTTTCCACCTGCGCGTCGAGCGCATTTTTCAATAAATTGAGCAGCACCTGCTGCACTTGCTGCGGGTCGGCCAGCACGCGCGGTGCAGCGCTGACCGCCTCGTGGCGCCAGCTGATATTGGCTTGCGGATGGGCCGCGCGGAACAGCGATACCGCTTGTTCGGCGGCGTCGGCCAGCGCGAAGGCCGTGCTGTGCGCGGGACGCTTTTGCGCCATCGCGCGGATGTGCCGGATGATGGCGCCCGCGCGCTCGCTTTGCGTGGCGATTTCCTGCGCGCCGTCGAGCAGCGGCTCCGCGTCCAGCCGGCCCGCCGCGATGCGGCGCGCCATGCCGCGCGCGAAATTGCCGATGGCCGCCAGCGGCTGGTTCAATTCGTGGGCGATGGCGCTGGCCATCTCGCCCAAAATCGCCAGGCGCGCCGTGTGGTCGAGCGTGGCCTGGCGCTGGCGCGCCTGTTCCTCCAGCGCGCGCTGCTGGTGCTGGGCCGCGCGCAATTGCTCCGTGCGCCGGCTGACCAGGTACTCCACGCGCACCGTATGCACGGCCCAGGCGACCAGCAAGGCCAGCACCAGCAGCATCCAGCCCCAGTAGCGGCGCAGGGCCGTCTCGAACGTCAGCTTGTTCAAATAGGCGTAGGGGCCGATGCGCAGTTCGCGGAACAGTTCATCGACGATCTGGTAATCGCTGGGTACCGTCCAGCTGTACCCTTCGCCGGTGCGCGGCATGGCCAGCAGCGCTTGCGCCACCTTCTTTGCCAGGGCAGGCGGCGTCTGGCGCAGGGCCACGAAGGGCCAGTCCGGATACAGCCGCGACGAGCTGGCGCAGCGAAAACCGGGAATCGGACGCGTGGTGATCACGCGCAGTTCATCGGCCCGTACTTCGCCGCGTGCCACCATCTGTTCCAGCAAACAGGTGCGCACGATGCCGGCATCCATGCGGCCCGCGCGCACGGCTTCGACGATCTGCTGCGAAGGAAAACCGCTGTAGCGCAGGCTGGCAAAATCGTGCGTGGGGTCGATGCCCGCTTCCAGCAGTTCGCGCGCGGCGATCTGGTAGCCGCCAAACGCGTCGGGCGCCACCGCCATCACGTTCTTGCCCGCCAGGTCGGCCAGGTCGTGCAGCGGCGACGCGCTGCGCACGACGATGGCCGAGCCGATGGCCTGGCGCGGCGAGTCCGTCCAAGGCGACTCCAGCGTGGCGATGCGGCTGGCGCCGTCGCTGTGTTCGAGCGCCACGTAATGGCCGCTGCTGGTGATGGCAAAGGCGATGGCCTGCGACTGCACGGCCCGTGTCAGGCCCGCCTGGTCGTAGTCGGCCAATATAAAGCGGATGCCGGGGATGCTGGCCTGCAGGTGGCGCGTCACGTAGGACCAGTCCTGCTGCACGGCGTCGGCGCCCTTGTAGGCGAGCACACCTATTCTCACCTCTGGTACTTCCGGCAGTTCGTCAGCCGCTTGAGCGCCGAGCAGACACAGCGCCGTCAGCGCGAACAGTAAAAAACGCCGCACTAGAACATGCTGCGCTGCGCCGAACGCGCATCGCCGAACAGATCCAGCAGCAGTTTCTTGATCGGTGCGGGCAGCGGCGCGTCGGCGATTTTCGCGCCGTCGTACCAGACGTGCGTGGCTTCTCCTGCCGACGCCAAACGGCGCGCCAGGGTGATGCGGCAGGGGACGATGTGCAGCTTGTAGTGGGTAAACACGTGCACGATGGGCAGCAGCCGTTCCTGGGACTCGATTTCGCCGAACGGCGCCACGGCGCGCGACAGCGCCTGCTGGTCTATTTCTCGCGGTGTGTCCTCATCGGCCAGCACGTGGCCATCGAGTTCGGGCAGCGACAGCAGGCCGCCCCAGATGCCCGAGCCGGGGCGCTGCTCCAGCAGCACCTGGCCGTCGTCGACGATGGCCAGCATGACGGCGTGTTTTTCCGGGCTGGTTTTCTTCGGCTTGCGCACCGGCAGATCCTTGGTGCGGCCGGTGGCGTAGGCCACGCAGCGCGGTTGCAGCGGGCAGCGGCCGCAATCGGGGCTGCTGCGCGTGCACAGGGTGGCGCCGAAGTCCATCAGGCCCTGCGTGTAGGCTTCGATACCTGTTTCAGGCAGCAGCGCCACGGCGCGGCGCCACATGGCTTCCTCGACCCTTTTTTCGCCGGGATAGGCGTCTATGCCGAAGGTGCGTGCGAAGACGCGCTTGACGTTGCCATCCATGATGGCCGCGCGCGTGCCGCTGGAAAACGCGGAGATCGCGGCGGCCGTCGAACGGCCGATACCGGGCAGGTCGGCCAGTAGCAGCGGGTCGCTGGGGAAGACGCCGTCATATTCGGCTACCACGCGCTGCGCGCACTTGTGCAGGTTGCGTGCCCGCGTGTAGTAACCGAGGCCGCTCCACTGCGCCATCACGTCTTCGACGGGCGCGTTAGCGAGATCCCGCAGGGTGGGGAAGCGTTCGAGGAAGCGCGCGTAGTAAGCGAGTACGGCGGTGACCTGCGTTTGCTGCAGCATGATTTCGGACAGCCAGATCAGGTAGGCGTCGCGCGTGTTTTGCCAGGGCAGCGCATGGCGGCCATGCTGCTTTTGCCAGGCGATGACGGTGGCGGAAAAAGTCGGGTCGACGTAATGTTCCAAAGGTGCCGCGCCCGTGGCGGGCGAGAGCGGATGCAGCAGACGTTTCATGCAGGGTTCCAGTGTTCTGTTGTTTGATGTGGCTCAGCTTGCACTGGCGGCGCGCAAGGCGGCCAGCAAGTGCGCCAGCTGCGCCTTGTCGCGTTCGAGCGCCGCCAGGCTTGCTTCGAAGCCGGCGATTTTCTGTTCCAGGCTGCCCGTGGCGTCGTGGATGCGCTGGATCGACGCAAAGCGCAGTTTCAGCTGTTCCTTGTATTCGACGATCTGCGCTTCGAGCGGCGCCATGATGACTTTCAGCCAGGCGCTGGCATCGTCGTTGGCGTTGGTGAAACTGCGGCGCACGCGCGAGGCGATGGTGTCGAAGAATTTTTCCATCAGCACGACCCGGCTGGTGGTGAGCAGGGTCGCCGTGCCGAACTGCTTGTGGTAGACGGCCTCGATGTCGGCGATCTCCTGGCGGTAGCGGGCCAGCGAAAACGGCATCGGCAAGGCCAGCGCCAGGCCATGTTCGGAGGCGAATTTGCGGTACATCACATTCATCATCTCGGTGATCTCGGCCGTCTTGCCTTCCGAACGGTCGAGGTTCTGGCCGATGCGCTCGAAATACTGGCGCACGGCTTCGCGCAGACCCGTGAAAAAGCGGCTGCGCTGCATGGCGGCGCGCACGTTGTCGATATCGTCGCGCACGATGTCCATGCCCAGGCTTGTGTACAGTTCCGTCGACAGGCGGGTAAACACGGCGCGCGTGGCCTGCAGCTTGAACAGGCTGCTGTCGAATTCCTTCTTCTCGATATCGACGCGCCGCATCATGTGCGCGATCACGCTCTGGTTCTTGCCCCGCAGGCTGTGCAGTTCGTGCAGCTGCTCGGCGATGCCGCGCGCGCGTGCCGCCGCCTGCACCTGTTGCGCCGCTTCGATGGCGTCCAGGTCGAACGCCAGCTGGCGCCGGATGATGTCCTTGCGCGCGGGGATCAGCTCGTCGAACAGGGCCGTCTCCAGCGCCTGCAGGCGGCTTTTTTCCAGCAGCGCCGCATCGTGGTTGATCTTGCCCACCAGGGCCTTTTGCGCCGAGACGGGGAACACCTGGCCCGCGTCCAGCGCCAGGAGGTGCGCCACGCTGGCCTGCTGGCGTTCGATCGCCTGCGCCACCTCGGCGTCGCCGCGCAATTCATCCCACATGCTGTCGATCTTGTTGAGCACCACCAGGCGTCCCGCACCGGCGCCGATATGGTTGCGCCAGACCTCGATGTCGCTGCGCGTGACGCCCGTGTCGGCCGCCAGGATGAACAGGACCGCATGCGCGTTCGGGATCAGGTTCAGGGTCAGTTCCGGCTCCGTGCCGATGGCGTTCAGGCCCGGCGTGTCGAGGATGACCAGGCCCTGTTTCAGCAGAGGATGGGGGAAGTTGATGATGGCGTGGCGCCACATGGAAATTTCCACCTGCCCGTCCTCGTCGAGCATGGCGGGAGCGTCCGCGTCGCCGGCGTCGTACAGGCCGTAGCGCGCCGCTTCTTCCGCGCTGACTTTCTTCGTCAGGCTGACCTGGCGGATGGCTTCCTGCATGTCGCCGCCCGCCTCGATATTCAGGGGCAGAACGGTCCAGGCGGCAGGCAGCTCGCGGTAGTCGCTCGTCGACAGGTTCTGCGCGCGCGTCTCGATGGGCAGCAGGCGGATCGAAGGCGGCCAGGCCGCGTCGTACAGCAGCTCGGTGGGGCACATGGTGGTACGGCCCGCGCCCGAGGGCAGGATGCGCTGGCCATAGCCGGCAAAGAAGATGGCGTTGATCAGCTCGGATTTGCCGCGCGAGAATTCCGCCACGAAGGCGACGGATAAACGGTCATCGAGCAGGCGGGAGCCACAGCGCGCCAGGCGCAGCGCGGAGGCGCCGTCGACCAGGCCCGCCGCGCTTGCGGCTTGCCGGTATGCCTGCAAGGCGGCTTGCACGTCCTGCCGCCATGCGCTGTATTGTTCCAGGTCTCTGACCATCTGGTTCCCTCTGTGAGTGTGCTTACTTTTGACAATTCACACAATAGAACGTGGAACGCTGTCCCTGCACGATTTGCCGGATCGGCGCGCCGCAGACGCGGCAGGGCTTGCCCGCGCGGTTGTACGTGAAATACGTCTGCTGGAAGTAGCCGGACTGGCCGTTTACGCCGATGAAGTCGCGCAGGGTGCTGCCGCCTTGCACGATGGCTTCGGCCAGCACGTCGCGGATCGCCTGCGCCAGTTTCTCGTAGCGGGCCAGGCCGATGCGCCGGGCCGGCGTCTTGGGGTTGATCCCCGCGCGGAACAAGCTTTCGGAGCAATAGATATTGCCCACGCCGACGACGATGTCGCCCGCCATCAGCACCTGCTTGATGTTGGTGCCCTTGTTGCGCGTTTTCTCGAACAGCAGTTGGCCCGTGAAGCCGCCTTCGAGCGGCTCCGTGCCCAGGCCGCGCAGCAGCGCGTGGCCGTCCAGCGGGCCGTCGGCATCGTCGTGCCACAACACGGCCCCGAAGCGGCGCGGGTCCGTCATGCGCAGCACCTGGCTGCTGCCGTCCGCGTCTTCCACGACGAGGTCAAAATGGTCGTGCTTTTGCGCCTCCGTTTCCGTCGGCAGCACGCGCAAATGGCCGGACATGCCCAGGTGGATGATCAGGGTGCCGTGGCGGAAGTGAATCAGCAGGTATTTGCCGCGCCGCCCCGTCAGGCCGATGGTTTGCCCCGACAATTGTTCGCCCAGGGCGGGGGGGAAGGGCCAGCGCAGGCCGTCGCGGCGCAGCACGACGGAGCGCACGGCGCGTCCTTCGAGGTGGGGCGCGACACCGCGCCGTGTGACTTCGACTTCTGGCAATTCTGGCATAGGGCTCGAATGGTTGAAAACCGGGTAAAAAACAGGCGGCTTGCCGGCCGATGGCTGGCTCTGGCAAGCCACCCCGCCACGACGTATATATTTCGTTACATACGTGAAGTACGCGATAGCCGCGTTGGGCGTAGAATCAAACTTTGCCGTTTAGCCAGGATCAGCCTTTGAAAAACGCTTTCGCCATTGTAACCTTGTCCGCCCTGATGGCCACGCATGCCATGGCGCAGACGCCTGCCGCCCCTGCCGATGCCGCAGCCAGCCCCTCTGCGTCCGCGCCCGCCGCGCCGCAGGCGTCGGATGCCGACGCGCAGGCGGACGCCAAGGACGACGGTCTGCCCAAGGTCGAATTGAGCAGCGACCTGCTGTACAAGCTGACGAAGGCTGAAATGGAATTCAAGAGCGGCCAGTGGCAGGGGCCGTACGTGACCATGATGGTGGCGGCGCAGCAGACGCGCGATCCGCGCCTGGCGCGCCGCGCCTCCGAAATGGCGCTGGCCGCCAAGCAGGGCGGCGAGGCGCTGGCGGCCATCCGCCTGTGGCGCGAGCTGGCGCCCGCCTCCGACGAGGCGACGCAGTTCTTCCTCGGTTTCGTCGTCCTGACGGACAAGATCGAGGAAGCAGAGCCGATTTTTGCCGAACGCCTGGCCAATGCGCCCGCAGGCGCGCGCGGCGTGGCCCTGTTCCAGATGCAGCAGATCCTGTCGCGGGCGAACGACAAGCTGTATGCCTATTCGATGCTCACGCGTCTGGTACAGCCTTACCTGGACATGTTCGAGGCGCACCTGGTGCTGGCGCAGGGCGCCCTGTCGATCGGCGAGCGTGACCGCGCCATCGGCGAAGCGAACAAGGCGCTGGCCATCAAGCCCAATTCCGAACTGGCCGCGCTGACCCTGGCGCAGGTGACGGGCGAGCCCGAAGCGGCAGGCAAGGTGCTGGCCGCCTTCCTGCAGAAGAATCCGGACGCCGTCGAAGTGCGGGGCGCGTATGCGCGCCTGCTGGTCGAACAGAAGCAGCTGGAAGCGGCGCGCGACCAGTTCCTGCTGCTGCTGAAAAGCGCGCCCGATAACGTGGGCGCCCTGTATGCGCTCGGCATCGTGGCGCTGCAGCTGGAAGACACCAAGGGCGCCGAACAGTATTTCAAGCGTTTCCTGGCCGTGCTGGAAAAATCGCCCGGTGACGCGCGCGACCCGTTCAAGGCCCTGATGATCTTGTCGCAGATCGCCGAAACGCGTGGCGACACGGCCGGCGCCATCGCCTGGCTGGACAAGATCGACAACCGTGAATCAAGCGGTTATTTCGATGCCCGCCTGCGCCGCGCGCAGTTGATCGCCCGTGGCGGTGATCTCGATGCGGCGCGCAAGGCCCTGACGGAAATCGACACGGACGATCCGGCCAACAAGGCGCAGGTGCTGCTGGTCGACGCGCAATTCCTGCGTGACGCCGGCTACGTGCAAAGCGCCTACACGGTGCTGGAAAACGCGCTGCTGCGTTTCCCTGACAATCCGGAACTGCTGTACGACTACGCCTTGCTGGCCGAACGCCTCGATAAACTCGATTTGATGGAGGCCAGCCTGCGCCGCGTGATGGCGCTGGCGCCCGACAACCAGCATGCATATAACGCCCTGGGCTACTCGCTGGCCGAACGCGGCATTCGCTTGCAGGAAGCCCATGCCTTGATCGAAAAAGCCTTGCAGATGGCGCCCGGCGACCCCTTCATCATGGACAGCATGGGCTGGGTGCAGTTCCGCATGGGCAACCTGGCCGCAGCGGAAGACGCGCTGCGCCGCGCCTATGCCGTGCGCAGCGACCCGGAAATCGCCGTCCACCTGGGCGAAGTGCTGTGGCAGAAGGGCGACAAGGCCGCAGCGCAAAAACTGTGGCGCGAGGCGCAAGGCAAGGACCCGAAAAACGAGGCGCTGAAAAGCACGCTGGCGCGTCTGAATGTCAGTTTGTGATTGAATCGATTAACTCAACTATAAAAAACCAGCGCCATGGCGCTGGTTTTTCCTTGTGCCCATGTCAAAAAAACTCCTTCCCCTGACTCTCGTCTGCCTGGCCCTCTCGGCCTGTTCGACCCTGACTTCCCCATTCTCGTCCGGCGCCGCGCCATCCGCTAACGCCGTCGCGCCCTACCGCGAACAGGTCGAGCTGACGGGCCGCCTGAACGTCGTCTACCAGAAGGATGACAAGCCTGAATCGGCCACCGTCAATTTCAACTGGCAGCAGACGGCGCAGCGCACGGACGTGACCCTGTATACGCCCGTCGGCAGCACCCTGGCGACGATCGCCGTCACGCCGCGCGAGGCCGTGCTGACACAGAGCGGCAAGGCGCCGCGCAGCGCGCCCGACGTCGATACCCTGAGCGCGCAGCTGCTGGGCTGGTCCTTGCCCGTGTCGGGCTTGCGCGACTGGCTGCAGGGCTACGCCGTGGGCGCCGATGGCAAGCGCTTCGTCGCTTCGCCGGCCAACGACAGCGTGACGACCAAAGACGGCTGGCGCTTGCGCTATGTGTCGTGGCAAGATGCGTCCGAGACTACCCCGGGCGCCTTGCCCCAACCGCGGCGTATCGATGCCGAACGCAATGCCAGCGCGCAGGCCGATGCCGTCTCGCTGCGCATCGTGCTCGATCCCGCCCCATCCGCACCTGCACCATGACATTGACGATCCTGAATAACTGCCCCGCACCGGCCAAGCTGAACCTCTTTTTGCACGTCAACGGCCGCCGCGCCGATGGCTATCATCTGCTGCAGACGGTGTTCCAGTTGCTCGACCATGGCGACACCTTGCATTTCGCGTTGCGCGATGACACGGCGATTGTCCGCGTGACGGAGCTGGCCGGCGTGCCGCAAGAACAGGACCTGATCATCCGCGCCGCCAAATTGCTGCAGGCGGAAGTACTGCGCCGCACGGGCGCCTTGCCGCGCGGCGTCGATATCGCCATCGACAAGGTGCTGCCCATGGGAGGCGGTCTCGGTGGCGGCTCGTCCGATGCGGCCACGGCCCTGATGGCGCTGAACCGCCTGTGGCAGGCCGGCTTGACGCGCGAGGAATTGATGGCGCTGGGTCTGCCGCTGGGCGCCGATATCCCGTTTTTCATCTTTGGTGAAAATGCCTTTGCCGAAGGCGTGGGCGAGGCCTTGCAGCCCGTCGCCACGCCGGAATGCTGGTATGTGGTGATCGAGCCGGGCGTGCAAGTGCCCACCGCTGCAATTTTTTGCGCGGAAGGCTTGACGAGAAATACCGAACCCGTCACAATAGCGGACTTTTCCAGGCACCTCGCAGAAAGAAGCAGTGCGGGCGGGTTTGGTAAAAATGATTTACAGCAAGTGGCATCCAGCCTTTTCAAGCCGGTAGCAGATGCGGTAGAATGGCTGAGTGCTTACGGTGAGGCCAGGATGACTGGTTCCGGTGCTTGTGTATTTTGTGCGCTTGGCAGTCAGGAAGAAGCGGATAAGGTGCTCAGCAATGTGCCACCAGTCTGGATCGCCTGGAAGGCAAAAGCGCTGAATCGCCATCCGATGCTCACCATGTTGTAGAGAGCAAAAAAAGATTTTGCTTAGCGTCAAAAAGTCGGTATAATACTGGCCAACATGACGGCAAGCAGTCAGTAACGTAGGGGAATCGCCAAGCTGGTTAAGGCACTGGATTTTGATTCCAGCATGCGAAGGTTCGAATCCTTCTTCCCCTGCCACCATTTCACCGTAGTCTGTCGATGCGAAGTTGGCGTCCAGTGCGGGAAAAAGCAGATATGTCGCCACGCGGCATATTCTAAACAGTGACTGACCGGGCTTATGCCCGGTTAGTGCTTTCAAGACTACTATATCACCTCTTGGGACTCCCATGGCTTACGAAAACCTGATGGTTTTTACCGGCAACGCGAATCCAGCGTTGGCAGAGGGGGTCGCAAAAAACCTCGGCATCCCTCTCGGTAAAGCAAACGTTTCGAAATTCTCCGACGGCGAAGTAATGGTCGAGATTAACGAAAACGTGCGCGGCAAGGATGTTTTTGTTTTGCAATCCACCTGTGCTCCAACCAATGACAGCTTGATGGAAATCATGCTGATGGTTGATGCCTTGAAACGTGCTTCCGCTGGCCGCATCACTGCAGCGATTCCCTACTTCGGCTACGCCCGCCAAGACCGTCGTCCACGCTCCGCGCGTGTGGCGATTTCGGCCAAGGTGGTGGCGAACATGCTGGAAGAAGCCGGTGTCGAGCGCGTCCTGATCATGGACTTGCACGCTGACCAGATTCAAGGTTTCTTCGATATCCCAGTCGACAATATCTACGCTTCGCCAATTTTGCTGGGTGACCTGCAAAAGAAAAACTACCAGGATCTGCTGGTCGTGTCGCCGGACGTCGGCGGTGTGGTACGTGCGCGCGCCCTGGCAAAACGCCTGGGCTGCGACCTGGCCATCATCGACAAGCGTCGTCCCAAAGCGAACGTGTCCGAAGTGATGAACATCATCGGTGAAGTCGAAGGCCGCAACTGCGTGATCATGGATGACATGGTCGATACGGCAGGCACCCTGACCAAGGCAGCCGAAGTGCTGAAAGAGCGCGGCGCGAAAAAAGTCGTGGCGTATTGCACGCACGCGGTGCTGTCCGGCCCGGCGATCGACCGTATTTCGGCTTCGCCACTCGATGAGCTGGTCGTGACCGATACGATTCCCCTGTCCGAAGCGGCCCTGGCCTGCGGCAAGATCCGTCAATTGACGTGCGCGCCGCTGCTGGCCGAGACGTTCAAGCGCATCATCAAGGGTGACTCCGTCATCTCGCTGTTCATCGATTAATTCGGCAAGAGCAGCAACAGACGTAATGCCTGCGGCGCGACCGGCTTTTTGCCTGTTGCGCCGCAGTGTTTTAGTTTTCGGGGTGTTTTTTACCCATTTTCGAGGATTCCTGGTCGCGGGAGTACTCATAACACAAGGTGCAAGCCTTGTTCTTCTTGGAGTTTCACATGAAAGTTATCGCATTCAAACGCGAATTGCAAGGTTCCGGAGCGAGCCGCCGCCTGCGCACTTCCGGCCAAACCCCTGGTATCGTTTACGGCGGCGCTGAAGCCCCTGTATTGATCTCGCTGGATCACAACGCCCTGTACCACGCGTTGAAAAAAGAAGTATTCCACTCGTCGATCCTGGACCTGGAAATCGACGGCGTTTCCCAGCAAGTTCTGTTGCGCGACTTCCAAGTCCACGCATACAAACAACTGGTTCTGCACGCTGACTTCCAACGCGTTGACGCTAAGCAAGCTATCCACGTGAAAGTTGCCCTGCACTTCACGAACGCTGACGTTTCCCCAGCAGTCAAACTGCACGGCGCGACCATCAGCCACGTAGCCAACGAAATCGAAGTTTCGTGCCTGCCAGGCCAACTGCCAGAATTCATCAACGTTGACCTGTCGAACATCGACGTCGGCCACTCGCTGCACGTAGGCGACCTGGTCCTGCCAGCTGGCGTGACCGCTGTCACCCACGGCGCCAACTTGACCATCGCTACCGCTTCGGTACCGGCTGGCCACGTTGCTGCTGAAGCCGAAGCTGCTGCTGCTGAAGCCGACAAGAAGTAATTTTGCCGCCGCAGCAATGCGGTAGTTGCAAGGAAAAACCCGCCAGGTTCGCCGCGCGGGTTTTTTTCTGCCTGTTTTCACCGATAATGCTTTCTTTTACCTTGCAGACACAGCCATGCCCATACGCCTGATCGTCGGCCTCGGCAACCCGGGACCCGAATACGAACAAACCCGCCACAATGCCGGCTTCTGGCTGGTGGACAATCTTGCCAACAGCTTGCCCGGCACGCGCCTGCAGCGCGATTCGCGCTATAACGCCATGCTGGCAAAAACCTCGATCGGTGGCAAGGAAGTCTGGCTGCTCGAACCGCTGACCTTCATGAACCGCTCGGGCCAGTCCGTGGGCGCGCTGGCGCGCTTTTTCAAGATTGCTGCCGATGAAGTGCTCGTCGTGCACGACGAACTCGATCTGATGCCCGGCATCGCGCGCCTGAAAAAGGGCGGCTCGGCCGGCGGCCACAATGGCTTGAAAGACATCACGGCCGCGCTGGGCACGCAGGATTACTGGCGCTTGCGCCTGGGCATCGGCCACCCGCGCACCCTGAGCCTGCAGCAGCAGGTGGCCGACTTCGTGCTGCACCGCCCGCGCCGCGAAGACCAGGAGCTGATCGAGCAAGCGATAGAAAAATCCCTGCAGGTCATGCCGCAGATCGTCGAAGGCAAGTTCGAGGCGGCGACGATGAAGCTGCATACGGCCTGATGGCGGCATGATGCGCACGCTTTGCCGCTGCTTGGCAAGCAAAGGCTTTTGAAGCGCGCCTGTCAGGGGTACAATTGACCCCTTGAAATGCAGCACACGCACTATCCCCGGAAAATGGTGAACAATTGCCCCGTTTTTCCCTAACAGCACGGCAAGCACGCCGATAGACGGCGCCATGTGCTTTGATTATTAAAGGTTTTCCATGAGTCTCCAATGCGGTATCGTCGGCTTGCCGAACGTCGGCAAGTCCACCCTGTTCAATGCACTGACGAAAGCCGGCATCCCGGCTGAAAACTATCCGTTCTGCACCATCGAGCCGAACGTCGGCGTCGTCGAAGTGCCGGATCCGCGCATGGCCGCGCTGGCCGAGATCGTCAAGCCGGAACGCATGGTCAACGCCATCGTGGAATTCGTCGACATCGCCGGCCTGGTGGCCGGTGCATCGAAGGGCGAGGGCCTGGGCAACCAGTTCCTGTCGCACATCCGCGAAACGGACGCCATCGTCAACGTCGTGCGCTGCTTCGAAGATGACAACGTCATCCACGTGGCTGGCAAGATCAACCCGCTCGACGATATCGAAGTCATCCAGACCGAACTGGCGCTGGCCGACATGGGCACCGTGGAAAAAGCGATTCATCGCGAAAACAAGAAGGCCCGCTCGGGCGACAAGGACGCGGCCAAGCTGCTGGCCATCATGGAACGCATGATGCCTTACCTGAACGACGCCAAACCCGTGCGCGCCATGGGCCTGGACGCCGACGAAATGGAACTGATCAAGCCTTTGTGCCTGATCACGGCCAAGCCGGCCATGTTCGTGGCCAACGTCTCCGACTCGGGCTTTACGAATAACCCGCTGCTGGACCAGCTGACGGCGTATGCGCAATCGCAAAACGCCCCCATCGTCGCCATCTGCGCCGCGCTGGAAGCGGAAATCGCCGACCTGGACGACGCCGACAAGGGCGCTTTCCTGGCCGACATGGGCATGGAAGAGCCTGGCCTGGACCGTCTGATCCGCGGTGCCTACAAGCTGCTGGGTCTGCAAACCTACTTCACGGCTGGCGTGAAGGAAGTGCGCGCCTGGACCATCCATGTGGGCGACACGGCGCCACAGGCGGCCGGCGTGATCCACACCGACTTCGAACGCGGCTTCATCCGCGCGCAAACCATCGCCTATGACGACTTCATCGCCTACAAGGGCGAGGCGGGCGCCAAGGAAGCGGGCAAGATGCGCGCCGAAGGCAAGGAATACGTGGTCAAGGATGGCGACGTGCTGAACTTCCTGTTCAACGTCTAAGCGCGAAGCATCGAATCACCGCATTTCACCGGATGTCAGAAATGCTAAAAAGCCCCGTAGATGCGGGGCTTTTTCATGTCTGCTCGTCTCACTCAATGTCTTTGCATCTCATCTAAAACCGGGTACGATGCCGGGTATGAAGTCGGAGGCGTGCCAAAAATTACCGGGTACGCCCCCTCATAGGAGAAAGCATGCTGAATGACCGTGAGTGCAAGAACGCCAAACGCCAGGAAAAGCCGTATAAGCTGCCCGATGGGAACGGGCTGTATCTGGAGGTCAAGCCCAACGGGGTCAAGGCCTGGCGCTACCGTTTCGAACTGCGTCAGGATGGTGTTGCCAAGGAAAGCGTGTTCGCCATCGGCACCTATGCATCGCCGCCCTCAGCCGAGTCGGCCGAGCAGGCGGCGGCCAGGCGCGCTGGCGGTGTGTTCACGCTGGCCGAAGCCAGGGACGAGCGCACGAAGGCGCGCGCGCTGGTCAAGCAGGGCATCAATCCAGCTCATAGCCGCCAACTAGACCGCATCAAGCGTGAGCAGGCGAACGCCACGACGTTTGAAGCGGTCGCTAAGGAGTGGCTGTCGCTGAAAGACTGGGAGGACGTGACGAAGAAGCGCCGGCTCGATATGCTTACGCGCGTCGTATTCCCTAAAATTGGGACACTACCTGTGGCGGCGGTGACGTCCGCGCATGTGCTCGATGTGCTGACAACCTCGGCGAAACAGAACGGGCCGACGGTGGCCGCCGAGGCGAAACGCAGCATGTCAGGTGTGTTCGAGCTGGCAATATCGACCCTGCGTGCTACGTTCGACCCGGTGCATCCGGTCCGCAAGGCGCTGCCGCCCAACAAGACGCAACACAAGCGCGCTTTGACAACAAACGAGATTGGCGCTTTGCTGCGCGCAGTTGACGGGCACGGCGGCCGGCATGAAACACTTACCGCATTCCGGCTGATGTGGTGGACGCTGTGCCGGCCCAGCGAGGCCGCAGAAGCACGTTGGGATGAGGTTGACCTGGCGGCTGCCGTCTGGCGGATACCGGCCGAGCGGATGAAAAAGCGAGAGGCCCACGCTATTCCCCTGCCAGCCCAAGCCGTTGCCGCGCTGCAGGCGCTTCACGCCATTACTGGCCATCGTGTGCACGTATTCCCAGGGCGGGACAACAGGGACGGGCCTATGGCCGTCGCCTCCTTCCGACAAATGCTGTATGCGCTGGATTGGGCCGGAAAATACAGCCCTCATGCCACCAGAACCACAGGCAGCACCAGGTTAAACGAGCTGGGCTATCGCTCGGACTGGATAGAACGTCAACTTGCACACGCCGAGCCGAACGCTGTGCGGCGCACTTACAACCACGCAGACTATATGGCTAACCGGGCTGAAATGATGCAAGCCTGGGCCAATATGCTGGATGCGTGGCAGCAAGGTGCTAATGTCTTACCGTTGCGGAAGACCGTATAACGATGCAAAGGTTTAAAGCGCCAGCATAGGTTAGCTCCCGAAAAGCCGGCTCTTCACCGGCCTGACTGGCGCCCCATTTCATGAGGATGACACCTTGAAGGAGGTGCGAATGCCAAATTTCTTGACGATACAAGAGGCCATCTCTTTTTTAGACCGCAGCACCGGTGCGATATGGAACGAAAGCCATTTTCTCGCTGTGGCCCTAAAAAGCAGAATCACTCTGCACGCAACCGTACCGGCCACGACTGCAACATTCATTATTGAATACATAGGTGGATATTTTGAAGACCGGCCTTATCAAAATCCTGATGCTCATCTGGCCGCCGAGCTTAGTGAAGAAAACATCAGGGATTTGTGGATGACTGGGGTAACCAGCACAACTTGGGCCCACTACGAGCCACCGCCCGAGGTGGATGGAACTGTCTATTTCGTAGAACCAGTCCCGATAAGCGTACCCAACATCCGCATCAAACATCCGGCCCTGTTAGATATTCTCAACGAGTGGCAAGTTTCTCAGCGAGGAGTTGGCCCATCGGTCATCACGTTGGAATCGACGTCGACGTCGCCAGCGCGCGCAGTGGACACTGCAGAAGATGCGGGTATCCGGCGAAAAAAACTGGACTTAACAAAAGAGCGCGGAGCCAGACGTCGGATTCTGGAAAATTGGAATGCCATTGAGTCACTGTATGGCGCCGGTCCCGACGCAACGCAGGTGCTTCGCTTCTTAAAAATCGAAAAGGATGCGAAGCAGCCAACGATAAAGACAGTAAGAAACCTTCTGATTCTGTTTCGTGATGAGGGGCTGATTCCCGGTAAAGTTCCCGAGAGTGTCCCGGGAGTATCCTAAGTTCCCGGGAGCCCCGCAGCACCGTTCCCGGCAATGAAAATCGCATCATCTACTCCACCCCAAGAAAGGGAAGATGATGCAAACTAACTCAAAATTGTGCCCCGTTCCTGCGGCAATCCCACCGGCGCTAGCCGCCGTGGCACAAAGCCGCGACCATATCAAAACCGCTGAATTTGCACATGCGATGTGCCGTGCAAAGCAGACTATCCTCAAAAATCATTGCCTCACCGGAGAGTGCTTTGGCATCCGTCCCGTCAAGCAGGGAAAGTTCCTGCTTTGGCCAGTGGCCGCCATTGCCAAGGTGCTAAATGGGGAGGGCGCATCATGAGCCCAAGTGCCAATATTGAATTGCCCGCAACTGGATTTGTCCGGCAGGCTAACTTGATTCCAAACGTTATTCCGTTTTCTGCCGCAACGCTGTGGCGCCGTGTGAAGTCCGGCGAATTCCCTGCACCAGTGAAACTGTCGGCGCGGGTTACTGCATGGCGCTGCGAAGATGTACATGCCTGGATGCAGTCGCGTATGGCAGCGGGAGGTGTGTGATGGCGTCGCCACCAAAGAAAGCCCCAAAGAAAAAGTCCGGCCGCGACCAAGCAGAACCGGACCTCTTCAAAACAGCAGAACCTGTCGAGCATTCTACATCAACTGCACGTTTTTCTGGCACTGAGAACCTGCGTCACCTGCGCGTGATTCATGCGCTGATGATTCGGCCGCGCAAGCGGGAAGAGATTGACCGAATCGCTGGCGCCAGTAACGGCCCGGCATTAATGGCTGACTTGCGCGAACTTGGAATTACGAAAAAAGCCCAAAGCACTCCAGGGATAGACCGTGATGGCAAGCCTATTAAATTCGGCGTCTACTCGCTGGATGAGGCTGACCGTCGCGCCGTCAACGCCTGGCTGCGCCTGCGCAACCTGCGAGGCAAGACGTGAGCCACGCCCGCATCGCGCTGCGCCGCGCGCTGGTGCTGCTGCCATCGTTCCCGCCGCCGGTCGTCTTGGCCGTGGCCCTGCTGCTGGCCGGCGCGGCACGAGGATGTGCATGACAGAGGGCGCGCACTTTCTGGCCGTCAAGCCGCTGAGCGTGAAGACCACGCGCGCGAGCTGCGCCGATGCCGTCATCCTGAACGTGATGCGGCACAACGCGCGCGAACTGCAGGCGGAAATCGGTGTTGGCGCCGACAGCGGGATAGACGCAAGCCGCATCCACCTGAATGTGACCTTGCATGGCCCAGCTACCGCTGACGGCGTGGCCAGCGCCGCGCGCGACGCGATGCGCGAGCACGGCATTGTGGCGCCACGCAAAAATGCCACGCTGGGCATCGAGATTGTCGCCAGTCTGCCGGCCGGCCTGCTCATCGACCATCTGGCGTACTTCCGTGACACGGCGGCCTGGGCGCAGCAGCACTACCGCGTGCCGCTGCTCAGCGCCATCGTGCACAACGACGAAAGCAGCCCACATCTGCACCTGGTACTGCTCCCGGTCCGCGACGGCAAGCTGGTGGGCTCCGAGCTGCTGGGCAACCGCGCCACCATGAAGGCGATGCAGAAGGATTTCCACGAACAGGTCGCCAAGCAATACGGTTTGCGCATGCCAGCGGCGAAGAAGCGCCACAGTGCCGCCCAGCGCGCCGCCGGCATTGCGCTGCTGCGTGAGACCCTGCAGGCGAACAGTGGACTGACCGAGTGCGCCATCGATGCGCTGCTGGTCCCGCACGCCAAGAACCCGGAGCCTCTGCTCGTGGCGCTGGGCCTGGCCATGCCGGCGCCGGTGGTCAAGGGTTCGTTCGTTGCGACGATGACCCGCAAGGTGCGGCCGGAAAGCCCCGACAGGATTTACAAAAAATCTCCTATAGGACATTTGCGCGCGCAAACGGGAGGTGTTTTTTTGCCTGAAAATGAAAACTCCTATGCTCTGTTAGGACTTCCAATTTCCGCGCCAAATTTCCCACCATCGGCCAACCCATCGAGCGCCAGCAATTCCGCCCCCGGCCAGCAAGCCAGCTCCAGCCCAGCGGCTCCGCAATCGACCACCGACCAGCAGCGGGAGCGCAGCACCACCGGCGCAGCCGTTCCACCACCAGGCCGGCAGGGTAGCGACGAGATGGCCAGCCACTGCACAGCCGATGATGCCCTCAGTTTTGAGGACATCCCACCAGCGGGTGCTCCGGGCATGGTCGGCGCGTCGGTAGCAGGTGCCGGCCAGCGCCAGCCATCGACCAGTGTGCAAAATATTTTGCATACCCCGCTCGTGGCCAACACGAACCCCGGCACCGGCCAAGCTGGCCAGCAGGATGCGCACCACCAGACCGGGCAGCTGCGCCATCAGGATGCGGCCGCCTACTCGCAGGCCTGCCAGGACCAGCACGGCAATGCCGGCCAGGCCACGGCGACCGCCTCGGCTGCGCTGGTCAGCACCACGCCGAAGCGCAAGCGCGCCGCCGGGAAGGTGGCCAGCACGACGTCGACCACCAGCACACCGGCGACCGCTCACCACCAGGCCGCCAGCATCGACCAGAGCGCCGCCAGCCCGGCCAGCCAGGTGGCTACCGCCAAGACGCGGAAGCGCACCAGCAGGGTAGCCGCCAGCACCAGCCCATCACCACGCACGAGCGCCGCCGGTATTGCGCCAGCTGCTGACCAGGCCGACACGCAGACGGCAAAGCCTGCACTGCAGCAGGTCGGCCACCAGCTGGGCCAAAAGCACAGCGTGCACGCCATCGAGGAACAGGCGGCGCCAGGTGGCCGCCCGCAGACTGGTGATTCTGGTATCGAGCCTACCGTCGACACCCCGGCCACGCGCTCGGCCATCGGGGATATCGTTCCTGCCGACGGCACCCGAGCGGTACGGCAAGTCGTCGACGCTGTGGCGCGCACTCGCCAGCACGTGCCCAGCATCGAGCATGTAACGCCACGTAACGCCAAGGCATCGACCGCCATGCCCGCCAGCACACCAGCAGCACCGCGCACCGGTAAGCGCAGCTCGACCGCCAGCAGGCCGGCCGCGACTCCATCGACGCCCAGCACCAGCACCAGGTCGAGCAGCAGCACGGCCGCGCCCAGCACCAGCACGCCAAAGCCCAAGCGCACCGCGACGCTGCAGCAGGCCAGCGGCACGCCGGCGCAGGACACCTTGCCCGGCAAAGCTGCGCCGGTACCGGCCACGCCGACCAAGCGCAGGGCCACCAGCAGGCAGGCCAGCGACACGCCCGCCTATGCCACCGTGCGCCAGGCCACCAGCAGCAAGCCCGCCTTGGGGAAAGGTCAGTACGATGCCGGTGCTGACCAGCCCGACGAAATTCGTCGCCTTGCCGATGACGAGCAGGCTGCTGCGCGATGCGCGCGGTCGACCAGCAGTGCGGCGCCAGTTGGCGTGAAGCAGGGAAACTCCCAGAATCACAGGCGCGGCAGACAGCCGAACGAAATTCGTACGCTTGGCCTGGCAACATGCAGCAGCATGAGCAACGCCAGCACTGCGCCAACAACAAGAGATGCGCTGAAACTTGAGCCTATCTCGCCAGCACCTGGCAGCACCAGTTACTCGGCTGAAATCTCAGCGCAGTGCAGCTGGCCTAAATTTTCAGGGCAGCAGCACTCACCGGAATATTCTGGCCAGCTGCAGGTCTACCAGCAAGTGAGCCAGCGCGCCGGCGAGGACGACCACCACGGCGCGCCAGCACTTGACTGGCTACCGATGCCAGCGCCACGCATCAACGACAGCGCCACTGCCAGCCAGCCAGCGCCAGCAGGGATTGCCGAACACGCCCCGTATCGGTCACCGGCACTGACCATCGAGAAAGCTCACCCTCAAAGGGGAGCTTCGACAGTCGCCCAGCTGCGCCCCCTTGAGGGGGAACAGGTACGGCACCACGTCGATAGCTACCAGCGCCTGCGCGACGACGAGCATGCAGCCGAGCTGTGGGACAGTGACCGCGGCGAGTTCGTCACCGCGCTGGCCAGGTCTGCCAAGCGCGTCAGCGCCAGGGGCCGCGCTGAGGAACCGTATGCCGCCGACCTAGCCGCCGTCTGGTTCGATGCCAAGCCGGCGGCAATCGAGGCAGCGCTCGACTCAATCAGGGCAGTGCATGGCCAGCACTGAGGCGTAGCGGGCAGCAGGCGGGCGGCGATGCACTGTCAGCCGTAACCCAGCGGCACACCAAAGCCCCCCTTTGGTGTGCCATCCGTAAGCAGCCCACGGTATAGAGCGCCAGCAAAATATGGGTGACCCGCTGATGCTTCCGCCCAATCGCCCAATCCGCGCGCCGCACCTGCAGGCCACCACACCTTTTACGCGGTCAAGCAAATATCCGGTGCGGGCCAGGTGATAAGCGACCGGCCCATCGTGGCATGGACGGAAGAATGGATGAAGCTCGGCGTCGGTCCTGAGTATTTCCTCCAGTGTTTCCACCTCGCTTGCGGATGGGTGAGCGTCCCAAGTCATTGCAATGTTCATAACTGTCCTCATTAGGTATAGGCGACGGAATGCCACCTCGCCACGGAATGTAACTGCGTTCTGCGGATAACTTGGATTTTCTACCGACTGGACTAGTGGGGCCCGCCGTACAGCCTAGAGGGCTAGGGGCTGTTCAATCTCTGGAAGACCATATGTGCAGGACCGTTACATCCCTCAGCTGTCATAAACGTGGACAAAAAAAGGTAAAACGGATGGCGTCCAAATGCTGGACGGCATCGGTCGCAGCGCCAAGCACTGTAGCGCCGCGTCAAAACCGACGGGCTGTAGGCTTTGCCAGCTTGGCCGGTCTGCCATTGTCGGCGCTTCGTTCCGCTGGAAAATCGCTCTTTTCCGCTGGAAAGTTGCCTGTTTCCGCTGGAATGCCGGTGGAAGACTGTCGGAAGCGAGGGCGATTGCGGCGCTGTGGCATCGGACTGCACCCTGATGGGCCAGGCCAAGGCGTGACGCGCGGCGAAGGCATGGCGGGCCGCCTGGTGCGCGCCAGCGGGTCCGACAGACCCCATAGGCGGGGCGGGGTCGAATCTCTGGAGCCTTTCCGGCCTAGACCACCTGCTTCCTCACGCGCAGAAAATTTCCCCCAATTCAAACGGAATTCAAATGGCATGCTTGCCCAATAAGCTTGCAGGCCGCGCCAATGCTGGCTTTGCGCTGCTGCGAAATCAAATGCCGGTCATTATTTTAGACACTGATGGAGAATGGAGGTAAGTTGTAAATGAGTCACTCGTGCTTGACATATGATGCTGTCACGACGATGCTTCTTGGAAAGGAATCTATCAGCCAGGGTAACCAATATCGTCATAATTCAGGTGTCGCTTAACCAAGGGTACAAATGAAAAAGATTTTTAGTATTTACGTCTTCACGACCGTCGGTGCGATTTTTGGAAATTTGCTTTATGTCCACACTCTCGGGGACCTAAGCGACTATCACTGGACTCGTATTTTTGTGTTTGCGTTTTTTCTTGCGACGATATTTGCTTTGCTTAGAAAGCATCGGGATTCGAGTACATAATGTATTTACATCGTTGAATCTCTGGCCGGCGGATTTGGGGGAGTGAAAACGCTAGGCGAAGCAAAAAGAAAATGCCCTGCCACTGCCTAGCACCAGCAATTATTTCCGGCGCCGACTACGAACGAATTTCGTACGCAGTGAAGCCCCTTGCAAGCCCGTTCAAAGGTGCATCGAAGCCCATGCGCCGCAGCCCGTTCTACATCCTGTCTAGGCTGGCATGTACGGCCCAGCGCCTGGAATAGCTGGCCAGCACCGTCCTGATATTTGAAACCCCATGTTTCATCGCTTTCAGGGTTGCAGGCCTGCACGCCGACCAGCGAAAATTTTCGTTCGTCGCCGCTGCCCGCCTGCAGGTGACCACGCTCGCGCTCCTAATTTTTTAGGACCGTCGCCAGTGGGCAGTCATGCCGGCCGCCGCGACGCCGGATAGAATTAGCCGGGGTGGCCCGACGCCGGAAAAATTCCCGGCGTCTTCGCAGCAGCGCCGAGACCAAAGGGGCTGGTGAATCACCCCCCCCCCCCCTTTATGTCGCATGTCGTTGGTGAGTGATTGCAACCTGATGCGCGTATTCAAATGCCGCTGGCCCAAATTCTCGGGCCAGTGTTCGCCATCAGCCTGGCGCAACGGTGCGATTTGAAATCTGCCGGCGACGCCGGTACCGGCCAGTGCAAGCAGCCAGACGGAGGGCGCGAAGAGTCGGAATTCCACCGAGATACACATCATCAGGGTCGAGAGGAAACGGGCGCAGCGCCGTCAATATTTTGACAGCTCCGTGCCCGGTGATGGACTCTATCAATTGCCCTTGCGATAAGATGTCGGAATGAGCGCCGCCGGCGCGCCCTGCGTGTCAGTGAAGAGTTCCACGTCATCTTTTTATCTTTGAGAATGAGCTATGCGTACTGCAATGGGTTGGATAGTGGGAGTTATCATCTTCCTTTTGATAGGGCTTGGACTTACATACTTTGGCGATGCTGTAGGCGTTCCAGGGGCAGTTGATTTGGATGGCCCTACAATAATCACGAACGGCAGTGGCCGCTATAGCTATGATGAAGAAGTCACATCGTTCATGACCTTTTTTGGTTACACGAGCGGTGCTTTTGCATTCATCATCGGACTATGGGCAGGGCAAGCTGCATATGCCATGCGCTGGGATGCTGGCTTCACCCAAAAAGGTTTTTACTCGTTTTTCGCTTGGTTCATTGCCCTTACGATACTAATGTTCGTTTCTGTTCTTACACATTTGGCATTCCGTCCTTTCTTCGGTGTATTCGCTTCCTACGCCCGCATGGGCGTGGAGCTCGGCGCCATAATCGGGGTTGGTTGGGCTTGCCATCAGTGGTTCAAAAACCGGCTGAAAACCTTGGAACTTGTTTCCCGGCCCGACTAGTCTCCCTCGCGCCCTCAACAAGGCCGATGGCATACGATGGCGCCACGGCCATATGGCCGCCATTTTGAGGAGTTAATCATGGGTAAAAGCGGAACGAGCGGAAGTGCAGGTAAGAGCGGCGGCGTCGGTACCGGCACGCGCCAGAGCGCGGGCGGCGGCAATTCCAGCGGCGACAGTGCTCGACCAGGTGCGGGCAGCGGCAAAGGCCCGGGCAATGCGGGCGGCTGGCCGAGCACCACCGGCGGTACGTCCGGCGGCGGCCGAAGCAACGGCAAGCCGAGATAGCAGTCTCAAATACCGGCCAAAACGGTATTTGACCGATGCCGCGCGGCACGTCCGGCTTTGTTCGGCACCTGCCAAGCCGGATTTGAAATCTGACTTCACAGCGGCGCGCCCTCGTCATGGACGTTACATCCGGGAATATCCCGTATGTACCACTCAGCTGGTGCTGCGGCGAGTAGCCGGAAAATCTTCCCGCTACCAGTGCAGGCCGCCGCGATTTGCGACCCACTTAAAGTTGGTCGCAAGGGCATCGCGTTTCGCTGCCCCCTTGGCTGGCCCGGCGCCGGCCAGGCTTGCCCGCATTTCAAATGCGAGCAAGGAACCGTCGCAAGGGGGCGCTATTCCTGCACCCCCTTTTCCCGCTCCCCCCGTTTTGGGGAGCGGCATCAACCTGTGCAGCCAGCCCGGAACAAACTCTTCACGTGAGCAGATTAAAACCGCAGCCGCGCGCCCGGCGCCAGCTGCTGGGCCAAAACCTACGCTGAGTAGGCTTTACCCAGGCGCCGAGCTGCTGGCCGGCCAATACCGGCAATGTGCCGGTTTTTCTTCCTTCGATGCGCTGCAGCGCCAGGTCTTGCCGCGATTTCAAATCGGACCAAGCGTCCGCTGGTTTGCAAGGGACTTAAAGTACCCCGCAAATTTGCAACCCTCTTAAAGAAGGTCGCAAATCCGAAGGGGGTCACGAATCGTTATGCCCTTGCCGCCGCCGTGCCCGGCCACCAATGATGCGGTGGCGGCGCACCTCGTTGTGGCGCGCGGCACGATTAACAAAACGTCGCCGTGTTTAACATCCTCGTGCACCTGAATATGAGGTTTTCTCCTATGGTGGACATCGGTTAATCTGCTGCACAGCCTTTAACAAAATGCGTTATCGGGAAATAAAATCTGCGCGTGAGGTACAGGCGGTCTAGACCAAGGCACCGGCCAGACATTGAAGGCCCCCACCCCCCAAGCGCGGAAGCCAAGCGGACGTCCGAAGTCCACAAAACGGACTTCGCCGCGTATCGCGTGCCCGGCTCGATTCTAAATACCGGATTTTCTGGTATTTGCGCTGGAGCGCCTGGATGCTGGGCCGCCCTATAGGCCACGCATGTTCCAGCCGGCTCGCTGGCTTTAGGTGTGCATACGAATTTCGTCGGCACAAAGGCGCGGGCGCGGCGACCACCAACAGCACCAGCAGGGCGTCCAAAGGCTGGACACCCTCGACGCCGACGCTCCAGAGAATTTTGGAACGCGGACAGCGCCCTGGCAACTTGGGCCCGGCTATCTGTGTTCGGAACACAGATGCAGGCTGGGCCTATCATCTTCGTTTAAACGAAGATGGCGGCCGAGCGCCTGCCATCTCCGCAAATGCAGAGATACGTGCCACATGCAAAGCCCCGGTTACTGGCGAGATGCGTCCAGATTTGGACGCATCGGCCATCTTGAGCCGTGCTGCCAGCACGGGGCCACGTTGGCTGATATTGTGACCGGTCACAAGATAGCCCCGCCCGTAGCCGGTATCTCCGGATTTCCGAAGATGCAAGGGGCGGCGCTGCGCAATCTGCTGCTGATGCGCTCCCGGCGACAGTTTGACACCGGCGCCGGCGCATCGGTTCAGAAACCCTTTCGAAACGGTTCCGCTACGGTAGCGTAACTGTAACGTTACCCCTCCGTTACCGCCGGCGCGCCCAGCGCCATCCGGCACCACCAGGGCCGCACCAATCCCCTAAATTTTCAAGAGGTTGCGGCCCAGTGCGCTCAGGGGAGTCGATGCCCTGCAAATGGCGCATCTCTTCACGGTGAAGAGATACAAACCCCGACCCGTACGGGTCAGATGGGTGCACCCGGCCGCGCGCCCGACATCGCTCTGCGCAATCGGCTAAATTTTCAGCCCATTGCCGACCAGCTCCGGCCAATTCGCCAGGAGGTCAACGGCCCGAATATTTGGGGCGAATCAATCGGGCTGTGCGTTGAAGGCTTATCCTGAAGCTTCTTAGGGGAGGAGATATGCCTAACGAGCGTCGGCGGGATGCAGGGCTGGCCAGCATCATTGACCAGATTATCGAGATGCGCGCGATTCGCGGTTTGCCCTTTGTCGCAAGGTGGCTGAAATATTGCGGCATCGATGAGCAGGTTGCTGCCCGTGTGATGTCAGACGCATGGCGCCGGCGGCCAGTGGTGCCGCCGCCGGAGCGCGAGATATAAGGCCGCCCTTCACTCAGCGGAATTCTTCGCTCAGTGCCCATCAGGGCGTGCACCAGGTCAAAGGGTCTGCGTACTGTGCAGCCCCTTACCGGCGCCGCATGGGGGTGTTCGAAAATTTATGGATACCCCCCGGCGGCCAGACGGCCAGAAATTTTTGGAGGTCGTGCACAGCACTGGCGCCGGTCGAGCGCCGACCTTTTCCCCGGAACGGGGGAGAACCCCAGCCAGGCTTTTTCCAGCACCGGAAACAACCAGCCACTCCGGCGGCGGGGTCTCCTCAAATCTGAGGACACCCCCTGTCCCGAATCGGGACACGTCCCGAAACAGGACACCTGTCCCGAATCGGGACTAGCTGGCGCCCACGACATGCCGGGCTCAATGGCGTGCAGCGCGTCCGGCCGACGTGGGCTGAATATTTAGCTGACGTTGCGTACCTCGCCGGCCGCACGCCGCCGCGCGACGATGGCTCAAAAGTGAGCCGTCCTCGTCCTAAGCCAGACGGTACGCCGGCGGATGGCAACAGCCGTTGAGCGAACGTTGAACGGCCGTGGCCGAGCCAGGCCGCTGGCGGGTAAATGAGGTGCCGGCAGATTTGACGGCCTTGTTCATGCAGTGGCTATTTCCCCCTATCCGAGCGGTGCGTACGGTTGCTTTCGCGAGCAGGCTCAGGTGGCAAACGGCGACGTGCATGCAGTCGAGCGGCAAACACTACCATCGACAGTCTTGGCAACACGGCGGAGAATTAAGGACTTGGCGGCGAGGCAGGTGGGTCATAAGGGTCAGGCTGATGCATCCTATCCCCTAAATAATAAAGACCCCATAAAGTCACTACAACAAGTTGAAATAAAAAAAGCAGATATATACCTAATGCCAGTAGCGATAAAGCGTCAACGAACATGGGAGTAAATAGGTTACGAGCTGGCGCTGCGACTGCGCGGCAATAGTAAGCCAAGAGACTCAGGACGATACTTACTGCTGTCAAATAGGCGAACATCAAACATAAAAACCTTCTTCGCGTAAGTTTCATTTCTACCCACGTACCTGAATAACTTGTATGCAATGTCGGCGTAGGAGAAGGTATAACTTTATCAAGTGTTGTTTGTTGTCCAAAAGTAGCAATTGCGGCAAGAGCAGCAATGTAGAATCCAGGCAACCCTTGCACAAAACCCTGTGCGGATGAAATAAGCCCATCCGCAGCCCAAATATTTATAGATTGTCTAAATGGAAGTATCAAAAATAGTGCAGCAAAAGTTAGTACAGCAGGGACGAGCCAATTTACCCTCTTTATTACAGGGTGTTGGATTAATATATAACTGAAAGGTCTTAGTAGTTGATACCAGAGCATTTTATTCAATCATAGAAGGGCATACATCTTCCCGGAAATCTCGCCCTGCACGGTCTCAAAGCCGGTATCCAGGCGAACGGTAAAATTTTCCAACCGAGCTTTCTTTACAAATCGGTCTTCATTTACAAGTTGTAAAGTTCTTGCATCGAGCTCGACTTTTCTGGCGAAGTTAGCATCATCAGTGTAGACCACTCGTACGCTAGTAAACTGATTTGCATCAGCAGTTTTACAGACAGATTTAACAGTGTCCCATACCGGATGCTTTTTGTCTCTTGGTTTTAAGTAAATGACTTTCTTTTGTTCTATCGCAGTTGCGGCTGCATCAAAAGCGACAGCAGCTTTAGTAAAGTCAGATATTTCCAACCCGCTTAAAACGCCAGCATTTAATTCTTTTTCAAAGCTTGCGGATAAGTGTCCTCGGAATAAGAATTTATATTTTGCAAATCTTCTTAGTGCAGGGTCTCCACTCGCATCATTGACATAAAAAAACGTCCTATTCGCGATTGCTGAGCTTCGCAAAACCATTCCTATCAGCATGCAAACATCTTTACTGCTTATTCCAATTGAATCTTCAATCAGGGTAACGTATGTATTTCCGCGAACCGGAATTAAATTAATCGCTACGTGCGCGGATGAGGCATTCCCTTCATTGCCTTGTTTTGGCGAAACATTAAAGTGTGCCGAGCTTGGGTCTGATATTGCTTGGTCCGCAGCAAGCGTATCCGAACGATTTATAAGAATAATAGCTTTATTCCTAGTTGTATCTATTTGAATATCTGCAATGTGAAAAGTTTCTGTTTTTGTCCTATTTCTACGGTGGCATGGGTCTACTATGAGGTGCGCCTTCATATTAGCCAGCAAATCCGCCATAGAGCGCGGCGGCAAATCGATTGCGCCTAAATTTTTGTCATTAGCATGGGCGCTGACTTGGCAATCAAAATATTTCACTGTACGAGTATTCGATTTCATGTATTCGTGTCTTGGACAAAATAGTTATATGTATGTCAGATTATAAACATGTTGCCCTCGACAAAACACTCCAATTGTCACACATCCCAAGTGCCAAGACAGAATGAGGTAAAAATATCAATAATGCAATTTTATCTAATGGATGCTAAAATGGCGGCCGACGAAAAGCCTTGACGCCTTGCCATTCGACCGTCTATCCTAAAAACGTTCCCGAAAAAGAGGGAACCGGGATTGGCGTCCTGCAACTACAAGGCGCGAAGCCTTCAAACATTGATGGCTTTTTTTTCGCGCAACGCATTGGCTTTTCTCCTATGGAGGGCCGTGTGAGGGGGCAGCAATGCCCACTGGTTACTTGTGGCCAGCACGCCAACCTTGCACGGTCTTCCACCCCGATTGGCGTCGGGATGGTTGATTTTCAAATCAATCACAAGGAGCACACCATGGCTAATTCTGCCCGTACGTCCCAACCCCAACAATCCCCATCATTCGCCGGTGCTCTGTCCGTCGACCAGCTCTACCAAACCGCGTTCTATAACGGCCGCACCCCACGTAGCCAGGAATACAAGGCCGGCGCCCGCATGGCACTTGAGCATCGCATCGAGCGCAAAGACTTCGACATGCCCTACCAGGTAGGCACGGCCGCCGCCGATGCTTTCTTTGCCGGCATCGAGGAAGGCAAAACCATCTGGCGCACTGCTGCAGCAAAGATTGGCGGTGCAGCATGAGCGCCGTGAACAGCCAGGCAGTGGCCATCACCGTCGACCGGCTCTTCTCTGCAGCGTTCAACGCCAGCCGCGACCCGCGCTCAGGCGAATACATGGACGGCGCCCGGGCAGCGCTTGCCTACCGCATCGAGGGCGCGCGCATCGGCCAGCCCTACCAGGTCGGCACCGCAGCGGCTGACGCCTTCGCATCTGGCATCGCAGAGGGGCACGCCATCTGGCGCCGCGCCAGCGGCCAGCCGGTGACAGCGGACGGCGACTATGTGGGCGGCCTGCGTATCATCGGCCAGCTCGCCGGCGACATCGAGGCGCAAGCCGGTGATATCGAGATACTGCTGGCGGCCCTGTTCGACAAGCTGGACGCGCTGGCCGACCTGGCGCCGGCCGCCGCTGATGCCGTCGCCGCCATCAACTGCTTCGCCACCTGTGCACTGCGCAATGCCGCCCTCATCCGTGAGGGCCAAGCCAACATTGCCGCCCTGGTCGCGGAAGGCGGTGCAGCATGAGCTCGCCTATTCAACGCCCTGCAGTGCTTGCCAAGTTGCCACCGACCTCCGCCGCACATCAGCCGTTCTCGTTTTTGCATAGCAGCCTGCAGTACGACCCAGGCGCGCAGTTTGTCGCTGTTGCCATGGACATCGCCCAAGGCGTCAAGGTTTGCTTGGAAATGGCGAATAGCAGCACACTCGCCCGAGCGATGAATCTGGACGCGGACGCCGGCGAGGAAGACTTGCCGCTGCTCGATGTAACCGACACTGACCGCATCATGCGCCCGGCCGCAGCAGCGGCGCATCTGCTGGCCACCCATGCCGAGAAGCACATTGAGTGGCTCAATGAGCACAGAGCGACCGTCAACGCATCGGAAGGAGGTGCAGCATGAGCGCCACGCCACCGAAACCACCAAGGACCCGCAAGGTCGCCAGGCCCGTGCTGTTGCGGCCGCCGGTCACGCTGGTGCCGGCGACGCTCAGCCGCGAAGAGCAACTGATGATTGACCGCTACCGCGCGACGGCCCCGAAGTGGCGCGACGATATTGTGGACTTTGCCAACATGGTCGCCAAAATGTACCCGCTGGAAAAGCCAACCACCGCGCCGGCCAGCATCCGCCTGGTTGCTGACAACGAAGACCGGGGACCAAAATGAGCGCCGCATACATGCCGCCAAACGGCGATACCGCAGAACCACTGTACGACGTTCTCACCGAAAGCGGCGAAGTCCTGGCCATGGACCTGACGCTTGATGCCGCGCACCAGCTGGCCGGCGAGCATCGGGCCTCGGCGGATTGCCCCGCCTACCGCGAGATATCCATCCGCTCGGTGCGTATTCGCCACCAGAGCGAGCGGCAAGCAGCCAGCCGGTACCAGCTCCCCGAGCCGCCGGAAGTCGGGCCGCCGCCGGCGCTTGTTTATGGCGGTGGAACTCTTGGCCTTGAGGACGCCAGCAAGGTGACGATTCAAGCGCGCGCGCCTGCTGGCCTAGTGAGCCTGACGCTAGAGCAGGCGCTGCGCTACATCGACCACTTTGCCGAGCCCGGCCGTAGTCGCATCCTGCTGGTGCTGCCCTATCACTTTGACATGCCCGGCGGTGCAGCATGAGCACCTTGGCGGAACTGGCGCGCATCCGCGCCGAGTATGGCCTGGCGCCGGTGGGCGGCGTCCTGTGGCTGGGCATGGGTATGTTGCCGCCCAAGCGCAACGCCATCGAAATCGACCCGGCCAACTTGCCGACGCCGCTGGAATGTCGCGCGGTGGCCGGCCTGGACGTAGTGCTGCTGTTTCCTGGCACGTTGACCAGGTACGGCGCGCTGCGCACGCTGGCCGACCGGCTGTATCAAGCACGGCCCCAGCGCTTGCTCCTGGTCGACAGTGACCATAATCGCACGGCGTTTTTGAAGTTGGCGAAAGCATGATGGCGGACAATCATATCGGGGACCAGATGGGCGGCTTTACCTTGAGCAAGGAAGACGAAGCGGCACGCTTGGCGCGCATCCAGCTGGCGCAGGCCGGCGAGACAGCGCGCCCGTTCGACCGTTCCATGCAGCGCGGCGAACGGGTGGTAAAAATCCGGTGCGGTGCCGACATCAAGCCATTGCCCATCACCTGGCTGTGGCCTGGCTGGGTGCCGGCCGGGAAGTTGACCATCCTGGCCGGCGCCGCCGGTACCGGCAAGACCACGCTCGCCCTGGCGCTGGCCGCCGTGCTGACAGCCGGCGGACGCTGGCCAGACGGTAGCGAGTGCAAGCAGATGGGAAACGTGCTGATATGGTCGAGCGAGGATGTCGCCGACGACACGCTAGTGCCGCGGCTGATTGCCTCCGGCGCCGACCTGGCGCGCTGCCACTTCATTGAGGGTATCGCGCAGGACGGGGAAAGCGTGCCGTTCGACCCTTCACAGGATATTGCCGACCTTCGCCGCGCGGTCGACGCCATCGGCGGCGTGAGCCTGCTGCTGATAGACCCGATTGTGTCGGCCGTCGCCGGCGACATGCACCGGGCCAACGACGTGCGCCGCAGCCTGCAGGCGGTGGTGGACTTCGCCGACGCCCACGGCTGCGCTGTCATCGGCATCACGCACTTCGCCAAGGGCGGCGCAGGGAAAGCCCCGCAGGACCGGGTTATCGGTTCGCAGGCATTCGGCGCCCTGGCGCGCATGGTGCTGGTGACGGCAAAGGAGGAAGGCAGCAACCGCCGGGTGATGGCACGGGCGAAATCGAATATTGCGCCGGACGATGGCGGCGTGGCCTACTCTCTCGACTTGGTGACCATTGCCGGCGGCATCGAGGCGACGCATGCGGTATGGGAAGGCGTCATTGAGGGCACTGCCCGGGAGATTCTGGGCGAGGTGGAGCATGACGAGAGCGGCGGGGATAGCACTGCGCCGGCCGACCTGCAGCGCCTGCTGATTGACCTGTTGACGGAGAATGGCGGAACCATGCCAGCGAAGCAGGTCAAGGCCGAGGTGAGCGACGCTGGCTATTCGTGGACGGCAGCCAATCGCGCGAAGGAGCGGGCGGGAATAGAGTCGGCGAAGGAAAAGGGGACTACGAAAGGCGGCTGGACTTGGTATCTACCCACGCCCGCACCTTGAAGAAACCGCCGAAGAAACCGAAGAAACCACAGAAATTAGTGCGGTTTCTTCGGTTTCTTCATGGTTTCTTCGAGCGCCTGGACTGGATGCCATGACATGAAGGGGACGCCGAAGGGAGCGAAGGGAGCACTGTTTTTTCTGCGCTCCCTTCGCTCCCTTCGTGCGCTCCTTACTGAGAATGAGGCGCTCCAAGCTTGCTTTTGCATTCACCCGCAGGAAAGCCGTAAACATTTATGGATGGTTGTAATTCCGGCATATAATTTCCTTCCCGTAACGCGCCGGAGACAAAAATGAACCTTGAAGTTCTGAATCATCTTATCCACAACGATGTAGAGCGTATAGAGGCGCTCGCTGCCTATAAAAAGGTTGATGCGGCCGCCTCGGTGGGAATTGCGAAACTTGTTTCTGCACAGAAAGGCGATATGACCATCTTGTCGATAAAGCAGGCATTCCTTTTTAACACCGCAGTTCGGCCGCTAATCGAAAATGTGCGTTGCGAGGGAGTGATTGGCCTGGTGGAAGACGGTAACGATTCCTGTATGAACGACTCGATTATCGACGATGAGAGTCTGCTGTTGTCATACATCGATGACGACTTCAAGTGCCAGCAGTGCCGGTATGACGCCCAAAAGATGCACGACGACTGACGCAACATTTGATTATACGGACAGCGGGGGAGTTAGCGCCAGCATGGAATCGACACGCGCCTGCGCCGCCGACTTCCCCTCGTTCATCGCAAGTTCTTGGTTCCTGTGCGGTCGACCATCGCACCGCTGGAACGGGCCGCCACCAATCGAGTACTCAGCCAGCCAGCCCCTGCCGTAGGAGCTAAGACTCACCTCAATCTGAAGACTACGATACTTGTAATTTGAAGAGGACATGATTTCTCCTGAATGTTGATGGAGAAAGCTAAGTATCAATGGCTTGAGCGGATGTCAAGTGCGGCGCTGATGTCACAGTTCTTAGAAGATAAATTTGCCTTCGGCCTTATAGCCGTTGGGCGCTGGTGTCGGAACCATCTCCAATACCTGCTTCTCACCCTTCCGCAAATATTTCTCGAAAATGCTCTCGGAGCCTTTCCCCATAAGATAACGACCTCTTTCTCGCTCAAGCCAGCCACTAGCGGTTGCCCCTACAAATTTAGGATAGTGCTGCGATTTCGCTAAAGGACTGGAGGTGAGGAATTTTTCTTGTTGAGCGCCGTTGAGATTGGCCTGCGGATGGTTGTCTATATTGAACTTCCACCAAACGGAAATGCGCAGTTCCCCTGAACCTACAGGGTCCCAGTTGACTATGGAAGTTTCGCCGGCAATCACTGTGGTGATGTAGCCGCCTGCGCCACGCGATTCCTCTTCGGTATATTCAAAGCGTATCAGCCCTTTTTCTAAGAGTTGATTGATTCCCAAGATAAGTAGTTTGCGATGGACATTCATGGTGGCGGTGTGAGGTTGGCTGTTGGCAACTTTGTAAGTGTAACGTAAGTAGGCGCCGGTGAGGCAGCTTGAGGCGCCACCCATCATGCGGTAGTGCTTTTGGCCAGTAAAACCGCAGAGATGAGCAAAACCGGGTATGAAACCGGGTATAAAAATAGATTTCAATGCGCATTCCGACGTAGCTGTGAGGCTTGGATGGTGGTACTTCCTGTTCAACGTCTAAATTCCCGTCCGGCCCCGTTCGGGGCCAGCATGAACCCTGCAAGTCATTGATTTGCAGGGTTTTTTATTGCCCAGTTATTTGATCCCGTCGCCTGCTCATGCCGCGCGTTCCGGCCGGGATGGTTGCGCCTGTCTTGCTTTTTCCTATACAATGAGAATAATTCTCATTTATATTGATGCGCCCGCCGCCTGGCTGGCCATCGGCCACAGGAAGGGTATCGTGAGCACCGCCGAGTCAGCGCTTCAGCAGCAAGTCAGCAGTCTGTACACCGACCACCATGGCTGGCTGCGGGGTTTGCTGCGCCGCAAGCTGGGCAATGCCTTCGATGCGGCCGACATGGCACACGACGTATACCTGCACCTGATGAAGACGGGGCGCGTGCCGCCGGCCGGGGAGTCGCGGCGCCACCTGACGCAGATTGCCAACGGCATGGTCATCGACCTGTACCGCCGCCGCCAGATCGAGATGGCCTACCTCGAAGTGCTGGCCCTGGTGCCCGAAGCGCTGGCGCCGTCCGAGGAAGAGCGCGCGCTGGTCATCGAGGCGCTGACGGAAATCGACGCCGTGCTGCAGCGGCTGCCCGCCAAGGCGCGCACCGCCTTGCTACTGTGCAAGCTGGATGGCCTCAGCTACCGCGACATCGCCGCCGAACTGCAAGTATCTGTTTCTTCCGTGGAAAAATACATCGCCGCCGGCTTGCTGGCCTGCTACCAGGCCCTGCACGGGCAGGGTGCCTGAACCGTGGAAGTGGTGATTGCGCCCGCCATCGTCCAGCAGGCGGCCCGGTGGATGGCGCGCCTGTGGTCCGATGACGCCAGCGACGAAGACCGGGCCGATTGCGCCCGCTGGCGCGCGGCCCATCCGCACCACGACCTCGCCTGGCAGCGCCTGCAGGCGTTCGAAGGCAAGCTGCACAGCGTGCCGCGCGACGTGGCCCGCCACGCGCTGCGCGAACCGGCGCCCGCCGCCTACCTGCACCGCCGCCGCGCCCTGAAACTGCTGGCCGTGCTGCTGCCCGTGGGCGGCATGCTGTATGCGGCGCGCGGCACGGACGCCTGGCAAGTCGCCACGGCCGGCCATGGCACAGCCACGGGCGAGGTCCGCGAGATGACCTTGCCTGACGGCACGCGGGTGATGCTGGCCTCGGCCTCCGCCATCGACGTGCGCTTCGACGCCAGCTCGCGCCTGCTGATCCTGCGCAGCGGCGAAATCCTCGTCACCACGGCGCACGATCCGGCGCAGCGGCCGTTCCGCGTCCAGGGCCGCCACGGCACGGTGCGGGCGCTCGGTACGCGTTTTACTTTGCGGCAAGACGAACACACGTCGCGCGTGGCCGTGTTCGAGGGTGCCGTCGAAGTGCGCCTCGCGCATGCGCCCGAGCGGCCCGTGCGCGTCGCCACGGGCTACGGCGCCGTCTTTTCGGCCGACATCGTGCAGTCTGCCGCACCCGTGCCGGCCAGCGCGGCGGCCTGGAGCAAGGGCGTGCTGGTGGCCGATAACATGCGCCTCGATGCCCTGGTCGCGGAACTGGGCCGCTACCGGCCCGGCCTGCTGCGCTGCGATCCGGCCGTGGCCGGCTTGAGCGTCAACGGGGTGTTTTCGCTGCGCGACACGGACCGCGCGCTGCACAACCTGGCGCTGGCCTTGCCCGTGCAAATCGTTGCGCGCACGCGCTTTTGGGTCACGGTGCAAGCGGCTGCCTGACAATATTGCGGGCCCGATTGAGGGTTTTGTCATCTCGTTCGGGATATAGGGTGAGAGCCACTCTTTTCTTCTGACACCATGCCTGTCCTTTTTTCATGAGCACCCATGACGCGGCCCCGGCCGAAACCAAACAGCCTGGCCCCATCAGCCGGATACTGCAGCCCATCCGCGGGCGCCTGATCGCCGCCGCCGTGCTGGCCGGCACCGGTTCCATGCTGACGCTGGTGCCGTTGGCGGGCATCGCGCACGTCGCCAGCATCGCGCTGGACCCTGCGCTGGCGCAAGGTGATCTCTGGCCCACCATCATCGCCAGCGTCGCTTGCCTGTTCCTCGGCATGGCGCTGATGTCGCTGGGCGAGCTGGCCGCGCACCTGGCCGACAACCGCCTCACCCATCAATTGCGCCTGCAAGCCATGCAGCGCCTGGGGCAAGTGCCGCTGGGCTGGTTCACCAGCCGGGCCTCGGGCGAAGTCAAGCAGGCGATGCAGGACGATATCAACACCCTGCACAGCCTCACCGCGCATTTTTATACGACGACGGGGCGCGCCGTGGGCGCCATCGCCATTTCCGTGATTTACCTGTTCGCCATGGACTGGCGCCTGGCCCTCATCGCGATCTTGCCGTTTCCCGGCTTTTTCCTGTTCTTCGGCCGCGCCATGAAGGCCAGCAGCGGCAATATGGCGCAATTCGTCGCCGGCATGGGACGCATCAACAATGCCGTGGTGGAGTTCGTCAACGGCATTCCCGTGGTCAAGGCCTTCGGCGCCACGGGACGCGCGCACGGCAGCTACCGCGCGGCTGTCGATGCGTTTGCCGACGCGTTTTCCGCGTTTACGCGCCCGCTGGTCGGTTCGATGGCCAATGCCAATGCGCTGATCGCGCCCGTCGCCGTGTTGGGCGTGGTGGTGCTTGCCGGTACCGTGTTCGTTGCGCTGGGAGCGATGGCGCCCGTGGACGTGTTGCCGTTCGCCCTCGTGGCGCCCGGCATTTCCGCACCCATGCTGCTGCTCCATTATCTGACGCACGACCTCAACAACGCCACCGGCGCGGCCCAGCGCGTGCTGGCCTTGCTCGATACGCCCGTGCTGGCGCAGCCGGCGTCCGGCCAGCAGCAGTTGCCCAACGGCACGGAGATCCGCATGGAAGGCGTGGGCTATGCCTACGATGGACAGAACAAGGTGTTGTCCGGCATTAATTTGACCTTGCGCCCCGGCACGGTGACGGCCATCGTCGGCGCTTCCGGCTCCGGCAAGTCGACGCTGGCGCGGCTGCTGCTGCGCTTTTTCGATCCGACCGAAGGGCGCATCACGCTCGGCGGCGTCGATTTGCGGCATATCGCCACGCCCGAGCTGTACCGCCGTATCGGCTTCGTGCTGCAGGAAGTGCGGCTGATCCACGCCAGCGTGCGCGAAAACATCGGGCTGGGCCGGCCATCGGCCAGCTTGCAGGAAATTGAAGAGGCGGCGCGCCTGGCGAACATCCACGAGCGCATCCTGGCCTTGCCACGTGGCTACGATTCCATCATCGGCGAGGATGCGCAGCTGTCCGGCGGCGAGCTGCAGCGCGTGAGCATCGCCCGCGCCGTACTGCTCGACCCGGCGGTGCTGGTGCTCGACGAAGCGACGGCGGCGGCCGATGCGGAAAACGAAGTGGCGATCCAGGACGCGCTGTCGCGCTTTGCCCGCGGCCGCACCCTGCTGGTGATCGCGCACCGGCTCGACACCATCATGCACGCCGACCACATCGTCGTATTTGACAACGGCGCTATCGCCGAGCAGGGCAGCCATGCCGGCTTGCTCGCCGACAAGGGCCGCTATGCGCGACTGTGGGCGCTGGGCGGCTATCAGGATTCCCCGGAAGAAACGGTGCTGCCATGCTGAAGACATTCATTCAACTGCTGGGCGACGATGCGCCCGTGTTCCGCCGCTACTGTGCCATGGCGCTCGCGTACGGCGTGCTGAGCGGCTTGACGATCACGGCGCTGGTGCTGGCCCTGGGCCGCTTGCTGGGCGGCGACGCAGGCGGCGCGGCCCTGTGGCTGCTGGTGCTGCTGGCCGGGCTGGTCGCTTGCTGGGCTTGGCGGCGCCGGGTGGAAAAAGCCGGTGTGCGCGTGGGCGTGACGGTGCTGCAAGGGGCGCGCCAGCGCCTGGGCGACCACGTGGCGCGCCTGCCCGTCGGCTGGTTTACGCCGGACAACACGGCGAAACTGGGCCACCTCATCACGCAGGGCATGATGAACGTGGCGCAACTGCCCGCCCACGTGCTCACGCCCGTGATCTGCGGCGCCGTCACGCCCGTGGTGCTGCTCGCCGCGCTGTTTGCGCTGCACTGGCAGCTGGGCGTGATGGCGCTGCTGGCGCTGCCCCTCCTGGCGGGCGCCTTGCGGCTCACGGCGCACCTGGGCCAGCGCACCGACGACGTTTATCACCACCATTTTGCCCGGACCAGCCAGCGGCTGGTTGAGTTTGCGCAAGCGCAATCCGTCTTGCGCGCCTTCAGTGGTGACGGCGGCGGCGACGGCACGCGTTTCCTGCAGCAAGCCATCGACGGGCAGCGCCACGCGGGCACGCGGCTCATTTACCTGTCGGCCCTGTCGTCGGTGCTCAACGCCTGGGCCGTGCAAGCCATCTTCGCCGCCTTGCTGGCCGCCGCCGCGCTGTGGCTCGATAGCCGCCTTGGCGGTGCGCTTGAAACGGCAGAAGCCATCGCCGTCATCGTGGCCTTGCTGCTGGTGGTGCGTTTCGTCGATCCGCTGCAGGAAGTGGCCAGCTACGGCGAAGTGCTGCGCGGCGCACGGGGGCCGCTCGACGCCGCGCGCGATATTTTCGCCGTGCAGCCCCTGCCGGAAACACGCGAGCCGCAAGCGCCGCGCGATGGCGCGGTCGAGCTGCGTGGCGTACATTTCCGCTATGCACAGGATCAGCCTGACGTATTGACGGATATCAATCTGCAGATTGCGCCCGGCAGCATGACGGCGCTGATCGGCGCTTCCGGTTCCGGCAAGACGACGTTAGTACGGCTGATCGCGCGCTTCTTCGACGCCAGCCAGGGTAGCGTGCTGGTGGGCGGCGTCGACGTGCGGCACATGTCCAGCGAACAATTGGCGGGTCAGATCAGCCAGATCTTCCAGGACAGCTATCTGTTCCAGGGCAGCATCGCAGACAACATCCGCCTCGGCAAGCCCGGCGCCACCGATGCCGAGGTGCTGGACGCGGCGCGCCAGGCGGGCGTGGCCGAGATCATCGCCCGTCTGCCGCAGGGCCTCGACACGCCCGTGGGCGAGGGCGGCGCGCGCCTGTCCGGCGGCGAACGCCAGCGCATCGCGATTGCCCGCGCGCTGGTCAAGGATGCAGCGATTTTGCTGGTCGATGAAGCGACGGCCGCGCTCGACGCGGAAAACCAGGCCGCCATCGCCGAGGCGCTGGCGCGGCTGCGCGGCAAGCGCACGGTGATCGTCATCGCCCACCAGCTGTCGACGGTGGCCATGGCCGACCGGATCGTCGTGCTCGATGGCGGCGTAGTGCGCGAGCATGGCGCGCCAGCCACCTTGCGCGCACAGGACGGCCTGTATGCGCATTTCCTGGCCCAGCGCCAGGCGGCCAAGGGCTGGCGCATCGCCTCCGCGGCGGCGCAGAAATGAACGGGATGACGATTTGACCCGCGCATATCTGTTTTGCCTGTTCTTCCTGCTGTGCGGCGCCTCGCTGCTGGTCGGCGCCAGGCAGATGGAGTGGGCACAGCTGCTGTCGCCATCGTTGTCTTCCGGCGCGCTGTCAGATGACACGTGGCTGACCCTGACGGCCAGCCGGCTGCCCCGCCTGGCGGCGCTGGTGCTGACGGGGGTGGGCCTGTCCGTCTGCGGCGTCATCCTGCAACACATCGTGCGCAACAAATTCGTCGAACCGGCCACTTCGGGCGGCCTCGACGCGGCCAAGCTGGGCATTCTCGTGTCGCTGACGGTATTTCCCGCAGCGGGCACGGCGGGCAAGATGGCGTTCGCGCTGGCCTTCTGCCTTGCCGCCAGCTTCGTGTATGTGGCCCTGATCCGCCGCATCCGTTTCAAGAACACGATTCTGGTGCCCGTCATCGGTCTCGTGTATGGCGGCGTGCTCAGCGCCGTGGCCGAATTCTATGCCTACCGCAACAACATCCTGCAAAGCATGCAGGGCTGGCTGCTCGGCGATTTTTCGAAAATCGTCCAGGGCAACTATGAAATCATTTATCTGATCCTGCCCATCGTTGCCCTCACGTATCTGTACGCGCAGCGTTTTACGGTGCTGGGCATGGGGGAGGGCATGGCCACCAGCCTGGGACTCAATTATGGCGCTACGGTGGCGCTGGGCCTGATGCTGGTGGCCGTCACCGTGGCCGCCACGGTGATCACGGTGGGAGCGATTCCGTTTGTCGGGCTGGCCATCCCGAACCTGGTGGCCTTGCGCTACGGCGACAACCTGGGCCGCACCCTGCCCCTCGTCGCGCTGGGCGGCGCTTCGCTGCTGCTGGCCTGCGACATCGCCGGGCGCCTGCTGATCTATCCATTTGAAGTGCCCATCGGCCTGACGGCGGGCGGCGTGGGCGGCCTGCTGTTCCTCGTGTTGATCGTTCGGGGGCGGCGATGAGGCGGCTATTTAATCTGCGGACGCTGTGGCTGGCCGTCGCCATCCTGGCGCTGATTTTTCTTTGCGCTGGCGCAAACTTCGATGTCGATTACATCCTCCCCAAGCGCCTGGCGCGGCTGGCCGCCATCGCCATCGGCGGCGTCTGCGTGGCCGTGTCTTCGATTGTTTTCCAGACCATCGCCGGCAACCGGATATTGACGCCGGCCGTCATGGGTTACGAAGCCGTGTACCTGCTGCTGCAGTCGCTGCTGGTCCTCGTCATGGGCGTGCACAGCGTCGTGCTGCTGGGGCAGGACGGCAATTTCGCCGTGTCGATTGCGCTGATGCTCGCGTATTCCTGGGCCATCCATTACTGGCTGTTTCGTGATGGCAAGAACAACGTGTATTTCCTCTTGCTGCTGGGATTCGTGCTGACGATGGTGATCGGCACGTTCACCCAATTCATCCAGCTGCGCATCAGTCCCGGCGAATTTGCCATTTTGCAAGGTTTCAGCCAGGCCTCGTTCAACAAGGCGCAGCCCGGGCAGTTGCTGTACGCGGCCCTGCTGGCGGGCGCCGCCTGCATGGCCGTGCTGACAACCTTGCCGGCGCTCGACGTGCTGGCGCTGGGGCGCGAACAGGCGATCTCGCTCGGTGTCGACTACCGACGCATGGTGCGGCTGCAGCTGGCGCTGATCGCCGTGCTGGTGGCGGTGTCGACGAGCTTGCTGGGCCCCACTGCCTTCATGGGCATCTTTGTGGCGAACACGACATATGCCCTGGCCCGCACGGCGCGCCACCGCGTCACCTTGCCGCTGGGCTGCGCCATCGCCATCGCCATCTTCCTTGCCGCCCAGTTGCTGGTCGAGCACGTTTTCAATTACCGGACCACCGTCGGCATCCTCGTCAATCTGGTGTGTGGCGCGTATTTCCTCGTGCTCATGGTCCGCACCCGGGGCACCGCATGATCCACGTCAAACAGATTGAAAAAAGCTACGGCAGCAAGCGCGTGCTCGACAACGTCAGCGTGCAGTTTCCGAAGGGCAAAGTGACGTCCTTGATCGGCCCCAACGGTGCTGGCAAGACGACCTTGCTGATGCTCATCGCGCGCCTGCAGGATGCGAATGGCGGCGAGATGACGATAGACGGGCGCCGCATCGCCGATATCCGCATCGGCGACTATGCGCGGCAGGTGGCTACGCTGCGCCAGGCGCCCGATTTTCATTTGCGCCTGACGGTGGAGGAACTGGTCGCCTTCGGCCGCTTTCCCTACAGCCGAGGTAACCTGACGCCGCAGGACCGGCAGGCGATCGATGACGCCATCGCCTTCTTATCGCTGGAATCTCTGCGCACCGCCTACGTCGACGAGCTGAGCGGCGGCCAGCGCCAGATGGCCTTCCTGGCCATGACGATTGCCCAGCAGACGGACATCTTGCTGCTCGACGAGCCACTCAACAACCTCGACATGAAGCACGCCGTGCAGATCATGCGCGCGCTGCGCCGCCTGTGCGACGAGCAGGGGCGCACCGTGATCCTGGTGATCCACGATATCAATTTCGCCGCCAACTATTCGGACCATATCGTCGCCATGCAGGGCGGCGCCGTGCGCTTTTCCGGCCCCGCGCACGAGGTCGTCACCGAGGAACGCTTGCGCGCCCTGTACGACATCGATTTTCACATCGTGCGCGACGAACGCGGCTGTGTCTGCAATTACTTCACCCCCACAGGAGCTTGACATGATCTGCAACCAACCCCGCCTGGCGCTGGCCATGCTGCTTGCCGCCGCGGCCACCCTGCAAGGCTGCAGCGACAAGACAGCGACAATGCCGCCGGCCCCTGCCGCTGCCGCCTCGCAGCCGGCGTTTGCGCCCGTCACCATCGTCCATAAACTGGGCACGACGGTGATTGCGCAGCGTCCGCAGAGGGTGGCCGTGCTCGACATGAACGAAGTCGATTTTCTCGACCAGTTGGGGGTGCCCGTGGCCGGCATGGTGAAGGATTACGTGCCGCACTTTCTCGCGCGCTACAGGGACGATCAGGGCATCCGCGACCTGGGCGCCATCGTGCAGCCCAATCTCGAGCACATCCACGCGCTCCAGCCCGACCTGGTGCTGATGACGTCGATCCAGGCCAGCCATTACAAGGACTTGAGCCAGATCGCGCCCACGGTGCATTTCGACGTGGACTACCAGAACAGCGAGAGCAAGCACATCGACGTAGTGAAGCAGCACTTGCTGACCCTGGGGCGCATCTTCGGCAAGGAGGATATTGCTCGTCAGAAAGCGCAGGAACTGGACGACAAGGTGGCGGAGGCCCGCAAGGTGACGCAGGAGCGTCCCGAGAAGGCGCTGATCGTGCTGCACAACAACGGCGCCTTCAGTGCATTCGGCGTGCAGTCGCGCTACGGTTTTGTTTTCGATGCGCTGGGCGTGAAACCGGCCAGCACGGCCGTCGAGGCGGGCTTGCACGGCCAGCCCATCTCCAGCGAGTTCATCCAGCAAGCCAATCCCGACATCATCTACGTCATCGACCGCACGGCCGTGATGGAACACCGTCCCGTCATGACGGCCGAGCAGATGGGCAATCCGCTGTTGCGCCAGACCAATGCCTGGAAGAACGGCCGCCTTGTCTTCGTCGATGCCGATGCCTGGTACATCACGGCGGCCAGCGTGACGTCGCTGAAACGGGTGATCGACGACGTGCTCAAGGGCTATCAATAAGATAGCTTATTTTGTAATGATTCGTATTTGCATTGAGGATTTTGCCTTTTCGTTCGGGAGATAGGGTGAGAACAAGCAATCTTCCCATCTGAAAAGGATTTTTTATGACAAAACGCATGGCGACGCGCCACCTTCCCGCCTTGAACCTGAGCCGTATCACCACCGCCGTGCAATTGGCGCTCATCACGGGCTTGACCGTCGGGGCGCTGGGCGTTGCGGCCCCGTCAGCGTATGCGCAAGCGGCGCAGGTGCGTCAGGCGTTCAGCGTGCCGGCCGGTGCACTGGGCCTGGCGCTCAACAGCTTCGCGGCGGCGGCCGGCATCGAGCTGACGGCCGAGGCCAGCCTGCTGCAAGGCAAGCACAGCGCTGGGTTGTCCGGCAGCTACAGCGTGCCCGAAGGTTTTTATGAATTGCTGCGCGGCCACGGCTTGCAGGCCGTGCGCGAGGGCAATGGCAGCTATACGCTGCGCCGCGAACCGGCGCACAGCGCTGCGGCAGAAGCGGCCGCAACCATGCCAGCCGTGACGGTCTGGGGTAAAGGCGATACCGTGACGGCGGTCTACGCGGGCGGCCAGGTGGCTGCCGGCGGCCGTGTTGGATTTCTTGGCGACAAGGATTTCATGGAAACCCCGTTCAACACCATCAGCTATACGGATACATTCATCGAAGACCGGCAGGCGCGCGACATCACCGATGTGATCTCGGCCACCGATCCCACCGTCTTCAGCAGCGGCATGACGGGCATCATCGGCGAAAACTATTCGATACGGGGTTTCAGCTCCGCCACCAGCGACGTCGCGTTCGGCGGACTGTTCGGCGTTTCGCCCGTGTACCGCACCTCGCCCGAAATGTTCGAGCGCATCGAAGTGCTGAAGGGGCCGTCGGCCTTGCTCAACGGCATGCCGCCGGGCGGCTCGGTGGGCGGCAGCATCAACCTCGTGCCCAAGCGCGCGGCCGAGACGCCGCTGGCGCGCGTGACGGCGTCGTATATGTCCGATGCGCAATGGGGTGGGCATATTGATCTGGGTCAGCGTTTTGGCGAAAACAAGCAGTTCGGCATCCGCATCAACGGCGTCTACCGCGATGGCGACGGCGCCATTAACCACCAGGAAAAGAAGACCCGGCTCGCGTCCGTGGGACTGGACTGGCGCGGCGCAGGCGCGCGCCTGTCCGCCGACCTGTACAGCAGCGAAGACCGCGCGCGGGGCTTGAACCGGGGCGTCAACCTGGCCGCCGGCCTGCCCGTGCCGCGTCCGCCGAAACCGGAAACCCTGCTCAACCCAAGCTGGGCCTTCTATGACACGCAGGACAAGGGCGCGCTGCTGCGCGGCGAATATGACGTGAACGCACAGCTGATGGCGTATGCCGCCATTGGCGCCGGCAAGGCCGATTACCAGTCGACGGGCGCCTACCTGATCCAGGTGTTCAATACAGCCGGCGACTACCGCACCAACCTGGCCGACCTCGGCTTTAACCTTGAAAAACAGTCGGCGGAAGTGGGCGTGAAGGGCAAGTTCCGCACGGCCGACGTCGGCCACCAGTGGGCGGCCAACGCCACGTACTACCACCATACGGACCAGCAATTCGGCCGCAGGAATACCTTGGCGCAAGACTGGATCACGAATATCTACAATCCCGTCTGGGGACCGGCCACGCGCTTCGAGGCGCCGCAAATTTCGAAGACGGCACTGCGCCTGGCCAGCTATGGCCTGGTCGATACCGTGTCGTTTGCGCAGGATCAAGTGCAGCTGACGGTGGGCTTGCGGCACCAGGAAGTGCTCAGCGACAGCTTCAACGTCAGGACGGGCGCGCGCAGTTCCCGCTACGACGCCGCTGCCACGACGCCGGCCGTCGCCCTGCTGGTCAAGGCAGCCAGGAACGTTGCGCTGTACGCCAATTACATCGAAGGCCTGAGCCAGGGCGCGACGGCGCCCATGACGGCGGCCAACGCGGGAGAGGTCTTTGCCCCGTATAAATCGAAGCAGATGGAGGCTGGCGTCAAGGTTGACCTGGGCGAATTCGCCCATACGGTCAGCGTGTACGAAATCAAGCGGCCCAGCAGCTATGTCGATCCTGTCAGCAATGTCTTTTCCTTTGGCGGCGAGCAGCGCAACCGCGGCGTCGACTGGGGCTTCTTTGGCTCGCCCGTGCGCGACGTGCGCCTGATGGGGGGCATCGCCTATGTGGACCCGACCCTGGCCAGGACGAAGAACGGCGTCAACCAGGGCAAGCAGGCGGCGGGCGTGCCCAGACTGCAGGCCAAGCTGGGCGGGGAGTGGGATGCGCCGCAGCTGCCGGGCCTGAGCCTGACGGCAAACGTGACGGCGGCATCGAAGCAATACATCAACGAGGACAACTCCCTGTCCGTGCCGGGGCGCACCGTGTTTGACCTGGGCGCGCGCTACGCCACCCGCGCCGCCGGCCGTCCCTTGACCGTACGCGCCAGCGTGAGCAACGTGGGCAACAAGGCGTATTGGGCGTTGCCGCAATGGACCAGCCTGGGCCTGGGCGCGCCGCGCACGGTCATGCTGTCGGCCACGACGGAGTTTTAATAGGTTTCCACCGCTTCGCTGCGCTGGCCGCTGGCCTTGTCGGCGATGGCCAGCTGGCAGCGGTTGTCGACGACCCTGGCGTCGAAGCGGTAGCGGGCGCCGGGCTGGAAATCCATGCGGAAAGTGTGGATCGACGTTTCATTGCCGCCCGTGGCCAGGGTCATATTGCTCAGGCAGCGCACGACGAGGCGGTGGGAGCCGCCGTCGAGCGCGATTTCGGGCGCGTCGCTGGCCAGTTTGCTTTTATCGATCAGCAAGATATCGGCATGGCAGACGCCCGGCGTGAGCAAGCCGCAAAAACTCAGCGGCGACGCATAGGCTTCGATGACGGCGGGCGTGCCGGGGCCGCGCGGCCCCGCGTAGGGCGGCATGCTGCGGCAGGCTGGCAACAGCGCGGCGAGCAGGATGATGGGTATGAGTTTGCGGGCAGGCATAGAATCGGTGTGCTGGCGTGCGGCGGGTGCCGCACTGGCCAAGCTTGCCATTATCTATAACTTTTTCCTTGATGCAATTGTTTTTGTGCCGGATCACGGTGATGCCTGACAGGGTTTGCCAACCGGCAGCGGCTCGGTATCGGCGAGCGCAGCGGGCGCGCGCGATAGATGCCGGTCAAGTTCATTGCGCACGGCCAGCGCTTCCGCCTGCCTGCCCTGGCGTCGATACAGGTCTATCAGTGCCATGCAGCCGAGGGCGCTCGATTGCCCGCTGCGCTGCGCGAGGGCGATGGCTTCGCGGAAATGGAATTCGGCAGCATCGTAACGGCAGGCGGCGCTGGCGGCGCGTCCCGCCTGGTGCTGCAGCCTGGCTTGCCAGGCGATATCGCCATGGCCCAGTTCGACATTCGCGGCCGCGGCCGCGTAGTTGCGCATGGCCCGCGCCCAGTTGCCCTGGCTGGCCGCTTCGCGCGCGAATTGCTCCTGCTGCGCCGCCGTGCGCAGTTCGATTTGCGTGGAGCAGGCATTGAGCGCGATCAAGATCAGCGGCAGGGCGAGGCAGGAGCGCAAGGGCAGCAGTGTGGACATGGCGCCACTGTAGCGCAGAGAAGGGCGCGCACGTTTGCGCTGGACACATGAATTGGGGGATTGGTGCGGCACTGATGACATATAATTTGTACACGACTTTGTTATCTTTGACATATCACCGACAGGAGCACCATGTTTTCACGTAAATTCCATTCCTGTGCACAGCTGATGCTGGCCACCTTGCTGATGGGCTTTGTCGCCGCCTCCCCGGCGCGCGCGCAGGACGCGGCCGTCAAACTGCCGAATGTGGTGATCCTGGCCACGGGCGGCACCATCGCCGGCAGCGGCGCCGACAGCACGACCACCGTCGGCTACACCTCGGCCACCGTGGGCGTCGAGCGCCTGATCGCCGCCGTGCCGGAACTCAAGAAAGTGGCCAACGTGAAAGGCGAGCAAGTATTCCAGATCGCCAGCGAAAGCATGGGCAACAGCCACTGGCTGACCCTGGCCAAGCGCATCAACGTGCTGCTGGCCTCCGCCGACGTCGACGGCGTGGTCATCACGCACGGCACCGACACCATCGAGGAAACGGCGTATTTCCTGAACCTCACCGTGAAAAGCCACAAGCCGGTCGTGGTGGTGGGCGCCATGCGCCCGTCGACGGCCATCTCCGCCGACGGCCCCATCAACCTGTACAACGCCGTGTTGTTGGCTGGCAGCAAGGAAGCCGTCGGCAAGGGCGTGCTGGTGGCCTTGAACGACCAGATCAACGCGGCGCGCGAAGTCACCAAGACGAACACCTCGACCACGGACACCTTCAAGTCGCCGGAACTGGGCATGCTCGGCTACATCCAGGGCAGCAAGCCCTTCTTCTACCGCCAGTCGACGCGCAAGCACACGCTGGAGTCGGAATTTGACATCAGCAAGCTCGACGCCTTGCCACAAGTGGACATCGTCTATGGTTATGCCAACATGAACCGTGTCGGCATGGACGCCTTCATCGCCGCTGGCGCGAAGGGCATCATCCACGCGGGCGTGGGCGACGGCAGCGTGGCCGCGCAAATGAAGCCGGCCCTGGTCGAAGCGCGCCAGAAGGGCGTGCTGATCGTGCGTTCGAGCCGCGTGGGCCAGGGCATCGTGGCGCGCAATGGCGAAGCCAACGACGATGAGCTCGACAGTGTCGTGTCCGACACCCTGAACCCGCAAAAAGCCCGCATCCTGCTGATGCTGGCCTTGACCAAAACCAATAGCACGCAAGAAATCCAGCGTATTTTCTACACGTATTGATCGTCGCCACGCCGGCCCGGCCACTGCGGCTGGGCTTGGCGGATTTACGCTTGCCCGCTTTGCTGCCATACTTCGTTTCTGAATAACTTCCTGGCAGAAGTAGCAATACTGCCCCGGCCCATGGCTATCCTGTCCGACATCATTCTGTATCCCATCAAATCCTGCGCCGGCATCCACCTGCGCGAGGCGGTCCTGACGCGTTCAGGGCTGATGAGCGAGCACGTATTCGACCGCGAATGGATGGTGGTGGACGAACAAGGCCGCTTCCTGACCCAGCGCGAACATCCGCGCATGGCGCTGATCGTGCCGCGTATCAAGGCCACCACGCTGGAATTGCGCGCACCGGGCATGCTGCGCCTGGAAATCGAGCTGGGCTTGCCGCATCCGCAGCATGCGCCCCTGCTGGACGTGCAAGTGTGGGACGATACCGTGCGCGCCTACGACTGCGACGAGGTCACGGCGACCTGGTTCAGTCAGGCCATCGGCGTGCCATGCCGCCTGGTGCGCTTTCATCCGGACGTGGTGCGCGCCACCAGCAGCAAGTGGACGGCAGGAATTGCCGCATCGACCATGTTTGCCGATGGCTACCCGGTGCTGATCGCCGGCAGCGCCTCGCTGGCCGACGTCAATGACAAGCTGCGCGCAGCCGGCCGCGAAGCGTTGCCGATGAACCGTTTCCGTCCGAACCTCGTCATCGGCGAGATCGGCGCCTTTGAGGAAGACTATGCGGAGTTCCTGCAATTGGGCGCGACGACCTTGAAACCCGTCAAGCCGTGCTCGCGCTGCCCGATTCCGTCGGTGGACCAGGCCACGGGCGTGCCGGGACCGGACCCGCTCGACGTCATGCAAGCTTACCGCGCCAAGCCCGAGCTCGACGGCGCCATCTGCTTCGGCATGAATGCGATTGTCACGGATGGCGGCGATGAGCGTATTGTGGTGGGGCAGGAAATCGGTTTCGAACTGGCATTTTAAGCGCGGCGCCCGCACAGAAGGGTTTAAGGTTTCTATGAATCAAGCAATACCGCCAGAGCCGGGCCAGCCGGGGAGCGATGCCGCCGCACCGGCCCAGCGCATTGCCAGCCTCGAAGCCGAGAATCAGGCCTTGCGCGCGCGCATGGCCTTTCTGCTGGAACAGGTCGAGCGCAACCATGACATCATGTGCCGCCACCAGGCGTTTGACCTGGAAATCGTCGGTGCGTCCACCTTTCCCGAGCTGATCGGCACCATCTTCCGTACCTTGCCCGTGATTTCCGACCTCGACGGCGTCACCCTGAGCCTGCTCGACGAGGATGACGATATCGTGCTCGTGATGGAAAAGCTGGGCGTCGATTTCAGCGCTTTTCCGCAGCTGCTGTTCGTGCATGCCGTGGAGCAACTAGGCTTTGCGCCGCAAGCGCCCGTGACGGAAAGGGAGGCGTGCATGCCGCCGCTGCCGCTGCTGGGGCCGTTCGATGCGGCCGTGCATGGCCCCCGTTTTCCGGGCATCGACGCGCCCCTGCGCAGCGTCGCCCTGGTGCCCTTGCTGCGCAACAAGCGCCTGATTGGCAGCCTGAACCTGGCCAGCAGCGACGTGACCCGTTTTACGCCCGTGCTGGGCACGGATTTCATCAAGCATATGGCCTCCATCATCGCCATTTGCCTGGAAAACGTGATCAGCAATGAAATGTTGAAATACATCGGCTTGACCGACTCCCTGACGGGCGTCTACAACCGGCGCTATATCGACCGCCGCCTGCTGGAAGAAATCGCGCGCGCGCGGCGCCAGAATTATTGCATTTCATGCATGTATATCGACATCGACCATTTCAAGTCGGTCAATGACACGCATGGCCACCAGGGCGGCGATGAAGTGCTGCGCGAAGTGGCCACGCGCATCCGCACGGAATTGCGCCGTTCCGATGCGCTGGGGCGCTTCGGCGGCGAGGAATTTGTCGTCCTGCTGATCGATGCGGACCTCGACAGCGCCACGTTCGTGGCCGAACGCATCCGCGCCAGCATTGCCGATACCATGTTCGACTTGCCGGGCAGTACGCAGACGTGGGTCAGCGTGTCGATCGGCGTGGCCAGCCTGGGCGCGGACGCGGCGCTGCTGCCGATCGAAGCCGTGGCGCAACAGCTGGTGGCGCACGCCGACCAGGCCCTGTACCAGGCCAAGGCGGGCGGGCGCAACAAGGTCGTCAGCTGGCAGGCGCAGATCGAATAATTATTTCAATAGCAATGTTTCCGCCTTGGCTACGGCGTCGGCCGTGCCGCGCAGCACCACCACGTCGCCGCTGGCCAGCTGCGTCTCGGGGCTGACATCGAGGCTGCCGCGGCCGCGGCGGATGGCCGTGACAAAGGCGCCGCAGCCGGCCACGTCGATCGCACTCAAGGGCAAGTCCACGCAGTGCGCATCCTCGCTGACGGTGACCGTATGCAGGCGTTCCAGCTCGGCATCGTCGCCCGCATCGCTGCTGCCGTGGAAATAGCCGCGCAGCGAGGCATAGCGTTCTTCGCGCGCCGCCTGCACGCGGTGCACCACGCGGCGCAGGGGCACGCCCATCATGATCAGCGCGTGCGAAGCGAGCATCAGGCTGCCTTCCATCAATTCCGGCACCACTTCGGCCGCGCCCGCCTTCTTAAGCTGGTCGAGGTCGCTATCGTCGTGGCTGCGCACGATGACGGGCAGTGTCGGCGCCATTTCTTTGAGTAAATGCAATAACTTCAGTGCCGACGCGGTATTCGCATACGTGATCACGACGGCGCTGGCCCTGTAGATGCCGGCCGCGACCAGGCTTTCGCGCCGGCCCGCGTCGCCATACGAGACGTGGGCGCCCGCCAGCTGCGCTTCCTGCACCCGTTCCGGGTCCAGGTCCAGCGCGTGGTATTCGATCTTTTCTTCCGCCAGCAGGGTGGCCAGGCTTTGCCCGCTGCGGCCAAAGCCGGCGATCAGCACGTGTTTTTGCGCGGCCATGGTGCGCGTGGCGATCTTCGTCAGGGCCAGCGACTGCATCATCCAGTCGTTGGCGGCCAGTTTCATGACGATAGCGTCCGACTTGGCGATGAGGAAGGGCGCCACCAGCATCGACAGCACCATCGAGGCCAGCACCACTTGCACGACGAAGGGGTCCATCAGCTTGATGCCGCCGGCCAGGTTCAGCAGCACGAAGCCGAATTCGCCGGCCTGCGCCAGCGCCAGGCCCGTGCGCAATGACACGCCCGTCGACGAGCCGAACAGCCGGGCCAGGCCCGCGATCAGGGCGAATTTCAGCAGCACGGGGCCGCACAGCAAGAGCAGGACGAGCCACCAGTTGTCGAGCACGACGCGGATATTGAGCAGCATGCCGACGGTGATGAAGAACAGGCCCAGCAGCACGTCGCGGAACGGCTTGATGTCTTCCTCCACCTGGTGCTTGAATTCCGTCTCGGAAATGAGCATGCCGGCAACAAACGCCCCCAGGGCCAGCGACAGCCCGGCCCGCTCCGTGATCCACGCCGCGCCCAGGGTGATCAGCAGCAGGTTGAGCATGAACAACTCCTGCGAACGGCGCTTGGCGACGATGGTCAGCCAGCCGCGCACCATCTTCTGGCCGATGAACAAGAGCAAAATGAGGACGACCAGGGCCTTGCCGCCGGCCCAGGCGAGGGTTTCGGCCAGGTTGTCCGAATCGCGGGTGAGGGCGGGAATGAGGATCAGCAGGGGCACCACGGCCAGGTCCTGGAACAGCAGGATGCCGATGATCTTGCGGCCGTGCTCGCTTTCGAGCTCCAGCCGCTCCGTGAGCATTTTCGAGACGATGGCCGTCGACGACATGGCCAGTGCGCCGCCGAGGGCGAACGCGGCTTGCCAGCTCAGGTGGATGTAGGCGGACAGGTAGCGGGCGACGAACCAGCCGAAGACGACGGTGGCGACGATGGTGGTAACCACCTGCGCCATGCCCAGCCCGAAGACGATGCGCCGCATGGCAAGAAACTTGGGAAGCGAGAATTCGAGTCCGATGGAAAACATCAGGAAGACGACGCCGAATTCGGCCAGGGTATGGCTCGCTTCGTTTTCGGCCGCCAGGCCCAGCGCATGGGGGCCGATGACGATGCCGACGGCCAGGTAGCCTAGCATGGGCGGCAAGTGCAGCATTCTGAAAGCGACCACGCCCAGCACGGCGCTGCCGAGTAACATCAGGGTCAGTTCAAGCGAGGAAAACATGGGTTGCCCGGGGAGCTCAGTGGAAATCGTTGTTTGTTGTGACTGGCAAGTTTTTTGCTTTCCTAATTCGTTTATACTTTGGGCATGAGTGTAACCCATGAAAAAACAATGCTGAAAGCTTTTGATCGAATTGACATGCAAGCGACCACCGAGCGCGCCGTCGCGCTGGCCCGCACCACCCTGCAGATCGAGTCCGACGCCATCAACGCCCTGCATGCGCGCCTGGCCACGGACGACAGTGTCGGCCGCGCCGTGGCGCTGTTGCTGCAGTGCAAGGGGCGTGTCGTCGTCTCCGGCATCGGCAAGTCCGGCCACATCGCGCGCAAGATCGCCGCCACCCTCGCGTCCACCGGCACGCCGGCCATGTTCGTGCATCCGGCCGAAGCGGCCCATGGCGACCTGGGCATGGTCACGTCGGACGATGCTTTTATTGCCATATCGTATTCGGGCGAGTCGTCCGAACTGATGGCCATCATGCCTGTCGTCAAGCGCATGGGCGGCGTGCTCATTTCCATGACGGGCAAGCCGAACTCCAGCCTGGCCCAGCTGGCCGACGTGCATCTGGATATTTCTGTTGAGAAAGAAGCCTGTCCGCTGAACCTGGCCCCGACGGCCAGCACCACCGTTACCCTGGCCCTGGGCGACGCCCTTGCCGTGGCCTTGCTCGACTTGCGCGGCTTCAAGGAAGAAGATTTTGCCCGCTCGCATCCGGGCGGCGCCCTGGGCCGCCGCCTGCTCACGCACGTGCATGACGTCATGCGCAGCGGCGAACGGGTGCCCAAGGTGCCCGTGGAAGCCTCGCTGCTGCAGGCGCTGGAAGAAATGACGAAGAAGGGCATGGGCATGACGGCCGTCGTCGATGCGGAGAACCGTCCCGTAGGCGTGTTTACCGATGGCGACTTGCGCCGCATGTTCGAGCGCGTGCAGGATTTCACGCAAGTGGCCATCCGCGACGTCATGCATGCGCAGCCGCGCAGCATCGCGCCCGAACGCCTGGCCGTCGATGCCGTGGCCGTGATGGAGCAGTTCCGCATCAACCAGATGCTGGTCGTCGATGCCGACGGCAAGCTGGTGGGCGCGCTGCATATCCATGATCTGACGCAAGCGAAGGTGATCTGATGGACAGCGTAGCGGACAACCTGGCGCGCGCGGCCAAGGTCAAACTGATGATCTTTGACGTCGATGGCGTGCTCACCGACGGCAGCCTGCATTTCGGCCCCGATGGCGAAATGATGAAAACGTTTAATGTGTATGATGGCCTGGGCATCAAGCTGCTGCAGGAATCGGGCGTGCAGACGGCCATCATCAGCGCGCGCCGCTCGGCCATCACGGCGCGCCGCGCGCAAGACCTGGGTATTACCCATGTGCACCAGGGCGGTCACGACAAACTGACGCCGTTCCTCGAATTGCTGGCGCTGACGGGCTTGACGGAAGAGCAATGCGGCTATATCGGCGACGACGTCATCGATGCGCCCCTTCTGCGCCGCGTGGGCTTTGCCGTCAGCGTGCCGGGCGGGCGTGCGGAAGCGCAGGGCCTGGCGCACCATGTGACGCAGGCCGGCGGCGGCCGCGGCGCGGTGCGCGAGATCTGCGAATTCCTGTTGCGTGCACAGGATAACTATGCGCGCGTCATGGCGCCGTTCCTGGAGTGAGGTGCCGTGCCTCGCCGCCAGTGACATTTGAAAGAGTGAAGCAATATGCGTAAGCCAGGAGGCGCCCATCGCTGGCGCATGAGTTTTACCGTGCTGGGGGCGGTCGTCGTCGCGCTGGGCAGTTTCTGGCTGCTCGAAGTGATGAACAAGAATGCCCAGGACATTACCGCCAGCAAGCATTTGAATGAACCCGACTACTTCATCACCAATTTCAGCCTGGTGCGCATGGATTTGACGGGCAAACCCAGCTATATCGTGTCCGGCACCAAGCTCACGCATTACCCGGCCGACGATTCGTCCGATATCGACCAGCCTTTCGTGCGCAAGCTCACGCCCGACATGCCGCCGATGAACATGAATGCGGAACTGGCGCATATCGACCAGGACAATACCCGGCTGCAACTGCATCGCAAGGTGGTGGTCGACCGCGTGGCCAGCCCGAAGGCGCAGAACCTGACGGTGAAGACGGAGGCGCTGACGGTGTTTCCGGATGAGGAAAGGATGGAAACGGACGTGCCTGTCGATATCCTGATGGGCACCTCGCGCATCAACGGCGTGGGCATGAAAGCCAATAACGCCACCGGCGTAGTGGAAGTGCAGCAGGCGCTGCGCATCGTCCTCCCGCCGAAACCGCGCCCGGCCGCGGCGGCAAAATGACAGAATGAAACAAGGAAACCATACTATGAAGAACATCCTGCTGTTGACCTTATTTTCGCTGGCCGTGATGGGCACGGCGCATGCCGAGAAGGCCGATTCCGAGAAGGAAGCCGTCATCACGGCCCAGCGCGGGCTGGTCGACGACGTCAAGCAGACGCGCACGCTGACGGGCGACGTGGTGCTGGTGAAAGGCACGCTGACCATGAAGGCGGGCCGCGCCCTGATCACGGAAGATCCGCAGGGCTACCAGTTCATCACGTTCTGGGCCGATCCCGGCAAGCTGGCCACTTTCCGCCAGAAGCGCGACGGCGCGGGCGACCTGTGGGTGGAAGGCGAAGCGGAGCGCGTGGAATACAACAACAAGACGGAAGTCGTGAAGCTGTTTTCCAAGGCCAAGCTGACGCGTCTGGAAGGCACGAAGCCGACGGACGTGGCCAACGGCGCCTTCATCTCGTATGACAGCCGCAATGAAGTGTTTACGATGGAAAACTCCGACAGCGGCACCAACGCCCCCGGCGGCGGCAGCGTGCGCATGGTGATCCAGCCGAAGACCAAGGCGCCTGCGGCGGAGAAAGCGCCGGCGACGCCCGCGCCAGGAAAGAAATAATGGACAATACACGTTGCGGCAGTACCCTGATCGTTCGCGGGCTGCAGAAAACCTATGGCAAGCGGCAAGTCGTGCATGACGTGTCGCTGCAAGTCGAATGCGGCGAAGTAGTGGGCCTGCTGGGCCCGAACGGCGCCGGCAAGACCACCTCGTTCTACATGATCGTTGGCCTGGTGCCCTCCGACGGCGGCAGCATCGATATCAGCGGCGTGGATATTTCCAGCCTGCCCATCCACCGGCGGGCGCAGATGGGCCTGTCCTACCTGCCGCAGGAAGCATCCGTGTTCCGCAAGCTGACGGTGGAAGACAATATCCGCGCCGTGCTGGAAATCCAGACCGTCGAAGGCCGCCCGCTGAAGAAGGTCGAGATCGAGGAGCGCCTGGATAAATTGCTGGCCGACCTGCAGATCGAAAAGCTGCGCGAGAACCAGGCCCTGTCCCTGTCGGGCGGCGAGCGCCGCCGCGTGGAGATCGCCCGCGCGCTGGCCACCGACCCCCGTTTCGTGCTGCTCGACGAGCCGTTCGCCGGTGTCGACCCGATCGCCGTGATCGAAATCCAGCGCATCGTGCGTTTCTTGAAGGAGCGCAATATCGGCGTGCTGATTACCGATCATAATGTACGCGAGACGCTCGGTATTTGCGACCGTGCCTACATCATCAACCAGGGCTCGGTGCTGGCGTCGGGACGCCCCGACGACATCATCGCGAACGAGTCGGTACGCCGGGTCTATCTGGGCGAACACTTCCGCATGTGAGCCAATGAAACAATCATTGCAGCTGCGCACGTCGCAGCACCTGGCACTGACGCCGCAGTTGCAGCAATCGATACGCCTGCTGCAGTTATCGACCCTGGAACTGCATCAGGAACTGGAGCAGTTGCTGACGGACAATCCTTTGCTCGAACGCCTCGACGACCCGCTCGACCGTTCGCTGCGCCTGTTGTCCGACGGCGCCTTGAGTTCCACGGCCGCGCCGGCCGAAGCGCCGCCCCAGCCGCCTGGCCAGGAGGTGCCCGCCGCGCCGGCCGAAGCGGACGGCTTTGACGGCGAGGCGGGCGACAGCCCGGCCGCCGCGGACGGCGGCGACAGCGACTGGAGCGAGGCGAGCCGCGGCAAGGCGCCCGACGACGAAGATTCCCGCCCACAACTTGAAGCCCACCACTGCACCCTGCGCGAGCACCTGATGGAGCAGATGCGCGTGACGGTGCTCGAATTGCGCGACCGCGCGCTGGTCGAGCTGATCATTGACGCCCTCGACGATAATGGCTACCTGGAAGAGTCGCTCGACGACATCCTGGCGCGCCTGCCGGAAGAGTTGGAAATCGACGCCGACGAGCTGCGCACGGCCTTGTCCCTGCTGCAAAGTTTCGATCCGCCCGGCGTGGGCGCGCGCAATGCGTCCGAATGCCTGGCGCTGCAGATCAAGCGCTTGCCGCACATCGCCCTGGTGACGCGGCGCATGGCCCTCGTCATCGTGGAAAAGCACCTGGCCTGGTTTGCCCAGCGCGATTTCAACAAGCTGAAAAAAGCCCTCGATTGCGATGATGAAGACTTGCGCGAGGCGCAGACGGTAATCCGCCTGTGCAACCCGCACCCGGGCGCCGTGTTCGCCTCCGACGTGTCCGATTACGTGGTGCCCGACGTGGTTGTCAAGCGCGCGCGCAATGGCTGGCAGGTGACGTTGAACAACGACGTCATGCCGCGCCTGCGCGTCAACGCCATGTACGCCAACTTGTTGAAGCAGGGCAAGGGTGAGGGCGCCATGGGTGCCCAGTTGCAGGAAGCCAAGTGGCTGATCAAGAACATGCGCCAGCGCTTCGATACCATCTTGCGCGTGGCGCAGGCGATAGTAGAAAGACAAAAGAACTTTTTCTCGCATGGGGCCGTTGCCATGCGCCCCCTTGTGCTCCGTGAAATAGCTGATACACTGGGTTTACACGAGAGTACTATCTCGCGGGTAACAACTCAAAAGTACATGCTGACCCCGCACGGCATGTTCGAGTTGAAATATTTCTTTGGTAGCCACGTCGCCACCGAAGCGGGGGGCGAAGCGTCATCGACGGCGATACGGGCATTGATCGTGCAACTGACAGGAGCAGAAGACCCTAAAAATCCTTTATCCGACAGTAAGATTGCGGACATGCTGGGGGAACAAGGCATGGTGATTGCGCGACGTACTGTTGCCAAATACCGGGAAGCATTGAAAATTCCGCCAGTGAGCCTGCGTAAGTGTTTGTAAGTTTTTTTCGGTTCCTCTGCGGGCCGGATACGATGGACCGCACGAACCCGAATCATCTTTAGGAGTGTGTATGAATCTCACCATCAGCGGACATCATCTCGAAGTGACACCAGCCATCCGTGAATACGTACAAACGAAGCTGGAACGCGTGAAACGTCATTTCGATCAAGTCATCGATATCGCCGTGATTCTGACCGTGGACAACCTCAAAGAGAAAGAAAAACGTCAAAAGGCCGAAGTCAACTTGCGCCTGAGTGGCAAGACCGTCTATGTGGAAAGCCTGGCGCACGACCTGTATGCCGCGATCGATACCCTGATCGACAAGCTCGACAGGCAAGTGATGAAGTACAAAACCAAAGTGCAAGGGCACGGTAAAGAGGCGATCAAGCATCTGCCAGACAACTCAGAGGAAGACGCCGTCGTCGCCGTCTAAGGCCACCGGCTTCCCCCAGTTGTGATCAACTAAGGGCGCACATTGCGCCCTTTTTTGCGTCCTGCGGAACGCAATATCCGTGGTGAAAGCGCTAGAATGCGCCATCCTCACTTCTTTCCATCCTGCCATGAGCGATTTCGTCCAGACCACCATCCGCCACCGCACGGGCCACATCGTGCTCGACCGCCCGAAAGCCTTGAATTCCCTGTCGCTGGAGATGGTGCGCGCCCTGAGCGCGGCCCTGCTGGCCTGGCGCGACGACCCGCAGGTCGATGCCGTCGTCATCCGCTCCAGCAGCGAAAAAGCCCTGTGCGCCGGTGGCGACATCCGTTTCTTTTACGATGCGGGCCTGACCACGCCCCAGGGTGGCAGTGCATTGCTGGAAGATTTCTTTACAGAAGAATATGCCTTAAATCATCTCATTCACTTCTATCCAAAACCGTATATCGCCGTGATGGATGGCGTGGTGATGGGCGGCGGCATGGGCGTGGCGCAAGCGGGGCCCGGCAACCAGTTGCGCATCGTCACGGGCCGCACGCGCATGGCCATGCCGGAAGTCAATATCGGCCTGTTCCCGGACGTGGGCGGCAGTTATTTCCTGTCGCGCCTGGCGGGCCGGCTGGGCCTGTACCTGGGGCTGACGGGGCTGACCATCGGCGCGGCCGACGCCCTGTACACGGGCCTGGCCGATGTCTACCTGCCGGAAGCGGAAATGGGAGCATTGCTGGCCCTGTTCGAATCGACGCCGGGCGAAGCCTTGCCGGTGGCCGTCAAGGCGCTGGCGGCGCCCTTCCAGGGCCAGGCGGGCACATCCGCACTTGCCACGGCGCGCGCAGCGCTGGACCGCCACTTCAGCGCCGGCTCCGTGGCCGCCATCATGGCCTCGCTGGCGCAGGACGACAGCGCGTTCGCGGCCAAGGCCCTGGCGGCCATGCGCCTGCGCTCGCCGCTGATGATGTCGGTAACGCTGGAATTGCTGCAGCGGGGCGCCCACCTGGGCGTGGCCGACTGCCTGCGCATGGAACGCACCGTGGTGCGCCACAATTTTACGCATGGCGAGGTGCTCGAAGGCGTGCGCGCGCTGGTGGTCGACAAGGACAATGCGCCGCGCTGGAACCCATCCAGCCTGGACGAGGTCGATGCGGCCATGGTGGCGCGCTTCTTTGCCCCCGCCTGGCCGGCGCTGGCGCACCCGCTGCGCCACCTCGACTGATTAGGAGCGTTCGCGGTGGCGCAGCACGACTCTTTCGTTGGGGCCGAAGTATTGCGCCAGCCGTTCCGCCATGTACACGGAGCGGTGCTGGCCGCCCGTGCAGCCCAGGGCAACCGTCAGGTAGCTGCGGTTGTCGGACTTGAATGACGGCAACCATTTCTCGATGAAGGCGCGGATGTCGGCCAGCAGCTCCAGCGCGCTCGGCTGCGCATCGAGGAAGGCGATCACGGGCGCGTCGCGTCCATCGAGCGGACGCAGGGCCAGGTCGTAGTACGGATTCGGCAGGGCCCGCACGTCGAAGACGAAATCGGCGTCCAGCGGCACGCCCAGCTTGAAGGCGAACGATTCGAAGAACAGGGTCAGCGGCGCGCGTTCGGAGGCGACGATATCCTTGATCCAGGCGCGCAGCTTGTTGGCGCTCAGCTCCGACGTATCGATTACATGGCCCAGCTGCTCGATGGCCGACAGGCGTTCGCGTTCTTCCGTAATGCATTCGATCAGGGTGCGGCGGCTGGCTGGATTGTGGTTGGGACGTAATTCGTGCGACAAGGGGTGGCTGCGCCGCGTTTCCGAGAAGCGCGCCACCAGCGAGTGCGTGGTCGCCGTCAAGAACATGACCTTGACGTCATGTCCCTGGTCGCGCAGCAGCGTGACATTGTGCGGCAAGCTGACGAGCGACTCGGCGCTGCGCGCATCGACGGCCACGGCCAGTTGCGGCGTGCCTTCGTCAAGCAGGGTTTGCACCAGGCTGGGCAGCAAGGCCGGCGGCAGGTTGTCGACACAGTAGTAACCGGTATCTTCCAGCACATTGAGCGCGACGGATTTGCCGGAGCCGGATATTCCGGTGATAAGGACGATATGCATAGCCCGATCATACAATAAAGACCGGCACTGCGCTCCCGAGGGAATTGTCTTTACAAATTAATGCAATTTGGACCGTGGTATTTCTTTGCTGCACGCGCCAACAATGCTGTCGGATTACGCGGGGCCTTGCCCCACCTCGGCGGCCCCGCTAATCCGACCTACGTTGTTAATCGCCACTCATGGCGAGTCGTTGCCGCTCCATGAATTCCTGCAAGGTATCGATGCCGCGCAGTTGCAAAATGGTATTGCGCACGGCCGCTTCCAGCAGCACGGCGATATTGCGGCCGGCGGCGACGGGGATGACGACTTTGCGCACGGGCAAGCCCAGCACATCTTCCGTGGGGAACAGGAAGGGCAGGCGCTCGACTTCCTCTTCCAGTGCGTTGCGGCGCACCAGGTGGACGATCAGTTTCAAGCGCATCTTGCGGCGCACGGCCGTTTCGCCAAAGATGGCCTTGATATCGAGCAAACCCAGGCCCCGCACTTCCAGCAGGTTTTGCAGCAGGGGCGGGCAGCGGCCTTCGATCATGTTGGGCGCGATGCGCGAGAATTCGACGGCGTCATCGGCCACCAGGCCGTGGCTGCGCGAAATCAATTCCAGTCCCAGCTCGCTCTTGCCCAGGCCAGAGTCGCCCGTGATCAGCACGCCGACGCCCAGCACGTCCATGAACACGCCATGCATGATAATGCGCTGCGCCAGCTTTTTCGACAGGTAGACGCGCAGGAAGTCGATCACCTGCGCGGCCGGCAGCGGGGTGGAGAACAGGGGAATGTTTTGCTCGTCGCAGATGGCGAGGATGTCGGGCGGCGTTTCCAGCCCTTGCGCGATGATCAGCGCGGGCGGACCGCCGGCGATCAGTTCGCCGATCACGTGGGTGCGCGTATTGACCTTCAGGCGCTGGTAGTAATTGATTTCCTGGTGGCCGAAGACCTGGATGCGGCCCGGATGGATCAGGTTCAAGTGGCCCACCTGGTCGGCGGCCGAAGAGACGTCGCCCGAGATCAGGCGTTCGCCGCCGGGGAAGCCGGCGAACCAGCCCAGTTGCAGACTTTCACGATTATCGTCGTACAGGCGTTGTATCGTCAGCGGCGTTTGCAACATGGCAGTCTTCTTCAGGAGTGGAGGAATACCTGAAGTTTAACCCGCCGCTTGCAGACTGGGTTGCCAATTGACGATGCGCGAATGCACGGATTTCGGTTCCGGATCCGTGGCCAGGGCCGTGCGGAAGGCGTCATCGGAAAACATTTCGGCGATTTCCGACAGGATTTCCAGATGTTGCTGTGTGACATGATCTGGAATCAGCAGGAAAAACAGCAGGTTGACGGGCTTGCCGTCGGGCGACTCGAACGGGATCGGCTCGGCCAGGCGCACGAAGGCGCCCAGCGGCGCTTTCAGGGTCTTGCTGCCCTTGACCCTGCCATGCGGCACGGCCACGCCATGGCCCAGGCCAGTCGAACCCAGGCGTTCGCGGGCAAACAGATTGTCCGAAACGGTGGAGCGGGCGATGCCGTAGTTGTTTTCGAAGATCAGGCCGGCTTGCTCGAAAGCGCGCTTCTTGCTGGAGACTTCCAGGTCCAGAAGGACGTTTTCGAGGGATAAAATTTTGCTAAGATTAGTCATGACACTCAATGAGATGGTGCAATGCGCAGAGGGCTTGCGAGCCGAATTATAGGCCTGTTTTCGCGGCCTGTAACGCCAATTCTCAACAGTATACGCCCGCTGCGAACGCCGTGCGCGCTACGCCCCGCGTCATCCTCATTTTAACAAAAAACCAACACTGGCGTATGTCGGCTATTTCGTGATTAAAAAGGCGGCGTGCGCCGGTTTTTCCGTCGCAAAATGCCGATTTTCCGACTTTTCAGCGCTTTCATGATGCTGCAAAGCATGATGGTAATGTTGTTTTAAAACACAGTGACCATGCTCATCGGCATCGTTTTTTTGCAACTGCGCGGGGTTTACTGGCGCGCATTGCGCAGGTTGCCCGGTTTCACGCCCGTGCTGTAGTTGCTGCGCCACGGGTTGATGTCGAGTCCGCCGCGGCGCGTATAGCGCGCATACACGGACAGCTTCTGTGGTTTGCACTGACGCAAGATGTCGACAAAGATGCGCTCCACGCATTGTTCGTGGAATTCATTGTGCTCGCGGAAACCGATCAGGTAGCGCAGCAGGCTTTCCTGGTCGATTTGCGGTCCCGCGTACTCGATCTGCACGCTGCCCCAGTCGGGCTGGCCCGTCACCAGGCAATTCGATTTCAACAGGTGCGAAACGAGTTTTTCTTCCACGGGCGCTTCATCGAGCGCCGCCTTCAACAGCAGGGGCGAGGGCGTGTATTGCGTGATTTCCAGGTCCAGGCGGTCCAGCAGCACGCCGTCGAACTCGCCCATTTTCAGCTTGCCGAAGTCTTCCTGCAAGGTCAGTTCCACCTGCACGGGGGCGCCAAAGCCGTTCGACAAATCCTGCTTGAGCAAGGTCAACAGGGCTTCCGGGCTGTCCAGCTTGGTCTGGTTGAAGGAGTTCAGGTACAGCTTGAACGATTTCGATTCGATGATGTTGGGCGAATCGGCCGGTGCGCTGACCCTGGCGATGGCCACCTGCGGCTTGCCGCGCTGGTTCAGCCACGACAGTTCATAGGCGTTCCAAATGTCGAGGCCGAAGAACGGTAATGTACCGTGCAGTTCCAGTTCGTCGCGCTTGCCCTGGCGCGGGATGGGGAACAGCAGTTCCGGCGCGTAATCGGTGCGGTAGGCGGAGCTTTTGCCCAGGGGAGATTGTTCGGCGAGGTCGTTGGTGGTGGTCATGGTCGTGTGGCGTGAATTCAGTCAAGCACGCATGGTAGCCTATTTCACCCCGGTGCCAATACCGGGGTGAATTCGTCATTTAACCCAGGAACAGTTTATAGACGGGATTGCTGCTCTCGTCCCAGTAACGATACCCCAGGGTATCGAGGAAGCGGGCGAATTCTCCCATCTCATCGGGCGGCACTTGCAGGCCGATCAGGATGCGGCCCACGTCGCCGCCCTGGCTGCGGTAATGACACAAGGAAATATTCCAGTTCGGCGCCATGCTGTCGAGGAAGCGCATCAGTGCACCCGGGCGTTCGGGGAATTCGAAGCGGTACAGCAGCTCGTCCTGGGCCAGACGGCTCTTGCCGCCCACCAGGTGGCGGATGTGCGACTTGGCCAGTTCGTCGTGGGTCAGGTCCAGGGTCTTGAATTCGTGTTCCTCGAAGGTTTTCGCCAGCACGCTGGATTCATGCCGGTCGGCAATTTGAATGCCGACGAACACGTGCGCCGCTTTTTCATCGCTGATGCGGTAATTGAATTCCGTCACGTTGCGCGCGCCGATGAGCGAACAGAAGCGCTTGAAGCTGCCGCGCTGTTCGCGCATCGTGACGGCAAACACGGCTTCGCGGAATTCGCCCAGCTCGGCCCGTTCCGCCACAAAACGCAAACGGTCGAAATTCATGTTCGCGCCGCAGGCGATGGTCACCAGCGTCTGATTGACGACCGGGTGCTTGCTCAGGCTGGCCCGCTCCACATAGGCCTTGGCGCCGGCAATGGCCAGCGCGCCGGCCGGCTCCAGGATGCTGCGCGTATCCGTAAACACATCCTTGATGGCGGCGCAGATGGCATCCGTGTCGACGATGATGACTTCATCGACATATTGCTGCGCCAGACGGAAGGTTTCCTCGCCCACCAGGCGCACGGCCGTGCCGTCCGAAAACAGGCCCACGTCGGGCAGGGTCACGCGTTCGCCGGCCTTCAGCGAGCGGGCCATGGCGTCCGAATCGACGGTTTGCACGCCGATGATCTTGATGTCGGGGCGAATCTGCTTCACATAGGCGGCCACGCCGGCGATCAGGCCGCCGCCACCGATGGCCACGAAGATGGCGTGGATGGGGCCGGCGTGCTGGCGCAGGATTTCCATGCCGATCGTGCCCTGGCCGGCGATGACGTCCGGGTCGTCGAACGGGTGCACGAAGGTCAGCTTCTGCTGCTTTTCCAAGGTCAGCGCATGGTTGTAGGCATCCGTGTACGACTCGCCGTGCAGCACGATTTCCACATGTACGCCGCCGCGCGCCTTGACGGCGTCGATCTTGACGGGAGGCGTGGTGGTCGGCATGACGATGACGGCGCGGCAGCCCATGCGGGCGGCCGACAGGGCCACGCCCTGGGCATGGTTGCCGGCCGAGGCGCAAATCACGCCGCGCTTGCGTTCCGCATCGCTGAGCTGGGCCATCTTGTTGTAGGCGCCGCGAATCTTGAAGCTGAACACGCTTTGCATGTCTTCGCGCTTGAAATAAATCTGGTTGTTCAGGCGCTGCGACAGGGCAGGGGCCAGTTCCAGCGGCGTTTCGGAAGCAACGTCATAGACGCGGGCGGTCAGGATTTTCTTGAGGTAGTCGATGTTCATAGTCTGCAAGCAAGTGATTCTGGGCCAGAAAGGGTCTGGAGCGTGTCGGTCGATAGCGGCTGCGTGGGGCGGATAGCCAGGCAACAATAATGCTCTGTGGAACTATGGGCCGGTGGGCCCTTGCCGGTTGGCGCGATGTGTGTGGCGCCCAGGCTGCTCTTCATTATAATGGAGAGCCTTACCGCATCGCGAAGTGTTCCATGATCGAATCCGCAATCGCCTGGCTGCTGCAGCTGATCGCAGCGCCGGAAGTCGGGCTGACATCGGTCTTTCTGATCAGCTTTATTTCCGCCACCCTCTTGCCGCTGGGCTCGGAGCCGGCCGTGTTTGCCGTCATCAAGGCCAATCCCGCCCTGTTCTGGTCCGTTATTTTTGTTGCCACCCTGGGCAACACCCTGGGCGGCGTCGTCGATTACTGGCTTGGCTACCGCGCCAAGCAGGCGTTCGCCAAGGAACGCGACACGCGCTGGTTCCGCTGGCTGGCCCGCTATGGCGCCAAGACCATGCTGCTGGCCTGGCTGCCCGTCGTGGGCGACCCGCTGTGCACGCTGGCCGGCTGGCTCAAACTGCCGTTCTGGCCCAGCGTGGCCTACATGGCCGTCGGCAAGTGCGCGCGCTATCTGACCATGACGACCCTGCTGCTGTACGTGCCCGACGGTTTCTGGCACCGGATCGGCCAGATGCTGTCCTGAATGGGGGCTGCCTGCAACGCCTGTTTGCCGCATTTTCAGGCAGGCTGATAGTTTGCAGACGGGTCCGATTCTTGGCATTTTTATGTAAAAAATGCAGATGCGCTGATTTTTTATTCATGAAAAATGCGAGTGGGCCATATTTGCTATGGCAGAGATCACCCCGCTTAAACCTTGGCCGGCATAAGGCTGTTCCCGCATGGTGCGGCGCAATAAGATAAAATGGCTCTTTAGGGTCCAGTCCACATCGTCACCACACTCCATGAACGCTCCCGCACAAATCCAAGCTTTACTGGCAGAAACGCCGAATGGTCCCGCAGCAAGCCGCCTGCGTGAAATCCCGTATAACTACACGTCGTTTTCCGATCGCGAGATCGTCATACGCCTGTTGGGGGAGGACTCCTGGCGCCTGCTCGACGAGCTGCGCGGCGCCCGCCAGACGGGCCGTTCCGCCCGCATGCTGTACGAGGTGCTGGGCGATATCTGGGTCGTGCGCCGCAATCCGTATCTGCAGGATGACCTGCTCGACAATCCGAAGCGCCGCCAGGGCTTGATCGATGCCCTGCATCACCGCCTGGCCGAAGTCGACAAGCGCCGCCTGTCCATCGATGCGGCCGGCGGCGACGTTGCCGCCAGTGGCGAAGCACCGGAAGTGGCGCAGGCGCGCAGCCATAACGTCGAACTGCTGCTCAAGGCAGCCAGCAAGGCCGTGGCCGATTTTGGCGACGAATTCCGCAAGACCTATGATTTGCGCAAGCGCACGGTCAAGGTGCTGGGCCGCTACACGGAAAAGCACAATGTGCGCTTCGACGGCATGACGCGCGTGTCGCACGTGACGGACGCCACCGACTGGCGCGTGGAATACCCGTTCGTCGTGCTCACGCCCGACACGGAAGAGGAAATGGCCGGCCTGGTCAAGGGCTGTATCGAACTGGGGCTGACCATCATCCCGCGCGGCGGCGGCACCGGTTACACGGGTGGCGCGATTCCATTGACGCCGATGTCGGCCGTCATCAACACGGAAAAACTCATCACCCTGGGCGCCGTCGAAATGACGGTCTTGCCGGGCCTCACGCACGAATACGCGACCATCCATTCGGGCGCGGGCGTGATCACGAACAAGGTGTCGGAAGCGGCGGAGAAGGCCGGGTTCGTGTTTGCCGTCGACCCGACCTCGGCGCATGCTTCTTGCATCGGCGGCAACGTCGCCATGAATGCGGGCGGCAAGAAAGCCGTGCTGTGGGGCACGGCGCTCGACAACCTGGCGTCGTGGCGCATGGTCGACCCGAATGGCGACTGGCTCGACGTCACGCGCCTCGACCATAACCTGGGCAAGATCCACGATATCGCGCTGGCACGTTTCCAGCTGGAATGGCGCCACCCGAGCACGCGCGACGCGACAAAACCGAATGCGCCATTCAAGACGGAAATCCTGGAAATTCCTGGCCGCAAGTTCCGCAAGGAAGGCCTGGGCAAGGACGTCACCGATAAATTCCTCGCCGGCTTGCCGGGCATCCAGAAAGAAGGCTGCGACGGCCTGATCACGTCGGCGCGCTGGATCCTGCACAAGATGCCGAAATTCGCCCGTACCGTCTGCCTGGAATTCTTTGGCCAGGCGCGCGACGCGATTCCGTCTATCGTGGAAATCAAGGATTACCTCGATGGTTTGCCGGCCAAGGGCGAGCAATACACGAGCATCCGCCTGGCGGGCCTGGAACACCTGGACGAGCGCTATTTGCGCGCCGTCGGCTACGCCACCAAGTCGAAGCGTGGCGTGCTGCCCAAGATGGCCCTGTTCGGCGACATCGTCGGCGACGATGAAAACGCCGTCGCGCAAGCGGCGTCGGAAGTGGTGCGCATCGCCAACACCCGCGTGGGCGAAGGCTTTGTCGCCGTCAGCCCGGAAGCGCGCAAGAAATTCTGGCTGGACCGCGCCCGCACGGCGGCGATCGCCAAGCACACCAACGCCTTTAAAATCAATGAAGACGTCGTGATCCCGCTCAACCGCATGGGCGAATACACGGATGGCATCGAACGCATCAATATCGAACTGTCGATCAAGAATAAACTGCAACTGGCGGACGCCCTCAGCGAATTCTTTGCCAAGGGTAATTTGCCAGTAGGCAAGAGCGACGATGCATCGGACGACCGCGTGGACGATGCGGAAATGCTGGGCGACCGCGCCGAGCAGGCGCAGCAGTTGCTGGCGCAAGTGACGGCACGCTGGACCTATCTGCTGGCCCAGCTGGACCGTCCGCTGGCGGACGTGCAGGGCGAACTGGCCGAACTGGGCATGGAGCGCCTGTTGCCCGTCTTCGATGCGCGCCTGGAAACGCAGCCGCACGCCACCCTGTTCGACGTGGTGCAGGACCGTACCGTGCGTATTACCTGGAAGCAAGAGATTCGCGCCCAGCTGCGCCAGATCTTCAATGGTGCCGCCTTCAAGCTGATCCTCGACGAGGCCACCGCCATTCACGCGCGCATTTTGCGTAGCCGCGTGTTTGTCGCCCTGCACATGCATGCGGGCGACGGCAACGTGCACACGAACTTGCCCGTCAACTCGGACAACTACGAAATGCTGCAGGACGCCCACGAAGCCGTGGGCCGCATCATGATTTTGGCCCGTTCGCTCAATGGCGTCATTTCCGGCGAACACGGTATCGGCATCACCAAGCTGGAATTTTTGACGGAAGAAGAGATCGGCGACTTCCGCAGCTACAAGCAGCGCATCGATCCGGAAGGCCGTTTCAACAAGGGCAAGCTGCTGAACCTGCCGGGCATGGGCGCCGACTTGCGCAATGCCTACACGCCATCGTTCGGCCTGATGGGCCACGAATCGCTGATCATGCAGCAAAGCGACATCGGCGCCATCGCCGACAGCGTCAAGGATTGCTTGCGTTGCGGCAAGTGCAAACCCGTGTGCTCGACTCACGTGCCGCGCGCCAACTTGCTGTATTCGCCGCGCGACAAGATCCTGGCGACCTCGTCCCTGATCGAAGCCTTCCTGTACGAAGAACAGACGCGCCGCGGTATTTCCATTAAGCATTGGGAAGAGTTCGAGGACGTGGCCGACCACTGCACGGTCTGCCATAAATGCGTCACGCCTTGCCCCGTGAACATCGACTTCGGCGACGTGTCGATGAACATGCGCAATTTGCTGCGCAAGATGGACAAGAAGAGCTTTAATCCGGGCACCAAGGCCACGATGATGTTCCTCAACGCCACCGATCCCGTGACCATCAACGCCACGCGCAAGGTCATGATCGGCTGGGGTTACAAGGCGCAGCGCCTGGGTCACGATCTGCTGAAGAAGTTTGCGAAAAAGCAAACCAAGGCGCCGCCACCATCGACGGGCAAGCCGCCCGTCAAGGCGCAGGTGATCCACTTCATCAACAAGAAGATGCCGGGCAACCTGCCGAAGAAATCGGCGCGCGCGCTGCTCGATATCGAAGACGACAAGGTCATTCCGATCATCCGCAATCCGAAGACGACCACGGCCGATACGGAAGCCGTGTTCTACTTCCCCGGCTGCGGCTCGGAGCGTTTGTTCTCGCAAGTGGGTCTGGCCACGCAGGCGATGCTGTGGGAAGTAGGCGTGCAGACGGTCTTGCCGCCTGGCTACCTGTGCTGCGGTTATCCGCAGCGGGGCGCGGGCGAGTTCGACAAGGCCGAGAAGATGATGACGGACAACCGCGTCCTGTTCCACCGCATGGCCAACACGCTCAATTACCTGGACATCAAGACGGTGCTGGTGTCCTGCGGCACCTGCTATGACCAGCTGGCAACGTATCAGTTCGAGAAGATTTTCCCCGGCTGCCGCATCATGGATATCCATGAGTATTTGCTGGAGAAAAACGTCAAGCTGGAAGGCGTCAACGGCACGCGCTATATGTACCACGAGCCATGCCACAATCCGATGAAGCTGCAGGAATCGGGCAAGACCATCAATTCCCTGATCAGCACGGTAGACAACGTGAAGATCGAGAAGAATGACCGTTGCTGCGGCGAATCGGGTTCCTTGGCCGTCACGCGTCCCGACATTTCCACGCAAGTGCGTTTCCGTAAGGAAGAAGAGATGGTCAAGGGCGCCGACAAGCTGCGCGGCGACGGTTTTACGGGCGACGTCAAAATCCTCACCAGCTGCCCGTCGTGCCTGCAAGGCTTGTCGCGCTACAATGACGATTCGGGCACGACGGCCGACTACATCGTCGTCGAGATCGCCAAACACTTGCTGGGAGAAAACTGGATGCCGGATTACGTGAAACGCGCCAATGACGGCGGCATCGAACGGGTGCTCGTGTGACCTGCGATCTGTGCAGCTTGCTGGACGGCTACGCCCACAAGCAGGGTCTGGAGACCTTGCTGTGGCGCAGCGAACGCCTGTCCGTGGTGGCCGTCGACGACCCTGCATATCCCGGCTTTTGCCGCGTGATCTGGAACAAACACGTGAAGGAAATGACGGATTTGACGCCAGGCGAGCGCAATTACGTGATGGAAGTCGTGTGGCAAGTCGAGCTGGCCGTGCGTGAAGTGATGCAGCCGGAAAAGGTCAACGTGGCCAGTTTCGGCAACATGACGCCGCACGTGCACTGGCACGTGATTCCCCGCTACCGCGACGACGCGCATTTCCCGAACCCCAGCTGGGCTGTCGTGCAGCGCGAGACGGCGTCCGAGGTGCTGGCCGCGCGCCGCGCCCTGTTGCCGGCCTTGCGTGACGCCATCATTCAACGTTTATCCGCATAAAGTATTGTCATGACTGAAAAAGCAGCAACACCCCAACCCACCGGCTTGACCGTGCACAACCAGTCGCGCGTGCTCGACGTGGCTTTCGATGATGGCAGCACATTTGCGTTGCCGTTCGAATACCTGCGCGTGTATTCGCCGTCGGCCGAAGTGCAGGGCCATGGCAAGGGCCAGGAAACTTTGCAATTAGGAAAGCGCCTGGTCGGCATCACGGGCATCGAGCCCGTCGGCAACTACGCCGTGCAGCCGACCTTCAGCGATGGCCACAACTCCGGCCTGTACACCTGGGCTTATCTGTACAAGCTGGGCGTGGAAAAGGACAAACTGTGGCAAGCCTACCTGGACCAGCTGGCGGCAGCCGGCTACCCCGGCGACAGCGGCCGCGACGCCAAGGCCGACATGACGGTCAAGCAATCGTCCGGTGGCCACGTCCATGGACCCAGCTGCGGACATAAACATTGAGTTAAAAATAATGCGCTAAGCTTGTCGGATTGCCGCATATCCATTCGTCGTATGAATGCCCGCGCTTGCGGGCATTTTTCTTTTGGAGAAGAGACTATGGAATACCTGATCCTGATCTACGCCGACGAGGCGCACTACGAAGCCATGACAGAGGGCCAGATGGCCAGCCTGATGGCCGACTTTGCCAGCTACACGCAGGCGCTGGAAGCGGCCGGCGTGCTGCGCGGCGGGGCCGAGCTGGCGCCCGTGGGCAGCGCCACCTGCGTGCGCGTGCGCAATGGCAAGCCTGTCATCACGGACGGGCCGTTCGCGGAAACCAAGGAGCAGCTGGGCGGCTACTATCTGCTCGATTGCGCCAACCTGGACGAGGCGCTGGCCTGGGCCGGGCGTTGTCCGGCGGCCTTGCTGGGCACCATCGAAGTGCGGCCTGTCACGGCATAACCATGGCCGGCGACGCCATCGCGGCCGTCGAATACGTCTTTCGCCAGGAAAAGGGCAGGGTGCTGGCCGGCCTGATGCGGCGCTTCGGCGACCTGGGCCTGGCGGAAGATGTGCTGCAGGAAGCGTGCCGCAAGGCACTGGAACTGTGGCCGCAGGCGGGCATCCCCGACAATCCTGCCGCCTGGCTCAGTGCCGTGGCGCGTAACGCGGGCCTCGACCACGTGCGCCGGGCGGGCAGGAGCGTCGGCGATGCCGAGGCCCAGTTATCCTGCCTGACTGCGGCCGTGATGGAAGAAACGCAGCCCATCGACGACGACCGCCTGCGCCTGCTGTTCATCTGCTGCCATCCTGCGCTGGCGCCCGAGGCGCAGGTGGCGCTGGCCTTGCGCACCCTGTGTGGCCTGTCCACGGGCGAGGTCGCGCGCGCCTTCGGCGTGGCGGAAACGGCCCTGTCGCAGCGCTTGTTGCGCGCCAAACGCAAGATCGCCGCAGCGCGCATCCCGTTCGAGTTGCCAGCGGAACAAGAATTGCAGCCACGCCTGGTGCAAGTGCTGCATGTCATCTACCTGGTGTTCAGCGAGGGCTATTGCGCCAGCGGCGGTGATAGCCTGCTGCGCCCGGACCTGTGCGCGGAAGCGCTGCGCCTGGGACGGCTGCTCGACAGCCTGCAGCCTGGCCAGCCGGAAGTGCGGGGCCTCTTGGCCCTGATGCTGCTGCAGGCGTCGCGCGGCGCGGCCCGCCTGTCGCCGGAAGGCCAGTTGCTGACGCTGGAAGAGCAGGACCGCAGCCTGTGGCATGGCGAGCTGATCGCGGAAGGGCTGGCGTTGCTGGAGCAGGCGATGGCCGTCCGGACGCCAGGGCCTTACCAATTGCAGGCCGCCATTGCCGCCTTGCACGCCAAAGCTCCCACAGCCAGCGAGACGGACTGGCGCCAGATCAGCGCCCTGTACGGCGCCTTGCTGCGGCACAAGCCGGAACCGTTGATCTTGCTCAATGCCGTGATTGCTTGCGCCATGGCGCACGGCGCCGAACACGGGCTGGCGTGGCTGAAGCGGCTGGAAACGGTGCCCAGCCTTGCCAACTCGCATTATCTGCACGCGGCCCGTGCCGACCTGCTGCGCCGCCAGGGCGACCGGCCGGGGGCGCTGGCGGCGTATGCGCAGGCCGCACTGCTTGCCGTGAATGCAGTGGAAAGGCAATACCTTCTCCGGCGTCACGGGGAAATGCGTCTGCCGCTTGTATAATGCTCGCAAGTTCAAACAGACTGCCTACCATGACCAATACGACCCATTTCGGATACAAAACAGTTGCAGAAGACGACAAAGTGCGCGAAGTCGCCAAGGTGTTCCATTCCGTCGCTGCCAAATACGACGTGATGAACGACTTGATGTCGGGCGGGCTGCACCGTCTGTGGAAGACGTTTACCATTGCCAACGCGGGCGTGCGCCCCGGCTTCAAGGTGCTCGACATCGCCGGCGGCACGGGCGACCTGTCGAAGGCGTTTGCCAAGCAGGCGGGCCCTACGGGCGAAGTCTGGTTGACCGATATCAATGAATCGATGTTGCGCGTGGGCCGCGACCGCCTCTTGAATCGCGGCTTGCTCACCCCCACCTTGTTGTGTGACGCAGAGAAACTGCCATTCCCCGATAACTATTTTGACCGCGTCAGCGTGGCCTTTGGCCTGCGCAACATGACGCACAAGGATGTGGCGCTGGCGGAAATGCGCCGCGTGCTGAAACCGGGCGGCAAGCTGCTGGTGCTGGAGTTTTCCAAGGTGGCGGCACCGCTGCAAAAGCCGTACGACCTGTATTCGTTCTCGGTCTTGCCGTGGTTCGGACAGAAAATCGCCGGCGACGCGGAAAGTTACCGCTACCTGGCAGAATCGATCCGCATGCACCCGGACCAGGAAACCCTCAAAACCATGATGGAAACGGCGGGCCTGGAGCGCGTGCAGTACTACAATTTGACGGCAGGCATTGCCGCTTTGCATACCGGCATCAAGATGTAATTCACCCTTGCCGGTGATTTTAGGAGATGGAATGAAATTGAAGAAATTTATGGTCGGCATGATGCTGGCCGCGACCACGGTATCCATGCTGGGCGAGGCGCTGGCCCGTCCCATGGGCGGTGGCCGTTCGATCGGCCGCCAGTCGCAGAATGTGGGCCGCCAGGCTCCCGCGCCTGCGCCAGCACCGGCGCCTGCCGCTGCGCCACGCCAGGCGCAGCCTGCGCCGGCGCCCGCACCGGCACCCGCCGCCAAGGCCCCTAGCCGCTGGAAGGGCTTGCTGGGCGGCGCCCTGCTGGGCCTGGGTCTGGGCGCGCTGCTGTCGCATTTCGGCCTGGGCGGCGCCCTGGCCAGCATGATCAGCACCTTGCTGATGGTGGCCTTGCTCGCTGGCGCGGCCTTCTTCATCTACCGCATGGTGCGCGGCAAGCGCGCCAGCAATGGCAACGCCGGCAATGCGCCGTTCGCCGGCTTCGGCAACCAGCCGGCACCGGCCGGCAACGTGCCCGACATCGGTTCGGCCATCCCGCCGCTGCCGCCGCTGCAGCCCGTGTCGTCCGGCGTCGGTCTGGACAAACCGGCGCCTGCGGCCGCGCCATGGGGCGTGCCTGCCGACTTCGACAAGGATGCCTTCCTGCGCCACGCGAAAAGCAATTTCATTCGCCTGCAAGCGGCCTGGGACAAGGCGGACATCAACGACATCCGCGAATTCACGTCGCCGGAAGTGTATGCGGAATTGCGCATGCAGATCCAGGAACGGGGCGCGCAGGCCGATTTCACGGACGTGGTCACCATCGACGCCGAATTGCTGGGCATCGAGACCAGCGTCAACGATTACCTGGCCAGCGTGAAGTTTACGGGCATGATCCGTTCCGCGCCAGGCGCGGCAGCGGAACCGTTCGCGGAAGTGTGGAATATGTCGAAACCCGTCAGCGGCAACAGCGGCTGGGTCTTGGCAGGTATTCAACAGTTGGGTTGATGATAATAGTTTCCTGAGTGGCAGCTTAAGCCCACGGTCAATTCGTGGTGCTTGAGGGATATTTCCTGCTGAACTGGTAAGATCGAAACCGCCCGCGTTGTCATACGGGCGGTTTTTTCTTTTTAAGGGCGCGCAAAGCGCAGCACATGATGGCACCACTTTCCGACATCTCCCTGATGACTCCCGTCATCGCGACCATCAACCATTTGCTGGCGCAGGAGCCGTGGGCGCGTCAGCAACTGGCCGTGCACGCCGGCAAGCTGGCCTGCATCGATACGGGCGCCGTGGCCTTGCGCCTGCGCGTCGACAGCGCAGGCCTGCTGGTGGCGGCACCGGCCGACCTGCCGGCCAATGTCACCATCCGCGTGAAATTGTCCGATGTGCCGCTGATCCTGCAAAACCGCGAACGGGCGTTTTCCTACGTGAAAATCGAAGGCGATGCGGAGTTCGCCAATGCGATTTCGCAATTGAGCCAGGGTTTGCGCTGGGAAGCCGAGCACGACCTGGAAAAGGTCGTCGGTCCCATGCTGGCCACGCGCCTCGTTTCTGGTGCGAAAGATGCTGCCGCTTTTGTGCGCACGGGCCAGCAAAAGCTGGCGGAAAACGTGGCCGAATATTTTCTCGACGAACAGCCCATGCTGATCCGTCCCTCTACCCTGCAAGAGTATTCCGCCGGCGTGACGCGCGTGCGCGATGACGTCGAACGCCTGGCCAAGCGCCTTGCCCGGCTGGAAAAGGCGGCCGCCGCCGTCCAGCCGCAGTCCTCCTCACCGGATTTGTCTACATGATATTGAAATTCCTGCGCCTGTTTAAAATCATCCGTGTTTCCATCAAGTACGGTCTGGATGAGATAGCGATTTCTGGTCTGCAAGTTCCCCGCACCGCCAAGCTGATCGATACCCTGATTTTCTGGCGCGACCTGTCGTCGCCGCGGGGCTTGCGCCTGCGCCTGGCGCTGGAAGAGCTGGGCCCAATTTTCGTCAAGTTCGGCCAGGTGCTGTCGACGCGGCGCGACCTGATGCCGCCCGATATCGCCGAGGAACTGGCGCGCCTGCAAGACCGCGTGCCGCCCTTCGATTCCGACCTGGCCATCGCACAGATCACCAAGTCCCTCGGCGCGCATCCCGACCAGCTGTTCGCCCGCTTCGAGCGCGAGCCGGTGGCGTCCGCCTCGATTGCCCAAGTGCACTTCGCCACCCTGAAAGATGGCCGCGAAGTGGCCGTGAAGGTGTTGCGTCCTGGCATGAAAAAGCTGATCGACGAAGACGTGGCGCTGATGCACATCGCGGCCGGCTGGATCAGCCGCCTGTGGGCCGACAGCAAGCGTTTGAAACCGAAGGAAGTCGTGGGCGAGTTCGACAAATACCTGCACGACGAACTGGACCTGATGCGCGAGGCGGCCAACGCCAGCCAGCTGCGCCGCAATTTCGCCAACTCGGACTTGCTGCTGGTGCCGGAAATGCACTGGGATTACTGTTCCAGCAGCGTTATCGTGATGGAACGCATGTATGGCATTCCCGTGTCGCAGACGGACCGCCTGGTGGCGGCCGGCGTGGATTTGCGCAAACTGTCCAGCGATGGCGTGGAGATTTTCTTCACGCAAGTGTTCCGCGACGGCTTTTTCCACGCGGATATGCATCCGGGGAATATTCTCGTGTCGATCGCGCCCGACTCGTTCGGCCGCTACATCGCGCTCGACTTCGGCATCGTGGGAACGTTGAACGACTACGACAAGGATTATCTGTCGCAAAACTTCCTCGCCTTCTTCCGCCGCGACTACAAGCGCGTGGCCGAGGCGCATATCGAATCGGGCTGGGCGCCGAAAGACACGCGCGTCGACGAGCTGGAAGCGGCCGTGCGCGCCTGCTGCGAGCCGATCTTCGACCGTCCGCTGAAAGATATTTCTTTCGGGCAAGTGTTGCTCCGGCTGTTCCAGACCTCGCGCCGCTTCAATGTGGAAGTGCAGCCGCAACTGGTGCTGCTGCAAAAGACCCTGCTCAATATCGAAGGGCTGGGGCGCCAGCTGGACCCGGAGCTGGACCTGTGGCAGACGGCCAAGCCCTACCTGGAAAAATGGATGAGCAACCAGGTGGGGCCGCAAGGCTTCATGGAGCGCCTGCGCGCCGAGGCGCCCCGCTATGCGCACATCTTCCCGCAACTGCCGCGCTTGCTGCACCAGGCCTTGACCGTGCATGGCGAACCGCGTGAAAACGATGTGGAACTGATGAAAACCTTGCTCGCGGAGCAACGCCAGACGAACCGCTTGCTGAGCTTTATCGTGTACTTCGTGGGCGCCTTCGCGCTCGGCGCGCTGGGCTTGCAAGTGTTCATGCGCTGGCATCAACTGCCGTTTTAACAAGCTAAGGACGTAAGTGATGGCTGACTTCCATAACCGCGATCCGCTCTCGCCCGCCTTCTGGGACGAGCGTTTCGAGAAGCAATTTACGCCGTGGGACCACGGCGGCGTGCCGGCGCGCCTGCGCAGCTTCGTGGCCGGCAGCCCGGCGCCGCTGCGCTGCCTGATTCCCGGCTGCGGCTCCGCGCATGAGCTGGTCTTCATGCTCGATCACGGCTGGGACGCCACGGCCATCGACTTTTCGCCGGCCGCCGTGGCCGCCGCGCGCGGGCAGCTGGGCGAGCGGGCAGGGCGGGTGGTGGAAGCCGATTTCTTTGCCTGGCAGCCGGAGGCGCCGCTGGACCTGATCTATGAGCGGGCCTTTTTGTGCGCCATGCCGCGCGCCATGTGGCCGCAAGTGGCGGCCCGCTGGGCGCAGCTGCTGGCGCCGGGCGCCATGCTGGCCGGCTACTTTTTCTTTGACGACAATGCCAAGGGGCCGCCGTTTGGTATTTCGCGTGAGCAACTAAACGCCTTGCTGGCGCCGCATTTCGACTGCCTGGCCGATGAAGCCGTCAGCGATTCCATCGCCGTCTTCGCGGGCAGGGAACGCTGGATGAGCTGGCGCCGCAGGGCGGACTGAGGCGGCAATGGCCGCGGCCGGGCATTTTCCGCAGAGAGCGGCGGAAAAGCTTTATAATTCAGGGTTTTTGATGATTTTCTCGGAGTAGAGATGCCGATTTACGCTTACCGTTGTGACGAGTGTGGTTTTGCCAAGGATGTCTTGCAAAAGATCTCCGATCCAGTACTGACGGTGTGCCTGTCGTGCGGCAAGCCAAGTTTCAAGAAACAATTGACGGCCGCCGGTTTCCAATTGAAGGGCACTGGCTGGTACGCGACCGATTTCCGCGGCGGCACGGCGCCCACCACGGCCATCCCGACGGGCCCGGCCGACAGCGCCAAGCCGGCCCCGGCCGCCGAGAGCGCGCCTGCCGCAGCACCTGCGCCTGCGACCGCCCCGGCTGCCGCTGCGCCGAAAGCGGACTGAAAAGCGCGCCGCGCCGAGACGATCCCTTACCGAGAAACCGATGCGTAAATACTTTATTACCGGATTACTGATTTTGGTACCGCTGGCCATTACGGCCTGGGTCCTGAATCTGGTCATCAGCACGATGGACCAGTCGCTGTTGCTGGTGCCCGGCAGTACGCAGCCCAGCGTCTGGTTTGGCCACAAGATTCCCCCGCTGAGCACCATTCCCGGCCTGGGCACGGTATTGACGGTGCTGATCGTGTTCTTCACGGGCTTGTTGACGAATAACCTGGTCGGCAATTACGTGGTGAAACTGTGGGAAAAATTGCTGCAACGCATACCCATCGTCAATTCCCTGTATTCGAGTGTCAAGCAAGTATCGGACACCCTGTTTTCCCCGTCGGGCAATGCCTTCCGCAAGGCCGTGCTGGTGCCGTATCCGCACCAGAACTCCTGGACCATCGCTTTCCTGACGGGCGTGCCGGGCGGCGATGCGGCGAACCACCTGGTGGGCGACTTTGTCAGCGTGTACGTGCCGACGACGCCCAACCCGACGTCAGGCTTTTTCCTGATGATGAAGCGCAGCGATGTCGTCGAACTCGACATGAGCGTCGATGCGGCGCTCAAATATATCGTCTCGATGGGCGTGGTGGCGCCTGCGGAAGTTGTTGCTGTACCGGCCCCGGCAGCCAAAGAATAAAGGCAGGCGTCCCACGCGGGACGTGGCCGGATTGAACACTCACTAACCTGAACTGAGAATTTTATGTCTATGCGTACTGAATACTGCGGCCTCGTTACCGAAGCCATGCTGGGACAAACCGTCAGCCTGTGCGGCTGGGTACATCGCCGCCGCGACCACGGCAGCCTGATTTTCATCGACTTGCGCGACCGTGAAGGCCTGGTGCAAATCGTCTGCAACCCGGAACAAGCGGAGATGTTCAAGGTCGCCGAAGCCGTGCGCAACGAATTCTGCCTGCGCGTGACGGGCGTCGTGACCAACCGTATCGAAGGCACGATCAACAACAACCTGAAGTCCGGCAAGATCGAAGTGGTCTGCTCGGAGCTGGAAGTGCTGAACCCTTCCGTGCCCGTGCCGTTCCAGCTGGACGACGACAACTTGTCGGAAACGACGCGTCTGACGCACCGCGTGCTGGACCTGCGCCGCCCGCAAATGCAGAACAACCTGCGCCTGCGCTACAGGGTGACGATGGAAGTGCGCAAGTACCTCGACGCGCTGGGCTTCATCGACATCGAAACGCCGATGCTGACCAAGTCCACGCCAGAAGGCGCGCGCGACTATCTGGTACCGTCGCGCGTGAACGCGGGCAGCTTCTTCGCCTTGCCGCAATCGCCACAGTTGTTCAAGCAACTGTTGATGGTCGCCAACTTCGACCGTTACTACCAGATCACCAAGTGCTTCCGCGACGAAGACTTGCGCGCCGACCGCCAGCCTGAATTCACGCAGATCGACTGCGAAACCTCGTTCCTGACGGAACAGGAAATCCGCGACCTGTTCGAAGACATGATCCGCGTCGTCTTCAAGAACACCCTGAACATCGACTTGCCGAACCCGTTCCCGGTGATGGATTTCGCCGAAGCGATGGGGCTGTACGGTTCCGACAAGCCGGACATGCGCGTCAAGCTGGCCTTCACGGACTTGACCGAAGTCATGAAGTCGGTCGAATTCAAGGTCTTCAACGGCGCCGCCAACATGAAAGGCGGCCGCGTGGTCGCCCTGCGCGTACCGCAAGGCGGCAGCATGCCCCGTTCGGAAATCGATGCCTACACGCAATTTGTTGCCATCTACGGCGCCAAGGGCTTGGCCTACATCAAGGTCAACGAGAAAGCCAAGGGTCCTGAAGGCTTGCAGTCGCCGATCGTCAAGTTCCTGCCTGCCGACGTGCTGGCCACGATCCTCGAGCAGACGGGCGCGCAAGACGGCGACCTGATCTTCTTCGGCGCCGACAAGGCCAAGGTCGTCAACGACGCCATCGGCGCGCTGCGCGTGAAGATCGGTCACAGCGAGTTCGGCAAGAAAGCCGGCCTGTTCGAAGACGTGTGGAAGCCATTGTGGGTGGTCGACTTTCCGATGTTCGAGCACGACGAAGAAGCGGACCGCTGGACGGCGACCCACCATCCCTTCACGGCGCCGAAAGACGGCCATGAAGACATGCTGGAAAGCGATCCGGGCGCCTGCATCGCCAAGGCTTACGACATGGTCTTGAACGGCTGGGAGCTGGGCGGCGGTTCGATCCGTATCCACCGCGAAGAAGTGCAGTCGAAAGTGTTCCGCGCGTTGAAAATCGACGCGGAAGAAGCGCAACTGAAGTTCGGCTTCCTGCTCGACGCCCTGCAATACGGCGCGCCACCGCATGGCGGCCTGGCATTCGGCCTGGACCGTATCGTGACCATGATGACGGGTTCCGAATCGATCCGCGACGTGATCGCCTTCCCGAAAACCCAGCGCGCGCAAGATTTGCTGACCCATGCGCCGTCGGAAGTGGACGAGAAGCAATTGCGTGAACTGCACATCCGTTTGCGCGGCGCCGAGCCTAAAGTAGTGTAATGAAGCATGCGGCTGCCCCGGCGGCCGCTGTTTGATCCGCTATGCAAAAAAAAAGGCGCTGTCGTGGCGCCTTTTTCATTGTTGATATGACTCATAAAATTCCTGTTTCCGTGCTGGTCGTCATTCATACGGCTGACCTTGAGGTCCTGCTGATCGAGCGGGCGGGCCAGCCCGGTTTCTGGCAATCGGTGACCGGTTCCGTCGACGCCGTCGACGAACCGCTGCTGCAGACGGCCGCGCGCGAGTTATGCGAAGAGACGGGCATCGTCGCCGATGGCGAGCGCCTTGTGCTGCGCGACTGGAACTTGTCGAATGTGTACGAGATCTACCCGATCTGGCGCCACCGCTATGCGCCCGGCGTCACGCGCAACACGGAGCACGTGTTCAGCGTGCAAGTGCCGCGTGACACGGTCATTACGCTGAGTCCCCGCGAGCACCTGCAGTACGCATGGCTGCCCTACCTGGCGGCGGCCGACCGGTGTTTTTCCTCTTCCAATGCGGAAGCGATCCTGCAATTGCCGGCCATGACGGGCCTGGCGCGCCCCACCTGATTTCCCTAGAAAGCATTCCATGTTGAACTGGTTACATCTGACTGCGCAGCAAAAACTGCTGGGCACCCTGGGCATCGTTTTTTGCCTGTGCTTTATTTTCCTGTTGTTCAGCTCCACCGTGCCCGGCCGCACGCCGCCCATCGGCATGCCGTTGATGGCGATCGGCTGGCTGCTGCATCCGGGCGCCTTTGCCAAGGGCAAACGCACGGTGGCCTGGCGCGGCGCACCATTGCTGGTCAAGATCGTCTGGGCGGCAGGCATTACCGCGCTGATCGTCAGCGTAACGGCGGGCGTGGGACGCATGCTGGCCTGATTGTGCGCGTGTAGGTGCGCACGCGCACCTACGCTGGCGCCGCGCGGGGGCCGTCTGGGAGTAGAATCAATGCATGAAAATCCGCGTAGCAACTTATAATATACACAAGGGCGTCTCCTCCGTGCGGGGCTTGCCCCGCGTCCACGCTTTAAAACAGGCGATCGCCCTGTTCCATGCCGATGTGGTCTTCCTGCAAGAGGTGCAGGGCAAGCATGACCGCAATGCGGCCCGCTATGGCGCCGAGAAAAACGGCCACAAGCATTGGCCGGAAGCGTCGCAGCATGAATTCTTTGCCGGCGCCGAACACCATTCCGCCTACGGCATGAATGCCGTGTATGACCATGGTCATCATGGCAACGCCTTGCTCAGCAAGTTTCCCATCGCCTCGCAAACCAACCACGACGTCTCCGACCACGCCTATGAACAGCGCGGCATCCTGCATTGCGTGCTCAATACGCCGCAGGCGGACGTGCACTGCTATGTCGTGCACCTGGGCCTGTTCGAGTCCGGACGGGGCCGCCAGACGCAGGCGCTGATCGACGCCGTCCTGGAATCGGCGCCGAACGGCGAACCCGTCATCATCGCCGGCGATTTCAACGACTGGCGCAACACGCTCAGCGACAAGCTGCGCAATGCGCTCGGCGTGGTGGAAGTATTCGACCAGCGCGCGTCGAACTCGGCCCTGGGCGACCTCGTGCGCACCCTGGCGCGGCGCCAGACGAAAACACCGGTCCCCGTGCCGGCACGCACCTTTCCCGCCGCCTTGCCCTGGTTCCGCCTCGACCGCATCTATGTGCGCGGCTTCCATGTGGAAGGCGCACAAGTGATGCACGGTACCCTGTGGGCGAAACTGTCGGATCACGCACCGATAGTTGCTGCTTTGAAACTCGCGTAGACTGCCGGCATGCGATCCGTCAATTTCACCGCCCACAACGACATCCAGCTGCTGTATTGCGGCACCGATTACTTTCCAGCGCTGGTCCGTGCCATCGACGGCGCCCACACGGAAGTCTATTTCGAAACCTATATCTTCGCCGACGACGCCACGGGCACCCTGGTGCTCGACGCGCTCAAGCGGGCGGCCGCGCGCGGCGTGCTGGTGTGCATGATCACGGACTGGTTCGGCACGGGCAACCGCCGCGTCAATGCCATGCATGCGCAACTGGAAGCGGCCGGCGTGCACCATCGCATCTTCAACCCGTGGTTCCGGCGCGGCATCACGCGCACGCACCGCAAGATCTGCGTCGTCGACTTCGAAGTGGCCCTGGTGGGCGGCATCAATATCAACGACGACATGTTTTGCGACTACGACCACAGCATCAGCCTGGAAGCGCCGCGCTGGGACTTCGCCGTGCAGGTGCGGGGCCCGCTGGTGGACGCCATCCATGAGGAAGCACAGGCGCAGTGGGCGCGGCTGGGCAAGATGAACCTGGTGCGGCGTATCAAGCTGTACCGCAAGATGCGCGTCGTCAGCAAGGAGCTGGCGAAGAACCCCGTCGTGGCCGGCTTTGTCGTGCGCGACAATCTGCGCAACCGCCGCACCATCCAGCGCGCCTACCTGCAGGCGCTGGGCCAGGCGCGCAAGAGCGTGATGCTGGCCAACCCATATTTCGCGCCCGGGCACAAGCTGCGCCAGGCGCTGGCCCAGGCCGCCCAGCGCGGCGTCGACGTGGTGCTCTTGATTGGCGTGGGTGAGTTCCGCATGCAGGATGCCGTGGCGCACTCGTTTTATCCGAAACTGCTGGCCGCCGGCGTGAAAATCGTCGAATACCGCAAGACGCAGCTGCACGCCAAGGTGGCCGTCGTCGACGATGACTGGGCCACGGTGGGGTCGAGCAATATTGACGCGCTGAGCCTGTTCCTGAACCAGGAAGCCAACGTGGTGATCAAGGATGTTGCGTTTGCGCAAAGCTTGCGCCAGCATATAGAACAGGGCATCGCCGACGGCATCGTGATCCACCAGGATGATTTCAAGCACGTCGGCCGTTTTCGGCGTATCGGCTACGAGGCAGCGTTTCTCGTGTACCGGCTGGTGATGCGCATTTTTTCAGTAGGCAAGTACGCATGAGTGATATGACAACGGTAAGGCTGGACAAGTGGCTGTGGGCCGCGCGCTTCTTCAAGACGCGCTCGCTGGCCAGCGAAGCCGTCGACACGGGCAAGGTCAAAGTGGGCGGCGAGCGCGTCAAACCGGCGCGCAGTCTGCGCGTGGGTGACGAGCTGGCCATCGACAATGGCGCGGAGACGTGGGAAGTGGCCGTGCTGGGCCTGTCCGACAAGCGCGGCGCGGCTCCCGTGGCGCGCCTGCTGTATGCGGAAACGCCGGCCAGCGTCGCCCGCCGCGAGCAGCTGGCCGAGCAACGCAAGCTGTTCCGTGAGCCGGGCAGCACCATCAAGGGGCGGCCGACCAAGCGTGATCGCCGTCAACTGAGCAAGGCAGGCGGCCTGGACTGAGGCGCGCTTATTGCTGCACGGCAAGAGTGCGTGCCACTTTTGCCGCCTGAAACCGATATAAACACGCGGCCCTGAAATGCTGCGCTGCACCAATAGAACGCCGGCTCTAAAGTTCCCGTTTGACTTTTACGTGCTAGTGGATAATAGTACGAGCGTTCGGATTTTTTCGGAGCGTGCTTTTTTTACCCCGCGTTCCAGTCCGCCAGATCGGCAACATCATTTTTAGAACGGACATCTTGAATACTTCAGTCAAATTCATGCGCAAGGGCGAACTGACCCGTGCCGCCATCCTCGACGTGGCGCTGGACCTGTCCAGCCGCGACGGCCTGGAAGGCCTGACCATTGGGCTGCTTGCGGACAAAATGAACATGAGCAAGTCGGGCGTGTTTGCCCACTTTGGCTCGCGCGAAGACTTGCAGATGGAAGTGCTGAAGCTCTACCACTATCGTTTCGAGCAAGAAGTCTTTTTCCCCAGCATGAAAGAACCGCGCGGCATCGCCCGTCTGCAATCGATGTATGCACGCTGGGTCAAGCGGGTCAGCGTGGAAATCGCTTCCGGCTGCATCTATATCAGCGGCGCCGTCGAGTATGACGACCGGCCCGGTCCCATCCGCGAGGCCCTGGTGGCCATGGTGCGGGCCTGGCAGGGCGCGCTGCTGCGCTGTGTCGAGCAATCGATCGCCACGGGCGACCTGAAGGCGGACACCGACGCCCAGCAGCTGGTGTACGAGATGTATGGCCTGATCCTGGCCCTGCATCACGACGCGCGCTTCCTGCGCGTGCCGGGCAGCATCGAACGGGCGCAGGCAGGCTTTGTGCGCCTGCTGGCCTCGTACCAGAATCCGGCCGCAGTCAGCAAGGAATAAGCAGTCCAGGAATTATCCGCAGCAACGAACAAGCAGTTCACAAGTAAAACACTTTAGCTAAACGCCTTCAGGAGAAAATTATGGGTCAATACGTCGCGCCAATCCGGGATATGCAATTCGTCCTGCACGAGTTCCTGCAAGTGGAAGAAGAACTGAAGCAAATGCCGTCGTACGCCGACGTCGACGCCGACATCATCAACCAGGTGCTGGAAGAGGGCGGCAAATTTACCTCCGAAGTATTGTTCCCGCTGAACCACTCCGGCGACCGCGAAGGCTGCCACCACGACCCCGTCACGAAAAGCGTGACCACGCCCAAAGGTTTCAAGGAAGCCTACAAGCAGTACGTCGAAGGCGGCTGGGCGGCACTGGCTTGCGATCCGGAATACGGCGGCCAGGGCTTGCCTGTCGTGCTGAACAATTCCTTCTATGAAATGCTGAACTCGTCGAACCAGGCCTGGTCCATGTACCCTGGCCTGTCGCACGGCGCCTACGAGTGCCTGAAGGAACACGGCACCGACCACCAGAAGGAAGTCTACCTGCCGAAGCTGGTGTCGGGCGAATGGACGGGCACCATGTGCCTGACCGAACCGCACTGCGGCACCGACCTGGGCCTGCTGCGCTCGAAGGCACTGCCTGAGGCGGACGGTTCCTGGACCATCACCGGCAACAAGATCTTCATCTCGGCCGGCGAGCACGACATGGCGGAAAACATCCTGCACCTGGTGCTGGCCCGCGTGCCGGACGCGCCGGAAGGCTCGAAAGGCATCTCGCTGTTCCTGGTGCCGAAATTCCTGCCGAACGCGGACGGCACGGTCGGCGAGCGCAACCCGATCACCTGCGGCGCCATCGAAGAAAAGATGGGCATCCACGGCAATTCGACCTGCCAGATGAACCTGGACGGCGCGAAAGGCTGGATCATCGGCCAGCCGAACAAGGGCCTCAACGCCATGTTCGTCTTCATGAACGCGGCCCGCCTGGGCGTGGGCATGCAGTCGCTGGGCCTGACGGAAATCGCTTACCAGAACGCGCTGATCTACGCCAAGGACCGCACGCAAATGCGTTCGCTGTCCGGCATCAAGAACCCGGAACTGCCGGCCGACCGCATCATCGTGCACCCTGACGTGCGCCGCATGCTGTTGACGGGCAAAGCCTACGCCGAAGGCGCGCGCGCGTTCACCTCGTACGTGGCGCTGCAGATCGACCGCGAACTGCACCACCCGGACGCCGACGTGCGCAAGGAAGCGGCCGACGAAGTGGCGCTGCTGACGCCCGTCATCAAGGCTTTTATTACCGATAACGCCTGGATCGCCACCTCGGACGCGATGCAAGTGTTCGGCGGCCACGGCTACATCTCGGAATGGGGCATGGAACAGTATGTGCGCGATGCGCGCATCAACATGATCTACGAAGGCACGAACACGATCCAGTCGCTGGACTTGCTGGGCCGCAAGATCCTCGGCGACAACGGCGCCAAGCTGCGCAAGTTCGGCGAAAAGATCAAGGCTTTCGTCGAAGACAACGGCACCGATGAAGCGATGAGCGAATTCGTCACCCCACTGGGCGACCTGGGCGACAAAGTCACCAAGCTGACCATGGAAATCGGCATGAAGGCATTCCAGAATCCTGACGAAGTGGGCGCGGCCTGCGTGCCTTACCTGCGCGTCGTCGGCCACATGATCTACAGCTACCTGTTCGCGCAGATGGCCAAGATCGCCCTCGAAAAAGAGTCCAGCGGCGACAAGTTCTACACCGCCAAACTGGCTACCGCACGTTTCTACTTCGCCCGCTTGCAGCCTGAGACGGCAACCCTGATCCGTCAGGCGCGTTCCGGTTCGGCCAACCTGATGGCACTCGACGCAGACCTGTTCTAAGACTTGAGGAAAATATGACCAATTTCATCGTTAAAAAAGTAGCCGTCCTCGGCGCCGGCGTGATGGGCGCGCAGATCGCCGCCCATTGCATCAACGCGAAAGTGCCGGTCGTGCTGTTCGACCTGCCGGCCAAGGAAGGCCCGAAGAATGGCATCGTGCTGCGTGCCATCGAGAACCTGAAAAAGCTGTCGCCTGCGCCGCTGGGCAACAAGGATGACGCCGCGCTGATCCAGGTAGCCAACTACGAAGACAACCTGGACCTGCTGGCCGGTTGCGACCTGATCATCGAAGCCATCGCCGAGCGCATGGACTGGAAACACGACCTGTACCAGAAGGTCGCGCCGCACATCGGCCCGAACGCGATCTTCGCCTCGAACACCTCGGGCCTGTCGATCACCAAGCTGGCCGAAGGCTTCGACGCCGACCTGAAGTCGCGCTACTGCGGCGTGCATTTCTTCAATCCGCCGCGCTATATGCACCTGGTCGAGATCATCCCGACCGCGTTCACCAAGCCTGAAATCGCCGACCAGCTGGAAGGCTTTTTGACCACCACCCTGGGCAAGGGCGTGGTCCGCGCCAAGGACACGCCGAACTTCATCGCCAACCGCGTGGGCGTGTTCGGCATCCTGGCCATCGTGCACGAAGCGGAAAAATTCGGCCTGTCCGTGGACGTCGTCGATGACCTGACGGGTTCCAAGCTGGGCCGCGCCAAGTCGGGCACCTTCCGCACGGCGGACGTGGTCGGCCTGGACACCATGGGCCATGTGATCAAGACCATGCAGGACTACCTGCCGAACGATCCGTTCGCCGCCGTCTACAAGACGCCGGCCGTGCTGGCGCAGCTGGTGGAAAAAGGCGCGCTGGGCCAGAAAAGCGGCGCGGGCTTCTACAAGAAGGTTGGCAAGGAAATCCAACGCCTCGATTTCGCCACCGGTGAATACGTGGCCGGCGGCGCCAAGGCGGCCGACATCATCGCCCGCATCCTGAAGGAAAAGGATCCGGTCAAGAAGATGAAGGCGCTGCGCGAATCGACGAATCCGCAAGGCCAGTTCCTGTGGGCGATCTTCCGCGACGCTTTCCATTACATCGCCATTCACCTCGATACCGTCGCCGACAACGCGCGCGACATTGACTTCGCCATGCGCTGGGGCTTCGGCTGGAACGTGGGCCCGTTTGAAACGTGGCAGGCATCGAACTGGCTGCAAGTGGCCAACTGGGTCAAGGAAGACATCGACGCCGGCCATGCGCTGTGCAACGCACCGTTGCCTGCCTGGGTATTCGAAGGTCCGGTCGCTGAAAAAGGCGGCGTGCACACGCCGGAAGGTTCGTACTCCGCCGTGTCGAACAGCTTCGTGCCACGTTCCAGCCTGGCCGTCTACGACCGCCAGCCGTTCCGCGCGCCGGTCTTGGGCAGCGGCGCCATCGACGGCAAGACCGCCGGCACCACCGTCTTCGAAGACGAATCCGTGCGCGTCTGGCATACGGGCGACGACGTCCTGATCATCTCGTTCAAGACCAAGATGCACGTGATCGGCGAAGGCGTCATCAATGGCCTGAAACTGGCCCTGGCCGAAGCGGAAAAGAACTTCAAGGGCCTGGTGATCTGGCACGCCGACGCAGCCGAAGGCGGCGCCTTCTCGGCCGGCGCCGACCTGCAATCGGCCCTGCCGGCCTTCATGCAAGGCGGCGTGAAAGCCGTCGATCCTATCATCGCCGAACTGCAGAACACCTTCATGTCGCTGAAATACGCGAACGTGCCGGTGATCGCCGCGGTCGCCGGCCTGGCACTGGGCGGCGGTTGCGAGCTGGCGCTGCATGCATCGAAGCGCGTGGCCTCGATCGAGTCGTATATCGGCCTGGTGGAAGTGGGCGTGGGCCTGATTCCTGCCGGCGGCGGCTTGAAGGAAGCGGCGCAGCGCGCCTACAAGGAAGCCAAGGGTAACGATATCCTGCAATTCCTGAAAACGGGCTTCACCAATGCGGCCACCGCCAACGTGTCGAAATCGGCGCTGGAAGCGAAGAAGATGGGCTACCTGAAGGAAGACGACGTGATCGTGTTCAACGCCTACGAGCTGCTGCACGTGGCCAAGGTTGAAGCGCGCGCCATGTTCGACGCGGGCTTCCGTCCGCAGCTGCCGTCGCTGATCCAGGTGACGGGCCGCTACGGCTGGGGCACCATCAAGGCGCAGCTGGTCAACATGCGCGACGGCGGCTTCATTTCGGCGCACGATTTCAAGCTGGGCGAGATGATCGCCGAGATCGTATCGGGCGGCGACGTGGACCAGGGCAGTTTCGTCAGCGAACAGTGGCTGCTGGATATGGAACGCAAGGCATTCCTGGAGCTGTTGAACCATCCGAAAACCCAGGAACGGATCATGGGCATGATGCAGACCGGTAAGCCGGTACGCAACTAAGCACAACGTCGATGACGATCCTGTCCCTTGTTTTTAAAGTATTGCTGCGCGTGAGGCCAAGCATGGTGTATGACCGTATCAAACAACAGATGATGGACACCTTGCCCTTCGTGCGGCTGCTGGGGATCAGCATCGACGACATCGGCGCCGGCACCTCGAAGGTGTCGCTGCCGGACGATCCCAAACTGCATAATCACCTGGGCACGCAGCATGCGGGCGCCTTGTTCACCCTGGCCGAAACGGCTTCCGGCGCGGCCATGGCTGGCGGCTTCGCCGAGCTGATACTGGGCTTGCGCCCGGTGGCCAAGGAGTCGCGCATCCAGTACCAGAAGCTGGCCCGGGGCGCGACGCGCGCCGAAGGCCGGGTACCTGGCGACCTGGCGGCCTTGAAGGCGCAGCTGGCGCAGGATGGCAAGGTGGCGTTTCCCGTGGCAGTCGATATTTTCGATGCCGAAGGCACGCTGGCGGCACAGGTGACGGTGGACTGGTATCTGTCGCAGAAGCGATAGACCGCCACCCCGGACATTCGACAGAACACGAACCTCGTTCAACATCTTTGAAAGAACAAAATGAGCAAACAACTTCAAGACGCGTACATCGTCTCTGCAACCCGCACCCCGATCGGCAAGGCGCCGCGCGGCATGTTCAAGAACACACGCCCGGACGACCTGCTGGTGCGCGTGCTGCAATCGGCCCTGGCACAGGCGCCTGGCCTGGATCCGGCCCTGATCACCGACGCGATCATCGGCTGCTCGTTCCCGGAAGCGGAGCAGGGCTTCAACATTGCGCGTAACTCGGTGCTGCTGGCCGGCTTGCCGAAAACCGTCGGCGGCGTTACCGTCAACCGTTACTGCGCGTCGGGCATCACGGCGATTGCCATGGCGGCCGACCGCATCCGCGTGGGCGAAGCCGACGTGATGATCGCCGGCGGCATCGAATCGATGTCGATGGTGCCGATGATGGGCCACCACCCGTCGATGAACTTGGACATGTTCAGCGATGAAAACATCGGCATGGCCTACGGCATGGGCCTGACGGCCGAGAAAGTGGCGCAGCAATGGAAAGTGTCGCGCGAACAGCAGGACGCGTTCTCCGTCGAATCGCACCGCCGCGCCATCGCCGCGCAGCAAGCCGGTTTCTTCAAGGCGGAAACGACGCCCGTGGAAATCATCACGCGCACGCCGAACCTGGCCACCGGCCAGGTTGATGTGAGCCGCCGCACCGTCGATACCGACGAAGGCGCGCGCGCCGATTCGTCGATGGAGTCGCTGGCAAAACTCAAACCCGTATTTGCCGCCAAGGGTACCGTCACGGCCGCCAACAGCTCGCAGATGTCCGACGGCGCCGGTGCGCTCTTGATCGTCAGCGAGAAGATTTTGCGCGAGCACAACCTGACCCCGCTGGCGAAATTCTCCTCGTTCGCCGTGCGCGGCGTGCCGCCGGAAATCATGGGCATCGGTCCGAAATTCGCCATTCCGGCAGCGTGCGCCGCCGCCGGCATCACGCAAGACCAGTTGGACTGGATCGAGCTGAACGAAGCGTTTGCGGCGCAAGCCCTGGCCGTGATCGGCGACCTGGGCCTGGATCCATCGAAGGTCAACCCGATGGGCGGCGCGATCGCCCTGGGCCACCCGCTGGGCGCCACCGGTGCCATCCGCGCCGCGACCGTGATCCACGCGCTGCAGCGCACCAAGCAGAAGTACGGCATGGTCACGATGTGCGTGGGCGCCGGCATGGGCGCCGCCGGAATTTTTGAACGCGTCTAAGTTCGACGGACTAAGGCTATAAAACAGGGCGCTGAGGGATGACTCCGGCGCCCTTTATCTTTTTGGAGACGACATGGATATTGTGTGCAGCAAGAGCGAGGGCATTCTGACCCTGGAATTCAACCGCCTGGAACGCAAGAATGCGATCACGGGCGCCATGTACCAGACCCTGGCCGACGCGCTGGTGGCGGCCGAGACGGACGATGACGTCCGTGCCATCCTGATCTGCGGCAAGCGCGAGATTTTCACGGCCGGCAATGACCTCGATGATTTCATGAAGACGGCGCGCCCGAAGGATGGCTCGCTCGACCATGACCGTCCCGTGTTCCAGTTCATGCGCGCGCTGTACGGCAGCAGCAAGCCCGTGGTGGCGGCCGTTTCCGGCCCCGCCATCGGCATCGGCACGACCTTGCTGATGCACTGCGACCTCGTCTACGCGGCCGACAACGCCAGCTTCTCGATGCCATTCACGCAGCTGGGCCTGTGCCCGGAATTCGGCTCCAGCCTGCTGCTCACGCAACTGGCCGGCTACCCGCGCGCGGCGGAAAAACTGATGCTCGGCGAGTCCTTCCCCGCCAGCGAAGCGCTGGAAATGGGCCTCGTGTCGAAAGTCGTGCCCCTGTACGAGCTGATGACGTTCGCGCAAGGCCAGGCCGCCAAGCTGGTGGCATTGCCAGCCGCATCCATCCGCGCCACCAAGCGCCTGATGAAGCAAAGCCGCATGGAACCGATGAAGGCAGCCATCGCCGACGAAAACAAGCTCTTTAGCGCCATGCTGGGCGGCGCCGAGGCGAAGGAAGCGTTTACGGCCTTCTTTGAGAAGCGCAAGCCGGATTTCAAGAAGTTCAATTAAGCGCTTGCGCGCATGCCGGCCAGGATCAGAGAAATCGAGGCGTGCCACCGCGTCTCGCCGGCCGGCCTGCCCGCCAGCGCATAGCCGTGCAAAAAATCGACGAGTGCATCGCGGCCACGCAGCTGGATATTTTGCGGCAGATCAAGGCCGTCCAGGGCCAACTCGAACAGCGCCGTAAAGCGCTCCGCCACGTCGGCTTGCGTCACCAGCCCGCGCGCCATCAGGCGCACGAAATACGGCGTGGCGCTGACCAGTTCCAGGTACAGCGCGCACAGCGCGAGCAGGCGCCGCTGCGGCGTTTGGCGCCGCGTAAACGGCGGCTGGCACGGATCGAGCGCGGCAAAACGCTGCGCCATCAAGGCCAGCAATAATTCCTCTTTTCCCGCGTAATAGTGATACACGGCCATGGCGTCGACGCCCAGGCTTTGCGCCAGCGCGCGCATGGAAAACGCGTCGCCTTGTTCTTCCAGCAGGGCCAGGGCCGCCGGCAGGATGCTGGCGCTGTCCAGCGCGGGCGCGGCGCGGCGGGGGCGGCCCGCGCGGCGCACGGGATTTGCAATGGCTTGAAGTTTTGTGGAGTTCATGGGCATAATTCTACACTGTAGAATTAATTGGAAGGCACATCATGCAAAAACCGTTCGTCAGCGTTTTTCTCGGCATCAGCATCGACGGCTGCATCGCAGGGGAAAACGGCGACCTGTCCTGGCTGGCCGAGCTGGCGCCCGACTCGCCCGAGGCCACCGGCTACACGGCCTTGATGGCGCAGGTCGATACCTTGCTGATCGGCCGCACCACGTATGACGCCGTGCTGGGGTTCGAGCCATGGCCGTATGCGGGCAAGCGCGTGGTGGTATTGAGCCACCGCGACTTCGCGCCGCGCCATGGCGAGCAGCGCCGCGCGGGCGGCGTGCGGGACGTGCTGGAGGTACTGGCCGGGGAAGGCTGCCGCCACGTGTATCTCGACGGCGGCGCCGTCATCCGCGCGGCCTTGCGCGAGGGCGTCATCGACGGCCTGACCCTGTCCGTGCTGCCCGTGGTGCTGGGGCGCGGCGTGCGCCTGTTCGAGGACGGCTTGCCGCGCAGCCACTGGCGTCTGGAAGCAACGCGCCAGCTGCCCAGCGGCGTGGCGCAGCTGCGCTATGGAAAGCGTTAAACCGCGTTGGCCAGTTCGACGATAAAGCCGGAATCGTAGCGATCGTTTTCCGGCGTGCCGTCGGGACGCTTGTAGCCGCAGGGGTTGCAGACGACGCGGCAGTCCTGGACGCGGTAGTCGAGCGAGGCATGCATGTGGCCATGCACCCACAGGTCGGCCTGGGCTACCAGCTCGTCGAGCTGCGAGGCGAAGGCGGGTGAACCGAGGTTCGTCGCATATTGCGCGTCCACCGACAGCATCGACGGTGCCATGTGCGTGATGACGACCGTCTTGCCATCGAACGGTTGCGCCAGCTGCCGCTCCAGCCACGAGCGATGCTGCGCGTGCAGCTGCGCCGTGTCGCTGGCACACAAGAGGCGCGGCGCGTCGCCGCCCGTGCTGATGCGCTTGTAGTCGGGCATGTACGCTTGCGCCGCGTTGAGCGCTTCTTCCTGGCGCTCCGCACCGAAGAGCAAAAAATCCGTCCATAGCGTAATACCGAGGAAACGCACGCCGTCGAGTACCACGGCGTCGCCGTCGAGCAGGCCGATATTGGCGCCGTGGGCATGGGCGCTGGCACAGGCGTCGCGCACCGCGTCCTGCATGTGTTCGAGCTGGTGCCCATAGCCCTCGTGATTGCCGTGCACGTACAGCACGGGCAGGGCGCCGAAAGTGCGCGCTGCCCAGGCGATGGCATTGCTGCCCGTGTCGATGTCGCCGGCCAGGATCACCACGTCGGGGCGGCTGGCGGCAAGGTCGATGGAGGGCGTGTCGGCACCCCAGACTTCCAGGTGCAGGTCGGACAGGATCAGGAGGCGCATGGCAATAGGAGAGCAGTATATGGGCCTCTATCGTAGCGCAAAAGAACTGCTGCCGGCGGCCGCTTGACCGCGTGGCGCTGACGACGTTACCCTGTGGTATCGATAACCGCATACTCATTACTGGAGCCGCATGCCGCCTTTCTGCCTTCCCAAGTCCCTGCTCAGCATCGCGCTGGCCGTCATGGCGCTGCCGCTGACGGCGTATGCCGCTACGCCCGCCATCGATCCCTTGACGCAGCCGATCGCCTCGCCGTATGCGGCGCAGTGGAACCGCCCGCAGCAGCCGGCACGCATCCACGGCGACACGTATTACGTGGGCGTGGGCGGCTTGAGCGTGGCGCTGATCCACACGCGCGACGGCCTGATCCTGATCGACGGCGCGCTGCCGCAGTCGGTGGCCGCCATCAAGGAGCATCTCCTCGAACTGGGTTTTCGTGTGGAGGACATCAAGTTCATCCTGAGTACGGAAGCGCATTTCGACCATTCGGGCGGCATTGCCGCCCTGGCCCGCGACAGCGGCGCGCAAGTGGTCGCCAGTCCGCTCGGGGCGCAGGCGCTGCGCGCCGGATCGGTGCTTGCCATGGACCCGCAGGCGGGCGAAATCGACCCCATGCCGGCCGTGGAAAACGTGCGCGAGATCGCCGATGGCGAAACCCTGCAACTGGGCGAGGTGACCATCACGGCGCGCTACACGCCCGGCCACACGCCGGGCAGCACCAGCTGGACCTGGGTCTCGTGCGAGGATGCCGAGCGCGAGCAATGCCTGAACGTGGTATTCGGCGCCAGCCTGACGCCGGTGGCGGCCGACGATTTTCACTACCTGGGCGATGAACGCCATGCGGACCTGACGCCGGCCTTCCGCCGCGTGATGCAGGACTTTGCCAGACTGCCGTGCGACATCCTTATCTCGGCCCACCCCGACCACTCTGGCGGCGACCAGAAGCTGACGCAGTTGCTGGAAGGCGTCACGCCGAACCCCTTCATCGATGCGCAGGCGTGCCGCAACTACGCGGCCAGGAATGAAGCGAAACTCGATGCGCGCATCGCGAAGGAAAAAGCTGCGGCCGGCGAGGCTGCGACAAAATAGCAACGTTGGCGTCTTTGCCATGAAAAGCGGTTGACGCACTGCAGCATAAGGTGCAGAATCATCGTCCGCAGTTCAGATTAACCAGACAAAAGAAAGGAAACCCCATGTTCGAGCAGGCTGGCAGCAAGTTGTACGACCACTAGCCCCGTGCATGACGCTCGGGGCCATCGGCGCATTGCCGATCCCGAGCCGGTGTCCTTCAAAACCCCGGTGAGGAAACTCGCCGGGGTTTTTTGTTTTAGACGACCCCGGCATAACGACAATACCAAGGAAGACGTTATGCCCATTCATCAGACACTGCGCGGCGCCCATGTGCCCGTGCATATCTTTACCGACGATATCGACGCGCAGGCGCTGCGCCAGCTGCACAATATTGCCAGCCTGCCCATCGTCCATCCGCATGTGGCGGCCATGCCCGACGTGCATGCCGGCATCGGCGCTACCGTCGGCAGCGTGATTCCCACGCGCGCCGCCATCATCCCGGCAGCCGTTGGCGTCGACATCGGCTGCGGCATGAACGCCGTGCGCACGACCCTGACGGCCAGCGACCTGCCCGATAACCTGGCGCGCCTGCGCAGCGCCATCGAAGCGGAAGTGCCGGTCGGCTTCGAGCAGCACGAATGGAGCCGCGTGCAAGGCTCGCGCCAGGCGCGCGCCGTGCGGCCGCTCGGCGACCGCCTGGCGCGCATCGTCGAGCGCCACCGGGGCATTGCCAAGATGCTGCGCCAGTTCGAGCGCACGTGGATTTGCCAGGCCGGCACCCTGGGTGGCGGCAACCACTTCATTGAACTCTGCCTCGACGAGGAGCAGCGGGTGTGGGTCATGCTGCATTCGGGTTCGCGCGGCATTGGCAACGTGATCGGCCGTTACTTTATCTCCGCCGCGCAGAAGGACATGCGGCGTCACCAGCTGCAGCTGCCGGACGCGGACCTGGCGTACCTGAGCGAAGGTTCCACGCTGTTCGACGACTACGTGGACGCGGTGGATTGGGCGCAGGATTACGCGCTGCTCAACCGCAGCGAAATGATGCGCCGCATGCTCGACGTGCTGGCGACGTTTGCTCCGCCGTTCCGGCTCGACGGGGAAGCCATCAACTGCCACCACAACTACATCGCGCGCGAAATGCATGGCAACGAGGATTTATATGTGACGCGCAAGGGCGCCATTTCGGCGCGGCAGGGCGAGCTGGGCATCATTCCCGGCAGCATGGGCGCGCGCAGCTTCATCGTGCGTGGCAAGGGCAATCCGGAATCGTTCTGCTCCTGCTCGCACGGGGCGGGGCGCAGCATGAGCCGCAGCGAGGCGAAGCGCCGCTTCAACCGCTTCGACCTGGCCGAGCAGACGGCCGGCATCGAGTGCCGCAAGGATGGCGGCGTGATCGACGAAATCCCCGCCGCCTATAAAAATATCGACGCCGTCATGGCGCATCAGAGCGACCTGGTGGAAGTGGTGCATACCTTGCGCCAGGTCGTCTGCATCAAGGGCTGAAAGGAGAAACCATGAAGATCAAAGTGAAAGCCCGGTCCAAGCCGCGCAATCCGCTGGTGGCGGCCGCCAGGCTGCGCGGCGGCGCCGGCGCGCACCAGTCGGAGGCGTCGCCACGGGCCGCGCGCCGGGCCGGCAAGCACCGGCTGCAGCAACTGCTGGCGGGACGCTTGAAGCCCGAGGATTAGCGCGGGGGCAGTTCGACGATGAAGTTCGGGTTGAACTGGGGATTTTGCGGCGTGCCGCTGCGCGTCTTGTAGCCGCAGGGGTTGGCTACGACGCGGCACGGGCCGATGCGGTAATCGCGCGAGACGTGGAGGTGGCCGTGCACCCACAGGTCCGCCTGCGCGGCCAGGTCGTCCAGGCGCGAAGCGTAGGCGGGCGAGCAGCCCTCGCTGCCGTAGGCATCATCGACCGACAGCAGCGACGGCGCCATGTGGCTGATGACAACGGTGCGGCCCTCGAATGGCTGCGCCAGTTCGCGCGCCAGCCAGGCTTTTTGCTGCGCGTGGAACATGGCCGTGTCGGCCGCGCGCAGCTTGCGAAAGCCCATGTTGGCCAGGCGGATGCGCTTGTAGTCGTTCATGACGGCTTCCGCGTCGCGCATGGCCGCTTGCCGCGTGTCGTCGCCCAGCAGGCGGAAATCCGTCCACAGCGTGGCGCCCAGGAAGCGCACGGCGTTGCCTGCCGGGTCGGTGATGACGTGGGTATCGGCGTCGAGAAAATGCACGTTCGGCGTGGCGGCGCAGACCGCGCGCAGTTCCTGGCGCACCTTGTCGAGGTGGTGGCCATAACCTTCGTGGTTGCCGTGTACGTACAGCACGGGCAGGCCCGCAAACGCGGTGGCGGCCCAGGCGACGGCGCGTGAACCTGTATCGATGTCGCCGGCCAGGACCACGGCGTCGGGACGGCTGAGCGCGAGATCGCCCTGCGGCGCTTGCTCGCGCCATAGCTCATGGTGCAGGTCCGACAGAATCAATAAACGCATGCGGTATCCAGGCGATTCGGGAGTACGCCATCGTACCTGAAAACCCTCACTCTTCCTCCAGCGCGGCGAAGCTGTGCGCCAGGTAGTCGATCAGCGCGCGCACGGCCGGCAGCAGGCCGCGCCGCGACGGGAAGACGGCGTGGATGATTTCGCGCTGCGGCCGCCACTGCTCCATCAGCGGCAGCAGGCTGCCATCGGCCACCTGTTCGGTGATCATCATGGTCGGCAGCTGCACCACGCCCACGCCGGCCACGGCCGCGTCGCGCAGGGTCAGCATGTCGCCCGTGACGAAGCGCGGCGCGTGGCGCAGCTGGGCGCGCGCGCCGTCCGGGCCATATAAATCCCACTGGTAGTGCTGCTGCGGCATGCCCAGGGCCAGGCTGGGCCAGTCGGCCAGGTCGGCCGGGGCCTTCGGCAGCGGGGCGTCGCCGAACAGCAGCGGGCTGCCCACCATGCACTGGCTGCGCTCGGCCAGCACGCGCAGCACCAGGTCGCTGTCGGGCAGCGGCGGCGGGCGCACGCGGATGGCCACGTCGATGCCCTCGGCCACCAGGTCGACGCGGCGGTTGCTCGCTTCGAGCAGCAGGGTCACCTGCGGATGCTCGCGCATGAAACCGGCCAGCATGGGCGCGACCAGGGAGTGCAGCAGGGCGATGGGGCAGGACAGGCGCACCGTGCCGCGCGGCGCGGCGCGCGTCAGGTCGATCGCTTCCTGCGCCGCCTCCGCTTCCACCAGCATCGCCTTGCAATGCTCGTAAAACGTCTGCCCCACGTCGGTGACGGAGAAATGCCGCGTCGTGCGCTGCAGCAGGCGCGCGCCCAGGCGCTCTTCGAGCAGCGCGATGCGCCGGCTCAGTTTGGATTTCGGCATGCCCAGCGCGCGCCCGGCCGGCGCGAAGCCGCCATGGTCGACCACCTGCACAAAATAATACAAGTCATTCAGGTCCTGCATGCCGCCTCCTTGATCGTTCTATTTTTGGAACGCTGATGGCCTATTTTACCGTCTACCGCGTTGATCGTTGCAAGGGTAACCTGTCTCCATCGTAATGCAAACCCCAACAGGAGATCGAGATGAACACAGTCACAGGTATCTACAGCGCACCGCGCCAGCACTGGGTTGGCGACGGTTTTCCCGTGCGCTCGATGTTTTCGTACAACGGCCATGGCAAGCAGCTGAGCCCATTCCTGCTGCTCGACTATGCCGGCCCCGCCGAATTTGCGCCCGGAACGCGTCCGCCCGGCGTCGGCTCGCATCCGCACCGCGGCTTCGAGACGGTGACCATCGTCTACAAGGGCGAAGTGGCGCACCGCGATTCGACGGGCCAGGGCGGCGTGATCGGCCCCGGCGACGTGCAGTGGATGACGGCCGGCGCCGGCATCCTGCATGAAGAGTTTCACTCGCCGGCCTTCACGCAGTCGGGCGGTACGCTGGAAATGGTGCAGCTGTGGGTGAACCTGCCGGCCAAGAACAAGATGACGGCGCCCGGCTACCAGGCCATCACCAGCGACACGATTCCCACGGTGGCGCTGCCGGACGACGCAGGCTCCGTGCGCGTGATCGCCGGCGAATTCGCCGGCCAGCATGGCCCGGCCCGCACGTTCTCGCCGATGCAGGTGTGGGATGTGCGCCTGGCCCAAGGCAAGCTGACGGAGCTGCCGGTGCACGCCGGCTGGAGCACGGCGCTGATCGTCCTGCACGGCACGGTGCTGGTCAATGGCGAGAGCGTGGTGCGCGAAGCGCAGATGGCGCTGTTCGGGCGCGACGGCGACAGCATCACCGTCGAGGCGAACAACGACGCCGTGGTGCTGCTGCTGAGCGGCGAGCCGATCGATGAACCCATCGTCGGCCATGGCCCCTTCGTCATGAATACCGAGGCGGAAATCGCGCAGGCGTTCGACGATTTCAACAGCGGCCGCTTCGCCCGCATCGCGCCGTAGTCATTTTATGCAGTACCCATGCCGCATCCCGCGGCATGGTTTTTTCAGGAGACCACCATGAGCACCCCCGCCAACTTCCAAGGTTTGCCACCGATGATCGATCCCGACGACGCCGTCATGCTGCTGATCGACCACCAGAGCGGCTTGTTCCAGCTGGTGCGCGACATCGAGCAGCACGTGCTGCGCGGCCACGTCACGGCGCTGGCCAAGCTGTCGCGCCTGGCCAACCTGCCGACCTTTACCACCGCTTCCGTGCCCGACGGCCCGAACGGCCCCCTGATCCCGGAAATCCACCACTTCAACCCGGACGCCGTCTACATCCCGCGCACGGGCCAGATCAACGCCTGGGACAACCCGGCCTGGGTCGAGGCCATCGAAAAGACGGGCCGCAAGACCCTGCTGATCGCCGGCACGCTTACCAGCGTGTGCATGGCCTTCCCCACCATCAGCGCGCTGGCGGCCGGCTACAAGGTGTTTGCCATCATCGACGCCTCGGGCAATTGGTCGAAGATGGCCACCGATATCACCGTGGCGCGCGTGACGCAGGCCGGCGCCGTGCCGATCGACACGTATGCCGTGCTGGCTGAAGTGATGAGCACCTGGAACCGCGCCGATGCGATGGAATTCGCCGCCATCATGACGGACCACATCGTGCCGCCGTACCGCGCCCTGATCGAAAGCTACGACAAGGCGCAGGGCGTGCAAAAGAATGGCCGCGAAACGAAGCTGGAGATCCTCGAAGCGGCTGGCAAGGGCTGATCGCCGCTATGGCGCTTCGTAGCTGCTGCGTATCGCCGCCAGCGCGCCGCGCTGTTCCAGGCGGGTGATGGCGGCGTTCAGGCGCGCCAGGTCGGCCGTGCTGGTGCTGTGCGCATTGAGCATCAGGTGCACGGGCGCGCGCAGGGCGAGAAAGGGCAGGGCGCTCAAGGCGACGCCCTGCAGGCGCGCTTCGTGGCGCACGGCCAGCACGTCGCCCATCAGCAGGTCGGCACGGCCCGCGTCGAGCATGCGCACGCCTTGCTGGAAGGTGCCGAAGGCATTCAGGCGGCCGGCCTTTTCCAGCGCCGGCCGCGCCGCGGCGTATTGCGCCCCATACCAGCCGACTTTGGGCGCCAGCAGGGTGGCCTTGCCGCGCGCGAGCTGCGCGAAGCTGGCGATCTGGCGGTGGCTCCCAGGCGCGCCGGATTTGCTGAAGACGCCCACGGCTTCGTCCCGATACGAGATGGAAAAGCGCGCATATGTCTGGCGCTCCGGCGTCTCGGACGCGGCCAGCATCAGGTCCAGTCCCCCTTTCTGGAACAGCAACTGGCGCCGCGCCGTGGGCAGTTCGGGCAAGGTGACCAGGGTGCACTGGGCTTCCTTGAATATGGCTTTCAGCAATTCCAGGTCCAGGCCCGTATAGCGGCCCTCGGCATCGCGGTAGACGTACGGCGGCCATTGCTCCAGCGCCATCGTCATGCGGCAGGCCAGGGCGGGCAGGGCCGATACGCCGAGCACTGCCGCAAACAGGAGATGGCGCATGCGCATACGGGTGCTTCCATAGAGTTTCAACTTGATATTCAATTTGCCAGAATGGCCAGGGAAGTCAAGGGTTGCTGCTGCTGAAGGCCTGCCTGGCGTGTTTTTCCTGGACTTTTGCGCGGTTTTCGCCGCCTGCCCCCCCTTGCAATTGCCTCTGGCGCGCAGGACACCGGGCAGTGTATTCGGCTATAGTGGCGCCGTGCACCCAACCACTGCCCCGCAAAGGAAGACCGCTTGACTCCCCCGCTCGAGATCGCCGCCAACGTGCTGATGACCGTTTCCATCGTCCTGGCCGGACGCAACAATATTCATTCCTGGTGGATCGGCATCGTCGGCTGCGTGCTGTTCGCCGTGCTGTTTTACCAGGTCAACCTGTACGCCGACGTGCTGCTGCAGCTGTTCTTCATCGTCACCTGCGTCATCGGCTGGCTGCAATGGCGGCGCGGCGCGGGCGGCCAGCCCTTGCCGATCACGCGCACGGGCTGGCGCAGCCTGGCCTGGATCGTGCCTGCCGGTTTTGCCGCCGTGTTCATCTACGGCATGCTGCTGCACCGTTTCACGAATGCCTACGCGCCCTTCATCGATTCCGCCGTGCTGGTGTTCAGCATCATCGCGCAATTCCTGCTGATGAGCCGGCGCATCGAAACCTGGGGCTTCTGGCTGCTGGTCAACACGGTGGCCGTGCCGCTGTACTACAGTCGCGGCCTGCACCTGACGGCCGTGCTGTACGCCGCCTACTGGATCAATGCACTCGTTTCCTGGTACTGGTGGGGCGTACAGGCGCGCCGCGCGGCAGCCGCACCACTGCCTGTGCCCGCCACTAGCGCGCCCATCGCCGATGCGTGAATATTGTCAAATGCCAAGTCTTTAGATCCAAATCGTATATACATTCAATTTTTAATTCGTTCACGCCATAAAGACGCCGCGATATAGTGGCATTTCCCCGCTTACCGGTGTCTTTTATGTTGCGCTTTACTCTTTCTGCCATTTTTTCCGCCACCCGGCACCAGCTGACCATGCAATCCATGGCGCAGTGGATGCCGATGCGTGCGCGTCCACGCATCCCGTAATTCCTGCATTCCCCCCGTTGTCGTAATTCCCGCAGGCCCATCCGGCCCGCGTGCCCCTGCTCGGCCTTTTTTATCTGAAGAAGGCCGCAATCCCAATAAGAGGAAACCATGTTCAAACCACTCGCCATCAGTCTTGCCATCGCCGCCGCCTTTCCTGCCTTCGCCCATGCCGAGGAGGAAATGCTGCGCGTCAACGTCACCGGATCGAATATCCGTGTCAGCGAAAAGGAGGGCGCCAGCGCCGTGCAGGTCATCACCGCCAAGGAATTGAAAGCCAGCGGCAAGACCAGCGTGTCGGACGTGCTGCGCGCGATTTCCGCCAACAGCGGCAATAGCTACAACGAGCAATATACGGGCAGCTTCTCGGCCGGCACCTCGGGCCTGTCCTTGCGCGGCATCGGCCAGAAAAATACCTTGATCCTGGTCAATGGCAAGCGCGTGGCCAGCTATGCGACGGCGCAAAACCTGCAGGAAACCTTTGTCGACCTGAACAGCCTGCCGATGGCGGCCGTGCAGCGCATCGAGGTACTCAAGGACGGTGCTTCGTCCGTCTATGGTTCCGATGCCGTGGCCGGCGTCGTCAACATCATCCTGTACAAGGAATTCACGGGCACGGACATCACGGCGCAGTGGGGCGGCTCGACCGAAGGCACGGGCCAGCATGAAAAGAGCGCGGCGCTGCAGACGGGGTTCGGCAAGCTGGAAGAAGACGGCTACAGCCTGGTCTTCTCGGTCGATGCGCAGCAGCGCGACAAGTTGCAGCAAAGCGACGTGGCGTGGATGCGCGATGCCGACTTCCGCAAGCAGCAGCGGGGCAGCCTGGGCTGGGCCATCACCAACTATGCGGGCACGGACCCGACGAAGACTCTGGGCGGCGTGCGCGGGCCATTGCAACTGGTCAATTATGGCGACATCACGCCCGGCAAGACGGGGCAAGTGCTGGCGTACAACCCCTCGCCATACAAAACCCTGATTCCCGGCATCCAGCGCATCCACTCGGCCGCGCGCGGCACCCTGAAGCTGAATGCGGACACGGAAGCGTATGTCGACTTGCTGCACAGCTATTCGCGCGCCGACCAGACCTTCAGCGCGCCCTTGACGGTGAACAATGCCACGCGCGTGTGGAACAACGCGACGCAAGCGCTCGACACGATACCCGTCGTGCTGCCCGTGGGCCATCCGAACAATCCGGGCGCCACGCCCCTGCCGTTCACGGCCACCCTGTTCGACCTGGGACCGCGCCTGAAGCAGGACAAGGTGACGTTCTACCGCGCGCTGGCGGGCGTCAAGGGCACCCTGGCGGGCTGGGACTGGGATGCGGCCGTGGGCCACTCGAGCAGCAAGCTGGAGGAAACCGTGCAGAACTTCGTCAACCGCTACGAATTCCAGAAGGTGCTGGCCGACGGCAGCTATAACTTCTTTGACCAGTCGCAAAACAGCGAAGCCGTGCGCAACCGCCTGCGCCTGTCGACCCTGCGTCCGGCCGAGTCGACGCTCGACACCGTCGACTTTTCGGCCGCGAAGGATTTGTGGCAACTGCCTGCCGGCCCGCTGGGTTTTGCCGCCGGCGCGCAATGGCGCCGCGAAAAGATGGATTCGCAGACCTCGACGGCCGTGCTGTCGGGCACCGAGCTGCGCCCGGCGATTAACATCATCAACGGCTCGCGCAGCGTGTCGGCCCTGTTTGCCGAATTTAACGTGCCGGTGGTCAAAGACCTGTCCGTCAACCTGGCGGGCCGCGCCGACCATTACAGCGATTTCGGCAATGCGTTTTCGCCGAAGGCCAGCGCGCGCTACCAGGCGGCGCCGTGGCTGCTGGTGCGCGGCACCGTGTCGCGCGGCTTCCGCGCGCCGTCGCTGCCGGAAATCACGCAAAGCACGGCCGTCAGCTATGTCAGCGTGCTCGATCCGCGCGATCCGATCACGCCGACGCAGACGCGCGGCGTGACGGCCATTACCATCGCCAACACGGCGCTGCGTCCTGAACGGTCGAATAACCTGAACCTGGGCGTGGTGGTGTCGCCCACCAGCAGTTCGAGCATCGGCCTCGATTACTACCGCATCAGGCAAGATGGCGTGATCGGCACGGAAAGCGCTACCACCACCATCGCCAACGAGGCGACGGCGCCGCAAAAGATCACGCGCGACGCCGACGGGCGCATCACGACCCTGTATCGCCAGTACCGCAACCAGGGCCAGCGCGAAGTGTCGGGCATCGACCTGGACCTGCGCCAGCGCTTCACCGACAAGGACTGGGGCAAGCTGACCCTGGCCGGCCAGCTGAGCCGCGTGCTGCGCTTTGCCGAGCCGCTGTCCGACGGCGCGCCGCTGACGGACGGCGCCGGCACCAACTATTTCGGCTCCATCCCGAAATGGCGCGGCGTCAGCTCGGCCACCTGGGAACAGGGAAAATGGTCGTCCACGCTGACCTGGAACTATGTCGGCAGCTATGCGCAAAACACGCACCTCGACGAATCGGTGGCCGCCTTCAGCACGTTTGACGTGACCACCAGCTGGCAAGTCACGCCGGCGGCGAACGTCACCTTCATCGTGCAGAACCTGGCCAACAAGCGCGCGCCGTGGGATTACTCGGCCTCGGGCTTTGACTATACGCAAGCCGACCCGCGCGGACGCTTCGCCTCGCTCAAGCTGAACTACAAGTTCTAAGGCGCGGGGGGCATGCGTGCCCCTCAGTGCCCGTTTGACACCTGCCGCTGGCCCGTCTGCTCCTGCAGGCGCTGGCGGTAGGCGCTGGGTGTGATGCCCATGCGTTCGCGGAAGGCCGTGGCGAAGTTGCCCGCATTGTGAAAGCCGATCAGCAGGGCGATATCCTGCACGTCGATCTCGGTCTGCTGCAGCAATTCCACGCCGCGGGCGATGCGCGCCTCGCGGATGAAAGCGAAGACCGTCATGCCTGTCTGTTCGCGGAACATCAGGGTCAGCTTTTCGCGGTAGGTGCCCACGCTGCGGGCGATTTCGGACAGGTTGGGCAGGCTGCCCAGGTTATCGAGAATAAGTTGTTTGACGGCATTGACGAACACCAGGTCGGGATGCTGCTGGCGCTCGCTGGCCGGCGACGCGGCGGGCAAGGTGCTGTTGCTTTTACGCATCAAGCCCAGGTGGATATGGATGCGCGCGGCCAGTTCTTCCGGCGTAAACGGCTTCGAGATGTAATCGACGCCGCCCACCTGCAAGCCCATGAGGCGTTCTTTGGCGGCATCGGCGCCGCTGAGAAAAATCACGGGGATCTGTTCCGTTTCGGGATTCGCCTTGAGCAGGCGGCACGCCGTGTAGCCATCCATTTCGGGCATGCGCACGTCGAGCAGGATCAGGTCGGGATGCGTGGCCAGCGCCAGCTGGTAGCCCTGGTAGCCATTGAAGGCGATGCTGAAACGGTAGGGTTGCTCGCTGAGCAGCTCCATCAGCATGCGCTGCTCGAACGCGGAATCATCCACGATCAGGATGTTTTTTTTGATGGGTTCGCTGGTCAATGGCATGGCATGGATGACTTAACCAAATAGCAAGTTGTGGCTTATTATGCCCTGCTTTTTCTTTTTTTTCTGCTTTTCTCGTGTTTCAAAAGAGGTTTCTCCGCGAGAAGAAGCGCGGATTTCCCAGATCGCTAATAATTCGCTCATGCATTGATTTTAAGCAATGTCGCTTGCCAAAAAATCTGTTTTGCAAATGCTGCAAAAAATGCCGGAGTCCCTCGCTTCCCGACTCTCGGCGCAAGTATTTTGTCGTCCTGGTTTGCGTGCCCCAGAAAACGCCGGCAATACCGTGACTATCCTCGAAGCCCTTCATGCCGATGGGCCCGTTAATGATGTCCCATCATCAGGAGGTATCATGTTGCGAGTCATATCACCCCGCTCGATCGCTGCCGCCAGCGTCGCCATTGCCGCTACGGCCTTCCTGCCTGGCTACGCCGATGCCGCCGTGTATCTGAACGGCAGCAACACGACGACCTTTGACGTCACCCTGAAAATCATCGCCAACTGCACCATTGCGGCTGCCAATCTCGACTTTGGCCAAAGTCAGGGTGTACTGGCTACTGCCGTTAACGTCAATACGACCGTGGATGTCACTTGCACCAATACCACGCCTTACAACGTCGGGCTGACGGCGGGCTCGGGTACGGGCTCGACCGGCACCACGCGCTATCTGAGCGGCACGGGCGGCAACCTGGGGACGGTGCAATTCAATCTGTTCCAGACGGCGGGCAGCACCTTGTGGGGCGATACGCAGGGCACCAATACCGTCGGGGGCACCGGCAACGGAAGTGCCCAGCCGATCACCGTGTACGGCAACATTCCGCCGCAGGCGACGCCGGCGCCCGATACCTACAAGTCGACCATCACGGCCACTGTTTACTTTTAGCGGGGTGACGCGTGAAGGCCGCTGCCGCCGCCCGGATCTGGCCCTCGCTGGCGCTGCTGGCGTGCTGTGCTGCAGGCGTGCAGGGCGCCAATCTGCAGATTTCGCCAGTGACGCTCAATTTTCGCGCGGAGCAGGGCGCGGCCGGCATCAACCTGCAAAACCTCGGCGACCAGGCCATGTATGGCCAGGTGCGCGTGTTCGCCTGGGACCAGCGCGACGGCGAGGAAACGCTGGCGCCGACCCAGGAACTGGTGGCCAGTCCGCCCATTGTCGAGATCGCGGCCAACAGCCGCCAGACCATCCGCCTCGTGCGTGCCCAGGCCGGCCCGGTGGCGCAGGAAAAGACGTATCGCGTGCTCATCGACGAAGTGAGCCGCGACGATGACACGGGCCGCAGCGGCGTCGATATCCGCCTGCGCTATTCCGTGCCCGTGTTCGTGCTGCCGGCCGGCGCGCCCGGCAAGGAAGTGCTCGACTGGCAAGTGTTTCGCAACAAGGGCGAATGGATGTTGCGCATCCGTAACAGCGGCAACTTCCATGCGCAGATCGGGGCGATGACGTTCACTAACCAGGCGGGCAAGGAGTTTGTCATCAGCAAGGGGTTGTTCGGCTATGTCCTGGCGGCGCGCATGCGCGTATGGCGTTTGCCCGTCGGCGGCGAAGCTGAACTGGATGGACCGCTGAGCATCGCGGTGAATGTGAATGCGAAGGCGCTCATTGCCAAGACTTCGACACCTTGAACCTGGCCGCCATGGCGGGCGCAACTGGCGTGAAGCATGCGACGCGCGCTGACAGCGTTGTTGCTGCTGGCCATGGCGCCGCTGGCCCGGGCCGATGGCGCCGATCCGGGGCCGGCCAGCTTGCCCAGCGACCCGGCGGCGCCGAATGAACTGTATCTGGAGGTAACATTGAATGCTGAATCAACCGGGCTGATCTTGCGCTTTACCCAGGTGGGCAAAGGCTTGCGCAGCAGCGTGGCGACCTTGCAGCAGCTGGGGCTGGACCCGGCTCGCCTGGGCGCGCCCGGTCAGGCCGAGGTGGCGCTCGACGCCATTCCCGGACTCAGCTATGACTATGATGCGGCGCGCCAGAGCGTGTCGCTGCAGGTGGCGGACGACTTGCGCGCGCCTTACCGCATCAGCGCGCGCCCGGCGGCGCGGACGCCGCCCTCGCAAGTCACGCCAGGCGCCGTCCTCAATTACGAGGCCTATGCGGAACTGGGGCAGACGCGGCGGGCCGCCCTGTTCAACGATGTGCGCTACTTCAATGACAGCGGCGTCTTCAGCAATACCGGCACCCTGAACCTGGGTGCGGGCCAGCGCAAATACATGCGGTTCGATACGTTCTGGAGCCATGCCGACCCCGCTACCCTGCAAACGTGGCAGGTGGGTGACCTGATTTCCTCGTCGCTGAGCTGGAGCCGCGCCGTGCGCGTCGGTGGCTTGCAGTGGCGCAAGAATTTCCAGCTGCGGCCCGACCTGCTGACCTTTCCCGTCGCCTCCGTCGACGGCACGGCGCTGGTGCCGTCGTCGCTGAGCCTGTACGTCAATGGCGTGCAGCAATATTCGGCCAGCGTGCCCAGCGGTCCATTCATCCTGAACCAGGTGGCGGGCATCAATGGCGCGGGGCAGGCCACCATCATTACCCGCGATGCGCTGGGGCGCAGCGTGACGGCCGTGCTGCCCCTGTACGTCGATACGCGCATGCTGGCCGGCGGCTTGAGCGATTATTCGGTCGAGGCGGGTGCCGTGCGGCGCGATTACGGCCGCCGCCTGTTCGGCTATGAGCGCCAGCTGGTCGCCAGCGCTTCCGGCCGCCATGGCGTCAGCGATAGCGTCACCATCGAAGGCCATGCGGAACTGGCGGCCGGCCTGTACCAGGCGGGGGCGGGCGCACTGTGGCGGCTGGGCCAGGCGGGCGTGCTCAACGGTTCGCTGTCGGCGAGCGCCGGCCGCAGCCGCGGCGCGCAGCTGGGCGCCGGCTATCAGTACCTGGGGCCGCGCTTCAGCGTCGACGTGCAGGGCGTGCGCGCCAGCGCCGGCTTTGGCGACCTGGCCTCGCGCGACGGCAGCCCCGTGGTGCGCGCGGCGGACCGCCTGACGCTCAGCCTGCCATTGCCGGCAGGCAGCAGTATCAGCGGCAGCTACATCCGCTACCGCACGCCGGGCGCGCCGTCGTCGAAGATTGCCACCGTGGGCTATGCGGCCACCTTGTTTCACGGCCTGTTCTTCAGCGCCAGCCTGTTCCAGGACTTGCGGCAGCGCGAAAAACGGGGTTTTTACTTCGGCCTGAGCATGGCCTTCGACAACAATCTGGCCATCAGCGTGAACAGCAGCCGGCAAAATGGCGAGAGCGGCCGCAGCGCCAGCGCACAGCGCGCGGCGGACTTCGGCGGCGGCTTCGGCTGGAGCATGCAGGCCGGCACGGCGGGCGGCAACGCCTACCGCCAGGCGCAGGTGGAATACCTGGGCAATGACGGCCGCGTGAGCGCGCGCACGCAAAACAGCCGCAGCGGCAATGTCTCTTCACTGGGCGCGGCCGGCGCGCTGGTGCTGATGGATGGCCACCTGGAGGCGGCGCGCCAGGTAGGCAACGGCTACGCATTGGTGTCAACGGGCGGCGTGGCGAACATTCCCGTGTTGCATGAAAACCGCCAGATCGGCGTGACGGGCGGCAGCGGCTACCTGCTGGTGCCGAATCTGAATCCGTATGGCAGCAACCAGATCAGCATTGCAACGGATGAACTGGGCGTTGATGTGCGCGTGCCTGTGACAAATATCAATGTCGTGCCGCGGCAACTGGCCGGCGTGCTGGCCGCCTTTCCCATCGGGCGCTACAGCGCGGCCACCGTCATCGTGCAGGACGCGGACGGCAAGCCACTGGCCATGGGTTCGCCCGTGCTGCACGTACAAAGCGGCAAGCGCACGGTGGTGGGATTTGACGGCATCGCCTTCATCGACGACTTGCTTGAGCAAAATCAATTACAGATTGGCGAGGGCGACAGCGCCTGCACGGTGCACTTTGCCTATGCGCGCCCGCCGGCCGGGGGCTTGCCCGTGATCGGCCCGCTGCACTGCAGTGCCGGCGGAGGCCGCTGATGCGCCGCCTGCTGCCATGTCTCGTCTTGCTGCTGGGCTGTGCCTGGGGCAGTGCGGCGCGGGCGGCCGATACCTGCACGGTCAGCGTGACGAATATCGATTTCGGCCAGATCAGTCCGATTTCCGGCACCGACTTTGTGGCGCAGGCAACGGGCACCTTCAGTTGCCTGTTTTCATCGCTGAACCTGGGGCAGTTGCTCACGCCCAATGCGCAAGTGTGCATCTCGCTGGGGCTGGGCACGAATTCCACCTCGGCCTTGCCGCGTAACCTGGGCAACGGCGCCAACCGCATGGAGTACAACGTGTACGTGGACAGTTCGTATGCGACGGCGAAGATCTGGGGCGGCGCCGGCGTGGCCGGTGCGCCATCGACGTTCGGCATGGTCCTGTCGGCCGGATTGCTGGCCCCGCCCGGCACGTATTCGATGACCTTTACCGTGTACGCGAAGATACCGGCCGGCACGGCCCTGGCTGCCGTGCCCACGGTCGCCAACGCCAATACCGCGTACACGTCGAGCTTTGCCGGCGTCGGCACCTACACCTACACGACGTATGGCCTCGTCAACTTGCAGGGCTGTAGCGCCAGCAGCGGCAGCTTCGGCTTTACGGTAAATGCGACGGCCGTCAACGATTGCACGATCACGGCCACGCCGATGGCGTTTGCCAACGCCTCTATCCTGACGGGCAACTTGCGCAGCACCAGCACCCTGTCGGTGCGCTGCGTGAACAACAATGCGTATCAGATTGCCCTGAACGGCGGCAGCGTGGCGCTCAATGTGGCCAACCGGCAAATGAAGAACACCGTGACCACCGACAAGGTCAGCTATCTGCTGTCGTCCACCCTCGATGGCCCGCCATGGGGCGACGGCACGGGCGGCACCGCCATGGTGACGGGGACGGGCACGGGTGCGAGCACGCCGGTGACGATTTACGGCCGGGTTCCGGCGCAGGTGTCGCCGCGCCCCGGCGACTACAAGGACACGGTGACGGCGACGATTTATTTTTAGAAATTGACGGTGAGCATGTCCGCGCCTGCCGGGCTCTGGCCAGGCAGCAGCTGGTAAGGGGTCCCATGCTGGCATTGCACCTGGGCCTGCGCGCGGTGCGAGCGTATCGTGCAGGCCTCGCTGATGACGAAGGTGGCCTGGAACGAGGCGGAGGAGACGGCGGCGGCGGTGGTCTGGCAGAGGGAGAGTGCGAGCAACATTGGCAGGACAGCAAATTTCAAAGGAGTCATCGTAGGCGTCTCAGGTGAAAAACGGGCGGTAAGCAACATTCTCTGACGCCGTTTAGGACACCGGGACGGAAGAAGCTGGACTGGGCATGATTGTACTGGAGTAAGAAAGGTGTGAGTTTTCGCGTGTTTTCAAGCCCTCGCCGGGGCGGGAGGCGGCTTGCAAGGCGATAGTAACTAAGTTTCTGTGTGGCAACCGTAAGATTTTTTCTTGATTGTAGTGTTGGCTTAACGTGAGGAGATGGTCATGAAACATACCAACTTTAATAATTTGCCATGCCCGATTGCCCGCAGCCTGGGCAAGGTGGGCGAATGGTGGAGCATCCTCATCCTGCGCGAAGCGTTCTACGGCAAGACGCGCTTCGACGAATTTGAAAAAAGCCTCAAGATCGCCCCCACCATCCTGACGCGCCGCCTGGCGGACCTGGTGGAAGGGGGCCTGATGACGCGCCGCCTGTATTGCGCCAAGCCGCCCCGCTATGACTATGTGCTGACCAAGCCGGGCCGCGCATTCAAGCCCGTACTGCTGGCCTTCATTGCCTGGGGCAATGAGAACTTCGCCCCGGAAGGCGCCAGCCTCGTCATCGCCAGCCGCGACACGGGCCTGGCTGCCGATCCGGTGCTGGTCGACGCCATGACGGGCCTGCCCATCAATGACGAATACTACGCGTTCGCGCCAGGGCCGGCCGCCAGCGACAGCATGCGCAGCATCATCCTCGATGCGGAAAAAAGCAGCGGCATCGCGCCCAAGCCGAAGGCGCCGCCCGCCAACCGTGGCTGGGTGGCCGAAGGCCATCTGGCCTGAACGGGGCGCGGCGGGCGCGCAGCAAGTTTGGCGCAGAGCAAAGCGGACGCGGCGGCATGGTGTTACTGTCGTATTACAGCAAGATTTTTTGCGCAATACATGGCGCAGGCCCGCTGGTGCGGGACGGCGCCATCCGTAAGCCGATGTCCGTTGAAGGAGAACTGCGATGAGCACATTGCCAAACCACCTACGCCGCGCCGCCACCGTACTGGCGCTGGCCGCCCTGCTGGGCGCCTGTTCCCATGGTCCGCATCACCCGGGCGGCCATGACGTCACCTTGACGGGCGCGCAGGAAGTGCCGGCCAATACCAGCACGGCCAGCGGCCACAGCGATATCCGCGTGGCGCACGACCGCAGCGTCAGCGGCGGCGTGCGCTACACGGGCATGGTGGCCACCGTCGCGCATATCCACGAAGCGCCCGTCGGCGCCAACGGCCCCGTCATCGTGTCCCTGGTGAAGACCAGCGGCGACATGTTCGTCGTGCCGGCCGGCGCCATGCTCACGCCGTCCCAGTATGCGAGCTACCAGGCCGGCAACCTGTACGTGAACGTGCACAGCGCCGCCTACCCGGCCGGCGAGATCCGCGCCCAGCTCAAGCCGTAGCCGGACGCCAGCGTTTTCCCGGCAAGCTCCTGTCGTCTGGAGCACGGCGCTGCGCGCCTCGCCCGCATCATCCTCGTGTCGATGGCGCTGTCGTTCCTGACGTTTGCGGCGGCCGTCAGTTGGCTGGCGTGACGTTGGCGGCGATCAGCGCGCCCAGCGCCCGGGCGGCGCCCGGCCGGGCATCGAGCGCCAGTCCCTGCGCCATGCTGGCCTGGTCCTGCATGCTGCGGTTCTGTCCCAGCTTCCATTTGCCTTCCAGGCGGGTGAGGGGGATTTCGATGCCGACGATGGCTTTCAGCAGCTTGTCGATATAGCCGGCCGGCGCGTCGCCCACCTGCCACGGCGCGGCTAGCCCCGCCTCATGGCGCGCCGTCAGCCGCTCCACCAGTCCCAGCAGCCATGCCGCATCATCGATGGCGCGCAGGGCGCCGTGCGCGTGCACCACCGCATAGTTGAAGGTGGGGACTTCCTTGCCGCTGCGCTGCTTTTCCGCATACCAGGCGGGCGTGATGTAGGCGTGCGGCCCCTGGAAGATCACCATGCACTCATCGCTGCCGCCGGCGGCGCGCCACACGGGATTGGCGCGCGCCACGTGGGCGCGCAGGATGCCGAACGGGGCGTCAAGCGTGGGCGCGGCGATCTCGAACGGCAGGTGGTCGGCGCACAGGCCGTCGGCGCCGTGGCGCACCAGCGCGCCCAGCGGGTGACTGTCGATCAGGCCATGCAGCACGTCGAGGCGCTCTTCGCGGAAGGTGGCGGGCGTGTACATTCAGTGGGTTCCTTGCACGACCACGTCGGCCGTCAGCGAATTGGCGATGTAGCAGTGTTCGTGCGCATCGTGGTGCAGGGCGGCCAAGGCCTCGGGCGTGGGCGATATTCCCGCGAAGGCGATGCGCGGACGCAGCACGATGCGCGTCATGGCCAGGCGTCCGGCGGCATTCTTGCCCAGCTCGCCGACGGCGTCGTCGCGGTAGTCGTCGATGACATAGCCGCGCTGCGCTGCCAGCGACAGGAAGAACAGCATGTGGCAGCTCGACGTGGCGGCCACCAGCGCCTCTTCCGGGTCGACATTTTCCGCCACGGACATGGGCAGCGGCACGGACAGGGGCGACGACGAGGCGGCTACCGTCAGGCCGCCGTCGAACCGCCATTCATGGCCGCGGCTGTAGCGCTGGCCGGCGAAATCCTGGCCGTCGCGCTGCCAGGCCACGGTGGCGAAAAACTGATGCATGGGTGCTCCGCAAGAATAAAGGGGATGCGCCATCTTAGCGCCAGTTTTGGCTATTTAAAACAGCCAATAAGTGCTATCTTGAAGCTACCAATTTGAGAGCCTGCCCCACTATGCCAGCTTCCCACCCGAACCGGCTCATCGCCACCTTGCCGCTGCAGCGCGGCGCCAGCGTACCGCTGTTCCGCCAGTTGTATGCGGCCATCAAGGCAGCCATCCTCGATGGCCGCATGAGTCCCGGCATGCAGCTGCCGCCCACGCGCGATTTCTGCCGCCTACTGGCCGTGTCGCGCCAGACGGTGCTCAATGCGTATGCGCTGCTGACGACCGAAGGCTACCTCGATGGCGCCGTGGGACGCGGCACCTTTGTCAGCGTCGACGTACCGCTGTCGGCACCTGTTCCGGCAACGGCGCCCGGCCTGCTGCGGCCCCTGTCGGCGCGCGGGCAGGGCGTGGTGGCGGCCATGCGCCAAGTGGCGTTCCACCGGGGGCCGCTGCGCGCTTTCCGCGTCGGCATGCCGCGCATCGACCATTTCCCGTTCGACGTGTGGAACCGCCTGGAAGCGCGGCGCTGGCGCCGGCCCGACCACCACTTCGGCTACAGCGATCCGGCCGGCTATCTGCCGCTGCGCGAGCTGCTGTGCGTGTACCTGAAGGCCTCGCGCGGCGTCCAGTGCACGCCGCAGCAGATCGTCATTACGTCCGGCTCGCAGCAGGCGCTGTTTTTGCTGTCGACTATCCTGCTGGCGCCCGGCGAGTCTGCCTGGATGGAGTCGCCCGGCTACCGGGGCGCCAGCGGCCCCTTGCGCGCGGCCGGCGCGCGCGTCTTTCCCGTCCCCGTCGATGCGCAGGGGCTGGACGTGGCCTACGGCGTGGCGCACTGCCCGCAGGCGAAGCTTGCCTACGTGACGCCGTCGCACCAGATGCCGCTGGGCGTGAGCATGAGTTTACCGCGCCGCCTGGCCCTGCTGGCCTGGGCCGCGCACAACAAAGCGTGGGTGGTGGAAGACGATTACGACAGCGAATACCGCTACTCGGGCGCGCCGCTGGCCTCGCTGCAAAGCCTGGACCGGGCCGGCTGCGTGGTGTACGTGGGCACCCTGTCGAAAGTGCTGTTTCCCGGCCTGCGCCTCGGTTACATGGTGGCGCCGCCCGCGCTGGCCGAGGCGCTGGTGCACGCCAAGGCCGTGATGGACCGCCACACGGCCATCGTGCCGCAGATGGCGCTGGCCGACTTCATCGCCGAGGGCCACTTTGGCCGGCATATCCGCCGCACGCGCGACAGCAATGCCGAACGGCGCGACCTGCTGGTGCGCGGCATCTCGCGCGAGCTGGACGACCAGCTCGCATGCGGCCCGGCCGACAGCGGCCTGGAACTGTGCGCGTATTTTCGCGGCGGCCACGATGAAGAGGCGGTGGCGCGCGCGGGTCTGGCGCGCGGCATCGAACTGCGTCCGCTGGGTCACTACGCCGACCCGGCGGCGGGTCCCGAATGCGCCACGCCGCCCGGTCTGCTGCTGGGCTTTGCGGCCATTCCCCCGGCCGAGATGGCGCACGGCTTGCAGGAACTGGGGCGCATCCTGCGCGGCCGATAAACTATACTGGCGGTTGCCCGCACACGAAGACCATGACCATGACGATCACCGCGACCATTACCCGCTGCGCCTGGGCCAATCCGGCCAATCCCCGCTACCTTGCGTATCACGACACGGAGTGGGGCGTGCCCTGCCACGACGAGCGCCGGCTGTTCGAGATGCTGAACCTGGAAGGCGCGCAGGCTGGCCTGAGCTGGGAAACCATCCTCAACAAGCGCGACACCTACCGCGCCGCTTTTGACGACTGGGATGCGGAAAAAATCGCCGAATACGGCCCGGACAAGGTGGCGCAGCTGCTGGCGGACCCTGGCATCGTGCGCAACCGCCTGAAGGTGGCGGCGGCCATCACGAATGCGCAAGCCTATCTGCGCCTGCGCGCCGAGGGCCACACGCTCGACAGCTTTTTGTGGGCGTATGTCGATGGCCAGCCCATCGTCAACAGCTGGCAGCCGGGCGAGTTCCCCGCCAGGACGGCCCTGTCCGACACACTGTCGAAAGACTTGCTCAAGCGGGGCTTCAAGTTCGTCGGCTCGACCATCATCTACGCCTACATGCAGGGCATCGGCATGATCAACGACCACGCGCCCGCCTGTTTTTGCCGCGCGGGCCACTGACGATGAAACCGCTCGTCACGCTCGACACGGATTTCGACGGCGCGCGCTTTCACGCGGCCTGCACCCGGCATGGCGGGCGCAGGCTGCATTACATCGCGCTGGCACCCCGTCCCGTCGACGCCAGCCAGTTGCCCGAGCCGTGGCGCAGCCTATGGCCGCCCTGCGTGCCGGGCCTGCACCGCATGGCCTCGCGCGACGGCCTCGTCATCCTCGACGTGCTGATCGGCGAGCCCGATGCCTGCCTGGCGCAATTGTCGGCAAGCGTCGATGAAGTGCATCTGGCCTGGGTGCCACCAGCGGCCACGGTGCTGGCGCGCCTGATGGTTGACGGCGCGCGCCTGCATGCCGTGCATCTGGACGAGGCGCAGCGCGTGGCGCTGCAAAAGAACGGTTTTGTCTTCGACGAGAGCCGCTTGCGCGCCGTGTTTTATGCCCGGCGCGGCGAGGGCGTGGCCACGGCCGCGCCGGAGCGGCGCGCCATCGTCATCGGCGCGGGCGTGGCCGGCGCGGCCGCCTGCGAACGGCTGGCCGCGCGCGGCTGGAAGGTGACCCTGGTCGAGCGCCACGCGCAGCCGGCCAGCGAAGCGTCGGGCAACCTGGCCGGCATCTTCATGCCGCAGCTGTCGAAGGACGACAATATCGCCACGCGCCTGGTGCGCGCCGCTTACCTGTATTCGCTGCGCTATTGGGAGAGCCTGGGCGGCATCGGTGCCGCCTTTGACGGCGCGCAATGCGGCGTGCTGCAACTGGCGCGCGATGGCGCGCATGCGCAGGTGCAGCGGCAAATTGCCGCCGGCGGCCAGTATCCGCCCGGCTTCGCCCGCTGGCTGGATGCGCCGGAAGCGGCCGCCATGCTGGGCGCGCCGGCGCCCGATGGCGCCTGGTGGTTCGCACAGGGCGGCTGGGCGCGCCCATCCTCCGTTTGCGCGGCCATGCTCGACGCCTGCGGCGCCTTGCTCACGCGGCGCTTTTCCAGCAGCGCCCTGCGCCTGGAACGTGGCGACGGCGAGTGGCTGCTGCGCGATGCGCAAGGCGCCCTGATCGCCGCCGCGCCCACCGTCATCCTGGCGGCCGGCACGGGCGCCGTCGATTTCGAGCAGGCTGCCGGCCTGCCGCTCGACGCCGTGCGCGGGCAGGTCACGCACCTGGCCGAAGGCAGCCTGCCATCGCTGCCGTTCGTCGTCTGCCGCGAAGCCTACATGACGCCGGCACACCAGGGCATCGTCTGCGTGGGCGCCAGCTATGACGCGGACGCGGATGCCAGCGTGCGCGCAGCGAGCCAGCACGACAATATCGGGAAGATCGCCGACATCCTCGGCGTGGTCCCGTTCGACGCGCCGCTGGCCGGGCGCACGGGCTTTCGCTGCGTGGCGCCGGACCGCCTGCCGCTGGCGGGCGCCTTGCCCGACCCGGGCGTACCGGGCCGCTGCGAGCGCCTGCGCGACGTGCCGCGCTGGCCCGGGCTGCATGGCTTGCTCGGCTACGCCTCGCGCGGCCTGATCTGGGCGCCGCTGGCGGCCGAGCTGCTGGCTTGCCAATTGGAGGGAGAGCCGCTTCCTGTCGAGGCACAGCTGGCTGCTGCGCTCGACCCGGCGCGTTTCCTGCTGCGCGAGCGCCGCCGGAACGCCTGAAAAAGTCCTTGGCGTTGTTGCCGTGCCTCGCCGTACATTCGGCACTGCGCCTGGCCCTGGGCATTTTCAGACGCTCCACACCTCGATTTCCCCATATACGTTTTTCAGCTTTCCAAACTCTTTTTAATTTGTTTTCCGAACAACATAAGTTCGCTACAGTGGACGCGTGCTGGTTCTTGACGACGAAATAAAGAGGTGGACGGATGGCTGCTGCAGAACTGATTTTCGACCCCCGCGCCGCGCATGGCGAGGCGGCCTTTGACGAAGTACTCCATCTCGCGCGCGCCCAGGCGCAGGCGCAGGGCTTGCCGTATGCGGGCGTCGTCAGCGCGCAGGATGCGTGGCAGCTGGTGCAGGCCGGCAAAGCCGTGCTGGTCGACGTGCGCACCAACGAGGAACGCACCTTCGTCGGCTACGTGCCGCACTCGCTGCACGTGGCCTGGGCCACCGGCACGGCCATGCACCGCAACCCCCGTTTTACCCGCGAACTGGAAGCGAAGGCGGGCGGCAAGGAGGCCGTCGTGGTGCTGCTGTGCCGCAGCGGCAAGCGCTCGGCGCTGGCCGCCGAAGCGGCGGCCAAGGCAGGTTTTTCCAGCGTCTTCAATATCGCACAGGGCTTCGAGGGCGACCTTGACGCACATCAGCAGCGTGGCCACAGCGGCGGCTGGCGCTGGCATGCGCTGCCCTGGCTGCAAGACTAATCCACCCTTCAGGACCACCATGAACCAGCGAGCCTTGCCTCCCATCTCCCATGGCGCCCAGCCGCAGTGGGAACTGCGCCAGATCGTCGATGAATTGCGCGCCGTGCGCGAGCGCTGGCGCGAAGGTTTGATGAGCAGCCGGGAGTGCGGCGCGCGCGAATTTCCGTCGCGCCAGCACTTGCGCGACATCGTCGACGCCCTGTGCGCGGCCCTGTTTCCCATGCGCCTGGGACCGCTCGACCTGCAGCAGGAGAGCGAGGATTTTTTTGTCGGCCACACGCTCGACACGACCTTGACAAGCCTGCACGAACAGGTGCGGCGCGAACTCAGTTACCATGCGCGCCAGCACGGCTTGCAGCAGACGGTGCCCGTGGAACAGCAGGCGCTGGCCATCGTGCAGCGCTTTGCCCGTGCGCTGCCGCGCATCCGCGCCCAGCTCGACACGGACGTGGCGGCCGCCTTCCATGGCGACCCGGCCGCGCACAGCGTCGATGAAGTGCTGCTGTGCTATCCGGGCATCCTGGCCATCATCCATTACCGCCTGGCGCACGCGCTGTATGCGCTGGGCGCGCCGCTGGTGGCGCGCATCATCGCCGAAGTGGCCCATTCGCAGACGGGCGTCGACATCCACCCGGGCGCCGTCATCGGCAGCAGCTTTTTCATCGACCATGGCACGGGCGTGGTGATCGGCGAGACGGCCATCCTCGGCGAGCGCGTGCGCATTTATCAAGCCGTCACCCTGGGCGCCAAGCGCTTTCCCGCCGGCTTTGATGGCGTGCTGAAAAAGGGACTGGCGCGCCACCCCATCGTGCAGGACGACGTGGTCATCTATGCGGGTGCGACGATCCTGGGACGGGTGACTATCGGCCAGGGTTCCGTCATCGGCGGCAACGTCTGGCTGACCCGTAACGTGGCGCCCGGCAGCCATATCACGCAAGCGCACAACCAGCAGGAAGCGCCGGAGTTGCCGGCCCCATCCCACCCCGCCTTTGCCCACCACCGATGAGGACAGCATGTTGATCAAACAGTTTGGACTGGCCGTGCGCCAGTTGCGCGAAGGGCGTGGCTGGTCGCAGGAACGGCTGGCCGAAGCGGCCGACTTGAACCGCTCGTTCATCGGCGAAATCGAACGGGGCGCCGCCACGCCGTCGCTGCTGACGGTGGAAAAACTGGCCATCGCCCTGGGTGTCGGCCTGGCGGGATTGATGGCCCGCTGCGAGCCGGAGCTGGTGGATTAATGCCGGCCTGGTGGCGATAGCATGTTGAGCAAATGAGAGGGGCGCCCGATACTTTATTTGTTTTTCAGATAAGCATATTCACTTTTCTCATCAGGAGTAGTCATGGCAGAAGTAACAGAGAGCCAGTTCGCGCTGGGCGACAATGCCGCGCGCCAGCTGGCCAATGCAAGCAAGAGCGTCCCCCAGCTGTCCACGATCACGCCGCGCTGGCTGGTGCACCTGCTGCAGTGGCTGCCCGTGGAAGCGGGTATCTACCGCCTGAACCGGGTGAAAAATCCGAAGGACGTGCGCGTGGCCTGCTCGCAGCGCGACGAATCGGAACTGCCACAAACCTTCGTCGACTACGACGAGCAGCCGCGCGAGTATTTCCTCAACGCCGTCAGCACGGTGCTCGACGTGCACACGCGCGTGTCGGACCTGTACAGCAGCCCGCACGACCAGATCAAGGAGCAGCTGCGCCTGACCATCGAGACGATCAAGGAGCGCCAGGAAAGTGAATTGATCAACAATCCCGACTACGGCCTGCTGGCCAGCGTGCACGACGACCAGCGCATCTTTACCCTGACGGGCGCGCCTACGCCGGACGACCTCGACGAGCTGCTGACGAAAGTGTGGAAGGAACCGGGCTTCTTCCTCGCCCATCCGCTGGCCATTGCCGCCTTTGGCCGCGAATGCACGCGCCGCGGCGTGCCGCCGCCCACCGTCAGCCTGTTCGGCTCCCAGTTTTTGACGTGGCGCGGCGTGCCGCTGGTGCCGTCCGATAAGCTGCCTATCGAGGACGGCAAGACGAAGATCATTTTGCTGCGCGCGGGCGAGCAGCGGCAGGGCGTGATCGGCCTGTTCCAGCCTGGCCTGGCGGGCGAGCAAAGCCCGGGCCTGTCCGTGCGCTTCATGGGCATCAACCGCCACGCGATTTCGTCCTACCTGATTTCGCTGTATTGCTCGCTGGCCGTGCTGACCGACGATGCGCTGGCCGTACTGGAAGACGTGGAGATCGGTAAATACCATGACTACCCAGACACCTACAAGTGATGGCGCGGCGGCCTTGCCCGCCGTCCCGTTTCTGCCTGACGAAGCGACCCTGAACCGTTTGGCCGGCGAATTCTTTGCCCGTTTGCCGGGCTTGGATAAATCCCCCAGCCTCGGCGGCTCCGGCAGCGTGCTCGATGCGGCGCCCCGCTACGCGAACCGTGCGCCGCCGCAGCCCGGCCCCTCGTTCGCCGCCATCGCCCCCGGCGTGGCGACGGCGCAAGTACCGCCCCTGACGGCGCCACTGGAAGCACCGGTTGCGCCGGCGCCCGCCTCCGTGCCGACGCCGCGCTTGTCGGCGATCAATGCGCCCGCTGCGCCATCGCCGTATTATTTTATCGGTGGCGCGCATGGCTATCCCGCGTCGAACGGCAAGCTCGATGGCCTGGCGCAGCAGGGGCTGGGGCAGGCGGCCCCCGATGATTCAAGAGGGCTGTTTGCCACGCCGCGGCAGGCGCCCGCGCGCCAGCTGCCCGTGACGCCGTCAACCGGCCAGCCCGCGTTCTATTTCCAGACCGGGCTGCCCTCGGCGACGCAGCCGGGCCAACATCAGGCGCCGGCGCCGTTCGACGTGCACGCCGTGCGGCGCGACTTTCCCGTGCTGGCAGAACGCGTCAACGGCAAGCCGCTGGCCTGGTTCGACAATGCGGCCACCACGCACAAGCCGCAGGCGGTGATCGACCGCATCGCATATTTTTATGCGCACGAGAATTCGAACATCCACCGCGCCGCGCACGCGCTGGCGGCGCGCGCCAGCGACGCCTATGAAGCGGCACGCGCCAAGGTGGCGCAGTTCCTGGGCGCCGCCTCGGCCAATGAGATCATCTTCGTGCGCGGCGCCACGGAAGGCATCAACCTGGTCGCCAACACGTTCGGGCGCAAGTACATCGGCAGCGGCGACGAGATCATCGTCTCGCAGCTCGAACACCACGCCAATATCGTGCCGTGGCAGCAGCTGGCGGCGGAAAAGGGCGCGACCCTGCGCGTGATTCCCGTCGACGACAGCGGCCAGATCCTCCTCGACGAGTTCCGCAAGCTGCTCAACGGACGCACGAAACTGGTATCGGTGACGCAGGTATCGAATGCGCTGGGCACGGTGACGCCCGTGGCGCAGATCATCGCGCTGGCGCATGCGGCCGGCGTGCGCGTGCTGGTCGACGGTGCGCAAGCCGTGTCGCACCTGCGCGTGGACGTGCAGGCGCTCGGTGCGGACTTCTACGTGTTCTCGGGGCACAAGGTGTTCGGCCCGACGGGCATCGGCGCCGTGTATGGCAAGGCGGACTTGCTGGAACAATTGCCGCCATGGCAGGGCGGCGGCAACATGATCGCCGACGTCACGTTCGAGCGCACCGTCTACCAGGGCGTGCCGAACCGTTTCGAGGCCGGCACGGGCAATATCGCCGATGCCGTGGGCCTGGGCGCGGCCATCGATTACGTAGCAAGCATCGGCCTGGAAAACATCGCCGCCTACGAGCATGCGCTGCTCGACTACGCCACGCACCAGCTGCAAGCGATTGCCGGCGTGCGCCTGATCGGCACGGCGCCGGACAAGGCCAGCGTGGCCTCGTTCGTGCTGGCCGGCTACGCGCCGGCGGAAGTGGGGCGCGCGCTGAACGACGAGGGCATCGCCGTGCGCTCGGGCCACCACTGCGCCCAGCCGATCTTGCGCCGCTTCGGCGTGGAAGCGACCGTGCGGCCATCGTTCGCCTTCTACAACACGTATGAGGAAATCGACCGCATGATCGCCGTGGTGCGCCGCCTGGCGGGCGCGCGCCGCTGACGTTGTCGCTTTGTTATGTTGATGCCGTCCCGGCGCCAGCGGGGGCGGCATTGTTGCGTCATATCACGGACTTTGCGCGCGGCTGGCAGGCGGTCGCGGGCTGGCGGTATAATTTATCCTTGGCAATATTCAAGCCGCGGCGCCGTGCCGCCGGCGCCCGAGGAGATATCCGGTGGAAGATCAACACAACTCGCCCGAGCTTTTCCTTTTCCTGGCGTCGACCGTGCACGACATGAAAAACTCGATCAGCGTCGTCAGCGGCACCCTGGAATCGCTGCTGGCGGCCGAGCAGACGAAGGACGCCCGGCCGGCCGACCCCGCCTACCTGCAGATGGCGCAGATGCTGTACCAGACCAAGCGCCTGAACGATAACCTGATCCAGCTGCTGGCCCTGTACAAGGAAGTGGGCAAGCCCGGCTACCCCTTCGACGTGCAGCCGCAGCTGATGAGCCAGGTGATCGACCAGGTGGTGGACCAGGAAAAGATCCTGCTCGCCTCGAAGGGTATTCGCCTGGAAACGGCCTGCCCGCCGGAGCTGATCTGGACCCTCGATGAAGACCTCGTCATCGGCGTGCTCGCGCATGCCATCAACAACGCCATCCGCTACACGAAAGACACGATACGCCTGTCCGTGCGGGAGGTAGAGGGCATGCTGGAGCTGCGCGTGGAAGACAATGGCGACGGCTATACGCAGGCCTTGCTCGACGCGGGCAGCGCGGCCATGGACGGCATGGCGGCCGGCGTGAATTTTTCCACCAACAGCACGGGCCTGGGCCTGTATTTTTCCAGCGAAGTGGCAAAGATGCACAAGCACCGGGGCAGCAGCGGCAGCATCGCCCTGGCCAACGGCGGCGCCCTGGGCGGCGGCTGTTTCATCCTGCGCCTGCCCTGAGCGAGAACGCCATGACCGACAGCCACGCCACTGCCGCCGAAGCGGGCAGCACCGACTGGGCCGACAAGCATTACCTGCTGGTCGACGACTTCATCGGCATCCGCATCCTGCTGCGCGAATCGCTGCGCAACCTGGGCGCGCGCCATATCGACCAGGCGGCCAGCGGCGGCGAAGCCATGAAGCTGCTGGCCAAGACGCGCTACGACGTGGTGCTGTGCGACTACAACCTGGGTGAAGGCAAGAACGGCCAGCAGGTGCTGGAAGAGACGCGCGTGCGCAACCTGACGGCGCCGTCGAGCGTGTGGCTGATGGTGTCGGCCGAAAAAAGCGTGGAATCGGTGATGGGCGCGGCCGAACACCAACCCGACGCCTACCTGATCAAGCCCATCACGGAAGGCGTGCTGCTGACGCGCCTGAACCGCGTGTGGCACAAGAAGCAGGTATTCCGCGAAATCGACCAGGCCTGCATGGAAAAGGATTATCTGCGCGCGGCCAAATTGTGCGATGCGCAGATCGAGCTCAACAAGCTGCACGAGCTGGAACTGCTGCGCATGAAAGCCAGTTTGCTGCTGAAGAGCGGCGAGCCGGAAAAAGCCCGCGCCGTGTACGAAAAAGTGCTGGCCGAGCGCGATTACAGCTGGGCCAGGGCGGGCCTGGGCAAGATCCGCATGAATAACGGCGAGCACGAGGCGGCGCGGCAGATCTTCCAGGGCGTCATCGTCGAAAACAAGTATTACATCGACGCCTACGACCAGATGGCCGTCGCCTACCAGCTGATGGGCCAGCACGAGGAAGCGTGCGGCGTGCTGGAAAAGGCGGCGCGGCTGTCGCCCAATTCCGTGCCGCGCCAGCGCAACCTGGGCCTCGCCGCCTTAAAAATAGGCAATATCAGCATGGCGGAAAAGGCCTTCCGCAAATGCGTGTCCATCGGCGAGTTTTCCGTCATGAAGACGCCGGACGCCTACCTGGGCCTGGCGCGCGTGTGCGGCCTGAAAAAGGATGCCAAGGAAGCCTTGCAATGGCTGCTGCTGGCGCAGCGCGAATTCTCGCCCGAGCAGATCGGCTTGCGGGCGAAGATCACGGAAGGCATGGTGCACCACGAAACGGGCGACTACCGGCGCGCGCGCAAGTGCGGCGACGAACTGGAAGCCATGCTGCTGGAAGACCCGGCGCGGCCCGAGAAGGCCATCTGCATGGAGCTGGCGACCCTGCTGTTCGCCGTCGGCGTCAAGGATGCGCCGGCCGGCCTGCTGTGCTACGTGGTGAAGAACAACCACGACAACCAGGTGGTGCAGGACGAGGTGCAAAAGATTTTCGACAAGGCCAAGATGGGCGACGAGGGCACGAGCCTGATCATCGCCTCGCGCAAGGAAGCGTCGGACCTGATGAACAAGGGCGTGCTGCTGTGGAAGACGGACAAGCTCAACGAAGCGGTGGCCTGGATGCGCACGGCGCGCGAAAAGCTGCCGAACAACCTGCGCATCCTGTTCAATTCCGCGCAAATCATCGTTTCCTTCCTGGAACAGCGCGGCTACCAGGCGGACCTGGCGGCCGAAGCCATGGAAGTGTTGTTGTATGTAGACAAAATTGCACCAGGGCAGCAGCGCTTCGCCCAGTTGATGGAGCAACTGCTGCAATTGACGCCGCCGCCTGTGCCCGAAGGGGCGGCCGTGGCCGTGGAAAAGGCGGGGGCCGAGCCTGAAAAACCCGCAAAACCGGTGCGCGAACGCGGCGGATGATAAACTAGGGGTCAGCGTGGGCGCGCCTGCGCTTGAGTTGCTTTACAACAATAAGGAAGAAAATATGCGTGATGTGGTCAATGAAGTGTACAAAAAAATGAAAGTCGGCGCCGTTGCATGGGTACGCCCGGTCGCCGCCAAGGGAGACACGCTGGAAACATTCCAGACTTCGTACGAGCACGCCAAGGCGCTGGCCGACGAAGGCTTGATCACGATCGGTGACGTTAAACGCCAGGCCGACAACATGATCGAGGCGATCCGCATTCATCGTATCGCCTGATCATATCGCTGCCACGGGAACGTCAGGCCTTGCCTGCCGTCCTGGCTTTGGGCGCCGCGCGTTTCGCGGGCGCCTTGCGCACCGGGGCCTTGGCCTTGGCTGCCGTGCCTGCTTCGGCAGGTTTGGCCGGCTTGCCGGTCGCTGGCCTGGCGTTGACGCCGCCGAAACTGACCGCCGCCGCATCGGGCGACATTGCCGTCGACACTGCCTGTTTGAACTGATCTTGTAACAAATTCCACCAAGCACTTGGATTGGCCAGCTGGGCCGCCGCATGGCTGGCCGCGTCGCCGGGCGCCGCTGCCGCAGGCTCCGCTGCAGGAGCCGGAGCGGGCGCCGGTTCAGGGGCTGCCGGCGCTGGTGTTGCTTGTTGGAAAAATGCGGAAGCGTAAGGCACGGATTCGAACAGCGGCTTGTCGCTGGCGCCCGGCTGGGTGATGGCCGCCGCCAGCGAGGCGCCCATCGATTTCAGGGTGGCGATGGTGCCGCGCTGCACTTCCAGCGCCTGGATACTGCCGCGCAGCATGCTCGTATTGAGGTTCAGCCACGCTTCGACGGCTTTCAAGTCGCTGATTTTCTTGTCCAGCTCTTCCACCGACATGGTGGGCGCCGTGATGCCGGGCACGCCCATGCCGGGCACGCTCATGCTGCCCCACAGGTTTTTGACGAAGTCGAGCGTATCGGTCACGACTGCTGCGCCCGGAATGTGGGACATTTGCGGATTTGCCATGCGAAATCTCCTGATAGGTGGATGTTCCTAGCGTAGCAGATATCAGCTTGCAACTGACGCAAAGTCGCCAACATTTTCTTACATAAAACATCAAGAGTTGAGCGCGGGCAAGAAGCGGAAATACGGGCGAAAGCGGTACACTAGCGGCCATGATGCCCGCTTCCTTCCTTTCGCCACCGCGCCGCCGCACCGTTGTCATTGTCGCGGTGATAGGCGCGCTGCATTACATGGCGCTGGAATGGCTCACCTCGCATGCGGACATGGCGCCGCTGCGGCAGGACCGCTCGCAGGTGGTCAGCATGGCCCTGATCGCCGAGCCACCGAAGCCGGTGCCGGTGGTGCCGCCACCGCCGCCGCCCAAGCTGCGGCCCTTGCCCGAGCCCCGCTTGCCGCCACCGCCGCCGCCGCTGCCATCGAGCGTGACGGCCCAGCTGACGGCGCCCGCCAGCGACGTGGCGGAAGGGCCGGTCACGCCTGCGGCGCCGGCATCCGACGCGCCGGTCATCACGGCGCCCGCAGCGGCCGTGGTGGAGGTGCCGGCGCCGCCCAGCCTGCCGCCACCGGCGCCTGAGCAGGCGCGGCACTACAAGACCAACGTGCCCGCGTCGGCCCAGTTCGACCTGCACGTGGACCGGCGCGACGCGGACGGCACCAAATGGCAGGGCGTGGCCGCTATGGCGTGGGAAAACCGGGGCGAGAGCTACCGTCTGACGCTGGAAGTGGGCTTGAGCATGCTGATCACGCGCATCAACCTGCTGGTGCTGACCAGCGAAGGCCAGATCGACGGCACGGGCATCGTGCCCGTCACGGCCACGGAAAAACGCAAGGGCCGCGCGCAAACGGCCACGCATTTCAACCGCGATGCCAGGGCCATCACGTTTTCGGCCACGACGGCGACGGCGCCATGGCAGGAGGGGGCGCAGGACAAGGCCACGGTGCCGTTCCAGCTGGCCGCCATCGGCCGCGCCGACGTCAACCAGCTGGCGGGCAATATCGACATCCTCGTCGGCGAGGAAAAGGAAGCGACCGTGTTCCGCTTCCAGCTGGTGGGCGAGGAAGAACTGGACACCAAGATGGGCCGGCTGGTGACCTGGCATCTGCGCCGGCCGCCGAAGCCCGGCACGTATTCCTCGCAGCTCGATATCTGGCTGGCGCCGTCCATGCAGTGGTATCCGGTACAAATACGCAATACCGAGGCGAGCGGGGCATTGACCACGCAAACCGTGACCAATATTCGCGTCAATGACGCTACAGGAAAATAAATGACGACTTTGATTTTGATTAAACGCGTACTGGCTGCCAGCCTGCTGGCCGCCACCCTCGGTCCCGCCATGGCGGCCAACGAGCCGGTCGAGCATCCCGCCATCAAGCGCCCGTACAAGCTGGTGCCATCGGCCGACCTTGTCTACTCGATCAAGGCCAGGCAGCGCGGCATCGGCCTGTCCGGCGAATCCGTCAGCAACTGGCGCGTGGGCGACGGCAAGTATTCGCTGCTGGCCGAAACCAGGGCGGCCCTGTTCGGCAAGATCCTCGAGCAGCGCAGCGAAGGCACGGTCGACGACTACGGCCTGGCGCCGGCGCAGTTCGTGGAAAAGCGCTTCCGCAAGGATGCCGTGACGACCACCTTCAAGCGCGACAGCAAGACCATCGTCTTTGGCGAAGGCGATGAAAGCTATCCGCTGAAAGGCGGCGAACAGGACCGCAACAGCGCCGTCTGGCAACTGGCCAGCGTGGCGCGCGCCGCGCCCGGGAAATTCGTCCCCGGCTCGGAATGGGCGTTTTTTGTCGCCGGCGCGCATGATGCCGAACCGTGGACCTTCAAGGTCGTCAAGGAAGAGACCGTGTCCACGGGCCTGGGCGACGTGGCCGCCATCCACCTGGTCAAGGCGCCGCCGCCGGACAAGAAGGGCCAGCAAGTGGACCTGTGGCTGGCGCCGTCGCTGGAATGGTATCCCGTCAAGGTGACATTCGCCGATGCGGACGGTGGCGATTACGTCGAGCAAACCTTGCAGAAGATCGTCAAGAAGTAAGTGTTCACTGATGGTTCAGGGCCAGGCATGCCATGTTTGGCCCCCCATTTCATCATCCTGGTCCGCTACCGTGCGCCGGTCGTGTTGCGCCGTGTCCGCACCGCCCCCTCCCACGCGCTAAATTGCATGTCAGAACTGATATACTGACGCCCCCGTCCCGCAGCGCCGCTTTGGCCCGCTGCGCCGCCCGCTGAACACTCATCCGGAAAAGAATGATTGATATAATGGCAAGTGCAGCCGTGGCTGCGGATGCAAATCAGACAGAGCAAGAGCATCACGATTCCTTGCAGGCGCATTTCCAGCCGAATATTTCGGCCGACGAGATCGAGCAGGTTTTCCATTTGAAGCGGGCGCAGCCCTTGCTGCAAGTGTTCACGGCCCTGTTCCACGGCGGTTTCGACGGCGTGCTGGTGCGTCTGCTGGTGTTGCGCGAACTGGCGTCCGATGCGGCCACGTCCGCCTACACGCGCGCCGACATCAACACCAAGCTCGCTTATTTGTTACCGGAAAGCCTGGAAACGGTCTTGCTGCGCCTGCGTTCGAACCAGCTGCTGGCCTGGGATGCGCAGCAGGGCGTGTACCGCGTCACGCCCATGGCGCGCAATGTGCTGTCCGCCATCGACAGCCTGCTGGGCCTGGGCCAGACGGAAGACGAGGCCGAAATGGGCTTTTTGCTGTCGCAGGTGGCGGGCGCGCAAGCCGTCGGCGGCGTATCCGTAGAACAATTGCAACATCTGCTGGGCCGCCTGGTGGACTTGACGGAAGAATTTTCCGACGCGATCGCTTCCGGTTCCGAATTCCGGCTGCGCACGGCGCAGGCGAAGTGGAACATGGCTTGCGACTGGGTGGAAAAGGGTTCCGAGATCCTCGTGGCCATCACGTCCGATGAAAACGCGGACAGCGCCACGCACAAGGCGGCGCAGGCGATCGGCCGCGCGCAAAGTAAATTGTTGAACATGCAAGGCATGTTTTCGCGCGCCCTGAACCAGATCGAGCGCCAGCGCGTGCACCTGGGCCAGTCGGGCCTGTCGACCACCGACATCAAGCGCTGGCTGCTGCTGCACGACGACCTGGCCAGCCTGGCCGAAGGCGCCATCGACCAGCCCGTCGTGCCCCTGTTCTCCACGCCGGCCGAGATGATCGACGTGGCGGAAACGGAACTGCTGTCCGAACGGGCGGCAGGCGTCATCAACACGGGCCTGCCCAGCGGCGAGGATGCGCCCACCACCATCAGCGACGGTCCCGCCATGCAGCTTGAACTTGATGACTTGCTCGAACGCCTGTCGAACTTTGCCAGCCTGGGCAATTTCCCCAGCATCGGCGAAGAAGGACCGAAATCGGTACCCGTGCAGGATTCGCTGCTGCCGGCCAGCTTTGCCGTGGCGTCCTACCGCGCCTCGATGCTGCCGCTGCTGGGCGACGTATCCGAAGCGAGCCTGCAAGGCTCGACGGCCGAACTGGCCCGTTTGCCCATCACCTTTACACCGACCGATGAGATGGTCCAGCTGACCGACCCCCACGTGGCGGCCATGTCGATCGCCTCGCTTTCACTGAATGTTTCACTTGATTTAGATAGCGGCACAGCCGATGAATGACGATTCCCAAATCCTGATTGCGCGCCTGCTCACGCATCAAACCCTGCGCCGCGACGACAAGCTCGTCAAGCGCGTGCTGTCCGACGAGCTGTTCCGCGCCGAGATCGATGCGCGCCTGCTGGCCTGCGGCCTGAAGCTGCTCGACAACGTCTACGCCGACCATGTCACGCTGGCCCTGACGCGCACCATCGAGCCGAAGATCTTCGGCGCACGCGACGTGTGGCAAAACAACAACTTCGGCCTGGCCCGCGATGGCGTGGCCCTGCTGGTGGTGCTGTGGGCGCAGATCATCCTGCCCAAGCGCGAACGCCAGGAAACGCACCAGCATGCGGACGACGATCAAAATGATATGTTCGGCACGGAAAAGCCGCTGCCGCGCGCGGAAGACGCGTCGATGGGCATTTCCTACAAGGCGCTGCTGTCCGATTTCGGCGACAAGCTGGGCAAGAAGACGCGCATGGACATGAACCTGGGCACCCTGGCCAAGCTGGGCTTCATCGAGCGGCGCGGCGACGTGCTGCTGGAAGGCCCGCTGCTCGACCTGATGATGGATACCGACGTGCTCAAGGAGCGCATCATCAACGGCGCCCTGGCCGATGTCTTCAAGCGCGCGCCGGCACGCCTGGTCGTCGTCGGCGGCGACCCGCTGCTCGACGCGGAAGTGGAAGCCGACCTGTCCGCCGATGTACCTGACGCGGGCGACGAGCCTGCGTCCGACCTCCCTCACTGAAAGCGCCCATGTTTCATATCAAATCACTTGAACTGGTGCACTGGGATTACTGGCAGCGCATCAAGAACATCCCGCTCGACGCAAAGATCATCACCATCGCGGGGCAGAACGGTTCGGGCAAGACCACCTTGCTCGATGCCTTGCGCACGCTGTTCGGCCTCGATTGCTCGATGGGGCGCACGTATAAACACTATGCGCGCCACTCGGGCCAGCAGACGGCCTGGCTGCGCGCCGTGGTCGACAACAAGAACGTGGGCAAGCAGCTGTCGAACCGCCCGTTCCGCAGTTCCGGCTTCTTCAGCGACGATGAAGTGACGCTGTTTTGCCAGATCCAGAAGAATGGCGGCGACTGGAAGCGCCAGTATCTGATGCGTCCGGGCAATGTGCAGATCGAGGACATCACGGACGCCAACGACTGGCTCGGCGTGGAAAACTACCGCAAGCGCCTGGCCAATGCGGGTCTGTCGCCAGCCATGTCGAAAGTGCTGGCGCTGGAGCAGGGCGAGACGGACAAACTGTGCGAATACGCGCCGCGCCAGCTGCTCGACCTGGTATTCCAGGTGTTCGGCGACAAGGAAGTGCTGGACGCCTACGACGAGGCCAAGCGCCATCAGCGCGACACGGAAGTGGAGCTGAAACGCTTCGAAACGGAACTGGAAGCGTCGAAGACCAACCTGGAGGGCTTGCGCCTGCGCGTGGCCAATTACCACCAGTGGGAAGGTTTACATAAGGAACGCCGCAACCTGCTGGAAGAAGTGCTGCCCAGCCTGCAGTACCACGAAGCGCGCGAAAAGGCGGCCATTGCCAGCCGGCAATTGCGCGATGCGCGCAAACCGATGGCGCAGGCCGACCAGCAGCTGACCGATAAACGCAACGCGCTGGCCGCGCAAGCCAAGGCCCTGTCCGACGCGCAGATGAACGAAACCCTGCTGGAGCAGGAATCGATCGGCTTGCAGAGCCGTTTGTCCTTGATCAATGCCAAGCTGAAACCGCTGGACAGCCTGCTGGAGCAGAAGGACCGTTTGCACAAGCTGGCGGCCGATTCGGGCAGCGATATCGCCGAAGTGGCGGCGCAGCTGGAACAGAAGGAAGCGGAACTGCTGCGCCAGCGCCAGCAGCGCGACGCCCTGTCGGCGCGCATCGCGGCTGAGCAGGCAACGATTGCTGCGTTGCAAGGCAAGACGGCCATGCCGGAGCCGGACAATGTACGCGGCATGCGCCGCGCGCTGCGCGACGCGGGGATTTCGCACGCGATGCTGTCGGACATCGTCGAAGTGACGGACAGCCGCTGGCAGGGCGCCGTCGAAGGCGTACTGGGCGGCTACGCTTCGGTGGTGCTGCTCGACAAGGCCAAGGATGCGGCTGCCGCCTACCGCCTGGCCGAGAAGGAACGCTACCGCCACTTCATCGTGCCCGACCTCGTCACGGCGCCCGTCGCCAAGGACGAGAGCCTGCTGGCGGTGGTGAAATTTTCCGCACCCGTGCCCAGCTGGCTGATCGAACAGCTGTCGCGCATTGCACGCGTCGATTCCGTCGAAGCAGGTTTTAAATTGGGCAACCATGAGGAATGGATCACGCCCGAGGCCTACCACCGCGAACGCCGCGGCGGGCGCTCGCTGTTCGTGGAAGCGTCGCGCTACCGCTTCGGCCAGGCTGGCCGCAGCGGCCGCCTGGAAGCGCTGCTGCGCTCCTTGCCGGGCCTGGAAGGCCAGGAAGACACCTTGACCCTGGCGATCTCGAAACTGGCGGCGGAAGTGGGCGCCCTGAAAGCGCGCATCGCCGGCGTCGACGCGGCCAAGGAACTCAGTGCCCGCCAGGAAGAATTTGCCGAAGCGCTGCGCAATTCGAAGCCGCTCAAGGAAGAGCGCCTGGAAGTGGGCGGCCGCCTGGGCGAGCTGCAAAACCTGACGAAGAACGCCACCGTGGCGCGCACGCGTGCCGATACCGTGTGGCAAAACGCGCGCCTGGCCCTGTCCGAAGCGGAAGCGGGCGCGCGCCTGGGCTACAAGAAGCAGATTGAACAGCGCGCCGAGCATGCGCGCGCCTTGCTGGCCCTGCGCCGCGCCTGGCGCCACTTGCCGAAAAGCTGGAAGCGCCCCAGCCGCCGCGCCGCCCTCGTGGCCGAACACCAGAATGCGCACCAGGTCGACCTGCGCGTGGCCAGCCTGCAAAACAGCCTGGCGCGCGACGACTGGGAACTGGACGCCACCGTCATCGACCAGCACCACCGCCTGTCGGACCAATTGCATGGCCGCCAGTCGGAAACGGACGAGCGCCGCTACCAGAACAACCGCGCCATCGAAGCGACGGGCAATGCCCGTGGCGCCTACATGGAGCGCTTGCGCTACACCATCAAGACCTACAGCAAGAACATCAAGGAGCTGGGCGAACTGGCCGGCATCGAAGTGCATGCCGACCCCGTGCGCCTGGAAAACGACGACGTGCAACTGTCGCAGGCGGGCCTGCACGTGCGCTTCAAGTTCGATGGCAAGGGCGTCATCGGCATGAACGATGGCGAAGCGTCGGGCGGCCAGCAGGTCATGAAGTCGCTGGTGCTCTTGATCGGCTTGCTGAAGTCGGAAGACGGTTCCGGCGGCTTCGTCTTCATCGACGAACCGTTTGCCCACCTCGATATCCGCAATATTCAGCTGGTCGGCGAATTCCTGAAAAACACGGAAGCGCAATACCTGATGACGACGCCGTTGACGCACAACACGGATGTCTACGATCCATCGGAGCTCACTTTGATCACGAGCAAGAAAAAGAAGGATACGCAATGGGCGCAACCGATTTTCGTGCTGCAGCGCAGGGTCGATCCCGTGCCGGGCAAGGCGGCGTGATGCTTGTACGCACCTTGCTGGCCTCCACCGCACTGGCGCTGGCGTGTTCGGCGCCAGCCATGGCCAACGACGGCATCGGTTCCGTCAGCGCGGGCGGTATCCTGTTCGGCAAGACGGATGCCGTGGCCATGAAAAAGGAAGTGCTCAGCGTGAGCACGGACTTGATCAAGGTCGAGTACGAATTCCTCAATGAATCGGCGAAGGATGTGGAAGAGACGATCTTCTTCCCCCTGCCCGAATACGCGGCCGGCTACCACGGTTCGCCCACGTATTACGGCCAGCCGCAGCAGTTTACCGTCGACGTGGACGGCAAGCGCAAGGACTATGCCACCACGTTTGTCGCCAAGCTCGATAGCGCCGACGTGACGGCCAGGCTGCGCCAGCTGGGCCTGTCGGATGCGCAGATCGCGTATTTCCCGTCGCACACGCCGTTCGACAAGAAAGTGGCGCCGCTGACGGCAGCGCAGAGCAAGATCATGATCAAGGAGGGCTTGCTGGCCCAGCTGTACGACGAGGAATGGGTGCCGGCCTGGACCGTCAAGGTCGTCTACCTGTGGCAGCAGAAGTTCCCGGCTGGCAAAGTCGTGCGCGTGCGCCATCAATATGCGCCCTTCGTCGCGGCCGGCCCCGGCGCTTCCTACCTGGGCGATGGCAACGAGTTCGAAAAGAAATATTGCGGCGACAAGGCCTTCTACAAGACGTGGAACCGCCTGGCGGCCCGGCAGGGCGAAAGCGGCTTCGTCAACGCCGTCTGGGTGTCATACATTTTGACAACGGGCAACACCTGGAAGAATGGCATCGAGGATTTCACCTTGAACTTGATCAAGGGCAAACCGGACGAGCTCATCAGCCTGTGCTTCCCCGGCACGTTCACCAAGATCAACCCCACGACCTTGCAAGTCAAGCTGCGCAACTTCCGCCCGAAGCAGGATTTGGACGTGTACTTCGGCAATGTCGAAGGCACGGTGAGCAACGACGGCGTGGCGCCGCAGATCCGGCCATAGCAACGGGCGCGCAGGAAGCGCTGGTCGCGCGTCACCATCCTGGCCCAGGATAATGATGGCTGAAAGGTAATTAAATGCACTGTGGATACATATTGCCTATAATTATCAATTATCCAATAGTATTTTCCTGATCCCATGTCCCTACCGAATTCCACGCCGCTGCGCCGCCTCGGCCGTTTGTTTTGCCTTACTGCCGTCCTCGTGGCGCCCGCCGCCCGGGGCGACAACTACAGCGATTTCCAGCAAGCCAGCGCGCGCCTGCAAGCGATGCAGGCCAAGGCGACGCCGCACAGCGGCTTGCCGCGCCTGGGCGACCCCGAGGTGGCGCAGCTGTTTGCGCAGATCGCCGATGGCCCGCGCCTGTTCCAGGCGCCCGTCGCGGCGCTGCAGGATGTGAACCAGAGCGTGGCCGTGTGCGAGCAGGCCATGCGGCTGGGCAAGACATACTCTGCGTTCGGCCTCGCATGGCCGTTGCCGCTGTCCGGCGCCGAGCTGCAGCAGGCGCGCAGGGACCAGATGATGCAAAACCTGGCCAATTATGGCGATGAAATGAGCGCCTTGTTTGCTTTCAGCATGCATTGCCACGGGCACTTGATCGGCTTGATGGCGCGGGAATTCAGCGCCGGGCCGGCGGATGCCGTGAGCGGACCCGAGCGTCTGCGCGCGCGGGCGTTCAGCAAGAATGCCGCCGTTGCCTATGCTGGCGTGGTGCAGTTCGTGCAAGTGCCGTTCTGGAGCGTGACACAAAAGAAAGTCATGCTGGCAGCGGCGGCACAGCATGCCACGGCGAATGCGGGCCTGATGGCGCCGCCCCAGCGCGAACGTTTGCTGGCCAGCCTGGCCGATGCGGACAAGGACCTCGATCCGGCCCTGGCGCCGGCGCTGGCGACGATACGCGCAGCGCTGGCCGTGACGACGTGTACTGGCCTGTGCCAGTACTACTGACCCGGCTTACTCTGCGCTTTGCAGGGGCTTGTTGCGCTGGCGCCAGCGCACGAGGCCCCACGCATACACGGCATAGTAGCCGATGACGAGGCCGTAGGCGGCCATGGTCAGCGGGCTCTGGCCGAAGGGCGGCGGCGGCACCGGCACGTCCAGGCGCGTGTTCAGGTAGATTTCCATGCCGCGGTACAGCAGGCGGGCGATGAACAGCATCGTGATGGCCAGGCCCAGGTAGCGGTGCTGGGTAAAGAAGAAATCCTTGCCCACCTGCTCGAAGCGCGTCAGCTTCAGGCCCAGCACGCCCAGCCAGCCGCCGGCCAGCGCGGCCCCGCCCAGGCTCGACAGGGGCAGCACGTCGAATTTTGTCGTCGTCGCCAGGAACAGCAGCAGTGCTGGAAAGCCGGCGGCGACCAGCCAGTGCCGCCACAGCTGCGACTTCTGGCGCGCCACCAGTTTTTTCAGGCGCGAATAGATACGCCAGACCAGCAGCGGGACCAGGAACAGCAGGGCGAGGGTAGTGGTTTCCATGTAGGCATTCGGGTACGGGTAAAACAGCGATTGTAAGCCAGATGGCGGCGCGGGCGAAAATTGTCAGATGGCAAAAGTTGCTTATTGACATTTACATGGCATGAAAGCACTATGCCCTGTCTCACCGTGCCGCCACGAGCGGCGCGGTGCCATCGGTCACTGTTTTCATCCACCTCCTGGAGTGCCATGTCTGCTCGTTTCCCCCTGTTGCCCATCACCGTAGGCTTGCTGGCCTCGTCTCCCCTGGCCATGGCGCAAGATACCGGTTATCAAATGCCGCCCGCGCCGCTGCAAGCCATCGTTGATGCGCCGCGTGCGCCGACCCTGAGCCTGAGCCCGAAACGCAACCTGGCCGCCGTGCTGCCCACGCCATCCTTGCCCAGCATTGGCGAAGTGGCGCAGCCGGAGCTGAAGCTGGCCGGCTTGCGCATCAATCCGCGCACGTATTCGGCCAGCCGCTTCAGTTTCCACACGGGACTGGGCTTGCTCGACATCGACACGCAGAAGGAAATCAAGGTCAGCGGCCTGCCCGCCGCCCCCCGCATCGCCGATCTGGCCTGGTCGCCCGACCAGCGCTACCTGGCATTCACCCACGTCGCCTTTGCCGATGCGGCCAGGGGCGTGAAGGAGTCCGGCGTGGAACTGTGGCTGCTCGACGTGCAGACGAAAGTGGCGCGCAAGCTGGCCGCTACCCCCTTGTCGGCCGTATATGGCCGCGGCTTTTCCTGGATGCCTGATAGCAAAACCTTGCTGGTGCAGCTGAAGCCGGCCAGGCTGGGCGCGGCGCCCGTGCCGACCGGCATCCCGACAGGACCGTCCATCCAGGACAGCGTGCCTGGCGGCGGCGTCAAGCAATTGCGCACCTACCCCGACCTGCTGAAAAACGAGCAGGATGCGCAGCTGTTCGAACACTACACGACCGTGCAGCTGGCCTTGCTGGACGTGACGGGCAAGCAGCGCCTGCTGGGCCAGCCGGGCCAGTTCTCGCGCGCTTCCATCGCGCCGGGCGGCAAATACGTGCTGACGACCAGCATCCTGCGTCCCTATTCCTACATCGTGCCCGCGCACGACTTCGGCCACAGGATTGACGTGCGCGACCTGACGGGCAAGGTGGTGCATACGGTGGCGACCCTGCCGCTGGAAGAAGGCTTGCCGCCGGGTAATGATGCCGTGTCCGCCGGCGTGCGTTCCGTCAGCTGGCGCGTCGATGCGCCAGCGACCCTGGTATGGGCCGAAGCGCAGGACGGCGGCGACCCGGCCAGGGCGGCGGAGATCCGCGACATCGTCTACACGCAGGCGGCGCCGTTCACGGACAAGCCGGCCGTGCTGGCCAGGCTGGCTTCGCGCTACGCGGGCGTGGCCTGGGGCCGCGGCGACCTGGCCCTGCTCAGCGAGGCGTGGTACAAGACGCGTGCCGTCAAGCAGTGGAAGATTGCGCCAGATCAACCGTCCACACCGGCCGACCTCGTGTATGCCGGCTCCTTCGAAGACCGCTACAACGATCCGGGCACACCCGTCATGCGCGCGGACGCTGCCGGCTTGCCGCGTTTGCTGATCGCCGCTGACGGTTCCATCCTGCTCGACGGCCAGGGCGCTTCGAAGGATGGCGACCGTCCGTTCATCGATCGCCTGAACCTGGCGACGAAACAGAAGCAGCGGCTGTTCCAGAGCGCCGCGCCCTACTATGAAAACGTGGTGGCCGTGCTGGACGAGGAGGGCAGCCGCTTGCTGTCGACGCGCGAATCGCCGACCGAGCAGCCGAATTATTATGTGCGCAACCTGAAACAGCAGGGCGCCGCGCAGCTGACGGCCCTCACGCATTTCCCCCATCCTCTGCCGCAATTGAAGGACGTGCAGAAAGAGCTGATCCGCTACAAGCGCGCCGACGGCGTGGACTTGACGGCCACATTGATGCTGCCGCCAAACTACGACGTGAAACGCGACGGCCCGCTGCCGACCCTGATGTGGGCCTACCCGCAGGAATTCAAGACGGCCAGCGCCGCCAGCCAGACCAAGGGCTCGCCGTATAAATTCAACGCCGTCAGCTACTGGGGCCCGGCCGCCTTCCTGTCCATGGGCTACGCCGTGCTCGACAATCCATCGTTCCCCATCGTCGGCAATGGCGAGCAGGAGCCGAACGACACGTATCTGCCGCAGCTGGTGGCGGACGCCGAGGCGGCCGTCGACGAGGTGGTGCGCCGTGGCGTGTCCGACCGCAACCGCATCGCCATCGGCGGCCACTCGTATGGCGCCTTCATGACGGGCAATCTGCTCGCGCACACGCGGCTGTTCCGCGCCGGCATCGCCCGCAGCGGCGCCTACAACCGCACCCTGACGCCGTTCGGCTTCCAGGCGGAAGAGCGCTCGTTCTGGCAGGCGCCGGCCGTCTACCAGGCCATGTCGCCGTTTAACTATGCGGACAAGATCAAGGATGCGCTGCTGATGATCCATGGCGAACAGGACAACAACTCGGGCACTTTCCCCATCCAGAGCGAGCGCATGTTCCAGGCCGTCAAGGGCCTGGGCGGCACGGCGCGCCTGGTGATGCTGCCGAACGAGAGCCATGGCTACCGCGCGCGCGAATCGATCATGCAGATGCTGTATGAAAGCAACAACTGGCTGGAGAAATATGTGAAGAACGCGGTGCCGCCAGCCGCCGACGTCGCGCCGGCAGGCAAATAAGGGCGGCGGCGCGCAACTCGTGGTATGGTCTTCTTTTGTCTGCAGGGAGGCCAGCCATGACCGTCATCCATGCCCACCGCGCGCCCGACCCGGCGCCCGTCGATGAACCCATGCCGGCGCCGGAGCCGCAAGAAGCGCCCGGGCGCCACCCGGGGCCCGTGCACCCGGTGCCGCAGGAAGACCCCGTGCCGCACCCGCATCCCAATCTCGTCAAGAAAGGCTGTTTTAGATGACAATTGTCAAGGAAGTCTACACACGCAAAGTCAGCGGAGAATCGTTCGACTATGAACTCGATTACACCCAGGGCGCGGATGTGGCCTGGATTGCGCGCGTGTACCACGACGGCGTGCTGAAAGGCTCGCCGCACGGCGCGCTGACGGCCAACGTGCTGTCCGGCCCCGCGCTGGAGCAATACCTGCGCGCGTATGTCGAAGGCATGATCGAGCGGGGCCTCGACGTGGCCGAGTAAGCTGTTTGCGGTAGAGCAAAGAAAAGGGCGCCGCGGCGCCCTTTGTGTTTTTCGCTTGCGTTGAATCAATCAATGCATCAATCAAACGCCCAGGTGTAAAGGACGTCCAGCGCATTGTTCGTGCCGGTCTGGAATTGCAGGGTGATGCGGCGGTTCAGCTTGTAACGCAGCTTGACCAGGCTCGTCGCCGTGCTCGTGCCCTGCTCGAACGTCAGGTAGGCGCGCGACGACAGCCGCTTGCCGACGGTGACGACCGTGCTTTCCAACCCCTGCGCCTGCGACAGGCCCACTTCATCGAGGCCCAGCGAATTGGCCAGCTTGCCCTGCAAGCCGCCGCCGGAGCCGCCGAAGAGGGCGCCTGCGGCCGTCGTCAAGAGGGCCATTTCATCGCCGGCCGCCGTTTCCGCACCGTGGCCGAGGATCAGCCAGGCCAGCTTGTCGCTGTCCGACACGCTCGGCGTGGACACCAGCTTGGCCGTCGGCGCCTGCGCCGTGCCGCGCACTTCCACGCCCGCTTCCACGTTCGTTTCCGACAGCGCCTCGCCTTCGGGGCGCTTGCGCACGGCCAGGATGTTCAGCGACGGGTTGTCGTAGGCGCCCGTGAAGGCGATCAGGCCCCGTTCGATCGACAGCTTCTGTCCATACGCGGCATACTGGCCGTTGGTGACCTTGATGCTGCCCGTCACGCGCGGCGCGGCGCGGTTGATGACCCTGGCGCGCACATTGCCGGCCAGATCCGCATCGAGCCCCATGCCGCGCAGGTGGAAGTTGTTGCCGAGGTCAAATTCCAGGTCGATATTCAGGGGCAGCGACGGCGCTTCCTTGCCGCCCCTGGCTTCCTTGCCCAGCACCACCACGTCATTGCTTTGCGTCGGGGTATCCTGCGGCGCCAGTTCGATCAGCGCGCGGTTGGCCTTGAACTTGCCCTCGAAGCTGAAGCGCTTGTCGTTGCGCACCAGGGTGCTGTTGCCCGACAGCACCAGGGTGCGGTCGGGACGCGACAGCGCCTGCAGGCGGTCGGCCATCAGTTTCAGTTCCAGGCTCGCTTCGCCATTCGCAAAGCGCACCCAGCCATCGGCCTGCACCTTGCCGTCGCCGCCGTCAAAGCTCAAACGCTGCAATTGCAATTGATCGCCGGCCAGCTTGGCTTGCAGCACGCCATTGCGCAATTTCAAGCCCTGGTCGGCCCAGTTCACCAGCAGCTTGCTGCCGTTGATGTCGCCATTCAGTTGCGGCGCGCCGATGGTGCCGCTGCCGGACAGGGCCACTTTGAGGGCGCCGCCCAGTTCCAGGCCCGGCTGGCCCGTCAGCGGCGCCAGCCAGGCCAGCGAATCGATGCTGGTGGTGCCCGTCAGGGAGAGGGCGCTGTCGTTACTGATGCGCCCGCTCAGCATTTGCACGGTGGCATTGATATCGCTCTGGCCCGCGCGTGCGCCGTCGAGTTTCACGGCCAGGCGCAGCTGCTGGTTGGCGACATCCACGCGGGCATCGAAGGTGCGCAAGCCCAGCGCCAGCGGCTGTTCCACGCCCACCGTCACGTCGCCTTTTTCGCGGTAGACGTGCAGCATGCCGGCCAGCGCGGGATCTTTCTGTTTCGCCGTCGGCACCTGCATGTCGAGCGACCATTGCGCGCCCAGTGTCAGGTCGCTGCGCGCATTGGCTTGCAGCGAAGGAATGACTTGCGCCAGATAGGTCAGGGCCACGCCGGCCGCCTGGCCGGAACTGGTCCAGCGGGGACCGTTCTTGACGAGGTTTTGCATGGTGATGCTGCCTGCCGGCAATTTGATGACGGTGTTGCCCACGCTGATCTGTTCCGGCTGGCCCAGGCCCGCCACGCCGCTGCCGGCCGGTCCCGCCACTTTCACGGGCACGGGCGCTTGCAGCACGAGCGCGTAGCGGCCCTTGTTTTGCAGGCTGTCGATCGTGCCCGTCCAGGCGGCGCCGCTCTGGCTGCCGCGGATTTGCACGGTGGCATCGAAATCGTCATTGCGCGCCGTCAAACTGACCGTATGGCTGCCGCGCGTGCCCGTCGTGCCCAGGCGGGCGCTGGCCAGCTTGAAGGTGGGCGTGCTGTAGCCCGTGATCTCCAGGCTGCTGACCATGGGGTCGAGCGCGCCCTGGCCGGCACCCACGCTGGCGCTGCCTTTGACGGCTTTCAATTGCTGGTCGCCAAAGAAGGTCAACTCCTTGCCATCGAGCGTCAGTTGCGCGGCGGGCGCGTCCATCTTGCCCGAGACGGAACCGGCCGCATGCAGCACGCCCGCAAAGCGGGGACCGAGGGTCGACAGTTGCGGCGCGTCAAGCTTCCATGTGAGCTTGTCCGTGGCGCCGCCCAGCGCGCCCTTGGCCAGCAGGCTGTTCGGCCCCAGGCGCAGTTCCGTATCCACGCTGTCGATGCGTTTCGCATTGGCCGATAGCTTGGCGTAGCCGGCCAGCGGGGCGTTTTGCAGGGTCGATTCGCGCAAGGCCAGGTTGAGGGCCACTTGCCAGTCGCTCGTGAGGCGGCCGTTGCCGTTGAAATCCGCATTCACGTTGCCGTTGGGCAGGGATGCGCCAAACGCGGCCGGGTTGATCTTTTGCAAGGAACCCGTCATTTTCAGTTCCGCCTGCTGCTTCGGCCCCGTCAAGCCCACTTCGCCGCTGGCGTGGATGGCGCTGTCGGGTGAGGGGCGCTTGCCGCTCGTCAAACCCAGTCCTTTCGCGTCGGCCACGAAGCTCGTGCGTGGCTGCTGCAGGGTGCCCTGCACCACGCCGCTGGCCTGCACGGCGCCCAGCAAGTCGCTTTTCAGGGCGGACAGCTGGCGCGCATCGACGTTCCAGTTGAGTTTTTCGCCGGCGCCGCCAAAGTTGCCCTTGGCCGTCACGTTGTTCTTGCCCAGCGCCAATTGCACGTCGATGCCGCTGAAATGGGCTGCGTCGGCCGTCAGCTTGCCCTTGCCGGACAACGGCTGGTCGAGCAGCTTGCTGGGGCGCACGGTGAAGTCCGCATTCGCCAGCCACTGGGGCGCCACGTGGCCATGGGCGCGCACGTCGAGGTTCAGGTCGGCCACGGGGAAGGCGCCGAAGTCGGCGGGATTGAGGCGGCTGGCGCTGGCCACGGCCTTGAACGGTTGCTCATCCTTCAGGCTGATCTGGCCCGTCGCGTTGACGCTGCTCTTGCCTGCCTGCAAGGTGGCCTTGCGCAGTTGCACCAGCGAGTCGGCCAAGGTGGCTTCCATGTCCAGGCGCAGCTTGGCTTCGCCGAGCTTGGCGCGCAGGGTTTGCGTCTTGCCGTCGCTGTCGAGCACGATATCGCCGACGATCTTCGTGCTGTTGATGCTGCTGTAAATGTGCTGCAAGTCGATCTTGTCCGTATGCAAGGTCAATTGCGCATTGCCGATGGGGCCATCGACGGCGTCGCGGTTGAGCTTGCCGCCACCCGTGAACTTGCCCGCGTTGCCGAAATCGATGATGGCCGATTCCAAGGTCGTGGCCGTCAGGGTGCCGCCCAGGCGCGCCTCGAACTGGCGCAGCGGCAGCTTGTGCTGGTCGATGGGGCCGGGCGTGGCGTGGTTGAGGATGGCCAGCTTGCCCGACACGGTTTGCTTGGCCGGCCGCGTATCGATGGCGGCGTCGAGTTCCAGGCTCAGGTCCGCCTGCGGCATGGTCGCGTCGAACTTGCCCGGATTGATGTTGCGGCCCTGAATGCTGGCCGAGCGCAGGATGATGACGGGGTCGAACGGCGCCAGCGCCAGCCGGGCGTCTGCCGTGGCCGCGCCCGCGCTGCCCTTGGCCGTCACGTTGAGCAGGTTCAGGTCGCCGCCCAGCTGCAGCGCCAGGGCGGCCGGTTTTTCACCGGCGGCGGCATTGAGCTGCGTCAAGCCCGCCTTGCCCGCCAGCTTGAACGGCTGCGTGGCGGCAATGGTGGCGCTGGCCGTGGCCTGGCCGAACGGCGTCAGGGCCGAGGCGTCTTCCAGCTGCCATTGCGACTTGTCGCCCGACAAGGTGAAGTGGATCTTTTCAAACACCGTGTTGCCGCCCGCGCTGACGAGGGTCACCTTGTCCAGGCGCGCGTCGGCAATGCCGATTTTAAAAGGCGCGGCCAGGCTGGCGGGCATGGTCGATGGTTCCTCGGACGGCGCCGTGCTTTCCACGGACAGGCTGGCCACGTGCAGTTCGCTGATGGCGATGCCTTCCGAGAAGAACTGGAACGGCGACCAGTTGATGTCGATGTTGTCGGCCGTGATGTGCTGCGTCTTGCTGCGGTAGCTGACGTGGCCCAGGTGCATGCGGTTGTAGAGCGAGCCGGACACGCCCGACACCGCGATGTCGCCGCCGCTGGCGCTGGCCACTTTTTGCACCAGCATCTGCAAGGTCGATTCGCGGCCCAGGAACCAGAAGGCGCCGCCCAGCAGCACGGCCAGGCTGGCGACGGCGATCAGCACGTAGCGCACCCAGCGGCGCGGTTTTTTCGCCGGCGGTGGCGGCGCGGCGGTGGGGGACTCGGTAGAAATATCGGACATCAGAAAGTGAATCCCAGAGAAAAGTGCAAACGGTATTTGTGGACGGCGTGGCCATACGCCACGTCGACATTGATGGGGCCGACGGGACTCTTGTAGCGCCCGCCCAGGCCGTAGCCCGATTTCGGCGTCATGGCCGTTTTGACCGTGTCGGCCGCGTTGCCGGCGTCATAGAAGGCGGCAATGGCCCACTTCGGCTTGAACCAGTACTGGTATTCGGCGCTGCCGGTGAGCATGTAGCGCCCGCCGATGGTGGCGTCGCCTTCCTTCACGCCCAGTTCCTGGTAGCCATAACCGCGCACCGACTGGTCGCCGCCCGCGCGGAACAGGTAGACGGCCGGCACGCCGCGTTTTTCCTTCGAGCCCAGCGCTCCCATTTCGCCGCGCACGATCAGCTCGCCCTTTTCGCCGAGCGGACGGTAATACACGGCCTTGCCGGCCACGCGCACGAAGCGCTCGTCCGTCAGCACGGGCAGCAGGGCGCCGCCCACCTGGGCATTGATGACATAGCCCCTGGTGGGAAACAGCAGGCTGTCGAGGCTGCGCTTGGTGATGGCATAGGTCAGCGGCAAGCTCTTGCTGCGCGTCTGTTCCAGGCCCACGACGGTCTTGTCTTCGCTGAGGAACTCGAACGTCAGGCTGCGTTCGAGGTTGGTGCCGCCCCAGTTGCGCTTGGCCGAGATGGTGGTGACGGCCGTGATTTCATTGGAAATGTCGCTGCGCTCGAACGAGGCGCCCGCGCTGTCGTTGTAGCCGCGCGCGGTCGTCGGAAAGTAAAAATTGGCGTGCGCCGCCTGTTTCTTCGTTTCCATGGTGATCGCGCTCTTGAAGCGCGTGCCCCACACGTTCAGGTTGTCATAGTTGAGCTGGGCGCGGTTACCCGTGTTCGTACTGAAACCGAGACCGGCGCTGACGTTCTGCTGCTTGTTTTCCGTCACGCGCACCACCAGCGGCAGCAGCGGGGCGGGGCCGCGGTTGGCGGGCCTGGTTTCGGCGGCGGCCCCGGCGCTGGCACCCTCGGCCTCGGCTTGCTGGCTTTCCTGGCCCGCCTCGATCTGTTCGCCCAGGATGCTGCTCATGTCGGCGCTCACTTCCACGCTGGCAAAGTAGCCCGTGTCCTGCAGGCGCGCCTGGAACGATTGCAGCGCCGATTCGCTGTAGTAGTCGCCCGGGCGTATCTTGTCGAGGTTGCGGATGATGCTGGCATCGTAGCGCTTCAGGCCTTCGATGCGCAGCTCGCCGAAGCGCAGCTCGGGGCCGCTGTCGAGCACCACCAGCAAGGAGACCTTGTGCGTTTCCGGGTCGACCACGGCTTGCGTATCGACCAACTGGGCGCGCGGATAGCGCGTCTGCACCACTTCGCGCAGCAGCGCTCGCTTGGCGGATTCCCATTCCGCCTGGCGGAACACGCTGCCCGTCTTCAGGGCCCAGCTGCGTTTCAGGCCTTCCGTATCGTAGGGCTCGGAAGCGGCCAGCGGCGGCGTGGGGTCGAAGCCGCGCAATTCCAGCTCGACCTTGTCGACGGTCACGGGCTGGCCCGGGTCGACGTCGACGATGACGACGGGTTTGGCGCCCGTCGTATCGACGCGCACCGTGACGACGGGCGTGTAATAGCCGGCCGTGGCGACGAGGTTTTTGGCTTGCTCGGGCGTGTCGCGCACGAGGCGCTGCAATTGTTCGCGGTCCATGCGCGGGTTGCCGCGGAAGCGTTCCAGGTCCAGGTTTTTTTCGAGCAATTCATCGAGGTCGCCGGGCGCGTTCACCTTGACCTCGTACTGCAGGGGGGCGGGCGCCGCCTCCGTGGCGGCGCTGTCCGCAGCGGCGTCTTGCGTGCGTTCCTGCGTACCCTCCTGCGCGGCCGCATGGGCGATGGGAAACAGCAGGATGGCACTGCCGGCAGCCGCCAGTGTCAGTTGACCCATTACTTTTGTCACCACTTGTGCCAAAATTCGTGGTCGTATCGCCTTGCCGGCAACGGTATGCCGTATGGGTCGTGCAGAAAACATGGTGCTCCAGATGAGTAAATGCTGACTGCATGTTACCGGAATAGGTAAATTGATGGCGGACGAATAAGTATTTTTTGCTCCGGGAATCCCGTTTCCCCGCGCACGATTGCAACAGAATAAAATTGAAAAGAAAGAAATTATGCTAGCAACTGACTCCGCACTGGTGCTCTTTAGCGGTGGGCAAGATTCCACCACCTGCCTGGCCTGGGCCTTGAAGCACTATAACCGTGTGGAAACCATCGGCTTTGACTATGGACAGCGCCATGCGATCGAGCTGACCGTGCGTCCCGGCGTGCTCGAACAGATGCGCCAGCAGTCGCCCGAATGGGACCGCCGCCTGGGCCAGGACCACATGATCGACCTGTCATTGATTTCCGCCATTTCCGAGACGGCCATGACGCAGAACGTCGAGATCGTCATGCAGGAAAACGGCTTGCCGAACACGTTCGTGCCTGGACGCAACTTGCTGTTCATGACGGTGGCCGCCACCGTGGCCTACCGCCGCGGCTTGACGGTGCTCGTCGGCGGCATGTGCGAGACGGATTTCTCCGGCTACCCGGATTGCCGCGACGACACGATGAAGGCCCTGCAAGTGGCCCTGAACCTGGGCATGAACACGCGATTGAAGCTGGAAACGCCGCTGATGTGGCTGGACAAGGCGCAAAGTTGGGACCTGGCGGAAGACCTGGGCGGCCAGCCGCTGGTCGACCTGATCCGCAGCGGCACGCACACCTGCTACCTGGGCGAACGGGGGCAATTGCACGACTGGGGCTATGGCTGCGGCACTTGCCCCGCCTGTGCCCTGCGCGCGAATGGCTACCAGCAATACGCTGCGCGCAAGGCCGCCAAGTAAGGAATTTTGCGCCGTTTCTTCAAGCGGCGTGGCAGGGGAACAAGCCATGCTGTGGTTTTTGCCACAGGAGCATCTTGCCATGACATCCGTCTTTGCCGCGCTGTACGGCCCCGTGTTCTGGGCCGGCTTCCTCGGCGCCGCCAGCTGGTTAATTGCGTTTCGTCAATATTCTCTCTGGGTCTTGCCGCCCTTGCTGCTGCTGGCCCTGCTCACCTCGTTTCTTGCGGAACGTTATCTTCCCTACGATGGCGCGTGGAACCACGCCCAAGGCGACGGCTGGCGCGACGCCGTGCACGCGCTCGTCAACGAGGCGCTGTACCTGTTGGGCCTGGCTGCTTTTCCCCTGCTGGCGGGGCACCTGCCGCTGGGGCCGTTCTGGCCCGGCGCCTGGCCGTTCTGGGGGCAGCTGCTGCTGGCCATCGTCATCGCCGACTGCGGCATCACGCTCGTGCATTACCTGAGCCACCGCTATTATTTTCTGTGGAAACTGCATGCCGTGCACCACAGCGTGCAGCGCCTGTACGGTTTCAATGGCTGGATGAAACACCCGCTGCATTTGCTGCTGGAAGCGACGGGCGGCATGCTGCCTCTGTTGCTGCTGGGCATACCGGAGCGTGTCATGGCCGTGCTGGCGTTTGCCGTGGCGATCCAGCTGTTGCTGCAGCACGCGAATGTCGATATGCGCATGGGGCCGCTGCGCCATGTATTCGCCTGGGCGCCCGTGCACCGCTTTCACCACTTGAAATACGGCACGGCCGGCGACGTGAATTTCGGCCTGTTCCTGACGTGCTGGGACCGGATGCTGGGCACCCGTTTCGACGCACCGGGCTACCGCATGCGGGGCGAGGACCTGGGCATCGGCAGCCGTCCCGACTATCCCGTGGCCTACCTGCCCCAATTGCTGGAACCGTTCCGCGCGGAAGAGGGCGTGCGCGCGCCCGAACTGCCGGCCGGTTTGAAGCATGCGCTGAAATGAACACTCAATCGAGCAGCGTGACCTTGAGCTGGCGCAAGCTGCGGTCGGCGCGCACGCCGAACAGGCTGCGCATGGTGCGCGAAAAATGCGCGGCATCGGCAAAGCCGGCGCCGTGCGCCGCGTCCGTCAAGGTGCTGCCGAGCAAGATGAAACGGATGGCCAGGCGCAAGCGGCGCCACAGCACCAGCCGGCGCACGGGCAAGCCCAGCTGGGCGCTGAACAGGCGTTCCAGCTGGCTCAGCGACAGATGCGCCGCCCCGGCCACGGCGGCCGCGCTGACCTTGCCCGACAGCAGCGCATCGACCTGGTCCAGCGCCCGCTGCAGGCGCGCATCGGCCAGGACCTGGCGCGGCTGCGCCTGCAATGCGGCGGCGATGCCATCCGGCGTGGGCGCGTCTGCGCCGCCGGCGGCCGCCAGCAGGGCCGCGCCGCCCAGGCGCTGCGGTTCCGCATAGATGGTCAGCGTGGGCGCCGGCGCGTCCACGATGGCGTGCGGGCGCAGGCTGTCGATCAGCAAGTGCCGCGCCGTATGGTTGACGCCGTCGAGCTGCGCCGTGAAAGGCGCACCCGTGCTCAGCATCAACTGGTGCGCATAATGCGCGTGGCTGTCCGTGGCGCCCGCTGCGCCATGCAGGATGGCAAAGTCCGGCGCCAGCCATAAGCTTCCCTGCCAGCTGGCTTGTTGCAAACGAAACTCCTTCGTGATGGGTTGGCGGGGCGATCATAACAGCGGTCGCGTAATGGTTCCCATGGCGTCGAATTTTCCCAGTGCATGCATAATTGCACATGTGAAATGTGTGGTCTTTTTAACACAAAATACAGCATTGCAAGGGCGCCCGCTGTAACGTACTATCATTCTCATCGACTACCGATGGTAGTCGTGCAGCCCGCTGCCAGCCTGCGGCCCCGAGGTGGTTTGATGAGCCCGTCATGCATACACGCGTGTTTCCGTCGTGGTTTTCCAGGCCAGTGTCGCACTGGATAGGGCCGCGCCTGTTTGCCGGGCTGGTGCTGGCCCTGTGCCTGGGACTGACCTTCGGCGCCTGGCACAATGCCGACGATGCCAGCGAGCAGCAGGTGCAGGCCGATTTCGATTTCCGCGTGCGCGAACTGGTGGGCAGCATCGTGAGCCGCATGCAGACCTATATCCAGGTATTGCATGGGGTACAGGGCCTGTATGCGAGTTCGCAGGAAGTCACGCGCAGCGAATTCCACGCCTACCTGGCGGTGCAGCAGGTGGACCGGCATTTTCCCGGCATCCACGGCATCGGCTACCTGCCGCTGCTGGCGGGCGGCAATCTGGCGCGGCACGAGGCGCAGGTGCGCGCGGAAGGCTATCCCGGCTATGCCGTGCGCCCGCCTGGCCAGCGGCCATGGCACGCGCCCATCACCTATCTGGAACCCTTGAGCGACAGCAATCTGCTGGCGTTTGGCTACGACATCCTGTCCGAACCCGTGCGCCGCGCCGCGCTGGAGCAGGCGCGCGACTCGGGCCAGGCGGCCATGACGGGCAAGATCCGCCTGGTGCAGGATGGCGGCAATGCCGAAGCGTATGGTTTCCTGATCGTGCTGCCCGTGTATGACAACAGCTTGCCGCATGGCACTGTGGAACAGCGGCGCGCCGCCCTGCGCGCCTGGGTGTTTGCGCCATTTCGCATGGGCGACCTGATGGCGGGCGTGGGCGGCGAGGGCTCGCGCCAGCTGGACCTGGAAATCTATGACGGCGCACAGCTGGCCGAGGCGGCCCTGATGTACGACAGCCTGCCGGGCGCGCAGTCGGCGGGCGCTTCCGGCATCCTGTCGGCGCGGCAGGCGATCACCATCGCCGGCCATGCCTGGACCCTGCGCGTGCGCGCCATGCCCGGCTTCGATGGCGAGATGATGGCACGGCCCCGCGTGGTGGCCTGGACCGGCGTGCTGGCCAGCCTGGTGCTGGCGCTGGCGGCCTGGCTGCTGGCGGCGGGCCGCGCGCGCGCGCAGGCGGCATTGGCGCGCGCCAGCGAGCTGGCCGCCCAGCTCGAGCAGGGCCAGGCCAGCGTGCTGGCAATGGCCGAGGCGGCGCAGCGCAGCCAGGCCATGCTGCGCAATATCCTCGATTCCACCATCGACGGCATCCTGGTCGATAACGTCAACGGCCGCATCTTCACCTCGAACCGGCGCTTCCGCGACCTGTGGCAGGTGCCTGACGCGCTCGACTGGCAAGCGGACGGTGATGCGCTCGTGCACCACGTCGGAAGCCAGCTGGAGCAGGCGGCGCCGTTCCTGGCGGCGCGCGCGCATGCGCCGCAAGGCCATCGCGAACGGCGCGACGTGCTGCATTTGCGCGATGGCCGGGTGATCGAGCAATACGTGCGCAGCATGCAGCTGGGCAATGAGCAGGCACGGCTGTGGACTTTCCGCGACATCAGCGAGCGCAGCCAGATGGAGCGGCGCGAGCACACGCGGCGGCAAGTGCTGGAAATGCTGGCCACGGGCGCGCCGCTGGAACGGGTGCTGGAAAGCGTGGTGCTCAGCGTGCAGGCCGACCATCCGGCCATGCTGTGCAGCATCCTGCTGCTTGACGAAAGCCGCCACCGGCTGGTGCTGGGGGCGGCGCCGGGCTTGCCCGCGTTCTTCAACCTGTCCAGCCACGGCCATGACCTCGACACCCTGCAGGGCGTGCATGGCATTGCGGCGCAAGCCGTGCGCGGCGGCCAGCGCGTGATCGTGGCCGACCTGCACGGCGATGCGGATGCGCAACAGACGATGGAGCTGGCGTGGCGGGCCCAGCTGCAATCGTGCTGGGCCGAACCCGTGCGCGGCGGCTCGGGCAAGCTGCTGGGCGTGCTGATGGCGTATCACCGCCAGCCTGCGCTGCCCAGCGCCGCGCACCTGGCGCGCCTGGGCGAGGCGGCGCATCTGGCCGGCATGGCCATCGAGCAGGCGCAGGTGGCGCTGGCGCTGCGCGCCGGCGAAGCGCGCTTCCGCAGCCTGTACGACCATGCGCCCGTTGCCCTGTGGGAACAGGACTGGTCGGCCGTGCGCGCCGCGCTCGATGCCCTGGAGCAAGCGGAGACGGGCGACCTCGGTGCGTATTTCCAGGCCCATCCGGAAGAACTGAAACGGCTGGCGGGGCTGGTACGCATCATCGACGCGAACGGGGCGGCGCTGGCGCAAGTGCGCGCCAACGAGGAAGACCAGCGCCGCGGCGCCCTGGGCCTGGCGCAGAATTTCGACGACAGCGCCTTGCCCCGTTTTGGCGACGCCCTGCTGGCGCTGGCCGGCGGCGCCCACCTGTACGAATGCGAGAGCAGCTTCGTGCGCCTGGACGGCGCGGCGCGGCAAAATGAGCTGAGCCTGCTGGTCATGCCCGGCCATGCGGACAGCCTGGACTTCATCATGGTGTCCTCGCTCGACATCACCGAGCGCAAGCGCATGAATGCGGAACTGCTGCAGCTGGCGACGACGGATTTCCTGACCGGCTTGCCGAACCGGCGCCAGTTCATGGCGGCGCTGGAAAACGAGCATGCGCGGCTGCAGCGCGAGCTGGCCAGCTGCGCCAGCGTGCTGATGCTTGATATCGATCATTTCAAGCGCGTCAACGATGAACATGGCCACGCCGTGGGCGATGCCGTGCTGCGTCACCTGGGCGCGCTGATGTGCCAGGCACTGCGCAAGGTCGACGTGCCGGGCCGCGTGGGTGGCGAGGAATTTGCCATTTTGCTGCCGGGCACCGATCTGTCGGCGGCGGCCGTGTTTGCCGAGCGGCTGCGCCGGCGCGTGGCGGAAAGCTCGCTGACCATCGATGGCGGCATTGTGATCACCATCACGGTGAGCATCGGCATGGCCGCCATGGCCGGCACCGATGCCGATTGCGACGCCGTGCTGGCGCGCGCCGACGAGGCGCTGTACCGGGCCAAGCGGGGCGGGCGCAACCGCATCGAACAGAATGACGGCGGCGGCGACGGCGTGCTCAGCAAGTTCATGGCCCAGTGACTACAGGCTGTGCTGGCGCGCCTGCGCCTGCTTGCGGTTGCGGCTGACGAACCACCAGACGATGGCGACGGGAATCAGCAGCGGCAGCAGCACGGGCGTGCTCAGCGCCAGGGCCAGCACCATGCAGAAGGCCACGACGGCCACCAGCACCACGCCCACGCCGGCCAGCACGACGCCCGTGACGACGGCGGCGCACACCACCGCGATGGCCGCGATCAGCAGGCCGCCCCCGGCAAACACGAGACCGAACAGCCACTCCAGCGGACCGTCGAGGTCGTCGCCGTTGAACTGCATGTGCATGTCGCTGCCGCCTATCTTGTCGAGGAACAGGCAGGCAAGCATGACGACGAGGGCGAAGGTGAGCAATTTTTTCATGATGGGCCTCTGTGGATGGGTGACTGGGTACTGCATGCTCACACTGTAGCGGCGCGCGGCAGGCGCGGCCAGCGGCGTGCGACAGGCGGTCATTTTTACGGTATGGAAGGTCTGTAAAGGCAGAAAACACTGATCTATAACAAGATTTCTTTTCTTGTAATACGCGCAAGCCGTCCTATACTGAATACCTCAGTCTCGCAAGGAGGGCAACATGCTTTTGTTTGCAGATACCGGGGATCAATCGCTATCCCTTTCCCAGCATCGAACCATGCGCCAGCGTAGCGCCACGCAGTCTTGTGCCGAACCCGTCGGCGCGCCATCGGCGATTCCGCCGATCATCATCACCCCGTTTAACTACCATGCGCCACTGCCGGCCATCGACCCGCGCTGGGTGCCGCCCGGTCCGCCGCTGACCTGGCCCAGCCGGCCTGCCATGTCCATGTGCTGACTGCGCCGGAGGGAAATGTCGGACGTGCCGCCGCGCCTGCGGCAAGGCGGCACGGCGGGCTGATTTCGTCTATCATGCTAGCCCCGACCTTCCATCACGAGCACCGCCATGAGTACCGATTTTCCCGATTTTTCCGACGAATCCGCCGAGCAGGACAATGACGCCCCGATCCAGGAGCCGCGCCTGTGGGTAGGCAATGGCTGGACGGCGCGCGTGATCAAGAATGAGGAAGATGAAGGCTGGGCCGTGGCCATGATCAAGGATGGCGAGCCGGAACCGGCCCTCGTGGGCCCGTGGACCATGGGCCGCGACAAGAAAAACCCGAAGCCGCTCGACGTCAACGCCTTCAACACCCTGGTCAAGACGGCGTCCGAGGTGCTGCGCCGCCACGAACAGCAGCTGCATGCGCAACTGCACAAGAATGTCTTCGTCGCCACCGACGAGGGGCAGATCAAGGTGATGTTCGACATCGTGCCCGACGAAGACCACCCGTACGCGGAACTGAGCGCCTACGACGCCGACGGCGAACAGATCGCCAAGGTACGCACCTCGGCCGCGTTCAAGTTCAACGCCACTGCCGCCGCGAACTGGATCGAAGGCGGCTACTGCAGGCCTTGAAAGGCGATTGCGGTAGCGCGCCTCTCCCTAGCCTCTCCCTATTTACTCAGCTGTACCGCCGCGCCTTCGGGCGCGGCTTGCATTTCCAGCTCGTCTTCCCTGCGGTAAGCCAGCCGGTACAGCAGCGGCAGCACCAGCAGCGTCAATGCCGTCGACGACAGGATGCCGCCGATGACCACGGTGGCCAGCGGGCGCTGCACTTCGGCGCCCGTGCCCGTGGCAATGGCCATCGGCACGAAGCCCAGCGAGGCCACCAGCGCCGTCATCAAGACGGGCCGCAAGCGCGTGATCGCTCCCTCGCGTATCGCTTCCTGCAGGGGCATGCCCTGTTCGCGCAGCTGGCGGATGTAGGCGATCATCACCAGGCCGTTGAGCACGGCCACGCCGGACAGGGCGATGAAGCCGACGGCGGCCGAGATCGACATGGGGATGTCGCGCAGCCACAGGGCGACGATGCCGCCCGTCAAGGCGAACGGGATGCCGCTGAAGACCAGTAGCCCATCCTTCACGTTGCCGAACATGGCAAACAGCAACACGAAGACGAGGGCCAGCGCCACGGGCACGACCAGTTCCAGGCGTTTCGTGGCCGACTGCAATTGCTCGAACTGGCCGCCCCAGCTGGTCCAGTAGCCGGCCGGAATGGCCACCTGCGATTGCAGCTGCTGGGTGGCGTCGGCCACGAACGAGCCGATATCGCGCCCGCGCACGTTGGCGCTGATGACGATGCGGCGTTTGCCGTCTTCGCGGCTGATCTGGTTCGGCCCCGGCGCCACCTGCAGGCTGGCCACTTCACCGAGCGGGATGAAGCGGGCGCGGCCTTCCGCCGCCGCGCCCTGGGGCAGGGCGATGGGCAGGCGTTTCAACTGCTCCAGGTCGCTGCGCAGGCTGTCGGGCAGGCGCACGACGATGTCGAAGCGGCGGTCGCCCTGGAACAGCGTGCCCGCCTCTTGCCCGCCGATGGCCGTGGCGATCGCCGCTTGCACGTCGGCAATATTCAAGCCGTAGCGGGCCGTCTGCTCGCGGTCGATCTGCACCGTCAGCATGGGCAGGCCCGTCGTCTGCTCGACTTTTACCTCTGTTGCGCCCGGTATCTTGCCCAGCACGCCCGCGATCTTCGCCGCCGTGCTGTCGAGCACGCCCATATCGTCGCCGAACAGTTTGACGGCCACGTCGCTGCGCACGCCGGAAATCAGTTCATTGAAGCGCAGCTGGATCGGCTGCGAAAACTCGTAATTGTTGCCCGGCAAGCTGGTGGCCGTCGCTTCGATTTCTGCCAGCAATTGCTCGCGCGACTTTGTCGGTTCCGGCCATGCGTCGCGGGGCTTGAGCATGATGTAGCCGTCGGAAATATTCGGCGGCATGGGGTCGGACGCGATCTCGGCCGTTCCCGTGCGGGCGAACACGCGGGCGATTTCCGGGTGGTTTGCCATCAGCTTGCTTTCCAGCTGCTGCTGCATGGCCAGCGATTGCGTGAGGCTGGTGCCGGGGATGCGCAGGGCCTGGATGGCGATGTCGCCCTCGTTCAGGCTGGGCACGAATTCGCTGCCCATGCGCGTGGCCAGCAAGCCCGACAGCACGACGGCTACCGCCGCGCCAACCAGCACGACGGGCGTGTTGCGCATCACTTTACCAAGCAGCGGCGCGTACCAGCGCTTGGCGGCGCGCATGATGGCGTTTTCCTTTTCCGCCACCTTGTCGCCGATAAACAGCGCCACGGCGGCCGGAATGAAGGTAATCGACAGCAGCATGGCGCCGAGCAGGGCGATGACGACCGTCAGGGCCATCGGCGTGAACATGCGCCCTTCCACGCCCGTCAGCGCGAAGATGGGCAGGTACACGACCATGATGATCAGCTGACCATACAGCAAGGGGCGGCGCGCCTCTTGCGATGCCGCAAACACTTCATGAAAACGCTCCTGCAAGGTCAGCGGCCGTCCCAGTTTCTGCTGCGCATGGGCCAGGCGGCGCACGCAGTTTTCCACGATGACCACGGCGCCATCGATGATGATGCCAAAGTCCAGCGCCCCCAGGCTCATCAGGTTGGCGCTCACATGGTATTGCACCATGCCCGTAAACGTGAACAGCATGGCCAGCGGTATCACCATGGCCGTGATGACGGCCGCGCGGATATTGCCGAGGAACAGGAACAGGATGGCGATCACCAGCACGGCGCCTTCGAGCAGGTTTTTCTTCACCGTATTGATGGCCTTGTCGACGAGCACCGTGCGGTCATACACGGTGACGGCGTGCACGCCTTTCGGCAGGCTGCGGTTGATCTCGATCATCTTCTTGTCGACGGCTTGCGAGACGGCGCGGCTGTTCTGCCCGATCAGCATGAAGACGGTGCCGAGCACCACTTCGCGGCCGTTTTCCGTGGCCGCGCCCGTGCGCAGCTCGCGCCCCAGCACCACGTCGGCCACGTCGCGGATGCGGATGGCCACGCCTTGCACATTGGCAACGACGATGTTGCCGATGTCGCTTTTTGAGGCCACCTGTCCCGGCGCGCGTATCAGCAGCTGCTCGCCCTGCTTTTCGATGTAGCCGGCGCCCACGTTGCTGTTGTTGCGATCGAGCGCCGTCACCACGTCCTGCAGGCTGATGCCGTAGGCGGCCAGTTTTTCCGGGTAGGGCGCCACCTGGTACTGCTTGGCGTAGCCGCCGATGGCATTGATTTCCGTGACGCCCGTGACATTGCGCAACTGCGGCTTGATGATCCAGTCCTGGATTTCGCGCAAGTCCGTCGGCGTGTAGGGCGTGCCGTCCGGCTTTTTCGCGCCCTCCTGCGTTTCCACCGTCCACAGGTAGATTTCACCGAGACCCGTGGAGACGGGACCCATCTTGGGCGTGATGCCGGCCGGCAAGCTTTCCCTGGCTTCCTGCAGGCGCTCGTTGATCATCTGGCGGGCAAAATAGATGTCCGTGCCATCCTTGAAGATCACGGTCACTTGCGACAAACCATAGCGCGACAGCGAGCGCGTCTGCTCCAGGTTGGGCAAGCCGGCCATGGCCGTCTCGATGGGGAACGTCACGCGCTGTTCGGTTTCCAGCGGCGAATAGCCGGCGGACTGGGTATTGATTTGCACCTGCACATTGGTGATGTCGGGCACGGCGTCGATGGGCAGCTTCTGGTAGCTGTAGATGCCCAGGCCGGCCATCGCGGCCACGGCCAGCATCACCAGCCAGCGCTGCTCGATGGCAAAGCGGATCAAGCGTTCAAACATGATGGTTTCCTTAGCTTTGACGTGATCAATGTTCGTGGCCGGCGGAGTCCTTGCCCAGCTCGGACTTCAGGACAAAACTGCCTTGCGCCGCGTACGGCGTGCCGGCGGCCAGGCCCTGCTTGATGTGCGTCAGATTGCCATCGCTGCGCCCCAGCACCACGGGCGTGGCCTGGTAGCCTTCCTTGACCTGCACGAAGACGACGGGCTTGTCTTCCACCGTCTGGATGGCCGTGCTCTGCACGGTGACGGGCGCGTCCGCTTCGCCGGACACCACTTCCACGCTGACGAACAGGCCCGGGCGCCAGGCCATGTCGGGATTTTGCAAGCTGATGCGTGCCTTGGCCGTGCGCGTCTGCTCGCCCAGCAGTGCGCCCACGTAGGTGATCGTGCCTTGCGCGCTGGCATCAAAAGCGCTGGCCTTGACTTCGGCCTTGCCTCCCATGCGCACGGTGGCCAGATCCTTCGCCGGCACGGCGATTTCCGCCCACACGGTCGACAGGTCGGAAATGACGAAGATGTTCGCGTCTTCCTTCACGGCTTCGCCCAGGGTGATGTGTTTTTCCAGCACCATGCCGTCGAACGGCGCGCGGATCTCGTAGCGGTTCAGCGGCCCTTTGCTGGCCCCGGTCCCGGCGCCGCTGGCGCCCAGCGCGCTGAGTTTTTGCTGCGCGTTCTGCACGGCGATTTCCGCCTCGCGCCACGCCTGCTGCGCCTGCAGGTAATCCTGTTCGGCCGAAATCTTCTCGCGCCACAGTTTTTCTTCGCGCTCATACGTGGAGCGGGCCAGGGAGAGCCGCCGCTGCGCCGACAGCAGCGCGCTGCGCTGTTCCGACAGTTCCGTGCTGGCGATGACGGCCAGCACCTGCCCCTTTTTTACCAGCTGCCCCAGGTCCGCCTGCACGGCTTCCACCACGCCGGCCAGGCGGGGCACGACGTGGGCCGTGCGGTCTTCGTTGAAACGGATTTCGCCGGGCAGGGCGACCGTCGTCTTGATGCGGCCGGGCGCGGCCGTGGCGATGACGACGCCGGCCGCCTTGCCTTGCGCCGCCGTCAATTCCAGCCTGCCTTCCACTTCCTCGTGGCCGTGTTCGTCTTTCTTTTCGGCGTGGGCTTCCACCTTGGCGGCGGCGGGCGGCGCGGTCCTGGAATTGCCCGTGCCCAGGATGAGGATGGCCAGCACGATGCCGGCGGCCGCGATGGCGCCGATGGCGATCGCTTGTTTCTTGTCGAGTTTGATATTCATCAGGGATTCCTTAGAGGGAAGCAGGGGCGCCCAGCAGGCGCTCGATCTCGGCGGCGGCGTGCTGCGCTTCCGTCAGCGCGCGCAGGTATTGGTTCTTGGCTTGCAGCAAGGTGCGCTGGGCATCGAGCACGTCGAGGAAGGCGAACTTGCCGAATTCAAAGCCCTTGCTGGCCGCGTCGTAGGCGCTCTGGGCGCCGGGCAAGATATCCTGGCGCAAGCTTTCCACGTCGAGCCGGGCCGTGGCCAGGCGTTCGCTGGCCACGGCCACGGCCGTCTGCACGGCGATGCGGGCGGCGGCCAGCTCGTCGCTGGCCTTGTCGTTGCGGCGCAAGGCGTCCAGTTTGTTGCCCGCATTGCGGTCGAACAACGGCAGCGGCAGGGCCAGGCCGATGATGGCCTGGTTGCGGCCCAGTTCTTCCGAGCGCTTCATGCCGATGCTGACCGTGACGTCGGGCGTGGCGCGCCGCTGTTCCACGTCCAGCATGGCTTGCCGCTGGGCCAGCGCGCTGCGCGCCTGGCGCACGGCCGGGGCCTGCTCCAGGCGTGCCGCCAGTTCGGCGCCTGGCGGCAATTCCGGCAGGGTTTCCAGGCGGCCTACGGCCTGGGTGAAGCGGGGCGCGGCATTGCCCCACAGGGCGGCCAGGCGCTTGCGGGCGCCGGCCAGGCTGCTGCGGGCCAGGTTCAGTTCCAGCTTGACGCTCGCTTCGGCGACCCTGGCGCGGGTTTCCTCGACGGGGGAAGCCTTGCCGGCCGTTACCCGGCGCGCCGTGATGTCGCTGGCGCGCGCGGCCAGCGCCTGCGCGCTGTCGGCCAGGCGCAAGCCTTCCTGCGCCGCCAGCACGTCGACGAAGGCGGACGTGACGGCCGCGCGCGTGTCGGCTTGCTGTAGCGCAAGGCCGGCCTGCGCCAGGTCTTCCCCGCGCTGCGCGACGGCGGCCCGCGCCCCCCGTTTGCCGCCCAGTTCGATCAACTGGTTCAGCTGCACGGTGGTGCTGCGCGTGGCGCGCCGCGTGTCTTCCAGCACGGTTTGCAGTTCCGGATTGGGCAGGGCGCGCGCCTGCTGCAGGGCGCCGCCCTGGGCCGCCAGTTCATGGCGGGCGGCGGACAAAGTGGCGTTGCCGCCTTCGGCCAGGGCCAGCGCGGCGGGCAGGGTCAGCGGAGCGGCGGGTTCTTCAGGTATTTGCGCGTGCGCAAAGTTGCCGGCCAGCAGGCCGGCAGAAAATAACAAGATGATTCGGTACATCGAATTCTCCAAAAGCATGGAAAAGAATTCGACGGGACGCGCAGGCTGGCGCCTGGCTCGTTGCGATCAGTGAAAGAAACGTCCCGTCGGCCTAGATGGCCGACGTCCAGTCGGGGCGCTTGGGCACGTCCGGGATGTGGGAAGCGTAAAAGAAGGGAGAGCTGTCCGCGTTGACGGACGCCGTGTCGCCGACGGGCAGGCTGGAGCCGGCCGGCAGCCACGCGTGGCCGATGCCGTGGCAGACGTTGCAGTCGCTGTGCGGCTGGCCCTTGGCTTGCTTGTCAGCTTTGTCGGCGACGGGTTTTTTGTCCGCATCGGCCTTGTGCTGGTGGTTGTGGTGGCCCAGGTGCTGCGCCGCCTTGCCTTCCTCGTGCAGGCAATACGCGCTCGCCGCTGCCCAGGACATCTGGAGCGGAAGCACGAACAGCAGCAAAATGAGGAAGAATTTTTTCATGTCTGCGCCTATTGTACAGAAAGGCGGTCCCGCATGCCTGGCTGGGCGCGCCACGCCTTCAGCTGCGCGGCAATCGCCTTGCCCTGGAACAGCTGCGGCTCCGAATGTTCTTCCGCCTCCATGCCGCCTTCGAGGAAATCGGCCGCCTCGCGCGCCTGCACCAGCACCTTCGCCTTGTCGAAGGCCTCGGCAAAACCGGCGCTCTTGGGCAGCGCTTCCTTGAAATACGCTTCGCTGAAGTAAGTAAAATCGTTCTGGTCGTCGCAGCCGAACGAGGTGCGGTCGCTGCGCGCGGCCGTGATGATGAGGGTGTTGTCATCTTTCAATGGCGCAATGAAGCCGCCCGCATAGCAGGCCGAGATCACGATGACTTTCCAGCGGATGCCGCTGTGCTTGAGCATGGACGCCAGTTCCTGCGCGGGCAGGCCGTGCAAATCCATGCCGTTTTGCGCCAGCGCCAGTTCGTGCTCGGGCGAGCCGTGGCTGGTGAGGAATAAAAACAGGATGTCGTTGGCCTTGTCCATCTTCGCGCCCAGGGCGTCGAGGCTGGCGGCGATGCTGGTGCGCGTGGCCATCGGCTGCTGCGCCACCGTGTTGCGGCTATTGACCAGCATCAGGGAGCGGCCCACGGTGCCGTAATCGCGGTCGAACTGGCGCTGCACGAAGGCCGTTTCGCGGTGAAATACTTCCTGCGCGCCATCGCCCGCCACGCCCAGCAGATAGAGATTGATCTTTTTCGCCGCATCGCGCGGCGCGATCCGTGCCAGGGCGCCGTCGAGCAGGCTGCGCTGGTTGTACAGGGCCAGCTCGATATTGTCGCGCGTGAGCTTGTCTGCGGCCGGGTCGTCCAGCTGGCCTTCCGTCCAGTTGCCGCTGTCTTCGCGCCGGCCGTCCGCCTGCGCCACGGCGTAGCGCAGCACGCCCTTGCCGTCGAACTGGCCATTCTTGAAGCCGCCCCGGTATTCGTCGCCGTCGGCCGTGTGCAGCACGCCCTCGCCCTCGAATTTCCAGTCTTTCAGCGCGCCTTCATAGTGGATGCCGTCGCTGGTGCTGACTTTCGCCTTGCCCAGCACCTGGCCCTGGACGAATTCGCCCTCGAAGACGGTGCCGTCCGTGTCGGTCAGCTTGCCCGCGCCGTGCGGGCGCCAGTGCTTGAACTGGCCTTCGAAGGTGGCGCCGTCGGCGCCCTGGAAGCGGCCCGTTCCCTCGAAGCTGCCCTTGACGAAGCTGCCTTCATAGATTTCGCCCTTGGGCGAGGTGTAGCGGCCGAGGCCGTCGAAGGCGCCCTGGCGGAACGCGCCCGTGTATTCCACGCCCGAGGCCTGGCGCAGCTTGCCCTGGCCGGAAAACACGCCGCGCGCGAAGCCCCCTTCGTAAAAGGCGCCGCTCGCGTATTCGAGCCGGCCCTGGCCGTGCATCTTGCCCGCGACGAGGGGGCCGAAATAGCGTCCGCCATCGGCCGTTTCCGCCGCCGGCGCCCTGGCTGGCGCGGCGCACAGGGGCGGCATGCCCAGCGCGGCAAAGGCCAGCAGGCCGGCAATGGTGTAGGGGCGAAGGGCGGCGCGTAGCGTGGCGGTCATGGGGACGATCTGGTCTGTAGGAAGGGGCCTAGTCTGCCACCGTATCGCCAAGGTGGCAAATGCGCGCGTGGCGTGTGTTGCTCTGCCTCAAGGCAAGATTGTGCGTTTTATGCCGTGCCAAGGCGGGACTGAACTGATAATATTGATTTTCAGAACATATACTTGCACAAGGTACATAGTCACCCATGGAAAGCCGTCTCAGCCGCCTGGAAGCCGTCCAGACCGTGTTGCTGGAAATCGGGCAGCGCTCGAGCACCTGCAGCGATATCAGCGAATTCCTGCAGGCGGTACATGCGGCGCTGGGGCGCATCATGTATGCGGCGAACTTTTACGTGGCGCTCAGCGACCACGACGACGGTCTCGTGCGCTTTCCGTATTTTGTCGACGAATTCGACGCCGCGCCCGACCCCGACGCGGGCGTGCGCCTGGCCAGCGCCGCGCAGTCACCCACGGCCTGGGTCATCGTCAACCGCAAGCAGCTGGTGATGACGGCCGCCGACGACGCCATGCGCGCCATCGGCGGCGGCGCCTGGGGCGGCGGCACGGCGGCCGAGCACTGGATAGGCTGTCCGCTGCTGGACCAGCAGCACCAGGTGCTGGGCGCCATCGTCATCCAGAGCTACGACGCCCAGCACCGCTTCAGCCTGGAAGACCAGGCCCTGTTCGCGCTGATCGCCACGCACGTGTCGAGCGCCCTGCAGGGCATGCAAAGCATGGATCGGCTGGAAAAGGCGGTGCAGGAGCGCACGGCCCTGCTGGCGCATGAGGTGGCCGAGCGCCGGCGCGCGGAAAACCTGCAGCACGCGCTGTATGAAATCGCCAACCTGTCGGCGCAGGCGGCCGACGCGACGACGCTGTACACGCGCCTGCACGCCATCATCAGCGGGCTGGTGACGGCGAAAAATTTCCTCATCGCCCTGTATCACCCGGACAACAAGGACATCACGATCCCGTACTTCGTCGATGAAAAGGATGCCCAGGCGCCCGTGAAGCGCTTTCATTACGGCATCGGCATGAGTTCCTATGTGCTGTCACGCCGCCAGGCGTGCCTGCTCGATGCCGCCAGCTATGCGGCGCTGGTGGCCAGTGGCGAGATGGACGAGCCGCTGGGCAATGTAGGCATCGCCAGCTGGATGGGCGCGCCGATGCTGCTGGGCGACCGAAAATATGGCGTGATCATCGTGCAAAGCTACGACGAATCCGTCGTGTATGGCCAGGCGGAACTGGACGTGCTGGCCTTCATGGCCAGCCACGTGGCCGTGGCCATGGCCCGCATCCAGGCCGACAGCGCCATGCGCCGCGCCAAGGAAGCGCTGGAAGAGCAGAACGCGGCCCTGAACAGCGCCCTGAGCGCCTTGCAGGAAGCGCAGTCGGAACTGGTGCGCCAGGAAAAGCTGGCGTCCCTGGGACGCCTGGTGGCGGGCGTGGCGCATGAAATCAATACGCCGCTGGGCATCTGCGTGACGGCCACCAGCCACCTGGTGCAGGAATTGAAGCTCACGCGCGAAGACCTGGAAGGCGGCCAGCTCGACGAAGACGGCTTGCGGCAATTTTTCGACATCGTCGACCAGACCCTGCGCATCATGACGACGAACACGCAGCGCGCCGCGGCGCTCGTGCGCAGCTTCAAGCAGGTGGCCGTGGACCAGTCATCGGACGAACTGCGCAGCTTTAACTTGCGCAAATACCTCGATGAAATCCTGCTGTCCTTGCAGCCCAAGCTCAAGGGCAAGCCCGTCAAGGTGGAGATCGATTGCGCGCCCGAGGTGCAGCTGCGCAGCTATCCGGGCGCCGTCTCGCAGATTGTCACCAATATGGTGGTCAATTCGCTCGTGCACGGCTTTGCCGAAGGCGAGCCGGGCAAGATCAAGATCAGTGCGCGGACGGCCGGCGAGATGCTGGAACTCGACTACAGCGACGACGGCATGGGCATGGACAGCGCCACCCTGGGCCAGCTGTTCGACCCCTTCTTCACGACCAAGCGCGGTTCGGGCGGCAGCGGCCTCGGGGCGCATATCCTGTACAACCTGGTGACGGGGCCGCTGGGTGGGACGGTGAAGGTGGTCAGTGCGCCGGGGATGGGCTTGCATTACAAGATACGCTTTCCGCTGGAGCCGAAGAGTGCTTGAAATTTGAAGCTTGAAAACGGCGGGCCGGAGACGCGGGCCTGAGAAAATGCCGATGGCGGCGTTGCGGCTCCTTGCCGTACATGCGTACTGTCTGCGTCGCCGCGCCTTGCCCTCGACATTTTTCAGGCCCGCTTGGCCCGGAACGCCCAAGTTGGGGTCTTGGGCCGCAGCGTGGTTTGCCGGTGTGCGTATCGCGTAGGTCGGATTAGCGGCGCAGCCGCGTAATCCGACACCACCGCCAGCTTTTAATCCGGGAAACGTTGATTCAGCGCAAGCGCTGCATCGAGGTTCGCAATCAGCAACTCCACATATTGCGGATCGAGGTGGCTGCCGCTCACTTCGCGCAGGTAGCTGACCACGCGGGCCAAAGGCCAGGCGTCCTTGTAGCAGCGCTTGTGCATGAGGGCGTCGAAGACGTCGGCGACGGCGGCGATGCGCGCGTATTTGTGGATGTTTTCGCCGACCAGGCCTTGCGGGTAGCCGCTGCCGTCGTATTTTTCATGGTGCTGGTGGGCGATCACGGCCGCTGCCTTCAAGAGCGGGCGCTGCGAGCCGTCGAGGATGGACATGCCCACCGTCGGATGCTGCTTCATGATTTCCCATTCGGCCGCGTCGAGCTTGCCGGGTTTGAGCAGCACGGCGTCGGGCGTGGAAATCTTGCCGATGTCGTGCATGGGCGCCGCGTGGCGCAGCACCATGGTTTCCTCTTCCGACATGCCGGACGCCTGCGCCAGCAGCTGGCACACTTCGGCCATGCGGCGCACGTGGTTGCCGCCTTCATGCGAGCGCGATTCGACGACGTCGCCCAGGCGCAGGATCAGCTCGGCCTGGGTATCGGTGATTTCCTGCGTCAGCAGGATGTTGTCGAAGGCAATCGCCACGCCGGAACAAAATACTTCCAGCAACTGCGCGTCGAGGTCGGAAATCTCTTCCACGCCCTTCAATACCAGCAAGGATGCCTTGCCGCTGCTGTTCGGGAAATAGCCGACATAGGTGTCGCCGTGCAGGCGCGAAATCTTGTTGCTCTTGGCGTGATCCAGCTGCGACAGCAGGGAAGGGCTGAGCATGCCGCCGTCGGCGTCCAGGTCGCCGATCTGCGCGAGGATTTCATAGTCCTGCTCGCCCGTGATGGCGCTGGCGCCGCGCAGGCGCAGCAGCATGCTCGTTTCCAGGCGCAGCAGGGCGACGACTTGCTGCAGCAGGCCGCTGGCGAAGTCGCGCAGGTTGCGCTGCTTGAAGATGTGCGCCGAAGCGGCGATGACGCGCTCCAGGCCTTCGCGGTAATGGAGCTGGGCCTGGCGCGCCTCTTCCACCTTCATGATGTCGCGGTAGGCGCGCAGGGCGGCAAAGGTGGTGGTGAACAGCTTGGTGCGGTCGAGTTCCGTCTTTTCCTTGTAGTCGTTGATGTCGTAGTTGACGATCACCCGCTCTTCCGGCGCCTGTCCCGGCTGCCCCGTGCGCAGCACGATGCGCGTAAACTGGTTGCCCAGGTCTTCGCGCATCCAGCGCGCCACTTCCAGGCCGCTGTCTTCGCGTTCCATCACCACGTCGAGAAACACCAGCGCGATGCCCTCCTCGCGCGCGAGTACCTGCTTGGCCTCGGCGCCGCTGTAGGCGTGCACGAAACTCAGGGCGCGGCCTTCCAGGCGGAAGCGGCTCAGTGTCAGTTTGGTGATGTCGTGGATGTCAGGTTCATCATCGACGAGCAGGACTTTCCAGGGAGGCAACTTGGGCGATGCTGAAGACAAAAATGACATAAGGACGAGTTCCGCTAAAAGGCATAACTGACGCAATGCTGAAACGCCCGCGCCAGGAATTCCTGTGCGCCATTACCGGCGTTGCGCGTTTTTCGGGCGCATTTTGTCGATTGTAGACCGACAGCTAAGTATTAACAATAAGCAAGAACAATTGACTAAAATCATGCAACATAAATGCCTAAAAGATACTTTAAATCCGTGCTGGCAACACTATCTATGCTTTATTGCTTAGGCAACTATATTTTCAAGACAATACTTTGTTTTTATTAATATTGCCAATGAATCCGCAAAAAAAAACGTGCTTCCTTGCCTTTCCGGGCGGACAGCAAGAAAAGTAACAAGGTATGAATTCCGCTTCGGAATCGGACGGATGGCGTTATATTGGACAGGCAAAAGAAGTGGCTATTGCCACCTACATTTCCTGAAAGGGTACATCATGCAAAAGCAAACGACGCGCGCCCTGATCGCCGGTCTGGCCTTGCTGGCCAGCAGCGCGGCCTGGGCAGGAACCGAAGTGCATTTCACCAAACCGGATCAATTCACGGATGTGCCGTTCGACCCGCGCGAACGGGAGGATGTCTTGAATGAATTGACCCGGCATTTCGAGAAGCTGGGCGCATCGCTGCCGCCTGGCCAGACCTTGAAGATCGACGTTACGGATGTGGACCTGGCGGGGCGCGACAATCCTTCCATGCGTGCCGGCCGGGATATCCGCGTCATGAATGGCCGGGCCGACTGGCCGCGCATGCGCCTGCACTATGTGCTGGAACAGGATGGCAAGGTCATCAGCAGCGGCGATGCTGCCCTGTCGGACATGTCGTACATGACCCGCATCAATCATTATTTCAGCAATGAGAAACTGCGCTATGAAAAACTGATGATCGATGACTGGTATGCCAATACCTTTGGTATCAAGACGAAGCGCCAGGCGCGTAAGTAAGGGCAAGCAGGGGCGCGAGGGCGCTCCGTCACGCAGCATCCGGGCCGCAGGCCCGGGTGCTGCTCCGCCGGGCACGACGTATTGCGCTCCAGAAATTTCCGCTTCAAGCTATAGTCAAACGGCATCCAGGCGATGCCGGCATCCTGGCTTATGCCTGCCGTAACTTTCTGAAAGGAATCGTTATGCGTATTTCCAAGGCGATAAAAATCTGCGTGGCCGCACTGGCGCTGGCCGCTGGCAGCAGCGCCTGGGCGGGCGTCCAGGTGACGTTCGACAAACCCGACGATTATTCCGATGTGCCGTTCAGCTCGCGCGACCGGGAGCAGGTGCTGGCTGGCCTGGCCGATCATTTCACCTTGCTGGGCAAGAGCTTGCCCCACGGCCAGGAACTGAGGATAGAGATTACCGATATCGACCTGGCGGGACGCGAAGACCCGGCGCGCCGGGGCGCCTTTGACGTGCGCGTGATGACGGGCCGGGCTGACTGGCCGCGCATGCGCCTGCGCTATACGCTGGAGCAACATGGCAAAGTCATTGCAAGCGGTAACGCGTATCTGTCGGATATGTCTTATTTGCAACATATCAATCGCTATTCCAATAGCGATGCCCTGCGCTATGAAAAGCGCATGATCGACGAATGGTTCAGGAACACCTTTGGCGTCAAGCCGCAGGGCCGCAGCAAGCCCGTCATGACCTTGCAGCAGCGCAAAGCCCCGCCCGGCTAATCAAGCAAATAAGCCTCTGTGATGCGCGCCAGCTGGCCATTGTGCCGCATGGCAAGCAGGGCCGCATTCATCTTGCCGATGAAATCGGCCTTGTAGGCGGGCGTATTGCGCGCGCTGTAGGCGATATGCGTGGTTTCGGATGACAGTTCCAGTACTTCGCGCAGTTCAAAGCCATCGCTGGCCAGCTTGCCTTGCAGCCGGCGCGCCGTGTGGCGTGCCGCGCCGCGGTCGCTGGCGTAGCAATCGATGCGCCGCAAGGCCAGCTTTTTCAGGTTTGCCTCGTTCCCCTTGGCCGCTTCCAGGCGCAGCACGCCCTGGCGCGCGGGCGCCATCAGTTTTTCCGACAGCAGAAAACCCGAGTTGACGCCGATGGTCAGGCCGGCAAAGTCGGTCGGGAAGTGCGTGCGCGGCGTGCGCATGACGGCGTCATGGCAGAACAGCACCACCGATTCGCGGTACAGCATGGCGGAGTACGGTTGTACGTACGGCCGCTCCGTCTTGCGCCCGGGCGGGAACAGGCCGAATACCTGGCCTTTTTCCAGCGCGTCGAGGCCCCGCTTCCAGGGACGCGGCTGCAATTCCAGCCGGTAATCGGGCATCGAGCTGGCCGCCAGGCGCAGGATATCGACGTACATGCCCTTGAACACGCCATTTTCCACATAGCTGTACGGGGCGTAATCGTCGTCGCCGTACAGGATGACGGTTTGCGGCGCGGCCTGGGCGGGCGGCAATATGCCCAGCAGCGCCAGGGTAAGCCACAGTCTTGCCGTGATTGCTGATTGCATGCCGCTCCAGGTTCAATGTCTTCCTGGCAAGCATACAGCATGGCGGCATGAGGGGCCGTTTCATCGCGCCTTGGTCAATCGATCCAGTTTACCTGTGGAAACTTGCTGCCGAAATCTTCCGGCATGGGCACGACCTGGCTGCGCTTGTAGTTGAAAAACACAAAACCGGACTTGGCCATGGCGATCAGCGTGTTGTCGCGCGGACGCGTGATGCGGAAGGTGATGTCGCCGCCATACTTGTTGAAATCCATGACGCCCACTTCGAACAGCAACTGGTCGCGCGCATGGGCTTCGGCGCGGTAGGTGGTCGCCAGGTCGGTGACGATGATGCCAGTGCCGTCGGCCTCGATGTCGCGCACGCCGAACTCAAACAGGAAGCGGGCGCGCGCCTCGGAAATCATGGAAATCATGGAGTCGTTGCCGAGATGATTGCCGGCATTGATGTCCGTCGTGCGTACCGTCAGTTGCGAGGAATAGCAGTACTGGTCTTCAGGAAATTCAAGTTTCAAACGGGCCATGGTGTTCTCTTGGGCTGGTGCGCAGGGCGCGGCGGAAAATTTAATTCTAGCCGGTTCTCCGCGCCCCGTCGAAAAACGCTCCCAGCCGTGCGCCGCCATGCCTGCTTGCGCATGTTCTTTTGCATACCTTATTTGCGGACAATCCGGTACACCTTGCCCGTGCCGCTCAGCATGTACAGCTCGTTTTGCGCATCCTGGCCAAACGACAGGATATTGCCCACGTTACTGATGCCCCAGTCCGTCACGGCGGACGCTGCACCGTTGCTGTAAATGAAACTTTTGAGCCAGCCGCTGCAGTAGTCGGAATACAGGTACTGTCCCGCCAGTTCCGGCAGGGCCGTGCCCCGGTACACATAGCCGCCCGTGATCGAGCAGCCGCCGGCCGCATCGTGGCCATACTCGATGACGGGCAGCACCAGTCCCGCCTGGTTGCAGCTGGCGCTGTTGTAGCAGTGCAATCCTTCCATGATGTTCCAGCCATAGTTGTTGCCCGCCTGGCCCGCGGGGCGCACGTCGACTTCTTCCCAGTTGGCCTGGCCCACGTCGGCGATGTACAGCAGCTGGGCCGGCACGTCGAAGGCGTAGCGCCACGGGTTGCGCAGGCCGTAGGCCCAGATTTCAGGGCGCCCCCCTGCCGTGGCAAATGGATTGCCGGGTGGAATGGCATACGGCTGGGCCACGCTGCTGTTGCTGACGTCCAGGCGCAGCAGCTTGCCCAGCAGCACGTTCGTGTTTTGCGCATTGCGGGGCGGGTCGCCCGCGCTGCCGCCGTCGCCCGTGCCCGCATACAGGTAGCCGTCCGGGCCAAAGCTGAGCAAGCCGCCATAGTGATTGCTGAACGTGGGGTGGGGAATGGTCATGATGGTCAGCGCGGACAGGGGATCGGCCACGTTGGCGTTGCCGGCCGACACTTGCCGCCGCTCGATGACGATATCGCCGGCCAGGTTGGTGTAATAGATGAAGAAATAGCCGTTGCTCGCGTACTGCGGATGGAAGGCCATCGACAGCAAGCCCCGTTCGCCGCTGGTGGTCGTGAGCGCACTGATGTCGAGGAAGGGCGTGGCCAGCAGGCTGCCGTTCTGCAGCACGCGGATGCGGCCGGGGCGCTCGACTATGAAAAGACGGCTGTCGCCGGGCGGCGCCGTGAGGAAGATGGGGGCATCCAGTCCGCCGGCCACTTCCTGCAGGGCCAGGGCCAGCGACGCGGCCGCCGCATAGCTGACGCTGGCGCTGGCCGTGGCCCCCGCACTCACCTGCACCTGCTGCGTGACGGGCGTGGGCGCCAGCGTGCCCGTGCCCTGCGCCACGCTGGCGGCATTGATGGCGTAGGCGCCGGGCGCCAGGTCCGTCAGCGTAGTGCTGGCCGTCAGCGTCTTGCTGTACGACGCGGGCCCCGTGACCATGACGGCGGCCGCCACGCCGGTCGGCAAGCCGCCGATGGCGACCGTCAGGCTGCCCGTGGTGACCCCGGGCGCCGGGTGTCCGTGGCCGCCGCCACAGGCGGCAAGCAGGGCCAGGCAGCTTGCCAGCAGCAGGGCCAGCCAGGGGCGGGCAGAGCGGTGAAGGAAAGGGCGCATGTCAGTCTCCTGCGGGAACGACGCAACGGCGGCTCAACAAGTAATCAGCTTATGCCAAGAATGCGTGTCTGTGTGCAGGCAAGTTTGAGCTGGCGCAAACGGACATCGCACTGGCGCCAGCATACGCCTCGCGCCTGCCGTTTTTCCGTGCGCAGCTGCACCGTGCGGCGGCATCGGACAAATGCGCCGCGTTTTCAGACAAGCGCGGCGCCGCTTGCGCCGCCGCGCCCGCCAGCGCCAGATAATGGCGCATCTGAAACCGAGCAGGAAGACACCCCATGAAAACCAAAGCCGCGATTGCCTGGAAGGCGGGCGCCCCGCTGACCATCGAAGAAGTCGACCTGGCCGGCCCGCGCGCCGGCGAAGTGCTGGTCGAACTGAAAGCGACGGGCATTTGCCATACCGATTACTACACCCTGTCCGGCGCCGACCCGGAAGGCCTTTTCCCCGCCATCCTCGGCCATGAAGGCGCCGGCGTCGTCGTCGACGTGGGCCCGGGCGTGACGACCCTGAAAAAGGATGACCACGTCATCCCCCTGTACACGCCGGAATGCCGCCAGTGCAAGTTCTGCCTGTCGCAAAAGACCAACCTGTGCCAGGCCATCCGCTCCACGCAGGGCCGCGGCCTGATGCCGGACGCGACCAGCCGCTTTTCGCTGAATGGCCAGCCGCTGTTCCACTACATGGGCACGTCCACGTTCTCGAACTACATCGTCGTGCCGGAAATCGCGCTGGCGAAGATCCGCGAGGACGCGCCGTTCGACAAGGTCTGCTACATCGGCTGCGGCGTGACGACGGGCGTGGGCGCCGTGTTGTTCTCCGCCAAGGTCGAGGCGGGCGCCAACGTGGCCGTCTTCGGCCTGGGCGGCATCGGCCTGAACGTGATCCAGGCGGCCAAGATGGTCGGCGCCGACAAGATCATCGGCATCGACATCAACCCGGCGCGCCAGGCCATCGCGCGCAAGTTCGGCATGACGCATTTCATCAACCCGAACGAGGTGGACAACGTCGTCGACGCCATCGTGCAGCTGACGGACGGCGGCGCCGACTACAGTTTTGAATGCGTGGGCAATACGACCCTGATGCGCCAGGCGCTCGAGTGCACGCACAAGGGCTGGGGCAAATCGTTCATCATCGGCGTGGCGGCGGCCGGCCAGGAAATTTCCACCCGTCCCTTCCAGCTGGTGACGGGACGCGAATGGCGCGGCTCGGCCTTCGGCGGGGCGCGCGGACGCACGGACGTGCCGAAGATCGTCGACTGGTATATGGAAGGCAAGCTCAATATTGATGATTTGATCACGCACCGCTTGCCGCTCGAACGCATCAATGAGGGCTTCGACCTGATGAAGAGCGGCGAATCGATCCGTTCCGTCGTGTTGTACTAATCGTACCGGATGTCCTCATTGCGCAACACTTGACGGACGGGGCAGGGCGGCAGGCTGTACTTCGCCGCCAGCCCCTGCTAGTGTGAAGGCATACCGCCTTGCTTTGGGAGCCGTCCATGTTTGCCACTGCCTACCTCGCGACCTTGCGCCGCATGCTGCCCGTGTTTCTTGGCGGGGCCCTGTCCTCCCTGCTGGCCTTGTGGTGGAGCAATGCCACCATCCTGGCCACGCCCGCCATCTGGCTGGGGCTGCTGTCCACGTATTTGCTGTGTGCGCTGATGTTTACGCCGCTGGCCCGGCACCGCCAGCAGCTGGCCACGCGCCACGCGCGCGGCAGCAAGCCGCGCTGAAGTCCTAGCGCGCCGTGCTGGAAAAGCGCTCGCGGTAGTCGCGCGGCGTGATGGCGAGCTTCTTTTGAAACAGGCGGCGCAGCCTTTCTTCGCTGTGCAGGCCGGCCTGCACGGCCACCTGTTTTAACGACGAGACATTGTCTTCCAGCAAACGGCGCGCCACTTCGAAGCGCGCCGTCTCGATGAATTCCGTGGGGCTGGTCCCCGTTTCGCGCTGGAAGACGCGCGTAAAATTGCGCTCGCTCATGGCCAGCCTGGCTGCCAGCAGCGGCACCGTGAGCGCGTCGGCCAGGTGCTCCATGATCCAGCCCTGCAATTGCCGGATGGTGGGATGCGTCGTCATCTGGCTCGACAGGTGGACGGAAAACTGCGACTGGCCGCCGGGCCGCTTCAGATACACGACCAGGTCGCGCGCCACTTCGAGCGCGATATCGCGGCTGAAATCGTCTTCCACCAGGGCCAGCGCCAGGTCGATGCCGGCCGTGACGCCCGCCGACGTCCAGAATTTGCCTTCCCGCACGAAAATCGCATCGGCATTGACCTGTATCAAGGGGTAGCGCTGGCGCAGGCTGTCCACGGCGCTCCAGTGCGTGGCGGCGCTCTTGCCATCGAGTACGCCCGCCTCGGCCAGGAAGAAGCAGCCCGTGCACAGGGCCGCCAGGGTATCGATGCGGGGCGCCGCCTCGGCCACCCAGGCGGCCAGGGCGGGAATGTCCTGCAAGACTTGCTCGACGTGGTGGCAGCCGACGATGACGGCCAGGTCGGGCAGGCGGTGCGCATCGAGCGCCTTGCTCGCGTGCAGCGACATCAGGGTATCCGACTCGACGGGGCCGATGGCCGTCGAGGCGATGCGCATGTCGTAGCCGCCGGGCAGATTGCGCAGGCGCAAATGCGTGTTGACGTAATCAAATACTTTCATGGCGCCGATGGCTTCGAGCGCCTTGAAGCCCGGGTAGACGATGATGTCGACGGTGCGCAGGGGAAATTCTTTGGGACTTTGCTTGATCATGCGATATGCGTGAAGGAGATAAATACTGCCATAATGCAATAACAGCGATGGCGTAGATTAGCATGGAATAATCCGCGCGCCCGCTGGCTTCCCACCCACCGGATTCCTCGATATCGTGCGCTTACTTCACTTTTTTGCCGCCCTGACATTGCTGCTGGGCACTTCGCTTGCCCACGCGGCCACGCTCAACTTCAATGGCGGCGCCGTCAGCGGCTGCAGCCTGAGCACGGACGGCTTGCAATACACGTGCGCCTCGCTGGCGCTGGGCTCCACCGACGTCATCGTCATCGGCAGCGCGTATGGCGTGACGGTCAACAGTTCCCTGGCGATGAGCTACAACCAGGGCTTGACGATGAGCGGCAATGCCGCGCTGACGGTCAAGGGCAATCTCGACATCAAGGACATCAATCCGTCGAACCTGAAAGTGACGGGGGGCAGCTTGAGCGCCGAGGGCGGCACTTTCCTCATGGGCGCGCAGGAACAGACCATTACGGCGAATATTTCCGCCACCACCATCAAGATGGGCTCGAACAACGTCAAGGTGACGGGCAAGATCAGCGCCAAGGGCCCGGTGGACATCGCCTCGGGTTCCGTCATCAACGGGCCCATCAGCGGCACCGTCGTCAATATCCTGCCCGCCAGTACCCGCATCCAGGGCGATATCACGGCGACCACCTCGCTGACCATCGGTTCCGGCAGCCAGGTGACGGGCAACCTGAAATCGCCGACGATCGACTTGAAGGCATCGGGCCTGCTCGTCACGGGCGACGTGGACGCCAGCAATTCCTTGTCGATCGCTTCCGGCAATGGTATCAAGGGCAATGTGGACGCCGGCGAGGTGACGCTCGACTCGTCCAACGCCTATATCACGGGCAACGCCAAGGTCGACCACATCACCCTGGGCTGGCAGGGCCGCGTGCAGCAGACGATCACTTGCAAGGCGTATACGCCGTCGAATCCGTGCAGTTGCGTGACGAACAACAGCGGCTGGCCCTACACCGATCCGCTGGGACCGAAATGCGGCCCCAGCACCCAGGCCGGGCCGCATCACTTCCAGATCACGCATCCGCCTTCGGCGCTCAGCTGCGCGCCCGCGCCCGTGACCGTGACGGCCTGCGCCGACGCGGCCTGCAGCACCGTCTACACGGGCGCGGCCCAGGTCACGCTGACGCCGGGCGGCGCCGTGGCGCAACTCAACGCCACCCAGCCGGCGACAGGCACGGCCGCGTCCAGCGTGGCGCAGACCACGCCGGCCAGCAACGTTCCCCTGGGCCTGAGCAGCACGCCGGCGACGACGGGGGCGCTGGTCTGCAAGAGCAGCGTCGACGGCAGCGTGACCAATTGTCAGATAGCATTTGTCAGCAGCGCGCTGCAGGTGAGCGGCGTCCCCCGTTATGCCGAGGCCGAGGGGCCCATCGCCATCAGCGCGCTGCAGGCGTCGCCGTCGAACCCGCGCGCCTGCGTGCCCTTGTTTGCCAACCAGAACAAGACCTTGCAGCTGCGCTGCAACTACGCCAATCCCGGCACGGGCACCTTGCCCGCGCGCATACAGGACAAGGATGGCACGTATAAACCCCTGGCCGCCAACGCGGGCAGCGCCTGCAGCGCGACCGGTGCGCCCGTGCAACTGGCCTTCGATGCCGACGGCCTGGCCACGCCGAACATGCTGTACGCCGATGCGGGTGCGCTGGGCCTGACGGCCACGTATGCCCCGACCAGCGGCAGCGACAGCGGCCTGACCATGACGGGCAGCGGCACTGTCATCGTGGGGCCCCAGCGTTTCGTGTTCAGCGCCATCGCCACGCCGCAGCGGGCGGGCCTGGCCGCGTTGCCCGTGGCGCCCGCCACCCGCATCAGCGTGTCGGCCGTGAACGTGGCCAACGCCGTGACGGCCAATTTTGGCAGGGAAACGACGGCGCAGACGGTGCTGCTGGGCAGTAGTCTCGTCGCGCCCACCTTTTCCGGCGCCGCCAACCCCGCAGTCGCGGGCAGCCTGGCTTTTAACAACGGCATCGGCATCGCCAGCAACCTGAGCTGGGCGGAAGCGGGCACCATCCAGTTTAGGGCGACGATGGACACCTACCTCGGGGCCGCGCCGCCCGCCGTCAATGGCGTCGTCCCGCCCTTTGCCACGGGCGCCAGCAACAGCGTGCAATTCATCCCGCACCACTTCGTCACGGAGGTGCCTGGCACTGAACCCATGCCTTGCAAGGCGCCATTGTCCTGCGCGGCGGGCAGTTTCATCTATGCGCAGCAGCCGTTCAAGCTGCGCGTCACGGCGCAGAATGCCGCGAACGGGACGACGCTCAATTTCGACGGGCGCGACACGGCCTTGACGGCCCAGGTGGCCTTGCGCGCCTACGATGCCGCCACGGGCCTGACGGCCTTTCCGCCGGCGGCGCCGTCCGGCAGCCGGCTGAGCGACGGGAGCGCCGCGCAAACGACCGTGACGGGCATCGCGCCGGCCAGCTTCACGAATGGCGTGGCCAGCAGCCAGATCGCCTACCGCTTTCCCGGCGCGTATGCCGTGCCGGCCGGCACGGTCGCGCTGGCGTCGCCGACCGACGTGCTGTTCCGCGCCACCACCCCCTATGCGGGCGCCACCGTGACGTCGGCGCCGTCCGACGCCGGCACGGAAGCGAAGCTGACCGTGCTCACGGGCCGCATCATGGTGCCCAACAGCTATGGTTCCGAGCGCCTGCCGATCCGCTTGCCCGTGCAGGTGCAATACTGGAATGGCAGCTGGCTGGGCAATGTGTCCGACAGCGTCACCCAATTCGGGAGTGCCGGGGTCACGCTAGCCAACTGCAGCAAGGGGCTCACCTCTGGCGCTGGCGCGTGCAATGGCCTTGTGAAAGTGCAGAACGGCACCTACACCGTTACCGGCGGGGTATTGCCCTCGCCCAATGGCCAATTGCCGTTGCTGGCGCCCGGCGTGGCGGGCAGCGTCGATGTCTCTGTCAGCGGCTTGCCTTACCTGCCCAGCACCGTGGGACGCGCCGTGTTCGGCGTGTTCAAGTCCGGCCCCGTGATTTACCTGCGCGAACTGTATTAGATATTTATCAAGGTGGCGCGCTGTCGCGGTGGGGCCGGCGCAGACGGGGAAAAAAACCAGTAACATGCCTGGCTGTGACATTCCCCCCAACCTCAGACTGGAGTTTCTATGAGCACAACTTCGCAGTGGATCGATATCGCCGGCCCGGACGGCACTTTCCAGGCTTACCTGGCCGTGCCGCACGTGGGCAAGGGCCCCGCCATCATCCTGTTGCAGGAAATTTTCGGCGTCAATGAGCACATCCGCGCCGTGGCCGACCAGTACGCGGCCGACGGCTATGTGGTGCTGGTGCCGGACCTGTTCTGGCGCGCCGGCGCGCACATCGAGCTGGGCTATGACGCGGAAGGCTGGAAGCGGGCCGTGGAACTGATGCAGGCCACCGACAATCCGCATGCGGACGCCGATATCGCCGCCACCGTCGCCGTCCTGCGTGCGCGTCCGGAAGTGACGGGCAAGCTCGCTTCGGTCGGCTACTGCTTCGGCGGCAGGCTGTCGTTCCAGACGGCCGCGGCCGGCCTGGTCGACGCCGCCATCGCCTATTACGGCGGCGGCATCCAGAACAAGCTGGACCTGGCCGACAAGATCGAGGTGCCGCTGCTCATGCATTTCGGCGGCCAGGACAGCCATATCCCGCCGGAAGCCGTGCAAAAGATCGCCGAGCGCTTCGAAGACCGGCAAGACGTGGAAATCCATATCTACCCGGGCGCCGAGCACGGCTTCAACTGCACCCACCGCGACAGCTACCAGCAGCGCGCGGCCGCCCACGCGCATGGCAATTCCCTGATTTTCTTGGCGGAAAATCTGTAAGACTTGCGCCGAAAACAGGATCGCCGGCCTTGCGCGCCCAGCAGCAAAGCCGCATGGGCGCTAAAATAGCGGCTGTGCCGGGCAACTCCGGCCGGCCGGGCGCGGCGCCCGGCAAACCTGGATGAGGAACCGAATTAAAGATGGCCCAAGTAATTGTTTCTGTAACATTGGCGGCAAGCGCCGAACGCGTGTGGGATTTTATCGGCGGCTTCCAGTCGCTGGCTGAATGGTCGAGCTCGATCAAGACCAGTTTGTCCGAACACGGCGGCCGCGTGCGCCGCCTGAAAACCACGGACGGCGCCGTCATCGCCGAGCGCCTGCAAAGCTACAGCGAAGCGGACAAGAGCTATAGCTACACCATCGTCTCGGGTCCGATCCCCGTCAAGAACTACCGTTCCACCCTGCGCGTCACGGGCGAGCCGGGCGCGACTACTTGCGTGGCGGAATGGTCGAGCGAGTTCGACGCGGCCGAAGGCGTGGAAGAGGTCATGGTGGGCGCGTTCCAGCATTTGTACGAGACGGCATTCGTCGACCTGAAACGCATCATGGCGATTTAGCGCGCCTGCCAAAAAGGCCATGGCGTTGTTGCGTTGCCTAGCCGTACATGCGTACTGTCTTCGGCAACACGCCTAGCCCTGAACATTTTGTCCAGCGTGCATAAAAAAACACCGGCCGAGGCCGGTGTTTTTTTATGTGTGGAAAGTTTTAGCGTTTCACCTTGCCGAACGCCTCGCCCTTGTTCCATGTAGGCAAGTTCTTGTCGTTTGCCACTTCGTAGCCGAGGTTCAGGGTGAATTGCGCCTGCTGCACCATGCCCGACAAGTCCCACGACGGGTGATATTCGTCCGTCACCTGGTGGTAATCCTTCTTGAAGGCGACCAGGCGCTCGCTGGACGCTTTCGGCTCCTTGACGAAGTCGAAGGAGCCGTCGCCGGAAAACACGGCCGAGCCCACGTTGAAGGCCGGCACGCCCGCCTTGGCAAAGGCAAAATGGTCGGCCCGGTAAAAGGCGCCGGACAGGTCGGGAATGGTGGGCGCCAGGCGCAGGCCCATGCGCTTGGCCACCCTGGCGGCGCTCGCATACAGGCTGCTGCGCTCGGCGCCGGCCACGCCGATGTCGTGCGTCTTGCCGACGAAGTTCATGCTGTCGAGATTGAGGTCGGCGGCCGTCTTCGCCAGCGGCCACAAGGGCTTGCGCGTGTAGGCCGTGCTGCCCAGCATGCCCGTTTCCTCGCCGGCCGGCCACAGGAAGATCTGCGTGCGGCGTGCCGGCTGCTGCACGGCCACTTGCGCCATGGCCAGCAGGGCCGCCGCGCCCGAGGCGTTGTCGATCGCGCCGTTGTAGATGTGGTCGCTCTGTCCTGAGCGGGCGCTGCCTTCGTCATCCTTGCCCAGGTGGTCCCAGTGGGCCGAGTAAATGACGGCTTCGTCCTTGAGTTTCGGGTCCGTGCCCGGCACGATGCCGGCCACGTTGAATTGCTCGATGCTGCGGATCTGGCTGTCGAGTTTCACCTTGACGGTGGCATTCAGGGCCACGGGGCGGAACTCACGCGTTTCGGCCTGCGCGCGCAGGGCATCGAGGTCTTGCCCCGCTTGCTGGAACAGCGTGCGCGCCATGTCTTCCTGCAGCCAGCCTTCCATCGCGTTGCCCGCGCCGGCCAGGCTGAAGCGCTCGTGGCCGAAACCATTGGCCGGTACCGACCACGGGTAGGAGGCCGATGCCGTCGTATGGATCAGCAGCACCCCGGCCGCGCCCTGGCGCAACGCTTCCTCGTACTTGTAGACCCAGCGGCCGTAATACGTGAGCGACTTGCCGGCAAAACGGTTTGGCTCGGCTGCGGTCGGCTGCGGGTCGTTGACCATCATGACGACGAGCTTGCCTTTCAAGTCGATGCCCTTGAAATCGTCCCAGTTTTCTTCCGGGGCGCGGATGCCGTAGCCGGCAAACACGACGGGCGCGTCGAACGCCACGGTTTCCTTGCCGTTGGCCGCGCCAAAGACGATGTCCTTGCCGAAGGCGGGGGACAAGGTCTTGCCGCCCGCGCTGAAGGTGACGCTGCTCGATGGCAAGGCCTTGCTGCCGACGATGGTCAGCGCCTGGCGGTACGTGCCGTCCTGCAACGGTTGCAAGCCGGCCACGGCCGCCTGGGTTTCCAGGTAGCGCACGGCCAGGTCGCCGCCGCGCTGGCCCGTGCCGCGTCCTTCCAGTAAATCGTCGGCCAGGAAGGACAGGTGGGCGCGCAGGGGCGCTTCGGCAACGAGCGGTTGGGCGAGGGCAGCCGTGCTGAACAGGCTGGCGGCGAGGACGACGGGAAAGCGCATGACAACTCCAAAAGTGAATACGGGAAAGCAAAGCAGCGGTAATCTTACTCTACCGCAATGCTCTGGCGTAGCGCGCGGCGTGCGCGCGCCATTGCGGCCACAATGGCCGCTGGCCCACCGACCAGGAGCGTTCCATGACTGTCACCGACTTGCATCCAAGCAATACCCTGCGTACCGCCGACGGCACCTTGATCTACTACAAGGACTGGGGCAGCGGCCCGCCCGTCGTCTTCAGCCACGGCTGGCCCTTGTCGTCCGACGCCTGGGAAGACCAGATGTTTTACCTGGCTATGCGCGGCTACCGCGTCATTGCCCACGACCGGCGCGGCCATGGCCGCTCCAGCCAGCCTTTCCAGGGCAACGACATGGATACCTATGCCGACGACCTGGCCGCCCTGATCGACGCGCTGGACCTGGCGGGCGCCACGCTCGTGGGCCACTCGACGGGCGGCGGCGAAGTGGCGCGCTACATCGGCCGCCACGGCACCGAGCGCCTGGCCGGCGCCGTGCTGGTGGGCGCCGTGCCGCCGCTGATGCTGCAGACGGCCGAGAACCCGCTGGGCTTGCCGCTCTCCGTTTTTGATGCCATCCGCGCCGGCGTGCAGGCCGACCGCAGCGCCTTCTTCCGCGACTTGAGCGTGGCCTTCTATGGCTACAACCGGCCCGGCGCGACACCGTCGCAGGGCGTGCGCGACAGCTTCTGGCTGCAGGGCATGCAGGCCGGCATGCCGGCGTCGTATTTATGCATCAAGCAATTTTCCGAGACGGATTTTACGGAAGACCTGGGCAAATTCGACGTGCCGACCCTGGTGATCCATGGTGACGACGACCAGATCGTGCCGATCGCCGCCTCGGCGCGGCGCACTGCCGAGCTCATCATCGGCAGCAAGCTGCTCGTGTATGCGGGCGCGCCGCACGGCCTGGCGACGACGCACAAGGACCGCCTGAACGAGGACTTGCTGGAATTTTTGCGCCACTCGGTCGATGCGGCCAGCAATATCGAGGCGCATTTGTAAAGCAGTCGAATCTATTGCAAAACATATAATATTGCTTGTTTTTTGCGCCAATTGCGTGCGGATCGCCGATTTTTCTGCGTTGTAGATGGCAAAAAACGGCGTTCTGCCGCCTGTGTCCACCCGGTATGGTCCAGTAAAGAGTAAACTAGCAGATACACTCTTTCGCATTGGGCGATTCGAGCGAACTTGTGAGTGATTTCATGTCTGATACACCAATTTCCTTATTTTCCGACCTTAACCTGAGCGAGCCGCTGGTTCGCGCGCTCAAGGATGTCGGTTACGAAACACCGTCGCCTATCCAGGCGGCCACGATTCCATTATTGCTCGCTAACCGCGACGTGCTGGGCCAGGCGCAAACGGGCACGGGTAAGACCGCCGCCTTCGCCTTGCCTATCCTGTCGCGCATTGATCTGAAACAAAGCTCACCCCAAGCCCTGGTCCTGGCACCGACGCGCGAACTGGCCATCCAGGTCGCCGAAGCGTTCCAGGTGTACGCCGCCCACATTCCCGGCTTCCATGTGCTGCCGATCTACGGCGGCCAAAGCTACGGCCCGCAGCTGTCGGCCCTGCGCCGCGGCGTGCACGTCATCGTCGGCACCCCGGGCCGCGTCATCGACCACCTGGACAAGGGTTCGCTCGACCTGTCCAAGCTGAAGACGCTGGTGCTGGACGAAGCCGATGAAATGCTGCGCATGGGCTTTATCGACGACGTCGAACGCATCTTGAAAGAAACCCCGGACGGCCATCAAACGGCCCTGTTCTCGGCCACCATGCCTTCCGTCATCAAGCGCATCGCCACCACCTACCTGGTGAATCCGGCCGAAGTGACGGTGGCCGCCAAGACGGGCACGGCCGACAACATCCGCCAGCGCTACTGGCTCGTGTCGGGCATGCACAAGCTCGACGCGCTGACCCGCATCCTGGAAGCGGAAGCGTTTGACGGCATGATCATCTTCGCCCGCACCAAGCTGGGCACGGAAGAGCTGGCCAGCAAGCTGCAGGCACGCGGCTTCTCGGCCGCCGCCATCAATGGCGACATCCAGCAGGCGCAGCGCGAGCGCACCATCCAGCAATTAAAGGACGGCAAGATCGACATCCTCGTGGCAACCGACGTGGCCGCCCGTGGCCTGGACGTCGAGCGCATCAGCCACGTCGTCAACTACGACGTGCCGCACGATCCGGAAAGCTATACCCACCGCATCGGCCGCACGGGCCGCGCCGGCCGCAGCGGCGAAGCGATCCTGTTCATCACCCCGCGTGAAAAGAACTTGCTCAAAGCCATCGAACGCTCGACCCGCCAGCCGATCGGCATGCTGGAACTGCCGACGATCCAGGCCGTCAACGACGTGCGTATCGCCAAGTTCAAGGAACAGATCAGCGAAACCCTGGCCCTGGGCGAACTGGAACAGTTCCAGTCGCTGATCGAGGATTTCGAACGCGAACAGAACATTCCCGCCATCGAAATCGCCGCCGCCCTGGCGAAGATGGCGCGTGGCAATGTGCCTTTGTTGCTGGACAAGAACAAGGCGCGCGAGCAAGCCACGTGGCAGGACGACCGTCCTGCACGCCAGGACCGCTTCGACCGCCCCGAGCGCAACGAGCGTTTCGAGCGCGGCGACCGCTTCGAACGCAGCGAACGCCCGGCCTTCCCGAAAAAGGAACGCATCTCCCGTCCTGCCGACGCCGGCATGCAGACCTTCCGTATTGAGGTAGGTCATCAACATGGCGTAAAACCGGGCAATATCGTGGGCGCCATCGCCAACGAAGCGGGCATCGATTCGAAAAACATCGGCCGCATCGAAATCTATGACGACTACAGCGTCCTGGACTTGCCGGACAGCATGCCGAAAGAATTGCTGGACCAGCTGAAAACCGTGTGGGTGGCGGGCCAGCAGCTGCGCATCAGCCGCGACGGCGACGCGCCGGACCTGGCGCCGCCAGCCGCGCCGCGCAAGCCGTTCGCCGCCAAGTCCGCGCCAGCGGACACGGGCGACGCCGCGCCGGCGCCACGCGCGCCGAAGAAGGAACGTCCGCGTCCGGGCGTGACGGCTTACCGCATCGAAGTGGGCCGCGAGCACGCCGTGACGCCGAGCAACATCGTCGGCGCCATCGCCAACGAAGCGAACCTGGAAGCCAAGCATATCGGCCGCATCGATATCTTCGACAACTACAGCGTGCTGGACTTGCCGGAAGGCATGCCGCCGGAAATCCTCGACCACCTGAAATCGGTCGTCGTGTCGGGCCAGAAACTGCGCATCAGCCTCGATGACGGCACGACGGAGCGCAAGCCCGCGCCACCGCGTCCGAAGTCGCCGCCGCGTAAATCATTCAAGTAAGCCCTCCCTGCACAGGCGCCTCCCCGGCGCCTGTGTCGCGGATTGGAGACATATATCCCACTGGCGCGTTCGCGCCAGTTTTTATTTTCCCTCAAGAAATGAAGATTGCTGCAGCGTTATCGTTGCCGGCAGGCCTGGCCATGCGCCGGGCTTAATCGTGGCCGCGCGCGGTCTTTTTATCGGCATATGCACCGTGTTTATTGCGCGCTGCATTAATACATAATTTTTTATTAATTATTGCGCATGGGCGCAATTTGAATTTTACATTTCAATAAAATCAATCAAGTTGAGTCAAAGTAAATTCTAAAACATAAATGAATTGATTTTTATTAAATTGTTTGACCAGTGTCACTGTCGCGGGAGCGATATATCATGGGTGCTTGATGTGGTATATTGTTTTTATCTTTTTGTTATGCTAGTTGAAAAAAATAGAGGAGCGACGATGCGGGTCAACACGCCTATCACGCAAAATGAATACGTATTAAATGAAGGCATGACGATTGTTTCCACTACGGATTTACAGGGAAACATCAATTACGCCAATCAGTATTTCATTGAGGTCAGCGGCTTTTCAGAAATGGAATTGCTGGGTGCACCACAGAATATCCTGCGTCATCCCGATATGCCGGCCGAAGCGTTTGCCGACCTGTGGGACACCATCAAGACGGGCATGCCGTGGACGGGCATGGTCAAGAACCGCTGCAAGAACGGCGATTTTTACTGGGTCTTCGCCAATATCACGCCCGTCATCGAAAACGGCCGCCCGATCGGCTATATGTCCGTTCGTACCAAGCCCACGCGCGAGCAGATCAATGAAGCGGCAGCCCTGTATAAAAGTTTTAAAGATGGCAATAGCGCGAACCTGGCGATCCGCAATGGCCGCGTCGTGCGCCAGGGCTGGGCCGCCAGGCTGGCCGAGTGGCGCAAGCTGACCCTGTCGCAAGACCTGGCCCTGCATTCCATCGTCTTTGGCGTGGTGCTGGCCATTCTCGGCTGCGCCGTGTGGAATATCGACGGCGACACGAGCACGGCCACGCGCAGCTGGCTCAGCGGCGCTGCCGCCGTGGCCGTCGCGCTGATGCTGTATTTCTGGGCCCATCTGCACAATTCCCTCGTCGTGCCCCTGGGCGACGCCATCACGATGGCGCGCAAGATGGCCGGCGGCGATTTGACGGGCGTCATCGACAAGGTGCGCGATGATGACATGGGTCAATTGATGGCCGCCTTGCGCCAGACCAATATCAACTTGCACAGCATCATCGGCGACGTGCGCGCCAACTTCGAGGATATCCGCATCACGACGGCGGAAATCGCCACGGGCAATATGGACTTGTCCAGCCGCACGGAATCGCAGGCGTCCAGCCTGGAGCAGACGGCGGCCAGCATGGAAGAACTGACGTCGACCGTGCAGAACAGCGCCGACCACGTGTCCACGGCCAACGACCTGGCGGTGCAGGCGTCGACCGTCGCCGCCAAGGGCGGCACCATCGTCAGCGAAGTGGTGACCACGATGGACGAGATCAGCAGCTCGTCGCGCAAGATTCTCGACATTATTGGCCTAATCGACGGCATCGCCTTCCAGACGAATATCCTCGCCTTGAACGCGGCCGTGGAAGCGGCCCGCGCGGGCGAGCACGGCCGCGGTTTTGCCGTCGTGGCGGGCGAGGTGCGCAGCCTGGCCCAGCGCTCGGCAACGGCGGCGAAAGAGGTGAAAAACCTGATTGACCATTCGATTGCCACCGTGAATGCGGGCAGCGTGCTGACCAGCAATGCGGGCGCCACCATGACGGAAGTGATCGCCTCGGTGGCCCGCGTGACGGAAATGATGGACGAGATTTCCTCGACCACGCGCGAGCAGAACCAGGGTATCGGCCAGGTCAACCAGGCCGTCATCCACATGGATGGCATCACGCAGCAGAACGCGGCGCTCGTGGAGCAGGCCGCCGCGGCCGCCACCAACCTGGCGCAGCGCACCGAGAGCGTGGCCCAGTCGATCAGCATCTTCAAGCTGAAGGCTTCGCCCAGGCGCAAGGCTGCCGGCGTGGGCCGCAGCGTAGGCGCGGGCCTGGCGGCACGGGCCTTGCTGAAGGCACGATAAGCATTGCCCCGCCAGCGCTGCTGGCGGGGCTCACTTCCCGCGCTTACTTCTGTACCCGGTACACCTCGCCGCTGCGCACCTTCTTCACCACCCCATCCCCGCCAAACAAGATCACATATTCGCCTGGCGCGCCCGAGGCGGCCGGGTAGGTGTACATCCACACTTCATAGCCGCTGTCGAAACGGATGGCCGTGCTGTCGCCCAGCGCGGCGCGCACCTGTTCGCGCGTGCTGCTGCCCACGTGCACCGTCTGTTCCAGGGTGGCGTAAGGTACATTTTTGCTTGCCTGCAAGGCGCGCGTGCCGGAGCAGGCGGCCAGCAGCGTCAGCAAGGCGATCATCAGCCACTTCATGGCGCCACCTCGTCCATATAGTCAAATTCCAGCAGGGTGTCATCGGGCCAGCTGCTGTCCCACAGGGGCGCGTAATACGTGCGGTCGAGCAAGACCTGGCAATCGCAATACGGCAGCGAGGCGGGCGTCTGCTCGCCGCCCGCGTACAGCATCTTGAAGGGCAGGGCCAGACGGCGCTCGCCATGCACGAGGGTGACGCCGAACAGGGGCCGCTCCGTGAAGAACAGATAATTGCCGTCCGGCTCGGAACACACTTTATCAGTGCTGTAGAGCATGCTGGACAGCCAGGCGATGATTTGCGGGTCGTTCGAGATCAGCCCCGAATCCATGCCGGCGCGGCATTCCAGGCGCAGGTCGCCCAGGCGCCGCGTGCCCGGCGGCAAGCCGGGCGTGATCACCTGCGCGCGCCAGCTCATGGTGGAAGCCCTGCGGTTGGCGAGCAGCACGGCGTCTTCGCGCGCCGCTTGCGCGTTGCGCACGGGGGCAAAGCTGTTGTCCTCGGCCAGCGGCAAGGGGATGCTGACGGTGTCGCCCGCGATGCGCAGCTGCACGCCCGTCATGTCCACGCCGGGCTGGCGCGGCAGCAAGCGAAAGCGCAGCACGGCCTGCGGCGCCAGCGCATGGTCGCGCTCGAAGCGGTCCACGCCCTGCAGCATCTTGCGGTAGGATTTATCCACGGGGTCGCGCGTGGCATCCACCTTCACCTGCGGCACGGGCGTGGTTTGCGCTAGCGCAACAGCGCTGGACAGTGGACCAGCGAGCAAGCCAGCGAGCAGCAGGGAGAGAGGAGTGCGCATGTCCTTATGCTACGCTTTTTCGCGCAGCAGTCACGCACGGGTGGGGGATCAGTACTCGCTGTATTTGCGCGCGTCGCCGCGCACCTGCGCCGCCGGGTATTTCTGCGCGTTCAGTTCCATCTTTTCCAGCACGGCCGCGTGCAGGTCGACGCCGCTCTTGTCGGCCAGGCGCACCAGGTACATCAGCACGTCGGCCAGTTCGTGGCGGATGCCCGCGCGCTTCGCCTCGTCCAGTTCGTTATCCGCGCCCGTGGGCAGCCACTGGTAGTGCTCGGCCAGTTCCGCCACTTCCACGGACAGGGCCATGGCCAGGTTTTTCGGCGTGTGGAACTGGTCCCAGTCGCGCTCGTCGGCAAAGGCGCGCAGGCGCGCGCGGATGTCGAGCAGGCTGTCGGATGGGGCGCTCATGCGGCCGCCTGCAGCGGTTTTTCCATGAAGACACTGAACGGGTCATCGCGATAGCCGCCGTACGGCCCGCGCCGCTGGTAGCCGTGGCGCGCGTACAGGGCGATGGCCTCCGGCTGGTGGATGCCCGTCTCCAGGGTCAGCAGGCGGCAGCCGCGCGCCAGCGCCTGTTCTTCCAGCAGGGCCAGCAGGCGCTTGGCCAGGCCCAGGCCGCGGCTGTCCGGGTGCACGTACATGCGCTTGACCTCGCCGAAATCGGGCGTGACGACGATGGCGCCGCAGGCGCGCGCCGCGCCCGCCGCATCGCGGGCGACGGCAAACAGCAGCGTGTCGGGCGGCACGGAGGCCAGGTCCAGCGAGTAGACGCACTCGGCCGGATACAGCGTTTGTTGATATGCATCCAGTTCGGCGATCAGGGTTTGCACGTCCGCTTGTTGCGGCGATTCCAGGAAAATTTGCATGGGGAAAAGCACGTTGACTGAGATTGCCCCCATGGTATCACTGCGGCCGCGCCAGGCGCATGCTCAGGCCCACGGGCGACATCACGAAACCCATCAGTTCCTGCGCCTCGCCGCCGTCCGGCGTATCGACGCCGGCGATGTCGAAGCTGCCCAGCAGCATGGCCATGGCGATCTTGATTTCCAACAAGGCCAGGTAGCGGCCCGGACACGTGCGCACGCCGGCGCCAAACGGCATCGAAGCGCGCTTGTCGTTGGCCTCGCCGCTCTCGGCCAGCCAGCGCTCTGGCTGGAACGCCTGCGCGTCGGGAAAATGCGCGTCGGAGACGCTGTCGTGGCGCATCACGCACCACAGCATGCTGCCGGCGGGCACGGCCACGTCGCCCACCACCGTGTCGCGCAGCGCTTCGAGCGGGAGGTAGGGCGCCACCGGTTTCAAGCGCATGGCTTCGCTGGCGCAGGCGCCCAGGTAGTCGAGGCTGTCCATCTGCTCCAGGGTGAACTGCGCCACGTCGGGCGCCAGGCGCCGCACTTCCTCGCGCGCCTTCGCCAGGCTGTGCGGATGGCGCTGCAGCAGGTAGATGATCCAGGAAATCGTGTTGGCCGTCGTGTCTTCGCCCGCCAGCAGCATGGTCAGCACATTGCCAGCCACGGCGCGGTCGTCCACGCCGCTGCCGGCTTCGTCGGCGGCGACAATCATGGCTTCGAGCAGGTTGGGCGGCCGCACGCGCCGGGCGGGATCGCGCTCCAGGCGGGTGCGCGCCTGCCGCACCAGGTCGGCCACGGCCACGTCCAGCGCCGCCACGTCGCGGTCCAGGCGCCTGTCGACGGGCAGCTTGACGTAGCGCCAGTACGGCACCATCGACAGGCTGCGCCGCGCCACGGCCGGCAGGATCGCGTCGAGGTGGCGCTGGATCACGTCCTCGCCCGATTCGAGCGTGTTGACTTCCGTGCCGAAGGCCAGGCCGGCAATGATGTCGACCGTGTAGCGTTTCAGGTCGCCGTCGAGGCCGATCGCTTTGCCTTGCGTGGCGGCAAGATGCCAGCGCCGCTGCAGGCGCTGCGCCACCGCCACCAGCGCGGGGAAATACGCCTTGATGGCACCCGGCGCCATGCCGGCCATCACCATGCGGCGCTGGTTGCGCCACGCCGTGCCCTCGGCCAGGAACAGGCCGGGGATGCCGCCCATTTCCACGGAAATCGTGTAGCTCGACAGCGGACGCCGGAAGCCGTCCGGGCGGTCGCGCAGCACCGCCGCCACGGCTTCGCTGTCGGCCACCACCAGCACCAGGGTGCGGCCGAACCAGGCGCGCAGGTAGGGGCCGTAGCGCCGCACCCAGCCTTCCACGTCGCGGTGGATACGCGGCAGTCGTACTTGCAGCGCGTTGCCGATGATGGGCAGCGCGAACGGCCCCGGCAACTGGCGGATCTGGCGCAGGGCCGTGGTGGCGGCGGCGTGGTCGAGCGGGGGCATGACGGACTCCTGGTGGATGGCGACAATGACATCACTGTAGCGCGCTTGCGCACCCGCGTCTTGAACGAATACGACATCGCGCGGCGCGCGCAATTGCCGGTACAATCGTCGCCATGCCTGCCGCCCCTACGCCCCTGACCCGTCTGATCGCGCCGCGCACGGCGCTCGCTTCCTGCGTGCGCGCCATCCTCGTGCGCGACACCACGGCCTGCGCGCCCCTGCCGCCGGCCCAGCGCCTGAACCGCTTTCCCGCCGTGCCCATGTGCAGCATCATCTGGACCGTCACCGGCGACGTGGAGGCGGCCGGGCCGGGCCTGTCGCTGCCGGACGTGCGCATGCCGCCCGCGCTGTTCGGCGGCCCCCGTTCGTATCCGCTGGTCAGCTATAACCCCGGTCCCGTGCACTCGTTCGTCGTGATGTTTTACCCGGACTCCCTGCATGCCTTGACGGGCATAGCGATGGCGGCCTTGCTGGACCAGTTCCGCCCGCTCGACGCCGTGTTTGGCGCCGACTGGCTGGCCCTGTCCGACGCCGTGCTGGCCGCGCCCGACGACGCCGTCCGCGTCAGCCTGGTGGAAGACTTTCTTGCGCCGCGCTGGCAGCTGGCGCGCAAGAACGGCGACCATCCGGCCGGCGCCGTGCAGGACTGGGTGCGCCGCCTGGGCGTGCAGGCCGCATCGACGGGCCTGGCCAGCAGCGCGCGCCATATCGAGCGCCGCATCAAGGCTTGGGCCGGCCAGCCCATGCGCACCTTGCGCCGCATGCGCCGCGCGGAGCAGCTGTTCCTCGACGAGCGCGGCGCCATCCTGCAGGGCACGGCGTCCTGGTCCGACGTCGCCGCCAGCGGCGGTTACGCCGACCAGGCGCATTTCTGCCGCGAGACGCGCGAAATCACGGGCTTGAGTCCCACCGAGCTGGCGCGCGCCATCCGCGACGACGAGAGTTACTGGGTCTATCGGATTTGGGCTTGATGCCTGACCAAACCTACTGCGCGTCGGTATAGGCGGCCTGCGATGCTCGCCGTACTGGAGTACGGTTGCGCTTCTTAGCCACCTCTCCCTTCCGCTCGCTACGGTTTTGTCAGGCATCTGGACGCCGCGGGGGATAGGTATTACGTAGCGGGTTCCTGGAATACCATGCCTTTTGCCAAAGTGACTTCATGGTGGCCCGCGCCGGGGGCCATCATGGGGAAGCAGTTTTCCGCGCCGTGCACGCGCACGTCGAGGAAGTAGGGGCCATCGGACGCCAGGCAGGTAGTCAATGCCGCGTCGAGCTCCTCGCGCCGGGAGACCGTGTGGGCCTGCCAGCCGAAGGCGCGCGCCAGGGCGACGAAGTCGGGCAGCGCTTCCGTGTAGCTGTGGCTGTAGCGCCCGCCGTGTATCAGTTCCTGCCACTGGCGCACCATGCCCATGTAGCCATTGTTCGACAGCACCACTTTCACGGGCAGGCGGTGCTGCACGGCCGTGGCCAGTTCCTGGATATTCATCAGGATCGACGCGTCGCCGCTGACGCACACGACGCACTTGTCCGGGTGGGCGATCTGCGCGCCGATGGCGGCCGGCAAGCCATAACCCATGGTGCCGGCGCCGCCCGAGGTCAGCCAGCGGCGCGGCTGCTCGAAGCGCAGATGCTGCGCGGCCCACATCTGGTGCTGGCCCACGTCGGTGGAAACGATGGCGTCGCCGCTGTCCATGCTGTCGAGCGCCGCCTGCAGCCGCCGCATCAGCGCCTGCGGCGCGATCACGTCCGGCGTGTCGTCGAACGCCAGCGAGTCCTGGGCGCGCCAGCCGTCGATGCGCCGCCACCACGGCTGGCGGTCCGCCAGCAATCGCCCGCGCAGCTGTTCCAGCAGGGCGGCCAGCACGGGCGCGCAGTCGCCGCGCAGGGCCACGTCGGCGCGCACCACCTTGCCGATCGACGCCGGGTCGATATCGATGTGGATGACCTTTGCGCCGGGACAGAAGGCGTCCAGGCGGCCCGTCACCCGGTCGTCGAAGCGGGCGCCCACGCAGACGATCAGGTCGGCATGGTGCATGGCCAGGTTCGCTTCCAGCGTGCCGTGCATGCCCAGCATGCCGAGGAAGGCCGGGTGCGAGGCGGGAAAGGCGCCCAGGCCCAATAAGGTCAGGGTGCACGGCGCGGCCGCCAGTTTCACCAATTGCTGAAAGGCAGCGCAGGCGGCGGGGCCGGAATTGACGAGGCCTCCGCCGCCATAGAACACGGGCCGGCGCGCGGCGGCGATCAGGCTGGCGGCCCGTTCGAGGTCGGCCGCTGCCGGCAGCGGCAGCGCTGACCGCGTGGCGGGGGCAGGCGCCGTCGTTGCCTGCACCGGCGCCAGCTGCAAATCCTTGGGAAAGTCGACCAGCACGGGGCCGGGCCGGCCCTGCGTTGCCTGCGCGTATGCTTCGCGCACGACGGCCGCCGTTTCATCGGCCGCGCGGATTTGCCGGTTCCACTTGGTGACGGGGCGCGAAATGCCCAGCGCGTCGCATTCCTGGAAGGCGGCCGTGCCGATGCTGGTGGTGGCCACCTGGCCGCTGATGCAGATCACGGGGATCGAATCGCACAGGGCGTCGAGCAAGCCCGTGGTGGTGTTGCTCATGCCGGGACCGGACGTGACGAAGACGACGCCGGGCCGGCCTGTGCTGCGCGCATAGCCTTCGGCTGCGTGCACGGCTGCCTGTTCATGGCGCACCAGCACGTGGCGCAAGCGGGGCTGGGCGTGCAGCGCGTCGTACAGGGGCAGCACGGCGCCGCCCGGGTAGCCAAAGACGGTATCGACGCCCATCGCCAGCAGGGTGTCGACCAGGATGCTGGCGCCGTTGTGGGATGCGTGAGCGAGGAGGGGAGCGGGATCGGGTTTCATGGCCTTATTTTCTGCCTGATGCGGCAGAAAAGGCTGCTGGTTTTCTCGTATAGAATGCAGTATTCAGCAAATTTTGCTGTCAAATAAGGATTATGCAGAATGAGGCTGGATAAATTCGACCTCGCCATCCTGGCGGCCCTGCAGCAGGACGCCCGCATCAGCCTGCACGACCTGAGCGCCAAGGTGGGCCTGACTTCGTCGCCGTGCTGGGCGCGCATCAAGCGCATGGAAGACGATGGCGTCATCGCGGGTTATACGGTGAACGTCAATGCGGCCAAGGTGGGGCTGGCCGATACCGTCATCGTGCAAGTGACGCTGGACGACCATTCCGACCAGGCCCTGTTCGAGTTCGGCCACGCGCTGGCCATGATCCCGGAAGTGCTGGAAGCGTTTCTTGTGTCCGGCGACTACGATTACTACCTGCGCATCGCGGTGAGCGACACGCGCGACTACGAACGCCTGCTGCGCGAGCGCCTGTATAAAATTCCCGGCATCCGCCACAGCAAATCGAGCTTTGTGTTGCGCCAGCTCAAACAGAGTTACCTGCCCTTGCAGCGCTAGTTCCCAGCACGGCGGGAGTTTTTCCCTAGCCCATCCCCGGTGGCTGTTCGATACTGGACAGTAATAAAACCACTATAAAAACGGGGATACGCATGAAACTGACTTTATTCGCGGCCGCCGCCATGGCGCTGTGCCAGGCGCAAGCGGCCAACCTTGCCGCCGACGCCAGCCCGATCATCGCCGGCGACTTGCCCACCGTCATCATCACGGGCAGCATGCCGCTGCCCACCGTGGAGCAGCCGCGCGACGCCCTGGCCGCGCCCGTGCAGACGGCCAGCGCGCAGCAGATCGCCGCCAGTGGCGCGCTCGACATTTCCGCTTTCCTGCGCCGCAACCTGGGCAGCGTCTATGTGAACGACGTGCAGAACAACCCCTTCCAGCCCGACGTCAGCTACCGAGGCTATACGGCCTCGCCGCTGCTGGGCACGCCGCAAGGCTTGTCCGTGTATCTCGATGGCATGCGGCTGAACCAGCCGTTTGGCGACGTCGTCAGCTGGGACTTGATTCCGCGCATGGCGATTGCCTCGCTGACCCTGATGCCCGGCTCGAATCCGCTGTTCGGCCTGAACACCCTGGGCGGCGCGCTGGCCCTGCAGACCAAGGATGGTCTTAGCAATCCCGGCACGGCCGTCGAGGCGCGCCTGGGTTCGCACCAGCGGCGCGCCGTCGAGGTCGAGCATGGCGGCAGCAATGCGCAGGGCTGGCACTGGTATGCGACGGGCAATCGTTTCAAGGAAGACGGCTGGCGCGACGATTCGCCGTCGGACGTGCGCCAGGTCTTCGGCAAGCTGGGCTGGAGCGATGCGCGCACGGATATCGCCGTCACGGTGGCCCATGCGGACAATGCGCTGACGGGCAACGGCTTGCAGGAACAGCGCCTGCTGGCGCGCGACTACCGCAGCGTCTACACCAAGCCCGATGTGACGCAGAACAAGTCCACGCTGTTGAACCTGACGGGCAAGCACCAGGCCGGCGATGCCGTCTTATTGTCCGGCAATGTGTACTACCGCAAGATCGACACGCACACGTTTAACGGTGACCTGAACGACGAGTCGCTCGACCAGTCCGTCTACCAGCCCGGCGCGGCCGAGCGGGCGGCGCTGGCGGCGGCCGGCTACACGGGCTTTCCCGCCAGCGGGGCGAATGCAAGCAATACGCCATTCCCGAAATGGCGCTGCATCGCCAACGTGCTGCTGCACGACGAGCCGGCCGAAAAATGCAACGGCATGCTCAACCGCAGCCATACCGAGCAGGAAAACTATGGTTTTACGGGCCAGCTCACCGTGCTGGCCGACGTGGCCGGGCAGCGCCACAGCGTCACGGCCGGCGCCGCCTTCGATGCCAGCCATGCCACCTTTCGCCAGACGAGCCAGTTCGGCTATCTGAACCCGGACCGCAGCATCACGCCCGTCAACTTCTTTGCCGATGGCACGGAAATCGACGACGACGGCACGCCCGTGGATAACCGCGTCGACTTGAGCGGGCGCATGCGCACGTGGAGCGTGTATGCGAGCGACAGCATGGCGTTGAATCAAGCGTTGACCCTGACCATCTCCGGCCGCTACAACCGCAGCACGGTGCGCAACCGCGACGCCATCACGCCCGGCGGCGGCAGCGGCTCGCTCGACGGCGACCACCGTTTCAGCCGCTTCAATCCCGCCATCGGCCTGGCCTATGCGCCGGCCGGCGGCACCGGCGCCTATCTCGGCTACAACGAAGGCAGCCGCACGCCGACGGCCATCGAACTCGGTTGCGCCGACCCGGAAAACCCCTGCCGCCTGCCCAATGCCATGGCCGGGGACCCGCCCTTGAAACAGGTGGTGACGAAGACGTGGGAAGCGGGCCTGCGCGGCAAGTTCGCCGACGTGGCCCGCTGGAGCGCGGGCCTGTTCCGCGCGGAAAACCACGACGATATCCTGTTCGTGGCCGATAACCAGGCCGGTTTCGGCTACTTCAAGAATTTCGGCAAGACGCGCCACCAGGGCGTGGAGCTGGCGCTCGACGGCAAGGCGGGCGCGCTGGACTTCGGCGTCAACTACACGTGGCTGCAGGCGACGTATCAGAGCCGCGAGCTCGTCAACGGCAGCGCCAACAGCAGCAGCGACGCGCAGGCGCCCGGCCTGGAAGGCAATATCGTCATCACGCCCGGCAACCGGATACCGCTGACGCCCAGCCATATCTTCAAGGCGCATGTGGATGTGCAGGGCGGGCGCGACTGGACGGTGGGACTGGCCATGACGGCCGTGTCGAGTTCCTATGCGCGCGGCAATGAAAACAACGCGCACCAGGCGGGCGGCCCGTCTTACCTGGGTTCCGGCAAGAGCGGCGGCTACGCCGTGGTCGAGCTGAACGGCAAGGTCCAGCTGACGCGACAGCTGAGCGTGTTTGCCCAGGTGAGCAACCTGTTCGACCGCAAGTACGCGACTGCGGCCCAGCTGGGCGCGACGGGCTTCGACGCCAGCGGCAATTTCGCCGCCCGGCCGCTGCCCGCCGTGAACGGAGAATATCCGATGGTCAACGCGACCTTCTATGCGGCCGGCGCGCCGCGCAGCGTGAATGCGGGCCTGCGCTACGCGTTTTAAGGATGAATACTTTCGATGACGCCATTGCGCAGCGCCAGGTGCACGAGGGCGGCGGGGCCGGGCACGTCGAGCTTTTCCTTGATGCAGGTCTGGTGGTTGGCCACCGTCTTGCTGCTCACGTGCAGCAGGCGGGCGCAATCGGCGGCGCTGTGGCCGGCGGCCAGCAGGCGGAAGATTTCGAATTCGCGCTGGCTCAGGCTGCTCAAGCGCTGCGCTTCCGTGCCTGCCGCGTCGTGCAGCACGGCGGGCGCGCTGTGCGGGTCCAGGTAGCGCCGGCCCGCGTGGGCGGCGCGCACGGCGTCGACCAGGTGTTCCGGGTCGGCCTGCTTGCTGACGAAGCCGCAGGCGCCGCCGTCCAATGCGCGCGCGATCAGCTGCGGCGTGTCGTGCATGGTAAATACGAGCACGCGGGCATGGGCGTCGCGCGCGAGCAGCTTGCGCAGCAGTTCCAGGCCGCCGATGCCTGGCATGGACAAATCCGTCACGCACACGTCGGGCGCGTGCTCCTGGTGCAAGACATACGCCGTTTCGCCATTGCCCGCTTCGGCCACGACGGCGATGTCGCCCCCTTGCTCCAGCAGGCGGCGGTAACCGGAGCGCACCACCGGATGGTCGTCCACCAGCATCACGCGGATCGGGCCCAGCGCCGCGTTCATGCCGCGCCAGCCGTCAGGGGCATGGCCACTTCGATGCGCAAGCCATTGCCCAGCGCGCTGATCCAGCGGATATGGCCGCGCAGGCCCGCCACGCGCTCGCGCATGCCCAGCATGCCGAATCCGCTGTGTTCCGTGTTGTCCTGGCGCAAACCCCGGCCATTGTCTTCGATGGCCAGGTGCAGCACGCCGTGCGCATCGGCGCGCAATTCCACCGTGGCATGGTCGGCGCCCGCGTGGCGCGCCACGTTCGTCAAGCCTTCCTGCACCAGGCGGTAGATGGCGATGGCCGTGCTGTCGTCGAGGCCGGCGGGGATGGCGTGCGACGCGTAGCGGCAGGCGATGCCGTGCTGCTGCGCCCAGCCGTCGCACAGGGCCTGCAGGGCCGCATCGAGTCCCAGGCTGTCGAGCGCGGGCGGGCGCAGCCGGCGCAGCATGGTGCGCACCATCGCGTGCAGCGCTTCCGACGAGCGGGCGATGCTGGCCGCGCAGGCCTGCACGTTCGCCTGGTCGCCGTCGCGCGCGCGCAGGATGTAGCTGGCGGCGGCGCGGATGGCCGTGCAATCCTGTCCCACCTCGTCGTGCAGCTCGCGCGCCAGCGCGCAGCGTTCGTCTTCCTGCGCGCGCATCAGGCGCTGCGTCAGCGCGCGGTTCTGCGCCAGCAGGGCGGCCACCTGGCGCCCCCGCCGCACGGCAAAGCCGGCCAGCGCCAGCGCCAGCAGCAGCAGGCTCAGGGCCAGCTCGTCGAGCTGCCAGTGTTCCTGCCCCAGCAGCGCGTGCGCCAGCCGTTCCGACAGGTCCAGCCTGGCGGCAAGCAGGAAAAAGGCCAGCGCCAGCACACCGGCCAGCAGGACGGCGCGTCCGGGCCGGCCGCGCGTGCTGGCCTGGGCGCTCAATTGATAGTGTTCCATGCTGCACGCTCCCTGGGATCGGTCGATATGAATGTTGTGCAATCTTCATGCCATCGCCGCAGGGTGGGCAGGGGCGGGCCGCATGGGCGTGCGGAGCAGGCGGAGTGTTCCAGGATGGAACAGGTGTACCGCGATGTGACGGTGTGCCGTAGCGGCGCGTCCAGGCGCGGTTTTCCAGCTTATCCGAAGTTGCAGGCAGATGCAGGCGCGCACGTTTGACGACGCGGCCGCCGTTGTTCAAATGTAACGTTGAGATCCGTCAAATGTTCATAGACGAGACAAAACAAAGTTCCGGAATGTTAGATAAAAAATAAATAAATGATATTAAAAATATGATATTTATTTTGTGCAATTTGCTATATTTGCTGGCACTTTTGTGAAAAAGCTGCAAGCGGGCGCCAGACCTGCCGACCTTTCTATCCATAACAACCAAGGGACCAGAATGAATCGTTCATCAAATGCAGCGCGGGTATCGCCCGCCACCGTCCATCCATCCGCTACCCGCGGCCGCAAGACCCTGCTATCCGCCCTGGCCGCGCTGGCGCTGCTGTCCTCGACGCCGGCCATGGCCGGCATCCTGACCTTCGACAGCTTGCGTCCCGACGTGTATGCAAGCGGGCAGACGCTCAATACGTCGAGCTACAACCTGCATTTCCTGGCCGACCCGACTACGGCGGCCGGCGGCGGGGTCAGCGGCGTGGGCGCCATCCTCGACGGCCGCGTGGGCTCGTCGTGCGATATCGCCGCCTGCCCGCAGGGCGCCAGCGGCAACTACCTGGCCATCCTCAACGATGGCGGTGTGAATTTTTCGCGTGCCGACCGCCAGGCGTTCAGCCTGGCCGGCTTCGACTATTCCTTCATCGCGCCCGTGTCGGGCTTGCCCGACATGCAGTGGGGCGAGCTGCAGCTGTTCGGCACCCTGAGCAATGGCCAGGTGATCAGCACCTCGCTGGCGTTTCCCGGCCAGGGCAGCGATGGCAATTACCATTTCCAGAGCGCTTCCCTGCTGGGCGGCTTCGGCAACTACGCCTTCACGGGCCTGACCTTCAGCGCCTGCATTTTCAATGACACTGGCGCGTGCAGCAATTCCCTCGATTTCCCCGCCTTCAACCAGGGCCAGTTCGCGCTCGACAACATCAACATCAGCGCCGTGCCGGAACCGTCGACCTACATGCTGCTGCTGGCCGGCCTGGGCGCCATCAGCATGGTTGCGCGCCGCCGCGCCGGCAAGTCCGCAGCGTTCGCCGTGCAAGGAGCGTGACATGAAACTACGTCCCGTCTCGCTCGCCATCCTCCTGCTGGCCGCCAGCCTGGCGCAAACGGCGCAGGCGCAGGAACGCCGTTCCTACATCGTGCAACTGGTCGACAAGCCGGCCGCTACCTACACGGGCCAGGTCGCGGGCCTGGCCGCCACCAAGCCAGCCCCGGGCGCGCGCATCAATGTGGGCGCCGCCGACGTGCAGGCTTACCTGAACTACCTCGACACCAGGCAGGCCGCCGTGGCCGAAACCGTCAGCGCTGCCGAAATCACGCACCAGTACAGCGTCGTCTTCAACGGCTTTTCCGCCCTGCTGACAGACGATGAAGTGCGGGCCCTGAAGAAGAACAGCGGCGTGGCCAGCATCAGCGCCGACTCCATCCTGCAGCTCGACACCAGCTACACGCCCAGCTTCCTGGGCCTGGACAAGCCGGGCGGCCTCTGGGAGCAGCTGGGCGGCAAGGCGCACGCGGGCGAGGACATCATCATCGGCATCGTCGACAGCGGCATCTGGCCCGAGAACACGGCCTTTGCCGACCGCCTCGACGAGAGCGGCGTGCCCAGCCACAGTGGCAGCAACGTCGTGTACGGCCCGCCGCCAGCCGGCTGGCAGGGCACTTGCCAGACGGGCGAAGGCTTCGGCGCCGAGAACTGCAACAACAAGCTGATCGGCGCCCGCTACTACCGCGCCTCGGGCGCCGCCCTGCACTGGACGGAATTCCGTTCGCCGCGCGATTCCGTCGCCGGCCCGACGGGCCACGGCGGCCATGGCACGCACACGGCCTCCACGGCCGGCGGCAACAATGGCGCGCTGGCCACGTCGAATGGCGTGTCGCTGGGCAAGGCCTCGGGCATGGCACCGCGCGCCCGCATCGCCGCCTATAAAGTCTGCTGGACGGCCGCCTCGACGGGCCGCAACGGCTGCGCCACGGCCGACAGCGTGGCCGCCATCGACCAGGCCGTGAAGGATGGCGTCAACGTCATCAACTTCTCCATCGGCCCGAACGCGGGCGGCGGCGCCTTCGACGAGCCGACGGAAGTGGCCTTCCTTGGCGCGGCGGCGGCCGGCGTGTTCGTCGCCACGTCCGGCGGCAATTCCGGTCCATCCACGCCCGCGCCCGACGTGCCGGCGCCCGTGTCGCACATCAGCCCCTGGCTGGCAACGGTCGCCAATTCCACGCATAACCGCCTGTATGCGGCGAACGTCATCCTCAGCAACGGCAGCAAGCTGGAAGGCGCGTCGAGCAATGCGAAGACGCCGGCGCTGCCGCTGATCCGCTCGCGCGACGCGGGCCTGGCGGGCGTGTCGCCGACGGACATCAACCTGCTGCGCTGCTACGGCGCGGCCGACGCCACGTCCGCCTACCTGGACCCGGCGAAAGTGGCGGGCAAGGTGCTCGTGTGCGACCGTGGCGGCAACGTACTGGTCAACAAGAGCGCAAATACCCGGACGGCGGGCGCGGCGGGCGTGGTCATCGCCAACGTGGCTGGCGGCGCCAACACCATCGTCAACCAGGCGCACGTGCTGTCGACCGTGCACCTGGCGCAGGCGCAGGGCGACGCGCTGAAAGCCTTCATGGCGGCGACGCCCGACGGCACGGCGGCCCTGGGCGAAGTCCATACGATCCCCGACACCACGGTGCAGGCGCCTATCGTCAGCGACCGCTCCTCGCGCGGGCCGAACGTGGCCAATGCGAATATCCTGAAACCGGACCTGTCGGCGCCCGGCACCAACGTGCTGGCCGGCGTGACGGCCGACCTGACGCAGGCGCAGCGTGACGCCGTGGCGGCCGGCGGCGCGGCGCCCGTGGCCGAGTGGGATTTCTATTCCGGCACCTCGATGGCCAGCCCGCACGTGGCTGGCGTGGCGGCGCTGCTCAAGCAGCAGCATCCGGACTGGTCGCCTGCGGCCATCAAGTCGGCGCTGATGACGACGGCCTTCAGCACGTATTCCGATGGCTTGAACGGTTCCGTGTCGTGGGATGCCACGGCGAAGAACTCGGGCCAGCTGCCGTGGGGGCAGGGCGCCGGCCACATCGCGCCAAACAGCGCGGCCGATCCCGGCCTCGTGTACGACATGTCGGAAATCGACTATGCGCGCTTCCTGTGCGGCCTGAACCTGAAGGTCTACACGGCCGCCACCTGCCAGGCCATCGGCACCATTCCTGCCTATAACCTGAACCTGGCGTCGCTGACGGCGGCCAACGTACTGGGCACGCAAACCTTGACGCGCACGGTGACGAACGTGGGCGCCAGCAGCGCCGTCTACAATGTCTCGGCCAGCCTGCCCGGCTACACGGTGGCGGTGACGCCCACGAGCCTGAACCTGGCGCCTGGTGCCAAGGCGCAGTACCAGGTCAAGCTGACGCGCACGACGGCGCCGGCCAATACCTGGACCTACGGCGCCCTGAGCTGGACGGATGGCACGCACACGGTGCGCAGCCCGCTGACGGCGCGCGGCACCTCGCTGGCCGCCATACCGCTGGTCAGCAGCGAAGCGGCCACGGGCAGCAAGGTGCTGACCCTGGGCACGGGCTTCACGGGCGCGCTCGTCGGCGTCAAGTCGGGTCTCGTCGAAGCCGTGCGCGAAGCGCGCACGATCGGCCAGGCGACGACGGGCGCTGCCGCATCGGCCGCCTGCAAGGCGGGCGGCGCCACGGGCGTGAACGTGCACAACGTGGTGGTCCCGCCCGGCACCCTGGCGGCGCGCTTTGCCACCTACGACGCGGAAACGACGGGCGGCGCGAATACCGACATGGACATGGAGGTCTACAACGCCGCCAATGTGCTGGTCGGCAGCAGCGGCAATGAAAGTTCCAACGAGCAAGTGGAACTGCGCCTGCCCGCCGCCGGCACCTACAAGGTGTGCGTGATCGGCTACGCGCCGCAAAACGGCCAGGCCGACTACACCCTGTCGTCATGGGTGCTGGCGCCGGGCTTGAACAACGGCAGCTTCAAGGCGCTGATGCCGGGCACGGCCTACATGGGCGGCACGGCGTCCGTCGCGCTGAGCTGGTCCAACCTGGCCGAAGGCAAGCGCCACCTGGGCGCCGTCGGCTACCAGGTGGGCGGCGTGGTGCAGGGCGTGACGGTGGTCGAGGTCAATACCAATGATCCCGTGCCCCTGTTCCAGAACGCGCGCGGCGCCAGGCCGGTGCTGGCTGAATAAGCCTTTCTTTGCGTGAACGCAAGGCGTGCCTCCTGGCACGCCTTTTTTTATGCATGCCCCCCGTCAGGGAGGAATAGCGCTTGCATGGCGGTAAGCCCCCCGGTATCTTGTCGAACAGCCATGGCTTTGTGCCCTGGCATTCTTGGGGAGTCGCGCGTGACCAGTTTCCGCACCAATACCGACCGCCTGCTGGAAGTGCGCCTGCAGGACGAAAAAGTGCTGGCCATTGCCGGCGCGATGGTCGCCTATACGGGCAGCATCAAATTTGAAAAATCCCTGCTGGGCGGCGAGGGCATCTTCGGCGCGCTCAAGCGCAAGGTGACGAACGAAGGCATGCAGCTGATGCAGGCTTCAGGCAGCGGCACCGTGTTTTTCGCGCAGAATGCGGCCGAGATTACCGTCATGGCGCTGGCCGGCGAAAAGCTGACCATCGAAAGCAGCAGCCTGCTGGCCTACGACACGGGCCTGAAGACGGGCACCAGCTTTGCGGGCCTGCGCGGCGCCAGCTCGGGCCAGGGCCTGTTTTCCACCACCGTCGAAGGCCACGGCAACCTGGCCGTCATTTCGCGCGGCAACCTGATCATGCTGGAAGTGACGCCTTCCCACCCGCTGCGCGTGGACCCGGACGCCTTCGTCGGCTTCAAGGGCGATATCCGCCAGGAATTTGTTTTTGATGTCAACTGGCGCACCATGATCGGCCAGAGCTCGGGCGAATCGTACCAGCACAAATTCACAGGCCAGGGCGTGGTGTTCATCCAGCCCGCCGAACGTTAAGTCAGCGAGGACCCGCGATGCCTGTCTATCAGCAGATCAATGAAAAGATGCTTGAGGTCAAACTCGGCAATGAAGAAGTGTACGCCCGCAAGGGCGCCATGGTGTCTTACCAGGGCGACGTGGCGTTCAGCCGCTCCTTCCTGGCCGGCCAGGGCGTGCAAAGCCTGGCCATGCGCGCCGTCACGAACGAGGGCTACGCCCTGATGTCGGCGCGCGGCACGGGCAGCGTGTTTTACGCGCAGGGCGGCCTGTTCGTCACCATCGTCCCCGTGCGCGGCGAAACGTTCTATGTGGAAAGCGACTCCCTGCTGGCCTTCGATGCGCGCCTGACGGCCGGCACCATGTTTCTCGGCAACCAGGGCGGCGTGCAGGGCGTGGTGCGCGGCATGGCCACGGGCCAGGGCTTGTTTACCACCACCCTGCAAGGCACGGGCGAGGTGGCGATTTTGTCCGACGGCAATGCCATCGGCTTGCCCGTCACGCCGGACGTCCCCGTCTTCGTCGACCCGCAAGCGTATATCGGCCACACGGGCCAGCTGAGTTCGACCATCGTCACGGACCTGAACTGGAAAACCTTCGTCGGCCAGGCGTCCGGCGAATCGTACCAGGTGAAGTTTACGGGCCAGGGCACGGTCTACATCCAAGCGAGCGAAAGGTAAGCCATGACGATATACAACCCCGATACCTTGCCGAAGAACGATAAGCTGAACCGTTTTGCGTATGTCATCGACGTCAAGGAACAGATCTTCATTCGCAAGGGCAAGATGATCGCCTTCTATGGCGAGCTGCGCTTCGAAGCCATGGGCAGCAGCGTGCTCGACTTGATCGTGCGCAATGCCTTCAATGCACCGAAATACGTGCACCACTTTGTCGTGGCGCAAGGCCAGGGCCAGTTGATCCTGGGCGACAACGGCAACGACCTGGCGTGCTACGACCTGGACGACGCCAACATGACCATCCGCGCGAAAAACCTGCTGGGTTTTACCAAGGACGTGATCTGCCAGGAATCGACCTTGCCCGGCTTTTTGACCATGATAGGCACGGGCAAGGTGATTGCCTCGTCGAACGGCCCCGTGCACTTCCTGGCATTGCCGTGCCGCGTGGACGAGCAGGCCGTGCTGGGCTGGGCCGACTGCCCCAGCCCCTCGTATCACTACGATTATGCCCACGTGCAGGGCTGGGCCTCGGCCGCCGGCGCGCTCACGGGTTTCAGCCTGTCGGGCGAGGAAAAGCAGATCGACTTCACGGGCGCCGGCACGGTGCTGGTGCAGTCGTCCGAACTGGACGTGATGGGTAGTTCGACCCTGATGCAGCTGCTGGCGCAATTGCCGCTGCTGGGCAAGGAAGACCTGGGCAAGCTGAGTCTTTCCGTGCAGCAGCAGATGAAGGACAGTCGTTAAGACCAGGAAGTCCAAGAGTACCTGACAGAACCGTAGCGAGCGGAAGGGAGAGGTAGCCGAGAAGCGCAACCGTACTGAAGTACGGTGAGCGTCGCAGGCTGCCTATACCGACGCGCAGTAGGTTCGGTCAGGTACTCAAGGCCGCGCCCAGCCGGGCGGCCGTTTCTCCAGAAAGGCGGCGACGCCTTCCTCCGCATCCTCTTCCATCATGTTGCGCGCCATCACGTCGCCCGCGTACGCGTAGGCCTCGTCCAGCGGCAGCTGGCGCTGGCGGTAGAACATCTGCTTGCCGTAGCGGACGGCCGTCGGGCTTTTCGCCATGATTTGCTGCGCCAGGCGCGCCACGGCCTCGTCGAGCGCCGCGTCGGCCACCGTTTCGTTGACCAGGCCCCAGTCGGCGGCCGTGTCGGCGTCGATGAAGCGGCCCGTCACCAGCATGTCGAAGGCCCGCTTGGTCGAGACATTGCGCGACAGGGCCACGGACGGCGTGGCGCAGAACAGGCCCACGTTGATGCCGGACACGGCAAATCGGGCCGAGGCGCCCGCCACGGCCAGGTCGCAGCTGGCGACCAATTGGCAGCCGGCCGCCGTGGCGATGCCATGCACGCGGGCAATCACGGGCACGGGCAAGGTTTGAATGGCTTGCATCACGCGCGAGCATTGCGCGAACAGGGTTTGATAGTAATCAAGCCGGCGCGTGGCCTGCATCTGGCGCAGGTCGTGGCCCGCGCAAAACGCCTTGCCTTCGGCGGCCAGCACCACGCAGCGCACGTCGGGCTGCTGCGCGATGAGGTCGAGTTCGGCCTGCAGCGCCGCCAGCATGGCTTCCGACAGGGCGTTGAATTGCAGGGGGCGGTTCAAACGCAGGGTGACGAGGCCATCGTGCTCTTCGCGCAGCACCAGCGGCGCCCCGGTATCTTGTAAAGCGGTCATGCGGTCTCCAGTGGCCTGATGGCCTGTTTTTATGGAAAAGCTTACTTGGCGGCATTCACGCTGCCGATGCCGGCGATCGACTTGTGCACGATCTTCGGCTTGCCGTAATAAATCAGTTCGCCCATGCCGCGCACGACGGCGTTCAGTTCGCCCGAGGAATACACCTTGACGGAGCCGATGCCGTCGAAATTGACGTCGACGTTTTTCGCCAGCAAGGCTTTCGTGTCGACTTCGCCCACGCCTTGCGCCTTCAGGCGCAGCCAGTCGACCTGGCCATCGGCGGCCAGGCGGCCCGCGCCCTTGTAGCTGATGTCGACCCGTGGACCATTGAGCTTGGTCAAGATCTTCTCGCCCGCGCCTTCCGCTATCAGCTTGCGCAAGGTGGGCATGGTGATGATGACGCGCGGGTCGCCCTCGGTCTTCTTGATATCTTTATCCTTCATGGAAATTTTCAGCTCGCCATCGACCACTTCCGTGATCACGCCGCTGAGAAATTTCTGGTCGCCGCGCAGCAGCAGGCTTTGCTCCTTGCCCGATTCCACTTCGATGCTGATGGGGCCGCGGATGTCGATGGCGTTGAAGGCGGCGACCATGCGGCTTTGCTCGTCGGCATGCGCGAAGGAGGCGAGGCAGGCAAGGGACAGGGCGGACAACTGGAGCAGATGGCGCATGGCGGTTTCCTTGAGTAGTTGATCAGCGTATTCTATGTTGCAAAATCTCCAAGGTGGAGATATTTGCGATGAACGGCACAAATCGCGGTGCGGACGACACGCCGCCGCCGGCCAGCCGCGCGCCCGGCCAGGCGCTGTTCGGCTATGCTATGGGGTACCCGCGTCCTGGAGACCAGATGAAAAATTACCACAAAGAAGATTATCCCGTCGCTGATATCCGCCGCTTCCTTGAACCGGGGCCGGTGGTACTCGTCAGCTCCACCTGGAAGGGCGAGAGCGACGTCATGACCATGGCCTGGCACATGCTGATGGAATTGTCACCGTCGCTGCTGGGCTGCTTCATTTCCGACGCCAACCACAGCTATGAAATGATCAAGCGCAGCATGGAATGCGTGATCAACCTGCCCACGGCCGACATGGTCGACCAGGTGGTGGCCATCGGCAATTGCAGCGGCGAGGACACGGACAAGTTCGCCGCCTTCGGCCTGACGCCGCAGCCGGCCGAACAGGTGGGCGCGCCGCTGATCGCCGAGTGCTACGCCAACTTCGAATGCAAGCTGGCCCAGGTGGCGGGCAACCCGAAGGGCGGCTTCTTCATCTTCGAGTGCGTGAAGGCCCACGTGGCCACTTCGCCCAAGCTGCCCGAGACCCTGCATTACCGGGGCAATGGCGAGTTCATGGTGTCGGGCCGCACGATCAGCCGCAAGAGCCTGATGAAGCCCCAGATTAGCTAGTCGTAGGTCGGACTAGCGCGGCTATGCCGCGCGTAATCCGACAACACTACCGGCCGCGCCAACCATGTTGTCGGATTACGGCGCCTTGCGCCTAGTCCGACCTACGCTTAAATGACACCTTGCGCCAGCATGGCATCGGCGACTTTGACAAAGCCGGCAATATTGGCGCCATCCACATAGCTGACGGTGCCGTCGGCGCGCGTGCCGTACTGTTTGCACGCGGCATGGATGCCTTGCATGATCTGCAGCAAACGCGCGTCGACTTCCTCGCGCGGCCACGAAATGCGGGCCGCGTTCTGGCTCATTTCCAGGCCCGACGTGGCCACGCCGCCCGCATTGCTGGCCTTGCCCGGCGCGTACAGCACGCCGGCCGCCTCGAACGCTTTCGCCGCTTCGATGGTGGTGGGCATGTTGGCGCCTTCGGCCACGCATTGCACGCCATTGGCGATGAGCAGGCGCGCATCGTCGATGTTCAGTTCGTTTTGCGTGGCGCAGGGCAGGGCGATATCGACCGGCACATGCCATGGCGACACGCCCGCCTCGAAGCGCACGCCCGTGCGTGCGGCGTAGTCGCTGACCCGGCCATACAGATGGTTCTTGACCTCCATCAGGATGGCCAGCTTTTCCGGCGTAAAACCGGCTTCGTCGATGACGGTGCCGCTGGAGTCGGAAACGGTGATGACTTTCGCGCCCATGGCCATGGCCTTTTCCACCGCGTACTGCGCCACGTTGCCCGAACCGGAGACGGACACGCGCATGCCTTCGAAGGAGCGGCCCCGCGTCTTTAGCATTTCTTCGGCGAAATACACGGTGCCGTAGCCCGTCGCTTCCGGACGCATCAGCGAGCCGCCGAAGCTGGCGCCCTTGCCCGTAAACACGCAGTCGGCGCGGTTGCTGAGCTTTTTCATCATGCCGGCCATATAGCCCACTTCGCGCCCGCCCACGCCGATGTCGCCGGCCGGCACGTCCGTGTCCGCACCCACGTGGCGGAACAGTTCGCTCACGAAGGCCTGGCAGAAGCGCATCACTTCTCCGGGGCTCTTGCCCTTCGGATCGAAATCGGCGCCGCCCTTGCCGCCGCCCATCGGCAACGTGGTCAGGGCATTCTTGAAGGTTTGCTCGAAGGCAAGGAATTTCAGTACGGACAGGGTGACGGACGGGTGGAAGCGGATGCCGCCCTTGTACGGCCCGATGGCCATGCTGTGCTGGATGCGGTAGCCGCGGTTCACTTGCACTTGCCCGTGGTCATCGACCCACGACACGCGGAACATCACCACGCGCTCCGGCTCGATCAAGCGTTCCAGCAAGCCTTGTTCCGCGTATTTCGGGTGCTGCTCCAGGAATGGCCACAAGCTCTCCATGACTTCGGTGACGGCTTGCAGAAACTCGGGCTGACCTGGATTGCGTGCGGCGACATGCTGGACATACTCGTGAGCAGATGCGTATTTCATCAGAATTCCATGGAGGTGAACGGTTATTTGGGCAACTATCATCGCAGATTTCGCACAAAAATGGTGCGAAAATTTGGTTTTGAGGGGTTTCTGCTACATTGTGGGGAGTTTTCAGGACTCTGCGAAAGCTGCGGGGAGAAACGACAACGCCAGCCCGAAGGCTGGCGTTATTATCATGATTGCAAGATTGGCCGGTCAGGCCAGGACAGGCGTCAGCTCGCCATGCCGCGCAAGATCAAGCCCGTGATGTAGGCGCCATAGGTGCCCAGCGCGTAGCCAAGCACGGCCAGCAGCACGCCGACGGGGGCCAGGGCCGGGTGGAAGGCGCTGGCGATGACGGGGGCCGAGGCGGCGCCGCCGATGTTCGCTTGCGATCCCACGGCCATGAAGAACAGCGGTGCGCGGATCAGCTTGGCGACGAGCAGCATCAGGCCGCCGTGCACGGCGATCCAGATCATGCCCAGCAGGAACAGGAAGGGCTTGTCGAGCAGGGCTTTCAAGTCCATGTGCATGCCGATGGTCGCCACCAGCACGTACAGCATGGCCGAGCCGATGGTCGAGGCGCCCGCGCCTTCCAGGCTGCGCGCCCGGGTAAAGCTCAGCAGCAGGCCGAAGGTGGTGGCCAGCACGACGATCCAGAAGAAGTTCGACGTCAGGCTGTAATCCTGCAAGCGCCATTCTGCCGGCAGCGTGTTGATCCAGCTGATGATGGGGCCGGCCAGGAAGTGCGACAGGCCCGTCACGCCCAGGCCCACGCCGAGGATGATCATGATGTCGGTCAGATTGGCCACGCGCGCGTGCTGGGCACGGTAGCTTTCGATGCTGTCCTTGAGCGCATTGATGGCGGACAAATCGGCACCGGTCCAGCGGTCGAAGGCACCCGCGCGGCCTGCCAGGAACAGCAGCACGGCAGTCCAGACGTTGGCCACCAGCACGTCGACGGCGACGAACTGGCCGAACAGCGTGGCGTCCACTTCAAACACTTCCTTCATGGCGGCCTGGTTGGCGCCGCCGCCTATCCACGAGCCGGCGACGGTCGTCATGCCGCGCCAGGTGTCGCCCGCCACCGTTTCCGGGTGGATCAAACGCAGGGCCTCGAACGAGACGAGGGCGCCCAGCATGACGCCGAGTGTTCCTGTAAGAAACATGATGATGGCCTTGGGGCCGAGGCGGATGATGCCGCCGAAATCGATGGCCACGCACAGCAGCACCAGCGCGCTGGGCAGCAGATAGTCGCGTGCCACGGCGTACAGGCCGGAAGCATTGCCGTCGATGATGCCAAACGTGTTGAGCAGCGCCGGGATCAGGTAGCACATCAACAGGGAAGGGATATATGTGTAAAACTTTTTCCAGAAGCCATTGGTGCGGGAGGCGGTCCAGAAGACGCCTCCCAGGGTCATGGCGAGCAGGCCGAGGACGACGGCGTCATTGGTGATGAGGGCAGGTGTGGCAGGTGGCATCGGGGATTCCGGTGAACGTGTCAGGAACGCACCGGGATCCGATAACGGCCCCGGGCGCAGGGTGGCCGTATCGTATAGCAATGTTGAGGCTTAAACAAATTGTTTAAGCGGTGGTCTGCAGATTTTTTCTTGTCAAATCAAACACTTGTGGACTGCTCGCCACCGTGTGCAGCAGACTGGCGGTTACAAATAGCGGGCCAGCAAGGCTTTATTCAGCGCTCCGTCGAGTTCGATGCGCACGAAGTGGCCGCTGCCTGGCGCCACCTGGATCTCGCTGCCGTCATCGGCCAGCATGCGCGCTATCGTGAAGTCGCGGTTGCCGCCCGGGTGCAGGGCTTCGATGCGGTCACCCACGGCGAAGCGGTTTTTGACTTCCACCCTGGCCCAGCCATCGGCCACGCTCAGCACGTCGCCCACGTACTGGCTGCGGTCGGCCTCGGACGCGCCGCGCATGTAGTTCTGGTGCGTCTGCGTGTGGTGGCGCTGATAAAAACCGTCCGTGTAGCCGCGGTTGGCCAGGCCTTGCAGCTGGCCCAGCAGGCTGATATCGAAAGGGCGGCCCGCCACGGCGTCGTCGATGGCCTGGCGGTAGACCTGTGCCGTGCGCGCCGCGTAGTACAGCGACTTGGTGCGCCCCTCGACCTTCAGCGAATCGACGCCGATCTTGACCAGGCGCTCGATATGCTCGACGGCGCGCAAGTCCTTCGAATTCATGATGTAGGTGCCGTGCTCGTCTTCGAGGATGGGCAGCAGCTGGCCCGGGCGCTGGGCTTCCTCGATGAAATACGGCTGGTCGGCCAGCGGGTGGCGCGGCTGCTGGTGCAGGGCGGAAAACGCATTGTTGTCGGCTTCGGCCAGCGCCTGGTGAAATTCCAGCGGCACCACCTGCATGGCGCCCAGGTCGCCGCTGGCGTCTTCGGCCGCATTCTTGACCTTGTAATCCCAGCGGCAGGAATTCGTGCACGTGCCCTGGTTCGGGTCGCGGTGGTTGAAATAGCCGGACAGCAGGCAGCGGCCCGAATAGGCGATGCACAGGGCGCCGTGGACGAACACTTCCAGTTCCATTTCCGGGCAGCGCTGGCGGATTTCCTCGATCTCGTCGAGCGACAGTTCGCGCGACAGGATCACGCGCGTCAGGCCCATGCGGTGCCAGAACTTGACGTCGGCCCAGTTGACGGCGTTCGCCTGCACGGACAGGTGGATGGGAATCTCCGGCCACTTGTCGCGCACCATCATGATCAAGCCCGGATCGGCCATGATCAGGGCGTCGGGGCGCATGGCGATCACCGGTTCCATGTCGCGCAAATACGTTTTCAGCTTGGCGTTGTGGGCAAAGATATTGCTGGCGACAAAGAATTGCTTGCCGCGCGCATGCGCACCGTCAATGCCCTCCTGCAAGGCTTGCAAGGTCGAAAAGTCGTTATTGCGCACGCGCAAACTGTAGCGTGGCTGGCCCGCGTAGACGGCGTCGGCGCCATAGTCGAAGGCGGCATGCATCTTGGCCAGGGAGCCGGCAGGCAGGAGGAGTTCGGGAGCGTGGCGCATGGAGGAGGGGCAAAGCCGGCGATTGTAAGCGGGCGGCCGGCGCATTGCATTGCCCTGGATCAAGGGATTGCAAGGCGCCGCAGCGTGGCACGCTAGGCGGCCGGACAGATGTTCTGGTTGGCGCGGAACAGGTTGGCGGGATCGTATTGCTTCTTGATGCGCGCCAGGCGCGGATAGTTCACGCCATACGCGTCGGCCGTGCGCCCGCCTTCATCCTCGGTCAGGAAATTGACGTACACGCTGCCCGTCGCATACGGTGCGGCTTCGTTGAAGAAGTCGCGTGCCCAGGCGATGCAGCGCGCGTCATCGGCCGGTTCGTCCCAGCGCGTGTGCACGTTCATCACGTACAGGGCGTCGCGGTGCGGATAGGCCGTATCCTGCGGCGCCGGCCGGCTCGCCTGCGCGCCCAGCAGGCCGAGGAAGATTTCGCATTGCGGCGTCGGCAGCTTGCCCGCGTGGCGGATGACGGTATCGATGGCCGCGTCGCTGAGCTGCGTGAAGTTATGCGATTTCCAGTAGTTGAGCGCGCCCGGCGTGAGCAGCGCATCGAATGCCTGCTGCCAGGCCGTGTACGGCATCTTCCCCAGGTGCATGCCCAGCGGCTGGCCGAAGCTGCCGATGCGCTCGATGGCCTCCTGCATGGCGGTCGACTGCACGGGCGAAAAGACGGGCAGCACGAGCACGTCCTGGCCATGCACGTCCGGTGCCAGGAAGGGCAGCGGCGGTGCCTTGCGCAAGACGGCCCAGACGGTCAGTTCATCGGGCATGCCATCGACGAAATCGCGGTATTTCGTCAGCACCTCCTTCGCTTGCGCGTAGGGGAAGACGATGAGGCCCGCCGTGATTTCCGGCCCCACCGGATGCAGCTGGAATTCGAAGCGCGTGACCACGCCGAAGTTGCCGCCGCCGCCGCGCAAGGCCCAGAACAGGTCGGGATGCCCGGTTGCGCTGGCATGCAGGAATTGTCCGTCGGCCGTGACGACGTCGGCCGCCAGCAGGTTGTCCGCCGCCAGGCCCAGTGTGCGGCTGAGCCAGCCAAAACCGCCGCCCAGGGCCAGCCCCGCCACGCCCGTGGTGGAATTGATGCCCAGCGGCGTAGCCAGGCCGAACGCCTGCGCCTCGTGGTCGAAGTCGTGCAAGGTGGCGCCGCCTTCGACATGGGCGCGCCGCTGTTGCGGATCGATATGCACCGAGCGCATGTTCGACAGGTCGATCACCAGCCCGTCGTTGCACAGGGCGCTGCCGGCGATATTGTGGCCGCCGCCCCGCACGGCAAGGGGCAGGCCGTGGTCGCGCGCCCAGGACAGTGAAGCGCGCACGTCCGCCGTGCCCGCGCAGCGCACGATGAGGGCCGGATGCCGGTCGATCATCGCATTCCAGACGGCGCGCGCGCTGTCGTAGCCGGCGTCGTTCGCTTGTAAAAGCTGCCCTCTCAATGTGGCTTGCAGCGCATTGAAATGGCCATTCGTCAAGGTATTCATCATGTACCTCCCTACAGTTGCAGGTGCTTGCGGTAAGAGTGACGGAAAACAGGGGACTGTTCCGGCGCGCCAGCGCGCATGCAGCGCCAGCTAGCGCGTGGTTTCATGATAGGAAGCGGCCAGGCGGTGCGCAAGCAGCGGCACCGGTCAATGGGGAAAGGAAGCGGAGGGATTGTCCTGCGCCAAGTTTCAGGCGTAAGGCGTGCCCGCCATGGCGGCGTTCAAGCCTGCGTGCCCCTGGTCCACGAGGGCGAGAAAAGCGGCCTTGGCCAGTTGCGCGTCGCCATGCCGGCGGAAGGCGCGGTGCGCCTCGATGAGGGCCGTGCTCCAGGTGGCCAGCAGCAGGCTGGCCGCCAGCCGGGCGAGGGGATCGCCGCTTTCCCGTCCCGTGCCGTCCGTCAGCGCTTGCGCGACCGCTTGCGCCAGCTCGTCGCGGATCGCCCGCGCCCGCGCCTTCAGGGTGTCGCTGGCCTCGATGGTGGCAATGAAACCCTGGCCGGCGGCGGAAAACGTGACGTAGGGACTGTCCTCGGCCACCAGGCGGTGCGCCAGCAGGCGCAGGGTTTCGATGGGGGAAACGGCGGGGTCGCGCTGGCGCAAGGCGGCGCGCAGCAGCTCGCGTCCCTCTTCTTCGCGGTCGAAGAACATGTCTTCCTTGCGGGGGAAGTGGTTGAACACGGTCATGCGCCCGACATTGGCGGCCGCCGCGATCTCGTCCACCGTCACCTGCTCGAAGCCGTGCACGAAGAACAAGCGCGTGGCGGCATTCGAGATGGCTTGCCGAGTGGCAAGGCGTTTACGGGAGCGGAGGTCGGCAGGTATCGTCATGTTGCCCCGATCATACACGAAGTGTACTGAGTACAGATAAGGCTTGGTGGTGCAGCCAGGCTGGGCATACTATTTGTGTACTGAGTACATAATTAGATTGAGTATATGAAAGTATCCATTTCCGTGGCAGCGCTGCCCGTCATCTTCGCCACCGTCGCGCTCGACGCCGTCGGCATCGGCCTGATCTTCCCCATCCTGCCGGCGCTGCTGCGCGACGTCACCGGTGCCGATAGCGTGGCGCCGTACATTGGCATCATGACGGCCCTGTATGCGCTGATGCAGTTCGTTTTTGCGCCCGTGCTGGGCGCGCTGAGCGACCGCCTGGGGCGGCGTCCCGTGCTGCTGCTCTCCTTGGCGGGCGCGGCCGTCAATTACCTGTTCCTGGCCTTCGCTCCCAGCCTGTGGATGCTGCTGCTGGGGCGCGCCATCGCAGGATTGACGAGCGCCAATGTGTCCGTGGCCACGGCCTACATCACCGATATTTCCCCCGAAGAAACGCGGGCGCGCCGCTTCGGCTTGCTCAACGCCATGTTCGGCGCCGGCTTCATCATCGGCCCCGTGCTCGGCGGTGCGCTCGGCGATTACGGGCTGCGTTTGCCGTTCATGGCGGCGGCGATCTTGAATGCCGGCAACTTGCTGCTGGCATTGCTTGCGCTCCCCGAATCACGCATGCCCACGCGTGAAGCTATCGACCTGGCGGCATTGAATCCCCTGCGCCCGCTGCGCTGGGTTTTGTCTCAGAAAAGCTTGCTGCCGATCACCGCCATCTTCTTTGCCTTCAGCGCGGCCGGCGAAGTGTATGGCGTCTGCTGGGCGCTGTGGGGCCACGATGCGTTCGAGTGGAACGGGCTGTGGATCGGCCTGTCGCTGGGCGCCTTCGGCGTGTGCCAGGCGCTGGCCCAGGCTTTTCTGCCCGGTCCGGCCGTTAAGCTGCTGGGCGAGCGCGCCGCCATCCTGGCGGGCGTGGCCAGCGCCTGCGTGGCCCTGGTCGTCATGGCCTTCGCCACCTGCAGCTGGATGATTTTCGCCATCATGCCCGTGTTCGCCCTGGGCGGCATCGGCGCGCCGGCCCTGCAGTCGCTGGCCACGCGGCAAGTGGCCGACGACCGGCAAGGCCAGTTCCAGGGCGTGCTGGCCTCGGCCGTGAGCCTGGCGTCCGTGCTGTGTCCACTGGTGTTTTCCAGCATCTATTTTGGCGTGAGGGCGCACTGGCCCGGCGCCGTCTGGCTGTCGGTGATCGTCGTGTATGCGGCGCTGGTGCCGCTCGTGCTGGCCCTGGACGTGACAACGCCAGCCCGCGAGCTGGCGTCCTGAACTATCCAACCGGCAAGACCGGCGCGCACCTAGTGGGTGTGCGCAGCGCTGCCGCTGCTGCCGGCCTGGCCGCTCATGGGCAGGTGTTCGGGCGGCATGCCGTCCTTGAACAGCTGACGCAGCTGCTGGCGCAGCTCCGGCGTGTCGTCGTGATGGTGCACCGAGACCGCGTGCTGCACGGCAATACCCAATAATTCTTCCTCGCTGTCGGCCGAGATGGCCACCGAGCAATGCGTGTCGCTGGGGAATTCCCGGCAATCGATGAATTTGCGCGTCATGATCGACTCCTTTCTGCAAGAAACGGGCACAGCACCCGTTCAACCTCAGTATAGGCCGCAAACCGGCCGGGCCTAGGCCGCGCGGCTTTCGCCAGCATCATCTGGAAGGCGTGCGGCGCCGTCGCCTGCCTGGTGCGCCGCATCGGGCGCAAAATCGTTGACCTGTATCAAACCGTCGACCAGGCGCGCATATTCCAGCAAGGTATTGTGCTCCTGGCAGCTGATGGTGCCTGCCGCCTTGGCCGCAGCCAGCCACGGCTGCATGGCGGACAGGCTTTGCGGCAGGTGCCGCAGGGCCGCGCCTTCGGGCGTGTCTTTCAGGCGCTTTTCGATGGACAGTACTTCCGGCAGCAGGGCCAGCGCCCGCTCGGCGCCGGCCACGGGATCGGCCGCATCCTGCGCCACGAAGCCGTCGGCCAGCAGGCGTTCGCGGTCGGCGCCCGGTGTTTGCAGGGCCAGCGCCACCTCGCTGCCCAGCTCGTCGGACGGCGGACGGTGGGGCAGGCCGAACGGGAACAGCAAGGTGCGCAGCAGCACGGCCAGCACGCGCGCGGGGAAATTGTCGAGCACGCCCGTCAAGCCTTGCTGTGCCTTGACCAGCGCATCCTGCAGCGACCAGTGCACATAGGGCAGGTCGGCCTCGGGCCGGCCATCGTCTTCGTAGCGCTTCAGCACGGACGACGCCAGGTACAGCTGCGAGACCACGTCGCCCAGCCGGGCGGACAGCCGCTCGCGGCGCTTGAGTTCGCCACCGAGCACGAACATCGACATATCCGTCATGACGGCAAACGCCGTCGACAGCCGTGTCAGGGCGCGGTAGTAGGGCGCCAGCGCGGGCGCGCCCGCATCGGGCACGGCCGCCAGGCGCGCGCCGCCGAGGCCGTACCACAGCCCCCTTGCCAGGTTGCCCAGCACAAAGCCCACGTGGCCGAAGAAGGCCGCATCGAAATCGCGCAGGGCCTGGCGGCCGTCGCTTGCACTGACGGCGGCCATTTCCCTCAGTACATAAGGGTGCGCGCGGATGGCGCCCTGGCCGAAGATGATCAGGCTGCGCGTGAGGATGTTGGCGCCTTCGACGGTGATGGCGATGGGAATCTGCTGGTAGGCGCTGGCAAGGAAGTTGTTGGGGCCGCTGCAGATGCCCTTGCCGCCGAGAATATCCATGCCGTCATTGACGAGCGCGCGGCCCCGTTCCGTGACGTGGTATTTGACGATGGCGGAAATGACGGCCGGCTTTTCGCCCAGGTCCACCCCCAGCGCCGACAGCGTGCGGGCCGCGTCCATCAGGTACAGGTTGGCACCCATGCGCGCCAGCGCTTCCTGCACCCCTTCGAACTTACCGATGGGCATGTTGAACTGGCGCCGCACGGCCGCATACGCGCCGGTGCCGCGCACGGCCATCTTGCCCATGCCCACGCTGGACGAGGGCAGCGAGATGGCGCGTCCGGCCGCCAGGCATTCCATCAGCATGCGCCATCCCTTGCCCACTTGGGCCTGGCCGCCGATGACCCAGCCGATGGGAATGAAGACATCGTGGCCGGAAGTCGGGCCGTTCTGGAAGGCGGCGTTCAGGGGGTGGTGGCGCCGGCCGATCACCACGCCGTCGTGGCTGGCGGGGATCAGCGCGCAGGTGATGCCCGGTGCGTCGTTGTCGGACAGCAAGTGGTCGGGATCGCTGGTCTGGAATGCCAGACCCAGCAAGGTCGCCACGGGCGCCAGGGTGATGTAGCGCTTGTTCCAGCTGAGGCGCAAACCCAGGGTAGCTCTCCCCTCGTGCACGCCCATGCAGACGACGCCCAGGTCGGGAATGGCGGCCGCATCGGAACCCGCATACGGGCTGGTCAGGGCAAAGCAGGGAATCTCCGTGCCGGCGGCCAATCGCGGCAGATAATGGTTTTTCTGTTCTTCGGTGCCGTAGTGCAACAACAACTCGGCCGGTCCCAGCGAATTGGGCACCATCACGGTCACGGCCAGCGCCGAGCAGCGGCTCGACAGTTTCATCACCACTTGCGAATGCATGTAGGCGGAGAATTGCTTGCCGCCGTATTGCTTGGGGATGATCATGCCGAGGAAACCCTGGCTTTGCATGTAGGCCCAGGCTTGCGGTGGCAAGTCGAGTTGCTGCTGGGTTTCCCAGTCGTTGACCAGCTCGCACAGATGTTCGACGTCGTGGTCAAGAAAGTGGCGCTCTTCGGCGCTGAGGGCGGGCGGCGCATAGGCCAGCAATTTGGACCAGTCGGGCCGGCCGGAAAACAGGTCGGCATCCCACCACGTCGTGCCCGCCTCAAGCGCGTCGCGCTCCGTATCGGACATCGTCGGCAAGATGCGCTTGAACAGGGCCAGCAGGTGCGGGGTAATCAGTGCGCGGCGCACAGGGCCGGGCGCGAACAGTAAAACCAGGCCCAGCAGGGCCACCAGCAGTATGAGCGTCAGCATGCGATATCTCCCTGTGTCATGACGACAGGGTAGGCCGATGCGGCCGATGTTACTGTGCGGTACTGCGCATACGCGCAAAGCCAACCGGATCGGTTGGCTTTGCGTGGGAACAAGCTTGCCGATGATGGCCGGCGCTAACAGAATTAACGTTGCGGAACGACAATCACCGTGTCGCCCGTCTTGCCCTTGGCGCCGTCGTCGCCCTTGGCGCCGTCGTCGCCCTTGGCGCCATCGTTGCCTTGGGCGCCGGTAGCACCCTTGGCGCCGTCGTAGCCGGCGGCACCGCTGTCGCCCGTCTGGCCCGTGGCGCCCGTGGCACCGGTCGCGCCGGCAGGCGCTTCAGCGCCCTTGGCGCCGGTGGCGCCGGCAGGACCCGGCGCGCCGGCCGGGCCGGGAACGACTTGCACGACGGTCGGCGCGGGTGGCGCTTCGCGCTGGCAAGCGGTCAGGGCGAGGGTAGAGGCGAGCGCGAGCAATATCAGGGTAGGTTTCATGATGCATCCTTTGGCAGTGAGCCGTAATGTACGGAACGGCTCGACGGCGTCGGGCGCGAGTTTCGCATGGCGGTGTGGCGGGAGAGCTGACCAGCCGACCCATCAGCCGTGTCGCGCAGAGCGCTGGCGGCGGGAGGGGAAGTGATGGTCTGCCTGCAGCATGGGCCCTTGGACGGCTGCAGTCCGTTCGTTTGCGTACATAGCGGCGGATGGAAGGTTTTTGCTATGTGCTGCTGAATTTTTGGTGCCCCGGTGGTATCGAACCACCGATACAAGGATTGTCAATTCCGATACTGGTCGATATCAAATAAACCATACTTGTATTTATCTTCGAGGCAATTCCTGAAAATCAACATGGTGCAATCAATCTGGCATCCCGGAGTGCCGTGTGCGCGCAGCAAACCATAGTTGATCAAGGGCAACGATCTCTCATTCTGGTCATCGGCTGCCGCATAAAAGGTAGACACTCTCTACTGACCAGTCCGAGTGCCTCTTCGAAACGAACGTCAACTTCGACGGCGTTTGCCCCTGATATCGATGGCACGAACGACCTCTGGCATCGGGAACTCTACCGTGGATATCGCTATCGTCGGCCGAACGGTTCGGCCCGCATTCCAATGCAGCGACTTTCCGTCTAAATGGTTTGGAAGAAATTTTTTCTGATAAAGGTCATTCAACCATGAAATTCTATTTTTTGACATGTCTGTTGACACTCGCACTTGCTGCCGAAGCGGCTATGTCGTCCCCCACATTAGACGAAGTCAACACAGCATATGAGGCGAAAGATTACCCTGCGTCCTTAACGGGCTACGCGAAACTCGCTGCGGATGGTAATGCAGTGGCGCAGAACAAGTTGGGTGAGATGTACGCCAACGGCGTGGGTACTTCAAAAGATGAGCAACGGGCGGTTTCATGGTATCGAAAAGCTGCGGAGCAGGGCTTGGCCGATGCGCAGCAGAACCTGGCCGTAATGTACGGCAAAGGCAAGGGAGTCCCTCAGGATTGGCAACAGGCTCTGGCTTGGCATCGCAAGGCGGCGGAGCAGGGCTACGCTCTCGCACAGTTTTTCATGGGAGGGATGTACGAATTCGGACGTGGGGTTTCCAAGGATCCAGTGCAGGCTATCAGTTGGTATCGCAGAGCCGCCGATGATGGGTTTGCTCGTGCGCAATATCGTATGGGAACGGCAGCGGCAGACGGGTGGGGCATGCCTGAGGACGGACAGCAGGCGGTGACCTGGTATCGCAAGGCTGCTGAACAAGGGCATGCCAACGCACAGCTTGAATTGGGCTTGGCGTTCGCCAATGGGGATGGTGTCCCGAAAGACGAGCAGCAAGCGGTGAGCTGGTATCGAAAAGCGGCGGCGCAGGGGAGTGCGCGTGGACAGTTCAGTTTGGCATTGGCTTATGTCAACGGTACAGGCGTCCCGCGTGACGAAGAGGAAGCTTCGACCTGGTATCGGAAGGCTGCGGAGCAAGGCTACGTCGACGCCCAATACAATCTGGGTGTGCTGTATGCCAGTAGTCGCGGGCCTATCAAGGATGAGAAGCAAGCGGTTAAATGGTATCGCCGAGCGGCGGATCAAGGCGATGCTGGTGCGCAGTACAATTTGAGCTTGATGTACCTTTACGGCAGAGGCGTCCCGCAGGATATTCAGCAAGCTTATTTCTGGTGCCTGTTATCTAGCTTCAGAGGCCATAAAGCCGCAACCCTATCCAGGATACTTGCTTCCTTTGACAGCAATGAGACAGCCGCGGCGCATGAAAAAATGTTTGCAAAGGTTAAGGCATGGGTGCCAAGAACTGAATAGGCCTAGGCCCTGATCTCAGGCGGTCGTGCTCGGCATGGTGGAGTATATTAACGCTGAGCAATAAGCGGAGCCGCCCGACGTACGGTGGCCGACCAGGCATCATGGATGGGCCGGGGCACAGATTTTTTGAGCTTGTAAACAAAAAAGCCAACCCGAAGGTTGGCTTTTTGCTATGTGCTGCTGAATTCTTGGTGGCCCGGGGCGGAATCGAACCACCGACACAAGGATTTTCAATCCTCTGCTCTACCGACTGAGCTACCAGGCCAAGGCGGCGAATTATAGCAGAAAGACTTTCCACCTGACCAGAGGAAGCTGTGTTCAAATGCAACAGATGGCCAAAACATGGTGTTTTGGCATCCATATGTGACATGGGGATACGGCGATGCAAGGACGTGAAGGAGTGCGGTGGCTGGCGGTGGCGGCGGTGTGCAGCCTGTTTTGCGGTACGGCACGGGCCGATGGCCTGGCCGACCTGAATGGGGCGCTGGCGCGGCTGCAGGGGCAGACGCCCGTGAAGGCGCAGGTGGAATCGAAGACCTGGCGGCGCGAAGGCGAAGGCAAGGAGGCGGAAGAGGACAGCGGCCAGGCCACGGTGGCTGTCGAGGGCGGGCCGGCGGGCTTGCAAGTGCTGTACAGCAAGGAGTTGCTGGCGAAGGTGGAAGCCGAGCAGCGCGCCAAGGTGAGGGACCCGAAGACGAAGACGCCGACCGGCTTTGCGCTGGGGGAAATGAAGGCGACGGAGTTGCGCTCCATGGTGTCGGCGGCGGGCGCCCTGTCGCGCGAGATCGACGAAGCCGTGTTCAGCGGCGAAAAGGTCGATAGCTACAAGGGCAAGCCGGCGCGCCTGCTGAGTTTCACCTTGTCGCTCGACAAGGTGCCTGAGAAAGACCGCAAGTATGTGAAGAAGTTCGACGGCGGCATCGACGTGTGGATCGCCGCCGACGGCACGCCGCTGGCCAGCCATTTTCATATCGATGTGAGCGGGCGCGCCTTTGTCGTCGTCAGCTTTACGCAAAAAACGGACGAGACGCGCCAGTATGGCGTCAGCGGCGACCATTTATTGTTGCTGCGCAAGGAGAGCAGGAATGCTACCTCGGGTGCGGGCGAGAAGGTGGAAAGCAAAATCATCAAGACCTTGCAGCTGCAGTCCTGAAACGTTGCAAAAACTTCCCAAGCCGCTGATCCAGCGGCTTTTTTTACATCGCCGAGTTGCCGCCCAGGCCGCTCTTTAGCAGCACGCAACGTCCCGCTTCGCAGGTGGCGCCCGGGTCCGTGATGATGGAACAGGTCGACATCATGCCATCGGCCTGCTGCTGCTTGCGGCTCGCTTCCGCATGCGCCTGGGCCAGGGCCTTGAGTTTCTTGCCGTCATTTTGCTTGCTGGACCAGGCCAGGTAGCGCTCAGGTCCGCCGCAAGCCTTGGCGCCGATGGCGATGGTTTGGCATTGCTGGGTGGAATCGCAGGCAGCGCTGCCTACTTCCGCCTGGATCTGTGCCAGCAAGCCGGCATTGCCCGGTGCGGGCGGCGCATCTTGTACGGGGGCGCTGCCGCAGGCGCTGGTGGCCAGCAGCAGGATGGCGGCGCACGCGGCGCGCAGGGCGGAGTAGGTAGAGGTAGGCATGCCTTCATCATGTGCCATGCTTGCGTAAATGGCAAGCGCGATTCGCGTGCTGGCCAATGGCCGGGCGGCCCATAAAAAATGCCCGCATGAAAGCGGGCATCGCCATTTATTTCAGCGTGCGCTGGAATAACTGATAAATCCGGCGGTACTCGTCATACCACGCTTCCGGCTGCACGAAGCCGTGGCGCTCCATCGGGTAGCTGGCCATTTCCCAGTTGTCCTTTTTGAGCTCGATCAAGCGCTGCGACAGGCGCACGGAATCCTGGTAAAACACGTTATCGTCGATCATGCCATGGGCGATCAGGAGGTTGCCCGTCAGCTTGTCGGCGTATTCGATGGGCGACGAAATTTTATACGCTTGCGGATCGACGTCCGGCGTGTTCAGGATATTGGCCGTGTACTCGTGGTTGTACGTGGTCCAGTCCGTCACGGGACGCAGGGCGGCACCGGACTTGAAGATTGCCGGCGCGCGCATCAGGGCCATCAGGCTCATGAAGCCGCCATAGCTGCCGCCATAGATGCCCACATTCTTGATGTCACCCTGGTGCTGCTGCGCCAGCCAGTTGGCGCCGTCGATGAAGTCTTCCAGTTCAGGGTGGCCCATCTGGCGGTAGATGGCCGTGCGCCAGGCGCTGCCGTAGCCGAGCGAAGCGCGGTAATCGACGTCGAGCACGATGTAGCCTTGCTCCACCAGCAGGTTGTGGAACATCTGTTCGCGGAAATACACGGGGTAGCGCTCGGTCACGTTCTGCAGGTAGCCGGCGCCGTGCGCGAACATGACGATGGGATACCGTTTGCCCGCTTCCAGCTGCGCGGGGCGGTACAGCTTGGCCCAGATGGGCGCCGCGCCATGCGTGGACGGCACTTGCACCAGTTCCGGCATGACCCAGTTGCGCGCCTTGAAGGCCTCGCTGCGCGTATCGGTCAGGATGGTCGCCTGGCCGCCCGTCACGGGAATGGTGGCCAGCTGGGCCGGCATATAGCTGGTCGAATAGCGCAGCAGCAGCTTGCCGTTATCGGGCGACAGGCCGAAGTTTTCCACGCCTTTCAGATTCGTCACTTCGCGCGCGCCGCCATCCTTGGCCGTGCTGGCGCACACTTCATACGTGCCTGGCGCCTGGCGGTTGCACATAAAATAGGCATTCTTGCCGTCGCGGCTCCATTCGACGGCGCTCACTTCCCATTGGCCGCTGGTCAGCGCGCGCGCGGGTGCCGCGCCCGTTTTCGCGTACAGGTGGGCGTAGCCGCTTTCTTCGGACAGATACCACAAGGTGCCGTTGTCGGGCAGCCAGCCGAATTCCTCGGCGCGGCGGTTGACCCAGGCCGTGTCGCTGCTGCGGTGCGCCGGCACGAGGGCGCCATTGGCCAGGTCGACGGTGGCGAGCCAGCCGTCCTTGTTGTCGATGGTGCGCACGCGCACGGCCGCTTTGGAACCGTCGCCGGTCCAGGCGATGCCGTCGCGCCGGGCGTCGATGCGCACGGGGCGGTTGCCTTTCAGCGGCGGCAGTTTCTGTTCGGCGCGCAGGCTGGCCAGCGGGTCGGTGGCGATGCCGGGCAGGCTGTCGAAAGCGATCTCGCGCACTTGCCCCGTGCGCAGGTCGGCCAGTTTCAGGCTTTGCGCGATTGGCATGTTGCGGCCCACGCGCGTGCGCTCGTCGTCCGCTTCCGGGTAACCCGTTTCCGTGACGTAGCGGGCCAGTTTGCCCAGCTTGCCCTTTTCGGCGGCCTTGTCCTGCGTGACGAACAGCAGCCAGCGGCCGTCCGGCGACAGGGCGCTACCGGAAATGGTGACCTTGTCGCCCAGGTAGATCGGTTCCGGCGCGCGCGTGGCGTCCAGGCGGCGCTCTTCGTGGCGGCGTTCGCGGCTCGCGTCGCGGTCGTCCTTCTGGCGCGCCAGGTTGACGATCAGGCGCAGCTGCAGCTCGCGCAGGGCGTCCGCTTCCGGCCTGGCGTCCGGGTCCTTGGCCGCGCGCAGCAGGGCGACGGGGGCGCTCAGGCGCTCGGCGCGGCTCCAGCTGAACCAGTCGCTGCCGCTGCGGTATTGCACGGCGCCGCCGTCGGCGGAATACTGCGGGTCGCTGATGGCCGAGACGCCCCGCGTGATCTGGATCAAGGCGCCGTTTTTCAGGTCGCGCTCGAACAAGTCGCCGTTGCGCAGCAGGATGGCGCGCGTGCCGGCCCGGTTGACGACCATCTGCTGGCCATCGAGGTTCGCCAATTGCGCATCGTCAACTTTCTTGCCGCTGTTTAACTTGGCATTCGCGCCGGATACTTGAAAAGTGTCGCGCAGCGGCGAGCCGAGGCGCTTCTGCTTGTAGTAGAGCTGGCCATTCCAGCCCCACCAGGCCGCTTCGACGGGCGTGCCGATCCAGTCGGGATCGGCCATGGCCTGGTCCAGCGTGATGGGCGTGGGGGCAGCGGTGGATGGGGCCGCATGGGCGGCGGGCGGCAGAGATAGCAGCAGGAGCGGCAACAGGGGAAGAACCAGACGCATCGGAGATCGCTTTAAAAAAGGGGATGGTGAAGGTACAGGCTATGCGGCCGGTATTCTAACGGAGGAGTTTCACGCAGGAAATATCGGAAAGCTATGTCCGGGGCCGGGCCAGCCAGGCGAGAAAGTCATCGAGGGGCATCGGCTGCGCATACAGGTAGCCCTGCAAGCCGTCGCAATCGTGGGCGACGAGGAAGTCGGCCTGCTCCTGCGTTTCCACGCCTTCGGCCACGACGCGCAAGCCCAGGTGGCGTGCCATGGCCAGGATCGCCTGCACGATGGCCGTGTCGTGCGCGTCGTGCGGCGTGTCGTCGATGAAGCGCTTGTCGATCTTCAGTTCGTACAGCGGCATCGAGGTCAGGTAGGCGAGGCTGGAATAGCCGGTGCCGAAATCGTCGATGGAAAAACGGATGCCCAGGGCGGCCAGGTCGCGCATGCGCGCCAGCGAGGCGTCGCGCTGGTCGATCAGCAAGCCTTCCGTCAGCTCCAGGATCAGGGCGCCGGCCGGCGTGCCGTGTTCGGCCAGCGCCGCCTGCACGCGGGCGGCGAAATCGGCTTGGCGGAACTGGGCCGGACTGACGTTCACGGACAGGGCGACGGGCTGGCCGGCCTGCGCCAGCACCGCGGCGGCGCGGCACGCTTCGCGCAGGGCCCAGTTGCCCAGCCTGACGATCAGCCCCGATTCCTCGGCGATGGGGATGAAGACGTCCGGCGCGATATGGCTGCCGTCCGCCTGCGGCCAGCGCATCAGCAATTCGGCGCCCGTCACCCGGCCGTGACGGTCGACCTGCGGCTGCACGTGCATGCACAATTGGCCCAGGTCGAGGGCGCGCGCCAGCGCCCGTTCCAGGGTCAGGCGGCGCTCCACGCCCGCCTGCATGGCCGCTTCAAAGAAGGCGATGCCGTTGCGCCCTTCCGCCTTGGCGCGGTACATGGCGATGTCCGCTTCGCGCAGCAGGTCGTGCGCCTGCAGCTGCGCTTTCGGCAGCAGGGTCACGCCGATGCTGGCCGAGCAGTGGTAGGACTGGCCGGCGATGTCGAAGTCGCGCGCGATGGCGGCGCGGATTTTCTCGGCGACCTGGGCCGCCGGGCGGGCGGCGCTGTCCAGGTCATCGGCCAGGTGCGCCAGCAGCACGACGAATTCATCGCCGCCGATGCGCGCCACGGTGTCGGCCTTGCGCATCAGCTGCGCCAGGCGTTCGCCGGCCATGCGCAGCAGCGCGTCGCCGGTGGCGTGGCCGCGCGCGTCGTTGATGTGCTTGAAGTGGTCGAGGTCGATGAACAGCAGCGCGCTGATGGTCGGGTCGCGCGGCGCGGCGGCCAGCAGGTGCTCGAGACGGTCCATCAGCAGGCGCCGGTTGGGCAAGCCCGTCAGTACATCGTAGAAGGCCAGGCGGTGGATGTCCGCTTCCGATTTCTTGCGCTCGTCGATTTCCCGCTCCACGGCCACCCAGTGCGTCTGCCTGCCGTCCGCATCCGTAAACGGCACCAGTTCCGCTTCCACCCAATAGGCCTTGCCGGCCTTGTTGTAGTTCAGCAACTCCGCCCTGGCCGGCTGGGCGCGGGTCATGGCGGCGGCGATGCGCGCCAGTTCGTCCGCATCGGTGGCGGGACCCTGCTGGAACAGCAGGCTGCGGCCCAGCACCTCGGCGCGCGCATAGCCGCTGCTGCGCTCGAATGCGTCGTTGACGAAAATGATGCGCGTGGCCGATACCATCCCGGCGCCGGCGCCGGGGGCGTCGGCCACTTCGGCGATCATCACCATGTCGTTCAGGCGCGCCAGCGCCGTGGCTGTCAGGCGCAATTCGGCGTTGAGCTGCGACAGGGCCTGGCTGCTGTCTTCCAGGTGGCGCAGCAGGAAGGCGCAGGACAGGGTCAGCACGGCGGCGATGAACAGGAAGTTCAGGGCCACGATCAGCGCGCGCAGCACGGGGGAGTCGGGTGTGCCAGGCAGGTGCAGGGCGATGTCGGGATGCAGGCCGAGAAAAAAGATGGTCAGCGAAGTCAGAGCCAGCGTCGACAGGGCTGGCCGCATGCCCAGCAGCAATGCCGCCAGCACGGGCATGAGCATCATGTAGATCTGGCTGACGGGGCCGATTTTCAGCAGCAGGCCCACGCCCACCAGGTAGGCGACGATGAGGAATTGCCACACGCGCCAGCGGTAGGGCATGGCGCGACTATGCCAGATGACGCCGATCCAGCCGATGGCCAGCAAGTCGAGGGCGACGATGGACCAGATCGCTTCACTCGCGGCCAGCAGCGCGCTGGGAATGGCCGTGGCCAGTCCAAGCAACAGCACCACCTGCAACAGGCGGGTAAAGACCAGGCCGCGCCAGTGCGCGAGATCGCTCGATATCGCCACGCTGCCATCCTTCCCCTGGGGTAAGCTGCTGCCGCGCCGTGCATTACTGTTGAGTAAATATTACGCGCTATCAATCCCCTTGTCATGTTGATCATTAATCATGATTGTCACGCTTTAGCGTTGCTGCCGCATTCATCGATCCTTTGGCGGGGCAAGGACACCCTGCCCAGGGCGCCGGGCCGTTTGGCGGGAGCAAAAAAAAGCCAGCCTTCCGGCTGGCGCAGTGCAGCGCACGCTGGCGCTTCGAAGCGGCGCTTATTTCTTTGGTGCGCTCAGGCATTCTTTCATGAAAGCCTTGCGGGCGTCGCCCTTCATGTCCTTGGCATTGGCGTTACATGCCTTCATCTTGTTTTGCTGCGTCATGGCCGGCGCCGGCTTGGCGCTCAGGCATTCCTTCATGAAGGCCTTGCGTTCATCGCCTTTCTTGCCGGCGGCATCGGCATTGCAGGTGGTCATTTTCGATTGTTGCGCCGTCTTGGCGGCGGGCGCCGCTTCCGGTGCGGCGGCAAAGGCGGTGCTGGCAAACGCGGCGGCGATGCAGAGGGCGATTAATTGTTTCATGGCAAATCCTTGTAGACGCAGTCAGTGGAAGGGGACGTGCAACCGGCAGGCAACTGCCGATATGCAAAACGTAACTAACTATATGACATTTATCAACAAAATTTCCACTCGAGTGTGTCTTTTTGTTACTGCCAGGCGCCAGGCGCGCGCGCGTTGGCCAAGGCAGCCATGTTGCGGCGGCAGCGGCCCCGTTTTTTGCTATGCTAGCGTCTTTCCACCGGCCGATGCCGCTGCCTTGGCCGGCGCACCCTCAATACGGAGTAGTTATGGTCTCGTTGCAAGAGCAGTTTTTAAAGGCCGGCCTGGTCGACAAGAAGAAGGTCAAACTGGCCAACCAGGACAAGAGCAAGCAAAAGAAGGACGAGCGCAAGAACGGCACGCAAAGCGTTGACGAAGTGCGCCTGGCCGCGCTCGAGACCCAGCGCAAGAACGCGGAGCGCGCGCGCGAACTGAACGCCCAGCGCGACGCGGCCGCCAACCAGAAAGCCATCGTGGCGCAGATCGCGCAAATGGTGCAAAAGAACCGCCAGAGCAAGGGCAACAATGGCGACGTGCCGTACAATTTTACTTTTAATAACAAGATCGAGCGCATCTACGTGACGGCCGCCGTGCAGGCCCACCTGGTGGCGGGCCGCCTGGTGATCATCTGCCTCGGTGGCGCCGTGGAACTGGTGCCGCGCATCATCGCCGACAAGATCGCCGAACGCGACCCCGCCATCGTCGTGCGCGTGAAACAGGCCAGCACGGAAGTGGACGAGGATGATCCGTACGCGGCGTTCCAGATTCCCGATGATCTGATGTGGTAGTGGCGGCGCCCCCTTTTTGGGGGGGCGCGGCTATTTCAGGTCTTGGTCGACCCGGATAGCCCCCTTGAGCGAATTCAGGTGGTCACGTAGTGCATTGGTGGAAGACATTTGCTTTTTAATCGTCCACCATGCCCACAGGGTAATAAAGCCCACGCCAAACGGTAGTGTCACCAACGAGAAAACCAATATGACCGGCCCCCAGAACTTGAACGCTCGTGGAATGATTGGTGGATTCAATGCATAGACAACGCCATTGGCGCGTTCCAGCGCCAGCAAGGCGCCACTCTGCGTTTCCTGCGTCATGATGGTCATGTGCAGCTTGACCTTCTCACCCGACTGCAGCACCTCCTGCAGGACATCGTCCATTTCCTCCGTGACGATGAAACGCCTTCTCACCCGGGTGCCATCGACCATCATCAGCTTGTTGTACTGGTAGTAGCAGCCTTTGCTCCATTTGTCCCCCAGGGACTCGATGACACCCTCGTAGATCTTGATACTCATGCGCTTCCTCCTTGCGATAACGTGCTTCCAGCATGCCAGCGCTGCCGCCCGCCGCGCCACAGTTTTGACATAACCGAATCATGACAGTCATGTATGTTATTGATTTAAAAGAGGATTTGTATGTGCGCAAGCAGGTGGGGGTATGCGTGCGGCATGCCAGAGGTGGCGTCGGCGGGCTTGCCATGAATATTTTCCGCTAGGAAACTTGTTTAATTTGTTATCATTTCGTTTAACTTGTGGTGCGGCACGACGCCACGCATGTTGGTGCATCGATAACAACAAGGAAAGCAATGGGCAATTTGTATCGCTACCGTTTTGGGCCGGTCGAGTTTGACGAGGCCAGCGGCGAGCTGTCGGTGAATGGCTTGCGGGTGGAAATTCATCCCCAGGGGCGCGCCTTGTTGTCGGCCTTGTTGGCGCGACGCCATGAGATTGTCTCGCGCAGCGAGCTCGAGGCCATCGTCTGGAAGGGCGGTTCGGCCAGCAAGGAAGCCCTGGCGACGGCCGTCAACCGCTTGCGCAATGCTCTCGGGGAGTCGCATGCGAGTCTCATCGAAACCGTGCCGCGCCAGGGTTACCGCATTACGGGCGACGGCGACCGGGTAGTCGTCGGCAAGACCTTTGAAAGCCAGATCGCCCTGGCGCCCGGACAAGCCGTGCCGGGGCGTGAGCATTTTCGCCTGGAACGCATTCTCGGCCAGTCCACTTCGGGCGAAGTCTGGCTGGCCCGCGAAGCGGCCAGTGGCGAGCGCCGCGTGTTCAAGTTTGCCACCGATGCGCAGTATCTGGCCTCGCTGAAGCGGGAAACGACGATTTCGCGCTTCCTGCGTGATGAACTGGGTCCGCGGCCCGACATCGCCATGGTGCTGGACTGGAATTTCGAGCAGCCGCCGTTTTTCATGGAAAGCGAGTTTGGCGGCGACAATCTGCTGGAGTGGAGCCGGCAGGATGGACGCCTGGCGCAGCTCGATGACGCGGCGCGTCTGTCGCTGTTCCTGCAAATTGCCGATGCCGTGGCCGCCGCGCATGGCGTGAGCGTGCTGCACAAGGACTTGAAGCCGCAAAATATCCTGATCGCGCCAGTGGCGGCAGGCTGGCAAGCGCGGCTGACCGACTTTGGCAGCGCGCGCCTGCTCGAACCGGGCCGGCTGGAGCAGCTTGCCATCACGCAACTTGGCATGACGGGCACGCACGGCGTCGGCAGCGACGTGTCGCAGGGCACGCCCATGTATATTGCACCGGAATTGTTCGCCGGCGGCGCAACGACGCAGCGCAGCGACGTATTTGCGCTGGGCGTCATTCTGTACCAGCTGCTGGTGGGTGACATGCAGCGGCCATTGATGCCGGGCTGGCAGCGCGACATTGCCGACAGCCTGCTGGCCGACGATATCGCCCAGGCCACCGATGGCGATCCCTTGCGCCGACTGGCCAGCGTGGCTTTGCTGGCCGAGCGGCTGCGCAGCCTGGACGCGCGCCGGGCGCAGGCGCAGGCCGAGCACGCGGCGCAGGAAGCGGCGCAACTGGAGCGTGCGCGCGTGCGCCGTTTCAAGGCACAGCGGCCATGGATGCTGGTATCGCTGGCCGTGCTCGCTGTTGGTCTGGCGGCCAGCCTGGTGTTCTATCAGCAGGCGCGGCGCGATCAGCAAGCCCTGCTGCGGCAAGTGGCGGTGGGGCAGGCGATGAACCGCTTCCTCAGCGAAGACTTGATTGCCCAGGCCAATCCCTCCATCAGCGGCCGTGCCGGCGTGACCATGCTGGAGGCGGCCAGGAAGGCCGCGCTGGCCATCGATGGCCGCTTCAAGGACAGCGCGCCGGAAGTGCAGGTGGCGCTGCACGAGGCGATGCAAAAGACCTTTTCGGGCTTGACCGAGCATCAGGCCGCCATAGCCGAAGGCCGTCTTGCCCTGCGTGCAGGCCAGGCGCTGCCTGCCGATAGCGAGCAACTGGCGCAGATCCGCGTCAACCTGGCCAGCGACATGATGGAAGTGACGCAGACCCGTGAGGCGCAGGCGGAGCTTGATATTGTCGAGCGCTGGCTGGCCAGCCGCCAGGGCCGGCATCCGGTCATCGAGGCCGGTTATTGGCTGGCTCGTGCCGGGCTGGCCACGAACGCATTCGACGAAAAGCTCGGTGTCGAGCAAACGCGCCGCGCCTTGCAGATACTGGCCACCATGCCGCAGCCGCCGCATGCCATCGAGGAGCACGCGATGACGGTGTATGCCGATGCCAGTCGCATGGCGAAAGACTACGGGGAAGCGGAAAAATATTTCCGTAAATTGATTGCCCTGCAGGAAACGCGCTATGGGGCGCAAGGGGCGCGCACCTGTTTTACGCGCCTTGGCCTGGCGTCGACGTACAGCTATCTGAACCGGGTGGACGAAGCCATTGCCATGTTGAACGCCAGCGCGCACTGCCTGAAGGCGGCGCTGGGCATGGAGAATACGCGCACGGCGCTGGCGTACGACATTTTGGGCGCCGCGTATTACAAGGCGCAGCGCTACCAGGAGTCAGTCGATGCCTATATGACGGCCAGCCCCGTTTATGGCCGGCTCAAGGGACCGCAGTCGTTCCATTCCATCGGTGCGCGTTCTTCCGCCGCGCTCGCGTATGTCGGCATGGGCCGCTATGGAGAGGCGGAGCAGTTGTTCATCGATACCTTGCGCGACGTGCGCGTTGACAATGCGGAAGACAGCGCGTCGGTGCAATGGAATCGCTACCAGCTTGCCCACTGCCGCCTGCAGCAGCGCCGTACCGATGGCGTGGCGGCCTTGCTGCAAGGCTTGCAGGCAGACACGCTGGGACATGCGCAAGTGCTGTTGGACTGGGACGGCCGGCTGGCTTACCAGCGCGGCCGCCTGGCGCTCTACTCGGGGCAGCGGGTGCAGGCGCTGGCGCTGCTGGAAACGGCGGCCACCATTATTGCCGCCAAGAATCCCGATGGCCCCATTTCGGAAGCGGCGATCCGCGCGCTGATGGCGAGCGCAAAATAGCAATGTGGCGGCAGGCCAAAGCTTGCCGCCAACGCAAAAACGCCACCCGAAGGTGGCGTTTTTGAAAGTACTGCGAATTCTTGGTGGCCCGGGGCGGAATCGAACCACCGACACAAGGATTTTCAATCCTCTGCTCTACCGACTGAGCTACCAGGCCAAGGTGGCGAATTATAGCAGACCAAAACGGGAATGCAAGAGCCGGCAGCATCTTTTCCCGTATTTCCTGCATCAGCATCGTTTTATTTGCCTGTGAGTCAAAAATTATTTGATATAAATACTATTTATTTCAATAACGCATGGGCGCATAGTCTGGACATCGTTACTGACTCGAGAGGACTGCTGCATGAGCGCGATGGCGGTGCTTGATCTTGGGCATGCGTACTGTACTTCCGGACTATCTGAAAAGCATGGGGCAAACGCTATAATGACCGCATGAATAGTCCCACTTCCCCCACCATGCGGCGCTTCATGCATAGCCACAGCGACGTTTGCATCGTCGGCAACGGCGCCATCGCGAAAACCACGGCGCTGGCGCTTGCCCAGGCAGGGCAAAGCGTCACCCTGTTATCCCCGGCGAGTCCTCCGGCACCTGCCGCCAGGCCGGTCGAAGCGAGCTGGGATGTGCGCGTGTATGCGCTCAATCACACGGCGCACCAGCTGCTGTCGTCGCTGAAGGTATGGGGCGCGCTGGAGGGCGACAGGGTGGCGCCCGTTGACGCCATGCTTGTCAACGGCGACGGCGCGCAGGCGGGCGGACTTGGTTTTGACGCCTACGGCGCCCATGTGGGTACTTTGGCGTGGATCATCGAAGACCGCAACCTGGGCCAGGCGCTGGACGCGGCCCTGAAGTTCGCGCAGAACGTCAGCGTGGTGCAGGGCCGCGCCAGCCGCATGGAATGGACGAATGACTCGGCCATCGTGCACCTCGACGGCGGCGACACCATTACCTGCGCGCTGGTGGTCGGCGCGGACGGCGCCCAATCGTGGGTGCGGGGCCAATGCGACATCGGCCTCGATTACCGCTCGTACGGCCAGCGCGGCGTGGTCAGCAACTTCGCCTGCGAAAAGCCGCACCATGGCGCCGCCCACCAGTGGTTTACGGGCAGCGAAGGCATCGTCGCGCTGCTGCCGCTGCCGGGCGAGCGTGTTTCGCTGGTCTGGTCGGCGCCCGATGCGCTGGCCGATACCTTGATGAGCGAATCGGCCGACGCCCTGGCCGCGCGCCTGGCAGCGTATTGCCACGATAAACTGGGCAAGCTCACGCCGCTGCAGCCGGAGCTGGTGCGCGCGTTCCCGCTGACCCTGATGCGTCCGCACGCCATGGTGGCGCCGCGCGTGGCTTTGGTCGGCGACGCCGCACACGTGGTGCACCCGATGGCGGGCCACGGCATGAACCTGGGCTTTGCCGACGTGGCGCAGCTGGTCAAGACGATCGGCGAACGCGAAGCGCACCGCGGCATCGGCGACGAGCGCGTGCTGGCCCGCTATGCGCGCGCGCGCAAGGAAGACGTGCTGCTGATGCAGCTGGCCACCGATGGCCTGGCGCGGCTGTTCGGCGCCGATCTGGAACCGTTGCGCGTGGTTCGCAATTTGGGATTAAACTTGCTGGACAAATTACCTGCCCTGAAGCGGAAAATGATTGCGCACGCATTGGGACATCAGTAAATCTTAAGATAGCGCCGGATAATGGCAGGTGTGGAAATTCAAGGTCGCCGCAGCTGGTCTGCGGCGATCGTTTTGTCAAAGAGATAACGACGTCGGGCCAGGTGCCAGTTCGCCAGGCGTTTCAAGTGGAGAAGTGATAGTGATAACAATGAACAGAAGCATGAGCAAAATCGCCTTGCTGATGGCCTCGGGCCTGATGATGTCGTGCGCCGGTGCGGAAACGCCGACGGAAGCGAGCATCAAAAAGCTGATCGAGCCGCGCCTGGGCGAAGGCGCCAAGGTGGACTCGGTCAAGGAAACGCCGTATGGCGGCCTGTATGAAGTGCGCACGGGCGGCGACATCCTGTACACGGACAAGAATGCGCAATATCTGTTCGTCGGCCACGTCTTCGACGCCAAGACCTCGCAAGACCTGACCAAGGTGCGCCTGGACGAAGTCAACCGCATCAAGTTCTCCGACCTGCCGCTCGATTCGGCCATGAAAACCGTCAAGGGCAACGGCAAGCGCGTGATCGCCGTGTTCGAAGATCCGAACTGCGGCTATTGCAAGCGCTTCCGCCAGAATGCGCTGAAGGAAATCGACAACGTCACCGTTTACACCTTCATGTACAACATCCTGTCGCCCGATTCCATCGTCAAGTCGCGCAATGTCTGGTGCGCCCCAGACCGCAACAAGGCCTGGGATGACTGGATGCTGAACGGTAAAGTGCCCGCCACGGTCGCTGCCAATTGCGCCAACCCGCACGAAAAAATCCTCGCGCTGGGACAGCAGTTGCGCGTTTCGGGCACGCCCGCCATCTTCTTTGCCGACGGCAGCCGCATTCCGGGCGCCATCGATACGAAGACCCTGGAACAGAAACTCTCGACCATCAAATAATCCGGGCTGTCGCCAGGAAGGCTGGACGGCGCGCCCTCGCAAGGCGCGCTTTTTTTTGCTTTTTTTTCCGCTGTCGTATGATCAGGTGTTGTTTGTAGACTCAATAACAATTCAAAGGGGGAGCAGCAGATGATTACATTGAATATCAACGGGCACGACACGCAGGTCGACGCCGATCCATCCACGCCCATCCTGTGGGCGCTGCGCGACAACCTGAACATGACCGGCACCAAGTTCGGTTGCGGCGCGGCCCTGTGCGGCGCCTGCACGGTGCACCTCGACGGCCAGCCCATCCGCTCGTGCATCACGCCGATTTCCTCGGTCGGAGCGCAAAAGATCAGCACCATCGAAGCGATGGAAAACGACCAGGTGGGCAAGGCCGTGCAGGCGGCATGGGTGCGCCATGATGTGCCGCAATGCGGCTACTGTCAAAGCGGCCAGGTGATGAGCGCCACGGCGCTGCTGCGCACGAACAAGGCGCCCAGCGATGCCGACATCGACGGCGCCATGAGTGGCAATATCTGCCGCTGCGGCACCTATCAACGTATCCGCGCGGCCATCAAGGACGCGGCCAAGACCCTGGCCTGAGGAGAACGACATGCGTATCGAATGGTTGAATCAGCAAGCATTGCAGCATGGCGGCGTGACCCTGGGCGCGGCGCTGGCATCGTCGGCGGAGCCGGATGCGGGCGGCGTGTCGCGGCGCGGCTTCATGAAGGCCGGCGCGGCGGCGGGCGGCGGCCTGATGCTGGGCTTTTTCCTGCCCGGCGCGGGCAAGCTGGCGCAGGCGGCCGATGCCGCTCCCGCCAAGCCCGTGTATGCGCCGAACGCCTTTTTGCACATCGCCCCCGATAACACGGTGACGGTGCAGGTGAACCGGCTGGAATTCGGCCAGGGCGTGCAAACGAGCTTGCCCATGCTGATCGCCGAGGAACTCGACGCCGACTGGAGCCTGGTGCACGGCGCGCTGGCGCCAGCCGGCGAGCAGTACAAGGATGCGGCCTATGGCATGCAGATGACGGGCGGCTCGGGCAGCATCGCCCATTCGTTTACGCAGTACCGTGAAATCGGCGCCAAGGCGCGCGCCATGCTGGTGGCCGCCGCCGCCGCGCAGTGGAAAGTCAATCCCGACCAGGTGCGCGCCGCGAAAGGCGTGCTGTATGGTCCCGGCGGGCAAAAGGCGACGTATGGCGAGTTTGCCGACGCCGCCATGCGCCAACCGGTGCCCGCCACCGTCAAGCTGAAAGACCCGCGCGATTTTTCCATCATCGGCAAGCCCGTGAAACGCCTGGACGCGGCCGCCAAGTCCACGGGAAAACAGCAGTTCGGCATCGACTTCAAGCCGCCCGGCGCGAAAGTGGCGATGGTGGCGCGCCCGCCCGTGTTTGGCGCCAAGGTGGCGAAATTCGACGCCAGCAAGGCGAAAGCCATCAAGGGCGTGCTGGAAGTACTGGAAGTCAAAACCGACCGTGGCGGCAGCGGCGTGGCCGTCATCGCCGACGGCTACTGGCCGGCCAAGCAGGGGCGCGACGCTTTGGTGATCGAATGGGACAGCAGCGCCGTCGAAAAGGTCAGCAGCGACAAGCAGCTGGCGGCTTTCAAGGCGCTGGCGAAAACGCCGGGCACGGTGGCGCGCGCATTCGACGTCGCCGCACTGGCCAAGGCGCCGAAGAAAATCGAAGCCGTCTACGAGTTCCCCTACCTGGCGCACGCGCCGATGGAGCCGCTCAACTGCGTGGTCGACCTGCAAGCCGACAAATGCACGATGTGGGTGGGTTCGCAGTTCCAGACGGGCGACCAGGCGGCGATTGCCGCTACTTCCGGCCTGAAAGCGGAGCAGGTGACCCTGCACACGATGATGGCCGGCGGCGGCTTCGGCCGGCGCGCCGTGCCCTCGTCCGACTACGTGGTCGAAGCAGTCAATGTCGCCAAGGCATACCGCGCGGCGGGCAAGAGCGGTCCGTTAAAGCTCATGTGGAGCCGCGAGGATGACATCAAGGGCGGCTATTACCGGCCGTCGCACGTGCACCGCGCGCAGATCGGCCTCGACGCCAAGGGCAAGATACTCGCCTGGGACCACACCATCGTGGGCCAGTCCATCATGGCCGGCACGCCCTTTGAGGCCTTCATGGTGAAAAATGGCGTCGACGGCACCATGGTCGAAGGCATGGGCGAGCCGTACACCCTGCCGATGAAGCTGTCCGTGCACACGGCCAAGGCGAACGTGCCCGTGCTGTGGTGGCGCTCCGTCGGCTCGACGCATACGGCCTTCGTCATGGAAACCCTGATCGACGAAGCGGCGCACGTGGCGAAGATGGACCCCGTCGCCTACCGCAAGCAGCTGATCGACGCCAAGCACACGCGCCACATCGCCGCGCTGGACCTGGCCGTGGCCAAGTCGGGCTACGGCAGGAAGAAGCTGCCGAAAGGGCAGGCCTGGGGCGTGGCCATGCATGAATCGTTCAATTCCGTGGTCGCCTACGTGGTGACGGCCTCGGTGGTGGACGGCGCGCCCAAGCTGCACCAGGTATGGGCGGGCGTGCATTGCAACCTGGCCGTCAATCCATTGACGATCGAGGCGCAAGTGCAGGGTGCCGCGCTGATGGCGCTGGGCATGACCATCCCTGGCGCGGCCATCACGCTCAAGGATGGCGTGGTGGAGCAGCAGAACTTCGGCGACTACACGGTGCCGCGCATGCCCGACATGCCGGTGATCGAGGTGCACCTGGTGCCGTCGGGCGACGCGCCGACGGGCATGGGTGAACCGGGCGTGCCGCCGCTGGCGCCCGCTTTCGCCAACGCGCTGTTCGCCCTGACGGGCAAGCGTCTGCGCAAGCTGCCGTTTGATTTGGCGGCGGCATGACGGCAGCGGCTTTTTGAGTACGGTCGGCATCTTGCTGGCAGCCGGAAGAGGGCGCAGGTTCGACCCTTCCGGCGTACAGAATAAATTATTGCAGCCGCTGGCCGAAGGCCCGCATGCGGGCTTGGCGGTGGTAACGGCGGCAGCAAAAGCCATGCTGGCGGCCTTGCCGCGCGTGCTGGCCGTGGTGCGCGCCGACGACACGCAGGTGGCGCGCGTGCTCGGCGCGCTGGGCTGCGAGGTGCGCGTCTGCCATGACGCCGACACGGGCATGGCCGCCTCGCTCACCTGCGCCATCGATTATGTGCGTGGCGCGCCGGGCTGGCTGATCGCCCTGGGCGACATGCCTTTCGTGGAAGCGGCTACAATCGCCGCCTTGTCGCAAGCCGTCGGCGATGGCGCGCACATCGCCGTGCCCGTGTTCCAGGGACGGCGCGGCAATCCTGTCGCGTTCAGCGCCTTTCACTTGCCGCTGCTGCTGGCGCTCGCTGGCGACCAGGGCGCGCGCAGCATCGTCAACAGCCATGCCGTGTGCGAAGTGACAGTGGACGACGGCGGCATCTTGCGCGATATTGATACACCTGACGATTTGTAAGGCGGGGCAGTGGCGCTCCCGGGAAGACATGCCCAACACGAGGAAAACATGAAGAAAGCACCGATTAAAAAAATCACCGCAAAAGCCGCCGGCAAGGCCACAAGCAAAGCCGCAGCACCGAAGACAGCTCCCGCCGCCGGCATCATCTACAGCATCGCCGCCGCTGATCTGGCCGGCCACATGTTCAAGGTGACCTTGACGGTCAAGTCGCCGGCCGCCATCGGCCAGGTATTGGCCTTGCCGGCCTGGATACCGGGCAGTTACATGATCCGTGAATTTTCGCGCAACATCGTCAGCATCCGCGCCGAGTCCGAGGGCAAGGCCGTGGCGCTGGCCAAGCTGGACAAGCATTCATGGCAAGCCGCCCCATGCAAGGGGCCGTTGACGGTCGAATACGACGTCTACGCCTGGGACCTGTCGGTGCGCGCCGCCCACCTGGACCAGAATCACGGCTTCTTCAACGGCACCAGCGTATTCCTGCGCGTGCTGGGCCAGGAATCCGACGCCCATGAAGTGCATATCGTGCAGCCCAAGGATGCGGCCTGCAAGACCTGGCGCGTGGCCACCACCCTGCCGGAATTGAAAGCGAAACGTTATGGCTTCGGCAGCTACCAGGCGGCCAACTACGATGAGCTGATCGACCACCCCGTGGAAATGGGCGACTTCGCGCTGGCTACCTTCAAGGCGCATGGCGTGCCGCACGATATCGTCGTCACGGGCAAGGTGCCGAACCTGGACCTGGATCGTCTGTGCCGCGACCTGAAAGCCATCTGCGAAACGCAGATCGCCTTCTTCGAGCCGAAGACAAAAAAAGCGCCGATGCACCGCTATGTGTTCATGACCATGGCCGTCGGCGACGGTTACGGCGGCCTCGAACACCGTGCCTCGACGGCGCTGATCTGCGCGCGCGCCGACCTGCCGACGACGGCGTCGACCAGTACGGAAATCGGCGACGGCTACCTGAAATTCCTGGGCCTGTGCAGCCACGAGTACTTCCACACTTGGAACGTCAAGCGCATCAAGCCTGCCGCTTTTGCGCCGTACAACCTGCAGGCGGAAAGCTATTCGCCGCTGCTGTGGCTCTTCGAAGGCTTCACCAGCTACTACGACGACCTGATGCTCGTGCGCGCGGGCCTGATCGACGAAGCGGCCTATTTCAAGCTGCTCGGGAAAACCGTCAACAGCGTCCTGCGCGGCAGCGGCCGCACCAAGCAGAGCGTGGCCGATTCCAGTTTCGACGCCTGGGGCAAGTACTACCGCCAGGATGAAAATGCGCCGAACGCCATCGTCAGCTACTACACCAAGGGTTCGCTGATCGCGCTGGCTTTCGACCTGACGATCCGCAGCAAGACGCATGGCGAGCAATCGCTGGACGACGTGATGCAGGCGCTGTGGCAGCGCTATGGCCGCGATTTCTACAAGGGCAAGGCGCGCGGCGTGACGCCGGCCGAAGTCGAAGCCCTGTTCGATGAGGTCTCCGGCACCCGCATGAAACCGTTCTTCGAGCGCTACATCCGCGGCACGGACGACGTACCGCTGGCGCGCTTGCTGGCACCGTTCGGCGTGAAGTACAGCGACGCGCGCAAGGCGGAAAAAGCCAGCCTGGACGTCAATCTGGGCCGCGACGGCAACGACGCCAAACTGGCGCAGGTGCACCAGGGCGGCGGCGCCCACGTGGCCGGCCTGTCGGCGGGCGACGTGCTGGTGGCCATTGATGGCTTGCGCGTGACGGGCAACCCGGCCAATCTGGATACCTTGCTGGGCCGCTACGCCGTCGGCGCCAGGGTAGCCATCCACGCCTTCCGCCGCGACGAGTTGATGACGTTTACGGCCGTGCTGCAGGGCGACCGCGTGCCGGGCGTCAGCTTGACCCTGCTGCCGGCACCAAAGAAAGCCACGGGACCGAAGCGTCCTAGCGCGGCATGATGCTGTTTGTCATGCAGTAAGACAGAAAGCCGGCCTTGATGGCCGGTTTTTCATTTCAATGTGCAATTTCTCAAATGCAACTCAACCGCTGATATTGGCGCAGTACCATCATATTTACCGCAAATGAACTAATTGTTCTCTAACTAAACTAAAATTGCCGAACTGCTTATTTTAGATCGCGCCCAACGTGCAAACCCTCGATCCTCGAACGATTATGTTGATGACGACCCTGATGTGCGGGGCGATGAGCGTCGTCATGTTTTCGGTATATCGCAGTTTTCGGCGCGAGGTGCATGGCCTGGGACATTGGGCGGCCGGCTTGCTGTTGCTGGTGTGTTCGTCCCTGCTGTTCGGCACCCGCGAAGTGCTGCCGCCCGCCTTGTCCCTGATCGCGGCCAATGCCGTGCTGGTGGCCGGCATCGGTCTGTCGATGCTGGGCACTGAGAAATTCTATGGCCTGGCGCCCAGCCGCCGCGCCTATTTTCTGATACTTGTCCTGTCCATCGCCGGCAGTAGTTGGTGGCTGCTGGTGCACCCCGATTTCTCGGCCCGCGTGGCCGTCTTCTCGCTGCTGGTTTTCCTGTTTTATGCGCGCCAGGTGCAGCTGGTGTGGCACCATGGCGAGCGCCATTTTTCGAGTTTTTTCTTTGGTGCGCTGATGCTGCTGCAAGCCATCGTGGTGCTGGCGCGCGGCGTGTCGGCTGTGCTGCATGGCGGCGCCAGCGTGAACCTGACGGTAACCGGCACGCCAGCCGGCATCTATCTGGCAGTCGCCAATTTCATGGCGCTGCTGCTGACGGTGGGCTTCATGACGGTGGCGACGCGGCGCCTGCAGCAGATACTGGAGCGCCGCTCGACCCACGATCCGCTGACGCAGGTGCTGAACCGGCGCGGCTTCGGCGACGCCTACGCGCGCGAGATAGGCAATCTGCACCGGCGCCGTCAGCCGTTGACCTTACTTAGCATCGACCTCGATTACTTCAAATCGATCAATGACCGTTACGGTCACGCGGTGGGCGACCAGGTGCTGGCGCATGTGGCCACCATCATTGGCGGCGCCCTGCGCGAATCGGATTGTGTGGCGCGCTTCGGTGGCGAGGAATTCGTCGTGCTGATGCCGGACATGCATCCGCATAACGCTTTGGGTGTTGCTGAACGCATTCGCGCCTTGCTGCGTGAGCCTAACCACGCGGGACTGCCATCGTGTACGGTCAGCATCGGCGTCGCTTGCCAGGCATCGGTGCTGGAAGGATTGGAGCAGCTGCTGTCGCGCGCGGATGCGGCCCTGTACCTGGCCAAGGAGCGGGGACGCGACCGTATTGAATTCGATACCACCGGCTTTACTGAGGACCGGACAAGGTCCGCAGCTGGAACCGGTACTGCTCGTTGAACAGGAAGGTTTCGGAAAAATCAAAAGTTTTGGCGTGGCTGCGCATCAGGTGTGCCGCCGGCGGAAAGAGGACCTGCACGCGCCGCACGGCGGCCAGCGCCGCGGCAGATGCTTCGCTGTCGCGCGAACGGTGCACGCGCACGCTTTTCAGCTCGCCGTCGGGACCCACGCTCAGGTCAATCACCACGATGGCCGGCAGCATGGGCGGCAGGCGCCCAGTGAACGTGTATTCTGCGTTGGCGGCCATGATCTGCTGCGCTACCAGGGATTTGTAGTCATCGATGCTGGCGGCGAGCTGTATCGCTGCCGGCGTGCCAGGGGGCGTGCGCTCCACTGGCGAGGGCGTGCGGCCCACTGGCGGTGGCGCAATCTGGCAGGCTGTCAGCAGGCTGGCGGCGGCAACGATGAAAATTGCGTGTCTCATGGCTGCCAGCCTACCATGGTTTAGCTGAACAGGTGTTCCAGCTCCACGCCCGGGTCTGGCGCGCGCATGAACGCCTCACCTACCAGGAAGGCGTGCACGTTGGCGTCGCGCATGCGTTTCACGTGCGCCGTATTGAGGATGCCCGATTCCGTGATGATCAATCTGTCTTGCGGTATGCGCGGCAGCAGGCCGATGGTGGTGTCGAGCGAGGTATCGAAGGTGCGCAGGTTGCGGTTGTTGATGCCGATCAACGCGCTCTTGAGCTTGAGGGCCGCCGTCAGTTCCTTGCCGTCGTGGCTTTCGATCAGCACGCCCATGCCCAGTTCGTGGGCACAGGCTTCCATCTCCGCCATCAGGCCATGGTCGAGCGCAGCGACGATCAGCAGGATGCAGTCGGCGCCCATGGCGCGCGCTTCATAGATCTGGTACATGTCGACCATGAAATCCTTGCGCAGCACGGGAATGGCGCAGGCGGCGCGCGCTTGCTGCAGATAATCCACGGATCCCTGGAAGAACTGCTCGTCCGTCAGCACGGACAGGCAGGCCGCGCCATGCGCCGCATAGCTGGCGGCGATGTCCGCCGGGCGGAAGTCGGCGCGGATCACGCCTTTCGACGGCGACGCTTTTTTCACTTCGGCGATGATGCCGGGCTTGCCGGCGGCGATGTGCTGGCGCAGGCTGGCTTCAAAGCCGCGCAGGCCGGCGCGCAGGGCGCCGTCGCTTTCCACGTCGCCGCGCAGGCTGGCCAGGCTGCGATGGGCTTTGGCCTTGGCCACTTCATCGGCCTTCACGGCCAGGATTTTATCGAGTATGTCGGACATGATGGTCGCTATTCTATAAGGGAGGGCGGATGGCTTACGCTTGCGCCGGGGCGCCCAGTTGCTGCGTCACGCGCACGAACTGGTCGAGTTTCGCCAGCGCGGCGCCCGAACTGACGGCGCTGCGCGCGCGCGCCAGGCCGTCTTCGATCGAGCTGGCCACGCCGGCCGCGTACAGCGCCGTGCCTGCGTTCAGGGCCACGATGTCGCTGGCTGCGCCGGGTTCGCCGCGCAGTGCTTCCATCATCTTCGCCTTCGATTCGACGGAGTCGGCCACCTTCAGGTTGCGGCTGGCGATCATCGACATGCCGAAATCTTCGGGATGGATTTCATATTCGCGGATTTCGCCGTTGATCAGTTCACCCACCATGGTGGCGGCACCCAGCGACACTTCATCCATATTGTCGCGGCCATACACGACGATCGCATGCTGTGCGCCCAGGCGCTGCAGCACGCGCACCTGGATGCCGACCAGGTCGGCGTGGAATACGCCCATCAGGATGTTCGGCGCACCGGCGGGATTGGTCAGCGGACCGAGGATATTGAAAATCGTGCGCACACCGAGTTCCTTGCGCACAGGCGCGGCATGCTTCATGGCTGCATGGTGGTTCGGTGCGTACATGAAGCCGATGCCCGTTTGCGCGATGGACTGGGCGATCTGCTCGGGCTGCAGATTGATGTTGACGCCGAGGGAATCGAGCACGTCGGCGCTGCCGGACGAGGACGACACGCTGCGCCCGCCATGCTTGGCCACGCGGGCGCCCGCTGCCGCCGCCACGAACATCGAGGCGGTGGAAATATTGAAGGTGTGCGCGCCGTCGCCGCCCGTGCCGACGATGTCGAGCAGGTTGGTGGTGTCGGCCATGGGCACCTTGGTGGAAAACTCGCGCATCACTTGCGCGGCGGCGGCGATTTCGCCGATGGTTTCCTTTTTCACGCGCAAGCCCATGGTCAGCGCCGCGATCATGGTGGGCGACATTTCCCCGGACATGATCTGGCGGAACAGGTACAGCATTTCGTCGTGAAAGATCTCGCGGTGTTCGATGCAGCGCAGCAGGGCTTCTTGTGGGGTGATCGGCATGATGCTTCCTTCTTCAATGATGGCGCAGGAGGACACTGATGGCACGCCGGGGCGTGCGCATGGGATCAGCGCTCGAGGAAATTCTTCAGCAGGGCGTGGCCGTGCTCCGAGAGGATCGATTCGGGGTGGAATTGCACGCCCTCGATATCGTATTCCCGGTGGCGCACGCCCATGATTTCGCCGTCGTCCGTCCACGCCGTCACTTCCAGGCAGGAAGGCAGCGAGGCGCGTTCGATCGCCAAAGAGTGGTAGCGGATCACTGTGAAGGGGCTGGGGATGTCCTTGAAGACGCCCACGCCCGTATGCGCGATGAGGGAAGTCTTGCCATGCATGACCTGCTTGGCGCGGATGACTTTTCCGCCAAACGCCTCGCCGATGGCCTGGTGGCCCAGGCACACGCCCAGTATCGGCTTCTTGCCGGCGAAGTGCTTGAGCACTTCCACCGAAATGCCCGCCTGTGCCGGCGCTTTCGGGCCGGGCGAGATGCAGATGCGGTCCGGATTCAGCGCCTCGATTTGTTCGATCGTGATTTCGTCGTTGCGGTAGACCCGTACGTCTTCGCCCAACTCGCCGAAATACTGCACGATGTTGTAGGTGAAGGAGTCATAGTTGTCGATCATTAGCAGCATCTTAAAACTCCCCATCCAGGCCATCTTGCACTTGTTCGGCGGCGCGCAGCACGGCGCGCGCCTTGTTTTCGGTTTCCTGCCATTCCATTTCGGGGACCGAGTCGGCGACGATGCCGGCCGCGGCCTGCACGTACAGCATGCCGTCCTTGATCACGCCCGTGCGGATGGCGATCGCCACGTCCATTTCGCCGCCAAACGACAGATAGCCGCAGGCGCCGCCATAGATGCCGCGCTTGGTGATTTCCAGTTCGTCGATCACTTCCATGGCGCGCACTTTCGGCGCGCCCGTCAGGGTGCCGGCGGGGAAGGTGGCGCGCAGCACGTCCAGGTTCGACAGGCCATCCTTCAAGGTGCCTTCCACGTTCGAGACGATGTGCTGCACGTGCGAGTATTTCTCGATGACCATGCGGTCGGTGACGTTGACGCTGCCCGTCTCCGCAATGCGGCCGATGTCGTTGCGCGCCAGGTCGATCAGCATCACGTGCTCGGCGATCTCTTTCGGGTCAGCCAGCAGTTCGGCCGACAGTTCGGCGTCGCGCTCTGGCGTGGCGCCGCGCGGACGGGTGCCGGCGATGGGGCGCAGCGTGACCTTCTTGCCGCCGTCCGCCGTCGTTTCGTTGCGCACCAAAATCTCGGGCGAAGCACCGATGATCTGCATGTCACCGAAATTATAGAAGTACATATACGGTGACGGATTGAGTGAACGCAAGGCCCGGTACAGGGTCAGCGGCGAATCGACATAAGGCTTGCGGATGCGCTGGCCGATCTGCACCTGCATCAGGTCGCCGGCCATCACGTACTCGTGCGCCTTGGCGACCGCCTTCAGGTAGTCTTCCTTGGAAAAGTCGCGGATGGTTTCCGTGCGTACCGAGGCGCTGGTCACGGGCGCGTCGACGCCGCGGCGCAGCATCATGCGCAAGTCTTTCAGGCGCTGGCGCGCCTTGCTGAATGACTCGGGCTGCGTGGTGTCGGCGTAGACGATCAGGTACAGCTTGCCGGACAGGTTGTCGATGACGGCCAGTTCCTCCGTCACCATCAACTGGATGTCGGGCAGGTTCAGGTCGTCTTTCGGCGCGCCGCCGGCCAGCTTTTTCTCGATGTGGCGCACGGTGTCGTAGCCGAAGTAGCCGGCCAGGCCGCCGCAGAAGCGCGGCATGCCGGGGCGCAGGGCCACCTTGAAGCGCGATTGGTACTGTTCGATGAAGTCGAGCGGATTGCCTTCGTGCTCTTCGATCACGGCGCCGTTCCTGACGATTTCCGTGCGGCTGCCGTGGCTGCGCAAGACGGTCGTGGCGGGCAAGCCGATGAACGAGTAGCGGCCGAAGCGCTCGCCGCCGACGACGGATTCGAGCAAAAAGGTGTTCTTGCCGCCTTGCTGGGTCTGCGCCAGTTTCAAATACAGGGTGAGCGGCGTTTCCAGGTCGGCGAAGGCTTCCGCGATCAGGGGGATGCGGTTGTAGCCTTGCTGGGCCAGCGATTTGAATTCGAGTTCGGTCATGTGTCTCTCCATGCCGTCAGGGTACAAGTGTGCGCGATGCACAAACCCTGCGGTGGGTTATCAAAAAACCTGCCGGTGCGCGTGCAGCCGACAGCAATCTTACACGGCTCGGCCCTCAGGCCTGCCAGGATTGCCAGCGTCGCCAAAGCCAGGCCTCAATCGAGCCGGTTTGGGTGACATTGTGTTTTTTGATGAGAAACGTGTTCACGATATGGTGTTGGGGTTGGTCAGTATGCTGGTCTGTTGTGCATGCTAATAAAATGCGCCGCTTCGAGCAGCGTATTTACTATACCATCGGAATCGGTCTCGTGTATAGAGTGTCCGTGGTTGTAGCCATACGGTACCGTCAACACGGGGCAAGCCGCAGCCCGTGCCGCTTGCGCGTCATTCGAGGAGTCGCCAATGGCCACCACTTTGGCCGGCGCCAGGTCGAAGTCCGCACACACTTGCAGCAGCGGCATGGGGTGCGGTTTTTTCTTCGGCAGCGAATCGCCGCCGTAGACGACCTCGAAATATCCGTCGAGTTTTTTCTGCTTCAGCAGGGGCAGGGCGAAGGCGATCGGCTTGTTGGTGACGCAGGCCAGGCGCAAGCCCGCCGCCTGCATTGCCGCCAGCCCCGCTTCCACGTCCGGATACAGGGTGCTGAACTGGCCATTGATGGCCAGGTAGTGGCGCTGGTAACTCTCCATCGCCTGCTCGAAACGCTGTTCCACGCCGGCCGCATCGAAGTCGAGCGCCAGCACTGTGCGGATCAGGTTTTCCGAGCCCTTGCCCACCATCAGCTTGATGGCCTCGGCGCTGATGGGCGCCAGGTCCAGTTCGCCGCGCATGCCGTTGATGGCGACATGAAAATCGGGCACGGTGTCGAGCATCGTGCCATCGAGGTCGATGATGGCGGCGCGCACGCCGGCCAGTATGTGGTCTTTCACCGTGCCCGCTTGCATCAGGCGCCTTTTACTGTTGCCAGCTCGGCGCGCATGGCGTCGATGACGGCCTTGTAGTCGGGCTTGCCGAAGATGGCCGAGCCGGCGACGAAGGTGTCGGCGCCGGCGGCGGCGGCGGCGGCGATGTTGTCGATCTTGATGCCGCCATCGACTTCCAGCATGATGTCACGGCCCGATTCATCGATCATGCGGCGCGCTTCGGCGATTTTCTTCAGCGCTTGCGGGATGAAGGACTGGCCGCCGAAGCCCGGGTTGACGGACATGATCAGGATGATGTCGATCTTGTCCATCACGTGCTCCAGGTAGTGCAGCGGCGTGCCCGGGTTGAAGACCAGACCCGATTTGCAGCCATTGTCGCGGATCAGCTGCAAGGAACGGTCGACGTGATCCGACGCTTCCGGGTGAAAGGTGATGATGTTCGCGCCAGCCTTGGCGAAATCCGGGATAATGCGATCGACAGGCTTGACCATCAGATGCACGTCGATCGGTACTTGCACGTGCGGACGGATCGCTTCGCACACCAGCGGGCCGATGGTCAGGTTCGGCACGTAATGGTTATCCATCACGTCGAAGTGGATGATGTCGGCGCCGGCGGTAACGACGTTGCGCACTTCCTCGCCCAGGCGGGCAAAGTCGGCGGACAGGATGCTGGGAGCGATACGGAATGTTGTCATGGTGGCTAAAGGCTCAAAGTAGAAAATGCGAAGATGCGCTATTTTACGCTTGGCGCCGTTACCATGCCTTAATGAAACACAGAATACATGGCGCGCGGTGGCCAATACGGTACACGCGACGCAATATGCGACTGGCAATGTTTAAATAGGAATAATGATGGCGACTTATGAATTTACGGTAACGGTCAAGACGCAATATCTGCCGGAACAATCGGCACCGGACCAGGGGCGGCACGTGTTCAGCTACACGATCCGCGTCGTCAACACCGGCACGGCTGGCGCGCAACTGATTTCGCGCCACTGGGTCATCACGGATGCGAACAACAAGGTGGAAGAGGTGCGCGGCCTGGGCGCCGTCGGCCACCAGCCGCTGCTGCAGCCGGGCGAACAGTTCGAATACACGAGCGGCACCATGCTGGGCACGCCGCAAGGCTCGATGCATGGCGAATACTTCTGCGTGGCCGAAGATGGCCATCAGTTCGAAGCTTTGATTCCCGAGTTCGTGCTGTCGGTACCGCGCACCCTGCATTGACGCAACGCCGGGGCTCGCGCCCCTTATTTCAGTTTTTCGGTGCTGTCCTGTTCTTCGCTGAGCTGCTTGCGCGCCGGTGGCGCGGGTTTTTTACCCGAATACATGGTCCACCAGACTATAAATGCCAGCAAGAAGAACGCTACCAGCGCCTCTATCATCAAGATCCACATACGTACCCCTATGTTATTTACCCGCAGCTTAGTATTTACCCGCCGTCTGTTGACACGCGGTAGTCTACCCGTTTCAGTCGGTGCCGTCGCGCTTGCTCTTTCCGCCTGTACCACGCCGCCAGCAGAGCCGGTAGCTGCGACTGGCAAGGCACCGGCGATTGCCCCGACTGTCGTCAAGTCAGTGCCGGCCAAGCCGGCAGATGCCAAGGAAGCCACTGATGTGGCTGCTCCTACTTTCGTGCCCGCCAAGTTTGCCGCCTTGCCTGGCTGGGCACGCGACGACATGCGCGCTGCCTGGCCCGCCTTCATGGCGTCCTGTGGCGTGCTGGTCAAGCGGTCGGACTGGAAGGAGTCATGCACGATCGCGCGTCAGGTGAATGCGGACAGCGACAAGGCCATCCGCCTGTTTTTTGAGACATTCTTTGTGCCAAATCAAGTGGTGGCCGCCGATGGCGCCAATACTGGTTTGGTGACCGGTTACTACGAACCGTTGCTGCATGGCGCGCGCAAGCGGGGCGGTCCGTACCAGACACCGCTGTACAAGGTGCCAGACGATCTCGTTTCAGTGGACTTGTCCGGCGTGTATCCGGAACTGAAGAACATGCGCTTGCGAGGCAAGCTGGTCGGCAAGAAGGTGATCCCGTACGCGACCCGCGCCGACATCGAACGCGCCACGTCCGTCACGGGCAAGGAATTGCTGTGGGTGGATGACGAAGTCGAGGCGTTCTTCCTGCAAGTGCAGGGTTCCGGGCGCGTGCAGCTGACCGATACGCAGGAAACCGTGCGCGTGGCGTATGCGGATCAAAACGGCCATCCATATAAATCGATCGGCCGCTACCTGGTCGACAAGGGCGAACTGACCCTGAGCCAGGCATCCGCGCAGGGCATCAAGGCGTGGATCGCCGGCCACCCGACGCGCAAGGATGAATTGTTCAACGCCAATCCCAGTTATGTCTTCTTCAAGGAGGAGCGCCTGCCCGACCCGAAGGTGGGCCCGAAGGGCGCGCTGGGCGTGCCGCTGACGCCGCAGCGCTCGGTGGCCATCGATTCGCGCTACGTGCCGCTCGGTGCTCCGGTGTTCCTGTCGACCACGCAAGCCAACAGCGATATCCCCATGCAGCGCCTGGTGATGGCGCAGGATACGGGCGGCGCCATTCGCGGGCCGATCCGGGTCGATTATTTCTTTGGTTTTGGCGCGGAAGCGGCAGAGAATGCGGGCCGCATGAAGCAGAGCGGCGCCGTGTGGGTGTTGCTGCCGAAGCAGGCGCCGGCGCGCTGAGTTGCTGCGCGCGACGCGGGGGGAGCCGTGGTCTGGCTTAACGCAGAACCATGACTGGCAAGTGCGTATGGGCCAGCACTTTTTGCGTTTCGCTGCCCACGAACAGCTTGTTCAAGCCCTTGCGGCCATGCGAGGCCATCAGGATGATGTCGCAATGGTAAGTTTGCGCCGCATTGACGATTTCGTCATGCGGGCTCGGTGACACGGCCACCACGCCTTCGAAGGGTACGCCGGCGGCGCGCGCCGCTGCGCCGATCTTGTCGATGGCGCGTTGCGATGCTTCCTGCATCTGTTGCTCATACAAGCTGGCGTCAAGCACGATGCCACCGTCCGCCATCGGCGAGAACGGGAAGGGTTGCACGACGCTGATGGCGACCAGCTTGGCCTTGTTCAACTGGGCGAAGGCAAGGGCGGTCTCGGCCGCCTTGTCGGACAGGGGTGAGCCGTCGGTGGGAAATAAGATGGTGTTAAACATAGCGTGCTCCTCAAGTGATGTAAGACAGCTTATGGATTTACATCAATTAAAACCTTGATGTAAATCAAACCTCACATGCTTTGGTGGAAATAATGTCGCCAAGGCAATCTTTCAATAGTGTATGCCCGTTCCCCGCCTCACGTGCGCACGCTACGCAGCGGCGTGCCCCACACGATGGCGATGGTCAGCGCAACGCTGCCGGCCGCAATGCAGGCCAGGCCATTGCGCACGCCAAAATGTTCCGCCACCCAGCCGGCCGCCAGCGCACCCAGCGGCGCCGTCGCCACCGTCAGGAAACGCATGGTCGAGGTCATGCGGCCCAGCATGGGGTCGGGCGTGACTTTCTGGCGCAAGCCCAGGTAGGGAATAAAGAACAGCATCACGCCGCAATCGAAAAAGAACATCAATATGGCATAGGCCACGGCACTGGCCGCCGCGCTGCCGAACAGCAGGGCGGGAATCGTGGGCGTCAGGGCAAAGCAGAGCGAGGTCGATGCCAGGCCGATCAGGATGGTGCGGCCGGCGCCATAGCGTTTCGTCAATGGCTTGACGATGAAGGCGCTGAGCAGGACGCCGGCGCCACCGAGCATCTGCGTCATGCCCAGCACGCCAGGGCTCATGCCCAGGTCGCGCGTGGCGAACAGCACCGTCAAGGCCATGCTGGCGTAGAACAGGAAATGCCAGATGCCTGCGCCCCAGGCCAATGCGCGCAGCAGTGGCTCGCGCCACACGAACAGCAAGCCGTCGGCTATGTCGCGCAAGGCGTGCTTGTCGGAGGGAGCCGGTCGCGGGTCGCGCACGCTCATGGCGCGCAAATTGAAAACGGAAATCAAGTATCCGCAGGCCGTGCACAGGATGGCGACGGGCGCCGACAGCATTTGCACCAGCACGCCGGCCAGGCCGGGGCCGATCAGGCGCGAAGCCGATTCCGTGGCCGCAAACTTCGATTGCGCATCGATCAAGCCATCGCGGCCCACGAGGAAGGTCAGAAACACCTGTTCGGCGCCGCCGCCGACGACGAAGCCCGTGCCGATGATGAATCCCACTATATATAACCACGGCATCGACAGCACGCCGCACCACCAGGCGACGGCCACGCTGGCCAGGGCCAGACCGGACATGCTTTCACTGAACAGCATGATCGGATGCTTGCTGCGCCGGTCCAGCAGCACGCCGACAGGCAAACCGAACAGGGCGAACGGCAGCGCCTGCAGGGCAACCAATACTCCCATCTGTTCTGGCGTCGCATGCAATAACAATACCGCGCACAGGGGCAGGGCCAGCGAGGTAATTTGCGCGCCGAAGCAATTGAGGCCGTTGCTGAACCACAGGCGGCGGAAATTGACGCTGGCGACGCTGCCGTCGCCGCGCAGGCGGCCGGCGCAGTACTGGAAGAGGGAGGAGAAAATACCTTGCTCGACAAAAAATATTCAGGTTAACAATAATAGCAGCGCACCGGTCGCGCCGCTGCCGTTAGCCGCTACAATCGTTGCACCGTTCATCGAGAGGAGACACTATGCAATACGAAGACCTGATTATCGACATCCAGGACAAAGTGGCGGTCATCCGTCTGAACCGCCCCAAGGCCTTGAACGCCTTGAACGACAACATGATGAATGAGCTGGGCGACGCCTTGCTCAAATTCGACGCTGACGAGAATATCGGCTGTATCGTGCTCACTGGCAGTGAAAAAGCCTTTGCCGCCGGCGCTGACATCGCCGCCATGGCCGACTACACTTACCCTGATACCTTTACCCAGGGCTACATCAGCCGCAACTGGGAGCATATCTTGCGCGTGCGCAAGCCCGTGGTGGGTGCCGTGGCTGGCTACGCACTCGGTGGCGGCTGCGAATTGGCCATGATGTGCGATTTCCTGATCGCTGCCGATAGCGCCAAATTCGGCCAGCCGGAAATCAAGGTGGGCGTCACGCCGGGAGCAGGCGGTACGCAGCGTCTGCCGCGCGCCATCGGCAAGGCCAAGGCCATGGATCTGCTGTTGACGGCGCGCACCATCGACGCTGCCGAGGCTGAACGCATCGGCCTGGTGTCGCGCGTCGTGCCGGCCGATAAATTGCTGGAAGAAACCCTGGCTGCCGCCAAGACCATCGCCGCCATGCCGACCTCGGTGGCCATGATGATCAAGGATTGCGTCAACCGCGCCTTTGAAACGACCTTGACCGATGGCGTCGCCTACGAGCGTCGCTTGTTCCAGGCCGCCTTCGGCACGCCTGCACAAAAAGAAGGCATGCACGCTTTCCTGGAAAAGCGCTTGCCAAACTTCGACGGTCTTTGATATGATTCGCCTCCCCGATGAGACGCACTGGTTTGCGGCACAAAAGGGGCGGCCTTTCGGGGCTGGGTAGTAAAAAAGAAGGTTGACGAATTAGCCGAAACGCTTCATACTCTTCCTTCTTCGCAGCTGACAAACACAACGCTTTGTCGATAGCGCGAGAGTAGCACCGAATACAGTTCTTTAACAATTAACAGTCGATAAGTGTGGACATTTGATGTAGTGCAGCAGCGATCTTCGGATTGCTGTAATACTTAAAATATCAAATGTTCACGAAGAAATAAATGAAATAGGACGCTTCGCAAGAAGTGGCCTGTCAGTTGTTTTTGAAGTGAGCGACCCGTCAGCAATGACGGTGCCGGTAAAACGGCAAAGTAACAGAGATTAAACTGAAGAGTTTGATCCTGGCTCAGATTGAACGCTGGCGGCATGCCTTACACATGCAAGTCGA
>NZ_FTMV01000018.1 GCF_900156175.1 Janthinobacterium sp. TND4EL3
GTAAAGGCTGAATAACTTAAATTTCATTCTCAATAGGTCCCAATCCATGACAGTCACCTCGACTGTCATTCGATAAAATCGTCCGCTCTTGGCCGATAGCGGACGACCTGCATGGCTTAGTGTACGAACTTGTTGCTTTGAGAGCAAGGGGAGGTTGAATAGGCGCTTGAAACCAGCTAGATGTGAAAACGGCCGCAGAAAGCGGCCGTATCGTTGAGGCTAGGCGGTGGAATAAAAATCCCATTGCCCCAAGTTTGCCCCAAGTTCCTATTCAGACAAGATATGAAATCCTAAGTCATTGAATACAAACGAAAAATTTGGTGGGAAGTGCAAGTTTCGAACTTGCGACCCCTGCAGTGTGAATGCAGTGCTCTACCCCTGAGCTAACCTCCCGAAGCGAGGCGAATTATCGCATAGGTGTTGCGGCATCTGCAAGGGCTGGCGGGAGGAAATTTGCCATGCCCTCGCTTTTTTCTCAGGCGGCGGCCGGTGCTGCCGTGACGGCGGTCCAGATGCACTGGCCTTTGGCGGCCTTGTCGAGGCCGGCGATGGTGGCCTCGTGGGCGGCCAGCTCGTCGGCCGTGGCGCTCTGGAAGATGACTTCGGCCAAGGGCACGATTTCCAGGGCGGCGCCGTCGGCGGCCACCTCCACTTCCACTTCCATGCTGAGGCTGTTTTGCCCGCGCGTCATGGCCAGGTAGACATCGGCCAGCAATTCGGAGTCGAGCAGCGCGCCGTGCAGCTTGCGGTGGGCGTTCGAGACGCCGTAGCGGTCGCACAGGGCGTCGAGCGAGTTGCGCTTGCCGGGGTGCATTTCCTTCGCCTGCACCAGGGTGTCGATCACGCCATGCACCTGTTCGTGCACGGGCGGCAGGTTCAGGCGCTTGAATTCCGCGTTGAGGAAGCCAATATCGAAGGGGGCGTTGTGGATGATCAGTTCGGCGCCGGCGATGTAGGCGCGGAACTCATCGGCGATTTCCGCGAATTTCGGCTTGTCGCTGAGGAATTCCGTCGTCAGGCCGTGGACGGCCAGCGCGCCCTCTTCCGAATCGCGCTCGGGATTGATGTAATGGTGGAAATTGTTGCCCGTCAACATGCGGTTGTTCAGTTCGACCGCCCCGATCTCCAGGATGCGGTCGCCCGTGCGCGGGTTCAGGCCGGTGGTTTCAGTATCGAGAACAATTTGACGCATGGCGAATTCATTCGTAAAAGCAAAAAGCGAAGGGCACAGTATAGCAAACCTGTGTGCTGCAATCGCACCCGGACATATTCGAACACCCAACAAAACCGTAGCGAGCGGCCGTGATTTGTGGCCGAGAAGCGCAACCGTACTCTAGTACGGTGAGCATCACAGGCCGCAAAGCGCGACGCGCAGTAGGTTTGGTTGGGCATTCTTAGGCGCGCACGGTTTCCACGCCCAGGTTAGCCAGCTGATCCGCCCGCTCATTGCCCGGATGACCATTGTGGCCGCGCACCCAGCGCCATTCCACTTCATGCACGGCCTGGGCCGCGTCGAGTGCCTGCCACAGGTCGACGTTTTTCACGGGCGCCTTGGCCGCCGTTTTCCAGCCGCGCGCCTTCCAGCCGTGGATCCATTCGCTGATGCCTTTCTGCACGTACTGGCTATCGGTATACATCACTACCTGGCACGGACGTTTGAGCGCCGTCAAGGCTTCGATCACGGCCTTCAATTCCATGCGGTTATTCGTCGTATTGAGTTCCCCGCCGTAAATTTCTTTCTTGGCGCCATCGGCTACCATCAGCGCGCCCCAGCCGCCCGTGCCGGGATTGCCCTTGCATGCGCCATCGGCGTAAATCTCTACCTTATCCATCTTGCTGTTCCCGCCTTTTGTTCGTGACCGGTGCGCCTGCGGGCGCCGTCGCCGGTTTCTTGGTCCACGCCGGACCGATCAAACGCATCCCTTTGACGCGCTTGATCGCCTGCACTATATACACTGCGCCCAGATATGGCCACCAGCGCGCACCGGCCTTGTCCATGAAGGCATTGCGGCGCAGCCATTTTTCTGTCCTGCAGGCAGGTGCGTAGCAGCCGAAATGGCTTTGACTGACACCCATGTTCAGTAATTTTAACCAGTCTTTCATGCGCGGCATAGAGATCAGCTCGCCCGCCTGCGGCAGGTAGTGGCGCCCCGTGACGCGCCCCAGCCCCTGGCGCATGCCCCACAGGCTGGCCGGATTGAAACCGCAGACGATCACGCGCCCCTCGGGAATCAGCACGCGCTCGACTTCGCGCAAGACCTGGTGCGGCTCGGCGGCAAACTCAAGCACGTGCGGCAAGACCACGAGGTCCAGGCTTTGCGACTCAAACGGCAGCTCATCGAAGGCCGACACGAGGGTCAGTCGGCTACCCTGCGGCGATTGCGGTGGCAGGCGCGCATCGAGCAGCCATTTGTTCGGCATGCGGCTGGCGGCCAGCGCGTCGAGCTGGGGCAAGCCGATCTGCACGGCGTTGTAACCGAAGATATCGACGGTCAGGCTGTCGAGGCATTGCTGCTCCCAGGCGCGCACGTAGAGGCCGGCAGGCGTCTGCAGCCAGCCGTCAAGCGCTATAATGGATTTTTCGGATGCCACACTGTCCATTCAGTTTTCTCTTTTATACATGACACATTCCCCTGAACACGCTTTATCGGTACTTGCCGTGCCTGCCTTTGCCGACAATTACCTGTGGCTGATCCATGACGGCCACCATGCCGCCGTGGTCGACCCCGGCGACGCGACGGCCATCCTCGATGCGCTCAAAGCCCATCAACTGACCTTGTCCGCCATTTTACTCACGCACCACCACGCCGACCACACGGGTGGCGTGCCTGAATTGTTGCAGCATTTCGCCGTGCCCGTATTCGGCCCGCGCAATGAGGCTATCACAGCCATCACGGAACCGCTTGGCGAAGGCGATGTCGCCTGCATGCCGGAACTGGGCTTGCAACTGACCGTCATCGACGTGCCCGGCCACACCAAGGGCCATATCGCCTATGCGCGCCAGCGCGACGAGCGCAGCGGCGCGCCATGGCTGTTTTCCGGCGACACCCTGTTTGCGGGCGGCTGCGGCCGCCTGTTCGAAGGCACGCCGGGCCAGATGGCCGACTCGCTGGGCAAGCTGGCCGCCCTGCCCGACGATACCGAGGTATTTTGCGCGCATGAGTACACCTTGTCCAATCTGCGCTTCGCCAGCGCCGTCGAGCCGGGCAATGTGACCCTGCAGGAACGCATCGCCGTCGACACGGAAAAGCGCCAGCAGGGCCTGTCCACCGTGCCGTCGACCATTGCCATGGAGAAAGCGACGAACCCCTTCCTGCGCTATCGCGAGCCGGCGATCTTGACCCGCCTGAAGGTCGAGGGCAAACTGGCCAGCGACGCCTCGCCCGTGGAAGCATTTGCGGCCTTGCGTATGTGGAAGAATAATTTTTAAGCTTATCCTTCCGCAATAAAAAATCCCGGCAGATGCTGATGGCATCGCCGGGATTTTTTTATCGATCTATTTGATCAGGATCAGATTTCTTCGTACAGCGGCAAGGTCAGGAATTCGGCGAACGATTCCGACGTCGACATTTCCTCGAAGATTTGGCCGGCGCGCACATAGGTCGGACCGTTGCCGCCTGGCGCATCGCGCTGCACCTTGGCCAGCTCTTCCGGAATCATGGCGCGCACCATCTCGGCCGTGACCTTGCGGCCGTCTTCCAGCACGCCCTTGCTGGAACGAATCCACTGCCACACTTGCGAGCGGCTGATCTCGGCCGTGGCCGCGTCTTCCATCAGGTTGTGGATGGGCACGCAACCATTGCCGGCCAGCCAGCTGCCCAGGTAGTGGATGCCCACGTTGATGTTGTAGCGCAGGCCCGCTTCCGTGATCGGTGCTTCCGGCTGGAAGTTCAGCAGATCCGACGCCTTCACATCGATGTCGGGACGCTGCTTGTCGATCTGGTTCGGCTTGTCGCCGAGGACTTTCGTGAACTCGCCCATGGCCAGTTCCACCAAGCCAGGATGGGCCACCCAGCCGCCGTCGTAGCCGTCGGTCGCGTCGCGCGCCTTGTCGTTGCGCACGCCGCCCATCGCGATGTCGTTCTTTTCCGGATCATTCTTGATCGGGATCAAGGCCGCCATGCCGCCGATGGCCGGTGCGCCCCGCTTGTGGCAGGTTTTCAGCAGCAGCAAGGCGTAGGCGCGCATGAATGGCGCCGTCATCGTGACCTTGGCGCGGTCGGCCAGGCAGAAGTCCTTGTCCAGCTTGAATTTCTTGATGCACGAGAAGATGTAATCCCAGCGGCCCGCGTTCAGGCCCGAGCTGTGTTCCTTCAGTTCGTACAGGATTTCATCCATTTCAAACGCGGCAAGGATGGTTTCGATCAGCACGGTTGCCTTGATCGTGCCTTGTGGCAAGCCCAGCTCGTTTTGCGTCATGACGAAGATGTCGTTCCACAGGCGCGCTTCCAGGTGCGATTCCATCTTGGGCAGGTAGAAATACGGGCCAGCGCCGCGCGCCAGCTGCTCCTTGGCGTTATGGAACATGAACAGGGCGAAATCGAAGATGCCGCCGGAAATGCGCTTGCCGTCGACCAGCACGTGCTTTTCATCAAGGTGCCAGCCGCGCGGACGCACGACGAGGGTGGCGATCTTGTCGTTCAGCTTGTACGACTTGCCATTTTGCTCCAGCGAAATCGTCTTGCGCACGGCGTCGTACATATTGATCTGGCCCGTGATCTGGTTATCCCAGTTCGGCGTGTTCGAATCCTCGAAGTCCGTCATGTAGCTGTCCGCGCCCGAGTTGAAGGCGTTGATGACCATCTTGCGCTCGACGGGACCGGTGATTTCCACGCGGCGGCATTCGAGGGCCTTCGGAATCGGCGCGATCTTCCAGTCGCCGTCGCGGATGTGCGCGGTTTCTGGCAGGAAATCAGGACGCTCGCCCGCGTCGAGGCGCTTGGCCCGCTCCACGCGCACGGCCAGCAATTGCTGGCGGCGCGGCTCGAATGCACGCGTCAGCTTGGCCACCAGCGCCAATGCTGCCGGTGTCAAAATCTGTTCGTAGCCGGGGGCGATATCACCCGTGATGTGCATGCCTTCGGGAAGTGCGATCGTGTTCTGCGTCATGAAGTTCTCCGGTTTTTAGTAAATATAAGCAAAAGTGATCTGGTGATCCAAGTATAAGCCGAACGATTGCGCTGACAAGCCGGACAGAGGCGCAAAAACACTCTGCCAGGCGGCGCGTTTGTTCTATAGTATTGCACTATAAGGCATGGAAACGAGATTAAAAATCACTTCATCTATGCGTTTTTATCACAAGTGATGACAGTGTGGGAGCACGGCATGGGACAGTTCAGGCAAATATCGACCTTCGTGGAAGTGGTGGCCAAGGGCAGCCTGTCGGCCGCCGCGCGCGCCGAAGGGATCGCCCCGGCCATGATAGGCCGGCGCCTCGACGCACTGGAGCAGCGCCTGGGCGTCAAACTGCTGCAGCGCACGACGCGCAAGCTGGCGCTAACGAATGAAGGCGCCGCCTTCCTCGAAGATTGCCAGCGCATCCTCGGTGAACTGGAAGAGGCGGAAGCGGCCGTGGCCGAGCGCAGCGTGAAGGCCAGCGGCCATTTACTCATTTCCGCGCCGGCCGGCTTCGGCCGCCAGCACGTGGCGCCATTGATCCCCTCCTTTGTTGCCGAGCACCGCGACGTGACCGTGTCGCTGAACCTGAACGACCGCCTCGTCGACCTGATCGGCGAAGGCATCGACGTGGCCATCCGCATCGCCAGCCTGTCCGATTCCTCGCTCGTGAGCACCAAGCTGGCCGACAACCAGCGCGTGCTCGTCGGCTCGCCCGCCTATCTGAAACGGGCGGGCACGCCGCGCATCCCGGCCGACCTGGCGAAACATAACTGCCTGGCCATCAGCAGCGAAGGCAGCCAGCGGGGCTGGACCTTCCGCGAAAACGGCAAGAACGTGATTTTAAAAGTGGCGGGCAATATGGTGTGCAACGACGGCGAAGTGCTGCACGACTGGGCCCTGGCCGGCAAGGGCCTGGCGTGGCGTTCCATGTGGGAAGTGGGCGCGGAGATCGAATCGGGCCAGCTGGTGACGGTGCTCGACCAGTTTGCCGCACCGGGCAACGATATTTATGCCGTGTTCGCGCAGCGCCGGCACTTGCCGCTGCGCATACGGGCGTTCGTGGATTTTTTGCGGCACAGCTATTCGCAAGCGGATTACTGGCGTGAACGAGCAATCTGAAGACGTCCAATCAGGAGTTTCCGCGACCTGCCCCGAGTCAAGGCACGCAGAACAAGGGGCATGCCAGCGACAAACCACACGCATGAGGCAGGCAAAACCCGTGCCTCAAGGAAATTCAGGCGAAAAAAAATCCCCGGAGACCGAGGATTTCTTTATTTCGTTTGATCCAGCGTATTAGATTGGCTGAATGTTCGAAGCTTGCTTGCCTTTAGGGCCAGCGGTCACTTCAAAAGAAACGCGTTGGTTCTCTTGCAGGGACTTGAAGCCGTTCGACTGGATAGCCGAGAAGTGAGCGAACAGATCTTCGCCGCCTTCGTCAGGGGTAATAAAGCCGAAACCCTTCGAATCATTGAACCATTTTACGATGCCAGTTGCCATTACAATTTCCTATTTCAGTTAAGTTGGGCTTGCGCCCGTTATATCGTTTGAAGCAAGAAAGAAATGACAGACAAACTGCACTACTACCTCGAATCCAACGATGCCCAATTATACCAACAAAACTGAGAAAAACCATTCTTTCGCAAAATAAACTTGCGAACACTACTTTAATAGCCAAATCCCCGTCTTGCGGCGCCCTGTACGAGCGGCATGGACACACTATATCCTAAACTTTGACGCCAATGCTTTGCGTTGCATCAAATGAATCATCGCAACCACATGGTTTGGATGCGGTCACTCAAGCGCTGAAGTGCGAGGCGGCCGCATCGCGCTCCGCCCAGCGCAACAGCGTTTCCACCTGCCCGCTCAGCGCCGGCCACTCGGCCAGCACCCGTCCGGGCGCGTTGAGCTGCACGCGCACCAGCTGTTCGATGCGCCGGCATTCCTGCCCCAGCGCGGCAAAACCGAAGGTCGCGGCCGAGCCGGCCACCGCGTGCAGGGCGCGGTGCAGCTGCGTCAGCGCTTCCAGGCGCGGCCCTTCGCTGTCGCAGCGCGCTTGCGCCTGGGCGATCGCCTGCATCAGGGCCGGCACGCCGGCCGCATATTTGTCGTTCAGGGCGCGCAAACGGGCGCGGAAATCCGGGTCGATCAAGGTTGCCATCGCGATATTCGCCGTCTACGCGCTTACTTGGTGCCGAAGATGCGGTCGCCGGCATCGCCCAGGCCCGGCACGATGTAGGCATGGTCATCCAGGTGCGAATCGAGCGAGGCGCAGAACATCTTGACGTTCGGGTGCGCATTCTGGAACACGGTCACGCCTTCCGGTGCAGCCACCAGCGCCAGGAAAATGATCTGCTCGTCCGTCACGCCGCGTTTTTTCAGCACGTCGACGGCGTAGACGGCCGAATTACCGGTCGCCACCATCGGATCGCACAGGATGAAGGTGCGCTCGTTCAGGTCGGGCAGGCGCACCAGGTATTCCACGGGCATGTGGGTGGCCGGGTCGCGGTACACGCCGATGTGGCCAACCCTGGCCGATGGCACCAGGTTCAGCAAGCCATCGCTCATGCCGATGCCGGCGCGCAGGATGGGCACGATGGCCAGTTTCTTGCCCGCAATGACGGGCGCATCGATGGTCACCAGCGGGGTCTTGATCTGGCGCGTCGTCAGCGGCAGGTCGCGCGTGATTTCATAGCCCATCAGCAAGGTAATTTCCTTGAGCAATTCACGGAAGGTACGCGTCGACGTGTCGTGCTCGCGCATGTGGCTCAGTTTGTGCTGGATCAAAGGGTGATCAGTAATGAACAAATTCGGGAAGCGTGGATCTTGTTTCATATTGTTTTTCTTTCTCTACTGTCAGGCGCGGCGGCAGGCCTGGCCGCACGCGCCTTGCGTCGATAAAATGATGGATTGCAGCATTATCCCAGCCCGCAGCCCCCCTGTGGCCGGATTTTTGAAATAATTGCGGACGGCACCCGTCAATACTCGCGCAGCGCGCGCGCCAGGATGGCCGCGCAATCAGTGCCAGCCGGCAAGCGTCCATACGCGCCGCCCGGCGCCTGCACCAGCCGCGACTGCAGGAACGCCTGCGCAACGAACGGCGGCGCATGGCGCAGCAGCAAGCCGGCCTGCACGGCCAGCACGATGCGCTCGGAGAGCTGCCTGGCGCCAAACTCGTCCGTTTGCGGCCCGTCCAGGTCGGCCAGCAGGCGCGCGCGATAGCCGGCAAAGGCGGCATCCGCATCCCCGGCCAGCGCCAGCTCGGCCGCCAAGGCGTCGCGCGCGGCAGGCGACTTGCCGAAGGCGCGCAGGACATCGAGGCACATGACGTTGCCCGACCCCTCCCAGATCGAGTTGACGGGCAGTTCGCGGTACAGGCGCGCCAGCGGCGCGTCTTCCACGTAGCCGGTGCCGCCCAGCACTTCCATGGCCTCGGCGCCGAAGCCGGGACCGCGCTTGCAGATCCAGTATTTGCCGGCAGGCGTGAGCACGCGCGCCAGCATCGCTTGCTGCGCATCGTCCTTTGCATCGAAACAGCGGGCCAGGCGCAGGGCAAACGCCGTGGCGGCTTCCGATTCGAGCGCCAGGTCGGCCAGCACGTTCTGCATCAGGGGCTGCCCGACGAGCGGCTTGCCGAACACGGCCCGCTGGCGCGCATGGTGCAGCGCCTGCGTCAGGGCGGCGCGCATGATGCCGGCGCTGCCCAGCACGCAATCGAGGCGCGTGTGGCTGGCCATTTCCAGGATGGTGGGGATGCCCCTTCCCGGCTGCCCGACGAGCCAGCCATAGGCGTTGGCAAACTCCACTTCCGACGATGCATTCGAGCGGTTGCCCAGCTTGTCTTTCAGCCGCTGCACGCGGATGGCGTTGCGGCTGCCGTCGGGCAGGTAGCGCGGCAGGAAGAAGCACGACAATCCGCCCTCGTCAGCCTGCGCCAGGATCAGATGCGCGTCGCATTGCGGCGCGGAAAAAAACCATTTGTGGCCGACGATGCGCCAGGCGCCGCCGGCCTCGTCGCCGAACAGCGCTTGCGCCTCGGCCGGCGGCACGGGCGTGGCCCGCGTGGTATTGCTGCGCACGTCGGAACCGCCCTGCTTTTCCGTCATGCCCATGCCGACCAGGGCGCCCCGCTTCTGCTCCACGGGCAAGGAGCGGGGATCGTATTCGCGCGACAGGATCTTCGGCAGCCAACGCGCGGCGATTTGCGGCAGATCAAGGGCCTGGCGCAAGGCCGGCACCGAGGCATACGTCATCGTCACCGGACACTGCGCGCCGTTTTCCACCTGCCCCACTAATAGATAGGCGGCCGCGCGCGCCACCTGGGCGCCGGGGCCGGGCGCCGCCCACGGCGAGGCGTGCGCGCCGGCGCCCACGAGGATGGCCATCAGTTCATGCCAGGCCGGGTGAAACAGCACCTCGTCGATGCGCCGGCCGGTGCGGTCGAACTGCTGCAGTTCCGGGCCGTGCCGGTTCGCCTCGCGCGCCAATGCATACGTCCCGGCGCGGCCCAGCTTTTCGCCCAGCGCATCGAGTTCCTGCAGCGCCGCGCCGCCGCCTTCGCGCAGCAGCGCCTCGATCAGGGCCGGATCGCAGGCGAACAGATTGACGTTCTCGAATGGCGTCGCCTGGTTGAAAACTTCATGCGTGTCAAAGGCATTCATGGGTATCTCCATCGCGATTTGTTATCATGGCGCCTGGCCGCGGCGGGCACTGCCCTCATCGCCTGCCAGCCAGACTAGCGCAAACGCGCCAGCGGGGCAAGCGCGCCACAGCCGGGTATTTGCGGACAGATTGAAAGCATGCTGATTTTTTTCATGGAAGACAGGAATATTTGCAAAACCTGAAGCAATGTTGCTCTATTTCATGTATTGGCGTGCTTTTCAATGATACATTTCGTGTGGATCGCGTTCCCGTAGTCACTCTTGCCCGATACCCGGCCGCACTGCAATATGCATGATTTCCGTTGGCGCCACGCAATACGCGGGCGCCGGCACTGATAAAGGTTAAAGCCAGCACGATGTTTTCCAGTACCCCATCCGCCGCCCACCGCGAGGCCCGCCACGAGTTGGACAACCTCATGGAAGAGGCTGGCGACGTCGTGTTCCGGCTCGATGCGGACGGCCTGATCCTGTTCGCCAGCAAGCGCGCGGCCACCCTGTTCGGCGCGCCACTGGGCCTGTCCGGCCATTTGCTGCTGCCGCTGGCGACCGAAGCGTCGCGCGCAGCGCTGCAGGCGGCGCTGGAAGACGCCCTGGAAGAACCGGGCCGGCTGGAAGTGCGGCTGCAGACGCCGGACCAGGAAATCTGGTTTGAGCTGCGCCTGTCTTCTTATATGAACGCGGCCGGCGTGGCCGAATTGCTGGTGGTCGGGCGCGACACGTCGGCCCAGCACAATACGGAAGAACGGCTGCGCCACATGGCCACGCACGATGCGCTGACCGGGCTGCCGAACCGCCTGCTGCTGTCAGACCGCATCCGCATGGTGATCGCCCATGCCGCCCGCTCGGGCCAGGGCTTTTCCGTCGCCACCATCGGCCTCGATGGTTTCAAAAAGGTCAACGATGGCCTGGGCCACCCCGTCGGCGACGCCGTGCTGCGCCTGGCGGCGGCGCGCTTGCGCAAGACCCTGCGCGACAGCGACACCCTGGCCCGCGTGGGCGGCGATGAATTCGTCGCCGTGCTGCCCGGCAGCGCCACGGACGCGCAGATCAAATTGGTGACCGGGCGCCTGCTGGCCACCCTGCAGGCACCGTTCGAAGTCGATGGCCACACGATCTACGTGGGAGCGTCCGTCGGCGTATCGATCTATCCGCTGCATGCGGAAGACGAAGTGCGGCTGGTGGCGCTGGCCGATGCGGCCATGTCGCGCGCCAAGGAAACGGGCAAGGCCCGCTGCCTCGTCTACAGCCCGCGCCTGAACGGCCCGTCGGAACACGACATTTCGCTGGAAGCGGCCATGTTCCACGCCGTGCGCGAAGGCGAATTCCTGCTCTTTTACCAGCCCATCGTCGACGCGCACACGCGGCAGATCCAGGGCTTCGAAACCCTGATGCGCTGGAAGCACCCTACCCTGGGCCTGGTGCCGCCCGTGCGCTTCATCCCGATCGCCGAGGCCAATGGCCTGATCAACCTGCTGGGCGCCTGGGCGTTGAAGGCGGCCTGCGTGCAGCTCAAGCAGTTCCAGGAAGTGGCCAAACGGCCGCTGTACATTTCCGTCAACATCAGCCCGCGCCAGTTCCGCAACGATAAATTCCTCGACGTGCTCGACGACGCCATCGCCTTTTCGGGTCTGTCGGGCGAACACCTGGTGCTGGAAATTACGGAGGGCACGCTGATGATCGATCCCGTGCATGCGGAAACCATCCTGTGCAAGATGACGGAGCGCCGCGCGCGCATCGCCATCGACGATTTCGGCACCGGCTATTCCTCGCTGGCCTACCTGAAGCGCTTCCCCATTTCCGTGCTGAAGATCGACCGCACCTTCATCAAGGACTTGCCCGAATCGGGCAAGGATGCGGCCATCTGCAACACCATTCTCGACCTGGCCAAGCATTTGAATTTGTCCGTGGTGGCCGAAGGCGTGGAAACGGAGGAGCAGATGCACTTCATGGAATCGCGCGGCTGCCAGTACGTGCAAGGCTACCTGACGGGCAAGCCGATGCCGGCCCACGCCGCGCTGTCGGCCTTGAGCGAAAAAACCTATGCGGCGCTGGTACCCACGCCGCCTGCCAATGAATTGCGCGGAGGTGTGCAATGAATCCAGGCCATTTCACGGCGCCGACGCAACTCGGCAAGAACACCCTGGAACTGCTATGGGCGCGCACGCGCCAGCAGGGCGACATGCCCGGCTTCGCCAAAGCCATCAGCGCCATCCTGGGCGCCATGCGCGGCGAGGACGACCACGAGTTCGACATCACGCAAACGGTGCTGTCGGACCCCGTCCTCACGAACAAGGTGCTGCGGCTGGCCAACAGCGGCATGTATTCGGCATTCGGCCAGCGGGTCAACACGGTGTCGAAAGCCGTGCTGGTGCTCGGCATCGACGCCATCGGCCACCTGGCGCTGGGCCTGAAACTGATCGAGGAGCTGTCGCAGGCCTCGCCCGACTCCGTCAGCGCCCACGTGGAAATGGAAAAAGCCGTGCTGGCCGGGATGGTGGCGCAGCAGGTGGCCACCAGCGCCGGCAGCCTGCAGGCCGAGCAGGCCGTCGTCTGCTCCATGCTGCACACGCTGGGACGCATGATGGTGACGTTCTACATGACGGACTTCTGGGCGCGCATGCAGGCGCACGCCGGTCCCGGCAACGAGGCGGCCGCCGCGAGCGAAATCCTCGGCCTGTCCCTGCCGGAAGTGGGCTACGCCACGGCCGCCCACTGGGGCTTGCCGCAGCACCTGATCAACGGCATGCGTCCGATGGACCCGTCGCCCGACAACTCTCCCGTCAGCGGCGCCGACTGGATGGCGGGCCTGTCGACGATGGCGGCGCGCTGCGCCGACTCGCTGTGGCACGACGATGCGGCCGGTGCGGCGCAGGTGCACGCGCTGATCGACGGCTATGCGGGCACCCTGGGTGTTGCCGCCACCGACCTGGTGGTGGCCGTGGACAAGGCCAAGGCGATGGCGGCGGCCGATCTGTCGATTGCACCGCTGTCGAAACCGGCGGAACGGCGCGCGCGCCAGCTGGCGTCGACGCGCATGCGCGCCGAGGGCAACCGCATCCTGATCGGCGGCCTGGCCGACCTGCGCGGCGCCATCGGCAGCGCCAGCCCCGGGCAAATGGTGTCGATGGCGCTCGAAACGCTGCACCAGGGCTTTGATTTTTCGCGCTCGGTGGCGTTCGTGCGCAACCACAGAGACCATTTGTATTCGGCGCGCATCAGCCTGGGCGACGGCACGGCCGACCTGCAGGACCTGATGGTGTTTGGCGACGCCTATGAGCCGAACGTCTTCCACGCGGCCCTCAATAGCGACCGCGTGATCTTCATCGACAACGCGCGCGACCCGAAATTTGCCGCCAAGCTGCCGCAATGGTGGAAAGCGACGCTGTCGGAAGCGCGCAGCTTCGTCGTGCTGCCCCTGTCGGCCAACGGCCACCCCACGGGCTTCTTATACGGCGACTGGGACGACAGCTTCCCGCCGATTCAACTGAACCAGACGGAATTCAACCTGATCAACGATATCCGGGCGTTATTGGTGCAGTCGGTGGAGATGCGCCATCAACTCGAATTGGTGGCGAATAAAGTGGCATGAGAACACCCGACCAAACCGACAGCGCGTCGGTTTGGTCGGGTGTCGCAAGTGTCGTTGTTAAACGAGAAAACGACCATCCAGGTCGCAGGTCCGATCAGGGCCGCAGGCCCGTAATCCGACAACATTGAGCTTACTTCAGCTTCGGCGTATTTACCGACACATCGCCGCACTGCGCGCGGTGCATCAGCGCGTGGTCGATCAGCACCAGCGCCAGCATGGCTTCGGCGATCGGCGTGGCGCGGATGCCCACGCAGGGGTCGTGGCGGCCGAAGGTTTCCACCATCACGGCATTGCCCTCCTTGTCGATCGAGCGGCGCGGCGTGCGGATCGACGACGTCGGCTTGATGGCGATCGAGACGCTGATATCCTGCCCCGTCGAGATGCCGCCCAGTACGCCGCCCGCGTTATTGCCGATAAAACCTGCCGGCGTCAGTTCGTCGCCGTGCTCGGAACCCTTTTGCGCCACCGAATCGAAGCCGGCGCCGATTTCCACGCCCTTGACGGCATTGATGCCCATCATGGCGTAGGCGATGTCGGCGTCGAGCTTGTCGTAGATGGGCTGGCCCAGGCCGACGGGCACGTTTTGCGCGATCACATCGATGCGCGCGCCGATGGAATCACCGTCGCGGCGCAACTGGTCCATCGCTTCTTCCATGCGCGCGATCAGGTCCGCGTCAGCGCTGGCGGCAAAGAAGGGGTTCGCATGCACGTGGTCCCAGGACTGGAACGGCACGGCAATGTCGCCCAGCTGGCTCATGCAGCCCTTGAACGTGGTGCCGTACTGCTGCAGCAGCCATTTCTTGGCAATCGCCGCCGCGCCCACGACGGGCGCCGTCAAACGCGCCGACGAGCGCCCGCCGCCGCGCGGGTCGCGCACGCCGTATTTGTGCCAGTAGGTGTAGTCGGCGTGGCCGGGGCGGAAGCTTTCCGCGATATTGCCGTAATCCTTGCTGCGCTGGTCTTCATTGCGGATCAGCAACGCGATGGGCGTGCCCGTCGTCACGCCCTGGTACACGCCGGAGAGGATTTCCACCGTATCGGATTCCTGGCGCTGCGTGACGTGGCGCGAGGTACCCGGCTTGCGGCGGTCCAGCTCGGGCTGGATATCGGCTTCCGACAGGGTCAGCCCCGGCGGACAGCCGTCGATCACGCAGCCGATGGCCGGGCCATGCGATTCGCCGAAAGTGGTAACAGTAAACAGCTTGCCAAAAGAATTACCGGACATAGTAGGAAGTGTGATGGACTGGAAAACACAATTCTACCAGCCTGCAGGGCATGCCATGCCGCGAAGGCCCATATTGCCCCACCCGTCCCGCCATTTGCAGAGCGCGTGTACTTTTTCATACAAAAAAGTACCAGATATGCGTGGCAATCATGCAATACAAGAAATATTGCCCTACGGAATAGGCTTAAAAAAACATTTTGCTTATTAAATCGCTATATACTTGGATGATGGGCGAGCCTCGGCGACACTTGAGTGCTGCTTTTTCGATGCGCCCTGAGTGCATCAGAAATGGCCAGGGCCAGGCGCGCCGCCGAAGACAGTACGCAAGTACGGCGAGGCGGTGCAACAACGCCATGGACATTTCTGATGTGCTCACATCCCGTACTGAGTCATCCTGGAGAAGCTATACATGCCCGCACCGATCATCCCCCTTGACACCGACAAGGACGATCACGACGACCTGGTATTCCTCGATGAACAACCAGCGGCGCCCACGACGGCCGCACCGCGCAGCGTCTGGCGGGTGATGATCATCGATGACGATGAAGACGTCCACTCCACCACCACTTTCGCCCTGGGCAACCTGGAAATGCAGCACCGCCCGCTGGAATTCGTGCATGCGTATTCGGCCGGCCAGGCGCGCGAACTGCTCAAGCATGAAAGCGACATCGCCGTCATCCTGCTCGACGTGGTGATGGAGCAGGACGACGCGGGCCTGCACCTCGTGCGCTACATCCGCGAAACCCTGAAGATGACGGATGTGCGCATCATCCTGCGCACGGGCCAGCCCGGCTATGCGCCGGAAATCGACGCCATCCGCGATTTCGACATCAACGACTATAAAACCAAGTCGGAATTGACGCGCATCAAGCTGTTTACCACGGTGACGGCAGCCATCCGCTCCTACGAACAGATACGCTCGATCAGCAGCAGCCGGCGCGGCCTGGACCAGATCGTCCACGCCAGCACGCAGCTGATGGCGCTGCACGGCGTGCAGAACTTCTCGGCCGGCGTGCTGGCGCAGATCGCCGACCTGCTGGGCATCCGCGCCGACGGCGTGCTGTGCGTGCAGGACTTGCAGGACAGCGGCGGCAAGGAGCTGCTCGTCTCGGCCTGCACGGGCAGCTTTTCCGGCCTGCCGCACAGCGCCCTGTGCGGCCTGCAGCAACCCCGCGTGATGGCCGCCATCGAACATACGCTGGCGCAGCGGCGCAATGTGTATGCGCACGACTACGCCACGCTGTACTTCGCGGGCAAGGCCGGCCGCGACGCGGCCGCCTACCTGATCCTGCCGCGCCCCCTGTCCGCCATCGATGAAAGCCTGCTGGAAGTGTTCTGCAGCAATGTCGCCGTGGGCCTGGACAACGTCGAACTGGTGTCGCACCTGCACAACGCGGCCTTCTACGACCAGTTGTCGAAGCTGCCGAACCGCACGCGCCTCGTGGAAATCCTCGACGCCACCCTGGCCGGCCCCGCGCGCGATGACGCCACCCTGTCGCTCGTCGACCTTGACCACTTTGCCGAGACCAACGACGCGCTGGGCCACCAGTTCGGCGACATGCTGCTCGTTGCCGTCGCGGGCCGCTTGCAGACCCAGCTCGGGCCGCAACTGACCGTGGCGCGCCTGGGCGGCGACATCTTCTGCGTGCTGGGCGATTCCTCGCAAGTGAACCCGGCGAACATCCTGGCCCTGTTCCAGACCCCGTTCAGCATCGACGGCCAGGACGTGCAGCTGTCGGCCACCCTGGGCCTGGTGCGCCTGGGCGAACACACGGGCACGGGCGCCGACGCGCTGAAAGACGCCGACATCGCCCTGAAACGGGCGAAAAGCCAGCAGCGGGCCGGCCACTTCTATTTCTCGCGCAGCATGGGCATCGAAATCCGCGAGCGCGTGCGCATGATGCACGCGCTGCGCACGGCCTTCAGCCAGGGCCAGCTGTTCGTCGTCTATCAGCCGCAGATCGACCTGACCACGCGCCGCCCCGTGGGCGCCGAGGCGCTGCTGCGCTGGCAGACGCCGGACGGCAAGTTCATCTCGCCCGACCGTTTCATCCCGATTGCCGAATATTCGGGCATCATCATCGACCTGGGGGAATGGGTGCTGCGCACGGCCTGCCGCGAACTGGTGCTGCTGCGCGAACAGGGCCACCGCAACTTCGTCATGTCCGTCAACGTGTCGCAAGTGCAGTTCCGCCACCCGCTGTTTTTGGAAATGCTGCGCGCGGCGCTGGAAGAGACGCAGGCGCCGCCCGAGTTCATCGAGCTGGAAATCACGGAATCGATGGCCATGGAAGAGCCCGATTTATTGATCAAGATGTTGTGGCAGATCAAGCAAACGGGCGTGAGCATCGCCATCGACGACTTCGGCACGGGCTTCTCGTCGCTGTCCTACCTGCAGCGCCTGCAGGTCGACCGCCTGAAGATCGACCGCGCCTTCGTTACCGAGATCACCGGTTCCGCGCGCGGCAGCAGCATCGCCGAAATGGTCATCCAGCTGGGCCGCAATCTGGGCCTGGCCGTGATCGCCGAAGGCGTGGAAGACGAACGCCAGGCGCAGATCTTGCAATCGCTGGGCTGCCCGATGGCGCAGGGATTCTTGTTCGCCCGCCCCATGACGGCAGCGGCGCTGGGCAGCTGGCTGAACAACGAGGCGCTGCAGGGGGCGGCTTGAGCAGCATCAACGGCCCTGCCGCCATGTAAAACGCCGGCATGTGCCGGCGTTGTTTTTACTGCATTGTTATATTTTAATCCGTCGTTTCGGCCGGCCAGTCGCGGATGTAGGCCTTGAGCATCTGGTTTTCGAAGCTTTGCGCTTCGAGCACGGCGCGCGCCACGTCGTAGAAAGAAATGACGCCCAGCAAGGTCTTGGCGTTCATGACGGGCAGGTAGCGCGCATGCTTTTCCAGCATGATGCGGCGCACTTCATTGACTTCCGTGTCGGGCGTGACGGTGATCGGGTGGTCGTCCATGTGCTTGCGCACGGTGCCGCCGCCGATCTGGCCCGCGTTTTCATGCAAGGCGTTGAGCACCTCGCGGAAGGTCAGCATGCCGACCAGGTCGCCAAATTCCATGACCACCAGCGAACCGATGTCCTTTTCAGCCATGGTATTGGCCGCGTCAAGCAGGGGCTGGTCAGGCGTGACCGTGTAGAGGATGTTGCCCTTGACTTGGAGAATTTCAGATACTTTCATATTGGCCGTCCTGTCCGCGTGATTGGTATTTTAGTTATTCTAAGCCCTTACTGCGACTGTAGCCTATGCCTGCGGAAAAATCCAGCCTTGCGCGCAATCAAATCATGGGCGATTGTCGGGCAAGAAAAACGTAGCGAGCGCATGCGCGCGCGGCCAGGAAGCGCAGCGGCAGGCGAGTACCGTGAGCATCACCGCCCGTGCCCCGCGACACGCAGCAGTTTTTCTCATGCCCTGCGGCGGAACCAGCCAGCAATCGACAATCGTTCGCGCGCCGTCGGCAGCACCTCGTGCAGCATCTCGCCCGACAGGAACATGGCCATGCGCCCCGCCTGCGGCAAGATGTCCACCATATCGCCATCCTGCGGGTGCAGGCGCAGCGCGCCGCCGTGTGCGGGCAGCCAGTCGTCGTTCAGGTAGAGCACGACGGACACCGTGCGCTTGTCGTCATCGCGGAAACGGTCCAGATGGGCCCGGTAAAAGGCGCCTGGGGCATACAGGGCAAAATGGCTTTCGTACTCTTCCAACCCCAGGAACAGCTCGCGGTTGAGCACGAGGCGCAGCGCTTCCATGTGGCGCAGATAGCTGTCGCAGGCGCCGGAGCGGCCCGTTTCCAGCCATTCGATATGGTCGCCTCGGATGTCGGGCTGCAGCAGCGGCGCATGGCCGCTGCCCACGCCGGCGCCCTTCATCTTGCCGCTGAGCATGGCTTGCCTGCATTCGGCGGCCAGTTGGCGGCTCAGTTCGGGGGAAATGAAATGCTCCTGCATGACCCAGCCTGCGTGGCAGAGGCCGTCGGCTATGGATGGTCCGGGTACGGCAAGGGCGCCGTCGAACGATAATGCGGGCATACGAGTTTTCCTGGTGGACGTGCAATGAGAGTGCGCCTGAAGCCCAGGATTTCGCTGACGTGCCGCTGCCCGCCCCGCGGCGCACGCGCGAAGGCCGGTGCAGCGCGAAGATCGCTGACCCGATATCCTACCACCGCCGTGCCGAACCGGTCACTTTTTTTTGACTTCAGGTTACCCTGCGCGCGCCGCCAAGGCGCCATGCGCCCTGCACGGGCGCCCTTTTGTTCCTTCCTGAAAAAGGTTACGATCTTGCCACTATAAAACTTGGCGGAGACACCATGAGCGGCCCGAAATACCCCGGTTTCGACACCTTATCCCTGCATGCGGGCGCCGCGCCCGACCCGGCCACGGGCGCGCGCGCCACGCCCATCCATTTCACGTCCTCGTTCGCCTTCAAGAGTTCGGACCATGCGGCCTCGCTGTTCAACATGGAGCGGGCCGGCCACGTGTATTCGCGCATCTCGAATCCCACCAACGCCGTGCTGGAAGAGCGCATCGCCGCGCTCGAAGGCGGCGTGGCCGGCATCGCCACGGCCAGCGGCCAGGCCGCCATGCACCTGGGCCTGTCGACCATCGCCGGCGCCGGTTCGCACATCGTCGCCTCGCGCGCCCTGTACGGCGGCTCGCACAACCTGCTCGCCTACACGCTGAAACGCTTCGGCATCGAGACGACCTTCGTCGACCCGCGCGACCCGGACGCCTGGCGCAGCGCCATCCGCCCGAATACGAAAGTGCTGTTTGCCGAAACCCTGGGCAATCCCGGCCTCGACGTGCTGAACATCCCGCAGATTGCCGCCCTCGCGCACGAGCACCACTTGCCGCTGATGCTAGACTCGACCTTTACCACGCCGTATCTGCTGCGCCCCTTCGAGCATGGCGCCGACCTGGTGTTCCACTCGGCCACCAAGTTTTTATGCGGGCATGGCACGGCCATCGGCGGCTTGCTCGTCGACGGCGGCACCTTCGACTGGCAGGCTGCCTACGACAGGACGGGCCGTTTCGCCGAGCTGTGCGAGCCGTATGAAGGCTTCCACGGCATGGTCTTCGCCGAGGAATCGACGGTGGCGCCGTTCGCCCTGCGCGCGCGGCGCGAAGGCTTGCGCGATTTCGGCGCCGTCATGAGCCCGCACAACGCCTTCGCCGTGCTGCAGGGCGTCGAGACGCTGGGCCTGCGCATGGGGCGCCACGTGGCCAACGCGCGCAAGGTGGTCGACTTTCTGCTGGCCCATCCGGCCGTCGAATCCGTGTCCTACCCCGAACTGCCGTCGCATCCCGACTACGAGCTGGCGAAGACCCTGCTGCCCAAGGGCGCGGGCGCCGTCTTCACCTTCAACCTGCGCGGCGACCGCGCGGCCGGCCAGCGCTTCGCCGACAACCTCAAGATCTTCTCGCACCTGGCCAACGTGGGCGACGCCAAGTCGCTCGTCATCCACCCCGCCTCCACCACGCATTTCCGCGTGCCCAACGAACAGCTGGAACAGGCCGGCATCACGCAGGGCACCATGCGCCTGTCCGTGGGCCTGGAAGACGCGGACGATCTGATCGAAGACCTGGCCCGTGGCCTGAAACTGTCGCAGAAAGGCGCCTGACATGCTGCTCACCATCGAGAACACCACGGCCTACTGCTACACGGGCAGCAAGACTTTCAACCCACATCAGCCCACGGCCGTCTTTATTCACGGCGCGCAGAACGACCATAGCGTATGGGCGCTGCAGACGCGCTATTTCGCCCACCATGGCTGGAACGTGCTGGCCGTCGACTTGCCGGGCCACGGCCGCAGCGGCGGCGCGGCGAAAACCAGCGTCGAGGAACTGGCGCGCTGGATACTCGCCGTGCTGGACGCCGCCGGCGCGCACAAGGCCATGCTCGTCGGCCACAGCATGGGCTCCTTGATCGCGCTGGAAGCGGCATACCTGGCGCCCGGGCGTGTCAGCCACCTGGCCATGCTCGGCTCCACCTACCCGATGAAAGTCTCGCCCGCCCTGCTGGAAACGTCGCTCAACGATGAACAGGCGGCCATCGACATGGTCAATATCTGGTCGCACTCGTCGATCGCGCAAAAGCCGTCATTTCCCGGCCCCGGCTTTTACGCCATGGGCGGCGCGCGGCGCCTGAAGCAGCGCATCGCCGCCCTCAACCCCGATCACGTGTTTCACACGGATTTTTATGCCTGCAATGCCTACGCGAACGGCGAAATCGCCGCCGCTTCGGTACACTGCCCCACTTTATTCATTTTCGGCGCGCGCGACATGATGACGCCCCCAAAATCGACCCGCTTGCTGACGGCGGCCATCGCGCATGGCACGGTGGTACAGGTCGACAGCGGGCACGAATTGATGGCCGAGCAGCCGGACGCCGTTCTCGACGCGTTGTTTGCGTTTGCGCAAACAGCGGCGGCATGAGCGCTTTTTGAGGATAGATGCAAGATGTTGTTGAATACCCTGCTCGATGAATTGACCGGCCGCGGCAGCGGCACGGAAGCGGAGCGGCACGAACGCTACAACTGGCTGGAACAGCTGCGCTGCAATAACCCGCAGGCGGCCGAAAACGGCCCCATGGCCGGCATCCCCGGCCACCATTGGTACCGGCTGCCGCAGGCGCTGCAGGTGGCGGGCCAGGAGTCCGACCTGCTGGTGGGCACCCTGAACGCCCAGTACCTGGTCTTCGCGGGCCGCCACGCGGCCGCGTTTGCGGCAGAACTGGGCCTGCAGTACGACGCCAACAACCGTATCGACCGCCCCGGCGGCATCGACGAGCTGCTCGACGCCTATGAAGAACAGGACGACGGCAGCTGGGCCACCCTGCCGGATGCAGCACCGGCGCCGCCGCTGGCCGGCTGGGACGACGTGTACTTCCGCGTGCGCGACCTGAGCGACGGCAAGGCCATCCAGAGCGTGACCACCATCGCCTATGAAAGCAGCCGCTTTCCCGGCTACACCCTGCTGGGCACGACCCTGGTGGGCGCCGGCGCCATCGCCCACGACGACGAGACGGCGGCATATTTACAGCAGATCTTCGCCGACTGGGCCATCCAGCGCGATAGCGCCGCCGGCTGCGCGCCCTCGTCCGCGCCCTGGCCCCACGCGCCGCGCCAGGCGCCGCCCGCCACATTTGATTTTGCCCGCAACCTCGCTTACCTCGACGCCCTGCTGGCCGCCTATGCGCGTGCGCAGGCGCAGGCGGAAATCGATGGCGGCGATGACGCCTACTGGGCGTGCGCGGCCGCCAGCGCGGCCTACCAGGCCTTCTCGCTGCGCTACACGGCCGGCTTGCCCTTGCCGCAGGTGGAGACGGCGCTGGAAGCGGCCATCGCCGCCTGCGAAACGGCGCGCGCGGCCCTGGCCGCGGCCTACGATGACGATGCCCTGCCCGCCTTTGATTTCGAACAATTGACCGATTACGCGCGCACCCTGCAGCTGCTGGGGGCATGCCTGCTGTTCGGCCGCCACGACCTGGCTGCCCGCCTGGCCGCCCTGCAGACGGCCTTCGATGGCGAGGATGGCGTGTATGAGGCCCTGCTGGCAACCGTCGATGCGCAGCGTCCCGCCGTCGACGAATGGTATTTCGCCGAACCGTATACCGCCCTGTTCGACTGCCTGGACGCGGACGATCCCGCGCAGCAAGCCGGGCACCTGCGGCATTACCTGGCCGGCTGGCATGGCGCGCTGGTGCGCGAAGACTGGTTCAACGGTCATTTGCGCGCGCAAGGCCTGGGCGGCTACTACGGCCTGTGGGCTTTCGAGGCAGCCGCCGTGGCCCGGCACCTGGGACTGGAACGCAGCGCGCTGGCCCACTGGCTCATGCCGCCCGCGCCCTGAACCTCCCGACATGCACTTGAATAGAAATCAATGATCAACACTTCCGCGCTGTTCAGCACCGCCTTTTTGCCCGGCCAGGCCGGCTTCGACACCGACGCGATCACCGGCCTAACCGAATGGCGGCGCGATATTCCCGTGCTGTTCAAGCTGCTCATCGGCGCCGGTGCGCAAGCCGCCGCCTGGCCCATCTACGGTGCTGGCGAGGGCTGCCCCTGCGTGCTGGCCGCGCCGATGCCGCAGGCGCAAGCGAGCTGGCAGGCCCTATCCACGCTGATGGACAGGCCGCGCGACGCGGCCGCCATCGTCGCGCGCAGCGCCATCAGCGCCCTGCTGGCGGGCGGCCAGCCGTGGCTGATCCTCGATTGCGTGCAGCTGATCGCGCACGATATCGGCACGCCGGAGTACGCCGCCGCGCTCGAAGTCCTGCGCGCCGAAGCGCATGCCCTGCACGCCGCCCTGCTGCGCGGCGACCGGGACGCGCTGGCGCCGCTGCTGTCCGCCGGCGCCGCCTCGCCCGCCACCGGCCACTGGTCGGCCACGGCCGATGCGCAACTGGCCGACGTCGAAGAGCTCGACGTGGACGAACTGCCTTTCCTGCAAGGCCTGGAAGTGGCGGGATGGGAGGAAGACGCGCTGTGCTATGCAGTGAGCGCCGCCAGCGAACCGGACGTCACCGGCCTGGTCACGCCCTATGGCCGCTGGATCGTGCCGCTGTCACAGCGCTATGTCGAGCTGGGCGTTTACTACGCGGAAGATGGCTGGATCACCTTTGCCACGGCGGACGCCCCCGATGCGCACGGCGTGCTGGACCTGAACGGTACGGTGGTGCTGCCGCCCGCCCCCGGCGCCCTGTATGTGATCAGCCCGCACCTAGTGCAGCAGATCGATCCGGACGGCGCCAGCCGCCTGCTGCGCCTGCCCGACGGCGCGCTGCTGATGGACGGGGCGGACAACATCTGCCAGCGCGACGACGGCCTGATCGACATCGAACGCCAGACGGCCGATGACGACGAGCGCAATGTGCATGGCGTGATCGACAGGACGGGCAAGGTCGTGGTGCCGCCGATCTACAGCTGCGTGCAGGAGTTCGGCACGAAGAAGAGAATGGCCATCGTCAGCCAGCGCGTGGCCGGACGCTTCCTGTTTGGCCTGGTCAATAGCCAGGGCGAGCTGCTGGCGCCCTGCCAGTATGAAGCCATCGATGGCGCCACCACCTCGTCGCCGCCCAAATTGCGCAAGAACCTGATCTTCGCCATCGATGCGCAGGGCCTGGCCTGTATGCTGACACTGGATGGAAAACCGGCCTTCACGCCGCTGTACCCGCCTGCCCACCATCTGCGCGGCGTGACCGTGCAAAGCGACTTTTTATATGTGGTCAAGGAGGGCATGGCCTGGAGCATGGATTTCACGGGCCAGCTGCTGGAACAGTTCGACACCGCGGAGAACTTCAAGGCGGCCGTCACGGCGCAATTGAGCGAGTCCATGGGACTGGGAAAAAAGAAGCCCGAGAAAAAGCCCTCTACGCGCCGCAGCTATACGCCGGCGCAAATCCTGGCCAAGGCCGACCGCGCGCAGTTGCGCGGCATGGCCGCCCTGCTCTTGCAAGGCGAAGCGGCACTGGCCGCGCGCTGCGTGGACATCACCCTGGAAGAACTGGCGGAAGACGACCCGGAAGAGGAGTACGACGGCGATACGCCCGAGGCGGCGTGTTTCTTCCTGCTCTGGTCGACGGCTGCCGATGCGCTGGGCCACGGCGCCACCTTGGACTGGAAAGCCGTCGATGAAGTGCCGCGCATAGGCCAGCATATCGGCCTGCCCGCGCTGCAGGACTTCCGCTGGGCGCAGCGCGAGGATGGCGACGCCATGGCCGAAGGCCTGGCCGCCATCGCCGCCCACCTGGCGCCGCATCAGCTGCGCCTCGTCAACCTGCATGGCGGCGAAGACACGTATTATCTGGGCCTGGTGCGGGCGCCGGATGCGGCCGCGTTCAGCACCGTGGCGCTGCAGGCGGCGCTCAGGCCCGTGGTGTACTAGGCGCGACGCGCCTACTTGCGTTTTACCCGCGTGTCGAGCAGCCTTTTTGACATGGTGTCCACCGCGCCCTGGCGCGAGCAGCGCCGCAGCATCGCCGCGCTGGAGACGGCCTGTCCACCGTACTCGTCGCGCAGCTGGCTGGCGATGCGTTCAAATGAGAATTCCGTACCGGCGCCGAGCGCGACCTGCGTCGGCCCGACTGCCAGGCATTCCGCATCCTTTACCACAGCGGCATCGTAGCTGTCGCTGTCGGCCGGCCCCGTTGCCGTCACGTCCTGCACGGCATGGATGCCGCACTCGCGGTAGAAGGAAAACACGGTGTAAGCCGGGTCGCGGCCAGGAATGGAGCGTTCATTGGCGAAAATGGCGGGAACATCGTTGATGCGCACGGCCAGAAAGGAAAAGCTGTCCTGGTCGTTGACAAGAACGATGCCCACCCTGCCCCCCTTGGGCAGGTCACAGCTCAGTCTGTATTTTTCCAGCGTATAGGCATCCAGCAAGGCATGCAAGCCGCCCTTGAGCCTGGCTTGCATGGCCGTCGGCAAGCGTGTCTGCAAATGCTCGCCATAGCTTTGCGCCAACAGCGGCGCGGGGCCGGCCGCCAGGCACAGGACGAGGAAACAACACAGTGCTCGGGTGATCATCATGCCCTCCGGGTTCATCCTGCGCATTTGCCTGGATCGAACGGCCCCAGCACGATGGGCGCGATTTCGATGGAGCGGACGGCATCAAGCCGCCGGATCTTCACCTCCGGCCCCGCAGGCAGGGAAACAAAGGTGCCGGGGGCATCGTCGAGCTTGATGTTGCGAAAGCCGGCGCATGCGCGCGACAGGTCCAGGATGATACGAGGGAACTCCAGCTGATCACCATGGCGCCCCACGATGACCTTGAATTCATAGCTGCCATCGGCTTCGATGGTCAGCATTTGCGGCACGCTCTTGATGGCCATGAAATTGGCGATGTTCCGCACCTGGCTCGCCTGCACGTTGCCACGCACGGTCCACACTTCCACGTCGCGGCTCTTGAGCTGGCCCTGGATGGCGGCCCACAGCATGAAAAACACCAGCACGTAGGCGGCAAAGGCACCGCTGAATTTCCATTGCCAACCGGCAAATGCACCGCCGCCGCCACCTGTGCTATCGAGAAATCTGAACAGGATCACGGCCGGTATCATCGGCAGGAATATGAGTATGCAACTCTGCAGCAGCAAATCATTCATCGCATGGCCCATCCATCGGCAGGAAGACGGCATCCGTCTTTCCACATGATGGCAGCACGCGCCGCCCGGGCCTTAATCCGGATCAAACATGCAAGCGCCAGCTTTGCCGGCAGCGGCTTACTGGCACCTGACCTCGCCGAAATGCTGCGCCAGACTCATGCCCAGGCCCTGCTCCACGGCGTTTTCCACCTGCGCCGCCAGCGCGGCCGCTTCTTCCGCCGCCTTGATGTCGCGCTCGTTGGTGGAACCGGCCGGATAGCCGGAATTCACGCGCATGCCGCCGAAGACGAACAGCCGGTAGACATCGGCCAGCGTGATGCGGTTGACGTTGCCCAGCAAGACCCAGTGATCGGAGCTGTCGGCCACGCGCTTGCCCCACTGCACGCGCACGGCACCATCCACGTTCACCCGCCCCACCCAGCCCTGCTGCACCATCTTGTCGAGCAGGGTTTCCATCTCTTCGAAGCCCAGGCGCGTGCTGCGCCGGATCTCGGCCGCGCCCACCAGGGCCGAATCGGCGCAGTGACACGCCCGGTGCAGCACTTTCAGGATGGCGACGGCGTCGACGAATTCGCTGCCGGGCGCCGCCTCGTACCACCAGCGCTCGTATTTCACGACGGGCAAGGCGGCCACCAGCAAGGCGCCCACGAGGGTGATCATCCAGCTCAGGTATATCCATACGAGGAACAGCGGCAAGGCGGCCAGCGCGCCGTAGATGCGCGAATACGTGGGGAATTCCTGGATGAATTCGCCGAAGCCGCGCTTGGCCACCTCGAAGGCCAGCGCCGCCAGCAAGCCGCCCCAGGCCGCGTCGCGCCATTCGACGTCGCGGTTCGGCACGGCGATGTACAGCAAGGTGAACGCCAGCATGGTCAGGCCGATCGACACCAGCGTATAAAACACCGTGCCCAGGAAAGGCACGGCGCCCACCACGCCGCTGGTGGCCATGAAAAGGCGCGAGGTCACCGTCAGCGAGACGCCCACCAGCAGCGGGCCCAGGGTGACGATGGCCCAGTAGACCAGCAGGCGCTTGCTCCAGCGGCGCTCCTGGCGCACGCGCCAGATGCGGTTGAAGACGCGCTCGATCAAGCCCATCATGCCTACCGAAGTGACGATCAGCGCGCCCGCGCCGATGGCCGACAATCGCGTGGCCTTCGAAGCGAACGTCGTCAGGTAGCCGAGAATGGTGTTCGAGATGCCCTTGGGCATCACGCTTTGCACGAAATAATCTTCCAGCGCGTGGCGGAAGGTATTAAACAGGGGGAAGGTGGTGAAAATCGCCAGCGCCAGCGTCAGCAGCGGCACCAGCGCGAACACGGTGGCGAACGTCAGGCTGCCGGCCACCTGCGGCAGGCTTTCCTCGCGCACGCGGCGGCGCGCGAACTGCAGCAGGTCGCGCGTTTCCGACCAAGTCAGGCCGCGCACGGTATCGAGGCCGAGGCCCAGGGCACGCCACAGGTATTGAAAGAAGGGGAATATATATTTTGAAAACATGTGGAAAATCAGAACGGCGCCATGACAGCAGTCGTATCAGGCTGTAAAGCGCCCTATAATACCAATGATGAAGCCAACCAATCTGATTATTCTCGTATTGTTTTATTCACGCCATGGCGCCACGCGCCAGTTGGCCGAGCTGATTGCCCAGGGAGTGGAAAGCGTGCCCGGTTGCGACGCCCGCCTGCGCACCGTGCCCGCCGTCTCCACGGTGGCCGAGGCCACGGCGCCGGACGTGCCGCTGGACGGCGCGCCCTACGTGGAACTGGACGACCTGCAGGAATGCGCGGGCCTGGCCCTGGGTTCGCCCACGCGCTTCGGCAACATGGCCGCCGCCATGAAGTACTTCTGGGACGGCACGGCCAGCGACTGGCTGGCCGGCAGCCTGTCCGGCAAGCCCGCCTGCGTGTTCACGTCCACGGGCAGCCTGCACGGCGGCCAGGAATCGACCCTGCTGTCGATGATGATCCCCCTGTTCCACCACGGCATGCTGGTCATGGGCCTGCCCTACACGCATCCGGAACTGATGACGACGTCCACGGGCGGCTCGCCCTACGGCGCCACGCACTGGTCGGGCATCGCGGGCGACAAGGCCGTCAGCGACGATGAAAAGCGCCTGGCCGTGGCCCTGGGCAGGCGCCTTGCGGAAAACGCCGTGAAACTGGCAGGCGCATGATGCACGGCGTTCTGCACAAGTATTTTCACTGGGGCGCCATCGCCAGCCTCGCCACCCTGATCGTCTGGTGCCTGGCGTGGGAAACCGTCGTCGCGCCCCTGCATCCGGGCGGCTCCTGGGTGGCCCTGAAAGCGGCGCCCCTGCTCATCCCCCTGTATGGCGTCATCAAGCGCGACGTGTACACGCTGCAGTGGTCGTCGATGGTGATCCTGCTGTATTTTACGGAAGGCGTGGTGCGCGGCTACAGCGACACCAACCCCACCTCGGCCCTGATGGCCTGGGGCGAGGCGGCCATCGTCTGCCTCTATTTCGCCTGCGCCGTGCTGTATCTGCGCCCGTATAAAAAGGCGGCCAGGCGCATGGCCAAAGAGCTTCTGGAAAAAGTGAATAAAGTGAGCATCAAGAAATGAGTGTACAGCCCATGCACGACCAAGCCGACTTCCTCGCCGCCTGCCGCGACCTGCTGGGCGACAGCTACGTCCTGACCGAACATGCCGATACGGCGCCCTTCCTCACCGACTGGCGCGACCGGTTTACGGGCAAGGCCCTGGCCGTGCTGCGCCCCGCCACCGTGGAGCAGGTGGCAGGCGTGCTGCGCGCCTGCGCGCAATGGCGGGTGCCCGTCGTGCCGCAGGGCGGCAACACGGGCCTGGTACTGGGCAGCATCCCCGATGCCGCCGGCACGGCCGTCGTGCTGTCGCTGGCGCGCCTGAACAGCATCCGCACGCTCGACCCCGTCAACCGCACCATCACGGTCGATGCGGGCTGCATCCTGCAGACCATCCAGGAAGCGGCGGCCGCCGCCGGCTGCCTGTTCCCCCTGTCGCTGGCGGCCGAAGGCAGCTGCACCATCGGGGGAAATTTGGCGACGAATGCGGGCGGCACGGCCGTCTTGCGCTATGGCAACACGCGCGAGCTGTGCCTGGGCCTGGAAGTAGTCACGCCGCAGGGCGAGATCTGGAGCGGCTTGCGCGGTTTGCGCAAGGACAATACCGGCTACGACTTGCGCGACCTGTACATCGGCGCTGAAGGCACCCTGGGCGTGATCACGGGCGCGGTCATGAAACTGTATCCGCAGCCGAAGGCCTGCATCACGGCGCTGGCCGCCATGGATACGCCCGCCCACGCCCTGCGCCTGCTCTCGCTGATGCAGGACCATTGCGGCGCCAGCCTGACGGGTTTTGAGCTGATGTCGCAGTATTGTTTGCAACTGGTGGCGGAGCAGTTCCCGCAGTTGCCGCGGCCTTTCGCCGACGCGCATGGGCAGTATGTGCTGCTCGAACTGTCCAGCAGCCAGTCCGAGGCGCATGCCGTGGAATTGCTCGAAGCGAGCATCGGCGCGGCCCTGGAAGACGAGTTGATCGAAGACGCCGTCGTCGCCAGTTCCGGGGCGCAGTCCGAAGGCCTGTGGCAGCTGCGCGAACATATTCCGCTGGCGCAGGCGCAGGCGGGCAAGAACATCAAGCACGATATCTCGCTGCCGATTTCCCGCATCGCCGACTTCATCGCCGTCACGGATGCCGCGCTGGAAAGCGCCTTCCCCGGCTGCCAGCTCGTGTGCTTCGGCCACCTGGGCGACGGCAACCTGCACTACAACGTGGCGCCCCCGAGCGGCATGACGGACAGCGACTTCCTGTCCAACCAGGACGCCATCAACCGCATCGTGCACGACCAGGTGCATGGCTTTGGCGGTTCCATCTCGGCCGAACACGGCATCGGCGCCCTGAAAAAGGACGACCTGGCGCGCTACAAGTCGCCGCTGGAACTGCAGCTGATGCGCGCCGTGAAGCAGGCGCTGGACCCGCAGAACATCATGAATCCGGGGAAGATATTGTGAAGCCGCCGTATCTGCTGCTCATGGCCTTGCTGGCTGCTTCCGCCAGTGCGCAGGATGTCTACAAATGCGTGCAGGACGGCCACACCAGCTACAGCGCCAAGCCCTGCACGGGCGGGCAGCTGCAGATACTTGACGTGCCCTCGCCCCCGCCTGCCGTCGACAAGGGCGCGGCCACGCGCCAGGAGCGGGTGGCCAGCCAGCTGGAATCGGCGCGCAGGAAGCGCGAACAGCTGGAAGACCAGGCGCGCGAGCGGGCCGCCAGACAGAAGGAAATGCATGACAAGCACTGCGCCCAGCTGCGCCTCGACCAGCAGTGGGCGACGCAGGACGCCGCCGGCGCGGGCGACAGGAACCGCAATGCGGCGCAACTGAAAGCGCGGCGCGCCGGCGAACGCCTGGCCGTCGAATGCGGCAATTGAGTGCGCCGGCAGCAAATCCTGCGGGTACGCGGCTGCTGTCGCGCTGGCTGCTGCTGGGCGAATGGCGCGCGCATCCCGTGCGCGCCGTCGTCGCCATCCTCGCCATCGCCATCGGCGTGTCGCTGGGCTTTGCCATCCATTTGATCAACGCGGCCGCCTTCAACGAATTTTCCACGGCCGTGAAAAGCCTGTCCGGCCAGGCCGACGTGCAGGTGGCCGGGCGCGAAGCGCTGTTCGACGAAGCCGTCTACCCGTGGCTGGCGCAACGCGACGGCGTGGCCGTGGCCTCGCCCGTGCTGGAACTGCAGGCAGGGGTGAGCGGCATGAGCGGCAAGGACGGCGCGCCGTTGCACATCCTGGCGCTCGACGTCTTCCGCGCCGGCTTCATCTCGCCCGACCTGATCGGCGCGCCGGCCGAGGGCCAGCCCTTCGATACGCTGTCCGACGACGCCATCTTCCTGTCGCCGGCCGCCTTGCGCTGGCTCAATCTGGCGCAGGGCGACAATCTTTCGCTGCAAGCGGGTACGGGCAGCGTGTCGCTGCGCGTGGCCGGTTCGCTGCAGCGCGCGCGCGCCGGCCAGCGCATCGCCGTGATGGATATCGGCGCGGCGCAGTGGCGCTTCAACAAGCTGGGCAAGCTGTCGCGCATCGACCTGAAACTGCGCCAGGGCGTCAACCGCGACGCCTTCCAGGCCGCGTTGGCGCGGGAACTGGAAGCGCAGTACCCGGGGCGCTTCCAGGTGGGCCAGCCCAATGACGACAAGCAGAATAGCCGCAACAATAACCTCAGCCGCGCCTACCGCGTCAACCTGACGGTGCTGGCCCTCGTCGCCCTGTTTACCGGGGCATTCCTCGTATTTTCCACGCAGGCGCTGTCCGTCATCCGTCGCCGCAGCCAGTTCGCGCTGCTGCGCGTGCTGGGCATGGAGCGGGGCACCTTGCTGCGCCAGGTGCTGCTAGAAGGTGCCAGCCTGGGCGTCGTCGGCGCTGGCCTGGGCATCGCGGCAGGCTATGCCATGGCCGCCGTGGCCCTGCGCTTCTTCGGCGGCGACCTGGGCGCTGGTTATTTCGCGGGCGTGCAGCCGCAGGTGCAGTTCACGCCCGTCGCCGCCTTCGTCTACTTTGCCCTGGGCCTGGGCGTCGCCTTGCTGGGCTGCGCCGCGCCCGCGCTGGAAGCGGCGCGCGCCGCCCCCGCCATCGCCCTGAAATCGGGCAGCGAGGAAGTCGTCACGACGCGCCTGGCGAAAACCTGGCCCGCTCTGGCTTGCCTGCTGCTGGCCGGCGCATTGACCCTGCTGCCGCCCGTGTTCGAGCTGCCCCTGTTCGGCTACCTGTCCATCGCCCTGCTGCTGATCGGCGCCATCGCCCTGATGCCGCAGCTGGCGGCCGTCGTCTTCCGCGCCCTGCAAGCGGCCTGGCTGCGCACGCAAACGAGCCAGCACGCGCCCGTGCGCAGCCTGACCCTGGCGCGCCTGGCGAACGCCTCGGGCCAGGCCGGCATCGCCCTCGGCGGCGTGCTGTCGAGCTTTAGCCTGATGGTGGCCATGGCCATCATGGTGTCGAGTTTCCGCGTCTCCGTCGACGACTGGCTGCTGCAGATTTTGCCGGCCGACGTGTACGCGCGCACCTCGGCCAGCGGCACGGCGGCCCTGAACCCGCGCGAGCAGGACGCCATCCGCGCCCTGCCCGGCCTGGCCAGGGTGGATTTCCAGCGCGTGCGCAGCCTGTCGCTGGCCGCAGAACGCCCGAACGTGATCCTGCTGGCGCGCCCCATCAATCTGCGGGACCCTGGCAAGAGCATGGTGCTGGTGGGCGACACCCTGCCCGTGCCGGCTGGCCAGAGGCCCGTGTGGCTGTCCGAGGCGGCGGCCGACCTGTACAACGTCAAGCCTGGCCAGCAGATTGGCCTGCCGCTGGCGGGCGGCCTGCGCCAGTTCTTCATCGCCGGCATCTGGCGCGATTATGCGCGCTCCTCCGGCGCCATCCAGATGCCGCTGGACGACTACCGCGCGCTGACCGGCGACCATGATGTGAGCGACGCGGCGCTGTGGCTGGCCAAGGACGCCACGGGCGAGCAGCTGCAGCAGCGCCTGAAAAGCCTGCCCTTCGGCGCCAGCCTGGAAGTGTCGAACCCGTCGGCCATCCGCGCCCTGAGCCTGCAGATCTTCGACCGCAGCTTCGCCGTCACCTATCTGCTCGAAGCCATCGCCATCATGATCGGCCTGTTCGGCGTGGCCGCCACGTTCTCGGCGCAGACCCTGGCGCGCGCCCGCGAATTCGGCATGCTGCGCCACGTCGGCGTGACAAAAGGGCAAATATTATCCATCCTGGCGCTCGAGGGCGGCGCACTGACGGCGCTGGGCATCGCCACCGGCTTTGTCCTGGGCCTGTTGATCAGCTTTGTGCTGGTCTTCATCGTCAACCCGCAATCGTTCCACTGGACCATGCAGCTGCACCTGCCGTGGCCCCTGATCGCCACCGTGGCCGGCGCCCTGCTGACGGCGGCCGCCCTTACCGCCCTCATCGCGGGGCGCCAGGCGCTGTCCGCTGGCCCCATCCGCGCCGTCAGGGAGGACTGGTAATGCGCCGTTTGACTTGTTTATTATTGTTTTGCAGCGCCGCCGCCATCGGCGCGCCGCCCGCCTTCTCTCCCGTCACGCCGCTGCCGGCCGGCCAGACCCTGCGCCTGCCGCACGATTTCGGCGCCCATCCCGCGTATAAAACGGAATGGTGGTACGCCACCGGATGGGTAAAAACCGCCGGCGGCGAGCAGCTGGGCTACCAGGTGACCTTCTTTCGCAGCGCCACGGCCGCCGATGCGATGAATCCCAGCGCGTTTGCGCCCAAGCAGCTGATCATCGGCCACGCGGCCCTGTCCGACCCGACAGTGGGCAAGCTGCTGCACGACGAGAAAAGCGCGCGCGAAGGTTTCGGCCTGGCCTACGCCAAGGTGGGCGACACGGACGTCAAGCTCGACGACTGGCGCATGCAGCGCCAGACCGACGGCAGCTACAAGGTCAGCCTGGCCGCGCGCGACTTTAACCTGCAGCTGACCCTGGCGCCCACGCAGCCCGTGCTGCTGCAAGGCGTTGGCGGCTACTCGCGCAAGGGCGCCCGCCCCGCGCAATCGAGTTATTACTACAGCGAGCCGCAGCTGCTTACCACGGGCACGATCGCCCGCGCGGGCGGCAAGCCGCAAGCCGTGACGGGCACCACCTGGCTCGATCACGAGTGGTCGAGCCAGGTGCTCGATGCGGACGCCAGCGGCTGGAACTGGATAGGCGCCAACCTGGACGACGGCGGCGCCCTGATGGCCTTCCAGATCCGCAGCAAGACAGGTGCTAAACTATGGGCGCACGCGACATGGCGCGATGCGTCCGGCAAGATGACGCAGTTTGCGCCCGGCGAGGTCGATTTCACGCCCACGCAGCTGTGGCGCTCACCGCGCACGCAGGCCGAATACCCGGTCGCCACCGAAATCCGCACGGGCGCGACGCGTTGGCAGGTCAAGCCCTTGCAGGCAGACCAGGAGCTCGATTCGCGCCGCTCGACGGGGGCAGTGTACTGGGAAGGCGCCGTGACGGTGGAGCGCGACGGCCGGCCGGCAGGCCGCGCCTACCTGGAAATGACAGGCTACGTGCAGCCGATGAAGTTATAAGCAATACAAAATACAGTAAATCCTAAGCGAAAAACAATGACAACCAGCACAGAAACAGGCAATACCAGCACCGCAACCGCCGCAAGCACCGCAACCGCGCCCGACACCGGCACCAGCCGCGAACTGAAAAAAGGCAGCCTGGCTGCCTTCAAGGGCTTGCTGCCCTTCCTGACGCCGTACCGCAAGCAGTTCTTCCTGGCCGGTATCGCACTGGTGGTGGCCGCCGCCTCGACCCTGGCCATTCCCGCCGCCTTCAAGCAGATGATCGACCTCGGTTTCGGCGGCGCCGCCGGCTCGAAAAGCATCCAGCACGTCGACCTGGTCTTCCTCGCCCTGTTCGGCGTGGCATCCATCCTGGCCTTGGCCACGGCGGCGCGCTTTTATACCGTGTCGTGGCTGGGCGAGCGCGTCACGGCCGACATCCGCAGCGCCGTGTACCGCCACGTCGTCACGCAAAGCCCCCAATTCTTTGAAACGACGCAGACGGGCGAAGTGCTGTCGCGCATCACCACCGACACGACCCTGATCCAGGCCGTGGTCGGCACCAGCATCTCGATGGCGCTGCGCAATGTGCTGCTGTTCCTCGGAGGCCTGGTGATGCTGTTCGTCACCAGCGCCAAGCTGGCGGGCATCATCATCGGCCTGTTGATCCTTGTCGTCGTGCCCATCATCGTGTTTGGCCGCAAGGTGCGCAAGCTGTCGCGCGATTCGCAGGACCGCATCGCCGACGCCTCGGCCATGGCCGGCGAAATCCTCAACGCCATGCCCACCGTGCAGGCGTTTACGCACGAGAAAATCGAATCGAAACGCTTTGGCGACTCCGTCGAAGGCGCCTTCATGACGGCCATGCGCCGCATCCGCGCCCGCGCCCTGCTGACCATGATCGCGATTTTGCTGGTCTTCGGCACCATCGTGTTTGTCCTGTGGCTGGGCGCGCGCGCCGTGCTGGAAGGCGCGATGACGGGCGGCGACCTGGGCCAGTTCATCCTGTACGCCTCCATCGTGGCCGGCGCCATCGGCGCCCTGTCCGAAGTCATGGGCGAAGCGCAGCGCGCCGCCGGCGCCACCGAGCGCCTGCTGGAACTGATGGCCGTCAAATCGGAAATCGAATCGCCTGCCACGCCGCTGCCGCTGCCCGCGCGCGCCGCGAACGGCGCTTCACTGTCGCTGGACAATGTCATGTTCTCGTATCCGTCGCGCCCCGATACGCACGCGCTGGACCACGTCAGCCTCGACATCCGCGCCGGCGAAACGGTGGCCGTCGTCGGACCGTCCGGCGCCGGCAAGACCACGCTGTTCCAGCTGTTCCTGCGTTTTTACGACCCGCAAAGCGGCAGCATCCGCCTCGACGGGGTCGACATCAAGCAGCTCGACCTGCACACGCTGCGCGACGCCATCGGCATCGTGCCGCAGGATACGGTGATCTTCTCGGCCGACGCCATGGAAAACATCCGCTACGGCCGCGCCGGCGCCAGCGACGAGGAAGTCATCGCCGCGGCGAAGATGGCGGCCGCCCACGAATTCATCGAGCGCCTGCCGAACGGCTACAAATCCTTCCTCGGCGAACGGGGCGTGCGCCTGTCCGGCGGCCAGCGCCAGCGCATCGCCATCGCCCGCGCCCTGCTGAAAAACCCGCCGCTGCTGCTGCTCGACGAAGCGACGAGCGCGCTGGACGCTGAATCGGAACGCCTGGTGCAAAAGGCGCTGGAAGCGGCCATGGTGGGCCGCACCACCGTCATCATCGCTCACCGCCTGGCCACCGTGCAGCGGGCCGACCGCATCGTCGTCATGGAAGACGGCAAGATCGTCGAGACGGGCACGCATGCGTCGCTGGTCGCCCTTGGCGGCATCTATGCCAATCTTGCCGCACTGCAATTCCATCACGTACAGCTCAATCCAGCGGAATAATCATGAACGCACTTTTCCACGCCAACCTGGGCATCACCGATTTCTGGACCTTTTTACTGGGGACCATCTTCATCGTCATCCTGCCCGGCCCCAATTCCATGTACGTGCTGTCGGTCGCCGCCCAGCGCGGCGTGCGGCCCGCCTACCAGGGCGCCTTCGGCATCTTCGCCGGCGACCTGATACTGATGGTGCTGTCGGCCTGCGGCGTGGCCTCGCTGCTGAAAGCCAGCCCGGCCCTGTTCTATGTCGTGAAATACATCGGCGCGGCCTACCTGGGCTGGATCGGCCTGCAGATGCTGATAGGCTGCTGGCGCAAGCTGCGCGCGCCCGCTCCCGCCGAAGGCGAGGCGGCAGCCGTGGCTGCCCCCGCCAAGGAAAGCGACCCGTTCCGCAAGGCGCTGATCATCAGCCTGATGAATCCGAAAGCGATTTTGTTCTTCATCTCGTTTTTCATCCAGTTCGTCGATCCGGCCTTCCCGAACCCCGTGCTGTCCTTCATCGGCCTGGGCCTGATCTGCCAGGTGATCAGCTTTACCTACCTGACGGCCATCATCTTTGTCGGCGTCCGCCTGGCCGAGACCTTCCGCCGCCGTCGCCGCCTGTCGGCCGGCATGGGCGGCGGCGTGGGCGCCATGTTCATCGGCTTTGGCGCGAAACTGGCCACGGCCACACTGTAAGGAAAGCCCGTGAACGAGCTTGAACTGCGCCAGCGCTGCCATACCGTCCTGCCCGGCCACCGCCAGCCGACGCCGGCGGCCACCTTCGCCGCCATGGCCGCCTGGTGCGAGGCCAATGACGTTGCGCACGATACCTATGGCGAAGGCGCGCTGATCGAACGGTTCGAGGACAAGATCGCCAGCCTGCTCGGTTTCGAGGCGGCCGTGTTCTGCATCACGGGCACCATGACACAGGTCACGGCCCTGCGCCTGGCCTGCCAGGACCGGGGCTCGCACCTGGTGGCGCTGCATCCGACCTCGCACATCCTGCGCCACGAGCGGGGCAACCATGAATTGCTCGACCACTTCAAGGGCTTGATGCTCGGCGACCCGCACCGCCCGTGGACCGTGGGCGACTTGCGCGCCGTGCCCGACAAGCTCGGCGCCGCGCAGGTCGAACTGCCGATGCGCGAAATCGGCGGCCAGTGCCCGTCATGGGAGGAATTGAGCGAGATCAAACGGCATTGCCGCGAGCGCAATATCCATTTGCACATGGATGGCGCACGCCTGTGGGAAGCGCAGGCCGGTCTTGGCCAGTCGCTGCCCGCCATCTGCGACGGTTTTGACTCCGTCTACGTCTCCCTGTACAAGGGCATCGGCGGCCTCGGCGGCGCCATGCTGGCCGGCAGCCGCCCGTTCATCGAGCGGGCGCGCGAATGGTTCCGCCGCCAGGGCGGCAACATCGTGCACCGCACGCCCTACGTGGTGGCCGCCGCCATGCAGTTTGACGCGCGCCTGGCCGCCATGCCGCAGTATTTTGCGCGCACGCAGTGGCTGTACGCGCAGCTGCGCGACTTTCCGGCCATCGCCGTCAATCCCGCCGCCCCGCAGGCCAATATGCTGCACCTGCACCTGCCCGTGTCGCGCGAAAGGGCCATCGCCATCCGCAACCAGCTGGCCGAAGACCACGGCATCTGGCTGTTCGGCCGCGCCAGCCACGCGGCCCTGCCCGGGCACAGCGTGGTGGAATGGTATGTGGGAGACAACCTGCTGCACCTGTCGGACGACAGCGTGCGGCAGGCCTTGAGCCTGCTGGACCAGGCCATGCGCGCCAGGACATGAGCAACGCAGCTCGGCGTAGGTCGGGTTAGCGCACGGCGCGTAACCCGACAACACCATGTTTGCGACACCCCAAAAAAAAGCGCCCGAAGGCGCTTTTTTCATTTCATGGCGGCCGGGTTGGCCGCCACTACCTGCTTAGAACTTGTAGTTATAAGCGAGACCGATCAACTGCATGCGGGTCTTGAACAGGCCCTTGGTGGTTTCACCGTTGCCGGTGCAGCCCGTGGACAAAGGCGGCACTGGACCGCATTTGTTCGTGTAGTTCACCTCAGCATCCTTGAAGTCGATATAGCTGTAAGCCAGGTCGATCGACGAGTTCGCGTTCAGCTTCCAATTGGCGCCGAACGAGTACTGCATGCGGTCGCTGTCCGGCAAGGCCGGATGGCGCAATTCCGCGCTGCGCACGGGCGCCTGGTCGTGGGCGATACCGGCGCGCAGCAACAGGCTTTCGCTGTACTTGTAGTTGGCGCCCAGCGAGACGCGGTAGGTATCCTTCCAGTTCTGGCGGATGCGTTCCGGGCCTTCGGCCGTCGGCGGGAACTGGATGTCCAGGTTCTGCAGGCGCGAAGTACGGGTCCAGGTGACGTCGCCCATCAAGGCCCATTTATCGTCCATCTGGTGGAAAGCATTGATCGATACGGTTTCCGGCGTGCGCAGTTCGACCAGCGCCTTGGAGTTGACCTTGCCCGATGCGGCGCTGATGAAGCCATTCACGGCCGCATTGTTCGACACTTGCGAGAAGTCCCAGATCGTGTCGCCTTTCAGCTTGTGCGAAATCGACGAGCGGTAGGAGATACCGAAGCGCGTGCCTTCATTCATCTGGTACAGGTAGCCCAGATTGAAGCCGAAGCCCCAGTCGTCGCCATCCATCGAGGCGTGGCCATCCTTGGCTGTAAACAGGGCGGTTTTGGCGGCATTAAAGGCGTCCATGCCTTGGGTCTTGAGGATATTCGTAAGGAAAGCGGTCGATGCGGCTGGCGCATGTTCCTGCAGGAAAGAGACCGAACCTGGCACGTCCACGGCCTGGCCCAGTTCCGCCTTCATGTATTCGGCCGTGATACCGAAACCGAACGAGTGATGCTGGTCCAGCTTGAACGCCACCGAAGGATTCAGGGCGATGGCTTCAAGCTTGATGTTGGTGATCGCATAGCGGCCGCTCCAGCTGTTGCCATAGTCGAGCTTGGCGCCGTAGGGCACGAACAGGCCCATGCCGACGGTCCATTGCTCATTGATCTTCTTGCTGGCGTACACGGCTGGCGCGAAGACCGCATCCGGCGCGTAGTCCTTGGTCGTGCCACCCGTCGGGTTGTTCCTGAAATTGACGGAGCGATTGTCCTGGAACGTCGAATGCGGTACCACCAGGGTGCCGCCGCCGACGAACTGCGTGCCTTCCAGGCGCGACACGCCGGCCGGGTTGTAGAAAATGGTGGAAGCGTCGGCCGCTTCCGCGCCGCTGGCGTCCGCCGTGCCCTGGGCCGACACGCTTTGCGAGCCGAAACGGTAGCCCGAAGCCTGGGCGGTGGAAGCGATGCCGGCGCATGCGACGGCGATGAGAAGGGGCAGATATTTATGTTTCAAGATAGTCTCTCTTTATTATATGAATAGTCTTCGTCACATTGTCCCGGGCAGCTCAACCTCACCCGTCTTGCACTGTTCTTGCCGCCGTGAACTCCAATTCACTGACGGCATGAGCGAAGCATATAATATTTTTTAGAAAAAAGCGAACGTTCGCTCTTTTTATGAAACAGTGTTGTTTTCCTCACTCGGCACGAGGCTATACGGTGGCAATACGGGCGCTGGCAGCGGGATCAAAAAGCGCTTGCGCATCAGCGCCAGCATCTGTTCGGCCGGCACGGGGCGCGAGATGAAATAGCCCTGCACTTCATTGCACTGCAGGGCGCGCAGGATGTCGAGCTGCTCGCGCGTTTCCACCCCTTCGGCCACCACGCTCATGCCCAGCGCATGCGCCATCGACAAGATGGCGCGCACGAAGACCTCGCCCTGCTCCGAACGGCCCAGCTCCATGGTGAAGGCGCGGTCGATCTTCAGGCCGTCCATGGCGAACTTCTGCAGCTGCGACAGCGAGGAGTAGCCGGTGCCGAAATCGTCGACCAGCAGGCGCACGCCCAGCGCGCGGATGGCCGACAGCTGCTCCACGGCGCGGTTCTGCTCATCCATCATGGCCGATTCCGTGATTTCCACCTCGATCATGCGCGCGTCGATGCGGTGGCGCGCCAGCGCCGACGCCAGCACCTGGTGCACGTCGCCGCGGCCGAACTGGCGCGCCGAGACGTTGATGGACACGGGCACGAGCTCCTGGCCGGCCGCCTGCCAGTGCGCCATCTGCAGGCACACTTTTTCGATGACGACTTCGCCCAGCTGGGAAATGAGGCCGCTGCTCTCGGCCACGGGGATGAATTCCAGCGGCGGCACCATGCCGTGCTGCGGATGGCGCCAGCGCACCAGCGCTTCCATGCTGCACAGCTGCCCGCTCAGGGCATCGACCCGGGGCTGGTAGACGACGAGGAACTGGTCCTGCTCCAGCGCCGCCACCAGGCTTTGCTCGAGCTCGCGGCGGCTGCGTATGGTTTCGAACAATTCGGGCTGGAAGAAGCGGTGGTGCCCCTTGCCCGCCACCTTGACGGCATACATGGCGATATCGGCATTCTTCAGCAGCACGTCCGTCTCGGCGCCGTCGCGCGGATACAGGCTGATGCCGATCGAGGCGCCCATCTTGTGGCGTTCGCTGCCCAGGTAGAACGGCTCGTCGAAGGCGATGGCGATGCGCTGCGCCACCTGCTCGGCGCGGCTGTCGTCCTCCACCGGGTCGAGCACGACGACGAATTCATCGCCGCCCAGGCGCACCACGTGGTCGCCCGGGCGCAGCACGGCCTTCAGGCGCAAGGAGGCGGCGCGCAGCACCTTGTCGCCCTCGGCGTGGCCCTGCGTGTCGTTGATATCCTTGAAGCCGTCCAGGTCGATGAACAGCAACGCCAGCATGTGCTGCGCGATGGCCGCGCGCGCCAGCGCCCCGGGCAGGAAGTGCTGCAGCCAGTAGCGGTTGGGCAAGCCCGTCAAGCCATCTTCATTGGCCAGGCGGCGCAGGTCGCGCTCGTGCTCCTTGGCCGTGCTGATGTCTTGCAATGTCACGGCCAGGCGGTCGCCGCTGCGCACGAGGCGGCGGCGTATCCAGCGCAGCTTGAACGGATTGCCGTCCGGCAGCTCGATCTCTTCCTCGGAAAAGCCCGACTGCATGGCGGCCCGGTAGTTATGGATGAGATCGCGGAAATACGGTTCGTGGGCGCGCGACTGCAGGCGCATGCCCAGCAACTGCTCGCGGCGCACGCCGAAATAGCCGGCGCCCGGCTCGTTACAATCGACGATCTCGAAGTCGGCGATGACGCCATCACCGCCGCGCAGGGCCGCAATGATGTAAAAACCGTCGCTCGTGCCCTCGGTGGCCATGCGGTAGGCGTTGCGCACGCCTTCGGACTGGTGGTGGCGCCAGGCCAGGCGCAGCGACAGCACGGTGGCGACGACAGTAAAGGCCAGCAGCAGCAAGGTCACTGCCAGGGCGATGCCCGTATAGATGGTGCGCGTTTCCTCGTAGGGATGCAGCATTTCGCTGTCGGCCAGGCCCACGACGGCCGTAAACGGGTAGGCTTTCAGCGCCTGCCAGCCCACGTAGCGGTTTTGCTTGTCGGAAAAAGCGAAGCGGCCGCCCGACTCCACGGCGCCGCTGTCCGTTTCCAGGAAGCTCGTGTCGAGGAAGGGCGCGCCGCCATGCGCGCCAGGCACGGGCAGCACGCGCGAGCCCAGGCGCATGCTGAAGAGCTCGCCCTCCTCGCCCACCATGGCGGACATGCCGAGCTTGCCAAAATTGACGCTGTCGTAGAATTCGGAAAAATAGCTGGAATGAATGGAAATGAGCAGTACGCCGTCAAAATTGCCATCCTCGTCTTCCAGCCGCCGCGTGAAGTGCACGAGGGAGTCGGCGGAGCCGGGGGCGGCAGGAGCCGTACTGGCCCGTCCCAGGGCGATGCGCAGGGCGCTGGAATTGCTGCGCCAGTGGCGCAGCAGGAAATCGCTGCGCTCGTTCGTGCGCAGCCGCGTCAGGGGCGCCGTCGATGTCACGGCCTGCCCCTTGCGGTCCAGGATGGCGACGATGGCAAATTGCGGCAAGGCATACATGCCCTGCGTCTTCAACTGATCCAGGCGCAGATGGTCGTGCGAGTTTTCCCATTCATACTTGAGCTGCAAGGTCAGCTGGTCCATCTGTTCCAGGGTGCGCAGCAAGTATTGGCTGTAGGCTTTCGACTGCGAGGCTACGCTGTCGAGCGCCTGCTGCTGCGCCACCTTCTTTTCCGCCTCCAGCTGCAGCAGGGTGGCCGTCCACAGCACGGCGCACAGGGCCAGGCACAGCATGGGCCAGGCGAGGATCAGGCGCAAGTTAGCCTTGAGAAAATCGGCCCTGCTCATTTCCACCACGGCAGCGTTATTATTGTTTACAAATTGTCGCAAGAACATGGTGCCGCGTCTGCCGTTTCTGTGTATTTCTTGAAGGACACATAAATTACCACAGAGTCATGTTTGAAGGTGAAACGGCGGCGTAATTATGTGGGCGGCCCGCAGCCTGCCTGTCGCGCCTGCGTTACAATCACCATCCTTACCGTTGGAGAAATACATGCAGCAATATCAAGATTTGATCAAGACCGTCCTCGAAACTGGCAGCTGGCAAGACAACCGCACGGGCATCCGCACCCTGAGCGTACCGGGCGCCATGATGCGTTTCGACTTGGCCAATGGCAATTTCCCTGCCGTGACGACCAAGAAACTGGCTTTCAAATCCGTGATCGGCGAATTGTGCGCCTTCCTGCGCGCCTCGCGCAACGCGGCCGAATTCCGCGCGCTGGGCTGCAAGGTATGGGACCAGAACGCCAATGAAAACGCGCAATGGCTGGCCAATCCCTACCGTGAAGGCGAGGATGACCTCGGTCCCGTGTATGGCGTGCAATGGCGTCAATGGCCCGCATATAAGCTGCTCGATGCCGACCGGCCCGCGCAAATTGCCGACGCGCAAGCCAACGGTTTTACCCTGGTCGCCCCCATCGTCGAAGACGGCGTGCAAAAAGTGCTGTTGTACAAGGCCGTCGACCAGTTGCGCGAGTGCCTCGACACCATCATGAACAATCCCGGCAGCCGCCGCATCCTGTTCCACGGCTGGAATCCGGCCGTGCTGGACGCCGTCGCCCTGCCCGCCTGCCACTTGCTGTACCAGTTCATCCCGAACGCCAGCACGCGCGAAATCTCGCTGTGTCTATATGTGCGCAGCAACGATATCGGCCTGGGCACGCCGTTCAACATCGCCGAAGGCGCCGCCCTGCTGCACCTGGTGGCGCGCCTGACGGGCTACACGCCACGCTGGTTCACGTATTTCATCGGCGACGCACACATCTATGAAAATCACCTCGACATGGTGGAAGAACAATTGAAGCGCACGCCCTTCCCCGCGCCGCGTTTCGTCATTTCAGACCGCGTGCCCGACTACGCGAAGACGGGCAAGTACGAGCCGGAATGGCTGGAAAAGATCGAACCGTCGGATTTCTCGCTGGAAGGCTATGAACACCATGCGCCCATCAAGGCCGCGATGGCCGTCTGATGGCGGTGTCGCCGCTGGCCGCGCTGCACCGCAAGCTGTTTGACGAGACGGACGGGGTCAAGTTTTCCAAGCTGAAAGACCGCCTGCTGAAAAAACATGCCGGCGATGACAGGCTGGCCGTGCTCGACATCCTGATCGCCTACGCCAGGGAAGGCCAGCTGCTGCACTGGCGCGCCTTCCTGATGAGCGATATCGTGCATCTGGTGGAAGGCAGCCAGCATGCGGCCTTTTTTGCATGGGCGTTGGGACAGCCGGAACTGGCCTACCGGGCCGTCGACGGCTTGCTGAAAAGTACAGGCGTGGAGGCGTATGCGCCGCTGGTGGCGCTGGCAGCGTCGGGCGCCACGCGCCTGGACGTGCGCGCCAGGGCGATCAAGAGCCTGGCCGTGTTCAGCCGCCAGCCGTTTGACCAGGGCTTGCCGTCCGATCCCGGCCACTGGAAGGCGGAACAGCTGCGACTAAGCGCCGTGCTGGCCTGGCAAGCGGATGGCTACCCTGACGGTGCAGGCTACAAGGCGCCTGCCACGCATGAGACGCTGACGCATCCGCTGTCGCGCCTGGAAATGGCCGCCGCCTTCCTGGAGCGCAACCTGGCGCTGCGGCGCCAGCGCGAACAGGACCTGGCGCAACCGTCGAACTGGCTGACGGTCGCCAGCGCGGAAGACATGGCCGGAATCGACGCGCAATGGGTCTTGCCGGAAATCTACCGCCGCTTCCTGGAATGGTATTCGCCGCTGCGCGTGCATGTCGGCGGCAAGCGCTTCCCCCGGGGCCTGCACCTGTACGGGGCGGCCGAGCTGGTCAAGGCCCAGCATGGCTACTCCGTCCATGCCGTGAGCCTGCACACTATCGCGGCCTGGCCGCCGAAGCAGGTGGTCATTGCCGATGCGGGCGGCGACCCGTACTGCGTACACCTGGAAGAAAGAAGCATCGATGGCGATTTGCCCGTGTACCGCGCCGAACATGGCACGGGCGGATGGCGCTTCGAGCTCCATACGGACGATTTCATCGGCTTCCTGCACGAGATCGCGCTGGCGGCCTAGCCTGCTTCTCCTGCCGGTCCTCCCGGGCCGGGACCGCCCGGGCCGCCTGGACCCCGCCCGCCCGGCGGACCGAAGCGCGGTTCGCGCTCGCCCTCTTTCGCCGCCGACGCGGCGCCGCCCAGGCGGTACGACAGCCCCACATAAATCATGCGTCCATCGAAGCGCCGCGTGCTCGTCTCGCGCAGGGACGCGCTGTTGATGACGGTTTCCATCTTGTTGCTGCTGAACACATCGGTCACATTCATGACCAGGCTCAATTGCGGCGTCACCGTGTGGCGTAGACTGACGTTCAGGGTATTGTTCGGCGAACGGTAGCCCTGTCCCGACAGCGTCTTGCCTTGCATTTGCAGGGCCAGTTGCAGCTGGTTGGCCGGATCGATCTGGTAATTGAGGCGCGCGCGGCCGCTCAGGGCATTCGCCGTGCGCGTGCTGCGGTTGCCCAGGTCGTCGGAACTGGTCTGCTGGCTGCGCGCCAGGTTGCCGCTCGTGTTCAGGGTCAGCGACGGCGTGAGCTTGCCGCTGACGCTGAACTCCAGGCCGCTCGAATGGCTGCCCTCGCCGTTTTCACGCGTCGTCAGCAGTACGTTGTCGCTGATGAAATAGCGGTAATCGACGATGGCATCCGTGTCGCGCCGGTGGTAGGCGCGCAAGCTGCTTTCCAGGCCAAACAATTTCGTTTCATAGCCTACCTCGAACGAATCCGTCTGCGTGGGTTTCAGCTTCGGGTTGCCGGCCGACACATTGAACTCATCGCGGTACACGACGTACGGGTTCAGGTCGCCCGCGTTCGGGCGGCGCAGGCGGTGCGCATAGCTGAAGCGCAGATTGCTCTCGTCGCTGACCTTGTAGGTGGCGAACAGGCTGGGAATGTAGTTGACGTAATTATTGCCGGCCTCGACGCCGCTGGTGATCTGGCGCACGGTCAAGTCCGTGTATTCGGCGCGCACGCCGGCCAGCGCGCCCCAGCGCTCGCTCAGGCGCATCTGGTAGGAGCCGTACAGCGCGACGGTGCGCTCATCCATCTCGAAACGGTTGCTGCGCATGCGGTTGACGGTCTCCAGCAGGCTGCCCGGATGGATGTCCGTGTACAGGGTGTCGAAACTGCTCTTGTTGTCGGCCACCTTGTAGCCGAGCTTGGCCGTGCCGCCCGCCAGCGGACGCTCGTAGTCACCGCTGAAGTCGACGATGCGGTTGCCCGTCTCGCTGTGCTGGCGCGCGCGGCTGTCGTAGGCGTTCAAGGGCGCGACCGCGTAGGTATTGGCGTAATCGCTGTCGCTCTCGTTGGTCGACGACGACACGCGCAGGTCGATCTTGAGGGTTTCGCCCGGCAATTCTCCCTTGTGGTCGTAGCGCGCGCCCCAGCCGTAGTTGCGGCTGTCGCCATTGCGCACGGTGCTGCGCACATAGTCGGCGATGGTGCTGCCCGTGCTGTCGCCGTTGATATAGCGGTCCAGCGAGCGCTGGTCGTTGCTGCGGCCATTGTACGAAACGCTGGCGGCCAGGGTGTCGTTGGCGTTCACGTTGTAATTGACGGTGCCGTGCAAACCCAGCGAGTCGTTCAAGCCGTTGCTGGTGGAATGCTGGCTGCTGGGGGCGAAAGCGCCCGTGCCGCGCTCCAGGCGCTCGCGGCTGACCTCGGCCACGGAATTGCGGCCGTCGTGGCGCACATTGATGCCGCCCTGGTAGCCCCACGGCCCTTCGTTGTAGCTGCCGGAGACGGAGCTGTTGTAGCGCCCGGCAATGCCCGCATTCGCATTCACGGTAGCAAAGCCGCCCGGCTTGCGGTTGCGCCGCATCACCAGGTTCAGGATAGGCCCGCCACCGGCCTCGTTGCCGAACTGGGCGCCTGGATTGTTGATCACTTCCACGGATTCGATATCGTCGGCGGCCATGGCGTTCAGGGTGGCGCCGCGCGCATCGCCCTGCAGCATGGCCGACGGCTTGCCATCTATCAATATCTGCACATTGCTGCTGCCGCGCAGGGAGACGGACCCATCGGGATCGACGGCCACGGACGGCACATTGTTCAAGGCGTCGGCCGCCGTGCCGTTGCTGCTGCCCACGTCGGACTTGACGTCGTAGACTTGCCGGTCGATGCGGCCCGTGGGACGCTCGGCCGTCACATTGACGGAAGGCGGCGCATCAACGGCGGGCGCCTTGGCCGGTACTGGTGCTGGCGCGGGCTTGACGACGGTATCGCCGCTGACGGTTTGCGCCTGGACAGCGGCGCCGGCGGCCAGCAGGGTGCTGCCCGCCAGGCAATGGAAAAGGATTTTATGCATTTGGCTAAAAGTAATCGAGACGCTACGGATGAGGCACTACGCCGCAGCGTGAGAGCACATTGCAAGCATGCCATGACCCCGATACGCAAAGCAAATGCGAACCATTGTTATTTACTTCAATTTACAAATCTCTTCCGCTTGTGGCATTCCAGCCTCATGCCATGCCGTTTGCGCCACCTGCGGTATCTCCGATGCCCGGAAGCGGCGCAAGCACCGTCTTGCCATCATCGGCGCCGCATCGGGCACGCGAGCGTCGCCCTGGCGCAGATGGGCGGCAAGTCGGTGCGCTGCGTGGACAGGGTGCGGTTCACCCTCGCCTGGCAGTTCAAAGCGGCCACATGCACCTTGAAACGGCCATCGTCCCGACAGAATGCGGCTTGGCGCCGATTGCACCTCGGTGCAGGCGGTCAAATCGCCTTGCCGTCGCCGCGCCGGCCGCGCAACGAGACATTCCACGGCATGGCGACGTGGCGCCTGGTTTTCATCGATCTTAAAAACGATACGCGGCGCTAGCCAACAAGGTCGGAGTATGGTTCGACGCCTCTGTCTGCGACGCCCCGCCGCGCGTGCGCCAGGCCAGCGTAATACCTCCGGTCCATGCGGCGTCTGCGTACCGCACGCCGACACCGCTGCCGGCCAGCGTGCGCCGGTTGCTCGTACTCGCCCAGGCATCCTTGTTGATGTCAATTCGTCCCATATCGTAGAATGCGAACGGTGTCACCGCACCGCTGGTATAGCGTACCTCGCCCTGTGCCAGCCAGCCACTGTCACCGTAGGCCTCACCGTTCGGATACGCCCGCACACCGTTCACGCCCCCAATACCCAGTTTTTCTGACGGATCGAGGTTGCTCCCCGCGCGCTGCGCCGAGAGGCGGCCATAGAGGTCAATCTTGCCATTGAGGGACTGAACGCGCGCCAGATCGATGTTCAGCTTGGAAAACCCGCCGGCCGTGCGGGCGCTTGCACTGTCCATGGCCTCGCTTGCCTTGTCCAGTCCGAGGCGGCCATGCACCCACGAGACAACGCCGTAGGTGATGCCGGCGTAAATGAATTGATCGCGCACGTCAAACGAGACATTGACCGGCACGACTGTACTGCGCTTGTCACTTGACGACGCCGTCGACCCTTGATGGTCCTGCAGCGACTTGTGGTCAACGCTTGCCGAGACGATCAGATTGCGCGACTGAGAGCGGATGATCGGATAACTCATCCCGATGCTCGCCACGTCCGCCGTGCCGTGGGCACCGAGGGCCGCGAAGCTGCCTGCAAGTTCGTAGTACGAGTGCGTGTAACTGAGGCGTGCACGTAGGCCGCTGTAACCGACGGGTACCGCATACGCCACCGATCCAAACCACATTTTGGCGTCCGTATATAGCGCCTGCAGGGAGAATTGATCACCGAGCATGAATGGACTATCGGCGTCCAGGTTGGCGTGGAGACGCGTGCGGCCAGTCGCCCGCGTACCAAAATTGTCTATCCCCGCTTCCCCCTTGTAACGATGATCCCTTTGCACGTCGACGATCAGGTCGCCGGTGCCGACTTCCTTTCCAGGGCGTATCAGCGGCACCGTGATGGCGCCCGGCTGATCGTTCAATAGCAAGGTCGTGCGTTCCAGCATATGCGCCTCGATCAAGGCCCCCTTCTCCAGGGCCGACAGGAAGCCTTGCGCCCCTGGCGTCAATGCGGCATCACCCGTCGCCTGCACCAGACCATAACGACCTTCGAGGATCTCGATGCGAAGTTCGCCAGCAGAAAGATCCTGTTGCGGCAGGTAAGCACGCGCGAAGGGATAGCCGGCTTGCTGATAAACGGAGGTAATGTGGCCAGCCAGCGCGGACAGGCCAGCGAAGTCATAAGTCTTGCCAGTGACAGGGCCAAGGCCGGCAAGCAGTTCCTTGCTCGGGATCCGTGTGTTGCCGCTTATCGTCACGCGCTGTAGCGTAATTTGCATGCCACCGGGAACCTGTTCCGCCGGTTGAGGGGGAGGCAGCACGCGCAGCGTGTGTGCCGCACGACTGGTCGGTTGCGGCAGCGCACGCGCATTTTCCTGCAGCAGCGTGCCCGCGTCAGGCAATTGCTGGGCAAGCGCGGGCATGCAGGTCGTGACGAACAGCGTCATTGGCAAAAGAGTGAGTGGATGTCTCATAGCATGCTCATGGTCCGGGTGGGTCAGAGATTATTCGGCGCCGGGGCGTTGTTGTTATCGCTGCTTGCGCTGGCAGGCATGCGGATCCCGCCAGATACGACCATCACATCGAGATACTTGGCATCACGGTTGGCGCCTGCGCCTTGGGTCGACGCCAGACGGCGCTGCGTGGTGCTGACCGGTGCCGGACTAGCTCCCGCCTCCTCGCTCATGGCAGTCTGCGCCGACGCCGGCTGCGGCGCGGTCGTCCCTTCAGCCACGGCGACATAGGCCAGCCCACCGACCGTGGGAGCGGCAAACGACGACGCGATACCAACCGCCTGCGGCGTGATCGTCGCCGTTGCGGCCGTAGCAGGTGAATTTGCCTGCGCCGGTGCCGTCAGTATCCTGCCTGTGCTCGAACTTGACGCGGGGATAAGGTAATTGCCTGCATCTGCACCGGTCAAAGTGAGACCTGTGACGCTGACCGGAATGGCAATGCCGGGCGCTGACTGTGCGAATTTCGCCGAGGCCGAAGTAGCATCGAGCTTAAGGATATCGTTGGCGACGAGCCCTGCAAGCGTTCCTGGCGTCGTAATCGTTGCCGCCGTCGTGCCATCGGCCGTCTTATCGGCAACGGCGAGACCGTTGACGGTAACAAGCTTCGGCGTAATGCCCGCCGTCACGCTGGCCGGTGCGTTCACGCTGTAGTTCGCCGCCAGGCCCGTGCCGTCGCCCAGCTGGCCGCCGGTCACGGCCACCGTCTTGCCGTTGCCGGCATTCTTGTCGGCAAAGGTGCCCGTCAGCGCGCCCAGTGCCAGGGTTTCATTGCCGACCAGGCCGGACAGCGTGCCGCCGGTCAGCGTCGCCGCCGTGCCGCCGTCATAGACTTTATTAACAGCCGCCACGCCCGTGATGCTCAGCGCCTTCGGCGTAATCGCCGCCGTCACGCTGGCCGGTGCGTTCACGCTGTAGTTGGCCGCCAGGCCCGTGCCGTCGCCCAGCTGGCCGCCGCTGACGGCCACCGTCTTGCCGTTGCCGGCATTTTTGTCGGCGAAGGTGCCCGTCAATGCGCCCAGGGCCAGCGTTTCATTGCCGACAAGGCCGGACAGCGTGCCGCCGGTCAGCGTCGCCGCCGTGCCGCCGTCATAGACTTTATTAACAGCCGCCACGCCCGTGATGCTCAGCGCCTTCGGCGTAATCGCCGCCGTCACGCTGGCCGGTGCGTTCACGCTGTAGTTGGCCGCCAGGCCACTACCATCACCCAGCTGGCCGCCGGTCACGGCCACCGTCTTGCCGTTGCCGGCATTTTTGTCGGCGAAGGTGCCCGTCAATGCGCCCAGGGCCAGCGTTTCATTGCCGACGAGGCCGGACAGCGTGCCGCCGGTCAGCGTCGCCGCCGTGCCGCCGTCATAGACTTTATTAACAGCCGCCACGCCCGTGATGCTCAGCGCTTTCGGCGTAATCGCCGCCGTCACGCTGGCCGGTGCGTTCACGCTGTAGTTTGCCGCCAGGCCCGTGCCGTCACCCAGCTGGCCGCCGGTCACGGCCACCGTCTTGCCGTTGCCGGCATTCTTGTCGGCAAAGGTGCCCGTCAGCACGCCCAGTGCCAGGGTTTCGTTGCCGACGAGGCCGGACAGCGTGCCGCCAGTCAGCGTGGCCGCCGTGCCGCCGTCATAGATTTTATTAACAGCCGCCACGCCCGAGATGCTCAGCGCCTTCGGCGTAATGGCCGCCGTCACGCTGGCCGGTGCGTTCACGCTGTAGTTGGCCGCCAGGCCACTACCGTCGCCCAGCTGGCCGCCGCTGACGGCCACGGTCTTGCCGTTGCCGGCATTCTTGTCGGCAAAAGTGCCCGTCAGGGCGCCCAGGGCCAGGGTTTCATTGCCGACAAGGCCGGACAGCGTGCCGCCAGTCAGCGTCGCCGCCGTGCCGCCGTCATAGACCTTGTCCGATGCCGCCACGCCCGTGATGCTCAGCGCCTTCGGCGTAATCGCCGCCGTCACGCTGGCCGGTGCGTTCACGCTGTAGTTTGCCGCCAGGCCCGTGCCGTCACCTAGCTGGCCGCCGGTCACGGCCACCGTCTTGCCGTTGCCGGCATTTTTGTCACTGAATGCGCCCGTCAATGCGCCCAGGGCCAGGGTTTCATTGCCGACGAGGCCGGACAGCGTGCCGCCGGTCAGCGTCGCCGCCGTGCCGCCGTCATAGACTTTATTACCAGCCGCCACGCCCGTGATGCTCAGCGCCTTCGGCGTAATCGCCGCCGTCACGCTGGCCGGTGCGTTCACGCTGTAGTTTGCAGCCAGGCCACTACCATCACCCAGCTGGCCGCCGGTCACGGCCACGGTCTTGCCGTTGCCGGCATTCTTGTCGCTGAATGCGCCCGTCAATGCGCCCAATGCCAGCGTTTCATTGCCGACAAGGCCGGACAGCGTGCCGCCGGTCAGCGTCGCCGCCGTGCCGCCGTCATAGACCTTGTCCGATGCCACCACGCCCGTGATGCTCAGCGCTTTCGGCGTAATGGCCGCCGTCACGCTGGCCGGTGCGTTCACGCTGTAGTTCGCCGCCAGGCCCGTGCCGTCACCCAGCTGGCCGCCGGTCACGGCCACCGTCTTGCCGTTGCCGGCATTCTTGTCGGCGAATGCGCCCGTCAATGCGCCCAATGCAAGCGTTTCATTGCCGACGAGGCCGGACAGCGTGCCGCCGGTCAGCGTCGCCGCCGTGCCGCCGTCATAGACTTTATTAACAGCCGCCACGCCCGTGATGCTCAGCGCCTTGGGTGTGATGTCGGCCGTGACGCCTGCAGGCTGGGAGTAGGTGTAATTCGAGGCCAGGCCCGTGCCGTCCGTTAGCGATATCGTCGACAAGCTCACCGCCTTGCCCGTGCCAACGTCCTTGCTTGCAAACGCACCAGCAATACCGCCCAGGTTCAGCGTCTCGCTACCGACCATGCCTGATAAAGTCCCCCCCGACAGCGTGGCCGCCGTGCTGCCGTCGTAAACCTTGTTGCTTGCGCTGATGCCGCTGATGGTGAGCGCCTTGGGCGTAATGAACACGGCATTGCTTGCACTGGCCGCGCCGAGGCTGGGCAACTGATAATTGCTGGCCAGGCCACTCACGCCGTTGAGCAGCGACGCTGTCGTGATCCAGCGCGCTGAAGCGGCGTTAGCGCTGTTGGCGGTCGCGCCGCTCACGCCGAGGTCTTCGCCGGCGACCAGATTGCCGAGGATGAGGTTTGAGAAAGCAGCCGATCCATCGTATGTCCTGGTGCCGCCGAATGTGACCGTGCGGGCAGTGATTTGCGCCGTAGCGCTGGCTGAGTTACCTGCCAGGCTGTAGTTGCCCATGTCCGCGCCGCCGAGCGTAATGCCCGAGATGTTGACGGAGTACGTGCCGACATCCTTGGCGGAAAAAGTACCCGTGCCGCTGGCCGTGACGGCGTCACCGGCGATCACGCCGCCTAATGACACGGCAGCCGTCGTATTGCCGTCATAAACCTTGTCGGCGGCGCTAGGCGCCAGCTGTTTTTGCGTGATGGCAAAGCTGCCCGTGTTGAAATACCCAACCGCATAAGTCACGCCACCCGTCGTGTAGCTAGTGGGGTTGGTCGATGCGGCCACGAGCTTGGTGTAGGTGCCGACGTTCTTGCTACCGGTGGTAAAGGCGGGTGCGGGAAGCAGATTCGACACCGAAAAGTTGGCAATGTCGGTGGTGGCCGAATACGTCAGGCCGGTGGTCGTTGTATTGCCATCGTAGACCTTGCTACCGGAACCGGCTTGGGTAATGAACAGCGCGCGCGTGGCCATGTCGACGGCTTGATACGTTGCATAAAGATAGCTATTGTTGGAGCCCGGAACCACCATCGTCCCGCAATTGGGCAGCTGTACCGAGCAACTGGACAGCTGAGGCGCCTGCGTGTAGGCCGACAGTTGCGGTGCGCCATTGACATAGACCAGCCAGCCAGCGACCGACGGGCCCTGGAACACGACTTGCGCACGGCTTCCATATGAGACCAGGCCAATGGCCCCGGCGTTGAGGTCGGCAGACGTATAGTTGCCGGGCGTGGCGTTGACCGCGTTCAGCAGCATCGTGCCGCCAGTGGTGGACGAGGCCAGCGTGGTCACGGTGTTCGAGCCACCCTGGAATGCCAGGCCAAACGTCTTGATGCCGCCGGTGCTTTCGCCGTTAATGAGCAGATTGCCACTGCCAGACTTGATCGTCGCATTCGACTGGATATACACACCGGCCGTCGCGCCGCCGTAGCTGCCATTGTTTGAGCCGACGAGCGAGCGACCATTGATCGTGACATCCCCGCCGGCCGAATCGATGGCTTTGCCGGCGCCGATGGTAATGGCGGGGGTGCTGGAACTGGTGTTAAGCGCATACGCGATGGCGCCGTTCGCGCTGCCGTTGGCACCGCCAATGAGGATATTGCCGCCATTCGAGGACAGGTTGCCGTTAACGTTGACGCCGCCCGTCGTGGCGCCCGAAGCATTGCCTGCCGACAACATCAGGTTCAATTTCCCCGACGTCGACGCGATGTCGGCACCCACGACGATGTTGCGGTCGGCACGCAAGGTCAGGCTGGCATCGCCGCCTGTGGTCTTGGCGATCGGGCTCGAGACCGTGATGTCGCCGCTGCCGCTGCCCGTCACGCCCGTGCCGTTCGACGACTGCGTCGTTATGGTGACGTTCGTGCCCTGGTTCAGCGCGCCGGTAATGGTGCTCGCCGCAGCCAGATTGATCGTGTAATCGTAGGGATCGACAAGCCAGTCGCCCCCCTTGCCTGCCGCAGCGCCGGCATTGACGACGAGGTCTGGCGCCGTCTGCACGTGGGCGGCCGAGGTCTCGACATCGCCGCCGTTCCCGCCATGCGGCGCGCTGGCGTCGAGCAGGCCACCGGCATGCAAGGTGCCGGACTGCATGTCGCCCAGCAGCAAAATCTCGCCCCGCTTGCCCGTCGCGAGCGTGCGCGCCTGGACAATGCCCGTGTTATTGATCACGGAGCCAGTGAGTTCATCGGCAGACTTGGCCGTCATCAGCACCTTGCCGCCGTCTGCACGGATAGCGCCGCCGTTTTCAACCAGCGCATCGACTGCGCCCTTCTGCACCTGCAACTTGACGGTGCCGCCAAAATCGACCAGCACTTCGCTGCCGGCGCCGAGCAGGACGTTCCCGCGTTCGGCTCCGATCTGTCCGCTATTTTGCACGCGGGCCGCCACCAGCACGATGTTGCCGCCAGCGGTGGCATTGATGGTGCCCTGGTTCGCGACCGTGCCAGCGCTCTTGCCAGCGAGCTGGTAGCGGCCTGCCATAAAATCATCGTTGCCCATCGACAATGTGGACGCCAGCAGGCCGCCTACGTTAACTTGTGCCGTAGGACTGAACAGCACGCCGTTGGGATTGACCAAAAACACATGGCCATTCGCATTCAGCGCACCCTGGATAATCGATGGGTCGGCGCCCAGTACGCGGTTCAGCGCGACCGATGAGGCGGAAGGCTGTACGAAGTTGACTGCATGACCTTGTCCAATGGAAAAGGATGACCAGTCAAGCACGGCCTTCTGACTGGACTGGTTGACCGTCATCGTCTTTCCTGCATAGGCCACCGATGCCTGGCCTGTCACAAGCTGGCCGTGCGTGGGCAAGAGATCGGCGGCGCCGGCGATACCACTCGCAGCGCCTGCCAGTAGTGCAATTGCCGTCTGACGCCGCCGCGTGCGCGATGTAGTCGATTTTGTCCGCCCGGAAGCAAATTCCGAGACCGCCTGCCAAAAACCGGTCGTGGCATTCCAAACAACGCGATAGATATGGTTCATACAACCCTCTATTCAATGTGCTTTGTCAGCGTGCCGCCAAGCGAGGCGACACGGAAAATAGTAGGAGTTTGTCGCGGCCTTGCGCAGTTCTCTCGACGTATGTGGGCGGGAGATCCAGGCAATAGCAGACAAAACACGTACAGGCACAACTGCGGGTCTGGGCGGATGTGGAAGGCTGTCGTCTATGACAGCTTCTTTCGGATGATGCGATATGCTCAAGCATCGCATAAATTGCTGCTTTAGAGCAATCTTTTGCGATTTATATCAACTCGGATGCGGTATCTGCGCAACAGTTAAGTGGCGTCCCTGCTCTTGTCCCTGTGCGATGCGGCCTAAGCCCGCGTCACTGCCGGCGCTCGATTGCCTGCTACGACTGCCGGGCGGCTCGCCAGCCGGTGATACAGGGCGTCTGCGCGCATGTCAGCGCACCGAGTCAGGGTCAATCGGCAGCCATCATCCGAGCGAACCACTGCAGATTATTGCAACATCTTGGCTAGCGCAGCAGGCCGCTGCCCCGCGCCAGTTTCAGCCAGCCCGGATATTCCGTCATCAATAAATCATACAGTTCTGCGTCGCTGTGCTCGTCGGGCGAGCTGACGGAAAAGTAATTGGCATTATCGACCAGGCGCCCCTGCAATTCGTCGAGCTTTTCCAGGAACGGGAAGTCGGAATCGGCAAAGGCGGCGAGGAACTTGCTTTTCGACTTGCGCCCCTTGCCGATGCCCATGAATTGCCAGAAGATGGGTTCATTGCTGGCCCAGCGCAGCTGCTTTTCCGTCGTCGCCTGGTCGCTGGTGCCGCCATCGGTGACGAACATCACGTACACGGGCAGCTCGGCCGCGACGCGCCGGGTGCGCTCGCCGCCGGCCGCGTCCGGGAAGTAGAAGGCGCGGATGGCCTGCATGGCGGCGCCATAGCGCGTGTCGCCTTCCAGCGGATGGCGCTGTATGGCCTGGCCTACGTAGGTATTGCAGTTGCTCAAGGCCATCGGTGCCGGATGGTGGACGTTCTTGCCAAAGAGAAAGACGTCGATTTCGCCATCGTCGTCGAACTTGCAGCCCAGGGCCAGGATGCGCTCGGCAAAGCGCTGCACCAGCCCCTCTTTGTACAGCCGCCCCATGGAGCCGGAAATATCGAGGCACAGACAGACCTTGGCCCGATGCTCGGACAGGCCCACTTTTTGCAGCGACACGCCGGCCTGCTTGACCAGGCTGACCAGTTGCGGTGCCTCGCGTTCGACGCGCTTTTCCAGGTTGATCTTCGCCTGCATGACGGCCGAAGCCGGCGCAGGGGCGGCCTGATCGACTTCGCCACCGAAGTGGCGCACCAGCGCATCGAGTCCCCCATTGAAACCCTGGCCCACGGCCATGCAGCGCCAGCCGCCATCCTTGCGGTAAATTTCTGCCAGCATGACGGCTTTTTCTTGCGCAAAATCAAGGCCCGCGAACGCAAAGCGGGCCAGCTCGCGCCCGCCCGCCAGCACGCGCACGTGGCCTGCTTGCAGCTGCGACATCACGCCGCCGCCATCGATGGACGCCGTCACGACGAGACGGTCGATTCCGGCAGGCAGGCGCGCCAGCTGCATGGCAAACTCGGCCGTGTCGCCAGCGCTGCCGGCGCGCGCTTCCACGCCGCCGCACGGCGTGCGCGGCTGGTTGAAAAAGGTCATGTAGCGCTCGTCAGACAATTTGCCCGCCGCATCGAGGCCGAAGCAGGCCACGTCGAGCGCCAGGCCCTGCGCAGCGACGCCGATCTGCAGCACGCCGTCGGGAACGAGATTGGCCAGCGGCAGGCGCTGACCCTTGGACAAGGTTTCCATCAGTATCTCCTAGACAATATAGCGGCGCGGGTTATCGGCATTGCAATCTTCTTCGTCTTCCTTGTCCTCGCCCTTGAAGACGACGGGACCGTTGAAGGCCAGCTGCAGGTTCTCGCCCTGCCAGCTCAGCCACGGCGTCGCTTCGCTGCCCGGCTCGGACGTCTTGCCGGACGGTTCCAGGATGATGCTGTCGGGCGTGACGCGCGCCATGCCGATCACATAGGTGTAGACGGTATCGTCCCCGGCCGCCTTGGACAGGCGGAAATCGAAGTCGCACTCGACGATCTGCTGGCCATACTGCATGACCATCTTCGGCCGCATGGAGGCCACCGACACGGCGCCATTGGCCACCGCCGAATACACGCTGAAGACGAGACCCACCGTGCCGCCGTAATGCTGCGCCAGCGCGGGATTGACTTCCACCGTTTCCGTGGCCGGCTCCTTGCCCGATGCGCCCGCCACATCGCCCAGGTGGCGCACGAAAGGCAAGCTGTCGAAGTTGCCGGCCGCGTCCGGTGCCTGGATGAAGCGCATCTGGCCGTTCGGCAAGAGGATACCGACGCGCAAGTCGAGATCGTCGTTATCGTCATCGCCATCGCCGTTATCGACCCAGGTGGCCTTGACGGTCAGTTTGCTCGGCGCGCCCGCGCCCTTTTCCAGCGATACCTTGTGCGTCTGCCCCGCCTTGGTCAGCGAGATTTTCGACAGGGAAATTTTTGGCGCCGGCGCCGGTGCCGCGTCCGCCGGCGCCACTTCGCCGCCGAAATGCGCGACCAGCGCATCGAGGCCGCCATTGAAGCCCTGGCCCACGGCCATGAAGCGCCAGCCCCCGTCCTTGCGGTAGAACTCGCCCAGCATGACGGCTTTTTCTTGCGAAAAATCAGACCCGGCAAAGGCGAAGCGGGCCAGTTCGCGCCCGCCGTCGAGCAGGCGCAGGTAGCCGCTGCCCAGCTGCGCCATGGTGGCCGCGCCATCAATGGCGGCCGTGACGACGAGGCGGTCGATGGAAGCAGGCAAACGGTCCAGCTGATAGCCGAAGCCTGCCGCATCGCCGGACGGCGCCGATGTTTCCACGCCGCCGCACGGCGTGCGCGGCTGGTTAAAGAACGTCATGTAGCGGTCGTCGGACAATTTGCCAGCGGCATCGAGGCCGAAACAGGCAAAATCGAGCGCCACGCCGGCACTGGCGAGGCCCAGTTGCACGACATTGCCCGTGACGAGGCCGGACAGCGCCAGGCGCTGCCCCTTGATCAGGTTTTCCATGGGATCAGGTAGATAAAAAGGGAGAGACAAAGGAGAAGCAAAACCGGGCAGCGTGACCGCCCGGCAAAGATACGCCCTTTCAGGCGTCAACGCGCTTTTTACGCATTAATACCAAAGGAACGGGCGAGTGGACCCAGGCCGCCCTTGAAACCCTGGCCGATGGCCTTGAATTTCCATTCGCTGCCGGCGCGGTAGATTTCGCCGAAGATCATGGCCGCTTCCGTCGAGCCGTCTTCCGACAGGTCGTAGCGGGCGATTTCCGCGCCGTTGTCGCCGTTCAGGCAGCGGATATAGGCCTTGCCCACCATGCCGAAGTTCTGCTTGCGGTTTTCCGCATCGTGAATCGTGACGGCCACGGCGATCTTGTCGATGTCGGCAGGCACGTTGGCCAGGTCGACGGCGATTTTTTCGTCGTCGCCATCGCCGCCACCGGTCGTGTTGTCGCCCGCGTGGACGATGGAGCCGTCAGCCGACTTCAGGTTGTTGTAAAAAATAAAATCAGCGTCGGAACGGGCCTTGCCGTCCGTTTTCAGCAGGAAGGCGCTGCCGTCCAGGTCGAAAGCGGCGCCATCGGTGGCGCGCGGGTCCCAGCCCAGGCCAATCACGATTTTCTTCAAGCCGGGAGCTTCCTTGCTCAGGTTGACATTGCCGCCTTTTTGCAGACTGATCGCCATGGTATTTCCTTTATTTAGTAGTGTGCATTCGGTATAAAACGTACTCCGCCGGCGCGCTGGCCAAACGAGCCATGAGCCTACCATAATGTCGCAGTCTTGCCAGCCTCGCACTATTGAAAAAAGTGCCATGGCGTGCAGGCCTGCCTGCCGCTTTGCGCAAAATGACCGATAATGCCGCTCCGCCCCTCTACCACGACCGACGTGAACAGCCAGACACCGCTCCAGGAAACCCGCACGCGCCTCGATTGCATCCCCGGTACCCTGTGCGATGCACGCATGTGGTCGCGTTTGGCGCCATTATTAAGTGACAACATTGACCTGCAACACATTCCCCTGCACGAGGCCCGCACGCGCGGCCAGATGCAGCAACTGATCGCCAGCCACAGCGCCCCGCAGGCGCATCTGGTCGGCTTTTCGCTGGGCGCCTACCTGGCGCTCGAACACGCGCTGGCGCACCCGCAACGCGTGCAGTCCTTGACTCTGATCGCCAATTCCGCCAAGGGCCTGCTGCCGGAGGAAATTGCCGCGCGCCAGCGCATCGTGACCATGCTGGAGCGCAACGCCTACGCGGGCATCACGCGCCAGCGCCTGCGCGAGCTGCTGCACCCTTCCCACCTGGACGATATCGCCATCACGGGCCTGATCCGGCAAATGGGCCTGGACCTGGGCAAGGACGTGCTGCTGGCGCAATTCATCACCACCATAGACCGCCCCGACCTGATGGCGCGCCTGCCGGAACTGCCTTTTCCCGTGCTGATCGTGGGTGCCGAAGACGACAAGCTCGTCCATCCCGACGATTTGCGCGCCATGGCGGCCCGCCTGCCGCGAGCCACCCTGACATTGCTAAAAGACAACACCGGCCACATGATCCCGCTGGAAGCGCCGGGTGCGCTGGCCGACGCCATGCGTGCGCATCTGGAGGCAGCGGGCAATTTCAACGATAATGGCGGGCATCGGGCCATGCCCCCACCCTTTTCACCGAACCAATGAGCCATTTGACCATCATCGTCGCCACCGACCAGCAAGGCGGCATCGGCATCAACAATACGCTGCCGTGGAAACTGCCGGAAGACCTGGCCCACTTCAAGCGCCTGACGACGGGCCACCCCATCCTCATGGGCCGCAAGACCTTCGACTCCATCGGCCGGCCGCTGCCGAACCGGCGCAACATCGTCATCACGCGCAATGCCGACTGGCGCCATGAGGGCGTGGAAGCGGTGTCGTCGCTGGAAACGGCCATCGCCCTGCTGGACGGCGCCGAAGGCTATGTGATCGGCGGCGCGGAAATCTACCAGCAGGCATTGCCTCTGGCGCAGCGTCTGATCATCACGGAAATCGGCCAGACCTTTGACTGCGACGCGTTTTTCCCTGCAGTGGATCATGCCGTTTGGCAAGAAACAGCACGTGAAGCCCATGTTTCGGAGAAATCCGGCCTGCCTTACGCCTTTGTCACGCTGGAACGCAAAGCCTGATAAGGTAATGCAGATAGCCAGAATGTTGCTGTAATACCCCTGTCACACCCATGCGTCACGCTAGCGCAAGCTTGTGACGCTTTGGTACGATATTTTTTTCCCGCAGACGCCGCATTTCTGCGAGAATCCCGTTCTTATTTTTTTTCTGCGGCTGCCGGGTTGTACCACCGCCTGACCGTCGCGCCCTAGTCCGCCCCTTCACATCTGTCAGGGGCGGCTTGCTTTTTTGGAGACATGCATGAAATTTCGTTTCCCTATCGTCATCATTGACGAGGATTTCCGTTCTGAAAATACGTCCGGCCTGGGCATTCGCGCCCTTGCCGCCGCAATGGAAAAAGAAGGCATGGAAGTGCTGGGCGTGACCAGCTACGGCGACCTGTCGCAATTTGCCCAGCAGCAATCGCGCGCGTCGGCCTTCGTCCTGTCGATCGACGATGAGGAATTCGGCTCCGGTTCCGTCGAGGACACCGACATCGCCCTGAAGTCGCTGCGCGCCTTCGTCGAGGAAATCCGCTACAAGAACGCCGACATCCCTATTTATATGTATGGCGAAACGCGCACCTCGCGCCATATCCCCAACGATATCCTGCGCGAACTGCACGGTTTCATCCACATGTTCGAAGATACGCCGGAATTCGTCGCGCGCCACATCATCCGCGAAGCGAAATCCTACCTGGACGGCCTGTCGCCGCCCTTCTTCCGCGCCCTGGTGCATTACGCCAACGACGGCTCCTATTCGTGGCACTGCCCCGGCCACTCGGGCGGCGTGGCCTTCCTGAAGTCGCCGATCGGCCAGATGTTCCACCAGTTCTTCGGTGAAAACATGCTGCGCGCCGACGTCTGCAACGCCGTCGAGGAACTGGGCCAGCTGCTCGACCATACGGGTCCGGTCGCCGCGTCCGAGCGCAATGCGGCGCGCATCTTCAATGCCGATCATTGCTATTTTGTCACCAACGGCACCTCGACCTCGAACAAGATGGTGTGGCACTCGACCGTGGCGCCCGGCGACATCGTCGTCGTCGACCGCAATTGCCACAAGTCGATCTTGCATTCGATCATCATGTGCGGCGCGATTCCCGTGTTCCTGATGCCGACGCGCAATCACCTGGGCATCATCGGCCCCATCCCGCTGCATGAATTCACGCCGGAAAGCATTGCCCGCAAGATCGAGGCCAACCCTTTCGCGCGCGCCGCGAAGAACAAGAAGCCGCGCATCCTGACCATCACGCAATCGACCTACGACGGCGTGATCTACAACGTGGAAACCCTGCGCGAAATGCTCGACGGCAAGATCGACACCCTGCACTTCGACGAAGCGTGGCTGCCGCACGCCACCTTCCACGATTTCTACAAGGACATGCATGCCATCGGCAAGGACCGTCCGCGCGCCAAGGAATCGATGATCTTCTCGACCCAGTCCACGCACAAATTGCTGGCCGGCCTGTCGCAGGCCTCGCAAATCCTCGTGCGCGAATCGGAAAAGGTCAAGCTGGACCGCGACGCCTTCAACGAGGCTTACCTGATGCACACCTCGACGTCGCCCCAGTATTCCATCATCGCCTCGTGCGACGTGGCCGCGGCCATGATGGAAGCGCCGGGCGGCACGGCCCTGGTGGAAGAATCGATCATGGAAGCGCTCGATTTCCGCCGCGCCATGAAGAAGATCGACCAGGAATGGGGCCAGGACTGGTGGTTCCAGGTGTGGGGTCCGGAAAACTTCAACGACGAAGGCATGGGCCAGCAGGCCGACTGGATGATACGCGCCGAGGATGACTGGCACGGCTTCGGCGACCTCGCTCCCGGCTTCAACATGCTCGACCCGATCAAGGCGACCATCGTCAACCCGGGCCTGTCGCTGGACGGCCAGTTCGGCGAGACGGGCATCCCCGCGTCCATCGTCACCAAATACCTGGCCGAGCACGGCGTCATCATTGAAAAATGCGGCTTGTACTCCTTCTTCATCATGTTTACCATCGGCATCACCAAGGGCCGCTGGAATACCCTGTTGACGGCATTGCAACAGTTCAAGGACGATTACGACAAGAACCAGCCGATGTGGCGCATCCTGCCGGAATTCGCGGCAGCCAACCCGCTCTACGAGAAAATGGGCTTGCGCGACCTGTGCCAGCAGATCCACGACTTCTACAAGGCCTACGACGTGGCCCGCCTGACGACGGAAATGTATCTCTCGGACATGATCCCGGCCATGAAGCCGTCGGACGCCTTCGCCAAGATGGCCCACCGCGAAATCGAGCGCGTGGCCATCGACGACCTGGAAGGCCGCATCACGTCCATCCTGCTGACGCCGTATCCACCGGGCATCCCGCTCCTGATCCCGGGCGAGCGCTTCAACAAGACCATCGTCGACTACCTGCGCTTCGCGCGCGACTTCAACGAGCGCTTCCCGGGCTTCGAGACGGATGTCCATGGCCTTGTGAAACGCGAAGTCGATGGCAAGCGCGGTTACTTCGTCGACTGCGTTTGTCAGTAACGATTCATCCCATCTACTGCGCGTCGCGACTTGCGGCCTGCGATGCTCACCGTACTAGAGTACGGTTGCGCTTCTCGGCCACAATTCGCTCCCGCTCGCTACGATTGGATGAACCGTCGTGACGTTCGTTGAACTTCATTAAAATGGCGCCGCCTGATGCGAATCAGGCGGCGTTTTTCATTGTGGGCCTCCCGCGCACGCTTGCGCCAGATCAAACGGCTGGGGTATCGGACTTCTAAGATAGGCGACTGGTGCCCTCGTGATGGCTGGCATATGACGCTCAAGGTGTGGCTGGAAGTGGTGCAGCAGGCGGCGGCTGGCAGTGGCGCCTTGCTGGTGGCGGCCTTGAAGCAGGCTCAGGTAACTATAGCCCGGCGGCACGATGGCGATGAGGACGGTGCAGGCATCGTGCTGTTTGCCGAGGCCGATAGCGCGCTGCTGCAAGCGCTGCCGGCCCTGTGCCGCCATGCCCGCGTGCTGGCCATCGCCGCCTGCGGCCGGCCCCCCAGCTGCGCGCAGCAGCGCGCCCTGATGGCGGCCGGGGCGCTCGACGTGCTGCCTTGGCCGGACGGCGCCGTCGATGCGGGGCAGGTGCTGGCGCGGCTGCAGCGCTGGCAAGCCGTGGCGCAACTGCTGGCGTCCGCCGCCGTGCGCCGGCACCTGGTCGGAGACAGTGCGCCCTGGCGCGGCCTGCTGCATCGCGTGGTGGAAATGGCCGCCTTCAGCCAGGCTCCGGTGCTGATCACGGGCGAGACGGGCACGGGCAAGGATTTACTGGCGCAACTGGTCCACCGCCTCAGTAACTGCAGCGGCGACTTCACCATCCTCGACTGCACCACCGTGTCGCCGGAACTGGCCGGCAGCGAACTGTTCGGCCATGAACGGGGCGCGTTCACGGGCGCGGCGGCCGCGCGCGACGGCGCTTTCGCCCTGGCCGACGGCGGCGTGCTCTTCCTCGACGAAGTGGGCGAATTGCCGCTGCCGCTGCAGGCGCAGCTGCTGCGCGCCATCCAGGAGCGCAAATACAAGCGCGTGGGCGGCAATACCTGGCAGCCGACGCAATTTCGCCTCGTCTGCGCCACCAACCGCGAGCTGGAAGACGAAGTGGCGCGCGGCGCCTTCCGCGCCGACCTGTATTACCGCATCGCCGGCTGGCGTTGCCAGACGCCGCCCCTGCGCGACCGCCAGGACGACATCCTGCCCCTGGCCGGGCATTTCTTCGCCGAACTGGCACAGCGCCCCGCGCCGCCGCTGGACGCCGCCGTGCGCGAATACCTGCTGCTGCGCGACTATCCGGGCAATGTGCGCGAGCTGCGCCAGACCGTCACGCGCATCTGGCACCGCCATTGCGGCCCCGGCCCCATCACCATCGGCGCCCTGCCGCCCGAAGAACGGCTGCTGGCGCCGCAGTGGCCCGACCGGCATTTCGAGGCGGCCGTGCGGCGTGCCCTGCATCTGGGCCTGAACCTGTCGCACATCACGCGCTGCGCCACGGACACGGCCATCCGCCTGGTGCTGGCGGAAGAACACGGCAACAACCAGCGCGCCGCCGCCCGCCTGGGCGTGACGGACCGCGCCCTGCAGATACGCCGCAAGGCGGCCATCTGCGCGGCGCAAGCGGCTGCGGCCGCCGCGCCGGCCTCGCCGGCTGCGCCTTGATAAACATCAAGCCAGCCCCGCCAGGCGCAGAAAATTCCCGCCCATAATGAGCGCCGCGTCGGCCGGCGGCAATCCCAGCAAGCGTATCTTGTGCAATTCCAGCCCCGGATGCAGCCAGGGGCCATCCGAGCCGAACAAGACCTTGTGCGGTCCCGCGCGGTGCACGGCCTGTTCCAGCAAGTCGTAGCGGCGCACGCCGGAACTGTCCGTGTAGATGTTCGCGTGGCGCACAAGGTGGTCGATCAGCGCCAGTTGCGCCGCCCAGTCGTCGCCGAAACTGCCCAGATGGGGCAGGATGAAGTTGACGTCGGGATACTGTTGCGCCAGCAGTTCGGCCACGGCCACCTCGCCCGCCGGGTCGTACAGCACGGGCAAGCCGAAGAAGCGGGCCGCGTCGCACACTTCGCCGCTGATGCGCGCGTCCAAGCGGTGCGCCTTGATGCCGACAAAGCCGTAGCGCTCGACGGCCGTGCGCAGCAAGTCCAGGATGCGGCCCCGGTCGCGCCGCGCATGCACGAAGGCAAAGCCGTAAAAACGCTGCGGATCGGCAGCGACCAGGCGCGCCACGCCGTGATTGGCGATCGCATAATCGGAGTGAAAGGTGGCGAACAGCACGCTGCGGGCGATGCCGGCCGCCTGGGCCCGGCGCAGATAGGCGTGCAGCGGCGCATCGCTGTCCCACGGCCCGCTCAGGCCGTCGCCTGGCCCCGCATGGCAGTGACTATCGATGACCAGCGCCATGCCCGCCTCCCTGCGCTCAGTTCCAGTCGCCCATGACGACGATGCGGTTGCCGCGCCGGCGCCAGCGCCCGCTCTCCTCGTCCTGCTGCGGCGCAGGCGAGCGGAAATGCGGCAACTGCTGGTGCATGGCCTGCGTCAGCGCGCTTTCCACGGCGCGCGGGCTGCCGTCGCCCTCGGCCGCCAGGCGCGCCGCCTGCCCCGCGATGCGCACGAAGCGGCGCGCCATGGCCAGTTCGCGGTCGCCCGGCGCCGCGCTTGCCATTTCCTGTTCCAGCGCGCTGCTGGCGGCGCGCCCCAGGGCCGAACCGAGCGCCGTGCCCACGCCCGGTATCGGTATCATCGAACCGAGGGCGCCGCCGACGAAGGGCAAGGCCGTCTTCGCCACGGCCTTCAAGGCGCCGCCCAGGGGCTGGGCCGCCTTGGCGATAGTCGAGCCCACCTTCTTGACGCCCTTCCACACGCTCTTGAAGACATTGCCGAGAAATTGCTCGAGTTCCTCCTCGCTGGACACTTCCAGCAATTCCATGGCCAGCTGCAATTCTTCCTCTTCGCCGAAGACGGCCGGCGCCGTGCCCTTGCCGGGCCAGTCCTGGCCGAACTCCAGCACCTCAAACGCGGCGCCGGCCCGCTGCCGGCACTGCGCGCATGCGCATTCGAGTTGGTGCATGATGCTCTCCTTCGCAGTAGTCTAGGTCCACATTTCACCGAGCACGGCCAGTTCCAGTTCGCGCCGCTGGTTGGTCAGCACACCGCGCTGGTGGGCAAACATGTCGTCGTGGATGCGCTGCTCGATGCGGCGCCGCTGGGCCGCCGACGACAGGGGCGCCACATACACCTGGTGCCCGCTCAGGTCCACCCCCATCATCTGGCCGCACAGCCGGTGCTGCAGCAGGCGCCGGTGCAGCTCGTCCGTCTGGCCGCTGTAGGCGCGGCGCCGCCCGCCCGCATCGAACTCGATCACATACAGGCCCGGCCCCCGGCCATTCGGGTCGCGCAAGGCATTGGCCAGCGTGCCCAGCGCCAGGTAATTGAGGGCGGCCGCTTCCGGCACGCGTCCCATGGTGCCGGCCAGGGTGGGCGGGATCTCGCCCTGCTGCTGGTCCTCGTCCGGCCCCTGGTCCGCAGCCTGGTCCTGTCCCTGATCCAGACCCTGCCCGTCGCCGAACGCCGGTTCCGGCACGGCATAGGCGGACGGATACAGGGCCGGGTAGATGGGCGCATAGCCGCCCCAGCCCCGGTAGCGCGGCGGCAGGTAGGGCAAGGGATGGGGCACGTAGCGCGGCGGCCGGCGTGCCGGATGCGCCTGGTAGCGGGGCGGCATGGGGCGGCGCGGCCCGCGCAAGGGCGGCCGCGCGCGCAGGGCGCCGCCATGGCGCGGCCCGCCCGGACGCCAGCGCTCGCCTTCCCATTCGCCCTCTTCTCCCTGCCACTCCTGCGACCACTGCTGCTCCGGGGCAGCCTCTCCCGCCACCTGCCCCGCGAAGGGCAACAGTTCAAATGTGTCGTTCATATCGCCTCCTGATGTGATGTTCGAGCAAGCCCATCGCCTGCTCCAGTTCCCCGGGCGTCTGGTCGGCCCGCAGCAAAAATGTCAATGTCCCTGCCTGTCCATCCGCCTGCGCCAGCGCCAGCACGCCCGCTTGCCGCAAGGCGTCCTGCAAGTGGCCGCAGCCTGGCAGGCGCTGCACGGGGAAGCTGCCGCCCCGGCTGGCGATGCCGGCCGCCTCCATGCCGGCGCGCCACTGCGCCACCCGGGCCGCCAGTCTGGCGCGCAGGGCGTCACCCTGCCGCGCATTGAGGACCAGGGCCCGCTGCGCCGCCGCCAGCACGGCCGCCGACGGCGGGCTGGCGTGCACGCGCGTCTGGCTGTGCGCCATGAAGCGCCGCAACAAGCCGTGGCTGCCCGCCAGCACGGCCAGCGGCACGCCAAAGCCCTTGGCCAGCGAAGCGCCGATGATCAGCGCCTCGCCTTGCAAGCCATGCAGGCGCGCCGAACCGCCCCCCTGCGCCCCCGACACACCGAGCACTTGCGTGTCGTCGAGCAGCACATGGCCGCCGCCCTGCTGCGCGATGGCAGCATAGGCGGCCAACGGCGGCGCCCTGTCGCTGCCGGGCACATAGCCATCGGCCAGGATCAGCGGGCGCCGGCCCGTCCTGTGCCTCCAGCCCGCCGCCAGGCGCCGCAGCAACGCCACCTCGCCGGATGGAAACACTTGCAGCGGCAAGCCCAGGGCCTGCGCCCGCTCGGCGCCCCAGCGCGCGATGGCGTAGCTGGCGCCGTCGGCGAGGATCACCAGCCGCTCGCCAGCAAGCATGCCGAACAGGTCCCAGAACAGGTGCAGGGTCGACGGCAACAGACAGGCCGCTTCGCAGCCTTGCAGCGCCGCCAGATCCGCTGCCAGCGCTTGCGCACCGGGCGGCTCGCGCAGCGCCGCCGGCTTGCCCAGGCTCAAGCTGTCCCACGGCGCCAGTCGGTCCGCCGGATGGCGCATGCCCAGGTAGAGGGCACTGGTAAAGTCGAGCATGCACGCGCCCCGCCCCCGTCCTAGACGCTGCGCAGCTGCTGGCTCAGGCGCTGGCGCAGCAGCACCGACGGCATGGTCGCTTCGACCACCGGGTCGCTGCTGTCGACGGACAAATCCACGCCGGTGGCGGCGCGGTACCCGTGGATGTAGCCCTGCACCTGCGGGCGCCAGAAACGCGCCCAGTTGAACGCCTGGGTGGGTTCATAGATATCGCTCCAGTTGCCATAGCGCACGGACAGCAGCAATTGCTCGCCGAAGATGGCCAGGTTGCGGAAATGCATCACGCTCGTGTCCGTCCAGCCTTGCAGTTTCTTCATGGCGTCGACGCGGTCCATCCACGGTTCCGGATACGCCACCATCACGCGCGTGGGCAAAAATTCGCGGAACTCGGGACGCGCCAGCATCCATTGCTGCATCAGCATCTCGATGCGCGCCGTCGACGGCAAGTCGCCGAACTGGTTGTGCGCGCCCTGCGACAGGATCAAATGGATTTCCTTGAGGGCGTTCAGCACGGGAAAGGCATCCGCCTTGACCGTGGTGTCGTCATCCTGCTTGTAGAAGGAGGTCAGCAGGCGCAGCAGGTGATGAAAGGCTTCCAGGAATTTCGAGCGGCTGTCGGCCGGCCGGAAATGCTGGACCGCCTTGCCGTCGAGCCGCACACCGTAATGGTGGTCGTACTCGTAGTTGCGGCGCACCACGGTGAGCCGGTGCTGTTCATCTTGCGTGTATCCCCACAGCAAGTTGTTCAGGGGGCGCAGCATGTCGATTTCCGTGTTCGACAGGGGATCGAGGCCGGCGCCGGGCGCGCGCAGGTTCTGGAAGCGCTGCGTGATGGCGTTCATGGTCTGCACCAGCATGCCTTCTTCATGCCAGTACGACCAGATCAGTTCCAGCAGGCAAGGATTGGCCAGCTTTTCCTGGATGATGCCAAAGCACAGGTCGACCTCGCCCTCCTGGCCCCGTGGGATGCTGATGGGAATGTCGGGCAGCTTGCGGCGGATCACTGCCAAATACGGCAAGGTCTGGAAGCCATCGATGTTTTCCAGGTAATCGTTGCGCAGCACCGTTTCCAGGTCGCGCCCCTGGGGTATGTCGCGCCGGTCCAGGTAGGCGTTGTCTTCGGCCGGATTGAAAGCCAGCGGCTGGTTCAGCACGCCGCAATTGACCATCACGAACGCTTCCGTCGCCACCTTCAGCACGCGGTAGGAATCGGCGTCCGAGAACGGCAGCGCGCGGCGCTGCTTGAGCTGCTGGAACATGTCGGCCTTCCTGGCGAAGCGCTCCTGCTCGAAGCCGCGCACATTGGCCAGGTCGCCGCAAAACAGGCTGTCCATGAAATGCAGATAATTCGTAAACGACATGGCCTCGGTGCTGTTGCGTATCAAGGTCCACAGCGGCAAGTCTTCCGTCGGCTCCGTTTCCGTGCGCGTCAGCGACACGCCCACATTGCCCGAGATCGGCTGCGGCTGGCGCTCTTCCGTCTCGTACTCGGCGTCCACGGCCAGCATGGCGTTCGGGCTGAGACCCTCGGGCACGGGCAAGGCGCCGCGCAGTTCGGGACGCTGCGACAGCATCATCTGCGCCGCGAAGCGGTGCATGCCGGCGCGCCGCACGGGCGTGGAAAACGCGTTCGGCGTGCCGCGCAGGGGCACCCAGGGCGAGGCGGCCAGTACCTGCACCTGGTCGCGCCCGTCGGCGCTTTGATCGCCGTCAAACGAGACGGTCGCCACGGCGCGGTCGCCCACCCTGCCGAACTGACAATCGCTGGGATGGCAGTCGGGCGTCTCAAACGCCAGCCCCACCTGCGGATTGAGCTGGGGCTTGAAGCACAGCACGGCGCTGCAGCCGGCCTGCACCGTCACGCACTGCGGCGCCGTGGCGGGGAAATTGCCGTACACCCCCACGTAGCTGCCCGGCGTCAGGTCGGCAAACACGGTGCAGCCATGGCCATCCGTCCAGCGCACGCCCACCAGCATGGCGGGATCGGCTAGCCACGTGGCGGGGTTGAAATTATGACAATCCGCATCAAGCCCCCGGTACAGGCTGACGGCGGCATTGACGACCCTGGTCCCGCTATCGTGCTCGTGGACGGTGACGGCGATGCTGCCGCCATGCTGTTTCGGACCCGCCTGGCCCGCCCCTCTGCGTTTACTACTCATCTTGCTGCTCATGTCGTTCTCCTCAATGGATAATCAAACGGGATGCCAGGGGCGGCAGCGACCTGCCAGGCTGGCGGCCATGCCGCGCGACATCGGCGCACAGCTCGGACGTGTCCAGGGTGCTGCGCAGGGCCCAGTGGGTCAGCAGCCGCCCCAGCAGCTCGCTTTCATCTTCCGGGCTCAAGGTGCCGCTGGCCCGCGCCTGGCCCAGCACGGCGAACACCAGGGTCGGCGTGGCCGCGTACATCTGCTCCGGCGCCAGGCTCCAGCTGCGGAACAGCCGCGCCAGCATGGCCGGTTGGCGCGTGTGCACGGCCATCGCCTCGGCCAGCGAGCCGCCGCGCAAGGCCGGCGGCCGGTGCTGCACCAGCAGGCCCACGAGCGCAGCCATGCTGGCCTGCAGCTGTTCCAGCAGCCGCTGCCTGGCCGGCGGCAAGCCCGTCAGCGGGTAGTAGGACAGCCACAGCTGCTCCAGACGGTTCCATTGCGGATGCGGATACAGGGCCCGCCCCATGGCGCAGCTCAGGCGCACGCGCAGCCAGGGCACCGGGTGGGGATCGTCGATATTGAGACGGAAGACAAACACGCGCGGCAGGCTGACCACGCCGATCAGGCCCAGGGTGGCGGCCACGCCCACGCGCGCCAGCGACCAGAAATCGGCCACGATCTCGGAAATCCACCGCTCCCACAGCTGCCACACGTGAACCAGGCCGCTGCCGCCGTGCTGCATGGCTTGCAGCACGGGGCGCAGGGACGCCACGAGGTCCAGCAGCGCCGCGCCCTGGTGGCCCACCTCATGCACCAGCGACGAGGCGATGCTGCTGCCTATCATGCGTTCGCGCGGCAGGCGGATGATGGCGACGGGATTGTCGCCGCCGCCCGGCAGGCGCGTGCGCGCGCGGCGGATGGCCGCGCCCGGCCCCCGGTCCAGGTAGCAGATCACGGGCGGCGCCTGGTAGACGTCGCCGGGCAGCGCCAGCGCATCGGCGGCAACAATGTCGAGGCCGGCCAGCCAGACGCCCGTCTTGTGCTCGCTGCGCTGCGTGATGACTTCGTTGAACAGGTCGAACTGCGTCAGCGCGGCGTTGAATTTCAGGCGCAGGAAGGTGAAGCGGCGCTGCGCCTCGGCGGCGGTGGCCATGCTGGCGCCATCGGCGGCTTCGCGCCGCAGCCAGTGCTGGAACTGGGCCACCATGCGCCGCAATTCGCGCCGGCCCTGCACCAGCTGGCTTTCGATGGCCGACTGGGCGCTGGGCATCAGGGCGGCCGCCAGCACCGTCGGCTCGATCAGCGCGAACGGTTCCAGCCGCGCCAGCCGCGTCAGCAGCGAGCGCGCCTCCTGCGCCAGCATCCAGGCAGCGTATGCGCCGATGGCCATGATGTCAGACGCCGTACAGGACGATCTTGTGGCCCTGGCGGGCCCAGCGGCCGCTGGAGGGGCGCATGCCGGACACCGGGCGCGCACCGGAAGGCGCCATGCCGCCCGCGCCGCTGCCGTTCTGCGTGGCCATCTGGCCGCCCGCACGGCCCAGCAAGCCGGGCGCGAACTGGCGCGCCGCCGCGCCGGCCGCCGCCTGGGCGATGGCGCGCGGGTCGCCATTGCCGCGCGCTTGCGCGGCGCGGCTGACCGTGTCGGCGGCCAGGCGCACGAACTGCCTGGCGCCTTCGAATTCGCGGTCTTCGTTCGACGACGACTCCCCTTCCAGCCCCAGCGCGCTGCCGGCCGCGGAAGCGAGGCCGCTGCCGATCTTGGCTCCCAGCGGACCGCCGAAATAGCCGCCGATGGCGCCGCCGGCCAGGGGAATCGCCTTCTTCGCCACGCCCTTGAGCACGCCACCGATGGCTTGTCCCACGGGCGACTTGATGATGCCGCCCGCCACGGAGGCGGCCTTGCGCAGGAAATTGCCGAGAAACTGCTCCAGCTCGGCTTCGTTGCTGACCGACAGCAGTTCATTGGCCAGTTCCATCTCCTCGGCCTCGGAAAACATGGCGTTCGAGCCGCCCTCGCCGCTCCACTCGCCCTGGCCGAACTCGAACTGTTCCGCTTCAAAACCCGACATTTCCTGTCCGTATTCCAGGGTCGTACGATCTATGTCATGCATGATGAGCTCCTGTAAGTTAACACCTCGGTTGACACTACCGTGCCGGCCACCCTGGCCGCCCGGCTAACAATCGAGCACGACGATGTGCCCGCCCTCGCGGCGCCAGCGGCCACCGTCCTGCCTGCCTCCCGGCGGGTGCGTCGCATGCCTGAGCAAGCCGGGCGCCAAGGTGCGCGCCGTCTGCAGCAGGGCCGCTTCCGCCCGCGCCGCGGCCGACCCGCGCGCGGCGCCGTCCTGCGCCAGCTGCGTGTTGACGGCATCGATCAGATGCACGACATGGCGCGCCAGTTCGAATTCCTTGTCTTCCGGGCTCAGTCCCTCCAGTTCCATGCCGAAGATGCGCGCGGCGCGCTGCTTGAGCGCCTGCGCCGAGCCGCCATGCAGGGGCAGCATCGGCGCCAGCGCCTGAGCCAGCAGCCGGCGCAGCGGCCTTTCCAGCGGCGTGCCGCGCAACTGGCGTCCCGCCACGGTGGCGTCCAGTTGGCGGGCCAGGAAGGCGTCGAAGCCCTGCGGCCCCTGCACTTCCAGCAGCTGCGCCGCCAGGACCAGCTCATCCTCGTGCTGCAGGGGCAAGCTGCCGGCGGCAGCGGGCAATTCCATTTCGGGACGATAGGCAAGCAGACGGCTGGTCATGGCAGGCTCCGGCAAAGACGGCACTGTGGCCCATGCCCCCCTGACGCAAGGGCTATGCCAGCCATTTTCACGGGCACGGCGGCCAGGCGGCGCGAACGGCGTTTCGCCGATGGCGTAAAAGCCGGCGTTTCCGGCGAAGCGGGTTTCGTTGTCAAGATGAGCTTTTCGGCAAGCTTAATTTGCGGGAATCATTACGTCGCCTATCCGCCACAATGGCCACGTCCGCCAGAAAATATTTTCCATTTTCAAAGAAATAAGTTCGATCTACCTCGCCGAAACAAGCGCCAACACGCCGCCAAAACACGCCAAATGAAAACGTGGTCAGCACGTAAATAGTTAATTGGAAACAGGTTTTTGAGAGGCAAGCTCTACAATTAGCGGGCTAAATTTTGATTGCACGAGAGAAACTAATGAACCACCCAACTTTGCGCCGCTTGTTGGCCACGACACTACTGAGCCTGCTTGCCGCCTGCGGCGGAGGCGGCAGCGGCAGCCAGACCGGCGCCGTGCAGCAACCGGACGTGTCGGTGCCGCCACCGCCCCTGACCACCCCACCCGCCGCGCAGGCTGTCACCTTCACGCCCCAGCAAGCATCGCGCTTCCTGGGCCGGGCCACGTTCGGCCCCAATATGGCGGCCATCGATGCGCTGGCCGCCAGCGACAGCGATGCCTGGTTCAAGGCCCAGTTTTCCAAGCCGCAAACCTTGCACCGCGCGTATATCGACAAACTGCTGGCGGCCGAAGCGGCCGGAGGTGAAAAGCTGACGTCGCGGGGCTTTGACGAATCGTTCTGGCAGCAAAGCATGCGCGGCGAGGACCAGTTGCGTCAACGCATCGCCTTTGCCCTTTCGGAAATCTTTGTCATTTCCATGCAAAACGACGCCATCCAGCCACGCGTGCGTGGCGTGGCCGCCTATTACGACATGCTGGGACAGCACGCTTTCGGCAACTTCCGCAATCTGCTCAATGACGTGGCCCTGCATCCGATGATGGGCTTGTACCTGTCGCACATGCGCAACCAGAAAGAAACGGCGACACGTGCACCGGACGAAAATTTCGCGCGCGAAGTGATGCAGCTGTTTACCATCGGCCTGTACCAGCTCAATGCGGATGGCAGCCTGAAGCTGGCTGCAGGCCAGCCCATCGCTACCTATACGCGCGACGATGTGGTCGGGCTAGCCCGCGTGTTTACCGGCTGGAGCTGGGCGGGTCCCGATTTGAGCAACAACCGCTTCATCGGCAACGTCGCCGATCCCGACCGCGACTGGAAACCGATGCAGAACTACCCTGCGTTTCATTCCAGCGGAGAGAAGCGTTTTCTGGGACAAAGCATATCTGGCGCCACCAGCGGCGAGGCGGACTTGAAACTGGCGCTCGATACCCTGTTCAACCATCCGAACGCGGGGCCATTCTTTGCCCGCCAACTGATCCAGCGCCTGGTCAGCAGCAATCCCAGCCCCGCTTATGTGGGCCGGGTCGCCGCCGCCTTTGCCAACAATGGCAATGGCGTGCGCGGGGATATGCAAGCCATCATCCGCGCCGTGCTGCTCGACCAGGAAGCGCTGGCCCCCGCCGGGACGAGTTTGCGCACTGGCAAGCTGCGCGAACCACTGCTGCGCCTGGCTGGCTGGATACGCGCCTTCGACGCCAAGGCGCCCAACGCGCGCTACCGTATCTACTATCTCGATGACCCATTGACCGGGCTGGGCCAGGGTCCCTTGAATCCCGCGTCCGTGTTCAACTTCTTCCGCCCTTCTTACATGCCGCCCAACTCCGCGCTGGACAGCGCGGGCCTGGTGGCGCCGGAGCTGCAGATCACCTCTGAGCCCTCAGTCACCGGCTACCTGAATTACATGCAGGACGTGCTCGACAGGGGCGTGGGCGAATCCCGCGAAATCAAGCCCGACTACACGCGCGAACTGGCGCTGGCCGCCGACACGGGCGCCCTGCTCGACCGCATCGATCTGCTGCTGATGCACGGCAGCATGCCCGCCAGGCTGCGCGGACAAATCCTGACCGCCGTCAATGGCATCAGCATCCCCGCGGCCACGGGCAGCAATGCTGCCCAGGTGGCGGCAGCGCAGGCCAACCGCGTCAAGCTGGCCATCTTCCTGACCATGGCCTCGCCGGCCTATCTGGTGCAAAAATAAGAGCGATCACATGCAAAACTTTCCCTTTTCCCGCCGCCGCTTCCTCGGCTCCATGCTGAGCCTGGCCGGCACCACGGCCGCGCCGTTCGCCATGAACCTGGCCGCCATGGGCAACGCCGCCGCGCAATCGGCCGGCGACTACAAGGCCATGGTGTGCCTGTTCATGGCAGGCGGCAACGACGCCTTCAACACGGTGCTGGCCACCGATCCCACGTCATGGAATGAATACACGCGCCTGCGCAACACGGGCGCCGCCGATTCCATCCATCTGCCCGGCGTGGGCGAGACGGGCGGCGTCTTGCCCATCGTGCCCGCCACTGCGCAAACGGGCCGCGCCTTCGCCCTGCATCCCCAGCTGGCGCCCCTGAAAGACCTGTTCGACAATGGCCGCGCCGCCGTCGTGGCCAATGTGGGCACCCTGATACAGCCGACCACCCTGGCGCAGTACAAGGCCGGCAGCGTGGCCTTGCCACCCAAGCTGTTTTCGCACAACGACCAGCAATCGACGTGGCAATCGGGTTCGCCGGAAGGAGCCAGCACGGGCTGGGGCGGGCGCATCAGCGACGTGGCCGGCGCGGGCAATACGAATGCCATGTTCACGGCCATTTCCGCCGCGGGCAACACCATCTTCCTCAGCGGACGCCAGGTCCGCCAGTTCCAGGTGGGCCAGTCGGGCGCCGTGCCGATCCGAAGCCTGAGCGGCAGCCTGTATGGCAGCACGGGCGGCGCGGGCGCATTGCAGGCCATCATCAACGATGCAGGCAGCGACCTGATCGAACAGGAACATGTTGCCGTCGTGCAGCGCGCCATCACCAGCCAGGGCATCCTCAGCGGCGCCATGCTGGCCGCCGGCGCGGGCGGCGTGCCCAATCCGCCGCCCTACGTCAATCCGAACACGGGCGCCTCCGGCGTCAACCCGCTGGCCGTGCAACTGCAAACGGTGGCGCGCATCATCGGCGGGCGCGGCGCGCTGGGCGCGAAACGGCAAGTGTTTTATGTGACCCTGGGCAGCTTCGACACGCATGACAGGCAAAAAGTACTGCATGGCGACCTGATGGCCCGCCTGGCCCATGCGCTCGCGTATTTCGACAGTACCCTTGCCTCTTTGCAAGGGGCCGACCTGCGGCGCCAGGTGACGACGTTTACGGCCTCGGACTTCGGCCGTACCTTCAGCAGCAACGGCGACGGCACGGATCACGGCTGGGGCGCGCACCACTTCGTCGTGGGCGGCGCCGTGAAGGGCCGCGACATCTACGGCGCCTTCCCCACGACGGGACTGGGCCATGAGCTGGACGTGGGTTCCGGCGCCCTGCTGCCGACCACCTCCGTCGACCAGTACGGCGCCACCCTGGCGAAATGGTTCGGCGTGGCCGACAGCCAGCTGGCCGAGGTGTTCCCGAATATCGGCAACTTCAGCCGGCGCGACCTGGGTTTCATGACAGCAACTTAACCGTTCACGGCGATCGTCAGGGTGGCGAGGTAGCCGTCCGTGGCATTGCCCGTCACCGCGGCCATCTGCAGGCTGGTGCCGTCGCCGAAGACATTGTCGGTGGCATAGCTGATCTGCGCCAGCTTGCGCACGCTGGCCGTGTAGCCGCTGGCCGCATACGCCTCGTTCAACGTTGCCATCGGAAACGTGAATTGCGAGGTCTTGAGGCGGTTCGCGGCACTGGCCGCCTCGGCCAGGCTGGGATAGACCTCCAAATGCACGTGCGGCATGCGCCCCGCGTAGCAGCCGGGAAAGATGGTCGTGAAGCGCAGCTTGCCGGTACCGTCCGTTTCCTGCACGCCGCGCAGGTAACTCTGCGCCGTCACGCCGCTCGAGTACAGCGAATACAGGCCGTCGCGGTCGCAATGCCATAGATACACGGCGTAGCCGGCCAGACTGGCGCAGCCGCCGCTGGCATTGATCAATTGCAACTCGATGGTCAAGGGCACGCCCGCCGCCACGCCCGTGGCGCCGTTGAAACTGGCGCGGATATCGCTGCGCACGACACCCGACTGGTTCAGCACGTTGATGATGCTGCCGCCATGCGTATTCGTGCCGTCGGCCGGATACGGTCCGCCCGTTTCGTCCGGTATCACCGCGCAGGCGCCCGTGGCGGGCGAGGCCGTGCCGGCGGACATGCCGCCGCCTGCCGTGCCGCCGGGGTCCGTGCCGCCGCAGCCGGCCAGGGGCAAGCCGGCGGCGCCCGCCAGCAGCCAGCGCAAGACCTGGCGCCGTTCCGCCGCCTGTTGCCGCATCATTTCGAGGTCGGATGCCAGACCGAAGTCATGTAAGTCCATACATATTCCATCAAATGAGGCAAGCCCGCCAGGGCCCGGCTCAGGCCAGCGCACAGGCACAGGGCCTGCATGGCCCGCTCCGCGAGCGCTTTCCTGACGGCAATGGCAAGCCTGCGTTCCATGCTTCAAGCCCTTGTATTGACCAGGTTGCCGCTGGCGGACAGGCCGCCGCCCGCGTTCGCCGCGCCGAGACTGCCCGACAGCGCCTGCAGGAAGCTGCTCAGCTTGGCATTGCTGTCGCCGCTGGTGCCGGCGCTGCCGCCCAGCGCGCCGAGCAGGCTGGCAAAGCTCGATTGCAAGTCCGTCACGCCGCTGTCCGCGCTGTCGCTGCTGCCGCTGCCGGAGGCGGACAGCTTTTGCAGCAAGCTTTGCAGATCCGACTCGATGTTGCCGGGGCCGCCGCCGCGCATGCCGCCGGGCGGCGCCCCCGCAGGCGCTGCGCCGCCTGGCTCCTGCCCGCCAGCCTTGCCGCCCCCTTGCGCATGCAGACTGCCCATCAGCTGGTGCAGGAAGGCCCCCAGGGCCTGGCCCGCGTCGCTGCTGCTGGCGCTTTCAGACGCGGCCGCATCGCTGCCGCCATCGCTGGCGTCCACCGACACGCCGATCGACGACAGGGCGCTGGAAATGGCGTCAAGAAAAGCGCCGTCGTCCGCTTGGTGCGGCCGCGTGCCGCCCACCTTGCTGCTGGCCTCGGCACTGCCGCTGCCGCAGACGCGATTGAAAGCGCTCAGCTGGCTGACGGCGCTGCTGGAACTCAAGGCATTGATGCTCATGGCTTTTTCCTCTGATATATCTCAAGTCGGGGTGGTGATTCAACGTGGCGCGCGCGGCTGGCCTGCATGCTCGGCGCGGCGCTGCTCCACCTGCTGGCGCTGCTCCGGCGTCAACAGGGCCAGCAATTGCTGCTCCAGGCGCGCCTGCAGCAGGCTGATCTGCGCCATGGCTTGCCCTGCCGTGTTCGCCAAAGCACCGGCCCTGGCGTCGTCGTAGGTGCTGGAGGCGGCCAGCTGGCGCAGCTGCTCATGGGCCTTGAAGGCGATCTTTTGCTGTTCCCGCAGCAGGGGCGCCTGGGCATGGGTGGCGGCAAAGACCTTGTCCTGCTGCGCTTCGCTCAACGCGATGCCGTGCAGGAAGGGCGGCAAGCCCTGCGCGCCGCCGGGGCCAGGGCCAAGGGCGGGCGGCGGGCCATCGTTGCCGCGCGCCGGCCCGGCGCCGTGTGCGGGCACCGGCTGGGCCAGGGCCACCAGCGGCATGCTGCAGGCCGACAGCAACAGCAGGGATACGGCAATAGTCAGGTATTTCATGGGGCGTTCCTTTCGTGGCAGTCAGGCCCGATTGTCGGCGCCTGCCATGTAAAGCAACGTTAGGGCCGCGTAAAAGCGTGTAAAGGATGGTCAGCAGATGTGTTGCCGGCACGATGTAAAAGCGGGTAAAAACGGCCTGAACAACCCCGTTTGACTGCTATCATCGGGCGATATTCACCGAAAAAAGCGCAGGCATGAGCAAGGTATTGTTAATCGACGACGATGTGGAACTGGTGGGCATGTTCCAGGAGTACCTGACGCAGGAAGGTTTTGACGCGAAAGCCGTGCATGACGGCGAACGCGGCGCGGCCGAGGCGCTGACGGGCCTGTACGCCATCGCCGTCCTCGACGTCATGATGCCGCGCATGAATGGCCTGGAAACCCTGCGCCGCATCCGCGCCGGCAGCAACCTGCCCATCCTGATGCTGACGGCGCGCGGCGACGACACGGATCGCATTGTCGGCCTGGAGCTGGGCGCCGACGATTACGTGACCAAGCCGTGCACGCCGCGCGAGCTGACGGCGCGCATCCGCGCCATCCTGCGCCGCGCGCAGGCGGCGCCGCACGATGCCTCGGGCCTGGCGCCGCTGGCCGTGGGCCAGCTGACGATGTGGCCGGAACAGCGGCGCGCCGCCTGGGCCGGCGCGCACCTGGAGCTGACGAGCACGGAATTCAACCTGCTGGAAGTGCTGGTGCGCCATGCCGGCAAGCCCGTGAGCAAGAATCAATTGTCGGAACTGGGCCTGGGGCGGCCCATGGCCCGCTTCGACCGCAATATCGACGTGCACCTGAGCAGCCTGCGGCGCAAGCTGGGTAGCCTGGCCGATGGCCGTTCCTGCCTGCAGACCGTGTACCGTCTCGGCTACCAGCTGATCAAGGAGTAAGCGTGGGCCGGCTGTTCTGGAAATTTTTTCTGTGCATCATGCTGGCGCAAGTGACAGCCACCATCGGCATCGGCGGCACGTTCTGGCTGAAAAACCGGGCGGCCCAGCAGGAGCGGGCCCTCGACATCGACACCAGTCCGCCCGCGCAAATGATCATCGAAGCGGCCAGCGCCACCCTGGAAGCGGGCGGCAGCCAGGCCTTGCGGCAATTCCTGGGCAAGCTGGAGCGCATGCGCGTGTTTGCCGTCGATGCGCAAGGTCACGAGTTGATGGGCCGCAAGGTCCACCCCGCCATGCTGGACAAGGCGCGTGCCATGCTGGTGGAGCAAAGCCAGCCCCATCCCGTCGTGCGCACGGTCGCCGGCAGCGACGGCCAGCGCTATCTGCTGTTCCTGCCCTCCTCCGAGCGCTTCCGCAATGCCGAGGCGGGCGCCGCGCGCGACACCCTCAACGCCGTCACCCTCAGCGGCCCGCGCGCCATGGGACCCGGAGCACGGCCGAAGGAAACGGGCGTAGCGCCGCCTCGCGGCGAATTCGGCCGCGGCATGCCGCCCGGCCCGCGCATGGACAGTCCCTACCGCACCTTCATTCCCCTGGGCGCCGCCATCGCCGCCAGCCTGCTGTTCGCCTTTTTGCTGGCCTGGTACTTTGCGCGCCCCATCCGCGACCTGCGCCAGGCCTTCGAGGCGGCCTCGCACGGCGACCTGGCGCCCCGCTTTCACGCCAGCGGCAAGCGCGGCGATGAATTGACGGACCTGGGCCGCGATTTCGACCGCATGACGGGGCGCTTGCGCCATCTCATGGATAGCCAGACCCGTTTGCTGCATGATGTGTCGCACGAACTGCGCTCGCCGCTGGCGCGCCTGCAGGCCGCCATCGGCCTGGCCCACCAGCAGCCCGAGAAGATGGACGCCTCGCTGGAACGCATCGAACGCGAAAGCGAACGCATGGACAAGCTGATCGGCGAGCTGCTGACCCTGTCCCGGCTGGAAGCGGGGGCCGCCTCGCCCCTCAGCGAAGACGTCGGCATCGCGGACCTGCTGCACGACATCATGGAAGACGCCCGCTACGAAGCGAAGGCGCGCCAGCAGGATATCGCCATGGCCGGCGATGCGGCCATCGCCGACGCCGCCGTCACGGGCCGGCCGGAACTGCTGGCGCGCGCCGTGGAAAACGTCGTGCGCAATGCGCTCAAGCACAGCCCAGACGGCGGCACGGTGGAAGTGGACTTGTCGCGCTTGCACGACGGCAAGCAGGAATGGGTGCGCATCGCCGTGCTGGACCGGGGGCCAGGCGTGGCCACGGCCGACCTGGCCCGCATTTTCGAACCGTTCTTCCGCGCCAGCCATACGCAGCACAGCACGGATGGCCACGGCCTGGGCCTGGCCATCGCCCGCCACGTGATCGGCGCCCATGGCGGCAGCATCGCCGCGAGCCGGCGCGAAGGCGGAGGACTGTGCGTGACCATGCTGCTGCCCGTGAAAACGCCAGGCTGACCTTCCGGCGAGCCTGGCGCGCTAAGTAACCCCCAATAAATTATTGTGTTTTCTGACTTCCAAAAGCGGCGCTGTGCGGTGTTGCCCGCAGCTAGCAGTGCTCGCACTGCGCCGCTGCAGGCGCCTTGCACAGCATCCTGTTCTGTTCGTCATAAATTCACAATATTTCCCCGAGGATTACTTAGTGCCCAAGTCCCTGTCAGGCCTGGGTATCGATGATGCTGCCCAAGGTGGACGAGCCGGGCCTGGCCGGACCCGTCGCCGTATCGGCGCTGCCGGCCGTCTGAGAATCTTGCTGCGCCGCCTGCTGCGCCGCTGCCGCCTGTAACTGGGCAATCTGCGCCTGCAAGGCCTGGATTTGCTGCGCCAGCTGCTGCTGCAGCTTTTGCGATGCCTCCGTCTGCTCGCCCTTCTGCGACTCCGTCAACTGCTTTTGCGCCGCCGTGATCTGCTTTTGCAGCGCCGCGATCTGCGCATTGCTGCCTGAACTGCTGCCGCTGGCCGCGCTGACCGCGCTGCCGGAACCGATTGCCGCTACCATATTGCCTCCCTGATCATTCAATACCTTATTATCGGCGCGCGAGGTACACAATGCAGGGCGGCAAGTGTAAAGGCGGGTAAAGACGCCGCGCGCGCCATCCGCTTGCACGCCAGCAAGAAAAACTGGCACACTGGCGCTTCCTGCCTGGACCACGATGCACGATGAAAACACCCCTGCTGCCCGCCCTGCCCGACCTCGTCCTGCGCCAGCGCTGCGGCGTCATCGAGTTTCCCGTCCACCACATGCGTGGCGGCACTTCCACGGGCCTGGTGCTGCATGCGGCGGCCGTGCCGCCCGACCCGACCCTGCGTGTGGAATTGCTGCGCCACCTGATGGGCGTGCCCCAGTCCGGCCGGCTGCCCGGCAACCGGCAGATCACGGGCCTGGGACGGGGCGCGCCCACCAGCAACAAGGTCTGCCTCGCCGAGGTGGAACAGCATGCGGGCCAGCCGCGCCTCGTCAGCACCCTGGCGCAGCTGGCGGGAGAGCATGGCGATATCGACTGGAGCGTGAACTGCGGCAATATGTCGTCCGCCCTGCAATTGTGGGGACTCGACAGCGGCGTGATCGAGGCGCTGGCCATCGGCGCGCACGCCATCGATATCCGCAACACGAACACGGGCGTCATCACCACCTCGCGCATGGCGCGCGAACCGGACGGCAGCTTTGCGGCCGCCGCCATCCCCGGCGTGCCGGGCAGCTTTCCCCGCGTGGACCTGTTCCTGCAGCAGCCCGCAGGCGCCAAGACAGGCAAATTATTGCCAACAGGAAATGTACAAGATGTGGTGCATGGCTATGCGGTCTCTTGCGTGGACGTGGCCGTGCCCATGGTCATCGCGCCAGCGAGCCAGTTCGGCAAGACGGCGCACGAGTCCATCGCGGAACTGGAAGCGGACACGGCTTTCATGCAGGCGATCCGCCAGGTGTGGAGCGCGGCGGGACTGCTGATGGGCTTGCGCAAGCGCAATGGCGGGTTGATGACCCTGGAAGAGCTGGAACGCAGCGAAACCCTCCCCAAGTTCTGCATCGTGGGGCCTGCAGCGGGAGAGGGAAATATTGCTGTGCGTTACTTTACGCCGCAGGCGGGCCACGCTTCGCTGGCCGTCTCGGGCGGCTGCTGCCTGGCGGCAGCTTGTTTGATACCGGGCACGGTGGCGCATGGGCTGGCGCGCAGCGTGCCGCCTGTCGGGCAACAATATGGGGAAATTGAACTGGGCATAGCAAACCCGGCCGGCATCCTGGCCACCACCATCGTGGCGCGCCAGGCGGGAGACGCCATCGCCATCGACAGCGCGGCCTACCGGCGCAGCGCGCAAATCTTGCTGCGCGGCCATGTTCCCCTGTACCAGCCGTCAACCGCGCTGAAGGCGTGGCTGCTGAAACAATTTTAGGGCAGGACTGGCACCCTGCCCTTGCAGATCATCAGGTTTTTGGCAGGGTCACGCCCACCTGGCCTTGGTATTTGCCGCCGCGGTCCTTGTACGACGTTTCGCACACTTCATCGGACTCGAAGAACAGCACTTGCGCCACGCCTTCGTTGGCGTAGATTTTCGCCGGCAACGGTGTCGTATTCGAAAACTCCAGGGTCACATAGCCTTCCCATTCCGGTTCGAACGGGGTGACGTTGACGATGATGCCGCAGCGGGCATAGGTGCTCTTGCCCAGGCAAATCGTCAAGACGTTGCGGGGAATGCGGAAATACTCAACCGTGCGGGCCAGCGCGAACGAGTTCGGCGGGATGATGCAATAGCCCTTGCCCGACACATCGACGAAGTTATTCGCGTCAAAATCCTTGGGGTCGACGATGGTGGTGTTGATGTTGGTAAACAGCTTGAACTCGTCGGCGCAGCGGATGTCATAGCCATAGCTGGAGGTGCCGTAGGAAACGATGCGGTTGCCGTCGCGTTCCTTGACCTGGCCCGGTTCGAACGGCTCGATCATGCCCGTTGTTTCCGCCATGCGGCGTATCCATTTATCGCTTTTAATCGTCATCGCAGGGGTATCTTTCTAGAATATCGAATGGCGGGGGCGGCGCGCCAGGTGCAGGCGCGGCCCGAATGGCAGGATTTTACGCGAAAAACCGCCACTTTTGGCCCTTGCCCGCTGAAAATCCTTGCCAGTCGGCTAGTGTTTAGCCAACAGCGCGGTGATCATCTCGCGCACCACTTGTGCCGTCAGTTCCGGGTTTTCCATGGGAAACAGATGCCCGCCCGGCACCTGGCGGAAAAACTTGCCGACCAGCTTGCGCGTGGCCGTCAAGCCCGCCTGGCGGCATTCCACCGACTCCGTACCGCCGATAAAACCGATGGGCACGGGAAAGCCATCCTTGACGAGGCTGCCGATGTGGTGCGGCAGGCTGCGGTAGACATCCGTTTCCACTTCGCGCGTAAAACGCAGCTGCACCCCTTCCGGATGGGGCGCCAGGCCGCTGTCGATGTAGTCGCGCAAGACCTGCGGCGCCCAGATGGCGAACATGTCCTTGGCCGCGAAGTGTTCATAGGCCGCCTGCGCGTCGGGCCACAGCTTGCGCCGCCGGGCGGAAAAACGGGCGGGAGAGTAACGCTCGCCCAGCGCCGTGTTGCGCGCCAGGCGCACCAGCAAGGCGCGCCAGCCCGCCACCACGGGCGAATCGAGCAGGACGACGCAGCGCACCAGGTCGGGCCGCTGCTTGGCCACCATCACGCTGAGCATGCCGCCCAGCGAATGGCCGACAAGGATCACGGGCGCGCTGTAGCGGCGCTCCAGGTCATCGATATACTCGCGCACCAGCTCGGGCCAGCCCGTGCTGACGGGGTAATCGGGATCGTGCGCATGCATGTCGAGCGCCTGCACATGGTAGTGCTGGCCCAGCAAGCCGAACAGCTTGCGGTAGGTGCCGGCAGGATAACTGTTGGCGTGGGCGAAGTGCAGCTGCGGGAGGGTCATCGTGGGGCCGTGCCGGTGAATGCGATAAACAATTGTAATGGCACACCGGCAAGACGTATCAGAGGAAGGCCTCTAATTGTCCCTGCGAGCGCGCCATGCCGGGCACGAACGAAGCCAGTACCTCGCCCAGCTCGGCGTTGGAATCGACCACGCAAAAAGCGCCATCGAACGCATGGTCGCGGTTCATGTGGTTGCGCACGATGATGCATTCCAGTCCCGCCGCATTCGCGGCGCGCAAGCCGCGCGGCGAGTCTTCCACGGCCACGCAATCGGCGGCGGCCAGGCCCAGGCGCTGCAAGCCCAGCTGGTAGCCATCCGGCGCCGGTTTGCTCTCGCCATACATTTCGCGCGTCAGCACGAAGTCGAAGTGGCCGAGCAAGCCCGTGGCTGCATGGCTGATGTCAAAGTGTTGCGCATACGCACTGGTGACCACGCCCATGGCCACATGCGGGCGCAGCGCCGCCAGCACCTGCCTGACGCCGGGGATGGCCAGCTGGCGCGCCTGGCGCAGGCGTTGCGCAAACAGCACGGTGCGCTCGGCCCGCAGGCGCTCGACCAGTTCGATGCTGTGCCCCTGCCCCAGCAACAGATGCCAGGCGCCGTAGTTATTGTCCAGGAACCAGTCAAAAAATTGCTTAGGAGTCAATTCTATGCCGTAGGGCAAGAGCAAGTCGCGGTTCGCTTCATAAAACAGCTGTTCGGTATCGACCAGCACGCCATCGTTGTCCCACAGTACGCCCCGGATGGTTTTCATGGCTAGCTTAGGCCCGAGTCATTACTTGAAGAAGATGTCGTAGGACAACTTCACGATCAGCAGCACCAGCAGCACGAGGAAGAGGATGCGCACGAAGGCGGCGCCGCGGCGCACGGCGATCCAGGTGCCCGTCAGGGCGCCCAGGATGTTGCACACGGCCATGGGCGCCGCCACGGCATACACGACGTGGCCGGCGGGAATGAAGAAGGCCAGCGCGGCCACGTTCGTGGCGATATTCACCAGTTTCGAGCAGGCCGAGGCGAGGATGAAATCGAAGCCGAAGACGCGGATGAACAGGAAAATCAGAAAGCTGCCCGTGCCCGGCCCGAACAGGCCGTCATAGAAGCCGATGGCGCCGCCGATGACGATGGCCAGAATGCGTTCGCGCGGGCCGATGGGGCGCGCTTCGCGCGTCGTGCCGAAATCCTTCTTGATGAAGGTGTAAATCGCCATGATGATGATCAACACCAGCACCATGGGGCGCACTACCTGCTGCGGCACGTAGGACACGGCGGCCGCGCCGATGAAGGACATGACGAAGGCGCTGGCCACGGCGGGCAGCACCAGCAGCCAGGGGATATGCACCTTGCCGACAAACGAGCGGGCGGCAAACGTGGTGCCGCAGGCGGACGCCAGCTTGTTCGTGCCCAGCAAGGAGGTCGAGGCCATGTTCGGCATCAGGTTGAACAGGGCCGGCAGCTGTATCAGCCCGCCCCCGCCCACTGCGGCATCGATGAGGCCGGCAAAGAAGGCAAATAAACACAGCAGCGAGATGGTCAGCATGATAGGCAATATGGAATGGACGACAGCGGCAGTATAGGCGTCGGACACTTTTTCGGATGCAACTTCATATTGCGGAAAACGCAATCAGGCGTAACGCTTGACGGAATGCGCCCCATGCGGTCTACTGGCCTCTTTTGCCGGGAGTCACGCGATGTCGATGAAACTGATGTGGGAAATCCGCGCCTTTTGCACCGTGGTGGAAAAGCGCAGCTTCATCCACGCGGCGCGCATGCTGGGACGCTCGCCGTCGGCCGTCACGCGCGCCATCCAGTTCCTCGAAGAAGCCATCGGCGCCGAGCTGATCCTGCGCACGCAAAAACAGTTCACCCTGACGACGGCCGGCGAAACCTATTACGCGTCGGCCCGGCATTTGCTGGAAACGCAGGCCGAGGCGGAAGAGCAGTTGGCCGAGCTGAGCAATTCGCCGCAAGGCTGGGTGCGCATCTCGGCGCCGGAAATCCTGTCGCTGGGCTTCCTGCCGAAAGTGGTGGCGCAATTTTCGCGCGACTACCCGAACGTATCGGTGGACATCCACTTCTCGGACAAATCCATCGACCCCATCCAGGAAAAGCTCGACTTTGCCATCCGCGGCGCCTTTCCCCAGTCCAGCGAGCTGATCGGCTATCCCCTGTGGAACTACCGCCGCTACATGTACGCCTCGCCCGAGTATATAGAACGCATGGGTGCGCCGGACGAACCGGAAGAGCTGGCCGGCCACGACATCATCATGCACTCGGCCCCCCGCATCCTGCGCGACTGGCATTTCGTCTCCGGCGAACGCAACGTGCGCTACCAGGTGCAGCCCCGCTTCCGCTTCACTTCCGGCATCGCGACCTTCCAGGCGGCCCTGGAAGGGGCCGGCATCGTGCGCCTGGCCAGCTGGCTGGCGGAGCCGGCCGTGGCGGCAGGCACCTTGCGCCGGGTCTGCACGTCGTACCGGCTGACGTCGTCAAAAGAGCTGGACCCCAGCATCCATGCCGTCTACGGCACGTCGAGGATGGCCAAGGGGGCAAGGCTGTTTCTGGAATACGTGCGGCAGCGGGGGCTGGAGATACCGGACGAGCGGGCCGATGCGGCGCACACCGGCTTAAACAGATAGCCATCGAGGCGCGGCCGTCGCAGCCGGATGCCAGCTTAACTGCGTGGCGACAGCCTGCGGAGCAGCCATGGAACGGCGAAAACAAGAAAGAGGAAAAAACCGAAGAAATAAAGGCCGAAAGCCCTCATGACAAAAAATCCGGCATCCCCGTCATCCATGAACTTATTTATTATTTTTTGCATTATGAAACTGTAAATGGCGTACATCACTCCCCATTTAACAAGGAATTTAAACGTGGCCAGGCGACGACGCTGATACATTTCCACAGAATGGCTGGCATTGAGTTGATAGCCAAGATAGCAGGCAAGCAAAAACAGGCCGATATTGAGGCTATACAAATTGAATAACATCTTGAGTTCATCGCTTTCTGGCCCGCTGCCGTTGACATGGTACGACACGCTATAGCCATACACTAAGCTCAAGCAGAAAACCGTCAGGAACAGGAACCGGAAAGGCTTGGACATGAGACAAAATCCGCCAATTACCACAAAAAAGCCAAGCGCAAAAAACATACAAACCCCTCAGTTGATTCTATTTCCCTGCATTGCATCCACATGAGTTTCACCGAATGCAACCGCCATCGCTAGCCCGCTTGGCGGCATTGTCCCGATACGTATCCACGAGCCATAAAGCTTTGCATACACCGGCACGAAGTATAAATAAATTAACCAAAAGAAATATCACACAATGTCACCGGTGCTTTAAAAAAGCAATTTCAGCGTCAAGCGGGCAAGCACTGGCGCAATGAGTCATGCACGAAGCGCTGTACAGGCCGGCGGCATGCACGCCATCACTAGCGACCATGCCAATACCGCGGCCGGCTGGCCCGATACTGCGTTATCTCAATACGCTCCCCAAACGCCATCACCACCGCCCCTTCCACATCCGTACGCAGCCGCGCAATGCCCATGTCGCCATAGCGCGCATACACTTGCGGCTTCGGATGCTTGTAGCGGTTGCGGTGCCCTACCTGGAAGATCGCCAGGCCGGGATGCACGGCGGTCAGGAATGCCGGTGTGGAAGAAGTGCCGCTGCCGTGGTGCGGCGCCAGCAGCACGTCGGCCGCCAGCTCGCCCTCGGCCGAGCGCGCGAGCAGCTGCGCTTCCTGCGCCGCTTCGATGTCGCCGGCCAGCAAGATGGCATGCTTGCCGGCCGTGATCTTCACGGTGCAGCTGCGGGCGTTCGGCGTCAAGCTGATGTCCGTATGGCTGGCGGGCAGCGGGTGCAGCATGGCGAAATGCACGCCTTCCCAGGTCCAGCGTTGACCGGCCACGCAATGCAGATACGGACGCCCGGCTTGCCGCCGGGCCTGGACGGCCGGGTGGCCATCGAACAGCGACGAGGCCAGCCAGCCCACTTGCACGTTCTCCAGCAGCGAAATGGCGCCGCCCGCGTGATCGAGGTCGCTGTGCGAGATGATCACGCCGTCGAGCTTGCCGATGCCGCGCGCCCGCAGATACGGCACGATGACCCGGCTGGCGCCGTCGGCATCGAGGCTGTAGGCCGGTCCCGTGTCGTACAGCAGGCGGTGATCGTGGGTTTCCACCAGCACGGCCATGCCTTGTCCCACATCAAAGGCCGTGATCCACATCTGGCCCGGCGGCGGGCTGGACGGCAAGGCCGTCAGCAGGGGCAGCCAGCCCAGCACGCCCGCCCAGCGCTGCGGCCATCCGCGTGGTGCCAGCAGCCATGCCGTGCCGAACAATGCCCAGCAAAAACTCCACATCGGGGGCGCGGGCGCCGTCCACACGGCGAAGCGGCGCGCGCCGAGCCAGTCCAGCACCTGCGCCAGCATCTGCACGATGGTGTGTGCCAGCAGCAACAGCCAGTCGCACAGGGGCGCCGGCAGCAGGCTGCCGACTAGCGACAAAGGAGTTACCACAAGGCTGATGACGGGTATGGCCAGCGCATTGGCGACGGGCGACACGAGCGAGACTTGCGAAAACAACAGCATCGTCAACGGTACCAGCCCCACCGTCACCACATACTGCGTATGCGCACCGAGCGCCATGGCCGCGCGCAAGCGCCGCCAGCGGCTGGCGTTCTCCGGCAACGCTGCCGCCGTGCGGCCCGCCGTCGCGTACAAAATGGTGGCGACGGCGCCGAACGACAGCCAGAAACCGGGCCACAGCACGGCCCACGGATCAAGCAGCACGACCGCGCCCAGCGCCAGGCACAGGATATGGTCCATGCTGGTGATGCGTCCCAGCCACAAGGCCAGCGCCACCACCAGCAGCATGTACAAGGTGCGCTGCGCGGGCACGCCGAAGCCGGCCAGCAGCACGTACAGGAACGCCGCCAGCGCGCCGGCCAGCGCCGCCACCTTTTGCGCCGGCAGCAGCAAGGGCAGTTGCCGGTCCGTAAAGAACGAGCGCCGCCACAGCGCGCCCGCGCCCAGGGCGAACAGCCCCGCAATCATGGTGATGTGCAGGCCGGAAATCGAAATCAAATGGCTCACGCCCGTGCGGTTGAACACTTGCCAGTCCGACTGGGGGATGGCGCGCTGGTCGCCCACCACCAGCGCCACGATCACGCCCGCATACTGTTTACCTTCCAGGCTGCGCAGTATGCGCGCACGCAGGGCCGCGCGGCTCGCTTCCACCACATTGCCGAAAGCGGGCACGAAGGCGGCCAGGCGCACGTTGGGCGTATCGGCGCGCGGCTGCGGCCGCACATAGCCCGTGGCGCGCACGCCCTGCTCCAGCAGCCACGCCTCGTAATCGAAGCCCATGGGATTCGCGTTGCCGTGCGGACGCTGCAGGCGCACCGTCAGCCGCCAGCGCTCGCCTGGCTGCACGTCGCCCACCTCGTTCGTCACTTCGTCACGAAACCCCGCGTACCAGGACAGGGCGATCAGGGGAGGCACCTTTGCCCCAAACGCTTTTTCCACGGCAAAATTGAAGCGCACGCCCTGCTCGAAGCGGTACGGCAGGCTGGCGATGGTGCCCGTGACGGTGATGTCCCGCCCCTCGTCGGCTGGCGCCAGCTGCGGCGCAAGCGCGGCCTGGGCCAGCCAGGCGGCCCAATAAAAGCCCAGTCCCACGCCGGCGGCAGGCGCAAGCACGCAGCGCCAGCGCGCGTGACGGCGCAACAGCCACGCCACCAGCAGCGCAGCGCCCGCGACCACCCACAGCAGCGCGCCCGCATGCGGCGGCAGGCTGGCCTGCGTCTGCAGCCAGGCGGCGCCGGCGGCAAAGCCGAGTATCAGGGTACGCATGGGAGCGTGATGATCGCCTAGTGCGAAGATAGGTATTACACTATAGAGCCTGGGCGCAAGGCCGGGCTGCTTTCCTGCCCTCCATCTGATCCCGCGCAACAGGCTATCCAGCAGGCTACTTGAATGTCAGCGCTCGTCGCGGCATGCAACACCACCACGCATCGCTCTGGCTTGCCCGCGAACGCCGGCCATACACACGCGTCGTGCGAAAACGGGGGCGACATTAAAGGTCGGTGGCTGGAATATCCTTCAACTACGCTGCCAGCGTCCAGTTAACCTGCATCAACACTTTAGTTTCCCAACTGGCACCGGGTGGCATCCAGTCTTATCAGGCGAGAATCTCCGCGCCTACAAGCTTGCCACCCTCATCAAAATCAAAATAAATATCAGGCCCCACATATTCCAGCAAATCGCGCAGACGAATTTGTTTTCTTGAAATACCCGCCACTCCGTCCCTAGGATGATCCGGAAGAATTAAATAAGCAACATCGTCATCATCCGCACTTACTTCCAGCGTCATCTTTCTTGTCATATACTAAAAACCTCCGGCGTTTCCATTATATTTACTACGTCCTCGCACTTACTGAGTTACGGATCAATGGTGGCTGTTCTGCGGCGCCGGCAGGCGCCTGTTGGCGTGGAGCCGTCTTCAGCGCACCGCTATATTGCATGCCAGGAGCATCGTCTGGGCGTCTGGAAAATCCATTTTTCAGATAGAAGTCCGCTTTTCCCTTCGCGCAAAAAAGCTGGATGTCTTCTACTCCCAACAAATGGCACCGATCGACAAGCAGCTTCAATAGCTGTTCGCCTAGATTGCGACGCTGGTATTCAGGGTGCACAATCATTTCTGTAATGAATGCATGCAACTTGCCATCTGAAATTGCACGCGCAAATGCTACCAGCCTATCTTCATCATAGGCCGACACCGAAGCCCACGAAGCACCTAGCGCGTCGGCATAAAAGCCGACATCTCGTTCAATCGGCCCCCAATTCGTTGTGTCGTAGAGGTTCTTGAACGATTCGGCAGCAGGGGATTCCAAAGAGAAGGTGATGTTCATATAGCAAAGTCCCATGAGCCAATAGAAAACCCATTTTGAACGTTCGCTACGCCTAGTGGAAGTTTTCCGTGTCTTTGATTTGACCGCCACGCGGTAAGCAGGGCAGGATTTCCCTTGAAGGCCCGAAGCAGAATCCCAAGCATACCATGGCATATTTGCCCAGCGTGTCGAGACACCTGATTGGACGACGCAGCAATTGTGGGCGCCCGTAACGGTGCGCAAGCAGCCAGATATTCTCTCTTCGCTTCGGGCATGCGCACGGCGGCGACATCGTCGACGCAGCACGCGGCGGTCTATCACACCACCTGCAGCACCAGCAATTTCTTGGGCTTGCCTGCCGTTAGCGCAACGTCGGCTAGCGTGCCAGGCAAGTCATGCAAAATATCCAGGGCGATGGCAAAATCCTCCACGGCCTGCATCTGCATGTACCTGGAGTCGCGCCACACGATCACGATATCCTGTTCCTGCAATCCGTCCAATCCGGACCACAGGGAATCGGCCAGCGCGTCCCAGCCGTGATGTCCATGCAATGGGGGATCAAGCGGAAACGTGGCGCGCATGCCATCAAAGAACTGGTCCTTGGACGCAATGTGCGAGGGGAAACAGAAGACGCGCTTGCCATCCGTGTGCGCAGCGAGCATGACTTTCTCCGCAGTAAGCTCATCTACAGCGAAAAAACCCTTGATGCTCCACATGTCGACTCTCCTGTCACGACGCTCGCCAGGCGAAAGCACGGCGCTGCTGTTGCAAGCGCTGCCATGCTAGCATGCCCGTCTGCGCCCCGGGCGCCCTCTGTTGGAGTTCGCATGAACACGCTTTCCACCGCCGAAATGGACCTGCAGGACTGGCATCGACGTGCGCTGGTCGCCCATGCGGGCGAACTGTGGGCCGCTCTGCCTGGCACCTGCGATATCGACCGCGCGCACGTGCAAGTGCCTGGGGCGGCCGCCACCGCCCGCCCCCCATCGACGGTATAATCGGCCTCGCTTATTTCAACACCCAGGCACGACATGACTTCCTCCGCACTTCCTCCCGACACTTCCACCGACCTTTCCGACAGCACCGAAGACAATAACGACGCTACCCTGGTCGCGGAACTGGGGGAACTGGCCGAGCATATCCGCCTGGTCAAGATGGAAGGCCGCGTCTTCGTGCGCTTTTCCGGCGTCGTCAAGGCCGGGCACCTGGTGGTGCCGTATGCGCTGGTGCCAAGCCAGGGCGTGCTGGCGCGGCCGGCCAAGTGGCGCAAGATGGACCGCGAGACCAAGCTGGCGCTGGTGCGCGAACGGGCCAGCGCGGCCGTCTTCGAGGAGCTGCGCCAGCACGTGGTCGATTTCGTCGCCGATATCGCGGGCCTGAGCGAGGACGTGGACACGGACCCGATGGTCTTCCTGCACACGCTGGGCGACATGCAGACGTCGGAGCCGGCCGGCATGGTCTTCGACCGCATCCGCCAGCGCTTCAACCACGCCATCGAGCGCCAGCAGGAAGAACAGCACGCGGCGCGCACGCGCCAGAGCATCAACCTGGCCGAGTATCCGGCCTCGTTCGAGATGGCGCGCCGCCTGCCGCGCCGCTTCATCGCCCTGCTGGGACCGACGAACTCCGGTAAGACGCACCGCGCCATGGAAGCGCTGGTCAAGGCAAAGAGCGGCATCTATCTCGCGCCATTGCGCCTGCTGGCCCTGGAAAACTATGAACGCCTGCAGGAAGCCGCGCCGCACGGCAAACCGCTGGCCGTGAGCCTGATCACGGGCGAGGAGCGCCGGGTCGTCGACGGCGCCACGCACGTGGCCAGCACGGTGGAAATGCTGGACACGAAAACCGTCGTCGAGGTGGCCGTCATCGATGAAATCCAGATGCTGGCCGACCCGGACCGGGGCGCCGCGTGGACGGCGGCCGTCTGCGGCGCACCCGCCCACACCGTCTACCTGGTGGGGGCGCCGGAAGCGCGGCGCGCCATCGAGGCGCTGGCCGAACGCCTGGACTGCCCGCTGGAGGTGCATGTATTGAAGCGCATGGCACCCCTGTCGATGGAGCCGACGGCCGTGCGCAAGGTGCGCAACCTGCGCCGCGGCGACGCCGTCATCGCCTTTTCGCGCCGCGAAGTACTGATGTGGCGCGACATGATCACGGAAACGGGATTATCGGTGGCCACCGTCTACGGCAACCTGTCGCCCGAAGTGCGGCGCGCGCAGGCGCAGCGCTTCCGCGACGGCACGGCCGACATCGTCGTCGGCACGGATGCGCTGGCGATGGGCCTGAACATGCCGATCGCGCGCATCGTCATGACTACCTGCGTCAAATACAATGGCCGCGAAGAGGAAGAGATTTCTGCGGCGCTGGCGCGCCAGATCGCCGGACGAGCGGGCCGCTACGGCGTGCATGAAGAGGGCCTGGTGGCCGGCTACGACAACGAGACGCATGAAGTGATGCGCGCGCTGCTCAAGGAAAAACTGCACCCGCTCAACACCAGCGGCTTTGCCGTGGCGCCCTCGCTGGAACACCTGCACCGCATTTCGTCGGTGACGGGCGAGCTGTCGCTCAGTAAACTGCTGCGACGCTTCATCCACAATATCGACGTGCCGGACGGCTTCTTCTTCCCGCGCATCACGGAAGACCAGAAGGAACGCGCAGTCTGGCTCGACACCCTGCCCCTGTCCGTGGCCGACAAATTTACCCTGTCGCTGGTGCCGATCTCGAGCAAGGTGCCGTCCCTGCAGACGGCGTGGGAACACTGGGCGAAGAATCTGTCGCAGGGAAAAACCAGCACCTTGCGCCAGCACGCGTACGGCGGCGGCACGCAGAACCTGCAGCAGGTCGAAGACACCTGCCGCTACTATTCCGCGTATGCGTGGCTCAGCTACCGCCTGCCCGAATTCTTCCCCGATATCGCGGTGGCGCAAAACCTGTCGCGCGACGCCTCGGAACGGGTCGATTCCATCCTGCGCGCGCACAATGCGGCCTCGCGCGGGCGGTCGAAGAAGTTCAAATAGGCGTCAGCGCAATTCCCAGAACCACACTTCGGCGCAAGTCCAGTAGCATTCGCTGCCGCACACCTGCACGCCGATGGATGGCAGCAGGATGTCGATATGCCCGCCCGCACCGCCCAGGTAGCCGGGAATGCGGAAAAAGGCCACCAGGCCCTGGCGCTGGCCGATGCCGGCGATGGCCGCATCCCGGTTGAATTTTTCGGGCGCGCCAAACATCGAGGGGCTGGCCAGCATGTGCGCCAGCTTGGCCTGTCCCGGCTCGATCAGCGCGCCCTTGAACGGTCCCTTGCGGATGGCCATGCGGCCTTTGAGCTGGACGCCGGCCTTGATCAGGGCCAGGCTGACGCGGATGGCGCAGGTATTGGCGAAACTGTCCTTGCCGATCAAGTCTTCCCAGCCAATTTCACCGAACAGGGCGGCCTGGTCGACGGCGGCCACGCTCGAATAATTCTCTCGCAGCTTGATGAATGCAGGTTTCACGTCAGCCTCCCGTGGGTGATGGAGTGGAACAGGGAAAACGCCGCGCCAGGATGGCGACGACCAGGGCCGATGCGTCGCCCTGGCGGACGCGGGCCGGCAGCTTTTTCAGTTCAACGATGACTTGCGCATCGATTTCCACCGTTTTCAGGCGGCCCGTGTCGCACCACTGCCGGCCCTGCGCCCCATCGGCCACGCCGGCCAGATAGCCTTTCGCATAACGCTGACCGAGCAGGAAAGCGGGATCTGGCGCCTCCCCCGCCGCCGGTAGCTTCTGGTAATACGCGATCAGCTGCTCGGCGCTCAGGCGTGGGGCCGGCGCGTAGATGCCGCCCTGCGCACGCGCGCTCGGCAGGCACAGGCACAGCGCAACGACGAGCAAGGGTAAATGCATGGCCAGCCCTGGTCAGCGGGGAACGTCTGGCCGATTATAGGAGGATGGCGCGACCTCGCCCTGAGCGAGGTCAAGCGATATGCATTACGGCTTGGCCGCCGCGTAGTGCAGCTTGAGCACCAGTCCATTATGGTCATCAGCCATGTAGATATCGCCATCCTGCCCCTGCTTCACGTCGACGGGCGCGCCCCTGCCCTGCTTGCCCTTGCGCTCCCAGTTGCTGATCAATTCAACGGACTTGCCCAGCGGGGCGCCGGCCTTGTCGGGCAGCAGCGCCACCAGGCGGTGGCCGTTGCTGCGGTAGCCGTGATAGCCGATGATCAGGCTGTTCCTGTACAGCTCCGGGAAGCGGCTGGCCGTGTAAAACGTCATGCCCAGAGGCGCTGCGTGGCCGGGCAGCAGGCGCTGCGGCGCCACGTACTTGCCGGCGCACGCCGTCTTCGGGTATTCGGGGCTGGCCACATTGTCGTCGTAGCAGTAGGGCCAGCCGTAGTGCCCGTCGGCCTTGATCAGGTTCAGCTCTTCATGCGGCAGGTTTTCGTCGCTTTTCAGCTGCGGCATGGCCGCCTGGATGGCGTCGCGCGCATTTTCCGCCTGCCACAGTTCGCCCGTGGCCGGATGGAAGGCCAGCGCCATCGAATTGCGCAAGCCGCGCGCATGCGTGCGCCAGCCCGTCACGGTGCCGGCCGGCCAGGCCATCTTGTATTCGCGGATGGCGCCCAGCGCTTCCGGACCTTCCGCCGAAGCACAGGCCTTGGCCGGATCGGGCGCCTTGCCATCGTTCTCGCAATGGTCGGTGCTCGAACCCACGTTCACATACAGGTCGCCCGTAGGGCCGAAGCGCATGTTCGTCAGCAGGTGCAAGCCCAGGCCCGGCAGGCGCGGCGTCCTGGCCGTGCCGCCGATGATGTCGGTGGTGGCGCGGGCCGGGTCGCGCAGGTCGAAGCGGAAGATGCGTCCCACCTCGCCCACGTAGACCATGCCGTCCGGTCCCTGCACGATGCCGTTCGGGCGGTCGAGCTTGTCGAGCAGCAGCTTGCGCTCGTAACCGGCACCGGCCGCCTTGCGCTGCAACAGCCACAATTTACCCTGCTTCGGCGCCCATCCCGTCATGTCCGTGACGAGAATGTCGCCATTCGTCAGCGGCAGCACGCCACGGGGGAATTTCAGGCCGTCGGCCAGCACGGCCACGCAAAAACCGGCCGGCGTGGTGACGTCGAGGCGCGGCATGCCGTCGCACTGGGCATTGACGGCCGCCATGGCGGGAGTGGCGGCGCTGGCCAGGCAGGCGGCCAGGGCGCAGATGATCATCTTCTCGTTCATTATGGTGTTTCCAACAGGGGTAATCGGGGCAGCACGGCGCGCGCATTGGCGCTGGTGGCAGCTGCCACTTGCGCGATATCAAGGCCGCGCAGTTCGGCCAGCACGGCGCCGATGCGCGGCAGTTCTTCGGGGCTGTTGCGGCCCGGGTGTATCCAGCTGGGAGAAATATCGGGCGCGTCCGTCTCCAGCACGATGGCGTCCAAAGGCAGGTCCGTCGCCATGCGGCGTATCTGCAAGGCGCGCGTAAACGTCATCGCGCCGCCGAAACCGAGCTTGAAACCGAGGGCTATATAACCCTGCGCCTGCTGGAAGCTGCCGTTGAACGCATGGGCGATGCCGCCGTTCGGGCGGATCTGGCGCGCGTGCTTGAGGACGATGTCCTGCGAGCGGCGCACGTGGGCCAGCACGGGAAGGCCGAAGTCGCGGGCGATTTTCAGCTGCTCGCGCAGGAAATGCTCCTGCTTGACGCGCATGGCCGGTTCGCACAGCATGGGAAGGAAGAAATCGAGGCCGATCTCGCCGATGGCGACAAAGCGCGGGTCGTTCATCGCCAGCGCCACGGCATCGCGCAGGGCGATCAAATCGTCCTCGGTGGCCTGCGGCACGTAGATCGGGTGGATGCCGAGCGCATAGCTCGCGTTGGCCGACGTTGCCGCCAGATCGCGCACGATGGCGAAATTGGCCCGTTCGACGGCGGGGACGACGATCATCGCCACGCCCTGCGCGGCCGCGCGCGCCGCCACCTGCGGCGATTCGCTGCCGAATTCATGCGCGTCGAGGTGGCAATGCGTGTCGATCCACAGCATGGCGAAGCTCCTTAATATTGGTACGGCTGCAGCCCTTCGTCCGTCAGGCGCAGCACGCGGTCGCAGCGCCTGGCCAGTTCGATATCGTGCGTGACGATGACGAAGGCCGTGCCCAGGGTGCGCGACAGTTCCAGCATCAGGTCGAAGATCTGTTCGGCCGTGGCGTGATCGAGGTTGCCCGTCGGTTCATCGGCCAGCACGCAGGCCGGCTGCGTGACGAGGGCGCGGGCCAGGGCCACGCGCTGGCGCTCGCCGCCCGACAATTCGCCGGGCGTGTGCGTGACGCGCTTGGCCAGGTTCACGCGCGTCAAAATCTGCTGCGCCAGTTCGGTGGCCGGGGCGCGTTTCATGCGGCGTATCATCAGCGGCATGGCGACGTTGTCCAGCGCGGAAAACTCGGGCAGCAGGTGGTGGAACTGGTAGACGAAGCCCAGCGAAGCATTGCGCAAGTCGCCGCGCGCCTTTTCGCTGAGGGTGGCGAAATCCTTGCCCAGCAGGGTCACCTTGCCGCTGGTGGGCGTATCGAGCCCGCCCAGCAGGTGCAGCAGGGTCGATTTGCCCGAACCGGAGGCGCCGACGATGGCGACGCGCTCGCCGCGGTGCACGTCAATATCGATGCCGGCCAGCACCTGCACCTTGTAGCTGCCCTGCGTAAAAGTCTTGCCCAGGCCACGGCAGCTAAGGACGGCGGAATCGGCGGAAGCGCCGTTGGAGGCAGGTTTGTTCAGATCGGTCATGGTCGTATTCAGTGGTTTATTCATAGCGCAGGGCTTCCGCAGGTTTGACGCGGGCAGCCCACCAGCTCGGGTACAGGGTCGCCAAGAAGGCGAGGATCACGGCCAGCACGCCGATCTTGCTGACGTCGGGCCAGCGCAGGTCGGACGGCACGGTGCTGATGAAATAGATGTCCTTGGAGAGGAACTGCACGCCCAGCAGGTGCTCGATGAAGGGCACGATGACGTCGATGTTCATCGCCACCAGCACGCCGCCGCCCACGCCCAGGATCGTCCCCAGGATGCCCACCAGCGCGCCCTGGATCATGAAGATCTTCATGATGGAACGGGGCGAGGCGCCCAGGGTGCGCAGGATCGCGATATCGGCCTGCTTGTCCGTCACCGTCATCACCAGCGTCGAGACGAGGTTGAAGGCGGCCACGGCGATGATCAGGGTCAGGATGATGAACATCATGCGTTTTTCCGTCTGCACGGCGGCAAACCAGTTGGCGTTCAGCTTGGACCAGTCGCGCAGCCACAGGTCGCCCGGCATGGATTTCTTCAGTTCGGCCGCCACTTGCGGCGCCTGGTTCATGTCGGCCAGGCGCAAACGCAGGCCGGACGGGCCATCGAGGCGCAGCAGGCGCTGGCCGTCTTCGATATTGATGAAGGCCAAACCGGCGTCGAATTCATTGTGGCCCGCCTGGAAGATGCCGCTGACGGTAAAGCTGCGCATGCGCGGCAGCACGCCGGCCGGCGTGACCTGGCCCTGCGCCAGCATCAAGGTGACTTTTTCGCCGAGGTTGACCCGCAAGGCGCGCGCCAGCTCGATGCCCAGCACGATATTGAAGGTGCCCGGCTGCAGCGCCTTGAAGCTGCCCATGCGCGTCTGGCCTGCCACGTCGGACACGTTCGGCTCTTCCTCGGGCAGCACGCCGCGCACGATGGCGGGGCGCAGGGCATCGTCGCGCAGCAGCATGCCTTGCGTTTCCACAAACGGCGCGGCGCCCTTCACGGCCGGATTTTTAAAAGCCTGCGCCGCTTCCGCGCGCCAGTCGGGCATGCTGCCGCTATTGTCGAACACTTCCACGTGGGCCAGCACGGACAGCATGCGGTCCGTCACTTCCTTCTGGAAGCCGTTCATCACGGACAGCACGACGATCAGCGCCGCCACGCCCAGGCCGATGCCGGCCATGGAAATGAGCGAGATGAAGGAGATAAAACTGTTGCGGCCACTGCGCTTGCCGGCCCGCGTGTAGCGCAGGCCGACCAGCCATTCGAAGGGCAAATTCTTGAAAATACTCATTATTCAGGCGGTCTTTATCGTTTCTTGGAGTGTTATTCGTAGCGCAGGGCCTCGGCCGGTTTGACGCGCGCGGCGCGCCAGCTCGGGTAGATGGTGGCCACCAGCGCCAGGCCAAAGGCGATCAGGCCGATCTGCGCCACGTCGAGCCAATGCACGTCCGACGGCACGGCGCTGATCTGGTAGATTTCCTTGGAGATGAAGTGCAGGCCGAAGATGCTTTCGATGAAGGGCACGATGACGCCCACGTTCAGCGCCAGCACGACGCCGCCGATCACGCCCAAAGCACTGCCCAGCAAGCCCACCAGCGCGCCCTGGATCATGAAGATCTTCATGATGGAGAACGGCGAGGCGCCCAGCGTGCGCAGGATGGCGATATCGGCCTGCTTGTCGGTGACCGACATCACCAGGGTCGAGACGAGGTTGAACGCGGCCACGGCGATGATCATGCTGAGGATGATGAACATCATGTTCTTCTGGCTTTGCACCAGCGCATACCAGCTGGCGCTGGCGCGCGACCAGTCGCGCATCCACAGCTGGCCCGGCATCGTTGCCTTCAGTTCGCGCGCCACCTGGGGCGCCTTGTTCATGTCGTGCAGGCGCAGGCGCAGGCCGGACGGGCCGTCGAGCTGCAGCAGCTGCTGCGCGTCCTGCATGTTGACGAAGGCCAGGCTGCCATCGAGTTCATTATGACCTGCCTCAAAGATGCCCGATACCTTGAGCGCGCGCATGCGCGGCATGACGATGCCATTGGCCGGGTCGCCCGCCCTCGGCTCGCGTTCCAGCATCAGGGTCACGTTCTGCCCCACTTTCACGTCGAGCGCCTTGGCCAGGTCGATACCGAGCACGATGTTGTAGGAACCGGGGGTCAGCGCATCGAAACTGCCCTGCTTCATCTGGCCTGCCACGCTGGAGACGGTGGCTTCCTGCTGCGGCAGCACGCCGCGCACGACGGACGGGCGCATGGTTTCGTCATTGAGCAGCATGCCCTGGGTTTCCACGAAAGGCGACACGGCTTTCACTTGCGGGTTGGCGTAGGCGGCGCGCTCCTGCGCCTGCCAGTTCGGCATGGAGCCGCTCGTGTCGAACACCTCGACGTGGGCCAGCACCGACATCAGCCGGTCGGTCACTTCCTTCTGGAAGCCGTTCATGACGGAGAGGACGACGATCAGGGCGGCCACGCCCAGGCCGATGCCGGCCACGGAAATGAGGGAGATGAAGGAAATGAAGCTGTTGCGGCCACTGCGTTTCCCGGCGCGCGTATAGCGCACGCCGACCTGCCACTCAAAAGGAAATTGTTTGATGATGCTCATGCGCTCCCGCGACAACGATGATATGCGAGCGCGCAGTGTGCCACACAATGGGCATTTCATGCATCAAGTCTGCGTGAAACAGCGCACAGCTAGCCTATTTTGCCTCCTGCGCCAGGCCGAAAACGCGCAACAGCTGCCCCGCAAGCGCATATTGCCGCATCTGCGCCAGGGTCAGACGGTGCAGCTGGTCGATGCGCCGCTGCTGCAGCGTGAAATAGCTGTCGCGCGTCTGGATGACCTGCTGCAGGTTGCGCCGGCCCGCCTCGTACTGGATGGTCCCGCCGCGCACGACGAAGGCCATCTTCTTTTCCTGCTCGTCGAGCAGGTCCAGCGTGCGCCGCGCATTGGCGATGCGCGGCAGCATGCTGGCCAGGTCGGCGCGCGTGCCCTGCTCGGCGCGCGCCACGTCCGCCTCGGCCGCCTGGGCGCGGCTGATGCTTTCGTCGCGCTGCGCCAGGCTGCCGCCGCCGAGCGGGATTTCCCAGGAGACCCCCACCGACCAGCCCCGCTGCTGGATGGTCGACGGCGGCGGCGTGGTCTTGTTATTGAGCAGATGGCTGACGTTCAGGTCGATTTTGGGGGCCAGGGTGGCCGCCACGCCGCGCACGCGCAACCGGGCCGCGGCAGCCCGCTCGCGCGCGGCGCGCAACTGCGCCTGCTGCGTATCGGCATTCTCCAGCGCCTGCGCCGGCAGCGGCGCAAAGGCGAAATCGGCAAACTGCGCCACCGGCTCGAAAGCCAGCGCCTCGAGCTTGATGCGCGCCGCCTGCTGGTCCGTCAGCAAGCCGTCGTGCACCAGTTCCGCGTCCAGCTGCGAACTTTGCGCCAGTTCGCGGTCCACTTCCGACGATTTGCCCAGTTCCGCCTGGCGCGCCACCTGCCGCACCAGCTGCGTCACGTCGCGCAGGCGTTCCTGCGACTGCTGCAGGCCGCGTTCCAGGCGCTGCATGTCGAAATACGCTTCGGCCAGCTTTTCCGCGCTTTCCGCGCGCGCCCGCTCCACGTCGAAGGCGGCGCCCGCCATCTCGCGCTCGGCCGCATCGAGTTCGGCGCGGTCGGCGCCGCCGTTGTACACGTTCCAGCGCACGCTCGCTTCCACCTGGTGCGTGCGGCGCTCGACCTCCTGCGTCCCATCGAGATCGTTGCTGCGCCCCCGCGTCGCCTGCAGACCCGCAGTCGGGAACAGGCGTGAACGGGCCTGCTTGTAGCGCGCTTCTGTGGCGGCCAGCGCCGCCTGCGCCGCGATCACCTGCGGATCGCGCGGCACGGCGCGCGCCAGCAAGGCTGGCAGGCCGCGCGCGGACTGGACGGATAAGGTGCCGGGGAGCTGCGCCTGCGCCGCCATGCCGGCGCACGCCAGTGTGATAAATATCAAGAAAGCACGCATCACCGCTCCTGCAGGGAAGACTGCAAGCCGCGCAGCACGGGCTTGAACACATATTGCAGCACCGAGCGGCGGCCCGTCAGGATGCCCACGTCGACGGGCATGCCTGGCGTCACCGGCAATACCTTGCCGTGCGCCGTCAGTTGGCTGCGGTCGGTGCTCAGCTGCACCTCAAAGTACGGTTCGTTGCGTTCGTCGGGAATCGCGTCCGCCCCCACGCGCACCACTTGCGCCTGCATGCGGCCGTAGGTGGTGGCGTCGTACGCCAGCACATTCGCCGACGCGCTCTGTCCCACATGGATAAAACCGATGTCCGACGGTTTCACGCGCACGGAGATCAGCATTTCCGAGTCGGCAGGCACGATTTCCAGGATAGGTTTACCCGGCTGCGCCACGCCGCCGACGGTTGCCACCAGCACGCGGTTGACGACGCCGTCGACGGGCGCCGTTACGTCGCGCCGGCTTACCTGGTCCTGCTGGCCTTTCACGGTGCTGGCCAGGGCGCCGGCCTTGGTTTCATATTCGCTGCGCTGCGCGCCCCACTGGCCGCGCATGCGCGCTTCCACTTCGCCCGCCTGCGCCTGCGCCTCGGCCAGCGTGGCCGTCAGGCGCGGCACGGAGCTGCGCAGGCTGTCGAGTTCCGTGCGCTGCTGCTGCACGCGCTGCTGCGCATTCAGGTAGTCGCCGCGCGAACCGGCGCCCTCTTTGAAGAGCCTCTCCTCGATGGACAGGCTTTCCAGGGCGATTTTCAGGCCTGTATCCAGCTGGGCGATGCGGCTGTGCGCCTCGGCCAGCTCGCCGCGGCGGCGCGTCACGCCTTCGCGCGCGGCCGCCGTGGCCGAGGCGAATTCGCGCTGGCCGTCGCGCCACAGCTGCGTTTCCTTGGCGATCAGCTCGGGCGCTTCTTTCTGCCATTCCGGCGCAAACTGGGGCGTGCCGCCGGACAGCAGCGCATCGAGGCGCGCCCTGCCCGCCAGCGCGGCCAGGCGATTCTGCACGCTGGCGCCCAGGTTGGCTTCGTACTGGGCCGTGTCCAGGCGCAGCAGCAAGTCGCCGCGGCGCACGCGCTGGCCCGGTTTCACCAGCATTTCACGCACGATGCCCCCTTCCAGGCTTTGCACTTCCTGCAGGTGCGATGGCGGCGTGATGGCGCCGCGGCCATTCACGGACACGTCGAGCTGGGCGAACATGGCCCAGGCCAGCACCAGCACCAGCAGCACGGACGTCAAGGCCAGCATGCGGATGACGATGCGCTGCGGTTCGCGTTCCGGGTCCGGGTGGGCCGCCGGCAGCGGGCGGGCATTCACGGCGCTCATGCCGCCACTCCCTGTTCCGCCACGGGCTTGGCCGTCTGGCTGTTCAAGACGCGCATGACGTCATCGCGCGGGCCGTCGGCCACGATGCGCCCCTTGTCGAAGACGATCAGGCGGTCCACCAGCGCCAGCATGGCCATGCGGTGCGTCACCAGCACGATGGTCGTCTCTTTTAAGGTACGCAGCCGGCCGATCAGCCGCTGCTCGGTGGCCGGGTCGAACATGCTGCTCGGCTCATCGAGCAGCAGCATCGGCGGTTTCGCCAGCAAGGCGCGGGCCATGGCCACGGCTTGCCGCTGGCCGCCGGACAGGCGCTCGCCCCGCTCGCCCACTTCCGTCGCCACACCCTTGGGCAGCTGGGTGATGATGTCGTCGAGGCAGGCCAGGCGGATGGCGTCGAGCAGGCTCTCGTCGTCGGGCTGGCTGCGTCCCAGTTCGATGTTTTCGCGCAGGGTGCCATGGAACAGGGTGACGTCCTGCGGCACGTAGCCGATCTGGCGGCGCAGGCTCAAGGGGTCCAGCTGGGTGCTGGCCAGGTCGTCGAACAGCACGCTGCCGCTTTGCGGGCCGTACTGGTTCAGCAGCAAGCGCAGCAAGGTGCTCTTGCCGGAACCGAGCTTGCCGATCACGCCGACCCGTTCGCCGGGGCGGATGTGCAGGTTGAGCTTATCGAGCAGCGGCGGCGAATTCGGGTAGGCAAAGCCCACGTCGCGAAATTCGATGCGCCCGGACAGGGGCGGCGCCTGCAGGCTGGCCGCGTCGTCGTCGGTGGGCGCTTCCATGATTTTATTAAGTGCGTGGTACGACAGCTTGGTCTGTTCCCAGCGCATGATCAGGCCCGCGATCTGGCTCACGGGCGCCAGGGCGCGGCCCGTCAGCATGCTCACGGCGATGATCTGGCCCAGGGTCAGCAGATGCTCGCCCATCAGCAAGGCGCCCGTGGCCACCACGGCCACGCCGGACAGGGCCAGCACGGCCGTGTTGATGTAGTTGACCCGGCTGACGATTTCGCGCGTCTCGACGCTGTTGGCGGCGATGGCCACCGTCAGGCTTTCCCATTTGCGCCGGCTCCAGGCTTCGGCGCCCAGCGCCTTGATGGTGTCGAGGCCATTCATGGTTTCAAACAGGTGCGCCGTGCGCTGCGCGCTTTCCTGCATCGAGGCGGCCACGTGGCGCGCCAGGGCCGCGCGCGAGGCGAAGGCGACCAGCAGCAGGATCGGGATGACTGCCAGGGGCACGAGCACGAGCCAGCCGCCGACCAGGGCGATCACCAGCAGGAACAGCAGCAGGAACGGCAAGTCGCCGAGGGTGGTCAGGGTCGTGGAAGCGAAGAATTCGCGCACGGATTCGAAATCGCGCACGGTATTGGCCAAAGTTCCCCCCGAGGCGGGCCGGCTGGCCGCGCGCAGGCGCAAGCACTGGGCGAAGATGTTCGACGACAGCGCCACGTCCATGCGGCGCGACGCCGTTTCCACCAGTTCGCCGCGCAGCAGGCGCAGGGCCAGCTCGAAGCCCGTCAGCGTCACGACGGCAATCGTCAGCACCCACAGGCTGGACGTGGCATTGTTCGGGATCACGCGGTCATACACGGCCATCGCATAGAACGGCACCAGCGCGCCGATGATATTGAGCACCAGGGTGCCCAGCAGGGCCCAGCGGAAGATCCAGCGGTTACGGTTGAAGACATCCCAGAACCAGCGGCCCGCCGCCGGCATGCTGTAGAGTAAGCTGCGCTGGTCGAAAAACATGACGGGCCGCACGGCTACCCAGCGTCCATCGGGCACTTCCCGCGCCAGCGCGGCGGCGTCGAGCCAGGCACTGCCGGCGATGCCGGGCACATGGCATTCATATTTACCGTCGGCAATGGCCAGTACCACCAGCGCCTGCCCTTCCCCGTTGAGCAGCAAGGCCGGCATTTCCGTGGGGCGGCGCGGCTTGTCTATCGGCAACGCGGTGCCGGCCAGGGTGGCGTGCGCCAGCGCCTGTTCGAGAAAGTCGGCCGCGGCCGGGTCTGCCTGGGCCGCCACGCTGGCGCGCAGGCGCTCGGCCTGCACGGTCACGCCGAAAAAGCGTGCCAGGAAGACGATGGCGTCGGCGATGGCATCGGTGGAGATGCCGGCGGAAGCGGTCGAGGTGTCAAGGGGTGGGGTCATGATGGATTCACAATAAAACGCTGCGGCGCGCCGGTCGGGCACGCCGCAGCGGGAACGCTATCGCTTGCGCGATGAGCGATGGTTAATTCAGCGCGGAAGCGCCCTTGCGGCGGCGCGCCATGAAGCCCAGCAAGCCCAGGCCCGCGACCAGCATGGCCCACGTCTGCGCTTCCGGCACCGGCGATACGCTGAGCAAGGTTTGCGAAGCTGGATTGACGCTCGTCAAGCTCGTGTAGTTGTACAGGTTCCGGATCGCGCCATTGCCCGTGGCCACGCCCAGCATGGTGTTGGCCTGGCTGACGACGGCATTGCTGAGGTTTTTGAAGCGCAGGTCGCCCGTCAGCAGGTTCGTATTGTCGTTATTCAATTCCCACAGGGCCAGCTGGAAGGCGGCGGCGCTGTTGGCGCTGGTCGACACAGCCGCGATGGACGAAGCGTAATACCCTTCATACAGGCGCTTGACGGCGTCGCTGGCGGCAAAGGCGCCGCTGCTGTAGCTGTTCGACGTGTTGCTCAGTGCGACATGAGGATCGAGGCAAAACGCCAGGAAGGTGTTGCTGTCGTACTTGACTTCCCACAAGGTCGGCGAGATGGCGCTGCCCGAACCGAAGGCGCCACCGGCAGCCGTAAACAGGCTGACGCTGTGCGAATCGACGACTTGCAGATTGGAGGCGGCCAGGGCGCTGCCGCTGGCGAGGGCGAACGTGGCCGCGGCGATGGCGCCGCGAACGATCAGGTGCATGGATTGTTTCATCGTGGTTTCCCTATTTCTATTATCAAGTGTGGAAAAAAGCGTGGAAAGCGCCGGCGACCCGTGACGGGTGCGCCGGTGCGGCATTGCCGGGCAGGCTCATGGCCCGGCAAGGGACATCAGGCAGCCATTTCCTGGGGCTGGGTCGTTGCGTGGGCCATGGCGCGGCGCAGGAGGTCGGCCATGTCGCACTGGGCCTGGGCTTCCGCGGCAGGGGCTGCTGCTGCGGCGGCGGCCGGCGCGGCGGCGACGGTGGTCACCATGCCATCCTGGCCCAGCACCACATCGAGCGTGCTGTCGTCGCGCAGCAGGTCGGCCATGCTGGGCAGATGCACGCCGGCGGCGGCCGCATCCTTGGCGTCGACGTTGAAATACACGTCCGTCATGTCGACCGTCTTGCCGTCGGCCAGGGTGGCGCTGCTGCGCTCCAGGTGCAGATTGCTGTTCGCATCGAGGAAAGGCAGCTCCGTGTAGCTCACGGCCAGGCTGGCCACGCCGGCGTCGTGCAGGGACATCAGCTCACCATCGTCCGTGACGCCATTGCTGTTGGCGTCGCGCCAGATGCGCAGCTCGGCGAACTTGTCATCGTGCGCATCGACCACGCCGTCGTGGTTCGAGTCATAGCTGGACAGCTTGGCGAAGCCCGTGCCCTTCTCGTTGCCACCGAACAACTCGGAGATATTGTCGATCTTGCCATTGCCATTGCTGTCGATGGCCAGCAAGCCGTCGTGGGCCGAGACCCAGCCCGTCTGGATGGCGCTGCCCGTGCCCAGCAGGTCGAAGCTGCCGTGGAAGTCGGCGCGGGCGATCGTGTGCACGCCGTCGCCGTTGAGGTCGATGACGATGGGCGTGATGGCCGCATCCCAGCTCATGTCGTTCTGGCCCGACGCCAGTTTCAATATGTCCGTGTAGACCACGTTGGCCGTCGTGCCATTGCTGTTGACGTCCGAATCGATGTTGTCGTTCGTGCCAATGTTCTTCGCGCCCCAGCGCCACGTATCCATGGCGTAGCCGTCGTGATACACGCCCGACTTGTCGAACTTGAGCGAATAGCTGCCCGGGTCGAGGTTGCTGAACAGATAGTTGCCGTTGGCATTCGTGTAGGTCGTGGCCAGCAGCACGCCGCTGCCCGAGTACAGCTGCACCTTGATGTTGGCGATGCCCGCCTCGTTGTAGTCCTGCACGCCGTCATGGTCGGCGTCGCGCCACACCTTGTCGCCCAGGCTGGCCTTGCGGTAGATGCCCGCATCCCAGCTCATGTCGTTCTGGCCGGCGGCCAGGTTGATCAGGGACGAGCGCCCCGTGCTGACATCGACGTCGGAATCGGCCGTATCGCTGCCCAGGTTGGCCTTGGTGTAATAAAAACCCGATGGACGGATGACTTCGACCTTGTAGCTGCCGGCCGCCAGTTCGCTGAACAGGTAGTTGCCGCTGGCATTCGTCGTCGTCGAGGCGATGACCACGTTGCTGGCGTTGAGCAGGTTGACCTTCACGCCCGCCACGCCCAGCTCGCCCGCATCCTGCACGCCGTTGTAGTTGTTGTCTTCCCACACGCGGTCGCCGATGGAGGCCGTGTTGAGCTTGACCAGGCCCGCATCCCAGTCCAGCTGCACGTCGCCCGATTTCAGCACGGCCATGGCGGTAGTCAGACCGGTGGCCGGATTGACGTCCGAATCCGTGGCGTAACCGCCGATATCGGCCTTGGTGAAGCCATAGCCGGCCGGCGGCACGAAGCCCAGGTAGTAGCTGCCAGGCACCAGGTTGCTGAACAGATAATTGCCGTTCGCATCCGTGGTGGCGCTGGCCACGACGGCGCCATTAGCGTTGTACAGGTTGACTTTCACGCCGCCCATGCCCGTTTCGCCCGCATCCTGCGTGCCGTTGCCATTCGCATCGAACCACACGCGGTCGCCGATGGACGCCGTCTTGTACAGGCCGGCATCGAGGTCCTTGTAGTTCTGGCCGGCAACCACCGTTACCTGGCCGCTGTTGCCCAGCGTATTGATATCGCTGTCGAGCGCGTCGTTCCCGCCTGCATCCTTGACGGTGCTCAAATAACCGGCTGGCGCGACGACGGCGATGGAATACGTGCCCGGATCGACATTGAAATTGTAATAGCCGGTGGCGTCCGTGACGGTCGAGCCGATCACGCTGCCAGCCACGTTCTTCAGCTGCACGGTGACACCGCCGATGCCGGACTCCCCCGCATCCTGGATGCCGTTAGCGTTGCTGTCATGCCACACGCGGTCGCCCAAGGTGGCCGGCAAGGCCACGATGCCGGCATCCACGCTGTGGTTGCTGTCGCCCGAGGCCAGCAGCACTTGCGCCGTGCGGCCATCGGCATTCGCGTCCGAGTCGCGCTGGTCGTCGCCGCCCTGGTCCTGGCCCGTGAAGGCGTAGCCGGCTGGCAAGGTGGTTTTATCGAATTGCACGCTGTAGGCGCCCGGTTTCAGATTCGTGAACAGGTAGTTGCCGTTCGCATCCGTCACCAAAGGGCTGCCGACGGCGTTGCCCGACGCGTCGAGCAAGGTCACTTTCACGCCGGCAGCGCCCGCTTCGCCCGCATCCTGCACGCCATTCTTGTTGGTATCAAACCAGACCCGGTCGCCCAGTTCGGCCGTGCGGTACAGGCCAGCGTCCAGGGTCAGGTTGGTCTCGCCCGGCGCCAGGGTCACGGGGGCCATCTTGCCGGCCGCATCGATGTTGCTGTCCTTGCCCGCGTCGCCGCCCTGGTTCGCTGCCGTCGGCACATAGCCGGCGGGCGCCACCACGGTCACGGAATACGTGCCCGGGTTGACGTCGAAGTGGTAGCCGCCGCTGGCGTCCGTCGTGGTGGAGGCGACCACATTGCCGGCCGTATCCTTCAATTGCACGACCACATTGGCGATGCCCGCCTCGCCCGCGTCCTGCACGCCGTTGGCATTCCTGTCTTCCCATACGAAGTCGCCCAGCTGGGCCATCGGCACCTTGAAGGTCAGGTAATGGGGCGCCAGGCTCAGGTCTTGCGCATTGCAGCCGGCCGTGCCGCCGTCATCGCGCACCTTGAAACCGAGGTCGAAGTCGCCGGCCACCGTCTGGCTCGGCACGAAGACCAGGTGGCCCGCGCGGATGTCGTCGATCGACACTTCCGTGCCGACCGTCACGGCCACGCCGTTGAGCAAGACCTGGCCCGCCGTGGTGGTATTCGTGATGACGATGGACTTGAAGCCGTCGTGTTCAACGTCGTCGTGGAAGCCGAAATCGCCTTCGCTGAGCACCACGCTGTTGCCATTGAGCAATGTAAACGTCTTGTCGGCCGCGTCGGGCGCGTCATTGACGGGGTCGATGATGACTTGCAGGCTCAGCTGGACGATATCGCCATTGCCCTTGTCGATCGTCACCTCGATGGTCGAGAAGCTGCCGTTGTAGTTGGCGGCCCAGTCGCCGGGACGCACGTACACGGTGTCCGTGTCGAGCATGCCGAACAGCGGCGTGTTGACGGTGGACTCCGTATCATCGGGCAAGAGCACGGTGAAATTCTTGATGTTCAGTTCGCCTTGCACCGAGTAGCCGGCCTGGATCAGCAGGTCGCGGATATCGAAATTCTTGCTGGTGTCTTCGCAGACATGGACCGTGGTCGACAGATTGTAGGTAGTCATGCGGCCTCCTGACGGCAGGCCACGGCGGCGGCAGGAGCGGAAATACGGGGGGCCAGGGCGCGATCAGCCTGGCCGCGCAAAGCGGCGAATGTATACATAGTGGGCTTCCAAGAAGAGACTTGTTTAAAAAATGAAGCCGGCAGATCTTGTATACAAATTCGAGGGACACAGGAGCCAGACGACGCAACCACGCAGCAGGGGGTGATTGTCTTTCTGATATTTTAGTTAGCTCAATTATATCCACTATCTTTTCAAAAGAGAATCATTTTCCAAAGATAAAGATAAAATTTCAATAATTAACATGTTTTATTGATACTTTTACCATGCAAAACGGCTGCCTTGCACTGAGCAATCTGTGGCGGCAATCATGGCGAAAACGCCTGCACCCTTCTCGCGCGCCGCCGCTATCGCCTACAATCTCGGGATGAATCAACTTACCCTCGTCCTGCCCTTCGCCTTGCCCAATGCCGAACTGGCTGCCGACCTGCTCAAGGTCTTGCAGGCGCCCGCGCTGGCGGCGCTGCTGTCGCGCACCTCAACTTGCAATTTAGAAACTTTTGACAATGCCAGCCGCCTGCTGCCGCATGAAGCGTGGCTGGCGCACGCCTTGGGCCTGTCGCCCGCGCCCAACGGCGCTGCGGCGCAGGCAGGCTTTGCCGCCCAGGCCATGCACGGCTACGGCCTCGTGCCGGACCCGGGCGGGCGCTATTTCCTGCTGCATCCGGCCCACCTGGCCATTGCCCGCAGCCATATCAGCCTGGAAGAGTTGCGCCAGCTCAAGCTGAGCGAAGCGGAAAGCCGCGCCCTGTTCGACATCGCGGCCCCGTATTTCGACGAGATCGGCCAGCCGCTGTCATATGGCGACGCGGGTACCTGGTTCATGCGCGCCGATGGCTGGAGCGACTTGCAGTGCGCCTCGCCGGACGCCGCCACCACGCAAGACCTGTCCGTGTGGATGCCGGAAGGCGAGCACGCGCGCGCCGCGCGCCGCCTGCAAAACGAAGTGCAGATGCTGTGGCATGAACACCCCGTCAATGCGGCGCGCGAGGAACGGGGCTTGAAAGCCATCAATGCCTTCTGGCTCTGGGGCGACAGCCTGGCCACGGCGCAGCGCCCCGCCTGCGCCGCCCGCCTGCATACGGCAGACGCACCGGGCTGGCTGGCCGCGCTGGCGGAACCGGCGCGGCGCGATGCCAGTCCAAACAGTGTGCTGGCGGACCAATCGGACGCGATCATCGTGCCGGGCAGCCTGATCGAAGCGGCGCAGGCCCAGGAATGGGGCATGTGGCTGCAGCAGTTGCAAGCGCTGGAAGCGGACTGGTTCGCGCCCCTGCTGGCGGCACTGAAAGACGGCCGCCTGGACCGGCTGCGCCTGGTGCTCAGTCACCGCGACGCCTGGCTCGATGTCACCACCAGCAAGCATGCGCAGCGCAAATTCTGGCGCGCAATGACCCTGAACAAGTTGAAAGCATCATGACCCGTACCCGCATCGCCACCCGCCCCTGCCCCTACCGCGAATCCGAATTGCTGCGCCAGGGCGGCATCCACCCCGTGCTGGCCCGCCTGTACGCATCGCGCGGCCTGTCCGACGCGAAAGAACTGTCGAGCGAACTGGCGGCCCTGATGCCGCCGTCCGGCCTGCTGCACATCGGCGCGGCCGGCGTCTTCCTGGCCGACGCCATTGCCGCCAAGAAACGCATGGTCATCGTGGCCGACTACGATTGCGACGGCGCCACGGCCTGCGCCGTGGCCATACGCGGCTTGCGCGCCATGGGCGCCGACGTCGACTTCATCGTGCCCAACCGCTTCGAGTACGGCTACGGCCTGACGCCGGAAATCGTCGAACTGACGGCGCGCGAAAAGTCGCCCGACATCATCATCACCGTCGACAACGGCATCGCCAGCATCGACGGCGTGGCCGAGGCGAACCGGCGCGGCATCCAGGTGGTCGTCACCGACCACCATTTGCCGGCCGACACCCTGCCCGACGCGGCCGTCATCGTCAACCCGAACCAGCCCGCCTGCGGTTTTCCCAGCAAGCACCTGGCGGGCGTGGGCGTCGTGTTCTACGTGCTGCTGGCCCTGCGGGCCGAGCTGCGCCGGCGCGGTGTCTTTGATGCGCAAACGCAACCCAAGCTCGACAACCTGCTCGACCTGGTAGCGCTGGGCACGGTGGCCGACGTGGTGCGCCTCGATACGAACAACCGCATCCTCGTCGCGCAAGGCCTCAAACGCATGCGCAAGGGCAATATGCACGCGGGCGTGGCGGCCCTGTTCCGCGTGGCGGGCCGCGAAGCGCGCAGCGCCACGCCGTTCGACCTGGGCTTTGCCCTGGGGCCGCGCCTGAATGCGGCCGGCCGCCTGCAGGACATGTCGCTGGGCATCGAATGCCTGATCACGGACGACGAAGGCCGCGCCTGGGCGCTGGCGCAGCAATTGAACGACATCAACCTGAAGCGGCGCGAAATCGAGGCGGAAATGCAGGATACGGCCCTGCTGCACCTCGATGACTTCGAGCCGGCCAACAGCAGCACCATCAGCGTGTTTGACGCATCCTGGCACCAGGGCGTGATCGGCATCGTCGCTTCGCGCCTGAAGGAAAAATTCTACCGCCCGACGATTACCTTTGCGCCGGGCGCGGACGGCTGGATCAAGGGCTCGGGCCGCTCGATTCCCGGTTTTCACTTGCGCGACGCCCTCGACCTCGTGTCGAAACGGGCGCCCAGCCTGATCGACAAGTTCGGCGGCCACGCCATGGCGGCGGGCCTGACCATCCGCGCCGACGCCTTCGACGCGTTTTCCCAGGCCTTCGAAGCCGTGGGCCAGGCCTGGCTCAGCGCCCAGCAGCTGGAACGGGTGGTGGAAACGGACGGCCCGCTGGAAGACGCGTATTACACGACGGCCTTCATCGAGCTGATGGATGGGCAAGTGTGGGGCCAGGGCTTCGCCCCGCCCGTCTTCTGCGACGAATTCCGCGTCGTCAGCCAGCGCATATTAAAAGAGCGCCATTTGAAACTGCTGCTGGAAAAGAACGGCGTGCGCTTCGATGCCATCTGGTTCGGCCACACGGACGCCCTGGGCGAGCGCACGCGGGTCGCCTTCCGGCTCGATGCGAATGAGTACAATGGCGCGACCAAGGTGCAGCTCATGGTGGAGCACGCCGAGCCTGCCTGATGGTACCGGCCCAAACCTACTGCGCGTCGCGCTTTGCGGCCGGCGATGCTCACCGTGCCCTGGCACGGTTGCGCTTCTCGGCCGCAAATCACTGCCGCTCGCTACGGTTTGGTCAGGTACCGTGAGCTTAATGACCTTGCTGCAGTATCTCAAACTCCTGTGGAACAAAGTCATATCAAATCATGGCAATGCTCCCCCACCTGGAAGTTATCCAGCACCATGCTGACCGGCCTGCACCACCTCACCCTGTCCGTACACGACCTAGATCGCAGCGTCGTCTTTTACCGCGATACGCTGGGCCTGCGCCTGCATGCGCGCTGGGACAGGGGCGCCTACCTGTCGGCCGGGGACCTGTGGCTGTGCCTATCGCTCGATGCGGGCGCGGCGATCAGCGCGGGCGGCTACACGCACTATGCCTTTTCCATTTCCCAGGACAACTATTCTGCCTTTGCGGCACGCCTGCGCACGGCTGGCGTGGCGGAATGGCAGCAAAACAGCAGCGCCGGCGATTCGCTGTACTTCCTCGACCCGGACGGCCACCAACTGGAAGCCCATGCGGGCAGCCTGGCGCAGCGGCTGGCAGCCTGCCGCGCGGCGCCATACCAGGGCATGGTGTTCGAGGACCGATAAGAAATCCAACAAATTCGTCAAATCCGGTATTTTCATTAAACAGAAAAAATATCATTTGCCGTTACGGGGATAAAACACCGTTACACACTGGTAAATCCCTGACAAGCTTGCTGATAAGGCTAGATCAAGCTGACAAGATTGCCTTGGATACTGGCAAAATATGCGACAAATAAATGTACAAACGGAAATATTAATTGAAAATAGTTAACACTTATTTGTCGTATTCGCTAAAATTGGCAAGGCATCAGGATATCTGTCGCGATGCATGATCAATTTTGAGGGCAAACCCGTCGAAAGATGGGGACGCAAAGCCACCGGCCTACCGCGCGCAAGCGCCATGGCAGCGGGGCTGCCAATGCAGGGCCGGGACCGCCAGCGCGGCGCCTAGCCGGAATGCATTGTCGAGATGTGGCCCTCGCCCAACTCGGAGAGCTTCGCCATGAAAAAGTCCATCCCCCTTCGTCCACGGCACGGCCGCCTGCTGCTGGGCGCTACCGCGGCCCTCGTGCTGGGTGCATGCGGCCCCGGCCAGGAGACCACCCAGCCGCCCGCCCTGTTGGCCACGGCGACTACCCAATTCCAGGTCGAGGTGCCCGCCATCCCCGCCTCGGTGGGCGCGCTGGTGGCGCAACCGATGTTTCACACCGCCCCGGCCCTGCTCGATACGCCTGACGGGCGCGACAGCGCCAACAGCAGCGGCTCGGCCCACTGGCGCCCGCATTTGCAGCAGCTCCCCGGCGCCATGGCGGAAATGAGCACGCGGCGCCTGACGGCGCAAAAAATCGCCGCTGCGCAGCAGGCGGCGCAGGACATCGCGCCGCTGCTCAGTGGCGACGCGGCGGACGTCGCCACGCCCATGGCCGGCAGCAGCGTCGTGGCCACCTACTCGCCCGCGCAAATCCGCGCCGCCTACGACCTGCCCGCCCTGCCGGCGGCAGGCACGGCGCTGACGCCAGCCCAGGCGGCCCAGCTGGGCGCAGGGCAGACGATCTACATCGTCGACGCCATGCACAACCCGAACGCCGCCGCCGAACTGGCCATCTTCAACCAGAAATTCGGCTTGCCCGGCTGCACCACCAAGGCCATCGCCACGAATGCCACCCTGCCCCTGCCGCCCGCCCCGGCCGGCGGCTGCGAATTTTCCGTTGTCTACAACACGCCATCGAGCACCATGACGGCCACCGCACCGGCCTATAACTCGGGCTGGGCCATGGAAATCGCCCTCGACGTGCAGTGGGCGCATGCCACGGCGCCGCTGGCGCGCATCGTGCTGATCGAGGCGCCCGACGCCTCCATCAACAGCCTGCTGGGCGCCGTGCGCCTGGCCAACCTGATGGGTCCAGGCGTCGTGTCGATGAGCTTTGGCGCCGCCGAAGGCAGCTGGACGGCCTCCGTCGACAGCGCCTTCACGGGCAAGAACATGAGCTACCTGGCCGCCACGGGCGACTCGGGCAGCGGCGTGTCGTGGCCATCCGTGTCGCCCAACGTGCTGGCCGTGGGCGGCACCACGCTCAGCTACAGCGGCAGCGGTGCGCGCAGCGAAGCGGCCTGGTCCGGCACTGGCGGCGGCATCAGCGCCTATACGGCCCTGCCCACCTACCAGACGGCCAGCGTGCCAGGCCTGACCAATCTGCTGCGGCGCAACGTGGCCGACGTGGCCTTCAATGCCGACCCCGCCACAGGCCAGTACACGGCCGTGATGACACCAGGCAGCAGTACCGCCAGCTGGCTCAGCATCGGCGGCACCAGCCTGTCCACGCCGCAATGGGCCGGCCTGATCGCCATCGCCAACGCCAGCCGCGCGCTGCAGGCCAAGACGGCGCTCGGCTTGCCGCACAGCATCTTGTACGGCCAGATCGCCACCGTGCCCGGCACCTTTGCCAGCAGCTTTGCCGACATCACGCGCGGCAGCAACGGCACCTGCAGCGTGTGCACGGCCAGGGTCGGCTATGACCCGCTGGGCGGCCTGGGCACGCCGAACGTGAAAAGCCTGGTGGCCAGCCTGTCCGGCACGCAGATCGCCCCCGCCGCCCCCGTGGTGGCGCCGGCCGGCATCAACGGCGCGGCAGGCAAGCCGCTGTCATTCACCGTCTCGGCCAGCGCCGCCAATCCCCTCAGCTACACCATGCTGGGCGCGCCGGCCGGCATGAGCATTGCTTCCACGGGCGTGGCCAGCTGGGCCGCCCCCGTGGCGGGCACGTATGCCGTGACCATGGTGGCCAAGGATACGGTCACTGGCCTGACCGGCCAGGGCGTGTACACAGTCACCATCGCCCCCGTCGCGCCGCCCGTCGTCGCCGCCGGCGCCATCACGGGCAAGGTGGGCACGGCGCTGGCGTTCAATGTCAGCGTCACGGCCGCCAATCCCGTCAGCTATGCGCTCAGCGGCGCGCCCGCCGGCATGACCATCAGCAGCACCGGCCTCGTGAGCTGGGCCGCCCCCGTGGCCGGCAGCTACGCCGTCACCGTCACGGCCACGGACAGCAAGACCGGCCTGAGCGGCAAGGGCCTGTACACGGTGGCCATCGCCGCCCCGCTGCCGCCCGTGGTCACCGTGGCCAGCGTCAGCGGCAAGCCCGGCGTGGCCCTGTCGTTCACGGCCACGGTGGTGGCGCCCAACGCCGTCACATACAGCCTGTCAGGCGCGCCGTCCGGCATGGCCATCAGCGCCGCCGGCGTCATCAGCTGGGCCAATCCCGTGCTGGGCAGCTACAACGTGACCGTCATCGCCAAGGATACGAAAACGGGCTTGACGGGCCAGGCCGTGGCCACGGTGAAAATCGCCGCCGCCGGCCCCACGATCAGTGCCGCCGCCATGACGGGCGTTGCGGGCAAGGCCATGAGCGGCAGCATCGTGCTGACGGCGCCAGGTGCGACCTCGCTGCGGATCTCGATCGACGGCGCGCCGCTGGGCATGCAGTTTTCCATGAGCGGCCTGACCATCACGGCCTACTGGCCGCAACCGGTGACCGGCAGCTATACGCTGAAGGTCGTGGCGCTGGACAATAACGGCCTGACGGCGCAGCTGACCGTGCCGGTGACCATCACGGCAAAATAAGCCGGCCAGCCGGCCACCCTACGGGGCGCAGCGGGACACACGTCCCCTGCGCCCCGTTTTTCATGCGCGCGGACCTTGCAACGAATCCGAAAAAGGAGTATACATAGTCCATAAACAGAGTTTTATTGAAGGACATCCCATGAATCTCGCCTACGCCTACCCGAAGAGCCGCTTCGAACCGGCCGTGCTCATCGACCTGAACGCCAAAGCCGAGCGCGAGCGCCTGTCGCAGGCGGCCCTGAAAGGCTTCTTCAAGCTGGCCGCCGCGTGGAAACTGCGCGACGACGATGCGCGCGAATTGCTGGGCGGCCTATCCAGCAGCGCCTACTATGAATGGAAGAAGCATCCGGACCGCGTGCTGGAAGTGGACCGCATCACGCGCATTTCGTATTTGCTGGGCATATACAAAGCGCTGCACATCCTGTACGGCGACAAACTGGCCGACGAATGGGTGAGCTTGCCCAACAAAAACCCGATCTTCGGCGGCCGCACGCCGTTGTCGCAGATGCTGGCCGGCGGCCTGCTGGCCATGCAAACGGTGCGCAAGCTGCTCGATGCGCGCCGCGGAGGGCTGTGATCTTGCCGTCCGCCACCCTTGATCTCCTGCCCCCGCTGGCCGCCCTGCGCCAGATCGACACCTGCCGCCTGATCCCGTCGCGCTTCGCCGACATGGAGGACTCCGTGCTGGCGCCCCTGGCCGAGGACGACGGCCACCTGCGCGAGCTGTTCGAACTCGATAACGCCACCAACGCGCGCCTGGTGGCCGAGTACGGCGGCGCGCCAGGAATTGGCGTGGACGAGCTGGTTTTTGGCGTGCCGAACTTTCGCATCATTAACGCCGCCTATACGTATGCCCGCCCGGAAGGGGCGCGTTTCAACGATGGCGAGCGGGGCGCTTGGTATTGCGCCTTTGACATGAAAACGGCGCTGGCCGAGATCATTTTCCACAAGACCGTGGAATACCAGGAAATCGACTATTTCGACGACAGCGTCAGCTACCAGTCGCTGCTGGCCGATTTCTCCGCCAGCTTCCACGACCTGCGCGGCCAGGAGCGCTACCGCGCCTGCCTGGACCCGGCCAGCTACATCGCCTCGCAAGACCTGGCGGCCGTGCTGCTCGACGCAGGTTCCATGGGCGTGATCTTTCCCAGCGTGCGGCACGCCGGCGGCACCAACCTGGCCTGCTTCCGCCCTGCCCTGGTGGGCAATGTTCGCAAAGGCGCCGCCTATCGGTTAACATGGCAGGGTACGCCGACGCCGCGCGTGGAAGCCTTGTAAGGCAAGCAAACCGCGCGCAACGGCACCCGACTCACCGAACATAGATATTTCGCATGCAAACCAATCCTGAAAAAGACACCGAACTGCGCCTCAAAGTAAACAGTGAAACGGCCCGCCTGGCCTGGAGCGAACTGGAAAAACACTTCGCCCAGGGCAATGTCGTCTGGGTCGCCAACGAGCTGGACCTGGTCGAAGTGGCCGTGCGCATCTCGCACGACGACAAGGCCACCATCAGCCAATGGATGGCCGACGGCAAGGTGGCCAAGGTATCCGACCAGCAGGCGCTGGACTGGCAGGCCGCCGATGCGTCCCTGTGGGCCGTCGTCGTCAGCCCGTTCATCCTGGTGCAGCAGGAAAAGCCGACGCAACACTGAAGACTGCGTTCGAGCATCAGGCGCAGCGACGCGCTGCCGTCCAGGCGCGTTACGCTGTCGCTGCGCCTCTCCCCATCCACATAGGATTGCCCTTGCTGCTGGCGCAGCAGGTTGGCCGCCGCCCCCAGCTTCAGACGCTCGGCCGGGCCGTGCACGGAAATGCTGCCGTTTTCCAGCACGTAGCCACCATCGGCCGCGACTGGCATCGAAAGCGGCAGGCTGATGATAGGCTGCCCGCAGATGGCAGGCGGCAAAAAAAATGCCGCTTCGCCTACGTCACGAAGCGGCACTTCCACTGGCAAATCCGGTTAATGCCCGCTTACTGGCTTTCGATGCTCGTGTTGCCACCTGCCACAGGCAGTCGCAAGCCCGTATCAAGCACACTCAGGCGCAAGCCCGGCAAGACATTGCTGTTCACCGATGCCGTCGTCAGCACCACCGGCGTGCTGCCCTGCCGCGGCGGGCCACCTTCCGCCGCCACCTGCACCGCGCCTTCCTTGCTGGTCACGGTTTCACCTTTCGCCACCACCTCGGCCTGTACCATATTGCCCTGCGATGGCGCCACATTGACCGCCCCGATCACGCTGGCCACCGCGCCTTGCCGCGCTTCGGTCGGCTTGACGGTCAGCACGCCCGGCGTGTAGGTCAACGCATAGTTGGTCGACGTCTGGCCGGCGGCCGACACCAGATAGCTGCCCGATGGCGCACCGACGGTGGCCGGCGTGCTGAACACCAGATTGCCGCTGACCTCGTTCGCCAGCGTGTCGTTGCCCAGCAAACCCGTGTAGCTGGCCGTGAAGGGCGGATTGACAAGGTTCTGGTCTCTCTCGGCATTGCCCACCTTCACCCCCAGGACCGCCTGCGTGATGCTGGCCGTGGTGGTCGCCGTGGCGTTGACCGTGTAATTGCCGGCGTCCGTACCGCCAAGCGCAATGCCGTTCACCGTCACCGTTTTGTTGGCGCCGGCGTTCTTGTCGGCAAAGCTGGCGCCGCTGTTGCTGATGGTCAGCACGTCGCCGGCGATACGGTTGTCCGCCAGGGTCACGCTGGCGTTGGTCGTGGTGTCATACACGCGCGGCGCGGCGCCCGTGGCGCGCACCAGCAGACTGGCCGGCGTGATGCTGGCCGTCAAGCCGGTCGGGTTGCTGACCGTATAGTTTCTGGCCAGGCCGGTACTGGTATCGACCAGGGTCGTGCCCGTCACCGTCACCGCCTTGGCGGTGGCCGCGTTCTTGTCGGCAAACGTCGCCGTCTGACCAGCCAGTCCCAGGCTTTCCCCCGCCACCAGGCCCGCCAGCACGCCACCGGACAATTGCGCCGCCGTATTGCCGTCGTAGACTTTATTGCCAGCCAGCTGGCCCGTCACCGTCAATGCCTTGGCCGTGATGCTGGCCGTCAAGCCGGTCGGGTTGCTGACCGTGTAGTTGCTGGCCAGGCCGCTGGCCGTGTCGACCAGGGTGGTACCCGTCACCGTCACCGCCTTGGCGGTGGCCGCGTTCTTGTCGCTGAACACGGCAGTTTGACCCGCAATGTCCAGCGTTTCGCTGCCCACCAGGCCGTTCAGGGTACCGCCGGACAGGCTGGCTTGCGCATTGCCATCGTAGACTTTATTACCGACCAGCTGGCCGGTCACCGTCAATGCCTTGGCCGTGATGCTGGCCGTCAGGCCGCTCGGGTTGCTGACCGTGTAGTTGCTGGCCAGGCCGCTGGCCGTGTCAACCAGGGTGGTACCCGTTACGGTGACCGCTTTGCCATTGGCCGCGTTCTTGTCGCTGAACACGGCGCTCTGGCCAGCCAGTCCCAGGCTTTCGCCACCCACCAGGCCGCTCAGGGTGCCTCCGGACAATTGCGCCGCCGTATTGCCGTCGTAGACTTTATTACCGACCAGCTGGCCCGTCACCGTCAGGGTTTTCGGCGTGATGCTGGCTGTCAGGCCGCTCGGGTTGCTGACCGTGTAGTTGCTGGCCAGGCCGCTGGCATCAGCCAGGCTGGCGCCGCTGACGGTAACCGTTTTGTTGCTGCCCGCGTTCTTGTCGCCAAACATGCCCGTGGTGCCTGACAATACCAGGGTTTCATCACCCACCAGGCCCTGCAAGGCGCCGCCGGTCAGGCTGGCCGCCAGCGTGCCGTCGTAGACCTTGTTGCCCGCAGCAATGCCACCGATGGTCAGTGCCTTCGGCGTGATATTGGCCGTCACGCCGGTCGGATTGCTGACCGTGTAGTTGCTGGCCAGGCCAGTGCCATCGGCCAATTGCGCGCCGCGGGCCGTCACGGCAATGTTGCTGGCCACATTTTGAGTGGCAAATGTGCCCGTCAAGCCGGACAACGACAAGGTTTCACCGCTGACCAGGCCATTCAAGGCGCCGCCCGTCAAGCTCGCCGCAAGCGTGCCGTCATAGACCTTGTTGTCGGCAGTAACACCCGTCACCGTCAGTGCTTTCGGCGTGATGGCGCCCGTGCCGGTGGCCGTGTTGCTGGCCAGGCTGTAATTGCCCGCATCCGCGCCACCGAGTGCGATGCCGCTGACGTTGACCGTTTTACCGTTGCCGGCGTTCTTGTCGCTGAACGCGGCCTTGGTGGCGGTAAACGTCAGGCTGTCGCCGCCGAACATGCCGTTGTAGGTGGCGCCGGCGTTCAAGATGGCGGCGTCCGTGCCGTCATAGGTCTTGCTGGCGGCCGTGATGCCGCTCACGCTGGCAATTTGCGCCTGCGTGATGGTGCCCGTGCCCGTGCCGGTGACAGCCGTCAGATTGTAGTTGCCGGCGTCCGTGCCGCCCAGGGACAGGCCGCCGGCGTTGACAGCCTTGCCGCTGCCGGCGTTCTTGTCGATGAAGTTGGCCGAGGTCGCGCTGACGTTCAAGCTGTCGCCATTGACCATGCCGGCAAACGTGGCGCCGGCGTTGCTGACGGTGGCCGTGGTGGTCGCGTCGTACACCCTGGTGCCCGCCGCAAAGCCGCTCACGCCCGTGATGCTTGCCTTGGCGATATCGCCCGTGCCGGTGGCCGTGTTGCTGGCCAGGCTGTAATTGCCCGCATCCGCGCCACCGAGTGCGATGCCGCTGACGTTGACCGTTTTACCGTTGCCGGCGTTCTTGTCGCTGAACGCGGCCTTGGTGGCGGTAAACGTCAGGCTGTCGCCGCCGAACATGCCGTTGTAGGTGGCGCCGGCGTTCAAGATGGCGGCGTCCGTGCCGTCATAGGTCTTGCTGGCGGCCGTGATGCCGCTCACGCTGGCAATTTGCGCCTGGCTGATGGTACCCGTGCCCGTGCCGGTGGCAGCCGTCAGGTTGTAGTTGCCGGCGTCCGTGCCGCCCAGGGACAGGCCGCCGGCATTGACAACCTTGCCGCTGCCGGCGTTCTTGTCGATGAAGTTGGCCGAGGTCGCGCTGACGTTCAAGCTGTCGCCATTGACCATGCCGGCAAACGTGGCGCCAGCCGCATTGACGATGGCGTTCAGGCCACCGTCGTAGACCTTGCTGTCGACCACGATACTGGTGACCGCGGAAATGGTGGCTTTGGTGATATTGGCCGTCAAGGAGGTATCGGCCAGCGTGTAGTTGGACGCCAGGCCGCCGCCGCTGCCATTGCCCAGGGTGGTGTGGACGGTGACCGTCTTGCCATTGCCGGCGTTCTTGTCGGCAAACGCGGCGGTAGGGCCTGCCGCCAGCGTTTCGCCGCTAATCAGGCCGGTGATGCTGCCCTTGTTGATGGCGGCCGTCGCGTTGCCATCGTACTCTTTATTGGCCACCGCCAGGTTAGTCCAGGTCAGCGTCTTGGCCGTGATGGTGCCGGTAACGTTGGTCGGCGCGGTCACCGTATAGTTGCTGGCCAGGCCGGTGCCGTCGACCAGGGTGGTGCCGGTAACGGTCACGGCCTTGCCGGTGCCGGCGTCCTTGTCGTTGAAGGTGCCCATCTGGCCGGACACGCTCACGGTTTCCCCGGCAACCAGGCCATTCAGGGTTCCGCCGGTCAGGCTGGCCTTGGTATTGCCGTCATACGCCTTGGCGCTGACCGTCACGCCGCTGACCGTCAGCGCTTTTGGCGTAATGCTGGCGCTCAGGCCCGCCACCGCGCCGACCGTGTAATTGCTGGCCAGGCCGCCGCCAGTGCCATCGGAGAGCGCGCCGCCCGTTACCGTCACGGCCTTGCCGCTAGCGACGTTCTTGTCGCCAAAGACGCCGGCAAGGCTGGACAGGCCCAGCGTTTCCGAGCCGACCATGCCGCTCAGGGTGCCTCCGCTCAACACTGCGGCCAGGCCGCCATCGTAGACCTTGTCGGCGGCTGTCACGCCGTCCACCGTCAGCGCCTTCGGCGTGATATTGCCGGTCACGCCGGTGGCGTTGCTGACCGTATAGTTGCTGGCCAGGCCGGTACCGTTGCCCAGCGTGGCGCCGGTCACCGTCACGGCCTTGCCATTGCCCGCATCCTTGTCGTTGAATGCACCGCTCTGGCCGGACAGGCTCAGGGTTTCGCCGCTCACCAGGCCATTCAGGGTACCGCCCGAAATGGTCGCCTTGGTGCTGCCGTCGTAGCTCTTGCTGGCAACGCTCACGCCGGTGACCGTCAGCGCCTTTTGCGTGATGTTGGCGCTCAAGCCGGTGACCGCGCCGACCGAATAATTGCTGGCCAGGCCACCGTTGCCGCCGTCGCTCAAGCTGCCGCCGGTGACCGTCACGGCCTTGTTGGTGCCGGCATTCTTGTCGCCGAAGGTGCCCGACAGCGCGCCCAGGTTGACCGTTTCGCTACCGACCAGGCCGCTCAGGGTGCCGCCGGCAATCACCGCCGCAGTGCTGCCGTCGTAGACCTTGTCGCCGGCCGCCGCGCCAGAGACCGTCAAGGCTTTTGGCGTGATATTGGCCGTCGTGGTCGCGTTGGCCAGCGTGTAGTTGGACGCCAGGCCGCCACCGCTGCCGTTGCCCAGCGTGGTGTTGACCGTGATGGTCTTGCCATTGGCGGCGTTCTTGTCGGAAAAACTGCCAGTGCTGGCCGATGTCAGCGTCTCGCCGCCGACAAAACCGCTCAGCGAGCCGCCGGTAATGCTGGCGCCATTGTTGCCGTCATAAACCTTGTCGGACACCGCCAGGTTAATCCAGCTCAATTGCTTGGCCGAGATGGTGCCCGTCACGCCGCTCGGCGTGCTCAATGTGTAGTTGCTGGCCAGGCCGGTGCCGTCGCCCAGCGTTCCCAAGCTGACGGTCAGCGCCTTGCCGCTGGCGGCGTTAGCATCGTCATACATGCCGGTGGAGGCGCCCAGGTTCAGCGTTTCGCTGCCGACCAGGCCGCTCAGGGTGCCGCCCGTGACGACAGCCGTTTTGGTACCGTCGTATTCGCGGGTGGTGGTCGCCAGGCCCGATACGGTCAAGGCTTTCGGCGTGATGGTGCCCGTCAGCGGCCCTGCCACGATCGCGTAGTTGCCGCCGGCACTACCACCACCGATCACGGTCACGGACTTGCCGGTGCCGGCATCCTTGTTGTCGAAAATACCCGTATTGAAGGTGATATTGGCGATATCCTGGCTCAGTACACCGGACAGCGTACCACCGCTGATGGCGGCGGCCGTGGTGCCGTCATAGCTGCGACTCGCCACCGAGGCGCCGGAGAGCGCTACATTGAGCTTGTTGATGGTCAGGGTCGCGTCATTGGTACTGATGGCATAGCCATGCTGGCCCGAATACAGGCCGCCGGCCGTGATGGCGTAGGTGCCGGCATTGACCGCGCTGCCCGCCGCGCCGTAACTCAGGGTACCGGACAGCGAGACGTTCGGGTTTGAATACGTGTAGCCCGGCGCCGTCCAGCTATTGGTGCCGTCATAGGTCTTGCTGGCATTCGCCGCAAACGTCACTTGCAACGGCGTCATGAAGGCGCGCAGCAAGGGATAGGTATAAGTGTCGTAGACGATCCACGTGCTGGCCAGGTTCCAGCCCGGCGCGCTGTAGGAAGACAGCAATTTCATCTGCGCGGTGGTCAAGCCGGTGCCAGTGGCGCTGGTCGCCCTGCCGCTGGTGGTGGTATCCCAGAAATTGCCGCTGCCCGAGCCGAAATTGTAGCCCAGCAAACCACCGGTATTGGTGCTGCCAGTCACCTGGCCAGTAGAATAATTATTGCTCACCGAGCCAACATTGCTGCCGAGCAAGCCACCCACGCCGTCGGCGCCGGTGACCGCTCCGGACGCATAGTTATTGCTGATAGTGCCCGTACTATTGCCGACCAGGCCGCCGACAAAGTTGTTGCCCGTCACGTTGACCGTACTGAAGTTACCGCTGACCGTGCCTCCCTGATTGGCGCCCACCAGGGCGCCCGTGTAATCCCTGCCCGTAATGCTGCCCCCTTCCAGGCCGACATTGCGCACGGATGCCCCATTGGAAACATAGCCGAACAGGCCTGCAAAGTCGCTGGCCGGGCGGTTCACGACCAGGCCGGAAATGGTATGGCCGGCGCCGTCGAGGCTGCCGCTGAACGCGCTGCTTGCTCCGGTGCCGACCGGAACGAAGGTCGCCCCGTTCCACACGTCGCCGGTGCTGCCGGTACCGGCGGCATTGATATCCTGCTTCAGCGTGTAGTTGCCGGCCAGGTTCATGGCCATCAGTTGCAGCTGATGCGAGGAGTAGATATTGGTGCTGTACTCGGCCGCCAGCATCGGCCCTGTGGCGCCTGTCGCGTTGCCCGCGCCGTTGAGCGAGCCGTCGGTATTGACCATGACCCAGTTGTTGCCCGTTGCACCGGTCGTGGTCGTGAAAGTAAAGGCGCTGAAATTCGAAGCGTTTTGCATCTGCGCCGATGTCAGGCCAGTGAGCGAGGGAGTGCTGGGGCCGCCATTATTGCCGACACCTGGCATGCCGGAGTTCACGGTCGTGTTGTAATACCCGCCAGTGATCACGGGACTGGTGCCGGCAGCGATACTGCCGAGTACGCCGCCCAGGACTCCGGAACCGCCGGGAAGCAGGCTCACCGCGCCGGACGAATACACATTCTCGATGGAGCCCGCGCTGGTGTTGGTGCCAACCACGCCGCCCACGGCCGTGACGCCCGTCACCGTGCCGGTCGCGTAACTGTTTTTGATAATGCCTGAGTTTCCTCCAACCAAACCACCGATGCCGGTGGCGACCAGCCCAACGCTGCTGACCGCGCCGGTCGAATAGCTATTGATGATCTGGCTGGACGCCACATTGGAGCCGACCAGACCGCCGGTCAGGCTCTTGCCCGTCACGGTGCCCGTATTGAAACTGTTGGTGATGATGCCGGTGGCGCGATTATAGCTTGTCACCCCCCCTGTATTGCTGGTTCCTGACACCTTGCCGCTATTAAAACTGTTGCTGATAATACCCAGATTGTTACCAGTCAAGCCACCCGCAGTGTACGCGCCCACCACCTCACCAGCATTATAACTGTTGGTGATGGTGCTGGTGAGGTGGTATTGCCCACCAGCCCCCCAAGCCAGAAGTCATAGTTCCCCACGACGCTGACCTTGCTGCTGTTGTAGCTGTCGCTGATCGTGCCACTGTTGAGCCCGACGAGGCCGGCGCCGATGGCGCCGGTGGTGACGGTCACCGAACCGCCGCTGACATACGCATTGCTGATGGCGCCACTGTTGACGGCGGCCAATCCGGCGATGTTGCCTTGTGTACTGGCGATATTGGCGGCGATGACAGGCGCGACCAGGCCGATATTGCGGAGGCTGCCGGTGTTGGAGCCGAACAGGCCGGCGACGCCGGCCGCAGAGGTGGTGGAACTGTTCAAGCCGGTAATGACATGTCCCAGGCCGTCAAACTGGCCGGTGAATGGCACGCTGTTGGTACCGATGGACGTAAATCCCAGCCCCGCATTCCAGGTCGAAGTGACGGTGGCATCGATATTGGCGCCCAGCACGAAGTTGCCGCTCAGCGCATTTTTCAAGCCCTGCAAATCGGTGCCGCTGGTGCTGGTTGCCGCACCCAGGGTGTTGATCACCGTGTAATTGGTCAGCGCGCCGTCACGGCCCAATTTGGTGCTGAAGTTCTGCCCCGACGGCAGGTCGATCTCGGCCTTGACATTGTACTTGGCGGTATTGCTCGCCGCCACAGCCTGCTGGCCATATTCCAGCGCCAGGCTGGCCGTGCCGGCGCCGCGCAGCGGCTGGTTGATATTGATATTGTTTTGCGCCGTCATCTTCAGCTGGTTGGCCGACCACGAAATCGTGTCGTTGACATTGATGTCGCCCAGCGTGCCGGTGCCGCCCGAGATGCTCTGAATCTGCACGCTGGTGCTCTTGAGCGCATTCGTAAAAAACGCGCCGGTCTGGTCGCCGCCGGTGGCCGCGATGGTGTAGTCGGTCGGGTCGATCAGCCAGGTGCCGGTCTGGCCCTTGCTTGAGGCCGTCGTGACCTTCAACGCGTCATCGAGTTTCACATGCGCGGCCGAGGTATCGACAAAGCCGCCATTGCCCGTCAGGGGCGCGCTGGCATCGAGCGTACCGCCCGCATTGACCGTGCCGGTCTGCATATCGCCCAGCAATTTGATGGTGCCGCCGCGCGTGTCGATGGTATGCGCCTCGATCACGCCCGTGTTGTTGACGACGGTTTTCAGCAGGTCGCCGGCCGCCTGCGCCGTCAATACCACGCTGCCGCCGTCAGCGCGGATCATGCCGCCGTTATTCACCAGCGCGCCCACGGCGCCCTGGTCCACCGCCACGTTCAGCAAGCCGTCGCCGGCCACGTCCAGCGTGATGGCGCGGCCCGCCGCCAGCGCCACCGAGCCCAGGCGCGC
>NZ_FTMV01000003.1 GCF_900156175.1 Janthinobacterium sp. TND4EL3
TGGCTAGCGTTTAAGAATTAGGTGCTATGCCTTCACCACCGTTGGCTAGGCTGCCACGCTCCGGTATGGGGGCTGGCAACGGCAGCTTTGGGGCGAAAGCAGACGGTGCCATTGAGGTAAAGCGCCGCCGCTAGCCCAGTTTTGCTCCATGGTTCCTGGCATATGAGAACCCGATGGGTCGTGGCAGGGGGCTGGGCGGGGCGGCCCTTGTCGCCGCTGTAGCAGTCGCCCGACTGATACAGCATGTGCCTGTACGCGCCGCCTTGTGCCTTGTCGCTGCCGTGCCGCGCTTCTAGACTGGGGCCTTCTCCACGCTGCGACTGCCTGCCATGACCGAACTCCTGCCCCTGATGAGCTATTGCTTTGTAATGTCCGCCACGCCCGGGCCGAACAACGTCATGCTGGCCACCACCGGCGCCAATTTCGGCTATCGGGGGGCGCTGCCGGTCATCCTCGGCATCCAGGCCGGCATCTTCGTGCAGACCATGCTCATGTGCGTGGGGCTGGGCAGCGTGTTCGTTGCCTACCCGATGGCGCAGCAGCTGCTGCGCATCGCGGGCGCGCTGTACCTGATGTTCTTGGCCTGGAAGCTGGCCGGCGCCTCGGTGGCGGGAAGCAGCGCGCCGAAGGCCGTGTCCTTGGCGCAGGCGGCGCTGTTTCAGGCGCTGAACCCGAAGAGCTGGCTCAAGGCGATCACCATGGCGTCGGTCTTCATGCCTGCGCAGGGCAACATGCTCGCCAGCGCGTTGCTGGTGTCCGTGGTCGGCACCGTGGTGGGCATGCCGTGCAACGCCCTGTGGGCGCTGTTCGGCGTGTCGATCCGCAGCGTGCTGAAAGCGCCGCGCAACCAGCGCATCTTCAATCTGTCGATGGGCGCCATCCTGCTGGTCCTCGCCGTGATGTTTTTACGCTAGACTTGCGCCATGTTCGCCATCGACCGCTCTTCCCCCATCGCCCTCTTCAAGCAGATCGAGGCCGCCTTGCGCCAGCAGATCGCGCAACGCATCCTGCCTGGCGGGACCAGGCTGCCGTCGATCCGCCAGCTCGCCACGCAACTGGCCGTGAGCACCAACACCGTGGTGGTCGCGTATGACCGGCTGGTGGCCGCCGGCGTCATCGATACGCATGGCACGACCGGTTTCTTCGTCTGTTCACCTGCCGACCCCAGCCGCGCCATTCCCGACGAGGTGGCGCTGGAAGCGGGCCAGGAGCAGGAGCCGGTCTGGCTGAGCCAGCAAGTGAACGACCAGCGGCCGGGGGTGCTGCTGGCCAGCAGCGGCGCCTTGCCGCCCACCTGGCTGCAGGACGCGCTGCCGGCGGCGGCCGTGCAACGGGGCCTGGCGCGCAGCGCGGCCGGCATGGCTTCGCGCTGTCCGCCGCAAGGGCTGGCCGAACTGCGCGAGCAGATCGCGCTGCTGCTCCGCGGCATCGGCATCGCGGCGGACGCCGGCCACATCCTCACCACGTTCGGCGGCACCCATGCCATCGACCTGATCTGCCGCACCTTCCTGCAGCCCGGCGATACGGTGCTGGTGGAAGACCCCGGATACTTCCTGATGTTCGGCAGGCTGCGCCAGGACGGCGTGCGCCTGGTGCCCATCCGGCGCCGCCCCGACGGCCTTGACCTGGACGAGCTGGAAGCGGCTTGCCGCGCGCACCGTCCGCGCCTGCTGTTCATGCAGACGGCCCTGCACAATCCTACCGGGTGGAGCAGCAGCGCCGCCAACCTGCACAAGGTGCTGATCATGGCGCAGCAGCATGGCTTCCTGATCGCCGAAGACGACGTGCACGGCCATTTCCAGCCGGGCCACAGCACGCGGCTGGCATCGCTGTCCGGACTGGACGGCGTGATCTACTATTCCAGCCTGTGCAAGGCGCTGAGTCCGGCCCTGCGCATGGGCTACCTGGCCGCGGCGCCGGCCCTGCTCAAGCCCTTGATGCGCAGCAAGATCCATTCCATCATGACGTTGCCTGCGCTCAACGAATACGTGCTGCTGGAAGTACTCAAGGCCGGCAACCTGCGCAAGCACCTGGAGCGGCTGCAACGCAAGATCATGGTGGCGCGCAACGCCAGCACGCGACAGCTGAGCGCGGCGGGCGTGCTGTTCGAGCAGCCCGGCGATGCGGGCATTTTCCTGTGGGGCTCCATGCCCGAAGGGCTGGACGTGGACTTGCTGGTGCAGGACGCCTACCGCAACAAGATACTGCTGATGCGCGGCGCCGCGTTCTCGGCCAACGACACGCCCGACCGGCACATCCGCTTCAACGTCGCCTTCAGCCAGCATCCGCGCGTGAGCGCCTACCTGGAAGAGCGCCTGCGCGCCGTGGCTGGCGCGCGCTCAAGCCTGGCCCGCGCCAGCGCCGCCGCCGGCATCGTGGGCAAGTCCTGAGCACCGGCCGGGGCGGTTCAGCCATCGTGCCTAGTTTTTCGTGCGCACCTGGCGCACGTGGTTTTCCAGTTCGCTGAACGAGGGGCGTTCGGTGGCGGAAATGACCTTGCGGCCGAATTCCACGGCCAGCGCCGGGGCATAGCCGTTCAGGCTGGCCAACAAGGTTACTTTCACGCACTGGTACATCTTCGCCGTTTCATGGTGCTTGCGGCGCAGCAAGCTCGCCAGCGGCGCGATAAAGCCGTAGGCCAGCAAGATGCCGATGAAGGTGCCCACCAGCGCCTGCGCGATCAGCACGCCCAGCTCGGCCGGCGGCAAGCCCACGGAGGCCATCGTATGTACCACGCCCATCACGGCGGCCACGATGCCGAAGGCGGGCATGGCGTCGGCCAGCTGCGAAATCGTCTGGATCGGCATTTCCGCATCCTCGTGGTGCGTCTCGATCTCGTTATCCATCAGGTTTTCGATCTGGTAGGCGTCCATATTGCCCGACACCATCAGGCGCAGATAATCGGTGATGAATTCCAGGATGTGCTCGTCGCCGAGCGTGTACGGGTATTTCACGAAGATGGCGCTGCGGTAGGGGTCGTCGATATCGTCCTCGACCGACATCAGGCCTTCCTTGCGGATCTTGCTGAGGATTTCGTACATCAGCCCCATCAGCTCCATGTAGCGCGCCTTCGTGTACTGCGAACCGTGGAACAGGGTGGGGATGGCGGCGAACGTGGCGCGGATGGCCTTGGCGTCGTTGCCGACAAAGAAGGTGCCCAGCGCGGCGCCGCCGATCATCAGCAGTTCCAGCGGCTGGAACAGGGCTGCCAGGTGCCCGCCCTGCATGGCGAAGCCGCCGAAGACGGAAAACAGCACGACGAGAAATCCGAGTATGACTAGCAAAACTTACTCCTTCATAATATTGCCATATCGCAATATTGTAGTTTAACCCGATTTGCCCGTATTGGCCGAGTCCGGCTGCAGCTGCTGGCCGAGAAAATTGATAAAAGCGCGCACTTTGGCGGGCAGCTGGTGGCGGCTCGGGTAGTAGGCGTACAGGTCGGCCGGCGCCAGCGTGTAGTCGGGCAGCACCACGCGCAGGCGACCGCTGTCGAGGTAGCGGGCCAGGTCCCATTCCGAGCGCAGCAGGATGCCGTGGCCGTCCAGGGCCCAGCCCAGCACGACGTCGCCATCGTTGCTGGCCACCGTGCCGCGCACCTTCACCGTGTGGGTGGCGCGGCCACGGCTCAAACGCCAGATGCCGTAGGCGTCGTCGTTCTGCCGGTGCACGATGCAGCGGTGCCGGGCCAGCTCATCAGGCGTTTGCGGCGTGCCGTGCGCCTGCAGATAGGCGGGCGAGGCGCACAGGAAGCGCCGGTTCGACATGATTCTGCGCGCCGACAAGCGCGTGTCGGGCAAGTCGCCGAAGCGGATGCCCAGGTCATACGCCTGTTCGACCAGGTTGATGGGGCTGTCCGTCAGCTGCAGCTGCACTTCCAGCTGCGGGTGGCGCAGGGCGAATTGCGACAGCAGGGGCGCGATCACCGTGCGCCCGAAGCCCAGGGTGGCGTTGACGCGCAGCAAACCCTTCGGTTCGGCGCTGCCGCTGGCCAGCGATTCTTCCATGGCGCGGATGTCGTCGAGGATCTGCCGCGCCTGCTGCAGATAGCTTTCGCCGTCGCCCGTCAGGCTGATGCGCCGCGTGCTGCGGTTGAGCAGGCGCACGCCCAGGCGCTGTTCCATCAGCATCAATCGCTTGCTGACGGCGGGCGGCGTGATGCCCAGCTCGCGCGCCGTGGCCGACAGGCTGCCCAGCTTGGCCAGCAGCACAAAGAAGGCCATTTCCGTGGTGGCGTCGCTTTTCATTATGAACTTTAAGTGAAGAATGGTTTAAATTGTAGTCGATTATACGACTCCCATTCGCGGGTAAGCTGGCGTTATTGTTTTCACCCCCAGGAGATCCCCATGAACATCGTTGAAATCCGCGAAAAGACCATCCCCATCTCTTCCCCCATCCGCAACGCCTACATCGATTTCACGAAGATGACCTTGAGCCTGGTGGCCGTCATCACGGACGTGATGCGCGACGGCAAGCCCGTCGTCGGCTACGGCTTCAATTCGAATGGCCGCTACGGCCAGGGCATGCTGATGCGAGAGCGCTTCATTCCCCGCATCCTCGATGCCGATCCGGCCAGTCTCGTGACGGACGACGGCGCCAACCTCGATCCGCACAAGGTGTGGGACTGCATGTACACCAATGAAAAGCCGGGCGGCCACGGCGAACGCTCGGTGGCCATCGGCACCATCGACATGGCCATCTGGGATGCCGTGGCGAAGATCGAGAACAAACCGCTGTTCCAGCTGCTGGCCGAACGCCACGGCACGGGCGCGCCGGACAAACAGGTGTTCGTGTATGCGGCGGGCGGCTATTACTACCCGGGCCAGAGCCTGTCCGCCCTGCAGGACGAGATGCGCAGCTATGTCGACCGCGGCTACACGGTGGTCAAGAAAAAAATCGGCGGCGCCTCGCTGGACGAGGATTTGCGCCGCATCGACGCCATCATGGAAGTGCTGCAGGATGGGCAGAAGCTGTGCGTGGATGCGAACGGGCGCTTCGACCTCGATACCTCGATCACCTACGCCAAGGCGCTGCGCCAGTACGATCTGTTCTGGTATGAAGAGGCGGGCGACCCGCTCGACTTCGAGCTGCAGGCCACCCTGCGCAGCTACTACGACAAGCCGATGGCGACGGGCGAAAACCTGTTTTCCATGCAGGATGCGCGCAACCTGATCCGCTATGGCGGCATGCGCGCCGACCGCGACTGGCTGCAGTTCGACTGCGCCCTCAGCTACGGCCTGGTGGAATACCTGCGCACCCTGGACATGCTGCACCAGCACGGCTGGTCGCGCAGCCGCTGCATCCCGCACGGCGGCCACCAGATGTCGCTGAATATCGCGGCGGGCCTGGGCCTGGGCGGCAATGAATCGTATCCGGATTTATTCCAGCCCTTCGGCGGCTTCCCCGACGGCGTGCGCGTGGAAAACGGCCATATCACGATGCCGGAGCTGGTCGGTATCGGCTTCGAGGGCAAGGCGAATTTGTATGCGGAAATGCGCGCGCTCAGTGAGCACTAATACGGGCCAGTAAGACTGGCCACCCGGAATAGCCATCAAGCCGGATCGGCCGCCAATGAGGAAAGGAGGTCGGCGGTCGAGCGTACCTTGCCCATGAAGGGGAAGATGTTCTTGATGGAAAATTCGTGCAAGTCGGCCCGCAGGCTGCTCATCGCATCTTCGGCAAAAACCACGGCGTAACCGAGATCGGTCGCGGCGCGCGCCGTCGATTCGATGCCGAAGTTGGTGGCGATTCCGGCCAAAACCAGGGTAGTGATGCCGCGGCGGCGCAACTGCTGTTCCAGGTCGGTGCCCTGGAAGGCGCCCCATTGGCGCTTGGCGATCACGATATCACTTTCCTGACAGCCCGCTTCCGGCACCAGGTCGGTTGCGTTCTCCGGCAGCGGTGGGGCTGATGCGGGGCGCGATAGCGCCACGTCGGCCGACAGGGGCAGCAATTCCTTGATCAGCACGCGGACGTACACCACGGTGCCGCCACGCTGGCGCATGGCCTCGGCCAGTTGTGCGCTATGGGCGACGACTTGTTGCGAGGAGTGGGGCGCCAGTTCCCGCGCTACATTGCTCTGCTGCAGATCGATCAGCACCAGCGCGGTGATGGCTGGGTCAATCGAAATCGGGTTCATCGTAGTCATGTCAGTTCCTGTATGTGAGGACATCCTCAGATTATTATACGCTATAATCTGAGGATGTCCTCAGATATCATTTCCGCATCAAAAACCGCCCGGCGCAGGCCGCAACAGCAGCGCGGCACCTTGCGCATGCAGACCATGCTGGACGCTGCCGCTGCCCTGATCGGCGAAGTCGGTTACGACGCCGCCACCATGACGGCGATCGCCGCCCGCTCCGCTTCGTCGATCGGCGCCGTCTACCAGTATTTCCCGAACAAGGACGCCATCGTGCGTGCCTTGCGGGCACAGTATGGCGATGAGATGGAGCGTTTGTGGGATGGCTTGATCGCGCAGGCGGACCGGCTCAGCGTGCTGGCATTGTCCGAGCGCATCATCGATCTGATGGTAGGCTTCGCGATTGAACGGCCCGCCTATTTTGCCGTCCTGAATGCTTCGCTGAACTACCGTCGCGACGCAGACGCGCGCCAGCGCTTGCGTGAACGGTTCGGCCGCGCCTTTCAGCAAAAGCAGCCGGCGCTCACCGATGAGCAAGCCTTGCGTTTGGCTAATGTGGCGCTACAAGTGGTGAAGAGCCTGAACCCGTTGCTGTCGCAGGCTGAGCTTGCTGAACGGGCGCACTTAGTGGCGGAATTCAAGCTGGTGCTGTCCGGCTATTTGAGCAGCCGGTTGGCTATAGCCTAGTTTTTTTGCCAGAAGCGCAGCCGGTTGCCGAACGGGTCCGCCACTTCGAGGATGCGGCCCCAGTCCTCGTCGCGGATGCCGGGCCGCGCATACGGGTAATCCCTGGCCTGCAGTTCCGCGTGCAGGGCGGCGACGTCATTGACAGGGATCAACAGCGCCGCCCCCGGCGTGGCGTCGCCGTAGTGCTCGGACAGGTGCAGCACCAGTTCGCCCCGCGTCACCTGCAGGTACAGCGGCGCCGCAGGCTCGAAGCGATGTTCCCAGTCCAGGGTAAAGCCGAGGAAGCCGAGGTAGAATTCGCGCGCCTTGTCTTCCGAGAAGATGCGCAGGATGGGGATGGCAGCATGCATGGCGGTGCTTTCGACAGGTGGCGATGCCGCCATTCTAGCCTCAGGCCGGCGCCAACCGCTTCGCGCGCGCGGCGGGGCTGGCCTTTTCCCAGCGGAACAGCCACATGATGACCAGCTTGGTCGCGGCGCTGACGCAGGCCAGCAGCAGTAATGGCCACCCCGTCGACAGGCCCATGACGCAGGCGAAGAAGATGGTGCTGGCATCCATCGCCAGGATGAACTGGCTCATTTTCAGGGACACGGCGCCCGTCCTGCCCGAGCGCCAGATCAGGCGGATCTGGTGCGCATAGCCCTGCGCCAGCAGCACGGTGACGGCGACGATCAGGCTTTGCGAGATCACGCGCTTTTCATCGCTGAACGTGGGGCCGAAGGCCAGCCCCGCCACGCCCCCGCCCAGCAGCAGCGCGCAGGCCAGCAGCGCATGGCGCGAGGCCAGGCTGCGGCGGTCGCGGTCGATTTCAAACAGGATGGCCAGTGCGATCAGGGACGCGACCAGGCGGGGCCAGACGATGTAGTGGTTGAACGGCGTGATCGAATAGCCGTAGACGAAGAAGGCGCAGTAGGCGAGGAAGCTGACGGTGAACTGGTTGATCGACAAAATGTCCGTCGTCTGGCCGGCGCCGATACCGGCATCGCGCTTGCGCCGCCAGATCTTTTGCAGCTGCGACCACAGGCCGTACAGGCTGACGACGATGAACAGGGAATTGAGGCTGCCGGCGAGGGCGTAGAGGGAAGGGGCTTGCAAAGGTGTCTCCGGAAATCGGCAAGGCTGCGCTGCGGTGATAGTCGGCCTTGTCTATACATCTTATTTTTTTGCAACATGCTCTCATGAAATAAATTAGCAGGCAAGCAATAATTTCACGCACGGGCCTGTTGCAGCTGCACTTGCCCGGACGCACCTCATCCTGCGCTTGCCCTTATAATCGGGGCATGACTTTCTTCTCACTGCGTGCCCGCTCCGTGCTGGCCACCGTCGGCAAAATGGCCGTTTCCCTGATTCTCCTGTTGACCGCTCTGTGGGGCGCGCTGGCGCTGTGGTACCAGCTGTCCGGCGGCACGGCCGCGCAAGCCATCGGCGCGCTGCTGTGGGGCGCGCTGGGCGTGGCCAGCGTGGCGCTGTGGTGGATGCGCGGCGACGCGCGTGTGCTGCTGCCATATGCGGCCGGCTTCATCCTGCTGCTCGTGTGGTGGAGCTTCATCGCGCCCAGGCAGGAGCGCGTGTGGGCCGACGACGTGGCGCGCAATGTGACGGGCACGGTGAAGGGCAATCTGGTCACCGTGGAGAACGTGCGCAATTTCGACTGGCGCAGCGACGACGACTACACAGTCCGGTGGGAGCCGCGCAGCTACGACCTCGACGAGCTGCGCACGGTGGACGCGGCGCTGTCGTACTGGACGGGGCCCTACATCGCGCATACGCTGATCTCGTTCGGCTTCGCCGACGGGCGCTTTCTGACGTTTTCCATCGAGATCCGCAAGGAAAAGGGCGAGAGCTTTTCCGCCATCGGCGGCTTCTTCAAGCATTTCGAGATGAGCCTGATCGCCGCCGACGAGCGCGACATCCTGCGCGTGCGCACGAATGCGCGCGGCGAAGACATGCATCTGTACCGCGTGATGATGCCGAAGGCGGCCATGCGCTCGCTGTTCCTGGCCTACCTGGACGAGGCGCAGGCGCTGAAGGCCCGGCCGCAGTTCTACAACACGCTGACGGCCAACTGCACCACCATCGTCTTCGAGATGGTGCGCCGCATCGTGCCGGGCCTGCCGCTCGACTACCGGCTGATGGCCTCGGGCTACCTGGACCGCTACCTGTTCGACGTCAAGGGCCTGGTGCCTGGCCTGAGCTTCCAGCAGCTGCGCGAGGGCGGCCACGTCACGGCGCGCGCGCGGGCGGCCAACGACGACGCGGACTTTTCGCACGCGATCCGGCGCGGCATGCCGGGCTACGATGAAGCTGGCTACCCGAAGCTGCAAATGCCCAAGCAGTAGCCGCCTGCTTTATACTGTCGCATATCCCGACCGGCCGCACATTGCGGCCGGTCTCACTTTACGAATAAAGAAGGCCCGCTATGCCATTTTCTTCCCTGGGTCTGATTCCCGCCCTGGTCCGCGCCGTCGAGAAGGCCGGCTATGCCGCGCCGACGGCTATCCAGGCGGCCGCCATTCCCGCCATCCTGCGCGGCAGCGACGTGCTGGGCGCCGCGCAGACGGGTTCCGGCAAGACGGCCGCCTACGCGCTGCCGCTGTTGCAGGCACTGATGGCGCCCGCTTCCGGCCCGCGCCAGGTGCGCGCGCTGATCCTCGTGCCCACGCGCGAGCTGGCGGCGCAGGTGGGGCAGACGGTGCACGCGCTGGCCAAGCCGCTGCCCGTCAAGCTGAAGATCTCCGTGCTGTTCGGCGGCGTGTCGATCAACCCGCAGATGATGGACTTGCGCGGCGGCGCCGACATCGTCGTCGCCACGCCGGGCCGTTTGCTGGACCTGGTGCGGCAAAATGCCGTGAAACTGGGCGGCGTGTCGCTGTTCGTGCTCGATGAGGCCGACCGCCTGCTGGACATGGGTTTCAGCGAGGAAATCAACGCCATCCTGGCGCTGCTGCCCAAGCAGCGGCAAAACCTGTTCTTTTCCGCCACCTTCCCCGACAGCGTGCAGGCGCTGGCCGACAGCCTGCTCACGGAACCCGTGCGCATCGAGGTGGCGTCCGAACCGCAGGACAAGCCCGACATCGTGCAGCGCGCCATCACGGTCGACGTGCCGCGCCGCACGCAGCTGCTGCGCTACCTGATCCTGCAGCAGCAGTGGGAGCGCGTGCTGGTGTTCGTCGCCACCAAGTACGCGGCCGAACACGTGGCCGACAAGCTGCAGCGCGCGGGACTGCACGTGGGCGCATTCCACGGCGAATTCAGCCAGGGCACGCGCAGCCAGCTGCTGGCCGACTTCAAGGCGGGGCGCCTGCAGGTGCTGGTCGCCACCGACGTGGCCGCGCGCGGCATCGACATCGCCGGCCTGCCGGCCGTCGTCAACTACGACTTGCCCCGTTCCGCCGTCGACTACACGCACCGCATCGGCCGCACGGGCCGCGCGGGCGAAAGCGGCACGGCCGTCAGTTTTGTCACGGCCGATACGGAAGCGCATTTCCGCCTGATCGAAAACCGCAACGACCTGCGCATCGTGCGCGAAGTGGTGGCCGGTTTCGAGCCGACGGAACTGCCCACGCCCGTCAACCCCGCCACGGATACGGTGAACGGCGGCGTGAAGGGCGCGCGCAAGAGCAAGAAGGACAAATTGCGCGAGGCCGCTGCCATGGCGGCGAAGGCGGCCGCAGGCAACTAAATGCGCCTTATGTGCGCTGGCCGCTTGAACGGCCACGTTTCCCGGACTAAGATTGTGTTTCTATAAAGCAAGGGGACGTGCATGCACAGGATCATCATCAAACGGGCGGCCGCTGCCGCCTGCCTCGCGGCGCTGGCCGCTTGCGCCGGCATGGGCGGCAACAGGGACAAGGCCGGGATGCAGATGCCGGGCAAGACGCCGGCCGATGCGGCCGTGGCCGCCACCTGGTACAACCCGCCCAGCGAATTTCCCGGCATTTGCCTGACCCAGTTCAAGGATGGCAGCCTGCGTTTCGACGGCGGTTTTGCCTTCTACAACCCGGGCCGCTGGGCGTATGACCCGGCCACGTCCGAATTGCGCCTGGCGCTGGCGCCGACGCCGTCGCTGGAGCTGTCCCACGCGCAAATCGTGCAGCACAAGAATCTGCTGCGCATCGAGGCGGACAAGAATACGCTGATATATGCCGTGCAAGCCGACACCAGGGCCATCGGCCTGGGCGGCTTTATGTTTTACCGCGACATGCCGTGCCCGCCCCGGCGCGGATAAGTGTCCAAAAGGAATATTTAGTCGTATAATTTCAGCGCAAGCTGGCTGCCGCGCAAGACTCGCAAGACTGTCTGGCGCGGCCGATTCCCCTCCAGGCAAGCTCCGATATCGCCGTGGCGATGAGAGGACGTTCCGATGGATTTGCACGACGAGCACGGTATGCCGCTGACGGCGGTGCTGGCGGCGGACGCCGGGCAGCCGCCCGTGGCGTCGCCGCGCACCTTGCTGCTGGTCGATGACGAGCCGAATATCCTCGCTTCCCTCAAGCGCCTGCTGCGGCGCGACGGCTACCATATCCTGACGGCCGGCAGCGGCCAGGAAGGGCTGGACGTGCTGGCCAGCCATGCCGTCGACGTCATCGTGTCGGACCAGCGCATGCCCGGCATGCTGGGCGCCGACTTCCTGCGCAAGGCCAAGCTGCTGTGTCCGCAGACCATACGCATCATGCTGTCGGGCTACACCGAGTTGCAGGCCGTCACGGACGCCGTCAACGAAGGCGCCATCTTCAAGTTCCTCACCAAGCCCTGGGAAGACCATCAACTGCGCGAGCATATCGCCGAAGCGTTCCGCCTGAAGGGCATCGACGACGACAATGTGCGCCTCAATGCGCAGTTGCGCGAGGCCAACCTGGCCCTGGCGGCGGCCAATGCGGCCATGCAGGCGCTGGTGCGCCAGCAGCAGCACCAGATCAGCCGCGACGAGGTCAGCCTGGGCATCGCGCGCGAATTGCTGCAATTTTTACCCTTGCCCGTGATCGGGCTCGACGAGGACGGCATGATCGCCTTCATCAACGCGGCGGCGGCCAACCTGTTCGAGCGCGGTGCAGCCTTGCTGGGCAACGAAGCGGCGCTGGTGCTGCCGCAGCTGTTCGACGGGCAGGGCGCGCCCTGCCTGGCCGCCATCGACGGCCAGGCGTATGCCGTGGCCGTCCACCCCATGGGCCTGCATTCGCGCTCGCGCGGCAGCCTGATCACCCTGAGTCGGCATGGAGCAGGCACATGAGTAGTAGTGGACGTGAGATTTCCATTGAGCAAGCGCAGGAAGGCATGGTGCTGGCGCAGGCGCTGAACGACACCAGCGGCGCCGTGCTGCTGGCCCAGGGCGCCATCCTGACGGCGGCGAACCTGACGGCCTTGCGCCGGCGCAATGTGGAGCGCTGCCATGTCGTCATGGACGAGGCGCCCGACCCCGCCGCGCAGGCGCATGCCGAGCAGGAAAGGGCGCGCCGCCTGGAACGGCTGGCCGTGCTGTTCCGCGCCACGCCGCCCGGTTCCGCCGGGGCGCAGCTGCTGGCCCTGCTGCAGCGCTACCGGCAAGGGAGCAGCGCATGACACGGCTCAGTTTTGAACACATCATCCGCCAGATACAGGAACTGCCCTCGCTGCCGGTGGTCGTGCTGGAGCTGCTGTCGAGCATGGATCAGGATGACACGGACGTCCATGTGCTGGCGCAAAAGATCGAGCTGGACCAGGGCCTGGCGGCGAAGACCTTGCGCATCGCCAATTCCTCGTTCTACGGCATGCAATCGAAGGTCACCAGCATTCCGCAAGCCGTTTCCGTGCTGGGCTTTCACAGCATCCGCACCGTCGTCACGGCCTGCGCCCTGACGGGCAGCTTCACGCCCGTCAGCGGCGGCTTCGATTTCCAGGCGTTCTGGCGCCACTCGCTGGCCACGGCCATCGCCGCGCGCCTGCTGGCGCCGCACCTGCGCGTCAACCCCGAGACGGCGTTCACGGCGGGATTGCTGCACGACCTGGGCACCCTGGTGCTGGTGACGCGCTTCCCGGCCGAGCACGCGCTCGTGCGCAGCCACCGCCAGGCGCATGACTGCCAGATGGCCGAGGCCGAGCTGGCCGTCATCGGCATCGACCATGCGCAGGTGGGCAGCGCCCTGGCCGCCTACTGGAAGTTCCCCGCCACGATACAGCAGGCCGTGGCCGACCACCACGCCATCGACCGGCTGGAAGCGGGCGGCCTGCCGCTGGCCGTGCACATGGCCAACGCCGTCGTGCTGGGGCTCGACCTGGCCGGCGCCGACGATGCGCTGGTGCCGCCCCTGTCGCCGGCGGTCTGGCGCGGCATCGCCCTCGACGAGCAGGCCTGGCTGGCGCTGCTGCGGCAAACGGAACACACCTTCGATGAAATGTCGCGGATCATGCTGGCATGAACAGGACAGAGGCCATGGAAACAGAAGCAGGGCAAGCGCTGCCCGCCACGCCGGAACGCCGCCAGGGCGACACCATCGCGCTGTCGGCGTTTTTCGACGGCCATCCCGTGGCCACCTTCGCCATCAATACGGACCACGTGGTGACGCACTGGAACAGCGCCTGCGAGCAGCTGCTGGGCTTTACGGCCGCCGAGATGGTGGGCACGCGCGACCACTGGAAAGCGTTTTACCCGCAGCCGCGCGCCTGCCTGGCCGACCTGCTGGTGGCCGACGATATCGCGCTCGGTGAAAATGACCTCTACCTTGGCAAGCTCAAGCGTTCTCCCGTGATTCCCGGCGCCTACGAGGCCGAGGACTATTTTGCCGATATCGGTCCGGACGGCCACTGGCTGCACTTCACGGCGGCGCCCCTGCGCGACCGCCAGGGGCGGCTGGTGGGCGCCATCGAAACCCTGCGCGACGTGAGCGAGCGGCGCAATGCCGAGAGCGCGCTGCGCAAGGCGCACGACAACCTGGAACACCTGGTGGCCAAGCGCACGGCCCAGCTGGCCGAAATGAACGAGCGCCTGGCCGACGATATCCGCCAGCGCCAGATCGCCGACCTGGAATTGCGCGAGCGCAACCTTGCCCTGACGGAATTGAACAGCAAGCTGTCGCTGGCCCAGCAAAAGCTGTTGCAGTCGGAAAAGCTGGCCTCGATCGGCCAGCTGGCCGCCGGCGTGGCGCACGAGATCAACAATCCCATCGGCTATGTGTTTTCCAATGTCGGCACCCTGGAAGGCTACCTGGACGACCTGTTCAGCATGCTCGACGCCTACGAGGACGCCGAGCCGGCCGTCGCCGACCCCGTGGTGGCGGCACGCCTGCGCGCGCTGCGCGAACAGATCGACCTCGATTTCCTGCGCACCGACATTCCGCTGCTGATGGGCGAGTCGAAGGAAGGCATTGCGCGCGTGCGCCGCATCGTGCAGGACCTGAAGGATTTTTCGCGCACGGACGCACACCAGGAATGGGTGTGGGCCGACCTGCGCCAGGGCATCAACACCACGCTCAACATCGTGAATAACGAGGTCAAGTACAAGGCCGACGTGGTGCGCGAGTTCGGCGACATTCCCGACATCGAATGCCAGCCGTCGGAACTGAACCAGGTGATCATGAACCTGGTCGTGAACGCCGCCCACGCCATGGGCGAGGCGCACGGACGCATCACCCTGCGCACGGGCAGCGACAATGGGGCCGAAGTGTGGATCGAGGTCGAGGACAATGGCGCCGGTATCGCGCCCGAACACCTGTCGCGCATCTTCGATCCGTTCTTTACCACCAAGGCCGTCGGCAAGGGCACGGGGCTGGGCCTGTCGCTGGCCTACACGACGGTGCAAAAACACCATGGCCGCATCGACGTGCGCAGCATTATTGGCCGCGGCACGATCTTCCGCATCACCTTGCCCGTGCGCCAGGCGCAGGCCGTCGCACCATGACCGAACAGGACAGCATGAGCATGAGCATGAGCACCAGTAGCAGCGCCAGCACCGCGGCCGCGCCGCCCACCATCCTGTGCGTCGACGACGAACCGAATATCCTGTCGTCGCTGCGCCGGCTGTTCCGCCCGCACGGCTACCGCGTGCTGACGGCCGACGGCGGCGCGGCCGGCCTGGCCCTGCTCGAGGCCGAGACGGTGGACCTGGTCATTTCCGACATGCGCATGCCGCACATGGATGGCGCGCAGTTCCTGTCCCAGGTGCGCCAGCGCTGGCCCGACACCGTGCGCCTGCTGCTGACGGGCTACGCCGACATCCAGTCCATCCTCGACGCCATCAACCAGGGCGAGATCTACCGCTACGTGACCAAGCCCTGGGACGAGAACGATATCGTGCTGGTGGTGCGCCACGCGCTGGAGCGGCGCGCGCTGGAGCAGGAAAAGCGGCGCCTGGAAGCGCTGACGGCCAGCCAGAACGTGGCGCTGCAGGCGCTCAATGCCAGCCTGGAAGCGAAGGTGGCCACGCGCACGCAGCAGCTGAAACAGTCGCATGACGAGGTGCAGGCGGCCAACGAGCGCCTGAAGGCCACGTTCGTGACGACGATCAAGGTATTTTCCAATTTGATCGAGATGCGCGGCGGCAAGCTGGCCGGCCATGCGCGCAGGGTGGCCGAGCTGTCGCGCAAGCTGGCGCAGGCGCTGGGCCTGGAAGGGCAGGAGGCGCGCGACGTGTTCATCGCGGCCCTGCTCAAGGATATCGGCAAGCTCAGCCTGAGCGACGACGTGCTGGAATTGCCGGCCAGCGCCTGGACGGGCGAGCAGCTGGCCGCCTTCCGCAAGCATCCGCTGCGCGCGGAACAGCTGCTGATGGCGCTCGACGAACTGCGCGCCGTCTCCGTGATCCTGCGCTCGCAGCTGGAGCGCTTCGACGGCGGCGGCTTTCCCGACGGCCTGGTGGGCCTGGCCATCCCGCTGGGCGCGCGCATCCTGGCGCTGGCGTCCGACTACGATGGCTTGCAGATCGGCGCCATGGTGCAGCGCAGCCTGCGCGCCGACGAGGCCCGCACCCTGATCTACGACAGCGTGGGCAAGCGCTATGACCCGGCCGTGGTGGCCGCGTTCCGCGGCATCATGGACGAGACGGAGCCGCCGGCGCGCGACCTGACCGTGCTGTCGGGCCAGCTGGAGCCGGGCATGACGCTGTCGCGCGACCTGATCAGCCGCGACGGCCTGATGCTGCTGGCGGCCGAACACGTGCTGACGGCCCGCGTGATCGCCCAGCTGCTCGACTTCGAAGGCAAGAATGGCGGGCGCCTGAGCATCCGCGTGTATGCGCCCGTGAAGGAAGCCTAGGGCGCTGCCTGGGCCGCGGGCGGCGCGACGGGCAGGTGCACGGTAAAGCGCGTGCCCTGGCCCACTTCCGAGGCCACCTCGATGCGGCCGCCGTGCTTGTTGACGATGCCGTACGACAGCGACAGGCCCAGGCCCGTGCCGCTGCCCACGGCCTTGGTGGTGAAGAACGGCTCGAAGATGCGGTTCAGGTGCTCGGGCGCGATGCCGGCGCCTGTGTCGCCGATCTCCACCCACACCCAGTCGCCCGCATGGCCCGTGCGGATGCTGATCACGCCGTCGCTGCTGATGGCCTGGCCCGCATTGACGAGCAGGTTCATGAACACCTGGTTCAGCTGCGACGCCAGGCACAGTATCGGCGGCAGCTCGCCGTACTGCTTCTCGATGCGCGCCTTGTATTTCAATTCGTTGGCGACGATGTTCAAGGTGCTGTCCAGGCCCGCGTGCAGGCTGGCGACCTGCCAGTCCGTCTCGCCCACATGGGAAAAATCCTTCAGCGCCTGCACGATGTCGCGCACGCGCTTCAAGCCATCGAGCGATTCGCCGACCAGGTCGCCGATATCGTCCTGCAGGAAGCCCAGGTCGGCCTGCCCGCGCACCTGCTCCACGCGGGCGGCCAGGCCGGGCGCTTCGCGCAGCGCCGCTTCATACTGGGCGATGACGTCGAACAGGGTGGCGACATAGCCTTGCAGGGAACTCATGTTCGAATTGACGAAGCCGATCGGGTTGTTGATTTCGTGCGCGATGCCGGCCGCCAGCTGGCCGATCGAGGCCATCTTTTCCGATTGCAGCAGCTGGTCGTGCGCTTCCTGCAACTTGCTGATCAGTAGTTGCTGCTCCTCGCCGCGCGCCTGCAGCATCGCTTCCATGCGCTTGCGTTCGGTAATATCCGTCAGCGAACCGATCACCTCGAACGGCACGCCGTGCTCGTCGCGCACCAGGCGCAGGCTGTCGTGCATCCACAGGTAGCTGCCGTCGCGCACGCGGAAGCGGTATTCATAGGCGCGCGCGCCTTCGACGAAGATCTGCGCCAGGCTGGAAAAGATGCCGGGCGCATCGTCGGGGTGGATGTGGTCGAACCAGAAGTTGGGGTCGGCCACCATGTCCTCGGGCCGGTAGCCCAGCACGTTCAGGGCATTGTTGCTGACGAAGGTCATCTTGAAGTCGCCGCTGGGCACGGTGCAATAGATGATGGAGGGCGTGTTGTCGAGCAGGTATTGCAGGCGCACGGCCGTGGCGGCCGGGGCGCCGTCGCCAGGCGGGCCCTCGCCGTGCTTGCCTGGCTCGGGGGTGGAAAAGTCGAAATCCTCGAACTGCATCGTCACACCTCGCTGCCTGCACGGCATGGCTGTCATCCTGGCTCGATTATGCCCGATTCTGCCTGCCTTGGGCTTGCCAGCGTTATCTTCAGGGCGCCGGCGGCTGCTCCACGACCGCCATGCGCCGCGCGATGCGCTGCGCCGCTGGCGCATCGCCCGCCTGTTCGGCGCGCAGGCGCTGCACGCCCAGCCAGGCCAGCAGCGGATGGCGCCAGCCCTGGTCCGAGGCCGTGGCCACGGCCGTGTCGAGCAATTCCGGCGTGGCGCGGCCCGAGCGCAGCAGCACGCCGGCCGCCACCAGCCGCGACAGCGGGTCATCGATGGCCGCCACGGCGCTGGCGGCGGCCGTGTCGGATGCGGCACCGGCGGCCGCGCGCTGCGCTTCCGGCAGCAGGGCGACGTCGGCCCCTTGCGCCTTGCCGGCCAGGTAAGCCGCATACGCGCGGTCGGCGTCGCTCGCGTCGGCTTTCAGGGCGTCGAAGCCCGCGCAATCGTCGAAGGCCAGGCTGGCCACGCGCGCGGCGCAGCGCAGCAGCTCGATGCGCGCCACCAGTTCGAGCTTGCCCGTGCCCGCCACCTGGCTGCGGGCGCGGCGGAATTCCGTCTGCTCGACGAGGGCGTTGCCGCCCAGGTAAGCGGCTTGAAAACGCTCGACGGAACTTTGCGCATTCATCTTCCAGTCCGGCACGGGCGGGCCGCTGGAGCAGGCGGCCAGCGCCGTCACTAGCAGGGCAGGCAAGAGGAGCTTGATATTCATCATGGCAGTTTGATCTCCGGATTGCGCTTGAATGGCCATTTGCGGTTGATTTCATTGACCAGCTGCTCGACCTTGCGCAGATTGCTTTCCACGTCCGCGCGCAGCGGGCCCAGGTCGGCGGTCGCCACCCGGGCGTTGGCGCCCACGGCTTGCGCCTCGACCAGCACGGCGTCGACTTTTTTCAGGCTGGCGCGCGTGTCGGCCAGCAGGGCGTTCAGCTGCACGATGGTGGCCTGCGCATCCGTCATGACCCCTTTTTCGCCGAAGACGCGCGTATCGGCGTTGGCTACCAGGCCATCCGTGCGGCGCGCCAGCTGGTCGGCAGTGACGAGCAGGGCGTTGGCCCGCTCGACGAGCAGGCGCGACTGCTTGTCGTCGCCCGTCAGCAAGCCCATGGCGCCGCCGGGGCCGCTCAGCTTGCCGGTGACGGCCTGCACGTTGCGCAAGGTGCCGTCGAGCGGGGAATCGGCGCCCGTCAGGCTGCCCAGGTTGTTGAGCAGGTCTTTCGCGGCGGCCAGCAGGCGGGGGATTTCCGCCGCCATGTCGCCCACCAGCAGGTCGCGCGTGGCGTCGTCGGGCAGCGGCGGGTCGGTCAGGATGCCGCTGTAGGCGCGCAGCTTGGCGCCGCCCACGATGCCCCGTTCGAGCGTGAAGATGGAGCTGCTGCGCAGCCAGTGCGCATCCTTGCGCGGCACGTCGATGATGACGCGCGCGCGGCCGTCCGGCGCCAGTTCGATGCGCTGCACGCGGCCGATGGGAAAGCCGGAAAAGGTCAGGTCGGCGCCCACGCCCACGCCGTCCGAATCGTCGGCCGTCAGCACCAGGGTTTGCGTTGCCTCAAAGGCGCCGCGCGCATACATCAGGTAGACGACGGAGCCGGCCATCAGCACGAACATGAAGACGAGCAGGATGGCCGCCTTCAGTTCGGCGTGGCGCACGGGCGGCGGCGCGGGCAGCACGGAATCTTGCGTGAGGCCGGCGGGCGCCGTGACGTCGACCTGGTCGGGATTGGGGGGCTGGCTCTGGCTCATGGATTCTGGCTCTCGTATGGGTGGTTCGGGGATCGCTGGCGGTGGCGGGCGGGGCATCAGTAGTAATTACCCATCAGCGAAGCCACTTCGATCAGCAGGATGACGGAAAACAGGCGCAGCATTTCGGACAGGCCGTGCGCGGCCCACAGGCGGTTGCGCCGCCCGTGCGGGTCTTCCGGATAATAGGAGGCGGCCAGCGGAATCAGGGCCACGGCAAAGCTGAAGAAGATGACCTTGAGCATCAGGATCAGGGCCACGGCCGGATTGAAGATCTGTCCCACCACGCGCGTGTAGCCTTGCAGCGCCCACGGCGTAAAACCGTAGATCGTCAGGTAGGCGAGGATAAGCGAGGTGACGCAGCTGACGATGGCCAGCATCCACACGGCGAAGATGCCGGACATGACGCGTGGAAAGTACTCGCGGCGCAGCAGGTCGATGCCCTGGCGCTGCATGGTGTCGAGCATGCCGGACGAGCGCATTTGCGCAAACGCAATGCCGTCGGGCAGGGTCAGGCGCAGGGCGACGAACAGGGCGGCCGTCAGCGGTATCAGTTCCAGCACCAGCACGCGCACCACCATTTCCAGCGCATAGCGCGACAGGCCGTAGCTTTGCGCGCTGACGACGACGATGCGGATCAGCACCAGGCTGACGAGCGCGCAGGCCACGCTGAACCACACGAGGTTGGGCGCCGTGTTCGTTACCAGCCGGTGCGCGAGGATGGGGCGGTTGTCGCGGTTATAGCTCGACGGCGACAGGGCCAGCGAAAACACGAGGATGGCGAAATGCAGCATGCGCCACCAGCTGACCAGCCAGGCCATGGTGGCCCGGTGCAGGCGGCGCAGGCTGATGATGAGGGAGACGGAGAGGGTCATCATGGCATCTTAACATTGCATGCGTTCGATACAAGCGATTGTGCAGCAGTGCGGCCGTGGCTGGCAGCCTGGCTATTGACCGGCCACGCTGGCAATGATGGCGTCGGCCGCCGCGCGCACGCGGGCCGAGCGGTTCAGGTCGGCGTGCATGACGAGCCACACGTCGTAGCTTTCCGCCCGCTCGGGCCAGATGCGCACGAGCTGCGGGTCGATGTCGCCCAGGTGGGTGGCCAGCTCGGCCACGCCCAGGCCCGCGCGCGTGGCTTCCTGCAGCATGGCCGCCGAATTGACTTCCATGGCGACCCGGGCGTTGGCGACGGGCTCGCCCGCGATTTTCTCGGCATGGCGCGGCGTCACGGACTGGTGGTAGATGACGATGTCATGGCCGGCCAGCGCCGTGCCGCGCACGGGTTCGCCCCGTTCGGCCAGGTAGCTTTTTGAGGCGTACAGGCCCAGGCTGCGCTTGACGAGGTGGCGCGAGATCAGGTCCGGGTCGGTGGGGCGCACGCCGCGCACGGCCAGGTCCGCCTCGCGCCGCGTCAGGCTGGCCAGCGCGGGCGCCACGTTGAGCACGATGCGGATGTCCGGGTGGGCCGCGTGCAGCCGCTGCATGGCGCGGATGACGAAATGGCTGGCCATGGTGTCCGTGGTGGCCACGCGCACCAGGCCGCTTAAACGGGTATCGACGCCCTGCATCTCGCGCTGCAGCTTGTCGGCCGCCCGCTCCATCGCTTCGGCGGCCGTCAGCGCCAGCTCGCCGGCCGGCGTGGGCACGTAGCCCGACGGCGTGCGCAGGAACAGGGTGGCGCCCAGCGAGCTTTCCAGCGCGGCCAGGCGGCGCCCGCACGTGGCCTGGTCGATGCACAGCAGGGCGGCCGCGGCGCGCAGGGTGCCGGCCCGGCCGATGGCCAGAAAGATGCGTGCGTTATCCCAGTCCAAGCTGCTTCTCCTATTGCATATGGTGATGCATTTTTGCATCAAGGTGCCGAGTTTATGCCTGTTTACTGCATCGTGCAACGCTCGCATACTGGCTGCCCCGTTGTCCCTGCAAGGAAATATCATGATTGCCCCCACACCACGCCGCGCCAGCGGCTTGATCCTGCTGACCCTGGCCTTCGGCTTCGTCATGGCCATGCTCGACGTCACGGCCGTCAACGTGGCGCTGTCCGATATCGCGCTGGACTTGCATATTCCGCTGACGGGCCTGGTCTGGGTGGTCGATGGCTACACCCTGACGTTCGCCGCGCTGCTGCTGGCCGGCGGCGCGCTGGCCGACCGCTACGGGCCGAAAGCCGTGTACCAGGGCGGCCTGGGCGTCTTCCTGCTCGGCTCGGTGCTGTGCGGCGCCGCGCCCGACGGGCATTTCCTCACGGCCGCGCGCCTGCTGCAGGGGGCGGGCGCGGCCCTGTTCATGCCCAGTTCGCTCAGCCTGCTCACGCACAGTTTTGACGACGAGCGCGAACGCACGCGCATGCTCGGTGCCTGGTCGGCGCTGGTGGGCGTGGCCGGTGCGTCCGGCCCCCTGATCGGCGGCATCCTCGTGCACCAGTTCGGCTGGCGCAGCGTGTTCTGGGTCAACGTGCCGCTGGGCGTGCTGGCCATCGTCATGGCGCAGCAGCTCTTGGTGGCGCCGGCGCGCCAGCCGCGCGATCTGTCGCTGTTCAGCCATGCGCTGGGCGTGGCGGCGCTGGCGGGCCTCAGTTTCGTGCTGATCGAAGGCCCCGTGCTGGGCTGGCTGTCGCCCGGCGTGCTGGCGGCGGGCGCCTTGACCTTGCTGTCGGCCTGGCATTTGCTGCGGCGCGAGCGCAGCGGCAGCCATCCGTTGTTGCCGCGTGAACTGTTTCACAGCAGCAGCTTCGGCGCGGCCAATGGCGTGGGCTTTCTGATCAATTTCTGCGTGTTCGGGCAATTGTTCTTGTTGAGCCTGTTTTTGCAGCAGTCGGGCGGCGCCGACGCCCTGCAGTCGGGCTTGCGCCTGCTGCCCATGATGGCGGCCTATACGGTGGGCAATTTCATGGCGGGAAGTATTGCGGCGCGCCATGGCACGCGTAGGCCCATGCTGGCGGGCTTGCTGGTGGGCGCCGTCATGGCCTTGCTGCTGATGGGCTTGCGTCCGGGTACGCCGTATGGCTGGCTGGCGCTGGGCACGGCCGTCATGAATGTGGCCATCGGCATCGCCATTCCCGCCATGACGGCCACCGTGATGCAGGTGGCCGGCAAGCAACATGCGAACAGCGCGGCGGCGGCCCTGAATGCGAACCGCCAAATCGGCGCGCTGGTGGGCGTGGCGCTGATCGGCAGCATCCTGCATATGCTGCCCGACTGGTCGCTGCGCCTGCCGCTGGCCTACGCGACGATCGCCGCCGCGTATGGCCTGGCGGCGGGCCTCGTCTACCGGCACGTGCATGTGCCGAAGGCCGTGGCCGCCGCGTGAGCGCTTAGGGCACGCTTATTTCCCGTGCTTGCTGCGCCATTCGACCAGCTCTTCGATGGTGAGGATCGGCATGCCGTGCAGCTCGGCGAAGCGCTCGATATCGTCGCCGCGCATCATGGTACCGTCCGGATTCATCAGCTCGCACAGCACGGCGGCCGGGTTCAGGCCCGCCAGGCGCGACAGGTCGACGGAGCCTTCCGTGTGGCCGCGGCGTTCGAGCACGCCGCCGGGCGCGGCGCGCAGGGGGAAGACGTGGCCGGGGCGTACCAGGTCGGCCGGCTTGGCGTCCGGCGCGATGGCGGCGCGGATGGTGGTGACGCGGTCGGCGGCCGACACGCCCGTCGTGACGCCGTCGCGCGCCTCGATGGATACCGTGAACGGCGTGCCATAGCGGCTGCCGTTGTCGGACGACATGGGCGGCAATTCCAGCTTGCTGACGACATCCGTCGGCAGGCACAGGCAGACGATGCCGCTGCATTCGCGGATCAAGAGGGCCATGGTTTCGTTGGTGAGTTTCTCGGCAGACAGGATCAGGTCGGCTTCGTTTTCGCGGTCGAAATCGTCGAGCAGGATGACGGGAATGCCGGCGCGCATGGCGGCCAGGGCGGACTGGATGCGACCTTCGAGGTCGCTGGAAAGCAGGGTATAGCTGTTGACTAACATGGTGAAACGCTCCTCGCATAGGCGAAAAACGCTGCAGGGCAAGCGAATAGACGCAACTGGCCGCATCGCCGTGGCGATGGGACATCACACTACTGCACATCTTCTTTCATCCGGACTATACCGTCGGCCCCGGAATCACACCGGATCTGCTGACCTCGCCAAGCGGTGCCTGGAAAGCGCTCGCGGGCTTGACCGTTGCCGGTCTTACCGCCGGTGGGGAATCGCACCCCGCCCCGAAGACGTCGTTGTGCCGGTCCACATGACCGGCGGCAATACTTTAGCACAATTGAAAAAAAGCGGCAGGGCACGGATGAGTTTGTCGTTCGGCAAAGTTGCCGGGGGAAAGGAGTTTTCCCTAAGCTATTTTTAATGGCGGAAACAGGATTTCAGTGTAAGGTATGTCTACTGAATCTTACCGTTGAGAATACATGAAGCTGAGTAAATTACGCCTGATCTCGGGCGCCGTCTTGCTGGCGTGCGCCTGCCTGGCCCAGGCGGAAATCCGTTTGAGCGACCCCCTGCCGCTGGCACCAGAAGTGACCGTCGGCAAACTGCCAAACGGCCTGACCTATTACATCAAGAAAAATGCCCGTCCCGCGCAGAAAGTCGAGCTGCGCCTGGTGGTGAAAGCCGGCTCCATCCTGGAAGACGATGACCAGCAAGGCCTGGCGCATTTCACGGAACACATGGCGTTCAATGGTTCCACGCATTTCAAGCGCAATGAACTCATTTCCTATTTGCAATCGATCGGCGTGAAGTTCGGCGCCGACCTGAACGCCTACACGAGTTTCGATGAAACCGTCTACGTGCTGCCGATTCCGACGAACAGGAAGGAGAACCTGGAAAAGGGTTTTCTCGTGCTGGAAGACTGGGCGCATGGCTTGAAATTCAATCCGGCCGACATCAACAGCGAGCGCGGCATCGTGCTGGAAGAGGCGCGCCTGGGCAAGGGTGCCAGCGACCGCATGAACAAGGTGCTGTATCCGAAGCTGCTGAACGGCTCGCGCTATGCGCAGCGCATGCCGATTGGCAAGGAATCGGTGCTGAAAACCTTCAAGCCCGAGGCCATCAAGCGTTTCTACAAGGATTGGTACCGTCCCGACCTGATGGCCGTGATGGTGGTCGGTGACGTGGAGCCGGGCCAGGCTGAAAAGCTGATCCGGCAGCATTTCGGCAAGCTGAAAAACCCCGCGACACCGCGTCCGCGCCTGTATGCGGAAGTGCCGCAGCGCGCGCAGACGGAAGCGCTGGTGATCACGGACAAGGAAGCGCCCGACGACAGCGTCTTCATCCGCTACCCCATCCGTCCCGCGCAGGAACCCGTCACCATCGCCGACTACCGCCGCCAGATGATCGAGAACCTGTACGGCCAGATGCTCAGCGCGCGCATGCAGGAATTGACGCAGCAGGCCAATCCGCCGTTCATCCAGGGCGGCAGCAGCATGGGCAAGCTGGTGCGCGGCTATGAATCGTTCAGCGCGTATGCCTTGCTGGGCAAGGGCGGCGTGCAGCCGGCCATCGACGCGCTGGTGCAGGAAGACGAGCGGGCGCGCCGCTTCGGCTTCAGCCAGGACGAGCTGGACCGTGCGCGCAAGGACATGCTGCGCAACTACGAGCGCGCGTACAGCGAACGCGACAAATCCGATTCCTCGGGCTTCGTGGCCGAGTATTCGCGCAATTTCCTGGAACAGGAAGCCATCCCCGGCATCGCCAACGAGCTGATGTACGCGCAGGAACTCTTGCCGCAGGTGACCTTGCGGGAAATCAACGAGACGGTGGCCAAGGTGATCCCCGACCAGCAAAAGAAGCTGGTGGTCTTCATGGGCGCCGAACCGAAGGCGGGTGATGCGGCCTCGAACGTGCCGACGCAGCAGCAATTGCTCGACGCCGTGGCGCAGGCCGAGCAGCAAACCGTCGAGCCGCGCACGGAAAAGGTGCTGGCCAGCAAGCTGATGGATGGCCCGCCGGCCGGCGGCAGCATCGTCTCGGAAAAGCTCAACAGCGCCATCGGCGTGACGGAGCTGATTCTGGGCAATGGCGTGCGCGTGCTGCTGAAACCGACGGACTTCAAGAACGACCAGGTGCTGATGGGCTCGACCCGCTTCGGCGGCCAGTCGCTGTTCGGCGACGCCGACATCTACAACGCCCGCTACGCCAGCGCCGTCGTCGGCAGCATGGGCTTGAAGGATCTGGCGCCGCTGGACCTGCAAAAAGTGTTGGCTGGCAAGACGGTCAACGTGGGCGCCTCGCTGGGCGAACTGAGCGAAGGCTTTGGCGCTTCGGCCAGCAGCGCCGACGTGGAAGCCATGCTGCAGCTGGTGACCCTGTACTTCAACGACGTGCGCAAGGATGCGGGCCTGTACCAGTCCTTCATCGGCAAGCAGCAGGACCTGGCGAAAAACAGCATGGCGCAGCCGGAAGCCGTGTTTTATGACGCCGTCCAGCACGCCACGTTCGGCGACAGCCCCCGCGTCGACGGCGTGCCGCGCGCGGCCGATTTCGACAAGGTGGGCCTGGAGCGTTCGCTGGAAATCTTCCGCCAGCGCTTTTCCAGCGCGCGCGGCATGACGTTCATCTTCACGGGCAGTTTTCAGCTCGACAAGATCAAGCCTTTGATCGCCGGCTACCTGGGCACCTTGCCCGCGGGCGAAGTGGCGCATGCCTACCGCGACGTGGGCTTGCGCCCCGTGAGCGGCGTGGTCAAGAAGAATGTCTACATGGGCAGCGAGCCGAAGAGCACGATTTCCATCTCCTTCAATGGCAACGTGGCGTATTCGGAAGAGCAAAAGCTGACCCTGCAGGCGCTGGGCGAGGTGCTGAACCTGAAAGTCATCGAAGTGCTGCGTGAAAAGATGGGCATGATCTACGGCGGCGGCTTCGAGACGGCCATGGGCCAGCATCCGTACGGCTACTATTCGGTGGCGCTGAACCTGCCGACAGGGCCGGAACATGTCGACAAGGTGATCGCCGCCGCCTTTGCCGAAATCAGCAAGATGAAGACGGACGGGCCATCGGCGGCGGACCTCGAAAAGGTCAAGCTGAACTGGATCACGCGCCAGCAGAAGTCCTTGCGGGAAAATAATTACTGGATGAGCCAGCTGATGGCTTCCGTGACCCAGGGCCGCGACCCCGCGCACATCCTGCGTTTCGAGCAGCGCGTGCGGGCCATCACGCCACAAGCCATCAGGCAGGCGGCGCAGCGTTACCTGGACATGAACAATTACGTGCAGGTGGTCTTGTATCCGGAACGTAAAAATGTTGCCGTCAAGTAATACTTCTTGATCGCGTGCAGGCGTCGGCATGGCCGCGAAGCTGTTAAACTGTCGGCAATGGATGTAATACCGCAGTTTTATAACGTAAATACGCAAGGACAGCACGATGGCTAAGAAAGAAGAACTCGATCCGGAAACCCTGGAATTGATCAACTGGTGTATCGAAGTCGAAGGCTTCCTCGTGGCTGGCGGCGCCACCGTGGCGCAGGCGCAGGACCATATCGAAGAGCAGGTCGAGTGGTTCACCGACCAGTTCTACGATGGCTTGACGCCGGAAGAGGCGGCCAAGGAAGCCTTGGCCTGACTTTTCAGCAAGATTTCAGCAGGACATATGCGGGCGGTGCCTGCCGGGCATCAGCCCGGTAGCGCCGCCCGCTTTGCTTTTCCGAAAAGATTTCCACAGGGAAATTGTTTATAATTCCACGTTTTTTTCTACCCAGGCTCCCATGACTCTCCGTTCGCGCATTCTGTTGTTGTGTTTCAGCACCTTGCTGGGCATCGTCCTCATCGCTTCCTTTTCCCTGTATTCGCTGCGCCAGACCATGATGGCCGAGCGCGTCGAGCAACTGACGGTGCTGGTGGAGCTGGCCAACGCCTCGGTGGAAAAGGCATATGCGCTGGAACAGTCGGGCAAGCTGACGCGTGAGCAGGCCCAGCAGCAGGCCAGGCTGGCCATCGGCAGCTTCGTCAAGGACGAGATGTATTATTTCGTGCGCGATTTCAGCACCGACTTGCTGTACGTGCACCCGAATGCGTCGCGCATCGGCGTGCCGCAAAAGAACATGAAGCAGTCGGGCGACCGCTACCGCGCCGCGCTGGCCAACAGCCGCATCGGCCTGGTGCAGGCGGACGGCACGCGTCCCGGCGTGAAGGAGCCGGTGGCGAAGATGTATGCCGTGGTGAAATTTGCGCCGTGGGACTGGCTGATCGGCACGGGCACCTACATCGATGACATCAACCACAAGTTCTGGGCCCAGGCGGGCGTGCTGCTGGCCATCGGCGGCGCGCTGATGCTGGTGGTGGGCGCGCTGGCGGCCCTGATGCTGCGCCGCATCCTGGCCCAGCTCGGTGGCGAACCTGATTATGCGGCGGCCATCGTGGCGCAGATCGCCCAGGGTGACCTGACGACGCAGATCGACACGCGCCCCGGCGACACGTCCAGTCTGTTGATGGCGATCAAGGCCATGCGCGACAACCTGGCGCATCTGGTAAGCCAGGTGCGCAACGATGCGGAATCCATTTCCACGGCGTCGGGCGAAATCGCCTCGGGCAACCACGACCTGTCGGCGCGCACGGAACAGCAGGCGGGTTCCTTGGAAGAAACGGCTTCCACCATGGAAGAGATGACCTCCACCGTGCGCCAGAATGCGGACAATGCGCGCCAGGCCAACCAGCTGGCCATTTCCGCCTCGCAAGTGGCGAGCCAGGCGGGCGGCGTGGTGAGCCAGGTGGTCGACACCATGGGCGCCATCAATGCCTCGTCGAAGAAGATCGGCGACATCATCGCCGTCATCGACGGCATCGCGTTCCAGACGAATATTTTGGCCCTGAACGCGGCCGTGGAAGCGGCGCGCGCGGGCGAGCAGGGCCGTGGTTTCGCCGTCGTCGCCAGCGAGGTGCGCAACCTGGCGCAGCGTTCGGCTGCTGCCGCGAAGGAGATCAAGCAATTGATCGACAGTTCCGCCGAGCAAGTGGGCGCCGGTGAAAAACTCGTGGCCCTGGCGGGCGAAACGATGGAAAAGGTCGTTTCCAGCGTGCAGCACGTCACCGATATCGTGGCCGAGATTTCCTCGGCCAGCGCCGAGCAGAGCGCCGGCATCGAGCAGATCAACCAGGCCATCGTCGAGATGGACAACATGACGCAGCAAAACTCGGCCCTCGTCGAGCAGGCGTCGGCGGCGGCGCAAGCGATGAACGAGCAGGCGGCCGGCCTGGCGCAGATCGTCAGCGTGTTCAAGGTGGGCGCGGCGGCAGCCGTGCCGCGTTCCGCCGGCACGGCGGCCCAGGTGCGTTTGCCACGCTAACCCGGGCGCCCATGTAGACGCAGCACACGTTCCTTCATCGTTGAAGGAACTTTTCATTTGGCCAGCTGTCCAACTTTCCTTGGTCCCTTGGGGACGTCTATACGAGGTGAGCATGACGGACGGTTTTTCCTATCACGCGGCGTTCGCCCGCAACCTGGGCTGGGTCACGCAGGCAGAGCAAAACAGCTTGCGCGGCAAGCGCGTGGCCATTGCCGGCATGGGCGGCGTGGGCGGCGTGCACTTGCTGACCCTGGCCCGGCTGGGCATCGGCGCCTTTCACATCGCCGACTTCGACACCTTCGATATCGCCAACTTCAACCGCCAGGCCGGCGCCATGATGTCCACCCTGGGCCAGCCGAAGGCCGGCGTGCTGGCGCGCATGGCGATGGACATCAATCCCGAGCTTGACATCAAGCAGTTTCCCGACGGCATACACGACAGCAACCTGGCCGAGTTCTTTGCCGGCGTCGACCTGTACGTGGACGGCCTCGATTTCTTCGCCTTTCCCGCGCGCCAGGCCACCTTCGCCACCTGCGCGCGCCTGCGCATACCGGCCATCACGGCCGCGCCGCTGGGCATGGGCACGGCCGTGCTCAATTTCCTGCCCGGCGGCATGACGTTCGAAGACTATTTTGGCTGGGGCGACTTGCCGGAAGAAGAAAAAGCCCTGCGCTTTCTCGTCGGCCTGGCGCCGGCCGGCCTGCACGGCCCGTATCTGGTCGACCCGTCCGCCATCAACCTGAAGGAGCGGCGCGGACCGTCCACCATCATGGGCTGCCAGCTGTGCGCGGGCGCGGCCGCCACGGAAGCCTTGAAAATCCTGTTAAAACGGGGCAAGGTACTGGCCGCGCCCCATGGCATGCATTTCGATGCCTACCGCAACAAGTTCGTGCATACCTGGCGTCCGGGCGGCAACCGCCACCCGCTGCAACGGCTGGCAATGGCCATCATCAAGCGCCGGCGTGCGGCGCAGGGGGCGTAAATGACGCAAGCACCGCAGCTCGATCCCATACTGGAAAACATCCTCGACCAGGCGCGCTGGGCGCCCAGCGGCGACAACACGCAGCCGTGGCGCTTTGAGATCGTCGAGCCGCGCCACGTCGTCGTGCATGGCTTCGATACGCGCAGCCACTGCGTGTACGACCTCGACGGCCATCCCAGCCAGCTGTCGCTGGGCGCCCTGCTCGAAAGCCTGGCGCTGGCGGCCAGCAGCCACGGCTTGCGCATGGAAGCGCGCCGGCGCATGGCCATGCCCGACACCCTGCCCACCTTCGACGCCTACCTGGTCGACAGCCCCGGCCTGCTGCCCGACCCGCTGGCGGCCTTTTTGCCGCAGCGCAGCGTGCAGCGGCGCCGGCTCAGCACGCGCCGGCTGCGCGCCAGCGAAAAGGCCGCGCTCGATGCCTGCTTGCCGCCCGGCTACACGGTGCAGTGGTACGAGGGCGCGCGCGCGCGCCTGGCCTGCGCGCGGCTGATGTTCGCCAATGCCCGCCTGCGTCTGACCATGCCCGAGGCGCACAAGGTGCACCGCGACGTCATCGAGTGGGGCGCGCGTTTCAGCGCCGACCGCATCCCCGACCAGGCGCTGGGCGTGGACCCGATGACGGCGCGCCTGATGCGCTGGGTCATGCAGAGCTGGCGCCGCGTGGATTTCTTCAATACCTGGCTGGCCGGCACGCTGGCGCCCCGGCTGCAGATGGACTTGCTGCCTGGCATCTCCTGCGCCGCGCATTTCGCGTTGCTGGCCGATGCGTCGCCGCGCCATGTCGACGATTACGTGGCCGCAGGGCGCGCCATGCAGCGCTTCTGGCTGACGGCCACGCGGCTGGGCCTGCAGTTGCAGCCGGAACTGACGCCGCTGATCTTCGCCCGCTACGTGCGCGAACGGCGCACCTTTTCGCGCACCGAAGGCATGCCGGAGCTGGCGCAGGAGCTGGCGGTGCAGTGCCAGGCCGTGCTGGGGCCGGCGGCGTTTGACCGGGCCGTGTTTCTCGGGCGCATAGGCGCCGGGCCGGCGGCCCAGGCGCGCTCCTTGCGCCGGCCGCTACGCGAGCTGATCGTCGCGCCGGCCAGCGGGCCATGAGGTGGCGCGCCGCGCCGCCGGGGCGCCAGCGCCAATACGCCCAGGCCGGCTGCCAGCAGCGGCAAGGTGCCCGGTAGCGGCATCGGCGTGGCCGCCGGCACATAGGCCAGTTCGGAGCTGTTGAGCATGTTCAACACCAGGGTATAGCTGCCGGCCGCCAGCGCGTCCGTGACGGCGCCATACTGCCCGCCGCACGTCGTGCCGATGCCCGTGCCCGTGGGCGCGCCGCAGCCGCTGGGGTCATAGGTAAACACGCTGCCGCTGGTCAGCGGCGTCTGCGCGTAGCCCGTATTGAGGCTGGCGGCATCGGCCAGTTCCGTGCCGCCCAGGATGCCCGAGCCCAGGCTGCCGTCGGGCGCCCAGTTGAAGACGATGGCCCCGTTTTCGTCGATGATGGTAAACGTCAGCGCCATGTTGGTGGTGGCCGCCGAACCCGTGGCGGCCAGCGCGTCCAGGTACAGCTGCATGTAGGGCTGGGCCTGGAAGTCGAAGGCCAGGGTGGCGCCCGGCTGGCCGACGACGAAATTGACGGCCATGGCCGTGGCGGAGCCGTTGCGTCCCGAAGCGTCGGCGCTGCCGCCGCCCGTCAGGAAGGTTTCCGCCGCATTTACCGTGTGCGTGCTGGTCGAGCCCGGTGGAAAAGGGGGGATCTGCGAGCTGACGATTTGCGCCTCGCCGCGCGCGTACGAGGCCTGGCCCATGCCTTGCTGCGTAAAATCGTTTTCCCCTTTGCTGACGGCGCCGCGTGTCGCTTGTGGTGCATCAATCTGGTTGGCGCCTCCACGGATGACGCTGCTGCCGTTGACGGTGGCCGTCGTGCGCGACAGGTCGATATTGCTGATGACCGAGGTGGTGCCGGTGGGAGTGCTGATGACCAGGCCAAAGATGTTCGTGTAGGAGTAACCGTAGGCGGCGGCGCTGGCGCCGCCGCTGGCTGCCAGCAACAGCATGGCCAGCAGTATTGCGGGAACGCGGGGAACGGAGCCGCTGCTGAAAAAATTTCTCATGAAACATCCTCATCGCCTGGCCGGTACGGTGGCATGGTAGTGTCGACGGCGCCAGGCTGTAAGGAAAGCCGACAGGCTTGCCGCATAAAAAAGGCGAGGAGATACCCCCTCGCCTGTGAGTCCCCCCTGTTGCATGGTTCAGGCGGCAAGCTTGCGGCGGCGGGCGTAGCCCAGGCCCGCCAGGCCCAGGCCCAGCAAGGCCAGGGTGCCGGGTTCCGGCGTGGCAGCTTGTTTCACCAGGTCCACGCTTTCCACCGCGTTCAAGGTCAAGGTGTAGTTGCCGGCCGTCAGGGCATTGCTGACCGAGCTGAAGTTGCCGCCGCAGCCCGTGCCCACGCCCGTGCCCGTGGGCGAGCCGCAGCCGGTGGGGTCGTAGGTGAACAGGTTGCCGCGCGTCAGGAAGTTGGTCGCCAGGCTGGTGTTCAGGTTGGCGTCATCGGTGTTCTCCGTGCCGCCGAAGATGCCCGAGCCGACCACGCCATCGGGCGTCCAGTTGAATACCGTGGCGCCGGTGGCGTCGGTGATGGTGAAGGTGACCACCAGGTTGGCCGTCGCCGTGGACAGGACGCCCACCGTGCTTTGCAGGAAGACCTGCATGAAGGGCGAGGCCAGGAAGTCGAAGCTCAGCGTCGCCGTGGGCGAGCCGACGACGAAATCGACGGAGAAGCCCGTGGTCGAGCCGTTGCGGCCGGATGCGTCGGCCGTGCCGGATGGACCGTCGAGGTGGGCCTCGGCCACGTTCACGGCCTGGGTGGAGGTCGAGCCCGGCGGGAACGAGGGGAACTGCGTGCTGACGATCTGCGCATCGCCGCGCGAATAGTTGCCGGCGGGGCCTTGCTGCGTGAAGTCGTTCTCGCCCTTGGTGACGGCGCCCACGTTGGCGCGCGGCGCGTCGAGCGAACCGGCGCCGCCGTTGATGACGCTCACGCCGTTCAGGGTGGCCGTGCTGCGCGAGATGGTAGTGCTGTTGGCCACCGTGATCTGGCCCGTCGGCACGGCGATCACCAGGCCGAAGATGTTGTTATAGGAATAGCCGTAGGCGCCCGCTTGTGCGCTACCGGCTGCGCACAGCATGGCCAGTGCCGCTGCGGCCGGGAGCAGTTTCAATTTAGAAAATTTCATTTTGTTCACCTCGTGGTTGAGTGAGTCTGGAAGTCTTGCCTGAGTCCTGTCGGCAGGTGCTCATGGCCAGACTTAAGCGACTTCCATGCCAGGGCAGGAGGTTCTTTTGAAATCAAGGACTTGGCGCACTGCTGTTGACGTAGTGCAGGTGCGGCCAGGCGCGCTGTAAGAAAAGCCGACGCCGGGCCGTCACTGCAGCAGCGCTTGCATATGCGTGCGCAGGCGCGGCCCCGGCAGGCAGGCCTGGAATGCCGTCGCCAGTTGCCGCGCGGCCAGCCGGGTGGGGCTGTCGTCGAGCAGGCGCGTGGCGGCACGGCGCAGGGCCGTTTCCTGGAAGCGGTCGGCGCGCAGCAGCAGGCCGGCGCCGGCGCCCACGACGCCGTGCATGTTGAGGAACTGGTCGAGGTTGCCGGCGATGCCGATTACGGGCACGCCGGCCGTCAGCGCCTGCTGGCTGGTGGGACTGCCGCCGTTGCAGATCACGACACTGGCGCGCCGGGCAGCCGCGTCGCCGGGCAGGAAGGGGGCGACAAAGGCGTTCGGCGGCACGGCGTCGAGGCGGATGGTGCCGGCCGTGGCCGCCAGCACGGTGACGGGCAGGGGCGCCAGTGCGCGCAGCACGCGCGGCAACAGCTGGCCCTGGCCGGAACTGCCCAGGGTGACGTAGATGATGGGGCGTCCGCTGCTCAGTTCAGGCCGCCGCCACCAGTCCGGCAGTTCGAGGGGCGGCGCCCAGATGACGGCGCCCAGGTAGTCGTGCGTGGGCGGCATGGCCTGGGGCGGGAACAGTTGCGCGATATCCGCATACAGGGTGCGGTCCGCATCCGTGTAGGTGCGGCGCAGGTCGCTGCCCAGCGACGCCAGGCCGTGGCGGCGGCGCACGCGGTTCAGCGGCGCGGCGTGCGCGGCGAAGGCCAGCGGGCGGATCAGGCGGAACAGGGGATCGGCCAGCCAGACGGGCAGCACGCCCGTCAGGGGCAGGCTGGGCACCGTGTAGTGCTGGCGCACATACGGACTCCAGTAGGCGTTGCTGACCGCAAGGTAGGGTATGTGCTGCAGGCGGGCGCTGACCGATAGCGACAGGCGGAAGTCGCCGATCACGAGGTCGGGCCGGACGGCTTGCAGCAGGCGCAGGTCGTCTTCCACGTAACGCAGCAGCGTGCTTTCCGTGTAGACGGGCTTGCCGCTGGCCAGCGCCTGCAGAAATTGTTGAGAGGAAATACTGTCGATATGCCAGCGCCGGAAGGACGCCTGCTGGAAGCAGAAGTCGTAACCGTCGGTGCACGCAAAATGCACCTCGTATTCGTCCTCGGCCAGGCCCTGGGCCAGGCTCAGAGGGCGGCCTACGTGGGCCAGGGTCACGGCCTCGGCCATGAAAAGAATTTTTTTGCGCGCCATTGCTTGCCGTCTTGCCTGCTTTCCCGGGAGTTAACGCCCATGCGTGCAAGGTTGGAGTGGCGCCGCGCCGTTTGGTTCCCCGGCCCTGCCACAGGCGGGCGCCGGGCATTCGCGGCATCGGCTACAGTGGTGGCAAAGGAGACCACCATGCAGCCACCATTCCGTCCCGCCCCGCTGCGTGCGCACAGCACGCCAGAACCGGATATCCCGCCGCCGCCCGAAGGCGATCCGCTTGCGCCGCCGCCGGAAAAGCCGCCGCACGTCGATCCCGTGCCCGTCGAGGAACCGACGCCGCCGCCGCCGCCCGTCAGGATGGCTTGAACGCGGCTTGCCGCGCAACTGAACGGCAGCCGCGGCGTTGCCGCGCGCTGTTTATTTCCAGTCGGAAATGGATTGCGCAGGCGGCTCGATAGCCGCGCCAATTAAACAACAAAAATGCCAATAAACGTTGCCGAGTGGATACAAATAAAACGCTAACTGCTGTGTGTCATGCGGCCGTCACGATTCTGTTCTTATAATGAGACATCATAAAAATTCTTGTACAGGAGACCATCATGGGCAATTCCTTGCATAACAAAATCTATCTGGGCAGGCGTCCCGTGATGACGGGAAAAAGCCTGATGGCGCTGGCGGTAGTGGGTGCCGTGGCCGGTTGCGGCTTGGCCTGGCTGCTGCTGCGCACCTACAAATAAGGGCGCCCGGGCCCGCGTTTCAGCCGCCCGGCCGCACGGCCGGCGGCGCCAGATTTGCGTTGCCTGTTGCCGATGCGCAGCGGGGCGCGTACCATGGGGGCCGAACACCTGGCCTTTTATGGAAAAGTAATGAAGAACGAGAAATTAACAACCGATGAATATGACGCGCTGGAGCAAGTTGCACGCGGCATCAAGACCGAGCGCCCCAGCGCTTGCGTTGCCCGCAATGCCAAGCGCCTGTCCGGGCTGAAGCTGCTCAGCTACGCCCGCGATGGCCGTCTGTCCATCACCGAAAAAGCGCAGCAACTGCTGTTCCTGCGCCGCTGCATCATGGGGCTGCGCGCCGTGGCGACCGATCCGCTGACCAAGCTGGACACGGACGTGGCCTATTTCCTGGGCAAGAAAGCCCATATCGTGGCGCGCGCCGAGGGCGAGGGCCACGACATTTCCGACAAGGGCCGCGAATCGCTGGCCGACATCGACACCCTGGGCCTGTAAGGCCTGCAACCGGCCCCTGGGGCCGGTTTTCACATCCCCCATGCATTTTTAAACCATTCCCTTTGGAGAACACTTTGGACAGCGCGATGAACTGGTCGGCCCACGAACTGACGATGACGGTCCTGATGACGCCCGATATGGCCAACTTTTCCGGCAACGTGCACGGCGGCACCATCCTGAAATACCTCGACAGCGTCGCCTACGCCTGCGCCAGCCGCTATTCGGGCAGCTATGTGGTGACCCTGTCCGTGGACCAGGTGATGTTTTTGCAGCCTATCCACGTGGGCGAGCTGGTGACCTTCCTCGCCTCGATCAATTACACGGGCACGACGTCGATGGAAGTGGGCATCCGCGTGGTGACGGAAAACATCCAGCAGCGCCTGGTGCGCCACGCCAACAGCTGCTATTTCACGATGGTGGCCGTGGACGCCAACCGCAAGCCGGTGGCCGTGCCGCCGCTGGTGCTCGAGACGCCGGAACAGCAGCAGCGCTTCGAGCAGGCCAAGCTGCGCAAGCTGTCGCGCCAGAAGGTGTCGAAGAAGTAAATGCGCCGGACATGAAAAAACGGCCACCAGAGCGATCTGGTGGCCGTTTTTTTATTGTCTGCCGCCTGCCGGCGGCAGGGCGCCGTGATTAACGGTCGCCGTAGCTGCGGCGTGCGCCGTCGGTGCTGCGCGGGTTGGAACCCTTGTAGCCGCCGCCGGTGCTCGGTGCGCCGTCCTTGCGTGGAGCGCCCGGCTTGCTGAACGTGCGTTGGCCTGGCTTCGCGCCGCCACGGTTGTCGCCTGGTTTCCAGCCGCCTGGACGGGCGCTCGAACGTGGCGCCGATGCCGTTTTCTTCGGCTCGAAACCTTCGATGACATTGACCGGGATCAATTGCTTGGTGAAGCGCTCGATGCGCTTGACGTTCATGCCTTCAGCGTGGTTCACCAGCGAGATGGCCAGGCCATTGCGGCCAGCGCGGCCGGTACGGCCGATGCGGTGGACGTAGTCTTCCGGGAACTTCGGCAGATCGTAGTTGAACACGTGGGTGATCGTCGGCACGTCGATGCCGCGGGCGGCAACGTCGGTGGCAACCAGCACCTTGACCTGGCCGCGGCGCATGCCGTCCAGGGTGCGGTTGCGCGCGCCCTGATGCATGTCGCCGTGCAAGGCGGCAGCCGAGAAACCGGCGATGTTCAGGCGGTCGGCGATGGTGTCGGCGTCACGCTTGGTGGCGGTAAACACAACAGCCTGGTCCAGCGATTCGTCGCGCAGCAGGTGGTCCAGCAGGCGGTTCTTGTGCGACAGGTCGTCGACGAAGTGCACGCGCTGGGTGATGTTTTCATGCTTGTTGCTCGAACTTGCCACCTGGATGACCAGCGGGTTTTTCGTGATGCGGCGCGCCATGTTGCCAACCACGCCGTCCAGCGTTGCCGAGAACAGCATGGTCTGGCGGCCTTCCGGCGTCGCTTCGACGATTTTTTCGATGTCGTCGATGAAACCCATGTCCAGCATGCGGTCGGCTTCGTCCAGCACCAGGATTTCCAGTTGCGAGAAGTCGATCTTGCCCGAATCCATGTGGTCGATCAGGCGGCCAGGGGTGGCGACCAGGATCTCGGGATTCTTGGCCAGCAATTGCATCTGTTTAGGGTAAGGCATGCCGCCCAGGATCGACACAGCCTTGATGCGGCGGATGCCGGTGCTGTACTTGTCGGTGTTGGTGGTCACTTGCAGGGCCAGTTCGCGCGTTGGCGTCAGCACCAGCATTTTTGGCTGGGCAGCCTTGAAGCGTGGACGCTCGCCGCGGGCGCGCGATGCCTGCATTTCCTGGTTCGGCGTCTTGCCGGCGGCGCTTTGTTCGGCGCTGGCCAGTTTGTGCAGCGACGGCAGCATGAATGCTGCCGTCTTGCCCGAACCGGTCTGCGACGAGACCAGCAGGTCACGGCCTTCGATCGCGGCTGGAATCGCTTGCGACTGTACCGCGGTTGGCGCGGTGTAGCCCGATTCGGTCAGAGCGGCGAGGATGGACGGATGCAGGCCTAAGGATTCAAATGTCATTCTTTTCTTTCGTAAAAATCAGCGTTCTTGCAAAAAGCAGAACGCAAAATAGCAACGCCAACCAAAACGAAATGACTCAACTAAAAAGAAATTTCGGCACAAAAGCTTTGCGCCGGGACGGTGTCAGGTGCGACACACAAGGCGGGAGGGCTTTATAAGCGGCATCCTGTGGATGCGCTAAGGCTTGCGAAGCTGCTAAGTTTGTAATTGCATGTTACTGCGGTGTTGCCATCGCTTCACGGGAACATATTGCAGCGCACAACGACACTATACCGTATTTGTCGCCGTTTTGCACGGCCTAAATGGGGAGAAACCGGGAAGTAACGCCACTGCTACCACGTTTTGTCGGTGTTTCCTATCTGAAATCAGTATAAATACGTAGGTTTCGTCCGTTTAGTTGAGCATGGCCACGATGTCGGCGGGGAGCGGCGGCGCCTGTTGCGTTTCCCTGGCCAGATTGATTTGCCGGGTGACCTGCGCCAGTTCGATCAGGCTGCGTTCCAGCCGATACGTTCCCTTGGCATGCAGCCACGCCAGCACGTCGGCCAGGTGCCAGATGGTGGCGCTGCCCTCATGCACGGGCACGGGGAAGCTGTGGCGGTGCTTGTTCATCAGCTTGTGCAGGTTTTGCCGGGACAGGCCCAGTACCTGCGCCACGTCCGTCAGGCCCACGAAGTCGGGCGCTGCCTCGACCAGCACGGCCTCGGGCACGATGGCCTTGACGTCGGCCAGGGCGCTGAGCAGCGCAGCGTTGGCATTGCTGGCCTCGCGCGTGAATTCCAGCGCCAGGCGTCCCGCTTGCCCGATGCCGGCCAGGGCGTCGTCGCAGCCGCCGCCGCCCAGGCGCTCGGCCAGCGCGTCGAGGTCGGTTTCGTGGTCGGGCAGGCGGTACTTGAGCGTAAAGATGTAATCCATGATGGCTATCCCTTGCGTTGCATGCAGTCGTGCATCAGCTTATTGACAGTGCAGTTATCGACCACCCGACGGATCGCCCGCGCGTGGTTGCCGGGATTTTTCGGCGTGCTCCAGATGCAGGCGATGCAGAATTCGCCGCAGCGGCAGCCGCCGTTATTGTAGGGACAATGTATCTTGCCCCAGGCATGGCTGCCGCCCGTTTCCACGCGCCAGCCCTGGCTTTCCGCGTGGTGCAGCGCCGCTTCGATTTCCTTCTTCGGATGCGGGGAGCGCGCCATGCGATGCCTCCAATGTAGGTCGATAATTCACGGTTGTCAAGTGACAACCGAAAAATATCGGCCATCACCGCCTTACTCTACTTCGGGATTGACGGCCATCACTTGCGAAAAACCGCCATCGACGTAGGTAATCTCGCCCGTGATGCCCGAAGCCAGGTCGGACAGCAGGAAGGCGGCCGTGTTGCCCACTTCCTCGATGGTGACGTTGCGCCGCAGCGGGGCGTGCTCGGCCACGAAGCCCAGCAGTTTGCTGAAATCCTTGATGCCGGAGGCGGCCAGGGTCTTGATGGGGCCGGCCGAGATGCCGTTGGCGCGGATGCCGCGCGGGCCCAGCGATTCGGCCAGGTAGCGCACCGACGCTTCCAGCGACGCCTTGGCCAGGCCCATGGTGTTGTAATAGGGCACGGCGCGCACGGCGCCCAGATAGGTCAGGGTCAGGACCGAGGCCCCCGGATGCAGCAGGGGCAGGGCAGCCTTGGTCATGGCGGGAAAGCTGTAGGCGGAAATGTCGTGCGCGATGCGGAAGCTCTCGCGCGACAGGCCGTCGAGGAAGTCGCCGGCGATGGCTTCGCGCGGGGCAAAACCGATGGCGTGCACGAGGCCATCCAGATGGTCCCAGTGCTGGGCCAGGTCGCGGAAGGCGGCCGCGATCTGCTCGTCGTTGCCGACGTCGCAGTCGAACACCAGCTCGCTGTCGAATTCCGCCGCAAATTCCGTGATGCGCTCCTTGAAGCGCTCGCCCACGTAGGTGAAGGCGAGGGTGGCGCCTTCGCGGCGGCACGCCTTGGCGATGCCATAGGCGATGGAGCGGTTCGACAGCAAGCCCGTGATGAGGATTTTTTTGCCTTGCAAGAAAGCCATGATGACTCCTGTCTGGGGTGGTGGTCGGGCGGATGTGCAACCGGCCGCGACAGCAAAGCTGTGGCGGCCGGTGGAAATCAGATGTCAGGTGGTTTGCGACGCCTAACAACGCCTGACAGAACCGTAGCGAGCGGAAGTGAGGCTCGGCGCCCCCGTTGGCCTGCGATGCTCACCGTACTTTTAGTACGGTGAGCATCGCAGGCGGCAAATCACGACGCGCAGTAGGTTATGTCAGGTGTACTCAATGGCGCGCTTTTGCCCGGTTGTTGCCGCCGCCGCGCTGGATGCGCGGTTTCACCAGGGAAATTGGCGCCGTTTGCGCCTTGCCGCCCTTGGCGGCGCGGCGCAACGCCTTGGCGGCACGTTCCGGACGGTCCGCTTCCAGCAGCATGGTGGCGCTGTCGGCGATTTCCTGGGTGATGTCCTTGTTCATCGTGGCCGATGTCTTCGGCACGAGGATGGTGGAGCCGGCGCGCAGGCTGGTGCGCTGGGGAATATTGTTCGCCTGGCGCAGCACGTCGGCCGTGGTGCCGAATTTCGACGCCAGGGTTTCGATGCGTTCGCGCGCGTTGGTGATCTTGTGCGTCGTCCAGCTCGACAAGGCATGGCCCCATTGCGCCAGGTTGGTGGTGAATTTGGCGGCGTTTTCCTGCGGCAACAAAATCTTCGTTTTTTCGCCGCCGATGATGACGGGGCGGTTAAATTGCGGATTCAGGGCCTTGAATTCATCCATCGACAGTTCGGCCAGCTGGGCGGCGACGGTGATGTCGATGTCGCTGGTCTTGTCGATGGCCGTGAAATACGGCTGGTTGTCGACCACGGGCAGGGTCAGGCCGTACTGGGACGGATTGGCGATGATGTTTTTGACCGCTTGCAGTTTCGGCACGTAGTTGCGCGTCTCGGCCGGCATCAGGTCGGCCAGGCTTTCGAAGTCGGTCGGCTTGCCCAGCGCCTGGTTTTTCTTGATGGCGCGCTGCACCGAGCCTTCGCCCCAGTTGTAGGCGGCCAGGGCCAGTTGCCAGTCGCCAAACATGTCATACAGGCGCTGCAGATACGTCAGGGCCGCGTCGGTCGAGGCCAGCACGCCGCGGCGCTCGTCCTTGAACATGTTTTGCTTGAGGTTGAAATCGCGCCCCGTGGCGGGCACGAATTGCCACATGCCGGCCGCGTTGGCGCTGGAAAACGCTTGCGGGTTGAAGGCGGATTCGATAAACGGCAGCAAGGCCAGTTCCGTCGGCATGCCGCGCTTTTCCAGTTCCTGCACCACGTGGAAGATGTAGCGCGAGGCGCGCGCCGTCGTGCGGGCGATGTAGTCGGGGCGGGTGGCGTACCAGTTGACGTGGTTGGTGACGAGCTGGTTGTTAATGTCGGGAATCGCATAGCCGCTGCGGATGCGGCCCCAGACGTCGGCTTCGCGCAGCGGATCGGAACTGTCGCTGAGGTTTTTCAGCAGGCGGTCGGTCTTTTGCAGGCGGTTGTCGAGGGTGGGGAGTTTGGCCGTGACCTGGGCGGCCATCGGGATCAGGGCGGGCGTGGCGGCGGCGACTGGCGCGTTATCGCTCTCAACACCGGCTTCGTACGCCTGGCTGAGGGCGGGCGCAAGCGCCAGGGCCAACGCCGCCAGGACGGTAGATTTAAAGGAGTTTTCGTGCATAGTGTTCCATTGTTGTCGTCGGAGAAACATCGGACAGACCCATGATTAAGCAGGGAGTGTACGTATATCCACATGCCGGAGTCAAGAATTATGTCAGCATGATGACAGGAAATAAGCGGCAATAAGTCAGAAACGGCTGAGCTTCCCTTCGCTGGCGGTAGCATTATTGCAAATTTAATTTGCCCGATGCGTGTTTCGGCCGCTGTTATAGCATACATGCCCCCGTGTCTGGCGCAAGGCTGGCGCACGCCAAGTATGAGACTGCGCAAAGAGTGCGTACAATTTGGCTTTGGCCGGCCATTCGGCTGCCGGCCGCCTTATTGATAGAGAGTCAAGTATATGAACACCCCGCCGCGCCACGACGACGATAACGCCGTCATCATCGCCAATACCGTTGCCTGGCTGGAAAAGGCCGTGATCGGCCTGAACCTGTGCCCGTTCGCCAAGGCCGTGCACGTCAAGAAACAGATCCGCTACGTGGTGTGCGAATCGAGCAATCCGGAAGATCTGCTGGCGCTGCTGATGGACGAGCTGCAAACCCTGGCCGACACGGACCCGGAGCAGATCGACACGACCCTGCTGATCCACCCGTACACGCTGAACGATTTCCTCGACTATAACGAGTTCCTCGACGTGGCCGACGCGGCCGTGGAAGACATGCACCTGGCCGGCGAGCTGCAGGTGGCCAGTTTCCACCCGCATTATCAATTCGCCGAGACGTTCGAGGACGACATCAGCAACTACACGAACCGCTCGCCGTACCCGACCCTGCACCTGCTGCGCGAAGACAGCATCGAGCGCGCCGTCGAGGCCTTCCCGGAAGCGTCCGAGATTTTCGACAAGAATATTGCTACTTTGGAAGCACTGGGTGTCGAAGGCTGGGAAAAGCTCGGCGTGCCGAAGGTTTCCTGATGGCTGACAAGGAATTGCCGCCGCGTCCAGACACGCCCTGCGTGGCCGTGTGCTCGACGACCTTCGACGAAATCTGCCGCGGCTGCGGCCGCACCGTGGTGGAAGTGGCCCACTGGGTGTCGATGACGGACGAGGAGAAGGAAGTGGTGTGGGTGCGCATCCTGGCGCAGGGGTATCCGCGCCGGAATACTTAATGGCGACGCAATAGAGCAGTATCCCCTATTGCGTCGACGCTTGAGCAAATCGTAACGAGCGGCGATGATGTGTGGCTAAGAAGCGCAGCCGTACTCAAGTACGGCGAGCATCGCAGGCCGCACAGCGCGCCGCGCAGTAGATTTGCTTATGCGTCTCAGTAACTGCCGATAAAATCCTTCTTGCCGACTTCGATGCCATTGTGGCGCAGGATGTCGTAGGCCGTCGTCGCGTGGAAGAAGAAGTGCGGCAGCGCGTAGTGGAACAGATACGTCTGGCCCGTGAAGTGCTTGGTCTTTTCGCCGCTGCCGGTGGTGATGGCGCGCGTTTCGCTGCCGTCGATGTCCGCTTGCGGCAGGCTTTCCAGGAAGGCGATGGTTTTCACGATGCGCGCCTTCAGTTCAGCAAAGCTCTGTTCGCTGTCTTCATACGGGGGCACGGCCACGCCGGCCAGGCGCGCGCCGCAGCCCTTGGCAAAGTCGGTGGCGATCTGGATCTGGCGCACGAAGGGCAGCATGTCCGGGAACAGGCGGAACTGCAGCAGGGCGTTCGGGTCGATTTTCTTGTCTTGCGCGTGCGTTTCCGCCTTGTCCAGGATGGCGGCCAGGCTGCCCAGGATCTGTTTGAAGACGGGGATCGATGCGGAATAGATGGAGAAGGTCATGGTGGTTCCTCTAGGTGAAGTGGCGCGATGATAGCAAGCGGCGCGGTTTTCTGCTGGCGCTCGATGGCTGCGCCGGGGGGCGTGTGGTTTTTCAAGCCTGTGTATATGACATGAAGTAGCTGCCGGCGCGTGTTTATTGGTGACTTTCCCCGCTTTTTGCATGCATAATTGCTTCTGAAAAAGTTTCTTCCCGCCCCGTCCACCCTGATTCCCCCGTAAAGTTCGATGATCGCTCGCCTGATCCCTGTTGCCGTGTCCCTGCATGTCTAATTCACTCTATCAACGCCTGCGTGCCAGCCTGAGCGCCCTGTATGGCTCGTCGATCTATGGCGCGCTGCTGCTGGTGGTTTTCGGCGGCCTGGTCCTTCCTGCCATCATCGGCAGCTACCTGCTCGTGGGCGTGCATGAACGCCAGTCGGCGCGCACCAGCCTGAACGAGGCCTTGCAGCGCAATGCCGACATCCTCGCGCTGGGCATGCAGGAGTCGCTGTGGAACATGAATGCGGAATCGGCACACTCGCTGGTCGAATCCGTGATGCGCGACCGCGCCGTGCTGCTGGTGAAGGTGCTGGGGCAGGGGGATACCGAATTCATCAGCCTGCGGGCGCCGCAGCGGCCCGTGGGGAATGTGTACCGCACCGGGCGCGACATCCTCGTGCGCGGCGAACGCATCGGCCACGTCGTCGTCGAGATGGATGATGCGCGCAGCCAGCAGGAGTTGCGCGAAAAGCAGGTCGCTTACATTTTCGTGCTGGGCGCGCAGCTGGCCGTGTCGATGGCGCTGATCGTGCTGTTCCTGAACCGCCGCCTGCTCAAGCCGCTGCGCCGCCTGATGCGTTTTTCCGACCGCCTGTCGCACGGCGATTTCGACACGCGCCTCGATTCGGGCAGCAATGACGAGCTGGGCCGGCTGACCGCCCAGCTGGAACAGATGCGCGCGGCCATCCGCCAGCTGTTCGAGGACGTGGGCCAGCGCGAGGAGCGCTTCCGCACCATCGTCACGCAGGTGCCGGGCGCCGTCTTCCGCTACCGGCCCGACGGCCCCATCGACTTCGTCAGCGATGCCATCGAAGAGATCGCCGGCTATTCGGCGCGCCAGTTCATGCGCGGCAGCACGCATGCGTGGGCCGACCTGATCTGCCCGGAAGACCGCCGCGAACACCGCCGCGCCGTCAAGCAGGCCGTGCTCGAGGTGCGGCCATATGCGCTGGAATACCGCATCATCGACGCCCTCGGCACCGAACGCTGGGTGGCGGAGAATGGCCAGCCGCAGGCGGGCGGGCAGGGCGTGACCTGGGTCGACGGCATCATCGCCGACATCAGCCAGCGCAAGCACCACGAAATGCGCATCGAGGCGCTGCTGACCGAGCAGAGCGCGATTCTCGACAACGTCATGTTCGGCGTGATGTTCGTGCGCCACCGCCGCATCGTTTCCGTGAACCGCCGCTGCGAGGAGCTGTTCGGCTATGATCCAGGTCAAATGATGGGCAGTTCGACCGCCATCGTCTTCACTTCCTCGTATGATTTCGAGGAGGCGGGCGAGCGCCAGTACCCGGCCCTGGCGGCCGGCGGCGATTTCAGCGAAGAGCGCCAGTACCAGCGCCGCGACGGCAGCCTGTTCTGGGCGCTGGTGAGCGGCTGCGCCCTCGATCCGCAGCGCGCCAACGAAGGCAGCATCTGGGTGTATGCAGACATCACGGCGCGCAAGGAGGCGGAGGAAAAGCTGCGCCTGTCGGCCACCGTGCTCGAACACATCGCCGACGGCGTGATGGTGGTCGACGCGAAAGGCATCATCGTCACCGTCAACCCGGCGTTTACGCAGATCACCGGTTACACCGAAGCGGAGGCGCTGGGCCGGCATTCATCGCTGAACCGCTCGGCGCGCCACGACGCGGCGTTCTACCAGGCCCTGTGGGACGAGCTGATCGCCAGCGGCTTCTGGCGCGGCGAAGTCTGGCACCAGCGCAAGAACGGTGAAGTCTACCTCGAGTGGCTGACCATCAGCGCCGTGCGCGACACGCGCGCCGTCACCACCCATTACGTAGGCGTGTTCAGCGACATCACCCTGATCAAGGAGTCGCAGGAAAAGCTCGACCACATGGCGCACCACGACCCGCTGACGGCGCTGCCGAACCGCCTGCTGTTCCACGACCGCCTGCAGCACGCGCTGCTGCGCGCCGCGCGCGACCAGGAGCAGCTGGCCGTGCTGTTCATCGACCTGGACCGCTTCAAGAACGTCAACGACACCCTGGGCCACCATGTGGGCGATGAACTGCTGCAAAAGGTGGCCGGGCAGCTGTCGGCGCGCCTGCGCGAAGGCGACACCCTGGCGCGCCTGGGCGGCGATGAATTCATCGTGTTGCTCGAAGGCATAGACGGCGAGTATGGCGCGACGCAGGTGGCCGAAAAGCTGATGACCATGTTCGACCAGCCGTTCACGGTGGCCGGCCACGAATTGTTCGTCACCTGCAGCGTGGGCATCAGCCTGTATCCGGACGATGCGCTGGACTTGAACATGCTGATCCGCAATGCCGACGTGGCCATGTACCAGGCCAAGGCGCGCGGGCGCAACGGCTACCGCTTCTATGCGCCGTCGATGACGGGCGAGGGCGTCGAGCGCCTGCGTCTGGAAACCTTTTTGCGCCGCTCGCTGGAAAAGAACGAGATGTTCCTCAATTACCAGCCGCAGGTGGAAATCGACACGGGCCGTCTGGTGGGCGTCGAGGCGCTCGTGCGCTGGAACCATCCGGAACTGGGCCTGGTCCCGCCGGCCCGCTTCATCCCGCTGGCCGAGGACAGCGGCTTCATCAACCAGCTCGGCAAATGGGTGCTCGACGAGGCGTGCCGCCAGATGATGCGCTGGCAGGCGCAGGGCTTGCATGTGCCGAAGATGGCCGTGAATCTGTCCGTGAAACAGTTCGAGCGGGGCAGCATTGCCGGCATGGTGGCCGATATCTTGCAGGAAACGGGCCTGGAGCCGCAGCGGCTGCAGCTGGAAGTGACGGAATCGGTGATCATGAACACGGGCGACGCCCTGGGTTTCATCAACGACTTGCACGCCATCGGCGTGGGCCTGGCCATCGACGACTTCGGCACCGGCTATTCCTCGCTGGCCTATTTGAAGCAATTGCCCGTGCAGACGCTGAAGATCGACCGCTCCTTCATCAAGGATATCTCGACGGACGTCAACGACGAAGCGATCGCCATTGCCATCATCCAGCTGGGCAAGAGCATGCAATTGTCCGTCATCGCCGAAGGCGTGGAGACGGAAGAGCAGGCGGCCTTCCTGCTGCGCCACGGCTGCAAGCTGGCGCAAGGCTATTTTTATAGCCGTCCGGTGCTGGCACAGGATATGCTGGAGCGCTGGAGCGATCATTAACCAAATAGAGGGTATGCCATGGCCGGAGAAAAAAATACGTCGCGCCGCCGTTTCCTGCTCGGCGGCCTCGGCCTCGGCGTGGCCGGCGTGGGTGCCCTGGTGCTGGGCTGGGGCGTGCTGCCGCCGCGCCAGCGCCTGAACGGCAGTGCGCCGCTGGCCGTGCCCGGCGGCGCCGTGGCCCTGAACGGCTGGCTGGCCATCCAGGCCGACGGCACGGTGCTGCTGGCCATGCCGCGCAGCGAGATGGGGCAGGGCGTGCACACGGCCCTGCCCATGCTGGTGGCCGAGGAGCTCGACGTGCCTTTGAGCAGCGTCAAGCTGATCCAGGCGCCCATGGATAAAATCTTCGGCAATGTGGCCATGCTCAAGGATAGCCTGCCCTTCCACCCGGACGACCAGGGCCGCGTCAAAGCGCTGGCGCAGTGGACGGTGGCCAAGGCCGCGCGCGAGCTGGGCGTGGTCGTCACGGGCGGCTCGTCGAGCGTGAAGGATGGCTGGGGCCCCATGCGCGAGGCGGGCGCCTGCGCGCGCGCCATGCTGCTGCAAGCCGCCGCCGCGCAGTGGCAGGTGCCGGCCGCGCAATGCCGTACGGAGAATGGCGAAGTCAAGCACCCGGACGGGCGGCGCGCCACTTACGCCAGCCTGGCGCAGCGCGCCGCCGCCATCGATCCCGGCGCGCCCGTGCTGAAACTGCCCAAGGATTTCAAACTGATCGGCCAGCCGGCGCCGCGCCGCGACACGCCGTCGAAAGTCAATGGCAGCGCGCGTTTCGGCATCGATGCGCGCCCGCCCGGCATGCTGTACGCGGCCCTGCAGCTGCCGCCGCGTCTCGGCGATACCGTTGCTTCGTTCGACGCGGCGAGCGTGCTGGCGCTGCCCGGCGTGCAGAAGGTGGCGGACCTGACGGCGGCGCTGGGCCAGCGCGGTGTCTCCTGCGTGGCCGTCGTGGCCGACACGTACTGGCGCGCGAAGACGGCCGCCGCCGCCCTGGCCGTGCAGTGGACGGCGGGGCCGCAGGCGGGCTTGTCCAGCGACGCCGTGTATGCCGATTTTTCTCGCCTGCTCGATGGCGACGCCGGTTTTGCCTATTATGCCAGCGGCGAGGTCGAAGGCAAGGCGGCGCAGGCCTTGCGCAGCGTCAAGGCCGAGTACCGCGCGCCTTTCCTCGCCCACGCGGCCATGGAACCCGTCAACTGCACCGCGCAGGTGAAAAATGGCAAGGTGATGCTGTGGGTCTCCACGCAGGCGCCCGGCATCGCCGTCGACGTGGCGGCGAAGGTGGCCGGCGTCGATGCGCAGGACGTGGCCATCGACGTGCTGCTGCTCGGCGGCGGTTTCGGCCGCCGCCTGGAAGTGGACATGATTGCGCAAGCCGTGGCCATCGCCCTGCAGTGCCATGGCGCGCCCGTGCAACTGGTGTGGACGCGCGAGCAGGACACGCAGCACGATATGTACCGTCCCGCCGCGTTGGCCCGCTTTGCGGCCCGCCTCGACGAGCATGGCCGCATCGCGTCCTGGGACAACAAATCCGTCAGCGCTTCCATCACGCACCAGTTTTTGCGGCGCAATTTCGGCCTGCCCGGCGCGGGCCCGGACAAGACCACGGCCGAAGGTGAATTCGACATGCCGTATGAAATCGCCAACCAGCGCATCGCCCACGTGATCGCCGACAGTGCCGTGCCGGTCGGCTACTGGCGCTCGGTCGGGCATTCGCACAACGCATTCTTCAAGGAAAGTTTTATCGATGAGCTGGCGCACGCGGCGGGGCAGGACGGCATCGCCTTCCGCCGCGCCATGCTGGTGCAGCATCCGCGCCACCTGGCTGTGCTCGACGCGGCCGTCAGCAAGGCGGGCACTGCGCCACCGGGCCATGCGCACGGCGTGGCCCTGCACCAGTCGTTCGGCAGCATCGTCGCGCAAGTGGCGCAGGTATCGGTGGAAAACGGCGAGATCCGCGTGCAGCGCGTCGTTTGCGCCATCGATTGCGGCATCGCCGTCAATCCGAACATCATCGCCCAGCAGATGGAGTCGGCCGTGCTGTTCGGCCTGTCGGCGGCGCTGGGCGGCGAAATCACCTTCAAGGATGGCAAAGTCGAGCAGAGCAACTTCCACGACTATCCCGTGCTGCGCATGGGGCAAACGCCCGAGGTGGAAACCATCATCATCGCCAGCGCGGAACACCCCGAAGGCGTGGGCGAGCCGGGCACGCCGCCGATTGCGCCGGCCGTGGCCAACGCCGTCTTCAGCTTGACGGGAAAACGGCTGCGCAGCCTGCCGCTGCGCCTGGGGTAAAGTTTATTAAGAACACCTAACAAAACCGTAGCGAGCGGCAGTGAGTTGTGGCTGAGAAGCGGAGCTGTGCGGATGCACGGTGAGCATCGGAGGCCGCAAATCGCGACGCGCAGTAGGTTTTGTCGGGTGTTCTAGGCCAGGGTGGCGGCCAGCAAGTTGCGCAGATTGCAGTCGCGCTGCCAGTCGCGCCGCTCCTGCGTGCTGGTGGCCAGCGCCGCCAGTTCGGCCGCGCTGAGCGCCTGCTGCGCCTGCACCATGCGGTGCGCCAGGCCGCCGTCGGGCAGCACGGTGCCGAAGAAGGCGACCTGGTCTTCGCGCTGGATCAGCAGGGTGGGGAAGTTGTCGATGTCGAGGTCGCCCACCACATCGGCCTGGTCTTCGATGTCGATCCAGACGAAGAGCGTGTCCGGGTGGCGCGCGGCCAGTTCCTCGAACGTGGCGCGGTAACTGCCGCAGGTGCCGCACCACAGCGCGCACAGGCAGGCCACGGTCCAGCGGGGGCCGGCCAGGGCTGCCGCGATGTCGGCGCGGTTATCGGTCGTAAGGGTCAGGCTGTGCATGGCTGTCGATATCAGTAGGGCGGATGGGCGCGGGGCGCCCGATGCGCGTATTCTACCGCGCCCGGCCAGCGCAGTCCCGAGAATGCATGAGCTTGTTTGCCCGTGTTTTTTGATGTAACTCACCTTTCTAGTGGATAATGCTGGTAATTGCGCGCTGATTACGCTGGTCCATGCTGTTTCCTGGCCCCGCAGCCTGACTCCTCCAGTCTGTTTTCACGCCCTGCCCGGTGTCAGCGCTCCCGCCTTTGTTTATTTTTATTATGGAATTAGCCAGCTTATGTTGAGTTACCGCCACGCCTTTCACGCGGGTAATCACGCCGATGTGTTGAAACATTATGTGCAGATTCAGTTGTTGCAATATCTGAATCAAAAAGATACCGCCTATAGTTATATCGATACCCATTCCGGCGCGGGCGTATATGCGCTCGACGGCGGTTATGCGTCGAAAAATGCCGAGTACGAAACGGGCATCGCGCCCCTGTGGGATCGCACGGACTGGCCCGCTTCGCTGGCCGACTACATGAAGCTGATCAAGGAAATGAATCCGAGCGGCAAGATGCGCTACTACCCGGGTTCGCCGTACTGCGCCGACAAGGTCAGCCGCGAGCAAGACCGCCTGCGCCTGTTCGAGCTGCATCCTGCCGACGCCAAGATTCTGGCTGATAACTTCCGCAAGGTCGAGGCGCATGCGCTGGCCCAGGGCGAGCGTCCCACCGTGCGCGGCAAGCGCGTCATCATCACCAAGGCCGACGGCTTCCAGAGCCTGAAGGCCCTGCTGCCGCCGCCATCGCGCCGCGCGCTGGTGCTGATCGACCCGCCGTACGAAGACAAGATGGATTACCGCAAGGTCAAGGACACCCTGGCCGACGCGCTCGTGCGCTTCCCGTCGGGCATGTACGCCGTCTGGTACCCGGTGCTGCAGCGCATGGAATCGCGCCAGTTTGCCGACAAGCTCAAGCAGCTGCCCAGTTCGGACTGGCTGCACGTGACCCTGACCGTCAACACGCCGTCGCCGGACGGTTTTGGCTTGCACAGCAGCGGCATGTTCATCTTGAACCCGCCGTACACGCTGGAGCCGATGTTGCGCGAAGTCATGCCGTACCTGGTGAAGGTATTGGGCCGCGACGATGGCGCGAAGTTCGTATTGGAAACGGGCAAGGGCGGACAGAAGAATACGGGCACGAGAAGGGTGTAGTCATGCTCGGCTTGGTCGTGCCGCAATAAAAAACGCCACGGGTAATGTGCCCGTGGCGTTTTTTTTATGGCTGAGGAATTACTGTCCCAGCAACAAGAACACGGTCGGTTTCTTGTGGAAGTCCGGTGCCTTGCCGGCGGCCAATTGTTTCTTCCACTGGCCGCCATTCCGCGTCTGTACGCTTTCCGTGTCCAGGCTCAGGTCGGTGGCCACGCAGATCAGGGTCGATGGCGCGCATTGGGCTACCAGCGCTTCGAGCATGGCGGCGTTGCGGTACGGCGTCTCGATGAAGAGCTGGGTCTGCTTTTCATTGCGCGAACGGCTTTCCAGTTCCTTGAGGCGCTTGGCGCGCAGGGCCGCATCCGTGGGCAGGTAGCCGTTGAAGGCGAAGCTCTGGCCGTTCAGGCCGCTGGCCATCACGGCCAGCAAAATCGACGACGGCCCCACCAGCGGACGCACCTTGATGCCGTGCTGGTGCGCCAGGCGCACGAGGTCGGCGCCAGGGTCGGCCACGGCGGGCACGCCCGCCTCCGACACGAGGCCCGCGTCGCGTCCCGCCAGCAGCGGCGCCAGCAAGCCGGCCAGCGCTTGCGCCGGGGTATTGACGTTGAGTTCGGAAATCGTGATTTCCTGCAGCGGCCTGGCCAGCGGATGCTGGTTGCCGATCAGTTTCAGGAAGGCGCGCGCCGTCTTGGCGTTTTCCGCAACGAAATAATCGAGTTGCGAGGTGAGGTGCCGCACCTGCTCGGGAATGATGCGGGCCAGCGGGTCGATGGCGCCGTCGGACAGGCCGAGGTGGTTGGGGATCAGGTACAGGGTGCCAGTCATATTCTTCTTGTGGGGAAATTAAAGGGTGAAAAACGCCACGCCCGCCTTGCGCAGCATGCCCGTCAGGGCGATCAGCGGCAAGCCGGTGAGGGCGGTCGGGTCCGTGCTGTCGATACGTTCGAGCAGGGCGATGCCCAGGCCCTCGTTCTTGGCGCTGCCGGCGCAGTCGTAGGGCTGCTCGATGCGCAGGTAGGCGTCCAGTTCGGCATCGGGCACGTCGCGCACGGTGACGAGGGTCTGCACATCTTCCACTTGCGCCACGGCGGGCGCCTTGCGCCCGTCGAGCAGGCACAGTGCCGTGTGGAACACGGTCTGGCGCCCGCGCATGGCTTGCAGCTGCCGCAGGGCGTTGGCATGGTTGCCCGGCTTGCCGATCTGCGCGCCGTCCAGGGTGGCGACCTGGTCTGAGCCGATGACGAGGCTGCCAGGGAAACGGTCGAGCACGGCCTGCGCCTTGGCCTGCGCCAGGCGCAGGGCCGTGGCGCTGGGGCTTTCGCCTGGCAGGGGACTTTCGTCGAGATCGGGCACGGCCACCTCGAAAGGCAGGCGCAGGCGTTGCAGCAATTGCTTGCGGTAGGTTGAACTCGATGCAAGAATCAAGCGCAATGGGGCGGAAGTTGGTATCATTCGGTAGTGGATGACGGCCGGCATGGCCGCGCTGGTCGATGTCAGTGGGATTTCACGCAAATTCCCGGGCGCAGAGCCGATGAATGAGGCTCCATGCGGCATGACGGTGTTGATGAAGTTGTCATGTTAATGGAAATGATTGCGTCAAAAAAGATGCTTAGCCTTTGACTCCGTGCTAAAAACCCTGTTATTATCGCAGGTTTTCCGGGGAAATTTTCTACCAATGAATGCTTTTGTGATCGACGCCTTTGATTTTTGTCGTATCAGCGGGAGCCGCGAGGGTGTAACTCCTGTCGCTGAAATGACCCGGTTGACCAAGGATTGTGCAGATGCTTCCGGCGAGATCGCCTGGAAGATCGTTGGTGGCACCAGCAAGCTGGGCTACCCGCAACTGACCTTGTCGGTCAACGGCACCGTTCAGCTGGTATGCCAGCGCTGCCTGACTCCGTATGCTTACGCGATTGATTCTTCGACTGTTCTGATGCTGGGCAAGGATGACGAGCATGCGGACGAGATCGAAGAAATCATCGATGATGAATCGATCGACGTGATCGTTGGCAGCCGCACCATGGATGCCGCGGCCCTGATCGAAGATGAAGCCTTGCTGGCCCTGCCGCAGGTACCCAAACACGACGTCTGCCCCGATACGGCGCAGCTCGATGCTCTCAAGACTGAAAAGAAGTCGCCGTTCGCGGCACTGAAAGACTTGAAGCCAGAATAAGTAGTGTAAGAAAGGAAGCCTTAAAAAACCGTAGCGAGCGGCCCGATATCGTCTTGAGTAGCGCAAGCGTACGGAAGTACTGAGCGCCGCCGAGGCGATAGCGGGACGCGCAGTAGGTTTTTTATGCCTCCTGTAAAGAACGTGTCAAACGCGTGTAGTAATCGAGTATGGCAAGTGTAGTGAAATGTAATTGTAATAAACGATGTCGGTCCGGACTGTTTTCGGGTAGTCTTTGCCGCTGGGATACTCGATTCGCATGTATTTGCTAATCGAATGTGCTAAAATTTTAGAACTTATGTATTAGGAGTCATCATGGCAGTTCAACAGAACAAGAAAACCCCTTCCAAGCGCGGCATGCACCGTTCGCACGACTTCCTGGTCGCGCCGCAATTGAGCGTCGAGCCAGTTACCGGCGAAACACACATGCGTCACCATATCAGCCCTAACGGCTTCTATCGTGGCCGTAAAGTGTTGAAGACCAAAAACGACGAGTAATCGACGTTTTTGTTGGGTAAGATGAAAGCGGTGTTGCGTGGTTATTCGGCGTGGCGCCGCTTCTTCTTTTTTATCGGCTGCAATTCATCTTGCACACCCGTCATTTTGAATCACGCTGTCCAGGTCTGTGCATGATATGTTGCGCCCTGCATATGCTCCAGTCCGATTCACATCTTGCCGCACGCCCGCAGCGGTACTGAATCAACACAAATGACAATCAAAATTTCTATCGACTGCATGGGCGGAGATCATGGTCCCTCAGTCACTATCCCCGCAGCAATTTCCTTCGTAAAACATGAGCCTGAAGCAGAACTGATCCTTGTTGGATTGGAAGACGTGATCCGTGCCGAACTGAAGAAACATAAAGCCGACACGCATCCGCGCCTGTCGGTACTGCATGCCTCCGAACAAGTTACCATGGACGATCCCCTGGAAGTGGCGCTGCGCCGCAAGAAGGATTCCTCCATGCGCGTGGCCATCGAACAGGTCAAGAACGGCGTGGCGCAAGCCTCCGTTTCCGCCGGTAATACGGCAGCCCTGATGGCCGTGTCGCGCTATGTATTGAAAACCATGTCCGGCGTCGACCGTCCGGCCATCTGCAGCATCTTGCCGAATCAAAAGAACGGCCCGACCTACATGCTGGACCTGGGCGCCAACGTCGATTGCGAACCGCATCACTTGCACCAGTTCGCCATCATGGGTTCCGTGCTGGTTTCCGCCATGGAAGGCATCGAACGCCCCACGATCGGCTTGCTGAACGTGGGCACGGAAGATATCAAGGGCAATGAAGTGGTGAAGCTCACCTCGAAACTGCTGCAGGCCGACCACGAACGCGGCGCGCTGAACTTCTACGGCAACGTGGAAGGCAACGATATCTTCAAGGGCACGACCGACATCGTCGTCTGCGACGGTTTTGTCGGCAACGTCACCCTGAAAGCCATCGAAGGCCTGGCGCGCTTCATGAAAGACGTGCTCACTTCCGAATTCAAGCGCAATCCGATTACCATGCTGGGCGCGCTGATCGCCCGCGGCGCCCTGAAGGCCATCGGCAACCGCCTGAATCCCTCGCGTTACAACGGCGCCAGCCTGCTGGGCTTGCGTGGCCTCGTCTTCAAGAGCCACGGCAGCGCCGACGCCTATTCCTTCGAATGGGCTTTGCGCCGCGCCTTTGATGCGGCAAAAAATGACGTGCAAGCGCACCTGGCCAGCCTGATCGCCGAGCTGATGCCGCGCACGCCAGTACCGGACGAACCTACATCAACAAGCTCTACCATTTAGTGGACGGGTACTTGCATGACTGTTTTTAGCAAAACTTACAGCAAAATTATCGGCACCGGCAGCTATTTGCCGGAGAAGCGCGTCACCAACCAGGATTTGACCGAACAGCTCGCCGCCAAGGGCATCGAGACCTCGGATGAATGGATCGTCTCGCGCAGCGGCATTTCGGCGCGCCATTACGCGGCGCCGACGCAAAATTCCTCGGACCTGGGCGTGGAAGCGGCCAAAAAGGCCCTGGAAATGGCTGGCTTGAACGGCAACGACCTCGACCTGATCATCGTCGCCAGCTCGACCCCCGATTTCTTCGGCAGCTTCCCCAGCACGGCCTGCATCGTGCAAAACAAGCTGGGCATCACGAATAACTGCGCCGCCGTCGACGTGCAAGCCGTCTGCAGCGGCTTTGTCTATGCAGTCGCCACGGCCGATAGCTTCATTCAATCGGGCATGCACAAGAACGTGCTGGTGATCGGCGCCGAAGTGTTTTCGCGCATCCTCAATTTCGACGACCGCGGCACCTGCGTGCTGTTCGGCGACGGCGCCGGCGCCATCGTCATGACGGCATCGAAAGAGCCGGGCATCCTGGCCACCAAGCTGCACGCCGATGGCCGCCATTCGGACATCCTCAGCGTACCCGGCAGCCTGGCCGGCGGTGCGCTGGCCGGCAGCGCCTTCCTGTACATGGATGGCCCGGCCGTCTTCAAGCTGGCCGTGTCCGTGCTGGAAAAGGTCGCGCACGAAGCCCTGGAGCACGCCAACATGACGTCGGACCAGATCGACTGGCTGATCCCGCACCAGGCGAACATCCGCATCATGAACAGCACGGCCAAGAAACTCGGCTTGCCACTGGACAAGATGGTCGTCACCGTTGACCAGCATGGCAACACCTCGGCCGCTTCGATCCCGCTGGCGCTCGACATCGCCGTGCGCGACGGCCGCGTCAAGCAGGGCGACAACGTCATGATGGAAGGCGTGGGCGGCGGCTTTACCTGGGGCGCCGTGCTGGCGCGCATGTAATCCCGCAACACTATTAAAAGAACGGAGTCGACATGACACAATTTGCATTTGTTTTCCCAGGCCAAGGCTCGCAAGCGATTGCGATGCTCGACGGTTTTGCCGGCAACCCCGTGGTGGCGCAAACCGTCGCCGAAGCGTCGGACGCCCTGCAATGCGACCTGGGCAAGCTGATCGCCGAAGGTCCGAAGGAAGAGCTGGACCTGACCACCAACACGCAGCCCGTGATGCTGACGGCGGCCGTGGCCTTCTACCGCGCCTGGCTGGCGGCGGGCGGCCCCGTGCCGACGGTCGTGGCCGGTCACAGTCTCGGTGAATACTCGGCGCTGGTCGCCGCCGGCGTGATCTCGTTCAAGGATGCCGTGCCGCTCGTGCGTTTCCGCGCGCAAGCGATGCAGGAAGCCGTACCCGTGGGGCAGGGCACGATGGCCGTCGTGCTGGGCCTGTCGGATGACGACGTGCGCGCCGCCTGCGCCGAAGCGGCGGCGGAAAACCCGGCCCTGGTGGTCGAACCCGTCAATTTCAATGCGCCAGCGCAAGTGGTCATCGCCGGCCATACGGCCGCCGTCGAGCGCGCCTGCGAACTGGCCAAGGCCAAGGGCGCCAAGCGCGCCATGAAGCTGCCCGTTTCCGCGCCGTTCCACTCGTCGCTGCTCAAGCCCGCATCGGACCGCCTGCGCGAGTACATGGCCGGCCTGACGTTCGCCGCGCCGCAGATCGCGCTGATCAACAACGTCGACGTGGCCGTCGTCAATGACGTGGCCGGCATCAAGGACGCCCTCGTGCGCCAGGCCGCCAGCCCCGTGCGCTGGGTGGAGACCATGCAGAAGGTGGCCGCCGATGGCATTACGCAAGTGATCGAATGTGGTCCGGGCAAGGTCCTGATGGGCCTGGCCAAGCGCATCGATCCCGTGCTGGTGGGCGACGCCATCGTCGACCAGGCATCGCTGGAACGCATTTTGACGCAGCTCAAGTAAACAGCAAACGGCAGTGCAGTCATGGCTGCCGTCAGCCATCTTTAAGGATACACATGAATTTAGCAAATCAAGTCGTGCTGGTCACGGGCGCCTCGCGCGGCATCGGCCGCGCCATCGCCACCGAACTGGGCAAGCAGGGTGCCACCGTCGTTGGCACGGCCACCTCGGAAAGCGGCGCGCAAGCGATCACCGATTACCTGGCCGCCGAAGGCGTGGCGGGCAAGGGCCTGGTCCTGAACGTGACCGATGCGGCGCGCTGCGCGCAAGTCGTCGACGAAGTGCAGAAAACCTACGGCAGCCTGTCCATCCTGGTCAACAATGCGGGCATCACGCAAGACCAGCTGGCCATGCGCATGAAGGATGAAGAGTGGGACAGCGTGATTTCGACGAACCTGTCGGCCGTCGGGCGCCTGTCGCGCGCCGTACTGCGCGGCATGATGAAAGCGAAGGCCGGGCGTATCATTAACATCACGTCCGTGGTGGCGTCGTCGGGCAATCCGGGGCAGATGAATTACGCGGCGGCCAAGGCCGGCGTGGAAGGCATGAGCCGCGCGCTGGCGCGCGAAATCGGCAGCCGCAACATTACCGTGAACTGCATCGCCCCAGGCTTCATCGATACCGACATGACCAAGGCCCTGAGCGAAGAGCAGCACGCGGCCCTGTTGACGCAAATTCCCCTGTCCCGCCTGGGCAAGCCGGAAGACGTGGCGGCGGCCGTGGCCTTTCTGGCCTCGCCGCAAGCGGCGTATATCACGGGCACGACCCTGCACGTGAATGGCGGAATGTATATGAATTGATGTGAACGGTAGACGGGGCGGGCGTTTGTGGCATGATTCAACGGTCGTTTTTGTCTATAATCGCATCTTTTAGCAGCAGCTTCGGTCGAATTAGCAGCAGACACCGAAATTAGTATTCGGACGCGCAAACCTGATAAAATGCGCGCACTTTCCGTAACACACACTTTGGAGCCATAACATGTCGGATATCGAACAACGCGTTAAGAAAATCGTCGCTGAGCAACTGGGCGTTGCAGAAGCAGACATCAAAATCGAATCCTCCTTCGTCGACGACCTGGGCGCCGATTCCCTGGACACCGTGGAACTGGTGATGGCCCTGGAAGACGAATTCGAAATGGAAATCCCTGACGAACAAGCTGAAAAAATCACCACCGTGCAACAGGCGATCGACTACGCCACCGCACACGTCAAGGCCTAAGCCTGTCTGACCGACTTCAGGAGAATCGCTTGAGCCGTTCTAAAAACCGTCGTGTTGTTGTAACCGGCCTGGGCTGCGTTTCACCTGTCGGCAATACTATTGCCGAGGCGTGGGGCGCAATCATCGAAGGTAAATCCGGCATTGCCACGATTACCAAGTTTGATGCACAGCCATTCACCACGCATTTTGCCGGTGAAGTCAAAGGCTTCAATATCGAAGATTACATCTCCGGTAAGGAAGCCCGCCATATGGATACCTTTATCCATTACGGCATGGCTGCAGGCATCCAGGCGATGCAGGACTCCGGCCTGGAAGTGACCGAGGAAAACGCCGAACGCATCGGCGTGATCATCGGTTCCGGTATCGGCGGCTTGCCGCTGATCGAGGAAACCAAGTCCGAGTACGAAAAGCGCGGTCCGCGCCGTATCTCGCCATTTTTCGTGCCTGCCTCGATCATTAACATGATTTCTGGCAACCTTTCGATCAAATATGGTCTGAAGGGCCCGAACCTGGCGATCGTGACGGCGTGTACCACCGGTCTGCACAGCATCGGCGCGGCAGCGCGCATGATCGAGTACGGCGATGCCGACGTCATGATCGCCGGCGGTGCCGAGTCGACCGTGTCGCCGCTGGGCCTGGGCGGTTTCGCCTCGGCACGCGCCTTGTCGACCCGCAACGACGATCCGGCAACGGCATCGCGTCCGTGGGATGCCGACCGCGACGGCTTCGTGCTGGGCGAGGGCGCTGGCGTCATGGTGCTGGAAGAGTACGAGCATGCGGTGGCCCGTGGCGCCAAGATCTATGCCGAAGTGCATGGTTTCGGGATGAGCGCAGATGCTTATCACATGACCTCGCCGCTGGAAGATGGCAGCGGCGGCAGCAAATCGGTGATCGCGGCCCTCAACAACGCCGGCTTGAACGCGGATCAGATTCAATACCTGAACGCGCACGGCACGTCGACCCCGCAAGGCGACGTGGCGGAAGTGATGGGCATCAAACGCACCTTCGGCGAGCACGCCAAGAACCTGGTCGTCAACTCGACCAAGTCGATGACGGGCCATTTGCTGGGCGGCGCGGGCGGTCTGGAAGCGGTGTTTACGGTCCTGGCATTGCACCATCAGGTGTCGCCGCCGACCATCAACATCTTCAACCAGGATCCCGCTTGCGATCTCGATTTCTGTGCCAACACGGCGCGGGATATGAAGATCGATTATGCAGTGAAGAATTCGTTCGGCTTCGGCGGTACGAATGGCACACTGATTTTCGGTAAAGCGAAATAAGCAGGAACTTTCAAGCGCTCGCTGCGGTCGAACCGTAGTGAGCGCTGATTCGGCGCCAACGTTCGTTGGCGCCTGAATTTGCCCGGCATGTTGCTGGCGCGCCTTTCTTTTCCCTTGTTGTATGTCAATCGCCGTATCGCTGCTTATTCGCGCGCCCATCTGTTTGCGCTGGCTGCAAGCGGTCCTTGGCGTGGCTGCGCTGCTCGCTGCCTGGCCCTTGTCCGGTGCCTGGCGCAGTGCGTCCGGGCCAGGCGTGCTCGTGGGCGCCTATGCGCTGGGCTGGGCTGGCGCCGTGCTCAGTGCGCTTGGCGGCGGTTTTTTACTGCTGGCCCTGCGCTGGCGCAGAAAGCCGCACAGGCTTGATATTTCGCCGGTCGGCCAGTTGCGGCTGGCGGTATATCTGGAGCATGGCGCGGCGCCGGCGGATGCCTGCGGGACGGCGTCGTCGCTGCGGCGGCTGTTGCCGGGCTCCACCTTGTGGCCGTCGCTGCTGGTGCTGTGCCTGGAAGATGGCGCAGGACGGCGCAGCGCCGTGCTGGCGCAGCGGGGGCGTGCTTGCCCCGCGTTTCGCCAGCTGGCCGTGGCGTGCCGGGCCATTGCGGCGCGGGAAAGGGAAGAATAAAAGTGGGGCGAACACTGAACTTCTTGCAGCGGGCCAACTCTATATCCATACAGGCGCCCACGCTGCATGCCAATGGGGATACGCGGCGTGAGGACAGAGCGCGAGTATGATCAGTTACTGGTCGAGCGGGTGCAGGCTGGCGACAAACGGGCATTTGACGTCCTGGTATCGAAGTATCAGCGTCGCCTGATGCGTCTGGTGTCGCGCCTCGTGCATGACCCGGCGGAGGCCGAAGATGTGGTGCAGGAAACCTTTATCAAGGCGTACCGGGCGCTGCGGCATTTTCGCGGCGAAGCCGCCTTCTATACATGGTTGTACCGCATCGGCATCAACACGGCCAAGAATCACCTGGTCACGCAAGGGCGGCGCGCGGCCACGTCCAGCGACACCGATGCGGAACAGGCCGAGTCCTTCGACGATGGCAACAAGTTGCGTGACAACAATACGCCCGAATCGGTGCTGGCCAGCAAGCAGATTGCGGCGACCGTCAACGCGGCCATGGATGTGCTGCCCATCGAGTTACGCACGGCTATCGTGTTGCGCGAAATCGAGGGACTCAGCTATGAAGAGATATCGGAGATCATGTCCTGTCCCATCGGCACCGTGCGCAGCCGCATTTTCCGCGCGCGCGAAGTGATCGCGGAAAAATTGAAGCCGTTGTTGGACATGCCGATTGACAAGCGTTGGTAATGTGATGAGTATGGAGTTGGCATGGCTGCGCCCGGTTTCCGCACAGCTACTCTTGAAATGGCAGGGCCTATCATGGACACGCACACCCAATTGCACGAGAACATTTCCGCCCTGGCCGATGGCGAGCTGGCGGCCAGCGAACTCGAACTGGCCTTTGCCGCCCTCGACACGGAAACGGGCCGCCAGGCCTGGGAAGCCTACCGGTGTATCGGCGATGTCCTGCGCTCGGACCAGTGCGGCCACGAGCTGAGTCCCCAGTTCGCCGCGCGGCTGGCCAGCCGGCTGGCCAGCGAGGCGGCGCCCGCCTGCGACAGCGCGCCGGCGCCCGTGCCGTCGGCGCTGGTGCCGCCGGGCATGCCGGAGCCGCTGGTGCCGCGCTAGGGGGGGGGGGGCTGGCCCGCCTTACGCGAGGCTTAATGCCAGGTGCGCCCCCTTGACATGGGACTTCCACCCGATTGACACTATGAACAGGCAATATCTTGCTTTTGCGATATATTGTTGCATGCCATGCGTGCTGTCAGGTGTGTTCCTCTGGCGAGTCCGCGATGACGGTGAATCATGCACGCAGGCCATCGCCTGATCCGTTTTAATACTCGAAAAGATCCTTTCCATGAAAAAAAATATGTGTGCTGCCAGCAAGACGTTTTCAGTGAAGACGCTTTCCGCCTTATTGTTCGGTACGGCTGGCGTCTTTTTTGCCCCGACCATGCTGGGCCTGGCGCCACAGGCCCACGCTGCCGTGCCGGCCGTGAAGCTGCCTGATTTTTCGGACCTCGTCGACGCCGTCGGCCCGGCCGTCGTGAATATCCGCACCACCGAGCGCCTGAAGATGAACGGCCCCGGCATGGGCGGCCAGGATGAGCAGGAAATGCAGGAATTCCTGCGCCGCTTCTTTGGCGGCGCCATGCCGACGCCGCGCCAGCAGGCGCCGCGCGGCGGCCGCCGTGCCGTGCCGCAGGAGCAGGAAGTGCAGCGCGGCGTCGGTTCCGGCTTCATCATCTCGGCCGATGGCTACGTGCTGAGCAATGCGCACGTCGTCGATGGCGCCGATGAAGTGTATGTGACGCTGACGGACAAGCGCGAATTCAAGGCCAAGGTGATCGGCGCCGACGCGGCCACCGACGTGGCCCTGTTGAAGATCGAAGGCGCCAACCTGCCGCGCCTGACCATCGGCGATTCGAACAAGATCCGCGTGGGCGAGTGGGTGATCGCCATCGGCTCGCCATTCAACCTGGAAAACACGGTCACGGCCGGCATCATTTCCGCCAAGGCGCGCGACACGGGCGACTACCTGCCCCTGATCCAGAGCGACGTGGCCGTCAACCCCGGCAATTCGGGCGGCCCGCTGATCAATATGCGCGGCGAAGTGATCGGCATCAACTCGCAGATCGCCACCCTGTCCGGCGCCTACAACGGCATTTCGTTTGCCGTGCCCATCGATGAAGCCATGCGCGTGGGCGAGCAGCTGAAGAAGACGGGTAAAGTGGTGCGCGGACGCATCGGCGTGCAGATCGGCGCCGTCAGCAAGGAAGTGGCCGAATCGCTGGGCTTGCCAAATGGAAATGGCGCGCAAGTGTCGATGGTGGAGCCGGGCGGCGCGGCCGACAAGGCGGGCATCAAGGCCGGCGACATCATCCTCAAATTCAATGGCGCCGCCATCGAGCGCTGGTCCGACCTGCCGCGCCTGGTGGGCGGCGCCACCGTGAACGGCAAGAGCAACATCACCATCTGGCGCAACGGGGCGCAACAGACCTTGCCCATCACCGTAAGCGAGCTCGATAGCGGCAAGACGGCCAAGAAGGGCGCCAGGGAGCCGGAGGCGCAAACGGCCAACGCGCTGGGCCTGAAGGTCAGCGACGTGCCTGCCGCAAAGAAGCTGGAGCTGAGGATTGATGCTGGCGTGCAAGTCGATGACGCCGATGGCGTGGCCGCGATGGCCGGATTGCAGCCTGGCGACGTGATCTTGCAGTTGAATAACGTTGCCGTGAAGGATGCCAAGCAGTTCAACGCGCTGGTGGCCAAGCTCGATCCGAAGAAATCGGCGGCCGTGCTCGTGCGCCGTGGCGACACGGCGCAATTCGTTCCGCTGCGCCCGTCGGCCAAGTAAAATCCGCTTCCACCCGCATCCCGGCCCGGCCGGGATGCTTTCCCTCCTTGTCCATGCATTTCACCCTGTATTCCCGCAGTTACTGCCATCTATGCCAGGACATGCTCGACGCCTTGCTCCTGCTGCAGGCGCCCGGCCAGCGTTTCACCGTCGACGTGATCGATATCGACGCTTCGCCCGATGCCACGCTGCTGGCCCGTTTCGACGAGCTGGTGCCCGTGCTGTTCGGTGACCTGGCGCAGCCGGAGCTGTGCCACTATTTCCTCGACGAGGCAGCCGTGCGCCGCTATCTGGCGTAGCTTAAATGTCAATATTGACACTGCATTGCACCATTCTGGTGCTGAAAACAGGCAAAATTGTCGCCTCGCCCCGGCCCCGGCCTCATAAGACGGGCTTTCCGCTCTGAAATCCGGTAAAATGGGGAGGTCGAAAAAGCTACTGTCCGAGGCAGCAGCTTCTGTCGCTTCAAAAGCGCTCGCCTGGGCATGCAGATGTCCTGCTCGGAGCGCTTTTTTCATCATGAGTGGGGTGCCCGGTTTTGGCCCGGCTTGACCCGAGCATGATCCCCATGATTCCTGTTAAAGCAGTGTCGTCAACTTCGCACTTATATTAGTTAATGAACAACATACGCAATTTCTCCATCATCGCCCATATTGACCACGGTAAATCGACCCTGGCTGACCGCATCATTCAATTGTGCGGCGGCTTGTCCGACCGCGAGATGGAGGCGCAGGTGCTCGATTCGATGGATCTGGAGCGCGAGCGCGGCATTACCATCAAGGCGCAAACGGCGGCCCTGCACTACAAGGCGCGCGATGGCCAGATCTACAACCTGAACCTGATCGATACGCCGGGCCACGTCGACTTCAGCTATGAAGTGTCGCGCTCGCTGTCCGCCTGCGAAGGCGCGCTGCTGGTCGTTGACGCATCGCAAGGCGTGGAAGCGCAAACCGTGGCCAACTGCTACACGGCGCTGGACCTGGGCGTGGAAGTGGTACCCGTGCTGAACAAGATCGACTTGCCGAACGCGGACCCGCCGAACGCCATTGCCGAGATCGAAGACGTGATCGGCATCGACGCGGGCGACGCCGTGCATTGCTCGGCCAAGACGGGCCTGGGCGTGCAGGATGTGCTGGAGTCCTTGATCGCCAAGGTGCCGCCGCCGAAGGGCGACCCGGATGCGCCGCTGCAGGCGCTGATCGTCGATTCCTGGTACGACTCCTACGTGGGCGTGGTGATGCTGGTGCGCGTGGTCAACGGCACCCTGAAGCCGAAGGACAAGATCCGCCTGATGGCCACCGACTCGGTACAGCTGGTGGAAGACATCGGCGTGTTCTCGCCCCGTTCGCAATCGCTGCCGCAACTGTCCGCTGGCCAGGTGGGCTTCATCATCGCCGGCATCAAGGAATTGAAGGCCGCGAAAGTGGGCGACACCGTCACCCTGGCCAATCGTCCTGCCGCCGAGCCATTGCCTGGCTTCAAGGAAGTGCAGCCGCAAGTGTTCGCCGGCCTGTTTCCCGTCGAGGCGAACCAGTACGATGCGCTGCGCGACTCGCTGGAAAAGCTGAAACTGAACGACGCGGCCCTGATGTACGAGCCGGAAGTGTCGCAGGCGCTGGGCTTCGGCTTCCGCTGCGGCTTCCTGGGCCTGCTGCACATGGAAATCGTGCAGGAGCGCCTCGAGCGCGAATTCGACATGGACCTGATCACGACGGCGCCGACCGTCGTGTATGAAGTGATCCAGCGCGACGGCACCCTGATCAACGTCGACAATCCGTCGAAGATGCCCGACCCGTCGCGCATCGAGGAAGTGCGCGAGCCTATCGTCACCGTCAACCTGTACATGCCGCAGGAATACGTGGGTTCCGTGATCACCCTGTGCATCGCCAAGCGCGGCATCCAGATGGACATGAGCTACCACGGCCGCCAGGTCAAGCTCGTGTATGAAATGCCGATGGCCGAGATCGTGCTGGACTTCTTCGACCGCCTGAAATCGACGTCGCGCGGCTATGCCTCGATGGACTACGAGTTCAAGGAATACCGCGCGGCCGACGTGGTCAAGGTCGACATGCTGATCAACAGCGAAAAAGTCGATGCGCTGGCCATCATCGTCCACCGCTCGAACAGCCAGTACCGCGGCCGCCAGGTGGCCGCCAAGATGCGCGAACTGATCCCGCGCCAGATGTTCGACGTGGCGATTCAAGCGACCATCGGCGCCAACATCATTTCGCGCGAGAACGTGAAAGCCTTGCGCAAGAACGTGCTGGCGAAGTGCTATGGCGGCGATATCAGCCGCAAGAAGAAATTGCTGGAAAAACAAAAAGCAGGCAAGAAGCGCATGAAGCAAGTGGGTTCCGTGGAGATCCCGCAAGAGGCATTCCTGGCAATCTTACAAGTGGACGATAAATGAACCTGCAAGTGATCTTAGGAAATTTCGCTTTAATCCTGTTCGTGCTGATGGTGCTGACGGGCCTGGTCTGGTGCCTGGACGTGTTTTATCTGTCCAAGCAGCGCCGCAAGGCGGCCGACCGCGCCCTGGCCGAATTCGACGCGCGCCAGTCCAGGCTGGCCGCCGAAAACATCAAGTCCGATGCGGGCGGCAGCCGCGCCGCCATCGAGGCGGCCCTGCTGCGCCAGCCCACCTGGGTCGAGTATTCGGGCAGTTTCTTCCCCGTCATCGCCCTCGTGTTCTGCCTGCGTTCGTTCCTGTACGAGCCGTTCAAGATCCCGTCGAGCTCGATGGTGCCGACCCTGCTGGTAGGCGATTTGATCCTGGTTAACAAGTTCACCTATGGTATTCGCTTGCCGATCGTCAACAAGCGCATCATTGAAGTCAACGACCCGCAGCGCGGCGACGTGATGGTGTTCAAGTACCCGAAAGATATGTCGCAAGACTATATCAAGCGCGTGATCGGCGTGCCCGGTGATAAAATCACCTATGAAAACAAGCGCTTGACGGTCAACGGCAAGGAAGTGCAGTACACGCCGCTGGACGACTACCTCGATGACGAAAGCACCGTGTACCACAAGCAACTGGAAGAAAACCTGACGGGCGTGAGCCACCGCATCCTCAACGACGAGCCTGCTCCCACGTTGAATTTGCGCGAAGTCAAGGATTTCCCCCACAAGGAAGCGTGCAACTACAACGAAGACGGTTTCACTTGCGTGGTACCAGCAGGCAACTACTTCATGATGGGCGACAACCGCGACAATAGCGCGGACAGCCGCTACTGGGGCTTCGTGCCGAACGAAAACATCGTCGGCAAGGCCTTCCTCGTATGGATGAACTTCAGCAACCCGAAACGCGTAGGCGGCATCCATTAAGTCTTTCTTGCATGCAATGCCCATGGCTGCCGCGCCGATTCCCCGCGCGGCGGCCAGCCGAATCAATCAGATGATACAGAAACAACAATGAATCTTCAGCTATTGCAAACCCGTCTAGGCTATACGTTCCAGGATGCTGGCCTGTTGCAGCAAGCCTTGACGCACCGTAGCCACAGCAGTTTGCATAACGAGCGGCTGGAATTCCTCGGCGACTCCATCCTCAACTGCGTGGTCGCCTCCATCCTGTACGAGCGTTTCAAGTCCATCGACGAGGGCGACCTGTCGCGCCTGCGTGCCAATTTGGTGAAACAGCAGTCGCTGTATGAAATCGCGCAAAAGCTGGAATTGTCGCAATTCCTGCGCCTGGGCGAAGGCGAACTGAAATCGGGCGGTTTCCGCCGTCCGTCGATTCTCGCCGACACCCTGGAAGCCTTGCTGGGCGCCATCTTCCTCGACACGGGCTTCGATGCTGCCAGCACGGTGATCCGCGCCTTCTACATTCCCATCCTCGACTCGGTCGATCCGCAAACCCTGGGCAAGGATGCCAAGACCCTGCTGCAGGAGTTTTTGCAGAGCAAGAAAATTTCGCTGCCACAGTACAACGTGGTGGCCACCCACGGCGCCGCCCACAGCCAGGAATTCGAGATCGAATGCCTGGTGCCGAAATTGAACATCCAGGTCTACGGCCGTGGCGGAAGCCGCCGCGCCGGTGAGCAAGCCGCCGCCAAACTGGCGCTGGACGTGGCCGAGCAGGCACTGTTGAAGTCGCCTGCCGCCAGCCGCAAGCCCAAACCGCGCGCCGCCCAGCTCAAGCTGGCCGGCATTGCCACCATCCAGAGCGACGACGCACCAGCCCCGGCTGCCCCGGCGATCGCCGCTCACACTAAACAGAATCGACACTAGCATGACTGCCACCAAAATGCCCGACAACTTCCGCTGTGGCTATATCGCCATCGTGGGCCGCCCCAACGTGGGCAAATCGACCCTGATGAATGTGCTGATCGGCGCGAAGGTCAGCATCACTTCGCGCAAGGCGCAGACGACGCGCCACCGCATCACGGGCATCCAGACGCTGCCGGATGCGCAGTTCATCTACGTCGACACGCCCGGCTTCCAGACGCGCCACTCGAACGCGCTGAACAAGACGCTGAACAAGACCGTCACCAACACGCTGATTTCCTCGGACGTGATCCTGTACGTGATCGAGGCGGGCACGTTCGGCCCGGCCGACCAGCAAGTGATGGACCTGCTGCCGAAGGAAGTGCCGTGCATCCTCGTCATCAATAAATCCGACCGCGTCAAGGATAAGGCTGTATTGTTGCCGTTTGCGCAAAAGATCGCCGCCATGCGCGACTTTGCCGCCATCGTGCCCGTGTCCGCCAAGCTGCACTTCCAGCTGGAAGGCTTGCAGAACGAGATCAAGCGCTTCTTGCCGGAAAACCAGCCCATCTTTGGCCCGGACGACATCACGGACCGCAGCGAAAAATTCCTCGCCTCGGAAATCGTGCGCGAAAAACTGTTCCGCTTCGTCGGCGACGAACTGCCGTACACGAGCACCGTCTTGATCGAGAAGTTCGAGCAGGAAGGCGATCTGCGCCGCGTGTTCGCCGCCATCCTGGTCGAGCGCGATACGCACAAGTCCATGATTATCGGCAACAAGGGCGCGCGCCTGAAGGAAGTCTCCACCCAGGCCCGCCTGGACATGGAAAAGCTGTTCGGCGGCCCCGTGTACCTGGAAATCTGGGTCAAGGTCAAGTCGGGCTGGGCCGACAACGAGGCGGGCTTGCGCGCCTACGGCTACGAGTAATCCGCAACCCGGGGGCGACGCCACACGCATGAGCACCACCACGCCAGCGCTGCACGATCCCGCGCCAGCCTCGCTTGCCGCCCCCGTGCCCGTGGCCGTCGCGCCACCGGCAGCCCCTTCCGCATCTCCCCCAAGGCGCAGCCGTCCGCCCGCGCGCGACGGCCGCATCACGGGCCAGCCGGCCTTCGTGCTGCACAGCTATCCGCATAAAGAAACCAGCCTTATCGTCGACGTGTTTACGCGCGAGTACGGCCGCATCGCGCTCGTCGCCAAGGGTGCCAAGCGGCCCCATTCGCAGCTGCGCGGCGTGCTGCAGACCTTCCAGCCCCTGCAGGCGGGCTGGACGGGCAAGTCCGAGCTGCGCATCCTGACGGGCGCCGAATGGGTGGGCGGCATGTTGCCGCTGGAAAAGACGGCCCTGCTGTGCGGCTTTTACCTGAATGAACTGCTCGTCAAGCTGCTGGCGCGCGACGACCCGCATCCCGTCCTGTTCGACCACTACGTTGCCACCTTGAATCAACTGGCGCACAATGAGCCGGCGCCCATCGTGCTGCGCAAGTTCGAGCGCGCCCTGCTCAAGGAAACGGGCGTGGCGGCCGACCTGACGCGCTGCACGGGCACGCGCCAGCCCGTGCAGGCGGGACAGGTCTACGTGGTCGACCCGGAACGGGGACCGCGCCCGGCGCGCGCCGCCGACGCCTGGCCGAAGATCACGGGCAAGACCCTGCTCGACATGGAGCGCGAAGATTATCTTGACGTGGCCACGCAGGCGCAAAGCAAGCTGCTGATGCGCTTTTTGCTGGCCCATCAACTGGGGGGCGCCACCTTGAACACGCGCCAGATACTGATCGATTTAATGCAGCTGTAGCGGCGGCTTGCCGCAGGACAGCACTTTACGGATACCATCACTATGAGCTTTTTGCAGCCTTCCGGCCCCGTCATCGACCTGGGCGTCAATATCGACCACGTGGCCACCCTGCGCAATGCGCGCGGCACGCAGTATCCGGACCCGGTGCGCGCGGCCCTGCTGGCCGAGCAGGCGGGCGCCGACGCCATTACCCTGCATCTGCGCGAAGACCGCCGCCACATCAAGGATGCGGACGTGATCGCCATCGCGCCGCAATTGCTCACGCGCATGAACCTGGAAGCGGCCGTGACGGCCGAGATGATCGATTTTGCCTGCCGCATCCGCCCGGCCGACGTGTGCCTGGTGCCGGAAAAACGCACGGAAGTGACCACCGAGGGCGGCCTTGACGTGGTGCGCTACTTCAAGGAAGTGCAGGCTGCCGTCCAGCAATTGCAGGGCGAGGGCATCCGCGTGAGCCTGTTCATCGACGCGGACGAGCAGCAGATCGCCGCCGCCGCCGAACTCGGCGCGCCCGTGATCGAGCTGCACACGGGCCGCTACGCCGATACCGAGGGCGCGGAACAGCTGGCGGAACTGGAACGCATCAAGGCGGGCGTGCTGTTCGGCGTGGGGCGCGGCCTGAAGGTCAATGCGGGCCACGGCTTGCATTACAGCAATGTGCAGGCCATCGCCGCCATCCCCGATATTGCCGAGCTGAACATCGGCCACGCCATCGTCGCCCATGCCGTGTTTGTCGGCTGGGAAAACGCCGTGCGCGAAATGAAGGCCATCATGGTTGCCACGCGCCTTGGCCACCGCGCCTGATAGCAAGGAAACAGCATGATCTACGGCATCGGCACCGATATCTGCAAGATTCCCCGCATCGAGGCGGCCCTGGCGCGCCACGGCGAGCGTTTTGCCAAAAAGATACTGGGGCCGCAGGAGCTGGAGAAATTCCGCGCCCGCAGCGCCAAGAACGCCGTGCGCGGCGTGCGTTTTCTCGCCACCCGCTTTGCGGCCAAGGAGGCGTTTTCCAAGGCCATCGGCCTGGGCCTGCGCATGCCGATGACGTGGCCCGCTGCGCAGATGCTGAACCATCCCAGCGGCAAGCCGATGATCGTCTGCAGCGGCGTGCTGGCCGAGTTCATGGAAAAAAACCGGTTGAGCGCGCAAGTGACGATCAGCGATGAAGAAGAATATGCGGTCGCGTTCGTGATCGTGGAGCAAGCAGCGCAAGAATGAGCCAGCAATGACCGAAGCAAGCCCAAAACCTTCCTTGGCGGAAACGCCCCCCGACCCGCGCGCGCAGGTGCTGGCCACCGTTGCCAAGCTGCCGAACCTGCCCGGCGTGTACCGCTATTTCGACACCGCCGACAAGGTGCTGTACGTCGGCAAGGCGCGCGACCTGAAAAAGCGCGTGTCCAGTTACTTCCAGAAGAATCTGGCCAGCCCCCGCATCGCCATGATGGTCGAGCGCATCGCGCGCCTGGAAACGACCGTCACGCACAGCGAGGCGGAAGCCTTGATCCTGGAAAACAACCTGATCAAGGCGCTGCAGCCGCGCTACAACATCCTGTTTCGCGATGATAAATCGTATCCGTATCTGAAAATCACCAGCGGCGACGCGCCGCGCATGGTGTATTACCGGGGCGCGGTGGACAAGAAAAACCAGTATTTCGGGCCGTTTCCCAGTTCCTGGGCCGTCAAGGAATCGATGCAGATCCTGCAAAAGGTTTTTCTCATCCGCACCTGCGAGGACAGCGTGTACGCCAACCGCACGCGGCCGTGCCTGCTGCACCAGATCGGCCGCTGCAGCGCGCCGTGCGTGGGCCTGATCAGCAAGGAAGACTACAAGAACGACGTGGAAAACGCGGCGCGCTTCCTGCGCGGGCGCCAGAGCGAAGTGCTGGCGGACCTGGAAAAGAAGATGCACGCCTTTGCCGCCGAGCTCAAATTCGAGCAGGCCGTGGTGGTGCGCAACCAGATCGCCTCGCTGTCGCGCGTGCTGCACCAGCAGAGCATGGAAACGACGGGCGACGCCGACGTGGACATCATCGCCGTGCTGGTGCAGGGCGGGCGCGCCTGCGTCAACCTGGCCATGGTGCGCGGCGGGCGCCACCTGGGCGACCGCGCCTATTTCCCCAGCCAGCTCAGCGATGCGGCGGCGATTGCCGAGGAAGCCATCGAGGTGGAAGTGCTGGCCGCCTTCCTGGCCCAGCATTACACGGAAAAGTTCATTCCCGGCACCCTGATCCTGAATATCGAATTCGACCAGCCGGCCCTGATGGTGGCGCTGATGGAGCAGTGCGGCCACCGCATCAACCTGATCTTCCAGCCGCAGGGACAGCGCCGCCAGTGGCTTGAGATGGCGCAAAAGGGCGCCGAGATTTCGCTGGCCCGCCTGTTGTCCGAGCAGGGCTCGCAGCAGTCGCGCACGCGGGCGCTGGCCGAAGCGCTGCGCCTGGAGACGGAGGACCTCGACAGCCTGCGCGTGGAATGCTTCGACATCAGCCACACGCAGGGCGAGGCGACGCAGGCGTCCTGCGTCGTCTTCCACCACCACGCCATGCAGAACGGCGAGTACCGCCGCTACAACATCAACGATATCACGCCCGGCGACGATTACGCGGCCATGCGCCAAGTGCTGATGCGCCGCTACGAAAAGGTGGCCAATGGCGACGGCGTGATGCCCGACGTGGTCCTGATTGACGGCGGCAAGGGTCAGATCGAAATGGCGCGCCAGGTGTTCGCCGAACTGGGACTCGATATCAGCCTGATCGTCGGCGTGGCAAAAGGGGAGGGCAGAAAAGTCGGCCTGGAAACCCTGCTGTTCGTCGACGGCCGTCCGGCGCAGGAGCTGGGCAAGGAGTCGGCCGCGCTGATGCTGATCGCGCAGATCCGCGACGAGGCGCACCGCTTCGCCATCACCGGCATGCGCGCCAAGCGGGCCAAGACGCGCCAGACCTCGCGCCTGGAAGAGATCGAAGGCATCGGCGCCAAGCGCCGCCAGAAGCTGCTGTCGCGCTTTGGCGGCTTGCGCGGCGTGGTCGACGCCAGCGTCGAGGATCTGATGTCGGTGGAGGGGATTTCCACGCAACTGGCGGAAGAAATCTACAAGCAGTTGCATTGATGCATACAGGCCTGGTCCGGCGCTGCGGCAACCGGACTAGGCTAATACCCTGGGGCCATGTAGACTAGTGGCGCTTTCTTCACGCTTTCTTCATGTTCAATTTACCCGCCGGCCGATTGCTTTCCTATGCCTTTTAATATTCCCATCCTTCTGACCTGGCTGCGCGTGGCCCTGATTCCACTCGTCGTCGGCGTGTTTTACCTACCGCCGTCGATGCTGCTGCACGGCGACCAGAACCTGGTCGCCACCCTGGTCTTCATCATTGCCGCCGTGACCGACTGGTTCGACGGCTTCCTCGCGCGGCGCTGGAACCAGACGTCGGCCTTCGGCGCCTTCCTCGACCCGGTCGCCGACAAGCTGATGGTGGCGGGCGCCTTGCTGGTGCTGGTGCAGCTGGACCGCGTCAATGCCGTGCTGGCCTTCATCATCATCGGCCGCGAAATCACCATTTCCGCGCTGCGCGAATGGATGGCGCAGATCGGCGCATCGAAATCGGTGGCCGTCAGCTCGATCGGCAAGATCAAGACGGCCGCGCAAATGACGGCCATCCCCTTGCTGCTGTACCACGAAGTGATCTTCGGCGCGATCGATACCCATGTGTGGGGCGAGCGCCTGCTGTGGATCGCCTGCGTGCTGACGGTGTGGTCGATGTTCTATTACTTGCGCCTGGCATGGCCGCTGATCAAGGAAAAGGCCGGCAATCTCCATTAATTGCACAGGGATTAGGCAGTCGACGGCTTTCTTCGGAATATTTTGCAAAAGACCAGATATTGCCCGTTGACAGCCCCTGTAATCCCTCTATAATGCTGGCCTGTTGTTGATGACGCGGGAGTAGCTCAGTTGGTAGAGCGCAACCTTGCCAAGGTTGAGGTCGAGAGTTCGAGACTCTTCTCCCGCTCCAGTTTTCTGGATCGTGTCATAGGTAAAAACAGCAAATGTAGTAAAAAGTAGTACTGGCGATGTAGTAGAGCTTCTGATACAATGTTGTCCACTGCGGGAGTAGCTCAGTTGGTAGAGCGCAACCTTGCCAAGGTTGAGGTCGAGAGTTCGAGACTCTTCTCCCGCTCCAGTGAACACTGGATCAGCAGTAAAGCAGCACTGGTAAACGGTAGTAAAAAGCAGTAAAATAGCGGTTCGTATGCGGGAGTAGCTCAGTTGGTAGAGCGCAACCTTGCCAAGGTTGAGGTCGAGAGTTCGAGACTCTTCTCCCGCTCCAGCGAACGCTGGTGCAGTATAGCAAGAATGGCAGTAGCAGAAAATAGAAGCTCCAATGCGGGAGTAGCTCAGTTGGTAGAGCGCAACCTTGCCAAGGTTGAGGTCGAGAGTTCGAGACTCTTCTCCCGCTCCAGAATTCTAAAGGGAAGCTAAGCTGGCTTCCTTTTTTTATCCGCCGCAAAGCAGTCATGCGGCGTGGTCAGGCGGTAAACAAGCTCCAATGCGGGAGTAGCTCAGTTGGTAGAGCGCAACCTTGCCAAGGTTGAGGTCGAGAGTTCGAGACTCTTCTCCCGCTCCAGTTTTCAAGGTGGGCCGCAAGGCGCATCGAAGCAGTTCCTCTGGCGAGGTAGCAAAGAGGTTATGCAGCGGCCTGCAAAGCCGTTTAGACGGGTTCGATTCCCGTCCTCGCCTCCAGATGAAAAAAATAGCCCACTTCCGAGTGGGCTATTTTTTTGTCTGCCCTTTCGCCAGACTTTGTCCGCTGTGCATCTTGTATAATGCCAGCAAGCTCAACCGCGCCGCCTGGCGCCTTTGAAACCTCCCCCTTTCCGCCATGCCGATGTAGTCACTGACGACTTTCCTGCTCCGTTCAAGCTCAGCGCAACTTTTCTGTGACGTCCGCTGGCATGGCTGTGCCTGGTTTTTCCATCAGGCCGGTATTTCCCTGTTCCGACCCTGGATACGCATCAATGATCAACGCAACTTTTCGGGAAGAGTGGTTCTCGAATATACAAAAAAACGTCCTGGCGGGCCTGACTACCTCGTTCGCCCTGGTGCCGGAATGCATCGCCTTTGCCCTGGTGGCACAGTTGAATCCCCTGATGGGCCTGTATGGCGCCTTCATCATCTGCGCATTGACGGCCATCTTTGGCGGGCGTCCTGGGATGATTTCGGGCGCCGCCGGTTCCATGGCCGTCGTCATCGTGGCGCTGGTGGCCCGGCATGGCGTGCAGTATCTGCTGGCCACCGTGGTGCTGAGCGGCATCCTGATGGCGCTGTTTGGTATCTTGCGCCTGGGTAAATTGATCCGCATGGTGCCGCACCCGGTGATGCTGGGCTTTGTGAATGGCCTGGCCATCGTCATCGCCATGTCCCAGCTGGAACATTTTCGCCTGGCCACGCCGCAAGGCGAAACCTGGCTGCAAGGCACGTCCTTGTACGTGATGGTCGCCCTGGTGGCGCTGACCATGGCCATCGTCTATGTGCTGCCGCGCCTGACAAAGGCCGTGCCGCCCGCGCTGGTGGCCATCCTGGGCGTGGGCGTGCTCAGCCATTTCCTGCACCTGCCCACGCGCACGCTGGGCGACCTCGCGCATATCGCCGGCGGCTTGCCGGCCCTGCACTGGCCTACGGTGCCGCTGGACATGGCCACCTTGCACATCATTTTCCCGTACGCGGCGCTGATGGCCATGGTGGGCTTGCTGGAAACCTTGCTCACTTTCAATCTCACGGATGAGATAACGGAAACGCGGGGCCAGCCGAACCGCGAATGCATCGCGCTCGGCGCGGCCAACGTCGCCTCGGGCCTGTTCGGCGGCATGGGCGGCTGCGCCATGATCGGGCAGACGATGATCAACTTGAGTTCCGGCGGCCGCTCGCGCCTGTCTGGCGTGACGGCCGGCGTGATGGTTTTATTGTTCATCCTGTTCCTGTCGCCCCTGATCGAGCGCATCCCGCTGGCCGCGCTGGTCGGCGTGATGTTCGTCGTGGCGCAACAGACGTTTGCCTGGGGTTCGCTGCGCGTGCTGGGCAAGGTGCCGCGCCACGATGCGCTGGTGATCGTTGCCGTGACGGTGATCACCGTGTTCACGGACCTGGCGATGGCCGTGCTGTGCGGCATTGTGATTGCCGCCTTGAATTTTGCCTGGCAGCACGCGCGCGACATGCGTGCCGATACCGATGACAGCACGCCGGGAGTGCGCGTCTACGTGCCGCACGGCACGCTGTTCTTTGCCTCGGTCGCGCATTTCCAGGAGCTGTTCCGGCCGGCCACGGACCCGGCGCGCATCATCCTCGACTGCCGCCATCTGCACCTGGCCGACCACTCGGCCATTGCCGCCATCGAAGCCTTGTATGAACGCTATGACAAGGCGGGCAAGCATGTGCAGGTGATGCACCTGTCGGGCCGCGGCCAGGCCTTGCTGCAGCGCGCAGGCGTGGATGTGAGCGTGGCGTAAAATACTGCGTGCGTGGTCCCGCGCAATGGCACGATCCTGGCGGGATTTTTGAATGAAATGGAGTATTGATGCTGTCGTACGAACAAGAACAATTATTGCAGCAAAGCCAGGCGGCTTTTGATGCCTACTATGACGGGCTGGGTGCGTCGCTGGTCAATTTCGTCGAGCGCCTGGGCATACAGCCGGCGCACGAAGTGTTGACGAACGCGGCCGAATACCTGCCGTATATCGACGCGGCCATGCGCACCATCGTCATCCGCGACGAGAGCTGGCAATGGGTGAAAACCATGCTTGGCTACTTTATCGGCGAATACTTTGTGCAAGGTCATGCGGGCTGCTGGTATGTGGAAACGCGGGCCGAATCGCCGCATTTCTGCCGTTACATGGTCGGTGGCTTCGAGCATGGCTTGCCAGCGGACGCCGCCATCGATCCGGAGGCGCTGGCGCTGGCATTCCTGGCGCAATCCGCGCCGCGCGAACTGGCGAAACTGATAGACGATGCGCAAGCCGGGCTGTGCTGATGCCTGGCCGTGCGGCATGCGTGGCAGCCGCTGCCACGCATTGAGCGTCAGCTCTTAAAACTCTTCCCAATCGCCTTCGGCAGGCGCCGTTGCCTTGCTGCTGGCGCGCGTCGCGGGCAGGCGCAGGGCAGGGGCCTGGCGCGCGGGCGCGGCCGGGGCTGCCGGCGCGCTGCGCTGCGGCGCCTTGGCGCTGAAACGGTCGGTCGCCACTGCATTGGCGTCCAGGCGGAACACGCTGACCACCTGCGCCAGTTCGCTCGCCTGTTCCTGCATCGCTTCGGCCGCGGCCGACGCTTCTTCCACCAGCGCTGCATTTTGCTGGGTCACCTGGTCCATTTCGGAAATGGCCTGGTTGACTTGCTCGATACCGGCGCTCTGTTCTTCGCTGGCGTTGCTGATTTCGCTCATGATGGACGTGACGAAGCCGATGCTTTGCACGATTTCTTCCATCGTCTTGCCGGCCTTGTCGACCAGGTCCGTGCCCACGTCGACCTTTTGCACGGAGTCGTCGATCAAGCCCTTGATTTCTTTTGCCGCCGCTGCGGAACGCTGCGCCAGGTTGCGCACCTCGGTTGCCACGACGGCGAAGCCGCGGCCCTGTTCGCCGGCGCGCGCCGCTTCCACGGCCGCGTTCAAGGCCAGGATGTTGGTCTGGAAGGCGATGCCGTCGATGACAGAGATAATATCGACGATTTTCTTCGACGAGGTATTGATCTCGCCCATGGTGGCGACCACTTCGGCCACCACGGCGCCGCCGCGGCTGGCGATGCCGGCCGCGTCGCCGGCCAGTTTGTTCGCCTGGCGCGCATTGTCCGCGTTCTGCTTTACGGTGCTGGTCAATTCTTCCATCGACGAGGCCGTTTCTTCCAGCGAACTGGCTTGCTGTTCCGTGCGCGACGACAGGTCCTGGTTGCCGGCGGCGATTTCCGCCGATGCCGTGGCGATGGTGTCGGTGCCGCTGCGCACCTGGCCGACGATGCCCACGAGGCTGTCGTTCATGGTTTTCAGCGCGTGCATCAGCTGCGCCGTTTCATCGCGGCCCTGCACCGTGATGGTGCTGCTCAGGTCGCCTGCCGCCACGGTTTCGGCCACTTTCACGGCGTCGCGGATGGGGCCGGTGATCGAGCGCGTGATCCACCAGGCAAAGCCGATGCCCATCAGCACGGCCAGCACGCCCATGGTGATCAGGAAAATGCGGGTGCTGCTGTAAGCCTCGATGATGCTGGCGCCGACGCCGTCGGCCGCCTTGATCTGCATGCTGGCGAAGCGCTTCACCTCGGCCAGGTAGGCCACCGTGATCGGTGCGACTTCCTTCTCGAACACTTCCTTGGCGCCGGCCATGTCGCCGTCGGCCTTCATCTGGAAGGCGCGGGCGCGCGTCGTCACGTAGTCGGTGCGCACCTTGCGCACGACCTTGAATTGCTCGATGACGGCCGGGTTGAGCAAGGACGCGACGATGTCGTCCTGCAGCTTGCTGGAACGGTCCGCATCGACTTTCAGGTCGGCCTCGATCTTGGCGCGCACGGCGGGATCGGTGATTTCAAACGAGGCGACGCCGCGCACGCTGTTGAGTTCGATGATCTTCGACCATTCGGCCACCATGCGCTGGTTCTTGATGCTGGTATTGATGAGTCGGTAGGTCAGGTCGCTGGCCGTTTGCATGCGCACGAGGGCGGTGACGGTCAAGGCGGCAAGCAACAGCAATACGACAGCAAAGCCGACGCCAAGGCGGCTGCCGATGTTCAGGTTCTTCATGTAATTCCTAACAGTTTAATAGTCATGATCGCCGCCGCCAGCAGGGGCGGCCAGGCGCCGCAAGGCGCAGGGGATCGGGGTCTTCGGGTGCCGCAGGATTGCTGTGCGGCGCGCCGCGCTGTGCACGGCGTTGGAGGTGAAACAAGGGGTGTGGCGGCCTGGGATGCCGCTAACCAGCAAACCGGAAGTATAGCATTGACGCACGGAAATAGTTTTTTGCGGCAATTTTAATTTCTTATTGATATTAATTCATTGTTGCTTTTTTACGTCAAGTACCTAGTCCATAAGTACTATCACTTACATTCCGCCTTACTTTTCGCCGTGCCGGCTGATAAAATACTAATGATAATCATTCGTATTAAATAATCGACCAGGGAATTGTATGCAGCAACAGCGCAAGCCAGGATGTAAACCGATCACTCTCGCCGTACTGGGCGCCCTGACCTTGGGTGCCACGCCATTGGCGGCCTGGGCACAGGAAACCTTGCCCGCCGTCACCGTGACTGCGGCCAAGGACAGCAATGGCTATGTCGCCGCCACCTCCGCCAGCGGCACCAAGACGGAAATGGCCCTGCGCGACGTGCCGCAGACGATCAACGTGGTGCCGGCCGCCGTCATCAAGGATCAGCACGCCATGTCGATCCAGGACATCATGAAGAACATCCCCGGCGTGGGCCTGTCCACGGGTGACGGCCAGCGCGACCAGGTGTTCATCCGCGGCTTCACGGCCATCGGCGACCAGTTCGTCGACGGCTTCCGCGATGACGCCCTGTATTTCCGCGACCTGTCGAACGTGGAGCGCCTGGAAGTGATCAAGGGACCGGCCGCCGTGCTGTACGGCCGCGGCTCCTCGGGCGGCCTGGTCAACCGCATCACCAAGAAACCGGGTATCGATATCACGGACGTGGCCCTGAGCCTGACGAATACGGCCGGGCGCCGCGGCGAAGTCGACGTGGGCAGAGTGGGCGAGACGGTGGACTGGCGCGTCACGGGCGCGCGCGAATTGTCCGACAGCTACCGCGACCAGCAATTCATCAACCGCACGGCGATCGCGCCTTCCGTGGCCATCCGCCTCTCAAGCGCCACCAAACTGCTGCTGCAGGGCGACTACCTGGAAGACCGCCGCCTGACGGACTTCGGCATCCCGTCCTGGCACGGCCGTCCCGTCGCCGTCGATGCGGGCACCTATTATGGCGCCGCGAATGCCCGCGATGCGGACTTCAGCCAGTCGCGCGTGGTCTCCACGGCCGCCACGCTGACGCACAGGTTCAGCGATACCTTGTCGCTGCGCAATGCCTTCCGCTATTACGATTACCACCTGGACCGCAACAACACGAATATTTCCGGCAACGTCGACGAGGTCAATGGCACGATGAAGCTGGGCCACGCCAAACTCAACCGCGATGAAAGCGGCTGGTTCAACCAGACGGAACTGACGCAAAAATTGGTCACGGGCACCTTGCGCCATGAAGTGCTGTATGGCGCCGAGTTCGGCAAGCAAGACAAGGATGCCAACAGCTGGGTTTCGACCGTGGTGGCGCCGAATGTGTCGATCTTCCATCCCGTGCTGCCCGTGGTTGACCGGACCAAGCTGGGCGCGCGCAGCGATACCTTCGGCACCTATGACACGGCCGCCGCCTACGTGCAGGACGCCATCAGCTTCAGCGACGAGTGGAAGGCGCTGGCCGGCCTGCGCTACGACCGCTACCAGCAGCAGTCGCGCCTGGCCAATGCGGCTGGCGTGACGACGGCGGACCTGTCGCGTACGGATTCGGCGTTCAGCCCCCGCGCCGGCCTCGTCTGGCAACCGGGCGCGGCGCAATCGTATTACGCGTCGTGGAGCCGCTCGTTCCAGCCCAGCGGCGAGAACTTCGCCCTGGCCGCCAACAATGCCGACCTGGTGCCGGAAACCACGCGCAACATGGAAGTGGGCGCCAAGTACGATCTGTGGGGCGGCCGCGCCAACGCCACCGTGTCGCTGTTCCGCCTGGAGCGCGACAATATCAAGACCAGCGACCCGATCACGAACCGCATCGTGCCCGTCGGCACGCAGCGCACGGATGGCCTGGAACTGACCTTCAATGCGGACTTGCACGATGGCTGGAAAATGATGGCCGGCTATGCTTACCTGGACGCCACCATCACCGATTCCATCGCCGTCGACAAGAGCGTCAACGCGCCGGGCACGACGACGGCCAGTTCCGTCGCCGTCAAGGGCAAGCGCGCGACCTTGACCGCGCGCAACACGGCCAATCTGTGGCTGACGAAGGACCTGGGCCACGGCTTCACGGTGGGTGCCGGCGCGAATGCCGTCGGCAGCCGCTTCGCCAACCCGGGCAACACGGTGGTGCTGCCCGGCTACGTGACGGCCGACGCCATGGCGGCCTGGCGCTCGGGCCGCTATGAAGTGCAGCTGAACCTCAACAATATCGGCGACACGCGCTACATCGTGTCGGGCCACGGTTCCAGCCCGAACCTGAGCTTGCCGGGCGCGCCGCGCAACGTGGCGCTGACTTTGCGCTACAGCATGTAATTTTTGTCCTTTCCCGACAAAACCCGCTCGCGAGCGGGTTTTTTCATGCCCGCCGCGCTGCCTGCTCCGGCGGCCTTCCTGGCGGCGCAAACGGGCCGTGCATGCGGCTCATGCATTTAGAGGAAATATTCGGTATGCATAAATTAATGTTGACTGCGGGTAATTTTTTCCGGCGGACTGAGCCTTGATGGGTTTTGAGGGGTAAAATACGCCTCATATGGCACAGGCATGGTGCTTATATCTTATGGATATGACACCGTCATGACGTTGTATGACTTTTATTTACTCACATCATAGAGGCCTGATTATGGTTCAGATGTCCAGGCGCCAGTTCCTTCGGGTTACTGGCGCGACCATTGCTGGTTCCAGCCTCGCCCTGCTCGGTTTCGCACCGGGCCAGGCGCTGGCGGAAGTGCGGCAATACAAGCTGTCTCGCACGACCGAGACACGCAATACCTGTCCTTACTGTTCGGTAGGATGCGGCGTCCTGCTGTATGGACTGGGCGATGGCGCGAAAAACGCCGTTTCCAGCATCATCCACGTGGAAGGCGATGCCGATCACCCGGTCAACCGCGGCACCCTGTGCCCGAAAGGCGCCAGCCTGGTTGACTTCATCCACAGCCCGAACCGCCTGAAAGTGCCCGAATACCGCGCACCGGGCGGCACGGAATGGCAGCCGATCTCCTGGGATGTGGCGCTCGACAAGATCGCGCGCCTGATGAAGGATGACCGCGACGCCAACCTGATCGAAAAGAATGCCGACGGCAAGACCGTCAACCGCTGGCTCTCCACCGGCATGCTGGCCGCGTCCGCCGGCAGCAACGAGGTCGGGTATCTGACCCACAAGACAGTGCGCAGCATGGGGATGCTGACCTTTGATAATCAGGCGCGTGTATGACACGGACCGACGGTGGCAGGTCTTGCCCCGACGTTTGGCCGTGGCGCGATGACGAATCATTGGGTCGATATCAAGAATGCCGACGTGATCCTGGTCATGGGCGGCAATGCAGCAGAAGCACATCCTTGCGGATTCAAATGGGTAACGGAAGCGAAGGCGCATAACAAGGCCAAGCTGATCGTTGTCGATCCGCGTTTTACCCGTACCGCATCCGTGGCAGATTACTACTGCGCCACGCGTACCGGCACGGACATCGTCTTCCTCGGCGCGATCATCAATTATCTGCTGACGAACGACAAGATCCAGCATGAGTACGTGCGCAACTACACGGACATGCCCTTCATCGTGCGCGAAGACTATGCGTTCGAGGACGGCCTGTTCTCGGGTTTCGACAAGGAAAAAGGCAAGTACACCAACAAGGCCACCTGGGATTACGAGATCGGCGACGACGGCTATGCCAAGGTCGACCCGACCCTGGAACACCCGCGCTGCGTCTACCAGATGATGAAGAAGCACTACGCGCGCTACACGACTGAAATGGTCGAACGCACGTGCGGCGTGTCGGCCGACAAGTTCCACAAGGTGGCCGAAGCCCTGGCTTCGACCGCCGTGCCGGGACGCGCCGGTACCATCCTGTACGCGCTGGGCTGGACGCACCACTCGACGGGCGCGCAAACCATCCGCACGGGCGCCATGGTGCAGTTGCTTTTGGGTAACATGGGTATCGCCGGCGGCGGCATGAACGCCTTGCGCGGCCACTCGAACATCCAGGGCTTGACCGACCTGGGCCTGATGTCGAACCTGTTGCCAGGTTATATGACACTGCCCAACGAGGCCGAGCAGGATTTCGATGGCTATATCGCCGCGCGCGCCACCAAGCCGCTGCGGCCGAACCAGCTCAGCTACTGGAGCAATTACCGCAAGTTCCACGTCAGTTTCATGAAGACGTGGTGGGGCGACTTTGCCACTGCGGAAAATAACTACGCCTTCGACTACCTGCCGAAACTCGACAAGCCGTATGACTTGATGCAAGCCATCGAGTTGATGCACCAAGGCAAGATGACGGGCTATATCTGCCAGGGCTTCAACGTCATCGCTTCCGCGCCGAACAAGCAGAAGGTCACGGAAGCGCTGTCGAAACTGAAGTTCCTCGTCATCATGGACCCGCTGGCCGTGGAAACGGGCGAATTCTGGAAGCCGCACGGCAAATACCACGAAGTCGATCCCACCAAGATCATGACGGAAGTGTTCCGCTTGCCGACGAGCTGCTTCGCCGAAGAGCGCGGTTCGCTGGTGAGTTCCTCGCGCGTGCTGCAGTGGCACTGGCAGGCGGCCGAACCGCCGGGCCAGGCGCGCAGCGACCTGGAGATCATGTCGGGCCTGTTCTTGCGCATGCGCAGCATGTACAAGAAAGAGGGCGGCAAGTTCCCCGATCCTATCGTCAACCTGACGTGGAACTATGCGCAGCCGCACAATCCGCAGCCGGAAGAAATCGCCCGCGAATTCAACGGCAAGGCGCTGGCCGACTTGTACGATCCGAAAGATCCGACCAAGCTGCTGGTGAAAAAGGGCGAGCAGCTCGCGTCGTTTGCGCAATTGCGCGACGACGGCACGACGTCGAGCGGTTGCTGGATCTTCGCCGGCAGCTGGACGCAGGCGGGCAACCAGATGGGACGGCGCGACAACAGCGACCCGACGGGCATCGGCCAGACCCTGGGCTGGGCCTGGGCGTGGCCGGCGAACCGCCGCGTGCTGTACAACCGCGCCTCGTGCGACCTGAAGGGCAAGGCTTTCGACCCGACCCGCAAGTTGATCGAGTGGAATGGCACCAACTGGAGCGGGGCCGATATTCCCGACTTCAAGGCCGACGAACCGCCGGAAAACGGCATGGGGCCGTTCATCATGCTGGGCGAGGGCGTGGCGCGCTTCTTTGCGCGCGGGGCCATGGCCGAAGGGCCGTTCCCCGAGCATTACGAGCCGTTCGAAAATCCGCTCGGCTATAACCCCATGCACCCGAAGAACCCGCAGGCGACCAGCAATCCGGCCGCGCGCGTGTTTGCCGATGATCGCAAGCAATTCGGCACGCATGAGGAATACCCGCACGTGGCCACCAGCTACCGCCTGACCGAGCATTTCCATTACTGGACCAAGCATGCGCACCTCAATGCCATCATCCAGCCGCAGCAATTCGTCGAAATCGGCGAAGAGCTGGCCAAGAGCATCGGCGTCGTTGCCGGTGGAGAAGTGCGCGTCAGCTCCAAGCGCGGGCACATCATCGCCAAGGCCGTCGTCACCAAGCGCATCAAGGCCTTGATGATCGAGGGCAAGGCCGTGCACACGGTGGGCTTGCCGCTGCACTGGGGCTTTACGGGCGTGGCCAAGCCGGGGTATCTGATTAATACCCTGACGCCGGGCGTGGGGGATGCGAATTCGCAAACGCCGGAATTCAAGTCCTTCCTCGTGAAGGTGGAAAAAGCATGATGGGAGATCAATAATGGCACTGCAATCCTTAGATATCCGGCGCCTGTCGGCTACCACGGTGACGCCGCCCCAGGCGCGCAGCCCGGTGACGGGCACCGTGGCCAAGCTGATCGATGTGTCGAAATGCATCGGCTGCAAGGCTTGCCAGACGGCGTGCATGGAATGGAACGACTTGCGGGACGAGGTCGGTGAAAACCATGGTACTTATGACAACCCGACGGACCTGACGCCGCAATCGTGGACGGTGATGCGTTTTGCCGAGCACGAGAGCAACGACGGCAACCTCGAGTGGCTGATCCGCAAGGATGGCTGCATGCACTGCGAGGACCCGGGCTGCCTGAAGGCCTGCCCGGCGCCGGGCGCCATCGTGCAGTACACGAACGGCATCGTGGATTTCCACCAGGAAAACTGCATCGGCTGCGGCTACTGCGTGGCCGGCTGTCCTTTCGACGTGCCCCGCATTTCGAAAAAGGACGACCGCGCCTACAAGTGCACCTTGTGCTCGGACCGCGTCGCCGTGGGCCAGGAACCGGCCTGCGTGAAGACGTGCCCGACGGGCGCCATCGTCTTCGGCACCAAGGAAGACATGAAGGTGCATGCGGAAGAGCGCATCGTCGACCTGAAGTCGCGCGGCTTTGAAAACGCGGGCCTGTACGATCCGGCCGGGGTGGGCGGCACGCACGTGATGTACGTGCTGCACCATGCCGACAAGCCGAAGCTGTACTCGAACCTGCCGGAACGCCCGCGCATCAGTCCGATGGTGGGCTTCTGGAAGGGCTGGGCCAAGCCGCTGGCTGTCGCCGGCATGGCGGCCACGGCGCTGGCAGGCCTGTTCCACTACACGCGTGTCGGTCCGAACGAAGTGAGCAAGGATGAGGAACGCGAAGCCCTGGACGAGGCCGAGCGCATCAAGGAGGGTCAGCATGAGCCACAGTGAACAGCACGGCAGCAAGCTGCGCGACAAGGACGGCAATCCCTTGATTGAGCGCTACAACCCCAATGAGCGCACCAATCACTGGGTCACGGCCATCACCTTCGTCATGCTGGCCCTGTCCGGCCTGGCCATGTTCCATCCGTCGATGGCGTGGCTGGCGAACCTGTTCGGCGGCGGGCAATGGACGCGCATTTTGCATCCGTTTGCCGGCCTGGTGATGTTTGTCTCGTTCGCGATCCTCGTGCTGCGCTTCTGGCACCACAACAAGTTCGAGGACGGCGACAAGCAGTGGCTCAAGCAAATGGATGACGTGCTGCACAACCGCGAGGAAAAGCTTCCGAAGATCGGCAAATACAATGCCGGCCAGAAGATCCTGTTCTTTGTGTTGCTGGTCAGCATGATTGGCCTGCTGCTGTCGGGCATCGTGATCTGGCGCGCGTACTTCGCGTTCTATTTCCCGATCGACGTGGTGCGCTTTGCCGCCTTGCTGCATGCGGGGTGTGCTTTTGCCATCATTTGCGCCATCATCGTGCACATCTACGCGGCCCTGTGGGTCAAGGGCTCGATCGGCGCCATGGTGCGCGGCACCGTCACCTATGGCTGGGCGCGCAAGCACCATCCGAAGTGGTTTGAGGCGGTGGTACGCAACAGCAAGGATTAAGCTGCCGTAAGCGATACCCTGCTGCAAGAGCCGGGGCCGGTCCCACAGGATCGGCCCCTTTCTCTTTATCGATTAAAATACTTTTTCAGCACAGCCTACTCCGCTGGCGCTGCCTTGCTTTTTTTGATGGGAAAACTCCATTGGTACAACGCATTCTTCAGCCAGGCGAAATCGAAGGCCTGGACCACAACGCGATTCCGCGCCTGCTGCTGCCGCAGCCTGACAGCCTGTTCAAGGCGCGCGCCTTGCGCTTGCGCGAATTGGCGCAGGGCAATATCAAGGGCATCCCCGTCGACGCGGGCATGCAGGGCTACCTGGTGCTGATGGCCGCGCTGGCCGATGCGCAGGCCGCCGTCGTGAGCCGCCTGGCGCCCGGCGCCGTGCCTGCCGCCGAACCGGACGCGCTGCGCCGCGCGATACAGCACCGCATGCCGGTGCTGCCCGTCAATGGCGCCCGTCCGCCCGTCTGGCGCGACATCTTCGCCAGCCTGCTCGATGAACTGGCCGCCACGGCGGCCCGGCAACCGGCCCTGTCCGGCGGCCTGACGCAGGTGCTGGCGCAGCTGCGCGCGCTCGACGTGGCCGCGCTGGATGCCTGCGCCGATTGCGTGCTCGATGAGAATGGCGACAATGTCAATCCCATGCATGCGCCTTTCGTCGCCGCCGCGCTGCAGATCCTGTGGTCGGTTTCGGCCAGCGAACTGCGCGCCGCGCGCGTGCCGGACCTCGACACGGGCACCTTGTGCCCCGTCTGCGGCTCGCACCCCGTCGCCAGCGTGATCCGCATCGGCGGCCAGTCGCAGGGCTACCGCTACCTGCACTGCGGCATCTGCGAAAGCGAATGGCATATGGTGCGCGTGAAATGTTCGACCTGCGAACAGAACGGCAAGATCGCCTACCAGGGCCTCGATGCGGCTGACGCGGCGCCGTTCGACCCCGTCACGGCCAAGGACGAGAAATTGCCGAACAAGGCCAACGACCCGAAGAAGGTGGCGCGCGCGGAAACCTGCGACGATTGCCATACCTATCGAAAAGTCTTCAACCAGGAACACGATTACAACGTCGAGCCCCTGGCCGACGACCTGGCCAGCCTGATGCTCGACCTGCTGGTCGGCGAGGCCGGCTACCAGCGCGCCAGCGGCAATCCGCTGCTGTGGCTGGGCAAGAGCGAACCCCAGGGCGCAGCCTGATGAAGACTGAGCAGACCGTGCGCCTGCCGTCGGTGGACCGCATCCTGGGCGACGGGGCTTGCCTGGCCCTGATCGCCGAACACGGCCGCGTGCAGACGCTGGCCAGCGCGCGCGCCGTGCTGGCCGAACTGCGCGCGGCCATGCTGGCCGGCGCAGTATGCGAAGAGGGCGCCTCGCTCGCCGCCATCGTCGTGCAAATGGCGGAACGCCTGCAGGCGCAGTCGCGCACGCAGCTGCGCGCCGTGTTCAACCTGACGGGCACGGTGCTGCACACGAACCTGGGCCGGGCCTTGCTGCCCGACGCGGCCGTGCAAGCCGTGGTGGAAGCGCTGCAGTGGCCGATGAACCTGGAATTTGACCTGGAAACGGGCAAGCGGGGCGACCGCGACGACCTCGTCGAGGAACTGCTGCGTGAACTGACGGGGGCCGAAGCGGCCACCATCGTCAACAACAATGCGGCCGCCGTGCTGCTGATGCTCAATACTTTGGCGCAGAACAAGGAAGTGATCGTTTCGCGCGGGGAACTGGTGGAAATCGGCGGCGCCTTCCGCATTCCCGACGTGATGACGCGCGCGGGCGCCGTGCTGCGCGAAGTGGGCAGCACCAACCGCACGCACCTGGCCGACTACGCCAATGGCGTGACTGAAGACACGGCCCTCTTGATGAAGGTCCATTGCAGCAATTACGCCATTACCGGTTTCACGAAAAGCGTGGAATTGGACGAACTGGTGCCGCTGGCGGCACAGCATGGCGTGCCGACGGCGGTGGACCTGGGCAGCGGCACCCTCGTTGATCTGGCGCAATACGGCCTGCCGCATGAAACGACGGTGCGCGAGACGATAGCAGCGGGCGCCGACCTGGTGACCTTCAGCGGCGACAAATTGCTGGGCGGCCCGCAGTGCGGCGTCATCGTCGGGCGCGCCGACCTGATCGCCAAGATCAAGCGCAACCCGCTGAAACGCGCCTTGCGCGTGGGCAAGCTGACCCTGGCGGCCCTGGCCCCCGTGCTGCAGCTGTACCGCGCGCCGGACTTGCTGGCCGACCGCCTGACCACCTTGCGCCTGCTGACACGTCCCGCTTGCGCCATGCGCGCGCAGGCGCAAACCCTGCTGCCGCTGCTGCAGGGCGCGCTCGGCGCCGCCTATGTGGTGACGGCCGAAGCGGTGACCAGCCAGATCGGCAGCGGCGCCTTGCCCGTCGACCAGCTGCCCAGCTTTGGCCTGGCCGTCCGCAGCGCCCCCGGTTCGCGCCTGAGCAATCCGCTGGGCCTGCTGGAGCAGCGCCTGCGCGCCTTGCCGCGCCCCGTGATCGGCCGTATCGGCCAGGATACGCTGTGGCTGGACCTGCGCTGCCTGGAAGCGGCGCACGAAACGGCCTTCATCGCGCAGCTGGCCGGGTTGACGGCATGATCGTCGGCACGGCAGGCCATATCGACCATGGCAAGACGACCCTCACGCGCGCGCTGACGGGCGTGCACACGGACCGCCTGAAGGAAGAGCAGGCGCGCGGCATCTCGATAGAACTGGGCTACGCCTACCTGCCGCTGGCCGACGGCACGGTGCTGGGCGTGATCGACGTGCCCGGCCACGAAAAATTCATCCGCACCATGGCGTCCGGCGTGACGGGCATCGACTTCGCCCTGCTCGTGGTGGCGGCCGACGACGGCGTCATGCCGCAGACGCACGAGCACCTGGCGATTCTGCGGCTGCTGGGCGTGACGCGCGGCGCCGTGGCATTGAGCAAGGTCGACCGCGCCGACAGCGCCCGCGTGGCGCAGGTGGAGGCGGACATCGAGGCGCTGCTGGCCGGCACGCCGCTGGCGGGCAGCCCGATCTTCCCGACGGCCGCCAGCCGCGACAACGATCCCGGCGTGGCGGCCCTGCTGGCGCACCTGACGCAGGTGGCGCGCAGCCTGCCGCAACGCGACGAGCGGCGTCTGTTCCGCCTGGGCGTCGACCGCGTGTTCACCCTGTCGGGGCAGGGCACCGTCGTCACCGGCACGGCGCTGGCCGGCATGGCCACGGTGGGCGACAGCCTGCAGCTGGCGCCCGGCGGCGCGGGCGCGCGCGTGCGCAGCATCCATGCGCAGAACCGCGCGGCCGGGTCGGGCATGGCGGGCCAGCGCCTGGCGCTGAACCTGGCCGGCATCGACCGCGAGGCCATCGAGCGGGGCAACTGGATCGTCGCGCCCGCGCTGGCGCAGTGTTCCGAGCGCATCGACGTGGAGCTGACCCTGCTGCCCGACGCGGGCGTGCAATTGAAGGCCTGGTCGCCGCTGCATGTGCACCTGGGCGCGGCGCACCAGCTGGCGCGCGCCGTCATGCTCGATGGCGAGACGCTCGCGCCGGGGCAGACGGGCAGGGTGCAGCTGGTGTTCGACGCTCCCATGCATGCCGTGCCGGGCGACCGCTTCGTCGTGCGCAATGCCCAAGCGACGCAGACGGTGGGCGGCGGCATGGTGCTCGACCCGTTTGGCCCCGCGCGCAAGCGGCGCAGCCCGGCGCGCCTGGCCTGGCTGGACGCGCTGGCCGCGTTTGTCGCGCACGGCGATTATGCGGCCCTGCTGGCGCAAAGCCCGCTGGGCTTGCGCGAATCGCTGCTGGTGCGCCTGTCGCTGCTGCCAGCGGCGGCCATCACCTTGCCGCCCGAGACGCGGCGCATCGCCCTGCGCGGCGGCGACGCCCTGCTGCTGGCGCCAATGGCCTTGCTGGCGCTGGAAGAGAGACTGCTGGCGGCCCTGGCGGCCTTCCACGCGCGCGCGCCCGACGAGGCGGGGCCGGAGCTGTGGCGCCTCAAGCGCATCGTCGACGCGGAGATGGAAGACGCCCTGTGGAGCCATCTGGTCGATGGCTTGCTGGCGCAGGGCGGCGTGCTGGCGCGCGGCGCCAGCCTGCACCTGCCGACGCACAGCGTGGAACTGACGCCGCAGGAGCAGGCGGTGGCCGAACCGCTGCTGGCGGCGCTGCTGCAGGGGCGTTTCGATCCCCCGTGGACGCGCGACCTGGCGCGCGACTTCGGCCTGGCCGAGGACGAATCGCGCCGGCTGTTGCGCAAGCTTGCCAAGGCAGGGCAGATCAGCCAGGTGGTGCACGACCTGTTCTACCATCCGGCGGCGCTGGCCGAGCTGGCGCAGCTGGTGCGCGCTCTGACCGAAAAAGCGGAGCTGGACGAGGAACTGGCGCCCGGTTCCGGCGCCGTCAGTGCGGCTGCGTTCCGCGATGCCAGCGGCCTGGGGCGCAAGCGGGCGATCCAGGTTCTGGAGTTCTTCGACCGCGTCGGTTATACTCGCCGTGTTGGCAATGGGCATCTATTGCGTCCGCAAGCGCTGTGGTCCTACACCGCAGCCTTGGCCAGCAGCTAGCTCAGGCTCCGCGGAAAGCACACTCATCCGGTGATGTGGCCGGGCTTCAAACCCGGTGGAGGGCGTCAGACGTTCTCCCGTAGGTTCGACTCCTACTGTTTTCCGCCAGTTATTTTTCTTGCCATCTTCCCCTCGCATTTTCTTGCCCAGCGTTGGCCCCGAGCCACGTTACGGAGAATTAATGGTTTAATTGATAACTTTCGAGGAAGGGCGGCGGGGGCCGATGGTACCATCCTGCAGGTGGCAGGGACGTGTATCCCCTGTAGTAGAAGAAGGCAAGGATGAAACAAGCAAGCATGGCATGGCTGCTGGCGGCGCTGTTGCTGCCGGCGGCGGCCGGGGCGGAGGGCCTGCGCATCGTCGGCGAGCACTTGCCGCCGTCGAGCATGATGGAAGGCAACACCGTCGTGGGACGAGAAACGCTGAAGGTGCGCGACATCATGGCGCGCGCCGGCATCGGCTATACGATAGAACTGCTGCCGTGGAAGCGCGCATATGCGCAGGCGCTGCGCGAGGCCGACACCTGCGTCTTTTCCACCACGCGCACGCAAGAGCGCGAAGCGCGGTTTCGCTGGATCGGTCCCCTCAACGAAGCGGAATGGATACTGTATGGCCTGGCCGAGCGGCACCTGGCGCTGCGCACCCTGGCCGATGCGCGCGGCCTGGTCATCGGCACGGTGCTCGGCGACGCGCGCGACGACTACCTGCGCCAGCACGGCATGAGCGTGGCGCCCGTCACGCAGGAGTGGATCAATCCGCAAAAGCTGCTGCTGGGCCGCATCGACCTGTGGGCCGTCGGCATGGCCGTGGGCAGCAAGCCCTTCGTCGGCAAGGAGTGGGAGGGCAAGGTGGTGCCGCTGCTGACCTTCAACCGCGTGCAGACTTACCTGGCATGCAACCTCAAGGTGCCCGAGGCGCAGGTGGCGGCCATGCAGCGCGCCGCTGCCGCCATGCGCCGCGACGGCAGCATGGCGCGCGAACTGACACGCTAGCGTTGCAGCGTCAGCTTTCCAGCCACTGGCGCACGCGGTTGCGCCCCTCGCGCTTGGCCTGGTACAGGGCCTGGTCGGCATGGCTGTAGGCCGTTTCAAATGCCGTGCCGGCGCGGTTCCAGCTCAACCCCACGCTGACGGTGATGGCCCGCGTGATGGGCGCCGCATGGCGCTGGCGCCCGACGGTATCGCAGATGCGCTGGGCGATGTGCGCCGCCTCGTCGCGCGAGGAGGTGGGCCAGACGACGGAGAATTCCTCGCCGCCGACCCGGCCGATGGCCGTTTCCTGTCCCAACAACCCTTTTAAACAGTCCACCACGGCCTGGATCACGCCGTCGCCCGCCGGGTGGCCGAAATCGTCGTTGACCTGCTTGAACAGGTCGATATCGAGCACGATCAGCGCCATGTCGCCCTGCGCCAGGCAGCGCGAGGCGTGGTCGATCACGGCGCCGCGGTTCAGGGCGCCCGTCAGCGGGTCGTGCGTGGCGCGGTATTCGAGCTGGCCGGCCAGGGTTTGCAACTGGCGGTTCAGCAGATGCATGTCGCGTTCGGCCCGGTCGCTGCGGCCGATCAGGCGGCGCGTCTCGCGCATCAGCCGTTCATAGTGATTGATCAGTTCACCGAGCATGCGCCGCTGATCCGCGCCCGACGCGCCGGCGTCGGCATGCATGCGGCGCGCGGCGGCCAGCGCCGCCGCTTCCACGGTGAACAGGTCGGGCTCCAGTCCGGCCTCGGAGATGGCGGCGCGCATGCCTCAGTTGCCCTGCACGGGATGGTCGTGGAAATCGAGGGCCGTGAAGTCCTGCTGCAGCTCCTGGCCGAATTCCAGGATGGTGTCGTCGTCCTCGTCGTGGTACCAGTTCAGGCGCACCTGGTTGCCGTCCGCGGCCGCCTGGTTCAGCGCGTCGAACAGGGTAAACAGCATCTTCGTGCTGGAGCTGTTGAAGTAGGCCAGCGAGACATTCACGGTGATGGCGGCTGCGCGGCAGCCTTCCAGGTAGGCGCGCACGGCGGCGATCAGCGGGCCATAGAAGGCGGCCGCGTTTTCCGGATAGGACTCGCCCTTGACCGACAGGGTGTGCTGCTCGAAACGGAAGTCGATTTCGGGCGAACTCGGTGTCGCGGCGATGAACAGTGGTGACGGTAATTGCATATGCTTTCCTGAGTCGGCTCTTTCAAATGATGGCTTTGATGCAGAAGATGGTGTGGCCCGGCTCCTGGGGGTCCTGCACGAATTCGAATTCCAGCGGTTCGCTGGCGTCGCGCGCCATGGTGAGGAAACCCAGGCCCGCGCCCTTGCTGTCGGGCGGCGCTTCCTCGCGCAGGGCCTTCTTGTAGGCCAGGCGGATTTCCTCCATCGTCATCGTGTGCAGCGGTTCCAGGCGGGCGCGGATCTGCGCCACGTTGTCCGTCGAGACGGGATTGGCGCACAGCAGAAAAAAGCTGTCGCCGCGCGTGCCGATGCAGAACGAGCCGCGCCGCATCTGCTGGTCCAGCTGCGCATCGGGCGTCAGGCTGTCGGCCGAATAATGCATGATGTTTTGCGACATCTCGATGAACGAGGAAAAAATGCGCCGCCGCGTGGGACCGGCCGCGCCGGCCGTGTCGAGGCGCGCCTTGATGGTTTCGGAAATGGCGCTGACCACGTGCTGCGAGAAATAGCCCACGTAAAAAAAGATGATGTTGCGCTTGCGCGCCACGTCCCAAAACTCGTTGAATTCTTCGTACAGCACGTCAGTGCTCCTGGCTAGCCGGTGACCCGGTTTCTTGTTGATAAGGGGGCTTGATGGGCATCAAACTACAGACGGAAACAGAAAAAGGTCAGGTCGTCGCGGCGCGGCTGCCTGCCTTGCCATGCCGCGCTATCGCGCAGCAGCGCCGCCGCCACGTCGGCTGCCGGCGCATCGCGCTGCGCCAGCAGCTGTTCGCGCATGCGCCGCTTGCCGTAGGCGATGTCGCGCGCGCCGCCGATCTGGTCGAGCAAGCCGTCGGTGGTGAGGAACAGCAGGCTGCCCGCGGGCGCCGCCAGCGTCTCGTTGTGCCAGCAGTAGCCGGGCGGCGTGTCGACATAGCCGACGCCCATGCGCGCGCCGTCGATGGCGCGCACGCTGTCTTCGCCGGGCGCCACCACGTGCAGCGCCAGTTTCGCCCCCGCGAAACGCAGGCTGGCGCAGGCGTCGTCATAGCAGAGGAAGGCGCAATCCATGCCGTCGTTCGAGCCGGCGTGGCCGGTGGCCTCGCCGCTGCCGGCGTCCTGTCCCAGCAGGGTCTTGATGGCGCGGCTGACGGCGCCGATCAGGGCGGCCGGGTCGCGCGGCCCCCATTCGCGCAAGGCCTGGCTCAGGGCCGACGAGGCGATCAGGGTCATGAAGGCGCCCGGCACGCCGTGCCCCGTGCAGTCGGCGATGGCGGCGAACCAGCCCCCGTCGTGGCGCTCGAAGAAGTAGAAATCGCCGCCGACGACGTCGCGCGGCTGCCATTCCAGGTGGGCGTCGGGCAGGGTGGCGCGCAGTTCCGCATCGGAGGTGCGCAGCAGCGCGCGCTGGATCACGCTGGCGTAATCGATGCTGTGCATGATTTGCCGGTTCTTTTCCGCCTGCATGGTGGCCACCACGTTCATCAGCTGCAGGCCGAAGCCCACGCCGGCCAGCGCGCCGTCCTCGGTGATGATGAAGCCGTCGGCCAGCGCCTTTTCGCCCGCTTCCACGGCGCGGAAGGTGAGGTCCTCGATGCTCATGGCGCCGTCGACGATCAGCGGTTCCTTGTCCATGAAGGCGATGCAGCTCTTCTTGCCATACACCTCGTGGTAGAAGGGCTTGGACATCTGCGACATGAAGATATTGCGGCTGATCAAACCGATGGGCTTCTGCTGTTCCGTGACGGGCAGGCTCATCATGTCGCGCCGCTCCGTAAACAGTTCCAGCACGGCGAAATTGCTGGCGTCGGCCTGCACCGATTCCGTGGGGATGCACAGGTCGGCGGCCACGGACGTGCGATAACGGGGAAGATGCAATCGAGAAGCGTTGAACTCCACAGCGGCTACCTTTACATGACGATCGGACCCTTGTTGTCGCGACGGCAAGGCGGCTGACAAACAGGCAATATCATCATGGTAGCCGTCGAATGTGACGCCTTGATTACCTGCTTGTCAAAACCGTATGCAAGATGGCTGTAGGGCAAGCAACTTACAGGCCCCGGGCCAGCGTCTGCGCCTGCTCCAGCCAGCGTTGGCGCTGCGCTTCGGTGGAATTGATCATGGGGCCGAAACTGGCCACCTTGACGGGCTTGACGCCGCAGAACTCCAGCGTCGTCTTGCGCAGCTGGTGGATGCCGGGCATGCGGTAGACCCAGCGGAAGTACCATGGCGGCGTATCCATCGCCACCAGCAGCTGGGCCGTGCGGCCCTTCAGCAGCTGTGCCGGAAAAGCCTTGCCCGGGCGGTACTTGAAAGCGAAGCCGGGCAGGAAGATGCGGTCGACAAAACCTTTCAGCAGGGCCGGCGCGCCGCCCCACCAGATCGGGTAGGCGAACACCAGGTGTCCGGCCCAGCTGATGGCTTCCTGCGCCGCCAGCAAGTCCGCTTCCAGCGGCTGCACCTGGCGGTAGCCTTCATGCAGGTTCTGGTCGAAGTCCAGCTGGCCCAGGCGCAGCTCGCGCACGGCGTGGCCCGCGCTGCGGGCCGTGGCGGCATAGGCGTCGGCCAGGGCGGCGCAGAAACTGTCGCCGGAAGGGTGGCCGAGGATAATAAGAATGCGCTTCGGTGTCATTTTGCTCATGCTGCAGGCTTTCCGTTATAGAACAGCCTGCATGCTAAAGCCTGCCCCTAATGGCAGAGTCAAGCGGCCGCTTGCAGGTGCTGGCGCGCCAGGCAGTCGCCGATTTCCGCGTCGATGTCGGCCAGTTGCGCGTCAAGCTGGCGCAGGCGGGCGATATCCTGCCGTATCTGCGCGCGCTTGGCGCCGATATGCTGCGACAGGGCGGCCCAGTCGGTCTCGTCGCCGGCCAGCAGGGGCAGCAGTTCGGCCAGGCGGAAGCCCAGCGCCTGCGCCTGGCGTATCAGTTTGACTTGCGCCAGGTCCTGCTGCGTGTAGACGCGGTAGGCGCCGGAACGGCGCACGTCGCCCAGCAAGCCCAGCGCTTCATAGTGGCGCAGGGCCTTGGGCGAGGTGCCCGCCAGGCGGGCGATTTCTCCGATGTACATGGGTGATCCTTTCTCAAGCGTGAGCGAATCTTACCGCAAGGCCGCAGCGGCCAGGCGGCCGGGCACCCTCAGGCCCGGCGCGGCGGGATTTTCTTCGCCGTGCACTCGGCGCAGGTGCCGTACAGCGACAGCGCGTGCTCGTGCAGCACGAAGCCCCGTTCGGCGGCGATCTCGTTCTGGCGCAGTTCGATGCCTTCGTCGACGAATTCATCGACCTTGCCGCAGCCCGTGCAGACCAGGTGGTCGTGGTGCTGGCCTTCGTTCAGCTCGAAGACGGCGTGGCCCGATTCGAAGTGCCGGCGGAACAGGATGCCAGCTTCGGCAAACTGCATCAGCACGCGGTAGATGGTGGCCAGGCCCACGTCGATCTTTTCGGCCAGCAAGAGCTTATACACATCGTCCGCACTCAGGTGCTTGATGCCGCCTTCCTGGAACAGCTGCAGAATCCGCAAGCGGGGGATGGTCACTTTCAAGCCCGATTCACGCAGTTCCCTCAATATATCCATGTCTCCCATTCCTTTTATTGTCGCCTGAGCGAGCGCTTAAGCGTGAACCTGCATTATATCGCAAATGATAATCATTACCATTCTCATGTGTGCGCGGGAAATAGTATGGCGCGCGGGCCGGCGGCCATCCAGTGACATCGGCGCACGTGGCGCTTGGGCGGCGGGCAACTTGCGTGCCCGTTGTCGTTGAGGATGGAAAAATGGCGCCCCCATCGATACACTGTGCAGCAGGCAATAACAATGGAGGAGCCATGGACCGATTCGATGCGATGCGCATCTTTACGCGCATCGTCGAGCTGCGCAGTTTCACGCAGGCGGCGCATGACCTCGGCTATCCGAAGGCCACCGTCACGCATGCGATCAAGCAGCTCGAAGCGCGGCTGCGCGTGCGCCTGCTGCAGCGAACCACGCGGCAAGTGACGCCCACGCCCGACGGCGAAGCGTATTACCAGCGCTGCGCGCGGCTGCTGGCCGACCTGGAAGAAACGGAAGCCGTGTTCAGTGCGGCGGCGCAGCAGCCGGCCGGCAAGCTGCGCATCGACCTGCACGCGACCCTGGCCATGCATTTCGTCCTGCCCGTGCTGGACCGGTTCTGCGCCCGCTACCCGCTGATCGAACTGGAAATCGGCATGGGCGACCGCCTCGTCGACCTGGTGCGCGAAGGCGTCGATTGCGTGCTGCGCGTGGGAGAGCTTGGCGACTCGTCCATGGTGGCGCGCAGGGTCGCGCTGCTGGAGCAGATGACGTGCGCCAGCCCCGCCTACCTGGCCGCGCACGGCACGCCGCAGAACCTGGCGCAGCTGGCGGGCCACCGCGCCGTCAATTTCTTTTCGGCCCATACGGGCAAGGTCTGGCCCTTCGATTTCAAGGTGGACGGCCAGCGCCACAGCGTGGCCTTGCCGGGCACGGTGTCCGTCAATAACGCGGACGCGTATCACGCCTGCTGCCGGGCGGGCATGGGCCTGATCCAGGCGCCCCGCTACCACCTGGAGCGGGCGCTGGCGGCCGGGGAGCTGGTGGAAGTGCTGGCGCACCTGCGGCCCGACCCCTTGCCCGTGTCCGTGCTGTATCCCCACCACCGGCAATTGTCGCCGCGCGTGCGCGTGTTTGCCGACTGGGTCGCCGGCCTGTTCGCCGAGGCGGCTTGATTTTGCAATGCCGCATTTTCTTGACCTGGGCAAAGAAAAAAATCCCTCTGTTGATGCCATCTAGCACTATTTGATGTGGATCAAAGTTTTTGTTGCACTGCACTCTTAGACTTCGCAGCGTTACTTAACGACAGAGGGAAATAAAATGAAAAAGTCCGCAACTGCAGCAGCAATCGTTTTGGCCGCCATCGGCGCATTCGCCGGCAACGCAATGGCACAGGAAGGCCCATGGCTGGTCCGTGCGCGCGCCGTGCACATTGATCCGGCCGATAAATCTGCTCCTGTCGGTGGCGTCGGCGCATCCGACCGTTTGACGGTCAGCAGCAAGACGATTCCTGAAGTCGATATCTCGTACTTCTTCACGCCGAATATCGCTGCCGAGCTGATCCTGACCTACCCGCAAAAGCATGACGTCAAGCTCGACGGCAACAATATCGGCACCTTCAAGCACCTGCCGCCGACCCTGTCGCTGCAATACCACTTCATGCCGGAAAAACAGTTCAGCCCTTACGTGGGTGCCGGCATCAACTACACGAATATCTCCGACGTGAAATTGCTGAACGGCGCCGGCCGCCTGGAGCATGACAGCTGGGGTTACTCGCTGCAAGCCGGTGTCGACTACAAGCTGGACAAGAACTGGTCGCTGAACTTCGACATCAAGAAAGTGCAGATCCGCAGCGACGTCTTCATCGCTGGCGCCAAGGCCAGCGAAGTCAAGGTCGATCCTATCCTGATCGGCGTAGGCGTCGGCTACCGCTTCTAAGTCATGATAGCGCCCGCAAGGCGCGGACAATAAAAAAGGACGGCCTTGGCCGTCCTTTTTACGTTTGGTGCACGCCGCTTATTTTTTCAGCGTCTTTTCCAGCGCCAGCTGGTAGTCCGTCTTTTCGTAGCCGGCCAAATACTTGTTCGTCGCGTCGAGGAAGGCGCGCGAGCGGTAGGCCGCTTCCAGGTCCTTGACCCATGGCTTGCCCTTGTCGGCCGTGCGGATGGCGACCAGGTTGATGTAGCTGTCCGAGATCTTTTCCACGCTAAGGGCCGATGTCAGCTTCATGCCGGCGGCCAGCGCGAAGTTACCGTTCACAAAAGCGTAGTCGGCGTCTGCCAGCGAACGTGGCAGCTGCGCCGCTTCCAGCGGCACCAGTTTCAGCTTCTTCGGGTTCTCCAGCACGTCGCGCTCGGACGCGCGCAGCGGGTCGACGTTCGGCTTGAGCTTGATCCAGCCCATCTTGGCCAGCATCACCAGCGCGCGCGCCTGGTTGGTCGGATCGTTCGGCATGGTGATGGTGGCGCCGTTCTTGACTTCGGCGAGGGTTTTCTGCTTGCCGCCGTACAGGCCGATCGGCATGGTCGGCACGGTGATCAAGGAGCTCAAGGGCAGCTTGTTATCGGTGGCGAACTTGGTCAGGTACACGATGTGCTGGAACACGTTGGCGTCCAGCGAGCCTTCGGCCAGCGCGTAGTTCGGCTGCACGTAGTCGTTGAATTCCACGATCTTGACCTTGTAGCCCTGTTTTTCCAGGATGGGCTTGATGCCCAGCTTCAGCTGGTCGGAGTACGGGCCGGAGCTGGTGCCGATGACGAGTTCCTTCGGGTCCTTGGCGTGGGCGGCGGTGGCAAAGGCCAGGCTGGCGGCGGCCAGCAGCAGGTTGCGGCGTATGTGGTTCATGTAGGTCCTTGTTTCTGAATATGAATTAACGTTTGTCGAGGCGCTTGGCGATGCGCGTGCCGGCGAACTGGATGGTCTGCACCAGCACGATCAGGATGGCCACGGTGGCAACCATGATGTCCGTCTCGAAGCGGTAGTAGCCGTAGCGGATGGCCAGGTCGCCGATGCCGCCGCCGCCCACCACGCCGGCCACGGCCGAATACGACAGGAAGCTGATCGACAGCACGGTCAGCGCCAGCACCAGGCCGGAGCGCGCTTCCACCAGCAGCACGCGGAAGATGATCTGCAGCTCCGAGGCGCCCATGGCGTGCGCCGCCTCGATCACGCCGCGCGGCACTTCGCGCAGGTTCTGCTCCACCAGGCGCGCCAGGTAGGGAATGGCGGCGAACGACAGCGGCACGCTGGCCGCCAGCGGACCGATCGACGTGCCCGCGATGATGCGCGTAAACGGCGTCAGGGCGACGAGCAGGATGATGAAGGGGAAGCTGCGCACGGTATTGACCAGCCAGCCCAGTATCGTCGACAGGGGGCGGTTTTCCAGCGACTGGCCTTCCGAGACGAGGAACAGCAAAATGCCCAGCGGGCCGCCGATGAGGATGGCGGCGGTGAGGCCGATGCCCAGCATGGTCATGGTCTGGCCCAGCGCCACCCAGATTTCCGGCAGCAGCTTGATGACGTTATTGATCGATTCTTCAAACATGTGTTGCATCCTTCCATGCGGTGGCTTCAAACGCCTCGGTGCCGTAATACGCCAGTTCGCGTCCCAGCGCCGTCTTGCGCGGGGTGGCCGTGTCGCTCAAGTCGAATTGTTCGGCGATGGCGCCGTTTTCCACGACGGCGACGCGGTTGCAGATGGCGCCCAGCACCGACAGCTCATGGCTGACGATGACGATGGTCACGCCGAGGCGCGCATTGATGTCGCGCAAGGTGTCGAGCAGGGCGCGCGTCGTTTCCGCGTCCAGCGCGGAGGTCGGCTCGTCGCACAGCAGCACGTCCGGGTGGCTGGCCAGGGCGCGGGCGATGGCCACGCGCTGCTTCTGCCCGCCGGACAGTTGCGCCGGATAGCTGTGCAGCTTGTCGGACAGGCCGACGAGCGCCAGGCATTCCTCGACCCTGGCGGCGATCTGCTCGCCCTTGGTCGTGCCATGGATTTTCAATGGGAAGGCGACGTTGTCGAAGACGCTGGCGTTTTGCAGCAGGTTGAATTGCTGGAAAATCATGCCGATATTTTGGCGCGCGTCGCGCAAGTCGCTCTTGCCCAGGCGCGTCAGTTCGCGTCCGGCCACGGTAATGGTGCCGCTGTCGGGACGTTCGAGCAGGTTAATCAGGCGCAGCAGGGTCGATTTGCCGGCGCCGCTCTTGCCGATCAGGCCGAAAATATCACCGGGATAGACTTCCAGCGTGACCGATTTGACCGCGTGGAATTGTTCGCCCTTGGGCAGCGCGAAGGTCTTGTTCGCGCCATCGATGCGAATCACCGGCGTACGGTGTGGTGTGGTCATGCAGTGTTTCCTTTTTTATTGGACCGTGACAGGCTTGCTTGCAGGGGCCAAATCGCCCAGCCTGTTACGTCGGTTGCGTAGTATACCTCCGATCGCGTTATTACTCCTACGACAGAATCTTGCTTTGAATATGCAAATAATGTCTATGTAGATGTTTTCAAGTGGAAAAAGCGGGAAAGCCATATTTTTGCCGAATTAAATCGTGCCGGCAGGCGTGGCAGAGCCCTTTCTTGGTAAAAAGTTCGCCGCGCCGTGGCGGCGCAAAAACGTGTTTTTATGTGACGTTACGCTGACTTGCCGTGTTGGTGCTGCACGGGGTGTGGTTTACTGCCCGGCATTCCTGTCCTGCCGGGCAGATTCTGCCCCGGCGTCGGCGGACTGCGGACCTTCCGGACGGCGCAGCAGGTAAATGATGACGGCCATTTCCATGGCGCCCACCATGGCGATGACCCACCACGGCGGATGGCCGAGGCACATGGCGATGAAGCCGATGGCCATGCCCAGGCAGGCCATGGCCTTGCCGCGCCGCGACACGGCGCGGTGTTCGCGCCACTGGCGCAGCGGCGCGCCGAAGCGGGGATGGTGCAGCAGCCAGTGTTCGAGGCGCGGCGAGGCGCGGCTGAAGCAGGCCAGGGCGAGGATCAGGAAGATGGTCGTCGGCATCACGGGCAGCATGGCGCCGATGATGCCTAGCAGTACCATCAAGGCGCCGGCCGCCGTCCAGGCCCAGCGGCGCAGGCGCAGGACGTGCGCTTCGCGCTGCGCAGGCTGGGCGCGGCGCTCTTCCATCAGGCGCACGCCTCGACGTGGCCATGCATGCGCATGAAGGCGGCGCGCGCGCCGGCGATCACGCGTTCTTCGCCAGCGGCGTCGAGCGGCGCCGTATCGAGCACGGCCGTGAAGTCGCGCCAGTGGCGCGCGCGGCCATCGGGGTGGCCTGCCAGGTGGCGCGCGCCGTGGTGCTCGTCGAGGCCGATCTTGCCCGCCAGCTTGTAGAGGATGGCCGCGCCCAGCTTCGAGCCTTCGCTGACATACAGCCAGCCCAGCGCGGTGGCCACGTCCAGTTCCGCGCCGAACGGCGGCTCGGCGGCATCGGCCGGCAGCGCCGCATCGAGGTCGCGCAGGTCGGCGGCGATGCTGGCGTAGCGGCGGCGCTGTGCCAGGTCCGGCAGCAGGGCGGCCAGGCCGGCGTGTTCATACAGCGCATCGACGTCGCGCAGGAAGGCGTATTGCGCTTGCAGGAAACGGGCGTAATTGCGCGGGTTGTCGAATGGCTTGCTGGCCATGATGCGCTTGTCCAGCACGTCGTGCGTGGCCATGGTGTCTGCCTTCAGGCGCTGGCTGCGGGCGGGGGGCGTCGGGGGCGCGTTCAATTTGGTGGAATCGGTGGGGGCTACGGTCATGTTTTCCTGCTCTATTATGGATGAATCAAGGCAAACCTGCTTGTCCGGCATGGCCGGGCGCGCCGGCGCCAGGTGGCCCGGCCGCTGGCGTGGGCGCGGCGGGCTGGCGCCTGCCGGCAGCGCTGCAAAGGCCGCGATCATAGCAATCATCACGAATAATAACAAGAATCATTCTCATTTGTTGTGCCGGATAGCGCTGGATCTTTTTGTCAATGCGGACAATAATCGGCAGCAGAAGGCGTTGTCGGGGATATCTACTATTATCGATTTTTTCGATGCTAACTAGGTAAATTTTCCGTTTTACATCGATCTTCATGCCATGCATAATCTGTTGCAACTGAAGCCAGACAAGCAGTTGCTTGCGCCAGCCGCTTGATGCGGGCGCTCGCGCACTGCTTGCGGTTTTGACATCCTCCACTCCAAACAGGAACTTACAATGAAAAAACTGCTCGCTTTTATCGCCGCCGCCGGCTTCTCGCTGTCCGCCGTAGCCGCTCCGGAAGTCTATGTCATCGACGGCAGCCATACTTTCCCCCGTTTCGAGTACTCGCACATGGGCTTCTCGACGCAGCAAAGCCGCTTCAACAACACCACCGGCAAGATCACGCTGGACCGCGCCGCCAGGACGGGCGCCGTCGAAGTGCTGATCGACACCAAGTCCGTCGATACGGGTTCGACCCTGTTCAACACGCACATCCAGGGCGAAGACTTCCTCGACACGGCCAAGTACCCGGTCGCCACCTATAAATCGACCAAGTTCAATTTCGACGGCGACAAGCTGGCCTCCGTGGAAGGCAACCTGACCCTGAAAGGCGTGACCAAGCCGGTGACCCTGACCGTCACGTCGTTTACCTGCGCACCGCACCCGATGCTGAAGAAAGACGCCTGCGGCGCCAATGCCACGGCCAAGATCAAGCGCTCGGAATTCAACGCCGGCAAATATGCGCCGGCCGTCAGCGATGATGTCACTTTGACCTTCGCCATCGAAGCGATCAAGCAGTAATCGTTGGCTGCGTGACGTAGAAATGGCGGCGGACTTCGGTCCGCCGCCATTTTTTCTACCTGGCCTTAAAGCGAGGGCTGGGATCTGACCCCGGATTTCACGCCAGGTGATGCACCTCCTGCTGCCCGTACACGGGCGTGTTCAACCCCTCCATGCGCGCCTTCAGCTGCAGCGACAGGTACTGGGAATAGTGGCGCGACTGGTGCAGGTTACCGCCATGGAACCACAGCGCTTGCTGCTGCGTGGGCTTCCACATATTGCGCTGCTCGCCCTCCCACGGGCCCGGGTCCTTCGTCGTGGCGGAACCGAGGCCCCACACCTTGCCCACTTTATTCGCCACCTCGGGCGAGATCAGGTCCGCCGCCCAGCCGTTCATGGAGCCGTAGCCGGTGGCGTACACCACCAGGTCGGCGGGCAGCTCCGTGCCATCCGACAGCACGATGGAATGGGCTTTCAGCTCCTGCACGCCGACGCCGCTTTTCAGCTTGATCTTGCCGTCGGCGACCAGTTCCGAGGCGCCCACGTCGATGTAGTAGCCGGAGCCGCGGCGCAGGTATTTCATGAACAGGCCCGAATCGTCGTCGCCGAAGTCGAGCATGAAGCCCCGCTCTTCCAGGCGCCGGTAAAAATCCGCATCGCGCTCGCGGATGGCCTGGAAGACGGGTTTCTGGAAGTCGGCCAGTATCTTGTACGGAATCGAGGCGAACGTCAGGTCGGCCTTGTTCGTGGTCATGCCGGCCGCCAGCGCCCGTTCCGAATACAGGTCGCCCAAGGCCAGGTCCATCAAGGAATCGGACTTGACGATGTGCGTCGACGAGCGCTGCACCATGGTCACGTCCACGCCCGCTTCCCACAGGGCGGCGCAGATATCGTGCGCGGAATTGTTCGCGCCGATGACGACCACCTTCTTGCCCACATACGCGTCCGGCCCCGGATGCTGCGACGAATGCTGCTGCTCGCCCTGGAACACGTCCATGCCCTTGAACTTCGGCATGTTCGCCTTGCCCGACATGCCTGTCGCCAGCACCAGCTGCTTCGGCTTCAGGGTGACGCTCTGGCCGTCGCGCAGCACCTGCACCGTCCACTCGCCGCTGGCCTCGTCGAAGCTGGCCGACTCGCATGAGGTCGAGCCCCAGTAGTTCAGTTCCATCACCTTGGCGTACATCTCCAGCCAGTCGCCGACCTTGTCCTTCGGTGTGAAGACGGGCCAGTTGTCGGGGAAAGGGATGTACGGCATGTGGTCGTACCAGACGGGGTCGTGCAGGCACAGCGACTTGTAGCGCTTGCGCCAGCTGTCGCCGGGGCGCGCGTTTTTCTCGATGATGATGGTCGGCACATTGAGCTGGCGCAGCCGCGCGCCCAGCGCGATGCCGCCCTGGCCGCCGCCGATGATGACGCAATACGGCTGGCGCGCGTAGCCGAGTTCCCGGGCTTCCTGCTCGCGGTGCTCCAGCCAGCTGCTGCGGTTGGTGCGCGCGCCGTGTTCCGCGCCCATCGGCCGCCGGCCGCCCTTGGCTTCCTCGAAGCCCTTCAATTCGCTCATGGTGGTGAGCAGGGTCCAGATCTTGCCGTCGCGGATGCGGATGAAGCCCACGCCGCGCGCCACCTTCGTTTCCACCGTGATCCAGCTTTGCAGCACGCCGCCGGCTTCCACGGCATGCTCGCCATCGGCGATGCGGATGGTCACCGGCTGCACGGCGCCCAGCTGGGCGGCCAGCATGGCGGCGATCTGCTCGCGGCCTTCCAGGGTCTTCAGGTTCCAGGTAAACAGCACCAGGTCGCGCCAGTAACCGTCTGGCTCGAACAGTTGTGCGGCGCCCGTGCTGTCACTGGCGCGAAGACAGCCTTCAAGCTGCTCCAGGATGCTGGCCACGGCCAGGTTCGTGTCTTGTCCGCTCATGGTATCTCCTCCATAGTTTGCTGCGATGGAATGCTCCCGGCGCATCTCTGCGGATGCGGACCGGAAACGGCGCGCCGCTGTCCGGAAGGATGGCGGCGCATGCAGCACTTGTAGCATGCGGGTTCCGAGGCGACATCTTGCGTTGCAGCATGGCCTGCGGTGAGACGGAAATCTCAGCGCGCAAGGGAGGGGTAGTAGATGATTTTATGAAATTGTTATTTCTAAAATGAAACTATTTATGGTAATATTTCCAGGATGTCAAGAACGCCTTCATGGCGCCCGTTTCCTTTTTCTTCCCCCGTTCATGAACTACACCGCTAAAAAAATCTTCATCCTGCTGTTCACGCTGCCCTTCATCGCCATTGGCCTCTATTCGCTGCATGGCTACGTGAACGGGGACATGCAGGAGGATTTCTTCCCGCTGATTCATGGACTGATGTTCAGCGGCATCGGTGCCACGGTGCTCGTCTACAACATCCGCTTGCTCACCAAGTTCCAGACGCAGACGTTTGCCTGGTACCAGGCACACAATCCTGCGTGCGTGACGAATGGGGGCGTGGCGTGCAATGCCTGTGGCGGCAAGCGCGTGCATGTGCGCAATCTGATGAAGCGCACCTTCCATCGCGCGCACGTTTGCGTGCGCTGCGGCAAGACGCTGTATTTCTCGCCGGAAATTTGAGCGGCGCCCGCCGGCGCGCTACTGCCGGTGCGGCGGCACGATCTTCAGGTGCTTGATGCGCCGGTACAGGGTGGCGCGCGACAGGCCCAGCATGGCTGCCGCCTGCAGCGGGCGCCATTTGGCGGCGTTCATGGCATTGACGATGCGGGTGCGCTCGGCCAGCTCCAGCGGCGTATGGTTCAGCGGCTCTGGCGCTTCCACCGGCGCGGATTTGCCGGCACGCGGGCGCGTACCGGCAGGGCGCAGCGGCGCGCGCACGCGCGCATGCAGCCAGCTGCCGCCGCCCGCCAGCCGCAGGGACAGCAGGCTGCGCCCCGCGCGCGCATCGACCAGGCGCTCGGCGCGCACGTCCAGCACTTCGGCGACGGGGCGCGGCAGGGTATTGAGTCCCGCGATGACGTCGCGCGCGCAGCGGTTGGCGGCGACGATGTCGCCGTGTTCATCGATGGCGAGCAGCATTTCCGGCTGCACTTCCACGAAATGGCGGTTGCGGTGCGCCAGCAGGATGCAGCAATGACTGTACGTCTTGAGGAAAAAGCCGTCCTCGATCAAGGTGGCGCCCTGGCGCACCAGCTGTTTCACCAGGCGCTGGCTGTCGCGCGCGTCGGGTGAGCTCAAGGCGGAGGCATCGAGCACGCCGATCAACTCGCCATGCGGCGAAAAGATGGGGGCGGCGCTGCAGGTCAGGCCCGTGAACGCGGCGCGGAAATGGTCGGTCTTGTGTACGGTGATGGCTTCCCGGTCGAGCAGCACGGAGGCGATGCCGCAGGTGCCTTCCTCGTCTTCCGACCAGCACGAGCCCGGGTACAGGCCAGCCTTCTTGAAGTCCTTGCGCTGGTCGTGGTCGACCGCGTAATCGATCGTCACGCCATGCGCATTGGCGAGGATGACGCAGTAGCCCGCTTCGCGCACCATGGCGTGCAGGCGCGGCAGGCACTGGCCCGTGGAGCGCAGAAAATTTTCCTCGGATTGCTGGATGGCGCGCAGCTCGGCGCCCGTGAGGATGCGCGGCCCCGTGGTGGAGGCGGGGTCGAGCCGGTAGTCGTCGAGCGAGCGCCGGTAGGACGAGGCCAGCCTGGCCGCATCCAGGCCCGGATTGACGATGCGGCCGGCGATCATGTCGCGCACCCGGTCGAGGTGGCTGGTCTGGCGGACGTAGGGCATGGCGCTCTCCCGTGTATGGGTTGCTGTTTTTATGCTGCTTCGCGTTTGTAGCATGAAGCGGCCGCGCGCGCATGGCGCGCCGCAGCAAGGGCTCGCATGAGACGTTTGTCTCAGCCGAAAAATGCCTCGGCAATGGACTATTGTCCTGCCGCATGGCCAGCCGGGCAGGCCCGCACGATAGAATACCTTACAACAATAAAAAGAAAGTTCTCTGATAGCATTCATGCAAGGACAGTCCGGCGCCTGAAAAATAATCAAAAGCTGGCTATCGCAAGGGATACCTATGGCAACGCAAGCAATGTTCCCGGCGCGCCGCTCGCTCGTCCTGGCCCTGCTGGGCTGGAGCGCCGCCTGCGGCGCCGCCGGCCAGCTCGATCCCGATGGCCAGAGCAGCATGGAAAAAGAAGTGGCCCGGCGCGCCGCCGTCGAACCGGCCGTCGCCGCCGGCTGGCAAATGACGCCTTCCGTCGAGGCGGGCGCGCAGATCGCCGGCGAGAGCAATCTGTTCTGGAAGCTGTCGAACACGCCGGCGCGCAATCCCGGCTTCGATTTCAAGCCCTACTGGTACGAGTTCTATGCCAAGCCGGCGCTCGGCTTCAAGCGCAACCTGGGCGACGGCGGGCAGCTGTATGCGCGCGTGTCCGCCGTCGGCTCGGCCACCGTGCGCCACGATCCTTTCGGCGCGGGCGACACGGGCCGCATCTCGATCGAGGAATTCGTCGCCGGCATTCGCATGCCGCTCGGCGGCACGAATGCGCGCCTTGACCTGTCGGCCGGGGCGCAGAACTTCACGCTGGGCACGGGCATGCTGGTCGCCAATGGCGGCTCGAACGGCTTTGACCGGGGCGCGCTGAAACTGGGGCCGCGCAAGGCTTTCCAGAATTCCGTGGTGGCCAGAATAAGCCAGGATGCGTTCAGCGCCCAGGCGTTCTATCTCGACCCGAATGAAAACCCCGACAACGATAGCGGCACGCGCGTCGTCGGCGTTGACGCCAGCTACGCGCCTGCCGACGACCGCAAGGCCGGCATCGCGTATGGCAACGTGCCCCGTTCGCATGCCGCCTATCCGCAGGCGGCGCCGGGCGGCATCGGCGCGCCGCTGGCCGTGCCCGATGGCCGCAAGGACTTGCAGTTCGTGTATGGCTACGCGCGCGTTCCCGTGCTGCCCAGCGTGTTGTCGAAAGGCTGGTTCGGCGTGGACGCGGCGCGCGAATGGAATACGCGCGAGCCGATGCGGGCCTGGGGCTGGCGCACGGAAGGGGGCTTTTCGCTGCCCGGCGTGGCGTGGACGCCGAAGTTCACCCTGGGGTACCAGAGCTTTTCCGGCGACGATCCGCGCACGGCGCGCAACGAGCGCTTCGACCCCCTGTTTTTCGAAGGCACGCCGGGCGCCTGGGCGTCGGGCAGCAAGGCGACCTGGGTCTTCGTCAATGCCAACGTGAATGCCTTGCAGGCGACCATCGAGCTGCACCCGACGCCGAAGGACACCGTGACCGCCTACCTGGCGCAGGTGCGCGCCAACCAGATGGGCAGTCCGCTGCAGTTTGGCCAGGCCACGCGCCTCGACGTGCCGGGCGACGCGCCCGTGGTGATTGCGGGCGTGCTGCGCCCGATGCTGGCCAACGACGTCTTCGTCAAGTACGTGCGCGTGGTGAATCCGAATACCTACCTGACCCTGGGTTTCAGTGCCTCGTTCGCGCAGTCGGGCGTGAACCAGCTGGTGAATGGCCAGGCCAAAACCTGGACGGGCTGGCTGGCGAACGTGGTGTGGCTTTATTAAGAATTCTGTTTATCAAGGAGAGCATCGCATGAACGATTTTCCCAGCATGAAACGCCTGGCCCTGGCCGCCGCCTGCCTGGCGCTGGCCGCCGGCGCCCACGCGGCCGAGGCGACGGCGCCGCTGTCGGCCGCCGCCAGCGATCCGGCCGCCCTGCAATGGATGGTGGGCGCGCCGCCGCCTGCCGACAAGATCATCCGCTTCGACGATGGCAGCTATTTCAACTTCCCGCAGCTGCGCTGGAGCGTGTCGCACTTCCGCCAGCTGATGCCGACGGTGGACGTGTCGCGCGGCCTGGGGGCGCCCGTGCCCTTGAAACGCGCGCTGCGCAAGGATATCGACAGCCTGCGCTTTACCCCGCTGGGGGCGAAGGAAACGATGAGCTGGGAGCAGTCGCTGGGCGCCAACTACACGGACGGCATCGTCGTGCTGCACCGGGGCCGCATCGTGTATGAACGTTATCTTGGCGTGTTCAAGGAAAGCGGCCAGCACGGCGCCATGTCCGTGACGAAGTCCGTGATGGGCACCCTGGGCGCGGCGCTGGTGGCAGAAGGCAAGCTCGATCCTGGCAAGACCGTGGCCGAGTATGTGCCGGAACTGGCCAAATCCGCATTTGGCGACGCCACCGTGCGCCAGGTGCTCGACATGACCACGGGCCTGAAATTCAGCGAGGATTACGCGGACCCGAAAGCGGAAGTGTGGCAGCACGCGGCGGCCGGCAGCCCGCTGCCCAAGCCCAAGGACTACACGGGGCCGCGCAGCTATTTCGAATACCTGCAAACGGTGCGGCACGAGGGCCGGCATGGCGAGGCGTTCGGCTACCGCACGGTCAATTCCGACGTGCTGGGCTGGATCATCGCCCGTGTCACGGGGCAGAACGTCAATGACTACCTGTCCGAGCATGTCTGGCAAAAGCTGGGCGCCGAGCAGGATGCCTACATGACGGTCGATTCGACGGGCACGCCGTTTGCCGGCGGGGGCCTGAATGCGGGCTTGCGCGACCTGGCCCGCTTCGGCGAGATGCTGCGCAACGATGGCCGCTACAACGGCCATCAAATCATTCCCAGGGCCGCCGTCGAGGATATCCGCCGCGGCGGCGACAAGCAGCTGTTCGCCAAGGGCGGCTACGATTTGCTCAAGGGCGGGAGCTACCGCGACATGTGGTGGGTCACGCATAACGACCATGGCGCCTACATGGCGCGCGGCGTGTACGGCCAGCGCATCTATGTCGATCCGAAGGCGGAAATGGTCATCGTGCGTTTCGCCTCCACGCCGACGGCGGCCAATGCGGCCAACGACCCGACCACCATTCCGGCCTTCGAAGCGCTGGGCAAGCTGCTGCTGTCCAGGCCGAAGTAGGGCGCCAGCCGTGCGGCGAAACGGACATAACTGCAATACACTGTCCTTTCGTCATCACTTGTTGCCTGGGTGATAATTTATTCGCCGCATGCAAGGAGTACGCACCATGGAAACCCGCCAGCCAGAACAACCGCGACCGCCGCTCTGGCGGCGCCTGCTGTGGCCGGTCGCCCGGCTGGGCTCGGCTTTCAAGCTGACGGGCACGCATCTGCTGCACCACGTGATCGGCGCGAGCCTGATCGCCGCGCTGATGCTGGCGCTGGAGGGTTTTCACGTGCTCGAATGGCTCGATGCGGCCATGCTGCGCGCCAGCGCGGCACAGGGCCAGCTGCTGGACCGGCGCAAGGACCCGGGCGCCGCCTACCGGCCCGGCATCATCGAAATCGACCAGCCCGCGTTCGAACAGGTCTTTGACGAGCGCGAACCGCTGGAGCGCACGCGCCTGGAACAAGTGCTCGCCAGCGCCGCCGCGCGCGGCAGCCAGGTGCTGGCCATCGACCTGGACCTGGCGCCGGCCGTGTATGAACAGCACAAGGATGGCGAGCGGCCGCTCGACAGCCTGCTCGACCGGCTGGCCGCCGAGGGACGGACACTGGTGCTGATCCTGCCCGAACAATCTGACCGGAACGCGAACCTGCCGTGGATACGCGCGCGCTGCGCGGCCGGCATCCATTTCGCCAGCCCGCGGATCCGCGAGCGCATGGGCGCCGTCACGCGCATCGAACTGAAAAGTCCCGTGCTGGCGGCCGTGGCCTTCGAGCTGGCGCATGGCGCCGGCGGGCAGGAGCGGCAGCAACCCATGCCGGCCGCCTTGTCCGAGCAAAAGGAAGGGCTGGCGCTGGCCGGCCGCGTGTGCCAGCTGGCGCGGCGCGCGGGCAGCGAAAAGGAATTGGCGCGCTGGGCCTTCGAGCCCGTCATCCACGGCGACGCGAAGGATGCGGCGGAACAGAATGCCGTCACCGCGCCGTTTCACCCGGCCGCCGTGGCGCCGGCCTTCCTGAACCCGACGCGCACGCGCGTCCAACTGATGGACGGCCAGGCCGGCGTGGATGCGGGGGCCTTGCGCAAGCACGTCGTGTACATCGGCAGCACCTATGACGTGCGCGACCGCTATACGACGGCCGAAGGCGAGCAGGCGGGCCTGCACCTGCATGCGGCCGCCCACACCTCGCTGGGCATCGGCACGGCCGACGTGAACAAATACGTGGTGTTCGCGGCCGACATCGTCATCGGCGTGCTGCTGGGCTGCCTGTTCGGCGGCCTGTGGACCCTGTACGGCCGTGCCGAACTGGCCATCGACCGGCGCATGGAAGACCACGATTTCAGCCGTTTGCACCGCGTGGGCACCGTGGCGGAATTCTATGGCATCCGCCTGCTGCTGGTGCTGGTGTGGGCTTCGCCGTTTGCCATCGGCGCGCTGGCCATCTACCTGTCGCGCGGCTTGCTCGAGCAGGGCTGGTGGGTCAACCCCGGCCCCCTGATCGCCGGCATGTTCCTGCACGCGATGTCGCTGCGCGACGAAGCGCACCACCCGCACGAGGAAGTGCCGGGCCTGTCCGTGTGGGCCCAGCTGCGCCGCACGCATCCCGGCATCGTGCTGGTGCAGGCGCCGCTGGCGGTGGTGCTGTTGATCATCGCCGTCATTTAGCGCAAGGCGGCGTACCGCAATGTCCTGGGTATGGCTGGCCGATGGTTTGCCGCGGTATTGCGGCGCGCGCAGATGCCTGTCGGATTACGCTACGCTAATCCGACCTACGTGACGCATGGTTTCAGCCGATCAGCTTCAAGCCCGGCGGCAGCGCCTCGCCCAGCATGCGCTTGGTAGCCGCTTCGTCCAGCTGTGTCACTTCGCTGACCATCGTTTGCCACAGGGGCGGGGCGCCGACGGCTTTCAGGCGGGCCAGGATGGTGGCCCGCAGCTCGTCGCCGATGTCGCGCGAGCGGTCGCCCGTCATGCGCGCCAGGTGGGCGGCGGCAAACGCGGCCGGTTCCGTCTTTTTCCAGTCCAGCGCCAGCAGCATGTCCAGCCATTCGGCCACGGTGGCGCTGTCGACCACTTCGTGCGCGCTACCGTGGAAGGGCTGGCGCGCGCCGACCCTGGCCAGCGCCCACAATGTGTTCGTGTCCGCCGCTTCGCCCTTTTTATCCGCCTTCTGCAGGCGCTTGATCAGCCAGGCGCCCACTTCCGCCTTGTAGGCGCCGGGGATGCGCTCGAGCGAGGCGCCCAGGCGCAGCATGTCGTCGTCGCTGCCGTTCACGAGGGTGACGGGGCGGCTGCCGCGCTGGGCCGCGTCGGCTTGCAGGTTGAAGGCGAAGTCGTCGAGCAGGCGCAATTGCTGCTCCGCGCTCAAGCCGCCAGCGACCCTGCGCCACAGGGTCCACCATTCGGCGCACACCTGGTTATCCTTGTGGTGCTGGACGCCCGCGTCGAACAGGGTCCACAGCTGCTCGATGCGCCACGGGTCTAGCGCATCGCCATAGCCGGGCCGCAGACAGTAGCCGGCCAGGTTCAGCCATACCCGCTCATGCTCGGCGGAGCGGCGCCGGCCGCGCGCGCGCAGCATGAGGGCATCGAACAGCTGGCGCAGCAAGGGCGTGTCCCAGCTCTCGCGCCCGCCCAGGCCCCGTTCCAGGTGCTGGCGCAGCTGGCGCACTTCCTTGCTTTCGACCTTTTGCGCCTTGCCGCCGAAGATGCGCTCGATCTTCTCGACGGCTTCCTTGATGCGCGGCGATACCGTGGGCGTGTCGGCCTGCGTTTCCTCTTCGCCCCGCAGCTGGAATTCCAGCAGCCAGCGCTGGCTGGCATCGGCTGCGGCCACGCAGTGCACTTCCAGGGTGCCCACTTCCGTCATCACGGTGGCCAGCTGCACGGTGATTTCGCGCTTGTCCGTGGCGTCCTGCTTGTCGTGCAGCACGCTGGCCAGCGGCGGCAGGCGCAGGTACTCGCCTTCGGCCAGGTCGACGATGTCGCCCAGCTTCGGCGGCGTGCCCGACTCAAAGAGGGAGGTGGCCAGGTGAAAGCGCACGGGCCGTCCCAGGCGCAGGGCGAACAGGCGCTCCGTCAGGCGGATTTCCTCGCCGCTGGCGCTGCCACGGGGCAGGATGCAGACGGCGCGGCGGTCCTTGCCCGCCTCGCCCAGCACGAGGAAATAGCTGCGCGGCGAGCCGCCGCCGATGCGCGGGGCCTGGCCGCGCCGGGCCAGCGCGTAGGCGACGGCGCCACGGGCCACGGCCACGTCGGGATTGTCGTTGTGCAGGATGGTGAGGGGCTGCCCGCGCCAGTGTTCCAGCGTGGCGGCCAGGCGGCGCGCCAGCGCGTCGGCGCGGAACACGCCGCCATTGAGCAGCAGGGTATCTGGCAGCTCGCCCTGGTGCTGTAGCAAGAAGCTCGCCAGGTGGCGCGTGATGGCCGCGTCCTGCGCGTAGGGCAGGCCGAATTCGACGATGCCGGCACGGCCCTTTTTCGCCGTGTCGCCCAGTTCCACTTTCGGGAAGAAACCGTCGACCACCAGGGCCGCCACTTCCTCGCGCGTGACGTCGGCGGAACGGCTGCCGCCGATCAGGCGAGATCCCGCGCCCAGTAAAGTCACGGTGACGCTGTCGGGCGCGTCGTTCGACAGCAGCAGTTCCTTGGCGGCGCGGCAGCGCTCCATCAGCTGCGACAAGCGCGCGGCAGACAGTTTCATGCCGCCTGCGACACCCGCCGCCATGCGCGTTTCCACCAGGTGGGCCAGCGCCAGGTCCATATTGTCGCCGCCGAGGATCAGGTGGTTGCCCACGCTGCTGCGCGTGAGCTGCGGTGCGCCATCGTCGCCGAAGGCCACGTCGATCAGGCTGAAATCCGTGGTGCCGCCGCCCACGTCGCACACCAGAATGCGGCGCGTTTGCGCCAGGTCAAGCTGCAAGGTGGCGCGCCGGCGCTGCAGGTAATCATAAAAGGCGGCCTGCGGTTCTTCCACCAGCCGCAGCGCGGGCAAGCCCGCCATGCGCGCCGCCGCCAGGGTGAGTGCGCGCGCACCCTCGTCGAACGAGGCGGGGATGGTCAGCACCAGTTCCTGCTGTTCGAGGGGCGCGTGGGGGAAGCGGTGATTCCACGCGGCACGCACGTAGGCCAGGTAGCTGGCGCTGGCCGCCACGGGCGACACCTTGGCCACGTCGGCTTCGGCGCCCCACGGCAAAATGGGCGCCTGGCGGTCCACGTTCGCATGCGACAGCCAGCTCTTCGCGCTGGACACGAGCCGGCCCGGCACCTGGGCCCCGAGCTGGCGCGCGAACGCGCCCAGCACGGCAGCTTGCGCGCCGGCGACGTCCTGCTGCGGCCACGGCAGCGGCAAGTCGCCCGCCGCCAGTTCGCCGGCGGCGGGGTGGTAGCGCAAGGAGGGCAGCAGGGGGCGTGCGCCCACTTCGCCGGGCGCGACCAGCTGCTCGATGGCGAACAGGTTTATTCCTGCCTGCGCATCGCCAGCCGCAGCATACGCCACCACCGTATTGGTGGTGCCCAGGTCGATGCCGACCAGGTAGGCCGGCTTGCCCGCAGCGCTGCCCATGTTTATTGCTGGGGCGTGCCGCGCACGTCGAATTCCACCTTCCAGCGCTCGGCGCCGTCAGGGGAGACGGCCAGCAGCTCCAGGGTGCCCGCTTCCGTGACGCGCGCGTGCAATTTGACTTGCACCACGTCGCCGGCCTGACGGCCTTCGGCGGACAGGGTCGCCTGGATTTCGCTCAGCTCCTGCAATTCATCGGGACCCCAGAAGTCGAGCAAATCGCCGATCTGGTCGTTGCGGCGCGTGGACGAGGCGAAGAAGCGGAAGTGCACGGGTTCGCCCACGACGAGGCCGAATTGCTGGCCCGGCAGTTCCAGCTCGCTGCCTTCTTCCATGCCGAACGGCGCCACGCACAGGGCCTGGATGGGCGGTTCCATGCCGGGGATGGCCGGCATGGCCGATTCGATGGCGACATAAAAGGAACTGGCCGTGCCGCCGCGGATGCGCACGCCATGGCCGCGCCGCACGTAGCTGTAGTAGGCCGCGCCGCGCGCCACGGCCAGGTCCAGGTCGGCTCCGGCCAGCATGCGCGCCGGTTCCGCGCCTTCCATGTACAGCCAGTCGTTGACGGTCGCCATGATGCGCTGCACCAGCAAGTCCGACTTGAAGACGCCGCCGTTGAACAGCACGGCCGTCGGGTGCAAGAAGCTGGCGCCTTCCGCCTGGCGGCCCGCGAAGCCTTCCAGTTCGGCCGTCGCCGCTACTTGCCGGCCCAGGAAGGCGGCCAGGTGGCGCGTGATGGCCGCGTCCTGCGCATACGGCAAGCCCAGTTGCGTCAGGCCGGCGCGCGTGCGCACGGCAGGGCGGCTCGATGCTTCCACCTGCGGGAAGAAGCCGTCGAGAATGAAGGTGGACACTTCCGCGCGCGTCAGTTCCGTGCGGATGGAGCCGCCGATCAGTTTCGAGCCGCGGCTGGGCACGACGATCGGCGCCACATCGAGGCCGCTGTCGGCCAGCAGGCTTTCCTTGGCGCTGCGGCAGCCGTAAGTGAGCGCGCGCATCTGCCAGGCGTCCAGCTGGGTACCGTTGGCGGCCAGCTTGCGCGCCACCAGGTGGGCCAGGGCCAGGTCCATATTGTCGCCGCCCAGCAGGATATGCTCGCCGACGGCCACGCGGTGCGGTTCCAGCACGCCGTCGCGTTCGAGCACGGCGATCAGCGAAAAGTCGCTGGTGCCGCCGCCCACGTCGACGACCAGGATGATGTCGCCCGGCTTGACTTCCTTGCGCCAGCGGCCTTCGCTGGTCTGGATCCAGCTGTACAGGGCCGCCTGCGGCTCTTCCAGCAGGGTCAGCGACGCGTAGCCGGCCGCCTGCGCCGCTTCCATCGTCAGCTCGCGCGCGGCCGGGTCGAACGAGGCGGGTATCGTCACCGTGATTTCCTGCTCGGCGAACGGCGCTTGCGGGTGGGCGTGGTCCCAGGCCTGGCGCAAGTGCGTCAGGTAGCGCGTGGCGGCCGTGATCGGCGAGATGCGCGCCACTTCGGCCGGTGCGTCGTTCGGCAGGATGGCCGCGCGGCGGTCCACGCCCGGGTGGCACAGCCAGCTTTTCGCGCTCGACACCAGACGGATCGGCGTGGTGGCGCCGCGGCTGCGGGCCATTTCGCCGACGACGAACGGCGCTTCCGCTTCTTCCGTGACCCAGGGCAGGGCCAGGTCGCCCGCCGCCACTTCGTCGGCGTGCGGCAGGTAGACGAAGGACGGCAGCAGCGACAATTCTTCGACCGTGCCCGGCGCCGACAGCTGCGGCACTTTCAGCACGCCGTGGCTGGATTGCTCGCCGTCGCTCTCGACCAGGTTCACATACGACAGGGCGCTGTGGGTGGTGCCCAGGTCGATGCCGATGGCGTAGCGCGGGGTGTTGTTGGCTTGATCGCTCACAGTTCCACCTCCGCCGGTGCGAGGATGGAAGCGTCGTGCTGGCCGCTCAGTTTCGGCAGGCGCACGCTGGAAGCGCGCCAGCCGCGATGGCTCAGGGTGCCCGTGAATGGCGCCGAGCCGACGACGTTGCCCGTCAGGCGCACTTGCGCGGAATCAAAGCCTTCCTGCAGCACGATGCGGCTGCCCTCGGCTTCCTGGCGCACGGCGTCGATGGTGAAGTATTCGCGCATGACCTTGGCGCAGCCCTCATGCACGACGCGGGCGGCCGCGCCGATGTCGGCGTCCGCATGGCTGCCCAGGTTTTCCTGGGTGAAGTCGATCAATCGCGCTTCGCGTTGCAGCAGGGCCAGCAATTGCAGGGCCGCGTCCGGCGTCGCTTCTTTCAAGATGACGGGGGCGGCGGCCGGCGTCAGCACGGGAGCGGGCACCGGGGCAGGAGCCACGGGCGCTACCGGCGCGGCCTCGGGCAGGGACAGCTTTTCCACGCGGGCCGCATAGGCGGCGTCCGACAGGGTGCTGAAGAAGGCGCCGAAAGCCAGCGGGACTCGGCGCCAGAACGATGGGTGGGACGAAGATGTGCTCATGGGAACTCGTTTCTCTGATCTGTAGGGGCGGCGTCGGCGGCGCGCCGGAAGGCGTGGCCGCTTCGCAAGGTGTTGCATGTGCCGGTCCGGTTTGCATACGGCCGGCTGACGTTTGTCCGCATGATACCAGCTACCGGGCCGCCGCCAAAGTCGCCGGCCGCCACGCAGCCGGCCTGTCGGGTGGATTTTCTTTGTTCCTGCGCAAGGAAACGCTTGATTTCGTGCTGTTTCGACTAGAATCGCGCATGATCTTTTCGCCTGACCCTGACGCCATGTCCACCGACTTTTCCATATATCTTGCCAGCAGCACGTATATCGACAGCGACCATCCGGCCGTGCGCGCCAAGGCGGCCGCACTGGCGGCGGGTGCCGTGGGCGACGCCGCCATCGCGGCGCGCTGCTTTGCCTTCGTGCGCGACGAAGTCGCCCACAGCTGGGACTACCGGCGCAACCCTGTCACCTGCCGCGCGTCCGACGTCTTGCAGCATGGTACGGGATACTGTTATGCAAAGAGCCATCTGCTGGCAGCGCTGCTGCGCGCCAACGGCATTCCCGCCGGCCTGTGCTACCAGCGCCTGGCCGTCGGCGAAGCGGGCCCGCCGTTCTGCCTGCATGGCTTGAACGCCGTGTACTTGCAAGAAGTTGGCTGGTACCGCATCGATGCGCGCGGCAACAAGCCCGGCGTCGATGCCGCCTTCACGCCGCCGCAGGAACAGCTGGCCTTTCCCGTGCTGGCGCCGGAAGAGCGCGACTTGCCGGAAATCTGGGCGGAGCCGCTGCCCCAGGTGATCGCATCGCTGACCGGCCATGCCACGGTGCAGGATGTGGCGGCGCATTTGCCCGATATTGAATTGTTGCCGCAACACAAATAACTCGACGAAAGAAATCATGAAAAAAGTATCCATATGCCTGCTCGGCCTGTTGCTGCTGGCCGGCTGCGGCGGCAAGGGCGAGAGCGGCGGGCAATCGAGCGCCGCCCGCCTCGACGGCAAGGAAAAGGGCAGCGACTTTCTGGCCTACGAGCACAATGTCAGCGTCGATACGCACGAGGGGCAAGTGCGGCCCCTGTATGAAAAAGTCGTCGCCGCCTGCAAGGCCGACACGGAAAGCGGCTGTCTGCTGCTCGATTCCAGCATCGACAGCGGCCGCTACGTGCATGCGCGCATCAGCATGCGCGCCAAGCCGGCCGGCATCAAGAAACTCGTCGCGCTGGTCGCGTCCGAAGGCGACGTCACCAGCCAGGGCACGAAGGTGGAAGACCTGGGCCGCCCCGTGCTCGACAGCAAGAAGCGCCTGGACATGCTCAGGCAGTACCAGGCGCAGCTGCAAGACCTGGAAAAGCGCTCGGGCACAAACGTCGATGCGCTGATCAAGGTGACCAAGGAGCTGGCCAGCGTGCAGGTGGAACTGGAGCAGGCGACGGCGGCCAACGCGCTGTTGATGCAGCGCATAGACACGGACTTGCTGAACGTGGCCATCAGCGCCGAAGGCAAGCAAGCGTTCTGGCGTCCCGTCAAGCGCGCGCTGGGCAATTTTACGGATAACCTGTCCGAAGGCGTGGCCAACGCCATCACGGCCATGGCCTACATCCTGCCGTGGCTGGTGGCGTTCGTGCTGCTGTTCCCGCTGGGACGCAAGGGCTGGCGCCGCTTGCGCGGCATCAAGCGCTAGGCGCGGGCTCCCGACGTGAACAGGGCCTGCGCGCGGCAGGCCCTGGAGCGGGGTAGAGTGGCTGTTGTGGCGGGATCAGACCCTGCGGTTTGCCGAGATGGCGGAGACTACTTCAGCCGCTTTTTTCGGCCGTTTCTTGATATTGCTGCCCGTACTGCTTTCCGCCTCCATCCTGACATCGCTCGTGCTGGCGGTGCTGGCCGGCGACTCCGGTGCGGTGGGGGTGGCGCATGCGCTCAACAGCAACAGGGCGGACACGCCCGCTATCATATTTTTCATGAGTGAACTACCTGAATGGGTGACGTAAAGGGACAGTTGCAAGCGACCCGCTGATTTCATGTTGACTCACGCCGCCAAACAATGCGGCGCAAGAGGGACACATCTTAGTGTGCTTATCAAGAAAGCTCAATTAATTTTTTAATAATGATCATCCTGGCATGGCTGCGCCGTTCGCGTGATGATGTCACCGTCAAATATGGCTCAGACGAGTTGCAGCCAGCCCAGCACGGCGCCGCCCGCCAGCAGCCAGAGCAAATGGATCTTCGTGCGCCAGATGATCAGGCCCGCCACGATGGACAGGCTCCACAGGGGCCAGTCCGTGCGGATGTCATGGTTGGCGCCGCCCAAAATCATGCCGGTGGAAATCAGGAGGGCGACGACGATGGGCGCCATGCCTTGCTTGAAGGCGCGCACGGCGCGCAGGTCGCGGTTGCGGTAGCCCCACTGGGCCGCCACGTAGGTCAAGGTCGTGCTGGGCAGCATGATGCCCACCATGGTCACCAGCACGCCGAGGTACGCGGCCGCATAGCTGCCCGCGTTCATGCCCACGTTCCAGCCCATCAGCGCGACGAACAGCACGTTGGGGCCGGGCGCGGCCTGGGCGATGGCGATCGATTCGTTGAACTGCGCCTGCGTCAGCCAGCCATGCTGTTCCACGAGAAAGCGGTGCATTTCGGACGTGGTGGAAATGGCGCCGCCGATCGACATCAGCGACAGCATCAGGTAATGGCCGAACAGGTTCAGCCAGTCGCCCGCGCTCAGCACCAGTTGCAATGGCGGGTTCATGAAGACAGCTTCCGGTACGTCAGCAGGCAGCCGATGCCGCCCAGGCCCAGCAGGACGTACAGCAGGGGCCAGCGGAAGACCGCCACCATCAGCACGCCCAGTACGGCGATGGACAAGGTCAGCCACAGGGGCAGCGGATGCCTGGCCAGCGCCGTCGCCAGTTTTACGCCCGTGGCGGCGATCATGCCGGCCGAGACGGCGGCCATGCCGCGCAGGGCGCCCGCCATCTGCGCATTGTCGCCAAAGCGCGTGTAGAGCACGCCCAGCAGCAGGACGATGACGAGGGGCACGGCCAGCATGCCGGCCAGGGCCGTCAGCGCGCCCCGCAAGCCGAAATAGCGCCCGCCCACCATCAGCGACAGGTTGACGACATTCGGCCCCGGCATGATTTGCGCCACGGCCCAGTCTTCGAGAAATTCCTCTTGCGTGAGCCAGCGCTTGCGTTCCACCATTTCGCGCTGGATCACGGCCAGCACGCCGCCGAAGCCTTGCAGGGCCAGCCAGGTAAACGAGAAGAACAGGTCGGCAAGCGAGGCGGGCTGCGGGCGGGCGGGAACTGGCGGAAGGGCGGAAATGGGGGAGGAGGACATGGCTGATTATCGCCGTGGCCGTTCGCGCTTGTCCATCGCTTTCGCTGGCGCTTGTGCCTGCAAGAAAAAAACCGTGACTCATGTTTCCCTGCCATTGACATCGAGAATTTATCAGCAATACTTTCACAGGCAATACGACCGCTGTCCACGTCCGCGCCGGCACGGCTCGCACCGCTACGCCGCCTCTCTCCGCTACCCCTTCGCAGGAGTTGTTCACCATGCCTAATTCCCCAGAAACGCTGCATATGCCCGTCAAAACCGTGGTGCTGCATGCCCGGGTCGATCAGAAGATGTGCGACATCGTCAACCTGGGCATCGCCGTGCAGGCCGCCTTCAGTACCTTGTGTGCGCTCGAATACCTGAAGTCATATAATCTGGCGCCCGAACTGATCGAGCGCGTGCTGCTGTATCCGGAGCAGCGCCGCCAGACCTTGCATTGAGTAACTGTGGGCAAGAGTGTTGCCCACAGTCACAGCAGAATGTTGTCGAATTGCTTATTACGGCTCAGTTATGCACAAATGATGGGTTAGCGAAATTGGCGAAATAATTTTCCCGTGATTATGTGTGATTTTCTAAGTGTTTGATTTTATTGAATTTTATTTTTGCTGTTTGATTGAGCAGTTTATTGAAAGCCGCACTGGCTGCGGCTTTGAAGGCTGTCAATAGGCGCTTATCCACAAAGATATCCACAGTCCGTGTGGATATCTGAAAAAGCGCTTAACAATCCGCTACTTAGGATATTTTGACAAAACCGCGTGCGCCAGCGGCGGGCGAGACGGGCCGGAATGCGGTGTTTTGCAACGCTGTATGCCCATCCAGTACTCTTCTTTTATGACTGAAAGTAGCGCGCGCCGTTCAGGGCGTGCCGCTGCGCCGGGCCAGGGCGGCGGCCAGATCGGCCAGTTGCTGCTCGGCTTCGCGCAGGGTGGCGTAGGTGCGCAGCGAGGCGATCACCGTGGTAAACAGCTTGCGCGTGGTCAGGTCCGTCTTGCACCAGAAATCGTTGATGTCGTAATCGATGATGATGCGGTGCTCCAGCGCCTGGCCCGGCTGGCCCGTGCGCAGGATGATGCGCACGGCGCTGTTGTGCAGTTCTTCGCGGATCTGGCGCGCCACTTGCAGGCCCGCATCCTGCGTTTCCATGATGACATCGAGCAGCACGACGGCGATATCGGGCGTGCTGCGCAGCAAGGCCAGTGCCTCGGCGCCCGAATACGCATGCAGGAAGCTCAGCCGGCGTCCCTGGAAGCTGGCCTGGCTGAGGGCGAACTTGGTTACCACGTGCACGTCGACATCGTCGTCGACGATGAGCACGCGCCACGGGGGCGCGCTGGCCTGCTCGGACGCGGCGCCGGCATGCTCCAGCGGCTCATCCATCAGCCAGTCGGGTTCATCCGCCGCCTTGGCGGCGCTATCGCTATCCATGTCCATGCATTTTCCAACGTTGATCGTGCTTGCTTGTTCACACTATGCCAGTCTACCGGGTTTGTCAAAACAATGCTGTCCATGCAAGGCATTCCCGTGCCTGCTGCGCTTATGCACAGCAAAATATATTTTCATTGCGGCGGAGTAACTTTGCCCAAGCGCAAAATCATGATTGTAAGTCATTGATTTCATTGGGGTAAAAAAATGCCTGTGAAAGCGGCAAATTGTTGAAAGCCGCATCAATACTGGCGTTGCGGCTTGTCAAGAGGGGCTTATCAACAACTTTATCCACAGTTGCTGTGGATATCTAAAAAAGCCGTGCAAAAACCGGCACTTGGCAGCCCTTGATCAGGGAGTGCGTGAAGGACTCAAGCGGCCAGTCCTTCCCCGGCCAGCGCCGCGAATACCTGCAGGTAGCGCTGCTTGGCTTCGGCCGGGCCCATGGCCTCGATTATACCGGGCAAGGGGGCGATGCCGTCAAGGTAAGCCCAGCGCTCGGCCGAGTGCGGCATCAGGTCGCGCTTTTCCGTGGCCAGCGCGATCAGGTCGGCCCGCTTGATGGGCGCGTAATCGGAAAAGTCGATGCCGTACGTGGCGGCGATGATGGCGCTCACCTTGTCTTCCAGCACGGCAAACTCCGGCAGCAGCACTTTCAGCGGTTTCACCATGTCGCCCAGGTAAGCCTCTGCCGCGTCGTGCAGCAGGGCGGCCAGGCGCAGCGGCGGCGGCACCAGGCTGGCGACGATCAGGCTGTGCTGGGCGACCGAGTAAAACACCTGCGTCTGGCCATTGAAGCGGCACTGGTAGGCGAGGCCGTGGGCGATGTCCTCGATGGCGACCTTGTCGATGTGCGGGCGCAAGGGATAAAAGCGGTTGCCTGAATAGGTGGAAACGTAGTCGGTGGTAATCATTGCCTTTGCTCGCATACTCACAATGTTTTATCGTACACCCGATGGCAGAGGCTCGCCCCGGCCGCCGTGCGCGGGCGAAAGAAACCTACGCTATGCATCTTGGCATTTCGATTAATTTATTTCATATCATGCATTGTTCTTTCTCAGCCAAGATAGCAATCTTGTTTTTCTGAAACTGACTTTGGAGGCAGGGCAATGGCGGCGCAACCTTCGGCAAGACCTTCGTATATCTATCAGGGCGGTTCGGTGATGATGCACTCGCCGCTGCAATTGAAACAGTCGGAAATGTACGGCTATTTCGTCAGGGGCGACCTGGCCAAGCTGCAGGCGACCGTCAACACCACCCTGAACCAGGTGGCGGGCAGCAGGATGACCCTGAAAGCGCTGTCGCCGTATGTGATGCTGACGTTTACACGCGTCAACCATGCCGATTCCGCCAACCCCGTCGACCAGGCCAAGGGCTGGATCACGGAAGTGGACATCGTCACCTGGATCATGGTGGGCCAGATGGATGAGCACGGCAAGCTCGCGCATATCTACTGGTATCCATGCCATATCTTCGTCGATGACGCCATGGCCCTGATCAACGGGCGCGAGCTGTTCGGCTATCCGAAATACCTGTGCGACTACGAGATTCCCGCCGCCGGCAGCGAGCCGCTGCGCTGCTCGGTGGCCGCCAAGGGCTTCCAGCATTTTTCACCCGAAACGAAACTGGCCCTGCACCCGCTGCTCGAAGTCAATGCCACCGTGCGGACGGGGCCGCACAAACCCGTCAACAGTTTTCTGGAGCTCATTGAGCAGGCGTTCCAGATTTTCCTGTCCATCCCCGATTTCTTTGACATGGATCAGGCCGGCTGGGCCGATATTTTGTCGCTGCTGCGCAAGCCGCGCATCGACCAGATTTTTCTCAAGCAATTCCCCGACAGCGCGGGCGTGAAAGCCGTGTACCAGGCCCTGGTGGCCGCGCCGGCCGAAATCAAGCGCCTGCACAGCGCGCGCCTGCTCGGCTACGACTACGCATGCACGGTGCACGCCTTCGACAGCTTCCCGCTGGACCAGACCCTCGGCTTGCAGCTGGGGCCGCAGGCGGCGATATTGCCGTTCAACGTGAACTTCGACTTCACGGCCATGCCGGGCGAGGAACTGGTCGACAATTCGCAGATCGCGCCGGAAAAGATCGCCATCCTCGGCGGCGGCGTGGCCGCCATGACCACCGCGTATTATTTGACGAACCAGCCGGGCTGGCAAAACCGGCACGCCATCACCGTCTACCAGCTGGGCTGGCGCCTCGGCGGCAAGGGCGCCAGCGGGCGCAATGCCCAGGCGGGCCAGCGCATCGAGGAGCACGGCCTGCACATCTGGTTCGGCTTTTATGCGAACGCCTTCAGGATGATCAAGGAAGCCTACGCGAGCCTGGAACGTCCGCCCGGTGCGCCGCTGGCCACCTGGCGCGACGCTTTCAAACAGCATGATTACGTGGCCCTGTCGGAAGACGTCAAGGGCCAGTGGCGCAACTGGTCCATCGTCTTTCCCACCTTGCCGGGCGAACCGGGCGAGGGCGGCGAAGACATCACCCTGTGGCAGATGGCCATCGCCATGGTGGGCTGGATCGAGCAGTGGCTGCGCCAGATCCGGCAGGTGGCCGACGCCGATGCGCGCATCGTGCGCGCCAGCGCATCGCAGGGAGAGGGCGTGTGGCCGGGCTGGCTGCGCCGCCTGGCCGACGCGGTCGTGGGGCAGGCCGATGAACTGGGGCTGGACGTGGGCCTGTCCGTCGGCGCGCTGGCCGCGCTGGTGGCCGACCTGGCGCCGGACTCCACGCGCCACGACCAGGCCCGCCACCAGCTGCTGGCCGGCACCCTGAACGGCATCCGCGCCTGGCTGCGCCTGCGCTACCGGGCGCTGATCGACGGCGACGACGAGTTGCGCCGCCTGTTCACCTGCCTGGACCTGGGCATCACCGTCATGAAGGGCATGTTCGAGGATGGCGTGTTCAGGAACGGCTTCGACGTCATCAACGACATCGATTTCCGCGCCTGGCTGCGCAAGCATGGCGGCGACGAGCAGTTCAGCGTCAATTCGGCGCCCGTGCGGGGTTTCTATGACCTCGTGTTCGCCTACGAAGGCGGCGATTTCGGCAAGCCGAACATCGAGGCGGGCACCTTGCTGCGGGCCATGGCGCGCATCGGCCTGGCCTACAAGGGCGGCATCATGTTCAAGATGCAGGCCGGCATGGGCGACACGATCTTCACGCCGCTGTACCAGGTGCTGAAAAAGCGCGGCGTGACATTCAAGTTCTTCCAGCGCGTGGAAGAACTGGTGCCGGGCGCGGGCGACATCGACAGCATCCGCATTACGCAGCAGGTGCAATTGAAGGACCCGGCCGCCGGCTATGCGCCGCTGGTGGACGTGAATGGCCTGGCTTGCTGGCCCAGCGCGCCCGATTACACGCAGTTTGATCCCGCGCAAGCGGCGCTGCTGCAGGAGAAAACGGTCAACCTGGAATCGTACTGGAGCGGCTGGCCGCAGCAGTACCAGCAGGCGTTCGGCCGGCAGCTGCCCGTCACGGTCCTGAAGAAGGGCGTCGATTTCGACAAGGTGGTGTTCGGCATTTCCATCGGCTCGCTGCCCGCCCTGTGCCCGCAGCTGCTGGCGCAAAGCCCGGCCCTGCGGCTGGCGTCCGAGAAGGTGAAAACGGTGGCCACGCAGGCTTACCAGGTGTGGCTCAACAAGGATTTGCATCAGATGGGCTGGACCACGCAGCCGAAGGGCCAGCAGCCCGTGCTGTCGGCCTTCACGGAGCCGTACGACACGTGGGCGCCGATGGACCAGCTGCTGGCGCATGAAGACTGGCCGGCGGGGCTGGAACCGAAGAACGTCTCCTACTTTTGCAGCGCCTTTCCCGTCGACGGCTACCCGCCCGTCACCGATACGGATTTCCCCGCCCGCTGCGCGGCCAGGGCGAAACAGGGCGCGCTGCACCAGCTGGAACGCGAGATCGGCGCGCTGTGGCCGGAGGCGGGCGCGCCGGGCGCATTTCCGTGGCAATGGCTGGTCGATGCGAAGGAGGCTGCGGGGCCGGCCCGCTTCGACAGCCAGTACTGGCGCGCCAACGTCGACCCGTCCGAGCGCTACGTGATGTCGGTGGTGGGCAGCACGCAGTACCGGCTGGCCACCGACCAGTCGGGCTTTTCCAACCTGTACCTCACGGGCGACTGGGTGCGGACGGGCCTCAACGCGGGCTGCGTGGAAGCGGCCGTGATGGCGGGCATGCAGACCTCGCGCGCCATGACGGGCTATCCGGCCGTGATCCAGGGAGAGAAGGATTTCTAGTCATGCAAGGCCTGCTGTTTTTGTGTTTGATCCTGCTCAACCCGCATGCGCTGGCGGCGCCGCCCGGCGCCATCGTGCTGTGGCCCGGTGCGCCGCCCGGCGGCGCGGCGCCCGGCCCGCAGCGCGACAGCGCCAAGGGCTCCATCACGCAGGTGGCGCAGCCTTACCTGCTCGCGCACCGCCCGGCGCAGCCGAACGGCATGGCCATCCTGCTCGTCAGCGGCGGCGGTTATGCGCATATCGAGGCGGGCAAGGAGAGCGGCCCCGCCGCCCGCTGGCTGCAGGAGCGGGGCATCACGGCGTTTGAACTCGTGTACCGGCTGCCGCGGGAGGGCGGCGGGGTGGCCGCGCCATTCCAGGATGGCCAGCGCGCCATGCGCGTGATCCGTGCGCGCGCCGCCGAGTGGGGCATCGACCCGGCGCGCATCGGCATGCTCGGCTTTTCCGCCGGCGCGCACCTGGCCGGCATGACGGCCGTCGAGCCGGACGCCTCCCGCCATGCGCCCGTCGATGCGATCGATGCCGTCTCGGCGCGGCCCGATTTCGTCGTGCTGCTGTACCCCGTGCTGACCATGCAGCAGCCGTTCGACACGACGCATGCAAAGAAGCAGCTGCTGGGAAGCGATCCCGCGCAGGCGGCGCGCGACGCGCTGTCGGTGGAATTGCAAGTCGATGCGCGCGCGCCGCCCATGTTCATCGCGCAGGCGCTCGACGACGGCATTTCTCCGCCCGGGAACAGCGTGCTGATGGCGGCGGCCCTGCGCCGCGCTGGCGTGCCGGTGGAACTGCGGCAGTTCCGGCACGGCGGCCATGGCTGGGGCCTGGGCAAGCCGGGCAGCGAGCCCGCCGCGTGGCCGCGACTGCTGCTGGCGTGGCTGCGGGCGAACGGCTGGCTGCCAGCGGACTGAATCAATCGATGGCGGCGGCCGGCGCGTTCAGGTCGCGGCGTGCCTCGTCCAGCGCCGCCTGCAGCTGCGGCAGGAATTTTTCCACGTTGTCGAGCTGGCCGTTCGACGCCAGCGTTTCCATCTGGTGGCACAGGCCGTGCAGGGTGGGGCGGCTCAGGTAGCCGGCGCTGCCCTTTAATGCGTGGAAGGCGGCCGCCGCGGCGCTGGCGTTGCCGTCGCGCACGGCGTGGCAAGCCAGGTCCAGGCGGCGCGGCGCCTCGCTGAGGAAGGCTTGCGCGATGCGCTGCACGTGCTGCGGCGACAGGCCGGCCAGCGGCAGGATGTGCACGGGCGCGCTCATGGGGTCGGCCGGCGCCGGCGTCTCGGGCGGCCTGGCCGGCGCGCCCCCGTCGTCCAGGCCGAACTGGCGCGCCAGCGCGTCGTCGTCCTGCGGCAGCGATGGCGGCAGCGCGTGGCCGCGCGCCAGCAGCAGGTCGATGACGGCGTCGATTTTCTCGAACAGGAGCGCCTCGTCGACGGGCTTGCTGAGGAAGTCGTCCATGCCGCAAGCCAGGTAGCGCTGGCGGTCATGTTCGCTGGCGTTGGCCGTCAGCGCGATGATGGGGATCTGCGCGTCGGGCACGGGGAACTGCGCATTGCCGCCGTCGCGGATCAGGCGCGCGGCCTGTTCGCCATCCATCTGCGGCATGCGGCCATCCATCAGCACGCAGTCGTAGGGCCCCGCGCCCAGCGCGCGCAGCGCTTCCTCGCCATTGTCGACGATGGTGACGGCATGGCCCATGCTTTCGAGCAGGGTGCCGATGATGATCTGGTTGGTGCGCACGTCCTCGGCGCACAGGATGCGCAGGCGGCAGGCGTGGTGCGCATGGCGCGGCGCCAGGCGCGTGTCGGCCGCCGGCGCGCTGCCGGGCGTCAAGGGCAAGGTGAAATGGAAGCGCGAACCGATGCCGACGCGGCTTTCCACGCCTATGCTGCCCTGCATCAGTTCCACCAGCTCCTTGCAGATGGCCAGGCCCAGGCCCGTGCCGCCGTAGCGCCGCGTGGTCGAATGGTCGGCCTGCTCGAATTTCTGGAACAGCCTGGGCAGGGTGTCCGCGTCGATGCCGGGGCCCGTGTCGCTGATGACGAATTCGATGTCGCTGCGGCCGTCGCCGCGCGCCGGCGTGCGGGCGCGCCGCACTTCCAGCAGCACTTCGCCGTTGGCCGTGAACTTCAAGGCATTGCCCAGCAGGTTGATGAGGATCTGGCGCAGGCGCGTGGGATCGGCGCGCACGTAGCGCGGCAGGTCCAGCGCCAGCTCGCGGCGCAGCAGCAGGCTCTTGGCGTCGGCCTGGCCCTGCACGATGCCGGCCGCGTCGCCGATCAGCGCCAGCAGGTCGAAGTCCACCGTTTCCAGGGTCAGCTTGCCCGCGTCGATCTTCGAGAAATCGAGGATATCGTTGAGAATGGTCAACAGCGATACGCCATTGTGCAGGCCGATGCGCAGGTATTCCTGCGTGCGCCCTTTTATCGACTGGTCGCGCAGGGCGAATTGCAGCATGCCGATTACGCCGGCCAGCGGCGTGCGGATGTCGTGGCTCATGGCGGACAGGAATTCGATGCGGTGGCGGCTGACCACTTCCGCATGCTCCTTGGCCTTCAGCAGGGCGTCGTTGCTGAGGGTGAGCGCCAGCGTGCGCTCGCTGACGCGCTGCTCCAGGTTGTTGCGCAGCAGGCGGATCTGGTCGGCCAGCGCAAAGGCCAGCAGCAGGCCGTCCAGGGTGCCGCCCAGCAGGGTCACCAGCTGGGCGTTGGCCACCAGGGCCGGCATCAGTCCCAGGTTGGCCGGCAGGATCAGGAAGCCGGGCAGCATCAGGGCGACGAAGGCCAGCACGAAGAAGCGCGCCGGCTGGTAGCCGCGGCGCCACACGACGATGCCGCTGACGAGCGCCAGCAGCATCCAGATGGTGATGGCGATGGTCGCCAGCGCATGCGCATATTGCAGGGCGACGAAACAGCTGGGCAGCAGCAGCAGCGGCAGGATCACGTTGATCCTGCTGACGCGGTCGAGCAGGGGCGAATATTCGCGCAGGCGCAGGAAATGCGTGTAGAACAGGGTGCTGAAGACGGGCAGCAGGAAGAAGGGCACGTAATGCAGCTGCAGCTGGCGCCAGTCGAACAGGTCGGCGAAGACGTGGAAGGTCATGGCCCACGCCAGGCCATACGTGAGCACGTACAGCGCGTAATACACGGAGGCTTTTTCCAGGGTGATGGAAAAGATGAAGAAATTGAACAGGCCCAGCGCCAGCAGGGCGCCGATCGAGGCGACGATCAGGAAGTTTTCCTTGCCCACCAGCTTGCGGTAGTCCTGCTGCGTCGTGAGGCCGAACAGGGGCGCGCGCGCGTAATAGGGGCTGGAAAAGCGGATCAGGATGGCATAGGTGGCACCCGGCGCCAGTTGCACGTTCTTGCCGTAGTGCAGCAAATACTCGTGCGGACGCTGGTAGCCAGTCAGCAGGGTTTGCGGCGCGGCATGCTGGCCGGGGCCATACACGCGGATGTCGACCAGGTCGATCAGGGTGTCGTTCGGGTCGATCACCCAGGCGCTTTCGCTGCTGTCGTTGCGCACCTGCGCATACAGCCAGTAGGCGCCGCCGAACAGGTCGACTTCGGCGGCCGGGCGCTGGCGTGCCAGCCAGGCGGGCAGGGCGGCGGCATCGGCGGGCACGTCATAGTTGTCGGCAAGAAACAGTTGCCCGCCATCGGCCAGGTGCGCGATGCCATGCTGCGTCAGGGGCAGCGTGGCCGCTTGCGACCGCACGGCGCAGCCGAGGCCCAGCAGGCCGATCAGCAGCAGGCAGCAGCACAGCCAGGCGCTGAAGCGGCTGTGATGGGCGCTGTGGCTGGGCGGTGGCGGGTGGGCTGGCATCGGTAAGTATGGTGATTGTCGCGCGGGGATGGCGGCAAAGCCCTAGGCTGTGGAATGTCCATTTTAATCGACTCGGCTTGCGCACGCGCAATTTCTTGTCACGCAAGCATGTTGCTCATTGGTATGTCGGCCCGCTCCGGTATCATGTCGCTTTTTTGCCTGCGAGTCTTCCATGCTCAGTCCCGACCAGTTCCTGGCCTTCCTGGCCGCCGCCGTCCTCATTACCGCCAGCCCCGGCCCCGACAACCTGATGGTGCTGGGCGTGGGCATGTCGCGCGGGCGGCGCCAGGGCATGGCCTTCGGCCTCGGCTGCGCCCTGGGCTGCCTCACGCATACCTTGCTGGCGAGCATAGGCGTGTCGGCCCTGCTGGCCGCCTCGCCCATGGCCTTTACGGCCCTGAAAGTGGCCGGCGGCCTGTACCTGGTGTGGCTGGGCATCGGCGCCCTGCGCAGCCGGGGCGGCGCGAAAGTCGACGGCGCGGCGGCCCTGCCCGACGAGTCCTTGCTGCGCCTGTTCGGCAAGGGCTTGTTCGCCAACAGTATCAATCCGAAAGTCGTGCTGTTCTTCCTGTCGTTCTTGCCGCAATTCATCGTCACGGGACAGGGCAGCGCCAGCTGGCAGACGGCGCAGCTCGGGCTGGTCTTCACGGCGCAGGCGTGCGTGCTGTTCGGCCTGCTCGGCTATTTTTCGGGCGCCGTCGGCAAATGGATCAACCGCCGCCCGTGCGCCGGCCTGTGGCTGGACCGCCTGGCCGGCACCATCTTCATCGCCCTGGGCCTGCGCCTGGTGCTGGCGCGCTAGGCTCCGGCCTCGCCGTGATGCGGAACGCCAGTTCCATCTGGTCCTGCACGGCCATGGCGCCGCCCAGGATGGCGAAGGGCACGATGCCGAAGTCGCTCTGTTTCAGCAGCAGGCTGCCGCTGGCCTGCAGGCGGCGTCCATCGGCCGCTTGCTCGACGCGCACCGGCAACTGCAGCGTGCGCGTCACGCCATGCACGGTGATGTCCGCATCAAACACCTGCTTGTCGCCCGTGCGGCGCGCCTCGACGCGCACCCACGGATAGCGCTGCGCGTCGAGCACGCGCACCAGCATGTTGTGGCGCGTGCCGGCGATGGCGTCGGCCGACGGCGTCGTCGTCAGTCCCGCCGCCTGGCGCAAGCTTTCTTCATCCACACTCATCTCGTCGAGCCGGAACTGGAACTGTGCGCGTCCCGGCGCGGGCGCCACCACGCCCTGCAGGCTGCGGCTGGCCACCACGTGGTCATGGCCCAGCCGCGCCAGCGCGCCGCCGCGGCGCACGGTAATGGTCAGCAGCGATTCTTCGGGCGCGATGTGCAGCAGCTGCACGCCTGGCCGCTGCCATGCGGGCGCGGGCATGGCCGCCTGGGCGGGGGCTGCGGGTGCGGGCACGGGCGGCAGGGGCGTGCAGGCGGCCAGCACGGCGCAGGCAAGCAGGAGCGGGGTGCGGATGGCGGACGGCAGGCGGCGGTTCTGGCTGAACATGGGGGCAAAAGGGACAAGGACGGTGGGGGTATGGTACGCGATCCGCGCGGCGGCGCGCGCGCAATGTTAGAGCTACGTCATAAGGCGGTCATATGACGCTGCTATGATGCTTTTGTTGGCACACAGCATGCGTTGCGCAGATCACTACGCTCCGGGAGCGATAGGATGCAGGCATGACTCAACAGCTTAGCCGGTGAGCTCAACCATCGGCACCAGACACACGAAGCTTGCCAGAGTGGCAAGCAATGCAGGGCAGGAAGAGGGAAAAGCAGGAATCGGACAGGGATTTAATGAAGTCCTAAGCCTGCCGCAAGAAAGGGCTGGCATAGTGGATACATGGCGCACGGAAACCCCGTGCCCAAGGTTGCCGGACACCTCAATGACCGGCACGGTTTCCACTTTTTCATGTGTTTCCCCGTTTTATCCCTGCGCTCTGAAACAGCGTTTCAACCGGCTGCCGCGACTGGCGAAGCCGGTTTTTTTTTGCCTGCCGTGTCGCCGGCCTCAGTTCCCGGCGCCGCGGCGCCGGGAAGGCGCTTAGCCCGCCTGCTTCGCCAGCCATGCATCGATCGCCGGCAAGCGCTCGGCGCGTACCTTGATGCGGTACTCGATGCCGGCCACGGCGCTGTCGGCGTCGCCGCGCGCGCCCTCGGGCAGGTTGGCCTGCGCGTAGGACCGCAGCTTGGCGACCATCTGCGGCTGTGCCGACCCGGCCGCCAGGCGCGGGAAGTAGCGGCTGCGCGAGCTGGCGTCGATGCGCGCATTGACCTGCTCCTGGTGCGCCAGCGCGAAGTCGAAGGCCAGTTCCGGATGCGTGCGCGCCACGCGCGCGATCATGGCCGGGCTGTTCGTCACGCCCGGCTCCTCCGTCAGCGCCAGCGCCAGGGCGCGCTGCGCCAGCGCGGGATCGTCGCTCGAGGCCAGCAGGTCGTACAGCTGGTTCTTCACCAGCGGCGTCTGTTCCTGCCGCGCCCTGGCGTGCAGCTGCTCCCAGGTGGCGGCGTCCGCATGCTGGGCCACCACGCCCAGGATGGTGCGGCGCAGCGGCGCGGGCATGGTGGACGGGTCTTGCTCGCTGGCCGCGTAGCGGCGGCGCGCCTCGGCCAGCACGCCCGCTTCGCCCATGTCGCCGAGGATGGCGATCAGCTGGGCGCGCAGGGTCGCCACGCTGGACGCTTCGCCCGTGCGCGCTTCCCAGCCCGTCTGCGCCATCATGGGCGCCAGGCGCGCCATGGCGTAGCGGCCGAACGCCTGCTGGCGCGCCTTGCTGTCCGCGCTATCGCCCGCGTATTGTTCGTACAGGCTGCCCAGCGAGGCGGCCACCTTGCCCAGCACCTGCGGGTCGGCCGACAGCGGCGTGGCTTTTGCCAGCTCCAGGAAGGAGGCCGGGTCCTGCAAGCCCGCCATGCCCAGCGACTGGCTGTCCGACAGCAAGCCCAGCTGGTCGATCGGCGCCAGGTGCGCGAAGCTGGCCGCCAGCGCGCGCGTGCCGGCCGGCGCGTACAGGGTGCGGTAATAGCCGCTCTGGCCCGCATTGACCAGCAGGGCGCCGCAGCCGGGCACGTTCAGGGTCGCCTTGCCATTCCTGACCAGCACCGTGGCCAGCTTGCCGTTGCCGACCGTCGAGGCGATGACGGGCACTTTCCATGACAGCGGCTTCTTGTCCGCCTGGTCCTTGGAAAACTCCGTCTGCGTCAGGGTCACCCGCGTGCGGCCCTTGCGGCACACGGCGTCGCCCACCGTGATCATGGGCACGCCCGGCTGCAGCGTGAAATCGTGGGCGATGGCGCTGACGGGCTTGCCGGCGGCGGCATCGACTTCGCGCCACAGGTCGTCCGACACCGTGTTGCCATACGCGTGCTTGCGCATGTAGCTGCGCACGGCCGTGCGCCAGGTGTCGGCGCCCACATATGCTTCGAGCATGCGGATCACCGCCTCGCCCTTTTGATAGGTGATGCCGTCGAAGGCCTGGCTGGCCTGTTCCACGGTGGCGATGCGCTGCACGACCGGGTGCGTCGTGCGCAGCGCGTCCTGGCTCATGGCCGCTTCGCGCCCGGCCACGTTGGACAGGGCCGTGTTCCACTCTGGGTGCAGACGTTCCGTGGTGCGGCTTTCCATCCATGACGCAAAACCTTCGTTGAGCCACAGGTCGTCCCACCAGCGCATGGTGACCAGGTCGCCGAACCACTGGTGCGCCATTTCATGCGACAGCGTGGTGTAGATGTTTTCCTTGTCGGCCTGGGTCGAGATGGCCGGGTCGAGCAGCAGGCCGTATTCGAAGGTGAACACGGCGCCCCAGTTTTCCATGGCGCCGAAGAACTGGCTGCGGCCCGGCGCGGCGATGTTGTCGAGCTTGGGCAGCGGGTAGCGCACGCCGAAGTAATCGTTGTATTCGCGCAGCAGGGCGCTTGACTCGTCGAGCGCGTAGCGGCTTTGCGCCAGCGCGCCCTTTTTCGTGATGACGCCCAATTCCGTGCCGTCGGCCATCGTTGTCGCCCGTTCGAAGTCGCCCAGGCCGAAAAACAGCAGATAGGTCGACATGCGCGGCGTGGTGGCGAAGCGCACGTGCTTCATGCCATTGCCCAGTTCTTCGCTGCTGGCAATCGGCATGTTGCTGACGGCCATCTGGCCGCTCGGCACGACCACGCTGAGATCGAAGGTGGCCTTGTAGTCCGGTTCATCCCACGACGGCAGCATGCTGCGCGCGTCCGAATTCTCGAATTGCGTGTACAGCGCGCGCTGGCGGCCTTCGGGCGTGTCGTAGTCGAGCGAGAACAGGCCCGTGGCCTGCGTGCCGATCTTGCCGCTGTAGTCGATGCGCAGCAGGTATTCGCCCTTGGCCACGGGCTGGGCGAAATGCACGGTGGCCGTCTGCTGGTCCGCATCGAACTCGATCTTGCGCGTCACCTGCTTGCTGCCGCCCGCGCCTTCGATGGCGGCGGCCGCAAACGCCAGGTTCAGGGCATTGAAGGTGATGCTGGCGGTCGGCGCATCGACGGCCACCTTGATGGCGGCCTCGCCCTTGAAGGTGGCGGCGGCCGCGTCCGGCATGATCGACACGATATAGTGCAGCGGCGTGACGCCGCGCGGCAGCTGGGTGGTGGTCGTGGCGGCGTGGCTGGCCGAGGCGTATGTGGCGGCGGGAGCGGCATGGCCCGAGTTGAAGGCGGTGACGGCAGCCAGTGCCAGGACGGCGGCGGCCAGTTGGCTGCGGCGGAAGCGCGGAGTCGGTGTGCGATGCATGGTATGCCCTTGGTTCATGGATAAAACGCCCGCCAGCCGGATAGGCTGCGGGCGTTGATGACGGTGTTGGGGGACATCGCTGGAACTGGTGGCCAGCGTTCCCGTACGGCAATCTAAGGCGAAACGGGGGCAAAGTCAACGCGCCAGGGGCGGCGCAAGGCCGTCGGGCGCTGGTATGATGGACGCCTGACGTACTGCCGCAGGCCGGTGCCGCGCCTGATTGACCACCACCATAACGAGACGAGACCCACGCACATGAAACTGACTATCAGCCCCCGCACGCCCAATCCGCGCCGCGTCACCATGTTCATCGCCGAAAAGGGCATTACCGGCATCGAAGAAGTGGCGCTTGACCTGATGGCGGGACAGCACCGCGATCCCGCCTTCCTGGCAAAAAACCCGCTGGGCCGCGTGCCCGTGCTGGAACTGGACGACGGGCGCGTGCTGACCGAAACGCGCGCCATCTGCACCTACCTGGAAGGCTTGCAGCCGCAGCCGAACCTGATGGGCGAGGGATTCGAGGAGCGCGCCTTCATCGAAATGGCCGACCGCCGGGTGGAACTGCATCTGTTCAGCGCCGCCGCCAACTGGGTGCGCCACGGCCATCCGGCCCTGGTGGCCCTGGAAAACCCGCAGTTTCCCGATTTCGCCACGGCGCAGGCGGGCAAGCTGCGCGAGACGGCGCAATGGCTGGACCAGGTGCTGGCCAGCCAGCCCTACATCGCCGGCGAACGTTTTACGATTGCCGACATCACGGCCTTCTGCGCGCTGGAATTTGCGCGCGGGCTGATGAAGTACCGGCCGGGCGCGGAAGGTTTATCCAACCTGCAGGCCTACCGCGACCGCATCGCCGAGCGCCCCAGCGCGCAGGCGAAGTAAGGGCCAATGCAAAACGCCTGCGCCGGAGTCTCCGGCGCAGGCGTTCCTGCTTGCGCAAGGCCCATCAGGCCCCCGATTACTGCAACTTCTGCTGCAACTTCCTTACTTCAGTTGCTCGTGCAGGAAGGTGTAGGTCAGCGCCCACATCAGCGCCTGCTGGTCGTTGTTGGCGGCGCCCGCGTGGCCGCCTTCCGTGTTTTCCCAGTACAGCACGTCGTGGCCTTGCTCTTCCATCTTCGCCACCATCTTGCGCGCATGGCCGGGGTGGACCCGGTCGTCGCGCGTCGAGGTGGTCAACAGCACGCGCGGATATTTCTTGTCCTTGAAGACGTTGTGGTACGGCGAGTACTTGCTGATGTAGGCCCATTGTTCCGGCACGTCCGGGTCGCCGTACTCTCCCATCCACGAGGCGCCCGCCAGCATCTTGTTATAGCGGCGCATGTCGAGCAGCGGCACCTGGCTGACGACGGCGTTGAACAAATCGGGACGCTGCACCAGCACGGCGCCCGTCAGCAGGCCGCCATTGCTGCCGCCCATGATGCCCAGGTGGCGCGGACTGGTGACTTTGCGCTTGATCAAGTCCTGCGCCACGGAGATGAAGTCGTCATACGCGCGCTGGCGGTTTTCCTTCAGCGCCGCCTGGTGCCAGCGGGGGCCGAATTCGCCGCCGCCGCGGATATTGGCCAGCACATACACGCCGCCCTTTTCCAGCCACGCCACGCCCGTGGTGCCGCTGTAGCTTGGTTTCAGCGACACTTCGAAGCCGCCATAGCCATACAGCACCGTGGGGTTGCGGCCGTCCAGCTTCGTCTTCTTGTTCATGATGGCGAAGTAGGGTACCTTGGTGCCGTCCTTCGACGTCGATTCGAATTGTTCCACCTTGTATGGCGTGGCGTCGTAAAAGGCCGGCAGCGACTTGATTTTCGTGCGCTGGTCGCTGCCCGCCGCGCCCAGGTACAGTGTGGTCGGGTTGAGGAAGTCGGTCACCGTGAGGAAGTACTGGTCCGAGTCGACCGGATCGAGCGCGCTGGCGGCCAGGGTGCCCAGTTTCGGCGCGTCGACGCTGCGGCGCTGCCACTTGCCGTCCACGTGGCGCAGTTCCGTCAGGCGGTTCTTGACCTTGTCCAGGGTCGTCAGCAGGATGGCCGACTTCGTTGGCGTGACATTGTCCAGCGACGAGGTGGCAGTAGGGGCGAACAGCACCTCCAGCGCCTGCCCGCCCTGCATGAAGGCCTTGAAGTCGGTGGCCAGCAGCGCGCCCTGCGGATAGGTCTTGCCGTTCACTTTCCAGTCCGAGCGCAGGGTAATGATCAGCTGGTCGCGCACGGTGAAGGCCGTGGCGTCGTCCGGCTTCGGCACCTTTTTGAGTTCCGTACCGTCGCGCAGGAACATTTCGCCGCTGTAGAAATCGATTTGCCGCTCGACGAACTGATGCTCGTAGCCGGGCGTGAAGTCCTTGTAGGCGCCCGCGCTCAGGTCGTCGGGTTTGGCTTCATACAAGGTGTGCGCCTGCGCCAGCGGCGTGCCGCGCTGCCACTGTTTGATGATGCGCGGGTAGCCCGAGCTGGTCATCGAGCCGGGGCCGAAATCGGTGGACACGAAGAGGGTATCGGCGTCGATCCAGCTGGCGCTGCCCTTCGCTTCGGGCAGGGTGAAGCCGCCGTCGACAAACGCGCGTGTCGCCACGTCGTACTCGCGCACGACCTTGGCGTCGCCGCCGCCGCGCGACAGGGAAATGAGGCAGCGTTCGCCCTTCGGATATAGGCAGGAGGCGCCGCCCCAGACCCAGTTTTCGTTCTCGCCGGCGGCCAGCTGGTCGAGGTCGATCACGGTTTCCCAGGTCGGTTCCGCCAGCCGGTACTGCGCCAGGGTGGTGCGGCGCCAGATGCCGCGCACGTGCTGGGCGTCGCGCCAGAAATTGTAGTAGTACTCGCCTTCCTTGCTGACGTAGGGAATGCGTTCCTTCGAGTTGAGGATGGTTTTCAGGCGCGCCTGCAGGGCCGTGAAGCCGGGCCGGGCTTCCAGCTCTTTGGTGGTGACGGCATTGTGCTGCTTGACCCAGGCCAGCGGCTTGTCGCCGAGGACTTCTTCCAGCCACAGGTGGGGATCGGTGTTGGCGGCGGCAGGGGCGGGGGCTTGCGCGTGGGCGATGCCCGCTGCGGCCAGGCCGAGCAGCATGCTGCCGGCGAGAGTGCGATATGACGACATGTAAGGTTCCTGGTTGGTCCGGTGGAGGCCGCGTTGCAGGCAAAACGGCGCAGCCATGGTGCCATGGATTGCTGTGAGGAACCAGTGTCTATGGACGGCTACCCGAAAAAATAGTTACTTTTCCAATATTGTTTGCTGGAAAAGATCAGGGCCGTAGAATCTGCGGTGCGATACAGGCGAGGCGGCCTCCTCAAGGCAGCTGATTGACCCACACGGGCGCCGACCAGACGATGTTGCCATCGTCCTGCGTCAGGCGCGCATAATAAAAGTGCGGGCCGGGCGCGGGCGTGACGGTGATCGCGGCCTGGTCGGACAGGGCCGTGACGGAGCCATTGCCGCCCGGCACGCCGTGGAAGATGGCGACGGCGGCCGCTTGCCGTCCGGCGCTGTTGCTGAAATGGGTGGACAGCTGCAGCGGCCCGTGGTTGTCGAAGCGCTCGCCCATCAGCCTGCCATTGGCCGTCAACAGCAGTTGCGCGTGCTTGTCCATGGTGGCAAACACGCGGCGCGCGCGCAGCGCTTCGAGGAAACTGTCGCGTGACACGGGCATGCCGGCGGCCGGGCTGGCCACCAGCACGGCCGTGCGGTTGCCGTACGACGCGCCCCAGTTGGCGCAGTGGTTGTCCTGGTTGCTGCTGAAGGCCACGTGGTAGCCGGCCGCCAGCGCCCGGTTGCAGGCCGCCTCGTAATTGCTGCGCCGCGTTTCCTTTTCCTCGTCGTTGGTGGAAAAGGCGGACGTGTTCATCACTTCGCACAGCACCATGGCCGTGTCGCCATCCTGCGTGTAGCCGAGGGGCTGGCCATCGACGAGAAACTGGCCCGTTTGCGCCGGGTGGTTGAACTGGCCTATCCAGCCCCTTGCGCGCATCAGCGCATACAGGGCGGCGTAGTCGCTTTTCGGTGTTTCCACGTCGGCCAGCAGCTCGCCCTGGGCATTCCTTTCCCAGCCCAGCAACTGCTCGCTATTGAAGATGTTCAAATGGCCGCCCTTGTTGATGACGCCCCATTCCATGCCGTACAGGGCCAGGAAACCGGGGTGGGCGTTTGTATAGGCGGCCGCTTCGGCCAGCCCCGTCTGGTACAGGGCCTTCGCTTCGGCAGGCGTGGCTGCGGGGTTTGTTCCGTCCGAGCCGTCATACATATGGTTGTGCTCGGACGTCAGCAGGGCGTCCAGGCCGTGATCCTGCGCATATTGATAGGCATCGATGGGGCCGAACGGCGCCGTTTGCGGCTCCTGCGCGCCATGGCAGGCGTCGAGCGGGGCGCCGCCGTCGCTGTGGCGCGTCTGGCTGTGCAGGTTGGCATAGACGATGCGGTAGGCGGGTGCGCCATCGAGGCGCAGCAAGCCCGCGTGGAATGCCGGCACCGGCGGCGGCGCGGCGCCGGCCCGGTTGACGGCGATGGGCCACGCTTGTTCCACGGCCGCTTCGCGGGACGTGCCGGCATCGGCCACGGCCAGCAGGCGCAGTTCGTACACGCCGTCCGGCGCCGGCATGCGCCGTGCGCGCGCATCGGCATCGGCGCGGCCATCCCAGGGCAAGCGCACGCTCTTGCCGCCCGCATCGACCTGTTCCGTGCCCGACCAGCGCCGCAGCACGGCCCCTTGCGGGCCGGGGCCGGACAGGGTCAGGGTCCAGCGCACGGCATGGGGGCGGCCTTCGTCCGGGTAGCTGAGCCGCACGACAAATGTGCGCGCCTGCGCGAGCCGTTCGCCGCGCGCGGCATGGAACGGCGCGAACACGGTCGCGTCCAGTTCGCTGTGCTCGCGGGGCGCGGGCGAACCATCTTGCGCTGCAGCACTATTGCACCAGCCGATCAACAGCGCCCCCACGCAGGCGCAGGCCAGCGTCCGCGCCACGCGTGGCGGCACTTGCCGCAGTTGCCCGACCATGGCAGCCTCCGCTTTCTGAATTTGATATCAGTTAGACAATTCTCGCCATGTCCGAGTTCCGCGACGCACCAAGAAGAGGCGCGCCTGCACCGCGATTGGCCATGATCTGGCGCAAAGTGCGTGCAATCAGGCGGGCGGCCCCCTGAGGCGGCGCTGGCACGGCGCTTGCTAAACAGGAGATACGGATCAACGGCGATCCCCTGAATAAACACACAACGGTCCAACGACGGACCACCTGGACAACGGCGTCCGCTCTGGCTGATTTTTTTCATCGGCGTGGGCGGGCGCCGTTTTTGTTTGCATCTTTGTTATTTTCGGGATACTTCGGGAAACCATCATGGCCAGCCAAAAAGCAACAAGCATCGCGCTCTTCTCCCTCGCCACGCCGCCCATGCGGGCATTCCATCTCACGTGGATGGCATTTTTCGTGTGTTTCTTCGCCTGGTTCGCCTGCGCCCCGCTCATGCCGGTCATCAAGGGCGAATTTGGTCTTTCCCTGGCGCAAGTGGCGAACATCAATATCGCGGCCGTCGCCATCACCATCCTCGTGCGCCTGATCGTCGGCCCCTTGTGCGACCGCTACGGCCCCCGCAAGACGTACACGGGCTTGCTGCTGCTGGGCGCCATCCCCGTGCTGGGCGTGGCCGCCTCGCAAAGCTATGAAAGCTTCCTCTTCTTCCGCCTGGGCATCGGCGCCGTCGGCGCCAGCTTTGTCATTACGCAATATCACACGTCCGTGATGTTCGCTCCGCGTGTCGTCGGCACGGCGAATGCGGCCGCCGCCGGCTGGGGCAATGCGGGCGGCGGCGCCGCGCAGGCGCTGATGCCGCTGCTGCTCGGTGCCGTGCTGATGCTGGGCGTGTCCGAATCGCTGGGCTGGCGCATCGCGCTGCTGGTGCCGGGCGTCTTGATGCTGGTGATGGCGGCCCTGTACTGGCGCTATACGCAGGATTGCCCGGAAGGTAATTACTCGGATTTGCGCGCCGCCGGCGTGGCCATCGAAGGAAAAAAGGGTGGCTGGGCCAGCTTCAAGGCTGCCAGCAGCAATTATCGCGTGTGGCTGCTGTTCGTTACCTACGGCGCCTGCTTCGGCATCGAAATCTTCATCCACAACATCGCCGCCGTCTACTACGTCGACCATTTCGGCCTGTCGCTGAAATCGGCCGGCCTGGCCGCCGGCAGCTTCGGCCTGCTGGCCCTGTTTGCCCGCGCTTTGGGCGGCTGGCTGTCGGATAAATTGGCCCTGCGCGGCAACCTGAACAGCCGCGTGACCCTGCTGTTCATGCTGATGATAGGCGAAGGCGTGGGCTTGCTGTGGTTTGCCAAGGTCGACAGCGTCACCTGGGCCGTCATCGCCATGCTGGTCTTCGGCCTGTTCACCCACATGGCTTGCGGCGCCACCTACGCGCTGGTGCCCTTCATCGACAGCAAGGCTCTCGGCGGCGTGGCCGGCATCATCGGCGCTGGCGGCAACGTGGGCGCCGTGGCGGCCGGTTTCCTGATGAAGGGCACGGGCGACATCCGCCAGACCTTGATCATCCTCAGCGCGCTGGTGGTGATCTCGGCCCTGTGCGCCATCGCCGCCCGTTTCACGGGGCTGGCGGCCGAACCAAGCATGGCCGCGGCCTGAGGAGCGAGCAATGACCCACCCCCTGAAGATCGTCGTCCTCGGCCATGGCATGGTCGGGCATAAATTCCTCGAACGCCTGGCCCTGGAAAACGCGCCGCACCTGCACGTCAGCGTCTTGTGCGAAGAGCCGCGCCCCGCCTACGACCGCGTACACCTGTCCGAATTTTTCAGCGGCAAGTCGGCCGATGACCTCTCCTTGGTGACGCCCGGCTTCTTCGACAAGGACAACGTCGTGTTGAAACTCAATGCGCGCGCCGTGTCCATCGACCGCGCGGCGAAGACCGTCACGGCCAGCACGGGCGAAGTCTTGAGCTACGACAAACTCGTGTTTGCCACCGGCTCCACGCCGTTCGTGCCGCCGCTGCCGGGCAAGGAGAGGGACGGCTGCTTCGTCTACCGCACCATCGAAGACCTGGAAGCCATGCTGGCCTGGGGCGCCAAGTCGAAAACGGGTGTGGTCATCGGCGGCGGGCTGCTGGGCCTCGAATGCGCGAAGGCCTTGCGCGATTTGCAGCTCGACACCCACGTGGTGGAATTCGCGCCGCGCCTGATGGCCGTGCAGGTGGACGAGGGCGGCGCGCGCGTCCTGCGCCGCAAGATCGAGGAACTGGGCGTGACCGTGCACACGCAAAAGAACACGCTGGCCATCGTTGACGGCGAAACTGCCACGCACCGCATGCAGTTCGCCGACGGCAGCCACCTTGAAGCGGACATGATCGTCTTCTCGGCCGGCATCCGCCCGCGCGACGAGCTGGCGCGCGCCTGCGGCCTGGACGTGGGGCCGCGCGGCGGCATCGCCATCGACGACCGCTGCGTCACCTCCGACACGGACATCTACGCGATCGGCGAATGCGCGCTGTGGGGCGGCCTGGTCTTCGGCCTGGTCGCGCCCGGCTACGAGATGGCGCGCATCGCTGCCCGCCACCTGTTGCAGAAGGAAGAAGGAGAAGCGGGCGAAGCCGCGTTCAAGGGCGCCGACATGAGCACCAAGCTCAAACTGATGGGCGTGGACGTGGCCAGCCTGGGCGACCCGCACGGCAATGCGCCGGGCAGCCGCTCCTACCAGTTCATGGACGAGCGCAAGCAGATCTACAAGAAGATCGTCGTTTCCGATTGCGGCAAGTATCTCTTGGGCGGCGTGATGGTGGGCGACGCCAGCGAATACGGCACGCTCTTGCAGATGATGCTCAACAAGATCGAGCTGCCTGAGTTCCCCGAATTCCTCATCCTGCCGCAGGCGGACGGCCAGCAAAAGGCGGGACTGGGCGTGGACGCCTTGCCCGAGGCGGCGCAGATCTGCTCGTGCAACGACGTGTCGAAAGGCGCGCTGTGCGCGGCCGTCGCCGATGGCGCCACCACCATCGGCGCATTAAAATCCTGCACGAAAGCCGGCACGGCCTGCGGCGGCTGCGTGCCGCTGGTGACGCAGATCATGAAGGCGGAAATGCGGAAGCAGGGCATGGCCGTGAACAACCACGTGTGCGAACACTTTGCCTACTCGCGCCAGGAATTGCATCACCTGGTGCGGGTCGGCAAGATCCGCAGCTTCGGCGAACTCTTGGGCGCGCATGGCCAGGGCCTCGGTTGCGACGTGTGCAAGCCCGTGGCGGCGAATATCCTGGCGTCTTGCTGGAACGATTTCGTGCTGTCGCCCGTGCACGCCAGCCTGCAGGACAGTAACGATTATTTTCTCGGTAATATCCAGAAGGATGGCACGTATTCCGTCGTGCCGCGCATGCCGGGCGGCGAAGTGACGGCCGATGGCTTGATCGCTGTGGGCATGGTGGCGAAAAAATACGGTCTCTATACGAAGATCACGGGCGGCCAGCGCGTCGACCTGTTCGGCGCCCGCGTGGACCAGTTGCCGGCCATCTGGGAAGAGCTGATCGCGGCCGGCTTCGAATCGGGCCACGCCTACGGCAAATCCTTGCGCACGGTCAAATCCTGCGTCGGCTCCACCTGGTGCCGCTACGGCGTGGCCGACAGCGTGGGCTTTGCGATCCAGCTGGAAAACCGCTACAAGGGCTTGCGCACGCCGCACAAGATCAAGTTCGGCGTCTCCGGCTGCACGCGCGAATGCGCCGAGGCGCAGGGCAAGGACATCGGCCTGATCGCCACGGAAAAGGGCTGGAATCTGTACGTGTGCGGCAATGGCGGCATGAAGCCGCGCCACGCGGAACTGCTGGCGGCCGATCTCGATGAAGCGACCCTGGTGCGCTATGTCGACCGCTTTTTGATGTTCTACGTGCGCACGGCCGACCGCCTGCAGCGCACCAGCGTGTGGCGCGACAACCTCGAAGGGGGCCTCGATTACCTCAAGCGCGTCATCGTCGACGACAGCCTGGGCCTGGGCGCCGAGCTGGAGGCGGACATGCAGCACGTGGTCGACACCTATGCCTGCGAGTGGCAGGCTGCCGTCACCGACCCCGCCGTGCGCCAGCGTTTCCGCCATTTCGTCAACAGCGAAAAAAACGATGAAAACGTCGTGTTCGTGGAAGAGCGTGGCCAGATCCGGCCCGCCACGCCCCTTGAACGCCGCAGTACCGTGATTCCCATCCTTGCCGTGGAGGCGTGAGCCATGAATGCGATGAATGAATTGAACAGCGCCAGCGCCGATGACTGGGTCGCCATCTGCCCCCTGACCGACATCGTGCCCGATACGGGCGTGTGCGCGCTGCTGCACGGGCGACACGTGGCCGTGTTCCGCGTCGGCGATGCCGCGCCGCGCGTGTACGCCATCGACAATGTCGACCCGAACGCGGGCGCGTCCGTGCTCTCGCGCGGGCTGGTGGGCAGCATCGGCCAGCGCGTCGTCGTGGCGTCGCCCATCTACAAGCAGCATTTCGACCTGGCCAGCGGCGAGTGCATCGAAGCGCCTGAACACTCGGTGGCCGCCTGGCCGGCGCGCGTGTTTGGCGGCATGGTATGGGTGGCCCTGTGAACACCGCCGCACGGCCGTCTTTAGTCGTGGTCGGCAACGGCATGGCCGGCATGCGCACGGTCGAGGAATTGCTGACAATGGCCCCGGACCTGTACGACATCACCGTCTTCGGCGCCGAGCCGCACGGCAACTACAACCGCATTTTGCTGTCGCCCCTGCTGGCCGGCGACAAGACGGTGGCCGACATCATGCTGCACACGCGCGACTGGTATGCGCACAACAGCATCACCCTGCACGCGGGCGACCCCGTGGTGCGCATCGACCGCCAGGCGCGCACGGTGCAGGCGCTGTCCGGCATCGAGGTGCGCTATGACCGCCTGCTGCTGGCCACCGGTTCCACGCCCTTCATCGTGCCCGTGCCCGGCCATGAACTGCCCGGCGTGATCGGTTTTCGCGACATCGACGACGTCGACACCATGCTGCGGGCGGCGCGCAAGCACCGCCACGCGGTCGTCATCGGCGGCGGCCTGCTGGGGCTGGAGGCGGCCAACGGCCTGCAGCGCCAGGGCATGGACGTGACGGTGGTGCACATGAGCGGCGCCCTGATGAACCAGCAGCTGGACGCACCCGCGTCGATGCTGCTGAAAACGGCGCTGGAAGCGCGCGGCCTGCGGTTTTTGATGCAGGCGCAAACGGCGGAAATCCTCGGCACCGGCCGCGTGCAGGGAGTCCGCTTTGCCGATGGTACGTCGATCCCCGCCGACCTGGTGGTGATGACGGCCGGCGTGCGCCCGAACATTGCGCTGGCGCAAGCGGCCGGCCTGCACTGCGAGCGGGCCATCGTCGTCGACGACTGCCTGCAAAGCTACGACCCGCGCGTGTACGCCGTGGGCGAATGCGTGCAGCACCGGCGCGCCACCTTCGGCCTGGTCGCGCCCATCTGGGAACAGGCGCGCGTGTGCGGCGCGCACCTGGCCGGCGCAGGACACCGCCGCTACGTGCAGCAGGCCAGCGCCACCAAACTGAAAGTGACGGGCATCGACCTGTATTCGGCCGGCGACATCCTCGGCGGCGAGGGCAGCGAAGACCTGGTGCTGCGCGACCCGCGCCGCGGCATCTACAAGCGCCTGGTGGTGCAGGGCAGCCGCCTGGCCGGCGCCGTGCTGTATGGCGACGTACAGGACGGCCCCTGGTATTTCGACCTGATCCAGCAGCGCCGCGACATCAGCCAGCTGCGTTCCCATTTATTGTTCGGCCAGGCCCTGTGCGGCCAGGCCGCCTGACCGCGACCGACAGGACACTTTCATGACCAGCTGCACGCCCGTGAAAACCACTTGCCCCTACTGCGGCGTCGGCTGCGGCGTGGAAGCGACACGCCTGCCCGACGGCGCCATCCGCATCGCCGGCGACGCCAGCCACCCGGCCAACCTGGGGCGCCTGTGCGTGAAAGGCTCGGCCCTGGGCGACACCCTGGACCTGGACCAGCGCCTGCTCTACCCGCAGGTGCGCGTGGACGGCGTGCTGCGGCGCGCTTCCTGGGATGCCGCGCTGGACCAGGTGGCCGGCGGCCTGCGCGCCATCATGGCCGAGCACGGGCCGGACGCCGTCGCCCTGTACGTGTCGGGCCAGCTGCTGACGGAAGACTATTACATCGCCAATAAATTCATGAAGGGCTACGTGGGCAGCGCGAACATCGACACCAATTCGCGCCTGTGCATGTCCTCGGCCGTCGCGGGGCACAAGCGCGCGTTCGGCGAAGACATCGTGCCCGGCTGCTATGAAGACCTGGAACTGGCCGACATGATCGTGCTGGTGGGCTCGAACACGGCCTGGTGCCATCCGATCCTGTTCCAGCGCATCGCCCGCATCAAGGAAACCCGGCCGGAGATGAAACTGGTGGTGATCGACCCGCGCCGCACGGCCACCTGCGAGCTGGCCGACCTGCACCTGCCCGTGAAACCGGGCACGGACGTGTGGCTGTTCAACGGTTTGCTGTGCCACCTGGCGCGCGAAGGCGTGGTCGATGACGCTTTCGTCACGCTGCACAGCCGTGGCCTGGACGAGGCGCTGGCGGCCGCCCACGTGGATTGCGGCGACCCGCTGCAGGTGGCGCGCATCTGCAAGGTCGATCCGCACGCCCTGCTGGCGTTTTACCAGGCCTTTACCGCCACGCGCAAGGTCGTCACCGCCTTTTCGCAGGGCGTGAACCAGTCGTCCTGCGGCACGGACAAGGTCAACAGCATCATCAACTGCCACCTGGCGACGGGCCGCATCGGCCAGCCCGGCATGGGGCCGTTTTCGCTCACGGGCCAGCCGAACGCCATGGGCGGGCGCGAAGTAGGGGGCCTGGCCAACATGCTGGCGGCGCACCTGGAACTGGACAATCCGCTGCACCGCGACACCGTGCAAACCTTCTGGGACTCTCCCCGCATGGCGAACAAGCCGGGCCTGAAGGCCGTGGACCTGTTCCACGCGATCGAAGCGGGCAAGGTCAAGGCCGTGTGGATCATCGCCACCAACCCGCTGGTCAGCATGCCGGACGCCGACCAGGTGCGCCGCGCGCTGGACAAGTGCGAGCTGGTGGTGGTGTCGGACATCAGCGCGCAGTCGGACACGAACGCGCATGCCGACGTGCTGCTGCCCGCGCTGGGCTGGGGCGAGAAGGACGGCACGGTGACGAACTCGGAGCGGCGCATCTCGCGCCAGCGCGCGTTCTTGCCGGCGCCGGGCGAGGCGCGCGCCGACTGGGACGTGCTGTGCGACGTGGCGCGCCGCATGGGCTATGCCGGCTTTGATTTCACGTCGCCGCAAGCCATTTTTAGCGAGCATGCGCGCCTGTCCACCTTCCGCAATAGGGCGGAAACGGCGCGCCTGTTCAGCCTGGCGGGACTGGACAGCCTTGATGCTGCGCAATACGACGCGCTGGCGCCGCAGCAGTGGCCGCAGGGCCCGGCGCGGCTGTTCGGCGACGGCCGTTTCGCCCATGCGGACGGGCGCGCCCGCTTCGTGCCGACGGCGCCGCGCGCGCCGCGCAACGCGCCCGACGAAGACTATCCGCTGATCCTGAACACGGGCAGGGTGCGCGACCAGTGGCATACGATGACGCGCACGGGCAAGGCGGCGAAATTGTCGGGCCACGTCGCCGAAGCCTTCATCGACCTCCACCCGCAGGATGCGCTGCTGTACAGCGTGCGCGAGGGCGAGCTGGCGCGCGTCTCCAGCGCCTGGGGCGCGATGGTGGCGCGCGTCGTGCACGGCGGCGGCATCGCGCGCGGCCAGGTCTTCGTGCCCATCCACTGGAGCGACGCGAATGCGTCCGACGCGCGCGTGGGCGCCGTCGTCAACCCGGTCGTCGACCCCGTCTCGGGCGAACCGGAATTCAAGCATACGCCCGTGCGCATCGAGCAGTTCCGCGTGCACTGGCATGCGTTTGTCCTGAGCCGCACGCCTTTGATTCTCGACGGCGTGGCGCACTGGACGCGCGTGCAGGGCGAGCAGTTTTTGCGCTACGAACTGGCGGGCCGCCAGCGCATCGAGGATCTCGGCGCCTGGGCGCGTGCGCTGCTGGGCGTGACGGATGGCGAGGCCGACTGGCTCGATTACGCGGACGCCAGCGCCGGCGTGTACCGCGCCGTGCACCTGGACGAGGGCCGCATCGCGCAATGTGTATATGTCTCGCCCCGTCCCGACCTGCCGTCGCGCAGCTGGCTGGCCAGCCTGTTTGCGCACGCGCAAATGGATGCGCTTGATCGCGCCGGCGTGCTGCTGGGCCAGCCCATCGGCAAGGGCGTGGACGCCGGCCCCACCGTGTGCTCGTGCTTTGGCGTGGGGCGCAACACCATCTGCGCCGCCATCGTGGAGCAGAAGCTGACGACGACGGCGCAGGTGACGGCTTGCGTCAAGGCAGGCGGCAATTGCGGCTCCTGCGTGCCCGAGATACGACAGTTGCTGCTGGAGGCGCGCAGCGCGGCCTGAAAATCTGTCCTTTCGGGCACGGCTTTGTTATATTGCCAGCTCTATAACAGAGAGGCAGTGTGATGACAGCAGTACAACACCCTACGGTCTGGCTGACGGGCTTGAGCGGCGCCGGCAAGACCAGCATTGCGCTTGCGCTGGCGCAAACGCTCAAGGCCCAGGGCCAGGCCGTGACGGTGCTCGACGGCGACCAGCTGCGCCATGGCCTGAACCGCGATCTCGGTTTCACGCCCGAAGACCGGCATGAAAACATCCGCCGCACGGCCGAAGTGGCGCGCCTGATGAATGACGCGGGCCTGCTCGTCATCGCCGCCTTCATCTCTCCCAGCCGCGCCGACCGGGCCATGGCCGCCGACATCATCGGCGCCGCGCATTTCATCGAAGTCCACGTCAGCACGCCGCTGGCCGTGTGCGAGGCGCGCGATCCCAAGGGCCTGTACGAAAAGGCGCGCGCGGGGCAGATCGCGCAGTTTACGGGCGTTTCCGCGCCGTATGAAGCGCCGTTGGCGGCCGCGCTGACCCTGGACGCGGGCAGCCTGGCGCTGGACGAGTCGGTCGCGCGCATCTGCCGGCACCTGCGGCAGCGGCCGTGACGACCTGGCGCAAACGATTGCGCCGGCGCTTGCCCGCCAGCCTGAAGGCGCGCATGAGCATGGTCGTCTTCCTGCTGGTGCTGGGCGCCGTGGCGCTGCTGGCGCTGGCCACCCTGGCCGTGGCCGAACGGGGCATGCGCGACGTCACGGGCCGGCAGCAGTACGTGTCGCTGTCCGGCGCCGCCGTCTTCATCGACGAGGAACTCGACGCCAGGCGCAATGTGCTGCGCGCCATCGCCGACAGCCTGGCGCAGAGCGGCGCGCACGACGGCGCCGGCCTGCAGCGCTTCCTGGCCGCGCAGACGGTGCTGGCCAAGGAGTTTTACTCGGCCGGCGTGGTGGGCGTCGATGGCGCGGTGCTGGCCAGCGTCAGCCCGTTCAGGCCGCAGGCGGGGCTGAACCTGAAAGGCCGTCCGTATTTCGAACAGACGCTGGCGACCCGCCGCTCGGTGATCTCCGCGCCGCTCAACGGCAGCATTTCCGGCATGCCCATCGTGGTGGTGACGCAGCCCGTGTTCGATGCGCAGGGCGCCATGCGCTATGTGCTGGCAGCGAGCGTGAACCTGCGCCAGCCCGATTTCCTGGGCCGCCTCGGCGCCCTCAAGCCCGGCGCGGGCGGCTACCTGTACATCATGACGAATGACGGCGTCATCGTCGAACACCCCGACAAGTCGCGCATCATGCAGCATATCGAAGCCGATGGCCCCCTCAGCGAGCCCGCGCGGCGCGCCTTGCAGGGCTTCGAAGGCTGGCAGACGGGCACCACCACGCGCGGCGTCGATGCGCTGTTCGCCTACCACCGCATCGCCTCGACGGGCTGGATACTGGCGTCCGTGTATCCCATGCGCGACGCGTTCGCGCCGCTGCACGCCATCCGCAGCAAGATCCTGCTGGCTGCCGTGCTGCTGGCGGCACTGGCGGGCCTGGCCGGCTGGCGCGTGGTGCTGCGCCTGCTGCGGCCCCTGGCGCGCCTGCGCCACCATGTGCATGAAATCCGCCGCCAGCGCCTGGGCATCGAAGCGCTGCAGATCGAGCGGCGCGACGAAATCGGCGACTTGAGCCGCGATTTCTATTCGCTGGTGGCCGAGCGCGAGAGCGCCGAGGCGCAGACGCGCGACAGCGAGCGGCGCCTGAAGCTGCTGACGGACCACGTCCCCGTGGTGATCGTCTATATCGACCGCGAGCACCGCTACCAGTTCATCAATGCGACGTTTGAAAAATGGTTCGGCAGGTCGCAGCAGGAAAGCCTGATGCAGTCGATACGCGACGTGCTGGGCGAGGAAGCCTACCAGCTGCGCGAACAGTATTTGCGGCGCGCCTTCGCGGGCGAGGAGGTCGAATATGAATTTACGGTCGATGGCGTGGGCGACGCAGGGCGGCGCGCCTTCCAGACCAGCTATGTGCCCGACGTGGGCGAGAGCGGCACGGTGGAGGGCGTGTATGGCCTGATCCATGAAATCACCAAGGTCAAGGCCGTGCACACGGCGCTGCAGTTCGCCGCCGCCACCGATATCCTGACGGGCATCGCCAACCGGCGCCGCTTCGACGAGCAGCTGGCGCAAAGCATGCAGCGCACGCGCGCCACGCGCGCGCCGATGGCGCTGGCCTATCTCGATATCGACCGCTTCAAGGCCATCAATGACAGCCTGGGACACCAGGCGGGCGACGCGGTGCTCCAGGAATTCGCCGCGCGCCTGGTGCGCAGCGTGCGCGCCAGCGACCTGGTGGCACGCCTGGCCGGCGATGAATTCGTGATCGTTTTCGAAGGCGTGAAGAGCGCGGCTGAAGTGCGCCACATCGGCGCCAAGATCATCGGCGCCATCCGCCAGCCGTTTGAGCTGGCCGGCGGCCCGCTGCCGGTGACGACCAGCGTCGGCATCGCCATCTTCCGCGACGGGGCGCTGACGCCGGCCCAGCTGCTGGACCTGGCCGACCAGGCCCTGTACGACGCCAAGGGGCAGGGCCGCGATGGCGTGGCGCTGCGCGAGGCGGCGCCGTAGCGACTACAGCGTGGCGTTCCAGTGCTCGAGCTGCTGCGTGGTGGCCGTCACGCCGCCGCAGACGATGACGAGCACGTTGCGGTAGGGCGCCAGTTGCGGCGCCTTGCCGTAGACGGCCGCCAGGGCCGCGCCGCAGGCCGGTTCCACCACCAGCCGATGATCGTCGATAAACCGCCGGCAGGCGTCGACGGCGGCACGGTCAGACACCACCACGCTGTGCAGCAGGCGCGCCTGGCTGATGGCGAAGGCCTGGGCGCAGACCTGGCGCGCGGCCAGCGAGGTGGCGATGCTGCTCACGGCGGGCAGGGCCACGTGTGCGCGCGCGGCCACGGCGGCCGCCAGCGAAGCGGCGCCTTCGGTTTCCACGGCCACCAGGGCCACGTCGTCCCAGCCGTTGCGCTGCAAGCCCTCGGCCACGCCGGCCAGCAGGCCGCCGCCGCCCACCGACAGCACGACGGCGTCCGGCTTGACGCCCGCGCGGGCCACTTCATCGATCATGCCGGCATGGCCCTGCCACAGCAGCGGGTCGTCGAACGGGTGCAAAAAGGCGTCCTGCGGCGTGAGCATGGCTTGCGCCAGCGCGTTCGCTTCCTGCCAGGCGGCGCCGTGCACGATCACTTCGGCGCCTTCCTGCACGATCAGGGCCCTGGCCCGTTCGCTCGTCGTTTCCGGCACGACGACGACGACGGGGATGCCCAGCTGGCGCCCGGCATAGGCGACGGCGATGCCGGCATTGCCGCCGGAAGAGGAAATGAAGCGCCTGGCGCCACGGCGCGCGTATTCTTCGCACGCGAGGCCGATGCCGCGGATCTTGAACGAGCCGGGCGGCTGCAAGGCTTCCAGCTTGAGCCAGATGGCGCGCTCGCTGAGCAGGCTCAGCGCGCGCGAGTTGAGCAGATGGGTTTCGATGTGCAGGGCCATGCGTTTTCCTGGAAGACAGTCAGGCCAGCATCATAGCCGAAGCCCCCGCGCCGCCGCATCACCGTTGCCCGGCCCGCGTCAATTCAAGGGGGCGCTCTTCAGCTGGTGCCTGCGCGCCACTTCCTTCAGCGCTTCGAGCAGGTCGTCGCGCAGCTGGCGCGGCAGCTGGCCGAAGAATTCCTCGTCGTTCTGGTCGGCCATCTCGGCCAGCACGGGCACCAGCGCTTCGCCTTCCGTGGTCAGTTCGATCGAGTGCTGGCGGCGGTCGGCCAGCAGGATGGATTTGCTGACCATGCCCTTGCTTTCCAGGCGGTCGATCAGTTTCGACACGGCGCCCTTGCTCATGCCGGCCACTTGGGCCAGCACGGTGGGCGAGGTGCAGCCGAGGCGGAACATTTCGCGCAGCACCACCCATTCGGACACCGTCACGCCGTTGGCTTCGGCTTTTTTCTGGAAGCTGTGGGAAACGTGGTTGGAGACGAAGCGCAGCCAGTAGCCGAGGTGCGCTTCCAGCTCGCTGACGCGCACGCCGCCGGGATGGCTGATTTGCGGCGTGACGGCCGCTTCAAAATTATGGCTCATTTCTTTTCCTTCACTGGGCGATGCAGCCGGCATGGTTAAGGCCTTCGCACTTGCGGTCGAGTGGTTTTGTTTAGGGACGCAGCTTGCTGATGGTAGTTTTAACACTGTTTCAACAGGAAAGCATTTGCAGCTTCGGTACTTTTCTTCATTTCCTTGCTCTGGATATACAAAAACTAATATCAAGCAAATAATCGTATTGCTGGACAGGAAGATTAAAAAAATAACGCATGTTGCATCAATGGTAACAGCATTTTTGCCGAATTGATAAATATTTCACGTCCTTCGCTGCGTTCGTCCCCATTCGCGTCTTGCCCGCGCGACAGTCGCCACTGTCATGTCCGCCGGCCGCCCCGGCTGGCCGTCCGTTTCCCCGTGGTCAGGCGGCCACCACCACCTTCACGCCCGCCTCGCGCAGTACCTGGGCAAAGCGCGGCGGGGCGGGCGCATCCGTGAACAGCATGTCGACCTGGGCCAGGTCGGCCAGGCGCACCAGGGCCTTGCGGCCGAACTTGTGCTGGTCGGCCACCAGCCACACTTCGCGCGACTGCTCGATGATGGCTTGCGCCACTTTGACTTCGCGCGCGTCGAAATCGCGCAGGCTGCCGTCTTCGTCGATGCTGGAAATGCCGATGATGCCGATGTCGACCTTGAACTGGCGGATGAAGTCGATGGTGGCTTCGCCGACGATGCCGCGGTCGCGCCCGCGCACCACGCCGCCGGCCACGATGACTTCGCAGGCGGGATTGTCGGCCAGGATGGCGGCCACGTTGAGGTTGTTCGTCACCACGTGCAAGCCCGTGTGCTGGCCCAGCGCGCGCGCCACTTCCTCGGTGGTCGTGCCGATATTGATCAGCAGCGAGCAGCCGTGCGGCACCTGCGCGGCGACGGCGGCGGCGATGCGCCGCTTGGCGTCGCTGTTGAATACTTGCCGCTGGCTGTAATCGATGTTTTCCACGGACGAGGGCAAGCCCACGCCGCCGTGATAGCGGGCCAGCAGGCGCGCTTCTTCCATCTGCTTGACGTCGCGGCGCACGGTTTGCGGCGTCACGTCCAGCTGCTGCGCCAGCTCTTCGACGGACATCGTGACCTTCTGGCGCACCACTTCGAGCAGGCGCCGCTGGCGGGGATTCAAAATCATGGGCTAGTCTCTTTAAAAATCACAAACGAACAAAAACGAACAAATAGTGATAAAAATATGTTGCTATCGATTCGCAATCTGGCGTATCTTATCCATATTGCATTCGAATGACATCTGTATTGATCTTAACGACAGTCACCGGCCATGCCTAGTCTTTCCTGGGGCGCCGGTGCTTGACAGCGATGGAGGCCCGATGGCGGCAGCACGGCAAGGTGTGGATACAAAGACGGCATGCGACGTGCTCGTGGTGGGCGGCGGCATCAACGGCGCCGGCATCGCGCGCGACGCGGCCGGTCGGGGCTTGTCCGTGGTGCTGTGCGAAAAGGACGACCTGGCTGCCCACACCTCGTCGGCCTCCACCAAGCTGATACACGGCGGCCTGCGCTACCTCGAATACTATGAATTCGGCCTCGTGCGCAAGGCGCTGATCGAGCGCGAAGTGCTGCTGCGCTCGGCGCCGCACATCATGTGGCCGCTGCGCTTCGTCATGCCGCACGCCCAGGGCCAGCGCCCCGCCTGGCTGATACGCGCCGGCCTGTTTCTGTACGACATGCTGGCAAAGCGGGAAATCCTGCCGGCCTCCAGCGGCATCGACCTGGCGCGCCACGCGGCCGGCACACCGTTAAAACCCCAGTTCAAGCGCGGCTTCGTGTATTCCGACGGCTGGGTCGACGATGCGCGCCTGGTGGTGCTGAACGCCATCGACGCGGCGGACAAGGGCGCGACCATCCTGACGCAGACGCGCTGCACGGCCCTGCGGCGCGATGGCGCGGGTGCGGACGCTTGCTGGGAGGCCACCCTGCTGCAAGCCGACGGGCGGGAGTTGTCCGTGCGCGCGCGCAGCGTCGTCAATGCGGCCGGGCCGTGGACGGCCGAATTCCTGCAGCAGGCGGCGCCCGCCGCAACGCGCCGCCATTTGCGCCTGATCAAGGGCAGCCATATCGTCGTCAAGCGATTGTTCGAGCATGACCATGCCTACATCTTCCAGCATCCGGACGGTCGCATCGTGTTTGCCATACCGTATGAGCACGATTTCACCCTGATCGGCACCACCGATCTCGACTACCACGGCGACACTGGCAAGGTGGAAATCGACGACGAGGAAGTGCGTTACTTGTGCGAGCTTTCCAGTTACTATTTCAGCAAGCCCATTGTGCCAGCCGACGTGGTGTGGACGTATGCGGGCGTGCGCCCGCTGGTGGAAGACGCGGCGGCCGACGCCAAGGCCGTCACGCGCGATTACCGCTTCGAACTGGACCGGGAAGGCGCGCCGCTGCTCAGTATTTTCGGCGGCAAGATCACCACGTTCCGCAAGCTGGCCGAGGAAGCGCTCGATGTGTTGGCGCCGGTGCTGGGCAATGCGCGGCCGGCCTGGACGGCCAATGCCTGCCTGCCCGGCGGCGACGTGTTCGGCAGCGCGCCGCAGAACCGGTCCGTGCGCGAGTTCGGCCAGTTCGTGCAGGGCTTGCAGCGCGACTATGCATGGCTGCCGGCATCGCTGGTGGCGCGCTATGCGCGCGCCTACGGCACGCGCATCCATGTGCTGCTGGCCGGGCGGGCGGACGTGGCGGCCATGGGCGAGGAAATCGCCGCCGGCCTGTACGCGGCGGAAGTGGACTATTTGCGGCGCCATGAATGGGCCGTCAGCGCGGCCGACATCCTGTGGCGGCGCTCCAAGCTGGGCCTGCACCTGCCGCGCGAGACGGCGGGCAGGCTCGACGCCTGGCTGTTGCAGCATCCCGTATTGCCGTAGAAAAGATTGTGCTGGCGACCGCACCCCGCAGAGGGCGCGGCGAAGAATAAGAACACATCACTGGAGGAGAAGCGCGTGCAACTGGTACTGGACAAGATCAGCAGGAAGCAGGGGGCTGACGATTTTTTGTATCCGATGTCGCTGGCATTGGTGCCGGGCGCCATCAACGTCTTGCTGGGCACCACGCGTGCCGGCAAGACGACCCTGATGCGCGTGATGGCGGGCCTGGACAAGCCCAGCGGGGGCACGGTCACGGCCGACGGCATCGACGTGACGGGCGTGCCCGTCAGCAAACGTAACCTGGCCATGGTGTACCAGCAATTCATCAACTATCCGGCCTTCACCGTCTACGACAATATCGCCTCGCCCTTGCGCTTGCGCAAGGTGCCCGAGGAACAGATACGGACGAAAGTGCTGGCGCTGGCCGAGCGCCTGCACATCACGCCCTACCTGCAGCGCACGCCCGGAGAGTTGTCCGGCGGGCAGCAGCAGCGCACGGCGCTGGGGCGCGCGCTGATCAAGGATGCGTCCTTGCTGCTGCTCGACGAGCCCCTGGTCAATCTCGATTACAAGCTGCGCGAGGAATTGCGCCGCGAATTGACGGAGCTGTTTTCCAGCGGCAGCACGACGGTCGTGTACGCCACCACGGAACCGCTGGAAGCGCTGCAGCTGGGCGGCCACGTGGCCGTGCTGCACGAGGGACGGCTGCTGCAGCAGGGGCCGACGCTGGACGTCTTCAACGCGCCCCATTCCATCGCTGTGGCGCGCACCTTCAGCGACCCGCCCATCAACCTGATTCCCGCCCGCGTGGATGGTCACGGCGTGGCGCAGGCGGCCGACGGCCTGGCCATCCACCTGAGCGGCGCACAGCGCGCCCGCCTCGGTGAGCGGCGCGACGTGATCCTCGGCGTGCGCGCGCACAGCCTGCACCTGTCGCCGCAGTCCGACGGCGACGTGCCCATCGCCGCGACGGTGGACCTGGCCGAAATCAGCGGCTCGGAAACCTATGTGCATGCGCGCCGGGGCGAGCTGTCCCTGGTGGCGCAGCTCGGCGGCGTGCACGACCTGGAGATCGGCAGCGCCTGCACCGTGTATTGCCAGCCGCATGACTTGCTGATCTTTGGCGACGATGGCGGGCTAGTGTTCGCTCCTGCGCAAGGAGGAGCGTGACATGGCGCGCATCGAACTGGTGGACCTGGCCCACGCCTACAAACCGAACCCGGCGGCCCCCGCCGACTACGCGCTGCGGCCCATGAGCATGGAGTGGCGCGACGGCGGCGCCTACGCCTTGCTGGGGCCATCCGGCTGCGGCAAGACGACCTTGCTCAATATCATCTCCGGTCTCGTGAAACCGTCGCATGGCAAGGTGCTGTTCGACGGCAAGGACGTGACGCAGCTGCCCACGGAAGCACGCAATATCGCGCAAGTGTTCCAGTTTCCCGTCATCTACGACACCATGACCGTGCACGACAACCTGGCGTTTCCGCTGCGTAATCGCGGCTGGAAAGAGAGCGAGGTGAAAAAGCGCGTGCAGCAGGTGGCGCAGATGCTGGAGCTGACGGGCGACCTGAAATTGCGCGCCAGCGGCTTGTCCGTGGATGCCAAGCAAAAGATTTCGCTGGGAAGGGGGCTCGTGCGCCCCGACGTGGCGGCCGTGCTGTTCGACGAACCGCTGACGGTGATCGATCCGCATTTGAAATGGCTGTTGCGCAGAAAGTTGAAGGAAATCCACCACGAACTGAAATTGTCCTTGATCTACGTCACGCACGACCAGGTGGAAGCCTTGACCTTTGCCGACCAGGTGGTCGTCATGACGCAGGGCGAAGTGGTGCAGACGGGCAGCGCGCAAGCGCTGTTCGAGGAACCCGAGCACACGTTTGTCGGCTATTTCATCGGCAACCCGGGCATGAACTTGCTCGATTGCAGCCTGGACGATGGCGGCGTGCGCGTGGCGGGACAGCCGCTGGCAGCGTCCGCCGCCGCCCGCGCGGCGCTATCGGGCGCGCAAGGAAAAATCACGCTGGGCGTGCGGCCGGAATTCGTCGAATGCCTGCGGGCGGGCGAGGGCGGCGCGGGCAGCGATCATTGCCTGGACGCCACGGTGACGGCCGTGCGCAACATGGGCACGCATTACCTGGCGGAATTCCAGCTGGGCGGCGCGACGGTGGCGGCCAAGCTGCGCGCCATCGATGCCGTCGCGGGCGATGCCGTGCGGCTGCGTTTTCCGCCGCAACGCACCTTGTTCTATGTCAACGATAAGCGGGTGGCCTGATGATACATAACGGTAAAACCGATAACAACCGCCGCGCCTGGCTATTGATCGCGCCCGTGCTGCTGTGCGTGGCCTTTTCCGCCATCCTGCCCCTGATGACGGTGGTCAATTATTCCGTGCAGGATATTCTGAGCCCCACGCAAAAGGTCTTCGTGGGCACCGAATGGTTCCGCATGGTCATGCTCGACGGCGACCTGCACAGCGCCTTGCTGCGCCAGCTGCTGTTTTCCGGCTCCGTGCTGGCCATCCAGATTCCGCTCGGCATCCTGATCGCCCTGTGCATGCCGGCCGATGGCTGGAAGGCCTCGCTGGCGCTGGTGCTGATCGCGCTGCCCTTGCTCATTCCCTGGAACGTGGTGGGCACCATCTGGCAAATCTTTGGCCGCGGCGACATCGGCCTGATGGGCTATACCCTGAACCAGCTGGGTTTTGACTACAACTACAACGGCAATTCGCTCGACGCCTGGCTGACGGTGATGGTGATGGATATCTGGCACTGGACGCCCCTGGTCGTGCTGCTGTGCTATGCGGGCTTGCGCGCCATTCCCGACGCGTATTACCAGGCGGCGCGCATCGACGGCGCCTCGCGCCTGGCCGTGTTCCGCTACATCCAGCTGCCGAAACTGCGCAATGTGCTGATGATCGCCGTCTTGCTGCGCTTCATGGACAGCTTCATGATCTACACGGAACCGTTCGTGCTGACGGGCGGCGGACCGGGCAATGCCACCACCTTTTTGTCGCAATACCTGACGCAAAAGGCCGTGGGCCAGTTCGACCTGGGGCCGGCTTCCGCCTTCTCACTGATCTATTTCCTCATCATCCTGCTGTTCTGCTTTGTGCTGTACACGTGGATGCAGCGCGTCGGCACGGGAGACCAGAAATGATGCACAAGAAAATGAGCAGTGCCATCCTCGTGGTCTTCCTGTTGGGCTCGCTGTTGCCCATCTACTGGATGCTCAATATGTCGCTCAAGACCAACGAGGAAATCGTCGGCGTCTTGAGCCTGTGGCCCCGGCAATGGACGTTCGCCAACTACCACACGATTTTTACCGACCGTTCCTGGTACAGCGGCTACATCAATTCCATGATTTACGTGGCCTTGAACATGGTCATGTCGGTCACGGTCGCCTTGCCGGCCGCGTATGCGTTTTCCCGCTATAACTTTGTCGGCGATAAACACTTGTTCTTCTGGTTGTTGACCAATCGCATGACGCCGCCCGCCGTCTTCCTCGTGCCCTTCTTCCAGCTGTACTCGACGGTGGGCCTGATGGATACGCACCTGGCCGTGGCGCTGGCGCACATGGTCTTCAACGTGCCGCTGGCCGTGTGGATTTTGGAAGGATTCATGTCCGGCGTGCCGAAGGAAATCGACGAGACGGCGTACATCGACGGCTACAGCTTCCCGCGCTTCTTCCTCCGCATCTTCTTGCCGATGATCAAGTCGGGCGTGGGCGTGACGGCGTTCTTTTGCTTCATGTTCAGCTGGGTGGAACTGTTATTGGCGCGTACCTTGACCTCCGTCAATGCCAAGCCGATCGCCGCCACCATGACGCGCACCGTCTCGGCGGCCGGCATGGACTGGGGCGTGCTGGCCGCTGCCGGCGTGCTGACCATCGTGCCCGGCGCACTGGTGATCTGGTTCGTGCGCCATTACATAGCCAAGGGTTTTGCGATGGGGAGGGTGTGACATGGAAAATACAAGCGATAGCACGGCCAGCCTGTTCGGCTGGATGGCGTGGACGCCGGAAGTGGCCATCTTCTTTATCTGCATCGGCTTGATGCTGGCTGGCATGACGGTGTGGCAAATCCGCTCGCCCAGCATAGCACGCAAGGGCTTTTTGCCCATGCCGACGACGCGCGGCGACCGCCTGTTCATCGGCTTGCTCACGGCGGCCTACGTGAACCTGGCCTGGGCGGGATTCACGGAAATGCAGCAGGCGATAGGCGCCGCCATCAGTTTTGTCATTTTATTAGTGGTAATGCGTTGGGGATGACCGGCTTGCCGGTGTTGATGGAGGCCGTACCGCCAGCAGGCGGCCGGCAATAAAATAAAAGGAGATTCACGATGAAATTGAAGTTCACGGTCTTCGCGGCTGCGGCCATGCTCGTGTCGAACGCGGCCCTGGCCGACGCCAAGCAGGCGCAAACCTGGATCGACAAGGAATTCCAGCCATCCAGCCTGAGCAAGCAGCAACAGCTTGCTGAAATGAAATGGTTCATCGATGCGGCGGCCAAGCTGAAAGCCAAGGGCATCAAGGAAATTTCCGTGGTCTCGGAAACCATCGACACCCACGTCTACGAATCGAAGACCCTGGCCAAGGCTTTCGAGGAAATCACGGGCATCAAGGTGCGCCACGACATCATCCAGGAAGGCGACGTGGTGGAAAAGCTGCAAACGTCGATGCAGTCGGGCAAGAGCATCTATGACGGCTGGATTTCCGACTCCGACCTGATCGGCACCCATTACCGCTATGGCGCCGTGGAGCCGCTGTCCGACTACATGGCCGCCAAGGGCAAGGAATTCACGAATCCCGGTCTCGATCTGAAGGATTTCATCGGCATCAGCTTTACCACGGCGCCGGACGGCAAGGTGTACCAGTTGCCCGACCAGCAATTCGCCAACCTGTACTGGTTCCGCGCCGACTGGTTCGCGCGCAAGGATTTGCAAGCCAAGTTCAAGGCCAAGTATGGCTACGAGCTGGGCGTGCCGCAAAACTGGTCCGCGTATGAAGACATCGCCGATTTCTTCACGAATGACGTGAAGGAACTGGACGGCAAGAAAGTCTACGGCCACATGGATTACGGCAAGAAAGATCCGTCGCTGGGCTGGCGCTTCACCGATGCGTGGCTGTCGATGGCTGGCGCGGCCGACAAGGGCATTCCGAACGGCCTGCCCATCGACGAGTGGGGCATCAAGGTGGCGGCCGACAAGTGCACGCCCGTGGGCGCGTCGATGTCGCGCGGCGGCGCCACCAATTCGCCGGCGGCCGTGTTTGCGCTGACGAAATACATCGACTGGATGAAGAAATACGCCCCGCCGCAGGCGAACGGCATGAATTTCTCGGAATCGGGCCCCGTGCCGGCGCAGGGCGAAATCGCCCAGCAAATCTTCTGGTACACGGCATTTACCGCCGGCATGACGAAACCGGGCTTGCCAGTGGTGAATAAGGACGGCACGCCGAAATGGCGCATGGCGCCGTCGCCGCACGGCCCGTACTGGAAAGAGGGCATGCAGAACGGCTACCAGGATGTGGGTTCCTGGTTCCTGTTCAAGTCCACGCCCGATGACCGCAAGGCGGCAGCCTGGCTGTACGCCCAATTCGTTACGTCGAAAACCGTGTCGCTGAAGAAATCCATCGTCGGCCTGACCTTCATCCGCGATTCCGACATCCGCCACGATTATTTTACCAAGCACGCGAACGAATACGGCGGCTTGATCGAGTTCTACCGCAGCCCCGCCCGCGTGGCGTGGACGCCGACCGGCAACAACGTGCCCGACTATCCGAAGCTGGCCCAGCTGTGGTGGAAGAACGTGGCCACGGCCATCACGGCGGAAAAAACGCCGCAGGCCGCCATGGATAACCTGGCCGAGGAAATGGACCAGGTCATGGCGCGCCTGCAGCGGGCCGGCATGAAGGCGTGCGCGCCCAAGCTCAATCCGAAAGGCGACCCGAACCAGTACCTGTCGGACCAGCACGCGCCGTGGAAAAAGCTGGCCAATGAAAAGCCGAAGGGTGAAACGATTGCCTACGATAAATTATTGCAGGCTTGGAAAGAAGGCAAGGTAAGGTAGTCGTGTAAACTTCTGCCGCCGCTTTCCCGGGGCACGGGCCTTTGCCCGTGCCCCTTTCACTGTAAAGACGTAGTAGCGACCATGACCAAATACATACTTGCTTTAGACCAGGGCACCACCAGTTCGCGCGCCATCCTGTTCGACCATGCGGGCCGGCCGCACGCCAGCGCGCAGCGCGAATTTCGCCAGATTTTCCCCCAGCCGGGCTGGGTCGAGCATGACGCGAACGACATCTGGGCTTCGCAGGAAGGCGTGCTGCGGCAGGTGCTGCGCGACAGCGGCGTGGCGGCCTCCGACGTGGCCGCCATCGGCGTGACCAACCAGCGCGAAACGACGGTGCTGTGGGACCGCGCCACGGGCGAGCCCGTCGCCAACGCCATCGTCTGGCAAGACCGCCGCAATGCCGCGTTCTGCGAACAGCTGGTCGAGCAGGGCAAGGCGGACGTGATCCAGCGCAAGACGGGTCTCGTGCTCGATGCGTATTTTTCCGCAACTAAATTGAAATGGCTGCTCGACAACGTGGCCGGCGCCCGCGCGCGCGCCGAGCGGGGCGAGCTGGCCTTCGGCACCGTGGACAGCTGGCTGATCTACAAGATGAGCGGCGCCCACTTGACGGACACGAGCAACGCGGCGCGCACCATGCTGTTCAATATCCACACCCTGCAATGGGACACGGATCTGCTGGCGCTGCTCGATATTCCCGCCTCGCTGCTGCCCGACGTCGTGCCATCGAGCGGCGTGGCCGCGCACACCTACGTTGACTTGCTGGGCGTGGCCGTGCCGATCGCCGGCATCGCGGGCGACCAGCAGGCCGCCACGTTCGGCCAGGCCTGTTTGAAACCGGGCATGGCGAAGAATACCTACGGCACCGGCTGCTTCATGCTGATGAACGTGGGCAAGCGCCCCTTGCCCTCGAAAAACCGGCTGCTGACGACGGTGGGCTGGAGCCTGGGCCCTGATGCAAATCAAACCGATTATCTGCTCGAAGGCAGCGCCTTTATTGCGGGCGCGGCCGTGCAATGGATGCGCGACGGCATCGGCATCATCCGTGACTCGTCCGAAGTGGAAGCGCTGGCCACCAGCGTGCCCGATTCGGGCGGCCTCGTCTTCGTGCCCGCGTTCGCGGGGCTCGGCGCGCCGTACTGGGACCCGTATGCACGGGGCACCCTGATCGGCATCACGCGCGGCACGGGCAAGGCGCACATCGCGCGCGCGGCGCTCGAAGGCGTGGCGTACCAGAACGTCGACGTGCTGTCGGCCATGCAGGACGATGCGGGCATTGCGCTATCCGAGTTGCGCGTGGACGGCGGCGCGGCCCGCAACGACATGCTGATGCAGTTCCAGGCCGACATCCTCAATGTGCCCGTGGTGCGCCCCGTGGTGACGGAAACGACGGCCCTGGGCGCCGCCTACCTGGCGGGCCTGGCCGTCGGTTTCTGGGCCTCGCAGGACGAGATCGCCGCCCAGTGGCAGGTGGGACGCCGCTTCGAGCCAAAGATGGCGGCCGAGGAGCGCCTGAGCCGGCTGCACAAGTGGCAGCGGGCGGTGGAGCGGTCGCGCGACTGGAGCGAATAAAAGCGCGTGGTCAGGGCCGCATGAAATACACGGCATAGCCGACGGTTTCGCGCGGCACGGAATACAGGTCGCGCCACTCGACATACGGCGCGTGCACCTGGCCGCTGACGGCGATGCCGCTGCGCTCCAGTGCCAGCCGGAAGCGGGGCACGTGAAAATATTGCGTGGCCACCATGGCTGACTTCCAGCCGTGCGCGCGCATGAGAAGCGCTGCGTTGCGGGCCGTGGCGTCCGTGGTCCAGCCTTGATTATCCTCAACAATGGCGCGGGCCGGCACGCCGCGCGATTGCAGGTAGCGGCCCATAGCCGCGGCCTCGTCGAAACCTTCCTTGCCCGTCGCGCCGCTGACGAGGATGCGCGGCGCCCGGCCGGCCTGGAATTGCGCCAGCGCCACGTCGAGCCGCGCCTGCAGGCGGGGGCTGGGCGTGCCGTCGGGCATGATCGTGTTGCCGGGCACGACGATCACGTCGGCGGGCGCCAGCTTGTCGTTCAGGCCCGCCAGCACCAGGGCCGCGGTGGCCAGCAGGAAAACACCAGCAGTCGTCAAGCCCAGCACAGTTACTTTTCGCATCGTTCATCATCAAGTAGGGAATGGACGCATGATACCCGGCCATTCCCGCCGGCGTCAGTTCGCCTGCGCTTTTCTCGCGCGCTGGTTCGACAGATAAATATTATCCTTGTCCAGCGGCTTGCCTGCGCGCACGGCATCGAGCCAATCCTGCGTGCTGGCGACGGCGGCGAAATTCGAGTGGAACACGGTGCAAAAGACGCGGTGGATTTCCTCGGCGCTGGCCGTGCCGCCCGCATTGGCGTAGGGCAGGGTGCCCGTGGCGTCGTGCAGGAACTCGACTTGCAAGCCGTCGTGCGCGGCCTGGTAGATGGTGGCCGCGTCGCAGTTGTGCGTCATGTAACCCGTTACCGTCAATGTGTCGATGCCGTGGCGCTCCAGCCAGGCGCGCAAGTCCGTGCCCGCAAACGCGCTGCCCATGCTCTTGTTGATGCGGTGGTCGGCGGCAAAGGACGCCACTTGCGGATGCAGCTGCCAGCCGTCGCTGCCCTTGGCGAAGATGGGAGAAGCTTCCGGCGCATCGTGCTGGACGACGATGACGGGCACGCCGGCGGCGCGGGCGGCGGCCATGGCGGTGACGATGTTCGGCAGGGAAAGATCGACGGACGGGTATTCGATCGGCATGTCGCCCGTGAAGTATTCGTTTTGCACGTCGATGACGAGCAGGGCGCGGCGCGGTGCGGTAGTGGTGGACATGCTTGACTCCTGAATGGTTGAAAGAGGAAGGACTTCCCCGATACCGCCATTTTCAAGCGGCGCGCAGCAAACAAGAAGTGGCCCGAAGGCCCATATGCGATAAAATCGGGCCATGTCTATTCCATCTGCCGCTCCCCTGACCATCGCCGTGATCGCCTTCGACGGCATGACGCCATTTCACCTGTCCGTGCCTTGCCTCGTGTTTGGCGCCCAGACGGACGAGGCCGATCTGCCGTCTTTCCACGTGCGCGTGTGCGCCGCCGATCCCGCGCCCTTGCGCACGGCGGCCGGCTTCGGCATCACGCCCGAGTTCGGCCTGGAAGGACTGGACGGCGCCGACATCGTCATCATGCCTGCCTGGCACGACGATTGCCGCGACGCGGCGCCATCACTGGTCGCGGCGCTGCAGGCGGCCAGCGGGCGCGGCGCGCGCATGGTGGGCCTGTGCCTGGGCGCGTTTCCGCTGGCGCAGGCAGGCTTATTGGATGGCAAGAGCGCCGCCACGCACTGGGGCATGGCGGACCGGCTGGCGGCCCGCTATCCCAGGGTCAGGGTGGACCGGGAAGTGCTGTACGTGGACGATGGCGCCGTGCTGACGTCGGCCGGCGTGGCGGCCGGCCTCGATTGCTGTTTGTATCTGCTGCGCCAGCTGGCGGGCGCCGAGGTGGCCAACCGGGTGGCGCGCCGGCTGCTGGTGGCGCCGCACCGCCAGGGCGGGCAGGCGCAGTTCATCGCGCGCCCGCTACCCGTGTCCGGCAGCGAAGGGCGCTTTGCCGAGGTGCTCGCCTGCGTGACGGCCAGCCTGGGCCAGGTGCACAGTATCGATGCGCTGGCCGAACGGGCCGCCATGAGCCGGCGCAATTTCACGCGCCACTTCCGCCAGGCGACGGGCACGTCGTTCAAGCAATGGCTGCTGAACCAGCGTCTTGCGCATGCGCAAAGCCTGCTGGAAAAAAGCGCGGCCTCGATCGATGTCGTGGCGCAAGAAGCCGGTTTCGGCACGGCCCTGTCGCTGCGCCAGCATTTCCGGGCCAGCTTGCAGACGTCGCCGTCGGCCTACCGCAAGCTGTTCCGCGAGAAACAGGCGTGCGCGGCGCGCTGACATCAAGGCGCATGGCCTGCCGCCGCCACTTCCGCCGCTTCGAGCAGCCGGTAACTGCTGGCCCGTTCCGCCGAGTCGAGCGTAATCATCGTCAGCGGCGGCCCGCCAAACTGGCGGAAGCGTGATTTTGTCGCCGCGTAGGCGGGCACCAGGGTGATGAGATTGCGTACCAGCAATCCAACATGCCGCGCCGCATGCTCGATGACGACGATGCGCGCCGTTGGCGCACCCTGCGGGCCGAGCGCGAACAGCGGCAGCGTGCGTCCCTGCCAGGTGCAGCTGCCGCCGGGCGCGGCCATGCCGTCGGAAGCGGGCGCCTGCATGTCGGCAGGCAGGGGCAGGATGGTGACGATGGCGCTCATCGGCAAGGCCAGTTCCTCGCCCGCATCGCAGATGATGTAGGCGTCGCCGCTGCGCTCGTCGTGCGCCGGCGCCTGGTCGCCCGTAGCCTGCGACGCCTGCGGGCACAGGGCCAGCAAGGCCGCGTCGTCGAGCACCAGTTGCGGCGGGCCGGACGCCGCCGTGATCGTGGCCGCCACCAGCGCGTGAGCGCATGGCCCGTCGCTTCCGTGCAGGATGAGGCTGCTATCGGTATCGCGCACGGCCAGTGTCTTGTCGACCCGCAGCCCCAGGCAAAGGCCGTCGCGTTCCAGCACGGCCAGCAGGGGCGGCGGCGCGGACGGTGCCGGCACGGCGCCGTCGAGCACGGCGCCGTTGAGCACATAGACTTGCCGTCCGCGCCAGCGCGCCACCCCGGCCAGTTGTCCATTCCAGCCGAATGCCGTGTCCAGCGGCGGGCACGGCAGGACCTCGGCGACCAGCGTCGCGGGCAGCGCCAGCACGCGCCCCGCCAGCTCGAACAGCGCCAGCGGCACGCTGCCGCCCGCTTGCGCATCGCGCGGGCGCGCGTCGAGCCCCGTTTGCATGCCCGCCGTCCGGCTCCAGGCTTGCGCCCGCAGCATCAGGCGCTGCGGTTCCAGCAGGTTCAGCAGCTCATCGCCGCCGGCGTGACGCGCGACGTGGCGGAAGAAACGGTCAGGCTCGTCATCGTGGCACACTTGCTCGATATGGTCAGGATGGATTTTCCGTACGCTGCAGATGGCGTCGACCGCCAGGCCGGCCAGGCGGCCCTCCGCCGCCAGCAGCAGCACGTAGGCACAGGGGGCGTCGGCCGGCATGTTGAGCCAGCCGCGCAAGTCGATCAGGGGTATCACCTGGCCCAGGTGCGAAAACACGCCTGCCAGGGCGCCTGTTGCGCCCGGCATGGGCAGCACGCCGGCCGGTAGCGGCAGCGCCTGGCGCACATGCAATGACGCGATGCCCACCTGCAGCAGGCCGATGCGCACCTGCACGTAGTCCTGCGCCGCCGGTGCCGGGGCAGACATGCTCAGTGCCCTGCGGCGGCGGTTGCCTGCAGGTCCGTCAGCAGTTGCGCCACATGCCTGCTGGAGTCGACCTGGGCGGCCGTGGCCTGGTCGATCTGGCCTATCGATTGTGTTGTGTTATGCACGGAGTCGCGGATCTGTTCGAAGGACAGGCGCACCTGTTCCGACAGGGTGCCGCTTTGATCGACGCGGCCGATGGTGGCGTCGATCAGGCGCGCGATGTTGCGCGCCGCATCGCCGGATTTTTCGGCCAGTTTGCGCACTTCATCGGCCACGATGGCGAAACCGCGGCCATGTTCGCCGGCGCGGGCCGCCTCGACGGCCGCATTGAAGGCCAGCAGGTTGGTCTGGATCGCAATATCGCTGATGGTGCTGACGATTTCCTGCACGTCCTGCGACGATTTCTGGATTTCCAGGATGGAGTCGATCGACTGACCGAGCAGTACGCGCCCCTGCCGGGCATGCTGTTCCGTTTGCTGTGCGATGGTGTTCGCATGCGCGGCGCCCTGGCCGATGCTGTCGATGGCGCCGGCCAGCTCCTGCATGACGTCGCCGATGCCGGCGACGCGGCTGCTGACGGTCTGTTCGCGCTCGACCTGCTGCGTGATGTCCATGGCGAATTTGACAACCTTGAAGGCGCGGCCGTTGGTGTCGAGGATGGGATTGTAGGTGGCTTGCAGCCAGATGGCGGCGCCATGCTTGGCGAAGCGGTGGAAGCGGGCGCTCTTGAACTTCCCTTCGCCCAGGTCGGCCCAGAAGTTGCGGTAGCCTTCGCTCTGCACCAGGGCGTCGTCGCAAAACATGCTGTGGTGCTGGCCCTGCACTTCTTCCAGCGTGTAGCCGACGGCACGCAGGAAATTGCTGTTGGCCGTCAGGATAGTGCCCCGCATGTCGAATTCGATCACCGCCTGCGAACGGGCGATGGCATCGATCTTGCCGGCCGTTTCGGAGCTGAGGCGCTTGGCGGCCGTGATGTCGGTGGCAAACTTGATCACTTTCAGCGGCCGGCCATCGACATCCAGGATGGGGTTGTAGGACGCCTGTATCCACACTTCGCGGCCCAGTTTGTCCAGCCGGCGGAATTCGCCGGACTGGAATTGCCCGCGCTCCAGGCCTTCCCATAACTGCCGGTAGCTGCTCGCCCGCACATCTTCCTCGGTGCAGAACATGCGGTGGTGCCGGCCGAGCAATTCCTGTTCCTGGTAGCCGAAGGTGCGCAGAAAGTTGTCATTGGCGCGCAGCACGCGGCCCTGCAAATCGAATTCGATCACGGCCTGTACCCGTTCGATGGCCTGGATCTTGCCGGAAAAGTCCTGGCGCGCGTGCATAGTGGCCGTGATGTCGTCGATGAGCGCGATGACATGGTCGGGCTGTCCGCCATCGTGCGACAGCGGCACATAGCGGGCCTGTATCCACACTTCCCGTCCTTGCTTGTCCACGCGGCGAAATTCGCCCGCCTGCGACTGGCCCTCGGCCAGCAGGCTCCAGAATTGCCGTTCTTCCTGCTGCCGTTCGCGCGTGGCCAAGCATAGCAATTGATGTGGCTGGCCCAGCAATTCGTCGCGCTGGTAGCCGAACAGGTCCAGCGCGAACGCGTTGGCGTCGCTCACGCAGCCGCGCAGGTCGAATTGCATCAGCCCTTGCAGCTTGCCCAGTGCTGCAAGCAGGCCCATGCCATCCATGCCTTGCCGTGCGATGCCAGCGTCCATGATCGGGTGGTTCATTGCATTCTCCAATGTTCTCGGACCGGCGCGCGCCGGCACAACGGTACTTGACGGTGTGAGCCACGTGTCGGTCAGGCAGGCGAGCGATGTCGCTGGATGGCGGATGCGGCTTGGGCATCCGCGGAAACAAATAATTTAAATATGCCTAATTAAACAAATATTCAATGAATTAGTCAAATGATATTTGAGATTTTCCAAGCAAGATGCCCGGTTTTCTTGTTCTTTCAGAGCGAATGAGGGAGATGTGTTTCTTTGTGGATACAAGTGTACCGGCAATGCAAAAAATAAATATGTCACATATATCAAATAAATTGCGCTACTCTTGGCATGCCGGGGCGCGGCTGCCGTGCGGGAGCTTTGCGCTGACGGCGATTTGCCGCCCGATGAAGGCGGTGGCATCGAAGGCATGGCGTTCCTGAAACGACACGGTCTCCGCGCTCATCAGTTCGGCATACGTCTGCATCAGGGTCGAGGCGGCAACGTGCTTGCCTTGCTCCAGGTAGGTGGCGATGGCGGCCAGCAGCACGGGGTAGTCCGCATTGTCCTTGCTGCCCCCAAAGTTCAGCGATAATTGCCCGCTGGCACGCCAGATGGGGTCGAGTTCCCCCTCCGGCACCGGCTGCATGCGCAGCCATTGCAGGGCCTTCAGTGGCGGGCCGCCGAACGACGGTGGCGATATGATGGCCTGGATGGCCACCCTGGCGGCTTCCCCGATTCTTCCCGCGCGCACGTACTGGCCATGCAGCAGCACCAGCGCGTCCGTGTATTCGGGCACGATGGCCAGTGCTGCTTCCAGCAGGGCGATGGCCGCGTCCGGCTTGCGCTGCGCAATCCATTCCCTCGCTTCCAGATAGGCGGCGCGCGGCGAGGCGGGGTCGTCGGCCAGCGATGGTGTGGCGACGTACTCGTCTTCCGCAGCGGCATGGGCTTGCAGAAACGCCGCCAGGCTGGAAAAGTGCGGCTGGATGCGCCACTCGTCGTGCCAGGTCTCGACGACGATGGGTTCGTCCGCTTCGCGGCCGATGGGCCAGTACAGGCCGAAGGTGTCGCCATTGCCCAGCGCCCCTTCGGCGAACGGGGTGAAGCCGAGCGGTGGATACGCTGTCGTGTGTTGCCAGTCTTGATCCGCCGAAATGCGGGCGACGCTTGCGGGTAGTTGCATGGGGGGGCACCGGAGTATAAAACGCCAGTGTAGAGCAAGGGGACGCGGCGGGCGCGCCCCCATGGCTTGCCTGCGCGACCTACTTGCGCGGCTCGTGGATGCGGAATTTCTTCACGACACCCGCCTGGTCGAACATGACGGCCACTTCGCGCGTGCCTTTTTCGCCCAGCAGGGGGATCAGCCGCGTCACCTTGGGCGCTTGCAGCTGGTTCTTGTAGACCCAGACTTCATAGCCGGGATCGAAGCTGACGACGGTGGCGTTGCCCAGGGCCGCGTCGAGGTCGAGGCGGGTGGTCTTGCCCACCTTGATGTTCTGATAGATGGCGCCGTTGTCGGGCGCGCGGTTGACCTTGTACTCACTGGCGGTGCACATGGCCACGGCCAGGCCCGCGAGGCAGGAAGCTGTCAGTTTGATCAATGTGTTCATAGGGACTCCCGGTGTGCATCACTGCTTCCAATCTCAGAGGGGACGGGCGTGATGTCAGGACTGGAGTGTGCTTGCGAACCAGGCAATGTGCTACCGGATTATACAAAGTCTCATATTTCGATGCTGCCAGTACCGGCTGGCGGTACTTTTAGCGGTTCTGCAGCACGTCGGTCGAGAGCGCCAGGGTTTCCTTGATTTCTTCCATCACCACATAGCTTTTCGACTGGGCCGCGCCGGGCAGCTGCAGCAGCATGTCACCCAGCAGCTTGCGGTATTCGGCCATCTCATGGATGCGCGCCTTGATCAGGTAATCGAAGTCGCCCGACACCAGGTGGCATTCCTGCACTTCGGGAATTTGCAACACTTCGCGGCGGAATTGCTCAAAGGCTGACGCGGATTTCTGATTCAGCGTAATCTCTACAAAGACGAGCAGCTTGGCGCCCAGCGCGGCCGGGTTCACCTTGGCGTGGTAGCCCGTGATGACGCCGTCGCGCTCCATGCGCTTGACACGCTCGATGCAGGGCGTGATGGACAGGCCCACCTGTTCGCCCAGGTCTTTCATCGAGATGCGGCCATCCTGTTGCAGGATGCGCAGGATGTGACGGTCCAGCTTATCCAGTCCGCGTGCCGATTCTTTAAGTATTCTCATGATTTATTGCTGAAATTCTCGATTTATACGTGAACAAATACTGGGTCATTCCCAATATCATAGCGGTAAATCTGGCAATAGCCTAAAAAATATAATGAGGAAACTATGCGTATCGTGATTCTGGGTAGCGGCGTTATCGGCGTCACCAGTGCTTACTATCTGGCCAAGGCAGGACATGAAGTGACCGTCATCGACCGCCAGCCCGGCCCGGCACTGGAAACCAGCTTCGCCAATGCGGGGCAGATCTCGCCCGGCTACGCTTCGCCGTGGGCGGCGCCCGGCATTCCCCTGAAAGCCGTGAAGTGGATGATGCAGCGTCACGCGCCGCTGGCCATCTCGCTCGACGGCAGCGCCGCCCAGCTCAAATGGATGTGGCAGATGTTGCGTAATTGCACACCGGAAGCCTACGCCGTGAACAAGGAGCGCATGGTGCGCCTGGCCGAATACAGCCGCGACTGCTTCAAGGTCTTGCGCGCCGAGGCGGGCATCACCTATGAAGGCCGCCAGCAAGGCACGATGCAATTGTTCCGCACCGAAAAGCAATACAACGACGCCGCCAAGGATATCGAAGTGCTCAAGGATGCCGGCGTGCCGTACGAAGTGCTGCAGCGCGATGAGCTGTCGCGCGCCGAGCCGGCCCTGGAAGCCGTCAAGGACAAGCTGTTCGGCGGCCTGCGCCTGCCCAACGATGAAACGGGCGATTGCCAGCTGTTTACCACGCGCCTGTCCGAAATGGCCGTGGCGCTGGGCGTGAAGTTCCGCTATGGCGTGGCGATCGATGCCTTGCTGACGCAGGGCGATGAAATTGCCGGCGTGCAATGCGGCGCGGAAATCGTCAAGGCCGATTCCTATGTCGTGGCGCTCGGTTCCTACTCGACGGGCTTCATGAAGCCGCTGCTCGACATCCCCGTGTATCCATTGAAGGGCTATTCGATCACCGTGCCCATCGTCAACGCGGCCAAGGCGCCCGTGTCGACCATCCTCGATGAAACCTACAAGATCGCCGTGACCCGTTTCGACGACCGCATCCGCGTGGGCGGCATGGCGGAAATCGCCGGCTACAACCTGAACCTGAACCCGCGCCGCCGCGAAACGCTGGAAATGGTCGTCAACGACCTGTTCCCCGGCGGCGGCAACACGGCCGAAGCGACGTTCTGGACGGGCTTGCGCCCGATGACGCCGGACGGCACGCCGATCGTCGGCCGCACGCCGCTGCGCAACCTGTTCCTCAACACGGGCCATGGCACCCTGGGCTGGACCATGTCCTGCGGATCGGCGCAATTGCTGGCCGACCTGATGTCGTCGAAAAAGCCGGCCATCCTGGCCGACGACCTGTCCGTCAGCCGCTACAGCGGCGCGCAGCGCGGCGGCAAACTGCAATACGCGGGAGCCTGAGATGGCGGGAAGCATGCCTCCAAAGGAACGTAGCGGCGCCATCCTGACGGTGGACCTCGATGCCGTGCGCGCCAACTACCGCCTGTTGCGCGACAAGGCGCACCCGGCCGCCTGTTCCGCCGTCGTCAAGTCCGACGCGTATGGCCTGGGCGCCGCGCAAGTGGGCGCGGCCCTGTATGAAGAGGGTTGCCGCCATTTCTTCGTGGCCCACCTGGAAGAGGGCATCAGCCTGCGCCCGCACGTGGCGCCGGACGCGGCCATCTTCGTGCTGCACGGCCCGCCCGTCGATACGGAAGGCGAATTCACGGCCCACGGCCTGACGCCCGTGCTCAACAGCGAGCCGCAGGTGGCAGGCTGGCGCCGGCACGCCAAGGCGCTGGGCACCACGCTGGACGCCATCGTGCAGGTGGACACGGGCATGTCGCGCATGGGCTTGTCGCCGCAGGAAATCGACGCCTGGCTGCAAGACCCGCACTTTCTTGACGGCATCAAGGTGCGCTACATCATGAGCCACCTGGCTTGCGCCGACGAGCGCGCCAACCCGATGAATGGCGAGCAGCTGGCCCGTTTCACCGCCATCCGCGCCCGTTTGCCGCAATACCGCGCCAGCCTGGCCAATTCCTCGGGCATCTTTTTGTCGCCCGATTACCATTTCGACCTGGTGCGCCCCGGCGCGGCCCTGTACGGCATCGGGCCGCAGGGCGGCGAGCCGAATCCGCTGCGCTCCGTGGTGCGGCTGCAGGGCAAGGTCTTGCAGACGCGCACGATTGTCGCCGGCGACCATGTGGGCTACAGCCGCCGCTACACGGCCAGCGAACCGCGCCAGGTGGCCACGGTTTCCGTCGGCTATGCCGATGGCTGGCTGCGCAGCATGAGCAACCAGGGCCTGGCCATCGTCGACGGCGTCAAAGTGCCGCAGATCGGCGCCATCTCGATGGATTCCATCACCCTGGACGTGAGCGCCATCGCGCAGGAACGCGTCGCGCCGGGCAGCCTGGTCGACCTGATCTGCGCCGAACACCCGGTCGACGCCGTGGCGGCCATGGCCAATACCATCGGCTATGAGGTGCTGACCAACCTGGGCGGGCGCTATTACCGCGAGTATCAAGGCCTGGCGCAGTCGGCACGCTAGCGCGCGAAACCGATGATTGTGTGGCAAGATAGCCCCGGAGTGAACTTCACTCCAGGGCTATTTTTTTACCATCATCGGGGATTTATATGAGCCAATATCAAGTCGCAATCATCGTCGGCAGCCTGCGCAAGGATTCCTTCAACCGCAAGCTGGCCGACGCCATCATCAAGCTGGCGCCGCCCGAGTTTTCCTTCAAGCACATTGAAATCGGCGACTTGCCGCTGTACAACCAGGATGACGATGGCGCGCAGGCCGAACAGGTGCTGCGCCTGAAATCGGACATCGCCGCCTCGCAAGCCTTGCTCTTCCTGACTCCCGAATACAACCGTTCTATCCCCGGCGTGCTGAAGAACGCCCTCGACCACGGTTCGCGCCCGTATGGCCAGAGCGTGTGGGGCGGCAAGCCGGGTGCCGTGCTGGGCGTCTCCGTCGGTGCCACGGGCACGGCCCTGGCGCAGCAGCATCTGCGCAATGTGCTGGCCTACCTGGACGTGCCGCTGCTGGGCCAGCCTGAAATGTTCATTCAGGCCAAGGATGGCCTGTTCGACGAGCACGGCGGCATCGGCCCGGCCAGCCTCGGTTTCTTCCAGGGCTGGATGCAGCGCTATGCGGACTGGGTGCGCAAGCACGCCGTGCATGCCTGAATGGCGTAGGCTTGTCCGGCGGGAAGGAATGGGGTAATAAACAGTTGTATATGGCACTTTGTTGCTGTATGGACATGTATAATGGGCGTTTTTTCAGGCGCAATCCCCCGCTGCCCCGTCCCTTTCATGCCGCTACAACCTGTGGCGCAACCTGTGTTGCGCATCAATCTGCGCCGTCTGATCGTGCTGGTGGCGTTTGCCAGCGCGGTGATCTCCCTGCTGAACAGCTTCCATGCCACGTATCAGGTGCAGCGCCAGCTGCTGATCGATACCACCCTGGAGGCGAATCACGCGTACGCGCAGAAACTGGCCAGCAGCACGGAGAATTTCCTGCAGGCGACGCGCCAGCAGCTGGCCTACAGCGCCCGCCTGCTGCCGCGGCATTTTGCCGATCCGGCCGCCCTCAAGGCGGAAGCGGAGCGCCTGCGCGGGCAGACCAACAGCTTCAACTCCGTCCTGGTGGTCAACGCGCAGGGAACGGTGCTGGCCGTGTCGCCCGAAACCCTGGCCTTGCAGAACAGCCAGCTGGCGTCGGAAGGCGCGCGCCAGGCCCTGCGCGAACGCCGGCCCCTGATTACCAGGCCCTACCTGTCCTCGGTCGGCAACCTGGTCGTTTTCATCTCCCATCCCGTCTTCGATGACGCCGGCCGCTACCTCGGCTACGTGGGCGGTTCGATTTACCTGAAGCAGAAGAACATCCTGTTCACGTTGCTGGGGCAACATTACTACCGCGATGGCTCGTATCTGTTCGTCGTCGACCGGAGCCGCCGGCTGCTCTACCATCCCGATCCCTTGCGGGTCGGCGAAGTGGCCGGCGACAACGCCGTGATCGACGCCATCCTGCGGCAGGAAAGCGGCAGCGGCAGCACGGTCAACAGCAAGGGCACGGACATGCTGGCCGGCTATGCCGTGCTGCCGTCGACGGGCTGGGGCATCGTGGCCCAGCGCCCGACGGCCGCGACCCTGGAGCCGCTGAACCAGCTGATGCTCAACACCCTGTGGCATTCCCTGCCCATCGCCTTGCTCAGCCTGCCGTTCATCTGGTGGCTGGCGCGCCTCATCTCGCGGCCCCTGGTGCAACTGGCCGAAGGCGCCAGCCGCATGGACGCGCCCGGCATGGCCGAGCGCATCGGCGGCATCCGCGCCTGGTATCTGGAAGCGGCGCAGATCAAGCGCGCCTTGCTGGTGGGAATGTCTTTGCTCCAGCAAAAGATCGGCAAGCTGAAATTCGACGTGCAGACGGACCCGCTGACGGGCTTGTCGAACCGGCGCGGCATGGCCTCCGCGCTCGACGCCTGGCAGGCCCAGGCGCGGCCATTTTCCGTCATCGCCATCGATATCGACCATTTCAAGCAAGTCAACGACCGCTGGGGCCACGCCGTGGGCGATGAAGTCATCCTGCGCCTGGCCCAGCTGATGCGCGCCTGCTCGCGCGATGCCGACGTGCTGTGCCGCAATGGCGGCGACGAATTCATCATGCTGCTGCCCGACGCCGACCTCGACGTGGCGCTGCAGGTGGCCGAACGCCTGCGCGCGCGGGTGGCCGCCGCCGAGATCCCCGGCGCCGGCCCCGTGACGGTATCGCTGGGCGTCGTGTCGTCCGAGCAGGCGGCGGGCAAGGCGGGCGGCGCCGACGCCGTGCTGCTGGCGGCCGACGCGGCCCTGTACGTGGCCAAGGAAAACGGCCGCAATTGCGTGGGCATCACGGAGCCGGCCTGAAGCGCATTTGTGCCTGACCGGTTTGACCTTGTCATTCGGCAAAGGTCAAACTGATCCTATGTTTTCTCCGATTTCTGAGTCTGTTATGTTTTGCCCGCAAAGCCTAGAGTGGAGGCCTGGGTAAAACAGACGTCACACGTCGGGAAGGCAACACATGTTAGGGCTTACGGCATTGGAACTGGCGCGCGTCCAGTTCGGCTTCACCATCTCATTCCACATCATTTTTCCTGCCATCACGATTGGCCTGGCCAGTTACCTGACGGTGCTGGAAGCGGCGTGGCTGCGCACGCAGGACGCCGTGTACCGCGACCTGTACCACTTCTGGTCGAAGATTTTCGCCGTCAATTTCGGCATGGGCGTCGTCTCCGGTCTCGTCATGGCCTACCAGTTCGGCACCAACTGGAGCTTCTTTTCCGATTTCGCGGGCAGCATCACGGGGCCGCTGCTGGCCTATGAAGTGCTGACGGCCTTCTTCCTGGAAGCGGGCTTCCTCGGCGTGATGCTGTTCGGCTGGCACCGCGTCGGCCCCGGCCTGCACATGTTCGCCACGTCCATGGTGGCGCTCGGCACCCTGATCTCGGCCACCTGGATCATCGCCTCGAACAGCTGGATGCAGACGCCGCAGGGCCATGCAATCATCGACGGAAGGATCGTGCCCGTGGACTGGCTGGCCGTCATTTTCAACCCCTCGTTCCCGTACCGGCTGCTGCACATGAGCGTGGCCGCCTTCCTTGCCACGGCCTTGCTGGTGGTGGCCTCGGCCGCCTGGCATTTGCTGCGTGGCAACGACAATGCGGCCATCCGCAAGATGATGACCATGGGCCTGTCGATGCTGCTGGTCGTCGCGCCCATGCAGGCCGTGATCGGCGACCTGCACGGCTTGAACACGCTCGAGCACCAGCCGGCCAAGCTGGCCGCCATGGAAGGCCACTGGGAAAACAAGGGCGGCGAGGGCACGCCGCTGATCCTGTTCGGCTGGCCCGACATGGCGCGCGAGGAAACCCTGTACAAGGTGGAAATCCCCCGCCTGGGCGGCCTGATCCTCGCGCATGACTGGAATGGCACGATCCCCGCACTGAAGGACTTCGCGCCGCGCGACCGTCCCCCTTCCGCCGTCGTGTTCTGGTCGTTTCGCCTGATGGCGGGCCTGGGCATGCTGATGATCGCGCTGGGCATCTGGAGCGCGTGGCTGCGCTGGCGCGGCACGCTGTGGCGCTCGCGCCTGTTCCTGCGCTGCGCGCTGTGGATGGGGCCCAGCGGCCTGGTGGCCATGCTGGCCGGCTGGTACACGACGGAAATCGGCCGCCAGCCGTGGACCGTGTACGGCTTGCTGCGCACGCAAGACGCCGTCTCGGCGCACGGCGCCACGCAGCTGGGTATCACCCTGGTGTTCTTTGTCATCATCTATTTTGCCGTGTTCGGCACGGGCATCGGCTACCTGCTGCGCCTGATCCGCGTGGGACCGCAGCCGCACGAAGGGGAGAGCGTCGAACACGGCGGCCCCGGCCAGGAACGCACGCCCGCGCGGCCTATCTCTGCCGCGCATCTTGAAGAACCAGCACGAGGAGGAAATTCGCATGGGCATTGATCTGCCACTACTGTGGGCCGTCATTATCCTGTTCAGCATCATGATGTACGTGGTGATGGATGGCTTTGACCTGGGCATCGGCATCCTGTACCCGTTTTTCCAGGACAAGAGCGAGCGCGACGTGATGATGAATACGGTGGCGCCCGTCTGGGACGGCAATGAAACCTGGCTGGTGCTGGGCGGCGCCGGCATGCTGGCGGCCTTTCCGCTCGCCTATGCCGTGGTGCTCAGCGCCTGCTATTTGCCGCTCAGCTTCATGCTGATGGGCTTGATCTTCCGCGGCGTGGCCTTCGAATTCCGCTTCAAGGCGCGCGAGCACGAGCGCCATGTGTGGGACAAGGCGTTTATCCTCGGCTCGGTGGCGGCCGCCTTCTTCCAGGGCGTGACCCTGGGCGCCTACATCCAGGGCATGCCGGTGGAGGGGCGCAGCTATGCGGGCGGCGCGCTGGACTGGCTCACGCCGTTCTCGCTGTTCACGGGCGCGGGACTGGTGGCGGCGTATGCCTTGCTGGGCAGCACCTGGCTGATCATGAAGACGCAGGGCGGCCTGCAGGCGCGCGCGGGGCGCATCACGCGCGTGCTCGTGTGGCTGCTGCTGGGCGTGATCGCCGTCATCAGCGTCTGGACGCCGCTGGTCGACCCGGCCATCGCCGCGCGCTGGTTTGCGCTGCCGCAACTGTTTTGCTTCCTGCCCGTGCCGCTGCTGGTGGCGGGCGCGGGCTGGCTGCTGCTGCGCGCCCTGCGGCGCGGCCAGCAAACGGCGCCGTTCCTGTGCACGCTGGCGCTCGTCTTCCTCGGCTATACGGGCCTGGGCATCAGCGTGTGGCCCAACATCATCCCGCCGTCGGTATCGATCTGGGAGGCGTCCTCGCCGCCGCAAAGCCAGGGCTTTACCCTGGTGGGCGCGCTGTTCATCATTCCCGTGATCCTGATGTACACGGTGTGGTCATATTATGTGTTTCGTGGCAAAGTCTTGCCGGAAGATGGCTATCATTGATGAAACAATTTAAACAAGGGCAACAATCATGGCGGAAGCGACTGGCGTGGATGGCCGGCATCTGGCTGGCGAGCGTGGCCACCCTGAGCCTGGCCGCCTGGGCGATGCGCCTGCTGATGCGGGCGGCGGGAATGGGCAGCTGATGGCGCAGGTATCGCAGGTATCGGGCATCCGCTGCGAGGTCGCTGGCCAGCCCCACCCGCTGGCCTTGCTCGACTGCCGCGAACTCAATTACGGCCAGCACAGCGTGCTGCCGCTGCACCCGTTCCGCCTGAGCGTGCCGGAAGCGGCGCTGGCGGGACTGCTCGACGAACCGTTCAACAGTTTCGTGCAGGATTGCCGCGAAGACGACCTGCAGTACGAGGAAAGCGACTTGCCCGAGCTCATGCAGGCCGGCTACCCCGACATCACGGCCATGCTGGCGGGTCACCGGCCGCTGCTGGCCGACATGATGTACGACTTCATGATCGGCGACCTGATGCGGGCCATCGGGCGCGCCAGCGGCTACTGCCGGCCCCGCGCCCGTTGCGTGGGCGACGTGGAGGCGGCCGATGGCCGCGCGTATTTTACCGTCAATCAAGTGGAGAACATCCACTTTGCCGAGGGCCAGGTCGTCCTGGAAGGGCAGGGCTATTACGGCGCCTACGTCATCTGGCTGACGCACGGCGGCGGGCGCAAATAGGGGCTTGACCTTCCTCATGTGGGAAGGTTTATAGTCATGCCATGAACCGCGCCTTTTTCCGCTTTCTCGCCCGCTCGCTGCTCTGGCTGCTGGCCGTCACGCTGCCCTTGCAGGGCTTTGCGTCGGCCATGCGCAGCTGCTGCGTGGACGAGCTGGCGGCAGCGGTCACGGTCGCCGCCGTCGCGCCGGAGGCGCCCCAGTGCCACGACATGGGCGACATGGCCGGCATGTCCCACATGCAGGACCAGCCGCTGCACATGGCCATGGACGATGGCGGCGCCGGCCACCCTGGCCACGATTGCAGCAACCACGGCGCCTGCACCGTGGGCGCCACGGCGCCGCCCGCCATGGTCGCCCTGCAAGCCCTGACCCTGCGCGCGCCGCCCCCGGCGCTGGCGCCCGATTCCCTGTTCGCCGGGCATATCCCGCCTGGTCCCGAACGTCCCCCGAGAAGCACGCGCTCCGCCTGACCGCCCGTAACCCGGCGGTGCGGCCGCGGCACGCCCATCGCGGCCGTGCCGGCCGTCCCCCGCGTTCCGACGGCGCGCCCGCCGCGCCACACCCCGTCATTCAAGGAAATACTATGAAGCAATTAATCAGCCTCGCGCTGGCCGCCGGTGTTGCGCTTGCCGCGCTGCCGCTGGCCGCCGCTGCGCAGTCCCAGTCCCCGTCCGCCCCGCAGGAGGCGCAAGCGCCCGTGCCGGCCGTCGCCTACCGCTCCGCCTTCGCCGGCTACCGTCCCGCCGCCGAGGAGGACGCCACGCCCGACCAGGCCTGGCGCGCCCTGAACCGGAAAGTCGGCGACGCCGGCGGCCACATGGGCATGATGAAGATGGAGGGCCACAAGATGCAGGGCCACCAGATGGAAGGGCACACCATGCCGATGGAGAAGTCCAGCCCCAAGCCGGCTGCCCGGCCCGCCCCGCAACACCAGCATGAAGGACACTGAGATGGCACGTTTCACAAAATCAACTTGCCTGACGCCGCTGGCGCTGGCGGCCGCCTTGCTGCTCACTGGCTGCGCCAGCTTCAGCCCCGATGGCGGCATGCAGACGGTGTCCGCGCTGGCCGACGCCCGCACGGGCGCCCCCGCGGCATTGACGGACAAGGGCGGCGAGGAAAAACTGGCCTCTCTGCTGGCCCAGCCGCTGGACGCCGACAGCGCCGTGCGCGTCGCCCTGATGCACAACCACGGCATGAAGGTGGCGCTGGCCGAGCTGGGCGCGTCCGAGGCGGACCTGGTGCAGGCGGGGCGCTTGCGCAACCCGGGCCTGTCCTTCGGCCGCTCGCACGGCAGCCATGGCAATGAAATCGACCGGGGCGTCAGCTTCGACCTGGCGGGCCTCTTGACCATGCCGATGCGCGTGAACATCGAGCGGGGCCGTTTCGAGCAAGCCAAGCTGCAGGCGGCCAGCAGCGCCGTGCAGCTGGCGGCCGACACGCGCCGCGCCTACTTCAGCGCCGTGGCCGCCGTGCAGACGGAAGCGTTCATGCAGCGGGCGCTGCTGTCGGCCGAGGCGGGCGCCGAACTGGCCACGCGCCTGCGGCAGGCGGGCAACTGGAGCCGCCTCGACCAGGCGCGCCAGCAAGTGTTTTACGCGGACGCCGTCAGCGACCTGGCCCGCGCCCGCCACCAGGCATTGGTGACGCGCGAGCACCTGACGCGCTTGCTGGGCCTGTGGGGCAGGCAGACGGCGTTCACTTTGCCGTCGCGCCTGCCCGACTTGCCGGCCCAGCCGGCCGACGCGGGCAATATCGAGGCGCAGGCCATGGAGCAGCGCCTCGACGTGCAAAGCGCGAAACTCGACGTCCATGCGACGGCCAGTGCACTGGGCCTGTCCAAGGTCACGGGTTTCATCAATGTGCTCGACGTGGGCTATACCAACAAGAGCACGAGCGAGGCGCCGCGCGAAAACGGCTATGAAGTCTCGCTGGAACTGCCCCTGTTCGACTGGGGCGCGGCGCGCAACGCCAGGGCGCAAGCCTTGTACGAGCAGTCGCTGCAGCGCACGGCGGGCACGGCTGTGAAGGCCCGCTCGGAAGTGCGCGTAGCGTATTCGAGCTACCGCACGGCCTACGACCTGGCGCGCCACTACCGCGATGAAGTCGTGCCGCTGCGCAAGACGATCTCGCATGAAGTGTTGCTGCGCTACAACGGCATGCTGGCCAGCGTGTTCGAGCTGCTGGCCGACGCGCGCGAGCAGGTGGCCAGCGTGAACAGCGCCATCGAGACCCAGCGCGATTTCTGGATCGCCCAAACCGAATTGCAATCGGCCATCAACGGCAGCGGCCCAGGTGCGGCCACTGCGGCAAAGGAATAATGATGATTACACGTAGAAACTTTTTCATGAACGCGGGCGCCGTCGCCCTGAGTGCGGCCGCGGTGAGCCGCGTGGGTGCGGCGTCCCTGCCGGAAGCCGTCAGCATGGCCGGCGCGGACACGAAGGCGCCGCCACCGCCGCCGAACGGGCGTCCGTACAACCCCGTCGTCACCCTGAATGGCTGGTCCTTGCCCTGGCGCATGAACAACAACGTCAAGGAATTCCATCTGGTGGCCGAACCCGTCGTGCGCGAGCTGGCGCCCGGCATGATGGCCAACCTGTGGGGCTACAACGGCCAGTCGCCCGGTCCCACCATCGAAGTGGTGGAGGGCGACCGCGTGCGCATCTTCGTCACCAACAAATTGCCCGAACACACGAGCGTGCACTGGCATGGCCAGCGCTTGCCCAACGGCATGGACGGCGTCACGGGCCTGACCCAGCCGGGCATTCCTCCGGGCAAGACCTTCGTCTATGAATTCGTCGCCAAGCGGCCCGGCACCTTCATGTACCACCCGCATGCGGATGAAATGACGCAGATGGCCATGGGCATGATGGGTTTCTGGGTGACGCACCCGAAAGACCCGCATTTCATGAAGGTGGACCGCGATTTCGTCTTTCTGCTGAGTAACTACGACATCGACCCGGGCAGTTACACGCCGAAGATCATGACGATGACGGATTTTAATCTGTTCACCTTCAACAGCCGCGTCTTCCCCGGCATCGATCCCATGGTCGTGCGCCAGGGCGACAAGGTGCGCGTGCGCGTGGGCAACCTGACCATGACCAACCACCCGATCCACATGCATGGCCATGAATTCGAGGTGACGGGCACGGACGGCGGCTGGACGCGCCCCGAATCGCGCTGGCCCGAAGTGACGACCGACATTGCCGTGGGGCAGATGCGCGCCGTGGAATTCACGGCCACGGACCTGGGCGACTGGGCTTTCCACTGTCACAAGTCGCACCATACGATGAATGCCATGGGGCATGACGTGCCCACCATGATAGGCGTCGACCACCAGGGCGTGGCGGCGAAGGTCAACCAGCTCGTGCCCGGCTATATGGTGATGGGCGAGCGGGGCATGGCCGACATGGGCGAGATGCAGATGCCGATACCGGACAATACCCTGCCGATGATGGCCGGCGACGGCCCGTTTGGCGCCATCGGCATGGGCGGCATGTTTACCACGGTCAAGGTGCGCAAGGACCAGAAACCGGGCGACTACCGCGACCCCGGCTGGTACAAGCACCCGGCCGGCAGCGTGGCCTATGAATGGACGGGCGCCTTGCCGGAACCGGTGCGGGGCCAGGGCGCGGGCAAGGCGGCCAAAGGCGGCGTCGAGATGACGGTGCGCAAGCCAGGCGCACACGCGGGCCATTGATACGGGCCGCTGACACGGGCCGCTAATACGGGCCACTCAGCACCTGCCTGAACGGCTTGCCTAGCACGGCAAGCCGTTTTGCATGTTGCTATAAATCAATGAAATGTTGTTTAGTGACAATTTGAGCATTTTCCCCCTGCTTTTTTCTTTATATTCAATCTGAAGTCCCGTTGCGTACCGGCCGCCAGGCCATCGGAGGAATCATGTTGAATCGGATGAAGGTGGGCACGCGCCTGCTGGCGGCATTCTGCTGCGTGGCGCTGCTGGGCGCCATCGTGGCCGGCATCGGTATTTTCAACATGGGCAAGATCGACACCATGGCGGCCAGGATGTACAGCAATGAATTGCTGGGGCTGTCGTACATCAAGGAAGCGAATATCGCCCTGATCAAGGTGGGCCGCGCGCGCAGCAATTACCTGCTGGCCACAACCGCCGAGGAGCGCGCCACGCGCCAGGCCGACATCGGCAAATTCCTCGAATTGAATAAGACTTACCTTGCCAAGGCCGAACCGCTGTTCGTCACGCCGGCCGCCAAGGAACTGTTTACCCGGTTCGCCGCTGTCGAAGCCGAGTACATTGCCACCATGCAGCAGGCGCTGGCCCTGGCGGCGGGCGAACCGCTGGCGCAGCGCAGCGCGAACCTGACGCAGCTGCTGGACAAGACGCGCCAGCATGCTGATGAGCTCGACAGCGTGCTCGATAAATTGTCCTTGCAGAAAGAAGAGCGGGCCAGGGCGGCGGCCGAGCAGGCGTCCAGCGTGTACCAGACGAGCCGCACCTTCATGCTCGCCCTCGTGCTGGGCAGCGTGGCGGCCGGACTGGCGCTGGGCGCGCTGATCACGCGGGGACTGACGCGCCAGCTGGGCGGCGAGCCGGCCTATGCCGTGAAGATCGCCGGCGCCATTGCCGAGGGCGACCTCACCGTGGAGATCCGCACGGCCAGCCATGACGACGCCAGCCTGCTGTTTGCCATGCAAGCGATGCGCGACAAGCTGGTGGCCATCGTCAGCCAGGTGCGCTCGGGCACGGACACCATCCATACGGCGTCGAGCGAAATTGCGCAGGGCAACCTGGACCTGTCGTCGCGCACGGAAGAGCAGGCTAGTTCCCTGGAAGAAACAGCCTCCTCGATGGAGCAGCTGACCTCGGCCGTGCGGCAGAATGCGGACAACGCGCGCCAGGCCAATGCGCTGGCCGGCGCCGCATCCGACGTGGCCGGCAAGGGCGGCACTGCGGTGGGACAGGTGGTGCAGACCATGGAATCGATCAATGCCTCGTCGCGCAAGATCGTCGACATCATCAGCGTCATCGACGGCATCGCCTTCCAGACCAATATTTTGGCCTTGAACGCGGCCGTGGAAGCGGCCCGGGCGGGCGAGGAGGGACGGGGCTTCGCCGTCGTGGCGGCCGAGGTGCGCAACCTGGCCCAGCGCTCGGCCAGCGCGGCCAAGGAGATCAAGACCCTCATCGGCGACTCCGTCGAGCAGGTGGAAGTGGGCGCCAGGCTCGTGCGTGACGCGGGCCACACGATGGACGAGGTGGTTACCAGCGTGCGCCAGGTGGCCGACATCATGCAGGAAATCACGGCCGCCAGCGCGGAACAGAGCGCCGGCATCGAGCAAGTCAACCAGGCCGTGCTGCAGATGGACCAGGTGACGCAGCAAAACGCGGCCCTCGTGGAAGAGGCGGCGGCCGCTGCCGAATCGCTGCAGGACCAGGCGCAGACCCTGACGGAGCTGGTGGGCGTGTTCCGCCTGCACGCCCAGGCCGAAGGCATCGCCGTGGCGGCGGCCAGCAATGTCACGCCGCTGCGCCGGCCCGCGCCCGCGGCCAGGCCGGGCGTGCGCCGCCTCGCCTGACGGCGCAACACGGACGCCTGGGCTTGGTGGTAGGCTGTCGGTATTGCGCGTTTGCCACTTCCGGATTTTCCATGCCATCTGCTTTCCTGTCGTCCTTGTCTTGCTCGCTGTTGCTGCTGACCCTGGCGCCCCAGGCGCAGGCGCAGGATAGCGCTCCCATCCTGCCTTACCGGCCTTCCGTCGCCAGTCCCGCCCAGCTGCCCGTGCCGGGCCAGCTGGAATTCGAGGCGGGCGGCCTGCTGTCGAAAACGGACGACACGCGCCGCGCCAGCCTGCCCTATACCTTCAAGCTGGCGTTTACGCCCGAATGGGGCTTGCTGCTGCAAGGCGAAGGTGTCGTGCGCGCGCGCGATGCAACGGGACGGCGCGAGACGGGCGCGGGCGACACGACGTTCGTGCTCAAGCGCGCCTTTGAACTCGACAGCGCCACGGCGCTGGGCCTGGAGCTGGGCTGGAAGTTGCCCACTGCCAAGGACAGCATCGGCAGCGGCAAGAGCGATGTGTCGCTGAACGGCATTTTCAGCCGCGACCTGGGCGCCGTGCACATGGACGCCAATGTGAATGCCACGCGCCTGGGCGCATCGGACCCGGTGTCGGGCCGGGTGCAGACGGGCTGGGCGGCCTCCTTTTCCACGCCCGTCAGCGCGCGCTGGGGCGCCACGGCGGAAGTGTCGGGCACGCGTCTGCGCGGCGCGCCGGCCACGGCGCAGCTCTTGCTGGCGGCCACCTACAGCCCCACGCCGCGGCTGGCCATCGACGTCGGCATGGCGCGCGGCTTGACGGCGGCGTCGCCGGACTGGTCGCTGTTCAGCGGCCTGGTCGTGCCTTTGGGCAAGTTGTGGTGAGATTGCGACGGGATTCCTTATGTGTCCTTGCGCACAAACAGTTGGTCACACAAGGTCTACAATTGCGGCATAACTGATAAAAGGAGTGCCCCATGAAAACCCTCATTCTCGCCGCCGTCCTGCTGTCGGCAGCCACCGCCGCTGTCGCCCAGGTGGGCGTCTCCGTCACGGTCGGCCAGCCCGGCTTTTACGGCCGCCTCGACATCGGCGACTATCCCGCGCCGCAATTGATCTATGCCCAGCCCGTCATCGTGCAGCGCCCGCAGTACTACACCGGCCATCCGATCTACCTGCGCGTGCCGCCCGGCCATGCGAAACACTGGTCCAAGCACTGCCGCAAGTATAATGCCTGTAACCAAGAGGTATATTTCGTACAAGATAGTTGGTATAACAACCAGTATGTGCCCCGTTACCGCCAGCAGCACGGCGACCATGGCCGCCCCGACTACCGCGACCGCGACCGTCATGACGACCGCCGCGACGACCGCCATGACGACAGGCGCGACAAGCATGACAACAAGCCGGGCAAGGGCCACGGCAACGGCAACGGCAATGGCAACGGCCACGGCAACGGCAACGGGCACAGGGATTAACACGCAGGAGGATATTTGCACAGTAAAATCGTCATCGTAGGGGGAGGAGCAGGCGGCCTGGAGCTGGCCTGCAAACTCAGCCGCAAGCTCGGCCCCGGCCACGTGACACTGGTCGACAGCCGTCTGTATCACATCTGGAAACCATCGCTGCATGAAGTGGCGGCCGGCACCCTGGATATCCACCAGGAGGGGCTGTCATACCAGATGCTGGCGCATGACAATGGTTTCACCTATGTCTATGGCCCCCTGATCGCGCTCGACGCGGCCAGCAACAGCCTCACCGTGGGCGCCATCGCCACCGACAAGGACGAGCAGCTCTTGCCGCAGCGCACGGTCCGCTACGAGCAGCTGGTGCTGGCCGTGGGCAGCACCTCGAATTACTTCGGCGTGCCCGGCGCCCAGGAAAACACGATTTCCCTGAACGCCACGGAAGACGCCGAACGTTTCCGTCTGACCCTGCTCAAGCTGCTGGCCATGGCCGAGCAGCGCCAGGGCGACGCGGGCAATCCCGGCGTCGACATCGTCATCATCGGCGGCGGCGCCACGGGCGTGGAACTGGCGGCCGAGCTGCGCGAAGCGAGCGGCGTGTATGCCGCGTATGGTTTCCAGAACCTCAACGCCATCAAGGACGTGCGCATCACCCTGCTCGAAGGGGCGCCGCGCATCCTGGCGCCGCTGCCCGAACGCGTCTCCATCGCCGCCTCGAAACTGCTGCACCAGCACGGCATCACCGTGGTGACCGAGACGCGCGTGACGTTCATCGACCCCGACAAGGTGACGGTGGCCAGCGGCACCAGCTATGCGGCCGACATCTGCGTGTGGGCGGCCGGCATCCGCGCGCCGGAATTCCTCGCTACGCTGGGCTTGCCCACCAACCGCGCCGGCCAGCTGGAAGTGACGGGCATGCTCAATGTGCAGGGCCACGCGAATATCTTCGCGCTGGGCGACTGCGCCGCCTGCATGGGGCCGGACGGCAAGCTGGTGCCGCCGCGCGCCCAGGCGGCCCACCAGCAGGCCGATTACCTGCTGAAAACCTTTTTGCTGCAAGCGAAGGGCAAGCCGCCGCAAACCAAGCCATACGAATACCTGGACTACGGTTCGCTCGTGTCGTTTGGCCGCACCACGTCGGTGGGCACGCTGATGGGGTCGCTGAAGGGCCTGAGCTGGTTCGTGGAAGGCTTTGTCGCGCGCATGATGTATGTGAGCCTGCACCTGATGCACCACAACGCCGTGCTGGGCGGCGTGCGCACGGCCGTCATGGCCATGGGCCGCTTCCTGATCAAGCGCAGCACGCCGCAGGTCAAGCTGCATTGAGCTGCTTGCTATCAGAGCAGAAAGGGGCCGCAGGGCCCCTTTTTATTTGCTGCGCGCCAGGGGCGCTGCCTCGCAGCGGGCCCGGGTCATGGGGAAATCGATCGTGGTGAGCTTGCCCTTCAGGGTACCGGTGATGCTGGCGTGCAAGATGCGCTCGCTGTCGCGGCGGTAGGTGATGCGGCTCGGAAAGTCATTGTCCAGGTTGGCGAAGATGAATTCATTCGGCTTGTCCTGGCGCAACAGGTTGAAGATCACGGGCGGCTCTCCCGACGGCTGCACGATGTAAGCGAGCTGGCCCGGTTCCGTCAGGCGGATCTGCACGAACTCGAAGGCCGTCGTCTTGCCGCCCTTGACGGTGCGGCTGGTGCCGAGCAGGGTGCCGCCGGCAGCCGTACTCCAGTGCTCCCCGGAACCGGGTTCGGCGCCGTCGACATTCCAGCAGCCGGCCAGCCAGGCCAGCTTGTCCACGGTTTCCGGCGGCGGCACGGTTTTTTCGGTAGCCTGGGCGTTGCCCAGAGTCAGCAGTGCTGCCAGCACGGCGGGGATCAGTCCTTGCATGCGGTCTCCTGTCATCGAATCGTTCTGCGGTTCGGGGTGCCCCGGCAGTGTTCTGGCAAGGACTATTCTTTCGGGCTAATGCGCGGCAAGACGACGGTCAGGGCCGTGCCGCCTTGCGGATTGGCCGCCAGATGCAGTGTGCCGCCCAGGTAATGCACGCGTTCGCGCACGGCGCGCAGGCCGTGCTTGCTCATTTCCACCGCTTCGCTCGCTGGCAGGCCCACGCCATTGTCCTTGACGGTCATCATCAGCGCTTCGTCATTGTCGTCGATGATGATATCGACTTGCGTGGCGTTGGCGTGCGCGGCGATGTTGCTCAGCGCTTCTTCCAGGGTGCGCAGCAGGGCCACGCCCACGTTGCGCGGGCAGATCAGTTCATCTTCGGGCAAGCTGCAGCGCACGGTGATCTTGTGCTGTTCGGCAAATTGCGTGGCCAGTTCGCCAAGCGCGACATTGACGCCGAGAAACTCCAGCTTGTCATTCCACAGCTTCATCTGCATTTGCCGGTTCGTCTCGATCACGTTCAGCAGCAATTGCTTCATGGTCGCCGCGCGGTCCAGCAGGGCCGCTTCCTGCGGCATTTTTTGCGTCAGCAGCGACAAATGCATGGTCAGCGCCGTCAGCGAGGAGCCGAGGCTGTCGTGCAGCTGGCGCGACAGGGCGCGCCGTTCATTGTCCCAGCTGGTGTTGACGTGACCCAGCAATTCGCTGAGGTCGGCGGCGCGGTCCGCATCGGCCTGGGCCGCTTCCTTGTTCGGATCTGTATGTGCGGACATGGCGCCCCGTGAAAATAGTGAAATGATACGACCGGATTCAAGGTGTGGATCATACATGAGGATTCCATCGCGGGGCGCATGGCTGGAAAATTTCTGTCTTTTCAGCAATTTTAATCTCCTCCCATCACTTTTACATGATAGACAATATTTTGGCTCTGTCCCCGCTAAGTAGGGGGAACGCCAGGAATTTTCCTCAGCCCCGGCTGTCTGACTGTACATATCGGACAAACGGGAGCCTTTCATGCAGCCAGTCGAATGGAAAACCTTCATCGCCCAGTTCGCCGCACTGAGCCGTCGCCAGCGTCTGGCCAGCGCCACCCTGCTGCGCGGGGCAGGATCGCAGAACGCCGCCGTGGCACTGGTCGAAAGCGTGGCCCGGCAGCGGCTACACTGTCCCGCCTGCAACAGCAGCCATGCGCACCGGCACGGCCATGCGCACGGACTGCAGCGCTACCGCTGCGTGCCGTGCGGGCGCACCTTCAATGCGCTCACCGGCACGCCGCTGGCGCGCCTGCGCCACAAGACCTTGTGGCTAGCCTACGCCGCCTGCCTGCTGGCATCGGCTTCCGTGCGCCAGGCAGCGCGACAACTGAACGTGCACCGCAACACCGCCTTCCGCTGGCGCCACCGGTTTTTGACGCTCGCCAGGACGGACCGGCCGCTGTGCCTGCACGGCATCGCCGAGGCCGACGAGCTGTATGTGCTGGAATCGGAAAAGGGATCCAGGCATCTGGCGCGTCCGGCACGCCGCCGGGGCGGCCACGCCCGCCAGCGCGGCATTTCCAGTGAACAGGTCTGCATCGTGGTGGCGCGCGACCGCACAGGGCAAACCCTCGACTTCGTCACGGGAAAAGGGGCGCTGACCAAGGTGCAACTGCATGCCTGCCTGCCACCCGTGATCGACAAGGACGTCTTGCTGGTCACCGACGGCCATGCCGCCTACCGGGCCTTCGCTGCGGAAGCGGGCATCAGCCACCAGGCCGTCAACTTGCACGCCGGCATCCGCGTGCAGGGCGCCGCCCACGTGCAGAACGTCAACGCGTATCACAGCCGCTTGCGGGAATGGCTGCGCATCTTCCATGGCGTGGCCAGCCGCTACCTGCCGAGTTACCTGGGATGGCGCTGGATACTGGACGCCGGGCGCATCCGCTCGCCAGAAGCGTTATTGAAAGCAACGGTGGGAGCATTCCCACACCTGACGGTGACATAGCCTTTTTGATTGGGCAAGCCCGCTTACGGCTGGACCGCTGCCGGCGGCGCCGTGTCCATTTGCCCGCTCACTTCCTGCAAGCCGCGCGCCAGGCTGGAGATGCTGGGGTTGTCGATGAAGACGCAGCGCTTGCCCGTGCGCTTGCAATAATCCTTCACGCGCCAGTAGGCGCTGTGGCTGATGCAGCCCGTCTGGCAAATCACCAGGTCGGCCGCCGCCAGGCTGGAATCGAGCAGGTTGGCATTGTCTTCCAGGCCGCCGTCATGGTGGGCGAACTGCGCGCCCACGCGCTCGATCAGGGCGCGGTAGGTGGCGACATTGCCGCTGCGCCCGCCCACGCACAGCACGCTTCGATCGACGAGGCGGATCGGCATTTTCAGCTTGCCGCCCGTGGGCACTTCCAGCTTGGGCGCCGGCGGCGGCGCGGCGGCGCCAGCACGCGGCTGGGCCTGTTTCAAGTCCGCGATTTGCTGGCGCAATTCCTTCTCGCGCTCATCCATCTGCGCCAGGCGTTCGACGAGGCGCGTGCGCGATTCCAGCGCGGGGACGGCGGCCTGCAATTGCGCCAGCTCAAGGCGCAACTCCTCGATGACGCTGTCCTTGCTGATCGAGTCAAACCGCGCGCGCAGCAGCATCGCTTCCTGGCGTTCCAGTTCGCCCGTCTTTTCCGTCAGCATGGCCTGGCTGCGCTGTTGCAGCCTGGCCAGTTCCTGCGCCAGGCGCGCATTTTCTTCCTGCAAGGCCGTAAATTTGCCCATGTCGGCGCGCACGCAGGCGCCCGCCTGGTGCTGGATCATGTGCAGGTCGCGGCACATCTGCTCTTCCAGTTCGGCATCGCAGCGCGGGTGCGTCAGGCCGGCCCAGAAGGCGCCGGCCACGTCGCCGTTGGCGACGGCCGCGCGCCACAGCTGCGCCACCTGTTGCGTGGACTTGGCGCCGCGAAAGCGCAGGATCACGGGCGCGTAGCGGCGTTCCAGTTCCTTTTGCAGTGCTTCGGACAGGCGGTTGCGCGCGCCGCATTCCGTCACGGCGCCCACGTGCACCTCGTAGTCGTCGGCCAGCACGCGCCCGCCCGTCATCTTGCCCACCAGCTTGCGCAGGTAGCCCAGCGGCAAACCGACGCCCACCAGCGGGCAATGGCAGGTATGCGACAGTTCCCACAGCCGGCGGCGGCGAGAAGCGAGCGCTGCCGTATCGGCCTCGCCGCTGGAACAATTGCTGATGACGGGCAGGGACGGGTCTTTGTCACACATGGCGATATCCTGTTGGGCGGTGGGCGGTGGGCGGTGGGCGATGTTGGAAAAATTATTGCGGCAGGGGCGAGGCGGGGCGCCTGGCGCTCAGCAGGCGTGCAAGACGGTCGAGCACGGTGGTCCTGGGCGGGGCCGGGCGGTGCTGGGCCACCAGGGCGGCCCATTGCTGCGACAGCTGTTGGCAGGTTGCCTGCAGCACGGGAGCCAGGTCGGGCAAGCCGGACAGTACTTGCAAATGGCGTTCGATGACGGCGGCCAGCTTGGCGCAGGGGCTGCCCGCATGGTAGTGCGACATCAGGTGCAGCACGGCCGACAGCATCAATTCCGGCTGTTGCCCCTTCGTGGAAGAAAACATCGAGTCAGTATGATCGTTCGCCATCAAACGCTCCTGTGCGGTGGTTTGGCTGGCTGGCGCGCGGGGCGCGACTGGCTGGCGTATGGGGTGGCTGGCTGCCGGCGCTATCAGGCAGTCAGGATCAGCTTGTTCAATTGGGTGACGCGCAGGCGGTAAATCTTGCCGCTGTGCTCAATCTCCACTTCGCGGCCCTGCTGCAGCAGCGCTTCGCTGGTGATGCGGCGCGCCGCTTGCGCCACGCTGACGGGAGGGCGGACGTGTGCGCTGGCGGCATCCTGGATCAAGGCTGGTTTTGAGCTTTGCATGTTGGCTTTCTTTGTCTCAGTTGAGAATGATTCGTATTTGCATTATTGTTGAATGTGGCCCGAAAAGCAAGGCTTATTTGTACCGGATGCAGGTTTTTTTTGACTGACGGGGGAGGGGGCTGGCGGGGCGTGGCGCGCAGCGGCGCCAGCGTGCGGGAGACGGGGGAGGACAGCAAAAAAGACCCGGCGAAGCATTGCATGCCTCGGCCGGGTCAAGCCTGTGCCAAGCTTGAGGAAGGGGGGGCTAAATGGTGGCCAGCAATTGCGCCGAGGCGTCGGCGGCAGCTGCCGCATCGGCTTTCAGCTTGGCGGCGGCCAGCTGCTTGGCGCGCGAGCGCGACGGCGGCAGGCGGCGCAGGGTCTTCAGGGCGTCCGGGTCCTTGATGCCGATGGTGCGCTGGTCGACCGTGATGAGGCCGATTTCATTGAAGGCGGACAAGGTGCGGCTCACCGTTTCCAGGGTCAGGCCCAGGTAGCTGCCGATTTCATGGCGCGTCATGCGCAGGTTGAACAGCTTGCTCGAATAGCCCATCTGGCCGAAGCGGTCCGCCAGCGAAACGAGGAAGCGGGCCACGCGCGCTTCGGCGCTGAGGGCGCCCAGCATGCCGATCATCGCCTGTTCGCGCACCAGTTCGCGGCTCATCACGCCATACATGACGTTTTCCAGTTCCAGGTGGACACGGCCCAGCGCCGTGAGCTTCTTGAACGGCAGCAAAATCAGGTCACAGTCGGACAGGGCCACGGCCTCGGACGAGTAATGGCGCGAGTGGATGCCGTCCACGCCCAGCATGTCGCCCTTCATGGGAAAGCTGAGTACCTGTTCATTGCCGAATTCGTCGATGAGCACGGTTTTCAGGAAGCCCGAGTTGACGATGTACAGGGTGTCGAAGGGCTGGCCTATCGTGTGCACGCGCTGGCCCGTCTTGAATTGCACGTGCTGGAACAGCAGCTCGTCGGCGGCGATGGTGCAGGCGCTGGAAATATGCAGCAAGTCGCATACTTCCTTCAGGTTCGACCATAGCCGCCCCTGGCGCTGGCGCCCCGCTTCCATCGGCGTGGAAGGGGGCAGTGCTGGTGAGGCAGGACGGTTTTCAGGCGTTTGCGTGGACAGCATGTTCATCTCCTGGTAACAGGTAATTCAGAGTTGACTGACGGAGTGCGCAAGGCGGCGGGCACGGCAGAGGGCTGGCGGCGCGCGTCCTGGCAGGTAATGCTCAATTCGCTGAAGACTTGCTGCGTGATGAAGTAACTTCCCAGCAACTTGATTACTGGTTTCAGTATGCCAACAACCGTATGGAATTAATATCAGCAGTGGCTGAATATGGCGGTAGGAGCCGTGGTAGCGGGTGTAGGATTGTTCCTACGCGCGGCCTGCGCCGCCTGGCTCAGGTCTTGAAGGGGGACAGCAGCCGGTGGGCCACGGCGTACTGCACCATTTCCGAAAGCGAACTCATGCCCATCTTTTGCATGATGCGCGTCTTGTGCGTGCTGACCGTCTTCACGCTCAGGTGCAGGTGGTTGGCGATTTCCGTGATCGACTTGCCGGCCACCAGCAGGGAAAAGACTTCGAATTCGCGGTCCGACAGCTGTTTGTGCAACAGGCTTTCATTCGGCATCATGATGTTGAGCACCAGTTGCTCGGCCACCTCGGCGCTGATGTAGGGACGTCCCGAGGCCACCATGTTGATGGCGCCCACCAGTTGCGTGCCCGCGCTTTCCTTGGTCAGATAGCCTTGCGCGCCGGCGCGGATGGCGCGCACGGCATATTGTTCTTCCTCGTGCATGGTGAGGATCAGGATGGCCAGCTTGGGCGCCTCGCTGCGGATTTGCCGGATCAGGTCCACGCCGCTGCGGCCCGGCATGGACAGGTCGAGCAGCAGCAGGTCGAAGCCGCCCTGGCGCACATGGTTGAGCACTTCGAAGCCGTCGATGGCTTCGCCCACGATGTCGATGTCCGGCGCGCCGTCGAGGATGCGCTTCAAGCCCTCGCGCATGATGGTGTGGTCGTCGGCAATCACAATGCGTATCATAGGCGTGCAATCTGGAAGCGTGCAATCAGCTCTGGCTGTCCGTGGACGGCCAAATGTTAAGAAACGAGAAAGGTTGTCATATTAACTGAAAATGGCCGCATGTCAGCCTGTTTCTCACTGTGCTGGCGCGGCCCGCCCCCGTTGCCATGTGACCCCTCATTGCGGCGAGGGTTCCTTGATCAGCCGGTGCACCAGTACGGGCAGTTTGGAATGCGACAGCACCTTGTTGGTGACGCTGCCCAGCAACAACTGGCCCCAGCCGCTGCGGCCATGCGAACCCATGAAAATCAGGTCGCAGTGCTGGAGTTGCGCCACCTCCACGATCTTCAGTGCCGGGCTGTCGGAAAACGCCGTCAGTCCCGTCGCTTCCAGCCCCCGCTTGGCGGCCGCGTCGAGGATGGGCTGCCAGTGGTCGGCGCCCGCCTTGCGCATGGCGATCCGGTATTCCTCTTCGCTGGGATAGCTGGGCGGAATGATCTCGATGTACACGGGATACTGGTATTCGGGCGCCACGTACAGGGCCAGGATGTCGGCATGCATCTGTTCGGCAAAGGCAACGCCGGCGCAGGCCGTCAGGTTGGAGACGGTGGAGCCGTCCGTGGCGATCAGAATTTTCTTATACATGGCAGCTCCTTGGGCAGTGGACCGGCGCGCGCGACTCCTCTTATTGTAGACGTGGCGCCAGCATTGTATTCATGTAAAGACTTGATAATTATCAATACTATTGCACCTTCAGTATAGACAACATTGGCAGAAAGATCGTGTTTTTGGCGACAATGGCGCTTGCGCGCGGCCGTTGCGCGAGTGGCACGGCGCGAGGATTTCTTCAGTGATGCGTGGTCTTGCCTGCACGCCAATGGTAGTATTTCAAAATACAACGGCAGGAACACTTATTTCCTGGTGGAAAAGCTCTTGCAAGCCTCCTTTGCACCAGTAAGCGCGTTTTGAGATTTACCAACAGGGCAGCGCCCTGCTACACTCGCACCATCGCAGCGGTATTGCCTCAAATCATCTTAATCGAGAAATTGCGGGTATCAGTCTGTAAAACGCACAGTTCAGGCGGAATTTTGACAAATTATGGAGAAGCAGGGATATGACCAACGCCGCTGATGATTTCGATGCATTATTCGATGAAGTATCTGCGCAGCGCGCGGCCGAGCCGGCGCCCGCGCCAGCCGCCGCGCCTGCTCCCGCCGTGATTGCGGAAGACGATTTCGACGCGCTGTTCGACTCCGTCTCGGCCAGCACCGCCGTACCGGTGCCGGCCGCTCCCGCTGCGGCAGCCGAGCCTGCCACCGCAGAGGCGGCGCCCGCGCATGGCGAAGCGGCCGACCCCGTCGACCCGTCCGACAAGCCGATGTTCGAGCGCCTGGGCGGCATTGTGCGCCTGCTGCACGATTCGCTGCGCGAGTTGGGCTACGACAAGGCGCTGACGGAAGCGTCGTCGCAGATCGTCGACGCCCAGGATCGCCTGGAATACGTGGCCACGCTCACCGAGCAGGCGGCCAACAAGGTGCTGAACACGCTCGACGAAGGCATGCCGGCGCAGGACGTGCTGTCGAAAAAGGCCAAGGACATGGACGGCCGCTGGACGGCCTTGTTCGACGGCAAGCTGAGCCTGGAAGAATTCAAGGCCCTGGCCGGCGACTCGCGCCAGTTCGCGCAAGCCGTGGCCGAGGCGACGGAAGCGGAAAAAGCGCGCTTGCTGGAAATCATGATGGCGCAGGACTTCCAGGACATCACGGGCCAGCTGATCAAGAAAGTGGTCAATATCACCAAGACGGTCGAAAACGAGCTGGCTCAGTTGCTGCGTGACAACGCGCCGGCCGAGGTGCGCGAAAAACTGGCGCAAAAGCCGGTGCCGCTGATGCAGGGCCCGTCCGTGCCGTCGGTGGCGCTGGACCAGGATAATGTAGACGACCTTCTTGCGGATTTGGGATTCTAATGGACGATATGCTCAAGGATTTCGTCGTTGAGGCGATGGATCTTGCGGTTAATGTTGAAGAGCACTTATTGCGTCTCGAACGCGATCCGGATAACAAGGAAACACTGAATGCCGTGTTTCGTTCTTTCCACACCATCAAGGGCGGCGCCGGCTTCATGGGCCTGCCCGCGCTGGTGGCGGCCTGCCATCTGACGGAAAACCTGTTCGACGCGCTGCGCACGGGCGCCGCGCCGGTGACCCCGATCGCCATCGAGGCGGCGCTGCAGGCGTCCGGCTTCGTCGCTGACCAGTTGACGGAGCTGGCCAATGGTTCTGCGCCGGAAAGCCTGCCGGCCATGCCGGAAGAGCTGGAACACATCCTCACCAACGCCATCGAAGGCAAGGGCATGGATGCGCCGGCGCCTGCCGCCGCCGTGCCAGCCGAAGTGCCCGTGGCCGAGGTCCTGGTGGCCGCGCCCGCCGCTGCCGCCGCGACCGTCAGCGCCGATGGCCTGGACTGGGAAGCCATGTATAACGCCGTCGTGCCGGCGGCCAGCCAGGTGGCCGCCGCGCCAGCCGCCGCTGCCGTCGTCGCCGCCGCCGCGCCTGCAGCCGCTGCAGCTGCGCCAGCCGCGGCCGCCAAGCCCGCCGCCAAGGCCTGGGATGGCGCGGAACGCCGCGAAGAGCGTCCCGACGTGCGCCATGCCGCGCCCGTCAAGGAAGACAGCATCCGCGTTGACGCCGTCAAGCTCGACGCCCTGCTGGAAGTGGCCGGCGAATCCGTGCAGGCCGCCAACCAGGCTGCCGTGCTGCTCGAACGCTTGCTGCAATTCAAATTCGAAGGCCAGGCCGCCACCCTGATGGCGACCCTGGCGGAAACCCTGGAACGCGCTTCGCGCTACTCGACGGAACTGCAGCGGGCCACCCTGGCCACGCGCATGCAGCCCGTCGGCCGTTTGTTCCAGAAATTCCCGCGCCTCGTGCGCGAACTGGCGAAAGACCTGGGCAAGGATGTCGAACTGACCATCGAGGGCGCGGAAACGGAAGTCGACCGCGTCGTCGTGGACAGCCTGTACGATCCGCTCGTGCACATGCTGCGCAACTCGCTCGACCATGGCGTCGAATCGCCTGAAGCGCGCCTGGCTGCCGGCAAGCCCGCCAAGTCGTATATTTCGCTCAAGGCCTGGCAGGAAGCGAACAGCGTCATGATCGTGCTGCAGGATGACGGCAAGGGCATGGACCCGGTCTTCCTGCGCAGCAAGGCGCAGCAAAAGGGCTTGATCAGCGAAAACGCGCAGCTGAGCAACGACGAATGCTTCCAGCTGGTGTTCCTGCCGGGCTTCTCGACCAAGGAAGTGGCGTCCAGCGTCTCCGGCCGCGGCGTGGGCATGGACGTGGTGAAGACGGCCGTGGAGAAAAACCGCGGCGCCATCCACATCGAGTCGACGCTGGGCAAGGGCACCAAGTTCGCCATCCGCCTGCCGATCGAACTGTCGATCGTGCCGACCATGCTGGTATCGACCTCGGGCGCCGCGCTGGCGCTGCCGATGGCCGTGGTGCAGCGCGTCGTGGAATTGCCGGAAACGTTCATGGAAGTGGGCGGCGCGCCCGTGCTGAAAGACCAGGGCCGTCCATTGCCCGTGCGCTCGCTGGCCGGTGCCCTGGGCTATGAATCGTGCAGCGAGCGCGTCGGCATCGTCGTCGCCGCGCCGCAGCCGTACATTCTCGCCGTGGAAGCCGTCGATGGCACGGCCGACCTGGTGATCAAGCCGATGACGGCCATCACCGTGGAAGGCATCACGGGCACGGCCCGCTCGGCCGAAGGCGAGCTGGTGCTAGTCGTGGGCCTATCTTTCCTGATGGATGGTTGCAGGGGAAGCGTGCGCATGGCTGCTTGATAACACAGGCCAGATCACGCCAAGCCCGCTGCAGACCTCTGCGGCGGGCTTTTTTTTCGGCTTTTTTCGATTTTTATTCGCCCCGCCGGCATTTTGGCGGATTTTCGTATCAGCAATTTTTTAACCATATCAGCAAGACAGGCCGAATTTTGTATCGCCCATCCCACGCCGGGGCGGCTTTTGGTTCTGCAATGCACAAAATATGGCATAATCATTGCCGATCCCTTCGATCAGTACGACAGATCACTTAAACAGGCTGTGGCAACGCTGCATAAATCATGATGAAGACGCTTTACGACAAACTCTGGGAATCCCACGTTGTTCGGGCCGAAGATGATGGCACGACAATTTTGTATATCGACCGGCACCTGCTGCACGAAGTCACGAGCCCGCAAGCCTTCGACGGCCTCGGCGTGGCGGGACGCCAGCCGTGGCGCGTGTCCGCCAACCTGGCCGTGGCCGACCATAACGTGCCCACCACCAGCCGGGTCGATGGCATTGCCGACCCCGTTTCGCGCCTGCAGGTGGAAACCCTGGACAAGAACGCCAGGCACTACGGCTTGACCTACTTCAACATGAACGACAAGCGCCAGGGTATCGTGCATGTGATCGGCCCTGAACAGGGCGCGACCCTGCCCGGCATGACGGTCGTCTGCGGCGATTCGCACACGTCCACGCACGGCGCGTTCGGCGCGCTGGCGCACGGCATCGGCACGTCCGAAGTCGAGCACGTGCTGGCCACGCAGACCTTGCTGCAAAAGAAATCCAAAGCCATGCTGGTGCAGGTCGACGGCGCTCTGCCGGCGGGCGTGACGGCCAAGGACATCGTGCTGGCCATCATCGGCAAGATCGGCACGGCCGGCGGCACCGGTTACTGTATCGAGTTCGGCGGCTCGGCCATCCGCGCCCTGTCGATGGAAGGCCGCATGACGGTGTGCAACATGGCCATCGAGGCGGGCGCGCGCGCCGGCATCATCGGCGTGGACGACACCACCATCAATTACGTCAAGGGCCGTCCGTTTTCCCCGGCCGGTCCGCACTGGGAGCGCGCCGTGGCCTACTGGCGCACCCTGCATTCGGACCCGGGCGCCCGTTTCGACCTCGTCGTCACGCTCAACGCGCAAGAGATCGAACCGCAAGTGACGTGGGGCACCTCGCCCGAGATGGTGGTCGGCATCGATGGCCGCGTGCCCGATCCGGACAATGAAAAAGACAGCGTCAAGCGCGACGCCATCGAAAAGGCGCTCGTCTACATGGCCCTGAAGCCGAATACGCCGATCTCCGACATCCGCATCGACAAGGTCTTCATCGGTTCCTGCACCAATTCGCGCATCGAGGATTTGCGCGCGGCCGCCGCCGTGGTGCGCGGCAAGTACCGCGCCTCGAACGTGACCCTGGCGCTGGTCGTGCCCGGTTCCGGCCTGGTGAAAGACCAGGCCGAGCGCGAAGGCCTGGACCGCATCTTCAAGGATGCCGGTTTCGAGTGGCGCGAGCCGGGCTGTTCCATGTGCCTGGCCATGAATGCGGACCGTCTGGAACCGGGCGAACGCTGCGCCTCGACCTCGAACCGCAACTTTGAAGGCCGGCAAGGGCAGGGCGGTCGTACCCACCTGGTGTCGCCCGCGATGGCGGCGGCAGCGGGCATCGCCGGCCACTTTGTCGACGTGCGGGCGTTGCGATGACGGCAGGGACTGGCGCCGCTGGTTTACACTAGCGTTTCCAGTCCCATATTTCTTATCGAGAACTCATCATGAAAAAACTCTTCGCCCTCCTCATCGCCACCGTCATCTTGTCTGGCTGCAACACCGTGTCCGGCATCGGCCGCGATGTGCAGAAAGTCGGCCAGGTTGTCACTGGCGCCGGCGGAAAATAAACCGTGACGTGCCGGCGCCCCGCGCCGCGCGTCTTACCGAGTAGAAACAGCATGGATAAATTTACGATTTACGAAGGCCTGGTCGCCCCGCTGGACCGCGCCAATGTCGATACCGACGCGATTATTCCGAAGCAATTCCTGAAATCGATCCACCGCAGCGGCTTCGGCCCCAACCTGTTCGATGAATGGCGCTACCTCGACCATGGCGAGCCTGGCCAGGACAACAGCCGCCGCCCGCTGAACCCCGAGTTCGTGCTCAACGAGCCGCGCTACCAGGGCGCCTCGATCTTGCTCACGCGCAAGAACTTCGGCTGCGGCTCCTCGCGCGAACACGCGCCGTGGGCACTGGACCAGTATGGCTTCCGCGCCATCATCGCGCCCTCGTTTGCCGATATCTTCTTCAATAACTGCTACAAGAACGGCTTGCTGCCCATCGTGCTGTCGGAAAGCCAGGTCGAGCACCTGTTCAATGAAGTCAAGGCTTTCCCCGGCTACAAGCTGGTGGTGGACCTGGAACAGCAGTGCGTGCGCACCAGCAATGGTTCCGTCTCGTATCCGTTCGAAATCGATGCCTTCCGCAAATATTGCCTGATGAATGGCCTCGACGATATCGGCCTGACCCTGCGCCATGCGGACGATATCCGCGCCTTCGAAGAGCGTCATTTGAACAATCAGCCCTGGCTGGCCAACGTTATCTAAAGATCACCCCATGAAAATTGCAATCTTACCCGGCGACGGCATCGGTCCTGAAATCGTCGCGCAAGCCGTCAAGGTCTTGAATGTGCTGGGCGAATCGTTCGAGCTGGAAAGCGCGCCCGTGGGCGGCGCCGGCTATGCGGCCCATGGCCATCCCTTGCCGGAAGGCACCCTGGCGCTGGCGAAAGCGGCCGATGCCGTGCTGTTCGGCGCCGTGGGCGACTATCAATACGACAGCCTGGAGCGCCAGTTCCGTCCCGAGCAAGCCATTTTGGGCTTGCGCAAGAACCTGGGCCTGTTCGCCAACCTGCGTCCGGCCATCTTGTACCCGGAACTGGCGGGCGCCTCGACCCTGAAGCCGGAAGTGGTGTCGGGCCTCGATATCCTGATCATCCGTGAATTGACGGGCGACATTTATTTCGGCCAGCCGCGCGGCGTGCGCGAGTGCCCGGACGGTCCGTTCAAGGGCCAGCGCGAAGGTTTTGACACCATGCGCTATGCGGAAGGCGAAATCCGCCGCATCGCCCACGTGGCGTTCCAGGCGGCGCAAAAGCGCGACAAGCGCCTCACCAGCGTGGACAAGGCCAACGTGCTGGAAACCTTCCAGTTCTGGAAAGACATCGTCATCGACGTGCACAAGGAATACCCGGATGTTGCGCTCGATCATATGTACGTCGATAACGCGGCCATGCAGCTGGTGCGGGCGCCGAAGAAATTCGACGTCATGGTGACCGGCAACATGTTCGGCGACATCTTGTCGGACGCGGCCGCCATGCTGACGGGCTCGATCGGCATGCTGCCGTCCGCCTCGCTGGACGCCAACAACAAGGGCCTGTACGAGCCCTCGCACGGTTCGGCGCCCGATATCGCGGGCAAGGGCATCGCCAATCCGCTGGCGACGATCTTGTCGGCCGCCATGATGCTGCGCTATTCGCTGAACCGCGAAGAGCAGGCAAACCGCATCGAGGCTGCCGTCAAGCAAGTGCTGGCGCAGGGGCTGCGCACGGCCGATATCCACGAAGCGGGCACCACTTTGGTCGGTACCGAGGCCATGGGCGATGCGGTCGTCAAGGCATTAGGATAAAATATTTCAATGACGGCAGTCGCCGTCTCATCTTGAGGAATGGTAATGAAATTAGTTGGCTTGGTAGGTTGGCGCGGTATGGTCGGTTCGGTCCTGATGCAGCGCATGCAGGAAGAGGGCGATTTCGCCCATATCGAACCGGTGTTTTTCACGACGTCGAACACGGGCGGCGCGGCGCCGGCCATGGCGAAGAATGAAACCATCCTCAAGGATGCCAACAATATTGCCGAACTGTCCAAGTGCGACATCATCATTTCCTGTCAGGGCGGCGACTACACGAGTGCCGTCTTCCCGCAGCTGCGCGCAGCGGGCTGGAACGGCTACTGGATCGATGCGGCCTCGACCTTGCGCATGGAAAAAGACGCCGTCATCGTGCTCGACCCCGTCAACCTGCACGTCATCAAGGATGCGCTGGGCAAGGGCGTCAAGAATTACATCGGCGGCAATTGCACCGTATCCTGCATGATGATGGGCCTGGGCGGCCTGTTCCAGCACGATTTGATCGACTGGATGACGTCGATGACGTACCAGGCGGCCTCGGGCGGCGGCGCGCAGCACATGCGCGAGCTGCTGACGCAATTTGGCACCATCAACAGCTCCGTCAAGGCGCTGCTGGAAAATCCCGCTTCCGCCATCCTGGAAATCGACCGCCAGGTGCTGGCCACCCAGCACGGCTATTCCCCGGACGAAATCAAGCAGTTCGGCGCGCCGCTGGCCGGCAACCTGATCCCATGGATCGACAAGGACCTGGGCAACGGCCAGTCGAAGGAAGAGTGGAAGGCGGGCGCGGAAACGAACAAGATCCTGGGCCGCGGCATCGACTTCGGCACCAAGGAAATTCCTGTCGACGGCCTGTGCGTGCGCATCGGCGCCATGCGCTGCCATTCGCAGGCGCTGACCATCAAGCTGAAGAAAGACGTGCCGCTCGATGAAATCAACGACATCATCGCCAGCAACAATCAATGGGTGAAATTCGTGCCGAACACGCGCGAAGCGTCCGTGCGCGACCTGTCGCCGGCAGCCGTCACGGGCAGCCTGACGATTCCCGTCGGCCGCGTGCGCAAGATGAGCATGGGCGGCGAATACCTGTCCGCGTTCACCGTGGGCGACCAGCTGCTGTGGGGCGCGGCCGAGCCGCTGCGCCGCATGCTGCGCATCCTGCTGGACGCGTAATGGCAATAATTTGCTGATCCAGATCAAGCCGGGGCTGTTTCCCCGGCTTTTTTTTCGTCCTGAGCCCGTCAAGGCTCAACCATGCGGAGCTTGCATAGCTCTGGGCATGATGATATGTTGATACCTCTGGAAAAGTAACTGTTTTCCCATGTCAACTAAGATGCCGCCAACTATGCCTGTACACACTCGTCCCCGGGTCGCCTCCCTTGCCATCAAAACGCTCAGCAGCGCTGTCGCCTGCGCGGTGTTATTGTCACCGGCGGCATCCGCAGCCGAGCTGGGCAAGATCACGGTGCTGTCCGCGGCCGGCCAGCCGCTGCGTGCCGAGGTCGAGCTGTCGGCCATCAAGCCTGGCGAAGCGTCGACCCTGCTGGCCAAGCTGGCGCCGCCGGAAGCCTACCGCCAGGCCAACGTGGAATTCAATCCCGCGCTGAACGCATTGACGTTCGCCGTGGAAAACCGCAACGGCAAGCCCTTCATCCGCATCAGCTCGGCGCAAGCCGTGGCCGAGCCCATGGTCGACTTGCTGCTGGAACTGAGCAGCAAGAGCGGGCGCCAGGTGCGCGAATACGCATTCGTGCTCGACACGCCCGAAGCGCGCCAGACGCGCGGCGCACAAGTGACGGCGCCCGTCGAGCCAGGCAAGGCCAAGCCGGCCGCTGCCGCTGCCGCTGCCGATACCGCGCCGGCGAAAAAGGCGGCCGGCGAATACAAGGTCAAGGCGGGCGATACCCTGAGCCGCATCGCCAGCGAACTCAAGCCATCGGGCGTGTCGCTCGACATGATGCTCGTCGCCCTGTACCGCGCCAATCCCGACGCCTTCAAGGGCGAGAACATGAACCGCATGCAGGCCGGGCGCATCCTCGCCGTGCCGGGCGCGGACACCATCCGCGCCACCAGCGCGGCCGAAGCGAAGGGCATCGTGACGGCGCACGCCATCGATTTCGAAGCCTACCGCAACAAGCTGGCAGGCCAGGTGGCGCAAAGCAAGCCGGCCAAGGCGGCGCAGGCGGCGCAAAGCACGGCCGGCAAGATCGGCGCGACGAAAGTACAGGAAAAGCCAACGGCCGTGAGCGAGTCGCAAGACAAGCTGAAACTGTCGAAAGCGGAGCCGGCGGCCAAGTCGGCCGGCAAGAGCGCCGTCGCCAGCGAGGAAGACAAGATCGCCAAGGCCAAACAGGTCGAAGAAGCGGCCGCGCGCGTCAAGGAACTGGAAAAGAACGTCAGCGACCTGGAAAAGTTGATGGCGGTCAAGAGCAAGGCCATGGCAGACAAGAGCGCCCCGGCGCCCGCCAAGCCGGCCGAGGCTGCTGCCAGCGCACCGGCAAGTGCGGCGGCCAGCGCCATCGCCAGCGCGCCGGCCGAGGCGCAGCCGCCCGTTCCGAAGGCCAAACCGGTGCCGCTGGTGAAGAAACCGTCGCCGCTGGAGCCGACCATTACCGACAAGATCAATGACCACCTGGGCGCCATCGGCATCGGCATCGCCGCGCTGCTGGCCGCCGTTGCCGCGCTGGTGGTCGCGCGCCGCCGCAAGGATGCGCCGCCCGCGCCGGAGAGCGTGGCTCCCGTGTTCGAGCCGGAGCCGCCCGCCGCGCCACCGGCCGGCCCGGCGCCGGAAGACCAGCAGTCCGAAGCGAGCAATCACCTGTTTGGCACGGGTGCCGCCGCTGCCGGCGTGGCCGCGGCAGCGGGCGCCAGCATGCTCGACGCGAATGAAACGGACCCCGTCGCGGAAGCCGATGTGTATATCGCCTATGGCCGCGATGGCCAGGCGGAAGATATCCTCAAGGAAGCCTTGCGCATCCACCCGGAGCGCCATGCGGCCCGTCTGAAGCTGCTGGAAATCTATTCGGCCCGCAACGACGCGCGCGCGTTTGAAGACCAGGCCAGCGAGCTGTACAGCCTGACGCGGGGCCAGGGCGAAGAGTGGCCGCAGGCCGCCGCGCTGGGCCTGGCGCTCGACCCCACCAATCCCCTGTATGGCGACACGGAGGACGACGCCGTCGTCAGCCTGAGCAAGGGTGCCGACGATGGCTTGCGCGGCCACAGCATGGATTTGCCGGAAAACACACAGGCGCCAGCGCCGCTGGTGGACCTGGCGCCGGCCGAACCGGTGGCCAGCGTTGCGCAGCGCGACACGCGCGAGCCGCTCGATTTTGACCTCGACAGCCTCGATTTCGAGCCCGTTTCCACCAGCGACCCTATCGTCATGCCGGGGCCGGAAGCGACGCCTTCCGCGCCTGCGCACGAGGCGCAGTACGACGCCAGCATGGATTTCGGCCTGGACCTGGAGCCGCCAGCCGGTCCCGTGAATGGCGTGGGCGCCGGCCTGGCGCCGCTGCCCGACCCTTTGACGGATGTGGACCTCGCGCATTTCGACCTGGATGAGCCGGTGTCGCCTGCGACGACCCCGGCGGCGCCAGTCGCGGCGGCCGAGCCATCGATCGACAGCCTGTTTGACGATGCGCAAGCGCCCGCCGCGCTGCCGGACGCCATCCCGCCGGCCCGTGAACTCGACCTGTCCGGCATCGACCTGGACTTGCACGACAACAAGCCGGCCAGCGTGGGCGTGGACGACCCGCTGTCGGCCATGCACATGGAAATGGATACCAAGCTGGACCTGGCGATCGCTTACCAGGAAATCGGCGACAAGGAAGGCGCGCGCGAGCTGATCGACGAGGTCATCAAGGGCGGCAGCGAAGAGCAGGTGGCCAAGGCCAATACAATGAAGGCACTTCTGAGCTAAGCACCTGGTATGACGTCCATGGCAGCGTTGCACGGTCTCGCCGTACTATTCGTACTGTCTTCGACTATGCGCCTGGCCCTGAACGCCGTCTCAGGCGCTGGTGTCGCCGGGAGGCGGGGCCGCCTTTGCGCCGGTATAATGCTTCGATGCAAAATATTACGACAGCAACGCCATTGAAGCGTATCGCCCTGGGCCTGCAGTACGACGGCACGGCCTGGCATGGATACCAGAAGCAGGAAGACGGACAGACGGTGCAGGACCAGCTGGAAAACGCGCTGGAGCAGTTTGCCCGCGTGCGCCTGGCCACCACCTGCGCCGGCCGCACGGACACGGGCGTGCATGCGCTCGAGCAAGTCGTGCATTTCGATACGGAACTGAACCGCGACGTGCACTCGTGGGTGCGCGGCGTCAACGCCTTCCTGCCCAAATCGATCGCCGTGCGCTGGGCCAGGGAACTGCCCGGCGATCCCACCGTCAACGATTTCTTCCACGCCCGCTTCAGCGCCCGCGCGCGCACCTATCATTATGTGTTGTATAACAACGCCACGCGTTCGCCGCTGGTGGAAGGGCGCGCCGGTTTCTTTTTCCGTCCGCTGGACGTGGAACTGATGCGCCAGGCCGTGCAGCCGCTCTTGGGCTGGCACGATTTCACGGCTTTCCGCGCCGCGCAATGCCAGGCCAAGTCGCCCGTCAAGCTCATGCATGACATCCGCATCGAGCGCCACGGCGATTGCGTCATTTTTACGATTACGGCCAATGCCTTCCTGCACCACATGGTGCGCAACCTCGTCGGTTCGCTCGTCTACATCGGCACGGGGCGCGAAAAGCCGGAATGGCTCGGGCACTTGCTGGAAAGTAAGGATCGCCACGCGGCGGCGCCCACCTTCATGCCCGATGGCCTGTACCTGGCGAAGATCGATTACGATCCGAAATGGGAATTGCCGCAAGACAGCAGCAGCGCCTTGCCCTGGTTTTGAGCTGTATCAAGAAAGGAATCGCATGCCACGCACACGCATCAAGATCTGCGGCCTGACCCGCGTTGAAGACATCCAGGCTGTCGTGGCGGCGGGCGCCGACGCCATCGGCTTCGTGTTTTATCCGAAAAGCCCCCGTTACGTGACGCCGCAGCAGGCCGCCAGCCTGATCGCCGCCGTTCCCCCGTACGTGACGGCGGTGGGCCTGTTCGTCAACGCCACCGTGGACGAGGTGCGGGCCACCAGGGCCGTGGCGCCCTTGTCCCTGCTGCAATTTCACGGCGACGAGACGCCCGAGCACAGCGCCGCGCTGGCCGGCGCCGTGAATACGCCGTTTACACAAGTGTTCAGGGTGAAACCTGACACCTCCTTTGAAGATTTGCTAGAATACGAACAGCGCTATCGCGCCGCCAGTCCCTTGTTTGCCAGCCTCTTGCTGGACACCTATGTGGATGCCTATGGCGGTGCAGGAAAGGTATTCGATTGGTCCCTCATTCCAGAAGAACTCGCGCCTCGGGTCGTTTTAAGTGGTGGCTTGAGCGTACAAAACGCGACTGACGCAGTGGTGCGCGTGCGCCCTTACGCCGTCGACATCAGCAGTGGTGTCGAAGCGTCCAAGGGCATCAAGGACGCGTCCCGTGTCCGCGCGTTCATCGCCGCGGTGCAGGATGCCGATGCCATCATTGCCAGAGGAAACCACCATGAATGACCGTACCACAGCGCCCGGCGCAGCCGCCGCATTGTTCCACGCCACCGATTACCCGTTTCCCGACCTGCGCGGCCACTTCGGCCCCTACGGCGGGGCATTTGTTGCCGAAACGCTCACGCATGCGCTGGCCGAGCTGAAGGACGCCTACGCCCGCTACAGCGCCGACCCGGAATTCCTCGAAGAATTCCGCTATGAGCTCAAGCACTTCGTCGGCCGTCCGTCGCCCATCTACCACGCCAAGCGCTGGTCCGAGATGGCCGGCGGCGCGCAGATCTATTTCAAGCGCGAAGACTTGAACCACACGGGCGCGCACAAGATCAATAACGTGATCGGGCAGGCCCTGCTGGCCAAGCGCATGGGCAAGCCGCGCATCATCGCCGAAACGGGCGCCGGCCAGCATGGCGTGGCCACGGCCACGATCTGCGCCCGCTTCGGCCTCGAATGCGTGGTCTACATGGGCAGCGAAGACGTCAAGCGCCAGGCGCAGAACGTGTACCGCATGAAATTGCTGGGCGCGACCGTCGTGCCCGTCGAGTCGGGCTCGAAAACCCTCAAGGATGCGCTGAACGAAGCCATGCGCGACTGGGTCACGAACATCGAAAACACCTTTTATATCATCGGCACCGTGGCCGGTCCCCATCCGTATCCGATGATGGTGCGCGATTTCCAGTCCGTGATCGGCGAGGAATGCCTGGTGCAGATGCCGGAAATGACGGGCCGCCAGCCCGATTACGTCCTGGCCTGCATCGGCGGCGGCTCGAACGCCATGGGCATCTTTTACCCGTACATCGACCAGAAAGAGGTCAAGCTGATCGGCGTGGAAGCGGCCGGCGAGGGACTGGACACGGGCAAGCATTCGGCGTCGCTGACGGCCGGTTTTCCGGGCGTGCTGCACGGCAACCGCACCTATCTGCTGCAGGATGACAACGGCCAGATCATCGAGACGCATTCCGTCTCGGCCGGCCTCGACTACCCGGGCGTGGGCCCGGAACATGCCTGGTTGAAAGATTCCGGCCGCGCGCAATACGTGTCGATCACGGACGACGAGGCGCTGCAGGCTTTCCACGACTGCTGCCATATCGAAGGCATCATCCCGGCCCTGGAATCGTCGCACGCGCTGGCCTACGCGGCCAAGCTGGCGGCCACCTTGCCGAAAGATCAAATTGTACTGGCCAACCTGTCGGGCCGTGGCGACAAGGACATGCATACGGTGGCGGAGCGCATGGGATTGAATTTCAGTTAAATAACTGTCAATTCCCCATAACGCGTAGGTCGGATGAGCGCGCAAGCGCGTCATCCGACATCCTCCACCGATAAAGAAAGCTCACCATGTCCCGTATCGCCGCTACCTTCGCCCAGTTAAAATCCAGCAACAAGACCGGCCTGGTCACCTTCATTACCGCCGGCGACCCCGGCCCCGACGCCACCGTGCCCCTGATGCACGCGCTCGTCGAGGGCGGCGCCGACGTGCTGGAGCTGGGCGTGCCGTTTTCCGACCCCATGGCCGAAGGCCCCGTCATCCAGCGCGCCTGCGAGCGGGCCTTGAAATTCAATGTCGGCATCCACGACGTGTTCGGCTATGTGCGCCAGTTCCGTGAAACGAACCAGACGACGCCCGTCGTGCTGATGGGCTATGCGAATCCCATCGAACGCATCGGCAGCGCCGCGTTTATTGATGCAGCGCAAGCTGCCGGCGCCGATGGCGCCATCGTCGTCGACTATCCGCCCGAAGAATGCGAGCAATTCGCGGCCGCCATGCGCGCGGCCGGCCTCGACCTGATTTTCCTGCTGGCACCTACCTCGACGGAAGAGCGCATCGCGCAAGTGGCCAAGGTTGGCGGCGGCTTCAGCTATTACGTGTCGCTGAAAGGCGTCACGGGTGCCGGTAACATTGATACGGAACAGGTGGCGGAACGCCTCGCGGCCATCCGCCAGCATGTAAAATTACCCATCGGCGTGGGCTTCGGCATCCGCGATGGCGCCACGGCCAAGGCCGTTGCCAAGGTGGCCGATGCCGTCGTCATCGGCAGCCGCATCATCCAGGAAATTGAAAACGCCCCGGAAGGGGGCGCCGTCGATGCCGTGCGCAGCTTTACGGCAGGCATCCGCGCCGCACTGGACGCTTGAGCAAGCTTGCCGTTTACGCAAGATGCGTTGGCGGCAAAGTTCGACAGCCCGGCGATAAACGGCTACACTTCGGCCACTGATTTGCCTGTTATTGTGCAATAGATAAAATTTTTGGTGGCACCCCGCGGGGCGTCGCCGTTGACCGTCTGCCGGGGGCGTCCACTGACGCTACCCCTACAAGGGCCCAAGGAGAAAATATGAGTTGGTTGGAAAAACTGCTGCCACCGCGCATCCAGCGTTCTGATGCTGCCGCGCGCAAGACCATGCCGGAAGGCCTGTGGGTCAAGTGCCCGTCGTGCGAAGCCGTGCTGTACCGCACGGACCTGGAATCGAATTTGCATGTGTGCCCGAAATGCGACCATCACATGCGCATCCGCGCGCGTGAGCGCCTCGACAGCCTGCTCGACGCGGGCGGCCGCTATGAAATCGGCCAGGAAATCCTGCCCGTCGATACCTTGAAATTCAAGGACAGCAAGAAATACCCCGACCGCCTGAAGTCCGCCATGGAAGCGACGGGCGAGACCGATGCGATGGTCGTCATGGGCGGCGCCATCATGAGCCTGCCAGTGGTCGTGGCGTGCTTCGAATTCGAATTCATGGGCGGCTCCATGGGCTCCGTCGTCGGCGAGCGCTTCGTGCGCGGCGCGCAGATCGCGCTGGAGCAGAAAGTGCCGTTCATTTGCATCACCGCCACCGGTGGCGCGCGCATGCAGGAAGGCTTGCTGTCGCTGATGCAGATGGCGAAAACCACGGCCATGCTGACCAAGTTGTCGGAAAAGAAATTGCCATTCATCAGCGTGCTGACCGACCCGACCATGGGCGGCGTGTCCGCTTCGTTCGCCTTCATGGGCGACGTCGTCATCGCCGAGCCAAAAGCGCTGATTGGCTTTGCCGGCCCACGCGTGATCGAAAACACCGTGCGCGAAAAACTGCCGGAAGGCTTCCAGCGCGCCGAGTTCCTCGTCACCAAGGGCGCTGTCGACATGATCGTCGACCGCCGCAAGATGCGCGAAGAAATCGCCCGTCTGCTGGCCTTGCTGCAGAACCAGGCCGTTGAAGTGCTTGCTTAATCGTAAATAGTTACAGGCCGGGCGGTGTCCTGCGGACCCGCCTGGTTGCCACGCCACACCGTCTGCGCGCCGCGCGCACTGTCTCCTCATCAACAAGTCTCCCATGCAAAACCTCCCCACCACCTTGCCGGACTGGCTCGCCCTGCTGGAAACCCGCCATTCGGAAACCCAGATCAACATGGGCCTGGACCGCGTGCAAGCCGTCAAGGCGCGCATGCAGCTCGCTTTTACTTGCCCCGTGATCATGGTGGCGGGCACGAATGGCAAGGGTTCCACCTGCGCCATGCTGGAATCCGTGCTGTTGCGTGCTGGCTACAAAGTGGGCCTGTACATCAAGCCGCATTTCCTCGATTTCAATGAGCGCGCCCGCGTGCTGGGCGAGATGGCCAGCGACGAGCAGCTCGTCGCCAGCTTCCAGGCCGTCGAAGCCGTGCGCGGCGACACGCCGCTCACGTATTTCGAATTCACCACCCTGGCTATCCTGCACCTGTTGTCGCAAGCCAAGCTCGATGTGGCCATCCTCGAAGTGGGCCTGGGCGGGCGCCTGGACGCCGTCAACGTGATCGACGCCGACGTGGCCATCGTCACCAGCGTCGACATCGACCATACGGATTACCTTGGCGACACGCGCGAAGCGATCGGCTTTGAGAAGGCCGGTATCTTCCGTCCGGGCAAGGCGGCCATCTGCAGCGACCCCGTGCCGCCGCAGTCGCTGATCGACCATGCCGAGGCCATCGGCGCCGACCTGTGGCTGATGGGCCGCGATTTCAACTATTCGGGCGACAAGCAGCAGTGGAACTACGGCGGGCGCGAGCAGCGCCGCAATTCGCTGGCCTACCCGAGCTTGCGCGGTGCCAACCAGATCCTCAACGCGACGGCCGTGCTGGCCGCGCTGGAAGTGCTGAAATTGAAACTGCCCGTGGGCGCGCAGGAAGTGCGCACGGGTCTCGTGACGGTAGAGTTGCCGGGCCGCTTCCAGGTCTTGCCTGGCCGCCCCAGCGTGATCCTTGATGTAGCGCATAATCCCCACGCGGCCTCGGCCTTGAACCAGAACCTGGGCAATATGGGTTTCCACCCGTACACCTACGCCGTGTTCGGTTCCATGCATGACAAGGATATCGATGGCGTGCTGGCCGCCATGAGCGAACACGTCGACCACTGGTGCCTGGCGGGCCTGCCTTCGCCGCGCGCGGCCACGGCTTCCGAACTGGCCGCCAAGGTGCAGATCATGCTGGAAGATAAGCCTGACAGCAGCGAGCACACTGTGTCTATTTTCGATGATCCGGCACAAGCTTTTGCAAATGCAATGAGCCGGGCCGGTGAGAATGATAGAATTGTGGTCTTTGGTTCTTTCCTCACCGTCGCCGGCGTGATGAAGGCCCGAAAATCCTCACTTCACTGAAACGCACTCGACTGAAAATCACGCATGGGCTTGTTCTCGAAACTGTTTAAAAACAAGCAAGAATCCTCTGGCGAAGACAGCGGCTTTTATGTCCCTGGCGAAGCGCAGTCGCCGACCCGCAAGCGCGCCGCCAACACCTCCGGTGGCGGCGGATCGCGCCGTGGCGGCAAGGAAGCGCCGGATCCGGTCTTGCCTGAAAAGAAACGCGCACGCCGCCGCCTGGTCGGGGCCATTGCCCTGGCCCTGGGCGTGGCCGTCGGCTTGCCGATGCTGCTCGATTCCGAGCCGAAAGCACCGTTCAACGACATTGCCATCGACATTCCGTCGAAGGAGAAGGCTGTCGCGCCTGCGCCGGCGCCCGTGCCTGCCGTTCCGGCCCAGGCCGCCGCGAATGGCCTGGACCAGTCCGAGGAAATTATCGACGCACCGCTGCCGCCCGCGGCCAAGCCCGCGCCTGCGCCGGCACCCGTGCTGGCAGCCGCCCAGCCTGCGCCCGTCAAGCCGGCCTATGTTGAGCCAAAATCCGAACCGAAACCCGAACCGAAACCTGTCAAGGTGGAGCCGAAACCGGAACCTAAACCCGAGCCGAAACACGAAGCCAAGCCGGAACCGAAACACGAGCCCAAGCCTGAACCGAAGCATGAGGTAAAACCGGAAGCCAAGCCGGAGCCGAAACCGGCCAAGCCGGCGCAATCGGCCGACGATGCCGCGCGCGCGCTGGCCATCCTGGAAGGCAAGCCGCAAGAGAAAGCGCAAGACAAGCCCCACGACGCCGGCAACGGCAAGTTCGTGGTGCAGGTGGCGGCGCTGGCGACGCAGGACAAGGTCGACGAATTGCAGGAAAAACTGCGCGAAGCGGGCATCAAGTCGTACACGCAGAAAGTCTCCAGCCCGGCTGGCGAGCGCATCCGCGTGCGCGTGGGGCCGTTCGGCAGCCGCGACGATGCGGAAAAGACGCGCGCCAAGCTGCAAAAACTGGGCCTGGGCGGCAGCCTGGTACCAGTGTGACGATGCAAGGCTGAACGCGCGTGACGATCTTCGATTACCTGGTGCTGTTCGTGCTGGTGACCTCCGTGCTGATCAGCATGATGCGCGGCCTGGTCAAGGAAATACTGTCCCTGGTCAGCTGGATCGTGGCTTTCGTCATTGCCAACGCCTATGGCGCCACCCTGGCGAAATTTTTGCCGGAAGCCGTGCCGGGCGAAGCCATCCGTTTGTTGCTGGCCTTCGTCGTGCTGTTCATCGGCGTGCGCATTTTGATGGGATTGCTGTCCATGACGGTCGACGCACTGGTCAAGGTGACGGGCCTGAGCCTGGCCGACCGCACCCTGGGCAGCCTGTTCGGCCTGGCGCGGGGCCTTGTGATCGTGCTGACCGCCGTCATCTTGTGCGGCATGACTTCCATACCGCAGCAGCCATTCTGGAAAAACGCGCTGCTCAGCCCGTTCGCGGAGCAGGGCGCGCGCGCCATCAAGCCTTATCTGCCTGCCGCTTACGCGCAGCATGTGAAATTTTGAATTTTTTTTAAAATCAGTAGCACAGTTTAGGAGCACACCATGTGTGGCATCGTCGGCGTCGTTTCCCATCAACCTGTCAATCAATTGCTCTATGATGCATTGTTGCTTTTGCAACATCGCGGTCAGGATGCGGCAGGGATTGCGACCAATCACAGCAGTATGTTTTCCATGCACAAGGCCAACGGTCTCGTGCGTGACGTCTTCCGCACGCGCAATATGCGTTCGCTGCAAGGTAATTCGGGCATCGGCCACTGCCGTTACCCGACGGCCGGTTCGTCGAGCGAAGAGGAAGCACAGCCGTTTTATGTGAATGCGCCGTTCGGCATCACCCTGGCCCACAATGGCAACCTGACCAACTGGGAACAGCTGAAGCAGGAAATGTTCAAGAACGACCGCCGCCACATCAATACCGATTCCGACTCGGAAGTGCTGCTCAACGTGCTGGCGCATGAAATCCAGGAAGCGACGACGGGCCTGAACCTGGACCCGGAAGCCATCTTCAAGGCCGTGACCGTGCTGAACCGCCGCGTCAAGGGCGGCTACGCCGCCGTGGCGCAAATCGCCGGCGTGGGTTTGCTGGCCTTCCGCGACCCGCACGGCATCCGTCCGCTGTGCCTGGGCATCAATGAAACGGAGCAAGGTCCCGAATACCTGATCGCTTCCGAATCCGTGGCCCTGGAAGGCATGGGCTTCCGCTTCGTGCGCGACATCGGCCCCGGCGAAGCCGTTTTCATCGATGCTGACAAGCAATTGCACAGCGCCCAGTGCGCCGACAACGCCAGCCTGAACCCGTGCGTCTTCGAATTCGTCTACCTGGCCCGCCCCGACTCCGTCATCGACGGCGCCTCCGTGTACGCCACGCGCCTGAAAATGGGCGAATACCTGGCCGAGAAGATCCGCGCCGAATTGCCAGGCGTACATATCGACGTGGTCATGCCGATTCCCGATTCCTCGCGTCCGGCCGCCATCCAGCTGGCCATGGCGCTCAACATCGAGTACCGCGAAGGCTTCATCAAGAACCGCTACATCGGCCGCACCTTCATCATGCCGGGCCAGGCGGCGCGCAAGAAATCCGTGCGCCAGAAGCTCAACGCGATTCCATCCGAATTCAAGGATAAAGTGGTCTTGCTGGTCGACGATTCCATCGTGCGCGGCACCACCAGCCGTGAAATCGTGCAGATGGCGCGCGAAGCGGGCGCGACGAAAGTCATCTTCGCCTCGGCCGCGCCACCGGTGATCTACCCGAACGTGTACGGCATCGACATGCCGACGCGCGACGAGCTGATCGCCTATGGCCGCACGACGGAAGAGGTGTGCCGCGAAATCACGGCCGATTACCTGGTGTACCAGGATATCGGCGCGCTGAAGCAGGCGATCGCCGACGTCAACCCGGCCCTGGTCAACTTCGAGGCCTCGTGCTTCGACGGCGTCTACGTGACGGGCGACGTGTCGCAGGAATACCTGGACCGCCTCGAATATGCGCGCCACCATCCAAAGGCGGCAGCGCCCGAAGATACGCCGCGTTCCCAGCTGAACCTGAACCTGGCAACGACAGAAGCGTAATTATCTTGCCCGGCTAGCGCCGGGCTTTTTTTGCTCCGCGATCATGAACGATAAAAAAAACTACGGCTTTACCACGACCATCCTGCATAACGACCGCCGCAAGGGCATCGAGCACGGCTCGCTGCACAAGCCCGTGCACACCTCCGTTGCGTTTGGATACGCCGACGCGCGCCAGCTCGCCTCCGTATTCCAGGGCAAGGAGCCGGGCTTCCGCTACGGCCGCCAGGGCAACCCGACGGTCTCCGCGCTGGAAGACAAGGTCAACAAGATGGAAGGCGGCGTGGCCACCCTGTGCTTTGCCACCGGCATGGGCGCCATCGGCGCCGTGGTGCAGTCCCTGCTGCGCGCAGGCGACCATGTCGTCTCGTCGGCCTTTCTGTTTGGCAACACCAACAGCCTGTGGCAAACGGTGACGGGGCAGGGCATCGATGTGTCGTTCGTCGACGCCACCGATGTCGCCAACGTGGCGGCCGCCATCACGCCGGCCACGCGGATTGTTTTCGTGGAAACTATTGCCAACCCGCGCACGCAGATCGCCGACCTGCAAAAAATCGGCGACCTGTGCCGCGAGCAAGGCATCTTGTACATCGTCGACAACACCATGACGACGCCGTATCTGTTCCGCCCGAAAGCCGTGGGCGCGGGCCTGGTGGTCAATGCGCTGACAAAATCCATTGGCGGACACGGCAATGCGCTGGGCGGCAGCTTGACGGACACGGGCGTCTTCGACTGGACGCAGTACCCGAATATTTTCGACAATTACAAGAAGGCGGCGCCGGCCCAGTGGGGCATCGCGCAAATCCGCGCCAAGGCCTTGCGCGACTTCGGCGCTTCGCTGGGTCCGGAAGCGGCGCACCACATCGCCGTCGGCGCGGAAACCATGGCCCTGCGCATGGATCGCACGTGCTCGAACGCCCTGGCGCTGGCGACCATGCTCGCCGCCGACCCGCGCGTGGCAGCCGTGCATTACCCGGGCCTGGCGTCGCACCCGCAGCACGCGCTGGCGACGAACCTGTTCCGCAGCTATGGCTCGCTGTTCAGCTTTGAATTGAAGGATGGCATCGATTGCTTCGATTTCCTCAATCGTTTGAATCTGGCCATTCCCGCGAGCAACCTCGGTGACACGCGTACCCTGGTCATTCCCGTCGCCCACACGATCTTCTACGAGATGGGTGCCGAGCGGCGCGCCAGCATGGGCATCGCCGAATCCCTGATCCGCGTCTCCGTCGGCATCGAGGACGAGGTGGATCTGCTCGAGGATTTCCGCCAGGCACTCGATGTATAAGTCGCCGGATAAATGAAAAGGGCCGCAACAGTCATGCTGTTGCGGCCCTTTTTTCGTGCAGTCGTCTAATGCCAGCTGCGCATCAAGCCCACCGCCAGCCCTTCCAGGGCGAATTCATCTTCCGGCGACACGGTGATGACCTTGAAATCGGGATTTTCCGGGAACAGTTCGATCACGGAACCGGTCTTCTTGTAGCGCTTGACGGTGACTTCGTCGCCGATGCGCGCGACGACGATCTGGCCGTTCTTGGCGCTATCGACCTTCTTGACGGCCAATAAGTCGCCATCCATGATGCCGGCGTCGCGCATGGACCAGCCGCGTACCTTCAGCAGGAAGTCGGGCTTGGCTGAAAACAGGGCCGGGTCGACGTTGTAGCTCGCTTCGAGGTTTTCCTGCGCCAGAATGGGCGAGCCGGCCGCCACGCGGCCGATCAGGGGCAGCGACATCAGCAGGGCCGGCGCTACCTTCGGCAGCGCCTCGGCCGCCGCACTCGGCGCCGCGCCGATCAGGCGGATGCCGCGCGAGGTGCCGGGCGAAATCTCGATCGCGCCCTTGCGGGCCAGGGCTTGCAGATGCTCCTCGGCCGCATTGGCCGATTTGAAACCCAATTCGTTGGCGATCTCGGCACGGGTGGGAGGGAAGCCCGTGTTTTCAATCGCGTCCTTGATCAGGTTCAGGATTTGTTCTTGTCGTGCTGTCAGCTTGATCATGAGCGGTGGGTGCATACTAAAATGCTGTCTATATGAACAGTCTGTATTTTTGTACAGTATCGCGCACTATGCAAGCAGATTTCGGGCTTTTTCGGCGATTTTGAAAGAAAATCTGCTGTCGGGGCAAGAAAGGCAGGCGTTGGTGGGCGCGGCGCAAGCAATCATTGAATAGTTCGCAAAAGGCGGTTATAATCTTCGGCTGACCTTCCCACACCCGTCTTGACGCCGGGGTGGGCGATTATCAATCCGACCTGAAGGAGTTTGCATGCGTCATTATGAAATAGTCTTTATCGTCCATCCGGACCAAAGCGAGCAAGTGCCCGCGATGATCGAACGCTACAAAGCCAGCGTAACCACCCGCGGCGGTTCGGTTCACCGCGTGGAAGATTGGGGCCGCCGTCAAATGGCTTACTCGATCCAAAAGCTGCCTAAAGCACACTACATCTGCCTGAACATCGAATGCGACAACGAGACCCTGGTCGAGTTGGAAACAGCATTCAAATTCAATGATGCCGTGTTGCGTCACCTGACCGTTAAAATGAAGAAAGCTGAAACAGCTCCTTCGCCGATGATGAAATCGGTACAACGCGAAGACGCGGCCAAAAGCCACCGCACCGAAGCACCAGCAGCCGCTCCAGCCGCAGCCGCTTAATTGTTGACCAGGATCGTGCGCTGAACCAGCTACAAGTCACCGCCATCATTGCCGAGCGCGAAATATTGCGCTATACCCCGGCAGGGCTGCCGATTGTGAATGCAGTATTGCAACACAGTTCGCAGCAGATGGAAGCAGGGATTGCCCGTTTGACCGAGTTTGATGTTGCCGCGCTAGCCGCTGGCGAAATCTCAGGCCGGTTCAGTCAGGCAAGCTTGGGCGGGGTCTATCAGTTCACGGGTTTCCTGGCCAGGAAGAGCCGCAACAGCAAGAGTTTGGTGTTTCACATCATTGATTTTAGTGCAGTCAATTCTGACTAGCGCATTTTAGATACAGGAGCCTGACATGGCATTCGGTAAAAAGTTCGACAAAAATAAGCTCAAGCTTAAAGAAAAACGCAAACAGCAAAACCCTTTGTTCAAACGTAAGAAGTTCTGCCGCTTCACGGCAGCTCACGTTGAGCAAGTCGACTACAAAGACGTCGACACGCTGAAAGACTTCGTCCAGGAAAACGGCAAGATCATGCCAGCACGCCTGACCGGTACCAAAGCGCACTACCAGCGCCAAGTCGACACCGCAATCAAGCGCGCTCGCTTCCTCGCGCTGCTGCCATACACCGATCTGCACCACGCTTAATCGGTCAGATATTCCTGGAGAAGAACTATGCAAATCATTCTGTTAGAAAAAGTTGTTAACGTCGGTAACCTCGGCGAAGTCGTCAAAGTCAAAGACGGTTACGCACGTAACTTCCTGATCCCACAACGCCTGGCACGTCGTGCTACGGCAACCGCTGTGGCTGAATTCGAAGTCAAGCGCGCCGAACTGGAAAAAGCTGCTGCCGCCAAACTGGCCGCATCGCAAGCCCAGGGCGAAAAACTGAGCGGCCTGACCGTTCAAGTTGCTCAAAAAGCTGGCGTCGATGGCCGTCTGTTCGGTTCCGTCACCAACTTCGACATCGCTGAAGCGCTGACCAAGCAAGGTTTTGCTGTTGAAAAAGCACAAATCCGCATGCCTACCGGCCCGCTGAAGATCGTTGGCGAGCACAACGTTTCGGTTGCTCTGCACACCGACGTGGTCGTGGAAGTGGTGATCGCTGTCGTTCCAGACGCGAACGCGTAATCGTCTGCGGGCCTGGCCCGCAAGCGTTGCCGCACTATGAAAAGCCGGGTTCGCCCGGCTTTTTTGTGGCCTTTTTTTCGCTCATTTTCAGCCCTTTATTTTTGCCAGCACGCCGAAGCGGGTATAATTCGCGCCATGAACGCCCCCTCTGATCCGCAACTGGATTCCCTCCGTATTCCGCCGCATTCGATCGAAGCAGAACAATCCGTTATCGGTGGTCTGCTGCGCGACAATGCCGCCTATGACCGCATCGCCGACTTCATGCATGCGGAGGATTTCTATCGCTATGACCATCGCATCATCTTCGAGCAAATCGTCAAGATGGTTAACGCTTCCAAGCCAGCCGATGTCATTACTGTTTTTGAAACCCTGACCCAGCTCGGCAAGGCCGAGGACGTGGGCGGACTCGCTTACCTGAACGCCATGGCGCAAAACACGCCATCGGCCGCGAACATCCGGCGCTACGCCGAGATCGTGCGCGACCGCGGCGTGCTGCGCAAGCTCATCACCGTCGCCGACGATATCTCCGGCACGGCCTTCAGCCCGCAAGGCAAGGAAGTCAAGCAGATGCTTGACGAGGCCGAGTCGAAGATTTTCGCCATCGCCGAAGAAGGCGCGCGCGGCGCCCAGGGCTGGACCGCCATCCAGCCCCTGCTGACGCAGGTGGTCGAGCGCATCGACGAGCTGTACAGCCGCGACAACCAGAGTGAAATCACGGGCGTGCCCACCGGTTTCATCGACCTCGACCGCATGACTTCCGGTCTGCAGCCGGGCGACCTGGTGATCGTGGCGGGACGTCCGTCGATGGGCAAGACGGCGTTTTCCGTCAACATCGGCGAAAACGTGGCCATCGACAGCGGCTTGCCCGTGGCCGTGTTCTCGATGGAGATGGGCGGCGCCCAGCTGGCCATGCGTATGCTCGGCTCCGTCGGACAGCTCGACCAGCACCGCCTGCGCACGGGCCGCCTGAACGACGAAGACTGGCCGCGCCTGACGAATGCGATCCAGAAGATGAACGACGCGCAGTTGTACATCGATGAAACGCCGGCGCTCAACTCGATCGAATTGCGCGCCCGCTCGCGCCGCCTGTCGCGCCAGTGCGGCAAGCTGGGCCTGATCATCGTCGATTACTTGCAGCTGATGTCGGCCAATACGCCGGGCGACAACCGCGCCACGGAGATTTCCGAGATTTCGCGGGGCTTGAAAGGCCTGGCGAAAGAACTCGGTTGTCCCGTGATCGCGCTGTCCCAGCTGAACCGCTCGCTGGAGCAACGCCCGAACAAACGTCCTGTCATGTCCGACTTGCGCGAATCGGGCGCTATCGAGCAGGATGCCGACGTGATCCTGTTCATTTACCGCGACGAGGTATATAACCCCGACTCGCCAGACAAGGGAACGGCCGAAATCATCATCGGTAAACAACGTAACGGCCCAATCGGCAGCATCCGCCTCACCTTCATGGGGCAGTACACCAAATTTGGCAATTACAGTGGTGGCCTGGCGCTTTACCAAGGCGACTAAGACTCAGCAGCACTGGCAATTCCATTGGCCGCCCCCTCATACGGGGCGGCTTTCTGTAGTAAATAACACGACTCAATGCTTAACGGAGAATGACATGTTTGGACGCTTGATGCCCACTGAGGGCAAGTTTTTTGAATTGTTTAACCAGCACGCGGAACTGTGCGTCAAGGGCGCGAAAGAGATGCTCGGCCTGATGACCAATTTCGACGACCTGGAAAACCGCGTGCACGCGATCGAAAGCATCGAGAAACAGGCGGACAAAGTCACCTACGCCACCGTGGAAATGCTGCACAAGACCTTCATCACGCCGATCGACCGCGATGACATCCATCAGCTGATCACGCGCCAGGACGACATCCTCGACCTGCTGGAAGATGCGGCGCAAACCGTCTCGCTGTACGACCTGAAAGCCGTCACGCCGGAAGCCAAGCGCCTGGCTGAACTGGTGCTGGCCTGTACCGAAAAAGTGCGCGACGCCGTCGCCATGCTGCACAACATGGACAACTCGCGCAAGATCGTCGCCATCTGCGAAGAGATCGACCGCCTGGAATCGGATGCCGACCACGTGATGCGCGCCGCCATGTCCAAGCTGTTCCGCGACGAACCGGACGTGCGCAACCTGATCAAGCTCAAAGCGATCTACGAAATTCTGGAAACCGTGACCGACCGTTGCGAAGACGTGTCCAATATTATCGAAGGCATCATCGTCGAAAACGCGTAAGCGTTGGGCCTGTCCTGAACCAGAATCAGAAAAGAAACTATAATGACCATACAAATCAGCATCTACGTGCTAGGCCTGTTGATCGTCCTGGCGCTGCTGTTTGACTTCATGAACGGCTTCCACGATGCCGCCAACGCGATTGCCACGGTGGTCTCGACGGGCGTCTTGAAACCGCAGACCGCGGTTGCCATGGCCGCCACGTTCAACTTCGTCGCCATCTTCGTGTTCCACCAGCTGACCGTGGCCGCCACGGTGGGCAAGGGCACCATCGACCCGGCCGTGATCGACCAGTACGTGATCTTCGGCGCGCTGATGGGCGCCATCTTCTGGAATTTGTTTACCTGGTACTACGGCATTCCGTCGTCGTCCTCGCACGCCCTGATCGGCGGCCTGGTGGGCGCCGCCGTCGCCAAGTCGGGCACGGGCGCGCTGGTCGCGGCCGGCCTGTGGAAAACCGTGGCCTTCATCGTCATCGCTCCCGTGCTGGGCTTCGTGTTCGGCTCCATCATGATGCTGCTCGTGTCGTGGATTTTTGTCCGTTCGACGCCGCGCAAGGTCGACAAGTGGTTCCGCCGCCTGCAACTGGTATCGGCGGCCGCCTACAGCCTGGGCCACGGCGGCAACGATGCGCAAAAAACCATCGGCATCATCTGGATGCTGCTGATTGCCGCAGGTTACTCCAGCGCGGCCGATGCCATGCCGCCGATGTGGGTCATCATCTCATGCTACACGGCCATCAGCTTCGGCACCCTGTTCGGCGGCTGGCGCATCGTCAAGACCATGGGCCAGAAGATCACCAAGTTGAAACCGGTCGGCGGCTTCTGCGCCGAAACGGGCGGCGCGATCACCCTGTTCGTCTCGACGGCGCTGGGCATTCCCGTGTCGACCACGCACACCATCACGGGCGCCATCGTCGGCGTCGGCTCGTCGCAGAAGATGTCGGCCGTGCGCTGGGGCGTGGCGGGCAATATCGTCTGGGCCTGGATCTTCACGATTCCCGCATCGGCCTTCGTCGCGGCGGTTGCCTGGTGGATTGGCCACCATATAATGTAATGGATAGCCAACGTCAGTAAAAAGGGAGCCTTGCGGCTCCCTTTTTTATGCGCCGGCCAGTTCCACCGTCAGCCCCTCGCAGGCGAGGAACACCTGCAGGCCGGCCAGGCGGCTCGCATAGCGGCCCATCACGTCGGCAAACACGGCTTCGAGCTGCTCGTCGCTGCGGGTCGGTTCGTGGTGGGTGCAGTACAGGCGCCGCGCGCCGCAGCGCAGGGCCAGGTCGAAGGCGGCGTCGAAGGTGCCGTGGCCCCAGCCCTGCTTGCCCGGGTATTCCTCGCGCGTGTACGAGCAATCCATGATCAGCGCATCGACGCCGGCGACCAGCGCATCGATGCCGGCCTGGCGCTGCGCATTGCGCGCCGCGCAGTCCGCGTGCTCGGTGTGGCCGGGCGGATGCAGGTTGTAGAACGGTTCATGGTCGCCGCTGAAAAACAGCGAGGCGCCGCCGCAGTCGATGCGGTAGCCGAGGTTGACGACCGGATGGTTCATTTCCGCGCCGCGCACGCGCGCGCCGCCCACGTCGACGGTGTCGCCCGGCGCCAGGGTGCGGTACTCGATGCTGGCCGCCATGGCCGCTTCGCTGACGGGAAAATAACTGCCTTGCAGCTGCACCGCCATCACGTGCTCGATGCCGCGCCCGCTGATGGCGTCCAGGGCGCCATGTAGGCGCATGCGGTTGCCAGCCACGAACAGGGGCGAGAACATGGGCAAGCCGTGGATGTGGTCCCAGTGGCTGTGCGTGATGAAGACGTGCGCGTCGACGGGCTGGCCCGGCGGCAGCTGCTGCGCCAGGGAAAAGATGCCGCTGCCCGCATCGAGAATGATCAGGCTGTCATCGTCGGTGCGCACTTCGATGCACGTGGTGTTGCCGCCATAGCGGGCCGTGCGCGGTCCGGGGGAGGGGATGGAGCCGCGTACGCCCCTGAACGTGAATTTCATTCAGTGCCTTGTTACAGTGTAATTATTGTTGATTCTATTCTAATTAATGAGATTAGCGGCAACATTTGTCTGTGTTGCAATACGGCAAGTTATTTCATTCTGTTGTGACTAAGTAATGTACAGTGCGGCGGACGGCCGTTACACTGGCGCTTGCCGACTTCCCCACTTCCTTACCTGATCGTTGCCAACATGCCTCAGCTGCATCCTGAGAAAATCGCCCACAGACTGGAGCAATTGACCGAGCTTAGTGTCGCGCTCGGCCATGGACAGGGGGGGCAGGGCCGCGATCTGGGACCGTTGTTGCAGCGCATCGTTTTGCTGGCAAAGAGCATGAGCGGCGCCGATGGCGCCACGCTGTACCGGCCGGCTGCGGACGGCCGCCAGCTCGATTTTCACATCAGTGTCAACGATAGCCTGGGCATCGTCCAAGGGGCGGACGTCGGCTTGCCCGGCGTGCCCCTGTTTGACGCCGCCGGCCAGGCCAACCTGGCATCGGTGGCCGCGTATGCCGCCAACCTGCGCCGCTGCGTGAATGTCGCCGACGTGTATCGCGACGAAGCCTTCAATTTTTCCGGCATGCGCGATTTCGACCGCCACCACGGCTACCACACGCAATCGATCCTGACGGTGCCCATGAGCGATCACGAGGGAGACTTGATCGGCGTGCTGCAGCTGATCAATGCCAAGGATGGCGAGACTGGCCAGGTGCGCGCCTTTTCGCCGACCGACCAGCGTTTTATCGAAGCCCTGGCGGCGCAGGCGGGGGTGGCGCTGACCAATCAATTGCTGATTTCACAACTGGAAGAGTTGCTCGAATCGCTAGTCACCCTGATCAATATCGGCATCGATGAAAAGTCGCCGTACACGGGGCGCCATTGCCAGTTTGTGCCCGAGCTGACGATGCTGCTGGCCGACGCCGCGCATGCAACTGAAAGCGGGCCGCTGGCCGATTTCCGGCTCAGCGAGAACGAGCGCAAGCAGCTGTGGCTGGCCGGACTGCTGCACGACTGCGGCAAGATCACCACGCCCGTGCACGTGGTCGACAAGGCCACCAAGCTGGAAACCATTTTTGATCGCATCGCTCTGATCGACACGCGCTACGAAGTGCTGCTGCGCGACGCCGAGATCGCGGCCCTGCGCCAGCAGGCGGCGCAGCCGCGGCAAAAAGACGCCATCGCCCGCGCGCTGGAGCTGGAACAGGCCGCGCTGCGCGAGGAGCGCGACTTCATCCGCAGGGTTAACATCGGCGGCGAGAGCATGGCGCCAGCCGACCAGGAAAGAGTGCGGCAGATTGCCCGCCGCCGCTGGCGCGCGGCCGACGGCGAATTGAGCGATTTCCTGGACGCCGACGAGATGGAAAACCTGACCATCCGCGCCGGCACCCTGACGGCGGCCGAGCGGGCCATTGTCAACAACCATATCAGTGTGTCGATCCGCATGCTCGAAGCGCTGCCGTGGCCCAAGCACCTGAGCAAGGTGCCCGAGTACGCGGGCGGCCACCATGAGCGCATGGACGGCAAGGGCTATCCGCGGGGGCTGACGAAGGAGCAGATGTCGGTGCCGGCGCGGCTGATGGCGATCGCCGATATTTTCGAGGCGCTGACGGCGCGCGACCGGCCATATAAAAAGGGCAAGTCGCTGTCCGAATCCTTGCGCATTCTGGGCAATTTCAGCCTGAACGGGCATATCGACCCGGAACTGTTTGACGTTTTCATCCGCAGCAAGGTGTACCTGACCTTCGCTGAAAAACATCTGCATCCGAGCCAGATCGATGCCGTCGACGAGGCGGCCATTCCGGGCTATACCCCTTGACGCTGTCGCCGGCCTTGCGCAGGCATGGCGCGCGCTGGCTGCTGGGCGTGCTCCTGATCCTGGGCGCTGCCATCGCCTGTCTGGCTGGCAACGAAAACATTGCGCGTCTGGACGCCATGCTGGGCGACTGGCGCATGCGCGCGGAAAAGCCGCAGCTCGACAGCCGTATCGTCATCGTCGATATCGATGAACAAAGCCTGGCACGGGTAGGGCGCTTTCCCTGGGGGCGCGACATCCAGGCGCGCCTGGTGCGCCAGCTCACCGGGCATTACGGCGTGGCCGCACTGGGCTTTGATATTTCCTTTCCCGAGCCTGATACCAGCTCCGGCTACGCCGTGCTGCAAGGCCTGGCGCATGGCGAACTGGCCGGCGTGCCCGGCTTGCCGGCGCAGCTGGAAAAGCTGCGCCCGGCCATGGACTACGACGGCCTGTTTGCCGAGGCCATGCGCGGCCAGCCCGTGGTGCTCGGCTACAGTGTCTCGGAGCAGCAAAGGAAGGGCGTGCTGCCCAAGCCCGCCTTCACCGTCGCCGACCTGAACGGGCGCACGGTCACGGCCTACGTGGCGCGCGGCTACGAAGCCAATATCGCGCCCCTGCAGGCGGCCGCGCGAGGCGCCGGCATTTTCACTGCCCTGACCGACGCCGATGGCGTGGTGCGCTCATCGACCCTGCTTGCGCGCATCGGCGACGGCTATTATCCGTCGCTGTCACTGGCCACGGCCGCCGTCTATCTGCAGGCGCGCGCCATCGCGCCGCATTTTACGGCCACGGCCGATAGCCTGTCGGCGCGCGAACTGGCGAATGGCGGCCTGGAACATATTGTGCTGTTTGCACCGCGCGGCGCGACAGCGATACCCGTCGGCGAGGCGCTGACCACGACGGTGCAGTACCGCGGCAGGGGCGGTCCCGGTGGCGGGGCGTTCCGCTACGTGTCGGCGTCCGATGTGCTGGCCGGCAGCGTTCCGCCCGCACTGCTGAAGGGGGCCATCGTGCTCGTCGGCACCACGGCACCTGGCCTGAACGATGTTCGCGCCACACCCGTGAACGCGGAATATCCGGGGGTGGAAGTGCACGCCAACCTGATCAAGTCCATCCTCGACGGCCGCTTCAAGGCGCGCCCCGACTACGCTTCGGCGCTCGAACTGCTGCAGGTGCTGGCGGTGGGCTTGCTGCTGGCCGGCGCGCTGGCCGTGCTGCCGCCGGCCGGCGTCATGCTGGCCACGCTTGCTGCGCTGGCGGCCACCATAGGCCTCAATCTGTACCTGTACGCCATGTGCGACCTGGTGCTGGGGAGCGCCGTGATGCTGCTGCTGATCGTTGCGCTGTTCATCGTCAACCTGGCCTGGGGCTATTTTTTCGAGGTGCGCAAGGGGCGTGCGCTGGTGGCCCGCTTTGGCGAGTACGTGGCGCCCGAACTGGTTGCCGAGATGGCGGATAATCCGCAGCGCTACACCATGGAAGGCGAGAACCGTGAATTGACGGTGCTGTTTGCCGACGTGCGCGGCTTCACGGCCATTTCCGAGCAGCTGGCGCCTGCCGCGCTGCGCGCATACATCAATGCATACCTGACGGCCATGTCGCATGATATTCGCGACAGCCATGGCGGCACCCTGGACAAATACATCGGTGACGCCGTGATGGCGTTCTGGGGCGCGCCGGTGGCCTTTGGCGATCACGCCAGCCGGGCCGTGGCCAGCGCCCTGCTGATGCAGCAAAGCGCGGCGCGGCTGAACCAGCAATTTTGTGCGCGCGGCTGGCCGCCGCTGCGCATCGGCATCGGCATCAATACGGGCGCCATGCACGTGGGCGACATGGGCTCGCGCATCCGCCGCGCCTATACCGTGATGGGCGACAACGTCAACCTCGCCGCGCGCCTGGAGGGGGCCAGCAAGCTGTATGGCGTGGGCATCGTCGTGGGGGCGGCCACGCGCGCGGCCGCCCCTGCTTTCCTGTACCGCGAGCTGGACCTGGTCAGGGTGTTGGGCAAGCAGGAGGCCGTGGCTATCTTCGAGCCACGGGCCGTGGCAGGCGATGCGGATGCGCAGGAGCTGGCCCAGCTAGCGCGCTGGAGCGAGGCCCTCGCGCTGTTGCGCACACGGAAGTGGGAGGCGGCAGCTGCCGCCGTGGCGCACCTGCAGGCGGACTTCCCCGAAGACGGACTGTACCGTCTGTACGCTGAGCGGCTGGCGCAGTACCGCCTTGCACCGCCGCCAGCGGACTGGGATGGCGTGACGGTGTTGCATAGCAAATAAGGTCTTGATTTGATAGGAAAATGTTGTTTCTTGCATCATTTTTTCGCGCTTGTCTGCATGATGTATGGTGTGGCCACCATGAAAATCGCAGGAAAAAGGCAGAAATTTCTGACTGGAAACTAAAAGCCGTCTAAAATTTGTCTTCAATCCATTGCCGGATACAGTGCCGTGGTACCTGCGGGACCGCGCCCTTGTCCGGCTGCACAAGAAATCCTTCACATGACATATCGATTGGTGCACCTGCTTGCGGGTTCCGCGCTGCTGTTCGCCGTCGGCGCCGCCGGCGCTGCCGTTTCCATGGATGAGGCCGCGCCTGCCGCGCAGGAGGACGGCGTGCCGCGCTTCGCCATCAGCCGCTTTGATGTGCAGGGAAACACCCTGCTCAGCGACTCCCAGGTGCAAACCTTGCTGGCGCCGTTTGCGGGGCCGCAGCGCGATTTTTCCGATATTGCCCGCGCCGTCGAGGTGCTGGAAGGGGCTTACCGCGAGCGTGGCTACAGCGCCGTGCAGGTGCAATTGCCTGAGCAGGAACTGGAGCGGGGCGTGGTGCGCCTGAACGTGCTGCAAACGCCGCTGGGCAAGGTCGCCATCAGCGGCAATGCCTATGTGGACGACGCCAACGTGCGGCGTGCCTTGCCGCTTCTCCGTGAAGGCGAGACGCCGAATCTGCCGGCCCTGTCGCAAAGCCTGAAGCTGGCCAATGAAAATCCGGCGCGCAAGATCGAAGTGCGCCTGCAGGCCGACGAGCCGGCGGGCGCCATCGATGCCATCGTCACGGTGGCCGATGAAAGGCCGTGGAAGGCCATGCTCAACGTGGATAATACGGGCAATGCCCAGACGGGCAAGACGCACGTGGGCGTGGTGCTGCAGCATGCCAACCTGTTCGGCCGTGACCACGTCGCCAGCCTGCAATACACGAGCAGCCTGGAAAAGCCGGACAAGGTGGGCGTGTATGGCGCCGGCTACCACTTGCCGCTGTATGCGCTGGGCGACTCGATGGATTTTTTTGCCAGCTATTCGAACGTCGATTCGGGCAGCATTTCGGCCGGTATTTTCGACCTGGCCGTCAGCGGCCAGGGCAGCATGGCCGGCATCCGCTACAACCAGAACTTTGCCCGCCGCGGCGATTTCGAACCCAAGCTCGTGTACGGCATCGATTACAAGGATTACCGCAACAGCGTCCAATTGTTCGGCATGGAGCTGGGCGCCGACGTCACCGTGCACCCGCTCAGCGTCAGCTATATCGGCAACTGGACCTTGCCCACGGGCGAGAGCAGCGTGGCGGTCACCTTCGCGCACAATATCCCTGGCGGAAAGCACGGCGGGCAAGCCGATTTCGACCGCGTGCGCGCGCACGCCAAGGCGGCCTACAACACGGCGCGGTTGAGCGCCAGCGCGAGCCGCGTGCTGGCCGGCGACTGGCAATGGCGCGCCCTGTTCAATGCCCAGGTCACGCCGGACGCGCTGGTGCCCGGCGAGCAGTTCGGCGCCGGCGGCGCCGCGTCCGTGCGCGGCTTTGCCGAGCGCGAGGTAGCGAATGATTCGGGTGTCAACCTGAACCTGGAACTGTACACGCCGAACTGGTGCGGCGTGGCGCTCGGCTATCAGTGCCGCGCGCTGGCCTTCTATGACACGGCCTGGCTGCGCCGCAACCATGCGCTGCCAGGCGAAACTACCTCGCAGGGTATCGCCAGCGGCGGTCTCGGCCTGCGTTTGCTGCTGAGCCGCTACGCCAATCTGCAACTCGACTACGCCCATGTCGTCAATGCCGGCGACACGGGCCAGCGCGATGCCAACCGCCTGCATTTCCGCCTCGCCTTGGCTTATTAGTATCAGGATGAACACCATGCACAACCACGCCCAGCACGCCTCTGTTTTCATCCTGACGCCCGCCTTTTCATTACCCCTTGCGCCGCCCTTGCGCCGCACGGTGCTGGCGCTGTTGATGGCCTCGTGCTTCGGTGCCGCGCAGGCCAACCCTGCCTTGCCGCAGGTGGTCAATGGCCAAGCGACGTTCAACCAGCAGGGCAACATCTTCTCGATCACGAACACGCCCAACACCATCATCAACTGGCAGAGCTTTTCCATCCATGCGGGCGAGATCACGCGCTTCATCCAGCAAAACGGCAGTAGCGCCGTGCTCAACCGCATCACGGGACAAGACCCCAGCAAGATCCTGGGCAGCCTGGAATCGAATGGCAAGGTTTTCCTGATCAACCCGAACGGCATCGTCTTCGGCCAAGGCGCGAAGGTGGACGTGAACGGTCTGGTGGCGTCCAGCCTGGGCATGTCGAATGAGGACTTCCTGGCCGGCAAGCACCAGTTCACGGCCGGCAGCGTGGCCGGCGGCGTCAGCAATGCTGGTGTGATCAATGCGGGCAAGGGCGGGCAAGTGCTGCTGATCGCGCCGAACGTGGAAAACACGGGCATCATCACGGCGCCGAACGGCGAAGTGATCCTGGCAGCGGGGCGCAGCGTGCAACTGGCCGATCCCGGCAATCCGCAATTGCGCGTGCTGGTCTCGGCACCAAGCGACCAGGCGCTGAACCTGGGGCAGATTATTGCGCAGGGCGGCAGCATCGGCATGGCCGGTGCGCTGGTCGGCCAGCGCGGCGTGCTCAACGCTAACAGCGCCGTCGTCGGCGAGAATGGCAGGATCGTGCTCAAGGCCAGCGGCAAGGCGCTGCTGGAAGCGGGCAGCGTGACCAGCGCCACCGGCGCGGCGGGCAAGGGCGGCGAGATCCGTGTGCTGGGCGAGCAGGTAGGCATGCTGGGCAATGCGGCGATCGACGCCAGCGGCGCCACGGGCGGCGGCACGGTCTTGCTGGGCGGCGACTACCAGGGCAAGAACGCGGACGTGCAGCATGCGCGGCAAGTGCTCGTCGGCAAGAATGTCAGCGTCACGGCCGATGCCGTCGACCGTGGCGACGGCGGCAAGGTCATCGTATGGGGCAATGATTCCGCACAAGTGTACGGCAGCATTTCCGCGCGCGGCGGGGCCGCCTCCGGTAACGGCGGCCTGGTCGAAACCTCGGGCGCGCGCGCCTTGGCCGTCGACGGCATCCGCGTCGATACGCGCGCCCGCTCGCGCAGCGGCAAGACGGGTGACTGGCTGCTCGATCCGAGCGACATCAACGTGGTCGCTGGCAGCAGCGGCAATGGCTTGCAGGATGCCGAGGATTTCAGCAATGTGTTTCCCGATGCGTCGAACAACCTCGATGCCAGCCTGATCTCGGGTGCCACCAGCAATGTGCGCCTGCAGGCAAGCAATAACGTGACATTCATGAGCGATGTCAACAATCTCAATGCCGGCGTGGGACTCTCGGTAGAGGCGGGCAACCGTATCAGCGTCAACGCCCTGATCAAGACAAGCAACGGCAGCCTGGTGTTGACGGCGCCAGAGATTGCCTTTGGCGCGGCCGGCAAGGCCGATGTGGGCGGCGCCAATATCAGCCTGCTGTCGAACGCGATTGGCGGCAGCATTGCGCTCAATGGCACAGGCGGGCAGTTGACGGGCAGCGGCGTGGCCGGACAGCAGTTCCAGTTGCAAGCCGACAATATGGACTTGCGCGGCGGCATTGATGCCGGCGGGGTGACGGGAGCGGCCAAGGTGACGCTGAGCGCCACGTCCAATGCGCGCGCCATCACGCTGGGCGCCAAGCCCGGCACCACCCTGGGCCTGTCGAACGAAGACTTGAACGCGATCTCCAGCGCTACCTTGCATATCGGCAGCAGCGGCAATAGCGCGGGCTTGACCGCGTCGCAAATGATCGATTTGCCGGTCGTTGGCGGAACGGCCGGCGTGAAGAACCTGGAGCTGGAAACGGCGGGGCCGCTGAACATCGATGCAGGCGTCACCGTGCACCAGGGCGGCGGCAGCGTGCTGGCCACGATGGCCGGCAGTGGCTCGCTGAGTATCGGCGGCGCTGGCGGCTTGCATGCCGATACCGTGCAATTGACGGCTGACCATATGAGTTTGGCCGGGGCGGCTGGCTCACTGTCAGGCAATGCGGTCTTGCTCGGCAAATATACCCAGTCTGGCACCATCGATATCGGTGGCAACGCGGCCGACACGCTGACGGCGCTGGGTCTGTCCGAAGCGGAATTGAAAACCATCAGCGCAGCGAACATCAACATCGGCAGCACGGCGTTCATGGGAACGCTGAGGGTGACGGGGGCGCTCAACCTGAGCAACCTGCCGACGGAGGGCACCCTGCAGCTGCGCAGCGGCGCGGACATGCGTATCGGCGCTGCCTTGACTTTGCCGGGCAATTTGCGTGTGGGCGCCGCCAGCGGCATCGCCGCCACGGCAGCCGTGCAGGTGGGCGAGACGTTCACGCTCGACGGCGGAGCATGGTCGCAAAGCGCAGCGAGCCTGCCAATTTTTGCAGCCAAGAATTTCACCATCGCCAACGGCAGTTTCTTGCGCGTATACGGCGGCGATGGGACGGGCCTCACCCCATACCGCATCGCCGATATTTTCGGCTTGCAGGGGATAGGCAGCCTGGGCATGGGTAATCACTATGTGCTGGCCGGCGACATCGACGCCAGCGGCACGGTTAGCTGGAACCAGAATGCCGGTTTTGCCGCCATCGCCGGCGGCGATGGCGCTGGCTATGCGGGAACATTTGACGGCGCCGGCCACGTGATCGGTGGATTGCAGATCAATGCGGCCACCTCGTCCGCGACAGCCGGCGTTGGCCTGTTTGGCAAGGTGGAAGGCGGTATCGTGCGCAACGTGGTCTTGCAAGGCGGCAGCGTGGCGGGCCGCCAGAATGTGGGCGCGCTGGTGGGCATGAACCTTGGCGGCACACTGGACAATGTGAGCAGCAGTGCCACGGTCACCGGTGGGCGCGCCGTGGGCGGGCTGGCCGGCCTCAATGCCGGCATTGTCAGCAATGCCGGCGCCAGCGGCTATGTCACCGGCTTCAATGTTGACAATGGCGGCAATATTGGCGGCCTGGTGGGGGAGAATCAGGCTGGCGCCAGCATCGACGCTTCGTATGCGACCGGTACGGTCAAAGGCGCGCGTGAAATGATCGGTGGCCTGGTGGGCAACAACCAGGGCCGCGTCAGACGGTCGTATGCCACTGGCAGTGCCAGTGGCGGACGCAATATCGGCGGACTGGTTGGCACCAACGGGGGCAGCATCGACGACGCCTACGCCAGCGGCGCCGTGGGCCGTGCCGATAACGCTGACTCCATTTTGACGCAGGAAAACATGGGTGGCCTGGTGGGCGAAAGTACCGGCAGCGTCAGCCATGTCTTCAGCAGCGGTGCCGTGCATGGCGACGGCTATGCGGGTGTCGGTGCCGTGGCGGGTAGGGTGGCCACCGGGTCGACTTTTGCCCATGGATTCTACAATGCCGACACGTCGCTCGTGCAAGGCGATGCGGGCAGTTCCAGTGGCCTCAGTTCGGCAGCGATGAAGCAGCAAGGCAGCTTCATCGATTTCAATTTCAGCGATGTCTGGCGTATTTACGATGGCTATACGACGCCGATGCTGAAGGATTTCCTCAAGCCGCTGCTGGTGACGGCGTCCGGTGGCGCGTCCAGCCGTGTCTATGATGGAATGCTCGCCGGTTTCCTTGGCAGCGTGAGCTATGCGGGTTTCCTCGACGGCGACACGGCCGTGAGCGGCAGCCTCGGTTACGGAAATGCGCGCAACGTCGGTAATTACGCCTTGACGGGATTATGGTCAACCAAGTACGACATCGACGTGAGGGGCGCCACGCTGGCCATCCTGCCGCGCGCATTGACGGTCAGCCTGGGGGGCAACAAGGTGTATGACGCGCAACTGGGCTTCGACAATGCCAGTTTTGTGCTGGGCAATGTGGTGACGGGTGACACCGTCCGCGCCAGCGGCAATGTCGTCTTCCTCGATAAGAATGTAGGCAACGGCAAGGCCGTGCACGCTAGCGGGATCAGCCTGCTGGATAATTCGCTGGGCAACTACAGCCTGGATGCCACCACGGTGGAGGGGACGGCCAGCATCAGCGCGCGCGCGCTTACGTATGGTGTTTCCTCGGGGCAGAACCGCATTTACGATGGCAGCAAGCAAGTCAATCTCAACGGTTATTTCGAGGGCTTGCTGGGAAGTGACCAGGTCAGCATCCAGGGCTTGCACGGTTATATGAGCGACAAGCAGGTGGGCAACGCCAAGAGTGTTGCCTATGATGTCGCCACCGGCACGCTGGCGGGCCAGGACGCGGGCAACTATGTGCTCAGCCCGAACTCGGGCAACACTACCGTCGATATCGGCGCGCGCACGCTAAACGTGAGTTTTGGCGGCGTCAGCAAGATTTACGATGGCAAGACGGGTGCGGACGTGACGTTCGGCGACAACCGCATCGAAGGCGACGTGCTGACGCTGGCAGGCACGGCCGCGTTCGGCGACAAGAACGCGGGCAATGGCAAGACGGTCACTGTGAGCAATGTCGGCGTCAGCGGCACCGATGCGGGCAACTACGTGCTGGGCAATAGCAGCGGCAGCACCACGGCAAATATCGCGGCGCGCACGCTGGACGTGCGTTTTGATGGCGTCAACAAGATTTACGATGGCAAGACGGGCGCGGACGTGACGTTCGGCGATAACCGCATCGAAGGCGACGTGCTGACGCTGGCAGGCACGGCCGCGTTCGGCGACAAGAACGCGGGCAATGGCAAGACGGTCACTGTGAGCAATGTCGGCGTCAGCGGCACCGATGCGGGCAACTACGTGCTGGGCAATAGCAGCGGCAGCACCACGGCAAATATCGCGGCGCGCACGCTGGACGTGCGTTTTGATGGCGTCAGCAAGATTTACGATGGCAAGACGGGCGCGGACGTGACGTTCGGCGACAACCGCATCGAAGGCGACGTGCTGACGCTGGCAGGCACGGCCGCCTTCGGCGACAAGAACGCGGGCATCAACAAGACCGTCAGCGTGAATAATGTCGGCGTCAGCGGCACCGATGCCAATAACTATGTATTGAGCGCGAACAGTGGCAGCACCACGGCAAATATCGCGGCGCGTGCATTGACTGTGTCGGGCGTAGCTGACAGCAAGATTTATGACGGTGCGACGGGTGCTACCGTGCGTTTTGGCGATGACCGCATCGCTGGCGATATGCTGAATGTCTCGGCGGCGGCCAGCTTCGCGGACAAGAATGTGGGCATGGCCAAGGCTGTAACCTTGAGCGGTGTCGCGCTGGCGGGGCAGGATGCGGGCAATTACTTCATCGTCTTGCCGACGGGATTGTTGGCCAGTATCACGCCGGCCACCCTGACCCTGGCGGGCTTGAGCGCCGCCAACAAGGTGTACGACGGTACCAGTACCGCAGCCGTCAGCGCCACGGCCAGCGGAGTGCTGGGCCAGGATGCGGTGAGCGTGACGGGCGGCAGCGGCAGCTTTGCCGACCGCAATGCCGGTGCCGGCAAGCTGGTGACTGCCAGCGGATTCCGCCTGGCAGGTGCCGATGCGGGCAACTACGTGCTCGATGCCACGGGTGGCACGGCGCAGGCGACGATCACGCAGAAATTGCTGTCGACCTGGGTCGGCAGCGGCAACGGCTTGTGGAGCGATGCGGCCAACTGGGATGGCGGCGTGGTCCCGGAAGGCACGAATGTGCTGGCCGTCGATTTTTCGCGCAGCAGCGGCATCGTCACGTATGGCGCGGCAGCCGGCAGCACGACGCTGAAGAGCCTGACCAGTGCGTCGGGCTTGCTGCTGACGGGCGGCAGCCTGACGCTGGGCGAAAGCGTGCAAGACCATTCCATGCTCGGTGGCCAGGCTGGCCTGGAAATCAGCGGCGGCAACCTGGTGTTGAATGGCACCCTGTCGATGGATCGTTACGCGCAGAGCGGCGGTTTGCTCGGCGGTAGCGGCAACCTGTTGATCGCCAACAGTTTCAGCCAGGCGGCGGGCGCCATCAAGCTGGCAGGCCAGTTGGCCATCAGGCAGTCCACAGGCGACCTGCGTTTTGCCAGCCTGGCGGCGCGCGATGTCAGCCTGAGCGCCCTCAATGGCGCGATTGGCCAGGATGGCGCCGTCGTCGCCACCAGCCTGGCCACGCAATCGCAGAATGGCACGCTGCTGGACAATGCAGGCAACCAGGTGGACAGTTTTAGTGCCAACAACAGCGCCGCGGGCGGCATTGTATTGAAGAATACCTCGACGCCGGGCAGCCTGGCGCTGGGACTGCTCGTCACGGGCACCGGCAATGTCGCCATCGAGAACACGGGAGGCATCGTGGCCAGCAGCATCAATGCGAATGGCGGCAATGTGGCGCTGACGGCGCACAGTCCCGTCACCGTGAACGGCGCCATCGTGGGTAACGATATCGCGATCACGGCCAGTACGGACGTGGCCCTCGCCGATGGCGCACAGTTGATGGCGGCGCGAGACATCAGCCTGACTGCGGGGCGCGATATCAGCTTCGACGGTGGCGCCAGGGTCGCCAGCGGCGGCAGTTTGCTGGCCAGCGCGGGCAGCAACGTGCGCTTCGCCGGCAATGCCAGCTTTACGGTGCCCACGGTATCGAGCATGAGCGTGCTGGCCAAGGCGGGCAGCATCACGGGGACCTCCGGCGTGCGCATCAACCGCGAACGCGCCGACGTGACCTTGCTGGCACCGGATGGCATCGTGGTCATGCCCGATGCGATCTTCCTGCCCGCTACGGGCAAGCCGGTTGTCGATGGCAGCGTGGGCAATGTGATCGACGGTACGCTGAGCATCATCAAGCAGGCGGACCGGTCCACTGCCACGCTGCCCCCCACGTCGCTGGCAGCCAGGGAGGCCGACGACAAGACACCGGACAACAAGGCAGTTACCGACGCCAGTGATCAATCGACAGGATATAAATTCGATGCCAAAAAAACATTTTGCAACTAAGGTTGCCGCCAAGGCGCTGCTGTGGCTGGCCCTGACGTGCGCGGTAGCGCATGCCTGGGCTGGTCAGGTGGCCGGCACGGTGACGCAACTGAGTGGCCCGCTGATGGCGAAGAAGGCCGATGGCAAGGTGAAGATCCTGGCCGTCAAGTCCGAGGTCGAGCAGGGCGATACCTTGCTGACGGAAAAGGAAACCTATGCCTTGATCAAGCTGATCGACAATAGCGAAATCACCTTGAAACCGAATACCAGTTTCGTGATCGAACAATTCAGCTACACGGCCGAGCAGCCCGATGGCGACCACGCCATCTTCAGCCTGCTCAAGGGGGGCTTGCGCTCCGTTACGGGATTGCTGGGCAAACGCAACAAGGAGCGCTTCGAGATGAAGACGCCGGCCGCCACCATCGGCATTCGCGGCACGACGTTCATTGCCACCGTCATCCCGCCTGGATCGCTGTCGTTGCCTGCACCGGGACCGGGACCGGGACCGGGACCGGTCCCGGCAAGCCAGCCGCGGGTGCCAGGTCTGTATGTGCAGGTACTCGACGGCCTGATTCATGTGACCAATCCTGCCGGGGCGCAAAATTTTTCTGCCGGGCAATTTGGTTTCACGCCCAACTTCAGGCAGCCGCCCGTCCCTTTGCCCGTCAACCCCGGCATCCCGTTCACGCCGCCGCCGGTCTTTTCATCGTCGTCACCGGGCCCAAGCAGCGCGGCAGGCGGCAGCAAGCCTGCCACCGTCGACTGCGTGGTGCGCTAAGCTGTTTCCTGCAAGCCCGGCGCACATGACAAATAGGGCTTGACCTTCCCATCATGGGATGGCAGATCCTGTACCTATCAGTTAATCTTTCGTACAGGATCTGCCATGAATCAGAGTGCACTCGCTCCCGCCATTTCCCCTCCCGCCGCCGCGCACGCACAGGCGCTGGCCATCGAAGGCATGAGCTGCGCCTCGTGCGTGGGCCGCGTGGAAAAGGCCCTGGCCGCCGTGCCGGGCGTGACCCAGGCCAGCGTCAACCTCGCCACCGAAGTGGCCAAAGTCAGTTCCGACACGCCGATTCCCCTGGCCGCCTTGCAGGCGGCCGTGGAAAAGGCCGGCTACACGGTGGCGCAGCGCGAGATCGACCTGAACATCGCCGGCATGACGTGCGCGTCTTGCGTGGGCCGGGTGGAAAAAGCCTTGCTGAAGGTGCCGGGCGTGCTGGCCGCCAGCGTCAACCTGGCCACGGAAAGCGCGCGCATCAAGGTCACGGGCGGCGCGGATGCCGCCACCCTGATCGCCGCCATCGACAAGGCCGGCTATGCCGCCACGGTACCCGCCGCCAGCCAGGCCAGCGCGCCCGCGGTGGCGCCCAACCGCGACGGCCTGAAAGTGGCGTTCGCGGCCGTTCTGGCCTTCCCGCTGATGCTTCCCATGCTGCTCGAGTGGGCCGGCATCCACCTGATGCTGCCCGGCGCTCTGCAATTCGCGCTGGCCACGCCCGTCCAGTTCTACTTTGGCGCCCGTTTCTACAAGGCGGGCTGGAAGGCGGCCCGCGCCGGCAGCGGCAATATGGATTTGCTGGTGGCGCTGGGCACAAGCGCCGCGTATGGCTTGTCTGTCTATCAATGGCTGACGGCGGGCGAGATGCTGCCGCATCTGTATTTCGAGGCCTCGGCCGTCGTCATCACCCTCGTGCTGCTGGGCAAATGGCTGGAAAGCCGCGCCAAGCGCCAGACGGCCTCGGCCATCCGCGCGCTGCAGGTCTTGCGTCCGGAATCGGCCCGCGTGCGCCGCGACGGCGTCGAGATCGACTTGCCCGTGGAACAGGTGAAAGTGGGCGACCTGGTGGTCATCCGCCCCGGTGAACGGGTGGCCGTCGATGGCGTGGTGGTGGAGGGCGCCAGCCAGGTCAACGAATCGCTGATCACGGGCGAAAGCTTGCCGGTCGATAAGCATCCTGGCGACAAGGTCACGGGCGGTGCCATCAATGCTGATGGTTTGTTGCTGGTGCGCACGCAGGCGGTGGGCGGCGAGACGACCTTGTCGCGCATCATCCGCCTGGTGGAAGACGCGCAGGCGGCCAAGGCGCCCATCCAGCACCTGGTGGACAAGGTCAGCGCCATCTTCGTGCCCGTGGTCTTGCTGCTGGCCCTGCTGACCATGCTGGGCTGGTGGTTCGCGACCGGCGAACTGGAAAACGCCATCATCAATGCCGTGGCCGTGCTGGTCATCGCCTGCCCATGTGCGCTGGGCCTGGCCACGCCGACCGCCATCATGGCCGGCACGGGTGTTGCCGCCCGCTACGGCATCCTGATCAAGGATGCGGAAGCGCTGGAAGTGGCGCACGCCGTCAATACCGTCGTGTTCGACAAGACGGGCACCCTGACGGTGGGCAAGCCTGCCCTGGCGGCCCTGCATGCGCACGGCATAGCCGAAGCCCGGCTGTTGCAGCTGGCGGCCAGCATCCAGCGCGGCAGCGAGCACAGCCTGGCTACGGCCGTGCTGGATGCGGCTGGCGCCCGCCACATCGAACCCTTGCCGGCCACGGCCCTGTCGGCCTTGCCGGGGCGCGGCCTGGCGGCGAATGTCGACGGCCTGGACCTGAAACTGGGCAGCACGCGGCTGATGCAGGAGTTAAACGTCGACATGACTCCCTTGGCGGCACAGGCCTTGTCGCTGGAAAGCACGGGCAACACGATCTCATGGCTGTCCTCGGGTACGCAATTGCTGGGCCTGTTTGCCTTCAGCGACCAGGTCAAGCCGAACGCGCAGGCGGCCATTGCCCATCTGCACAGCCTGGGCATCCGCACGGTGATGTTGACGGGGGACAACCAGGGCAGCGCCGACGCCGTCGGCAAGCTGCTGGGCATCGACACGGTGGCGGCGAAAATGTTGCCGGCCGATAAAACCGCTAAAATTGTCGCGCTGAAAGGCGAGGGCGCGAAAGTGGCCATGGTGGGCGACGGCATCAACGACGCGCCCGCGCTGGCCGCCGCCGACGTGGGCATCGCCATGTCCACGGGCACGGACGTGGCCATGCATGCGGCCGGCATCACGCTGATGCGTGGCGATCCGGCCCTGGTGGCGGACGCCATCGATATCTCGCGCCGCACCTACAGCAAGATACGGCAGAATCTGTTCTGGGCCTTCATTTATAACCTGATCGGCATTCCGCTGGCCGCCTTCGGCTTGCTCAACCCCATGGTGGCGGGCGCGGCGATGGCCTTCAGTTCGGTCAGCGTGATCAGCAATGCCCTGTTGCTGCGCCGCTGGAAAGCCCGCAGTCATGCAGGTAACGCGCATACCAAGGAGCAATAAGGATGAATATCGGTCAGGCGGCAAGCGAGACGGGCGTATCGGCAAAAATGATACGCTACTACGAAAGTATTGCCCTGTTAAAACCCAGCGCGCGTAGCGACGCCGGTTACCGCATCTACACGCAGAACGACTTGCATGCCTTGCGCTTTATCAAACGCGCGCGCGGGCTGGGTTTTTCGCTGGAGCAGATACGCGAGTTGCTGTCGCTGTGGCAGAACGATCAGCGCGCCAGCGCAGACGTGAAAGGCATCGCCCTGGCCCATGTCGCGGACTTGAACCAGCGCATTGCCGAGCTGACGGAAATGCGCGACACGCTGGCCCATTTGGCGCAATCGTGCCATGGCGACGACAAGCCCGATTGCCCCATCCTGCAAAGCCTGGGGCTGGCCGGTGACACGGAAGAGAAGGCTTGCTGCCATTGAGGTAAATCAACGGAGGTGGGTATGGCTTACGAACTGTACTACTGGCCTACGATACAGGGGCGCGGCGAATTCATCCGCCTGGCCCTGGAAGAGGCGGGCGCCGACTACCGCGATATCGCCCGTTTGCCTGAACGCAAGGGGCAAGGCCTTCCCGCCATGCTGGCCTGCCTTGATGGCGGCAGTGCGCCACACGCGGCCTACGCGCCGCCCGTGCTGCGCGACGGCGACTTGCTGATCGGCCAGACGACGAATATCCTGCTCTACCTGGGCAAGCGCCTGGGCCTGGCGCCGCGCGCGGAAAGCGGGCGTTTGTGGCTGAACCAGCTGCAACTGACGATGGCCGACTGGCTGACGGAAGTGCACGATACGCACCATCCGCTGTCGATGAATCAATACTATGAAGAGCAGAAACAGGCGGCCCTGCTGCGCAGCGCGGATTTCCGCCAAACACGCTTGCCGAAATTCCTCGCTTATTTCACCCAGGTCCTGTTGAATAATCGCAGCCGCGGCCAGTATCTTGTGGGTGCACGGCTCACGTATGGCGACCTGTCGCTGTTCCAGATGCTGGCCGGCTTGCGTTATGCGTTTCCGCAAGCCATGACGCGCCTGGCGCCCGAGTATCCCTTCCTGTCCGAGCTGCACGATGCGGTGGCGGCGCGGCCGAACATCGCCCGCTATCTGCAGTCGAAGCGCAGAATCGCGTTCAATGAGGAAGGCATTTTCCGCCATTACCCGGAACTGGACGGGTAAATGAAAACAGCCGGCGCAAAGGCCGGCTGTCCCGATACCGCGTGGTTGTTATTGCGCGCTGGTAACGGGGTAGCCCGCTTCCACGATGGCGGCGCTGATGGCGCCCAGTTCACTCGACGATTCCACCGTCACGCGCTTGCTGGCCAGGTCGATCTGCACCTGGGCTTGCGGATCGATGCCTTGCACCGCTTTCGTGACCGAGCCGACGCAATGGCCGCAGCTCATGTTTTCAACTTGTAACTGATACATGGCAAGCACTCCTTGAATGATTAAGTGCCTCCACTGTAAGCCTTCCCCCGATGGTAAGGTCAAGGGGAAAGCTGGCGTGCGTATCAATTCAGCAGGAAATCGACGGCTTCCATGGGCGGTGGCACATTGTCGTCCTGCAAGGACTGGCGCAGACTGATCTCGATGGCGCGGCACATGGCCGACAGGGGCAAATCGTTCGCATCCTCGCCGAACGGTTCCTCGATTTCGTCGCCCAGCGCGTCCAGGCCAAAGAAGGTATAGGCGACGATGGCGACGACAAAGGGCGTCATGAACCCGAGGGAATCGACGAGGCCGAAGGGCAGCAGGAAACAGTACAGATAGGCCGTGCGGTGCAGCAGCAGCGAATACGAAAACGGGATCGGCGTGCTGCGGATGCGTTCGCACGAGGCGCCAGCGCCTACCATGGCAGAAATTGAGCTGTCGATCTGCGTGGCCAGGATGCTGTCGATGCGTCCCTGGTTGACGCAGTCGGCCAGGTCGTGGCCCATTTGCAGCATCAGGTAGTCGGATGGGTTGCCAGCCTTGCATGCCGCCTCCCATTCGGCCGGGCGCAGCAGCGGCTGCAAGTCGGCCGGGCCGCGCGTATCGCGCAACTGGTGGCGCAGGGCGTGGCAAAAGGCGATGGTGCGGTAAATCATGCGCACACGCACATCTTCCAGGCCCAGCCTGGCGTGGGCTGGCGTGTCGCTGCGTATCATCGTCTGGCACTGGCGCGAGAAATTGCGGCTGCGCAATACCAGTTCGCCCCACAGCTTGCGCGCTTCCCAGTAGCGGTCATAGGCGGCCGTGTTGCGAAAGCCCAGGAAGATGGCCAGCGGCAAGCCGATCAGGGTAAACGGGATGGTGGTCAGGATGACCTTGTGGTCGAACAAGGTGCCGTGGCACCAGGTGACGAGGGTGGCGATCAGGGTATTGACGATCAGGGTAGTGCGGATGCGCGGCAGGACGGAGCCGCGCACGACCAGGAACAGCCGTAGCGCCGAAGGACGCTCGCGCACGATCATGTTGCGCTCCCTGTCGGGAGCTGGGCAGGCGGGGAAACGCAGGCCCGGCGATTGCTAAAAAGTGCAAAAAAACAAAGTGGCAGGTATGGGGAACAAAAAGCCCGCGGCGTGTGCGGGCTGAGCTGGGTGTGCATGGGAAGCAGTGTAGGGGAGACGCCATGAGTATAGGCCGCCGTGCCGCTGCCGGCCAATTCACAGTGATAATGGGTATTATTCATTTCATGAATGAATATTTCATTTGTAATTATTGTGTGAATTTAGCTATCCGAATCCTGTCGCTGCCTGATCTTCTTGCGGTGTTCTTCCTGTTGCCGTTTCAGTGCGGTACCGGCTGTGTAGTCGTTGCGGAAGCACGTCGGGTTCTTGCCGCGGCCTGGCCGGGAGCAATCAGCCAGGCTGGCCACGTCGGCGCAGTCGCAAGCGCAGTCGAGCAAGGGTACGTCGCAGTCGCAAGACCCGGCCTGGGCCTGGCGGCGCGCGCTGCGTCTTGCTTGCGGATGCCGCGCCAGGTGCTGGCGATGGCGTTCGCCACAGGCGCGCAGGCGCCGTTGCAACAGCGCCAGTCCCGTGCGCAAGCCATGGCGCGCGATGACCTTGTAGCCGTAGGCGGAGCAGCTGTCGCGTCCCGTCAGCACGCGGTAGGCGCAGCGAAATCTCTTCCAGGGCGATAGATGGTGCTGGTAGGCCCGGATCGCCCACAGGGCCAGGTGCTTGCCGCAGGTGTCGAAGGTGAAAATAACGCTTCCTTTGTCGTTTGCCTTGCGGCACTGAGTCGAGCATACGACAGGTCTGCAAAAAAGAATAGCGGCATGCTGGTGCGCATGGCGACACGTGACAAAGGGAGAGATTTGCTGCAGGGGCGTCTGTTAGGCTGGATGAGCTAAATGCAAATATTTCCTATGGTATATCCATTATCCGATAGCCGCCGCCAAGGGCATGGCCAGCTTGTTTATCCTTACTATGAAAGTGATCTGCATGTTTAACGTTTCCAGCATCTGCCTTGCAACTTTGATCCTGTTGCAAACCCCTGCCAGCTGGGCCGGCCAGCCCGCTCCACTGACTGCGCGACAGCAGGCGCTGGCAGCGCAAATCGACGCCAGCATCGCTCCCTATTACAAGTCCACCGAACCGGGCGCCGTTGTCATCGTCGTCAAGGATGGGCAGCCCCTGTTGCGCAAGGCATATGGCCTGGCCAGCGTGCAGGATGGCCAGCCGCTGACGCCCGACATGTCGCTGCGCCTGGGTTCCATTTCCAAGCAATTCACCGCCGTCGCCATCCTCTTGCTGGCCGACCAGGGCAAGCTGGCCGTTACCGATGACATCACGACATTCCTGCCCGACTATCCGACCCACGGCAAGAAAATCACGATCGCGCAGCTGCTGGCGCACACGTCCGGCATCCACGACTACACAAGGAAGCCGGAATTTGTGCCCAACAGCACGAAAGACTTGAGCGTGGCGCAGATGATCGATTTCTTCAAGAACGATCCCCTGGACTTTGAACCGGGCACCCAATGGAGTTACAGCAGCTCCGGCTATTTCCTGCTGGGCGCCATCATTGAAAAAGCTTCGGGCCAGCCCTATGCCACGTTTGTGGAACAGCAGATATTCGTGCCGCTGGGCATGAACGATACGGCTTACGAAGGCCACGAGCGTCAGTCCGTCAAGCGTGCGGCCGGGCATATCCGTTCGGGCGAGACCTATGTGCCGAACTTGCCCTTGAGCATGACGCAGCCGTATGCGGCTGGCGCGCTCGTCTCCACCGTGGACGACCTGGCGCGCTGGGATGCGGCCATTTCGGACGGCAAGCTGCTCAAGGCCGCCACTTGGGAGCTGGCGTTCACGCAAGCCAAGCTGAACGATGGTAAAACGACCCGCTCCGGCTACGGCTGGAAGGTGGGCACTTGGCAAAACACGCCCGTCATCCACCATAGTGGCGGCATCAATGGCTTTGCCACGTATGCGATGCGTTTGCCCAAGGAAAAAGTCTACGTGGCCGTGCTGGAAAACTCGGACACGGGCCTGGTCGACCCGGACGTGGTGGCGCGCAAGGCTGCCGCCATCGCCGTGGGCCGGCCATATCCCGAGATTAAGGTCATCACGCTCAAGCCCGCCATCCTGGATGCGTATGCGGGCGTGTACGCCATCAACGACAAGGCTGGCTATACGATCCGCAACTTCGAGGGCAACTTGCTGCTGCAGCGCACGGGCCGCCCGGCGCAACGCATGCTGGCGTATTCGCCAAATGGTTTCCTGATTGAAAATACGCTCACCACAGCCGAATTCGAGCGGGGACCGAAGGGCGAGGCGCAGCTGATTCTCAACGATGGCGGCGAATCGAAGTCGGTGCACGAGCGCGCCAGCGCCGCCAAGCCGGCGCGTACGGTGGTTGCCATGACGACGGCGCAATTCGATGCCTACGTGGGCAAGTATGCGCTGGCGCCCGAGGTCTACCTGGAAGTGACGCGCGAAGGCGACAAGTTCTTCGCCCAGGTGACGGGTTTTCGCAAGCTGGCCATGCTGCCGATGAGCGAGACGGCTTTCTTTTCGAATGAAGTCGATGCGGAAGTGCGCTTCAGCAAGGATGCCGATGGCAAGACGCAACAACTGGTGTTGCGTCAGGAGGGGCAGGATATGCCGGCCAGAAGGGTCAATTGATGCGTGAAGGCCGGCTTGGCGCTTGTGCGCGAGCCGGTCTACGCCCCCATGGCTTGCCAGCCATGCCAGCCGAACGCCATCACCCAGGCCAGGAAGATCGCCAGCCCCGGCAGCAACAGCCATTTTGCTGCCGTTTCTTCCCACGCCACATACGGCTGGCCGCCGCGTGCGATGGCCAGCAGCACCTGGCCGCCATTCAGGCCGGCAAACGGCAGCAGGTTGAACGCGCACAGTTTTAATGAGAACAGGGCGAACACCAGCGCAAAGCCATGCGTACGGGAAAACATTTCCCCTTCACCCAGCAATTCCTGCGCCCTCGACAAGGGCGCCAGCGCGCCAGCGACGATGTGCCCGAAGGCGGCGATAAAGCGCTCCCAGCCCGAGACTCCCATGATGCCCAGCGACAAGGCCAGCAGCACGGTCACGCCGCTCAGGGGCAGCAGCACCTGCTTCCACAGCGGCTGGAAGTTGTAGGCGTCAAGGCAGGGATCGTCGTCATACAAGGTTTCCTCACGCGTATCCTTCAGCACGAGATTGCCGGCCAGCGGCAGCAGCTTGAGGTGGACTTTGCCCCAGGTCAGCAGGGTGGGACCGACGCCATAGCTGATGCTGCGCACCGTGATGCCGAACAGCCTGGCGCAGGCCGCCATGACGGAAATGTGGAGGACCATGAAGACAATGAAGCAGAGCAGCAACTGCAGGGCGGGATGCATGGGGCGGGTTGTCCAGGAAGAAAGGAGCGGTATTAGAACATGTCGCAGAAAAAAGTTGCGCACATGAAAAAAGCCCCGCCTGCATCGCTGCAGCCGGGGCTTTTGCATGACTGGGGCAGCTCGCGCCGCCCGCTACAACTTACAGCACTTCGCTGGCGTGGTCGGCCAGGCGCGAACGCTCGCCGCGAGCCAGGGTCACGTGGCCGCTGTGCGACCAGCCCTTGAAGCGGTCGACCACATAGGTCAGGCCGCTGGAGCCTTCCGTCAGGTACGGCGTGTCGATCTGGGCGATGTTGCCCAGGCACAGGATCTTCGTGCCGGGACCTGCGCGCGTGACGAGGGTCTTGACCTGTTTCGGCGTCAGGTTTTGCGCTTCGTCAATGATGAGGAACTTGTTGACGAAGGTGCGGCCGCGCATGAAGTTGAGCGACTTGATCTTGATGCGTGAGCGGATCAGGTCTTGCGTTGCCGCACGGCCCCATTCGCCGCCATCGGAGTCGGACTTGTTCAGCACTTCCAGGTTGTCGTCGAAGGCGCCCATCCATGGCGACATCTTTTCCTCTTCCGTGCCAGGCAGGAAACCGATGTCTTCGCCGACGGGCACGGTCACGCGGGTGACGATGATCTCATTGTAGAGCTTGGTTTCCAGCACTTGCGCCAGGCCGGCGGCCAGGGCCAGCAGGGTCTTGCCGGTACCGGCCTGTCCCAGCAGGGTGACGAAGTCGCATTCCGGGTTCATCAGCAGGTTCAGGGCGAAGTTCTGCTCGCGGTTGCGTGCCGTCACGCCCCACACATTGTTCTTCGTGTGGCTGAAGTCGCGCAGGGTTTGCAGCACGGCCGTCTTGCCGTTGATCTGTTTCACCTGGCCATAGAATGGCGCTTCGCCGTTTTTCGGCTCCAGGTAGATGAACTGGTTGACCAGCATCGACGGCACGAACGGACCCGTCACGCGGTAGAACGTGGAGCTGTAGCCGTTCTTGCTTTCTTGCCACGATTCCATGTCCTTGCCGTGCTTGTTCCAGAAATCGTCCGGCAGTTGCACGATGCCCGAATACAGCAAGTCCGTGTCTTCCAGCACATGGTCGTTGAAGTAGTCTTCGGCCGGCAAGCCCAGGGCGCGTGCCTTGATGCGCATGTTGATGTCTTTCGACACCAGCACGACGGGGCGGCCGTCCTGTTCCGCTTCCAGCGAGCGCACGACGGCGAGGATCTGGTTGTCGGCCTTGCCTACTGGCAAGCCAGCCGGCAGGTCCGCGCTTTGCAAACGCGTCTGGAAGAATAAACGGCCCTTGGCATCCTTGTTGCCCAGCTTGGACAGCGGAATGCCGTGCTCGATGGCGTCGTCATCCGTGTTGCTGATCAGGGCGTCGAGCGTGCGCGAGACCTGGCGGGCGTTGCGCGCCACTTCCGTCATGCCCTTCTTGTGGTTGTCCAGCTCTTCCAGGGTCATCATCGGCAGGTACACATCGTGTTCCTCGAAGCGGAACAGCGACGAAGGGTCGTGCATCAGCACGTTGGTGTCGAGCACGAACAGCTTGCTGATGCCGCGCTGGTCCGCGGCGCGGCTGGCCGAGGACTTGAGCTGCACTTCGACCGCCTTGTGCTTGGCCGGGTGCGGCTGCTCCTGCTTGACGGACTTGATCGGCGTGACCTTGGCGGCGGGCGCCTTGGCTTTTGCCGCCGGCTTGGTTTTGGCGGCAGGCGCCGGTGCAGCAACAGGCGCGGCAGCCACGGGCGCCGGGGCGGGCGCTGGTTTGGCGACCATCAGGGCCGCCACTTGCTTGATCTTCGTGGCCGCATTGCGGACTGGCTTGGCAACTTCGGCGATCGCCGCTTCAATGATCGGTGCAGCCACTTTCTTGGCTGCCGGGGTTTTCGTGGCCGGGCGCGCTGCGCCTGCGGTTGGGTAATCTTGGGTGGCCAGGATGGTGGCTGGCTTGCTCGGTAATTTTGGCAGTGGCATCAGGATCTCAATCAAAAAATTTCTGGAATGAATCGCCCATGGGCTGCCAGCTTCTGGCGGCACTACTCATGGGGTGGATGCTTGGGAACAACAATGGAACAGGACGAGTGACTGCCGGACGGCCGGCTGCTTGGCCGGTCATGAACGCCATCGGCGGGCTGCAGGCCCGCCTGGCGGAGTGGGTAGAGGCGCTTCGTTGACTCAAAATGGCGATAGGTACCGTGAACTGGGCTGCGGTTGAATTAAGCTGGCTGGATGCCGGCAACGCGCATTCGATCAGAACAGATGATCACTTCAGACGCGCTACGAATTCCAGCACTTCTTCCACGTGAGTTGCGACCTTCACGCCTCTCCATTCTTTCACCAATCGGCCCTGGGCGTCAATCACAAACGTGCTGCGCTCGACGCCGCGCACGGTCTTGCCGTACATCTGTTTCATCTTCATGACGTTGAACAGCTGGCAAACGGCTTCGTCCGGGTCGGAAATGAGTTCGAACGGCAGGTCCAGCTTGGCCTTGAAGCTTTCGTGCGAGCGCAGGGAATCGCGGCTGATGCCGTAGATTTCCACGCCGGCGGCCGTGAACTGCGCATAGGCGTCGCGGAAGGCGATATTTTCAGTGGTGCAGCCTGGGGTGTTGTCCTTCGGATAGAAAAACAAGACCGTGGCCTTGGCCGGACGGCCCAGCAACTGAAAAGTCTTGCCGCTGGTCATGGCAGCGGTGAAGTCGGGAATGCTAACGAGGGATTGGCTATCAGCCACAGGTTCTCTCCTGAACGGTGATCATAGCGCTGTTTTTAATCTGGCAACGCATCCAGGTGCAACGATACAGCATTCAGGCCGCTTTGCCCTGCACAATCAGGCGTCCCGAACGCCCTGGCAATTCATCCCAGGTGATGGGGCAAACGGGCAGGTCGGTATTTTTTATCTTTTCATAATAGTCGCCCATCGCTGCGAACTGGTAGCCCTGGGCTTGCCAGCCAGCCAGCAGTTGCTCGAAAATGGGGGCGAGTTTCTGACCTTCAAGTTCCGCATGCAAGGTATATACGTGATCGCGCGGATTATCCGCCGTCAGCGACAAGATGTGCGCGGCAACATTGCCGGTAGTAATTAGTTTGCCATCGATTTCGCAACCGAGCAGCTCGTCCAGGGTAGGCAGGGTGGTGGGCAACTGTACGCACTCGAGGATGGTGTTGCCATTGCGCACGCGATGCGGGCCATTGCCCGGATGCACCATGGCGCCACGTTCATCAAGCATGGCGCGGCCATCGGACGCAAAGCGGTAGCCGGCCGTGTCATGCTCGACAAAGGCGCTGACATTCATTTGCCAGCCGGCCGCGCCGTGCGTGTGCGGCGGTGTGCCGAACACCTGCTCGTAGCGGTTGGCAGCCTTGCGCATCATCTTGATGGTCCAGGCGGCGCCGCGCCTGGCCACGTTGTCTTGCCACAGGGTGTGATCCCAGGTGTGGATGCCGCACTCGAAACCGGCATCGCGCACGGCGCGCAATTGCGCCGCGCACTGCTTGCCGATATCGGGTCCCGGCAGCAAGGTGCCGTACATCAATGTTTTCAAGCCATAGTGCTCGACCACCGAGGTGCGCGACACCTTGCTGAAAAAGCCGGGCCGCAAGGCACGCCGCAGGGCCCAGCCCGTGTGGTCGGGGCCCAGCGAGAACAGAAAGGTGGCCTTGGCCTGGTGCGCCTGCAACATGCGCACCAGATTGCCCATGCCTTCACGGGTGCCGCGATAGGTATCGACGTCGATTTTCAGGGTCAGGAACGGCTTGCTCAACATTAATCCATCAGGGCTTTGGCTTGGGCTACCTGGCTGCGGTAGGCGTCGAAAATATTGCGCAGGGAGTCGGCCATGGACGTCGTTGGCGCCCAGCCCAGCTCTTCGCAGGTATTCGTGATTTTCGGCACGCGGTTCTGCACGTCCTGGTAGCCGGCGCCGTAGTAGGCGCCCGAGGTCGTTTCCACGATTTTCACGTGTTTCGCGCCTTCGGCGTATTCCGGGTACTCGGCGGCCAGGGTCAGCATCATGCCGGCCAGGTCGCGGATCGAGTAATTATTGGTCGGATTGCCAATGTTGTAGATCTTGCCGCTGGCCACGCCATTTTTGTTGGCAATGATGCGGATCAAGGCATCGATGCCGTCGTCGATGTAGGTGAACGCGCGTTTCTGTGCGCCGCCGTCCACCAGCGAGATGTTCTCGCCGCGCACGATATGGCCGAAGAATTGCGTCACGACGCGCGACGAGCCTTCTTTCGGCGTGTGGATCGAGTCCAGGCCGGCGCCGATCCAGTTGAATGGGCGGAACAAGGTGAAGTTCAGGCCTTCCATGCCGTAGCCCCAGATCACGCGGTCCATCAGCTGCTTGGCATTCGAGTAGATCCAGCGTGGCTTGTTGATCGGGCCGCAGATCAGTTCCGAGTTTTCCGGATCGAATTCTTCGTCGTGGCACATGCCGTACACTTCCGAGGTCGACGGGAAGACCAGGTGCTTGCCGTACTTGGCGGCCGAGCGCACGATAGGCAGGTTGGCTTCGAAGTCCAGTTCGAACACGCGCAGCGGCTGCTTGACGTAGGTCGAAGGCGTGGCGATGGCCACCAGCGGCAGGATCACGTCGCATTTCTTGACGTGGTACTCGACCCATTCCTTGTTGATCGTGATGTCGCCTTCAAAGAAGTGCATGCGCGACTTGTAGTTCTCGTCGTCCAGCAATTCCGTGATGCGGTCCGTGTTCATGTCCATGCCGTAGACATGCCAGTCGGTGGTTTCCAGGATGCGCTTGGACAGGTGGTGGCCGATGAAGCCGTTGACGCCTAAGATGAGGACTTTTTTCATGTGAGATTCTCGTGTGTGATATTCAATGTGTGCTGACGCCGGTGGTCAGTCTTGCTTGCAATTGCTTGGCCGAAATCGTCTCCTCACCGGCCCTCAGTGCGGAAATGGCCAGCATGCGGCCGTCACCGCAGACGCCAAAGATGCAATTATCCACTACCGCCAAGCCCGGTGGCAAACTTCCCGCTGAAAGCTTGCTTAAACGGGCTGTTTCGATGATGTAAACGACATTATTGACTTCGGTAAACGCGCCCGGATACGGTGGCGCGACCGCCCGGTGCAGGTTGTACACCTGTTGCGCGGGTAACTTCCAGTCGATGCGGCCGTCTTCCGGCTTGCGTCCGCCGAAGTAGCCGCCCTGGCGCAGATCGTTCAACTGGCGCGGCGCCGTGCCGTCCAGCAAGGCTGGCAGCACGCCCCACAGGGTTTGCTCCGCAGCAACAGTTACCTTGCCAAACACTTCAAACGCCGTGTCGTCGGGCAGGATGGGCACGGCCGTCTGCGCCACGATGGCGCCGGCGTCCGGCTTGACCGTCATTTCATGCAGGGTGGCGCCCGTTTCCGTGGCGCCATGCAGCACGGCCCAGTTGACGGGGGCGCGGCCACGGAACTGCGGCAGCAGCGAGCCGTGCATATTGTAGGCCGGCGCGACTTCCAAGATACTGGCTGGCAACATGTGACGGTAGTAAAAACTGAACAGCATGTCCGGCGTGGCCGCCTGCACCTGCGCCAGCAGCTCCGGCGCGCGGGCGTCGCCCGGCGTGACATAGGGGATGCCTTCGGCCCGGCACAGGTCCGCCACGGACTCGAACCACAGGTTTTCCGTGGGGCTGTCTTCGTGCGTGACGACGAGGGCGATATCGACGCCACCGGCCAGCAGCACCTTGATGCAGCGCACGCCGACGTTGTGGTAGCCGAAGACGACGGCGCGCGGGGCGCCCATCAGCGACCCACCTGGCGTTTTTCCAGGCGCACGTACGACTGTGCCTCGGCTTCCGCCTGGGTCATGCCGTCTTGCAGGATGGTTTGCACCACATAGCGGGGACGCGCGCGCACCTGCTGGAAGATGCGTCCCACGTATTCGCCCACCAGGCCGATGCCGAACAGGATCACGCCCATGAAGAAGAAGGCGATGGCAAACAGGGTGAACACGCCTTCGGCCTCCGCGCCCAGCAGGAAGCGGCGTATCAGCAGGAAGATGACCAGCAACGCCGAGCCCAGCGACAAGGCCATGCCCAGCATGGAAAAGATTTGCAGCGGCACGAGTGAAAAGCCCGTGACCAGGTCGAAATTGAGGCGGATCAGGCTGTAGAGCGAGTATTTCGACTCGCCGGCGGCCCGTTCTTCGTGCTCGACGGTGATTTCCGTCGGCTTGCGGGCAAACGTGTAGGCCAGCGCGGGCACGAAGGTGTTCACTTCGGCGCACTGGTTGACGAGGTCGATGACATTGCGGCCATACGCGCGCAGCATGTTGCCCTGGTCGGTGATCTTGATATTCGTGATCTTTTCGCGCAGGCGGTTCATCATTTTCGAGGCCAGCGTGCGCCAGGCGGAATCTTGCCGCTTGCGCCGGATCGAGCCCACGTAATCGTAGCCTTCGCGCATTTTCGCCACCAGATTGCCGATTTCCTCGGGCGGGTTCTGCAAGTCGGCGTCGAGCGTGATCATGATCTGGCCGCGCGAGGCTTCAAAGCCGGCCAGAATGGCCATGTGCTGGCCATAGTTGCCGTTGAACAAGACCACGCGCGTGACGTCGGGGCGCTGGCGGAATTGCTCGGCCAGGATGCTGACCGAATTGTCGCGGCTGCCGTCATTGATGAAGACGATCTCGTAGCTCGTCTGCAAGGCATCGAGGGCCGGATACAGGCGGGCAAACAGGGCGGCCAGGCCATCCTGCTCGTTGTAGATAGGAATGATAATGGACAGTTCAGGTTTCATCGGCGCGCTACTTATTTGATGAGGATGGATTTGACGGTGGCGACGGCGCGTTCCACGTCCTGTTTCGTCATGGCGTAGAACATGGGCAGGGTCACGGTCAGGCGGCCGATCTTTTCCGAGACAGGGAACATGCCCTCGGTAAAGCCGCGCTCGCGGTACATGGTAAACAGATGGATCGGTGCGTAATGATAGCCCGTTCCCACGTTCTGCTGTGCCATCGCCTGCATGAAGGCGGCGCGCGTGCCGGGGCCATTGTCGGGCAGGATGATCTGGAACAAATGCCAGTTGCTGTTTTCAAAGTCCTGCACGGGCAGCTGGGCACCGCTCCGCACTTCGAAATCGCTGCCGAATTGCTCGAAATAATGGCGCGCCAGCGCGCGGCGGTGGGCCGTGATCGCTTCGATGTTAGCAAACTGCCCCAGGCCGATGGCGGCCATGATGTCGCTCATGTTGTACTTTCCGCCCAGCACATCGACATCGATGCCGTCGACGCCGCTGCGCGTCACACCCTGCAGCCGGTATTTCTCGGCCAGCTTCGCTTCTTCCAGGTTGTTCAGGACCAGCGCGCCGCCTTCGCCCGTGGTGATGTTCTTGTTGGCCTGGAAGCTGAACGAGACGAAATCGCCAAACGAGCCAATGCGCTTGCCCTTCCATGTGGAGCCGAAGGCCTGCGCCGCGTCTTCCACGACTCTTAAGTTGTGCTTTTCGGCAATCGCATACAGGCGGTCCATGTCGACGGGCAAGCCGGACAGGTAGACGGGGATGATGGCTTTTGTGCGGGGGGTAATGGCCGCTTCCAGTTTGTCGAGATCGATGTTGCGCGTGACGGGATCGATATCGGCAAACACGGGCGTGGCGCCCACTTCGATGATGACATTGGCCGTCGCCACCCACGACACGGGCGTGGTGATGACTTCGTCGCCTGGGCCGATGCCAGCGATGCGCAGCGCAATTTCCATGGTGCAAGTGCCCGAATTGAAGGTGCGCACGGGGCGCCCGCCAAAGTACTCGGACAGCTGGGCTTCAAACGCTTGCACTTTCGGACCGCTGGTGATCCAGCCCGAGCGCAGCACTTCGCCGACGGCGGCGATGGTCGCTTCGTCGATGGTGGGTTTGGAAAAAGGCAAAAAGGGCAGGGTAGAGGTCATGGGGCGCTGTTCTTGGGTTGACTATGCTGTACGGGTTGTTGCCGAGGCGGCCTGCGCGACCGGAATCGGCGGGCTGGCATGGCTATTCTAAATCTATATTGCGGGAGCGGCGCAGCCGTTTTTTGGGGATGGTCAGCTTCCGATGCGGGCGCGGACCGTTCCGGTACGCGCCCTGTCATGCTCGTTGTTCTTTACTGGTTGGCAATAACCATGCGGCGCGCATCCTGCGCCACGACGCGCATGGGGACGCCACGTTGCTGCAATTGCTTGTAGCGGTCCAGGCTGATGATGGCCACGTCGTGTACGCCGGCAGCCGCATCGCGCGTCCACTGCTCGATGAACGGCTCGATGGTCGGTATCGACAGTTCGGGCTGCTGTTTCAGGCCGAAGGTGAACTCGTCCCAGTAATCGACGAGGATCACGGTGCGCTGCAGGTAATACGTGAGCGACTGTTCGTAGATGCCGACCGAATAGAGCTTGGTGTCGGGCTTCAGTTCGGCCTGGATCTGCGGCAGCAAATCGGTGCCGGCGCGGTTCTGGCCATACAGTTCGGAACCGGCCAGGATGCAGTGCGTGGCCAGGAAGCCGGCGCCGGCGATCGTCAGGATCGTCATGTCGCGGCGTAACTGTCGCGCATGCAGCAGCGCCAGGCCGCCGCCAGCCAGGGCGAAGAAGCCGGCGGCCATCAGCCAAGGCTGGTAACCCTTTAACGCGATCAGCTCGGCTGGATCGCGCGCGCTGGCCTTGCCGAAGGCGATCGGTCCGCCGATCAGGATGGCCGCGCCCAGCACGCACAGCAGGCCGGCAGCCAGCATGCGCTGGCGTCGCGACGCCGATTCCAGGAACAGCGCGATCAGCAGCGCCAGGGCGGGGAAGACGGGCACTATGTAGCCGGGCAACTTCGAGGTCGAGTAGCTGAAGAAGAAGGTGATGAACAGGACCCAGATCAGCACCATCAAACGGGGCTGGAAAGTGCCTTCCTGGCGCTTGAACGCAGCCGCTATGCTTTGCGGCAATACGCCCAGCCAGGGCATGATGCCCGGAATTAACAGCACGAGGAAGTAATACCAGGCGCCTTCGCGCTTGTGGCCCTTCATCAGGAAACGCTGAAAGTGTTCGTGAATGAAGAAGAAATGCGGCTGTTCCGGGTTGCGCAGGGCAACGAGCACGAACCACGGCGTGGCGATGGCGAAGAAGACGAGCAGCCCCTTGATCAGGTGCAAGCGGGTCCAGATGCGCCAGTCGCGCGCGAACAGCGAATACAGCACCAGCACGGCGCCCGGCAGCACGATGCCGATCAGGCCCTTGGCCAGCACGGCCAGCGCCATGCCTGCCCAGCACAGCAGCATCCAGTTGCGCCGTTCGGCGGGGCCGGCTTCGTCGCGCTGGGCAATCAGCAGGCTGGTCAGTACGATGGTCATCATGGCCGACAGGCTCATGTCCAGCGAGTTGATCTGGCCGGAGGCGAGCCAGAACAGGCTCGACGCCAGCACCAGGCCGGCATACAGTCCCACGCGCGGGCCGAAGACTTTCTTGCCGGCATACGCGGTCATGCACACGCCGATGATGCCGCACAGGCCAGTCCACAGGCGCGCCTGCCATTCGCCCAGGCCGAAGGCGGCGAAGCTGAGCGCATTCATCCACGTTTGCAGGGGCGGTTTTTCAAAGTACTTGATGCCGTTCAGGCGGGTAGTGATCCAGTCGCCGGTGACGAACATCTCGCGCGCCATCTCCGCGTAGCGGCCCTCGTCGGGCGGCACCAGGGTGCGGATGCCCAGCGCATACAGGGTAACGACGATGAAGATGCCCAGCAGGGACCACATCAGCACCCGTGACGAGTGCAGTTCGTTGACGTTGATTTTCATGCGTTCTTGCCCGCGCCTGGGGTCAGGATCAGGGCCAGCGTGACTTTGCGGCCTTCGCCCATGAGGATGTTGTAGGTGCGGCAGGCCGCCTGGCTATCCATGCATTCGACGCCGATGCGGCGCATGGTCAGCGCGGCCGTCAGCTTCGGATGCACGAAGCGCTGGCGCTCGCCCGTGCCGAGGATCACGACATCGGGCGCATCGGCCAGGATTTGCGCGAAATGCGCCTCGCTCAATTGCTCGAAACTGTCCACATCCCACGCCCGTGGCGGCATTTCCGGCATGACGATCAGGCTGTAGTTATACGGAACGGCATTGATTTCAACGCCATTTTCATCGTAGCCTGTGACGGTTTGGTATTGTTGGGTGCTGCTGGCATGAAGTTTCATGGCGATGGGATGGTCGTGTCGGTTGATCGGTGCGCGCGCCGTCCGGATGTGCGCTGCGGCGAAGGGCGTAAGCATGCCATAAATGACAGAAAAGAGCGAATGGAATGCAAGATTCTTTCCAATTTGCAATGTTTGCGGTGGCGCCGGCAGGTGGCGCATTCGCCATGGTAATAGGCAAAGATTAAGAGAAGATGAAGGTGTCCCGGCCGGAATGGCCGGCCGTGGCGTCTGGCGTGGCAGAATCGGCGCGAAATGCTGCAGTTCGCCATGTTTAATTTGATAAAATGGCCTGCTTTCGGCGAGAATGGTTGTTTTCGCATTGCAGTCTCATGGGTTCATAGTTCTGGCGCGGGTATTACGCCGCAAGCGTAAGGCCGGCAGCGCCGCATCACGACAGGGATTTATTTTGCGACCGATTCAGAAATCGAATAAATTGGCGGACGTCTGCTACGACATCCGCGGCCCGGTCCTGGAAAAATCCAGGCAAATGGAAGAAGAAGGCCACAAGATCACCAAGCTCAATATCGGCAACCTTGCCGTATTCGGCTTCGATCCGCCCGACGAGATCGTGCGCGACATGATGCTCAACCTGCAGAACGCGGCCGGCTACACGGATTCGAAAGGCATGTTCGCGCCGCGCAAGGCCGTCATGCACTATACGCAGGGCAAGAATATCGCCGGCGTGACCATCGACGATATTTACCTGGGTAATGGCGCTTCCGAACTGATCGTCATGTCGATGAACGCCCTGCTCAACAGCGGCGACGAAGTGCTGGTGCCGGCGCCCGACTACCCGCTGTGGACGGCCGCCGTCAGCCTGTCGGGCGGCAATCCCGTGCATTATGTGTGCGACGAGCAGAACGAGTGGTATCCCGACATCGAGGACATGCGCCGCAAGATCACGCCGCACACCAAGGCCATCGTCGTCATCAACCCGAACAACCCGACCGGTGCGCTGTACCCGGTTTCCGTGCTGCTGCAGATCGTCGAGCTGGCGCGCCAGCACCAGTTGATCATTTTCGCCGACGAAATCTACGACAAGGTGCTGTACGACGAAGCCGAGCACGTGTCGATCGCCTCGCTGGCCGACGACGTGCTGTTCATTACCATGAACGGCCTGTCGAAGAATTACCGCTCCTGCGGCTACCGTTCCGGCTGGATGGTGGTCTCGGGCGAAAAGCGCCACGCAAAAGATTACATCGAGGGCCTCAACATGCTGGCCTCGATGCGGCTATGCGCCAACGCGCCGGGGCAGTTTGCCATCCAGACGGCGCTTGGCGGCTACCAGAGCATACAAGACCTGGTGGGGCCCGGCGGGCGCCTGTTGAAACAGCGCGACCTGGCGCACAAGCTGCTGACCGATATTCCGGGCGTCACCTGTGTCAAGCCGAAAGCCGCGCTGTACATGTTCCCGCGCCTGGACCCGGAGATCTACCCGATCGCCGACGACCAGCAGTTTGCCTATGAATTACTGGCCGAAGCCAAGGTCCTGATCGTGCAGGGCACGGGCTTCAACTGGATCGCGCCCGACCATTTCCGCGTCGTTTTCCTGCCCAACTCCGATGACCTGACCGAGGCCATGGGCCGCATTGCGCGCTTCCTCGAAGGTTACCGCAAGCGTCACGGCCGGGGCTGAGGCGGCCAGTAGCAACACCGATCAACCTGGCGCCGCCTTGGCGGCGCCACTTAATGAGCAGTCAAGCATAACTATGAAATCCATCAAGATCGGCCTGCTGGGCCTGGGCAACGTCGGTTACGGCACGTTCAGCGTCCTGCAACGCAACCAGGAAGAAATCAAGCGCCGCGCGGGCCGCGGCATTGAAGTTGTCGCCGTCGCCGTGCGCGACGTGGCGCGCGCCGAAGCGCTCATCGCCGGCGCGTGCAGGGTCGTCGATGACCCTTATCTGATCGTCAACGATCCCGAGATCGACATCGTCGTCGAACTGATCGGCGGCTACGACCTGGCGAAAACCCTGGTCATGCAGGCCATTGCCAACGGGAAGCACGTGGTCACGGCCAACAAGGCACTGCTGGCCGTACACGGCAACGAAATCTTCGCCGCCGCCCAGGACAAGGGCGTGATGGTGGCCTTCGAGGCGGCCGTCGCCGGCGGCATCCCCATCATCAAGGCGCTGCGCGAAGGCTTGACGGCCAACCGCATCGAATGGATCGCCGGCATCATCAACGGCACCACCAATTTCATTTTGTCCGAGATGCGCGACAAGGGCCTCGATTTCGCCACCGTGCTGAAACAGGCGCAGGAACTCGGCTACGCGGAAGCCGACCCCACCTTCGACATCGAAGGCGTCGACGCCGCGCACAAGGCCACCATCATGTCGGCCATCGCCTTTGGCATCCCGGTGCAGTTCGACAAGGCCTACGTGGAAGGCATCAGCAACCTCAATGCCGTCGACATCCGCTACGCCGAGCAACTGGGCTACCGCATCAAGCTGCTGGGCATCACCCGGCGTACCACCGTCAACGGCTTGGAAGGCATCGAGCTGCGCGTGCATCCGACCCTGATCCCGGCCAAGCGCCTGATCGCCAACGTGGAAGGCGCGATGAACGCGGTGCTGGTACATGGCGACGCCGTCGGCGCCAGCCTGTATTCGGGCCGCGGCGCCGGTGCCGAGCCGACCGCCTCGTCGGTGATCGCCGACCTGGTCGACATCACGCGCCTGGCAACGGCCGACCCGGAACACCGCGTGCCGCACCTGGCGTTCCAGCCGAATGCCATGACCAACATCGAAATCCTGCCGATGTCGGAAATCACCACCAGCTACTACCTGCGCATGCATGTGGCCGACCAGCCGGGAGTGCTGGCCGACCTGACGCGCATTCTGGCCGAACGCGGCATCTCGATCGACGCCATGCTGCAAAAAGAGCCTGCCGAAGGCGAGACGCATACGGATATCATCATGCTGACGCACCAGACGCAGGAAAAGAACGTCACGGCCGCCATCGAGAAAATGGAAGCGTTGAACAGCGTGGTGGGCACCGTCACCAAGATCCGCCTGGAAAACCTCAGCTGATCGTTGTCAGCGAGCCATGCAAAACGGCGCCCACGGGCGCCGTTTTTTCATCGTTAAACTGTCTTACAGCTGCGGCACATCGGGCGCGCCGACGGGGCCCACATCCATGCCGTCATAGCTGGCCAGCTGGTTGTCCTGCGCAAATGCCATCAGTTCGCCATTGCGCGCGTGCAGGCTGTCGACGCCATGCACTTCGGCTTTTTCCACGTGCAGCACCCACACGGGGGCGGCGGCCGGGTCGTCCAGCTCGGGCTGGTACAGCTCCACGGGGCGGTAGCCCTGCAGCGCCAGCAGGGCGGCGGCCTGCTCCAGTGGCGCGGATGTCGGGTTGGTGAAGTAATAACCCCACAGCAGCGGCTGGGACAGGTCCCACGGTGCATTCTCGGCAATATTGGCAAACAGTTCGGTTACGTCGTCTTTGGTCATCATGGCTGTGGGCTTTCTTTGAAATTTCAGGGCGCGATCTTAGCATCGACTGGCGTTGCGGTGAAATACACGCCGACTTTCAGTCCGTGCCCATTTGCCGCCGTGGCCAGTTCCAGGCGTGCGCCGTGCAGGGCGGCGATGTCGCGCACGATGGCCAGTCCCAGCCCGGCGCCGCCGGGATTGCTTTCGAGCGCCGCGCCGACCCGGTAAAATGGCGTGAACACGCGTTCGCGCTCGGCAGGCGGGATACCCTTGCCGCTGTCCTCCACCTCCAGCACGGCGCCTTGTTCGTCGCCGTATCCTGCCTGCGCCGCGCGCACGCGCAAGACGACGCTGCCGTCCTGGGGGGTGTAGCGCAGGGCATTGTCGACCAGGTTGGCCACCAGTTCGTGCAACAGCAGGGCCTGGCCATGCACGGGCGCCTCGTCGGGCGCTTCCAGCGACAGGTCTATATTCTTGGCGACGGCGCTCATGGCCATTTCCAGGCCCACTTGCTGCGCCACGTCGCGCAGCGAAACGGTATCCATGGCCAGGCTGTCGCCGCCATGCTCGATGCGCGCCAGGGTCAGCAGGCGGTTGGCCAGCAGCACGGTTGAATCGGTGGTGGCGGCGATCGAGCGCACGATGTCGCGCAGGGCGGCGATGTCCGGCGGTGCGCCCGCCTGGCGATCGCACTCGCGCATGGCCAGTTCGGCCTGGGTTTTCAGCACCGTCAGCGGCGTGCGCAGCTGGTGCGAGGCGTCGGCGATGAAGCGGCGCTGGCTGGCGATCAGCTGCTGCAGGCGCGACATGGCGCCGTTCATGGCGCTCACCAGCGGGCGCATCTCCTTGTGCACCAGCGTGGGATCGACGTCGGACAGGTCGGACAGCGTGCGCGTCTCGACTTCCGTCTTCAGGCGCATCAGCGGGCGCAGCACCAGGCGCACGGCAAACCACACGAGGGCGCCCATCACCAGTATCATCGCCGCCTGCCAGCTGAGGGTGTCGAACAGGATCTGGTTCGACAGGCCACGCCGCGCGTCCAGCGTTTCGGCCACCTGGATCAGGGCGATGCCGCGCATCGAGTCGTCATACACGGGTTGCAGCAGGGCCGCGATGCGGATCGGCTTGCCGTGGTAGTCGGCGTGGTAGAAGCGCACCAGGGCCGGGTAATTCTGCGAGCGTGGCACGTTTTTCGGCACGGGCGGCAAATCGCCATAGCCCGAGACCAGTTCGCCGTTGATGCCCGTGACCTTGTAGTAGATGCGGCCCAGCGTGTCCGTTTCGAAGCTGTCGAGCGCCACGTAAGGCACTTCGGCCACCACCTTGCCGTTGACGATGGAGACGCGTTCGGCCAGCGCCCGCGTCGAGGCCAGCAGCGAGCGGTCGTAGGCCATGTCGGCCGCGTCGAGCGCGTTGCGGTAGACGAAAACGGCGTCGAGCAGCACCAGCATCACCAATGGAATGAGCAGCCAGCGCAGCAGCTGGCTGCGCAGGCTGCCCAGCGGCCTGCCTTGTGCCCAGCCCCGGCGCAGGCGTTCGAACAGGGGCAGGCGTGGCGCGCGCACGGTCATTTTGGCGTCGCCGGCGCCGTGGCGCTGCGCGGCTGCAGCAGGTAGCCGATGCCGCGCAGGGTGGTGATGGCGGCGGCGTCGGGCGCATCGCTTTCAAGCTTCTTGCGCACGCGGTGGATGTACAGTTCGATGGCGTCCAGGTTGGCGTCGTCGGCCAGGGCGAAGACTTCGTCGAACAATTTTTCTTTCGATACGGCGCGGCCTGAGCGCGTGATCAGCGCCTCAAGCACGGCATGTTCGCGCGGCGTCAGGGGGAAAGGGGCGCCGCCATAGCTGAACATGCGCGTGACGGTGTCGAAACTGAGGGCGCCGCAGCTGTGCACGAGGGCTTCGTTGCCCTGGCTGCGGCGCAGCAGGGCCTTTACGCGCGCTTCCAGTTCGGCCAGTTCGAACGGTTTGGCCATGTAGTCGTCTGCGCCCAGGTTCAGGCCCTGCACTTTTTCATCGAGGCCGCCGCGCGCCGTCAGTATCATGACGGGAGTCTTGCCGCGCGTGCCGCCGCGCGCGCGCAGGCGGCGCAGCACGTCCAGGCCATCCATCTTGGGCAGGGTCAGGTCGAGCAGCACCAGCGAGTATTCCTGCGTGTGCAGCAGGGCGTCGGCATCGGCGCCGTTGTGGGCGGTCTCCACCGTCAGGTGCGCGTCGCGCAGGGCCTTTGCCAGCCAGTGCGACAGCTCCAGATGGTCTTCCACTAATAATATGCGCATGGTCTCCGCCATTCGTTGAAATGATGCAGTGTAAGCCTGGCGGCAGGGGAGGCGACGAATATGTTGATGTCCGTTGTGGCTGGCCGGCGACACCTGTCATTCTGAAAGCCAATTGAAAGGATGGCGCTCATATAGTGTGATCCTGATTCATGGAATTGATCAGGCTTATCACCAATAACTATATCTAAGGGGATTCCACATGAAGAAAACCGCATTCTCGCTGGCCGCCATGGCCGTTCTTGCCGCCGCAGCCGGCGCTGCCCAGGCACAGTCGAACGTTACCGTCTACGGCTTGCTCGATGTCGGCGTCGACAATACCAGCAATGCCTCGCCATCGAAAGGCTCGGTCAGCCACGTCAGCTCCGGTGGCATGAACACGTCGCGCTGGGGCATCCGCGGCAGCGAAGACCTGGGCGGCGGCCTGAAAGCCGTCTTCAACCTGGAAGGCGGCATTCTGATGGATACGGGCGCAGCCGATGGCGCGCTGTTCAAGCGCCAGGCGTATGTGGGCCTGGAAGGCAGCTATGGCCGATTGGTGCTGGGCCGTTCGTTCACCACCGTGTACGACTTCGTGCTGCCGTTCGATCCGATGGGTTACGCGCCTTACTACTCGTGGGCCACGTCGGCCAACGCCAGCGGCCCCAGCAAGTACGGCATGACGACCGCGTTCGATAATCTGGTCAAGTACTCGGGCAAGGCCGGTGACTTCAAATTTGGCGCTTCCTACGGCTTCGGCGAGCAAGCGACAGGTGCCCAGGACAGCGCCAAGTTCTCTTCCGGCGTCACCTATACGGCCGGTCCCGTGAGCCTGCTGGCCACGTACGAGCGCGTCAACGGCAACTCCATTGTCGGTGGTGCGCGCGACAAGACCACTTCCTACCATATGGGCGCCATGTACAGCGAAGGCCCATGGAAGGTGCAGGCCGTGGCGCGCGACTACAAGCTCGATCCGGCAGCCGCCGGCAAGGCTGACGTGCGCGGCACCTTGTACTGGGGCGGTGTCAGCTACATGACCACGCCGCAAGTCACGCTGACGGGCGTCATTTACTACCAGGACGTGAAGAACGTGGCGGCCAATACGGATGCCGATCCGATCATGTACGTGGCGCGCGTGCGCTACGCCCTGTCCAAGCGCACCGACCTGTACGTGGCCGGTGCGTATGCCAAGGCCAAGCATAACCAGCTGGTCAGCCTGTCGCGCGACGATGCCGGTTTCGACAACACGCAGCGCGGCGTGATCGCCGGTATCCAGCACCGTTTCTAAGCCATGACCATGTTGCGCTCCCTGTTCCTGTCGCTGCTGTGCCTGTTGCTCGCCTGTTTCCGGGCACAGGCGGCGACGCCCGCGCCGGTCGAATGCGTGGTGCCGTCCAAGCCGGGCGGCGCCATGGATCTGACCTGCAAGCTGGCGAAAAAAGGCCTGGCGCAGGAGAGCGCGGCTGGCGTCGCCAGCCCGATGCGCATCACTTATCTGCCCGGCGGCATCGGCGCGGTGGCCTGGCATTCGATGGGCTCGCAGCGCCGCCGCGCGGAAGCGAACACCCTGGTGGCCTTTTCGGGCGGTTCGCTGCTCAATCTGGCGCAGGGCAAGTTCGGCAACGCCAAGGCAAGCGACGTGCGCTGGGTGGCGGCGCTCGGTGCCGATTACGGCATGATCGCCGTGCGCAGCGATTCGCCCTACAAGACGCTCGGTGACCTGATCGCGGCATTGCGCCAGCATCCGGACACGGTGCTGATCGGCGTCTCCGGCACCATCGGCAGCCAGGACTGGCTGAAGATGGCGCTGGTGGCGCGTCACGCCGGCATCGACCCGAAAGTGCTGCGCTTCGTGGCACTCGAAGGTGGCGGCGAAGTGTTTACGGCGATGCAGGCCGACTACGTGCAGGTGGTGTCGGGCGATACGTCCGAAGCCACCCTGAACGCCAGCGCCAACCATGCGCGCGTGCTGGCCGTACTGTCGGAAAAACGCCTGCCGGGCGTGCTGGCGAACGTGCCGACGGCGCGCGAGCAGGGCATCGACGTGGTGTGGCCCATCATCCGCGGCGTGTGGATGGGGCCGCAGGTGCCCGAAGCGGACTACCAGCGCTGGGTGGCCACTTTCGACCGGGCCATGGCCACGCCGCAGTTTGCCGAATGGCGCGCGCAGGCCGGCCTGTACCCGTTCGCGCTGACGGGACCGAAGCTGACGGCGTATGTCAGGAAGGCGGTCGACGAATATGCGCGGCAGGCCACCGAGCTCGGATTAATGCGCTGAACGGCATCACATTCAAAAAAATATCTATTTCATAGACGGAGACAACCCCATGCAAACCAAGACCCTGCTTCAAGTCGCCATTGCCACCGCGTTTGCCAGCCTGGCCGGCGCCGCCTTTGCGCAAGTGCCGTCCGGCTATCCTGCGGACTACCAGAAGATCATCGACGCGGCCAAGAAGGAAGGCAAGCTGGTGATCTACAGCGCCACCGACAGCAAGGCGGCCGCTCCCCTGATCAAGGATTTCAACGCCCTGTATCCCGGCATTTCGGTCGAATACAACGATATGAATTCCACCGAGGTGTACAACCGCTTCATTTCCGAGGTGGCGGCAGGCGGCAACACGGCTGACGTGATGTGGTCGTCCGCGATGGACCTGCAGATGCGTCTGGCCTCCGATGGCTACGCCCTGAAATACAAGTCGGTCGAAGCGGCGAAGATTCCCGGCTGGGCCATGTGGGACGACCAGGCCTACGGTACCACGTTCGAGCCGGCCGCCATCGTCTACAACAAGCGATTGCTCGATCCGAAGGAAGTGCCGAAGAATCACGACGACTTCGTCAAGCTGATCGCCACGCCGAAATTCAAGGACAAGGTCACCACCTACGACATCGAGAAATCGGGCGTGGGCTTCATGTTCATGGCGCAGGATGCCAAGGAGTACCCGCAGTTCCTGGCGCTGGAAAACGCTTTTGGCGCGGCCAAGGTGCGCGTGCAGTCGTCAACGGGCACCATGATGGAGCGCATCTCCTCGGGTGAAAACCTGATCGGCTACAACGTGCTGGGTTCCTACGCCCTGGTGCGCGCCAAGACCGACCCGTCGATCGGCGTGGTGCTGCCGAAGGATTACACGCTGATCCTGTCGCGCGTACAGTTCATCAACAAGAACGCGAAGAACGTCAACGCCGGCAAGCTGTGGCTCGATTACATCCTGTCGCACCGCGGCCAGACCATCATCTCGAACGGCGCCAAGCTGTTCGCCATCCGCGCCGACGTGACGGGCGAGACCACCTCGGCCGAACTGGTCAAGGAAATCGGCGCGGCCAACGTCAAGCCGATTCCTGTGCACCCGATCATCCTGCAATTTTTGGGACCTGCCAAGCGCATGGCCTTCCTGAAACAGTGGAAAGAAACCGCCGGCAAAAAATAGGGACCTCCGAAAAACCTGCTGCGCGTCGCGATTTGCGGCCTCCGATGCTCGCTGTGCATTCGCACAGCTCCGCTTCTCGGCCACAAATCACTGCCGCTCGCTACGGTTTTATCGGAGTTCCCAGGCCGCCTGCGAACTGCGGTTCGCGGGCGGATGCCGCACCCTTCATTCATTGGATTCATCATGCAAACTGCCATCTTGCCGCTGCCTGCACGGTCGCGCTCTCCCTTGTCGCGCCTGAACTGGTCGCGCGGCGTAGTCGTGACGATCACGCTGATCGCCATTTTCCTGCCGCTGTTCCTGATTTTTTACCAGAGCTTTTTGAACGCGCCGTTTTTCATGCCGGTGCGCGAATTCGGCTTTGATTCCTACCGTTTCATCTTCGATGATCCCGATTTTGCCATGGCCTTCAAGAATGGCCTGATGCTGGCCTTCGGCCTGACCGTCATCGCCGTGCCGCTGGGCGGCATGCTGGCATTTTTGATGGTGCGCACGGACTTGCCGGGCCGCGGCTGGGTGGCGCCCATGCTGCTGGTGCCCATTTTTGTCTCGCCGATGGTGATGGGCTTCGGCTACGTCGTCTCGATGGGGCCAGTCGGCTTTTACTCGACCTGGGCGAAGGAGTTGCTCGGTTTCGTACCCTGGAATATCTACTCGTTTACCAGTATCGTCATCATCGCCGGCCTGACGCACGTGCCGCATGTGTACCTGTATGCCTCGTCGGCACTGAAAAGCCTGGGTTCGGACGTGGAGGAAGCTGCCCGCGTGGCCGGCGCCTCGCCGATCCAGGTGATGCTCAATGTGTCGCTGCCGATGATCATGCCGGCGCTGGCGTATGCGGGCGTGCTGGTGTTCTTCCTCGGCTTCGAGGTATTCGGCCTGGTGCTGGTGCTCGGTGATCCGGAAGGCCACCTGGTGCTGCCGACCTATCTGTACAAGCTGACGAACAAGCTCGGTACGCCGTCGTACCATCTGATGGCCGCCGTCGCCGTCTGCCTGGTGATGGTGACCATGCCGCTGGTGATGATACAGCGCTGGCTGCTCAAATCGGCCAACAAATACGTGTCGATCAAGGGCAAGGGCGCGCGCAGCAAGGCCATGCCGCTGGGCCGCTGGAAGTGGCTGGCGTTCGCCTTGCTGGCCGGCTGGCTGATCTTCACCATCATTCTGCCCTTGAGCGGCATCGTGCTGCGCTCCTTCGTGCAGTACTGGGGCGAGGGCGTGCACCTGGCCGACGTATTGACCCTGCAGCATTTCCGCGATATTTTCGATCAGCCTTCACTGGTGCGCGGCATCGTCAACACCATCCTGATCGGCGTCGTCGGCGGCGCGCTGGCCGTGGCCTGCTACAGTTTCATCGCGCTGGCCATGCACCGCAAGCAGGACGGCATCACGCGCCTGCTCGACTACAGCGTGCTGGTGCCGCGCGCCGTGCCTGGCCTGCTGGCCGGCCTGTCCTTTTTGTGGGTGTTCCTGTTCGTGCCGGCCTGGCTCGACGGCATTTTGAAAGGCATGGACAACGGCGTGGCCCTGTGGCTGAGCGGCCATGTGATTCCCGTGCTGCGCGAATTGCGCTCGACCATCTTCGCCCTGTGGCTCGCATATTCGGTGGTGTGGATGGCCTATGGCATGCGCCTGATTTCCACCGCGCTGCTGCAGGTGGGACCTGAACTGGAAGAGGCGGCGCGCGCCGTCGGCGCCAGCCGCGGGCAGGTGACGCGCGACGTGACCCTGCCGCTGATCAAATACGGATTGCTGGGCGCCTGGCTGATGGTGTTCCTGATCTTCGAGCGCGAATACTCGACGGGCGTGTACCTGCTCTCGCCAGGCACGGAAGTGATCGGCGCCATGCTGGTATCGCTGTGGGCGGGCGGCTCGACCGACCTGGTGGCGGCGCTGTCCTTCATCAACATCACCCTGGTGGCCATAGGCCTGGGCATCGCCTTGCGTTTTGGCGTGAAACTCCATAATTAATAGAAGACTGAGACCACATCATGAATGAATTGACCGTCAATGAATTGCACCTGGACTATGGCACCGGCGCTGCCGCCAACCAGATCCTGAAGGGTGTCTCGATGCACCTGAAAAAAGGCGAAGTGGTCGCCCTGCTGGGGCCTTCGGGCAGTGGCAAGACGACCTTGCTGCGCGCCGTCGCCGGGCTGGAAAGCCCGAAGGCGGGCACCATCCAGATCGGCGAACGCAATGTCTTCGACGGCGCGAAGCAGTTCGAGATGCCGGCCGAGCAGCGCAACCTGGGCCTGGTGTTCCAGTCGTACGCGCTGTGGCCGCACAAGACCGTCTTCGATAACGTCGCCTACGGCCTCAAATTGCGCAAGATGGGCAGCACGGAGATCGCCGCGCGCATCAAGGAAGTGCTGACGCAGCTGGGCCTGGGGCACCTGGGCGAACGCTATCCGCACCAGCTGTCCGGCGGCCAGCAGCAGCGCGTGGCCATCGCCCGCGCGCTGGTGTACAACCCGCCCGTGATCCTGCTCGACGAACCGCTGTCGAACCTGGACGCCAAGCTGCGCGAAGAGGCGCGCGCCTTCCTGCGCGAGCTGATCGTGCGTCTGGGCCTATCCGCGCTGATGGTCACGCACGACCAGGGCGAGGCCATGGCCATTTCCGACCGCATCTTGCTGCTCAATAACGGCAAGATCGAGCAGCAGGGCACACCGCAAAGCATGTATGAAACGCCGGACACCCTGTTCACGGCCGAGTTCATGGGCAGTAACAACCGCTTGCCCGGCAAGGTGGTACAGCGCGACGGCAGCGCCGTGCGCCTGCTCGTCGATGGCGCGTCCATGCAGGGCGTGGCGCGCGGCGCCAACGTGGGCACGGAAGTGACGACGATGGTCCGCGTCGAAGAGGTGAAGATCAGCGCCACGCAGGTGGACAACGCCATCGAGATGCCGCTCCTGACCTGCATGTACCTGGGCGACCGCTGGGAATGCCTGTTCGAACGGGGCGGCGCGGACAACATCAGCCTGCGCGCGTACTCGCGCCACAAGCTCGACGCGGGCAAGTACTGGCTGCATATGCCGGCCGACAAGCTCTGGGTGTTTTAACGGTGCCGTGGTGGCCGCGCTGGCGCGCTTTCGGCGCGGCGCTGGCCGCCGGCCTGCTGGGTGCCGCCGTCTGCCTGTGGCTGCACACCCCGCTGCCGTGGATGATCGGCCCCCTGTTCTCCACGGCCGCGCTGCGCCTGGCCGGACGCGAGCTGGCGTGCCCCGTGCGGGTGCGCGAGGCGGGCCAGTGGGCCATCGGCACGGCCCTGGGCCTGTACTTCACGGCGCCCGTGCTGGCCGTGCTGTCTTCCTACATCCCGTGGATCGCCGGCGCCGTGCTGTTCGCGCTGGCGCTGGGGCTTGCCGGCGCGCTGCTGCTGCGGCGCCTGTCGGGCGCCGACACGGCCACCGCCTTTTTTGCCATGGCCGTTGGCGGCGCTTCCGAAATGGCGGTGCAGAGCGAGCGCCATGGAGCCGACGTGGGCAAGGTGGCCGCCGCGCACAGCCTGCGCATGATGCTGGTGGTGGCGACGATTCCATTCGGCGTGCGCTACTGGGGCAGTCATGGCCTGGAGGCGGGGCATGAAACCTTCGTGCCGGGTGCCGCGCTGGTCGACTATGGCGGGCTGGCGCTGCTGGTCGGCATCACGGCGCTGGCGGCCCTCGCCTTGAAACGGGGCAGGCTGCCCAACGCCTGGGTCATCGGACCCTTGCTGGCGGCCTTGCTGCTGACGGCGTGCGGCATCCATCTGTCACGCCTGCCCGAGTGGATGATACGCGCGGGCCAGCTCTTCATCGGCATCGCCCTGGGCACGCGCTTCAGCCCCGCCTTCCTGCATGCTGCCCCGCGCTACCTGGCCAGCGTGGCCGCTTGCACGGTTTTGATGCTGCTTTTGGCGGCGGCCTTCGGCCTGGGCCTGTCGCATTGGCTGGCCATTCATCCCGGTACGGCCATCCTGGCCACGTCGCCGGGCGGCATCGCGGAAATGTCGCTGACGGCCCAGACACTGCACCTGGGCGTGCCCATCGTTACGGCCTTCCACGTGGCGCGCATGGTGGTGCTGGTGCTGGCAATCGGGCCGCTGTTCCGTCTTCTGCAGCGTGCTTAATTTCCCTTCACGACGATTTCCTGCGCCTGCGGCTCGCGCTGGCGCATGAAGCGCACGATGGAGTCGACGGTGACGACGTCGATCTGGCGCGTCATGCGGCGCTCGAACGGGTGGTCGTCGAAGGCGATATTCGCGCGGAACATGCGCGCGCCCAGGCGCGTGGCGGCGGGGATGCTCAGCGTTTGCGGCGCATAGCTGGCGCTGCGCAGCCAGGCTTGCGCTTCGGTGCGCGTTTCGATCTTGCCGGGCTCGTTGCTGGCGGCGGCCAGGGTTTCCAGTACCCATTGGTTCGAGTTCTGGTACTTGGTGGAAAACGGGTAGGCCAGCATATTGTAATGCGCCTCATGCAGGCGCTTGGGCGTGTTCGACGTCAGCAGGCGTGCCAGTTGCTGTTGCGTATCTTGGCCGGGAATCAGGATCAGGGTTTCATACATGAACAGATCATCCATGAAAAAATTGCCCAAGCCTTCGTTGTACAGCGACGATTGCGCCGTGCCGCATTCATTGAGTTCATGCACCACCAGCCAGCGACCCTTCGGGTGGTCGCGCCAGGCCAGCGCCATGTGCGAGTAGCGCAAATTGTACTTCGACAGGTCCTGCCCGGCGCGCGCCAGCAGCGCCACCTGCGCGCCCGAGGCATCGAGCGCCTGCAGGGTCTTTTGCGCCAGGTCCATCGATTTGACGAGGGTGGTCGCATCCGTTGGCTTTTCCTCGCACGAGCGCCCCGCATGGGCGGCGCCGGCCAGGAGCAGGCTGAAGACGATGACGGCAAGGCGTTTCATGGGATTCACGCCTTCGAATGGTGGAGGATGGCGTTGCCGGCCGCGTTCGGCACATAGGCGATGGCCTTGCCCGACAACATCAGCATGTGACCCGTCGAGACGGCCACTACCTTGACGGCCGTGCCGGCCGCCAGCGACAGGCCTTGCATGGCCTTCTGGCTCAGCTTGACGGAAGCCGTGGCGGCGGACGATGCGCTCTTGGCCGCGCTTTTGAGCACGAGCACGCTGCCGTCGGCCACGTCTTCCACCTTGTCGATGACGATTTCACCGGCGGCGGCCAGCGCCGACATGGAACCGACGAGCACGATGGCCGAGGCCATGCTGGCATTGTCGGAGGCGTTGGTGGTGTCGGAGTTGGCCTGGGCCAGCGGCGCCATGGTGGCGACGCACAGCAGGGCGGTGGCGAGCAACTGTTTCATGGAATTTCCGTTCTTCATGGTGGTTACACTTTGGAGTGGTGCAGCAGGGCCTTGCCCAGTTCGTTCGGGATGAAGGCGATGGCCTTGCCGGACATGACCAGCATGTGGCCGGTGGACAGCGCCACGACATTGACCACGGTGCCGGCCGCCAGCGACAGGCCCTTGGCCGCTTGCGTGCTCATCTGGATCGACGCGCCGCCCGCCTCGGAAGCGCCTTTCAGCACGATGACGATGCCTTCACCCACCGTTTCCACACTGGCAACGACCACCTGGCCGGAGGCGACCAGCATCGACATGGAACCGGCGACTACGATGGCAGAGCCCTGGCTGAGGTTTTGCGAGCCTTTCGACAGGTTCTCCGAGGCAGCGGCGCGGGCCAGGCCGGGCGCGGCCACGGAGAGCGTCAACAGCGACAGGGACAGGCAGAGGGGCAGCAGGCGTTTCATGTGTTTCTCCTTCAAGTGTGCCAAGTGGCCACGCCATCATTGTAGACTGTGGGCAATTGGTCAATGAAAACGCTACTCGTAGCGGGCAGGCATACCGAAGGTAGCGTATTGCGCTACTTTTTTGCCGCTGGAACCGATGCTATTTTTATAAAGGAAGTGCATGCCGCAAACCCACGCCCTGATCGAGGCCCTGAAACGCCTGCTGAAGGCGCGCGCCGTCACCTATGCCGAGCTGGCCCAGCGCATCGGCGTGTCCGAAGCCAGCGTCAAGCGGATGTTTTCGCAGAAACAATTTACCCTGCAGCGCCTGGACCAGATCCTGGTGGCCATCGGCAGTGATTTCCAGCAGCTGGCGCTGGCCGTGCAGTCAGCCCAGGCGGCGCCTACGCTGATCACGGGCCTGACGTACGCACAGGAAAAGGAAATCATCGAAGATACCCGCTTGTTCGTGGTGGCCGTCTCCGCCCTGAATTTGCTGCCGCTGGAACAGATCGTCGCCATCTACGACATCAGCGAGGCGCAAGCCGTCAAGTATCTGTTGCGCCTCGACAAGATCGGTTTTCTGGAACTGCTGCCGAATAACCGGGTCAAATTGCTGGTGGCGCGCACGTTTGCGTGGATACCGAACGGCCCCATCCACACGTATTTCAAACAGGAAGCCTATGGCGACTATCTGAATTCGCAATTCGATGGCGAGACAGAATTGCTGCGCCTGGTGAACGTGATGCTGTCGAAAAAATCCACGGCGGCTTTGCTGGAGCGCTTGAAGCAAGTGGCGGTAGAATTTTCGCAGCAGCACCAGGAAGACGCGCGTCTGCCTGGTGACGAGCGTCTGGCCATCAGCTTCATGCTGGCGGCGCGTCCCTGGATGCCGCAGACGTTCAAGGCGCTGCTGCGGCAGTAAGGCAGCAATGTCGCGGCCGAGCGGCTAATGTTCCTGCTTGTCGGTACTGCCTTGTTCCTCTTTCATCTGCGTCAGCAGGCGCCAGGCAAAAAAGCCCAGCACGCCCACGCCCAGCAGCAGTGCGGCCCATAGTGCGGCCAGGCGCCACGGTGCCCCGTCCTTGGTGACGCGCGGCGGCGCCTCTGCGCCGGCGTTGGGCTGGAGCGGGCCGGCGCTGGCCGTCGTGAGCGCCAGCAATTCTTCTGCCTTGAAGCCGGGCGCCACCTGCGACAGCGGCTGCGCCACGGCGGCGGCGTTGCTGTTGCCGAACGCCAGCTGATAGGGCGGCTTGCCGCTGGCCAGGAAGACGACGGTGGCCGGTGTCCAGCCCAGGCGCAAGGCGGGCGCATCGCCGGCGGCGAGCGGCTGTTCCGTGGATGTCTGCAATACCGATTCGCCGGTCTGCGTGACGGGCATGGCCAAGTCGCCCGAGATCCGTTCCTTGCCATCGAGGCCGATGCGGTAAAACGTTGTGCTCAGCAGGGGATCGAAATACGCGCCCTGGGCGGGCCGCGCCTGCTGGCGCAGGTGCAGCCGGTGCCGGGGAGGCTCGCTGTTCTGGCGATACACGCCCAGCGTCACGGGCAGCACCACATTGGCATGCGTCAATTGCAGGGCGATGCTGTCGGCGGGAATGGCGAGGGGCGTGGCGTAGCGCCATTCATTCGCCTGCTTGCCGGGCAAGCCTTGCAGCACGACGGAGGCGCGCGCCGGGGCGACGTCCGTTTCGCTGACGGCTTGCGCCGTAATCGCCGCAAAGGCCAGCGGTACGCCCGCCTGCCAGCTCAGGCGCGCATAGCGAAACGCGCGTGGCGCAAAGGCGATGCTGTCGTTGGCCAGGGTTTGCGTGTCGCTGTTGCTGAGCCAATTCAAGGTGGTGGTGCCGATGGCGTCCCATTGTTTCAGGTCATCGCTCACTTCCAGCAGCACTTGCGCACTGTAATTGTCCGTGCGGGCCGGCGGCGTGAAGCGCAAGGCAGCGATGCGCTTGTCGTGCGTTTGCTTGCCCAGGTCGAGGATCAGCGCCTGCAGTGCCGCCGTGGCCGCTGCCGTGCCGGCGCGCGTGCTGACCGACAGCAAGCGGCCATCGTCGGCCGTGCGGATGTCGATGCCTTGCAAGCCATCGCCAGTTGCCGGCGTGCCCGTTACGGGGAAAATGCGCGCTGGAATGCTGGTCCGCTGCGTGGCCGATTGCGCGGGCGGCGCACCGATGGCATAGGCCAGGCGCTTGCCGTCGGCGTCGAACAGCCGTACGTCGGCCAGGCTGGCCGAACTGGCGTGCAGGTAGACTTCCTTGGGTAACGCTAGCTGGACGATGCCCGCGCCCGCCGGTACTTGCACGGGCATGCTCCAGCCATAGTCTTGCGGCCGGTCCTGGCCAGGTGCTGCCGGCGCGGCGCCTGCCAGCAGCAGGCTGCAACAGATTGAGATGGTTTTCATGCGGCTCCCGCTTGGGGTTCGGCTGGCGCTGGGGCGGCAGCCTTGGGGAAGGGCGCCAGGTAGCCGATCAAGACCATCAGCAAGCCGACACCCACGAAAGAGATGATGCGTTCGATGCCGCCCACGTTCGACAGGTCGATCAGGAACAGTTTCAAGACAACCAGTCCCAGCAGCACGGCGCCCATGCTCCATTGCTGGCGCCGCTGTTGGCGGGCCGCATGGCGCATCAGCAGCAGGGCCGTGACGCTCCAGACCAGCGACAGCATCGCTTGCACGAACTGCGAGGCCAGCATGGCGTCAAAGGTGTAGGGCACGCCAAGATAGTGCGAGACCGTGCGCAGCAGCATCAGGTTGAACCAGCCATACAGGACGCACGCGGCCACGACGGGCAAGCGTGCCTGCCAGCGTGGCGGCAGCGGGATCTGGCCGGCCGGGAACAAGCGGTAGCTGGCGATGGCCAGCAGCACGGCAAAGCCCGTGCTCAGGTCCAGCGGATTGAGCAGCGGCAAATAGGGTAGCGGTGCCATGCCGCCGTCGTCAAAGACGTTCCATGCGGCGATCAGCAGCAGCGACCACAGCGCGCCCAGCGGTATCAGATAGCGCCGGTACCACGTGGCGACGGGCGCCACCGGCCAGGCGCCAGCGCGGCAGCGGCGGATCAGCCAGGCCAGTACCAGCATCATGGCCCAGGCCGGCAAGTAGCGTGCCCAGGCAGGGCTGACGCTGCCTTCATGTTGCGCCAGCCAGGCGCCCACGTGCATGGCGCCGACGGGCCACAGCATCAGCCAGGGGCCGGCCGTGCGCAGCGTATGCAGCAGACGCAGCGCCCGCACGTCGAGTGGCCAGCCGGTTTTCGGCCAGGCCCGCAGCAGGAATTCGCCGGCCGCCAAGGCGCAGGCCAGGGCCAGCCAGCTCAAGCCCGTCGGCAGGGTGTCGCGCAGGTACAGCGCCAGCAGCAGCTTGGCGCTCCACAGGCCCAGGGCTAGCCAGGCGGCCACGGTCAGCCAGCGCAGTTGCGGCCAGTCCAGGCGTCGCGCCAGGACGGCGAACGCGGGCGTCGTGACGCAGACGGTGATCAGATACAGCGCCAGCCAGTGCTCGCCCGCGTGCGGCTGCATGCTCAGGTCGCCATCGATCAGGCGCAGCAGCCAGCTGGTGAAGGGCACGAGGATGGCGGCAAACCACAGCAAGCCGCTCCAGGCCAGCAGGGGGCGCGCGGCCAGGGCCAGCAGTTCGTCGCCGCCGCGCGCGCACAGCGCAAGGAAGCGGGCGCTGGCAAAGGCGGCGGCGCCCAGCAGCAGGGCGCTGAGGAAGGAGCCGTCGAACAGGCTGGCCGGATGCCGGTCCCAGGCCCAGCTGGCGTGGCTGAGCATGACCATGCCGGCCAGCACCTGCACGGCCAGCAGCAGGGCGCGCGGCGCATGCCATTGTTCGCGCCGCGCCAGCGCCGCCAGCAGGGCCGCCACTGCCAGCGCGCTGATCGTCAGCAGGTTCAGTTGCGTGGCGGCATCCGTGCGCAGCAGGATCTCGCTCCAGATACCGCCCAGCAGCCAGACCGTGGCGGCCGTCAGGAACAGCACGGACATGCTGCGCATGAACTCCGGATGCAAGTGGCTGCCATGGCGGCGGAAATTGTAGGCCATCACCAGCGCGGCCGCGGCCAGCAGCGCGCAGCCGAGCCAGATGTTGGCCTGCAGGGCCGATGTCGTATTGAGTTCCTGCATGGCGCCGAGGAAGGCAAACCACGCGGCCGCCTGCACCAGCAGGCCGAAGGCCCAGGCCAGGGTCTGGCGCTGGCGCAAGCCGACCCAGACGATGCCCGCCCCTTCCAGCGCCCAGGCGGCCGACGTCCAGCGGCCATCGAGGGCGAACGGGATGGCCAGGGTGCCAAAGACGATGCCCAGCGCGAGGAAGGCTTCGGCCAGCAGGCGGAAGCCTTCGCGGCGCCACAGGGCCACGGCCAGGCCCGTGTAGGTCAAGCCGGCGGCCAGCGCGGAAAACGCCAGGCCAAATTCAAAGTGCCGGACCAGGCCGTATTGCAGGCCCATGGCCGCCAGCGGCGTGCCGAACACGAGCGTGCCATCGACGTAGTGCTTGAGGCGCGGCGCCTGGCGCGCGCAATAGGCAATCGCGATGCCGATATAGAACAGCACGAACAGGATCAAAAACAGTTGCGTGGACAGGTAGTTGTCCGGGGTGTAGCGCAGCAGGCCCCAGGTGGTGGCGACGACGAAGGTGAAGCCAAAACTGAGCACGTTCAGCACGCGCCAGGCGCGTTGCAGGGCGATGGCGAAGACGCCCGCATTGAGCAGCGCGTAATAGCTGAACAGGCCGATATGGTTGCCGCTGCCCGTCGATACGAGCAGGGGCACGGCAAAGCCGCCGACGATGCCGAAGATGGCCAGCCAGACGGCGTTTTGCAGCACGGCCAGCAAACACGTGAACGCCGTCAGCACGAACAGCACGGCAAAGGTCAGGCCGGCCGGGATTAATTCATACAGGCGGAAGGCGCCGAACGTGACCAGCATCAATATCGCCAGCGCCGTGCCCTGCAGCGGCAAGCTGATGCCGGGACGCTTGACGCGGATGCGCCAGGCCCAGGCCAGCAGGGCGATGTCGGCCAGCGCGATGCCGGCCAGGCGCAGTTCGATGGGCAGCGTCACCTGGGCCGACACATACTTGAGCAGGAAACTGACGCCGAGGAAGAGGATCAGCAAGCCCAGCTTGGCGACCAGGTTGCCGGTAAACAGCCAGTTCCTGGCCTTGGCAAGCAGGCCGTCCGGATGCGCGATCCAGGAGGGGGTATTGGGGGCGGCGGCGACGGGCCTGGCGGGATGCGGCAGGGTTGGCTGCGCCGACTTCGGCGGCACAGGGGCGGCTGCCGGCACGACCTTCGCCACTTCGGCCACCTTGATCTCGGCCGCTTGTGGCACGGGGGCGGGCGGCCGCGTGGGCACTGGCGCCACGCTATCGACTGCGACGGGGGCAAGCGGCGGGACGTTCGCGTCGGCCTGGCCTTCCAGCGCTTGCAGGCGCTGCCCGATGCCGTCAACTTCCTTGCGCAAACGCGCTGTCAGCAACTCCAGATCGGCCACTTTCCTGCGCTGCTGCTGCACCTGCACGAAGGCGGCGATCAGCAAACCTAGTATGATCAGCGTTAACAATCCAAACATGGGGTAGCTTTCATGGAAGAGCCGGGCGAAGGCGCCCGATGTATGCGCACATTACCTTATTATCAATAAACTGGCGATTTATTGCTGTCTATGCAAGTGCCAGGGACGGTGTCCGCACGATGGTGCCAGCATGGCGCGGCACGCCGTTTTCAGTATTGATGCTAAGCAAGGCGGAGACATTAAGATTGTCGTGCGCAGGATAGTGCTGTATTTTAGCAATTCCTTAATTGCCAGCCCCCCATGCCATGAGTCAAAGCAGCCAGTTTTCCTTATTGTCGCAGCGCCGTTTCGGGCCCTTCTTCTGGACCCAGTTCTTTGGCGCCTTCAACGACAATCTGTTCAAGACGGCCCTGATGGTGATCCTCGCCTACGATGCGCTGAGCTGGACCACGCTCGACCCGTCCACCATCACGAATCTGATTCCCGGCCTGTTCATCCTGCCCTACGTCGTGTTTTCGGCCACGGCGGGCCAGCTGGCAGATAAATTCGAAAAGGCGGGCCTGGCGCGTTTCGTCAAATGGATGGAGCTGGCCATCATGGCCGTGGCTGCCGCCGGCTGGATGACGCACACGCTGTGGCTGCTGGTGGCGGCCGTCGTGGGCATGGGCGTGCATTCGACCCTGTTCGGTCCCGTCAAGTATGCGTATCTGCCGCAGCAGCTGAAAGCCGAGGAATTGGTCGGTGGCAACGGCCTGATCGAGATGGGTACCTTCGTCGGCATCTTGTTGGGTGAAATCCTCGGTGCCGTCTTGATCGTGCACAAGCCGCTGGGCGTGGAACTGGTGGCCGGCGCGACCATCGCCGTGGCCGTCTTCGGCCTGATCGCCAGCTACCGCGTGCCGCGCACGCCCGCACCCGAGCCGGACTTGAAGGTAAGTTTGAACTTTGTTGCCGAATCGTTCCGCAACCTGAATTTTTCGCGCAAGAACCGTCCCGTCTTCCTCGCCATGCTGGGCAATTCCTGGTTCTGGTTCTACGGCGCCCTGATCCTGGCCCAATTCCCCGTGTATTCGAAGGATTTCCTGCACGGCGACCACAGCGTGTTCGTGCTGCTGCTGACCGTGTTTTCCGTCGGCATCGGCACGGGTTCCTTGCTGTGCGAACGGCTGTCGGGCCACAAGATCGAGATCGGCCTGGTGCCGTTCGGCTCCATCGGCCTGTCCCTGTTCGGCATCGACCTGTATTTCGCCAGCAATGCCTATGCGAATACGCACATCGTCGACGCGCTGGCTTTCGTGGGCCAGGCGGGCGTGCCGCGCATCTTGCTCGACATCGTCATGATCGGCGTGTTCGGCGGCTTCTTCATCGTGCCCCTGTTCGCGCTGATCCAGACGCGCTGCGACCCGAAACACATTTCGCGCACGATTGCCGGCATGAATATTTTGAATGCCCTGTTCATGGTGGCGGCCGCCGGCGTGGCCATCGTGCTGCTGGGAAAGGGTTTCACCATCCCGCAGCTGTTCCTCGTCACGGCGATCCTGAATGCGCTGGTGGCCGCCTATATCTTCTCGCTGGTGCCGGAATTCCTCATGCGCTTCCTCGCGTGGATACTCATCCAGACCGTGCACCGGGTGAAAGTCGTCGATGGCGAGCGCATCCCTGCGGAAGGCGCGGCCGTGCTGGTGTGCAACCACGTCAGCTATGTCGATGCCATCGTCATCATGGCGGCCAGCCCCCGTCCCATCCGCTTCGTCATGGATCACCGCATCTTCAAGATGCCGCTGATGGGCTGGATTTTCCGCACGGCCAAGGCCATCCCCATCGCGCCGGCCAAGGAAGATCCTTTCCTCATGGAAAAGGCCTTCATTGATATTGCGCAAGCGCTGCACGAAGGCGAACTCGTCTGCATCTTCCCTGAAGGCAAGCTGACGCGCACGGGCCAGATCAGCGAATTCAAGGGCGGCATCGCCAAGATCGTCGCGCGCAGCAAGGTGCCCGTGATTCCGCTGGCGCTGCGCGGCCTGTGGGGGCACTTGTTGAGCCATCGCAATGGCTATCTGTTCGAGCGCGCCTTCAAGGCGGGCCTGCGCTCGCGTTTGTCGCTGGCCGTGGGCATGCCCGTGCCACCGGAGTCCGCTACGCCGGAATTGCTGCAGCAAAAGGTGCAGGAATTGCGCGGGAAATGGAAGTAGGCGTCATCGCGTCGGCGTAGACGCCGCCCGCTGCGCCAGGTGCTGCTGCAGCAGGGCGGCGATGGCGGCGAAGTCGACGGGTTTCGTCAGGTGATGGTCGAACCCGGCTTGCGCCGTGCGCCGCCCCGCGTCGCCCCAGCCCGTTAGCGCGAGCAGCAGCACGTCGCGCCCCCGTGCTTTCAGGCGGATCTGGCGCGCCGTTTCATAGCCATCCATGTCCGGCATGCCCAGGTCCATCACGATCAGCTGCGGCCACAGGGCATCGACGGCGGCCAGCGCCTGCGCGCCGTCGTAGGCGACCCGCACGGCATGGCCTTCCAGCAGGAACAGTGCCTGCAGCGAATCGGCCGCGTCGCGGTTGTCATCGACCACCAGCACCTGCACGGCCTGGCCCGGCCCGGCCGGCGCATCAGTGGCCGGCGTGGCGGTGGACGCGGCCATGCTGGCGGCCAGGCTGACGACGAAGCGGCTGCCTTGCCCCGGCCCGGCGCTGTGCGCTTCGATCTTGCCGCCATGCATTTCAGCGAACTGGCGCGCCAGGCTCAGGCCGATGCCCAGGCCGCTGGCCATCTGGCCCGCCACCGTGCGGCCCTGTTCGAACATGGAAAAGATGCGCGGGATGGCGTCCGGGTCGATGCCGATGCCATTGTCTTCCACGGCCACTTGCAGCTGGCCGTCGGCCACTTGGGCCGTAATGTGGATGTGTCCGCCGTTTGGCGTGAATTTGACGGCATTCGAGACGATGTTGGCAAAGATCTGCACCAGGCGCGCATAGTCGGCGTGCAGCATCACCGTGTGCGGCGGCAAGTCCAGCGCGATGCTGATGTTGCGGCTGCTGGCGGCCGGCTGGCATAGCTCGATCACATGGTTGAGGACTTGTTGTAGCGCAATGTCCTTGCGTTGGAGCACTACCTTGCCGCTGGTAATGCGCGCCACGTCGAGCAAGTCATCGACCAGCCGCGTCAGGTGCGTGACCTGGCGTTCGATCACGCCCTTGACCTTGCTCACCTGTTCCGATTCCGGATACAAATGGCTGAGCAGGGCGATCGACGTCTTGATGGGCGCCAGCGGATTGCGCAATTCATGGCCCAGGCTGGCGAGGAATTCATCCTTGCGCCGCTGCGTTTCGCGCACCTGGTACTGGCGCTGGCGCGCGCGCAGCATGGCGTGCGCCGAGGTGAGCAGGGTCAGCATGTGCACGGGGCGTTCCAGCAGGGTCAGGTTGCCCAGGGTGGCGATAGCTTGGCGCAAGGGCAGGGAATCGAGTCCCGCATGCGTGAGCAGGATGATGGGCAGGTCGGACCAGTCTGGCTGCTGTCGCCCGTACTCATCGAGCACCTGGTGGGCGCCCGCCTGCAGCGCCTCGTCTACCGTCAGCACGCCGCCCGCGCCCAGCGCCAGCTGTTCGGCCAGTTCGGCGGCGGAGCGGCAGGCGTGGCTGGCAATGGCGCCGCTGGCCAGCACCTGGCTGGCCAGGGCCGCGTCCTGGCCGCCCGGCGCGTAGATCAGGATGCGCTGTTCCATGGCCGGCCCTAGGGAAATGGCGTGCCGCCCACGGTGGGCATGCCCGACAGGATGCCGTGGAAACCGGCCAGTGTCGGTCCGATGCGCAAGCCTTGCGGGCCGATCTCGAAGCGGCGGATGCTGCGTTCATGCGCGCTGCCGCGTTTCTTGAAGACGGAAATGGCTTGCCGCACTTCACCTTCCGTTTCGTAGTAGCGCAGCATGATGACGCTGTCGGCCAGGTAGCTGGCGTCGGCCGAAGTGGTCATCGACATGCCCAGCATGTTTTGCTGCACGCCGACGAGCAGGGCAGACACGCCGCGCTGGCTCAGGTAATTGAGCAGTTCATGCAAATAGGTGCTCTGGAAGCGCTCGTCGGGCACGGCGTGCATGTAGCCGTTCAGGCTGTCGATGACGATCATCCTGGCGCCCCGTTCGGCCGCGTCGACGACGGCCTGGGCGAACTCGCCCGGCGTCAGCTCGGCCGGGTCGACCTGCTGCACGCTCAGCAAGCCGGTGTCGAGTGCGTCCTTCAGCCGCATGCCCAGCTCGTCCGTCCGGTGCAGCAGCTTGCTGCGCGCTTCCTCGAACAGGAACATGGCGCACGGCTCGCCGCGCGTTGTTGCCGCATGCACGAACTGCGCCGCCAGGGTCGACTTGCCGCTGCCGGCGGGGCCGGAAATGAGGGTGCTCATGCCTACTTCCAGGCCGCCGCCTATCATGGCGTCGAGTTCGGGCACGCCGCTCGACAGGCGGTGGTGGTTGCCGTCGCGGCGCGTGTCGGCCGCCACCAGGCGCGGGTAGACGACCAGGCCTTCACGGGCGATCTTGTAATCGTGCGTGCCGCTGCGAAACGGCACGCCCCGGTATTTCACGACGCGCACGCGGCGCCGGTCGTTGCCATAGGCCTGGTTTTGCAGCTCCAGCGCAATGACGCAATGGGCCACGCTGCGCACTTGCAAGCCGTCATCGAGGGCGGAACGGTCATCGATCAGCATGGTGGTGCAGTGGCGGCTGGCCATGTATTGCTTCAGGGCTAGCACCTGGCGCCGGTAGCGCAAGGGGTTTTCCGCCAGGAGTTGCAGTTCGGATAATGAGTCGAGTACCAGGCGGGCGGGGTGGTGCCTGTCGATGGCCGCCAGGATGCGCTGGTTGGTCGCCGCCAGTTCGATTTCAGACGGGTGGAAGATGGTGTATTGGCGGTCGGGGTCGAGCATGTCGTCGCTGGGCGCCACTTCCTCGATGGCAATGCCGGCCAGATCCCAGCCGTGCGAGTCGGCCGCGCCGCGCAGTTCGATTTCCGATTCGGCCAGCGCGATGTAGAGCACGTTTTCGCCCGTGCGCGCGCCTTCCGCCAGGAATTGCAGCGCGAGGGTGGTCTTGCCCGTGCCCGGCTCGCCTTCGAGCAGGTATAGCCGCTCGGCCAGCAAGCCGCCGGCCAGCACGGCGTCGAGGCCGGGCACGCCCGTGGACAGCAGGGGCGGGACGGCCTGGCCTGCCCCTGCCTGCATGGTGTGCTGCGCCGTTGCCGTCATCGCAGTGCCCCCTGTCATGGCTCGCTGTGGGCATCCATCTTAGCGCACCTGCGGCGCCATGTCTTTTCGATACCATTGGTAAATAATCACGGATGCCCGGCCAGGCGGGGCCGGCAGTGTTGTGTCCTTGTCGTGTAGTTCAGCAAAGAAATCTTGACCCTGCTACAGTATTCACTCAATCCAACTTTCCCGCTTTGCCGTTTTGCCGCCGCCAGCCTGTTTTCCGAGGGACCTTGCTGGTGCGCGCCTGCTGTTGTTGTCACCACTTAATTGCATCATTAGCAATAAAAAGCGCTTAAAGGTCACTTTGTTTCAATTGTAACGATGCTTGACGATTTTAGAATGATCGTTCATTCTTTGACCTGCGTTAATAAATTTAGTCATTTCTAACGACACTAGCCAGCTTCTTTTTCAGAAAGTCCAAGATGCAACCAACCTTTTCCTTGACGTCGCCGCGTACGAGCGGCGCTATTGCCGTTCTGTGCGCCACTGTAATCATGGCCGGCTGCAGTAAAAAACAGGAAGCACCTCGCGCGCAGCAAGCGCCGCAGGTGGTCGTGTTTACTGTTAATCCGGCCGCGTTGCCGATGAGCGCCGAATTGCCCGGCCGCACGAATGCCTACCAGGTCGCCGATGTGCGCCCGCAAGTGGGCGGTTTGATCCAGAAGCGCCTGTTCGTCGAAGGCAGCGATGTGAAAGCGGGCACGGCCCTGTATCAGATCGACCCGGCCACCTACCAGGCTGCTTATAATTCCGCCAAGGCTGCCTTGTCGAAAGCCAAGGCCAACCTGCTGACGGCCGGCCCGAAAGCGTCGCGCTACAAGGAACTGGTCGCCATCGAAGGCGTGAGCCGCCAGGAATACGATGACGCCGTCGCTGCCTTCGAGCAAGCCAAGGCAGACGTCGAGTCCGCCACGGCGGCGCTGGAAACGGCGAATATCAACCTGAAGTACAGCACCGTGACGGCGCCGATCAGCGGCCGCACCAGCCGTTCGACCGTGACGGCCGGCGCGCTGGTCACGGCGGGCCAGGCTGAGGCGCTGACCACCGTGCAGCAACTCGATCCGATCTATGTCGACGTGACCCAGTCGAGCACCGACCTGCTGCGCCTGAAGCGCCAGATGGCCGACGGTTCGCTGAAAAAAGTCGGCGAAGGCCAGGCCAAGGTCGACCTGATCCTGCCGGACGGCAGCAAGTACAGCGAATCGGGCAAGCTGCAGTTCGCCGGCGTGACGGTCGATCCGACCACCGGCAACGTGGTCTTGCGCGCGCTGTTCCCGAACCCGAAAGGCGAATTGCTGCCAGGCATGTACGTACGTGCGCAGCTGGAAACGGGCGTGGATGAAAAAGCCATCACCGTGCCGCAAGTGGGCGTGACGCGCAACCAGAAGGGTCAGGCTACCGCCTTGATCCTGAACAAGGAAAACAAGGTCGAGCAACGCGTGCTGACCACCAGCGGCACCGTCGGCACCGACTGGCTGGTGACGTCCGGCCTGGCCGCAGGCGACCGCGTCATCGTGGAAGGCTTGCAAAAAGTCAAGCCAGGCGCGCCAGCCGTTGCCGTGCCCGCCAAGGCCGAAGCTGCTCCTGCACCCGCCGCTGCCGCTTCTGCCGCCGCATCGGCTGCCAGCGCCCACTAATTCAGGAGAATATTAATGGCCCGTTTTTTCATTGACCGCCCGATTTTTGCCTGGGTGGTCGCGATCGTCATCATGCTTGCCGGCGTGATTTCGATCCTCAGCCTGCCGATCGCGCAGTACCCGAGCATTGCTCCGCCGTCGATTTCGATCAGCGGCTCCTACCCTGGCGCCTCCGCCAAGACCGTGGAAGACGCGGTTACCCAGGTCATCGAACAAAAGATGAAGGGGATCGACGGCTTGCGCTACATGGCCTCGTCGAGCGATGCCACTGGCGGCATCAGCATCACCTTGACGTTTACCAGTGGCACGAATCCTGACATTGCTCAAGTGCAAGTACAGAACAAGCTGCAGCTGGCCACGCCACTGCTGCCGACGGCTGTCACGCAACAGGGCCTGGTCGTGTCGAAAGCGACGAAGAACTTCCTGATGGTGTTCGGCTTCATTTCCGAAAACGGCAAGATGGACCAGACCGACTTGAGCGACTATGTGGCCGCCAACGTCGTCGATCCGCTCAGCCGCGTGGCGGGCGTGGGCGACGTGACCCTGTTCGGTTCGCAGTACGCCATGCGTATCTGGCTCAATCCGGCCAAGCTGCAAAGTTTTAACCTGACACCGGCGGACGTGATCACGGCCGTGCAGGCGCAGAATGCGGAAGTGTCGGCCGGTGAGCTGGGCGGCACGCCGTCCATCAAGGGCCAGCAGCTGAACGCCACGGTATCGGCGCAAAGCCGCTTGCAAACGGTGGAACAGTTCGGCGCCATCCTGCTGAAAACCACGACCAACGGTGCCATGGTGTACCTGAAGGACGTGGCCACCATGGAACTGGGCCGCGAAAACTACAACACCGTGGCCCGCTACAACGGCCATGCGGCCACCGGCGTGGCGATCAAGCTGGCGACGGGTGCCAACGCGCTCGACACGGCCAACGCGGCGAAGGCCATGCTCAGCAACCTGAGCAAGCAGTTCCCTGAAGGCATGAGCTACCAGGTGGCGTTCGACACGACCCCGTTCGTGAAACTGTCCATCGAAGAAGTGGTCAAGACCCTGGTCGAAGCGGTCATCCTGGTGTTCCTGGTGATGTATTTGTTCCTGCAAAACTTCCGCGCCACCTTGATCCCGACCATGGCCGTGCCGGTCGTGCTGCTCGGTACCTTCGGCATCCTGAACGCCTTCGGCTACTCGATCAATACGCTGACCATGTTCGCCATGGTGCTGGCCATCGGTCTCTTGGTCGATGACGCGATCGTGGTGGTGGAAAACGTCGAGCGCGTGATGAGCGAAGAGGGCTTGTCGCCGCTGGAAGCGACGCGCAAGTCCATGACGCAGATCACGGGCGCGCTGGTCGGTATCGCCATGGTGCTGTCGGCCGTGTTCGTGCCGATGGCCTTCTTCGGCGGTTCGACGGGCGTGATTTACCGCCAGTTCTCGATTACCATCGTCTCGTCGATGGTGCTGTCCGTCGTTGTTGCCCTGGTGTTTACGCCGGCCCTGTGCGCCACCCTGTTGAAACCCGTAGAGAAGGGCCATCACGCGACGAACAAGGGCTTCTTCGGCTGGTTCAACCGCAGTTTTGATAGCAGCAGCAACAAGTATCAGGGCTGGGTCGGCGCCATGATCACCCACCGTTTCCGCTCGATGCTGCTGTACGTGCTGCTGCTGGCCGGCCTCGTGTTCATCTTCATGCGTTTGCCGACTTCGTTCCTGCCGGAAGAAGACCAGGGCATCCTGTTTACGCAGATTCAGTTGCCGACGGGCGCCACGCAAGAGCGCACCCTGAAAGTGATCGAACAGGTCGAAGACCACTTCCTGAACAGCGAGAAAGACAACGTCGCTTCCGTGTTTGCCGTCGCCGGTTTCAGCTTCGGCGGTAACGGCCAGAACACGGGTATCGCCTTCGTGCGCCTGAAAGACTGGTCGCTGCGCAAGGACGTGGCGCAGAAAGCGCCGGCCGTGGCCGGTCGCGCCATGGGCAAGTTGTTGCAGATCAAGGATGCGATGGTGTTCACGTTTGCCCCGCCTGCCGTGCTGGAACTGGGTAACGCCACCGGTTTCGACATGCAGCTGCAGGATATCGGCGGTGTCGGCCATGACGCCCTGATGGCGGCGCGTAACCAGTTGCTGGGCATGGCGTCGCAGAATCCGGCCATGGTGGGCGTGCGCCCGAACGGCCAGGAAGATACGCCGCAGTACAAGATCGACATCGACCAGCAGAAGGCAACGGCGCTGGGCTTGCAGATCTCGGAAATCAACCGCGTGCTGAGCGTGGGCTGGGGTAGTTCATATGTGAACGACTTCCTCGACCGCGGCCGCGTGAAGAAAGTGTTCATCCAGGGTGACGCTACTTCGCGCATGCTGCCGGAAGACTTGAACAAGTGGTTCGTGCGCAATACGGCTGGCCAGATGGTGCCGTTCTCGGCCTTTGCCACCGGCAAGTGGATTTACGCGTCGCCACGCCTGGAACGCTACAACGGCTTGCCGTCCGTAGAGATCCTGGGTACGCCGGCGCCGGGCCAGAGCACGGGCGCCGCCATGAACGCGATGGAAGAGATGGTGGCCAAGCTGCCGCCTGGCATCGGCTTCAGCTGGACCGGCGTCTCGCTGGAAGAGCGCGAATCCGGTTCGCAGACGCCGCAGCTGTATGCGCTGTCGCTGCTGATCGTCTTCCTGTGCCTGGCCGCGCTGTATGAAAGCTGGTCGATTCCATTCTCCGTGCTGCTGGTGGTACCGCTGGGCGTGATCGGCGCCGTGCTGGGCACCTGGCTGTTCGGCCTGTCGAACGACGTGTACTTCCAGGTGGGCTTGCTCACGGTGGTGGGCCTGTCGGCGAAGAACGCGATTCTGATCGTGGAATTTGCCAAGGAAATGCAGGAATCGGGCATGTCGCTGCTGGACGCGACCTTGCATGCGGTGCGTCTGCGTCTGCGTCCGATCCTGATGACCTCGATCGCCTTCGGCCTCGGTGTGTTGCCACTGGCGATCTCCAGCGGCGCCGGTTCCGGCAGCCAGAACGCCATCGGTATCGGCGTGCTGGGCGGCATGTTGACGGCCACCTTCCTCGGTATCTTCTTCGTGCCGGTGTTCTTCGTGCTGGTACGCGGCTTCTTCTCGAAGTCGGACGCGCCGGCGACGCCGGGCGCGCCAGCCGTCACGCTTTCCAAGGATGCACATTAATATGAAAAAATCACTACTCTCCATGGCGGCACTGGCCTTGCTGGCCGGTTGCAGCCTGGCCCCCACGTACGAGCGTCCGGCAGCGCCGGCGCCCACGGCGTGGCCGACCGGCCCGTCCTACAAGGCCGACACGGCCGCCGCCGACGCCAAACCGGTGTCGGACGTGGCCTGGCGCGAGTTCTTTGCCGATGCGCGCCTGCGCCAGGTACTGGAACTGGCGCTGGCCAACAACCGCGACCTGCGCGTCTCGATCCTCAACATCGAGAAGGCGCGCGCCACCTACGGCATCGAACGCGCGGCCCTGATCCCGACCCTGTCGGCGGCGGGCGGCCAGTCGGCCACGCGCGTGCCGAAGAACGCCAGCGCCAACGGCGAAGCGTCCATCAATCGCCAGTACACGGCGAACCTGGGCGTGTCGGCCTACGAGCTGGACTTCTTCGGCCGCGTGCGCAGCCTGTCCGACAGTGCGCTGGAACAATACCTGGGCACGGAAGAAGCACGCCGCGCTCAGCAGATCAGCCTGGTGGCCGAAGTGGCCAGCACCTATCTGAACCTGGTGGCCGACCAGCAGCGCCTGCGCGTGGCGCAGGACACGCTGAAGAGCCAGCAGGCCTCGTATGACCTGGCCGTGCGCCGCTTCAGTGCGGGCGCCACGTCGGGCCTGGACAAGTACGATGCCCAGACCAGCGTCGAATCGGCCCGTTCCGACGTGGCTGTATTCACGAGCCAGGTTGCGCTGGATCAAAACGCGCTGGTCCTGCTGGTGGGCGGTCCCGTGCCGGCCGAGTTGCAGCCGCAAGGCGAGTTCGGTAGCGTCACGGCGCTGGCGGACATTCCGTCCGGCCTGCCGTCGGACGTGCTGCAACGCCGTCCCGACGTGCTGGCGGCCGAGCGCACCCTGCGCGCCGCCAACGCCAACATCGGCGCGGCGCGCGCGGCTTTCTTCCCGCGCATTTCGCTGACGGCGACGGCCGGTTCGCTCAGCGACAACCTGTCGGGCCTGTTCAAGGCGGGCAGCGGCACGTGGAGCTTCATTCCGCAGATCAGCTTGCCGATCTTCGATGGCGGCGTGAACCGCGCCAACCTCGATATCGCCAAGGTGCAGCGTGAAATTTCTGTGGCGCAATACGAAAAGGCGATCCAGGTCGCCTTCCGTGAAGTGTCCGATGCGCTGGCCCAGCGCGGCACCATCGACGAACGCCTGCAGTCGCAGGTGTCGCTGGTCGAAGCGTCGACGAAGAGCTACGCCATCCACGACGCGCGCTACAAGCAGGGCGCCGAGTCCTACCTGAACGCCCTCGTGGCCCAGCGCGCGCTGTACGCGGCGCAGCAAAGCCTGATCACGGCGCGCCTGGCCAAATCGACCAACCTGGTGACCTTGTACAAGGTGCTGGGCGGCGGTTGGCAGCCCGAGCAGACAGCCGTCGCGGCGGCTGGCGGCGTCCAATAATCACGGGGACGCCGACGCCGGCCTTGCCCGCAAGGGCAGGGCCGGCGCGCTACTGGAAAAGTCATGAACCAAGTTGAAAAGAAGCATCCGGATCCCGAGCGCGCCAACACGCGGCGCAAGCAAGTGCTCGATGCGGCTGAAAGCTGCTTCAGCCGCCGCGGCTTCCACGGCGCCAGCATGGCCGAGATCTCGAAGGCGGCCGGCATGAGCGCGGGCCACATCTATAATTATTTTGACAGCAAGGATGCGATCATCGCCGCCTTCGTCATGCAGAATACGGAGCGCGTCTCCAATTTGATGCAGGACCTGGCGCAGCGCGACGATCCCTTGCAGGCCGTGATCGACAATGCGGGCGAGCACGTGCTCGAAGCGCTGGACGCGAAGACATGGATGATGCCGCTGGAAATTTTTGCCGAAGCGTCGCGCAATCCGGTGATCGCCGCCATGCTGCAAACCTCGGACCAGCGCTCGCGCCAGTTGTTTCTCTCGATCATACGCGACGCCCGCATCAAGCGCGGCTTGCCGGCCGACGAGGAAATGCTGCAGGGGCGCCTCGATGCCCTGGTCGCCCTGTACCAGGGCCTGCCCGTGCGCTTCATTCACAATCCGGACGTGAAGGTCGAGCCGCTGATCGCCGGTTTTCGCATCATCCTGACGGCGCTCTTGCTGCAAGAATAGGGCGCTTGCCAGGGGCAGATAAAAATCTTTGCGCAGTTCGATATGAATCAAGCGCAAAGCATGGCAAAAACCTAAAAGCGTCTGCTATAATTCTTACCTCGTCGGGGCGTAGCGCAGCCTGGTAGCGTACATGCATGGGGTGCATGGGGTCGGAAGTTCGAATCTTCTCGCCCCGACCATTAGATTCAAGGAAAAAGGCCACTCTTCGGAGTGGCCTTTTTCTTTTCTCCGTCCGGCTGTCGCCTGGCCGGCACCGCGCTCCAATCCCTGTTTCTCTCCGTCCATCCCCCGATTTTCGTCCTTCATCGCCGTAATCAACCTGGCAACATGGCTTTCGCCTATCATGTGCTGGCACGTGCACAATTATTATGTTTTCCCTTCATTTAACAACCATGAGGTGTCCATGATTCGCTATGCCCTGCCTGTCCTGTTGTTTGCCAGCGTACTGCCGGCCCATGCCCAAGCCCCAGTCAACGAGACGCCGCTGATCGAGCGGGCGAAGATCTTTGGCAATCCCAGCAAGTCCGGCGGGCGCATCAGTCCGGACGGCAAGTGGCTGTCGTGGATCGCGCCGCGCGACGGCGTGCTCAATGTGTGGGTGGCGCCGTCCAGCGACCTGGCGCAGGCGCGTTCGCTGACGGAAGAAAAGGTACGGCCCATCCGCAGCAGCTTCTGGTCGCCCGATTCGACGACCTTGCTGTACATCCAGGACAAGGGCGGCGATGAAAATTTCCTGCTGTACGGCGTGAATGTGGCCACCGGCAAGCAGATCAATTACACGCCGTTCGAGAAGACCCGCGTGCGCGTGATCCAGATCAGCAGCAAGGTCAAGGACCGCATCTTGATCGGCATCAATAACCGTGATGCGCGCTGGCATGACGTCTACAGCCTGGACCTGGCCAGCGGCAAGCTGACCCTGGTGCAGCAGAACGACGGCTATGGCGGCTACCTGGCCGATGAGCTGCTCAATCTGCGCATCGCCAGCAAGGCGCGGACCGATGGCGGCATGCAGTATTTCCGCATCACGGACGGCAAGGTCGACAGCGCGCCGCTGGCCGAGGTGGGCCTGGAAGATTCGCAGACGACGGCGCCGCTGGCCTTTACGGCCGATGGCAAGACCCTGTACTGGACCGATTCGCGCGGCCGCAATACCTCGGCGCTGCTGGCGCAGGACGTGGCCAGCGGCAAGACCACTGTGGTGGCGCAAGACCCGCGCGCCGACATTGCCGATGCGCTGTACGACACGCGCACGGGCCGCGTGCAGGCCTATTCAGTCGATTACCTGCAGCAGGAATACCTGCCGCTGACGGACGAGCTGAAGGCCGACCTGGCCTTCCTGAAGCAGCATACCAAGGGCCAGTTCAACGTGACGTCGCGCACGGAAGCGGATGACAAGTGGCTCGTCGGCGTCGATGCCGTCACCGCGCCCGCATCGAGCTGGCTGTATGACCGCAAGAGCAAAAAGCTCACGCAGCTGTACGTCACGCGACCGGAACTGGTTGGCGCGCCACTGGTGCCCATGTATCCCCAGGAAATCAAGGCACGCGACGGCCTGACCCTGGTGTCCTACCTGACCTTGCCGCAGGCGTCGAAGGCGGATGCCGGCGGCAAGGCCACCCGCGCGGTGCCGATGGTGCTGCTGGTGCACGGCGGTCCCTGGGCGCGCGACACCTACGGCTACAACAGCTATCACCAGTGGCTGGCCAACCGCGGCTACGCCGTGCTGTCGGTGAACTACCGGGGCTCGACGGGCTTCGGCAAGCAGTTCATCTCGGCCGGCGACCTGCAGTGGGGCCGCAAGATGCATGACGACCTGCTCGACGCGGTGCAATGGGCCGTGCAAAGCGGCGTGACGACGGCCGACAAGGTGGCCATCATGGGCGGCTCGTACGGCGGCTACGCCACCCTGGCCGGCATGGCGTTCACGCCGACGACGTTTGCCTGCGGCGTCGACATCGTCGGCCCGTCGAACCTGTTCACCTTGCTGCAAACCATCCCGCCCTACTGGGAAGCGGGCAAGCAGCAGTTCTACAAGCGCATGGGCGACCCGACCACGGAAGAAGGCAGGGCGCTGCTCAAGGAGCGCTCGCCGCTGAACTTTGCGCAAAACATCCAGCGCCCGCTGCTGATCGGCCAGGGCGCGAACGACCCGCGCGTCAACGTGGCCGAATCGGACCAGATCGTGGCGGCCATGGCGGCGAAGAATATCCCCGTCACGTATGTGCTGTTTCCCGACGAAGGCCATGGTTTTGCCCGGCCCGTCAACAACATCGCTTTCAATGCGGTGACGGAAAACTTCCTGGGGCAATGCCTGGCCGGCCGCGCCGAACCGATCGGCGCCACGCTCAAGGCGTCCACCGCACAAGTCAAGCATGGCGCCGAGTTTGCGCCGGGGCTGCAGGAGGCGATGCGCTAGGTAAGCACGGCTGGCGGAGCCGCCTGCATGGGGCTCCCGGTTGTGAGAATATCAACTTGGCATTGCTTTATTTGCAGTAAATTAATGTGCTGTCCCTCGCGCGACGGCAAGGCGTTGTTCGCCCTTGCGGCGGCGCGTCGGCCGCCGGGGGCGGTGTCAGCATCGTGGGGAATACTGCGCGCGCCATTGGGATCGTTTTTTTGATGATTTCCCCCTGGCGGCCGCGAGGCGTTGCCGCGCACGGCCGTTTTGTCAGGCGTGCTTGCCTGTTGTCACAATGCCCAGGGATGCTCTTCCGCGCCGGCGACGATGCCGCCGAGCGTAGCTTGGTCGCGCTCCGCGTGGCTCTGGCGCAGGAAGACGGGCAGGTCGGCCGCCAGTCGCGCGAAGCGGGCGTCGCGGCACAGGGGGCCGGCGCCCAGCGCCCGCGTGGCCAGGTGCAGCACCAGGGTCGCCGCGTCTTCCGTTGCCAGGCGCAGGCGCAGCGCCAGTCCCATGGCGTCGCGTTGCGGGTGGCGGTCGATCTCGGCGGCCCCTTCGCGCAGCAGGGCGCCCACGGCGCGCAGCGCACAGTCGATCTGGCCAAGCTGCGCCAGGCGCACGGCGTCGGGTGCGGCATGCTGCGCCCGCGCATGCAGGTGGCTGGCGATGGCGCAGGCGGCGCCATACCAGGCGGCGGCGATGCCGGCGCTGCCGTGCCAGAAGCCGGGGCGGGCCAGGTAGGCGCCCGGCGCGCCCACGGGAAAGGCGCGCGCGGCGGAAAAGGTCACGTCGACGCTGGCGCTGGCGTGCATGCCGACGGCTTGCCAGCCTTCGTCCGTGACGTGCACGCCGGGCTGCGCCAGTGCCACCGAGGCGAGGCAAGCCTGGCCCTCTTCATTCCAGCAGCTGAGCAAGGCATGGCTGAGTCCGCTTGCTCCGGAACACCATGGCTTGCGCCCGTCGAGCAGATAGCGCCCGTCGGCCGCCTGCTGCAAGCGCACGCGCGTCCCGGGCAATTCCGTGCACCAGACGCCCCAGTTGCTGCCGGCCGGCGCACCGGGACCGTCGATCTCGGCCAGGATGGCCAGCGCGTCCGTATGGCCTTCATACAGCTTGAGCAGGGAAAGGTCGATGGCGGCCACGGCTGCCAGGGCTTGCCAGCGCTGCAAGGTGGCGCCGTGGCCGGGCAGCGGGAGCTGGTCCAGGCCAGCGTCGCGCAGGCGCCGCAGGCCGTCGATGGGGGCAATCTCGCCATTCTGCGGGTGCAGCAGGGCGTTCAAGGCGGCGTGGCCGAACTCCCGGGGGGAGGCGATGGTAGTGGGCGGCATGGCAAGCTCCTGTTTTTCAAGAGCTTATCTTTCTATTTTCGCAATGTCTGTTCGATTTTGCACATAGCCGTATGGGCGGGCACAGGGACATCGCCGTGTGGCACGATGCCGCCGCCCATGTCGGCACACGCCGTTTTAGAACTCTTCCCAGTCGTCGCCGGCCGGCGCCTTGGCTGGCGCGCGCTGTGCTGCTTGCGGCTTGGCAACTGCCAGGCGCTGGGCAGGCACGGGTGGTGTGGGCGCCACGGTGCGCGGTGCGGCCACGGCGGCCGGGGCCGCCTGGCGCACCTGCTCGCCCAGCTTGAACACGCTGACCACCTCGGCCAGGTGGCTGGCCTGGTCTTGCAGGCTTTCGGCGGCCGCCGCCGCTTCCTCGACAAGGGCCGCATTCTGCTGCGTCACGCCATCCATCTGCGCCAGCGCCTGGTTGACCTGGGCGATGCCGTCGCTTTGCTCGTTGGTGGCGACGCTGATGTCGGCCATGATGGCGGTCACCTTGCGCACGCTGTCGACCACCTGTTCCATGGTCGCGCCCGCTTCGTCGACGAGCTTGCTGCCGGCCGCCACCTTGCCGACGGAATCGTCGATCAGCAGCTTGATTTCCTTCGCTGCGGCAGCCGATCTTTGCGCCAGATTACGCACTTCCGTGGCGACGACGGCGAAGCCGCGCCCCTGTTCACCGGCGCGTGCCGCTTCCACGGCCGCATTCAGGGCCAGGATATTCGTCTGGAAGGCGATGCCGTCGATGACGCTGATGATGTCGACGATTTTATTGGACGAGTCATTGATCGAGGTCATGGTCTCTATCACCTTGCCGACCACTTCGCCGCTCTTCTGTGCCACGCTCGATGCGGAAGCGGCCAATTGATTGGCCTGGCGCGCGTGGTCGGCGTTTTCTTTCACCGTGCCCGTCAGCTCTTCCACCGAGGCGGCTGTTTCTTCCAGCGAACTGGCTTGCTGTTCCGTGCGGGCCGACAGGTCGTTATTGCCTTGCGCAATTTCCGCACTGGCACGGGCCACATTGTCGGCGCTGGCCTGCACCTGCAGCAGCACGGCGTGGATTTTTTCCACGAACTGGTTGAAACCCTTGCCGATGACGGCCAGCTCGTCGGTGCCCTTGACTTCCAGCTTGACGCGCAGGTCGGCGTCGCCGCTGGACAGATCCGTCATGGTGCGGCCCAGGGTGCGCAGCGGGCGCGTCAGCTGGTTGACGACGAGGATCAAGATGCCGGCCGTGGCCGCCGCGCATAGCAGGGCGACGATCAGCGTGTAGATCATCAGGTCGCGCGCCGAGGCGGTGGCCACGCTTTTCGGGAAGTTCAGTTCCACGCTCCACGGCGCGATGTCGGGGTGGATCTGCAGCGGCTGCAGCAAGTGGATGTAGCCCTTGTCGTCCTCATATTCATATGGCTGCCCCTGGCGCACCTTGTCCAGGCCGGCGGCCGGCACGTCGTCGGCCTTCTTGCCCAGCCGTTCAGGCACGGGGTGGCTGGCGTACAGGCCGCCGTTCGAGATCAGGGCCAGCTTGCCGCCCTCGATCACCTTCAGGCCGGCCAGGATCTTCGCCAGGCGCGTGAGCATGAAGTCGGCGCTGGCCGTGCCCTTGAAGCTGCCATCGATCATGATGGGCGCCACCAGCGAAGCCATCAGCACATCCTTGCCGTCGACGGGGTAGATGTACGGTTCCGTAAAGAAAGTCTTACCCGTGCGCTTGGGCACGTCGTACCAGTCGTTGGCGCCCGGTTTCGGGTCGAAGACGATGGGTTCGACTTGCAGCTTGCCGCCGGCGCCCCGGGTCCAGTAGGGCATGAAGCGGCCGCTGGCGTCGTAGTTCGGCTTCTGATTGGCAAATTCCGCATCCTTGCCGTCGAGTGCATTCGCTTCCCACGTCACGGCCGCGCCCAGCAAGTCGTCCGAGCTGGTCAGCGTCGCCTTGGTCAGTTCATTGATCTGCTCGCGCTGCAGGGGCAGATTCGCGCTTTTGGTGCCGCGCATGGCGCCGGCCAGGCCCGAGACGCTGGCCAGGTTGCTGGCGATGCGCGCCTGCAGGGCGCCGGCCACTTCGCGCGCCGACGTGCGCGCCAGTTCCAGGGCCGCCGCTTCGGCGCTGGCGCTGCTCTTGTAGCCGATGACGGCCGCCGTGACGCCCAGGCTGAGGACGGCCAGCGCAGTGGCGGCGACGCAGATTTTACTGTTCAGTGAGAGTTGCATGATGCTGTTCCTTGGTGGGGAGGGGTATCGGTGTCTTGAGCGTCGCGGATGGCGCGCCTAGAAAGTCTTGCTGATGGCCACGACCAGCGTGGCCGCGGCCGGGTTCGAGGTGTCGAACCTGCCGGCTGCATCCGGGATGCCCAGCGTGTAATGGTCATAGGCGTCGGTGGCGCCCCAGGCGCGCGTGAGGGCGGCGCTGGCGCTCCAGCCGCCGTCGAGGGTTTTGGTGACGCCGGCCTTGGCGTCGCGCCAGTTCCACATGCCATTCCCCGTGCCTGCCACACGGCCATTGCCTGCGTGCAAGTTCAAGGTCCAGGCATGGCCCAGGTCGATGTTCGCACCCACGTCCAGGTAGCCCGTGCCGCGCGCATTGGTGATGCCGAAGAAGTCGCGCGTGACCGTGCGGTTGTACTTGGCGTACAGCATCTTGTAGCTGAGGCCCAGCGACAGCTCGCCATAGTCGTACTTGACGCCTGTGGCGCGGTAGACGGCGCCCGGGTACTTGTAGTAATACGCGAGCACGCTGTAGCCCAGTTCGCTCACCGTGCCGCCGTAGCCGCCGTACAGGTCCCATTCGACCGTGGCGTCCTCGATGTAGCGGTCGCTGACGGTGGACGCCCAGGTGCCCAGCGACCAGCCGCTGGGGTGCGCATAGTCCACGCCCGCCTGCAGCGCCGGTTTGCCCCAGGTCTGGCGGAAACCGCGCGAGATGTATTGCGAGGTGAGGCTGGCATTGGCGCTGACGGTGGTGCTGTCCGCGGTCTGGGCCTGCACGGGCACGCTGGCCAGCAGGAAGACGCAGCTCAGCAAGGATGTTCGAGAAAAATGGCGGTTCGATGGCATGGCAGTCGGCTCCGTATTTGCTGGCAGCGGCCGTCCAGGCGCGTTGCCCTGATGGTTGCGATAAAAATGCGGAAGGGACTTTGTCGGGGCAAGGCGATGCCGTCGGCCGGTTCGCGCGAACCGGCAGATATTCTCACCAAACGTAACTGAAAGGATAGGGGCTGGGGCTAGTGGAAGTCAACAAAGTTGCGCTGTGGAAATCGTAAGTTGTTGTTTCTTGGCACTTTTTTATGGGCCTGTCATACGCCCGGCTGCCCCCGCTGCGCCGCCGTGCGCAGGGCGGCCAGCAAGCCGGGCAGGGCCGCATGCAAGGCCGGCAAGTCAGCCGCCGGCAGCTCGGCCTGCGTTTCCACCCGGCCCGATGGCTGGCCCCAGACGACCTTGGCGCTCAGCAGGGCGCTGGCGTCGAGTCCCGTAATGCTGACCAGCAGGGCCACTTCCTCGGGCTGGTCGTCGGGCATCTCCCCGAGCAGGCAGGAAATGCCGAAATGATAATCCTGGAAGGCGCTGGCCGTGCCGCTGGAAAAGGCGAACACGGACGCGAGCACCTGGGGCGCACTGGCAGCGAGCTGCGGCAGGGCGGCGCGGAACAGGGGCAGCAAGTCGTTTTCCAGCTGGCGCACCAGCGGATGGGTGTGGACGAGGACGGTCATGGCGGGATGAAATGAATGGCGGCGCGCGATGGTAGCAGTTTTTGCCGCCGCCGTGGTCCGCCGTCAGGCGGCGTAGCGGCTGGCCATGCTGGCGATGGTGGTCTTCATCTGTTCGCGCAAGGCGGCCGGCGCCAGTACTTCCACGCCATCGCCCAGGCCCAGCAGCCACCATTGCAGTTCGCGCGTGCTGGGCACGGTGGCGCTCAGGTGCAATGAGCCGTCGGCGCACTCCCGCAATTGCTGGTCGGCGCTCAGCGGCGTTTCATACAGGTGCTCGCCGCTGCGGCGCGCAAACACGGCTTCCAGCCGTAGCGGTTCGCCCTCGCGGATGCCCATGGCGCCAGAGGCAATATACGCGTCGACGTCGAAGCCTTCTTTTTTGCGTGCAGGCAAGTAGAGGATTTCCGCCTGCTGCACGCGGTGCAGCACCAGCGTGCGCACGTCGCTGTATTCGGCAAACAGGCACACCAGGTAGATCAGCTGGCCGCGCTGGACGATGGCCAGCGGGTGGACGGCGTCGTAGCTGACGGCGGCGTCGGCGTCGCGCTTCTTGTAGCTCAGTTTCAGCTGGCGGTTCTGCATCAGCGCCTCGTACACATTGCGCTGGCACGCTTCGTCGATGACGGGAGCCAGCAGTCGCTGCATGGGTGCGATGGCGCGTATCTTGTCCAGCCACGCGGGCGCGTGGGCGCGCTCATTGGTGGCGTTCAGGGTCTGGCGCGCGGCGCTGAAGTAGGGCTGCATGCTGTCGAGGGTCGATGGCGGCAGGGAATGGCGCAATTGCTGCTCCATCAGCGCCAGGGTCAGCGCGGCGGGCGTCGACAGCCCGGGCATGTCCATGCGCGCCGCGTTTTCCATCCAGCACCAGCCAAATGGTTTGCTGTCGACCGGGTTCGTGAGTGGAAATATCTCGGCCAGGTCGAGCAAGTCGCGCTGGATGGTGCGTTTGCCGATGGAAAAGTCGATCGCCTTGAGCTTGTCGTGCAATTCGGCAACCGTGATGGTACGCGGCGCTTGCGGTATCAGGCGCAGCATTTGCCATTGGCGCATGATGGTGGAGGGGCGTGGCGGGCGCTCGGACATGGTGTTTCCGTTCAATTCGTTGGAAGGATGTGTACTGGGTGGTACACAAGTTGTCTAATGGTAACATTAATCCGATGGCAATTACAGGGTGTCCAGCATGGCCGCCCTGACGCAATTGCGTCCCGCATGCTTGGCCTGGTACAGCAGTGTGTCGGCGGCGGCGACCAGGGCGGACGCATCCGGCGCCGGCGCGCCCGCCTGGCAATCGATGCTGGCGACGCCGAAGCTGGCCGTCGTCGCAGTCTGCCGCGCCAGGCTGGCGCGCAGGCGTTCGGCCAGACGCATCCCTCCCGCCAGGTCCGTTTCCGGCAGGATCAGCAGGAATTCCTCGCCGCCGTGGCGCACCACGCTGTCGATGCCCTGGCGGGTGGCCCCGCCGAGCAGGGCGGCAACCGTGCGCAGCACCGCGTCGCCAGCGGCATGGCCATGCACGTCGTTGATGCGCTTGAAGTGATCGATGTCGCACAGGATGGCGGTCAGGCTCAGGCCATGGCGCTGCGAACGGGCCAGTTCCGCGTCCAGCAGGCGCTCATCGAGGTAGCGCCGGTTGTAGCAGCCGGTCAGGTGGTCGCGCATGGCTTGTTCCAGCAGGACGCTGCGCTGGATGAAGTGGGCGCGGCGCTGGCGCTGCCAGCCATGGCTGGCGCAGACGCCGCCCAGGTTGAGCGCCAGCAAGGTGGCGGCGTCAGCGGCCTGGCTGCCGTCCTGCAGGCAGAGCCAGGCCAGGCTGGCCGCGCTGCCCTGGCCGGCAGCGCAGAGCAAGCCTTGCGTGATGCCTGCATACGGCAGCAGCAGCAGGGCGCAGAAGGCCATGCCGTGCCAGCTTGCGTCGGCGTCGCGCAGCGAAAAACCCAACAGGAAGCCGGCCATGCCCAGGACGAGCACGGTGTTGCAGGCAGCTTCGCGGCAAGGTCCGCTCGCCTGGGCGCGCAACGCTTGCCACAGGGCGCAAGCCACCGCCAGGCACCAGGCCAGCGTCAAGGGCCAGTAGTCGGACGGCAGGAGCGCTGCGCCAAAGGCCGCGCCGGCGCCGGCGTGCAGAGCCAGCAGCGGCCAGCCAAGTGTCTGGCCCGGGGCCGGTAGGCGCAGATAGGCCGCTTCCTGTTGCGGATCGCGCAAACGGGCCAGCCAGGGGTGCAGCCCCAGGCTGCGGGAGTCGTTGTTTGCATGGTGCTGCTGCATGGAAACCTGTCGGGTAGCGAATCGAAGCCTCATTCTTGTCCCGCCCTGCGACAAATTGCGACGCATCCCCTGCGTGCCACAGAAAATCCTTAATTGGCCCTACCAGCGGCCTTAATCGTCGTGGTTGACGCGCGCGCGCACGAAGTCGATGTGGCTTTGCATGGCCGTGCGCGCCTCTTCCGGCTGGCTGGCGCAGATGGCCTCGCACAGCGTGCGGTGCTGCGACAGCAGCTGCAGCGAGGTGGCGTCATCCTGCTGGCGCAAGCCCGTGCCATTGAGCGTGATGTGTTCGCGCAGCATGCCGATGATGCTGGTGTGCAAGTGCAAGAACATGGTGTTGTGCGACGCCTGCGCGATGACTTCATGCAGCCGCGCGTCGGCTTGCGCCTCGCCGTGCTTGTCGTCGACCGCGCGCGCCTGCTCCAGCTCGGCCAGCAGGGCCAGGATCTGCGTCCGTTCGTCCGCGCTGGCGCGCTGCGCCGCAAAATAGGCCGTGGCGCCTTCGAGCACGCGGCGAAATTCCAGGATGTCGTCGCGCAGGGCGGGGTGGTCGGCCACCAGCTGGCTCCACGGCGACGCCATGCCGGTGCGCAATTGATCTGTCACAAATACACCGGCGCCGCGCCGGCTGCGCACGAGGCCCCGCGCCGCCAGCCGCTGTACCGCTTCGCGCACGGTATTGCGCGAGACTCCATATTGCTGCGCCAGCAGGCGTTCGGCCGGCAGCTGCGCGCCCGCCGGCAGGCTGCCATCGAGCAGGGCCGTCTCCAACCTGCGCATCACCGTCTCGACCCTGCCCCGCGTCTGCATGCCTGTCGCCATCGCTGTTGTCTCTTCTGTTGTTTTCAAGTGGTCCGAGCAATTTGAAGTGGCGCGCGGAAGCTGGAATTATGCGTGAACCGGTCATTCTTAACAACACACAGCGGCGCCGCAGCAACATACAGAGCGCCGGGGAGACACACTCATGCAGCCAGACCCGCGCCAGCCACGTCACTATCCGCCACCACCACGCGAGGTGTACCTGTTCGCCACCTGCCTGGTCGACCTGTTCGTGCCGCAGGCGGGGCTTGACGCGGTACGCCTGCTGGAACGGGAAGGCTTGCTGGTGCACTATCCGCGCGGCCAGAGCTGCTGCGGCCAGCCCGCCTACAGCAGCGGCAACCCGGAGCAGGCGCGCGCCGTGGCCCGCGCCCAGCTTGACCTGTTTGCGCAGCCCTGGCCCGTCATCGTGCCGTCCGGCTCCTGCGCCGGCATGATGCGCCACCACTGGCCGCAGCTGTTCCAGGACGACCCCGTGGCCGGTCCCAGGGCGCTGGAGCTGGCCGGACGCGTGTATGAACTGAGCGAATTTCTCGTCTGCGTGCTCAAACTCGACCTGGCCAGCCTCGCTGGCGCCGGGCAGGCCGATGAAAACGTGGTGCTGCATACCTCGTGCGGCGCCCGCCGCGAGATGGGCACGCGCACCCACGGCGTGGCCCTGCTCGACGCCTTGCCCGGCGTGACCCGCATCGAACACCAGCGCGAATCGGAATGCTGCGGCTTCGGCGGCACGTTCTCACTAAAACATCCGGACATTTCCGGCGCCATGGTCAGCGACAAGATCGCCTCGGCCTGCGCCACGGGCTGCGACCGGCTCGTTTCGGCCGACTGCGGTTGCCTGCTCAATATCGGCCACGCCGCCCAGCACCAGGGCGCACCGCTGCCCGTCGAGCACATGGCCAGTTTCCTGTGGCGCCGCACGGGAGGTGCGCCATGAGTACGGCATTGACTGCCCGCGAACGCATGCTGGGACGCCTGCGCGCCGCCGCACCCTCCGCGCCCGAAGCGGTGGAGGTCGTCGATACGGCCATCGACGGGCATTACTCCGCGCGCCGCGCCGCCGCCCCGCTGGCGGCACGGGACAGGATAGCGGCCCTGCAGGCCGCCTTGCGCGCTTCGCACGCCCAGGTCGACTGCGTGAGCGGCGATGCCTGGCCGGCCCTGCTGGCGCAGCGGCTCGGTGAGCACGGCGTACGCCGCCTGCTGGTCGATGCCGCCAGCGCCGAAGGGCGGGCCTTGCGCGCCGCCTTGCCGCAGGGCGTGTCAGCGCTGTCTTTTGACCGTCCGCTGGCGCAGTGGAAGGGCGAATTGTTCGACACGGTCGACGCCGGTTTTACGGTCGCCCGCTCGGGTATTGCTGCCACCGGCACCCTGGTCATCGCGCCCGATGCGGCCACGCCGCGCACGGTGTCGCTGGCGCCGCCCCTGCATGTTTGCCTCGTATATGCGAGCAGCCTGCACGTGGACTTGCATGCGGCGGCGCGCGCCGAGCGCTGGGCGGACGGCATGCCATCGAACCTGGTGCTCGTCTCCGGCCCCTCGAAAACGTCGGACATCCAGCAAACGCTCGCGTATGGCGCGCACGGCCCCCGCTGGCTGTGGGTGCTGATCGTCGATGACCTGCCAGCCCATGAAGGAGGCCAGCCATGAACGCCAAGCCCTTGCAATTCGTCAAACCGGCCGATTTCCATGCGCGCGCCCGCGCCGCGCTGGACGACCCGAAGCTGCGCCAGAGCTTTCGCGGCGCCATGGATTTTTTACAGGACAAGCGCACGGCGCAATTCCCCGACGGCGACGAGCTCGAACGCCTGCGCGACCTCGGCGAGGCCGTGCGCCGGCACGCGCTGGCGCGTCTGCCCGATTTGCTGGTGCAGCTGGAAGAGCGGCTGACGGCGGCCGGCGTGCAGGTGCACTGGGCCGAGGATGGCGAGCAGGCCAACGCCATCATCCACGCCATCGCCGAAAAGGCCCGGGCGACGCGCTTCATCAAGGGCAAGTCGATGGCCAGCGAAGAAATCGAGCTCAATCACTACCTGGAAGCGCGCGGCATGACCTGCCTGGAGTCGGACATGGGCGAGTACATCGTCCAGCTGGCCGGCGAAAAGCCGTCGCACATCGTCATGCCGGCCATTCACAAGACGAAGGCCGACATCGCCGGCCTGTTCGCCGAGCACATTCCCGACGCGCCCTACACGGAAGACGTCGACAGCCTGATCCAGACGGGCCGGCGCGCCCTGCGCCAGGCCTTCGTCGAGGCGGACATCGGCCTGTCGGGCGTGAACTTCGCGGCGGCCGACACGGGCACGCTGTGGCTGGTGGAAAACGAGGGCAACGGCCGTTTGACGACGTCCGTGCCGGACGTCCACATCGCCATCATGGGCATGGAAAAGGTGGTCGCCAAGCTCGAACATATCGTGCCGCTGGCCAGCCTGCTGACGCGTTCGGCCACGGGGCAGGCCATCACCACGTATTTCAACCTGATTTCCGGCCCGCGCCGCGCCGGCGAAAAGGATGGGCCGCGCGAAGTGCACCTGGTCCTGCTCGACAACGGCCGCAGCCAGGCTTATGCCGACGAGCAGCTGCGCGCCACGCTGCAATGCATACGCTGCGGCGCCTGCATGAACCACTGTCCCGTCTACACGCGCATCGGCGGTCACGCCTACGGCACCACGTATCCGGGGCCGATCGGCAAGATCATCTCGCCCCATTTGCTGGGGCTGGACGCGACGGCCGACCTGGCCACCGCGTCGAGCCTGTGCGGCGCCTGCGGCGAAGTGTGCCCCGTGCGCATCCCGATTCCGCAACTGCTGGTGCGCCTGCGCACGGAGGCGAACCGCAATCCGAACGAGGAAGTCAGCCATCCGCTGCGCGGCCAGGGGGCCAAGTTCAGCCGCGGCGAAAGCCTGATCTGGCGCTTCTGGAGCGGCGCCTTCGCGCGCCCCGCCAGCTACCGTTTGTTCCGCTGGGCCGCCACGCGGCTGCGCAGGCTCACGCCGGGCAAGCAGCTGGGCTGGACGCAGCACCGCAAACCCTTGACACCGGCGCCGCGCAGCCTGGCCGACCTGCTCGCCGCACGGGGGCAGGAAGAATAGCGACGCCCCGCCATACCGCAAAAAACACGCTACACACAATTACATCAAAAGCCGTTTTTTCACTCAACCCGCATCCACCGGAGGAGACCCGACATGCAAACCTGGACCCAACTTTATACACCGCTCGGCAGCCTGTGGCTGTCGTCGCTGGCGGCAGCCGTTCCCATCATTTTCTTCTTCATCGCCCTGGCGGCGCTGCGCATCAAGGGCCATGTGGCCGCCGCCGTCACGCTGGCGCTGGCGCTGGCCGTGGCGATTTTCGCCTATGGCATGCCCGTGCCGCAGGCACTGGCGGCAGCCGGCTACGGCTTTGCGTACGGCTTGTGGCCCATCGCCTGGATCATCGTCACGGCCGTCTTCCTTTATAAAATCGTCGTCAAGACGGGACAGATCGACATCATCCGCGCCTCCGTGCTGTCGGTAACGGACGACCAGCGCCTGCAGGTGCTGTTGATCGGCTTCGCCTTCGGCGCCTTCCTGGAAGGGGCGGCCGGTTTCGGCGCGCCCGTGGCCATCACCTCGGCGCTGCTGGTGGGCCTGGGCTTCAACCCGCTGTACGCGGCAGGCCTGTGCCTGATCGCCAATACGGCGCCCGTGGCCTTTGGCGCCATGGGCATCCCCATCATCGTGGCGGGGCAGGTGACGGGCATCGACCCCTTCCTGATCGGCGCCATGGCGGGCCGCCAGCTGCCGCTGCTGTCGCTGCTGGTGCCGTTCTGGCTGGTGTTCATGATGGATGGCTTGCGCGGCGTGCGCGAAGTGTGGCCGGCCGCGCTGGTGACGGGCTTGAGCTTTGCCGTGACCCAGTACTTCACGTCGAACCATATCGGCCCTGAACTGCCGGACATCACCTCGGCCCTCGTCAGCCTGGTGTCGCTGACCCTGTTCCTGAAAGTGTGGCAGCCGAAGAATGCGAAAGTGGCGCACGCCGTCGGCGGCGGCACGGCGGCGCTGTCCGGTTTTGGCGGCGCGGGCGGTGCTGCGGACCTGCGCGGCGCCGGCAACCGCGCCGCTTCGCCCTACACGACGGCGCAGACCATGCGCGCCTGGGCGCCGTTCGGCCTGTTGACGGCCATCGTCACCGTGTGGAGCCTGCCCGGCTTCAAGGCCCTGTTTGCCGCCGGCGGTGCGTTGTCCAGCCTGGTGATCAAGATCCACGTGCCCTACCTCGACAAACTGGTGATGAAGACCATGCCCATCGTGGCCGAGCCGAAGGCGTATGAAGCCGTGTTCAAGCTCGATCTGCTGTCGGCCGTGGGCACGGCGATCTTGCTGACGGCCGTGCTGTCGATGCTGATGCTGCGCATGAAGCCGCGCGATGGCATCAAGGCTTTCGTGGAAACCGTGGTGGAATTGCGCCGTCCCGTGCTGTCGATCGGCCTGGTGCTGGCGTTTGCCTTCGTTGCCAATTATTCCGGCATGTCGTCCACCCTGGCCCTGCTGCTGGCCGGCAGCGGCGCCGCCTTCCCCTTCTTCTCGCCCTTCCTGGGCTGGCTGGGCGTCTTCCTGACGGGCTCCGACACGTCCTCGAACGCCCTGTTCTGCTCCTTGCAAAACACGACGGCGCACCAGATCGGCGTGTCCGACACCCTGATGGTGGCGGCCAACACGACGGGCGGCGTGACGGCGAAGATGATCTCGCCCCAGTCGATCGCCGTCGCCTGCGCGGCAACGGGCCTGGTGGGCAAGGAGTCGGACCTGTTCCGCTTCACCTTGAAGCACAGCCTGCTGTTTGCCGTCATCATCGGCATCATCACCATGCTGCAGGCCTACGTATTCACCGGCATGATTCCGCATTGAGTGGTGCGTAGAAGTACGTAGTAAAACTAGATAAATTTTCACTAAAACGTGCAGAAGGTCATGAAAATGACCTGATGCACTGCAGCATATCGAGGATGGCCCGGCGCAATGCCGGGTCAGCGGCGATGCCGTCCGCGTCGAGTCCCGACCCCAGCAGGGGCAGGCTGATGCAGGCCTCGTCGATCAGGCGCGCCGACATGGTGCATGCCGTTTCGCGCAGCGCCGCCTGCGCATGCGTGGCGCGCGGTGCAGCGTTCAGCAGCACCAGTGGCTTGTCGATGAACGATTCATTTCCCACCATCCAATCCAGCGCATTCTTCATGGGACCGCTCACGCCGTGCGCGTACTCGGGACTGGCCAGCATCAGCACGTCGGCCGCCACGATGGCGTCGCGCAGGCCCGTCACGGCGGGCAGGCTGTCGGCGTCGAGGTCAGGATTGAACAGCGGCAGGTCACCGAGTCCCGGGTAGATGCGGATATCGAATGGCGCTGGTGCAAGCCGGGCGATGGCGCGCAGCAGGGCGGCATTGAGGGAGGCGGCGCGCAGGCTGCCGGCGATGGCGAGGATGGTAATGGGCGTTTGCATCTCGCCTGTATAGCCCATCCTGTGCTCAAGCGCAAGGCGAGCAGGATGGCGCTATCGATGTTGCAACAGCCGACGATGGGCTGCTATGCGTGGCTGGTATTGCTGCGTTCTTAACGGCTCAGACCGCTCATCCAGCTTGGCTGCGGGTTGGCGCGGGCCAGTTCGCGCATGCGGTATTCCAGGTCGTAGCGGTCGGTCGATTCGGCCAGATAAGCTTCTTCATAGGCGCGTTCGCGGTGGTCGCTGCTCTGGGCCAGCCAGGCGCCGACGCGCTTGGCGGCGTGCAGCAAGGTGGCGATGACATTGTTGTTTTGCGTCGTGTGATAGGTAAATGCGGTAGACATGGCGAACTCCTTGTGTGGCGTGCCGCGTTGTGCTGCACTGCAACATAAGTATACCAATCTCAAGATATAAGGCTACTTTTGATTTCGAATGTCAGCTATTCAATTATCGAATAATTGATGCGAAACCTGCGCAATCCGGGGCCTTTCGGGCATAATGCGGCCGCGGCAAGGTAGTTTTACTACGCGCTCGGCCTTGCGAAGATGTTGCTTTCAAACACGAGCGCTGCCGCTGCCTGGCGGTGACCATGCAAGCGATGGGCCAGGGCAGGGCACGACAATCTTGGATAGAACAATGGAGAAAGTATGGAACACGTAAAGCAGGGGCTGGGTGCAATGCGCGCGCAGGCCGGCACGCAAAACAATACAGGCGCCCTGATCATTGTCACGGTGCTGTTTTTCATGTGGGGGCTGCTGACCTCGCTCAATGATGTGCTGATTCCCCATCTGCGCTCGATCTACACCTTGACGTATGTCCAGGCGATGCTGGTGCAGTTCTGCTTCTTTGGCGCCTACGCCATCGTCTCGCTGCCGGCCGGCATGCTGATCAAGAAAATCGGCTACCAGCGCGGCGTCGTCGCCGGCTTGCTGATCGCCGCCGCCGGCTGCGCCATGTTTTATCCCGCTTCCACCGGCAGCTACGCGCTGTTCCTGTTGTCCTTCTTCATCCTGGCGGCCGGCATCACCGTGCTGCAGGTGGCCGCCAATCCCTACGTGACGGAACTGGGCGACCCGCAGACGGCGTCGAGCCGCCTGACGTTGACGCAGGCGTTCAATGCGCTGGGCACCACGGTGGCGCCAGCCCTGGGCGGCATGCTGATTTTGTCGGGCACCGTGCTGACGGTGCAGCAGTTCGACCTGCTGCCGGCGGCCGAGCAGCTGGCCTACCGCGCCAAGGAAGCCGCTTCCGTGCAGGGCCCGTACCTGGCGCTGGCCGCCACCCTGGTGATCCTGGCCGTGCTGTTCGCGCTGGCCAAGCTGCCGAAGATTTCGCATGCCGACGATGCTGCCGTCCTGGCGCAGGACGGCCACAAGGTGTCGATCTGGTCGCACCGCCACCTGGTGCTGGGCGCGCTGGCCATCTTCCTGTATGTGGGCGGTGAAGTCAGCATCGGCAGCTTCCTGATCAACTTCCTGGGCGAGAGCCATATCGCGGGCCTCAGCCACGCCGACGCCGCCTATTTCGTCAGCTATTACTGGGGTGGCGCCATGCTGGGCCGCTTCGTCGGCTTTGCCGTGATGCGCTATGTCAGCCCAGGCAAGACCCTGGCCTTCAACGCCGCCGTCGTCATCGCGCTGATCCTCGTTGCCGTCTTCTCCAGCGGGCACACGGCCATGTGGGCATTGATCGCTGTCGGCCTGTTCAACTCCATCATGTTCCCGACCATCTTCAGCATGGCGCTGAACAAGCTGGGCGCGCAAACGGGGCAGGGTTCGGGCATCCTGTGCATGGCCATCGTGGGCGGCGCCATCGTGCCGTTCATCCAGGGCTTCCTGGCCGACCACATCAACCTGCAGCTGTCCTTCCTCGTGCCGGCCCTGTGCTACACGTTCATCCTGTACTTCGGCTGGAAATACGCCAGCATGTACAACGGCGACGCCAAGTAAGCCGCGCTGCCGTGATCAAGCAAAAGGGTGGCCTCGGCCACCCTTTTTTTTGCGTCAGTGCGCGAACGGCGTGCCCAGCACGTCCTGGCACACTTCGAGCCAGGCGCGCGCCGCATGCGACAGATAGCGCCCGCTCCAGATATGCGCCACCTGCCACGCCACCTCCGGCTCGACGATGCGCACCGTCTCCAGCGGTTCGCCAGCCAGGCGGTGGATGAACGGCTCGGGCAGCAGGGCCACGCCCAGGCCCGCCGACGCCATCGCCACCAGCCAGTCCCATTGTCCGCTCTGCGCCGCGATGGTCGGCGCGAAGCCGGCTTGCGCGAAATGCTGGCGCAGGCTGCGCGTGAGCGCGAAATCATCCTTGAGTAAGACGAGCGGCAGCTCGGCCAGCGCCCTGAAGGGCAGTGTCGTGCGGTTTTTCTGGAACGTGCCCGGCTCGGCCAGGGCCCAGATCGGGTAGCTGGCGACGGCCACGGTCACGAGATCGAGCTCCGGGTCGGCCGGCAGCACCGTCATGCCGATTTCCAGCTCGCCCCCCGCCACCTTGCGCTCGATCTGCTGGCCCGTGTCTTCCTGCAGGGTCAGGCTGATGTTGGGATGGCGCGCGCGGAAGGCCTTCAATACGGGCGTAAACAAGACATTGATCATGGGCGGGATGCCCACCGTCAGGCTGCCGCGCTGCAAGGCCTGCGTGTCGCGTACTTCCAGGGTCAGCTGGCGCATGTTCGCCAGCATTTCCTGGCCGTGCTGGTAGACGATGCGGCCCGTGTCGGTGAGCGTCAGCTTGCGCCCGTCGCGCACCAGCAGCTGCGCGCCCACCTCGTCTTCCAGCTGCCGCACCATCTTGCTGATGGTGGACTGCGTCAGGTGCAGCGATTCGGCTGCCTGCGTAAAGCTCGACAGACGCACGGTTTCCACGAAATAGCGCAGGGAACGGATATCCAAGATGATGCTCGCCTTGGCGCGGCATGAAAATATCGACTGGATGTGGCGAAATTAATTCATGCCATGCATGTGACCGGGATTTTATACTGAATCCCACTTATGGGGTTGGTGTATGACAGCCATCCAGTTTGAGAATATTAAGAATATCAGGAGCATCACGATGTACGAGGACCGTATCCGCCACCCAGGCTTGCTCAGCAAAATCATGAGCGCTGATGAGGCAGCCAAATTGTTCCACAACGGCATGCGCGTCGGCATGAGCGGGTTCACCCGTGCCGGCGACGCCAAGGCCCTGCCGCGCGCATTGGCCGAGCGCGCCCTGCAAGATCCGTTGAGCCTGACCCTGATCACGGGCGCTTCGCTGGGCAATGGCAGCGACGGCCTGATGGCCGAAGCGGGCGTGCTGGCGCGCCGCATGCCCTTCCAGGTCGACCCGGTTCTGCGCGGCAAGATCAACAAGGGCGAAGTCATGTTCATCGACCAGCATCTGTCGGAAACGGCCGAGCAGTTGCGTTCTGGCAACCTGGCCGCCGTCGATATCGCCGTCATCGAAGCGACGGCCATCACGGCGGCCGGCGCCATCATTCCCACCATGTCGGTCGGTAACTCCGCCGCCTTCGCCCAGCAGGCAACGCAGGTGATCATCGAAATCAACCTGTCCACGCCGCTGGCGCTGGAAGGCTTGCACGACATTTATATTCCGCACACCTTGCCGGGCCGCGAGCCGATCCCGCTGACGCGCGTGGACCAGCGTCTGGGCAGCACGGCCATCGCCATCGACCCGGCGCGCATCGCCGCCATCGTCATCACGGACAGCCCCGACAGCCCGTCGAACGCCTTGCCGCCCGACGAAGAGACGCAGGCCATCGCCGGCCACGTGATCGCCTTCCTGGAAGGCGAAGTGGCGGCCGGGCGCATGGGTCCCGAATTGCTGCCGCTGCAGGCGGGCATCGGCACCATCGCCAACGCCGTGCTGCACGGCCTGATCGGCTCGCCCTTCCGCAACATGACGATGTATTCGGAAGTGCTGCAGGACAGCGCCATCGAGCTGCTCGACTCGGGCCAGCTGGCGTTCGCGTCGGCCTCGTCGATCACCCTGTCGGCGCCCGTGCACCAGAAGCTGATGGACAATATCGACCATTACCGGTCAAAAATCGTGCTGCGCCCGCAAGAGATCAGCAACCATCCGGAAATCGTGCGCCGCCTGGGCATCATCGCCCTGAACACGGCGCTGGAATTCGATATCTACGGCAACGTCAACTCCACGCATGTGTGCGGCACGCACATGATGAACGGCATCGGTGGCTCGGGCGACTTTGCGCGCAATGGGCAAGTGTCGATGTTCGTGTCGAAATCGGCGGCCAAGGGCGGGCGCATTTCCAGCGTCGTGCCGATGGTGTCGCATGTGGACCATACGGAACATGACGTCGACGTGCTGGTGACGGAGTGGGGCTACGCGGACTTGCGGGGCCTGGCGCCGCGCGAACGGGCGCCCTTGATCATCGAGCGCTGCACCCATCCCGCTTACCGGGACCAATTGCGCGCGTATTACGACGCGGCATGCCAGCGCGGCGGCCACACGCCGCACATCCTGGAACAGGCGCTGTCGTGGCATACGCGCTACCAGGAAACGCAGAGCATGCTGGCAGCGCAGTAAGTTTGCGTCAGCGCAAACACAGGGCAGGGCGGTGCAGCACCGCACCTGCCTTTTTCACTATTCAATACATATGCAGCGCCTTGGCGCCCAGGCCCAGCAGGGCAAACGTGGTGGTGGCCTGGATGCCCATGAACCACAGGAAGTGGGTATGCATGTGCTTGCGGATGTCGCCCAGTTCCGTGCGCAAGGCGTGACAGTCGCCGCGCAGGTCGCCGCGAAATTGCGTCAGGTCGGCCCGCAGCAACTGCGATTCGTCGCGCAATGCCGTGCGCACCTTGTCGAGGCCCTCGCCAAGACGCTGTTCCAGGGTCTTGAACCATTGCCGGTCATGTTCCCGGTCCGTTTCCAGTTTTGTCAGGCGCGCGTCCATGCGTACAGCATTGTTCGCGCTTTGCTGTTTGTCAAGCCGGTCCGTGGCATAGGCTTCGTTCATTTCACGCTCCTTCGCGCCGGCCGTGCTGCACCAGCGCAGGCGGCCTGATTCCACTGTCCGCCTTTTTCGCAGGCGCGGCTTGTGCTGGATCAAACGTCAGGAAGTGGCAGCGAAACGCAGGCGGATGCCTGTCGTGACGACAGCGAGCAAGTCGTCGATATGCGCGTTCATTTCCAGGTGCGGTGTCCATGGGTCGCCCGCATCCATGACGATGCGCAGCGACACGAGGCCGTGCAGCGATTGCCAGAAGATTTGCGTCATCGTGTGCAGCGCTTGCTCGTCGTGGCGCACCTGGCCCGCCTGCGCCAGTTCGCCGAACAGGTGCAGTGCGTAGGCGTAGGGATCCTGTTCGATGTTGCCGTGCTCCACTTCGACGGCATCGACTTCCGCGTGCGGGCGCAGCTCCATGAAGATCAGTGAGTACTCGTCCGGATGCTGGAAGCCATACTCGATGTAGGCGCGGCCGACCAGGGCGATGCGCTGCCACGGATCATCGCTGCCGGCGCAGGCCGTGCGCATGGCGCGTACCAGTTCCAGCAAGTCCTTGTCCATGGCCTGGGCGATCAGGGTGGCCTTGTCGCGGAACAGCGCGTACACGACGGTGGTGGAAAAGCCGGCCGCCTCGGCCACCTTGCGGATGGAAACGGCGCGCGCGCCGCCCTTCTTGATGAGGTCCTTGACGACGTCGATGATGTGCTCGCGCCGCGCCTGAGCCTCGCGTAACTTTCTTTCCTGGATATTAGTTAACTTCTTGTCCACGACTCTTTCCTGGCGACTCTATGAAAGCAAGAATTATAGGGGGGCGACATGGTGCCAATGTGTCAGCCGCTGTTACAAATCAGTTTTTTGTCCGGTAGATGCAACAGCTGGCCGATTTTTCGCGCCTTTGCCCGGTACTTTTCCATCGATGCCCCGGATTGGTGCATAAATCGCCGGGCCAGGCTTTGCGAACGGGGCCAAAGGGCGGAAAATAGCGGGATAGCTTACACTGCGTTTTTTAGCGCGACGGCGGTGGCCCACGAGGCGACGCCGGAACACTTACATTCGGACGGGATCATTACATGACCATTAAAATCAGCCAGAACTTCGACTCGGGCGCCATCGACGTGGTGAGCGCCACCAGTGCCGGCGCCATCGACCTGAACTTGCGCAAGGACAGCCACGCCGACATCCACCAGTGGTTCCACTTCCGCCTGCAGGGCGCGCGTGGCCAGGCGTGCACGATGCGCTTCCTGAACGCGGGCCAGGCCACCTATCCGGCCGGCTATGAAGATTACCAGGCCGTGGCCAGCTACGACAGCGAAAACTGGTTCCGCGTGCCGACGTCCTTCGACGGCCAGGTGATGACGATTTCGCACACGCCGGAACTCGACAGCGTGTACTACGCCTACTTCGAGCCGTATTCGTGGGAACGCCATCTGCGCCTGCTGGGCGAAGTGGCCGAGCATCCGCTGGCGCGCGTGTCCGACCTGGGCAGCACGGTTGACGGTCGCGACATGAACATGGTTACCATTGGCAATCCGCAGGCGGAAAAGAAAATCTGGGTCATCGCGCGCCAGCATCCGGGCGAATCGATGGCCGAATGGTTCGTCGAAGGCTTGATCGACTCCCTGCTGGACGACGCCAACCCGATCGCGCGCAAGCTCTTGCAGCGCGCCGTGTTCCACATCGTGCCGAACATGAATCCGGACGGCTCCATTCGCGGCAACCTGCGCACGAATGCGGCAGGCGCCAACCTGAACCGCGAATGGATGACGCCATCGCTGGCGTCCAGCCCGGAAGTGCTGTGCGTGAAGAACAAGATCCACGAAACGGGCGTCGACATGTTCTTCGACATCCACGGCGATGAAGCGCTGCCGTACAACTTTGTGGCCGGCAACGAAATGCTGGAAAACTTTACGCCAGAGCAAGCGGCGCACCAGAAGGCCTTCATCGAGCGCTACAAGCAGGCCAGCCCCGACTTCCAGGACAAGTTCGGCTATGCGGCCAGCAAGTACAAGTCGGACATGCTGACCCTGGCGTCGAAATACATCGGCCACCACTTCGGTTGCCTGGCCTTGACCCTGGAAATGCCGTTCAAGGAAAACGCCGATCTGCCCGATCCGGCCGTCGGCTGGAACGGCGCGCGCAGCGCGGCCCTGGGCGCGGCCATGCTGCAGCCTATCCTGCTGTCGCTGGATTGATCGGCGTTGTTCATGGGAATCGAGATCGAGCGTAAGTTCCTGCTGGCCGGCGACGCCTGGCGTGGCCTGGGCCAGGCGGTACTGCTGCGCCAGGGCTATCTGTCGTCGGCGCGCGAGCGTGTGGTGCGCGTGCGCATCGAAGGCGAACAGGCGATGCTGACCATCAAGGGCGCCAACGTGGGTGCGTCGCGCGGCGAGTGGGAGTATCCGATCCCGCTGGCGGACGCCGTCGAGCTGCTCGACGGCCTGTGCGAACAGCCGCTGATCGAAAAGGTGCGCCACCGCATCGAACACGCGGGCATGGTGTGGGAAGTCGACGAGTTTCTTGGCGCCAACGCAGGCTTGATCGTGGCCGAGATCGAACTGGCGTCGGAAGACCAGCCATTCGAGAAGCCGGAATGGATAGGCGCAGAAGTATCGGGCGATGCGCGCTACTACAACGCCAATTTGATCCGCCACCCGTTCTCGCAGTGGTGATGGTGTTTTAAATGGCGTTGCAATGAAAAAGGCGGAACCAAAGGTTCCGCCTTTTTTACGTCTGCACGATTTAGTGGAAGTGCTCCGTGCCTTGCGGCGTATCTTCCGGCATTTCCGCATGCGCCAGCTCGCCGACGGGGTCGGCGAACAGGGGCGCGCCGCAATCGTCGCAGTATTCGCCGACAAAACGTTCCGCGTGGCGCTTGATCTGCGTCACGCCGGCGGCGTTCAGGTGTTCGATGATTTCATCGACGGGCGTCTTTTGCTTGTCCAGCGCGGCGATGCCGACCTGGATCAGGCCTTCGATCGGCGTGCCATCCTCGTCTTCCTGGCCGTACAGGGGCCAGACGATGCCGTAGATGACGTCCGGCGCCTGGCGCAGGGTGAAGGCGATGCGGTACTCGTCGACCTGACCGTCGGCCGCTTCCTCGCCGAAGCCGGCGATGACGGCGCGCAATTCCGACGGTTCGATGGCCAGCGTGTGCGTCAGGTAGTGCACGGCGGCACGCACGGAGACGGGACGTATCAGCTTGTCCGCTTCGCGGCACGCGACGTAGTACGCTTCCGGCAGCAGCAGTTCCAGGCCGCAGCCGGGCAGCAGGCGGGCGATGGTCGGCGTCGCCTGCGTGCGCCATTGTTCCAGGGCGGCGCTGCGCTCGGCGATGAAGTCGAGCTGGCTGGCCGGCGTCTGCCAGCGGAACAGCGGGGCGCCGGCAGGCGCCACCACGGCTACCAGCAGGTAGCGCGTGTCGGCCAGGAAAGGCGCCGTTTCCGCTTCCTTCGGCGAGGGTTTGACGGCCGTGCCCTTCAGCGCGGCTTGCGCCAGTTTCTGCGTCTTGGCATAGGTTTCGACATGGCTGCGCGGCAGCTGGTCGATCGAGTACAGGGTGGGCGCCATGGCCATCTTCGTGCCATCGGCCAGCAGGTGGGCGGCGAAATGCGCGGACAGCACGCCGTGCGCGTCGCCGGCCATGGGGCCGGAAGCGATGGAAAAGCGCGTCCACGCGAGGATGGGCACGGCCACGAGCAGGGCGTCGTAGCGCACGTCTTCATGCGTGATGACGGTCGATTCGCTGACGGCTTCAACGCAGTCCATCAGCACGTCGTAGGCGTTCAAGTCTTCCTTGAACAGGCTGCCCAGGGTGTTGTCGATGGTGTCCTGGTGGCCGGTTTTGAGTAATTTCTGGAGCTGCGTATCCAGGCTGTGTTCCCAGGACCGCTCTTCGAGACGGCTGGCTGCCTGTACGATCGCCTGGGCAAAGGTGACCAGGCGCTGGCTGTCGGCAGTCAGTTTATGGGATGAATCTTTGGAAGGACGACGCATAGCGGGATAAGAGTCTCGGAAAGTGAAAAAAATGGATCAGTCAAACAATGATAAACCCTTATAACCGTATTGTAGAGGATTCAGCCGCACGCAATACGTAAGCTGTCCTTAGATCATGCCGATAGTCGAAATTTCAAGGAAAAACGGGCGCTGCGGACGAAAAAAAAGCGCCGGTCGGAACCGGCGCTTTTATCTTACCTCACGGCTGGGCTGATTACTCGGCCAGCAGTTGACGCAGCACGAATGGCAGGATACCGCCATGCTTGTAGTAATCGACTTCGATCGGCGTATCGATGCGCAGCAGGACTTTGACTTCCTGGCTGCTGCCGTCGGCGCGGTGGATCACCAGGGTGGCCAGTTGCTGTGGCTTGATTTCGCCTTCGAGGCCTTTCAGGTCGAAGGTTTCATTGCCGGTGATGCCCAGCGTCTGCACGCTGTCGTCGCCGATGAATTGCAGCGGCAGCACGCCCATGCCCACCAGGTTCGAGCGGTGGATGCGCTCGAACGAACGGGTGATCACGGCTTTCACGCCCAGCAGTTGCGTACCTTTTGCCGCCCAGTCGCGCGACGAGCCCGTACCGTACTCTTCGCCGCCGAAGACCATGGTTGGCGTGCCTTCAGCAACATATTTCATCGCTGCGTCGTAGATCGACATCTGTTCGCCGGAAGGCTGGTGGATCGTGATGCCGCCTTCGACCGCCGAACCGTCTGCCTTGGCAGGGATCATGCGGTTCTTGATACGTACGTTGGCGAAGGTGCCGCGCATCATGATTTCATGGTTGCCGCGACGCGAGCCGTAGGAGTTGAAGTCCGCTTTCAGGACGCCGTTTTCCTTCAGCCACTTGCCTGCAGGACCGTTTTCCTGGATCGAGCCGGCTGGCGAGATGTGGTCGGTGGTGATGGAATCGCCGAACACGCCCAGTGCGCGCGCGCCTTCGATGCCGGTGGCCACTGCCGCTGGCGTCATCGAGAAGTTGTCGAAGAACGGTGGTTCCGCGATGTAGGTCGATTTCGGCCAGTTGTAGACTTGGCCCGAGACGGTGGTGACTTTCTCCCACAGCTTGCCCGGCGCGCCCTTGACGTCCGCGTAGTTATCCTTGAATACCTTGGCGTTCATGGCGAACTTCATCATGGCCGACACTTCAGCCGAGCTTGGCCAGATGTCGCCCAGGTAGACGTCCTTGCCGCCCTTGCCTTTGCCGACAGGTTCCGTCATCAGGTCGCGCGTCATGTTGCCGGCGATGGCGTAAGCGACGACCAGCGGTGGCGAAGCCAGGAAGTTCGAGCGGATGTTCGGGTGGATACGCGCTTCGAAGTTGCGGTTGCCCGACAGCACGGCCGACGCGACGATGTCGTGCGTGGCAATGGCTGCGTTCAGCTCAGGCGTCAGGTCGCCCGCATTGCCGATACAGGTGGTGCAGCCGTAGGCGGTCACGCCGAAGCCCAGTTTTTCCAGGTACGGCAGCAGGCCGGCAGCGGTCAGGTACTCGGTCACGACGCGCGAGCCGGGAGCCAGCGAGGTCTTGATGTGCGGAGCGACCTTCAGGCCGGCTTCCACGGCTTTCTTGGCCAGCAGGCCGGCAGCCAGCATCACGCTCGGGTTCGAGGTGTTGGTGCACGAGGTGATCGCGGCGATCAGCACGTCGCCGTTCGACACTTTCACGCCGTTCGTCGTTTCGTACACGGCAGCCAGGTCGGCCGGATTCTTGTTGAAGCCGTTTTCGGTCGTCGGCTTGGCGAACAGTTCGGCGAAGTTGGCCTTGACGTTGCCGATTTCGATACGGTCTTGCGGGCGTTTCGGGCCGGCCAGCGATGGTGCGACCGATGCCAGGTCCAGTTCCACCACGCGGGTGTAGTCGATGTCGCCCGCTTTTGGCACGCCGAACAGGTTTTGCGCCTTGAAGTAGCCTTCGAACGCGGCGATTTCAGCCTTGCTGCGGCCGGTGCCCTTGAAGTAATCGATGGTCGCTTCGTCGACCGGGAAGAAGCCCATGGTCGCGCCGTATTCCGGTGCCATGTTGGCGATCGTCGCGCGGTCCGTCAGGGTCAGGGACTCGGTGCCTTCGCCGAAGAATTCGACGAACTTGCCGACGACTTTTTCCTTGCGCAGCAATTCGGTGATGGTCAGGACCAGGTCGGTGGCGGTGCAGCCTTCGCGCAATGCGCCCGACAGGTTCACGCCGATGACGTCCGGCGTCAGGAAGTAGACCGGCTGGCCCAGCATGCCGGCTTCCGCCTCGATGCCGCCCACGCCCCAGCCGACCACGCCGATGCCGTTGATCATGGTGGTGTGCGAGTCGGTGCCGACCAGGGTGTCAGGGTAGTACACGTCGCCGGCTTTCTTGCCTGCGTGGTGCACGCCGCGTGCCAGGTATTCCAGGTTGACCTGGTGGACGATGCCGAAGCCCGGCGGCACGACGCCGAAGGTGTCGAATGCCTGCATGCCCCATTTCATGAACTGGTAACGCTCGTTGTTGCGCGAGAATTCCAGTTTCATGTTCAGGTCCAGCGCCTTCTTTTCGCGGTAGTGATCGATGGTCACCGAGTGGTCGACCACCAGGTCGACCGGCACCAGCGGTTCGATCTTCTTGGCGTTGATGCCCATCTTGGCGGCCACGTTGCGCATCGCTGCCAGGTCGGCCAGCAATGGTACGCCGGTGAAGTCCTGCAGCACGACGCGCGCCACTACGAACGGGATCTCGTCGGTGCGCTCGGCGGTCGGGCCCCAGCTCGCCAATTGCTTGACGTGTTCTTCGGTGACTTTCTTGCCGTCGCAGTTGCGCAATACCGATTCGAGCACGATGCGAATCGACACTGGCAGGCGGGAGACATTGATGCCCAGGCTTTTTTCCAGCGCAGGCAGGGAGTACAGCTTGCCCTTCTTGCTATCCGAAATATTAAAGTCCTTGAGCGTGTTCAGAGTGTTGCGGGACATGACCTCTCCTTGTTGGGTATCGTCTATTTATTGATTATTCAAATTACAAAACATGACTGAGCCCCCGAAGAGGCCCTTGCTGCTCACATCAGCCGCCGCTCGCCGGCAGCACGCCCAGCGATGGCGCGGCTTCCACCACTGCCGCCGGCTTGGCTTGCTCCGCATCCTTGCATTCGTTGGCCAACTGGCGGCCCTGCTTGGAGTCGAGCAGCATGCCCTTGGCCGGGATGCCGATCCACACGAGACCATACAGGCGGTTCTCGAAGCGGTTGGCGCCGGTGGTGGTACCCACGCGGCTCAGGCGGTGCAGGCGCTTCTTCCAGCGCAGGGCGATGTGTTTGTCATCCGTGGCATTCGTGTAGATCGTGATCTTGTTGCCAAGTTCGCAATTGAACTCGGTGGAAGCCGAGCCAGCCGTATCCGGCTCATCGGATTCTTCCTTGTCGGCGACCGACATGGCGAGTGGATGCGCTTCCTTGGCGGCCGGCTTGGCCTTGGCGGTCTTGGCCTTCGGCTTGGCCTTGACCGCCTTGGCGTTTGCCTCCGCCTTGGTGTCCGTGGCGGCGAAGCTGGCTGGCGCCAGCGTGAGGGTCAGGGCGCCCAGCGCGACGCTGCAGGCAATTGCTATTTTGGAGATGGACATCGTGTAATTCCTGTCAGTTTTCAGTATTGCTGGAAGAGGGCGGGTTCAATAATGCGGCGGCCGCCTCGGGCAGGCCGAGGCCCGCCAGTTTGGCGCGTTGCAAAACGGTCCAATAATATCGGTAGCTGGCGCGGTCGTGCAAGCGGCCATTTTGGGCAATCGGGCCCCAGTTGGCGCGCAGCGCTTCATTGAGGATGTTGCTGGCCTCGTTGACTTCGGACAGGCGCGGCGTGAAGGCCTTGATGATGGGCTTGATCTGGTCCGGGTGGATGCTCCACATGCGCGTGTAGCCGAACTCGGCCGTAGCGCGCTGGGCGTCGTTGGCCACCACGGCCGAATCGCGCACGTCCGTCGTCACGTTATGGGACGGCACCTTGCCGTGCGCATGGCAGGCGGCCGCCACTTCCAGCTTGGCGCGCACCACCAGCGGGTGCGTAAACTGGCCCGGCGTGCGCATGGCGGCGGCAGGAATGGCGCCGTAGTGGGCCGAGACGAAATCCATGATGCCGAAGGACAGGCATTCGACCTGGGGCAGGGCCGCGATCGCATGGGCGTCGCGCAGCGCGCCGTGCGTTTCGATCAGGATGTGCACGGGCAGGTTGTCGCGTCCGGCGCGGCGCGCGTGCAGGTTGATCAGGTCGATGGCCAGCATGGCGTCCTGCACGCCGCCGACTTTCGGCACGGCGATGTAGGCCAGGCGGGACGCGGCCGTGCAGATGATTTCCACATCGCGCGCGAAAAACGGGCTGTCGACGTCGTGCACGCGCACGCCGATGCGGTTGAACTGGTTCTCGTCGCTGGCCAGCAGGCCGGCGATCATGCGGGCGTGGGACTCTTCATTGCCGGCGCTGGCGCCGTCTTCGCAGTCGAACGTGATGTCGAACAGGGGGCCAAGCTCTTGTTGCAAAGCAATCGATTTACGCATCAGCTTTTCAGAGCCGGCGTAGTGGTCGCAAGCGGCGAGCAACAGCGGCTGGCGTTTGCCTTGGAATAAAACCTCGGAAGGGTGCATGCTTAAGGCATTTCTGCAGGTAAAAACTACTTGATAAAACAGCCGCGCCGCGACGTGCGCGGAGCGGCCTTCTTGGCGGGCGGCGCTCAGGCCGCGCCGCCAATACTGGATTTAGGCCAGCAGGTGTTTCACGCCTTCGCGCTCTTCGGTCAGTTCTTTCAGGGTCAGGTTGATGCGTTCTTGCGAGAATGCATCGATTTCCAGGCCTTGAACGATGGTGTACTCGCCATTCTCGGTGGTGACCGGGAAGCCGAACACGGTGCCTTCAGGAATGCCGTACGAGCCATCCGAAGGAACGCCCATGGTGGTCCACTTGCCAGCGGTGCCCAGCATCCAGTCATGGATGTGGTCGATGGCGGCGTTCGCTGCCGACGCTGCCGACGACAGGCCGCGCGCTTCGATGATGGCCGCGCCGCGCTTGCCGACGGTTGGCAGGAACACGTTGGCGTTCCATTCCTGGTCGTTGATCAGATCCTTGACAGCCTTGCCGTTCACGGTGGCGAAGCGGTAGTCGGCGTACATGGTTGGCGAGTGGTTGCCCCAGACGGTCAGCTTCTCGATATCCTTGACGGCGGTGCCGGTCTTGGCAGCGACTTGCGACAGTGCGCGGTTGTGGTCCAGGCGCAGCATGGCGGTGAAGTTCTTCGCTGGCAGCGACGGTGCCGATTTCATGGCGATGTAGGCGTTGGTGTTGGCAGGGTTGCCGACCACCAGCACTTTGACGTTGCGCGAAGCGACGGCGTCGAGCGCCTTGCCTTGCACCGTGAAGATCTGGGCATTCGCTTCCAGCAGGTCCTTGCGTTCCATGCCTGGGCCGCGTGGGCGCGCGCCAACCAGTACGGCCACGTCGACATCCTTGAATGCCGTCAGCGGGTCGGAGTGGGCGGTCATTTCCGTCAGCAGCGGGAATGCGCAATCGTCGATTTCCATCATCACGCCCTTGAGCGCCTTCTGGGCTTTTTCGTCCGGGATTTCAAGCAGTTGCAAGATGACAGGCTGGTCTTTGCCGAGCATGTCGCCATTGGCGATGCGGAACAACAGGGCGTAGCCGATCTGGCCGGCGGCGCCGGTCACTGCAACACGCATTGGGGTTTTAGCCATGATGAATCTCCAAAAATGGGAAAGAAAACGGGCTTGAAGCTGGGCTTACGCTTATCCGGAAAAACTATAATGATACCAAAACCGGCCGGCGCCACCGAATTGCTGGTGTACGCTGCCGTCACGCTTGTGCTGCACGAGGCCAGAGTGGCTGGCCGACAACATAAAACGCTGGTTCACATGTTTTATCGAGGGCAGTTTAGGCCTCTGATCTCCATCTGTCAATCATATCTTATGTCTTATATAAGACAGATAACCGCGTCTGTTTTACTGGACGCGGGCAGTGATTTGTGTTGAAATGTCGGACTATGAATTCCGCCTCGTCCAATCTGACCAACAATGCCACTGCTGCAAGCGGGGCGGTCAGTCCGACCGCGGGCACCCCAGCCACGCCCGTCGCCGCCGCGATCAGCACGCCAGTTGCCGTGACAGCCAGCAGCAATACCACTGCGCCCGCCGCGCCTGCAGTCACTGCGTCGCCCACCTTCAGCCCCCTGTACCAGCAGATCAAGGCGCTCATTACGCAGAGCCTGCAATCGGGTGAATGGAAGCCGGGCGAGCTCATTCCCAGCGAAGTCGAACTGGCGGGCCGCTTCAAGGTCAGCCAGGGTACGGTACGCAAGGCCATCGACGAGCTCGCTGCCGAGAACCTCGTCATGCGCCGCCAGGGCAAGGGCACCTTCGTGTCCACGCACCACGAGGCGCGCGCGCATTTCCGCTTCCTGCGCCTGGTGCCGGACGAAGGCGTGCCTCACTATCCTGAAAGCAAGTTCATCGAAGTCAAGCGCGTGCGTGCGCCGGCCGACGTGGCGCGCCTGATGGAGCTGAAATCCGGCGACGCCGTGATCTTCATCAAGCGCGTGCAGTATTTCGACGGCGTGCCGACCATCGTCGAGGAGCTGTGGCTGCCTGGCCTGATCTTCAAGGGGCTGACGGCCGAGCGCTTGGTGGAATACAAGGGGCCGATGTATGGCCTGTTCGAGACGGAATTTGGCACGCGCATGATACGCGCGTCCGAGCAGATCCGCGCCGTGTGCGCCGATGCGGGCGCCGCGCAGCTATTGAATATCGACCTCGGCACGCCTTTGCTCAGTTCCGAGCGCGTGTCGTTTACCTACGGCGACAAGCCAGTCGAACTGCGCCGGGGCCTGTACCTGACCAGTCGCCATCATTATCAGAATGAACTCAGCTGAAGCAGCGGGGCGCCCGCGGGCGTCCGCAGAAGCGGCAAGGCTGAAGTGCATCGCTTGTAAAGTGCCAGTCGCAAGACGGGCATTGGAGACAGCAGAACGCGCAGCTACAGCATGGCCGGCCCCGGCGGGCCGTGCTTTGCCGGCGATTCTGTAATTAAATTACGTGAACTACGGAAAGTAGCGCGGTATTTTGTAGTAAAAAACCATTTTGGTTATATGTAACAATAGATATTGGTATGGGTTGCGAAAATCGGCGAAAATCGCGGCTTCAATATTTAGTTGAAATTCAAAGGGGAGGTTTTTGTTATGTCTGAAGCCGTAAGAGAAGTACCAAAAAAAGAACGGCCGCAATTCCGTAACATTCATGTTACCGAATTGTCGAACTACCGCATGGCTGTCGGCGCCATCGTCTCGATCCTGCATCGTATCAGCGGTTTCATCATTTTCGCCCTGCTGCCGTGCATCTTGTACATGCTGGAACTGAGCCTGCGTTCCGAAATGTCCTATGCCTACTTCCAGGGCATCGCCTCGCACTGGTTCGTCAAGCTGATCACCCTGGCTCTGGTCTGGGCCTTCCTGCACCACTTCTGTGCCGGTATCCGCCACCTGTTCATGGATGTGCACGTTGCCATCGAAAAAGATTCGGCGCGCAAGACCGCGTCGTCCGTGCTGGTCGTGAGCCTGGTGTTGACGGCTTTGGTCGCTTTGAAACTGTTTGGAGTATTTTAAACATGGCAGACAATAACATCGGACCGAAACGCCTCGTCGTCGGTGCCCATTACGGCTTGCGCGACTGGCTGGCGCAACGCGTCACCGCCATCGTCATGGTGGCCTATGTGGCCATCCTGCTGATTTCTTTCCTGACCGGCAGCAACTTCAGCTATGAAGGCTGGGCTGGTCTGTTCGCACAGCAGTGGTTTAAATTGTTCAGCCTGGTGACCTTCGTCGCGCTGTTCTACCACGCATGGGTCGGCGTACGCGACATCTGGATGGACTACGTGAAAAGCGCTGGCCTCCGTCTGACCCTGCAAATTGCCACCATGCTGTGGTTGATCGCTTGTGCCGGCTGGACGGTACAGATACTCTGGAGTGTGTAATCGTGGCAGCATATAAATCTGCAATCCCTACCCGCCGCTTTGATGCGGTTATCGTTGGCGCCGGCGGTTCCGGCATGCGCGCGTCGTTGCAGCTGGCTGAAGCCGGCCTGAACGTCGCAGTTCTCTCGAAAGTCTTCCCGACCCGCTCGCACACCGTGGCGGCGCAGGGCGGTATCGGCGCGTCGCTCGGCAACATGGCCGAAGACAACTGGTTCTGGCACATGTTCGACACCGTCAAGGGCGGCGACTACCTGGGCGACCAGGATGCCATCGAATTCATGTGCCGCGAAGCACCGAAGGTCGTGTACGAACTGGAACACTTCGGCATGCCATTCGACCGCAACCCTGACGGCACCATCTACCAGCGTCCATTCGGCGGCCACACGGCCCACTTCGGCGAAAAGCCGGTGCAGCGCGCTTGCGCGGCAGCCGACCGTACCGGTCACGCCCTGTTGCACACCTTGTACCAGCGCAACGTCCGTGCCCGTACGCATTTCTTCGTCGAATGGATGGCACTCGACCTGATCCGTGACGCCGAAGGCGACGTGATTGGTGTTGTCGCGCTGGAAATGGAAACCGGCGAATGCATGATCCTGGAAGCAAAGACGACGGTCATGGCAACGGGCGGCGCAGGCCGCATCTTCGCCGCGTCGACCAACGCCTTCATCAACACGGGCGACGGCATGGGCATGGCGGCACGCGCCGGCCTGCCGCTGCAGGACATGGAATTCTGGCAGTTCCACCCGACCGGCGTGGCCGGCGCGGGCGTACTGATCACCGAAGGCGTGCGCGGCGAAGGCGGCATCCTGATCAATAGCGAAGGCGAACGCTTCATGGAACGCTATGCGCCGACCCTGAAGGATCTGGCGCCGCGCGACTTCGTCTCGCGTTCGATGGACCAGGAAATCAAGGAAGGCCGCGGCTGCGGTCCGAACAAGGACCACGTGATGCTGGACCTGCGCCATATCGGCGCCGACACCATCGCCAAGCGCCTGCCGTCGATCCTGGAAATCGGCCACAAGTTCGCCAACGTCGACGCCACCAAGGAACCGATTCCTGTCGTGCCGACGATTCACTACCAGATGGGCGGCATCCCGACGAACATCCACGGCCAGGTCGTCACCCCGACCGGTCCGGACAATTCGGCGAAAGTCGTCAACGGCCTGTACGCGATCGGCGAGTGCGCCTGCGTTTCCGTGCACGGCGCCAACCGCCTGGGCACGAACTCGCTGCTCGACCTGGTGGTCTTCGGCCGCGCGGCCGGTAACCACATCGTCAACAGCGGCCTGAAAGGCAAAGAGAACAAGCCTTTGCCAGCCGATGCGGCCGATTTCGCCATGGGCCGTCTGCAGCGCCTGGAAAACTCGACCGGCACGGAAACCGTGCAGGGCGTGGCCAACGACATCCGTGCAACGATGCAGAAGTACTGCGGCGTGTTCCGTACCGACGAGATGCTGAACAAGGGCGTCGAGGAAATCATGAAGCTCGACGAGCGCCGCAAGCACGTCTCCTTCAAGGATAAATCGATGGTCTTCAACACGGCCCGCGTGGAAGCGCTGGAGCTGGACAACCTGATCGAAACGGCGAAAGCGACCATCGTTTCGGCAGCGGCCCGCAAGGAATCGCGCGGCGCGCACGCCCAGGACGACCATCCGCAACGCGACGACGAGAACTGGATGAAGCACACTCTGTGGTATTCGGAAGGCAACAGACTGGAATACAAGCCAGTCGTGACCAAGCCGCTGACGGTTGATACCTTCAAACCGAAACCACGTACTTTCTAAGGCTATACCATGGCACGCACTCTTAAATTCAAAATCTACCGCTACGATCCTGACCAGGATGCCAAGCCGTACATGCAAGACCTGACGGTCGAACTGAAAGACACCGACAAGATGCTGCTCGACGCACTGCAGCGCATCAAGGCGGACGTCGATGATTCGCTGGCCCTGCGCCGCTCGTGCCGCGAAGGCGTGTGCGGTTCGGACGCGATGAACATCAACGGCAAGAACGGCCTGGCATGCACCACCAACCTGAACGAACTGTCGGAGCCTATCGTGCTGCGTCCGTTGCCAGGCTTGCCGGTCATCCGCGACCTGATCGTCGACATGACGCAATTTTTCAAGCAGTACGATTCGATCAAGCCTTTCCTGATCAACGATTCGATTCCGCCTGAAAAAGAGCGCCTGCAGTCGCCGGAACAGCGCGAAGAACTCGATGGCCTGTACGAGTGCATCCTGTGCGCATGCTGCTCCACGTCGTGCCCGTCGTTCTGGTGGAATCCGGACAAGTTCGTCGGCCCGGCCGGCCTGCTGCAAGCCTACCGCTTCATCGCCGATTCGCGCGACGAAGCCACGGGCGCGCGTCTGGACAACCTGGAAGACCCGTACCGCCTGTTCCGCTGCCATTCGATCATGAACTGCGTCGACGTCTGCCCGAAAGGGTTGAACCCGAACAAGGCGATTGGCAAGATCAAGGAATTGATGGTCCGCCGCGCGATCTGATTCGTCTGACCGCGTCCGCCGGGCGCCGTTTGCGGGAAGAGGGTATCCTCTCTTGCCTGCAGGCGGCGCCTGCAAAGCAGCACCGTGCCGCAAGGCACACGTAAAGTGGTAAACCAAATGACAGAATCAATTTTGTCCTCGCATCAGGCCGACCCGGCCAACCGCGCCCGCCTGCGCTGGCGTTCACGCCGTGGCCTGCTGGAAAACGACATTATCCTGACCCGTTTTCTCGATGCGTATGAAACCGAATTGACCGATGAAGAAGTTGACGCGCTGACGCGTTTGCTGGATTTATCGGACAATGCGTTAATGGATCTGGTACTGGCCCGTAAAGAGCCGGAAGGCGAAGTCGATCTGCCGCATGTGCGCGCACTGCTGCAACGACTGCGCATTGCCTAGACGCCTGGGCGATATATTGCAAACGGTGCGAGTGGCGCGCTGTAGCACTGCCGAATGCGGTGCGAATTGCAGCCAGAATTTTTGATTTTAATTTCGACTCACTCCCGAGAAGGAAGAGCCCATGAATATCTCTGACACAAAAGCTACCCTGTCGTTCTCCGATGGCAGCCCATCGCTTGAATTTCCAATCTACAAAGGCACGGTTGGCCCGGACGTCATCGACATCCGCAAACTGTACGCCGGTAGCGGCAAGTTCACCTACGACCCAGGCTTTATGTCGACGGCCGCCTGCAACTCGTCGATCACCTACATCGACGGCGACAAGGGCGAGCTGCTGTACCGTGGTTACCCGATCGAACAGTTGGCCGTCAACGCCGACTTCATGGAATCGTGCTACCTGCTGCTGAACGGCGAATTGCCGAACGCGGCGCAGAAAGCCAAGTTCGTCGACACCGTCACCAAGCACACGATGGTGCACGAACAGATGCAATTCTTCTTCCGTGGCTTCCGCCGCGACGCGCATCCGATGTCGGTCCTGGTGGGCACCGTCGGCGCGCTGGCGTCGTTCTACCATGATTCGCTGGACATCAATGACCCGCGTCACCGCGAAGTGTCGGCCATCCGCCTGATCGCCAAGATGCCAACCCTGGTCGCCATGACCTACAAGTACTCGGTCGGCCAGCCGTTCGTGTACCCACGCAACGACCTGTCGTACAGCGCCAACTTCATGCACATGATGTTCGCCAACCCGTGCGAAGAGTACAAGGTCAACGACGTGCTGGTGCGCGCCCTGGACCGCATCCTGATCCTGCACGCGGACCACGAGCAAAACGCCTCGACTTCGACCGTCCGCCTGGCCGGTTCGTCGGGCGCCAACCCGTTCGCCTGTATCGCTGCCGGTATCGCCTGCCTGTGGGGCCCTGCCCACGGCGGCGCCAACGAAGCGGCACTGAACATGCTGAAAGAAATCGGCACCGTCGAGAACATCCCTGCCTTCATCGCGCAAGTCAAGGACAAGAACTCGGGCGTCAAGCTGATGGGCTTTGGCCACCGCGTGTACAAGAACTTCGACCCACGCGCCAAGCTGATGCGTGAAACCTGCTACGAAGTGCTGCAAGAACTGGGTCTGCAAGACGATCCGCTGTTCAAGCTGGCGATGGAACTGGAAAAGATTGCACTGAACGACGAATACTTCGTGTCGCGCAAACTGTACCCGAACGTCGACTTCTACTCGGGTATCGTGCAATCGGCGCTGGGCATCCCTGTGTCGCTGTTCACCGGTATCTTCGCCATGGCCCGTACGATCGGCTGGATCGCCCAGTGGAACGAAATGATCGCCGACCCAGAGCAAAAAATCGGCCGTCCGCGCCAGCTGTTCGTCGGTTCGACCACGCGCGAAGTACTGCCACTGGACAAGCGTTAATCCAGAGCGGTATCGAGCAAAAAAAACGGGCTTCGGCCCGTTTTTTTATGCGTAGAAAAAACTGCTTGAATCAGTCGAGCGCCGCCAGCAGCGGCTGCAGGCGGACGTTTTCGCCGTCGAGCGGCAGGCTGGCGACATCGTGGACGCGGGGCAGGACGATGCGGCGTGGTGCGTTGTGCTTGAGGATGCCGCCCCAGTGGACGACGCGGGCGCCAGCCTGGCGGCGCCTCGCCTCGGCCGTGGCGCCCGCTGGCTAACTGCGCCGCATCGTCGCGCAGGAACCGGGCATTCGTCCGCCGCGCTGCTCAGCAGTGAAGTGGATGGTGCGCGGCCCCGCACGTCCAGGCGAAGGGTTTCCAGAGGCAGGCAAGGCTGGACGGCGCGTGCAAGCATATTATCCTTTCGACCAGGCGCGAGAAGTAGGGTAGATTGCAATACTTGGTTGCATGGATCGGATGAATCAATGGAGAGTTGCAGATGGACCGCATAACCGCCGCGCAAGTGTTTGTCGCCATTGCCGAACGTGGCAGCATGGTCGCCGCCAGCGAGGCGCTCGACATGTCGCGTGCCATGGTGACGCGTTACCTCGCCGAAATGGAGGCGTGGGCGGGGGCGCGTCTGCTGCATCGCACCACGCGCCGTCTGAGCCTGACGGATGCGGGCGACGCGACCCTCGCGCGCTGCCGGCAGATGCTGGAGGTGGCCGGCGCCATGGCCGTCGCATCGCCCGAGGGCATGGACACGCCGCACGGCTTGCTGCGCATTACCTGTTCACAATCGCTGGCACAGGCCGCGCTGGCCGGCGCAGTGACCGCTTACCTGCGGCGCTACCCGCGCGCCGCCGTCGATCTGCAGATGGAGAACCGCGCCGTCAATCTGGTGGAGCAGCGCATCGACCTGGCGATCCGCATCACGAATGCGCTCGAGCCCAATCTGATCGCGCGCCAGCTGGCCAGTTGCGCCTCGGTGGTGTGCGCCGCACCATCGTATCTGGCGGCGCATGGTACGCCGCGCCGGGCGCAAGACCTGGCCCTGCACAACTGCCTGACGTACACGTATTTTGGCAAGAGCCTGTGGCAGTTCACTCATGATGGGGAAGCGCTCACTGTGCCCGTCAGCGGCCGTTTGTCGGCGAATGAATCGCTGGTCCTGCTGGTGGCCACGGTGGCGGGGGCGGGCATCGCCATGCAGCCCCGCTATTCGGCCGCGCCGCTGATCGCCAGCGGGCAGCTGGTGGAGCTGTTGCCCGGTTATCTGCCGCAGGACATGGGCATCTACGGCGTCTACACCTCGCGCCAGCATATGTCGCCGCTGCTGCGCACCATGCTCGACTTCCTGGTGGAGTGGTTTGCCGGCGATGCCGATTGGCTGGCAGCCATCGCCGCACCGGGGTTGCCGGGCAGACCAGTCGGGCGCAAGCGGCACGCCGGCAGGGCCGCCGATGTGTTGTAAGCATAACAGTGACAGGCTTGCAAGCCCGGGAAAATCAGCAACACAGCTTACATTTGCTTGCCAAATAAAATTCAACTAGCGGTTGTTGCGTTACAATACCGCGTGCTATTCTAAATGACGGTATGCAGAATGCTGGTGCAATAAAAAAGCCCTTCCCCACAACTTGATGTGCAATCCGCTAACCGGTCAGGCCGTGTCGCGGAAGGTTAGATTAACCCGCTAATTCCTCGCGAAACGCGAAGAAAGGTGAGCAATATATGCAGCAATTAACGACCAACTCCTACCTGTTCGGTGGGAATGCTCCGTACGTGGAAGACCTGTACGAGGCGTATCTGAACAACCCAGGCTCGGTACCCGATAACTGGCGCTCCTACTTCGACGCGATGCAGCACGTGCCTGCCGTCGATGGCACCAACAAGCCTGACGTGGCGCATGCCTCCGTCGTCGCCTCGTTCGCCGAGCGCGCAAAAGCAGGTCCGATCCGCACCGTGACCGCTTCCTTTGATGCAGAAATGGGCCGCAAGCGCGTCGCCGCGACGCAGCTGATCGCCGCTTACCGCTACCTGGGCACGCACTGGGCCAACCTGGATCCGCTGCAGCGCCAGGAACGTCCGATGATCCCGGAACTGGAACCGAGCTTCTACGGCTTCACCGACGCGGACATGGACACCGTGTTCAACATCAGCAACACCTATTTTGGCCCCGAGACCGCTACCCTGCGCGACCTGCTGAACTTCCTGCGCGATACCTACACGCGTTCGATCGGCGCCGAATTCATGTACATCTCCGACCCGGCCGAAAAGCGCTGGCTGCAAGAGAAACTGGAATCGATCCGTTCCACCCCGAATTTCACCCCAGAGAAAAAAATCCACATCCTCGACCGCCTGACCGCGGCTGAAGGCCTGGAACGCTATCTGCACACCCGCTACGTGGGTCAGAAGCGCTTCTCCCTGGAAGGCGGCGAAACGTTCATCGCCTCGATGGATGAGACCATCCAGCGCGCCGGCGAAAAAGGCGTGCAGGAGATCGTCATCGGCATGGCCCACCGCGGCCGTCTGAACGTGCTGGTGAACACCCTGGGCAAGGCGCCGCAGGAACTGTTCGAAGAATTCGAAGGCAAGCATGGCGACGACCTGCCTGCCGGCGACGTGAAATACCATCAAGGCTTCTCGTCGGACATCTCCACCGCGGGCGGCCCGGTCCACCTGTCGCTGGCGTTCAACCCGTCGCACCTGGAAATCGTCAACCCCGTGGTTGAAGGTTCCGTCAAGGCCCGCATGGATCGCCGCGGCGACGTGCACGGCGCGCAAGTACTGCCTATCCTGGTGCACGGCGATGCCGCTTTCGCCGGCCAGGGCGTGGTCATGGAAACGCTGAATCTGGCGCAGACCCGCGGCTACGGCACGGGCGGCACGGTGCATATCGTGATCAACAACCAGATCGGTTTCACCACCTCGGATCCGCGCGACTCGCGCTCGACCCTGTACTGCTCGGACGTCGTCAAGATGATCGAAGCACCGGTCCTGCACATCAATGCCGATGATCCGGAAGCCGTGGTGCTGGCGACGCAGATCGCGCTCGACTACCGCATGGAATTCAAGAAGGACATCGTCCTCGACATCATCTGCTACCGCAAGCTGGGCCACAACGAGCAGGATACGCCGGCACTGACGCAGCCGCTGATGTACAAGCGCATCGGCCAGCATCCAGGCACCCGCAAGCTGTATGCGGACAAGCTGGTTGCGCAAGGCGTGATCCCTGCCGATGGCGGCGACAAGATGGTAGCCGCCTTCCGCGACGCCATGGACGCCGGCAAGCACACCGTTGATCCGGTCATCTCGAACTTCAAGAACAAGTACGCCGTCGACTGGCTGCCATTCCTGAACAAGAAATGGACCGACTCGGCCGATACGGCCGTGCCGATGACGGAACTGAAACGCCTGGCCGCGCGCATTACCACCGTGCCGGAACAGTTCAAGGTCCACTCGCTGGTCGAGAAGGTCCTGGGCGACCGCGCCACCATGGGCCGCGGCGAAATGAACCTGGACTGGGGCATGGGCGAACACCTGGCCTACGCTTCGCTGGTATCGTCTGGCTACGCCATCCGCCTGACGGGCCAGGATGCGGGCCGCGGCACCTTCGTGCACCGCCACGCCGTGCTGCATGACCAGAACCGCGAGCGTTGGGATGCCGGTACCTACATTCCGCTGCAAAACGTGTCGGAAAACCAGGCGCCGTTCACCGTCATCGACTCGGTGCTGTCCGAAGAAGCCGTACTGGCATTCGAATACGGCTACTCGACCGCTGAACCGAACACGCTGACGATCTGGGAAGCCCAGTTCGGCGACTTCGCCAACGGCGCGCAAGTGGTGATCGACCAGTTCATCAGCTCCGGTGAAGTGAAGTGGGGCCGCGCTTCGGGCCTGGTCATGATGCTGCCGCACGGTTACGAAGGCCAGGGTCCTGAGCACTCGTCCGCGCGTCCAGAGCGTTTCCTGCAGCTGTGCGCAGACAACAACATGCAAGTGGTGCAGCCGACGACGGCTTCGCAGATCTTCCATTTGCTGCGCCGCCAGATGGTGCGCCAGTTCCGCAAGCCGCTGGTCATCCTGACGCCGAAGTCGCTGCTGCGCAACAAGGACGCCGGTTCGCCGCTGACCGACCTGGCCAAGGGCGGTTTCCAGACCGTTATCGGCGAAGTCGACGACAAAATCGACGCCAAGAAAGTCAAGCGCGTGGTCGCCTGCTCGGGCAAGGTCTACTACGACCTGGTCAACGCACGCAAGACCCGCGGCCAGACCGACACGGCCATCGTGCGCCTGGAACAGCTGTATCCGTTCCCGCACAAGTCGTTTGCTGCTGAACTGAAGAAGTTCCCGAACCTGGTCGAAGTCGTCTGGGCACAGGACGAGCCGCAAAACCAGGGCGCCTGGTTCCAGATCCAGCACAACATCTTCGAAGGCCTGGAATCGGGTCAGCGTCTGGCCTACGCCGGCCGTCCTGCTTCGGCGTCGCCTGCTGTCGGTTACTATGACAAGCACTACGCTCAGCAAAAAGACTTGCTGGAAACGGCATTCTCGAAGCTGAAAGGTTTTATCCTGACCAAGTAAGGATACCGGGCGCGATGCGATGCGCATTGCGCCTGATCAACTAGATGATGACGGAGCGCCGTCCTTGCTACGCAGGGGCGGCGCCGCAATAACAAAATAAACGGAGTTTTACATGGCACAAATCGAAGTCAAAGTTCCCCAGTTGTCGGAATCGGTTGCGGAAGCGACCCTGCTGGCATGGCACAAGAAAGTCGGCGAAGCAGTCGCGCGCGACGAAAACATGATCGACATCGAAACCGATAAAGTAGTGCTGGAACTGCCGGCGCCGGCCGCTGGCGTGATCGTGCAGATCATCAAGGATAACGGCGCCACTGTCGTTGCCGGCGAAGTCATCGCCATCATCGACACCGACGGCTCGGCCAAGGTCAGCCCGATGGAAGTGTCCGCCGTGCCTGCGCCAGCCCTGGCTGCCGCCGCACAAGAATCGGCACCAGCAGTCAACAAGAGCGATGTCGCCATGCCTGCCGCCGCCAAGATCCTGTCCGAAAAAGGCCTGTCCGCTGGCGACGTCGCCGGTTCGGGCAAAGATGGCCGCGTGACCAAGGGCGACGCCCTGGCCGCTTCCGCCAAGCCAGCCGTTGCGCCACTGGCGCCAGCCGCTGCCAAGCCAGCGCTGCAGCAAGTTGCCACGCCGTCGGCCGCCAGCCTGGGCGACCGCCCTGAAGAGCGGGTGCCGATGAGCCGCCTGCGTGCACGTATCGCCGAGCGCCTGCTGCAATCGCAATCGACGAACGCCATCCTGACCACGTTCAACGAAGTGAACATGCAGCCGGTCATCGACCTGCGCAACAAGTACAAGGACAAGTTCGAGAAAGAGCACGGCGTCAAGCTGGGCTTCATGTCCTTCTTCGTCAAGGCTGCCGTCGCCGCCCTGAAAAAGTACCCGATCATCAATGCCTCCGTTGACGGCAATGACATCGTCTACCACGGCTACTTCGACATCGGTATCGCTGTCGGTTCGCCGCGCGGCCTGGTCGTGCCTATCATCCGCAACGCGGACCAGCTGTCGATCGCCGACATCGAGAAAAAAATCGGTGAATTCGGCGCGAAAGCCAAGGAAGGCAAGCTGACCCTGGACGACCTGACGGGTGGCACGTTCTCGATCTCGAATGGCGGCACCTTCGGCTCCATGCTGTCGACCCCGATCATCAACCCGCCGCAATCGGCCATCCTGGGCGTGCATGCGACCAAGGACCGCGCCGTTGTCGAAAACGGCCAGATCGTGGTGCGTCCGATGAACTACCTGGCCATGTCCTACGACCACCGCATCATCGACGGCCGCGAAGCCGTCCTGGGCCTGGTGGCGATGAAAGAAGCGCTGGAAGATCCTGCACGCCTGCTGCTGGACCTGTAAGCACTGTAGTCCCCCGGCTTGGCCGCCGGGGCAATGTAGCTGATACCCCTTGCCAGAAGACGCAGCTGGCTGATCTCAATGAAAGAGGATTCCCATGAACGTCTCTGAAGAAATCAAGCGTCTGCACGAGTTGCACCTGGCGGGCGCCCTGAGCGACGCGGAATTCGCGCAAGCGAAAGCCAAGCTCTTGAGCAATATCAACCTGGACAAGCCGGACAGCACGTCCGGCGCCGCTGCCGGCTCCGGCCCGGCAAACGACCTGGTGCAGGAATTCAACCGCCTGCGCCGCTCGCGCACCGACCGCTGGCTCGGCGGCGTCTGCGGCGGCCTGGGACGCGCTTCCGGCATGGAAGCGTGGATCTGGCGCCTTGTCTTCGTCCTGTTTACATTGACCTTCGGCTTTGGCGTGGTGATTTACCTTCTATTGTGGATTTTCGTACCAGACGAAGAGATTGGAACAACAAAACATGAGTACTAAACAATTTGACGTAGTTGTCATCGGCGCGGGCCCTGGCGGCTACATCGCCGCCATCCGCGCAGCGCAGCTGGGCTTTTCCGTCGCCTGCGTCGACGAGTGGTCGAACGCCAAGGGCGGCGCCGCGCCTGGCGGTACCTGCACCAACGTCGGCTGCATCCCGTCGAAAGCGCTGCTGCAATCGTCCGAGCATTTCGAACACGCGGGCCACAGCTTCGCCGAGCACGGCATCGACGTCGCCGGCCTGAAGCTGAACCTGGGTCAGATGCTCAAGCGCAAGGACACCGTCGTCAAGCAAAACAACGACGGCATCCTGTACCTGTTCAAGAAGAACAAGATCGCCTTCTTCCACGGCCGCGCCGCTTTCGCTGCCGCCGCCGCTGGCGCGTATGAAATCAGCGTGACGGGCGAAGCCAACGAAACCTTGTCGGCCAAGCACGTGGTCATCGCCACGGGTTCGAATGCGCGCGAACTGCCGGGCGCACCATTCGACGAGAAACTGATCCTGTCGAACACGGGCGCACTGGCCATCGACGCCGTACCCGCCAAGCTGGGCGTCATCGGCGCCGGCGTGATCGGCCTGGAAATGGGCAGCGTCTGGCGCCGCCTGGGTTCCGACGTCACCGTGCTCGAAGGCCTGCCGGTCTTCCTGGGCGCCGTTGACGAGCAGATCGCCAAGGAAGCGTCAAAGTTGTTCACCAAGCAAGGCTTGAAGATCAACCTCGGTTGCAAGATCGGTGCGATCACGCCAGGCAAGAAAGACGTCACCGTGGAATTCGTGGACGCCAAGGGCGAAGCGCAAAAAGCCGTGTTCGACAAGCTGATCATCTCGATCGGCCGCACGCCGAACACGAACGGCCTGGGCGCTGACAAAGTCGGCCTGCAGCTGGACGAGCGCGGCTTCATCGCCGTCGACGGCGACTGCAAGACCAACCTGCCGAACGTCTGGGCAGTGGGCGACGTCGTGCGCGGCCCGATGCTGGCGCACAAGGCCGAAGAAGAAGGCGTTGCCGTGGCCGAGCGTATCGCCGGCCAGCATGGCCACACCAACTTCAACACGATTCCTTGGGTGATCTACACCTCGCCGGAAATCGCGTGGGTCGGCAAGACCGAGCAAACCCTGAAGGCGGAAGGCATCGCCTACAAGGCCGGCACCTTCCCGTTCATGGCCAACGGCCGTGCGCGCGCGCTGGGCGACACCTCGGGCATGGTGAAATTCCTGGCCGATGCGACGACCGATGAAATCCTCGGCGTGCACATCGTCGGCCCGATGGCGTCCGAACTGATTTCCGAAGCCGTCGTGGCGATGGAATTCAAGGCTTCGGCCGAAGACATCGCGCGCATCTGTCACGCCCATCCATCCCTGTCGGAAGCGACCAAGGAAGCGGCACTGGCTGTTGACAAGCGTACGTTGAACTTTTAATTGTAGTTAGTCCAGCAGGGGCGCTCGCGGATTTTTTCCGCCGGCGCCCTTGTGCGTTAAAGCGAATCCCATGAACGTAGAAGAGTTTTACCAGCACGCGTTGCAGAAGCGTGATTTCAAGGCCGATGCCGCCCAGCGGCGCGCGGTCGACCGCCTGCAGCTGTGCTATGACGAGTGGGTGGCCTACAAGGGCCAGCGTTCGAGCACCTTCAAGCGCCTGATCAACCGTCCTGCCGTGCCCAAGGGCGTGTACATGTGGGGCGGGGTAGGGCGCGGCAAATCGTTCCTGATGGACAGCTTTTATTCGGTCGTGCCCCTGGTGCGCAAGACGCGCCTGCACTTCCACGAATTCATGCGCGGCGTGCACCAGCAGCTCGATGAATTGAAGGGCGTGGCCGACCCGCTCGATGAAGTCGCCAAGCGCATCGCCAAGAAATACCGCTTGATCTGTTTCGATGAATTCCACGTCTCGGACATCGCCGATGCGATGATCCTGTATAACCTGCTGTCGGCCCTGTTCGACAACGGCGTGTCCTTCATCATGACCTCGAATTACGACCCCGACCTGCTGTATCCGGACGGCCTGCACCGCGACCGCATGTTGCCGACCATCGCGCTGCTCAAGGCCAAGCTCGACGTGATGAACGTCGACGCCGGCGTCGATTACCGCGGCCGCGCGCTGGAACAGGTGGAAAGCTACTATACGCCGCTTGGCGCCGCCACCGACAAGGCCTTGCGCGACGCCTACACGCGCATTGCCGAGACGGCCGACGAAGATGCGCGCATCCGCATCGAGAGCCGCGAAATCCACTGCCTGCGCCGCGCCGGCGGCATCATCTGGTTCGATTTCGCCACCCTGTGCGGTGGCCCGCGCTCGCAAAATGATTACCTGGAAATCGCCAGCCGCTTCCATACGGTGATATTGTCCGGCATACCGGCCATGTCGGCGGCACAGTCGTCCGAGGCGCGCCGTTTTACGTGGCTGATCGACGTGTTTTATGATCAAAAGGTCAAGCTGATCATGTCGGCCGAAGTGGCGCCCGAGCAGCTGTACACGAACGGCACGCTGGCCAACGAGTTTCACCGTACCGTTTCGCGTATCATCGAGATGCAATCGCGCGAATACATGGAAAAAGAACAGCGCGGCGCGGCCGACGCGATCGTTTGAGGCGGGAAGAATGAAAATAATGGCAAAAAAACTATACCAGCTGGCAACGGGTGTTGCCCTGGCCCTGGCCTTGTCCGCCTGCGCCCATCAGGGCAGCGCGGCGTTGGATGAGGTCGGCGTGCCGCAAGTGCCCGCCACCTTGTCGGTGGAAGAAGCGGACGCCAAGCTCAAGCAGGTTGCCAGCGAGCGCGAGGCAGCGGAAAACGAGTTCGCCGCGCGCGAACTGGAGTGCTACGGCAAGTTCTTCGTGAACAGCTGCCTGGACAAGGCCAAGGAAAAGCGCCGCCAGATCCTCGTGCGCCTGCGCGCCGTCGAGGCCGAAGCGAATCACTTCAAGCGCGCCGAGTCCGTGCGCCTGCGCGATATCGACCTGGCCCGGACGCAGGAAGATGCGCGCCTGGATGCCGAGCAGCGGGCGGCGGCCCTGCCCAAGCCCGTGAAAGTGGTCACGCCCGAGCCGGCGCCGCCCAAGCCGGAAGGCAAGAGCGTGGCCGAGCGCGAGGCCGAACATGCGGCCAAAGTAAAAAAACTGGCTGCCGAAGAAGCGGCCGAGGCGCCGCGCCGGGCGGCCCGCGAGGCGGCGTTTGCCCGCAAGCAGGCCGATGCCGTGGCGCGCCAGAAACGCGTGGCCCGGCGGCTGGCCGAACGCCAGGCCGAGGCTGACGCCAAGGCGGCCAAGGCGGCGGCCAGTGCCGCGGCTGTCGCCGTCCCGCCTGCCAAATAAGTCGCGCCGCCGCCGGGCGCGCCGGAAATGGCGTGCCCTATCCCGCGCGGCAGGTTAAACTATGCACTCGCCGGTGATCCGGCGCAGATGGCTGCGCGCGCATCTTGCGCGCGCCTGTTGATCAACACTGCCTGGAACGCAACACATGAGCGATGTACAGCATATAGAACGGCGCCTGATTGAACTTGACGTGGAACACCGTGACCTCGATGCCGTGATCGAGTTGCTGACGCTTGATGGTCACTATGACGAGCTGCAACTGCGCCGCTTGAAAAAGCGCAAGCTGCAGCTGAAGGACCACATCACGCTGCTTAAAATGCAACTTGTGCCCGATGTTCCAGCCTGAGGGCGCCAGTAGCGCTCAGCCCGGCCCAGCCATAACCTTAAGTATATTTTGACCGATCACAATTTATTGCCTGCAAGCCAAGAAGGCCAGCTGCCAGCGGCGCCCGACGAACCCCAGGCGCCCCCAGGCAAGCACGATGCCGACATCGAGCGCCTGTTTGGCGCCGGTGGTCCGCTGGGACCGGCCGTGGGCAGCTACAAGCCACGCCGTTCGCAAACGGAAATGGCCAAGGCCATCGCCAGTGCCATCGACAGCCAGACGACCCTGATCGCCGAGGCGGGCACGGGCACCGGCAAGACCTTTGCCTACCTGGTGCCGGCCCTGATGTGGGGCGGCAAGACCATTGTTTCGACGGGCACCAAGAACTTGCAGGATCAGTTGTTCCTGCGCGATATCCCCACCGTGCGCGCCGCGCTGCAGGCGCCCGTCTCCGTCGCCTTGCTGAAAGGCCGCTCGAACTACGTCTGCCACTATCATCTGGAACGCACCCTGCAGAACGGCCGCATGACGTCGCGCGACGACGTGGGCCATCTGCGCGAAATTTCGCGCTTCATCAAGATGACCAGCTCCGGCGACAAGGCCGAATTGACCAAGGTGCCGGAAAATGCCATGATCTGGAACCTGGTCACGTCCACGCGCGACACCTGCATGGGCGCCGAGTGCCAGTACTACCAGGATTGTTTTGTGATGAAGGCCCGCAAGGAAGCCCAGCAGGCCGACGTGGTGGTGGTCAACCACCACCTGTTCTTTGCCGACGTGGCCCTGAAGGACACGGGCGTGGCGGAATTGTTGCCTTCGGCCAATACCATCATCTTCGATGAGGCGCACCAGCTGCCCGATACGGCCACTTTGTTCTTTGGCAATACGGTGTCGACCTCGCAAATCCTGGAACTGTGCCGCGACGTGCTGGCCGAGGGGCTCGCGCACGCGCGCGGCATCGACTGGGCCAAGACGGTCACGGTGGTGGAAAAGGCGGCGCGCGACCTGCGTTTGACCTTCCCGCAGGACATCGTGCGCCTGTCCTTGCCGCAGATCGCGCCATCCAGCGACTTTTTCCCCGCCCTCGATACCCTCAAGGATGAGCTTGACGGCATGGTGGCCGTGCTGGAAACCCAGGCGGAGCGGGCGGAGACGCTGGAGCAGTGCCGCGTGCGCGGCGTCGAGCTGGCGCAGCAGCTGAGCGGCTGGAAATTCGACCCGAAAGCCAAAGTGGCGGCCGGCGAAGAGGCCGTGTTCTGGGTGGAAGCTTTTTCCAGCTCCCTGCAGCTGCATAAAACGCCGCTGTCGATTGCGCCTATCTTCAACAATCAGCGCGAAGGTACGCCGCGCAGCTGGATTTTCACGTCCGCCACGCTGGCCGTGAAAAACGATTTCAAGCATTTTTCCGAACAGATGGGCTTGACGGGCGAACCGTCGCACACGTGGCCGAGTCCGTTCGACTATGGCCAGCAGGGCTTGCTGTTCGTGCCGCAAAACCTGCCGCAACCCAATTCCCTCGGCTACACGGACGCCGTCATCGATTGCGCGCTGCCCATCATCGAGGCGGCCGGCGGGCGCACCTTCTTCCTGTGCACCACCTTGCGCGCCGTCAAACGCGCGGCCGAGCGCCTGGCCGATGAATTCAAGCAGCGCGGCCTGGACTTCCCCCTGTTCGTGCAGGGAGAAAAGGGCCGCACGGAATTGCTGGACCAGTTCCGCGCCGCCGGGAATGGCGTGCTGATCGGCAGCCAGAGCTTCTGGGAAGGCGTCGACGTGCGCGGCGATGCGCTCTCTCTGGTGATCATCGACAAGCTGCCGTTCGCGCCGCCCGACGACCCGGTGCTGGCCGCCCGCATCGAAGTGATGGAAAAGCAGGGCAAGAACGGCTTCATGCACCATTCGTTGCCGGAAGCCATTATCAACCTGAAGCAGGGCGCGGGCCGCCTGATCCGCGACGAGGGCGACCGCGGCGTGCTGATGATCTGCGATCCCCGTCTCATTTCCAAGCCCTACGGCAAGCGCATCTGGCAAAGCCTGCCGCCGTTCAAGCGCACGCGCGAGACGAACGAAGTGGTGGAATTCTTCCGCAACCTGCCGCCCCGGGCCGGCTAGTTTTCCCTGCCTGCGTACCCCGCATGCCGGGAACGGGCGTGATCGCGCCACTTTCCGGCGTTGCCGCCGATGTTCAGGACGCCAGACACATCTTTGCGCCAGCGCAAACAGCTCGTTGCCCAGCCGTTTACAGTGACTTCATGCCCTGAGGGATCAGGGCGCGGCGACGGCAAAGCCGCACGGGGAAGCAGGGGGATGCCATGGAGATCCGCTACGGCTGTTTCTTGAGTTATGCGCACGGCCAATATGCATTCATGAACAAGTTCAAGAATGACCTCATCGAGGCCCTGGCCTGCTATCTGGAACCGCATCTGGACCGCGAGGAAGTCCTGTTCATCGACAGCGAGCAACTGGGCGGCGGCGACGACATCGACCTGCGCGTGGCGCGCGCCATGTGCCAGAGCGTGTGCATGATCGTGCTGTACACGCCGAAATACGAAGCGCACGGCTACACCCGGCGTGAGTTTGCTGCCATGCAATTGATCGAGCAGGAGCGCCGCGGCTGGTATGACTTGCCCAGCCACTTGATCATTCCCATCATCATGACGCGCCACCCCGATGGCTTGCCGCCGCAAATCACGGAATCGGGCCTGTACGTCGATTTCTCCGGCTATACCCTGGCCAGCGGCGACCTGAAGTCGAATCCGCAATACCTGCCCGACATCGAACGCATCGTGCAGCGTATCGCCACGCACTACCACTTGCTCAAGCGTTCGACACCGCCTGGCCACGATTGCAGCCGCTTCGTGTTGCCCGATATTCCGCCGGAATGGCGCGCCGTTCCGCCGCCACACTTTCCACGTTAATCCACGTCAAAAGGTCCTGTCATGGAATGCCAACGCCTGTCACTACCGCCTCTGAGCGCCCCTGGCGAAGTCGTCACCTTCTATTCCTACAAGGGCGGCACGGGCCGCACCATGGCGCTGTCGAATATCGCCGTGCTGCTGGCGCGCCGCGAAAACGCCAGCGTACCGGTGCTGATGCTGGACTGGGACATGGAGGCGCCGGGCCTGCACCATTACTTCGAGCAGCACGAGGAGCGTCCCGGCGTCCTGGAATTCTTCGAGGCCTGCCGTCAGCAGCTCGAACGTTTCAGCCTGGAAGGCGGGGGCGGGCAGGGCGCGGGCCGCGACGATGCGCTGCTGGCGCAGCGCGTGCTCGACGCCATCGACTGGCAGCAATACGTGGTGCGCGTCGACCAGGGCAGCCCGCTGTACCTGATGCGCGCCGGGCGTTTCGACGCCAGCTACAGCGAGCGCCTGGCGCAGATGCGCTGGGATCAATTGTTCGATACCTGCCCGGCCCTGTTCCGCTGCTTCGCCGATACCCTGGCCCAGCATTTCCGCTACGTGCTCGTCGATTCGCGCACGGGGCGCACGGACAGCGCCGGCATCTGCACCACCTTGCTGCCGAAAAAGCTGGTGGTGGTCTTCACGCCAAACCGCCAAAGCCTGGAAGGCGTCGATGCGCTCGTCACGCGCGCCATCGAGTACCGGCGCAGCCATGAAGACGAGCAGCGCCCGCTGCTCGTGTATCCCTTGCCCTCGCGCATAGAAATGGGCGATGGCGCGCAACGCGCCGAATGGCGCCGCGGCGACGCGCACAAGGGCATCGCCGGCTTCCAGCCCATGTTCGAACGGCTGCTGCGCACCTCCTACGGCTTGCCGCAGATCGCCCTCGACAGCTATTTCGACGAAGTCCAGCTGCAGCAGACGAAAACCTTTGCCTATGGCGAACAATTGGCCGTGCGCATAGACCAGGGCGGCGACCGCTTTTCCCTGACGCGCACCTTCGAAGCCTTTTTGCACTGGATGACGGGCGGCTATTTCCCCTGGCAATCGAGCCGTGAAATCGCCTTGCTCGACGCCATCAGCGAAGCGCGCCAGGCCTTGCTGCTCGAACCGGCGCGTGCCGTGGCCTTGCCGCTGGCGCGCGACCTGGCCCGCCTTGGCGAGTTGTACCGCAAGGATGGGCGTGCCGCGCAGGCGCTCGACGCCTTCCGGCAAAGCGTCGAGATCCGCGTGCGCCTGCTGGGCGAGGAGCACCCCGACAGCCTGGCCGGCAAGAGCGGCATGGCGCGCCTGCTGCGCCAGCAGGGCAAGCTCGACGAAGCGCGTTTCCTCGAGGAAGACGTGGCCGACGTGCGCGAACGCCTGCAGGGCGCCGAGCATCCCGACACCCTGGCCGCCAGGGCCTGCTTGGCGCAGACCCTGGCCCAGCAGGGAGAGCTGGCGGCAGCGCTGCTGCTGCAGGATGCGGTGCTGGCCAGCTATGCGCGCCTGCTGGGCGGCGAGCATCCGGTAACCCTGGGGGCGATGGATGGCCGCGCCGCCACCTTGCTGCGCATGGGGCGTCTGGGACAGGCGCAGCAAGTGCTGGCCAAGGTGGTGGCGGCGCGCGAACGCCTGTTCGGCGCCGAACATGGCGACACCTTGCGCAGCAAGCTGGCCCTCGCGCAAGCGCTGGGGCGCGACGGCGACCTGCAAGGCGCGCGGCGCCTGCTCGACGCCGTACTGCAGGCGCAGGAGCGGCGCCTGGGCGGCGACCATGCGGCCACCCTGGCCACGCGCGATTTGCTGGCCGATATCGCGGCCGGGCAGGGTGACTGGGCCGGTGCTCGCCAGCTGCATGAAGACCAGGTGGCGGCGCGCGAGCGCACGCAGGGGCTGGACCATCCGGAAACCCTGATGAGCCAGCGCAAGCTGGCCGAGGCCCTGTTGCGCCGTGGCGAGCTCGACGCCGCCCGCAGCGTGCAGGAGCAAGTGCTGGAAGTCCATGCGCGCCTGCTGGGCGAAGACCACCTCGATACCTTGCACAGCAAGACGCAGCTGGCCGGCACCTTGCAGCAGCAGGGTGACAGCGCGGCGGCGCGCCTGCTGGAAGATGACGTGCTCAGCGGCAGTGAGCGTCTGCTGAACGCGCCGGCGGGCGACAAGGCGCACGCGCATGCGGACAGCGTGCTCGATAGCGCGCGCCACCTGCAGGCCACCATCCTCGCGGGCCGCGCCAGCGGTCATGAGGTGGCGGAACCGGAAACCCTGGCCAGCATGATCGGCATGTTGCAAGGCATGATCGAGCGCGAACAGTATGCACAGGCGGGCGAACTGGCCGAGCATCTGAAGGCATGCCTGCTGCGGCCCGGCGTGCCGGGCAAGCTGCGCAAGCGCGGCATGGCGCAGTTGAAGAGAATGTATAAATTGCAAGGTGATCTCGATGCCTTGCTGGCCTTGCAGGAGGACGAGGTGCAGGCGCTGGAAGGGGCCTTGTCGGAAGCGCGCATCGAGCAGCGCTGAGGCGGCGCGCCATGCCGGTGCGCCGCCATAAAAAATGCTGCCGATCGGCGCGCCGCACGCGCAGTGTTGGCACTGCTTCAGGTAAAATCCCGTTATGAGAATTCTTATCAGTAACGACGATGGCTACCTGGCGCCGGGTCTTGCGGCACTGGCCGACGCGCTCGCGCCGATTGCCGAGATCGTGGTGGTGGCGCCCGACAGCAACCGCTCGGGCGCATCCAATTCGCTGTCGCTGGACCGGCCCCTGTCCGTGCACAAGGCAGCCAACGGCTTTTATTTTGTCAACGGCACGCCCACAGATTGCGTGCACGTGGCGCTGACGGGCATGCTCATCGAACGTCCCGACCTGGTGGTCTCCGGTATCAACAACGGTCCCAACATGGGCGACGATACCCTGTACTCCGGCACCGTGGCTGCGGCCACGGAAGGCTATTTGTTCGGCATCCCGGCCATCGCCTTTTCGCAGTCCGAGTTTGGCTGGGCCAACCTGGACGCGGCGGCCCGCGTGGCCCGCGAGATCGTCGAACGTCGCTTTGACGCCTTGCAAAAGCCGTATTTGTTGAATGTCAATATACCGGTGATTCCCTATGAGCAACTGCAAGGCGTGGTTGCCACGCGCCTGGGCAAGCGCCATTCGGCCGAGCCGGTGATCCGCGCGCTCGACCCGCGTGGCCGGGAAATCTTCTGGATCGGCCCCGCCGGCGCCGCCAGGGAAGGCGGTCCCGGCACGGATTTTTACGCGGTGCAACAAGGACAAGTGTCCATCACCCCGCTGCAGATCGACCTGACGCATACTACTCAACTCGATGCTCTGGCCCAGGGCCTGGCATGACCGCTGACCATGACCGCTGACTATGACTGATAAGCCGCGCACCTTCCCCCTTTCCCTCGATTCGCTGGCCGGCAAGCCCGCCAGGCAGGGCGGGGGGCAGTCGCTGGCGCAGTCGCGCATCGCCACGCCGCAGACGGCCACGCAGAATGCGGCGCAGAATGCGGCCCGCGGCGGCGCCCCGCTGCACGGCGCCACGGCGCCCATCGCGCCGTCGCGCGCGCAGGCCATCGCCAATCAGCGGGCGCAGCCTGCCGTGGCGGCGGCGCCGCGGCAAAATCCGCTCGTGTCGGACGCCGTGCGCCGGGCCATGGTGGCGCGCATCGCGAAGCAGGGCGTGAAGGACCAGGTGGTGCTTGACGCCATGCAGGCCGTGCCGCGCCATATGTTCATGGACGAGGCGCTGGCGTCGCAGGCGTATATCGACGCTTCGCTGCCCATCGGCCATCACCAGACCATCTCGCAGCCGTATATCGTCGCGCGCATGATCGAAGTGATGCGCAATGGCGGCAGCTTGCAGCGCGTGCTGGAGATCGGCACGGGTTGCGGCTACCAGGCGGCGGTGCTGTCGCTGGTGGCGAAAGAGGTGTATTCGATCGAGCGCATCCGGCCCCTGCACGAGCTGGCGAAGGCCAATCTGCGTCCGCTGCGCGTGTCGAATCTGCGCTTGCAGTACGGAGATGGTATGCTTGGCCTGCCGCAGGCGGCGCCCTTCGACGGGATCATCCTTGCCGCTGCCGGCCTGGAAGTCCCGCAAGCCCTGCTGGAACAGCTGGCGCCCGGCGGGCGTCTGGTTGCGCCGGTGGGGGCTAAATTGCAACACTTACAACTCATTACCCGGGTGGGGAAAATGGAATGGACTAGCCAAACCCTGGAAGATTGCCATTTCGTGCCTTTGCGCCCGGGCACCATATGATCCCCGGATCAGCTAGCAAGCAGGACATACAATTACATGCGAATGATTAAGAAAAGTAACATACTTCTATGTGGCATCACCTTGGCCGCGCTCTTGAGCGGTTGCGGCACGACGGGCGTCCAGGCGCCCGTCGTCGAGCGCCACCCATCGAGCAGCAGCGCCGCCGCCAGCGATCCGCGCGACCGCGACCCGGCCTATTACACGGTCAAGCGCGGCGACACCCTGTTGCGCATCGCCCTGGAACACGGCCAGAACTACCGCGACCTGGTGGCATGGAATGACTTGAGCAATCCGAACGACATCAAGGTCGACCAGGTGCTGCGCGTGCTGCCGCCGAACGGCGACACGGGCGGCGCGCAAACGTCGGCCATCGTCATGCCGCCGGCGACGGAAGTCAAGCCGGCCGCGCCGGCCGTGCCGAAGAAATCCGGTCCGCGCGGCGAGAAACGCGCGTATTCCGACGCCACCCTGGCCGAGTTGCGCGCCGATGGCGGCGGCACCGACGCCAAGCCAGCGCCAGCGCCGGCAGCAGCTGTCGCCGCCGCACCGGCCGCCGCAGCGGCAGCCCCTGCGGCATCGGCGCCAGGCGACGAGAAAATCAGCTGGATGTGGCCTTCCGAAGGCAAGGTCATCGGTACTTTCGACGAGGGCAAGAACAAGGGCGTCGATATCGCCGGCAAGGCGGGCCAGCAAGTGGTGGCAGCCGGCGCAGGAAAAGTCATGTATGCCGGGAGCGGAATCCGTGGTTATGGTAATCTTGTTATCGTGAAGCACAGTAATAGCTTGTTGTCGGCGTATGCGCATAACCGCAGCATACTGGTGAAGGAAGGGCAGAACGTCAACAAAGGCCAGGCCATCGCCGAAATGGGCGATTCCGATGCCGACCGCGTGAAGCTGCACTTTGAAATCCGCCAGCAGGGCAAGCCTGTCGATCCTTCGAAATTCCTGCCTAACCGTTAGGTAAAGCAATGACACACGCGCCGCACGACCAGCTGGACGATGACCCGGAACTGCCGGAAGACGGGGCAGACGAAGTCGTGACGGACGATACCGGCGAACTCGACGGCATTGACGCCGTCGACGCTGGCGAGGGCGGCGAAGTGGCCAGCGTCAGCGTGCTGGTCGAAAGTGTCGATGAACTGAAAAAAGTGCTGGCGGCCGAGCTGTCGACCGATACCACGCAGCACTATCTGAACCAGATCGGCACGCGCCCCCTGCTGACGGCGGCGCAAGAGGTGCATTACGCCACCCTGGCCAAGCAGGGCAATTTCGAAGCCCGGCAAACCATGATCGAGCACAACCTGCGCCTGGTCGTGTCGATCGCCAAGCATTACATCAACCGCGGCGTGGTCCTGCTCGACATGATCGAGGAGGGCAATATCGGCCTGATGCGGGCCATCGACAAGTTCGAGCCCGAACGCGGTTTCCGTTTCTCTACCTACGCCACCTGGTGGATACGCCAGAGCATCGAACGCGCCATCATGAACCAGGCGCGCACGGTGCGCCTGCCCGTGCACATGGTGCGCGAACTGAATCAAATTCTGCGCGGCAAGTACCACCTGGAAGCCCAGCACCACGACGGCAAGGATGCCACCGCGGAAGACATCGCCCACCTGGTGGGCCGTCCCGTGGAAGAGGTGCAGGATATCCTGGCCCTGTCCGAGCATGCCACCTCGCTCGACGCGCCGCTCGACAACGACCCGCAGTCGTCGCTGATGGACATGCTGCCCGGCGCCAGCGAAGACAGCCCCGACGCGCGCGCGGAACACCATGAAATGACGGTGCTCGTGCGCGACTGGCTGACCAAGCTGCCCGACAAGCAGCGGGTCGTCATCATGCGCCGTTTTGGCCTCGACAACGACGATCCGGCCACCCTGGAAACCCTGGCCGAGGAAATGGGCGTGACGCGCGAGCGCGTGCGCCAGATCCAGCAGGAAGCGCTGATTAAACTGAAGCGCGCCATGGCCGCGCGCGGCGTCGTGCGCGACTCTCTGCTCTAGGACGCCCGGTCCCGGTATTTCCGGGGCCGCATCTGCTATCATACGCCCCGCTCGCGGCGCCTGACTTTCCCCCATTCCTTCAAGTTCCAGCGCGGCCCTGCGTCCTGGCCCACTCTTACCTATTGATCGCTATGCAAGAAAATATCATCGAAATCAAATCGCTCGACATGGACGCCCGTGGCGTTGGCCATATTGAGAACGAAGACGGCTCGCCGGGCAAGGTCGTGTTTGTCGAAGGCGCATTGCCGGGCGAGCGCGTCAGCTTCGTGACGTTCAAGAAAAAGAAGAACTGGGAAATGGCCCGCATGACGGCGCTGCACCGGGAATCGGCCATGCGCGTGACGCCCAAGTGCAAGCATTTCGACAACTGCGGCGGCTGCTCCATGCAGCACCTGGAGCCGTCGGCCCAGGTGGCCATCAAGCAGCGCGTGCTGGAAGACAACTTGTGGCATATCGGCAAGGTGCGTCCGCAAAGCATCATGCGCCCCATGTATGGCCCGACCTGGGGCTACCGCTACCGCGCGCGCCTGTCCGTGCGCCACGTCAAGAAGAAGGACGCCGTGCTGGTGGGCTTCCATGAAAAGAAATCGGCGTTTGTCGCCGACATGGATAGCTGCGAAATCTTGCCGCCGCACATCTCCGCCATGCTGCTGCCGCTGCGTGGATTGATTGCGTCGCTGTCCATCTTCGACCAGATGCCGCAGATCGAACTGGCCGTGGGCGAAGACGTCACCGCCATGGTCTTGCGCATCATGGCGCCTTTGACGGCGGACGATGAAACGAAATTGAAGGCCTTTGCCGACGAATACGGCGTGCAATGGTGGCTGCAGGTGAAAGGCCCGGAAACGGCCGTGCCGTTCTATCCGCTGGACAAGCAATTGCACTATTTGCTGCCGGAATTCGGCGTCAAGATGCCGTTCAAGCCTGTTGATTTTACGCAAGTGAATCACCACATCAACCGCGTGCTGGTATCGAAAGCGCTGCGCTTGCTGGAAGTGCAGCCGACCGACCGCGTGGCCGACCTGTTCTGCGGCCTCGGCAATTTCACCTTGCCGCTGGCCACGCAGGGCAGCGCAGTGGTCGGTATCGAAGGCAGCACCACCCTGACGGAGCGGGCGCTGGAAAATGCGCTGGCCAACGGCCTGGCGGAAAAAACCTCGTTTTCGACGCGCAACCTGTTCGAAGTGACGACGGAAGACCTGATCGCCTTGGGCCGTTTTGACCGCATCCTCGTCGACCCGCCGCGCGATGGCGCCATGGCCCTGTGCCAGGCGCTGGTCGGCTTGTCGCAAGTGCGTCCTGACCTGATGCCGAAACGTATTGTCTATGTCTCGTGCAGCCCGTCGACCCTGGCGCGCGACGCCGGCATCCTGGCGCTGGAAGCGGGCTATGTGCTGAGCAAGGCGGGCGTGGTGAACATGTTCCCGCATACCTCGCACGTGGAATCGATGGCAGTATTTGATCTGGTCTGAGGGCGCACCTGAGAAAACGTCCATAGCTGCGTTGCCTTGCCTAGCCGTACTATTCGTACTGTCTTCGGCAAAGCGCCTTGCTCTGAACGTTTTTCAGGCGCGCTGAAGCTCCCCCATGCGCTGGCCCTGATTCCGCGCTAATACCACTTACAGCGTATTAAAAAACTGGTCTGTCTTTTTCAGATCCAGCGTCTTTTTTCATCCTCCCTCTGCCGTTTTTTCATTGTCCAGTAGGACAACACGCCACTCGTATAAGCCGCTGCGCTTTCTGCTCAAAGTGGTATTGGCCACTTTGATGCCACTTCAAAACCACTTGACCGCCTATTTTTTCAGCAGCATGCTGTTCTTGCAACTGCAAAAAAACAAAATCACAGGGTAGCTTTTCATCGAAGCAGAGTGGTATTTCCGCAAACCTGAACAGGAGACAGCGTGGAAAATTCAATACTCAAGAAAACGATCAGGAACATGATGGTATGCCTGGCCAGCGGTGGCGTGCTGGCGGCTTGCGGCGGCGGTGGCGACGCCAGCGCGCCGGCAGGCTCGCAATTGCTGGCGGCCAGCACGGTGGTCGCCTGCGTGCCGTGGCAGGAGGGCGGCACGTATAACGCCGGCACGGTGGTCACTTACCTGGGCGCCAACTACACGGCCCTGGTGACGCAGACCGATCACGTGGGCTCGGGCTGGAATCCCGTTGCCACGCCTAGCCTGTGGAGCGCCGGCGGTACCTGCGACGGCGGCACCACGCCGACCCCGACTCCCACGCCGACCCCGACGCCCACCCCGACGCCGACTCCGGCGCCAACGCCGAACCCGACGCCTACCCCGACACCGACGCCAACCGGCGGCACGTGCGCACTGGCGTGGGCGGCCGGCACGGCCTACAGCGCGGGCGCCACCGTCAGCTATGCGGGCACGAATTACCGCGCCAACTACTGGACGCAGGGCGACAACCCGTCGACCAGCAGCGGCGCGGCCGGCACGGGCAAGCCGTGGACCAGCCTGGAAATCTGCAGCACCACGCCGACGCCGACACCTACTCCAACGCCGACTCCAACGCCGACACCGACACCAACGCCCACTCCAACGCCCACTCCAACGCCGACACCTACTCCAACCCCAACGGGCCGCGAAGTCGGTTCCTATTTCGCGCAATGGGGCGTATATGGCCGCGACTATGAAGTGGCGAACGTGCATACGAGCGGCGTGGCCGACAAGTTGACTTTTATCAACTACGCTTTCGGCAATATCTATCCGAAGAACGGCGGCTATGAATGCGGCATGATCACCAAGGCCGAACCGGGCGCGACGAATCCGAATTCGCCGGACGCGGGCACGGGCGGCGATGCCGAGGCTGACTACATCCGCACGCCGAAGCGCACCGTCGATGGCCAGGCCATCCCCTGGGATGCGCCGTTGTCGGGCAACTTCCTGCAGCTGAAGAAGCTCAAGGCGGCGCACCCGAACCTGAAATTGTTCATCTCGCTGGGCGGCTGGAGCTGGTCGAAGAACTTCTCCGTCGGTTCGGCCACCGATGCGCTGCGCAAGCAGATGGTGCGCTCGTGCATCGATATCTATATCAAGGGCAACCTGCCGGTGCAGGGCGGTCGCGGCGGCGCGGGTGCGGCGGCCAACATCTTTGACGGCATCGACATCGACTGGGAATACCCTGTGGGCGGCGGCCAGCCGTACAACACGGTCAGCCCCAACGACAAGCGCAACTTCACCTTGCTGATGGCGGAATTCCGCAGCCAGCTCGATGCGCTGGGCGCGGCCAACGGCAAGCGCTACCTGCTGACGGCGGCCGTTGGCGCCGGCAAGGACAAGATCGACAACACGGAACCGGCCCTGTATTCGCAGTACATGGACTGGATCAATCTGATGACGTACGACTTCCACGGCGGCTGGGAAACGAGCACCAACTTCAACGCCCAGCTGTTTGCCGACCCTGCCGATCCGTCGACGGGCATGGCGCGCGAGTACGTGGGCGACAAGGCGGTGCAGTACATGATTGCCGCCGGCGTGCCGCGCGACAAGCTGCTGCTGGGCATACCGTTCTATGGCCGCGGCTGGACGGGCGTGGCGCCGGGACCGAACGGCGATGGCCTGTACCAGGCGGCCACGGGCACGGCGCCGGGCACCTACGAGTCGGGCATCGAGGACTATAAAATCCTCGTCGCCAAGAGCGGCACGCGCTACTACCATCCCGTGACCAAGCAGCTGTACCTGTACACGGGGGCGGGCGGCCAGTGGTGGAGCTATGACGATCCGACCGTCATCGGCACCAAGGTCAAGTACGTGAAGGACCAGGGCTTGCGCGGCGCGTTCTCGTGGGAACTCGATGGCGACGCGAACGGCGTGCTGGCGACCGAAGTGTGGAAAGTGCGGTAATGTTGATGTAGCGTAAGAAGCGGCCGGATAGCCATGCTGTCCGGCCGTCGAGTCATGAAAACACACGGGAGACGGGTGATGGCGGCAGTATCGACATTGGGAGTAAAACATCCGGAACAGGAACTGAGCCGCGAGTGGCGCAGCTGGATCGCGGAAAACCTCATGCTGGGCAGCCACCCGTCCGCGCTGATGCCGGTGCTGCAAAAGGCCGGCATCACGGAAGCGCTGGCGCGCCGCGAAGTGGAGCTGGCGCTGCAGAGTCCCTACCTGGCCGGCGCCGTGCGCCTGTCGAACCGACTGGCCAAGCGCGACTGGGTGATCGACATCCAGCGCAAGCTGAACCAGCTGCGCCCGCCCGAGATTCCCCGCCGCGAGAGGCTCTGCGCGCAGGAGTTCCTGGATGAATACTATTGCACCAACCAGCCCGTGGTCATCACGGGCATGCTGGACGACTGGCCCGCCATGGCCAAGTGGAGCCCGGCCTATTTCCGCGAACATTTCGGGCAGCGCGAAGTGGAAGTGCAGTTCGGCCGCGAAGCCGATGCCCAGTATGAAATGAACAGCGTGGCGCACAAGCGCAAGATGGCCTTCGGCGAGTACGCGAGCCTGGTCGAGGGCAGCGGCGCGACCAACGATTTCTATATGACGGCGAACAACGATTCGCAAAACCGGCAGGCCTTGCGCGAACTGTGGGACGACATCGGCCAGCTGCCCGAATACCTGGAGCAAAGTGGCGGCCCCACAGGCTTTCTGTGGTTCGGCCCGGCCGGCACGGTGACGCCCTTCCACCACGACCTGACGAACAACTTCATGGCGCAAGTCCAAGGGCGCAAGCGCCTGCGCATCATGGCCGCCTGCGAAGTGGCGCGCGTGTACAACCAGCGCCACTGTTTTACGCCCGTCGACGGACGCGCCATCGACCTGCAGCGCTACCCGCTGATGGCCGGCGTGCAGGTGCGCGAATGCGTGCTGGCGCCCGGTGAAATCCTCTTCCTGCCCGTCGGCTGCTGGCATTTCGTCGAGGCGCTCGACGTATCGATGACGGTGGCGTTCACCAACTTCAAGTGGGATAACGATTTTTACAGCAAGTATCCATCGAATCACGACTTTTGATCGTCGTGCGGATTGCCGCGAACGCGCAGGGAACAGCCGCCGAACGGGCGGCTTTTTTCATGCTACGGTGCGCTTCTTGTATAAGATATTTCCACAAAATAATTGATTGAAATCATTTTGGAGCAAATATTTTGATATGAATCACCATGATGTTTCATTATCCAGATGGTCATGGCGGGCGGATAATTTTATTGCTGGCGCGGCGCCGGGCCTCTGAGCGGGCTTGCCGGCGCGTGCCGGCACCGACAATCATCTGGAGGCGGCAGGGCATGAACACGCAGCAAACGACACAAGCAGGCATGCAGTTGCAACACACACCGGCAGGCAGCGCCGGACTTCAGCACGACACGCGTCTCACCCGCGAAGCGGCCCAGCTGCTGGCCAGGGCCGACATCCACCTGAATGGCCGCGCCGCCTGGGACATGCAGCTGCGCAAACCGGGCGTGCCGGAACGGGCTTTCGCCAGCGGCAACCTGGGCCTCGGTGAGGCCTACATGGATGGCGACTGGGATGCGAACCAGCTCGACGAATTCTTTTGCCATTTGCTGCGCGCCCGCGTGGCCGACGATGTGCGGCCCATGCGCCTGGCGTTCCACGCCTTGTATGCGCGCCTGTTCAACCTGCAGACGGAGCGCCGCGCCTGGATGGTGGGCAAGGAGCACTACGACCTGGGCAATGCCTTCTATGCGGCCATGCTCGATCCGCGCATGACGTATACCTGCGGCTACTGGAAGGATGCGGCCAGCCTGGCCGAGGCGCAGGACGCCAAGCTCGATTTGATCTGCCGCAAGCTGCGCCTGGAGCCGGGCATGCGCGTGCTCGACATCGGCTGCGGCTGGGGCAGTTTCATGCGCTATGCGGCGGAAAAATACGGGGTGCAGTGCGTGGGCGTGACCATTTCCAAGGAGCAGGTCGAGTATGCGCGCGCCATGCCGGGCGGCGAGCGGCTGGACTTCCGTCTGCAGGATTACCGCGACACCAATGAAACATTCGACCGCATCGTCAGCATCGGCATGTTCGAGCACGTGGGGCACAAGAACCACCGCACCTTCATGGAAGTGGCGCACCGCTGCCTGGAAGACGACGGCCTGTTCCTGCTGCACACGATAGGCAAAAATAAACGCCATTCCACGTGCGACCCGTGGATCGACAAATACATCTTCCCGAATGGCGACTTGCCCTCCATCGGCCAGATCGGCGACGCCATCGATGATCTGTTTGTCGCCGAAGACCTGCACAACTTCGGCGCCGACTACGACAAGACCCTGATGGCCTGGCACGCGAACGTCGAGCAGGCCTGGCCGCAGTTTGCGGCCCAGCTGGGCGAGCGCTTCCACCGCATGTGGTCGTATTACCTGCTGTCCTGCGCGGGCGCCTTCCGCGCGCGCGACCTGCAGCTGTGGCAGTGGGTCTTGTCGAAGCAGGGCGTGCTCGGTGGCTACGAGCGTGTCAGTTGAGATGCGCGTCAGCTGATATCATCGCTTGATGGATATCAATCAAGCGCGTACCTTTCTCGAAGTGGCTTCCTGCGGCAGCTTCATCATGGCGGCCGAGCGCATGCACGTGACGCAGACGGCCGTCAGCGCGCGCATCCGCACGCTGGAGCAGCAACTGGGGCGCCAGCTGTTCGTGCGCAACAAGGCGGGCGCGCGCCTGACGCCGGCCGGCGAACGCTTCATGCGCCATGCGGCCACCATGGTGCAGGTGTGGGAGCGGGCGCGCCACCAGGTAGCCTTGCCGCCGGGGCGCGATGACGCTGTCAGCATTGGCTGCGAACTGAGCCTGTGGCAGCCCTTGCTGGGCGACTGGCTCATAAGCATGAGCCGCGATTGTCCCGAGATCGCCTTGCGCGCGGAAGTCGACAGTCCCGCGCGCCTGCTCGACGCCGTGCACGACGGCTCGCTGGACCTGGCCGTGCTGTACAACCCGCCGCAGCGTCCCGGCCTCGTCAGCGAGCTGCTGGCCGAGGAAAAACTGGTGATGGTGACCACGCGCGCGGACGGGCAGATGCTTGTCGATAAGTACGTTTACGTGGACTGGGGGCCGGCGTTTGCGGCGAATCACCAGGCGGCGTATCCGGAACTGAGCAGCCCGCCCGTGTCGATTTCGCTGGGTCCGCTGGCCCTCGTCTACCTGCTGGAAGTGGGCGGCGCCAGTTACTTCCGCATCGGCTCTGCCCAGCCCTATCTCGACGCAGCACTCTTGTACCGCGTGCGCGACGCGCCCGAGTTCTCGCATTCCGCCTACGCCGTGTATGCGGCCCAGCGCGACAACCCGACCCTGGACCGCGCCCGCGCCTGCCTGCGGGAGGTGGCGGAGAGAATCAGCTAGCTTCGACAGGCGTAAAAAAGCCGACCCGCGGGTCGGCTTTTATTTTCATGCTCTGGCGCATAAGCGCAGCGCATAAAACGTTCAGGGCAAGGCGCGGTGCCGAAGACAGTACGACTACTACGGCGAGGCACTGCAACGCCGCCCTGGGCGTTTTTGCGTTAGCGCTTAGTCGCGGCTGCCGCCAGCGAAGCCCAGCAGGGACAACAGGCTGGTGAAGATGTTGTACACGTCCAGGTAGATGCGCAGGGTGGCCGAGATGTAGTTCGTCTCGCCGCCGTTGATGATTTGCTGCACGTCATACAGGATGTAGGCCGAGAAGATGGCGATGGCGACCATGGAGATCACGATCGACAGTGCCGACAGGCCCAGGAAGATGTTCGCCACCGATGCCAGGATCAGCACGATCACGCCGGCGAACAGCCATTTGCCCATGGCCGAGAAGTCGCGCTTCGATACCGTGGCGATCGTCGCCATCACGGCCAGGATGGTGGCCGTGCCGCCGAATGCCGTCATGATCAGCATGCCGCCGTTCGAGTAGCCGAGCGTGCGCGTCAGGATAGGCGTGAGCATCAGGCCCATGAAGAAGGTAAAGCCCAGCAGGACGGCGACGCCCAGGCCCGAGTTCTTGGTTTTTTCGATCGCGTACATGAAGCCGAATGCGACGGCCATGAAGATGATGAAACCCATGCCGCCGGTCAGCATCGGCAAGTGCATCTGCACGCCGATGAAGGCGCCCAGCACGGTCGGTATCATGGACAGTGCCAGCAGCCAGTAAGTATTGCGCAAGACCTGGTGGCGGACTTGCTGCATGCCCCCCGACAGGTCAAAGGTGCGTTGCATGTTCTGATTCATAGTGCCTCCGTGTTGTCAATTCAAATTACTGCTTTGCCCAAGGATAGCATGGACCCCGGTTTTTACAAAAAAACCAGCTTAAGATTTCATTAAACTCAGGCAAGGCCAGAAGATGGCCACCTGCCTGTCTGGGTGATATGGGGTGGAGTATGGTAAAATCAAAGGTTGATTGAGTTATCAATTTACCGTTTTAAACCTTTCTTTTTATTGGAGTTTTCACACATGGCAATCGAACGCACCCTGTCGATCATCAAACCAGACGCAGTTGCAAAAAACGTAATCGGTCAAATCTACACCCGTTTTGAAAACGCTGGCCTGAAAATCGTTGCAGCACGCATGACCCAACTGTCGCGCGAACAAGCTGAAGGCTTCTACGCAGCGCACAAAGAGCGCGGCTTCTTCAAGGATCTGGTCGACTTCATGGTTTCCGGTCCAGTCATGATCCAGGCCCTGGAAGGCGAAAACGCCGTTCTGGCCCACCGTGACCTGATGGGCGCGACCGATCCGAAGAAAGCAGAAAAAGGCACGATCCGCGCCGATTTCGCCGATTCGATCGACGCCAACGCCGTACACGGTTCCGACGCTGTCGAAGCTGCTAAAGTGGAAATCGCTTACTTCTTCCCAGAACTGAAGGCTTAATTGCCTTAGATAACGTTATTTCCTGGCGTTATCTGTGAAATAACTTATCACCCCCTGTTCCCGCTGCGCTGTGGTGCTTTGCCCCTGATGCGCGCGGGGACGGATTTTTAGAATAGACAAGATCATGAATACGACGACCCTCACCAACTTGCTGGACCTTGATCCCGCGCAACTCATCGCCTACTGCGCCGAGTTGGGAGAGAAACCGTTTCGTGCGAAACAATTGCAACGCTGGATACACCAGTTCGGCGCTTCCGATTTTGACGCCATGACGGACCTGGCCAAGTCGCTGCGCGACAAGCTGGCCACGCGCGCCGAAGTGCGCGCCCCGGCCATCATCAGCGACCATACGTCGACGGATGGCACGCGCAAGTGGCTCGTTGACGTAGGCAATGGCAATGCCGTGGAGACCGTGTTCATCCCGGAAGACAACCGCGGCACCCTGTGCATCTCGACCCAGGCCGGCTGCGCCGTGAACTGCCGTTTCTGCTCGACGGGCAAGCAAGGCTTCAACCGCAATCTGTCCGTGGGCGAAATCATCGGCCAGCTGTGGATGGCGGAATTTGAATTGCGCCGCACCAAGGGCATCGAACCGGGCCCGAAAGGCGAGCGCCAGATCACCAACGTGGTGATGATGGGCATGGGCGAGCCGCTGCTGAACTTCGAGCCGACCGTCACGGCCCTGAAATTGATGCTTGACGACAACGCCTACGGCCTGTCGCGCCGCCGCGTGACCCTGTCGACCTCGGGCGTGGTGCCGATGATGGACAAGCTGTCGCAGGAAGTGCCGGTGGCCCTGGCCGTCTCGCTGCACGCCTCGAACGACACCTTGCGCGATGGGCTGATTCCACTGAACAAGAAATACCCGCTGAAGGAATTGATGGCGGCGTGCAAGCGCTACCTGGAATTCGCCCCGCGCGATTTCATCACCTTCGAATACTGCATGCTCGATGGCGTCAACGACAGCGACGAGCACGCGCGCGAACTGCTGGCGCTGGTGCAAGACCGCGAGTTCGGCGTGAACTGCAAGTTCAACCTGATTCCATTCAACCCGTTTCCCGAGTCGGGCCTGTTCCGCTCGAAAAACCCGCGCATCAAGGCGTTTGCCCAGGTGCTCATGGATGGCGGCATCATCACCACCGTGCGCAAGACGCGCGGCGACGATATCGATGCGGCCTGCGGCCAGCTGGCCGGCGAAGTCAAGGATCGCACGCGGGTGCAGGAACGCATGGAAAAGATGACTGAATATCAACAAAAGTTTGGCGCCAATTTCGGCAAGATCGTGGAAATCCGCTCCTGATGAGGGAAGGCATGGCTCACCAACGCTCGCTCGCCGTGGCTGCTGTTAGCCTGGCTGTGCTGCTGGTCGGCTGCGCCTCATCCACGCCGGACGCTGTTTCCAGCGACGTCCGGGCGGGTGCGTCGGAGCGTGCCGCGCTGCGCCTGCAGCTGGCCAGCGCGTATTATGCGCAAGGCCAGCTGGACGTGGCCCTGGCGGAAGCGGAGCAAGCCGTGCTGTTGTCGCCGAACGATGCGCAAGCCTATGGCGTGCGCGCCCTGATTCTGGCGGCCCAGCGGCAAACTGCGTCTGCCGAGAAAGATTTCCTTTACGCTTTGCGCCTTGCGCCCCACAATCCTGAGTTGAGCAATAATTACGGCCTGTTTTTGTGCCAGACGGGACGCGCCGCGCAATCGCTGGCGTATTTCGATGCGGCATTGGCAGACTCTGCGTATGTATCGCCGGAAAAAGCGCTCAATAACGGGGGCGCTTGCAGCCTGGCCCTGAACGATTACCCGCGTGCGGGCGCGTACTTGCTGCGCGCCGTACGCATCGCACCGGACGTGGCAGTGACGAACGCCGGCCTGGTGCGCGTGTATTACCAACAGCAGGACTACCGGCAGGCAGCTTATTATTGGCAGCGGCTCGGTAAGATAACAACAATGGAGAGCCAGACGGCCGATGTGCTGTGGCTCGGGATCAAGGTGCAGCATAAGCTCGGGGATGCGGGCGCGGAAGCTGGCCTGGGAGCGCATTTGCGCAACCACCATTCCGGCTCCCCCGAATATGCTGCTTATCAAAATGGGGCGTTTGATGAGTGAAACAGGGATACCAATGAATTCAGAGTGGGCAGAAACGCCTCAGCAGCAGCCCCAGGGCAATCTGGCGTTGGCAGGTGCACAGTTGAAGGCGCAGCGCGAAACGCTGGGCTGGCCGGTGGAACAGGTGGCGGACCAGCTCAAGCTGGCGCCGCGCCAGGTGATCGCGCTGGAAGCGGGCGATATGGCGGCCTTGCCGAACCTGGCCGTGGTGCGCGGCTTCGTGCGCGCCTATGCCAAGGTGGTGCGGCTCGACGCGGCGCCGCTGGTGGCCATGATCGAAGTCCATCCGGCGCCGGCGCAAGACCCGGCCGCGCCCGTGCGGCGCGAGATTTCCGCCACGTTTTCGGAATCGCGCTTCCCGTCGATGACGCAGCGTTCGTCGAACCAGACTCCCCTCTGGATCGCCGGCGCCGTGGCCGTCGTCGTGGCAGCCGCCTTTGGCGCGTATAAACTCGGCTATGTGCCGGCCAGCCTGCTGTCCTCGCACGCCGAGAAGGAAACGGCGCATGCGGAAGTGGGCCCCGTGGAAACGACCCTGATCAAGCCGGGCCAGGACTTGACGCCCGTGCAGACGCCGTCCGTGCCCCTGATTTCCGTGCCGCCGCCGCCAGGCAACGATACGCAGACGGGAGCGCCGGCTTCTGCCGCCGCTTCGGCGCCGGCCGCCGCGGCGCCTGCGCCAGCCGCTGCGCCGGCCACGACGCCAGCGACGCCAGCGGCCACGGCTGCCGTCACGCCGCCCGCTGCCGCCCCTGCCGTGGGCGCGAATGCGCTGGTGCTGAAGGTGGAGCAGGACTCCTGGGTCGAGATCCGCCGTCCCGGCACCACGCCGCTGATTTCGCGCATGGTCAAGGCGGGCAGCACGGAAACATTCGATATCACGGGCCCGGCCACCTTGGTGGTGGGCAAGCCTGGTGTTGTGCAGGCAACCTTGCGCGGTGCCAAGCTGGATCTGCCCACCGTAGCCGGTGGCACGATTTCGCGCGTGAGCATTAAGTAATTATCAAACAAGCATCAATAAAATATTGAAATCAGTCGTTTAAGCAAGTAGTTTAAATAAATAAGCAAACTCACAAGATAATATGATGGCTACCTCGAAAACAGCGATCGGCTCCGGCCCTTCCGGCCGCCGCGACAGCCGCAAGGTGTTGATCGCACATGGCCAGCGCCAGATCTGGGTGGGCGGCGACGCCCCCGTGGTGGTGCAGTCGATGACGAACACGGATACGGCCGACGCCATCGGCACGGCGATCCAGATCAAGGAACTGGCGCGTGCCGGTTCGGAACTGGTGCGCCTGACGGTGGACCGCCCGGAAGCGGCTGCGGCGGTGCCCTACATCCGCGAACAGCTCGACAAGATGGACATCGACGTGCCGCTGGTGGGCGATTTCCACTATAACGGCCATACCCTGCTCAACGATTATCCCGATTGCGCGCGCGCGCTGTCGAAGTACCGCATCAATCCGGGCAACGTGGGCAAGGGCGCCAAGCGCGATACGCAGTTCGCGCAGATGATCGAAGCGGCGTGCCGCTACGACAAGCCGGTGCGCATCGGCGTGAACTGGGGCAGCCTGGACCAGGCATTGCTGGCGCGCATTATGGACGAAAACGCGGGCCGTGCCGAACCGTGGCCGGCGCAAGCCGTCATGTACGAGGCGCTGGTGACGTCGGCCATTGAAAATGCCGTGCGCGCCGAAGAGCTGGGCCTGGGCCGCGACAAGATCATTCTGTCGTGCAAAGTGTCTGGTGTGCAAGATTTGATCGCCGTGTACCGCGAATTGGCGCAGCGCTGCGACTATCCGCTGCACCTGGGCCTGACGGAAGCGGGCATGGGCAGCAAGGGCATCGTGGCGTCCACGGCGGCCCTGGCCGTGCTGCTGCAGGAAGGCATTGGCGACACCATCCGCATCTCGCTCACGCCCGAGCCGGGCGGCGACCGCACGCGCGAAGTCATCGTCGGCCAGGAAATCCTGCAAACCATGGGCTTGCGCAAGTTCGCGCCCATGGTGATCGCCTGTCCCGGCTGCGGCCGCACGACGTCGACCACCTTCCAGGAGCTGGCCGACAACATCCAGACATATCTGCGCGAGCAGATGCCGGAGTGGAAGAAATCGTATCCTGGCGTGGAAGCGATGAACGTGGCCGTCATGGGTTGCATCGTCAACGGTCCCGGCGAATCGAAGCATGCGAACATCGGCATCAGCCTGCCCGGCACGGGCGAGTCGCCGGCCGCGCCTGTTTTTGTGGACGGCGAGAAAGTCGTCACCTTGCGCGGCGAGCGCATCGTCGAGGAATTCCAGGACATCGTCTTGAATTATGTAAAGAGTCACTACGGAAACACGGTTGCCGTCTGAGCCCGATCCGATAAAAAAGTAAAGAAGAACACTATGTCCGAAAATAAAAAGCTCGACAAAATCACTGCAGTCAAAGGCATGAACGATATCCTGCCCGCCGACGCCCCGCTGTGGGAATTGTTTGAAAATACGGCGCAATCCGTGCTGCAAAGCTACGGCTTCCAGCAAATCCGCACGCCGATCGTGGAAGAGACGAAACTGTTCGCGCGCGCCATCGGCGCCGTGACCGATATCGTGGAAAAGGAAATGTATTCGTTCACCGATTCCATGAACGGCGACAACCTGACCCTGCGCCCCGAGGGCACGGCCGGCGTGGTGCGCGCCGTGGTCGAGCACAATCTCGTCTACGAAGGCCCGAAACGCCTGTGGTACAAGGGCCAGATGTTCCGCCACGAGCGTCCGCAGAAAGGCCGCTACCGCCAGTTCCATCAGTTCGGCGTGGAAGCCATCGGCTTCACGGGCCCGGACATCGACGCCGAGATCATCATGCTGTCGCGCCGACTGTGGGATGACCTGGGCCTGGAAGGCATCCGCCTGGAACTGAACTCGATCGGCGACGCGGCCGAGCGCCTGCGCCACCGCGCCGACCTGATCGCCTACCTGGAAAGCCACAGCGAACTGCTCGACGAAGAGGCCAAGCGCCGCCTGCACAGCAATCCGCTGCGCATCCTCGACACCAAGAATCCTGCCATGCAGGACCTGGTCAATGGCGCGCCGAAGCTGCTCGACTACCTGGGCGAGGAATCGCTGGCGCACTTCCACGGCGTGCAGAAGATCTTGAACCACAACAATATCCCGTTCACCATCAATCCGCGCCTGGTGCGCGGCCTCGATTACTACAACCGCACGGTGTTCGAATGGGTCAGCGACAAGCTGGGCGCGCAAGGCACGGTCTGCGCCGGCGGCCGCTATGACGGCATGGTGGAAATGTTCGGCGGCAAATCGACGCCCGCCGTCGGTTTCGGCATGGGCGTCGAGCGCCTGGTGCTGCTGATGAAGGATGCAGCCGAGCCGGAAGCCCCGGCCCAGTGCGACGTCTACCTGGTGCACCAGGGCGAGCAGGCTGGCTTGCAAGCGTTCGTGCTGGCCGAGCGGATTCGCGATGCGGGCCTGGACGTTGTGCTACATTGCGCAGCGAGCAACGGTGGCGGCAGCTTCAAGACGCAGATGAAAAAAGCCGATGCCAGCGGCGCGGCGTTTGCCGTGATCCTGGGCGACGATGAAATCGCCAACAATGTCGCGACGGTGAAAGCCATGCGCGAAGCCGATGCGGGCGCGCAGCAGAACACGGTGCCGTTCGACGATGTCGTCGATTACGTGGTGGACCAGATCATCGGCGACCACGATTGCGGCCACGACCACGGCCCTGGCGGCCATGTGCATCACCACCATTGATTTGCAGCAAGACCGTACTACCCTCGATCAACTACTCATTCAAACTGACGACCCATGGCATACGATCACGAAGAACAAGAACAACTGGCAACCCTCAAGGCCTGGTGGCAGCGCAATGGCAATCTGACCTCCTGGGTCCTGATCGTGGCGCTGGCCGGTTACAGCGGCTGGGCTGGCTGGCAGTACTACCAGCGCACGCAGGCGGCGCAAGCGGGCCAGCTGTACGACGAACTGCAGAACGCCATCGCCGCCAAGGACACGGCCAAGGTGATGCGCGCGGCCGGCGACATGCAGTCGCGTTTCGGCGGCACGGCGTATGCGCAGATGAGCGCGCTGGCCGCGGCCAAGGTGGCGTTCGACGCGAATGACCTGAAAACGGCGAAGACCCAGCTGCAATGGGTGGCCGAGCACGGCACGGAAGAGTACAAGGCCATCGCCAGGCTGCGCCTGGCCGGCGTCTTGCTGGACGAGAAAGCCTACGATGAAGCACTGAAGGCGCTGGCATCTGTTGCCGTGCCGCAATTTGCCGGCGCCGTGGCCGACCGCAAGGGCGACGTGCTGGTCGCGCAGAACAGGCTGGCCGACGCGCGCACGGCTTACCTGGCCGCGCTGGCCGCGACGGACAAGAACAACCCAGGCTATCAATTGATCCAGGTCAAACTGGAAGCGATCGGTGGCACGGTGCCGGAAGACAAGGCCAAGGCTGACAAGGCTGCCGCCTGACAGGCACACTGATGGTACGGCGGCGCGGCGTCCCCGCCGCCTGCCTCGCCCTTACAAGTACAAGAAAAAGGTTGGATAACACTTATGCGTGTCACTGAAAAGCTGGTAGCTGCAAGCCTGTTGGTCCTGATGGCCGGTTGCTCGTCCTGGAATCCGTTTGCCTCGAAAGATCCGAAAGTCGAGCCGGCCAAGCTGGTCGAGTTAAAATCGAGCATCGCCGTGCGCGATGTGTGGAAGTATTCGATCGGCAAGGCCGGCGTGTACGCCTTCACGCCGGCGCTGGCTGGCAACAGCCTGTACGTGGTCAGCGCCGATGGCGCGCTGGCGCGCCTCGATGCGGCCACGGGCCGTGAAACGTGGCGCATCAAGGCCGGCAGCGACATCACGTCGAGCGCTGGCAGCGATGGCACGCTGGTGGCCGTGGGCGCCGCCAAAGGCGCCGTGCTGGCGTTTGACGCCGATGGCAAGCAGCTGTGGAAGGCGCAGGCATCGAGCGAAGTGCTGACGCCGCCCGTCGTGGGGCAGGGCGTCGTAGTGGTGCGCAGCGTGGACAACCGCATTGTCGGCCTCGATGCCAAGACGGGCGAGCGCAAGTGGACGGTGCAGCGCGCCACGCCTGCATTGACCTTGCGCAATGCGCCAGGCATGGTGCTGGGCGGCGCAAACGTCTACGTGGCCCAGCCTGGCGGCAAGCTGCTGGCGCTGACGGCAGCGACCGGTGTGGTACGCTGGGAGATCGTCGTCAGCGAACCGCGCGGCGCCACCGAACTGGAACGTGTCTCCGATATCGCCGGCACACCGGTGGTATTCGAAGGCGAAGTGTGCACCGTCACCTACCAGGGCAAGGCTGGCTGCTTCGATGCGGCCACGGGCGTGCCGCGCTGGACCAAGCCGATCTCGTCCGATGTGGGCGTGGCCGTCGACCAGCGTTTCGTGTTTACCGCCGACGACCAGGGCGCCGTGGTGGCGTTCAGCCGCGAAGGCGGTCAGAGCGCCTGGAAGAATGACGCGCTGGCACGCCGCCGCCTGTCGACGCCGGCCTCGTTTGGCCGCAGCGTCGCCGTCGGCGACTATCAGGGTTATATCCACTTCCTGTCACGGGAAGATGGCGCATTAATAGGTCGGATCAGTACCGACGGCAGCCCGATTGTTTCGGCTCCCGTCGTCGCCGGTTCGAATTTGATTTTTCAAACCCAATCAGGGACAGTGACCGCTCTCGCGGTCGAGTAATGTAATGAAGCCGGTAATTGCACTTGTTGGTCGACCCAATGTTGGGAAATCGACCTTATTCAATCGTCTGACCCGCTCGCGCGATGCGCTGGTGGCGGATTTGCCTGGGTTGACGCGCGATCGTCACTATGGCGAAGGCCGTGTCGGCGAACGTCCCTTCCTGGTCATCGATACGGGTGGTTTCGAACCCGTCGCCAAGGAAGGCATCATGCACCAGATGGCACTGCAGACCAAGCAGGCCGTGGCCGAGGCCGACGTGGTGGTGTTCATCGTGGACGGCCGTCAAGGCCTGACCCCGCATGACAAGACCATCGTCGACTTCCTGCGCAAGAGCGGCCGTCCGGTCTTGCTGGTGGTCAACAAAAGCGAAGGCATGCGCTACACGGCCGTCGTGTCCGAATTCTATGAATTGGGCATGGGCGATCCGTACGCGATCTCGTCGGCGCACGGCGACGGCGTCAACGACCTCGTCGAAGTGATGCTGGACCTGGCGTTCGCGCAGCGTCCGGATGAACCCGAAGAGCTGGAAAAGACCGACCGCGGCATCAAGATCGCCCTCGTCGGCCGTCCGAACGTGGGCAAGTCGACCTTGATCAACACCTTGCTGGGCGAAGAGCGCGTAATCGCCTTCGACATGCCGGGCACGACGCGCGATTCGATCGAAATCCCGTTCGAGCGCGATGGCCAGCAATACACCTTGATCGACACGGCCGGTATCCGCCGCCGCGGCAAGGTGTTCGAGGCAATCGAGAAATTCTCGGTGGTGAAAACCCTGCAGTCGATTTCCGAAGCCAACGTGGTCGTGCTGATGCTCGACGCGCAGCAGGATATTTCCGAGCAGGACGCGCATATCGCCGGCTTCATCCTGGAATCGGGCCGTGCACTGGTGGTGGCCGTGAATAAATGGGATGGCTTGCAATCGCACCAGCGTGACGAGATCAAGATCGATATCGACCGCAAGCTCGATTTCCTGTCGTTCGCGCAGATGCATTTCATTTCGGCGCTGAAGGGCACCAACATCGGTCCACTGATGAAGTCGCTCAACGCCGCCTACGCGGCCGCCATGTGCGACCTGTCGACGCCGAAGCTGACGCGCGCCCTGATCGAGGCTGTGGAGAAGCAGGAGCCACGCCGCAAGGGCTCGATCCGTCCGAAGCTGCGCTACGCCCACCAGGGTGGCATGAACCCGCCTGTGATCGTGATTCACGGCAATGCGCTCGACGCCGTTGGCGACCCCTACAAGCGTTATCTGGAAAAACATTTCCGCGATACGTTTGCCCTGGTCGGCACGCCGCTGCGCATCGAACTGCGTACGGGTAAAAACCCGTTTGCACGCACGCCAAGCAAGTAAAATTAAGTGCATATTAAGGCGCCGCAGAGATAATGCGGCGCCGACAGCCAATTCAATGGCTTTTGCATGAGAATAATAAAGTGTTAATGCGCCATGCGCGACAGCGATCGCGAAAACAGGTTACAGTAGCTGCGAAGCATCTTTCTCTCTTTGAAAGGTGTGAGAGCACTTGAAATCAAGCGAGTCGCCTCCAATTCTTACACAACAACATAAACAAACGGAGCTGTTATGAGCAACAAAGGGCAACTGTTACAAGACCCATTCCTCAATGCATTACGCAAAGAGCATGTTCCTGTCTCGATCTACTTGGTCAATGGCATTAAATTGCAGGGCCATATCGAATCGTTCGATCAATATGTCGTATTGCTGCGCAATACGGTCACGCAGATGGTGTACAAGCATGCCATCTCGACAGTGGTGCCGGCCCGTGCCGTCAATCTCAATATTGAATCTGAAGCGGAGTAAAGCGTTGAGCTTGACGGCCCAGCGCCTTTCACCCTCCATCGCTTCCGTCCGCGCCAGCGGCGCTGATGCGTTTGCATCGGCGTCGGCGTTCGCCGCAACTCATCAGATGCCATCATGCGCGCGGCACTAGTCGGGGTTGACTTCGGTCACAGCGACTTCGCCGCCAGCATGGAGGAATTGATGCTGTTGTCGCGTTCCGCCGGTGCGGACCCGATTTCCACCATCACGGCCAAGCGTTCCAGTCCCGATTCCGCGTACTTCGTCGGCAGCGGCAAGGCCGATGAAATCGGCGACGCCGTCGTCAACGATGGCCTGGAAATCGTCATCTTCAACCACGCCCTTTCACCTGCCCAGCAGCGCAATCTGGAAAAGCGCCTGAACGTGCGGGTGCTCGACCGTACCAGCCTGATTCTCGACATCTTTGCGCAGCGCGCCAAGAGCCACGAGGGCAAGCTGCAGGTCGAGCTGGCCCAGTTGCAGCATCTGGCCACGCGCCTGATCCGCGGCTGGACCCACCTGGAACGGCAAAAGGGCGGTATCGGCTTGCGCGGTCCCGGCGAGACGCAGCTCGAGACCGACCGCCGGCTGATCGGCGAGCGCGTCAAGTCCTTGCGCGCGCGCCTGGAAAAACTGCACAAGCAGCGCGAAACGCAGCGCCGCGCGCGCGGCCGCAATCACACATTCTCGGTGTCCCTCGTCGGCTATACCAATGCCGGCAAGTCGACCCTGTTCAATGCCGTGACCAAGGCCGGCGTGTATGTCGCCGATCAGTTGTTCGCCACCCTGGACACCACCTCGCGCCGGGTTTACCTGGGTCAGGACGTGGGCAATGTGGTGATCTCCGACACGGTCGGCTTCGTGCGCGAATTGCCGCATCAGCTGGTGGCCGCTTTCCGCGCCACGCTCGAAGAAACCATCCATGCCGATTTGCTGCTGCACGTCGTCGACGCCGCGTCGCCGGTGCGCATGGAGCAGATCGAGCAGGTCAATCTGGTCTTGAAAGAGATTGGCGCCGATCATATTCCGCAAATCCTCGTGTGGAACAAGATCGATGCCGCCGGGCTGGAGCCTTCGGTGGAGCGCGATGAATATGCTACGATCAGTCGCGTGTTCGTCAGTGCGCAGAAGGGCAGCGGTCTGGACCTGCTGCGCGATGCCATTGTCGAGATGGCGAAGAAGGCGCCTGGTTCGGCCCACCTGTATCAGGACGACGAAGCTGCGCTGCAGGACGATCAGTTTGACGGTCAGTACGACCAGCACGATGGCGCCGCCCCGGACCAGGCCGAAGAGCCTGGCGAGGACGATAGGATTTCCACCCACTCCCAAGTCGGAACACGATAGTTATGCTTGTCTCCCTACTCAAAAAAACAGGCTTGAAGTTGTCCCTGAACGATCCCCGCTGGGGCAATCGCAAGGACGACGGCAAGAAAGCCCAAGAAGGCAAAAAGCCCGGCGAAGGTCCGCCGGACCTCGATCAGCTGTGGCGCGATTTCAATCAGCGCCTGAACGCCTTTTTCGGACAGAAGAACCGTCCCGACAACGGCGGCAATAACAATGGCGGCGGCGGTGGCCCGCGTCCCGACATGAAGGGCGCCGGCATCACTGCTGGCGTCGTCGGCGTCATCGCGGTGCTGATCTGGCTCGCCAGCGGCGCCTTCATCGTGCAAGAGGGCCAGAGCGGCGTCGTGCTGACGTTTGGCAAAGTCACGCGCACCGCGCCGGCAGGTTTCAACTGGCGCTGGCCGTATCCGTTCCAGACCGATGAAACCGTCAACGTGTCGCAGGTGCGCACGGTGGAAGTGGGCTATCGCACGTCGCTGCGCAACAAGCAGGCCAGCGAGTCGCTGATGTTGACGGACGATGAAAACATCATCGACATCCAGTTCGCGGTGCAGTACACCTTGAAGGATCCCGTCGAATGGCTGTTCAACGTGCGCGAGCAGGAAGACACCTTGCGCCAGGTCGCCGAAACGGCGATCCGCGAAGTGGTCGGCCGCAGCAAGATGGACTTCGTGCTGTATGAAGGCCGCGAAAAAGTGGCCTTTGACACGCAGAAATTGATGCAGCAGATTCTGGATGATTACAAGGTTGGCGTGTTGATTAACAACGTGACGATGCAGGCCGTGCAGCCGCCGGAGCAGGTGCAAGCCGCCTTCGACGATGCCGTCAAGGCCGGCCAGGATCGCGAGCGCCAGAAGAATGAAGGCCAGGCCTACGCCAATGACGTCATTCCGAAAGCACGCGGCGCGGCATTCCGCCTGGTGCAGGAAGCCGAGGCCTACCGGGCCATGGTGACCGAGAACTCCGAAGGCAATGCGTCGCGCTTCAAGCAGGTGCTGGTCGAGTACCAGAAGGCGCCGGCCGTCACGCGCGACCGCATGTACCTGGAAACGATGCAGCAAGTGTTCAGCAGCGCCAGCAAGGTCATGGTTGACGCCAAGACGGGCAGCAATCTGCTGTATCTGCCGCTCGACAAGTTGATCGCCCAGCAGGCGGCGTCGGACGCCTCGGCCGCGGCAGCGCGCGCCGCAGCGGCCGCACCCGCAGCCAATACCGTAATGCCACAGGAAGCCATGCAGACAGTAGAAGTCAATTCGCGTCGCGACAGCCGCTCTTCGCGTGAACGGGAGAGCCGCTAATGAACCGTATCGTTGCCGCCCTGATCGCGGGCTTTATCGCGATCATGCTCTTGTCCTCGACCGTGTTCGTCGTCGATCAGCGTAAATACGCCATCGTCTTCGCCCTCGGTGAAGTCAAGGACGAGATCAGCAAGCCGGGCTTGTACTTCAAGCTGCCGCCGCCGTTCCAGAACGTCATCTACCTGGACAAGCGGGTCCTGACGCTCGACACGCCGGAGCCGGAGCGCTTCATCACGGCCGAGAAGAAGAATATCCTCGTCGACGCGTACGTGAAGTGGCGCATCGTCAATCCGAAGACCTATTTCCGCAGCTTCGGTGGCGATGAAGGCCGCGCGCGCAACCGCATGTCGCAAATCGTCAAGGCCGCCCTGAACGATGAAATCACCAAGCGCACCGTGCGCGAAGTGATTTCGGGCGAGCGTGGCAAGGTGATGCAGGCTATCAAGGCCAAGGTGGCTGCCGAGGCCGAGGCCATCGGCGTGGGTATCGTCGACGTGCGCCTGAAACGCGTCGATTACGTCGAGCAGATCAACAACTCCGTGTATGAGCGCATGAAGTCCGAGCGCGTGCGCGTGGCCAATGAGCTGCGTTCGACCGGTTCGGCCGACTCCGAGAAGATCCGCGCCGACGCCGACAAGCAGCGCACGGTGATCCTGGCCGAAGCGTACCGCGAAGCCGAGAAGATCCGCGGCGAGGGCGATGCCAAGGCGTCGCAGGTCTATGCGGAAGCGTTTGGCAAGAATCCGGAGTTCTACAAGTTCTACCGCAGCCTGGAAGCCTACCGTGCCACGTTCAAGGACAAGGGCGACGTGATGGTGGTCGACCCGAGTTCGGAATTCTTCAAGTACTTCAAGGGTAACGGCACGGCCGCTCCGTCCAAGAAGTAAGACAGCATCGGTACTGCGCCCGGCCGCAAGGACGGGTGGCAGCAGCAGCGGGGCCGGCATCGATGCCGGCCCCGTTTTTTTGTGCCCGCCGCACCGTTGCGGGAAGGCGTAAAATGCGGTGTTTTTAGGGCTATGCGGCAGCGTTTGGGACAACTTATCCCTAAAGCCCTGCGTTTTCGCGTAAAATATCAGGTTCGGCCTCTTGCCTGGCGCGCCCGCCGCTGCCTCGCATGATGCATTTTTCAACTTTCTTCCGTATCTCGCTCCCTCATGCCGAATTGGCTTTTGCCCGAAAATATTGCCGATGTTCTGCCGTCGGAAGCGCGCAAGATCGAAGAGCTGCGCCGCCTCATGCTGGATAATTTCCGTCTGTACGGATATGAACTGGTCATGCCGCCGCTGCTCGAGTATCTTGAATCGCTGATGACCGGCGCTGGCAAGGATACCGACCTGCGTACCTTCAAACTGGTCGACCAGTTGTCGGGCCGCATGCTCGGCCTGCGTGCCGACATGACGACGCAAGTGGCGCGCATCGACGCCCATCTGCTCAACCGTGCCACCGTCACCCGCCTGTGCTACGCCGGCAGCGTGCTGCATACCCGTCCGTCGGGCCTGCACGCCACCCGCGAACCGCTGCAGATCGGCGCCGAAATCTATGGCCACGCCGGCCTGGAAGCGGACGCCGAGATCCAGGAACTGGCGCTCGCCTCGCTGGCGCTGGCCGGTTTCGACAGCGTGCGCCTGGATTTGTCGCACGTTGGCCTGTTGCGCGCTATCATTGCGCAAGACGCGAACGCCGTGCGCGACGAGGCCGCACTGTACAGCCTGCTGCGCGCGAAAGATGCGCCTGGCCTGCGCGCCCTGACCGCATCCTACGATGCCGTCACGCGCGATGCGCTCCTGGCCCTGCCGAACCTGTACGGCGACATCGACGTGCTGGCGCGTGCGCGCGAAGTGCTGCCGCCGCTGCCGGGCGTGCTCAAGGCGCTGGCCGAACTGGCCGCGCTGGCAGGATCCGCGCTGGGCCGCGCCGAAGTGGCGATCGACCTGGCCGACCTGCGCGGCTACCAATATGAAAGCGGCGCGATGTTCGCGCTGTATGTACCTGGCTTGCCGAACGCGGTTGCGCGCGGCGGCCGTTATGACCACGTCGGCGAAGCGTTCGGCCGGGCTCGTCCCGCGACCGGCTTCTCGCTCGATTTGCGCGAACTGGCGCGCCTGTTGCCGACCGCGGAACGGAAGCATTCGATCCGCGCGCCGTGGGGCAGCGCGCCAGAATTGAAGGAAAAAATCGCCGAGTTGCGCAAGGCGGGCGAGGTCGTGATCCAGAGTATGCCGGGTCACAGTAATGAACAAGACGAGTTCGAGTGCGATCGCGTGCTGGTACTTGCCGATAATGGTAGTAGCTGGATTCTTAAAAACTTAGGTTGAGTGATGTCAAAGAAAATTATGGCAAAGAACGTCGTTGTCATCGGCACCCAATGGGGCGATGAAGGTAAAGGCAAGATCGTCGATTGGTTGACCGATCACGCCCAAGGTGTGGTGCGCTTCCAGGGCGGCCACAATGCAGGCCACACGCTGGTCATCGGCGGCGTCAAAACCGCGCTGCAGCTGATCCCGTCGGGCATCATGCGTCCAGGCGTCGCCTGCTACATCGGTAACGGCGTGGTCGTTTCCGTGCCGGACGTGCTGCGCGAAATCGACAAGCTCGAAGCTGTCGGCGTCGAAGTCGCCTCGCGCCTGAAAGTGTCGGACGCGGCGCCCGTGATCCTGCCTTACCACACCGCGATCGACCTGGCGCGTGAAGCCAAGCGTGGCGATGCGAAGATCGGCACCACCGGCAAGGGCATCGGCCCGGCCTACGAAGACAAAGTGGCGCGCCGCGCGATCCGTATCGCCGACCTGCTCAACGAGAAGCGCTTTGCCGAAAAGCTGGCCGAAAACCTCGATTACCACAACTTCGTGCTGGAAAACTACCTGAAGGCGCCGAAAGTCGACTATCAGAAGACCCTCGACGACGCGCTGGCCTACGTGCCGCGCCTGCGTCCGATGGTTACCGACGTGTCGAGCGCACTGTACAAGGCGCACAAGGCCGGCGCGAACCTGCTGTTCGAAGGCGCGCAGGGCTCCCTGCTCGACGTCGACCACGGTACCTATCCGTTCGTCACCTCGTCGAACTGCGTGGCCGGCAATGCCGCCGCCGGTTCGGGCGTGGGCCCGGGTATGTTGCACTACATTATGGGCATCACCAAGGCCTACACGACGCGCGTCGGTTCCGGTCCGTTCCCGTCGGAACTGCCAACGGATGCGGGCGTCGGCCACCACCTGGCGCAAGTCGGCCATGAATTCGGCACCGTGACGGGCCGTGCCCGCCGCTGCGGCTGGTTCGACGCCGCCTTGCTGCGCCGCTCCGTGCAGATCAACGGCGTGACGGGCATGTGCCTGACCAAGCTGGACGTGCTGGACGGTATCGAAACGCTGAAGCTGTGCACCGGCTACACCATCGATGGCGTGGCCACCGACATCTTCCCATCGGGTGCTGAAGAAGCCGCCCGTTGCGTACCCGTGTACGAAGAAATGCCGGGCTGGACGGAAAGCACCGTCGGCGCGAAATCGCTGGCGGCCCTGCCGGCAACGGCGCGCGCTTATATCAAGCGCATCGAAGAACTGGTCGGCGTACCGGTGGACATGGTTTCGACCGGTCCGGATCGTGAAGAAACGATCGTGCTGCGCCACCCATTCGAGTAAGCTGCTGGACACAATCCGCCGCAAGGCGGATTTTTTTAATCACGCTAATAATAAGATTCCACTATCATGACTACCCCACAATCGAACGATCAACATCTCTGGGTCAACTGGGAAGAGTACCACCGCCTGATCGAGCGCCTGGCGCTCAAGGTCTACGAATCGGGCTGGAAATTCGACCAGGTATTGTGCCTGGCGCGCGGCGGCGTGCGTCCCGGCGACGTATTCTCGCGCATCTTTGATTTGCCGCTGGCCATCCTGTCGACCAGCTCCTACCGCGAAGACGCGGGCACCGTGCGTGGCGACCTCGATATCGCCAAGTACATGACCATGACCAAGGGCCCGCTGGCCGGCCGCATCCTGCTGGTCGACGACCTGGCCGATTCGGGCGTCACCCTGGACAAGGTCACGCGTCACCTGAAGGAAAACTTCCCCGACGTGACCGAAGTCAAATCGGCCGTGATCTGGCTCAAAGGCTGCTCCGTCGTGCGTCCCGACTACTTCCTCGACGAACTGCCGCACAATCCGTGGATCCATCAGCCGTTCGAAGACTACGACGGCCTGCGTCCGCACCAGCTGGCGGCGTGGATCAAGAAGGGCGAAGCAGGCAAGTAATTGCATGCGCGCTTGCAAAAAAAAGACGATCGTGTATCGTCTTTTTTTTCGTCCAAGGAAATGCGATGACCATACTGACGACGGCGCGCCTGCGCCTGGAACCGATCAACGAGAGCCACTACGAGCGCATGCGCACGCTCAACACCGATCCCGAGGTGATGACCTACCTGAACGCGGGCCAGCCCGAGACGGAAGAAAACACACGCGCGGCTGTCACGCGCATCACGGGCCGCTGGGCCGAGTGGGGCTATTCCTGGTGGGCGCTGATCCGCCTCGACGATGGCGAGATGGTGGGCATGGCCTGCCTGCAACATCTCGATGGCGACAAAAACAAGCCGCATGAAATCGGCTGGCGCCTGGCCCGCACGGGCTGGGGCCAGGGCTACGCCAGCGAAGCGGCGGCCGCCATCGTCGCGCATGCGTTAGACGTCGTCGGCGCACCGGAAGTGGTGGCCGTGGCGCACCCGGACAACGCCGCCTCGATCAAGGTCATGACGCGCCTGGGCATGCAGTACGCGGGCATGGAACGCCATTACGATATCGATAGCGTGGTCTACCGCCTGGCGCGCCCATGACGGTAAGGCGCAAGCCCCTGAAGCTGGGCTGCAGCTACGGCGTGCGGTTTTCGCCCGATGGCACGCGCCTGGCCGTGCTGGGGCGCGACCTGGTGCTGTGGGACGTGGCGGCACGCCAGAAACTGTGGCGCGGCAAATTCATCGCGCACATGTCGGGCATGGCGTTTTCGCCCGACGGCAACCGGCTGGCCATCAAGAGCACGACGGGCCAGCTGGCCGTGGTGGATGCCGAGGCGGGCCAGTTGCTGGTGAACTTACAGAACAAAAAAGATGGCGAAGGCTGCGGCCCCGCGTGGTCGCCGTGCGGGCAGTATCTTGCCGACGGCGGCTGGGATGGCCGCCTGCGGGTGCGCGATGCGCAGACGGGCGAGGTGCGCTTCATGCAGGAGCACCCGGGCGAGATGCTGCGCGGTGTCTACGCCATCGATGGCGGGCGGCGCTTGCTGGTCCTGCACGGCGTCAAGTCGGTGGACGAGGGGCAGGAGCAGCCGCCTGACTACTGCAGCGTATGGGACTGGCCCCTGCAAGCGGGCGGCGGGCGCAAGGTGCTGTCGCTGCCAGGACTGAAGTCGTGCGCGCCATCGCTGGACGGAGCGTCCCTGGCCGCGCTGCATCACGCGGGCGGCGAGGAGTATCTGTCCGTGCAGGCGATGGACGATGGCCGCGTGCTGGCCACGGTGCCTGTGGAGGCGGGCGGCGGCACGGGCGACGCCCTGCGCTGGCTGCCCGACGGCAGCGCGCTGGGACGCAGCGGCAAGGGCAAGCTGCTGTTTTACGGCTGGCCCGGGCTAAACGTGCTGGCGCAGGAAGATTTTATTTATCCCTGCGCGCTGGACTTCTTGCCTGGCTCGGCCTTGGCCGCCATCGGCTCCTGGGAGTCTGGCATGCTGATGGAGTTGAATGTTCATAAGGAAATCGCATGATCACCTGTTATTTGCGCTACATCATCGACCCGTATAAATTGCGGGAATTCGAAGCCTACGGCAAGCTGTGGATACCGCTGGTCGAGCGCTTCGGCGGCCAGCACCACGGCTATTTTTTGCCATCGGAAGGCGCCAGCAACGTGGCCCTGGCCATGTTCTCGTTTCCCAGCCTGGCCTTGTACGAGCAGTACCGCAGCGATTCGATGCAGGACGCCGAATGCCAGGCCGCCTTTCGCTACGCCGAGGAGACGCGCTGCATCGTCAGCTATGAACGCAGTTTTTTCCGCCCCGTGTTTGCCTGATCCGCCTCAATCGCGCTGTGGCGCACCCAGAGGGAAGAGGTGGCGGTACGGACGTGCCTCTTCCACCGCGCGGGCGAACGAGGGACGGGCCAGCAAGCGGGCGCGGTAGGCGCGCAGCAGGGGCAGCGTGGCGGGAATCGGCTGCGTCCAGTCCGCGTAAAACAGCGAGGGAGCGGCGGCGCAGTCGGCCAGGGTAAAGTCTTCGCCCGTCGCCCACGTCTTGCCGGCCAGGCGGGTTTCCAGCCAGGCGTAGGCGAGGTCCAGCTTTTCGCCGGCAAACGCGCGGCCTTCCCGGGTCTTTGCCGGGTCGCCGGTCAGGGCGGCGCCGACGGCATGCTGCACGGGCGTCATGACGTGCAGGTCGAAGTAGCGGTCGAGAAAACGCACGTCCAGCGCCTGCATGGCGTCGTCCGGCAGCAGGCGCAGCGGGCCAGGATGGGCCAGTTGCAGGTATTCGATGATGATGCTGGTCTCGGCGACGTTGCGCTCCCCATCTACCAGCAGGGGAAACTTGCGCAGCGGCCAGCGCGCCAGCCACTGCTGCAGGTGCTCGGGCATGTCCGGCGCCAGGCAGAGGAAGTCGAACGGGATGGCGTTTTCGTACAGGGCGATCAGCACCTTTTGCGTGTACGAGGAAAAGGGATGGCCGTAGAGTTTGAGCGACACCGTAGTATCTCCTTTGCAAGGTTGGCAACACGCGCGTGCAGTAACGATAGTGCAATGGCCGGAGCAATGCAAGCGGTCCGGGCCATGCTCATGTCGGGCGCGGCACTGCCCGCTCCCCCGGTGCCAGGCCTCAATCGTCGGCCTGGAACTCTTTGGCCGAGACGAACAGGTCCCACGAGGCGATGAACAGGGCCGCCACCACGGGACCGATGACAAAGCCGTTCAGGCCGAACAGGGCCATGCCGCCCACGGTCGACAGCAGCACGACGTAGTCGGGCATCTTGGTATCCTTGCCCACGAGGATGGGGCGCAGCACGTTGTCGACCAGGCCGATGACGAAGACGCCGAAGGCGGCCAGGCCCGCGCCTTGCCAGATGGCGCCCGTGGCCAGGAAGTAGGCGGCCACGGGCGCCCAGACGAGGGCGGCGCCGACGGCCGGCAGCAGCGACAGGAAGGCCATCAGCACTGCCCACAGCAGCGGTGCAGGCACGTCGAGGAACCAGAACGCCAGGCCGCCGAGGGCGCCCTGGGCGATCGCCACGAGGATATTGCCTTTCACGGTGGCGCGGATCACCGTGGTGAAATTGGTGAACAGGCGCTGCTTGTACTTGCGGCTCAGCGGCACGGCGTTCCTGATGCGGGCCGACAGGGCGGAGCCATCGCGCATGAGGAAAAACAGCAGATACAGCATGATGCACAGGCTGGTGATGAATTCGAAGGTGTACAGGCCCACATTGATGGCTTTGACGGCCACCACCTGGCTCACCTGCGTGGCGCCCTCGGCCAGCTTGTCCTGCAGACTGGCCAGGCTGGTCAGGTTGAAGCGGTCAAGTAAATTGATCAGCCATTGCGGCAGGACTGCCATGATTTTATTGAAGAACATGGCGACCGTGATTTCGCCCGAGCGCACCATTTCCACGACGCTGGCCGCCTGGTTCACGAGCGACACGGAAATGAGCGACAGCGGCAGGATCACGATGACGATGATCAGCAGCAAGGTCAGCAGCGACGCCAGGGCGGCGCGGCCCCTGGTTTTGGCCAGCAGCCAGCGGTACACGGGCGCGAACAGGATCGCCAGGATGACGCCCCAGAAGATGGCGCCCGCATACGGCGCCAGTATCGTGCCGAAGCCGATGGTGACGATGCTCAGGAGGAGCAGGAACACTTTCTGGTGCAGCGTGAGGGTAGGCATGGGCGGTAGCGCAATGAGCAAGGTTGAGTTGGCCCATCATAAGCGAGGCGTGCTGCGGCGCGCCATACAATTGTCGCGCTGCGTGCGCGAGCGCACCCGGCGCGCCGGCGGGCTGGCAACGCGGTGGCGGCAATTCCAGTAAGCTGTCGTTCCAGGCGTTCCATTCCGGGCGCTCTTGACTTCCTTTGACTTCAGGAATCCGCGTGCTTGACCCCATACACTTTTATGAACCTGCACAGGGCCACGGCTTGCCGCACGATCCCTTCAACGCGATTGTCGGGCCGCGTCCGATAGGCTGGATCGCCTCGCGCAGCGGCGAAGGCGTGCTCAATCTGGCGCCTTACAGTTTTTTTAACGCTTTCAATTACACGCCACCGCTGATCGGCTTTTCCAGCATCGGCCGCAAGGATACCTTGTGCAATATCGAACACACTGGCGAATTCGTGTGGAACCTGGCGACCCGTCCGCTGGCCGAGGCCATGAACGCCAGTTGCGCCCCCGCGCCGCCCGAGGTCGACGAATTCGCGCTGGCCGGCCTCACGCCGGCCGCTTCGCGCATCGTCAAGGTGCCGCGCGTGGCCGAAAGCCCCGTGTCCTTCGAATGCCGGCGCACGCAGATCATCGAGCTGCAGGGCGTCAATGGCGACAGTGTCGGCAGCTGGCTGGTGCTGGGGGAAGTGGTGGGCGTGCACATCGCGCGCCATTTGCTGGTCGATGGCGTGTATGACACGGCCAGCGCGCTGCCCATCCTGCGCGGCGGCGGGCCGGCCGATTATTTCGAGATCGGCCCGGAGAGCCTGTTCCAGATGCGCCGGCCGGCCTGGCCCTGAGACAGGCCCGGGTCAGGCCGCCGGGTCAGGCCGGCTTGCGCTCCTTGACGATGCCGCGATAGATCAGCCATGTCGCCAGCAGGCTGATGGCGCCGGCGCCTGCCATCCAGTAGCCGGGTGCCGCCTTGTCGCCCGTACTCTCGATCAGCAAGGTCGATACCAGCGGCGTCATGCCGCCAAACAGCGCGGTGGCCAGGCTGTAGGCCAGCGAAAAGCCCGTGGTCCTGACGCTGGCCGGAATGATTTCCGTCAGCGCGACGATGGTGGCGCCGTTGTAGCTGCCATACAGAAAGGACAGCCACAATTCCACCATCAGCATGTGGTCGAAGCTTGGACGGGCGACCAGCCAGGACAGGGCCGGATAGGCCGTCAGCAGCGTCAGCGCCGCGCATGCCGCCATGATGGGCCAGCGTCCGATGCGGTCGGACAGTGCGCCCATCAGCGGCAGCCAGAGGAAATTCGACAGGCCGACGCACAAGGTGACGAGCAGGCTTTCCTCGGTGCTGAGCTTGAGCACGCTCTTGCCGAAGGTCGGCGTGTAGACGGTGATCAGGTAGAACGCCACCGTCGTCAGGACGATCAGCATCGCGCCGGCGACGACCAGCGGCCAGTTCAGGCCGATCGTCGCCAGCATCTGGCGGAAGGTCGGATGCGACTTGCGTGTCAGGTAAGCCTCGGTCTCCTGCAGCGAGCGGCGGATGTAGAACACCACGGGAATAATCGAACAGCCGATGAAGAAGGGGATGCGCCAGCCCCAGTCCGCGATGAATTCCTTGCTCAGGGTCTCGTTGAGGAAATAGCCGAGCGCGGCGGAAAAGATGACGGCCAGCTGCTGGCTGGCCGATTGCCAGCTGACGTAATAGCCCTTGTTGCCCGGCGTTGCCATTTCGGACAGGTAGACCGACACGCCGCCCAGTTCCACGCCGGCGGAAAAGCCTTGCAGCAAACGCCCGGCCAGCACCAGGAATGGCGCCAGCAGGCCGATGGTGGCGTAGCCGGGCACGAAGGCGATCAGCGCCGTGCCGGAGGCCATGATGGCCAGGGTCAGCACCAGGCCCTTGCGGCGGCCGATGCGGTCGATATAGCTGCCGAGGATGATGGCGCCGAGCGGGCGCATGAAAAAACCGGCGCCGAAGGTGGCGAACGTCATCATCAGGGCCGCATATTCGCTGGTGGCGGGGAAGAACGCCCTGGATATGTACGTCGCATAAAAGCCGAACAGGAAAAAATCGTACATTTCGATGAAGTTCCCGCTCGTCACGCGGATGACGGTGGCGATGCGCGAGGGCGCGCGCGCCGGTGCCGATGGCGCCAGCGCTTCGGCGACGGGGGTGGCGGTGGATGGAATGGCCATGGTTTACCTCTGGAGAAAAGATGGAGTGACGTCGTTTAGTGCGCGCTTGGCATCGGCTTTGGCGCCGGCGGCAGCGCCGATGCCGGTTGCAGGCCGGTGGCCTCGATCACGCCGGCGCTGGCGGGAGCGGCGAGGAAGCGCAGCAAGGCGCGTCCGGCGTCCGGCTGCCGGGCATTGCGCACCAGCGCCGCTGAAAACTCCGTCAGCTGCTGCACCTGCGCCGGCAGCAGGCCGACGAGGTCGATGCCTTCGACCGGCATCAGCTCGCTGCGCTGCTGGCAGCCGAAATCGGCCTGGCCGCGGGCGATGATTTCACCGACCGGGGTGGCGGGAATTTTCGCGGCCTTGCCCTGCATCTGCTGCGCGATGTGGAGCTTGTTCATCAGCTGCCGCTCGATGTATTCGCCGCTGGCGCTGTCGGAATAAGCCACTGTTTGCGCTTGCAGGAAAGCGCTGCGCAAGCCATCGATGGTGCTGATGTCCGGCTTCGCCGCGCCGTGCCGCACGGCGCAGGCGATCGGCGACTGCGCCAGCACCACCTTGCTGCCGGGGACCAGGCGGCCTTCCTGCATCAGCTTGTCAAGCGCGTCGCCGACCATGATGACGACGTCGATCTGCTCGCCGCGCGCCAGGCGCGCCGGGATCGCATTGCTGGTGGTGCCCATCGACGGTCCCCATGCGGACAGCAGCCTGTCGCCGCTGGCGCGCTCGTAGGCGGGCGCCAGATTCTTGTAGGCCTGGGCGAAGCCGCCCGAGCTGACCACGTGGATGTCGGCGGCGTGCGCCGTGCCGGCGGCAAGCAGGAGCAGCGCCGCAAGAAGGGGGTGGGACTTTCGCGGCAGAGCAGGGTGAAGCATGATGGTGACTCCTATCGTTCATTTTTTGGGCGTGCGGTCCGGCGTCAAGCCGGCGCCATGACGGTCGCTGGCGCGTAGTGAGCGCGGTTTTTCGGGGGAAGGTGGCGGCTGGCGCGGTCGATGCCGCGGCGCATGGCGGGCGTGATGCCGCTTGGCGCCCGTAACAGCGCGCACGTACAACGAAGTCGCATGGTGTCTCCTGTGGGGTGATGCCTTCTTGGCGAGGCTCAGCATGAAGATCCCATCATCGTTGAAATGGCATAATTTGATAATTGCAATTTTTCCGAGGATTAATGCATGTCGCGCATCAATTACGACTTACATGATTTGCAGGCCTTTGTGGCCGTGGCGGAGCGCAACAGCTTTCGCCAGGCGGCGGCCGATCTGTTCCTGTCGCAGCCTGCGCTGAGCCGCCGCATCGACAAGCTGGAGGATGCCCTGGGCGTCAGGCTGTTCGCGCGCACCACGCGGCGCGTGCAGCTGACCAATGTGGGGCAGGCCTTCCTGGTGAACGTGCGCGATGCGCTCAACGGGCTGGAAGATGCCGTGCTGGGCGTGGCCGACCTGGCCGCGCACCGCACCGGGACGGTGACGTTCGCCTGCGTCCCCTCGGCCGTCTGGCACTTCCTGCCCGATGTGCTCAAGCGCTTCAGCGCGCAGTTCCCGAAGATCCGCGTGCGCGTGCATGACGAAAGCGCGCAGGACGTGCTTAACCTCGTGCTGGCCGGCGAGGCGGATTTCGGCATCAGCTTTACGGGGGCGGAAAATCCCGAGATCCATTTCCAGCCCATCTATGTCGAAAGCTACGTGCTGGCGATGCGGCACGATCATCCGCTGGCCAGGCGCAAGAAGCTGAGCTGGAAGGAGACCGTCGACGAACGCTATATTTCGGTGGCCAAGTCGAGCGGCAACCGCAGCGTGCTCGACGCCGCGCTGTCCGGCGTGGAGAAGCATCCGTGGATCTCGTGCGAGATCAACCACGTGTCAGGCGTGCTGGCGCTGGTGGCGTCGGGGCTGGGCGTGGCGGCGGTGCCCGGGCTGTCCATCCTGCCGGCGCAGCAAAATACGGTGGTCGGCGTGCCGCTCGTCAATCCCGCCGTCAAGCGGACGCTGGGCCTGATCAGCAAGCACCGGCACGCGATGCCGCCGGCGTCGCGCACCCTGTTCGACATGCTGATCGCGAGCTTGGAAAAGCAGCGGCGGGCGACGTGAGGGCATAGGCGCGGCAGGCGCACGGCCGCCTTGCCTGCGGCGCCCAGCTGCTGCCGGCGCAGGGCTGGGCCTGGCCTGTCCGCCAGCGTGGGCGAGATGATTGTCGCACTGGAGCAAGTCCCTGGCGCGGCGCCTGGCGGCCGATGCGGATTTCGCCGCAATCGTCGGCGCGTATGTCGACGAGGCGACAGCATGAAGGCGCGCAGCTTGGATTCGCTGCGGCACGGCGCCTAATCCGACAACGCTGTTGGCTCCGCTACTGTTGTCGGATCACGCAGGCCCGGCGGCCAGCTGATCCGGCCAGCCGTTTATTTGCCCAGGATCGACGCCACATTGTCCGTGCCGGGTGCGCCGAACAGCTGCTGCTTGAGGACGTGCAGCTGGTCGCGCACTTGCGCCGCCTTTTCGAATTCCAGGTTCTTGGCGTGGTCGACCATCAGCTTTTCCAGGCGCTTGATTTCCTTGCTGACCTGCTTTTCGCTCATGGCTTCGAACTTGGCCGCTTCCTGCGCCACCTGCAGGGTTTCGCGCGCTTCCTGCGGGCTGTAGACGCCGTCGATCATCTCGCGGATCGATTTTTTGACGCCGATCGGGATGATGTTGTTGGCCGTATTGAAGGCGATCTGCTTGGCGCGGCGGCGCTCCGTCTCGTCGATGGCGCGGCGCATGGAATCGGTGATGCGGTCGCCGTACAGGATCGCCGTGCCGTTCAGGTTGCGCGCGGCGCGGCCGATGGTCTGGATCAAGCTGCGCTCGGAGCGCAAGAAGCCTTCCTTGTCCGCGTCGAGGATGGCGACCAGCGACACTTCCGGCAAGTCCAGGCCCTCGCGCAGCAGGTTGATCCCCACCAGCACGTCGAAGGTGCCCAGGCGCAGGTCGCGCAGGATTTCCACGCGCTCCACCGTCTCGATATCGCTGTGCAGGTAGCGCACCTTGATGCCATGGTCGCCCAGGTATTCCGTCAATTGCTCCGACATGCGCTTGGTGAGGGTCGTCACGAGCACGCGCTCGTCCTTCTTGATGCGCTCGACGATTTCCGACATCAGGTCGTCCACCTGCGTGCTGGCGGGGCGCACGATGATCTGCGGGTCGACCAGGCCCGTGGGGCGCACGACCTGCTCGACCACCTGGTCGGAATGGGTCTTTTCGTATTCGGCCGGCGTGGCCGAGACGAACACGGTCTGGCGCATCTTCTGCTCGAATTCCTCGAATTTCAAGGGCCGGTTGTCGAGCGCCGACGGCAGGCGGAAGCCATAGTCGACCAGGTTCGTCTTGCGCGAGCGGTCGCCGTTGTACATGGCGCTCAGCTGGCCCGTCAGCACGTGCGACTCGTCGAGGAACATCAGGGCGTCGGGCGGCAGATAGTCGACCAGGGTCGGCGGCGGTTCGCCCGGCAGCGCGCCGCTCAGATGGCGCGAGTAGTTCTCGATGCCCTTGGTGAAACCGATTTCCGCCATCATTTCCAGGTCGAAGCGCGTGCGCTGCTCCAGCCGCTGCTCTTCGATCAGTTTATTTTCCTTGCGGAAGAACTCGAGGCGCTCGCGCAGCTCGTCCTTGATGGTTTCCACGGCGCGCAGCACGGTGGAGCGGGGCGTCACGTAGTGCGAGCCCGGATACACAGTGAAGCGGGGGATCTTTTGCCGCACGCGGCCCGTCAGCGGGTCGAACAGCTGGATCGATTCGATCTCGTCGTCGAACATTTCCAGGCGCACGGCCAGTTCCGCATGCTCGGCGGGGAAGATGTCGATGGTATCGCCGCGCACGCGGAAGGTGCCGCGGCCGAAATCGACCTCGTTGCGCGTGTACTGCATCTGGATCAGGCGCGCGATGACGTCGCGCTGGGCGACCCTGTCCTTGACGCGCAGGGTCAATATCATCTGGTGGTATTCGTTCGGATTGCCGATACCGTAGATGGCCGAGACGGTGGCGACGATGATGACGTCGCGCCGCTCCATCAGCGACTTGGTGCACGACAGGCGCATCTGTTCGATATGCTCGTTGATCGACGAGTCCTTTTCGATGAACAGGTCGCGCTGCGGCACGTAGGCTTCCGGCTGATAGTAATCGTAGTAGCTGACGAAGTATTCGACGGCGTTCTGCGGGAAAAAGTCGCGGAACTCGCTGTACAGCTGCGCCGCCAAGGTCTTGTTCGGCGCGAAGACGATGGCGGGCCGGCCCATGCGCGCGATGACGTTGGCCATGGTGTAGGTCTTGCCCGAACCGGTCACGCCCAGCAGGGTCTGGAAGGCCAAACCGTCGGCAATCCCCTCGGACAGCTGGGCGATTGCCGTGGGCTGATCGCCGGCCGGAGGGAAGGGCTGGTGCAGCTTGAAGGGGGAGTCCGGGAAAGAGATAATTGCGCTTTCCGCCTCGCTGGCGGTAGATAATTCGGGCATGTGAATCAGACCTTTGTTAGAATAGTGCTCTGCTGGCGGCCCTGGCGTTGTATTTTGGGGCGCTGTCTACAACTCCGCTGTGAACCTGCTTCCAATCGAATCCAATCTTATCATGACGAACCCAACTGTTTCTGCCAGTCTGTTTAGCGCCATCGAGATGGCCCCACGCGACCCGATCCTGGGCATCACCGAAGCATTTAACGCGGACCAGAATCCCGCCAAAATCAATCTGGGCGTTGGCGTCTATTATGACGACAACGGTAAAGTGCCTCTGTTAGCTTGCGTACGCAAGGCGGAAGCCATCCTGATCGAACAGGCCGCCCCACGCACCTATCTGCCGATCGAAGGCCTGGCTGCCTACGACAAGGCGGTGCAGGAACTCGTATTTGGCGCCGACAGCGCCGTAATTCAAGAGCGCCGCGCCGTCACCGTGCAAGCCATCGGCGGCACGGGCGCACTGAAGATCGGTGCCGACTTCCTGCAGCGCTTCGCGCCAGGCGCGCAAGTCTACATCAGCGACCCGAGCTGGGAAAACCACCGCGCGCTGTTCGAGAACGCCGGTTTCGTTGTAAATAACTACACCTATTACGACGCCGCCACCCATGGCGTGAACTTCGACGGCATGCTGGCCAGCCTGAACGCCATGCCGGCCGGCTCCATCGTCGTGCTGCACGCCTGCTGCCATAACCCGACCGGCGCCGACCTGAGCGTGGCCCAGTGGGACCAGATCATCAGCGTGGTCACCGCGCGCGGCCTGGTGCCGTTCCTGGACATGGCCTATCAGGGCTTCGCCAATGGCATCGCCGAAGACGGCGCCGTGGTGCGCCGCTTTGCCGACGCGGGCGGCCCGCTGCTGGTGTCGAACTCGTTCTCGAAGTCATTCTCGCTGTACGGCGAGCGCGTGGGCGCACTGAGCGTCGTCGCCGCCAGCGCCGATGAAGCGGCCCGCCTGCTGTCGCAGCTCAAGCGCGTCGTGCGCACCAACTACTCGAACCCGCCAGTCCATGGCGGCAAGGTGGTCGCCACTGTCCTGGCCACGCCGGAACTGCGCCAGCTGTGGGAAGAGGAACTGGCCGGCATGCGCGTGCGCATCCGCGAAATGCGCAATGCCTTCGTGGAAAAGCTGAAAGCCAAGGCGCCAGGCCACGACTTCGAATTCGTGCGCCAGCAAATCGGCATGTTCTCGTACTCCGGCCTCACCAAGGAGCAGGTGGCATCGTTGCGCGAGCAATCGATCTACGCCGTCGACACGGGCCGTATCTGCGTGGCTGCATTGAATTCGCGCAACATCGACATCGTTATTGACGCGATCGCCAAAGTACTTTAATATCTTGCTTCTTCGGCGTTGCACGCAAGTGCGGCGCGGATGGCAGTAGAAAGTCGGTAATGGCCGTGTTTGTGAAGATGCAGTATCCGTCTTGCAAATATGGAACATACGACATATAATATTGCCTCTTTTCCCTGATAGCTCAGTTGGTAGAGCGACGGACTGTTAATCCGCAGGTCCCTGGTTCGAGTCCAGGTCGGGGAGCCAGAATTCGGAAGGCCACGTTGAAAGACGTGGCCTTTTTTGTTTTTCCGGTGCCGGCTCGTCGTTTGGGACGGGGTAAGATTTTCCCTATGGAAATCTGGACAGCGCCAGGTTTGGCCTATATAATACGGCCTCTTTTCCCTGATAGCTCAGTTGGTAGAGCGACGGACTGTTAATCCGCAGGTCCCTGGTTCGAGTCCAGGTCGGGGAGCCAGAATTCGGAAGGCCATGTTGAAAAACATGGCCTTTTTTGTTTTTCGCCCCAGCCAGCAGGGCCGGCCGGTGCGTGATCGCGTTTTGCGCTATCCTGAAGGCATCACTTCAGGAGCGCCTTCCCATGACTTGTACCTCCGCCTTGCGCCATATCGTCCTGTGCGACTTTCTCGATGGCATTACCGCTGCCAAGCATGCCGAACTGGTCTATGAATTTTCCCAGCTGAAACACCGTATTCCCGGCATCCTGCAATTCGAGTGGGGGCCGAATGTCAGCCCGGAAGGCCTCGACGATGGTTTTACCGATTGCTTTACCCTCACCTTTGCCGGCGCCCCCGCGCGCGACGTCTACCTGAGCCATCCGGCCCACCTGGCCTTTGTCGAGCTGCTCAAGCCGTGGCTGGGGCGGGTGCTGGTTGTTGACTATAGTCCGCAGGAAAATCCCGGCTGAACGGCAACGCGCGGCGGGCGCAGGGGGAAAATGCATTTTTCCCCTGCGAAGTCTGGACATCTGAAAGTTTGCCCTATAAAATGCGGCCTCTTTTCCCTGATAGCTCAGTTGGTAGAGCGACGGACTGTTAATCCGCAGGTCCCTGGTTCGAGTCCAGGTCGGGGAGCCAGAACACCAGCAGTATCGGAAAGCCCAGCCTTGAACGGCTGGGCTTTTTGCGTTTTGGCGCTCTTACCTGTTCGCTTGAATCGTCTCCCGCGTCTTGATGATGGCTTCTTGAAATTGCACCGGTTCATCCTGGTGTATCTGATGCCCGGATTGCTCAAATAGAAACAAGCCTTTCCTTGGCGCCTGCAGTGCCTCGAAATACGCTTGCGTGATCCTGGTCGAAGTCTGGATGTCGTTCTTGCCGACGAAGAAGTACACGGGGCAGTCGACGCTTTGCAAGGTCTTCGGCAGATCGATGTGCATGACCTCGTTCCACACGGGGGACCAGGTCTTCGACCATTGCAGAAAGCCCGTCTTGAAGCCCTCGCTCGTTGCAAATTGCTTGCCATCCTTGTAAAAGAGCCATTTCCTCAAATAAAACATGCTTTCGTCACTGGTAAACGGGAAATTGACGCTGTTCAGTTCCTCGCTGGCGACGGCATTGTCCTTGAAATGCTCTTTCAGGGTCTGCAGTAATTCCTTCTCGCTTTCCAGCTGGCTGACGACAGGATTGGACGCGAAATAGGCATGCAGCAGTTCCGGATGATGCTTGACGATATAAAAACCGAGCACGTTGCCCCAGGAACTGCCGAGCAGGTATATCTTGTCCTGTTTCAACTCTTTTCGCAGAAATTGGATGACTTCATATGTATCCTGCTCCATCTGTGCGACGGACGGCTGGGTGGGGGAGGGATTCAGTTTCAGGGTTTTTCCCGCGTCCCGCTGGTCCCATTGCACCAGCGTAAACTCGCTCTTCAGGGCATTGGTAAAGGCGTCCGCGCCCTTGATCATGGAGCTTCCCGGGCCGCCTGATAAGAACAGCAGGACGGGCTTGCTGGCGTCGTCGGTTTTGATTTCGATGAGCTGTTTTATGCCGCCGATGTCAGGCGTCAGCGTGGTGCTGATGTGAGCGGATACCTTCCTGGGTGTTGCTTCCTGCGTGGCTTGTGCCTGGCATGCATAAAATGGAAGCAGGGTGGTCAGGAGAACTAAAAACGTCATTTTTCTTGTCATGGTCTTGTCATCAGTTTCAGGTTGATTGCATCGGCGCATCACGCGTCGCGTTGGAATAGCTGCTTCTTGGGCGGCAGGCCCGTCCGCCTGGCATGGTCTGCCGCGGTGCGTCATTGTCTCCTCGTCAGAAATGTACTTGCATGGAAGGACGGGCGTCGATGCTCCGGTTCATGAGGGGCGGGCTGCCTATTTGCCATGCTGCCAATTTTTAAGCAAGCTTGCAATCATTTCAAGAGGGGGAGTGGCATTCCTCTTCATCTGCGCCGGCAAGCCTGCCGCGCGGCTCAGCGACCGTGCCTGCTCTGGCCCGCTAACGCCTCGTAGTAATACTCCATTGGCAAACAATTTATTTATGTAGGATAATGTTGGAACCGGTTCCATATGCGCATATGCAATGTAACGCTATCATCGAAGTCAACAAAACCATCAGTCTTGCGGGAGTCTCATGCACCATCCAGACAGCGAACCATCTGCAACATCCGTTTCATCCCTTTCCCGCATCAGCCGCCGCCATGCCCTGATGGGCCTGGCCGCGCTGCTGGCGCAGGCCGGTTTCTGGAGCAATCCCCTGTCGGCTGCCATGCCGTCGCCAGCCGGCGCGCCCGCTGCCGGCCCGGCGCCCGCCACCATGCTGTTCTACACCTTGTCGCAAACGATCACGGGCCACCGCGATCTGTCCGCCGCGACGGCGGCGCGCATCGAGCAAGCCATGCGCACGAACGTGCCCGGCTTTGCCGAGCGCTTGCCGCAACTGGGCGCGCTGCTCGTCACGGGCCAGGAAGCCAAGGCGCTGCTGGCGGCCGCCAGCGCCGCCGATGCGACCTTGCGCGAGCTGGCGCTGGCCATCGTTGCCGCCTGGTACACGGGCACCGTCGCCGGCAACGCGGCCCACGGTACCAAGTCCATCGTCGTCGCGTATGCGGAAGCGTTGATGTACCGCACGGTGGCCGATGGCCAGGTCGTGCCGACCTATTGCAATTACGGCCCCCTGTGGTGGCTGAAGGCGCCGCCGGCCGTGCGGGTTGCCGCGCCCGTGGCGCCCAAACCCGTCCCGGCCCCGGCCACTACCGGCACTCCCGAATCGAAAGGCAAGCAAGCAAAATGAAATCTCCCCAATTCAAGAGCAATGGCGACGTCGTCGCCGATGTCGTCATCGTCGGCACGGGCGTCGTCGGCGCCATGATGGCCGACCAGCTGGCCGCGCAAGGCCATTCCGTGATCATGCTGGAAGCGGGCCTGCGCATCGAGCGGGGGCAAGCCGTGGAAAACTGGCGCAACATGCCGTTCGAAAACCGCGTCGGCTCCGACTTCCAGGGCCTGTATCCGCAGGCGGACAATGCGCCCGCGCCCCTGTATTTTCCAAAGAACAACTACGTGGAATTGTCTGGCCCCAACGGCAGCAGTTTCCAGCAGGGCTATCTGCGCACGGTGGGCGGCACGACCTGGCACTGGGCCGCGTCGTGCTGGCGCCATTTGCCGTCCGACATGCGCATGAAAAGCGACTACGGCGTCGGGCGCGACTGGGCTATTTCCTATGAGGAACTGGAACCGTACTATTGCCGCGCCGAGCAGGAAATGGGCGTGGCCGGACCCAACGATCCCGCCTTGCAGTCGCCCAGCGAGCGCAGCGCGCCGTACCCGATGGACATGGTGCCCTGGGGCTATGGCGACAAGCGCTTCGCCGAAGTGGTCAACCCGCATGGCTACCGTTCCGTGCCGATCCCGCAAGGGCGCTCGACGCGCCCATGGCAGGGCCGCCCGACTTGTTGTGGCAATAACAATTGCCAGCCGATCTGCCCCATCGGCGCCATGTACAACGGCATCCACCACGTGGAGCGTGCCGAGCTCAAAGGCGCTGGCGTGCTGGCCGAGGCCGTCGTCTACCGCATCGACACGGACCAGAACAACCGCGTGACGGCCGTGCACTGGTATGACGCCAAGAAACAGTCACACATGGCGACCGGCAAGGCCTTCGTGATTGCCTGCAACGGCATCGAAACGCCGCGCTTGCTGTTGCTGGCGGCCAACCAGAACAATCCGAACGGCATCGCCAACAGTTCGGACCAGGTGGGCCGCAACATGATGGACCACTCCGGTTTCCACTGTACCTTCCTCGCCAATGAGCCGATCTGGACGGGCCGTGGCCCCGCGCAGAGCAGCTGCCTGGTCGGGCCGCGCGACGGTGCCTTCCGCGCGCAGTATTCGGCCAACAAGATGATCCTGAACAATATCACGCGCGTCGGACCTGCTACGCAGCAATCGCTGAAGCTGGGCCTGGTGGGCAAGGACCTCGACGACGAGATCCGCCGCCGCGCCGCCTTCGGCGTGGACTTGTCGATCAGCCTGGAACCGCTGCCTGAAGCGCACAACCGCTTGACCTTGAGCAAGACGCGCAAGGACCCGCTGGGCCTGGCCTGTCCCGACATCTACTATGACGTGGGCGATTACGTGCGCGACGGCGCGAAGGCCGCGCATGCGCAGCTCGAGCACATCGGCAAGCTGTTCGGCGCCGTGGAATTCCATATCACCGACAGCCTGAACGCGAACAACCACATCATGGGCGGCGTCATCATGGGCAGTAACCGCCTTGACTCCGTGGTCGATGGCAATTGCCGCGCCCACGACCACGCCAACCTGTGGCTGCCGGGCGGCGGCGCCATGCCGTCGGCCAGCGTCGTCAACACCACCCTGAGCATGGCCGCGCTGGGCTTGCGCGCGGCCGACGACATCGCCCGCACCCTGGCAAGGGAGGCAGCATGATGCGCCGTTTCTTGCTGGGTCTGACCCTGGCGGCCGGCTTGCCGCTGGCCGCGCGTGCTTTACCACCAGTGCCGCCGGCGCCGCCCGTCACCCTGACGCCGGACCGTCCTGCCGCGCCTGCCGCAAGCACAGCCGCCAAGCCCGATGCACGGCTGGAGCGGGGCCGCTACCTGGCCATCGCGGCCGACTGCATGGCCTGCCATACGGCGGCCGGCGGCAAGCCGTATGCGGGCGGCTACGCCATCGATTCGCCGTTGGGCACGATCTACGCGACGAATATCACGCCATCGAAACAAGGCGGCATCGGCCATTACACGGAGGCTGACTTTGCGCGCGCCCTGCGCGAAGGCGTGCGCGCCGACGGCAGCCACCTGTATCCGGCCATGCCCTACACCAGCTATGCGCAGCTGACGGACGCGGACGTGGGCGACCTGTATTACTATTTCATGCAGGCGGTCCAGCCTGTCGATGAACCGGCGCGCCAGACGGCCCTGCCATTCCCGTTCAATGTGCGCCTGTCCATGCTGGGCTGGAATACCTTGTTCCTCGACAATAAACGCTTTGTGCCAGATCCAGGCAAGAGCGCGCAGATCAACCGCGGCGCCTACCTGGCCGAAGGCCTGGCGCACTGCAGCGCCTGCCACACGCCGCGCAACGCGCTGATGGCGGAAATCGGCAGTCAGACCCTGGCTGGCGCCGCGCTCGGCTCCTGGCATGCGCCCAACATCACGTCCGACAAGATCAGCGGCATCGGCGCCTGGACGGATGCGGAGCTCACCGCCTACCTCAAAACAGGTCACGTGCAGGGCAAGGGGCAGGCGGCGGGCGGCATGGCCGAAGCCATCCAGAACAGCCTGCAGTTCCTGCGCGACGACGACGTGGCGGCCATCGTCGCGTGGCTGCGCACGGTGCCGCCCGTGCGCGCGCCAGGGCAGAGCAAGCCCGCCTTCAGCCACGGCAGCGCCGCCAGCGAAGAAGTTGCGCTGCGCGGCATGGCCGGTGCCACCGAGCGCCATTCCTTGCATAGCGGCGCCGTGCTGTTTTCCGGCTATTGCGCCAGCTGCCATTCGGCCAGCGGCGCCGGCAGCACGGGGCAAAGCTATCCGGCCCTGTTCAACAACACGGCGACGGGTGGCAGCACGCCGGCCAACCTGGTCTCGGCCATCCTGTTTGGCGTCGAACGCAAGATCGAAGGGGAGGAGCACGAAGCCTTCATGCCCCGTTTCGACCAGCGCTCCTACGTGCAACCGTTGACGGACGAGCAGATCGCCTCGATTGCCAACTATGTATTGAAACAGTATGGCAACCCGGACGTCTCGGTGACGCCAGCCTACGTGGCGCAGGCGCGCAGCGGCGGCGAAAAACCGCTGCTGGCACGCGTGCAGCCCTTCATGCTGCCCGGCGGCATCGTGGGCATCGTGCTGCTGATCGCGCTGTTCGTGTGGCTGCGCCAGCGCCGCCAAGGCAAGGAATAAGTGTTGAGACGGCGGCGAATATGAACGTTGGGTGCAACTTGCAGTAAAATGCTGGCTGAAAAATGGTTACGAGCAATCGTAGCCATTTTTTATTCTGCCCCGATCCCGCTGTTGCCTCATTTGAAAATTGACAATGTCCCATTCACTGCATCACCAATTCTTGCGTTTCGCCGCCGTCGGCGCTTCCGGCACGGCCGTGCAATACAGCGTGCTGTGGGGCGGCGTGGAATGGGCCGGCATCAGTGCCGCCGCCGCTTCCGGCATCGGCTACATCATGGGTTCCGTCGTCAACTACCTCCTCAATTACTTTTTCACGTTTAAAAGCGACAAGGGGCATGGCGAGGCGGCGTCCAAGTATTTCACCCTGCTGGGCATCGGCTGGTGCATCAATACGGGGCTGATGTGGCTGCTGGTACACCAGCTGGGCTGGTATTACTGGCTGGCGCAGGTGCTGGCGACGGGTATCGGCCTGATCTGGAATTTTGCGGGCAGCCGCTGGTGGGCCTTCAAGCCGGCCGGCGCGCCGGGCAAGTAAAGAGTTGTTGCAAGAAAAAAAGATGCGCATAGTCCAAGACCAGGCGCGCGGTTTTACCAAAACAAGGGGTTAATCATGCAGTTCCTGGAACGCTATTTCAAACTGAAGGACAACGGCACCAATGTGCGCACGGAGCTGCTGGCCGGCCTGACCACGTTCCTGACGATGGCCTACATCATCTTCGTCAACCCGTCCATCCTCGGCGACGCGGGCATGCCGAAAGACTCCGTCTTCGTCGCCACCTGCCTGGCGGCCGCCATCGGCACCCTGATCATGGGCCTGTACGCGAACTATCCGATCGCGCTGGCGCCGGGCATGGGCCTGAACGCGTATTTTTCGTATGCGGTCGTGAAGGGCATGGGCATGAGCTGGGAAGTGGCGCTGGGCGCCGTCTTCATTTCCGGCTGCCTGTTCATCCTGGTCAGCCTGTTCAAGATACGCGAGATGATCATCAACAGCATTCCGCCCGCGCTGCGCACGGCCATTACGGTCGGCATCGGCCTGTTCCTGGCCATTATTTCGCTGAAAAGCGCCGGTATCGTGGTGTCGAATCCCGCCACCATCATCGCGCTGGGCGACTTGCACAAGGCGGCGCCCATCCTGGCCATCCTCGGTTTCTTCATCATCGTCGCGCTGGACCGCCTGAAAGTGCCGGGCGCCATCCTCATCGGCATCCTCACGATCACCATCGCCAGCTTCTTCTTTGGCGGCAACGAGTTCAACGGCATCGTCTCGGCACCGCCCGCCATCGAGCCGACCCTGTTCAAGCTCGACATCATGGGCGCGCTGTCGATCGGCATCGTCAACGTGGTGCTGGTGTTTTTCCTGGTGGAATTGTTTGATGCGACTGGCACCCTGATGGGCGTGGCCAACCGCGCCGGTTTATTGAAAGACGGCAAGATGGAACGCATGAACAAGGCCTTGCTGGCCGACAGCACGGCGATTGCCGCCGGCGCCTGCCTGGGCACGTCGAGCACCACGGCCTTCGTGGAAAGCGCGGCGGGGGTACAGGCGGGCGGCCGCACGGGCTTGACGGCCGTCGCCGTCGCGCTGCTGTTCCTGGGCAGCCTGTTCTTCGCCCCGCTGGCGCACACGGTGCCGCCGTACGCGACGGCGCCAGCGCTGCTGTACGTGGCGTGCCTGATGCTGCGCGAACTGACGTATATCGACTGGGATGACAGCACGGAAAGCATCCCGGCCGCCATCACGGCGCTGATGATGCCGTTTACGTATTCCGTGGCCAGCGGCGTGGCGTTCGGCTTCATTACCTATGCGGTATTGAAATTGTTGACGGGCAAGGGCAAGCAGGTATCGGTGGTGGCCTACATCATCGCCGCCATCTTCCTGTTCAAGTTCATCTATCTGGGCGAATAGCAAGTTTGCCAACAAGCAGTGACAAGGCCGCCCGGCACTAGCAGGGCGGCCTTGTCTTTTGGCTATGTCACCGTCAGGTGTGGGAATGCTCCCACCGTTGCTTTCAATAACGCTTCTGGCGAGCGGATGCGCCCGGCGTCGAGGATCCAGCGCCACCCCAGGTAATTCGGCAGATAACGGCTGGCTACGCCATGGAAGATGCGCAGCCAGCCGCGCAAGCGGCTGTGATACGCGTTGACGTTCTGCACGTGGGCGGCGCCCTGCACGCGGATGCCGGCACGCAGGTTGACGGCCCGGTGGCTGATGCCCGCTTCCGCAGCGAAAGCCCGGTAGGCGGCATGGCCATCGGTGACCAGCAAGACGTCCTTGTCGATCACGGGTGGCAGGCAGGCATGCAGCTGCGCCTTGGTCAGCGCCCCTTTTCCCGTGACGAAATCGAGGGTTTGTCCTGTGCGGTCGCGCGCCACCACGATGCAGACCTGTTCACTGGAAATGCCGCGCTGGCGGGCGTGGCCGCCCCGGCGGCGTGCCGGACGCGTCAGATGCCTGGATCCCTTTTCCGATTCCAGCAGATACAGCTCGTCGGCCTCGGCGATGCCGTGCAGGCACAGCGGCCGGTCCGTCCTGGCGAGCGTCAAAAATCGGTGGCGCCAGCGGAAGGTGGTGTTGCGGTGCACGTTCAGTTGTCGCGCTGCCTGGCGCACGGAAGCCGATGCCAGCAGGCAATCGGCGTAGGCTAGCCACAGCGATTTATGGCGCAGGCGCGCCAGCGGCGTGCCGGTGAGCGCATTGAAGGTGCGCCCGCACGGCACGCAGCGGTAGCGCTGCAGTCCGTGCGCATGGCCGTGCCGGTGCGCATGGCTGCTGTTGCAGGCGGGACAGTGTAGCCGCTGCCGGGCCACGCTTTCGACCAGTGCCACGGCGGCGTTCTGCGATCCTGCCCCGCGCAGCAGAGCAGCGCTGGCCAGACGCTGGCGACGGCTCAGTGCGGCGAACTGGGCGATGAAGGTTTTCCATTCGGCTGGCGGCATGAAAGGCTCCCGTTTGTCCGATATGTACAGTCAGACAGCCGGGGCTGAGGAAGATTCCTTGGGTTCCCCTATTTGTCGGGGACAGAGCCTTTCTTTTGCTGCGGCTTATTACACCAGCAGCGCCGCCACCAGGTCTTTCTTGTCGTCGCCGGCGCTGCCGTCGAAGCGCAAAGCAGCTTCCACGTGCGCCAGGTGCTCGTCCATCAGGCGCGCCGCCAGTTCCGCGTCGCCGCTGCGCGCCGCGTCGAGAAAGCGGGCGTGTTCGTCGCACGAGCAGGCGGCGGCGTGACTGGACTGGTACAGCATGGTGATGAGCGAGCTGCGGCCCACCAGTTCGCGCACGATGTCGCGCAGCACGGCATTGCCGGCTATATCGGCCAGCAACACGTGGAAGTCGCCCAGCAGTTGCGAGCGCAGCGGCGTCGCTTGCGCCAGCGCCAGGCGCTCCGCCTTCAGGTGCCGTTCCAGCATCCGGTAGTCGGCAGCTTTGGCCCGGGCAACGAATTCGCGCGCCAGGGCCGTCTCGATGATGCGCCGCGCGGCAAAGATGTCGCGCGCTTCGGCCTCGGTGGGCTGGCTGACGTAGGCGCCCTTGTCGGGCACCATGCGTATCAATTTATCGCTGGACAGTATCAGCAGGGCGGCGCGGATTTTCGTGCGGCTGACGCCATACAGGCGGCACAGCGCCTCTTCGCGCAGCCGGGTGCCTGGCGGCAACTGGCGCGCCACGATGGCGGCCGCGATATGTGCGGCGATGTCGGGCGAGCTGTCGCCGCTATGGGACTTTGCCGCCGCTGGTGCGCTTGATTCAGTCATGTCGGGAAAGGGCAGTAGGCCAGGAGCAAGGACAAGCCTTGCGGGCACATGCCGATGACGCTGGCCGGACAAGGCCACCGCTGCCGGCATGCCGTTCAGCGCCCCCCCGTGTGGCGAAGGCCAGCTTATTCTACTAGCTTGCGTCGCGGCGCGCAGACGAACGCAGCCGCACCCGGCAGGCTGGTGCCGCTTGCCTCGCGCGGCCCTTCCGGCGCACGCGCGCCAAGCCACTGCGGGCCACCGCGCCATCGCCATGCCCTTGCCTCGTGCCGAGGCGGGCTGCACGTCCGATGCACGCCCTGTTTCGGGTCACCGTGCAGATTGCAACTGGACAGGTAAAATTTTGACGTATATAATTCGGCCTCCTTTCCCTGATAGCTCAGTTGGTAGAGCGACGGACTGTTAATCCGCAGGTCCCTGGTTCGAGTCCAGGTCGGGGAGCCAGAACAAGTAGTAGCAAAGGGCCACGTGGCAACACGTGGCCCTTTTGTTTTGCGCGCGCAAAATCTCCGTGCTACACCTTGCCAAGCCACATACCGCCGGCACGGCGCCTTCCCTTACGCCTGAGGGTATCAGGCGGCAAGCGGCGTGCCGTTTCCCGGGATCAGGGATCGACGAATACGTCGAAGCGGATATTGAGCGGGCTGCCCCAGGAGATTTCTACCCAGGCCAGGAAGCCGCCGTTGTACGGGGCGATGTTGTACACGGCCATGCGGGCAGCGCCGATGAAACGGTGCTGCGCATCCGTGCTGAATTCGCTGATGTTCAGGAACACGCGCGAATTGGCATTCACGTTGCCGTTGACGAAATTCACCGCGTGGAACACGCCATTGGCGCGCCACGTGTAATACGTGGTGAAGGCGTTGCCGCTCAGGTTCAGATCCTTGGCGGCCGTGCCTTTCGCCGTTTTGCTTTCCTGCTGGACGGGCAAGTCGGTGAGTTCTTGTTCGGCCAGATTGCTGCCGGTCCGGTCTTCAACTTTCATTTCCATGATGTACTCCTGATCGATAGTTTGGACACCGCGCCTGACGTCGTGCGGCAAGACGCCCTATCTGTTGCCGTGACGGCCAGTGTCACGTCCTGGCTGATAAGGTAGCCGTCTGCTCCGAGGGGGGACGTACCAATTCTAGGCCCGTGCCGTGGCGAAAAGGGCCGCCAGGGCGGGGGAAAACGGCGGGCATTTGCGCTGACGCAAACAGCGTGCGGACAGAGTCCCTGGTATTTTCCAGGCGGCTATTTTTTCGGGTGCGGCGAGCATGTTCTGGCGGACGATGGCACAATAGGCCGGCCCGTCCCGCCGATGCGGACCCCGTTGCGAGCCTAGCCTATGCCGATACTGAACCTGAGCGCCGAAGACGATATTTATTACGAACTGATCGAAGGCGACCCCGCCAGGCCCTGGCTGGTATTCCTGCACGAGGGGCTCGGCTGCTGTGCCATGTGGAAGGATTTTCCCGAGCAACTGTGCCAGGCCACGGGCTGTCGCGGCCTCGTGTATGACCGTCTCGGCTACGGGCAGTCATCGCCGCTGCAGGCGCGCCGGCACATCCATTACCTGCACGACTATGCGCTGCGCGAGTTGCAGCAAGTACTTACTTCGCTGATTCCCGGGCAGGATTATTTTCTCATCGGTCACTCCGATGGCGGCAGCATCGCCCTGATCCATGCGGCGCAGCAGCCGCCCCGCTTGCGCGGCATTATCACCGAGGCGGCGCACGTGTTCGTCGAAGGCGTGACCCTCGACGGCATCCGCACGGCCGATGCGGCGTTTGGCGCAGGCAAGCTGCGCGCGCTGACGAAATACCACGGAGAAAAAACAGAGTCCCTCTTCAAGGCCTGGTCCGACACCTGGCTCAGCTACGGCTTCCAGTTCTGGAACATCGAATACCTGCTGCCGTCCGTCGAATGCCCGGCGCTGGTGGTGCAGGGCACGGAAGACCAGTATGGCAGCGCGGCCCAGGTCGACACCATCGTGGCGCAGGCGCTCAACGCCATGCCGGCCATGGTCGAGCAGTGCGGCCACACGCCGCACCAGGAACAGCCGCAGGCGCTGCTGGCACTGATGGAAGGTTTCCTGCACGGGCGCATGGATACGCCGCAGCACGCGAGGACGCCATGATTTCCCGCCTGGACCACCTGGTGCTGACCACGCGCGACAAGGCGGCCTGCATCGATTTCTATACGCGCGTGCTGGGCATGCAGCTGGAAACCTTTGGCGCCGGACGCCAGGCCTTCAAGTTCGGCGCGCAGAAAATCAATCTGCACGAATACGGCAAGGAATTCCTGCCCAAGGCCGCGCTGCCAACGCCCGGTTCGCTCGACCTGTGCTTCATTGCCGCCGTGCCGCTCGACGCCTTCATCACCCACCTGGCCAGTGCCGGCGTGGCCATCGAGGAGGGCCCGGTGGCCCGCACGGGCGCCAACTGGCCCATCCGCTCTGTGTACGTGCGCGACCCGGACGGCAACCTGATCGAAGTGTCCGAACGCGCCTGAGTTTCATCCACGCCCCTCAATGGCAGGCGGGGTCGCTGTCCCAGCGGCCCGAGCAGATGCGCGCGCGGCACAGCATGCCTTCGATCATGCCCAGCTGCCTGCAGCGCTGCAGCAAGTCGGCCGTCTCCTCCTCGTCCTTGCGCATGACCACATCGCGCGCGGGCTTTGCTGCGCCTTCCTGGCGGTGCGCATGCGCCACCATCGCCGTCAGCAAGGCAACGTCGCTGTCGCCCGGCACTGCCGCCGCCGGCCGGGATGCGGGTGCGCGCGCGGCTGCCTGGCGCACGGGCGGTGACGCGGCCTTGCGCGCCGCGCCGGGGTTCGCCACCGCCGGCGCCGGCGGCGCGGCGGGCGCAGCTTCATTGACGATGGTGGCGGCCTGCGCACCGTGCGGGAGGGGGGGCGCGGGTGGCGCGGACGGCGGGACGGCAGGCGGGGCCACGGCCACGCTTGCCGGAACCGGTGTCGTTGCCGCCGGCGGCGGTGCGGGCAGGCTGGCCGTTTCATGGACGAGCATGGCAATGAAGGGCGCCGCCAGCAGGGCGGCGCCGGCCGTCCAGTGCCGCCGGCCGGGGCGCCAGCGCATGGCCGGCGTCGTGGCGGGCGGAGCGCCGCCATGTTCGAGCCGGGACAGGATGCGGTTGCCGCCGCCCTGCGTGGCGGCCGTATCGGCCCCGGCCAGCAGGGTGGGACTGCGGGGATGGCCGTCGCCGTTTTCCAGTACAGACAAAATATCACCTCCGAACTTGGATGGAACTTGATGTAAACCGCGCTCATGCGGGCCGCGGGCGCATACGATCTGGCGATACCGCCGGGAAATTGCTGCCCGGTCCACGCCTGTCCCTGTCACGGAGCGCCCCATGTTCGTCGCCCTGGTCCTGATGTATTTCCTGCTCGCCTGTTTCGCCGGCTGGCTGCTGCTGTTTCCCGGCGGCCGCGCCATGCTGCTGCACACGCTTGTCAACCTGGGCTGGCGCGCGCGGCGCCGCGCGCGGCACCTGAAGGGGGGCGGCGGCGCGCAATGGCGGCGCTGGCAACGCCACACGGGCTTTGGCCTCGCGCGCGGCTGGCGCCTGCTGCTGCGCCACCGCTGGCTGTCGCTGGCGGGTGGCGTGCTGATAGGCGTGCCGCCCCTGCTGGCCTGGCTGTCCAGCGACCGCATCGCCCTGCGCGGCTATGCCGACCGGCAATATGTCATCAATGACCAGGTCAGCGACCTGCTCAAGGGCGAGCAACTGGTGCCGCCGCCCACCCTGCCGCCGTTGCTGTTTTCCACGGCCGAGGTGACGCAGCTGCGTCCGCTGCTGGGCGGCGCCAGCCGCAACTGGCAATTGCTCGACCACGATTTCGCGCAGCGCCTGCTGCTGGTCTTCAAGATCATGAAGGACGTGCACGGCTATGACATGGTCTTGCTGGAAGGCTACCGCAGCCCGGCGCGCCAGGACCAGCTGGCGGCGGCCGGCCCCAACGTGACGAACGCCAGGGCGTTTCAAAGCTATCACCAGTACGGCCTGGCCGCCGATTGCGCGTTCATGCATGAAGGAAAGCTCATCATTTCTGAAAAAAATGCCTGGGCCATGCGCGGCTACCGTTTATATGGCGTGACGGCGGAATCGGTGGGCCTGCGCTGGGGCGGGCGCTGGGCCATGATGGATTTCGGCCACGCGGAAATGCCCCAGCCCCGCGTCCTGGGAAAATAGGCCGCGCCGCCATTCTAGCGCCGTGCGCGCGCGAATTTTCCACAGGTGCAAGCATGCTTGCGTAGCGTCAATGATGAACGGCCAGGCGCCGGCGGCGGCCATGCAACACTTGTCATATCTCAACAAAGCCTGGCGCGATTGCTGTCAGGATGGGCTGCGTCCGCCTTGCCGTGCGGCGGCGCCCTTCCTGCCGTGCGACCTCACTCTGGGCTCATCATGCTGCGACGAATCTGGCATTTCCTGACCGACAGCCGCAATCTGACCATCCTCGGCTTCGCGGCGCTGGCCGTTTTCCTCTACCTGGGCGCCGAGGCGCTCGAAGTGGCCCTCGTGTGGGCGCTGGCCTTGCTGCTGCTGGCTTTTGTCACCTGGCTGGGCCTGTGGCTGTGGCGCCGCCGCCGCGCGCGGCGCGATGCGCAGGCGCTGGGGCAAGCCATCCTCAACGAGGCGGAAATCGCCGCCGCACAGGCGGCCTCGGCCTCGCCGGCCAACAACGCGCAGCAGGGTGAACTCGACGCCGTGCGCACGGGCCTGCTGGCCGCCATCGAAACCATCAAGACGTCCAAGCTGGGCCTCAAATCGGGCGCCGCCGCCCTGTACGAATTGCCGTGGTACATGATCATCGGCAACCCGGCCGCCGGCAAGAGCAGCGCCATCCTGCATTCGGGCCTGCAATTTCCTTTCGCCGACGGCAAGATCGTGCAAGGCGTGGGCGGCACGCGCAACTGCGACTGGTTTTTCACCACGGACGGCATCGTGCTCGACACGGCAGGGCGCTACTCCGTCGTCGACGAGCACCGCGGCGAGTGGTTCGGCTTTCTCGACCTGCTGAAGAAATACCGGCGCAAGGCGCCCGTCAACGGCATCCTCATCGCCGTCAGCATCGCCGAATTGAAAGGCGACCCCGACGTGGGCATGCAGCTGGCGCGCAGCCTGCGCAAGCGCGTGCAGGACGTCATCGAGCGCCTGGAAGTGTTCGCGCCCCTGTACATCGTGTTTACCAAGGCTGACCTGATCTCCGGCTTCGCGGAGTTTTTTGCCGACGCCGAGCGCAGCGAGCGCGAGCGCGTCTGGGGCGCCACCATGCCGTACCGGCGCAAACTGCCCACGGCCGACCTGCTCAATTTCTTCGACGAGAGCTTCGATGAATTGCACGATGGCTTGACGGAACTGAGCCTGGCCAACATGGCGCACCGGCAGCGCAAGACGCTGGCGCCGGGCGTCTTTACCTTCCCGCTGGAATTTGCCGCCATCAAGCCGGCCCTGCGCGCCTTCATCGCCACCCTGTTCGAGGAAAATCCGTTCCAGTTCCAGCCCGTGTTTCGCGGCTTTTATTTCACCAGCGCGCTGCAGGAGGGCGAGCCCGTCAGCGCTTCCTCGCAGCAGGTGGCGCGCCGCTTCGACCTGGCCTTTACGCCCGTCCCGGCCGTGGCGCCGCCGGGGGCGCGCCAGCATGGCTATTTCCTGCTGGAGCTGTTCCGCAAGGTGATCTTTGCCGACCAGCACCTGGTCGCCAACTACGCGAGCCGCGCCAAGGTGCGCTTCAAGTATGCCGTCTTCTTCACGGCCACCATGGCCCTGGGCGCCTGCCTGGGCGGCTGGAGCTGGTCTTACCTGGGCAACCGGCAGCTGGTGGCCAATGTCGAGGCCGATCTAAATAAAGTGGTGCGGCTGCAGGAGCAGCGGCTGGACTTGCAGTCGCGCCTGGAAGCGCTGGACATCCTGCAGGACCGCATCGAGCAGCTGGAAGCGTACCGTACGCAACGACCGTGGTCCTTGCGCATGGGCCTGTATCAGGGCGAGTTGCTGGAGCGCAAGCTGCGCGAGGAATACTTCGCCGGCGCGCGCCACGTGATGCTTGAACCGGTGACGGGCGCGCTGGAAGCCTTGCTGTTCGAGATGAACGCCAGCGCCGAGCAGCTGCAGCCGGCGGCGCGCACGCCGCAGACGCCCGTCGCCGCGCGCGGCCTGCAGTACCAGGCGGCCAGCGCGACGAATGTGGAAGACGCCTACAACGCGCTGAAGACCTATCTGATGCTGGCCGACAAGACGCATGCGGAAAGCAGCCACCTGAACGACCAGCTGACCCGATTCTGGCGCGGCTGGCTGGAAGCCAACCGCGGCGCCATGCCGCGCGAGCAGATGATACGCAGCGCCGAACGGCTGCTGACGTTCTACCTGGCCCAGGTGAATGACCCGTCGTGGCCGCGCATCGAACAGAAGCTGGCGCTGGTCGACCAGGCGCGCGAAAACCTGCGCCGCGTGGTGCGCGGCATGCCGGCGCGCGAGCGCGTGTATGCCGACATCAAGGCGCGCGCCTCGACGCGCTTTGCCGGCATGACGGTGGCGCGCATCGTGGGCGAACAGGACCAGGCGCTGCTGGCGGGCAGCTACGCCGTCTCCGGCGCCTTTACCCGCCAGGCCTGGGAAAAATTCGTCGAAGGCGCGTTCCGCGACGCCGCCAACCGCGAGCTGCAAAGCGCCGACTGGGTGCTGAAAAGCGCTTCCACCGACGACCTGACCCTGGAAGGCAGCCCGGAGCAGATCGAGAAAAACCTGGTGGCCATGTACAAGGCCGACTACGCGCGCGAGTGGCAGAAATTCGTGCAGGGCGTGGCCGTCGCCGACCTGAAGGGATTTGACGGCGCCGTGCAGGCGATGAACCGCCTGGGCGACCCGCAGTCTTCGCCGATCGCCAAACTGCTGACGACGATTTACGAGGAAACCTCGTGGGACAACCCGGCGCTGCAGAACGCGCAATTGCGCAAGGCCGAGCGGGGCATCATCGCCTGGTTCAAGGAAACGGTGCTGCGCCGCGCGCCGTCGCAGCTGACGGCCAGTCCCGGCCTCAATGCGCAGCTCGACCCGGCCCGCCTGGACAAGCCCATGGGACCCGTGGGACGCGAATTTGCCGGCGTGGGCAAGCTGGTGGCGGCCAGGGACAACAATGCCTCGCTGATGCGCGCCTACCTGGAAGCGCTGTCGAAACTGCGCAGCCGTTTGAACCTGCTGAAGAACCAGGGCGACGCGGGACCGGGCGCGCGCCAGTTCATGCAGCAGACGCTGGAGGGCAGCGGCTCCGAGCTGGCCGACGCCCTGAAACTGGTCGACGAGCAGATGCTCACGGGGATGAGCGACGCGCAGAAGCAGGCGATACGTCCCATCCTCGTGCGGCCCCTGATGCAGACCTTCGCCGTCATCGTCGCGCCGGCCGAGCTGGACCTGAACAAGACGTGGACGGCGCAGGTGTATGAACCGTTCCAGAAGTCGCTGGCCAACAAATATCCGTTTGCGCCAAGCGCGCGCATCGAGGCCAGCAACCTGGAGATCGGCCAGTTCTTCGGCCCGGAAGGGCTGGTGGCGAAATTCGTCACCACCTCGATGGGACCGCTGGTGGTGCGGCGCGGCGACGTGCTGGCGCCGCGCACCTGGGCCGACATGGGCATCAGCCTGTCGCCGCAGGTGGTGGCGCGCTTTCCCGGCTGGATCGCGCCGCTGGGCGCGGGCGGCGTGGCGGCCGCCTCCGGCGCGGCGCAAACCGTGTTCCAGATCCAGCCGTCGCCCGCGCCGGGCACGCTGGAATACACGGTGGAGATCGACGGCCAGCAGCTGCGCTACCGCAACACGCCGGCGCAGTGGACGAACATGGTCCATCCGGGGCCGCAGGGCGCGTCGGGCATGCAGGGGGCGCGCATCACGGCCGTCACCTTCGACGGGCGCACGGTGGAACTGTTCAACGAGCCGGGCCAGTTCGGCCTGAAGCGCATGATCGACGCGGCGGCCAAGAAGCGCAAGGACGGCGGCGTGTTCGAGCTGCGCTGGACGCGCGGCGACGTGGCCGTGGCGCTGGACCTGAAGATCACCAGCAGCCCCGAGACGACAGGGGCGGGCGCGGGAGGAACAGCGGCGGTGCAGGAGCAGGGCTTTCGCGGCATGCAGCTGCCCGAGACCATCGTCGGCACGCCGGGCGCGTCTGCCCCGGCCGCGCCGTCCCTCGCCGCTGCCGTGTCCGGGGTGGCGCCATGAAGCGCGCGGCGCAGCAGGTGCGCCTCGGCTACTTCGGCAAGATTCCCGCGCGCGGCGACTTCATCAAGGCCTGCGACAGCCACGCGCTGGTGCAGCTGCTCGACGCCTGGCTGGCGCAGGTCATGAACGCGCTGACGGCGGAACCGCGCTGGAAGCTCAATTACGACGCCTTGCCGCCCCTGCGTTTTGCCTTCGTCGGCACGCGCAGCCGGCGCGCCATCGCCGGGCGCCTCGAAGCGAGCAGCGACCAGTCGCACAGGCGCTTCCCCTTCCTGGCCATGGGCGCGCTGGAAGTCGAGGATGCCGGCGCCTTCGTCGCCTGCAGCCCGCTGGTGCTGGCACCCCTGTGGCAGCGCGTGGAGCAGCTGTCGCAGGGCATCGTGGCCAGCGCGGAACCGGGGCCGGCGCTGCTGGCGCTGGCCGGCAACGTGCTGGAAATCGACACGGCCGCCGCTTGCCATGCGGCGCAACTTGCCGCCTTCCTGCAGGCGCAGACGGTGCGCAGCCTGCAAGCCATGCTGGCCTCGCCCGCGTTTCCCGTGACGCTGCGCGAACTGCTGCTGGGGCTTGGCCTGCTGCTGCGGCCCGTGCGCCAGAGCGGGCGGCAGCGCCTGGAAAAGAGCCTGGTGCTGCCGCTGCCGCAGGATGCGCAGGCGCGCCCGCTGGCGGCCAGCTTCTGGCTGCACCTGGTCACGCCGTTCCTGCACCACGCCGATGTCGAGCTGGCGCTGTTCTTTGCCCATCTGGACGAGGCGCCGGTGCTGGTGATCGGCTTTTGCGGCGCCGACCCGCATGGCTTGCGCGCCCTGATCGACCCGCAGGCGGCCGGCGAAAGGCTGGTCGTCCTCGACCAGCTGGACTGGGTCGACGGGCAGCTGGGCCAGGACCCGGCCTTGCGCCGCCTGTCCGCCTGCCTGCAGCAGGAGCAGCTGTCGCTGCGCTCGGCCTGCGCCATGTTCACGGATACCTTTGCCTGAAGGATTGCGATGAAACCAACGGTTCTCTTCCTGCTGCTGCTCGCCGCCACGCCCGGCCATGCCCAGGTGCAGGCGCAGGCGCCCGCCACGCCCATGCCGGGCCAGATCCTCGTCACGGGCACCCTGGCCGACGAAGCGGCAAAGGCGGCCGTGCTGGCCCGCTTGCGCGAGCTGTATGGCGCCGAGCGCGTGGTCGACCAGATCGCCATCGGCAAGGTAGCCGTGCCGGCCAACTGGAACGCCTACGTGCAAAAACTCATCGCGCCGAACCTGAAGCTCATTTCGCGGGGGCAGATCAGCATCGCCGGCAACAACGTCAGCGTGCGCGGCGAGGTGGCCAACGAGGCGCAGCGCCAGCAGATCGCCAGCGACATCGCCACCAGCCTCAATCCCACCTACGTCGTCAACAACGGCTTGCGCGTCAAGGCGGCCGAGGCCGAGCAGGGACTGCTCGACGCCGCGCTGGACAAACGCATCATCGAATTCGACAGCGGCAAGGCGAGCATCACGGCGGCGGGCCTGGCCATTCTCGACGAGATGGCCGCTGCCATGCAAAAGCTCAAGGGACGCAAGGTGGAAGTGATAGGCCACACGGACAACACGGGCCTGCGCGCCAGCAACGTGGCCCTGAGCGAGGCGCGCGCCGACGCCGTGCGCGCCTACCTGGCCACGCAGGGCATCAAGCCGGACATGGTGCTGGCCTCGGGCCAGGGCCCGGACCGCCCCGTGGCCAGCAACGCCACGGCCGACGGGCGGGCGAGGAACCGGCGCATCGAGTTCAGAATCGCGCAATGATCAACGTGCGTTGATCAGGGCAGGGTGATGGTCAGGCTCGCCGGACTCGGCGCCAGCCTGACCAGGTCCGCATACGCGGCCAGGGTCGTTTGCGTGCCATGCGCGAGCTGCGTCTTCAGGGCCAGGTAGGCGCAGACGGCCAGTAGGGCGAAGACGCTGGTCAGCGCCCACAGCGGCACGTCGCTGCGGCGCTTGTTGACCACCTGGTCGGGGCGCCCGGCGCGCGGCGCGAAGCCCCGGCTCCTGCCCTTGATGTGGGCGATCTCGTCGCCCAGGCGCGCCGTCAGGTAGCTGAGTTTTTCGCCGCCGTCGATCGCATACTTGCCCTGGAAGCCCAGCAGCAGGCACATATGGAAGACCTGCAGCGCCTGCACGCGCATGGCGCCCTTGCCGCGCAAGGCGTCGAGGCGGTCGAAAAAGTGTTCGCCGGCCAGCTGGTCGCCGAAGATCAGCAGCTGCAGCGGGCGCCGTTCCCACTGCTTGCGCAGGGCGAACGGCGAAGCGAGGATGATTTCATCGACGGCCGCGCAGAACGCATACTTGGCCGCCTCGATGTCGTCGCCGTCGGCGCGGATCTTTTTCGCTTCGCGTTCGAAGTCGCCGAGGAAGGCCGTGATGTGCTCCATGAAACTCTGCTCGTCGGCGGGCGCCGAGCCGTGCTTCAGCATGAACAGCATGTAAAAACCTTCGTGCATCAGGTCGAGCAGGGCGCCGTCGGCCTGGCGCGTGCCGGTTGGGGCGTGGCCGCGCGGCCCCTGCTGTGATGGCGCCGCGCGCCGTTCGATGAGCTGGCTCATGCCGTCACCGCGATCAGTTCGAGCTGCAGGTCGCGTATGCCGGCCGGCACGTAGACGGCAATCGATTGCGCCTTGAGCATCTGCTCATACAGCGCGCCGCGGTTGTCGATCGCAAAATAATAGGTGTCGGGCCGCACGGGGATGGCGGCGGGCACCTGCGGCGCATGCGACAGTTTTACGCCCGGCATGGCCGACAGCACGCATTTTTCCACGTCGTCGGGCGCGCCCACCTTGACGCGCACGGGCACCACGTCCACCAGTTCGAGGGCGGGCATGGCGGCGCGGATGGCCAGGTACAGGGTGGTGTGCCGGTCGATCTTGCCCGAGTCGAGCTTGCCCAGGTGGTAGGACGGCTTGTCTTCCAGCAGGGCGATGGAAAAATACTTCGACGAGATGACCGTGTCGAGCAGTTCGCGGATGATGGCGTCGATGGCGTCGAAGCAGGCGCCCGGCTGCGCGTGGTCGTAGACGGGCAGGCTGGCCAGCGTGTAGTGCCTGGAGTAGCTGAGCAGGCCGCCCGCGAGGCCCAGCAGCGCTTCGTACAGGCGTTCGGGATGCAGGGCCGGATGGCGCGCGTAGTGCATCAGCGCGGCGGCGGCCGTGCTCACCGTGTGCAGCAGCCAGAACGAGGATACGTCGCCGGAGCGGAATTCGATCACGTTGCGGCTCGGTTCGCGGTGGTGGCCGTGCAGCGCGCCCACCTTGGCCTGCAGCGCGTCGAGCAGGCGCTCCAGCAGGTCTTGCAGGCGCGGCGCGCCGGCGATCGCCAGGCTGGGCGCCATGAACGACGGCACCGGTTCAAAGCCGCCCGACACCGTGCGCCGCAGCGAGATCAGCGGCAGGCAGTCGTAGGAGCCGCGCGTCTCGCTGTCGGGAACCAGGCGCAGGGCTTTGCGCAAGTAGGCCACGTCGGCCACGGCAGACTCCGTAAACAGGTCGGGCGTGGCGCGCATGGCGTGCACGAAGCGGGTGTTCGGCGGTGCGCCGCCTGACGCGTTTTCCGGCTTGCCGGGGGCCGTGTAGTTCATGCCTTCGCCGTTGAGCACCGGCAGGGCCGCGTAATAGGTCACTTGCTGCAGGGCCGGCGGCAGTGCCTCCAGGTCGACGGGCGGGGGCAGGGCGTCGCTGCCCGGCGTGCCGTCGCCGGGAGCGTCGTAGACTTCGCCGTCGCGGAAGATGGCCGACAGCGCCTGCAGGCGCAAGGTGCCCGTCTTCAGCGCGGCGAGGTCCCATTCCATGTGCGCCACGCCCCACAGATATGGATGCAGCGCGCTGGCCGTGCGGTGCAGCCGCATTTCGTGATACTGATCCTGGCGCTGGAAATGCTGCGGCCGCAGGAACAGGCCTTCGCCCCACAAGATTTTCGCTGCCATGCCCATGTCGCTTCTCCTTTTCGGTATGCGGTAGTGGTCGATTGCCTTACTGGCAGCGCAGCGCCGACAGTGACGCCATGGCGCCGTCCGCGCCGCCCACGCTCAGGGCGCAGGCATGCATGCCGACGGTGATGCCGCTGCGCTCCACGTCGGCGGCGGCAAAGGTGGCGCGCCAGCGCTGCGCGGCCGGCGCGCGGAACAGCGCCACGACGCCGATGAAAGACGCTTCCTTGCTGACTTTTTCCTGCACTTCGTAGCGCTGGCCCGGCACCAGCAGCACTTCCTTCACTTCCATCAGGTCGGCGCCCAGTGCGGCCTGTTCCCGGCGCGCGTCGAGGAAGCTGTCGTAGGGCGCCTGCTCGAACGCGGCCCTCTGGCGCAGCTTGTAGATGCGCGCCACCAGCGCCAGCGGCCTGCCTTCGGCATCCGTGTTGAGCCGCTGCGCGGCATGCAGGCGGATGCTGACATTGCGCGGCGGCTTTTGCGCGTCCGGCAGTTCGGGCGGCGGCTTGGCCACGCCGGCCATCTGCAGCGCCGCGTTGGCGAGGGTGCCGATGGCGCCGCCCGCGCAGCCGGCCAGCGGCAACAGCAGCAGTAGCGCGGTGGCGCGGGCCAGGCGGCACGGGGCATCAGATGGCATGGGCGATCCTTGCAAAAATGGCGGCTGGAAATAAAAGTGTTGCAGCCATTTAAACGCATGCGCTGGCGGCCTGCTTGCGTTGGCGCAAAGTCCGTCCGTGATCGACGCAATTGCTGCGCCAGATCAGGATGAATGCGGTTGCATCGCGATGTTGCGCGGAACTTCTTCTTTGCTGATTAATCTCAATTTGGTAAAAATTCTGGCGGTCAATAATGGCCCTCACCAAGGCGCCGCCCATCGTTCCCAGCGGCAGCGTCCACCACGTGGAGGAATGCCCAGATGAAGCCTGCCATCACCTTGTCCCGTTTTACCTGTCTCGCCGGCGCCTTGCTGCTGGCCGCCTGCGCCACGACGGAAGCGCCGGCGCCGAGGAAGCCCGCTGCGCCGACCCTGGCGCAGGTCATGAGCGAGGCCGATGCGGCCGCGCGGGCTGGCCAGTACGAACGCGCCATGACCTTGCTCAAGGGGGGCGGCACCAGCTACCCGGCCGACAAGGCGCCGTGGCTGCAGATGGCGCAGATGAAGTTCGACCGCGGCCAGTACGGCGACGCCATCGGCGATGCGCTCGAAGCGCTGGAACGCGACCCCGACGACAAGGTCGCCAACAGCATCGTCGCCGTCAGCGGCCTGCGCCTGTCCGGCAAGGCGCTGGCCGACCTGTCGCGGCAAAACAATCTGAATGGTTCGCTGCGCTCGGAAGCGCAGGAGCTGGCCAAGCTGCTGCGCGCGAGCATCGGCGAAGACGTGCTGGTGCCGCCGGCCAAGCGCCCGCCGGCGGCCGGCAAGCGCGCCGCCGGTTCCGGCACGCCGGCGGCGAAGGGCGCGGCGGCGCAAGCCGGCGCGGCCGACCCGTTCAGCGGCTTGAAATAAGCCGCCATCCCCATTCCCCCTTTGCAAAGGAAGCGACATGGCCAAGTCCGACAGCGTGCAGAAACGCCTGAAGCAGGTACGCGCGCCGCGCGTGCAGATGACCTACGACGTCGAAATCGGCGACGCGATTGAAAACAAGGAGCTGCCCTTCGTGGTGGGCGTGCTGGGCGACTTTGGCGGCAATCCGGACAGCGACAAGAAGCGCCTGAAGGACCGCAAGTTCGTCGCCGTCGACAGCGCCAATTTCGACGAGGTGCTGGCCGGCGTGGAGCCGGTGGCCCGCTTCGCCGTGCCGAACCGTATCGGCGAGGAGGGCGGCAGCTTCGCCGTCGACCTGCATTTCCGCTCGATGGACGACTTCCGTCCGGAATCGGTGGTGCGCCAGGTCGAACCGCTGCGCAAGCTGCTCGAGGCGCGCACCAAGCTGGCCGACCTGCGCAACAAGCTGGCCGGCAATGACAAGCTGGAAGACCTTCTGACGGAAGTGCTGAACAACACCGACAGCCTGGCCACCCTGAAACCGCAGTTCCCGGCGCAGGAGGATTGAGATGAATGCCCAGGCAGAAGCCCTTGCAGTAGCCGCCCCCGGTGCACCGGCGGCCGATTTGCTGGACCAGATCGTCGAACGGAGCCGGGTGGCCAAGTCCGGCGCCGAGCACGCGCGCGCGCGCGACCTGATCTCGGAACTGGTGGCGCAGGTGCTCGACGGCACGGTGCTCATGTCCAGCAGCCTGTCGGCCACCCTGGACGCGCGCGTGGCGGAAATCGACCGCCTGATCTCCGCCCAGCTCAGCGAGATCATGCACACGGCGCCGTTCCAGCAGCTCGAGCAAAGCTGGACGGGGCTGCGCTACCTGGTCGGCAATTCCGATACGGGCACGCGCCTGCAGATCCGCATGTTCAACGCCACCAAGCGCGAGCTGGTGAAGGACTTCCAGGCCGCGCTGGAATTCGACCAGAGCAGCATGTTCAAGAAGGTCTATGAAGAGGAATTCGGCACCTTCGGCGGCGCGCCGTTCGCCGCGCTGCTGGGCGACTTCGCCATCTCGCGCCAGCCGGAAGACATGTATTTCGTCGAGCAGATGTCGCACATTGCCGCCGCCGCGCACGCGCCGTTCATCGCCTCGGCCGCACCGGAACTGTTTGGCCTGGAAAGCTACGGCGACCTGGGCAAGCCGCGTGACCTGGCCAAGGTCTTCGACACCATCGAGTATGCGAAATGGAAAGCCTTCCGCGAATCCGAGGATGCGCGCTACGTGGGGCTGACCTTGCCCCGCTTCCTGGGGCGGCTGCCCTTCAATCCCGCCGATGGCACCAGCGTCGAGGGTTTCAATTTTGTCGAGGAAGTCGACGGCAGCGACCATCACAAATACCTGTGGTGCAACGCCGCGTATGCGTTCGGCAGCAAGCTCACGCAGGCCTTTGCCGACTACGGCTGGTGCGCCGCCATCCGCGGCGTGGAAGGAGGCGGTCTGGTGGACGACCTGCCGACCCACACCTTCAAGACGGACGAGGGCGACGTGGCCCTGAAATGCCCGGCCGAAGTGGCGATCACGGACCGTCGCGAAAAGGAATTGTCGGACCTGGGCTTCATCTCGCTGGTGCACTGCAAGAACACGGCGTATGCGGCCTTCTTCGGCGCGCAGTCGGCGCAGAAGAGCCGCAAGTACAACAGCGACGCGGCCAACGCCAACGCGGTGCTGTCGTCGCAGCTGCAGTACATCTTTGCCGTCTCGCGCATCGCCCACTACATGAAGGCCATGATGCGCGACAAGATCGGCAGCTTTGCCGCCGCCTCCAACGTCGAAGATTTTCTGAACCGCTGGCTGATGCAGTACGTGCTGCTCGACGATAACGCCAGCCAGGAACAGAAGGCGCAGTTCCCCCTGCGCGAGGCGTCCGTGCAGGTGCATGAAGTGCCGGGCCGGCCCGGCGTATACCGCGCCGTGTCCTTCCTGCGGCCGCACTTCCAGCTCGACGAGCTGTCCGTTTCGCTCCGACTGGTCGCGGAGTTGCCGAAGTCGACCAATTCATGATCCACCCTTTTTTCAACCAGAGGAGCACACCATGGCAATCGATGTATATCTGCAGATAGACGGCATCAAGGGCGAGTCCACCGATGACAAGCACAAGGACTGGATCGAGTGCAAATCGGTCAGCTGGAGCGTCGAACAGCCGAAGTCCGCCACCGCCTCGACGGGCGGCGGGCACACGGCCGAACGCTGCGAGCACAAGGACATCGTCATCTCCAAGCTGGCCGACCTGGCCTCGCCGGTGCTGCTGCAGACCTGCTCGGCCGGCAAGACCGTTCCCAAGGCGCGCTTCGAGTTCATGCGCGCCGACGGCCAGGGCGAGCGCGTCAAGTACTTTGAAATCGAAATCGAAAATGTGCTGATCGGCGCCGTCACGCCGAACGTGGAAGAGGGCGACATCCTCGGCGAACACGTCGGCTTCAAGTTCTCGAAAGTGAAATGGAAATACACGCAGCAAAAAGTGACGGGCGGCGCCGGCGGCAACACCTCGGGCGGCTGGGACCTGGCCGCCAACCGCGTGGCTTGATCCATCGCGCGCGGCGCCTGGCGATGACCTTCGCCTGCGCGCCGCGCCGACTTTCCAGGAGAGCGTATGGACAGTTATGTACCCGGCCTGTTCGACCGCCTGATGGGCGATGGCGGCGCGGAGGGCGGTGGCGTGGCGGCGCGCCTGTCGCTGGAACAGCTGAAGGACGCGGTGGCGCGCGACCTGGAAGAACTGCTCAACACGCGCGTGGCCCTGCCGCCCGGCGCGCTGGACGCCTATCCGGAATGCGCCGCGTCCATCGTCAACTATGGCCTGATCGATTTTGCCGGCATGTGCTTGTCCAGCAGCGATGACCGCGCCCGCATCTGCGCCGCCCTGAAGGCCGCCATCGAACGCCACGAACCGCGCCTGCGCAATGTGCGCGCGCGCCTGGAGCGCGAGGCGGGCGCCATCAACCGCGTCGGTTTCGTCATCAGCGGCACCCTGGCCGTGCAGTCCGGCGGCGAGACGGTCAATTTCGACGCCGTGCTGCAGCCGTCGTCGCTGCGCTATTCGATCAACCGCAAGGGAGCCGCCGCATGAGCAATAACCTGAAAACCCTGATCGCCAAACTCAATGACACGGCGCGCACGGCCGCCAGCCGCGCCGCGACTATCTGCGTGGGGCTGGGACAGTACGAAGTCGACATCGAACACCTGTTCCTGGCCCTGCTGGAACAGGAGCGCAGCGATTTCGTCACCATCGCGCGGCGCAGCGAAATCAGCCTGACGGCGCTGGAGGCCGACCTGCGGCGCGAGATCGGCGGCTTCCGCACAGGCAGCGCGCGCACGCCCGTGTTTTCGCCGCACCTGCCGCTGCTGTTCGAACACGCCTGGCTGATCGCTTCGCTGGACACGGCGCAGCCGGGACCCATCCGCAGCCGCCATCTGTTGCTGGCGCTGCTGACGGAGCCGGAACTGTCGCAGCTGGCCTACCGCGGCTCGAAGCTGTTCGCCCGCTTCAGCGTCGAGCAGTTGAAGCATCATCCGGATAAACTCACGGCCGGCTCCGGCGAGGAGGAAAGCGCGGCAGCGCCGCAGCTTGCCGACACGCCAGCCGATCCGGTGGCAACACTGGCGACGAAGACGCCGGCGCTGGACCAGTTCACCACCGACCTGACGCAGCTGGCGCGCGATGGCAGGCTCGATCCCGTGATCGGCCGCGAAGCGGAAATCCGCCAGGCCGTCGACATCCTGCTGCGCCGCCGGCAGAATAATCCGATACTCACGGGCGAGGCGGGCGTGGGCAAGACGGCCGTGGTGGAAGGCCTGGCCTTGCGCATCGCCAGCGGCGACGTGCCGGCAGTCCTGCAGGGCGCGCACATCCACGCGCTCGACATGGGCTTGCTGCAGGCCGGCGCCAGCGTGAAGGGCGAATTCGAAAGCCGGCTGAAGAACGTCATCGACGAAGTGGCGAAAAGCCCGCATGCCGTCATCCTCTTCATCGACGAGGCGCACACCATGATAGGAGCGGGCGGCCAGGCGGGGCAGAACGACGCGGCCAACCTGCTCAAACCGGCGCTGGCGCGCGGCGCCCTGCGCACCATCGCCGCCACCACCTGGAGCGAGTACAAAAAATATTTTGAAAAGGATGCGGCGCTGGCGCGGCGCTTCCAGGTGGTCAAGGTGGAAGAACCCAGCGAAGACATCGCCTGCGCCATGCTGCGCGCCATGGCGCCGCTGATGGAGCGCCATTTCGGCATCCGCGTGCGCGACGCCGCCATCGTCGAGGCGGTGCGCCTGTCGCACCGCTACATCAGCGGGCGCCAGCTGCCCGACAAGGCCGTCAGCGTGCTCGATACGGCGTGCGCCAAGGTGGCGCTGGGGCAGAGCGCCACGCCGGCGCAGCTGGAAAACGCGCACCGGCGGCAGGAACGCCTCGGCGCGGAAATTGCCGCATTGGAGCGCGAGGCGGGCGATGGCGAGGCGTCCGGCAAGGCTGGCGCCGCGCGCCTGGCGCAGTTGCGGCGCGAGCATGACGAAGGACAGGCGGCAATAGCGGCGCTGGCGCAGCGCTGGGAGCGCGAAAGAGCGCTGGTGGCGCGGATCGGCGAGCTGCGCGCGCAGCTGCGCGGCGAGCGCCCGGGCGAGAGCGGCGCGGCGACACTGCTGGCGCTGAAGGACGAACTGGCGGCGCTGCAGGGAGAAGCGCCCTTGGCGCCGCTGGAAGTCGATGCGCAGGTGGTGGCCGGCATCGTCGCCGGCTGGACCGGCATCCCGCTGGGGAAAATGCTCAAGGACGAGATCCGCACGGTGCTGGCCCTGGACGGCGCGCTGCGCGAGCGGGTGCTGGGACAGGACCACGTCATCGAGGCCGTGGCGCAGCGCGTGCGCACGGCGCGCGCGGGCCTCGACGACCCGAACAAGCCGCAAGCCGTGTTCCTGTTCACGGGGCCGTCCGGCACGGGCAAGACGGAAACGGCGCTGGCGCTGGCCGATCTGCTGTATGGCGGCGAGCGCAAGCTCATTGCCATCAACATGAGCGAGTACCAGGAAGCGCACAGCGTGGCCGGCCTGAAAGGCTCGCCGCCCGGCTATGTCGGCTACGGCGAGGGCGGCGTGCTGACGGAAGCCGTGCGGCGCCAGCCCTACAGCGTGGTGCTGCTCGACGAGGCGGAAAAAGCCCATCCCGACGTGCTCGAATTGTTCTTCCAGGTCTTCGACAAGGGCGTGCTCGACGACGCGGAAGGGCGCGAAGTCGATTTTCGCAACACCATCATCATCGCCACCTCGAACCTGGGTTCGGGCGCCATGATGGCCGCCTGCCTGAACCGGCCGGCGCAGGACTTGCCTGCGCCGGCCGCGCTGGAAGAACTGGTGCGCCCGCAGCTGGCGGCGCATTTCAAGCCGGCCCTGCTGGGGCGCCTGAAGGTGCTGCCCTTCTATCCGCTGAACGACGCGGTGCTGGCCGAGATCATCGAATTGAAACTGGCGCGCATCGGCGCGCGCATCGCGCGCAACCACCAGGCGCAGTTCAGCCACGACGCCGCGCTGGTCGAGGCGGTGCTGGCGCGCTGCACCGAGGTCGATTCGGGCGCGCGCAACGTCGACCAGATCCTCAACGGCAGCGTGCTGCCGGCGATCGCCGAAGCGGTGCTGGCGCGCATGGCCGAGGGCGAGCCGGTGACGTCGATCCGCGTAGGCGCGGGCAAGCAGGGACAGTTCAAGTACACGATCCGATAATCCACCTTCCGGAGAGCGCCATGTTCAATCTGGAGCAGTTGCTGCATCCCGTCAGCGCCGTCAGCCCCTGCGGCGCCGACATCACTTTCAGCCAGGAGCTCGACGCCGTTGCGCGCGCGCGCCAGCACGACGACCCCAGCCTGGACCAGGGCGAATGGGTGACGGCGCTGAAGGAAGCCGACTGGCCCTTCGTGGCGACGCGCTGCGAACAGCTGATCGCCACGCACAGCAAGGACCTGCGCGTGGCCGTGTGGCTGGCCGAGGCGCACGCCAGGACGCGGCATTTCCGCGGCCTGGGCGACGGCTATGCGCTGCTGGCCGGCCTGTGCGAGCGCTATTGGGATGGCCTGTACCCGCCGGCCGAAGAGGGCGACCACGAACAGCGCATCGGCAACCTGTACTGGCTGCTGTCGCGTACCCCGCAGCTGGTGCGCGAAATACCGCTGACGGAAGGCAGCGGCGGCCAGTTTGCCCTGCAGGATTTTGACGCGGCGCGCCAGCGCGCGGCCGCCTGCCAGGCGCAGGGCGCGGCGGAACAGGGCTGGGGCGAAGCGCGCCAGGACGCGGCGCCGACCCTGGCGCAGATGGAGGCGGCGCGGCAGAAGAATCCGCGCGAGTTTGCCGATGGCTTGCTGGCCGACGCGCAGTACTGCATGCAGTCGCTGCTGGCGCTCGAACGCAGCGTCGACGCGCGCCTCGGTACGGATGGTCCCAGCTTTCGCGCCGCCCGCGACGCGCTGGAGGGCGCCATCCATTTCATCGCGCCGCTGGCGCCCGGCGCCGATCTTGCCGCCGCCCCGCCCGCCGCCGGCCAGGGCGGCGGCAGCGGCGGCGCCATCGTGCAGCGCCAGCAGGCGCTGGCCCAGCTGCGCCAGGTGGCCGATTTTTTCCGCCGCACGGAACCTCACAGCCCCGTCGCCTACCTGGCCGACAAGGCCGCCACCTGGGGCGAATTGCCGCTGCACCTGTGGCTGCGCGCCGTCGTCAAGGACCAGGGCACCCTGGCGCAGCTCGACGAGATGCTGGGCATGGACAGCGCGAACGGATGATCGTCCTTGCCGCTTCCATGCTACTCTGCCAGCATGTTCAAGATGGCCTGTTTATCCGCCGCGTTCTGCCTGTCCGCCGCCGCCAGCGCCGCGGCGCCGGCTGGCGCGCCGCAGCCGGTGGTGCTGTATGGCGACGACGACTATCCGCCGTACTCGTACGTCGAGCATGGACAGCTGAAAGGCATCTACACGGAGATCGTGCGGACAGCCGTGCAGGCCATGCCGCAGTACCAGGTGGAGCTGCGTCCCGTGCCGTGGAAGCGGGGCTTGCTGATGCTGCAGACGGGCCAGGCGTTTGGCCTGTATCCGCCGTATTCCTGGCGCAGCGAACGGCCGTACGTGCGCTATTCCGTGCCCCTGCTGATGGAGCAGCTGGTGGTGTTCTGCAACGCCGAGGTGATGGCGAAACGCGCGCTGCAGCAGTGGCCCGCCGACTACGGCGGCCTGCACATCGGCGTGAACGCGGGCTTCTTGCTGGGTGACGCCGGGCAGATGGCGGCCCTGCGCGCCGGGAAGGTCGTGCTCGACCCGGCCAAGGGCACGCGCACGAATCTGCTCAAGCTGATGCGCGGGCGCATCGATTGCTATGTCAGCGACCGCCTGTCGGCGCAGTGGGAGCTGCAGCGCATCCGGCGCGACGGCCAGGCGGGCGCGCCGATGCCGGCCATCCACGAAACCGCGCAGCTCGACAGCCAGCAGGGCCACCTGGGTTTTACGGCGCGCCAGCCGGATGCCTACCCGTACCGCGATGACTTTATCGAACAATTCAACGCCGCCATCGCACGCATGCAAAGTTCCGGCGAGATCCGCCGCATCGTCGACCAGGCATTGCTGCCCTGACTTTACCATTTGGAGAAAACCATGAAAAAACTGTTGTTCCTGTGTGTGCTCGTGCTGGCCGGCTGTGTCGGCCGGCCCGATAATATTGTGCCCGTCAGCAACTTCGATACGACGCGCTATCTTGGCAAGTGGTATGAAATCGCGCGCCTTGACCACTCGTTCGAAAGGGGCCTGAGCCATGTGACGGCCGATTACAGCGTGCGCCAGGACGGCGGACTGAAAGTGCTCAACCGGGGCTACAAGGATGCGGACGCTGCCTGGAAGGAAGCGGAAGGCAAGGCATATTTTGTCGACAAGAAAGACGTGGGCTATCTGAAAGTGTCGTTTTTCGGCCCTTTCTATGGCTCCTACATCGTTTTTGATCTGGACCAGCAAAACTACAGCTATTCCATGATCAGCGGCCCCGATAAATCGTACTTGTGGTTGCTGTCGCGCACGCCGACCATGGACCCCGCGCTGCAGCAGCGCCTGGTCGAGAAGGCCCGTGGGCTGGGTTTCGATACGTCAAAATTGATTTATGTGAAGCAAAACTGAGTCTTGTTGCATGCCGCCCGTTCGAGGCGGCATCACTCCTTCTGGTTGTTGCTTTTCTGCATGTTATTTCTTGCAATGCCACCCTGATTCACTCACAATCAGCACCAAAGTAGTGCGTGCGTGGCGCCCATGCGCCGGGCACAGCTGCGTCACAGGCCCACTCGCGTTTGTCTGGTGGCAAATGCTTGCTATAGTGAGTTGTAGCGGCGGCAAACTGGCGGCATGCGTGCATAGTTCTTTCAAATAGGAATCTCGCAATGAAAAACCTCAAGATCGGCGTGCGTCTCGGTGGCGGTTTTGCCGCGGTATTGCTCTTGCTGACTTCCCTGACCGTGGTGGGCATCGTGCAGATGCAAAGCGCCAGCCTGGAAACTGATCAGCTCGTCAACGTGAAGGTGCGCAATGAGCGCCTGATCGGCGAATGGACCAAGGTCATCGAGGTCAATGCGGCCCGCACGGCGGCCGCCTGGAAGGTCAGCGACCCGGAACACCAGAAACAATTCGAGAAAGAGATGGCGGTCTCGTCCGCGCGCGCCACGGAAATCCAGAACGATATCGGCAAGAGCGAACTGAGCGCGGAAGAGCAGGCGCTGTACCAGGAAGTGTTGAGCACGCGCAAGGCTTACACGGACGTGCGCAAGGACGTGTTCAAGGCCAAGAATGCGGGCGACCTGGAACTGGGCAAGCGCCTGTATGAGGGCGACATGGCCGTCAAGCGCGACATTTACCTGGCGGCGCTGAAAAAGCTGGCCGTGCGGGAAGCCAGGTTGCTCGATGAAACGGCCGCGCAAATCCGTGCGCGCTATGAAAACGGCCGCTTGCTGCTGATTTCGCTGGGCATGGCCGCCATGCTGCTGGGCATAGCCTGCGCCTACTGGATCACGCGCTCGATCACGCGCCCCATCACGCGGGCCGTGCAGGTGGCCGAAGCCGTCTCGGCCGGCGACCTGACCAGCCATATCGTCGTGGAGAGCCGCGACGAGACGGGGCAGCTGATGCATGCGCTGAAAAACATGAACGACAAGCTGGTGAGCATCGTCGGCCAGGTGCGTTCCGGCACCGAATCCATCAGCACGGCGTCGAGTGAAATTGCGGCCGGCAACCTGGACCTGTCGTCGCGCACGGAAGAGCAGGCCAGTTCGCTGGAAGAAACGGCGTCCTCCATGGAAGAGCTGACGTCCACCGTGAAACTGAACGCGGACAACGCGCGCAGCGCCAACCAGCTGGCTATCGACGCCTCGCAGATCGCCAGCAAGGGCGGCGCGGTGGTGTCGGAAGTGGTCAGCACCATGGGCTCGATCAATGATTCCTCGCGCAAGATCGTCGACATCATCAGCGTCATCGACGCCATCGCCTTCCAGACGAATATCCTGGCCCTGAATGCCGCCGTCGAGGCGGCGCGTGCGGGCGAGCAGGGCCGTGGCTTTGCCGTGGTGGCGTCCGAAGTACGCAACCTGGCGCAGCGTTCCAGCGCGGCGGCCAAGGAAATCAAGGGCTTGATCGACGATTCCGTGCAAAAAGTCGAGGCCGGGTCGCAACTGGTGGACAAGGCCGGCCGTACGATGGATGAAATCGTGGAAAGCATCGGCCATGTGACGCAGATCATGAACCAGATCACGGATGCCAGCGATCAGCAGCGCAGCGGCATCGAACAGGTCAACCAGGCCATCGGCCAGATGGACCAGGTGACGCAGCAAAATGCGGCCCTGGTGGAGCAGGCCGCCGCGGCGGCCGAATCCATGCAGGAGCAGGCAGCCAGGCTGGCCGGCGTGGTGGGCGTGTTCAAGCTCGACGCTACGCAGCAGTATGTTGCCAGCAGTGCCAGCCCCGTTGTGGCCCCGTCCGTGCCGGCGCCAGTCAAACCTGCCATCCGGCGAGCAGCGGCTTCAGCCGTGGCCGCGCCCGCGACGGGCAAGGCGGCGCCAGCGGAAGCCGTGCGCACCCGTACGCCGAAGGCGCCAGTGGCGTCCAGCGCCGACGAATGGGAAGAATTTTAAGCGCGGTTCCCCCCTGGGATGGCGTGGGCGCTACAATCGCGGCTTGCAGATAGCCGCGAACACGCTCCGCCATGACCACCCGCCGTCCTTCCAGCCTTGCCTTTAGTCCCCCCTCTGCATCGTCCTCCCTGGCTGAGCCGGCCAAACGCGTGCGCTGCCCGGCCTGCCTGCGCGCCGCAGCCAGCTGCATTTGCCGCTGGATCGCTCCCGTTGACCACGCCGTGCAAGTGCTGATCCTGCAGCATCCGCTGGAAGTGCACAATGCCAAGGGCAGCGCCCGCTTGCTGCACCTGAGCCTGCCCAACAGCCGCCTGCTGACAGGCGAACAATTTGCCCCCGCCGCGCTTGCCGAGTTGCTGGCCGGCAAGCACAACGTATTGCTGTATCCCGACACGCCCGGCGACCGCTCGCTGGGCATCGCGCCGCCGCCCGCGCTCGACCCGGCCACCTTGCAGGACCCGGCACAATTGCAGCTGGTGGTGCTCGACGGCACCTGGCGCAAGAGCCGCAAGATGCTCTACGTAAATCCCCTGCTGCAGCAGCTGCCGCGCTTGCCGTTGCGCGACATGCCAGCCTCGCACTACCTGATCCGCAAGGCACATGCGCCCGACCAGTTATCGACCCTGGAAGCGACGTGCTACGCCCTGATGCAGTTGGAGCAGGATGCATTGCGTTGCGTTCCCCTGATCACTGCCTTTGACGGCTTTGTCGCACAGCAGTTGAGTTATGTCATGCCGCACGGCGAAAAAGCTTGAAATAGCACCACGGCAGCCCTTGATCTTGCCTTGGGAGCGGCATAGTATACTGTATGTATATACAGTTGATGGGGCCGTTCATGAAAGCAATCATTCCAGAGCACGATGACAGCTTTGCCGGGCAGGCGATGCTGCCGCCGCAGTCCTTGAAAGCCCGCAAGGGGCGCGGGGCCGTGTCCAACCTGCAAGGCCGCCACGAGCTGCTGGCGCGGGCCGGCTTCGACGATGGCTGGGGCGTGGACAGCCTGGAGGCGGCCGGCGAGGCGGCGCCGGCCTGGAAGACGCAGGTCAGCGACGAGCAGGCGCGCAGCATCCTCACGCGCAACGCTTCGCCTGATTTGCCCTTCAATGTGTCGCTCAATCCGTATCGCGGCTGCGAACATGGCTGCATCTATTGCTTTGCCCGTCCCACGCACAGTTATCTGGGCCTGTCGCCGGGCCTGGACTTCGAAAGCCGCATCTACGCCAAGGTGAACGCCCCGGAACTGTTGCGGCGCGAACTGGCCAGGCCGTCGTATGTGGCCGAGCCCATCGCACTCGGTGTCAACACGGACGCGTATCAGCCCTGCGAACGGGAACGGCAGCTGACGCGGCGCGTGCTGGAAGTGCTGCACGAGTGCGATCACCCCGTGGCGCTGATCACGAAATCGTCGCTGATCGAGCGCGATATCGACTTGCTGGCGCCGATGGCGGCAAAACGCCTGGCTGCCGTGGCCGTCACTGTCACCACGCTCGACCCGGCCATCGCGCGCACGCTGGAGCCGCGCGCGGCCGCACCGGCGCGGCGATTGCGCACCATCCGCACCCTGACGGAGGCGGGCATACCCGTGGGCGTGAGCATCGCGCCCATCATCCCGTTCGTGACGGAACCGGAAATCGAGCAGCTGCTCGAAGCCGTGCGCGACGCGGGCGCCATCCACGCCCATTACGTCGTGCTGCGCCTGCCGTGGGAAGTGAGCCCATTGTTCCAGCAATGGCTGGAAGCGCATTTCCCTGAACGGGCCCAGCGCGTGATGAACCGGGTGCGGGAAATGCGCGGCGGCAAGGATTACGACAGCGCGTTCGGCGCGCGCATGCGGGGCGAAGGCGTGTGGGCTGACCTCATCCGCCAGCGCTTTGAAAAGGCCGTCCACCGGCTGGGGCTGCACGGCAAGGGCGGGCGCTTCAAGCAGCTCGACAGCACGCAATTTCGCCGGCCGCTGGTGGTGCCGCCGCTGGGAAGCAGGGCAAAAGGGGGAAATGCGGGGCAGCTGGATTTGTTTTGAATTAAACCGTCGTCACGGCTGGTGCTGCAGGGTTGCGCTCATGGGCAGCAATGCGGGCGAGGCTGGCCTGCGGCTGGGGGGCCGTCGCTCGCCGGAAGGGGCGGCGCGCTGGCGTCCGGGAGTCCTGAGACTGGGGCAGGGTTCAGGCTGTATCAGGCTATCTCAGGCGTCGCAAGGCGCTGCGGCGCTATCGTGCGGGATTATCCTGTTCCTGCATCTGCGCCAGATGTTGCTCGATGGCAAAGACGTGCGGGTCGCTCTTGCCCAGTTCGCGCAGGGCGCTGGCCAGGTGCAGCAGGTATTCGCTGTTCGGCCCGCTGGGGCCGTTTGAGCGGGCGATCTGGCGCGCGATGTCCAGTTCCGATGCGGCGCCGAGGAAGGCGGCATTTTCTTCGTTGGCGATGTACACCAGGCCTTCGGTCTTGCTGCCGTCCTCGAAGGTGATCTCGGTGGCCAGGCGCAGGTAGCCGTTCTTTTCGCGGTGGTCGAGGTGGGCGAACACTTCGGGCGTGATCAGGTAGGCCATGCCGTCGCACACGGCGCCCGCCTGCGGCACGAGGGTGGCGACCCGGCCCGGCGCCATCGGCGTGCCCCGGTGGTCGTGCGATCCCTGCCAGAAGCGCCGCGTCCAGCCTGCGATGCTGGCGGGGCGGCGTTCGAGGTAGGGAAAATCGGCCTTGTAGATCAGCGAACCGTAGCCGAACAGCCAGACCTGCGCATGGCCGTCGAATGTGTTCATGCGCTGGTTGATGGCGATGGTGGCGGCGTCGATGGGCGACAGGGCGTGCTGGTCAGGCTGGGTCATGGTACAGGCGGAAAGCGGTGGATGCGCCATTATAAGGGCCTGACCGCCGGCAGGGGGTCGCGGACGGCTCCCACGTTCCACTCGTGCGTCTCGACATACTTGAACAAGAAGGCGATAAAGCTTTCGGCCGCCGGCGACAGCGAACGGCCTGTCTTCGTGTAGACGAAAAAGCGCCGCGTCAGTTCCGGCTCGTGCAGGGCGCGCATCTGCAGTTGATACAGTTTGACCATCGGTTCCGCGTACGGCAGGCACACCGTGATGCCCAGGTTGGCGCTGACCATGGCCAGCGCCGTCGTCATGAAGGTCACTTCGTTGTAGGGGTTGAGCGACAGCTCGCGAAACGCGCCGTGCATGTCGCGCAGCAGGCGTTCCGTGAACTGGCCCTGCAGCGAGATGAACGGGTAGTCGCCCACGTCGGCCCAGGTGACCCGCTCTTTCTGTTGCAGCGGATGCTGCTCCGGGAAGACCAGCACGAAGGGCATTTCGAACAGCACTTGCGCGGCGATTTCCGCCGTCGGGTCGCGCTCGGGGCCGATGCCGAAATCGACTTCGCCGCTGAAGACGCGCGCCGACACGTTTTCCACCGGACAGTCGACCAGGCGCAGCTGCACGTCCGGGTGCGCCTGGCGGTAGGCGGCGATCACTTCCGGCAGCAGGGTGCACGCCATCATCTGCGGCGCGGCGATGCGCACCATGCCGGTCTTGAGCGCCTTGCGCTGGGCGATGCCGGCCATGGCGCCGTCGAGGTCTTCGATCATCTTCTCGAACAGCGGATACAGTTCGCGGCCGATTTCCGACAGCTGCGTCTTGCGCGTGCTGCGCTCGACCACGCGCACGCCCAGCACGCTTTCCAGTTCCTTGATCAAGCCGCTCAAGGCCGATTGCGTCACGTGCAGGTATTCGGCCGCCAGGGTAAAGCTGCCGGTCTTGGCAAGCGCGACGAAGGCGCGCATCTGGCGCAGGCTGGGACTCATGAGGTAATCCGATAAATCAATGGTTAAATATTGTTTGTATGATAGCTGGAAGTCGATTCTAATGGTGAAAAGCTGAAAAACATCGCGCCCAGGGCGCCATCCATCGGAGACAGACCGCATGAAAATCAAGCAGATCCACCACGTCGCCTACCGCTGCATCGACGCGAAGCAGACCGTCGAGTGGTACGTCAAGCATTTGAACATGAATTTCGTCCTCGCCATCGCCGAAGACCTGGTGCCGTCGACCAAGGCGCCGGACCCGTACATGCACGTCTTCCTCGACGCGGGCCAGGGTAATGTGCTGGCCTTCTTTGAACTGCCGACGCAGCCGCCGATGGACCGCGACCGCAATACCCCGGCCTGGGTGCAGCACCTGGCGCTGGAAGTGGGCAGCATGGAGGAACTGCTGGCCGCCAAGGAGCGCCTGGTGGCGGCCGGCATCGACGTGCTGGGCCCCGTGAACCACGCCATCTTCCAGTCGATCTATTTCTTCGATCCGAACGGCCACCGCCTGGAGCTGGCGGCCAACGTGGGCACGCCCGAGATGATGGCCAAACTGGACGCCGTCAAATGGGAAATGCTGGAAGAATGGTCGCAGACGCGCCGCGCACCGAAGCACGCCGCCTGGATGCACGCGCCGGCCGACGCCTGAGCGCCGTGGACTGACGCCACCTGAATACTACGCCACACAAGGAAAACCATGAAACTCGCAACCCTGAAAAACGGCAGCCGCGACGGCGCCCTGATCCTCGTCAGCCGCGACCTGCGCCAGTACCAGCGCGTGGCCGCCATCGCCCCCACCCTGCAGGCGGCGCTCGACAACTGGGACGCCGTGGCGCCGAAGCTGGAGCAGGCCTACGCGGCCCTGAACGCGGGCCAGGCGCCCGACGCGCAGCCGTTTGACGCCAAACTGTGCCACTCGCCGCTGCCGCGCGCCTACCAGTGGGCCGACGGTTCGGCCTACATCAACCACGTGGAACTGGTGCGCAAGGCGCGCAACGCGGAAGTGCCGGCTTCGTTCTACACGGACCCGCTGATGTACCAGGGCGGCTCGGACAGCTTTATCGGCCCGCGCGACCCTATCTTCGCCCTGTCGGAAGAGTGGGGCATCGACCTGGAGGCGGAAGTGGCCGTCGTCACGGGCGACGTGGCCATGGGTGCCAGCGTGGCCGATGCAGCCAAGGCGATTCGCCTGGTGATGCTGGTCAACGACGTCTCGCTGCGCAACCTGATCCCGGGCGAACTGGCCAAGGGCTTCGGCTTCTTCCAGTCGAAGGCGGCCAGCGCATTTTCGCCCGTCGCCGTCACGCCCGATGAACTGGGGGCCGACTGGGCCGACAGCAAGCTGCACCTGCCGCTGCTGGTGGACCTGAACGGCCAGCCCTTCGGCAAACCCAATGCGGGCGAAGACATGACCTTCAATTTTGCGCAGCTCGTCGCCCATGCGGCGAAGACGCGCGAACTGGGCGCCGGCAGCATCGTCGGCTCGGGCACCGTGTCGAACAAGCAGGGCAACCTGTTCGGTTCCAGCATCGAGCATGGCGGCGTGGGCTACTGCTGCCTGGCCGAAGTGCGCATGTATGAAACCATCGAGCACGGCGCGCCGAAGACGGCCTACCTGAAGTTTGGCGACACGGTGCGCATCGAGATGCGCGACGCGGCCGGCGCCAGCATTTTCGGCAGCATCGAGCAGGCGGTCGCGCTGTATGCTGGCCGCGCCTGAGGGGAGGGCGCCCCATGAAGCTGTACACCTATTTCCGCAGTTCGGCCGCCTACCGCGTGCGCATCGCCCTCAATTTGAAGGGCATCGATTACGACAGCATCGCCGTGCACCTGCTGCAGGACGGCGGCCAGCAGCTGCTGCCGGCCTACCGCGCCGTCAACCCGTCGGCGCTGGTGCCGGCCCTCGATGACGACGGCGCCATCCTGACGCAGTCGCTGGCCATCCTCGAATACCTCGACGAGACGCACGCGGCCGCGCCCCTGCTGCCGGCCGACGCGCTGGGACGCGCCCGCGTGCGCGCGCTGGCGCTGGCGATCGCCTGCGACGCCCATCCGCTGACGAATCTGCGTGTCCTGAAGTACCTGAAAGGGACGCTGGGCCTGTCCGAGGAAACCAAGCAGGAATGGTACCGCCACTGGATGGCCGAAGGACTGGCGGCCGTCGAGGCGCTGCTGGCCCAGGGCGATCCTGCCGGCACGGCCCTGTTCTGCCATGGCGACAGCCCCACGATGGCCGACTGCTGCCTCGTGCCGCAGGTGTTCAATGCGCAGCGCTTCGCCATCGACCTGGCGCCTTACCCGCGCGTGGCGCGCATCCATGCGCATTGCGCCGGCTTGCCCGCGTTTGCCGCCGCCCATCCGTCGCGCCAGCCTGACGCCGAGTAAGGTTGCGCCGCATCAAACGCAAGCCGCCCCGGCCAGCATGCAGGCCGGGGCTTTTTTATGCGGAATTGATTTTGGGCAGTCAATGCCTGCTTGCCGGTAGGCTACAATTTGCGTTTGCCCAAATATTTTACTGACGCGCCATGACCGCAACAATCGTTCCTGCCAGCATCACCGATGCCCTGTCCCTGGCGCATGCTTCCTGGCGGCCCATCCTGCTGCGCGGCCTGCACGCCGTGATGGCGGCCGATCCCGCCTACCTGCCGGCGCTGGCCGCCGACGATTACCTGCCCACGCAGGGCAGGCTGTTCGCCGCCTTTGCCTTGCCGCTGGCGCAGGTGCGCTACGTGCTGGTGGGCGAGGGGCCGTATCCGCGCGCCGACAGCGCCACGGGCGTGTGCTTCATGGATGGCGCCGTCGGGGGGCTGTGGTCGGCGACGGGCCTGTCGAAGCCCGTCAACCGCGCCACGTCCCTGCGCAACTTCATGAAGATGCTGCTGGTGGCCGATGGCCAGCTGCAGGCTGGCGATACTTCCGGCGCCGCCATGGCGCCCGTGGCGGCGGCCGCGCAGCTACCGGACAGCGGCGTGATCCAGACCCTGCCCGACTTGCAGCGCAAGATGACGGAACAGGGCTTTTTGCTGCTCAACGCGGCGCTGGTGTTCCGTTCCCACGTGCCGCCCGTGCAGGATGCGCGCGGCTGGCTGCCCTTCCTGCAGGTGGTGCTGGAAGCGCTGGCACGGCCGGGCGGCGCGGCCCTGCCGCAACTGGTGCTGTGGGGCAAGATTGCAGAGCTGATCAAGCGCTTGCCGGCGGCGGCATTGTTGCCGCAGGTCACGGCGGAACATCCGTATAATCTGTCCTTTATCGGCAACAGCGACATGCAGGCCTTGTTCGGCCCGATGCAGCTGTTGCGTGCCTGAGATTGAATTGGCGCCTGTCTGGCGGAAGTGCGGGGAATATGCAAATCAGTAACGTGGAAGAATTGAAGGCGTGGATCGCGGCCGGCGGCGTGCCCGACTATCTGTATTTCTGGGGCCACACGCCGGCGCAGCCGCAGGTGCCCGACAAAAGCTGCTTCAGCCAGTGGTTTCCGTCGCCGTTCAGCCTGGCGGGAGTGACGTATGCGACGGCCGAGCATTACATGATGGCGCAAAAGGCGGCCCTGTTTGGCGACACGGCCGTGCAGGCGCGCATCGTGGCGGCCGAACGGCCGTCGGAAGTGAAGAAGCTGGGGCGCGAAGTGGCCAATTTCGACGCCAAGGTCTGGGAAGCGGCGCGCGCGGGCATCGTCTTCGATGGCAACTTTGCCAAGTTCTCGCAAAAAGCCGCGCTGCGCAAGTTCCTGCTGGGCACGGGCGAGCGCGTCATCGTCGAAGCCAGTCCCGTCGACCGCATCTGGGGCGTGGGCCTGGCGTCGGACAATCCGCGCATCGGCGATCCATCGCGCTGGGACGGCTTGAACCTGCTGGGGTTTGAGTTAATGAAAGTACGCAGCGCTCTGCGTGCCTGAGCAGTACTGTTGTTTTCCTGATGCCGCCGCGCCTGGCGCGGCCGGCCATGCCCCTGCCAGCCCTGTGGTCATCGCGGGGCGCTCTGACAAACCCCGCCGAATTTGTTATACTTGACTAAATCATTCAACTACTCGGGGTTTGAGGAGTTGAAAAACCGCAATATTTTAAACCAGTTGACCAGAGGATGTATGCGTCTGACTACAAAAGGCCGTTTTGCCGTGACTGCGATGATCGATCTTGCCCTGCGCCAAGGCAAGGGACCGGTCACCTTGTCCGGCATCAGCCAGCGCCAGTCGATTTCCCTGTCCTACCTGGAACAGCTGTTCGGCAAGCTGCGCCGGCATGAGATCGTCGAGTCGATCCGCGGTCCGGGCGGCGGCTACAGCCTGGCGCGCCGTGCCGACAAGGTGACGGTGGCCGACATCATCATCGCCGTCGACGAGCCGCTCGATGCCACGCAGTGCGGCGGCAAGGAACATTGCCACGGCGCCGACGCGGCCACGGGGGCGCGCTGCATGACGCATGAATTGTGGTCCACGCTCAACGAAAAAATGGTCGATTATCTGGATTCTGTGTCCCTGCAGGACCTGGTCGACCAGCAGAGACAAAAGATTGCCGAACAAAGCGTGATGGTGATGCACCGTAACCACGCCGCCCTCGGTTGAACATAACAAAATACCAAGTTGCTGATTGCAGGAGTTATTGATGAACGCCCCAGAAAAAAACGTAGGCCAAGTGCACTTTGAAACCGCACCGCATTTCCCGATCTACATGGATTACTCGGCCACCACGCCGATCGATCCCCGCGTCGCCGACAAGATGATTCCCTACCTGCGCGAGCAGTTCGGCAATCCGGCATCGCGCAGCCACATGTATGGCTGGACGGCGGAAAAAGCCGTGGAAGAGGCGCGCGGCCACGTGGCGGCCCTGGTGAACGCCGATCCGCGCGAAATCATCTGGACTTCCGGTGCGACGGAAAGCAACAACCTGGCCATCAAGGGCGCGGCGCAGTTCTACAAGACCAAGGGCAAGCACATCATCACCGTCAAGACCGAGCATAAATCGGTGCTCGACACGGTGCGCGAACTGGAACGCATCGGCTTCGAAGCGACCTACCTGGAACCGCAGGACAACGGCCTGATCACCGTCGAGCAGCTGGCCGCGGCCGTGCGCCCGGACACCATCCTCGTGTCGGTGATGCTGGTGAACAACGAAATCGGCGTGATCCAGCCGATCGACGAGATCGGCGCGTTCTGCCGCTCGAAAGGCATCATCTTCCATTGCGACGCCGCACAGGCGACGGGCAAGGTCGTCATCGACCTGCAAAAGACCAAGGTCGACCTGATGACCTTCACCGCACATAAAACCTACGGCCCGAAAGGCGTGGGCGCCCTGTACGTCTGCCGCAAGCCGCGCGTGCGCCTGGAAGCGCAGATGCACGGCGGCGGCCATGAGCGCGGCCTGCGCTCGGGCACCCTGCCGACGCACCAGATCGTGGGCATGGGCGAGAGCTTCCGCATCGCCAAGGAAGAGATGGACAGCGAAATCGGCCGCATCCAGGCCTTGCGCGACCGCCTGGCCAAGGGCCTGCAAGAGATCGAAGAAGTCTACATCAACGGCGACATGGACCACCGCGTGCCGCACAACCTGAACGTCAGCTTCAACTACGTCGAAGGCGAGTCGCTGATCATGGCGATCAAGGATATCGCCGTGTCGTCCGGTTCGGCCTGCACCTCGGCCAGCCTGGAGCCATCGTACGTGCTGCGCGCCCTGGGCCGCAGCGACGAACTGGCGCACAGCTCGATCCGCTTCACCATCGGCCGCTTCTCGACCGAGGAAGACATCGACTTCGCCGTGAACCTGCTGAAATCGAAAGTACACAAATTGCGTGAGCTGTCGCCGCTGTGGGACATGTTCAAAGAGGGAATCGATATCAATTCGATTCAATGGGCCGCGCATTAACCAACACGTGGCCTCTGTGATGGGGCCGGCAAGAATATTAAAGGAGCATCAAAATGGCTTACTCGGACAAAGTACTCGATCACTACGAAAACCCGCGCAACGTGGGCGCTTTCGACAAGGGTGATGAAACCATCGGCACCGGCATGGTGGGCGCGCCCGCCTGCGGCGACGTGATGAAACTGCAGATCAAGGTCGGCGCCGATGGCCTGATCGAAGACGCGAAATTCAAGACCTATGGCTGCGGTTCGGCCATCGCGTCGAGCTCGCTGGTGACGGAATGGGTCAAGGGCAAGACCCTGGACCAGGCGCTGGCCATCAAGAACACGCAGATCGCCGAAGAACTGGCCCTGCCTCCAGTGAAGATCCACTGCTCGATCCTGGCGGAAGACGCCATCAAGGCAGCCGTTCTGGATTACCAGACCCGCCATCCAGTAGCAGCTTAAACGTTGGCAGCCCGCCCCGGCCGCAAGGCCGGGGCAGTAGCGGAGAAATACATGATCACACTGACCGAAAAAGCGGCGAAGCACATCAACCGTTATATCGAACGGCGCGGCAAGGGCGTGGGCCTGCGCTTCGGCGTGCGCACCACGGGCTGCTCGGGCCTGGCCTACAAGCTCGAATACGTCGATGAAGCGGCGGCCGAAGACAGCGTTTTTGAGTCGCACGGCGTGAAAGTCTTCGTCGATCCGAAAAGCCTGCCCTACATCGACGGCACGGAACTCGATTTCGCGCGCGAAGGCTTGAACGAAGGCTTCAAGTTCCACAATCCGAACGAAAAAGACGCCTGCGGCTGCGGCGAGAGCTTTAGAATTTAAAAGCTGGCAAGACCCCGGTCGGTGCGCTGTACTCATCGATTGAGGCGCAGCGACCACCGACACTATGCAAAACCACTTCGAACTCTTCCAGTTGCCGGCCCAGTTCACGCTCGACATGAGCGCGCTTGACGCGGCTTACCGCGACGTGCAGGGCAAGGTCCATCCCGACCGCTTCATCAACGCCAGCAGCGCCGAAAAGCGTGTCGCCATGCAATGGGCCACGCGCGCCAATGAAGCCTATCAAACCCTGAAAAGCCCGCAAAAGCGCGCGCAATACTTGTGCGAGATCAATGGCGTCGATTTGCAGACGGAGTCGAACACGGCCATGCCCGTCAGCTTCCTGATGCAGCAGATGGAATGGCGCGAGGAGCTGGGCGATGCGCGCGCGGGCAAGGACGCCGACGCGCTCGACGCCCTGGACCGCCAGCTGCGCGGCGAACGCAAGGCCTTGCTGGCCCAGGTAGCGGCCCAGCTCGACGCGGGCGACTATGCAAATGCCGCGCAAAGCGTGCGCGCCCTGATGTTCCTCGATAAATTCGGCGAGGAAGTGCGTTTTGCATACGAGGCGCTGGAAGCCTGACTGACCAAGCGCCAGTCCGGCGCGCGTCTTATAATGCGCGACAGGCATCAGCTGCATCACGCAAAAAATTAATCGAGGCACGAATACAATGGCACTTCTGCAAATTTCCGAACCAGGCATGTCGACCGCGCCGCACCAGCACCGCCTGGCCGTCGGCATCGACCTTGGCACCACCAATTCCCTGGTCGCGACCGTGCGCAACAGCATTCCCGAGGTGCTCAACGACGAGGAAGGGCACTCCCTGCTGCCGTCCGTCGTGCGCTACCTGCCGAACGGCCATGCGAACATCGGCTACAAGGCCCTGGCCGCACAGACCACCGACCCGAAGAACACCATCGTGTCCGTGAAACGCTTCATGGGCCGCGGCCTGGCCGACATCGCCTACGCCGAAAACCTGCCCTATGACTTCCAGGACACGCCTGGCATGGTGCAGCTGAAAACCGTGGCCGGCGTGAAAAGCCCCGTGGAAGTGTCGGCGCAAATCCTCGCCACCCTGCGCCAGCGCGCGGAAGATTCGCTGGGCGACGACCTGGTGGGCGCCGTGATTACCGTGCCGGCGTATTTCGACGATGCCCAGCGCCAGGCGACGAAAGATGCGGCGCAATTGGCCGGCATCAATGTCTTGCGCCTGCTGAGCGAGCCGACGGCCGCCGCCATCGCCTACGGCCTCGATAACGCTTCCGAAGGCGTGTACGCCGTGTACGACCTTGGCGGCGGCACTTTCGATATCTCCATCCTGAAGCTGAGCAAGGGTGTGTTTGAAGTGCTGTCCACGGGCGGCGATTCGGCCCTGGGCGGCGACGATTTCGACCGCCGCCTGTTCTGCTGGATCAGCGAGCAGGCCAAGCTGGCGCCGCTGTCGGACGAAGACACGGCCATCCTGATGGTGAAAGCGCGCGAAATCAAGGAATTGCTGTCGACCAAGCCGGAAACGACGATAGACGCCAAGCTGAACTCGGGCGAAGAAATCCACCTGCGCATCACGGCGGCCGACTTTGCCGCCATGACGCAGCACCTGGTGGGCAAGACCATGAACGCCATCAAGAAAGCCTTGCGCGACGCGAACGTGGATGCGGACGATGTCGACGGCGTGGTGATGGTGGGCGGCGCCACGCGCATGCCGCACGTGCAGCGCGCCGTGAGCGAATTCTTCCACACGACGCCGCACGCGAATATCGACCCCGATAAAGTCGTGGCGCTGGGCGCGGCCATCCAGGCGAACTTGCTCGCTGGCAACCGCGCCGCCGGCGACGACTGGCTGCTGCTGGACGTCATTCCGCTGTCCCTCGGTATCGAAACCATGGGCGGCCTGGTGGAAAAGATCATTCCCCGCAATTCGACGATACCGTGCGCGCGCGCCCAGGAATTCACGACCTTCAAGGATGGCCAGACGGCCCTGGCCGTGCATGTGCTGCAGGGCGAGCGCGAACTGGTCAGCGATTGCCGCTCGCTGGCGCGCTTTGAGCTGCGCGGCATTCCGCCGATGGTGGCGGGCGCCGCGCGCATCCGCATCACCTACCAGGTCGATGCGGACGGCTTGCTGTCCGTCTCGGCGCGCGAACTGCGCTCGGGCGTGGAAGCGTCGATCAGCGTCAAGCCCGCCTACGGCCTGGGCGACGACGACATCGCCCGCATGCTGCAGGATTCCTACACCTCGGCCGACACCGACATGGTGGCGCGCGCGCTGCGCGAAGAGCAGGTGGAAGCGGAACGCATCCTGCTGGCCACGCAGTCGGCGCTCGATGAAGACGGCGGCTTGCTGGACGCGGACGAGCGCGCGGCCGTGGACGGCTTGATGCAGAAGGTGCGCGACGCTATTGCCCAATCGCAAAGCGGCGCCATCGACCACCAGGCATTGAAGCTGGCGATCGAGCTGCTGGCCGACGGCACCGAGGAGTTCGCCTCGCGCCGCATGGACCGCAGCGTGCGCACGGCATTGACGGGCAAATCGCTCGACCAGGTCGTTTAAAGATAATTGACATGCGCGCCGCAGGCACTCGCCGCGGCCGCGACCCGAATGACAGACTGAAAGAAGAAACCATGCCACAAATCGTTATCCTGCCGCACGCCAAGCTTTGCCCGGACGGCGCCGTCATCGAAGCACCAAGCGGCAAGTCCATCTGCGACATCCTGCTGGAAAACGACATCGACATCGAGCATGCCTGCGAAAAATCGTGCGCCTGCACCACCTGCCACGTGCTGGTGCGCGAAGGCATCGAATCCTTGAACGAAGCGACGGAACTGGAAGAAGACATGCTGGACAAGGCCTGGGGCCTGGAAGCCGTGTCGCGCCTGTCGTGCCAGTCCATCGTGGCCGAGGCCGACCTCGTCGTCGAAATCCCGAAATACACGATCAACCAGGTCAGCGAAGGCAGTCACTAACATGAAATGGTCCGACATACACGCGATCGCCGAGGCTTTGTTCGACGCGCATCCGGACATCGATCCCCTGACCGTGCGGTTCACCGACCTGCATAACTGGGTGGTGGAACTGGACGGCTTCGACGATGACCACACGCGCGGCGGCGAAAAAGTGCTCGAAGCGATACAGATGGCGTGGATCGATGAAGCGCGCTAAGGGCGCGGCAGCCGCCGCCACCGCAGCCGTTGCGCCGAAAGACATCATCACGGCCGCCAGCAACATGCCCGAGATCAAGGATGGCCAGTCGGTCGCCTTGCTGCAGGAATTGCACATCCTGACGCGCGACGGCAAGATGAACCAGGACAGCCGCCGCAAGCTCAAGCAGGTGTATCACCTGACGCAGTTCATCGAGCCGCTGCTGCGCGAAGTGCAGCTGGACCACCCCGGCGTGTCGCTGGTCGACCACGGCGCCGGCAAGTCCTACCTCGGTTTCATCCTGTACGACCTGTTCTTCAAGAACGGCAACGACGGTTCGCACATCTACGGCATCGAAACACGCGAAGAGCTGGTGCAGCGCTCGCAAGAGCTGGCGAAGAAATTCAACTTCCCCGGCATGTCGTTTTTACCCCTGTCCGTGGCCGAGTCGACGGAATCGAACTTGCTGCCGCAGCAGATCGACATCGTCACGGCCTTGCATGCGTGCAACACGGCCACCGATGACGCCATCCACTTCGCGCTGAAGAAGAAAGCGAAATTCATGGTGCTGGTGCCATGTTGCCAGGCCGAAGTCGCTTCCGTATTGAAGAAGAACAAGGGCAAGAGCCTGGGCAAGAATGTCTTGACGGAATTGTGGCGCCACCCGCTGCACACGCGCGAGTTCGGCAGTCAGATCACCAACGTGCTGCGCTGTCTGCAACTGGAAGCGCACGGCTACCAGGTCAGCGTGACGGAACTGGTGGGCTGGGAGCATTCGATGAAGAATGAGCTGATCATCGCCAGCTACAAGAACTTGCCGCGCCAGCGTCCGACGGAGCGCCTGCAGGAAGTGCTGCAGACCCTGGGCCTGGAAGAGATGGGGCACCGTTTCTTTGCCGAGGAATTGGCCAAGGCACAAGCCTGATTGTTGGCTTACGCGGCTAGCCGCTAAGCCAACCTACAGAACCGCATATGGTCGGGTAGGTCGGGTAGGTCGGATTAGCGCAGCGTAATCCGACAGTCAGCAGCGCGCACCGCAAAAGAGGAGGAGCAGGTCGGTTACAATACCGGCTTTCTCCTCCTCTTGCTTTTTGCGCCTCCCCCATGACCACACCTATTGAAATGCCCACCGTCCGCCTGGCCAAGCGCCTGTCCGAAGACGTGCCCTGTTCACGCCGCGAGGCCGAGCTGTATATCGAGGGCGGCTGGGTCACGGTCGACGGCGTGCTGGTGGAGGAATCGGGCGCGCGCGTGGCCGACAACCAGGAAGTGGTGCTGCTGCCGAACGCCACCCTCGACGAGATGCCGCCCGTGACGATCTTGCTGCACAAGCCGGCCGGCATCCATGGCGGTATCGGCAGCGAAGGCAAGCCGGCCTTGAGCTGCTTGCGTCCCGAAGAGATTTTCACGCCGGAAAACGTGGCGCCCAGCTCCGTCACGCGCTTCCTCAAGCGCCACCTGATCGGCCTGACCGTCACCAATCCGCTGGAAACCATGGCCTCGGGCTTGCTCGTGTTCACGCAGGATTTCCGCGTGGCCCGCAAGCTTGTCGACGAAGCGAAAACGGTGGAGCAGGAATTCATCGTGGAAGTGTCGGGCGACATCATGGAAAACGGCCTGGCGCTGCTCAATCACGGCTTGCCCTTCAATGGCAAGCCTTTGCCGCCGATCAAGGTCAGCTGGCAGAATGAAACGCGCCTGCGTTTCGCGCTGAAAAACGTGCTGCCGGGCCAGATCGCCCATATGTGCAAGATGGTGGGACTGGACGTCGTCGCCATGAAGCGCCTGCGCATCGGCCGCATCCCGATGGGCGCCATGCCCGTGGGGCAATGGCGCTATCTGCAGGGTTACGAAAGATTCTAAAGCTGCGGCGCCACGATGGCGTGGCTTTCCGCGAAGCTTTTCCATAGCCGTTCGGCAATATTCAAGGCGATGGCATCGGCCTTTTCCTGCAAGGCCGGGTTGCCCATGCTTTCCGTGGTGGCAAAGAACAGGGTCAGCCAGCGGCGGAACATGCACGGCGTCAGGTGTTCCATGTTCGCGTGCTGCGCCAGCGGCTTGCCGTGGTAGCGCATGGTGCCGCGCAGCAAGCCGGACCAGAAATCGATCAATGTTGTCAGGTGGGCATCCCAATCCTTGACCTCGGCGGCAAAGATGGGGCCCAGCATGGCGTCGTCGCGCGCGGCCGCATAAAAGGTGTGGACAAGATGCTTGACTTCGTCTTCGCTGCAGACTTCCGCGCGGTATTTGGCGAAGCGTGTGTGGGGGAGGGGGGCGGTATTGTTCATGGCATGCCATGATCGCAGAGCCCCCGTGGCGCTTCAATGACGCAGGTCAAGACCTGCCGAGACAACTCAGGCGGCGACTTTCTTCGACTTCTTCGCCGGGGCTGGCAATTGCACGATCTGCGTGCCCAGCAGCTTGTCGTGCAGGAACTGGCCATTGCCCGTGAACAGGGCCGTGGCCGACCAGGCGAGGATGCCGATACCGATGGCGCCCAATGCCGTCCAGTGCTGCAAATCGAATACATACGCCACCAGCAGGGCCGGCAGCAGCCACATCCAGGCCAGGATGTAGCGGCAGGCGGCCACGCGCAGCGGCACGTGCGCGTGGCCCGGCAGCACCACTTTCAGGCGCCACGTCTTCATGGCCAGGGTCTGGCCTTCGCGGCTCCACTGATGGATGAAATACGCGCCCATGACGAGAAAGGCCAGGCACTGGCGCATGTGTTCCGTCAAGGGCGTGTGGGCGCCCTGCACGGCCAGTTCAAACAGCAGGAAGGGCAAGAACAGCACGGCCAGGGCCAGCAGCGACTCGTACACCATGGAAATCAGGCGGCGCTTGATTGTCGGGAGGGAAGTGTTGCTGGCAGCGTGCGTGCTATTTGGCATTGGTCGGCAGTGGGGCGGGCGTGGTGGGTGGCGTGACGGGCACGACGGCAGGCGGCGTGGCCGCGGCGGGATCGGATGCCGGCACTGTGGCCGCTGCGGGAGCGGGCGGCAGGACGGGCGCGGCAGCCGCAGGTGCCGGCGGCGTGGCGGGCAGCAGGATGGGGGCCGGCTTGCTCGTGTTCGAATTGATCGCCGGCACCTTGCCCAGCGGTTTTTTCGGCACGAGTTCCGTGGCCAGTTTTTTCTTTTGATCTTCCGGCAACTGCTGGTACTGCTCCCATTGGGCGGACTTTTGACCCGGATCAATCTTTTTCGTGCGCGCATAATTTTCGCGCACGAGGCGGCGCTGTTCCGGCGTCAGCTTGATCCATTCGCGCATGCGTTCATGCACGCGGGTTTGCTCGTCGGGCGTCATCGAGGCAAAGCGGTTGGCGATATCGAGCCATTTCTGCTTGCGCAAGGGTTCAAGCTTGTTCCATTCGGCGGCCAGCGGCTGCAGCGCTTCCTGCTGCGCGCGCGACAGCTTGTTCCAGGATGGGTTGTCGCTGGCCTTGGGCGGCGTGCCGCCCTTGCCGGCCGTGCGCGGCGAACCGGGCTTGACGGCCGGGGCCGGGGCGACGGGGGCAGGCGCAGGCGCTGCCGCCGCCGGCACGGGCGCGGCGGCGGGCGCGGGATGTTGCTGCGCGCCTACCCAGGCGGCGCCAGCCAGGGCGCAGGCGCCCAGGCCGATGCCGGCGGCGAGCCAGCCTTTGCGTACGCTCAAGCGTGCCATGCTTATTGCTCGCGTTTCGTCAGGTAGGCGTTGAAGCCATGGTCCATGTACGCAGACAGCGGCAATTCGTCCGACAGGACGGCGGCGTCGATTTCTGCCAGTTCGGCAATATGTTGTTCCTGCTCAAACTGATAGATGCCCACCATGCCGCCAACGAGCAGCAGCAGCGGGATGATCACGCTCATGCGGCCCAGCCACGACAGCGGCTCGGCGAAGAACTGGCTGGCCACGCCGGCGAACACGTTTTCACGCGCGGCCACGGCGACGGGGGCGTCGGCCTTCTTGCGCGACAGGGCCAGCTTGCGTGCCGCTGCCAGGCGGTCGGTGGCCGATGCGGGCAGGTCGTCGAGTTTTTCGTTCAGTGCATGGCGCACTTTGTAAGCGAAATTGAGATCGTCGGTGTTCATAATTTTATTCCCTTGGCTTTCAGCGATTCGGCGAGCGTGTGGGTAGCTCTAGAGCAATGTGTTTTCACGCTGCCTTCGGAGCAACCCATCGCTTCCGCTGTTTCAGCCACATCCATGTCCTGCCAATAACGCATGAGGAAGGCTTCGCGTTGACGTGACGGCAGTTTTTGTACTTCTTCATCAATCAAATCAAGGATTTGCGCGCGTTCGACCTGGTCGGCCGAGGATTCGGCGGCGCTGGAGCCCTGTTCCGATTCATAAGTGTCAAGTATATCAAAATCCTCATGCTCGTCGCCCGAGGGCTTCATGCCGGAAAACAGGCTGACCCAGGTGTTGCGCACTTTTTCGCGGCGGAAATAATCAAGTATGGTGTTCTGCAAGATGCGCTGGAAGAGCATCGGCAATTCGGCGGCCGGTTTGTCGCCGTATTTCTCTGCCAGTTTGATCATCGCGTCCTGCACGATGTCGAGTGCCGATTCATCCTTGCGGACCGCGTAGGCGGCCTGCTTGAAAGCGCGCCGCTCGACATTTTCTAGAAAGTCGGATAATTCTTTGTCTGTTGCCATGCGGTATGGGGGCGAGCTAACGGCTGCGTGTGCTGTGGGCGAAAGGGAGGCGGGTATGCTTTTTGCAACCATGAGCATGCTAGCAAAAAATGTGCGTTTCCGCAGGATTTTTGCATGTTGTGCGAGCAAAAATGCAGCGAAGCCGACATTTTCCTTGACCATAATGGTGCAACGCGATAACGTAGGGGACGCTTTGAACACCCCAAAGCCCTATGGTCAGGTCGCGACCGGCACACAAGGCCAGCAGCGGCAAGACGCGCTTTCATTTGTAGGCAGTTTGTTCTAACCCGCGCCACAAGCGCGAGCGGTTCGTACAGGCGCCACAGAAACTCCGGCCAAACGAGTTGCGTTAAGCGTTGTTTTGTAAGGTATCTATGGGTGCCCAAAGAAATTGCGTGACCGCATGAAAAGGGAAGCAGGAGCACTGTTGCGTTAGGCGTACCTCGTCAGGAAAGAACATCCGATCAATCTCCAATGGACCTTGAAAGGAATGTTTCATGAATACCGAAGCAAAGGGACCTGCAACAGGTTCCGCAACAGGACCGATCACGGGCGCAGAAATTGTCGTGCGCTGTCTGGCTGAAGAGGGCGTCGAGCACGTCTTTGGATATCCGGGCGGAGCCGTACTCTATATCTACGACGCCATCTTCCAGCAAAACAAATTCCAGCATATCCTGGTACGCCACGAGCAGGCCGCGATCCACGCCGCCGATGCCTATTCGCGCAGCTCGAACAAGGTCGGTGTCGCCATCGTCACGTCCGGTCCGGGCGTCACGAATGCCGTCACGGGCCTGTCGACCGCGTACATGGACTCGATTCCCATGGTGGTGATCTCCGGCCAGGTGCCGAGCCACGCCATCGGGCAGGATGCGTTCCAGGAATGCGACACGGTCGGCATCACGCGCCCCGTCGTCAAGCACAACTTCCTCGTCAAGGACGTCAAGGACCTGGCAGCGACGATCAAGAAAGCCTTCTTCATCGCCCGTACCGGCCGTCCGGGACCCGTGCTGGTCGATATCCCCAAGGATATCAGCATGCACAAATGCCATTTCGACTATCCGAAGGAAGTCGAGATGCGTTCCTACCGTCCCGTCGACAAAGGCCACTCGGGCCAGATCCGCAAGGCCGTGCAGCTGCTGCTGCAAGCCGAACGCCCGATGATCTACACGGGCGGCGGCGTCATCCTGGCGCATGCGGCTCCCGAGCTGAACAAGCTGGTCGACCGCCTGGGTTTCCCGTGCACCAACACCTTGATGGGCCTGGGCGGCTACCGCGCCTCGAGCGAGCAGTATGTCGGCATGCCCGGCATGCACGGCACCTATGAAGCGAACATGGCGATGCAGAATTGCGACGTGCTGATCGCCATCGGCGCCCGTTTCGATGACCGCGTGATCGGCAACCCCAAGCATTTCGCCTCGCATCCGCGCAAGATCATTCACGTGGACATCGATCCATCGTCGATTTCCAAGCGCGTCAAGGTCGATATCCCCATCGTCGGCAACGTCAAGGACGTGCTGATCGAGTTCCTCGCGCAACTGGACGCGGCCGAAGCCAAGCCGAACGTCAATGCCTTGAGCAACTGGTGGAAGCAGATCGCCGAATGGCGTGGCCGCGAATGCCTGAAATACCCGACGTCCGACCTGGTCATCAAGCCGCAAGCGGTGGTGGAAAAAGTGTTCCAGATCACCAAGGGCGATGCCTTCATCACGTCCGACGTGGGCCAGCATCAGATGTGGGCCGCACAATATTATGGTTTCGACAAGCCGCGCCGCTGGATCAATTCCGGCGGCCTGGGCACCATGGGTGTCGGCTTGCCGTACGCCATGGGCGTGCAGATGGCCAATCCGGACGCCACCGTTGCCTGCATCACGGGCGAAGGCTCGATCCAGATGTGCATCCAGGAGCTCGCCACGTGCAAGCAGTATCACCTGACGCCGAAGATCATCATGCTCAACAACCGTTTCCTCGGCATGGTGCGCCAGTGGCAGGAGATCGACTACGGTTCGCGCTATTCCGAGTCGTACATGGATTCGCTGCCCGACTTCGAGAAGCTGGCCGAAGCATACGGCCACGTGGGCATGAAAATTGAAAAACCGGGCGACGTCGACGGCGCCCTGAAAGAGGCGTTTGGCATGAAAGACAGGCTGGTATTCATGAACTTCATTACCGACCAGTCCGAAAACGTGTGGCCAATGGTGAAAGCCGGCAAGGGCCTGTCCGAAATGATGCTCGGTTCGGAGGATCTCTAATCATGCGCCATATTATTTCTGTCTTGCTGGAAAACGAAGCGGGCGCCCTGTCGCGCGTGGTGGGCCTGTTCTCGGCACGCGGCTACAACATTGAAACACTGACCGTGGCGCCGACGGAAGACTCGACCCTGTCGCGCATGACTATCGTCACCAGCGGCTCGGACGACATCATCGAGCAGATCACCAAGCACCTGAACCGCCTCATCGAGGTGGTGAAGGTGGTGGACCTGACCGAAGGCCAGCATATCGAACGCGAGTTGATGCTGATCAAGGTTCGTGCCGTGGGCAAGGAGCGCGAGGAAATGAAGCGCACCGCCGATATCTTCCGTGGCCGCATCATCGATGTCACCGAAAAGACGTACACGATCGAACTGACCGGCAACAAGGTCAAGCTCGACGCGTTCATCGATTCGATCGACCGCGCCGCCATCCTGGAAACCGTCCGCACGGGCGGTTCCGGCATCGGCCGCGGCGAACGCATCCTCAAAGTATAAAAGTATAAGAACAGCAGTACGCGGCCACGGCCGCACCCCCATACAACGCATCATCAAATGATAGGAAATACCATGAAAGTTTTTTACGACAAAGACGCTGACCTCTCCTTGATCAAGGGCAAAAACGTTGCCATCATCGGCTACGGCTCGCAAGGCCATGCGCACGCGCAAAACCTGAACGATTCGGGCGTCAACGTCACCGTCGGCCTGCGCAAGGGCGGCGCTTCGTGGACCAAGGTCGAGCAAGCCGGCCTGAAAGTAGCGGAAGTCAACGACGCCGTGAAAGCGGCCGACGTCATCATGATCTTGCTGCCGGATGAAAACATCGCCCAGGTCTACAACGAAAACATCGCGCCGTTCGCCAAGCAGGGCGCCGTGCTGGCCTTCGCCCACGGCTTCAACGTGCATTACGGCCAAGTCGTGCCACGCGCCGACCTGGACGTGATCATGGTTGCGCCGAAAGCGCCGGGCCACACCGTGCGCGCCACCTACACCCAGGGCGGCGGCGTGCCCCACCTGATCGCCGTGTACCAGGACAAATCGGGCATCGCCCGCGACGTCGCCCTGTCGTACGCGTCGGCCAACGGCGGCGGCCGTGCCGGCATCATCGAAACGAATTTCCGTGAAGAAACCGAAACGGACTTGTTCGGCGAACAAGCCGTGCTGTGCGGCGGCGCTGTAGAACTGATCAAGGCCGGCTTCGAAACCCTGACGGAAGCGGGCTATGCGCCTGAAATGGCGTATTTCGAGTGCTTGCACGAACTGAAGCTGATCGTCGACCTGATCTATGAAGGCGGCATCGCCAACATGAACTACTCGATCTCGAACAACGCCGAATACGGCGAATACGTGACCGGTCCTAAAGTCGTGACCTCGGCCACCAAGGATGCGATGCGTCAATGTCTGAAAGACATTCAGACGGGCGAATACGCGAAGAGCTTCATCCTGGAAAACAAGGCAGGCGCACCGACCCTGATCTCGCGCCGCCGCCTGACGTCCGAGCACCAGATCGAAGAAGTGGGCGCGAAACTGCGCGCCATGATGCCTTGGATCGCCAAGAACAAGATGGTGGACCAGTCGAAGAACTAAGCTGTTATCGTTCTTCACAGGAAGCCGGCGCAAGCCGGCTTTTTTTTGCGCGGGCGTTTGGCCGCCAACATCCGTTACAATCAGGCCCATTCAACCATACCGTCAGCCTCATGCTTGTTTTTTCTAAAGTTTTTGTCGGCAATCTTCATGTGCTCAAGCGTCCCGTCTCGGTTGCCATCAGCTGCTGGTTTCTGGTCATCGGCTCGCTGTCGGCGCTGGTGTCCGCCTACCTCGGCCGCAACGATCCCGCGATGCAGGCGTGGATGGCGGACGGCGTGATTCCCGCCGGGGTGCAATACGCGATCTTGATCTTCAGTCAGGGCATTACCGTGGTGGCAGCGCTGGCCATGCTGCAAAGGCAGCGTGGCGCGCGCACCGTGTATCTGGTGTGGGGCGTGATCGACATTGCATTCTGCCTGGCGACCGTGCCGCTGAAGATGCACGTCTTGCCTGGCGCGCTCCTGTTCGCCGCCATCTGCGCCTTGCTGTACAGTCCGAAATCGAATGCCTGGTTTTCGCCACGCAAGGCGGCCAACGATGCCTGCATGACGCCGGCTTGAGCGCGGCTGTTTGAGCATGGCTATTTTCGCGTGCACGCTTTTGCTGCGTTTGCTTTACAATTCCGCCCTTCCTTTGCAGTTTCCTCTGGACTGCATCTGTTTCGGTATCTGCCGACCGCAACGCGCATCACCGCTTTTGTAGCACGCCAGGCGCTGCTTATGTAGCCATTTCTCCGCCTGCGCAATCTGAAGGACCCCTATGACCGACCGTATTACCGCCACAGTGCCCATGCCGGGCACTGCCGACTCCTCCATTCCCGAACGGCTTCCCGTGCTGGCCTTGCTGGCCCTGGCCATGACGGCGTTCCTCGCCCTCCTGTCGGAAACCTTGCCGGCCGGCTTGCTGCCGCAGATTGCCCGCGACCTGGGCATATCCGAAGTCATGACGGGCCAGCTGGTGACCGTCTACGCCATCGGCTCGATCCTGACGGCGATTCCCCTGACGGCGCTCACCAGCAGCTGGCGCCGGCGCAATGTCCTGTTGCTGGCCATCATCGGCTTCCTGATCTTCAATACGGCGACGGCGCTGGCGCCCAACTACCTCGTCGCCCTGGTGGCGCGCTTCGTGACGGGCATGGCCGCCGGGCTGGCCTGGGGCCTGATGGCCGGCTACGCGCGCCGCATGGTGTCCGTGGAACAGCAGGGCAGGGCGATGGCCATCGCCATGATCGGCACGCCGCTGGCCCTGTCGCTGGGCGTGCCGCTGGGCACTTTGATGGGCGGCGTGCTGGGCTGGCGCAGCATCTTCGGCATCCTGTCCGGCCTGGCCGTGGTGCTGGTCGCGTGGGTGCTGCTGGCCGTGCCCGACTATCCGGGGCAAAAGCAGGGCGAGCGCCTGTCGATCCGCCAGGTGTTCATGACGCCGGGCGTGCGGCCGATTCTGGCGGTAATCGTCGCCTGGATGCTGGCGCATAATATTTTATATACGTATATCGCGCCTTTCCTGGCGCCGTCCGGCCTGCGTCCCCGCGTCGACCTCGTGCTGCTCGTGTATGGCGTGGGCTCGCTGGCCGGCATCTGGCTGGTCAGCCAGCTGATCGACCGCTGGCTGCGCCCGCTCGTGCTGGGCTGCATCGTCGCCTTTGCCCTCGTGATGGTGGCGCTGGGGCTGGCGATGGATTCCGCTATCGTCATCTATGTCAGCATGGCCATCTGGGGCATCACCTTTGGCGGCGCCGGCACCCTGCTGCAGACGGCGTCGGCGGACGCGGCCGGCGAGGGCATGGACGTGGCGCAGGCGATGGTGGCGACCATCTGGAACGTGGCCATCGCGGGCGGCGGCCTGGCCGGCGGCATGCTGCTCGACGGCTATGGCGTGGCGTCGTTCCCGTGGGCCATGCTGGCCTTGCTGCTGGTGGCCTTGAGCATCGCCTGGCGCGCGCACCGCCACAGTTTCAAGCCGGGCCGGCGCAGCGGCGGCGCGGTAATCGGTCATTAACAACACTGTTATTTATAGTGACGCTGTATTGAAATGTGAGCAGATGTGACTGGCAAGCGCATTTTGTGACGATTTGTTAATTTGCGCCACAGGAATGAGCGAGGCGTTAGAATCTACACAGTTTGACAAGTTTCTCAAGCGAAAGGGATGGCAAAAGCGTCCCTTGCGCGGGCTGTCAGCCACATTAACCACCTAGGAGTACCCCCCATGACCGTGATGAAATCCGTCCTTGTTGCCGCCGCAGCCACCGTTGCCCTGAGCGCCCAAGCGCAATCCCTGCCGACTTCCGGCACCCTGGTGGTCGTCCCCGCATTTGGCGAAGTCAAGCATGTCAACGACCAGGTGGTCGCCACCCTGGCCATCGAAGAGCAGGACAAGGACAAGGCCGCCGCCGCGTCGCGCGTGAACCAGAAGATGAACAAGGGCATCGCCATCGTCAAGCAGGCCGATCCATCGGCCGCGCTGAAATCGTATGGCTACTACACCTATCCCGTGTATCCGGAAGAGCGCCCATTGCCGGCCGGCGCCGTGGCCAAGCCGCGTTTGCCAACGGCCTGGCGCGTGGGCCAGTACTTGGAAGTGACGACGGCCAATCTGGCGTCCCTGCCGAAAACCGTGTCGGCGGCGCAAGGCGTGCTGACCCTGAACGGCTTGAATTTCGGCCTGAAGCCGGAAACCATCCGCCTGCTGGATGACCAGCGCATCGCCGCCACCTATAAAAACCTCAACGAGCGCGTGGCCGCCATCGCCAAGGCCATGGGCCGCAACGTGTCCGACGCCGTGCTCGATACGGTGGACTTCGAAGGTTCGGGTAATTACGCCACGGAAAGCCGTCCCGCCGCCGCGCCGATGATGATGCGCAGCGCCAAGATGGCCGAAGACAGCGTCGTCGCCGAACCGAGCTTCGAGCCGGGCGAAACGACGCTCGACATGCGCGTCGTCGGCAAGGTCAAGTTCAAGTAAGCGCATACGCGTGGAAATGTTTCCGCGTTAGCATGTTTTAAGATGATCATGGGGCTGCTGGCCCCATGGTCGTTTTTGCCCCATTATTTTTCAGGAGAACACCATGACCGTCATGAAATCGCTGCTGGCCGCTGCCGCCGCTACCATAGCCCTGGGCGCACACGCCCAGACCTTGCCCACCGCCGGCACCCTCGTGGTCGTGCCCGCGAATGGCGAAGTGGTGCATGCGAATGACCAGGTGACCGTCACCCTGGCCATCGAAGAGCAGGACAAGGACAAGGCCGCCGCCGCCTCGCGCGTGAACCAGAAGATGAACCAGGGCGTGGCCATCGTCAAGAAGGCCGACCCGCAAGCCGTGCTGAAGACCCAGGGCTACTACACGTATGCCGTGTACCCGGAAGCGGCGCCCTTGCCGCCAGGCAGCGTGGCCAAGGCCCGCGTGCCGACGGGCTGGCGCGTAGGCCAGTACCTGCAGGTGACGACGAGCAACCTGGCCGCCCTGCCGAAAACCGTTTCCGCGGCGCAAGGCGTGCTGACCCTGAACCGCCTGAACTTCGGCCTGGCGCCCGCCACCGTGCGCAAGCTCGACGACCAGCGCATCGCTGCCGCCTACAAGAACCTCAACGAACGCGTGGCCGCCATCGCCGGCGCCATGGGCCGCAACGTCAATGATGCCGTGATCGACACCATCGATTTCGAAGGTTCGGGCAATTATGCGCAGCGCGTCAACGTGACGGGCGCGCGCGCCATGAGCGCCGATGCAATGGCATATGGCGGCAGCCAGGTGGCCGAGCCGAGCTTCGAGCCGGGCGAGACCACCCTGAACATGGGTCTGGTTGCCAAAATCAAGTTCAAGTGATCATGTGAATGGCCATCAATCTTGCCAAGCTTGCTCCATCGCACTTTTCTTTGGCGGCGGCTCCTCTATAATGGCAAGATCGGCGCGCGCGTGGTGTAATGGCCGTGCGCGCGCCACCTGGCACCGAATCCCCCGCAGTACACAAGATATGGAACAACATGGCAAACTTCCCCCGTCGTAGAGGCAAGAACGGCACTCCCGCAGCATCCAAAGCTTCCCGCTTCAGCAAATTCGTGCGCCAGCCGGTGGCCGATGGCACGGGCAAGAAAACCTTGCGCCGCCGCGGTATTTATCTGTTGCCGAATGCTTTCACGACGGCGGCCCTGTTCTGCGGCTTCTATGCCATCGTCATGGCCATGAACCAGAAATTCGAGCACGCGGCCTGGGCCATCTTCATCGCCATGATCCTCGACGGCCTCGATGGCCGCATCGCGCGCCTGACGAATACGCAGAGCGAATTCGGCGCCCAGTACGACAGCCTGTCGGACATGGTGTCGTTCGGCGCCGCGCCGGCGCTGGTCATCTACGAATGGTCGCTGCGCGGCATGGGCAAACTCGGCTGGCTGGCCGCCTTCGTGTATTGCGCCGGCGCCGCCCTGCGCCTGGCCCGTTTCAACACGAATATCGCCGTGGTCGACAAGCGCTTCTTCCAGGGCTTGCCCAGCCCGGCGGCCGCCGCCATGGTGGCCGGCTTCATCCTGCTGATGAATGACCTGGAATTTGCCGGCAACCAGCTGGCCTGGGTCTCGTGGACGATCGCCCTGTTCGCCGGCCTGACGATGGTCACCAACGTGCCGTTCTACAGCTTCAAGGATGTCAATTTCCGCAAATCCGTGCCCTTCATCGTCGTGTTCCTACTGGCACTGTTCTTTGCGCTCATTTCCATCGATCCGCCGAAAGTGTTGTTCCCCATCTTCGTTGCCTATGGCTTGTCCGGCTACGCCGTGTTTTTCTGGCGCGTGGCCAAGGGAAAGCCTGTTAGCATAGTCCAGACGGACCCGGAGCACTGACAGCGGCCTGGGTCGGTAGCCACTTCTTTCCATCAGCGAGGAGCAGCCATGAGCACCAGCAACCGACTCATCATCTTTGACACCACCTTGCGCGACGGCGAGCAATCGCCGGGCGCTTCCATGACGCGCGAGGAAAAGCTGCGCATCGCCAGGCAGCTCGAGCGCATGAAGGTCGATGTCATCGAGGCGGGCTTCGCCGCCGCCTCGCAGGGCGATTTCGAGTCGATACGGGCGATTGCCGGCGCTGTGCGCGAGTCGACGATCTGCTCGCTGTCGCGCGCCAACGACCGCGACATCGCCCGCGCCGCCGAAGCGCTGGCGCCCGCCGAGCGCAAGCGCATCCACACCTTCATCGCCACATCGCCGCTGCACATGCAGATGAAGCTGCGCATGACGCCCGAGCAAGTGCTATTGCAGGCGCAAAACGCCGTGCGCTTTGCGCGCCAGTTTACGGACGATATCGAATTCAGTCCCGAAGACGGCAGCCGTTCCGACGAAGACTTTCTTTGCCGCGTGCTCGAAGCCGTGATCGCCGAGGGCGCCACCACGATCAACTTCCCCGACACGGTAGGCTACGCCGTGCCTGAAATCTTTGGCAATACCATCCGCCGCTTGCGCGAACGCATACCGAACGCCGATAAAGCCATCTGGTCTGTCCATTGTCATAACGACCTGGGCCTGGCCGTGGCCAATTCGCTGGCCGGCGTCATGATCGGCGGCGCGCGGCAGATCGAATGCACGGTCAACGGCCTGGGCGAGCGGGCCGGCAACACGGCGCTGGAAGAGGTGGTGATGGCGCTGCGCACGCGGGCCGCCTATTACAATCTGACGGTGGGCATCGATACGACGCAAATCGTTGCCGCCTCGAAAATGGTGTCGCAGATCACGGGCTTTGCCGTGCAGCCGAACAAGGCCGTCGTGGGCGCCAACGCCTTTGCGCACGCGTCCGGCATCCACCAGGACGGCATTTTGAAGGCGCGCGAGACGTATGAAATCATGCGCGCCGAAGACGTGGGCTGGACGGCAAACAAGATCGTGTTGGGCAAACTGTCGGGGCGCAACGCCTTCAAGCAGCGCCTGCAGGAGCTGGGCATCGCCCTGGACTCGGAGGCGGAAGTCAACGCGGCCTTCATCCGCTTCAAGGAGCTGGCGGACAGGAAATCCGAGATTTTCGACGAGGACATCATGGCCCTTGTCAGCGAGGAGCAGCAGGCGCAGGAGAGTGAGCACTACCGTTTCATTTCCCTGGCACAGCAGTCGACGACGGGCGCCGTGCCCCATGCGCGCGTGGAATTTCTCGTTGGCGGCGAAAAGCGCAGCTGCGAGGGCAAGGGCGACGGCCCTGTCGACGCGACCGTCAACGCCATCGAAAGCGCGGCCGCCAGTGGCGCCGAACTGGTCTTGTTCTCCGTCAATGCCATCAGCACGGGCACGCAGTCGCAGGGCGAAGTGACGATGCGCCTGTCGCGCGACGGGCGCATCGTCAACGGCGTGGGCGCCGACCCCGACATCATCGTCGCCTCGGCCAAGGCGTATCTGTCGGCGCTCAATAAATTGCACGCGAAAGACGAGCGCATCGACCCGCAGCCTTAGTGAAGGACGCCTGATTAAACCTACTGCGCGTCGATATAGGTGGCCTGCGATGCTCACCGTACTAGAGTACGGTTGCGCTTCTTAGCCACCTCTCTCTTCCGCTCGCTACGGTTTTATCAGGCGTCGTTACGCCGGTAATGTTTTACCAGAAAAAGCGCCGCTCTTCCTTGGCCGGATCGGGGCCGTTCATCATCATGCGCACGATGCCGTCGTGGTCGAAGTGCACGTGCATCATGGAATCCCACACGCCCGATTCCTTGTAGCGGTAGGACCAGACGGTCAGTTTCGGGATGGCCAGGTAGGAAGTTTCCGTCGGGCGGCCCAGCGTCTGCAGCACGTCCTGCTGCGTCGAGACGCCCACCTTGATGCGGGCAAAGCCCGGCGTGTCGAGCACTTGCTCAAACGAAATCAACTTGTCGTCGGGGCCGAAGCGGGCCATGTAGGTATATTGGCCATACGGCCCCTTGGCGTATTCGAGTTCCGGCCCCGTGGGCAGCTGGTAGACGGCCGTGGGGCGGCCCAGGCGCGCTTCCACGGCGGCGCGCGGCTCGCCCGGTTGCGGCGGCGGGGCGTTCCAGTTGGCGCAGCCGGCCAGCAGGGCCAGCCATAGCGGTGTTGCTAATTTGAGCATGTTTTTCATGTTTGTCCTCCTGAAAAGCGGGAAAATCCTATCATGCGCCGAGAAAAGCCCGCGCGACAGGATACAGGCGGGCATTTTTCCGATATACTTGCGCGTCTGGTTTGTAGCTATGGGCCAGTATTTTAATAATCGTAGTTCACGGTGGATAGGGTTCAGACTCTGTGCACCGCATGTGAAAGGTTTATCATGACAGTAGAAAACATCAACAAAGCCGCTATCATCGCGGACAACGCACGTGGTCAAAACGACACCGGCTCCCCTGAAGTGCAAGTTGCACTGCTGACAGCTCGCATCAACGAACTGAACGGCCACTTCAAAGCCCACTCGAAAGACCACCACTCCCGCCGCGGCCTGATCATGATGGTCAACCGTCGTAAGAGCCTGTTGTCCTACCTGAAGGCTAAAGACGCTACCCGTTATCGCGACCTGATCGCTAAACTTGGTCTGCGCAAGTAATTTTTGCCGTACAAGGTTTATACAGAAATGCCTGCGCCAGTTCGCTGACGCGGGCATTTTGTCATTTGAATTCCGGATTTATGTCCGCAAGTGAAGTATTCTCTTACAGATATCATGTTTTAGAAGCAATGTAGCAAAGGTGGAAACAAGTAAAGGCAGCATTTTTACGCCGCCTGTGGTGAGGTGAACGACAGCCCCTGAAAATCTGTCGGCAATTAGAAAAGGGATACCCCATGTTTAACAAAGTTACGAAAACCTTCCAGTACGGTCAACATCAAGTGACCCTGGAAACCGGCGAAATCGCACGTCAGGCATCCGGCGCAGTGCTGGTGTCGATCGAGGATACCGTCGTTCTGGCAACGGTGGTGGCACGCAAAGATGCCAAGCCAGGCCAGGATTTCTTCCCTTTGACGGTTGATTATGTCGAGAAAACCTATGCTGCCGGTAAAATCCCGGGCGGTTTTTTCAAGCGCGAAGGCCGTCCTTCCGAAAAAGAAACACTGACATCGCGTCTGATCGACCGTCCTATCCGTCCGCTGTTCCCGGAAGGCTACCTGAATGAAGTGCAAGTCATCATTCACGTGCTGTCGGTCAACCCTGAAATCGATCCGGACATCGCCGCCATGATCGGCGCTTCGGCCGCCCTGTGCGTCTCGGGCGTGCCTTTCAACGGCCCGATCGGCGCCGCGCGCGTCGGTTACGCCAATGGCCAGTACATCCTGAACCCGACCGTCCAGCAACTGAAAACGTCGCAAATGGACCTGGTGGTCGCCGGTACCGAAACGGCCGTGCTGATGGTCGAATCGGAAGCGCAGCAGCTGTCCGAAGAAATCATGCTGGGCGCCGTGGTCTTCGGCCACGACCAGATGAAAGTCGTCATCGACGCGATTCACGACCTGGTGCGTGACGGCGGCAAGCCGGAAGTGGAATGGGCGCCTGCGCCGAAGAACGAAGCACTGATCGCCCGCGTCGCGCATTTCGCCAACGCCAAGATCAATGATGCATATCAAACCAAGGACAAGCAAGAGCGTACGGCCAAGCTGAAGGCGGCAACGTCGGAAGTGATCGCCGACCTGACGGCGGAAGCGGCAGCTGCCGGCGGCGCGTCCATCGACAGCGCGGAAGTGAACAACATCCTGTTCGACATCGAAGCGAAGATCGTGCGCACGCAGATCCTGGACGGCGAGCCACGCATCGACGGCCGCGACACGCGCACCGTGCGTCCGATCTCGATCCGCACCAGCGTGCTGCCACGCACCCACGGTTCGGCCCTGTTCACGCGCGGCGAAACGCAGGCGCTGGTCGTCGCCACCCTGGGCACCGCCCGCGACAGCCAGAAGATCGATGCGCTGATGGGCGAGTTCACCGATTCGTTCATGCTGCATTACAACATGCCTCCGTTCGCCACGGGCGAAACGGGCCGCGTCGGTACGCCGAAGCGCCGCGAAATCGGCCACGGCCGCCTGGCCAAGCGCGCGCTGATCGCCGCCCTGCCAGCAGCCGAAGAGTTCAGCTACTCGGTGCGCCTGGTATCGGAAATCACGGAATCGAACGGTTCCTCGTCGATGGCCTCCGTGTGCGGCGGCTGCCTGGCACTGATGGACGCCGGCGTGCCGATGAAAGAGCACGTGGCCGGTATCGCCATGGGTCTGATCAAGGAAGGCGGCAAGTTTGCCGTGCTGTCCGACATCCTGGGCGACGAAGATCACCTGGGCGACATGGACTTCAAGGTAGCCGGTACCCGCAACGGTATCACGGCGCTGCAGATGGACATCAAGATCATGGGCATCACCAAGGAAATCATGCAAGTGGCACTGGCGCAAGCCAAGGAAGGCCGCGAGCACATCCTGGGCGAAATGCAAAAAGCCATGCCGCACGTCAAAACCGAACTGTCCGATTTCGCACCGCGTCTGATCACCATCAAGATCAACCCGGAAAAAATCCGTGACGTGATCGGCAAGGGCGGCGCCGTGATCCGCGCGCTGACCGAAGAGACGGGCACCCAGATCGACATCAGCGACGAAGGCGTGGTCACCATCGCTTCCGTCGACGCCGCTGCCGGCCAGGAAGCCAAGCGCCGCATCGAGGAACTGACGGCTTCCGTCGAAGTGGGCAAGACCTACGAAGGCACCGTGCTGAAACTGCTGGACTTCGGCGCCATCGTGCAAGTCATGCCAGGCAAGGACGGCTTGCTGCACATCAGCCAGATCGCCAACGAGCGCGTCAACGCCGTGGCCGACTACCTGAAAGAAGGCCAGCTGGTCCGCGTCAAGGTTCTGGAAACGGACGACCGCGGCCGCCTGAAGCTGTCGATGAAAGCTGCCGAAGGCAACGAAGCGCCAGCCGCTTAATTTCCTTCGGGTTCGCCTGAATGCGGCCTCGGCCGCATTCTCAACAACCGCCGGCGCGCAAGCCCTGGCGGTTTTTTTATGCGCGTCGTTTGCGCTGTATCGAAGGTGGGTGCCGACGCGTGTACCGGCCTTGATCCAGCGCGTATCGGCCGCTGCCACCTCTTGTAGATTCGGAGTGAGATTTTCCCCCGAACGGGTCTTCCAAGGAGATGCAGCATGCGCACATTCTGCGGGCTGGCCGCCGCCTTCCTGTTTGCCGTCGCGCCCGGTGTCCGGGCACAGCTGGACAACGCACCCACGCCGGTGCCATTGCCCATACCCATCGCCGCCGCGTCTGGGGCCATGCCGCCGCAAGACCTCGACGCCTTGCGCGCCGTGCATGCGCGCGAAATCAATGACCTCAGCACGTTCAGGACGGCGGGCTTGCCGCGTGATGCTATCGACTCCTATCTCGATAGTGCGGCAGGGCGGCAATTCCTGCGCGAACTGCGCGGGGCCGATCCGGCCGCGCCGGCCGACACCATCTATGCGCGGGCCGTCGAACAGCTGGCGTCCGGCAGCACCGTGCCGTACCTGCAGCCCATGGCTGCCGCGCTGGTAAAAATCGTGCCGCATGGCCAGAACGTGTCGCCATATTCGCCGTACTTCACCACCAGCGCGCAGTTGCAGCTGGCCTCGGGCCGGTGCGCCAGCCTGGCCGACTGTTTCGGCCTGCCCCTGAAGAGCGAGGCGCCGCTGTATGATGTGTATCAGATCATGCCCAAGGGCACCGTCAACGTGTTCGTCAGCCAGGTGGCGCCCACGCAGGAGCTGGGCGGGCTCGTGCGCCGCAAGGGCGGGGCGCAACAGTATTTGTTGCCAAATCGTAACTTGTGGTGGGCGCCCGTGCTGATCGGCACGATCAAGAACTGAGGAGACAGGATGGATCAGCAGCGCTTGCAAGCCAGTGCCGCAGAACTGGGGCAATTGCTGGCGCGCCTGGCGCCCGGCGATACGGAGGTGGCCGACCTGCGCGGCGCGGTCGAGCCGCTGCTGGCGCTGGCGGGCAGCGGCGCCCTGGCCGCGCCCCTGCCGTGGGGCGATATCCCGGGCGGGCGCTATTTTATGGAAGGCGGCTTGCGCCGGTATCCCGGACTGGAGCAGGCGTTTGCCCGCTTTCGCATCGAGGCGACGGGCGGCGAATCGCCCGCCTTGCGCAAGCTGCGGGGCGAGATATAGTGAATATATCGTCAACATGAAGTTAATATAAGGTATCAATTGTTGTTTATGGGTAATTGAGAGTCAGTATTGCTTGACGACAAAATCTTATTCCCTGACCATGGCGCATCCCTCCCGATTTTCTCTTTTTTATTGGATGCACCATGTTGTCCTCCCTTAAGGCGCGGCTGATCGCCATCGCCGTTTCCATCGTCGTGCTGGCCATGCTGGCCGTCGCCATCGCCAATTTCTTTACCACGCGCTCCAGCACCCTGGCCGCGCTCGACACGCAGATGCTGCAGCTGTCGCACAGCCATGCCACGGCCATCGCCGAATGGCTGCGTTCCAAGCAGGCCGTCGTCGCTTCGCTCAAGCAGGGCGCTGCGGCGGCCGATCCGCTGCCGGCCCTGAAGGCGGCCGAGCAGGCGGGCACCTTCGACATGGCGTATATCGGTTTTGCCGACAAGCACGCCGTCTTTTCGCAGGAGCGCAAGCGCGCAGCCGACTACGATCCCACGGCGCGCCCGTGGTACAAGCTGGCGTCCGAGGTGGGCGGCCCCATCATCACGGCGCCGTATATCGGCGCCAGCACGGGCAAGCTGGTGGTGACGTTCGCCGAGCCGCTGGGCGGCAAGGGCAGCGTGACGGGCGTGATGGCGGCCGACGTGATGATGGACGCGGTCGTGCAAAACGTCGCCTCGATCAAGCCGACGGCGGCCAGCTACGGCTTTCTCGTCGATGGCGGCGGCAAGATCATCGCCCATCCGGACGCCAAGCTGACCCTCAAGCCCCTGGCCGAACTCGATCCGGGGCTGAGCGCGCAGGCGCTGGCCGATATCGAAAAGAGCGGTGATGGCGCGGCCATCCGCCTGGACGGGCGCGACGGCATCTTGCATGTGAGTAAGGTTCCAGGCAGCGACTGGCTGCTGGCCACCGTGCTGGACCGCGCGGAAGCCACGCAAGCCTTGAGTTCCATGCTGCGCGCCTCGGCCCTGACGGCCTTGCTGGTGCTGGCCCTGGCCGCCACGGTACTGAGCGTGCTGGTGGCGCGCGCCTTGCGCCGCCTGGGCCTGGTGCGCGACGCCATGGAAGCGATCGCCACGGGGGACGGCGACCTGACCAGCCGCCTCGACGCGGATGGCACGGACGAGCTGGCGCAGATCGCCAAGGCCTTCAATTTGTTCGTCGAAAAGATCGCCACCGTGCTCGTGCAGATCCGCAGCATCAGCACCCTGGTGCGCAGCGAATCGGCCGATATTGCCGCCGGCAATGCTGACCTGTCCTCGCGCACGGAAGCGCAGGCGGGCGCGCTGGAAGAAACGGCCAGTTCGATGGATGAGCTGACCTCGACGGTGAAACAGAATGCGGAAAACGCGCATGCGGCCAATGAACTGGCCGTGTCCGCCTCGGAAGTGGCGGCCAAGGGCGGGCGCGTGGTGCAGCAGGTGGTGGGCACCATGGCCGGCATCCAGGAAAGCTCGCGCAAGATCGTCGACATCATCGGCGTGATCGACGGCATCGCCTTCCAGACGAATATCCTGGCCCTGAACGCGGCCGTCGAGGCGGCGCGCGCGGGCGAGCAGGGCAGGGGCTTTGCCGTGGTGGCGTCCGAAGTGCGCAACCTGGCGCAGCGCTCGGCCGGCGCGGCGAAGGAAATCAAGGAATTGATCGGCGATTCGGTGGAGAAAGTCGATGCGGGCGGCCGTCTCGTCGATGAAGCGGGCCAGACCATGGACCAGGTGGTCGCTTCGGTGCAGCAATTGACCACCATCATGAGCGAGATCACGGTGGCCAGCCGCGAACAGAGCGCCGGCATCGGCGAGATCAATACGGCCGTCACGCACATGGATACCATGACGCAGCAGAATGCCGCCCTCGTCGAGCAGGCGGCGGCCGCCGCGGAAAGCCTGCAGGAGCAGGCCGTGGACCTGGCGCAAGCCGTCGGCATGTTCCGCCTCGGCGATGCCGGCCCTGCCGCCGCGCCCGCGCCCGTGACGCGCCTGAAGGCCAAGCCGCCCGTATCGACCCCGCGCGCGCCGGCCCGCGTGCTGGCGCCGGCCAAGCCCGTCAAGGCGGCCAAGTCCGGCGCCGACGAGTGGGAAGAGTTTTAAGCGCGCAGCAGTCCATTGACGTTCATCCGCGTTTTTGTCAGGCCAGCCTGCCAAAAATGCAGTTCGTCGCAATCGGCGTGTCCGGCGGGGGCGGTATGGCTATAGTGACACCATACCGCAAGCCTACTGCCAGACACCCGAGGAGAAACACATGAACGTCGCTAAAAACATGGAAATCATTGCCGTTGCCGCCGCCATCGTGTTCGGCGCCGGCTGCTACGCCATCGCCCCGGCCGCTCCGGCCCTGCAAGTGGCCAGTTCCACGGCCACCGTGGCCGCGTCCGCGAACAAAGCCGCCATGCAAGTGGTGGTCGTCAAGGCCAAGCGCCTGAGCGCCGCAGAAAAAGCCCGTTTTGCTTAATTGATTGTCAGCAATTTTCGGCGCTGCTACAGTGGCAGCCAGCAGCGATGCGCCGGTGCTCCCCTGAGGGCGCCGCGACACATAAAAACAAGATACCGAGGATGCAATACATGAAGAAGATACTGCAGTTTGCCCTGCTGTTGCTGGCGACGCTGGGCCTGGTGCGCGGCGCGGCCGCCGAGACCCGCTTGCTGGAAATGCGCAACGTCGATGCCCGCGTGGTGAGGGTCAAGCTCGACGGCGTAATGGAGGTGCGCATCCGCCAGGGCAGCGTGCCATCGCTGAGCATCACGGCCGACAAGCGCTACATCGCCGACGTCAGCACGGCGCAAAGCGGTGATACCCTGCACATCGAAACGGAAGTACGTGGCTTCAAGATCAATCCCGCTTCGATTCGTGCCGAACTGGTCTTGCCGAACCTGCGCGAACTCAGTTCCGAAGGCTTCGGCAGCACGGACATCACGGGTTTCAAGGGCGAGGAGCTGACCCTGTCGCTGGAAGGGGCGGGCAGCATCAAGCTGGTGGGTGACTACCGCAAGCTCAATGCCAGCCTGGGCGGCGTGGGCAGCATGCAGCTCTGGATCGGCAACAATGAAAAGGCGGAACTGGATTTGCAGGGCGCCGGCTCGGTGGTGCTGGGCGGGCGCGGGCGCTTGCTGAAAGCGAGCCTGGGCGGCCTGGGCAGCCTGAATGCGCAGCAATTCGAAGCGGACACCGTCAACCTGGAATTGAGCGGCCTGGGCAATGCCACGGTGAATGTCCATACGAACGCCAAGCTGAACCTGAGTGGACTCGGTTCGGTGGTGGTGTACGGCAAGCCGGCCAACCGCGACGTCAGCGTCGATGGCCTGGGCAAGGTTAGCTGGAAGTAAGCAAGCGCCGCCAGGCCTGGCTGTCTTCAGGCTGGAGAAGAAAAAGCAGTGAGACTACCTCCCATTCCGATGAAAAAACTGATCCTTACATTACTCATGCTGTTGGCGATACAGCTGCCCGCGCGGGCCGGCTTCGTCGAAGGTGCCAGCGCCTACAATAACAAGAATTATGCGCTGGCCTACAAGGAAATATTGCCCCTTGCTAAGACTGGCAATGCCGATGCCCAGCATTTGCTGGGCTTGATGTATTACATGGGGCGCGGCTTGCCGCAGGATTACAAGCAGGCCATGTTCTGGCACCGCAAGGCGGCCGAGCAGGGCAAGGCGGACGCCCAGTACGTGGTGGGCGCCATGTATTACACGGGCAACGCCGTGCTGCAAGACCACAAGCAGGCTGTCAGCTGGTTCCGCAAGGCGGCCGAGCAGAATCATGCCGAGGCACAACAGGTGCTGGGCCTGATGTACCGCTACCACATGGGCGGCGTGCAGCAGGATAACGTCATCGCCTACATGCTGTGGAACCTGGCGGCGGCGAATGGCAATGCGAACGCGGCCGACCAGCGCGCCGCCGTCGTGCGCAAGATGACGCATGAGCAGGTCGAGGAAGGGCAGGCACTGTCCGCGAAATGGAAGCCCGGCACGCCCTTGCCGCGCCAGTCGAAGACGGGCGCGGGCTGACGGGGCAGGGGCGCGTGACGGCCTGCAAGGGGCGGCGGCTTGGCGTACAATCGCCGTTTTCCCTTGAAAGAGTCCCGCCATGCGTGCAGTTGCCATCAGCCAGCCAGGTCCCGCCGACGTTTTGCAGATCGCCGAGCGTCCCGTTCCCGCCTTCAAGGCGGGCGAACTGCTGATCAAGGTGCACGCGGCCGGCATCAACCGCCCCGACGTGCTGCAGCGCCTGGGCAAATACGCGCCGCCGGCCGGCGCGTCGGACCTGCCGGGCCTGGAAGTGGCGGGCGAAGTCGTCGATGGTGATTTCACCGGCACGGCGTTCAGGAAGGGCGACCTGGTCTGCGCGCTGGTGCAGGGCGGCGGCTATGCCGAATACTGTGCCGCCCCAAGCGGCCAGTGCCTGCCCCTGCCGAAAGGCTTGACGGCGCTGGAAGGCGCGTCGCTGCCCGAGAACTTCTTTACCGTCTGGAGCAATGTCTTCGACCGCTGCGCGCTGGCCGATGGTGAAACCTTGCTGGTGCAGGGCGGCACGTCCGGCATCGGCGTGGCGGCGATTCAACTGGCGGCCGCGCTCGGTCACCGCGTGTTCGCCACGGCGGGCAGCGACGAGAAGGCGCGCGCCTGCGAGGCGCTGGGCGCCGAACGCGGTATCAATTACCGCACGGAAGATTTCGTGGCCGTCGTCAAGGAGTTGACCGATGGCAAGGGTGTCGACGTCATCCTCGACATGGTGGGCGGCGACTACCTGCCGCGCGAGATTGCCTGCCTGGCCGACGATGGCCGCATCGGCCTGATCGCCGTGCAGGGCGGCACCAGGGCGGAACTGGACCTGGGCGCCTTGCTGCGCCGCCGCCTGACGGTAACCGGTTCCACCTTGCGCCCCCGTTCCGTGGCCTTCAAGGCGGCCATCGCGCACCATCTGCGCACGACCGTCTGGCCGCTGATCGAGGCAGGCAAGATCAAGCCCGTGATCTATCAAACTTTCCCCCTGGAAAAGGCCAACGAGGCCCATGCCCTGATGGAAGCGAGCACGCACGTGGGCAAGATCATGTTGCAAGTTGCCTGAAACGGCGCACTGCCTGTTTGACCGGCATCGGTGCCGGAGTTAGAATGACGGGTTATTAAGAATTTAGGCTACTATGCGTCGCAAACTCGTCGTCGGAAATTGGAAAATGAACGGCAGTCGCACCTCGAACGCGGTGTTATTGTCTGAAATAGTTGCTGGCCTGACCGCCTCTGGCGCTGCCAGCGCCGTCTGTGTGCCCGCGCCGTATCTGGCGCAGTGCCAGGCGCAATTGGCAGGCTCGGCCCTTGGCTGGGGCGCGCAGGATGTGTCCGCGCACGCCAGCGGTGCGTACACGGGCGAAATCTCGACCGCCATGCTGCAGGATTTCGGCTGCAGCTACGTGGTGATCGGGCATTCCGAACGCCGCGCCTACCACGGCGAGACCGATGCGCAGGTGGCGGCCAAGACGGTTGCCGCGCTGGCGGCAGGCATCACGCCTATCGTGTGCATCGGCGAAACGCTGGCGCAGCGCGAAGCGGGCCAGACCGACGCGGTCGTGGCGCAGCAGCTGGGCGCCGTGCTGGCGGCGGTTTCCGCCGACGACGTGGCGAAACTGGTGCTGGCCTATGAGCCGGTCTGGGCCATCGGCACGGGCAAGACGGCCACGCCGCAAATGGCGCAGGACGTGCATCAGGTATTGCGCGCCCAGCTGGCGGCAAAGAATGCGGTAGCGGCCGCCGGCGTGCAGATCCTGTACGGCGGCAGCATGAAGCCGGAGAACGCAAAAGAATTGATGGCGATGCCGGATATCGATGGCGGTCTGATCGGTGGAGCGGCATTGAAGGCGGCGGATTTCCTGGCGATTATTCACGCAGCCGATTGAATTACTTTAAACTAAGAATGGAATTGCAATGAACATGATGTTCAATCTGGTAGTGGTAGTACAGGTTATTTCGGCATTGTCGATTATCGCGCTGGTGTTGCTGCAGCACGGCAAGGGCGCCGACATGGGCGCCGCGTTTGGTTCGGGCGCCTCGGGCAGCCTGTTCGGTGCGACGGGTTCGTCGAACTTCATGTCGAAATCGACGGGCGTGGCCGCCGCGATCTTCTTCGGCGCCACGCTGGCCCTGTCGCTGATGGCCAATCAGCGCGCCACCACGGTGGGCGGCGGCGTGATGGATAAAGTCGTCAAGCCAGTGCCGGTCACCGGCGCGGGCGCGATCCCGACGACGGTGCCGGCACCGGCAGCGCCGGCAGCCAGCGCTCCGGCCGCTGCGGCACCGGTTGCCAGCACCCCGGCCGGCGCGATTCCGAAGTAATTTAATATTTACTGAGTAGTAACTCGATGCCTCATCGAGAGTAATTCTCATTACGAGCAGATTATTGCTCAATGTTTCAGCAGTGCGGCAGGAAAAAACCGTGACGCACTGCAAGCTGTAAAAATTTATCGTTTTTATCTGTGTTTTGATGCATTTGTGCATTAACTTTAGCGCCAAAGCAGAGTAGAATACGGGCCTTACCGCCGACGTGGTGAAATTGGTAGACACGCTATCTTGAGGGGGTAGTGGCGAAAGCTGTACGAGTTCGAGTCTCGTCGTCGGCACCAGAAATCAGAAGCCAGCAACGGCGCACGAGCCATGGCTCGTACAAAGTTGCTGGCTTTTTTTACGAGGATGTGTCGTTCGATCCTGGTCTTAGCTTTGATTGGGGTCGTGCGTTAGATACGCTGCAAATGATCGCAGCGTCCTCATTTAACCGATCGTTCAATATAAGCTTATCAATCGTGAACCTCGAAAATTACTTCCCCGTCCTGCTGTTCATTATTATCGGCCTCGGTGTCGGTATCGCTCCCCAGCTCCTGGGGCGCCTGTTAGGCCCTAACAAGCCTGACGCAGCAAAACTCTCCCCGTACGAATGTGGCTTTGAAGCATTCGAAGACGCGCGCATGAAATTCGATGTGCGCTACTATCTGGTCGCAATCCTGTTTATTTTGTTCGATCTGGAAACGGCATTCTTTTTCCCATGGGGCGTTGCAATGCGCGACCTGGGCTGGGCCGGTTTCGTCACGATGATGGTGTTCATCGCTGAATTCGTGGTCGGATTTTGGTACATTTGGAAGAAAGGTGCCCTTGACTGGGAATAAGCCATGGCTATTGAAGGCGTATTAAGCGAAGGTTTCATCACCACCTCGGCCGACAAGCTGATCAACTGGGCGCGCACCGGGTCTATGTTCCCGATGACGTTCGGTCTGGCCTGCTGTGCGGTCGAAATGATGCATGTGGGCGCAGCCCGCTACGATATGGACCGTTTCGGCGTCGTGTTCCGTCCGTCGCCGCGTCAGTCCGACGTCATGATCGTTGCCGGCACCCTGTGCAACAAGATGGCGCCGGCCCTGCGCAAGGTCTACGACCAGATGGCAGAGCCACGCTGGGTCATCTCGATGGGTTCCTGCGCCAATGGCGGCGGGTACTACCATTATTCCTACTCCGTGGTGCGCGGTTGCGACCGCATCGTGCCCGTCGACGTGTATGTGCCTGGCTGTCCTCCGACCGCTGAAGCCTTGCTGTACGGCATCATGCAGTTGCAGAACAAGATCAAGCGTACCAGCACGATCGCACGCTAACCGGGCCGCTTCAGATTATGACAACACATTTAGAAGTTTTGCAAAACGCCCTCGGCACTGCCCTGGGCGATCGCGTTAGCACGACCGTTGCGCTGGGCGAAGTCACCTTGCAGGTCAAGGCCGCGGACTACCTGGCCGTGATGCAGACCCTGCGCGACGACCCGACCCTGCATTTCGAGCAATTGATCGATCTGTGCGGCGTCGACTACTCGACCTACGGCGATGGCGGCTGGGATGGCCTGCGTTACGCGGCCGTTTCGCATTTGCTGTCGGTCAAGCACAACTGGCGCGTGCGCGTGCGCGTGTTCGCACCGGACGACGACATGCCGCTGCTGCCCTCCGTGGTCGGCATCTGGCGCGCCGTCAACTGGTACGAGCGCGAAGCATTCGACCTGCTGGGCATCCTCTTCGAAGGCCACAACGACTTGCGCCGCCTGCTGACCGACTACGGTTTCATCGGCCATCCGTTCCGCAAGGATTTCCCCGTCTCCGGCTATGTCGAGATGCGCTACGATCCGGAACAAAAGCGCGTGATTTACCAGCCCGTGACGATCGAGCCGCGGGAAAACGTGCCGCGCGTGATCCGCGAAGAACATTACGGGATGAAATAATGGCTGAGATTAAGAACTACACCCTGAACTTTGGGCCGCAGCATCCGGCCGCGCACGGTGTGCTGCGCCTGGTGCTGGAGATGGATGGCGAAGTCATCCAGCGTGCCGACCCGCATATCGGCCTGCTGCACCGCGCCACCGAAAAGCTGGCCGAACAGAAGACCTACCTGCAATCCGTGCCGTACATGGACCGTCTCGACTATGTGTCGATGATGTGCAATGAACACGCGTACGTGATGGCCATCGAAAAGATGCTGGGCCTGGAAGTGCCGCTGCGCGCGCAATACATCCGCGTCATGTTCGACGAGATGACGCGCATCCTGAACCACCTGATGTGGCTCGGCACCCACGCGCTGGACGTCGGCGCCATGGGCCCGTTCCTGTATTGCTTCCGCGACCGCGAAGACTTGTTCGACGCCTACGAGGCAGTGTCGGGCGCGCGCATGCACGCGGCCTACTACCGCCCGGGCGGCGTGTACCGCGACCTGCCGGACGCGATGCCGCAGCACAAGGCGTCGATCATCCGCAACGCCAAGGCGATTTCCAAGCTGAATGAAAACCGCCAGGGTTCCCTGCTGGACTTCATCGAGGACTTCGCGCGCCGCTTCCCGAACTCGGTGGACGAGTACGAAACATTGCTGACCGACAACCGTATCTGGAAACAGCGTACCGTCGGCATCGGCGTGGTCTCGCCGGAAGATGCGCTGGCCATGGGCTTTACGGGCGCCATGCTGCGCGGCTCGGGCGTGCAGTGGGACTTGCGCAAGAAACAGCCGTACGAAGTGTACGACCTGATGGATTTCGACATTCCTATCGGCACCAACGGCGATTGCTACGACCGCTACCTGGTCCGCGTGGAAGAGCTGCGCCAGTCGAACCGCATCATCAAGCAATGCGTGGAGTGGCTGCGCAACAATGAAGGTCCTGTCATGACCAGCAACCGCAAGGTGGCGCCTCCGGGCCGTGTCGACATGAAGACCAACATGGAATCCTTGATTCACCACTTCAAGCTGTTTACCGAAGGTTTCCACGTGCCGCCGGGCGAGGCCTACAGCGCCGTGGAGCATCCGAAGGGCGAGTTCGGCGTGTACCTGGTGTCCGATGGCGCCAACAAGCCGTACCGCATGAAACTGCGCGCGCCAGACTACGCCCACTTGCAGTCGCTCGACGAGATGGCGCGTGGGCACATGCTTGCCGACGCCGTGACCATCATCGGGACGCAAGATATCGTGTTCGGCAGTATTGACCGCTAAGAGGCAAAAAGTATGTTGTTATCAGAGCAATGCTATAAGAAAATTGACCGCGAGCTGGCCAAGTACCCGGCCGACCAGCGTCAATCCGCCGTCATGGCCGCGCTGGCCCATGCCCAGGATGAACTGGGCTGGCTGGCGCCGGAAACCATGAAGGAACTGGCCGATTACATCGGCATGCCGGCCATTGCCGTGCAGGAAGTGGCCACGTTCTACAATATGTACAACGTGAAACCCGTGGGCAAGCACAAGATCACCGTGTGCACCAACCTGCCATGCGCCCTGTCGGGCGGCGTGCGCGCAGCAGAGTACCTGAAGCAGAAGCTGGGCATCGATTTCCGCGAAACCACCCCTGACGGCCAGTTCACCCTGGTTGAAGGCGAGTGCATGGGTGCTTGCGGCGATGCGCCCGTCTTGCTGGTCAGCAATAAAACCATGTGCAGCTGGATGTCGAACGAAAAGATCGACGCCATGCTGGAGGAACTCAAGAAATGACGTCACTCCACAACCGCCATATCGATCCATTGATCCTGAAGGATCTGGATGGCAAGAACTGGCATTTGCAAGATTATGTGAACCGCGGCGGCTATTCGGCCCTGCGGCGTATCCTGGAAGAGAAAATCACGCCGGAACAGATCATCGCCGACCTCAAGGCCTCGTCCTTGCGCGGCCGTGGCGGCGCGGGTTTCCCTACGGGCTTGAAGTGGAGCTTCATGCCGCGCCAGTTCCCGGGCCAGAAATACCTCGTCTGCAATACAGATGAAGGCGAACCGGGCACTTTCAAGGACCGCGACATCATTCGTTACAATCCCCATGCCCTGATCGAAGGCATGGCCATTGGCGCTTATGCGATGGGCATCACCGTTGGTTATAACTATATCCACGGCGAAATCTTCCAGGAATACCTGCGTTTCGAAGAAGCGCTGGAAGAGGCGCGCGCCGCCGGTTTCCTGGGCGACAAGATCATGGGCAGCGAGTTCTCGTTCCAGTTGCATGCGCACCATGGTTATGGCGCCTACATCTGCGGCGAAGAAACGGCCCTGCTCGAATCGCTGGAAGGCAAGAAAGGCCAGCCGCGCTTCAAGCCGCCTTTCCCGGCCTCGTTTGGCCTGTACGGCAAGCCGACGACGATCAACAACACGGAAACCTTCGCGGCCGTGCCTTTCGTGCTGAATATTGGCCCAGAGAAATATCTGGCCATGGGCAAGCCGAACAACGGCGGTTCGAAGATCTTCTCGATCTCGGGCGACGTGGAAAAACCGGGCAACTACGAAGTGCCGCTCGGCACCCCGTTCGCCAAGCTGCTGGAATTGGCAGGCGGCATGCGCGGTGGCAAAAAGATCAAGGCCGTGATCCCTGGCGGTTCGTCCGCTCCGGTGATCCGCGGCGACATCATGATGCAGACCGACCTGGACTACGACTCGATCGCGAAAGCCGGTTCGATGCTCGGTTCGGGCGCCGTCATCGTGATGGACGAAACACGCTGCATGGTAAAGGCGCTGGAACGCCTGTCCTACTTCTACTTTGAAGAATCGTGCGGCCAGTGTACGCCTTGCCGTGAAGGCACAGGCTGGATGTACCGCATGGTGCACCGCATCGAGCAGGGGCAGGGTCGTCCAGACGACCTGGATATGCTCAACTCGATCGCCGACAACATCCAGGGCCGCACCATTTGCGCGCTGGGCGATGCGGCTGCCATGCCGGTACGGGCCTTCATTAAGAATTTCCGTGAAGAATTTGAATATCATATCGAGCACAAGCATTGCTTAGTGCCCGCATATATCTAAGCTGCGTCAGGTAACGATCACCATGGTTGAAATCGAAATAGACGGCAAAAAAGTCGAAGTCCCTGCTGGTAGCATGGTGATGGACGCCGCCAACAAATTGGGAACCTACATTCCGCACTTCTGCTATCACAAGAAATTGTCGATCGCAGCGAACTGCCGCATGTGCCTGGTCGAAGTGGAAAAGGCGCCCAAGCCTTTGCCCGCTTGTGCGACCCCGGTCAGTGCCGGCATGATCGTGCGCTCCGCCAGCGATAAAGCTGTGCAGGCGCAAAAGTCGGTCATGGAATTCTTGCTGATTAACCACCCGCTCGATTGCCCTATCTGCGATCAGGGCGGCGAATGCCAGTTGCAAGACTTGGCCGTCGGTTACGGCAAGAGCGAATCGCGCTACAAGGAAGACAAGCGCGTCGTCACGCCGAAGGAAGCCGGTCCGCTGGTCTCCATGCAAGAGATGTCGCGCTGCATCCAGTGCACCCGCTGCGTACGCTTTGGCCAGGAAGTGGCCGGCGTGATGGAGCTGGGCATGATCGGCCGCGGCGAGCACTCGGAAATCGTGTCGTTTGTCGGCCAGACGGTCGACTCCGAACTGTCGGGCAACATGATCGACCTGTGCCCGGTCGGCGCACTGACCTCGAAGCCGTTCCGCTACAGCGCCCGTACGTGGGAACTGTCGCGCCGCAAATCGGTCAGCCCGCATGACGGCCTCGGTTCGAACCTGATCGTGCAAGTGAAAGCTGGCAAGGTCAAGCGCGTACTGCCGCTGGAAAACGAAGCCGTCAACGAGTGCTGGATCTCGGACAAGGACCGTTTCTCGTACGAAGCGCTGGACAGCGCCGAGCGCCTGACATCCCCGATGCTGAAACAAGGCAACGAGTGGAAAGAAGTCGATTGGCAGACCGCGCTGGAATACGTGGCGCACGGTTTGAAAAATATCAAGCACGAGCATGGCGCTGACGCCATCGCCGCGCTGGCCACCCCGCATTCGACCGTCGAAGAGCTGGTCCTGCTGCAAAAAGTCGCCCACGGCCTCGGTTCCGAGCACGTCGACTTCCGCCTGCGCCAGACCGACTTCGCGCTGGACGCCAGCGTGAAACCATGGCTGGGCATGCCGATCAACGAATTTGGCCAGATCAAGCGCGCCTTCGTCATCGGTTCGTTCCTGCGCAAGGATCACCCCTTGCTGGCCACGCGTTTGCGCGCGTCCGTCAAGGGCGGCGCCAAGCTGTCGATCCTGCACGCCTCCGACGATGATCAGCTGATCACCATCGCCAACAAGATGATCGTCGCGCCAAGCGATTGGCTGGCGGCCTTGTCGGAAGTGGTCGTCGCTGTTGCTAAAGCGAAAGAAATCGCCGCGCCAGCCGGTTTTGAAGCGGTCACCGCTTCGGACGTGGCCGTGGCGATTGCCGCCAGCCTGATGGCTGGCGACCACGGCGCCGTGCTGCTGGGTAACGCGGCAACGCAACACCCGCAAGCGTCGCAATTGCATGCTGCAGCGCAATGGATCGCCGAACAGACGGGCGCCAAGCTCGGTTATCTGACGGAAGCGGCCAATACGGTAGGCGCGCACCTGGTCGCCAAGCCGCGCGCCAACGTGCAAGCTGCCTTTGCTGCTCCGAAGAAAGCCTACGTGCTGCTGCACGCCGAGCCGGAACTCGATGCCGCCAATCCACAGGCGGCCCGCGCCGCCCTGGATGGCGCCGAGATGGTCGTGGCGATGTCCGCCTTCAAGCACGGCATGGATTACGCCGATGTCTTGCTGCCGATTTCGCCATTTGCTGAAACTTCAGGTACTTTCGTCAATTGCGAAGGCCGCGCGCAAAGCTTCAACGGCACCGTGAAACCGCTGGCGGAAACCCGTCCAGCCTGGAAAGTGCTGCGCGTCCTGGGCAACATCCTGGGCCTGGCCGGTTTCGACTACGACACCTCCGAAGCGATCCGCGACGAAGCATTCGGCGCCGGCGTGACCGACCTGTCGGCACAGCTGAACAATATCGCCAAGAACGCACCGGAAGCGGCAAGCTACGCACCGGCTTCGCCAGCGCTGCAACGCATCGCCGACGTGCCGATCTACTTCGCCGACGCGCTCGTGCGCCGCTCCGAGCCTTTGCTGCGCACGGTCGACGGCGCCGCGCCGCAAGCCCATCTGTCGCCAGTATTGGCGGAACAGCTGGGCATCAAGGCGGGCGACAAGGTCAAAGTGGCGCAAGGCTCCGGCAGCGCCATCCTGGTGGCGGCACTCCATGCCGGCCTGCCAGCCAATGTGGTCAAAGTGTCGGCGGCGCATGCCTCGACGGCCAGCCTGGGCGGCATGTTCGGTGACATCACAGTTGAAACAGCAGAGGGGAAAATCTGATGGCTCTGCCTGAATTTGTAAACGTCATCAACAGCAGCGGCCAGGATTTGCTGGGCGGCACATGGCCGTTCTTCTGGACCCTGATCAAGATCCTGTGCGTGCTGTTGCCGCTGATGGGTCTGGTTGCCTACCTGACCTTGTGGGAACGCAAACTGATCGGCTGGATCCAGATCCGCGTGGGCCCGAACCGCGTGGGCCCCTTGGGCTTGCTGCAGCCGATCGCCGATGCGCTGAAACTCTTGTTCAAAGAGATCATCATCCCGTCCAAGGCCGCCAAGGGCCTGTTCGTGATCGGCCCGATCATGACCATCATGCCGGCCCTGGCCGCCTGGTCGGTCGTGCCATTCGGCCCGCAAGCCGTGCTGGCCAACGTCAACGCGGGCTTGCTGATGCTGCTGGCGATTACCTCGATGGAAGTCTACGGCATCATCATCGCCGGCTGGGCTTCGAACTCGAAGTACTCGTTCATGGGCGCCATGCGCGCTTCGGCACAGATGATTTCGTATGAAATCCCGATGGGCTTCGTGATGGTCATCGTGCTGATGGTCTCGGGCAGCCTGAACTTCATCGACATCGTCGGCGGCCAGCAGATCGGCTACTTCGCCGACAAGGGCGTCAATTTCCTGTCGTGGAACTGGCTGCCGCTGCTGCCGATGTTCGTCATCTACCTGGTGTCGGGCCTGGCTGAAGCCAACCGTCACCCGTTCGACGTCGTCGAAGGCGAGTCGGAAATCGTTGCCGGCCATATGGTCGAGTACTCGGGCATGGCCTACGCCATGTTCATGCTGGCCGAATACGCCAACATGATCCTGATCGGCGCCCTGGCTTCGATCATGTTCCTCGGTGGCTGGTCCGCACCATTTGCTTTCCTTGAGTTCTGGGGTGGTTTCGGCGGCTTCTTCTGGCTGTTCGCCAAGACCTTCTTCATCGTGTCGGTGTTCATCTGGGTGCGCGGTACTTTCCCACGCTACCGTTATGACCAGATCATGCGCCTCGGCTGGAAAGTGTTTATCCCGTTGACGCTGGTCTACCTGGTCTTCGTCGCTGCCTGGATGCAGACATCCTGGAATATTTGGAAGTAAGAGAGTGCATACGAATGGATAAGGTAAAAGATTTCTTCAGCAGCCTCTTGTTAGGCGAGCTGATCAAGGGCATGGCGCTGACAGGCAAGTACATGTTTTCGCGCAAGATCACGGTGCAATTCCCGGAAGAGAAGACACCGATCTCGCCGCGTTTCCGTGGCTTGCACGCGCTGCGCCGCTACCCGAACGGCGAGGAACGTTGCATCGCCTGCAAACTGTGCGAAGCGGTTTGCCCGGCGATGGCCATCACGATCGAATCGGAACAGCGTGACGACGGTTCGCGCCGTACCACGCGTTACGATATCGACTTGACCAAGTGCATCTTCTGCGGTTTCTGCGAAGAGTCCTGCCCGGTCGATTCGATCGTCGAGACGCAAATCCTGGAATACCACGGCGAGAAACGCGGGGATTTGTATTACACGAAAGAGATGTTGCTGGCCGTGGGTGATCGTTATGAAAATGACATCGCCGCTGCGCGCGCCGCCGACGCACCTTATCGCTGATGGATGCGCCGCAGCTGAGAAGCTGCGGCGCGCCCCTCGTTCATCTGTACGTCTATTGGGTTTTTTATGGACTTTAAAACAATTTTGTTTTACGCCTTCGCGCTGATTCTGATCATAGCGGCGACACGCGTCATCACGGCCCGTAATCCGGTCCACGCAGTACTGTTCCTGGTACTGTCCTTCTTTTCCGCAGCGGGCATCTGGATGCTGCTGCAAGCTGAATTCCTGGCCATCGTGCTGGTATTGGTGTATGTCGGCGCCGTGATGGTGCTGTTCCTCTTCGTCGTCATGATGCTCGATATCAATATCGACCGCATGCGCGAAGGCTTCTGGGGCTATCTGCCATTGTCGGTGACGGTGGGCGTGATCATCGTGCTGGAAATGGCGGCCGTCCTGTGGCACGGTTTCCGCAACTTCGCGCCTAGCATCGCTCCGGTGAACGTCAACCTGGGCGGCACCAAGGAACTGGGCCTGCTGATCTACACCAAATATGTGTTCGCCTTTGAAATCGCCGCCGTCGTGCTGCTGGTGGCCATCGTTGCCGCGGTCGCACTGACCCTGCGCAAACGCAAGGACACCAAGCATTTTGCTCCAGGCGATGCGGTACGCGTCAAGCGCAACGACCGCCTGAAGATCATCAAGATGGACGCGGTCGTCGAGCGTCCTGCGGCTGAGCCGGAAGTTAAGGAGGCACCATGACATTATCGCTCACACATTTTCTGGTCCTGGGCGCGATCCTGTTCGCAATCTCGATCGTCGGTATTTTCCTGAACCGCAAGAACATCATCGTATTGCTGATGGCAATCGAATTGATGCTGCTGGCGGTGAATATGAATTTCATCGCGTTCTCCCATTTCATGGGCGACGCGGCCGGTCAGATCTTCGTTTTCTTCATCCTGACGGTTGCCGCCGCTGAGTCGGCTATCGGTCTGGCTATTCTGGTGGTGATGTTCCGTAATCTGGATACCATCAACGTCGAAGACCTGGACAGCCTCAAAGGCTGATGTTTTTCAGACTCGATCTCTCGAATAATAACGATTAAGGTTCATCATGGCGGGGCAACTCCTCAACCCTAACCTCCTTCTTGCCGTACCGCTGGCGCCGCTGGCCGGTGCCGCGATTGCAGGCTTGCTTGGCACCCAGTTCCTGGGTAATTTGGTCGGACGCAAGACGTCGCATACCGCGACGATCCTGGGCGTACTGATTGCGTTCATCCTGTCCGTGCAGACATTGCTGGCAGTGATGGATGGCGCGACATTCAATGGCACGATCTATAACTGGATGACGATCGGCACCCTGAAGATGGAAGTGGGCTTCCAGATCGATTCGCTGTCGGCGATGATGATGTGCGTGGTCACCTTCGTCTCGCTGATGGTGCATATCTACACGATCGGCTACATGAAGGACGACGAAGGCTACAACCGCTTCTTCGCCTACATCTCGCTGTTCACGTTCTCGATGTTGATGCTGGTCATGGCCAACAACTTCCTGCAGCTGTTCTTCGGCTGGGAAGCCGTGGGCCTGGTCTCTTACCTGCTGATCGGTTTCTGGTACCAGCGTCCGACGGCCATCGTGGCCAACATGAAGGCTTTCCTCGTCAACCGCGTGGGCGACTTCGGCTTCATCCTGGGCATCGGCCTGCTGCTGGCCTACGCCGGCACCATGAACTACCAGGAAGTGTTCGCCAAGAAAGACGAACTGGCGCTGCTGACGATGCCGGGCACCGACTGGGCCCTGCTGACCGTGGCCTGCATCTGCCTGTTCATCGGCGCGATGGGCAAGTCGGCGCAGTTCCCGCTGCACGTGTGGCTGCCTGACTCGATGGAAGGTCCTACCCCGATCTCGGCACTGATCCACGCCGCGACGATGGTGACGGCCGGTATCTTCATGGTCTCGCGCATGTCGCCGCTGTTCGAACTGTCCGACACGGCACTGTCCTTCATCCTGGTGATCGGCTCCATCACGGCGCTGTTCATGGGCTTCCTGGGCATCATCCAGAACGACATCAAGCGCGTTGTTGCTTATTCGACACTGTCGCAGCTGGGCTACATGACCGTCGCACTGGGTTCGTCCGCATACTCCGTGGCCGTGTTCCACCTGATGACGCACGCATTCTTCAAGGCACTGCTGTTCCTGGGCGCCGGTTCCGTCATCATCGGCATGCACCATGACCAGGACATCCGCAACATGGGCGGCCTGCGCAAGTACATGCCGATCACCTGGATCACATCCCTGATCGGTTCGCTGGCCCTGATCGGCACGCCGCTGTTCTCCGGTTTCTACTCGAAAGACAGCATCATCGAAGCCGTCGAAGCGACGCACATCTGGGGCGCTGGCTTTGCCCAGTTCGCCGTGCTCGCTGGCGTGTTCGTCACCGCCTTCTACTCGTTCCGCATGTATTTCCTCGTCTTCCACGGCAAGGAACGTTTCGGCCAGGCGCATGCCCACGGCCATGACGACCATCACGCGGCCAAGCATGATTCGGACGCGCACGATGAAGAAGACGACCACGGCCACCACGGCCTGGAGCCTGGCCAGAAGCCGCATGAATCGCCGTTCGTCGTGTGGTTCCCGCTGGTGATGCTGGCGATCCCTTCCTTGATCATCGGTTACCTGACGATCGGCCCGATGCTGCATGGCGATTTCTTCAAGGGCGTGATCTTTGTCGGCGAAAACCATCCAGCGATGGAAGAGTTGTCGCATGAATTCCACGGCGCAATGGCGATGGCGATCCACGGCCTGTCGACGGCACCGTTCTGGCTGGCATTGTCCGGCGTGGTGGCAGCCTACTACTGCTACATGGTCAACCCGCGTGTACCGGCCTGGTTCTTTGCCAAGTTCCACGCGATCCACACCCTGCTGGACAACAAGTACTACATGGACAAGTTCAATGAAGTCGTGTTCGCCGGCGGTGCCCGCTTGCTGGGTAATGGCCTGTGGAACTTCGGTGACAAGAAGCTGATCGATGGCCTGCTGGTCAACGGTAGCGCCAAGGTCGTCGCCTGGCTGTCCTCGCTGTCGCGAGTGTTGCAGACCGGCTACATCTATCACTATGCATTCGTGATGATCCTGGGCGTGCTGGGCTTCCTGATCTATTTCCTGCCATTCTGGCCCGCTAAGTAAGCTGACCTGATAAAAGAATACTGAGAACCATGATGCAGTCTACGATTTCTACACTACCTCCTTACCTGAGTCTGTCGATCTGGGTGCCGATCATTTGCGGCGTCCTGGTCCTGGCTCTCGGCCGTGACAGCAAAGCGGGCTTTACCCGCTGGCTGTCGCTGGCCGGCGCCGTGCTCAGCATGCTGTGCACCTTGCCGCTGATCCAGCATTTCGACAACGCCGCCCACGGCATGCAATTCGTCGAAAAAGCACCGTGGATTGAAACCTTCAATATCTGGTACTCGCTGGGTATTGACGGCCTGTCCCTGTGGTTCGTGCCGCTGACGGCCTTCATCACGGTCATCGTTGTCATTTCCGCATGGCAAGTGATCGAGAAGCGCATCGCCCAGTACATGGGCTCGTTTTTGATCCTGTCGGGCCTGATGATCGGCGTGTTCTGCGCGCTGGACGGCTTGCTGTTCTACTTCTTCTTTGAAGCAACCCTGATCCCGATGTTCATCATCATCGGTATCTGGGGCGGTTCGAACCGCGTGTACGCGTCGTTCAAGTTCTTCCTGTACACCTTCTTCGGTTCGCTGCTGACTCTCGTTGCCATCATCTACCTGCGCAATGTGTCGGGCACCTTCGACATCCTGGCCTGGCACGCGTTCAAGCTGACGATGAACGAGCAGATCTTCATCTTCCTGGCCTTCCTGATGGCGTTTGCCGTCAAGGTGCCGATGTTCCCGGTCCACACGTGGCTGCCGGACGTCCACGTGGAAGCGCCGACGGGCGGTTCCGCCGTGCTGGCCGCCATCATGCTGAAACTGGGCGCCTACGGCTTCCTGCGTTTTTCGCTGCCGATCACGCCGGACGCCAGCCACTACCTGTCGGGCTTCATGATCGCCTTGTCGCTGATCGCCGTCATCTACATCGGTCTGGTTGCCCTGGTGCAAACCGACATGAAAAAACTGGTCGCCTATTCGTCGATCGCGCACATGGGTTTCGTCACCCTGGGCTTCTTCATGTTCAACGACATCTCGGTGCAGGGCGGTATCGTGCAGATGGTCTCGCACGGCTTCATCTCCGGCGCGATGTTCCTGTGCATCGGCGTACTGTATGACCGCATGCATACCCGCAACATCGCCGACTACGGCGGCGTCGTGAACCGCATGCCGAAATTTGCCGCCTTCTTCGTGCTGTTCTCGATGGCCAACTGCGGTCTGCCAGCGACGTCCGGCTTCGTCGGCGAGTTCATGGTGATCCTGGGCGCGGTGAAATACAACTTCTGGATCGGTCTGCTGGCTGCAACGGCACTGATCTGGGGCGCGGCGTACTCGCTGTGGATGGCCAAGCGCGTGGTGTTCGGCAAGATCAAGAACAAGCACGTGGCCGAATTGACCGACATCAACAAACGTGAATTCTTCATGCTTGCCGTGCTGGCCATCGCCGTGCTCGTGATGGGTCTGTACCCAGCCCCGTTCACCGACACGATGCAAACTTCGGTTGCCGACCTGCTGCAGCATGTCGCCACCAGCAAGTTGCCTTAAATAGAAGACCGATAACATGACTAATGCACCTAATCTGGTACCGCTGTACGCGGAAATCTTTCTGCTGATCGCCACGTCGGCGCTCTTGCTGATCGATATGTTCTTGCCTGCGGCGAAGCGTTCGATCACTTACGTGCTGGCCTTGCTGACCCTGGCCGGCTGCGCCTTGCTGACCGTGGGCGACTTCAATGCGGGCACCACCGTCTACACGTTCCACAATATGTTCGTGTCGGACCCGATGTCGCAGTTGCTGAAACTGTTCTCGTACGGCGCCGTGGCGCTGACCCTGATCTACTCGCGTGCCTATGCCACCGACCGCAGCATGCTGTCGGGTAACCTGGGCGGCGAGTTCTACGTGCTGGCCCTGTTTGCACTGCTGGGCCAGATGATCATGATCTCGGCCAACAACTTCCTGATCATCTACCTGGGTCTGGAACTGATGTCGCTGTCGCTGTACGCACTGATCGCTCTGCGCCGTGACAATGCCAAGGCCACGGAAGCGGCCATGAAATACTTCATCCTGGGCGCACTGGCTTCCGGTTTCATGTTGTACGGTATCTCGATGCTGTACGGCGCTTCCGGCACCCTGGACCTGGGCGAATTGCGCGTGGCGCTGGAAAACGGCAAGACCAACGGCACCATCATGGTCTTCGGCCTGGTGTTCCTGGTCGCCGGCCTGGCCTTCAAACTGGGCGTCGTGCCATTCCACATGTGGGTACCTGACGTGTATCAAGGTTCGCCGACGGCCGTGACCCTGCTGCTGGGCGCGGCGCCGAAACTGGCCGCCTTCGCCATCACCCTGCGCTTGCTGGCCGAAGGCTTGCTGCCGATGGCGCATGACTGGCAGCAAATGCTGCTGGTACTGGCCGTGATGTCGCTGGCCATCGGTAACTTCACCGCCATCGCGCAAACGAATTTGAAGCGCATGCTGGCGTACTCGACCATCGCGCAAATGGGCTTCGTCCTGCTGGGCTTGCTGTCCGGTACCGTCGACGCGCCGAACAACACGCTGAACGCGGCCGGCGCAGCCACCGCCTACGGCGCCTCGATGTACTACGTCATCACCTACGTGTTCACCACCTTGGGTACCTTTGGCGTGATCATGTTGCTGGCACGTAATGGTTTCGAAGCAGACGAACTGGCCGACTTCAAGGGCCTGGGCAAACGCAGCCCGATCTTCGCGCTGGTGATGACCCTGTTCATGTTCTCGCTGGCCGGCGTGCCGCCGCTGATGGGCTTCATGGCCAAGTACTCGGTGCTGGCATCGGTATTGGCCACGGGCCAGCTGTGGCTGACCATCGCCGCCGTGCTGTTCTCGCTGATCGGCGCCTTCTACTACCTGCGCGTCGTCAAGATGATGTGGTTCGACGAGCCGAGCGACAGCAACGCACTGGTCGTGCATGGCGACATGCGCGTCGTGCTGGCCCTGAACGGCGTGTTTGTCCTGGCGCTCGGTGTGATGCCTAACAGCATCCTGGCTGCCTGCGCGACGGCCATCACCAAGACCCTGGCGTCCTGACCGATGGATGTCACCGTCTCGAGCTGGCTGGTGATCGCCCTGGGCATCGTGGGCGCCAACCTGCCTTTCCTGAACGAGAAACTGTTTGCCGCCGTGCCGCTGAAACAGGCGGCACAGGCAGACGGTGGCAAGGGCTGGCGCAAGCCGCTGGCGCTGCGCCTGCTGGAGATGGTGATTCTGTACTTCATCGTCGGCGCCGTGGCGTTTGCGCTCGAAGCGCGCATCGGCAACGCTTTCCCGCAGACGTGGGAGTTCTATGCCATCACGGGATGCCTGTTCCTGGTGCTGGCTTTCCCAGGCTTTGTGACGCGTTATCTGCGTAAACGCCGTTAGGCACCATCCTCCGAAAGCGGCGCCTCTGGCGCCGTTTTTTTTTATTGAGCATAATCAACGTATGGATACAGAACGCATGGATATGAATTTGACTGAAACCAAGGTGGACGGCGAGCTCGTCTACCAGGGCGGCTTCCTGCGCGTGCAGCGCGACCGTGTTGCACTGCCGGATGGCAAGATCACGGCGCGCGAATTCGTCCTGCATCCGGGCGCCGTCGTCATCCTGCCGCTGCTCGATGACGGCACGGTGCTGATGGAGCGCCAGTACCGCTATCCGCTGGAGCGCGTGTTCATTGAATTCCCAGCGGGCAAGATCGATGCGGGCGAGTCCCACCTGGCCTGCGCCCAGCGCGAATTGCTGGAAGAGACGGGTTACACGGCCAGCGACTGGCAATTCGTCTCCACCATCCATAACGCCATCGCGTATTCCGACGAGCACCTGGAACTGTTTTTGGCGCGCGGGCTCGTGGCCGGCGAACGCCAGCTCGACGAGGGTGAATTCCTCGAAACGTTCACGGCCACCGTGCCGCAGCTGCTCGACTGGGTCAGGGATGGCACGATCACGGACGTGAAGACCGTCATCGGCATCTTCTGGCTCGACAAGATTACCAGCGGCGCCTGGCAGCCGGCTTGATCCTGCGCATGCGCACGGCGCTTTTCCTGCTGCTGGCCTGTGTCACCTTGGGCGCACAGGCGCAGGCGCGCACGCCGTTCCAGGTGCGCTGCGAAGATACGATCAGCAAGACGGTGTCGGTGCTGACGGCGCAGCAACATGGCTATACCATCGACACGCATCTGCCGTACAAGGCCCTGACGGTAATGAAGGGCACGGCGCGCGCGAACACCTGGGTGCTGGGCCTGACGAAGACGGATTCGCGCGTGGCCATCGCCTTGGCCGGCCCCATGCTGCAAGACCCGGCCAGCGGCTATGAATGCGTGGCGCCGCAGATTTCCGTGACCCTCACGTATGCGCCCGTGGTGATCTATATCGGCCGCGAATTTGCCCCCGGCACGTGCGCGTATGATGAGATACTCGCGCATGAACTGCGGCACATGAAAACTTATATGGAACACCTGCCGCGCGTGGAAAAGACCGTGCGCGCCGCGCTGGCCCGGCGCTTCGAGGCGCGGCCCCTGTATGCGCCCAGCGGCACGGCCAAGGCGGCGCTGGCGCGCGAGATCGACACGGGCTGGTTGCCGTATATCAAGGCAGAAATGCGCAAGGTGGAAACCTTGCAGGCCGCCATTGATTCTCCGCAAGAGTATGCGCGCCTGGGCAAGGCGTGCAAGGGCGAGATCCAGAACATCCTGGCCGGCAAGGCCGCGCCGACCAACTAGACAAGGAGTGGCATGACCGCAGCATCGAACACCGTCCGTTATTTTGCCCTGATTCCCGCCGCCGGCGTGGGTGCGCGCATGGAGGCGGGCAGTCCCAAGCAATATTTGGCCATCGCCGGCAAACCCATGCTGCGCCACGCGCTCGACGCCTTTCTCGCCAGCCCGCTGATCGCGCACACCTATGTCGTCGTCAGCGCCGACGATGGCGTCATCGACACGGTGGTGCCGGAGCAGGGCGTCACTGTGCTGCGCTGCGGCGGCGCCACGCGCATGGAAACCATCCTGAACGGCTTGCAAGCCTTGCGCGGCAGCATCGATGCCCATGACCAGGTGCTGGTGCACGACGCGGCCCGCCCCGGCCTGACACCGGCGCTGATCGAAAAGCTGATTATCGAAGTCGGTGAACATGCGGCCGGCGGCTTGCTGGCCTTGCCGGTGGTCGATACAGTCAAGAAGGCAGGGCCGGGCGGCCTGTCGGTGCAGACGGTGCCGCGCGACGGCCTGTGGCTGGCGCAGACGCCGCAAATGTTCCGCTATGCGCTGCTGCACCGGGCATTATCCGCAGCGCCCGATCCGCTGGCGATCACGGACGACGCCAGCGCCGTCGAAGCGCTGGGATTGGCGCCGAAACTGGTCGAGGGCCACCCGCGCAATCTGAAGGTGACCCTGCCGCGCGACATCCACACGGCCGAGCTGTACCTGGCTAAGCCCCGCAATTGAAAGAGAACGACATGAATACAACGACTCCCGACCTGCCTTTCCGCATCGGCCAGGGCTATGACTGCCACGCGCTGGTCGAAAACCGCGACCTGATCATCGGCGGCGTGAAAATTCCCCATCACCTGGGCTTGCTGGGCCACTCCGACGCGGACGTGCTGCTGCACGCGATCACGGACGCCATCTTCGGCGCCGCCGCGCTGGGCGACATCGGCCGCCATTTCCCCGACACGGATGCGCAATTCAAGGGCGCCGATTCGCGCACCCTGCTGCGCGAAGCCGTGCGCCGCGTGCAGGCGACCGGTTATATCATCGGCAACATCGACGCCACCATCATCGCCCAGCGTCCGAAAATGGCGCCGCACATCGACGCCATGTGCGCCAACGTGGCCGCAGACCTGGGCGTATCTGTCGGCCAGGTCAATATCAAGGCCAAGACGAATGAAAAGCTGGGCTACCTGGGCCGGGAAGAGGGCATCGCGGCCGAAGCCGTGGCCCTGCTGCTGCGCGCCTGAACGTGCCTGGTAGCACCTTTTAATGATTCCTGAAAATTAATATTTCCAAAGTGGAATTTGGTGCAAATTCAACGTTATTGTCATGATAATATCTGTCCGCTTTTTCGGACGCGACAAGACGTCACCTTATAACCACGGGAAATATTGAGAGAACGGAATTATATGCGCAGTCGTATGCTGGGACCAGTCGTGCGCTGGTTGGGGGCTGGTATGTTGGCCATGGTCATGCTGGCCGGGTGTGGCGGTGGTGGGGGCGACCGTGCGGCGCCGCCGCCCGTGGCTGCCGCGCCGCAGCCTGCCATTTTGTTTGCCGGTGCCGTGTCGGCGGCCGCAGAAGGCGCCGACGCCATTGGCAGCATGGGTGGGCAGATTGAACTCGATGCCGGCGGCAGCAAGGACGCTGACGGCGGGACATTGAGTTTTGCATGGAGCGTCGTGTCCAAGCCGGCTGTCAGCAAGCTTGCCCTGACCACCGCGAATGCCGCCAAGTTAAGCTTTCAAGCTGATGCCATGGGCAGTTACGTATTCAAGGTACGCGTCAGCAACAGCAAGGGTGGTTTCGCGGAAAAGAATGCTACCGTGCTGGTCAATAATACCGTACCCAATGCCGTTACCGTTGTGCACGCCAGTTTTACGGCGGAAGCGGTGATCAAGCCGACCGTGGCCGTATCCATCGGTTCAGGTATCGTGCTGGATGCCAGCAAGAGCAGCGATCCCGATGGCGACACTGTGACGACTAGCTGGGAACTGATCGGCAAGCCTGCCGCCAGCATGGCGGCGCTGGTGCCGGGCGAGGCGAGTGCCCGCTTTGTCGTCGACGTGGCCGGCACTTACCAGGTACGTGTCCGTGGCACCGATCCCATGGGAGCGTATGGCGAAGCCGTGTATGTATTCGAGGCTGCGAACCGCTCTCCCTACAACAACGTCATTCTCGATACGGTGGCCGTCATCGATCGCGCTCAGCAAACGTCGATCGCTGGCGCACCAGTGATTGCGAGCGGCGCATTGAGCTATGACGAAACTGGTGCAGCATTGGGCTACCAGTGGATGCTGGAAAGCCGCCCGGCGGCATCTGTGGCAGCCATTGCTGCTCCAGCGCGGTCACAGCTGACATTTACCCCGGATGTGGCAGGCTCTTACGTCTTGTCGCTGACGGTGAGCAACGGCAAGGTGTCCAACACGGCGTACCTGAAATTGAATGTTCTGGCGTCGGCGCCGTCGGTGACCGCGCTGAACTTCAAGCCTGAGCATGCCCGGTATAGCCGCTCAATGGACCGCTTGGTCGTGGTGGCTGGTAATCCCGACACATTGAAGATCATTCATCCTATGACTGGTGTCACCAAGTCGGTGATGTTGCCTGCAGCCGGCAAGTCCATGAATCTGAGCACCAATGGCAAGCTGGCCGCGGTGCTGCATGAAGGTAGTGTCAGCCTAGTCGACCTGGAAGCGGCGCAGATAGTGCGCACGATGCCAACCGGCGGTGCGCACACGGAAGTGATGCTGCGCGATGATGGCATTGCCTACTTTGTTGGGCGAACTGGTGGCCAATGGGTGCGGCCGGGTGTCATGTCGTTGAACCTGATTACCGGCGCCGCGCTCACGCAGATCGATTATGCCAACGGCCAGTTTTACGGTGCCATGCAGGGTGTCTTCGTTGCCTCGAAAAACAAGGCACTGGTGATATCGGAGGGACTGAGTCCCACTGATATCAGTTACTTCACGGTTGAGCCGGTCAACGGCGCATTGCTGGACAGCGGAGATTCACCATACCATGGCGATTATGCGATGGGCGGCCCCTTGTTCCTGTCTTCTTCGGAGCAACTGGTCTTTACGGCCGACGCTACCTATTTCGACACCGATACCTTACGCTATGTCGGCAAACTCGGATTGACAGGGAAATTGCAGTCAATCAGTCAACTGGACACGCGCGGCGAAGCTCTCGTCATGCAGAAAATTTATCAATACAATACCTATCCTTTCCCTGTCTCCTATCTATCGACCTACAAACGCTTTAGCGTGGCGGGGCAGCTCCTGTCTGCCGATGCGGATATCGGTCTGCCAACGATCGGCGGACAGCCCAGCTATGGCATCAGTATTTTCCATAGCAGCAATGGTAGCCATGTAGCGCTGGTACAGACGGGTAATGCATTGGTGGACGCGCCTGGTTTGCAATACTATCTCGTGTATCGCTGATTGAAGACCCTGGCGGGTTGGCGATGCTGACCCGCCTCATCCTAAGGAGCACGCCTATGTTTTCACGTCATCCTGATCGCCGCAGTTTGCTGGCGGCCCTGGCCGTCTTTGTATTCTTTACTTCTCAGGCCCATGCCGAACTGCAAGCGACGGGCGAGCCGCCCGCCGCCAGACAGGGCTGGAAAGCCGAGACGGTGGCCGAGGGCGTGCGCCAGCCGTGGGGCATCGCCTGGCTGGGCGAGGGGCGCGCGCTGGTTACCAGTAAGCTGGGCAGCTTGCATTTGCTCAATGGCAACAAATTCGAGGATGTGGCGCTGGAAGGCATGCCCAAGGTGTTTACGGGCGGGCAGGGCGGCTTGCTCGATATCGTGCTGCACCCGCAGGATGCGGGCAAGGCGCAGCAGCGCGTCTACATGACGGTGTCGACCGGCAACAACGACGCCAATCGCACGACCCTCGTGCGCGGCGTGTTCGATGGCAAGAAGGTGACGGGCATCGAGACCCTGTTCAAGGTCGCCACGGACAAGAGCGGCGGCCAGCATTTCGGTTCGCGCCTGCTGTGGCTGCCGGATGGCAGCTTGCTGATGAGCGTGGCCGACGGCGGCAATCCGCCGCTGCGCATCGGCGACCGCCTGGCGCGCGAGCAGGCGCAGAATCTGGCCACGCACCAGGGCTCCATCCTGCGCCTGACGGAAGAGGGCAAACCGGCGCCCGGCAATCCGCTGGCAGCCAAGGGCGCCTTGCCGGAAATCTGGTCGTACGGCCACCGCAACGTGCAGGGCCTGGCGCTCGACCCCGTGTCCGGGCGCGTGTGGGCCACGGAACACGGTCCGTACGGCGGCGACGAGCTGAACCTGGTAGTGGCGGGCGGCAACTACGGCTGGCCCCTGCAAAGCTACGGCGCCGACTACAAGACGCATGAAGCCGTCGGCAAGCATGAAGTGCCCGGCATGCTCAATCCCAGCGTGGCCTGGGTGCCGTCGCCGGCGCCGTCCGGACTGGCCGTCTACACGGGCGACAAGATCGCCGCATGGCGCGGCAGCATCTTCAGCGGCGGCCTGGCGGCCAAGGATATCCGCCGCATCGCCGTCGATGCGCAGGGCAAGGTGACGGGGCAGGACCGTCTGGACATCGGCGCGCGCGTGCGCGACGTGCGCCAGGGACCGGATGGCTACCTGTACGCGCTGACGGATGAAGTCAACGGCCGCCTGCTGCGCATCGTGGCGCAGTAGCACGCCAGGCGCCCACTTCGCTTAAGATGGCGCCTTTATTTCATTCAAGGTGGCGGCATGGCCCGTGATACTTATGCATACCGGCACGTTGCCGTCGAATCGCGCGACATTCATGGCCGCGTGGAAATCCGTCCCGTGCCGGGCCAGGCTTTTTCGCCGGAACTGGCCGTGCAGTGCTCGCGCCGCCTCGTTGACCTGCAGCGCTACCCGCTGGGCAGCCGCTTCTTGCTGTTCGCCAAACTGACGGACCGCCTGGGCGGCACGCCCTTCCTGTATGCGTATCACGGCGATGCGGATGTGCCCATGACGCCGGCCGAAGTGGCGAAATTCCTCGGCGAATTCAGGCGCGGCCGCATCTGATACCTACGAGGCGATGCAGGCCGCGCCGGCCTTGGCGCTGGCCTGCGGCTTGCCGAACAGTGCAATCGTCAGCGCGCAACCGAGGGCGAACGCGCCGCCCACGACCATCGCGCTCGGTACGCCCAGCCGGTCGACGGCCATGCCGCCGAGCAATGCACCCGACGCCAGCGACACTTGCACAATCGCAACGAAAAGCGCGCTGCTGCCTTCCATCAGTTCCGGCGCCGCCTTGAACATCCACGTCTGCACGGCAATCGGCATGGCGCCGAAACCGAAGCCCCAGACGGCCACCAGCAGCATGGCCGTCAGCGCATGGCTGCCCAGCGCGGCCAGCGCCAGGGTCGATACGCCCAGCACGGCGCCCGTCACCATCAGCGCGGCCCGCTCGTGGCGCCCGGCGGCCCAGCCGCCCACCAGGTTGCCGATGAAGCCGGCGGCGCCATAGACGAGCAGCATGGCGCTGACCGTGCCCGCCGCCAGGTGCGAAATCTGCGTGAGGAAGGGCGCGATATACGTGTAGGCGGCGAACTGGCCCGTAAACAGCATGGCCGTGGCGATCAGGCCCAGCCTGGCCTTGCGGATGCCGAAGATCATCGGCAGCTGGCGCAGGCGGATGGCCTGCGTGGGCGGCAGCCTGGGCAGCAGCAATAGCTGGCCGATGAAGACCAGCACGGCGATGGCGCTGGCCGCGCCGAAGGCCACCCGCCAGCCGACCAGTTCGCCCACCAGCGCGCCGGCCGGCACGCCCGCCACCGTGCCCAGCGAGACGCCGGCAAAGATGATGGACATTGCGCGCGACGCATGCTGCGGCGCCACCAGGCGTGGCCCGATGGCGCTGCCGATGGCCCAGAAGCCGCCCACGCCCACGCCCAGCAGGGCGCGCCCCAGCAAGATCCAGCCATACGACGGCGCCAGCGCCACCAGCAGGTTCGACGCGACCAGCAAGGCGGTGAGGGCCAGCAGCACGATGCGGCGGTCCAGGCGGCCCGAGCCGACGGTGACGAAGATGGCGGCAAACGCGGCGACGATGCCGGGCGTGGTGATCATCAGCCCCGCCTGGCCCTTGCTGATGGCCAGTTCGGCCGCCATGGCCGGCAGCAGGCCGACGGGCAGGAATTCGGAGGTGACGAGGGCAAAGGCGCCGATGCCGACGGATAATACGGCCAGCCAGGGCGCCACGGTGGTATCGTCGCCGGTGGCGGCCGGAGCAGAGGGGGAAGCGGGTGGTGTTTGCATGGTGAAAATCCTGAAAGACGGGTCTAGTGTTTTTAACCGGTCGGTATATAATCAGGGCAGGCAGACAGTGTTGTCAATAAATTTTTTACCGAACGGTATGAAACAAGATAAAAAAGAGCAAGAGGGCAAGGCAAAAACGGGCCGGCCACGCACCTTCGATGCGGACGAGGCGCTCGATTGCGCCATGAAGGTGTTCTGGGAAAAGGGCTACGAGGGCAGTTCCCTGCCGGAATTGACGAAAGCCATGGGCATGAACCGGCCCAGCCTGTATGCCGTCTTCGGCAACAAGGAGCAGCTGTTCCACAAGGCGCTCGAGCGCTACAGCGATACGCGCATGCAGTTTTTCGATGCGGCGCTGGAACAGCCGACGGCGCGGCTGGTGATCGAAGCCTTGCTGACGCAGTATGTCGATGCGCAAACGATGCCCGACGGCCCGCACGGCTGCATGGGCGTGAATGCGGCGCTGGCCTGCAGCGACGATGCCTTGCCGATCCGCGATGAATTGTTTGCGCGCCGCCTGCGCGGTGAAATCAAATTGCGCGACCGCTTGCGGCGCGCCAGGGACGAGGGGGATTTGCCGGCCGATTCCTGCCCGGAACAGCAGGCGCGCTTTGTCGTGACCCTGTCGCAGGGCATGGCCATCCAGGCGGCGGCTGGCGTGTCGCGCGAGCAATTGCACCAGATGGTGGCGTTGTTGCTGCGTAACTGGCCGCTGTAGCGGGCCTTGCCGCCACGTTCAGTCTATGCTCCTGGCCAGGTCGCTCGGGGCCTTGCGCCGCCAGGCGGCCGTCAGGGCGGCGGCCAGCATGTCCAGCTCGGCGTCCGCCAGGCAGACCGTGATGCCGGCCAGGCGTTCGCCCCACCACAGTTTTTCACAGCCGGCGGGCGTGATGACGGTGGCGATATGCGCCGCTTCCGCATCGAGCAGCACATTGATGTGCTCGTCGTCGGGCAGGGTGGCAAAGATCTTCCCGCCCACGCGGAAGGCCGGACGGTCGTGGTGTTCTTCCTCGGTGGTGTCGGGAAATGACAGTGCCAGATACCGTAGTTCTTCCAGGTCGACCATTTCCTCTTTCTCCCTTATCGGACAGATAGCTGCATGTATGCATTTTGCCATGCTGTTTCACCGCGTGGTGCAGCGGCGTGCGAAAAGAAATGCGCGTGATGCGACAGTGAGAAAGCGCCCTGTGGCGCTGCCGCGACACGCCGCATGCCGCCCGCCCCGGCGCCCGGCCCCGGCATCGGCTTGGCGCATGGCGCTTTCGGCAGCCAGAAAAGTGCTTGTTAGAAAAATATCTTTCATGGTTAAAAGAAAAATACTTTTCTTGTGTGGAATTTAAGATAGAATAGCTTCAACGTCTTAGCTGACCCGTCAACCGTCTGGCTTTGTCCCGGGAACCCGACCCCTTTCCAGGACGCTTGCAGTGCCGCCATGGCACGCCGCAAGTCCGCGATCTTGCGCGGAAGTTACGCCCCCGACCGCTCATGCTTGCAATTCTGGCGCTATGCCGGCACGCCCCAATGCAGCGTGCATGCCGCTTCAGCGCCCGCCTGCCGCACCCACTGAATATTTACTTACTGGATACCTTCATGAAAAACTTGCCTAAAATTGCCTTGTCCCTGATCGCTGTCGGTGTGTTTGCCCACGCGAACGCCAGCACCATCACCGTGTCCACCGGTTTCTCGAACGCCGGCGCGCAAGCTTCCGCCGCCGCTTACCAGTCCGTGGTGAACGCCGCCGTGGCCACGCCCGGCGCCGGTTACGGTTCGACCACCATCGCCAGCTATGACAACATCAACAACAGCGGCCTGTTCGGCAGCGGCTCGAACATCGCCTTCAAATCCGTCATCAACTTCGGCGTCAGCGCGGCCGATGCGGGCGCCTGGAGCTTCCGCACCGGCGTCGACTTCGGCAAGGGCGGCGCCCTGTTCCTCGACGGCGTGGCACTGGACTTCAAGAGCAACGACATGTGGTGGGCAGGCAACTACACCAATGGCAGCCAGTTCCTCAGCGGTTCGAGCTCCTTGTCGGCAGGCAATCACACCCTGAGCATCTACGGCCTGGAAGGCTGCTGCGATGGCGGCCAGCAAGCGCAATTCAAGGCTGGCAACAATAATTTCGTCAGCTTCGGCGCCAAGGATGGCCTGATTTCGGCCGTCCCTGAGCCAACCACCTACGCCATGCTGCTGATCGGCCTGGGCTTGCTGGGCTTTACGGCGCGCCGCAAGCAGGATAGCAATTTCTAAGTTTTTGCCGCCGACATCCGCGCCCGAGGGCGCGCGATAAAAAGCCCGCCCGTCTGCAAGGATGCGGCGGGCTTTTTACATGGCTATGTCACCGTCAAGTGTGGGAACTCTCCCAGTGTTGCCTTCAATAATGTTTCTGGGGAGCGGATGCGCCCGGCGTCCAGTATCCAGCGCCATGCCAGGTAATTCGGCAGGTAGCGGCTGGCCACGCCATGGAAGATGCGCAGCCATTCCCGCAAGCGGCTGTGATACGCGTTGACGTTCTGCACGTGGGCGGCGCCCTGCACGCGGATGCCGGCACGCAAGTTGACGGCCTCGTGGCTGATGCCCGCTGCACGGGCGAAGGCGCGATAGGCGGCATGGCCGTCGGTGACCAGCAAGACGTCCTTGTCGATCACGGGTGGCAGGCAGGCATGCAGTTGCGCCTTGGTCAGCGCCCCTTTTCCCGTGACGAAATCGAGGGTTTGTCCCGTGCGGTCACGCGCCACCACGATGCAGACCTGTTCACTGGAAATGCCGCGCTGGCGGGCGTGGCCGCCCCGGCGGCGTGCCGGACGCGTCAGATGCCTGGATCC
>NZ_FTMV01000012.1 GCF_900156175.1 Janthinobacterium sp. TND4EL3
GTCAAGGCAAAGTCCGGTTCCACCATCGTCGAAGTCACGCCCGAGTCCGCCGGCTGGACGCACGTGGGCTTTGCCGCGCACCGCCTGGCGCCCGGTGAATCGCTGAGCCTGGAGACGGGCAAGCGCGAGCTGTGTCTCGTCGTGCTGACGGGCACGGTCAACGTGCAGGCGGGTGGACAGACCTGGGAAGCCATCGGCAAGCGCGCCAGCGTCTTCGAGGACGTCTCGCCCTACGCCGTGTATGTGCCGCTGGAAACCACGGTCAGCATCACGGCCGTGAGCGCCGCCGAGGTCGCCCTGTGCAGCGCGCCGGCCACGACGCACCGTCCGGCGCGCCTGATCGAACCTTCCACCATGACGCGCTCCGTGCGCGGCAAGGGTGCCAATACCCGCTACGTGTGCGACATCCTGCCGCAGACGGAAGCAGCGGACGGCTTGCTGGTGGTCGAGGTGGTCACGCCGTCCGGCCATTCGTCGAGCTATCCGCCCCATAAACACGACAGCGACAATATTCCAACCGAGAGTTCGCTGGAGGAAACCTATTACCACCGGCTTAACCCGGAGCAGGGTTTTGCGTATCAACGGGTCTATACGGATGACCGCAGCATCGACGAAGCCATGGCCGTGGAAAACCACGACGTGGTGATGGTGCCGCGCGGCTACCACCCCGTGACCGTGCCGTATGGCTACGACGGCTATTACCTGAACGTGATGGCCGGCCCGAAACGCGTGTGGCATTTTAAAAACGATCCGGCCCATGACTGGCTGATGACGAAATAACCAAGGATAAACAATGATGACCCCGATGATCGGCCACTTTATTGGTGGCAACCCGATGGCTTCGCGCACCGAGCGCACGAGCGACGTCTTCAACCCCGCCACGGGCGCCGTGACGGCCAAGGTGGCGCTGGCGACGCCATCCGAACTGAACGCGGCCGTGGCCGCCGCCCATGCGGCGTTTCCCGCCTGGTCGCAAACGTCGCCGCTGCGCCGCGCCCGCGTCATGTTCAAATTCAAGGAGTTGCTGGAGCAAAACGCCGACAAGCTGGCCGAGCTGATCACGCGTGAACACGGCAAGGTCTTCACGGATGCGAAAGGCGAAGTGACGCGCGGCATCGAAGTGGTGGAATTTGCCTGCGGCATCCCGCAGATGATGAAGGGCGAGTATTCGGAACAGGTAGCCGGCGGCATCGACGCCTGGTCGATCCGCCAGGCGCTCGGTGTCTGCGTCGGCATCACGCCGTTCAACTTTCCCGTGATGGTGCCGATGTGGATGTTCCCGATGGCCATTGCCTGCGGCAATACGTTTGTGTTGAAACCGTCGGAGCGCGACCCGTCGGCCAGCCTGCTGCTGGCGCAGCTGCTGACGGACGCGGGCTTGCCCGACGGCGTCTTCAACGTGCTGCAGGGAGATAAAGAAGCGGTGGACGGCTTGCTGCACCACCCGGACGTGCGCGCCGTCAGCTTCGTCGGTTCCACGCCGATTGCCGAGTATATCTATGCGACGGGCTGCGCCCAGGGCAAGCGCGTGCAGGCCCTGGGCGGCGCGAAAAACCACATGGTCGTCATGCCGGACGCGGACATTCCGCAGACGGTGGACGCCCTGATGGGCGCCGCGTTTGGCTCGGCCGGCGAACGCTGCATGGCCATTTCCGTCGTCGTGGCGGTGGGCAATGTGGCGGATCAATTGGTGGAAGCCCTGGTGCCCCGTATCGCGGCATTGAAGATCACGCAGGGCATGGATCTGAAGGCGGAAATGGGCCCGGTGGTGACGCAGGTGCACAAGGACAAGATCGCCGGCTATATCGCGCAAGGTGTGGAAGAGGGCGCCAAGCTCATCTGCGACGGGCGCGGCTTTGTCCTGCCCGGCCACGAGCACGGCTTTTTCCTCGGCGGCAGCCTGTTCGACCATGTCACGCCGGAGATGACGATCTACAAGGAGGAAATCTTCGGTCCCGTGCTGTGCATCGTGCGCGTGCCCGATTTCACGGCGGCGCTGGACCTGGTCAACGCGCATGAATATGGCAACGGCACGGCCATCTACACGCGCGACGGCAACACGGCGCGCGAATACACGCACCGCGTGCAGGTGGGGATGGTGGGCGTCAACGTGCCGATTCCCGTGCCGATGGCCTTCCACAGCTTCGGCGGCTGGAAGCGCAGCCTGTTCGGCGACCACCATGCGCACGGCCCGGAATCGGTGCGCTTCTATACCAAGCAGAAAGCGGTGACGCAGCGCTGGCCGGCCTCGACGGCGGCTGGGGCGGAGTTTGCCATGCCGACCCTGAAGTAATCCCGCTGTAAAACCGGCTGGTTCGCTTCTTGCTTGCTGCAATGGCTAACTATTTAGCCATTGCAGACCGCTACCATGACGTCCAGCCGTACCCAGCCTTTGCGCATCGTTGTCGTCAATACCATCGTCGAGCACGGCGTGCACGGGGATGCGGCATGGGCGGCGCAAGTGCAGCGCGGCAATGCCTTGCGCATCGGCTTGCTGGAATCGGGCTACGACATCGTCGCCTCGCTGCCAGCCGACCTTTACCTTCCCGAGCGCATTGCCCAGTTGCAGCCCGACCTCATCATCATCGACGCGGAATCGGACGCGCGCGACGTGCTCGAACACATCGTCATCGCCACGCGCGACGAGCGCCGTCCCATCGTCCTGTTCACGGAAGACGGCGCCACGGCCAGCATCGACGCAGCCATGGCGGCCGGCGTCTCCGCCTACATCGTGGCCGGCTTGCAGGCCGAGCGCATCTTGCCCGTGCTCAACGTGGCCCTCGCGCGCTTCCGCCAGGAGGAAAAACTGCGGGCCGAATTGCATGAATCGCGGCACAAGCTGCTGGAACGCAAAGTGATCGAGCGGGCCAAGGGCCTGCTGATGACGCATCACGGCTTGACGGAAGAGCAGACCTACCAGCGGCTGCGCAGCATGGCCATGAACAAGAAACTCAAGCTGGCCGACATCGCCCAGCGCATCCTCGACGTGGAGGACTTGCTGGGATGAAACATCCATTTCCTGACACATGCTGGTGCAACGCACCATTGCGGTGCAATACCCGTCTGCCCGGACCGCGCATCCACGGGCACGTTCCTTGCTGCTGGACGGGGAGAGCCTTGGCCGCGGCGGCGCGGCAAGACAGTATTTATCAGCAAGGAATGGTATGACAGAGAAAATGGCAGACTCCGCCAGCGTGGCGCACCCCCTGCAGCCGGAAAAACAGACGGTACGCATCGGCTACCTGCCGCTGACCGATTGCGCCTCGCTGGTGATGGCGTCAAAGCTGGGTCTCGATGAAAAATACGGCATCAAGATCGAACTGAGCCGGGAGATGTCGTGGGCCGGCGTGCGCGACAAGCTGAACAATGGCGAACTCGACGCGGCCCACGTGCTGTACGGCCTCGTGTATGGCGTGCAGATGGGCGTAGGCGGGCAGCAGCGCGACATGGCCGTATTGATGAATCTCAATCACAGCGGCCAGGCCGTGACCCTGTCGGCGGCGCTGGCGCGCGACGGCGTCCACGATGGCGATACGCTGGCGCGCCACATGCGGGCCGCATCGCGGCCATTTGCGTTCGCGCATACTTTTCCGACTGGCAACCACGCGATGCTGCTGCAATACTGGCTGGCCGCGCAGGGCATCGACCCGCTGCGCGACGCGCGCGTGATGACGGTGCCGCCGTCGCAGATGGTGTCCGCCTTGCGCGCGGGCCAGATGGATGGCTTTTGCGCGGGCGAGCCATGGGGTTACAAGGCCATCGTCGATGGCGTGGGCGTGACGGCCGTCGCCAGCCAGGCGGTCTGGCCCGACCATCCGGGCAAGGTGCTCGGTACCAGCGCCGCCTTTGCGCGCGCGCATCCGAATACTTGCCGCGCCCTGATCGCCGCCGTTCTCGAGGCGGGGCGCTGGATCGACGCCAGCGATGCGAACCGGCTGGAAATGGCCGCCGCCCTGGCTGAGCCCGCCTATCTGCATACGCCACAGGCAATGCTGGTACCGCGCATCCTCGGCCACTACCAGGATGGGCTGGGCAAGACGTGGACCGATGCGCACGGCCTGAAGTTTTACGGCGATGGCGCCGTCAATTTTCCCTACCTGTCCGACGGCATGTGGTTCATGACCCAGCACCGGCGCTGGGGCTTGCTGCGCGACGAACCCGATTATCTGGCGGTGGCAAGGCAAGTCAACCGCATCGACCTGTATCGGCAGGCGGCGGAAATGACGGCCACGCCCATACCAAAATCCCCCATGCGCGCCTCGACCCTGTGCGACGGCGTCGTGTGGGATGGCAGCGCACCGGAAGCGTATGCGGCATCGTTTGCCATCGGTCACTTTTTTTAATGGGAGATATCATCATGGCGCAATGTGGCAGCGTGACCCTGGTGGGCGCCGGTCCCGGCGACCCGGACTTGCTGACGATCAAGGCCGTAAAGGCCATCGCGCGGGCCGACGTGGTGCTGATCGACGACCTCGTCAACCCGGCCATCCTTGGCCATGCGGCACCCGGCGTGCGCGTGGTCGAGGTGGGCAAGCGGGGCGGCTGCGCCTCCACGCCGCAAGCGTTCATTGAACGGCTGATGCTGGCCGAAGCCCGCGCAGGATTGCACGTGGTGCGTCTGAAGGGGGGCGATCCCTACCTGTTCGGGCGCGGCGGCGAAGAGCGCGCGTATTTGCGCAGCCACGGCGTGGCCGTCGAGGTGATCCCCGGCATCAGCAGCGGGGTGGCCGCGCCAGCCGGCATCGGCGTGCCGCTCACGCACCGCGGCTGGAGCCAGGGCGCGATCTTCGTTACCGGTCACGGCAAGGATAGCGCGTCGGAGCCGAACTGGCTTGCGCTGGCGCAAAGCGGCCTGACCTTGGTCATCTACATGGGCGTGGCCAGGGTGGCGCTCATCCAGGCCGGCTTGCTTGCCGGCGGCATGGCGCCCGGCACGCCCGTGGCCGTGGTGCAGTCGGCCAGCCTGCCCACCCAGCGCCAGTTGCTGAGTACTTTGCAGCGCTTGCCCGGCGACTTGCTGGCCAGCGGCCTGGGCAGCCCCAGCATCATCGTCGTGGGCGAGGTGGTGCGCTGCGCCGATGCCTGGGAGGCGCATGGCGCACAGGGCTTGCTGGCCGCGACCGTCTGAGCCTGCCGGCGCCTAGCGGATCGGCAGGGCCACGGGGCGGATGGGCGCTGCGTCGCCGCCGCGGAATTTCAGGGACGCGCCGATGAAGGCGAACTGGTACACCTTGTCGCGCGACAGCGCTTCCAGGTCGACCAGTTCCAGGATGGGCGCGCCCTGCTGCGCCAGCAGATAGGTGTGCACGGGCAGGTAATTGTGCGCCACTTCGGACGGAAACGCCTCGAAACTGAGGTTGTCCGCGCCCACCACCATGGCGCCGCCGTCTTCCACGAGGAATTTCGCCGCATCGAGCGACAGGCCGGGGGGATTGGCCATGTAGGCTTGCGCCTGCTCATAGTGCTGCATGCGGCCTGTGCGTATCAGCACCACGTCGCCCTGTTCCAGCGTCACCTTCTGCTGCGCCAGCGCCGCGCGCAAGTCTTGCCGCGTGACCCGGTAATTGTCGGGCAGTTGCGACAAGCCCTTGGCCACGGCCACGTCGATCAGCACGCCGCGCGCGACGATGGGCGGCAGCTTTTCCGCGCCCGTCACCGTCCAGCCCCGGTCACCCAGGTATTGTTCTTCCGTAAAACCGTTCCAGATCTTGCCGTTCAGGCCGAAATGGTTGAGCGCATCGATATGCGTGCCCATGTGTGCATACATGGAGACGGCCGAGCCCGTGTAACTGACGTGGCGGTTCATGGCGTCGCCCACGTGCATGGAATCGGCCACCACATTGCCTTTCGGCGTGTGCGTCATCCACATCTGGTAGGGCGGATCGCCGGCCGCCTGCCAGCTGGGCATGCCGATATAGAAATCGACGGCCAGGTCATAGCTCTTGCCGCCGTCGATGCGGGCCAGGATGGCGGCGCGCGAGGCCGGCGTCATCAGGTTCAGGCGGCCGATCTCGTCCTTCGGTCCCCAGGGGCTGACGCCCACTTCGGGCAGGGCGGCCTGCACTGTCCCTCCCAGCAGGGCCAGCAGCAGGGCGGCCAGGGTGGCGGATGGTTTGAACATGGTGTGCTCCTTGCGTGACATGAATGAAGAAGCCGTCATCATATTATTTTAAAATTCAATGATAATCAGCGATAAAATAATAAGATATTCAACTGGAAGGAAATAATGATGGATGTGCTGGCGCTCATGCGCGTATTTCGCGCGGTGGTCGAACGTGACAGTTTCAGCAAGGCGGCGCTGGAGCTGGACCAGTCTGCGGCGGCCGTCAGCAAGCAGGTGCGCCAACTGGAAGAGCGGCTCGGCACCGTGCTGCTGGTACGCACGACGCGGCGCATGAGCCTGTCGGACGGCGGGCGTGCCTACTATCTTGAATGCTGCCGCCTGCTCGACGAGATCGCCGCGCTGGAACTGGCCACGCGCGGCTGCGCCGGCAAGGTGGCGGGGCGGCTGCGCGTGAACGTGCCGCTGTCCTTCGGCCTGAAGGTGCTGTCGCCCTTGCTGCCCGCCTTCATGGCGCGCTACCCGGAAGTGAAGCTGGAGCTGACCCTGGACGACCGCCTGCGCGACGTGGTGGGCGAGGGCTATGACGTGTCGCTGCGCATCCGCGCCGCGCTGGCCGATTCGTCGCTGGTTGCGCGGCGCCTGGGCGACGTCGAGCAGATGATTTGCGCATCGCCTGCCTACCTGGCGCGGCGCGGCACGCCGGTGCGGGCGCTGGACCTGCACGGCCACGATTGCCTGGCCTACCGCCTGGCCGACAGTCCCGGCGTCTGGCAGCTGGCCGGCCCGGAAGGGGCGAGCAGCATCGTCCTGCCCGTGCGCCTTTCCGCCGACAGCAGCCTGCTGCTGGCCGACATGCTGGTGGCCGGCGTGGGCGTGGGCGCGCTGCCGTCGTTCGTCGCCGCGCCGCTGCTGGCCAGCGGCGCCCTGGTGCGCGTGCTGCCGTCGCACGCCATGGCCAGGCGCGGCGTGTATGCCCTGATGCCCGACGGCCGCCACGTGCAGGAAAAGGTGCGTGCCTTTTGCGACTTCCTCGCTGCGGCGCTGCAGGGTGGCTAGGTGCTTTCCAGGGCAACCATCGCGCGCGCTTTTTTTCGCCGACAGGCGCGTCGGGCAGGGGCTTTGATAGTATCCTCGTAGCTGATAGAACCGGAATAAGCGATCGACAATGCACACTTTGAGCAAGGGCGGGGCGGGATCAGGCATCAGGATATGGGCGGGCGGGCTGCTGCTGGCGCTGGCGGTGGGCGGCGCCCTGTATGCGGGCGCGGCGCGCACGGTCAATGACGATGCCGAACAGCGTTTCGACAACCTGACCTACGGCGCCCAGCATAGCCTGGCCACGCGGGTGAAAAGCTATTCCGACCTGCTGCGCGGCCTCGAAGCCCTGTTTCGCACCAGCGAGCACCTGACGCGCCGCCAGTTCCACGATTACGTGGCCGGCCTCGATATCGCGCGCCAGTTCCCCGCCATCGAATCGGTCAACTATGCGGTGGCGGTCTCGCCGGCGCAGCGCGCGGCATATATCGACGGCGTGCGCCGCGATACCGGCCTGTCGCCGCGCGGCTACCCCGATTTCACCATTCGCCCGTCCGGTGAGCGGCCCGAATACACGGTGCTCACCTACCTGGAGCCCGATTCCCTGCTGCGCGAGCGCATGGGCGTCGATATCGGCGCCAACCCGCTGGTGGCGCGGGCCCTGGCCCAGGCGCGCGACAGCGGCGAAGTCAGCGCGTCGGGCCAGGTGATCATGATCAAGGGGCCGCCCGCGCACGTGGGCCTGGGCATGCGCCTGCCCGTATACCGCAACGGCATGCCGCAGGGCAGCGTGGCCGAGCGCCGCGCCGCCTACCAGGGCTCCGTCGGCATCGGCTTCGGCGTGGCGCAGCTGGTGCACAGCGCGCTCGAACGCAGCGCGCTCGAACCGCTGCACCTGACCCTGTACAGCGCCGCCGACCCGCTGCCGGCCAGCGGCGTGCTGCGCATCACGCGGCAGGACCGCCTGCTGTTCAACGATGACGGCGATCTGGCGGCGGCGCCGCCGCAGCCGGGCAGCGACGCGGCGTATTTCGACCGCGTGCTGCCCGTGGTGTACCAGGGCGGCCAGTGGAAGGCCCATTTCCGCGTGCGCAAGGAAGAGCTGTACAGCGGTTTTGACCGCTATTTTCCGTGGCTGGCGCTGGCCGTCGGCGTGGCCGGCACGCTGCTCATCTATGGCTATATCTACACCCTGTACCGTTCGCGCCGCAGCGCGGTGGCGCAGCGCACCCTGCTCGACACGGTGCTCGACAGCGTCGACGCCTACGTCTACATGAAGGATGCCGACCTGCGCTACCGTTACGTGAACGCGCGCACGGCAACCATCCTGGGGCGATCCGTGGAACAGGTGATCGGCCGCAGGGACGGCGAATTGATGGTGGGCGACGCTGCCGCCGCCGCGCAGCGCACGGAGCGCCAGGTGTTCGACAGCGGCGTCAAGTTCGTCGGCGAGGAGCGTTTCGTCGATGCGCAGGGCCAGGTGCACCACCTGTGGAGCGTGAAGGTGCCGCTGGGCCTGCCCGGCCCCGTCACGGGCCTGATCGGCCTGTCCACGGACGTGACGGAGCTGCACCGGCTGAAGGAGCAGGCCGACGCGGCCAGCCAAGCCAAGAGCGACTTCCTGTCGAACATGAGCCATGAAATCCGCACGCCGATGAACAGCATCATCGGCATGGCGCACCTGGCCCTGAAATCGGTGGCCGATGTACGCCAGCGCGACTATCTGCAAAAGATCTACCATTCGGGCCAGCATTTGCTGGGCCTGATCAACGACATCCTCGACTTTTCCAAGATCGAGGCGGGCAAGCTGGAACTGGAAGTGCTGGACTTCCGCCTCGACACCCTGCTGGCGAACATCGCCAGCCAGCTGGGCGACGCGGCCGCCCTCAAGGGCCTCACTTTGCAATTCGACATCGCGCCCGAACTGCCGCAGCGCTGGCGCGGCGATCCGCTGCGCCTGGAGCAGGTCTTGCTGAACCTGACCAGCAACGCCATCAAGTTCTCCGACAATGCCAGCATCTTCGTGCGCGTGCGCCAGTCCGAGGAGCGCGGCAGCCACACCATGCTGCGCTTCGAGGTGCAGGACCGGGGCATCGGCATGAACCAGGAAGAGGTGGCGCAGCTGTTCCGCTCCTTCCACCAGGCAGACCCGTCGACCACGCGCAAGTACGGCGGCAGCGGACTGGGGCTGGTGATCAGCAAGCAGCTCGCAGAACTCATGGGCGGCAAGGTGGGCGTGTACAGCCAGCCTGGCCTGGGCAGCACCTTCTGGTTTACGGCGCGCCTGGAAAAATGCGCGCAGGCCAGCGACGACGGCATCGCCGAGGTGGAGCCGGAAGTGCTGGGCGTGATCCGCGGCGCCTCCATCCTGCTGGTGGAAGATAACGTCTTCAGCCAGCAGGTAGGCTGCGAATTGCTGGAAGACGCGGGCGCCACCGTCTGCGTGGCCGGCAACGGCCGCGAGGCGCTGGAGCTGCTGTCGCGCCAGCGCTACGACTGCGTGCTGATGGACGTGCAGATGCCCGAGATGGACGGCTTCGAGGCGACGCGCCGCATCCGCGCCGACCCGCGGCTCGCGGGCCTGCTGGTGATCGCCATGACGGCCAACGCGGGCAGCGAAGACCGCGCCCGCTGCCTGGAAGCGGGCATGGATGAATTCGTGACCAAGCCGATTGCACCGAATCTGCTGTTTCACCTGCTGGCAAAGTGGTTCCGCCTGCGTGGCGGCATCGGCGGTGCCGGCCACGGACCGCTGGGCAGCCTGTCCGCCGCCACGGCGCAGGGGGCGACGCCTGCCGCGCATGGGACGCCGGAATCGCGCGACAGGTCCATCCTCGACCTGGCCACCCTGGCGCTCACGTTCAGCAATGACGGCGTCAAGATGCGCAAGTACACCCAGCTGTTCCTCGATACGGCGCGCGACGGCATCGCCGAAATGGAGCAGGCCATGGCGCTGGAAGACCTGGGCCGCCTGGCGGACCTGGGCCACCGCAGCAAATCGTCGGCGCTGGCCGTGGGGGCGCACGCTTTCGCCGCGCTGTGCCTGTCGATCGAAGGCTTGCGCCTGGGCGGCGACATGCAGCAGGCGCGCGCCCTGCTGACGGCCCTGGCGCCCGCCCTGGCCCAGGTGGCCGAACAAATTTCACTGGAATTTGCCGCCAGCGACGCCCCCTGACGCAGGGAGCGGCGATAATACGGCTTTGGCGCGCCCGGCCGTCCCGGCGGGCGCGCGGCAACCCATCGGATCAGCATGCAAACAACCGTCACGCCCGGCCTTCTCATCCTGCATGGCAACCAGCTGGAACAGCTGCGCGCCGCCGTCTTCCAGTGGCTGCGGCAGCACCCGCTGGCGCCGCTGGAGACGGATATCTTCCTGGTGCAGTCGAACGGCGTGGCCGAATGGCTGAAGATCGCGCTGGCCGAGGAGATGAAGGTGTGCGCCGCCACGCGCATCGCACTGCCGGCGCGCCTGCTGTGGGAAAGCTACCGGGGCATGCTGGGGCGCGAGCGCGTCCCGCGCGTGTCGCCATTCGACAAATCGCCGCTGACCTGGCGCTTGATGCGCCTGCTGCCGTCCCTGCTGGACGACCCGGTATTTGCGCCGCTGCGCTACTTCCTCGCCGACGGCGACGCGGAACGCCGGCTGCAGCTGGCCGAGCGCCTGGCCGACCTGTTTGACCAGTACCAGGTCTACCGGGCCGACTGGCTGGCCGACTGGGCGGCCGGGCGCGACCAGTTGCGCACGGCCCGCGGCGACGCCATGGCCTTGAAGGACGACCAGCGCTGGCAGGCGCAGTTGTGGCGCGCCGTGGCTGCCGACGTGGAGCCGTTCGAGCGCGACACGGGCCGCGCCGACATCCACGACGCCTTCCTGGCGGCGATTGCCGGCGGCGATGCGCCTGCCGGCAAGCTGCCGCGCAGGGTGGTGCTGTTCGGCGTGTCGGCCTTGCCGTACCAGACCTTGCAGGCGCTCGCTGCGCTGGCGCGCCACACGCAGGTGGTGCTGGCCGTGCCGAATCCATGCCAGTTCTACTGGGGCGACATCATCGAGGGGCGCGACTTGCTGCGCGCGGCCAACAAGCGCCAGCGGCAGCGCAACGGTCATGACCTGGCGCAAATTCCAATGGAAGAGCTGCATGCGCACAGCCATCCGCTGCTGGCCAGCTGGGGCAGGCAAGGGCGCGATTTCATCCGCATGCTTGACGAATTCGACGAACACGCGCAAGCCGAAGGGCGCGACGACAGCCTGCGCATCGACCTGTTTGGCGAGGAAACGGGCGAAACCCTGCTGCAGCAGGTGCAGGTGGCCATCCGCGAACTGCGCCCGCTGGCCGAACATGAGCAAACGCCGCCCGACGCCGGCGACCGCTCGATCGAATTTCACGTGGCGCACAGCGTGCAGCGCGAAGTGGAAGTGCTGCATGACCAGCTGCTGGCCATGTTCGCCCACAGCGGCGAGACGGGCTTGCGCCCGCGCGACGTGGTGGTGATGGTGCCCGATATCGACACCTTTACGGCCGCCATCCACGCCGTCTTCGGCCAGTACCGGCGCAATGACGAGCGTTTCATCCCGTTCGAGATCGGCGACGTGAAGGACCGCAGCGTCAACCCGCTGCTCGTCGCGCTCGAGTGGCTGCTGCACCTGCCGCAGCAGCGCTGCCGCCAGAGCGAAGTGCGCGACCTGCTCGACGTGCCGGCGCTGGCTACCCGCTTCGGCCTGCAGCCGGACGACCTGGCCACCCTGGGCGCGTGGATCGAGGGCGCGGGCGTGCGCTGGGGCCTGGACCAGGAACACCGCGCCGGCTTGGGGCTGGGGGCGGCCGGGGAACAGAACGCGTGGATCTTCGGCGTGCGGCGCATGCTGCTCGGCTATGCCAGCGGCAGTGGCGCCAGCTTTGGGGGCATCGAGCCGTATGCGGAAGTGGGTGGCCTCGATGCGGCGCTGGCGGGTTCGCTGGCGCAGCTGGTCGAGGCGCTGCTGCACTGGCGCACCGTGCTGGCCGGCGCGCGCACGCCGGCCGAATGGGGCGAGCAGGCGCGCGCGCTGCTGGCGGCCTTCTTTGACGCCGACGACGAGGGCGACCGCCTGACCCTGGCGCAGCTGGAAGGCGCCCTGCAGGGCTGGCTGGAAACCTGCGGGCACGCGGGCTTTGTCGAGCAGGTACCCTTGTCCGTGCTGCGCGTGGCGTGGCTGGGCGCGCTCGACGAACCGACCCTGAATCACCAGTTCGTCTCCGGCGGCGTCACGTTCTGCACCCTGATGCCGATGCGCGCCGTGCCGTTCCGCGTCGTCTGCCTGCTGGGCATGAACGATGGCGATTTCCCGCGCCGCGCGCCCAAGGCCGATTTCGACTTGCTGGCCTTGCCCGGCATGGCCCGCCCGGGCGACCGTTCGCGCCGCGACGACGACCGCTACCTGATGCTCGAAGCCTTGCTGGCCGCGCGCGACAAGCTGTACGTGAGCTGGGTGGGGCGCAATGTGCGCGACAATTCCGAGCAGCCGCCGTCCGTGCTCGTGTCGCAGCTGCGCGACTACCTGGCCGCAGGCTGGTCGCTGGACCGCCACCTGGCGTCGCTCACCACCGAGCACGCGCTGCAGCCGTTCAGCCGCCGCTACTTCGAGGCGGGCGGCCTGCTCACCTATGCGCGCGAATGGCGCGTGGCGCATGCGGACGCGGATGCGGCTGCGCAGGCAGGGGCGCCGGCCCTGGGCCCGTATGAACTCGACCCGGACACGCGCCTGAAGCTGGGCGAACTGGCCAGCTTTTTGCGCCAGCCCGTCAAGTACTTCTTCCGCCGCCGCCTCAGCGTGCATTTCGCCGATGCGGCCATGCTGGGCGAGGATGAGGAGCCGTTCGGCCTGAATGCGCTCGAGCGCTACCTGCTGGAAGACACCATGCTCGATGACGGCGGCGCCGTGGAAGATATCGACGACGTGCGCGCCAGCCTGGAAGCGCGCGCGGCACGGCTTGCGCGCGAAGGCGTGCTGCCCATCGGCCTGATCGGCCAACAGGTGCAGGCGCAGCTGGTCGAGGCGCTCGTGCCCGTGCGCAGCGCATGGCTGTCCCTGCGCGCCTCGTTTCCGCAGGCGGCCGAGAAGCGCGCCATCAATTTGCCGTTCGGCGAGCTGCAGATCGACGACTGGCTCGACAGATTGTGCAGCAACGGCCGGGACACGGCCTGGCTGATGCAGATTTCCTCGAAGGTGACGGACAAGGGCGGCCAGGCGCGCGGCGACAAGCTGATGCTGATGTGGCTGCGCCAGCTGGCCGCCGCCGCCCTCGATTTCCCCGTCACCGGCTATCTGGTGGCGCGCGACGCCATCGTCAGCATGGCGCCGCTCGATCCGGCCACGTCGCGCGACGCGCTGTCCACCCTGCTGGCGCTGTGGCGCGAAGGCATGAACCATCCGCTGCCGACGGCCTGCAAGACGGGGCTGGCGCTGGTGCAGCAGGGCGACCCGCGCGCCGTCTACGATGGCGGCTTCGATATCTCGGGCGAGCGCGATGAACTGTGCCTGGCGCGCCTGTGGCCCGAGTTTTCCGCGCTGGCGCTTGAAGAAGCGTGGGAAGACTGCACGCGCGAGCTGTATGGCCCGCTGGCAGACTGGCTGCAACAACACATCACGATCGACCCGATCAGCGCGCCCGATGACGGCGCGGGAGAAGAACAATGACGAGCCATCTGCTCAACCCCCTGGAATTTCCCCTGCACGGCTCGCGCCTGATCGAGGCGTCCGCCGGCACCGGCAAGACCTGGACCATCGCCGCCCTGTACGTGCGGCTGGTACTTGGTCACGGCGGCGACGACAGCCGCTTTGCGCGCCCGCTGCTGCCGGCCGACATCCTCGTGATGACGTTCACCCGCGCCGCCACGCGCGAATTGTCGAACCGCGTGCGCGAGCGCCTGATCGAGGCGGCCGCTTATTTTCGCAATGAGTTCCGCCACGAATCCGGCGGCAGCGATCCGTTCCTCGACGCCTTGCTCGAATCCTATCCGGACGAGAGCGAACGGCAGAAGGCCGCGCACCGGCTGATGCTGGCCGCCGAGACGATGGATGAAGCGGCCATCTTCACCATCGACGCCTGGTGCCAGCGCATGCTGCGCGAGCACGCCTTCGACAGCGGCAGCCTGTTCGACGAAGAACTGGTCAGCGACGAACAAGCGCTGTTCGAGGATGCGGCCCACGATTACTGGCGCCAGCAAGTGTATCCGCTGGCGCCGCAGGCGCTCGACGTGCTGCTCGATTGCTGGCCCGACGTGGAAGCGCTGAAAAAGGGAACGCGCGAGCTGTCCCGGCGCGCCGACATCATGGGCATGGCCGAGGAGGAGCCGTTATCCGCGCTGATCGCGCGCGAACAGCGGGCGCTGGCCGCACAGCTGGCCACCCTGAAGGCGGGCTGGGTCGAGCGCGTGGACCGGATGGCGGCATGGATCAACGACCACCGCGCCGCCAATCCCAAGTGTTTTAACGGCGTCAAGATGAAGCCGGAGAACCTGGCGAAGTGGTTCGACGGCTTGCGCCGCTGGGCGCAAGACCCGCTCCTGCTGCTGCCGGCCATCACGGCCAAGGCCTGGGAACGCTTGACGCCGTTCGGCATCGAGGATGCGTTTGCCAAGAGTTTCACGGCCCAGGTGCCCGAGTGCTTCGAGCATACGGAGGCGCTGGGGCTGGCCCTGGCGGCCATCACGCCGCTGGCGCACAAGCTGCACCTGCATGCGGCGGCGGCCATCGCGCGGCGCATGGACCAGTTGAAGCGCCAGTCGCGCCAGTTCGGCTTTGCCGACATGCTGCAGCGCCTGCACGACGCGCTGGCCGGCGAGAATGGCGCAGCCCTGCGCCAGCGCATCGTCGACCAGTATCCGCTGGCCATGGTCGATGAATTCCAGGATACGGCCCCTGCACAGTACCAGATCTTCAATTTGCTTTACCGCATTGCGGAGAATGATCCAGCGCAAGGATTGTTCCTGATCGGCGACCCGAAGCAGTCGATCTACGGCTTTCGCGGCGCCGACATCCAGAGCTACCTGGCGGCGCGGCGCGCGACGAACGGCCGCCACTACCAGCTGGGTACCAATTACCGCTCGACGGCACCCCTGGTGGCCGCCGTCAACCAGCTGTTCCTGCACGCGGAGCGCGCCGAGGTGCCGGCTGGCGCCTTCCGCTACCGCAAGAACGGCGAGAATCCGCTGCCGTTCGAGGCCGTCGACGCCAAGGGCCGCAGCGAGCGCCTGGTGAATGCCGGCGGTCCGCTGCCGGCCCTGCTGGCCGCCTGCGCCAGCGACGAAGGGCTGCGCGGGGACAGCTACCGCGAGTACTTCGCGCAGCATTGCGCCGAGCACATCGTCGCCATGCTGGGCGATGCGCAAGCCGGTTTCGATGGCCCCGACGGATTCGTGCGCCTGCAGCCGGCCGATATCGCCATCCTCGTGCGCGACCGCAAGGAGGCAGCGGCCATCCGCCGCGCGCTGGCGCGCCGCCGGGTCGCCAGCGTGTATTTGTCCGACAAGGATTCCGTCGTCGACAGCGAGGAAGCGGCCGATGTGCTGCGCTGGCTGGCGGCGCTGGCCAACCCGCTCGACGGCGCCCTGGCGCGCGCCGCCTTTGCCACGCGCACCATCGGCTTGCCGCTGGGCGAGCTGGCGCGGCTGTCGAGCGACGAACTGGAATGGGAACGCCGGGTCGAGCAATTGAAGACCCTGCACCTGATCTGGCAGCGCCAGGGCGTGCTGGCCATGCTGCGCCGCTTCATCCACGAACTGCAATTGCCCGCCATGCTGCTGCAGCAGACGGGCGGCGAGCGGCGCCTGACGAATCTGCTGCACCTGGCCGAACTGCTGCAGTCGGCCAGCCGCCAGCTCGACGGCGAACAGGCGCTGATACGCTGGCTGGCCGAGCAGATCGCCGGCGAGGGCGACAACGGCGACGAGCGCGTGCTGCGCCTGGAAAGCGATGCGGAACTGGTCAAGGTCATCACCGTGCACAAGTCCAAGGGCCTCGAATACCCGCTCGTGTACCTGCCGTTCGCCGTCACGGCGCGCAAGGTGGACAAGCGCAACCGCAGCTTCTTCGACTATGCGGGCGAGGATGGCGAACGCCGCCTCGACCTGGCCTTGTCCGACGAAGCCATGGCGGCAGTCGAAGAGGCGCGCATCGAGGAAGACTTGCGTCTGCTGTACGTGGCCCTGACGCGCGCGCGCCATTTCCTGTGGCTGGGCGTGGCCGCCCAGGCGGCGCGCAAGGCGGGCGAGAACACCCTGCACGAATCGGCGCTCGGCTACCTGCTGACGGGCGGCGACAAGCTGCCGGCGGAGCAACTGCTGCTGCGCTGGCAGCAGGTGGCGGGCAATTGCGACGCCATCTACGTGGGCTCGCTGGCGCAGCCCGATGCCTGCACGGTGCTCGACCGGGTCGAGCGGCGCCCCGAGCTGCGTCCCGCGCCCCTGTTCGCGGGCGAATTCGAGCGCGACTGGTCGGTGGGCAGTTTTACCTCGCTGACGCGCCAGATCGGCGCCGTGGCGGCCGCGCACGTGCCGCAGCGGGCGCTGGAAGAGACTTTGCTGGAAGATGGCACGGCTGTGGCCGTGGTCTCGCCGACGCAAATGGGCGACGCCCCATGGCACCGCTTTCCGCGCGGCTCCGTGCCCGGCAACTTCCTGCACGAGCAGCTCGAGTGGATGGGCAGCGAAGGCTTTGACAGCGTCCACGATGCCAATTTCGACACGCGCCTGGCCGCGCGCTGCGAGCGGGCCGGCTGGGGCCACCGCCAGGAAGACGCCATCGCCTGGCTCAGGGAGATCGCCATCACGCCGCTGCCGCTGCTCGACGCCTCGCTGTCCGAACTCGATAGCACCCTGTCCGAGATGGAGTTCTGGCTCCCCAGCGAGCATCTGTCCACCGGCGCGCTCGATCAGCTGTGCACGCGCTTGCTGCTGGGCGGCGCGCCGCGTCCCGTGCTGCCGCGGCGCCCGCTGCACGGCATGCTCAAAGGTTTTGCCGACCTGGTCATCGAAAGGGAAGGGCGCTACTGGGTGCTCGACTACAAGTCCAATGCGCTGGGCGCCAACGACGACGCCTATCACACGGCCGCGCTGGCGGCCGGCATGGCGCAGCACCGCTACGACATCCAGGGCGCCATCTACATGCTGGCCCTGCACCGGCTGCTGAAAAGCCGGCTTGGCGACGCCTACGACCCGGCCGAACACCTGGGCGGCGCCATTTTCCTGTTCCTGCGCGGCATCGCGAATGCGGACACGCACGGCTGCTACTGGCTGGCGCCGCAACTGGAGCTGCTGGACGGCCTCGATCAATTATTGTCAGAAGAAGCGGAACACCATGCAGCATAGCGAGCGAATGAATGCCTTGTTCAACCACGTCGACGGCGTCGCCGGGGATGGCCATCTGCGCCGCCTGAGCGCCGCCTTTGCCCGCTTCATCGCCAGCCTGGACGAGCAGGCGCCTGACGCGGCCGCCGTGGCCTTGGCCTGCGTGGTGCTGTCCGAGCTGGAAGGGCGGGGCCACAGCTGTCTGATGCTGGCGGACCTGGCGGGCGAACCGTCGCAGCTGCTGGGCTGGAGCGAGGAGCTGTGGCATGGAGTGCTGGCTGTTTCCGGCCCGCTGCCGGGCAGCGCCGCCGGCTGGCGCGCGCTGCTGGCCGGCGCGCCGCAGGTGTGGCGGGTGGGTGCGCCCGACGCGAAACAGCCGCTGGTGCTCGACGGCGACCGTTTGTACCTGCGCCGCTACTGGCGCGACGAGACACTGGTCGGTGAAAAAATCGCCGCGCGCGCGCAGACTTTGACCAATCCGCCGCTGGCGCAGGTGCGCCAATGGCTCGACATCCTGTTCGACCAGCCCACGCAGGACGGTGGCCCGGACTGGCAAAAGGCGGCCTGCGCCGTCGCCCTGCGCGGCAAGGTGGCCATCATCACGGGCGGCCCGGGGACGGGCAAGACGTACACGGTGGCCAGTTTGCTCACCTTGCTGTTTGCCGTCTCGCCGCAGCCGGAGCAACTGCGCATCGCGCTGGCCGCGCCGACGGGCAAGGCGGCCGCGCGATTGAAACAGTCGATCGACAAGGCCTTGAGCGGCCTGGCGGAAAAGGTCGGGGAAGCCTTGCCGCTGCTGGAACTGGCGCGGCGCATGGGCGCGGCGCGCACCCTGCATAGCTTGCTGGGCGCGCGGCCCGATACGCGCGCTTTTGCCCACCATGCGGGCAATCAGCTCGACGTGGACGTGCTGATCGTCGATGAAGCGTCGATGGTGCACCTGGAGATGATGGCGTCCGTGCTCGACGCGCTGCCGCCCACGGCGATATTGATCCTGCTGGGCGACAAGGATCAATTGGCGTCCGTGGAGGCGGGCGCCGTGCTGGGCGACTTGTGCCACGATGCGCAGGCGGGCGGCTACACGGACGCCACCATCGCGTATGCGCAGGCAGCCAGCGGCGTGGCCATTCCCGCCGATTTTGCCGGGACGGCCGGCGCGCTGGCGCAGCAGACGGTGATGCTGCGCCACAGCCACCGTTTCAGCGGGCCGATCGGCGAACTGGCCTTGGCCGTGAATGCCGGCAGACCCGATCTGGCCAAGGCGTGTTTTGCCGCCGACAGCGGCGGCCAGCTGGCGTGGAGCGTGCCGGCGCAGCAGGAAGACGTGCTGCGCCTGGCCTTGCGCGGGCGGGCCGACGCGCCGGGCGGCTACCAGCCCTACCTGGCGCTGGTGCATGCCGGCGAGGCGGCGTACGCGCAGCATGACGACTGGGTGCGCGCCGTGCTGCACGCTTTCGAGTCGTTCCGCATCCTGTGCGCCGTGCGCGAAGGCGAGTGGGGCGTGGCGGGCCTGAACACGGCCATCGAACTGCGGCTGGAAAAGGACGGGCTGATACGCCGCAGCGAGTGGTATGTGGGGCGCCCCGTGATGGTCACGCGCAACGACTACGGCACGGGCGTGTTCAATGGCGATATCGGCCTGACCCTGCGCGACCCTGCGCGGCCCGGCTCCCTGCGCGTGTACTTCCTGGAAGGCGAAAACGTGCGCAGCGTGCTCGCCACGCGCTTGCGCAACGTGGAAACGGCGTTCGCCATGACGGTGCACAAGTCGCAGGGCTCGGAATTCCGCCATACCGTGCTGGTGCTGCCGCAGGAAGGCGGCGCCATGCTGGCGCGCGAGCTGGTCTACACGGGCATCACGCGCGCGCGCGACTTCTTTACCCTCGTCTCGCCCACGCAGGCCGTGCTGTTCGACGCGATCCTGCGCCGCACGCAGCGCGCCAGCGGGCTGCGGGGCCTGATCGGCTGATTTACTTCGCCAGCTTCGCCTTGGCCACCAGCGCCTGCACCACTTGCAGGGTGGCTTGCTCCACGCCTTGGCGCGGCAAGCCCGGGTTGGCGCCGGCGACCATCGATGGATTGGTCAGGTAGCGCCCGCCCACGATCAGGGTGGGCGTGCTGTCGACCTGGTAGCCGGCGGCCAGGCGCGGCAGGTTTTTCAGCCTGGTCTGCACGCCAAACGACTGGTAGGCGCCTTCGAAGGTCGTCTTGTCCAGGCCATTTTTCAGCGCCCAGTCGAGGTTATCGCGGTCGCTGGCCAGGCGCTTGCGCTCCACATGCCAGGTATGCATGACTTGCGCGTGCAGCGTCTCTTCCTTCTTCAGCGCTTCCAGGGTCAGGAACAGATGCGCTTCCGGATCATTTTCCGGCGTGTGCGGCAAATGGATGCGGCGGAACGACACCGTGGCGGCATTGTCCTTGACCCAGTTCGCCAGGCCAGGCTCCAGCGCGTTGCAGGCGGGGCAGTGGTACATGAAAAACCCGATCACTTCCACCTTGCCCGGCGCCGCCTGCACGGGCTGCGGCGTGGCCAGCACCTGGTCTTGCTTGCCCGGCACGGGCGCTTGCGGCGAGGCGAAGGCGCTGGAGATGGCGAAGCTGGCGCAGGCCAGGACGCCGTGGCGCAAACGCATGGAAGCTCCTTTGGAAAGATTGACCATGCGGCAATCGTTGTGGAGCGTCAACGTCTGACGGTGTTGCTTTGCTGTAATAAATATTTATTATTCCGAATATTGAATAATATCGTTCCGATTTTTGTGTGAAAATGGCAGCAGAGTGTGCGTGGCAAGGCCGCTGGTTCGCACCATAAAAATCACCACAGAGGAGTACACCATGTTTTCATCGTTGCGCACGCGTCTGGTGCTCATTTGCGTTTCCATCGTCGTCCTGTCCATGCTGGCCTTGTCGCTCGCCAATTACGTCACCACGCGCAACAGCATGCTGGCGTCGGCCGACCAGCAGATGCAGCAGCTGCTGCACAGCCAGTCCGCCGTGCTGGCGCAATGGGTCGATGGCAAGAAGAAGGTCATGGCCTCCGTCGTCATGTCGGCCGAGACGCCCGATCCGTTGCGCGCCTTCCAGATTGCGGAAAAGGCCGGCGATTTTGCGGAGGTGTTCATCGGCTACGCGGACAAGCGCTCCGTGTTTACCCATCCTGGCCGTCCGGCCGATTTCGACCCGACGGCGCGCGCCTGGTACACGGACACCGTCAAGGCGGGCGTGCCCATGCTCACGCCGCCGTACGTGGACGCGGCCAGCCACAAGCTGGTGGTGTCGTTCACGGCGCCCGTCGGGCCGAAAGAGGCGCTGCTGGGCGTGGCGGGCGCGGACGTGCTGCTCGATACGGTGATCGCCAACGTGGTGGCGATCAAGCCGACGCCGCACAGCTTTGCCTTCCTCGTCGACCAGAGCGGCACCATCATCGCCCATGCGGACAAGGAACTGAGCCTGCAGCCGGTGGCGAAAATCGATGCGGCGCTGTCGGCCGCGCAGGTGAACCGGCTGGAAAGCACGCGCACGAGCGAGGCCGTGCGCTTGAACGAGCGCGATGGCATGCTGTATGTGACGCGCGTGGCGGGCACGGACTGGCTGCTGGCCGTGGTGCTGGACCAGCAGGAAGCCATGCACGCCTTGCAGACGATGCTGACGACGGCCACCGTCACGGCCGTGCTGCTGACGGGCCTGGCCGCAGTGCTGCTGTCGCTGCTGGTCTTTAAAATGCTCAAGCGCCTGGAACTGGTGCGCGATGCGCTCGACGACATCGCCTCGGGCGAAGGCGACCTGACGCGCCGCCTCGACGCTTCCGGCGTGGATGAACTGGCGCAGATCGCGGGCGCCTTCAACCGCTTCATCGACAAGATCGCCGCCGTGCTCGTGAAAATCCGCACGGCCAGCGAATCGGTGAAAGTATCGTCGTCGGAAATCGCCGCCGGCAACCAGGACCTGTCCTCGCGCACGGAACAGCAGGCCAGCTCGCTGGAAGAAACGGCCGCCTCGATGGAGGAGCTGACTTCCACCGTGAAGCAGAACGCGGACAATGCGCGCCAGGCCAACCAGATGGCGCAATCGGCGTCCGGCGTGGCCAGCAAGGGCGGGCAGGTGGTGGCGCAGGTGGTCGACACCATGGCCTCGATCAACGATTCGTCGAAGAAGATCGTCGACATCATCAGCGTCATCGACGGCATCGCCTTCCAGACGAATATCCTGGCCCTGAACGCGGCCGTGGAAGCGGCGCGCGCGGGCGAGCAGGGAAGGGGCTTTGCCGTGGTGGCGACGGAAGTGCGCAGCCTGGCGCAGAGGTCAAGCCAGGCGGCCAAGGAAATCAAGCTGCTGATCGACGATTCCGTGGGCAAGGTCGATTCGGGCGCGCGCCTCGTCGACGAGGCGGGGGCGACGATGCAGGAAATCGTCGACAGCGTGCGCCGCGTCACCGACATCATGGGCGAGATCACGGCCGCCAGCGCCGAGCAAAGCTCGGGCATCGAACAGGTGAACCAGGCGATTGCGCAGATGGACCAGGTCACGCAGCAGAATGCGGCCCTGGTGGAAGAGGCGGCCGCCGCGGCGGAAAGCCTGCAGGACCAGGCCAGCACCCTGGCGCAGGTGGTGGGCGTGTTCAAGCTCGATGACGGGCAGGCGGCCGCGCCGCAGGCTGTCAAGCCCGTGGCGCGGCCGCCTGCGCCGGTGCGCATCGCGCAGGCGCCCGCCTCCCGGGCCGCGGCGCAGCGCAAGCCGGAAGCGAGCGAGGAGTGGGAAACGTTCTAGGCAGCGCTCAGGCGCGCCGGGGCGCCAGGGTCGGCGCCATCTGCTTTGCGACTTCAAAAAAAGCGTTGGTGGCCGGCGTGTTCTGGCGCCGGTCGCGCACGGCCAGGCCCACCTTGCGGCTGACGGGCGGATTTAACGGCAGGGCCACCAGTTCCGGGTACTGTTCCCGCAAGCGCTGCGGCAGGGCCAGTTCGGCCACGATGGAGACGCCGTCGCCGCGGCTGACCATGTCGAGGATGGTGATGACCTGGCTGATGCGATAGGGGACATTCGGCTGCAAGCCCGCGTTGGCGAACAGGGGCTCGATCAGGCAGGCGCAGCCCGCCTCGGACATGATGAACGGCCCTTCGCACAGCTGCGCCAGGGTGATGGCCGTTTCGCCGGCCAGCGGGTGGCTGCGCGGCACCAGCGCCATCATCTGGTCTTCCACCAGCGGCGCCGTGTCGAAGCGCTCGTCGGGCAGCACGACGAAGCCCACGTCCACGCGGCGTTCGCGTATCCACTGCACCACTTCATGGTCGGCGCCCTCGTCGATGCGCAGGGCGATGCCCGGATAGCGCAGGCGAAATTGCGCCGTGATGGCCGGCAGCAGGTTCAGCGACGAAGTGGGGCCGAAGGAGCCGATGCGCAGGCTGCCCTGGCGCTGGCCCAGCACGTCGGCCGCTTCCTGGCGCATGGCTTCCGACAGACCGAGGATTTCGCGTGCCCGCACCAGCAGCTGGCGGCCCACGTCCGTCAGCTCGGCCGACGCCTGGTGGCGCACGATCAGGTCCACGCCCATCTCTTTTTCCAGCGCCTTCAAGGCATGCGAGACGGCCGACTGGCTGATGCCCAGCTGCGCGGCAGCGGCGGAAAAGCCGTGCAGTTCGGCCACCAGGGTAAAGATTTCCAGTTGCGCGAAGGTCATCTGTGGTTTTCCTGTGTTATGAGTATTTGCTCATTATTTCATGAGTTGATATTAGTATTAATATATAAGTGTACAGCATGTACGCCACCCGCCGCGCAAGCGGCCTTACAGGAACTCCCATGTCTTCATCCGCCGTACCTTCAGCCGCCTTGGCTGCCGCGCAATCGCCGCTCGTCTACCTGAAACTGATTTTCGTCGCCCTGTTCTGGGGCGGCACCTTTATCGCGGGCCGCGTGCTGGCGCAGCAGATGCCGCCGATGACGGCCGCCAGCGGGCGCTTTGGCGTGGCCGTGCTGCTGCTTGTCGTGCTGGCCTGGAAACTGGAAGGGGGCTTGCCGCGCCTGGACCGCAAGCAGCTGATGACGACGGCCGCGCTGGGCCTGACGGGCATCTTTTTATATAACCTGTGCTTCCTGGCGGCCCTGTCGCGCATGCCGGCCGGGCGCACGGCCCTGTTCGTGGCCCTGAACCCCATCGTCACGGCGCTGGCGTCGGCCATGCTGTTCCGCGAACGGCTGGGATCGTTCAAGTGGCTGGGCATCCTGCTGGCATTCTGCGGCACGGCCATCGTCATCACGCGCGGCGACCTGGCCGGCGTGCTGCACGGCACGGGCGGCGGCATCGGCGCCGGCGAAATCTTCATGTTCTGCGGCATTTCCAGCTGGGCCGCCTATACCCTGATCGGCCGGGTGGCGCTGAAGGGACTCTCGCCGATTGCCGCCACCACGTATGCGGCGATGTGGGGCCTGGCCTTTTTGCTGGTGGGGGCGGCCGTGGAGTTTCCGACCGTGCCATGGCGCAGCTTCGGCTGGCAAGTGTGGGCCGCCATCGGCTATCTGGGCGTGTTCGGCACGGTGATCGGCTTTGTCTGGTATTACGAGGGCGTCAAGGCGCTGGGACCGTCGCGCACGGCCGTGTTCAACAACCTCGTGCCCGTGTTCGGCATCGTGCTGGCGGCGGGACTGCTGGGCGAGCCGGTGCTCGCCTCGATGCTCGTGGGCGGCGCGGTGACGATAGCCGGCGTGGTGATGACCAACCGGCAAGCGAAGTAATTATTTGGCGCGGCGGCGCTTCGATGGCTTCGCCGGCGCTTTTTTATGCCGGCTGACGGAAGCGCGCGTCACTTTCGGCTCTTCGATGCCGTTCTCGGCCGCCAGCATGCGGCGGATGTTGACGGCGTCCATGGCGCGCACGGAATTGGCGCGCGCGTTGAGCAGGATCATGGTGGCGAACTTGCCGGCCGACTTGATGCGCATGATCAGGCAGCGGCCCGCTTCATTCGTGTAGCCCGTCTTCGACAGGCCGATATCCCAGCCCTTGGCGCCCACCAGGCGGTTCGTGTTGTGGTATTCCACGTCGCGGCCCTTGATCTGGATCACGTCCTTCGAATCGGTGGTGATGCGGCTGATTTCCGGGTAGCGCGAGGCGGCCACGGCCATCTTGACGAGGTCCGCCGCCGTCGACTGGTTGTTCGGCGACAGGCCCGTCGGCTCTTCGATCACGGTCTGGCGCATGCCCAGGGCCTTGATCTTGGCGTTGACGGCCACGGCAAACGCCGTCGGGCCGCCGGGGAAGGTGCGCGCCAGCGAGGCGGCGGCACGGTTATCGGACGACATCAGCGCCAGTTGCAGCACGTCGTGGCGGCTCAGGGTGGCGCCCACGGGCACGCGCGAGGTGCTGTGTTTCAGGGTGTCGACGTCCTCGCGGTCGATGCTGATCTCTTCCTGCATGTTCGCCTTGGAGTCGAGCACGACCATGGCCGTCATGAGTTTGGTCAGCGAGGCGATGGGTACCACCACGTTGGAATTTTTTTCAAGCAAGACTTTGCCGGTGCCGTCTTCGACCACCAGGATGGACTGGGAACCGAAGGGCACGGCGATGGCCGCTGTCGAAAGCGTCATCAGCACCGCGGCGAACATTTTTTTGAGCATGGGATTGTATGTGGAAAAGCAGTTTTGGGGCGCCATCGTGGGCGCTGCGCGCAAAGCCGGGACAGGGCCGCGCGGGGACGCGGCGTGTATCTCGGAGGCAACATTTGCCAAGCTTAAACAATACCATTAAAGATCAAGCGATGTCTACGGTACAAGCCCGCGACAGGCGGTGTTGCGGCCAATTTGGCAAATAAATGGGGCGATTCTTGCCGTAGTGAAAATTGTTACGCCATTATTGATTTCATCTTGGAAACTTCGTATGATTTCAGCAATATTGGCAGACTTGATCCGGCAGGCGGCGCGCGCTTCGTCGTTGATGCCTGCCGCTTCGTGCTTCGTCGCCCCGCGCTATGCCTTGTAACCGGGCCGCCGTAGACTGCGTTCATGCCTGCATCACGGACTACGGAGAACGCATCGTGTTAAAAAAATATACGGACTGGTACCGCAGCATCGACGAAGAATCGCTGCGGGTGCTGAAACACCCCGACATGGCGGCGCAGGTGCAGGGACGGGTGCGCCGCTACGTCGCCCTGAAGCTGGCGAAGCTGACGCCGATCGAGCGCCAGCAATTGCATGATTTTCTGCTCAAGTACCGCGGCGCCGGTTTTTACATCGCGGCGTTCAAGCTGATGCTGCTGTTCAGCGCCATCGGCGTCGTCCTGCACCTGCTGCTGCCCGCCCGCTTCGAATTGTTCAAGGCCTTGCTCTTCAGCAACGGCCTGGGTTTTGCGCTGGCGTGGGGCCTCGTCGGCGTGTGGTTCAATTACCGCAGTTCCGTGCGCTACAAGTTCAAGAAACTCTTGCTGATCGTCTCGACCTGCGCGGCTGGAGTCGTGGCCGGCGTGCTGCTGGCCGGCTGGAGCGATACCGGTTCCCTGGGCATGGCCTTCGAGCGCTTGCTGCGCGTGGGCGGCATCGCCTTGCTGGTGGCCGGATTGTTCTACATGGTGCCGCTGGCGATCGTGACCGCCTGGCGCAACCGCCAATATGAAGCGCTGACCCTGCAGCTGCAGCAGGATGCCGAGCGCGACCGGCTGGCGCGCGAGCTGAGTGAATCCCAGCTGCGCCTGCTGCGCGCGCAGATCGAACCGCATTTCCTGTTCAATACCCTGGGCGCCGTGCAGCAGCTGGCCGAGCAGGGCGCGCCCAGGGCGGCGGCGCTGACGGCCGACCTCATCGCCTTCTTGCGCGCCAGCCTGGCCGAGATGCGCAGCGAGCAAGTGCCCTTGCAAAGCGAGTTCGACATGGTGGCAGCGTACTTGCGCGTGATGCAGGCGCGCCTGGGCTCGCGCCTGGCCTTCAGCCTGGACTTGCCGGCCGAGCTGGCGCAGGTGACGATACCGAGCATGATCTTGCTGACCCTGGCGGAAAATGCCATCAAACATGGTATCGAGCCCTCCTTGCGTGGCGGCGAGATCGGTATGTCGGCTGCGCTCGCCGGCGACGGCAGGCTGTGCCTGCGCGTGCACGATAGCGGCGTGGGCTTGTCGCATGGGGCGCCAGAGGCGCCAGGTGGCGGCCTGGGCCTGGAGAATGTGCGCAGCCGCCTGTTGCTGTGCGATCCGGACGCCAGCCTGATCCTGCGCGACGGCGAGGACGGCGGCGTGATCGCTGAAATACTGTTGCCCATGAAAATTACATCCAGCCTGAAAGAGCCCGCCGCATGAACACCACCATCCTGATCGCCGAAGACGAACCCCTGATGCGCGAGCGCCTGCAAACCATGCTGGCGCAAGCCTGGCCCGAGGCGCAGGTCGTGCTGGTGGCGGAAAATGGCAACGACGCCTGGGACGGTTTCCTTGAGCATGAGCCGGAGGTGGTGTTTCTCGACATCCGCATGCCCGGCCTGTCGGGCCTGGAAGTGGCCGAGCGCATCGGCAAGCGGGCCCACGTGGTGTTTGTCACGGCGTATGACCAGTATGCCGTGGACGCGTTTGATGCGGGCGCCGTCGATTACCTGCTCAAACCCGTGCAGGGCGAACGGCTGGCGCGGGCGCTGGCCCGCCTGCGCGACAAGCTGGGTGGCCAGCCGGCCGACATGGCCCATTTGCTGCAGTCGCTGCGCGCTGCACTGCCGGCGCCCCCGCGTGAAAAACTGAAATGGATCAAGGCCAGCGTGGGCAAGCAGATCCGCCTGATCGACATCGACGACGTGCTGTTCTTCCAGGCGGACACCAAGTACACGCGCGTCGTGCTGGCCGGCTCGGAGGCACTGGTGCGCACGCCGCTCAAGGATTTGCTGGGGGGACTTGATCCTGATCAATTCTGGCAAATCCACCGCGGTACCATGGTCAACGTGAAAGCCATCGAGGCGGCCGAACGCATCGACGCCGAGCGCATGCAGGTGCTGCTGCGGGGCAGCACGGAAAAGCTGCCCGTCAGCCGGACGTTTACGCATCTGTTTCGCGATTAGCCTGTCATGCGGGCAGCCGGCGGCGCCCTGGTGCCTACTGGATCTTGGCGATCGACACTTCCGTCGATTTCACCAAGGCAATGACTTCGCTGCCCACTTTCAGGTCCAGGTCCTTGATCGAGCGCGAGGTGATCACCGAGGTGACGATGCCGTGCGGCGTTTCCACGTCCACTTCCGAGACGACGGGGCCAAAGATGATTTCCTTGATCTTGCCGCGAAACTGGTTGCGTACATTCACTTCCGAGATAGCCATGCTGTTTCCTTTATGCCCGTAATACGCCATGCGGCGCGACCAGGCCAGAGTACGGCGCGCGCGGGATTTTGACTACGAATCGATGCGCATATCGATATGCGCAAACAGGCGCGGACATGAAAAAAACCGGGACAGGTCCCGGTTTTTGTTGATATGGCGCAAGCTTACTTCTGATAAATCTTGTCGAACTCGCCGCCATCGTCAAAGTGTTTCTTTTGCGCCTGTTTCCAGCCGCCAAACACGTCATCGACGGTGAAAAGATTGATCGGCTTGAAGCTGGCCGCGTATTTCTTGGCCACGGCCGCCGAACGGGGACGCAGGAAGTGCTTGGCGGCAATTTCCTGGCCCGGTTCCGAGTACAGGTATTGCAGGTAGGCCGTGGCTTCCTTGCGGATGCCGCGGCGGTCGACCACCTTGTCGACGACGGCCACAGGCGACTCGGCCAGGATGGAGATGCTCGGGTAGACGACTTCGAAGTTGTCGCCGAATTCCTTGCGCACCAGTTGCACTTCGTTTTCAAACGTCACCAGCACGTCGCCGATTTCGCGCTGGGTGAAGGTGGTGGTGGCGCCGCGTCCGCCGCCGTCGAGCACGGGTACGTTCTTGAACAGCCGGGTCACCAGGTCGCGCGCCTGCGCCTCGCTACCGCCTTTTTTCACGGCATAGCCCCAGGCAGCCAGGTAGGTGTAGCGGCCGTTGCCCGAGGTTTTCGGGTTCGGCACGATGACCTTGATGCCGGGCTTGGCCAGGTCGTCCCAATCCTTGATCTGTTTCGGGTTGCCTTTGCGCACCAGGTACACCATGGTCGAATAGAACGGCGCCGCATTGTTCGGGAATTTCTTCGCCCAGTCGGCCACGACGAGGCCCCGGTCGGCCAGCAAGTCGATGTCATTGGCCTGGTTCATGGTCACGACGGACGCTTCCAGGCCATCGGCGACGGAGCGCGCCTGCTTGCTGGAACCGCCGTGCGATTGTTTGATGGTAATGGTTTCACCGGTTTTCTTTTGCCATTCAGCAATAAAGGCGGGGTTCACGTCCTTGAACAGTTCGCGCATGACGTCGTAGGAGACGTTCAGCAAGACCACCGGTTCGGCCGCGCTGGTGGCCATGGGCAGGCTCATGGCGGCGGCCGAGGCGGCCAGGGCGCCGGCCAGGAACCAGCGGCGCGAGCGTTGGGTGAGCGTCAGGACGGCGGTCGGTGCGGCGTAGTGTCGGGACATATTCTTCTCTTGTTGTGAAAACAGATAGACATAGTCTAAAATTCCGGCCGGAAAAGAAACGAATTTTTCGTAATATGCTTAGATCGCATTCCCGTTTGCATTAAAAAACAGATATCGATTTTTGAAATGATTCGTGGGCAAGACGCCAGTCAAGGCTTAGCCTGCAATGGTTCCGTCATAGGCAAATCCGTCCCGTGGCGTGGCGCGAAAAAACCCGATCGCGCCGCTTGGTGTATAGTCGAATCGCGCGATACACGGTGAAACCGCCTGCATCGGCAACTGGAATATTTTGTGAGCGTACATGAGTCTTGAAATTCGTATTGCAACATCGACCGACGCTTTCGAGGCGTGCAACGTATTGCGACGTTCCATCGTCGAATGCTGCAGCCTCGATCATCGGAACGATCCGGCCATCCTGGAAGCCTGGCTGGGCAATAAAACACCGCAGATGGTGGCGTGCTGGTTCGCGTCGCCCACCAATTTTTCGCTCGTCGCCGTCGAGGCGGGCGCCGTCGTCGGCGTCGGCCTGCTGACGCGCGCTGGCAAGCTGGCCCTGTGCTATTTGTTGCCGGAGGCACAAGGCCGCGGCGCGGGCAAGACCCTCGTCGAGCGGCTCGAAGTGCAGGCCAGGGAGTGGGGCATCAAGGCCTTGCAGCTGCACAGCACGGCAACGAGCCAGGAGTTTTTCGTCAAGCAGGGCTATGTCGAGGCGGGCAATGTGCGCTCGCCGTATGGCGTGGAAACGATTTTTTGCTGGAAACAGATTGATCCCGCGGGTATGGCCAGCGGCGACCCCAAGCGCAAGCGCTTTTGCAACTGCAACTCGGCCTGACGGCTATCCTGCACTTCAGCCCGCCTATCCGGCGGCGGGCCTTTCTTTCCCTTTGAATATTTCCCTTCAGTAACTGATCTGGATATACACGCCTTGCGCTGCCGTCTCGCGCGCGGGCAGCAAGGCGCCGCCGGCAAACAATTTCAGTTCGCCGGGCGCGAACGCCAGCCAGTCCTCGTTCTGCGTCAGCGGATGCGTGGCGATGACGGCGATGCGGTCGTCGAGGTGGTTGTGCTGGCGAAAGTCGATGCTGCGCTCGCAGTCGATCAGTTGCGCTACGGAAAACGGATACTCGCGGATCACATAGTGCAGATGCGTGGAGCAGTGCGCGAACAGCAGCTCGCCGTCCGACAGGATGAAGTTGAAGCTGCCGTGCGCGGCGATCTCCGCCGCCACCTCGGCGATGGCGGCGCGCAGGGCGGCGCGCGCGGGCTCGCCTGCGGGAAACTGTGTGCGCAGGCGGGCCAGCAGGTGGCAGAACGCCTGTTCGCTGTCCGTGTCGCCGCTGGCGCGGTAGTGGGCGTTGGCGGGTGCGCGCCACGTCTTGAGGTCGCCATTGTGGGCGAAGGACCACGTCTTGCCCCACAGTGCGCGGGCGAACGGGTGCGTGTTCTCCGGGGCGACGCGGCCCTGCGTGGCCTTGCGGATGTGCGCGACGATGTTCTTTGCCTTCACCGGGTGCCGCTGTACCTGGGCGGCCAGCGGCGAGTCGATTGCCGCCAGGTGGTCCGTCAGCAGGGTGCAGCCGCTACTGGAATGATAGGCGATGCCCCAGCCGTCGCGATGCTCGTCCGTGCGTCCGCCCCGTTCGGCAAAGCCGGCAAAGGAAAAACCCAGCGCGGCAGGCTTGCTGCTGTTCATTGCGAGTAACTGGCACATGGCGGCCCTTCCTGGTGGTATCGGTACACGGCCACAGTAAAGGCGGGCAGCGGGGGCGGGAAGGAATGTTTCCGACTATCGATATGCACTGGCCGTCGCATCCCTTATGTGGTGGACGCATATCAAATGGCGAAACCATTCGTTCTCCTTTGGTTCGCCTTGCCTTAGTCTGCACGCTTTGGCGTCGTCTTCCCCATGCGGGATGCCGGCGCAGCCCGATGAAGGAGCCGCCATGCCATTTCCCGTCCTGAAGAATTACCTTGCCCGCCTGTCGCATCAGACCCAGGCCGGCACCAGCGTCTGGCTCGATGACGAGGGCAGGGCGCTGGGTCGCTTCTTTAATTGCACCATGACGAGCGCCTTCCAGCCCCTGCGCGAACTGGGCAGCGGCAAGCTGCTGGCGTTCGAGGGCCTGGCGCGCAGCGTGTCGAAGGCGGACGAGGGCCTGTCGCTGTGGCGTTTGCTCGACCATGCGGCCAGCGACGACGAATCCGTGGAGCTGGACCGGCTGTGCCGCATGTTGCATGCGATTAATTTCTTTCGCCAGAGCGAAGCGGAGCAGTCGGACCTGTACCTGAACGTGCACGACCGCCTGCTGAGCGCCGTCAGCAGCAATCACGGCCACGCCTTCCAGCGCATCCTCGACGCGCTGGGCTTGCCCATCGAGCGCATCGTGCTGCAATTGCCGGCCGTCACGCCAAACCAGGGCTGGCTGCTCAACTACGTGGCCGACAATTACCGCCGCAATGGTTTCCGCCTGGCCATCAACGTGGCCAGCGTGCACGAAGCGACGGGCATGCTGGAGCGGCTGCACCCGCATGCGTTCAAGCTCGACGCGGGCAACCTCAGCGACGAGCAGGCCGTCGCCAGCTTCGTCACCGTGTGCCATGCGGCGAAAATCCGCGTCGTCTTCAAGCGCCTCGACACGCCGGCCGCGCTGGCCGCGCTGCAGCGCATCGCCGCCGCCACGGGCTTGCCCATCGCGGCCCAGGGTTATCTGCTTGACAAGCCCCTGACGGCGCTGGCGCAGGCGAAAGAGGGCGTCTTGCCCGTCGCTGCCGCCGCCTGACGCAAAAAGCAGGGCAATCAGGCCCGTACGATAGGCGTGGAGGGTTTTTCTTCGCTGCACAATACGCTATAGTATTCCCATCGTTATATTGGACTGACTATGGCATCGCGCAGAAATTTTCTACACCATGGTATGGGCCTGGCCGCGCTGGGCCTGGTAGCCACTCCGCTCATCGGCTGCGCCTCGCGCACGACCGCTCCCGCCTCGGCTTCGGCCAGCGCCAAGCCGCGCGCGCCGCGCACGGGCGTGCCGCCCCAGCCGACGCAACTGGCCAGCGTCGACCGCTCGCTCACCTCGCAGTCGCGCCAGCCGATCACGGAACTCGAACCGCCGCCCGACATCTTCGATGCGCAGGCGCTGGACCTGGAATTCTGGCTCAAGCCCCGCACGCTGGAAGTGGTGCGTCCGGCCAGCAATGAAAAGGCGAAACTGCTGTACTGGAAAGATGGCGAAGTCATCGATTCGGCCTACCAGGAACTGTGCCACTTGCTGCGCGACGTGAACGGCAAGAAGACGGCGCCCATCGACCCGAAACTGCTGGAAACCCTGTGGGGCACGCAAGCGTTCGTGGCCCGCTACGGCATCGAGCAGCCGCTGGAGATTTTGTCGGGCTACCGCACGGCCGAATCGAACGGCAAGCTGCGCGAAGCAGGCGTGCCGGCCGCGCGCCAGTCGCTGCACATCTCGGGCCGCGCCGCCGACATCCGCGTGGCGAATCTGAACGCGGAAGTGCTCGGCTCGCTCGTGCGCAGCTTCAAGCAGGGCGGCGTGGGCTTTTATTACCGCTCCGGCCCCCGCGGCGGCTGGATCCATGCCGATACGGGATTGCAGCGCGTTTGGAAAGGCTAAGGCTTTCTAATCGTAGTGATAGGGCGGTTCCGGCACGCTATCGGTGCCGGCGCGCCGCCACTCGTCGAAATTCACGGGCCGCTCCCACCAGATACGCCAGCCCTTGTGCTGGCTGGCCTGTACTTCGGGGTGCGTCCGCAGATAGCCGTCGATAAAGCGGGTAAAGTCCGATATATAACCGCTGCGGCGGTACATCAGTCGATGCGACATGGCTGCCTCCCTGGCTTGCCTTCCTTCTTTTGACCGCCGGCACGCATAAAAGTGCGGCTTTTATCGTCCCGCCCCATGAAACTCTCCAGCCATAACATCGAACTGTTCCTGGCCGTCGTCGACGGCGGCTCGTTCTCGGCCGCCGCGCGCGCGCTGCGCCGGGCGCCGTCGGCCGTCAGCATGGCGATGGCCAGCATCGAGGCGGAGCTGGGCATCGTGCTGTTCGACCGCGGTGCGCGCGAAGCCGTGCCCACGCCGGCCGCCACGGCCCTGATCCCCCATGCGCGCCTGATCGCCGAGCAATTGAAGCAGTTGCACCTGCACGTGCAGGAGTTGTCGCAGGGGCTGGAAAGCCGCATTTCGCTCGGTATCGCGGCCGAACTCGATCATGCGCCTTTTTTGCGCGCCGTGCAGGCGCTGTCGCAGCGCCATCCGCTGCTCGACATCGAAGTGCTGACGGCGCCGCAGGACGACGTGCTCGACATGCTGCACCGGGGCCGCATCAGCGCCTGCATGGCGTTTGCCGGCGGGCGCATCAATCACGAGGAACAGTTCCAGCTGGTGGGCAGCGATGCCTTGCTGGCAATTATTTCTACACAGCATCCACCGAGTGCGGCCGGGCAGCCCCTGTACATCGAGGAACTGGTCAATTTGCGCCAGATCATCGTTGCCAGCCGGGAACTCGACCTGGCCGATGCGCGGCCCGTCGTGGGACTGTCCTACTGGCGCACCGATAGTTTGCCGATGGCGCTGTCCATGGTCGAGGCGGGGCTGGGCTGGGGCAACTTTGCCGCCTCGGCCATTGCCCATTCTCTGGCGGCGGGCAGGGTGCGCTGCGTCGCCTTCAAGAATACGGGCAATGGCCTGGTCGTGCCCATCCACCTGGTGTGGATGAAGGACCGGCCGCTGGGCGTGGCGGCGCGGTCCTTTCTTCAGTTGCTGACCGCGTCGGAAACTCTCGCGCCCTGAGTATCGGGCGCTGCTTCCTTCGGCTGCTGCGCCGACAGGGGCACGCCGAACAGGCCGTCGAAGAAGTAGTTAAAAATGAAGCTGTAGCAGGGGATGATCAGCATCAGCGCGAAATCGAGCACGAAGGCTTGCCACAGGCTGATATCGAGCCACCAGGCGATCAGCGGGATCAGGTAAATCACCAGCGTGATCTGGAAGCCGATCGCGTGCAGGATGCGGCGCCAGACGGTGCGCGTGCGCGATACCTGGCGGATTTCCCAGTACTCGAAGGCCGTGTTGTAGAGCAGGTTCCAGATCACGGCAATGGTGGTGATCATGATGGCCAGCGGGCCCGTGCTGGTGGGCGATTCGCCCGAAAGCAGGGTCAGCCAGGCCGTGGAAATGACCATGCCGATGATTTCAAAGGCCGTGACGTAGACGATTTTGCGTTTGATGCCTTGCATGTAAAGCCTGTAAAGAAGAGATGGCGCGTATTTTAAGTCAGGCATGCTGATGTTAAAAGTTAATAGCTGTCAGTTTCTCTGATGGATTCACTGTGGGAATACCCTGCGCGCCGCGAACGGGGGATAATGGCGGCTGGCGGGCAAACGCTCCCGCGCATCACCGCAGAACATCACCGCAGAAAAGGTCAACGAGCATGCAAGGCGCAGCAGACAGCAACATCCCCGACACCTCCAATTCCCCCGCCAGCGCGGACGAACGTCCCCGTTTTCGCCCCCGTCCGTGGGAGCACCTGGAAACCCCGTACGACGTGGAAGTGTGGATCGAGGAACATAACCGCAGCATGCAGGACAATATCCGCGCCACGGAAACGGGCGTGGGCATCTGCTTTACCCTGGCCGAAGGGGGCGATATCTATATGCAGACGAGTGCCGACGGCGCCGTCGTGCTCGACGTGACGCCGGACGCGGCCTGGGTGTCGCCGCTGATCAGCGCCGCCACGGGCTGCGAGACACCGGCCTCGTCGTTGTGGATCTTGCCTGACGACAAGCTGATTCAGCTGATCGTGGGTCTGTCCAGCCTGGTCGCCAGCACCCTGCTGGTGGTGGGCCACGATTTCGGCCTACGCCGGCGCGGCATGGGGCGCTGAGCCGTTTGCGCTCGGGGGCGGCCCTGCCCCTTGTCCGGCTCCGCTTTGCGCTGTATCATGCGGCGTTGCAAAATATGCCATGCCTGCGCTCGCGCCTGGCATGCCTCCCGCCGCACTTACCGATGAAAAGCCTGCAATGCATAATCACAAGCTGGACCTGCGCAACGTCAGCCTGGTGTGCGTCGAAACGCGCTATCCCGAACTGGCCAGCTTTGCCATCGAGCGCTGCCTGGCGGGCGCCGATTTCAAGGAATGCCTGCTGTTCACTTCCCGTCCGCATGACTTGCCCCCGCATATACGCCAGGTACTGATCGCCCCCATCGAGAGCGTGGAGGCGTACTCGGCATTCATGGTGCATGAGCTGGGCGCTCATTTCAGCGGCACGCATGTGCTCATCATGCAATGGGACAGTTTCATCCTGGACGCACGTCAATGGCAGAGTGCTTTCCTGGACTGCGATTACATCGGTGCGCCGTGGTCGCATCGGCCGGTGGCCGTCGGCAATGGCGGTTTTTCGCTGCGCTCGCGGCGCCTGTATGAGGTCTTGCCGCAACTGTCCATCACGCAACCCCATCCGGAGGACTACGCGATCTGTGAACTGCATGGCGAGCAGCTGCGCCAGGACTTTGGCGTGCGCTTTGCCGATGCGGGCCTGGCCTCCAGTTTCGCCTTCGAATGCGTTGCTCCCACCGCTCCCACGTTCGGCTTCCATGGCTTTTTCAATTTCGGCCTGGTGCTCGACGACGTGGCGCTGCGCGATTACCTGCTCATGTGCGACGATGCCATGATGCATGCGTCGGCCGTGCGCAGGCTCGTCAAGCAGCTGTATGGCGCCGGCCGCTACCGGATGGCGGCACATGTACTGCGCCGGCGCCTCAACGGTGGCGCGGCCATGTTCGCCGATGCCTGCCTGCTTGCCTTGCGCGCCGGTTGGCACGCGCTCATGGGCGGCCGCGCGCGTCCGGTTGCGCTGCCGGCGAAACTGTCCTGACGGCGGGGCGCGGGAAACCGCGCTTGTGGTGAAAGTGGCATACTGGCACGCATCGCTCGACACTGCGCCTTGCGCATGCTAGTCTCGGGACAGCATCCGCCTGACTGCCTGGGCGGTAGTGCAAAGGATAGCCATGGACAATACACCGCATGCGGTCTCTTCTCCTGATACCTCTTCCCTGCCTGGCCATGACCCCGTGCCGTGGCCGGCCGCGCCCTTGCTTGACGATGGCGTCTTCAGCCCGGAGCGGGTGAAGGCCGAGCGCGAACAGGCGTATTTCAACGATTTGTACCTGCTGGCGCCCGTCGCCTATTTCGTGCTGGGCCTCGACGGTGTGATCCTGCAAATGAACCTCGTGGCTGCCGAGCTGTTCGGCCTGCAGCGCGACCGGCCCGGCCACGTGCTGTTCCGCGCCTACGTGCATGAAGCCTTCGGCCACGATTACGAGCAGTTCGTGCAGCGCGTGCTCAACAGCAGCGAACCGGAACGCATCCAGCTGCAGATCAGGCTGCGCCCGGGCGTGCCGGAACCCTGTCTACCGATGAGTCTGCTTGGCAGCGCCGACCCCGGCGGCCAGGCGCTGCGCCTGGTGCTTGAACAGGCCGAAGGCAGGCTGGCCGCGCTCGAACGCAGCGAGGAGCGCTTCCGGCGCATCGTGCATAGCGCCGAAGAGGGCATCTGGGAAATCGATGCGCAGGCGCTGACCAGCTTTGTCAATCCGAAGATGGCGCACATGCTGGGTTTCCAGATCGAGGACATGCTGGGCCAGCCGCTGGCCTCCTTCATGGACGAGGAGGGGCGCGCCATCCTCGAACGCAATATCGCGCGGCGCGAGGAAGGCATCGCCGAACGCCATGAGTTCAAATTCCTGCGCCGCGACGGCAGCGCCCTGTGGGCCACCCTGGCCACCAACCCTATCTTCGACTCCGGCGGCGGCTACCTGGGGGCGCTGGCGCTGGTCAGCGACATCACGGCGCAGCGCATCGCGTCCGAGCGCATCTGGCGGCAAGCCAACGTCGACCAGCTGACGGGCTTGCCGAACCGCCACATGTTTCTCGACCGTCTGCATCACGAGGCGCGGCGGGCCAGGCGCGATGGCAAATGCCTGGCCCTGCTGTTCATCGACCTCGACCATTTCAAGCAAGTCAATGACCGCCTCGGCCACGCCAAGGGTGACATGCTGCTGCGCCAGGCGGCGCGGCGCATCAGCGAACGCGTGCGCGTGACCGACACGGTGGCGCGCCTGGGCGGCGATGAATTCACCGTGATCCTGGCCGGCATGGCGCAGCCGGGCGGCATCGAGCGGGTGCTGCAGGAGCTGGTGGCGGCGCTGGCCGCGCCTTTCATGCTCGACGGCGACAGCGCCCAGATCTCGGCCAGCGTGGGCGTGGCCCTGTATCCGGCCGATGCCGAGGCGACGGCCACCTTGCTGCGCCATGCCGACCAGGCCATGTATGCGGCCAAGAGCGCGGGGCGCAACCGCTACAGCTACTTCACGCCAGCCATGCAGCAGGCTGCCGAACTGCGCCGCAGCACGGTGCGCGAGATGCGCCTTGCGCTGGAACAAGACCAGTTCGAACTCCATTACCAGCCCATCATCGGGCTGCAGGGCGGCGGCATCGAGCGGGCCGAAGCGCTGCTGCGCTGGCGCCATCCGCAGCGGGGCTTGCTGTATCCCGCCGATTTCATCGGCTTTGCAGAAGCCAATGGCTTGATCACCGATATCGGCGACTGGGTCTTTCGCCAGGCCGTGCGCCAGGCGCAGCAGTGGCAAGCCGGGTATGGCGCCGCTTTCCAGATCAGCATCAACAAGTCGGCGCTGGAATTTCATTGCGACGCCGCCTGCTACCAGGGCTGGGGCGAGACCCTGGCGCGGGCGGGCCTGGCGCCGGGCGCCATTGCCATCGAGATGGTGGAAGGCGTGCTGCTCGACGATGCCCGTCAGGTAGGCGAGCGGCTGCGGCAGTTGCGCGGCATGGGGCTGGCGCTGGCGCTCGACGACTTTGGCGCTGGCAACGCCTCGCTGGCATGCCTGAAGCGGGACGATATCGAGGTGCTCAAGCTCGATCCTTCTCTGGTGCGGGAACTGGGGCATGGCGATGCCGCGCTGGCCGTGTGCGTGGCCATCATCACCCTCGCGCACGGCCTGGGACTGAAGGTGGTGGCCGAAGGCGTGGAAACGGCGGCGCAGCGCGACTTGCTGCGCGACGCCGGCTGCGATTATGCGCAGGGCCACGTGTTTTCCCGGGCCTTGCCGGCGGGACAGTTCGCGGCCCTCTTGGCCGCTCAGCCCGCTGCTTGAACGGTGGCTTGCAGCGGCGTAGCGCCGGCCATCAGCTCGTCGACGGCGCCCAGGGTAGCGTCCGCGCTGACCGTTTCCAGGGTCAGGCCGGGTGCCACGATGACGCGGTAGTGGCGGCTGGCGGGATAAAACCAGCGGTAGTTGTCGGTACGGATGAAGTAGCCGACGATTTTCTTGTCGTACACGGAGGCCAGGTGGATCACCGAGGTGTCGGGCGAGAGCACCAGTTCGCAGCGCCGTATCAGGGCCGCCAGCTCCAGGATGTGGCCGGTGGGCGGCGCCAGCATTACATTGGCGTGGCTGGCGCCGTCCACGATCTCGGCGGCGCGCGCCTCGGTGCCGGGCGCGGCAATCACCAGCAGCGCATGGCGCGGGTAGCGCGCCGCCAGGGCCGCGCAGCAACGTTGGGCATCGGCCACGCTGACCGTGCGTTGCGCATTGCTGCCCTGGAAATTGAGGCAGAACAAGCCTTCATGGGTTTGCAGCAGGGTATCGCAGGCCGCATCGACCCGCGCCGCGTGCGCGTCCACGCCGAACAGTTCGTAGCGCATGTCGATATCGCGCAAGCCAAATTGCCCGAACGTGGCGAAGAAGCTGTGCAGGATGTGGCGGCTGCGGTCGCATGGCACCGTGTAGTCGAACATGCCCAATTTGGCCGTCGAGCTGCCGTACTTGGGAATGGCGAAGCCCGTCAGATAGCGCGCGCCCAGCCATTTGATACGCAACAGCAAGGGAATCGAGAAACGGTTGTAGGGATTGAAGATGACGTCGTAGCGGCGCCGGCGCAGGTCGGCAATGGTGGTGCGCAAGTCGCGCAGCAGCGGCTGCTTGTCCCAGATGATGATGTCGCTGACATGCGGATTGTCGGCGAGCACGGCGCGGTTGGCGCTGCTGGCGGCCACGTCGATTTGCCAGTGCGGGTAATTTTTCTTCAGCTCGCGCAGCAATGGCGTGGTGACGATCATGTCGCCGATCTTGTCGTTGCGCAAGATCAATACCTTGCGCACCTTGGCGATATCGAGGGGCTGCTTGTCGGCTTTGCCCAGCAGGGCGTAACTGATCAGCCGGGCGGCGGTTTTTATCAAGGGAACTCCGGGTGTGGATGACAGGGGCTGGCGGTCCGCACGACATGCCGGCACGCCAGCAGCATCTTACGGATTTCCACCGCCCGTAGCTAGGGGGGATGATGAATTGGCCAGGCCCTGCGCCAGCGCAGGGCGCCCGCGATCAGCGCAAGCCCAGCAGGGCGACCACTCTTTCGCGGCTGATGCCGACCAATGCGGAACTGATCGCCAGCAGCGATTCATAGCCGGGCTTGCTGGCCTTTTCCGTGAAATTTTCCGCCAGGGTGTCCATGCTGACGCTGGCCTGCACCGGCTGGGCCTTGGCCACACGTCCCGTGGCCTGGGCCAGCGCCAGGCTGACGGAGCTGCGTGCCGCCTGCAATTGCGCCAGCGCCTGCACCACTTGCTGCAAGGTGGCCCGCAGCGCTTCCACGTCGCCGGTATTCCACTCTTCCGGTGTAATGGCGGCCGGTTCCGCATCCGTGCGCACGCGGCTCATCTGGCCGGTCGGATAGCGGATGCCGCTGCCCCGCACGGAGAGGCTGTCGCGCACGTTGGCCCACGACGCTTCCGGCGTGCTGAACACCACTTCGCCATTGTCGCCCTGCTTGACGCGTATGCCCGACGGCATCAGCGCCTGGTCGAAGCGGGCGATGATCTGGTCCTCGCTCAGGCCCGGCTCGATATTCACCGACCGCAGGGACTGGTTCGCGCCGCCCACGGAGAAGGCCAGCACTTCCTGCGGGCCTTCCTGCAGGCTGGCCATGGTCAGGCCGCGGATGGTGAAATTCTGCTGCGCCGCCTGCGGGCTGGTGTAGCTGAGCTGTGCATCGAGCGTGCCACCCGAGGCACTGGCGCGCTGGCGCCAGGTATTGCTGAACTGGCGCACCCTGGCTTCGACCTGACCTTCGCGGCCCTGGCGCGCAGCCAGCTTGGCCGCCAGCTCGCTTTTCAGCGCTTGCAGCTGGCTGCTGCTGCGTTCCAGGTAGTCCAGGGTTTGCTGGGCGTTGGAAATTTCCCCCTGCAACTGGTGGTCCCAGTTGCTCAGGCCGCGCTTCAGGCTCGCTGGTGAACTCCTCGCTGCCGGCGCCTCGCTGCGCGCGCTGGCGCTGCCTTTGACCGCGGCGGACGCGTCATCGACGCCCCGGGCCGTGCCGGCGCCTTTGGCGGCAACGCCGGAAGAGGAGGAGGTCTGAACGATTTGCATGATGGTCAGAGAAGATCAAACAGGGAAATGGTGCCAACCTTGGCGTAAGCCTTGTATGTTGCCTGCAGCGCAGTCTGGTAGCCGTTCAGGTCGATCGCGGCCGCGCCCATGTCCGTCTTCTTCAAGTCCGACAAGGCCATGTCGTTCGACAGCGAGACGTTGGCCAGGTTGCCGGAGAGCGTGGTGAGGATGTTTTGCGCGCCGCCAAAGATGGCAATTTTACCAGAGAGTAAATCCATGCCGTCATCGGTGCCATCAAGCGCGGCGCCGACCACGCTGCGCACGGCCGGATCGTTCGGTCCGACGCCAGGCTTGCTCAGCGTTGCAATAGCCTGGTCGATCTTGTTCAGCCACACTTCCAGCTTGTCCACATCGACGTTGGCCGCCTGCGTCACACCATTGCCCACTACCACTGTCTGCGTGGCATTGTTGCCGTTATAACTGTAGCGCAAGCCGGGATCGGCAGCGGGGTCGAAAGCGATGGCCGGCTTGTCCGTATCCGTGCCGGAAAACATGTAGCGGCCTTCCTGGTCCTTCAGGTTGGCCGTGTACAGCACGCTGTCGCGCATGGCGGTCAGCGATTGCGTCATCGCATTCAGATCGTCTGGCGCATTGCTGCCGTCGGCGGCCCACACCAGCAGGTCGCGCGCCTGGCCCATGTCGGTGACCATGCTCGACAGGTAGTTCTCATTTTTCAGCAGGCGCACTTTGACCGTGGCGATATTGTCCTGGTACTGGGTCACCATGGCTTGCTCGCGCATCAGGCGCGAAATGCGTACATTGCCGATTGGATCGTCCGAAGGCAACTGGATGCGCAAGCCAGAGGCCATCTGCTGGGTCAGGTAATTGATGCGCTCCTGATTTTGCTGAAGTGAAATATTAATCAGCGATTGGTACTGGCTGCTGGCGACACGCATGATCTTCTCCTTAACCCATCATTTGCAAAGTGGCATCAAACAAGGTATTCGCCACGGAAATGACCTTCATGTTTGCCTGGTACATATTCTGGAATTCGACCAGATTCATCGCTTCCTCGTCCTTGTTCACGCCGCTGGTCGATTTCCAGTCGTCGATCGCCTGCGCGCGCACGGTGTTGGCCGTTTTCAGCAAGGCCTGGTTCTGCTGGCTGTAGATGCCCAGCTTGCCGACCAGCTGCGTGTCGGCGTCGCTCATCAAAACCTGACCCACCCAGCTGACGGTGATCGGTTCATTCTTGATGTCGATCAATTTCTGCAAGTTGCCGCTGTCGCCAGCGGCGCCAGTCAGCGACAGGGCCAGGTCTCTGGCGTTGAAGCCGGGAGTAATGCCCAGCTTTCCGTTTGCGTAGCCCAACAGAGGGCCTCCAGCCGTGCCGGCCATGGTCTTGCCCAGGGCCAGTTGCTTATTGATCTGGTCAGTTAACTGCGTGGCCATGTCTTGCAGCGATTTCTGCAGCGGTTTCAGGGTGTTTTGCTCGAATTCACCCAGGCCGCCCATCTGGCCGCCGATGGTCACCAGATCGAGGGTGTAGGTCGACTTGGCAAACGCAAGGCTCAGCGTTTGTTCACCTGTGTTCGTCATGTTGCTGCTCAGGGTGCTGGCGATGCTGCCGATGACCAGCGGCTGGCCCGATTTCAGCGAGACATTGCGCGAGCCGTCCGGCTGGTCGAGCACTTCGATACCCATTTGCGAAGCCAGGCCGTCGATCAGTTGGTCGCGTGCATCCATCAGCGAGGACACATTCGTGCCCGATGCCGTGGAGGTGCTGATGCGCTGGTTCAGAGCGGCAATATTGGCCAGCGTCGTATTCGCTTGCGGCACGATGGCTGCCCGTTGCTGCTGCACCGACAGCAACTGGTTGCTCATCACGGTGCTGATGCTGTTGAAGCGCTGCGCCATGGCGTCGGCGGAGGTGACGATCTGCTGGCGCAGCGGCGTCGACGTCGGGTCGACAGCGGCTGCGTTGAGGGCGGCGAAAAAGCCGTCGATGCCGTTGCTGATGCTCGAGACGTCGTCGCCCATCACGCGCTCAAGCTGCGTCAGATAAGGCTGGGTCTGCGAACGGGCGCCCTGGTCGGACGCGGCGCGCCACATTTGCTGGCTCTTATAAGCATCGGCAAAGCGCAACAGGGCGGACACTTCCACCCCATTGCCGGCCGAGCGCACTCCCACGCCGGCACCCAGTGAAGACAGCAGCACGCCCTGGCGTGTATAGCCGGCCGTTTGCAGGTTGGCAATATTCTGGCTGGCTGCGCCGAGGGCGGCCTGGGCGGCGATGCTGCCTGACAATGCATTGCTGATGATGCTCATTGGGCAAGTTTCTTTCGTGAAGAGTGTGGCGCGTGCCGGTGGACAGGCCTGGTATCGTTGTTAGCTACAACAGGCGACGCTTCAGACGGATTTATTAAGCGGCGCTGCAATATTGTCGGTTTTGACAGCGCTGCCGGCCCGGGGATTGGCCGAAACGGGTGTGCCGGCAGTCGGCAGCAGCTGGCGCAGGATGGCGTCGGCGATGCCGAAGGCGCGCTGGCCGGCCATCTTGTCGGCCACCAGGTTGTCGGCCATTTCCAGCATGTCGCTGTTGACGGGGTCCTTGAAGACGCTGTCCTCGCCCGCCATCTCGCGCGTGCCCGAGCGCATCTGGCGCAGCATGTGCGAGATGAAGAAGGCTTCGAACTTGACGGCCGCTTCGGTGGCCTTGGCCGCGTAGCGCGGGTCGGCCGGCGAGGCAGCCGCAGGGGAGCGGTCGTCGAGCGCCGAAGGCAGGGCGCTGCTGCTGTCGTTGATATTGATCATTAAATTACCACCAGTTCGCCTTCGATGGCGCCGGCCTGGTCGAGGGCTTGCAAGATTGCCATGATGTCATCAGGCGACGCACCCAGGCTGTTGACGACGTCGATGATCGACTGCAGCTTGGCGCCGGCCGGCCATTTGAACATATTGCCGTTGCCCTGGTCGACGGACACTTTCGACTGTGGCGTGACGGTGGTCTGGCCGCGGCCGAACGGCGCCGGCTGGCTGACGGCGGAACTTTCGGAAATGACCACTTTCAGCGAGCCGTGCGTGACGGCGGCCGCTTTCACGCGCAAGCCTTCGGCGATGACCACGGTGCCGGTGCGCGAATTGAACACCACTTTTGGCGTATCGACACCCACGTCGACGGTCAGCGCTTCGAGCTTGGCCATGAAGGCCACGCGCTGGGTCGGGTTTTCCGGCGCCAGCACGTCCACGCTGGTGGCGTCGCGCGTGGTGGCGACGGCGCCGAAGCGGCGGTTCACGGCTTCGACGATATTGATGGCCGTCTCGAAATGCGGGTGGCGCAGGTTCAGGGTGACGGACGGCTTGGTGGAAAAGTCGCTGAGAATCTCGCGCTCGATGTTGGCGCCGTTGGGAATGCGGCCCGAGGTGGGCGTGTTGACGGTGACGGACGAGCCGCTCTTGCCGGTGGCGTTGAGGCCGCCGACGACGACGTTGCCTTGCGCCAGCGCATAGATTTCATTGTCGGCCGCGCGCAGCTGTGTCAGCAGCAGGGTGCCGCCACGCAAGCTTTTCGCGTCGCCAAGGGACGACACGGTGACGTCGATGGCCTGGCCGCGGCGGTAGCCCGGGGGAAACACGGCGCTGACCATGACGGTAGCCACGTTCTTGCTCTTCGCTTCGGCGCCATCGGGCATCTTCACACCGAACTGCTTGAGCATGTTGACCACGGACTGGCTGGAGAACTTCACCTGGGTGGTGTCGCCGCTGCCGTTCAGGCCGACGACGAGGCCATAGCCGACCAGCGGGTTGTCGCGCACGCCCTCGATGCTGACCAGGTTGCGCAGCACTTGCGCGGCGCTGGCGGGCATGGACAGGCCGGACAGGGCGGCCAGCATGACGGCGAGGGGCAGGGCGGAGCGAAATTTCATGATGTGACCTTAAAACGGCATCCACGGGCCGACGAAGAAGCGCGTCAGCCAGCCCGGTGTATTGGCTTCGGCCAGGGTTCCCTGGCCGGAATAGGCGATCTGCGCATTGGCGATGCGCAACGATGACACCTGGTTGTTCGAATCGATATCGGCCGCACGCAGGTAGCCGCGCAGGCGCACGAATTCCTCGCCCTGGTTCAGGGTCAGCGTCTTTTCACCCTGCACGCGCAGCAAGCCGTTCGGCAGCACTTCCTGCACGATCACGGTGATGGCGCCGGACAGCGCGTTTTGCTGCGTGCTGGTCGCGTCGCCGGCGAAGTTGCGGTCGGCGGACAGGTCGATGCCCGTCTTGGGGAAGGTCTTGCCGAGGATGTTGGCCGCCTTCACGCCGACGGAGGAACCCTTGTTGAACGAGGTGCCGGCCTTCTTGCTCGCCTGCGTGGTTTCCTGCAGGGCCACGGTGACGACGTCGCCCACGCGGAAGGCGCGGCTGTCCGAGATCAGGTCCAGGCCCGCGTCGGGATTGAAGACGCCGCCGGCCACGCCGCCGCGCGCCGTGCTGCGCGGCGCCACGGGCAGCGGCGTATCGGAAAAGCTGGGCGCCACCGGCGCGGCCGGGCGGCTGGCGCAACCGGCGGTGAGCACCAGCAGCAGGGCCGCCGTGGCTTTCATGGCGGCCGTCATCAGCGTGCCGCTTGCGCCAGGTATTGCAGCATATTGTCGGCGGCCGACAGCACCTTGGTATTCATTTCATAGGTGCGCTGCGCTGCGATCATGTCGACCATTTCTTCCACCACCTGCACGTTCGAGCCTTCCAGCGCGAACTGCTTCAGCTTGCCCAGGGCGCCTTCGCCGGGACGGCCTTCCGTCGGCGTGCCGCTCGATGCCGTTTCCTGGAACAGGTTTTCACCGAGTGCCAGCAGGCCCGTCGGGTTGACGAAGCTGGTCAGGTTCAGCTGGCCCAGCTGGGTGCCATTCACATTGCCCGGCACGGTGGCCGTGACCATGCCGTTTTCGCCGATGGTGATCGCGGTGGCGTTGTTCGGCACGGTGATCTGCGGCACCAGGGGCAGGCCCTGGGCGTTGACCATCACGCCATTTTCATTGATGCCCAGCTGGCCGGCGCGCGTGTAGGCTGCCTCGCCGTTCGGGCGCAGCACCTGCAAAAAGCCGTTGCCGGTGATGGCGACGTCGAATTCGCGGCTCGTCGTTTGCAGGCTGCCGGTGGTAAACACCTTTTGCGTGCCGACCATGTGGGTACCGTTACCCAGCTGCACGCCCGATGGCGACAGGGTATTGTCGGCGCGCTGCGTGCCCGGCTGCTGCTCGACCTGGTAGAACAGGTCTTCGAAGACGACGCGGTCGCGTTTGAAACCGACCGTGTTGACGTTGGCCAGGTTGTTCGCGATGGCTTGCAGCTTGGCGTCTTGCGCCTGCACGCCGGTCTTGCTGATCCACATTGCTGGATTCATGATTTACTCCTGGTAATTGATTGGCGTTGGGCTTAAGCGCCCAGCAGGCGGTTGCCCGATTCCGTCATGGAATCGCTGGCCTTGAATACTTTCATCTGCATCTCGAAACTGCGGTTCAGGCTCATGGTGGCGACCATTTCCTCGACGGCAGAGACGTTGCTGCCTTCCAGGTGGCGGTCGCGCAGGCGCACCGTGGGGTCGGCCTGCAAGTCTTCGCCGCTGCGCGCCACGATCAGGCCCGCCTCGTTCTTCGTCAGCTCGCCCGCTTCCGCATTCACCAGCTTGAGCTTGTCGACCGTCTGCATCTGTGCCGTACCGGGCACCTGGATGGAGATCGTGCCGTCGGCGCCGATAGCCAGGCTGGTGTGCTCGGGAATCGTGATGGGGCCACCTTCGCCCAGCACGGGCCGGCCGTTGATGGTCAGCGCGCCCGTTTCATCGAGATCCATGGCGCCGGCGCGCGTGTAGGCTTCGCCGTTTTGCCATTGCACCGCGAGAAAGCCGTTGCCCGTGATGGCCACGTCGAGCTCGCGTCCGGTTTCCTTGATGGCGCCCGTGCGCGTGCCGACGGCGCTCGACTGCGTCTGCGTCATGTGGCGGTCGTCGTAGCCATAGCCGTTTTGCAGCGGCTGGGCCGTCGACACTTCCATGTTGGCGCGAAAGCCGCCCGTCTCGATATTGGCCAGGTTGTTGGCGTGTACCTGCTGTGCCCGCAGGGCACGGTCGGCCCCGCTCATGGCGGTATAAATCAGCGCATCCATTGCTCTTTACCTTTGCGTATCGTCGATTACAGCGCTTGCATCAGCGATTGCAGCATGGCGTTCTCGGTCGAGATGACCTTCGAGTTGGCCTGGTAGTTGCGCTGCGACGTCATCAGGCCGACCAGCTCGGAAGTGATATCGACGTTCGACTGTTCCAGCGAGCTCGTTGCCAGCTTGCCGGCCATGCCCACGCCTGGACGCTCGTACATGGCGGTACCGGAAGTGGTCGAGGCGACCCAGCTTGTGTCGTTGACTGCAGTCAGCGCGCCTTCGTCAGGGAAGGTCGCCAGGGCGATCACGCCGATGCTCTGTTTTTGGCCGTTCGTGTACTTCGCTACGACCGAACCGTCGTCGGCCAGTTCCACGCCCGTATAGGTGCCCGAGGCATAGCCATCGGCGCGGTCGGTCGAGGTCGTTGCTTCGCCAGCGAACTGGGTGGTGCCGGTGTAATCGATGGCAACCGTCATCGGCGCCGCGCCGGGCGGCGTCGGCAGTACTGGCGAGGCGGACGTTCCCGTTATCAGTTTGCCGGCCGTGTCGAAGGTCATGCTCGTCACCGGCGTCACATCGGCGTTGTCGAAGGTGTAATGCACGTCCACGCCCGTCGCCGTCTTGACGAAATACTGGCCCAGCGAGTGCTTGGCGCCGAGCGAATCGTAGACGATGGAAGATTTGCCGCTGTTGTAGCTCAGTTCATTGGTCTTGTCGAAGGCCGGGGTCTTGATGGTCCACTCGGACGACAGGTTGGCGGCATATGCCAGCTTGGTCGTCGCCACGGCGGGAATCTGGCCCGTTGGAATGAGCATGTCGCCCATGGTGCCCAGGGTGGTTGTTCCCTTGACTGCGGCGTAGCCTTGCACCAGGCGGCCGTTCGAGTCGACCAGCTTGCCATCATTGCTGGCCGAAAAGATACCGACGCGGCTGTACGTCATGGTGTTTTGCGCATCGCGCGAGACGAAATAGCCACGGCCTTCGATTGCGGCGTCAAGCGCGCGGCCCGTGTTGAGCACGCCGCCATTGAGTGACATGCTTTGCGTGAGCGAACCAATTTCCGTGCCCGTGGCGCGCGAACCGGCGTACATGGCCGAGAAGTTGGCGCGGCTGCTCTTGAAACCGTAGGTGCCGGCATTGGCGATATTGTTACTGCTGCTGTTCAACTGTTGGTTGATGGACTGGATACCGGACAGGGCAATGTCGAAACTCATGTTGACTTCCTTTTAGTGAAGGACGAGATTAGTGTTCAGGAACGAAGGGGAGAGCGGATCAGGCCGTCTTACCATTAAAGCCGGTGATCGCCCCAGGGTTGACTTCGCCCAGGTTCGACACGCTTAGTATCATGCTACCGCCGGATGACAGGCGGACACTGTTGAGCTTGCCTGCGATGTCGACCGTCGGCTTTTCGGCGCCACTGGTAGTGACCGCCATGGTATAGGTGCCAGCTGGCAAGCCCAGGGCGATGGGATCGATGGTGAACGGCACCGTACCGGCCGCCTTGGCACCCAGTTCGATCTTGTACTCCTTGTCGTCCAACCCTTTCAGGGTCACGGTGGTCTTGGTGGTGCCTGCCGCCAGCGCGATGCTGCCGTTGACCTTGCTCTTGTCGAGTTGCACCGTTTCGCTGTTGACCATCACTTCGGAACCCACCTGGGCGCCCAGTGCCAGCACTTGCATGGTTTGCAGCACGCTGGCATTGGCGCTCGTCAGGTTCGACAGGTTCTGCATCGCCTCCGTCTGTGCCTGCTGTGTCAGCTGATTGACGAACTGGCTCGGATCGGTCGGCGCCAGCGGGTCCTGGTTCTTGATCTGGGCCACCAGCAGCTTGGTGAACATGTCCTGGGTGGCATTGGCTTGCGACTTGACGGCATTGCTGCCGCTGTTGCTGCCGCTGGCGTTATTTGTAAAGAGACTCGTTTCCATGGATTATGCTTCACCTAATTTGAGGAGCGACTGCTGCATCGACTTGATGCGACCCAGCACTTCGACATTCGTTTCAAACGCGCGCGAGGCCGACATCATGTCGGTCATCTCGGCCACCTGATTGACGTTGGGGTAGTACACCATGCCGTCGGCGTTGGCCATCGGGTGGCCCGGTTCGTACACCTTGCGCAAGGGCTCGTCGCTTTGCACCACGTCGAGCACCTGTACGCGTCCGCCAGCGCCGCTGGCGCCGGAGCCATCCATCACGGCCGAGAACACGGGCTTGCGCGCGCGGTAGGTCTCGCCTTCGGAACCGGCGACGGAATCGGCATTGGCCAGGTTGCTGGCGATGGTATTGAGGCGCACGGTTTGCGCCGCCATCGCCGATCCGGCGATTTTGGAAATATCCTGGAAGCTCATGCTGGTCCTTATTGTCCGGAAATGGCCTTGGACAGACCTTTCAGTTTCATGTTGACGAAAGTGAGGCTGGTCTGGAAGTCGGTGGCATTTTGCGAGAAGGCAGCCTGCTCGACGCCGATTTCGACGGTATTGCCGTCCCGGCTGGGGTGGTAGGGGACGCGGTACAGGGCGCTGGCATCGTCATCGGTCGACAGCAGGCCGGCTTCGTTGTCCTGCAATTGCTGCAGGGCGCTGCCGAAATCCATGTCCATGGCCTGGAAGCCGGGCGTGTTTTCATTGGCGATATTGGCCGCCAGTACGCGTGTACGGTCGGCACGCAGCGCAAGTGCATCGGCATGCACGCCCAACGCGTCCTTGAAATTAATCCCCATGGTCATCCTTTGTATTGAATTCGATCGTGCTTGTTGCGGTTCGGGCCAGAAAATAGTTAGTGCAGAGGTAAAATCCCAGCCTGGTCATGTTGACACATGGTAAGGTCATGCCGCTTCAGTATCTTTGATTAAGGTTAGCAATGATTCATTTTGAGAACTATTCCGTGATGTGGAACAAGGCGCAAGGTCGTCACTTACTGCTGCCAAGCCTGTTTTTACTGACCAGCCTATATAGTAGTGCAGGACGCGCAGAATTGCCAGCCGACAATATATTTTCGCGTGTGGAACAAGTGGCGCGCGAGCAATTGGCGCAGCAGGCCGCGGCGGCGGGACTGCTGGAACCGCAGTTTCAGGTGGCCGTCGTGAAAAGCACGCGCCCCATTCCCGCGTGCGCGGCGCCCGTTGCGCTGGAAGCGGCCGACAGCCGTTCGGCGCAGCGCATGCGCTTTGTTGCAGTGTGTCCTGGGAGCAACGGTTGGCGCTATGAACTGCTGGCGCGCGGCAGCATCACGGCCCAGGTGGCGGTCACCACCGCACCCGTCACGGCGAACACGCCCTTGCAGGCGGTCGACGTGGCGCTGGCGCGGCGCGACGTGACGATGGTGCCGGACAGTATGTCGTCGCTGCCTGGCGTTGTCGGCCTGTCAAGCCGACGCAGCCTGCGCGCCGGCGAAGTGCTGCGGCAAGGCCAGCTGGCCTCGCCCGTGCTGATCAAGCGGGGCAGTGCGGTCAACATCGTGGCGCGCAAGGAGCAGGTGGAAGTGAGCATGGCCGGCGAAGCGATGGACCCGGGCGCGCAAGGGGAGGTGATACGCGTGCGCAACGCCGCCAGCGGCACGGTGATACGTGCCAGGGTGGTCGATGCGGGCGTGGTGGAACCGGCCGAGATTCCCGGCCGTTGAAGCAGGCTTAGTCGGCGCCGGCCGTGCGCTGCAGGCGCGTGGCCAGTTGCGTGAGCTTGGCCGCGTAATTCGGGTCGGTGGCATAGCCGCCGCGCGCCAGCCCTTGCGCGAACGCACCCGCGTCGGCGCCCGTGTTCAGGGCGGCGCGGTAGCGCGGATTGTCGAGCAGCACTTGCGCATAGTCGCGGAAGGCGCTGGCCTGGTCCGGATAACTGCGGAAGCGTTCCGTTTTCTTCAGGGCCGCGCCGCTGCCGCCCTCGTATTCGGTGGTGACATTGCTGGCCACGTCGCCCTGCCATTTGCCGCCGGCCTTGATGCCGAACAAATTATGCGTGTCCGCGCCCGTGCCCTGGCGCAGCGGATGCTGGCCCCAGCCCGATTCCAGCGCCGCGTGGGCGGCGACGATCTCGGGCGCCACGCCCAGGCGCGCACCGGCTTCTTGCGTCCAGGGCTTGATCGAGGCGAGGAACTGCTGCTGCACTTCGCCGATCTCGCCACCCTGGCTGATGCTGCCCAGGACATTGACGGGCTGGCTCTGCTCCAGGTAGGCGCGGCCTTGCGGGCTGAGCGCCGTGGCGCTGCCGCCACCGTGTTCGATGAAGCGGGCCACTTCGCCCTGCACTTGCCGGAACACGCTGCCAAAGTTGCCGCCGGAAGCGGTGGCATCGGTGGCGCGCATATTGCTCTGCACAGCGGACGTGGCCGCCGTCGACGGGGTGGCCGCCGTGGCGCGGGTGGTCAGGAAATCAGCCTGGCGCATACGTATCTTCCTCGCCATGCAGCACGCGCTGCATGATGCTGTACTGCTCTGTTAATAATTCGCTGTTGCGGCTATTCAGGCGCTTGCATTCGAGCACCATTTGTTCCAGTGCGCTCCAGTCGGCCTGGGCCTTGCTGCGCGCATCTTCTTGCAATAACGCAAACAATTGTGCCATCTCCGCCTTTGGACCCAGCAGGGCCGTGACGAGGCTGACGCGCTGGCGCCGGCGCGCATCGAGCTGTTCGACGGCGGCGACGACCTGGTCGGCAAGCGCCGTCAGCCGGGCGCTCTGGTGGTGCAAGGAGGCGTGGAACTGCTCCTCCAGCAAGGCCAGCAGGGCAGTATAGCCTTCTTGATCATCGGCAATGCCCAGCAGGACACGGCGCACGGCTTCCTGGCGCGTGATGCCCTTGCGCGGTGCCGTCACGATTCACCGCCGTGAAAGCGCTGGATCAGGCCCGCCAGTTTCGACGGGTCGAACGGCAGTTCGCCCTTGGCCAGCGCGTCGCGCAGCATGGCCACGCGTTCATGGTCGATCTCGGGCATGGCGCGCAGGGCGGCCATGGCCGGTTGCAGAACGGCCGATTGCAGTTCCGCCCCGGCCGACGAGCCGCCCATGGCGCCCGCGGCGCCCGCGTTCTCGGCGATCGCCTCGGCCGGCGCCACGGCGCTGCTGCGCACGGTGGCGCCGGTATTGCCGGAGGAGATTTTCATACGTTGTCCCTTGCCTTTAATTTGCATGCTCGTCCCGTTCCTTCTTTGCGGGCAGGCCCAGCTTGTCGCGCAGGCGCTGCAAGGTGCCCGAGTCCGGTTCACCCACTTGCAACTCGTCGCCTTGCGGCTTTTGCCCGGCCATGCCGAACATGGCGGCGATGCTGTCCGCCTGGCCACGCGTCAATATTAACAGTTCGATGCGGCGGTTGATGCCGGCGCTGGCGTTTTTCACGTCCAGCGGCGCGCGGTCGGCCATGCCCACCACTTGCAGCACGCTATCCGGACTCATGCTGCCGATCAACAATTGCGCGCGCGCCGACATGGCGCGGTTGGCTGACAGGGTCCAGTTGGAAAAGCCTTCATAGCCGGTATTGGCGTATTGGATCGAGTCGGTATGGCCGACGATCAGCATCTGGTTCTCCATTTGCGCAAACACGGGACCCATCTGGCGCAGCAGCTTGCGGAAGCGGTCCGTCGGCACGGCGCTGCCGCGCACGAACATGCCTTGCTTGTCCGTATCGTGCAGCATGACGCGCAGGCCGTACGGCGTGATCACCGATTGCAGGTTGCTCTTCAAGCCCGCTTCATCGCTGAGCTTGTCGAGCGCGCGCGACAGGGCCAGCAAGTCTTCCGGAGACTGGTAGCTGACCTTGGTCTGGTTTTGCGGTGCCGCACCGGCCTTGCCGTCCTGCGTCTGCTTGCCTTCCGTGCGCGTGTCGCCCGTGCCCTTGCGGGGCATGGGGAAGCGCTCGATCAGGCTGCCGCGCGGGCCGCCTTTTTGCTCCGGCATGACGCCCTGGCCTTCGCCCTGGCGGCTGCCCGCCGTCGCGTCCATCATGATTTCCTTCATCGCCTGCTGCTCGCGCGCGGCCATCAGCCACAGCACGAGGAAGAGCGACAGCAGGGCCAGGCAAAAGTCGGCGAACGCTACCTTCCAGGCGCCGCCGTGGGCATCGTCATCGTGCTTGCGTCCGGCACGCTTGATGATGGCCTGTTCATGTTTCTCATGCGGCTTTAGCACGGCGGCCTCCCCGGCCTTGGCCTTGCTCTTGTTCGGCGCCGCCATCTTCCAGCGCGTTGATCCAGCTTTCCAGCTGGGCGAAGCTCGGCTTGATGTTCAGCTGCACCAGGCGGCGGCCCGCATCGATGGCCAGCAGGGGCGGCTTGCCCGCCACGTGCGTGACCAGCACGACTTTCACGCATTCCATGGTCGAGCCTTCCTCGCCCACCAGCTGTTTCATCATATTGCACATCGGATCGAGCACGCCGTAGCAAAAGAAGATGCCGATGAAGGTACCGACCATGGCGGCGCCCACTTTTTCCGAGATTTCCGCCGCATCGGCGCCGTCGGCCACGGAATTCATGGCCATCACGATGCCGAGCACGGCGGCCAGGATGCCGAAGCCGGGCATGGCTTCGGCGATCTTGTGCAGCGACTTCGACGGTTGCAGCAATTCGTCGTGGATGGCTTCCAGTTCCTGCTCCAGCACGCCTTCGAGCTCGTGCGCGTTGATCTTGCCCATCGCCATCAGGCGGAAGTTGTCGACAATGAAAGCGAGCAGCTTCGGCTCTTCCAGCACCAGCGGATAGCGCTGGAACAGGGCGCTTTCGCGCGGGGCCTCGACGTGGGCGTCGAGCGCCTTCAGGCCGCCGGCGGCCGTTTGCAGCAGTTCATACATTAGCAGCAGCAACTGGCGCTGGAATTCCGAACCTTGCTTCTTGTGCGTGACGATCTTGCGCATCTGGTGCAGCATTTCACCGAGTACATGCTTGGGGTTGCCCAGCACCAGCGCGCCCACGGCGGCGCCGATGATGATGATCAACTCGACCGGTTGCCAGATCGCGTGGACGGTACCGCCCATCAGGGCGAAGCCTCCGAATACACACCCCATCACGATTAAGATACCGATAATTACCATGTCAACTGCCTTTCTGCGTCATTGTGCTGCGTCAATTTGATGGATGTTGCTTAACTTTATGCGTCCTGCAGCATGGCTTTCATCTTGCCCAGTGCCGTCTTGTTGAGCTGGCAGACGCGGGCGTCGCTCAGGTCCAGCACGGCAGCAATTTCCTTGTAGCTCAGTTCGAATTCGTAATACATCTGGATCACGCGCTGCTCGCGTTCGTCGAGCGCGCGCAGGGCCTGTTCCAGGCTGCGCCGCACCATCAATTGCTCTTCCGGGCTTGGTGCGCTGTCCGCTTGCCCCAGGCTTTCCTGCAGCACCTCGTCGAAACTGGCGATCAGCTCGGCGTTTTCCGCCAACTGGTACTCCTGGTACGCTTCCGGCGTCAGCTTCAGGGCCGCCATGATTTCCGCTTCCTGCGGCTCGCGCCCCAGGCGCCGGGTCAGGGCGCGCACGCTGTCGCGCAGGCGATGGCTTTCCTGGCGCACGGCGCGCGGGCGCCAGTCCTGGCGCCGCAGTTCGTCGAGGATGGCGCCGCGTATGCGCAGGCTGGCATAGCTGCCGAACGACTGGTCGGGCACGCCGTAGCGGCGCAAGGCTTCGAGCAGGCCCATCAGGCCTATCTGTTCCATGTCGTCGCGGTCGATGGCGCCCGACACCTGCGAATTGAGCTGGCGCACGATGCGCTTCACCAAAGGGGCGTACGCCACCAGATGTTGTTGCTCTTCAGTAACGCTGAGCACGGCCGCGCAAGCGCTGGCGGCGGCATATTCGCCGGCGCCATACGCTTCCTGGTATTGCTCTGCATAGGCCAAGGGATCTCCCACTAGGTCGGCTGGCGTGTTGGCTTACTCAATGATCAGCTTGCCGACCATGACTTCGGTGAACGGCTTTTCCATCTGCTCGCGTTCATAGCTGACATTGAAGGCCTTGTTGATCTGCTCGGCATATTCTTCCACGGTCATGGTTTGCGCCTTGTCCAGTGGAAAGCTCGACAGCGTGCTGACGGCGATCGAGCGCATCAGCGGCAAGTGGTCCTTGGTCAGCTTTTCCTTTTCTTCCGTGGTGGCGATCACCAGGTCGGCCGACAGGTAATGCGTGTCGCCTTCGCCGGGACCACGGCGCAGCATCACGATGACCTTGTCGAGCGTGATGAACTTGCGCGCCTTCTTGCCCGTGGCGGGCGGTGGCGGGGCTTTCGCTTCGGCAACATCGGCATGGCCGGCGACCGGTTTGGCCAGGTACCACATGGCGCCGCCGGCCGCGCCGGCGGCCAGCACGGCCACGGCGATAAAGCCGCCTATCAGTTTCATTTTCATATTCATCAGGTGGTTTCTCGCTCAGGCATGGCGTACGTGGTAGCGGCAGTGCTGCCGTCGGACAGGGCGCGTCCCGGCTCCGCATCGTCGTTCTGGCGGCCGGACTGCCGCTGGCCGCGCGCGTCACCGTCGGCAAAGGCCTGGGCGGCGGGGCTGCGCGGGGTGGCGCTGATATTGACGGCCACGTCGGTGTACTGGCGCTGCGCCAGGTCGCTGCGCATGTTTTCGCCGATGCCTTGCAATTGGCGCAACACTTCGGAGTTCGACGCCGTCACGTTCACCTGCAGTGTGCCGGCCGTGTGGCGGATGGAGATGTCGATGCGGCCCAGCATGGGCGGCTCGAGACGGATCGTCGCGTGTTCGCTGTTGCGCCCGATTTGCGTCTGCAGACGTTCGCCCAGCGCCTCGCGCAGCGGTTCCTGCCATTGCTGTGCTGGGCCGTTGAGCTTGATGGTGTCGGCGCCAGGGGCTGCCGGGGCGGCATTGCCGACCGCGCCCGCCAGGCCCAGATTGGGTGGCGCCGGCGTCGCAGCGCCGCGTTCGCCTTCGCGCGCCGCAGCCGCGGGGGCGGCGGCCGTTACCGGCGTGCCTTGCTGCAGCAGCGACTCGAAAGGCTGGGCCGACACGCCCCCTTTGGCGGCTGTCGCCGGATTGGCCGCAGCCAGCGGTTCGCGCGTGTCGCGTCCTGCCGGTTGCGCCATTGCCTGCGCGGTAAGGGTGACGGCCGCCGGATGCAGGCTGATGTTGAGTGCCGGATTGGCTTGCGCCACATGCGCCTGCACTGGTGTCTGAGCCTGTGCCTGCGCGGCGGCGCGCGTCTCGGCTGCGGCCGCGTCCGTTGGCGGCAGCATGGTCACCGGCAAGCCGATGAGCGGGGCGGCCATGGCTGGCAGGCCACTGTCGGCCTGGCTGTCGCTGTCCCTGGCTGGCGCGGGCGTATCGCTATCGGCCGTCTGCGCGCCTGTCACATCGAACACCTGCGCAAACAGGGGCAGGGCCGAGGGCGTGGCGCCATTGCTGCCATAGCCTGGCGTACCGGGCAGGGTGGCCGTCTGTGCCGCCGCTGGCGCCGCATTCGCCGTGTTGAAGTTCATGATCATGCTTGATACCCTTCAGAGTCGTATTCGCCGAGCGCAGCGTAGGCGACCCAACCTTCCTTATTTGCCTGTAATGCACCCAGGTGCAAGCCCAGGCGTTCTTTTTCCTCAGAGCAAATTTTAACCGCTTGCGCGTGAATTTTGCGCAATTGCAACAATTCTGTTTGTTCCAGCGCAGTCCATGCGCCCCGTTCGGCCAGCAGCGGGATATTTTTCGCCAGGCTGGCCGAGAGTTTTTCCATCGCATCCCAGTCCGACTCGGCAACCGCCGCGCTCAATTGCCGGCTCAGCTGCTGCAGCGCAGCGCGCCTAGCCATGGTTGGCCTGGACACCCACCCAGCCGCGCTTGATGGTGGTCATCAAGGTAGTCACTTCATCAATCAGAGTCGGGTCGAGCTTGATGCCAGCCGTGTACAGGCGCGCCACGCAGTAGTCGTACAGGCGCGCAAGGTTGACCACCACTTCGCCGCCATTGTCGAAATCGAGCGAGCTCGACAGGCCATTGATGATTTGCGTGCATTTATCCAGGCTGATGGCTTTTTGTTCGTAGCGCTTGCCCACGATATGCCCGCGCGCGCGCGCCAGTTCTTCCAGCAAGCCGTCCGTCAGCACCAGTACCAGTTCGACCGGCGTGGCGCGGGCAGTCTGGGCATCCAGGTTGACGGCGTGGTAGTTGCCGTAAGCTTCATTGTTTAACATTGTTGTCTTCTCGCTATGTTAACGTGGGGCGGCGCGGCAGGCGCATCCGCCTTAGGATTTGTTGTTGCTGAACATGGCATCGAACATATCGGACGTCTTGCTCATTTGTTCCTGCATTACTTGCAGGCGTGAAAATTGATCGAGGAAACGTTTGTATGCCGTGTCATATTGGGCCGTGAGGCGTTCACCGCTCTTGAGCAGGCTTTTCTGCAGCTTGTCCGTGGCCGCCTGGCGCTGCATGATCTGGCCCTTGGTGATATTGCTCCACTGGCCAAGTACCTTGTCCAGACTGCCCAGCACGCCGGCCGGGGCGGACAGGCTGTTATTGCCGAACAGCTGATCCAGGCCGGTCGGATTGGTGGCTAGCTTGGCCGTCAGCTTGGCCGTATTCAGGCTCATAGATCCATCACGCTGAGCGGTGATGCCATACGACACCAGCGAATCGCCACCGATGCTCAGGCGCAGGGCATTGCCCATGCTGCTGCGCAGCGCGTTCAGTCCGGAATCATGGGCAAAGATGCCCGCAGCGACGTTCTTTTCCGGGTTGCCGGGACTGGCCAGGCCATCGATCAGGGTTTTCAGCTTGTTGTAGGCATCGACGAACGCTTGCACGTTGGCGGCGGTGCCGGTGCTGTCCGTGGCGACGGTCAGCAGCACGGGCGCTTCGCTGACCATCATGGCGCGGGTGAAGGTGATTTTCACATCCTGCACGTTGGTGAAGGTATTCGACGCTTGCGTGATAGCAGTGCCGTCCGGTTTGCCGCCCAGCCAGACGGTGGCGTCATTAGCCTTGACGACTTCCTTGTAATTGGACGAATTCGTGTCCAGCGCGGCCGCCAGATTGGGATCGCCGACGCCGCCGGAGTCCAGCGTGGCGGCGTTGTCCAGGCCGGTGAGATTCGACGTCAGCACCAGTTGCGCCGTGCTGTTGATGGTGACGATGGAGGCCGTCACGCGGGAATTGTTCTTGCTGTCGCCATTGATGGCGGCTGCAATTTCCTGTGGTGTCAGCAAATTGTTGCCATCCTTGTCGGCGGTGGACAGGTCGACATCGAAAGAATCACTGGCGCCGATCTTTACCTTCAGGGTGCTCGTGCCGGCAACTGGGGTCTGGGTAGCGGTCAAGCCACCATACGACACCTGGCTGGCCGTGGCGAGTTTTTCCACGAAAAAGCTGTATGAGCCTGGCACGGCCTTGATGCCTGCCGTAGCCGTGCCATAGCCGGCGGTCGGGAAGGTGGCGGACTGGTTCAATACCGATTTGCTGCTGGTCATGGCCGACATGGCGCTCTGGAAGGTCGAGATGGCCGACTTCAGGTTGCCCAGCGCCGTGCTGGTGTTATTGGCCAGTGCCGTTTGCGCCGCCAGAGCCGCTTTCTGCCCTGCGACAGCCTTGGTCGCCAGTTTCTCAGCCGTTGGGATCGGATCGTATTGCGGTGAGGTAATTACGCTTGCCATGCCAGACTCCTGAATAAAGGGATATACCGGTACAAGGCGACCCCCATTCCCGTTTTGTGAAGTTTTCCTGAAAGAAACTTACACAAACTTCATTTTACCTGCCCGCGGAACCAGAATTGGGTCGCCAGCTCATCCTGCCGCTTGGCGTCAGCCCGATGTTGTTCATTTGCAACATACTTCTGCTTTTGCGTCAGCACCTGGTCCAGCACCTCGCGCTTGGCCCACGCCGTATTCAGGGCGCGCTGCGACACGGCCATGTTGGCTTCGTGTAAATGCAGGTCGGTACGGTGCTGGTCGGCCATCTGCATGACGGCTTGCTTGAAGTTGCCGCAGTTGACGGACAGGGCCAGGGGCAGGGCGCCGCTGGGACCGCTGTCCGTGTACAGGCCTGTCAGGCGTTCCAGGTTTTTCTGGTAGCGCTCGCGCACGGCCGTCTGCGCCGCCATTTCGCTTTGCAGGCGTTCCACTTCGGTGCTGCGCAGGCCGACCAGGGTGGTCAGGTTGCGGATGGTATGGGCGTCGCTCACGTATGCTCCTAGGCCATGATCTGTTCAAGTTGCGCGATGCACGGCCCCATCGGGGCCTCTTCCTTGGTGCCCTGGCACAGGAACGCTTCGATGGGTCCGTGCAGTTGCACGGCGCGGTCGGTGATGGGGTCGGCGCCGGGCACGTAGGCGCCCAGCGGAATCAGGTCGCGCACGCGCGCGTGGCGCGCCATCGATGCCTTCAGCGCGCGCGCGGCCTGCATGTGCTCGGGCGTGATCACCTGCGCCATGCAGCGGCTGATCGAGGCGGCGATGTCGATGGCGGGGTAGTGGCCCCGTTCGGCCAGTTCGCGCGTGAGCACGATGTGGCCGTCGAGAATCGCGCGCGCCGTGTCGACCACCGGGTCCTGCTGGTCGTCGCCTTCGGCCAGCACCGTGTAGATGGCGCTCATGCTGCCGTCCATGTGGGCGCCATTGCCGGCGCTTTCCACCAGTTGCGGCAGGTTCGAGAAGACGGACGGCGGATAGCCGCGCGTGGCCGGCGGTTCGCCCAGGGCCAGCGCCACTTCGCGCAAGGCCATCGCATAGCGCGTGAGCGAATCGACCAGCAGCAGCACGTGCTTGCCCTGGTCGCGGAAATGCGCGGCGATGGAATGGCACAGTTCGGTGGCCATGATGCGCATCAAGGGCGACTCGTCGGCCGGCGCAATCACCAGCACGGCCTTTTTCAAGCCTTCGGCACCGAGCGACTTTTCCACGAACTCGCGCACTTCGCGGCCCCGTTCGCCGATCAGGCCGACGACGACGACATCGGCCACCGTCTGGCGCGTGATCAGGCCCAGCAGCACGCTCTTGCCGACGCCGGAACCAGCCATCAGGCCCACGCGCTGGCCCTTGCCCAGGGTCAACATGCTGTTGATGGCCCGCACGCCCACGTCCAGCGGCTCGATGACCGGTTGTTTTTTCAGGGGGTTGATTTTTGGCGGCGTGACTTCCAGGGTATGTTCGCCGCCGAGGCGGCCCAGGTCGTCGATCGGTTCGCCCAGGCCATTGACCATACGGCCCAGCCACGACGGGCCGATCTGCAGGCTGGCCTTGTCGGGCAGGGGCAGCACGCGCGCGCCCGTGGTCAGTCCCGTCGCCTTCTTGAATGGCATTAAATACGACAGTTTTTCGCGAAAGCCGACGACTTGCGCGTCGAGCCACTCGCCGCTGACAGTTTCAATTTGACAACGCTGGCCCGTGTGCAGGCGGCAGCCGGCGCTTTCCAGCAGCAGGCCGGAAGCGCCGACCAGGCGGCCCGTCGGGGTCGCGACCGGGATATCGCCGATCTCGAAACTGCGCAGCGTGTCGGCGATCATGCAGGCGCGCCCTGGTCAGCGTGTTCGGCGGCCAGCGCCAGGTGGCTGCTGACCTGCTCCATGCAGGCCGACAGGCGCTGATGGCAACCGGCATCGACTTCATTGTCGCCCGCCTTGATGCGGCATTCTCCCGCGTCGAGGCGCGCATCGGCGATCAGGTTCCAGCGCTTGGCGCGCTTCGGATCGAGTTCGCTGATGCGTTTGAGTTCTTCCGGGTTGAGGAAGACGTCGATTTCCTCGCGCGTGGGCGGCATCGAGGCCAGGGTCTCGTCGACCAGGGCCAGCAATTGCACCGGCTGCAAGGCCAGTTCCGCGCGGATCACCTGGCGCGCCACCTTGGCCACCAGGTCGACCACTTCCTTGCGCTGCGCTTCGCGGTAATCGGCGCGCACCTTCTTCAGGTCGCGCAAGATGGCGTCGACGGGACGGGCCAGGCGGTCCAGCGCCACCAGGGTTTCATTGCGGCCTTCTTCGCGGCCCTGCGCCATGCCGTCGCTGCGGCCGGCGTCGTAGCCGTCCTGCTGGCCCTGCACCAGGCCCACTTCGTAGCCGTCGCGCTGGCCCTGCTCGAAGCCTTCCGAGACGGACGCCTGCCACTGGCCGTCCGTATCCTCGCTGGCGGCGCGCTGGCCGGCGGCGATGAATTGCGACAGGGGCGGGAAGCGATACGAGCGAAAGTGCTTCATTCGATCACCGCTTCGGCAAACAGCTGCACTTCGATCTCGCCAGCGTCGGCGAGGCCCTTGACGGTGGCCATGATTTCCTGGCGCGTCTGTTCGATGCGCGACAGCGGCACGGGGCCGGAACGGCGCATCATGTCCTCGAAGCTTTGCGCCTGGCGGCGCGGCATGGTTTTCAGCACGGCCTCGCGGATCGACGGTTCCGCACCCTTGAGCGCGATGGCCCACTGTTCCATCGGCACGTCTTCCAGGATGCGCGTGAGCGTGACATCGCTCTGCGTGGCCAGGATCAGGAAGTCGTACATGCTCAGTTCGATTTCCGACACCACGTCCGGATCGTGCGCGCGCAGCAGCTCGACCAGCGCGGCGCGGTTGCCCGGCATGCGGTTGAGGATCTCGGCCGCCTGGCGGATGCCTTCCACGCTGGTGCTTTGCGTGTCGAGCGTGCCCAGGCAGCGGCCCACCAGCTCGTCGAGCTCGACCAGCAGGTCGCGGTCGATCTCGTCCAGGCGCGCCAGGTTCAGCAGCACCAGGTCGCGGCCGTCGACGGGCAGGGCGTCGAGGATCTGGCCGGCCAGCGCGGGCGGCAAGAAGGCCAGGAAAACGGCCTGCATCTGCACGTGTTCGTTGACGATGTATTCGGCCAGCCATTTTGGCGAAGCCCACTGCAGGCGCGCCATCTTGGGGCGGATGGCGTCGCCGTAGATGTTGTTCAATACACTGTTGGCGATATCGCTGCCTAGCGCCATGTCCAGCGAGCGCTTCAGGTAGCTGCGCGAGGCGCCGTGCACGCCGCTTTGCTGGCGGTAGTCGTCGAAGAAGGTCTGCATGGCCGTTTTCACGGCTTCGACCTTGATGCCGCTCATGCGCGACATCACTTGCGTGACTTCGAGCAATTCTTCGCGCGACAGGCAGCGCAGCACGTTGGCGGCCTGTTCTTCTCCCATGCTCAGCAGCACGATGGCGGCCTGTTCCACGGGGTTCAGGCTGACGTTCTCGACTTCTGCATCGTCAGGGAAATTATTGTTGTTGAGTTCGGCCATTTTTCTGCATCCATTGTTTGACGACTTCGGCGACACGCTCGGGTTCTTTTTCTGCCAGCACTTTCAGGTGGTCGACCATCACGTCGACTGCCGAGCCGGGCGGCGGCAAGTCATAGTTTTCCAGCAGCGGCACGACCGGCATGCTGTTGCCGGCGGCGGCCTCGCCTTCGAGTGCCAGCGGGCTGCCGCTCACGCCCAGCGCCGGAGTGCTGGCAACGGCCGCGCCATTTGCGCCGGCGCCGGCGGCGGCGACGCTGCCGCCCAGCGCCAGGGCGGGGTCGAGCTGTTTCAGCGCCGGCGGCGCCAGGCGCGTGGTCAGCAGGCGCAGCAGCGGACGCAGGATCAGGAAGTAGCCGAGCACGGCGCCGAGCGCATACAGCAGCCAGCTGCTGAAATCGACGACGGTATCGCGCTCTTCCCACCATTGCGCCACAGGCGGTTTGGCAGGGAAGGCGAGTGCCGTCAGGCTCAGGCTGTCGCCGCGCTGGGTGTTGATGCCCAGGCCGCTGCGCAGCATTTTTTCAATATTTCCCAGTTCAGCGGGCGTCCAGCCCGTTTTGGGATCCGGTGCGGCGGCGCTGTTGAGGACAACGGCGACGCTGAGTTTTTCCAGGCGGCCACGGCTGCGCTTGATCTGCGTGATGCTGCGGTCGTAGGCATACTGGCGCGTGGTGGCGTTCTTGCGCGCCGTGCCGTCATCGGCCGGCTTCGGTGCGCCATCGGCTGGCGCGTTGCCGGCCGCATCGGCGGGGGCGGGCACGGCCGCTGCGGGCGGGCGGTTCGACAGGCTGCCCGGCACGCCGGCCACGGTGCGGTTGCGTTCCTGCTCTTCGCGCATCGCCTCGCTCGTCACTTTCGGGGCTTCGCCGTATTTTTCCAGCGTTTCGTCCACGCGGTCGTTATTCACGGCGGCCGTCACGCTGAGCTTGAAGTTGTCTTCGCCGATGACGGGACCGAGCAGGCCCGTGACGTTGCGGCGAATTTCATCCTGGAAACGTTTCGCGCCTTCATTGCCGGCAGCCGAGGCGTCGAAGCCGTCGGCCAGGTCGATGTGCGAGGACAGCAGGTTGCCTCCCTGGTCGACCAGGCTCACGCGCGTGGGCGCCAGGCTGGCCACGCTGCCGGCCACCATGTTGATGACGGCGGCGATCTGTTCCGGCGCCAGGGTGCGGCCCGGTTTCAGCGCCACCACCACGGAGGCGGACGATTTGTCGCCGTCGCTGGCGACAAACGATGTTGATTTTGCAATTGACAGATGGACGCGCGCCGAGGCGATCGCGTCCATCGTCATGATGCTTTGCGCCAGCTCGCCTTCCAGGCCGCGGCGGAAACGCACGTCCTGCACGAATTGCGACACGCCCAGCGGGTCATTCTTGTCCATCAATTCCAGGCCGGCCGGCAACTGGGCCGTCACCCCCTTCGACGCGAGCAGCATGCGCACCTTGCCCAGCATGGCGTCGGGCACCAGCACCTGGCCGCTGTCCGGATGCAAACGGTAGGGGATGTGCTCGGCGTCCAGCGTCGCCATCATGTCCGTCACGGCCACTTTTTCGCGCGCGCCAAAGACCGGCTTGTAGTTGGCCTGGTCGCGCCAGGCATACATGGTCACCATGGCGGTGATGCCGATGGCCAGCACGACGATGGGAACCAGGTTTTTCAGCAGCGCGGGCGGGATGGCGGGCTGGGCGCCGAGGCGCCAGCGCGCAAATGCGGACTTCATGGGGGTAATCACTTGGGGTAACTTTCGCTGGGAGGCTGGGCGTGGATCAGGACGTGAAGATTACAGAGGCAGTTTGATGAGTTCATCGACGGCGCCCATGACCTTGTTGCGCACCTGCATCAACATGGAGAAGGACAGGCTCGCTTCCTGGCTGGCCAGCATGGCGCCGACCAGGTCATCGCTCTTGCCGCTGTCGACGTCGCTCATTTTTTGCGCGGCCAGGCGGTCTTCGCCGTTGACCTTGCTGACGGCGTCTTTCATGCTTTGCGCGAAGGAGAAGCCGGATTGTTCCGGCGCACCGAACTGGGCGGCCGGCGCGATGCTGGCGCCTAGGGCGCGCGCGTCGTTGCTCAGTGCTGCCAGATCGGCCTTGATCAAACCTGCGAGTTCATTGCTCATCTTGCCCTCTACTTTCAATATGCGGTGACGTATCAATCAGAAATACTGGTGTTGCCATGCCGGCGCAACGGCATGCCACGCCGTGCCGCCCCGGCCCGATTCCCTGGGCCCATCAGTTTTATCAGTTGCCACACCATCCGCTGCAAGCAGATTCAAACAAATCCAGCAAACCCACGCATTGACTCACATGGCCATGACATGCAACAAACAACTGATAAAAGTTTACAGGTGGCAACAAGAGGGACTTGAATTGCCATAAAAACCGGGATCAGCTAAGCGGAATGGCGCACTGTAAATCTACATTTTGTCGCTATAAGCTTACCTCGCGGCAACTATAAAGTAAAGAGAGCTTTGGCTCAAGGAATATTGATACATGGCAATATTTAGGATTTTCATGTATTGTTCAGCACCGTAGTCATCCAGCATGCGCCTACGATGCGCAATCGTTTGCTTGCGCTACAGTAAGCAATGCCAAGATGAGGCTGTATTTAATTTCGGGCGATCCGTATAATTTGTTCTGCCACCGCAATACCGACATGACCACTACATGACAACCATTACCAAGACAGATCAAACCGTACGCCATCAAGTCCTGGATTCCTGTCTGCTTGGACGTCCTGTCCACTTGCTGCATGTATTCGGCGCCCAGTTGCGCGACGACCTGGCTGGGGCGCTGCGCCAGCCCATGAGCCGGCGCTACTGGGGCAATTTCCAGATCGACGCCGTGACCCTGTCGCGCGTCGAGCACGAGGACAGCGTCAACCGCTGGCTGAGTTTTTCCACGCCGGCCGGCCAGGCCGGCTTCACGCTGGAACGTCAGATACTGCTCAGTGTGCTGAACTATCGCTACGGCAGCGCCGGGGCCAAGGGCGCCTTGCCCGATCCCGCCCAGGTGCGCGTGACGGCCACCGAAGAGCGCCTGGCTGTGGTACTGGGACAACAGTTGGTTACCACGCTGTTCGCGCGCATCCACAAAAATCTGCAAGCGCTGGGCAAGGCCAGCGCCATCGACACGGCTGCTGAAATCGGCGTGCAGTCGGGCGTGCACCCGGCGCGCGGCGCCTGGATCGTCACCGTTGCGCTCAGCGATGTCGAGGCGGGGCAGAGCGGTTACTTCTGGTTCTCGCTCGACAAGCGCCTGATGGCCGACGTGCTGCGCGGCTTGTTGCCCGAGCGCGCGCAAGCGAAAAAGGCCCTGCGCAGCGTGCGCCCGCTGGCGTCGCGCCTGCAGGTCACCCTGGAAGGCCGCCTGGTCAGCAAGCAAGTGCAGCTGGGCGCCCTGTTCGACCTGCGCGTGGGGGATGTGATCCCCGTCAGCCTGAGCCGTACCGATGTGATGCTCGACGATTCCCGCTTATTTACGGCAGCCGTTTCCGAACACAAGGGCAAGCTCTGTTTAACCTCATTTGAAGATGTCGAATAATATGAATATGACCGATACCAACCAGAGCGAAACCCTGCTGGAAGACCTGGGCGACGATATGATCATCGACCAGGGCGACGTCGCCGACGTGGCCAGCACCCGCGCGCGGCGCGATATTCCGCAAATGATGCGCAAGATCCCTGTCACCCTGACCCTGGAAGTGGGCTCGGCCCGCATTTCGCTGGAAGAATTGATGGCCATCGGCCCCGAAAGCGTGATCGAACTCGACATGCTGGCCGGCGAACCGCTGGTGATCAAGGTCAACGGCACGCCCATCGGCCGCGCCGAAGTGGTGGTGGCCGGCGAGAACTATGGCCTCAAAGTCATCGACCTCGACGGCCTCAATCTCGACCTGATGACAGCATGAAGCTGGCGGTACCCGGTTTGAGCCGGCGCCGCGGCACGCTGGCGGCGGCGCTTGCCCTTCCTGTTCTGATGCTGTGCTGCGGCGCCGCCGGCGCCCAGGATTTACTCTCCGGCGTGGTACCGGGCGCGAAGACCGACCTGTCGGTCAAGATGCAGATCCTCGTCGTCATGACCCTGCTCGGGCTGCTGCCCGTGATGGTCATGATGATGACCAGCTTCACCCGCTTCGTCATCGTGCTGTCCCTGCTGCGCCAGGCCCTGGGCCTGCAGCAGGGCTTGCCCAACCGTATCGTCACCGGCATCGCCCTGATCCTGACCCTGCTCGTCATGCGCCCCATCGGCGACCAGGTGTGGAAGGAAGCGTTTGTACCGTACGACCGCGACCAGATCGGCATGCAGGAAGCCCTGAAGATCGCCGAAGTGCCGATTTCGCGCTTCATGCTGGCGCAGACGAGCAAGGCGGCCCTGGCGCAGATCGCGCACCTGGCGGGCGAACCGTCGACCACGCGCCCGCAAGACCACAGCTTCACGGTCAAGCTGGCCGCGTTTGTCTTGTCCGAACTCAAGACGGCTTTCCAGATTGGCTGCATGCTGTTCATACCGTTCCTGATCATCGATCTGGTGGTGGCGTCCGTGCTGATGGCGATGGGCATGATGATGCTGTCTCCGCTCGTCATTTCGCTGCCGTTTAAGCTGCTGCTGTTCGTGCTCGTCGACGGCTGGACGCTGACCGTCAATACCTTAGTCACCAGCATACAGGCGTATTGACCCATGTTTACCCCTGAAGTCGCCGTTGACCTGATCATCGAAGCGCTGCATGTCGTGATGCTGCTGGTGGTCATCCTCGTCGTGCCCGGCCTGCTCATGGGCCTGCTGGTCGCGCTGGTGCAGGCGGCCACGTCGATCAATGAACAGACCATGAGTTTCCTGCCGCGCCTGCTGGTCACCCTGCTGGCCCTGATCCTGGCCGGACGCTGGATGGCCGGTTACCTGATGGATTATTGCGTGTCCATTTTTCAGCGCGCCGCCACCCTGGTCGGATAGCGCCGCGCGCCATGGATCAGATTTTCAATCAGGTGCTGCCGTTTCTGCTGGCCGTGTGGTGGCCGTTCTGCCGCATCCTGGCCATGCTCAGCGCCTCGCCCGTGATCGGCGACGGCGCCGTGCCCGTCACCGTGCGGATCCTGCTGTCGCTGGTGCTGGCCATCCTGATGCTGCCCGTCATGCAGGCCTCGGGCATCTCGCAGGACTTGTTGAAGATCGATCCGTTTTCCCTGTACGCCATCGTCGCAACCCTGGAGCAGGCCGTCATCGGCTTCGTCCTGGGCCTGGCCTTCCACTTCGCCATGTCGGTGATGTCCGTGCTCGGCTACCTGGTGTCGAGCCAGGTGGGTTTTTCCATGGCCGTCATGAACGACCCACTCAATGGCACCTCGTCGGACGTCATCACGGGCCTGCTGACCATCATGTGCATGATCGTGTTTTTCGCCATCGACGGCCACCTGGTGCTGACGGGCGTGATCGGCGCCAGTTTCAAGGCCTGGCCCGTGGGGCAGGGCTACGGCCCGCTGCTGCTGCAGACGGTGGCCTACAACGTGGCGTGGATTTTCGCCGCCGCCATGCTGCTGGCCCTGCCGATCGTGTTTTCCACCATGGTGGTCCAGCTGGGCTTCGGTTTCCTGAACCGCGTGGCGCCGTCGCTGAACCTGTTTTCGCTGGGCTTTTCCATGATCACCGTGTTCGGGCTGCTGATGCTGGCGCAGATCGTGCGCTTCATTCCCGAGCACTACATCGCCATGACCAATCGCGTGCTCGATATGATCGCCGAACAGATGCGGGTGGCCCATGGATAGCGCACGGAAAGGTGTGACGCATGGCTGATAGCAGCACGGGCGACAAGACAGAAAAGGCGTCACAGCAAAAGCTGAAGAAGTCGCGCCAGGAAGGGCAGGTGGTGCGCTCGCGCGACCTGTCGACGGCGCTGGGCATCCTGATCAGCATGAAGCTGTTCGTGTTCCTGCTGCCGTCCTATCTGGACACCTTCCGCGGGCTGTTCGCCATGGCCTTCATGCCGCTCGACAGCAAGGGCGCGCTCGACAATGCCATGTCGATGGCGTTTATCACCTCGGTGGGCTTGCTGATCAAGATGATCGTGCCCCTGTTCTGCGTGCCCCTGTTCGTCGTGCTCGGCTCCCTGATTCCGGGCGGCTGGGTCATCAGCAGCAAGAACTGGATGCCGAAGATGGAGCGCCTGAGCCCGGCAAAGAACCTGGGCCGCCTGGTGTCGCCCAAGCATGGTTTCGAATTCGGCTTGTCCATTGCCAAGGCCGCCGTGCTGGGCATGGTGCTGGTGCACGTCAGCCGCTCCAGCCTGTCGCAATACGTGGACTTGCAGCACCGGCCACTGCAGCAAGCCATGCTCGATGGCTCGGCCCTGATGCTCGACGGCCTGATGGCGCTCATTTCCGTCTTCATCCTGTTCGCCATCATCGACGTGCCGGCGCAGGCCTTTTTCTTTGCCCGCAACCAGCGCATGAGCAAGCAGGACGTCAAGGAAGAGCATAAAAGCAGCGAAGGGCGGCCCGAAGTGCGCCAGCGCATCCGCCAGCTGCAGCAGCAGATCGGCCGGCGCAGCGTGCGCAAGACCGTGCCCGACGCCGACGTGGTGATCGTCAACCCCGAGCATTACGCCGTTGCATTGAAGTATGACCAGGACCGCGCCGAGGCGCCGTTTGTCGTTGCCAAGGGCGTCGACGAGATGGCGCTGTACATCCGGCAAGTGGCGAAGGAACACCAGATTGAAACGCTGGAGCTGCCGCCGCTGGCGCGCGCCATCTACAACACCAGCCAGGTGCAGCAGCAGATTCCCGTGCAGCTGTACCAGGCCGTGTCGCAGGTGCTCAACTATATCCTGCAGCTGAAAGCATTCCGTACTGGGCAGCGTGCCGCCCAGCCCCCATTTCCCACCGAGGTGGTCGTGCCATCTCATTTGAGCGAGGTAGTACCTTCATGAATTTCCTGAACCGACTGGTTGCCGAAATGCGCCGCCACAAGTTCGCCACGCCGCTGTTCCTGCTGGTGATCCTGGCGATGATCATCCTGCCGCTGCCGCCCGTGCTGCTCGATATCTTGTTCACGTTCAATATCGTGCTGGCACTGATCGTCATCCTCGTCAGCGTCTCGGCCAAGCGGCCGCTCGATTTCTCCGTCTTCCCGACGGTGATCCTGGCCACCACCATGCTCAGGCTGACCCTGAACGTGGCGTCCACGCGCGTGGTGCTGCTGCACGGCCATACGGGCGCCGACGCGGCCGGTAAGGTGATCGAGGCCTTCGGTAACGTGGTGATCGGCGGTAACTTCGTCGTCGGTATCGTCGTCTTCGTGATCTTGATGATCATCAACTTCGCCGTCGTCACCAAGGGCGCCGAGCGTATTTCCGAAGTCTCCGCGCGTTTCACTTTGGACGCCTTGCCGGGCAAGCAGATGGCCATCGATGCCGACCTGAACGCCGGCCTGATCAACCAGGAAAAAGCCCAGATCCGCCGCAAGGACGTGGCCGCCGAAGCGGATTTCTACGGCGCCATGGACGGCGCGTCGAAGTTCGTGCGCGGCGACGCCGTCGCCAGCATCTTGATTTTGATCATCAATATGGTGGGCGGCGTGGCCATCGGCTCGCTGATGCACGACCTGTCGTTTGGCGATGCTTTCCGCCAGTATGCACTGCTGACCATCGGCGATGGCCTGGTGGCGCAAATCCCGGCGCTGCTGCTGTCGGCCGCCGCCGCCATCCTCGTCACCCGCATCAGCGATTCGGGCGACTTCGAGCAGCAGGTGGCGGGCCAGGTGCTGACGTCGCCCACGGTGATCTTCAGCGCGGCCGGCATGATGGTGGCGCTGGCCCTGATCCCGGGCATGCCATGGTTCATGTTCATGACTTTTGCCGCCGTGCTGGCCTTCGTGGCCTGGCGATTGACCAAGCGCGTGAAGGGGCCCGACGCGGCCGGCATGGCAGCCATCGAAGCGGCCCTGCGTGATGACAAGCCTGCCGAACTGGAGTGGCAGCAATTGCCGGCCGTGCAGCCATTGATGGTGATGCTCGGCTATAAACTGGTGGGCATGGTTGATAAAACGCAAGGCGAGCCATTGAACAAGCGTGTCAAGGGCGTGCGCCAGAGCCTGTCCGAAGCCATGGGTTTGCTGCTGCCGAACATTGGCGTGCGCGACGACCTGACCCTGAAACCGTCGCAGTACTCGATCGTGCTGTCGGGCACCGTGGTGGCGCAGGCGGAAGTGCAGGCCGACCGCCTGATGGCGATCCCGTCGCCCAATGTGTATGGCCAGCTCGACGGCATACCCGGCATCGAACCGGCCTATGGCATGCCCGTCACGTGGATCGAACCGGGCGCCAAGGCGCATGCGCTGGGCCTCGGCTACCAGGTCATCGAGGCGCCCAGCGTGATCGCCACGCACTTGTCGAAGATGGTGCGCGAATACCTGCCGGAACTGTTTCGCCACGAAGACGTGTCCAACCTGATGGAGCGCCTGACGGCCCTGTCGCCCAAGCTGGCCGGCGCGCTGGACAAGGCGCTCACGCACACGCAGATGCTGCGCGTGTTCCGTGTCTTGCTGGCGGAAAACGTGTCACTGAAGGATATCGTGCCCATCGCCACCACCTTGCTCGACAGTTCGGAAACGACCAAGGACCCGATCCTGCTCGCGGCCGAAGTGCGCTGCGCGCTGCGGCGCCAGATCGTCAGCGGCCTGTTTGGCCAGAAGATGGAAATGCAGGCGTTTAACCTCGGCGGCGAACTGGAAAACATGCTGCTCGGTTCCTTGAACCAGGCGCGCCAGTCGGGCAAGGTGACCCTGGATAATTACCCGATCGACCCGCACCTGCTGTCGCAGCTGCAGGTGAACATGCCGGTGGCGCGCGAGCAGATGAAGCAGCAGGCCACGCCGCCGCTGCTGCTGGTGCTGCCGCAGATCCGTCCGCTGCTGGCCCGCTATGCGCGCCTGTTCGCGCCGGGCCTGCATGTGCTGTCGTACAACGAAATTCCGGAAAACCGCGAAGTGAGCATCATCGGCACGGTGGGCTAAACGGTGGGGTAAGTAATAAAAACGGCGCTTCGGGCACCGTTTTTTTGTGCTGTATCAATCCTGCTCGTCGATGGGCGGCAGCAGGTCCCGCTGCGGCTCGGACCCGCCGGCCAGCAGCAAGACATCCTCTTGCGGCAGATCAATGTTATCGCCGTAGTCGTAACCGAGCGGCGCCGCCACTTCCTTCGAGATGAAGATGGTTTCCTCTTCGGTTGCGGTTGCTGCAGGCGCATCAGGATCGGCCGCCGCTTCCGCTTCCGGCTGCGTCAGCAGCAGCGCCACTTCGGCCATGGCGCGGAACAGGGGCAGCGACAGCGCAGCGGCGCCCGCCTGCATCGGGTAATTGCCATGCACGCGCTGCGCATGCAGCTGGCGGTTCAGGCGGCAGCGCACGATGCGCAGGCCCGCGCGGCGCACGGCGTCGGCGATCTCGGGCAGCGCCAGGCGCAGATGGCGCAGCGCGTGGTCTTCGTCGGCGGCCAGCTCCAGCAGCACGCCGTCGCCGGACGGCTCCATCTGGATCACGACCCGGCCGATGCCGATGATGATCAGTTCGACGCGCAGCGCCACCTTGCCACGGCGCCTGGGCGGGCTTTCTTCCTCGTCGGTATCGCTGGCCAGCACGCGCAGCAGCAGGCGCTGGCCGCCCCAGCCATACACGGCAAAGCGCCACGCTTCGCTGTCGATGCTCAAGGGCGGGCGCGGACCTTCGCGCAGCAGGGCCGGCTGCTGCTCGGCCATGAACAGATTGCCCGGCACGTGCTGGCCGCGCGCCTGCTCCTGCAGGGCGGCGTATTGCTCGCCATACGTCTTGACCATCACGCGCCACGAGGCGGCCAGCTGCGCCGCGTCGGGCGGCTGCCAGACCAGCTGGCGCGTAAAAAACAGTTGATTGACCTGCATGGCGCTGCTGTCGCGCGGCATGGCGCCGCCGGCACCATCGGCATTGGGCTTGATGAGGGAAGCCAGGCTGTCCTGGCCCGGCTGCTGCAGCTGGGCGGGCAGGGTGCCGGCATCGGGCGCGGCCGCCATGTAGGGGCCGATGGGCACCAGCGGCTGCACCACGCCCGGCGTCATCGGCGTCGCGGGGCTGACGTCGAGGCGCTGGGTAATCAGGGGTACCGGATTACCCGATGAAATGCGGTCTATCGCCATGCCACTGTGTCCGGAAGAGAGTCTATACGAGCTGGTGAATCAGGCTGCATCAGCCATCATGGCTGTAACAGTGACAGTATCAGTTTCTGCATGCTCTGGCTTTGCTTGAGCATCGCCGTGCTGGCCTGGAGCAACATTTGCGCCGACACCATGTTGGCGCTTTCCGCCGCGTAGTCGACATCCATGATGCGGCCGACGGCGGCCTTGGTATTGGTGAGCATATTGGCCAGATTGTTGTGCACGTGGTCGAGGCGGTTGGCCGCCGCGCCCAGGGCCGAGCGCACGCCACCGACCTGGTCGAGAGCAGCCGCCAACTGGTCGATCATGCTGTTAGCGCCGCCATTCGTGGCAATTTCGCTGCCGGCCGTGGCGCCTGGCGCAAAGTTGGCGGAAATGGCTTTCAATAAGGTATCCAGACCATCCATCTTGCCCGATACGTCGAACTGCATGGTTTCGCTGCTGCTGGCGCCGATCTGGAAGGTCATCGCCTCTGACAGCGTGCCCTTGCCGGCACTGCCGTTACCCAGCAACAGGCTGCCGCCGTAGGAGGTATTCGTCATGACGTTGTACAGTTCCAGTCCCAGCGCATCGTACTCGGCCTGCATGGCGTCGCGGTCGGTCTGGTGAGAGGACGCGTCGGCCGCCTGCGTGGCCAGGTCTTTCATGCGTACCAACATGCTGGTCACTTCGCCAAACGCGCCCTCGGCCGTCTGCAGCATCGAGGTGCTGTTCTGTGTATTGCGCATGGCCACCGTCATGCCGCTCACCTGGGCGCTGAGGCGCGTGGCGATCTGCAGCCCCGCCGCGTCGTCCATGGCCGAATTGATGCGAAAGCCGGTGGAGAGGCGTTGCATCGACGTCGATAGCCGGCTTTGCGCACTGGCGGCTGCGCTTTGGGCGTACATTGCGGCGATATTGGTGTGAATGCTCAGCACGTAGCGGCTCCGGTGGGCGGTGAGGTGAGTCTGGTCTATCTTCTATAGGCGACTAAGGCGCCGGCATTGTTAAATCGAAAGGCAATATAGTCAAATTAATACGTTTCGCACATAAAAAAAGCCAGGCCGCAGCCTGGCTTGGCGTTGCTGGCCGCAAGCGGCCAGGCAAAGATTACTGCAGCAGGGACATGACCATCGAGGACATGCTGTTGCTTTGTTTCAGCATCGCGGTACCGGCTTGCAGCAGCATTTGCGAAGCGGTCATGTTCGAGCTTTCGGTAGCGAAATCGACGTCCATGATGCGGCCGGTGGCGGCTTTGGTGTTGGTGGCGATGTTCGACAGGTTGCTGTTGACGTGATCGAGGCGGTTGGCGGCGGCGCCCAGAGCGGAGCGCACAACGCTGATGCTTTCGATGGCCGACACCAGGCTGCCGATGGCGGTGTTGGCGTTGGCGGTCAGTTCTGCACCGGTAGCGGTAGTTGCATTGCTGTAGTTTGCGGCTGCCGAACTCAAGGCGGAGCCGATGCTACTCATGGCTTTGCTTAGATCGATGCTCATGGTTTCCGAGCTCGCTGCGCCAATCTGGAAGGTCATGGTTTTGGAGACAGTGCCACTGACGAGCAGTGGTTCGCCGCCAAAAGTGGTGTTTTTCATCACGTTGGACAATTCCAGGCCCAGTGCATCATATTCTGCCTGCATGGCGGTTTTGTCCGCTGGATTCGATGAGACATCGGCTGCTTGCGTTGCCAGATCTTTCATGCGTACCAGCATGTTGGTCACTTCGGCAAACGCACCTTCAGCCGTTTGCAGCATCGAGGTGCTGTTCTGGGTATTTGCCATCGCGACCGTCATGCCGCTGGTCTGGGCTTTCAGGCGGGTGGCGATTTGCAGGCCGGCAGCGTCGTCCATGGCCGAGTTGATGCGGTAGCCAGTGCTCAGGCGGGTCATCGAGGTCGACAGTTGCGATTGCGTCTTGGCGATCGAGTTCTGTGCGGACAGCGATGCATTGTTTGTATGAAGACTCAGCATGTGTTGCTCCTGTAAGGTAAATTCGTTGAGTGGCATTGTTGCCCTCAATAGTACAAGACGACCAGACAGGTTCCACTATTAAATTCTTTATGGAAATCTTTTTTAACCATAAAAAAAGCCCCTGCAATCGCTTGCCGGGGCCTGTTTGTTCGCGTGTGGCGTTCGATATTATTGCAGCAAGGACATGACCATTGAGGACATGCTGTTGCTTTGTTTCAGCATCGCGGTGCCGGCTTGCAGCAACATCTGCGACGAGGTCATGTTCGAGCTTTCCGTAGCGAAATCAACGTCCATGATGCGGCCGGTTGCGGCCTTGGTGTTGGTGGCGATGTTCGACAGGTTGCTGTTGACGTGATCGAGGCGGTTGGCGGCGGCGCCCAAGGCGGAGCGTACAACGCTGATGCTTTCGATGGCCGACACCAGGCTGCCGATGGCGGTGTTGGCGTTGGCGGTCAGTTCTGCACCGGTAGCGGTAGTTGCATTGCTGTAGTTTGCGGCTGCCGAACTCAAGGCGGAGCCGATGCTACTCATGGCTTTGCTTAGATCGATGCTCATGGTTTCCGAGCTCGCTGCGCCGATCTGGAAGGTCATGGTTTTGGAGACAGTGCCACTGACGAGCAGTGGTTCGCCGCCAAAAGTGGTGTTTTTCATCACGTTGGACAATTCCAGGCCCAGTGCATCATATTCTGCCTGCATGGCGGTTTTGTCCGCTGGATTCGATGAGACATCGGCTGCTTGCGTTGCCAGATCTTTCATGCGTACCAGCATGTTGGTCACTTCGGCAAACGCACCTTCAGCCGTTTGCAGCATCGAGGTGCTGTTCTGGGTATTTGCCATCGCGACCGTCATGCCGCTGGTCTGGGCTTTCAGGCGGGTGGCGATTTGCAGGCCGGCAGCGTCGTCCATGGCCGAGTTGATGCGGTAGCCAGTGCTCAGGCGGGTCATCGAGGTCGACAGTTGCGATTGCGTCTTGGCGATCGAGTTCTGTGCGGACAGCGATGCATTGTTGGTATGAAGACTCAGCATGTGTTGCTCCTGTAAGGTAAATTCGTTGAGTGGCATTGTTGCCCTCATCAGTACAAGACGACCAGTCAGGTTTCATTATTAAATTCTTTGTGGAAATTTTTCACTCCGCTCCAAAAAATCTATGCCCCCTCTTTTTTGCAAGCTGATTTGTATGATGTCAGTCGGCTCACTTCAATCTATCCGGCATCCGTCTGGTGCGGTCTTCCGCACTGGACAAAGACGACTGTTAAACCAGGTGCATTAAATTTATGTGAAGGTTCGGGCGCGCCGCTGGTGCGGCAGTAGGAAAATGCTGCATACTGCCACGCATCGCAGAGATTGCACCAAGATTGATTTTTTGATATGAAAATGAATATTGTAATTATTGGCTCGTCGGGCCACGCCAAGGTGGTCATCGATGTCATCGAACGGCAAGGCAAGCACCACATTGTTGGCCTAATCGATGCCTTTCGGACGCATGGGGAGGAAACCATGGGCTACCGCGTGCTGGGTGCTGAGACAGATTTGCCGGTACTGGCTGAACAGCATGCCTTGGGTGGCGTCTTGGTGGCGATCGGCGACAACCATGTGCGGGCAAGGGTGACAGCTGGCGTGGGCGCCTTGTGCCCGGACCTATGCTTCATTACCGCCGTGCATCCGCAAGCCAGCGTGGCCAGGGGGGTGCGCATTGGCGCCGGCAGCGTGTTGATGGCCGGTGCTGTGGTGAATCCAGGCTGTGAAATGGGACCCGGCTGCATTGTCAATACGCGCGCCTCGCTGGATCACGATAGCGTGATGGACGCTTTTTCCAGTCTAGCGCCAGCGGCCGCTACGGGCGGCAATTGTCATCTCGGCAGTTGCAGTGCCCTCGGTATGGGTGGCTTACTGCTGCAGCGCCTGCGCATTGGAGCGCATAGCGTGGTCGGCGCTGGCGCCGTGGTGACGCGGAGCGTACCCGATATGTGTGTCAGTTATGGTGCGCCTGCCAGGGTTATCCGCAGCCGTGTTGCCGGTGATAAATATTTGTAGGTAGGCCGTGGCCACCGGCCGTTGGCCGTGAAGTCAGGCGGCCGCATTTCCGCCTCGGCTTGTTTGCGGTTGGCTCGTTGGTCGTCAGGTCTCGAAGGAAGGCATCATTGTTGCCAGGTCCATCTCAGTGACATGCCCCGCCAGGCTAGTTCGGCCAGCACTCCACGGACGGCCTCTGAGAAGCGGAAAGGGAGCGGTTTTGTCGGCTATCCCGCGTTTATGCCATCGGGTTCGGAGTGGAAGTTGGGCGGCCAGACCGAAGGCGTGGCGCCGACGCAGCCGTCTTTCGCTACGCGGCGATTGCGTGGAGCTATCGTATTTGACGATGGAGCCGACACCCACTGACTGTTGGCGTCCAAAGTGGAAATTACAATGTTCGACAGCCTGGTCGCGCCAGGCGCGGAAAAAATCCGGGAGGATCAGACTGACTCTGCACGGTAATTGAGCTGCCCATGGATGAGTATCGTTGATACTAGCGAAATCGTGGGCGGTGGAAATAATCATAGGCAAAACGTGGGTAAATAGGGGTCAGTTGGCGGCGGTATGGGCGATGACGGCACTGATGGTGTCGATTTGTTCGTCGCTCAGTCCGGGGTAGATGGGCAGGCAGATCACTTGGTCCGCTGCCTGGCGCGCTTGCGGCAGATTGGCGGGCGCCGCCGATGGCATGCCGCGATACATTGGGAAATCACTGATCAGAGGATAGAAATAGCGGCGCGCAAAGATATCGTGGTCGCGCAGCACCTGGTACAGCTCATCGCGCCGCACGCCGTATTCCGGCCGCACCAGTATGGGGAAGTAGGCATGGTTCATCAGCTGCTCTTCGCATGCAGGTAGGCAGGCGATGCCGGCGATCCCTGCCAGGTTCTTGCGGTAGCGCGCATCAATGGCGCGTCGCTGCAGCAGCGCGGCGTCAATGCCTTTTAACTGTAGCAGGCCGAAGGCGGCATTGATTTCGCTCATCTTGCCGTTGATGCCAGGAGCTACTACCGTCACTTCGTCGACGAAACCGAAATTTTTCAAATGATCGATGCGCTGTTTGGTTTTGGCATCGGGACAGATAATCGCACCGCCTTCAAAAGTGTTGAAAATCTTCGTGGCGTGAAAGCTCAGCACGGACAGATCGCCATAGTTTAGTACGCTACCCCCGTTTTGACGCACGCCGAATGCGTGCGCCGCGTCGTAGATGACTTTCAAACCATAATTGTCGGCAATCTTTTCGATGCGTTCAACGTCGCAAGGTCGCCCGTAGCAATGGACAGGCATAATGGCGGTCGTTTGCGGCGTGATGGCCGCCTCGATGTTGGCCGGGTCCATGTTCATGCTGCTGGGATCGATGTCGACGAAGACGGGTTTGATACCGTTCCACAGCAGGGAATGGGCGGTGGCCACGAAAGAGTAGGGCGTGGTGATCACTTCACCGGTGATGCGCAGCGCCTGCAACGCCGTCATCAGGGCTAGTGTGCCATTGGTAAACAGGCAAATGTGCTTGACGCCCAAGTACTCGCACAGGGCCTGTTCAAGCTGCTGGTGGAACGGGCCGCCATTGGTGAGAATTTTATTCTCCCAGATCGTTTCGAGATAAGGGAGAAAATCCTTGAGCTCTGGCAGCAATGGCTGGGTGACGTAGATGGGGTGTGGCAATTTGACTGGCGTCATGAAGTACTTTCTTGCATGTGCATATCGCAATCGTAGCGTTCAACTTCAAACGTTTCTGGGGGCAGTTCTGCACACCAGCGTTGCCACATGGCACGCAAAGCATGTTCGAATCCTTCAGCGATCAGGCCAGATTGACCGATTGCAGATTCCTCAAGGCGTTGGCGCATGGTGGCGCGCAAGGCGGCCAACTGAACTATATTATTCGATAAGAAAATACCTTTTTGAACGAAATCCTCGTCATCAACGGCAACGAAAGCGTTGAGTCCGACGTGTTCCATGATGCAGGCGCCAGCCCGGCTGGGAACTGTATCGCCGGCCAATGTCAATGTCGGTACGCCCATCCAGAGCGCGTGCATGGTGGTCGTGCCGCCCGTGTAAGGATAGGTATCGAGACATACGTCGATATGCTGATGCATTTCCAGGTAATCCCCCAGATGTGTCCGTTGGTAAAAGCTCAGCCTTTCTTCGGCGATGCCTTCATCTTTAAACCACTGCGCCAGTGTGGTGTGATCCGACTGCTTGTGCATGGCCGCCAAACGCATTTTGGCCGTAGGTACTCTATGTAGTAACTTCGCCCAACGGGCGATCACTTTGCGATTCAGTTTGCTTAACCGGTTAAAGCTTCCGAATGTCAGGTAGCCGTTTGAGAGCGCAGGCGTTTGTTGTATTGCCGGTGCAAGGGCGGATGGCAGGAAAGGCAGGCACGCTGGTAGCAGCGCCAGCTTTTCAGTCATGTATTTGCCGACGATCTCGGGCGGTGTCAGAAAACGATCCGAAATATAATAGTCCATTGCCTGCAGCCCTGTAGTGCCAGGGTAGCCTATCCAGCTTGCCTGAATCGGCGCTGGTTTTGTAGCAAATACCTGTAGGCGATGAAAAGCCGTATGTCCGGAAAGATCGATCAGGATATCGATTTTATCTTGCTGTATCTTCTCCGATAGTTCTACATCGGACAGTTCCATCACATCATTCCAATGGGTCAGATATTGCTTCAAACGTTTCGTGTTACTGTCATTACGGTTGTTGTTGTAATAGCCGTACAAAGATAAACGAGGGCTGCTGGCCAGCTTGGCTAGTACTGGCATGACAAAGTTGGACACGACGTGTTCGTTGAAGTCGCCTGAGACGAAGCCGATGCGCAGGCAGCGCTGCGGGTCGCGGTCGTTACCATGTTCTGGCCACTCTGGCCGGCTGAGGCGTTCGAATTGCTCTCCGAATGCGCAATGTTCGGCAAACATGGTTGCAGCATCCACTTCGACGCTATGGCTTAAGCAAAACAGTAAATTAGTATGGCTGACCACCAGTGCCGGGGCGATGTCGCGAGCCCGATAGGCGCTGGCAATGGCCTCGTCGATGGCGCCATGCACCTGTAGCAGCGAACATAAATTGATTTCAGCGGCGTGGAAATCTGGTTTCAGTGACAGGGCCTTGCGGAAGCTGTCCAAGGCTTTTTCCGGGTGGCCGCTGTTTCTCAGCGCATTGCCCAGATAAAAATGAAGCTCATTGTTATCTGGCTCATTCTCCAGCGCCTGCTCCAGACTGATGACTGCTTCGGCGTCGCGCCCTGCCGCCAACAAGGTCGTACCCAGATTAAAATGCGCATCGGCGTAGTCGGGTTTCAACAAGATGGCCTGTTTGAAACATTCGATGGCTTCGCTATAGTTCTTGTCCAGGCGCAGCGCGGAGCCCAGGCTGTTCTGGACTTCCGCATCCTCTGGTATCAGCAGGCTCACCGCACGATATTGTTCCACCGCTAGCGGATATTCCTTTAATTCCTTGAGAACGTTGGCCAGATTAAACATCGCTTTGGCATAGTCGGGACGTAAGGCAATCGCCTTGTGGAAACAGGTCTTGGCCTCATCCTGGCGATCCATCAGGCGCAGCACGCTTCCCAAATTGTTGTGTGCCTCCGCGAATGACGGGTCGATTTCCAGTGCGCGCAGATAGCTGTCCAAGGCATTGTCAAGCTTGCCCGCTGCTTGCCAGGCATTGCCCAGGTTGCCATGTGCCTGAGCATCATCTGGCGTCAATTCAGCGGTTCTCTTTAGCACAGGCAAGGCCTCCTTGCCTTGCACCTGCAGGGCTGTGCCTAATACGCTCCAGGCAAATGGTGCTTCTGGAAATTGTTGCAACAATTGGCGGCAAGCCGCTTCCATCTCCACGTATTCACCGCGCTGATACAGTGCCACGATCTGATCGACGTCATGCTGCGATGGCGACTGGGCTGCCAAAGCAATTTCCTTTGTTGCCAGTAGGCGTAGCTTCTGTGATTGTTCGTTATCGAGTCCGCGAGCAATCGCCGTGTCGATGATGTCGAGTGCCTCGTCGGGTTGCCCGGCCTGCAGCAAGCCGTTTGCGTAGGAAAGCCAGAACTGACCTTCGTCTGGATCGATGGACAGCGCCTTCCGCAAATACGGCAGGCCTGCTTCATGCTGGCCGACCTGTCCCGCCAGCAAGCCCAGATTGTGGTTGGCGATGGCGTGATAAGGGTGCGCTTGCAAGATCGACAGGTAGATTTCTTCTGCCTCCAGATAGCGGCCCGCCTTATGCTCGGTGATGGCTTGCTGCAGTTCGGTATCGAGGGAGACTGCTGGAGGAACGTTCGAATTCATGGCAGGAAGGGAGTGGAAATGTTTATCAACGGGGATTGTAACTGTTAGAAGTGCTTATGAGAAACTTTCCAAGTGGAATTTTTATGTTCTTGCTGTCGTAATGCAAACATGTCGTTGTTGCTGGCTTAAAGCTTGAAAATTGTAATGTATTTGATGAAAAAACAGCGCGCTGGTGAGAGCGCGCTGTTGCATGGAGGCCGCTGCGTTTGCCGCAGTCAATTACATATTCGGATAATTCGGCCCGCCGCCGCCTTCCGGCGTGACCCACACGATGTTCTGCGTCGGGTCCTTGATGTCGCAGGTCTTGCAGTGCACGCAGTTTTGCGCATTGATCTGCAGGCGTTCGGCGCCGTCGTCGTTTTTCACGAACTCGTACACGCCGGCGGGACAGTAACGGGCTTCCGGCCCCGCATACATGGCCAGGTTGACGTCGACGGGCACGCTGGCGTTCTTCAAGGTCAGGTGGATGGGCTGGTCTTCCGCGTGGTTCGTGTTCGAGATGAAGACGGACGACATCTTGTCGAAGGTCAGCTTGCCGTCGGGTTTCGGATACACGATCTTCTTCGACTGGGCCGCCGGCTTCAGGCATTCATGGTCGCCATGCGTGTGGTGCAGGGTCCAGGGTGCCTTGCCGCGGAAGAGGATCTGGTCGATGCCCGTCATCAGGCTGCCCAGGTACAGGCCTTTCGACAGCCACGGCTTGACGTTGCGCGCCACGTGCAGCTCTTCGTGCAGCCACGATTGCTCGAAAGCAACCGGATAGCTGGCCAGTTCGTCGTGCTGGCGCGATTCGCCCAGCGCGCCGAAGGCCGCCTCGGCCGCCAGCATGCCGCTCTTGATGGCCGCATGGCTGCCCTTGATGCGGCTCATGTTCAAAAAGCCCGCATCGCAGCCGATCAGCGCGCCGCCGGCGAATACCAGTTTCGGCAACGATTGCAGGCCGCCGGCCGTGATTGCCCGCGCGCCGTAGGAGATGCGCTTGCCGCCTTCGAAGAACTTGCGGATTTCCGGATGCGTCTTGTAGCGCTGGAATTCCTCATACGGCGACAGGTAGGGGTTTTCGTAGGCCAGGCCGACGACGTAGCCGACCATGACCTGGTTGTTTTCCAGATGGTACAGGAAGGAGCCGCCGTAGGTTTTCGCGTCCAGCGGCCAGCCCGTCGAGTGGATCACCAGGCCCGGCTGGTGCAGGGCGGGGTCGATTTCCCACAATTCCTTGATGCCGATGCCGTACGATTGCGGGTCCTTGCCGGCGTTCAAGTCATATTTGGCCATCAATTGCTTGCCCAGGTGGCCGCGCGCGCCTTCGGCGAACAGCGTGTACTTGGCGTGCAGTTCCATGCCCAGCTGGAAGTCGGGACCGGGCTGGCCGTCGCGCTTGACGCCCATGTTGCCGGTCGCTACGCCTTTCACGGAGCCGTCGTCGTTGTAGAGGATTTCCGCGGCAGGAAAGCCCGGGAAGATTTCCACGCCCAGGTTTTCCGCCTGCTGGCCCATCCAGCGCACCACATTGCCCAGCGAGACGATGTAGTTGCCGTGGTTTTCAAAGCAGGCCGGCACGGCGAAGTTCGGCGTCTTGTACGCCTTGGTTTCGGTCAGGAACAGGATGCGGTCTTCCGTCACTGCCGTGTTCAGGGGCGCGCCCAGTTCCTTCCAGTTCGGAATCAGTTCGCTCAGCGCTTTCGGGTCCATGATGGCGCCCGACAGGATGTGCGCGCCCAGCTCGCCGCCTTTTTCCAGCACGCAGACGGACACTTCCTGGCTTTTTTCCGCGGCCAGCTGCTTCAGGCGGATCGCCGCGGCCAGGCCTGCGGGGCCACCACCGACGATGACCACGTCATACTCCATGGTCTCGCGCGGTCCGTACTGTTCAACTAAGTTATTAGGCTGTGTCATGGTCTCGATTGTTAGTCACTAAATGGGTGGGTGAGGAATCTTCGAATAAATTTAAGCACGAGTGTGCTTGTTTTTGGCGAGGATTGCAACTTTGGCGCCATTTTGCGTGACATTGCCCCTCGCCGCAATCTAAATCCGGCCATTTTGTGTAATGATGGCGTTTACCTTTGCTCAAGTACGACGCACGGTATTTTGCCCCGCTGCCATCGGCACGGCGCAAAGTGTTATCTAAAATAAAACAGGAGTAGCTCGTGGGCATAGAAGTCAATTTCGAGGGCAAGATTGCCCTGATTACCGGCGCATCGAGCGGCCTCGGCGCGCGCTTTGCGAAAGTGCTGGCCCAGGCGGGCGCGCAGGTCGTGCTGGCCTCGCGCCGCACCGAACGGCTGAAGGAGTTGCGCGCTGAAATCGAAGCGGACGGCGGCGCCGCGCATGTGGTCTCGCTCGACGTGACCGACTTCGCCAGCATCAAGTCGGCCATCGCGCACGCGGAAACGGAAGCCGGTCCCATCGATATCCTCGTCAACAATTCAGGTGTCTCCACCACGCAACGCCTGGTCGATGTCACGCCCGAGGATTACTCGTTCGTGATGGACACCAATTTGCGCGGATCGTTCTTCGTGGCCCAGCAGACGGCCAAGCGCATGATCGCGCGCGCCAAGGGCGACCCGAAGAAACAGCACCGCATCATCAATATCGCCTCGATGGCGGGCTTGCAGGTGCTGCCGCAGATCGGCGTGTACTGCATGAGCAAGGCGGGCATGGTGCACATGACGCGCGCCATGGCCGTGGAATGGGGTAAATATGGCATCAACACGAACGCCATCTGCCCCGGCTACATTTCCACCGAGATCAACGAAGATTACTTTGCCACCGAGCAGGGCAAGAAGCTGATCGAAATGCTGCCCAATAAACGTCCGGGCAAGCCGGAAGACCTCGACGGCCTGCTGCTGTTGCTGGCGGGCGAGGATTCGCACTTTATTAACGGCGCCATTATCTCCGCCGATGGCGGCATGAGCACGTTTTAACGCCATAAAACCTGCTGCGCGTCGCGCTTTGCGGCCTGCGATGCTCACCGGCTCGGCGCCCCCGTGCGAGAGCACGGTTGCGCTTCTTGACCACAAGGGGGCGCCGAGCCTCGCTGCCGCTCGCGACGGTTTTACTTGGCGTTCAACGAAAAGTCACCCTGGCTGCAGCCCTAGCGCTGCAGCTGCAGTCCCACCAGCTTGTGCACCAGCTCCGACGAGGTCGAGGCGGCGAATTTGCGCATCAGCTTGGCGCGGTGCATTTCCACCGTGCGGGGGCTGAGGTCGATCTGGCGGGCGATGACCTTGCTGGTCTTGCCTTCCACCAGCAGGGCGGCGATTTCGCGTTCGCGCGGCGTCAGTTCGGCCGTCACGGGACGTTTTTCGCTGACATCTTCGAACGTCCAGATGCCTGCTCCCAGCGGTTGGTTCGGCAGCATGGCATGGCCCGTGACGTGGCACCAGAACAATTCTCCATTACTGCGGCGCATGATGCGCTCGTCCGAATAGCGCCCTTTGGCGTTCATGATGGGGATGATGCGGTCACCCGTGCGCAGGAATTCGTCGTGCGTGGGGTAGAGTACCTCGAAGGACTGGTCGTCGAGCTGGGCGCGCGCGTAGCCGAACATGGCTGCCAGCGCTTCGTTGCAGCTGCGCATGATACGGTTTTCCGACATGCACATGCCCACGGGTGCATGCAGGAAGATGCTTTCATAATCGATGGCTGACGCGGCGTTCATCTGATACGTATCACTCTCACAGGGGGATTGCAGGCACGGCGCCGGTAGTTCTACGGTATTGTACTTTCCACTCGCGTATTTTATGCTGAGTCGCTGCCTGAGTCATGGACTCAAGACCAAAGCTTAACAAAAGATAGAGGGACACCCATGAATAAAGTTTATCCTGACGCCGCCTCGGCGCTGGCCGGTATCGTCCAAGATGGCCAGACCATCGCCGTTGGCGGCTTTGGCCTGTGCGGCATACCCGAAGCCCTGATCGGCGCCTTGCGCGATTCGGGCGTGACGGGCCTGACGGCCATTTCCAACAACGCGGGCGTGGACGGTTTCGGCCTGGGCCAGCTGCTCACCACGCGCCAGATCAAGAAAATGATTGCCTCCTACGTGGGCGAAAACAAGGAATTCGCGCGCCAGTACCTGGCCGGCGAGCTGGAACTGGAATTCACGCCGCAAGGCACCTTGGCCGAGAAGCTGCGCGCCGGCGGCGCCGGCATTCCCGCCTTCTTCACGAAGACGGGCGTGGGCACCATCGTTGCCGACGGCAAGGAACTGCGCGAATTCGACGGCGAACAATACGTAATGGAACGCAGCCTCGTGGCTGACGTGGCTCTGGTCAAAGCCTACATGGCCGACCGCGCCGGCAACCTGATCTATCGCAAGACGGCGCGCAATTTCAACCCGAACGTGGCCATGGCCGGCAAGATCACCATCGTCGAAGTGGAAAAACTGGTCGAAGTGGGCGAGATCGATCCGGACCAGGTGCACACGCCGAGCATCTTCGTGCACCGCATCGTGGTCAACGCGAACCCGGAAAAACGCATCGAGCAGCGCACCGTGCGCGCCGACTAAATACAAGATTGGGAGATGATCATGGCTTGGACAAGAGATGAAATGGCCGCGCGCGCGGCAAAGGAATTGCAGGACGGCTTTTATGTGAACCTGGGCATCGGCTTGCCGACCCTGGTGGCCAACTATGTGCCGGAGAATATCGAAGTGTTCTTGCAGTCGGAAAACGGCTTGCTGGGCATCGGCCCGTTTCCTGCCGAAGATGAGGTCGATGCCGACCTGATCAACGCCGGCAAGCAGACGGTGACGGCCTTGCCGGGCGCCGCCTACTTCAGCTCGGCCGATTCGTTTGGCATGATTCGCGGCGGCAAGATCAACCTGGCCATCCTGGGCGCCATGCAGGTGTCGGAAAAGGGCGACCTGGCGAACTGGATGATTCCAGGCAAGATGGTCAAGGGCATGGGCGGCGCGATGGACCTCGTCGCCGGCGTCAAGCGCGTCGTTGTGCTGATGGAGCACGTGGCCACGGCCAAGGATGGCACGACGTCGCACAAGTTGCTCAAGCAGTGCGACCTGCCGCTGACGGGCGTGGGCGTGGTCGACGTCATCATCAGCGACCTGGGCGTCATCGACGTGACGGAAAACGGTTTGAAACTGGTGGAACTGGCGCCGGGCGTGACCAAGGAGCAGGTGCAGGCGGCCACGGGCGCGGAGCTGGACGTTTCCGCCGTCTAAACGGATCGTTGCAGGAAATCAGAGGGCGGACAGCGATGTCCGCCCTTTTTTTATGCGCCCGCCTTGCCGCGCAAGCCATCGAGGCTGTAGGCGCCGCCGCCCGTCGCCGCGAAGTACAGGAAGGTGAAGCAGTACATCACGGCCATTTCACCGCCGTTCAGGATGGGCAAGAAGCCGGCCGGCGCATGCGCGATGAAATAGGCGGCCGCCATCTGGCCCGACAGGATGAAGGCGACGGGGCGCGTGAACAGGCCGACGAGCAGCAGGGTGCCGCCCACCAGTTCGATGACGCCGGCCGCGCCCATCAGGGAAAGCAGTTGCAAGCCGTCGAACATAGCCACGTGCGGCATGCCGAACAGCTTGGCCGTGCCGTGCTGCAGGAAGAGGAAGCCGAGGATGATGCGAAGCAGACCCAGCAAACGTGGGGACCAGGTGGCGTAGAAGGCGGGCGTGAGGGACATGAGGTACTCCATTCAAAAAGTGGATGGTTCGGTGTCAGGCTGGCGTTAACGCAATGTCATTATGCGCGAGCCCGATGGCGAACAGGTGACGCCACTGTAATGGTTTTTGATTCATTGATCATCATGATGGATATTGATGGATAATTTACTGTGGGTTGATGATGCGATTAAACCCGCGCGCAATGAAAAAAGCCCCGCGGATCGCTCCGCGGGGCTTTTCAATGTTGACTATCGCTTACTTGACGATATTCACGGTCGGCGCAACGTAGGCGTCGTCGGTCGGGTGGGTGGGGTGGGCCAGCTCGCTGTGCAGCTTGTCCATATCCAGTTCCTTTTCCCATTTCGACACGACGATGGTGGCCACGCCGTTACCGACGAAGTTGGTCAGCGCGCGGCATTCGCTCATGAAACGGTCGATGCCCAGGATCAGCGCCATGCCGGCCACGGGTATCGTCGGCACGACGGCCAGGGTGGCGGCCAGGGTGATGAAGCCGGCGCCCGTGATGCCGGACGCGCCTTTCGAGGTCAGCATCGCCACGCCCAGGATGGTGAGCTCTTGCCAGATCGTCAGGTCCGTGTTGGTGGCCTGTGCCACGAACAGGGCGGCCATGGTCATGTAGATGTTGGTGCCGTCCAGGTTGAACGAGTAGCCGGTCGGCACGACCAGGCCGACGACGGGCTTGGAGCAGCCCAGGCGCTCGAGTTTCTTCATCAGGGCCGGCAGGGCCGATTCCGACGAGCTCGTGCCGAGCACGATCAGCAGTTCTTCCTTGATGTACAGCAAGAAGCGGCCGATGGAGAAGCCCGTGTACTTGGCGATCAGGCCCAGCACGACGAAGACGAACAGGAAGCAGGTCAGGTAGAACGAGCCCATCAGCTTGGCCAGCGGGATCAGCGACGCCAGGCCGTATTTACCGATGGTAAAGGCCATTGCACCGAAGGCGCCGATCGGAGCGACTTTCATGATGATGTTGACCATGCCGAAGATGGCATGCGACAGCTCGTCGATCAGCTTGGTGACGGGACGGCCGCGCTCGCCTAGCAGGGACAGCGAAAAGCCGAACAGGATGGCGATCAGCAGCACTTGCAGGATGTCACCCTTGGCGAAGGCATCGACGAAGGTCTTCGGGATGATATTCATCAGGAAGTCGACGGTGCTCATGCCTTCGGCGTGCGTGTATTGCGCGATCGACTTGGCGTCGAGGTGGGCCGGATCGGCGTTGAAGCCGGCGCCCGGCTTGAGGATATTGGCAACCAGCAAGCCGATGGCCAGCGCGAAGGTGGAGACCACTTCGAAGTACAGCAGCGCCTTGCCGCCCACGCGGCCGATCTTCTTGACGTCCTGCATGCCCGCGATGCCGGAGACCACGGTACAGAAGATCACGGGGGCGATGATCATCTTGATCAGCTTGATGAAGCCGTCGCCCAGCGGTTTCATGTCGACGGCGTTCGAAGGGTAGAACACCCCCAGCAGCACGCCGGCCACGATGGCGAACAGCACCTGCACGTACAGGATTTTATAGAATGGTTTTTTCACGAGTGGTCTCCTCTTGCGGGTTGATGCTGCGATCATCCGCCCATTGCCGGGCCGGCTCAATTGTGGATAACCGCAGATATGCAGTTTCGCTATATCGGGTATTGCGCCATGGTGAACGTGCGAGGGCTGTGCTGCGGCGCAGCATTTCAGGCGTGCGCTTGGAGCATTGCCCGCGCTGCGCTACACTGCCGTAGCGTCGCGCGCGGGATACTAAAAAGCGGTGCTCTTTTTATATCAAATAAGGAATTGGCATGATCGAAGCCAGCATCAAATCCGTTCAGTGCATCTCCCCCGCAGGCCTGCATACCATGTCGTACAAGGAATGGGGCGCGCCTGACAATCCGAACGTGCTCGTCTGCGCCCATGGCGTGACGCGCGTGGCGGACGACTTCGACAGCCTGGCGCGCGCCATGGCCAGCGATTACCGCGTGATCTGCCCCGATGTGGTGGGGCGCGGGCGCTCGGGCTGGCTGGCCAATCCCCAGTTCTACCGCGTGCCCCAATATGTGAGCGACATGGTGACCTTGCTGGCGCGCGTGCTGGCCAATGGCGAGCGCCAGACGGTGGACTGGTTCGGCACCTCGATGGGCGGCTTGATCGGCCTGGGCCTGGCCTCGCTGCCGCACAGCCCGATCAGCAAGCTGGTCTTGAACGATATCGGCCCGACCCTGGCGCCTGAAGCCTTGCAGCGCATCGGCGACTACATCGGCCAGGACTTGCGTTTCGATACCTTCGAGCAGGGCGCCAAATTTGTGCGCGACGTGTCCGCCAGCTTCGGCCCGCACACGGATGCGGAATGGCATAAACTGGCAGTGGACGTCTTGCGCCAGGACAAGGATGGCCATTGGCGCCGCCACTATGATATGGGCCTGGCCATGCCGTTCCGCTCGGCCACGCCGGAATCGGCGGCCAGCGATGAAGCCATGCTGTGGGCCGCGTATGATGCCGTGCGCTGCCCCACCTTGCTGGTGCGCGGGTCGGAATCGGATCTGCTGTCGCACGCGACTGCGCAGATCATGCTGGGCCGTGGCCCGAAGGCGCAGCTGGTCGAGATCGAAGGCGTGGGCCATGCGCCCACCTTCATCCACGACGACCAGATTGCCATTGCGCGCAAGTTTTTGCTGGGCAAGTAATCAGATATCAAGCAGTACCGCTGTACCGATTTTGAAACAACCGAAAGAAGAAGCATGGAAATTACACGACTGCACGTAGGCAAACGCCTTTCCGAAGTGGCGATACACAACAGCACCATCTACCTGGCGGGCCAGATCGCCGAAGACACGACGCAGGACATCGTTGGCCAGACGCGCGAAGTGCTCGGTCACGTCGACCGCCTGCTGATGGAAGCGGGCAGCGACAAGACCTGCATCCTGTCTTGCCAGATCTACATCGCCGACATGAAGGACTTCGACGGCATGAACGCCGTGTGGGACGACTGGGTTGCTTCCGGCCACACGCCGCCGCGCGCCACGGTGGAAGCCAAGCTGGCCAATCCTGCTTGCCTGGTAGAAATCGTCATCATCGCTGCAGAGCGCTAAGTCATTAAGTTGTTGATTTATTAAGTTAATAAGGTAATACATGGTTTCCATCTCGGCCCCGAATAGCGCCACCTCGGAACAACTGGTAGAGGGCTTGAGTGCGCCGGACAGCGCCCGCGTGCTGGACGCGCTCGCGTACGCCACCGAAGCGTATGGTGACAAGCAGACCTTTGCCGGCCGCTCCGCGCTGGAGTTCGCCATCGGCGTGGCCACGACGCTGGCGTTCCTGCGCAGCGATGCGGAAACGCGCATCGCCGGCCTGATGTTCGAACTGACCCTGCTGGAACCGGACACGGCGGCTGACATCGAACCGCGCTTCGGCAAGCAGGTGTGCGACCTGGCAACCGGCGTGCGCCAGCTGATCCGGCTGCGCGCGCTGACCCAGGCGCAGCACGGCGGCGCCGGCGGGCGCGGCAAGAATGCGGCGCAGCAAGCCGTGGCCCAGGTGGAAACCTTGCGCAAGATGTTGCTGGCCATGGCCTCCGACATGCGCGTCGTGCTGGTGCGCCTGGCCGCCTGCGTGACGACCTTGCGCTACTTTGCCGACTTGAAGCTGTTCAACGAAATGACGCGCGAGTACGGCAAGGAAACCTTGGATTTGTACGCGCCGCTGGCCAACCGGCTCGGCATCTGGCAGCTGAAGTGGGAACTGGAAGATTTGTCGTTCCGCTTCATCGAGCCGGAAGCATATAAACGCATCGCCAAGATGCTGGAAGAAAAGCGCATGATGCGCGAGGGCTTCGTGTCCTCGGCGATTCTGCGCCTGCAGACGGAACTGGCTTCGGCCGGTATCCAGGCGGAAGTATTTGGCCGCCCGAAACATATTTACAGCATCTGGAACAAGATGCGCGGCAAGGAACTCGATTTCACGGCCCTGTACGACGTGCGCGCCTTCCGCGTCATCGTTGCCGACGTGAAAACTTGCTACACGGTGCTGGGCGTGGTCCACAATATCTGGACCCCCATCCCGAAAGAATTCGACGATTACATTTCGCGGCCGAAACCGAACGGTTACCAGTCGCTGCACACGGTGGTGACGGCCGAGGATGGCCGGCCGCTGGAAGTGCAGATCCGCACGAATGAAATGCACAGCTTTGCCGAATATGGCGTGGCCGCGCACTGGCGCTACAAGGAAGAGGGCGGCTCGAACTTTGCCGGCCAGAAGTACGACGAAAAGATCGCCTGGCTGCGCCAGTTGCTGGCGTGGAAGACGGAAGTGGCCGACGCCGTCGTGGGCCAGGAAGAAATTCAGCGCGAATGGGTGGAAAAGCTCAAATCGGCCACCCTGGACGACCGCATCTTCGTCATGACGCCGCAGGCGCGCGTGCTGGAATTGCCCGTGGGCGCCACGCCCGTCGACTTTGCGTATCACCTGCACACGGACGTGGGCCACCGCTGCCGCGGCGCCAAGGTCGACGGCATCATGGTGCCCCTGAATACGCAGCTGAAGAACGGCCAGACCTGCGAAATCATCACGGCCAAGGGCGCGCCGGGCACGGCCGGGCCGTCGCGCGACTGGCTCAGCGCCGGCTACGCCGTCAGCACGCGCACGCGCTCGAAGATCCGCGCCTGGTTCCATGCCATCGACATGCAGGAAACCCTGGCCCACGGCCGCGCGCTGGTGGAAAAATCGCTGCAGCGCGAAGGCAAGACGGCCGTCAACCTCGAGGCGCTGGCGCAAAAGCTGGGCTTTGCGAAAGTCGACGAGCTGTTCCTGTCTGTCGGCAAGGATGAATTCAGCCTGCGCCACGTGGAGCAGGCCCTGCACGACAATGGCGAAGTGGTGGTGCCGGAAGACGCCGTGCTGGTGGGCAAGAGCCGCGCTTCCAGCGTGGAGCAGGGCGCCAAGTCCGGCGTGCTGGTGGTCGGCACGGAAGGCTTGATGACGGTGCTGGCCAAGTGCTGCAAGCCGGCGCCGCCGGACAGCATCGTCGGCTTTGTCACGCGCGGCAAGGGCGTCTCGATCCACCGCGCCACCTGCAAGAACTTCGAGGAAATGCGCGCCAAGGCGCCCGAGCGCGTGATTTTTACCGAGTGGGGCAGCACGGGCGGCCACGACACCGTGTATCCGGTTGACATTTTTATCCTGGCCGGCGACCGCCAGGGCTTGCTGCGCGACATCTCCGAAATCTTTTCACGCGAAAAGATCAACGTGATCGGCGTCAACACCCAAAGCGCCAAGGGCCAGGCCCGCATGACGTTTACGGCCGAGATCAGCTCGACGGCGCAGCTGTTGAAGGCGCTGAATGTAATTAAAGACGTGAGCGGGGTGCTTGAGGCGCGCCGTAGCTGACGCCTGACCAAACCTACTGCGCGTCGGTATAGGCGGCCTGCGATGCTCACCGTACCTTCGTACGGTTGCGCTTCTTAGCCACCTCTCCCTTCCGCTCGCTACGGTTTTGTCAGGCGTTGTGACGCTTGTTGAACCTGGTGTTAATGCGTCTTGTCGCCTTCATGCAAGCCCGCCATCGCCGCCGTCTCCGGCTGCAAAGTAATATGGTCGATGCCATGCTTGGCCAGCAACATTTTCTTGATCGCGCGCAAGACCTTCGGCCAATGGTCGAGGTGCTCGATTTCCACGTGGCCGATCAGGGCCGGCTGGCCCGGCGACATGTCCCACACGTGCAGGTCATGCACGGCAATCACGCCTTCCACCTGCTCGACGTCCGTGCCCACCTCGATGTAGTCGATGTGGTGCGGCACGCCTTCCATCAGGAAGTGGTAGGACTCGCGCAGCACGCCGAACGTCGATTTCAGGATCAGCAGCGACACGAGTACGGACAGCAGCGGGTCGATCTGCATCCAGCCCGTAAAGTAAATCACGGCGCCCGCGATGATGGCGGCGACCGAACCGAGCAAGTCGCCCATCACGTGCACGAGGGCGGCGCGCGTATTCACGCTTTGCTTGTCTTTCGACAATACCCACGCCACCACCACGTTGATGGCCAGGCCGATGAAGGCGACGATGAAGACCATGCCGCCCTTGACGGGTTGCGGGGCGGAAAAGCGCTGCACGGCTTCATAGCAGATCCAGCCCACCACGCACAGCATGGCCAGGCCGTTGACGAAGGCGGCCAGCGCCTCGGCGCGGCCAAAGCCGAACGAGTGGCGCGGCGAGGGCGGGCGGCGGGCGATCAGTTGCGCCAGCAGGGCCAGGCCCAGCGCGGCCGCGTCCGTGACCATGTGGCCCGCGTCGGAAATCAGGGCCAGCGAATTGGACAGGAAGCCGGCCGCCACTTCGATGCCGGCAAACGACAGGGTCAGGCCCAGCGCCCACGCGAGGATGCTCTGGCTGCGGCCCTCGAAGGAATGCGTGTGCTTGGCATCGCCTTTGCGATGGGCGTGCAAATGGGTGGCGTCGTGTTCGGTGTGCGTCGGCTGCATGGAGTGCTTCGTTGAATGAGGTTGCCGTCAGTGTAATTGAAAAGCAACAACATAGTCGGCACGACAAAAAACCTGCAGGCCCGGAGGCGCTGCAAGTTTTTCTTGATGCGGAACATTATTACTACGTAGCGGACTCGCCAAACTTGCCTTCTCGGAAATCCTGTACGGCCTGGAATACTTCCGCCTGGGTATTCATGACAAACGGGCCATACTGCGCGATGGGCTCGTTCAAGGGCTGGCCGGCGACGAGGATCACGCGGCCGCCTTCCGGCGCTTCGATGCGCACGCCGTTGCTGCCCGGCGTGTTGGCGAAGATGGCCATGCGCAGGGCGGGCACGGCCTTGCCATCGACCCGCACTTCGCCACGGAACGTGTACAGGAAGGCGTTATGGCCGGGCGGCAAGGGTTGCTCGAAGCTGCTGCCGGCCGGCAAGTCGATATCGAGGTAGAGCGGTTCCGTCAGCTCGCGCTGCACGGCGCCCGCCACGCCATGGCTGGTGCCGGCGATCACTTGCACGGCCACGCCCGCGTCCGTCGTGTAGCGGGGAATTTCCTCGCTCGTGAAATCGCGGTACCACGGCGTGCGCATCTTGTCGCGCGCGGGCAGGTTCAGCCACAGCTGAAAACCTTCCATCACGCCTGCTTCCTGTTCCGGCATTTCCGAGTGGATCACGCCGCTGCCGGCCGTCATCCATTGCACGCCGCCCGAGGTCAGCAAGCCTTCGTGGCCCGCGCTGTCCTTGTGGCGCATGCGCCCCGTGATCATGTACGAGACCGTCTCGAAACCCCGGTGCGGATGCTCGGGGAAGCCGGCGATATAGTCGTTCGGCTGGTCGCTGGCAAAGTTGTCGAGCATCAAAAACGGGTCGAGACGGCGCTGCAGCTGCTGCGTCAGCACGCGGTTGATCTTCACGCCGGCGCCATCCATGACGGCCTGGCCGGCGATCACGCGCTCGACGGCGCGTGGCTTGGTGACGGTGGTGATGTCGCTCATTGCTTTCTCCTCTAGGCGAGGACGGCGCCAGTGCGCCGCCCCGTTCACTGCTGGGAATTACACCAGGATCGCGTTGATCTCGGCGTCCGCTTGCGCCTGCGCCTTGGCCACGGCTTCCGGACCCATGCCCATGCCTTCCGAATACACGTATTGCACGTCGGTCATGCCCAGGAAGCCGAACATGGTGTTCAGGTAAGGCACCTGGCTGTCGTTGGCGCTGTCGCGGTGCAAGCCGCCGCGGGACAGGCCCACATAGACTTTCTTGCCGGTCAGCAGGCCCACGGGGCCGTTTTCCGTGTACTTGAAGGTAACGTTGGCGCGGGCAATCGCGTCGAACCAGCTTTTCAGTTGCACGGTGATGCCGAAGTTGTACATGGGCGCGCCGATGACGATGACGTCGGCCGCTTGCACTTGTGCAATCAGCGCGTCGTCGAGGGCGATGCGGGCCGCCTGTTCCGGCGTGCGTTTGTCGGCCGGGGTGAACAGTGCTTGCAGGGTAGGCTCGTCGAGCACGGGGTGCGGCTGGGCAGCCAGGTCGCGGCGCGCCAGGGTGGCGCCAGGGTTGGCGGCTTGTACGCGGGCAACGATGGCGTCAGCCAGGCGGGTCGAGGCGGAACCGGTGCTGCGGGCGCTGGAATTGATTTGCAGGATGTTCATCTTGTTTTCTCCGTTGTGAGGTGTCTTGCGATGGATGAACTATAGCAATTCCAAAATTGATGCGGAAGCCGTTAAAATGGATAACATTAATCCACCCATGGAACAATTGAGTTTACAGGTAAATATATGGATATCGATCCCGGAGATTTGCTGCTGTTCGCCCGCGTTGTCGAGTGCGGCAGCTTCAGTCGCGCCGCCGTGCGCGTGGACTTGCCCAAGTCGACCCTGTCGCGCCGCATTTCGCAGCTGGAAGCGCGGCTGGGCGAACGGCTGCTGCTGCGCACCACGCGCAAGCTGGCGCTGACGGAGTTTGGCGCCAGCCTGCTCGAACATGCGCGCAAGGTGGTGGAAGAAACGGAGGCGGCCGGCGCGCTGGCCCAGCACCGCCAGGCGGGCCCCAGCGGCTTGCTGCGCATTTCCATGCCGGCCGACTTCGGCGACGCGCTGATGCGCCAGGTGCTGGCCGAATTCGTGCGCCGCTACCCGGCCATTTCGCTGGAACTGGACTTGTCGGCGCGCCGCGTGGATTTATTGGAAGAAAATTTCGATCTGGCCATCCGCATGGGCAACTTGCCCGACGATGCCAGCCTGGCGGCGCGCCGCGTAGCCTTCAGTACGCTGGCGCTGTATGCCTCGCCGCAATACACGAGCGTGCACGGCTTGCCCGAGCATCCCGACGACCTGTATGGCCATGATTTGCTCAGCCTGCCACGGGCCGTGCATGGCCTCGTGCACTGGACTTTGATGCGCGGCAAGACGACGTGGGAGCGCGATTTACCGGTGCGCCTGCTGGCGAACTCGCCGGAATTGCTGGTGCGCATGGCCTGCACGGGCGTGGGCATCGCGGCCAGCACGGACCGCTTCGCCAAGGCCTATGTGGCGACGGGGGAGCTGGTGCGCGTGCTGCCGGAGTGGAGTTTCCCGCTGGTCACGGGCTGGGCCGTGTTTCCCGGCCGGCGCCTGATGCCGGCCAAGACGCGGGCGTTCCTGGACTTGATGGAGGAAATGTACCGCACGGATGCGCCTGTTTAGTCACGCCTGTCAAAACCTACTGCGCGTCGTGATCTATGGCCTGTGATGCTCACTGTACCTTCGTACAGTTGCGCTTCTCGGCCACAGCTCCCTTCCGCTCGCTACGGTTTTGTCAGGCGTTGACAGGTCAGGGGAGGCCGAGGAGCCTCGATCTACCTGGGCACGTTGCCCATGACTTCGCCCAGTTGCACGGGGCCGGCCGGTTGCCAGTTGGCATTGAATTGCACGGTGTCTTTCGGGAACAGCATCACGACGGTGGAACCGAGCAGGAAGCGGCCCAGTTCTTCGCCCTGTTTCAGCACCACATTGTCGTTCGCATAGCTCCAGTCGCGGATCTCGCCCGTGCGCGGCGGGTTGACGACGCCGTGCCAGACGGTGGCCATGCTGCCGACGATGGTGGCGCCGACGAGGGTCATGACGAAGGGGCCGTTGGCCGTGTCGAACACGCAGACGACGCGCTCGTTGCGGGCGAACAGGCCGGGAATGCCGCGCGCCGTCGTCGGGTTGACGGAAAATAGTTCACCGGGCACATAAATCATGCGCGTCAGGCGGCCGTCGCACGGCATGTGGATGCGGTGGTAGTCGCGCGGGCTCAGGTACAGGTTGGCGAAGCTGCCATGCTCGAACCGGGCCGCCAGCGCCGCGTCGCCGCCCACCAGGGCCGTGGTGCTGAAATGGTGGCCCTTGGCCTGGAAGATCTGGTCCTTGTCGATGGTGCCGAACTGGCTGATGCGGCCGTCGACGGGGCAGACGTAGTCGGCCTGGGCCAGCGGGCGGGCATCGGGGCGCAGCGCGCGCGTAAAGAAATCGTTGAAGCTGGCGTAGTGCGTGATGTCCGGGTCCAGCGCCTCATCCATGTTGACGTTGTAGCGGCCGACGAACCAGCGGATCAGGCGCGTCGTCATGGCGCCGCCCTTGGCACCGGCGATGCGCCCGGCAAAGTTGGTCAGCGCCCCCTTGGGCAGCAGATATTGAGGCAAAACGGCAAGACGGTCAGACACGATGGGAAGCCTTTGACGGGGTGATCGGAATAATGGCGAAAACGCATTATAGCGGCGATGTGGCGCGCAATGATATGCGCCGTATGCAAGGGGGCGTATCACTGTTCGCCACCGAATTTAATTTGCTATAGGAAATATTTTCAGGAAACTGTGTCAGTCGGAAAAAATTGCAGCACAATACGGCGGCCTGTTTTTTAGCATTTAGCCATTTTTATTCAGCCAACTTTTTTCAGCCAAGTCATGATGCCACGCCGTAGCCTCCGCCTTACCGTTGTTTGTTCCGCTGTCCTGTTTGCCTGGAATGTCCAGGCCCAGCAATCCGAAACGCCGGCCGCCACTGACGCGTCCGGCGCGCCGCTGAAGGCCGCCAAGGCCGCCGCGCCCGCCATGCAGACCGTCGAAGTCAAGGGCAGCGGCTACGATCCGCGCCGCGACGATACGGCCAGCAAGATGGTCGTGAACAGCGAGGAAATCCTCAAGTATGGCGATACGAACGTCACCGACGTGCTCAAGCGCCTGCCTGGCATTACCGTGTCGGGCGCGGCCGGGCGCTCGGGCGGCGAAATCCGCATGCGCGGCCTGGGCAGCGGCTATACGCAGATATTGCTCAACGGCGAACGGGCGCCGGCCGGTTTTTCGCTCGACACGCTGTCGCCGGATGTCATCGAGCGCATCGAGATTTTGCATGCGGCCAGCGCCGAGTACAGCACGCAGTCGATTGCCGGCACCATCAACGTGGTGCTGAAAAAGGCCGTCAAGACGGCGCAGCGCGAACTCAAGCTGGGCGTGCAGGGCAGCGACGTGAGTTTTTCGCCCAGCGTCAATCTGCAACTGTCCGACCGCGATGGCAATTTCTCGTACTCGATGGCCGCTTCGCTGTTCCGCTACGATTACCACTACGACAATCCCGGACTGGAACTGGGTTACGCGCCCGACGGCCGGCAAAACCTGCTGCGCCGCACGAATGGCACGGGCGATGGCCGTCCGGAAGGCATCAATCTGTCGCCGCGCCTGAACTGGGTGCTGGCCGGCGGCGATAACGTGACGGCGCAATTCTTCTTCAACGGCGGGCGCTCGAACCACCGCAATTTCAGCCGCGCCGAGACGGAGCAGGGCGTGCGCCCCGACTACGACACGAATACGGGCAGCTCCAGCAACCACAATGCCTTCGGCCGCAGCGACCTGACGTGGCTGCACAAGCTGGCCGGCGGCGCCAAACTGGAATTGAAGATCGGCGCCTCGGCCGCCCGCAACACGTCCGACAGCCTGCAGCAAGGCTTTATCGACGGCAGCGGCCTGGCGCTGGAGCGCCAGGTGGCAGTGAAGTCCACGGAAAACGGCGTCAGTTCCACTGGCAAGTATTCCTCGCCCTTGCTGCCCGGCCATGCCCTGTCGATGGGCTGGGATGGCGCCTACACGCAGCGCGATGAAACGCGCCGCCAGCGCGAAGCGGCGCTGAGCGTGCGCCCGCCCGTCAACAGCGACGAAGGCTTCGACGCCACCATCAAGCGCCTGGCCCTGTACGTGCAGGACGAATGGGAAATCACGCCGCGCTGGTCCATGTATGCGGGCGTGCGCTGGGAAGGCATCGATACGCGCAGCGCGGGCGATACCTATGAGGAAGTGAATCAGCGCACCAGCGTGTGGAGCCCGCTGCTGCAAACCCTGTGGAAGTTGCCTGATACCAAGGGTGACCAGGTGCGTCTGGCCCTGACGCGCACCTACAAGGCGCAACCGACGGCGAGCCTGATTCCGCGCCGCAATACCTCGACCAACAACAGCCAGACGGACCCCGACCGCGAAGGCAATCCGTATCTGAAACCGGAGCTGGCGCTCGGTATCGACGCGTCCTACGAGCATTACTGGGCCGAAGGCGCCTTGCTCAGCGCCCGCGCCTCGGCCCGCCGCATCGACGGCTATACGCGCCAGGGCTTGCTGTTCATCAATGACCGCTGGGTGTCCACGCCCGTCAACGATGGCCGCGCCAATACGCAGACGCTGGAACTGGAAGCGAAGTTCCCGCTGCGCGCCGTGATGGCCGCGCCCGTGCCGGCCATCGACCTGCGCGCCAGCGTCAGCCGCAACTGGTCGCAGGTGGAGCAGGTGCCGGGACCGAACAACCGGCTCGACCAGCAAACCCCCGTCAGCGGCAATGTCGGTCTCGACTACAAGACGCCGGACGGCGTGCTGACGACAGGCGGCAGTTTCAACTTCCGCAATGGCGGCCCCGTGCGCATCACCGAGCGCCAGAGCGCCTATACGTCGCCGCGGCGCGACCTCGATATTTATGCGCTGTGGAAATTCGATGCGAAGAACCAGCTGCGCCTGGCCGTGTCCAACCTGCTGGCGCAAGACTTCGAAAGCGACACCGTCTATACGGACGCCAACGGCGTCATCGCGCGCAACAGCATTTCGCCAAGTTCGCCGCAGGCGCGCGCCACCCTGGAAATGAAGTTCTGACGGGTCTGTTTTCGCGGTGAAACCCCGGCCGGCATCCCCGCTGGCCTATAATCTCGGCAATTGCGCGCGCGGCCAGCCCGTGCGCGCCGCCTTTTACTTTGCCAAGATTGCTTTCCCCATGACGTTTTCCTCCCTCGGCCTGATCGATCCCCTGGTCCGCAAACTCGATGAGCTCGGCTATGCCAAGCCTACGCCCGTGCAGGCGCAGGCCATTCCGGCCGTGCTGGCGGGGCGTGACCTGATGGCCGCCGCACAGACGGGCACGGGCAAGACGGCCGGCTTTGCCGTGCCGCTGCTGCAGCGCCTGACCTTGGAAGGCGTGGTGGCGCCCCAGTGCGTGCGCGTGCTGGTGCTGGTGCCCACGCGCGAGCTGGCCGAGCAAGTCTATGCGAGCTTCCGCAGCTATGGCGGCAATTTGCCGCTGCGCAGCTTCGTTGCCTACGGCGGCGTGCCCATCGAGCCGCAGATCAGCAAGCTGCGCAAGGGCCTCGACGTGCTGGTGGCCACGCCGGGCCGCTTGCTCGACTTGCAGACGCAGGGCGCCGTCAAGTTCGAGCAAGTGCAGACGCTGGTGCTGGACGAGGCCGACCGCATGCTGGACCTCGGTTTCGAGCGCGAACTTGATATATTGCTGATGACGATGCCCAAGCAGCGCCAGACCTTGCTGTTCTCGGCCACGTTCTCGGACGCCATCCGCGCCATGGCAAAGACCATGCTGAAGGACCCCGTCTCGGTCGAGGTCAGCGCGCGCAACAGCACGGTGAAGGCTGTGAAGCAGTCGGTCATCGTGTGCGACAAGAAACGCAAGCCGGAACTGTTCTTGCACTTGCTGAAGAAAAAGCGCTGGGGCCAGGTCCTCGTCTTCGTCAAGACACGCAAGGGCGTCGAACTGCTGGTCAATACCTTGCTGGAGCAGGGCGTGCGCGCCGATTCCATCCACGGCGACAAGACCCAGCCGAACCGCCTGCGCGCGCTGGCCCGCTTCAAATCTGCCGAGGTGCAGGTGCTGGTGGCCACCGACGTGGCCGCCCGTGGCCTCGATATCGATCAATTGCCCGTCGTCGTCAATTTCGACTTGCCCACCGTGGCGGAAGATTATATCCACCGCATCGGCCGCACGGGCCGCGCGGGCGCGTCGGGCGAAGCGATCTCGCTCGTCTGCGCCGATGAAGTCGAACTGCTGTCGGCCGTGGAAGCGCTGACGCGGCAAACCCTCAAACGCAGCGAGGAGCCGGGTTTTGAGGCCGAGCACCGCGTGCCGGGCACCTCGGCCGGCGGCACGATCCAGAAAAAGATCGTGAAAGTGCTGGCGCCGAAGGCGGCCGAGCGGGCGAAAAAGCGCCGTTTCTATAAGTAAAGGACGCACGAGGCGGGCAGCACGGATATCGCATTCGTGCCATCATGCGTCATGACCTCGATACCTTTGTTCCCGCTCAATACGGTGCTGTATCCCGATGGCTATCTGCCGCTGCAGATCTTCGAGGTGCGCTACCTGGACATGATACGAAAATGCATCATGGGCGAGCAGCCGTTCGGCGTGGTGCAGCTGCTGGACGGCGCGGAAGTGCGCAAGCCGGGCCAGCTGGAAACCCTGGCGCCCGTGGGCACCCTGGCGCGCGTCGTCGACTGGGCCGCGCCCCTGTCGGGCTTGCTGCAAATCAAATGCATGGGCATGCAGCGCTTCCACATCGTCTCCAGCGAACAGCTGAAAAATGGCTTGTGGATGGGGCAAATTGAGACCTTGCCACCCGATAAGGCCATTCCCATCCCCCGGGAGCAGCAAAACGTGGCCGACGCCCTGGGCGCCCTGATCCGCACCCTGCAGGAGCAAAAAATCCCGCCCGAGCAAATGCCCTTGCAGCCGCCGTACCGACTCGATGAATGCGGCTGGGTGGCGAACCGCTGGTGCGAGCTGCTGTCGCTGAACGCCATGCAAAAGCAGTTGCTGCTGAGCCAAGACAATCCCGTGCTGCGCCTGGAACTGGTGCAGGATATGCTGACCGAAAACGGCCTGCTGGAAGAATAAGGCGCCAAGCCGCATGGCTGCACATGATTCCGTTGTGCAAATGCAATTTCTATTGAGAAATACTTTACGCTTTGGCTCTGCTGGCATAAGATAATGCCCCTGGGCAAGATTGCCCTGGGCAACATTCAAGAGCAGATGACATGGCAAAAGTAAGCGCGGAACAAATCAATGCGGCAATGGAAGCGATGGCGGCCGAGGGCCAGGCCATCACGGTGCGCGCGCTGCGCGAGCGGCTGGGCAACGGCGCCTGCCTGGGCACCATCAGCAAGCTCTTGCAACGCCGCAAGGCCGGGGCGCAGCGCCGGATCGCCGCCGCAGCCGAGCTGTCGCCCGTGCTGCAGCAAGCCATACTCGATTACGTAGGGCAGGAACTAAGCGCCAGCCACAGTGCGCATGAAGCCGAGATGAACGACAATCAACAGGAATTGATGGACCTGGCCAGCGAGAACGAGCGCCAGCAAGAGCTGCTCGACTTGCAGGCGGGCGAGCTGGAAACCTTGCGCGAGGAACTCGAACGCGAGCGGCAAGTGGCGAACCAGGCCCGAACGGACCTGGCCAAGGCGCAGCTGCGCCTGGAGGGCTTGCCGCGCCTGGAAGAGGCGGCCGAGCAGGCGCGCATGGACCTGGCCAAGGCGCAGTTCAAGCTCGAAGGCATCCCGCGCCTGGAAGAGGCGGCGGAAGCGGCCCGCGCGGAACTGATCCAGGTTCAGCTGAAACTGGAAAGCCTGACGCGCGTGGAAACGGAACTGGCCGCCGTGCGCCTGGAACTGGAAGCGGAACGCGAAGAGCTGGGCGAGACGCGCGCCGAACTGGACGAGGAGCGCACCCTGCGCATCAAGGCGCAGCAGTTTATCGTCGATCCCATCTTCAAGACCCCTGTCTGAGGACGCCTGGCCTAAGCTGCTGCGCGTCGGCATAGGCGGCCTGCGATGCTCACCGCACGTCAGTGCGGTTGCGCTTCTCGGCCACCTCTCCCTTCCGCTCGCGACGCTTTTGCCAGGCGCCGATGCGTCGTGGAGGCGTGTCTGACGCGGCGTACAGTGTTAGACGGCGCACGGAATCATGATGCGAAGCGCTGCAGAATCCACGGATGTGGGCGTAAGGGGCTGGCATGGTAACGCTGATCGTCATGGGGGCTTCCGTGGGCGGCGTGAATGCGCTGTCCACCATCTTTGCCGCCTTGCCGGCGAGTTTTCCTGCAGCCATCCTGGCCGTCATGCACGTGGGGGCGCGCAAGAGCGTGCTGCCTGATATTCTCGATAAACACTCCGCCTTGCCCGTGCGCTTTGCCGCAACGGGCGAAGCCGTGCGGGCCGGGTGCGTCCTGCTGGCGCCGCCGGACCGGCACATGCTCGTCACCGGGCTGGCTGGCCGGGCTACCATCGAGCTGAGCCGGGGTGCCATGGAGCACCACACGCGTCCCGCCATCGACCCGCTGTTTCGCAGCGCGGCCGCCGTTTTCGGGCCGAAGGTGGCGGGCGTGATCCTCGGCGGCTATCTCGATGACGGCACGGACGGCTTGCGGACGATCAAGGCCTGTGGCGGCAAGGCGCTGGTGCAGGAGCCACGGGAGGCGCAAGCCCCTGCGATGCCGCAAAGGGCGCTGGCCCATGTGGACGTGGACTGGCGTTTGCCCCTCGCGGGCATCGCTCCCGTGCTGCTGGCGCTGGCCGGCACCGGCCAGGCCGCATTCGCTTAAAATAGCGCACGCCGGGCCGCTGCCGCGCAAGGCATCGATAGCAAAGAAGGTTTATGTCAGTAGAGAAAAATTCATCTGCCCCGTGGCAAATGCCGCCAGTCACGCCGCCGCGCACGCTGCCGCCGCGCCCGCCAGCAGAATTCAGTTCGCCCGAAGCGGCCCTCGCGCACAAGCAGGCGCGCGAAGACAAGGATGCGCAGGTGCGCGGCGTCACCTCCATCGACGCCATGCGCGAAGCCATCAGGCAGGCGGCGCGGGGCTTGCCCGCCATCACCGAAGTGCCGCGCCTGGCCATGCTGGGCGCCGCCGCCTTCCGCGCGCGGGCCGCGCTGGGCTTGCCCTTCCTGATGCGCGGACTGGTGCAGCGCTGGCCCCTGTCGGCACTGGGGCCAGAGGTGTTGCGCGAGCAGTTCAGCCACGTGCCCGTGCGGGCGCGGGTGGGCGACTACATCAACACGGCGTTCGCGGCCGACCGCGCCATGCAGGATATGTCGATGGGGCAATATCTGGACCTGGTGGCAGAGGGGACGCACGCCTTGCCGCCGTACCTGGGCAACCTGGAATTGCGCGAGCTGAACCGTTTGTGCCACTGGCCCACGTATTTCGACAAGATGGGCCCGCCGCGCTTCTGGGTGGGGCCGGCCGGCACGGTGACGCCCTTGCATTGCGATTACGACGACAATATCTTCGCCCAGGTGTGGGGCCGCAAGCGCATCTTTTTGTCGCCGCCGCACCATGACGAATTTCTGTATCCCAGCGAGGCGAACGCCATCCTGTTCGGTTCGCCCTTCGACCCGGAAGCGCCCGATTTCCAGCGTTTCCCCTTAGCAAGCCAGGCGGCCATGATCGAATGCCTCGTCGAACCGGGCGACATGCTGTACGTGCCCGCCGGCTGGTACCACCAGGTGCGCGCGCTGACGTTTTCCCTGTCGTCGAACCGCTGGGCCAGGGCCGTGCCGCTGGCCTTGCGGGGAAATACGGCGCTGCGGCGTGCCACCGATTGACCCCTCATTGTTAAACCACTACTGGAGCAGCATATCGATACCCTGGCCCGCGCACTGATACTTGCCACCACTTACATCGAAGGCCAGGACGAAGGCGATCCTGATGCCGATATTGCCGCACTGGAATCGGTCGCGGCCGAATTACGGCATGCCAGCGCGGAAGAACAAGCGAGCCTGGTGCGGGCCGCCCATGCGCTGGGCGTGCCTGGCTGGCTGGACGAGATGGGTGTGCGCTGAAAGTCCGGCACGCCGGGTCGATGCTGGCCGCTTGATATTGCTCAATGCAGGCCATCCATGCCGGCTTACGGTTGCACCGCCTTGGCTGTATCGGGCATGCTGCGCTTCGGCCGCCACTCGCTGAGGATGCCCGCGCAAATGATCAATATGCCCCCCACGATGGCCAGGGCCGGCAGGCGTTCGCCGGCGATGCGGCCGATGACGCCAGCCCACACTGGCTCGCCCGCATAGATCAAGGTGGCCTTGGTGGCGGAAATGCGCTTTTGCGCCCAGTTCATCACATACTGGATCAGCGCGCTGGCGCAGCCCAGGGCCAGCACGCTGAGGATGAAGGTCTTGCCGAGCACCGGCGGCGCTTCGCCCATGACGGGCATCAGCAGCAGGGCGATCAGGGATGCGGTCGCCAGCTGCACGATGGTCACGCGCAAGATGTTCAATTGCGGCGAGACGCGGCTGATCAGAATAATTTCCAGCGCGATCGCGATGGCGCCCACGGCCGTCATCACTTCGCCCTTGCCGAAGGCCATGTTCAGGCCATCCGTGCCCGTCAGCAATAATAATCCCACGAACGCCAGCGCCACGGCCGCCCACACGGCCGGACGGGGCCGCTGCTTGAAGACCAGCCATTGCACCAGCGGCACGATGGGCACATAGAAGGCCGTGATGAAGGCCGATTTGCTGCTCGTGATATGCATCAAGCCATAGGTTTGCAGTGCATAGCCGCCAAAGATGCTCACGCCGATGGCCATTCCCGTCAGCAACTCCGGCTTCGTCAATTGGCGCAGCTGGCCCCGGCAAATCAGGGCGCCGATGCTGGCGGCCACGGCAAAGCGGGCGGCCACGAAGGCCAGCGGGCCGCTGACCGTCACGGCATGCTGCACGACGAGAAACGTGCCGCCCCAGATGAAGGTGATGGCGATCAGGGCCAGTTCGGGCAGGCCGAGGGCGGGTGGGGGACTTGCGTGTGTTTTCATGGGAGGCTATGCTATGAGCAAAATATTTCCCATCATAATAGGAGCAATATATTGCGCAGTCAAGCCGAGGCCGGTGGCGTGCTGGCACACCTGGCCACCAATCTGCGGCGCTTGCGCCAGGCCGCCGGCCTCAGCCAGGAGGAACTGGCGCGCCAGTCCGGCCTGAGCCGGCGCATGGTCAATGGCGTCGAGGCGGGCAGCACCAATATCAGCCTGGCCAACCTCGACCACGTGGCGGCGGCGCTGGGTGTCGCCTTCGTCGACCTGGTGCAGCCGCCGCAGCGGCCGCACGACAGCCTGCGCGTACTGATGTGGCAAAGCGCATCGCAGGCGAGCCAGGCCGTGCTGCTGGGCGCGGCGCCCGCCAGCCGCCAGGTGGAATTGTGGTCGTGGACCCTGGCGCCGGGCGAGCGCTACGATGCGCAAGCCGATCCGGCCGGTTTCAGTGAAATGCTCTACGTGCTGGAAGGAATGCTGCAGCTCGTGCTGGCGGCGGAAACGCGGCAGCTGGCCACGGGCGATTTTTTTGTGTTCAGCAGCGCGCAAGCGTACAGCTATGTGAATGCGGGCGAGGTCCCCGTGCGCTTTACGCGCAATGTGGCCAGCTGAGGGCGCAGTTACGGCCGGCCGCAGCCGACAAGTAGCAGCATCGGCCGTTCCCGCTCTTCCGCCAGGGCCGGCTGCTGCGCCACCTGTTCGTCGCTCGGTCCCCATTCTTCCACATGTTCCAGCTGGAAACCCGCTTGCAGCAGCGCATTGATGGTCGTGCCCAGGGTGCGGTGCTGCTTGATCACGCCGGGCGCCAGCCAGTCCGACACGCGCGCTCCTTGCCGCTGGTAGCTGTCGACGGGCCAGGTCTTGCGGCCTTGCCCATCCGTCAGCCAGCCAGGCTGGCGCGGCGCCATGAAGATCGGATGCTCGATGGAAAACACCAGCTTGCCGCCCGGCTTCAAGCCTTCGCGGATGGCGGCCAGCAGGGCGGCAAAATCCTCGATGTAGTGGAAGGCGAGCGAACTGTAGACGAGATCATGGCTGGCCGGCGGCAAGGCCAGTTGTTCCAGATCCAGCCGCGCATAGCCGACGGACGCGTGCGTCCCCATGGCATTCGCCTGCGCCAGCATCTTTTCCGACACGTCCACGCCCAAGACCCGCTGTGCACCCTGTTCTGCCGCCCAGCGGCAGAACCAGCCATAGCCGCAGCCCAGGTCGAGCACGCTTTTACCCTGCAAATCGGGCAGCATGGCGCGCAGGGCGGGCCATTCGGGAGCGCTGTCGAGGCCGCCAACGGAGCGGGGCAGCTGGCTATAGGCCGTGAAGAAGGCGTCGTTGTCGTAGATGTTCTGTGTCATGTGTCGAGATCCTTGGCCGGCTGGCGCTTGGCATGTCCGCCGCGTTGCGCCCGGTAAATGCCCGCATGGCCGGAAAACAGGTAGGCGACGACGCAGGCGATGGCCGCGTACACACCGATGTCCGCGCCGAACAGTTCCATCGCCATCAGGGTCGAGGCGATCGGTGTGTTGGCGGCACCCGCAAACACGGCGACGAAGCCGATGGCGGCCAGCAAGGCGACGGGCTGGTGCAGCACAGGCCCCAGCGCATTGCCCAGGGTCGCGCCGATGAAGAACAGGGGCGTGACTTCGCCGCCCTTGAAACCGGTGCCCAGCGAGACGATGGTAAACGCCATCTTGCCGAGGAAATCCCACGCGGGCAGAGGCTGCTGGAGGGCGTCGACGATGGTGGGGATGCCCAGGCCGATATAGCGGTCGGTGCCCAGCAGCCACACGGCGAGCGCGACGACGAGGCCGCCTGCCAGCGGGCGCAGGGGGGCGTAGGCAATCTTGCGCTTCATCAAGCCGCTCAAGCCGTGCGTGGCTTGCGCAAACAGTTTACCGGTCACGCCGAACAGCACGCCCGCGATCACCATGGCGGACAAGGTCCAGGCGGAGAGGGCGGGAATCAAGGGCACGGCGTAATGCGTATGGCCAATGTGCAAAAGCGGCCCCCACAGCAGGACCACCTGGTCGGCGATGACGGCGGCAGCCAGGCAGGGCAGCATGGCTTCGTAGCGCAAGCGGCCGATGGCCAGCACTTCCAGGCCGAAGAGGGCGCCCGCCAGCGGCGTGCCGAAGACGGAGGCAAAGCCGGCGCTGATGCCGGCCATCAGGATGATGCGGCGGTCTTCATTGTGCAGGTGAAACATGCGCGTGAGTTGGTCGGCCAGCGCGCCCCCCATCTGCACGGCCGTGCCTTCGCGCCCGACGGAGGCGCCGAACAGATGCGAGATGACGGTGCCGCCCAGCACCAGCGGCGCCATGCGCAACGGAATGATTTTCTTGGGATCGTGGATTTCATCGATGAGCAGGTTCGCGCCGCCCTCGACACTGCTGCCGTAGCGCAAGTACAGCCAGCCGACGGCAAAGCCCGCCACGGGCAGCAGCCAGATCAGCCAGGCGTGCGCCAGGCGCGTGCGCGTGGCCCAGTCCAAGGCGGCCAGGAAAGCGGCCGAGGCCGTGCCGGCCAGCACGGCGACGACAAAGGCCAGCAGCAGCCATTTCAACAGATGCTGTAGCAGATCGGCGAGGGCGCTCAGGCGGTGCATCGGGCATCCAGTCAAGGCTGATGGGTGGGTGTTTCCTTACAGGCCCAGTTCCGCCACCAGCGCCTGGCCGATGGCCCGCTGTTCGGCCAGGATGGCGCGCAGGTGGTGGGGCCGCGTCTTGACATTCGTCATGACCACGCGCAATACATTCGTCGGGCCGGGGTAGCGCGTCGATTCGAGCACCGTGCGCGAGACAAAGCTGTGGCCTTCGGCCTTTTGCCGGTTTTGCAGCTTGGCGGTCAAGGTGTTCAGTTGCTTGTTCAGCTCGGTCGCCGCCTCCACCTGGCCGCCGGCCAGCAAGCTGTCCATGCGCTGGCGCAAGGGCGCGGGTACGTAGCGGTAGGTCAGGATGAAGGTGTCGGAGCGCGTGACGAGCTCGAAATCCTGCTGGTCGGCCAATAAATCCTGCAACTGGCCGGACAGGGTGGCCGCCTGCCGCAGCAGGGTCGTGTAGCCGGACACGCCCAGCACCTTGAACGAAGTCCACAGTTTCAAGGCGTCAAAGCGGCGCGAGCCTTCCAGCGAGGTCTGGCCCAGGTCGCCCGAGTTGTCGCGCAGGATGTAGTTGGCGTTGTGCTTCAACAGGTTCAGGCTGGCGCTGTCCTTGAACAGCACCATGCTTTGCGCCATCGGCACCCACAGCAGCTTGTGCCCGTCGATGACGACGGAGTCGGCCAGGGCGATGCCGTCGTACAGGGGGCGGTATTGTTCCGCGATCAGCAGGGCGCCGCCCCAGGCCGCATCCACGTGGAACCAGATGTTTTCCCGCGCGGCAATGGCCGCCATCGCGGCCAGCGGGTCGATGGCGCCTGTTTCCGTCGTGCCGGCGATGCCGATCATGGCGACGACCTTGATCTTGCGCAAGTTTAAATCGGCAATGGTGGCTTCCAGCGCGGCGATGTCGATGCGGTTGTCGCGGTCGACGGCCACCAGGTGCAGGGCGTTTTCGCCCAGGCCCAGGGTCGCCAGCGCCTTTTTCACGGAATAATGGCTGCGGGCCGAGCCGATCACGGCCAGTCCCGCGTAGCCGGATTCTTGCATGGCGGCAAACAAACCGCGCTTGCGCGTGCCGGGCAACTGGCTTTCCAGCGCCACGGCCAGCGCCGTCAGGTTGCCCATGGTGCCGCCATTGACGACATTGCCCAGCGCGCCGCTGGTGGCGGCCATGGCCTGCGCGTAGACCGCATCCGGCTGCCGGTACACCTGGCGGTGCAGCCAGCCGAGGATCTGCTTTTCGATCAGGGTCGACACATACGCCGTCTCGATCTTGACCTGGTTCTGGTTCAGGGTGGCCGTGAACGCCTCGGCCAGCACGCTGATCCAGGGCAGGGCCTGCGTCATGTGGCCGATGTAGAGCGGGTGGTTCAGCTGGGCCGTATTGGCCAGCACGGTGGCGTCAAGTTCTTGCAGGAAATCGGCCACGGGCATGCCGTGTGCGGGCAGGCTGATGTCGGACAGCTGCGTCAGCAGTTCCGTGTAGGGCGTGTGCGGGTAGGCCGTGTCGCGTCCGGCGGCCAGCCAGCCGCCCAGCATGCGCAGCGCCTGCTGCAGGGGCGCGGGCGCCTGCTGCAGCGCATCGATGGAAAAATGCTGCTGCAGCAGCCGTTCGATAGCGGTATCGGTCATTGCGCGTTTGTCTTCTTCTCTACTGATTGCTGATGCCACGGTGCCAAATGCATTGCGCCCTGGCGAAAGCGGGATTTTACCCGACTCCGCCAAGGCGCATCAGTTTGCTATTGGTAAATGATAATCAGAAGTAATTCAGGCCCAGCGCCGACTTGACTTCATCGGCCGTGCGGGCCGCCACTTCGCGCGCCTTGAAGGTACCTTCCTTGAGCATCTGGATGACTTGCCCCTTGTCCTTGGCGAATTCTTCGCGGCGGGCGCGGATCGGCGCCAGCAATTCCTGCAAGACCACGTCCAGGCGCTTCTTGACGATACTGTCGCCCAGGCCGCCGCGCACGTAATGGGCTTTCATTTCGGCCAGCGCCGCTTTTTCCGGGTCGAAGGCGTCCAGGTAAGTGAAGGCCACATTGCCTTCCAGGTGGCCCGGGTCTTCCACGCGCAGGTGCAGCGGGTCCGTGTAGACTTTTTTCACGGCAGCCGTGATTTCGGCCGGCGTCGCACCCAGGTTGATGGTGTTGCCCAGCGACTTGCTCATCTTCGCCTTGCCGTCGATGCCGGGCAGGCGGCCGATATCGGGCACCAGCGCCTTGCATTCCATCAATACTTCACGGTTGTACATGCGGTTGAAGCGGCGCACGATTTCATTCGTCTGCTCGATCATCGGAATCTGGTCTTCGCCCACGGGCACCACGCCCGCCTTGAAGGCCGTGATGTCGGCCGCCTGGCTGGCCGGGTAGGTCAGGAAGCCGGCCGGGATGTCGCGCTCGAAGCCGCGCAAACGGATTTCTTCCTTGACGGTGGGGTTGCGTTCGAGGCGCGCCACGGTGACGATGTTCAGGTAGTAAAACGTCAGCTCGGCCAGTTCCGGGATCTGCGACTGGATGAAGACCGTGGTCTTCGTCGGGTCGATGCCGACGGCCAGGTAATCGAGCGCCACTTCGACGACGTTGCGGTGCACCTTGTCGATGTCGTCCATATTGTCCGTCAGCGCCTGCGCGTCGGCCAGCATGATGAATTGCTTGTAGCTGTTCTGGTAGGCGACGCGGTCGCGCAGGCTGCCGACGAAGTGGCCCAGGTGCAATGGGCCGGTCGGGCGGTCGCCCGTCAGGATCACGGATTGCGAAGCGATGGCGGCAGCCGACAGCGGTGCTGCCGGGGTGTTGTCGGTGTCGGGGGTATCGGGGGTATTAGGCAAGCTCATCAAGTTTCCTTTTGAGCCGCCTGCATCGGGGATGATCCAGGCTGAGCCTGTTACGCCACCGATCGAGGCGGCGTGGATCAAATTCACATCACTATAGAGTGGCCGCGCGAAAGTGAGCGGGACCACCAATTCAAGCAGGCGTGTTGTGACGGGATAAATTTCATGGCGTTATGGTTGCAGTTCAGGCGCGTTCTGTCAAGTTGCGCTCCGATTTATCTGCTGCGCCGCGTCACAGGCTTGCCTGTTGCGGAACTTGCTTTCCGGGTACTATTGCCATTCGGCCACTTTTGCGTGGCATGAATCATTGGAGAACAGTATGCGCGTGTCGTCCCCCGTCCGGCTCACCGGCCTGGCTTTTGTTATCAGTTCCCTGTTTGCCGCGCCCGCGATGGCGCAAACGCCCCCCATGACGCCCGACATCGGCGCCAGGCTGGTCATGCCGGATGTCAATGATTACGTCAAGCGCGTGGTGATGATTCCCATGCGCGACGGCGTCAAGCTGTACACGGTGATCGTCGTGCCAAAGGACGCCAAACGGGCGCCCATCATGCTCACGCGCACGCCGTACAATGCGGCCCGCCGGGCCCAGCGCGCGTCGAGCGCCAGCATGCTGGCCACCTTGCCGCAGGGCGACGATACCCTCGTGGAAAACGGCTACATCCGCGTATTCCAGGACGTGCGCGGCAAGCATGGCTCCGAAGGCGATTACGTGATGACGCGCCCCGTGCGCGGCCCGCTCAACAATACCAAGGTCGACAACGTGACCGATGCGTGGGACACCATCGACTGGCTGTCGAAGAATGTTCCCGAAAGCAATGGCAAGGTGGGCATGCTGGGTTCCTCGTACGAGGGCCATACGGTGCTGATGGCCCTGGTCGATCCGCATCCGGCGCTGAAGGTAGCCATCCCCATGAGCGCCATGGTCGATGGCTGGCGCGGCGACGACTGGTTCCACAACGGCGCCTTCCGCATGCCGAGCCTGTCCTACCTGGCGTGGCAGACGAGCGTGCGCGGCAGCGCCGAGTCGCCCGTGCTGGGCGTCTATGACGAGTACGACGCCTATCTGCGCATCGGCTCGGCCGGTGATTACGCGAAGAAATTCGGCATCGACAAGCTGGCGTACACGAAAAAGCTGTTCGAGCATCCGGCCTATGACAGTTACTGGCAGGAACAGGCGCTCGATAAAATCCTCGCCAAGCGTCCGCTGATCGTGCCCACCATGCATGTGGTGGGCCAGTGGGACCAGGAAGATATCTATGGCGCCTATGCCAGCTACGCGGCGATGGAAGGGCGCGACAAGCGCAACAACCTCAATTACCTGGCCATCGGCCCGTGGCGCCACAGCGGCGTCAACTATGACGGTTCCAGCCTGGGCGCCCTGAAGTTCGACGGCGACACGGCGCGCCAGTTCCGCGAAAAAGTCATGCAGCCATTCCTCAATCAATACCTGAAGGATGGCGCGCCGGAGGCGAACACGGCGCCCGTCGTGTCCTACCAGAGCGGCACGAACCAGTGGCAGCGCCTGCAGCAGTGGCCGCTGGCTTGCGAGACCTGCGACACCAAGCTGACGCCGATCTACCTGCAAGACGGTTCCAGGCTGGGTTTTGCGGCGCCAGCGGGCGCTGCGGATGCGGCGCAAGGCGCTTTCGACGAATACGTGGCCGATCCGGCCAAACCCGTGCCCTTCGTCGCGCGTCCCGTGCGCCTCGGCGACGGCGAGCAGTGGAAACCCTGGCTGGTCAGCGACCAGCGCGGCTATGCGGACCGCACGGACGTGCTCAGCTACATTTCCGAGCCGTTGCAGGAGGCCGTGCGCATCGCCGGTGCGCCCGTGGTCAAGCTGTTTGCCGCCACCAGCGGCACGGATGCGGACTGGGTGGTGAAACTGATCGACGTGTATCCGGACGAAGTGCCGTCGCAGCCGGCCATGGGCGGCTACCAGCTGGGCGTGGCGATGGACATCTTCCGTGGCCGTTACCGCGACAGCTTCGAGCACCCGACGCCGATACCGGCCGGTAAAGTGGAGCGCTACCGTTTCGCCTTGCCGAACGCGAATCACGTTTTCCTGCCCGGCCACCGCATTGCCGTGCAAGTGCAGTCGAGCTGGTTCCCCCTGTACGACCGCAACCCGCAAACCTTCGTGCCGAACATCTTCCTGGCCCAGCCAGGCGATTACAAGAAGGCGACGCAGCGCGTGTACCACGCGGCAGGGGCGGCCAGCGCGATCGAATTGCCGATCGCGCCGCTCGACGCCCGCTAAGCGATTCGCATGAGGATGGCGCCCGCCGCGATCAGGGCGATGGCCAGGTAGCGGCGGGAGCTGATTTTTTCGCGCAGGAACAGCGCCGCAATGGCGATGGCGAACAGGATCGACGTTTCGCGCAGGGCCGCGACGGCGGCCACGGGCGCCTGCGTCATGGCCCACAGGGCCAGGCCGTACGAGGCCAGGGTGCCGAAGCCGCCGAAGGCGGCCAGCTGCCATTGCGTTTGCGCATACGCAAACAAGCCGGCGCGGCGGCGCAGCAAGGTCCACAGCAGCAGTCCGGCGCCGTTCAGCACAAAAATCCACATCGTGTAGGCGGCCGGCGCGCCGGACAGGCGCACGCCGATGCCGTCGATGAGGGTATAGCTGGCAATCACGCAGGCGTTGCCCAGCGCAAAGGCCGTGGCGCGCCCTGCGCTTTGCGCGATGCCAGGCATGGCGGGCGTGCGCGCGGCAAAATACAGGGCAAAGATGCCCGCGCTGATGCAGGCGACGGCGCCCATCTGCATGGAAGAAAGGCGTTCGCCGATCAGCGGCCAGCTGGCCAGCGCCACGAGCAGCGGCGCGCTGCCGCGCATCAGGGGATAGGCGTGGCTCATGTCGCCCGCCTTGTAGGCGGCCGCCAGCAGCGAGTAATAGGCGAGCTGTGCCACGGAGGAGGCTGCCAGGTAAGGCCAGCTGGCGGGAGCGGGAGTATTGACGAAGGGCAAGACCGCCAGCGAGATCAGGGCCGCGCCAGCGGAGACCAGCACGGTCGTGAGGAAGGTATCCTTGCCCGCCTTGACGATGGCGTTCCAGCTGGCATGCAGCAGGGCGGCAAACAGCACGACGGCGACGACCAGGCCGGACATGGGCGCCTTAGCGGGGGCGTATGCTCAGCGACAGCAGTTCCTGGCGGTGATGGCGCTGGAAACCCTCCATCAGCGTGCCCGAGCGGCCCGCTTTTTCCAGCAGTTCGCGCAGGGCCGCCTGGTCTTCCGCCGTCAGCGACTTGCGCGACAGGTAGACGCCGCTCATGCCCCATGGCAATTCCGGCAAGGCTTCCAGGCGCAAACGGTCGGCCAGGCCATACACGCGCGCATCGTTCTGCGCCACGCCGGCCAGGATGGTGGGACTCATGATGGTGGCGTCGATGAAGCCGCTTTGCATCAGGCGCGCCACGGACAGGGCGTCGACTTCATAGAACAGGCGGCCCTGGCTGCTCAATTCCTTGGCCAGCGCCTGGTAGGACACGCCATAGTCGTAGCCGCGCACGAGGGCCACGCGCAGCTCGCGCCGTTCGATCAGTTCCTGCATGGTGTTGATGGGCGCGCGCGTCCCCTGCAGCGAGATCAGCAGGGGGCGGTTGCCCATCAGGGGAATGAACAGGCCGTGCTGGTCGCGCCGCGGCGTGCTGCTGGCGGGAATCAGCAGGTCCGCCTTGCCTGCCTCGAACATGGCTTCCAGGCGCGCGCGGGGCACGGGCGTGAAGATGAAGTTGCAGCCGAGCTTGGCCCCCATGCTGCGCAGCAAGTCAGGGTAGATGCCGCTGATCGTGGCGCCATTGATCACCACGCTGGCGCCGATGGCCGAGACGGGCACCTGGATGTCGCGCGAGCATTGCGCCGCCGCCAGCGACGGCAGCGCCAGCGCCAGCATGGCCACGGTTCGGCGCCAGGCGCTGGAATAAAAGTCAGTCATACCCATCCTTGCTCACCATCGAATGCCGGGCGTCGGTGACGCGCGGCGGATTGTCCATTTTCGCCTATTTATTTCTCAAATGCAATATTATCCTGCCGACTACTTTGTGGTGGAAACCGCAAGCCTGGCCTGGCGCTGCGCCTGGAAGTAGCGCCAGGCCACGATGATGCCCAGGGTTTGCATGATGGCGCACAGATAGAAGGTGCTGCCGATGCGCCAGTCCTGCGCCGGCAGGTGGCTCACTTCGCCCAGGATCATGCTGCCCAGCAAGGGCATGATGATGATGCCGAGGCTGCTGATCGATTGCAGGGAGCCCATCAGTTCACCCTGTTCGCCGGCGCCCGATGACTTCGAGATGATGCCTTGCAGGGCGGGACCGGCGGCAAAGGCCAGCAGGTTGCACAGGATCAAGGCGTACATCATCCAGCCCTGCGTGGCCAGGCCGTACAGCAGGTAGGTGAGGGCGCCCGATGCCATGCCCAGCAAGGACAAGCGCACCTCGCCAAAGCGCTTGATGAGCATGCCCAGCAAGCCCGCCTGCACGACGGCCGCGCACAGGCCCACGCAGAAGAGGGCGATGCCGTTCTGGCGCGGCGTCCAGTCGAAGCGGAAATGCGTGTACAGCACCCAGGTAGTGTTGAGCATCATTTGCGCGAACGTCATCAGGCCGAAGGCCACCACCAGGCCGCGGATTTCCACGCGGCGCGCCAGCTTGAGCAGGGCCGCGAACGGGTTGATGCGCGCCAGGGTGAAGGGCGGGCGGGGGCCGGGGCCCCGCGCCAGCGATTCGGGCACGAAGAAATAGCCATAGATGAAGTTGGCCGCCGACAGGCCGGCCGCCACGTAGAACGGCAGGTGCAGATTGATTTCGCCCAGCAGGCCGCCCAGCATGGGACCGCAGATGAAGCCCAGGCCGAAGGCGGCGCCGATCTTGCCGAAGCTCTTGGCGCGGTTGTCTGGCGTGGAAATGTCGGAGGCGTAGGCCGAGGCCACGGACATGCTGGCCGACGAGACGCCGCCGATGATGCGGCCGATGAACAGGCAGGCCAGGTTGGGCGCCCAGCCCGTGGCGAGGAAATTGACGCCCATGCCGGCCATCGAGTACAGCAGCACGGGGCGGCGCCCCACGCGGTCGCTGATGGCGCCCAGCATGGGCATGAAGATGAACTGCAGCAAGCCGAAGACGGCCGCCATGATGCCGTACCAGAATGCCTGCGCATCCTTGCCGCTGACAAAGTCGCCGATCAGGATGGGCAGCACGGGCACGACCAGGCCGATGCCCAGCATGTCGATGAAGACACAGACGAGGATGAAGTTGAGATTGCCGGCACGCTCAGGCGCGGCTGGCGAGGGCGGCAAATGACTGTCGGGGCTGGTTTTATCGGACATGCATGCTTTCGGCGCGTTGGCAAGGCGCCGGCGCCTTGCAGTGGTCTGCTGGCGCGCGGCGCGATCGCTGAGGCTTGCATTATAGACAGCATGGGCCATGCTGGCTATCGCCACCAATGTTATGCGCTCATGCCCCATTCGTCGGCAAAGGCGGCGCGGAAATCCGTCAGCACGGCCAGGCGCTGTTCGGCCAGGGCGCGGCCGGCCGCCGTCTGCATCTTGCCGGGCAGTTTGTCGAGCTTGGTGACGATATGGTCGAGCGCGTATGCCTTGTCGTCGAGTTCGCGGTGCCGGGCCAGCGGGTCCGCCCCATGCGCCAGGGCGCTGTCCATGCGCGCGGCCGTGTAGAACAGGCGCGCCAGGCCGACGGCGCCCAGCGCGTCGATGCGGTCGGCATCCTGCACGATCTGCGCTTCGATGGTGTGCGGCGGGAGGTTGGCGGAAAAACTGTGCGTCTCGATGGCGTGGGCCACGCCGGCCAGTTTGTCTGCCGGGAAATCGAGCTGCGCCAGCTGGCGGCAAGCCAGCGCGGCGGCCTGGCGCGAGGCCAGATGGCGCTCGGGGTGGTTTTTCGGCAGGTTGACCAGGTCATGCAGATAGCAGGCGGCCATCACGGTGAGCGCATCGGCCTGCCCATGCTCTTGCAGCAGGACGGCGGCGTTGCGCCACACGCGGTGCAAATGGTTGATGTCGTGGGCGCTGTCGTCGCCCAGGCCGGCCGTGGCTAGCGCCAGCAGGCGTGGTTGCCATTGGGAAAGCAAGGAGTGCATGTTCAGACTTTTCTAAGGCAAAGCACGCAGTGTGGCATGAATCGCCGGGCACGGTGGCGTGGACGCCGCGCGGGCGCGCCGGTTTTGTTTTTCCCTGGCAACGCTACATGGCGCCCGATGCTCTTTTTTAGTGCATGTAATATTTACATAGGGTAACATTGCCGCACGGAAATTAGAAGTCTAAGCTAATTACAAGAAAGTATTTGCACAACAAACAGGCGGGAACCGTTCGTTTGTCGGCTCTTCCCACGTCCATGGCATGCGCGCAGGGCGCCTTGGCCTGTAGCCCCGGGCGACATATTTAATTAAAGGAACATCATGAGCACCATTTCCAGCGACACTGGTACGGCCGTCGCCAAGGCCGCCGAATACCTGGCTTTTACCCTGGGCCAGGAAGAGTACGGCATCGATATCCAGAAGGTCAGCGAAATCCGCAGCTATGAAACGCCGACCCGCATCGCCAACGCGCCCGAGTTCGTCAAGGGCGTGGTCAACCTGCGCGGCATCATCGTGCCGATCGTCGACATGCGCATCAAGTTCAACCTGGGCACGCCCAGCTATGACCAGTTCACCGTCGTCATCATCCTCAATATCGGCAACCGCGTCGTCGGCATGGTGGTCGACCGCGTCTCCGACGTCACGACCTTGCTGCCGGAACAGATCAAGCCGGCGCCGGACATGGGGCGCTCGATCAACACGGAATACGTGATCGGCCTGGGCACCATCGACGAGCGCATGCTGATCCTGGTCGATATCGACCAGCTGATGTCCAGCGCCGACATGGGTTTGATCGAGAAACTGGCGGCGTAATGCCGCAATGAACAGGATTTCCCTGCATATTGTCAAAAACTATTGACATTAAGTATTGCATATCGTTTCCGCAGGGAGCACGCTAGCGCATTTTCCTGGCGCACGGTTCAACCGAACCGTGCGCCAGTTTACTTGTCAGCCCAGGTTTGGCGGCGTCTGCCTTGCTGTCACTGGCGCTGGCTGCAGGGCCTCTCTTCAGGATATTAGGATAGTTCACATGAATTTGTTAAGAAACGTCAGCATCGGGGTACGACTGGGCTTGGGTTTTGCCATTATTTTGCTGTTTTCCATGATCATCACCGGCATCAGTGTCTGGCGTTTGCATGACGTGGCCAGCGCCACGCGCACGATGATGGAAGAGCCGCTGGCCAAGGAACGCTATATTTCCGACTGGTATACGCGCATCGACAGCGCCGTGCGCCGCACGATCGCCATCGCCCGCAGCAGCGACACTTCGCTGAGCGGCTATTTCGCCGAAGAGTCGAAAGTGTCGTCCGCCAGCTCCGCGGTCCTGCAAAAGAAGATCGCGGCCTTGCTGAAGGACCCGAAAGAGCAGGCCATGTTTGCCGGCTTGCTGGAATTGCGCGAAGTCTATGTCGGCTCGCGCGACCAGGTTTACAAGCTCAAGGGCGAGTCCCAGTCCGAGGCCGCCAACGAAGTATTTGAAAAGACCTTCGTTCCCGCCGCCGCCAAATACCAGAAGATGGTCTACGGCTTGCTGGAACACCAGCGCGCCACCATCGACGCCACGGCGCGCCAGATCGACGAGATCGCCAGCACCAGCCGCAATCTGCTGTTGCTGCTGTCGGCCCTGGCGCTGGCCTTTGGCGTCGTTTGCGCGTGGTTGTTGACGGCCGGCATCGTGCGTCCCCTGCGCACGGCCGTGGACGTCGCCCGCAAGGTGGCCGATGGCGACCTGACGGCGCAGATCGACGCCAGCGCCAAGGATGAAACGGGGCAGCTGCTGCAGGCGCTGGAAGACATGAACACCAGCCTGCTCAATATCGTGGGCGAAGTGCGCAGCGGCACGGACAGCATCGCGACGTCCTCGACGCAGATTGCCGCCGGAAATCAAGACCTGTCTTCCCGCACGGAAGAGCAGGCCGGTTCCCTGGAAGAAACCGCCTCGTCGATGGAAGAGCTGACGTCGACCGTGAAACAGAATGCGGACAATGCGCGCCAGGCGAACCAGTTGGCGGCTTCGGCGGCGCAAGTGGCCGTCAAGGGCGGCGAAGTGGTGGCGCAGGTGGTGGGCACGATGCAATCGATCAATACGTCGTCGAACAAGATTGTCGACATCATCAGCGTCATCGACGGCATCGCCTTCCAGACCAACATCCTGGCCCTGAATGCGGCCGTGGAAGCGGCCCGCGCGGGCGAACAGGGCCGCGGCTTTGCCGTCGTGGCGACCGAAGTGCGCAACCTGGCGCAACGTTCCGCTTCGGCCGCGAAGGAGATCAAGACCCTGATCGGCGCGTCCGTGGAACAGGTCAACGCGGGCAGCATGCTGGTGGCGCAGGCCGGCTCGACCATGAACGACATCGTCGACAGCGTGCAGCGCGTGAGCGACATCATCACGGAAATCACGGCCGCCAGCAGCGAGCAAAGCGTGGGCATCGACGAGATCAACCGGGCCATCGGCCAGATGGATGCTGTGACGCAACAAAATGCGGCGCTGGTGGAAGAGTCGGCGGCTGCGGCCGAATCGATGCAGCACCAGGCGCACAAGCTGGCGCAAGTGGTCAGCGTCTTCAAGCTCAACGCCGGGCAGGCCGGTGCCGGCAGCTTGAAGGGGGTGCAACGCCCGGCAGGCAAGGAAGCACCGCCGCGCGCCTTGCGCCTCGGCTAAGCGTTCTTGCACGACCAGTGGCGAGCGCGGCAGCGTTTGCCTGCTGCGCTGGCTGCCTTGTTCAGCCTTCCCTCTTATGTAGTCTGGTTCCGCTTTTTAGGATATTCACATGAATTTGTTAAGAAACGTCAGTATTGGTGTGCGCCTCGGCCTCGGTTTTGCCGTCATTTTACTGTTTTCCATGGTCATTACCGGCATCAGCGTGTGGCGTTTGCACGACGTGGCCACGGCCACGCGCACCATGATGGAGCAGCCGCTGGCGAAGGAACGCTATATTTCTGACTGGTACAGCAAGATCGACAGCGGCATCCGCCGCACCACGGCCATCGTGCGCAGTTCCGACACCTCGCTGGGACCGTATTTCGCGGAAGAAGCGAAACAGTCGTCCGTCGTCTCGGGTGAGCTGCAAAAGAAAATCGAAGCCCTGATTTCTGGCCCGCAAGAAACGGAACTGTTCCGCCAGGTCAGCGACATGCGCAAGGTGTATCTGGATGCTCGTGAGCAAGTATCGAAGCTGAAGGCGGCCGGGCAGACGGAAGAGGCGGACAAGGCCTTCCAGGCCGTCTTCGTGCCCGGATCGACGAAATACCAGAAAGTCATCATGAACATGCTGGAGCACCAGCGTGCCAGCATCGACGCCACCGCGCGCGAGATCGACGAAGTGGCCAAGACCAGCCGCAACCTGATGCTGGTGCTGGCCGCGCTGGCGCTGGCCTTCGGTATCGCCTGCGCCTGGGTCTTGACGATGGGCATCGTGCGGCCCCTGCGCACGGCCGTCGAGATCGCCCGCAAGGTGGCCGATGGCGACCTGACGGCGCAGATCGACGCCAGCGCCAAGGATGAAACGGGGCAATTGCTGCAGGCGCTGAAGGATATGAACACCAGCCTGCTCAATATCGTGGGCGAAGTGCGCAGCGGCACGGACAGCATCGCGACGTCCTCGACGCAGATTGCCGCCGGAAATCAAGACCTGTCTTCCCGCACGGAAGAGCAGGCCGGTTCCTTGGAAGAAACCGCCTCGTCGATGGAAGAATTGACGTCGACCGTGAAACAGAATGCGGACAATGCGCGCCAGGCGAACCAGTTGGCGGCTTCGGCGGCGCAAGTGGCCGTCAAGGGCGGCGAAGTGGTGGCGCAGGTGGTGGGCACGATGGAATCGATCAATACGTCGTCGAACAAGATTGTCGACATCATCAGCGTCATCGACGGCATCGCCTTCCAGACCAACATCCTGGCCCTGAATGCGGCCGTGGAAGCGGCCCGCGCGGGCGAACAGGGCCGCGGCTTTGCCGTCGTGGCGTCCGAAGTGCGCAACCTGGCCCAGCGTTCCGCTTCGGCCGCGAAGGAGATCAAGACCCTGATCGGCGCGTCCGTGGAGCAAGTCAACGCGGGCAGCATGCTGGTGGCGCAAGCCGGCTCGACCATGAACGACATCGTCGACAGCGTGCAGCGCGTGAGCGACATCATCACGGAAATCACGGCCGCCAGCAGCGAGCAAAGCGTGGGCATCGACGAGATCAACCGCGCCATCGGCCAGATGGATGCCGTGACGCAACAAAATGCGGCGCTGGTGGAAGAGTCGGCGGCCGCGGCCGAATCGATGCAGCACCAGGCGCACAACCTGGCGCAAGTGGTCAGCGTGTTCAAGCTCAATGCCCAGCAGGCCAGTGTCAGCGGTTTGAACGGCGTCAAGCGTCCGGCGGCCAAGGCACAGCAAGAAGCGTTGCGGATCGGCCGCGCCGCTTAATCGTCCGGCAGTGGAGGATTTTCCTTCCAGCCGGCGACCGCCAGCTGGGACAGCCGGTCCGCCTCGCCATTCCTGTGGCGCGGCAGCCAGCGCAAGCTGACATCATTGAATTGCTGCAGCAGGGCCACTACGCTGGCCCTTTGTACTTCCAGGCCCTTGGCGCCGACCGGCGTCGTTCCCAGCACGTCATTGATCACCACCTGGCTGTCGCCGTACAGCAGCAGTTGCACGGGCGGCGGGCGCACCTTGAGTGCCGCCTGCAGCACGGCCGTCAGGGCCGCATACTCCGCGTCGCTGCTGCTGCCATGGCCGGCCGCTTCGCTCACTTCGATGCGTTCGCCGTTCGGCCCCAGCAGCAGTGCGCCTATGCCCAGCTTGCCAGGGTTCGGGTGGGCGGAACCGTCGAACCAGCCGCGCCAGGCCAGCGGGCCGCCGTCGTCCTGCCGCTTGAGCGCCAGCTGGGCGCGGCGCGCCTGCATCCTCGCCTCTTTGCGCAGTTTGCGCGCCTCTGCCTCCGCCGTCATGGCTTGATCAGCAAGGTGTCGATCAGGCTGCCTATCCAGCACGCCACCAGCACACAAACGGCCACCGTCATGGCGGGGCCGTCATTGACCGACAGCGCGTCGACTTTTTCCATGATCAGCTGCACGTCGAGGGGCAGGGCGCCGCTGTCGATCTGTGCCATGACCTGGTCCAATCGTGCCATGATCTGGCGCAATACGAGCGCCAGTGCGACCAGGGCCGGCACGAGGAAGAGGCAGCCGCGTGCCTTGCGTTTTAGTAAGAAATGCCCGCTGCCGGGAAACACGAGGGCCGACAGCAGCAGGGCGAGATGACGTTTGGAAAGAGAGGAGCCGCTCATGCGCGCCTTTTGTAAGGGAAAGAGCGGCTCATCATACTATTGCCAGCCGAATTTGCGCAGATAGTAGCGTTTCATCAAAGTCGTCAGCAGGGTGTAGCAGACGAGAATGCCCAGCAGCCAGGGGAAGTAGCCCAGTGGCAAGGCTTGCAGCTTGAAGTAGGTCGCCAGCGGTCCCATCGGCAGGAACACGCCCACGGCCATGATGAGGGTCGTGGCCACCAGCAGGGGCACGGACGCGATGCTGTCGATGAAGGGCAGCCTGGGCGTGCGGATCAGATGCACGATCAGCGTCTGCGTCAGCAAGCCCACGACGAACCAGCCGGACTGGAACAGGGTTTGCTGTTCCGGCGTATTCGCGCCGAACACATGCCACATCAGGATAAACGTGCTGATGTCGAAGATCGAGCTGATGGGGCCGAAAAAGACCATGAAGCGGCCGATGTCGCGCGGGTTCCAGCTCAGCGGTTGCTGGATCAGTTCGGCATCGACATTGTCGAAGGGAATGGCGATCTGCGACACGTCATACAGCAGGTTTTGCACCAGCAGGTGCAGCGGCAGCATGGGCAAGAATGGCAGGAAGGCGCTGGCCACCAGCACGGAAAACACATTGCCGAAGTTCGAGCTGGCCGTCATGCGGATATATTTGAGCATGTTGCTGAAGGTGCGCCGGCCTTCCAGCACGCCTTCTTCCAGCACCATCAGGCTTTTTTCCAACAGGATGATGTCGGCCGCTTCCTTGGCGATATCGACGGCGGAATCGACGGAAATGCCGATGTCGGCCGCGCGCAGGGCGGGCGCGTCGTTGATGCCGTCGCCCATGAAGCCGACGATATGGCCATTGCCGCGCAGGGCGCGCACGAGGCGCTCCTTGTGCAGCGGGCTGAGCTTGGCAAACACGGTATTGTCTTCGGCCGCGCGGGCCAGGGTGGCGTCGTCCATGTCGTCCAGTTGCGGGCCTTGCAGCACGCCGTGCACGGCCAGGCCCACTTCGCGGCAGATCTTCGCCGTCACCAGGTGGTTGTCCCCCGTCAATACTTTCACGGTGACGCCATGTTCCGCCAGCGCGCGCAGGGCGGGCGCCGTCGATTCCTTGGGCGGATCGAGGAAGGCGACATAGCCGATCAGGGTCAGCGCCGTTTCATCGGCCACGCCGTACACGGTCTTATGGGGCGGCACTTCCTTGACGGCCACGGCGACCACGCGTAAACCTTCCGCGTTCAGGCCGTGCGTGGTTTCCAGCACCTTGTCCAGCAGGGCGGCGTCGAGCGGCACGTTGACGCCATTGAGGCGCAGATGGCTGCAGGCGGCAAGGATTTCCTCGACGGCGCCCTTGCAGATCAGTTCATGGTGATCATTCTTTTCGGAAACGACGACGGACATGCGGCGGCGCACGAAATCGAACGGGATTTCATCGACCTTCACGTAATCGCGGGCCAGCTGCATTTCCGTCTGCAATTCCACGTGGTCGAGCACGGCGCGGTCGAGCAGGTTTTTCAGGCCCGTCTGGTAGTGGCTGTTCAGGTAGGCAAATTGCAGTACTTCGTCCGATTGCTGGCCAAACACGTCCGTATGGCGTTCCAGCACGATCTTGTCCTGCGTCAAGGTGCCCGTCTTGTCCGTGCACAGCACGTCCATGGCGCCGAAGTTCTGGATGGCGTCCAGGCGCTTGACGACGACTTTCTTTTTCGACAGTTTTACGGCGCCCTTGGCCAGGGTGCTGGTGACGATCATGGGCAGCATTTCCGGCGTCAGGCCGACGGCCACGGACAGGGCGAACAAAAACGCTTCCATCCAGTCGCCCTTGGTCCAACCATTGATGAGGAACACGAGCGGCGCCATCACGAGGGCGAAGCGGATCAGCAGCCAGCTGACGCTGTTCACGCCCGCCTCGAACGCCGTCGGCGTGCGCTCGGTGGCCGTCACGCGCGTGGCGATGGTGCCGAAATACGTGCGGTTGCCCGTGGCCAGGACCAGCGCCGTGGCCGCGCCCGAGATCACATTCGTGCCCATGAACAGCAGGTTGGCCAGGTCCATGGGGTCTTTGCCATGGGCGTCGGCCAGCTCGGCCATCTTTTCCACGGGCAAGGATTCACCCGTCATGGCGGCCTGGCTGACAAACAGGTCTTTGGCGGACAGCAGACGGCAGTCGGCGGGGATCATGTCGCCGGCCGACAGCACGATGATGTCGCCCTGCACCAGTTGTCGGATTGGCAATTCGGCCTGCTGGCCGTTGCGCAGCACGGTGGCCGTGTTGCTGACCATGGCTTTCAGGCGTTCGGCGGCCCGGTTCGAACGGCCTTCCTGCACGAAGCGCAGCAGGGTCGACAAAATCACCATGGTGCCGATGACGATAGTGGCTTTCGGGTCTTCCGTCAGGTAGGAAACAATCGCCAGCACGGTGAGCAGCAGGTTGAACGGATTCTTGTAGCACAGCCACAGATGCTGGTACCAGGCCAGCGGTTTTTCGTGTTCGACTTCATTCGGCCCCGTTTGCGCGCCGATGACTTGCGCCTCGGCATCGCGCAAGCCTTCCAGGCGCGTGTGCAGGCGGTTCAGGGCGCTGTCGAGCTCTTCATGGGCGGCTGCCAGCAGCTGACGCGCCAGGTGGTCGGGCACGGGGCGGGCCGTGCTGTTTTCCAGCGGCATGGCGCGGCGGCGGAAGTTGCCGGCCGTGTGGCGCTTGCGCAGGAACGATTCGAACAAACGGGTGAAGAGATTCATGCTCTTCCTTTCACGACGAGGTGTTGACGGGCGGCGCAGCCGCAGGCAAGACTTGCGTGCCGCCTAGACACAATAGTGCTGGCGGGCAATCCGGGTCAGTAGCCGGTCGCGATCGGAAAGAGGGAGGGAGAGGCGCGCGGCCGGACTGGCCGCGCGAGACACCGCACCTTGCTCAGCAAGGCACGGAGGAAAGAGAGTTCCGCGTTGCTTGCTGTTTAGCTGCCGAGGCAATCACCGATACAAGATCGGCTACTGTCACTAGAACAAGTACCCACGTGGGACTCCGTAAATGAATAATGGGGGCATCTTATGCACGTGCTGCAACAGTGTCAACTGAAGAAATCTTAGGTTTCCAAAGTGTAATGTTAGTGTGGACGAACACGAAAGTCCGAGGCCTCGGCCATTCGCGTTGTTGTGACAATGTGTGATTCTTTCTGCTTGGCAATCCGTTATGCTCGGGTACGCGGATGCGCTACTCCTGCAGCTTCCAGATCCTGCTCGACATCAGGATGCCTTGGCGTTGTTGTGCTGTTTGCCGTCGTTCCGCTGACCGGCTTTCTACTGGTGCACGCCTGAGCCTGAGCCATTTTTGGCGTGGCGCGCCTCGCCAAAGGCTACGCGCTCCCTGCCAGCTTCCACGATGCTGCTGCTCCGCATGCGTAGAAACCCGTGAATGACTCTTATATGGCGAGCATGATTGGCAGCGGCCGACGTCTTTCGGTTCATTGCGTTGAAGAAATTGAGTGGCTACAGTTTTGGGAGGTCTCCAACCTCCAGGCCGCCGGTGGTCGTTCACCGGCGGCGGTACAGGCCGGGCTGGGCTCGCAGAATATTGATCTAATGGTGGACGTACCTGAGTTTTTCAACATCAAAGGGCGTGACCTGCCAACAACGGCAAGGAGCAGTCGTTCGAAGCGCAACTTGAGTAACTAAAATCAATGATAAAAATTATGGAATCTCAAATACAACTTCAGTTGGGACAGAAAATTTCCCGCATTTCTCTATTTTTTTTCTCCTTAATTTTCTTTGGCTGCGCCTTTGCTCCTGAAGTTGGACCGGCGAATGTAAGGTTTTTTTCCTTGGCTGTATCGGCATTATTTTATTGCGTAGGAAGCAATAAGTTTGCGTTGATTTCACCGACGAAGAGCTTGCAATGGCAGTTCATGCCGCCGATACCACGAGCTTTGTTTCTCGCTTTTTTTCAGTTGCTGGTATTGTCGGCTGTGATGATGCTCCTGGATGCTTAACTTGTCACGAGTTCACTGGACTCTGCTGGCCAGCGAATCGGACAATATCTGCCACAGCGCCGCATGGCGCTGCTGCAGCGCGGCGCCGCCCGCGTAAATGAGTTCCACGTGCAGGCTGTCGACGATGCCCAGGTAGGCTTGCGCGTACAGGTTGACGCGTTGCGGCGGCAGGGCGGGCGCCAATCGCCCCAGGCTGGCCACGTAATGGCGCTGCAATTGCGCCAGCAAGGCTTCGTAGCCCGTGCCCACTTCCACGCGCAGGGGCGCGGGCGGCAAATACGCCGTGCGCAGCAAGAAGCGCAAATGGGCTGACTCCGCATAGCGCTGCGCCATGCGGTCGCAGTACAGGGCACCGGCCCGCTGTCCGCCCGGCGCCGCCAGCGCGGCCTCGTCGGCGAAGCAGGCATCCATGAAGGCATGCTCTTCGGCCAGCGCGTCGGCAAACACGTCCAGAAACAGGGCGTCCTTGCCGGCGAAGTGCGAATACAGCGACGCCTTGCGCATGCCGGCTTGCGCGGCGATGTCGCTGAGGGAGGAAGCGTCGTAGCCGTGTTCCGAAAAATGGACGACGGCGACGGCACAGATGTTATCGGCCGAGGCCGAGCGTTTTTTCATCATTGGGGTGAGAGTGGGTGAGGCGTCAGTGCGCTCCCAGGCTGCTGGCGGGTGCCGGATGGACGCGCGCAGTGGCCAGGGTCAGCCATGATACCAGCAGGCCGGCCACGGTCAAGAACAGCAGCCAGGGCAGCGGTCCCCGTTCGGACAGGCCGGCTGCCAGCGGCGTGGCCAGCGATGACAAGCTCATCTGTATGGCGCCCAGCAATGCCGCCGTGGAACCGAGCGCGCGCTGCTGCGAACCCATGGCCATGGCCATCAGCGCCGCTTCCGCCATGCCCAGGCCAAACAGGGCCACGAACATGCCGGGGACGACGGCCATGATTCCCCCTCCGCCCCAGGCGCCGAGCAGGGCCAGCCCCGCGCCGGCCAGCATGGCGGCGCTGCCCGCCACGCTCAAGCGCGCCACGCCATGGCGGCCTACCAGGCGCCCGCTGGCCAGCGCACCGAGCAGCACGGCCACGCCCGTGGCGCCGAAGACGAGGCCGAAGCTGCCGGCGGACAGGCCGAAATCGCGCTGGTACACGAGCGACGCGCCGCCGATATACGCAAACAGGAAAAAGAAAGTGGCGGACAGGGCCAGCGCGGGCAGCAGGAAGGCGCGGTCGAGCGCGATGCGCGCATACGTGCGGTGCATGCCTTTCGGCGACACCCGCTGCTTCGGCGGCAAGGTTTCCGGTAGGAACAACGCGCTATTGAGCAGGGTCAAGGCGCCCAGCGCGGCCAGGGCCAGCATCACGGCGCGCCAGCCGTAATGTGCGTCGAGCAAGCCGCCCACGGCGGGCGCCAGCACGGGCGCCAGGCCCACGATGGTCATCAGGAGGGCAAACAGCTGCGCCGCTTGGACGCCGTCGGCCACGTCGCGCACCATGCTCATCACCACGACCAGGGTCAGCGCCGCGCCCAGGCCTTGCACCGCGCGCGCCAGCAGCAGGGTGGTCAACTGATCCGCCTGCGCGGCCCACAGGGCCGCCGCGATATAGACGGCGATGCCGGCCAGGAGCGGACGGCGCCGGCCCAGCATGTCGGTGAGCGGCCCGCACAGCAGCTGCCCGCCGCCCAGGGCCAGCAGGAAAACGGTCAGGCTCAGCTGCACATTCGCATACGAGGTGTGCAGCTCGCGCGCCATGGCCGGCATGGAAGCGAGGTACATGTCGATGCCGGCCGGACCGAGCACGGCCACCAGGGCCAGGGAAGCCGCCAGAGCGAGACTGGCGGCGGGGAGGGTGGTTTGCTGCTGCATTGCATTTCCTTCATATCGTCAAAAAACGCGGCATGGACACCGCCGTCTTTTTTATTGTACACTGGCTACCTACCGATAGGTAGCTATCGCGGTCAATGAAAGGATGAGAACGATGAAGGAAGAAACTATGAGGGGAGAGACGGCATGACGGAAGTGGGAATTTCGCTCAGCGGCGTAGCCGTGGCGCTGCTGTTTGCCGCCTGGAGTTCGTATCGCGCCCGCTGCGAGCGGCGTGACGTCGTGTGCCTGACGATACTGGGCACCGTGCTGGGCGTGCCTGGGGCCGTCTTGCTGGCGCTGTAGAGCGCGCATAAAAAAACGGCAGACCTTGCGGCCTGCCGTTCTGTTTTAATTTAATACTCCCGGCTTTTGCCGGGATTTCATTTCTTGATTGCTGAGTTTCGACGCCTGACAAAACCGTAGCGAGCGTCAGTGAGGCTCGGCGCCCCCTTGTGGCCAAGAAGCGCTACCGTACTTGAGTACGGTGAGCATCGCCGGCCGCAAAGCGCGACGCGCAGTAGGTTTGGTCTGGCGTCATTCCTCTTCGTACGAGCTGATCGGGGCGCAGCCGCAGAACAGGTTGCGGTCGCCGTACACGTTGTCGGCGCGGCCGACCGGTGGCCAGTATTTGCGCTGGCGCAAGGAAGCGACCGGGTAGGCGGCGATTTCGCGGCTGTACTTGCGTTCCCAGTTGTCCGACATCAATACCTGTGCCGTGTGCGGCGCGTTCTTCAACGGATTGTCGTCGTGGTCGAATTCACCGCTGGCGACCTTGGCGATTTCCGCGCGGATGGCGATCATGGCGTCGATGAAGCGGTCGATTTCCACTTTCGATTCGCTTTCCGTCGGCTCGATCATCAAGGTGCCCGGCACGGGGAAGCTCATGGTCGGCGCATGGAAACCGAAGTCCATCAGACGCTTGGCCACGTCTTCGTTGCTGATGCCGGTGGCGTCCGTGATCGGGCGCAGGTCCAGGATGCACTCGTGCGCGACCAGGCCGTCGTGGCCCGAATACAGCACAGGGTAGTGCGGCGCCAGGCGGCGCGCGATGTAGTTCGCCGCCAGGATCGCCGTCTCGGTCGCCGCCGTCAAGCCTTCCGCGCCCATCATGGCGATGTACATCCACGAAATCGGCAGGATGCTGGCCGAGCCGAATGGCGCGGCGCTGACGGCGCCGATGCCTGCGACGTCGCGCTGGTAGCCCGACGAGCGCTGGTTCGGCAGGAATTTCGCCAGGTGGGCGCCCACGCCGATGGGGCCGACGCCCGGTCCGCCGCCGCCGTGCGGGATGCAGAAGGTTTTATGCAGGTTCAGGTGCGACACGTCGCCCCCAAAACTGCCGGGAGCGGCCACGCCGACCAGCGCATTCATGTTGGCGCCGTCGATGTAGACCTGGCCGCCGTGCGAGTGGATGATCTCGCACAGTTCCTGGATGCCTTCTTCAAACACGCCGTGGGTGGATGGGTAGGTGACCATCACGCAGGCCAGGTTGGCGCTGTGCTTTTCCGCTTTCGCCTTCAGGTCGGCCAGGTCCACGTTGCCGTTGGCGTCGCAGCTGGTGACGACCACCTGCATGCCGACCATGTTGGCCGATGCGGGATTGGTGCCGTGCGCCGACGATGGAATCAAACAGATGTTGCGGTGGCCTTCGCCGCGCGACTCGTGGTAGGCCTTGATCACCAGCAGGCCCGCGTATTCGCCCTGCGAGCCGGCGTTCGGCTGCAGCGAGACGGCCGCGTAGCCCGTCAATGCGCACAGCATTTCTTCCAGCTGCGCGATCATTTCGCGGTAGCCCACCGTTTGCGCATCGGGCGCGAACGGGTGGATGTTGGAGAACTCGGGCCAGGTGACGGGAATCATTTCGCTCGTCGCGTTCAGCTTCATGGTGCACGAGCCGAGCGGGATCATGGTGCGGTCCAGCGCCAGGTCCTTGTCGGCCAGGCTGCGCAGGTAGCGCAGCATTTCGTGTTCCGAGTGGTAGCTGTTGAAGACGGGGTGGGTCAGGTAGGCGCTTTCGCGCGCCAGGTTGGCCGGCAGCGCGCTGGTCACAGCCGCTTCCACGCTATCGAGGTCCGGGGCGGCAGGCGCGTTGGCCACGCCGTCGGCGAAGACGTTCCACAGCAGCGCGATATCGTCGCGCGTGGTGGTTTCGTCCAGCGACAGGCCCACGTGGGTGGTGTCGATCTTGCGCAGGTTGACGCCGTGCTTCAGTGCCGCCGCGTGCAGTTTTTCCGCATCGGCGACCTGGATGGTCAGGGTGTCGAAATAGGTGGTATTGACGACCTTGTGGCCCAGGGTCGTCAGGTTGGCGGCCAGCACGCCCGTAAAGCGGTGCACGCGCTGGGCGATCTGCAGCAGGCCGGCAGGACCGTGGTAGACGGCGTACATCGAGGCCATCACGGCCAGCAGCACTTGCGCCGTGCAGATATTCGACGTCGCTTTTTCGCGGCGGATATGCTGTTCGCGCGTTTGCAGGGCCAAACGGTACGCCTTGTTGCCTTGCGCATCGACGGTCACGCCCACCAGGCGGCCCGACATATTGCGCTTGAATTCATCGCGCGTGGACAGGTACCCTGCGTGCGGGCCGCCGAAACCGAGCGGCACGCCGAAGCGCTGGCTGTTGCCGACGACGACGTCGGCGCCCCATTCGCCTGGAGGCGTGAGCATGGTCAGGGCCAGCAGGTCGGCCGCGACGATGACCATGGCGCCATTCGCGTGCAGTTTTTCCACGCCGGCGCGGTAGTCGCGCACGACACCGTTGACGCCAGGGTATTGCAGGAGCACGCCGAAGCAGGCGTCCAGCGACTCGATTTCAGCCGGATCAAAAGTGCGCACCTCGATGCCGATCGGCTGGGCGCGCGTCTGCACCACTTCCAAGGTTTGCGGCAGCACGTCATTGGCGACGTACAGCACGTTCGATTTCGACTTGCCCACGCGCTGGATCAATGTCATCGCTTCGGCGGCGGCCGTGCCTTCGTCCAGCATCGAGGCGTTCGAGATGCCCATGCCGGTCAGGTCGGTGATCACCTGCTGGAAGTTCAAAATAGCTTCCAGGCGGCCTTGCGAAATCTCGGGCTGGTAAGGCGTGTAGGCCGTGTACCAGGCGGGATTTTCAAAGATGTTGCGCAAAACGACACCGGGGGTGAAGGTGTTGTAATAGCCTTGGCCAATCAGGGATTTCAAGACCTGGTTCTTGCCGGCGATGGCTTTCAGGCGCGACAGGGCTTCCTGTTCCGGCATTGGCTGCGAGTAGGCGCCCAGGGGCAGGGCGCCCTTGTTGCGGATGTTGCTTGGCACCAGGGCGTCGATCAGCGCGGCGCGCGATGGATAGCCGAGGGTCGCCAGCATGGCTTGCTGTTCGGTGGCGGAAGGGCCGATGTGGCGGGCGATGAAGGCATCGCGTGCTTCGAGTTGGGTCAGGCTGGTGCGGGTCATGATATAGAGGCCAAAAAAGACTGAAAAACCGGGATGCGGCGCGCGGGCGCGGCGGCGGGGTATAGCTACAAAACTAAATGCAAACGGGCCGCAAACGCGGCCCGTGAGTCAAACGCGATCAGGCGCTGGTGGTGGCGCCATAGGCGGCAGCGTCGAGCAGGCCGTCCAGGGCCGACACGTCGGCTGGCTTGATCTTGAACAGCCAGTTGGCGTAGGCGTCGGCATTGATCGACTCTGGCGAGTTGACGACGTCGTCGTTGACGGCCACGACTTCGCCGGCAACCGGCGCGTAGATGTCGCTGGCGGCTTTCACGGATTCCACCACGGCGGCATCGTCGCCGGCGCCATAGGTATTGCCCACGGTTGGCAGTTCGACGAAGACGATGTCGCCCAGCGCGTCCTGCGCGTATTCGGTGATGCCGACGGTGACGGTGCCGTCGCCTTCAAGGCGTACCCATTCGTGGGAAGCGGTGTACTTCAGGTCTGCAGGAATGTTCATGTGTGGCTCCAGATGGTAAATGTTCGTTATTGATTATGGTTGTACGGTCTTGCGGGCGGCTCTATCAACGCTTACGCAGCCAGGATTTTACCGTTACGCACGAAAGGCAGCTTGACGACGGAAGCGGCCAGCTGCTTGCCGCGGATTTCCACGTGCACGGTGTCGCCCACGGCCACGCCGTTCGGCACGCGCGCGAGAGCAATGGCTTCCTGCATCGTGGGGCTGAAGGTGCCGCTGGTGATTTCGCCCGTGGCGTCGCTGCCGGCGATGATGACTTTTTGATGGGCGCGCAGCACGCCGCCTTTTTCGCGCAGGATCAGGCCGACGAATTGCGCGTTCTGGCCCTTGGCCAGCAGGGCGGCCTTGCCGATGAAGTCGCGCTCGCTGACCAGGTCGATGGTCCACGCCAGGCCCGCGTCGAGCGGGTTGACGGTTTCGTCCATGTCCTGGCCGTACAGATTCATGCCCGCTTCCAGGCGCAGGGTGTCGCGCGCGCCGAGGCCGGCCGGCTTGACGCCGGCGGCAGCCAGAGCGTTCCACAGCGCTTCCACCTGGGTGGCGGCCACGCCGATTTCAAAGCCGTCTTCGCCCGTGTAGCCGGTGCGCGCCAGCATGACTTCGCCGAAGGCCGTGTCCTTGACGATGACGACGTTGAACGGCTTGATGGCTTCGGAAGCGGCTTGCGTTTCCGGCAGCACTTGCCACACCTTGGCGCGCGCGTTCGGACCTTGCACGGCCACCAGGGCCATCGGGTCGTTGGCATTGCGGCGCTCGGTAATCGTCAGGCCGCTGTTGGTGGCTGTATTTTGCTGCTGCATCCAGGCCACGTCTTTTTCAGCCGTGCCCGCGTTGACGACGAGGCGGAACCAGTTTTCGTTGAAGAAGTAGACGATCAGGTCATCGATGACGGTACCTTCGGCGTTCAACATGCACGAGTACAGCGCCTTGCCCGACACTTGCAGCTTGTCAACGTTGTTGGCCAGCAAGCCGCGCAAAAAGGCGCGCACGTTCGGGCCTTCGATATCGACCACGCACATATGGGACACATCGAACATGCCGGCGTCGCCGCGCACGGCGTTGTGTTCTTCGATTTGCGAGCCGTAGTTGACAGGCATGTCCCAGCCGCCGAAATCGACCATGCGGGCGCCGAGGGCACGGTGGGCGTTGTTGAGTGGGGTCGCTTTGAGCGTCATGGATTCCTCGGGACGAAGGTAAAGGGGGAAGTTAACAAAACATAGAATAGCCAAACACGGCTTTCCAGCGTGATCACTGACCCCCCTGTCCTTTGTACCTGAGAGATTACGGGGGCTTGCCCCGTGCGCCCCTTCGGTGGGCCGCCGGCATGTGCCGCGGCCGCTCTCCAGAGTTGAGCTAAAACATGTCGCCAAAGCAACAGCTTCAGTCCGCCTGATCGGTCCTTTTGCCTGAGAGTTTTTGGGTAGTGCCCCTTCGGCGGCAACGCTGGGTTGCCCTCTCCCGATCAAGTGCAAGGAATATATGCCAGCAGGGTGTTTCTGTCAATCTGTAAAGACGTTGCCAAATTGCTGCAAAAGCCCTTGTTTGCGGGGCTGGGGAGGCTGCTGCCAGCGTGTAAAAGGGCGCCCGGCCGCGCAGGAATGGGCTATGATGAAGTTCTGGCTTTCTTGCGGGTGCCTGTCATGAACACTACACAAAGCGAGACGCAAAACAACACCGAGCAGCACGGCTACTTCACCCTCTCGGGCGACGTCAACAGCGATATGGTGCGGCGCGTCTTCAATGCCGCGGCCGACATCTCGGAAGACAAGCTCACTACCGCGCACATCCTGATCCAGTCCAACGGCGGCTATGTCAGCGATGGCATCTGCCTGTACAACTTCCTCAGTAAGTTGCCGCTCGACATCATTACCTATAACGCGGGCGCCGTGGCCTCCATCGCCGTGACCCTGTTCCTGGCGGGGCGCCAGCGCCATGCCAGCGACACGGCCCGCTTCATGGTGCACAAGTCGCATGCGACGGCTTCGCCCGGTTCGCGTCCCGATGCGCTCAGCATCATCGTCGAGGGCTTGCGCGCCGACGACATGCGCACGGAACGCATCCTGCGCAGCCACGTCAGCCTGACGGAAGAGCAGTGGCAGGTGCACGCATATTCTGACCTGCACCTGACGGCCGACCAGGCGCTGGAAGTGGGCCTGATCGCCTCGATCCGCGACTTCGCACCGCCCAAGGGCAAGCGTCTGACGAATATCTGACGTTCGCCCGTCGGCCAGGAGCGAAAATGTTTTTATGTGGCAATTTCTAAGGTGGAAATTGTAATGGAATGTAATTCTTGCTTGCTGTTGATGAAATCCCGGGCGCAAGCGGGGTCAGTCGTGGCATAGTGCATGCTGATCATGAAATAAGTGCAGGCACGATGACTTGGTGGAATGGGATTTCTTTTGCAGCCGATATGTCCGTGATGGGGCCGGCGGGCGTGGCGATCGCCGTGTGGCTGCTGGTGTCGCGCCAATGGAAGCTGGTGCTCAGCTGGAGCCTGTGGTACGGCGGCGGCCTGGCCCTCGTGGTGCTGTCGAAGCTGGCCTTCATGAGCTGGGGCGTGGGCAGCAGCACGCTCGACTTCACCGGTTTCAGCGGCCACGCCATGCGCGCCGGCGCCGTGTTCCCCGTCCTGATATACGTGCTGCTGCAGCGCGCCGAACCGCGCTGGCGCCATGCGGGCGTGCTGGCCGGCGTGGCCTTTGCCGTGCTGGTGGCCATTTCCCGCGTGGTCGTGCATGCGCACAGCGTGTCGGAAGCCGTCAGCGGCTGCGTGCTGGGCCTGGCGGTGGCGCTGGGCTTCATGTGGAATGCCCGCGGCGCCGTGAATATCGCCGTCAGCCATGCGCTGGCGCTGGCCAGTCTGGTGCTGATGGTGTTGCTCAGTTTCAAGGCGGAACCGATGCCCACCGAGGCGTGGCTGCAAAAACTGGCCATGGTGCTGTCCGGCCATGAGCATGTTTTTTCCCGCGCGGACTGGAAACTGGCGCAGGATGGCCGCCCGGCCCCGTGAAGCGCCGCCGCCTGACGCCTGGCACTGCTGTTTTTTGGCCAGAAAAGCATCAGGAAATGGTATGATGAACCACTTTTTTTGCGGTGAATGGCCAGACAGCCGTCGCAATGGTGCATCTGAACTGAATATGAACCGGGTTCACCCATAATATCAACGCCAGCATAGGCCAGGAACTCTAAAACACGTGCGTCTCTCTTCCATCAAGTTGTCGGGATTTAAGTCTTTTGTCGATCCCACCAATTTTCAGGTGCCAGGCCAGCTCGTGGGTGTGGTCGGACCTAACGGCTGCGGCAAGTCGAACATCATCGACGCCGTGCGCTGGGTGCTGGGCGAATCGAAAGCGTCGGAGTTGCGCGGCGAGTCGATGCAGGACGTCATTTTCAACGGTTCCACCCACCGTAAACCTGCCGGCCGCGCTTCCGTGGAACTCGTGTTTGACAACAACGATGGCAAGGCGTCCGGCCAGTGGGGCCAGTACGCCGAGATCGCCGTCAAGCGCACGCTGACGCGCGACGGCACGTCCACTTATTACATCAATGGCCAGCCCGTGCGCCGGCGCGACATCCAGGATATCTTCCTCGGCACGGGCCTGGGCCCGCGCGCCTACGCCATCATCGGCCAGGGCATGATTTCGCGCATCATCGAATCGCGCCCCGAAGAATTGCGCGTCTTCCTCGAAGAAGCGGCCGGTGTCTCCAAATACAAGGAGCGCCGGCGCGAGACGGAAAACCGCTTGCAGGACACGCGCGAGAATCTGCTGCGCGTGGAAGACATCTTGCGCGAACTCAATGCCAACCTGGAAAAGCTGGAAGCGCAGGCGGCCGTGGCCACGCGTTTCCACGCCTTGCAGGCGGACCAGGAAGAAAAGCAGAAACTGCTGTGGTTGTTGCGCAAGAACGAGGCGCAAAACGAGCAGACGCGCTATTTCCGCGAAGTGGAACAGGCGCAGACGGACCTGGAAGAACAGACGGCCAAGCTGCGCAACGTGGAGCTGACCCTCGAGCAGATGCGCCAGGCGCACTTTGCCGTGGGCGACCGCCTGCATACGGCGCAAGGCCATCTGTACCAGACGAATGCGGAAATCGGCAGCCTGGAAGCGCAGATCAAGTTCGTCATCGAATCGCGCGCCCGCCTGCAGGCCCAGCTGTCCACCTTGACGGCCCAGCGCGACCAGTGGAGCAGCCAGGGCGCCGAATACCAGGAACAGATCGAAGAGGCGGAATTCCACCTCGAGGAACTGGCCGCCAAGGTGGAGCAATCGCAAATGATGGCCGAACAGAAGGGCGAGCAATTGCCCGAGCTGGACGCCGCCTGGCGCGCCGCCCAGAACAGAAGCACGGAATCGCGCGCGCGCATCATGCAGGCCCAGCAGCAGCTGGAACTGGAATCGGCGCACCAGCGCAATGCCTCCAACATCCTGGCCAGCCTCTTGAGCCGCCGCGAGCGCCTGCAGCAGGAAAAGAACAGCCTCAGTTTGCCCGACAGCAGTCACCTGGAAAACCTGAAACTGCAGCTGGAAGAAAAGCAGCAAACCCTGGAAGAGCAGGGTTTCTACCTGGAAGAAGCGCTGGAGCAGCAGCCGAAGCTGGAGCAGGAGCGTGCCGAGGCGCAGGCACAGGTCAATGCGGAAACGGCGGCCAACGCCCAGCTGGAAGCGCGTCTTTCCGCTTTGAAACAGTTGCAGGAACGGGTGCAGACGCAGGGCAAGGTCCAGCCCTGGCTGAAAAAGCACGAACTCGACACCTTGCCCCGTCTGTGGCAAAAGCTGCAGATCGAAGCGGGCTGGGAAGCGGCCATGGAATCGATCCTGCGCGAGCGCACGTCGGCCCTGCAACTGTCGAACATCGACTGGGCCAAGGCCTTCTTTGCGGATGCGCCCCCGGCCAAGCTGGCCCTGTACGCGCCATCGACGGTGGCACCGCTGCCCGTGCCGGACGTGCCTGGCCTGAAACCGTTTTTGAATTTGCTGAAACTCAACGATCCAGGTTTGCGCGGCTTGCTGCAGGACTGGCTGTACAACGCCTATGCCGTGGAAGACGCGGCCGAGGCGCTGGCCGAGCGCGGCAAATTGCCGCCGGGCGGCTATTTCGTCACGCGCGCCGGCCATGTGGTGACAGCCACCAGCGTGCGCTTCTATGCGGCCGATTCGGAGCAGGAAGGCATGCTGGGCCGCCAGCAGGAAATCGACAATATCGGCAAGCAGCTGCGCGCCCAGCAATTGCTGGCCGAAGAGGCGCGCGCCCGTGCCGTGCGGGCCGACGCGGCCGTAGCGAATTTGACGCGCAACCTGTCGGACTTGCGCTTGCGCATACAGCAGCTGACGTCTTCCGTGCATACTCTGCAACTGGACGTGGTGAAACTGTCGGAAGTGGAAGCGCGCTTCAACCAGCGCAGCACGCAGATCGGCGCCGACCTGGCGGAAATTGCCGCGCAGGAAGCCGAGCAGCAGCAGATCAAGGCCGAATCGGAAGAGAAATTCGAACAGCTGGACATGGAACTGGGCAACCTGCAGGAAGCGCACGAAGACGGCCATACCGACTTTTTGCAGAAGGAACAGCGTCTGGCCGAGGCGCGCGAAGCATTGCGCGACCTGGAGCGCGCTGCCAAGGATACGGAATACGCGGAAAAAGCCCACCGCGCGAAGATCGAGGAATTGCGCCGCAACATCGCCACGGCCAGTACGCAGGCCCAGCAGGTGACGGCAAGCCTGGAAGCTGGCCAGCAGGAACTGGCCAGCCTGGAAAGCGGCGCGGCCGCCGACGGCTTGCAGGATCTGCTGGAGCGCCGCACCACGCAGGAGCGGGCGCTGGCGGACGCGCGCCATGAACTGGACCAGATCACGCAGCAGCTGCGCCTGTCCGAAGATGCGCGCACGCAATCGGAACGCAGCTTGCAGCCGCAGCGCGACAAGATCATGGAAATGCAGCTCAAGGAGCAAGCGGCGCGCCTGAACCAGGAGCAGTTCGCCCAGCAATTGCTGGAGTCGGGCGCCGACGAGGCTGTCCTGAGCGAAAAACTGCACCCGGACATGCGTCCGTCGTATCTGCAGGGCGAAGTGACGCGCCTGACCAACGCCATCACGGCCCTGGGCGCCGTCAACCTGGCCGCGCTGGACGAACTGGCGCAGGCGTCCGAGCGCAAGAATTTCCTCGACGCCCAGAATGCCGACCTGACGGAAGCGATCAACACGCTGGAAGACGCGATCCACAAGATCGACAAGGAAACGCGCGACTTGCTGCAAGACACGTTCGACAAGGTCAACCACCACTTTTCCGAGCTGTTCCCTATTTTGTTTGGCGGGGGACAGGCCAGGCTGACCATGACGGGCGACGAGATTCTCGATTCCGGTGTACAAGTCATGGCGCAGCCGCCTGGCAAGAAAAATGCCACCATCCACCTGTTGTCCGGTGGAGAGAAGGCGCTGACCGCGACGGCATTGGTGTTTTCCATGTTCCGCCTGAATCCGGCGCCGTTTTGCCTGCTCGACGAAGTCGATGCACCGCTGGACGATTCGAACACGGAACGCTTCTGCCGCATGGTCAAGCGCATGTCCGACCAGACCCAATTCCTTTTCATTTCGCATAACAAGATTGCGATGGAAATGGCCCATCAATTGATCGGTGTGACGATGCAGGAGCAAGGCGTATCGCGCATCGTGGCGGTGGACATGGAGTCCGCCGCAAATTTTGCAACCGAGGCACAAGCAGCATGACAGACCTTCAAATTACCTTGTTCGGCGCCGGCGGCGTCTTTATCGTCGGTGTTTTCTCGTACAACAAATGGCAGGAATACAAGGCCAAGAAAAGCGTGGAACGGGCCTTTTCCACCGACCACGATGACGTGCTGATGCGCGAAGGCGACGCCCCCGTGGCGGACGCCCAGGAACCCGTCTTGCGCCAGGAACCGCGCTTCGACGCGGCGCCCGCCGTCAAGGCCGAGCCGTCGTTCGGCGCGCCGCCCGCTAGCGCCGTGCCCGATGCCCCCGTGCATGCGGAACCGTCGCTGGGCGACGCCGCCGAGCCCGCGCCGGCCGTTGCCGCGCCCGCTGCGCCCGTGCAGGAGGAAGTCAGCGCCGCCAGCGAACAGGCGACCAGCCTGGTCGACCCGCTGATCGACTGTCTGCTGCCCTTGTCGCTGGAAGCGCCCGTGCGCGGGGACAAGATCCTGCCCGTGCTGCAAACCCTGCGCCTGGTGGGCAACAAGCCCGTGCACTTCATCGGCCTGCACGTGAATGGCGACTGGGAACCGATCACGCATGGCGGCGTCTACACGAAGATGCAGGGCGGCGTGCAGCTGGCCAGCCGCAGCACGGCCCTCAATGAACTGGAATACTCGGAACTGGTCACGCGGCTGCGCGGCGTGGCCGACGAGATCGGCGCCGAGCCGGAAGTGCCCGACATGATGGAAGTAATGGCCGAAGCGCGCACCTTGCACCGTTTCGTCGCCGGCCACGACGCCCAGCTGGGCGTGAACCTGCACACCAACGGCGCCCCGTGGGCCATTGCCACCCTGCTCGTTGCATTGGAGAAACAAGGCTTCGACGTGCGTCCCGACGGCCGCTTCGTCATGCCGGACGGCGACGGCGGTCACCTGTTCTCGCTGTCGACGAACGTCACCCTGGCCGAGGAAACGACGCCCCGCCTGACCTTGCTGCTCGACGTGCCTTGCGTGGCGCCCGCGCGCGACGGTTTCGGCGCCATGGTCGCCTGCGCCAAGGCACTGGTGGGCCGCCTGGACGCGACCATCGTCGACGATTACAACCAGGCCCTGTCGGACGCGGCGCTGGCCGAGATCGCCGGCCAGGTGCACGAGTTTTACCAGGAAATGGACGCGGCCGACATTCCGGCCGGTTCCACCCGCGCCCTGCGTTTATTTAGCTGAAGAATCCCGCAATAATGACTGATCCGATCAACCAGGACGCCGCCCAGCGGAATGCCGCCCAGCGCGTCCTGGCACTCACGGCCGAACTCAATCGGCATCTGCACGCCTACCACGTGCTCGACAATCCCACCATCCCCGACGCCGAGTACGACAAGCTGTTTGCCGAACTGCAGGCGCTGGAAGCGGCGCATCCCGAGTTGCTGCAACCGGATTCGCCCACCCTGCGCGTGGGCGCGGCGCCCCTGCCGCAATTCGAGCAAGTCACGCACGCGGTGCCGATGTTGTCACTCAACAATGGTTTCTCCGATGACGATATCGTCAACTTCGACCGCCGCGTGCGCGAGGGCCTGGACCTGGACGGTGCGCAAGTCGACTATGCTGCCGAAGTGAAATTCGACGGCCTGGCCATCAACCTGCGCTACGAGCACGGCCTGTTCGTGCAGGCGGCCACGCGCGGCGATGGCGCCACGGGCGAGGACGTCACGGCGAATATCCGCACCATTTCCTGCATCCCGCTGCGCCTGCATGGCGACAAGATACCCGCCGTGCTCGACGTGCGCGGCGAAGTAATGATGTTCAAGGCCGATTTTGCCCGCCTGAACCAGCGCCAGCGCGAAGCGGGGCAGAAGGAATTCGCCAACCCCCGCAATGCGGCGGCCGGCAGCCTGCGCCAGCTCGATTCGCGCATCACGGCCCAGCGCAAGCTGCGGTTTTATGCGTATGGTATCGGCGCCCTTGACGGCGCGGCCATGCCCGCCTCGCACTCGGCCCTGCTGGACTGGTACGAAACCCTGGGCATCCCCGTGTCGACGGAGCGCAGGGTGGTGCAGGGCGCGCAGGGCTTGCTGGCCTACTACGCCGATATCGGCGCGCGCCGCCCCGCATTGCCGTATGAAATCGACGGCGTCGTCTACAAGGTGAACGCGACGCAGGACCAGCAGGAGCTGGGCTTTGTCTCGCGCGCGCCGCGTTTTGCGCTGGCGCACAAGTTTCCTGCCGAAGAAGCCCTGACCGTAGTGCTGGGCATCGATATCCAGGTGGGCCGCACGGGCGCCATGACGCCCGTGGCGCGGCTGGCGCCCGTCTCCGTCGGCGGCGTGACCGTGACCAACGCCACCTTGCACAATGAGGATGAAGTGCTGCGCAAGGATGTGCGCGTGGGCGACACTGTCATCGTGCGCCGCGCCGGCGACGTGATTCCCGAAGTGCTGTCCGTGGTACTGGACAAGCGCCCGGAACCGGCGCCGCTGCCGTTCAAGATGCTGGCAGCGTGCCCCGTGTGCGGCTCGCACGTGGTGCGCGAAGAGGGCGAGGCCATCGCCCGCTGCTCGGGCGGCCTGTTCTGCTCGGCCCAGCGCAAGGAAGCGTTCCGCCACTTCGCGGGCCGCCGCATGATGGATATCGAGGGCCTGGGGGAACGTTATATCGATACCCTGGTCGAACTCGAATACGTGCATGGCCTGGCTGACCTGTACAGCCTGACCCTGGACAAACTGCTGGAAATGAAGCTGCGCGCCGATGAGCGCGACGGTTCGACGCCGGAAACAGTACAACAAGGCAAGATTCCCACCAAGTGGGCGGAAAACCTGCTGGCCGGCATCGAGGCCAGCAAGCGTCCGCCATTGGAGCGTTTCCTGTTCGCCCTGGGCATCCGCCACGTGGGTGAGTCGACGGCCAAGACCCTGGCCGAGTGGCTGGGCAGCCTGGATTATGTACGCCGGGCGCCGGCGGCCTTGCTGCGCGTGCTGCCCGATATCGGCGGCACGGTGGCCGAGTCCATTGCCGATTTCTTTGCCGAGGAAAAGAACCAACAGGCGCTGCAGGCATTGCTGGACGCGGGCGTCACGCCGCAGGGCGAACATGCGCCCAGCGCCAAGCTGCGTGCCCAACTGGAGCAAGCCAAGCTGCTGGCGGCCATCGGCATCCCGAAACTGACGGAGCCGCGCAGCAAGCAACTGGTGGAGCGGGGGGCGACCCTGGCCAGCCTGGCGGCACAGGGGGCCAGCTTCCACGCGGGCCTCCCCGCTGCCGTGGCTGAAGCGCTGGCGCAATGGCTGGCCGATGCGGGCAATGTCGGGCTGCTTGTTCAATTGGACGCCCTGCGAAATGATTTACTGTCACAATTGCCTGAAATGCCAGCCTCTGGCGGCAAGCTGGACGGCAAGACCTTCGTCCTGACCGGTACCTTGCCCAACATGAGCCGCGACGAGGCCGCGGAGCTGATCGAGGCGGCCGGCGGCAAGGTCAGCGGTTCCGTGTCGAAGAAGACAGGATATGTCGTGGCCGGTTCTGATGCTGGCAGCAAGCTGGCCAAGGCCCAGGAACTGGGCGTGGCCGTACTCGACGAGGCTGGTTTGCTGGCCTTGCTCGCGCAAGACTAATCATCCAACATCTCACAGAAGACCCATGAAAAAGATCAGAAAAGCAGTCTTTCCCGTCGCCGGCCTGGGCAGCCGTTTCTTACCTGCGACCAAGGCGCAACCGAAGGAAATGCTGCCCATCGTCGACAAGCCGCTGATCCAGTATGCGGTGGAAGAGGCTGTGGCGGCGGGGATCACGGAAATGATTTTCATTACGGGGCGCAATAAACGCGCCATCGAGGACCACTTCGACACGGCCTATGAGCTGGAAGCGGAACTGGAAGCGGCCGGCAAGCGCCAGTTGCTGGAAATGGTGCAGAACGTCATCCCCAAGCACATCAATTGCATCTACATCCGCCAGTCGGCGCCGCTGGGCCTGGGCCACGCCGTGCTGTGCGCCCGTCCCGTGATCGGCGATGAGCCGTTCGCCGTGCTGCTGGCCGATGACTTCATGGATGTGGAAGAGGGTACGCGCCCCGTGCTGGCGCAGATGGCGGATGTGTATCAGTATGAAAACTGTTCCTTGCTGGCGGTGCAGGATGTGCCGCGCGCGGAAACCAAGCAGTACGGCATCGTCAGCGCCCAGCATTATCAGCCCGACCTGGAACTGGTCTCGGCCATCGTGGAAAAGCCCGCGCCCGAAGAGGCGCCATCGACGCTGGCCGTGGTGGGGCGCTATGTGCTGACCAGCCGCATCTTCGAGCACCTGGAAAAAATCGGCACCGGCGCCGGCGGTGAAATCCAGCTGACGGACGGCATCGCCGCCCTGATGCGCGAGGAGCGCGTGCTGGCCTACCGCTACCAGGGACAGCGCTATGATTGCGGCTCCAAGCTCGGTTATCTGAAGGCAACGACGGCGATGGGCATGAAGCACCCGGAAACGGGCCCTGGCTTTCGTGATTATCTGCAACAACTGCAATCACTACTGGACGCAAAATGACCGTACGCGACATCCTCAAGATGGGCGATCCGCGCCTGCTGCGCATGGCCGAACCCGTGCGTGAATTCGACACGCCCGAGCTGCACGCCCTGATCGCCGACATGTTCGACACCATGCACGCCGCCAATGGCGCGGGCCTGGCGGCACCGCAGATCGGCGTCAACCTGCAACTGGTGATCTACGGCTTCAAGCAGAACCTGCGCTATCCCGACGCGCCGCAAGTGCCGGAAACCGTGCTGATCAATCCTGTGCTGACGCCTTTGTCGGAGCGCAAGGAAGAGGGCTTCGAAGGCTGCCTGTCCGTGCCTGGCCTGCGCGGCAGCGTGCCGCGCTGGAGCGAGCTGCACTATGAAGGCGTGGACCAGTTCGGCCAGCCCATCAGCCGCGACTGCGACGGCTTCCATGCGCGCGTGGTGCAGCATGAAGTGGACCATTTGCACGGCATTTTGTATCCGATGCGTATTGTTGATTTTACGCAATTCGGCTACACGGAAGTGATGTTTCCAGACTTGGATCCCAACGACGACGACTGATCGACACCTGCGAAAACGTGCATGGCGGCGTAGCCTTGCCCTGAACGTTTTTCAGGGGCCTCGCGAGTTTGACTGTCAAAAAAATGGCCGCGCAGCTGAGCTGGACGGCCATTTTTTATGCCTGAGACAAAGCTGCGAACCTAGCGCACCTTGCGGCTGCTGCCCAGGTTGTCGAGCAAGGTTTTCAGCTCATCCTGCATGGCCTCCGTCAGGTTCAGGAAGCGGCAGCCGATCTGTACCTGTTCACCGAGCAGGAAGGAGCGGAAGGTGCGCGACAGACGGATTTCCAGGTCGGCGATCATGACTTTGTCCGGTCCCAGTTCCAGGCGCACGCGCGACAGCTTGCGCCCCACGTACAGGCCCACCGTGTCGCGCGGGTGGGCACGCATGCCGATGCCGCCGGCCGAGAAATCATACAGCTGCAATTCATACGGACGCCCCTCGAGCACGAAGGCGGCCAGGTAGTACACGCCCAGCGGCGTTTCCAGGCGCGCCGATTCGCGCCGTTCCAGCACCAGGCAATGGCTGGGGAAGTTCGTCAGGTAGACGTTGGGGCGCTCGGGATAGGCTTCCCATTCGCCATTGATGGTAAATTGCAATTTGGCGTTTTGCACCCACGACACAAACGTGGCACCGCCTTCAGGCAGGGTCGTGCCTTCGTTGAGTTCCAGCACGAATTGCGGCAAGTCGTCGTCGACGGACAGGATGCGTGCCATGATGACGTCGTCGCCGCCCGTAGGGTAGATGGAGATGGCGTCGCCGTTGTCGGCCAGGCTGCACAGGGTTTCACCGATATCCCACGGATCGCTCATATGGTGCGGCTTGGTGCCGGGCGCCATCGGCTCGGCCACGTCGGCCAGGCTGGGGGCGCCTTTGCGCAGGGGATTAGGAATGGGATCGTTCACGAAGGCGTATCTCTTGTAATTTCTAATGGGGAATAGTGTATAGGTTCAGGGCAATATTTGCTAACTAAATCACAATAATTGCCTTTATCGCACTATTCTTGTTGCCTGCTGGAGATGGACCCTGGCAAGTTCAAAACTGCTCGTCCGCGCTCAGGTAGCGCCATTGGCCCGTCGGCAGGTCGCCCAGCTTGACCTTGCCGATGCGCACGCGCTTGAGTCCCAGCACTTTCAGGCCGACGGCTTCGCACATGCGGCGGATCTGGCGTTTCTTGCCTTCGCGCAAGGTAAAGCTCAGCTGGTCCTCATTCTGCCAGCGCACCTTGGCCGGCAGCAAGGGTTTGCCGTCGAGCCACAGGCCGTGGTTGAGTTTTTTCAGCTCGCTGTCGGGCAGGGTGCCGCCCTTGGTGTAGCTCACGCGCACGAGGTATTCCTTGTCGATATCGGTGTCGTGGCCGATCAGCTGCTTGGCCACGCGGCCATCCTGGGTCAGCACCAGCAAGCCGACGGAATCGATGTCCAGGCGGCCGGCCGCCACCAGGCTGCGCAGCTGGGTCGGGTGGAACTGTTCCGGGCTGCGGTCTTCCGCCCAGCGGTTTTCCGCCTTGATCAGGGCCACGGCGGGCGTGTAGCCGTCTTCGGCCTGGCCGCTGACGTAGCCGACGGGTTTGTTGATGAGCACGGTGACGCGCTTCGACTGCTCGGCGGCCGCCTGGCGCTCCACGGTGACGCGCTGGCTGGGATAGACCTTGCTGCCCAGCTCGGACACCACCTTGCCATCCACGCGGACCCAGCCGCGTGCGATCCATTCATCGGCTTCGCGGCGCGAGCACAGGCCCAGTTCGGACATGCGTTTGGACAAGCGTAATAATTCTTCGGTCATGTTGTTTCAGTTTCAGTAAGGGTAGGCGCTGCGTGGAAAGCTTACACTTTCAGCGCATCGAGTAAATCGGTTTCCAGCAATATCTGGTTGCGGGCATTGTTGAGCGCGGGGCCGTCGACGAGGAAGACGTCTTCGACCCGTTCGCCCAGGGTCATGATCTTGGCCGTGTGCAGGTTGATGCGGTACTTGGTCAGCACGTTGGCAATCGAGTACAGCAGGCCCGTGCGGTCGTTGGCGGCCACCGACAGCAGGTAATACTGGCCCTTCTCATCGGGCCGCAGGTCGACGGTCGGCTGGAAGGGGAAGGTGCGCGACAGGCGCGACAGCCGTCCCTTGCCCGGCGGCGGCAGCGGCGCCTGCGACTGCAGCAGCTCGCCCAGCTCATGCTCGATCAGGCTGATGATGTCGCGGTAGCTCTTGGCGAAGTTCTGTTCCGTGACGAGGAAGGTGTCGAGCGCGTAGCCGTTCTTCGTCGTGTGGATCTTCGCGTCGAGGATGCTGAAGTTCTTGCGGTCGAAATAGCTGCAGATGCGCGCGAACAGATCCGGCTGGTCGGGGATGTAGACGGCCACCTGCAAGCCTTCGCCGATGGGCGCCAGGCGGCATTTTACCACCGGCAACTTGCTGTCGAGCTTGTCATACAGCGAGCGCGTCTGCCAGGCGATGTCGGAGGCGTCGTGGCGCAGGAAATACGCCACGTCCAGCTGCTGCCACAGTTTGATATGCGCATCCGGCGGCAAGCCGTACAGGCGCAGGGTGGCCAGCGCTTCCTGCTGGCGGTTCTTCAGTTCGCGGTCGGCCGTGTGCGGCTCGCCCCCCAGCACGCGCAGGGTGATCTTGTACAGGTCTTCCAGCAGCTTGCCCTTCCAGGCATTCCACACCTTCGGGCTGGTGCCGCGGATGTCGGCCACCGTCAGCAGGTACAGGCCCGTCAGGTGGCGTTCGTCCTTGACCACTTTCGCGAACGCCTGCACAACGTCGGGGTCGGACAGGTCCTGCTTTTGCGCCACTTGCGACATGGTCAGGTGATTTTCCACCAGGAAAGCCACCAGTTCCGTGTCTTCGTCGGACAGGCCGTGGTCCTGGCAGAACTGGGTGGCGTCGGCCACGCCCAGCTTCGAGTGGTCGCCGCCGCGGCCCTTGGCGATGTCGTGGAACAGGGCCGCCACGTACAGCAGCCATGATTGCGAGAAATCGGCCATCAGCTGGCTGCAGAACGGGTATTCGTGCGCGTGTTCGCTCATGGTGAAGCGGCGCATATTGCGCACCACCATCAGAATGTGCTGGTCGACCGTGTACACATGGAACAGGTCGTGCTGCATCTGGCCCACGATGCGGCGGAAATTCGGCAGGTAGCGCCCGAGGATGCTCATCTCGTTCATGCGCCGCAGCGCGTGGATGATGCCGACGGGCGCCTGCATGATGCGCAGGAAGAGGGCGCGGTTGACGGGGTCCTGGCGGAAGGCCGCGTCGATCTTGAACCGTGCGTGCCACAGGGCCCGCGTGGCGCGCGACGTCATGCCCTTCAGGGCGGGGCGCTCCGTCATCAGCACGAAGATTTCCAGCATGGCTGAAGGATATTGCTCAAACGTATCATCCGCACTGATATCGATCAAGCCATTGACTTCATTGAAGCGCTCGTTGATGGGCACGGCCACGTCGTCCTGCGGGAACAGCCGTGCCTCGATGTTTTGCAGCAAAATCGTGTTGAGCTGGGTCACGGTCTTGGCGGCCCAATAATAGCGCTGCATGAGGAATTCGCTGGCCCGGCGCATGTGCGGGCCGCTGCCCGTTGCTTGCAGGCCCAGCGATTCGGCGATGGCCGTCTGCACGTCGAATACGAGGCGGTCTTCGCGCCGTCCCGCGTGCAGGTGCAGGCGCACGCGGATATCCTTGAAGGCGCGCTCCTTTTCCATCAGCTGGCGCGCTTCCGTCAGGGTGATCAGGCCGCCCGTGGCCAGGGTGCGCCACGAGTTCGCCAGGCCCGCCGCCTTGGCCACCCACAGGATCACCTGCAGGTCGCGCAGGCCGCCCGGGCTTTCCTTGCAATTCGGTTCCAGGCTGAAGGCCGTATCTTCGTACTTGGCGTGGCGCTGGCGCATTTCCGCCGTTTTCGCCTGGAAAAATGCCTGCGGATCCATCGCCGCATCGTAGCGCTGCTGCAATTGCGCGAACAGGTCCGCGTTGCCGCAGACGAGGCGCGCTTCGAGCAAGCTCGTCTGCACGGTGATGTCGGCCTTCGATTCGACCAGGCATTCGTCGACGGTGCGGATGCTGTGGCCGATTTCCAGGCCCAGGTCCCACAGCAGCTGCACCAGTTCTTCCAGTTTTTCCTGCGTGGCGGCGTCCGGCGCCTGTTGCAGCAGGATCAGCAGGTCGACGTCGGAATACGGAAACAGTTCGCCGCGCCCGTAGCCGCCCACGCCCACCAGCGCCGTGCCGGGCGGCAATCCTGCTTCCTGCCAGGCGCGCGCCAGCACGCCGTCGACGCTGTGGCGCAGGCTGCGCAGCAGTTTTTCAGGCTTGCCGTCGGCCTGGAAGGCCGCAATGACGACCTGGCGGTCGGCTTTCAGTTGCTGTTTCAGCTGTTCCCGCACTTGCTTTTTCATCTGGGCCCTGGGTGGCGTTGCGCGCGATTTAAAAAGTTATGCCTTGTTCAGTATCAAGGCGGGCGGTGGCGGCATGCCGGGCGACACGGTCAGCACTTCATAGCCCGTTTCCGTCACCAGCACCGTGTGTTCCCACTGCGCCGACAGGCTGCGATCCTTGGTCTTGATGGTCCAGCCGTCGTTCATTTCGCGGATTTCGCGGCGGCCCGCGTTGATCATCGGTTCCACGGTAAAGATCATGCCCGCTTCCAGGCGCTCCAGGGTGCCAGGCTTGCCATAATGCAATACTTGCGGCTCTTCATGGAAAACCTTGCCGATGCCGTGGCCGCAGAATTCCCGCACCACGCTGTAGCCGGCCTTTTCCGCATGTTGCTGGATGGCATGGCCAATGTCGCCCAGGTGAGCGCCCGGCTTGATCTGGTCGATTCCCAGCCACATGCACTCATAGGTGATTTCCGACAGGCGCTTGGCCAGGATGGTGGGCGTGCCGACCAGGAACATGCGGCTGTTGTCACCGTGGTAGCCATCCTTGATGACGGTGATGTCGAGATTGACGGAGTCGCCGCTTTTCAGGACCTTGTCGCCCGGAATGCCGTGGCAGATGACGTCGTTGACGGAGGTGCAGATGGCTTTCGGATAAGGCGTGTAGCCTGGCGGGCAATAATTCAAAGGGGCAGGGATGGTGCCCTGCACGTTGACCATGTATTCGTGGCACAGGCGGTCCAGTTCGCCCGTCGTGACGCCCACCTTGACGAAGGGCGTGATGTAGTCGAGCACTTCGGCGCCGAGCTTGCCGGCGACGCGCATGCCTTCGATGTCGGCGGCGGAATTGATACGGATGGTGGACATGGTGTAATTCGCAATCTGCAAGATATTCAGGTGAAAAGCACAGACGAATCTCAGCGTATGAGGAAAAGTCTGCAAATATGCCGAAATTATAAACGAGGCGCCCTGTATCCGCCGCCTCCATCCCGGGGCTGGCCGGTGATTTATGCGGGAAAACATTGAATGGACACAACTTGCACCAGCGTGGTGCAATACCTGCCTGCCCCCTGCGCGCGATTTGCGCCGCGGACTTGATGCAATGGGCATTTCAGTGTAGAATCCCGGGTTGCTTGAATTCTCTTTTAAGCAATGCAGTAAAACAGTGTCTTTAATTTATATAAACACGCGAATCCGGTCGACAAGGGTGCCTGTATGGTGACTGATCGGATTCCAGACCCAACCCTGGAGTTAATAATGTCCGTAACAATGCGCGAAATGCTGGAAGCCGGTGTCCACTTTGGTCACCAAACCCGTTTTTGGAATCCAAAAATGGCACCGTTCATCTTCGGCCATCGCAACAAGATCCACATCATCAACCTGGAAAAAACCATGGCGATGTATCAGGGCGCAATGAAGCACGTGCGTCAACTGGCTGCAAACCGTGGCACCATCCTGATGGTTGGCACCAAGCGTCAAGCTCGCGAAATCATCGCTGCTGAAGCACAACGCGCTGGCGTGCCTTTCGTTGATCAACGTTGGTTGGGCGGTATGCTGACCAACTTCAAGACGATCAAAACCTCGATCAAGCGCCTGAAGGACATGGAAGCGATGATCGAAGACGGTTCGATCGAGAAGCTGTCGAAAAAAGAAGCGCTGATGTTCTCCCGCGAAATGATCAAGCTGCAAAAATCGATCGGCGGCATCAAGGACATGGGCGGCATTCCTGACGCAATCTTCGTTGTGGACGTCGGCTACCACAAGGGCGCGATCACCGAAGCAGCTAAACTGGGTATCCCGGTCATCGGCGTTGTCGATACCAACCACTCCCCAGAAGGCGTGAACTTCGTGATCCCAGGTAACGATGACTCCTCGAAAGCCATCATGTTGTACGCTCGCGGTGTTGCTGACGCAATCATCGAAGGCCGTGCAGCTGCCGGTAACGAAGTTGTTGAAATGGTTAAAGCAGCCGCTGGCGACGAATTCGTCGAAGTAAACGAACAGGCTTAATGGCCAGGCTATCGCAGGATAGCCGTTTGTAAGCACAGCAGTAAGGGAAAAGGGGTGGCAGCAGCTCCCCCTTTTTTTTAACAAAAAAATCGATAGTGACCGCTGGCGAGGCAAATCTGCCCGGCCGCGACTGTCGACTCACCGAATCAGGAGAAACACATGGCAGCGATTACAGCAGCGATGGTAGGCGAATTGCGCGGCAAAACCGACGCACCAATGATGGAATGCAAAAAAGCACTGACCGAAGCCGAAGGCGACATGGCGCGTGCGGAAGAGATCCTGCGCGTCAAGCTGGGCGGCAAGGCATCGAAAGCATCGGCACGCATCACCGCTGAAGGCGTAGTGGCAACCTACATCGCCAACGGCGTAGGCGCCCTGGTCGAAGTGAACTCGGAAACCGACTTCGTTGCGAAAAACGACGATTTCCTGGCACTGGCCAACAACGCTGCCCGCCTGGTAGCGGAACACAACCCGGCTGACGTAGCTGCCCTGCTGGCCCTGCCACTCGATGGCAAGACCCTGGACGAAGTGCGCGCTGCCCTGATCGGCAAAATCGGCGAAAACATGACCATCCGCCGCTTCCAGCGTTTCGAAACCAGCGCCAAGCTGGCATCGTACCTGCACGGCTCGCGCATTGGCGTGATCGTCGAATTCGACGGCGCCGATGAGCAAGTGGGCAAGGACGTGGCCATGCACATCGCTGCCATGAAGCCAGTGTCGCTGTCGGCGAACGAAGTTCCTGCGGAACTGATCGAAAAAGAGCGTTCGGTTGCAAAACTGAAAGCCGAAGAAGACGCAGCCAAAGCGGCCGCCGAAGGCAAGCCAGCGCAATCGCCGGAAATCCTGGCCAAGCGCCTGGAAGGTTCCGTACAGAAATTCCTGAAAGAAGTTTCCCTGCTGAACCAAGCTTTCGTCAAGAACGACAAGCTGTCGGTTGAGCAAATGCTGAAGGCGGCTGACACCAGCGTCAAAGGTTTCGCCATGTACGTGGTAGGCGAGGGCATTGAGAAGAAGCAAGACGACTTCGCAGCAGAAGTTGCAGCACAGATGGCTGCCTCCCAGGGAGCGTAAGTAAAGCGGGCCGAGAGGCCCGTTTTTTTGGCCCGCCCGCACCTGTCGTGCCGGGCGGCGGCATGGGCAGCTTCCTCCCGCCTATCCGGCGCTGCAAGGCGCTGCGCCATGTCATACTCGAATAACCTCATTTATGGAGCCCCAGCTCATGTCAAAACCAGCCTACAAGCGCGTCCTCCTCAAGTTGTCCGGCGAAGCCCTGATGGGCGATGATCCCTACGGCATCAACCGCGCCACGATCGAGCGCATGGTGGCCGATGTGGCCGAGGTGGCGAAGTTGGGTGTGGAACTGGCAATCGTGATTGGCGGCGGCAATATCTTCCGCGGTGTCGCGCCTGGCGCGCAAGGCATGGACCGCGCCACCGCCGACTACATGGGCATGCTTGCCACCGTGATGAACGCCCTGGCACTGGCCGACGCCATGCGCCACGTCGGCATCACCGCACGCGTCATGTCGGCCATCGGCATCGAGCAAGTGGTCGAGCCTTACGTCCGCCCGAAAGCCCTGCAATACCTGGAAGAGGGCAAGGTGGTCGTCTTCGCCGCCGGTACGGGCAATCCGTTCTTCACCACCGACACGGCAGCCGCCCTGCGCGGTTCCGAGATCAGCGCCGAAATCGTCCTGAAGGCCACCAAGGTCGACGGCGTCTACACGGCCGATCCGAAGAAGGATCCGAACGCCACCCTGTTCCACACGATCACGTTCGACGACGCCATCGCCAAGCACCTGCAAGTGATGGATGCCACCGCATTCGCCCTGTGCCGCGACCAGAAACTGCCGATTAAAGTGTTTTCGATCACCAAGCCCGGCGCGCTGATGCGCGTGATTCTCGGTGAAGACGAAGGTACTTTGGTTCACGTCTAAATTAGTATTGGTAGTAATTTCAAGATTCATTAACATTAATAACGCCTGACAAAACCGTCGCGAGCGGAAGGAAGTTGTGGCTGAGAGGCGCAACCGTGCGAAGGTACGGTGAGCATCGCAGGCCGCAAATGCCGACGCGCAGCAGGTTTTGACAGGCGTCACCACAGGAGAGCAGCATGTCCTTAGCTGACGTTAAAAAGAATGCCCAGGAACGCATGGCGAAGTCGCTGGAAACACTGAAGGCCGACCTGGCCAAGGTGCGTACCGGCCGCGCCCATACGGGTATCCTGGACCACGTGATGGTCGAATACTACGGTTCGCCGACGGCGCTGACCCAGGTCGCCAACGTGACCCTGATCGACGCGCGCACCATCGGTGTGCAGCCGTACGAAAAGAAGATGGCCAGCACCATCGAAAAAGCCATCCGTGACGCCGACCTGGGTCTGAACCCGTCGGCACAGGGTGACCTGATCCGCGTACCGACGCCACCGCTGACGGAAGAGCGTCGCAAGGAAATGGTCAAGCTGGTCAAGAGCGAAGCGGAAGATGCGAAAATTGCCGTGCGCAATATCCGCCGCGATGCGAACGAGTCGCTGAAAAAACTGGTCAAGGAAAAAGCCTGCTCCGAAGACGACGAGCGCCGCTCGTCGGAAGAAGTGCAGAAGCTGACGGACAAGTTCATTGCCGACATCGACAAGATGGTGGTCGACAAAGAAAAAGAAGTGCTGACGGTCTAGTTTTCGGCCCCTTTGACGCTGCCCGGAAAAGCATGGCTTTTCCGGGCAGTGCTATTTGGCGCATAATAGCTATCTTTTATTTTTGGCATTAGTGTTTTCATGATCTATTCGAGTTCGACAACGGCAGTACCGGAGGTGGGCACGGTGCCGCGCCATGTAGCAATCATTATGGATGGCAATGGTCGCTGGGCAACCAAGCGCTTCCTGCCCCGCGTGGCCGGCCACGTCAAGGGCGCCGACGCCGTGCGCGGTGTCGTCGAGACTTGCCTCGAACGTGGCGTCGAGTACCTGACCCTGTTTGCCTTCAGTTCCGAGAACTGGCGCCGTCCAGAGGAAGAGGTGTCGATGCTGATGCGCCTGTTCGTCACCATGCTGGAACGCGAAGTGGTCAAGATGCATGCCAGCGATATCCGCCTGAAGGTGGTGGGCGATCTGTCGCGCTTCAATGGGGAGCTGCAAACCCTGATCGCCAATGCGGAGCGCAAGACGGCGAACAACACGCGCCTGACGGTGTCCATCTGCGCCAACTACGGCGGCCGCTGGGACATCATGCAGGCAGTCAATAAAATGACGGCCGAGGCTCTCGCCGGGGGGCAGCCTGCCGGGCACGCTTACTCGGAAGAGCAGCTGGCGCCGCACCTGGCCATGGCCTATGCGCCCGAGCCGGACCTGTTCATCCGCACGGGCGGCGAACAGCGCATTTCCAATTTCCTCCTGTGGCAACTGGCGTACACTGAGTTGTTCTTTACCGAGACTTTCTGGCCCGACTTCAATGACGAGTGCCTCGACGCGGCAATCGCGTCTTACCAGCAGCGCGAACGGCGCTTTGGCCGTACCAGCGCGCAACTAACTGAAAAGACAAACTGATGCTGAAAACACGGATAATCACCGCCCTGGTCTTGTTGGCGGTCTTGCTGCCGGTTCTGTATCTGAATTATTTCCCCGCCTTCGCCGTGATCGCCACGGCGTTCTTCGGCGCCGCCGTATGGGAAAGCTTCCGCATCTTCAAAAATCGCCAGGCGCTGCTGATTGCCGCCGTCTGGACTGCCGCCTTCGCCTATACGTTTTTTGTCGGCAACGGCATGGCGCAGCTCAATTTCTGGTTCGCCCTGTGCGTGGCCATCTGGCTGATCCGCTTCGTGCCCTCGCTGGCGACGGGCTTGCCGCCCACCGAAGGCCTGGGCAATACCTTGCTCAGCCTGGTGTATCCGGTGACCATCGTCGGCTGCTTCGTCGCCATCATCGCCTTGTTCCTGCATAGCCCTTTGTACCTGCTGTCCGTCATGGCCCTCGTGTGGATCGCCGATATCGGCGCGTATTTTTCGGGCAAGGCTTTCGGCAAACGCAAGCTGGCGCCGAGTATTTCCCCAGGTAAATCCTGGGAAGGCGCCATCGGCGGCGGCATCGCCGTGCTGCTCATTGCCGCCATCACCATCGTGGCCGCGCCATCGCTGCCGATCCTGCAAGACACCTTCGCCGTGCAGCTGCAATTGCGCCGTGGCTGGCTGGTGGCCTTGCTGGTGCTGCTGCTGATCGTCGCCGCCAGCATTGTCGGCGACCTGTTCGAATCCCAATTGAAGCGCCGTGCCGGCATCAAGGACAGCAGCAAGCTGCTGCCTGGCCATGGCGGCGTACTCGACCGTATCGATGCGCTGATCCCGGTCCTGCCATTTGCCGCCCTCGTGGCCAGCTGGCTTTAAGGAAACTCATGCAATACATCACTATCCTTGGCGCCACCGGCTCGATCGGCGTGTCCACCCTGGACGTGCTCGCACGTCATCCCGAGCAATACAGCGTGTATGCGCTGAGCGCCCACAGCCGCGTGGCCGAACTGGCCGCCCAGTGCCTGCAATTCCGTCCCCAGCGCGCTGTCGTCGCCACGCCCGCCGCCGCCCTTGAACTGACGCGTTTGCTGCGCGGGCAGGGCGTCGATACGCAAGTCGAGTATGGCGTGGAGGCTCTGTGCGCCATCGCCAGCGCGCCGCAAGTGACGGGCGTAATGGCGGCCATCGTTGGCGCGGCTGGTCTCGCGCCCACCCTGGCGGCGGCACGTGCCGGCAAGAAAGTATTGCTGGCCAATAAAGAAGCGCTGGTGATGTCCGGCCAGCTGTTCATCGATGCCGTGCACGATAACGGCGCCGTGCTGTTGCCGATCGACAGCGAACACAACGCCATCTTCCAGTGCATGCCGCACGCCCATGGCCGCGCGCCAGGCGCCGCGGGCGTGGCGAAGATCGTGCTGACCGCTTCCGGCGGCCCCTTCCTCACGCGCGACGTCGAGACGCTGGACTCGGTGACGCCGGACCAGGCCTGCAAGCATCCGACCTGGGCCATGGGACGCAAGATTTCCGTCGATTCGGCCACCATGATGAACAAGGGCCTGGAAGTGATCGAGGCGCACTGGCTGTTCGGTGCGCCAGCGGAGCAGATCGAGGTGCTGATCCACCCGCAAAGCGTGATCCATTCGATGGTGTCGTATGTCGACGGTTCCGTGCTGGCCCAGCTGGGCAATCCGGACATGCGCACGCCGATTGCACATGCGCTGGCGTATCCCCAGCGTATCGCTTCCGGTGTGGCGCAGCTTGATCTGGCACAAGTGGCGACCTTGCAGTTCGAACGTCCCGATTTCCGCCGTTTCCCTTGCCTGGCGCTGGCGTTTGACGCCCTGCGCGCGGGCGGCACGGCGCCGGCTTTGCTCAATGCCGCCAATGAAGTGGCCGTGCAGGCGTTTCTTGACGAGCAGATCGGCTTCCGCCAGATCGACCGCGTTATCGCGCACGTGATCGAGACGGTGCCGCATGGCGCCGCCTCCAGCATCGAGGCCGTGATGGAGCAGGATCGCCTGGCGCGCGTGGCGGCACAGACGTATATCGCCCACAGGCTGGCCGCATGACGCTCATCACCACCTTGCTGGCGTTCATCGTCGCTCTGGGTTCGCTGATCACCCTGCATGAGCTGGGCCACTATCTGGTGGCGCGCTGGTGCGGCGTGAAGGTGCTGCGTTTTTCCATCGGCATGGGTAAAGTGGTGTATTCGCGCAAGTTTGGCAAGGATCAGACGGAATGGGCGATTTCCGCGCTGCCGCTGGGCGGCTACGTGAGCATGCTCGACAGCCGCGCCCAGGATCTCAGCGACTTGCCGGAAAGCGAATTGCGCCGTGAATTTACACGCCAGAGCGTGTGGCGCCGCATCGCCATCGTGGCCGCCGGCCCGCTGGCCAACTTCCTCGTCGCCATCGTGCTGTATGCGGGCCTGTTCATGCATGGCATCGAAGAGCCGTCCAGCAAGCTGGGCCCCGTTGCGGAACAGACGGCCGCCTACATGGCCGGCTTGCGCAGCGGCGACACTGTCGAGGCCGTGAACGGCAAGCCCGTGGCCAGCTGGTCCGAGCTGCGCTGGGAGCTGATCCAGGCCGCGCTCGACAAGCAAGCGGCCCGCATCGACGTGCGCCGTCCCGACCGCGGCGTGCAGGAAGCCACCGTGCCGACGGCCAGCCTGACGGAAGCGGATCTGGAAGGCGATGTACTGGGCAAGCTGGGTTTGACACTGGCCCGTTCCGCGCCCACCCTGATGGAAATCATGCCCGATGGCGCCGCCGCGCGCGCCGGCCTGCAGAAGAACGACCAGATCCTGGCCATCGACGGCAAGCCGGTGCAGGACGTGGGCGCGATCATCGACACCCTGAGCCGGGCACCGGGCCAGACCTTGCAGTTGCAGCTCTTGCGCAATGGACAAGACCTGACCCTGTCCATTACACCGGAAGCCGTGCAGGCCGCCGGGGCCGGGGGAGCTGTAACAGTTGGTAAGATCCAGGCGAAGCTGGGGCAGGTGCCGGATATGATCGTCGTGGCGTCCGGACCGTTTGCCGCCGTGGGCAAGGCAGCCACCAAGGTCTGGGACACCAGCGCCATGAGCCTGAAAATGCTGGGTAAAATGATCACCGGCCAGGTGTCGCTGAAGAATGTGACGGGGCCCATTACCATCGCTGACTACGCGGGCCAGACGGCGCGCATCGGCCTGGTAAGCTATCTGAGCTTCATCGCCTTCATCAGTATCAGTCTGGGCGTGATGAATTTGCTACCCATTCCTGTTCTGGATGGCGGGCATTTGCTGTATTATTCGCTGGAAGTTTTGACCGGACGCCCCGTGCCGGAACGCGTAGGCGAGATTGCCCAGCGCCTGGGGATCGGTCTGTTGCTGACCTTGATGGTGCTTGCCGTCTTTAACGACGTATTGCGGCTGATCAATTAAGGCGCTGGTTGATGCCTTTTTGAGTGAGTCGCACAAGCAATCTTTTGTGTATGTTGTCCATTGATTTACCATTGAATAACCCCAATGAAATTACATTCTGCTCGTTTTGCCTTGCCTTCCTTTCGCCGCAGCCTGATCGGCGCTGCCGTCCTGGCCTTCTGTTCCGGCCAAGCGCTGGCCGTCCAGCCGTTCACTGTCAAGGACATCCGGGTCGAAGGGATCCAGCGTACCGAAGCGGGCACCGTCTTTGCCTATCTGCCGGTGCGGGTCGGCGAGACCTTCTCCGACGAGAAGAGTGTTGCCGCCATCAAGGCGCTGTACGCGACGGGCATGTTCAAGGATGTGCGCCTGGAAGCCGATGGCGACGTGCTGGTGGTGCTGGTCGAGGAGCGCCCGGCCATCGCCAGCGTGGAATTTACCGGTACCAAGGAATTTGAAAAGGACGTGCTGGTCAAGGCACTCAAGGAAATCGGCGTCGGCGAAGCCAAGATTTTCGACAAGGCGTCCGTCGACCGCGCGGAACAGGAACTCAAGCGCCAGTACCTGTCGCATGGCCTGTACGGCGTGAAGATCACCACTACCGTCACGCCGATCGAGCGCAACCGCGTCAACGTGGTGTTCGCCGTCGACGAGGGCGACGTGGCCCGCATCAAGCAGATCAACATCGTCGGCAACAAGGCCTTTACGGACAAGGAATTGCGCGAGCAACTGGCCCTGAATACGGGCGGCTGGTTCAGCTGGTACACCAAAGCCGACCAGTATTCGAAGACCAAGCTGACGGGCGACATCGAGTCGCTCAAGTCCTACTATCTGGACCGCGGCTACATCGAGATGCAGGTCGATTCCACGCAAGTGTCGATCACGCCCGATAAAAAAGACATCTACCTGACGATCAACATCACCGAAGGCGAGAAGTACAAGATCGCCGGCACCAAGTTCGAAGGCGAGATGTTCGGCCGCGAAGAAGAACTGAAGGCCCTGAACCTGATGCGCGAAGGCGAGATCTATTCGGGCGCGCGCCTGACGGCGACGAACAAGCGCATCCAGGACCGCCTGGCGACCTTCGGCTATGCGTTTGCCAACGTCAACGCCAATCCCGAGATCAACCGCGAAAAGCATGAAGTGGCGTTTACCTTCTTCATCGATCCGGGCAAGCGCGTCTACGTGCGCCACATGAATATCGCCGGCAATACCACCACGCGCGATGAAGTCATCCGCCGCGAATTCCGCCAGTTCGAATCGTCCTGGTATGACAGCAACAAGATCAAGCTGTCGCGCGACCGCGTTGACCGCCTGGGCTACTTCAAGGACGTGACCATCGACACGCCGGAAGCGCAGGGCACGACCGACCAGGTCGACGTCAACGTGACGGTGGTGGAAAAGCCGACCGGTAACTTCCTGATCGGCGGCGCGTTCTCGCAATCGGAAAAATTCACCCTGTCGGCCTCGATTTCGCAGGCCAACTTTGCCGGCAGCGGCAATACGGTCGGTATCGAACTCAATACCAGCCATTACAGCCGCACCATTGCGTTTTCGCAAACCAATCCGTACTTCACGGACGATGGCATTTCGCGCAGCTTCGAAGTCTATCTGCGTACGACGGAACCGCCGGCGCTGAACATCGGCAGCTACAAGATCAAGCAGACGGGCGGCCGCGTCAGTTTCGGCGTGCCGTTCTCGGAAGTCGACACCGTCTTCTTCGGTATCGGCGCCGAGCGCTCGCGCATCGAGACCGATGTCACCAGCCCGATTCGCTTCAAGCAGTACGTGATCGACAACGGCGGCCCGTCCGACGGCATCGGTTCGGCTACCACCAATTCCATCCCGCTGACGGCGGCGTGGCAGCGCGATAGCCGCGATAGCGCACTGACGCCATCGATCGGCCGCTACCAGCGCGTCAACCTGGAGGCTGACCTGATCGGCGACCAGAAGTACTTCCGCGCCATCTATGAACACCAGTATTTCCGTCCGCTGTTCAGCAAGGTCACCCTGGCGCTGAAAGGCGAGCTCGATTACGGCCATGGCATCGGCAAGCACGTCTACCCTGTCTTCAAGAACTTCTACGGCGGCGGCATCGGTTCGGTGCGCGGCTACCTGAGTTCCTCGCTGGGCGCGGTCGAGCCGAGCACCAACGATGCCTTGGGCGGCGCCTCGCGCCTGATCGGTAACGCGGAACTGCAGATGCCATTCCCCGGTTCGGGCAATGACCGCAGCCTGCGCTGGTTTGGTTTCCTCGACGGCGGCCAGGTCTACCAGGAAGGCGAAAAAATGCGGATTTCGCAATTGCGCTATTCTGCTGGCCTGGGGATCAGCTGGATTTCGCCAGTGGGTCCGCTCAAACTGAGCTACGCCAAGCCGCTGAACGCCAAGCCGACGGACCGCCTGGAGCGCTTCCAGTTCCAGATGGGCACCGGTTTCTAACCGGCCCGCTGGCGCCTGGCGCGAGCTTTTACTTTTTGACCATGGAGTATCATGAACACCGCATCCGCTACCCTGCCCAAGTCCCTCGCCATGATTGCATTGTGCTGGAGTTCGCTGTTGCCGGTGCAGGCGCAGGCTCAGGAGTCGAAGATCGCCTGGATCAGCAGCGAACGTATTTATAACGAATCGAGGCTGGCCAAGCTGGCCAGCGCCAAGCTGGCGGAGGAATTCCGCACGCGTGAAAAGGCCATGCAGGAACTGGCCGCCCGCTTCAAGGTGGCCAACGAGGCCCTGGAAAAGGACATGCCGACCCTGAGCGAGGCCGAGAGGGCCAAGCGCCAGCGCGAGTTCTTCGAGCTGGACAAGGAACTCCAGCGCCGCCAGCGCGAGTTCCGCGAAGACCTGAGCCAGCGCACGAACGAAGAGCGCAGTGCCATTGCGGAAAAGGCCAACACCATCATCCAGCAGATGGCGCATATCGAAGGATATGACATCGTGCTGCAGGAGGCCCTGTGGGCCAGCCCGCGCATCGACATCACCGACAAGGTGCTGAAGGCGCTGGACAAGTAAAAAACGTGTTAACACCTGCCGGCGGCGAGCAGCAAGCGCTGGCGGGGTATTTATAAAGGTACCAGATGGGCACTCGACTAGGAGATTTGGTCGAACGCTTCGGCGGACAGTTGGCGGGCGAGCCCAACCTGGAAGTTTCAGGGATCGCCCCTCTGGCTGACGCCGGCGCTTCGCACATCAGCTTTCTCAGCAATAGCAAATTCCGCGCACAGGCGGCGCAAAGCGGCGCCGCCGCGCTGATCCTCACGCCGGCAGACGATGCGCTGATCGGCGCCGAGTATGCGGGCGCGCGCATCGTCACACCGAATCCCTATGTGTATTTTGCACGCGCGGCGCAGTACTTCGCCGCGCTGCATGAAATCAAGGCGCCAATCGGCATTCATCCGGGCGCCTTTGTCGACGCGGGCGCGCAGGTGGACGCCAGCGCTTCGATCGGCGCCCATGCGGTGATCGAGGCGGGCGCCGTGATCGGCGCCGGCTGCGTCATCGGTCCCGGCTGCGTGGTGGGGCGCGACGCCGTCATCGGTGCGGGTACCCAGTTGTTCGCCAACGTGACCTTCCACGCGCGCTGCGTGATCGGCCAGCGCGGCATCATCCACTCGGGCGCCGTGATCGGCACCGACGGTTTCGGCTTCGCCAACGAAGGCGGCGTGTATATCAAGATTCCGCAGACGGGCAGGGTGGTGATCGGTGACGATGTCGATATCGGCGCCAATACCACCATCGACCGAGGTGCACTGGCCGACACCATCATCGAAGACGGCGTCAAACTGGACAACCAGATCCAGATCGGCCACAACTGCCACATTGGCGCGCATACGGCCATGGCCGGCTGCGTCGGCGTGGCCGGCAGCGCCATCATCGGCAAATACTGCACCTTTGGCGGCGCCGCCATGGTGCTGGGCCACCTGACGATCGCCGACCGCGTTCACGTCGGCTCGGGCAGCATGGTATCGCGCTCGATCGCCGAACCTGGCCAGTACACGGGTTTTTATCCGCTGGCCAAGAACGCCGACTGGGAAAAGAGCGCCGCCATCGTGCGCAACCTGTCAAGCATGCGCGAGAAGATCCGCGCGCTTGAAAAAACAATTAAAACACTGACCACGCAAGACGAAAAATGACTACTGAAAAAAAGACCCTCGACATCCTCGCCATCAAATCGCTGCTGCCGCACCGTTACCCGTTGCTGCTGGTGGACCGCGTGCTGGACTGGGAAGCGAACAAATCCATTACCGCCATCAAGAACGTGACGGTCAACGAAGAGTTCTTCCAGGGCCACTTCCCGCACAAGCCGGTCATGCCCGGCGTGTTGATGATTGAAGCGCTGGCGCAGACGGCTGCCCTGCTGTCGTTCCTGACCATGGGCGTGAAACCGGACGAGAATTCTGTGGTGTATTTCGTCGGCATCGACAATGCGCGCTTCAAGCGTCCCGTCGAGCCGGGCGATCAGCTGAAGATGGACGTGGAAATCCTGCGCGTCTCGCGCGGCATCTGGAAGTACAAGGCAGTCGGCTCCGTTGACGGCAAAGTGGCGCTGGAAGCGGAACTGATGTGCACCATCCGCAGCGCACAGGATGCGAGCCAGTCTGCGAGCCAGCCAGCGGGGCAGTGATGGCGGCCATCCACTCGACGGCAGTCATCGATCCGAAGGCCGAGCTTGACAGCTCGGTCGAGGTGGGGCCGTACACCATCATCGGTCCGCACGTGCGCATCGGCGCCGGTACCCGGGTTGGCCCGCACGTGGTGATCGACGGCCACACGACGATCGGCAGCGACAATCACCTGTTCCAGTTCTCTTCCATCGGCGCGCAGCCGCAGGATAAAAAATGGGCGGGCGAGCCGACGCGCCTGGAAATCGGCGACCGCAACACCATCCGCGAATTCTGCACCTTCAACACGGGCACCGTGCAAGGCGGCGGCGTGACGCGCCTGGGCAATGACAACTGGATTTCGGCATACGTGCACCTGGCGCACGACTGCCTGGTAGGCAATAACACGATTTTTTCGAACAATGCCCAGCTGGCGGGCCACGTGGAGATCGGCAACTGGGTCATCATGAGCGGTTTTGCCAACGTGCACCAGTTCTGCAAGATCGGCGCGCACGCCTTTGTCGGCATGAGCACCAGCCTGACACAGGACGTGCCGCCGTTCGTGCTGCTGAACGGCAATCCGGCGCAGGCTCACGGTGTGAATATCGAGGGCCTGAAACGCCGCGGCTTTACGCGCGAGCAGATCAACGGCATCCGCACCGCGTATAAACTCATCTACCGCTCGGGGCTGACCCTGGAAGAGTCCAAGGCAGCCCTGTTCGAAGAAGAGGCCGCATCATCGCCCGAGGTGGCGGAACACATTCGCGCCATGCGCGAATTCCTTGGCGTGGCGTCGCGTGGCATCGTCCGCTGACCAGGATCGCGGCCTGTCGGTCGCCATCGTCGCCGGCGAAGTGTCGGGCGACCTGCTGGCCAGCCGGCTGCTGTCCGGCCTCGTGCCGCAGCTGCCCGGTGCCCGTTTCCATGGCATCGGCGGCGAACACATGGCCAGGCAGGGTTTTGTGTCCGATTGGCCGCTCGACAAGTTGACCGTGCGCGGCCTGTTCGAGATCATTCCCCGTTACCGCGAAATCAAGGGCATCCAGAACGCGCTGCGCGACCAGCTGCTGGCCGAGCGGCCCGCCGTCTTCATCGGCGCCGATTATCCGGGCTTTAACCTGGGACTGGAACAGCAGCTCAAGGAAGGCGGCATCCCCACCGTGCACTACATCGGGCCACAGATCTGGGCCTGGCGCGGCGGACGCATCAAGAAAATTATCAAGGCCGTCTCGCACATGCTGGTGATTTTCCCGTTCGAGGAAGAGATCTACCGCAAGGCAGGCGTGCCCGTCACCTATGTCGGCCATCCGCTGGCCGAGATGATCCCGCTGCAGCCCGATGAAGCGGCCGCGCGCCGCACCCTGGGCTTGCCCGAGGATGCGAATGTGGTGACGCTGATGCCGGGCAGCCGCATGGGCGAACTCAAATACAATACAGTGGCCTTTGTCGGCGCCTGCAAACTGCTGCTGGCGCGCGACCGCTCCTTGCGCTTTGTCGCGCCCATGGCCGGCGAAAAACAGCGCCAGTACTTCCTGCAACTGATAGCAGAGGCTGGCTTGCAGGACGTCGAGATCATGCTCACCGATGGCGGCTCGCACACGGCCATCTGCGCCGCCGATGCGGTGCTGGTGGCGTCCGGCACGGCGTCGCTGGAAGTGGCGCTGTACAAGAAGCCCATGGTCATCGCCTACAAGATGATGCGCGCCTCGTGGGAAATCATGCGCCACATGGGCTACCAGCCGTGGATAGGCTTGCCGAACATCCTGGCGCGCGATTACCTGGTGCCCGAGCTGCTGCAGAATGCGGCCAGCCCCGAGGCGCTGGCCGACGCCATGTGGCGCCAGCTGAGCGACGTGCCGGGCCGCTTGCGCCTGGTGCAGCGCTTCACGGACATGCACCACAGCCTGCTGCGCGACAGCGCGCGCGAAAGCGCCAACGCGGTCATGCAGGTCATCGCGGCCCACCGCAAGTAAGCACCGTTTCAATTGCAGTTCCAACCAAAGATTCAACGTGAAAAATATCTATCCCGGCCTGTTTGACGACTTGCCATTCTCGCCCGACGACATCGTCTGCGGCGTCGACGAGGCAGGGCGCGGTCCGCTGGCCGGCCCCGTGTTTGCCGCCGCCGTGATCCTCGACCCGAACCAGCCCATCGACGGCTTGCGCGACTCGAAAAAACTCAGCGAAGCCAGGCGCGACCTTCTGGCGCCGCAGATCAAGGCCAAGGCCCTGGCCTGGGCCATCGCCGAAGCGTCGGAAGAGGAAATCGACCGCCTGAACATCCTGCAGGCGTCGATGCTGGCCATGCGCCGCGCCGTCGAAGCCCTGGCGACCGTGCCGACCCTGGCCCTGATCGACGGCAACCGCTGCCCCGTGATGCCGGTGCGCGGCATGGCCATCATCGGCGGCGACGACAAGGTCGATTCGATTTCCGCCGCCTCGATCTTGGCCAAGACGGCGCGCGACGCGGCGCTGGTGCACCTGCATGCGGCCTATCCCGAGTACTGCTTCGACCAGCACAAGGGCTATGGCACAAAATTGCACCTGGAGCGCCTGCACCTGCACGGCGCCTCGCCCGTGCACCGCCGCTCGTTCGCGCCCGTGCGCAACGTGATCGCCCTGTTCGGCGGGCAGGAGGTGGTCGCATGAAGACGATTACCTCGCGCGACAATGCGCAATACAAGGAGTTATTGAAGCTGGCGGGCAGTTCGCAGGCGCGCCGCAAGTCCGGCCGCACCTTGCTCGACGGCGTGCACCTGTGCCAGTCGTACCTGCAGCTGCGCGGCATGCCGGAGCAGTGCATCGTCAGCGAAAGCGCCTTGCAGAACCCCGAAGTGGCGGACATCGTCGGTCAGCTGGAAAGCCAGCGCGCACACGTACTGGGCTTGCCCGATGCCTTGTATAACGCGGTGAGCCAGGTCGAGCACGGCGTAGGCGTGATGTTCCTCATCGAGACACCGGAACGGGCCGTCACGCAGCCGCTGAGCGTGTCGGCCGTGCTGCTCGATAACCTGCAGGACCCGGGCAATGTGGGTTCCATCCTGCGCAGCGCCGCCGCCGCCGGCATCACGCAGGTGTACTGCAGCGCCGGCACGGCCTTCTGCTGGTCGCCCAAGGTGCTGCGCGCGGCGATGGGCGCGCACTTCGTGCTCGACATCTTTGAAAACGTCGACCTGGCGGCACTCGTATCGAACGCCAAGGTGGCGACGCTGGCCACCAGCGGCTACGCCACGCAGCGCCTGTACGATGTCGACCTGCGCCAGCCCGTCGCCTGGCTGTTCGGCCATGAAGGGCAGGGCGTGGCCGACGATTTATTATCGATGGCGACGCATCAGGTGGTCATTCCCCACCTGGGCCAGATCGAATCGCTGAACGTGGCCGCCTGCGCCGCCGTATGCTTCTTCGAGCAGCTGCGCCAGGGCCAGTCCTGACATTTCACACCAAGGCCCGCCATGCCTGATCATCCGGATTTTCCTTCGCTCGCCGACGGCGCCGCACGTGACGAGGCCTGGTGGCGCCAGGTAGCCGCGTTTTATCCCGCGCCGCCGGACGCCATTATCAATCTTGAGCACGGCTATTTCGGTGCCATGGCCGCGCCCGTGCAAGCGGCCTTCGAGCAGGCCGTGCGCTACACCAACGAGCAACTGAGTCCTTTCGTGCGCGGCGCGTTTACGCGCACGCAGGTGGATATACTGCGCCAGCGCGTCGCCGCACTGATCCACGCCGAGCCGCACGAGATCCTGCTGACACGCAGCGGTACCGAGTCCATGCAGGTGCTGATCGCGCAGTACCACGGCCTGGCGCCCGGCGATACGGTGTTGTGGAGTAATCTCGACTATCCGGCCATGCGCACGGCCATGCGCTGGCTGGCGCAGCGCCGTGGCGTCACCAGCACGCAAGTCGCATTGCGCTTGCCCATCGGCGATGACGAGATCATCGCCAGCTACGCGCAAGCCATGCGCCAGGCCGTCAAGCCCAAGTTGCTGCTGCTGTCGCAGGTGGCGCCGGCCAATGGCCAGCAAATGCCTGTGCAGGCCATCATGGCGCTGGCGCGCGAGCACGGCATCGACGTGCTGCTCGACAGCGCCCATGCGCTGGGGCAGATTGACGTGGACGTGCAGGCCATGGGCGCCGATTTCGCCGGTTTCAATCTGCACAAATGGCTGGGGGCACCGGCAGGACTCGGTGTCGTGTATATCCGCGCCTCGCAGCTGCACAAGATCGAGCCGCATTGTGGCGATGACGATTATCCGCTGGACGATATCCGCAGCCGCCTGCACATGGGCATGCCGCCCATCGGCGCCATCCTGGCCGCGCCAGCCGCGTTCGACTTCCATGCGCGCCTGGGTGGCACGCCGGCCAAGACCGAACGGCTGGCCTGGCTGCGCAATTACTGGGTCAGCCGCGCCGCGCAATTGCCCGGCGTGCAAATGCTGTCACCGCTTGATGCAAGGCGCGGCACGGCGCTGGTGGCCTTTGCCGTCGACGGCATGAGCGCGCGCGATCTGCAGCAAGCCTTGCTGCAGCGTTTTGGCATATTCACCGTGCAGCGCAATATCGGCGATGCCGACATCGTACGCGCCACGGTGGCCGTCACGACCACCACCGCTGAACTGGACCAATTGGTGGCGGCGCTGACGGTGCTGTCCCGCGAGGCGTTCTAGTACTCGCGGCGGTTCGGCTTGATCTCTTGCAGGATCGTCGTCGAGATCTCCTCGATCGACTTGGTGGTCGAAGAGAGCCAGCGGATGCCTTCGCGTTTCATCATCTTTTCCGCCTCGTTGACCTCGTAACGGCAATTTTCGATGGCCGCATACTTGCTTCCAGCGCGTCTTTCGTTGCGTATTTCCGACAAACGTTCGGGCGTAATGCTCAATCCGAAAATTTTATTCTTAAATTCGTTCAGTGCCGTTGGCAGCTTTTCGCGCTCGAAATCGTCGGGAATCAGCGGGTAATTGGCCGCTTTGATGCCATATTGCATGGCCAGGTACAGGCTGGTCGGGGTCTTGCCAGAGCGTGAAACACCCACCAGAATGACATCGGCCGATGACAGGTTCTTGTGCGACTGCCCATCGTCGTGCGCCAGCGAGTAATTGATCGCCTCGATGCGGTTCTTGTATTCCTCGCTGTCGACGATGTTGTGCGAGCGGCCGATGGTGTGGGTCGACATCACGCCCAGCTCCTGCTCCAGCGGCGCGACGAAGGTCTGGATCAGGTCCATGTGCATGCCGCTGGACTTGCGGATCACGGCCGACAGGTCGTTTTTCACCAGGGTGGAGAAAATGATCGGACGCTGGCCGTCGGTGGCAAACGCCTCGTTGATCTTGCGCGCCGCCTCGTAGGCCTTGTCCATGGTGTCGATGAAGGGCAGGCGGATCTGGCGGAAGCGCAGGTCGAACTGGGTCAGCACCGAGTGGCCGAAGGTCTCGGCGGTGATGCCGGTACCGTCGGAAACGAAGAAAACGGTGCGGGCCGCGGCGGGCAGAGGGGGGCGTGGTTCTTGTGTCATTGGTCTTCGGATCAAGATTGTGCGTCGTCATTTTGCGCCGCACAAGGTAAAATGGCTGTAACGGTATGATTGTGCTGCACGACGCCAAGAATAACAAGAAGACTGTCGGTGCGCCTCGCGTAAAGATTTCTATCATCAGTAAGGGTGTCATTATGACCAACGCAGTATCGCAACAGCAGGAAGACAAGGACGCGGTGTATGTTGCCTCGTTCGAGCATTTGCGCATGACGGATGTCGAATCCGTCGGCGGCAAGAACGCCTCCCTGGGCGAAATGATCAGCCAGCTGGCCGAAGCCGGCGTGCGCGTGCCCGGTGGTTTTGCCACCACGGCGCAGGCATTCCGCGACTTCCTGTCGTATAGCGCCAATGGCGGCTTGCCGCTGGCCGAACGCATTGCCCAGCGCCTCGAAGGGCTGAACATCGACGACGTGCGCTCGCTGGCGCAAGCCGGCGCCGAAATCCGTCAATGGATCGTGGAAACGCCGTTCCAGCCACGCCTGGCAGCGGAAATTGACCAGTTTTACGCCAAACTGGTAGCCGACTCCGACACGGAAATGTCGTTTGCCGTGCGTTCCTCGGCGACGGCGGAAGACTTGCCGGACGCATCTTTTGCCGGACAGCAAGAAACCTTCCTGAACGTGGTCGGCATCGACAACGTACTGGAAGCGATGAAGCAGGTGTTCGCGTCGCTGTACAACGACCGCGCCATTTCCTACCGCGTACACAAGGGTTTTACCCACGCTGAAGTGGCCTTGTCGGCCGGCGTGCAGCGCATGGTGCGTTCCGACCTGGGTGCGGCTGGCGTGATGTTTACCATTGACACGGAATCGGGCTTCAAGGACGTCGTCTTTGTCACCTCCAGCTATGGCCTGGGCGAAACCGTGGTGCAGGGTGCCGTCAACCCCGACGAATTCTACGTCCACAAGCCGATGCTGGAAAAAGGCAAGTCGCCTGTGATCCGCCGCAATATCGGCTCCAAACTGCTGAAGATGGAATTCACGAACGAAGCGAAAGCCGGCCGTTCCGTGAAAACCGTCGACGTGCCCGTCGAAATGCGCAACCGCTACTCGCTGAACGACAGCGAAGTGGTGGAACTGGCGAAATACGCCGTCATCATCGAAAACCACTACGGCCGTCCGATGGACATCGAGTGGGGCAAGGATGGCCGCGACGGCAAGCTGTACATCCTGCAGGCGCGTCCCGAAACCGTCAAGTCGCAGCAAAAGGCGACCGACGTGCAGGAACGCTTCAAGCTGAAGAGCACCGGCACCGTGCTGACGTCCGGCCGCGCCATCGGCCAGAAGATCGGCGCCGGCCCCGTGCGCGTGATTCACGACCCGGCGGACATGGAGCGCGTGCAGCCAGGCGACGTGCTCGTTGCCGACATGACGGACCCGAACTGGGAGCCGGTCATGAAGCGCGCCTCGGCCATCGTCACCAACCGTGGCGGTCGTACTTGCCACGCAGCAATTATTGCGCGTGAACTCGGCGTGCCGGCCGTCGTCGGCTGCGGTGACGCGACCGACGTGCTGAAAGATGGCACGTTTGTTACCGTCGTCTGCTCGGAAGGCGACGAAGGCAAGATCTACGACGGTCTGCTGGAAACGGAAGTATCGGAAGTGTCGCGCGGCGAATTGCCGAAGCTCGATACCAAGATCATGCTCAACGTGGGCAATCCGCAGCTGGCGTTCGACTTCCAGTCCGTGCCGAATGCGGGCGTGGGCTTGGCGCGCCTGGAATTCATCATCAATAACAATATTGGTGTGCATCCGCGCGCGATCCTGGAATACCCGAACATCGATGCCGACCTGAAAAAGGCCGTGGAATCGGTGGCGCGCGGCCACGCTTCGCCGAAAGCGTTCTATATCGACAAGCTGGCAGAAGGCATCGCCACCATCGCTGCCGCCTTCTGGCCGAAAAAAGTCATCGTGCGCCTGTCCGACTTCAAGTCGAACGAGTACAAGAAGCTGATCGGCGGTTCGCGCTACGAGCCGGACGAGGAAAACCCGATGCTGGGCTTCCGCGGCGCGGCGCGCTACCTGTCGGCCGACTTCTCCGAAGCGTTCAACATGGAATGCGAAGCGATGAAGCGCGTGCGCAACGACATGGGCCTGACGAACGTGGAGATCATGGTGCCATTCGTGCGCACCCTGGGCCAGGCCGAGAAAGTCATCGACTTGCTGGCGAAAAACGGCCTGAAGCGCGGTGAGAACGACTTGCGCGTCATCATGATGTGCGAAGTGCCGTCGAACGCCATCCTGGCCGACCAGTTCCTCGATTATTTCGACGGTTTCTCGATCGGTTCGAACGACCTGACCCAGCTGACCCTGGGCCTGGACCGCGATTCCGGCATGGAGCTGCTGGCTGCCGACTTCGATGAGCGCGATCCTGCCGTGAAGGCGCTGCTGGCCCTGGCCATCAAGGCTTGCCTGGCACGCGGCAAGTACATCGGCATCTGTGGCCAGGGTCCTTCCGACCATCCTGACTTCGCCGTCTGGCTGATGGAGCAGGGCATCGAGTCGATGTCCCTGAATCCCGACTCGGTGATCGATACGTGGCAGAAGCTGGCCGCGCTGAAAGCCTAAGCTTCTTTCGCGCTTTCTGAAAAACGCGCTGCCATGTCCTGGCAGCGGGTTTTTTTATGCGCCGTCACCCGCATCAAGTCCCTGGCGGATGGCGCACGCGCGTGAATGATGAGGTAGCGCAAGATCAGCTAAAATGATTCCACCAACACATTGACGGGAGTTCATATGGCAAGCAAGAAACCGAGCAAAGCTGCAAAGATCGACATCGGCATTTCGGAAGCGGACCGCGCGAAGATCGCGGAAGGCCTGTCCGGCCTGCTGGCCGACAGCTACACCTTGTACCTGATGACCCACAATTTCCACTGGAACGTGAAGGGGCCGATGTTCAATACCCTGCACCTGATGTTCATGACGCAGTACACGGAGCAATGGGGGGCACTGGACCTGATCGCCGAGCGCATCCGCGCCCTCGGCTATCCGGCGCCGGGCACGTACAAGGAATTCGTCAAGCTGGCCTCGATCAAGGAAATCGACGGCGTGCCGCCGGCCCTGGAAATGGTCAGCCACCTGGTGTCGGCGCAGGAAGCGACCGCGCGCACGGCGCGCCGCCTGTTCCCGCTGCTGGAAAAGGCCAACGACCAGCCAACGGCCGACCTGATCACGCAGCGCCTGGATTTGCATGAAAAGACGGCGTGGATGTTACGCAGCCTGCTGGAAGAGTAAGAACACCTGCCAGTACCTGCTGCGCGTCGCGATGTGCGGCCGCCGATGCTCATTGCCTCGGCGGCCCCTTGCTTCGCACAATTGTGCTTCTCAGTCACAAATCACCTGCGCTCGCTACGGTTTTGTCAGGTGCTGCACGTGCCGGCCCGGCGCCGCTAATTCGCCCCCGGCTATTGACGTCATCCGGAATTGCGTTAGACTGCTTGTATATAGGTGTCTGGCAAGAATAATATCAGCTGGTATTACGCATTAAACCCCGTCGCTTATATAGGCTGCGGGGTTTTTTATTTTCGGATTCAAATGGACGGAGGCATCATGGCTGAATGGGTGGGCTGGTTTGTGGCGGCAGGCGTGGTATTGATCCTGGAATTGTTCACGGGCACGTTTTATCTGCTGATGATTGCCATTGGTGTCGGCGCTGGCGGATTGGTGGCGCTGGCAGGCGGTAATGGCAGCTGGCAGGCCGTCACGGCGGCCATTGTCGGCGTGGCGGCCACCCTGTTACTGCGGCGCAGCCGTTTTGGCAAGGCGGCGCGGCGCGATGCGGCCCAGGATCCGAATGTAAATCTCGATATCGGCCAAAGCGTGGCAGTCTCGCATTGGGTCGATGGCGTGGCGCGTGTCATGTATCGCGGCGCCTTGTGGGATGTGGAATTGATACCCGGCAGCGATACGCAGGCCGGTCATTACACCATACGTGCCGTGCGCGGCAGCCGTTTGATTGTTGGATAACCTGGAGAGTGGATTATGGAAGTAAACATCGGAAGCGTGTCGCTGATCTTGTTATTGCTGGCATTGGTATTTGTCTTCAAGACGGTCAATGTAGTGCCGCAGCAGCATGCCTGGGTAGTTGAACGCCTGGGTAAATTCCACGCCGTATTGGGACCCGGTCTGAATATCGTCGTGCCGTTTGTCGACCGCATCGCCTACAAGCACGTGCTGAAGGAAATTCCGCTCGACGTGCCGCCGCAGGTGTGCATTACGCGTGATAACACCCAATTGCAGGTCGACGGCATACTGTATTTCCAGATTACCGACGCCATGCGCGCTTCGTATGGTTCGTCGAATTATATCGCCGCCATTACGCAACTGGCGCAAACCACGCTGCGTTCGGTCATCGGTAAAATGGAACTCGACAAGACATTTGAGGAGCGCGATCATATCAATACGGCCATCGTGAATGCCATCGATGAATCAGCCGCCAATTGGGGCGTGAAGGTATTGCGGTATGAAATCAAGGATCTGACGCCGCCGAAGGAAATCCTGCATGCCATGCAGGCGCAAATCACGGCCGAACGCGAAAAGCGTGCGCTGATCGCCGCATCGGAAGGGCGCAAGCAGGAACAGATCAATATTGCCAGCGGCGAGCGTGAAGCGAACATTGCCCGTTCGGAAGGCGAGAAACAAGCGTCCATCAACCGTGCCGAGGGCCAGGCGACTGCTATCGTGGCCCTGGCGCAGGCCAGTGCCGAAGCGCTGCGCCAGGTGGGGGCTGCTATCCGTGAGCCAGGCGGTGAAGACGCAGTCAATCTGAAAGTTGCTGAACAGTATGTTGCTGCATTTGCGCAATTGGCAAAAACGAATAACTCGATTATCGTTCCCGCAAATATGGGTGACATGAGTGGCCTGATTGCGACTGCGATGCAGGTAGTGAAAAACCAGAAGCCGAAAAGCGGGGTTGCCATTCCCTGAGTACGCGGGTTGGCTAGTTATTCAATAGTAACTGCTGTAGCAAGTGCCGCCCGCCTGATAGCGGGCGGTTTGCATTTGCAAGGGTGAATTAGGCAGTTGCAAGGGAATGGGCAATATGGCCTGATTTGGCAGGGCAGGGTTTGTTATCTCATGTCGTGTTATGCTCCACTTGTCTGCATATTGCGCCTGGCATGCAGCGCTGATTTGTATTTTCGATTGCAGTGAGTACAGATGTGCCTGTCGCGGTGATTGATTTGATGAATGGGTGCCGTTGGGCATTTGATCTTCAGGAATAATGCAAGGGACGGAGATAGTATTGCTCCCATGTTTTTTTGGAATCGCAATTTATTATTGCAATAAATTGCAATGAAACAAAAAGTGCTGCAAAATAAATGAGGAGAAGCACCGCATTGAATTTTCTCCTCGCTTCTTCTGCTCGGCATGCCGGCGTTGCCGCCTTCCCGTTTTTGCGGGCCGCATCGGCTTGCTGGTGATGGAAAGTGGGTATTTTGATAAAAGAAGTGTAAAAAACAGTCAAATCTTAAGAAAAATTGCCTCAGTCGCGTTACAATTGGATAGAATTTAACTGTTCAGTTATATTTTTCAACTCATACAAAGGAAATATCATGGATCTGTCCAGCTTATCCTTGTCTGAACTGCGCACGCTGCAGGACGACATCAAGAAGCAAATGAAGAAACGCGAGCAGGACGACTTGTCCAAAGCGCGCGAACAAATCCTGGCAATCGCGCAGAGCGTCGGTGTTTCGGTAAAAGATCTTGTCGGCACGGGCATCCGCGCTAAAACCGGTACCGTTGCTGTGCGCTATCGCAATCCCGATGATCCAACTCAGCAATGGACTGGCCGTGGCCGTCAACCGAAATGGGTCAAAGAGTGGACCGATTCGGGCAAGTCGCGTGATCTGCTGAAGGTGTAATACACCATTCATTCGGATGCTTGTCCTGTGTGGTAATGCAGGTGTGGTGCAAGGCAGCATACAAGCATCCGGAACTTTCTTTCTCGGTACGTCATTGACTAATGTAGTCTGCCTGATCTATCTGCTGTATATTTTATGACATTTTTAACAATGTCAATATCTTCTCCCGTTTTTATCTTTTCCCTTTCTATCATTCCTTATTGCGTGCGCCGTCCATGATTTTCCGCCTGCTGTCCGCAATCGGCAAAATAAAACCCGGCATATAGCCGGGCGGGTTGGTGTTGCCGTGCACGCTGCGTGCAAGGTGGCGCCATTAGCGGCGGTGCACTTTCATTGCCGCCTGGACTTCGCGTGCGCCATCGCGGTCGCGTTCCGCGGCCCGCTTGTCGTGCTGTTTCTTGCCCTTGGCCAAGCCGATTTCGCATTTCACGCGGCCGCCCTTGTAATGCAGGTTGAGCGGCACCAGTGTGTAGCCTGAGCGTTCGACCTTGCCGATCAGTTTATCCATTTCCGCGCGGTGCAGCAGCAGCTTGCGCGTGCGTACGGCTTCCGGGTGGATGTGGGTGGAGGCGGTCGGCAGGGCGCTGATATGCGCGCCGAACAGGAAGAGCTCGTCGCCGCGGACGACAACGTAGGCTTCCTTGATCTGTACGCGAGCGTCGCGGATGGCTTTGACTTCCCAGCCTTCCAGCACGATGCCCGCTTCGTAGCGATCCTCAATGAAGTAGTCGTGGAATGCTTTTCTGTTGTCTGCTATGGTCATGAGATGGTAAATGTGCGCGGGTCGGTTAAACTACTGTCTCGCGCAAGCGCGATAAAATCAAATGTATCCAACATCATAGCAAATGGTTCTTCAATGGCAGTAGTACATAAATCAGTTTTTCTTGGCTACAGCGCCGAACAAATGTTCGCGCTGGTGGCGGCGGTGGAAGATTATCCCAAATTCCTGCCCTGGTGCGGCGCGGTCGAGATACGTGAGCGTGGCGAGAATACGATCGTCGCCAGCGTGGGCATACATTACCATGGCGTGCGCCAAAGCTTCACCACGTCCAACGAGAACGTGCCTTTCAGTTCCATCAAGATGAAGCTGGTGGACGGTCCTTTCAAGACCCTCGATGGTGTATGGACCTTCAAGGCCCTGCGCGAGGACGCCTGCAAGATCGAACTGGACCTGCATTACGAGTTTTCCAGCCGGGTGCTCGAGCAGATCATCGGCCCCGTGTTCGGCATGATCGCCAACAGCATGGTCGATTCCTTCTGCAAGCGCGCGGAGACCGTATATGGCTGAAGCGCGCATTCAGGTGCAGGTCTGCCATGCGCTGCCGGACTTGGCCTTCCTGCGCTCCCTGAGCGTGCCTGCGGGCACCACTGTCGAGCAGGCGGTGGTGCTCAGTGGTTTGTTGCAGGAAATCCCTGGCATTGACCTGGCCGTGAACATGGTCGGCATCTATGGCAAGAAAAAGTCGCGCGATACCGTCTTGCGTGAGCATGACAGGGTGGAAGTCTATCGCCCCTTGCAGGCGGACCCGAAAGAGGCGCGCCGGCGCCGCGCAGGCAGCAAGTCGGGCAAGGCATAAGCGGGCATTTACGCCAGCACGATATTTTCGAGGTGAAATGAAAGCGGTGTCGGCGATGGGCCGGAGCCGCCGCCCGTCATGACGATATCGGCGCTGGCAATGCCCAGCAGGGACAGCTCCGTGTTGACTTGCGAGAGCAGGGCAGTGGACGCGGCCTCTCCGGCTGTCATGCCCGTCACTGCGCCCAGCAAGATGGCTGGCTCGTCTGCGTGCGCCGTGCTCTGGCAGGCCTCGTCATCCTGCGTGCTGGCCAGCAGCCTGCCGGATCGGTAGATGTCGGCGCTGAGCGCTCCCCTGCTCAGCCTGTCGATCACTTTTACTTCCAGCGCTTGCGTGCCGACGGTCATGGGGAGGCCGGCCACATCTGGCTTGTCTTGGGCTGTCAGCTGATGCTGGGTAGGCTCAACTTTCGGCTGAAAGCTGAAGCCCAGGTGATCGTCCGGGATCTGCAGTGGCCACATCAAAGGCTGAGTATCGTTGATGCCGCGACTTGCGATCACCGTCCAGACCATCGGAAGGTCATTGGATGCGCTCGCAACATTTTTCTGAAAGATGGCAATCTGCGTGTTGCCTGCCTCGTTGGAGCGGTTGATGAAGTTCAGTTTGATGTTCATGTGAGTGCTTTCCGGTGGCCTCCGCTGCGGCGGGCGGAGCAGCATGCATTATAGGCAGGATTGGCAAGAAGGAATCTAACGAAATATTGCCTTGCATGCATGCGGGGCGTGTTGATTCCCGTTTTCGCCCATGGCTTGCCGAAGTTCAAGACAAAGTTTCTGGATTTCTGTATAAGTTGCTTTTATCCGTCACAGGTAAGTATCCATGCGGGTTCTAGCCATTTCGCAATACGCATGGGCGAAACGTGGGCGAAAATCTAAGCGACTCCTGCCTTTAACCCATCTGTCATTTTGCAGTATTGATCCGGCAACACGCCACCCTCTTGCTCAACCCAGCGGCCATACGTTCGGGTGATCATGGTCGTATCGGTATGCCCCATTTGCTTTGCCACGTACATTGCGTTGGCGCCCGTCGATAACAGCGTCGACGCGAATGTGTGCCTCGTCTGATACGGATTTCGGTAGCGGACCTGGGCCTTCTTGATCATTGCTGCCCAGAAGAGGCTCAGGCGCTGCGTGTTGTCCCAGCCCTGGCCGGTAGCCGGATCAAGGAACACCAGGCCACCAGCAAGGAAGCTATGTTGTTTCTGTGCAACCAGCGCCGCGACAGCGCCGCGCCGCAGGTCGACCAAGCGACGCCCGGCGCGTGTCTTCAGTTCCTCCCGAGACTCGCCCATCACGCGCGACCGCTCAACCTTCGCCTTGAATCCGGCCCAGTCGATCGATTCCCAACGTAGCGCGATGTATTCACTCGGGCGCATGCCCGTGTAGAAGGCAAACTGAAAGACGTTCCTGGCCTGGCCCTGGGCAGCCCCGAGGATGGCCGCAATCTCCTGTGCGGAGAAGGGGTCTACCTCGTATTCAGCCTTGTACGCATCGCGGTCTAGCGTTTTTTGCAATTTCACGCGGTCCAGCGGGTTGCTTTCGATCAGGTCGTCGTTTATTGCAAGCTCCAGGGCACCGCGCAACGGGATGAGAATTTGTCGCACGGAGGTTGCTTTCAGCGAGAGATCGACAATCCAAGTGCGCAGCGCCGCCGGCGTAAGCTCAGTGAGCAGCGTGTCGCCCCATTGCCCCAATAGAATTTTGTTGAGCACGCGCTTGTAGCTTTTTAACGTGCTGGGTGCGAGGATGCGCTCATAGATTTCGAACTGCTGTTTAAGCAGGTCGCCAACGGTTACATCCTTGCCCCGAGGTTGTAAGCCAAACTTCTTCAGCTGCGTCGAATCAGGGAAGTACTTGGCATAGCTGAAATTGCCTAGCGCAATCGCATTCAGGATCTCGCCGCGCAGCCGCTCGGCGTATTTGATGTTTGCCTTGCTGTGCGCGAGCTTCAACGTTTCCCGGCACTCAGTTCCCCGGTACATAAATTTTATGCGGATCGATTCGCTTTGGACGCCGGACCGGAGTTCGACGCCTGGCGGGCTGGACTTGTTTGTTCCCATTTTGCTACCCATTCTTCTACTGCCGGCAAGTTGATCCACAGCCGGCCATCCACAATTTTGCATTGATTGCCGTCGAGCCACTTGCCAGCCTTGCGGCGGGCCTGCACGGAATCGACGGAATCACCTGATATTTCAACGTAGCGCTCCAGCTTCACCCAGGCCAGAGGCTGGCGCTCTGCCTCTGCCTTGGCGGCCGCCGCGCGCGCATTGCGCTCGATGGTTTCGACCAGCTTGGCCACCATGTCGTGCTCGCCCATGTTCATGGCGCGCTCCCTGTCGCCACGTCAGCAGCGCGTTCCAGGGCGGCTTGCTCGCGGCCAGCAGCAACCAGTACGCGGAACACATCGCTGTTGCGCAGCAGCGCGCCCGGCTCATTCAAGCCCCACAGGACAGGCAGCGCCGAGATTTGATCCATCAGCCGCCCGATGATCGGCTGAGGCGCAGCAGCAGGCAGCGGAGAATGCTTCGGCTTGGCCGCCTGCTTGGCGCGGATCGCCTCGACCTTCGTCCAGATCCTGGCCAGCTCCGTCTCGCCGGCGGCTTGCATGTCCAGGCCCTGGGCCAAGCACAGCGCCGCCAGTGTGACCATGACACCGCCGACTTCCTGCGCGCGCTCGCCGACTGGGCGGCCGTATACATAGCCAACCAGCTGGTGCGCCTCGCTGGCCGTGTAGCCGCATGCCTGCACCAGCTCCAGTGATTCTTCCAGGAAACGGTGATTGCGCTCGGCGCCGTCGGCGGAGATTTCGGCACCGAAGCACGCCATCATCCAAAGCTGTACGCGGCCCTGGAATGAATCGATGGGCGTTGCACGGACAGGCGGATTGCGTTGCTCGTTGTTGATCATTCTGCATGCTCCAAAAAAGTTATTTCGTTGGGCTGGCGCGGCGTCGCGTCGCCCATCAGGTAAATCACGGACGACACGCCGCCGCCCAGCACCTGGGCACCCATGGCGCGCAAGTGGCGCTGCTTGCCGTCGAACAGCACGGGCTGGCAGGTGTGGATCGCGCGCAGCACGGCGCGGTCCAGCTTGTAGGCGGCCTCGGCCGGAGTTTCCGGCGCGGGCGCTGGGGTGCGGCTGCTCATTGCGCCGCCGACGCGCGGCGCGCGAACCATGCCACTGGGCCATCGTTCTCTTCGTCGTACAGCGCGAGCAGGAACCAGCCTGGGCCTGGCGCCGTGGGCTGCCAGTCGACTAATGCGCTCGGATCGCCATCACCTTCCAGGTAACGCTCTGCCAAGTCGGGTGCGTCGCCGTCCATCCAGACGCGTTGAACCTCCAGCCCCTGGGCGTCTATCCATTCCTTGAATTTGGCGGCATCGCCTTCGTCAAAGGGTGGCAGATCAGGATGCTCATACCAGCCTTGAGCATCGCGTATGACTGGTGCTGCTTCAATTATCTTTTTCATATCCGCCTTTCAGGTTGTCGCGGCCAAGACGCCCGCAATGGTCGCCGCCACGTAAATCAGGATCAGGGCCGCCGCCACGCGCGCGGCACCGGGGCTGCGTTCGCTGTTCTGCACTTCGTCGTCGTCGGTCATTGCGTATTACCTTTAGGGTTTCGACTTCCGACCCCGTGCACCCCATGCACGCACCCTGCGGCCGCCGGCTTCATGACGCCACCGGCACAGCACGGCCGCCGCGCCACCGCCAGCCCGGCGCAATTTGGCTGTAGCGCCACATGCCCATGCGATCGCTGGTGGTTATGCGTGGCCACGGCTTGCCGCCGGACTCCCATTCCGGGCCTTCCCAGTAATCAGCCGGCAGCCGGGCGTGATCATAGTGCTGCACCCAGCCGACCCGGGAATCCCGACCATCCCAATCCCCATCCCAATCGCACCAGGTGTGTTCCGGGATGCCGCTGATGCGTTGCCACAGGCCGTATTCGGCGGGCCGGTGACGGCGTAGCCATTTCGCGCGCGCACAGGAGAATGGCTCGTCAGCCAGGCCTAGCTCGCTCGATGGCGTGTACTTCGTCGTGTCGCCATGGCTGCGCAACAGCTGGACGGCGCGCTTGGCCTGCTTTTTGTAGATGCGCGGGTTCATGGCGCAACTCGCTTGATGGTGATTGCCCAGCACCACGGATTGGCATCCCAGTCGCCGCCGGTCGATTCCCACAGGTCGCGCCAGGCCGTGCGCTCGGTTGCGCGACCGCTGGCATCCGATCCTTTGCACACGATGTCGTAGCGATCCTGCGATTCGGCCAGCGCTTCCATATCAATGCCCTCGGCAACAATGTCGGCATCGCTGATATCCTGCAGGCGCTCGACGCGCACCGACACGATCTCCAGCAGGATGCGGCTTGCCAAGCGCGGCATGTGGATGCTGGGCGTCCAGCGCGCTGGTTTTCGTGTCGGCTGCCGCTGTGGAAGCTCAGCGCCATCGGCGCGGAAGATCGGACATTCCTCATGTCCGTTATCGTCCATGCAAAACGTCTCGCGCACCCAAATGCGGTCGCCAGGCTGGCCGTATGGGCATTTGCGGCCCGATTCCGCCAGCAGTGCAAGGAGTGCGGTCGGATCGCCTTGCCACGGCTCGATACGCTTGTTGGTGACCATCTGCGGCTGAGGCTTGATGATGCGCCCGGTCTGCGTCTTGCTGCCGTCGAGCACGGCGCGCACCATGGCGCCGTTCATGAAGATAGGGCGCTCTTTCATGCTTTTTCTCCAGCGGCCGGCGTGGCCGCAAACATATCGACGGTTTTGGTGTCGCGCACCACCAGCGGCGGCAGCACGTCCAGGAATTCGCCGATGGTCAGCGCGTTGTCGCGCGGGCCATACGGCAGGCAATCGACGGTCCAGTCGCCCGGAAGGTCGTCCTCTGTCCGAATTTCCTCGTCGGCCACCGCGTCGATGGGCTGGTCCTTGATCTCGCCAAAGCTCGACTTAAAGCGGATTTCGGCTTCGCGCTCGCTGGTGGCCATGACGACGGCCGTCAGGGTGGCGCTGACGGTGTAAAGGCGGTTGATCATGTGGCGGCGCCTTTTAAGACTTCGTGCACGCTCGCCATTACCTCATCGAACTCGGGCGATGTGCACGGTATGCCTTCATGGTGGTCCGCGATGCCGTTCCTGTCGTCGAGCTTCTTGATCGCCATGAGCAGGGCGCTCGCCGCGCACAGCTTTTCTTCCAGGCCTTTGGTGTAGGCGCTCATGCTGCGCACGTTCCAGCCACCATCGAGCGCGTCGTCGGGCAGGCCATCGAGTGCATTCCAGCAGGCAACCAGGTGCTGCGCGTTGGCCTCGCGCATGCCGGGATTGTTCGCGCCAAAGTCAATGGCCACCGCTACGCCAGCACTGCCGCCCATCCCACGGATCACGGTTTCCGGGCTGCAGCCGTCATCCTGACCCGTTTCGGCAACGAAAAGCAGGCCAGGGGTGCGCACGCCGCTCATGCTGCCGCTCCCGTCACCGCCGCCACCGTATAGACGCCTTGCGTACCCTTGACCACGCCGGCGACTTCCATCGCCTCGATCAGCCGGGCCGCACGGTTGTAGCCGATCAGTAGGTGGCGCTGCACCAGTGATATCGATGCTCGCTGCTGAGTGCGCACTACCTCGACGGCCTGGTCGTACAGCGGATCGCTCGCGCTACCGTCGCCGGGCGGCACGGCGCCGGGCGCCTGGCCGTTCAACTCCAGCACCACGCGCTGTTCGCGCACTGGCTCGTGGCCTTTGGCCGGCACCGTGTCAACGGCCGGGCCCGGAGGCCGCGCATCCACCTCCGCTTCGCCGCCCAGCGCCTCAACCAGGTCGGCCAGCATCTTGGCCAGCTCGCCCGTCATCAGCGCGAAGTCGCTGTCGAAGCGCTCGTCGTCGTTGCGCGTGGCGCTTTCCTTGATAATTTCCAGCGGCTTCACGGACTTGATGGCCAGACTCTCGTCCAGCACGAAGCTGACCTTGTCGCTCCAGGTCATGGCAAGGCGCGTGCACTGCTTGCCGGCCGCGATATGGCGGCGGATATCGTCCGCTTCCAGGGTGTGGCGCTTGTATGCCACCTGGGCCTTGCTCTCGCCCGTGGCGCGCATGATCGCATCTTGGTCGACCGTGAAGCCGGCCGGGGATTCGTCCGCTTGCAGCCATTCCGTCATCGCGCCGACTGGCGAGCGCATGACGCGCAGGCTTTCCAGCGGCAGCTTGTCGACGGATTTCAGCAGCAGTTTGATCACTTCGTCGGCCTTGACTGGGCTGGCCGCATCCACCACCAGCCAGCCATTCACCGGATCGATCCACACGGCCGTGGTGCTGAGAATGGCGAAGGCGCGCGGCAGCAGTTCGTCGGTGACGCGCTCCTTCAATTCTTTCATGGCCTTCTTGCCGGGCGCGAAGCCCTGGGCCTCTTCCATTTCCAGCGCGCGGGCAGCGGCCACCTGGTTGATCACGGTCGACGGCAGCAGCTTCTTCTCGGTTTTCAGCTGCAGCAGGAACTGGCCGCCGACGGCGTGCACCAGCGGCGTGCCGGCGGCGCGAGGTGCGGCCCAGCCCTGGCGTACCAGGTCCATGCTGGTGGCCGGCGTGAACTGTTGCGGCGCCAGCGCCTGCTCGAGCACTGCGGCCGTCATGGCCCAAGCGGCGGGCAAGCGGTAAATCTGCAAATTCTTGAAAAACATGGCGCTTCCTTATTCTGAGAACACGACGCCGCGCGCGGCACCGAAGGCATACAAAAATTCAATGAACTGCGCGGCTTCCTTCACGTAGAAGTCGCTGGTCTGGACGCCCAGCTGCACGATCCGGCGCCCGTCGAAGCTGGGCGTCACGCGCCCGTCGTGGTGCAGCGGCGTGCCGGCCAGGCGCATTTCGTCGGCAAACTCGTCCACCAGCAGCCGCTTCATGTCGTCCGCATCCCACTTGCGCCCGATGTGCTCGACCTGTTTTGCGATCTCACCGATCATCGCGTGATACTTTTCTTCCTGGGCGCGTTTCTTCTTCGGCTCGGAAAATACGACCATCCAGCCGGCCGGTGCGGTTTTGGCGAATTCGACCGCCCGGCGCCGTGCCTCGTCGTGTACGAGGAAGTAGGTCTGTTTCGTCATGGCGGTACTCCCGCCGCGTGGCGCGCCGTCATGCTGGCACCGCCTCGGCCGCCAGCCGCTTGGCCGCGTCGTATTGCTCAATTCCCCAGGCCAACGCGTAACAGCACCAGAGGAAGCGGGGCGTGTATTCCTTCGTATCGACCTCCCAAAAATCGGTGAACTCGAACTTTGCATCCGGGCCATGGAATGCCTTCCAGGCATCGCCGGCGTGCGTAAAGTCGTTCGCGGCGTCGAAGCATCGCACCTCGTTGCTGTCCGCGCTCAGCACCTCCGACTCGACCTCGGCGCGCAGCTCGGCATAGGCCTCAGCCCACAGCGCAAGCTGCTCAGGCTCGTCGTCGGCCGGCTTGTCGCCCTCTGCTTGCTGGTTCACCCAGTCATTTATCTGGCGCGTGAACTCATCGTGGCTGTGTCTTGTCACGCCGGTGTTATCGGCTGCCTCGATTTTCTCGGCCCAGTAGCGCCGATCGATGCCGTCCAGGCGTCCGTTCTTGCGGAAGAAGCCAAACATGTCCTGCGTGCGCTGGAAAACGTAGGTGCCCATGTCGCCGCTGTAGCACAGGAAGCCCGGCCAGGTAACCAGATCGAAGAACATGTTGCTGCTGTCCGGCTGCTTGAACCGGATATGGCGGTGCACGCCGTCATCGCGGATCACGGTCATTTCGTGCTTGGCTACGTCTCGCAGGAAACGCTCTTCGGAACAGGCGGCGCTCATGCTTTTGCCGTCTTCAAAGCCGTCACGCGCTCCAGCAGGTAGCAGCCGCTGATACCTTTGAGCCAGATCACCGCGCTGTGGCCGCTGAGCACCTGCGCCTCGCTGACGGTGATCGTCTTGCGCATTTCGCCGCTATCCAGCTCGACGCTGACGGCGGCGCCGACCTGGTGCGCGGCATTGAACTTGTCGCAGGCCGCTTGCAGCTGGGCGGCAGACTTGCGGGCAGGGCGGCCGGTCACGCTGCACCGCCCAGGTCAGCCACGTCGATCACGATGCCGCGGCAGTACGGCTCGCAGCCTTCCACGATTTCGAATGTGGCGTGCGGCACGTCGGTACGGTAGGTCCAGCTGTAGCCGTCTTCCTTGCCCCACAGAGCATCCACGGCCCGCACCTGCGGCGCCCGAGCGAAATAGTCCTTGAGTGCATCGTCGTCGTGCTGGATATCCTCGCGGAACGGCAGCAAGCCCTTGGCGTCGAGCAGAGCGATGGTCGGCGCGCCGCGCTCGTCGTCCACGAAGCCACGGAGCTCCATCAGGTCGTCGCTGGCGCCGAAGATCACGATCAGGCCGGCGGCCTTGGCCTGCAGTTCTTCTTCCTTCGCCATTTCGCTGCCGTATTCGCGGCCCGTCAGCAGGCCGGCCAGCAGTTCCTTGCTCAGCTTGACCGGCGCCAACTCGACGGCCGGCGTGCCCATGTTCGTGTACGGATGCTTGTCGGCATGCGGCTTGATGTGCGCGTAAAAGTGCTTGCCGACGGATTCGGCGCTGGCGAAGGCTGCATACTCGGTCGCTGAGAAATTGGCGTAGTGGTAAACGTCGGCCGGCGCGCCCTTGCGGAAGAACTGCACGGCCAGGGTCTCGGTCGCCGGGCAGTGGCCGATGGCGGCAATCTGCGAGGATTGAATGGCTTGCAGGGTGATTTGTGGTGCTGCGACTGCTGTATTCATTGGTTTCTCCTGGTGGTGGGCGAGGTGGTGTTTATGCTGCTTTGGTGATCAGGGCAGCGTACTCAGCGGCAAAGTCGAACTTGGCCAGGCGTTCGATGGCCTCGGCTGCCGTCAGGCCGAACTGCTCGAACATCACATCGAGGATGTCGCTGTCGGATGGGTAGAGGTCATCGGCAGCGGCGTCGAGGAGGTCAGGCGCTGGCGCTGGGCGGCTCGCGGCCGGCACTGGTGCGGTGGCGGCCGGCGCGCGGCGGGCGGCAATAGGGGCGGTAGGTTTGGACGCTGCAACTTGGGCGACCGGCTCGACGGCACGCTCGGCAGTGAGCTGCGAGGCTTGCTCGGCCAACTGGCGCTGCGTGTCGGCTGCCGCGCGTTCGCGCTCGACCTGCGCCGCTGCCGCCGCGAGGCGGTCGGATTCGATCTGGGCCAGCCGGATCGTTTCGGCCGCTGCCTCTTCTGCCTTGACGCGTTCCTCTTCCCGGATCCGTGCGCGCTCGGCTTCGGCCTTCGCTTCCTCGGTGCGCTTGTGGTCCGCGATGCGGGTGGTGATGACCAGCTGGAAGTCATCCATCGGCTTGCCGATGATGTTGGCCATGTCCATGAAGAGGAAGCCGTAGCTGGCAGCATTCTCGCGGCACCAATTTTGTTTTGCACGGAAGTCTGCGGCCATGGTGTTCGTGGCGATCTTGGCGCTGGCCAGCAGCGTATCGACGGCATCGTGCAGGCTGGCCATCGTGCGTTTGTTCTTCGTGGTGCCGGCAAAGTCGGGCATGGCCTGGGCCAGGCGCAGTGGCTTGATCTCGGCTTCCAATGCGGCCACATGGTCGGCATAGGCTGACTTGGCCTCGGCCAGGATCGTTTCCTTGATTTCCAGCTTGCGCCTGTCGACCAGCTTGGTCAGCATCAGGCGCTTGGTGCGCAGCTGGTCCTTGATCAGGTCGACCGTGCGCATCAAGTCGTCAATGCTGGCCGTTTGCGCGATGGCGGCCGCCTTGGCGCGCTCAATGTCCTTCTCGGCTGTGTCGCAGTATTTGATCGTCAGTTCCGCGTTGGCGAAGTCCTGGTCGTCCTGCAGGTCAGTCTTGATGCCGGCGATGAAGTGCTCGGCCTGCTCCTTGAACGTCGGCAGGTTCGTCAGCGTGACTTCGCCGCGAATATTGGCGACAAGGGAGGGAAGGGCGATTATCGCTTCAGCTTCGGGCTTTTCAGCTTGCGCCGCAGGCACGTAGTTGACCAGGTCTATCTCGAACTGCTCCCAGCCTGCCACGATTTCTGCGCGCAGCTGCTGGTCTGGTGTGTACCAGCAGTAGCGCTCTTCGGCCAGTGCGTCGCCCTCCCATCGGGTTGCCAAGAACAGCGCCCGGTCAGCGCCCGACACCAGCAACTGCTGTTCCATCTGGATCCGGTATGCCGGCGCTAAGAAGTCATTGGCGTTGCCGCCTTGCTGGCGGATTGCTGCGCGCAGGCTGTCGTTCAGGGTTTTGTGCTCCCACGCCGTATCGTCGCAGATGGTCAGGCCATCAAACGACGCTGACAGGGTGCCCAGCGAACCCACGACCGGGTACAGGCTCTCGCCGATCAACTCCTCAGCGCGCGGGCGCGCCAAGGCCTCAAAGCGGTGGCCATCATCGAAACGCATTTGCGTATGCGCATCGATCTCGGCGGCCAGGCCGGTGTGCACTTCGTGCAGCAACTGATTGCGGGTCTTGTACGGCGAGACGCCCATCATCGCCGGCGCGTCGCTGGCATTGCGGTGGGTGACTCGGTATGCCAGCCATTCCGGCGTGCCTTGGGTGAGTTCGTGCTGTTCCATTCTGGTTCCTTGGTGGGTGAGGTTGGGCCGGCGCGCCGGATTAATCGTTTTCGTGGGTCCAGCTGTCAATGACCGTCTTCTGGTCTTCTGTCAGCAGTGTTTTTGTCTGGATGGAGGTGATCAGGTCTTTCACTGGCTTACCTTTTTCCAGAATTGCTTTGCGCCAGGCGGGCGTGTTTGCCGCGAAGTCCTCATCGGTGCAAGTTGGCAAAACCTTCGGCGTTGCTGGTTTTTTCTCGGCGGCCGGTTTTGCCTCGCCGTCCTGCTCGGCCTTGTTGTCGAGCACGGTTGACCACGTTGCCTCTCCGTCGCGGATGGCGCCATAGATGCCGCGCAGGCTCACCAACTCGGCTGGCGAGCACTGGTCAATGTCGTGCCCGAGGTAATCGACCAGATCGACCGCCTTGACGCCCAGCGCGCCAAAGGCATCGACAATCTTTTTCCGTTCTGCTGCAGGGTCGCGTGCCGCGTCATCCATGCGGATGGCCTTGATGATGTCGATAGCCTCATCCTGAATGTCGCCTGGAATGATGCGCAGTCCCAACGTGCGGACGGCTTTCGACAAGAGGGCGCCGCGCTTGTTGAGCAAGTCATCGTCCTGCGCGGGCACGGTGAAAACAGGCTTATTCCAGCTATTCAGCCGGCGCGAAATATAACTGCCGTCATCCATCGGCTTGCTGCGCTCGACTGTTTTGGAAATTTTGACGTCCATCGAATAGGTGATGTTCGCTTCGAGATCGGTCACGGTGACGCGCTGGATTTCTTTCAGGTCGTCCTCAAACACCATGACCGGCTCGGTCAGCACGTTTTTCATATGGCGCAGCGCCGATTCGACAAACCGGATGCCAAGGCCTTCGACACCCTGGCCGATAGGTTTGACGTAGTAGACGCTCTTGTTATTGGCAAACGAAGGCCTGCGGCATTCAACCAGGATGTCGCTGCGTACCTGGTCCCAGTTGCGCGGATTGCGCATGGCCATGACATAGCGTGCCTCGACCATCGCCTTGCCCTGGGCGGCAGCCATGGTCGACGCGGTTTCCTGCACTGCGAACGTAGACTGCGATTCGCCGAAGCCCTCGCGGGTGGCCAGGGCGTTCTGGCTGATTGGTGCGTTCATGACTTTTTCCTTGTGAGTTTTATAATTTCCGCCTTCAACAGCGCCAGGCGGACGGCGTAGACGATGGCGTGGCCGGCATGCCAGTTGCGTAAGGCCTGGCTGGCCACGTCCATCACGGCTTGGCTTACGACGTCCACTGCGCCTCCCGGTGGGCGCGGCCTAGGCGCTGCACGCGCGCGGCGGATGCATCCAGGTCGATCAGCGCTTCGATCTGCGCGGTGATCAGTTCTTTGCGCATTTCTTCGAGGCCAGCCAGTTCGCGGCGCACACCGGCCAGGCGCATCTTGTTCATGCGGTGCTGGTGCTGCGCTTGGTAGTGGCGATGTGCGGCCAGCAGGCGGTGGAAGAGGGTGATCATGGCCGCACCATTGCCGTGACGCCCAGGGCGCCGTCGTCGTAGGCGGCATCGATCAGCGCGGCCAGGTTGCCGATGGCGGCGAAGCTGTGCACCGTGCTGGCGGTGCGGATGGTGATGATGTAGCTCATGCTGCACCTGCTGGATGCATTGCGGCAGCGATGCCGGCGTCTTCGCCGACCACGTAGCGGCCAGTCGTGCGGCCGCAGAACGGGCAGTGGCTGGCGATGCACGGCATTTCCTTGCCCTTGGCGCTGGCATAGCCCTTGCCCGTGCCACGGATGCGGAACGGGATGTTGATCGTGCTGAGCAGGCCCATGTCATCCGTCATGGCAAAGCCGGTGGCTTGGCACTCGACCTGGATGTCGCTGCCGGCCTTGGCCACGATGAATGGCGAGCTGGCCAGGTTTGTCTCGATTCTTTTGACGCAGTCGCAATTCATTGTTCTGCTCCTCTGGTTAATTGGTTGCTGGCGACCCGAGAAAATCCGTCGGGCGTGTGATTCCTGCGGCTGGTGGGCCACCAACAAAGCAAGGGGCTGGTCACAAACCCAGCTGCTTCAAGGCCGGTCTTCGCTTTTGCTGCGCGACGATCGGGGCGAAGTTCACGCCCGTCCCTTGCTTTGTTGGCCGCCGGTTACGCCGGCGAAACGGGCCAGGGCGACTGGCCGGGGTGAAATTAGGCTGCCGACACCTGCGAGGGGCGGAAGCGCTGGCGTTGCGTCGAGCCGTCCAGCAGCACTTCCAGGAAGTCACCACGGGCGCCGGGATGCGTCTTCACGAACTTACCTGGGCGCGCCGCTGGGTCGGTTTTGGTGCCTTTCACATTCACCTTCTGGTTTTCTTTGAAATTCGACATGCTGTATTTCCTTCAAGGTTGGTTGCGGCGCCGGGCTTCCCCGGGCGCCTGATCCTCACGAAGATCAATCGGGGCATTTCAGATCCCACTGGGTCGGTTCTTTTGCCTGACCAGGACTAGCCGGATGGTTGCAGCACCCGACGACCGCTTACTGCAGAGAACCCGTTACTGGTGAGGGACGATTGCTAAATCGAAACTCACCGAATGCTGCTTTTGCCGCAATCTCGTAAGCCTGAGCAGCCAGTTCACGTGTCTTGTGGCAGCCAAGGTAGTGATTGACGCCGCCGATCTTGATTTGGGCCTGCCAACTGCCATTGCGGCGCTCCGTCACGCCTTTGAGGCCAGATGCCGCCTTGACGGTTGTGTTTGCAATGTTCTGTGCATGAGTTGCCAGACGAAGATTCACAATTCGGTTGTCGTCTCTCACACCATTTATGTGATCCATGCTCAGCGCTGGGAACTCGCCAAAATGAATCGCCCATGCCAGGCGGTGCGCCAAATGGGAGTGGTTGTCAATGTTCAAAATGCGATAACCATCCCTGTCGAGTCGCCCGCACGGCGCGCCGCGCTGCCGAACTTTGTTCTTGGAGGTTTTCTTCCAGGTCAGCAGTCCGGTTTCCGGGGCGTATTCGATTTCGGAACGCAGGTAGTCAATCGAGATAGTGAGCATTGGTAGAAATCCATCTATGTTTATGAGTCCTGTTCTGCCTTGAACAGCGGCGTGGGCGACCGCTAAATCTGCAACCTCTCCAGGCCCACGGCCTGCGCGCGGGTCTTGGCCTGGCAGTTCGCCGGATCGTCACGCGCCAGCTGCGCGGCACCATCGACTTCTCTGGTGGCTGCCGCCAGCGCATCCGAATAAATCGTGCCGGCGACAAATTCCCGGAACGCGTTGCCAGCGGTGGCCGCATCGCATGCCAAGGCGGTGCGCGCCAGCACATTCATGGCGCCAGCCGCTGCCAGCCGTTCGAGCAGCAGGTTGGCGATCCCGCTGGCGCCGGCGCCGCCGGTCAGCACTACGATGCGAGCGGCTGCATTTTTCTCAGCTGCGAGGCTGGTGATCATTTCCTCGCGCAGCTCGGCAGCATCGTGGTCGCGGGCACTCATGCGGCACCTGCCATCAAAAGGGATTCGGTAGCGCCGCTGCAAGCGCGAGTGAAGCGCAGCGGATCGGCCGGGCTTGCGTCAATTGCTGATGCCAGCAATTCGGCCAGCGCCGTGACCAGCGCCTCATGCAAATTCACCGAGGCGACGATCGTTGCTTCCAGATCGTTCGCGGCTGTGACGCCGATTTTTACGGATGGCGTCACGCACACGGTCGCACCGGTGGCGGACAGGATCATGCGTTGGCCGGTGGTGCGCAGCGGCAGCAGGGCTGCGACTTGTGGACTGATCTTCATGGCGATCAACCGCGCGCTGGGATGACGATTGCCGGGATCACTTCGCCGTGGGCGATGAGGACCGCTTCGAGTGCTGCGAGCTCTGCTGGGGACATGTCGTACTCCTGTGTTTGCTTGTTCGATGGCGAATATTAGTCCGACTGCTAATGAGATGTCAACAGTCGGACTAATAAAAAATTAATTATTTATCGAGCGACGAAAAAAAGCCTCGAATCGTCGAGGCTGGTATGCGTGCTTAGAAGGGCAGTTCGGGAGGCGGTGGCGGCCGGAAGGCCTGCCATTCGATTTCGTCAGCGTTGATCTGGTTGATCAGCGGTCCGATGTCGAACGTGGAGTAGCTGCGCGAGAAGCCGCCGACGCGCGGCGACAGCAGCAGAATAGGCAGGGTAGGGAAGAACCGTTGTGCATGGAGCAGGGCGGCCGGGCCGGTGGTCGGCCAGGTATGCTCTGGCTCGACCTGTACCACGGCCAATTGGACTTGCTTGATCTTGATGATCGTGGCTTGAATTGTGATGATGTTGCTCAAAATCGCGCAATCTGCCGTTACTGAGGTAAAAATTCCCCGATAGAAAGGGCATTTCTCAGTGCTACGCTTTGTTGTCTTCTACAATTTGAGCGTCGTCGATTTTAAAGGCTGGGATACGATTTTTTTCTATACCCAAGTCGGGACGAACTCCTGGATATCCAAGATCTGCAGCCATTGTGGTAATTCTAGCTGTTCCAACCGCATGAACCTGCGCAACAAGATGAGGCGTAAGACTATTAAATAGCTTTACATCATCAATCGGCCCTCCCTCGATATCAAAAGAAGCTTCTAGCTCAATATAAATAGAGAAAGATTTTTTCTCGTGTTTTTTTGAGGATTTCGTTTCTTTTACGAATCCCTCCAATGTCATAAGGTATTGAAATGTTCCCTTTGGATTCTCAGGATTGGATGAGGTCAGAATATGGCGGCATTGTTGTGATAATGCATAAACCCCTTTAGCAGCATCCGCAGAATTAATTATTCGCTCAGCGCTGACTTTAATTAAATCCACTGATTTAAGAACTAATTGATGATCAATAGCGGCAGACTTCAATGCGTCGCTCTTTTCTCTTGGGGGCGCTTTTTTTCTCGGCTTGGGGGTACTTGTGTCCATGATGATCTAGAGTCCTCCTCATATGGTGCAGTTGTCGCTGCTTGAGTATCATCTGGATAATGATGATGCTCATGATTTTGGTTAATGGTTAAGACCGTCCGGCTTTCGCTAAGAAATTCAGTAATACACTCTCGCATCAGGTCATTAAGGCTAGTTCCTTTTGCAATTGCTTTTATACTTGCGGCCTTATGAAGATCGGGCGAAATCCTCACATTAAAGCTTCCGCTAAACTGTTTATCTGGAATGACATTTTCTGATGCGCATTTTTCCAGATAATAATCAATGGCTTTGCGGAATTCCGCTTCCAGTTCAGATGGATTGCTGGCTTCATATGTTATTAAATCGTTGATGAACATAACTTTCCCATGAAGGCAGTTATCTTCAATGCTAACTTCTATTGAGCCGCAATAGCCGTTATAGCTCAATGCTTTATCGCTCATAATTCACTCCTTTTAAAGTCCCAATTCATCGAGCTTGGCGACAATTTCTCGTAAGGCGTAGCGTTTCATAATTTTTGCAGGATGAGGCTTATGTAAAAAAATCTTTATGCCTGATGCAACGAATATAAACGTTCTATAAGAGCCGGGCTTATCTGAGATGTCTTTAAAGCCAATCGATGTCAATGCGGTCACGAGCTCATCCCATGTGAAGTCTGCAGGGATTTGGCGCAGCCTAGAAAGCAGTTTGACGGATTTGGACACGAGATTATGGTCTTTTAAGTAGTATAGTGCAACTAAAATTTAGTTGCACAATATGTTGTAACGAGTTGTTCTGCGTCATAGCGAATCCTCCAGGCAGTGTCAGCCATTGAGCGCCGAATGGCTCTTTCAAGGTTCAAAATGCCTGTCTCCCCAGGGAGCCTGTTGATTGTTAAAGTATATTAAAAATCAGCTATTGTATGAAATTTAGCAATCGAAAAATCTATCCAATTGTCATTTTATTTGACAAGCTTTACCCCTGCTTCGGAAGTAGCGATCCCCATCAATTTCCCCTTGCGGTAGAACATGATCTCCCGCGCGGCGCCACTCAGGCACGCATCCATATCCGCATAGGCCGTGACCATCTGCAGGCGCTTTGCCTCGGGCTGCTTCTCGATGGCAAACGTCCAGTGCACGGCCAGGTGATCTCCCTCGATGTGTGACTTGGCGAATTCGCTGAGGCCGCGCTGAACGTCTTGGGCCGCCACCTTGTTGCAGGGTGCAGCGCTAGCAGCAAGCGATAGTGCTAAGCCTGCCGCGACGAAAATTGTTTTTAGGATCATGGTGTCAGTCGGTAGGTTTGCTCGTATTGCGCTTGCATCTGCTGGCATGCATCCTGAGCAATTTGCGCTTCGCCCGAGCCCGCCGGCAACGCTTTAGCGCGGCCCTGGCAAAGTTCAATAGCATCCTTGGCAGCAGCTTTTTCTTGAGCCTCGACTTGCTGCCGGCTTGGCGCTGCGCCATCTGGCTCGCTGTGCAACGACCAATACCCAAAGAAAAGCAGCACTGTCACAGCTGCCACAAGACCAGGAACAATAACCTTGAAGATCGTCGGCCGCGCTAGATCGTGGCTGCCAGGAGTGGGGCTCATAGCCGATCCTTGAAGTTGCGCGGCTCGAAGCGCACAACTCGACCGATCACGTCGCAATCACCTGTACGGCATGGCTCTTGGCGGAAGTCGGGATTCTCCGATGCCAAGTACCATTCTCGGCGCTCATATTTCAAGCGCTTGACAACCGACTCGCCATTGTAATTAAGTGCAAATACGCCACCATTGACGCGGCTTTTGTCCTTGATGTTTACGACCGCAACATCGCCTGGATACATCATCGGTACCATGCTTTGGCCTTTGATCTTCACGGCGCGCAGTTGATCCGGCGAGAGGTCGTTTTCCTCGAGCCACTGGCGTGGTACGTGCAAGTGGCCTCCGTCCTCGAAAAGATGATCAGTCTCAAAGCCGGTAATGCCGGCCCGTACGTGCTCAGGAACCATCCGGATGGCCACCATCACGGGTGCCTGGTCGTCGTCACCGGTCACCTGGCGCAGACCAGGAAAATGCATGGTTGCCTCATCGTCTGCGCTTGGCGCCACGGCATGCGCAACCATTTCGGCCTCGCTCGCCAGTGATGGGCTGAACTCACTAAGCGCGACGCCCAACAGCTGCGCGAATTTTATGCCGGCTGCGACGTTTAACGGAATTCGACCATTTAGATACTGTGCGAGCGCACTTTGACCGAAGCCCAGCGCACCAGCTGCTGCTTCCTGCGAGCTTGGGAGTTTCTTTTCTTTCTGCGAGTGTTGCCACTCCTTGAAAAGGTCTTTGAGTCTCGCCGCATCGGCAAGTTGTTCTTCTGATAGTGGGAGGGCTGGCATCGTGCGAGATTATAAGGAAAGCTAATAAATTTCAAACAGTCCGACTGTTGACTTAATTTAGCAGTCGGACTAATATTCGTTTCATGAACCCAATCCAAACGATTCGTGGACGACTGCGCGTGACCCAAGTCGCATTAGCAAAGGCCCTTGGCGTTACTCAAAGCAACGTTTCTCACTATGAGCAAGGCCAAGAAATGCCGCCGACGGTGGCCAAACTGTTGATTGCATACGCTGCGACGCTGGGCGAAACCGTGACTTACACCGACATTTACGGTGAGCCGATTTCCGCTTTACGTAGTGATCAGCTGCCAGGCCACGCCGGCCGCCAACCGCCTACGACCAATGCCATCTTCGACACCGTGCCGCTGCGGGCCGCTGTCGGAATCGACGCGGGCGCGAAGCCATGATCAGCCTGATCCCAATTTCCCCGCCTTGCATGGCGGGTGACTTCGTGTGCATCCCGCTGCTCGAACTGCACCAGCTGCCATCAGGCGCGCCGCTCGATGAATGCTTGAAACAACAGGAGGAGCCAGCATGAACAGGGCTGAATTATTGCAACTTACCAGTCACGTATTGATCGTGATCGCCACTTTTATCTTGTATCGAACCGGGAGCCACATAACCCGGGTATGGAGCGAAATGAGGACGGAACTTTGGTTGCTTCGAAGCTTGATGAAGAACCACTGTGTAACCGGCGAAGAAGAAACGCGCGCCGGACCAATGTCGATCGCCTCCACTAAGGCAGGTTGCCAATCACCAATGAGCGAAAAGACGACCGTTCCACCAGGATCGTAATTAATTTTAACTACTCCGACATCTGCGTTCACTGCGGAAATCTTTGTGAATTGAACAGGAAGATCAGCCGGATAAATCAAAAGTCGTACAAGAAGTTCGCCATTGCTCTCATTGGTGATGCTCCCGCTCAAGAAAGGAGAGGCTAACGCTCGCTGGGTCCTGAACTGCATGAAGACAAGCAGCCCAGTAGCAGCAGTCGACAGTGCAGTGAGCGCTTCATAAAAGTTAAAGGCCACGACCGTTCCTTTTTTGATTGTATGGAATGCCAAATTTACCACGCTGAGAAGGTCTGATACCGAGCACCGCCAGCAATACAAGCAGCACCCAAACCCTGTAACACCGACCACCAGGAGAAAACCATGAAACAGAAGCAAAAACGCACCGCGCTCGTCAAGGGCTACATCACCGACGAGAACAAGGCTGACTTGCAAGCCGCGTGCACTGCGATGCGCAAGACCGTCAGCGACGTGCTGAACGAATGCACGATCGTAATCATCCGCAATCACCTGGACGCCAGGCCGAAACGGAATGATACGCCGCCGTTTTCCAGCGGAGCTAGGCCCAAATCAATAAATAACAGGGCCCAGATTGTGCCGGCACCGCGCCCGTGCTTTGGCGTCGTCCCGCGCGTCGTGCGGATGCGGGTTTAACGGCATGGAGGCAGCTATTGAATAAACAAGCCGAGGTCACAGCCGAGGAGAAGGAGCTGATCTTCCAGCGTTCGATGATCTACCGCCAGGCCGAGAAAGACCTGCAGGGCGCCAAGGACGGGGAGGGCGAGAGCGCGGCGAAGGCCGCGCACAAGGAAGCGCGCCAGAAATGGCGCGATGCCACCGACAGGGTGGCGAAGAAATACGAGGTGCCGCGGCGCGAGCCGCCATAACGGACCCGCACCCGACAACTACAGCATCGCATGGCCGGAATCGGCCACTTTAATCACCATCAATTAGGAATATGACATGACGCAAACAACTGCAATTACGCCGTATGGCTCGCTGAACAACGCCGATGGCAACAACGACTTGCTCGACACGCTGCTGGCCAAAGGCCCAAAGAACGATGCAGCTCTGGCCCGCGCGCTGGAAGTGGCGCCGCCCGTGATCTCGAAGATTCGCCACGGCCGCCTGCCGATTGGCGCCTCGTTGCTGATCCGCATGCACGAGGTGTTCGACGTGTCGATCCGCGAGCTCAAGCGCATCGCGCGCGCCGAGGTGCCAGCTTGACCTGGACGACGATGCAGCCGGAAGGCAGCGCGTCGGCGCAGGGCGAGCAGGGCGGCCAGCAGCACGACCAGATGGAACCGAATCCAGATTACGTGCAGCCACACGACCCGGACCCTGGCCACGTCCGCGCACTGGCGCACTACAGCGCGATGCTGGCCGAACTGCAACGCCGGAAATAAAAAAAGCCAGCTGGCAGGCTGGCTTCTGTAAAACTTTACGTGAGGAAACACGATGGAAATGATTATACCACCAGGCGGTTTGCTGATGACCAGTGTCGAAATTGCGGCGCTGACCAGCAAACGTCATGACCAGGTGCTGCGCACGGCCCGCGACTTGGCTGCGCAGGGCATAACACAATCTGTGGAATGCCAGTACCGCGCCACAGTTGGCGGTCGCGAGTATCCAATGCACCAACTGACCAAACGCGATTCTCTCGTCTTGGTCGCCCGCCTGTCGCCCGAGTTCACTGGCCGCATCGTTGACCGCTGGATGGAGCTGGAAGCGGTTATTGCGGTACCGACCATCAAGACGCCTACAACTTTCAGCGCCGCACTGCGCTTGGCCGCCGAGCAGGCCGAGATCATCGAAGAGCAAGCAGCCAAGATCACTAGTGACGCGCCGAAGGTTTTGTTTGCCGAGACAATCCGCGCCATCGATGGCGTTTGCCACATAGACAAGGTGGGCAAGATGATCGGCATCGGGCGCACCAAACTGTTCAAGCGTCTGCGCGAAGATCACATCCTGATCGACGGCAGCCGCATGCCGTATCAGAAATACATCGACAAGGGCTATTTCACCGTCATCGAAGGCAACCCGTACCGGGACAGCAAAGGTGTCGAGCATCCGACCTTTACCGCGATGGTGACTGGCGCTGGCCAAGTGTTTCTAGTGCGCAAGTACTCCAAGGCAGGGGAGGCAGAATCATGAATGTCCGCCCACATTCAAAAGCGCCTGCGCCGTCGCTGGACGTGCAAACCCTCGTAGAGCTGCTGACCATCGGACAACTGGCGATGGATCTGCACCAAGCAACCAACATCGCCCGTGCGGCCAAAGACGCCTATCACAAGGCTATCCGCGACTTTGAGTGCGGCGAAGGTCGCATCGACTTCAACGGCCCTGGCGGCGAAGAAATGAAAGCCGAAACAGCCACCGAATACGCGGCCCACCTGGCCGCCAAGCGCGCCTCCAGTAATATCAAGCGCCGCCTGCAGAACGCATGCAGAAAGGTCGCCCCATGACGCCCGTCCCCCGCCAGCCCGCCGAGCACTTCGCGCGCGCGCGCGCCGACTTGGCGGTAGCTCAGGACCAGGCCATGGCCAACACAGCGGCCGCGCGCCGTAGCGTCGCCGATATCGCCCGCGCGGCGCTGGCCGTGGCGGCCAAGCCGAGCCCAGTTGCGCCAGTTGTGCCGGCCCCGGCTAAGCGGTGCACCACAGCTACCGAGCGCCGCGTCAAGCACACGAAAGCACTGATCGCCGAATTTGCGACGCGCGAGATGCTGTCGGACGAGATCTGCTTCTTCCTCGGATTTTCGCCGTCCGGCACCCGCAAGTACGTCAGGATCCTGCGCAATGCCGGCGTGATCGAGCTGGCGCGCCACATCGGCGGCACAGCGAGCTACATCGGCAAGCCAGTGTTTCGACTGAGTGATGACCAGGGCGTCGTGAATGCTTTCATCGCCACGCTGTCGGAGCCGAGAGTTGCGGTGCAGCACCGCGCCGTACCGCCGGCGGCCAAGGACCGCAAGCCGGAGGTGCCAGGCCGCCACTTGCACATCATGGGCGACGACGTGCCGTACTCAGTGCGCGCCTGGCGCGGGACGCCGACGCGCGATCCGCTGGTAGAGGCGTTTTTCGGCCCGGCTGGCGCGGAGGTGCGCCCATGAAGCGCGACGCATTCACTTTATCGCTCGATCTTGGTAGCGAATTGATAATAGATAATTTTGCGGGCGGAGGAGGGACCAGCACCGGCTTGGAGCAGGCATTCGGCCGCCCGGTCGATATCGCCATCAACCACGACCCTGAAGCCCTGGCCATGCACGCGGCGAACCACCCGCATACCACGCACCTGTGCGAGAGCGTGTGGGACGTCGACCCGATCAAGGTCACGAACAACCGCCCGGTGGGCCTGGTGTGGCTGTCGCCCGACTGCAAGCATTTCAGCAAGGCCAAGGGCGGCAAGCCCGTCGAGAAGCGCATCCGTGGCCTGGCCTGGGTGACGCTGCGCTGGGCGGCCAAGTGCAAGCCGCGCGTGATCATGCTGGAAAACGTCGAGGAATTCAAAACATGGGGCCCGCTGCTGATCGCCGCCGACGGCAGCGCCAAGCCGGACCCGGCCAAAAAGGGCAAGACCTTCGACAGCTTCATCCGCCAGCTGCGCGCGCACGGTTACACCGTCGACTACCGCGAAATGCGCGGCTGCGACCACGACACGCCTACTATCCGTAAGCGATTCTTCCTGGTGGCGCGCCGCGACGGCATCGCCATCAAGTGGCCGGAGCCTACTCACGGCGCGCCGGACAGCATCGGCGTGCGCGCCGGCAAGCTGCTGCCGTACCGCACGGCCGCCGAGTGCATCGACTTCAGCCTGCCATGCCCGTCGATCTTCGAGCGCGATAAGCCGCTGGCGCCGGCCACGCTGCGCCGCATCGCCAAAGGCATCATGCGTTATGTGGTCGATGCGGCGGATCCGTTCATCGTGAACACGGCCAACAGCAAAACCACCGGCAGGGCCCCGAACGTTTGGGAAGCGGCCGAACCGCTGCGCACCATCACCAGTGCGCCAGGCTTTTCTGTCGTGGCGCCGACCATCGTCCCGGTCACGCACCAGGGCGGAGATCGCACCGAATCCATCGGCGAGCCGTTTCGCACCATCACTGGAGCGCACCGCGGCGAGAAGGCGCTGGGCGTGGCAACGCTGGTGCAAGTCGGCTACGGCGAGCGCGAAGGCCAGGCGCCGCGCGCGCTGGATATAGAGAAGCCTCTGGGCACGGTGGTGGGCGAGAGCAAGCATGCGCTCGTGTCCGCGCTACTGACCGGCGTCGGTGGCCGTGCTGGCCAGAGTCGCCCACGCGGCGTGGACGAGCCGACGGCAACAGCAACGTCGAAGGCTGACGCGGCGCTGGTCACGGCCGTGCTGGTCGATGCCGCGCACGGCGAGGTGTCGCCAAGCGGCGTGAAGCGCTGGGGAACGGGTGCACACGACGTCGAGGCGCCGCTGAGCACCGTCACGGCCAGCGGCAACAAGGCAGTGGCCACGGCATTCCTGGCCAAGCATTACACCGGCGTCGTGGGCTCGGACCTGGCCGACCCTATCGGCACGGTCACCGCGTGCGACCACCACAGTTTGGTGACCGCCTTCTTGACGGAGCATGCCAACGCGAGCACGCAGCGCGTGATGCCGGCCGACGCGCCGCTGCGCACGATCTGCGCCCAGGTCAAGGGTGGACATTTCTCGATGGTGTCGGCGCATATCACCAAATTCCGCACGGGCGCCACCGGTAGCGACATGAACACGCCGCTGCCGACGATCACGGCTGGGCCGAAGGAAAACCCGGCTGGCGCGCCGCATGCGCTGGGCATCGTCACCAGCAATCTGGTCAAGCTGCGCGGCACCAGCACGGCGGCCGGTACCGACGAGCCGCTGGGCACGGTCAGCGCCGGCGGCCAGCACCACGCCGAGGTGCGCGCGTTCCTGCTGAGCTACTACGGCACGGACCAGGCGCCCGAGATCGACGGGCCGCTGGCCACCGTCACGAGCCGCGACCGGTTCGGCCTGGTGACGATCCATGGCCAGGATTACCAGATCGTGGATATCGGCCTGCGCATGCTGCAGCCGCGCGAGCTGTTCCGGGCCCAGGGATTTCCCGACGATTACATCATCGGCGATGACCCTGCCCAGGGATTGAAGCTGACGAAGAGCGCCCAAGTGCGCATGTGCGGCAATTCTGTCTGTCCACCCATGGCGAAGGCCTTGATCCTCGCCAACTTCGCGCATGAACGTGAGTTTGCGAGGGTGGCGTGAGCGTAGTTTCCGGTCTTCAGTTTTCCGTCTTAAAGAGCTCGCCCTCCCATGGATTGATAGTTCCATCATCTGCCAACTCAACAAGCGGCTCATTGAATTTGTCTCTTTGGTTGAATTCACCCATTGCCAAATGCATGGCTCTGGAAAAGTGCTCCTGGCCACTCAAAGGGACATCGCCAGTGAAGAAATGGAGATTGTATGTCTGCGACGGGCCCTTCTTGTCAGGGCCTAGCCAGATTTGCACAAAGACACTTTCCCCCATCTGGGCAAACTCAATCGCGCACCAGTTATGCATCGGAGAGTTCCACATGGTCGCCATACGATCCTCGATATTAATTAAAAGGCAATCCTATCATGATTACCAACCCCGCCCAAATTACCCGCCATCATTTGGCGAACCAAGCCGCGCCTGCTTATTCGCTGATCCGCAAGGTCTGCGCCTGCGGCAAGGCCAGCACCGCCAAGCAGCTGGCCCAGTACGGTAAATGCGCCGCCTGCGCGCTGGAGGCCGTCCGCGACGCAATCATGCCTGGCGACTTTGCCAAGCTGCAGCACATGCTGGGCGTCGTACAGCAATATCCGAAGTCCAAGTGGGGCTGGCGCAATTACTTTGCCGCCGGCAGCGGCCAACAGTACGAGGCCATGCAGCGCCTGGTGGCCGCCGGCTTGGCCACGGCTGGCCGTGCCGCCAACGAAATGACCTACTTCCATGCTACTCGCATGGGCTGCAAGGCTGCCGGCCTCGACGCCGCTGGCATCAAGCGCGCATTGGAGGAATAACGATGAGCGAGCCCGTATTGTTCGCTGCCTGGGTCACGCAGTTGCCCGAGCAAATCATCGACCTGATCGCGCGCGGCCCCGCCTTCGACATCAACTACATTGGCGGCAACTGCAGCCAGGACATGGTGCTGCCGCCTGGAGTATCGACTGAGTCGCCGAGGTGCGGGATAGTGAGGGAGGTATGAGGTTATTTACTCGGCAACACAGCCAACAAATTGAGTATTTCGGTTTTAGCCTCAGCATAAATTGCCTTCAGTCCGAGTGCGTAAGTTGCAAGCTGATTAAATTTCTCCTGAGCTATCGCAATGTCCACCGCGGCTTCAGATCTGCGGGCAAGGGAATTAGCCGCAGCGAATTCGGCAAGGATGGAGTTATTCGCTCTGAATGTTGTAACAAGGCTATTTGCAACTGCACAAGCTTGGATTATCTGCACTCGCAAAGCATGGTCTTTGATCAAGTAGAAACTCGGCAGCATTGCATGATAGACAGGCAACACCCGCTCCGATATCGGAAAATCAATGCCGAAGATTTGTCCTGGAACGATGTTTTCTATGTGTTCGCCGACTCGATTTTCAACCAAATTGAAACTAACCTGAAGTTCGGCACGAATACCCAAAAGCAGCCCATGCAAGGCGTCCGCCTCGGCACGGGCTTCACGTTGTTCGTGCATGCTATTTTGATACGAGGCAAGGGCTATTGCTACCCCTACGGCAGTTATGGTGCCTATTGCTCCGACCCAATACGCCCATTCGGAAGCTCCCATTTTGCATCCATTCTGTCCAACTGTGCACCACGGGATCCAGAGCGCAAGAGCACAGCCAATCAACGTGATTGTAACAACGCCAATAAAAACGCCCAGCGATATGCGCAGAAACATTATCTCTCCAATCAAAGTTGGTGGAATCGTAACACGGCGAGTATTGGTGGTGGGAAATGAAACGCTCACCCATGAAGCCCGGCAAACCCTTGGCGCGCACGCCATTTAAGCGCACCTCACCCATGCCCAGCACCGGCATGCTTTCCATTCAGTCGCACCAGCGCACGGCGACGAAGCGCAAGTCCGGCCTGAAATCAAAAGAGCGCGCTGTCACGGCGGCCGAGAAGTTGATGTGGACCCGCCTGGCCGCGCTTGGCTGCGTCGCCTGCATGAAAGACGGCAATTTCAATACGCACGTCAGCATTCATCACGTCGACGGCCGTACAAAGCCCGGCTGTCACCAGCTCGTGCTGCCACTTTGCGCCGGTCACCATCAGGACGGCACAGGAGAAGACAAAACCCTGATCGCGGTTCATCCATGGAAAGCCCGTTTTGAAGCGCGCTACGGCACGCAGGGCGAGCTGATGGATGAATGCGCGCAACTCTTATTTGAACAGCAGGACGCCGCAGCGGCGCCAGCCACCATTCAACCTACTTTGGAACACCCATGAGCGCCTTTAGCCCGCAAGAGCAAAAACACCTGAAAGAAGCCGAATACAGCGAATTCCTGCGCGCTAAGATCAAGTTGGCGCAGCGCAAGGGCTTCGACGTGCCGCTGGCCGATATCCATTCTGGCCTCAAGCCGCACACCCGCGACATCGTGCGCTGGGCCCTGGCCGGCGGCCAGCGCGCTATCTTCGCCTCGTTCGGCCTGCACAAGACCAGCACCAACCTGGAAGTGATGCGCCAGATCGGCATCCACCGGCCAGGCCTGCGCCTGATCGTGCTGCCGCTGGGGGTGCGCCAGGAGTTCATCCGCGAGGCCGCGAAGCGCTTCACTAGCGAATACGAGGTGCAAGTGCGGTTTATCCGCACGGACGCCGAGATCGATAGCCAGGACGTCGTCTACCTGACGAACTACGAATCGGTGCGCGAGGGCAAAATCGACGTGCGCAAGTTCCGCGCCGTCGGCCTGGACGAGGCCAGCGTGCTGCGCAGCTACGGCAGCAAGACCTATCAGGAGTTCCTGCCACTGTTCGAGCAGGTCGAGTTCAAATTCGTCTACACCGCCACGCCGTCGCCGAACCGCTTCAAGGAATTGATCCACTATGCCGGCTTCCTGGGCGTGATGGACACGGGCCAGGCCCTGACGCGCTTCTTCCAGCGCGACAGCGAGAAGGCAGGAAACCTGACCCTGTATCCGCATAAGGAACAGGAATTCTGGCTGTGGGTGGCCAGCTGGGCGGTCTTCATCCAGCGCCCGAGCGACCTGGGCCATTCGGACGAAGGCTATGACCTGCCGGCGCTGGACGTGCGCTTTCACGAGGTACCGAGCAATTACAGCACGGCGGGCGCAGAAAAGAACGGCCAGGGCCTGCTGATCCCGAACGTTGCCATGGGCCTGTCGGCGGCCGCCGGCGAGAAGCGCGACAGCATGGCCGCGCGCGTCGCCAAGGTGGCCGAGATAATGGCGGCGGATCCTGATGATCATTTCCTGATCTGGCACGACCTGGAGGACGAGCGTCATGCCATCCAGGCTGCCGTGCCTGGCGTGGTCAGTGTGTGGGGTACGCAGGACCTGGACCAGCGCGAGCAGCGTATCGCCGATTTCAGCGACGGCAAGATCAAGGATCTTTCGACCAAGCCGATCATCGCGGGCAGCGGCTGCAACTTCCAGATGCATTGCCATCGCGAGATTTTCGCGGGCATCGGCTTCAAGTTCAACGATTTTATCCAGGCCGTCCACCGCGTCCAGCGCTTCCAGCAGCAGCACGCCGTGCGCATCGACATCATCCACACGGAGGTCGAGCGCAAGGTGCTGGCCGACCTGATGGAAAAATGGCGCCGCCACGACGAAATGCAGGAAACGATGGGCAAGATCATCCGCGCCTATGGCCTGGACCAGCTGTCGATGCAGGATTCGCTGGCGCGCACCATTGGCGTCGAGCGCGCCGTGGTGGCTGGCGAGCGCTTCTCGGTGGCCAATAACGACTGCGTGCTCGAAGCGCTGCAGCAGCCGGACAACTCGGTCGGCATGATCATCACCAGCGTCCCGTTCGCAAACCATTATGAATACACACCGAGCTATAACGACTTCGGCCACACCCAGGACAACGACCACTTCTGGGCGCAGATGGACTTCCTGACGCCGGAGCTGCTGCGCATCTTGCAGCCGGGCCGCATTTACGCCTGCCACGTCAAGGACCGCATCAACTTTGGCAATGTCACCGGCGCCGGCGTGCCCACTGTCAGCCCGTTCCATGCTGAGGCGCTGTTCCACGGCATCAAGCACGGCTTCGACTATATGGGCATGATCACCGTCGTGACCGATGTGGTGCGCGAAAACAACCAGACCTACCGCCTGGGCTATTCCGAGGTGTGCAAGGACGGCACGAAGATGGGCGTCGGCTCGCCGGAATACATCCTGCTGTTCCACAAGCCGCAGACGGACCGCAGCCGCGGCTACGCGGATACGCCGGTCACGAAGGCCAAGCCGATGTGCCTGGACGATGCCGGCGACCGGATCCCGTTTGACCGCAAGGCCGCGCCGATTCCCGGTACCGGCTACAGCGTAGCGCGCTGGCAGGTCGACGCGCATGCTTTCTGGCGCTCGAGCGGCGATCGCCTGCTGGGCGCGGCCGAGCTGGCCAGTTTCGGCCCGGGCAAGCTTGCGAAGCTGTTCACCAGCATGTCGCTGGACAACGTCTACAACTACGAATACCACGTTGAGGTGGGCGAGGCGCTGCTGGCCGGCAAAGCGCTGCCTGCCGATTATCTCAGCCTGGCGCCGGGCAGCGCCGATCCGGCCGTGTGGCACGACATTGTGCGCATGCGCACCCTGAACGGTGAGCAGTCGGCGCGCGCGGTTGAAAAGCATGTCTGCCCGTTTCAGATCGACATCGTGGACCGCCTGATCGGCCGCTACAGCAACCCGGGCGAGGTGATTTATGACCCGTTCTGTGGCCTGGGTACCGTGCCAGTGCGCGCGATGAAGCTGGGCCGCTGCGGCGCCGGCAGTGAGTTGAACCCGGCGTATTTCACTGACCAGGTGCATTACTGCCAGGCAATGGAGCGCGAGGTGAGCATGCCCACGCTGTTCGATATGGAATTGATGGACGAGGAGAATGCAAAGTGACGCGCGCAAATTTCAGTGAATTCGTGCTGGGCGCAATGCCCGGCACCAAGGCCGAGATCGTCATCAAGTCGGGCGTCAGCCAGGCGGCCGTGCTGCGCTGGGTTCGCCTGCTGCACGCCGGGCGCAAGATTTACATCGCCAACTGGAAGCCGCACCCGCGCGCTGGCGCCGCCATGGCCGTGTATGCCGTCGGTGACCTGCCAGACGCCCCGTGCACGCTGCCGCACCTGACCAAGCGCCAGATTCGTTTGCGCTTCGAGGCCAAGGCCAGGAAGGATGGCCGCTATGACGCAATGAAGGCGCGCTGGCGCAGTAAGTACTGGATACGCAAGGCGGGCGCTGTGGGCGATCCGCTGGTGGCTGCGCTGTTTGGCGCGGCGCGTGCGCAGGAGGTTCGCTGATGGGCCGTATTCGCACTGTAAAGCCGGAGCTCTTCAAGCACGAGGATTTGTTCGACTTGGAAAAAGAAACTGGCCTGCCAATCCGTACCGCATTCATGGGTCTTTTCACCTGCTGCGACAAGGAAGGGCGCTTTAAGTGGCGCCCGCGCGCGCTCAAGCTCGATATTCTTCCATACGACGAAGTTGATTTTTCACGCGTGCTTGACGCGTTAATGACGCGTGGATTTGTAGTGAAATATGAGGTCGAAAGCGAGTTTTTCGGCTTCATTCCGACGTTTTCCAAGCACCAAGTCATAAATAATCGTGAATCTGACTCGGAATTGCCAGCGCCGGACGAATCCCTATATATATCAATGACTTCGACGCGTGCGGCACGCGTGGATGACGCGACAGTCACGCCCCTTAAGCATGCTCAAGTGGAAGGGAAGGGAAAGGAAGGGAAAGGAAGGGAAGGGGAACAGAAAGGGAAGGAGACTCTTGTCGAGCAAACCCAGCTCGACCCCGTGAAGACGATCTTCGCGTTCTGGCAAAAAGTCATGGACTCGCCCAAGTCAGTTCTGGACGACAAGCGCAAGCAGCTGATCGTCAAAGCGCTCAAGGGTTACTCGCCGGCCGATATCTGCAAGGCCATCCGTGGCTGCTCGAAAACGCCACACAACATGGGCCAGAACGACAGCAAAACGAAGTACAACGGCCTGGGCTTGATCCTGCGCGACGCGGACCACATAGACCGCTTCATCCGCAACGATGCTGGCCAGGCCCGCGCCAGCGCCGGCAGCGAGACGATCGAGCAGACGAATGCGCGGGTCATGCGCGAGTTGATGGGCGCTTCTGCGCCAGCCGGCGACGTCATCGACATGGAGCCCGCATGAACACCGCCGACACGCCGCGCTTCATGCAGCTGCTGGCCGAAACGCTGGCCGCCTACGGCAAGCCGCTGCCCGAGGCGGCAATGGCCCGGGCCTGGCTGGCCAACCTTGAGCCGTATCCGCTGCGCACGGTGGAAGCCGCCATGCAGGCCTACCGCGACGAGAGCGGCGAATTTGCACCGGTACCGGCCGGCATCGCCAAGCGTTGCAAGCTCATGGATGGCCGGCCTGGCGCGGAGGAGGCATGGGCTATCGCGCTGACCAGCCAGGACGAAATGGCCAGCGTGGTTTGGACGACCGAGATTGCTGAGGCCTTCCGCATCTGCCGGCCAGTGCTCGACTCCAGCGGCGCCATCAGCGCCCGCAAGCCGTTCCTGGAGGCTTACGAGCGCATCGTTGCCGCAGCGCGCGCTGCGCGGCACCCGGCTGAGTGGGTGGCGTCCGTGGGCTGGGACAAGACCCGCCACGTCGAGGTGCTGGGTAATGCGGTGAGGGCAGGGCTCCTGCCGGCGCCGGCCGTGGCAGGCCTGCTGCAGGGCAAGCAGGACCAGACGCCGGACGACGCCGCGCGCGCCCAGCTTGCCGCCATCAAAAAAATGATTTCCGACGGCGCTGCCGCGAAGGAAGCGGCGCGCTTGGAGCGCGTCGAGCAGCAGCGCCTGGCGGACGAAGAATTCAAACGGTCGACCGCTAAGCGCGTGCAGCTTTACCTGGCTGACGGCAGAAATGCACCTGGCCCGGCAAGCGCGAATGCTGCTCAGGATTTGCCAGAGGCACCGCCGCACTGCGCAAGGGCCATGGCCGCTACGAAGTGACGTACCCATCAGAAAAAACGGCTTAAAAGGCTTCAAATGAAAAATCAAGAAAACAAAATCGCAGCAAACAAACGCTTGGCCGAGCTGCTCGGCTGGACCAGCCTCCTCGAGGTGGGCGGCGCCCTGGTCGGCACGCCGCCGGCGGGCACAGCCGAAAGCCGCGGCCAGGCGCTGGTGCCGGACTGGCTGGGCGACTGGTCGGCCGCCGGGCCGCTGCTCGCGCAGTTCGAGATCCGGCTGATGCCGATGTCGGCGGGCGTGGATGCCGCCGGCTTCCTGGAGTGGTACCGGTTCTATCCGGACAGGGACGCAGCTGCGCGCGCAGCAATCGTCAAGGCGGTCACACATCGCCTGGAGAAAGCGCGATGATGGCACGTGGCTTACAGGCCCTGGGTCGCCTCAAGGTCGGCGCCATGAACAAGACCGAGGCCGCGTATGCGCAGACGCTGGAGCTGCGCAAGGCCGCCGGCGAGGTGGCTTGGTACCGGTTCGAAGGCCTCAAATTCCGCCTGGCCGACAACACGTTCTACACGCCAGATTTTGCCGTACAGCTGGCCGACGGTGCACTGGAGGCGCACGAAGTGAAAGGGTACTGGCAAGAGGATGCTCGAGCGAAGATCAAGATCGCGGCCGACATGTACCCGCTGCGCTTTGTCGCCGTGCAGGCGCTGCCGAAGAAGGCGGGCGGCGGTTGGAAAACGGAGGAATTCTGATGGCCGCGAACAAGAAGCCGCGCAAGCGGTACATCCCGAAGCCAGCCGTGCTGCCGGCGGGCCTGCGCGCAGACCTTGCCTTCGAAATGCCAGGGTTCCAGGCCAGCGAGGCGATGGGGAAGGGCCACTTCCAGGAGCAGCACGTCTACGACTTGCTGAGCAACGCCGACCTGGCGCGCCGCATTGCACCAACTGGCCATGCCATCCTGCCGGTGGCGCAGACCATGGTCGAGGCGATTGCCGAGATCCAGGCGCGCGCCCAGCGCACGGGCGCCTTCGGCGTCAACGGCGACGAGATGCGCGTGCTGCGCGAGGGCGTCGGCAAGACGATGGTCTTCCTGCGCGGCGTGCCGAACGTCGACATTGCGCGCGCCGGACTGGCGGCCGTGCGCGAATTCAACCGCACCGGCGTGCTGCGGGTATGAGCGCCCCTCCCGAGGAGTGGCAGGACTAGCACAGGTCAAAAAAGGGTGTTAACGTTGACATACGGAATGAAAGGGAATTCATGGGCTTCGCAGAAAAATTTGTAGCATCGTTGCAATCGTCAAATCTACGGGATGATGCGTTTCATCACGACCTCGATGCCATTGCTGCGGCTGCCCTGGCCGGTGATCTGGGCTCGCTGCTGTGCCGGGTCAAGTATGCGGACGGCACAATCAATAAGCTTTTCGAGGGGAACTCAGGAAACCTTGCGCAGCTGCTGCGTATCTGGACGGCGGCAGTGACGGAGAAGGGCAAGGCGCGCCGCTGGGTGAAAATTAACAGTGAGCGCGACATTTTCACTGCACATGCTTTGTATAAGCGCGTGGCGCATGCATCGCTGGCGCATTGGTTGGACGGCCATTGCAAGGACTGTAATGGCACTGGTGTGTCACTCAGGAGTTTGCGTGGCTGCGTGACGTGCTCCGGGAGCGGCCAGGCAGACGTTGTTTGTGCCGGAGGATTCGAGCGGGAGCGCATCAAGGATATGGTAAGTGAACTGCACTCAATGTTGGCAAGTCATCAGTGGCGCGCGAATTCCATTCTTCGGTAGTTGCTGCAATTTTTGGCAGGTGCATCCGCTTTATTGCGTGAAATTTCTTTGATTAGGTCGGAACGGCAAATATTTGCTAAAAGTGCTACTGATTTTTTCGATCTTAATGTAAATTCTGCTTGGTATCGTGGATTGTGGTGGAATAGGCCTAGGGAAAAATGAAGCAACGGATTTTTAAGAGAATAGTCAGGTCGTCTAAATCATCCGCGTCGGAGATAGGGGTATCCACTCCAGGCCCTGCGAGTGAGTTTGAACCTTCTGACACTCATTGGAAAATGTTTCTGTTGACTTGGGCTGAGGCACAAACGAGGCAGCGCCTAAGCTCTGATAATTTCGACAAGGGAATACTGAACTGCTCGACTGCCGGCTTAGTAATATCATTGGCTTTTTCTAAGGATGTGGTACCGCTCGCAACAGCAGTTTTCCCGTGGCTTCTTTATCTTTCATGGGCATTATTCTTATTGGCAATAGTTATCACCATGATTTCTTTTCAAGTTAGTTTCACAGCATCCGAAACTAACGCCAATGATGCTTATAAGTTGTATCTGTGTGGAATCGATGAGGGCAGCGTCAGGCCTGGTTGGAGGAACCGGTATCTTAGATGGGGAAATCTTGGTGCGGCCACCATATTTGTATTGGCCGTAGCCGTCACTGTTTTTTTTGTGTTTATTAATGGAATTAGGACACCCGAAATGAAAAAGCCAAATATTGCTCAAGATGGAATTCCTCCAGGCATGCTTCACAAAGTGCCCGGTGTTGGGCCTCTGCAAAATGGAATACCTTCAGGTGCCTTACCTCGCGTTCCTTCTCCGCAAAAACCATCGCCCCAACTGCCGATTGCCAAGCCTACTGGTGAATCAAAAAAATAATTTTCCAGCTGTGTTTGCAAACAGTATTTTCTGCTATTATGATGCATAGTTAATTTCAGTAAAATTCTTCTGGCACTCCACGCTTAAATGCGCCGATAGCCGGAACTTGCGACAGTACCCGCCCCAGCATAGGATCTGCTCGTCTTGAATTAGCCGCCCACCACGCACTATGGCCGTGGGAGCAAACACCGAAGCCCGCTCATGCGGGCTTTTTCTATTGCGCGCCCACTTTCGAGGCCGCCATGTCTGAAACCACACAAACACCACACCGCTTGGCTCGCGACTACCTGGAGCTCCACACGCCGGTGCCCGATTCTCTTCCCACGCGGGAAGAGGTGCGCCGCGAGCTGGGCTGGGCTTTGATCGCTGCTGAGCGCCAGACGCGCGCCGAACGCGACGAACGAAACTGAACTGGCCGGATGCGCGCGCGATCATGCCGCCGCAGATCTGAAAAGGAGGTGCGCCGCGAAGTAGTAATCCAAATGATCGCGGCGCACCATGCGCCGATCTGTAATCTGCTGCGTGTACTGCAAGAGATTCTCAATCTGCCCGCTTTCGACCTAGTTTATTTGCAACTAGGGCACTCATTTTTTTGAGGCACCTTCTTTGGTGCGGGATCGTTTTCCGTTTTCCTTGAGCTATTGTATCCCATGTCTTTATTGCTATTGTTGACCGAGGGATTCTTTCGATTATCTTCGACGTCAGGACTTTTCCGCTCTCCTTGCTTGTGAGACTTATCTGTATCTGACTGTGCTGCAACCGAACCCATGGCGCAAAGAAGTGCAGAAAGCAGAAGCATCTTTTTCATTATCCATCTCCTAGGGAATCCGCGTTGATAAAAACTCCGATAGTGCATAATTTGCATCGCGGAATGCAAGCTACAGTATTGCTGTTTTTGCGAAAAATGCAATAAAAAAACTAAAAATTCCTTGCTTGTCCTGCCATCGCGCTGCAGTGGCAGGGCTTTGAAAAGCGGGCGCAGTCACCGACGCATCATGGCCAAGAGGCTCCACCGCAATTCATCGCGGCCCTGCTTGGCACGGGCGGTGACACAGGTTATCCGCATTTGCGGGAGCTATCAGCGAGTACCGACTAACGCCTTGGGCTTGAAGATATCCTTCAGCCGCGAACAGGCCTTCCTCCATGACGAGTTGCACTGCGGTCTCGACAATTGCATGAAGTGCGCTGTCTGGAGGGTAGCCTCTGGCGGGCGCAAGCGCGTCATTTTTTGGCATCACATCAGATCCTTGTTCGAAATCAAATGATGTCAAAGCCACCTGAGTGGACTTTGATTTGCGTCAACATATTGGCGAATAAGCGAAATGAATAAAATTCAACATCCGTCGAACAACGGCGTGCTGGGCGCGCCTGCGGGCTGGGACCAGGTCGAGTTGCCCTGCAGCGCGCTACCGATCACGCACACGCACGTCGGCGACCTGCCGACCGTACTGTCGTACTGGCGCCCCGATGCCGACGAACTGGCCGCACTGAACGCCGGCGGCGCCGTCCGGCTGTGGGTGGTGGGCGCAACGATGCCGCCCGTGATGCTGGACGTCGAAAACGCCTGAGACACTACATTTAGTAGGTCGCGAGCAAAAGTGTCAAAAAACACCGGGATGAGACCGCCATAATCGCTACCAAACACTACATCTAGTAGGTCGGAATGAAGAAAAGCCACAATTCCGCAGCGCCCACGTCGGCGCGCCCGACGCCGCCGACCGAATTCACCGACCCGCTGAATAATCGGTACATGCCCGCGCCCGAGGTGCTCAAATGGGCACGCGCAACAATTCTCACCGAAGGCGGCACGCTCTATAACGAAGACCACGCCCACCTGGAATATGCCGACGTGCAGTTTCTGTGGGCACCGATGGGCTTCGTGAAGGCTGGCCGTACCGTGCTGGGCCAGTGCGAAGAAGTAACGTTCCGCTGTGGGCCGTGGCAAAAGGGGCGCCTGCAACAGCAGATGGTTGACTGGTTCGGCGCGGTGCCGGACTTCCTCATCACCCTGGACGCATCGTATTGCCTGACCTGCAGCGATGCCGAGTTCTGCGCGCTGCTCGAGCACGAGCTGTATCACATCGCCCAAGAGCAGGACGAATTCGGCGCGCCAGCTTTCAACAAGTACGGCTTGCCGAAGCTGTGCATGCGCTCGCATGACGTCGAAGAGTTCGTCGGCGTGGTCCGGCGCTACGGCGCCAGCGATGACGTGCAGCGCATTATCGACGCAGCAAAGACAGCGCCAGAAGTGGCGAAAATCAACATCGCGAGGGCTTGCGGAACCTGTTTGCTGAAGGCTGCATAAGGTTGACCGGCCATTTACCGGAAGGCAACACATGGCAGCACTTAAAGACGAGGTGAAGCTGTTCATCGTCAAGGCGCTGGCATGCTTCGACACGCCGACGCAGGTATCCATCGCAGTAAAGGAAGAATTCGGCCTTGATGTACCGCGTCAGCAGATCGCAACCTACGATCCTGAAAAGCACGTCGGGCGCAGTCTCAGCACGAAGTGGAAGACGCTTTTCCATGACACGCGTGCCAAGTTCCGCGAAGACGTCGCGGTGATCCCGATTGCCAGCAAGGCATTCCGCCTGCGTGCGCTGGCCAGGATGGCACAGCAGGCAGAGGGCATGCGCAATATCGCGCTGGCCGTCGCCGTGATCGAGCAGGCAGCCAAGGAAGTAGGCGACGTCTACGTAAACCGCCGCCTTGATGCACCGAAAGCACCAGGTGATACCGGCGAAGGCATGCCGGCCGCACCTGAATACATATTGAAGCCCGATGAAGACCTCCCCGACAGCCCGATTCTCTGAAGGGCCGGTCGCACTGACGCCCAAGCAGGCGAACATTTACTGCTGGGGGTGGCAAAAGAAGGCGCGCTTCCGTGACGCGGTTTGCGGCCGCCGCTTCGGCAAGACGTTCCTGGGCAAGGCCGAGATTCGCCGTGCTGCGCGCCTGGCTGCAGAGTGGGGCGTCAGCACCGAGGACGAGATATGGTATTGCGCGCCGACGTTCAAGCAGGCGAAGCGGGTTTTCTGGAAACGCCTCAAGCAAGCCATTCCACCGAGCTGGCGCGCCGGCAAGCCGAACGAAACAGAGTGCTCGATCACCACTAAGGCCGGCCACGTCATCCGCATCGTCGGCTTGGACGCGTACGACAACCTTCGCGGCTCCGGCCTGTTCTTCGCGCTGGTCGATGAATGGGCCGACTGCGTGTACGCGGCGTGGGAAGAGGTGCTGCGGCCGATGCTGTCGACCTGCCGCTTCGTCATCAACGGCGAGGAGCGGGTTGGCGGTCACGCGCTGCGCATCGGCACGCCGAAAGGCTTCAATCATTGCTATGACAGCTACCTCGATGGCCAAGGGCGTGAGCCTGACCACAAGAGCTGGCTATATACGTCGGTCGACGGCGGCAACGTGCCGGCCGAAGAGATCGAAGCCGCGCGGCGCAAGATGGACCCGCGCACGTTCCGCCAAGAGTACCTGGCCAGCTTCGAGAACTACCAGGGCGTCATCTATTACTGCTTTGACCGTCGGCGCAACCATACCGACGATTCAGTCAAGCCAGGCGACGCGCTGCACATCGGCATGGACTTTAACGTTGGCAAAGGTGCGGCGGTGGTTTTCGTGATCCGCGACGACCTTCCCCGCGCTGTCGATGAGTTCATGGAAGTGTTCGACACGCCGGCCATGATTGAAAAGATCAAGGGCCGGTACAAGCAAACTGGCCAGCAGCATCTGATAACGATTTATCCGGATGCGTCCGGCCAGAACCGCAAGAGCAGTGGCGCCAGCGAATCGGACCTGTCGCTGCTCAAGGCAGCCGGCTTCACGGTGGTGGTCGACCATAGCAACCCGGCCGTGAAAGATCGCATCAACAGCGTGAACGCCATGCTGTGCAACACCTATGACCAGCGCCGGATGCTGGTCAACACCACGAAGTGCCAGAAATACACACTCAGCCTGGAGCGTCAGATATATGACGACAAGGGCGAACCGGACAAGAAGGGTGGCTTCGACCATGCCAATGATGCCGGCGGCTACTTCATCACCAAGCGATGGCCAGTGACGAGTCGCACGACTACCACGGCGCCGCTGCGCATGTAACAACAAGGATTTCCATGACCGATGTACGCACACAATCAGCCGAAGCCGCCAAGCTGAACGAGGATTGCGCGCTGATCGCTGCGCTGCTGGGCGGCACGAAGACCATGCGCGCCGCTGGCAAGAAGTATTTGCCGCAGTGGCCAGGCGAGGACAGCGAAAGCTACACCCTTCGCTTGGCCGTGGCCACGCTGTTCCCGGCCTATGCCCGCACCATCGACGTGCTGTCGGCCAAGCCATTCAGTAAGCCAGTGACGCTGGGCGAGGACGTGCCGGAGCGGCTCAAGCCTTGGCTGCAAAACGTCGACCTGTCCGGCCGTGACCTGCATAGCTTCCTGTCGGAAATTACACAGGAGGCGATGGGCTATGGCTTCGCTGGCATCCTGGTCGACTTCCCCAAGGCTGGCAACTTGGTCACGAAGGCCGACGAGCAGGCTGCCGGCGTGCGCCCGTACTTCGTCCAAGTGCATGTGCAAAACGTCCTGGGCTGGCTGCCGAAGAATGCGACCAGCCTTGATGGGCTGACCCAGTTGCGGTTGCTGGAAAGTGTGTCCGAGCCGAATGGCGACTTCGACACCAAGGAAATCGAGCAGGTTCGCGTCTTGGGACGGGGCACCTGGCAGACCTGGCGCCAGAGCGATACCGGCAGCAAAAAGGAGTGGGCGCTGCATGAAGAGGGCATCACCAGCCTGAAAATCATCCCATTCGTGCCCGTCTACGGCAAGCGCCTGGGCTACATGCAGGCCACGCCGCCGCTGCTGGAACTGGCGCACAGCAACATCGAGCACTGGCAAAGCAAGAGCGACCAACAGAACATCCTGCACGTCGCGCGCGTACCGATCCTGTTCGCCAAGATGCTGGGCGAGGGCGGTATCACGGTCGGCGCCGGCAGTGCGGTCAAGTCCGAATCGCCAGGGGGCGATCTGAAATTCGTGGAGCACGGTGGCAAGGCCATCGAGGCCGGCCGTCTGTCCATCCTCGACCTGGAAGACCGCATGCGCCAGGCTGGCGCCGAGCTGCTGGTGATCAAGCCAGGCAACGTGACCGAGAGCCAGACCCTGGCCGACAACGAGCAGGGCGCATGCGCGCTGCAGAAGATCGCGGGCAACGTCGAGGACGCCGGTGACCAGGCGCTGCAGTTCATGGCTGATTGGGTGGGGGAGGCCGAAGGTGGCCACATCACCATTTTCAAGGACTTCGGTGCCGCGTCGCTGGCCGAGGCCAGTGCCGAGCTGCTGTTCAAGAGCGCCGCCGGCGGGAAAATCTCGGGCGAAACCTACTTCAACGAACTGCAGCGCCGCGGCATCCTGTCGCCGGATCTGGACTGGGAGACGGAGCAAGAGCGTATCCAGTCGGCTCCGCCAGACCTGATGGGAGCATAAATGGGCGCGCTCGAAGAGTGGATTGCCGAGATGTTCCTCGTTCATTCCCTGAATCTGCTGCGCTTTTCATCCGGCGCGCAAGAGAAAATCTTGCTGCTGATGGCGGCCATGTCGAAGGAATTGACGGCCAAGCTGAACGAAGGCGAGATATCGACCTACGGCAAGCAGCGCCTGGGCGCACTGCTGCGCGAGTCGAATGCCGTGATTTCGTCGCACTACACCGGCATGCAGGCGGAAATGACCCGCAACTTGACCGGCATGGTGCGCATCGAGGCCGATTACACGGCCAAAGTGCTGACGCAAGCGCTCAAGATCGAGCTGGGCGCCAAGCTTCCGCCGGCGACCTATCTGGAAAAGCTGGTCGGCGACACCCTGATTAAGGGCGCGCCGTCGGCGGACTGGTGGAAGCGCCAAGCGCTGGATACGCAATTCCGCTTCGCCAGCCAGGTGCGTCTCGGCGCGGCGCAGGGCGAAACGACGTCGCAGATCGTGTCGCGTGTGCTGGGCAAGAGCGCCAAGGCGGCCGATCTGGCGCCAAGCACGCCTGCCACGCCACCGATGCCGTCCGGGACACCAAGCGCGTTAGCGGCCCCGGCAGCCAAGGGGCCTGCGCCTGCGCCGGATCCTGTTGCGCCGGGCGAGCAGGGCATCTTGAAAACGTCAGCCGCAAACGCGCGCGCGCTGGTGCACAGTTCGGTGCAGGCTGTGGCCAACGCCGCGCGCCTGGCGTCCTTTCAGCAGAACGCCGACCTGATCGAGTGCCTGGTGTGGCTGTCGACGCTCGATTCGCATACCTGCCTGCTGTGCGCCATGCGCGACTTGCACGAGTACTCGCTGGACGATCAGGAACCGATCAACCACACCCACGAGTGGGCGGGTGGACCGGGCGCCATCCATTTCAGCTGCCGATGCGTGCTCAGCACGCGTACCAAGTCATTTAAAGACCTGGGCATCGAGCTGGACGAACCGGGCGATAGCACGCGGCCGAGCGACGGCGGCCCGGTCAGCAGCAAAATGAACTTCAAGGACTTCTTGGCCAGCAAGGACAAGGCCTGGCGGGCTGAGTACCTGGGCCCAGGCCGCGCCGAGATGTACGAGGCGGGCAAGATCACGCTGAATGACCTGATGAATCTCAAGGGGCGCAAACTGACTCTGGAGGAGCTGCAGGCGAAGTACAAGTAGACTTTTTCACGCCAACGAGGGCCGCCCGGGCAACCAGGTGGCCCTTTTTTATTGCCGCAAGCGGACGCGACGCGGTGCACGGCCGGAAGGCCATCGATAGGGCGGATGCCCGGAAAGAACGACCATGCCATTCAAATTCAACGCAGACGGAACCATTGCGATCGACAGCGAGAAGAAGCTGCCGATCTTCATTCATCCGAACGGTACCGAAGCTCCATTCGACGCGGATACCACGCTGGGCACAATTACCCGCCTGAACGGCGAGGCAAAGACCCACCGCGAGGCGAAGGAGGCTGCCGAGCAGCGCCTGAAGTCGTTCGATGGCATCGAAGATGGTGTGGCCGCCCTGGCCGCGCTGAATACTGTCAAGAGCCTCAGCTCTGGCGAACTGAAAACGGCCGCCCAGGTCAAGGAAATCCAAGACGCGGCTGCCAAGACCGCGCAAGAGCAGGTGGCCGCGCAGGCAAAGGCTAGCGCCACGCAGTTGCAGGAATTGACTGCGCAGCTGGAAAAGCGCACCAGCGAACTGAATACCCATATGATCGGCGGCGGCTTTTCCAGCTCGAAGCTGTTCACTGACGACAAGCACCCGCTGCGCCTGGCCATCCCTCCCGAAATGGCCAAGGCGTATTTCGGCAGCAACTTCAAAGTCGAGGACGGCAAGACCGTTCCGTATGACGCCGCCGGTAACAAGATCTTCTCGCCGACCCGCCCGGGCGAAATCGCCGACTTCGATGAAGGCCTGGCGCAGTTGGTGCAAGCCTGCCCGTTCAAAGATCAGATCCTCAAGGGTTCCGGCGCATCAGGTGGTGGCGCGACGGGCGGTGGTGCAGGCGCTGGCGCAGGCAAATCCATGACGCGCGCCGCTTTTGATGCAGCGACGCCGGCCGCCAAGGCGGAATTTGCCAAGGGCGGCGGTGCCGTTACAGATTAATCGCTGCTGACATTGAGCAAACCGTTTCTATTTCCTTAGTACCGCAACGCATAGCCAACGCCTGGATGGGGGTTGGTGCTTTGGGCTGGATGGCCTGTCTGTTTTAAAAAATTCCAAATCACCAACTTTTAAAGGCTTTACCATGAAGAAAACCCTGCTGTCGGTCATGGCCCTGTGCGCTGTGACCATGTCTCTGACCGCGTCGGCGGCCACAGCGATTGCCCACAAGGCCGTCGAGATGCTGGTGGTCGTGCCGGCAAAAGCCGATTTCGCCGGTCGCGTGCTGGTCGAACTGGCATATCGCTATATCACCAACTACGCTGCGCGCACCGGCCTGATCCTCGGCGCCAACTCGCTGAGCGGTCTGGTTACCACCATCTACAGTGCTTCGGACCAAGTTGCACGCGAGCTGGTCGGCTTCATCCCAGCAGTTTCCGCAGATATGAACTTTACCCGAGCGGCGGTCGGCCAGGAGGTTACGTCGCCAGTGGCGCCTGCCGCGACTGCTACCGATATTGCCCCAGCGGTGACCCCGCCGAATGACGGCGACCAGAACATCGGCAAAAAAGGCGTGGTAATCACCAAGGCGCGCCGCGTGCCGATCCGCTGGAATGGCGAAGAGCAACTTGCCCTGGATAACAATGGCGCGAGCTATAACGTGATCCTGCGTGATCAGATTTCGCAGGCCATGCGTACGCTGGTGAACGAAGTCGAGAGCGATTTGGCTGCACTGTATGTCAAAGCATCCCGCGCTTGCGGCACTGCGAACGTCGCTCCGTTCGCTACTGCTGGCGACCTGACCGACACCGCTGGCGCGCTGCGCATCCTGGAAGAGAATGGCGCTCAAGGCCTGGATTTCCAGTTGGTACTGGGATCGGCCGCCATGGTCAACCTGCGCGGCAAGCAGTCTGGCCTGTTCAAGGTCAATGAAGCTGGCCGCGAAGACATGCTGCGCAACGGCATGACTGACCGCCTGCAGGGCTTTGCACTGCGCAACAGCTCGGGCATCAAACTGCATACCAAAGGCACCGCCGCTGCCGCAACTACCAATGCCACGGGCTATGCTGTTGGCGCCACTGTCATCACCCTGGCGGCAGCTGGTACCGGCACTTCGCTGGCTGGCGACACCATCACCTTCGCTGGCGATACCAATCAGTACGTCGTGTCGAGCGGCGATGGCGATGTCTCGAACGGCGGCACGATCACACTCGCAGCACCTGGCCTGCTGAAAGCCATTCCGGCCGCCGCCACCGCCATCACCGTCGCTGCATCGGGCTTCCGCAACATGTTTTTCGCCCGTTCGGCCATCCAACTGGCTACGCGTGCGCCAGCGCTGCCGAAGCAGGGGGACTCTGCCGTTGATCGCATGCTGGTCACCGACCCGCTGACCAACCTGACCTTCGAGATCAGCATGTACGCCCAGTACCGCCAGATGCAGTACGAAGTGGCGCTGGCATGGGGCTGCGGTTCGGTCAAGGATGAATTCATCGGCATCCTGCACGGCTAACCACCAACCCGGCCCGGCCAGCACTGCTGTGCTGCCGGACCTCACCTGGAATTCACCATGACCATCAAAATCGTTTCGAGCGATCCGGCCACTCAAGGCCCGTTCGTCGTCATCAACAAATCTGACTTCAACCCTGACCTGCACGAACTGTACGGCGACGACAACGACCTGGGCGCGCCAACCGAGCGCGCGCCAACCAAGGCCGAATTGCTGGCGGCACGTGATCAGCTGCTGGAACGCGAGCGCGAACTGGCGGCCGAGAAAGAACGTGTTGGCGAGCAGGCCCGTGCCAACGAGGCCGAAGCGCAGCGCCTGCGCGCCGAGGCTGCGAGCCTGCAGGCCGCCGGAGACGCGGCAGCAGCAGCGGCGCCAGCATCGACCGATAAGCCTGCCAAGGCTGGCAAGGCTTCGTAATCGGCCGTCAGCGCAGCCAGGCCACCTCATTCACCACTTCACCGTAGGATCATCATGCCAACTATCGTCCCCGGCGGCACGCCACAAACCATCATTCTGCCAGAGGGACGAGTTCTTAATGTAACCGGTGCCCCCAGCACCGCCGGCGTGGTATATCGGCTCGACCAAGAGCTGGGCGGGACAAACTCGCTGCAGTCGTGGCAGGTTGGTGCGGGCACGCTGGCAGCCATCGGACCGTACGCAGGCCAGCAGCGCTTTCTGATCTCCTGCTCGGCAGGCAGTATTGACGCAGCCCATGTCGCGGCGACGTTGACGAGTGTGCGCGCGGTCGGTGATGTCCCTGGACTACTCAGTGCGCCTAGCGGCAATGCGATCCCGTCATGGTATCGGTCCCGCGCCTCTTCGCTTATGGTGTTGGGCGATAGCCTGCGTGCCCAGGGCATGCGCATGCCTATTTTGCCAGCCAACGGAGCGACACGGCCATTAAACCAGGCATTCACCAATATCAATGCCGGCGGCCTGTTCATCGTGCTGTCGGAAACGTCAACCGATTGCCCGGTGGGGGCAGGGACTGTGCGTTACTACGTCAGCAGAAAATCACTGAGCTGGCAGGCGCCGGGCGATGTAGAGGGACCGCCTGTTGCGATCCCCACCTCTGGTTTTTATACGCTCCAGAGTGGAGTTGCTGGCCACGCTATGCATGTGGGCGTGGTAGCTCGTTTGCGCCCAACGGTCGATAAAATGGACGCTATCAATAATACTGGCGTCTTGCGCATGAACAGCAACGCCGGAGTATTTGGCCCGATAGCATGGGCTCAGCTACTGCTGGGAAGTCCTTACTCGACGATTTTGGCTTATGCGATCCCCAGCATCCGGGCAGCGGACTGGCTCGACGCGTGCGAACAGTGGCAAAACGTCTACACCGATGTGACTTGTATCGCGCTGGGCACCAACGATGTGAGTGATCGTGCAACTGCATTGCAGGCCTTGGCTGATGTCGAGCAAATTGTGCGGCTGCGTTTAGCGATTGGCTCGCGCCCGTTCCTGGTGACGCTCACGCCATATGACACGCGCCCAGCAGCCGCGACAGCTGCCGTACTTGAATTCAATCAAGGCCTGCGTGCGATGGCAGCGCGCTATAACGTTGATCTGTCGGACCCGTGGCCGTATCTGGCCAACGCCAGTGGCACCGGTGGTTTCGCGCCGGGTATGGCCTCGGATGGTCTGCATTTCTCCAACCTGGGCGGCTACTTGGTAGCTGCTCGCGTTGAGGCTGCGATCCACCGGAAATATGTGGGCGCAGCTGACGTGCCAACATTCTGCGGCTCGCCGTATAACGCAGCCACAGCGCCGTTCGGCAATCATCTGATCAATCCTCAGATGGCTGGCGTGGGTGGCGGTAAGGGCGCCGGGGTTACGGGTGAGGTTCCCAATGGTTGGGCGTGTGCTCGTGATGGCGCTAGTGCGAATATCACCGCCGTGTGTCGCGCACCAGACAGCGCGAACGCGGTTTCCCGTGCTGATAAACGCCAGGGTAAATACGCGTCCGTTGAAATCTCTAATGTCGGCGGTGTGGACGGCGAGGCAATCCGTTTTCGGCCTGCCGCATTTATCACTGCCGGCTACGCGCCCGGCGATTTGTTTGTGCTGGAGGGTGATATCCGCATCCAGGGCACGGGCATCCAGTACGTGTTTGTCGAGACCGTGCTGGACAATTCGCCGGGGGCGGTGGTCTACTCAGCTGCAGCTGTCGGCACGAATACCGTGGCCAATGCTGCGATGGGCGATCTGGGTGGTGATGTTGTGCCCATTCCGTACCGTGGCGCCCCGGTGCGCGTTGATGCCGGCATCACGCGGATGATCATCGGAATCGTGGTCGGTATGCGCGCCGGCGGAACAGCCGTTCTCGACATCGGACAGACGCAGAATCTGCATAAGGTGGCCCAATGATCATCATCGAAACTGGCGCCGGCCTGGCCGATGCCGAATCCTACGCCAGCATTGCAGCCGCAGATGCCCGTTGCGCCAGCCTGGGCCTCACCGGATGGGTGGCGCTGGCCGAGGCATCCAAGGAGATCGCCTTGCGTAAGGCAACGCTGTTCATGACCACCTACCGCACGCGCTGGGCCGGCTGCCGCGTGTCTCAGCGCCAAGCGTTGGATTGGCCGCGCTACAACGTGGCGGTCGACGGCTTCACCGTGCCCAGCACCATCGTGCCAGCGGAAGTGGTCAATGCCTGCATCGACCTGGCCGTGCGCGCCGGGCGCGGCGAGGAGCTGCTTCCCGACCTCGATACTGGCTCGAACGCGATCAAGAAAGACAAAACGGGACCGCTGGAAACGGAGTACTTCCAGAACACCACAGACGCGCGAGAGCGCTTCGTGGCCGTGGACGCGCTCCTGGCGCCGTACTTCGGCTCGGCCGGTGGCGGCAATTCGATTAAGGTGACACGAGCATGAGCGCTTACCCAGCAGTGAAGATCGACGGCTGTTTCGTCGCAGACAACACATACAGTTCCGATGGGAAGGTATGGACTGTGACCAACTTGATCGCGCGCGCCAAGGATCTCGAAGCGTTCGACTTGCCGCTGGCGGCGATCTACAGCGGGTCGGAGGTGTGGACGCCGGTCGGCTCGGCCTACGGGATCGCGCATCACGTGCGGCGTGCGCTGGACGTCGATACCAGTTTCCCGATCATCATGTGCCAGCAAGGCTTCATCATGGACGGCTGGCACCGGGTGCTGCGCGCGCTGATCGACGGCAAGACCACGATCAAGGCGGTGCGCTTCGCCGAGACGCCGCCGTATGACTACGTGAAAGTTCCATAGCTTATGACCGACTACGCCAAAACTGCCGCGCGCGCCGACCATTCGCTGCGCCGTAAGGGCGGCATCGCGGTTCTGCGCCAAGTCGTGACCGGCGAGTACGACCCGGGCTTGGGCGCGGCGCCTATCATCACCACGGACTACGAAGGCACGGGCGTCAAGATCAACTACGAGGCCGAGAATATCGACGGCACGCTGATACATTCGGGCGACCAGCAGTTGCTGCTTTCGCCACTGCAGCGCAACGGCGCGCCAATGCCGACGCCGACCACGGCCGACCTGGTGCTGTTCGGCGGCGCCAGCTACACGGTCAAGACCGTCGAAACCACAGCGCCGGTCGACGTGGCCGTGCTGCACACGCTGCAACTCAGGGGGATTTGATGGCTAGTATGTCGTTTTCCATGCAGATCGCCGAATTCATCGCGAAGACCAAGGCCAATCAGGACTTGGTGGTGCGCGCCATCACCATGAAGATCGACAACAGGCTGGTGCAACGCTCGCCGGTCGGTGACGCCAAGTTCTGGAAGCACAAGCCTCCACCTGGTTACACCGGCGGTCGTTTCCGTGCCAACTGGCAGCTTTCCATCGGCTCGCCGGCTGCGGGCGTGCGGGACCTGATCGATAAGGACGGCAGCGCCACGATTGCCGCGCACGGCAGCACGATCAACGCGGCGAAGGCAGGTGACGTGATCTACCTAGTCAACAATTTACCTTATGCGAAACGCATCGAGGAGGGCTGGTCGCGCCAGGCGCCCGTCGGCGTCGTGATGCTGACGGTCGTGGAATTCCGCACCATTGTGGACAATGCTGTGAACGGCGTGCGCGACGGCACCACCGCAAGCGAGTTCGCCCAAGGCTATTCGAGCTATAAATTATGAGCCAACCAACAATACGAGCGGCGCTGGAGGCGGCCTTGGCCAGCCTCGCGCCAGCCATCGACACCGCTTGGCAGAACGTGCCGTACACGCCAGTCACTGGCCGGCCGTACCAAGCGGCCTATTTGCTGCCGGCGGAACCGGACAATCATTCCATGGGCGATGGCGCACGCCAGGAGCGCGGCATCTTCCAGGTCAGCTTGCTGTATCCGCCAGGGCAGGGCACCGCCGCCGCCGGCGCGCGCGCTGAAATGATCAGGGAGTTGTTCCGCCGCGGCGCTAGCTTCACGAAGGGCGACGTGACCGTTCAGATTGAGCGCACGCCTGAAATCGCTGACGGCCGCGAGGACGGTGATCGCTGGATGGTCCCTGTCAAGATCAGGTATTTCTGCAACCTGTAACCACATCACCCCACACAGATCGCCTCGGCGGTCTTTTTTTTCGACCAAAGAAAGGCAATCCACATCATGACCACTGCAAACGGCATCGACAGCCTGCTCGTTATCGGCAAGCAAACAGCGGAAGGCACGAAGGCGCTGGCCGCCGCCGGCCGCCTCTATCCGCGCGTGACCGCGACGTTCGACACGGACGCCGACAAGTACAGTTCGGCCGAGATCGACCCAAGCCAGCAACAGAGCGACACCCGCCTGGGCAACTTCCGCACCTCCGGCGCCATTAAGGGCGAGGCGAGCTGCGGGACCTACGCGGTGCTGCTGGCCGCGCTGCTGCGCCGCGACTTCACTGCTGGCGGCGTCACCACGGCGCAAAATACCATCGCATCGGGCGCAACGGGCCTGACGCGCAGCGCCGGTTCCTGGCTGGCCGACGGTCACCGCGCCGGTACCGTGGTGCGCATCAGCGGCCTGCTGACCACTGGCGCCGCCAACAACGGTAAGAATTTCTTCGTGACCTCGGTGACTGCCTTGGTATTGGCAGGTCAGTTCATGGACGGCTCGGCGATGACGGTCAAAGCCGCCGGCGACCCTGTGACCGTGACCGCGACCGGCAAGCGCAGCTTCACGCCGCTGACCGGGCACACCACGGACTGGTTCACCGCGGAAGTTCAGGATCCGGGCATCGCCGTCAACCGCTGCTTCATCGACCAGCTGGTCAGCAAGGTCGATATCGCCGTGCAGCCGAACGGCATCACGAGCATGGACTTCACCCTGATGGGCAAGCTGGAAGGCGCGACCACGCCAGCGGCGTACTTCGCGGCGCCCGCCGCCACGCCCGGCACCGGCAAGTTCTCTGGCGCCACCGCGATGCTGTCGGTCGCCGGCATCCCGTCGCAAATTTGCACGGGCATGTCGCTGTCGCTAGACGGCCAGGTCAAGATCGATCCGGTGATCGGCTCCAAGTTCGCCACGGCCGCCTCGCGCGGCAAGGTACTGGGCAGCGGCCAGTTCACGGTGCTGATGCAGGATTCGGCATACATCGATTACTTCAAGCAGGAAGTCGAACTGCCGCTGGCCTACGCCATGGCAGCCAGCACGGCGCCGCTGGCCGAAGTCATGGCGATCGCCATGGGCCGCATCAAGATCACCTCGGCCAAGGTCGATGATGGCGAGAAAAACAAGATTATCACTTGCGCTTTCGACATCCTGCGCTACCAGGGCGCCGACGCGCAGCACGAAGCAACCACCGTGGCCTTCCAGGACACGAGCCTGGTGTAACCCTTTGCCCGGCCACACGCCGGGTTTTCTTTTTGGGACGCGTATGAAGGCAAGTAAAGTCAAGGAGGCGGCGCTCACAGCTGAACGATTACGTGAGCTATTCGACTATGACCCGAGCATCGGCGTGTTTATTCGTAAAGTTGACCGCAGAGGCAAGGGCGCGGTGAAGGGAGCCATTGCGGGCACTGACAACGGAAGAGGCTACACCTGCATTTCGATTGATGGGTTCAACTACCGTGCGCACAGGCTCGCATATTTGTACATGCTTGATCGATGGCCTACAGATGAGGTCGATCACATGAATGGATGCCGCAGCGACAACCGCTGGTCGAATCTGCGCGAACTATCTACTCAGAAAAATACACAGAATCAACGCAAACCCCATCGGCACAACTCCACCGGCTACCTAGGAGTGAAATTCTATGGTGGAAAGTTTCGAGCTGTAATCAATGTTGAGGGGCGCCGAATATTCCTTGGCGTCCATCCAAGCGCCGAGGCTGCGCATGCAGCATACGTTGCGGCGAAGCAGACCTTGCATAGCAGTTGCACTATTTAATGCCTAATTGGTATTAATTCAATCCCCCTGAAGTGGCGAGAGCCAAACATCCCTCCGGCCCATTGTCGTCGCTTATAGCGGTCGAGACATTGTGTCTGAACTCACTTGATCCAATGAAAGGCATTACCCATGAATACCACTCAAGCACCTGCATCCCTGAACACCGCTCAAGCCCTGGCCGTCGCTGGCTTTGACATCGCCAACCTGTCGGCGCCTGCCGCGCGCGTGACCTTCGACGTGCCCGTGATCTTCGACGCCGACGGCGAGCCCGTGGCCGGTATCCGCATCGTCGGCAAGAACTCCGACGAGTACCGCAAGGAAAGCCACGCCGTGCGCGCCGAAGGCTACAAGAAGTCGGCCAAGCGCAAGACTGCCATCGATGCCTCGACGGACGAGGGCGCCGACCAGCTGGTCCACGTCATCGATGACAACCAGAAGCGCCTGGCGCTGGCCGTGGCCGTCGACTGGTACGGCTTCACCAGCAACGGCGTAGCGGTCGCGTTTGACAAGGGCCTGATCGCCACCGCGTTCGACAAGTACCCGACCTGGCAGGACCGCGTCACGACCGCCCTGGAAAACGACGCCAATTTTTTGAAGGTCTGACCATGGCCCTGCTGCTGTACGCCGATCACCTGTTTGATCGAGCGTCAGTAGCAGGCGATGGCAACGCCAAGGGCGATCACCTGGACACCGCCCGGCAAAACCCGCTTTATCGGGCGCCCGAGGCGCCGGCGGTTCCGCAGCTGCCGCCCGAGCTGGCCTATATCTGGACCTGGTTCACCCAGTTGAACCAGAAACGCCAGTGCGGCATGGCCGTGAACGCGCTGACCAGTGCAGAGATACTGGCCTGGCAGGCACGCCACGGCGTGCGCTTCGATCCGTTCGAAGAAGCAATCGTTGATCGTCTCGACACGTTGTTTATATATCATCAACACAAGAAGGACAAATAATGCCTGATATCGCCGAGCTTGGCCTTTCTATCGATACGCGCCAACTGGAGCAGGGCGCCCAGGCCATGGATCGCCTTGGCGCCGCCAGTCAAAGTGTCGAGAAAAAGGTCGACAGCGCGACGTCGGCCATTGACAAACTTGGGAAGGCGAGCGCGGACGCCAAGGGGAAAACTGCGGAAGGTGCAGCTGCTGTCGATGCCGTGGGCGAGGCAGGCGCACGCGTGGTCCAAAAGGTGGATGCTGCGACCGCTTCTATCGATGCGATGGGCGCCACTGCTACCCGGATCCGCACGGTATTCCTGGGCGGCAGTAATACGCTCGATGGGTTCATGGGCTCATCTATGGGCGTCTGGCGTAGCAGTGAGGCCGCCGCCGCTGGGATTGATAGTCTTGGCAATGCCACCGAACGTACTTGGAAGAAGCAGGCTGACTACAACGGTGCGATGGCCGACACGACCCGTATCATGCGGCAGGCCGCCGATGCTGCGCGCACGCTGGAGGAATCCAACCACAGGATGCTGATCGAGCTGCAACGCGAGATCGACACGTTCGGAATGGCGCGGGGTGAACTGGAGCGTTATCGTGCGGCCGAGCTTGGCCTGGGAAGCGCCGCTCAGACGAAGGCGGCAGCCCTGGGTAATAGCATTGATGCGATGCACCGCGAAGAGCGGGCTGCCCGCGATGCCGCTGGCGCGCAGGATCGAGCGGCTCAGGCTGGCGATCGCTTTATCAAGAGCCTGCAAGACCAGGTGGCCACGCTGGGCATGACGACCCAGCAGCTACAAACCTATCGCGCCGCCCAGTTGGGCGTATCCGACGCCGCTTCACCGCTGATCAACAAGCTGGCCGAGGCCGGCGCCGGCGCGAAGTCGGCGGGCGGCCACATGGAGGGCCTGAGTTTTCAATCGGCGAGCGCCAAGCGCGAACTGCTGGTGCTTGCCCATGAGCTGAGTCAGGGGCAGTTCCAACGCTTTGGCGGCTCGATGATGGTTCTCGGCGAACAAACTGGTGCCGCCAGCCTGCTGTTCAGCGCCGCCGGCCTGGCTGCGCTGGCGTTTGCTGGCGCACTGGGCACTGTCGGCTACGCAATGATCAAAGGTGCAAGCGAGCAACGTGAAATGAACAATGCTCTGATCTCGACAAACAACTATGCAGGCGTTACCAGCGACAAACTGAACGAAATGGCGCATGCCGCGACTGAGGCAGGTGGGAGTATCCGTGAGGCCAAGAAGGTCGTCACAGAGTTGGCCGGCACCGGCAAATTTACGGGCGATCAGATCGCCTACATCACCGATGCCGTCATTGCGCTTGAGCATGCCACTGGTGAATCTGTCAAAAAAACAATCAAAGAATTCGAATCTCTGGCCGTTCAGTCGACTGGTAGCACCAACCGTGCGACCGAGGTGATCACACGCGCAACCGTCAAGCTGGATGACACCTATCACTTCTTGACGCTTTCGGTATATGAGGCTATCCGTGCGTTGGAGAAAGACGGTGATGCCAAGGGGGCGTCTGCAGTCGCCACTGAGGCGTTTGCAAAGGCAACCAAGGATGGTGCCGAGCAGATGATTGCAAACCTTGGCAGTGTTGCGCGGGCTTGGCATGGCGTGAAGGAAGCGGTGGGCGGCGCAATGGATGCTATCGGGAACTACGGTAAGAAGGATACAGCCGCTTCCGATGTCAAAAAATACAGTTTCCGTCTGTCGGAATTTGATAAAGGATTGGCGGATAGCAACCTGCGTTTGGGGCGGGCGCCTGATGCCATTACTCCTGAACTCCAGGCAACCCGTACCCAGATCGTGCTTGGCCTGACGGATGCGGTGGATAAATTGAATAAGGCTGACGCTGTCGCGCTGGCTCAGGGCGAAGTCGCGACTAAAAATTCGCGTGCAGTTCATGCCGCCGCGATGATCCACGCGGAAGATATCCGCCTGCAAAAGAAAGGAATGGGGGAGCTGGCGGTCGCCCTGGATGCGTACCAATCGAACATCGATGCCATCCGGGCCGCCGACCCAAATTCACCGCTCATCACTCCAGATGCGATTGCCTCCGGTATTGCCGCTCGAAAAAAAGCTCATACGGAGCAGGTCAAGCCAAAAGCTGACCAGGTCGAAAACACGGCAATGGCGGATCGCCTAGCCCGCATCCAGGATGATGTGAATCTCGAAAAAGAGAGAATTGGACAGCTTGCCAAGATTAACGAGATGTTCCATAAGGCAGGGCGACTTGGCGATGAGGAATACTTTAAGAATAAACGTGACAATGCGCGGGCCGCTGAACAAGAGGAAATTAATGGCTATACCAGGCAAATTGCAGTCCTCAAAGATCACCATAACGCTACTGGCGTAGAGGCAGAAAAAAATAGTAAAAAGGCAAATGATTTAGATGCTAAACGCGCAGCGGCAATTTTGCGGGCAGCTGATGCCGTCGAACTTACGGAAATGGAGGAAATGCTGCGTAAGGACGCGCTTAGTGAGGCGGCGGTACTGGCAACCAATAAAGAGATTGGCGCGATTAATGCGCAGATCGCCGTCACAGAGGAGCAAATCCGCACCTACGGCTTGTTGCCGGCGCAAAAGACAGCTTTGGCTGTCGCTGACCTTGAAGAGCAAAAAGCGGCCCTTGCTAGTTTCGATGGCAATGAGAAGGTCATCGATGGCATTAATCGCAAGATTGAAGCGATGAAACGCCTTGGCATCGTGCAAGGCAAGGCTTCGGCGCAAGAGCGGGGCGGCGATGTGGCCAGGGCCAAGGAACTGCTGGATATCCTGACGGCTGTCGATACCGCAACGAAGTCGGCAGCGCAAGGTATGACGGCCTCGTTCGGCGCGGTAGGCACTGCCATCGGCGGGCTCACGACGGCTTTATCTGGCTATGCCGTCCAACAGCAGGCTATTGCTGCGCAGTTGGCGGTCGCTACCAAAGATGCATATGGCGATCCGACAAAGTTAGCCAAGGCTCAGGCCGCCGCTGCCCAGCAGGGCGCGCAGGCGCAGATCAAATCCTATGGTGATATGGCCAACTCAGCTAAGGGATTTTTCAAGGAAAACACCGCCGGCTATCGGGCAATGGAAGGGGCGGAAAGAGCTTACCGCGCCGTGGAAATGGCGATGGCCATCGAATCGATGGTGAAGAAGTTGTTTGCCGTCGAAGTTGTGACTACTGCAACGCTCGGTGCTGAGGCCGCGAAAACAGTCGCGATTCAGGCCGGCACCGCAACGCAAATTGCAGCCGACACAGTAAAAGGCACATCTGCTGCAGCCGTCGCCGTGGCAACGCAAGCGCAGGGAGATCCTTACAGTGCTTGGATTCGTATGGCTGCAATGGCGGCGGCGATGGCGGCCTTGGGCTTCGCCGTCTCTGGCGGCGGTGGATCGGATACCACTGCGAAGGATCGCCAGGCCGCCACCGGTACCGGCTCCATCCTGGGCGACTCATCCGCGAAATCAGAATCGATTGCCCATTCGCTGGCCATTATGGAGAAAAACAGCGGCCTGGGCCTGGCGCATACCATTTCGATGGATTTATCCCTGAAACAGATGGTGTCAGGTATCGGTAATCTGGCGGGACTGCTGGCGCGCTCCGGTGTGACCGCTGCTGGTGGCGGCGCTGCGGCAGGGGTGCAAACCGGCACGACCACGCTGGGCGGCAGCCTGGGCATGGCCGCCGGTACGCTGGCTGGCGGCGTCGGCGGTGCTGCACTTGGCACTTACCTGGGTATGGGCATGGCGGCAATTGGCGGGCCGCTTGGTCTTGCCGTTGGCGCCGTGCTTGGATCCGTACTCGGTGGCGTCGTGTCGAAACTGTTCAACACCTCGACCTCAATCAAGGACCAGGGCATCACCGGCAAGGCCATGTCGCTGGGGAATGTAGATGCGCTGGGCTTTACGGCCCAGGCGTATGCCGATGTCAACACCAAGAAAAAGGCCTTCGGCATCAGCTACAGCAGCAAGGACAGCACCAAAACGGCAGCGCTGTCGGATGAAATGAACGACCAGTTCACCATGATCATCAGCAGCATGGGACAGACCATCCGCAGCGCGGCCGACGTGCTGGGCCTTGGCGGCGAAGCCTTCAACGCCAAGCTCAATACCTTTGTGGTTGACCTGGGCAAGATCAGTCTGAAAGACCTGTCGGGCGAAGAACAGCAAAAGGCGCTGGAAACGGCCTTTTCCAAGCTGGGCGACGACATGGCCAAGTTCGGCGTGGCCGGCCTGCAGCAGTATCAGGCGGTGGGCGAGGGCTACCTGGAAACGCTGGTGCGCGTCACCAACGACTTTATGCAGGTATCCGACGTACTGGCCGTGCTGGGCAAGTCGTTCAATACCACGGGCTTGGGGGCGGTGGCGCTCAGCGAAAGCCTGATCGCTGCGGCCGGCGGCCTGGATAAGCTGACCAGCGGTACCGGCTTCTTCGTCGAGAATTTCCTGACCGAAGCCGAGCGCATGGCGCCGATTACCAAGTCGGTGAATGACGCCATGGGCAGGCTGGGGCAGTCTGGCGTGACGACGGTGGAGCA
>NZ_FTMV01000069.1 GCF_900156175.1 Janthinobacterium sp. TND4EL3
CGTGACAGATAGACGTTGTGGGGGTTGCGACGCTTCATCCGCCTGGCCGGAATGGTCCATAGAGCATCGGTAAAGTTCACCTCACTCCATGTTGCGTCCGTCAGTTCGGATTTGCGCACCATGGTGAGTAATAGTAATTTGCAAGCCAGACGCAAGGTCGGCGCGCACTGCACGTATTCGATATGTTCGTAGAACAGCGCGATCTCTTCGGCACCCAACGCGCGGTCGCGCGGCTCAAATACGGCAATGGATGAAGGAGCGACCAGATCCGCAGGGTTTTCAACCTTCTGCCCTCTTTGTTCTGCGTACTTAAAGACCAGTTTCACGATATCGCGCGCATGCACGGCCGTCGCGGGGGCGCCACGTGCGAGGATGGCGTCGCATACGGAACGCAACTCGTTGTGCGTAATCTCATGCAGCAGGAGACTGCCAAAGGGGCGTTTCAGATCGCGTTCGTACACCGAGCGCCGCATATCCCGCGTCGACTCCGCCATTTTGTACTTTAATAGCCAACGTTCGGCCCAGACGCTGAATGGTTCTCCCGCTGCCAGTTGGCTACGCGATTGGGCTTTGAGGCGCGACGGGGACTTGCCTTCCGATTGCGCTTTCTTGGCTTGCTCCAGGCGCCCCCTTGCCTCCTGCAAGCTCAAGCCACCGGCACCGTACCGTCCGAGCACCAAGGTTTCACTACGGCCATTGACGCGGTAGTTATAGCGAAACGAGATGGTGCCAGTGGGCAGGACCGTCGCATACATACCGTCACGATCCGGCACCTTATAGGCTTTCGTAGCAGGTTTCAGGTTTTTCAGTTTCGTATCGGTCAACATGGTCACCTCCCACTCCTACACAAGTCTGTACTGGCGGCCGATTCATTTCAAACAATCAATCACTTAGCGCTAAAAAAGTGAAATCGTTATCCCATCTCGGGCTGCTGATACCCTCACGATGAAGAGCGTAAAAAAGATGCTAAAATTCCTTTAAAATCAAACACTTAAAACGAAAAATACCCGCAAAAATACCCTCACGTGACAAAACAGCAAGAAGAACCAAATGTTAAATTCACATTTCGGCATATTTGATACCCGCAAAAATACCCACGAAAAAGTGTGCTTGGCTCTGCCATGGGCTGCTTGGGTTTGCCAGACAAAATAAAAAAAGCCCCTGAAAAATCAGGGGCTTAGCTGTTGCATTGACCCGGCATTACCTTACGGTGCCGGACGGGAGATTATTCCCACTCGATGGTCG
>NZ_FTMV01000046.1 GCF_900156175.1 Janthinobacterium sp. TND4EL3
GTGAAAGATCAGATTGGAACAGTGTACGCAAAACCTGCCTGGCCTTGAAGAGTGGCCAACTACGCATAGGTACATGATCCCACGAATCTAAACAGCTACGGACGTGTGTCGCCGAAAATCGGTAACTTGGGACGGCCTCTAAAAAACCACCACCTGCTGGCCTGAGCCGATAAAATTTTGGCATCCGCCGTCCAGCGAGTAGCCGCGATGATGAAGCCCTGGATCAGTCTGTTTGTCGAACATGAACGCGAGGATCGCCGTACGAAAATCGGCGATCCACTGGTCGGCTTGACCAAGCATGTGGACTTCGAGGCGCTGGCTGCCGGCATCGATGCCGCCGCGCCGAGTCCGTCGCGCGCCAAGGGTGCCCTGCGACAGATTCGCTTCCAGCGTTTCAACGAGCAGATGATAATGATTGCTCATCTGGCAGAAACTGTGCACGACAAAATGGTACCGCTCGCAGACCAGGGCTAGCACCTCTTGCCAGGCAAGGCGATCGGTATCGTCCCGGTAAATGGTGCCACGCCGGTCTCCGCGCGAAGTAACGTGGTAGATGGCGCCGGGAAATTCGAGGTGTAGGGGGCGCGTCACGCGGTAGACGTTATCTGATCCGTACGCATTGGCACCGAGATTGCTCAGAGGTTGGGACATTGGCATGGCTGAGGTCGTGTCTGAATGACGAGAAATATGATCGCACGAAACTAAACACTTAGCGGCCTCTCAATCCAGTAATTGTGGGGTGGGGGGTAGACAGGGGGGTAGCGGTCAAAAGTGAGTCGCATTTCATAGGGGTGTTCTACGGACACCGTCTCCGCCAGAATCAAATAAAAAAGCCTCCCCTGCGGGAGGCTTTTTTATTTGTCTGGACGGAACGGCGGGATTCGAAGACGGAGCGCCCTGACGGGCGCGCAGGCTTTCCGAATCGCCCATCTGCCGCGCCCCGCGCGGCTCCGTTGGCCGCGCAGCGGCCAACGCCGTCCCCTCATCTCCGGCAGTGGCGGCCAGCGCATGCGCCGGCTTATGCGAGCACATACGCCAGCCCTTGCTCGGCAAGAGATTCTTTTTCACTGCCATCCCTCCCAATCCCCTTAAAAAGTTGCATAATCTGCAAATGCTGCGCAGAAACTTCATCCTGGCCAGTGCAGCTTATGCCAGCGGCATGGACGGCATGGTCCGCACAACCGAGGGGGTACGCACATGCAGCTGCTTCGCCAAGTCAAACTGTCGCGCCGGCTGGCCTTGCTGGTCGCCATCTTTTCGCTGGGCATGATCGTGTATGGCGGCTGGTCGCTGCGCGTGCTGCACGAACTGAAGGTCAACGGGCCCGTGTACCAGCGCATCGTGCAGGGCAAGGACCTGGTGGCCGACGTGCTGCCGCCGCCCGAATACATCCTCGAATCCTACCTGGTCGCCTTCCAGTTGATGGGGGCCGAAGACAGGAGCGCGCAAGACAAGCTGGTCGAACGCCTGAAGGCCCTGAAGGCCGAGTACGACACGCGCCATCAGTTCTGGCGTACCCAGGATCTCGATCCCGATATCGCGCAAGCCTTGCTGGCGCAGGCGCATGCCCCTGCCGTGGCATTCTATGAGATGGCATTCACGCGCCTCATCCCCGCGCTGCAGGGGCAGGACAAGGCTGGCGTGGCCAGTGCCATGGCGGCCATGGCAGCGAGCTACGACAGCCATCTGGCGGCCATCAACCGCGTGGTCGACATGACCAGCAAGCGCTCGGACGCATTCGAGAGCCAGTCGGCCGACAGGGCGCGCTCGGCCACCGTGCTGCTGGCGGGCTTGCTGCTGGCATCGCTGGGCGTGAGCATCGCCGGCGCCGTGCTGATCAGCCGCAGCATTACCGGCCCCTTGCAGGAGGCGCTGCGTGCCGCGCAGAGGGTGGCCGCCGGCGACCTGAGCAATCGTGTCGACAAGCGCTTTTCCGACGAGCCCGGCCAATTGCTGCAGGCACTCGAAGCGATGAACGGCAGCCTGTCGCGCACCGTGGGCCAGGTGCGCAGCAGCACGGAAAGCATTACCGTTGCTTCGCGCGAAATCGCGGCCGGCAATTTCGACCTGTCGTCGCGCACGGAAGCGCAAGCCAGTTCGCTGGAAGAAACGGCTTCCGCGATGAAGGAGCTGACCAGCACGGTAAAGCAGAATGCCGACAATGCGCGGCAGGCGAACCAGCTGGTGGTGTCGGCGTCGGAATTTGCCGTGCAGGGCGGACAGGTGGTCGGGCGCGTGGTCGATACCATGGGCGCCATCAATGCCAGCTCGCGCAAGATCGTCGATATCGTCGATGTGATCGACAGTATCGCCTTCCAGACGAATATCCTGGCCTTGAACGCGGCCGTGGAGGCGGCCAGGGCGGGCGAACAGGGACGCGGCTTCGCCGTCGTCGCCAGCGAGGTGCGCAGCCTGGCGCAGCGCTCGGCCAGCGCCGCGCGCGAGATCAAGGCCATGATCGGCGATTCGGTCGACCGCGTCGACGCGGGCAGCAAGCTGGTGGACGAGGCTGGCGCGACGATGGACAAGATCGTGACATCCGTCAAGCAGGTGGTCGACCTGATGAGCGAAATCGCCGCCGCCAGCCAGGAGCAGAGCCTGGGCATCGAACAGGTCAACCAGGCCATCACGCAAATGGATGAAGTCACGCAGCAGAACGCCGCCCTCGTTGAGCAGGCGGCGGCCGCTGCCGGCAGCCTGGAAGAGCAGGCGGCCAGTCTGGTGCGGGAAGTGGGCGTGTTCAAGCTCGATGCGGGCGCCGCTGTCAGCGCGCCGGCCGCGCCCGCGCAGCCAGGCCGCTGACAGGCTGGCTGGCGGCCAGGACGCCGTTCGGCACGGCGTTTCGTGGGCGTTGCTGCGCTATGGCGCGCGAACCGCTGCAATGGCTTGCTTGTCGCACGTCGCCAGGCTGTCGGTGCATGCGGAAAACGCTTCCAGATAGGTGATGGTTTTCTCGTACTCGTCGATCAGGTAGCGCAGCTGATATGCCACCTCGACAGATGCGCCCGTGCCTTTGTCCCGCAGCCTGTACATGTCTTTCAAGAAGCGTTTTCTTCGCGCCAGTTCCGCAGCCAGGCGCGCCTTGCGCTCGGCGGCCGGTGGCAGGGGATACGGCTTGCCATTGATGGATTTGACGCCCTCAGGCGTCAGATCCAGGTCCTTGCCGGGGGCGCGAAATTCCACGCCCATGCTGCCATCCGCTTGCACCAGTATCAGCAGTTCGTCGGCGTCGCTGTTGGCTGGCAAGGTCAGGGCCAGCACTTCAGGCTTGCCATTGGGCAGCCAGCGATATTCGAGCTTGACCTGCAACGGCGCCGCGGCCTGCGCCGGCAGATAGAAGCAGCAGCTGGCGGCGCTGCTCATGTACGGATTCAGGGGATCGGTATCGACAGCGTTGTCAGGATTGCTGGCGGAACTGATGCCCACCTGTATCATGCGCGGGCTGTAGTTCAAGGTACTGAGCGATACCTTGCGCTCTCCTGTGCCGGGCGTGTATGCGTGCAGGCCCCGCTCACCGCGCTCATCGTGGCCCGCAAGCAGGGGCCGGTGGAAAAGAGGGGTAATGCCGAAGCTCGCGATACTGCTGATATAGCCGGTATCGGACGGGCCGACGCGTGAGTCGCTGTTGCCCGGCGTGTGGTAGAGGTAGCCGATCTCGTCCAGCGATAGCGCGCTGACCATGCGGTCCTGCTGAAACAGTGGCGGCGACGCGTAGCTGTCGCCGTTGCCCATGACTTTGGCGTAGATGGGGCCCGTCCATGGCCCGTGGCCGGCAAAGCGCGCGAGTACCACGTACTCGCCCAGTAGCGGTTCTACTTTCAGGACATCCTTGGTCTCGCCAGTGACAGGGTCGATGATGGAATAAATGCCCGGAAAGGGATCGGTGGCGACAGGCGACTGCCTGGGCAGGGCGAAGCAGAGTCCTGCAACCACGGTGACGGCGGTGGCGATGGCGATGCTGGTGCTGGTAGCTTTCATGCGCCGGAACCTTTCCCTTGCCTACTGCAGAACGCCACCAGGTCGGCCGGATAGAAGGGCGCGCCGCGATAGCCGCTGTCATCGATATCGAGCACGCAGGTGATGGCGGCCGCTTCCCAGGACCAGTAGCCCCGGAACGAGGTGTTGCGCCGGTGGCTGTCGTAATAGGGCTCGCGGCGGCTGGCCTCATACCATTGCTGCAGATAGGCGTGCATCAGCGCAGGACGGGCATCTTTGTCTGCCGCAAATATCTTGAGTGTATTGATGTAGGGCAACTGGCGCGTGCACTTTGGCCAGGCGGCATCCCTGCCGGCGACAAAGCATGCCAGCAGCCGCTCCAGCAAGCCATCCTTTTCATGGTTATTGAAATCGATGACGGGCGCCAGCCGGGGTAGCAAACTGCCGCAGCCCAGCAAAATGCCGAGGCAGACCATGCGGTTGACCTGCTCGTAGCCGTCGCCGGGCAGGGCGAAGTGGGGAAATCCCTGTTCGGCTTCGCCGGCCTGAGCGTCAAATGCCATGTCATAGCGGGCAAACGCCAGCCAGTAAGCGAGTATCGTGGGATACGCGGCACGCAACTCGTCCAGCGCGTGACCGGCGCTGTAGGCGAGGGCGAGCTGGTCGACGCCATCCCAGGCCCGCTGGCGCGTGGCCGTCATGAAATTTTCTGGTGGAATATATTGCAGCACGTGCGCCGGCTGTTGCAAGCCGGCTGCCACCATGTCGTAGCACTCGTCCTGGCTGTCCTTGCTTTCAAGGTAGATGGCATAGGACAGCCGCGCTTCCCTGCGCCGGGCCAAAAAATCCCCTTCGTTCAGCGTCTGCATCCTTGCCCCTTGCTGATTATGGTTGCTGCCGTGCAACTTCACTGGTGTAGCGCGCTTCCTTGCGTAGCCGTCGCGCATGGTCGACCAGGTCCCCGGGGTACACCAGGGATCTGCTCCGGCTATCGTCCAGGTCGAGCAGGAAAACCGTCGCCCCCGCTTCGAATGCCCAGTAGCCGTAATAAGGGGCATAACCTGCGTCCCTGACTCTCAAATGTCCGTCATGCCAGCGTGGATGATGTCGCATGGCTGGATACCACTGTTTCAGGTATTTCTGGAGCAGGGCGAGTGTGGCATGCTCGTCCTCTTCAAAGAAGACTTGCGCCAGGGTACTGTAGGGCTTGCCGAGGACGCAGGTGTGGAGATCCTGGCTGTCGTCGACATAGGCGCTGATCAATTGCTCGAACAGACTATCGCGGCCACGATGGCTGCGCAGCACGTGGATGATGCGCAGCACCGAGCGCTGATCGCGCAGCAGGATGGCAATGCTGAGCAGTTGCAAGGTGTCCTGGTAGTCGGACAGGATGGAAAAGTCTGGCGCGCCAAAGTAGGCATACGGCCCGTAATCTGGAAACTCAAGCGCCGCTTCCCGCTGACTGACCTGGTCGACCGTATTCCATTCTTCAAATTTGTCCACGATGTCCGCGATGCGCGGCGCCAGGGCCTCGATGGACTCGCCCGCCGTGTAGTCGAGCATCCAGAGCCAGAGCAGTTCCAGATATAAAAAATGATGAACGGAAGCATTTTCCAGCGCTGAATCGGCGACCTTTTTGTTTTCCAGTCCTCCTGCAATCAGCGCAAATTGATTCTTGCGTGTCTTGGCATACAGTTCTTCATCCAGAAATTGCTGGCGGCGCCGCTCGGGAAATGGAAGATTGTTCATGTTGTCTGGCTGCCGTCGTGATCGATGCATAAGGAAGATGCACTTGCATGGAAAAATGCGGACATTGTTTGGCACTCCGTGTGCTGAGGTAAACGTATCGGCAGTTGATGTCATAACTTGTTTGCAAGATTACACACTAGAAATAGTGATCGAACAAGCACGATTCAATTGAATCGTGTGCCAGAAAGAAAGATTCAAAATAGCTACCATGAGCGACGCGATGGCGTGCCGCAGGTGTTTTTCGGCCGTCATCGTCTTTTTACGTGAACCGGAGCAAGCATGAGCAAGATGCAATACGCAGCCGCCGCGGCCTTATGTGCCTTATGTGCCAGCCTGTCGCCCGCCATGGCGGCGTCCACCCCGGCCGCGCCGCCGTTCCTCGATGTGCTCGCCTATCAGTATGCCAATTGCGTCAAACCTGCCTACCATCAGGCCGACCTGCTGGTACAGGAAGGGACGGGGCGCTACCAGATCGACATCAAGGGAGAGGCCTATACGGTCGAATTGCAGGAACGCATGGGCTTTTCGCTGCAGGCGGGCATCGACGGTCCCGTGGCGGCCGTCGTCAAGCTGGACCGGCCACCCACGGGACAGTTCGCGGAGCAGGCGCGCTGGCGCGAGCGCTGGCTGCGCGACGTGGCCGAGCGCAGCGGCGTGGCGCTGGACGAGCGGGCGCTTGCGGGCGGCGCGCGCCTGCTGGCCGTGAACAAAGGCGAGATCAAGGGGAATTATGTGGGGCAGTCCCTGCTGGTCGATCCGGCACGGCAGTTGTTCATCGATATCGCGTGGCCGAATACGCTGGATATCTATCGCGGCCCCGATGCCCTGCGGCAGGTGCGGCAGGTGCAGGATGATGTCTGGAAGCGCATGCTGTCCTGCCCGCCCGCCATGTGAAGCCGGTCGCCTTCGCATATCCCTGCTGCGTGCACGTGCATACACAAACAATAATGATTCTCATTTATAATTCAGCGCTATGGGGGTCCAATGGGCTGGCGCCATGGCGCCACGGGTGGTGAAGGAGGGCATGATGGGCAGTGTGCATGGTAACGAGGACGCGATCGCGCATGAGCATCGCGTGCTGATGGGCGAATATGGCCGCGCGCAGGCGCGCTGCAGTGCGCAGCTGGCGGCGCAGGCGGCCTGCATCGCGCAGCTGGAGTCGGAATTGATGCGTGCGCGGGCGCAGGTCGTGATCCGCGATACAAAGCTGGCGCTGGCGCGCGACGCATTGGCCGAACTGGCGGCCAGCGTGCCGGGCTTGCCGACGCGTGCCCGGCTGGCGCGCCGGGTCGAGTGGCTCGGCGAGCGCGTGCAGGACCTGATGCGCGAATTGCTGCGCCTGCAGTGCTTGCCAATACCAGGCTTGCAGGCCGACGTGCGCGAAAAGGCCGTGCTATACGTGGGCAACTATGCAAATCTGGAGCCGGGCCAGGCTGCGGGCGGCGTCCATGTGGCGCAGCAGGCCGTCGAGCAGGCCGGCGGGCGCTTCCTGCATCACGCGGGCAGCGGCGACGGCGCCGACGACGTGGCGGCGCTGGAGGCGGGTCTCGTGGCGGCCGACCTGGTGATATGCCAGACGGGCTGCGTCAGCCACGATGCCTACTGGCGCGTGCATGACCACTGCAAGCGCACGGGCAAGCAGTGCGTGCTGGTGGACCAGCCGCAAGCCATGCATTTCGTGCGCAAGGAAGCACTGGCCTCTTGTTAACGCCACCTTAATCCGCCTGGGGCACAATGGCCGTCCATTCGACGTGATAGAAAGCGCCCATGCTGTCCCTGCAAATCGGCCCCCTGGCCCTGCCCACGGGCCTCGTCCTGTTGTTCGTCTCCCTGTGCGTCGCCTACGGCGCGGCGTGGTGGCTGCGGAAGTACCGCCAGTTGCCGGACGCCGGCCCCCTCGTTTCCGACATGCTGATCGCCGGCCTGCTGGCGGCGCGGCTGGCGTTCGTGCTGCGCTGGCATGAACAGTATTGGGCCGCGCCCTGGTCCATCATCAATATCCGCGACGGCGGCTTCATGGCGCCGGCCGGCATTGCCGCCGCACTGGCTTTCGCCGCGTGGCGCTGCCGGCGTCCCGCCATGGCCGCCATGCGCCGGCCGCTGGCTGCCAGCGTGGTCTGCGGCGCGCTGGCCTGGGGCGTCTTGAGCGCAGGGATCTCGCTCGCCTACGACAAGCCGGCGGCCTTGCCGGCCGTGACGCTGCAGACGGCGGACGGCAAGTCCACCAGCCTGGCGGCGCTGGCCGGCGGCAAGCCCATGGTAGTCAATCTGTGGGCCAGCTGGTGCCCGCCATGCCGGCGCGAGATGCCCGTGCTGGCCGCCGCGCAGCAGGCGCGCGCCGATATCGTCTTCGTCTATGCCAATCAGCGCGAGGATGGGGGCACGGCCAGCGCTTTCCTGGACAGGAGCGGCGTGATCCTGCGCAATGTGGTGTTCGACAGCGAAGCGGCGCTGGGCAAGGCGGCCGGCTCCTCGGCGCTGCCTACCACCCTGTTCTACGACGCGCAGGGACGTCTGGTCGACACCCACCTGGGTGAACTGTCCGATGCCTCGCTGGCCAGCCAGCTGCGGAAGATCGCACCGTTGCCCTGACGCGCATCCCCTGATGACGAGCCGCCATCGCTAGCGATGTGCGGCTTTTTTTGCGCCTTGTCGCAGCCGGGACGGTTTCTGATAGTATACCCCCCTATAGTATTTATCGGAGTACATCATGGGCCACACGGCGCACAACAAGACCAAGCTGCTGAACAGGGTCAAACGCATCAAGGGGCAGGTGGAAGGCCTGGAGCGGAGCCTGGAAGAGGGCCGCGACTGCGGCGAAGTGCTGCAGCTGATCGCCGCCGTGCGCGGCGCCGTCAATGGCCTGATGGGGGAAGTCATCGAAGAGCACCTGCGCGAGCACGTGGCCAGTCCCGGCCTCGCCGGCGACGAGCGGGCAAAGGGGGCCGATGAAATCGCCGCCATCCTGCGCACCTACCTCAAATAATCGATCAGAGAGACCAGCATGAAACTGCAACATATCGAGGAAGACCTGTCCGCATGGCAGCATGAGCACGTGTTTGGCGGCGCCAGCGACAAGGCGGAACGGCGCGCGCGCATCGTCATGTGGATTACCCTGGCCACCATGGTGCTGGAAATCGTCGCCGGCTGGTGGTACAACTCCATGGCACTGCTGGCCGATGGCTGGCATATGAGTTCGCACGCGCTGGCCATCGGCCTGGCCGCGTTTGCGTATGGGGCGGCGCGCCGCTATGCGCGCGACCCCCGCTTCGCCTTCGGCACATGGAAGATCGAGGTGCTGGCCGGCTACACGAGCGCCATCCTGCTGCTGGGCGTGGCCGTGCTGATGGTGGCGGCCTCCGTCGAGCGCCTGTTTGCGCCGCAGCCCATCCACTATCCGCAGGCGATGGCGGTGGCCACCTTTGGCCTCTTGGTGAACCTGGTGTGCGCGCTGATCCTCGGGGGCCACCACGATCACGGCCATGAGCACCACGGCGGCCACGATCATCACGACCACCACGCTCACCACGACCATCATGGCCACGGTGAAGACCTGAACATGAAGGCCGCCTATGTGCACGTGCTGGCCGACGCCGCCACGTCCGTACTGGCCATCGTCGCCCTGGCCGGCGCGTGGGCTTACGGCTGGCGCTGGCTCGACCCCGTGATGGGCATCGCGGGCGCCGTGCTGGTGGCGCTGTGGGCGAAAAAGCTCATGCTGGACACGGGCAAGGTCTTGCTGGACCGCGAGATGGACCATCCGGTGGTGGATGAAATCCGCGAGGCCGTGGAAGTGGCAAGCGCAGGCGACACGCCGCGCATCGTCGACCTGCATGTCTGGCGGGTCGGCAAGCAGCTGTACTCGTGCGCCTTGTCCGTCGTCAGCCGCGATGCTGGCCTGACAGCGGCCGAACTGCGCGCACGCATCGGCATCCACGAGGAAATCGTCCACAGCACCATCGAGATTATTCGCCGGCCTTGATAATGATGGGGAAAAAAGCCCGCTGATGCGGGGCGTAGGCCGTATAATGTCGGCTTTTACAGCACGCGCTGTTCACCAGACAGAGAAGAAAATGAGCACATTACCACCATGCCCGCAATGCAAATCCGAATTCACGTATGAAGATGGCAGCCAGTTGATCTGTCCTGAATGCGCGCATGAATGGTCGGCCTCGGCTGCAGAAGCGGTGGAAGAGGGCGCCAAGGTGTACCGCGATGCGGCCGGCAATATCCTGCAGGATGGCGATACGGTCAGCGTCATCAAGGACTTGAAATTGAAGGGTGGCGGCGGTGTCGTCAAGATGGGCACCAAGGTCAAGAATATCCGCCTGGTCGACGCCGACCATGACATCGACTGCAAGATCGACGGCTTCGGTTCCATGAGCCTGAAAACGGAATTCGTGAAAAAAGTCTAAGCTTTTTATTCCCATCCGCGGCGCGCCTCGCATTCCTGCCGGCGCGCCGTCTTTCATTCAGAATCCATGCAAATCGATCACCTCCGCCAGCGCCTGCGCGCCTTGGGCGCCAAGCCTCTGCACGAACAGCGCGTGCTGCGCGACTGGATACAGGGCCAGCCGCACGACCAGGGCCGGCGCCGCGCCGAAGACTTTTTGCCGCTGCCCGTGCGCGAGGCCCTGCCTGCGCTGGACGCCGAATTGCAGGGCATGCTCAAGCTGCTCAGCACCCATCCGGGCGCCGACGATTCCGCGCGCCTGCTGGTGGGGCTGCACGACGGGCAGACGGTGGAAAGCGTGCTGCTGCCGCGCGATGGCCTGTGCGTGTCGAGCCAGGTCGGCTGCGCCGTCGGCTGCCAGTTCTGCATGACGGGCCGCGACGGCTTGATACGGCAAGTGACCAGCGGCGAGATCGTGGCGCAGGTGGTGCTGGCGCGCACCTTGCGCCCCGTCAAAAAAGTCGTCTTCATGGGCATGGGTGAACCGGCGCATAACCTGGCCAATGTGATGGAAGCGATCGAGCTGCTGGGCACCGAGGGCAATATCGGCCACAAGAACCTCGTGTTTTCCACCGTCGGCGACCCGCGCGCCTTCGAGCGCCTGCCGCAGGGAAGGGTCAAGCCGGCGCTGGCCCTGTCGCTGCACACGACCAAGCCGGAGCTGCGCGAACAGCTGCTGCCGCGCGCGCCCAGGCTCACCCCGCGCGAACTGGTGGACTTCGGCGAAGCGTATGCGCGCCTGACCGGCTACCCGGTGCAGTACCAATGGACCTTGATGGAAGGCGTCAACGATGGCGAGGACGAGATGGATGGCATCGTGGCGCTCTTGCAGGGCAAGTATGCGGTGCTCAACATGATCCCGTATAACACCATAGCAGACTTGCCGTTCAGGCGCCCCAGCTGGGAAAAGGCGCGCGCGATTGCCGCCGCCCTGCACGCGCGCGGCGTACTGACGAAACTGCGCGATTCGGCCGGGCAGGACGTGGAAGGGGGCTGCGGGCAGTTAAGGGCGCGCGAGGCCAAGGGCAAGGTCATTCCCATCCGCGCTAGCTGTGAAGTTGCAAGAGGTTATTCGGACTAGAACCAAGCCGTGACATCGGTGCCTTGCCAGCAATACCCTGATGCGGCCGGTGCCAGT
>NZ_FTMV01000016.1 GCF_900156175.1 Janthinobacterium sp. TND4EL3
ACTGCCAAGGAAGCGGGCGTGCGCTTCTTCGTCACTATTCTCTTTTCCGCCCTGATGGGGCCGGCCCTGGTCGTGGTCGTGCGCAACTGGATGCCTGGTCTGTTCGACAGCGCGCGCGCCGTCGCCGTGCTGTACGGCAGTGATCCGGCGCTGGGCTTCCTGTTTATCGCCGCGCCGCTGATGGTGGCCGCCGGCTTGCCCGCCTGGTGGGTGCTGGGCGCCACGGTCCGCTGGCTCGACAAGCGCCGCGACAAGGACATCGGCGAGCTGGCGCGCGACGCGGCCGCTGTCGTCCGTGACGTGCGGGGTGGCTTGTGAACCTGAGCCCCCATTTCAGTCTGGCCGAACTGGTCGCCTCGCAGGTGGCCACCCGTAAGGGCATCGACAACGCGCCGGCGCCCGCCATCGTCGCCAACCTCACGCGCCTGGCCGCGCTGCTGGAGCAGGTGCGCGCGCTGGTGGGCGCGCCCATCACCATTTCCAGCGGCTACCGCTCGCCGGCGCTGAACAAGGCCGTGAGCGGCGCAGCCAGCAGCGCCCACGTGCTGGGCTTGGCCGCCGATATCAGCACGGCCAAGCTGGCGCCGAAGGCCCTTGCCCTGCTGATCCGGCAAAGCGATATCGCCTTCGATCAGCTGATCTACGAGGGCACGTGGGTACACATCGGCCTGTCGGTGGGCACGCCGCGACGCCAGGTGCTGACGGCCAAGTTCGCTGGCGGCGGTGTCAGCTACGTGGCGGGCATCGTATGAGCGCGCTGTTCAAGCTCGCTGACAAGGTGCCGAGCTGGCTGTACGGCGCCGTGCTGCTGTGCGTGCTGGCCGGCGCTGGCATGCTGTACCAGCGCATCCTCGGCAACGCCCATGGTCGGGCGGAAGTGCAGGCGTTGTGGGACGCTGATAAGCAATTCCGCGCTGCAGCAGAAACAAAGGCGGTGGCGCAGCGCGCCGCCGAGAACCTGGCGCAAGCCAGGCAACAGGCCGCCGTCGCGCTGGCCATCACGAAAGCCTACGATGAAGAAATCAACGATGTTCGCGCTCGCCTTGTTGCTGCTGAGCGCATGCGCAAGCCCGCCTTCTGTGCAAGTACAGGACCTGCCGCCCCGGCCGGTGCCGGTGGCGCCGAAGGAGGCACTGCAGCCAATCCCGCCGGCGGGCTACTTCCTGACGCGGTGGCGCGAAATATTCAAGCCTTGATCCTGCAGACGGAAGAGGTGGCGGCGACAGGCCGCGCGTGCCAGAGCTTTGTGCGTGAAAATGGCATGGCGCCATAGAAGGGATGGCTGATTGTCGCTGCGCTAACAGCTACAATCAGCCTGTGCCTGGTGAATAGGCTTGGATTACCTCGTGGGAGGAATTCGACTCTACCACTAGGAGGAACACATTTTGGCATTACCTATCATTCCCTGGATCGGCGGCAAACGACGCCTGGCCGACCGCATCATCCCGCAATTTCCACTGCACACCTGCTACGTCGAGGTCTTTGCCGGCGGCGCAGCCCTGTACTTCATGCGGCCGCCGGCCGAGGTCGAGGTGCTGAACGACGTGAACGGCGAGCTGATCAACCTGTATCGCGTCGTCAAGAATCACTTGGAGGAGTTCGTGCGCCAGTTCAAGTGGGCGCTGTCGAGCCGTGAGGTGTTCAAGTGGCTGCAGGACACGCCGCCGCACACGCTGACAGACCTGCAGCGCGCTGCGCGTTTCTTCTACCTGCAGCAGCATGCCTTCGGCGGGAAGGTCGACGGGCAGACGTGGGGCACAGCAACCACCGCGCCGCCGCTCAACCTGCTGCGCATCGAGGAGAACTTGTCTGCCGCGCACCTGCGCCTGTCCGGTGCCTACATCGAGAACCTGGACTGGTACAAGTGCATGGAGCGCTATGACCGGCCGCATACGCTGTTTTACCTCGACCCGCCGTACTGGGAGACGGCTGGCTATGGCGTGGAATTTGAGTTCGAGCAGTATGAGAAGATGGCCGAGCTGATGGCCAGGCTGAAGGGTAAGGCTATCCTGAGCCTGAACGATCACCCGGACATCCGGCGCGTGTTTGCGCGCTTCCAGATGGATACCACTGGAATCCACTACAACGTTGGCGGAGGTGGCAGGGCAGTGGAGCGGAAGGAGTTGATTATTTACAGTTGGGATAGAACGGCTGAGCCGGTTGGGCTATTCTGAGGAGTTTTTCGGGTGGATGCCAGCGCTTATGGACGGCGAGATCGTCCTGGCGCTGGCGCGGGAGTGGCCTCGGAGCCGGAAGTACGAGAGCGAACTGACGGCAGCAATGGAAGGTTGTATGTAGGAACGAAAAAAAACCCGCATGGGCGGGTTTTTTAGAGTCATTAGAAATTACGCTGGTTGCTTGTCCCAGCCAAACATCTTGCCTAAAGCTCTTTGAAAATTCTTCTTGCTGTCTTCTGACCAGTCATTATGCATGCCGTCGCAAGGTGCGTTTGCGGAAAGTGCACCTGATGCCACCAAGTTACCGACATGTTCGCGGGCAAGTTGCTCTTCATTTGCAGCGTCACCTGCTGCCTTCGGAAATGGAAGATCCGGAGTACCCATTGGGGTTGTACGAATTTTCATAGCAATACCTCTCTTCATAATATTGGCACCGATAGTCTCAATAGTGAGATGTGCTTCTGCTAAATAGTCAGATACGTTTGTATCTGCTGTTGAAAAATTTACATATTTGACTTCGCCGCCGCTACAAGGGTCGACTAGCTTTGCGCTCTCCACGGCGCGCATCGAACACTTGTTCGATGTCCAGCAACCGTAGGCAGGGCGCGCGCCAGAGCCAGCACATAAGACGTTGTTAGTGTCGATGTCTTGCTCTTCCTTGACTTCGACCACTCCGGTTGCTTCATCTACCATGCATACCGACATCCCTTTGACGTCTGGCTGCGCAGAGAAATCAGTAGGATTGGAACGAATCCAATTTTTGTATTCTTGGATTTTTTTTCCATAGCCGGCGAACATAAGTGCCATCCCGTTCATGCGGACAATCTTGCTATAGCCTGTGTCGTCAAGATAAAACAACCATGAGCCGTATTCAATCGACCACCGGGAGTCGGTTGCCATCACAAGGGAGTTGCCATCAAATATGTTAGTTGTCATCGTATTGTTATTTTAGTTCTCGTGTAGCACGATTCACCATGACGATGTTGTCTGTAAAAGCACAAAAAAGCCTGCTAGTATAACGCGCTTCGCGCTAATTGTCTTGGCCACAAAAAAACGCCCAATGTGGACGTGTTCTCGCTTGACAGAATAGTACATTACCTTTTCACCAACTGCCAAGATATTTCGCAAGGGAAAGTGTATTGCTATTCTGCGAAGTTTTTTAATTGCCCCTGTCTATGACTGCACTCCGCCGTAACACATTAACGCAGCCGCAGCCGTAAATTTATGAGTCCGTGAGTGCCTGCGCAGGGCGGGCTCTTTTAGTTACAAATTTCACCTTCTGGTTTCCCTTGCTTGGCAATAAACTGTGTTTTTGCACAGTATATTTGAGATGAATGATGAAGGTTTGGGCATCAAGGCGTCGAGAGGATGGGGCGGTGCTGGCAGCCCCTGCACCGGTAGTGGAGGGCGCCATGCTGCTCGAATTGTTGGTGGTCGACGTAACGCTGGAGGGGAATCGACGCCCTTCAAAAGTGGCACGCCTGCAGACGATAGGCGCGCCGCGTATTCTGGCGCAGCTGGCCAAGCCCAAACTGGTGCGGGTTCAAGGATGGAATATGGTGCTCAGCGGCATTGAGGCAACGAGAGATGAGTCCGGCCGCACCCGCGAGGTCGCCCAGACCTGGGTATGCAAACTTTTCGTATCGGAAAACGCTATCGGATTCCGCGTCAGGAAGCTGTATAGATCTGGAGTGGCGCTACCGAAAAAACTTGCGCGTGAGAGCGGTGGCTTGCGCGGGTTGCTGGCGGTGGCTGATAATTACTCAAATGTTCTTCAGCGCCAGACCACGTGCGCTGAGCTGAGCAGCCATCAGATTGCGACATTTCCGGATGGCCGCCTGATCGACTGTTATATCGAGTGGATGTCGGAAGAGTCGCTCGAACTGGGCGGCCTGCAGTTGCGCTCGAATTCCGAGAGCCGTCCGGAGCAGCTGGAGCGCGGCGGGTGGCTGGTCAGCATCGACATGAAAGAACGCGAGTTGACGAAGAGCGAGGCGCGCATGCTGCGATAAAGTTACTTCAGCACGTCTTTTAGGCCTATCCCACCTTTCATGCAATGATTGCCCGATGACGCCCAGCCGGCCACACGTTGCTCCTGGTCGACCAGCACGATGACTTGGCAGCCGGCCGCCGCGCTGCCATAGTTCAGCTGCAGGTATTCGCCCTGGTGCTGGTAGGTGGTCGGCGTACCGTAGCGGGCGGCGAGGGCGAAGCTGTTCATGCCCAGCACTTGGTTGTGATTGAACGGTCTGTTTGGGCCTGAGCCGCATCCAGTTGTGAGGCACAGTGTGATGTACACTACAAAATTACGCATTCCACGCCCCTTTAATGGGTCTTCACCCATGTAACGATAGCGCCCTCAAGGATTTACGTTGCTGATATCACACAGACCTAAGGTTCTTTCATAACTCCGGAACCGAATCGGCTCCAGTTCTAGTTGCCAGCTCTAGATTCTTTTCGATGAGATTCAGTCTTCAGTTCTTTGCATTGGATAAAAACTCGCGTTTTTTTCTGCCATATTTTTGCCATTTTAGTTATTAAGTTGTTGATTTTTAAAAATAATTGATTCCGGCTCCGGGCACCAAGAACTCAGCCGTAAAAATCCAAGAACGTCCAAAAACCCGCCTTCGTCATAGGAGAGCGGGTTTTTTGTTGTCCATGTTTGTCCATCGGCGTACATTCAAAGCCATGAATTTTGTTGGTATTTTTTTGCTGGATTGAGGATTTTCTCTAAAAAATACCATCAGCGAGTGCGTCACGCCATTGTCCGATCTGCTTATCCGCCATGCCCTCTGCCAAGGTATGCCCGGTAGCGACAAGTCTCCCGGCCTGTACGTCAGGCTGGTTTGCTCGGGCGCAAGACTGGCGGGAGAGGATGAGCGGTTTTTTGCGGAGGCGCAAGAGAGCGTGGTCTGTTTTGCGCTCATGCCGTGATGCGTGCCCGCATGCCCGAAGCGGATCAGAATTCTTCCCAATCGCCTGCCGTCACGGCTTCCGCCTGCACTGCGCGCTGTTTCACCGGGGCTGCCGGGCGCTTGGCGGGCTTGCTGGCCGGCGCGGGTACCAGGCGCAGCGGCTTGGCGCTGGCGCGTGTCGCGGTGGGTGCGGGCGCGGGCGCTGCCACCTGGCTGTCGTGTGTCTTGAAGATGCTCACGGTTTGCACCAGGTGGCTGGCCTGGTCGCGCAGCGATTCGGCCGCCGCCGCCGCCTCTTCCACCAGCGACGCGTTTTGTTGCGTGACACTATCCATTTGCGCCACCGCCTGATTGATCTGCTCGATGCCGCTGGACTGTTCCTGGCTGGCCACCGTGATTTCCGCGATGATGTTGCTGACGCGGGCGACACTGGCGACCACCTCGGACATCGTCGTTCCCGCCTGCGCCGCCAGCCTGGCGCCGGCATCGACGCGGCTGACGGAATCGTCGATCAGCGTCTTGATTTCCTTGGCCGCGCTGGCGCTGCGCTGCGCCAGGCCGCGCACTTCGGTGGCCACGACGGCGAAGCCGCGGCCCTGTTCGCCGGCACGCGCCGCTTCCACGGCAGCATTCAGCGCCAGGATGTTGGTCTGGAAGGCGATGCCGTCGATGACGCTGATGATGTCGACGATCTTGCGCGACGATTCGCTGATCAGGTCCATGGTGCCCATCACTTGCCCCACCACGGCGCCGCCCTTGCTGGCGACGTCCGATGCCGTGCTGGCCAGCACATTGGCTTCGCGGGCGTTTTCCGCATTCTTGCGCACGGTGCTGGTGATTTCTTCCATCGAGGAAGCGGTTTCTTCCAGCGAACTGGCTTGCTGTTCCGTGCGCAGCGACAGATCGTTATTGCCGGTGGAAATTTCCTCGGCGGCCAGGGAGACCGTGTCGGAATCCTGGCGCACGGAAGACACTACCGAGGTCAGCGACACTTGCATGCGCTGCAGGGCGGACAGCACGCTGGCCGTATCGTTAGGCGCGACGTTCAGTTTGCCCGTCAGGTCGCCGCCGGCGAGCAGGCTGACGGCGTTGCACAACTGGCGCGGTTCGGCGCCCAGCGCCTTGAGCAAGCTGCGTGTGATGAGCCAGCCTGCCAGCGACGCCAGCACGATGGACAGCAGGCTGGCGCCGATGAGGATATTTCTGTTGAGAATGTACTGCTCGTTGTCTTCCTGCAGGATGACGGCGGAGCGCTGCTCCGTCAGGACAAAATACTCATCGCTGGCGGCCACGAGGGCGGCCAGCAGCGGACGGCATTCCTCGTTCATCTTGACGATGGCTTGCTCGTTCTTCTTCTGCAAGGCCAGGTCGACGATGGCCAATGCCACGGGGGAATAGCGTTTTTCGATGCTGTCGATCTTGTTGATGACGCCGCGCACCTGGTCCGATACGTCCGGGTCCTGCGCCAGTTGCAGCAGTTGCTGCATGTTCTTGACGACATCGGCCTGCGCCTGCAAGACATGCTTGCGTTCGATTTCCATGTCCTCCGGCCTGGAGACGAGCACCAGGTTCCTGGCCGCCACGGCGCGCATGTCGATCGCATCACGCACGCGGTGCGCCATATTGGCGCGGGCGGTGATGCCGTTGACATACCTGTCAAAACTGGTATTGAAGTTGGACAGACTCCGCACTGACAGGATCGACATGCCGATGAGGAAAAAGACCAGCAGGCCGAAAGCCAGGGTCAGCTGGGCGCGAACAGTTAATTTATCCATGATGCCTCTCCCAAATACGTGATAAAGATTAGAAAGTGTGCTTGCGCGGGGCGGGTGGCCGGATGTTGCCTGGCAACGGGACATGCCCTACGCAGTGCTTCTCTATCCTGAACACGGATTCGTGGTGCAAGGATCGTGCTATCTAAAAACCGATTCCATTAATTAATTTATTTATTTATTTGTTTTATTTGTTAAAATCATTGTTGCACAAAAAATTCGGTAAATCAATGAATTCTTGGGTGCCAAAAAACAACGTCATGCCATGGACAGTTTGTGCGGCCGCCGGCCGATGCGCGCCGCCCGGGCCGCTGGCGTGGGCGCGGCAGGGCGTCAGACGCCTACCGGCGTGCCTTGGTGAAATGCCATTTGCCAGCGGCCATCGCGCCACTTCCACAGCGAGCTGCGCAAACTGGCGCTGGCGGGCAGGGCGCCGCTTGCGTGACGCAGCGAGCGGTAGGTAACGAATGCAACATCGCAGGCGAGCCAGCGGGCCTGGAAATCGCTGATGCTGCGCGGGCAGAATTGCTCTGCCGGCAGGTCCGCCAGCGTGGCCGCGCGCGTCCAGATATTGCCGGAGCTGCCGAATTCGATGAACTCATCGGCCAGCAGCGCCGCCAGCCTGGCGCCGTCGGCGCGCACCGCCTGGCTCTGCAGCGCCGCTTCCAGCGCCTGCAGCTGCGCCGCCAAATCCGTCGCGTCCGGCGCCGCCGGCATCAGATGGGAAAGGCGCCCGCGCCCGAGACGTTCAGGCAGGCGACCTTGTCGCTGGAAAAGTATTTGATCTGGCCCAGGCCGATGGCGTAGCAGCCGTCTCCCAGGGCGCTGATGGGGCCCGTCAGTTTTTCACCATTTGCGAGCGTCACCACCCACGGCGTGGTGGCCGGTTTGGCCGCGTGGGCCAGTGCGTGTTGTACCAGGTCAGTCATGTGGCCTCCTATGCGTATGAAAGCCAGATGATAGCAGTGCCGACGGGCCGGCTGCTTATCTCATGCCGGCCTGGCGTGCGGATGGGAAGTCGCCCGGCGCCTCACGCGTCGGCCAGCAGATTCTTCGGCAACGCCACCGATACCAGCTTCCAGCGCCACAGGCCGTCGCGCGCCAGGGTCAGCTCGCCGATATGGCTTTTGCTGTGGGCGCGCTGCACCACGACGCTGTTCCACGAGGTATAGCGCAGTCTATAGTCGGGCTTGGTGTTGCGCTTGCGGCCGCTGATGTCGCTGACCTTGGCGATCGGCTTTTCGTAGCGGTCATTGAGTTTCATCAAGGCGACAATGCCTTCGGGCATCAGCATGGTATCGAGCAAGGGGGCGATGACGTCGGGGCTGATGTCGTCGGCCACTTCCGGCGCCGAAAACAGGGCGTGCAGTTGCTGCCCGAGGCTGCCGCGCAGCCGGGCCAGGTCGATCTGCGCGGCCAGCGCCTGCGTATCCTCGTCCATGGTGGCCGCGCGGATCTTGTTCATGGTGAAATACGGGCTGCCATAGAAGACGCCGGCCAGCGCGACCAGTGCCACTAGAGCAAGAAGCAAGGTTCTTTTCATCTGCGATCTCTCGGATGCCTGGCGACCCGGTGCGCCTGAAGTGTTGGCATTCTACATAATATTTCCGTAAATCAATATAGAGGTTTAAGTAAGTGTTGTTTTAGATCAAGTTTCTTTAGAGTAATTCCGGCGGCAGGGTAATGTCCGTCAATTTCCAGTCCCAGATGCCGTGGCGGCGCAGCAAGAATTGGCTGGCGGCGGGGCCGGCGCCGGCGCGCCGCAGCGCCACTTCATTCCAGGAGCGGTAGGCCATGCCGAAGTCGTGGCGCTGGCCATCGCTACCCTGCTTGCCGTGCAGGATCAGCACCGTGATGCCGGGCGGCGAGACGATGGTGTCGAGCATTTCCTTGAGTTCCTCCGCATCGCTCGTCTCGCCGGCCGCCTGCAACTGGCGCGCCACGCTGGCGCGGATGGCGGGCAGGTCGGCATGCTGCGCCAGGGCTTCCAGGCGCACGGATTTCGCCGCGATGCTGATGCGGTACATGGCGATGTAGGGACTGACCCAGGTAAAGCCGATGGCGGCAACGGCAAAAATGATCGCGGTGGCGTGCTTTCTTTTCATGGTCTGTGTCTTGGATTGAGCTGTGCCGCCGTGATTTTACCCGGCCAGCGGCAGTGGATGGTGTAGCATTCGTGCCGGCGCGGACCATCGCGCCGCAATATTGAGGACAACCATGAATATCACTATCAATCAGGTGCTGCAGTCGTATATCGACCCGCTTACGGCCAGCGAGTACGCGGCGCTCGAGCGCAGCCTGCTGGCCGAAGGCTGCCGCGATGCGCTGGTGCTGTGGAACGACGTGCTGATCGACGGGCATAACCGCTACGCCATCTGCCGCCAGCACGGCATCGAATTCAAGACCATCCAGAACACCAGCTTTACCTCGCTTGACGACGTCATGCTGTGGATGATCGACAATCACCTGGCGCGCCGCAGCGTGTCGGACTTCCAGCGCGGCGTGCTGGCCTTGCGCAAGAAGGAAATCGTCGCCGCGCGCAGCCCGGCGCCCGTCAGCGCCCAGGACGCGCCCGATGGCGAAAACGCGCCCAAGCCTCCCATGAGCACGCGCGAAGAGGTGGCCAAGGCGGCCAGATTGAGCAGCAACCAGATCAGCCAGATCGAGAAGATCCAGAAGGCGGCCTCGCCGGAACTGGTGGAAGCCGTCCGTTCGGGCACGATTTCCATCAATGCGGCGGCCACGGTGGCGTCGCTGCCGCCGGAAGAACAGGTGGCGGCCGTCGCCGGCGGCAAGAAATTGTTACGCCAGGCGGCCAAGGAAATCCGCGAACAGCGCGCCGCCACGCGCACGCCGCGCGAGCCGAAGGTCCACGTGTCGCAGGACACGCCGGAAACGGGCAACGAGCCATGGGCGGACAACGCGGCGCAAACGCCATCCGAAGCGGAGCGCCTGCGCGGCGAGATCGCCAGCCTGAAACAGAAGGTGGCGCAGCTGCAGGCGGAAAATGTGGAACTCAACCAGCGTATCGCCACGCTGATCGACGCATCCTGACCATTGGAGTAGTGCATGCCAGTTCGCCGTACCCTGCTCGCCGCCGTCGCCTGCGGCATCGTTGCCAGTGCTCCCGCGCTGGCGGCGCCCGCCGTTTCTGCCGCCGACATGGCCCGCTGGCAGGCGCAGGCCGCCCATGTCAGCATCGCGCGCGACACCTGGGGCATACCCCACGTGACGGGCAAGACGGATGCCGATGCCGTCTTCGGCCTGATGTATGCGCAAGCCGAGGATGATTTTCCCCGCGTGGAATTGAACTATATCAATGCCATGGGGCGGCTGGCGGAAGTGGAGGGCGAGCGGGAACTGTACCGCGACCTGCGCATGAAGCTTTTTATCGATCCGGCCGAGCTGCAGGCGCAGTACCGCGCCAGCCCGCCGTGGCTGCAGAAACTCATGGATGCGTTTGCCGATGGTCTCAATTTTTACCTGGCCACGCATCCGCAAGTGAAACCGCGGCTGATCGCGCATTTCGAGCCGTGGATGGCCTTGAGTTTCAGCGAGGGCAGCATCGGCGGCGATATCGAATCGGTCAGCCTGGCGCAGCTCGAAGCGTTCTACGGCCAGCAGGCCAGGCCTGCTGCCGTGGCGCTGGCCAGTGTGGACACCGGGTTGGCGTCAGGATTGGACCCCGAGCCGAGCGGCTCGAACGGCTTCGCCATCGCGCCCGCCATCACGAAAAACGGCCATGCGCTGCTGATGATCAATCCGCATACCTCGTTCTACTTCCGTCCCGAAGTGCAGATGACCAGCGGCGAAGGCCTGAACGCGTACGGTGCCGTCACCTGGGGCCAGTTCTTCGTCTACCAGGGCTTCAACGAGCGCCTGGGCTGGATGCATACCTCGGGCGGCGGCGACGTCATCGACGAATACCTGGAAAGCATCGTCGACCAGGACGGCGCCTGGTTCTACCGCTACGACGGCGCGCTGCGCCCCCTGAATGCCGTGCCCATCACCTTGCCCTATAAACTGGCCGATGGCCGCATGGGCTCGAAGACCATCACCGTCTACTACAGCCACCACGGCCCCATCGTGCGCGCGCAGGATGGACGCTGGGTAGCCGTGCGCCTGATGCACTCGCCCTTGAAGGCGCTCATGCAGTCGTACGCGCGCACCAAGGCGCGCGATTACGCGGCCTTCTACAAGACCATGGAATTGCGCACGAATTCGTCGAACAACACGGTGTACGCGGATGCGGATGGCAATATCGCCTATTTTCACGGCAATTTCATCCCCGTGCGCGACCCGCGTTTCAACTGGAAGCAGCCCGTCGACGGCAGCGATCCGGCCACGGAATGGAAGGGGCTGCACACGGTGGCGCAGACCATCACCTTGTTCAATCCGAAGAATGGCTGGATCCAGAATACGAACAACTGGCCGTATTCGGCGGCCGGCGCCAGCAGCCCGCGCCAGGGCGACTATCCCGCCTACATGTCGGTCTACGGCGAAAACGCGCGCGGCCTGCATGCCGTCAAGGTTTTCCAGAACCAGAAGGATTTCACGCTCGACAGCCTGATCGCCGCCTCCTATGACAGCGAACTGACGGCCTTCGAAACGCTGCTGCCGCCCCTGTTCGCGGCCTACGATGCGCTGCCGGCGGGCGATGCGCAACAGCTGGCGCTGGCCGACAAGATCGCGCTGCTGCGGGCCTGGGACTGGCGCTATGCGCTCACTTCCACGGCCACCTCGCTGGCCGTGTTCTGGGGCCAGGAACTGGCGGAACTGACGGGCAAGCAGGCGAGGGAGCAGGGCGTGCCCGTGGTCGACTTCATGGCGACGGACAAGGTGCATGGCGAACAGCGCCTGGCGGCGCTGGCGACGGCGGCCGATAAACTGCAGCGCGATTTCGGCCACTGGCAAACGCCGTGGGGCGAGATCAACCGCTTCCAGCGCCTGACGGGCGACGTGGTGCAGCCGTTTGACGATGCGCAAGCCAGCTTGCCCGTGCCTTACGCGTCGGGTAACTGGGGCGCGCTGGCCGCGTATGGCCAGAGCAGCAAGAGCACCACGAAGCGCATCTACGGCGAACGCGGCAACAGCTTTGTCGCGGCCGTGGAATTCGGCCCCCGCATCAGGGCGAAAAGCATCCTCGCGGGCGGCCAGAGCGGCGACCCGCAATCACCGCACTTCCGGGACCAGGCGGCCATGTATGCGCGGGGCGAGTTCAAGGACGTGCTGTTTTATCCCGAACAGGTGGAACGGCAGCTGGAGCGCCGCTACCACCCAGGAAAATAGCCGCCGGGCCGATCAGATCGCGTCGAGCGCCGTGCGCAAGTCATGGCGCAGGTCTTCCAGGTCTTCGATGCCCACCGACAGGCGGATCAAGCCGTCGCCGATGCCCAGTCTTGCCCGCTGTTCGGCGGGAATGCTGGCATGCGTCATCAGGGCCGGGTGTTCGATCAGGCTTTCCACGCCGCCCAGGCTTTCGGCCAGGGCAAACACCTCGCAGCGCTCCAGGAAGCGGCGCGCGCCCGCCAGGTCGGTAGCCAGGTCGATGGAGATGATGCCCCCGTAACCATCCATCTGGCGCTGCGCCAGCGCATGCTGCGGATGCGATGCCAGGCCCGGATAAAACACCTGTTTGACCTCTTTCTGCTGCTCCAGCCACTGCGCCAGCGCCAGGGCGCTTGCGCAATGGCGCTGCATGCGGATGGCCAGGGTTTTCACGCCGCGCAGGGCCAGAAAGCTGTCGAACGGCCCGGCAATCGCCCCGACGGAGTTTTGCAGGAAGCCCAGCTGCTCGCGCCATGCCGCCTGGCGTGCTTCCGCGCCGACGATGGCGATGCCGCCGATGATGTCCGAGTGGCCGTTCAGATACTTGGTGGTCGAATGGACGACGATGTCGAAGCCGTGTTCCAGGGGGCGCTGCACCAGCGGACTGGCAAACGTGTTGTCGGCCACGGCGATGATGCCCCGTTCGCGGCAGATGTCGCCAATCGCCCGCAAATCGGCCAGTTTCAGCATGGGATTGGTCGGCGTTTCCACCCACACCATCTTCGTTTCCGGGCGCAGCGCGGCCAGCAGGTTCTCGGGATTCGTCAGGTCGACATAGGTGAAGGCGTGGCCGGCCGAGCGGCGGCGCACGCGCTCGAACAGCCGGTAGGTGCCGCCGTACATGTCGTCGCCGGCGACGATGTGGCTGCCCGCGTCCAGCAATTCCAGCACGGACGAGATGGCGGCCAGGCCCGAGGCGAACGCGAACGCCGCGCTGCCGCCTTCCAGCTCGGCCACGCAGCGTTCGAGCGCCCAGCGCGTGGGATTGTGCGAGCGGCCATAGTCCAGGCCCTTGTGCACGCCGGGGCTCTCCTGCACGAAGGTCGAGGTGGCGTAAATGGGCGGCATGATGGCGCCCGTCGACGGGTCGGGCGACTGGCCGGCGTGGATGACGCGGGTGGCCAGATGGCGCTTGCGGGTGGTTTCTTGGCTCAAGATAAAGTCCTGCGTAAGTGATTGAGAAGGTCGAAGCGGGTGATCAGGCCGTAGAAGCCGCTATCGTCGGCGACGACGGCCGTCAAGCCCCGGTCCAGCGTGGCGCGCAGGGCGGGCAAGCCGCTCGATGGCGCCAGGGTTTCGATCTGCGTCGTCATGGTGGCGCCCACCAGACCTGCGAAATGGGCGGCGTCGCCGGAGACGTGCAGCAGCAAGTCCGACTCGTCGACGATGCCGACCAGTTGACCTGCATCAATGACGGGCAGCTGGGCCAGGTCGCTGGCACGCATGCGGTTGAAGGCGGTCAGCAGGGTGTCGCCCGGCGCCACGCTGACGACGTCGCCCTCGTCGTAGCGGCGCCCGATCAGGTCGCGCAAGTCGCCGGACAGCGTGCGCTGCAGCAGACCCTGGTCGCGCATCCAGCCGTCGTTGTAGACCTTCGACAGGTAGCGTGTTCCCGTGTCGCAGACGAACGTGACGACGCGCTTGGGCGTCGTCTGCTCGCGGCAGTACTTGAGGGCGGCGGCCAGCAGCGTGCCGGTGGATGAGCCGCCTAAAATACCTTCGGCGCGCAGCAGGGCGCGCGCCGAATCAAAACTTTCCTGGTCCGTGATGGTATAGGCCTTTTTGACGCTGTCCATGTCGGCGATGGACGGGATGAAATCCTCGCCGATGCCTTCGACGGCCCAGGAGCCGCTCGTGTCGCTGATTTTTCCTGTGTCGATGTATTCGGTGAGGATGGAGCCTTGCGGGTCGGCCAGCACGAATTCGAGCTTGGGCTGCGTCTTGCGGAAGTAGCGCGTCAGGCCCGTCAGGGTGCCGGACGAGCCGACGCCGACGACGATGGCGTCCACGTCATGGCCGGTTTGCTCCCAGATTTCGGGCGCCGTCGTCGTTTCGTGGGCCAGCGGATTGGCGGGATTGTTGAACTGGTCGGCGAAGAAGGCGCCCGGCAGTTCGCGCGCCAGGCGCGCCGCGTAATCCTGGTAGTACTCGGGGTGGCCCTTGCCCACGTCCGAGCGCGTGGTATGTACTTCGGCGCCCAGCGCCTTCAGGTGCAGCACTTTTTCCGTCGACATCTTGTCGGGCACGACGAGAATCACGCGGTAGCCCTTGATGCGGCCGACGAGGGCCAGGCCGATGCCCGTGTTGCCGGCCGTGGCCTCGACGATGGTGCCGCCCGCCTGCAGGCGGCCGTCCGCTTCGGCCGCTTCGATGATGGACAGGCCGATGCGGTCCTTGATGGAACCGCCGGGGTTTTGCGATTCCAGTTTCAGGAACAGCTGACACAGGCCCGTGTCTAGCCTGGTCACTTCGACCAGCGGGGTGTTGCCGATCAGCTTGTATAGCGCTGGCGGCTGGGTGGGGGATGGCATTCGATCATTCATGGTAGCTCCTGTCAGAGAAACAGCCGCTCAGGATTGTGTCCCGAGCCGCCTTCCGTGCCGCGCAGTGTAGGCGGGTGGACGAGTGCGGCGAACGAATGTTTCCATGCTTGCATATGCGCGCTTTGCATATCGGCGGCAAGGTACGCGATGCGAGTATGCGCCGTTTTTGGCCCGCTTGCCGCGCCACAAGCAGGACTATTAAGCTGCCGCAAGCCTGCCATTGCGATTTATAATCACGCCTCGAAAAGATACTAAAAAGTATTGAAAATCAACCAGACAGGGCAGGCGGCAGTGGCAAAACTTTATTTCCGGTATTCCGCGATGAACGCGGGCAAGTCGACGGCCTTGTTGCAAGTCGCGCACAACTATGAAGAGCAGGGCCAGCAGGTGCGCCTGTACACGGCCGCCATCGACAGCCGCTACGGCGTGGGCCGGGTCACCTCGCGCCTGGGTCCGCAGCGCCAGGTCGATATCTTCCATGCCGACACGAATTTCCTCAATGATATCCCGCAGGTGGCTTGCCTGCTGGTTGACGAAGCGCAATTTCTCAGCACGGCACAAGTGCAGCAATTGCACCAGCTGGCGCAAGTGAAGGGCGTGCCCGTCATCTGCTACGGCTTGCGCACGGATTTCAAGGGCGAGCCGTTCCCTGGCTCGGCCTATCTGCTGGCGCTGGCCGACGATATCGAGGAATTGAAGAATATCTGTACGTGCGGCAAGAAGGCCACGATGAACATCCGCGTGGACGAGCAGGGCCGCCGCATCAAGGAAGGCGAGCAGATCAGCATAGGCGGCAACGAGAGCTACCGCCAGGCGTGCGGGCGCTGTTTCTATGCCTGATTTACAACGCCTAGCAAAACCGTAGCGAGCGGAAGGAAGTTGTGGTTGAGAAGCGCAACCGTACGAAGGTACAGTGAGCATCGCAGACCGCAAATTACGACGCGCAGTAGGTTTTGACAGGTGTTCTTATTCGGCGACGGGCGCGCCCACATCCGCATCGTCGGACAGGGCCAGATCGCCCCGCTCGAACGCGGCCAGGATGTCATTCGCGCGCGCGACGTCATGTGCGCGCACCATGACGCGGGCGCCGCCGATGGCGGCCGCCAGCAGCATGTCGGCCTGCATGTGCTGGTCGTCCGTCAGCAGCACGTCGATGCCGGCGGCGGCCAGGCAGCCGCGGATGACGTGCGCATCCGTGGGGATCATCAGCCGGGCAATCAAAACATAGTCGTCGTGCATCGTGTCTCCTGGCAAGGTGGGCTCGTCCCATCTTAGCACCAGGCATGGCCTTACAGCTTGAACACGCCCACCACCTGCGTCAAATCCTGCGCCTGCTCCTGCAGGGCGTCGGCGGCCGCGGCTGCTTCTTCCACCAGGGCCGCATTCTGCTGGGTCACCTGGTCCATCTGGGCGATGGCCTCGTTGACTTGCTCGATGCCGCTGCGCTGCTCTTCGCTGGCCTGCGCAATATCCGCCATGATGGCGCTCACCTGGCGCACGCTGGCCACCACCGTGTCCATGGTGGCGCTGGCCTGGCTCACCTGGGCGTGGCCCAGGTCCACCGTGCCGGCGGACGCCTGGATCAGGTCCTTGATGTCTTTCGCGGCCGCCGTCGAACGCTGCGCCAGGGTGCGCACCTCGGTGGCGACGACGGCGAAGCCGCGTCCCTGTTCGCCGGCCCGGGCCGCTTCCACGGCCGCGTTCAAGGCCAGGATATTCGTCTGGAAGGCGATGCCGTCGATGACGCCGATGATGTCGGCGATCTTGTTTGAAGAGCTGCGGATGGCGTCCATGGTGCTGGCCACCTGCGCCACAGCCGCGCCGCCCTCGGCGGCCAGGGCCGAGGAATCGCGCGCCAGCCGGCTTGCCTGCTGCGCGTGGTCGACGTTCTGGCGCACGGTGGAACTCAGTTCTTCCATCGAGGCGGCCGTTTCTTCCAGCGAACTGGCTTGCTGCTCCGTGCGGCTCGACAAATCCAGGTTGCCGCTGGCGATTTCAGCGGAGGCCGTGGCGATCTGCCCGGCGCTGCCGCGCACCTTGCCCACCACTTGCGACAGCTTGTCGCTGATGCCGTTCATGGCGCGCAGCAGGCGGCCGATTTCGTCCAGGCTGCGGGTATCGAGGTGTACCGTCAGGTCGCCGGCGGCCATTTGCGCGGCGGCCGCTTCGGCTTGCGCCAGCGGGCGCGACACGAGGGTGCGCACCAGCCAGTACAGCAGCAGGGCGAAGACGAGCAGGGCGATGAAGCCGGAAATGGCCAGCTGGTTGCGCAGCTGGCGCGCTTCCAAGGTGATTTCGTCCGTGAACGTGCCGCCCGCGATGATCCATTGCCAATCCTTGAATTGACGGTAATACAGCTGCTTTTCGCGCGCGAGGGCAGCCGTTTCGCCGGGGGCCGTCCACGTGTAGCGCATGGCGCCGTCTTTCTGCGCCAGCATGTCCTGGATGAACAGGCGGCCGTCGCTGGCCTTGAAGTCGAGCGCGCTCTTGCCCTCGCTGTTCGGGTGCAGCACCAGGTGGCCGTAGTTGGCGCCGGGCGCCGTGTCGACAATATAGATGTAGCCCGTCTGGCCGATCTTGACCTTGCGCATCTTCTCTTTCAGCATGGCCAGATTCTTGCTGATGTCCAGGCCGATGAACAGCACGCCCACCACCTTGCCGGACGCGTCGCGCACGGGGTCGTACTGGGTAATGTATTGCTTGCCGAATAAGGTCGCCATGCCGATGAAGCGCTGGCCTGCGCGCAGCGGCGCGTAGCTGGGATGCTGGTGGTCGAGCTGGGTGCCGATGGCCCGTTCGCCATCCTGCTTTTTCAGCGAAGTGCTGATGCGCACGAATTCATCGCCATTGGCGGCAAAGATGGTGGCGATTGCGCCCGTCTGCGCCGTGTAGCGGTCCACCACGGCCGTGTCGAGGTTGAGCACCTTGCCGCCGTTGGCCAGGGCTGGCGTGGCCTTGCCGGCCACGGCCACCATGGCGCTGGCATCGACCGTGAACGGGGCGGCAAATTCGGCCGCGAACAGGCGCGCGAAGCTGGCCGCTTCGTTGACCATGGCCGTATGGAACACTTCGGTGGTGGTCATGACGCTGTCGAGTTCGCTGATGACGGCCGCTTCGGCCCGTTGTTCCAGCACGCGCGAGGTGCTGATGCTGATCAAGGCCGTCAGGCTGGCCAGGATCAGACTGACAAGGACGAAGGTGAAGACGGTGATCTTGCCGCCGACGCTGTAGTGGCGTGGGTGAAGGGAGAATTTTTGCATGACGAAGTCGAGTCTGGTAACGGATGGGCTGCGCAGCGCGCACACGCCACGCACATCGCCGCCGGCAAGGCAGGCAATGGGAGAAGGGCAATCTACGGAAGCTGGTGCGGCGGGAAAAGGGTTAAGGCTGGGCTGTGGCAGTATCAACAGCCGCTGTGTCAGGGGGCGATGATACCATGAAGCTTGCCTTTTGTTACTAAGTGTTTCCCGTGGGAATTAAAAATTGATCGAGAAACTTTATCTACATCAAGCATAATGACCATGCCATATTGACTTTTTTCAATTGCACCCTGTGTTTTCGGATTGCTGCCTGGCGTTTCTGCCGCCTGCTGCCTGGGTGCGGACAATTCCTCACGAATGTTTCACTTTGTAATGAATGAAACAGCATCCTTAATCCGCGTTTAAGCTTCTGGGAAGAAACTGATATTCCATGGGAGACTGCCAGGCCGTATCCTGTAGAATAATATGCAGACCAGTCGTGTATTCCCCTTACTGTCTTGCTGGCTGGCGCATGCATCTCTGCGCAGCCTGGAATTGATATAACTAATTTTCGGAGTAGCCGATGAAGAAGCAAATGATGCTGGTCACCCTGGTGCTTGCCCTGTCAGCCCAAGCTGGCGCAGCCCAGACGGACAAGAGCGCCGCGCCTCCGCCCCCCATGAAGCCGCTGGCCCAGCAGACCCAGGCCGCCCTGTGGGCGTCGCGCGTCCTGACGCGCGTCCATTACAAGGCCACGCCGCTCGACGACGCCATGTCGGAAAAGATCTTCGACCGCTATTTCAAGTCCCTTGACGCGGAAAAGCTGTTTTTCGTGCAAGCCGACATCGACCGCTTCGCGCCGCTGCGCAGCAAGCTCGACGACGCCATCATCAACGAAGACCTGACGGCGCCGTTCGCCATCTACAATCTGTACCAGCAGCGTTTCGACGAGCGCATGGCGTATGCGCGGGAATTGCTGAAGACCAAATTCGATTTCACGGCCGACGAGAGCTACCAGCTCGACCGGGAGAAGGCCGCCTGGCCGAAAAACGACGAGGAAGTGCGCGACCTGTGGCGCAAGCGCGTCAAGAATGACTGGCTGCGCCTGAAGCTGGCGGGCAAGGAAGACAAGGCCATCCGTGAGACGCTGGACAAGCGCTATGAGAGCTATACCACGCGTTCGCGCAAGCTCAACAGCGAAGACGTGTTCCAGATCTTCATGAATGCGTATGCGATGTCGATCGAGCCGCATACCAATTACCTGGGGCCGCGCGCTTCGGAAAATTTTGACATCGCCATGCGCCTGTCGCTTGAAGGCATCGGCGCCGTGCTGCAGACGCGCGACGAATACACGGTGGTGCGCGAAGTCGTGCCGGGCAGCCCGGCCGGCCTGTCGGGCAAGCTGAAGGTGGGCGACCGCATCGTCGGCGTGGGGCAGGGCGACAAGGGGCCCATCACGGAAGTGCTGGGCTGGCGCATTGATGACGTGGTGCAATTGATTCGCGGCGCCAAGGATTCCGTCGTGCGCCTCGATGTGCTGCCTGCCGATGCCGGTCCCGACGCCAAGCACGTGGTCTTGCCGCTGGTGCGCAAGAAAATCAGCATGGAAGAGCAGGCGGCGAAGAAATCCATCATCGAAGTGCGCGACAACGGCGTCAAGCGCCGTATCGGCGTGATTTCCTTGCCGACCTTCTATCAGGACTTCGCGGCGCGCCAGCGTGGGGACAAGGATTTCAAGAGCGCCACGCGCGACGTCGCCCGCCTGCTGGGTGAATTGAAGAAGGACAAGGTCGACAATGTCCTGATCGACTTGCGCAACAATGGCGGCGGTTCCCTGATTGAAGCCGTCGACTTGACGGGTCTGTTCATCGACAAGGGCCCGGTCGTGATGCAGCGCAATGCCGAAGGCAAGGTCGACATCGAAAGCGACAATAATGCCGGATTGGCCTGGGATGGCCCGATGGGCGTGCTGATCAATCGCGGTTCCGCTTCCGCCTCGGAAATTTTCGCCGCCGCCATCCAGGACTACGGCCGCGGCGTCATCATCGGCGAAGGCAGCTTCGGCAAGGGCACCGTGCAGACCTTGTTCAATCTCGACCGTTTCGGCGGCAGCGAGAAAGCCCGCTACGGCGAGCTGAAAATGACGATTGCGCAATTTTTCCGCATCAACGGCGGCACCACGCAATTGCGCGGCGTCACGCCCGACATCAAGCTGCCAGCCATGTCCGACACGGAAAATTTCGGCGAGTCGAGCTATGACAATGCCTTGCCATGGGTGGCCATCAAGCCGGCGCCTTACATGCCGACGGGCGACCTGAAGGATATCGTGCCCATGCTGGACAAGAAGCATGAGGCGCGCGTGGCCAAGGACAAGGATTTCCAGTACCTGCTCGATGACATCGCCCTCGTCGTCAAGCAGCGCAAGGAAAACCAGATTTCGCTCAATGAAGCCGTGCGCCGCAAGGAGCGCGACGCGCAGGAAGCGCGCGCCAAGGCGCGTGAAAAGCGCCTGATCGCGCAGATTTCCAACCCGTCCGACGACCTGGTGGTGATTCCTGACCCGAAAGATGTGCTGAAGGGCGCGAAGGCGGCCAGCAAGACGGCCAAGCAGATTGCTGCCGTGAAGGGCGCCCTGCGCACCGATGACGGCTTGCAGGGCGATGAACGGGCCCTGAGCGCCGAACTGGACGCCGAGACGGCCGCCAAGAGCGCCAAGGACGTGCTGCTGAACGAATCGGCGCGCATCCTGGCCGACGAAGTGGCGCTGATCAAGTCCGATACGCGTCTGGCAGCCAAGGTCTTGCCTTACGCTGCCGATAGCAAGGCAAGCCCGGTGGCGGCAGCGAAGTAAGCTGGTCACGGAGTAAACAACCGGTTCCTGGCGGAACCGGTTTTTTTTGGCTATGTCACCGTCAGGTGTGGGAATGTTCCCACCGTTGCTTTCAATAACGCTTCTGGCGAGCGGATGCGCCCGGCGTCCAGTATCCAGCGCCACCCCAGGTAATTCGGCAGATAACGGCTGGCTACGCCATGGAAGATGCGCAGCCAGCCGCGCAAGCGGCTGTGATACGCGTTGACGTTCTGCACGTGGGCGGCGCCCTGCACGCGGATGCCGGCGTGCAAGTTGACGGCCTGGTGGCTGATGCCCGCTTCACGGGCGAAGGCGCGATAGGCAGCGTGGCCGTCGGTGAGCAGCAAGACGTCCTTGTCGATCACGGGTGGCAGGCAGGCATGCAGCTGCACCTTGGTCAGCGCCCCTTTTCCCGTGACGAAATCGAGGGTTTGTCCCGTGCGGTCGCGCGCCACCACGATGCAGACCTGTTCACTGGAAATGCCGCGCTGGCGGGCATGGCCGCCCCGGCGGCGTGCCGGACGCGCCAGATGCCTGGATCCCTTTTCCGATTCCAGCAGATACAGCTCGTCGGCCTCGGCGATGCCGTGCAGGCAATGGGGCCGGTCCGTCCTGGCGAGCGTCAAAAACCGGTGGCGCCAGCGGAAGGCGGTGTTGCGGTGCACGTTCAGCTGTCGCGCTGCCTGGCGCACGGAAGCCGATGCCAGCAGGCAATCGGCGTAGGCTAGCCACAGCGATTTATGGCGCAAGCGCGCCAGCGGCGTGCCGGTGAGCGCATTGAAGGTGCGCCCGCACGGCACGCAGCGGTAGCGCTGCAGTCCGTGCGCACGACCGTGCCGGTGAGCATGGCTGCTGTGGCAGGCGGGACAAGCCAAATGCGGCTGTGCAACGCTTTCAAGCAATGCGACGGTGGCGTCCTGTGGCGTGTTGCCACGCAGCCGGGCGATGCCTGCCTGCCGCTGGCGGCGGCTCAGCTGGGAAAACTGCGCGATAAAACGGATCCATTTGGCGTGCTGCATGGAAGGCTCCTGTTTGTCTGAGATAGACAGTCAGACAGCCGGGGCAGAGCAAGATTCCTGGAAATCCCCTACTTAACGGAGACAGAGCCTTTTTTTTCGCCTCGATCAGTTATCTGTTTTGCGTATTTCTATCATTCCAACAATCAATTGGATTGATATGCCGCGACGCAGCATAATGCATCTGTCTCCTCTATTCTCCTCCAAGAAAATAGATTCAGCCCGCTCCTTGTAGCGGGCTTTTTTTTGCCTCAGATTTCGCGCGCAGGCATTTGCACATCCGCATTTTCCGCCAGCAAGCCGGTGAGCCAGCCGGCAAACGCCTGCACCTTGGGCGCAGCCAGGCGGCCTTGGGGCGTCAGCAGGGATATGGGCATGGGCGTGGGCGGGTGGGCGGGCAGCACGGCCACGAGCGCGCCGCTGTCGAGGTGGCGGCGCACCTGGTACACGGCCGCCTGCGCCAGGCCCAGCCCCTGCAGCGCGCAATCGACGCTCGCGTCCGCATCGTTGACGGCGATGGGGCCGGCCATCTGCACGCGCACCACCTCCTTGTCTTGCAGGAAATCCCAGTCGAAAGCGCGTCCCGTGCGGCCCGAGTAATGCATGATGCCCCGGTGCGCGGCCAGCTCGGCCAGGGTGTGCGGCGTGCCATGCCGCGCCAGGTAGGCGGGCGAGGCGCAGGTGACGAAGCGCATCTGGCCGATCTGCTTGCCGATGAAGGCGGAATCCTGCAAGTCACCCACGCGCAAGGCGCAATCGATGCCTTCCTGCGTCAGGTCGATCAGGCGGTCCGTCAGGCTCAGCTGCAAATGCACCTCGGGGCAGGCGGCGTGAAATTGCGCAAGATGGGGCACCACCAGGGTGCGCCCCACCGTACTCGGCAGGTTGATGCGCAACAAACCGCGCGGTTTTTTCGCGTCAGGGCCGCGAAACGCCAGCTCCGCCGTATCGACGGCCTTCAGGATCGCCACGCAGTGGTGAAAGTACTCGGCCCCTTCCGGCGTCAGCGACAAACGGCGCGTGGTTCGCTGCAGCAATTGCGTGCCCAGGTAGGCTTCCAGCTTTTGCAGGGTGGCCGTCAGCGCGGCGCGCGGCAAGTTCAAGGTCTCGGCCGCCTTGGAAAAGCTGTTGGCTTCGACGATGCGCACGAAGGTCTGCATGGCCTTGATCTTGTCCATGGCGATTGTTCATCTTATGTGAAAAGTATAAGCGGATTATGCCCTAATTATCTTTGCCGCAGGTTTGCCTAGAATGGCAGCATCCCTACCGAACCGAGGAAACAACATGAACAAGGCCTCATCTGCTACTCCCCGCGACATCGCGCCCGCCATGGTGCTGCTGCTGGCCATCGCCTCCGGCCTCATCGTCGCCAACCTGTATTACGCGCAAACCCTCGTCGGGCCCATCAGCGCCTCGACGGGCCTGTCGGCCAAGGCGGCCGGGCTGATCGTCACCCTGACGCAAGTGGGCTACACCCTGGGCCTGCTGTTTGTCGTGCCGCTGGGCGACTTGCTGGAAAACCGCCGCCTGATCGTCACGGCCTTGCTGGTGACGGCCACGGCCCTCGTGGCGGCGGCCCTCTCCACGGGCGCCGTCGTCTTTCTTGCGGCCGCCCTGGCCATCGGCCTCGGTTCCGTGGCGGCGCAGGTGATCGTGCCGTTTGCCGCCCACCTGTCGCAGGAAGCGACGCGCGGGCAGACGGTGGGCAAGGTGGTCAGCGGCTTGTTGATGGGCATCATGCTGGCCCGGCCCGCGGCCTCGCTGGTGGCGGCCCATGCGAGCTGGCACGTGGTGTTTGGCGGCGCCGCCGTGCTGATGGTGCTGCTGGCGCTGGTGCTGCGCCGCGCCTTGCCCGTGCGCCAGCCCGTGTCGGGCATGCGCTATCCGGCCCTGATGGCGTCCTTGTGGCATTTGCTGCTGGGCACGCCCGTGCTGCGCCGCCGCGCCGCCTATCACGCGGGCCTGTTTGGCGCCTTCAGCCTGTTCTGGACCGTCACGCCGCTGGTGCTGGCCAGCCCCGCGTTCGGCCTGTCGCAAACGGGCATCGCCATCTTTGCCCTGGTGGGCATGGCCGGTGCCGTCGCCTCGCCCATCGCGGGCCGCCTGGCGGACGCGGGCCACACCTTGCCGGCCACGGCCGCCGCGCTGGCGCTGGGCATCGCCGCGTTTGCCTTGCCGATGTTGGCGCCGGAAGCGAAACACGTGGCGCTGGGCTTGCTGGTCGTGGCGTCCATCGTGCTTGACATGGGCGTGGCGGCGAACCTGGTGCTGGGCCAGCGCGCCATCTTCAGCCTGGGCGCGGAAGTGCGGGGCCGCCTGAACGGCTTGTACTTCGCCCTGTTCTTTGCTGGCGGCGCGGCCGGCTCGGCCATCGGCGCCTGGGTGTACGCCAGCTACGGCTGGCCTGCGACCTTGCTGGCCGGCATGGCGTTTCCGGGCTTGGCCCTGCTGGTGTGGCTGGGAGAATTTTTACCCTCGGCAACGCGCCGCACGGCGTGAAACCCTGATGGCAGCTCATTATCACTGATGGATATTTCTATCATCATGAAGATAAAGTGGCGTGATATGCCGCGCTGCCGCATCATGCACTTGTCTCCTCTATCTCCTCCAAGGAAATAGATTCATCCCGCTTCCATAGCGGGTTTTTTTTTGCCTTTTACATTAAATCACCACGAGATCGAGCGCGCGCATGAAGTTGGCCGCCTGCGCATGCGTGATGACGGCGCCTTTCAGCAGGGACGCTTCGCTCAGTTTGAAACCGTCGATGTCGGCGCCGCGCAAGTCCGCGCCCTGGAACTTCGCCAGCTTGATGGTGGCGTTGCGCAGGCTGCCTCCTTCGAAGACGGCGTCGCGGAAGTCGCAGCCGGCCAAGTAGGCGTCGGAAAAGTCCAGCTGTTTGAGTATTGCCTTGCGGAACGAGAAGCCGCGCAGGTCGGCGCCCACCAGCAGGCTGTCTTCGAAGGTCAAGCCCAGGTGGGCCGCTTCCTCGAACGCGGCGCCCGTCAGCTTGCAGCCCCGGTAGGTGGCCGAGGCCAGCTTGGCGCGCCGCCATTTCGTGTTGTTCAGGTCGCACCCTTCGAAGGTGGCGTCGACGGCGTCGACGGATTCGAAATCGGCGCTGCCGGCGCGGCAGCGGCGCCAGGTGCTGCGCGCAAGCTTGCTGGCAAACAAGTTGGTGTCGGCAAAGGTGCAGCGTTCAAAGGTGCAGCCCTGCAAGTCGAGGCGCGACAGGTCTTCGCCGTCGAAGGCGCAATCGATGAAGTGGTGCACCGGCAGGGCCAGCTGCTGCTCGATGCCGGCGCGGTCCAGGGTCATGCCAGTTGCTGCGGTGTCGTGTGTTGCCATCCTTCTCATTCCTAATCAAAGCAGGGGAGGGATGGCGCGGCGGGAAAATGCACGAACCAGTACACCTCACCGGCTGGTGTAACAGCCAAGGGTCAGCGCCGTGGGTCCGCGCGGGCGGGAGCATGCCGGACTGTGCCGGGCACTTACCGGGTTACCAACCGGTGCGCTCATTTTCGATCAGCCTGTATTGTAGCGGCTAGACTACACACTTGCCAGTGCTGGATAAACCGGGTTAGTATCGTTGCAGGCACAGCCACTGCGCCAACGTCGCTCGGACGGATCCGGGCGCTTACGTACAGAGATAACCATGACCGACAGCCAAGCTCCGCGCAGCTTTTCGCGCATCAATCGTCTTCCCCCCTACGTTTTCAATATCACGGCCGAACTCAAGATGGCGGCGCGCCGCCGTGGCGAGGACATCATCGACATGTCGATGGGCAACCCCGATGGCGCCACGCCCGCCCACATCGTGGACAAGCTGGTCGAGACGGTGAAACGTCCCGACACGCACGGCTATTCCGCCTCGAAAGGCATTCCCCGGCTGCGCCGCGCCATTGCGCACTGGTACAAGAAGCGCTACGAGGTCGACATCGACCCGGACAGCGAAGCCATCGTCACCATCGGCTCGAAAGAGGGCCTGGCCCACCTGATGCTGGCAACGCTCGACCGTGGCGACACGGTGCTGGTGCCCAATCCCAGCTACCCGATCCACATCTGGGGCGCCGTCATCGCGGGCGCCGACATCCGCTCCGTGCGCATGGGCCCGGGCGTCGATTTCTTTGCCGAGCTGGAACGGGCGATCCGCGAAAGCTACCCGAAGCCGAAGATGATGGTGCTCGGCTTCCCGTCCAACCCCACGGCGCAATGCGTGGAACTGGAGTTCTTCGAGCGCGTCGTCGCGCTGGCGAAGCAGCACAATATTTTGGTGGTGCATGACCTGGCCTACGCCGACATCACCTTCGATGGCTGGAAGGCGCCGTCCATCATGCAGGTACCCGGTGCCCGCGACGTGGCCGTCGAGTTCTTCACCATGTCGAAAAGCTACAACATGGCGGGCTGGCGCATCGGCTTCATGGTGGGCAATGCGGAACTGGTGGCGGCCCTGGCGCGCATCAAGAGCTATCACGACTATGGCAGTTTCACGCCCGTGCAGGTGGCGGCCATTGCCGCGCTGGAAGGCGACCAGAGCTGCGTGACGGACATCTGCGCCCAGTACCAGCGCCGCCGCGACGTGCTCGTCAAAGGATTGCATGAAGCGGGCTGGATGGTGGAAAAACCAAAGGCGTCGATGTACATCTGGGCGCATATCCCCGAGGCCTATCGCCACCTGGGGTCGCTGGAATTTTCCAAGCTGCTGCTGGAAAAGGCCAGGGTATGCGTTTCGCCCGGCATCGGCTTTGGCGAATACGGCGATGAATACGTGCGCTTTGCCCTGATCGAAAACGAGGCCCGCGTGCGGCAAGCCTTGCGCGGCATCAAGAACATGTTGCGTTCCGGTGAAGGAAAAGCGGAGGCGGCAGCATAAAAAGTTACCGCATGGAATTGTCTGTTGCCCGTAATATCACTGCGGCGTATTTCTGACATCACGAATATAAAGTGGTTTTATATGCTGCAACGCGGCATCATGCATTTGTCTCCTCTATCTTCCTCCAAGGAAATAGATTCAGCCCGCTACGCAGCGGGCTTTTTTTTGCCTGGAAATTCATGTTTGTTGTCTGAAGAGTATTTGGTGGACGTTGAATGGCAATGCATGTTTCAATGCGCGCTTATCCTTCTATGAAAGCCGGGCATGGCACATGAAAATCTCAGCAAAGGACAGCAAGAGGTTACTGAGGCGGACACGTTTTTCATCAATAGCGATGCAACGTCAAATAATGAGTTCAGTTTTCATAACGAATGGTTAGTCAGGGGCGTTGCAGTGACCAGTGGCGGCCCCGAGTTCCTGGAAAAGATCAAGCGGCCCAAGCGCGGTGACACCCTGCTGCTATGGGTAAACAAGATCGGTATTGTTGCTGCTGGGACGGTGCTCGATGACGCGCCAGTCATTGTGTATCGCGGCGGGGGAGTGGTCAGTCCGAATGAACCAGAAGAGTATCACCGCATGGTACGCTGGTATGCGGATCTGCGCAGTACGCCTGTTTCCGCGGCCGAAGTCGTCGTTTTTCACGGCACCAATCCTCGACAGGCGTTTGGCGCGCTGAACAAGGGGAAGGAAGCCATCCTCGCATTGATCGCCAGCAGGGTGGAGCAAAATGATATCCATGATTTGCTTTCGCGGGGGAAGGGGCGATCAACGGAGATAGAAATACTGTGCCAGGCCCGGCTCGGCCAAGGCAGATATCGGGACGAATTGCTCGCATTGTGGGATAGGAAATGTGCTGTCACGGGTTGCGATCTTGAGCCGGTTCTGCGTGCATCGCATGCCTTGTCCTGGCAAGGGGCTACTGATCAGCAGAGGCTTGATCCCCATAACGGCTTGCCGCTGATCGCTACCCTGGATGCCTTGTTTGATCGAGGCCTGATCAGCTTTGCAGACGATGGCGCCATGCTGTGCTCCCCCTCGCTGCTGGGGCGGCATCGTGAACGCATCGGTTTGCCTGCCCCGCTGCGCATCGCTTTGAAGGAAGAACAGAAGTATTATCTGCGCATGCATCGGCAACGCTTTGCGTTTTGTTCGCCGCCCCAGGATTGAACCATCATCACTACGCTGCCCTCTATTTCGCTGTCGACGGCGCTGCATTTTTCGTTGTCCGTTTGAGATATGGATAATTCATATCTCCACTATCACAACATGTAATTGGATTGATATGCAGCAATGCTGCATCATGCATCTGTCTCCTCTATCTTCCTCAAAGAAAATAGATTCAGCCCGCTCCCGTAGCGGGCTTTTTTTTGCCCGTGAGCCGTCCTGGAATACGTTGACACTTTTTCGATGCCGCGCAAGACGGCCGGATGGATTCTGGCAGTCGCATGAATTTTAATAATGGATGCATGAAGTTTTACCATTATTTTTCATGGATGAAAGCCCCTATGATGTCTCCACACTTCACCAGGAGGCACTACCATGACCGTCACGACACACAATCTCGGCTACCCGCGCATCGGCGCCCAACGCGAACTGAAATTCGCCCTGGAAGACTACTGGAAGGGGCAAAGCAGCCTGGACGCGCTGGAAGGCCAGGGCGCCGAGTTGCGCCAGCGCCATTGGCAAGACCAGCACGCGCTGGACTTCGTGCCCGTGGGCGACTTTTCCTTCTATGACCAGGTGCTGGACCTGAGTTTTACGCTGGGCAACCTGCCGCAGCGCGTGCGCGGCCTGGAAGGCGACGCGCTCGACAACTATTTCCGCGTGGCCCGTGGCCGCTCGGCCAGCGACAGCGATTGCAGCTGCGTCCACGCCGGCGAGATGACGAAATGGTTCGACACGAATTACCACTACATCGTGCCGGAATTTTCGGCCGAGACGCAATTCAAGCTCGACAGCAGCCGCCTGCTGCGGCAACTGGCGCAGGCGCGCCAGCTGAACGTGAAAGCCAAGCCCGTGCTGATCGGCCCCGTCACCTATTTGTGGCTGGGCAAGGCCAAGGATGATTCCGACAAGCTGGCGCTGCTGCATGGCTTGCTGCCCGTCTACGTGCAATTGCTGCAGGAACTGGCCGCGCAAGGCGTGGAATGGGTGCAGATCGATGAACCGGTCCTCGTCACGGAACTCGACGGCGCCTGGCGGCAGGCGCTGGTGACGGCCTACGACGCCTTGAGCAAGGTCAAGCACGTCAAATTGCTGCTGGCCACGTATTTCGGCAAGCTGCAAGACAATTTGCCGCTGGCGTGCCAGCTGCCCGTGCAAGGCCTGCACCTGGACGCGATCAATGCCCGCGATGAGGTGGAGCAAGTGATCGCGCAATTGCCAGCGTCCAGCGTGCTGTCGCTGGGCGTCGTGAATGGCCGCAATATCTGGAAGACGGATTTGAACGACGTGCTGGCGTGGCTGGAACCGGTGCACGCCAGCCTGCAAGGCCGGCTGTGGATCGCCCCGTCGTGCTCGCTGCTGCACGTGCCCGTCGACCTGGCCAGCGAGCAACAGCTCGACGCCGATATCCGTTCCTGGCTGGCCTTTGCCCGCCAGAAGCTCGATGAAGTGCGCACCATCGCCGGCGCCCTGAATCACGGCCGCGCCTCGGTGCAGGCAGCGCTCGATGCCAATCATGCGGCCGTGCAGGCGCGCCGCGACTCACCGCGCGTGCACAATCCGCATGTGAAAGCGGCCGTGGCGCGCATCGATGCGACGTTGGGCCAGCGCGTGAGCGGCTATGCCGAGCGTGCCGCCAGGCAAGCTGCGCTGCTGCAACTGCCGCTGTACCCGACGACGACCATCGGCTCCTTCCCGCAGACGGCGCACATCCGCCAGGCGCGCAGCCAGTTCCGCCGCGGCCGGCTGGACGAGGCCAGCTACAAAAAGCTGATGCGGGCGGAAATCGCCCATTGCGTGCAGGAACAGGAAACCCTGGGCCTGGACGTCTTCGTGCACGGTGAGGCGGAACGCAACGACATGGTGGAATACTTCGGCGAACAGCTGGACGGCTACGCCTTCAGCCAGTTCGGCTGGGTGCAGTCGTATGGTTCGCGCTGCGTCAAGCCGCCCTTGCTGTTCGGCGACATCAGCCGCCCGCGCGCCATGACGGTCGAGTGGAGCACCTACGCCCAGTCGCTGACGGACAAGCCGATGAAAGGCATGCTGACGGGCCCCGTCACCATCCTGAACTGGTCTTTCGTGCGCGACGACCAGCCCCGCAGCGTGTCGTGCTACCAGCTGGCGCTGGCCATGCGCGCCGAGGTGCAGGATCTGGAGCGGGCCGGTATCCGCGTGATCCAGATCGACGAGGCAGCCTTGCGCGAAGGCTTGCCACTGCGCAAGTCGCAATGGGACGAGTACCTGCGCTGGGCCGTGGAAGCGTTCCGCATCACGGCCAATGGCGTGGCTGACGAAACGCAGATCCACACGCACATGTGCTATTCGGAATTCAACGACATCATCGCGCAGATCGCCGGCATGGACGCGGACGTGATCACGATTGAAACGTCGCGCTCCGACATGGAATTGCTCGACGCCTTCGATGATTTTAATTATCCGAACGCAATTGGCCCCGGCGTCTACGACATCCACTCGCCCAATATTCCGAGCCAGGAACAGATGGTGATATTGATGCGCAAGGCGGCCGCGCGCATTCCCGCGCAGCGCCTGTGGGTCAATCCCGATTGCGGCCTGAAAACGCGCGGCTGGAAAGAAGTGATTCCCGCGCTGGCCAACATGGTGGCGGCCGCGAAAACCTTGCGTGCCGACAACGTGGCATAGGGATCGCAGGGGCAGGAGAGGCCGCTATGGCTGAGATATAGAACAATCGTATTTCTGTCATCACAACATACAATTGGATAGCTATGCTGCGATGCGGCATCATTCACCTGTCTCCTCTACTTCCTCACAGGAATTAGATTCAGCCCGCTCCCGCAGCGGGCTTTTTTTTTGCTTCCTCGCTTAAGATACCCTTGCCAGACCATGCACAAGGAGACAAGCTGATGACGCCTTGGTTGCGCGCCGTGGGCATGCTTGCCCTGGTGTCGCTCGGTGCAGGTACGGTGCACGATGCGCAGACCGTGCCAGAGGGGTTTGCGCCACAGGCTTGCGTCAGCGTGGAGCAAGCCCGCGTGCTGGTGACGCGTGAACAATGATCGCATCGAAAACTCGTCATTTTTGGAACGGCCTGAAGAGATATTGATAAAGCATATTTCTATCATCACAACATGCAATTGGATTGATATGCTGCAATGCGGCATCATTGCACCTGTCTCCTCTACTTCCTCACAGGAATTAGCTTCAGCCCGCTCCCGCAGCGGGCTTTTTTTTGCTCTTTTTACCGTGCATGTTGCCGCACACGCTAGCTTGTCATCCGGGCATGATGTTGCTTTTGTGCATGCTAAACTGGGCCTTCCCCAGACCAAGGTTCCTGATGCTTCAATTATTTCGCCACACGCTGGAGTCCACCCCCATCCTCGCCCTGTTTCTCGTCATCGGTGCCGGTTATGCGCTGGGGCGCGTCAGCGTGTTCGGTTTTTCGCTGGGCGTGGGCGGCGTGCTGTTCGCGGGGCTGGCGCTGGGCGCCTTTGCGCCCGGTTCCGTGCCGCCGCCCATGGTCGGCTCCATCGGCCTGCTGCTGTTTCTGTATGGCATAGGCGTGCAGTACGGCGTACAGTTCTTTGCCGGCTTGCGCGGCGCGGGGCAGAAACACAATCTGATCGCCTTTGCCGCCGTCATGGGCGGCCTGGCCGTGTCCGTCTGGGGCGGGCAGTGGATCGATATCTCGCTGCGCATGGCCAGCGGCGTGTTTGCCGGCGCCATGACCAGCACGGCCGCCCTGCAGGCGGCGCTGGAAGCGTCGCACGGCAATGGCGACGCGGCCGTCGGCTATGCGGTGGCGTATCCGTTCGGCGTCGTCGGCCCCATGCTGGGCCTGTACCTGGCCGGGCGCATATTAAAACCCGTGCTGACGCCGCCGCCGGCGCCCATCGTCGTGTCGGAAATCACCATCGATGCAGCGGCATTGGCGGGTGCGACGCTTTCCGAACTGGCCGACGGCCCGCTGGCGGGCGTGCAAGTGATCGGCGTGCGCCAGGGCCACCAGAATCGCTTGCCCGACCCCTCGCTGGTGCTTGGCGTGGGTGACGCGCTGATGGTGTCCGGCACGGTGGCGGGCGTGGAAGCGGCGCGCACGGCGCTGGGCCACCTGGACCCGGGCCGGCTGATGAAGGACCGCAGCGCCTTCGACGGCACGGAAGTGTTCGTGTCGGACGCGGAAATCGTCGGCGTGCCGCTGGGCGAATTGAACCTGGCAAAAGACTTTCCGCTGCAGATCGCGTTCATCCGCCGTGGCGACGCGATGATCCTGCCGCACCCCTTCCTGACCCTGGAATTCGGCGACCGGGTGATGGTCATCGCGCCGGCGAAACATGCGGCCGACGTGCGCAAGCTGTTCGGCAATTCCATCACGGCCACGGCCGAGTTCAGCTATGTCTCGCTGGGCATGGGCATGGTGCTCGGTGTGCTCTTGGGCCTGGTACCGATACCGTTGCCGTGGATAGGCTCGTTCAGCCTGGGCCTGGCGGGCGGTCCGCTGGTGATGGCGCTGATCCTGGGACGCCTGGGCAGGGTGGGCAAGATCAGCTGGCGCCTGCCCCTGTCTGCCAACCTGGTCATGCGCAACTATGGCTTGACGATTTTCCTCGCCTCCGTCGGCATGGCCTCCGGCTTGCCTTTCGTGCAGCAGGTGGGCGCCGACGGCTTGCCCATGCTGGTGCTGGGGGCCGTGACGGTGCTGGTGGTGGTGGCCCTTGTGGTGATCCTGGGCAAGGTCTTCCTGCGCCTGCCGTTTCCCGAGTTGCTCGGCATCGCGGCCGGCGCCACGGGCAACCCGGCCGTGCTCGTATTTGCCAACCGCCTGGCCAAGTCCGACCGCCCGAATCTCGGCTATGCGATGATTTTCCCCAGCATGACCATCGTCAAGATCGTGGCCGTGCAGGTGCTGCTGCATTTGTATGGGTGATTGCGGCCAAGACCTGCTGTTGGCGGTCTTTCTCCGAACCGGCCGTTGAACAGTTGCTACAAAGCGGTTCGTTGTCATGGACTCCGAAGTCGTAGATTATTTCCGCTGGTTCGCGTTGAACATAGGTTGGAAGTTTCATCGCCCCTCGGCCTGCTCCGTGGCACAGGGGGGGGCGCTTAGCATGGGGCTCACTCAGCAGGAGTGCAAGTCCTCTACTCATCCGACAAGGGACTCGTCACTTGCCGCCTTTCTCCCACAGGTACTTGTCAAAAACCCGTTCAGCGAACCACTTTTGATTGACCACGTCATAGAATTCATCGCGCCCTGCCGGTGGAATCGTCGTGCAATCGATATGCTGAATCAGTTTTTCAATGGCACGCAAGATTGCCTCTTCAGACTGTTTGAATTCAGATGACCACCGTCCGCAATAATCAAGATAGGAGCCATTCTTGAAGTCCAGCGCATCAGCCGCGCGCTTATCGAAGATTTTTACGGGACTCTTGCTATGGAACCAAAGAATCTTGGACGCCGCGGACATTAACTTGCGCGTCTTGACGAGTTCGCTCTGTAGTTGATCCACTGCATGCACATAAGTTGATGCACTGAGCTTTTTCATGCTGAGTAATTTCTTGGCGGTATCATCCCAACCAGCATATCTCCGGCCGTCAGGGATGCCGCGAATGACGCTATACGCCGTGGCGATATCGCCCAACGTGGCCGCCATCGCCGTCATGTCCTTGTCTTTCATGCGTTTCAGGAACAAGCGGTCCTGTCTCCACCACAAGTTTGCATAGCCGATAGCGGCGTGATTGTATAAATGCTCCATTTTGTCATTTCTATTATGTTTGTGATTATTGCAGCATAGCATTATTTTTCTCGATGTTGTCCATAAAGAAATTTTATCTTGTCGATAGCTGCAGCGCCATAAAATGGGGCTGCGATGGGCGCCATCTGTGCTGCAAAACCGCTGGCACGACACGGATTCTGTTGTACAATCCTTGAGAACGGTCGTGCTTTTTTGTGCGCTGAGCTTCCTTGCGTGCAGGCATCACGGCAACTCATAAGAACAAGGAGACAGACATGGACCTGCATTACACGGCCGGGGAGACGGCGTTCCGCGACACGGTGCGCGCCTTCCTCGACACCCATCTGCCGGCGGACTTGCAGCGCAAGGTGCGCCAGCATCTGCGCCTGAACCGCGATGACTATGTGCGCTGGCACAAGATTGTCGCGCAACAAGGCTGGGCCGCGCCGGCCTGGCCCGTCGAATACGGCGGCACGGGCTGGACGTCCGTGCAGCGCCATATCTGGGAAGACGAGTGCGCGCGCGCCGCCACGCCGCCGATCTTGCCTTTCGGCATCAACATGGTGGCGCCCGTCATCATGGCCTTCGCCAGCGCCGAACAAAAGGCATATTACTTACCGCGTATCCTCAACTGCGACGACTGGTGGTGCCAGGGATACTCGGAGCCCGGCGCCGGTTCCGACCTGGCTTCCCTGAAAACCACGGCCGAGTGCGACGGCGACCATTACGTCGTCAACGGCCAGAAAACCTGGACCACCCTGGGCCAGCACGCGGACATGATCTTTTGCCTGGTGCGCACGGACAGCACGGTGCGCAAGCAGGAAGGCATCAGTTTCTTGCTGATCGACATGAAAACGCCGGGCATCACCGTGCGCCCCATCATCATGCTCGATGAAGAACACGAAGTGAACGAAGTCTTTTTTGACAATGTGCGCGTGCCCGTCAGCAATCTGGTCGGCCAGGAAAACAAGGGCTGGACCTACGCCAAGTACCTGCTGGGCCACGAGCGCACCGGCATCGCCGCCGTGGGCCGCTCCAAGCGCGAATTGACATTCCTCAAGCAGCTGGCCATGCAGCAGAGCAAGCGCGGCGCGCCGCTGCTGCACGATCCCGCGTTTGCCGCCAAGGTCGCTACCCTCGAAATCGAATTGATGGCGCTGGAAATGACGGTCTTGCGCGTCATCAGCGACGAGGGCAAGGGGCCGGGGCCGCAGGCGTCCATGCTGAAGGTGCGCGGCTCGGAACTGCAGCAGCAGCTGACGGAACTGATGGTCGAAGCCATCGGCCCGCAAGCCTTGCCATTCGACCCGGCATTTCTCGAAGGCAGCGCGCCCCACAGCGCGGGCGGCGACGATCTGGCCGCGCCGCTGGCCGCGTATTACTTCAATTACCGCAAGACATCGATCTATGGCGGCTCGAATGAAATCCAGAAAAACATCATCACGCAGATGATCCTGGGCCTGTAAGCCAGAAGGAGACGACATGGACTTCCAATTCAATCAGGAACAGCAGCAATTCGCCGACGCGCTCAGGCGCTGGGTCGACAAGGATTACCCGTTTGAAACGCGGCAAACCATCATCCATTCCGCCACGGGCACGTCCGATGCCGCCTGGGCCACCTTGGCCGAGTTGGGCATGACGGCCTTGCCGCTGCCGGCCGCCGCGGGCGGCTTCGACGGCACGGCCGTCGACATGCTGCTGGTAATGCAGGAACTGGGCCGTGGCCTGGTGGTCGAACCGTATTTCGCCACCGTGCTGGGGGCGCGCTTTTTGACCCTGGCGGGCGGCCACGACGCCGTGCTGGAACAGGTCGCCAGCGGCAGCCTGAAACTGGCTTGCGCGCTGGGCGAGCGCCAGGCGCGCCATGACATGCACGACATCGCCACCACGGCCATCGCCAGCGGCGACGGCTTCGTGCTGGACGGCGAGAAAACCGTCGTCATTCATGGCGCCCAGGCGGACTCTCTGATAGTGTCGGCGCGCAGCGGCGGCGGCCAGGATGAGACGGACGGCATTTCGCTGTTCCTCGTGCCCGTGGACGCGCCCGGCGTTTCCGTGCGCGACTACCGCACCATCGACGGCCAGCGCGCCGCCACCGTGACCCTCGTGCAAGTGGTGCTGGGTCACGACGCCCTGATCGGCCAAGCGGGGCAGGGCTGGCCCGTGCTCGACGCGGCGCTCGACTATGGCGCCGCCTTGCTGTGCGCGGAAGCCGTGGGCGCCATGGACGCCATCTTTGCCGCCACGCTCGACTACTTGAAGACGCGCCAGCAGTTCGGCGCGCCGATCGGCAAGTTCCAGGCCTTGCAGCACCGCATGGCCGATATGTTCATCCACCTGGAGCAAGCCCGTTCGATGGCCATGCTGGCCGCCGCCAATGCCGGCAGCGAGGACGCGGCGGAGCGCCGCCGCACGGTGTCCGCCGCCAAGGCGCGCGTGGGCCTGGCCGCCACCTTTGTCGGCCAGCAAGCCGTGCAATTGCATGGCGGCATGGGCGTGACGGACGAATTGCCGGCCGCCCACCATTTCAAGCGCCTCTCCATGATCGCCCTGACCCTGGGCGACGTGGACCATCACATCGAGCGCTTTATCGCCCAGCCGGGCTTCTTGCCGACGGAGACCGCATGACCGCATTGACCGAAATCAGCCCCAAGCATTGGTATTTCGAAGACTTTACGCAGGGCCTGGAAATCGACCTGGGTCAGCGCCACGTGACAGAAAAGGAAATCATCGCCTTCGCCACGGATTTCGACCCGCAGCCATTCCACGTCGACCATGCGGCCGCTGAAAAAACCATCTTCAAGGGCGTCATCGCCAGCGGCTGGCACACTTGCGGCCTGATGATGCGCCTGGTGGTGGACAACCTGCTCAGGCATTCGTCCAGCATGGGCTCGCCCGGCCTGGACAGCATCCGCTGGCTCAAGCCCGTGCGCGCGGGCGACACCCTGCACCTGACCTACCAGGTCAAGGAAGTGCGGCCGTCCACCTCGAAGCCGGACCGCGGCATCGTCATTTCCGTGTGGAGCGTGCGCAACCAGCATGGCGAGGTGGTGACCACCGTCGAGGGCATGGGCATGTTCGGCCGCCGCCCCGTGGCGCAAGAGGAGCAGGCCCGTGCGTGATATCGCCGGCATCGCCGGTTTCCAGGCCTTGTCGGGACAGCACGTGGCCGTCTCCGACTGGCTCACCGTCACGCAGCAGCGCATCGACACCTTTGCCGACGCCACGGACGATCACCAATGGATCCATGTGGACGCCGAGCGCTGCGCGCGCGAGTCGCCGTACGGCGGCACCGTGGCGCACGGTTTTCTGACCTTGTCGCTGTTGCCCGCCATGCTTGCGGGGGCGCTGCACATGGCCGGCATCCGCATGGCCATCAACTACGGCTTGAATAAGGTGCGCTTTCCCGCTCCCGTGCCCGTCGGCAGCCGATTGCGCGCGCGACTCGACATTCTCTCCGTGGACGACCTGCCGGAAGGAGCGCAGGTGAACTGGGCCGTGACCATGGAGAGGGAAGGCGACACGAAACCCGTGTGCGTGGCGGAGTTCCTGATGCGCTGCTATCCCTGAGCCACCACTGGACGGCATAGTCCGTTGATCAAGAGGCCAGAGTGAAAAGGCCATCAGGCAGTGCCTACTTCCTGGGCCGGTTTAGCGGCGAGTAGGGCGTAAGCCCACATGCGGCGCACTGTGCCGCAGCTTGCAGCCAGCTGGCCAGGTGGCCGACCTGGGGATGCTTTCGAAGACTTTTTCCTAATCGATATCAATAAGATTAATCCGATTGCGGCTAAAAGAACTGTCGGGGGTTCGTCAACTGCATTAATTGGCGCACCTGCAACTGAAAGCAATTCCAGGTTTGTCGTGTCGCTGAACTGCATGGTCATGGTGCGCGATGAATTGACCACTCCGTTGCAGCACACATTGGCATCGAGCATGGCGCCGACGTAAAATTCCTGCCCCGGGAGGACATCATAGAGAATCTCCAGTATCCACCGATCGGTCGATGATAATGAGACCGATAAATTTCCCAAATTGGTTGAATTTGTACTGCATCCTGTAAATCCGCCAATAGGGCAAATGCCATCGATGCTGTAATTGTAGTCATTGCTTGTGAATACGCCTATGCGCATGAGTGAGTGGCCGAGTAGCGGATTATCTTCAGGTAGATGAATTTCAGTATCGAGCGCGGCGCGCAGGGACAGTTGATTCGGGCTCGATCCGTTGTAACGATACCGTGCGACAGACCAGATATTCGCATCCATCATCGTTCCAGTTTGGCCGGTATATTTTGAAGGGTCTGGATTGTTTATTTGCGGGGGGATGCCATATGCATAGGCATAGGCACCCAGTTTTGGAAGATAGTTCAGGTCATTGAATTGCCCGCCAACATGGGCAGCGCCGTATTGGGAATTAATGGAATCAATAAGTCTCCCTGTCTCGTTTTTTTCTTGCGCAACAAGCGGTGAGGAGGGCGTTATGGCGAAATTGCAGCTTCCCGTAAAGGTGTATCTGCAGCCATAGCCAGCCAGATAGCTTCCGAAAACCGCGGCAGGTTTTGGCACAGGCAGCGTGACCTGGGCCACTGCATTTAGTGAGATGAAAAAAAATAGCAGAGTTTTTGCAAAAAATATGAAAGATTGCATCGTCATCTCCCGTTATTTGAAAAATAATTTGAACACGAGTTCCTGGCCATGGATTTGTCCCCGCACAAATAAAACGATTACGCGCACCACCGTTCGCCAAATTACTGTGTGTTATTGGTGTGATGTGGAATTTTTAGTTTATATGCGGGAATTTTTCAGAGGGCTGAAAAATATATTGCATTGAGGCGTGGCCTGGGAAATGACGCCGCATGTGATATGTCGTTGGCATTGCCGAATTGAAGTAATTGCAGGATAAAAAAATTTATCTGCCGGTAATTTAATTGGAGTTCCGGGCGGAACGAAAAAATCGCCATACAATTTTAATTCTATGGCGCACTTTATTTATTCCCTGCCAAATGTCAGCTGGCCGAGATCAAGAATCTCCGACCTTGAAATCGCCCAATCAACTGTTGGCGGATAGCGGCGCGGCATTCGCAGCAGATGCGCAATCGGCGGAAACGGCACAGCCTCTCCGCTCACTCCCCCTCCGACGCGCAATACCTGTCCCGCCCCGTATGCTTGGCGCGGTACAGCAGGGCGTCGGCGGCGCGGATCAGGGCGCTGGGGTCCATGCCTTCCGTGGGCATGACGCTGGCCATGCCCAGGCTGACGGTGACGTGGGGGCCGGCGCTCGACCTGGCGTGGGCAATTTCCAGCGCGCGCACTTCCTCGAGGATGCGCTGGGCCACCACTTCGGCGCCGTCGCGCGTTTCCTGCGGCAGCAGGATGATGAATTCCTCGCCGCCGTAGCGCGCCAGCAGGTCGGGCGGGCGCACGGCGCAGCGGCGCAGGGCGGCGCTCACCTGTTGCAGGCACAGGTCGCCCGCCTGGTGGCCATAGGTATCGTTGTAATCCTTGAAATGGTCGATGTCGGCCATGATGATGGCCATCGGCACGCCGTCGCGCGCGCAGCGCCGCCATTCGCTGTCCATGGCCTCGTTGAAGCTGCGCCGGTTGGCCACGCCCGTCAGCGAGTCCGTCAGCGACAGTTCGCGCATGGCGTCGGCCTGCCTCTTGATGGTCAGCTGGCTGCGCACGCGGGCGCGCACGACGGCGGCATTGAACGGCTTGGTGATGAAATCGACGGCGCCCGCTTCCAGCGCCCGCGTCTCGTCCTCGGGCTGGTTCAGGGCCGTGACGAAGATGACGGGGATGGCGCTGAGGATGGCCGATTCGCGCAGCGCATTGCAGACGGCGTAGCCATCCATGCCGGGCATGACGGCGTCGAGCAGGATCAGGTCCGGCAGCTGATTGTGCGCAATTTCCAGCGCCTTTTCTCCGCTCAGGGCAAACAGCACCTCGTGCTCCTCGCGCAGCAACTGGTGCAGGATCTGGATGTTTTCCATGGCGTCATCGACGATGAGGATGCGCCCATTCATGGCAAGGTTGGTCCAGCTCACTTGTTTTCCTCTCGTTTCAGCTGATCGAGCACGAGTTTTTCCGCTTCGGAGAAATTCAGCGTTTCGATCGCGTTTGCCATCGCCAGGGCCGCTTCCCGGTCTGACTGTTGGATGGCGGGGTGCAGGGCGTGGAAACGGGCCAGCGCCTTCAGGTTGTTGTTACGTATCAATACGAGCAGTTCGGCCAGGCCGGCGCGCAAGTCGATCTGCCCGTCGCCGGGCGCGGCCGCCAAAGGCTCGCTGCGCGGCAGGGGCAGGGTGCGCGCCGCCACGATGACTTCGCTCATCGCGTTTTCTAGCTGCTGCAGCAGGCTGGCCGTGGCCTGCGGCGGCGCCGCTTTCAGCGCCTTTTCCGCCGCGCCGGCCAGGCTGGCGACATGCGTGGCGCCCAGGTTGGCCGCCACGCCGCACACGCGATGCAGCAACTGCGCCGCCTGCTGCGCCTGGCCGGCGGCCAGCAGGCGCCGCGTTTCCTCGACGGCGTCGCCTTGCGAATTCTCAAAGCGCTTGAGCAGGGCCAGGAAGGCGCCGTAGTCGCCGCCGAAGCGGTGCAGGGCGGCCGCCAGGTCGATGCCGGGCAGGCTGGCGGGCACTTCCGGGGTGGCGGCGGCGGGAGCGCCGGGCGGGGCCGCGCCATTGCCGGCCGCGCCCGCCAGTGCCGGCACGAGGCGCGTCAGGGTCGCGATCATGTCGTCGACGTCGATGGGCTTGGCCACGTGCGCATTCATGCCGCTGGCGATGGCGCGCAGGCGGTCCTCGTCCATGGCGTTGGCCGTCATGGCCACGATGGGCAGGTCCGCCAGGCCCAGCGCGCGGATGGCCCGCGTGGCTTCGTAGCCGTTCATGACGGGCATCTGCAAGTCCATCAGCACCACGTCCCAGGCGTCCGGCGTGTGCGCGAGCAAGTCCACGGCCAGCCGGCCATTGGCGGCCACGGCCACGTGTGCGCCCGAGTGCAGCAGTATGTACTGCGCCACTTCCTGGTTGATTTCATTGTCTTCCACCAGCAGCACGCGCACGCCGGCCAGCAAGCCAGACAGGGGCGTGGACACGGGCAGCATGGATGGCGCGCTGCGGCCATTGCGTCCGTCGCGCACGGCGCTGACGGCCGCCAGCAGGCGCGCCGGCGTGGCCGGTTTGGCGACGATGCCGGCGAGCATGAGGCTGTCGGCCAGGTGTTCGAGGTTTTCGCTGTCCTGGTCGGCCACCAGCATGATCACGGGCGGCAGCGCCAGCAGTGCATCGGCGCGCGCCTCGGTGAGCATGGATATGCCGTCCATGCCCGGCATGGCCGCGTCGAGCAGCACCAGGTCCGCCGCCTGCGCGCCGTCGGCATGGGCGCGCAGCAGGGCCAGGCCGGCCGCGCCGCCGTCGGCGCTGCGGCTGTGCCAGCCCTGCGCCGCGCACCAGTCTTCCAGCATGGCGCGCACGCTGGCGTTGTCGTCGATGATCAGCAGCGACAGGGGGGGCGGCCGGCCGCCGGCGCGTGCATCGGCCGCCGTTCCGGCCGGTTCCTCCGCCACGCGCTCGAAGCGGCAGCGGAAGCGGAAGTCCGACCCTGCGCCCAGGGTGCTGCTGACGCTGATGTTGCCACCCATCAAGTCCACCATGCGGCGGCAAATGGCCAGCCCCAGCCCCGTGCCGCCGTACTTGCGGCTGGTGCTGCTGTCGCCCTGGGAAAACGCGTCGAAGATGTGCTCCTGCTCGGCCGCGCCGATGCCGATGCCCGTGTCGCGCACGGAAAACTCCACGGTCACGCTGGCCGCATCCTCGGCCACGCTGCGGATGGACAGCACCACCTCGCCCTGCCTGGTGAACTTGACGGCGTTGCCCACCAGGTTGATCAGGATCTGCTCGACGCGCAGGGCGTCGCCGACCAGTTCGGCCGGCACGCGGGGATCGAGCACGAAGACGGGCTCCACGCCGCGCGCCCAGGCGCTGTTGGCCAGCAGCACGGCGACGCTGCCCAGCATGTGCTCGATCTGGAAGCGGCGCCGCTCCAGCACCATCTGGCCCGCCTCGATCTTGGAAAAGTCCAGCACGTCGTTGACGATGTTGAGCAGCGACTGGGTCGCCATCTGGATCTTGCCGACATAGCTGCGCTCGCGCCGCTCCAGCGGCGACTCTTCCAGCAGCCGCGCCAGGCCGATGATGGCGTTCATCGGCGTGCGGATTTCATGGCTCATGTTGGCGACGAACTCGCTCTTCGCCACGCTGGCCGCCTCGGCCTTGTCGCGCGCGCGCCCCATCTGTTCGTTGAGTTCGTGCAGGCGCAATTCCGTGCGCTTGAGTTCGGACACGTCCGAGGCCAGCACGAAAAAGCCCCGCACGCCGCCGTTGTCGTCGAAATCGGGGATGTAGTTGGTCCACGTGTGGCGCACCTGGCCCGCCGGGTCGAGCAGGTCGCGCTCGAAGCTTTGCGGCCGGCCCGCCAGCACGCCTTCCACGTGGGGCGCATACACGTCGAACAGTTCCTGCCCCAGCAGTTCGCTCATGTGGATGCCCAGCAGCTCGGCGCTGCTGCGGCCAAACCACTCATTGTAGAATTTATTTGCAAATTGGCAACGCAAATCGTGGCCCCAGTACGACACCATGCCGGGCAGGTTGTCGGTGACGGTGCGGATGAAGCGCTCGCTCTGCTCCAGGCGCCGGGTGGTGGCGTGCAGCACCTCGCTGGCCCGCTTGCGCTCCGTGACATCGATGGACACGCCCAGCACGTGGCTGGCGCGCCCCGCGTCGTCGCGCAAGACCACCTTGCGCGTGGTGAAATGGCGCGTCGTGCCGTCGGCCGTGTTGATCGCTTCCTGATCGATTTCCACCATCTGGCCCGTGGCCAGCAGCTTGCGGTCGGCGCCGACGAAGGCGGCCGCCTGCTGCGGCGGAAAGAAGTCATGGTCAGTCTTGCCCAGCAGTTGCTCGCGCGAGCGGCCCAAGGTCAGCTCCGCATGGCGGTTGACCATTTCAAAGCTGAGCTTGTCGGCGCGCTTGACGAAGACCATGGCCGGGATGTTTTCGATGATGGTGGCGAACAGGTGCTTGGAGCGGCGGAATTCCGCTTCCGCGCGCTTGCGCTCGCTAATGTCCAGCCACAGGCCCGAGACGCCCAGCAATTGCTGTTCCGGCCCGAAGATCGGGTGGCAGGAAACGACCCAGTGGCTGATCTGCTCGCGCTGCTGCCCGCTATGGCCCTTCAATTCCATGTCGACGATGGGCAAGCCCGTTTCCAGCACCTGGCGCAGGCAGCGCTCCACTTCGGCCCGCACGGCTTCGTCGTACAGCATGGCGCCCACGGGGCGGCCCAGGTGCTGCGTCACGCTGGCCCCGTTGATGGCCGCCAGGTACTGGTTGATCATGACGATGTGCAGCTCGCGGTCGACGAACAGCATGCCGATGGGCGCCGTCGCATACACGGTTTCCAGCAGGCGCGTGGATTTCTCCAGGGCCAGCGTGCGCTCGGCCACCAGGCTTTCGAGCTGCGTGCGGTGGCGCCGCAGGTCGCGCTCCAGCGCGCCCAGGGCGTCGGCCATGTCGGCCGATTCGCGGTCCGAATGTTTGCTCCAGATCAAAGGCTTGCCCTGCGCCAGGGCCTGGATCTGCTGCGTCAGCTCCTGCTGGGTGCGCGCCAGGCGCCCGCCCACGCGCCAGGCCAGCGCGTAGGCGGCGCCCAGCAGCAGGGCCAGGATCAGGGAGCCCGTGACGACCGAGCGCAGCAGGGCGTCCGCCACGGTGCTCGTGCGTATCGTGACGGCCACGGTCCAGCCGTCGCCGCGCGCGCGGTGAAAACCCGTGTAGACGTCGATGCCTTCCAGCGAGGCATGGCGCAGCACGCCTTCGCGGGCCTGGCGCATCGCGTCGAGCAGGGGCGCCGCGCTGCGCTGGCCCACGTAGCGCTGCGGCGCCAGGGTGCGCGCCACGTTGATGCCGTCCGCATTGATGATGACCGCGCCCAGGTAGGGCGGCATGTTCAGGCTGCGCATCAGCATGGGCAGGTAATCGGCCGGGTACAGCGCCGTGAGCACGCGGTCGCCGCCCGTGCCGCCCGGCTGGCGCGGCAGCGGCAGGTTCAGGGCCAGCTGGGGCGCGCCGTCGGCCGTCGTGAGCAGGCTCGTCAGGCGTGGCTTGCCGGCGTCGCGCGCGCGCTGCAGGCTGGCCATCCATTTCTGCGGCAGGGGCGGCGGCGCCTGGCCGGCCGGCAGCGCCGTATTGAGCAGCTGGCGTCCCGAGGCGTCGGAGACGATGAAGGTGGCGGCGGCAGGTCCGGGAGGCAGCACGGCGTCGGCCAGCGCGCGCAGGGCGCCACTGTCGCCGGCCTGCAGGGCGGGTGCGCGGGCGAGGATGCGCGCGGCCATCTGCGCGCCGTCCAGGTCGCGTTCGACGGCGGCGGCCACGGCGCGCGCCGCCTGCGCCGTCTCGCTGACGACGTGGTCGCGTTCGCGCGTGTAGCTTTGCGCCACGAGCAGGAGAAAGACCAGCGCCGTCGGGAAGACCCAGGCGAGCACCAGCCATGAAATTCTTGAGCGTATCGAAGGCAAATCTTGCACCCGGAAAGCTCCCAGAATGGATGAGTCGACAGGCAGGCTCGCGCTGGCGCTGGCTGACCTTGAATGAAAAGATGCTAGACGAAATTGATTCTTCTGACAAGCCTAGTTTCTGGCCCGAAAAAAGAGTTGCACAAGGCACACAGGGGAGGGCGCCGCGCCGCGCAGGGGCAGGGGCAGGCGGGAGGCGTTCCGCCGGCGCGCGGCGGGACGCCAGGCAGGGCTTACTGGACGACGGTCAGCACGTCGACATCGATTTCCGGGCTTTCCATGAAATCCTTTTCCACTTCGCCGCGGATTTCCACCAGTGTTTTGGCGTCGATCTTGCGGTTCATGAAGACTTTATTGTCGATTTCCACGCGGATTTCCGCCGTGCCATCGGAGAAAGTGTATTTTTCGTTGCCCACCTTGCGCAGCAGGTGGCCGCGCAGCACGACGGCCTGGTCGTCGACGGGATTTTTCAGGACGGCGGCGACCGTCTTGGGCGCGTCGGGACCGACGGACGGCCCCACGTACTGGGCTTGTGCGCTGCCGGCCAGCACGGCGCAGGCGGCGGCCACGGAGATGATGAATTTACGGTGCAGTGTCATGGTATTCCTTCCATAGTGACGGCCTTGTCAGAAAAACACGGCGGTGCGGGGAATGATAGCACCGGTATTGCCATATGGCATGTTCGCCCGGACGGAGCCCGTGCTGGCCACGCCATCGTCGAGTTTGCTGTCTATCTGCTCGGCGTAGCCTTCCGGCAAGTTATCGAAGCGGATGCCGTTGCCGGCGCGGCCGCCCACTTCGTCGTTGTACAGGTAGACGGCGCCGCCCTGGGCGCTGGTCATGAACTGCGAGGTGCCGTTGTACGAGCCGGTAATGAAGCCGCCCAGTGCCAGGTGCTGCGGCGCCAGCGTGAATTCGCGCGGCTGGCCGTCGCCGATCTGGCCGTCGCCATTGCCGTTGCCGGCCGAATTGGGCACGTGCACCGTGCCCTGGATGTCGTCGCCGGGCAGGGCGCGGAATTTGTCCTGGTAGGCGTTGACGGCGGCCGTCAGCGAATTGGACTGCTGGATGATGTTTTTCACCTTGGCGCTGTCGATCAGGCCTTGCCCCTTCAGCACGCCGCCCAGCAGCAGCCCGATGATGACGAGGACAATGGCGATTTCGACGAGCGTAAAGCCGTGCTGGCGATGTTGTGGCATGGGAATTCCTTATAAAAAAAGTGCGGCAGCCTGGTGTCACAGTTTACTGCAATTGGCATCGTGTGCGCTGGCATTTCAGGCGCCCGGTCACGGCGCCGCCTTTGCTTTCTTTGCGGCAATTTGGCTGGCAAGCTCGTCGAGCCGGCCGGCGAGAAAGGCCAGTTCGTGCGGGTCGCTGATCTGGCCGCTTTGTATCAGGCCGCCGATCACCAGGCGGGCGCTGTCGAGCTGGTCCATGTCTTCCAGGATGAACGCTTCCATTTCGCGCGCCCACGGCGGCACCTGCGGCCCCGTCGCCAGCCGGCGCAGCGCGCGCGCATAGCCGAGCGCCAGCGGCAGGTCGTGCAGCTGGTGTTTGGCCAGCAGCACCGCCTGCGCCATGGCGGGCCAGCGGCGCGCCGGGTCGGCCGCGAAGCTGGCGGCAATGAAGTCGAGCATGCGCCGCGCGCGCACGGGGTCGGCCACGCCCGCATACACCTCGCTGGCGGCCACCAGCGCGTAGCGGCTGCGCGGGTCCAGCGCCTGCGCCGTGTCCAGCCAGCCGGCCAGGCGGTCGTAGTCGAGCTCCCGCCACGGCAGGCTCACGCCGGGCTGGTCCTCGAACGATTGCAGGTACAGCAGCATCGCCTTCGACATGGCCAGCGGCTCGCCCAGGCTGGCCAGGCGCGCCACGGCCGCCGGCGGCGGCGCGGGCAGCGGCCGCGCCCGGGCAGGGTCCTGCTGCTGCGCCAGGCGCCAGCCCAGCTGCAGCAGCAGGCTGGCCGCCAGCAGCCAGCACAGGGCGCGCGGCACGGTGGACCAGGGACGCAGGGCGGCGCGCATCAGATATTCCTGCGGTAAAAGTCGCACAGCGCGCAACTGGCCAGCAAGCCAGCATAGATGATGGTTTGCGCCGCCACGCCGGCCAGCGCCTGCCAGCCGCCGCTGGCGTACAGCAGCCATTCCGTGCGCGTAAAATCGTCGAGGCGCGGCAAGAGCAGGGCCAGCACGTCGATGGCACCCGTCATGGCCTGCTGCGGCCAGGAATGGCCCGTCAGCGGGCCGTGCGCCAGCAGCTGCAGGCTGCCCACCGTGCGCGCCAGCACGTAAAAGCCGCCGGTGGCGGCCAGGGCCGGCAGCGCCTGCTGCAGGCTGGCCGCGCACAGCAGGCTGAAGGCGGCCACGATCCACAATTCGCCCAGCAGGGAGGCGGCCCACAGCGCACTGTGCGCGGCCGGCGCGACCAGCGCCACCAGCAGGCCGAACAGCACGGCCGGCACGCCGGCCAGGACCGCGTAGCCCAGCAGCTTGCCCAGCAGGTAGGCGGCGCGCGGCATGGGCAGCGCCAGCAGCAGTTCCAGCCCCTTGTCGGCCGCTTCGCGCGCCATGCTCGTGACGACGAAGGTGGCCAGCAGGAAGACGCCGGCCAGGCGCAGCGTGGCCGCCAGCAGGGCCGTCTGCACGGCGGCGCTTTCCGTCAGCGCCAGTTGCTGCAGGAAGCCGGCCAGGCCTGCGCCGCCGCAGGCCGCCAGGATGAACAGCCACAGCAGGCGGCTGCGCAGCGCCTCGAGCAGGGTGTAGCGGGCGATGGTGAGGGCGGGCCGGAGCATCGTTGGCGGCATCAGCGGGGCAACCTTTGCGCCGCCACCATGCGGTTGAACAGGATGTTCGGCGACAGCCAGACGACGAGGTCGTCGAACTCGCCGCCCGGCTGCTGCGCGCCGCTGGCGGCGCGGCTGATGTAGATGTTGGCGCTCGTTGCATTGTTGCGTTCGTCGACATTGTTGCCCATGGGCACGACCTGGCGCTGGCCCTGCACGCTGGTGGCGCCATAGCCGTTCTTGCCATGTGACATGATCATGGCAGGGATGTCGTTCAGCGCCGTCGCCTGCAGCAGCGGGCCGCCGTTGCGCGTGACGATGCTGATGTCGCGCGGCGTGCCCAGGTTGAACTGCTGTTCGCTGTCGCTGAAGGCGGGCGTCACGCTGTAGCGCAGCAGGTGGTTCCAGCTGTCCGCCTGGCGCAGTCCCAGCGTGGCCCAGGGCAGGAAGCCGACGCGCTTGTCGCCGTTGCAGCGCGCGCCGCGCCGGTCTTCCAGGCCGTTCATGGGCGAGACGGCGGGACAGGGCAGGTAGCCGTAGCGCAGCGCGTAGCCCGTCAGCGCTTCCTTCGCCTCTTCCAGCGCCTGTTGCGTCTCGGCCACCTTGCGCTGCTCCAGCTGCACCGTCAGGGGCGTGACGAGGCCGCCTATCATGAGGCCGACGATGACCAGCACGATGGCGATCTCGATGAGGGAAAAGCCCGCCTGGCGGCGGTGCTGCGGCTGGCGGACGCTCATGGCAGGTTGCGCGCGGCGCGCATGCGCTGGTACAGGACCGGCACGCTGATCCAGACCAGCATGTCGTCGTAGGCGCCGCCGGGCACGCCATCCTGGGCGCTGGCCGGGCGGCTGATGTAGCGGCGGCTGTCGCTGTCGTTGGCGGCCTCGTCGACGTTGCCGCGCGCCGTATTGACCTGCCGCATGCCGCTGGCGGCCGTGCCGAAGCGCTCCCTGCCTTGCGAGAACAGGACGGCGGGCAGGCACTGGGCGCTGACGTCGCACTGTTCCTGGCCCGCCACGTAGGCGAGTTCGCCGCGCGCGTCGCGGCGCAGCACGACGCGGTTGGCGACGGCGGAAAATGAAACGATGGGCGCGCGCGCCATTTCCGGCGTGACGCTGTAGCGCAGCAGCTTGCCCCAGGCATCGACCCCCGTCACGCCCAGCGCCACCCACGGCAGGAAGCCGCTGCAATCGGCGTCGCCGGCGCAGTCGGCGGGGCGCTCGCGGCCGTCGAGCGCGGAGGCGGCAGGGCGGGGCAGGCGGCCATTGGTCGCCGCAAAGCCCAGCAGGGCGTCGCGCGCCTGCGCCAGGGTCAGCAAGGTGCGCTGCTGGCGCGCCGCCTCGCCCGTATTGCGGCCGAAGGCGCCGATCAGCAGGCTGGCCGCGCCCAGGCCCAGCACAGCGACGAGCAGCAGCAGGGCGGCGCCGCGCTGGCGCTGTGCTTGCGGCATCATGGCTGTCTCTCCGGCGCTTCCGTGACGGCGCCGGTGGCCGGGTCGTAGCGCTGGCCCGGTTTCAGCAGTACGACCTGCCCCGTCGACAGGCGCAGGCTCAGGGTGCTGTCCCTGCCGCGCGCCAGGCTGTTGTGCGGCTCGGTTTGCGGCGTCTCGTTCAGCCAGACGGTGGAGCGCCCGCTGCTGCGCTGCACCACGCCCTTCAGTTCGACGGGCGGGCCGGGCGGCGGCGGTGGCGGCGGTGGCGGCGGCGCGGTCACGGCCGGGCCGGCGGCCGGCTTGCCGTAGCGCTGCGCATCGAGCGCGCTGCGCTGCTCGGGCGTGGAAAACAGCCGTCCCAGCTGCGGCACCTGGGCCTGGAGGGAAGGCACGGCGCCGGCCAGCAGCGCGCACAGGAGGGCGGCGCGCTTCATGGCCGCCCCAGCACGGGCACGGCCACGCTGCCCAGGGTCAGCCACAGCAGGCTGCAATCGGCGCTGAGGACGCCAGGCATGGCGGCCGGCGCGCCCGGTGCGGCCGCGCCGCTCGCCCCGCTGCGCTTGAGCGAGCATTCCTGCACGGCGAAATAGCCCGATCGGCGCAGGTCATCGAGCAGGTCCAGCAAGTCCATTTCATGCAGCAGATCCATGCGCAGCTGCATCACGCTGCCGCGCAGCTGGTACTGGCCCATGACCATGGGCGAGGGCACGGACAGCACTTGCTGCGCGCCGATATCGTAGCTGATAGGCAACAGCTTGCGCTGTTCCTGGCTCAGGCGGATGGCGTCGATCCAGGCCAGGCGGTTTTCCTCGCCGATCAGGCCGCGCTGGCGCAGGGCCAGGAACTGCGGTTCGTAGGCGCGGATTTCCTGCTTTTCCGCTTCCGCATGGTTGAACAGGCTTGCCGCCGTCGAGCGCGTGCGGTGGGCGATGTCCAGCTGCTGCGCCTCGCGTTCGCGGTAGGCGATGCTCAGGCTGAGCAGCAACAGGCTGCTCAGCATGGTCAGCGTAAAGCACAGCAGGGCCCGGCGTATCAGCTGCAGTTCGCCCAGCCAGGCGGGCAGGGCGCGGGCGGGCGGGGCGGCTTTCTTCATGCCGGGCAGCGGCTGTTTCACGGGGCCGCTCATGGCTGCCACACGAGCAAAAGGGTGAAGCGGGCCTGGCTGTCCGGGGCCGGCGCCGCGCTCTTGCCGGACAGGGTCGCGCTGGAGCGCAAGTCCAGCGGCGCTTCCTCGATCGCCACGCGCAGGCCAGGCTGGCGCGCCAGCGTTTGCGCGAAGGCCGTGATGGCGCCCAGCGCGGCGCGGTAGTCATTGTGCGGCATGTCCACGTCCGCTTCCAGGCGCAGCGCCTGCGGCGGCGCGACGGGAATGCCGGCCAGGGCGCTGCCGGACGGCGCGCCCGTGCCCTGCTGCTGCGCAGGCTGGCTGCCGGCCGCGCGCGCGGGGGGCGGCCCCGCATTCCAGTGCAGCTGGCTCAGCCTGACTTGCGGCGCCTGGTCCAGCGCCGCGCTCAGCACGCCCAGCAGGCGGCCCGGTTCGGGCGCCTGGATGGCGATCATGCGTCCCAGGGTCACGGCCACTTTCATGTTCTGCGTCTTGGCCGGCGCCGGCGGCTGGGTCGACATGACGCTGCGGTAGCGCTCCTGGTAGGACGCCGTCTCCTGCTGCAAGCGCTGCGTGGCGGCTCCGTCGCTGATGCCTCCGAGCAAATTTATCACGCACCACAGGGCTGCCGACGTGCCGATCAGCGCGCTGGCGCCGTACAGCGTCTTGCGCGCGCGCTGGAAGTGGTAGTAGCGGGCCAGCGGTCCGGGCGGATAGTGGCTGGGCGGCGGATGCTTGCCCAGCAAGGTCAGCAGCAATTCGTCGGCCAGCGCCGGCGTCTGCTTCAAGCCCACGCGCTGGCCCGCCAGTTGCAGGTCGATGAAGTGGTAGGCCACCTCGACGCCGTTATCGCACAGCAATTCGAGCTTGGCGATCTGCGCGGCCGGCGCCAGGATGACGGTATTCAAGACGTCGCCGCGCGCCAGCATGCGCGTGCTGGTGAGAAATTGCCGGGTTTTTTCTGTTTCCAGCGCGATATTCACGGCCACGCCGTCGAGCGCGATGGTGGCCGTCTGGCGCGAGAAGCGCAGCTGGCCCTTTTCATAATAGCTTTGCCGCAAGCCGCCCGATTGCTGCGTCACCAGCAGCAGGTGTTCGTGCGCGAGCGCGAGCTTTTTCACCAGGGCAATACTCAGCAGGCTGGTCGAGTAAATGCCGGCCACGGGCACGCGCAAGTGTTCGAGCGCTTCCGTCCACGGCTGCAGCAGCGAGGGGTTGGTCAGCGCAAAGAACAGCACCTGGTCGTCGTGCCGTCCCGTGCTTTCGCGGCCCAGCAGGGTGCTGCCGCGGTAGGGCGTGTCGCGGTGCAGCTGCTGGCGACGGCGCTCCAGCAGTGCGCGTCCGGCCTTGCCCCGTACATGGGGCAGCAGCTGGTGCTGGAAGTCTTCCTCGATGAGGTCCGTCAGCAGGTAGGCGGGCACGTCGAGCCGCCGCTCCTGCGGGTCTTCCAGCCAGGCGGCGAAGCCGTCGAGCCCGGCCGCGCTGGCGGGAAACACCTGGCCTGCACCCAGCACGCCGTGGTTCCAGTCGTAGGCGCAGAGGGCGTCGCTGGTGAGATAAAGCAATTGTTTGCGGAACACGGCGGCCTCAGGTTTTCATGGTGCTGATGGTGTCGTAGATGGGACCGAGCACCGAGAGCATGATCCAGCCCAGCAGCAGGCCCAGGATGACCGTCATGGCCGGCTCTATCATGGCTTGCACTTTTTCTATCAGTTCCTTCACTTCGCGGTTGTAGAAATAGCTGACATTGCGCAAGGCCGTGTCCAGCGAGCCCGTCGCTTCACCCACCTTCAGCATGCGGATCACCAGCGGCGGAAAGATGCCCGTGTGCTGGAAGGCGGCCGTGACGCCATGGCCTTCGCTGATCAGCTGGGCCGCGCGGCGCAGGCCGGCGGCCACCACCTGGTTGCCGGCGATGCCTTCGGACAGGCGGATGCATTCCAGAATCGTGATGCCGGAAGCATACATCAGCGCGAAGAACGTGGCGAAGCGGGCCAGGATGATCTTGTGCAGCACGGGGCCGACCAGCCACAGCCGCAGCTTCAGGCCGTCCCAGGCGTAGCGCGCCGCCTCGCTGCGGCGTATCCACGCGCGCAGGCCGAAAAACAGCAGCACGGGCAGGGCCAGCAGCAGATACCAGTAATGGATGAAGACATTCGACACGGCAATGAGCACGCGCGTGTGCAGCGGCAGCTCGCCGCCCATGTTGCGGATGAAGGCCGTCAGCTGGGGCACGAGGTAAATCATCAGGAAAAACGTCACGCCCGCCACCACCAGGGCGACGATGACCGGGTACATGACGATCTTGCGCGTCTGCGAGGCCAGCTCGTCCTGCCATTTCAGGCTTTCCGACAGGTTCTTGAAGACGTCGGCGATCTTGCCGCTCTGTTCCCCCGCCAGTATCAGGCTGGTAAACGTGGCGTCGAAGATGTCGCCATGCTGGGCCAGCGCGCCGGACAGGGGCAGGCCGCCCTCGATGCTTTCGATCAGGTCCGTGACGACCTCGCGCAGGCGCGGATGGTCCGTGCTTTCGCGTAAGTCGTTCAAGCCTTCGAGGATGGGCACGCCCGCGCCCGTCAATTGTTCCATGTGGAAACAAAAGTTGATCAGGTCGCGGCGGTGGATGACGCGCTTGCCCAGCAGCACCAGGTACTGGCCCGTGATCTTGCAGTCGATCAGGTCCAGCTGCATGCGGTGCAGGCGCGCTTCCAGGTCCGGCACATTGGCCGCCTCCATGCTGCCGGGAATCAGGGTGCCGGCCGCATCCATGGCGCGGTAGACATATTGCGGCATCAGGCCAGCCTATCGGTGAGGTCGACCACGCGCGCCACTTCTTCGAGGGTGGTCACGCCTTCGCGCACGCGGCGCATGCCGTCGTCGACGATGGCCGTGAAGCCGGCCTCCCGCGCCGCGGCCTTGAGCTCGCGCGAGCTGGCGCGCCGCGCCGTCAGTTCATCGAGTTCGGCCGTCATCTTGAGGATTTCCATGATGGCCAGCCGGCCCTTGTAGCCCTGGTGCGCGCAGCGTTCGCAGCCGACGGCGCGGCAGATGGAGACGGGCGCATCGTCCGCCGCCAGACCCAGCAGGCGGCGCTCGACGCTGTCGGCCAGCACGGTGTCCTTGCAATGCGGACACAGCCGTCGCACCAGGCGCTGCGCCACGACGCCGATGATATTGCCGGCCATGATGTCAGGCAGGATGCCGATATCGAGCAGGCGCGAGATGGAACCGATGGCCGAGTTCGTGTGCAGCGTGGAATACACCTGGTGGCCCGTCATGGCGGCGGCAAACGCCATTTCCGCCGTTTCGCGGTCGCGGATCTCGCCCACCAGGATGATGTCCGGGTCTTGCCGCATCATCGAGCGGATGCCGTCGGCAAAGCCCAGCTTGACCGATTCGTTGACCGAGGTCTGGCGTATCATGTTCATCGGATACTCGACCGGGTCTTCCAGGGTCATGATGTTGACGCTTTCCGTATTGATGTGGTTGATGATCGAGTACAGGGTGGTGGTCTTGCCGCTGCCCGTCGGGCCCGTGACGAGGATCACCCCGTCGGGGCGCGCGATCATCAGTTTGAGCAGGCTCAATTCCGACTCGGCCAGGCCCAGCGCATCGAGCGGCACGATGCCTTTCTGTCGGTCCAGCACGCGCAGCACGAAGTTCTCGCCGTGCGTGGTGGGCTGCGCCGAGGCGCGGAAGTCGATTTGCCGTCCAGAAAACTTGATGCTGATGCGGCCATCCTGCGGCGCGCGCGCCTCGGCGATGTTCATGTTCGACATCACCTTCAGGCGCACGGCCATGGCTGGCCAGTACGATTTGTGCAGGCTGCGGATCTGCCGCAGGATGCCGTCGATGCGGTAGCGGATGCGCAGGAATGACTGTTCCGGCTCGAAATGGATGTCGGACGCGCCGTTCTGCACGGCGTCGGCCAGCAGCGCGTCGATCAGGCGCACCATGGGCTGGCTGTATTCGTCCGACGGCGAAGCCATGCTCTGGTAGCTGACCTCGCCCGTCTCGATCTCGTGCAGGATGCCGTCGATCGACAGTTCGAAGCCATAGTACTGGTCGATGGCGCGCGAGATGTCGGACTCGTTGACCAGCACGGTGGAAATCGTGATGCCCTTGACCAGCATGGCGCTGATTTGATCGAGCGCAACGATATTGCTGGTGTCGGCCATGGCCAGGATCAGATTGTCCGCCTGCCGTTCGTAGACGATAGGGAAGACGCGGTAGCGCTTGGCCACGTCCTTCGGGATCAGTTTCAGGGCGATGGCGTCGACCACCAGGCTGGACAGGTCAGCGCTCACCTGCTTGAGGTTTTCGCTGAGCGCCTCGCGCACCGTGGCTTCGGTGACGAAGCCCAGGGTGATGAGCAGCTTGCCCAGCGGCTCGCTGCTGCGCTTTTGCTCGATCAGGGCGATGCGCAGCTGGTCCTCGCTGATCACGCCTTTCTGGATCAGCAGCTTGCCGAGGGGAAGTTTTGCCTGTTCTGCCATGTTGCTTATTCTTGACGGGTAATGTTGATGACGGGCGCGGCGGAGGCGGGCGCCACGGGAGCGCCGCCCAGTTCGCGCAGGCGCGCCTGCGCCACGGTCCGGTCGAAGGCGGCCGGCGCCGTTTGCGCCAGGGCCAGGGCGCGCTGGTAATACGTGGCGGCCAGTTTCGGCTGGTTCAGGCGGTCCAGGCCCACGGCCAGGTTGAAGGCATAGTCGGGATTGCCCGGCACGGCGCTGTAGGCGCGGAAGAATTGCTGCTGCGCTTCATTCCAGCGCCGTTGCTTGGCATACACGTTGCCCAGTGCAAACAGCACGGGGCCGCTGTCGGGCGTGCGGGCCAGGATGGCTTTCAATTTCGCTTCGCTTTGCACCACGTCGCCCTGGCTCAGCCCGATCAATCCGGCCAGCGCTTCGCCATCGTCGGGATTGATCTCGAGCAAACGCACGTACAGCGAGGCGGCCTGCGCGCCCTGCTGCTGGCGCTGGGCCACGGCCGCCAGGCCCAGCAGGGCGTCGCGGTTGGTGGCGTCCTGCTGCAGCACGGCTTCGTATTGCTGGCGCGCCGCGCCCAGCTGGCCGCCGTTCAGGGCCTGGTAGGCTTGCTGCACGCCGGGGTTGATCTGCGGCGCCGTATCGGTGCGCAGCACCTGGATCTGGCTGTTGTCGGGCGCCATGACCGGCGGCAGGCTGGGCGGCGCCGGCGGCGGCATCTGCGCCAGCTGGGCGGCCACGGCGGCCTGTACGGCAGCCTGTATCATCGCCTGCTGTTCCGCCGCGCCCGCTTGCTGGCGCGGCTCGCGCGGCGCTTCCGGCGGCAGCGGCGCGGGGGCGAGGGCGTCCGGCATGGCGCCGCCCGCCGCAGGCAGCACCACGATGGGACCGGCCGCGCCGGCCGTGCCGGGGGCGTCCGTCAGGGGCATGGGCACGCCGGGCAGGTTGGCGCCCGCGCCGGGACTGCTGCTGGCGCGCCAGTACCAGTACGCCATCGATCCCGCCACCAGCAGCAGGATGGCCAGCAGCACGCCCAGGCGCACGGTGGCCGGGTCGACGCTGATGGGCCCGGTGGGGCCCTTGGGCGGCGTCTTGCTGCGGCTGGCGCCGGCCGGGGCGCGTGGCCGGGCCGGCGGCGGCTCGCTGTGCGGGCGCGGCGCTTCGGGACGCGGTCCCCCGTCAGGCTGGGCGGCGGCCGGTTCCGGTGCCGGTGCCGGTGCCGGCGCCGGCCGGGGCGGCGGTGACGGAACATCGCCCAGCGGTTCGAGGCTCAGGCCGCTCGTTGCTGGCGGGGACGGTGCGGCCACCGGTGCCGGGCGCAGCGGCACGGCATCGGCCGGCGCCAGTTCCAGCACCTGGTCATAGGCTTCGGATGGCTTTTCCAGCTCCTCGTCCGGCAGGCTGTTCTGTTTGGCGCGCTCGGCCTTCTTGAGCGCCTGCATCAGCAAGCTCATGGCAAGTCTCCCTGCAGGCGCGCCTGCGGCTGGCCGGAGGCGGCCGGCGCACCGTCCGTATAGGGCTGGCTGTTGAGCGGGGCCTGGCCCGGCAGCAGGTAGCGGTAGTCGCGGTAATCGCCGTCGATGCTGGCATCCTTGACCACCACGGGACGCATGAAGATCACCAGTTCCGTCTTGCTGTTTACTTCATTCCGGTAGGTAAACAGGTTGCCCACCAGGGGCAGGCTGGACAGGCCGGGCACGCCATCCTTGGCATTGTCGATGGAGTCCTGCATCAGGCCGCCCATCACGGCGATCTGGCCGTTGCCGACCTTCATGATCGACTCCAGTTCGCGCGCCTGGATCACGGGCACGCGGCTCTGCACGCTGGCCGAAGTCAGGGCGGGATTCGGGTCCTGCACGTAGCCGACGATGCGCGTGATGGTGGGGCGCACATTGAGCGTGACTTCATCGCTGTCGGAAATCTGCGGCGTGACGCTCATGACGAAGCCGACGGGCACCGTTTCCAGCTTCGATTCATAGGTGGCCGGGGTGGTGATGCTGCCCGTCGAACTGATCACGGCCGGCGTCACCTTGATGGTGAAAAAGACATTGTTGTCGACCACCTTCAGCATGGCCGTCTGGTTGTTCAGCACGCTGATCTTCGGGCTGGACAGCACTTTTACCTTGCCGAACGATTCGAGCAGCTGGATGGTCGTGGCGAAACTGTCCTTCATGTAGTTGAGCACGAAGATGCCGGGCGACGTACCCGGCAGTACGCCGCTGGACAGGGGTTGGGTGCCGACACGGCTCTGGTTCAGGCTCAGGTTGCCCGTCAGGCGCGACCAGTTGATGCCCTGCTGGTATTCGTTGCTCAGGCGCACCTCGATGATGGTGGCTTCGATCAGCACTTGCCGCTTGGCGCTGTGCAGCACGGCGTCGAGGAATTCGGCGATCTTCTCGTGCTGGCGGCCCGTGGCCCGCACGGCGATCAGCCCCCCTTCGACGTTCACCACCACCGACGAGGGACTGCCCTTGTTGGCCAGTTTTAACTGCGGCATGCCGTTCGCGTCCGTGGGCTGGGCCTGGGACGCGTTGCCCTGCTGCTGGCCCGTCGCATACTGGCCGCCGGACGGCATCGGGGGCTGGGCGCCGGGCTGGCCAGCGTACTGCCCGCCATACTGGCCCGCGCCGCCGGCCGCCGTGGGATTGCCTCCCTGCAACTGGCCGGCCTGTCCCTGCTGGCCCTGCGCATTGCCCTGGGCGTTCGTCAGTTGCTGGTTCAGCTGCGCCAGCGGGTCCACCTGGACATCGTTGAGCGTGGTTTCGCGCAGCAGGTCGCGGATATTCTTTTCCAGGCTATACCAGAAATTATTCTCCGAGCGATTCACCACCAGGGTCGTCGAATTGTTATTGCCATTGCCGCCGCTGCCTTGCGTGCTGCCGACCGGGTTGCTGGCGTTGTTCGAGCCGCCGCCCGCCGTGGAAATCTGCGTGGCGATATTCACGCTGCTGTTGGTGCTGCGCGCCATGTTGACGTAATCGACCTTGTAGTTGCGCCACACGGGCGCATCCGGCAGCACGAGCAGGTTCTTGCCGTCGATTTCATAGCGCATGTCGACTTGCTTGCTGATACGCGTGAGCAATTGCGGCAAGGTCTGGTTCAGCGCGTTGAGGGTTACGCTGCCTTCGATCTGCGGGTGGATGTCGATATTCATGCCCGCGTCGCGCGCCAGCGCGAACAGCAGCGACTGCACCGGCACCTTGTGCACGGTGACGCTGTAGGTTTCGACCTTGGCTGCCGGCAATGGGGCGGCCAGCATGCTGCTCTGCTGCACGGGTTCGGGAATGGCGCCCGCAGGGGGCGGCGGCGCATTCAGATGCCCGGGCGACAGGGGCATCTGATGCGAGGCGCAACCGGCCAGCAAGGCGCAGCAGGCAACGGTGATGCAAGAGGCCAGCACAGGAATAGGGTGTTGAGTCATGAAAAGTTCGCCCTTGGAGTCGTGTTGTGCTTTTGTAATTTTAACCACCATGATCCTCTAAAAGCAATCGCATGTGCAGGCCCGGGAGGGCATATGCAGAAATAAAGTTGGCCTTCGCCACGTCAATGTTTTCTCTGGGAAACGCCTTTAATTTCCTCGCGGATACTATGCATGTTTCTCAGCAATAATTTCTGTGGCGACGCCATTGCCAGCCGCGACCAAACGGCTTCGGCGCTGGCGCGGTCGGCGAAGCTGCCATAGACGATGGCCAGCTGCGGCGCCGTCGCTCCGGACCCCGCTTGCGGCAGGCGAAATACGTGGACATCGTCCAGCCCGATGGCCAGCCGCGCCTGCTGCAGGAACGCTTCCGCCGCCGCCGTGTCCGTGGCAGGGACGCTGGCGATCTGCAGCACCAGCTGCTGCGGCGCCTGGCGCGCCAGCCAGGCCTGCGATGCGGCCAGGCTGTTGTCGAGCAGCGGCGTGGGTGTCGCTGCCGGTGTCGCGGCAGGGGCTGGCACGCGGGCGGGCGGCGCCAGCCATTGCCACAGCAGGGCGCCGGCCAGCAGCAGCATGACGGCGCATAAGGTGCGCGCCAGCAGCGGACCCGCATGCCAGGGGACGCGACGAAACGGGCTGTCGGCGATCGCCAGGCGCAGGTGGCGCGCGCCGATGTGCCCGGCGTCGTCGGCGTAGGCGGCCAGCAGGGCCTTGTCGGCAAGGATATTGATTCGCCGCACGATGCCCTGCGAGGCGCGGGCCAGCAGGCGCAGCGCCGCCGCGTCAAACGCGAGCGGCGCGGCGCGGCCGGCTGCCGCCAGCCGGCATGCCAGGTAGTCGTCCAGCAGGGCGGGCGGCAGGCGCGGCACCGTGAAACTGTGGGTGATGCGCTCCTTCAGTTGCCGCAGCTGCGGCAAGTCCAGGGTGTGCTCCAGTTCCGGCTGGCCGAACAGCACGATCTGCAGCAGCTTGTGCCTGGCCGTTTCCAGGTTCGTCAGCAGGCGCAGCGCTTCCAGGGTGGGCACCGGCATGGCTTGCGCCTCTTCGGCCAGCAGCAGCACCTGGCGGCCCGCCGCATGCCGGCTGATCAGTTCCTCGTGCAGGGCGCGCAGCACTTCGTCGGCGCGGCATGGCGGCAGCTCCAGGCCCAGTTCGGCGGCGATGGCGTGCGCGACTTCATCGGGCGCCAGGCCGGGGTTGGGCAGGTACAGCACGTCGACGTGCGGCGGCAGCCGTTCGGCCAGCATGCGGCACAGCATGGTCTTGCCGCTGCCGATTTCTCCCGTCAGCTTGATGATGCCTTCGCCTTGCGCGACGGCGTACAGCAGCGCGTCGAGCAGGGCGCCGCGCGTGTTGCCGGTATAAAAGAAGGCGGGGTCGGGCGTGATGCCGAATGGCGCCGTGCGCAAGCCGAAGTGGCGCAGGTACATGCCGTGCGGGGCAGGCGCATGGTGGGCGCGGGCGGCGTGCGCGTCGGCGTTCATGCCGCGATGCAATTCAAGAAAGCCTGTTCCAGGCTGGCATCGGCCGCGCCGCCGTGGCGCGCGCGGCACTCGGCCGGCGTGCCCGTAAACAGCATGCGGCCCGCGTGCAGGATGGACATGCGGTCGCACAGCTCTTCCACGTCGGCCAGCGCATGCGAGGTGAGCAGGGCGCCGCGGCCCTGCGCCCGCGCTTCGCGCAGCACCTGCTTGAAGCGGGCCCTGGCCTTCGGGTCGAGCCCGCTCATCGGTTCATCGAGCACCAGTTGCTGCTTGCCCGAAAGCAAGCACGCGGCCAGCCCCAGTTTCTGCATCATGCCCTTCGAATAGTCGCGCGCGGGGCGCCGCAAGGCCTCGGGCGCCAGGTCCAGCGCCGCGATAACTTGCTGTACCGCAGCGTCGTCATGGCGTACATTGTGCAGGCGCGCCAGGTAGCGCAGGAAATCGCCGCCCGTCAGGTAATACGGCGCCTGGAAACGTTCCGGCAGGAAGGACAGGGGCTGGCGCGCCGCGCTGTGCCCGTGCGCCTGGCCAAAGATGGCGATGGCGCCCTGGTCCGGCGTGCAGAAATCGAACAGGCATTTGAGCAGGGTGGTCTTGCCGGCGCCGTTCACGCCCACCAGGCCGAACAGTTCTCCCGCGCGCACCTGCAGGTCGACGCCGCGCAGGACGGGGCTGCCGGCCAGCTGTTTGTGCACGTTGTGAAACTCGATGGCGCAGGCGTTCATGGGGCGTGGGTGGCGGGCCGGACGGTGAATGAGCGCCATTATTGCCATGCGTAGCGGTACCCGGCAAGTGTTTACTTGTCGCGTGTTGAAAAGGACAAAAAATCAAGCAATGGAATGTATTTTCTTTAAGAAACAACAGGTTCTGGAATAAAATACCAGCGCGCGCCGCGGGCGTGCATCGTCTGTCGAATTTGTTTGTCTAGGAGTAAACATGGCAAGGCCAGAGAAAGTCCGGCTCGGTGAAATCTTGGTGCAGCAGAAACTGCTGACGGAACAACAGTTGGGCGAGGCCTTGACGGAACAGAAGCGTTCGGGACGCAAGCTGGGCCGCGTTTTTGTCGAGCATGGCTTCGTCACGGAAGAGCAGATTTCGGGCGCGCTGGCGCGCCAGCTCGACATTCCCTACATCAATCTGAAGTTTTTCAACATCAATTCCGAACTGGTGCGCCTGCTGCCGGAAACCCAGGCGCGCCGCTTCCGCGCGCTGGTGCTGGAAGACCGCCGCGAGGGCTTGCTGGTCGGCATGTCCGACCCGACCGACCTGTTTGCCTATGACGAGATTTCGCGCCTGGTCAAGCGCCAGATCGAACTGGCCGTGGTCAATGAAACGGAAGTGCTGGCCGCCATCGACCGCATCTACCGCCGCACGGAAGATATTTCCACCCTGACGCGCGAGCTGGAGCAGGACCTGGGCGACGTTTCCGTCGACTTCGGCGCGCTGGCCGTCAATCCGGGCCTGGAAGAGGCGCCCATCGTCAAGCTGCTGCAATCGGTGTTCGAGGATGCCACCCAGGTGCGCGCCTCCGACATCCACATCGAGCCGCAGGAAGGCCGGCTGCAGATCCGCTTCCGCATCGACGGCGTGCTGCACCTGCAGACGGAAGCGGACAGCAAGATCGCCAGCTCGCTGGCGCTGCGTTTGAAACTGATGTCGGACCTCGATATTTCCGAAAAGCGCCTGCCGCAGGACGGCCGCTTCGCCATCCGCGTGAAAAACCAGCGCATCGACGTGCGTATATCGACCATGCCGACGCAGTACGGCGAATCCGTCGTGATGCGGCTGCTGAACCAGGGCGGCACGACCCTGCGCCTGGATGCCATCGGCATGCCGCCCGCGCTGGTGGCACAGTTCCGCGCCATCGTCAGCCGCCCGAACGGCCTCGTGCTGGTGACGGGGCCGACGGGCAGCGGCAAGACGACGACCCTGTATTGCGCCTTGTCCGAGCTCAATTCGGTGGAAAAAAAGCTCATCACGGTGGAAGACCCCGTCGAGTACCGCTTGCCCGGCATTAACCAGGTGCAAGTCAATGACAAGATCGAGCTGAACTTTGCCAGGGTGCTGCGCTCGGCCCTGCGGCAAGACCCCGATATCGTGCTGGTCGGCGAGATGCGCGACCAGGAAACGGCGCAAATCGGCTTGCGCGCCGCCATGACGGGCCACCTGGTGCTGTCGACCCTGCATACCAACGACGCCATCAGCACGCCGCTGCGCCTGATGGACATGGGCGTGCCCCGCTACATGGTGGGCAGCTCGCTGCAAGCCGTGCTGGCGCAACGCCTGCTGCGCGTGATCTGCGAAAGCTGCAGCACGCCGTACGTGCCCACGCCCAACGAATACGAATGGCTGCGCCTGGAATTGGGCGAGCTGGTCGAGCGCAACCAGTATTTCCACGGCAAGGGCTGTTCGCACTGCAACGGCATGGGTTACCGGGGCCGCACGGGCGTGTACGAATTGCTGGAAATCACGCGCGCCGTGGCCGACGCGGCCAACCATGCCGATCCTTCCCACTTCATGAAGGTGGCGACGGCGCAGATGGCGGGCGCCACCTTGCGCCGCCACGCCGTGCAACTGGTGGTACAGGGCCGCACGACGGTGATGGAAGCGATGCGCATCAGCAACCAGAGCGAGGATTGACGTGCCATTTTTTGCCTACAAGGCGCGCAACGCCAGCGGCGAACTGCTGACCGGCGTGATGGAAGGCGCCGACAGCGGCGCTGTGGCCGACCAGCTGATGGCGGGCGGCAGCACGCCCGTCGACATCAGCGTGACCAAACAGACGGTGACGAAGGCCGGCGCCAACCAGCTGGGCTGGTGGGACAAGCTGACCGAGAAAAAGGTCACGCCCATGGACGTGCAGCTGTTCAGCCGCCAGCTGTACACCCTGCTCAAGGCGGGCGTGCCCATCATGCGCGGCCTGGCCGGGCTGCAGGAGTCCGCCATCAGCCCCGCGTTCGGGCGCATCATCAAGGACGTGCGCGAATCGCTGGACGCGGGGCGCGAACTGTCGGCCGCCATGGCGCGCCATCCCGCCATCTTCACGCCGTTCTACCTGTCGATGGTGCGCGTGGGCGAAATGACGGGCCGCCTCGATGAAGTGTTCTTGCGCCTCTTCGACCACCTGGAATTCGACCGCGACATGCGCGCGCGCGTGAAAACGGCCACGCGCTACCCGACCTTCGTCGTCTTCGCCATGGTCGCCGCCATGATCGTGGTCAATATCTTCGTCATTCCCCAGTTCGAGAAAGTCTTCGCCAGTTTCCATGCGGAACTGCCCTTGATGACGCGCATCCTGATCGGCACCTCGCGCTTTACCGTCGCCTACTGGCCCTTGCTGCTGCTGGCGGGCGTGGGCGGCTTTTTCGGCTGGCGCGCCTGGCTGCGCACGAAACAGGGCCTGTATAAATGGGACCGCGCCAAGCTGCGCCTGCCGATCGCCGGCAAGATCATCCTGAAGGGCACGATGGCCCGCTTCGCCCGCAGCTTCGCCCTGTCGAGCACCAGCGGCGTACCCATCGTGCAGGCGCTGACGGTGGTATCGCAAACGGTGGACAACACCTACCTGAGCGCGCGCGTGGAGCAGATGCGCGACGGCGTGGAACGCGGCGAAAGCATCCTGCGCACCTCGGTGGCGGCCGGCGTGTTTACGCCCGTGGTGCTGCAGATGATCGCCGTGGGCGAGGAATCCGGTTCGCTCGACGACCTGATGGACGAGATCGCGGACATGTACGAGCGTGAAGTCGACTATGAATTGAAGACCCTGTCGGCACAGATCGAGCCGATCCTGATCGTCTTCCTCGGCGCCATGGTGCTGGTGCTGGCGCTGGGCATCTTCCTGCCGATCTGGGACCTGGGCCGGGCGGCCCTGCACTGATGGCGCTGCCTGCCCGCCAGCGCGGTTTCACGCTGTTCGAGCTGGCCGTGGTGGCGAGCGTGTTCGCCATCCTGGTGGGCGTGTTACTGAGCCGCGTCGGCTATTACCAGCGACAGGCGCAGCAGGTGGCCATGACGCAGACGCTGGCGGCCTTGCGCACCAGCTTGCGGGTGCAGGTGCTGCAGCTGTACCTGGCGGACGGGCGCGCGCGGATACCGTCGCTGGCGCGGCAAAACCCCTTCGACTGGCTGGCCGATAAGCCGGCCAACTATTTGGGCGAATTCGATGCGCCCGCGCTCGATAAATTACCCGCTGGGAATTGGTTGTACGACAGAAAAGAACAAAAAATCATCTATTTGTTTAGTAATGGCAATATTTTTCCCGGTTCGGAGCTTGATTCAGTGAAATTTAAGGTAATCTTGCCAGGTGTAGACGCCGATCTTGACAAGCTCGCCCAGGAACCCGATATTGTGGTGTGGAAATAGCCGGACTCGACAGCAGACGGAGTGCCGTGCAGCAAACGTTTCATGGCGTTGGTTTTGATGTTTTTATTTGATTTTGGAGAAAGCAAGAATGAACAAGTCTTTACGTAGTATGAAAAGCGGCGCCCAGGCGGGTTTTACCCTGATCGAATTGGTGGTCGTCATCGTTATCCTGGGCATTTTAGCTGCGACGGCGATTCCGAAATTTAGCGATTTGTCAGCCGATGCACGTGTGGCCAAGATGCAGGCGGCCGTGGGCACCCTGAAGGCGGGCTCCGCACTGTTCCATGCGCAATGGCTTGTCAATGGCGCGGCGGCCGATGCTTCCGTGAAGATGGAGGGTGTTGACGTCGCAGGCAAGGCAGGCTATCCAAGCGTCGATGGCATCGTGGTGGCGGCCGGTGGCCTGGCTGACTATGACATCAAGACAGTGCCGCCGACTGCAACCGTCCTGACTATTTTGCCTGATGCGAATCACAAGAATTGCAAGGTGACATATACGACAGCAGTTGCAGCCGCCGCAGATGGCTCGACTCCTGCAGTGGCTCCTGTAGTCGACGATAGCGCACTCAAGGTGGTGGAAAACTGCCGCTAAGCTTTGTGCCAATGGGCCACTCGGCCCATTGCCGCAAAGGCGCGGCAACGTCGCGTTTTGCGTCAATCTCAGCAGCCCAACCCCAGGCAGGACCGGTTGGGCTTTTTTACGGGCGATTCTTCATTGCATCCTTCACAACCCACCTTGCGTCGCAGATGCCTTTTACGGGGCAGGCTTGCGCGCGGCTTCACCTTGATCGAGCTCGTGGCGATGCTGGTGATCGCCGGCCTGCTGGCGACCTTTGCCGTCAACCGATTTTTCCAGCGCGACACTTTTGATGCGCGCAGTGCCAGCGATCAGGTGGCGAGTATCGTGCGTTATGGACAAAAGCTTGCGGTGGCGCAAAACCGTCCCGTGTTTGTGCGCATCGACGGCAAGAGCGTGGCGCTGTGTTTCGACGCCGCGTGCAGCGATGCGCAGAAGGTCGTGCCGCCCGCCGGCACGAACAGCGGCAGCAAGAACACCTTGCTCGCTTGCAGCGACCGGCGCAACTGGCTGTGCGAAGGATGGCCGTCGACTGTCAAGCTGACAGGCGGCGCGGGGTTCTACTTTGACCCGCTGGGGCGCCCGTACTACGCGGCGTACGGCGATTTTTCCACGCCCCTGGTGCTGACCGTGGCCGCGGGCGGGCAGCAATACCAGGTCAACGTCGCACCGGAGACCGGCTATGTGTACCGCTAGGCGCCGTGCCCCCAGGCGCGCCCAGGCCGGCGTGACCCTGATCGAACTGGTGCTCTTCATCGTCGTCGTGGGCGTGGCGGTGACGGGCATCCTGGGCGTGATGAGCTTGACGGCGCGCAACAGCGCCGACCCGCAGCTGCGCAAGCAGGCGCTGGCCGTTGCGCAAGGCATGCTCGATGAAATCGCGGGCGCGCGCTTCACGTATTGCGCAGTGAACGACCCGGCAGCCGAGACGGCGGGCGGCGAGGCCGCATGCACCACCAAGGAGGCGTTTGGCATACAGGGCGGCGCCGCGCAGCGGCCTTACGACAACGTCAATGATTACGTGGACAGCGACGGCGGAAAGGCGCTATACACCACGGATGTGGCCGGCAACCCGTTTTCAGCGCTTGCCGGCCAGTATGCGGCGACGGTGAGCATCAATACCGTTGCGCTGAACGGCATCGCGGCGCCCAATGCGCTGCATATCCGGGTCAGCGTCGCCTATGGCGACAAGCAGCAGGTCGTGCTCGACGGCTACCGCACGCGCTACGCGCCGAACAGCATCCCATGAATACCTCTTCGTTCCGGCGCCGCGCGCGCGGCTTTACCCTGGTGGAGATGATCATCGTGATCGTCATCACGGGCATCATCGGCGGCATGGTGGCCATGTTCATCCGCCTGCCCGTGCAGGGTTATATCGATGCCAATGCCCGCGCCGACCTGGCCGACCTGGCCGATACGGCTGCGCGGCGCATTGCGCGCGACGTGCGCCTTGCGCTGCCGAACAGCTTGCGCGTCAGCGCGGACGGGAAATACCTGGAGCTGCTGCTGACGACATCGGGCGGCCGCTACCTGTCCGAGGACGATGCGCCGGGTCTCGGCGCCGTGCTGGCCTTCAATCCCGTCACCGCCGGCGCGAACGCCAATCAATTCACCGTGGTCGGGAGCGCGCCGGCGATCGCGCCCGGCGACTTTATCGCCGTCTACAATATGGGCGACAACCTGCCGGATGCGTATGGCTGCGCCGTCAACGCCGGCATCTGCAATCTGGCGCAGGTCGACACCGTCAGCGGCACGCTGGTGACCCTGAAGGGCAATCCCTTCCTCGCGCAGTCGCCGCAAAAGTTTCCCTCGCCATCACACCGTTTTCAGGTGGTGACGACGCCTGTCAGCTATGTTTGCGATCCGCAGGCCGGCACCCTGACGCGTTATTCCGGCTATGTCATCCAGGCGGCGCAGCCGCTCGATGCGGCGGCATCGCCTTTGTCAACGGCCCCCGTGCGCGCGCTGCTGGCGCAAAAAATCCTGAAAAACACGGTGAAGCGGTCTGGTCAAACAGCGGCTCCCCCCGAAGGCTGTTTTACCTATGAGGTGTTGAAGAACGGGCCGCGCGGCCTGCTCAGCATCGTGCTGAGCCTCGGCGCGGAAAACAGCAATACGGGCACGCTGCGCCTGGTGCAGCAGGTACAGGTCAGTAATACACCATGAGCGCCATGAGAACAGTTTCCTCGCGCCGCATGCGCGGCTTCAGCCTGGTGACGGCCATCTTCCTGCTGGTGGTGCTGGCGGGACTGGGCGCCGCGATGGTGAACGTGTTTACCCTGCAGCAAGTCGAATCGGCGCTGGACGTGCAGGGCGTGCGCGCCGAACAGGCCGCCCGCGCCGGTCTCGAATGGGGCGTGTACCGGCAGCTGATCGATGGAAACTGCGCTCCCTCGACTTCGTTTGCCTTGCCGGCTGGCACATCGCTATCCTCCTTTTCCGTCAGCGTGCAGTGCGCCACGGCCACGGGGCCCGGCACCTTGACCAGCTGGACCATCACGGCCACGGCTTGCAACCAGCCGGCCGGGGCCGAGCCGTTCTGTCCGCACCCGGGCAACAACCCCGATTACGTCCAGCGCCGCCTGCAGGCCGTGTTGTCGCAGTAAGGTCAACTGCTTGAAAAAAAGATCGCTAATTTATTGTTTTTACACAACAAAATTGGTTTCATGAATTAGAATTGGTTTGATGCATTATCTGCGCGACAAGCTCGGGCAGGCACTTACACTGGATAGTTCGCATGGGTTTATTCGCAAGAGCAAGAAAATACGAGGGCTGGCTGGCCACGGCGTTTGGCCGCGAAGGTGTCAGCGCCGTCGTCGTCGAGCGTCCCGCCGACGGCCTGCCGCGCGTGCTGGGCGCCAGCTACCAGGCGGCGCAACGGCCCGCGCCGGCCGAGGTGCTGGAAAAGCTGGGCAAGGAATTGCAGGCCGCGTCGCGCCACTGCAGCACCGTGCTGGCCGGCGGCGAGTACCAGCTGCTGTCGCTGGAAGCGCCGGCCGTGCCGCGCGAGGAGCTGAAGACGGCCGTGGGCTGGCGCCTGAAGGACATGCTGGACTTTCCCCTGGCCGACGCCACCATCGACGTGTTCGACATCCCCGGCGACCCGAACGGCACCCAGCGCGGCAGCAGCGTGTTTGCCGTCGCCGCGCGCAACAGCGCCGTGTCCGCGCGCCAGGCGCTGTATGCGGCATGCAAGATCGGCCTGTCCGTGATCGATATCCCGGAAATGGCGCAGCGCAATATCGCCACCTTGCTGGAAACGCCGGGGCGCGGCATCGCCGTGCTGTCCTTCGATGGCGACGGCGGCTTGCTGACCATGAGTTTCAATGGCGAGCTGTACCAGGCCCGCCGCATCGACGTGACCTTGCCGCAATTGCAGTCGCCCGACGCCAGCCAGTATTACGACCGCGTCACCCTGGAGCTGCAGCGCTCGTTCGACCACTTCGACCGCCAGTTCCATTTCATTTCCCTCGCGCGCCTGATGCTGATGACGGGCGCCAGCGATGGCTTGCAAGGCTATCTGGCCGATAATCTCTACATGCCGGTCGAGCGGCTGGACCTGAGCCAGGTGTTCGACTTTTCCCAGCATGCCGCCTTGCGCGAGCCAGCCATGCAGGCGCGCTATTTCCTGGCGCTGGGCGCCGCCTTGCGCGAGCAGGGCAGCTTGCCGGGCAAGAGCGAAGGGAAGGGCGCATGAGCCAGCAGATCAATCTGTTCAACCCCCAGTTCGAACAGAAGACCCACCAGATGTCGGCGCGCACGGCCGGCGCCTGCCTCGGTGCGCTGGCGCTGGGCTTGGCGCTGCTGTGCGTGCTGGGCCAGCGGTCGCTGACGGACTTGCAGCGCCAGGAAGCGGACGTCCAGGCGGCGCTGGCAAAGGCGGAGGCCAGGCGCGACCAGACCTTGCGTGATTTTCCACCACGCAAGAAAGATCCGGGGCTGGCGCAGGAAGTCGCGGCCGCCGAGGCGCAGCGCCAGTTGCTGCTGGATGCGTCGGCCGTGCTGGCCAGTGGCGAACTGGGCAATACGCAGGGCTTTGCCGGCTATTTCCGCGCGCTGGCGCAAGCCAGGGTGGATGGCGTATGGTTGACGAGCATCAATATTGTCGGCGCCGCCAGTGAACTCGGCTTGCAGGGCCGCGCCTTGCATGCGTCGCTGCTGCCCGCGTATATCACGCGTCTGGGCCAGCAGGATGTGCTGGCAGGCAAGAGCTTCTCCAGCCTCGACATCGGCCCGCCGCCGGCGCCGGCCGTCACCGACGGCAAGGCGCCGGCGGCGCCGTATGTGGCTTTCAGCCTGCAGTCATCGAGCCAGCTTGCGGCGGCCGCCGCCGCAACGGCGGGAGGAAAACACTGATGCAGCCCTTGCTGAAAAAATGGGCGGCGGCCTTCGACGCCCTCAGCCGGCGCGAGCGGCTGATGCTGTTCGGCGCGGGCGTGGCCGCGCTCCTGTTCGTGTTCTATTTTCTGTTCTTCAACCCGCTGTTCGCGAAGCGGGCGGCGCTGCATGCAAGCATTGCGCAAAAGCAAAGCCAGCAGGTGGCCATGGCCAAGGAAATCGAGCTGACCATGCTGGCGCACGCGGTGGACCCGGACCAGAATGCGCGCGCGCGTCTGGCGGCCCTGCTGGCGGAAGGGGCGAGCGTGAAGGAGCAGCTGCGCCAGAAGCAGCATGGCCTGGTGGCCCCCGAGCGCATGGTCGCGCTGCTGGAACAGTTGCTGCGCCGGCATGCCGGACTGCGCGTGGTGGCACTGAGAACCTTGCCTGGTGGCAGCGTGGGCGCTTCCCCGGCAGCCGCAGCGTCCGGCGATGGCGCCGCCAAGGCAAGCGCCCCGGCGCCCCTGCTGCACCGGCACGGCGTGGAAGTGGTGCTGCAGGGCAGTTATGCCGACATGCTGCAGTACATGCAGGCGCTGCAGGCGATGCCGACGCGGGTCTTCTGGGGCCAGGCCCGCCTGGAGGCGGAAAGCTACCCGCAAGCGACGCTGACCCTGACTTTATATACCCTCAGCATGGATGACACATGGATCGCACTGTGACCGCCGGCCGCGCGCCGCGCCGCTGGGCGCCGCTCCTGGCGCTGTGCCTGGCCTGCAGCGGCGTGCAGGCGCAGGCGCTGGACGACCCCACGCGCCCGCCCGCGGCCCTGTGGGCGCCCGCCAGCGCCGCTCCCGTCGCGCCCGCGCAGCCGCGCCTGCAATCGGTGCTCATCTCCACCCAGCCGGGCGGACGCCGCCTGGCCGTCATCGATGGCCAGACGGTCAAGGTCGGCAGCAAGGTGGGCGACGCCGTGGTGACGGAAATTCGCGACACGGCCGTATTATTGCGGCGTGGCAAAACACTGGAAACCTTCAAGCTGTACCCGGGCAGCAAGACGCCGCCTCAGACCGACAGCAAGACCGACCGCAAGCAGGAGTAGAAGAAGTGGCCAAGCAATTCAATCAACACAAGGCGAGCATGTTCAAGATCAGCACGATGGCGGCGCTTGTCAGCGTCAGCCTGGGCCTGGGCGGCTGCAATGTCGCGCCCGTCAAGCGCGATACCTATAATGCGATTACCGACGCCGTCAAGGGCGCGGCGGCCACCACCACGCCGGCAGCCCAGCCCGATGCCGTGGAAGCGGCGCTGCTGCCGCCCGTGGCGGCCCTGGCCCAGCAATTGCCGAAGGCCCGCGCCGCGCTCGACGAGCGCTTCAACGTGGCCTTCAACAATGTGCCGGCGCGCCAGTTCTTCACCTCCATCGTGGCCGGCACGCGCTACAACATGCTGGTCCACCCCGATATCGGCGGCACGATTTCGGCCAACCTGAAGGACGTGACCCTGTTCCAGGCGCTCGACGCCGTGCGCGAGCTGTACGGCTACGACTACAAGGTCGAAGGCACGCAGATCTACATCAAGCCGCTGACCATGCAGACGCGCTTGTTCCATGTCAATTACCTGACGGGCGCGCGCAGGGGCAGTTCCAACCTGCGCGTGTCGTCGACCTCGGTGGGTTCGGTCGGTTCGACCAATTCGGGCGGCTCGGGCAATGGACAGAATGGCAACCAGGGCAACAACCAGAATAGCGAGCAGAACCAGCAGACGAATGGCGGCCAGGGCGGCCGCACCCTGGACAGCAGCAACCTCACCACCTCGTCCACGGCAGATTTCTGGCCGGAATTGAAGGCGGCGCTGGAAGCCATCGTCGGCAGCGCCGAGGGCGGCCGGCAAGTGGTGCTGAGTCCGCAGTCGGGCGTGATCGTCATCCGCGCCATGCCGGAAGAGCTGCGCAACGTCGACATGTACCTGAAGGCCACGCAGCTGTCCGTCGACCGCCAGGTGATCCTCGAAGCGAAAATCCTCGAAGTCGAGCTCAACGACAACACGCAGACGGGCATCAACTGGGCCTCGTTCGCCTCGATCAAGAGCGGCCACACGAACCGCATCTCGACGGGCTTCATCCAGCCGGGCGGCAGCCTGGCGCCGCTGCCGTTCAATGGCGGCCAGCCGCCGAACATGACGAATGGCAGCGGCCTGACGGCCAGCAGCGGCTTCGGCCTCAGTTCGGCGGCGACGGCGGCCGGCTCCATGTTCGGCCTGGCGTTCCAGACGGCCAACTTTGCCGCCATGATTTCCTTCCTGGAATCGCAAGGCTCCGTGCACGTGCTGTCGAGTCCGCGCATTGCCACCATGAACAACCAGAAGGCCGTGCTGAAGATAGGCACGGACGAGTTTTACGTGACGGGCGTGTCCACCACCACGAATACGACGGCCAGCGGCGCCACCACCAGCCCCAACGTGACCTTGCAGCCCTTCTTTTCCGGCGTGGTGCTGGACGTGACGCCGCAGATCGATGCGGATGGCAACATCATCCTGCACGTGCACCCGTCCGTCAGCCAGGTGTCGACCATCAGCAAGGAAATCGACCTGGGCAGCGCAGGCTCGCTGAAACTGCCGCTGGCCGCCTCCAGCACCTCCGAGATGGACAGCATGGTGCGCAGCCAGGATGGGCGCATCGTCGCCATCGGCGGCCTGATGCGCCAGGCCACGACCTCGGACCGTTCGCAGGTGCCGGGCGCGGGCGACCTTCCCGTGCTGGGCGCGCTGTTCCGCAACACGGGCCAGGTGATCCAGAAGCGCGAACTGGTGGTGCTGATCAAGCCCACCATCGTCGAAGGCGCCAACAGCTGGAACGAGGATTTGCTCGATTCGGGCAAGCGCATCGAGGCGCTCGACCCGCGCCGTCCGTCGGAGCGGCGCTAAATGTACCAGGCCCATTTCGGCTTGCGCGAGGCGCCGTTCGGCCTCACGCCCGATACCAGCTTCTTCTTCAATGGCCCGCAGTCGCAAAAGGCGCTCAACACCCTGCTGGTGGCGGCGCGCAATGGCGAGGGCTTCATCAAGATCACTGGCGAAGTGGGCACCGGCAAGACGTTTCTGTGCCGCAAGTTCATGCAGTCGCTGGGGCCGGAATTCGTCACGGCCTACATTCCGAATCCGAACCTGCCGCCCCGCGCGCTGATCCTGGCCCTGGCCGACGACCTCGATGTGTTGCTGGAGAAAGATGCTGATCAGCATCAATTGCTCAAGTCGCTCAACTTGCGCCTGCTCAACCTGGCGGCGCAGGGCAAGTGCGTGCTCCTATGCGTGGACGAGGCGCAGGCGATTCCCGTCGACAGCCTCGAAGCCTTGCGCCTGCTGACCAACCTGGAAACGGAAAAGCGCAAGCTGCTGCAAATCGTGCTGTTTGGCCAGCCCGAGCTGGACGTCAAGCTGGCCCTGCCGGAGATCCGCCAGCTGGCGCAGCGCATCACCTTTCACTACCACCTGGGCCCTCTGTGCCGCGACGATGTGGATTTTTACGTGGCGCACCGTTTGCGCGTGGCCGGCTTCGACGGCGCGCGCCTGTTCAGCCGCAGCGGCGTGAGCAAGCTGTACCAGGCTTCCGGCGGCATCCCGCGCCTGATCAACATCATGGCGCACAAGGCGCTGATGGCGGCGTATGGCGAAGGCCGGCAGCAGGTCAGCGGCCGCCACGTGGCCCTGGCCGCCAGCGACACCCTGGCCAGCAAACCCCGCTTCTGGCGCAAGCCCTGGCCCTGGCTGGCCGGCGCCGGCGTGCTGGCCGCCGCCAGTGCCCTGAGCTGGACCTTATTGAACCGATGACGAAGATGAGCCTGTAGATGAGCCTGATTAACAAGATGTTGCAAGACCTTGACGCCCGCGGCACGCCCGAGGGGCGCGGCGACGCGGGCGGCATCCGCTCCGTGCCCGAACGCGAGCGGGGCGTGTCGCGCGCGCTGGTCTTCGGCGGCGCGGCCGGCCTGACGGCAGCGGCCATCGCCCTCGGCTGGGTGTACTGGAAGCGCCCGGCCGTGCCGCCCGTGCTGGTCAGCGTCGCCAGCAAGCCGGTGCCTGTTCCGCTGCCCGTTCCTGTGCCTGTACCTGTACCTGCGCCTGTACCTGCGCCGGTCGCCGCAGCGCCGGTGGCGCCCGAGCCCGTCTTCCAGGCCGCGGAAACCGCCCCGGCCCCGGCCCCGGCCAAGGCGCGGCCCGCCGAACCGAGGCGCAGCACGGAAAAAGCCCCCAAGCCTGCCGCCGCACCCGTCGTGAAGACGGCAGCGCCCGCCGCCAGCGAACGCCTTATCGACGGAAAACAAGTCACGCCGCAGCAGCGCGTGGAGAATGAATACCGGCGCGCGCTGGCGCAGCTGCAGGATGGCCGCGTCTCCGACGCCATGCAGGCCTTGCAGCAGACGCTGCAGCTGGACCCGCGCCACCAGGGCGCGCGCGAAACCCTGGTGCGCCTGCTGCTCGAAGCGCAGCGCCCCGACGACGCGGCCCGCCAGTTGCAGCTGAGCCTGGCACTGGACCCGAAACAGCCGGCGCAAGCGATGATGCTGGCCCGTCTGCAGCTGGACAAGGCCAACGGCGGCGCGGCTGCCCTCGACACTCTCATGCGCAGCCTGCCGTACGCGGCCGACAACGGCGAATACCACGCCTTCCTGGCCGGCGTGCTGCAGCGCGAACAGCGCTACCGCGAAGCGGCCGAACACTATCAGCTGGCCCTGCAGGCGGCGCCCGACAACAGCGTCTGGTGGATGGGCCTGGGGATAGCCTTGCAAGCGGACAACCACCCGGCCCAGGCGCGCCAGGCGTTCGAGCGGGCCAGGGGCTTGCAAACCCTGTCGCCGCAGCTGCAGGCCTTTGTCGAGCGCAAGCTGGTGCAGCTGGCGGCGGCCAGGTAAGTGTGGCCGATTGCGGCGCCGCCCTTGGCAAGCGGGGCGGGCACGATACGAACGCGCGTGCTGTCGGCGGCGTTGCCGGCGTTATGGACTGCCGCCGCCCCAATTGAAACGAATGAATCCGTGGACAAGACAAGATGAGCGCTGCCTGGACATTCCCCGATGCCCCGAATACCGCCTGCTTCACGACCACGGAGGTCTTGAATGGCGCCCCCATCGTGCTGGTGTCCCATGACTACGAAGGGGATAGGCAATTTCATGCCGCCTCACATGAAACGATGTTGAGTTCAGTCAAGATTGTCTGTCTGACAGACATGCTGCGACGAGATGACTTGCTCGCGTTCCACGCCCTGCATGTGGCGGATATTGCTAGTGAACAAGATTGAAAGGACGGGCCGTGCGCAATGAACGCGAGGGGGCGAAAGAGGCGCGCCGGGAAATCAGGCGCTACCAGGAACATATCAATTCGCCGCGCCTGTGTCCGGACCAGTGTTACCGCTTGGCCAGCCCGACGTATGCGCTGGTGTGCCATGTCAACCAGGTGACGGGCCTTTTCCTGAGCAAGAACTATTATGTGATCCCCATTTTCCTCCAGCGCGCCCATGCCACGCTGCTGGAGTTGAAGGCAGAACGCGTCAGCGAGCCGTATCGCAAGCTGGTCGAGCAGTATCTGAGCCATATCGCGCATTTCATCGTCGATTTTCCATGCCTGGCGGAAGATGAGCGGCAAGCCGCGCACTATATCCCGCCAGCGCTGCTGGCCCTCATGCCCGAGACCTTGCCGGAAGACTTGCTCATGGAGGGCGAGTTTTGATATTGTAGTGAGGATGTATTTTTTGCATTGTTGGAACAGTGTCATTTCTGTTTCACATTGTTGATATCATCGCGCCATCACTGACTACGTCAAGGAACCCCGTTTGAAATCCCTCAGCCTGCTGCTCGCACTCTGCTGCCTGCTCAACAATGCCCTGGCCGCCCCCGCCAGCGCGCCCGCCAGCTACGTTTTAGAGAATACGGAAGTGCGCGACATCCGCGCACAAGGATTGAAGCGCGACTACCAGCTCTACGTCGCCTTGCCCGATTCCTACCGTCAGGGGAATAAACGCTATCCGGTGCTGTTCGTCGTCGATGCCAATTATGCGTTTCCCGTCGTGCGCAATATCGCCCAGCGCCTGAACAAGCATGCGGGCATGGAAGAGGTGGTGGTGGTCGGCCTGTCGTATGCCAACGGCGATGGCGGCGTGTACAGCCGCCGCCGCGATTACACGCCCACCACGCCGCGCAAGCACGATTACCGCTCGGACATGCCGGGGCGCCAGCCGGCGTTCGGCGAAGCGGCGGCCTATGGCCAGTTCGTCTCGGGCGAGGTGTTTCCCTTCATCGCCAGTAACTATCGCGTCAACATGCAGCGCAAGGTGTTTATCGGCCACTCCTACGGCAGCCTGCTGGGCCTGCAATTGCTGCTGACGGAACCGCGCACCTTCGAGCACTACATCCTCGGCAGTCCCTCGCTGTGGTACGACGCCGGCGTCATGTTCGACCGCGAGCAGGCGTATGCGGGCAGCCACAAGGACTTGCCCGCGTCCGTGTTCTTCGGCATCGGCGGCCTGGAAAAGTTGTCGGCAGGCAAGAAGCGTTCGCGTGCCGAGGAAGGCGCCGACATGGTGGCCGACTTGCGCGAGTTCGACGGCAAGCTGAAATCGCGCAAGTTTCCGAATCTGAAAACGCGCTTGCGCGTATTCGAGGACGAAGACCATGCGAGCGTGTTTCCTTTTGTGCTCACGCATGGCTTGCGGGCCTACCTGAAGTCCGCAAAATGAACGGTGCCGGGTGCCGCCCGCCAGACAGTGCCTGCGTCGCCGTGCGCATTCCGACCGCCGGAAGCGGTCATCGATAAGGTCAGATTGCATGCGTACATTGAATGAATTACTCGAAAGCGAAGACCCTGCATTTCCCCTGATCAGGCAATGGGCCGACGAGGCCGACTTGCCGGTGGAATTGCTGCCGCCCTCGGCCGGCAGGGAGGATGTGCTGCTGAGCCTGCAGGTCACCACGCGTTCTGCCCTGGGGGCGATAGCCTATGAAACGGGGGGCATCCTGGTGGACGGGGGCTGGCTGCGCATACTGGGGTCGGGACATGCCAGGCTGGGCCGGGATATTGCCGCCTGGAACAAAGGCAAGGCCGACGGTTTTCTGCTGGTCGCCGATGATGTGCTGGGCGGCTTTTTTGCCATCAATGGCGGCGGGCTCGGGGCCGACCAGGGCAATATGTATTACCTTGCCCCCGAAACGCTGGAGTGGGAAGCGCTGGAGATCGGCTTCACGGCGTTTGTCGAGTGGGCTTTTACGAGCCAGCTGCGGCAGTTTTACGGCCGCCAGCCTGGTGACGCGGAGGACTTTGACGAATTGCCCGAATTGCCCTTGAGCGGCGAGCTATGCCTGAATTTTTATCCATTGCTGTGGACGCAAGAGGGTTCCCTCAAGACCAGTTCGCGGTGCGCCATTCCCGTGCAAGAGCAGTGGGCGCTCAACCTGGATCTGCAACACAAGTTGCTGGATGCGCCTGCGAGCGGGCGCTGAGGCAGGGCTGCGGGCATGTCTGAACGCATCGCCATGCCCATCCCGAGCCTGAAAATGGCATTTCAATCCAGCAATCCGGCGGTTTGTCGCAATGGCATGCTATATACAAGGGCAAGCGGGTAGCATGCAGTGGGCCTTCTCGCGATGCGCGGCCCGCAAGCGGGCGTTCGATACTGCCGCCGTCATCACCGGACGCTTTCCAACGACCATCACCAGGATGAACACGCATGAAATTGCCCCTTTCACATCTTCTTTCCACCTGCCTGCTGGGCGCCTTGGGCGTGATCGGCAGTGCGAACGCGGCGCCCGCCGACGCCGAACTGCTGGCGCTGGTGCAGCGCCATGCGCAGGCCCAGAGCAGCTTCGACCAGGCCGCCTTGAAAGCCATCACGGCCGAGAATTACGTGGAAATATCGCCTGTCGGCGAGGTGGACGCGCGTGAAAAGATGCTGTCCTTCTACGCGCCCGAGCAGAAGCGGCCGAGTCCTCAAGTCCAGGTCGATGAGCCGGCAGTGCGCCTCTTTGGCGATACGGCGCTCATCTCGGCCCGGCTGTCCTACCGGCTCGATCAGGAAGGGGCAGCCCGCACCTTCGCCATGCGCGCCGGCTATGTCGCCCGGCGCGTCGATCATCAATGGCTGCTCGTCAGCGCACAATACACGGGCATCCGTCCGCCGAAACCGTGAGATGGTCATTTGCGGCTGGCGCCCGCATGCTTGGCTGCCAGTTGCGCTTGCTAAAAAATCTGTGGGCGAACAGGTCTTCTTTTCCAGTTCATGATCAAGTCCATGGAAAATCACGCTAATGCTGGAGAAACTTTCAAGAAGAGATAATATTTCCATATTCTAAATTTTCTTGAGTTGTTTAAATATAAATGGTAATGTGTAAATTAATGTCTATCGGCAATACGAAGAAATCTCGCGCCGTGGAAAAATGCATGGCGTGAATAATAGAGGACGTTGCGTGGGGATACAGAAGTTTCCGTTCTTATTGGCACACGCATTTATTTTTGAACTGGCAATGGCTGGTGCAGTGCACGCGAAGCAAGTATCTGCTGATGCGACGGGCATTCAGGCGGACACGGTACCTGTCGTTGATATCAAAGGCGGCCAGACGGACGTGCAGGCGCGGCGCGAGTTTATCGCCGGGAAGATTGTCATAGGCCGGGCCAGTATCGAAGCGAGCGGCGCCAATAATGTGCAGGAACTGTTGCGCAAGGAGCCTGCGGTCACCATTTCCGCCAATGGCCGCCTTGGCCTGATGGGATTGCCTGGCTACACGCAGGTGCTGATTGACGGCGTCGCCGCCCCGGCCGGCAAGGAACCGCTGGAACTGGACGTCACCCATGTGGAAAGCATTGAAATTGTCAAGTCATCGCTGGCCGAGTTCGGGCCATATGGTAGCGCCGGCACCATCAATATCATTTCCCGCAAAGCAAAACGTCTGAAGACAGTTACGCAACTACGCCTTGGCGCGCTGGCTGGCGGGAGCGAGCATGGAAGCAATTTTTCCTGGTCCACCAATCGCGCCGAGGCTGGTTCACCCTGGATCTTTGCGGCCCAGGTATCGGCCGGTTCGCAAACGCGCAGCGATGACAGCAGCGTGAGTGTACGACGCTGGTTCGATGATGCGCCAGCTGTCGTTCAGCAAGTTGGCAGTACGACGGGCTGGACGCGCACCGACCGCCTGAGTCTGGGTGGCACGGTATCCTGGGAGGCGGGGAGGCGCCACGTGCTGGAGTTCGATCCGGGGCTGCTATGGTTCAAGGTCAGCAACCGTGGCGTAGAAAGTGATACGTGGTCGGCGCCCCAATCGAGGCCGCACATGGTCTTCTCAGATGGCGGCTCGCCGTTGACCACTTTGTCGTTGCCCTTGAAATGGACTTTTCGTCCGGATCGCCAATCAAAGTTGATACTGCGCCTGCTGTCGAGCCATTATCACTTGACGCGCGACAACAACCGCCTGGAAGCCTATATCGATGCGCCGGACCAGCTGCGTCAGTCGCCGCGATCGAGTCATAATCGTGGCAACACCATTAAACTCGACTATACGCGGACAATCGGCGCGCATGACATCAAGACTGGCGCCAGCGTCGTGCAGTCGCGTTCAAGTAACGAGTTTGCCTATTTGCTCGATGGTGTCGCTGATGCCAGCCTGCAGGTATTGGGCAACCGGCGCGATGTGCGTGACTGCCGCTTCAGCGCCTTCGCGCAGGATGAGTGGCGTGTCAATAAGGTGCTCGGTGTCAATCTTGGACTGAGTGGGGAGCGACGCACCACCGACATCGACGAAGGCATATATGGCGGCAGCAGCAAGTTCACCTCGTGGGCGCCGAGCGGCCATGTGTCGTGGAAATTGCCAGGTGTCACTGAACGGCATCTGCGCCTGGGCCTGGCGCGTACGTTGACGGCGCCGTTTCTCGACCAGCTGACAGGGCGGCCAACGATTAATCCGCTGGCGCCGTGCGCACCGGGCGCTTGTGGCCAGAACAGCATTGCCTATGCCGACACGGCGGGCCAGCCGAAGCTGCGGCCGGAAAAAACGGCGGGATTGAACCTGGCTTACGAACACTACATCGGCGACGACAGCATCATCACGCTGGAAGCGTTCTCGCGGCACATTGATGGTTTGATCGGTACCGATATTCAGCTGGAAAATGTGCCCTGGTCGGCGCTGCCGCGTTACGTGGCCCGCCCCGCCAACCTGGGCACGGCCCGCAGCCATGGACTCAGTCTCGAAGCGCAGTTGCAATTGCGTGAATTATGGAAGGCCAGTCCAGACATGAATCTGCATGGCAGCGTGACCTTGGCTCATTCTTCTGTCTCGACCGTGCCTGGGCCCGACAACCGGCTGGCGGATCAGTCGCGTTGGAGCGCCAAGTTCGGCGGCAGCCATGCCGTTGCTGGCCTGCCGCTGAAGCTGAACGTCGATGCGAACTGGACGCCGTCCGGCTGGGTGCGCTCAACGGCTACGCGCAAGCTGTACACGTCCCGGCGTTCTGAGCTGAGTTCGCAGGCCATATGGACATTTGCGTCCGGCTGGCGCGCCAAATTCACGTTTGACCACACCTTGTCGGGTGACGCCACACGCATCGAATCTTTTTTTGCAGAGGATGCGGACTTTGAGCGTCGCAGCGTGCGGCCTTCTCGCGACAGATTCCGCTTCGATCTGGAAGCCAAACTATGAGCGTCGTTGCCCGATTACCATGAGTATGAAACCGGATTGCTTAAAACGATGTATTTTTTGGAGATGAAATGAAGAAAATCTCGATCATTTATTTATTGGCTTTTTTTGCCGCGACTTCAAGCGGCTTGGCCGCCGAGGAGCTCAAACCTGTCGAGACGGCCAAATCAGTCGAGGCGGCCAAGCCTGCCGATGAGGCCAAGCCTGAAGAGGAAATCAAGTCGGGCACCGGAAAGTTGCAGGCCAAGGATTGCTACAAGCGTTGCATGGAGGAGGTGGATGACAAAGCGGCATGTGATTACATTTGCTATAAGAAGAAAAGTTAAATTTCTGCCTACTTGCACTCACCTCGTTTGAAACAGGCGCTACAGCCGCGCCTCGTCCCCCCATACATTGCGCATGCTGAAATGCACGCCGGCGTCGTCTTCATGCAGCGACGAGACGATGGCGAACTGGCTGTCGCCCGTGTCGCGCGGCGTCATCCGCGATAGTTCGGCGGCAGAAAGGGGCGCGCCCAGCGGATCGCTGAGCGGATGCACATGGGCGGCGCCCCGCTGCGTGACGACGCCCAGTTCGCCGCTGCGCAGGCGCACCAGGGTGCCGGGCGGATATTTGCCCAGCAGCTTGACGAACTGCTCTCCCAGCAGCGGATCGACGGGCACGCCCTGGTCGAGGAAAATGTGCTGCAAGGCCTGGTCGGGCACGATGGAGCGCCGGTAGTTGCGCGCCGAGACGCGGGCGCAATAGCGGTCGGCCAGGCCGATCAGCTTGGCATTCTGCAGGATTTCATCGGCCGTGCGCCCCTGCGGGTAGCCGCTGCCGTCGTCGTTTTCATGGTGCAGCAGCACGCAACTGAGCCATTCCTCGTCGTCGACGCCGGCGCAGCGCAGCAATTCCGTGCTTTCCTGCGGATGCTGCCGCACGATGCGCATTTCTTCGTCGTTCAGGGGTCCGCGACGGTCCTGGAAGCTGTCGTGGTGGCGCAGCATGCCCACGTTCATCGTCAGCGCGGCCGCGCCGATCAATAATAGTTCGTCGTGGGCCTTGTGCATGCTGCGGCCCACCAGCATGGCCAGCAGCGCCGTTTCAATGCAGTGGCGCACGGCGTAGCTGCCGGCGATCTGGTTGAGCAGGATGCTGGCCAGGGCGATGTCGGCATCGTGTTCGAGCGCGCGCAGCAGTTCGCGGGCGATGTCGCGCACGTCGCGCTCGGCATTGCTTTCGCTGCGCATGTCCAGCAGCAGCCGTTCCAGGCGCTGCGCCGCCTCATTGAGCAGGCGCAAGACGGATGGCTGGTCAGGCGCGCCCGCGTACAGGCCCAGCTGCATCAGCCGGCCCAGCTGGGCGCCGTCCGTGATGATCTGCCCCTTGCGCAGTTGCGGGCCGGCACTATGGTCAGCCAGAAACAGATCCCAGGGCAGGGGTTCGCCGGGAACCAGGTCGGCCGGGCCGATGCGACGCTGTACCATGCTGTCATCCTTTGCCCCGCCGGGGGGCGGAGCAGTACTGTCGTTAAATGCTGCGCAGGCGCTCCAGCGCCAGGCGCAAGGTCTCGTCTTTCTTGGCAAAACAGAAACGCACGATGCCCGACTCCTGGCCCTGCGCGTAAAACGCGGACACGGGAATGGCGGCCACCTTGATTTCCGCCGTCAGCCATTCGGCGAACCGGGCTTCGGTATCGTGCGAAATGGCATCGTAGCGCACGCATTGGAAATACGTGCCGTCGGCCGGCAGCAGGGTGAAGCGGCTGCCCGCCAGGCCGTCGCGGAACAAATCGCGCTTGCGCTGGTAAAACGCGGGCAAGTCCAGATAGGGCTGCGGATCGGCCATGTAGCCGGCGATGCCGTGCTGCATCGGCGTGTTGACGGTAAACACGTTGTACTGGTGCACCTTGCGAAACTCGGCCGTCAGGGCCGCGGGCGCCGCCACATAGCCGACTTTCCATCCCGTCACGTGATACGTCTTGCCGAAGCTGGACACGATGAAGCTGCGCGCCGCCAGTTCAGGATTGCGGCTCAGCGAGGCGTGCGGCACGCCGTCGTATACCATGTGCTCGTAGACTTCATCCGATAAAATCAGGATTTGCGTGCCGCGCACGATGTCGGCCAGCGCCGCCACGTCGGCCGGGCGCAGGATCGTGCCCGTCGGGTTATGCGGCGTATTGATGATGATCAAGCGCGTCTTGGGGCTGACGGCGGCAGCGAGCTTGTCCCACGGCACGCTGTAGCCGGACTCCGTCACCTCCATGGACACCAGCACGGGCACGCCGCCGGCCAGCGCGATGGCCGGCAAATAGCTGTCGTAGGCCGGTTCGATGACGATGACTTCGTCGCCCGGGTGCACGCAGCACAAAATGGCCGTGGTCAGCGCCTGCGTGGCGCCGGCCGTGACGGTGATTTCCGTGCCCGCATCGTAGCCGTGGCCGTACAGGCTGGCGATCTTCGCGGCAATGGCCTCGCGCAGGGGCGCGGCGCCCGTCATCATGGGATACTGGTTGTGGCCGGCGCGCATGGCGCCGCCGACGAGGTCGACGAGGGCCGGGTCGCAATCGAAGTCGGGAAAGCCCTGGCCCAGGTTGACGGCGCCGTGCCGGGCCGCCAGGCTGGACATGCGGGTAAACACGGTGGTGCCCACGAGAGGCAAACGGCTGGTCAGGGTGGGAGTCAGGTGGGGCAGGGACGGGCTGTTCATGAACGGTAGGGGCGCGGTGCGGAAAGTGGAATCGTTTCCCATTCTAGCGCAGCGCGTGGCGTTCCGTGCGGGCCTTGATGGCTCAGCCTGGCAAGGCCCAGCCTTCCGGCACCATGATCTTGAACATGCCGGCCTTGGCCGTCTTGCGGGCCAGTTTCAGCAGCGCCTTGTCCTTGGTGATGAGGATGTCGGCATTGGCGTCGCGCGCCAGTTCGAGGAATTTCTGGTCATCCTTGTCCGTGCAGACGGGCAGGCGCACGCCGGACACGGGCGGCGCCACGACCGTGATGTGGGCGTCGAAGCGGGCGGCGGCGACAGCGCGGCTGGCCTCGTCGAGGGGCAGATGTTTATAATGCAATACGACAAGATATTCCGCGCGGCAATCTTCGCGCGTAATGGCGTGCACGGCGCCGCTTTCGATGGCCGCCAGCAGGGGCGCCCAGCGCGGGTCGTTGAAGACGAACAGGTCGAGGCAGACGTTGGTGTCGAGGACGAGTTTTTGTGGAGCAGGTATCATGTCGGCAATTCTATTTTGTAGTGATAATTTATGTTGATCGTGCTTTCGCCCGCCAAGAGTCTCGACCTGGAGACGCCGCCAACAACCTCGTTGCACAGCACCCCCGATTTTCTCGACCATTCCGCCCAGCTGATAGAGCGCATGCGCCAGTTTTCGCCCGCCGAAGTGGGCAGCCTGATGGGCATTTCCGACGCCTTGTCCGCCCTTAACGTGGCCCGCTACGCATCCTGGACCCCCAAGCTCGACGACGCGCACCAGGCCATCATGGCCTTCAATGGCGACGTGTACGCCGGTTTCGAGGCGCGCAGCCTGCAGCCGGCCCAGCTCGATTATGCCCAGTCGCGCGTGCGCATTTTATCCGGGCTGTACGGCTTGCTGCGCCCGCTCGACCTGATCCACCCGCACCGCCTGGAAATGGGCACGCGCCTGTCCACCGCGCGCGGCAAGGATCTGTATGCGTTCTGGGGCGACACCATCACCAACGGCCTGAACCGCACGGCGAAGGAGCAGGGCGCGCAAGTGCTGGTTAATCTTGCCTCCGAGGAATATTTCAAATCCGTCAAGCCGCGCCAGCTGGACGTGCCCGTCATCGCGCCCGTGTTCGAGGACTGGAAGAACGGCAAGTATAAAATCATCTCGTTCTACGCCAAGCGCGCGCGCGGCATGCTGGCCCGCTATGCGGCCGTCCACAATATCCGCGATCCCGAGCAGCTCAAGCAGTTCGACGTCGATGGCTACGGTTTCGTGCCGGAAGCGTCGAACGACAAGAGCTGGGTGTTCCGGCGCAAGGTCGGCGAATAAGTAAAAAACCGGAGCAAGCTCCGGTTTTTTCATTTTACTGCCAGAATTTCCACCACTTGCGTTCCTTGTTCACCCCTTCCGGGCTGAGGAATGCCGTGTTCGGGTAGTTCTTGGTCAGCACGCGCAGGGTGTCGTCGCGCAGGTCGGTCAAGCCCAGCTTGTCGTACGAGCGGTACATGATGAACAGCGCTTCCTCGATGGCTGGCGAAGCGGCGAAGTCGCTGATCGTCGCTTGCGCGCGGTTGGCGGCGGCCAGGTAGGCGCCGCGGCGGTAGTAATAGCGCGCCACGTGCACTTCATATTTCGCCATGGCATCGATCAAATAGTTCATGCGGGCCAGCGAATCGGGCGCATATTTACTATTTGGAAACTTGTCGACCAGTTGCTTGAACGCGGCAAATGCTTCGCGCGTGGCTTTCGGGTCGCGCTCGGTCGGATCTTGCTCATACAGGAAATTGAGGAAGCTGATCTGGTCGTTAAAGCTGATCAGGCCCCGCAGGTAGTACATATAGTCCACATTGGCGTGGTTCGGATGCAACTTGATGAAGCGTTCGACGGCGGCCAGTGCCTGAGCCTGGTCTCCCGACTTATAATATGCGTAAGCGATCTCCATCTGCGCTTGCAGAGCATAGTTGCCGAAAGGATAGTTAGCCTCCAGCTTCTGGAACAGGCCGATTGCAGCTTCATAGTGCTGCCCGGCCATTTCTTCACGCGCCTCCGAGTATAATTTCGTAACGGACCAGTTTTTGGTCTCATCCACTTTTTCAGGCAACAAGCTGCAAGCGGACATGCCGAGCAGAACGACTGAAGCGACTACCAACGATAATTTTTTTTGCATGACGTTTTGCAAGAAGGTTTTAACCAAGATTTTACAATAGGCTGATTATAGCCGATGGGAATGCTGTGATATTAACTCCGAAGCCTAATTTGGCTGACCCCGCGTTTGACTCCCTTTCTGACCATGCTGCCGAAGAGGCGTTTGACGGCGATTTTGCCGCCGACGACGTCTTCGAGGAAATGGCCCCGATTACATTGGAACTGACGCCGGACGCCTGCGGCCACCGCCTCGATAAAGTCATCGCCCAGCTGGTGCCGCAATACTCGCGCAGCCGCTTGCAATTGTGGCTGGAAGCCGGTTTCGTGACCGTCGATGGAAAAGTTGCCAAACGCAACATGACCGCCTATGGCGACGAGAAGATCGTCATTCTGCCGCAAAGCGCGCCGGAAGACGAGGCTTTTAAGCCGGAAGCGATGGAATTGAACATCGTGCACGAAGATGAGCATATCATCGTCATCAACAAACCTGCCGGCCTGGTCGTGCATCCGGGCCCCGGCAACTGGTCGGGCACCCTGCTCAACGGCCTGCTGCACCACTGCCCGCAACTGGCTGGCGTGCCGCGCGCCGGCATCGTGCACCGCCTGGACAAGGATACGAGCGGCCTGATGGTGGTCGGCAAGACCCTGGCTTCGCAAACGGACCTGGTGCGCCAGCTGCAGGCACGCACCGTCAAGCGCGAGTATTTCGCGCTGGTATGGGGCACGCCGAAAATGGCGGGCACCATCGATGCGTCCATCGCGCGCCACCCGCGCGACCGGGTCAAGATGGCCGTGTCGGAGAATTTCACCGCCAAGCCCGCCATCACGCACTATGAATTGATCGGCAGCGGCGAACTCGACCGCCGTCCCGTGAGCCTGATGCAATGTCGCCTGGAAACAGGCCGCACGCACCAGATCCGCGTGCACATGCAGCACCTGGGCTTTGCGCTGGTCGGCGATTACGTGTACGGCAAGCAGCACCTGGTGTCCGTCTTCTCGCGCCAGGCGCTGCAGGCGCGCCGCCTGGGCCTCGTGCATCCGGGCACCCTGGAAGCATGCGAATGGATCGTGCCGCTGGCCGATGATTTCGCGCAACTGATCGCCACGGCCGGCATTCCCGAGCCGGAACAGGTCTGATGACGTCACCGTTGCCTTGCATTATTCCCCATTGGCCCGGCCTGCCCGCCAGCGTGGGTGCGCTGGCGACCGTGCGCGCGGGCGGCGTCAGCCAGGGGCCATATGGCGACGGGCAGGGCGGCGGCGGCTTGAACCTGGGCACGCACGTGGGCGACGATGCTGCGCATGTGGCGGCCAACCGCGCCCGGCTGGCGGCAGTCTTGCCGTCCGAACCGGCCTGGCTGTCGCAGGTGCATGGCGTGGCCGTGGCCGACGCGGCCAGCCTGCGCGGTTGCGTGCCCGATGCGGACGCCAGCATCGCCACGCGGGAGGGCGCCGTGTGCGTGGTGATGACGGCCGATTGCCTGCCGGTGCTGTTTTGTTCGACCGATGGTCTGGTCGTCGGCGCGGCCCACGCGGGCTGGCGCGGCCTGGCCAACGGCGTCTTGCAGCGCACGGTGGACAGCATGCGGGCGCAGGGCGCGACGGAGATCCTCGCCTGGCTGGGGCCGGCCATTGGTCCGCAGCAATTCGAGGTGGGGCAGGACGTGCTGCAGGCGTTCCGCGACGGCGCGCGCGACGATGCCGAACGGCAAGTGTTGTCCGCCGCGTTTGCCGCCATCGCCGGCAAGCCTGGCAAGTACCTGGCCGACATCTATGCGCTGGCGCGCACCATGCTGTTGCGCGATGGCGTCGCGCAAGTGGCGGGCGGGGAATACTGCACGGTCAGCGATGCGGCGCAGTTTTACTCGTACCGGCGCGATGGCGTCACGGGAAGGCAGGCCAGTTTGATCTGGCGCAAATAATCTGCACGGCAGGCACTTATGTGTCTGCCGTTTTTGTTTTATCGTCTGTTGAGGAGAGGGCGCGCGCACGCAGTTCGGCGGCGTGCTCAGCCTTGCGTTTGCGTCGCCGCGAGCCCGTCAGATAGAATAGGATGGACAGCGGGATGACGCAGTACAGCACGAAGGTCATCACCCCGGCGACGATGGACGGTTCCGTCAGCGCCATGAGGCCGACGACATAGATCCAGGCAACAGCGGTCATGAGCATCATTGGTATTGGCAATTAGTAAGAGTTTGCATGCAGTTGATATTAAAGTTTTCTATTTTTCGACTACGTTTCGACGCCGCGCAAAACCGTAGAGAGCGGAAGGGAGAGGTGGCTAAGAAGCGCAACCGTACGAAGGTACGGTGAGCATCGCAGGCCGCCTATACCGACGCGCAGTAGGTTTTGTTCGGCGTCCCCAATTCTTGAATGGACTTATATAGCTATGAATATGCCCGATCCTCAAATGATGACCAAGGAATGGATGGCGCAGATCAGCAATCCTGAGCAGTGGAAAACGTGGTTCAACATGGTACCGCAGCCGGCAGCCAATCCGATTGCCGGCATTTTGCAGGATGCGGGCGCCAGCATCAAGCCGGACGTGATCGAGCAACTGAAAAATGCCTACGTGGCCAAGCTGACGGGCTTGTGGGCCGATTTCATGGCCGGCAAGGCGCCGGAGCTGAAGGACCGCCGCTTCGCCGCGCCCGCCTGGCACGCCAGCCCCCTGTCGGCCTTCAATGCGGCCGCCTACCTGCTGAACGCGGAATTTCTCATCGCCATGGCCGACGCCGTGGAAGCGACGCCGCACCAGAAACAAAAGATTGCCTTTGCGGTACAGCAAATCGTCGACGCCATGTCGCCCGCCAATTTTCTTGCCACCAATCCCGACGCCCAGCAAACCCTGATCGAGACCAAGGGCGAGAGCCTGGCCAAGGGCTTGAGCAATATGCTGGCCGACATGCAGAAGGGCCGCATTTCGCAATCGGACGAATCGGCCTTCGAAGTGGGCCGCAACGTGGCCACCACGCCGGGCACGGTGGTGTTTGAAAACGCGCTGTTCCAGCTGATCCAGTACACGCCTGCGACCGCCACGGTACACCAGCGGCCCCTGCTGATGGTGCCGCCGTGCATCAATAAATTCTACATCCTTGACTTGCAGCCAGAAAACTCGCTCGTGCGCTATGCGGTGGAGCAGGGCAATACCGTGTTCCTCATGTCCTGGCGCAACCCTGACCTGAGCATGCAGCACCTGACGTGGGACGATTACGTGGAGCAAGGCGTGATCGAAGCCATCCGGGTGGTGCAGGACATCTCCGGCCAGGACAAGCTGAACATGTTCGGCTTCTGCGTGGGCGGCACCATCGTTTCGACGGCGCTGGCCGTGCTCAAGGCGCGCGGCGAGAATCCGGCCGCCAGCCTGACGCTGCTGACCACTTTCCTCGACTTTTGCGACACGGGCGCGCTCGACGTCTTTATTGACGAACCGCAAGTGGCGCTGCGCGAACAGACGCTGGCCAAGGGCGGCCTGATGTCCGGGCGCGACCTGGGCAGCACCTTTTCCAGCCTGCGTCCGAACGACCTCGTGTGGAATTACGTGCAGTCGAATTACCTGAAGGGCAAGGAGCCGCCCGCTTTCGATTTGCTGTACTGGAACGGCGACGGCACGGGCTTGCCGGGCCCCATGTTCTGCTGGTACCTGCGCAACACCTACCTGGAGAACAGCCTGAAGGTGCCGGGCAAGCTGACGGTGGCCGGCGAAAAGGTCGACCTGAGCAGCATCGACGCGCCCGCCTTCATCTACGGCTCGCGCGAAGACCATATCGTGCCCTGGGGCGCGGCCTACGCCAGCACGGCCCTGCTGAACCCGAAAAAGCCGAAAGCCAACCGTTTTATCCTCGGCGCCTCGGGCCATATCGCCGGCGTGATCAACCCGGCCTCGAAGAAAAAGCGCAGCTACTGGAGCAATGACGCAGGCAAAGGCGCCCGCACGGCGAAAGCCAAGCCCTTGACTGCCGAGCAATGGATGGAAGGTGCGACCGAGCACGTGGGCAGCTGGTGGCCGGAATGGGCGGCCTTTTTGGCCGAACATGGCGGTGCCGACGTGAAAGCGCCAGGCAAGCCCGGCAACAAGCGCCACGCGCCTATCGAGGCGGCGCCGGGCCGGTATGTTAAAGTCAGGGCAGATTAATTCACAAAGCGTTTTGCCGGGCAAGACCGGCGTAATCTCCGGTCTTGTCAATAATCTACTTTTAGTTGCGTTGCAATAAATGCGGGAATCTACTACCCTGATGTGCAATGGAGCCGTTTTCCACTCTATAATGGAAAACGTAGGCAGGTGCGAAAGCGGACCCACGTTCGCTTTTTTTTCGGATCAACTCAGTATGCGCTGCGGCGCAATAAGTGGAACTTGTGATGAGTAGTGCAAAAAAAAGTATAGACCGCCTGATTAAGAAATACCCGAACCGACGTCTGTACGACACGCAAACCAGTTCCTACATCACCTTGACGGACGTCAAGCAGCTGGTGTTGGACAATGAGGAATTTACCGTCGTCGATGCCAAGTCCAGCGAAGATCTGACACGCAGCATCTTGCTGCAGATTATCCTGGAAGAGGAAGCCAGCGGCGTGCCCATGTTTTCCAGTGGCGTGCTGTCGCAGATCATCCGCTACTATGGCCACGCCATGCAGGGCATGATGGGTTCCTACCTGGAAAAGAACGTGCAAGCGTTTACGGACATCCAGCACAAGTTCACGGGCACCTCGGCCGGCAGCTTCGAAGGCAAGCCATTCAGTCCGGAAATGTGGACCCAGTTCATGAATGTCCAGGGCCCGATGATGCAAGGCATGATGAACAACTACATCGACCAGAGCAAGAGCCTGTTCGTGCAGATGCAGGAGCAGATGCAGAGCCAGAGCAAGAATCTGTTCGGCACCTTCCCGTTTGTTCCGCCCGTCCCGCCGACGGACAAGAAGTAATCAGATGCATGGCGATGGGCGGCGATGCTGCCCATACGCCTCACTGCATGTGTTTTTGATATCGAATCTGTGTCATTCGCAGCATAGTTCTGCCAGCAAGGGGCGGCTCGGGGTACAATAGCCGATTCGCCTCACCATTTTACTAGCTGCCAACTATGTCTGAAATTCACCGTATTCCCGTTCCTTCCGCCCAGCCCGAGGCCATGCTGGCCATGCCAGGTGCGGCGCCGAAAGTGGGCTTTGTCTCGCTCGGCTGCCCGAAAGCGCTGGTCGATTCCGAACAAATCCTGACCCAGCTGCGCGCCGAAGGCTACGAAACGGCGAAATCCTATGCTGGCGCCGATCTGGTGATCGTCAATACCTGCGGTTTCATCGATGCTGCCGTGCAAGAGTCGCTCGACGCCATCGGCGAAGCGCTGGCCGAAAACGGCAAGGTGATCGTCACCGGCTGCCTGGGCGCCAAGAAAGATGCTGCCGGCGACGACATCATCATGAAGGTGCACCCGAAAGTGCTGTCCGTCACGGGCCCGCACGCGCTGGCCGAAGTGATGGATTCCGTCCATTTGCACCTGCCGAAACCGCATGCGCCGTTCCTCGACCTGGTGCCGCCGCAAGGCGTCAAGCTGACGCCGAAGCACTACGCCTACCTGAAGATTTCCGAAGGCTGCAACCACCGTTGCAGTTTCTGCATCATCCCGTCCATGCGCGGCGACCTCGTCTCGCGCCCGATCGGTGAGCTGATGATGGAAGCGGAAAACCTGTTCAAGTCCGGCGTCAAGGAATTGCTGGTCATTTCGCAAGACACTTCGGCCTATGGCGTGGACGTGAAATTCCGCTCCGGCTTCTGGAACGGCCGTCCCGTGAAGACGCACATGACGCAGCTGACGGAAGCGCTGGGCGAGCTGGCCAAGTCCTACGGCGCCTGGGTGCGCCTGCACTACGTCTATCCGTATCCGCACGTGGACCAGATCATCCCGATGATGAGCGGCGGCCACATCCTGCCTTACCTCGATATCCCGATGCAGCATGCGCATCCTGACGTATTGAAGCGCATGAAGCGCCCGGCCAGCGGCGAGAAGAACTTGGACCGCATCCAGGCTTGGCGCGCCATCAATCCGGACCTGACCATCCGCTCGACCTTCATCGCCGGTTTCCCTGGCGAAACGGAAGCGGAATTCGAGTACCTGCTCGATTTCCTCAAGGAAGCGCAGATCGACCGCCTCGGCTGCTTTGCCTATTCCCCGGTGGAAGGCGCGACGGCCAACGAAATCGCCAACCCCGTGCCGGAAGAAGTGCGCGAAGAGCGCCGCGGCCGCGTGATGCTGCTGCAGGAAGAAATTTCCAAGAAGCGTCTGCAAGCCAAGGTCGGCAAGACCGTGCGCGTGCTCATCGATGAAGTCACCCGCTCGGGCGGCGTGGGCCGTTCCAGCGCCGATGCGCCGGAAATCGACGGCGTCGTGTATGTGAAGCCGCCGTTCGAGCCGCACCGCAAGCTGGCGGTGGGCCAGTTCGTTGACGTGACCATTACGTCGGCCGACGCGCACGACTTGTGGGGCGCCGCCGAATAAAAGTTTTATGCAGGTGTAACACTCTGTCATACGTACGGCAGGCAAGGGCATAAGCCCTTACAATCAAGGCGGACCAGCAGTTGCTGGGCCGCCTTTTTTATTTGCCGACGATGCCATGACCACACCCAAATCCCCGCAGACCGCGCTGATCCACAGCGATTACCAGGCGCCGCAAGGCTTTGCCGCGTTTCCCAACGCCATCCACCACGCTTCGACCGTGCTGTTCAAGGACGTGGCGGCCATGCGTTCGGGCGACTGGAAAGAGAAGAGCGCCTACACCTACGGCTTGCACGGCACGCCCACCACGTTCACGCTGGAAGCGCGGCTGGCCGCGATCGAAGGGGGAAATTACTGCCTGCTGGCGCCGTCGGGCCTGGCGGCCATCGCCATGGCGGACTTTGCCCTGCTGAAAACGGGCGACGACGTGCTATTGCCGGAAAACATCTACAACCCGAACCGCGAACTGGGACGCTGGCTGGCGCAGGATTTCGGCATCACGGCCCGCTACTATGATCCGCTCATCGGCGCCGGCATCGCGGCATTGATCCAGGACAATACCAAGCTCATCTGGACAGAAGCACCGGGTTCCGTGACGATGGAAGTGCCGGACTTGCCCGCCATCTGCGCGGCAGCCCATGCGCGCGGCGTGCTCGTCGCTTTGGACAATACCTGGTCGGCCGGCCTGGCCCTGCGCGGCTTCGACCTGGGCGTGGACATCATCATGCAGGCGCTGACGAAATACCAGTCGGGCGGCTCCGACGTGCTGATGGGCGCGCTCATCACGCGCGAACGGGCGCTGCACGACCGCCTGGCGCAGGCGCACATGCGTCTGGGCATGGGCGTGGGCGCGGACGACGCCTACCTGGTGCTGCGCGGCTTGCCGACCATGAAGCTGCGTTTCGACGCCCACGACAGGGGCGCACGCACGGTGGCCGCCTGGCTCAAGGGCCGGCCGGAGATCGCCACGGTGCTGCATCCGGCCTTTGATGATTGCCCCGGCCACGCCATCTGGCAGCGCGATTTCACGGGCGCGGGCGGCCTGTTTTCCGTGCTGTTCGATGCCCGCTACACGGAGGCGCAGACGGACCGCTTCGTCGATGCCTTGCAATTGTTCAAGATTGGTTACAGCTGGGGCGGCGCGAACAGCCTGGTGATGCCGTATCGCATCGCCGCCATGCGCAAGGGCTGGCCGCTGCCGGGCCAGCTGGTGCGCCTGAACGTGGGGCTGGAAGAGCCGCAGGACTTGATTGCCGATATCGAACGGGCGTTCGCGGCGATGTAGCGGCGGCAGGCGCGAGCCTGCCGCGCATGCTGTTTACATCGGTACGGGGCTGTTGTTGTTCAGGTCGATGAAACCGCGCAGCAAACGATACGCTTTCCACAGCCACGCCACGCCCCAGACGACGAAGGCCAGCGGAATGCCGATGATGGTGACCCACAGCACGGCGCCGAGGACGACCCAGGCCACATACCACCAGAAGGAACGGATCATCCAGCCGTGATGGCTGTATACGAAGGTCCCGGCCGCCTCGTCCCGCTTCACGTAATTGATGATGAGCGGAATGAAGGAAAACGCGCCCAGCGAAAACACGAAGCTGGCGCCATGTATCAGGTACAGCCACCAGGCCAGATTCTTGGTCTGCTGGAGCTGGGTATCGAATGTAATATCTTGTGGCATGAAGCCTCCTGTCGTTGCTCAATTTTTAATTGTAACAAGCATGGCGGCGAGGGGGCGCAGTCCACGCAAAAAGGCAGAATATATTGTTGAAAAGAAATCAATATCCCGCCCTGGCCGCGCGTGCCGGGCTCTGGCTGCGCCGCGCCTTGCCGGCCATGCTGCTGTGCTGTGCCACGGCGGCGCATGCCGCCGGCGCCCCCCTGGCGGCCGAGATGGCCGCCGGCTTGAAGGAAGAGGGCCTGGCGGGCGCCGTCTGGAGTGAAGTCTTGCCGGATGGCACAGTCAAAGTCGGCGCCTCCGGCCTGCGCGATGCCGCCAAGCAAGTACCCATGCAGGCCGATACGCGCGTGCAGGTGGGTTCCGTGGGCAAGGTGGCGCTGGCGCTGGGCGTGCTGCGCCTGGTCAGCGAAGACCGGCTCACGCTCGATACGCCCTTGCAGCAGGTGCTGCCGGAACTGGCGCTGAGAAATCCATGGCTGGCCAGCGACCCCGTGCGCATCCGCCACCTGCTGGCGCACACTTCCGGCCTGGACAACGCCCGCTTCTGGCAGGCGTTCAGCCTGCACCCGGCGCCGGACACGCCGTTGGCCGACGCCTTTGACGGCGGCGGCAATCTGCTGCGCGTGCGCACCCGGCCCGGCAGCCGCTATGCCTATTCGAACATGGGCTATGGCTTGCTGGGCATGGTGATCGAGAAGGTTACGGGGCAGCCGTACGAGCGCTACCTCGACGCGCAGCTGCTGCAGCCGCTGGGCATGGCGGACAGCACGTTTGCCTTTGTCACCCAAATGAGCACGCAGGCGGGCACGCAGGCCGACCCGCGCCTGGCCATGGGCTACTTCGAGCATGGCGTGGCGCAGCCTGCCGTGCCCCAGTACCTGCGTCCGGCCGCCCAATTTACCACCACGGCCGCCGACATGGGCAAGCTGGCGCAGTTTTTAATGGGCGACGGCACGCTGCAGGGCAGTCAATTCATCGACCTGGCCCTGATGGGCGCCTTGTCCGAGCCGGCCGGCACGGACGCGGCGCAGGCGGGCCTGGCAATGGGCCACGGCCTGGCGCTGGCCGTGCGCGACCGCCACAATGTGGTCGGCGCCTGCCACCCGGGCACGGCCGTGGGTTTTCGCGCCATGCTGTGCATCTACCCTGAACAGGACAGCGCCTTTTTCGTGGCCTTCAACACGGATGCCGAGCACGCCGACTATGAACGCTTCAACCGCCTGCTGCTGCGCGACCTGGAACTGCCGCTGCGCGCGCCGGCCCCGCGCGGCACGCCCGCGCCCACGGTGGAAAACTGGCAGGGCGTGTACCTGCCGTCGCCCGGCGCCATGGCCAGCATGGCCTGGATCGACGCCGTCTTCGGTTTTACGCGCGTCAAATGGGATGGCGAGTCGCTGTTCCTGATTCCGTTCCAGGGCGAGCCGCGCGAGCTGGAACCGGTGGGCGGCTTGCTGTTCCGCGCCAGCGACCGCAGCACCGCGTCGCACGTGCTGATGCAGGAAGATGGCAAGCACATCCTCAGCGACGGCTTGCGCAGCTATGAGCGCGCTTCGATGCTGCGCATGCTGGTGCTGTGGGGCAGCCTGGCGCTGGGCGCGGCCGGTTTGCTGTACGTGCTGCTCGTCGGCGCGTACCGGGCTGCGCGGCGTACCCTGGGGCGGGGCGACCACCTGTTCGTGCCCCTCTTGTCGCTGCTGGCGCTGCTGCTGCCGCTGCCGTTTTTCTATTTCCAGTCCTACCTGCGCCTGGGCGACGTGACGCTCGCCAGCGTGCTGCTGGCCCTGGCGACAGGTGCGCTGCCGCTGGCCATGGCGTACGGCCTGGCGCGCTGCTGGCGCAGCTTCGGCGCGGCGGCCGAGACGGGCACATTGGCGAAATGGGATTGGGTGGCCTTGCTGGCGGCGCTGCAGCTGCTGCTGGTGCTGGCCTGGTGGGGCTTGCTGCCGTTGCGGATGTGGCAGCTGTAGGGAGGCAGGAAGGGGGCATGGCCGCCTGGCCATGCCCCGGCAGGATCAGCTCAGGATATTCAGGATGCCATCGAGGCCCACGAAGTTCAGCGCCACGTCCGCCTGCGAGCGCACCACGGGCTTGGCGCGGAAGGCCACGGACAGGCCGGCGATGCCCATCATCTTCAGGTCGTTGGCGCCGTCGCCCATGACGATGGCTTGCGATGGCGCAATCCCCATCTCGGCGCACACGCGCTCCACCGTGCGCTGCTTTTCCTCGGCGTCGACGATGCCCCCCAACACTTTGCCCGTCAGCTTGCCGTCGACGATTTCCAGCGCGTTCGCGTGCGTGTAGTCGAGGCCCAGGCGCTGTTTCAGGCGCTCGGTGAAGAAGGTAAAGCCGCCCGACACCAGCAGCGTCTTCAGGCCGGCCTTTTGCACGGCCGCCAGCATGGTTTCCGCGCCCGGCGACAGTTTCAGGCGTTCGTCGTAGACGCGCTGCAGGGCCGACGCGTCGAGGCCTTCAAGCAGGGCCACGCGCTGCGTCAGGCTGGCCGCAAAATCGAGCTCGCCCCGCATGGCCGCTTCCGTGATGGCCGCCACCTGCGGCTTCAAGCCCTGCATGTCGGCGATTTCATCGATGCACTCGATGGTGATCAGGGTCGAATCCATGTCCATCGCCACGAGCTTGAATTCACTGAGCTCGCGCTGGCCCATCATGTAGGTGGCGTCCAGCTGCGCCGCCTGGGCCGCCACCTCGATGGTGGGGCGCAGCGCGGGCGAATAGGCGATCTGCTCGCAGCGTACGGCGTTCGGCCCCAGGCGCGTGACGGAGGTCGGCGCGGCCAGGGCGGCAATGCGATCAAGGCGGGCGCTGGCGCCGTCCAGGCCCTGCAGGATCAGATTCATGGTGATGGTCTTGGTATTGGTCATGGGTCAGGCCTGCATAAATGATATGAATGGTCTACACCGTCAATTGCTTGATGGTGGTCTTGATCTGTGTCACGCGCGCGGCCAGGTCCGGCATGGCGGCCGTGATTTTCAGCTTGTCCTGGCCATGCAGCTTGATGTGGCGGTTCTTCTGGATCAGGCCGATGATGCGCATCGGGTCGATGGGCGGCTTGGCCATGAATTGCAGGGTGGCCGCCTCGCCATGCACGTCGATCTTGACGATGCCCACGGTTTTCGCCGCGATGCGCAGGCGGTGCGTCTCGACCAGCGCCTTGACGGCGTCGGGCAGCTTGCCGAAGCGGTCGATCAGCTCTTCCTGGATATCGTCGATCTTCTCTTGCGTGGCGCAGTTGGCCAGGCGCTTGTAGATCGACAGGCGTTCGTGCACGTCGCCGCAGAAGTCGGCGGGCAGCAGGGCCGGTACGTGCAGGTTGATCTCGGTGGTCGAGGCCAGCGGCGCGGCCAGGTCCGGCTCCTTGCCGGCCTTCAGCGAGCGCACGGCTTCGTTGAGCATGTCCGAATACAGCTGGAAGCCGATTTCCGTCATCTCGCCCGACTGGCTCTCGCCCAGCACCTCGCCGGCGCCGCGGATTTCCAGGTCGTGCATGGCCAGGTAGAAGCCGCTGCCCAGTTCTTCCATCTGCTGGATGGCGTCCAGGCGGCGCTGCGCCAGTTTGGTGAGGCCCTGCACGTCGTGTACCAGCAAATAGGCGTAGGCCTGGTGATGCGAGCGGCCCACGCGGCCGCGCAGTTGGTGCAGCTGCGCCAGGCCGAACTTGTCGGCGCGGTGCATGATGATGGTGTTCGCCGTCGGCACGTCGATGCCCGTCTCGATGATGGTCGTGCACAGCAAGATGTTGAAGCGCTGGGCGACGAAGTCGCGCATGACCTTTTCCAGGTCGCGCTCGTGCATCTGGCCGTGCGCCACGGCGATGCGCGCCTCGGGCAGCAGTTCCGTCAGCATGGCCAGGCGGTTCTGGATGGTTTCCACCTCGTTGTGCAGGAAGTAGATCTGGCCACCGCGCTTGAGTTCGCGCAAACATGCTTCGCGGATGATGGCTTCGCCTTCGCTGCGCACGAACGTCTTGATCGCCAGGCGCTTTTGCGGCGCCGTGGCGATGATGGAAAAGTCGCGCAAGCCTTCCAGCGCCATGCCCAGGGTGCGCGGGATCGGCGTGGCCGTCAGGGTCAGCACGTCCACTTCCGCGCGCAAGGCCTTCAAGGCTTCCTTCTGGCGCACGCCGAACCGGTGTTCTTCGTCGATGATGACGAGGCCCAGGCGCGTGAATTTCACGTCGTCCGACAGCAGCTTGTGCGTGCCGATGACGATGTCGATGGTGCCGTCGGCCATGCCCTTGAACGCCTGCGTGATCTCCTTGCCGGTGCGGAAGCGCGACAGCTCGGCGATGCGCACGGGCCAGTCGGCGAAGCGGTCGGCGAAGGTTTGCGCATGCTGCTCGGCCAGCAGGGTGGTGGGTGCCAGGATCGCTACCTGCTTGCCGCCCATGACGGCGATGAAGGCGGCGCGCAGCGCCACTTCCGTCTTGCCGAAGCCGACGTCGCCGCACACGAGGCGGTCCATCGGTTTACCGGACGTCATGTCCTTGATGACGTTGTGGATGGCCTCGGCCTGGTCCGGCGTCTCGTCGAAGCCGAAGCTGTCGGCGAAGCGCTGGTAGTCGTGCGACGAGAATTCGAAGGAGTGGCCCTGGCGCAGCGCGCGGCGCGCATACAGGTTGAGCAGCTCAGCGGCCGTGTCGCGCACCTGTTCGGCCGCGCGTTTCTTGGCTTTTTCCCACTGGCCCGAGCCGAGCGAGTGCAGCGGCGCGTCTTCCGGCGAGGCGCCCGAATAGCGGGAGATCACATGCAGCTGCGACACGGGCACGTACAGCTTGGTGTCCTTGGCGTATTCGAGGTGCAAAAATTCCGTCTCGCCTTCGCCCAGGTCCATGCTGGTCAGGCCCATGTAGCGCCCGATGCCGTGGTTGATGTGCACCACGGGGTCGCCGATTTTCAGCTCGGACAGGTCGCGCACCATCGACTCGACCTGCGTCACGCCTTCCTGTTTCTTGGTGCCGACGCGGCGGCCGGAACCGGCATACAGCTCCGTCTCCGTGATGAAGGCCAGGTTGCCCTCGGGCGTGAACAGCTCGAAACCGGCGTGCAGCGGCGCCACGCCCAGCATCAGCTTGGCGCTTGATTGCAAGAAGCCGTCGCTGCCTTCCACGGGCGTCAGCTGCAGCTCGTATTCGCTGAAGTACTGCTGCAGGGTTTCGCGGCGGCCGTTGGTTTCGGCGCAGATCATCACGCGGCGGCCCGCTTGCAGCAGGTAGCTGCGCAGGTTGGCCAGCGGGTCGTCGGCGCGGCGGTTGACGGCGATGTTGGGAATCGGCGCCGACAGTTCGGACGCCAGGGCATCGTTCGATTTGCTGATCGCCAGGCGCGGGTAGGGCTTGGCCAGGCCGAAGAACTGCTCGTCGGACAGGAACAGCGTTTCGGGCGGCAGAATCGGCCGCTCGCGGTCGGCCTTCAAAAAGCGGTAGCGCGACTGGGTATCGGTCCAGAAGCGCCCGATGGCGGCGTCGATCTCGCCCACCAGGGCCAGCGAGGCGTCGGGCGGCAGGTAGTCGAACAGGGTGGCCGTCTGCTCGAAGAACAGGGGCAGATAATACTCAATGCCGGCCGAGGCGATGCCGCTGCTGATGTCCTTGTAGACGACGGAGCGCGACGGGTCGCCCTCGAACTGTTCGCGCCAGCGGTTGCGGAAGGTGGTGCGCGCCGCTTCGTCCATGGGAAATTCGCGGCCCGGCAGCAGCCGCACTTCGTGCACGGGATACAGCGAGCGCTGCGTGTCGGCGTCGAAGGTGCGGATGGTTTCGATGGTGTCGCCGAACAGGTCCAGACGGTAGGGCAGGGCGGAACCCATGGGGAACAGGTCGAGCAGGCCGCCGCGCACCGAGTATTCGCCCGGCGACATCACTTGCGACACATGGCTGTAGCCGGCCAGGGTCAGCTGCGACTTCAGCCGCGCCTCGTCCAGCGTTTCGCCCTTCTTGAAGAAGAAGGTGTAGGCGGCCAAAAAGGACGGCGGCGCCAGGCGCACCAGTGCCGTGGTGGCCGGCACGATCAGCACGTCGCACTGGCGCGACTGGATTTCGTGCAGGGTGGCCAGGCGCTCCGAGACCAGGTCCTGGTGCGGCGAAAAGGCGTCGTAGGGCAGGGTTTCCCAGTCTGGCAGCAGATGGCAGCGCAGTTCCTTGCCGCCAAACCAGGGGATTTCATCGAGCAGGCGCTGGCCGTCGCTGGCCTGCGCCACCACCACGGCCAGCATCTGGCCCCGCGCTTTCAAGGCCAAAGCGGCCAGCGCCAGGGCATAGGCGTCGGATGAACCATACAGGGCGGGCAGCGCGTAGCGGTTGCCGGGCTTGGGGAGGGCTTTTGTTAAGTCTAAGGACATGCAGGCGATGACACTAGTGGCAGAGGCAGTTGAGTGGAACAGCTGTGATGCGCGCCGCGCCGCCAGTGACGGCGCTGACAGGCGAGATTATAGACCATCGCCCGCACCTCCGCGCTTGAGAAAACCGTCGCGAGCGGCAGCGATTTGTGGTCAAGAAGCGCAGCCGTACGCTAGTACGGTGAGCATCGCAGGCCGCAAGGCGCGACGCGCAGCAGGTTTTATCCTGCGCGGACATTGGCGATGCCGAATGGGACATGCACCATGGGTATCGTGCCGCCCGCCGATTTCAGGTGGCTCAACTGGTCGTCGAAGAAGATATGCGGCTTGAATACGGCCAGCACGCGCGATTTGTCCATGCCGCCGAGGAAAAACGTCTCGTCGGCCGCCACGCCCCAGCTTTTCAGGGTCGTCACGACGCGCTCGTGCGAGGGGGCGTTGCGCGCCGTGATGATGGCGATGCGCAGGATCTTGCGGTAGCCGGGGTCGCGCCGCTGCGCCTTTTCTTCCAGGCGCTGCATGGCGGCCAGCTTCTGGAACAGGCCGGCCAGCGGCCCGGGGCGGTGCGGCGTGCCCACGTTCAGGGTTTCATGGGCATGGAATTCATCGACGTCATTGTTGCGCTTGAAGACGGTTTCCGCCTCGTCGTCGGCGATCACGCCGTCAAAGTCGAAGGCCACGCGCAGTTCCTCGTCGCTTTCATCGTCTTCCGTGCGCGATGGCAGCACCAGGCCGGCCGGATAGTCGCAGGCCAGCGCGCTGCGCACATCGTCCTCGTTCGCGCTGAGGAAGAGCGAGGCGTTGAAGGCGGGCAGGTAGGGGTAGGGCGGCTTGCCCGTCATGAAGGCGGCGCGCGAGATATCGAGGCCGTAGTGCGCGATGGAATGCATCACGCGCAAGCCCGTTTCCGGCGAATTGCGCGAAAACAGCACCACTTCCACGGGCGACTGGCGCGCATAGTGCTTGTTGATGGCCAGGAAACGGCGGATGAAAGGGAAGGCCACGCCGCGCGGCAAGACCGTGTCGATATGCGCTTCCTGGTACTTGCGGTATTCCTCGGGGCCGCTGTCGAGGTAGACCTGGTGCGATTCGGACAGGTCGAACAGCGCGCTGGACGCGACGCCGATCACCAGTTTGTGTTCGATAGGATAAGCCATGGTCTGCCTGTTGTTTGCCTGTTGCTCATCTTATACGACTATCAACTGCGCAGCCAATAGGGGGGCAGCAGGATTTTTTGCGCCAAACCGTCGTAAGCGAGCATTTTGCGACGCCGCTGTACAAGGCACGCCACAATCAGGAAATAAATCTTGTTTTGTATCAAGTATGTAGCAGCCAGCACGCGTATTTTCCACTATGCTTCCAGTTATGAATTCTCGCCAATTGTAACGAAGCGTACGCCCCAACCCCGCCGCCTTTATACAAGTGTCAGCCGTTCTACCCGAACATGCCAGCCTCAACCTTGCCAGCAGCAGTTTTGACTTATAAAGGATCTAGCCATGTTTAAGAATTTATTGATCAAATGGAAGTTGGCGACCCTCGTCGCCGTGATGACGGTGGCCTTGCTGGTGGTCGGCGTCTGCGGCTATACGGGCATCGCCACCGTGGGCAACGCCGTCAATGAAATCGGCGTGGTGCGCCTGCCGTCCATCCAGGGGCTGATGATGATGAACGAGGGCCAGACGGCCGTCGCCGCCGCCACCCTGACGGCCGCCATCTATGAAAACAATTACCAGGCGCAAGACAAATTTGCGGAAGCGCTGCAGCTGCGCACCAAGGCCTGGAGCAATATCGAGGCGGGCCGCAAGCTGTACGAGCCGCTGCCGCAAACCGCCGAGGAAGCCGTGCTGTGGAAGCGTTTCCTGGAGGAATGGGCCGCCTGGAAGGGAGAGGACGACAAGGTGCGCGCCATCCTGCGCCAACTGGCCGACAACCGCGACGAGGCGCGGCAGAAAGAGCTGTTCGTGGTCTTCTACAAGACGTATCTCGATTCGCGCGGCCTGTTCGGCAAGGCCGAGGCCACGCTCAACGAGATCATCAAGCTCAATAACGGCGTGGCCGACGCCAGCGTCAAGGAAGGCAGCGCGGCCGTGGTGCGTTCGGAAAGCCTGATGCTGATCCTGGGCCTGCTGGCTGCGGCGCTGGGCATCGGCTGCGCCGCCTACATTACGCGGGCCATCACGCAGCCGATCAATTCGGCCGTGAAAGTGGCGCAGACGGTGGCTTCGGGCGACCTGACGAGCCACATCGAGGTGCACACGACGGAAGAAACGGGCCAGCTGCTGCAGGCGCTGAAAGACATGAACACCAGCCTGGTCAGCATCGTCGGCCAGGTGCGCAGCGGCACGGAGACGATCGCCACGGCGTCGTCGGAAATTGCCAGCGGCAACCTGGACCTGTCCTCGCGCACGGAAGAGCAGGCCAGTTCGCTGGAAGAGACGGCGTCGTCGATGGAAGAGCTGACGTCCACCGTGCGGCAGAACGCCGACAATGCCCAGCAGGCGAACCAGCTGGCGCGCAGCGCCTCGGGCGTGGCCGTCAAGGGCGGCGAGGTGGTGGGCAAGGTGGTCCAGACCATGGACGCCATCAACGATTCCTCGCGCAAGATCGTCGACATCATCTCCGTCATCGACGGCATCGCCTTCCAGACGAATATCCTGGCCCTGAACGCGGCCGTGGAAGCGGCGCGCGCGGGCGAACAGGGACGCGGCTTCGCCGTCGTGGCGACGGAAGTGCGCAATCTGGCCCAAAGATCGGCTGGCGCAGCGAAAGAAATCAAGACGCTGATCGGCGATTCCGTGGAAGCGGTCGACGCGGGCAGCAAGCTGGTGGCCGAGGCGGGCAGCACGATGGCGGAAATCGTCTCCAGCGTGCAGCGCGTGACGGACATCATGGCGGAAATCAGCCTGGCGACGCAGGAACAAAGCTCGGGCATCGACCAGATCAACCAGGCCATCGGCCAGATGGACCAGGTGACGCAGCAAAATGCGGCCCTGGTGGAAGAGGCGGCGGCCGCCGCCGAATCGCTGCAGGAGCAATCGGGCCAGCTGGCCGGCGTGGTCAGCGTCTTCAAGCTCGACGGCGTGCAGGCGGCCCATGCCGCGCCGGCGCGCACTGCCGTGCGCCCGCGCATGGCGCCGTCCCCGCGCCCCGCGCCGTCCAGGGCCCGACCCGTGCTGCGCGCCGTGCCGTCGGGGCGCGAGCCGCAGCCGAAGGAAGACGATTGGGAAGTATTCTGATCGATTGCATTCCGGGCGGCGCCTCTGCCGCCTGCCGGACGGCCGCCCAGCGCGGCCGTTTTTGTGCGCGGTGCCCGCCAGCGCTGCGGTTTCTACTTACTAAAAAAACAGTGTTATATAAATAGCTGTTTTGCCATCTAAGCAAATCTTTGCAAAACTTAACGCGACATTGCCTGTGAGATAACTCACACTGGCCGCCGTAGCACTCCAAGCTCCCGCCTCTGCCTTGTCCAGGCTGACCCCTCCGCCCGCTGCGCCCGGCCTTCCATGGCCGCTGGCGGCGCAAGCCATTGCCGTCAGCCTTGCAGGCCGGCCCGGCGCGAAGACCGATGCACCACACTGAAGGATGCGAATGAAGATGGCGAATATGAATATCGGGACCCGCTTGCGCTGGTCCTTTTCCTTGTTGACCCTGTTATTGCTGGGCACTGCCGCGCTGGGCATGCTGCGCCTGTCCGGCCTGGAACTGCGCATGCGCGACGTCATCGACGACAAGTATCCGAAGACCGTGCTGGCCAACGACATCATCAAGAACGTCAACGTCATCGCGCGCTCCTCGCGCAACCTGCTGCTGATGGCGGAGCCGCAGCAACTGGCGCAGGAGCGCGCCACCATCGCCAGGGCCGGCGCGGACACGGAGCAGCGCCTGGCCCAGCTCGAACGCATCGTCCTGTCGCAGGAGGGCCGCGCGCTGATGGCGGCCGTGACGCAGGCGCGCGCCACCTTCAACGGCGGGCGCGACAAGGTACTGGCCCTGCTCGACGAGGGCGCGCGCGACGCGGCGACGGCGCTGCTGCTGGGCGCCGTGCGCGACGACCAGCTGCGCTACATGGCGGCGCTGGAAGCGCTGATCACGCACCAGCATGAGCGCATGGAGGCCGCGGGGGCCCAGGTGCACGAGGAATATGTCTCGGCGCGCACCATGATGCTGGCGCTCAGCGGCCTGGCCATCGCCTTTTCGCTGGCGACGGCCTGGCTGGTCACGCGCAGCATCGTCACGCCCCTGCAGCATGCCCTGACCGTGGCGCAGACCGTGGCCGCCGGCGACCTGACGTCGCATTTCGGCCGCCATGGGCGCGACGAGACGGGCAAGCTGCTCGACGCGCTCTCCATCATGAACGGCAACCTGCTCGACATCGTGCAGCGCGTGCGCGAAGGCACGGACACCATCGCCACGGCCTCGACGCAGATCGCGGCCGGCAATGTCGACCTGTCGGCGCGCACCGAGGAGCAGGCCAGTTCGCTCGAACAGACGGCGTCCGCCATGGAGGAACTCAGTTCGACGGTGCAGCAGAACGCCGACAACGCCCGCCACGCCAGCGCGCTGGCCGTCGAGGCGGCGAACATCGCCCGCGACGGCGGGCAGGCCGTGGGGCAGGTGATCCACACCATGGAAGCGATCAGCGCGTCGTCGGCGCAGATCGCCGACATCATCGGCGTGATCGACATGCTGGCCTTCCAGACGAATATCCTGGCCCTGAACGCGGCCGTGGAAGCGGCGCGCGCGGGCGAGCAGGGGCGCGGCTTTGCCGTCGTGGCCACGGAAGTGCGCAGCCTGGCCCAGCGCAGCGCGGCCGCCGCGCGCGATATCCGCGCGCTGATCGCCAACTCCACGCAGCAGGTTGATGCGGGGACGGCACTGGTGGCGCAGGCCGGCGCCACCATGCAGGACGTGGTGGCGGCAGTGGGACGCGTCAGCCAGATGGTGGCCGACATCACGGCGGCCAGCGCCGAGCAAAGCACGGGCATCGGCCAGATCAGCCAGGCCGTGGTGCAGATGGATGAAGTGACGCAGCAGAACGCGGCCCTGGTGGAAGAAGCGGCGGCCGCTTCGCAATCGCTGGAAGGCGAGGCGGCAAACCTGCTGCAGGTGGTCAGCGTGTTCCGCCTGCGCCAGGCGCCGGCGGCCCTGCCGCACCGGCCGGCGCCGGCCCTGCCGCGCCTGACCGTCTAGTGGCCTGAGTGGAGTTGCGCGCAAACGCGGGGCGCCCGGACCCTGCACCACGATGGCTCGACGCCGCCAGCAGCACGCTGTGCGCCATGCTGGCCGCCTGCCTGCTGCTGTGCATCTGGGGCTATACGGCAGTGCGTCTCGATGACGAGATGCAGCAGGCGCTCGAACGCGCCGGCATCGAGAACCGCGACGTGGCCACCATCCTGGCGGCGCAGCTGGGCGACGCCCTGGGGCCGCTGTCCGAGCTGCCCGCCGACCTGGCGTATTTCCTGCGCCCCTACCGCGAGATCAGCCGCAAGGCGCATGGCCGCATCGAGATCGCCGGTAGCGAAGGCGACGTGCTGGCCGCGCTGCAGGATGGCTTGCCGGCCGGCGCCCCGGCGCCGCAGGATACGGTGCGCCTGCTCGACGTGCGCAGCCTGCCGCGCCATGGCCTGCAGGTGCGGGTCAGCCAGGAGCGTGCGCGGGTGCTGGCGCAGCTCGACGGACCGCGCTGGCGCCTGCTGGCCCAGGCGGCGCTGGCATCGCTGGCCGTGCTGGCGCTGGGCGGCGCCATCGTATGGGCCGCGCGGCGGCGCTTGCGCGCACAGCGGCGCCAGGCGCAAGGCGAGCAAATCACCCTGAGCCTGCAGCTGGCGCGCGAAAGAAGCCGCGCCGACCAGCTGGCCACCCGCGACGAGCTGACGGGCGTGGCCAACCGGCGCCATTTCTACGACATCGCCAGCGGCAAGCTGCTGCAGGCGCGCCACAGCCGCAACCATTATGCGCTGCTGCTCGTCGACATGGACCGTTTCAAGCACGTCAACGAGCGCCTGGGCCAGCTGGCCGGCGACGCCCTGCTGCAGGAGGCGGCGGCACGCCTGCGCCGCGTGCTGCGCGACGGCGACGTGCTGGCGCGCTTCGGCGGCGATGCGTTCGTCCTGCTGCTGTGCGAAGTGGCCAGCGAGGAGCGCCTGGCCGCCGTCGCCGGCACCATCCTCGACGCGCTGCGCCAGCCCTTCGCTCCCGCTGCCGGCGCGGCCATCCTGGCCACGGCCAGCATCGGCATCGCGCTGTACCCGCGCGACGGGCAAAGCGTGGATGCCCTGCTGTCGGGCGCGGACAGCGCCATGGCCGGCGCCAAGACGGCGCGCGACAGCTTCCGCTTCTATGACATGGCCCTGAACCTGTCGTCGGCGCGCAGCCTGGAATTGCAGGGACGCTTCGAAATGGCCATGCGCGAGAACGAATTCTGCCTGCACTACCAGGGCAAGTTCGACACGGCACGCGGGCATATCGTCGGCCTGGAAGCGCTGCTGCGCTGGGACCATCCCCATCACGGCCTGATCTTCCCGAACGAGTTCATCGGCCTGGCGGAAGAAACGGCGGCCATCCTCGCCCTGGGCAACTGGAGCATCGCGGCCGCCTGCCGCCAGCTGGCGCAATGGCGCCAGGACGGCTTGCCGCTGGTGCCCGTGGCGATCAATATCTCGGCCAGGCAGCTGCGCGACCCGCAGTTGCTTGCCACCGTGACGCGCTGCCTGGCGGCGCATGCGCTGGCGCCGGCGCTGCTGGAGCTGGAAGTGACGGAAAGCTGCTTCATCGATGATATTTCGCAAGCCAGGGAGGTGCTGGAGCGCCTGCGCGCACTGGGCCTCGTCATTTCGCTGGACGACTACGGCACCGGCTACTCGGGCTTGAGCCATATCAGGCTGCTGCCGATCCACACCTTGAAGATAGACCGCTCCTTCATTCGCGACATCGCCATCGACAGGAATGACGCCATGATCGTCGCCTCGACCATCGGCCTGGCGCACGGACTGGGCTTGCGGGTGGTGGCCGAAGGCGTGGAAAGCGGCGAGCAGCTGGCCTGCCTGCAGCAGCTGGGCTGCCAGCAGGTGCAGGGTTTCTACCTGCATCGGCCGGCGCCGGCGGCGGCCATCGCCGCGCTGCTGGCCGCTGCGCGCCTGGCACCGGCGCCGGCCATGTGAGGCCGCTTTGTAACAGGATGCATACATGACGCCACGTGGCGCGGCGCGGATGCTCAGTAAAATGTCGTTACTGCGCGCCGCATGCTTGAACACTATCCCCATGCAACAACTATGAACAGCTCCATTCCGGCCTTTGTCTTTGGCCCGTTTCGCCTATTGCCGCTCGAACGCCTGCTGTTCGATGGCGAGCGTGCGCTGCGCCTGGGGAGCCGTGCGATGGACCTGCTGCTGGCGCTACTCGAGCGGGCCGGCGAGATCGTCGACAAGAACGAGCTGCTGGCCATCGTCTGGCCCAACGCCGTCGTCGACGACGCCACCCTGCGCGTGCACCTGGCCGCGCTGCGCAAGGTGCTTGGCGATGGCCGCGACGGCCAGCGCTACATCACCACCATCCCCGGGCGCGGCTACGGCTTCCTGGCGCCCCTGTCGTACACGGGGCAGGCGGTGGCGGCCGGCCCGGCCAGCGCCGAGCCGCAGCACAACCTGCCGGTGCTGCTGACGCGCATGGTGGGACGCGCCGAGACGCTGCAGGCGATGGCCAACCAGCTGCTGCAATTGCGCCTGCTGTGCATCGTCGGCCCGGGCGGCATCGGCAAGACCACGGTGGCCGTGGCGCTGGCCACGCGCGTGCTGCGCCGCTACGCCGACGGCGTCTGCTTCGTCGACCTGGCGCCGCTGGGCGAAGGCCGGCTGGTGCCGCTGGCGCTGGCCACGGCGCTGGGCGTGGCCGTGCCGGCGGACGAAGCCATGCCAGGCCTGCTGGCCTACCTGCGCCAGCGCCACATGCTGATCGTGCTCGACAACTGCGAACATGTGATCGGCGCCGCCGCCGCGCTGGCCGACGCGCTGCTCAAGGGCGCGCCGCTGCTGCACGTGGTGGCCACCAGCCGCGAGCCGCTGCGCATCAGCAGCGAGCACCTGCAGCGCCTGCCGGCGCTGGGCTTGCCGCCTGCGGACGTGATACCGGACGCGCAGGCGGCGCGCCATTTCGCCGCCGTGCAGCTGTTTTGCGAGCGCTGCGCCGCGGCGGACGACGGTTTCGTGCTGGCCGACGCGGACGTGCCCGTGGTGGCGGAAATCTGCCGCCGCCTCGACGGCATTCCGCTGGCGCTGGAACTGGCGGCCGGGCGCATCGGCCACTTCGGCATCCATGAACTGCGGCGCCAGCTCGACGACCGCTTCCGCCTGCTCACGCGCGGCCCGCGCAACGTGCCGCTGCGCCACCAGACCCTGCGCGCCACCCTGGACTGGAGCTACGGCCTGCTCGACGCGGGGGAGCGCGCGGTGCTGCAGGTGCTGAGCGTGTTCAGGAGCCGCTTTCGCATGGAATCGGCCGCCGCCGTCGCCGGCTACGAAGTGTTCGATACGGTGGCCGACCTGGCCGCCAAGTCCCTCGTCAGCATCGAATTCTGCTGCGAGCACGTGTATTACCGCCTGCTGGAAACGACGCGCGCCTACGCGGCCACGCAGTTGCAGGCGAGCGGGCAGGGCGACGCCGTGTTCCTGCGCCATGCGCGCCACTGCCAGGCGCTGGCCGGGCGCATCGCCGCCGACTGGGAGCGCATGAGCTTCGCCAGCTGGAGCGCCTGCTACGGCCGCCACGTGGACGACCTGCGCGCGGCCATCGACTGGGCCTTCGGCGGCGAGGGCGACGCGGCGCTGGGCATTGCCCTGACCCTGGCGGCGCAAACCCTGTTCTACCAGCTGTCGCTGCTGGACGAATACCGCATGCGCGTGGAGCGGGCGCTGGAACAGATGGCGCTGCACGGCATCGTCGACCCGGACAGCGAAATGCAGCTGCACTTCGCGCTTGCGCACCTGCTGATGCACACGCAGGGCGTGACGGACGCCATGCTGCTGTCGTTCCGCCATGGCCATGCGCTGGCCATGCGGACGGATGACGTGCCGCGCCGTGCCGAAGCGATCTGCGGCATGTGGATCTGCAGCGTCGCGCTGGCCGATTTCACGGGGGCGGACGCCTATGTGGTCGAGTTTTCCGCGCTGTGCCAGGCGGGCGGCGGGACGGCCATGCAGCTGGTGGCGGCGCGCATGCGTTCGGCCGGCGAGCACCTGCAGGGACGCCACGCGCAGTCGGCGGAACTGGCGCGCATGGTGCTCGCGCATCCCGATGGCGCCGGCCAGCTCACGTTCAACAATGCGGTGCTGGCCGACCACCAGGTTTGCATGCGCGGCAATCTGTCGCGCTGCCTGTGGCTGCTGGGACGCCCGGACGAGGCCCTGCAGGTCGCGCGCGAAGCGGTGATACTGGGCTTCGAGCACAATGGCGCCTCGCTGTGCGTGGCGCTGGCCTTCAGCGCCATCCCCGTGGCCCTGTGGTGCGGCCAGCATGGCCTGGCGCGCGCCTGGAATTGCCTGCTGCGCGAGCATGCGGCCCGCTACGGCCTGCTGTACTGGAGCGCCTGGGGCGCCGGCTACCAGCATCTGCTCGACGCGATCGACGGCATCGCGCAATTTTCCTGGCCGGCGGTGCGCAGCTGGCCCATGCAGATCGATGTCATGGCCACCTTGCATGACGCTGCCGCAGACCTGCAGGCGGTGCGGCGCGCCCGCACGGGGCTGGCGCCGTGGAGCATGCCGGAAGTGCTGCGCCGCGCCGCGCACAGCCGCTGGCGCACCCTGGCAGCGGACGACGAGGCCGGCCTGCGGCAGGTCGAGGCGCAATTCGGCGAAGCGCTGGCGCTGGCCCGTGCGCAGGAGGCGGCGGGCTGGGAATTGCGCTGCGCCACCAGCCTGGCGAGCCTGCTGCACGCACAGCGGCGCGGCAGCGAGGCGCAGGCGCTGCTGGCGCCGGTGCTTGCGCGCCACGAACAGGGGCAGGGCAGTGCCGACGTGCTGGCGGCAGCGGCCTTGCTGGCGCGGCTGGCCTGAGTTTTACTCGTAGGCGCCCAGGCGGCGCTGTTCCTCGGGCGTGAAGCTGGCGTCGCGCAGCTGCTGCAGGGCCGCCGCATCCTGCGCGCCGCCGCGCAGGCCGGCCTGCTGCGCCTTCTGAGCCTGGTACGCGATGATGCGCTGCTGCCACTGCGACTCCTCGCGGTCCAGTTCCGCCAGGCGCGCCGCCGCTTCCGGCGTCAAGGTGCTGGCGCGCAGGCGGTAGACTTCATTCTCGCCGCCGCCCCGTGCCCGCAGCGCCTTGACGGACGCGTCGAGCTGCACCACCTGCAGCGGCGCGTCGCGCGCGGCGCGCCGGGCTGGCGACATTTTCTGGTCCAGCGCGGCCAGTAGCGCCTGGCGCCGGGCCTCGTCGAGCGTGGTGTCGCCAAGGATCGCCATGCGCGCCACGGCGTCGTCGTCATACGCGTCGCTGGCGCCGAACAGGCCCGCGCTTTCTTCCGCCGAAAAATAATTGCCGCGCAGGGCGCGCATCGCCTGCAGCCGCGCGCCGGCGGCCACGGCGGGATCGGCCTGCGCCGGCAAGGCCTGTTCCGCGCCTGCCAGCGCCTGCTTGTAGGCCAGGTACGCCCCCAGCAGGCGCTTCGCTTCGCGGGCGGGGACGGGCGCCAGGCGCTTGTCGAGTTCCGCCTCGATCTGGTTGCGGATGGCGGCCAGCGGCTTTTCGCCGAGGCCCGCCAGGAAGTAGTCGAACAGGTGGCCCAGTTCCGCGTCGACCACCAGCTTGTCGCCGGGGGCCACCGTCACGTTGCCGTCGGGCCGCGTGCCTTGCATCGAGCGCACGAACGCGAACAGGTCCGGCTCCGCCTTTTCCGGCGGCGGGGCGGGCGGCTCGCCCGGGCGCAGCACCAGGTACAGGGCCAAAGCCGCCAGGCCGCCGCCGATGATCCATGTCGCGTTCGTGCGCATCGCAGCCTCCTTACAGTCCCAGGCCTTGCAGGCGGTTGGCTTGCTGGCGGAAGACGGTGACGGGATTGGTCTCGAACAGGTTGACGATGCCGACGAACTGGTTGACTTCATCGAGGTGGTTCATGGCGTAGTCGTCGCGGATCACCTTGCCCAGATGGCTGGAGCAGCTGCTGACCAGGCCATCGTTCTTCGCGCCGCCGAAGGCCAGGCTGATGGCGGCGAGCAGCGGGTCGCCCGCGTCGAGCACGTTGGTGTACGGCTGCGCGCCGCTCCACGAAAAATAGTGCACGCCCTGCACCTGGTAGGCGCCTTCGCCGCAGGCGGACGTGGGCACGCCTTGCGGATGGCGGCTGTTGAATGCCAGCGAACCGGCCGTGGACAGGGAGGCGAGCGAGGCGCCCGCGTTTTGCGGCAAGCCCTTGTTGCCCGACAAGATGCCGATCAGGGAAGCGAGCGCGTTGCCCAGCGCGCCGCTGGTGTTCGGGATGGCGCCGATGAGGATATCGGCGACTGTCGAGCCCTTGTTGACGCCGGCCACGCTGGTGACGGACGCCACCAGGTCGGGCCGCACGGAGGCCACATAGCGGGCCGTGGGGCCGCCGTGGCTGTGGCCGATCAAGTTGACCTTGCTTGCCCCCGTGGCGGCGAGGATTTGCCGCACCTGCGACAGCAGCTGCTCGCCGCGCACTTCCGTGCTGTTGGCGGCCGACACGGTGGTCACATACACTTGCGCGCCGCCGCTGCGCAGGGCGTCGGGCACGCCATAAAAATAGTCGACGGGCCCCAGCTTGTCGAAGCCGAACAGGCCATGCACGAGCACGATCGGGTATTTCGTTTGCGTGTAGCCCGCCGCGCCGGCGCTGCCGGGCAGGATGGCGAGGGCGAGCAGCAGGGTCGATAGCAGTTGCCAGAAGCGAGTCTTCATTTTGTCTCCGTTATTATTAAATAGTGGAAATGTCGATGCTGTAGCGTTGAACCGTGCACTCCTTACATTCTCGATGCATTAAAAATAGCGAGCGCTCGGTTTTTGAAATGTAGCATTGCTGGATTTAAATTGCAGCGAATTGCATGATGCAGCGCAATAACTGCGGGAGTTTGGCGTTGCTTATGCGCCCATTGCATAGTTGAAAAGTCAAATAGTTGTTTTCCTGAGCTATAATCGGCCCGCATCCATCGTCCCGCCGTCTTGCCGCGCCGCTCTCAGGCACAGCATAGGCATCGCTCATATACCGTTACTTGGGAATGCACTTGTCGACCCATTTTAATTTTGAACAGTTTCAGCAGATGACGCCTTTAAATGGCGAAAACATCTGGGAATATATTCTTGACCGCCATGCGGAGCGCATCGGCGTCAAGCGCCGCAAGCCGGCGCTGGAAAATCTCGAACGCATCTTCGTCGCCACTTTTCGCCTGGCCAATGACGTGGGTTTCCGCGCCATGAGCTTGCGCGACCTGTGCCGCGAGACGGGGCTGTCGATGGGCGGCCTGTATGGCTACATCACCAGCAAGGACCAGCTGGCCGAGATGATCGAGGACGTGGTGCGCCATGCCACGCAAGCCTTGCCGCTGCTGTTTGCCGATGTGAAGTCGCCGCTGGACCGCTTGGAGGCGATGATACGCTCGTCCATCTACCTGTCCGAAGTGCTGCAGCCGTGGTTTTATTTCGTCTTCATGGATTCGCGCGTGCTGCAGGTGGAGCAGCGCAGCATGGCGAAGAATTCGGAACTCTACGTGCAGACCCTGATCGCCGCCACCATCGCCGAAATCGAGCCGAAGCCGCAGGGCGATCCCACCTTGCTGGCCGCCCACTGCCTGGCCCTGTTCCAGGACTGGTACGTGAAACGCTGGAAGTACCGCGCCGCGAAGGTCCATGTCGACGATTTTGCCGACAGCACGGTGCAGACGGTGCGCGGATATTTGAGCATGCTCAAGGCGCCGTAAAAACGCCGCCGTAAAAAAAGCCAGGATCGCTCCTGGCTTTTTCACTAGTTGGTTTCCACCGGCACCGTCTCCGGCACCGCCGCCGGGTCCGTCGGCGTCTCCACGTCCATGTCGAGGGTTTTTACGCCGTTCATGTCGATGAACTCGTCGTACAGCCACTCGCCGTCGACCTGGCTCAGCCCGGCCGGCACGGCGCGCGCGATTGGCGGGCGCGTCGCCAGGGCCGTGCGCATGTAGTCGATCCAAATCGGCATGGCCAGGGTAGCGCCGAATTCGCGCCCGCCCAAGGACTTGGGCTCGTCATAGCCCATCCACGCCACCGCCACGATGCCGCCGCTGTAGCCGGCGAACCAGCCATCGACGGCGTCGCTGGTGGTGCCGGTCTTGCCGGCGATGTCGCTGCGGCCCAGCTTTTTCGTCGCCGCCGCGCCCGTGCCCGTGCGCGCCACTTCGCGCAGCATGCTGTCCATCACGAAGGCGTTGCGGGGGTCCAGCGCCAGGGTCTTGTCGTCGTTCGGCGCGGGCGGTTTGGTCTGCATCAATACCGCTCCCTTCGCGTCGACGATGCGGTCGATCAAATACGGCTCCACCTGGTGGCCGCCATTGGCGAACAGGGCGTAGGCGCCCGCCATCTGCACGGGGGTGACGGAACCCGTGCCCAGCGCCATGGTCAGATTGCTGGGCTGGCGGGCCGGGTCGAAGCCGAATTTCTCCAGGAAATCGTGCGTGTACGATACGCCCAGCGCGCGCAGGATGCGCACCGAGGCCACGTTCTTCGACTGCGCCAGCGCGTAGCGCATGGTAATGGGGCCGTCGAACTTGAAATCGTCATTCTGCGGCGCCCACACCTTGCCGCCCGCCTGCATCTCCAAAGGCACGTCGTTGATCAGGGTGGCCGGCGAAAAGCCTTTTTCCAGCGCCGCCGAGTACACGAAGGGCTTCATGGCCGAACCGGGCTGGCGCCAGGCCTGCGTGACGTGGTTGAACTTTTGCAGGTTGTAGTCGAAGCCGCCCACCATGGCATGGTAGGCGCCCGTGTCCGCGTCCAGCGAGACGAAGGCGGCGGCCACCAGCGGCACTTGCGTGATGGCCCAGCTGCCCTTCGCGTCCTGGCTGATGCGGATGACGGCGCCCGGGCGCAGCCTGATGCCGGCGCCCGCCTTGGCGGACAGGGCAGGGGCGGCAAAGCGCAAGCCCTCGCCCGTGATGGCCTTGGCGTCGCCGTCGCCCGTGTCGGCCACCACCTTGCCGCTGGACACTTCCGTGACGACGGCGGCGATCAGGCCGTCGCTGTCCGGGCGTTTTTGCAGTGCAGCATCGATGGCGTCGTCGCGCTGTTCGGGGTCCGCCGGCATGTCGATGAAGGTTTCCGGGCCGCGGTAGCCGTGGCGCTGGTCGTAGGCGATGACGTTGCGGCGCGTCGAGGCGTAGGCCGCGTCCTGATCCGCCTTGAGAATCGTCGTGTAGACGCTGATGCCCTTGGTGTAGCTGTCTTCCTTGTACTGGGCGTAGACGGCCTGGCGCGCCAGTTCGGCCACGTATTCGGCGTGCGTGTCGAAACCCTGCTTGCCGCGCGTATTGAAATGCAGCGGCTGCGCCAGCGCCTGCTGGTACTGGCCTTCGCTGATGTAATCGAGTTCGCGCATGCGTTTCAAGACCAGCTTCTGGCGCGCATGGGCCTTTTTCGGACTGCTGATCGGGTTGTGGCGCGACGGATTCTGCGGCAAGCCGGCCAGCATGGCCATTTCCGCGATCGACAGTTCGTTCAGCGGCTTGCCGAAATACGTCTGCGCCGCGCTGCCGAAGCCGAATGAGCGCTGGCCCAGGTACATCTGGTTCATGTACAGCTCGAGAATCTGCTCCTTTGACAGGGCCGCCTCGATTTTCAGGGCCAGCATGATTTCATTGAGCTTGCGCGAGGCGACTTTTTCGCGCGTCAGGAAGAAATTGCGCGCCACCTGCATGGTGATGGTGGAGCCGCCGCCGTGGCCGAAGCCGTGGCGCAGGTTCGACAGCACGGCGCCGCCGGCGCGCACGAAGTCGATGCCGTGGTGTTCATAGAAGCGGCTGTCCTCGATGGCCAGCAGGGCTTTTTTCATCATGTCGGGCACTTGCGCGATGGGGATGAAATCGCGGTGCTCCTCGCCGAACTCGCCGATCAGCACATTGTCTGCCGTGTACACGCGCAGCGGGATCTTCGGCTGGTAGTCGGTGATGACGTCGAGCTCGGGCAGGCGGGGGCGCACGTACAGGAACAGATAAGCGGCCAGCAGCACGGCGGCGGCCAGCGCGGCGCAGCCGGCGATGATGAAGCCGCGCACGGTGGCGCGGCGGGAAGGCCAGGGGAATCCGGTTCGTTTGGCAGTCAAGGCAGTCTCACGTGAGCGTGCAGGGCACGGTGGCAGCGATTATAGACCAATGCGCCGGCGCTTCCCCTGCGGCCGGGCGCCGGGGCCAGGCGCCGCGACCGGGAGCAAAAATCCTTTTCATCGAAACGCGGCTGTGCGATAGTCACGGCTTCAAGAAAATAGCCCGGGCCTAAGTAACCCCCAATAAATTATTGTGATTTCTGACTTCCATAACCGGCGCTCTGCAAGGTGGCCGACGAGGCTTGCTCACTGCTAGCAGTGCTCGCACTGCGTCGCAGTGAGCGCCTTGCATAGCATCCGCTTCTGTTCGTCATAAATTCACACTAATTTCCCGAGGGTTACTTAGATCCGGGCTGTTTATTTTATAAAATTAAGGAATTGAGAATGGCAAAAGATGCAACACCGAGCGCCATGAAGCCGTATATTCCGGCCGACGCGAAATTGCCGGAAATGACCTTCCGCGCCCTGTTCATGGGCGTCATTCTGGGCATGGTCTTCGGCGCCTCCTCGCTGTACCTGGTGCTGAAGGTGGGTCTGACCGTCAGCGCCTCGATCCCCGTCGCCGTGATCGCCATCACCCTGTTCGGCCTGGCCAAGAAGGTGGGCGGCAAGGATTCGTCGATCCTGGAAAACAGCATCACGCAAACGGCCGGTTCGGCCGGCGAATCGCTGGCCTTCGGCCTGGGCGTGACCATGCCGGCCATCCTGATCCTCGGCTTCGACCTGGAAATCTCCAGAGTCATGCTGGTCGGTATCCTCGGCGGCCTGCTGGGCATCCTGATGATGATCCCCATGCGCCGCACCATGATCGTCGACCAGCACAAGGAACTCAAGTTCCCCGAAGGCACGGCGTGCGCCGAAGTGCTGAAGGCGGCCGCCACGGAAGAATCGCGCATCGCCGCCGGCGAAAGCATCGAGAAGGATTCGGCCGCCGCGCTGGACGCCAAGCGCCGCGCCAAGATCATCTTCGGCGGCTTTGCCGTCGGCCTGCTGTACAAGGTGTTCAACATCTCGTTCAAGGGCTGGAAGGACACGCCGGGCGTGGAATTTGCCGCGCCGCTCAAGGGCGGCTCCATCGGCGCCGAGATTTCGCCGGAACTCCTGGGCGTGGGCTACATCATCGGCCCGCGCATCGCAGCCACCATGGCCGCCGGCGGCGTGCTGTCGTATCTGCTGCTGATCCCGATGATCAAGTTCTTCGGCGACAGCCTGACCACCGTGCTCTCGCCGGGCACCAAGTTGATCAGCGAAATGGGCGCGGACGACGTGCGCAGCGCCTACGTGCTGTACATCGGCGCGGGCGCCGTGGCCGCCGGCGGCCTCATTTCCCTGGTGCGCGCCATGCCCATGATCTGGCGCAGCCTGTCGGCCGGCCTGAAAGGCATAGGCAAGGGCGTCAAGACCGATTCCACCCTGCGCACGGACCAGGATATCCCCCTGAAATGGGTCGTCATCGGCTGCCTGTCCATCATCGCCGTGATCACCTTCGCCACGCCGCTGCACATGAACTTCCTCGGCGCGCTGCTGATCCTCGTCTTTGGCTTCCTGTTCGCCACCGTCTCGTCGCGCCTGACGGGCGAAATCGGCTCCTCGTCGAACCCGATCTCCGGCATGGCCGTGGCCACCTTGCTGTTTACCTGCCTGATCTTCCTGATCATGGGCTGGACGGGCGGGCGTTACTATGTGACGGCCCTGTCGGTGGGCGCCATCGTCTGCATCGCCGCCAGCAATGCGGGCACCACCTCGCAGGATTTAAAGACGGGCTACCTGGTGGGCGCCACGCCGCGCCTGCAGCAGTACGCGATCCTGGCGGGCGCGCTGTCGTCGGCGCTGATCCTCGGACCGATCCTGCTGAAACTGAACGAGGCGAGCACCGTCTACGTGCCGGCCGCGCAAGTGGCGCCAGGCCTGACGGTCGATGCGTCGAAGCTGACGGTGACGGGCGCGCTGCATGGCCCGCAAGCCGAGACCGACCACAACACGTATAAAGTCTGGCAAAAGACCGATACCGTGGGTGGCCCGGCCGGCAAATATTTTGTCAAGGAAGACGGCCAGCTGGCCTACCTGGTCGATCCGGGCATCAATGGCCACTACAGCAAGCGTCCGGACGGCTCGGAAGTGAAGAAATACGATGCGCCCAAAGCCGTGCTGATGTCCTACATCATCAAGGGCATCCTCGACCAGCAGCTGCCGTGGACCCTGGTGCTGTTCGGCGTGATGATCGCCGTGGTGCTGGAAATGGCCGGCATCCCGTCGCTGGCGTTCTCGGTGGGCGTGTACCTGCCGCTGTCCTCGACCTTGCCGATCTTCGTCGGCGGCATCGTGCGCTGGCTGGCGGACCGCCGCAATAACAAGCTGGAACACAACGCCAAATTGAACGAGGAAGAGCGCCAGCTGGCGGGCGACCGCAGTTCGGGCGTGCTGCTGGCCTCCGGCTACATCGCCGGCGGCGCGCTGGCCGGCATCATTATCGCCATCACGGCCGGCGTGCTGACGCACTTCGACCAGATGATGGCCGACTGGGCCGAGCACGGCAACCCGTTCTACGCGGGCTTGAATGCGGATGGGCTGTCCCTGCTGCCGTATGCCGTCATCATCGTGCTGCTGTACCTCGTCGCAAGAGAGAAAAAGGCGGACCGTCCGCAGGCTTGATGTTCTAGCCCATTCAATGAGAACCGCCCGGCGTCATGACGATCCGGGCGGTTTTTTTATGCGCGCCCGACGGGCCGCGCCGCCAGTGCTGCCGCGCTGGCGTAGATCGTCACGTGTTCGGACGCCATTTGGCCCAGGTGGTCATGAAATGTCTGCGCCGGAATGGCCCACGACGCCGCATCGCCCACTTGCCCGTTGACGCGCAGGCCGGCGGCGTCGAATTCGCGCGCAAAATAATCGCGCAGGTCGCCGCGGCCCGGCTGGTCGATGCGGCGCTGGGCGACGGCCATATCAAAAGGGCGCACGGGCACCTCGCAGCGCCTGCCGTCGTGGTCCAGGCAGGCCAGCAGCCTTGTCTCGTCCTCCCACACGGGCACGGGGAAGGCGTCGCCCATGGCGTCCTCCAGCGCGTGATAGAACGTCACCGGCCCCATGGAAATGCCCAGGCCCAGCACCTTGGCCTGCTCGCAGCCGATGAAGCGCTGCCAGGGCGAGCCCATGCCGAAGATCGACGGCGCGCGGTGGTGCGCCTCGGTGAGGTCGGCGGCATGGCGGCCCCACGCGGATACGGAATGGGTCGGGTGGATGCTGCGGTGGATACTGCCGCTTGCCAGGAACGCTTCGGGCAGGCGCCCCATGTGCGTGCCATGGCGGCGCGGGTCGAACACATAGCCGGGCATGGCGCAGGCGGCGCGCACGGTGCCGCCGGGCAGGTAATAGGTGGGCAGCAGCAGTGTGCCTTGCGGGCCGACGGCGTCCTGCAGGGCGCGTATGACGGCCAGCGCGCCGCCTTCCACGTAGCCCAGGCTTTTCAGCGACGAATGCACGAACAGCGTGTCGCCGCGTGCGATGCCGAGCCGCGCCAGACCGGCCGCCAAGCCGGCGCGCGTCACGTGGGGGGCGTCGTGGCGCATTTGCCGGGCGTTGGCGGCGCGGCGCCACGCTTGCAGCGCGGCCCTGGCGGCGCGTCTGGCCTGCTCAAGCATCGCCGATTTCCAGTTCCAGCAGATTGGCATCGATGCAGAATTTGGCGGCCCAGTTCAGGTAAGCCCATTGGCCATAATCGCCATCGACGGGAAACGCGCCCTTGACGCCGCCCCGGATGTGCGCGGGGCCGTGCACGGCGACCGTGCGGCGCACGTAACGGTTCAAGCGGCGCGCCGCATCGAGGTAGCGCCGCTCGTCCGTCAGCTGGTACAGCAGGAACAAACAATGCGCGTTTTGCGCGGAACCCGTAAGGCAGGCGAAATCGGCGGCGGGCTGGAATGCGTGGTCGAGCCGGCCCGCCAGGTAGCCATCGGCCGCCACGGCGTTGGCGACCCCGTTGCCGGTAAGCGCGGCGGCGTGCAGCAGGTCGGCGCGCGCCGAAAAGCGGTGCGCTTCGAGCACGCCGCGCAAGGCGTAGCCGATGGTGTGGGTCAGGGGCTTGAGCGGCTCGTCCAGGCAGTTCGATGCGAACCAGCCGTTGGGGCGCTGCTGGCTCAGTGCCCAGTCGACCTGGCGCAGGCCGGCCGCGCCATAGCCGTGGCCGGGCGCGATGCGGTCCGCTTCGAACAAACCCCAGGCCACGTGCGTTTCGTAGGCCTTGTCGCCAGCGCTGGCGAACGGCGTCGGATGGCGGCGCCAGCAGCCGTCGGCATCCTGGCTGTCGCGCAGCCAGCGTGCCGCGCGGTGCAGGGCGTCCTGGTACCGATCGCCGTACGCCGTCACGCCGGCGGCCAGGCCCAGCAAGATCTGGCCCGTGTTGAAGGTGACGGGCACGCGCGGCGTGGAATCGATCTTGCCGCCCTGGAAACCGCCTGCGGGGAACTGGATGGCCACGCACCAATCGAGCATGCGGCGCGCCCGCTCGTGCAGGGCATCATCCCCACCGTCGTCGCCCGCGCGCCGGGCCAGGGCAATCATGGTGGGGATGATGTAGCCGGTGGTCTCCGGGTAGGAGCTAGCCCAGCCCGTCAGCAGGCTGTAGTCGCGCGCGACGCCGCCGTCGTTTGAACTGGAATGGTCTTGCGCCGCGCATAGCCAGGCCGTGCAAGCGTCGACGACGGCTTGCGGGCCGGGGTCAAAAGCGGGCAGGCCGCGCCGGTCCGCCAGGCGCTCGGCGCGCGCCGCTGCCGTGAGCCTGGCTGGCGGCGTGACGGTGTTCCTGATTGTCCTGAGCAGTGTGCGCATGGCGAGGAGGGCGGTATGGGTGGTTCACGCTACTGTAGCGCCGGCCGCCGGCAGGGCTATTGACGTGCCGCAAGGATTCGCCGTCGCATCGCTGCCGCCGGAATTGACGCATAATGGCTGCCTCACCACCGTCGACGAGGCCCGCCATGAACAGCGTCACGCTTGCATACACAGTCGTCACCAATCCCGACTCGTTTGTCGGCTTCAAGTACTACGTCAAGGCGGGGCAGGCATTCGATGCCGATGATTTCGCCTATTCCTACAAGCTGAACCGATCCGACCTGGACCCGGACAGCGTGCTGGCCACGCGCGAGGCGGCGGCGAATCTGCAGCCGGGCGAGTGGCTGACGGTGTCGCATTCGATTGCGCCCTAGCGTACCAACCCGGTGCCGTTTCCTTCACTTACCGGCCCTTCAAGGCTCTTTGCGCGTGAATCCTTCAAAATTTCCTGATATTTCTATTGTTCCAGCCTTGCCTGAACATGCCGAAGCCCTCGCCGAACTGGTGGCGCACAACCGCGCGCACCTGCGTGCTAACCTGCCCGCCGTGCTGCAGCTGGACGCATGCGGCGAGGCGCGTGCCTATCTGCAGGCCGCCGTCGCCCGCGCGGCCAGCGGCGAGGTACTGGAATGGCATGTTTTCTCCGGTACGGCCTTGTGCGGCAGCATCCGCCTGAAAGACATCGACACGGCGGACCGCAATGCCCGCATCGGCTATTACCTGGGCCAGCAGTTCCAGGGCCGGGGGATCGCCAGCGCGGCGGTGCGCGCCGTCCTCGCGCACGCGTTTGGCGCGCAGCAATTGCACCGCATCGAATTGCAGTGCGCGGCCGGCAATCACGCCAGCATGGCCCTGGCCGGACGGCTGGGATTTGCGCATGAAGGCGTGTTGCGGCAGGCGGAATGCTTGAATGGCGTATTTGTCGACCTGCACGTCTACGGCTTGCTGCAGGCTGACTTCAGACCGGATTGAGCCGCTTGCCGTGGCCGCTGCAGCCGCTATCTTGCCGAGCTGCTCACTTCTGCCTATAATTGAGAATAATTCTCATTAAGTTTGCGCTATCCGCCAGACTCGCCGCTCCATGTCCGCCGACCACTTTTCTTTGCATGCATTCGATGACATCGCCATGCTGTATCGCCAGCACCACGGCTGGCTGCGCGGCTGGCTGCAGCGCAAGGTGGGCAACGCTTTCGACGCGGCCGACCTAGCGCAGGCCACCTTCCTGCGCGTGCTCGCGCCGCAGGGCATGCAGAGCGTGCAGGAGCCGCGTGCTTACCTGACGACCATCGCCCGCAACCTGCTGATCAACCATGTGCGCCGGCGCGCCATCGAGCAAGCCTACCTCGATGCCCTTGCCCTGATGCCGGAACCGGTGGCGCCGCCGCCCGAGGTGCGTCTGATGTTCCTCGAACGGCTGGTGGAGCTGGACCGGCGCCTGGCCGCGTTGCCTGCACAGGCCAGGCAAGCCTTCCTGCTGGTGCAGCTCGACGGCATGGGGCAGCTGGAGGTCGCGGCCGAGCTGGGGATTTCCCTGTCGACCGTCAAGCGCCATCTGGCCAGGGCGGCCCTGCGCTGCTTTTTCCCGGAGCAGCACGATGGATGAAGAGGCAAGCCTCGCCCTGGATGGAACGGGTGTCGCCGGAAGCGTGGCGCCCGCCGTGGCGCGGCGGGCCGTGCAGTGGTGGCTGGCGCTGCACGGCGGCGACGCCACTGCCGCACAGCTCCATGCGTGGCAGCGCTGGCGCGCCGAGAACGCCGAACATGAACGGGCCTGGCAGCGCATCGAGGCGGTCAGCGGCCAGCTGGCAGGCATTCCGCTGCCGTTGGCCAGCGCTGCCCTGGCCGCGCCCGCAGGCGCACGGCGGCGCCGCGCCGTGCGCCTGCTGACGGCGCTGGTGGTCGTGGGCGGCGGCGCCGCCCTGTTGCGCCAGGCACCCGGCTGGCAGTCGTGGCACGCCGATGCCAGCACGGCCACGGGCGAGCGGCGCACGGTGCGCCTGCCGGACGGCGGCACGCTGGTGCTCAATACCGATAGCGCCATCCAACTGCACTATGACGCCAGCGCGCGCGCGGTGCGGCTGCTGCGCGGCGAGGTACTGCTGCAGACGGCGCCCGATGCGCAGCGGCGGCCCTTCCTCGTGCACACCGTCGATGGCGCGGTGCGGGCGCTGGGCACGCGTTTCATCGTGCGCCAGCACGACGGCTTCGTGCGGGTCGGCGTGCTGGAAGGGGCCGTCGAGCTGCGGCCCGCGCGGGCCCAGGGCCAGCCGCGCGTGCTGCGGGCGGGCGAGGAGGGCAGTTTCAGCCGCGACGGCGCGGGCGCGGCGCAGGCGCTCGATGCGGGCGCGGGCGCCTGGGTGGACGGCATGCTGGTCGCCGCGCACATGCGCCTCGATGCCTTCCTGCTGGAGTTGTCGCGCCACCGGCGCGGCCACCTGGGATGCGACCCGGCGCTCGCCCATCTGCTGGTGTCGGGCGCCTATCCGCTGGCCGATACCGACAAGGTACTGCTGGCGCTGACGCAAGCCTTGCCCGTCGAACTGCATTATCTGACGCGCTACTGGGTCACGGTGCGGCCGCGCGCCGCGAAAAAATAAACTGAAAATACATGGACTGTTTTTGCCCGCTGTCTTGTCAAGGGAAGCGAGGGCCCAGGTTTTGGCCCGTTCCACCCATCCATGATACGAAGGCATGCCATGAACGATCGCAGCACATTCCATTCCTCCACGCGCTTGCGCGCACCGGGCCTGTTGGCCATGAAACCGCTCGCCCACCTGGTGCATGCGCTGTGCCTGGGCGCACTGGCCGGCCTGGCCGGCGCGCCGGCGCTGGCGCAAACGGCCGGGCAGGCCGAGGCCGTGCGCCGCTATGCCATCCCGGCCGGGCCGCTGGAAGCGACATTGAATCGGCTCGGGCGTGAAGCGGGTTTGCTGCTCGCCTTTGGCTCAGCGACAACGGAAGGGCTGCGCAGCGGCGGCGTCAGCGGCAGTTATACGGTGGACGATGCGCTGGCGCGGGCGCTGGCCGGCACGGGACTCGCCGCCGTGCGCACGGCCGGTGGCGGCTATGCCTTGCGCGCCGCCACCGCGTCCGCCACCGGCGCGGCGGCTGATGGCGTGCAGACGATGGCGCCCGTGACCGTCAGCGCGCAGGGGGAAGCGGAAAACCCCTGGGGCAAGGTCAGCGGCTATGTGGCGCGGCGGGCCAGCACCGCCACCAAGACCGATGCTTCCTTGCTGGAGGTGCCGCAATCGGTGTCCGTCATCACGCGCGACCGCATGGATGACCAGGGCGTGCGCACCCTGAACGACGCCATCCAATACACGGCCGGCTTGCGCAGCAACACGGCAGGCGCCAATCCTGCCGACGACAGCCTGTCGTTGCGCGGCTTCAGCCAGTTTTCAGGCGCGTTCTACCTTGACGGCATGCGCCTGATGCCCATGGGGACGCTGGGTTTCTTCGGCGTGGAGCCGTATGGCGCCGAGCGCGTGGAAGTGCTCAAGGGGCCCTCGTCCGTGTTGTACGGCCAGAATGCGCCGGGCGGCATCGTCAATTTCGTTGCCAAGCGCCCCACGGCGGACCAAGTGAACCAGGTCGAACTGTCGCTCGGCAGTTACGCCCGCAGGCAGCTGGCCCTCGACGTGGGCGGCAAGCTGGCCGACGACGGCAGCCTGCAGTACCGTCTGGTGGGGCTGGCGCGCCAGGCGGACCAGCAGATCGACTACATGAAGGACGACCGTTATTATCTGGCGCCCAGCCTGACGTGGGCGCCAAGCGCCCGCACCAGCATCACCTTGCTGGGCTTTTTCCAGAAGAATCGCGCCATGCAATCGTCGAACGTGCAGTGGGAGGCCTTGAACGGCAGCAATCCCAATGGCCGCCTGCCGCTGACGCGTTTCCTGGGGGAGCCCGGCTTCGACCACGAGGAGACAAGCGTCGCCTCTGCCGGCTACGCGGCGCACCACACGTTTGACGGCGGATGGACGGTCAGGCAGAATTTCCGCTACCTGCACGCGGATAACCATGAGCAGTATATGTTTCGTTATGGCAATTTAATCGACCATGCGATCAGCAACCGCGAGATCGATACGCGCGACGGCAAGGGCAGCGTGTACTCGCTCGACACCAGCGTGACGGGCCAGGTGGCGATGGGCGCGCTGCGCCATGAGGTCGTTGCCGGCATCGACTACAGCCGCAGCAACACTTCGTTCAGCTCGTATATCGCCGACGGGCCGCAGATCGATATCTACCGCCCCGTTTACGGCAGCGCGCTGGACCTGGCGGCGCTGGCGCCCGATGCCCTGCGCCGCGAACGTAACCGGCAGCTGGGCGCGTACCTGCAGGACCGCATGCAGTACCGAAGCTGGGTCTTCACCGTGGGCGGGCGCCAGGACTGGACGCGCCAGGAGCAGCGCAATCTGCTGGTATCGCCGTCGAGCACGACTTTGCGCAAGCCCAGGGCATTCACGGGCCGCGCCGGCATCACTTATCTGGCGGCGAACGGCCTGGCGCCTTACGCCAGTTACAGCGAATCGTTCTCGCCCGTCTCCGGCGCGGACCGCCTTGACCGTCCGTTCGAGCCGGAAACGGCCCGCCAAGTGGAGGTTGGCGTGAAATACGCGCCTGGCGCGCATCTTTCCGTGACTGCCGCCGCATTCGAACTGCGCCGCCAGAACGTGCTGACGACGGATCCGGATGACCCGAATTTTTCCATCCAGCAGGGAGAGGTGCGCTCGCGCGGCATCGAGCTGGAAGTGGCGGCGCAGCCGAATAGCCAGCTGAAACTGCTGGCGTCCCTGACCTACAATCCCCTGACGGTGACGAAGGCGAATCCGGACATGTGGGGCACGAACGTGCAGGGCAAGTCGCCCTATGAAGTGCCCAGGCAGATGGCTTCCGCGTGGGCCGACTACGCCTTTGCCGGCAGCTTGCGCGGCCTGTCGGCCGGCGCCGGCGTGCGCTACATCGGCGCCAGCTGGGGCGATGCGGACAATACCTTCCAGGTACCCGCGTTCACCTTGGCCGACCTGTCGCTGCGCTATGACCTGGGCAAGGCACGCAGCGACTGGCGCGGCCTGAGCGTGGGCATGACGGTCAAGAACCTGTTCGACAAATACCATGTCGCCTCGTGTTTCTCGGCGCGGGCCTGTAATTATGGCGAGCAGCGCAATGTCGGTGTGCGCGTGGCCTACCTCTGGTAGCGCGCGGCCTTACGCCGCATCAAACCAGGCGCGCAGTTCATCCCCGGCGCGCTGCGCCGTCGCCTGCGTCAAGGTCAGCACGATGACCTTTTCCCGCGCCGGACGAAGGTGCCCATCGCTGCCGGCCAGCTCGATGGCTTGCCCGAAGCTCGTGTAGCAGGCGCCGAACTCCTGCGGGCATTGCTGCACGATGCGCGCCGCCTTGCCGGCGTTGCGGTCCGCCAGGTTGACGATGGGATTGCCGTCATTGAATGGCTGGCCGTTGGCAAAGCTGGTGCGCAGATACGGCGCGCACCGGCCGTCGAGGAAGGCCAGGCGCGCCTGCCAGTACGCCTCAACCGCCGCATACACGGCGTGGTCCTCGAGAAAATCGGCAAACAGGAAGTCGTCCATGGTTTGTCCTCCGGCTAGATGCCGAACACTTTCAGGATCGCGTCCGTCATCCCCTCGAACCAGCTGCCCGCCTTGCCCGGTTGCTTGCCGTGGCGCGGGGTTTCTTCGTACAGGTAGACGCCGTGGGCGCCGTCGAAACGGTCGTTGAGCAGCGCCTGCTGGCCGCGCAGGTAGGGCAGGAAGGTTTCGCTGCGCATCGTCGAGTACAGCACGTCGGTAGTAAAACCCAGGGTGGCGGACTGGCTGATGGAGCGGCCCTGGCCCGCGCGCTCCAGGCGCACGCCGCGGCAGCCGCGCACGATCAGGGTGACGGGGCCGCGAAAGACGAGGAAGCGCAGCTGCAGGGTGAGCCAGGCATGCAGGCTGCCCAGGCGCCAGTGGCTCGACATCGCCAGCGGCCGGTCCGCGTCGCAGACCAGGCCCACCAGCCCCCGTGGCTGGAACACGAGGGCGCTGCCGGCCGGCAGGTGCACGACGGCCACTTCCAGCAGCGGGTCGTCGCTGGCGGAAATCGTCACGGATGCCGTGGCGTCGCTTTCGAGCCGCGTCAGCGCCACCATGCCGGCGGCCAGGCTCGTCAATGGAAAGCGCCAGTCCAGCAGCCACTGCGTGCGTTTATGCGTGCTGACGGGCGACGATTGCAGGTACTCGGGATGGATCAGCATCCGCTGGCCCGGCTGCAGCAGCAAGCCCTGCGAGACGGCGGAAATGCGCGACTGGCCATCGGGCGGCAGGGGGAGCGCAATGGCCGGCACGTTGAGCGCGTGCGCGATGGACAAGGGCTTCAGGCGCGAAGCGATGGGCGCGAGCACGAAGTAAAAGAAGGCCTTGATGGCGACGGGCAGCACGATGGCCGACAGCACCAGCAGGGCGGCCGTGGGACCGTAGCGGGCGAACAGTTCGCGCAACGCACGCCACCAGTTGTCGCGCAGCTGTCCTTCCATCGACGCCATGGCATGGCCCAGGTCCTGCAGGCGCGCCTCGACGCGTGCCTGGTCAACCTGGAAGGGCGCCAAGCTGCCGGCGCCGGCAGCGGTCAGGCGCTGGCGCTGCGCCATGTAGCGCTGGTAGGCCAGCGCGTTGGCCTCGCGCAAGCGCGCTTCCTCTGCCTGCAGCGCGGCCATTGCCGCGTGCGGCGTCGTGCCGGGGAGGCGCGCTTGCAGCGGGTGTGCCTGCGCCAGTTCCTGTTGCCGGGCCAGGTTGCCGGAAAGTGCCTGGTAGGCTTGCCGGTGTTCGTCGTGCAGGCGCAGCAGCGCCTGGCGGGCGCTTTCATTGCCGAGGGCGATACGCAGCGACTGCAGGTAGGCGCGTTCCTGCAGCAGCAATTCGATGCGGATGTGCTGCTCGGCCTGCCTGGCGACGGCGTTGCCGAGATCCTTGCTGGTGGGTAATGCCAAGGTGAAGGACCACGCCGTTGCCGTTTGCCGCAGCGCAAGCAGCGCCGCGTCGATATGCGCGATGCGCGCGGCGATGGCCTGGTCGGACGCCTGGCGCAGCGCGTCGACGCGCGCCTGCGTTTCCCCGCTCAGTGTTGCCTGGCGGACGCCGGCCTGGCTTGCCGCATCGCGCAACATGCCGAGCCTGGCTTCTCCAGCCTGAAATTGCCGCGCCTGCTCCAGCAGCGCATGACCTGCCGCAAGGATGGCAAGGAACAGCAGGAATTGCAGGACATGGCGGCTGATGAAGCGCAGCAGGGAAGCGAGTAGGAGGCGCAATGGTCGGCTAAATAAGACTGGCGGTGGCGGCCGCAATGGCCCTCGATGCGTATCGGTCAGCAGGGCCGTCCGATACGCGCCGCCTGATTTTACCGCACCGCCGCCATGGCAGTGCAGTTCGATCAGCCGCGGTGAATCATCGCTTCGTTGACGGCCTGGACAACCTGGTTCAGGTATTCGCGGTTCTTGGTCATGAGGGCGCGAGTTTCACCGGCAGAAGTGGCCAGCAGCACATGGTAGACGGGCTTGACCAGGAACAGGACGGCGAGACCGAGGCCCAGCAGTACCAGGCCAAACATGAAGCTGGAGCCAACCATGACACCGAGGCCAACCAGTGCAAGGATGATGCCAAGCGCGCGCGGCGGCTTTTTCTCAAACGGCTTGACCGACGTCACGTTGCTCATGGCATAGGTCTGGCCGCCGCTGACAAAACGGGCGTTGGTTACCTTGACATCGCCTTGCTCAAAAAAAGTGCGCTCTTCCATGGGATTCCTGTGTGGTGAAATTGATTAATATTGTTGCATTCCAACAATTTTTTCACTATACACAGTTGTGTATTCTCAATACTCACACATTGTCACAATTGTCCGCATAGTACATCGGCTGGTAACATTTTTTCACGCTGCATCGCTATCGGCACAGCATTTTTTATACTTCTTGCCGCTGCCGCAGTGGCACGGGTCGTTGCGGCCCGTTTTCGGCAGTTCACGCAAGACGGTGGCGCCGGGCTGGCTTTGTTTCAGGTGGCGCTGGCGCGCCCACGCCGCATTGATGGCGATGACGGCGGGAATCACGCCATCCATCGCCGTTTCGGCCGCATCGTCATCGAGTTCGCTGGCCGTGGCCAGGTGCTGGAACGGCGCCAGATACCCGGGGTGGCTGACGGCCAGGGCCGCCCACTGGGGCTTGTCCAGGCCCGTGCCGAGGACAAAACCGGCGCACCAGGCGGGCACGCTCCATTCGGGGCCGCAGACGTAGATGGGTTCGAAGCTGTCCGGGTCTTTCGCCAGCCATTCGACCATGTAGGCGTGGTGGCGCTGCGCCAGGCTGGCCGCCCGTTCGCTGGCGGCGTCGGACGCGGGCGCCGTGGCGCCGGACGCCTTGTCCCACACCCAGGGCAGCCATTGCTCGGTGGCGATCTGTTTCGGGCTCAGGGCGACGGCGGTCAGAAATCCTTCCAGCATCGACACGTCCATGGCGCGGCTTTCCAGCGCGGGCGCGGCCAGCAGGGTGTCGAGTTCGGCGTATTCGTCGTCGGAGAGGGGCGTGGTGGTGGAGAGGCTGGACATGGAATTTTTCGGTAAGGTAGGAGGATGGCCGGTGGCCCTGGCGGTATTGTACCGTCCGGCAAGTGAAAAGCGGCTGTCGCCATGAAAAACGGCGGCCCGCAGGCCGCCGTTCTGATCTATAGCAAGACGCTTATTTCACGCCGTGCATCAGTTTGTTGATCAGCGGGGCGATCAGGAACAGCACGACACCGGCGCCCAGCAGCGACCAGAAGCCGAAGGTGTAGCCGGACAGGGCCGATTGCACCGACATGCCGCTTTCGCCGCTGACGTAGCTGGCGAAGATGCCCGACAGGTTGTTGCCGATGCCGGTCGACAGGAACCAGCCGCCCATGCCCATGCCGACCAGGCGTACCGGGGCCAGCTTGGTGACCATCGACAGGCCGATAGGCGACAGGCACAGCTCGCCGATCGATTGCAGCACGTACACGGTGGTCAGGGTCCAGAACGGGATCTTGTTGTCGGCGCCAACCAGGCTCGACAGAGCGAAGATCAGCAGGCCGAAGGCCAGCGCATTGCCCAGCAGGCCCAGGCCGAATTTGCGCGGGATCGACGGGTTGACATTGTGGCGCGCCAGGAAGACCCAGACGGCGGCGATGATAGGCGCGAAGATGATGATGGCGACCGAATTGACGGTCTGGAAGTAGGCGGTCGGGAAGATCCAGAAGCCCAGGTCGCGGTTGACGATCTTGTCAGCCAGGAAAGTAAACGAGCTGCCAGCCTGTTCGAAGAACATCCAGAACAGGATGTTGAAGACGAAAATCAGCAGCATGGCGATCACGCGGTCGCGCGCCACCTTGCCATTGCGGATGCCTTCGACCATCAGCATCACGGCCAGGCCGATGAACAGCACGGTCAGGACGATCTGCAGCTTTTCAGCGCCGACGGTCAGCAGGAAGTACATCAGCGGGATCACGCACAGGCAGCCCAGTGCCACCCAGACGACGCGCATCGGGTTGCCGGAACCGGCTTCCGGTGCGCCGATGCCCTTCAGGGCGCGGCGGCCGATGGCGAACCATACCAGGCTGATCAGCATGCCGAAGCCGGAGGCCATGAAGACCATCTTGTACGAAGGCATGGCGCTGGTGCCGAAGATCGACTCTGCCAGCCACTGGGTGAAGACGGGAGCGACCATGGCGCCCATGTTGATGCCCATGTAGAAGATCGTGAAGCCGCTGTCGCGGCGCGGATCGGCCGTCGTGTACAGCTTGCCGACCATGGTCGAGATGTTCGGCTTGAACATGCCGTTACCGACGATCATGGTGGCCAGGCCCAGGTTGAAGATGTCCTGGTTCGGTACCGAGATGCAGAACAGGCCGGCGGCCATGAAGACGGCGCCGAGCAGAATCGAGCGCTGGTAGCCGATGATGCGGTCGGCGAGGTAGCCGCCGAACAGGGCGCCGGCGTACACCAGCGCGAGGAAGGAACCGTAGGTCAGGTTGGCCGCTGCCTGTCCCGAACCGTCGCCAGCGTGGAACTGGGCCACGATGTACAGTACCAGCGCCCAGCGAACTCCGTAGAACGCGAAGCGTTCCCAGAATTCAGTCATGAACAACATCCACAATGGGCTTGGATGGCCCATAATCTGCTTGAACTCTGGAATAACGGCTTCCTTGTTGGGCGTAGTCGCACCGCTCATGCGGTTCCTCCTGAAAAATTATTATAGTCAATCGATAAAACAAACTTATGGAAGCCTGCGGGCGGCGGGGACTCTCATGAAGAACCGTATGCTCGGGAATTCCAATAGGCTGGCATTCTAATCTACAAATTGCGCTGAGCGAAGATTTCGATTCGCATTAGCAAGAATGACTGTTTCATATTGGTCAAACCGGTTTCAGGCAAAGGCGGTTTCGGGCGATTTTGCGGCGCCACAGCACAACTTGCCCGACTTGTCGTATATTGAGGCTGCAACACATTTTGAGGCTGCAACACCTTCGAGCATCGATTTTTAAAGGATTTTTCGCATTATGGAACACGACGTTATCGATACTCTGGTTTCACCGGAGGGCCGCCTGGACGTGCTCTCCAAGACTGAAGTCAACAAACTGCTCGATACCAGCCAGGGCGGCCTGTACAACACTTTCCGCCGCTGCGCGCTGGCGGTCTTGAATTGCGGCAGCACCATCGACGATGGCCGCGCCCTGCTTGAGCGATATCAATCGTTTGAAATCTCCATCATCCAGCGCGAGCGCGGCATCAAGCTCGACATCAAGGGCGCGCCGGCCATCGCCTTTGTCGACGGCAAGATGATCAAGGGCATCCACGAGCACCTGTTTGCCGTGCTGCGCGACATCATCTTCGTCAGCGATGAAGTCACGGGCAACCCGAAATTCGATTTGCAGAGCACGGAAGGCGTGACGGACGCCGTCTTCCACATCCTGCGCAACGCCAACGTGCTGCAAACCCAGCTCAACCCGAACCTGGTCGTCTGCTGGGGCGGCCACTCGATCAACCGCGCCGAATACAATTATTCGAAGGAAGTGGGCTACCAGCTGGGCTTGCGCGGCCTCGACATCTGCACGGGCTGCGGCCCCGGCGCCATGAAGGGCCCCATGAAGGGCGCCACCATCGGCCACGCCAAGCAGCGTTTGCACAATGGCCGCTACCTGGGCATCACCGAGCCGGGCATCATCGCGGCCGAGTCGCCGAATCCCATCGTCAATGACCTCGTCATCATGCCGGACATCGAAAAGCGCCTGGAAGCGTTCGTGCGCGCCGGCCACGGCATCGTCGTCTTCCCCGGCGGGGCGGGCACGGCCGAAGAGATTCTGTATATCCTCGGCATCCTGCTTCACCCGGACAATGCCGACATTCCCTTCCCCTTGATCTTCACAGGCCCGGAAACGTCGCGCGAGTATTTCGTGCAGATCAATCAGTTCATCAGCGATACCCTGGGCCCGGAAGCACAGCAGCGCTATAAAATCATCATCGACGACCCGGAACTGGTGGCGCGCGAGATGCTCGAAGGCATACGCCAGGTACGCGAATTCCGCAAGGCCCACAGCGACGCGTATTACTTCAATTGGCTGCTGAAGATCGACCATGAATTCCAGAAGCCGTTCCAGCCCACGCATGAAAACATGCGCAACCTGAGCCTGCACAAGAACCAGGCCACGCACTTGCTGGCGGCCCAGCTGCGCCGCGCGTTTTCGGGCGTGGTGGCGGGCAACGTCAAGGATGACGGCATCCGTTCGATCGAAGAGCACGGCAACTTCGAAATCCATGGCGACAAGGACATCATGGGGCCCATGGACGCGCTGCTTGCTTCCTTCGTGGCGCAGCACCGCATGAAACTGGCGGGCACGGCCTATGTGCCTTGCTACACGGTGGTCCAGTAAACCGTCTTGCGACCATCGCGCCGCCCGCCCCCTGCGCCTGCCGGGGGAGGGCGGCGCCTTCCTTTGTGCTCCCAGCGTGTTCCTTCGCCGCCACAGGCAATCAAATCGCTTGCGTCATCGATTCTCGGGTGCTATCTTTGGAACCGGTTCCAAAATAAAAATATACAGATCAACAGGTAGTGGAGAGCAAGCTTGGATTCAGTACGCGGCAGCAAGAAAACAGTCACCGGCGAACCGGCCCGGCCCGTGACCATCGCCCAGGTGGCGCGCGAGGCGGGCGTGTCGAAGACGAGCGTGTCGCGCTTTCTCGGCGGCGAACTCGATGCCCTGTCCGAAAACATCCGCCAGCAGATCGCCGGCACCATCGCGCGCCTCGGCTACCAGCCGAACCAGATGGCGCGCGGCCTCAAGCGGGGGCGCACGCGCCTGATCGGCATGGTCGTGGCCGACATGCTCAATCCCTACACGGTGGCCGTGCTGCAAGGCGTGGAGGCGGCTTGCCAGCAACATGGCTATACCTTGATTTTGTGCAATACCGGCAATGACGAACAGCGCGAACGCCAGTCGCTGGCCGCGCTGCGCTCGTACAGCGTGGAAGGACTGATCGTCAACACGCAGGGGCGCAATATCGAATCGTCCGACTTGCAGCAGGCGGACATGCCCATCGTGCTGGTCGACCGCCGCATCGACGGCGCCGATTTCGACCTGGTGGGCCTGGACAATGTGCAGGCGGGCCGGCTGGCCACGGCGCATCTGATCGAACAGGGTTTCGACGCCATTGCCTTCATCGCGCCGCCCTTGACGGGCGTCAGCTCGCGGCTGATGCGCGCCGAAGGTTTCCAGGCCGTGATGGCCGAGCATCCGGGCTGCGTGGGCGAAGTGCTGGCCGTGGACCTGGACGACCGGCCCTCCATCGACGCGCAGGTGCGGCAATGCTTGGCGCAGTGGCGCGGCCGCCGCGTGGCGCTGCTGGCCTCGAACGGCATGGTGGCGCTGGAGCTGGCGCTGATGCTGCAGCGCCTCGAATTGCGCATGCCGCAGGACGTGGGCCTGCTGGGCTTTGACGAGTTGCCATGGTCGCCGCTGGCGGGCCTGAGCACGATCGAGCAGCAAACTTATGAAATCGGCTTTACGGCGATGAAGTGCATGCTGTCGCGCCTGCAGGGCGAGCAGTGCGCGCCGCGCGAGGTGCTGTTGCCGGGTAAGTTGATTGTGCGCAACTCTACCCAGGGCGGGAAAGCGGACAAGGACGGCGACGCTTGACGGGAAAGAGGGCATTGCCCTTTTTTTTGGATAAGTTATGGAACCGGTTTCATAGAATTTTTTCATACAGAAAAGGGGGCCTCAGGCAGGGCAATGGCAGGAAGTTGGTACGACACGGCAAGAGACGATCTGAATCGTCCATTTGACAATATTCCCGGAAGCGCCTCGACGAGGCCGGTACCGGGATCACAGGAGACTGAAGCATGAAGATGACTACACTGTTGTATTCGAAGATCGTGGCCTGCGCGCTCGCAGCAACGTTTGCCCTGGGTGCGGCGGCCGACGCCGGCGCCCAGACGCTTGGCGAGCTGATCAAGAAAGGCAAGCTGACCATCGGCGTGGTCAGCGGGACGCCGCCGTTCGGCAGCATCGACGCCAAGGGCGCGCCCGTCGGCTATGACGTCGACGTCGCCAACCTGATCGGCAAATACCTGAACCTGCCCGTGGAAGTGGTGCCCCTGACGGCGCCGTCGCGCGTGCCGTCGCTGGAGTCGGGCAAGGTCGACTTCCTCGTGGCGACCCTGGCGCCCACGCCGGAACGGGCCAAGACCCTGATGTTCACCATGCCCTACAGCGCGTTCGAACTGGCCATCGTCGCGCCGGTGGGCGGCAAGTTCAAGGCCCTGGCCGACCTGAAGGGCAAGAAAGTGGGCGTGACGCGCGGCACCACGAATGACACGGCGCTGAGCCGTCTGGCGCCGGCCGGCACCAATATCGTGCGTTTCGAGGATGACGCCACCGTCACCCAGGCCTTGCTCAGCAAGCAGGTCGACGCCGTCTCGATTCCCAGCACGATGGCGCTTGACATCATCAAGACGCGCGGCGCGGGCAAGATCGAGGTCCGCTTCGCCTACTCGCTGCAACCGAATTCGATGGCGGTGCGCCGCGGCGACTTCGAGCTGCACCAGTGGCTCAACAACTTCATCTATTACGTCAAGCTGAACGGCGAACTCGACGCCATTGCGCGCAAGTGGAGCGGCGCCCCGCTGCCGGCGCTGCCGACCTTCTGATACCGCCAGCCGCATAGGAAAGTGCCCGTCCGCACGGCGCGCCGCCATGGTGGCGCCGCCGGGGACGCGCACGCAGACAAGGAGTTGAGTATGCCGTATGAATTTCATTTCGAACTCGTCATGCAATCGCTGGACCGCCTGTTGTGGGGCGCGGCGCTGACGATACGCCTGAGCGCCCTGGCGATGGTGTTGGGACTGGCAGTGGGCGTGTGCGCCGCCGTCATCCTGAAGAACGGTCCCGCCTATGCCCGCGCCGTGGTGCGCGCGTATGTCGAGGTGATCCGCAGCACGCCGTTCCTGGTGCAGCTGTTCATCATCTACTTCGGCTTGCCGTCGCTGGGCTTGCAGCTCGACGCCAATGGCGCCGCGCTCGTCGCCATGACGGTCAACCTGGGCGCCTACGCGGCGGAAATCGTGCGCGCCGGCATAGGCGCCGTGCATCCCTCGCAGCTGGAGGCGGCGCAGGCGCTGGGCATGACGCGCTGGCAGGTGATGCGCCACGTGGTGCTGCTGCCGGCGCTGGAAAAAGTCTATCCGGCGCTGGCCAGCCAGTTCACCTTGATGATGCTCGCATCGAGCGTCGTGTCGGCCATTTCCGCCGAAGAGCTGACCGCCGCCGCCCACCTGCTCGACGCGGAAACCTTCCGCAGCTTCGAGATCTACATCGTCGTGATGGTGCTGTACATCCTGCTGGCCCTGCTGTTCCGCTTCGGCTTCTGGGTGCTGGGCCAGATCGTCTTCAAACGCCGCCGCCGTCTGGGCGCGGCGCGCATGGGAGCTTGACATGATCAGTGACTTTTCCTGGGATAACCTGCAATTCCTGCTCGAGGCCACGCGCTGGACCATCGGCCTGTCGCTGCTCGTCTTCATCACGGGCGGCATCGCCGGCTTCGCGGTGGCGCTGCTGCGCACGGCGCGCAGCCCGCTCCTGCGCTGCATCAGCGCCCTGTACATCCAGCTGGTGCAGGGCACGCCCGTACTGATCGTGCTGTTCTTGACCTATTACGGTCTGGCCCTGTTCGGCTACAAGCTGTCGCCGGTCATCGCGGCCGGCGCGGCGATGACGATCTTTGCCAGCGCCTACCTGGGCGAGATCTGGCGCGGCTGCATCGAAGGCGTGCAGCGGCAGCAGTGGGAAGCGTCGGCCGCGCTGGCGCTGAACCGCTACCAGCAGCTGCGCTACGTCATCCTGCCGCAGGCGCTGCGCCATTCGCTGCCGCCGACCGTGGGCTTCATGGTGCAGATCATCAAGAACACTTCGATCACCTCGATCATCGGCGTGGTGGAACTGACGCGGGCAGGGCAACTGGTCAGCAATGCGACCTTCCTGCCCTTCATCGTCTTCCCCATCGTCGCCCTGATCTACTTCGCGCTGTGCTATCCGCTGTCGCGCTACAGCCATTCACTGGAAAGGAAATTCCATGCCCATCGTTGAAATCGACAATATCAGCAAGAGCTTCGGCGCCAATCATGTGCTCAAGGGCGTGTCGTTCGCCGTCGAGCGGGGGCAGGTGATCGCCGTGATCGGCCGCAGCGGCTCCGGCAAGAGCACCATGCTGCGCTGTATCAACGGCCTGGAGACCATCGACAGCGGCAGCATCGCCGTCGCCGGCCATACGCTGACGGCGCGCCAGGAACACCTGCTCGACTTGCGCAAGGACGTGGGCATGGTCTTCCAGAGCTACAACCTGTTTCCCCACCTGACCGTGGAAGAAAACGTCATGCTGGCGCCGCGCATCGTCAAGAAAGTGCCCGACGCCCAGGGCCGCGCCACGGCATTGCGCGTGCTCAAGCAGGTAGGCCTCGACCACAAGCGCGAGGCCTATCCCGAGCAGCTGTCGGGCGGCCAGCAGCAGCGCGTGGCCATCGCCCGTTCGCTGGCGATGGAGCCGCAGGTGATGCTGTTCGACGAAGTGACGTCGGCGCTCGACCCGGAACTGACGCAGGAAGTGCTGAAGGTGATGGAAGAGCTGGCGCAGGCGGGCATGACGATGCTGCTCGTGACGCACGAGATGGAGTTCGCGCGGCGCATGGCCGACGTCACCGTCTTCATGCACCAGGGATTGGTGTGGGAGAGCGGGCCGTCGGAAGCGTTCTTCAGCAATCCGCAAACGCCGGAAGCGCGCCAGTTCGTCGGCGCGGGAGCGATCAAATGAGCCCCGTCCTGGTGGCGGCGTCGGCCTATGGCGCAAGCAGGGTAAGGCAGCTGGGGCAAAGTCATTTCATCGACGTGGTGGCCGATGCGGGCGGCGCCGGCATCGAGATCCGCCGCGAACTGTTCACTTCCGACTTGCCGGACCTGGCGCGCATGGGCGCGGCGGTGGCCGCGCGCGGCCTGTACTCCGTGTATTCCACGCCCATCGAATTGTGGGACGCGGACGGGCTGCTGCGGCACGCGTTGCTGCAGCAGATGCTGGACGAGGCGGCGCGCCTGGGCGCGCGCTACCTGAAGGTCTCGCTGGGCCATTACCCGGCCGCGCCGGACTTGCACGCCTTGAGCGCCCGACTGGCGGACGCGCCCGTGGCGCTGCTGGTGGAAAACGACCAGACGGCCCACGGCGGCGCGCTGGCACCGATGGCGCGCTTCCTGGCGGCGGCGCGCGACATCGGGCTGCCCGTGGGCCTGACCTTTGACATCGGCAACTGGCGCTGGGTGGGCGAGGACGCGCAGCAGGCGGCGCGCCTGCTGGCGCCGTACGTGCGCTATGTGCACTGCAAGGCCGTCCAGGAAAACGGGGGGCGGCTGTCCGCCTGCGCCGTCTCCGAGGCCGATCCGGCCTGGCGCGCCGTCTTCGCGCATTTCGTGCCGGGCGTGCAGCGGGCCATCGAATTCCCGCTCGAAGGCGCCGACCTGGTGGCCGAAACGAGGCGCTGCATCCAGATGCTGGAGGCCGCATGATGGCGCTCGACGTCGTTACCTACGGCGAGGCGATGGCGATGTTCGTTGCCGAGGAAACGGGTGACCTGGCGGCCGTGGCGCATTTCACGCGCCGCCTGGCCGGCGCCGAGACGAACGTCGCCATCGGCCTGGCGCGCCTGGGCTTGAAAGTCGGCTGGCTGAGCCGCGTGGGCGACGATTCCTTCGGCCGCTTCATCCGCGCCAGCGTGCAGGCCGAGGGCGTCGATTGCAGCCGGGTCGTCACCGTCGCCGGCCAGACCAGCGCCTTCCAGCTCAAGGCCCGGGCCGAAAACGGCGCCGACCCGCTGGTCGAATATTTCCGCAAGGGTTCCGCCGCCAGCCGGCTGGCGCCCGAGCACTTCGACCCCGCCTATTTTCTGTCGGCGCGCCACCTGCACGCCACGGGCGTGGCCGCGGCCCTGTCCGCGACCAGCCTGGCGTTCGCCGGCCAGGCCATCGACTTCATGCGCGAGCATGGCCGCACGGTGTCGTTCGATCCCAACCTGCGGCCCACGCTGTGGCCGTCGCAAGCCGTCATGGTGGAACAGATCAACCGTCTGGCCGCCAGGGCCGACTGGGTGCTGCCCGGCCTGGGGGAGGGAAAAATCCTCACCGGCCACGACCTGCCGCATGACATCGCCGACTTTTACCTGCAGCAGGGCGTGCGGCTGGTGGTCATCAAGCTGGGTGCCGACGGCGCCTATTACCGCACGGCCGACGGCGACAGCGGCATGGTGCCGGGCGAGCGCGTGGACAAGGTGGTCGACACGGTGGGCGCCGGCGACGGCTTCGCGGCCGGCCTGGTCAGCGCCTTGCTGGAAGGCTTGCCGCTGGCGCAGGCGGTACGGCGCGCCAACCGCGTCGGCGCCTTCGCCATCCAGGTGGCCGGCGACATGGAAGGCTTGCCGACCCGCGCCCAGCTCGACGCGCTGGGCCAATCTTGAACCGAACAGGGGAAAACTCGTGAAAAAACATGTGGTTGTATATAAAAAGCTGGCCGAACCGCTGCTGGCGCGCCTGCGCGCCGAATGCGAGGTGACGTATTTCGAGGCGATCGACGGGGGCAACCGCGCCGCGTTTGCCGCCGCCATCCGCGGCGCGCATGGCTTGCTGGGCGCCAGCGTGCGCCTGGACCGCGAACTGCTGGACCCGGCCGCTGACCTGCGCATCATTTCCACCATTTCGGTGGGCGTCGACCAGTTCGACGTCGACTACCTGCGCGAACGGGGCATCTTGCTGGCCAATACGCCGGACGTGCTGACGGAAACGACGGCCGACACGATCTTCGCGCTGATCCTCGCCAGCGCGCGGAGGGTCGTCGAACTGGCCGAATTCGTCAAGGCGGGGCGCTGGACGCGCAGCGTGGGCGAAAGCCAGTACGGCGTCAACGTGCACGGCAAGACCATCGGCATGCTGGGCATGGGCCGCATCGGCCGCGCCGTCGCCCGCCGCGCCGCGCTGGGCTTCGGCATGCAGGTGCTGTACGTGAACGGCGAAGCCGTGCCGGAAGTGGAAGCGGCGCTGGGCGCGCGCCAGGTGGCGCTCGACGAGCTGCTGGCGGGGGCCGACTTCGTTTGCGTGGTGCTGCCGCTGACGGCGCAGACGGAACGCATGGTGGGCCGGCGCGAGTTCGCGCTGATGCGCCCCGGCGCCATCTTCATCAACGGTTCGCGCGGGCGCATCGTCGACGAGGCGGCGCTGATCGAGGCGCTGCAGCAGGGCACCATCCACGGCGCCGGCCTGGACGTGTTCGAACGCGAACCGCTGGCGCCGGACAATCCGCTGCCGCACATGGCCAATGTGGTGGCGCTGCCGCACATCGGCTCGGCCACGCATGAAACGCGCTACGCCATGGCGCAGCAGGCCGTGGACAACCTGCTGGCCGGCCTGCGCGGCGAGCATCCGCGCCACCTGGTCAGCTAAGAACAGTATCCATCAAAAGACAGACAGGGAAAAAATGAAGAACAAGGTAGCAAGGGCAATGATCATCGGCGCGGGCGCCTGCGGCAGCCTGTGCGCGGCGCAGTCGAACGTGGCCATGTACGGCATCGCGGACCTGGGCGTGGTGTCCGAGAGCGGCGGCCCCGGCGGCAGGGTACTCAAGGTGACGAGCGGCATCGCCAACGGCTCGCGCCTGGGTTTCAAGGGCAGCGAAGACCTGGGCGGGGGCATGACGGCGATCTTCACGATGGATGCGGGCATCCTGGCCGACACGGGCGCTTCGGCCCAGGGCGGCCTGCTGTTCGGGCGCCAGGCCTTCGTCGGCCTCGCCGGCGCGGCGGGCACCTTGCGGCTGGGCCGCCAGTACACGTTCATCGATAGCAGCCTGGGCGTGCTGGACCCGTTTTACCTGGGTTTCGCGGGCAGGATGAGCAACGTCTTCACGGCCGGCTACATCAGCCGCGTCGACAACAGCATCACCTACAGCTCGCCCGTGCGCGGCGGACTGTCCGGCGAACTGGCATACGGCTTCGGCGAAGTGCCGGGCGACGCTTCGGCCAGGCGCTACATGGGCGCGGCGGCTACCTATGCCAGCGGGCCGCTGTATGTGCGCATGGCGCACCAGGATGCCAACACCCTGTCAAGCGCGCTGGTGACGGGCAGGGCGCGCAACACGGTGCTGGGCGCCACCTGGGACTTCGGCGTGCTCAAGGCGCATGGCGCCGTTGCCGTCAGCAAGAGCACGGCGGGCGCCGCCACCACGGTCGACAGCGCGGACCTGATGCTGGGCGCCACCGTGCCCGTGGGCCCGCACCGCGTCCTGTTCTCGTACGTGCGGCGCGACGACCGGCGCGCCGCCAACGGCGACGCCACCCAGCTGGGCATCGGCTACACCTATGCGCTGTCGAAGCGCAGCACCTTGTACGCGGCCTACGCACACATCGACAACCGCAACGGCGCCGCCTACGTGGTGGGCAACGCCACCGACAACGGCACCGGCAACCAGGCCTGGAACCTGGGCCTGCGCCACACTTTTTAACGGGAGAATCGAATGAAGAAAACCGGATGGATTTTGGTCGGCGCCAGCACCGTGGCGCGCGAATGGATGGTCGACGCGATCCGCCAGCAGGGCGATGCGGAAGTGCTGGCCGTGGTCAGCAGGGACGCCGCGCGCGGCGCCGCCTTTGCCGAACAGTTCGGCATCGCCGCCAGCTACACGGACCTCGATGCGGCGCTGGCGCATCCGGGCGCGGACGCCGTGTACATCAGCACCACCAACGAGTGGCACATGGCGCAGACCTTGCAGGCGGCGCGCGCGGGCAAGCACGTGCTGTGCGAAAAACCGCTGGCGCTGAACCTGGACGACGCCCGCCGCATGCTCGACGGCTGCGCCGAAGCGGGCGTGCTGCTGGGGATTAACCACCACCTGCGCAACGCCGCCAGCCACGGCAAGGTGCGCGAGCTGATACGCGCGGGCGAGATCGGCCAGCCCCTGTATTGCCGCGTGCTGCACGCGAACAACCTGCCGCAGCACCTGCGCGGCTGGCGCCTGGACGCGCCGGAATCGGGCGGCGTCGCGCTCGACATGTTCGTGCACGATGTCGATACCCTGCGCTTCCTGCTCGACTCGGAGCCGCGCCACGTCACGGCCTGCGCCACCAGCGGCGGCATGACGGTGGCGGGGCTGGAAGAGGGCCTGATGGCCGTCATCGAGTTCGACAACGGGACTTTGGTACAGGTGCACGACGCGTACAACGCGCCGTATTCGCTGTCCGGCGTGGAAATCATCGGCAGCAAGGGCACCATCTTCGCCACCGGCGTGATGACGCAGCGCCCCGTCGGCACCATCAGCCTGACGCGCGACGGCGGCAGCATCGACATCCCCGTCGAGCACGAAAACCTGTACGTGCGCTCGGTGCGCGCCTTCCAGCGCGCCATGCGCGGCGAAGGGCAGCCGGCAGCCACGGGCGACGACGGCATGCGCGCGCTGGCGACGGCATTGGCGGCGCAGCAGGCCAGCCGCAGCCACCAGCGCGTGACCCTGGCCGATTGACGGCCTGCGGCAGACGTAAAAAAGCCGCCTGATCGCAAAATCAGGCGGCTTTTTATCGGCTGGCGTCCGTGATTATTCTTCGCGGCGTAAATGCGGGAACAGCAGGACGTCGCGGATGTTCGGCGAATCCGTGATGATCATCATCAGGCGGTCGATGCCGATGCCGCAGCCGCCGGCTGGCGGCATGCCGTATTCCAGCGCGCGGATGTAGTCGGCGTCGTAGAACATCGCCTCTTCATCGCCGGCGTCCTTGGCGGCCACTTGCGCCAGGAAGCGGGCCGACTGATCTTCCGCGTCGTTCAACTCGGAGAAGCCGTTGGCGATCTCGCGGCCCACCATGAACAGCTCGAAGCGTTCGGTGATGCCGGCCACCGTGTCGGAAGCGCGCGCCAGAGGCGACACTTCGACCGGGTAGTCGATGATGTAGGTCGGTTCCCACAGCTGCGCTTCAGCCGTCTCTTCGAACAGCGCCAGTTGCAGCGCGCCCAGGCCGGCCGTGGCAAACGGCTTGACGCCGAATTTTTTCAGCTCTTCCTTGATGAATTCGGCATCGTTCAACTGCCCGGCGGTGTAGCCTGGAGCGTACTTGTTGATCGCTTCGACGATGGTCAGGCGGTGGAACGGTTTTGCCAGATCCAGCTCGCGGCCGCCGTAGGTCAGGGTGGCGGTGCCGTGCGCGTCGATGGCGGCCTGGCGGATGACGGCTTCCGTGAAATCCATCAGCCATTTGTAGTCGGTGTAGGCCGCGTAGAATTCCATCATCGTGAATTCAGGGTTGTGACGGATCGACACGCCTTCGTTGCGGAAGTTGCGGTTGATCTCGAACACGCGGTCGAAGCCGCCCACGACCAGGCGCTTCAGGTACAGTTCGGGCGCGATGCGCAGGAACATCTGCATGTCGAGCGCATTGTGGTGCGTGATGAACGGCTTGGCCGCGGCGCCGCCGGGAATCGTGTGCAGCATCGGCGTTTCCACTTCCATGAACTCGTTCTTTTCCATGAAGCGGCGGATCGACGAGATGGCGGCGGTACGGGCCTTGAAGGTGCGGCGCGTCTCTTCGTTCATGATCAGGTCGACGTAGCGCTGGCGGTACTTGGTTTCCTGGTCGGCCAGGCCGTGGAACTTGTCCGGCAGCGGGCGCAGCGACTTGGTGATCAGGCGCAGTTCCGTGACCTTGATGGTCAGTTCGTCCGTCTTGGTCTTGAACAGGGTGCCTTGCACGCCCAGGATATCGCCCAGGTCATAGTGGTGCAGGGCGGCCATGGCCGCTTCGCCGGTGAGGTCGAGCGTTGCGTAGATCTGGATGCGGCCGTCGGCCTTCGGGCCGGAAGCGTCCTGCAGGGTGGCGAAAGCGGCTTTCTTGCCCGCTTCGCGCTTGAGCATCATGCGGCCGGCCAGCACCACGTGTACGGGGGTTTCTTCCAGCTCTTCGCGCGACTTGGCGTCGTACTGCGCGTGCAGGTCGGCCGCCTTGTGCTCGGGGCGGAAATCGTTCGGGAAGGCGACGCCTTGTTCGCGCAGTGCGGCAAGCTTGGCGCGGCGCTCGGCGATGATCTTGTTTTCATCGGGGGCGGCGGCTTGTTCTTGGATATCCGTAGTCATGGTGTTCTTCTTGATTGATGATTGATGGTTATGTCGTTGGCGTGCCGGCGGCAAACGCTGCCGGCTGGCTGGCGAACAGCGCCTCGACATCGAGTTGGCTGAAGTCCGGTGCGATGCAGATGATGTTGTCGAATTCGGCAAACGCGGCCGCCGGCAGGGTGGTGGTCAGCACCACGGCCCGCATGCCGGCGCGGCGCGCCGCTTCCACGCCCAGGGGCGCGTCCTCGAAGACGATGCAGTGCTCGGGCAGGGCGCCGGCCAGCCGCGCGCCCTTGAGAAATACGTCGGGATGGGGCTTGCCCCGCTCCACGTCCGAGGCGCCGACGATGGCGTCGAAACGCCGGCGCAGGTCCAGGCCATCGAGCGTGAAGTCGATGTTTTCCGTCGGCGCTGCCGAGCCGACCACCAGCGCCACCTGATTGTCGCGCGCGCTGGCCGTCAGGGCGTCGAAACCGGCGACGGTGGCCAGGTGCGGGCCATACATCTCGCGGTAGACGACTTCCTTTTCCGCCAGCAAGGTAGCATGGTCGGCATCCTCGCCCAGGTACTGGGCGATGATTTCGCGGCCATGGCGCCCGGCCGTGTCGCGGAAAAAGGCATCCGCGTCCAGCGTCCGGCCCTGGCGTTCAAAGAACGCCAGCCACGAGCGCGTGTGGAAGGCCATGTTGTCGACGATCGTGCCATCCATGTCGAACAGGAAGGCACGCTGCGCCGGAGCCGGAGCGGAGGCGTTCATCCTTACACGCCTTGCTTGAGCGAGGCGGAGATGAAGTCGTCGATGTCGCCATCGAGCACGCCCTTGGTATTGCCCGTCTCGAAGCCGGTGCGCAAGTCCTTGATGCGGGACTGGTCCAGCACGTAGGAGCGGATCTGGTGGCCCCAGCCCACGTCCGTCTTCGAGTCTTCCAGCTTTTGCTGCTCGCTCATGCGCTTGCGCAGTTCATGCTCGTACAGTTTCGCTTTCAGCATTTCCATCGCTTCGGCGCGGTTGCGGTGCTGCGAACGGTCGTTCTGGCACTGCACCACGATGCCGGTCGGCGCATGGGTCATGCGGACGGCGGAGTCGGTCTTGTTGATGTGCTGACCGCCGGCGCCCGACGCGCGGTAGGTATCGACGCGGATATCGGCCGGGTTGACGTCGATCTCGATCGAATCGTCGACTTCCGGATACACGAACAGCGACGTAAACGACGTGTGGCGGCCGTTGGCCGAGTCGAACGGCGACTTGCGCACCAGGCGGTGCACGCCCGTTTCCGTGCGCAGGAAGCCGTAGGCGTGGTCGCCCTCGACCTTCAGGGTGGCCGTCTTGATGCCGGCGACCTCGCCGTCGGACTGCTCGAGGATTTCGACCTTGAAGCCCTTGCGTTCGCAATAGCGCAGGTACTGGCGCAGCAGCATCGAAGCCCAGTCCTGGGCTTCCGTGCCGCCGGCGCCGGCCTGGATGTCGATGAAGCAGTTGTTCGGGTCCATCGGATTGTTGAACATCCGGCGGAATTCCATGCTTTCGATGACCTTGCGGATTTCCTGCACGTCCTGCTCGATCGCTTCCAGCGTCTCGTCATCGCCTTCTTCGCGGGCCATGTCGAACAGGTCGCGGGTGTCGCGCAGGTCGGCATCGGCCTTGGTCAGCGTGAAGACGATGGCTTCCAGCGCCTTCTTCTCCTTGCCGAGGTCCTGGGCGCGCTTGGGATCGTTCCAGACGGTCGGATCTTCCAGTTCTTCGTTGACTTGCTCTAGTTTCTCCGACTTGACAGTGAAGTCAAAGATACCTCCGAAGTTCGGCTTCGCGGACCGTCAGGTCGTTGAGCAGGGCGGAGATGGCGTTGATGCGTTCGGCTTCCATAATGTTCTGGTCTTCTATGGTGAAATCAAACCCTGAATTATACGCGAGCGCGGCACGTTTCCGCTGCCGCCGCCGCGCAATTGCCGCCGCGCAGGGCAATAAAATGACGATTTTGCTGTATTTACGACAATATTTTTGCCTTGATAGGGGCTGCCGTGCTGCGTATGATGCTGGCGATATTGTCTTTCCACAGGAATTCTCATGTGCCAACCCTTGCGTCAACTTCCCCGTCTCGCCCTGTTACCGTTGCTGCTGGCCGGCTGCGGCGCCTTGCCGCCTGCCGCCCACGGACCCGCCCAACCGCTGGCCGCGACGCAGGCAGGCAGCAGCGCCACCCTGGCCCTGCTGGAGACGACGGACTTGCACGCGAATGTGCTCAGTTATGATTACTACAAGCTGCAGGCGGAACCGTCGATCGGCCTGGAACGCACGGCGGCCCTGATCGCCCAGGCGCGCGCGCAATTCCCGAACAATTTGCTGCTCGACAACGGCGACACCATCCAGGGCACGGCCCTGGCCGACTACCAGGCATTGGTCAAACCGCTGGCCTGCGACCAGACCCTGGCCATCTACAAGGCCATGAATCTGCTGAAGGTCGATGGCGGCGGCATCGGCAACCATGAATTCAACTACGGCCTGGCGTTTTTGAGCCAGGTGACGGGCAACCGCTTCGACGTCGACAGCGTCGACGCCGGCAAGCCGCGCTGCGCCGGGCCCGCGTTTCCGCAAGTGCTCGCCAACGTCTACAGCGTCAGGACGGGCAAGCCCCTGTTCGCGCCATATCACATCATCGACAAGCAGATCACGGCCACCGGCCCCGATGGTAAAGCCGTGACCAGCACTGTGAAGGTGGGCATCATCAGCTTCGCGCCGCCCACCATCATGGCCTGGGACAAGCGCTGGCTCGAAGGGCGCGTCTACACGCAGGGCGTGCGCGAGACGGCCGAGAAATTCATACCCGAGATGCGCGCGAAAGGCGCCGAACTGGTGGTGGCCATTTCGCACGGCGGCCTCGATGACAGCCCGTACTCGCCCACCATGGAAAACGGCAATTACTACCTGGCGCAAGTGCCGGGCGTGGACGCCATGCTGATCGGCCATTCGCACCAGCTGTTCCCGAACGCGGCCAGCACGGTGCCGCAGTTTGATTTGCCCGGCGTCGACAAGGCCCGTGGCTTGGTCAACGGCGTGCCCACCGTGATGGCCAACCTGTGGGGCAAGCACCTGGGCGTGATCGGCCTGCGCCTGCGCCACGACGGCAAGCAGTGGGTGGTCGACAAGAGCGCCACGACGGTGGAAGCGCGCGGCATCCAGAACGCGGACAAGAGTTATGTGCAGCCCGATGCGGCCATCGCCACGCTGGTGGCCGAGGAACACGCGGCCACCATCGCCTACGTGCAGACACCGGTCGGCGCCACGGACTTCCGCATGTCGACGTATTTTGCCGACGTGGGCGACGTCAGCGCCATCGAGGTGGTGAATCAGGCGCAGGCCGGCTACCTGGCCGCGTATGTAAAAGCGAATTTGCCGCAGTACGCGCACTTGCCCGTGCTGTCGATGTCGTCGCCGTTCAAGAGCGGCTCGGCCGGGGTGTCCGACTACACGGACGTCAAGGCGGGCAATGTGGCGCTGAACAATGCGGCCGATCTGTATCTGTATCCGAACGCGCTGTATGGCGTGAAGATGAATGGCGCGGACCTGAAAGCCTGGCTGGAGCAGTCGGCGCGGCGCTTCAATACCATCGACGTCAACAAGACCGAGCCGCAGGAACTGGTCAACACGGCCCACCCGAGCTACAACTTCGATGCCATCACCAGCGCCGACGTGCGCTACCAGATCGACGTCACGCAGCCGCCGGGCCAGCGCATCAAGGCACTGACCTACAAGGGTAAGCCTGTGGACGCGGCGCAGGAATTCCTCATCGCGACGAATAACTACCGCGCCAGCGGCGGCGGCAATTTCCCTGGTCTCGACGGCAGCAAGACGGTGGTGGCCTCGCCCGACAACAACCGCGAACTCTTGATCGCGTATGTGACGCAGCAGAAAAACCTGACGCGCGCGAAAAACGGCTCGGCGCGCAGCTGGCGCTTTGCCAGGGCCGCCACCAAAGGCCCCGTGGTGTTCCATTCGGCGCCGAACGTGATCGACCTGGCCAGGGCGGCCGGCATCGGCAACGTGACGCAGCTTAAAGCTGACGATGGCGCGGGCAAGGGTTTTGCGTTGTACCAGCTCGACCTGTCGAAATGAGGCTGATGGCATGGCTGCTGGCCGGTGCCTTGGCGTCGCCGCCGGCATCGGCGGCACCGGACCTCATGGCCCGGGCCAAGGTCTTGATGCGCGCGGGAGACGCGAGCCAGCCGCAGGCGCGCGCCCTGTTCGAACGGGCGGCGGGGCAGGGCAGCGGACCCGCCGCGTATTACCTGGGCCTGATGCACAAGAACGGCATGGGCGGGCCGCAGGACGGCGACGCTGCGCTGCGCTGGCTGGAACTGGCCGCGCAACGGGGCGTGGCGCCGGCCATGTTCATTGCGGCGAACATGCTGCTCGAAAGCGACGAGGCCAGGGCGCGCTACTGGCTCGACGCGGCCTGTGATCGGGAATACCCGGAAGCGCTGCAGCAGAAATCCGTCGCCCTGGCTGAAGGGCGAATGGGCTATGCGCACAACGAGGAGCAGTCCTTCCTGTACCTGAAGATGGCCACGCACGCGATGGGGCACAGGGCCGAAGAGCCATGATGGTCCGCCCGTTCAGCTGCGCAGGCTGTTCGCAGCCTCGGCAATGGTGAGTGGGTTGCGCGAGAGCAGGGCGGCCGCCAGGTCCAGCAATCCTGCCGCTGCCTTGATGGCTGCGTGCGTGTGCTTGATGTCGGCGACGGTTTTCCTGCCCTGCTCGATGGCCGCGTTCACATTGGCCAACGCCTGCTGCGCGCCCTGGTTGATCAGGTAGATGCCATGGGCGCGAAAAAACGACACCATCTGGTCCAGCTGACTTTCATACTGCTTGAGATCACGCAGCACGGCTGACGGCGTTGGCGGCGTGCGATCGGTCAGCGCGATGCGCAGCTCCAGCACCTGATTCGAGGCCTGTGCCAGCTTGTCCGCGATTTCCGTGGTTTGTTTTTCATCGAGTGCGATAGCGTTGCTCATGTTTAGCTCCTACCAAGGTGATGGTGAGTAACTGGCTGCCTCTTTCCGGAGGGTGTCGACATGCTTGGCAAAGGTGTCCAGCTGGCGCTCCAGGGCAGGGTCTTTCAGGGACTTGGCGCGCAGGGTGCTCAGACTGTTCTGTAATTCGGTCATGGCGGCAACGTAGGCGTCGATGACCTTGCCACGTTCCTGCAGTCGCCGCCCGTCCAGGTAGAGTTTGGCTTTCAGATAGTTGCTGGCGACGGGTTCCCTGGCTGCGGCAGTGTCGAGAGAGCGGTTGAGGGACGCCAGCGTCAGGCTCTCGTCGCGCAGATTGGCCTGGTAGTTTTGCTGCGCATATTTTTTCAGCGCATTGCCGATGATGTAAATGTCCTCTTCGCGCGCCAGTAATTCGTTGATTCCCGATTGCTGCCTTTGCTGCGTCACGATACTGCTGATTAACGTGCTCAGGCGTACAACTTTGTCCAGTTGCCCGGCATCGAGTACCGGCGTCATGCTGCTGGACTGCTGCAGGGCGCCCAGGGCGCCGCCCATGGCGCCGAACTCTTCCTTGTAGTTCGCCAGCTTGTCGTTGGCCAGGGCGGAAAGTACTTCCGCGTAGCGTTTCAATACATCGTTCAGCTCGGCTGTCCCCGCCAACTGGGCCGCATAGTCCTGGCAGCGCCGGAGCAGGTCCTGCTCGGTCTCCTGCGCCACGTAGGGGCGGTCCGTGATGATGCTGTTGCGCCGCACGTTATTGGTGCAACTGCTCATGGAATGCGTCAGCATGGGTTTGAAGACTTCCGTCATCGCTACCGTCTGTCCCGCGAACTTGTCGACCGGCGTGAAATTCTTGCAGGCGCTGCTCAGGCCGCCGATCAGCAGGCAGGCGCAAATGGTTGTTATTGGCTGGCGCATAGGGTCTCCATGGTAAAGATGGGATTGCCGCCATGGCCGGTTGACCTTGGTTTAACGACCATATCACCATTGCATCTTGATACTTTTGACGCAGATCAGTCCATACACTGTGTGTTCATGTGCAGCGTCCTGTGTCAATTTGCGTCATATTTTCCTTACAAAAGACTGACAGCGCGCAAGCAATCGGGGCTTTTACGCATGTTGCGACGCGTCATATGTAGTTGTTGCTGGGGCATGTTTACTCACCTACAATGATTTATCGATGGGGCGGTTATCCAGCGTACGACTATAAAAATAAGTGGCATTAAAAACGTTGTAACAGAGGAGATGACAATGAATTTGAAACAGAAATTGCTTGTAGCAAGTTTGGTTTTGGGTTTCTCGCAAGCGGCAGTCGCAGCCGACCCCATCAAGATCGGCGTGTCCGGTCCGTTCACGGGCGGTTCCGCGCCGATGGGCGTGTCGATGCGCGACGGCGTCAAGCTGGCCGTCGCGGAAATCAATGCCAAGGGTGGCGTACTGGGCCGTTCCTTGCTGCTGATCGAGCGCGATGACGAGGCGAAGAATGAACGCGGCGTGCAGATCGCCCAGGAACTGATCAACAAGGAAAAGGTCGCCGCCACCGTCGGCTACATCAATACGGGCGTGGCCCTCGCTTCGCAGCGCTTCTACCAGGAAGCCAAGATTCCCGTCATGAATAACGTGGCGACGGGCTCCATCGTCACCAAGCAGTTCGCCGACCAGCCGGAAAACTACATTTTCCGCAATGCGGCCAATGACACGATCCAGTCCGGCATGATCGTGCATGAGGCGATCGAGAACCGCAAGTTCAAGAAAGTGGCGATCCTGGCCGACTCCACCAACTACGGCCAGCTGGGCCGCGAAGACCTGGAAAAGGCGCTCGACAAGAAGGGCATCAAGCCCGTCGCCGTTGAAAAATACAACATCAAGGACGTCGACATGACGGCCCAGCTGCTGAAAGCCAAGCAGGCGGGGGCCGAAGTGGTGCTGACCTACGGCATCGGCCCGGAACTGGCGCAGATCGCCAACGGCATGGAAAAACTGGGCTGGAAAGTGCCGCTGATCGGCAGCTGGACCCTGGCCATGGGCAATTTCATCGACAACGCGGGCAAGAACGGCAATGGCACGCGCATGCCGCAAACCTTCATCCAGGACGCCAGCACGCCCAAGCGCAAGGCCTTCATCGACGCCTATGTCGCCGCCTACAAGCCGTCGGGCGGCCGCATGCCGTCGGCCGTCTCGGCCGCGCAGGGCTACGATTCCATCTACCTGCTGGCCGCGGCCTTCAAGCAGGCGGGCGGCACCGATGGCCCGAAAGTGCGCGCCGCGCTGGAAAACCTGAATGAAAAAGTGGAAGGTGCCGTCACGACCTACAACAAGCCGTTCAGCAAGACCAACCATGAAGCGATTACGGCCGAGCTGACCGTGTTTGGCGAAGTCAAGGACGGCAAAGTCGTCCTCGCGAAATAAGCCTGGCAGACATTCGCCGCGCAGTGGCCAGCCTTGAGGAATCAGGACTGGCCATTTTTTTATCCTCCATCCTTCGGGGAATACCATGGAAATCTTCCTGCAGCTCGTCTTCAGCGGCATCGCGCTGGGCATGATCTATGCCGTCATCGCCTTCGGCTACCAGCTGACCTTTGCCACGTCCGGCACCCTCAACTTCGGCCAGGGCGAATCGCTGATGCTGGGCGCGCTCGTGGGCCTGTCCCTGGTGGGCACCATCCATGGCGGCCCCTACATGAGCTACCTGCTGATGATCCCCATCGTCATCGCCTTCGGCGCCCTGCAGGGCGTGTTCGTCGAGTGGATAGGCGTGCGGCCCGCCATCAAGATCAAGTCCGAATTCGGCTGGATCATGTCGACCATCGCACTGGCCATCATTTTCAAGAACGTGGCGGAAAACATCTGGGGCAAGGATGACCTGACCTTCCCGTCGCCGCTGTCGGCCGCGCCGTTCAAGGTGCTGGGCGCGAACGTGCAGCCGATGCAGGTGGCCGTCATCGTCGGCGCGCTGGCCATCATGCTGGCCGTCGAGCTCTTCAACCGCAAGTCCATCTACGGCAAGGCCGTCGTGGCGACGGCGAACGACCGCGACGCGGCCGGTTTGATGGGCATCAATACAGGCATGGTCATCACCTTTTCGTATGCGCTGTCGTCGGCCACGGCTGCCTTCGCGGGCGTGCTGGTGGCGCCGCTGACCCTGACGGGGGCCACCATGGGTGCCTCGCTGGGCCTGAAAGCGTTTGCCGTGGCCATCATCGGCGGGCTGACCTCGGGCGTGGGCGCCATCGTCGGCGGCCTGATACTGGGCATCGCCGAGACGACCACCGGCTATTACATTTCCACGGGCTACAAGGAAGTGCCAGGCCTGCTGCTGTTGCTGCTGGTGCTGGCCATCAAGCCGTCCGGCCTGTTCGGCAAAGCCGCGATCAAGAAAGTCTGAGGACCACATGAACAAGAAAATCACCATGCTGGCGCTGAGCGCGGCGGGACTGGCCGCGCTGGTGCTGTTCCCCGTCGTCATTCCGAATCCCTACTACATCCACCTGGCCGAGACCATCCTGATCTACGCCATCCTGCTGTTCGGCCTCGACATCGTCGTCGGCTACACGGGGCAGGTGTCGCTGGGCCACGCGGGCCTGTTCGGCATCGGCTCGTATGCCACGGGCGTGCTGGTGTTCAAGCTGGGCGTGTCGTTCTGGCTGGCCATCCCCGCCAGCATCGCCGGCGCAGCCCTGTTCGGCGCCATCCTGGCCTTGCCGGCCCTGCGCGTGACGGGGCCCTACCTGGCCATGGTGACCCTGGCCTTCGGCACCATCGTGCAAATCCTGATCAACGAGATGAGCTTCCTGACGGAAGGGCCGATGGGCATCAAGATCCACAAGCCCGTGCTGTTCGGCCACAAGCTGACGGAAATCGAGTACTACTACATGGTGGCCGCGCTGATGGTCATTTCGCTCATCGTCGTGCACCGTATCCTGAAGTCGAACCTGGGACGCGCCTTCGAGGCGCTGCGCGACAGTCCCATCGCCTCGGACTGCATGGGCGTGTCCGTCTACCGCTACAAGGTCTACGCCTTCGTCATCAGCGCCGGTTTCGCGGGGCTGGCCGGCAGCCTGTACGCGTATTCGGAAGAATACATTTCGCCCAATACCTATAATTTCGAGCTGACGATCCTGTTCCTGCTGGCTGTCATCATGGGCGGGCGCAAGACGCGTTCGGGCGCGCTGATCGGCGCTTTGATCGTCGTCATGCTGCCCAGCCTGCTGGCCGACATCGAGCTGTTCCGCAAGATCGCCGTGGCCGCCGCCGTGCTGGGCGTGATCGGCTCCGCCTTCATGCTGGCGAAAAAGCGTTCCACCGTGCGCGGCGTGCTCGTGCCCCTGGTCGCCACCATCGGCCTGGCCGCCTACTCGTACAAGCTTGACAACATGGTCGACTGGCGCCTGACCATCTTCGGCCTGATGACCTTGTTCGTTGTCTACTATCTGCAGGACGGCATCGTCGGCTTTTTGATGAGCTTTATCGGCAAGGGCCGGCGCCACGTGCAAGCCGTCGCTTCGCATGGCGTGGCGCCATTTGATCATGCGCAAGGGGGAGCGCAGGGCGCCACCCTGCTGCGCGTGGACCAGGCCCTGATGCAGTTCGGCGGCCTGAAAGCGCTGAACCAGGTGGACCTGAACGTCACGCAGGGCTCCGTGCACGGCCTGATCGGTCCGAACGGCTCGGGCAAGAGCACGATGATGAATGTGCTCACGGGGATCTACAAGCCGACGGCGGGCAAGGTGGAATTCGCGGGCGCCGTCATTTCCGGCCGCACGCCGTCCGAAATCGCCCTGGGCGGCGTGGCGCGCACCTTCCAGAACGTGCAGCTGTTCGGCGAGATGACGGCCACCGAGAACGTGCTGGTGGGACTGCACAACACCTTCAGGTCGAACGTGCTGGACGTGATGCTGCACACGCCGCGCTACAAGCGCGAAGAGAAGACCGCGCGCGAGCGGGCCGCCAGCATCCTGGAATTCGTCGGCCTGGCGGATCTGGCCAACGAAGAGGCGCGCAATTTGCCGTATGGCAAGCAGCGGCTGCTGGAAATCGGCCGCGCGCTGGGCCTCAATCCGCGCCTGCTGCTGCTCGACGAGCCGGCGGCGGGCCTGACGGCGCCCGACATCAAGGAGCTGATGGCCATCATCCGCAAGATCCGCGAGCACGGCATCACCATCATCCTGATCGAGCACCACATGGACGTGGTGATGGCCCTGTCGGACGTGGTGACGGTGCTCGATTTCGGCCAGAAGATCGCCGAAGGCGCGCCCGCGCTTGTCCAGAGCGATCCGAAAGTGATCGAAGCCTACCTGGGCGGCAGCGCCGACACCCTGAGCCCTGCGGCGCACTGAGAGGAAGACCATGCTGACCATTAACAATCTGCACGCCGCCTACGGCAAAGTCGAAGTCCTGCACGGTATTTCGCTGGAAGTCCCGAAGGGCAAGCTGGTGACCCTGATCGGCTCGAACGGGGCCGGCAAGACCACCACCATGCGCGCCATTTCCGGCATGCTCAAACCGAAATCGGGCAGCGTCACCCTGGGCGGCAAGGACGTCACGGGCCTCGACTCGCACCGCATCGCGCGCGCCGGCCTGGCCCACTCGCCGGAAGGCAGGAGGGTGTTCGCCTCGATGTCGGTGACGGACAACCTGCTGCTGGGCGCCTTTCCCCGTTTTACGCGGGCGCGCCCGAAAGGCGACATCAAGGGCGATTTGGACAAGGCGCTGGAGCTGTTTCCCCGCCTGAAGGAGCGGCGCGACCAGCTGGCCGGCACCTTGTCGGGCGGCGAGCAGCAGATGCTGGCCATGGCCCGCGCCGTGATGCTGAACCCGGAAGTGATCCTGCTCGACGAGCCGTCGATGGGCCTGGCGCCCATCCTGGTGGAAGAAGTCTTCCGCATCATCACGCGCTTGAAGGCCGAAGGCGTGACCATGCTGCTGGTGGAGCAGTTCGCCGCCGCCGCCCTGAACGTGGCCGATTACGGCTATGTGCTGGAAAACGGCAGCATCTCCGTGCACGGCCCGGCCGAGAGCCTGAAGACCGATCCGAAAGTGATCGCCGCGTATCTGGGGGGAGGGCATTGAGAAGACGGTTGACGCGCGTGCTCCAGCTCCCGCACTGACGATGGCGTCAGTGCGGGAGATTAATTGGTAGTGTCAAATCATGGCTTGACGTAGTTGCTTCACGCATCGCAGCGGCACGCTCGCGCCGGGCCGCTGCCGCCGTTGCCGCCGTTGCCGCCAACGCAGCCAACTATACACGACTGCTTGCCGTCAAATCGACCGGAAACTGCTTGATCGACGCGCCGTTTGAGCATTTGGCGCGCCAAACTCGCCAAGAAAGCGAATCGATGAGCACTTTCTTAACTTAAAAAAATAAAGATGGTCAAGTTTCAGAACGGAACTGTTACAGTATAGGAACTATTCAATTAATAAATGGCAACTTTGCCTCCCACCGCTGATTCTGTGATCGAGAGGATTCTTTTGCGCGCCACACTCCTGCCCCTGACCCTGCTGGTCCTGATCCAGAGCGCCTATGCCGTCGATCCCCCGAATGCCGGCAGCCAGTTGCAGCAGATTCCCGTCGCGCCGCAGTTGCCCAAGGCGCCGCCAGCCATTCGCGT
>NZ_FTMV01000059.1:0-1181 GCF_900156175.1 Janthinobacterium sp. TND4EL3
AGAGGCTAACGTTATAGGGACAAGCGAATAAGTGCACATGGTGGATGCCTTGGCGATTACAGGCGATGAAGGACGTAGTAGCTTGCGATAAGCTGCGGGGAGTGAGCAAACACACTTTGATCCGCAGATTTCCGAATGGGGCAACCCACCCTTTTAGGGTATTGCATACTGAATACATAGGTATGCAAGGCGAACGCGGCGAACTGAAACATCTAAGTAGCTGCAGGAAAAGAAATCAACCGAGATTCCCAAAGTAGCGGCGAGCGAAATGGGAAGAGCCTGTACGTGATAGTCGGACCGATAACAGAATCCTCTGGAAATAGGAGCCATAGTGGGTGATAGCCCCGTATGTGAAATCGGACCGGTGGTACTAAGCGTACGACAAGTAGGGCGGGACACGTGACATCCTGTCTGAATATGGGGGGACCATCCTCCAAGGCTAAATACTCGTAATCGACCGATAGTGAACCAGTACCGTGAGGGAAAGGCGAAAAGAACCCCGGAAGGGGAGTGAAATAGATCCTGAAACCGTGTGCATACAAACAGTAGGAGCGGACTTGTTCCGTGACTGCGTACCTTTTGTATAATGGGTCAGCGACTTACATTCAGTGGCAAGGTTAACCAGATAGGGAAGCCGTAGAGAAATCGAGTCCGAATAGGGCGATCAGTCGCTGGGTGTAGACCCGAAACCAAGTGATCTACTCATGGCCAGGATGAAGGTGCGGTAACACGCCCTGGAGGTCCGAACCCACTAATGTTGAAAAATTAGGGGATGAGCTGTGGGTAGGGGTGAAAGGCTAAACAAACTTGGAAATAGCTGGTTCTCTCCGAAAACTATTTAGGTAGTGCCTCAAGTATCACCATCGGGGGTAGAGCACTGTTATGGCTAGGGGGTCATTGCGACTTACCAAACCATTGCAAACTCCGAATACCGATGAGTGCGAGCTTGGGAGACAGACGTCGGGTGCTAACGTCCGGCGTCAAGAGGGAAACAACCCAGACCGCCAGCTAAGGTCCCAAAGATTGGCTAAGTGGAAAACGAAGTGGGAAGGCTAAAACAGTCAGGATGTTGGCTTAGAAGCAGCCATCATTTAAAGAAAGCGTAATAGCTCACTGATCGAGTCGTCCTGCGCGGAAGATGTAACGGGGCTAAGCCAGTCACCGAAGCTGCGGATATTGTT
>NZ_FTMV01000059.1:1294-3263 GCF_900156175.1 Janthinobacterium sp. TND4EL3
AGATATGGTAGGAGAGCGTTCTGTAAGCCTGCGAAGGTGTCTTGTAAAGGATGCTGGAGGTATCAGAAGTGCGAATGCTGACATGAGTAGCGATAATGGGGGTGAAAAGCCTCCACGCCGTAAGCCCAAGGTTTCCTGTTCAACGTTCATCGGAGCAGGGTGAGTCGGCCCCTAAGGCGAGGCAGAGATGCGTAGCTGATGGGAAGCAGGTTAATATTCCTGCACCGTCGTATGATGCGATGGGGGGACGGATCGCGGAAGGTTGTCTGACTGTTGGAATAGTCAGTTTCTGTCTCATAGAAGGCGCTTAGGCAAATCCGGGCGCGGAATTCAAGGGGATGGGACGAGTGAACTTGTTCACGAAGCAATCGGAAGTGGTTCCAAGAAAAGCCTCTAAGCTTCAGTCATACGAGACCGTACCGCAAACCGACACAGGTGGGCGAGATGAGTATTCTAAGGCGCTTGAGAGAACTCGGGAGAAGGAACTCGGCAAATTGGTACCGTAACTTCGGGAAAAGGTACGCCCCGGTAGCTTGATTGGTTTACTCCATGAGGGTGAAAGGGTTGCAATAAACTGGTGGCTGCGACTGTTTAATAAAAACACAGCACTCTGCAAACACGAAAGTGGACGTATAGGGTGTGACGCCTGCCCGGTGCTGGAAGATTAAATGATGGGGTGCAAGCTCTTGATTGAAGTCCCAGTAAACGGCGGCCGTAACTATAACGGTCCTAAGGTAGCGAAATTCCTTGTCGGGTAAGTTCCGACCTGCACGAATGGCGTAACGATGGCCACACTGTCTCCTCCCGAGACTCAGCGAAGTTGAAATGTTTGTGATGATGCAATCTACCCGCGGCTAGACGGAAAGACCCCATGAACCTTTACTGTAGCTTTGCATTGGACTTTGAACCAATCTGTGTAGGATAGGTGGGAGGCTTTGAAGCGGGGACGCTAGTTCTCGTGGAGCCAACCTTGAAATACCACCCTGGTTTGTTTGAGGTTCTAACCTTGGTCCGTTATCCGGATCGGGGACAGTGCATGGTAGGCAGTTTGACTGGGGCGGTCTCCTCCTAAAGTGTAACGGAGGAGTTCGAAGGTACGCTAGATACGGTCGGACATCGTGTTGATAGTGCAATGGCATAAGCGTGCTTAACTGCGAGACTGACAAGTCGAGCAGGTACGAAAGTAGGACATAGTGATCCGGTGGTTCTGTATGGAAGGGCCATCGCTCAACGGATAAAAGGTACTCTGGGGATAACAGGCTGATTCCTCCCAAGAGTTCATATCGACGGGGGAGTTTGGCACCTCGATGTCGGCTCATCACATCCTGGGGCTGTAGCCGGTCCCAAGGGTATGGCTGTTCGCCATTTAAAGTGGTACGTGAGCTGGGTTTAAAACGTCGTGAGACAGTTTGGTCCCTATCTGCCGTGGGCGTTGGAAATTTGAAGGGGGCTGCTCCTAGTACGAGAGGACCGGAGTGGACGAACCTCTGGTGTACCGGTTGTCACGCCAGTGGCATTGCCGGGTAGCTAAGTTCGGAAGAGATAACCGCTGAAAGCATCTAAGCGGGAAACTTGCCTTGAGATGAGATTTCCCAGAGCCTTGAGCTCTTTGAAGGGTCGTTCGAGACCAGGACGTTGATAGGCTGGGTGTGGAAGTGCAGTAATGCATTAAGCTAACCAGTACTAATTGCCCGTACGGCTTGTCCCTATAACCTTAGCAGGTACAGAGGATAAGACGGTACAACGTTGCGTGTGTGTTGATACACCAATTCATTACCCAAAATCTTTGCTTCTTCCAGATTCATGGCCTTGTTGCTCCACAGAGAACAAGCGCCAGTACAAGTTATGCCTGATGACCATAGCAAGTTGGTCCCACCCCTTCCCATCCCGAACAGGACCGTGAAACAACTTTGCGCCGATGATAGTGCTGCAACCAGTGTGAAAGTAGGTTATCGTCAGGCTTGTTATT
>NZ_FTMV01000038.1 GCF_900156175.1 Janthinobacterium sp. TND4EL3
GTGGCCGGATTGGCGTGGAATCAGTGGCCAGTTTGCCGTGGAATCGGTGGCCGCTTTCGCGTGGAATTGGTGGCCACTTTGCCGTGGAATACGCAGCCAGGCCCCTCGCTGAAGAGCTCGTCTACAGCCTACTCACTCCATTTGTTGTCGGCAACTTTGTGAGAGCGATCACCGTTAGCATTGGTACTTGTAACTTCCCTCGGGACGGCGTTGAAGCTGCGACGTTAGTCGTCAACGCCGAAGCTGCACTGTCTCGCGCTAAGTTCGCAGGGCGCGACTGCGTACGTTCGTTTCAATCGGAGATGATACATGCGATCCGACGCAGAGCACTGCTCGAGCCTGGCTTGAGACAGGCAATTGCAAAGGGGGAATTAAGTGTCTTTTACCAGCCCCAGTTTGATTGCGGCACTGGTGCAATGGCAGGAACAGAGGCGCTGCTCCGTTGGAACCACCCTGAACTCGGGCCCATCTCTCCCGCAGAATTCATCCCAATTGCGGAGAGAAGTAACCTGATAGTTGAATTAGGGAGCTGGGTCCTAATGAGGGCCTGCAAGGAAACGATGGCAATTGCAGCTCGTTCTGGTTGCGCTCTGAAAGTGGCAGTAAATGTGTCGATGCGTCAGTTCAACGATCCTCGTTTTCCGGAGGTTGTTCGTCACGCTCTAGAAGTGACGGGACTTCTACCGGAGAATCTTGAGTTGGAAATTACTGAAAGCGTGTTGGCACAAGACATCGAAGAGAGCGCGCATTCGATGAGGGCCATTTCGGATATGGGTGTCCAACTGTCGATTGACGATTTTGGCACTGGGTACTCTTCGCTTTCTTATTTGCAACGTCTTCCAATAAAAAAGCTCAAGCTTGACAGAAGTTTTATTCATCCCCTCACCGATAAGAAGAAGATTCTAGCTCAAGCGGTTTTCTCATTGGCCAGGGCATGCGGTCTCACCGTTGTAGCGGAAGGAGTAGAGGAGGTAGAGGAGTACGAATGGCTTTGCCACGCTGGATGTGATCAAGTGCAAGGCTACTTGGTTGGAAGGCCAATGCCGCTAACAGCGCTCGAAAGAATTCTGGCGAATCCACCCGCTAACTCTCAAAATGCTGCGTGACGAGTAAAACTTCATAACGACCCAAGAGTTGCTGTGGAGTGTGCGGAAAAACGTGTCTAGAGTCAAAAGATTTGAGCGTATGCTTGGCCGAGTATGAGTAGCACTGGCATGCGTAGTTTGATGTGAGTTCGATTGCTCAATGTACTAATCGGGATCAGCCAAGCTCCGGCGGCGGACGGCCGTGAAGTACACCGTCAGCCAGTCCGCCGTTCGTAATCCGCCAAGTTCCGTGGCAACTTGACTGCGGATTTCGTCGAGCTCAGCGATGGTAAAACCAGAATGCTTTGTCGGTGTGATGAATCCGATTTCGATGAAACGTGCCCGGCCGATGCGGGCAACATAGCACTGATGGTCAATAAGGCCGTGCCTCGTCACCAGGTCACCGGCGATGGCGCGCACTTGCTGGTCTAAATCGCGCGGAGCGACCTGCAGGATGCTGCGGCCTGCCCGATAGATCGCGCTAATCGGGTAGGGGAGCATTCCGCCAGTTAGCAAAATCAGTACGACAGGGTCGATGTAGGGCATCATCCACGCTGCGCTTGTACCCTCAAGCGCTTGCGCGAGTAAGAACGAGGCGCACAGGCCGCCGCTCATCAGCGCGCCGAATTGCCAACCGCGGGCGTCGGAATCGAGCAGGCTTGAATCAAGCCCACGCTTGTTTCGTTGAATATAGATAAATGCCACCACGCTTAGGCAGCTGCTGATTGCCGCAGAAGTGATCGCAATATCGTAGTGTATTACACGGCCTCCATTCATTAGGCTACTGACTCCACCCAGCAATCCGTAGGCGCACACGAAAAGCCGCACGGTGCTGCTGACGAGCGTAAGGATCGGCTCTAGGTGCCAGTAGCCAAATTGGAAGCGGCAGTCAGCTCCTCTGCCGATGAGGCGCGAGGCGTGCCAAGCGACCAACGACATACCTGTATCGATAGCGTCGAACATCCCGTCGAACACAAGTGACTGAGCACGCGATACCAGTCCTAGCAAGACGCCGAGAAGGGCCAATGCCGCAGTTAAGCACGCGGACCGTAGCAAAATTTTCTGCTCAGTTTTATGTGAGTCAGCGTCCATGGAGACGTGAGGGAGGTGGCCGTCGCCCCACATTAGTCTTTTTCTCCGGCGTTGGTTTGGCTCAGGCACGTGTAAACCCGCGTCGTTTTGTTCTGCATTTTTGTCCTCGTATCCGTGACTGAATCATATATGAAGCATGTTCCACGTGCTAATTTTCTTGGGGGCTGTTCCTCAGCGGGAAAGCACGATATCAATCGCTCACACTGTTGAAGGCTGATGTCTGGTAAGGCTGGTTTGTGTGATCGCGGCACGCAAGTCGACAGAAGTGCATCATGAATGATGGCGCGTGGGCCACACCGCAGGAAGTAGCGTCACTGGGTCTGAGATGAGGGTATCTGCTGAATCTAGAATTCTGCTGATGAAAAAAATCGTTTGATATATACTACTTATATGCTTCAGTCATCTAATTTTAGCTCCGCAGCAGGGGGCTTCCCACTAGATGATGATCTAAAGCAAGGGGGCGCGCTGTCCCAAAACCTATGGATTGAAACTGCCAATCGTTGGAATTTCCGCCACCAACTATTGATCGTTCCCACTCCACAACAATCTCTACAACTGAAGGGACTTTCCTATGACTTACGCTAAGACCGAAGAGGCCGTAAAACGGCTCACTCCGGAGCAATATCGGGTCACGCAGCAAAGCGGGACCGAACGTCCAGGAACTGGGGAATACAACGATCACAAGGAGGTGGGCATTTACGTCGACATCGTTTCGGGTGAGCCACTTTTCGCTTCGTCCGATAAGTTCGAATCCGGATGCGGCTGGCCTAGCTTCACCAAGCCGATCGTGCCGGCAAACGTGAACGAAATACGTGACACATCGCACGGTATGACGCGCGTGGAAGTTCGATCAAACTTTGGCGATAGTCATCTCGGTCACGTGTTCACGGACGGCCCCTCCAGCAAAGGCGGGCTGCGCTACTGCATTAACTCGGCGTCTCTCCGGTTCGTCGCACGCGAGAACATGATGGCCGAAGGTTATGGGGACTATCTCAACCAAGTGGAGGAATTATGAGCCGCAATCGAGCAATACTGGCCGGCGGGTGTTTTTGGGGCATGCAAGATCTGATTCGCAAGCGACCAGGCGTGTTAGAGACCAGGGTCGGGTACAGCGGAGGTGACGTGCCGAACGCGACCTATCGAAATCACGGCACTCATGCCGAAGCGATTGAGATCATTTTCGACGATGAAGTCACGGATTATAGGTCTATCCTTGAGTTCTTTTTCCAGATCCATGACCCGACGACCGCGGATAGGCAGGGTAACGACACGGGTAGTTCTTACCGGTCGGCGATTTTCTACGTTGACGATGAGCAGCGTCGTGTTGCAGAAGATACGATCGCTGACGTAGATGCATCGGGACTTTGGAAAGGCAAAGTGGCCACTCAGGTTGCGATGGCGGGCCCGTTCTGGGAGGCTGAGCCAGAGCATCAGGACTATCTGGAAAAACGTCCGAACGGCTATACCTGTCACTATGTTCGACCGGATTGGGTGCTCCCGAAACGAGCGGCGAAGTGACGCGTTAGGTAAAAAGGTTCGCTAGCAGTATAGGGACGGCAGATCTTTGATCTGCCGTCCCTACTTGAACAGGGCTCGCTCTGGCTTAATCACTACTACGGGCGGCTCCCATCCACTATGCCTGACGTGCTTCGCAGGATTTGATCAACGTGGTCAACCGCGCCGTGCATTGAGGCACAGCAATTGCTCTCTAAGCTCTTTCTCAATCGGACATCCGTGGTGCAGTGAGATATCGACTTTGGCTGTAGGGCATTCAAGGTGCGCTTGACCCCCATGACTTGATTGCGTGAGAAAGCTCGCTAACCTCCTTTGAGAGTTGGTCTGAGCGGATTTCGGAAGCGATATAGATCTTTGTAGTGATTGCCAGTTATTGATGTCGGCTTTTAAGTAGCGATATATTCAGGCAAACTGGAATTTGATGCCATTCCTCGGCCAAACGACTTGGCAGCGGCGAAGTTCACGTAAACTGCTTCACTAGCCTCCACAATACAGCCAAACCTGCGCTGTCTGCACATTTGAGCTCATAGAGTCTGACGGTCGCTCATCGTGGCCATTGGACAGTTATCTCTAAACTGCTGAGAGATTGTTGCACCAACTTCTATACGGAATTGTTTATGCTTGCCCAACAAAGACAAGATATCACAGCACTGTTCCATGCCGCCCTCGCGCCAATCCTGGACGGAACTAACGTTGTTAGCGACGTTGTTCTGGAGCGCCCGCGTGACCCCTCGCACGGTGACGTCGCGTGCAATATTGCCATGCAACTTTCGAAGCAGCTGAAAATCAATCCACGGGAGTTGGCCAAAAAAGTGGTCGAGGCTCTGCTCGCCAACCCGGCGAGTAAGGCTCTGGTGGATTCCGTAGACATTGCCGGTCCAGGGTTCATCAACCTGCGCATCACCGCGGCCGCCAAGCAATCTGTTATCAAAGCCGTGCTAGAGCAAGGCGCCGCCTATGGTAGAAGCAACGCTGGCGCAGGCAAGAGCGTCATCATCGAATTCGTATCGGCTAATCCGACAGGTCCTTTGCACGTTGGTCACGGTCGCCAGGCGGCGCTGGGAGACGCGCTAGCGTCGCTGTTTAGCACCCAAGGTTACGACGTAACCCGCGAGTTCTACTACAACGACGCTGGCGTGCAGATCCAGACACTGGCGAACTCGGTGCAGGCGCGGCTGCGCGGACACGGACCGGGCGATACCGCTTGGCCTGAAACCGCCTATAACGGCGACTATATCGCCGACATCGCAGCAGACTTTAATGCGAGAAAGACCGTCCTGACGTCGGATGGCTCGCCGGTCGTAGCTTCTGGCGACGTCAACGACATCGACTCGATCCGTCACTTCGCAGTGGCCTATCTCCGAAACGAACAAGACAAAGACCTGAAGGCATTCGGCGTCAAGTTCGATAACTATTACCTTGAGTCGTCCCTGTATTCTGAGGGCAAGGTCGACGCTGCGGTCGACATGCTCAACAAATCCGGGAAAACTTATGAGGAGGCGGGTGCGTTGTGGCTTCGCACCGAGGACTACGGCGACGACAAGAACCGTGTAATGCGCAAGTCCGACGAGACGTACACCTATTTCGTCCCGGACGTGGCTTACCACATCGTCAAGTTCCAGCGTGGCTTCGCCCAGGCGATCAATGTTCAAGGCTCGGACCACCACGGCACCATTGCCCGCGTACGCGCAGGCCTTCAAGCGGCCCACCCGGGCATCCCCCAAGGTTTCCCTGACTATGTGCTCCACAAGATGGTCACAGTCATGAAGGGCGGCGAAGAGGTCAAGATTTCCAAGCGCGCAGGCTCTTACGTGACGGTACGGGACTTAATCGAATGGTCTGGCGGCGGTGATATCGAAAAAGGCCGCGATGCAGTGCGCTTCTTCCTCATCTCACGCAAAGCCGATACCGAGTTCGTGTTCGACGTCGATATAGCACTCAAGACCTCGGATGAGAATCCTGTGTATTACGTACAGTATGCCCACGCCCGCATCTGCAGGATGCTCGAACAGTGGTCCGGTGACGATGCTGACCTCGCAGCAGTAGACCTGTCGCCGCTGACTGCACCGACCGAGGCAACACTGTTGGCAACATTGGCCGCGTATCCGGAAACGTTGGCACGTGCACAGGCTGAGTTAAGCCCCCACCAGATCGCATTCTACCTACGCGACCTGGCGGCGAACCTGCATAGCTTCTACTTCGCCGAACGCGTGCTGGTCGACGATAAGGCGCTTAAGGAGGCTCGCATCGCTTTGATGGTTGCCACCCGCCAAGTGTTGCGCAATGGTTTGGCGCTGATCGGCGTTTCGGCTCCTGAAAAAATGGAACGCGAAGGGCCAACCGCACCTTAATCAGTAAATTGTTCAACACGGTGGACCGTTGCGTGCCCCAATTCGCAGCGGTCCAGTTTTCAGTGCCATAGAATTAGTGTCCCTGCAATATCAACCGGAAAGTGGCGCGGTCCAAAGAGGCGCCATCCCAGATACAAACTGGTCACGGCCCCGGTTCTTAGCTTGATACATGAATGCGTCGGCGGCGGAGAGAAGAATTCCCGGCGCTTGTTGTCCGGGAACAATGCTAGCAACACCCAAACTGACCGTAACCCGGGAAGCCGTATCCGAAGTGCCATGAGCCAGGTTCAACCGTTTTAATCCGACCATCACTCGACGGGCGATTACTTCTGCACCAGGCAGGTCGACCTCCGGCAATAGGATGACAAACTCTTCCCCGCCATATCGAGCGACCAAGTCCCGCGGGCGTTGTGCTGCCTCTCTAAAAACCCCAGCCACAGCCCTCAGGCATTCGTCGCCGGCGGGGTGCCCATAGGCATCATTGAAGGCTTTGAAGTGATCCAGGTCGGCCAGAATCATGCTTAAGGGCACATGCGAGTCGCGGCAGCGTCGCCATTCCTCTAAAATAGTTTCATCAAAGGCACGCCGGTTGAGTAGCGCGGTTAAGGGGTCGGCAAGCGTCAGCGAACGTAAGAAGTCGCCTTGCCGCTTCGAGGCCAATTGAGTGCGCATTCGAGCACGCAGCACTGTGAGATTGACGGGTTTAGGCATGAAATCAGAGGCGCCAACGTCCAGGGCTCGAGCCTCATGTTCAGGTGACTCTAGCGAGGTGACGAAGATAATGGGAATTGCTGACGTCTTCGCGTGGGCACGAAGTTCAGTGCAAACTGAAAAACCGTCCATGTCAGGCATCAACGCGTCGAGCAGGATTAGGTCTGGTTGAAATCGATGTGCAAATTCGATCCCACCCTTTCCGCTTAGTTCGAAGCTAACGTTATAGTCTGTCCTCAGGGCGTCAAGCAGATACTTCACGTTTGTAAGCACGTCGTCAACAATGAGAATGCTTGGACGGTACGGCGCAAATTCGGTCATGTAATTGTTGTGCAGTCAATCGTCGTGGCTACGGTAACGTCTGTTTTGGGCTTGGAGGCCCCGACCAGGCGCGGATTAAATACTTCGAATATGGGACCCACAGGCCCTCCTGTTCACCCTACGGTCGGCACTCCTGCTCTGGAGTGCTGGAAACTGGCTTCGCTTCGGTTGGTGAGTTACGCTCACCATTTTCCACTAGCCACTAGATAGTCCGTCGTACGATGTAGAGGATGCCCGCTCGGAGTCGACTTCGATCTGGCAATATGCGCAGCCGTAGAATGATGGCATTGTAAGAGGCCTGAAACTTATAGCCATTTCGCCTTTTTGAAGCGGACGAATAATATGATGCAGGACAGCGTTATCAGGCCGAGCACTACGAAATATCCGTAAACCGTATCCAGTTCCGGCATGTTCTTAAAGTTCATCCCGTATATTCCGGCAATGGCCGTCGGGACAGCTAAGATTGCCGCCCAAGCTGCCAGCTGGCGAGTGATCACACCCGTCCGTTGCGCTTCTAGAAGACTGCTGAACTCAAACACCGATGAAACCACCTGCAGCAGACCATTGACCATGCCCTGCACCCGGTTGACGTGGTCCGCGACGTCGTTGAAGTATGGCCTCACTTCTGAGCTGATGCATGGAAAATGACCACGTACCAACTTTCTGACCAATTCGCTCATGGCTCCGAGCGTGCGTTGGAAATGCGTAAGTTCGCATCGCAGATGAAAAATGTGAGCCACATCGTCGCGTCCAAGAAAATCGTCTAGCGAGCGCTTCTGCATATCGAGAACGTCGTCCTCGATCATCTCAAATATTGGCAGATATTGGTCGACGATGCGGTGCAGTATGGCGTGCAGCACATAGTCGACCCCTTTTCCTAATAACGGCGGAGAAGCCTCGAGTTGGCTCCGAAGGCTGCCCAAGGCGCCTCCGTTGCCGTGCCGTACGGTGATTAAGTGATTATGCCCGGTGAAGATGGCCATCTTGCCGTAACAGATCCGGTCGCCGACTAGCTCGGCGGTCTGAGCGACTATGTAGAGCTCATCGTTGTAGACTTCGAGCTTGGGTGGGCAAAGTGGGTGCATCGCGTTATCGATTGTCAACGGATGGAGGTTATAGGTCACTTGGATTGCGCGCAGCTCGTCAGCGGTAGGATCATGCAGCGCAATCCAGCAGAATCCAGAACGGTCCCTATCTAGCTCAACGTGCTCGTCGAGCGCAATTTTCTGGATTCTCTTTCCCTTGTTGTAATAGTAGGCCGCGATGACGCTCATGCAGGCCTCGCAGGAATGAGCAGCCCGCGCTGTACCGCTGGTCGAGCTAACCCTCGTCCCAGCCAAGCACTAACGTTCGCAAAGTTGCTTAGGCCGAGGATGTCTGATGCGCCGTATGTTTCAATCAGCGCATTCACCCATCCGATTGTCGCAATGTCCGCAACCGAATAATCGTCGACGATCCAGTCTCGCCCTTCCAGCCGTCGATCAACGATGCTAAGTAGGCGTCTTGATTCGTCAATAAACCGCTGGAGAGGTCGTTTATCTTCATACTCTTTGCCACCCCAGTGCAAGAAAAAGCCAAGTTGGCCGAATATAGGTCCGATCGCCGACATTTGGAAGAACACCCAGGAAAGAGTTTCGTAACGTTTTGCGGGTGCGCTCGGAATTAGCTGGCCGGTCTTTTCGGCCAGGTATATGAGGATCGCACCGGACTCCCATACTGCGATAGGCGTCCCTTCCGGACCCGCGGGATCGATGATTGCGGGTATGCGCCCGTTTGGGTTCAACGACACAAAGGCCGGATCTTTCGACTCGTTGCTCGAGATATCAATAAAGTGGGGCTCGTATGCCAAACCAATTTCCTCAAGCATGATGGACACTTTGACGCCATTGGGCGTGGGCGCTGCATAAAGCTGCAGATGCTCCGGATGAGATGCCGGCCAGCGTTGCGTAATCGGAAACGATGAGAAGTCTGGCATTTTTGATCCTTGTTCTGGGAATTGAGGCTTACTGGAACGGCTTAATTAGTCGAAATTGCGTATTGCCCGCCGCTCTATGCAACGGTGCGACCAATAAGTCTTTGAACAGAGCGGCGCGCGTCAACTGATGCAGCGGCGGTGAACCGAAACGTAATGGAGTCACGGTTGGGCGATGTACATTGCCGGCTTTGCGGCGCCTGGGAGGTAATCCCTGCAGACGAGGGGATTGATAGCTATGGTTGCGATTTGAGAGAGGTGAGGGTCTTGCTGCATTGCCGTCTCCTTTAAATGTAAGATTGAATCATATAGTGAGCATATGTGACGGACAATAGATTTTGAAAATGAATTTCAATCGTGCGATGCGATCCGCTTGCGAGTGCACTCACCAGCGCTTGCGCTTGTATAGTGATGAGGGCGGATCAGGATACTGAGGTTTGACCGCTGGAGCGGTGGGGCTGGCCATGTAGGAGCCGCTTTTGGCGTGGGAAATAGACAAACAGGCAGCGTGGCGACCGTCTGCGCCACTGCCACCCAATGTGGTTGGGGATTCAAAACTCCCATACAGCCGCTACGCTGCTTAATCCTATATCCCGGTTGGCCGTACAAAGTACGCCGCAACGGGCCGCCCGGCTGGCTCAGCGACCCGGAGCGTCGGGATGATTGGAAGCGGACGCTTACTGCGAACGAGGGACTTGGCCGACATCGCATTCGAAAGTAGCGAGGCCGTCCACTCCTCCGCGAACGTGGTCGCCCGACTGCAGGGGACCAACGCCAGCAGGTGTGCCAGAGAAAATCAAGTCGCCAGGCGCTAGTGTAACGAAGCGGGAGATATAGCTGATGATGTCGGCAACGGGCCAGATCATCTCATCGAGCGTGCCTTGCTGGACGACGACGCCGTTGAATTCCAGCCTAATGCGGGCTCCGGTCCGATGGCCTACTTCGCTAACCGGGCGCAGCGCGCTGCGCGGCGCCGATCCATCGAAACCTTGGCGAAGTCCCATGGTCTACGCAGGTCCTTAGAAACTGCCTGGACGTCTCGCAAGGTTAAGTCGATGCCAACACCGTAACCCCACACGGTTGCCAGCGCGTCGGCCGGCTCAATGTTGGCGCCGCCGGCACCCAGCGCTACTACCATTTCCACTTCATGGTGCAAGTCGGTTGTTGCAGGCGGGTAGGGCAGTGTGCCGCGAGCCTCGACGACAGCATCGGCCGGTTTCATGAAAAAGAACGGCGGTTCACGGGTTGGGTCGTTGCCCAACTCGCGGGCGTGGGCAGCTTAGTTACGGCCGACACAGAACACGCGGCGAATCGGGAACCTTGCAGTACTACCGCCGACAGCAAGGGATGGTGTGGGCTGCGGTGTGAATACGAATTCGCTCATAGATTTCCTCATCAAGGCGGCCGCGGCAGTCAGTGCGCGCTTGACGATTCTACTACGCACTCGTGCTTACATTTCCAAAAAAGAAGCGCTTCCACGCATCTCAGATCACTAGTTGAAGGGGCACCAAGCACACGATTGCTTAGAGACCGGTAGCGTTGCTGCTTAAAGGTACGGCCCCGGATCTTGGCCAACGGAGTGGACGAAACTACCTTGGCAAATGCATTTCTCGGCGCACCTTTGTTCAATCCGGTATGCACGCGCTCGCGCAGCTCAACATCTTGCATTTATCCCGAGTTGCAAGTGCCTATTCACTGGCGACTAAGCTCACGAGACGCGACCGCTAGTCGCTTTAACGCGGACTCCTGTCCGATTTGCCGGAAATGAGCGAGTGCGAATGGACGGGCCAACGTCAGCCCGGTCCATTCTGGGCCGTGATTACACGGCCGCAGCCAGCTCCAGATCAGGCGCCAGTTTTGCCACGAAATCCCCCATCGTTTCATCGCGCAGATCTACGGCTTTGGCGCCGCCACCTGCGACGAACGTCACGTCAGTGATGCCGATGACGTTCAAGATAAGACGCAGGTATTGGGTAGCGATGTCGCGGTCGCGGATCGGCGACCCCTCTTTATAGCTCCCACCGGAAGCGATCAGTACGGTCGCTTTTTTGCCTGTTACAAGACCCTTGCCATCATGGCCGAGCGTCAACCCTTTACGCACGATGTGATCGATCCAGGCCTTGAGCGATGCGGGCACGTTGTAGTTGTACACCGGCGTCGCAATAACGATATGGTCGGCGGCTAGAAGTTCGGCGACGAGGTCGTCGGACAGACGCAGGGTTTCGACCATTTCCGCCGTGTGCTGGGGCGGTGGGGTAAAGTACGCCTGCAGCCATGCAGCGTCGACGAATTTAAGCGCCGTGTCGGCCAGGTCCCGGTTGACAATATTGCCGCTCGGATGGCGTGCACTCCACTCCTGTACGAAGCGGTCGGTCATGTTGCGCGATACGGAACTCTCACCGCGCGAACTGGTTTGTACTAGTAGAAGCTTACTCATTAATATTCCCCTTTAAAAATTACCGAATCGAAACCCTGAGATGGGCTTGCCAAGCGCGTGACCGAGAAAATCGACATGACCTTGCTCGCCAGGTGCTGCACCTGCCACAACCATGAGCGGCAAAAGATGATCCTCGTGCGGCTGGGCGTGGCGCGCACCAGGCGCTTGTTCCCAATGTGTTAGAGCAGACTCGCGCGTCGATGAACTGGCCATTTGCAAGCGCAACCAAGTATCGAACGCCTCGGCCTTTGGGTCACCCTGCGATGTGCCGACAGAGAAACCCTGCATGTTGTGATAAGTTTGTCCGCTGCCAATGATCAGCACACCTTCACTACGCAATGGCGTCAGAGCACGCCCAATCGCCAAGTGTTGGGCCGGATCCAGGCCCCTCTGCAGCGATAACTGGACCACCGGAATGTCCGCGTCCGGCAGGAGGACTTTCATCGGTATGAAGACGCCGTGGTCCCATCCGCGCGTCAAGTCTTCAGCGCTATCTATGCCAGCGTCGCCGAGCAGCGCGCGCACGCGTGCCGCAAGCCGAGGTTCGCCTGGTGCCGGCCATGTAAGGGCATATGTATAGTCAGGAAAACCAGCGTAATCGAACAACAGGCTCGGTCGAGCACCCGCGTTGACCGTCGGCTTAGACGCCTCCCAATGTCCCGACACAACCACGATCGCAGATGGACGCTCGGCGAGGCGTCCTATAAAACCTTGTAGATAGGTTTCCAAATCGTGCCAGGTCGAGCGCATCGGCCCGGGCTTAAGAAAAAAGCAGGGACCACCGCCGTGATTGATGAAATAAGTTGGTTGCATCATCCGAATATATGCCTATAAGTCCATCTCCGGAAGACATCAAATTATGATGAAATCTATCTATTTAAATGATGAATGCTACCAAGTTAAAAAGTCTGCCGGTTTTAGGAAGTACAAAGGTATTCGATTCCAACCGACCCGAAATCGGGGGGCAAGATCTAACGGTCGAGGCTATTGCGGGGCAGTCCACTGCTTGGTTCGGCCGGGATGGCGCGCTTGTGCGCAGTCCTGTCGTAGAAGCGATAGATGTTTCGTACACCGCTTCGCTCACAGGCTTTCCTTCCAAAAAGTCGTCAATTTGATCGTAAGTAATTCCGTAGGCGTCCTCATCCGGACGTTGCGGTGCTACGTTAGGTCTCGCGTTTCTGATTTTCGGGCAAGATGGGCAGGCTCGCGGCTTGCCCCAAGCCAACGGCCATAGTATATTTATCCGGGGATATCTGCCGTCAAACTGTTGGCGGCTTTTTCTCGCGGGAGGTACGGCCTGTGATTCACCAAGCTAGCGAAATCCCCGAAATCCCCGAAAGCTTCCTCGCGAGATGGCAAAACACCACCGATGTAATGGCCGGTATCTTCGACGTGCCTGCGGGATTGATCATGCGGGTGCTGCCAGGCGAGATCGAAGTTCTGGTATCGAGCCGCGGCGAGGAAAATCCTTACGAAGCCGAGGACAAAGCTAAATTAGATACCGGGCTGTACTGCGAAACCGTTATGTCCACGCGCAGGATGCTACACGTACCGTATGCGCTAGAGGACCCGGAATGGGCGCAAAATCCAGATGTGGCGATGAACATGGTGTCCTATCTTGGGGTGCCCCTATTCTGGCCCGACCAGCAGGTATTTGGCGCGATCTGCGTGCTCGATAACAAGAGGCACGTTTATCAGGATAAATATGTCGAATTGCTCCGGGAAATTAAGAAAAGCATCGAGCGGGATTTCGTAGTCATCACGCAGCAGCGACAACTAACCGCCAGCAACCGCGAATTGCAGCAGGCGCTGGTACGCCTGACGGCATTGCAGAACGAGTTGCTGCGCTCTGAAAAGCTGGCCGCGCTCGGTGCAGTGGTCGCTGGCATTTCGCACGAGCTCAACACCCCCATTGGAAACAGCTTGCTGGCGGCTAGCACGCTGCAAGACCACGCAGTCGATTTCTTGACCAACATGGAACACGGATTGACGCGTTGTCGCATGCAGCAATTTGTCCGTACGGTCGAACAGGGGGCTGCAATCTTGATGCGCGGCCTGGAGCGTGCAGCGAAACTATTAAACACTTTCAAGCAGGTGGTGGAAGACCAGCCGGTGAGAGACCGGAGCCACTTCGATCTTGGCGAAATCATGCGCGTTGTAGTGGCGCAACTCAGCCATGCGATCCAGGGCAGCGGCCACTCAGTCCACTGCGCGATAGAGCCCGGGATAGTGATGGACAGCTACCCGCAGCAATTGGCGCTTGTTGCGACGCAACTTGTGTCAAACGCATTGCAGCATGCCTTCCGGCCGGGCGCCGTGGGCACTGTGCGCATTTCCGCTCAATCTGACGGCCGAGGAAAGGTGACGCTGACCGTCCGAGACGACGGTGTGGGTATTCCGGAGTCCGATCTCGGCCGGGTGTTTGACCCATTCTTCAGCACGCAACTAGGGCAGGGGGGCAGTGGGCTGGGACTGCTCATCGTTTACAAGCTGGTCACTGCGACGTTGCACGGTAGCGTTGAAGTCAGCAGTGGATCGGGGCAGGGCACATGCTTCACCGTGGTGCTGCCGCTGTCGGCCCCCAAAGTCTTGAATAACTCCGAATGCCCGCTGCCCCAACCCACGGCAGTTTTGTGCGATCGCGTCAGACCATCTTAAAGGCCGCTGGAGATAATTCCACGTCACGTGGCGCCGCTCAGCTTCTCGAATTGAACTGGATAATTTGTCCGATCTTATGGCGCCCAATGGAAGTAACCTCTGGCGCTTTAAAAAAACTCAGACCTAAAAATAATATTGCATAGACTTTTTCTGCTCTTATCGCCCCCCCGCAGTCGGTCCGCGCTTCTGCCGCCACGCTGCGAGCGATACGATTGACCGCATGACGGCATCCATTGCGTCGCAGCGCGGCGGATTTTTGGCATTCAACGAGTTCGCGCTCCTGCTGTTTTCAGACTGGCTAAATGGTGAAGAATGCCCTCCGCAAAGTAGAAATAGCCCAACCGTTCAAATTCATAATGCGCGGGAGCCTCGAGTCCACGCTCTACGAGCATAGTTGTGCGCGTTACGCAATTAACGTCACACTCGCCGTCGACATCGAGTAACGGCCCGTAGTGCTGCGCGGGCACTGCAAAACTCTCTGCATCACTGAGCCAGTGAATCGCTGTCTTCGCTTTGTGACGAGCAGCCTTCAAGTCACGACTGCCTATGTCCGCTTCGCTGACAACGCGGACTATTTTCCCATCTTCAGTTTCTACGGCCTTGATCAGGACGTTCAAGCCATGTTTCAGCCGCACCCAGTTTCCTGGGTACACTCGCCAAAAATCCGGCTCAGCTTCAGTGCGAATATCAGCGCGGTCTATCCAGAGCTTCGCCGTGAAAAGTCGGCGACGCGTTCCAAAAGACGTGTCTTTTGGATGGTTGGGAACCTCTACCTCAAACGACTCTGGTAAGTTATCGATTACAAATTCAACGGGATCCGCTACTGCCATACGCCGTGATGCGACCGGGCTCAAGATATCGCGAACGACCTCTGCCATTGTCTCAGCCGGAACTGTACTATTCGCCTTGGTAAAACCGCACCGAACTGCAAACTCGCGCAAGACAGCCGGCGTGTAACCCCTTGCGCGCAGTCCAGCCAAAGTGGGAAGCGCTGGACTATCCCAGCCTGCCACGTGACCTGATTCAACAAGCGCATTTAATTTTCGCTTCGAAAGTACGATACCTTCAACCTCCAGCCTAGCAAACTCGATTTGAACTGGTCTCGCACCCAAAACGGCGAAGCAATGTTCGATTACCCAATCGTAAAGCGGACGGTGGTCCTCAAACTCCAATGTACATAGTGAATGTGTGACGCCTTCCAAGGCGTCCGCGATGGGGTGCGCGAAATCGTACATCGGGTAAATGGGCCAATCTTTCCCGGTTGCGTGGTGTTCTGCATGGGAAACGCGGTACAGCACTGGGTCGCGGAGATTCATATTCGGGTGGACCAAGTCAATGCGCGCGCGAAGAACCGCTGCACCTTCGGCCATCTCGCCAGCTCGCATGCGAGCAAATAGGGCTAGGTTCTCCGGAATCGACAAGGCGCGACCTGGGCTTGCTGTTCCGCCCCGCCCAAAGTCTCCGCGCATTAGGCGCATTGTTTCCGGGTCAGAGTCATCCACATACGCGAGTCCCCTTTCAATTAGGTGAACGGCGCATCGGTGTATGTCCTCGAAATATGCCGAGGTCCAGCGGGTGCGACTGAACCGCGGAGTAAGCCATGCGGCGTCATGCGAGATGGCGTCGACGTATTCGGTCGACTCCTTTTTCGGGTTAGTATCATCAAATCGGAGTGTCAGCTCGGCATCGAATTCCTCGGCCAAGAGGTCGTGAAGTACGATAGACTTAGCGTGACCGAGGTGGAGGTAGCCGTTGGGTTCAGGTGGGAACCGAAGTACAATTTTCGGAGTTCGGCCGGAAGCAATGTCGTCAGCGATTCGGTTCGCGATGAAATTTTTGTGTTCCATGTTTTGCTTTCCAAAAGAAAAGGGCACCTTTTCAGAGGTGCCCTTTCGGTAGAGGGGGGGATTTAAACCGTGCAGCTAAATGCAGCACGCGTTCCGTCTAGGCACATAGGCGAGTACAGCGCCGAGTTGGCGCTGGCTTAACTGCTGTCGTTGGGACGCGGCGTGAGTCATTGTGTTGCCTCAGAAGATTTCAAAAAATATAGCGCCTGGCTGTAGATTTAGCAAGTCGTTCAGCTAAAAAAATTGAATATTGCATTGACGCGTCGTCCCGGTTTCCAATTTGCCGCGGCGGTTCGCAACAGCACAAAGGACGCGGCGAGCAAGACAAGATCCTTCAACAAAAACTGCCCGATCGGCGCAGAAATTGCCGGAAAACCACCTGCAGTTGACTCCGCCACACCAGGAGTGCTTACGAAAAAAGTCAGCGTGAGGGCAAATGTTGCGCACGACATTGCCGCCCCCAGCACCAAGGCTCCGCGGCTAAATGTGCCCGTAGCGAGAGCAGCGGCCGTGGCCAGTTCAATGGCACCAATAAAGGTGCTTGCGCCGCGCACACCAAAGAGGCTGTGCAGCCAACTCATGACTGGGCTATTGGCGATGAATGGTGCTATGCCTTGCGCTTCGTAGTTCGTAAATTTCATCGCACCGAACCACAGGAATACAACGAATAATGACCACTGCAAAAACTTAGCGTTACTGGACGTGAAAGCGTTGTGTTGTGCCATTGTGAGGACATTGATAGGTTTCATGGGTGATTCCTGATAAAGAGGTGGTTGGCTCGGCGAAGCAGCCATATCGAAAGCCCGAAACCTGTGTGCAGTTGAGGACCTTCATCGTAGTCACGCTTGGACAAAGACGTACATGAGGACTTAAAGTGTTGATATATGTGTGCGGCATGCATATAATATAGCTTTTCCGATCAAGGAGCAAGAACAAATGAATGATACGCAAACACGCTTAGCTAACTTGCTGGGTGCCCTGGCTGTTGGCATATCGGATCGTATCCGGTTAGCAGCGGCTGAGAAGACTTCTATGGGAGGGGAGGCGGCGGCTGCGCTGATCGTCATCGGACACATGGTAGGCCTGTCAATCGACCAGCTGGGGCGAATACTGAAGCTCAGTCATCCTGGCACGGTTCGTGTCGTAGATCGGCTCGTCGCGGCTGGTCTGGCGGAACGAAAGCCCGCCTTAACCGATCGCAGAGTTTTGTCTCTGCACCTGACGCCGGCAGGCGAAACCGAGAGATCTGCAGTCCTGGAAGGCCGCCGAGTGGCCGTCTTTGCAGTGATGGACCACGTCTCCCCGGATGACTATCCCATCTTAGAATTGTTAGTGGAAAAAATGCTTGCCAGCCTGCCGTGCGACGCAACGTCAGCAATGAGCGTTTGCCGCTTCTGCGACCAGCAAGCATGTCCCGCTTGTCCAATGAGCAAATTTGAATCAAACGGTCCGCAAGGCAAATTGAGTGCCCCAGCGCGGCCCGCAAATCTCTCCTAAGCATCGGGACGATATAACACTCCGCATGCGGGGAAAGTCTGTCTCGCACGTCAGCTTAACTGCGCATGTAAAAAGGCCAGACATTAGCTTTTTAAAAGGAGTACAGGAGTGCGTGGCTGCTGCTCACTGGACTTTCGAGAAGCTCGCTTAGCTTTCAAACTTCACCCTAAGCTCATCACACAAAAAGTAGTGGTTGCTGTACTATATTTCAACTGTATGCGCGAATTATATAATCTCCGCAGCAGTCTCTGAAACCGTTGCTTTCAAGGAAGCTACCATGTGCCTTTTTAATCCGGCGAAGACGCCGATTTCAGTGTTACTCGCGCTGCTTTTAGGTGCGGTTACGGCTCAAGCAGGTGCGCAGGTAGTTCGCGAAGGGGCGCGGCTGTCACCAGTGACTAATCAACAGCGCACCGTGCCGGGGTTTTACAGGCTTATGCTGGGGAAGTTCGAGATCACCGCATTATCTGACGGTACGGTTACACTGCCGCTGGATAAGCTCCTCACTAACACCACGCCGGCACAATTGAAAAAGTTGCTGGGGCGCGCCGGGGTTGACCCTCAAGCGGCCGAGATATCGATCAATGCTTACTTGGTTCACACGGGCGAGCGCATCGTACTGATCGATACGGGGGCGGGAAGCTTGTTTCCCAACGGCGGCAGGATTCTGCAGAGCCTGTCCGCAGCGGGGTATTCGGCTGAAGATATCACCGACGTTATGATTACCCACATCCATGGAGATCACTCGGCGGGCCTCAGCCGTGAGGGGAAGCGTGTGTTTCCTAACGCGACGGTGCATGTGGACGGGCGCGATGCAGATTTTTGGCTCGATTCGAGCAATGCGGCGAAACATCCGAACCATGCTAGTTTCTTTGCTCAGGCAAAACTCGACCTCAGCCCATACTTGGCCAGCGGGAAGGTGCGCCGTTTCGGTGCGAGCGACGAGCTCGTTGCAGGTATTCGTGCTCTGCCAGCGCCCGGCCACACGCCGGGACATTCGCTGTTTGCGGTCGAAAGCGAAGGCAAAAAACTGGTCTTATGGGGTGACCTTATCCACGACATGGAATCGCAATTTAACGCTCCTGGGGTCGCCATTAGCTTCGACGTGAACCAGAGCGCCGCGATTGCACAGCGCAAGATCGCGCTGAATGATGCGGCGGCCAAGGGTTACCTGGTTGGCGCAGCGCACATCTCCTTCCCTGGGATTGGCCGAGTGCTCGCCGATGGGTCCTCATATCGCTGGCTGCCGGTTACCTACAGCGAGACCGGCCTAACATCGCAGGGCAAGCGGCGCTGAGCCTGGCGGCTGCTTTAATCAAAAAAGCGGCGGTGACGTAATTACTTGCGTCCCCGCCGCGAACTTATTCTTAACGCCTATGAGACCTCTTCTAGAAGCTTCACTTGCGCTCCTCTGCTCAACAACAGAAAACCGTACACGTTCTCGAGCTGTGAAATGGATGGAATCTCGGATGTGGCGTTAGCACGAAGTTGACCAGATGAGACGACTTCAGTCACGCAGCGAAGGAACCTCTTTACGTCTATGCTTCGCTCCGAACTGCACAGGGCCTTGATTTCCCTAGGTACGGTGGGGTAGTCGCGACCGAGGACCGCGAGCTTATCGCTCGTCTGTAACATGACTGACATGTACCCTGCATCTGCCCATGAATCCAAAAGTGCGTGAATTTCCGAGTCGTGGGGGTCAGCAAACCAATAAAACATCGTCTTACCGACTTGAAGGCGAAACGTTAGCAAGAATTGCTCTGCGCCCTGGACGGCACCGTGCCCAACACAGGTGGGAGTATTCGCTTCACCGTCCCACTTAAGAAAAGGCGCGTTTCCGAATACAGTGGCCAGATTCCCATTTGCTTGGCCGGGCGCCTTCGTGACGACGCCAAGCTCGCGCGGGTTTGTAATTTTACCGAGCATAGGTTGCTTAGTGTTCGGCGTTGTGTGACTCATAGATTCCCTTAGTAATATTGGTGTCTGATTAAAATTTGGACCTGTCAGAGCTCCTTGAAGAAGGGCTGTCGAACTTGTATAGGCATCGATCCGGGAAAAACTATTTAGTTTCGAGTAGATTTCATGAACACGCCAATGACATCGGTGTCAAGACGGCTAAGCTGAACCTCGCTACCTGAGGTAAATTAGTATTTTCTCGCGGCCCCGTGTCCCGACCCAACACACGAGTTCGGGGCGGGAAAACTCGTGCAATCTTGTTACTATCGCGCGTTCTGCAATTCGCCGATGCACGACCGCGTTTTCCGAATTGTCGGGTTCCGCGGTCGTGGAGATTTGCAGTCTGCTTGTATGGTGTGCCCGGCAGTTTCGACGCCAACCTTCGCGTCCCCGCATCTACAGCGGCATTGGGCACCGGCCGGGTTAATGCTCTCAGTCATGAAATCAAAAGTCCAGGTGTACGCTGCTACGCTCGGCGGCCTACGTTGGTATAGGTCCCTTCGAGAACGGAGCCTATGGGCTGACGTTCACGCTGGATTTTGCACACATAGACTCGAACCTAGTATATGATCGAAGCATACATAATAGTCAGTTTATGCTACTACGATGACTCTAGATTTACCTTCGAGCTCGCCTCGCTGAAATCGCCGGCTGCCACAAAGAACATCGGAGGAAGTTAAAGCTTCCGTTCTATCAACTTCCAACTGGGGGATTTAAATGTCCGATTTGCTGCAAGCACTGCAATGGCGCTACGCAACCAAGAAAATGAAATCCACAAAGAAGGTACCTCAGGACAAAGTGGACTACATTGCAGAAGCAGTTCGCCTAACCGCTACTTCGAGCGGCTTGCAACCGTACGAATTGCTGGTCATCACCAACTACGCACTCCGCGAGCAGATTCGAGCGGTCGCATGGAACCAAGCGCAGGTGACCGATTGTTCGCATCTACTGGTCTTTGCCGCGTGGGACAACTACACGCCCGAACGGATCAATCAGATGTTCGACCTTGTCAACGCAGAGCGCGGGATCATTAACGAAGGCTGGGAGGCGTATCGCCAGCAGGTGCTCGACACCTACCCGCAGCGCGATGCTGAGATCAATTACCAGCACGCTGCCCGTCAAGCCTATATCGGCGTTGGCACGGCCCTTATTGCGGCTGCGGTGCAGCAAGTTGATTCCACTCCCATGGAAGGGTTCGATCCTGCCAAGGTCGATGAGATTCTGAACCTAACGGAGCGCGGCCTACGCTCGGTCGTTATTCTGCCGCTAGGAGTCTGCGCGGCAGAAATTGATTTCATCTAAACGGAGTACCGGATAAACTTGTCACATGACGACGAGCTATCTTCCATACGATCCCCATC
>NZ_FTMV01000007.1 GCF_900156175.1 Janthinobacterium sp. TND4EL3
ACCCCTTCCCATCCCGAACAGGACCGTGAAACAACTTTGCGCCGATGATAGTGCTGCAACCAGTGTGAAAGTAGGTTATCGTCAGGCTTGTTATTTGGTGAAACAGCCCCCGGCTGTTTCACCTAGAGAAAAACCCGATCAGCAATGGTCGGGTTTTTTTTCGTCTGGCGGTTTTTTACCATAAAATCACCACTTTTACTCCCATCTTCAGGCAAATTCCTATATAATTCGCCTCCTCAGATCAGATGGCTTGCTGCCCCGTTGGGAGCAGGTTGTTGAAAAAGTTATGCCTGATGACCATAGCAAGTTGGTCCCACCCCTTCCCATCCCGAACAGGACCGTGAAACAACTTTGCGCCGATGATAGTGCTGCAACCAGTGTGAAAGTAGGTTATCGTCAGGCTTGTTATATAAAAAAAACCCCGCGTGTGCGGGGTTTTTTTTCGTCTGCAGCATTCATCGGACTAGATGCCCCAGGTGATGCTTTCACCTTCCGCCTTGGCCGAGCGCAGCATTTCCATCAAGGGGTAGGCGCGCTGGGAAAAATGCACTTTTTGCGCGCGCGCATGGGCGCCTGTTTCACCGTCTTCCAGTGTTTCCGGCGTATGCGCATCGTGCTCAATATCATTTTCCGGATGCAGTTTGCTTTCCGCGACTTCTTTTTCCAGCAGGGCCAGGGCGTCGCCCGCTTCCGCCGGCGTGATGACGCCGCGAGTGGGGTTCTTGTGCAGGAGATCGAGGATGCGCTGGGCATGTTCCTGGTACATCAGCACTTCTGGGGAGGATTTGGATTTGAATGAGATCAACATAAGCGCTTTCTGAAACTTGTTGTTAGTGTCGAAACAATATCACGACTTGAAATGTCGCACAGGCCGTCCGCTTGCCCGGATTGTAAATCTGCAAGCTGGATAGGGCCATCTGTTGGACAACACACGTATTTGCAAGGGCGGCGGGTCCAGAGCGTCGTCTGTTTAAGTGATTGCTAAGTCTCAGTCCAGCTTGACGGAGTCCATGAAGGTGTCGATGGTGTCCCGTGAAAGCTTGCTTTCTTCACCGAGAATGATGATCTGGAAGATGTGCTTGTCCTGCGCGACAAAACGTCCGACCAGCAAGACTGGCTTGCCTTGTTGCGTGCCCGTCGCCTCGATACTTAGCGAGCTGCGTTGGTGGCTGCTCGTCGCCGTGCTGCTGGCGGCTGATGCCAGCTTTTCGCTGCGCACGACGCCATTGATATTTTTCAATAGTGCCGTTTTCATGGCGGGCAGGGCCGCTTGCGCCTGCTCTACACTGTCGAGCACGGCGCTGCCGATGGCGAAGGTATTGCCATCGATTTCGCTGGCCGTCATGGTCAGGCTGACTTTCTTGCCATCAAGGTCAATCTCGCGCGTCAACACGGCCGGCTTGCTGGGAAACAAGGCCGTGAATTGGGCGTCGGGACTGCGATAGTCGCGCCAGTCGAATTTCGGGCTACAGGCGGACAGGATGCCAGCCACGGCGAGCGTTGCCAGAACGCAGGCAAGTGATGTTTTTTTCATCAGATGATGGTAGCAGCGTGGCCCGTTGTGCGCAATCGTGTACGTGCATGCGTGCGGCCCTATATTTCACCCAGCACGCGCCGGTACTGGATTGCTTCGGCAAGATGCGGGGGCGCGATCATGCTGCTGTCCGCCAGGTCGGCGATGCTGCGCGCCACGCGCAGCACCCGGTGATAGGTGCGCGCCGACCAATGCAGGCGCAGCATGGCACTGTGCAATAGCCGTTCGCCATGCGTTTCCAATTGGCAATGTTGTGAGATTTCCGTGTTGTTCAGGCGCTGGTTGGATTTCCCCTGGCGCGCCAACTGCCGGGAAAAGGCGACCGCCACCCGCCCCGCAATGCGCTGCGTGCATTCGGCGTTGACCCCTTGCTGGCCCAGCAAGGCTGGCGGCAGGGCGGCCACTTCGATCTGCAAGTCGATGCGGTCAAGCAGCGGTCCGGACAAGCGGCGCTGATAGCGCAACACGGCGTCGGGTGTGCAGCGGCAGCGTCCCGAAACGTGGCCCAGATAGCCGCAAGGACAGGGATTCATGGCCGCGATCAGTTGGAAGCGGGCGGGAAACTCGGCCTGGCGGGCCGCGCGTGAAATGCTGATGAGACCAGACTCCAGGGGCTGTCGCAAGACATCGAGCACCTTGCGGTCGAATTCAGCGATTTCGTCGAGAAACAGGACACCGCAGTGTGCCAGCGAGATTTCACCGGGCCGGGGGACATTGCCGCCGCCCACCAGCGCCACGCCGGACGCCGTCTGGTGCGGGGCGCGGTAGGGGCGCCGCTTCCATTGCTCCACCCTGAAGTGTCCGCTTAGCGAGTGCACGGCGGCCGATTCCAGTGCTTCTTCCTCACTCATCGGCGGCAACACGCCGGGAAAACGGCTGGCCAGCATGGTTTTGCCTGCGCCGGGCGGCCCCACCATCAGGACGTTATGACCGCCGGCGGCCGCCACTTCCAGCGCGCGCCGCGCCTGCTGCTGCCCTTGCACGTCGGCGAAGTCAGGGTATGGAGAGGTGGTCACCGGCAGCATGGGCTGGTGGCGCTGCAGGGCTGTCCGGCTGTCTGGTGCGGCAAAGTGCGCGCAGACCTCGAGCAAGGTGTGTGCGGGATAGATGCTGGCGTTGCCGACGAGGGCCGCCTCGTCGGCGTTCGCCTGCGGCAGAATGAAGGCGCGCGGCAGGCCAGTTTTGCTGCGTTGCATGGCAAAGGTCATGGCCAGCGCACCGCGAATGGGGCGCAGCTGTCCCGACAGCGACAGTTCACCGGCAAATTCATAGTGGTGTAATTGCTCGCCGGGCAACTGACCGGAGGCGGCCAGAATGCCCAGTGCGATGGGCAGGTCGAAGCGTCCCGATTCCTTCGGCAAGTCTGCGGGCGCCAGATTGGCCGTGATGCGTCGCGCGGGCATCTCGAAGCCGCAGTTTTGCAGCGCGGCCCGCACGCGGTCGCGCGACTCTTTCACTTCCGTATCGGGCAGGCCGACAATGGTAAAAGATGGGCTTAATTACACTAAAAATTTTACAGAGATGCGATGAGAAAGAGAGTTGCCATATTAGAAATATAAAAATATTGAAATAGGTGGGAGGTCGAATGCTGTATCAAACAAGGGAGTGGGAGGGAGGGCGTCCCCGTCAATGGCTATGAAATATGGACAGAAGGCGTTTAAATAGCTGGGCAGGGTAAGAAGCTACACACATTTCGGCAGGGCGTAGCGGGGTTGTCATTAAGCGTACAGACGTAAAAAAGGGACGGCGCAAGCCGTCCCCCTTTGCTGCTTGTCCAGTCGTCCAGATCAGGCTTGGGCTGCACAGTACCGCTTGACTGTGGAATCAGACAGGCCAAAGTGTTTGGCTGCTTGACTAATAGATGCCGTGTTCTCTGTACGCCATGCTTTGACGGCTGCGGCGTCTGCCTTCACAGGTCGGCCAAGGCTTTCTTTTCCCCGGTGGGTCTTGCCAGTAGCTGCCAGCGACGTTTTAGCTAGCTCGCGGCCCGCCGTAGTGCGCAGGATGATGCGTTGCCGTTCCATGTCTGCTACCTGAGCCAATACGGCGACGATCAGTTCGCCTACGCCTTTGCCAATTTGCCCAAGCCCGTTGATTTCCAGCGTTACACCCTTTTCGAGCAAGGCCCGGATGGTTGTCTGTACGTCGATGGCATCACGGCCCAGACGGTCAACGGCGTACACATGCAGGGTGTCGCCTTTGCGGATGTACCTCAAGAGTTCAGCGAAGCCGGGGCGATTGGCCGCAACTACGGCACCGGACACGCCTTCGTCCATATACTCATGCTCGATCAGGTCGGCATGGGTGAGTGCTGCTTTCTGCGACTGTATGGACTGTGATGTGTTGCTGACGCGGTAGTAGGCTATGTGGCTCATGCTGGTTCCTGACTGGGTCATTAGATAGTTGAGTTATTATGATCTGGATCATAAGCACTGTAAAGTATCTTTTGAGCTAGCTTGAGAGGTAGTTTCAGCGGTGGCGCGCAAGTTACAACTTTTGATCTATAGGAATGGGCGACGGTCAAGAGCGAAGCAAAGGCACTTAGTTGTAACTCTTTCAATATCTTCCGATAAGTTTGTAAGATGGTTAGTGACACTTTCACAGCACGATCTACACAAATTGCATGTATTGCATGTATTGCATATTTGCAACATGTATGGCATCTACGACTAACGAAGTTGCCATATGTAAAAATGTTACCGAATTTCTATTTTGTGTTTTATAATTGGTTATCAGATGGATATCTGAGGGTGTTCATGACGTAATTACGTATCAAAGGATCCGTGTCTGTGATTTTGCAGACGATCGAATCTTTCTTGAGATAAGATCACGACCGGCAGCCTGGGCTTTGAGGCATAATCGCCTGTCCCGGCTGTACGGCGCCGACGCCGGGTCTACCCGTGTTAGGCGTAATGACGTGAGAGGGAACAGCAGCACCGGTTTATGCCTTTGAGGAACTTTTTCAATGTTAGGCTGCGTCGCGCAATCATGCGTGAGCCATGTCGAAGGACATGAAATTGAAAGGAACCACAATGAAACACCAAGCAAACCCCGTAATTTACGTTGTTGTAAAGAACTTAGTTGTATTTAGTCGGGAGATTAAGTGCAATGACAAACCCGCCGGTGCTGGCAGTTTAAAGAGTGCAGTGGTTAGAGGTCTTACCAGTGCTTTGGTTGGCGGTATTATTAGCCATTATCCCTTTTTAGTTGAAAGTATTCATAATGTTTTGATGTACTTGAATATTTTTTAACACCTCTCACTGATTTTCCTATATGGCAGGCAGTCACAAGATTTACTATTCAGGTGCACCAATTGGCAGTGTAGCAGTACTTGCCAAAGCGTTGGATATTTCAGAAGGACGCTTACTTAAGATTGCCAATAATGTTGGTAATTACTATATTTCTTTTGAAAAGCCTGTGAAGGGGAAGATGCGCTCGCTTTCTGAGCCTATTCTGTTGCTTAAAATTCTGCAAAAAAGAATTTTAAATCGAATTTTCTGTCATATAAAATTTCCGCATTATCTCCATGGTGGCATTAAAGCTACCAATCCCCGAGACTTTCACTCAAATGCTTCCGCACATCTTGGTGCTGAAGTGGCTATTACACTGGACATCAAAAGTTTTTTCCCAAATGTGACTTCAATGGTGGTTGAGAATTCATTCTTGCGATTATTTCAATTTCCCGATGAGGTTGCAACTGTGTTAGCGAAGCTAACAATGTTGAATAATCAGTTGCCACAAGGCGCACCAACGAGTTCTTGTATATCAAACATTATTCTTTTTGACCGTGAATATAAAATTGCTGCCAATCTTGAGGCTCAGGGCTTTCAATATACAAGGCTAATTGATGACATCACTATAAGCTCCAAGAAGAAAATTTCAAGTGAGCGTGTGTCTAAAGTCATCGATATCATTGCTAAGATGTTAGGCCATTATGGACTCAAAATTCACCCTGATAAAACTCATGTTCGTTCCAAAGGGAACCCGCTGGATTTAATGACTATAACTGGCTTATGGATTAATCGTGGGAGTCCTAAGCTTGATCGTAAGAAATGCTTTGAAATTTCATGCGAAGTAATCCAGCTTAAGAGGGAAGCGCTTAAAAATGGAGTAAATGAAGTTAAGTATCATACGCGCTACAGTTCAGTAGCTGGCAAAGTTGCCTTACTAGAGAGGCTAAATCACTCTCGTGCTACTCGCTTAAAGTTGATCCTTGATACCATACTTCCTACGTACAATAACTATGACGTGGCTAAGGTGGCCAATTTAGTGAGTAAGTTTTGTAAAAATCAGCGTGATTCTAATTCAATCGGATACTTGAAAAAGTTTTACCAATTACAGCATGCTGTCTCGATAGTTAAAAGGACGCATGTACCTACGGCGAAAAGTCTGCAAGCCCTGTTAAATATTCGGCGGCCGAAAAGAACAATGAGTGAATTTTATGGCTAATGCAAGATATCGCGGAATTCTTAATGCTTATAATCCCGTTAAGGGTATTGGATTCATTAGAAGAGAAAAAGGAAAAGATGTCTTTGTGCTATACAGCGACTTCGTCACGGCGGACGGAGATTCGGCTGCTGTAGTCGGAACACAAATAGAATTTGAGCTGGAAGAGCCACAAAGTCCAAAAGGGCCACGAGCAAAAAATGTAATTATTGTAGGGTGAATCAATATATTTACGTCTAATCTAAAGACGTTTTATTGAGCTGGCGCTTGTATGCTAGATCATTTATGCATGACATTGAAGAATACATTCGATGAGCTAGCTAAGTATGATGAAGCATGCAATTTCGCAATAATTCTATAGATTTGCATCTATGACTAAGCGGCTCACTGTAGTATTGAGTCCCTGTGCAATCTTGACCAGCGTAAGCATCGCTACGTTATTGTCCCCTCGCTCCACCCGACCTAGATAGCTGCGATCAACTTCTGCAACCAGCGCCAGCTTTTCCTGGGAAATACCTAATTCCATCCGTACACGACGAATGCTTGCTCCTAAGGCAACTAATGAGGGGTCGTAACGTTGAGGAGAAAGATTGGGCACAAAGCGATGATGGCGGTATACTTTGCCTTGATCGACGGTTCATGAACCGCAAATAAGTTTCTTTTTTATCATCTCTAGCCAATTTATTCTTAGGAAGTGTATGGCCTCTATAAATACAACTTGCCCCCTCTGTGAAGCTCCACATGCGAAAAAACTCTCAGTGATCTACAGTGATGGGCTGTCTAACGTCAATACTTCCATGCACTCTGTTGGTACTTTCAATACGATTGGTAGGCAGAAAATTACAACGACAGGAACGGCAGCGGGAATCCAGCAGACTGATGCATCCAGAAGAGCGGCTCCTCCTCCGGTGCCGCCCCTCGAATCTGACAGTAAGAAAAGCATTGGCTCGGCATTGCTAGGAGGCTTTGTTGTTGCCATACTTGTATCTATTATGGCAGTAATATCTGGTGCTCAAGCGGGAACAGTATTGCTTCTCGCCATTGCAATGATAGTTGTGATTTTTTTTATTGCTCATTCTTTGGATGTTCCCCCAACTCAGCAGGAAATTGAGCGATATGAGGTGGAGAACAAGAGCAGCTTGGAGGCCTACAGGAAATGGGAAAACACATTTGCTTGCGGCTCCTGCGGTCATCGATTCGTGCCTGAGAATTTCAGGGTATAGGACTTTTGATAGTTTGGCATTTTTGAAGGGTAGATGCGATATTACAGTTCACTCTGCGTTAAAATCGATTAGAGAGCTGTAGCGGCTTTTAAATTGAAAAAGGCTAGGCAGGTGCACCCTCACACAATACGAAGGCGTGTAGGTGCCTTAAATTAAGCCTGCGAGCCTTTTAAGTATCGGCGTTAGATGTGTTTCGGAATGGGTAGGGATATTTGTACGGACACTGTGAAAACAGGACTGTATTTGCTACAGCTTTGTACGATGATAATTACATAGAGAGTTTGTGCAGCAGTGGTGGGCAGCTACTACGTTGTACGATGACGAGAGACATAGCTTGGTAGTTGTACGGTATCGAAGAAAACTACTACGCACCACACTCCCGAAAGGGAGGTAAATTAGCATATATAACATATGTTATATATTTGTTAATATAATTAGTAATATAAATTAGTAATATAACATATGTTATATACTTAGTATCTCTCCCTCTTCGGGAGTAGATGTGTTTTTCTTTATATATAACTTAAGTATATAGCTTATTTATATAGCTTATTTATATAACTTATTTATACTGCTTACTGCTTTTAACGGCATTGTACTCGATGCCGTGAATTTTGTCAATAGACACATAGTACACTTTTAGAATATTTGCAAGGAAAATCGTAAAATATTCTCATTATGTCATGCAAAAGATAGTAAATATCTCCTCTAGCCTTTGCTCCCTATGTCGCAAGCATGAATTTGCAATTTATGCAACTAATTCGCCAGCGCCTAAGCTTACGTGCTTAGTAAAGTCCTCAACTTTCTATGCCTGCTGCTTAGGAAGCTGGATCGTGTAGGTGTGAAGTCGAGGCTAAGGTGCTAATTGGTGTTACGGGAATCTCCGTAGTCACCTTCACTTGCATAGTCGTCCTCTTCGTAGTTGGGATCAGGATCAAAGGATGGAGAAAAATTACCTTCTTGGTCCCACACGGCATTGCTGGTGGCCGGAGTCGCTGGGAAGAACGTGATGCCGGGTTCCTTGCTATCGAAGATGTCCAGTATCTTCGCCTTGTCTTGCTCCACACTGTAATGACTAGCTCCACCATCAATCTTGACAATGATGTTCAATCGTTTCAAAAGCTCGTTAGACTTTTGACGTAAGTCTCTATTAGTCAGGTCGAATGCAGCGAAGAATGCGGCCTTGTCATCTATTGTGTCAGCGGCCAGTGACAGTTTGAGGGAGGCTATCTCCTCTTTGAGATTGTCAATCTTGCCTTCCTGCTTATTTAATTCTTTTGCTAACGTCAGGCTGTACGCCTCTTCTAAACCTTCCGCCATCTTGGCTAGTTTGCCTTCCTCAGTCATCAGCTTTCCTTGCGCAGCCTCAAGGTTGCTTGCTTGTATTGCAGCCTTGTCCTCAAAAAGAGACTTGTCTCCCACCTTAGCCAGTATTTCCCGGTAGATCAGTTCTGTCTTTTCAATCCTGATTGCTTTTGCCTTGCAGCCAGCACGCTTGCCAGAGCAAGTTAGATATGTGTAAACAGGAGGGGGTTTTTTCTCTCCCGCACTGTATATACGTCCCACCTCTGGCAACTTACCTTTCGTGATGCTGTACATTGATTCGCCACATGCAGCACACTTGCCAATGCCAGCCCAAACGTTAAAATCTCTAGTGGTCTTCTTCAGGCCATGAATGCGGCGGCTTGTGTTCTTTGCCGCTGCCTCGTTGAAAGTGGCTTCGTCGATTACTGCTGGGAAGTAACCAATGACGGGAGGATGGCCAGTTGTTTTGCGCATAGTGCGGGGCTGGTATTCACCAAGCACGGCACGGCTTTTAAGGATACGGCTGATTTGTGTTGTCCCCCATAAGCCACCTTTGAAGGCCAGTGTGTTTTCTGCGTTCAGAATGGCAGCTATGGACGTCCGTCCACGTCCGTCTATTGACAGCTGGAAGATGCGTTGCACGATAGCAGCGCGTTCTGGGATAGCTCTGTAGTACGCATTGATGCCGTGGGCCGTGTCCTCTTTGACGTACTCTAGCCATTGTGGGGCATTATTTCCCATTGGCAGCAGTTCGGCAGCGGCAGCTTCCTTTTTCCTCTTCCAAGCACTGCTGAGCAGGGTCGATTTACGTTTTGACTCCTCGTTTGCACGTCCCATTGAAACTAGGATTGGCATCAGGGGGACCCAATCGTCGAGCAAGCTGGCGCTGCTGTATTCCTTCCCGTCTTTCAGTGTAACCACTGTCACGCCACCTTTTATTATGGATTGGAAGACGGCGAGTGCTTCCATCACGGGTAGGCGTGAGAGGCGGTCGATGTCTTCAATGAGCAGGAATGAGCCGACAGGCACGGTACCATCTTCAACCGCCTTGACGAACTTACCTAATGCTCCGTCAGTGATGTTCTTACCTGTGAAGCCTGATTTACCGAGGTCTCGCATGTCTAGCTCGGTGTCTAGCGTTAAGCCTTTGCGTGCTGCGTACTCGGCAGCTGTTGTGTCCTGGCGCTCAAGGCTTCCACCGTGCCTCTGGCTTGAGTGACTGAAGCGTATATATGAGTAGGCGAGATTTGTCATACACAGATTTTAGTGTATATCGGCCCAGCAATGGTAAAAGAAGGCAAGCCATTGGCGAGGTGGACTTCGACGCTCACCTCGGGCGCCTCCATGCCGGCCAGGGCGCGGCTTTTCAAGACTGCCAGGCTCATCAGACTCCCCTGCACCGCGGGCGCGGGCAAGATCAGTCTAGCAATGGCAAGAGAATGAGGCTTGATGTGCGCCAGCAAGGCTGCCGATTGCAGCGCCTTGCCTGCGCTGCATTACGCCTTCGGGGCGTTCAGGCGTGCTTCCAGTTCGATCAGGCGTAATTCCAGTGCATCGAGCTTGGCACGCGTCTTGGCCAGCACTTGTGCCTGGATATCGAATTCTTCGCGCGTGACCAGATCCAGGCGGGCGAAACCCTGGGTCATCATCGATTTCACATTCTTCTCGATATCCTTGGCCGGCGAGTTCTCGATGGCTTGGTGGATCTTGCCTTGCAAGTCGTTAAAGAAGGTATTCATGTCCATGTTCAGTCCTTTTATGGTGCGGCATGTGCATCGCACCATTGCGGTGCACAGCGGTGTTAATCTGGTGCGAAAATAGATAAATCCACAACGCCTCAGCAGCGTATTCCCGCGTGCCCAGCGGCTTGCAGGGTATGTATGGACGGAAATGCACCTGTCAAGGTGGCAATATAGCTGGCACGTATTCTGCTAAAGAAGTTATGAACGCTTTGTGATCTCCAGCCAAGATTTTAAACCTCAACCGCTTTAAAAGTTCAATAAAAGGGAATCGCCATGAAGAATCTGTCCAAGAACATGACTTTAGCAGCCGCATTGACGTTGGCCGTGACCGCCTTGAGCGGCAGCGCGATGGCACAAGATACCGTGGCGGCACCGGCACCCGCTGTGGCCGAGGCCGTGCCCGACAATGTCGTGAGCTACAACGTGGCGCTGACCAGCGATTACCGTTACCGCGGCATTTCGCAAAGCCGCCTGAATCCGGCCATCAGCGGCGGCGCCGACTATACCCACAATCCGACGGGCCTGTATGTGGGCACCTGGTTGTCGAGCATCAAGTGGATCAAGGACGGCGGCGGCGATACCAATCTGGAATGGGATATTTATGCTGGCAAGCGGGGCGAGATCAGCAAGGATTTTACCTATGATGTGGGGAGCCTGTATTACTTCTACCCATCGAATGGCTTGAGCACGAATGCGAACACCTTCGAGCTGTACGGCCAGCTCGGCTATGGTCCGGCCTACATCAAGTATTCGCACTCGACCACCAATCTGTTCGGCGTGCCTGATAGCAAGAACAGCGGCTACCTCGATGTGGGCGCGAATATCGATATGTACGAAGGCTATCTGCTGAACCTGCATGTGGGCCGCCAGAAAGTCGAACATAACGATGCCCTCAGCTACACCGATTACAAGCTCGGTGTCACCAAGGATTTCGGCATGGCAACTGTTGCGCTGGCCTACGTCAAAGCCAACATCACGTCGCTGGCACCCAACGGCAAGAATCTGGCGAAATCCGGTCTCGTGCTGACTGTATCCAAAACCTTTTAAGCGAGACTGCCATGAAAATGATTACTGCAATCATTAAGCCATTCAAACTGGACGAAGTGCGCGAAGCCTTGTCGGCTATCAATGTGCAAGGCATAACCGTCACTGAGGTCAAAGGTTTCGGCCGCCAGAAAGGGCACACGGAACTCTACCGTGGCGCCGAGTATGTCGTTGATTTCTTGCCAAAGACAAAAATCGAAGCGGCCGTCGATGACGCCATTGTCGACCAGGCCATCGAAGCGATCGAAGGCGCCGCGCGTACCGGTAAAATCGGCGATGGCAAGATTTTCGTCTACAACCTGGAACAGGTCATCCGCATCCGTACCGGTGAAACCGGCAACGAAGCGCTCTAAGGGGAATATTGATGCGTAAAAATATAACAAAATTGCTCGCCGGGATAGCCTGCCTGTGTGCGTTTGGCGTCGCCACGCCGAGCTTTGCCGACGCCCCCGTCAAGACGGAAGCGGCCACGACATCGGCCGTTGCCGCCCCCGCCGTGACGCCCGTGCCTGACGCAACGGCACCGGCTGCCGCCGCCCCGGCCCCGGCCGCTGCCGCGCCAGCCGCCGCGCCCGTCGCCAACAAGGGCGACACCAGCTTCATGATGATTTCCACCTTGCTGGTGATCTTGATGACCATCCCCGGCCTGGCCTTGTTCTACGGCGGCCTGGTGCGTTCCAAGAACATGCTGTCGGTGCTGATGCAGGTGTTCATGGTGTTCGCGCTGGTCATCGTGCTGTGGTGTATCTATGGCTACTCGATTGCCTTCACGGAAAAAACCGCGTTCTTCGGTGGCTTCGACCGCCTGTTCCTGAATGGTATCTGGGATCCGGCCAAGGGCACGTTTGCCGCCGCCGCCACCTTCAGCAAGGGCGTCGTCATTCCCGAGTTCGTCTTCGTGGCGTTCCAGGGCACGTTTGCCGCCATCACCTGTGCGCTGATTGTCGGCGCGTTTGCCGAGCGCGCCAAGTTTTCCGCCGTGCTGGCCTTCGTCGTACTGTGGTTCACGTTCGCCTACCTGCCGGCCGCCCACATGGTGTGGTTCTGGACCGGTCCTGACCTGATCACCAACGCCGCCACCTCGGCCAGCGAAGCCTTGAAAGCGGGCTGGATCTGGCAAAAAGGCGCGCTGGACTTCGCCGGCGGCACCGTGGTGCACATCAACGCCGCTGTCGCCGGCCTGGTGGGCGCCATCATGATTGGCAAACGCGTCGGTTATGGCCGTGAATCGATGGCACCGCACTCGCTGACGATGACCATGATCGGCGCTTCGCTGCTGTGGGTGGGCTGGTTCGGTTTCAACGCCGGTTCCTCGCTGGAAGCGGGCGACGTGGCGGCATTGGCTTTCGTCAACACCTTGCTGGCAACGGCCGCCGCCACCCTGTCGTGGGTATTTGGCGAATGGATCACCAAGGGCAAGCCATCCATGCTGGGCGGCGCCTCGGGCGCAGTGGCCGGTCTGGTGGCGATCACCCCGGCCGCCGGCTTTGTCGGTCCGATGGGCGGCCTGGTGATGGGCTTGCTGGCCGGTATCATCTGCCTGTGGGGCGTGAACGGCCTGAAACGCCTGATCGGCGCCGACGATTCGCTCGACGTCTTCGGCGTGCATGGCGTGGGCGGTATCCTGGGCGCCTTGCTGACGGGCGTGTTTGCTGCACCACAATTGGGCGGCCAGGGCATCTTCGACTATGTCACCAACAAGATGTCGGCTGATCCGTATTCGATCAGTCATCAGGTGTGGGTGCAGGCACAAGCGGTTGGCACCACCATCCTGTGGTCGGCCCTGGTTTCCGTCGTCGCCTATAAACTGGTCGACATCGTCATCGGCTTGCGCGTACCGGAAGAAGAGGAGCGTGAAGGCCTCGACATCACCAGTCATGGCGAGCAAGCGTACCATGGCTAAATAACAAGGATCTGGCATGCCAGCGCCCCGTCGCGGCATGTCCGGCTGGAAAAGGCGCCTCATTGAGGTGCCTTTTTTTCGTTGTGGGAATGGAAAAGGTCTTTAAAACAAGGCTTTTGCCCCGATTTGGGGTACTTACACGGTAATATAGTCGGCAGTTCTGTGTGCTTTTTTGAATACTGCACATAATTTAAGGATGTAACTATGGTTCCCCATCTCGTCACGGCCCTGACCGGACCGCTGCTCGACCTCGAAAAAAAGATTCTGGCCGCGACGCCGGCCATTGAGCGCTGGTTTCGCATGGAGTGGCAAGAGCACACGCCGCCCTTCTATTGCTCGGTAGACTTGCGTAACGCCGGCTACAAGCTGGCCCCTGTCGATACCAATCTGTTCCCCGGCGGCTTTCATAACCTGGCCACGGAAATGCTGCCCCTGTCCGTGCAAGCGGCCATGGCTGCCATCGACAAGTATTGCCCGGACGCCCGCAACCTGCTGATCGTGCCCGAATTGCACAACACCACGCCGCAGTACCTGCAGAACGTGGCGCGCCTGATGCAGATTTTCCGCCAGACGGGACTGCACGTGCGCTTCGGTTCGTGGTCGCCCGACATCACCCAGCCGACACCGTTGGCATTGCCAGATGGCAATATGCTCGTCATCGAACCCCTCGTGCGCCTGAACAATGGCCGCCGCCTGGGATTGAAGGATTTCGACCCATGCACGATCTTGCTGAATAACGATTTGTCGGACGGTATCCCCGACATCTTGCAAAATATTCATGAGCAAAGCCTGTTGCCGCCCTTGCACGCAGGCTGGGCCTTGCGCCGCAAGAGCAACCACTACGCGGCGTACGATGAAGTGGTGAAAAAATTCGGCAAGATGATCGATGTCGACCCGTGGATGCTCAATCCCTTCCACGCCAAGTGCAGCGACGTCAATTTCCAGGAAGGCGAGGGCGAAGACGCGCTGGCCGCCAGCGTCGACGTGCTGCTGGCCAAGATCCGCAAGAAATACAAGGAATACGGCATCAAGGAAAAGCCGTTCGTCATCGTCAAGCCCGACGCGGGTACGTATGGCACGGGCATCATGACGGTGCGCGACGCCAGCGAAGTGCGCGACCTGTCGCGCAAGCAGCGCGACAAGATGTCCATCGTCAAGGATGGCAAGGTCGTCACCGACGTCATCATCCAGGAAGGCGTGCCCACGTTTGAAAGCATCAAGGATGCCGTGGCCGAGCCCGTCGTCTACATGATCGACCGCTATGTGGTGGGCGGTTTTTACCGCGTGCACGCAGAGAAGGGCGTGGACCAGAACCTGAACGCGCCCGGCTCGCAGTACGTGCCGCTGGCGTTTGCCCAGCAGCATGCCGTGCCGGACTTGAAGGCCAAGCCGGGCACGGCCGCGCCGAACCGCTTCTATGTGTACGGCGTGGTGGCGCGACTGGCCTTGCTGGCCGCGTCGCTGGAAATGGAGCGCACGGACCCGAATCCCGAGGTGTATTGATCTCTCCCTGCCGTTTGCCGGGCGCGGTGACTACTGTGCCTGGCGATCTCGGCTAGAATCAAGCATTCCTTATCCAGGCTCCCCGATTGGACGCACCATGAAAATTGCATTCCTTGCCGACCCGCTGGCAGGCTTCAAGACTTACAAAGATTCCACCTTCGCCATGATGCGCGAGGCGGCCAAACGCGGCCACGCCGTCTACGCCTTCGAACAGAAGGACATGGCGCTGGAAGAAGGCATCGTCACGGCACGGGTAAAACACATCGAGCTGACCGGCGACGAACACGACTGGTACAAGGTCGTCTCCACCGAGGAAGTGCGCCTGTCAACCCTGGACGCCATCATCGAACGCAAGGACCCGCCGTTCGACATGGAATACGTGTACGGCACGTATTTGCTGGAACTGGCGGAAAAACAGGGCGCCCGCGTCTTCAACAAGCCGTCCGCCATCCGCGACAACAATGAAAAACTGGCCATTGCCCAGTTTTCGGAATTCACTTCGCCGACCCTGGTGACGTCGGATGAAGCGCGCCTGCGCGCCTTCCACGCCAAACACCAGGACGTCATCTTCAAGCCGCTCGACGGCATGGGCGGCACGGGCATCTTCCGCGTCAAGGCCGATGGCCTGAACCTGGGCGCCATCATCGAGACGCTGACGGATAACGGCGCGCAGACCATCATGGCGCAGCGCTTCATCGCCGACATCGTCAAGGGCGACAAGCGCATTCTCGTCATCGGCGGCAAGCCGGTGCCGTTTTCGCTGGCGCGCATCCCGCAGGCGGGCGAAGTGCGGGGCAACCTGGCGGCCGGCGGCACGGGCGTGGCGCAGCCCTTGACGGCGCGCGACCGGGAAATCGCCGAGAAGCTCGGTCCCATCCTGGCCGCGCGTGGCCTGATGCTGGTAGGATTGGACGTGATCGGCGACTATCTGACGGAAGTCAATGTCACCAGCCCGACCTGCTTCCAGGAAATCATGCAGCAGACGGGGTTTGATGTGGCCGCCATGTTCATCGAGGCGGTCGAACACGGTGTTGCGTCCACGCAGCAGCGATAACAGGCGAAATGACCATGGTAGGGATATTGCTCATGACACACGCACCGCTGGGACAGGCGTTCATCGCCGCCTGCGCGCATGTGTTTCGCGGGCCAACGGAACGTTTTGAAGCCATCGACGTCGTCGCCGACCAGGACCTGGCGGAAGTGCAGAAGCTGGCATCGGAAGCCATCTGCCGCCTCGACGACGGCTCCGGCGTCCTGGTGATTACCGACGTGAAGGGCGGCACGCCGTCGAACTGCTGCAACAAGCTGGCCGATGCGGGGCGCGTGGAAGTCATCGCCGGCATCAGCCTGCCGATGCTGCTGCGCGCCATCACGTATCGCCGCGACACGCTCGACGTGGTGGTGGAGATGGCGCTGGCCGGTGCGCAAAGCGGCGCCGTTCGCGTCGATAACCGCATTCGCGTGGGCGAATAGGGAAGTGCATGGCCGCCGCCTTGAAGGCGGCGGGTTTTATAGGCCAAGATTGTCATCAGCGTAGTGCATTCAGGGATAGAGACCATACAAAAATGATTCAAAAAGAACTCGAAATCATCAACAAGCTGGGACTGCACGCACGCGCCTCCGCCAAATTTACCCAGCTCGCCGCCAAGTTCAAGAGCGATGTCTGGCTGACCCGCAATGCGCGCCGCATCAACGCCAAGTCCATCATGGGCGTGATGATGCTGGCCGCCGGCAAGGGCGCGAAAGTGACCCTGGAAGCCGAGGGCGATGATGAGCAGGCATGCGTCGACGCGCTCACCGCCCTGATTAACGACAGGTTTGGCGAAGGCGAGTAATGCCCGCCGAACGCAGCCGCAGCCGCATTCCGACAGGTCAACCCATGGCATCCTTCACGCTCCACGGCATCCCGGTCTCCCGCGGCATCGCCATCGGCCGCGCGCACCTGCTGGCGCCGGCCGCCCTTGACGTCAAACATTATCTGGTGGGCCAGGAGCAGATCGAGGCCGAAGTCCAGCGCCTGCAAAACGCCATTGCCAGCGTCCACAAGGAATTGCAAACCTTGTGGAACGATTTGCCCAAGGATGCGCCCACGGAACTGGGCGCCTTTATCGACGTGCACGCGCTGATCCTGTCGGATCCGATGATTTCCGAAGCGCCGCTCGATATCATCCGTTCGCGCCACTACAACGCCGAATGGGCGCTGTTGACGCAGATTGATGAATTGTCGGCGCAGTTCGACGAAATTGAAGACCCATATTTGCGCGAACGCAAGGCCGACATCCAGCAAGTGGCCGAGCGCGTGCTGAAGGTCTTGCTGGGTACCGAGCAGCTGCTGCCGAAAGCGGCTACCGCGGACGAGTTGATGGCGCAGATGATCGTCGTCGCCCACGATATTTCTCCGGCCGACATGCTGCAGTTTCGCGACCGCTCCTTCATCGGCTTTATCACCGACGTGGGCGGACAAAACTCGCACACGGCCATCGTCGCGCGCAGCCTCGATATTCCGGCCGCCGTCGGCATGTCGCAGGCGTCGATGCTGATCGAGCAGGACGACTGGCTGATCATCGACGGCGACGCCGGCGTCGTGATCGCCAACCCCAGCGCGCTGGTGCTGGAACAGTACCGCGAGCGCCAGGTGGCCATGCAGCGCGCGCGCAAGAAGCTGGGCAAGCTGAAAAAGACGCCGGCCGTGACCAAATGCGGCACGCCCGTCACCCTGCTGGCGAATATCGAACTGCCCGAGGATTGCGCGTTTGCGCTGGAATCGGGCGCCAGCGGCGTGGGCCTGTTCCGTTCAGAATTCCTGTTCATGGGCCGTGCGCACAAGATTCCCACCGAGGACGAGCAGTTCGAGGCTTACCGCAGCACGGTGCAGTCGATGAAGGGAAAAGTCGTCACCATCCGTACGCTCGACATCGGCGCCGACAAGCCGCTCGACCAGTCCGACCATACGGCCCTGAACCCCGCCCTGGGCTTGCGCGCCATCCGTTACTGCCTGGCCGAGCCGCAGCTGTTCCTGACGCAGCTGCGGGCGATTCTGCGCGCTTCGGCCTTTGGCAAGGTGCGCATCCTGATCCCCATGCTGGCGCACGCCTTCGAGATCGACCAGTCGCTGGCCATGATCGCGCAAGCGAAGGCCAGCCTGCGCGAGGAGGGCGTCAAGTTCGACGATGCCGTCGAAGTGGGCGCCATGATCGAGATTCCCGCCGCCGCGCTGGCGCTGCCCATGTTCGTCAAGCGCATGGATTTCCTGTCGATCGGCACGAATGACCTGATCCAGTACACCCTGGCCATCGACCGGGTCGACTACGAAGTGGCGCATTTGTACAATCCGCTGCATCCGGCCGTGCTGCAGCTGATCTCCATGACGATCGCCGCCGGCCACAAGGCGGGTATCGATGTAGCCGTCTGCGGAGAGATGGCGGGCGACGTGAAGCTCACGCGCTTGCTGCTGGGCATGGGCTTGCGCGAGTTTTCCATGCATCCGGCCCAGCTGTTGGCGGTCAAGCAAGAGATTCTCAACAGCGACCTGGCCCTGATTGCACCACAAATGCGCAAAATTATGCGTTCGATGGAGCCAAATGTGATCGCGGAAGCTGTCCATCAACTGCAGCTCATGTAAACTGTCACCTTAAGCATCAGGACACATCGCGCGCGGCAAGATGTGTCCTGACGCTAAAGTTGCAGCACCTATCATCGCGGTGCTGCATCGACCATGGCCCGTGGGGCCGCCCCCCTTTTATAAACCGACACACATGTCATCCATTGGAATCGTTTCGCCGCAAACTATGTATTTTGCGCAACCCCTGCAGCTGCAAAGCGGAGCATCGCTGCGGGACTATATGTTGATGTATGAAACCTACGGCACCCTGAACGCCGACAAATCGAACGCGGTGCTGGTCTGCCACGCCCTGAACGCCTCGCACCATGTGGCGGGCGTCTACGCGGACGAGCCGAAAAGCACGGGCTGGTGGGATAATATGGTCGGCCCCGGCAAGCCGCTCGACACCGATAAATTCTTCGTCATCGGCGTCAACAACCTGGGCTCCTGCTTCGGTTCGACCGGCCCGATGCACACCAATCCCGCCACCGGCAAGCCGTATGGCGCCGCCTTCCCCGTCGTGACGGTGGAAGACTGGGTCAGCGCACAGGCGCGCCTTGCCGATGAACTGGGCATCACCCAGTTCGCCGCCGTGATGGGGGGGTCTTTGGGCGGCATGCAGGCGCTGGCGTGGAGCATCATGTTTCCGGAACGGCTGCGCCACTGCGTGGTGATCGCCTCGACGGCCAAGCTGTCGGCGCAGAACATCGCCTTCAACGACGTGGCGCGCCAGGCCATCCTGTCCGATCCCGATTACCGGGGAGGCGACTTCTATGCGCATGGCGTGGTGCCGAAGAACGGCTTGCGTGTGGCGCGCATGGTGGGACACATCACGTATCTGTCGAACGATGACATGGCCGAGAAATTCGGCCGCAAGCTGCGCGACGCGGCGCAGACGGGCGACTACAAATTCGGCTTCGGCATCGATTTCGAGATCGAGTCGTACCTGCGTTATCAGGGCGACAAGTTCTCCGAGTACTTCGACGCGAACACGTATTTATTGATCACCAAGGCGCTCGATTATTTCGACCCGGCGCGCGCGCATGGCGGCGACCTGGCCAAGGCCCTGTCGGGTACCAAGGCCAAGTTCTTCCTCGCCTCGTTTTCCACCGACTGGCGTTTTTCGCCCGAGCGCAGCCGCGAGATCGTCGAAGCGCTCGTGTGCAACCGCCGCCAGGTCACGTATGCCGAAATCGACGCGCCGCACGGCCACGACGCCTTCCTGCTGGAAGATCCGCGCTACATGAACATGGTGCGCGCCTATTATGGCCAGGTCTGGAACGATATCGGCGCGGGCGCGCCCGCCGCAGTAAAGAACACCGCCGTCCGCCAGGGCGCGAAGGAGACAGCATGACTTTTGACGAATTGAGCGCACTGCGCCCCGACCTGGCCTTCATCGCCCACTGGGTGCCGAAGAACGCGCATGTGCTGGACGTGGGCTGCGGCGAAGGCGTGATGCTGCAGTACCTGCAAAGCGACAAGGAGTGCAGTGGCTATGGCATCGAGATCGCCGACGACAAGGTATTGGCCAGTACTTTGCGCGGCGTCAATGTGATCCAGCAGGATATGGAAAAGGGCCTGGCCATCTTTGGCGACAACAGTTTCGATACGGTGCTGTGCCTGTCGTCGCTGCAGATGATGAAGCAGGTCGAGCCGCTGTTGCGCGACATCGTGCGCGTGGGCGCCGAGGCCATCGTCTCGTTTCCCAACTTCGCCTACTGGCCGCACCGCGTGGCCTTGCTGAAAGGCCGCATGCCCGTGTCGAAGTCGCTGCCTTACCAGTGGTATGACACGCCCAACGTGCGCTGCGCCACCATCAACGACTTCCGCGAACTGGCCGAGGAGTGCGGCCTGGAAGTGATCGAATGCGTGGCCCTGGCAGAAGGCAAGATGGTCTCCGTGCTGCCCAACCTGCGCGGCGACCTGGCCGTCTTCCGCCTGCGTAAAAAAGCGGTGCATTGATGAGTGTCAGCCCGGCGCCAGGATGGCGTTCCTATGCCAATGGCCGCATGCTGGCCGTGCTGGTGCTGGGCTTCAGTTCCGGCTTGCCCCTGTTCATCCTGCTGTACCTGCTGCAGGCATGGCTGGCCAAGTCGGGACTGAACGTCAAGGCGCTGGGGCTGTTCGCCCTGGTGCAGTTCCCCTACATCTGGAAATTCCTGTGGGCGCCCCTGATGGATCGCTACCGCATCCTGGGACTGGGGCGCCGGCGCGGCTGGATGGCGGCCACCCAGGTGGCGCTGTTCTTTTCCATTGGCGGCATGGGCATGCTGGACCCGCTCACGCAGATCGGCCTGATCGCGGCCGCCGCCGGCGGGGTCGCCTTTCTGTCGGCCAGCCAGGACATCGTCATCGACGCCTACCGGCGCGAAATCCTGTCCGATAACGAGCAGGGCCTGGGCGCCGCCGTCATCGTCAACGCGTATAAAGTGGCGGGCATGGTGCCGGGCGCGCTGTCGCTGATTTTGGCCGACCGCATGCCGTGGCAGCCCGTCTTCTGGATCACGGCCGCCTTCATACTGCCGGGCCTCGTCTGCACCTTGCTGATCAAGGAACCCACCGTGTACGGCTCGCCGCCGAAGACCATGCGCGAAGCCATCATCTTGCCATTTCAGGAGTTTATTGCGCGCGATGGTTGGCGTAACGCAATGTGGATCCTCGCCTTCGTATTACTCTACAAGATAGGCGACAGCATGGCGACGGCACTGGCGACGAAGTTCTATCTCGACCTGGGTTTTTCCATGACGCAGATCGGCCTGGCCGCCAATACCACGGGATTCTGGGCCAGCCTTGCCGGCGGCGTGGTCGGTGGCGTGTGGATGCTCAAGCTGGGCATCAACCGGGGCCTGTGGGTATTCGGCGCGCTGCAGGCGATTGCCATTCTCGGCTTTGCCTGGCTGGCGCAGGTGGGGCCGAACACTGTGTTGTTGAGTGCCGTGATCGGTTTTGAAGCGTTTGCCAGCCTGGGCCTGGGAGCTGCCGCCTTTGTCGCCTTTTTGTCGCGCAGCACGGACCCGCGCTACACGGCCACGCAATATGCCTTGTTTTCCAGCCTGAGCGCCGTGCCGCGCACCCTGATCAATGCCTCGGTGGGTTTTCTGGTCGCGGAATTGGGCTGGTTCTCGTTTTTCATCGTGTGCTTCTTCCTGGCCTTCCCGGCCATGATGATGCTGCCTAAAATTGCTCCATGGAGGTCTGCCAATGGCACCAATATCCCTTAAACGTTACGTCATCCTGGCCAGCCTGTGCGCGGCCACCGCGCTGGCGCCGCTGTCCGCCCACGCCCAGCAGGCGACGGTCCAGGACGGCATCAAGGTGCGTCCCCTGTCGACGTCGCGCATCTTTGCCGGCGGCGCCGATTTCAATGCACAATCGAAGCAGCAATATGCGCAGCTGGTCAACGAGGCGAAGGAAAAAAATGCGCTGGTGCCCGACAGCGATCCGCAAGTGAAACGCCTGCGCGCCATCGCCCAGCGCATCATCCCGTTCGCCACGCGCTGGAACGAGGCGGCGGCCGACTGGAACTGGCAGGTCAACCTGCTCAATTCCGACCAGGTCAATGCGTTCTGCATGCCGGGCGGGCAGATCGCTTTTTACAGCGGCATCATTACCAAGCTGAACCTGACCGATGACGAAGTGGCCATCGTCATGGGCCATGAGATTTCGCACGCCTTGCGCGAACACTCGCAGGCGCAGGCGGGCAAGGGCAATCTGGCGGCCGTCGGCGCCAAGCTGGCCGGCGCCGGCCTGTCGGCCTGGCTCGGCGTCGATCCGAGCATCACCAGTACCGCCACGAATATGGCGGCGCAGGGCGTGATGCTGAAGTTTTCGCGCGACGATGAGCGCGAAGCGGACCTGATCGGCATGGACCTGGCCGCGCGCGCCGGTTTCGACCCGCGCGCCGGCGTCATCCTTTGGCAGAAAATGGCGGCAGTGAGCAAGGGCGCGCCGCCGGAATTCCTCTCGACGCACCCGTCGGGCAAGGACCGCATCTCGCAGATGAACAGCCACATGGCACAAGTGCTGCCGCTGTACGCGCGCAGCAAGGGCGTCAGCGTGGACGCCTTGCCGCCGTACCGCAGCAACGCCATCGCACAGCGCTAGGATGCCGAAGCGTCACGCGGCCTCACCCTTGCCCATGCGCGACGGCGTGGCAGCCAGCTACCTGTGGCTGCCGGAAGGGCAGTGGCCGGACATGCTCTCCTTCCTGGTCGAGCGCTATCCGCAGATCAGCGCCGCGCAATGGCGGGACCGCATGGCGCGCGGCGAAGTGGTCAATGGCGACGGCGCCGTGCTGGCGCCGGACAGCGCATACAGGCGCGGCATGCGTATTTTTTACTACCGCGAGCTGGAGCGGGAAACGCCGATCCCGTTCCAAGAGGAAATCCTGTTCCAGGATGAACATCTGATCGTGGTCGACAAGCCGCATTTCCTGCCCATGACGCCGGGCGGGCGCTTCGTGCAGGAGACCTTGCTGACGCGCCTGAAGAAAAGGCTCGATTGCGCCGACCTCACGCCCATCCACCGCCTCGACCGCGAGACGGCCGGCGTGGTGATTTTTTCGCGCCAGATCGCCAGCCGGGGCGCCTACCAGTCGCTGTTCCAGCGCCGCGAGGTGCGCAAGACGTACGAGGCGCTGGCGCCCGTGCTGGCGGGACGCGATTTTCCATTTACCTACCGCAGCCGCATGGTGGACGGCGACAAGTTTTTCCTCATGCGCGAAGAGGCGGGCGAGCCGAACTCGGAAACCGTCATCGACGTGATCGAAGAGCGCGGCGGCGTGAATCTGTACCGCTTGCAGCCGCACACGGGGCGCAAGCACCAGCTGCGCGTGCACCTGGCCTCGCTGGGCATCCCCATCGTCAACGATGCGTTTTACCCTGTTGCCCTGCCGTGCAAGGAAGACGACATGTCGCAGCCGCTGCAGCTGCTGGCGCGCGCGATCGATTTCACGGACCCTTTGAGCGGCGCGCCGCGCCACTTTGAAAGCCGGCGCAGCCTGTAGCTGTGCTTATGCCTTGACGGTGTAATCGATGATCAGGGGCGCATGGTCGGAAAACCGCTCGTCCTTGTAGACGCTGACCGTATGCGCCTGGGCCGCGATGCCGGGCGTGGCGACGTGGTAATCGATGCGCCAGCCCACGTTCTTCGCGTAGGCTTGTCCGCGGTTGCTCCACCACGTGTACTGGTCTTCGCGCTTGTCCAGGCCGCGGTGCACGTCGACAAAGCCCACTTCGTCGAAGACGCGCGTCAGCCATGCGCGTTCCTCGGGCAGGAAGCCGGAGTTCTTCTTGTTGCCCTTCCAGTTCTTCAGGTCGATTTCGTGGTGGGCGATGTTCCAGTCGCCGCAGATGACCACTTCGCGGCCCAGCGCCTTCAATTCCAGCAGGTGCGGCAGGAACAGTTCCATGAAGCGGAACTTGGCTTCCTGGCGCTCCGGTCCGGACGAGCCGGAGGGGCAGTACACGGAAATGACGGACAGGTTGCCAAAATCACAGCGCACGTAGCGGCCTTCGGCGTCGAATTCGGGGCTGCCGAAGCCGATATGCACGGCGTCCGGTTCCACCTTGCTGTATACGCCCGTGCCGGAGTAGCCCTTTTTCTCGGCATAGTGGAAATGGCCATGGTAGCCGTGCGGGTTGAGGAATTCCGGCGTCATGTCGGGCAGCTGCGCCTTCAATTCCTGCACGCAGATGAAATCGGCCGTCTGCGTGCCCATCCAGTTGAAAAAGCCTTTTTTTGCGGCGGAACGGATGCCGTTCAGGTTGGCGGAGATAATTTTTGGCATAGGTCGAAAGTGAAAAGGGCGCTGGACGGGGCCGGCGGGCGCGGCATGGCGATTGTCTCGCCGCTGCGCGCGGATTAAAATACAGGCACTTTTAAAAAATGAGGCTAATGTGAATAATTTACGCCAGCAGTTTATCGCGTTTTCAGTATCCAAGGGAGTCTTGCGGTTCGGCGAGTTCACCACCAAGGCCGGACGCCAGTCGCCGTACTTCTTCAATGCGGGCCTGTTCCATGACGGCGCCACCCTGGCCGAGCTGGCGCAGTTCTACGCCCAGACCCTGCTCGACTCGGGCGTGGAATTCGACATGCTGTTCGGCCCCGCCTACAAGGGCATCACCCTGGCGTCGGCCACCGCCGTGGCGCTGGCCGGCAAGGGCCGCAACACCTCGTTCGCCTTCAACCGCAAGGAAGCCAAGGACCATGGCGAAGGCGGCACCATCGTCGGCGCCAAGCTGCATGGCAAGGTTGTCATCATTGACGATGTGATCTCGGCCGGCACCTCGGTGCGCGAATCGGTGGACATGATCCGCGCCGCCGGCGCCGAGCCATGCGCCGTGCTGATCGCCCTGGACCGCATGGAGCGCTCGGGCCCGGACGGCCAGCTGTCGCCAAGTTCGGCGGTGCAGGAAGTGTCGAAACAGTACGGCATTCCCGTCATCTCGATCGGCAACCTGGACGACTTGTTCGGTTACCTGAACGGCGCGGGCGCCGATCCGGAACTGCTGAAACATAAAGAGGCTGTCTCCGCCTACCGCGCGCGCTACGGCATCTAAGGTTCAGGCGCGCTTGAACGTCCTGTTCGTTTGCAGCCGCAACCAGTGGCGCAGCCCCACTGCGGAGCGGGTATGGCGTCGCCATCCCGCCATGTCCGTGCGTTCGGGCGGTACCAGTCCGAACGCGCGCCATCCCGTCAATGCGAATGACCTGGCCTGGTGCGAGGTGATTTTCGTGATGGAGGAGAAGCACAAGTCGCGCCTGCGCGCGCAGTTTGGCCGCCTGCTCGAGCACAAGACCATCCACGTGCTCGATATCCCCGACGAGTATCAATTCATGCAGCCGGAACTGGTCGAGCAGCTCGAACTGTCGGTCGCGTCCATTCTCGGCCTCGATTGACCCAGCGCACCTGCGCATAGCGCCGCTGGATTTCGCGCATCAATACCCTGGCCACGCCGCGATGGCGAAATGGCGGTTTCACGAACAGCATGTTGAGCGTGGCTTCGTCGCCGCAGGGGCTGAAATCGAGCATGGCCACCTGCTGCCCGTCGATCCACGCGCACAGCGCGCTGTCCCCTTGCCAGTCTATCCGCATCACGCCAGCCATGGTTTGACCGCCGCATGCAGGCCCAGGGCGAACAGGCCGATAAAAAAGCAGCGCTTGAATACCTGCTGCGCGATGCGCCCGCGCAGCCATTGGCCGGCCAGCATGCCGGCCAGCGCCGGCAGCAGCGCATACGCGGATGCGCCGGCCGCGCCGAGGCTGAAGTCGCCGTGCAGGGCCAGGCTGGCCGCCAGCGCCACGGTCGAAGCCGTAAACGCCAGGCCCAGCGCCTGCACCAGCGCGTCGCGCGCCAGGCCCAGTCCCTGCATATACGGCACGGCGGGGATCACGAATACGCCCGTGGCGGCCGTCACCAGTCCCGTCGCTGCGCCCGCCAATGGCCCCAGCCACGCTTCGTGCCGCGCCGGCACGCGCAGCTGCAGCGAGAACAGGCCCGCCAGCGCATACAGCATCAGCGCCACGCCCAGCGCGACGACGGCCCAGGCGCCGCTGTCGGCCGGCAGCAGGGCGCCGCCCGCCACGGTACCGGCCATGACGGCCGCCAGCATGGGCCACAGGCGCCGCAGCAGGGCGCGCAGCCCGGGGCCGGCCGCCAGTTGCCAGACATTCGTGACCATCGACGGCACGATCAACAGGGCCGCCGCCTGCACGGGCGGCATGACGAGGCTGAGCGTGCCCATGGCCACCGTCGGCAGACCCAATCCGACTACGCCCTTGACGAAGCCTGCGACGAGGAAGCTGGCGCCGACGGCCAGCAGGAATGACGTCTCCATTTTTTCTATTCCACAGTAAATTGCGTGAATTCTGCGCGTGCTGGGCGGTTTCGCCAAGGTGGATTATTTTGAGTCAGCCTCAGTAAAATACGAAGGCTGGTAAGATGGGGAAAAGGGGAGCCGTCATGCGCTTTGATCTGGTCGATTTGCAGCTGTTCGTCAATGTCGTGGAAGCAGGCAGCCTGACGGCGGGCGCCGCGCGCAGCCATCTCGCATTGGCCTCCAGCAGTGCGCGCGTGCGCGGCATGGAAGAGATGCTGGGCATGCCCTTGCTGCTGCGCGGCCGGCGCGGCGTGGAGCCGACGCCCGTGGGCCAGACCCTGCTGCATCACGCGCGCCTCGTATTGCTGCAAATGGAGAAAATGCGCGGGGAACTCGGCGAATTTGCGCGCGGCTTGAAAGGGCAGTTGCGGCTGCTGTGCAATACGGCCGCGCTCAGCGAATTTTTGCCCGAGGCGCTAGGCGCTTTTCTCGACCGCCACCCGAACCTGACCATCGACCTGGAAGAGCGCCTCAGTTACGATATCGTCAAGGCCGTCTCGGAAGGGCTGGCCGACATGGGCATCGTGTCCGACTCGGTCGACATGCGCGGCCTGCAGACGTTTCTGTTCCGCCCCGACCGGCTGGTGGTGATTGCCGCGGCCGATGGCGTGCATCACCGCGCCCTGGGCCAGGATGGCGTCGTCGCGTTCTCCACGCTGCTGGATCACGATTTCATCGGCCTGGCCGACGACAGCGCGATGCAGCAGTACCTGGGCATGCATGCGGCGCGCCTGGGGCGCCCCTTGAAGGTACGCGTGCGCCTGCGCAGCTTCGATGCCGTGTGCCGCATGGTGGCCAGCGGCGTGGGCATCAGCGTGGTGCCGCTGGCGGCGGCCAGCCGCTGCCAGCAGACGATGGCGCTGCGCTGCCTGGAATTATCCGATCCCTGGTCCGTACGCAATCTGACGATCTGCGTGCGCCAGTTCAGTGAACTACCCCTGTACGCGCGCCAGTTGATCGATCATCTGAAGGCGTGACAGGGCATGACAGGAGCAGCGATGCGTTTTTCAGAAGACAAGATGGCCAGCCTGCTGTGCAGCGACCAGGTCGAGCGGCCCATCCACATCTGGCAGCCGGAGCATCCCCGCGCCGTGATTCTGGCGATCCACGGCGGCATGGCGCATGCGGGCGACTACGTCACGCCGGCGCTGTATTTTCGCCAGCACGGCATCGCCACCGTCAGCTTCGACATGGTGGGCCACGACGGCAAGCGCAAGGTCGATATCCCCTCGTTCGACGCCTTCCTCGACGACGAGGAGCTGTTCCTCGCCTGGGTCAAGCAGGCATATCCGGGCGTGCCCGTGTTCGTCATGGGCCACTCCATGGGCGGCCTGATCGCCACGCACCTGGGACTGTGGCGTTTTGCGGGCGATCCGGCCATCAAGGGCTTCATCATTTCATCGCCGTATTACGTGAATGCGATACCCGTGCCGAAGGTGCTGCAGATGCTGTCGGGCTGGCTGGCGCAGCGCTTTCCCACGATGAAAGTGCCGCTGGGCAACTTGACCATGCTGCTGACGCACGATCAAACCATCACCGCGCGCCACTTCCAGGACGAGCGCGACGGCATCCGCGCCAGTGCGGCGTCGGTCCGGTTTGCCCATGCCTTGATGTCGGCGCAAAAGGCGCTGGCGGGCGGCTTGTCGGACTGGCGCTTCCCCCTGTTCGCCGTGGTGGCGGGCGACGACAAGCTGGCCGATAGCCGCGCCACGGAAAGCCTGCTGCGCAGCGTGCCCGAGGGCCTGCTCGACTACCATTTTTACCCGGCCAATTATCACGAGAACTTCAATGAAGTGAACCGCGAGGCGATCTTTGCCGCCATCCTGGCCTGGATGGAAAAACTGCTCGCACCCGTGCAGGCCTGAGGGCCAGGTATCGCTATAATCGGATTCACTTAATTTACCGCCGGCGCATGCCGGCCCGGTCCCCGCGGCACAGGGGAATACTCAAGGAACGAACGATGCGCTTGCTGATTGCCCTGTTACTGCCGTGGCTGACCTTTTTCACGATCGGCCGCCCCATTGCCGGCATCATTTGCCTGATACTGCAGATTACCTTGATCGGCTGGCTGCCAGCGACGATCTGGGCCGTGTATGCGCTGAGCCAGTACAAGACGGACCAGAAGATCGCCGAGGCCATGCGCCGGCGCTAACCTAAGGCTGGCCTAAGCTGCGCTACCTATCTTGATTCAACCAACACGAGGAGAGTGAGATGGCACCAGACAGACGCGGTACCTTGACCCTGGCGGCGGCAATGCTGGCCGCCGGCCTGTTGCTGGGAAATGCGGCGCAGGCGCAAACCGACGCCGCACTGCCGCCCGTGCAAAAGAGCGGGGCGGTGGAGTACCTGAGCGGCGGCATCGGCCTCGATGAGTCGACGGCCATCAAGAGCGCCAGCGGGCATTGGCCCTTGAGTCTCGTGTTTTCCGTGCAGGCGGCGGGCAAGGCGGAATTTGCCTCCGACGTAAAGCTGGAAATACGCGATGCCAAGGGCGCTTCGGTGCTGGAAACGACGGCCAGCGGACCGTTCCTGCTGGCGAAGCTGGCGCCGGGAAGCTACAGCCTGCGCGCCACCCTGGCCGGCAAGACACTGGAACGCAAGGTGCAGGTCAAGGCGGGCAGTTCCGCGCAGGTGGAGCTGGTCTGGCCGGCGGGAACGAACCAGGGCCGGCCTTGATCCGGCGACGGCAGCCCGATCAGCTGACCGCGAGTACGCGCCCTTCGGCGGCGCTTTGCAGCGCCAGTTCGATCAGGCGTATTGTCGCTGCCGCATCCTCGGCCGCCACGGGCGCCGCTGCGCCGTGGCGGATGGCGTCGGCCATGCCCCGGTAGAATTCCTGGTAGCAGCCCGGCTGCATCGCCAGGTGGTCGAAATGGCCATCCGGCTGCGTGCCCAGGTGCAGCGCGCCGCGCACGGGGTCCACGCCCCAGCCGGGCTGTCCCGGCCTGCCGCCAGCCTTCAGGGCATCTTCCTGCGGGTCGAGGCCAAACTTCACGAAACTGCCCTTGTCGCCATGCACGGCGAAGCGCGCCGTCGGCGCCTTCACCAGGCAGCCGGCCTGCAGCACCACGCGCAGCCGGTCGTAGTACAAGACGATGTGCATATAGTCGACGGCTTGCGCGCCATCGCGCTGCAGGGCGATATCTGCGTACAGTTTTTCCGGCTTGCCGAACAGCTGCATGGCCTGGTCCAGCATGTGCGGGCCCAGGTCGTACAGCAAGCCGCCGCCCGGCGCGCCGGATTCGCGCCAGCGCTGGCGGATCTCGGGGCGGAAACGGTCGAAATGCGATTCGACGCTGGCGATGCGCCCCAGCGTACCTTGCGCCAGCAGCGCTTTCAGGGTGAGGAAGTCGCCATCCCAGCGTCGGTTGTGGTACACGCTGAGCACCAGCTTGCGCTCTTTCGCCAGGGCGATCAGGCTCTGCGCTTCAAAGCTGGAAATGGTGAAGGGCTTGTCCACCACCACGTGCTTGCCCGCTTGCAGGGCCGCTTGCGCCAGGCTGAAATGCGCTTCGTTGGGCGCGGCGATGACGACCAGTTCGATGGATGGATCGGCAAACAGCTGCGCGGGTTCCGCATACACGGTCGCGTGCGGCCAATCCTTGTGCACGAGCTCGGGCTTGCTGGAGGCGACGGCCGTCAGTTCCAGGGCATCGATGGCGGACAGCACGGGAGCGTGGAAGGTGGAGCCGGCAAAGCCGTAGCCGACCAGGCCGGTCTTGATCTTGTTCATGGCGGATTCACAGGTGCGTGGAAGAATCCATGATCATACCCGCAAGCGGGCGGCGGCACCGCTGCAGCAATGCTGCCACGATGTGCCGCCGCTCCTGCCTTAGTTCAGGCTCCAGACGTATTGCACCTTGACGCTGGCGCTGACCGGCTTGCCGCCAGCCAGGGCCGGCTTGAACGTGCACTTGGCAATGCCGCTGCGTGCCGCCTCGTCGAGGGCCGGATGGCCGCTGCTCTTGACCACGCTCGAGTCCAGTACCTTGCCGGTGGCATTCACGTCGAAGGACATGATGACCGTACCTTCTTCCTTCGCCTGCAGCGATGCGGCCGGCCAGGCCGGTTTGCCGCACACGCCAAAGTCGATGATGGGGCGGCGCTCCAGCACGGGTGCGCTGTCGGCGGCGACGGCCTGGCCGTAGATGCCAAGGCAGGCACCGGCCAGTGCCAGCAGCGGCACGGCCGCCTTCCAGTTCAGGGCTTGTGGTGCGGGGCGCAGCAATCGTTTGATACGTGACATAAGATCTCCTCCGTTGGCCGCCTGGGCCAGGTGGTGGGTTGAGAACTGGAGACGTTCCAGTTCCGAGAGTGCAAGAGCCAGACGCCGCGGTTCGCCCAGTTGTCTTGCTGCGAAATCATCTGCAATATGTTCGCGTTCGAGGCGCACGCCGCGTGAAAGCCACCAGACGGCAGGGTGGAAGAACAGCAGCGCCTCGATGGCGTTTTGCAGCAGGTTGATCAGATAATCGTGGCGCCGGATGTGCGCCAGTTCATGCGCCAGCAGCGCATCGAGCAGGTGGGGCGGCATGCCGGTGAGCAGCGCCGCAGGCACCAGCACCATGGGGCGCCAGATGCCTGCCGTGAGCGGACTGGCGATGTGGTCGAGCACGCGCAGCCGCACGGGTCGAGTCACGCCGGCATCGTGCGCCATGCGCGACAGCCTTGTCTGCAGTTGTGCATGCGCGGCGCCCGTGTTCCTGGCGCTGCGCTCTATCCATAGCATGCCCAGCGCCATGCGCACGGCCAGCACGGCGGCGCACAAGGCCCACACGCCGACGACGGCGCGCAGCAGCAGGTCCAGGTCGGGCAGGCTGTCGGGCGCCAGCAGGGCGGCCGGCAGCAAGGCGCTGGAGTACAGCGCGCCCGTGGCATCGGCCGCGGCCAGGCGCAGATACAAGCCCGCCGCCGGCCACGCCAGGCAGGCCAGCAGGGCGCCGCAACCGACGGCGTAGCGCGCCTCGGGACGCGCATTGCGCAAGGCGGCCCACGCCAGCGCCGTGGCGCAGCCGATCAGCAAGCCTTGCCACAGGAAGTGCAGCAGGGTCCAGCCCAGCGCCGGCACGAAGCCGCTCATGACTGATCGTCCTTGAGCATTTTTTCGATTTCCGCGCGCTCGGCGCGCGACACGCCCGTGCGCAGCGCCGCCAGCACCAGCGCCTTGGCCGAGCCGGCAAAGGCTTTCTGCATCAATTCCTTGAGCAAATTCGTTTGCAGGCTGTCCTGCGCCTGGGCCGGTGCATACACGTGCGAACGCTGGCTTTCGTCACGGATCAGCAAGCCCTTGCCATGCATGATCTGCATCAGGCGCAGCACGGTGCCATACGTGATGGCCGGCTTGGCCAGCGCCATCGCCTCGTGCACCTGCTTGGCCGTGGCGGCGCCCAGCGGCCACAGCGCCTGCAGCAGATCGAGTTCGGCTGCCGTCGGTTTCGGGATGTCGGAAGTCTTGGCCATGCTGCTTTTCCTCTTGCTGGAATTTCAATATAGCTAGATTAGCCGTTGTAGACAGAAATGTATACTTTAATTTTCGTGGACCTTCAAACGTCTTTCAAAACAACGGGAAAGTCTAGACAAAGCTGTTTATAACCGTTGTGTGCAGACGAAAAAAAAGACGCCGCAGCGTCTTTTTTTGGGGCAAGTGAAAATTATCCCGCCAGCTTGGCTTTCAGCAGTTCCGTCAGCTGGGCCGGGTTGGCCTTGCCCTTGGACGCCTTCATGGCCTGGCCGATCAGCGCGTTGATGGCCGCTTCCTTGCCGGCGCGGTACTGTTCCACCGACTTGGCGTTCGCCGCCAGCACTTCATCGACGATGGACGCCAAGGCACCGGTATCCGAGATCTGCTTCAAACCCTTGGCATCGATGATCGTGTCGACCAGGTGCTCGTCGCTGGATTTCGCCTCCCACATGCCGGCGAAGACTTCCTTTGCCGCCTTGTTCGAGATCGTGCCGTCGGCGATGCGCTTGAGCATGGCGGCCAGCTGGGCGGCGGAGACGGGCGCGTCGTCCAGGTCCACGCCTTCGCGGTTCAGGGTCGACGACACGTCGCCCATCAGCCAGTTGGCGGCGGCCTTGGCGTTTTCCTTGCCGGCCTTCTCGACCACGGCGACAAAATAGGTGGCCATCGCCTTCGATTGCGTCAGCACCAGCGCGTCGTAGTCCGGCAGCGCGTATTCGCTGATGAAGCGGGCGCGCATGGCGGCCGGCAGTTCCGGCATCGAGGCCCTGACCGTGGCTATCCACTCTGGCGAGATGACCAGCGGCGGCAGGTCGGGGTCCGGGAAGTAGCGGTAGTCCTGGGCGTCTTCCTTGCTGCGCATTTCGCGCGTTTCCTTGCGTTCCGGATCGTACAGACGCGTTGCTTGCACGACCTTGCCGCCGTCTTCGATCAGCTCGATCTGGCGGCGCACTTCGACGTGCACGGCTTCCTCGATGAAGCGGAAGGAGTTCAGGTTCTTGATTTCGCAGCGCGTGCCGAATTCCTTCTGGCCGACAGGGCGCACGGAAACGTTGACGTCGCAGCGGAACGAGCCCTCCTGCATGTTGCCGTCGCAAACGCCCAGCCACATGACCAGCGAGTGCAGGGCCTTGGCGTAGGCCACGGCTTCGGCGGCGCTGCGGATTTCCGGTTCCGAGACGATTTCCAGCAGCGGCGTGCCGGCGCGGTTCAAGTCGATGCCGCTCATGCCCGCATAGTCTTCATGCAGCGATTTGCCCGCGTCTTCTTCCAGGTGGGCGCGCGTCAGGTTGACCGTCTTGGTGACGAATTCACCGTCCTTTTCGTAGCCGAAGGTCAGTGCGCCGCCGATGACGACGGGGTCTTCGAACTGGCTGATCTGGTAGCCCTTGGGCGAATCGGGATAAAAATAGTTTTTACGGGCAAAGACCGAGTGCGGCGCGACGGTGGCGCCCACGGCCAGGCCGAAGCGGATCGCACGGTCGACGGCTTGCTTGTTCATCACCGGCAGCACGCCCGGCAGCGCCAGGTCGACGGGGCTCGCCTGCGTGTTGGCTTCGGCGCCGTACTTGATCGGCGAACCGCTGAAAATTTTGGATTCGGTCGTGAGCTGCACGTGGTTCTCAAGACCGATGACGACTTCCCATTGCATAGTGTTCTCGCTTATTTTTTGGTGGCGCCGCCCGGGCGGCGCGAATTTTTTCTTAGATGCCGGCAGGGCTGCGTGTATGCCAGTCCGTCACCAACTGGAACTGGTGGGCCACATTCAGCAGCTTGGCTTCGCCAAAATAATTGCCGATGATTTGCAGGCCGACGGGACGCTTGCCGTTTTTCTCGCCTGCGCCGAAACCGCAGGGTATCGACATGCCGGGCAGGCCGGCCAGGCTGGTCGACAGGGTGTAGATGTCGGCCAGGTAGTTTGCCACCGGGTCGTCCGTCTTGTCGCCCAGGTCCCAGGCGACGGTCGGCGCGACGGGGCCCATGATGACGTCGCAGACGGCGTCCGGGCCATTGAGCACGGCCTCGAAGTCCTGCGCGATCAGGCGGCGGATTTTTTGCGCCTTCAGGTAGTAGGCGTCGTAGTAGCCGTGGCACAGCACATAGGTGCCGACCATGATGCGGCGCTGCACTTCCGGACCGAAGCCCTGGGCGCGCGATTTCTTGTACATGTCCTGCAAGTCCTTGTACTCGCTAGCGCGGTGGCCGTAGCGCACGCCGTCGTAGCGCGACAGGTTCGACGATGCTTCGGCAGGCGCGATCATGTAGTAGGCGGGAATCGACAGGGCCGTATTCGGCAGCGAAATATCGACCAGGGTGGCGCCCAGCTTTTCATACTGCGCCAGCGCGCCGCGCACGGCCGCTTCCACGTCCTTGGCCAGGCCTTCGCCGAAGTACTCGCGCGGCACGCCGATGCGCAAGCCAGTGAGGGGTTGCTCCAGGTCGCGCGAAAAATCTTCCGCCACGCCGCCCTGTTCCGGCGACAGGCTGGTCGAGTCGCGCTCGTCGAAGCCGGCCATGGCGGTGAGCAGCAGGGCGCAGTCTTCGGCCGAGCGGGCCATCGGGCCGCCCTGGTCCAGCGACGAGGCAAAGGCGATCATGCCGAAGCGCGAGACGCGGCCATACGTCGGCTTGATGCCGGTGATGCCGCAAAAAGCGGCAGGCTGGCGGATCGAGCCGCCCGTATCGGTGCCGGTTGCTGCCGGCGCCAGGCCGGCCGCGATGGCGGCGGCCGAACCGCCCGACGAGCCGCCCGGCACGGCTGTTTTATCCCACGGGTTCTGCACGGCGCCGAAGGCCGAGTTCTCGTTGCCGGAACCCATGGCGAATTCATCGCAATTGACCTTGCCCAGGGTGACCATGCCGGCCGCCTGGAATTTTTCCACCACGGTGGCGTCAAACGGGCTGGCGTAGTTGGCCAGCATTTTCGAGCCGGCCGTCGTGCGCCAGCCTTTCGTGACGAACAAGTCCTTGTGCGCGATCGGCACGCCCGTCAGCGGCGTGGCCGTGCCGGCGGCGATGCGCGCGTCGGCGTCGGCAGCTTGCGCCAGGGTCAGCGCACGGTCGACGTGCAGGAAGGCGTTCGAGTTGTCCGCTGCGATGCGGTCGAGGAAATGCGTCGCCAGTGCAACGGCGGAAATTTCCTTGTTCTGCAAAAGCGTGGACAGCTGTTTGATGGATTTTGTATGCATGGCGTTTCTATTTGATTTTATTCGGCGGAAGACAAGCGTATTCGGCGAGGGCGTGAAGGATGCTTATTCGATCACTTTTGGCACGAGGTAGAGTCCATCTTGTACCTTCGGCGCGACGGCCTGGTAGGCGTCGCGGCGATTTGTTTCCGTGGCGACGTCTTCGCGCAGACGCAGGGCGATATTGTCCATATGGGCGGCCAGCGGGTGGCTCAGGGGCGCCACGCCATCGGTATTGACGGCTTGCATTTGTTCGGCCAATGCAAAAATCTTGTTCAATTGGGCCAAAGACGTGACGGCCTGGTCGTCGGCCATTTCGAGTTGGGCCAGGTGGGCGATGCGTTTTACGTCGGAGAGTGTCAGGGACATGGCGAATGGCGCGGAGTGCCGCGCATTAGTATTAAGTTGGCGTTTTGATAAAACGCGGGTATTTACTGCTATTTTGCTCACAAAAATCGAGGAATGCCGCGTAACTCGCGGCTGCAAGCGTCGCACTTTTCCATGGTTTTTGAGCAAATCGCATTCAAATTATAAGGTAGAATGGCGGGTTAATGCGTTGCCGGCGCTGATGGACCGCTGCCGCAGCATAGAAAAGATTGCGCAAGCGCCAAGCGAAACCCGGGAAAACCGCCTTCATGGTTTTTCAGGGTGCCTGAAAGCGCCCGCTTTGAAACTCCCCATAAACAGCTTTTGCGCAGCTCGATGCGCTACAGGACACTCATGTTTGGTTTTTTACGCAGGTATATCTCCACCGATCTGGCCATTGACTTGGGCACGGCCAATACCCTTATTTATGTGCGCGGCCTCGGTATCGTCCTGGACGAGCCGTCCGTCGTAGCAATCCGCCAGGAAGGCGGTCCGAATGGCAAGAAGACCATTCAGGCAGTCGGCAAGGAAGCCAAGCAGATGCTGGGCAAGGTGCCGGGCAATATCGAAGCGATTCGTCCGATGAAAGATGGCGTGATCGCCGACTTCACCGTGACCGAGCAGATGCTCAAGCAATTCATCCGCATGGTGCACGACTCGAAATTCTTCCGTCCGTCGCCGCGTATCATCATCTGCGTGCCTTGCGGTTCGACCCAGGTCGAGCGCCGCGCGATCCGCGAATCGGCCCTGGGTGCAGGCGCCTCGCAGGTGTACCTGATCGAAGAACCGATGGCAGCGGCCATCGGCGCGGGCTTGCCCGTGTCGGAAGCGACCGGCTCGATGGTGGTCGACATCGGCGGCGGCACCACGGAAGTGGGCATCATCTCGCTGGGCGGCATGGTCTACAAGGGTTCCGTGCGCGTGGGCGGCGACAAGTTCGATGAAGCCATCGTCAATTACATCCGCCGCAATTACGGCATGCTGATCGGCGAACAGACTGCCGAAGCCATCAAGAAGGCCATCGGTTCGGCCTTCCCGGGTTCCGAAGTGAAGGAAATGGAAGTCAAGGGCCGCAATCTGTCCGAAGGCATCCCCCGTTCGTTCACCATTTCCAGCAACGAGATCCTCGAAGCGCTGACGGACCCGCTGAACAACATCGTCTCGGCCGTGAAGAACGCGCTGGAGCAGACCCCGCCGGAACTGGGCGCCGATATCGCCGAAAAAGGCATGATGCTGACGGGCGGTGGCGCACTGCTGCGTGACCTGGATCGCCTGCTGATGGAGGAAACCGGCCTGCCGGTGCTGGTGGCCGAGGACCCGCTCACCTGCGTGGTGCGCGGTTCCGGGATGGCACTGGAACGTATGGACAAGCTCGGCTCGATCTTCTCCTACGAATAATCTGACAGAAGGGCCGGAACTTCAGTTTCCGGCCTTTTTTTGGTTTTGGTGCCGGCGTTTGCCCGGGGCCTGTACGTTGGCGCTCCGCGCCTGATTACTGGATGTCATGGAATACAGTCCTCCGCCACTTTTCAAACAAGGCGCCTCCGCCCGCGTCAAGATGATGGTGTTCGCCGGCATTTCTATTGCCCTGCTGCTGGTCGATTCGCGCATGCACGCGCTGACGGCCGTGCGCCAGGCAGTCGGCACCGCGCTGTATCCGGTGCAGATGGCGGCCCTCGTGCCGCGCGATGTGGCGCTCGGCGTCGGCAACTATTTTTCATCGCTGTCGGCGCTGGAAAAGCAGGTGCGCGACCTGAAGCACGAACAGATCGCCTCGGCGCAGATCCTGCAGCAGGCGCAGCTCAACATCGTTGAAAACAACCACTTGCGCAAGCTGATGGAAGCGCGCGAGCGCGTCCCCGTCAAGACCATGATGGCCGAAGTGCTGTACGACACGCGCGATTCCGCCTCGCGCAAGATCGTGCTGGACCGGGGCATACAGAATGGCGTGGAACTGGGCCGCCCCGTGATTGACAATCTGGGCGTGGTGGGACAAGTCACGCGCGTGTTCCCTTTCACCTCCGAGGTAACCCTGCTGACGGACGAAGAGCAGGCCATTCCCGTGCAGCTGCTGCGCAATGGCGTGCGCAGCGTGGCCATCGGCCGCGGCAAGTCCGGCACCATGGAGCTGCGCTTCACGGCCCCCAGCGCCGATATCCAGATCGGCGACATCGTCATTACCTCTGGCCTCGATGGGCTGTACCCGGCCGGCCTGGCCGTGGCGCGCGTGACCCTCGTCGAGCGCAATGCGCATGGCCCGTTCGGCCGCGTCGTGTGCCAGCCGCTGGCTGGCATTGAACGCAATACCCAACTGCTCATTTTGATGACCTCGCCCGAGATCGCCCCGCGGCCGCCCGCCGACGATGTCAAGACGGGCCGCAAGATCGCCGGCAAGATGGCGCCGATCAAGGACCCCGCCAAGGAGGCGGCCGCCGCGACCGCGCCGGCCGCGAAACCGCCTGCCAGCCCCGCGCCGAAACCCGCTGCGCCTGCAGGACCTGTGCCGGCACCCGCCGCCGTGCCACCGAAGGAGGCGACACGATGAACCGCCCGCATTACATCCTGCTGCCGGTCAGCCCCCTGTTTATCGGCTTTTCCCTGCTGTGTGCGTTTCTGCTGAATTTGCTGCCATGGGGGCAGTTCGTCGGCGTGCCCGATTTCGTCGCGCTGGTACTGGTCTTCTGGGGCGTTCATCAGCCGCGCAAGGTCGGTATCGGCGTGGCTTTCTTCATGGGCCTGATGATGGACGTGCACGACTCGACCCTGCTGGGCGAGAATGCGCTGGCCTATACGCTGTTGTCGTACTTCGCCATCATGATGCACCGCCGCGTATTGTGGTTCCCCATCATGACCCAGGCGCTGCACGTGCTGCCGCTGCTGCTGCTGACGCAGGCGCTGCAGTTGCTGACGCGCTTGATCGTTTCTGGCCGTTTCCCCGGCTGGCTCAATTTCATCGAGAGCTTCGTCGCCGTCGCGCTGTGGCCTTTCGTTACCTGGATCCTGCTGGCGCCGCAGCGCCGCGCCGTGGACCGTGACCATAACCGGCCGATTTGACGGGCGCCCGCAATGACTGAACTGAAGAATAACGAGCGCGAACTGCATTTCTTCCGGCGGCGCCTGACCGTCCTGGGCGCGCTCGTGTTTATCTGCTTTTCGCTGCTGCTGGCGCGCTTCATCTGGCTGCAGGTGATCAAGCATGAGGATTATGCCACCAAGGCCGAAGACAACCGCATTGCCGTGGTGCCCATCGTGCCCACGCGCGGCCTGATCCTCGACCGCAACGGCGTCGTCCTGGCGCGCAATTACTCGGCCTACACGCTGGAAGTGACGCCATCGAAGCTCAGTGCCAGCCTCGATTCCGTGATCGACGAGCTGTCGACGCTGGTGCAGATTGACGTCAAGGATCGCCGCCGCTTCAAGAAGCTGCTGGAAGAATCGAAGAACTTCGTCAGCGTGCCGCTGCGCACGCGCCTGACGGACGAGGAAGTGGCCCGCTTCACGGCGCAGCGTTTCCGCTTCCCTGGCGTGGAAGTGCAGGCGCGTTTGTTCCGCCAGTATCCGATGGGTGAAGTGGCGTCGCACGTGGTGGGCTTCATCGGCCGCATCAACCGCAATGAAGCCAAGGCCCTGGAAGAGGGCGAGGATGCCGCCAACTACAACGGCACCGACCATATCGGCAAGGAAGGCCTGGAAAAAAGCTACGAGAAGCAGCTGCATGGCATTACGGGCTATGAAGAGGTGGAAGTGTCGGCTGGCGGGCGCGCCATGCGCACGCTGTCGCGCACTGCGGCCACGCCCGGCAACAACCTGATCCTGTCGATCGACATCGAGCTGCAAAAGGTGGTCGAGGAAGCGTTCGGCGAGTGGCGCGGTGCCGCCGTGGCGATCGACCCGGCCACGGGCGACATCCTGGCCTACGTCTCCAAGCCAGGCTACGATCCGAACCTGTTCGTCGACGGCATCGACCAGCAAAGCTGGAACGAACTCAATACCTCGCTGGACCGGCCGATGGTCAACCGCCCCCTGTCCGGCACCTATGCGCCCGGCTCGACCTTCAAGCCCTTCATGGCGCTGGCCGCGCTGGAACTGGGCAAGCGCACGCCGAGCCAGTCGATTTCCGACCCCGGCTTCTTCATCCTCGGCGGTCACACCTTCCGCGACGACAAGGTGGGCGGCCACGGCACGGTGGACATGCACAAGTCCATCGTCGTCTCGTGCAACACCTATTACTACCAGCTGGGCCGCGACATGGGCATCGACGCCATCCACGACTTCATGAAGCCGTTCGGCTTCGGCCAGCTGACGGGCATCGACCTGAATAACGAAAAGACGGGCGTGCTGCCGTCGACGGAATGGAAGCGCAACCGCTTCAAGACGCCGCAGCAGAAAAAATGGGTGGGCGGCGACACGATTTCGGTGAGTAACGGCTCCGGCTACAACTCCTACACGCCGCTGCAGATAGCCCACGCGACGGCCAACCTGGCCAACAACGGCGTGGTGATGAAGCCGCATCTGGTGAAAATCATCGAGGACGCGGCCACGCGTGCGCGCACCCTGACGGTGCCGAAGGAAAGCTACCGCATCGCGCTCAAGCAGGAAAACATCGATACCATCAAGCGCGCCATGGTGGGCGTGACCAGCGAGCAGGGCGGCACGGCCGCGCGCATCTTCACCGGCGTGCAGTACACGGTGGGCGGCAAGACTGGCACGGCGCAGGTGGTGGGGATCAAGAAGAACGAGAAGTACAATGCCAAGCTGCTGGCCGAACGGCTGCGCGACAATGCCCTGTTTACGGCCTTCGCGCCGGCCGACAAGCCGCGCATCGCAATCGCCATCGTGGTGGAAAACGCGGGCTTCGGCGCCGGCGTGGCCGCGCCGATCGCGCGCAAGGCGCTCGATTACTACTTGCTGGGCAAGCGCCCGAGCGACAAGGAAAAGGACACCACCAAGGTGCCCAAGGAAGATGTCGACGAAGTGCGCACCCTGGAAGAAATCACTGACGAGCAGGCCGCCCCGGCGCCGCCTGCCAGGCAATAAGGAAGCACATGCCCATTAACGAGAGGCGCTCGCTGTGGCGGCGCGCCAAACCCTATCTGGCGGTGTTCGATCCGCCGCTGATGATCATCATCCTGATGCTGCTGTGCACCAGCCTGCTGACCCTGTATTCGGCCAGCATCGGCATTCCCGGCAAGATCGAGGACCACCTGCGCAACATCCTGCTGTGCTTTTTCGTCATGTGGGTGGCGGCCAACGTCACGCCGCAGATGATGATGCGCATCGCCGTGCCCGCGTACACGGTATCGGTGATACTGCTGGTGGCCGTGGCCCTGTTCGGCACCATCAAGCTTGGCGCGCGGCGCTGGCTGCATATCGGCGTGATCGACATCCAGCCTTCCGAATTCCTGAAGATCGCCACGCCGCTGATGCTGGCCTGGTTCTTCCAGCATAATGTGGGCGCCTTGCGCTGGAAATCGTTCGTGATGGCGGCCGTGCTGCTGCTGGTGCCCGTGTACCTGATCGCGCGCCAGCCCGACCTGGGTACGGCGCTGCTGGTGGTGGCGGCCGGCTTTACCGTCATCTTCCTGGCCGGCCTGTCGTGGAAGGTGCTCGCTGGCTTGCTGATCACCTTTGTTTCCTGCCTGCCGATCGCCTGGTCCCACCTGCACGATTACCAGCGCGACCGGGTGATGATGCTGATCGACCCGACCAAGGACCCGCTGGGCAAGGGTTTCCATATCATCCAGTCCATCATTGCCATCGGTTCCGGCGGCATGACGGGCAAGGGCTGGACGCACGGCACGCAGGCCCACCTGGAGTTCGTGCCGGAGCGTACGACCGACTTCATCTTCGCCGTGTACTCGGAGGAGTTCGGCCTGGTGGGTAATCTGATCCTGATGCTGATGTATTTGCTGCTGGTGGGACGGGGGATGATGATTGCCGCCAACGCCCCCAGTTTTTTCACTCGCCTGCTGGCAGGAGCGATAACAATGATTTTCTTTACATATGCGTTTGTCAACATGGGCATGGTCAGCGGCATCGTGCCGGTAGTCGGCGTTCCCCTGCCTTTCCTCAGCTATGGCGGCACCGCCCTGCTGACGTTGGGCGTCGCCTCCGGCATCCTGATGAGCATTCAGCGCCACCGTAAACTGGTGCAGACCTGATGCGCGCGCCTTTCGATGCTTTCGCCACGCGCGGGCCGAATGCTGCCGCACTGCTGGCCGTCCTGCTGACCCTGGCCGCCTGCGGCACCGCGCCGCAAAAGCCCGGCTCGGGCAACGTCCCTGTGCCGTCGGGCGGCAAGGTCAAGGCGCCCGTGCGCCAGGACCCTACCTTGCCGGCCTTGCCGGCAGCCGGTTCCGGACGCGGCGGCTACTACAAGGATGACGGCCCGGGCGACAATCCGCCTGCCAACCTGCGCGACGTGCCCGATGCGGAAGTGCGCAATGAGCCGTATTCCACGCGCTCGAACCGGCCCTACGTCGTCTTCGGCAAGACCTACACGCCGATTACCGACAACGAGCCGTTTACGCAGAAGGGCACCGGCACCTGGTATGGCAAGAAATTCCACGGCCAGCGCACCTCGTCGGGCGAAATCTACGATATGTACAAGATGACGGCGGCCCATCCGACCTTGCCAATTCCGTCGTATGCGCGCGTGACGAGCATCGACAGCGGCGAGCAGGTGATCGTGCGCATCAACGACCGCGGGCCGTTCCACGCCACGCGTGTCATCGACGTGTCCTACACGGCGGCGCTGAAACTGGGCTTCCTGGGCAAGGGCAGCCACCAGGTAGTGGTGGAACGCCTGCTGCCGGCCGATATCGACGCCATCCTGGCCGCCCGCGCGGCGCCCAAGCCGGCGCCATTGACGCCGTCGGTGGTGGCCATTTCCATCGATACGCCAGTCGAGACGGGCGCCGTAGTACAACCTGAAGTGACGACGCAGATGCTGCCGGTTGACGCAACGGTTGCCGCGCCCGCACCGGCGGCGCTGGCCAGCGGTTTTTATTTGCAGCTGGGCGCGTATTCGCGCGCCGACAATGCGGAAACGGGGCGCTCGCGCCTGGCGCCCTACGCGGCAGCCCTCGGTACGCTAGGGGTGGTGCAGGCCGGTAACCTGTTCCGCCTGTACGGCGGACCGTTCTCCAGCCGCGCCGAGGCGGCACGCGCGGCGGCGAATTTGCCGGAATCGACGGGTATCAAGCCTATCGTGATCCAACGGTAGTTATTTGCAATTGCGCAGTTCCTGTTCAGGGAACTGCGCCTTGATCTTTTCCAGGCGCGTGCGCGTGGCAGCGTCGAGGTCGCGGAACTGGAAGGCCAGCTGCTTGCTGGAGCTGTAGCGGGGGCCGATGCGCGCGCTGTGCACGCCCTGCTTGTTGAGCGACGCCAGCTGGCTTTGCGCACCGCTTTCCGACTTGAAGACGCCCAGTGAGATACCCCAGCGCATCGGGCTGCCGTCGCCCATGATGAAGTAATTCGTCACACCCAGCTGCTTCAATTCGCCGGCCTTGCGCTCCGCGCCTTCCTTGCTGCCCTGCGGCGGGATATACACCATATAGCTCGATACTTCCTGGCCGGCCACGTTGCGGCGCGACTGGCGGTCGCCCAGGTCCAGCGCGGCCACTTGCGCCTCGAAGCGGCGCCCGTCGGCCAGCAGGAAATTGCCCACTTCCGTGCAGGCATACGTCGTCGGCGGTGCCGGCACGGCCGCCACCGGCTTCTCTGCCTCTTCGGCGGCCGGCGGCGCGGCGGGCGCCGTGGCCTGCTCCTGCGTCAGCAAGGTGAGCTTGCCCGCCTGCAGCTGGTTTTTCAGGCGCGCCGGTTCGCGCGTCTCCGTGCGAAAACTGCCCAGATAACCCTGGCCGATGGCCAGCACCAGCAGGTTGACGCCGGCCAGCAGCCAGAAGACGAATTTCAGCATGCGTGTTCTCCTTGCGTGTCGCCCGCTGCACGCGCCGCGGCCTGCAGGCCGATCATGACGATATTGTCGACCAGGTGCAGCGGCACCGGCAGCGCCAGGGCTGGCGCGATGCGTTGTGCGGCGCCCCCCGACAGCAGGCAGGCGCTGGCGCCATGCATGCGCACGGCCCGTTCGATGGCGCCCGCCTGCGCCGCCAGGCAGCCGGACAGGATGGCATCGTCCGTATTGTCGGCAAAGCCGTCCGGCAACCCGGCGTCGCCCGCGATCTGCGGCAGCTGCGCCGTGTTGCGCGCCAGCGAACTGGCCATCAGACCCAGGCCCGGCAGGATCATCCCGCCGAGGAACACGCCGTCGGCCGTGATGGCGTCGATGGTGGTGGCGGTGCCGCAATTGGCGACGATGACGGCCTGGCCCGGTGCCAGCGCGTGCGCGCCGATGGCGGCGGCAAAGCGGTCACAGCCCAGTTGCGCCGGATTGCGATAGTGATTGCTGACACCTGCCTGCTGCGGCAGCGAAACAAAGGTGGAGATGGCGGGCGCCGGCAAGGCCGGAAGCTGCGCCCGCAGGCGCGCGCCGATGGCCGCTCCCGCCACGTTCGACAGCAGCACATGGGAGATATCCAGGCCCGACCATGCGGCCTGCAAGCTGTCGAGCTGGGCGTGGGCCACGGCACCGCTGGCCAGCCAGGCGCCAGCCACGCCGGCAGGGGCGCTCAAGGCCCATTTGATGCGCGTGTTGCCGGCGTCGATGAGGAGCAGCATGCGCCTACTCCTGCGCCAGGTGCAGCGAGACGTCGCCGGACATGATTTCCTGCAGGCCGTCGTCGGTACGCAGCAGCAGCCGGCCCAGCTGATCGACGCCGGCCGCCACGCCTTGCTGCAGCAACTGGCCATTGTCGAGGATTCTCACGTGCCGGCCCTGCCACGCGTGGAGCAGGTTCCAGCGCTCCGTAAATGGCGCAAAGCCCGTGTCGTCGAATTCGGCCAGCACGCCGGCCAGGCGGCTGAGAAGGGCCGCTACCAGGGTGTTGCGTTCCATTTGCGCCAGCCAGGGCACGGCCGACACGCTGCGGCCGATCCGCTGTTCCAGCGCATCGGGCATCAAGAGGTTGATGCCGCAGCCGATCACGGCCCACACGCCGCCTTCCGTTGCCTGCTGCGTCTCGACGAGGATGCCGGCCAGTTTATGGCCATCCTTGAGCAGGTCGTTCGGCCACTTCAGCTGCACCGGCACGCCCAGCGAGGCCATGGTTTCGGCCAGCGCCACGCCGACGGCAAGGGGCAACCCCACCAACTGGTGCAGTGGCGCCTTGAAGCGCCAGGCCAGCGAGAACATCAGGCTGGCGTCGGATTGCGACAGCCATGGGCGTCCGGCACGCCCGCGTCCGGCCGTCTGCTGGCCGGCGATGCGCAGGGTGGGGCCGGCCAGGGTGGCGCAGCGCGCCAGCAGGTCGGCGTTGGTCGATCCCGTTTCGTCGACCACTTCGATGGCCACGTGGGAGGCGCCCGTGGCGCAATGGGCGGCGATGGCCGCGCTGTTCAGGTCTGAGTGCTTCGTCATGGTGATGGGGTCAGTTGCGCGCCTTGTGCGGCGCGTTGGCGAACGCCAGGTCGTACACGGCATTGGGCAGCACGCGCAGCAGCTTGGCGACGACGCCCATCTGCCATGGAATCACGCGGTAGCTGTCGCCGTCGGCGATGGCGCGCGCGGCGCGTACGGCGAATTGTTCGGCCGGCATCAGGAAGGGCATGCGGTAGGCGTTATGGCGCGTCATCGGCGTGTCGATGTAGCCGGGCGTGATGGTGACGACCTTGATGCCGGCAGGTTTCAATTCCAGGCGCAGCGATTCGCAGTAGCTGATGACGGCCGCCTTCGAGGCGCTGTAGGCTTCCGCGCCGGGCAGGCCGCGGATGCCGGCCACGCTGCCGATGCCCACCAGGCGTCCGCTGCCCTGGGCTTTCATCGCGGCGATGAAAGGGGCGAAGGTGGCGACCGTGGCCGTGACGTTGATGGCGATGAGGCGCGCGAAGGCGTCGAGGTCTTCCGCGTGCTCCGTCAGGGTGCCGTACGATACTCCGGCGCTGGCGATGACGGCGTCGATGCGGCCCGCGTACTGCAGGAAGTCATCAGCTGCCTGTTTCAATGCCGCGTGGTCGCAGACGTCGACGGCGTAGGCGCGGTGGCGCTCAGGGTGGGGCAGGGAGGCGATCAGCTGCTGCAGCGCGTCGCCGCGGCGCGCCAGCAAACCCAGCCTGGCGCCCTGGCGCGCGTACTGCAGCGCCAGGGCGGCGCCCAGTCCGCTCGACGCGCCCGTGATGAAGACGCCGTGCATCAGGCGATGCGCGCGTGCCGGGGCTGCGCCAGGGAAGTGGCCATGCTTATTTCTTTTCCGCTTTGGCTTTCGCGACCAGCGCGTCCATCACGGTGAGCGCCTGGGCGTTCAGCTGCTCTTCGTTTTTCGCCGACTTGCTGCCCTGGTCTGCCTGCGATGGCGAGGTGATGTAGCGGCCATCGATGGCGATCATGGGCCAGAACGTGACGTTATAGCCCTGCATCATGGCGTCCGCACGGCGCACGCGGGCCGAGATACCCATCGAGCGGTAGGTGTCGATGAATTTCTGGCGATCCACGCCCTGCCTGGCGACGAAGTCGAACACGGCGTCGTCGGTGGCCAGGCGGTTGCGCTCCGCGTGCATGGCGTGGAAGACCGTCGTGTGCAGCTTGTCGACCAGGCCCATGGCTTGCAGGGTGAAGAACAAACGCTGTTGCGGCGCCACGTTTTCGTCGCGCGACACGTGCACGCGCTTGAAGACGATGTTGTCGCCCTGTTTCTTGACCCAGGCCGCCAGCTGCGGTTCGAGCACGTTGCAATGCGGGCAGTAATACGCGAAGAATTCCGTCACTTCGATCTTCTTGCCCGATTCGGTCGCCTGCGGCGTGGGCAGGGTTTCGTACTCGACGCCGTTCTTCGGCTCGGACGGCGAGGCCGACGCGCCCATGGCGGCGCCGCACAGAGCGGCGGCAAACAACAGCTTCTTCAGAAAACGCATGCTGGTTCCTTATTTTTGGTTGCGGACGACGGCGACATCGATGCCGTTTTCAGACAGCTTGGTGCGCGCGCGGTTCATCGCTTCGAGCTGGTTGAACGGACCGACGCGCACGCGGTGCAGCACGCCGGCATCGGTACTGCGGTCGCTGATGGCCGCTTCGAAACCGAGCAGCGCCAGTTTGCCGCGCGTGCTTTCGGCGTCCGCCATGTCATGGAAGGCGCCAGCCTGCAGATAATAAATCCATTTGTCGCCGGCTGCATCGGCCTTGGCCTCGGGCTTCGTTTCGGCCTTGGCCTGCGGCGCCGGGGCAGCGGCAGGTGCTTTTGGCGCCGGCTTGTCCTTCAGGGTGCCGATCAGTTCCTGCAGCGCGTCCGGTGGCGGCGCCTTCGGCTGCTGCGCCGGTGCTGGGGCCGGCGCGGGGGCCGCCGGTTGCGCCGGCGTGGTGATTTCGCGCGGCTCCTTGGAGAAGTCGCGCGCCGCTTCCTTGGCCGCTTCCTTGTTGCCGTACATCGGCTTGTTCGGGTCGGCGATCTGGCCGGCAGTCGGCTCGGCCGTTTTGCCGGCCTTGCCCGACTTGTCGGTGAAGGGCGACGAACCCTTGGTGATCACCAGGGCGACCACCACGGCGATGCCCAGGCCGATGACCAGGCCAATGATGATGCCGACCAGGGTGTTGCCCTGCTGGCGCCGGGTCGAAGAGAAGCGGGAAGCGTGATTCATTGACGGATAGACCTTCGCGATTACATTTTGTTTGGCGCGGATACGCCGATCAGTGCCAGGCCGTTGCGCAGTACCTGACGCGCGGCGAGCACCAGCGCCAGGCGGGCCATCTTGACGGCTTCGTCCTCGACCAGCACCTTTTCGGCGAAGTAGAAGCTGTGCAGGTCGGCGGCCAGTTCGCGCAGGTAGAACGCAACCTGGTGCGGCCCCAGTTCCGCTTGTGCGCGCGCCAGCATTTCCGGGTAGGCGGCCAGGGTCGCCAGCAGGGTCGCCTCGGTCGGCGCCGTCAGGGCGGCCAGGTCGACGCCGGCGATGCTGCTTTCGTCGCCGCCCCAGTTTTCCAGGATGCGGCAGATGCGCGCATGCGCGTACTGCACGTAATAGACCGGGTTTTCATCGGTGGTTTTCAGCGCCACGTCAACGTCGAAGACGAATTCCGTGTCGGCCTTGCGCGAGATCAGGAAGAAGCGCACGGCGTCGCGGCCCTTGGCGATGTCGCCGCCGCCCGACCATTCGATCAGGTCGCGCACGGTCACGTAGGAGCCGGCGCGCTTGGAAATCTTGACTTCCTCGCCGTCCTTCATGACGGTGACCATCTTGTGCAGCACGTAGTCCGGGTAGCCTTGCGGGATGCCCATGTCGACCGCCTGCAGGCCGGCGCGCACGCGCGCGATGGTGCCGTGGTGGTCGCTGCCCTGGATATTGATGGCCTGCACGAAGCCGCGCTGCCATTTCACCAGGTGATATGCCACGTCCGGCACGAAATACGTGTAGGTGCCGTCCGTCTTGCGCATGACGCGGTCCTTGTCGTCGCCGAAGTCGGTGGTGCGCAGCCACAGCGCGCCATCCTGTTCATACGTGTGGCCGGCCTTGATCAAGGTTTCCACTGCGCTGTTGACCTTGCCGTCCGCGTACAGCGACGATTCCAGGTAGTAATTGTCGAACTTCACGCCGAACGCCTGCAAGTCGATATCCTGCTCGTTGCGCAGGTAGGTGACGGCGAACGGGCGGATCGAATCGATGTCGTCCACGTTGCCATTGGCCGTGGCGGGCAAGCCATCGCTGGCCGACACCGTCTTGCCGGCCTTGAAGTCGTTGGCGATGTCGGCGATGTAGTCGCCGTTGTAGGCGGACTCGGGCCATTCGGCGTCGCCCGGCTTGAGGCCGCGCGCGCGCGCCTGCACGGAATTGGCCAGGGTCTGGATCTGCACGCCCGCGTCGTTGTAGTAGAACTCGCGCGTCACTTGATAGCCTTGTGCGTCGAACAGCGACGACAGGGCGTCGCCCAGCGCCGCCTGGCGGCCGTGGCCCACGTGCAGGGGGCCGGTCGGGTTGGCCGAGACGAATTCCAGGATCACTTGCTTGCCGGCACCTGCCGTACTGCGGCCATAGCGATCGCCTTCGCCCAGGATGGTCTTCACCACGGCTTGCTTGGCGGCAGCGGACACGCGCACGTTGATGAAGCCGGGGCCGGCGATTTCCACCGCTTCGACGAGGCCCTTGCCGGCCGGATTGGCCAGCACGGCCGTGACGATGGTTTGCGCCAGTTCGCGCGGATTCTGTTTCAGCTGCTTGGCCAGTTGCATGGCGATATTGCAGGCGACGTCGCCATGCGATGCATCGCGTGGTCGCTCGAGCACCACGATGGGGGTCAGCGAGGTGCCGGCCAGGACGGGAGCGAGGGCGGCCTGGAACAGGGCGATGATTTCTTGTTTCTGTTGGGCGAGCATGAGCAGGATGGCGGCGAAACCGCGTTAAGAATGAATAGAATGAATCAAAAAGCAAAACGGACGGCAAGTACCCAAGCCGCCCAGACTGCGTTAATTATACTGGTTTGCTGCCGGGAACAATACGCTTGCCGGCGGGCGCCCCATCGCGCCGCATTTCACGATATTATCAGTAAGACATGTTCATGTTGGTGCATGAAAACATCAGCATGGCGCATTCTGCTTGTATATATGCGCTTTTTTGCGGCAATTTACATTTATCACTACAATCGCTTGGGCCAGAGGGCGCTACAAACGCTACAATCGACCCTTTATTGATGACGCGCGGCCGCGAGTGCCACCATGCCACCAGCCGCGCGCAGCCACACCGGATAACTATGAACAAGCGCCCCACGCTGAAATTGAAAACCAAGCCGGCGCCAGGCCAGGCTAGCGCCCCTGCCGCACCGAAATTGCGTCCCAGCTACCATCCCGACCTGAAACCGGTCCTGCAGCCAGGCTTCCAACCCGATTTGCGCGCCGACTCGCTGGCATTTTGCCTGCTGGGCGCTGCCAATGCCGTGGCGCAAGTGCGCACGGGCACGGCCCTGCCGCAGGCGCTGGCCAAGGTGTTTGCGCAATCGAACGCCAGCCCGCAGGCGCGCGGCGCCATCCAGGATATTTCCTATCGCACCATGCGCCAACTGGGCCGCAGCGAAACCCTGGTCGGCCTGATGACCTCGAAGGCGCCCGAGCCGCCGATGCTGGCTGCGCTGCTGTGCTGCGCGCTGTCCTTGATGTCGGCCGAGCCGGGCGAACAGCCCTATGAAGAATTTACCGTTGTCGACCAGGCTGTCACGGTGGCGACATCGCACCCTGACCTGGCGCATGCCAAGGGCATGGTCAACGCCGTTTTGCGGCGGTTCTTGCGCGAGCGCAAGTCCTTGCTGGAAGCGGCCCTGCAGCAGCCATTGGCGCAATGGAATTATCCACAGTGGTGGATCGATTCGCTGCGCCTGGCCTATCCCCGCGACTGGCAAGCCATTCTGACGGCAGGCAACGCCGTGCCGCCATTGACCCTGCGCGTGAACCGCCGCAAGAGCACGGTGGAAGCCTACCTGGCCGTGCTGGCGGAAGCGGGTATCGCCGCGCGCCAGGTGGGACCGTTTGCCGTGCGCCTGGACAAGCCGATCGGCGTGGCCCTGATCCCCGGCTTCGAGCACGGTGTCGTCTCGGTGCAGGATGCTGGCGCGCAACTGGCCGCACCGCTGCTGGACTTGCAGGACGGCATGCGCGTGCTCGACGCCTGCGCGGCGCCGGGCGGCAAGACTTGCCATATCCTGGAGCTGGCCGACGTGCAGGTGACGGCCATCGATGCCGACGCCAAGCGCCTGCCGCGCATCGCGGAAAACCTCGAGCGCCTGGGCCTGCAGGCGACCCTGAAGGCGCAGGATGCGCAATCGAGCGCGTGGTGGGATGGCCAGCAGTACGACCGCATCCTGGCCGACGTGCCGTGCACGGCGTCGGGCATCGTGCGCCGTCATCCCGATATCCGCTGGCTGCGCCGCAAGGGGGACGCGTTCCAACTTGCAACACTTTCATCCAAAATTCTGGACAACCTGTGGCAGATGCTGCGCCCCGATGGTAAATTGCTGTTCGTGACCTGTTCATTGTGGCCGCAAGAGTCCGAAGCACAAGCGGCTGCGTTTGCGGTGCGCAATAATGCGACCCGTCTGACCGCGCCTGGCCAGCTGTTGCCCACTGGCAGCGCGGAGCAGGACCATGACGGTTTGTTCTATGCGCTATTCCAAAAAAATGCGGCTTGAGCGATTCGTTCATACTTTTCCTACGGACACTATCGGCACACTTGTGACAACACGACTCTTCCGACTCCTGGCCTTGCTGCTGATGCTGGCATGTACCATGCCACGCGCGCATGCCGCCGATATGGTCGAGATCACGCGTGCCTACATCGAGGCTAGCGAAGAGGGCTACAAGCTGGCCGCCACGTATTCCTTCGAACTCAATCACGACCTCGATGACGCCGTGCAGCACGGCGTCCCCTTGTTTTTTACGACGGAAATCGAACTGACCCGGCCCCGCTGGTACTGGTTCGATGAAAAAGCCATCGTCGCGCGCCAGACCAGCCGCCTGTCATACAACGTGCTGACACGCCAGTACCATGTGTCGGGCGGCGGCCTGCAGCAGAGCTTTGCCAACCTGGACGATGCGCTGTTCCTGATCCGCCGCCCCAGCCGCTGGCTGGTGGCGCGGCGCGGCGAGCTGAAAGTGGGGCAGACGTACAATGTGACCTTGCGCATGGGCATGGACCGCGACTACCTGCCCAAGCCGATACAGGTCAATGCCTTCAATAACAGTGACTGGCGCCTGGCTTCGAATAAAAAAACCTTCTTGTATACGGCGGAGTAGTGAGTCAAGCATTGCGCTATCTGCTGGTGGTGGGCGGCGGCATTGTCAGTATCCTGCTGTTCCTGCTGGCGTCGGCATCCGACAATTCCGGCTTCTTCGACCGTTACTATTCCTGGCTGCTGGGGCTCAACGCCGCCGTGGCCGTGTCCCTGCTGGCCCTGGTCGGCATTTCCCTGGGGCGCCTGTACGCGCGCTACAAGAGCGGCAAATTCGGCTCCAAGCTGATGACGCGCCTGGTGATGCTGTTCGCCATCGTCGGCATCCTGCCCGGACTCGTGATTTTCGTCGTGTCCGTGCGCTTCGTGTCCCATTCCATCGAATCGTGGTTCAACGTCAAGATTGAAGCGGCGCTGGAATCAGGGCTGGAGCTGGGCCGCGCGGGCCTCGATGCGGCCCTGGTCGAGCTCGACCACCGCGGCCACAAGGCGGTCGACGAAATGCGCGCCGACCCCGTGGCCGGTCCGGCGGTGCTGACCAGCCTGCTGCGCGAGGAAGGCATGCAAAACGTCATGATCGTCAGCGGTGACGGCGTGCTGCTGGCCAGCGCCGGCCCGCACAGCGCGGCCGACCTGCCGACGCCGGCCATGCTGGCGCAGGCGGCCTTGCCGGCCGGCTACGCGTCCGCCGAGGGCGGGCTGGAGTTGCATGACGATGGCACGGAATCGGGCGGCGGCGGCATCCGCGCCGGGCCGCCGGCGGGGCTCGATGCGGCAGCCGGCCTGCGCCTGCGCGTGCTGGTGTCCGTGCCGGGGCCGTCCGTATCGCCCCGCTACCTGCAATTGCTGCAATCGGTGCCGCCCAAGCTGGCCACCAATGGCGAAATGCTGCGCGCCGCCTACAGCGAGTACAAGGAACGTTTCGTCGCGCGCGTGGGCTTGCGCAAGATGTACATGGAAATCCTCACCTTGACCTTGCTGCTGGCTATCTTTGGCGCCATCGGCAGCGCCTTCCTGATCGCCGGCAACCTGGCCCAGCCGTTGCTGCTGCTGGCCGAAGGCACGCGCGCCGTGGCCGAAGGCGACCTGTCGCCGCGCCCCATCGTCGCAACCAAGGATGAACTGGGCACCCTGACGCAATCGTTCAACATCATGACGCGCCAGCTGCTCGATGCGCGCACGGCCGTGGAAAGCAACCGCGCCGCGCTGCAAAATGCCAAGGCCCACCTGGAATCCGTGCTGGCGAACATGTCGGCCGGCGTGATGGTGCTCGATGGCGACTTCAAACTGGTGACCTGCAATGAATCGGTGGAGCGCATCCTCCAGCATTCGGGCGCCAGCATGGTGGGCCAGCCGCTGGCAAATATTGCCGGGATGGAAGAATTCGGTTCCGCCATCATCAGCGCCTTCACGGCGCAAAGTGCGCAATCGGCGTCGGGCCGCAACCTGCAGCGCCTGCACTGGCAGCGCCAGATCGAGATACCGCGCCGGCTGGGCAGCAGCGCCGACGAGCACGACATCACCTTGCTGGCGCGCGGCTCGCGCCTGCCGCTGGAGTCCGGCAGCGGCTACATCGTTGTTTTTGATGATATTTCCGACGTCATTTCCGCGCAGCGCTCGATTGCATGGGGCGAAGTGGCGCGCCGTCTCGCGCATGAAATCAAGAATCCGTTGACGCCCATCCAGCTGTCGGCCGAGCGCCTGCAGATGAAGCTCGAAGACAAGCTGGAGCCGCGCGACGCCGAACTGCTCAATCGCGCCACCACCACCATCGTCAAACAGGTCGACGCCATGAAGCGCATGGTCGATGACTTCCGCGACTATGCGCGCACGCCGCCGGCCGTGCTGACGCCGCTGCGCCTGAACGAGCTGATCGAAGAGATACTGAACCTGTATTTGCGCGGCGACGATGGCGACATCATCCACCCGCAACTGGCGCCGAATCTGCCGATGGTGATGGGCGACCCGACCCAGTTGCGCCAGGTCATACATAACCTGTTGCAGAACGCACAGGACGCCATGGCGGACCTGCCGCCGGAATCGCCGCATCCGCGGATTGACGTAAGGACGGAAGCAATTCATTATCGCAGTGCGGACGGCGGCGTGAATATCGCCGTGCGGCTGGCCATCACCGACAATGGCCCCGGTTTCGCGCCGAAGATCCTGGCGCGGGCCTTCGAGCCCTACGTCACGTCGAAGGCGCGCGGCACGGGGCTGGGCCTGGCGATGGTGAAGAAAATCATCGATGAACATGGTGGACGCATCGATATCGAAAACCGGGTCGACGGCAATGGCGCTTCGGTGGTCATTTTGCTGTTAAAGTTAGCTCCCGACGCTCCGGCCCAGGAATTCCTGGCTTGAGGGTCTGGTTTAGTATTTAAAACACTAATAAAATCATAGCTGTCCGCGCGTGCCTCTTGTACGCGACGGCCGGCGAAATGAGGAAGGCAAGACACGAATGGCAAACATACTCGTAGTGGATGATGAAATGGGTATCCGTGAGTTGCTCTCGGAAATTCTGGGCGACGAAGGACATGCTATCCAGCTGGCCGAAAATGCGCAGCAGGCGCGCGAAGCGCGTGCCGCCGGTGCGCCGGATCTGGTATTGCTCGATATCTGGATGCCCGACACCGATGGCGTGACCCTGCTCAAGGAGTGGCAGCGCGATGGTTTGCTGACCATGCCGGTGATTATGATGTCGGGCCATGCCACCATCGATACGGCGGTCGAGGCGACGCGCATCGGTGCGCTGAATTTCCTGGAAAAGCCGATTGCCCTGCAAAAACTGCTGAAAGCGGTCCAGCAAGGCTTGACGCGGGCGCAGGAAACCGTGCGCGCGCCGAGCGTGGCGCCGCGTCCCGTGGCCGCCGCCGTGGCCGAGGAAAGCAGCCATCCCGTGCCCAGCTTCGGCGGCAGCGCGCCGCAACAGCTGATGGTGCGCCCAGGCATCGCCGTTCCGGCGGTGGCCGAGGGCCATGGCTACAACCTGTCGTTCGACCTGCCGCTGCGCGAGGCGCGCGATGCGTTCGAGCGCATGTATTTCGAACACCACCTGGGACGCGAAGGCGGCAGCATGACGCGCGTGGCGGAAAAAACGGGGCTGGAACGCACCCATTTGTACCGCAAGCTGAAACAGCTGGGCGTCGAACCGGGCAAGCTGGCCAAGAAAAGCCTGTGACGGCAGCCGTACGGCACGCTACGCCGCTGACCCTGGTCAGTGGCGGACGTGCCGGTGAGCGCGAGGCTAGCATTGCGCAAGTCTTGCTGCCGGAGCAGCCGTCGGCCGTGATCCTGGAAGGGTTGGCTGACGGCAACTCCATCCTGGCCGACCTGGCCGAGCAAACCTCCCCATCGTTTCCATTGCAACTGTTGCGCATCGCGCCCGGTTGCCTGTGCTGCAGCGGCAATCTCGTATTGCGTGTAACATTAAATCGTCTGCTGCGCCATCCACCGGCGCGCCTGTTCATCAGCCTGGCCGACGCTACGCATATCGAACAGCTGCGCACCTGGCTTACCGCCAGTCCCTACGATGTCTTGCTGGCGCCGCAGGCGGACATCGTGGTTTCCTGAACGCGCTTTCCTGACGCCTTTCTGATCGAATGACCGCAGTCGCAGTTTGCATCTCGTTACAACTCTGTAGCCCGCAGGGTGGCCTGGCCGCTTGAAATGGCGGCGTGGGAACCCCACCTCTGTCCTGAAACCGCAGGAGCTTCTCCTGCCTGAGCGAAGGATGCAAAATGAACCTGATCTATAACAGCGAACAATATAGCGTCGTGGAATTCGGCGCCGACGTCGACCTGGAGGCCCTGCGCTTTGGCGGCTATGAAATCGTCGACAAGGGCGGCAAGCGCGAGACTTTCATCGCGGGAGTCCTCGCGCAAAACTTCCGCCGCGACGTCACGGAACTGATCGCCAGCGAACCGAGCATGGAGGAAATCGATGAATTTTTGGGCAGCTATGATTCCCTCATGAGCCAACCGGTCCTGTTGCACTGATGCTGGCTGCCTGATGGCCATCGCTACCATACCAATCCGCCGGGCGGCGTGGTATGGTGGCCGGGTTAACCTGCTGCAAACAGACCATGTGCCAACTTCTCGGAATGAATTGCAATGTCCCCACGGACATTGTCTTTAGTTTTACCGGCTTCGCCATGCGCGGCGGCCATACGGATACCCACCATGACGGCTGGGGCATCGCCTTTTTCGAAGGCGCCGGCGTGCGCCATTTCGTCGACCACCAGGCGGCCATCGCCTCGCCCGTGGCCGAACTGATCAAACGCTATCCCATCAAGTCGCGCAATGTCATCGCGCACATCCGCAAGGCCACGCAGGGACAGGTGGCGCTGGAAAACTGCCACCCCTTCGTGCGCGAACTGTGGGGCCGCTACTGGGTATTCGCCCACAATGGCGACTTGAAGGAGTTCCACCCCGTGCTGACGGGCAGCTACCGCCCCGTCGGCTGCACCGACAGCGAACTGGCCTTCTGCTATCTGCTGCAGGAGCTGCATGCACGCTTCGGCGATGCCCCGCCGGCGCTGCCGGCCCTGCACGCGGCGCTGGCGGAGTTGCTGCCAGGTATCGCCGCCCATGGCACCTTCAATATGATGCTGTCGAGCGGCGAAGCCCTGTTTGCCCATTGCTCGACCAGCTTGCACTATCTGGTGCGACAACATCCATTCCCAACTGCTAAACTCTCCGATGAGGACTTGAGCGTGGACTTTTCCCAGGTGACGACGCCGCTGGACCGGGTGGCCGTGATCGTTACGCAGCCGCTGACGACCAACGAGCAATGGACGGCATTTGCACCGGGCGAATTGAAACTATTTGTCGACGGGATGGTGCAACTGGCCCCGGCAGCCTGATTTTTGACGACAATCGCCTTGATTGCTGCCAAAATACCCACAGCGCGGGCGGAATTCAGCTAAAGTATTGTCAATAGTGAACCTTGATGCGGGCGCGGCGCGGCCGGTGTCACTCGACGTGATTGATGAAGAGTTAATGATCGATATTTCCAGCAACGACATCACCCCGAAACCCTTGCGCGTGCGCGAGTTTTATCTGGGGCGACAACCTATCCTTGACCGCAATCAAGCCTTGTTTGGCTATGAGTTGCTTTTCCGCAACGCACCGGTCGGGCCCGCCAACATTACCAGCGACCTGTCCGCCACGGCTTCCGTCATTGCCCACGCTTCCCAGCTGGGCATGGAAAAGGTCATCGGCGATGCGCTCGGCTTCGTCAACGTCGATGCCGACGTGATCATGAGCGACATCTTCGTCTTCCTGCCGCGTGAAAAAGTCGTGCTGGAAATTGTCGAATCGATGCCCGTCACGCCGGCAGTACGTGCGCGCATCAGTGAACTGGTGGGCCATGGCTTTACCTTTGCGCTGGAAAACGTCGTGGCCGATACGGCGCAGGTGCAGGAACTGCTGCCGCTGGTGCAGTACGTCAAGATGGACATGAGCACCGTCGATCCCAAGGTGCTGGCTGCACTGGCGCCCCGTTTCAAGCAGGAAAACAAGAAACTGGTGGCGGAAAAGGTCGAAACGCGCGAAGAATTCAAGTCGGGCCTGGACCTGGGCTTCGATTACTTCCAGGGGTATTACTTTGCCAAGCCCGCCATCATGACGGGCAAAAAACTGTCGCCATCGCAACTGGCCGTCATGGAACTGATGACCCTGGTCACTTCGGACGCCGACAACATGGATATCGAGCGCGCCATCAAGCGCGACGTGTCGCTGGCCCTGAACCTGTTGCGCTTGGTCAATACGCCCGCCGTGGGCGCCCGCCAGCGCATCGATTCGCTGAGCCAGGCCGTGACCGTGCTGGGCCGCCGCCAGTTGCAGCGCTGGCTGCAGATCATGCTGTACGCGGAACCAAGCAAGCGCGGCCATAGTATGACGCCGCTGCTGATGCTGGCCACCACGCGCGGCCGCCTGCTCGAATTGCTGGCCCATAAACTGCGTCCGAGCCACGCCCACTCGGCCGATATCGCCTTTACGGTCGGTATCATGTCCTTGATGGACACCCTGTTCGGCGTGCCGATGGCGGAAATCCTGAAACAGATCGAGGTGATCGACGAAGTCGCCGAAGCGCTGCTGTCGCGCGAAGGCTTCTACGGCGACCTGCTGCGCCTGGCCGAATGCATCGAGCGCATCGAAGACATGGAAGGCGAGATCGTGCCGACCCTGCGTGACCTGGCCATGTCGCCGGACGACCTGGTGGAGCTGGAAATGGCGGCCTACGAATGGAGCGACAACGTAGTTCGCTACGCTCTGTAGTTGGCACCTGACCAAACCTACTGCGCGTCGGCATAGGCGGCTTGCGATGCTCACCGGCTCGGCGCCCCCGTACTGAGTACGGCTCCGCTTCTCGGCCACCTCTTCCTTCCGCTCGCTACGGTTTTGTCAGGTGCTGAGACGTCGCGTATCTGCGGTGCTGTTCGTATTTTAAAAAGCCCTGCACGGCTTAGCCGTGGCAGGGCTTTTTTGCGCCGCTACGCCGCGGCGCCGGGCCAGTGCTTGTGCAGCTCGGGGTCGGTGCGCAGTTCCCACAGGGCCAGGATGACGACGGCGATACCGACGATCAGCTCGTTCCACATGACGACGCGCTGGTCGGCCAGCCGCAGTACCCATGGCGAGACGGCCACCCAGACGCCCACCAGCAGGTTGACGACGACGGCCCAGAAATAGGTCTTGTACAGGTCGAAGGCGGCCAGCACGGCGATGACCAGGCCCGAGAGCAGGGCGTTGAGCATCTGCGGCGAGCCTTCGGGATAGGAAAACGCCCAGGGCGACACGATCAGCCACAGGCCCAGCAGCAGGATCACCTGATCCTGCCAGCGTTTCAGTTTGAAATTGGTTGCCATAATACCTCCTTGCCAGTTGGGGAACGGGCCGGAGCGGGCATGCAGCATGCCGGCCGGCATACTGCATTAGTGCGCTGCGGCGCGCGAAAAGTTCCGCGCGCCTTGTGCTTATATTATGGCACTACGACAGGTTCGGCGCCAGCCAGCGTTCCACGTCCTCGACCCTGGCGCCACGGCGCTTGGCCATGTCTTCCACCTGGTCCATGCCGATCTTGCCGACGACGAAGTATTTCGACTCCGCATGGGCAAAGTAGAAGCCGGAGACGGCCGCGCCGGGGAACATGGCATACGATTCCGTCAGCTGCATGCCGATTTCCTCTGCCTGCATGACTTCGAACATTTCTTTCTTGACCGTGTGCTCGGGGCAGGCCGGGTAGCCGGGCGCCGGGCGGATGCCGACATATTTCTCGGCGATCATGTCGTCGTTGCTCAAGTGCTCGTCCGGCACGTAGCCCCACAAGTCCTTGCGCACGCGCTCATGCAGGTATTCGGCAAACGCTTCTGCCAGGCGGTCCGCCAGCGATTTGAGCATGATGGACGAGTAATCGTCGTGCGCATCCTCGAAGCGCTTTTCGTACTTTTCGATGCCCAGGCCGGACGTGACGGCAAACATGCCGATGTAATCCTTCACGCCCGAAGCCTTCGGCGCGATGAAGTCGGCCAGGCACTGGTTCGGGCGCTGCACGCCGTCGACCACGGGCTTGACCCCTTGCTGGCGCATGCCGTAATACGTGAACGCCACGCTACTGCGCGTATCGTCCGTGTACACCTCGATATCGTCGTCATTGACGCTGTTCGCTGGCAGCAAGGACACGACGCCGTTGGCCGTCAGCCAGCGCCCGTCGATGAGTTTCTTCAGCAAGGCCTGGCCTTCTGCGTACACCTTGGTGGCGGCGTCGCCCACCACTTCATCCGTCAAGATGGCGGGGAAGGGGCCGGCCAGGTCCCAGGTCTGGAAGAACGGGCCCCAGTCGATATAGTTGGCCAGGGTGGCCAGATCCACGTTCTTGAACACGCGGCGGCCGATGAACTTCGGTTTCACGGGCTTGCAGGCGCCGTCGAAGGGCACGACCATCTTGTTGGCACGGGCCTGCGCCAGCGGCAATATGGGCAGGGCCTTCTTGTTGGCGTGCTGCTCGCGGATGCGCGCGTAGTCGATTTCAATGTCTTCCACATACTTGTCGCGCTGCTCCGGCGTCAGCAGCGATTGCGCTACGGAAACGGAACGCGAAGCGTCCGGCACGTAGATGACGGGGCCTTCGTAGTTGTGCGCGATTTTCACGGCCGTGTGGGCGCGACTGGTGGTGGCGCCGCCGATCAGCAGGGGAATCTTGAGCATGCGGAAATGTTCGTCGCGCTGCATTTCTTTGGCGACATACGCCATTTCTTCCAGCGACGGCGTGATCAGGCCCGACAGGCCGATGATGTCGGCGTTTTCCACCTTGGCGCGGGCGAGGATTTCCGAGCACGGCACCATCACGCCCATGTTCACCACTTCGAAGTTATTGCATTGCAAGACTACCGTGACGATATTCTTGCCGATGTCATGCACGTCGCCTTTCACGGTCGCCATGATGATCTTGCCTTTCGGCTTGGCCACGATGCCCGTGCGCTGCTCTTCCAGCAGCTTTTCTTCCTCGATGAACGGAATCAGATGGGCCACGGCCTGCTTCATCACGCGCGCCGATTTCACCACTTGCGGCAGGAACATCTTGCCCTGGCCAAACAGATCGCCGACCACGTCCATGCCAGCCATCAGCGGGCCCTCGATCACGTGGATCGGGCGCCCGCCATTGTGCAGCAACTGCTGGCGCGCTTCTTCCGTGTCTTCCACGATGAATTGCGTGATGCCATGCACCAGCGCGTGCGACAGGCGCTCCTGTACGGTTCCTTCGCGCCAGGCCAGGGTTTGCGCCTCGGCCTTGCCGCCCGCCTTCAGCGTGCCGGCAAATTCGATCATGCGCTCGGTCGAGTCTTCGCGGCGGTTCAGCACCACGTCTTCCACGCGCTCGCGCAATTCCGGGTCCAGGTTGTCGTACACGCCCACCATGCCGGCGTTGACGATGCCCATGGTCATGCCGGCCTTGATGGCGTGGTACAGGAAGACGGTATGGATGGCTTCGCGGGCCGGATCGTTGCCGCGGAAACTGAACGACACGTTCGACACGCCGCCCGAGATCTTCGCGTATGGCAAGTTTTCCTTGATCCAGCGCGTGGCATTGATGAAGTCGACGGCGTAGTTGTTGTGCTCTTCGATGCCGGTGGCCACGGCAAAGATGTTCGGGTCGAAAATGATGTCTTCCGGCGGGAAGTCCAGCGCATCGATCAATAAATGGTATGCGCGGGCGCAAATCTCGATCTTGCGCTCGAAGGTGTCGGCTTGCCCCTTTTCATCGAAGGCCATGACGATGACGGCCGCGCCGTAGCGGCGGCACAGTTTCGCCTGGCGCAGGAATTCTTCCTCGCCTTCCTTCATGGAAATGGAATTGACGATGGCCTTGCCCTGCACGCATTTCAGGCCCGCTTCGATGACGGACCATTTCGACGAGTCGACCATGATGGGCACGCGCGAAATATCGGGTTCGGAGGCGATCAGGTTCAGGAAGCGCGTCATGGCGGCCTGTGAATCGAGCATGGCCTCGTCCATGTTGATATCGATCACTTGCGCGCCGTTTTCCACTTGCTGGCGCGCAACGGACAGGGCTTCGTCGTATTGCTCGTTGAGAATCATGCGCGCAAACGCCTTCGAGCCCGTGACGTTGGTGCGCTCGCCCACGTTGACGAACAGCGATTCGTCGTTGACGACGAACGGTTCCAGGCCCGCCAGGCGCAGGTCGTGCGACGGGGCCGGCACGGTGCGCGGGGTGTTTTTCGACAGCAACGCGCCGATGGCGGCGATGTGCTCGGGCGTGGTGCCGCAACAGCCGCCCGCCATGTTCAGGAAGCCCGCGTCGGCAAATTCGCGCAGCAGGGCGGAGGTGTCGGCTGGCAACTCGTCGAAACCCGTGTCGCTCATGGGGTTGGGCAAGCCCGCATTCGGGTAGATGCAGACAAACGTGTCGGCGATCTTGGCCAGCTCTTCCGCATACGGACGCATCAGGGCCGCGCCCAGGGCGCAGTTCAGGCCGATGGTCAGCGGTTTCGCGTGGCGCACGGAATTCCAGAAGGCGGGCACGGTCTGGCCCGACAGGATGCGGCCCGAGGCGTCCGTGACGGTGCCCGAAATCATCAGCGGCAGGCGCGCGACGTGCGGATTCTGCTCGTAGAACAGGTCGATGGCGAACAGGGCCGCCTTGCAGTTCAGGGTATCGAAGATGGTTTCCACCAGCAACACGTCGGCGCCGCCCTCCACCAGGCCCTGCGTCTGTTGCAGGTAGGCGGCCACCAGCTGGTCGAAACTGATATTGCGCGCGGCCGGGTCGTTCACGTCGGGCGAGATCGACGCCGTCTTTGGCGTGGGGCCCAGGGCGCCGGCGACGAAGCGCGGCTTGTCCGGAGTGGAATACTTGTCGCACGCGGCGCGCGCCAGTTTTGCCGCCTGGACGTTCATTTCATAGGCCAGGTGGGCCATGTGGTAATCGTCTTGCGCGATCGTCGTGGCGCCGAAGGTATTCGTTTCGATCAGGTCGGCGCCTGCCGCCAGGTAGCGCTCGTGGATTTCCTGGATGATGTGCGGCTGCGTCAGGGTCAGCAGCTCATTGTTACCTTTGACGAACAGTTCGCGCGCGCCGCTGTCGGCCGGGGCGGCGAAATCGATGAAACGGCCGGCAGGACCGCCACGGTAGGCTTCTTCGTCGAGCTTGTATTGCTGGATGATCGTGCCCATGGCGCCGTCGAGTATCATGATCCGCTGCGCCAGGATGGCGCGCAAGGTGGCTTCGGTCGGGGACATGGCGGGGATCACGGTATCGTTCATTTCATGCTTTCAATAGGCAAACGGGCGGCGGCGCGGCGACAAGGCAGTTGCAGGGCGGTTGCAGGCCAGCAGGGTCGGCTGACGGAGAGAGCCGGCCGGGTAGGGCAGGCAGAAGGTGGCAATCGCCTGAATCACCGGGTCTAAAATTATACGGCATCAGGCTGCTTTGGTTTTGAGCAAAAGCGGCGCCAGGCCCGTCCGTGGTGACCCGCGCAACACTTTGGCCCGCTCGCGGCCACGCTAGCAGTGCCATTCCTGGAAATCTTGCGGAAAACGCCAATTTCTTCATGAATGTTGCTGGCGATTACCTTCCCTCTATGCTTGGCAACGTTCTCCTGTCCTGGGTAGCGTGCGCATGATTTCTCATGAAGCCAGTGGCAATGGCTGCCGTAACTTGAGTTCCAGCAATGCAGAGTAATGTTTTAAATCAAATTTTTTCCACGAATATTTTATTTGTTGTTAAAACAAATTGAATCAAAAGCATTGATAGTTGTTACTCGGAATCAAAGTCGCCGATAATATTGGTTCCTGGAAATTACATTCTCACCAAAAGTCACCCATATGTCTCATATTCCCCGCCTCATCCCCGGCATTGCGCTGTTTGACCATGGTTGCCAGTCATGAAAAATCATTTGCTTGTGGCGTTGTTTCTCGTGCTGGGCCTGTCCGCCTGCGGCGGTGGCGGTGGCGGTAGTGAGACTGCAGGTGGGGCGTCGTCGGGCACGGCCGTCATTGCGCCTGCCGTGACGGCCGTGTCGGCAACGAATGTCGCCGTCGGCGCCGGGCTGGTGCTCACGGGCACCAATTTGAGCCGCGCGACGGCATTCCAGGTGGGCGCCGTGACCGTCGTCGCCAGCGCCGCCAGCGATACCAGCGTCACCCTGGCCATGCCGGGCGTGCCCGTAACGGGCGTCCTGAGCGTCGTCAGCGCGGCCGGCACGGCCACCACGGCGTACAGCGTCAACGTGTATCAGCCGGTGACGGTGGCCAGCATCGCGCCGGCAACGGGCGGCGCCGGTTCCAGCGTCACTGTGACGGGCAAGGGCATGGGCGCCGTCACGGCGGTACAGTTCGGCAGCGGCGCCTCGGCCATCCCGCAGAGCCAGGACCCGACCAGCGTCACCGTGGTGGTGCCTGAAGGGGCCGCGACGGGACCGCTGACCTTGCGTGGCCCGTACAACGACGTCGCCAGCAGCGACAGTTATATCGTCCTGCCCAGCGTGACGGTGACCTCGATCAGCTCGCTGGTCACCGGTGCGACGCTGTCCGTGACCGTGCAGGGCAGCAATCTCGACCAGGTCACTGCCGCGTCGGTGGGCAGCACGCCGGCCAGCATCGTCAGTGCCAGCGCCAGCCAGCTGCTGCTGTCCGCGCCGGCCGCGGCGACAGGCAATGTGATGCTGTCGGCCGCCGCGCGCATCGCCGTGAATGCGGGCACGGTGTCGGCCTTTACCCTGGGAAGCATTGATTTTGCGCAAGTTCTCAACCTGAACGCCAGCAACACGGCCCTGCGCCTGACGCGCGGCAAGCCGGCCGCCGTGCGCGTGCCCGTGCTGGCCCCGCAAGCGGGACAGGCCAGCCCGGCCGTGACCGTGAGCGCCACGGCCGCCAATGGCGCCAGCCTGGGCAGTTTCACGATGAGCGGCCCCGCTGTGTTGCCGACTGAAAAAAGCGATTACAGCTTCAATGGCAATTTCAGCGCCATCCTGCCGGCCAGCTGGATCTTGCCCGGCGTGCGCGTGCGCGTGACGGCCGTCGGCAGCGATGGCGTGCAGGTGAGCCAGGAAGCGGCGCCCGTGGTGGCCAGCCTGGCCAGGATCCGCCTGGTGCTGGTGCCCTTGAGCACCGACGATGGCGTGGCGCAAGTGCCTGACGTCGAAACGATCCGAGCCGCGCTGCTGCGCGTGTATCCATATGCGGCGGAAAATATCAGCATCAGCACGCGGGCCGCCCTGTCCGCGCCCGGCAGCAGCACGGCCGACAGCTGGTGGAGCAATACCCTGAGTGCGCTGGAAAGGAAGCGCGTGCAGGAAGACAGCGGCGCCTATTATTACGGCCTGGTGCCGGAGATGTCCGTCACCCGCGCCGCCGGCCTGGCGTACGTCAATCAGCGCACCGGCGACAACGACTTTACGTCGGCCATCGGCGTGGACGCCAAGTTCAGCACCAGCGCGGCGATCGATCCGTTCGGCAATCGCTGGCCTGAATGGCTGACCACGCTCGTACATGAACTGGGCCACAATCACTCGCTGGAGCACATTGCCTGCGGCGGTCCGGCCAATGCGGTCACCGACTACCCGTATCCGAATGGCGAACTGGGACCGCAACCCCTGTACAACAGCAACTACGCGGGCAGCATCGGCCAGCTGAGCAAGGCCGTCTACGGCAGCACGCCGATGAAGGACGTGATGAGCTATTGCAGCGGCGCCTGGTTCTCCGACTACAGTTATGCGCGGGTGCAGCAATTCCTGGAAAAACGCAGCACGCAAGTGACGGGCAGCAATGTGCTGGCCGCCAGCATGGCGCTTGCCGAAAATGGCTATCTGACCATTTCCGGCCGCATCACGCCGGCCGGCGTGGCCCTGCATCCTGCCGTCGCCTCGTCCGCGCGCATGGGCGCCGCCGCCAGTGGCAGCGGCCACGCGTACACCCTGCGGGTACTGACTTCGTCCGGGCAGACGATGGACTTGCCTTTCGATGCAGCCGCCCTGGCCGACCACGGCGGCAGCGCCATCAGCCATTTCCGCGTCAGTTTCGCCAATCCGGGCGACATCAGCGACGTGCAGGTATTGTCAAAAGGTAAGGCTTTGGCCCAGCTGGAGCGCCCGGCGCGCCGCGGCAGGTCGGCCGCCAACGACGCCAGTTTTGACGTGACGCAAAGCGGCGGCAAGCTGGCGCTGGTATGGAATGCCGAGGCGGAACCGTACGCCGCCGTGCTGCACGTGGCCGCCGATGGCCGCAAGACGGTGGTCGCCAGTGACTTGACGGGTGGCAACGCCAGCGTCGACGTGAGCGCCTTGCCGGCCGGCGGCCGCTTCGAGGTCAGCCTGTCGTCGTCCGTGGGCGGACGTTTGATGAAGGTGCAGCGCCGCTAAGGCTGTGGCTGGACGCAAAAAGGGCTTGCCGCGGCAAGCCCTTTTTTTATGGACGTCGGTGCGACGGGGGACGCTTACGCGAAACGCTTGCCTTCGAGGGGGAATCCCTTGATGAACTCGGCCGCGGCCAGGCGCTTGCCGCCCGGTTTCTGCAATTCCGTCAGGCGCAGCGAGCCATTGCCGCAAGCGACGACGATGCCGTGCTGGGCGTCGGCCGCCAGCACCTGGCCCGGCGCTTCCTTGCTGTCCGCGTCGAGCACGTCGGCGGCCCAGATCTTGATGGTCACGCCATCGACCTGGCCGCAGGCGCCGGGAAACGGATTGAAGGCGCGGATCTTCAGGCCCAGTTCCAGTGCGGGCTGGCTGAAATCGAGCGCCGCTTCTTCCTTGGCGATCTTTGCCGCGTAGGTGACGCCCGCTTCCGGCTGCGGCACGGCTTCGAGCGGCTGCTGCTGCATCTTGCGCAGGGTCTCGACGATCATCTTGCCACCCAGTTTGGCCAATTTGTCGTGCAGGGTGGCGGTGGAGTCGCCCGCTTCGATGGGCGTGCGCTCGATGGCCAGCATGGGGCCCGTATCGAGGCCTTCTTCCATCTGCATGATGGTTACGCCCGTTTCATCGTCGCCGGCCTCGATGGCGCGGTGGATCGGCGCGGCGCCGCGCCAGCGCGGCAGCAATGAACCGTGGATATTGATGCAGGGTTTGATGTCGAGCGTGCTGCGCGGCAAGATCAAGCCGTAGGCCGCCACCACCATCACATCGTAATCGGTGGCCAGCAGGCGTTCATGGGCCGCTTTCGCTTCCGCGGCGCGCTGCGGGTCCTTGCTGTCCATGCGCAGGGATAGCGGTTGCAGCACCTCGATGCCGTGCTGCTGCGCGTACTGCTTGACGGCCGAGGCGTGCAGCTGCATGCCGCGTCCGGCAGGGCGGTCGGGCTGGGTCAGCACCAGCGGAATCTCGAATCCCGCTTCGTGCAAGTCTTTCAGGGCCGTGGCGGCGAATTCAGGCGTGCCTGCGAAGATCACTTTCATATTAATCCTTGACGTGAGGTGCGCAGGCCCGCGCCGGAGGCGCCAGGCTGGCGTGGTGTTACGACGACTGTTGTTGCTTAGTCTATCAGCAGTAGCTTAGAAACGGCGGTTCTGCGCGCGCAAGCTCGCTTCGCGCTCGAGACCGCGGATTTCCTTGATCATCTTGGTCTTGATGCGGTTGCGCTTGAGCGGCGACAGGTATTCGACGAATACCTTGCCCAGCAGATGATCCATCTCATGCTGGATGCACACGGCCAGCAAGCCATCGGCTTCCAGCTCGAACTGCTTGCCGTGGCGGTCCAGGGCGCGCACCTTGATGCGGGCCGGGCGCTCGACGCCGTCGTAGACGCCAGGCACGGACAGACAGCCTTCGTCGTAGACCTGTTTTTCTTCGCTGGCCCAGGTGATTTCCGGGTTGATGAACACTTGCAGCTGGTTTTTCTCTTCGGTGATGTCGATCACCATCATCTGGATATGCTCGTCCACTTGCGATGCGGCCAGGCCGACGCCGGGGGCGTCGTACATGGTCTCGGCCATGTCGTCGATCAGGGTTTGCAGGCGCGCGTCAAATTCGGTGACGGGCTTGGCGACCGTGTGCAGGCGAGGATCGGGGTAACGCAGGATATTTAATATGGACATACGGATTCGACTGGTTAAGGTGGGCGCCGGTGCGCCTGATTATTCATGCCAGGGCCATGCGGACGATGGCAGGGCTACTTCTATTTTATTGTGAGTACGCCAAGCTTGGGCGCGTAGGGCGCAACGTCGCGGCAGATGCGTTTGCCAGTGCGCTAATCGTCTGCTGCAAAGGGAAATTTTATCACAGACGCCCATGCAGCTGTGGATGGGGGGCTTTTTGCGCCGCCATTGCACGCATCCTTGCGCGCGTCGGTATCGCGCGCCTGCCATGGCGCTAGCATGGGAGGGGCACAGTACACAGCGAGGTTGTCATGCATGCAATCGCAACGACGGCGGACACGGTCACGGAACTGGCGGGCTGGCTGCGCCTGCAGCATCTGCCCGGCGTGGGGCCGGTGGCGGCACGCGCCTTGCTGGCCCGCTTCGGCTTGCCGCCGCAAATCTTTGCCGCGCCGTTCGAGGCCTTGCGCGAAGTGGTGCCGGCCGGCGTGGCGCGCGCCATCGCGCAGCCGCCCAAGCCGCTGGCCAACAGCCAGCTGGAACTCACCCTGCAATGGCTGCAGGGGCCCGGCAATGCCGTGCTGACCCTGGCCGATGCCGGCTATCCGCCGCTGCTGCTGGAAATCGCCGATCCGCCGCTGTTGTTATATGTGCGGGGGCGGGCGGAACTGCTGTCGCGGCCCGGCGTGGCCATCATCGGCAGCCGCAATGCCAGCGCGCAAGGCATGCAGAATGCGGCCGCGTTCGCCCGCGCCCTCAGCGCCGCGGGTTTGACCATCATTTCCGGGCTGGCGCTGGGCATCGACACGCACGCGCACGAGGGCGGTTTGCGCGGCGCGGGCGCCACGGTGGCCGTGATCGGCACGGGCGCCGATCTCGTGTATCCACGACGCAACCTTGATCTGGCGCAAAGAATTGCCGAACAAGGCTGCATCGTCAGCGAGTACGCGCTGGGCTTGCCGGCCATGCCGGGGAACTTTCCGCGCCGCAACCGCCTGATCAGCGGCCTGGCGCGCGGCGTGCTGGTGATCGAGGCGGCGGCGCAATCGGGTTCCCTGATCACGGCGCGCCTGGCCGGCGAGCAGGGGCGCGACGTGTATGCCTTGCCCGGCTCCATCCACGCGACTTTGGCCAAGGGCTGCCATGCGCTGATCAAGCAGGGCGCCAAGCTGGTCGAGTCGGCCGATGACGTGCTGCAAGAGCTGCAATGGCTGGGCGGCATTGCCACGCTGCCGCCAGCGGGGGAAGACGAACCGCCGCTGCTGGCCGCGCTGGGCCACGATCCCGTCGACGCCGATACCCTGGCCGCGCGCAGCGGCCTGGCCATGGGTGCGCTGATGGCCGAATTGCTGGCGCTGGAACTGGCGGGCCTGGTGGAACGCTTGCCGGGAGGACTGTTTCAACGCTGCAAATGACAGCTTGTCACTTGTGTGGCGGCCTTGCCGCACGGGGGCGCTTTGTCGGTGCGCACCCTTGTGTCTTAGCGAACTTAGCTGCTAGAGTAGAGCCATGTTCGATATCCTGGTGTACCTCTACGAGACTTACTATCGCCCCGATGCCTGCCCCGAGCCGGCAGTCCTGGCGCGCAAGCTGTCGGCCGTCGGTTTCGACGACGTGGAGATTTCCGAAGCCCTCGTGTGGCTGACGGACTTGAACGCCATGGCCGGCGTCGAGCAAACCCTGACGGCCGCATCCACGGGCACGCGCTTCTACGTGCAGCAGGAAAGCGATGTGCTGGGCACGGCCGCCATCGGTTTCATCCAGTTCCTCGAAAGCGCCAAGGTGCTCACGCCGCTGCAGCGCGAAATCGTCATCGAACGGGCGCTGGCGCTCGACGAGGCGCCCGTCTCGCTGGGCAAGCTGAAAGTCATCGTGCTGATGCTGCTGTGGAGCCAGGGCAAGGAACCGGACGCGCTGATGTTCGACGACTTATTCGTCGACGACGAAGATCTCCCGCCGCGCCTGCTGCACTAGCCGATACACGCCCCCGGCCGCACCTGGCGCCGCTGCCGCGCCATCTCCCTTACTATATGCTGCGGCACCGCGCACGCCAGACCAATGTGTTTGCGCTGGCGCATTCTTGCTTGCAGATAACTTGCCGAATTCTTCAATAGGCGCTTATCATTGGCCGCTTGACAAGACCACAAGTCACAAGGCCTTGCGCAGACAAAAGCGTCGGCGCCTGGCAATGCACTGTATGATGCGCATGCTGAAACTATCCTAGAGCATTTTTCGAGACCAAAAAATATGACAAAAACCCTCATCATCGCCGAGAAGCCTTCTGTCGCGAACGATATCGCGAAGACGCTTGGCGGCTTCACCAAGCACGATGAGTACTTTGAATCGGATGAATACGTCCTGTCGTCGGCGGTCGGCCACTTGCTGGAGATCGCCGTGCCGGAAGAATTCGACGTGAAGCGCGGCAAATGGAGTTTCGCGCACTTGCCGATGATTCCACCGTATTTCGCGCTCAATCCCATCCCGAAGACGGAAGCGCGCCTCAAAGTATTAAACAAGCTGATCAAACGTAAAGACGTTTCCACCCTCATCAACGCATGCGATGCGGGGCGAGAAGGCGAGCTGATTTTCCGCCTGATCGCGCAAAACGCCAAGGCCAAGCAACCGGTCAAGCGCTTGTGGCTGCAGTCGATGACGCCGGGCGCCATCCGCGACGGTTTCGCACACCTGCGCAGCGACGAAGAAATGCTGCCGCTGGCCGACGCTGCCCGCTGCCGCTCGGAAGCCGATTGGTTGATCGGCATCAATGGCACGCGCGCCATGACGGCGTTTAATTCGAAGGAAGGCGGTTTTTACCTGACCACCGTGGGCCGCGTGCAGACGCCGACGCTCTCCATCGTCGTCGAACGCGAAGATAAAATTAAAAAATTCGTCCCGCGCGACTTCTGGGAAGTGCGTGCCGAATTCGTCTGCGCGGCCGGCATCTATGAAGGCCGCTGGCTCGACACGAAGTTCAAGAAGGACGAGAACGACCCCGAGAAGCGCGCCGAGCGCCTGTGGAGCAAGGCTGCTGCCGACTCGATCGCCACTGCCTGCCGCGGCCGCCAAGGCACCGTCACGGAAGAATCGAAGCCGACGACCTCGATGGCGCCGGGCCTGTTCGACCTGACCAGCCTGCAGCGCGAAGCGAACTCGCGTTTCGGCTTCTCGGCCAAGAATACGCTGGGCCTGGCCCAGGCCCTGTACGAAAAGCACAAGGTCTTGACGTATCCGCGTACCGATTCGCGCCACCTGCCGGAAGACTACATGCCGACCGTGCTGCAGGCGCTGGAAACGGTCAAGGACAACAGCAACTACCACCAGTTCGCCAAGCAGATCATCGACAAGGGCTGGGTCAAGCCGAACAAGCGCATCTTCGACAACACGAAGATCTCGGACCACTTCGCCATCATCCCGACGACGATTGCGCCAAAGAATTTGTCCGAGCCGGAACAGAAGCTGTACGACCTGGTCACGCGCCGCTTCATGGCCGTGTTCTTCCCGCCTGCGGAATTCCAGGTCACCACGCGCTACACGGAAGTGTCCGGCCATCAGTTCAAGACTGAAGGCAAGGTCATGACCAATCCGGGCTGGCTGGCCATCTACGGCAAGGAAGCGTCGACGGACGCGGACAAGGAAAGCAATGGCAACGGCAACCTGGTGCCCGTCGCCAAGGGCGAAAAAGTGCAGACGGAAAGCGTCAGCGCCAATGGCCTCGTGACGAAGCCGCCCGCGCGCTTCACGGAAGCAACGTTGCTGTCGGCCATGGAAGGCGCCGGCAAGCTGATCGACGACGACGAGCTGCGCGATGCGATGGCCGGCAAGGGTCTCGGCACGCCAGCGACGCGCGCGGCCACCATCGAGGGCTTGCTGACGGAACGCTACCTGATCCGCGAAGGCCGCGAATTGATCCCGACGGCCAAGGCGTCGCAACTGATGACCTTGCTCAAAGGCCTGGGCGTCAATGAGTTGACGGCACCGGAGCTGACGGGCGAGTGGGAATACAAGCTGTCGCAGATGGAAAAAGGCAAGATTTCGCGCGAAGAATTCATGCGCGAAATCGCGCAGATGACGCAAATCATCGTCAAGCGCGCCAAGGAATACGATAACGACACGATTCCCGGCGATTACGCGACCCTGGAAACGCCGTGCCCGAACTGCGGCGGCGTGGTGAAGGAAAACTACCGCCGTTTCGCCTGCACCAAGTGCGAATTTTCGATGAGCAAGACACCGGGTTCGCGCCAGTTCGAAATCGCCGAAGTGGAACAATTGCTGAAGGATCGCACCATCGGCCCGCTGCAAGGCTTCCGCTCGAAGATGGGCCGTCCGTTCGCCGCCATCCTGCGCATCGTGCGCGATGAAGAGATCAAGAATTTCAAGCTGGAATTTGATTTCGGTCAGAACGACGAAAGCGAAGATGGCGAAGGCGTCGATTTCACGGGCCAGACGCCCGTGGGACCTTGCCCCAAGTGCAATGCCGGCGTGTACGAAATGGGCCTGGCCTATGTGTGCGAACACAGCGTGGCCAAGCCGAAGACGTGCGATTTCCGCAGCGGCCGCATCATCTTGCAGCAGGAAATCTTGCCGGAACAAATGGCAAAACTGCTCAACGATGGCAAGACCGACTTGCTGCCGGGCTTTGTATCGCAGCGCACGCGCCGTCCGTTCAAGGCTTTCCTCGTGCGGGGCAAGGATGGCAAGGTGAGCTTCGAGTTTGAAGAGCGCAAGGCCAAGCCGGGTGCGAAGACCAAGGCAGCCGCCGCCGAGGTTGAAGGCGAAGAAGGCGCGGCGCCAGCGAAGAAAACGGCCGTCAAGAAAGCGGCAGCCGTCAAGAAGGCACCGGCGAAGAAGGCTGCGGCCGTGAAAAAGCCGGCCGCCAAAAAGGCGCCGGCGAAGAAGGCGGCTGCGGCGGAGTAATCCTGCATCAGCCAGACAAAAGCCAGGGATGCCCCTGGCTTTTTTTACGTCCCGATTTGATGGGGTTATGGTCAGGCTGGCGGCGCGGCCGGCGCCACCAGGCCCATTTCCCGCAGCACGTCATGCGCCGAGCGGAAGGCGTCGATGGCCAGCGGCATGCCGCAATACACGGCCGAATGCAGCAGCACTTCCTGGATTTCCTGCATGCTTGCGCCATTGTTGACGGCGCCGCGCACATGGCCGCGCAACTCCTGGGCGCGGCCCAGGGCCGTCAGCATGGCGATCGTCGCCAGGCTGCGCGTCTTTAAATCCAGGCCGTCGCGGCACCAGGTCGTGCCCCAGGCGTTGCGCGTGACGAAGTCCTGCAAGGGCGCCGTGAAGGCGTCCACCTGGGCAAAGGCGCGTTCGACAAAGGCGTCGCCCATCACTTGTTTGCGCATGCGCAAACCGTTCTCGAATTGTTCATCCATGCCGCGCTCCCTGTGGAATACTCTGTCCAGATACTAGCGAGCGGGCATGGGGCGGTCAAGCTTAGTCCAGGTAGTCCGAGTATTCGCGCTGTGCGTAATGTTGCAGGTTGGCCCATGGCTGGACCTTGCTGACGGTCGGCTGCAGCTTGACGTCGACCCTGCGGTAGAAGGTATTCGCGCGGTCACCGCTTTCGATGACCAGCGGAATCTGTTTTTGCTCATCCCACAGGATGCGCTGGAACACGCCATTTTTTTCCACTTCGCGCCAGCGCGCGCCCGGCACGTTCGATGCCTGTTTCGACAGGGGCATGGCGGTCACCAGTTTCGGGTCCAGCAGGTAAAAACTGTTTTCCCAGGAACCGTCGAAATTGACGTTTTCGTACTCGGCCTTGGGAATGGCGACGACGATCTTGTCGTGCGCGTCGATGTATTCGATGCGCACGGTGTTCTTTTCCAGCATCACATGGCGTGGAATCAGCACGGGATTGAAGTGCTTGTGTTCATGCTGCGTGGCCGCAGTCGAGGTTTTCAGCGCCACCTTGGTGTTGTCGCCATGCTTGTGGCCCGCGTGCGCGTCCGTCGCCGGCGCCAGCACGCGTTCGACCCACACGTGGCCGGGACGGCGCAGCATTTTTTCCTCGTAGCGGCTCTCGCGCGTCACGCCTTCCGGCGTCAGCACGCGGCTGTAATAGGTGATGCCCAGGTCCAGGTCGGCGGGAGCGGCAGGGGCGGCCGCTTGCGCGGTGCCAGCGAAGCCGGCGGCGAGGAGGACGGCGATCAGGGTCGATTTCATGTGTTGCCTTTATGTGCAAAGGGGGCGGAGGGCAAGATTGCCTTCCGCCCCTTGGGGTTACGCTTGTTGTGCTACATCAAAAGCCGAAGGCCGCCTTCAGCAGGTCAAACACCTTGGTGTTGTCCAGGGTGCCTTTGAAGGCCTTGGCGCCGGCGCCCGTGGCCAGCAGCTTGACGTCGCCGCCGCCGTGGGTTTCGCTGGCCAGGCGCACGCCTGTTTCTTGCAGGTAGTTGTCGGACAGGGCCGTGGCGCTGTCGACGTTGGTGCGCAGGTCAGGGCGGTTCGGGCCGTTGCCGAACACCAGGGTGGTGTAGGTATTGCCGTCCTCATCCTTGCTTGGCTGGTTATCCTTGTAGCCGCGGTTGATGTCGAGGATAGGATTGCCGCGCTTGCCGTAGCCGTTGAACGCCAGCGTGTGGTCGTGGTCGGCCGTGACGACGATCAGGGTGTTTTCCAGCTTCGGATCGGTTTCCCTGACCTTGTCGATGGCCGCCTTGATGGCGTCGTCGAAGGCGATGGTGTCGACCAGCGCGCGCTTGGCATTGATGCCGTGCAAGGCGTGGTCGATGCGGCCGCCTTCGACCATCAGGAAGTAGCCATTGGTGTTTTTCGACAGCAAGTCGATGGCTTTCAGCGTCATTTCCGACAGGCTAGGCTGGTTGGCGCCGTCGGCCGATGGCTTGGACGAGGTGCGGTCCAGTTCATAGTCGAGGTGGCTCTTCGCGCTGTACAGGCCGATGAATTTCTTGCCGCTCGGCGCGGCCGCCATTTCCGTCTTGTTGGCGGCCACCGTGTAGCCCTTGGCCGCGAATTCGGCCAGCAGGTCGCGGCCGTCGGCGCGGCCGCCCTTGTTGCTGGCGGACCATGGCGTAAAGTGGTTGCGTCCGCCACCCATCAGCACGTCCACGCCGTCGCCCAGGGCCGTGTTGTACCCGGCGCCGCCCGGCGCCGTCTGCGCGGCGATCGCGTATTGCGCATTGCGGTTGCAGATGTGCGAGAAGGTCGTCGCCGGCGTGGCGTGCGTCAGTTCCGTGGTGGTGATGGCGCCCACGGCCTTGCCCTTGGCTTTCGCCAGTTCCAGGATGGTCGGCACGCTCTTGCCGCCGGCCGGGCAGTTATCCACGCCCAGGTTGCCGTTGACGTCGCGGCTGGGCTCTTTGGCGATGGTGTCCTGCGCCATCGAGATGACTTCATTGTTCATCTTGACGCCGGTCATGTAGGCGGCCATCGATGGGGCGCTGTCCGTCGTTTGCGCATCGTTCGAGAACGTCTTGATGCGCGCCGTGCGTTCCAGCTTGTCCATGTTCAAGCTGCCTTCTTCCTTGTACTTGTAGATGCGCGCCGCCGTCACGACGGAAGGACCCATGCCGTCGCCGAGGAAGAAGATGACGTTCTTGGCGTCGGCGGCGTAGGCGCCATTGGCAACACTGGCTGCCACGAGCGTGGTCAGCAGCGACAGTTTCAGGGTGGATTTCAGTGCAAGTTTCATATGCGTGTCCAATTCTTGTGTCTTGGGGATTACAGACCGCCGGCGGTCTTGACCAGGCCGAATACTGTGGTGTTGTCGATGGTGCCCAGGAAGGTTTCCGAACCCTTGCCGATGGCGCCCAGGAAGACGTCGGTGCCACCGTGGGTTTCATTGCCGGCCGAAGTGCGGATCACCGCTTCCTGATGGTAGGTGTTGGCGCTGGTGACGGTTTCATCGAGGCTGGCCATGGCGGCGCGGCTCGATTGCGTGCGGTTTTCGCCATTGCCGAAGCCGATGATCGAGTACGGTGCGCCGTCCAGGTCTTTCTCGACCGCGCCGGTGACGTAGTTCTTCACCAGGCCCAGCACGCCTGGGTTGCCGGCGGCCGTCTTGCCCGTGCGCTTGGCGTAGCCGTTCAGCACCAGGGTGTGGTCATGGTCGGCCGTGACGACGATCAGGGTATTGGCCAGGGTCGGGTCGGTCAGCTTGGCTTTTTCGATGGCGGCCTTGATGGCGTTGTCAAAGGCGACCGTGTCCTGCAGGGCCTTCTTGGCTGTCGTTTCGTGCAGCGCATGGTCGATGCGGCCGCCTTCGACCATCAGGAAGTAACCCTTCTTGTTCTTGGCCAACACGTCCATGGCCTTGGTGGTCATTTCTGCCAGGCTAGGTTCCTTGGCCGCATCGCGGTCCAGGTCGTAGCTCATGTGGCTGGACGTGAACACGCCGAACAGGCGGTCCGTCTTGGTACCGTCGACGGCCTTGAAGTCGGTGGCGTTGTTGGCAATGGTGTAGCTCTTTGCTTTCAGTTCGGCCACCAGGTCGCGGTCGTCGGAGCGCTTGCCGCCGTTCTTGAATGGCGTAAAGAACTGCGCGCCGCCGCCCAGGACCACTTCCAGGCCGGTGGTGCCCAGGGCGCTGTTGTAGCCGGTGCCGCCCGGCACCAGGGCCGCGGCGATATCGTTTTCCAGGTCGCGGTGGCAGATGTGCGCGTAGGTCGCTGCCGGCGTGGCGTGCGTCACGCGCGCCGTGCTGACGACGCCGGCGGCAAAGCCCTTGGCCTTGGCCAGTTCCAGCAGGGTGGTGGCGGGCGTGCCGTTGCCGGTGCCGCATTTGTTGACCAGCTTGTTGCCGTTGGCGTCCTTGCCCGGATCGATGGCGACCGTGTTGGCCGACATGGAAATGACTTCGTTGTTCATCTTGACGCCGGTCATGTAGGCGGCCATCGACGGCGCGCTGTCGGTGACTTGCGCATCGTTCGAGAACGTCTTGACGAAGGCCGTTTCCGGCAGCGTGTCCATGGTCAGCGCACCGTCTTCGCCCACCGAGTAGATGCGCGCAGCCGTCATGGTGGTCAGGCCCATGCCATCGCCAAGGAAGAAAATGACGTTTTTCGGCGGGGCTTCGACCACCACCTCGTCTTTTTTGGCGTCGCTGCCGCAGGCGGCCAGCATCAGGGAGATTGCGACGCTGCAGCCAGCGACGGAAATTTTTCTGCGAGTCATGTGGTTCATCCGGCTAGGTTTGAAAGAGCTGGCAAGATAACAATTCAATGTGACAACATCATGACGCTGTGACACATTTGGATACGACGATGTGGATGGCAGCGTGCATGCCAGTATCTGATTGCATCGAAATAAGAAACAAACCATTGCGGTTTATCGGGTTTTTCTGCCGAATCAAGCAACGTAAGATGCATGCATCCCAATCATCTTGTGAAGGCGCATCATGTTCTCCAAATCCATTACCAGTATTCTCGTTGCCACCGTCTTCGCCGCCGGCGCCGCCTCGGCCGCAGCGCCGCTGACACTGGAGGTGTTCAATCCGGGCGAAGCGGCCATCTTCCCCGTCGCTTCCGTGCTGGTGGCCGGCAAGCATGACGCCGTGCTGATCGACGCGCAGTTCTCGCGCGCCGAAGCGCAAAAGCTGGTGGAAAAGATCCGTTCCAGCGGCAAGAAACTGACGACCGTGTACATCAGCCACAGCGACCCCGATTTCTATTTTGGCCTCGACGTGATCAAGGCAGCTTTCCCGCAGGCAAAAATCGTCGCCACGCCGGATACCGTGGCCGAGATCCGCCGCAAGGCCGACGCCAAGGTCGCCTACTGGGGGCCGATTTTGAAGGACAATGCGCCGCAGGCCATCGTCATCCCCGAAGCATTGAAGGGTCAGCGCATCACGCTGGAAGGCCAGTCGCTCGATATCGCCGGCCCGACGCCAGCGCGCACCTATGTGTGGATTCCATCGATCAAGGCCGTCGTCGGCGGTGTGGTGCTGTTTGGCAACTTGCACGTGTGGACGGCCGATACGCAAAGCGTGCAATCGCGCCAGGACTGGCTCAAGACCCTGGATGGCATCGCGGCGCTGAAGCCCGTCACCGTCGTGCCTGGCCACTTCAAGGTGGGCTCGCCCATGACGCCGGACAGCATCGGTTTCACGCGCGACTACCTGGTGACGTTCGAAGCGGAAACGGCCAAGGCCGCCAATGCGGCCGCCCTGATCGCCGCCATGAAACAGCACTACCCGCAACTGGGCCTCGATGGCGCGCTGGAAACGAGCGCCAAGGTGGCAAAGGGTGAAATGAAATGGTAAGCGGCAACAAGGAGGTCTCCATGCCCACACTGCACTACATTTTCGACCCCCTGTGCGGCTGGTGCTACGGCGCCGCGCCGCTGGTCGAGGCGGCGCGCGCCGTGCCCGGACTGACGGTGGCCTTCCACGGCGGCGGCATGATGACGGGCAGCAATCGCCGCCGGATCACGCCCGCCTGGCGCGGCTATGTGCTGCCGCATGACCGGCGCATCGAGCAATTGTCGGGCCAGCCCTTCGGCGACGCCTATATTGACGGATTGCTCAACGACACGACGGCCATGATGGATTCCGAACCGCCGATCACGGCCATCCTGGCGGCGGAAGCCTTGGCCGGCAAGGGCCTGGACATGCTGCAGCGCGTGCAGCGCGCCCATTACGTGGACGGCTTGCGCATCGCCGACCTGCCCGTGCTGGTGACCTTGGCGCAAGAGCAGGGCATGGACGGGGCGGCATTCGGGGCCGAGTATGCGCGGCAGGCGGGCGCCGCCACGCAGCGGCACATCGACGCCAGCCGCGCCCTGCTGGCGCAGGTGGGCGGCCAGGGCTTTCCCACGTTCGTGCTCGACGATGGCAGCGGCAAGCTGTCCGTGATCGATATCGGCGGCTTCCTGGGCCAGCCGGCGAAGTTGCAGGCGCAGCTGGGTGGTGTGTGCGATGCCCATGGATGTACATTGTAAATAGCTATCGGTTCGATAAAATCAATTAGCTTTTCCTTTGTTGTTGACCTCGTTACACTGGTTCCATTAGTCAACAACGAAGGAAAAGCAGCCATGCGCCAACCGCCGCCATTCAGTACCGCCTCGGGCATCCCCGTCGCCGACAACCAGAACTCCATCAGCGCGGGTCCCCGCGGCCCCCTGCTGCTGCAAGACTTCCACCTGATCGAGAAACTCCAGCATTTCAACCGCGAGCGCATCCCCGAGCGCGTCGTGCACGCGAAAGGCTCGGGCGCCTACGGCACCTTTACCGTCACGCATGACATCTCGCGCTACACCAAGGCTAAATTATTTGCCGAAGTGGGCAAGCAGACGGCCACGTTCGCGCGCTTTTCCACCGTAGGCGGCGAACGCGGCAGCGCCGATACGGAACGCGACCCGCGCGGCTTCGCCGTGCGCTTCTATACGGAAGAGGGCAACTGGGATCTGGTTGGCAATAACACGCCCATGTTCTTCATCAAGGACCCGATCAAGTTCCCCGACTTTGTCCACACGCAAAAGCGTGATCCGCAAAGCAATCTGAAATCGGCCGAGATGATGTTCGACTTCTGGAGCCACGCGCCGGAAAGCCTGCACCAGGTCACCATGCTGTTCTCGGACCGGGGCACGCCGGACGGCTACCGCCACATGGATGGTTTCGGCAGCCACACGTATAGCCTGATTAATGCCGACGGCCAGCGCGTGTACGTGAAATGGCATTTCAAGACACGCCAGGGCATCAAGAATTTACCTGCGGCGGAGGCTGGCCGCCTGGCCGGTGCCGACCCCGACTACGCCCAGCGCGACCTGTTCGGCGCCATCGCGCGCGGCGATTTCCCCCAGTGGGAAGTCAAGCTGCAGGTGGCGACGCAGGAGCAGCTCGATGCCTGGGAGCAGCGCACGGGCTGGAACCCGTTCGACCTGACGAAGGTGTGGCCGCACGCGGACTTCCCGCTGTTGCCGGTCGGTATTTTCGAGCTGAACCGCAATCCGGACAATTACCATGCGGAAGTCGAGCAGGCGGCGTTTTCGCCGGCCAATGCCGTGCCCGGCATGGGATACTCGCCGGACAAGATGCTGCAAGGCCGCTTGTTCGCCTACCACGACGCCCAGCTGTACCGCGTCGGCACGAACCACCAGCACTTACCCGTGAATGCGGCCCGCTGCCCCTTCCATAACCAGCAGCGCGACGGCGGCATGGCCATCCACAATGGCAGTTCGGCGCAGAACTACGCAAACGTGGCGGCGGCAGGCACGCAGCCGCAAGGGCTGGGCCATGGCGAGCCGGCGCTGGCGCTGTCGGGCGGCGCGGCGCGCTACGACGGGCGCGGTGTGGAAGACGATTACACGCAGGCCGGCAACCTGTTCCGGCTGATGTCCGCCCAGGCCAGGCAAAACCTGTTCGACAACCTGGCTGGCCCCTTGAGTCAGGTGCGGCCGGAAACCTTGCAGCGTCAGCTGGGCCACTTCGACCGCGCCGATGCCGCCTACGGCGCGGGCGTGCGGGCCGCCTTGCAGGCACGCGGCGTAGCCCTGTAATGGTGTGTTGCAGGCGGAACAAGCTTGTTCCGCCTGTTTGATGCAGCACAAATTAGTGCTCGATATAAAATATTGCCGTATGGACATATTTGCCTTCCATGCGTAGACTTGTCGGTCTGATGATCGCGCCGCCTTCCTGGCGGCGTCCTGACTAGAAAGTCTTGCAATATGAATATGGCGAAGTTGTCGGTGCATGGGGATGACCCCACGCTCAGATCCATCCTGGAAGTTTTGCCTACCGATCCAGACCATGCCTGGCGCAAGGGCGAGCCGAAGGCGGGCGGCCGCGTCTACCTTGATTCCGGGTTCGAAGTGCTCATCGCGCAAGCGCCCAAGTCGCAAGTCTTGCCTTCGCGCATACGCAGCTACCTGGCCGAATGCCGTTCGCGCGGCGTGAGCTTCACCATGCCGCGTATCGTGGCCGAGTTGCAACTGGAACTGAACGGCGACGACACGGTCGATGCGCCGCTCGACCTGAGCCTGGCCGACATGCAGCACCTGACGGAAATGGGCATCAGCCTGAGTCTGGTGACGCGCTGCGCCGCAGCCTGAATCCCGTGTGACACGAAAAAAAATGGCCACCTGTTCAGGGCGGCCATTTTTCGTCATGGTTCGTCGAGCTCGACGGTGATCATATTGTCATCGGGTTTGCGGTCGATCAACTTGTTGTCGGGATCGATGCCCGCCTTGACGGGCCGGCTGGCGACGATGACGGTATAGCTCGCTTCGCGTGCCGTCATGCGCAGGCGTTCGCGCAGCAGTGGATGGCCCGTCGCGTCGTCGACGCCGATTTCGATCCAGTCGTGCAGCGGGGCCTCGTGTTCCTCGCCCTGTTCGCCGGCCGTCAATTTGCTCGCCTGGACCTTGATGGTGACGGCGTACTTGCCGTCGCTGCGCTTGGTGGCCGTGGCCGACAGGGCGCGGTTGTCGAACAGCACGATTTTCTCGAACAGGTCGTCGATCAGGTAAGCCTGCTCGGGCGGCGTGACCTGGCGCAAGCCCGTGATCAGCGCCGTCACGCTCGCATACGGCGGCCCCTTCTGGCCATGGGTCTTGAGCAGCTCGCGCAGCACGCCGTTGACCTTGTCTTCGCCGATCATGTCTTGCAGCAAGTACATGGCCAGGCTGCCCTTGTGGTAGTGGATATAGGCCTGGTTTTCGTTCTCTGCCAGCGGCAATTCCTTCTTGCGCTCTCCGCTGCGTCCCATCAGGTATTGATTCAGGTCATAGCGCAGGAAGCGCCGCATCTTGGCCGGCCCCACGGTTTTCTTCATCACCATCAGCGCAGAATACTCGGCCAGGGTTTCGCTGAGCACGGTGGCGCCCCGCGTGTTGCCGCCCACTAATTGATGCGCCCACCACTGGTGCGCCACTTCATGCGCCGTGACGTAGAACGGGTAGTCGAGGTCCTTCGGATTCTTGTCGTCGACCCTGGCGATAAAGCCCAGGCCTTCCGAATACGGTATCGTGTTCGGGAACGATTGGGCAAACGTGGCGTAGCGGGGGAACTCGACGATGCGCAGGATCTTGTGCTGGTAGGGGCCGAAGTTCTTCGTGTAGTACTCGAGCGCTTCCTTGCTGCCGCGCACGAAACGATCGAGGTTGTATTCGTGTCCCGGATGGTAATACACGTCGATGGCCACGTCCTGCCAGCGCTCGTGCCTGACGGCATAGCGGGCCGACTGGAACGAGTAGAAGTTCAGGATGGGCTGGTCCATCGTGTAATGGAAGTAATGGCGGCCCTTGTCAATCCAGTCGTTGTCCAGCATGCCCGGCGCGATGGCCGTCTGGCCGTCCACGGTGCTGACGGTGGCGTCGAAATTGATGCGGTCGGCGTCGCTGCTGACGTAGTTGTCGGCCAGCCCACGCGCGTCGTCGCGCGGCAAGGCCCGTTCGCGTGGCGGCAAGCCGTGTTTCTTGCGGTCGCGCGGGTCCGTCAGTTCCAGCTGCGCCTGGTAGCCGATGTGCGGCAGCACGGCATTCGTGAAGAAGGTGCCGTTGGCCACGACCGGCGTGTCCTGGCCCAGGCCGAGGATGCCGCGCGGCGCATAGCGAATGTCGAAATCGAGGCCCAGGGTGGCGCCCGGCGCCAGCGGTGCGGCCAGGCGGTAGCTGTAAAAGCCCAGCTTGCCGTCATCGAGGCCCGGATGCACGCGCGTATCGAACCGCAGCCGCATGGTGGCCGTCGGGTCTTGCTGCACAAAAATGTGGCTGATCGGCAAGCTGGTCTTGTTTTGCAGCATGTAGCGGCCCGTGACGATGAGCGTGCGCTGCGCCGGATAGATGGCCACGTCGAGTTTCACGTCGGTAATTCTCGGCTGCGGCGTGGCGGCAAACTTGCGGTACTGGCGCTCGAAGCTGGCCCGGTCCGCGTCGCGCGCATAGTCGGATTTGTAATCGTTGGCCACGTGGAAGACGTAGAACAGCACGGCGCCGCTACTGACGAAGATCACGGCGCCGATGGCAAAGCTGGCCAGCACGCCATGCGTGAGGCCGTGGCGCGCCAGGCGCAGGCGGATACGCCAGCTGTCTTGCGCGCCGCGGGGCCAGAACAGCAGCGACAGCACCGTCAGCATGACGGCCGCGCCGCTCCAGTACAGCAAGTACCAGCGTTCGCGCAGCACATAGTGGCCGGCGCCGTTCATGGCCGAATACACGAAGTCCGGCGTGCTGGCGTACAGCAGCAGCGGGTCGCCCAGGCCCAGCGAGGCAAAGCTGACGCTGGCGATGTAGTACAGGATCATGGCGAAATACGCCAGGTACTTGTGATTGATCAACACCTGCAGGAAGATGGCCAGCACGGCGATCAGCGCGTAATAGGGCAGGTGCGACAGGAACAGCGATTCCAGGTACAGGCCCGGGTCGAGGCGGTAATAGCCCTTGAAGACCTGGATCGACATGCCGCACAGCATGATGACCAGGCTCAGCAGCGCTTGCAGGCCGATCAGCGCGAACAGTTTCGACAGCAGGGGCAGCCAGTTCGGCACGGGCAGGGCGTCGAGCATCAGGTGGATGCGGGTCTCGCGTTCGCGCCACACCAGTTCGCCCGCATAGAAGGTGGTAATGACCAGCATGAACAGGGCGAACGAGGCGCTGACCATTTCCAGCACTTTTTCCGTCACGGGATAGGTATTCGTGCCGTAGATGGAACCCATGTCGAGCGCGCCCGCATACATGGTCAGCACGCCGGCCAGCACGATGACGACAAAATAGATGTTCTTGATGGTTTCGCGCAGGTTTAGCCAGCTCATCTTGAGCAGCAGGGCGGCCAGGTTGCGTTGCGCGAAGTCCGGCGTTTCCTGCGTGGACAGCGAAGCGTTCGACAGGCGCTGCGGCGCCTCGCCCTCGCTGCGGCGCTTGCTGGCGCCCGCGTCCGTCGTCGCGTGGAACTGGAAGCGCCAGTAGCCGAGCAGCAAGGCCACGAGGGCGAAGCCGGACCAGATGGCGCGGTTCAGCAGGTACACGCCCTCCAGCGTCACCAGGCGCGTGTTGCGCTCCGCGTTCGGCCAGTATTCCGTCAGGCGTATCAGCGCCGTCGTGCCGAAGGGGTCGATCAGGGCGGCCAGGGTCTTGTAGTCGAGGTCGCGCGCCAGCGAGGGCGCCACCAGGTAGCCGATCAGCATGACCACCGAGCTGATGTACACGGGCAGCATGCGCCGCGTCAGGGCGGCGATGACGAAGAAGATGGCGCCGAAGATGAACAGGTTGGGCAGCAGCGTAAAGACGTAGGGCATCAGGTAGGCCAGCAGTCGTTGCGGCCCCAGCCGTTCCGGGTCGATGCCGGGCAGCCAGGCGCCCAGCCAGGCGCCGATGACGATGCTGGAAAACACCACCGCCAGCACCAGGTAGGCGCCGAGGAAGCGGCCAAACACGTACTGGTACTTTTTGATGGGCGCGCTGAAGAAGAAATGCTGCATGCCGTACTCGAAATCCTGCTGCACCGAGCGGCCCATCATGGCGGCCACCACCACGGCGCCGAAACAGCCCAGCAGGCTGCACGTGAACGCCAGCGAACGGGGTGCGTTGATCAGGAACTTGCCGCCGAAACTGATGCTCGCTTCCTTGAAGACGCCGCCGGCGGCCGCCATCCACAGCATGGCCAGCGCCAGGAACATGGCGAAATACACCCAGGTCGACAGCAGCTTGAGCCGCTGTCGCGCTTCAAAGCGGGCGATGGCAAACATGGCCGCGCCCTCAGTCGCACTGCGGGGCGACGCGGTGGCGCCCGGCAATGGTGGCGAAATACAGGTCTTCCAGGTCGCCGATGGCTTCCTCGAAACCGTCGCCCGGGTCGTCGTCGCTGTAGACGTGGATCAGGGTGCGGCCCGACAGCAGGCGCGTGGAAATGACGGCGTGGCGCTGCTGGAAGCTGGCCAGTTCTTTCTTTTCGACGAAGCGCGCCCATATCTTGCAGCTGACTTCGTCGATCAGTTCCTGGGTTTTGCCGCACAGCAGCAAATGGCCCTTGTTGATGATGGCCATGTTGGCGCACAGGTCGGCCACGTCGGAGACGATATGGGTCGACAGGATCACGGTCTTGTCTTCGCCGATGTCGGACAGCAGATTATGGAAGCGCACGCGCTCCTGCGGGTCGAGGCCGGCCGTCGGTTCGTCGACGATGATCAGTTTCGGGTCGCCCAGCAGGGCTTGCGCGATGCCGAAGCGCTGGCGCATGCCGCCGGAAAAGCTGCCCAGGCGCTGGTGGCGCACGTCGAACAGATTGGTTTGCTGTAACAGGCCATCGACGACTTCGCGCCGGCGCGCCCGCTGCGACAGCCCTTTCAACGTGGCGAAGTGGTCGAGCAGCTCGTAGGCCGTCACTTTCGGGTACAGGCCGAAGTCCTGCGGCAGGTAGCCCAGCATGCGGCGCACTTCGTCCTTGTCGTCGAGCACGTCGTAGTCGCCGAAGAAGATGGAGCCGGAATCGCATTCCTGCAGGGTCGCCAGGGTGCGCATCAGGGTCGACTTGCCGGCGCCGTTCGGGCCCAGCAAGCCAAACATGCCCGGCGGTATCGTCAACGACACGTTGTCCAGCGCCACCACGCCGTTCGCGTAGGTTTTCGACAATTTGCGAATCTGCAATTCCATACAACTCCTAACTCATGCGTTGCTGCCCGATGCGACAGGGCTACTCTATGCTGGCATTGTATTGAATTTAAGACGTACTGGGCAGTTGCATGCGATGCACGGCATTTTCGCGTGCCCAGAGTGCAGTTGGCGAGGGTGGACGGCGCGCCGGCGGTGGTCTTCCCGGCGCGTCGCGGAATATCAGTTACGGAACAATACCGATTCCCGGTTAAACCACCAGCGGCACAGCATCAGCAGGGCGCCCGCGATGACGGTGGTCGAAGCCAGGATCACGCCGAACATGCGGTAATCCATGGTGCCCTTGACCAGCTCCTTCATGGCCAGCGACACATTCGTCAGCGGCACCATGGCCCAGATCCAGTTCAGCTCGACGCCGGGCAGCATGGCCGTCACCGTGGGCAGGATGACAAACAGCATCAGCGGCGTGATCATGCCGGCCGCTTCCTTGTAGCTCTTCGCATAGATCGAGATCGACAGCAGCAGCGAGGCGAAGATGGCGGCCGTCGGCACCAGCATCAAGGTCACCATGGCCAGGTCGGGCAAGCCGATGCTGTGTACCAGGATGGCCATGTGGCCTTCGAGCGAGCTGCCGAAGATGGCCAGCAGGATGCCCATGCTGCCCACCATCAATACGGCCGAGGTCATGCCCACGGTAAACAGCACGAGGAACTTGGCCAGCACGATGGCGCTGCGCGGCACGGGCGCCAGCAGCAGGGTTTCCAGCGTGCCCCGCTCCTTTTCCCCCGCGCCCAGGTCGATGGCCGGGTACATGGCCGCCGTCAGGCACACCATCAGCAGCAGGTACGGCACCATGCCGCCGATGATGGCGCCCATCTGCTCGCGCTCGTTGGCCGTCGACTGCTTGTCGAGCACGATGGGATTGAGGGCAAAGGCCAGCTGGGCCGGACTCAGGTTCAGCGCGGACAAGGCTCCTTCGCGCAGGCTGGCGTTGTAGCCCTCGACGATCTCGCGCACGCGCTGGTGCGTCACGTCCACGGAGCTGGCGCTGTTGTAGTGCAGGGTTACCTTGGCTTGCGCCTGCTGCTGCAGCGATTGTTCAAAATGCGGCGGGATGACGACGGCAAACTTGATGGTGTCGTCGCCGATGGCGCGGCGGATGTCGCCCTCGCTGCCCAGCGCTACTTCGCGCAAGTTGTGCTGCTGGGCAAACCGCGCGCTCAGGCCCGGCGAATGGTCCTTGCCGAACAGCGCATAGCGCATTTCCGCGGTCTTGGCGTTCTTGAACATATTGCTGGAAACATAAGCGAAGCCGCCAAAGATCAGCGGCATGGCAAAGATGGGGATGAGAATGGTAAAGATCAGCGTCTTGCGGTCGCGCGTCAGTTCCAGCAGCTCTTTCAGGTAAATGGTCCACATGGCCTCAGGCTCCCTGGTTGATGACGCTGACAAAGGCGTCGTACAAGTCAGCGCTGCCGCCCAGATGGCGCAGCTCGTCGATGGTGCCGTTGAAGGCGGTGGTGCCGCGGTTGATGATGCAGACTCGGTCGCACAGCTTTTCCACCTCGTGCAGGTGGTGCGTGGAAAAGATCAGCGGCACGCGCAGCGCCTTGTAGCTGGCGATGAAGTCGAGCAGGATCTTGGCCGACATGACGTCCAGGCCCGTGGTCGGCTCGTCGAGGATGACCACCTGCGGCTCGTGCACGACGGTGCGGGCGATCGCGCACTTCTGTTTCATGCCCGTCGACAACTGATCGGCCCGCTTGCTGCCGTATTCCTCCATTTGCAGCAGGGAAAACAGCTCGTCGCAGCGGCGTTTCAGCTTGTCGGCCGGCATGCCGTGCAGGCGGCCAAAGTATTCCACGTTCTCGCGCGCCGTCAGGCGGCCGTACAGGCCCGTCGAGCCGGACAAAAAGCCGATGCTCTGGCGCGCCACCAGCGGCTGGCGCAGCACGTCGACGCCGTTGACGAGGGCGCTGCCCGCATCGGCCTGCAAGGCCGTCGACAGCAGGCGCAGGGTGGTCGTCTTGCCGGCGCCATTCGGTCCCAGCAAGCCCAGCACTTCGCCGGGTGCGCAGCTGAAACTGACGTCGCGCACGGCGTGGAACCAGCCCTCGTGTTCGCGTGGATCGCTGAGCCGCACGTCCTTGCCCTTGTGGGGCGGCATGCGGAAACGTTTTGCCAGGTGCTTGACCTCGATCATGTAGTTCATCCATTTGATAGGGAGGAGCTAGGGTAGCATGTAAAAAATGTAACTTGCAAGGCGGAAATATCGTTTGGTCTATTGAAAAAAACAGCATCTTCATGCAAGCTGGCCCGGTGGGCGCCGGCGGACGGCGCGGGAGAGGGCAATGCGAACGATCGATCAGGCGATGCAGGACAAGGTACTGGCCGTGGCGCGCGCCGGCATGACCAGCGCCGAAGCCATCGGTTTCTTCCGCGTCAGCCTGGGCCTGTACTACCTGGCGGGACTGATGACGGAGGAAACGCTCGATTTCAAGCAGATCGACGCGCGCTACAACCGTTTTATCTACCACTCGATAGGTGGCGGGCACAGCATTGCCAGCGTGCTGCAATTCATGAGCGGCGAGAAAGTCTTGCGTGTCTTGCAATCGGAGCGGTTTCGCGCCGCGTTTGCCGAGCATTGCCCGGACATTCCCGTTGACAGCATTTCCTTCCTGATTTCGCTCAACCTGGGCGTGGCGAAAAGCCTGTCCGGCCTCGACGCCGTCGGCCCCGTGGTGGACTGGATCGAGCAGGAAAAAGCGCGCACAGGTCAATAAAGCCCCGTTCACCCTGCGCGCGGCGTGGGGACGGCTGGCCCTGATCGTCCTATAATTCATGTTTTACTACTCATGAGCATAGCCACGATGACCGCGAACCGCCATTTTGACCCCCTGGATCGTTTGATTGTCGGCGCCGACAAGGCCCTGCGCGTGATCGCGGGCGTGGCCTCGGCCTCGCGCCCCACGCCGGCCGCGCATGCGCCCGATGCGGAGCTGAGCGCGGCCGAACAGCGCCACAGCGCCGGCTTGATGCGCGTCAACCATGTCGGTGAAGTGTGCGCGCAGGCCCTGTACAACTCGCAGGCGCGCTATGCGCACAGCCCGGCCATCCGCGCCCAGTTCGACGAGGCGGGACGCGAAGAGGAAGACCACCTGGCCTGGACGGCGCAGCGCCTGACGGAGCTGGGCTCGCGTCTGAGCCTGCTCAATCCCCTGTGGTACGCGGGTTCGTTTGCGCTGGGCACGATTGCCGCGCGCATGGGCGACGGCCGCAGCCTGGGGTTTGTGGTGGAAACGGAGCGCCAGGTGGAAGCGCACCTGGCCAGCCACTTGCAGGAATTGCCCCCGCAAGACGCCAAGTCACGCGCCATCGTCAAGCAGATGGCCATCGACGAAGTGGAGCATGGCGCCGCCGCCCAGCGACTGGGCGCCATCGATACCCCGGCGCCCGTCAAGGCGCTGATGGGGCTGATGGGGAAAGTCATGACCAAGACGGCGTACTACATTTAAAACAAAGGCGCTCCGAAGAGCGCCTTTTTCATGCATGCCTGAGCCGTGAAGCGCCCGGCAAAACCGCAGCGAGCGGAAGGGAGAGGTGGTCGAGAAGCGCAACCGTGCTGGAGCACGGTGAGCATCGCAGGCCGCCTATGCCGACGCGCAGGAGGTTGGCTCAGGCGCTTTCTTCGATGATCTCGAAGGAATGCGTAATTTCCGCGGTTTTCGCCAGCATGATCGACGCCGAGCAATATTTATCATGCGACAAAGCCACGGCACGTTCCACGGCCGTCGGTTTCAGGGCCTTGCCCCGCACGGTGAAGTGGAAGTGGATTTTGGTAAATACTTTCGGATCGGTGTCGGCGCGCTCGGCCTTCAGGGTCACTTCGCAGCCGCTGACGGCTTCGCGGCCCCGTTTCAGGATCAGCACCACGTCATAGGCGGTGCAGCCGCCCGTGCCCAGCAAGACCATTTCCATGGGGCGTGGCGCCAGGTTGTGGCCGCCGCCTTCGGGCGCGCCATCCATGCTCACCATGTGGCCGGAACCGGTTTCTGCCCGAAAACTCATGCCCGACGGGCCATTCCAGCTGACTTTGCATTCCATCGTACTCTCCGAAAATTGTAAGCGTTTTGTATTGTAATAGAGGAATGCCCATCCATGTGCCGGCCGCCAGCCCGCAGCCGGTCTGCATTGCGGCTTGACGCGGCAAGGCAAAGCCGCTTATACTTGTCGGCTTTCCGTTCGCTCAGGAAAAGTAAATAAGGCAGAGTCCGCACAGCAGCATCGGCGGAACCACCATTTGAGCGTGTAATCTATTAGGAAGTCAACATGAAAACATTTTCCGCTAAAGGACATGAAGTCCAGCGCGATTGGTTCGTGGTTGACGCGACGGACAAAGTCCTCGGACGTGTTGCCAGCGAAGTGGCACTCCGACTGCGCGGCAAACACAAACCAGAATTTACTCCTCACGTCGATACCGGCGACTTCATCGTCGTCATCAACGCAGGCAAACTGCGTGTGACCGGTACCAAAGCTACTGAGAAAATTTACTACCGTCACTCTGGCTATCCAGGCGGCATCTACGAAACCAACTTCCAGAAAATGCAACAGCGTTTTCCAGGTCGCGCGCTTGAGAAAGCGGTCAAGGGCATGCTGCCTAAAGGCCCACTCGGCTACGCAATGATCAAGAAGCTGAAAGTGTACGCGGAAGGTTCCCATCCGCACGCTGCTCAGCAACCTAAAGCACTTGTTCTCTAAGGAACTGACATGATCGGTAATTACAATTATGGAACCGGCCGTCGCAAAAGTGCAGTGGCTCGGGTTTTTATCAAAGTTGGCACAGGCTTGATCGTTGTTAACGGCAAACCAGCAAACGAATACTTTTCGCGCGAAACGGGTCTGATGGTCATCCGTCAACCTCTGGAACTGACCGGCAATGTCGAGCGTTTCGACATCAAAGTCAACGTCCATGGCGGCGGTGAGTCGGGCCAGGCTGGTGCAGTTCGTCACGGCATCACCCGCGCTCTGATCGACTACGATGTCGCGCTGAAACCGGAACTGGCGAAAGCCGGCTTCGTGACCCGCGATGCACGTGAAGTCGAGCGTAAAAAAGTTGGTCTGCGCAAAGCACGTCGCGCAAAGCAATTCTCGAAGCGTTAATTCTTACGCTACAGCGCCTTGCGGGGCGCTGGTCGAAAAGCCGCTGGACTTCGGTTCCGCGGCTTTTTTGCATTTCAGCGTGACTCGGCGTTGCGCTGTAAAATACGCGCATTGCCCCTGCGGGGCAGGCTGCGTACTTCCCCATATTGCATCTGTACCCTACACACAAGGAAAGAAAATGATCAAAGTTGGCATCGTCGGCGGCACTGGATACACGGGCGTGGAATTGCTGCGCTTGCTGGCAACCCATCCAGATGTCGAGTTGACGGCGATTACGTCGCGCAAGGAAGATGGCTTGCCCGTTGCTGACATGTATCCTTCCCTGCGTGGTCACGTGAGCCTGGCGTTTTCCTCGCCGGACAAGGCGAACCTGGAGCAGTGCGACGTGGTCTTCTTTGCCACGCCACACGGTGTTGCCATGGCGCAAGCACCGGCGCTGCTGGCCGCCGGCGTAAAAGTCATCGACCTGGCCGCCGATTTCCGCCTGAAAGACCAGGCCAAGTTCGAGCAGTGGTACAAGATTCCCCACACGGCGCCCGAGTTGATCGAACAGGCCGTGTACGGCTTGCCGGAACTGAACCGTGAAGATATTAAAAAGGCCAGCCTGATCGCCAACCCCGGCTGCTACCCGACCACCATGCAACTGGGCTTCTATCCGCTGCTCAAGGCGGGCCTGGTCAACGCGGGCGGCTTGATCGCCGACTGCAAGTCGGGCGTGTCCGGCGCCGGCCGCAAGGCGGAAATCGGCATCCTGTTCTCGGAAAGCAGCGACAGCTTCAAGGCCTATGGCGTGGCCGGCCACCGTCACCTGCCGGAAACGACGGCGCAATTGCAGCGTTTTACGGATGAGAAAGTGGCGCTGACCTTCACGCCGCACCTGGTGCCGATGATCCGCGGCATGCATTCGACCCTGTACGCGCAGCTGAACAAGGACGTCAGCAATGAAGAATTGCAATCCTTGTTCGAAGCACAATACAAGGACGAGCCTTTCGTCGACGTGATGCCGTTCGGCTCGCACCCGGAAACCCGCTCCACGCGCGGCTCGAACATGCTGCGCCTGGCCTTGCACCGCCCTGAAGGCGGCAATACCGTCATCGTGCTGGTGGTGCAGGACAACCTCGTCAAGGGCGCCTCGGGCCAGGCCGTGCAATGCATGAACTTGATGTTTGGCTTGAAAGAAACGGCCGGTTTGCAACATATCGCCTTGCTGCCATAAAAATAGGCACAAGTGCTTGCGCAGGTCCGGCGCCTTTTTGCCGGACCTGTGATAAATTGGACTGCCACGTACACCAACAGGATGACGTTCATGTTCGAGCGCAACGCGAAAAACCCCATCGATACCCTGATCGGCGCCTCGACGCGGATCGAGGGCGACTTGCTGTTCTGCGGTGGCCTGCGCATCGACGGCCATGTGCGCGGCAATGTCACTGGCGAGCCGGGCGAGCCCACCTATGTGGTGCTGGGCGAGGCGGGCCGCATCGACGGCGAGGTGCGCTGCTCCAGCCTGGTCGTCAGCGGCGAAATCAACGGCCCCGTGTACGTGTCCGAAATGCTTGAAATCCAGCCAAAAGCCCGCATTGTAGGGGAGGTCTATTACAAGGTGCTGGAAATGCACAGCGGCGCCTTGGTGCAAGGCAAGCTCAGTCGCCACGACAGCGCCGACCCCGTGCTGCACCTGGCTGTGTCGGAAATGTGATCCGGAACAACAGTGGTGGCTGGCGGCGAGGGCTGGCAGAGCGAGAGTTGCGCCAACAGTCTATAATGACCGAATGTTTTCTGAGGAGTGCCTGATATGAATGCCGTCGCTGAAATGCAAGATGTGATCCCTTCCCCTATTATCTTTACCGATAGCGCCGCTGAAAAAGTCGCGCAGCTGATCGAAGAAGAAGGCAATCCCGACCTGAAATTGCGCGTCTTCGTGCAGGGCGGCGGCTGTTCCGGCTTCCAGTACGGCTTTACGTTCGACGAAATCGTCAACGAAGATGACACCACCATGGTCAAGAACGGCGTCCAGCTGTTGATCGATTCCATGAGCTACCAGTACCTGGTCGGCGCGGAAATCGACTACAAGGATGACCTGGAAGGCGCGCAGTTCGTGATCAAGAATCCGACGGCGACCTCGACCTGCGGTTGCGGTTCGTCCTTCTCCGTCTAAGCTGGCACACCTGAGAAAACGTCCATGGCGGCGTGGCATTGCCTCGCCGTACACTTCGTACTGTCTTCGGCAATGCGCCTTGCCCTGAACGTTTTTCAGGCGCAATATAAAAATAGCGGATCATCGATCCGCTATTTGTGTTTCTACATCTGCTCAACGCGGATACAGCGCGCCCAGCACCCGTAAGCCCTGCGCCCCCGTCACGGCCGGCAAATTGCCCGGCTTGCGCTGCGTAAAACGCCAGGCCAGCCAGGCGAATGCCAGCGCTTCGACCTGGCTGGGTGCCACGCCCAGCGCTGCCGTCGATGCCACCGCCATGCCCGGCAATGCAGCGGCCAGCGCCGCCATCAGGCTGGCGTTTTGCGCGCCGCCGCCGCACACATACACGTTTTCCGCCTGCGCCCCGTCGCGCGCGATGGCCTGCGCCAGGCTGGCGGCCGTCAATTGCGTCAAGGTCGCCTGCACGTCGGCAGGTTTGGCTTGCGGATAGTTGCTCAGCTTGCTATTCAGCCAGTCGGCGTGAAACAGGTCGCGGCCCGTGCTTTTCGGCGCCGGCAAGTCAAAATACGGTTCGCCGAGCAAATCCGCCAGCAGGCCAGGGATGAGCTGGCCCGTGGCGGCCCAGGCGCCGTTGGCGTCGTAGGGCTGGCCCAGGTGCTGCAAGGCCCAGCCATCCATCAGCGCATTGCCGGGGCCCGTGTCGTAGCCCGTCACCGTGCCGTCCCCGTGCAGCACGCTGATATTGCTGATGCCGCCGATATTGGCCAGCACGCGCGTGTGGCCGGGCTCGTTGAAAATGGCCTGGTGGAAAGCGGGCACCAGCGGCGCGCCCTGGCCGCCGGCCGCCACGTCGCGGCTGCGCAAGTCGGCGATGACGTCGATGCCCGTCAGCTCCGCCAGCAGGGCCGGGTTGTTCAGCTGGCGCGTAAAGCCCAGTTCGGGGCGGTGGCGGATGGTCTGGCCATGCGCGCCGATGGCGGCGATGGCGTCCGGGCCGATGCCCGCGCCGCTGAGCAGCATGGCGACGCAGTCGGCGTAATGCTGCACCAGCGCATTGGCCGACAGCGCCTCGCGCTCGATTTCATTCTGCCCGGCACTTTGCAGCGCCATCAGGTCGGCGCGCAGGCTGGCGGGAAAGGGAATGTAGGCGTCGCCCAGGCTGCGTACGCTGCCATCGTCGGCAAAGTCGACCAGCGCGCCGTCAACGCCGTCCAGGCTGGTGCCCGACATCAAACCGATATACAGCATGGGTGTTTCCTCGCGTGCGTAAGTGATGGATGCATTGTGCCGTATTTTCTCGTGCACATAAAACAAAGGCACCGGCCATCTGCATGGGCGGTGCCTTTATGTGTTGCCCGAAGGCAGTGTGGTTTAGCGCGAAGCCAGTGCCGTGTCGTTCGGACGCAGCAGGGTGAAGCGGTGCATCATGTCAGCCGACACCATGCGGAAGCGGCTCAGCTCGGCAGCCGTCAACGGTGCCTGGGCTTGTACGTTCAGCTTGCTTGGGTCTTGTGCCACGCCGCCGACGCGGAATTCATAGTGCAAATGGGCGCCCGTGGACCAGCCGGTGGTGCCGACGTAACCGATCACATCGCCCTGGCTCACTTTTTGACCTTTTTTCAGGCCCGAAGCGAAGCGGCTCATATGGGCATAGGCGGTGGTGTAGTTGGCCCAGTGTTTCAGCACAACAACATTGCCGTAGCCGTTCTGGCTGCCGACGGAATCGACCACGCCGTCGCCGGAAGCGCGGATAGGCGTGCCAGTTGCTGCAGCGAAATCGATGCCTTTATGCGCTTTCCAGTTGCCGGAAATCGGGTGCACGCGCATGGAGAAGCCGGACGAGATGCGGGAAAATTCGAGGGGGGATTTCAGGAAGGCTTTTTTGAGGGACTTGCCGTCGAAACTGTAGTAACCGCCGCCTTGCTTGCTGGCTGGGTCTTCGAACCAAACGGACTGGTAAGTCGTGCCGCGGTTGGTGAATTCACCGGCCAGGATGCGGCCCGCTCGGACAAATTCGCCATCTTGCCAGAATGTTTCGTAGACAACATTAAACGAGTCGCCGCGTTTCAGGTCGGAGCGGAAGTCGATATTGGTGGAGAACATTTCCACGATTTGCGCGGAAATCGAGTCTGGCAGGCGGGTGCCGTCCAGGCTGGAGTCGGTGGCGGCGAACAGGGTGGAAGTAATCTTGCGCGCGTGCATTTCAACGCGGCGTTCCAGCTGGGCTGCCACTTCCGTGGCCACGAACTTGTCGCCCTTGCGGGAGATCAGGATGTTCTTGACCGATTTGTCGGTGCCATCGACGAGGGTGGCGCGCATCCAGTTCAGTTCCCCAGTTTCGGACGTTTGCGCTTGCACGCGCTTGCCCGATTTGAGCAACATCACGCCGCGCGCGATCTTGTCGGTCTTGATGAAATTGGCGGCCGCCGGATCATCCACGCCGAGACGGGTCAGCAGGGTGGCGAGGGTATCGCCGGCGCGGACTTTTTCTTCGTGGGTGAAATTCTGGTCTACCTGTTCCATCGCGGAAATTTGCGAGGCGATATCCGGCATTTCCAGATTCTGGGCGATCGACGTGACCGGCAGGTCGGATGCGTCCGGCGCCATGGGCGACACAGCGACCGCGCCGAAGGCGGCCACGGCGAGCAGCACCGCCGACGCGCCAATAATGCGTGCCTTGCGTGTCGTCGTCAGCTGTGTGTACAAGCGTGAGCCTGTGATTTTATGTATAGGGTTCATGCAATCAGTTAAAATTTGCCCTTGAACGTGACCTGAACTATCGCTCTTTGTTGTTGTTATTTTGGTTCGCTCATACGGCAAGATTGATGGGATCGAGCATTATAACAAACTCCGCAAACCTACTACCATTTTGAGATATACAGTCAAATTTTATGGAAATCAACACCACCGCATCGCCTACAAAGGCTAACGCCGCTCAGACCGCGCTTGTGCTGTCGGACAGAGTACAAGAAGCCCTCGCGATTACCAAGCGTGGCGTCGACGAACTCTTGATCGAAAGCGAATTTGCGCAAAAATTAGCGCGCTCCGAAAAAACGGGCGTTCCGCTGCGCATCAAACTGGGCCTGGACCCCACTGCACCCGACTTGCATCTGGGTCACACTGTCGTGCTGAACAAGATGCGCCAGCTGCAAAACCTCGGCCATCAAGTCATTTTCCTGATCGGTGACTTCACTTCCATGATCGGCGACCCTTCGGGCCGCAACGTCACGCGTCCGCCGCTGACGAAGGAACAGATCGAGATTAACGCGATGACGTATTTCGCGCAAGCATCTTTGGTGTTGGATGCCAGCAAGACCGAAATCCGCTATAACTCCGAGTGGTGCGATCCGCTGGGCGCGCGCGGCATCATCCAGCTCGCTTCCCACTACACGGTGGCGCGCATGATCGAGCGCGACGACTTCACCAAGCGCTTCCAGGGCGGCATTCCTATTTCCGTCCATGAATTCCTGTACCCGCTGATGCAGGGTTACGACTCGGTGGCCCTGAAATCGGACCTGGAACTGGGCGGCACGGACCAGAAGTTCAACCTGCTGGTGGGCCGCGAACTGCAAAAGCAGTACGGACAGGAGCAGCAGTGTATTTTGACCATGCCGCTGCTGGAAGGTTTGGACGGCGTGGAAAAAATGTCCAAGTCGAAGAATAATTACATCGGCATCACGGAACCGGGCAACACCATGTTCGCCAAGCTGATGAGCATTTCCGACGTCATGATGTGGCGCTACTACGAGCTGCTGTCGTGGCGCTCGATCGCCGAACTGGCCCAGTTGAAGCGCGAAGTCGAGGAAGGCCGCAATCCGCGCGACGCCAAGGTTGCGCTGGCGCAAGAAATCGTCGCCCGTTTCCACTCGCAGCAGGCGGCCGAAGATGCGCTGGCCGACTTCGTCAACCGCTCGAAGGGCGGCATTCCCGACGATATCCCGGCAGTGACCCTGGCTGGCGCGCCGCTGGGCATCCCGCAATTGCTGAAACAGGCTGGCCTGTGCCCATCGACGTCGGAAGCCATGCGCAAGATCGACCAGGGCGGCGTGCGCATCGACGGCACCGTCATCAGCGACAAGGGCTTGCAAGTGGCGGCCGGCGAATTCGTGTTGCAAGTTGGCAAGCGCAGTTTCGCGCGCGTCACCTTGACGGCATGATCGCGCTGCTGCAAAGAGTCACGCAGGCCAAAGTCGACGTCGGCGGCGCCACCGTCGGCGCCATCGACGCCGGCCTGATGGTGCTCGTGTGCGCCGAGCGCGGCGATACGGAGAAGGAAGCGGACGCCCTGTTGACCAAGCTGCTCGGTTACCGCGTGTTTGCCGACGCGGCGGGCAAGATGAACCGCAGCGTGACGGACGTGGCCGGCGGCTTGCTGCTGGTGCCGCAGTTCACCCTGGCGGCCGACACCAAGTCCGGCACGCGCCCGTCGTTCACGCCGGCGGCCGCGCCGCAGGACGGCTTGCGCCTGTTCACGCATTTCGTGGACCAGGCGCGCAGCCGCCATGCGACCGTGCAAACGGGGCAGTTCGGCGCCGACATGCAGGTGTCGCTGACGAACGACGGCCCCGTCACCTTCTGGCTGCAAGTGAACGCTAAATAAGTGCAAAACAATAACTACAAGGGGAGCAAGCGATGAAATTGTGGAGCGAGACGTTTCGTGATGGCGGCCTGATGCCGGCCGACCATGCCTTTGCCGAGATCGATCCGGCCAGCCGCGTGCGCCTTGCCGGCAACCGCAATCCCCATCTGGCCTGGGACGAGGTGCCGAACGGCACCGAGTCGCTGGTGCTGTTCTGCATCGATCCCGATGCGCCGCAGGACGCCAGCCTGGTCAATGTTGAAGGCCAGGTCTTGCCGCTGGCGGCGCCGCGCGGCGATTTTTATCACTGGAGCTTGCTCGACGTGCCGCCCGCCATGCGTTCCATTGCCGCCGGGGAATTTTCCAGCGGCATCACGCCACGCGGCAAGGCGGCCGCTACTGGTAATGGGCTGCGGCAAGGTTTGAATGACTACACGGGCTGGTTTGCAGGCGATGCCGCCATGGCCGGCGATTATTACGGTTATGATGGCCCGTGCCCGCCGTGGAATGACGAACGCATCCACCACTACATTTTCCGCCTGTATGCGCTCGACGTGCCAAAGTTGGCCTTGCCCGAACGTTTTACGGGGCAGCAAGCCCATGCCGCGCTCTACGGCCACATCCTCGACGAAGCCCAGCTCGTCGTCGCCTACTCGCTCAACCCCGAGTTGGCACTTACCCTGAAGAAATAAAGCATGAGCACCACGATCTTACTGATACGCCATGGCGAAACGGCCTGGAATGCGGGCCGCCGCCTGCAGGGCCATATCGACATCGCCCTCAACGAGGCGGGCCTGGCGCAGGCGGCCGCGCTGGGGCAGGCGCTGGCAGATGAGCCGCTGGCCGCCATCCTCGCCAGCGATCTGCAACGGGCGCAGCAGACGGCGCAAGCCATTGCTCAATTGAAAAATCTGCCCGTGCAGACGGACCCCTTGCTGCGCGAGCGCTGCTATGGCGCCTTCGAGGGCTTGCTGTATGCCGATATTGCCGCGCGCTATCCGCACGAGTATGCGCAATGGCAATCGCGCCAGATCGACGCCGTGATGCCGTCGGGCGAGCGCGACGCCGAGAGCTTCCGCCAGTTCTATGCGCGCGCGAATGGCGCCATCGCCCGCTGGGCCGAACGCCATGACGGCCAGACGATCGCCATCGTGGCGCACGGCGGCGTGCTCGAGTGCGCCTACCGCGAGGCGATCGGCATGGCGCTCGACAGTCCGCGCGACTTCCAGGTCCAAAATGCCAGCGTCAACCGTTTTTCTTACGCGGATGGTAAGCTGCAATTGGAGCACTGGGGAGACATCGATCACCTGAGCGTGCCCGCGATGGACGAGCTGAGTTAAGCGGCCTCATTGTCACTCTGACGCACTGAGCCAAAAAAATAGTGCTTATTAATTAGGCAGGGAATCGGTTAAAATAGCAGGTTCCTCCGTCCATTCCAGGTTCTTCAGTGCAAATCGGCCCTCACATTCTGCGCAACAACGTTTTCGTCGCTCCCATGGCGGGCGTGACGGACCGGCCTTTCCGCCAGTTGTGCAAGCAGCTCGGTGCCGGTTACGCCGTGTCGGAGATGGCGGCGTCGAATCCGCGCCTGTGGGCGACGGAAAAAAGTTCGCGCCGCACGGACCACGCAGGCGAAATGGAGCCGAAAGCCGTGCAGATCGCCGGTGCCGATCCGCAAGACCTGGCCGACTGCGCCAAGTTCAACGTGGACCGGGGCGCGCAGATCATCGACATCAACATGGGTTGCCCCGTCAAAAAGGTGTGCAACAGCTGGTGCGGTTCGGCCCTGCTGCAAAACGAAAGCCTGGTCGAAAAGATCCTGCACGCCGTCGTCAACGCCGTTGACGTGCCCGTCACCCTGAAATTTCGCACGGGCTGGAACCGCGAAAACAAGAACGCCCTGAAAATCGCCCGCATCGCCGAGCAAGCGGGCATCCAGATGCTGACCTTGCACGGCCGCACGCGTGCCGATGGCTACAAGGGCGATGCCGAATATGAAACCATTGCCGCCGTGAAAGCATCGGTGGGCATCCCCGTGGTGGCCAATGGCGACATTACCAGCCCGGAGAAGGCCCGCTTTGTGCTCGATCAAACGGGCGCCGATGCCGTCATGATCGGCCGCGCGGCGCAGGGCCGGCCGTGGATTTGCCGCGAAATCGACCATTTCTTGCGTACCGGCACCTTGTTGCCGGCGCCCTACGTGGACGAAGTGCGCACCCTGATGGACGAGCATTTGCGCGCCCATTACGCGTTTTACGGGGAATTTCTCGGCGTGCGCACGGCGCGCAAGCACATCGGCTGGTACGTCAAGGATCTGGAAGGCGGCGAGGCGTTCCGCCAGCAAATGAACTTGCTGGAGTCGACGGACGCGCAATTGCTGGCCGTGGATCAATTTTTTGAGTCGCAATGGAAATTTGGCGAACGGTTACAATACCGCCTCTCCGAATCCAGTGAAAGTGGCCTAATAGAAACGGCCACGGCAGCATGAGCAGATAGCAACAAGTGGTGTGTCAGGTACCAGCAGTACAAGGGCGAGCGCCTATACAGAGCGTCATGCAATATTAATTACAACACCGAGGCAAGAGGGCAGCACGCGGACCGCATGAGCGACGCGGCGCCCGATGGCCAGGTGTTCAGCCGGTTGAAGCATAAAAATGAGCAAAGAAAGCATTCAGGAAGTCGTACAGAAAAGTCTAGAAGATTACTTCAATGACCTGGGCGAACAGCAAGCATCGAATATCTATGACATGGTCGTGCTGACCGTGGAAAAGCCCATCCTGGAAGTCGTGATGACACGCGCCGATGGCAACCAGTCGCATGCCGCGCAGATGCTGGGCATCAACCGCAATACCCTGCGCAAGAAATTGCAGGAGCACGGTTTGCTGTAATGCCGGCATGCAAGTGACGCCAAGATTTGAATCCGCCGCCGCCTCAGCCAGACGACTGAGCGGCGCCATTCGCCAAGAACACTTAACCACCTAGCCACAGCCATGATCAAACAAGCTCTCCTCTCCGTTTCCGACAAGACCGGCGTTCTCGAATTCGCCCGCGCCCTGTCCGCCCTCGGCGTCAACCTCCTGTCCACGGGCGGCACCGCCAAGTTGCTGGCAGACAACGGCGTTCCCGTCACGGAAGTTGCCGATTACACGGGTTTCCCGGAGATGCTCGATGGCCGTGTGAAGACCCTGCACCCGAAAGTGCATGGCGGTATCCTGGCGCGCCGCGATTTCCCTGAGCACATGTCGAAACTGGTCGAGCACGACATGCCGACCATCGACATGGTGGTGGTCAACCTGTACCCGTTCCAGGGCACGGTCGCCAAGGCCGATTGCACGCTGGAAGACGCGATCGAAAACATCGATATCGGCGGCCCGACCATGCTGCGTTCGGCGGCCAAGAACCACAAGGACGTGGTCGTCATCTGCGATCCGACCGACTACGACGCCGTGCTGGCGGAAATCCGCTCGGCCGACGGCAAGGCCGGCGACGTCAGCTATGACACCAAGTTCATGCTGGCGAAAAAAGTCTTTGCGCACACGGCGCAATACGATGGCGCCATCACCAACTACCTGACCAGCCTGGGCCCGACGAAAGTGCACGCCGAGCGCGGCGCCTATCCGCAAATCCTGAACGTTGCCTTTGAAAAAGTGCAAGACATGCGCTACGGTGAAAACCCGCACCAGAGCGCCGCCTTCTACCGCGACCTCGTCACCATCGATGGCGCACTGGCCAACTACCGCCAGCTGCAGGGCAAGGAATTGTCGTACAACAACATCGCCGATGCCGATGCGGCCTGGGAATGCGTGAAGAGCATGGGCGGTTTCGAGCAAAGCGCTGCCTGCGTCATCGTCAAGCATGCGAACCCATGCGGCGTCGCGCTGGGCAAGAATGCGGCCGAAGCGTATGCGCGCGCCCTGCAGACGGACCCGACCTCGGCATTCGGCGGCATCATCGCGTTTAATACCGAACTGGACGGCGCCACCGCCGGCGAAATCGCCAAGCTCTTCGTCGAAGTGCTGATCGCCCCATCGTTCTCCGCCGAAGCGAAACAAATTCTGTCGAGCAAACAAAACGTGCGCATGCTGGAAATTCCGCTGGGCAATGGCGTCAACGCCATGGACTTCAAGCGTGTCGGCGGCGGTCTGCTGGTGCAATCGCCGGATGCGAAAAACGTCGGCATCGGCGACTTGCGCGTCGTCAGCAAGCTGCAGCCGACGCCGCAGCAATTGTCGGACCTGATGTTCGCCTGGAAAGTGGCGAAATTCGTCAAGTCGAACGCCATCGTCTTCTGCGGCAATAACATGACCCTGGGCGTGGGCGCAGGCCAGATGAGCCGTATCGACTCGGCCCGCATCGCCTCGATCAAGGCGCAAAACGCGGGCCTGTCGCTGGCGGGCTCCGTCGTGGCGTCGGACGCCTTCTTCCCGTTCCGCGACGGCCTTGACGTCGTCGTCGACGCGGGCGCGACCTGCGTCATCCACCCGGGCGGCTCCATGCGCGACCAGGAAGTGATCGATGCGGCGGACGAGCGCGGCGTGGTCATGTTGTATACCGGAACGCGTCACTTCCGTCATTAAGAAGGCGGTCTAAACCTACGGCGCGGCGCGGGGCGCGGCCTGCGATGCTCACTGTGCTACAGCACAGTTGCGCTTCTCGGCCACGCCGCATCGCCGCTCGCTACGGTTTATCCCACCTTCCTTAAGTGTGACAAAACGGCAGGCACCGGTTATTCACCGGTGCCTGCCGTATTCATTATAGAATCTGGCGATGATTATTCTTGGCATCGATCCTGGCCTGCGTACGACCGGCTTTGGGGTCATTGAAAAACACGGCAACAAGCTGCGCTATATCGCGTCGGGGACCGTCAAGACGGGTTCCGAAGGGGAATTGCCGCCGCGCCTGAAGATCATCCTGCAGGGCGTGAGCGAGATCGTCGGCACTTACCAGCCCGATTGCGCGGCCATCGAAAAAGTGTTTGTCAACGTCAATCCCCAATCGACCTTGCTGCTGGGCCAGGCGCGCGGCGCGGCCATTTGCGCACTCGTCAATTCTGACCTGTCGGTGGCCGAATACACGGCCCTGCAAGTGAAACAGGCCGTCACGGGCCACGGCAAGGCGGCCAAGGAGCAGGTGCAGGAGATGGTTTCCCGGCTGCTGTCCTTGCCCGGCTTGCCGGGCACGGATGCGGCCGATGCCCTGGGCGTGGCCATTTGCCACGCCAACAGCGTCGATGCGCTGGCCATGCTCGGTGCGCTGGCACCCCAGCTGCAGGGCTTGCGCATGAAGCGCGGCCGTTTAGTAGGTTAACTGCGGCATGGCCCTCATAATCCATAAAAACCACGATACACAACATTAGGAACACGCGATGATAGGCCGTCTCTCCGGTATTTTGCTCGAAAAAAATCCGCCACAATTGCTGGTCGATTGCCAGGGCGTCGGCTATGAAGTCGACGTGCCGATGAGCACCTTTTACAACTTGCCCCACGTGGGCGAAAAAGTCGTGCTGTTCACGCACCAGGCCATCCGCGAAGATGCGCACCTGCTGTTTGGCTTCGGCAATGCGGCCGAGCGGGCCGTGTTCCGCCAGTTGATCAAGATCACGGGCGTGGGCGCGCGCATGGCCCTGTCGATTCTCTCGGGCATGACGATTGCCGACCTGGCGCAGGCCATCACGCTGCAGGATTCGGGCCGCCTCGTGAAAGTCCCGGGCATCGGCAAGAAGACGGCGGAACGGCTGCTGCTGGAATTGAAGGGCAAGATCGGAGCGGATCTTGGTCCGCTGGGCGCGCACGCGGCGCCCGATGCCCAGTCGGACATCCTCAACGCGCTGGTCGCGCTCGGTTACTCGGACAAGGAAGCGCTGGCCGCCGTGAAAAACGTGCCGGCCGGCAGTGGTGTGTCGGACGGCATCAAACTGGCGCTGAAAGCGCTGTCGAAAGGCTGATAGGGCATGAGCATCCAGACCGACAGCTTCACGGAACAGCGCATCATCGACGCGGCGCCCATCTCGCACAATGAAGAGGCGATCGAACGGGCCTTGCGGCCCAAGCAGCTCGACGAGTACGTGGGGCAGGAAAAGATCCGCGACCAGCTGGAAATCTTCATCACGGCCGCGCGCCAGCGCAAGGAAGCGCTCGACCACACCTTGCTGTTCGGCCCGCCGGGCCTGGGCAAGACGACCCTGGCGCACATCATCGCCCGCGAAATGGGCGTCAATCTGCGCCAGACGTCCGGCCCCGTGCTGGAGCGCCCGGGCGACCTGGCGGCGATTTTGACGAACCTGGAAGCGAACGACGTCCTGTTCATCGATGAAATCCACCGGCTGTCGCCCGTCGTCGAGGAAATCCTGTATCCGGCCCTTGAGGATTATCAAATCGATATCATGATCGGCGAAGGCCCGGCCGCCCGCTCCGTCAAACTCGATCTGCAGCCGTTTACATTAGTGGGCGCCACCACGCGCGCCGGCATGCTGACCAACCCGCTGCGCGACCGCTTCGGCATCGTCGCGCGCCTCGAGTTCTATAACACGGGCGAACTGACGAAGATCGTCACGCGCAGCGCCGCCTTGCTGAAGGCGCCCATCGACCCGGAAGGCGCGATTGAGATCGCCCAGCGCGCGCGCGGCACGCCGCGCATCGCCAACCGCCTGCTGCGCCGCGTGCGCGATTTCGCCGAGGTCAAAAGCAATGGCGACATCACCAAGGTGGTGGCCGACCGTGCGCTGGCCATGCTCGACGTCGATTCCGCCGGTTTCGACGTGATGGACCGTAAATTGCTCGAAGCCGTGCTGTTCAAGTTCGGCGGCGGCCCCGTCGGCATCGGCAACCTGGCGGCCGCCATCGGCGAAGCGGCCGACACCATCGAAGACGTGCTGGAACCTTACCTGATACAGCAAGGTTTCTTGCAGCGCACGCCGCGCGGCCGTGTCGCCACGCCGGCCGCCTACCTGCACTTCGGCGTCAGCGCGCCGCGCATGGGCCCGGGCGGCGAAGCGTGGGAACTGTGATGGCGGACGAGGGAAGGCCGGGCATGCCGGGCATGCAGATCTGGATCGACGCCGATGCCTGTCCCGTTGTCATCAAGGACATTTTGTACCGCGTGGCCGACCGCCTGGAGCTGCCGCTCACCCTGGTGGCGAACCAGGGCTTGCGCGTGCCGCCGTCGCGCTTCATCCGTACCGTGCAAGTGCCATCCGGTGCCGACGTGGCCGACCAGGAAATCGTGCGGCTGCTCAATCCCGGCGACCTCGTCATCACGGGCGACATCCCGCTGGCGTTCGACGTGCTGGCCAAGGGCGGTTTTGCGCTGAACCCGCGCGGCGAGTTTTATACGAAAGACAATATCGCCCAGCAACTGACGATGCGCGCCTTCATGGAAGAATTGCGCAGCGGCGGCGTGGACACGGGCGGCCCGGCCGCCTTCAGCCAGTCCGACCGGCAACAGTTCGCCAACAGCCTGGACCGGCATCTGAGCAAGCATCACCGCAGGCCGGCAGCGCCGCAGACGTAAAAAAACCGGCGCAAGCCGGTTTTTTGTGCGCGTCAAACTTAACGCATGACTTTTCTCGTGCCCACGACTTCCACCGTCACGCGGCGGTTCTTGGCGCGCCCGGCGGCGCTCGTGTTGTCGGCCACGGGCTGGGTTTCTCCCTTGCCTTCCGTGTAGATACGGTTCGTTTCCACGCCTTGCGCCACCAGGTAAGCCTTGACGGCTTCGGCGCGGCGCAAGGAAAGCTTCTGGTTGTAGGCATCCGGACCGACGGCATCCGTATGGCCGACCGTGACGATCACTTCCAGGTCCATGCCGTTCAACTGGCCCAGCAACTGGTCCAGCGCCGCCTTGCCTTGCGGCTTGAGCGTGGATTGATCGAAATCAAACAGCGCTTCGGAAGCAAACGACACTTTTTCCGACACGGGGGCCGGCGCCGGCTTGGCTTCGATCAAGGGCGGCGCCATCGTGACGACGGGCGCGACCTCGGGCGCCGGCTGGTAGGCGGGCGTGGCGCTGGCCGGGCGGCCCAGTTTATACACGAGGCTGACGGAATACAGGTCGGCGTCGCCGCGGTTGCCGACGGCATCGTTCACGCGGTAGCGCTCGACTTCGCCGCGCAGGGCCAGCGCTTCGCTGAACTTGTATTCGAGGCCCAGGCCCAGCTTGGCATTGAGCTTGCGCTCGCTGGCATGCGTGTTCGTCGAACCGAGCAGGCGGTTGCCGCTGAATTCCGTGTTGGTCTTGGTGTAGTGCATGCCGACACGGCCCAGCAGGGACAAACGCTGCGACAGCGGCAGCTGGCCCAGCAGGTCCAGGTTCACGCCGCGAAAGCCCGCTTGCCCGTTGAGCACGCCGTTGCCGCTGGTGGTGGACTGGAAATCGAACTTGCCCAGGTCAAAGTAACCGGCTTCCACGGCGACATACTGGTTCAGTTGCCGGCCAACAAACAATTTATAGCCGGTGTCGCGCTGGTCCTTGCTGAAACCGGTGACCGTCTCCCCGTTGGCGGCCAGGCTGGCGCGCAGGCGCGGCTCGTCGATATTGGCGCGCGACTGGCCCACGCCGGCGCCGATGTACCAGGCGCTGCTGGCCCAGTCCGGATTGATGAAGGTGTTGTCCTGCGCCTGCGCCGGGTTCGCTGCCAGCAGCGAGGCCGTCATCACGCCCAGGGCGCCCAGTGTGTGTGCGATCGTCATGGTCATGTCCCGTTTATTTGGTGATCTGGTTGTTGCGCAGGGTAACGGCGGCAGCCGTCAGCACGCGGCCATTGAGCAGGGTCGTATTGTCGCCCACCGTGATGGCGGCCGACTGGCCCAGGATATTGCCCTTGAAGACGCTGTTGGCGGCCAGGGTGGTGGGGCCGACGGGCAGCCAGCTGACGTTGTCGGCCGTGGCGCCATTATTCAGGGCAACCACCGAATTGACGGTCGAATCGAGCGTCAATGCCGTGCGGAAGATGTACACGCCGGGACCGTTCAGGGTCAGCGTGCCCGTGATGCTGATGGCGCCCGCATAGCAATACACGCCGGGGCCGAAGGTCTGGCCGCCCAGGTCGATGCCGCCGGCAAAGCTGACGTCGCAGCTGCGGCTATTGCCGTCCGTGATCGCTGCTTGCAGGTCCGTCATGGCGCCGGCCAGGATGGCGCCCGACTTGTAGTTGGTGAAACCGGCCGCCTGGGTCGGATCGACCGTTTGCGAGGGCGCACCGACGTCGCCCGTGATCAGGGTGGTGCCGCCCGAATTGTTGGTGATCGAGGTGCCTGCCAGCACGCCGAACGGCGCCGCGCGGCCCAGATTGATGGAATTGAACAGCGGTGGAATGGCCACTGCCGTCACGGTCAGCAGCGCGCTGCCCGACTGGCCGCCAGCCGTGGCCGTGATGCTGCTGGTGCCGGCGGCAACACCGGTGGCGATACCCGTGTTCAGTACGGTGGCGTTGGCGATGGTGGCCGAGGTCCAGTTGGCGCTGTTGGTGATGATGGCGTTCGAGCTGTCCGAATACGTTGCCGTGGCGACGAATTGCTGCTGGGCACCAACGGCGACGCTGGCGGTGGCCGGCGTGACGGCGATGCTGACCACGGTGGCGGCAGGCACGGTGACGGTGGTGCTGGCTGTCTTGCCGTTGAAGTTCGCGTTCATGACGCTGCTGCCAAAGGCAATGCCGGTGACGCGGCCACCGCTGGCGACCGTGGCTGCCGCTGGCGTGACTGACACGAAGGTGCTGCCGGCAGTGACGTCAACGCTGCTGCCATCCGAATACGCGGCAAGGACGGCCAGCTGGCGCGTGGCGGCCACTGGCACGATGGGGTTTTGCGGCGTGACGGTGATCGACAGCAAGGTGGCCGGGTTGACGGTCAAGAGCGTACTGGCCGTGAGCGTGCCCGTGGTGGCAGTGATCTGTGTCGTGCCGGCAACTTTGCCCAGCGCCAGTCCACCCGCGGCGATGCTGGCCGTGGCGGGGCTGGCGGAGGCGAAGGCCGATACGGCCGTGACGTCGCGCGTGGCGCCGTCGCTGAAGCTGCCCGTCACCGCAAATTGCTGCGTGGCGCCGATGGCGATCGATGGCGCGAGCGGCGAGATGGCGATGGCCGTGAGTGTGGCCGGCGAGACAGTCAGCTGGGCCGCCGCGCTCTTGCCGCCGAACGCGGCGCTGATGTTGCTGTTGCCGGCGGCGATGCCGGTGCTCAGGCCCGTGCCCGCATTGACTGTCGCGGTCGCGGGCGTGGCCGATGTCCAGGCCGCCTTGGCGCTGACGTCTTGCGAAGAACCGTCGCTATACGTGGCGATGGCCGTGAATTGCTGGCCGGCGCCGATGGCGACCGTGGCCGTGGCTGGCGTGACGGCCAGGCTGGACAAGGTGGCGCCCGGCAAGCCGAGGATGGGATCGCGTCCCTGGTCGCCGCCGCCGCAACCGGCCAGGATGGCCATGGCCAGCAAACCGGCCGGGAAGAGCAGCGGGCTCAAAAATCGCTTGAAGAGTGTCATATGGTTCCTTTGTGCATGGCAGTCATTGCCGGGCATCCGCGGATGAGGTCATCCGGCAGAGCCATGCCGCCCTTCGCTACAGGCGATGGCGTCACAGACATGCACTATTTCATTTAGGAAACTTCAAGTATGTTCGGTGGCGCGCATAGGCTGTCTTTGGCAGCTAATTGGCGCAAACGCGAGCGATTCGGCCTGGAAAACAACGGCCGTGTGCGGAAAACAGACACAAAAAAGCCGGCGCAGGGCCGGCTTCGACAGGGCAGGGACGCGGTGCTTACTCTTCGCGCACCCACGTCTGCGAGCGGCCGAACATCGGCACGCCGATATAGCCGCGCACTTGCAGCTTGGTGCCGCCTTCAATCAGTTCGGCCTTGCTCTTGTAGGTCTTGCCATTGGCCGGGTCCATGATTTCGCCGCCCGTCCATTCCTTGCCGTCATATTTCAGGCCGGACAGGATCACCAGGCCGATGATGGGCTGGTCCTTGTTGGCGCCCGTGCACTTGTCGCACTTGGGATTTTGATCTTCGTTCGGGCCGCGGAACAGCTTGTCGATCTTGCCTTGCAAGACACCGTTGCTTTCCGTGATGACGACGAGGGATTTCGGCTTGCCGCTGGCGTCGTCGATGGTTTTCCACGTGCCGACTGGGGTGAAGTTGCCGTCGCGCGCGGCGGCGCTGCCGGCGATGGCCAGGGCGGCCATCATGATGCTTGCGGTGACGCTGGTTTTCAATACAGTACGCATCGTTAGTCTCCTTTGGTTTTTTTTGATCGTGTCACGAACAGTTTATATACCAAGGCAAGACCAAGAGTGCTGCGCGGCGTCACGGGAACGCCGCGCAATCCTTCCAAACTTGCCTTATGCGCTGGCTAGTTTAGCAAACTGTTCGCGCAGTTTTTCAATTGTCGCCGAAAAACTGAGCAAGCGCTCGTTTTCTTGCGCAACGATGGCAGCCGGGGCGCGCGCGACGAAGCTTTCGTTGCCTAATTTGCTATTGACTTTGGCAATTTCCGCTTCGATGCGGGCGATTTCCTTGCCCAGGCGCTCACGTTCGGCCGCCACGTCGATCTCCACTTTCAGCATCAGCTTGGTGGTGCCGACGATGGCGACGGCCGCTGGCGAGTCCGGCAGCGCATCGACGATCTGCACGTCGGCCAGCTTGCCCAGCGACTGGATGTACGGTGCGTACGAGGCCAGCGCGGCCTTTTCCGTGGCATTGCCCGCTTCGACGATCAGCGGCACGCGCACGGAAGGCGAGATCTGCATTTCGCCGCGCAGGTTGCGCGTCGCGTCCGTCAAGGCCTTCAGCTGCTGCATCCACGCTTCGGCCGATTCGTCGATCTTGTCCGTGTTGGCGATCGGATACGGCTGCATCATGATCGAATCACCTTCCACCTTGAGCGTCTTGCCGGCTAAAGGCGCCACCGTTTGCCACAGGGCTTCCGTGACAAACGGGATGATAGGATGGGCCAGGCGCAGCACCACTTCCAGCACGCGCAGCAGGGTGTGGCGGGTGGCGCGCTGCTGGCCTTCCGTGCCCTGCTGCACTTGCACCTTGGCTACTTCCAGGTACCAGTCGCAATACTCGTCCCAGACGAATTTGTAGATGGTGGCGGCGATATTGTCGAAACGGAAGTCTTCGAAGCCCTTGGCCACGTCCAGCTCCGCCTTTTGCAGCAGCGAGATGATCCACTTGTCCGCTTGCGACAGATCAACGTCGTTGGCCGTGCAATCCTTGCCTTCCGTATTCATCATGACGAAACGGGTGGCGTTCCACATCTTGTTGCAGAAGTTGCGGTAGCCTTCGCAGCGGCCCAGGTCGAAGTTGATGTTGCGGCCCAAGGACGCATAGCTGGCCATGGTGAAGCGCACGGCGTCCGTGCCGTAGGCGGAAATGCCTTCCGGGAATTCCTTGCGCGTCGCCTTGGTGATCTTTTCCGCGTCGCGCGGGTTCATCAGGCCCGTGGTGCGCTTGACGATCAAGCCTTCCAGGTCGATGCCGTCGATCAGGTCGATCGGGTCCAGCGTGTTGCCCTTCGACTTGGACATCTTCTGCCCCGTCGAATCGCGCACGAGGCCGTGCACGTAGACGGTTTCAAACGGTACCTTGCCCGTGAAGTGCGCCGTCATCATGACCATGCGCGCGACCCAGAAGAAGATGATGTCGAAACCCGTCACCAGCACGGACGAGGGCAGGAAGGCCTTCATGTCCGTGGTTTCTTCAGGCCAACCCATCGTCGAGAACGGCACCAGGGCGGACGAGAACCACGTGTCGAGCACGTCGTCGTCGCGTTTCAGAGGGCCCGTGCTGCCGGCGGCCTGCGCCTTGGCTTCCGCTTCGGCTTGCGTTTTCGCAACAAAGATATTGCCCTTGTCGTCGTACCAGGCCGGGATCTGATGGCCCCACCACAGCTGGCGCGAGATGCACCAGTCCTGGATGTTGTTGAGCCACTGGTTGTAGGTGGTGCTCCAGTTTTCCGGCACGAACTTGATTTCGCCGCTGGCGACCTTGTCCAGCGCCGTTTCCGCGATCGACTTGCCGGGGAAGAAAGTGCCTTCCGGGGCCGGTTTGCTCATGGCGACGAACCACTGGTCCGTCAGCATCGGCTCGATGACGACGCCCGTGCGGTCGCCGCGCGGCACCATCAGCTTGTGCGGCTTGACCTGTTCCAGCAAGCCTTGCGCGTCGAGGTCGGCGACGATCTGCTTGCGCGCGGCGAAGCGGTCCATGCCGCGATACGCTGCGGGCGCGTCGTCCGTGATCTTCGCGTCCAGGGTCAGGATGACGATCTGCGCCAGTTTGTGGCGCTGGCCGACGGCGTAATCGTTCATGTCATGCGCGGGGGTAATCTTCACGCAACCGGTGCCGAATTCCTTGTCGACGTATTCGTCGGCGATGATGGGGATTTCGCGGTCGGTCAATGGCAGTTTGAGCATCTTGCCCACCAGCGCCGTGTAGCGCTCGTCCGTCGGATCGACGGCCACGGCCACGTCGCCCAGCATGGTTTCAGGACGCGTGGTGGCCACCGTCAGGAAACCGCTGCCGTCGGCCAGCGGGTATTTGATGTACCACATGGAACCGTCTTCTTCTTCGGACACCACTTCCAGGTCGGACACGGCCGTGCCCAGCACGGGGTCCCAGTTCACCAGGCGCTTGCCGCGGTAGATCAGGCCCTGTTCGAACAGGCGCACGAAGACGTCGGTGACCACTTTCGAGCGCGGCTCATCCATCGTGAAGTATTCGCGCTGCCAGTCGGCCGAGGCGCCCAGGCGGCGCATCTGGCCGGTGATGATGGAACCGGATTTTTCTTTCCATTCCCACACTTTTTCCACGAATTTCTCGCGGCCCAGGTCATGGCGCGAAATCTTTTGCGCGTCCAGCTGGCGCTGCACGACGATTTGCGTGGCGATGCCCGCGTGGTCGGTGCCCGGTATCCAGGCCGTGTTGTGGCCCAGCATGCGGTGGTAGCGGGTCAGGCCATCCATGATGGTCTGGTTGAACGCATGGCCCATGTGCAGGGTGCCGGTGACGTTCGGCGGCGGCAACTGGATGCTGAAGGAAGGTTTTCCGGCATCGAGGGTGGCGCTAAAGTAACCGCGCTGCTCCCACTCGGTGCGCCAGAATTGTTCAATGTCGGCGGGCTCGAAAGACTTGGCTAATTCCATGATTTGGCGTGTGATTGGCAAAAGGAACCATTATAGATGACGCGGCATCGCCTGCAGCGTCGCAACAGGCCTTTTTCAGTGTTTTGGCGGCCTGGCGGGCCACGAACTAACAACAGAAGGCGCAATAAAACGGGGCTGAAAGGGTGGCCGATGCTATAATGCCGGCCTCGGCGCCTCCTGCCCCATCCTTGCGGACGGCGCCAGCAGACGCGGTTGTATTAAAGTTTCATATCCAGCACTCGTCCGCGTCTCAAGGCCAGCGCATCAGCGATGCCAGCCACTTTCAGTGCGTCCCCTCCGGGCCGGGCGCCTGAGCCACGCGCACCGCCAGCGGTGCACCATTCACGGCGGAATCAAAGCGGAGCCCCATTGCTCGCTGCCGCCACAGCTTAGCCAGGATCTGTTGTCCGGCGCGTCGTCTTTTGATACGGCACACCCCGCATGGCGCCTTGCCGCCTGTGGCCTTGCCGTGGCCGCTGCTTTCCTGGTTTCGCTTTTACAAGGAAATCATCATGAAAAAAATCGCCATCGTTGCAGGTCTTGCCACCACCCTCGGCGCCTTGCCTGCCGCCCATGCCCAGTCGTCCGTCGATGTCTATGGGCTGATGGATGCGGGCCTGGTGCAGGAAGGCGGCGTCAGCAAGATCACCAGCGGCATCTCGGCCGGCTCGCGCCTGGGCTTGCGCGGCACGGAAGCGCTGGGCAATGGCTTGCAAGCCGTGTTCACCCTGGAAGCGGGCGTCCTGAGCGACACGGGCCGCTCCGACCAGGCAGGGCAATTGTTCGGCCGCCAGGCCTTTGTCGGCATCGACAGCCCGCTGGGCATGCTCACCGTGGGACGCCAGTACAATCTGCAAAGCCAGGCCCTGACGGACGTGGCCGACCCCTTCGAGGGCGGCTTCGCGGGCGCGGCGACCAACCTGGCCGGCTTTTCGGCCACGCGCATCGACAATACCGTGCGCTACACCTCGCCCGAACTGCGCGGCGTGACGGCCACCGTCATGTATGGTGCTGGCGAACACACGGGTATTGCGGCAGATCAACGTTCGCTGGGCCTGTCCCTGGGCTATGTCAACGGTCCCTTGACCCTGCGCCTGGCGCGCCAAAGCCGTGCCGGCGAGCCGGGCAAGGCTGACGCGAACAACACCATTCTGGCGGGCAACTACAACCTCGGCGTGGCCACGGCGTTTGCCGGCTATGGCCGCAACACGGGCGAGGGCAGTTCGATGTTCTTCGCGGAAAACCCGTATGGCGCGGCGCAGGCGCCCGCCGCTTCGACGGACAGCCGCGACGCCATCGTCGGCGTCTCCGTGCCGCTCGGCGCGACGACCTTGCTGGCCTCGTACGTGCGCAAGGATGACCGCGACGCGGCCAACCGCGATGCGCAGCAGCTGGCCATCGGCGCCACCTACGCCTTGTCCAAGCGCAGCAAGGTATATCTTGCCTACGCACACATCCGCAACCGCAACGACGCCGCCTACATGGTGGGCAACGCCACGGAAGCGGGTAGCGGTAACCGCGCCTTCAACATCGGCATGCGCCACGCTTTTTAAGCGGGCAGGAGTTGTCCCTGCAGTAATAGTTGCTCGAAGGCGGACGCGGCCAGCGGACGGCTGAACAGATAGCCCTGCATCTGGTCGCAGCCGTGCTGGCGCAGGAAGGCCAGCTGCTGCGCCGTTTCCACGCCTTCGGCAATCACCTTCAGGCGCAGGCTGTGCGCCAGCGAAATGATGGCGCGCACGATGGCCGCGTCGTCCATGCTGTGCGTGATGTCGCTGACGAAGGTCTTGTCGATTTTCAGCACGTCGATGGGGAAGTGGCGCAGGTAGGCCAGGCTGGAATAGCCGGTGCCGAAGTCGTCGATCGACAGTTGCACGCCCAGCGCCTTCAGATTGCCCATGATGGCCGTGGCTTGTTCCACGTCATGCATGACCATGCTTTCCGTCAATTCCAGTTCCAGATGGGCCGCTGCCAGCCCCGTCTCGGCCAGCGCCTGCGCCACCGCCTGCAGCAGGTTTTTTTGTTTGAATTGCCGCGCCGACAGGTTGACGGCCAGGCGCAGCGGGCCATGTCCGGCCAGTTGCCAGGCGCGTGCCTGTGCGCAGGCCGTGCGCAAGACCCAGTCGCCGATGGGCGTGATCAAGCCCATCTCTTCGGCCAGGCCGATGAAGCTGGCCGGTGGTATGCGCCCCAGCTGCGGATGCTGCCAGCGCAGCAGCGCTTCCATGCCCACGACCGCGCCGCTGGCCAGATCCAGCTGGGGCTGGTATTCGAGGTGGAACTGGCCGCGCGCCAGCGCGTGGCGCAATTCGCTTTCCAGTCCCAGCCGCTCCAGGGTGCCCGCATTCATGCCCGAGGCATAGAATTGCCAGTGGCCCCGTCCCTGCTCCTTGGCGCGGTACATGGCGATGTCGGCATGCTTGATCAGGGTGTCGGCATTCTGGCCATCGTCGGGATACACGGCCACGCCCATGCAGCAGCTGAGACAAAATTCATACTCGCCCAGTTGCAGCGGCTGCGCCACGGCGTCCTGGATGCGCTGCAGCATGGCGGCGCCCGGCTCGCCATTGCCGTGCTGGGGCAGCAGCAGCACGAATTCGTCGCCGCCGAGGCGCGCCACCGTGTCGACGTCGCGCGTGGCGTCGCGCAGGCGTTCGGCCACGTTCTTCAGCACCTGGTCGCCCGCATCGTGGCCCAGGGTATCGTTGACGAATTTAAAGCGGTCGAGATCGATGAACACCACCCACAGGGGCAGGGTGCTGCGGCGCGTCACGGCCATCGCCTGCTCCAGCCGTTCGCGCAGCAGGGCACGGTTGGCCAGGCCCGTGAGGATGTCGTGGCGCGACTGGAATTCCAGTTCCTGCTCGAAGCGCATGACGGTGCTGATGTCGTATTGCGCCACGACAAAGTGGCTCACGGGGCCATCGCCATCGTCGCGCACGGGCGCGACGAACAGCTCGCTCCAGTAGCAGCTGCCATCCTTGCGGAAATTGCGCACGATGGCCTTGCCCTCGCGCTGTTCGCGCAGGGCCGCCGTAATGGCGTGCATGTCCTGCCGCCCCTGCTCGGGGCCCTGCAAGTCTTCCAGGCGCTGGCCGATGACTTCGGCGGCAGCATAGCCGGTGATGCGCTCGAAAGCGGGATTGACGTATTCGATCAGGTGGCCGGGCGCATCGGCACTGCACAGGATGATGGCATTGGCCGACACTTCGATGATGCGCTCGCGCAAACGCAGCGATTTTTCATTGCGCATGCGCGCGGCGATATCCTCGGACAGGCGCAAATTGGCAAACTGCAAGGCTGCCGTGCGTTCGCCCGTGATGCGGGCAATCACGGAATTGCGCGATACCAGCTGGTACACATAGGCCGTGGCCAGCAGGCTCGACAGCAGTCCGCCCAGCAGCACATACAGCGAGCCGCGATGGTTGGCGTCCAGGCCCATGCCCTTGGCCGGCAGCAGGGCCGCACCCAGCGTGTGCCCGCTGGCCTGGTATTGCAGCAGCAGCCGGGTGCTTTCCGACTCGATCTGGCGCGCCGAGGCGTAGCACAGGCCCGTCAGGCACAGGCCGACGGCCAGGGTGATCAGGGCCGAGGTGGAGACGGAGATGGAGATACGTTTGAAGAATGATTGCATGATGGCGTCCGGTGGCAGCGCCGGCGCCGATCCGTGATCCGGCAGCCCTGGCAGTGATTGACTGTAGGGCGCGCGGTCGATGCACGTCCGTTCGCTGCCGAACGGACGTACATGCCAGCAAGAAATATAGTGGGGGTATTGTGCGGGCGCTGTGTTACGCTGCTGCATATGGCGCCCCTCGTTCGGACGTCTTTCATTTATCTCCCTAGCTGACGACTGGAAACCAGGAAAACTGCCCATGTCGAGTCCGCATGCCCAGCTGCACAACCCGAATCAAAACCATTTGCTCGCCGCCATGCTCGACGCCGATTTCGCGCGCCTGGCACCCCACCTGGAGCAAGTCTCCATGCTGCTCGGCGACGTGATCTACGACTCGGGCGACAAGCTGCAGCATGTGTACTTTCCCACCACGGCCATCGTTTCCATCCATTACCTGCTGGAAAACGGCGGCTCGTCCGAGATCGCCGGCGTCGGCAACGAGGGCATCGTGGGCGTGTCGCTGTTTATGGGCGGCAATTCGACGCCGAGCCGCGCCGTCGTGCAGACGGGCGGCGTCGGCTACCGGCTCAAGGCCCACCTGCTGATGGAAGAATTCGACCGCGCCGGTCCCGTCATGCGTTTGCTGCTGCGCTATACGCAAGCCTTGATCACGCAAATGTCGCAGACGGCCGTGTGCAACCGCCACCATACGGTGGAGCAACAATTGTGCCGCTGGCTGCTGCTGACCATGGACCGCCTGCCGAACCGCGAGCTGACGATGACGCAGGAACTGATCGCCAACATGCTGGGCGTGCGCCGCGAAGGCGTGACGGAAGCGGCGGGGCGCTTGCAGCAGCGCGGCCTCATCAGTTATCGGCGCGGCCATATCACCGTGCAGGACCGCGCCGGCCTCGAAGGCAATGTCTGCGAATGCTATGGCGTCGTCAAGAAGGAATTCGCGCGCCTGCTGTCGGACGTGCGCCAGCGCCAGGGCCGCTAAGCGCCGCATTTTCCTCCCTTTTATTGTTGTCCCAGCCCAGGCTACCCATGCACTCAGTTGAAAATAATCCTAACCGCGCCCCCTCGCGCTGGCCCATGGCATTGGCGTTCTCGTTCAGCGCCGTCGCCCTGCTGGCCGTCGGCGCGCTGGCCTGGCGCGCGCCGTTCGAGACGGCCTGCGTCATCGATGCACTGGTCTTCCTGCTGCTGATGCTGCTCGTGGCGCTGTACCGGCGCACGGTGGCGGCCAGCCTGCCGCGTCAGCTGCTCAAGGCGGGCGCCCTGCAGGACGCGATCTTCAACAGCGCCAATTTCTCGTGCATCGCCACCGATGCGCAGGGCGTGATCCAGATTTTCAACGTGGGCGCCGAACGCATGCTCGGCTACGCGGCCAGCGACGTGGTCGACAAGCTGACGCCGGCCGGTATTTCCGACGCGCAAGAAATCGTCACGCGCGCGGCCGCCCTCAGCGTCGAGCTCGACACGCCCATCACGCCGGGCGTGGAAGCGCTCGTGTTCAAGGCCATGCGCGGCATCGAAGACATTTATGAGCTGACCCACATTCGCAAGGATGGCAGCCGTTTCCCCGCCATCGTCTCCGTGACGGCCCTGCGCGACGCGCAGAGCAAGGTCATCGGCTATCTGCTGATCGGCACCGACAACACGGTGCGCAAGCAGGTCGAGGCGGAACAGGCGCTGCTGGACCAGCGCCTGCGCGAGCAGCAGGCATACACGCGTTCGCTGGTCGAGACCAATAATGTCGAGCTGAAGAAGGCGCGCCTGGTGGCGGAAAAGGCCAACCGCGCCAAGTCCGAATTCCTGTCGAGCATGAGCCATGAGTTGCGCACGCCCCTGAACGCGGTGCTGGGCTTTGCCCAGCTGATGGCGTCCGACGTGCCGCCGCCCAGCCCGCCGCAACAGCGCTCGATCGAGCAAATCCTCAAGGGCGGCTGGTATCTCTTGCGTTTGATCAATGAAATCCTCGACCTGGCCATGATCGAATCGGGCAAGGTCACCCTGTCGCAGGAAGCGATGTCGCTGCTCGACGTGCTGCAGGATTGCCAGGCGATGATCGCGCCGCAGGCGGAAAAGCGCGGCATCCGCATGCATTTCCCCCGCTGCGGCAAGGCCTTTTATGTGCATGCGGACCGCACGCGCGTGAAGCAGGTGATGATCAACCTGCTGTCGAACGCCATCAAGTACAACCAGGGCGGCGGCGCCGTCACCGTCGAATGCAGCCGGCATGGCGAGCGCGTGCGCGTGAGCGTGCGCGACAGCGGCGCCGGCCTCGACGCGGCCCAGGTGGCGCAGCTGTTCCAGCCGTTCAATCGCCTGGGACAGGAAAACAGCACGGAAGAGGGCACGGGCATCGGCCTCGTCGTCACCAAGCAACTGGTCGAATTGATGGGCGGCACCATCGGCGTCGACAGCGCCGTCGGCGTGGGCACCACCTTCTGGTTCGAGCTGGCCGCCAGCAGCGCGCCGGAACTGGTGCTGGGCGACGGCGACGCACTGCCGCAGGTGCAGGAACCGCAGGAAAGCCAGCGCACCTTGCTGTATGTGGAAGACAATCCCGCCAACCTGGCGCTGGTCGAGCAATTGATCGCCCGCCGCAGCGACTTGAAATTGCTCACGGCCATCGATGCGCACCTGGGCATCGACCTGGCGCGCACCTACCAGCCGGACGTGATCTTGATGGATATCAACCTGCCCGGCATCAGCGGCTACGGCGCGCTGCACATCCTGCATGATGATCCCCTCACCAGCCACATTCCCGTCATGGCCCTGTCGGCCAACGCCGTGCCGCGCGACATTGAAAAAGGCTTGCAGGCGGGCTTCTTCCGCTACCTGACCAAGCCGATCAAGGTCGTCGAGTTCATGGACGCGCTCGACGTGGCCCTGCACCATGCGGCGGCGCACGGCCTGGCCGACGACACTCACGCAATACGCTAATTCAGCACTCAATTTTAGGAATACCGCCATGCTTCAAGCCACCGAGATCCTGAACGCCAGCATCCTCATCGTCGATGACCAGGAGGCGAACGTCATGCTGCTGGAACAGGTGCTGCGCAATGCCGGCTACACGCACATCACGTCCACCATGGACCCGCAAGCCGTGCACGCGCTGCACCGGCAGCACCGCTACGACCTGATCCTGCTCGACTTGCAGATGCCGGAAATGGATGGCTTCGAAGTCATGGAAGGCTTGCGCGACCTCGAAGCGGGCAGCTACCTGCCCGTGCTGGTGATCACGGCCCAGCCTGGCCACAAGCTGCGTGCCCTGCAGGCGGGCGCCAAGGATTTCGTCAGCAAGCCCTTTGACCTGGTGGAGGTCAAGACGCGCATCCACAACATGCTGGAAGTGCGCTTGCTGTACCAGAAGCTGGCGGAATACAACAAGTCGCTGGAACAGATGGTGGAAGACCGCACGGCGGAGCTGCGCGAAAGCGAAGCGCGCTTCCAGCGCTTCACGGAACTGTCGTCCGACTGGTACTGGGAACAGGATGCGCAGGGCAATTTGACGCGCTTTTCCGGCCCCGTGGCCGAAATGCTGGGCATCGGCAGCGAGGAAGAGCCGCAGCGCTGGAACGCCGCGGAGCGCGCCCTGCTCGACGCCAAGATTGCCGCGCGCGAACCGTTCCTCGATTTCATCTACAGCCGCGCCAACCTCGACGGCAGCACGCAGTATCTGCAGGTCAGCGGCGAACCGATGTTCGACAATGGCAGCCGCTTCATCGGCTACCGCGGCATCGGCCTCGATGTCACGGAGCGCCTGCGCATTGTTTGATTGGTGAGCGCCTGATTTATACTTGCTGCCATCCACATCGACAAGGAAAGCATCATGGCTGACAAATCACCACCGCAATACTGGTTCCCCGCCAAGACCTATGGCTGGGGCTGGGGCTTGCCCATCACCTGGCAGGGCTGGCTCGTGTTCCTGGCCGCGCTGGCCCTGTTCGCCTGCGGCGCCTTCCTGTTCCCGCCGGAAACCATGTTGGTGGGCTACATCGTCTATGAAGCGGCCATCGTCGCCGCGCTGATTTTCATTTGCCAGCGCAAGGGTGAACCGACCAGCTGGCGCTGGGGCAAGAAGAAATAAGCGCGACCGTGTCTGCTGCATTGCAGCAGATGCGCAAACACGACACCGGCAAGAAATCATCTGGCCACGCGGCGCGAACCGCGTATAATTGGCTCGCTGCCGCAAGGCGGCAAACGCTAGGGGTCCTGCCTTTCGCTGTGGAAACACAGTGCAAGCGCGGGTGAGAAATACCCTCCGAACCTGATCTGGATAATGCCAGCGAAGGGAAGCTTTAGGATGAACGCACCCCGCCTTTCCGCGTGCACAATTCCGAACCTCCTTAGCTGGCTCCAGGCTTAAAACAAGTCTAGCCAAGGAGCCAAAATGAACGCCAATCCGAAATTTCTTTCCGCCACCGCTACGGTCGACGAAGCCGCCATCGCGCCGCTGCCCAATTCCCGCAAGATCTACGTCGAAGGCAGCCGCCCCGACATCCGCGTGCCCATGCGCGAGATCAGCCAGTCCGACACGGAAGCGTCGTTCGGCGGCGAAAAGAATCCGCCGATCTACGTCTACGATACTTCCGGCCCGTACACGGACCCGGACGTGCAGATCGACATCCGCTCGGGCCTCGATACGCCGCGCCTGCCGTGGATCATGGAGCGGGCCGACACGGAAGAGCTGCCCGGCCCCACTTCCGACTACGGCATCGCCCGCCTGGCGGACCCGAAACTGGCCGAGCTGCGTTTTAATTTGCACCGCAAGCCGCGCCGCGCCATTGCCGGCAAGAATGTTACACAGATGCATTACGCGCGCCAGGGCATCATCACGCCGGAAATGGAATTCGTGGCCATCCGCGAAAACATGCGCCGCCAGGAGTATTTGCGCGAGCTCAAGGCTTCCGGCCCCATGGGCGAGCGCCTGGCCGAGCTGATGGGCCGCCAGCACCCGGGCCAGTCGTTTGGCGCCAGCATTCCGGCCGAGATCACGCCGGAATTCGTGCGCGAGGAAATCGCCCGCGGCCGCGCCATCATTCCCGCCAACATCAACCACCCGGAAGTCGAGCCGATGATCATCGGCCGCAATTTCCTCGTGAAAATCAACGCGAACATCGGCAATTCGGCCGTTACTTCGTCGATCGGCGAGGAAGTGGAAAAGATGACCTGGGCCATCCGCTGGGGCGGCGATAACGTGATGGACTTGTCCACCGGCAAGCACATCCACGAAACGCGCGAATGGATCGTGCGCAACAGCCCCGTGCCCATCGGCACCGTGCCCATCTACCAGGCGCTGGAAAAGGTCAACGGCAAGGCCGAAGATCTGACGTGGGAAATCTTCCGCGACACCCTCATCGAGCAGGCCGAGCAGGGCGTCGACTATTTCACCATCCACGCGGGCGTGCTGCTGCGCTACGTGCCGATGACGGCCAAGCGCCTGACGGGCATCGTCTCGCGCGGCGGCTCCATCATGGCGAAATGGTGCCTGGCGCACCACCAGGAATCGTTCCTCTACACGCATTTCGAAGAGATCTGCGAAATAATGAAGGCCTACGACGTGTCGTTCTCGCTGGGCGACGGCTTGCGTCCCGGCTCCATCTACGACGCCAACGACGAGGCGCAGCTGGGCGAACTGAAGACCCTGGGCGAGCTGACGCAGGTTGCCTGGAAGCACGATGTACAGGTGATGATCGAGGGTCCGGGCCACGTGCCGATGCAGCTCATTAAAGAAAACATGGACTTGCAGCTGGAACAGTGCGGCGAGGCGCCGTTCTACACCCTGGGACCGTTGACCACCGACATCGCGCCCGGCTACGACCACATCACTTCGGGCATCGGCGCGGCCATGATCGGCTGGTACGGCACGGCCATGCTGTGCTACGTGACGCCGAAGGAGCACCTGGGCTTGCCGAACAAGGCGGACGTCAAGGACGGTATCATCACGTACAAGATCGCGGCGCATGCGGCCGACCTGGCGAAAGGCCATCCGGGCGCGCAGATCCGCGACAACGCCCTGTCGAAAGCCCGCTTCGAATTCCGCTGGGACGACCAGTTCAACATCGGCCTGGACCCGGACAAGGCGCGCGAATTCCACGATGAAACCCTGCCCAAGGATTCGGCCAAGGTGGCGCATTTCTGCTCCATGTGCGGCCCCCACTTCTGTTCCATGAAGATCACGCAGGAAGTGCGCGAATACGCGGCCGGCATGGGCATCGCGGAAGACAAGGCGCTCAAGCAGGGCATGGAAATCAAGGCCATCGAATTCATCAAGAACGGCGCCGAGCTGTACCGCAAGGTCTGAAGGAGAGCGTGATGCCTGCATTGATATCCATCACGCTCAACGGCGCACCGCACCAGGTGCCGCCGGGGCAGACCCTCGATCAATTGATCGCCGCACTGTCGCTGGAAAACCAGGCGCTGGCGCTGGCCGTCAACCGCAATGTCGTGCCGCGCAAGGCGTGGCCGGGACAGGTCTTGCAAACGCAAGACCAGGTGGAAATAGTACGCGCCATCGGCGGTGGCTAAGTTGAGAAAAGACAAGGAACAGAATATGAATACGGAAATAAACAAGGACCTGCTGACCATCGCAGGCAAGCAATATCAATCGCGCCTGCTGGTGGGCAGCGGCAAGTACAAGGATTTGCCGCAGACGCGCGAAGCGACGGATGCGGCCGAGGCGCAGATCATCACGGTGGCCATCCGCAGGGTCAACATAGGCCAGGACCCGAACGCGCCCAGCCTGCTCGACTTCGTGCCGCCCGACCAGTACACGATACTGCCGAACACGGCCGGCTGCTACAACGCGAAAGATGCCGTCTACACCCTGCAGCTGGCGCGCGAACTGCTGGGCGGGCGCAATCTGGTGAAACTGGAAGTGCTGGGCGATGAAAAGACCCTGTTCCCGCACATGCCGGAAACGTTAATTGCCGCCGAGGCGCTGGTCAAGGACGGTTTTGACGTGATGGTCTACTGCAGCGACGACCCCATCCAGGCGAAGATCCTCGAAGACATCGGCTGCGTGGCTGTCATGCCGCTGGCCTCCTTGATCGGCTCGGGCATGGGCATCCTGAATCCGTGGAATTTGTCCTTGATCATCGACCAGGCGAAAGTCCCCGTGCTGGTGGACGCGGGCGTGGGCACGGCGTCGGATGCGGCCATTGCGATGGAACTGGGCTGCGATGGCGTGCTGATGAATACGGCCATTGCCGGCGCGCGCGATCCCGTGCGCATGGCGCGCGCCATGAAGCTGGCCGTGCGGGCCGGGCGCGAAGCGTTTCTGGCCGGGCGCATGCCGCGAAAATTTGCCGCTTCCCCATCGTCGCCGATGGCGGGCCGCCTGGCGTGATGGTGCCAACGTTGCCGACGGTGCTGGTGTTTGCCGGCGTCGACCCGTCGGGCGGTGCCGGCATCGCCGCCGATATGGTCGCCATTGCGGCGCAGGGCGCGCATGCCTTGCCCGTGATCACGGCGTTGACGGTGCAAGACAATGACCGCGTGTTTGCTGTCGAGCCGGTGGCGCCGGAGCTGCTGCGCCGGCAGGCGCAGGCGCTGATCGACAAGATGGCGATTCATGCCGTGAAAATCGGCATTCCCGGCAGCGCCGCGAATGCGGCCGTCATTGCGCAGCTGATCGGGCAATTGCGCCAGACCCGGCCGGACTTGCCCGTCGTGCTCGATCCCGTGCTGGCCAGCGGCCATGGCGACGTGCTCAGCCGTGACGACGCCGTGCTGGCGCTGGCGCCCTTGCTGCCGGTGACGAGCGTGATCGTGCCGAACGGGCCGGAAGCGGCAGCCCTCGGCGGCGCAAGCCGCCTGCTTGCGCAAGGCTGTGGCCACGTGCTGGTGACGGGCGGCCATGGCGAGGGCGAGACGGTCGTCAACCGCTGGTTTGACGCCGTGGGCGGCGAGCGCGAGTGGCGTTGGCCCCGTTTGCCCGGCGCGTTTCACGGCAGCGGCTGTACCCTGGCCTCGGCCATCGCGGCGCGGCTGGCGCAAGGCGTGCCGATGCAAGACGCGCTCGATGGCGCGCAAAGCTATTGCCATGCGGCCTTGTCCCATGCGTATGCCATTGCGCCAGGTCAACTCATGCCGCAACGATTCATTCAATAAGGAAAACATCATGCGTGGACTGTATCTGGTTACCCCGAACTGGGACGACACCGACCGCCTGCTCGACATCACGGAACAGGCCTTGCACGGCGGCGTGGCCCTGCTGCAATACCGTCACAAGAGCGCCGAGGCGCAGCAGCGGCGCGAGCAGGCGGGCGCCCTGCTGGCCCTGGCCCGCAAGTTTGGCGTGCCCTTCATCATCAACGATTTTATCGCGCTGTGCGAAGAGCTCGATGCGGACGGCGTGCACGTGGGCGGCACGGATGCGTCCGTCGCGCAGGTGCGCGCCCGGCTGGGCAAGGACAAGATCGTCGGCGCGTCCTGCTATGGCGACATGGCCCTGGCCAGGACGGCCGAGGCCGGCGGCGCCAGCTACGTGGCTTTCGGCGGCTTTTATCCTTCGCTGGTGAAAAAGTATCCGGTGACCACGCCCCTGGACATCGTGCTGCAGGCGAAACGCGAGATCGCCTTGCCGTGCGTGGTCATCGGCGGCATGACGCCGGAGAACGCCGCGCCGCTCGTGGCGCGCGGCGCCGACATGGTGGCCGCCATCAGCAGCGTCTTTAACAATGCATACGAGGCGGATGATGTGGATATTGCAGTGCAGCAATTCAATCAATTATTTGCTGCATGAGCATGGGGGTGCAAGGCTGATTTGGGGCAATAATCGGCATATAATAAGAACATCATTCATTACCGAGGTTCCCCACCCATGAGTCAGCCAGCCGCCGCGAAACGCCTTATCCTGATCGTTGACGATGACCAGCTCCTGTTGGAATTCCTCGGCGAAGTCCTGCGCCATGCCGGCTACGAGACGGCCCTGGCCAATTCGGCCGAAGTGGCGCTGCAGCTGGTCGCCCAGCGCGAGCCGGACCTGGCCTTGCTCGACATCCACATGCCCGGCATGTCCGGCCTGGAACTGGCCAAGCGCCTGCATGGCGAGACGGGCGTGCCCTTCATGTTCCTGTCCGGCAGCGGCGACAGCGAATCGGGCAAGCAGGCGGCCGCCTATGGCGCCGTCGGCTACGTGGTCAAACCCGTCGATGAAGGCCGTTTGATGCCTGCCTTCGAAGCGGGCCTGGCCCGTGCCGACGAGATCCGCCAGCTGCGCCGTACCGAGCTGAACCTGAACGCGGCCCTGGCCGCCGGACGCGAAACGAGTCTGGCCGTTGGCTTGCTGATGGGCAAGTTCCAGACGGACCGCAACACGGCCTTCGAAGTGCTGCGCGACCACGCCCGCTCCAGCCGCCGCAAGATCAATGAAATCGCCAGCCAGCTGTTGCTGGCCGAGGAAACCCTGAACGGCTTGCACGGCGCCTTCCTGAACCGGGCCAAGAAGAACGTCTGAGGAAATCTGCTGCGCGGTGCGATTTGCGGCCGACGATGCTCACTGTGCATGCGCACAGCTGCGCCTCTCGGCCACAACTCACATCCGCTCGCTACGATTTTTGTCAGACGTCGTGGCGTTCCGAACGGGCGTGCACTCGTCATCGGCGAATTGTCTTGCTATCATGGTTAATGCTGGCGCGCTGTAGCGCACCTTAAAATTTTGACAGGACATACATGAAAACCAAAGCAGCGATTGCCTGGAAGGCGGGCGCCCCGCTGACCATCGAAGAAGTCGACCTGGCCGGCCCGCGCGAGGGCGAGGTCTTGGTCGAGATCAAGGCCACGGGCATTTGCCACACCGATTACTACACCCTGTCCGGCGCCGATCCCGAAGGCATCTTCCCGTCCATCCTGGGCCATGAAGGGGCCGGCATCGTCGTCGACGTGGGGCCGGGCGTGAAAAGCCTGAAAAAGGATGACCACGTCATTCCCCTGTACACGCCGGAATGCCGCCAGTGCAAGTTCTGCCTGTCGCAAAAGACGAATCTGTGCCAGTCGATCCGCTCGACCCAGGGCCGCGGCCTGATGCCGGACGCCACCTCGCGCTTTTCCATCGACGGCAAGCCCATCTTCCACTACATGGGCACCTCGACCTTTTCCAATTACATCGTCGTGCCGGAAATCGCGCTGGCAAAGATCCGCGAAGACGCGCCGTTTGACAAGGTCTGCTACATCGGCTGCGGCGTCACCACCGGCGTGGGCGCCGTGCTGTTCACGGCCAAGGTCGAGGCGGGAGCCAACGTGGTCGTGTTCGGCCTGGGCGGCATCGGCCTGAACGTGATCCAGGCGGCGAAGATGGTCGGCGCCGATAAAATCATCGGCGTCGACATCAACCCGGCGCGCCAGGCCATCGCGCGCAAGTTCGGCATGACGCATTTTGTCAACGCCAGTGAAGTGGAAAACGTGGTCGATACCATCGTGCAGCTGACGGACGGCGGCGCCGACTACAGTTTCGAATGCATCGGCAACACCACCACCATGCGCCAGTCGCTGGAATGCTGCCACAAGGGCTGGGGCCAGTCCATCATCATCGGCGTGGCGGCAGCGGGCCAGGAAATTTCTACCCGTCCATTCCAGCTCGTGACGGGGCGCGTATGGAAAGGTTCCGCCTTCGGCGGCGCGCGCGGCCGCACGGACGTGCCGAAGATCGTCGACTGGTATATGGAAGGCAAGCTCAATATTGACGATTTGATCACGCACCGTCTGAAGCTCGACGACATCAACCAGGGTTTCGACCTGATGAAGAGCGGTGAATCGATCCGCTCCGTCGTGCTGTATTAATGCATTGAGATACGCCGTACCACGGCGTTTTTGCGGAGGCTTCGGCCTCCGTTTTTTTTGCTTGCCGCTTTGCCATCCATCGCGCCTATCTGCCGCCCAGGCGGGTCTTCTTGCCGCCTGTCGCACCGCGCTGGAGGACAGGTTCGGTTGCCGCTACAGTCAACGCTCCCCTACTTTTGCGACGAGGCAGCCATGTCCACTTCCCACCGTTTGATCCTCAGCCTGGCCGGTATCTTGCTTGGCGGCAGCGCGCTGGCCGTGCAGCCGCCGGAGCCGCCCGCGCCGCCGGCCGCACCGGCCGCGCCGAGCAAGCACATCAATATTTCCATGGGCAGCGGCGATGGCTACGCGCTTGTCGACAGCAGCGAGGATAGCGTCACCATGGCCGGCACCGATGTCGACGGCCAGCAGATCAAGCAGCTGCAGCGTTCGCTCAAGGGGCATTTCCTGTGGTTCCGCGACCAGGGCAAGGGCTATGTGACGCAGGATGCCGCGCTGCTGGCCCGCGTGCGCGACGCCTGGAAGCCGTCACAGGATCTGGGCTTGCAGATGAGCGGCCTGGGCAAGCAGATGAGCGAACACGGCAAGGCGATGGGCGAACTGGGCAGCAAGATGGGCGCGCATGGCGCCGCGCAGGCGAACGTCGGCGCGCGCGATGTGGCGCAACTGCAGGCGCTGGGCCGCCAGCAGCAGGAACTGGGCCGCAAGATGGGCGAGGCGGCGCGCCGCCAGGCGCAGGCGACCACGGAGACGGCGCGCCGCGCTGCCGGGCGCGAGGTGGAACGCCTGCAGCAGCAGATGGAAGATGCGCAGGACGCGATGGAAGAGGTCAACGACCGCATTGCCGCCGCGCAAGAGCGCGAGGCAGACAAGGTGGATGTGCTGTCGCGCCAGATGGATCAGCGCAGCAAGCCGATGGAAACCCTGGGCAAGCAAATGGAAGCGCTGGGACGCCAGCAGGAAAAGGCCACCAAGGCGGCCGACAAGGCCACGCGCCAGGTGATTGCCCAGGCCCTCAGCGAGGGCAAGGCTAGACTGGTGCGCTGAGTGTTGTGCCGCATCAGCGCGCCAGCGGCCTGCGCATCAGGCAGCGCAGCGCCGGTTCATGCCCGTCCTGCGCTTCGCGCGCCAGCTTGCGCGCATGTCCCGCGCCCAGCGCCACGGCGTCGATTTCGCTGAAACCGTGGCGCGCATAGTAGGGCCCGTTCCACGGCAGGTGGCGGTAGGTGCTCAGTGTCAGCCAGGCGCACCCCAGGGACTGGGCGTGGGCCGTGGCCGCATCGAGCAGGCGCGTGCCCAGTCCCTGTCGTTGCTGCGGCAGGGCGACGGACAATTCCACGATGAACAACTGCCCGTCCAGCAGCTCGGCGCCCAGGAAACCCACGGGTGCATTCTGTCCATCGGCGGCCACCCACAGGCAGTCGTGCCGCTGCAGTTCCTGTAAGGTGTCCAGTGGCAAGGGCTCCCCTTGCGCCAGCCACGCCAGTTCTTCCCCTGCCTGGGCAAACAGGGCTGCGGCGCTGCGCTCGACCTGGGCCAGCAGGGGCAGGTCGGCGCCGCCGGCCGCGCGTATCACATGGCTCATGGCGCATGCCATACGGCGGCCACGGCCCGGTATTGCGCCGGCAGCTGCGCCCTGGCCTCGTCTTCGCTCGCATATGCCTCGTCCTGCAGCGTTTCCCAGTGTGCATCGCAGCTGAAACGGTACACGCGCGCCTCGCCCGCATACTGGCACAGGGCCAGGCCGTGGATGGCGGCGGGAGCGGCGCCATGCTCGTCGGTGACGTGGCCGAAGGGCAGGTCGGACCAGGCCCAGGCCAGTACGCGGGCGCCGTCGAGGTGGGTGGGTGGTGTCATGGGATACAGGCCGCAGTGTCGGGACGCCGATTGTAGCGCGCACGCGGCGAATCCGGCGCGACCGCTGGACAAATGCACAGTATTTTTAGCCATGCCGGTATAATCACGGGATGCAAAATCTTCTTCACAACCTCAATCCCGAACAATTGGCTGCCGTCACCCTGCCGGCCCAGCATGCGCTGATCCTGGCCGGCGCCGGTTCGGGCAAGACCCGCGTGCTGACCACCCGCATCGCGTGGCTGATCCAGACCCAGCAGGTATCGCCGCCCGGCATCCTGGCCGTGACGTTTACCAATAAAGCCGCCAAGGAAATGCTCACGCGCCTGTCGGCCATGCTGCCGATCAACACGCGCGGCATGTGGATCGGTACCTTCCACGGCCTGTGCAACCGCTTGCTGCGCACGCATTACCGCGACGCGGCCTTGCCGCAGACGTTCCAGATCCTCGATTCGCAGGATCAGTTGTCGGTGATCAAGCGCTTGTTGAAGGCGAACAACATTGATGATGAGAAATTCCCGCCGAAGACGGTGATGTATTTCATCAACAATGCCAAGGACCAGGGCTTGCGCGCCACGGACGTGGAAGCGTATGACGCGCACGAGCGCAAGATGGTCGAGTTGTACCAGTTGTACGACGACCAGTGCCAGCGCGAAGGCGTCGTCGATTTTGCGGAACTGCTGCTGCGCACGTATGAATTGCTTAGCCGCAATCAACCGTTGCGCGAGCATTACCAGGCGCGCTTCCGCCACATCCTCGTGGACGAGTTCCAGGATACGAACAACCTGCAATACAACTGGTTGAAATTGCTGGCCGGCCACGGCAGCCGCGATGGCGGCGCCCTGTTTGCCGTCGGCGACGACGACCAGAGCATCTATGCCTTCCGTGGCGCGAATGTGGGCAACATGAGCGCCTTCGAGCACGAGTTCCAAGTGAAGAACTTGATCAAGCTGGAGCAGAACTACCGCTCGCACGGCCACATCCTCGACAGCGCCAACGTGTTGATCGCGAACAATAGCAAGCGCCTGGGCAAGAATTTGCGCACGGACGCGGGCCATGGCGAGCAGGTGCGCGTGTATGAAGCCAGTTCCGACCTGCAGGAAGCGCAGTGGATCATCGAAGAAGCGAAAAGCCTGATCGCCGACGGCGCCTCGCGCAGCGAAATCGCGATTCTGTACCGATCGAACGCGCAGTCGCGCGTGATCGAACATGCGCTGTTCTCGGCCGCGATTCCGTACCACGTGTATGGCGGCCAGCGCTACTTCCAGCGCGCCGAGGTCAAGCACGCAATTGCTTATTTGCAATTGATGGACAATCCGCACAATGACTCCGCTTTCTTGCGCGTGGTCAACTTCCCCACGCGCGGCATCGGCATGCGCTCGATCGAGCAATTGCAGGCTGCGTCGGAGCAGTACGGCATTTCGCTGTACGCGGCCGTGCCGTATGTGGCGGGCAAGGCGGGCAGCGTGCTGGCCGGCTTCGTGAAACTGGTCGAAGGCGTGCGCTTCGAAACGCAGCAATTGTCCCTGCCGGAAATGGTCAGAGTCGTGCTGGAAGCGAGTACCTTGCTCCAGCATTATCAGAATGAAAAGGAAGGCGCCGACCGCATCGAAAACCTGGAGCAGATGGTCAGCGCGGCCAGCCAGTTCGTGTCCGAAGAAGGTTTCGGCCAGGCGGCGCCGGCCCACCTGGGTCCCGCCGCCCAGGCGCAGTCGGGCGCGCCCGTCGTCAACCAGGACGGCATCGAGATACTCGACGCGGACGCGCCGCTGCCGGCCGTGATGTCGCCGCTCTCCGCCTTCCTCTCGCACGCGTCGCTGGAAGCGGGGGACAACCAGGCGCAGGCGGGCCAGGATGCGCTGCAGATGATGACGGTGCACTCGGCCAAGGGCTTGGAATTCGACAATGTGTTCATTACGGGCCTGGAAGAGGGCCTGTTCCCGCACGAAAGCAGCTCGAAGGAAGACAATGGCGTGGAAGAGGAACGCCGGCTGATGTACGTGGCCATCACGCGCGCGCGCAAGCGGCTCTACATGAGCTTTTCGCAGACGCGCATGCTGCACGGCCAGACGCGCTACAACATGAAGTCGCGCTTCTTCGACGAATTGCCGGAAGAATCGCTGAAATGGCTGTCGCCGAAGGTGCAGGCGAACTGGTTCGGCAACCGCAAGTCGGCCTGGGACGAGGCGCCCAAGGTGGCCAGCCTCGGCTCGGACAATGCGATTGCACAAAAGATCGCGCAAAAAGCCACGGGCGGCGGCTGGCGCATCGGTGAATCCGTGGCGCACGCCAAGTTCGGCGAAGGCGTGATCGTCAATATCGAAGGCGGCGGCGGCAATGCGCGCGCGCAGATCAACTTCGGCCAGCATGGCATGAAGGTGCTGGACCTGGGCATCGCCAAATTGGAACGCCTGGGCCGCTAGTTTCCTGAACAGCAATAAAAAGGGCAGCCTGCGCAGGCTGCCCTTTTTTTATGCGGAGCCGAAATCAGTCGTTCGGCTTGTCCAGCGACACCGTCTTGCCCTCATCGACGGGCAGGCCGAAGATCTGGCGGTAGGCGGCGTAGAACGAGCAATGCATGATGATGGTCAATATCATCGACAGCGGCATCATCATCTGCATCATCAGCGGGGTGCGGCCGAAGAGCATGGCCAGCAGCTGGCTGGTGACGACGCTGATGGCAAACCACGTGCTGGCGAAGACGATGAAGGCCGACAGCGAGCGCCAGACGGCGAAAAAGCTGAAGAACAGCGCCTTGCCCAGGCTGACCTGTTTCCAGTAGATCAGCGGCGCGGCAAAGCAGAAGGCCATGGCGGCCGGCACGTACATGGCGATGGCCAGCAGGATGCCCAGGCCCAGGCGCGATTCGGGGATGGCGGCGCGCGCCGCTTCTTCCGTCAATTGCCCGGTGACCAGTTGCCACAGCAAGCCGTCGTCGACGAGGGTCGAGGCGCCGATGGCCACGATGGCCATCAGGATGTACAGCACGCCCAGGCCCAGCAGGACGGGGAAGGCCGGCTTGCGGAAGCCCGACATCAACAGGCTGGGCAGGACGCGCTTGCCCTGGTCGATGTGCAGGCAGCCTTGCACGAAAGCGACGGAAAATACGGGAACGAGTATGACGGGCAGCAACTGGCCGAGTAGGGGGATGATGCTGATGGCCAGCATGCAGAACATATAGCCGAGAAACAGCATCGACAGGCCGCCGGGCTGCTTGCGAAACAGGGCGAAACCCTGTTTCACCCATTGCCAGCCTGTACTTGCAGGTAATTTTTCCATGTTTAAAACAGTTCCGGGGCAGGTGTGGCGATGCGTTCGCGCAGAATGCGTTCGAAGTGCGTGGGGTCGTGCGGGGTCAGCATTTCGGCCTCGCGCGGCTGGTAGTAATCGTACAGGCGCGACAGCCAGAAGCGCAGGGCGGCGGCGCGCAGCATCGGCTGCCATGCCGTCTGTTCTTCCTGCGTAAACGGACGCACGGCCCGGTAGGCGTCGAGCAGGGCGCGCACGCGCACGGTATCGAGCACGCCCGTGTCCAGGTCCACGCACCAGTCGTTGACGGTGACGGCCACGTCGTACAGCCAGGTGTCGCAGCCGGCAAAGTAAAAGTCGAAAAAGCCCGTCAGTTGCTCGCCGTCAAACATGACATTGTTGCGGAACAAGTCGGCATGCACGGGGCCGCGCGGGATGGCCTTATACGTATCGCAGGCGGCAAACGCGTCCTGGAAATGGATTTCCGCGCGCAGCAGGTGGGCTTTGGCGTCGTCGAGGTGGTGCAAGACCAGCGGCGTGGTGGCGTTCCACCATTCCAGGCCCCGTAAATTCGGCTGCTGCAGGGGGAAATCCCGGGCCGCCAGGTGCATCTTCGCCAGCATGGCGCCGACAGCGGCGCAATGCACGGCTTGCGGCGCCATCTGCGAACTGCCGTCGAGCTTGCTGACGATGGCGGCCGGCTTGCCTTGCAGGGCCGTCACCAGTTCGCCATCCGCATTGGCGATCGGCGCGGGCACCAGCACGCCCCGGTCCGCCAGGTGGCGCATCAGCTGCAGATAAAACGGCAATTGTTCAAAGCTGAGGTTTTCAAAGATCGTCAGCACATACTCGCCGCGCTCCGTGCTCAGGAAAAAATTGCTGTTCTCGATGCCGGAAGCGATGCCTTTGAGGGCCAATGGCTTGCCAAGTGGAAATTGCGTGATCCACTGGCCGATATCGTCCAGGTGTAGCGCGGTAAAAACTGCCATGGGAAAGAGGGGAATGGTCTAAAAGGTCAAAAAAAGCCGGCTGCCCCGCAGGTGGCCGGGGCAGGGCGTCAGATCGTGGCAGCTTACTTCGCGGGGGCGGGCGGCGCAGGCGCGTCCGCGGCCTCTTCCTCGCGTTGCTTCTGTTTCTTCTTGCCCAGGTCAAATTCCAGCACTTTCCACTGCGGGCCGCGCAGGGCGTTGCCGTTGGCCTGGTCGGCGCCGGCGGCCGGCTTCATGTAATAAGTGCTGCCGCCGCTGGTGACTTTCACCTCGCTGGTGACGCCCGCTTCGCGTTTTTCCGTAATCTGTTGTTTTGGTGCGGCCGGCGCCACGGTGATGGGCGCTTCGCCCATTTCCTCGATACGTTCGAGCTGTGGCGGCGCTTCGCTCGGTTTGGCCGGCGTCTGGGCGCTGGCGATGGCTGAACATGCCAGCAGGGGCAGGGCGAGGAATGGCCAGAGTGTCGATGTACGCATCATGATGGGTTCGCTTCCAAGTGAGGGACTGCAGCGCGTGCAGTGCTGTAAAGCCGTCAATTTATCTATAAGGCATTGTAACAAACTGGTAGGCAATGCTGCTTAATACGGCTGATTAAATGCGCGCAAATGGCTGGCAGCGGCCGCCTGCGCGCCAGTTCGGGGCCGCCAGGCTGGCAAAAACGCCAGCAACGGCGCGCGTGGCGGCAGGTGGCGCGGCCCTAAACTCTGCGATAATTGGGCGATATTCCACCCGCCCGCCGCTGTTTCTTCCCGGCTGGCGCGGCTCACCTTATTTTATTGGCATTATGCAAAACACCCTGCTGTTAGTCGACGGTTCCAGTTACCTCTATCGTGCCTTCCATGCGCTGCCCGACCTGCGCAGCCCGGACGGCTATCCCACGGGCGCCATGCACGGCATGGTCAACATGCTGCGCCGCCTGCGCGCCGACTACCCGGCCGCGTATATCGCCTGCGTGTTCGATGCCAAAGGTAAAACTTTCCGTGATGACATGTATCCCGAGTACAAGGCCACGCGCGCCTCGATGCCGGACGACCTGCGCCTGCAGATCGAACCGATCCACGAAGCCGTGCGCGCCATGGGCTGGCCGATTCTGATGGTCGACGGCGTGGAAGCGGACGACGTGATCGGCACCCTGGCCGTGCAGGCGGCCGCCGCCGGCATGAACGTGGTGGTGTCGACGGGCGACAAGGACCTGGCGCAGCTGGTCAACAGCCAGGTGACCCTGATCAATACCATGAGCAATGAAAAGCTCGATGAAGCGGCCGTACTGGCCAAGTTCGGCGTGCCGCCGAACCGCATCATCGATTATCTGTCGCTGATCGGCGATACGGTCGACAACGTGCCGGGCGTATCGAAATGCGGCCCGAAGACGGCCGTCAAATGGCTGACGCAATACGACAGCCTGGAAGGCATCATGGAAAACGCGGCCAATGTGGGCGGCGCCGTCGGTGAACACCTGCGCACGGCCCTGCCTTGGCTGCCGCAGGCGCGCGCCTTGATCACCGTCAAGACCGATTGCGATCTGTCCGGCCACATGACGACCATCGCCGACTCGCTGGTGGCGAAACACGAAGACAAGGAAGCCCTGCTGGCCTTCTTCCAGCGCTACGGCTTCAAGGCCCTGCTGCGCGAACTGGGCGCCACGCCGCCGCCCATGTCGCCCGTCGGCGCACCGCCTGCCGCCGGCGCGGCCGCCGTCAACACGACGGGCGACATGTTCGCCGATGCCGCGCCAGGCGTCGAGGCCGAGTATGAAACCGTGCTGACGGACGAACAGCTGGACAAATGGATCGCCCTGATCGACGCGGCTGCCCTGACGGCCGTCGACACGGAAACCACCTCGCTCGAACCGATGACGGCGCAAATGGTCGGCATTTCCCTCTCGGTGGCCGAGCACGCCGCCTGTTACATCCCGCTGGCCCACGATTACGCGGGCGCGCCGGAACAGTTGTCGCGCGAACACGTGCTGGCGAAACTGCGTCCGTGGTTGGAAGATGAAAACAAGCCCAAGCTGGGCCAGAACCTGAAATATGACAGCCATATCTTCGCCAACCATGGCGTGACCCTGCGCGGCATCGCCCACGACACCCTGCTCGAATCGTATGTGTTCGAATCGCACAAGAAACACGACATGGACAGCCTGGCCCTGCGCCACCTGAACTACACGACCATCCCGTTCGAGGACGTGTGCGGCAAGGGCGCCAAGCAGATCACCTTCAACCAGGTCGAGGTGGAGCAGGCGGCGAAGTACGCGGCCGAGGATGCGGACGTGACCTTGCGTTTGCACAATGCCATGTGGGGCAATGTGGCGAACGATGAAAAGCTCACGTTCATCTATGAAAAGATCGAAATGCCGACGGCCGTGGTCTTGCAAAAGATCGAGCGCAACGGCGTGCTGATCGATGACGAATTGCTCAACATCCAGTCGGCCGAGCTGGCCGTGAAGATCCTGGAACTGGAAAAGAAGGCGTATGAGCTGGCCGAGCAGCCGTTCAACCTGGGTTCGCCCAAGCAGATCGGCGAAATCTTTTTCGAGAAATTGAAGCTGCCGGTGGTCAAGAAAACCCCGACGGGCGCACCGTCGACGGATGAGGAAGTGCTGCAAAAGCTGGCCGAGGATTATCCGCTGCCGAAAGTGCTGCTGGAATACCGCGGCATGGCCAAGCTGAAATCGACCTACACGGACAAATTGCCGAAGATGATCAACGTCACCACGGGCCGCGTGCATACGAACTATGCGCAAGCCGTGGCCGTGACGGGACGGCTGGCGTCGAACGACCCGAACCTCCAGAATATTCCCATCCGCAGCGCGGAAGGCCGCCGCATCCGCGAAGCGTTCATTGCGCCGCCGGGCAGCCACATCGTGTCGGCCGACTATTCGCAGATCGAATTGCGCATCATGGCGCATATCTCGGGCGACGAAGCCATGCTGCGCGCGTTTGCCGACGGCATCGACATCCACCGCGCCACGGCCGCCGAGATCTTTGGCGTGCCGGCCGCGGAAGTGCAGAGCGAACAGCGCCGCTACGCCAAGGTGATCAACTTCGGTTTGATCTACGGCATGAGCGCCTTCGGCCTGGCCGGTAACCTGGGCGTGGACCGCGCGGCCGCGCAAAGCTATATCGACCGCTATTTCGCCCGTTTCTCGGGCGTAAAACAGTACATGGAAGACACGCGCCAGCAAGCGAAGGCGCGCGGCTACGTGGAAACCGTGTTCGGCCGCCGCTTGTGGTTGCCGGAAATCAATTCGCCGAACGGCCCGCGCCGCCAGGGCGCGGAACGGGCGGCCATCAACGCGCCGATGCAGGGCACGGCCGCCGACCTGATCAAGCTGGCCATGATCGCCGTGCAAGGATGGCTGGAAACGGACGGCTTGCAAACGAAGATGATCATGCAGGTGCACGATGAACTGGTGCTGGAAGTGCCGGAGGCCGAGCTGGAACTGGTCAAGCGCAAGCTGCCGGAACTGATGGCAGGCGTGGCCGCGCTGAAAGTGCCGTTGACGGCCGAGGTGGGCGTCGGCAAGAACTGGGACGAAGCGCACTAATTTATAAACCAACATTTTCAGGAGAAGCGCATGAGCGACATGATCACCGATTGTGAAAGTTTGCTGGGCCAGAGCAGCGTGACCGGGCCGGATGGCCGGCGCGGTTTCCTGAAGGTGGCGCTGGGAGCGGGCTTTGCCGTGGCCGTGCTGCCCGTGGCGGCGCAAAACGTCATCAAGACGGATTCCGCCGGCCTCGTCACGGGCACCATGTCCGTGATGGTCGATGGCCAGGCCGTGCCCGTCTATGCGGCCCAGCCGGAGGGCAAGACGGGTTTGCCCGTGGTATTGGTCATTTCGGAAATCTTTGGCGTGCATGAACATATCGCCGATATGGCGCGCCGTTTCGCCAAGCAGGGCTATCTGGCGCTGGCGCCCGATCTGTTCGTGCGCCAGGGCGATCCGACCAAGGTGGCCAGCATCCCGGAATTAATGAAAGGCATCATCGCCAAGACGCCGGACGCGCAGGTGATGGCGGACCTCGACGCGGTTGTTGCGTGGGCGAAGCAGAACGGGGGCGATACAGGCCGCCTGGGCATCACGGGCTTTTGCTGGGGCGGGCGCATTACCTGGCTGTACGCGGCGCACAATCCGGCCGTCAAGGCGGGCGTGGCCTGGTATGGCCGCCTCGTGGGCGAAGCGACTGCCTTGCAGCCGAGCAACCCTATCGACATCGCCGCCACCTTGAAAGTGCCCGTGCTGGGCTTGTATGGCGGCAAGGATACGGGCATCAGCCAGGAATCGATCGGCAAGATGAAAGATGCGCTGGCCAAGGGCGGCAACAAGTCGGAATTCGTCGTCTATCCCGATGCGGGCCACGCCTTCAACGCCGATTATCGCCCCAGCTATGTGGCGGCCGATGCGAAAGACGGCTATGCGCGTTGTTTAGCCTGGTTCAAGAGCCACGGCGTGGCGTGAGCCGCAACAGAAAATAGCTGTATTTTCCAGAAGTTGCCGCGAGAAGCGTACCGGGCTGTAATATGCCCGGTTCGTGTAAATGCAGTACAATTGCATCTTCGCAGCGCTACGCCGCCGCCATGCGCGCAAAAAAATTAAATAATAAGCAATAGTCATCAGGCCAGACGCCAGCACAGCGGGCGCCCGTGACCCGGCGCCATTTTGAGGTAAGAAAATCATCGATCCCGTCCTTTTATCCATTTTGCTCGCGACCACGATCGCGGGCGTGTTGAGCATTACCGCGGCGGCGATCTTTTCGTTTGCATTCCTGTCCAAAGTGGTCGAACGCATGGTCAGCTTGTCCGTCGGCATCATGTTGTCGACGTCCTTGCTGCACGCCTTGCCGGAAGCGTTCGAGTCCCAGGCAGACCCGCGCAGCCTGTTCGCCACCCTGCTGGCGGGCTTGCTGGCCTTTTTCATGCTGGAAAAATTCGCCATCCTGCGCCATTCGCACCACCATGAAGGCGACGGCCACCACCACGCGCACGGCCACGACAAGCACGAAGCGGGCAAGGCCGGCTGGATGATCCTCGTCGGCGACGGCATGCACAACTTTACGGACGGCATTTTGATCGCGGCCGCCTTCCTGGCCGACCCGAAGCTGGGCCTGGTCACGGGCCTGGCCATCATCGCGCATGAAATCCCGCAGGAAATCGGCGATTTTATCGTGCTGCTCAACGCCGGTTTCTCGCGCCTGCGCGCCTATGTGTTCAACTTGTTGTGCAGCATGATGGCGGTGGCGGGCGGCTTGCTCGGCTATTTCACCCTGGACCGCGCCAGCAATCTGATCCCTTACGTGCTCGTGTTCGCCTCGTCCGGCTTCATCTATATCGCCCTGTCCGACCTGATGCCGCAGATGCAGCGCCGCGCCACCCTGCGCGAAACCATCCCGCAAGTGCTGTTGATCGCGCTGGGCGTGTGCATCGTGCTGTTCTTGACGCACAAGCGCCACGGCGGTTGATACGCCGTTCTGCCGGCGTAATACCATCTATGCTATATTGCCTTTCTGACTAACTTGCACAGAAAGGAGGAAAATATAATGGAAGAAAACTTGTTGCTCGCCTTGTGGCGCGCACGCTCTTTAAGCGCATTTGCCAGCTCTTGCCCACGTTCTATCGCGCTGCGATAACCTGGCCAGAGCAAAGTTACCCTCCCTTACGAGTCCTTTCCTGGTACTCCGTTGTCGTTAGCGCTCCTGTTAACGCGGATGCTTGCATCCCGAACAAAGACAAGAGCCATGACTACCCTTATTTCTGCACAAGCTTTACAGCTGGATACCCACGACGGTTTCCTCTTCAATGAACTCGCCTTTACCTTGCGCCAGGGCGACCGCATCGGCCTGATCGGCCACAATGGCTGCGGCAAATCCACCTTGCTGGGCTTGCTCAGCGGCACGCGGGCAGCGACGGCCGGCACCATCCAGCTCGCCCGTGCCTGCCGCTTGCAGCATGTGGAACAGCATTTGCCGGCCGAACTAGCCAGCCTGAGCCTGTACGACGCCTTGCTGGCGCCCGTGCTGGAGCAGCCCGAGCTGCATTGGCGGGTCGACAGCCTGCTGGCCGAGCTGGGCTTCGATCTTGATACGGCGCAAGTGCCCGTGCATGCCCTGTCCGGCGGCCAGCACACGCGGCTGCTGCTGGGGCGCGCCCTGCTGCAGGAGCCGAACGTGCTGCTGCTCGACGAGCCGAGCAATCACCTGGATTTGCCTTCGCTGCTGTGGCTGGAGCAATTCCTGCTGCGCTGGCGCGGCGCCTTCATCCTCGTCTCGCATGACCAGCGCCTGCTCGACAACGTGGCCACGCGCAGCTGGATCTTGCGCGATAGCCGCCTCTACGATTTCGACTTGCCCTGCGGTCCCGCGCTGGCGGCCCTGGCCGAGATGGACGTGGCCGCTGCCGCCCGCCACGCGGCCGAACAGAAGGAAATCGACCGCCTGTCCGCCAGCAGCGCCCGCCTGGCCCTGTGGGGCCGCACCTATGACAATGAAGACCTGGCGCGCAAGGCCAAGACCATGCAGCGGCGCATCGACAAGCTGAAGGATGCGCAAGCGTTCGTCAGCGACGGCGCACCGTGGCGTTTGACCCTGCGCGGCAAGGCGCTGGCGGCCGACCAGCTGCTGGCGCTGGACGAACTCGATGTGCGCGCCGTGCCCGCTTCCCCGCTGCTGTTTCACACGGGCCAGGTTTGGCTGAAACCGGGCGACCGGGTTGCCTTGCTGGGTGCCAACGGCAGCGGCAAGTCGTCCTTGCTGCGCCTGTGCTGGCAGGCGATCCAGGCGCAGGATGAGCGGCCCGACTTGCGCTACCACAAGGCGGCCAATATCGGCTATTACGACCAGTCGCTCCAGCAGCTGGCCGACGCTGCCGATTTGTCCGACGCCCTGTACCCGTTTGCCGTGCAAAACGAAGCGGCGCGCAGCCAGGTGGCGCGCAGGCAGGCGCTGATTGCGGCCGGTTTTCCGTATGCGCGCCATGGCCAGACGGTGGCGACGCTGAGCGGCGGCGAGCGGGCGCGGCTGCTGTTCCTGGGGCTGTCGCTGGCCAGCTACCATTTACTGCTGCTCGATGAACCGAGCAACCACCTGGACATGCAGGGCAAGGCGGAACTGGGGCAAGCCTTGCGCGGCTTTGACGGCGGCTGTTTATTGGTGTCGCACGACCGCGATCTGATCGAGACGGCGTGCAACCGCTTTTGGGTGGTGGCCGACGGCCAGCTGGAAGAGTGGCCGGACGCGGCCAGCGCGTATGCACGGTTGAGTGCCGAGGATGGGCAAGCGCCGGTGCCGGTGGCAAGGATGGAAAGCGCGCCGCTTGCGCCAGCGCAAACTGATGTAGATCAACAGCTCGAACGCTTGTGTGAACTGGAGCAATTGCTGGCGGAAGACCTGGCGAGAAAGCCGCGCCACCAGAAGCGGGCCAGCCAGCAGGCGTGGCTGGTGGAACTGGCGCAGTTGAATCAATCGCTGGGGATAACGTCGTAGTTATCCACCGGACATGAAAAAGCGGACCGAGGTCCGCTTTTTTTTAGTTACCCGTCGCCACAGGCCGCGCCGTATCCGCGCACCATTCGCTCCACGAACCCGGATACAGGGCCGCGCCAGGCAAGCCGGCCACTTCCAGGGCCAGCAGGTTGTGGCACGCCGTCACGCCGGAGCCGCACTGCATGATGGCCGCTTGCGGTGCATCAAACAGGGCGCTGAAATCGCGCCGCAGTTCTTCCGCGCTTTTAAAGCGGCCATCCGCTTGTAAATTATCCTTGAAGAAACGGTTCTTCGCGCCGGGGATGTGGCCGCCCACGGGGTCGATGGTTTCGTTTTCGCCGCGATAACGGTCGGGCGCGCGTGCGTCGATGACGGTCAAGGCCTGCGTTTCCAGGTTGGCGACGACGTCCTGCACGCTGGCCGTGCGCACCAGGCTGGCTTTTTCCGTCAGCTTGCCGGCAGGGCGCGGTGCCACGGGCGTGACCAGCGGCAAACCTTGCGCCTGCCAGGCGGCCAGGCCGCCGTCGAGCACGGCCACATTCGGATGGCCGACCCAGCGCAGCAGCCACCACAGGCGGGCGGCGAACATGCCGCCCTGACCATCGTAGGCCACCACTTGCGTGTCGTCATCGATGCCCCAGCCGCGCAGGATGGCCAGCAGGGCGTTGCGGTCTGGCAAGGGATGCCGTCCCGTAAAGTTCGCGCCGCGCGCCGTCTTGGGGCCGGACAGGGCCGTGTCGATGTCGGCGAACTGGGCGTTCTGGATATGCCCGGCGGCAAACGCGTCGCTGCCCGCTGTCGGGTTGAGCAAGTCGTGGCGGCAATCGAGGATGACCCAGCTGCTGTCATGCAGGTGGCTGGCCAGTTCGCTGGCCTGGATCAAGGTGGTGTACATCAGGAACGCTCCTTTACACTTCGCTGGCGATGGGATCCGTGCGCGCGATGGCGGCGCCACGGGCCGTGTTGCGGGTATTGTAATAGGTGGCCGCGATACCCGAGGCGAGGATGATGCCGATGCCGGCCCAGCCGTGCCAGTCGAACAGGTCGCCAAAGATCACCACGCCCCAGAAGCTGGAAAAGACGATGCCTGTGTATTGCAAATTGGCAACAACAAGGGTCTTGCCCAGGCGGTAGGCGCGCGTCATGGCCATCTGCGCCATGGTGGCGCACAGGCCGATGGCGGCCAGCAAGCCGATGCCGTAGGCGCTCGTGTGCGCATGCCAGACGACGGGGCCGCCGCCAGCGCTGGCCACGTGGCCGATCACGCCGGCCAGGAAATTGACGACCGAGAAATAGAACACGACCCGGTATTCGGGTTCGCCCAGCAAGCCCAGCTTGCGCACCTGCAAGTAGGCGAGGGCCGACAGCATGCCGGAAATCAAGGCCGTGATGGCGCCGGCCGCCTGTTCCGTCTCGAACACGGGCTGCAGCAGCAATGTCACGCCGACAAAGCTCATGGCAATGGCCGCCACCAGCGGCCACTCGACCTGTTGCATGCCTTTCCACCAGCCGCCGGCGAGCAGGATCACGGCGATCCAGATGGGCGCCATGTAATTGAGCGTCATGGCCGTGGCCAGCGGCAGGATGGCGATGGCATAAAACCACAGCCACAAGGCGATCACGCCGACCACGCCGCGCCACAGATGCTGGCCCGGCATCGTGGTTTTGAAGCTGCCGCCCTGGTACAGGATCGTGCAGCTCATGACGAGCATGCCGATGATGCCGCGGTACATGACGATTTCCGAGGTCGAATACAGATCCGACGCCAGTTTCACGCACACGCCCATGATGGCGAACATAAAGCTGGCAAACAGCATCCAAAGTGACTGCATGAGTAAATCCTGACGATGAAAATGAAAAAGGGCCGCGCAATGCGGCCCTTGAGGAACTACAGTTCGATATTGCTGCGGTACCATTCGTGGAAATGCTGCATGCCGTCTTCCATGGGCGATTGGTAAGGGCCCACTTCGTTCACGCCGCGCGCCATCAGGACCTTGCGGCCCGCATCCATGCGCTGGGCGATTTCATCGTCCTCGACACAGGTTTCCATGTAGGCAGCCCGTTCCGCTTCGACGAGCTCGCGCTCGAACAGCACGATTTCTTCGGGGTAATAGAACTCGACCACGTTGCGCGTCTTTTGCGGACCCATCGGCCACAGGGTCGAGACGACGAGCACGTGCGGATACCATTCGACCATGATGTTCGGATACAGGGTCAGCCAGATGGCGCCATACGGCGGCGGTTCGCCGCCGCGGAATTGCAGCACCTGCTCCTGCCATTTCTTGTAGGCAGGGGAGCCGGCCTGCTGCAGGCCGCGGTGCACGCCCACCGTCTGCACGCTGTAATCCTTGCCGAATTCCCAGCGCAGGTCGTCGCAGCTGACAAAGCTGCCCAGGCCCGGGTGGAACGGTTCCACGTGATAATCCTCGAGGTAGACTTCGATGAAAGTCTTCCAGTTGTAGTCGCACTCGTGGATTTCCACGTGGTCGAACATATAGCCGGAAAAATCGAGGTCTTTCGAGACGGACAAATCTTTCAATTTTTCCATCACGTTGTAGCCATTTTGCTCGAACAGCAAGCCATTCCAGCTTTGCAGCGGCGTTTTCGACAGGTTCAGGCACGGCGTCTCGGGGAAATGCGGCGCGCCCATCAGTTCACCCTTGAGGTCGTAGGTCCAGCGGTGCAGCGGGCAGACGATATGGTTCGCGTTGCCGCGGCCATTGAACATCAGCGCCTGCCGGTGACGGCACACGTTGGACAGCACTTCGATGCCATTGGCGTTGCGCACGAGCATGCGCCCTTCGTTCTCAGACGCCAGGGTCGCAAAATCGCCGGTTTCCGGCACCATCAGCGCATGCCCGACATAGCGCGGGCCGGCCTGGAATAATTGCTGCATTTCACGCTGCAACAGCGTTTCGTCAAAATAGACGTGGACCGGAAGTTGCGCGTTTGAGCGCGCCAGCTTGGCGTGAGTAGCCAGATCGGACATCCCAACCCCCCATAAATGTACAACGGTCAGCAGTGCCCCAGGCCATTCCCTGGGCAACCGCTACAGAGAGAAAGAATCCGCAAAGACCTGAATTCAAAATTGTTGAAACGGTATTTCGGACAGAACCGGCGATTATAGCGCGGATCGGCCTCGGCATTGCCAACACCACCGGCAAATCGCCTACTTTAATGAGAAAGATTGTCATTTGCCGTGCAATTTCCGGTAGCAAGGGGCGATTCGGCTAAAATCCACCGATTAACTGGCAACATCCCTCGTTTGAGCGCGCCGATTGCGCTTTAGTTTTCACTTAATAGTGTGGTTTGTTCTAAAATAACGCTTCTATGCTGGCCGGGAGTCCCCGGCGTCTCCCTACAAGCCCCTCGTGCCACGAAGAGATCTGAGTCTATGTCGAAGAAATTAACTGCCGCTGCCGCAGCGCCGGCCTCGTTTGAAGAGGCGATGGCGGAACTGGCGCAGCTGGTAACGCAAATGGAAGCGGGCCAGTTGCCGCTGGAAGCATCGGTCGCGGCCTACCAGCGCGGCTCGGAACTGGTCAAGTATTGCGCTACCCAGCTCGATAGCGTCGAAGCGCAGGTGAAAGTTCTCGAAGGCGACATGTTGAAACCGTTCGTCGATGCCGGCGAGGCCGCACAATGATGGCCAATGTGCAACAAGACGGCGTCACCTTCGGCGACTGGATGCAAAGCACGCAGTCCGGCGTGGAAGCCCGCCTCGACGAGTTCCTGCCGGCGGCGGACGCGGTGCCGCACAAGCTGCACGCGGCCATGCGCTACGCGCTCTTGGGCGGCGGCAAGCGCGTGCGCCCGCTGCTGGTGATGGCGGCAGGCGAACTGTTTGATGCCGATCAAGACACGCTCGCGCGCGCTGCCTGTGCGCTGGAAATGATTCACGTGTATTCGCTCGTGCATGACGACATGCCGTGCATGGATGACGATGCCTTGCGCCGTGGCAAGCCCACCGTGCACATCGCCTACGATGAGGCGACGGCCCTGCTGGTCGGCGACGCGCTGCAATCGCAGGCCTTCATGCTGCTGGCCGACGGCGCGGCCATTCCACCGGCGCGGCAGATGGCCATGGTCAAGCTGCTGGCGCACGCGTCCGGGTCCAGCGGCATGTGCGGCGGCCAGGCGATCGACCTCGACAGCGTCGGCCTGGCCCTGACCCTGCCGCAGCTGGAACAGATGCATCAACTCAAGACGGGCGCCTTGCTGCGCGCGGCCGTGATCCTCGGCGCGCTGGCGGGCAAGGACTTGACGGCGGACGAGATGACGGCGCTGAACGCCTATGCGCGCGCCGTCGGCCTGGCCTTCCAGGTGGTCGACGACGTGCTCGACGCGACGGCCGATTCGGCCACCCTGGGCAAGACGGCGGGCAAGGATGCGGCCGCCAACAAGCCCACTTACGTATCGATACTGGGGCTGGAACCATCGCGGGCCCTGGCAGAACAATTGCGGTGCGACGCCCATGCGGCGCTGGCGCCATTCGGGGACAAGGCACGCCGCCTGCGCGAGCTGGCAGACCTGGTCGTGCAGCGGAAGGCATAAATGAAACTGTTAGAAACCATCAATGAACCAGCGCAAGTGCGCAAGCTGGCCCGCTCGCAACTGGTGCCGCTGGCGCAGGAATTGCGCAGCTTCCTGCTCGATTCCGTCTCCAAGACGGGCGGCCACCTGTCGTCCAACCTGGGCACGGTCGAGCTGACCGTCGCGCTGCATTACGTGTTCAACACGCCGCACGACCGCATCGTGTGGGACGTGGGCCACCAGACCTATTCGCACAAGATCCTGACGGGCCGGCGCGAGCGCATGCACACCTTGCGCCAGAAGGACGGCATTTCCGGCTTCCCCAAGCGTGACGAGAGCGAATACGACACGTTTGGCACGGCGCACTCGTCGACGTCGATTTCCGCCGCGCTGGGCATGGCGCAGGCCGCCAAGATCAAGGGCGACCCGCTGCACGCGATCGCCGTGATCGGCGACGGCTCGATGACGGCCGGCATGGCCTTCGAGGCGATGAACAATGCGGGCGTGCAGGAAGACGTCAACCTGCTGGTGATCTTGAACGACAACGACATGTCGATCTCGCCGCCGGTGGGCGCGCTGAACCGCCACCTGGCGCGGCTGATGTCGGGCCAGTTCTATGCGGCGGCGAAAAATGTTGGCAAATCCGTCTTGCCCGGCCCCGTGCTGGAACTGGCGAAGCGCTTTGAAGAGCACGCCAAGGGCATGGTCGTGCCCGCCACCATGTTCGAGGAATTCGGTTTTAACTATATCGGCCCCATCGACGGCCACGACCTCGATTCGCTGATCCCGACCTTGCAAAATATCAAGCAATTGAAGGGTCCGCAATTCCTGCACGTGGTCACCAAGAAGGGCCAGGGCTACAAGCTGGCCGAGGCGGAGCCGATCTTGTACCACGGCACGGGCAAGTTCAATCCGGCGGAAGGCATCAAGCCGGCCACGGCGCCGGCCAAGATGACGTACACGGAAGTGTTCGGCAACTGGCTGTGCGACATGGCCGCGCACGACAAGCGCCTGGTGGGCATCACGCCGGCCATGCGCGAAGGCTCGGGCATGGTGAAATTCGAACAGCAATTCCCGACCCGCTATTTCGACGTCGGTATTGCCGAACAGCATTCCGTGACCTTCGGCGCGGGCCTGGCTTGCGAAGGCCTGAAACCCGTCGTGGCCATTTACTCGACCTTTTTGCAGCGCGCCTACGACCAGCTGATCCACGACGTGGCCCTGCAAAACCTGGACGTGACGTTCGCGCTGGACCGCGCCGGCCTGGTGGGCGCCGACGGCGCCACGCACGCGGGCAACTACGACATGGCGTTTTTGCGCTGCATCCCGAACATGGTCGTCATGGCCGCGTCCGACGAAAACGAATGCCGCCAGATGCTGACCACGGGCTACCATTATCCGGGCCCGGCCGCCATCCGCTATCCGCGCGGCGCCGGCACGGGGGCTGCCATCGTGCCGGAACTGAGCAGCATCGAGATCGGCAAGGGCGAACTCAAGCGCCAGGGCAAGCGCATCGCCATCCTGGCCTTCGGTTCCATGGTGGCACCTAGCGTGGCGGCCGGTGACAAGCTCGACGCGACGGTGGCCAACATGCGCTTCGTCAAGCCGCTCGACGTGGCGCTGGTGAAACAGCTGGCTGCCGAGCACGATTATCTGGTGACGGTGGAAGAGGGCTGCATCATGGGCGGCGCCGGTTCGGCCGTGGCCGAGGCGCTGGCGGCCGAAGGGATCGTCAAGCCGATTCTGATGCTGGGCTTGCCCGACGTCTTCATCGACCATGGCGACCCCGTGCAACTGCTGAAAAGCGTGGGCCTGGACGCCGCCGGCATCGCCGCGTCGATCGAGCAGCGCTTCCCGTCCGCCGGCCCCCGCCTGGCCATGGTCAGCTAAGCTTGCTTGTACACATGAACAGCGGCACTGCGGTGCCGCTTTTTTTTGCCTGCAGGAATTTTACGCTGCACTGCAACATTTTTCGGCGGGGAATGCTACGATGTCGCTTTGATACCTTTCAAAGCTGATCTTGCATTTCAGGAAACTTCACCGCCGTTCACGCGCACTGGCCGGCCGCTGGCTGACGGGCTTGCACGCCTACACCGACAGCCTGGCGCAGCGCCGCCCCCTGTGGATGGTCACCCTGGCCATCGATGAAACGAATCTGTCCGAGGGTTTGCGGGCCGCCTGCGCCTCAAGCGCCATGCTGCTGCTGGGCTTGCTGTTCGACCATCCCGATTTTTCCTGGGCCGCCATCGGCGCCTTCTGGACTTGCCTGGCCGATGCGGCCGGCACGCGGCGCATGCGTTTTGTGTCGATGGTGGGCTTCGGCCTGCTGTCGACCGTCGTGGGCGGGCTGGCGGCGCTGGCGGCCGGCCATGGCGTGGCGACGGCGGCCCTCGCCGTGCTGCTGTTTTCCTGGGCCGGCGCGCTGGCGCGCATCTGGGGCGCGGCCACGGCGCAAGTGGCCATCCTGGCGGCCACGGCTTGCGTGGTCATGGTCACGCATCCGCTGGACTCGATGACGCAGAGCGCGCCTTTCCTGGGCCTGTACATGTTCGGCTGCCTGTTCGCCACCGTGCTCAGCTTTACGGTGTGGCGCATCCATCCTTTCAGCCCGAGCAGGCGCGCGCTGCGCGCCGCGTATTCGCGCCTGGCCGGCATCGCGCGCGACAATGCGCGCTTTCTCGAACATGATCCGGCGCAAGGCGACTTTGCCGCGCATGGCGCCAGCTACCGCTCGCAGGCGCGCGCCGCGCTGGAAGCGGCCCGCGTGGCGCTGGCCGCCGTGCCGCCGTCGCGGGCGGGCCGCAGCGCCCTGTACGACAACCTGCTGCTGGCCCTCAGCGACGCCGAACGCATCTTCGCCTACCTGATCGCCGTCACGCATACCTGCGAGCGCGAGCAGCAGCGGCTGCGCCAGGACCCGCGCGCGCGGCGCAGCCTGGAAGTGATGGCCGTGCTGCTGCGCCGCCTGGGGCAGGCCGTGCAGCGCCGTCCGGAAACGCCGCCGCTGGAGTTGCAGCGCCGCCTGGCCGCCTGCGGACGGCGGCTGGAAGCGGCGCTGGGCGCCTTGCTGCCGCTGCGCCTGAACGTGGAATTCATGGACCTGGGCATGCCGCGCGCCACGCAGCTGCCGTGGCGCGAGGTGGCCCTGCTGGCGCTGGCGCAGGCGTGGCAGACGCTGAAGGTCAACGCCACGCCGCAGTCGCTGAGCTGGCGCCACGCGGCGCGCGTGTCGCTGGCGACGACGGCCGGTTTTTTGCTGGTCGAGGCGCTGCACATCCCGTTCGGCTACTGGGCCACCATGGCGACCTTATTGATATTGCAGCCGTCCGTGTCGACCACCTGGCCGCGCGGCATCGAGCGCGTGGCCGGCAGCGTGCTGGGAGCCGTGCTGGCCGTGCTGATCGGCCTCGTCATTTACACGCCGCTGGGCATTTCGCTCGTGGTGTTTCCCCTGATTGTCGCCACCATGGCCTTGCGCCGTGTCAGCTACAGCCTGCACGTGCTGTTCATGACGCCGGCCTTCGTGCTGGTGGCCGACTATGCGGCGCCGGCCAGCGAGATGGTGTATGCCGTGAGCCGCCTGGGCAACAATGTGCTCGGCTGCGTGCTGGCCCTGCTGGCCACGTTTTACCTGTGGCCCGACCGCGAAGCGGATGACCTGGATCAGCGCCTGGCAAACGCCGTCTCGGCCAACCTGAAATACCTGCTGGCCGTGCTGGCGGCCGGCGGTAAATGGGATAGCGCGATTGCGCGCCTGCGCCGCGAGGCGGGACTGGCCAGTAATAACGCGGAGCAAGTCCTGCAGCGTCTGCGCATCGAGCGCCGCCTGGACCGCAGCGAGGGCGTGGGCCTGGCCGCCTTGCGCACCTTGCCGCTGCTGCGCCGCGTGGCGGGCAGCACGGCGCGCATCAGCCTCAGTCCCCAGGCCGAGCCGGCCACGCCCGAGCTGCAGCAGTGGATCGCCGCCGTCAGCGCGGAAATCGATGCGCTGCTGCGCGGTGAAGCCGATGTCGGCGCGCCCGGCCAGTGCGCCAGCGCGGGCCTGACGCCCCTGCAGGCCGACGCCGTGGCGCAGGTGCAGATGCTGCGCGGCTTGCTGCGCGACCATCTGCATGCGCAGCCGGATAAGGTGGCGGCGCCCGCATGAGCGGAGGGCGTGGCGCGGACGCAACAGGCCGCCGCGAAATTTTTACGCGCGTCAAAAAATAGCCGTGTCTTGGTCTTCCTGCATTGCAAATGCAAATAGCAATCGTTATCATTTGCAATTGGCAGCATGGTACGGCGGCACTGGCTCGTTGAGTGGGGGCGGCATCATGAGACTGTCTCTTCCTTTTCGCAGTTTCAAGGTGTTCATGTCTTCCATTCTTAACTTGCGCCAGTCCGTACTGGCCATTGGCCTGGCCTGTGGCGCCGGCGCCGCCACCCCGTTTGCCTACGCCGCCGAGGCCGACTCCGAAGAACCCGCGCCGCAAGTGCTGCCCGAAGTGCGGCTGCAGGCCGAGCGGGTATCGGTGGGCGAACAGCGCCTGGACCGGCGCCAGATCGAAGCGATGAATGGCATCGACGGCAATATCACGAGTTTGTTGCGCATCAATCCCAGCGTGCAATTCGATAACAAGCAGCAAGCGTCCGCCACCCAGGGCGAACTGGCACCGGCCGACATCAGCATCAACGGCGCCAAGTTCTACGACAATCTGTATCAAATGGACGGCATGTCCTTCAACAACGATATCGGCCCCGCCAGCAGCGGCACCAACGTCAACGCCACGCCGCCGTCGGCCAGCCAGGGCTTTGCCGTCGACACCAGCCTGCTGTGCGACGTGACGGTGCTCGATGCGAACATCGGCGCCGAATATGGCCGCTTCAAGGGCGGCGTGGTCAAGGCCAATACCTGCGCCCCTACGCGCAAGCTGGCCGGCCAGATGTCCGTCGAAAGCACGCGCTCGTCGTGGATGCAATACAAGCTCAGCGACAGCCAGAAGGACAGCGCCGCCCAGTCGGCATCGGCCGCCTTGCAGCCCGAGTTTGAAAAGTGGACCTACCGCGCGGCGCTGCAGGGCAAGGTGACGGAGAATTTCAGCCTGATCGGCAGTTTCATCCGCAAGACGTCGGAAATTCCCTTGAAAGGCTATGCCAACGGCTTGATCAGTGAAGGCGACGCCAACCGCAAGGTGCAACGACGGGGCAACGATAACGTCTTTGTGCGCGGCTTCTGGACCATCACTCCCGGCGTGCTGGCCGACTTTTCCGTCATGCATGCGCCGTCCGATGGCGACTATTTCATCGCCAGCGCCAGGAACAGCAACTTCCATCTGAAGAGCGGCGGCGACGCCTACAACCTGGGCCTGAGCCATCCGCTGGCGCTGCTGGGCAAGGCGACGGTGGAACACCGCCTGAGCTGGAAGAAAATGGACAGCTCGCGCGGTGCGGACGAGAGCAACTGGAAACTGTGGCGCTATTCGAGCGACAAGAACTGGGGCGTCAAGACGGGCACGGGCGCCTCCGGCTGGAACAGCAGCGAAGGCGGTTGGGGCGACGTGGACCAGCAACAGAAAAACGTCGACTATCAGGGCAAGCTGAAGTGGGAACCGCTGGACTGGCTGGGCATGTCGCACACCTTCCAGGCGGGCCTGGAACTGGGCACGCAGACGTCCAGCTATCGCCGCAATACCACCTACGAACAGTACACGGCGTCGCTCAACACCAACACCTGCAATATGGTGGGCGGCGGGGTGGATACGCAGTTTTGCTCGCTGGCAACGCCATGGAATGCCGCCGCCAACGTGCGCGGCCAGTACCTGGCGTCGCGCATCATTTATTACGCGGGCGCCTATGAGTTGAGCAACAAGACGCGTGGCGCCTTCCTGCAGGACGATATCCGGGCGGGCGACGTGCGCCTGCGCCTGGGCGTGCGCTACGATGCGGACGACCTGGCGCCGAAGTCGAGCATCGCGCCGCGCCTGTCCGCCTTCTGGGATGTGGCGGGCAAGGGCACGACGCAGGTCGAGCTGGGCGCCAACCGCTACTATGGCCGCAATTTCTTCGACTTCTACGCGCAGTCGAAGCGCCTGGCACTGCAGACGAAGGCGCAGACGCGCACCCTGTCGGGCGGCTTGCTGAAGGACTGGGCGGCGCCCGAGATGGCCGCCAACTGGGCCTGGTACCAGCTGGGCGACATGAAAACGCCATACACGGACGAGAAAATGCTGGGCATCAGCCATCTATGGGGCGGCGTGAAGTGGAGCGCCAAGCGCGTGCTGCGCGCGGGCCGCGACGAGATGGTGCAGCACCTGGCATCGGCCGCCAATTATTATTGGGACAATATCGGCCGCACCGACAGCAAGGTATGGACGCTGGCCGCCGAAACGGCCCGTCCCCTGCGCTGGGGCGGCAGCAGCACGCAGGTGCAGTTCGGCTTTGACCACACGCGCACCAGCTCGTCGCACGCCAGTTACGATGACACCCTGAGCAATCTCGCGGGCGACCTGGACGAGTATATCTATTACCAGGGCAAGTTCGTGCGCTGGATCGACCGTCCGGCGAATAACTACAACCGTCCCTGGACGGCGCGCCTGCTGCTGTCGACCGATGTGCCCGCGTACCGCCTGAAGGTGGATAACTTCCTGCGCATGCGGGGGCCGGAAACGGGCATGGTCGCGACGGGCGAGGCGAAGCTGTTCGAGGATGGCGTGGCCAATGTCTACCGGGACGAAACGGTCGGCAAGTCCTTCACCTGGGACATGCGCGTGCAGTACGCGCTGCCGCAGACGGGGCCGGGCGAAGGCTACCTGAACCTGGGTATCGAAAATGTCACCAACCGCAGCAATCCGCTGTTCCAGGCCAGCGAGACGGTGTATGAAAAAGGCCGCCAGTTCACGCTGGAACTCGGCTACCGCTTCTAATGAACGTATCGGCAGGCGCATGAAACTCGCATCCCACCTGAAAAAAACCACCTTCGCCGTGGCCGCCTTGCTGGCGGGCGGCGCGGGCCTGATGATGAGCATGGATGGCCGCGCCAGCGATGCCATTCCCGCCGGCGTTGCCTGCGCAGCGGACAAGGGCTGGGACATGGCCTGTTTGCGCCAGCTCTACGCGCAGCCCATCGCCCGCTGGCCCCGGCCGCAGGTGGCCGACGGCGTCACGCCGGCCGAGATGGCGCCCGTGTCGGCGATGCCGCTGCCGCAGGTGCCGCCACAGGTGGCGGCGCTGGGCCAGCGCCTGTTCAACGACCCGCGCCTGTCGCGCTCGAACGCGGTGGCCTGCATCAGCTGCCACAGCCCCGCGCACAGCTTTGCCGACAGCAAGCGTGTTTCCGTCGGGCACGAAGGGCGGCAGGGCCAGCGCAATACGCCGGGCTTGCTGGGCGTGGCGCAGATCAAGCCGCTGTTCTGGGATGGCCGCGCCAGCACCCTGGAAGAACAGGCGTTGGGCCCCTTGCAGCATCCGGACGAGATGGCCATGGACGTACCGGCCCTGGCGGCCAAGCTGGCCGCGCTCGATGATTACCCGGCGCAATTCAATGCTGCTTTCGGCAAGAAAGAAGGCGTGACCTTGCCGCGCATCCTGACGGCGCTGGCCGACTACCAGCGCACCCTGCTGCCGCCCGTCACGCGCTTCGATACCTTTCTGGCGGGTGAGCGCACGGCCCTGAACGACCGCGAGCTGCTGGGCCTGCATTTGTTCCGCACCAAGGCGCGCTGCATGAGCTGCCACAGCGGCGCCCTGCTGACGGACCAGCAATTCCACAACCTGGGACTGACCTATTACGGGCGCAAGAAATACGAAGACCTGGGGCGCTACCTGGTGACGGGCAGGGACGAGGACGTGGGCAAGTTCCGCACGCCGGGCCTGCGCGGCGTGGCGCAATCAGGGCCGTGGATGCACAACGGCCTGTTCCCGCAGATGGTGGGCTTGCTGAACATGTATAACGCGGGCATGTCGCGCCCCGTGCCGCACAACGCGCAGCAGGCGGCCGATCCGAAGTTTCCCGTCACCTCGCCCCTGTTGCAGCCATTGCAGCTGACATCGGCGGAAATCATTGCGCTGAAGAGCTTTCTGGAAGTGCTGTAGGCGCGGCGCGTCCTGCAGGTCCGTGATCATCTGTCGCTTCCTGTTTTACCCCCTGGTGCGGTCATGCCGCCACAGCACGTCGCTGCCGCCGGCAAAGCGGTTGAGCGCGCGCGAGAGCACGAACAGCAGGTCCGACAGGCGGTTCACGTACTGGCGCGGATGTTCGTGCAGGGGCTCCGCATTGGCCAGGGCGACGATGCTGCGCTCGGCGCGGCGGCACACGGTGCGGCACACGTGCGCCAGCGAGGCGGCGCGCGAGCCGGCCGGCAGGATGAATTCGGACAGGGCCGGCAAGTCGGCATTGTATTTCGCCAGTAAATCATCGAGGCGCAGCACGTGCTCTTCCTTGATCAGCTGGTAGCCGGGGATGCAGATTTCGCCGCCCAGGTCGAACAGGTCGTGCTGGATGGCCACCAGTTCGCCGCGCAAGGCGTCGGGCATGGCTTCGCACAGCAGCAAGCCGATGTTGGAATTGAGTTCGTCCACGTCGCCCATGGCGTGGATGCGCGCGCTGTCCTTGCTGGTGCGGCTGCCGTCGCCCAGGCCGGTGCTGCCATTGTCGCCCGTGCGCGTGGCGATTTTCGAGAGTCGGTTGCCCATGATGTCGATCCTGTCAAAGAAGAATGGGGGCAGCATACGACACTGTGCGCCGCCCGGCGCCGGATTTGCCCGCAAATCGGACAAAAAATGCGCCGCGCGCCACTTTTGTGCTTACAATCGTTGCACGTCCATGCACTTTTGCCCCCTTAAGTTGCCCATATGCTCAATGCCGCCCCCGAACCCGGATTGACCGCCGCGCGCCAGCAAGCCGTCGTCGCGGCCCTGCTGGCCGTGCTGCCGGCACGCTGCGTGCTGTCCGACGCGGAAGACACGCGCCCCTACGAATGCGACGGCCTTGCCGCCTACCGCCAGCTGCCGATGGTGGTCACCTTGCCGGATACGGAGGAACAGGTCATCGCCATCCTCGGCGTCTGCCGCGAACTTGGCGTGCCGATCGTGCCGCGCGGCGCGGGCACGGGGCTGTCGGGCGGCGCCCTGCCCATCGCCGACGGCGTGGTGCTGTCGACGGCGCGCCTGAACCGCATCGTCCGCCTCGATGCCTACGCGCGCACGGCCGTGGTGCAGCCGGGCGTGCGCAACCTGGCCATTTCCGAAGCGGCGGCTCCCCACGCGCTGTACTACGCGCCCGACCCGTCTTCGCAGATCGCCTGCAGCATCGGCGGCAACGTGGCGGAAAACTCGGGCGGCGTGCATTGCCTCAAATACGGCTTGACCGTGCACAATGTGCTGCGCGTGCGCGTCGTCACCATCGACGGCGACGTGCTGGAACTGGGCGGCGAATGCCTCGATTCGCCCGGTCTCGACCTGCTGGCCGTCTTCATCGGCTCCGAAGGCATGCTGGGCATCGTCACGGAAGTGACGGTCAAACTGATACCGAAGCCGGCCACGGCGCGGGTCATCATGGCGTCCTTTGACGACGTCGTCACGGGCGGCAATGCCGTGGCCAACGTGATCGCCGCCGGCATCATCCCGGCCGGGCTGGAAATGATGGACCAGACGTCCTCGCGCATGGTCGAACCGTTCGTCAAGGCCGGCTACGACACCGATGCGGCGGCCATTTTGCTGTGCGAGGCCGATGGCACGCACGAAGAGGTGGAAGAGGAAATCGCGCGCATGACGGCCGTGCTGGAAGGGGCGGGCGCCAGCGCGATTGCCGTCTCGCAGTCGGAAGCGGAGCGCATGCGCTTCTGGTCCGGCCGCAAGAACGCCTTTCCCGCAGCGGGCCGCATCTCGCCCGATTACTACTGCATGGACGGCACCATTCCGCGCAAGCGCCTGGCGGAAGTGTTGACGGGCATCGCCGCCATGGAAACGACGCATGGCTTGCGCTGCGCCAATGTGTTCCATGCGGGCGACGGCAATCTGCATCCGCTGATCCTGTTCGACGCCAACATGCCCGGCGAATTCGAGCGCGCCGAGGCGTTTGGCGCGGACATCCTGGCCCTGTGCGTGGCCGTGGGCGGCACCATCACGGGCGAGCATGGCGTGGGCATGGAAAAGATCAATTCCATGTGCGTGCAGTTTACGCGCGCCGAACTCGATGCCTTCTTTGCCGTCAAGCGCGCCTTCGACCCCCATGCCCTGCTGAACCCGGACAAGGCGATACCCACCTTGAACCGCTGCGCCGAATTCGGCAAGATGCATGTGACGGCGGGGCGGCTGCCGTTCGCCAACCTGCCCCGTTTTTAACCGCCGGAGACTCCTTTGCAAGCGATAGTGGAACAATTCAGGCAGCAGATCCTCGCTGCCAGCGCGGCGCGCAGGCCCTTGCGCCTGCGCGGCGGCGGCACGAAGGACTGGTATGGCCAGCAGCTTGACGGCGAGGTGCTCGACACGCGCGCGTATGCGGGCATCATCGACTATGAACCGACGGAGCTGGTGATCACGGCCCGCTGCGGCACGCCGCTTGCCGAGATCGAGGCGGCGCTGGCCGCGCGCAAGCAGATGCTGGCTTTCGAGCCGCCCCATTTCGGCCCCGGCGCCACCGTGGGCGGCGTCGTCGCCAGTGCGCTGTCCGGCCCGCGCCGGGCCAGCGCGGGGGCCTTGCGCGATTTCGTGCTGGGCGCCGTGCTGATGGATGGCCACGGCGAACGCCTGGCCTTTGGCGGGCAGGTCATGAAAAACGTGGCCGGCTACGATGTCTCGCGCCTGCTGGCGGGGTCCATGGGCACCTTGGGGCTGATCCTGGAAGTGTCGCTCAAGGTGCTGCCCCTGCCGCTGCGCGAAGCGACCTTGCGCCTGGCGTGCGCGGAAATCGCCGCCTTGCGCCTGCTCAATGAATGGGCCGGTCAACCGCTGCCGATATCGGCCAGCTGCTGGCACGACGGTGTCCTGAGCGTGCGCCTGTCCGGCGCCGAGGCGGCCGTCTCGGCAGCCCTGCAGTCGCTGGGCGGCGAGCTGCTCGCGCCCGATGACGCGGCCGCCTTCTGGCTGTCCCTGCGCGAGCAGACGCACGCCTTTTTTGCGGGCGCGGGCAGCCTGTGGCGCCTGTCGCTGCCGCCGCACGCCAGCGCCGTGATCCTGAAAGGGCGCCAGCTGGTCGAGTGGGGCGGGGCGCAGCGCTGGCTCAAGCTCGACGGCGACGCCGATGCGGCAGGCGGCCAGCGCATCCGCCAGGCGGTGGCCGCTCTCGGGGGCCACGCCACCCTGTTCCGCGGCGGCGACAAGGCGGTCGGCGTGTTCCATCCGCTGGCGCCGGCCGTAGAAAAAATCCACCAGCGCCTGCGGCAGGCTTTCGACCCGGCCGGCATCTTCAACCCGCACAGAATGACTTGAGCGCATGCAAACCAATCTCGCCGATTTCATCAAGAATACGCCGGCAGGCGACGAAGCCGAAGCCATCCTGCGCGCCTGCGTGCATTGCGGCTTCTGCACGGCCACCTGTCCCACCTACCAGCTGCTGGGCGATGAACTCGACGGCCCGCGCGGACGCATCTACCTGATCAAGCAGGTGCTGGAGGGCGCGCCCGTCACGGCCAAGACGCAGACGCACCTGGACCGCTGTTTGACCTGCCGCAACTGCGAGTCGACCTGTCCGTCCGGCGTGCAGTACGGGCGCCTGGTCGACATCGGCCGCCACGTCGTCGAGCAGCGCGTGCAGCGCCCCTTGCGCGAACGGGCCTTGCGCTTCGCCCTGAAGGAAGCCTTGCCGCGCCGCTGGCTGTTTACGCCCGTGTACAAGGCGGGGCAGGCGCTGCGGCCCTTGCTGTCAAAAGGCTTGCAGGATAAATTGCGCCCCGGCGCGAATGCGGGGGCATGGCCGGCGCGCCGGCACGCGCGCACCATGCTGCTGCTCGACGGCTGCGTGCAGCCGGCCATGTCGCCCAACATCAACGCGGCCACGGCGCGCGTGCTCGACGCGCTGGGCGTGCAATTGATCGTCGCGCCCAAGGCGGGCTGCTGCGGCGCCCTGCGCCATCACCTGAACGACCAGGAGGCGGCGCTGGACGACATGCGCCGCAATATCGACGCCTGGTGGCCGTATGTCGACAGCGCCGAAGCCATCGTCATGACGGCCTCGGGCTGCGGCGCCACCGTCAAGGAATACGGCCACCTGCTGGCGCACGATGCGCAGTATGCGGACAAGGCGCGGCGCATCGCGGAACTGACGCGCGATTTGTCCGAGATCATGCCCGCGTTTGAGGCGCAGCTGGTGGCGCTGCTGCAAGGACGCATCGGCAAACGGGTGGCGTATCACCCGCCGTGCACCCTGCAGCACGGCCAGCAGGTGCGCGGCAAGGTCGAGCAGGTGCTGCGCGCCGTCGGCGTCGACGTGCGCCTGTGCGCGGACAGCCATCTGTGCTGCGGTTCGGCCGGCACGTATTCGATCCTGCAGCCGGAACTGTCGCAGCAGCTGCGCGACAACAAGGTGGCGAACCTGGAAGCGTGCGAGCCGGAGATGATCGTGTCGGCCAATATCGGCTGCCTGAGCCATTTGCAGTCGGGCACGCAGACGCCCGTGCGGCACTGGATCGAGCTGATTGATTCGGCCTTGACGCCCGTCAAATAGGTACTTCGCTGTATTGCGCGATACGCCATTGCGGCGCGGGGATGAATTTATCCGCTCACTCCAGCACGGCGTCCGCCTGCATGGGGCGGGCGATGCCGTAGCCTTGCGCCAGGTCGCAGCCCAGCTGGATCAGGCGCGCGCCGTGTTCGATGCTTTCCACGCCTTCGGCGATCACCGTCAGCGAAAACGAACGGGCCAGCCCGATGACGGCGCGCACCAGGTGCAGGTCGTCGCGGTCGTTGAGCATGTTGCGCACGAAGCTCTGGTCGATCTTGACGATGTTGGCCGGCAGGCGTTTTAGATAGGACATCGACGAGTAGCCGGTGCCGAAATCGTCGAGCGCGAAGGTGATGCCCAGCGCCTGGCAGGCGCGGATGATGCGGCGCACGTGCTCGATGTCGTGCAGGGCCGACGATTCGAGGATTTCCAGCTCCAGCATGCTGGCGCGCACGCCGGGAAATTCGCCGAGGATGGTTTTCAGGCGCGAGACGAAATCGGGCTGCTGGAAGTGGCGCGCCGCGATGTTCACGCTGACCACCCAGTGCTGGCCGGCGTCGCTCCAGCGCTGCATCTGCCACAGGGCCTGGCGCAGCACCCATTCGCCGATGTCGATGATCAGATCCGTCTGTTCCACCAGGGGCAGGAACTGCGCCGGCGCCAGCACGCCGCGGCGCGGATGCTGCCAGCGCAGCAGCGCTTCCATGCCCACCACCGTGCCGGCGCGCATGTTCACCTTCGGCTGGTAGTACAGCCGCAATTCGCCGTTGATCAGGGCCTGGCGCACTTCCGTGCGCTGGTTGTGGTGGGTGCGCACTTCCTCGTCGAGATTCGTGTCGAAGAAGTGGTACTGGTTGCGCCCCGTCAATTTGGCCTGGTAGACGGCGTGGTCGGCGTGGCGCAGCAGGCTTTCCGTATTCAGGTCCTTGCCCGCATACACGGCGACGCCGGCGCTGGCCGTCATGTGCAGCGCCTGCTGGTCGCACTGGTAGGGACGGGCCAGCTCGGCCATCAGCTGCGTGACGTTCTGTTCGATGCTGGCGATGCTGGCCTGGCCGCACAGCAGCAGGACGAATTCATCGCCGCCCAGGCGCGCCGCATAGTGAACCTGTCCCGAAAAGCCGTGCAGCCTGCCGGCCACCTGCTTGAGGATTTCATCGCCTGCCTCGGCGCCGTGGCGGTCGTTGATGGCCTGGAAGTGGTCGAGGTCGAACAGGCACACGGCCAGCAGGCGCTGGCGTTCGCGCGCGAGGAACATTTCCTGCTCGAAGCGGGCGGCCAGCGCGGCCCGGTTGGGCAAGCCCGTCAGCACGTCATTGTAGTTTTGCCATGACAGCTTTTGCAGGGCCTGCTGCATGTGCACGGTTTCGTTCAGTTGTTCGCCCAGCTGGCGCTGGCTGGTCTTGAGCGAGCTCAATAGCTCTTCGATATTGCCGGCCATGCTGTTGAAGGCCTGCGACACGGCTTGCGCCTCGGGCGTGCCGCCGGCCGCCAGGCGCACGGCGAAGTCGCCGCCGCGGAAGCGGTCGCTGGCCTGCACGAGGCGCGCCAGCAGCCTGCGGTGCGAGGCCAGGATCAGGCCCAGCAGCAAAAAAACGAGGACGATATTGATGGCGCTCAGCATGGCCTGCTGGCGTACGCTGTGCCATACCTGCGTCAGCGGCAGGCCGGGCGTGTAGTGCAGGTCGAGGATGCCGTCGCCACCGCCGGGCAGGGCCACCGTCAGGCGGCTGCTGATGGCCGTGATGCCGGCCAGGCGCGCAAACCATGCCGGTACCGTGGCCGCCAGTTCTTCGGCCAGTTCCCGGTCGGCGCGTATCTCGATGTGTTCGGAAGCGCTATCCCAGCGGATGGCGGCGAGGCTGCGGTTCAGCGGCAGGGCGCCGCGCAGCGCCTGCTGCACATTGTCGCGCAAGCTCTCCATGTTTGCCTGCACGGCCACCGGCAGCACGGTATTGGCCAGGTAGAGATTGAGTTGCCGCGCATCGTTCTGGTAGCGGGAATTGGCCAGCGCCGTTTCCGTATCGAGCAGGACGTGATAACGGACGGCGGAAACGGCGAGTATCAGAAGGAAAATAGGGATGAAAAGGCGGCAATAGCAGCCCATCCGCATCCATGAAGACAATATTTTCCCAAAGACTGGCATCGTTTTTTGATCGATATCTGCGAATAATTATGTAAACATTATCACTGAAATTTGCTATTGGAAACACAATATTGATGTCAGGCATGAAATAAATACGAATTTATTGATTTTGCATGATTGTTGTCTTTAATCAAAACGATGAATTTTTACTCCTGTAGCAGTTTCCGTATGTCGGCCACGAGGCTGGCCGGCTTGCTGGCCGTCGCGTAGCGGCGAAATACGCGGCCATCCTTGCGCACCAGGAATTTGGTGAAATTCCATTTGATCGACTGCGTGCCGAATATGCCGGGTGCCGCCTGTTTTAATTGCGCAAACAGGGGGTGGGTATGCGGGCCATTCACGTCGATCTTGGCAAACAGGGGAAAGGTCACGCCGAAGTTCTTTTCGCAAAAGGCGCCGATGTCCGCATTCGAGCCCGGTTCCTGCTGGCGGAATTGATTGCAGGGAAAGCCCAGCACGACGAGGCCCTGGTCGTGGAATTCGCGGTATAGCGCTTCGAGTCCCGCGTATTGGGGCGTGAAGCCGCAGGCGCTGGCCGTATTGACGATCAGCAATACCTTGCCCTTGTAGCGGGCCAGGTCGACGGGCGTGCCGTCGAGCGCCGTCGCCTCGACATCGTGGATGTTGTTCATGTCACAGGAGTCCCAGTTTGGTGGCCGTGGAGGGCGGCGCCGCCGCCGGCGCCGTTGCGCCCTTGAGCTTGATCGCCAGGCGCAGGTCGTTGACGGAGTCCGCATTGCGCAGCGCGTCTTCGTAGCTGATGGCGCCCGCCTCGTGCAGGTCGAACAGGGCCTGGTCGAACGTCTGCATGCCATGCTCGCGCGATTTTTTCATCAGCTCCTTGATCTCGTGCACCTGGCCCTTGAAGATCAGCTCGCTCATCAGCGGCGAATTGAGCAGGATTTCCAGCGCCGCCTGGCGCCCGCCGCCATCCTTGTTGGGGATCAAGCGCTGCGAAATCATGCCCTTCAAATTGAGCGACAGGTCCATCAGCAATTGCTGGCGCCGCTCTTCGGGGAAGAAATTGATGATGCGGTCGAGCGCCTGGTTGGCGTTGTTCGCGTGCAGGGTGGCCAGGCACAGATGGCCCGTCTCGGCAAACGCGATGGCGTGGTCCATGGTGTCGCGGTCGCGTATCTCGCCGATCTGGATCACGTCGGGCGCCTGCCGCAAGGTGTTTTTCAGGGCCGTGGCCCAGTCGTCCGTATCGACGCCCACTTCGCGCTGGGTGACGATGCAGTTGCCGTGCGGATGGATGAATTCCACGGGGTCTTCGATGGTGATGATATGGCCATGGCTGTGCGCGTTGCGGTGGCCCAGCATGGCCGCCAGGGTGGTCGACTTGCCGCAGCCCGTGGCGCCCACCATGATGACGAGGCCGCGCTTGCTCATCACCACGTCTTGCAGGATGGCGGGCAGGCCCAGGCTATCCAGCGTGGGGATGGCGGTATTGATCAATCGCAAGACCATGCCCGCCTGGCCCATCTGCACGAAGGCGGACACGCGGAAACGCCCGAGGCCGTCCGGGCTGATGGCGAAATTGGCTTCGCGGCTGGACTCGAACTCGGCCGCCTGGCGCTCGTTCATGACGGCGCGCACGTAGCCGGCCGCCTGTTGCGCGGCCAGCGCGCCGCCCGCCAGCGGCGTCAGCTTGCCGTCGAGCTTGATGGCGGGCGGAAAGCCGGCCGTGATGAACAGGTCGGAGCCGCCCCGTTCGCGCATCTGCGCCAGCAGCGCGTGCATGGCGCCATAGTGTTCGTGCGTCGTCTGCATGGCTTATCCGGGGAAGTTTTCAGGCGACTTGGCGGCCGAACGGGCCGTTTCCGCCGAAATCGCGCCGCGCCGCACGAGGTCGGACAGGCACTGGTCCAGGGTCTGCATGCCCACGTTGGCGCCCGTCTGGATGGCCGAATACATTTGCGCCACTTTTGCTTCGCGGATCAGGTTGCGCACGGCCGGCGTGGCCAGCATGATTTCATGCGCGGCCACGCGGCCCGCGCCATCTTTGGTTTTGAGCAAGTTTTGCGAAATCACGGCTTGCAAGGATTCGGACAGCATGGCGCGCACCATTTCCTTTTCCTCGGCGGGGAAGACGTCGATGATGCGGTCGATGGATTTGGCCGCCGACGAGGTGTGCAGGGTGCCGAACACGAGGTGGCCCGTTTCGGCCGCCGTCAGCGCCAGGCGGATGGTTTCCAGGTCGCGCAGTTCGCCCACCAGGATCACGTCCGGGTCTTCGCGCAGGGCCGAGCGCAGCGCATTGCTGAAGGAATGCGTGTGCGAACCCACCTCGCGCTGGTTGATCAGGCATTTCTTCGGCTCATGCACGAATTCGATCGGGTCTTCGATGGTCAATATATGGTGGTTCAGCCGTTCGTTGACGTGGTTCACCATCGCCGCCAGGGTGGTCGACTTGCCCGAACCCGTCGGGCCCGTCACCAGTACCAGTCCCCGTGGGCGCATGGCCAGCTCGCCGAAGATGCGCGGCGCGTTCAGGTCTTCCAGGGTCAGCACTTTCGACGGAATCGTGCGCAGCACGGCCGAGGCACCGCGTTCCTGGTTGTAGGCGTTGACGCGGAAGCGGGCCAGGCCGGGAATCTCGAACGAGAAATCGCACTCGAGCGCTTCTTCATACGCCTTGCGCTGGCTGTCATTCATGATGTCGTAGATCATGCCGTGCACTTCCTTGTGCTCGAGCGGGGCCACGTTGAGGCGGCGCACGTCGCCATGGACCCGTATCATCGGCGGCAGGCCGGAAGACAGGTGCAGGTCGGAAGCCTTGTTGCTGACGGAGAAAGCGAGTAGTTCGGAGATGTCCATTTATAATCCCTGTGCCTGCATTGATGGGCTGGCGCACTGTGCCGCCGCCCCTATACACTAGAAAATGATTATGTCCACAATCGAACAGAACTTGCAAGCCGTGCGCGACAGTATTGCGCAGGCCGCCGTGGAGGCGCAGCGCGCCCCTGCCGACGTGACCCTGCTGGCCGTGTCAAAAACCTTCGGCGCGGACGCCGTGCTGGCGGCCATGCGGGCGGGGCAGATGGCGTTTGGCGAAAATTATCTGCAGGAAGCGCTCGACAAGATCGCTCTTGTGAAGGAGGCCGCACCGCAGCACGTCCCTGCATGGCATTTCATCGGCCCCATCCAGAGCAACAAGACGCGCCCGATTGCCGAGCATTTCGACTGGGTGCACACGGTGGAACGGGAAAAGATCGCCGCGCGCCTGTCCGAGCAGCGCCCGGCCGGCTTGCCGGACCTGAATATCTGCCTGCAAGTCAATATCAGCGGCGAAGCGAGCAAGAGCGGCGTGACGCCGGCTGACTTGCCGGCGCTGGCCCATGCCGTGGCACAGCTGCCGCGCCTGCGCCTGCGGGGCCTGATGGCGATACCCGAGCCGGAAACGGATCTCCGCCGCCAGCGCCTTGCGTTTGCGCAATTGCGTGCGCTGTACGAACAATTGCAGGCGGACGGCCTGGCGCTCGACACCTTGTCGATGGGCATGTCGGCCGACTTGCGCGCCGCCGTGCTCGAGGGCGCTACCATCGTGCGCGTGGGCAGCGCCATCTTCGGTTCCCGCAACTATTCCTGATTTTTTTTGAAAGCACAGCCATGACGACAGAATTGAATATCGCATTTGTAGGCGGCGGCAACATGGCCGCGGCCCTGATCGCCGGCCTGGCGGGCAAGCTGACCCTGGGCGGCAACATCCACGTGATCGACCCGCATGCGCCCGCGCTGGAAAAACTGCAGGCGCAGTTCGGCGTGACGACGGCTTCCGCCGCCGGTGACGCGCTGCGCGGCGTGGACGTGATCGTGCTGGCCGTCAAGCCGCAAAGCATGCGCGAAGTGGCGGCGCAACTGCTGCCCTTCCTCGACGGCGAGCGGCCGCCCTTGATCCTGTCGATCGCGGCCGGCATCCGCGCGGCCGATTTGTCGCGCTGGCTTGGCGATTATTCCGCCATCGTGCGCTGCATGCCGAATACGCCGGCCCTGATCGGCATGGGCATCACGGGCATGGTGGCCAGCAGCGGCGTGAGCGAAGAGCAGAAAAAGACGGCGGACGCCATCCTGCGGGCCGTCGGCCAGACCGTCTGGCTCGACGACGAAGCGAAGATCGACCCCGTCACGGCCGTCTCCGGCAGCGGCCCCGCCTATGTGTTTTACTTTATCGAAGCGATGCAGCAGGCGGCTGCCGAACTGGGCCTGACGCCGGAGCAGGGCACGCAGCTGGCCATTGCCACGTTTACGGGCGCGGCGCAGCTGGCGGCGAACTCCAGCGAACCCGTGTCCCTGCTGCGCGAGCGCGTCACCTCGAAGGGCGGCACGACGTATGCGGCGCTGACCAGCATGGAAGAGAGCGGCGTGAAGGCGGCCATCGTCAAGGGCATCAAGGCGGCCGCCCAGCGCGGGCGCGAGATGGGGGACGAGCTGGGCAAGTAAGGCGACGCGTTTCACGGCGCGGCCCGGGCCGGGAAGCGGCTTGGGCCGGCCTGGCCGCGTGTTTATGCGGCTTTCCAGAAGATGTAGTCGGCCTGGTAGGGCACCCATAGTCTGGCGCCGACGGACTCCATGCCGCAGGGGCTGCTTGGCGCCACGCCGCCGCTGGTGGCCACGCGCTGGATGTAGCTGACGCCCTGCATGGCGCCGCTACCCATGGCCGGATTGGCTTTGACCAGTTGATACGGGATATTGCCCGCGCCGGCCGGCGCCACGGCCACTTGCGTGGCCGTCACTTTCGAGCCGTCCAGGCTGGCCCAGGTGGCCGGCGGGCCCGCATACGTGCCCACTTGCATGCCGCTGCGGTCGTTCAGGGCCGCGTCCGGTCCCACGAAGGCCCATTCATGTCCCGTCATGTCTTTTTTCGCTTTGCATTCGTAGGCGATCTTGCCCACGCCCACCGTCTGCATGGCGACCTGGTGGCCAGCGGGTACTTGCACGGCGTTCGGCAAGTGTTCCTGCGAATAGCGCGCGCTCATGGGGGCACAGGCGGCCACGAGCAGGGCGGCGCACAGGACGGTGAGCAAGGGGGCGGTATGGCGTGGGGCAATGAAGGCATGCATGGCGAACTCCTGGTCGTTGGCTCAACCGGCTGGTTGATATCCTACATACGCACGGGTCCGCCATTTGGATGCAGCCAGGCGCAAAAATAGTTACGGCGGCGTTTCTTTCTTGCTGAAACGCTGCGCCAGCGCCAGCACGACGGGCAGGGCGGTGGTGGCATGCCTGAGCAGCGCGCCGCTGGCCCGCAGCAGCGGCAGGAAGCGGCGCGGGCGCACCAGTACCAGGCCCAGCACGGCGCCGCCCACCATCAGGGGAATTTTAAAACGCGTGGCCAGCGTGTGGCGCAGATTGCCGCCCGTCAATGGTTCCAGCAGCTGGCGCGTCTGCACGCCCAGGGCCAGGCGCTGCAGCGCGCATTCGGCCAGCAGCGCGTCGCGCCGCTGCGCCAGGCTGGCTGCCGTGTGCACGTGGGCCAGTTTGGTGGGATGCGTGGTCATGGCCGCTCCGATCCCCGGCGGGCCAGCAATTGCAGCTCGTCCAGGTCTTTGTTCAGTTCGGAAAGTGTGAAGGACAGCAGTTTCGGCTTGCTGCGGAAACTGGCGCGCACGCCCAGCAGGGTGGCGATAGCGGCGGCGATGAAGACGGCGGCCGTGACGGCGATGGCGGCGATGCGGTGCGTATCCCAGAACAGCACGATGACGAGGAATACGATCAAGACGAGGCCGACGAACAGGCACAGCAGCGCCAGCATGGCCAGCGCCAGATAGGACAGGAAGCGCAGCGATTCTTCTTCCATTTCCACGGCCGCCAGGGCCAGACGGGTCTGGACGATGGCGGCGAGGGTCGCTGCGACCTGGGCGACATGATGAACGATAGCCATTGCTGCCTTTCGTATCGGGGACGGCCGTGCCGTCGATGCTGCCCGGCGCGCCTGCCGCCGGAAGGAGTGCGCCGCTCTAGCGGCGCGAGGACAACAGCAGGCCGAACAGCACGCCCACGACGGCGCCCGCGCCCACGGCTTTCCATGGATTGTCCTGCACGTATTCATCGGTGGCCTTGGCCGCCTTCTTGGTACGTTCGAGCAAGTCTTCTTCCAGCTTGATCAAATCCTTCTTGGCCGTTTCCAGGGTGGCGATGAACTTGTCCTTGACGGCTTTGACATTCTCGCCCGTCTGGTCCTTGGCGCCATCGAGCCAGCCTTCCGCTTCATGGATGACGTTTTTCAGGTCGCCAGCCAGTTTTTCACGCGCCTTGTCGGCGTCGGCAAGGACGCTGTCGTTGCTGGATTTTCCGGTATGTATCGAGCTCATGTATTACCTCATGGAAGTGAAACTGCACAGTGAAATACCAGTGTAGACAGCAGCGGCCAGCTTGTCTTGCGCCGCCTCAAAGGCTGCTGCAGCGCAAGGATCATTGATTAACGGAAAGCAAAGTCCAATACCACTCCCGCAAACACCGCTGCTCCTAGCCAGTTATTATGCCGGAATGCCGCAAAACACGGCATACGCTCGCGTGCGCGGATCAGTGTGTAGTGATAAACGGCGCAGCCGGCCGCCACCAGCAGCCCCGCCACATACCAGTAGCGCAGGCCCAGATGCCAGCCGCAGACCAGCCACAACAGCAAAAATGCGGCATAGCAGAACATGATGATGATCACGTCGTAGCGGCCGAAGGTGATGGCCGAAGTCTTGATGCCGATTTTCAGGTCGTCGTCGCGGTCGACCATCGCGTATTCCGTATCGTAGGCCACGGCCCAGAAGACATTGCCCAGCAGCAGCAGCCACGCGACGACGGGCACGGAATCCGTGATGGCGGCAAAGCCCATGGGGATGCCGAAGCCGAAGGCGATGCCCAGGTACGCTTGCGGAATCGCAAAGAAACGCTTGAAGTAGGGGTAGGTGCCGGCGATGATGACGGCGGCCACCGACAGCTGCTTCGTCAGCGCATTCAAGGGCAGGATCAGGCAGAAGGCCAGCACGGTCAGCACGCCGGCCACGGCCAGCGCTTCCTTGCCGCTGATGCGTCCGCTGGTGATGGGGCGGTCCACGGTGCGCTTGACGAATTTGTCGATATCCTGGTCCGCGTAGTCGTTGATGGCGCAGCCGGCCGAGCGCATCAGGAACGTGCCAAGCGTAAAAATGAGCAACAGCCGCCAGTCCGGCACGCCCTGCTGCGCCAGCCACAGCGCGCACAGGGTAGGCCACAGCAGCAATACGGTACCGATAGGCTTGTCCAGCCGTATCAGGCGGAAATACAGCGCCAGCTTGTTCATGGAAGACTCGATCTTGTTGAAGAGAAAGATCGATTATCGCAAAATAGTGCGCACCGTACTATTTTGCGCCTGGCCGCTAGTCTTCGTCGTCGTACAAGGAGGTGATACCGGGCAGCTCGCAGCTGGCGATGGCGGAGCACAGGGCGTCGATGGCGGCCTTGCGCGTAAAGCTCTTGCGCCAGAGCATCACCACGCGGCGCGATGGCACGGGTTCGGCGAAGGGGCGGTATTCGAGCATGCCGTCGGTGGCATGCATGTTCGGCACGGACGCGCGCGGCAAGACCGTCAGGCCGATGCCGCTGGCCACCATGTGGCGGATAGTTTCCAGTGAGGAACCTTCGAAGGTGCGCTGCATGCCGTTGCCGGGCGAGGAAAAGCGCGCCATTTCCGGGCACACTTCCAGCACCTGGTCGCGGAAGCAGTGGCCATTGCCCAGCAAGAGCATGGTTTCCGACTTCAAGTCCTGCGCGGCGATCTTCGCGCGCGCCGTCCAGGGATGGTGGCGCGGCATGGCCACGACGAACGGTTCGTCATACAGTTCCTGCATGGCCATGCCGTGTTCGGGCAGGGGCAGGGCCATGATGGCCACGTCCAGTTCGCCCTGGCGCAGCAGTTCGAGCAAACGAACCGTGAAGTTTTCCTGCAAGATCAGGGGCATTTGCGGCACCTGGTCTATCATGGCCTTGACCAGCGGCGGCAGCAGGTAGGGGCCGATCGTGTAGATCACGCCCAGGCGCAGGGGGCCAGCCAGCGGGTCCTTGTTCTGCTTGGCGAGTTCCTTGATGGCGGCCGTCTGTTCCAGCACGCGCTCGGCTTGCGCGATGATTTGCGCGCCCAGGGGCGTGACGGAGATTTCCGCGCCGCCCCGTTCAAACAGGACCACGCCCAGTTCGTCTTCAAGTTTCTTGATGGCCACTGACAAGGTGGGTTGGGCAACGAAACAGGCTTCGGCGGCATGGCCGAAGTGCTTCGCTCGCGCGACTGCAACGATATATTTCAGTTCAGTCAGTGTCATAGGTTGATTGAAACACAGGAAGTGCTTACTTGCAATGAATGAAAGGTGGCGCAAACGTGAAACTGTGGCGCCGATGGCGTATTGTAGCGGATCGCCCCCTATAATGCGGGAGTGGGCGGCGGAGGGAGAGGGTGATGGATGTGCACATACAGGCGCTGGAAGCGGCAATTAATTACTGGCGTGCCCGGCAACCGGCGCGCGGCAACGAATATGCGCTGTCGGCGCCCGTCAGCCGCCTGGCCGGCGTGTATGCGCTGATGATTTATTACCGGCAAGATTCCATCGCCCGGGACAGCCTGGAACCGGCGGTCCTGGCCCTGATCGATGCCTGGCGCCCGGATGCGGGCGGCATCCAAGGCGATAGCCACGCCCGAGCGTGACCATATTTAACCCAACAAGAGATACCGATGCCTGACTTTGAAAACAAACTGTGCGGCCGTGACGAATTGCGTGCCCGCGCCGCGGCCCTGCCGAAACCGGTGGTGGTGACGAACGGCGTGTTCGACATTTTGCACCGCGGCCACGTGACCTACCTGGCGCAGGCGCGCGCGCTGGGCGCCTCGCTGGTCGTTGCCGTGAATACTGATGCTTCGGTGAAACGTCTGGGCAAGGGCGACGACCGCCCCCTGAACAGCTGCGAAGACCGCATGGCCGTGCTGGCCGCGCTCGAAGCGGTGAGCCTGGTCGTGCCGTTCTCGGAAGACAGCGCCCTGGAAGTGGTGCAGGAAATCGAACCGGAAATCTATGCCAAGGGTGGCGACTACGACATGGCGGCCATTCCGGAAGGGCGCGCCGTGCTGGCGTACGGCGGCCAGGCCGTGGCCATCGACTTCGAGCACGACCGCTCGACCACCAAGCTGCTGACGAAGGTACGCGCGCAGCAAGGCCTGGAAATATTGTCATAAACATCAGCATCTGCTGCTGGCATGGCGCCGGACATCATGGTGAAAACTTATCCAATGTTTCCATGTAGATAAAAAGACGTTACTATGAGAATAGCCTGGGCTGGGATACTGTTTCCACAGCCCCAGCCCGTCGTAGCGTGTTCGGCGCCATTGCATGGCGCTTGTCGTTAGTCATAGAAAAAATAATGGACCTTAAAACTTCTGGGGATTGGCCACTGCCTTCCGGCACCTGGTACTTGGATGACGCTGGCGCGTGGACGATGCAGCGCAGCGCGGACGGGCAGAACGTCTCGCCTTTACTGAGCCAGGCCGATATCGGCAAGCTGATGCACGCCCGCCGCCTGCCCGGCGCCGCCGGCGAGCCCGTGCGGCAGTTCCCGCCCGAATTCGCGTACGACCCCGCTTCCGGCGTCGCCTTGCAAGTGCCGCCCGACGCGGCTGCCACGCCGTCCGGGGTGGCGCCTTGGGTTGCGCCTTTCGGCGCACAGGCCGTCAGCGACGTGCCGCCGGCCGGCCCGGCCGGCTTGCGCCAGGCCGGCGTGCCGCTGAAACTGGCCGACCAGCGCGCGCGCGAAGAACATGCGCAGGCGGAAGTGTCGCTGCCCATGCCGCCGCCGGGCGAGTACGAATTCTTTTCCGCCCGGTTCGGCACCAGCGCGCCCGCGCTGCTGGCGCTCGACCCGCGCAGGGCCGTGCTGCACGCCTGGCTGCCCGCCTCGAAACGCTGGCTGGCGCTGGACCCCGACCATGGCAGCCTGCTGGCCGAATCGGACCTGGCCCACGGCGCCTGGCGCGCCGAGCTGGTGCCGGACTTCAATAGCGTGCTGGTCTTGCCGACCAGCCACGGCCTGGCCTGCATCCGTCCCGACGTGCCTTCGCTCACCTATGTGGTCGAGCACGTGGGCGGCGCGCCGTGCGCGGCCGCGCCCGTCTGGTTCCAGAACCGCCTGTGGGCCCCGCTGCGCGACGACGACGGCCGCATCCGCTTCGTCAACCTTGACGCGCAACAAAAGCAGGGCAGCGACGTGCTGCTCGACGGCATGATGGATCTGGGTGCCGTCGGCGCGCCCGTGGCCTACAACCGCATGGCCGTGTGGCCCTGCGCCAACGGCCAGCTCCGGCTGCAGCTGCAGCCGGACGGCAACGTGGCCGCTTCGTTTACGCCGTGGCCGGAAGGGCTGGTGCCGCATTTCGAATTCGGCAGCCCCTACCTGTCGCGTGACGGCGGCCTGTGGCAGCTGTGCTTTGAAAGCCGCCGCGGCACCTATGTCTACGTGAAACTGGGCAGCCAGGCCGAGAAGGCCGACGCGCTGGCGCCGCGCCTGTGTTCGGGCAGCTTCAATTACCGCTTCGCCACCAAGCTGAAAACGGCGCCGTGGGAAGAGCCGGAACACGGCGACGACGGCGGCAAGAACCAGGCCGTCATGCCGCTGCTCGAATCGGGCGGCGGCAACAGCGTCTTCGGCGTCAAGTTTGCCACCAGCGCCGGCCTGTCCAGCGTGCTGCGTTCGAGCGAGCGCCTGGCGGCCCAGCTGGTGCAGGACGATGAATTGCGCGAAACCGTGTTCCACACCTTCGCCGTCAGCGAGCCGTGGCGCGTACGCCTGTTTGTACATGAAGGCACGCTGTGGGCCTACCACCCGCTGCTGTCGCGCATCGATGGCTGGGCCTTGCAGGCATGAAGGCGCGCTTACTGACCGTGGCCTGCGCCGCGTTTTTCAGCGCCGCCGCCGCGCACGCGGCCGGCATCCAGCAGGCGTTCTTGGTGCAAAACTCGGGCTGGATGGAGCCGTTCTATACGGATGAACATTCGCAATTGAAAGCCCTCGTGGGCGCCGTGGCGCAGGCCGCCACGGGGCCGTCCGACAAGGTCTACACCCTGGCCTTCAGCCAGAGCAGCGGCAGCAATGTGTCGCCATCGCTGATCGGGCAGGGGCAGGGCGGCGCCGGCGTGGCCGGCCAGCTGGCCAGTCTGGGCCTGGCGCGCAAGGGCGCCGGCGGTGCGCTGGCCGACACGGACTTCCAGGAAGCCGTCACCAAGACCATCACGGGGCCGTTCCAGTCCGCCTCCGGCATCGTGTGGATCTTTACGAATAACAAGAACAGCCCGAACAACGACAGCCAGACGGCCGAACGCAACCGCGATTTTTACCGCTTGCTGCACCTGGAGCCGTCGATCACCAAGACGGTGGTGTTTCCGCTGCGCATGCCCGTGCAGGGCAAGCTGTACAGCGCCAAGGGCTTGATGGTGTACGCGCTTGCCTACGGCCAGCCCGCGGCCGAGGCATTGACCCGCATCCTGGCCGAGGGGCGGCTGTCGCAAGTGCTGACGCGCCCGCCCGCGCGCCTGAAACCGGTGGACCAGGATGCCGTGCGCATCGTGCCCCAGTCCGTCAAGAACAGCCCCAATGTGCACGCCAGCCTGGGCCGCGACGGGCGCACCATCGTGCTCGACGTCGATGCGGCGAAGCTGGTGCCGCAGGTGGTGCTGCAGGCGTCGCTGCAAAACATGTTTTTCCCGTACGTGATCGACAGCGCCAAGGTACACGCCAGCCTGGCGGGCCAGAACGCGCCGCTGCACGTTGCGCCAGATCAAATCCGCCAGCTGCAGCCGGGCGCCAGCCAGTCCGTGCAGGTGCAGTTTGCGTTGCCGATGGCGCAGATCCCGTCGCCGTGGTCGGCGCAGGCGATGGCCGCCATGGGCAAGCAGGTGCTGCTGCCCCTGCAGGCGCAGGTGGGCCTGTCGGAACAGCGGCTGGCGCTGGCGTCCAGCTTCGGCAAGGACCTGCAGGAACTGTTCCCCGGCGACCCGATCTCGGAAATGTTCACGCCGCCCGACAGCGTGCGCGCCTCGCAGGCAACGATACCGCTGCTGGTGCGCATCCAGTATCCGCTGCTGCCAGTGCTGGCGCTGCTGGGCGGCTTGCTGGCGTTCGTGCTGGGCTTGCTGGCGCTGGGCTTGCTTGGTACGCGCGCCACGCGCTACAAGGTGATGGCCGACGGCGTGCAGCGGCAAGTGCTGCTCAAACCGTTCAAAAGCGTGCAGATCCGCGATGATGACGGCCGTGACATTGGCGAACTCAAGCGTGGCCTGGGCAAGCCGGTCGTCGTGCGTGTGGCCGAAGGCCATAGCCTGAGCCTGGCCTGAGCAACGATACCCTAAAAATTACTTCCATTTTTCATTAGAGGCATACCATGGCGCAAGACACACCCAAAGACAACGCTGGCTTTACCTTGCCGGCCCCCGTAGCGGCCCCGGCGTCCGCGCCGCCCGCCGCCGACGCGTCCGCCGCCGGCGCGGCCAGCACCGCCACCACCGAGCCTGCGCCTGCGTTCGACGCGGCCGCCACCACGGACACCTCGTCGCGCGACACCCTGATTGGCGGCGTCGTGCTGCTATTGCTGTTCGTCGCCTTTTTCTTTGCCAAGAATGCCTATGCGAACGGCCTGGTGGCCAAGCGCGTGCCGCCGAACAAGGCCAATGCCTCGGGCTGGTGGCTGTTCATCTTCCTGGCCAGCCTGGCGACCGGTGTCGTGCTGGCGGCCGTGAACGCGCATAAATTCCTCGCGCCACTGTTCATGGGACCGCTGGTGCTGGTGGGCCTGGTAGCGTTGCTGTTGACGTTCACCTCCAGCCGCCGCTAAGCGGCAACCCGTTTCATCCAAGGAATCACCATGGCAGAGAACCTGAACCAAACCATCCCCGGCGGCGCCAGCGAGCGCAAGCAGGACAAGATCATCGAACTGCGCCCGACCCTGTTCATCGGCATCGGCGGCACGGGCATGCAGGTGCTGATGCGCGTGCGCCGGCGCATCCTCAACACCCTGTGGGGCGGGGCGGGCCACCGCACGCGCATCGAGGGGCTGGCCGACTTTCCCATCGCGCAATTCATCCATTTCGACCTCGACAATGGCGCCGTGATCGAAAGCGGCGAGTCGCAGGCGAAGGACTTGCAGTTCGACCAGGTGAAGTTCACGGATGACGACAAGGTGGTCGAATCGTTCGACATGGACAAGTACAGCCGTGATGAAGATTCCTTGGAGAAATATCCGCACATCAAGGAATGGCTGCCGCTGACGCCGCAGCGCATCCGCGAGCTGCGTTTCGACATGAGCAGCGGCGCGGGCCAGATCCGCGCCGTGTCGCGCCTGTATTTCTTCGACAAGTATGCGAAGATCCGCGACAAGATCCGCTTGAAGCTGAAGGCGCTGAAGGCGGGCCTGTCGCACGAGCGCCAGCTGGCCGAGCTGGGCTTGCGCATGGAAACGAACCGTTTCCGCATCGTCATCGTCGGTTCCGTGGCCGGCGGCACGGGGTCCGGTTCCTTCCTCGACATGGGCTTGCTGGCGCGCTGGCTGGCGCGCAGCGAAGTGGGCGCGGCCGACGTGGAGCTGATGCTGTTCTTGCCGACCGGCTACACCAAGGCCAACAAGGACCGGGTCGAGGCCAACGGTTATGCGGCGCTGATGGAGCTGGAATCGGCCATGATGGGCAACAAGGGCTATGTGGGTCGCTGGGATGCGTATGACCGCCCGGAACTGACGCGCGAGCCGTACAGCGAGGTGTACCTGATCGATTCGGGCAACCTTGCCCAGCAGCACACCAAGGATGTCAGCGACGTCTACCACATGGTCGCCGACTCGCTGTTCGAGGATTTCGCCTCGGCCGACTTCGCGCGCGCCAAGCGCTCGATCGCCGTCAACCAGGCGCAGCACAAGAACTCGCTGTACAACGCGCCCGTGCCGCAAGACCGCTTCGGCGACATGCGTTTGTATTTCTCGAAGCGCTTTTCCTCGTTCGGCATGGCCGTGCTCGATACACGCCAGGAAGCGGCGCGCGACGAGCGGGCCCACCGCTGGGCCGGCGCCATGCTGCAGGCGTTCTTCGGCGTGGGCGGCACGGATGCGGGCGCCAACCGCGCCACGGATACGCAGCGCGATAATTTCCTCGCTGCAAATATGTTCCTGAAGGGAACGCCATTCAGCGATTTCCCCGAGTTTTCCGACAAGAGCATCGAACTGAAGCGCTCCAGCGGCGACTTCATCGACTTCCGCGTCGTCGATGAATTGCTGGAAGACCGCCACGGCCATCTGCTGGCCGGCGTGGAGAACCGGGTCAACACGCGCATCAACGATATCCGCACGGGCTTTGAGCGCAGCGAATGGCCGGCCCAGGTGCGCGACGCCATGAAACACCTGGAGCGCGACGCCGTGCGCGACCAGGATTCCACGGCCGACACGACGGAAGACCGCATCAGCAAGCGCCGCCGCGAAGTGCTCGACGACGTCAAGAAAGTCGTGCGCGACCAGCTGTATGGCTATCTTGATAATAAAGAATTCGGCGGCCTGGAATACGTGCTGTCGCTGGTGGAACAGATCAAGGACCGCATCGAGGCGCCGGGCAGCGGCTTGACGGCGCAGATCGGCAACAATGCCGAGCGTTACCGCGAAATCAAGGAAGCCGTGCGCTCGCGCGAATACGAACGCCTGCTGAACAACCTCGAACAGACGCGCAGCACCTTCGGTTTCCTCAGCAATGGTGAAAAGCAGGCCGGCGTGGTGATGGATCATCTGCGCACGGAAATGGCGAATGCGCTGAAATTCCATCTGCGCGCCAAGGCGGCGGACGAGTCCGTCATCCTGCTGGGCGAACTGTCGCGCTGGCTGGGCAACCGGGTCGGCGTCGATGCGCAGGGCCGCGCGCAGTGGAATGGCCTGGTGGGCGAGCTGCAATCTGGCCGCGAAGGCGTGCTGGCCATGCTGGCCGAACTCAAAACGGCCAATACCATCCTGCAAAAGGACCTGGACAAGGAACACGCGACCCTGATCGTCATTCCCGTCACGGAAAAAGACATCGCGCTGCCGTCGGCGGCCACCTTGCGCCAGTGGGCCGATGATGCGTTCAAGGACATGGGCGGCTCGAAAGCGCTGTTCCCCATGCTGGGCGAACCGGCGCAGCGGGGCTTGATCCTGGCCAAGGTCACGCGCATGGCGGAGAACATGATCGCCACGGCGGGCCTGGCCGAAGGGGCGACGAGCACGCCCGACCCGCTGTTCGAAGCGCTGGAACAGATGGACGTGTCCGAACGCCTGGACCGCTTCCGCAAGTTGCTGGCCTGCTCCATGCCGTGGATCGACGCCAATATGGCGGGCGACTTCACGGTCGTGTCGGACCAGTTCAAGTGCGTGATCGGCGTGGCCAACGCGGCCGGCTTCAAGGCCAGGTTTGGCGCCGAGCTCGAATCGTGCGTGCCGACCCAGGTGGGCATCACGGTGAGCCAGCTGGAAATCGTCGAGACGGGCATCCGCGGGCGCGCCGTCTGCTATTGCGAACTGGCCGGCGTGCCGATGACAGTGCTGCGGGGCCTGGAAGGCTGGCGCACGAGCTACCGCAAGGAAGGCGACAACGACAAGGCGCCGACCCACACGCATATTGATCCAACGCAATTCACGCACCCGATCGCGCCGAATACCGATGAAATGAAACGCCTGGCCGAGGATTTCGGCGAGTTCCTGCAAGCGATCATGCTGGGCGTGCTGACGCGCCATACGGGCAGGGTCGTGCCGCCGGGCCAGTACCAGTTTGCCGTCGAACCGGGCGATCTGCGCCGCATCGGCAATGAACGGGCCATCCGCCAGAACGGCATGCCCGCCTCGTACGAGAAAAACATCGCCCTGCGCATCGAGGAAAAACTGACGGCGCTTGACGCCGTGCAGACGGCGGCCATGGCGGCGCTGGCAAAATACTATGAACGCACGGTGTATGCGCCCAAGCTGGTGGCGCAGGCCGACGGCTCGCAACTGCCCTACGTCGGCTTTGGCAGCGCCATTTCCGCCGAGGTGGGCGCGCGCCTGCGCGAGTCGGCGCGCCGCAAGGGCATGGCCAGCGATGAGCTGGAGCGCACGGTGCAAGCCTTGCTGGGCCGCCTGAAGGAGTGGGCGAACGTCATCGGCGATTCCGACGGCGACGCCTACGACTGGGAAGTGCGCGAGCCGGAAGCGGACGGCCTGCCGCGCCTGAAATATGCGATCAAGGCGGAAATGCTGGAAGCGGGACGACTGGAGCAGCTGCTGCGCCCGGCCAGCGCGCCGGCCGCCGCCGTGGCGCCGGTCTTCGGCATGGCGCCGCCACCGCTGGGCGGCATGCCGCCGCCGCTGGTGGAACACCAGTATTTCCTGGGTATTAACGGCCAGCAACAGGGGCCGTTTAGCGCCCAGCAGATCGTGCAGTACGTGCAGGCGGGCCAGGTCGCGCCAGCGACCACGAAGGTGTGGCGCGCCGGCTTGCCGGCCTGGACCGACCTGGCCCAGTTCGCCGAACTGGCGCCCCTGTTCCTCAGCGCGCCGCCACCGTTGATGCCGCCGCCCTTGTGAACGCTGGAATGACGTTGGAATGAAGGATTAGTTTTGGATATCTGCATCAAATGTAAGACCGGCCTGTGGACCGCCGTCAGCCATTGCCCGTATTGCGGGCAGGCGCAGGCGGGCGCAGCCCAGCCATCCGCGCCCGCGGCGCCGGCCGTGCCGCCACCGCTGCCGGCCGTGCCGCCACCGCTGCCGGCCGTGCCAGCGCCTGTGCCACCGCCTGTGCCTGTAGCGCCGCCGGCGGCGCCCAAGCCGGCGCCGGTGCCCGTGCCGCCCGCGCCGAAGCCGCCGCCCATACCCGTTTCCATGCCGACAGCGGACAGCCAGAAGCCGGTTGCGCCCGCTGCCGTGCCGCCGCCGGCGGCGCCCAAGCCCGCTTCTGCGCCCAGGCCAGTACCGGCGCCGGTAACACCGCCGCCAGCGCCGCCGCGCAAGTGGCTGCGCTGGCTGGGCGGCGCTGCCGTGCTGGCGGCTGTCGTTGTCTACATGAACGGCAAGCCGGGAGGCAAGAATGAATCGGCTTGCAACGATGCCATCGACAGCGGCCTCAAGCTGGTGACGAACGGCAGCCTGGACGGCGCCCGCCAGAAGCTGGCGACGGCGAAGCTGGCGTGCACGGGCAAGTCCAGCGCCAAGGCGGACGACTTGCAGGCGGCCATCGCCAAGGCAGGGGCCGCCTCTGGCGACTGCCAGCGCAGCGTGCGCGCCATCGAGCGCGACATCGACGGCCACCGCCTGCAAAGCGCGGCCAAGGGCATCGCCGCGCTCGACGCCGATTGCGCGGGCGCGGCCAGTGCGGAATCGTTGCGCAAGCAGCTGGCCCGCCAGCAGGCGGCGGCCGCCTCGGTACAGGTGGGCGTGCGCCAGGCCCTCGACGGCAAGGATGCGGCGGCGGCGCAGAACGGCATCGCCCGGCTCGAAGCGATCGACCGCGAAGCTTTGGCATTGCCGCAATTGAAGGCCGATGTCCAGGCGCTGTCGGCGCCAGCGCCCGTGCCCGCACCGGTCGCGGCGCCCGCGCCCGCACCGGCAATGCTGGAGACGGCGCCTGCGCGCGCGGCGGAACGCCCGGCCGTGGCAGAGCGCCGCCCCGTGGAAACGGCGCCCGTGGACAATGGCGCGGCCATGCGCAACGAGATGGCGCAAGCGTTCCTGCGCGACGCCGAGCGTTCGCTGGCGGAAGGCAAGTTCGACGCGGCCAAGACGTATCTGGAAAGCGCGCGCCGCGCCGATCCGGGCAATGCGCGCCTCGACAATCTGTCGCGCCGCATCCGCGAGCGCGAACGGCAAGTGCTGCAGACGGAAACGACGATTAAATAGACCGGAGAGAACATGATGAACAAAACCACCTTGCGCGCGGCTGCCGCGCTGACCATCACGGCCATGCTGGCCGGCTGCGCCACGGCGCCGGCGAACCCGAATGGCGTGCGCCAGGACAATACCTACCCGCAGTCCCAAACGGGCGCGGCGGACGACGATCCGTGCAGCGTGGGCGCGACGGCGGCTGCCGGGGCGGCCGTGGGCGCCTTGCTGGGCGCCTTGGTCAGCGGCAAGAATGGCGCGCTGAAGGGCGCAGCCATCGGCGGCGGCCTGGCGGCGGCCGGCTGCCTGGCCATCAATGTCAATTCGCGCCAGACCAAGACGGCGGCGCAGGCGGACCGCGACTACATCCGCGCCCGCGGCGCGCTGCCGCGCGAGCCGCAGGTGGTGTCGTACACGCCGCAGCTGAGCGCATCGACCGTCAAGCGTGGCCAGCCGTTCAAGGTCACCTCCGTGGTGGAGCTGGTCAACGGCAGCGCGCAAAGCGTCAGCGACGTGCGCGAAGAGCTGGTGGTGCTCGACCCGCAGGGACAGCCGTTCAAGTCCGGCTCCAAGGCCCTGGCCAGCAACAACAAGTCGGGCGGGCGCTTTGAAAACTCGTTCGAGCTGACCTTGCCGGCCGGCGTGTCGCAGGGCGTGTATGGCGTCAAGACGAACCTGTACGTGAACGGCAAGCTGTCGGCCACGCGCGACCTGCACACGCAGCTGGTGATGCTGGACGACAATAGCGGCGCGGCGCGGCTGGCGCTGCGTTAAGCGTCAATGGCAAGCTGTTCCAGCAGCCACTGCCGGAACACCCGGATGCGGCCGTCTTCTGCGCCCGCGTCCGGCCACACCAGGTGATAGGCATGGCCGTCCGCCACGGGCAGGCCGATATCGAACAGGCGCAGCAGGCGTCCCTGTGCCACTTCCTGCCTGATCATGGCCAGCTCCAGCAGGCCGACGGCGCCGCCGTCGAGGACGGCCTGCAGCACGTGGGCGGAATCGCGAAAGCCCACGCAGCGGCTGGCGTCGAAGCCGGCCACGCCGGCCGCCGCCATCCACATGGCCCAGTTCGGCCACACCATATTATCTATCTGGCAATCCACCTGGCATAGCGTCTGTCCCACGAGGTCGCGCGGCTGCCGCAGGCTGGCGCCGCCCGCCAGCAGGGCGGGACTGCAGACGGGCACCACTTGCGTATCGAACAGGCGCACGGCATGCGTGCCCGCATAGGCGCCAGCGCCGAAGCGGATGGCGATATCGACTTCGTCCGTATCGAAATCGCGCACTTCGTCGCTGATATCGAAGGTCAGGGCCACGTCGGGATGGGCGGCGCGCCAGTCCGCCAGCCTGGGCAGCAGCCAGTGGGTGGCAAAGCGGGGGCCCAGCGACAGGCGCAGCGGCGCGCCGCCGCGGTTCAGGCGCTGCGCGCGCGCCACGGCGTGGCGCAGGGTGGCCAGCGCATCGGCGGCCGCGTCGAACAGCAAGCGCCCGGCCGGCGTCAGCGCCATGCTGCGGCTGTTGCGCGCGAACAGCTGCAATCCCAGCTGCTCTTCCATTTCCTTGACCTGGTAGCTGACGGCGGCCGGCGTCAAGCCCAGCTCGTGCGCCGCGTGCGTGAAATTCAGGTGGCGTGCCGCCGCCTCATAGGTGCGCAGGGCACGGGTGCCGGGGAGCATGCGTTGCATAGATCTTCAGGGAAAATTGAATGGTGGAGTAAAAACTCCTCGTTTCTCAAGGCGCTGGTGATTGGCGATAATGTTTTTCCTTGATGATACACGTGGAGAAAACATATGTCCCTGGCCCAATTGAACGGCCACCGCGCCAGCAGCGCCGAGCTTGCGCCGCTGGCCTTTGCCGGCTACGCCCATTTCACGGCCATGCAGGTGCGCGGCGGCAAGGTACGCGGCCTCGACCTGCACCTGGCGCGCCTGCGCCACGCCTGCCTGGCGCTGTTTGGCCAGACCATGCCCGACGCGGCGCTGCTGGCACAGCTGCGCACGGCGCTGCAGCACAGTCCGGCAGATTGTTCGCTGACGGCGACCCTGTCCTGTCCCGCGGGCGAATTCGCCGTGGCGTCCGCGCCCGCCATGCCGCAGTTGCTGGTGCGTACAGGCCCGCCGTCGGATGGCCCGCCGGGGCCGCTGCGGCTGCTGGCCGTCGAACATGAACGCATGTTGCCTTCGATCAAACATGTGGGAGAAATCGCCAAGACCTACTATTTGCGCGAGGCGGCCCGGCTAGGGCTGGACGACGCCGTTTTCCTCGACCGTGAAGGCCGGCTCAGCGAAGGGACGATCTGGAACCTGGCGTTCTGGGATGGACAGGCTGTCGTGTGGCCCGTGGCCGCCATGTTGGCGGGCACGACGATGGCCATCGTGCGCCGCCAGCTGGAGCGGCTGGGCGTGCCGCAGCGCGAGCAGGAAATGCGCCTGGCCGACGTGGCTGGCATGGGCGGCGCCGTCGTCATGAATTCCTGGACGCCCGGCGTGCCCGTCACGCGCATCGGCGCCATCGATCTGCCGTCCGCGCCGGCGTTCCTGGCCCTGTTGCGCCGGGCCTACGAAGCGGAAGCCTTGCTGCTGCCGTAGCTTACGCGCCGCCCTGGTACCCGTGCTGGCGCCACGCCTCGTAGACGACGACGGCCACCGTGTTCGACAAATTCAAGCTGCGGTTGTCGGGGCGCATGGGCAGGCGGATGCGCTGCTCGGCAGGAAAACCGTCGCGCAGGGCGGGATCGAGGCCTTTCGTTTCCGAACCGAACACGAACACGTCGCCGGGCAGGAAGGCCACGTCGCCGAACGGGCGCGAGCCGCGCGTGGTCATGGCGAACATGCGGGCCGGGTCGGGCTGGGTGTCGGCCAGGAAGGCTGCCCAGTTCTTGTGCACCTTCATGTTGGCGTAATCGTGGTAATCGAGGCCGGCGCGCTTCATCTTGGCGTCGTCGAGGGGAAAGCCCAGCGGTTCGACCAGGTGCAGCTGCGCGCCCGTGTTGGCGCACAGGCGGATGACGTTGCCCGTGTTGGGCGGGATTTCAGGTTCTACCAAAACAACGTGAAACAAAATGCTCTCCTTGGTCTATCTCTAATATATACAGCGAATTCAATGCGGCGGCGTGCGCGCCGCCACCACTATGCTGACCCTGGCCGCCCCCGCGCGCTTGCAGGCGGCCGCCAGCGCGTTGACGGTGTGGCCGCTGCTCATCACGTCGTCGACGATGCCGACATGGCATCCTGGCAATAACGGCCCATGGTCCGGCGCGATGGCGAACGCATGCGCCAGGTTGGCTTGCCGTTCCTGCGGCGCGACGCCGCTTTGCGCCCGCGTCTCGCGCACGCGCAGCGCCAGTCGGGGCTGCAAGGGCACGTCCAGCAGGCGCGCCAGCGGGCGGGCGATCTCCAGCGCCTGATTAAAACCCCGTTCGGCCAGCCGGGCCGGGCCCAGCGGTACGGGACACAGCAGTTGCGGCGCTTCCCACCCTTGTTGTTGCTGAATGGCAACATATAGCAGTTCTGCCAGCAGGGGCGCCAGCGCCAGGCGCGCGCCGAATTTCAGCTGCAGCAGCAACTGGTCGACGGGCGCCGCATAGTCAAACGCCGTGACGGTGGCGTCATACGCGGGCCGCTGGCGCAGACAGCGGCCGCACAGCGGTGCCACCTCGATGTCGGCGAGCGGATTGGCGCACTGGCGGCAACGGCGCCGTGCTTGTCCCAGGTATTGGGCGCGGCAGGGCGCGCACAGCGCTTGCGGGCAGCCGGTGCCGCACAGCGCGCATTGCGCCGGCAGCACGGTGGCGCCCAGCCACAGCTGCAGCGCCTGCCAGGCGGCCTCAAGGCGGGGTGGGGCGGCGATGCGCATCGCGATGGCGTCGTTCCATGTACACTGCCGACATTATCTCACCTCCCCCGATTTCACATGCCAGTTCCCGCCAATCCGCCCAAAATGAGTGCGCCCATCGATGCGGTGCAAGTACGCGATTTCTTTTCCCGTCCCGCGCGCATCGCGCCGTCGGACTTCCTGCGCCGCGAAGTGTCGGCACGCATGCACGAGCGCCTGGAGCTGGTGAAAATCACGCCCCTGCGCGTGCTCGACGCCGGCTGCGGCCCGGGCGCGGACCTGGCGCAGCTGCACAAGGATTATCCCGCAGCGCAGATCATCGGTCTCGATGCAGCGCAAGCGATGATGCAGGCGGCGCGCGCGCCCGCGTCGAAACTGGCCGGCCTGAACCAGTTCCTGAGCAAGCTCTTGCCGGCCAAGACGGGCGTGGATTTATTGTGCGGCGACCTGGGCGACCTGCCGCTGGCCGCCAGCAGCGTCGACCTCGTGTGGTCGAACCTGGCGCTGCACTGGCACGCCCAGCCCGACCGCGTGTTTGCCGAATGGCGGCGCGCGCTGCGCCTCGATGGCTTGCTGATGTTTTCCTGCTTCGGCCCCGACACCTTCCGCGAAGTGCGCGACGCCTTTGCCGAGGCGGATTTGTATCCGCATGCCTTGCCCTTTGTCGACATGCACGACTTTGGCGACATGCTGGTCGAGACGGGTTTTTCCACGCCCGTGCTGGACATGGAGATCATCACCGTTACCTACGACACGGCGGAAAAGCTGCTGGCCGACGTGCGCGCCTTCGGCGGCAACCCGCTGACCACGCGGCGGCGCGGCCTGATGGGCAAGGCGGCCTGGCAGCGCATGCTGGCCGCGCTGGAAAAGACGCGCCGTCCCGACGGCAAGCTGGGCCTGAGCTTCGAGATCATTTACGGCCACGCCTTCCGTCCCGCGCCGCGCGTGACGCGCAATGGCGAGGCGATCATCCGCTTCGATCTGCCGCGCAAGCCTCAATAAATGCACAAAGCAACCGACACTTGGTCGCCATCCGCGCATTGATCTGCAACAAGCGTTGCAAAGCGCGCGGCGGCCGGGCCGGGGGCGTCCACAAAGCCGATTATTGCTTGATGGATTCAAGTTTACTTGATTATAATCGTTGATTGTTTGTCAGCTTGCTAATTGAAAAAAACAAGGGCTGCATACAAAATAAAAAAAACAAAGCGAGACTTATTCGAAGTTACTGCATTAGTATAGTAACCATCTTCCATGCATGGCCATATCAGGGCGTGGAAGAAAAACAGGATTCCAGCATGGTTGTTCGTCTGCGTTTTGCTGTGGACGGCCAGCATGGAATTCGCTGGTGCTTGACGCGCATGGCCGGGATTTGGCCGTGTTGCTTTCATGGAGGAGCGGCAGCGGTCCAGTACGGAGAAATCCGCAGCCGTTTAAAATATCATTATTTTTGGGTGGTTGGGGAAAACATGACACATGCAAAGCGACTTCAATCGTTGCTGCTCGGGCTGTCTTTGACAGCGTTTGGCATCGGGCGATGGGCCACGGCGGCACCGGCTGCCGGCACCTATCCCGGCACCGGCGGTCCCGTGCCGTTTGAAATGAATCTGCAGCCGCCGGCGACACAGATCGCCCATGAAATCTACGATTTGCACACCTGGATGATGATCATCTGCCTGGTGATCTTCGTGGCCGTGTTCGGCGTCATGTTCTATTCCATCTTCAAGCACCGCAAGTCCCTGGGCCACAAGCCGGCCACCTTCCACGAAAGCACCACTGTCGAGATCGCCTGGACCGTCGTGCCTTTCCTGATCGTCATCGGCATGGCCCTGCCTGCCACGCGCACCGTGGTCGGCATGAAGGATACGTCGAACGCCGACATCACCATCAAGGCCACGGGCATGCAGTGGAAATGGGGCTATGACTACCTGAAAGGCGAGGGCGAAGGCATTTCCTTCCTGTCCAACCTGGCCACGCCGCGCGCGCAAGTGGGGGCGCCGGGCGCGCCGCCGACGGAAAAACGCGGTGAAAACTACCTGATCGAAGTCGACAACGAAGTCGTGGTGCCTGTCAACAAGAAGATCCGCATGGTACTGACGGCCAACGACGTCATCCACGCCTGGTCCGTGCCCGCCTTCGGCGTGAAGCAGGATGCGATTCCCGGCTTCGTGCGCGACACCTGGTTCAAGTCCGACCATATCGGCACCTTCCGCGGCAATTGCGCCGAACTGTGCGGCAAGGAACACGCCTTCATGCCCATCGTCGTCAAAGTCGTGTCGAACGACGATTACAAGGCATGGGTTGATAAAAAACAAAAGGAAATGGCTGCACTGGCTGATGATCCCAACAAGACCTGGACCATCGACGAGCTGAAGGTCAAGGGCGAGAAAGTGTATGCGGCCAACTGCGTCGTCTGCCACCAGGCGACGGGCAAGGGCGTGCCGGGGGCATTTGCGCCGCTGGACGGCTCGGCCGTGGTGAACGGCCCGAAAGCCGACCAGGTCCACGTCTTGCTGAACGGGCAAAAGAGCGGCAAGTATCCCGCTGAAATGCCAGCATGGAAACAGCTGTCCGACACGGAAATTGCCGCAGTGATCACTTACACGCGCAATTCCTGGTCGAACAAGGCCGCAGAGAACATCGTTCAACCAGCCGAAGTCGTGGCTGCACGCAAGTAATTAGGAGCCGTACATGAGCACTAGCACCTTGGACCACGCCGGTCACGATCACGACCATGCCCACGATCATCCCACCGGCCTGCGCCGCTGGCTGTTTGCCACCAACCACAAGGATATCGGCACCTTGTACTTGTGGTTCTCGTTCATCATGCTGCTGTCGGGCGGCGTGCTGGCCCTGATGATACGCACGGAACTGTTCCATCCGGGCCTGCAGTTCTTCCACCCAGAATTCTTCAACCAGCTGACCACCATGCACGGCCTGGTGATGGTGTTCGGCGCCATCATGCCGGCCTTCGTCGGCTACGCCAACTGGATGATCCCGCTGCAAGTGGGCGCGTCCGACATGGCGTTCGCCCGCATGAACAACTTCTCGTTCTGGCTGCTGCCGCCGGCCGCCATCCTGCTGGCCACGTCCTTCCTCGTGCCCGGTGGCGCCACGGCTGCCGGCTGGACCCTGTATGCGCCGCTGTCGACGCAGATGGGCCCCGGCATGGACATGGCGATTTTCGCCATGCACCTGATGGGCGCCTCGTCCATCATGGGTTCGATCAACATCATCGTCACCATCCTGAACATGCGCGCCCCCGGCATGACCCTGATGAAAATGCCGATGTTCTGCTGGACCTGGCTCATTACCGCGTATCTGTTGATCGCCGTCATGCCGGTGCTCGCTGGCGCGATTACCATGACCCTGACGGACCGCCATTTCGGCACGTCCTTCTTTAATGCGGCAGGTGGCGGCGACCCCGTCATGTACCAGCACATCTTCTGGTTCTTCGGCCATCCCGAGGTCTACATCATGATCTTGCCGGCCTTCGGCATCGTCTCGCAGATCCTGCCCGCGTTTGCCCGCAAGCCCCTGTTCGGCTATGCCTCGATGGTCTACGCTACCGCTTCCATCGCCATCCTGTCCTTCATCGTCTGGGCGCACCACATGTTTACCACCGGCATGCCGGTGACGAGCCAGCTGTTCTTCATGTACGCGACCATGCTGATCGCCGTGCCCACGGGCGTGAAAGTGTTCAACTGGATCGCCACCATGTGGAAGGGTTCGATGACGTTCGAGACGCCGATGCTGTTCTCGGTGGGCTTCATCTTCGTCTTCACCATGGGCGGTTTCACGGGCCTGATCCTGGCCGTCACGCCGATCGACATCCAGCTGCAGGATACGTATTACGTGGTGGCGCACTTCCACTACGTGCTGGTGGCCGGTTCGCTGTTCGCCCTGTTCGCCGGCTTCTACTACTGGTCGCCGAAATGGACGGGCCATATGTACAACGAAACGCGCGGCAAGATCCACTTCTGGCTGTCGCTGATCACGTTCAACGTGACCTTCTTCCCCATGCACTTCCTGGGCCTGGCCGGCATGCCGCGCCGCTACGCCGACTATCCGGCGCAGTTCACGGACTTCAACATGATCGCGTCCATCGGCGCCTTCGGTTTCGGCCTGATGCAGGTGTACTTCCTGTTCTTCGTGGTCTTGCCGACCATCCGCGGCGGCAAGGCTGCCCCGGCGAAACCATGGGAAGGCGCGGAAGGCCTGGAATGGACCGTGCCGAGCCCGGCGCCGTTCCACACGTTTGAAACGCCGCCTACCGTCAAGTAATGTCAGTGTCACGGGCCGGCGTGTTGCGCGGCCCGCCTTGAATAAAGTTGCTGCCATGACCGAAGTGAAAACTGAGCGTAAAAAACCGAACAACCTGCGTACCGGACTGATCTTGGCGGCCCTGGCGGCCTTCTTCTTCGTGTCCGTGTTCGCCAAGCGGCTGTGGCTGTCGTGACGACGCCCGTGCAACAGGAAACGCGCGGCCTGAACCGCAAGATGCTGGGCAAGCTGCTCGTCATTGCCGTGCTGATGTTCGGCTTTGGCTATGCCCTGATTCCCGTCTACAAGCAGATTTGCGAAGTGATGGGCATCAACGTGCTGACGCAGAAGGATGGCACGGTCGCCTACGACAACAATACGCAGGTCGACACGACGCGCAGCATTACCGTCGAATTTGACGGCAATGCCCAGGGGCCTTGGCGCTTCCGTCCCACCGTGTCGAGCATGCAAGTGCATCCGGGCGAACTGGTGACCGTCATGTATGAAGTGGTCAACACGCAAAACCGCGTCGTCAATGCGCAAGCCATTCCCAGCTACGCACCGCAGAGCGCCACGCCGCACTTCAAGAAGGTCGAGTGCTTCTGCTTCAAGCAGCAGACCCTGAAGGCGCACGAGGCGCGGCAGATGCCCGTGGTGTTCTTTCTCGATCCGGCCTTGCCGAAAGAGGTCAAGACCATCACCCTGTCGTACACGTTTTTCGAGATTGCCGGTCTGAGCCAGGCTCAGGCGCCGGCCGTCCAATAGGAGAGTGCCATGAGCGAGCCGCAAGCATCCAAACCGCAGAAAGCATCGTTCCTGTATTCGCTGCGGGCCGTCGTGTGGTCGTTTACGGGCTTGCGCCGCAAGAGCGATTTCGATACGGATTCGGCCAAGCTCAATCCCGTGCACATCGTCATCGCGGGCTTGCTGGTGGTGGCTTGCCTGATCGGCGTGCTCCTGACCGTCGTTAAATTCGCTGTCTCATGATTTTTTGCTGCATCTATATCTATAACGTATAAAAACCACCCTACAAGTTTTTGAGGAGATGATGATGAGTTCCAACCACGCCGCCGCACCTTATTATTTCGTGCCCGGGCCCTCGCGCTGGCCCATGCTGGGCGGCGCCAGCCTGCTGCTGACCATGATAGGCGCCTCGGCCTGGGTCAACGACGTGTCGTGGGGACCGTATCTGAACTTCATCGGCATCGCCGGCATCCTGCTGGTGCTGTACTTCTGGTTCGGCGATGCCATCGGCGAATCGGAAAAAGGCCTGTACAGCGAGCGCATCGACCACTCCTTCCGCTGGAGCATGAGCTGGTTCATCTTCTCGGAAGTCATGTTCTTCGCCGCCTTCTTCGGCGCCCTGTTCTATGCGCGCAGCATCTCGATGCCATGGCTGGCCGACCTCGACCACAAGGTGATCTGGCCCGATTTCGCGGCCCACTGGGGCAATACGGGCCCGGCCGGCACGGTGCAGGAATTCACCACCATGACGCCGTTCTGGATTCCGACCATCAATACGGCCCTGCTGCTGATGTCGGGCGTCACCCTGACGATCTCGCACCACGCGCTGCGCGCCGGCCACCGCGCCATGACGGCCCTGTTCCTGTTCGCCACCATCGTGCTGGGCGCCGTCTTCATGGGCTTCCAGGTCTACGAATACATCCACGCGTACAGCGAACTGAATTTGAAACTGACGTCCGGCATCTACGGCGCCACCTTCTTCATGCTGACGGGCTTCCACGGCTTCCACGTGACCCTGGGCGCCATCATGCTGTCCGTCATCCTGTACCGTGTGCTGAAGGGCCACTTTACCCCCGAACACCACTTCGGCTTCGAAGGCGCCGCCTGGTACTGGCACTTTGTCGACGTCGTCTGGCTGGGCCTGTACGTGGTCGTGTATTGGTTATAATGGCGGGGCAGGGCAAGCGCCGTTGTTAGGCGGCCTGCAGCATGAAAAAAGCCGTACCGGGACATCCTGGGTACGGCTTTTTTCTTAGCGTGAAGAATTTGCCAATCAGGCAAGAAGAAGCTTAATGTATGCCCGTCGGCTGGATGTAACCGAGATGATGCGCCAGCAGGATCAGCAAAAACAGGGTGATCGACAGGCCTACGCGTAGGGCCAGCGCCTGCACGGTGCGGTTGCTCTTGCCCTTGTCGCGCATGAGGAAGAACAGGGCCGAGCCCAGGCTGCCCAGGATCAGGATGAAGGCGATGGCAACGAGGATTTTCATGGATGGTAGCGCCAGGCTTGAGGAGGTTTCATTGTAATGCGTATCCGCTTCCATTTTAGATGGATTCCATTTGTTGTAATGCTGCTACTGGTGGTGCTGGGGATTTCTCTGGCGCAATGGCAGCAGCGCCGTGGCGATGAAAAAGTCGCCCACGCCGCCCGGCTGGCGGCAGGCAACCAGGCCGCGCCGCTGGCCTTGACGGCCGCGCCCTTGTCGCTTGCCGATGCGCAAGCCATTGAATACCGCCGCGTCACCGTCACGGGCCATTTCGTGCCCGCCTGGACGGTCTACCTGGACAATCGCCCCTACAAGGGGCAGGCCGGTTTCCACGTGCTCACGCCATTTCAAATTGACGGTTCCGCCATGCACGTGCTGGTGGCGCAGGGCTGGTTGCCGCGCAACAATGCCGAGCGCACGCGCATTCCCGATTACGCGACACCGGCCGGCACGGTGACGATTACCGGCATCGCGCGCCTGACTGCGGGCCATGTGATGGAACTGGGCACGGCGCCGCCGCTGGCGCCGCAGGCCATCGTGCAAAATGCCGATATCGCCCGGCTGGCGCAGGCCAGCGGCCTGGCCCTGCAGCCTCTCGTCATCGAACAAACGGCCGCCGGCGCGATGGCGCCGTCCGGCCAGCTTCCCGTGCGCGACTGGCCGGCGCCCGACCTGGGCGCCGACAAGCACCGCGGCTATGCCTTCCAGTGGTATGCCCTGGCACTGATGGCTTTTTTATTTTTTGTCTTTACAGGATTTCGACGTGCAAACAAACAGCCCTGAAGCAATGCAAGACAACCGCGATAAACAGCTCCAGAACAGCGGACGCTGGAAACTGCTGGCCGTGGTGGCCGTATGCGCCTTTCCCATCATCGCCTCGTATTTCACGTATTACATCATCAAGCCGACGGGCCGCAACAATTACGGCGCCCTCATCGACCCGCGCCTGCACCCGATCCCCGAGGCGCAGCTGCGCGTGACGGAACTCGACGGCACGGCGTCGCCGCTGGCCCAATTCAAGGGCAAGTGGGTGCTGCTGCAAACGGGGCCGGCCGACTGCCAGGAAGCGTGCAAGAAACAGCTGTTCGCCATGCAGCAGTTGCGTTTGATGCAGGGCAAGGAACGCGAGCGCATCGAGCGCGTCTGGCTGGTGACGGACGAGCAGCCGCTCGATACCCTCGTGATGCGCGAATTCGACGGCACCAGCATGCTGCGCGTCAATAGCGACGCCCTGAAGGCGTGGCTGCCCGTGGAGGCGGGCGGCAAGACGGACGAGCACCTGTACCTGATCGATCCGCTGGGCAACCTGATGATGCGCTTCCCGAAAGACGCGGACCCGAGCAAGGTCAAGAAAGACATCGCCAAGCTGCTCAAAGCTTCGGCGATCGGTTGAGGAGCACGCATGCCGACGATGCATCTTTCCGCGCTGGCCCAGCTGGGTTTGACGGGCTTGCTGGTGGCGCTGTTGCCTTTGAGCATGGTGTGGGTGTCCGCGGACGCCAATAAGTACCGCAAGCTCGTGTGGATCGCCGTCTTCCTGACGGTGGACCTGATCATGTTTGGCGGCTTTACGCGCCTGTCCGATTCCGGCCTGGGCTGCCCCGACTGGCCCGGTTGTTATGGTTCTGCCAATCCTTTCCTGGCGCATGAGCATATCGTGGCGGCCGAGACCCTGATGCCGACGGGTCCCGTCACGGTGGTGAAGGCGTGGATCGAGATGACGCACCGCTACCTGGCCATGGCCATCGGCGTCTTGATCGTGGCGATGATGGTGCAGGCGTGGCGCCAGTGGAAGAAAAACAAACGGGCAGAGTTCGCCCCCGCGCTGCCGACGGCGCTGTTCCTGTTCGTCTGCCTGCAAGGCGCGTTCGGCGCCTGGACCGTCACCTTGAAGCTGCAGCCCGTGATCGTCACTATCCACTTGCTGCTGGGCATGGGCTTGCTGGCCATGCTGACGTGGCTGGGCGGGCGCCAGGATAACGCCGTCTCCCCCCTGCAACGCGCCGATGCGGACGCTGCCGTGCTGCGCCCCGTGCGCGCGCTGGCCGTCCTGTCGCTCGTGCTGCTGACGGTGCAGATCGCGCTGGGCGGCTGGGTGAGCACCAACTACGCCACGCTGGCCTGCACGGATTTCCCCCTGTGCGGCGGCAAAGTCATACCGGAGATGGATTTCGAGCATGGTTTCCACCTGTGGCGCGAACTGGGCAAGACGGCCGCCGGCCATTACCTGCCGTTTTCCGCGCTGACGGCCATCCACTGGGTGCACCGCAACTTCGCCTTCGTCGTGCTGGCCGGCGTCGGCTATACGGTGTGGCGCGCGTGGACATTGCCATCCCTGCGCGGCACGGCGCGGTGGATCGCCGCAGTGCTGGCCCTGCAGGCGGCCACGGGCCTGGCGACGATTTACCTGAGCTGGCCATTGTCGATTGCCGTCCTGCATAACGGCGGGGCGGCGCTGCTCGTGTTGTTGCTGACCATGCTAAACTACAAGGCTAAATTCCAACTCGATGTAGCGCGGACACCTGCCTCCGCCGCCGCGCCAGTGCCCACGGCACCAGCCAGTTCTTCCCGTACCGCATAAATGACTACACAGACACTCAGCCGTAAACCTACCCCCCGCATCGCCCAGTATTGGGCGCTGACCAAGCCCCGCGTGACGCAACTGGCCGTGTTTTGCGCCGTCATCGGCATGTTCCTGGCCAGCGAGGAGTTGCCCGACTGGCATGCGGTGGTGTTCGGCACCATCGGCATCTGGCTGCTGGCCGGTGCCGCGTTTGCCGTCAACTGCCTGGCCGAGCGCGAAATCGATGCGCGCATGGCCCGCACGGCGCGCCGCCCCATGGCCATGGGCGACATCACGGTGAAACAGACGGTGGTGTTCGCGCTCGCGATCGGCGGCCTGGGCATGGCGATCCTGTATCACCTCGTCAATCCGCTGACCATGTGGCTGACCTTTGTCACGTTTGTCGGCTATGCCTTGATCTACACCATGGTGCTGAAACCCGCCACGCCGCAAAATATCGTCATCGGCGGCCTGTCCGGCGCCATGCCGCCCGCGCTGGGCTGGGCCGCCGTCGCCAACGACGTGCCGATGCAGGCGTGGCTGCTGGTCCTGATCATTTTCGTCTGGACGCCGCCGCACTTCTGGGCGCTGGCCATGTACCGCCGCGACGATTACGCGCGCTCGGGCCTGCCCATGCTGCCCGTCACGCACGGCATGCAATTCACGCAATTCCACGTGTGGCTGTACTCGATCGCGCTGGCCGCCACCACCTTGCTGCCGTACGCCGTGCGCATGAGCGGCCTGATCTACCTGGCTGCGGCCGTGGTGCTGAACGCCGGCTTCCTGTATTACGCGTGGAAGATGTACCGCCACTACACGGACTTGATCGCGCGCAAAGCCTTTACGTTTTCCATCATCTACCTGGCATTGCTGTTCGCAGCCTTGCTGGTCGATCACTACATTCCCCTCGGAACATGAAAAAATACCTGACCCTGTTGCTGGCGGCCGCGCTGGCCGTCGTGCTGGCCGGCTGCGGCAAGCCTGCTGCGCCCAAGCTGGCATTCAAGAATACGGACGTGACGGGCCTGGGCTACGCGCGCGAATTCGCGCTTACGGACCACACGGGCCATCCGCGCACTCTGGCCGACTACAAGGGCAAGCTGGTGCTGATGTTCTTCGGCTACACGCAATGCCCGGACGTCTGCCCCACCACCATGGCCGACATGGCCCAGGTGATGCAGGAAATGGGTCCGCAGGCGGACCAGGTGCAGGTGCTGTTCGTCACCGTCGACCCCGAACGCGACACGCAAGCCCTGCTGGCGCAATACGTGCCGGCCTTCGACAAGCGTTTCGTGGGCCTCTATGGCAGCCTGGAGCAGACGGCCAAAGTGGCCAAGGAATTCAAGGTGTATTACGCCAAGGTCGAGGGCGAGACGGACAGCAGCTACACGGTCGACCACACGGCCGGCACCTATGTGTTCGACCGCGAAGGCAAGATCCGCCTGTTCGTGCGCCACGGCGAAAAGCCTGCCGCCATCGCGCACGATCTTAAACTTCTGCTATCCTGACCCGGTCGCGCCCCTGGGCGCCATCTTCAGGATCAGCAGTACATGGATAAACGTTTCGAGCCCCACGCCCGCCTGGCAGCCATCATCTTCTTGCTGATCGGCTGCTTTTTCGTCTTGCGGCCTTTCCTGGCCGCCATGCTGTTTGCCGCCTGCGTGGGCATTTCCAGCTGGCCCCTGTACCTGCTGCTGCTGGAACGCCTGAAAGGCCGCCGCAACCTGGCGGCCGCCATCATGACCCTGTCGCTGCTGCTGGTCATCGTGCTGCCGCTGGCCCTCGTTACCTACAACCTGGCGGACAATGTCTCGCGCATCTACGAGCAGATCCGCGCCGCGCTGGAAGCGGGCGGCCTGCATCCGCCGGCCTGGCTGGCCAGCATTCCCGTCGTGGGCGACACCATCGCCGGCTACGTGGAGCGCCTGCTCGCCGACCGTGAGGAATTATTGAATTTGGGCAAGACCATGCTGGAGCCGGCGCGCCACTTCCTCGCTTCCGGCGGTATTTTGCTGGGCACGGGCCTGGCGCAGACCAGCCTGGCCGTGTTCGTCAGCTTCTTCCTCTACCGCGATGGCCAGCAATTGAGCCGCGCCCTGATGACGGGCGCCGGCCGCATCATCGGCGACAGCGCGCCCGGCGTGGGCCTGACCATCAGCCGCACCGTGCGCGGCGTCATGTATGGCTTGCTGGGCACGGCGCTGGCGCAGGCGCTGGTGGCCGTGGTGGGCTTCCTGATCGCCGGCGTGCCGGCCGTCGCGCTCTTGGGCGTGGCTACCTTCATCTTTTCGCTGATCCCCGTCGGCCCGCCATTGATCTGGGGCGGCGCCGCCATCTGGCTGTTTTCAGACGGCCAGACGGGCTGGGGCATTTTCATGCTGGTGTGGGGCGCGCTGCTGATCAGCGGCGTCGATAACGTCGTCAAGCCCATGCTGATCAGCCGCGGCAGCAGCCTGCCCTTCCTGCTGGTGCTGCTCGGCGTGCTGGGCGGCGTACTGGCCTTCGGCTTCGTCGGCATCTTCATCGGGCCGACCCTGCTGGCCGTACTGTACAGCCTGCTGCAAACGTGGACGGTGGGCGAGACCACCGTGCCGCAGGGCAAAGATACGCTTACCTTGAAAAAAGACTAATCACGTAGATCGGCATCGAGATCGCGTTCCTGTTTCGGGATCACCTTGATCAGCACGATGCGCGGGCCGTTCATCTTCTTGACGACGATGTCGAAGTCGACGAAGGTGATGCGCTGGCCCTGCTTCGGAATGTCACCGAGCTTGACCATGATCAAGCCGCCCACGGATTCCACGTCGTCCAGGCCCAGTTCCTCGTTTTCGATATCGATGCCGAGGATGCGTTCGAGCGAGAAGATGGGCAGGCTGGCCTTGCCGATCAGGGTGCCGTCGCTTTGCTTGAGCCAGTCGTTTTCATTGCGGCGGAATTCGTCGCGGATTTCGCCGACCATGGCGCCGAGCAAGTTGTCCAGGGTGATGAAACCCAGCGGGCGCTTGCCTTTTTCGCCGATCAGGGCGAAGTGGGGCGCGCCGTCGCGAAAGCGCCGGAACAGTTCCAGGGCCGGCGTGCGCGCGGAAATGATGTCGACGGGACGCAGAAACGGTGTGAGCGAAGTGATCGGCTTGCCCGCCTGCTGGGCAAAGAACAGGTCTTTCAGGTGCACCACGCCCAGCACGTCGTCGCCGTTGGTATCGAAATACGGGTAGCGGCTGAAGCGGTTGCGCAGCACCGTGTCGAGGTTTTCTTCCAGCGTACTCGACGCATGCAGGGCGATCACTTCATTGATCGGGCGCATCAGGTCCGACACCGTCATTTGTTCAAAATCAAGCGACTGGGCCAGGATGTTGCGCTCGTCGCGCGTAAACTTTTCGCCGGGCTGGCTGGTGCGCAGGATCAGTTTCAATTCCTCGGACGAGTAATGGGCATCGTGGCCGCCCTTGCCGGACAGGCCCGCCAGGCGCAGCACCCAGTTGGCGCTGGCGTTGAGCAGGTAGATGGCCGGGTACATGGTCCAGTAAAAGCCGTACAGGGGAATGGCGCTCCACAGGCCGACGGCTTCCGGGTTGCGGATGGCCATCGATTTGGGCGCCAGTTCGCCCACGACGATGTGCAGGAAGGAAATCACGCTGAAGGCGACGATGAACGAGACGCCGTGGATCAGCTCTTGCGAGGTGACGCCGATGGCGCCGAACAGCGGTTCGAGCAAGCCGGCGAACGCCGGTTCGCCGACCCAGCCCAGGCCCAGCGATGCCAGCGTGATGCCCAGCTGGCAGGCGGACAGGTAGGCGTCCAGCTGGCCATGCACCTTGGCCAGGATGCGGCCCCGCAGTCCCTGTGTCTTGGCGATGGCGCGGATGCGCGTGCGGCGCAAGGTGACAATGCCAAATTCGGCGGCAACAAAAAAACCGTTCAGCGCGACCAGGAAGAGGGCGAGCAGGACTAGCAAGACATTGTGCATGGGGGCGCTGAAGATGGGCTGTAAAAACGACATCTTAAACGACGAAGGCCGGCATAGCCTAATTTAGCCGCGCGCCCCGCCCGTGCAGGCGGGCGCGCGCGGCCGGTTTTTCGCGTTTTTCAGCCTTTGGCCGCCGTTTGCGGTCCGCCGCGCATGGCAAAGACCATGACGGCCGAGACGATGGCGGGAATGGCGACGACGAGGAAAATCGTGCTGTTGGGCCAGTTCAGGCGGATCAGCTCGCCACCGAGCACGGGGCCGATGATGGAGCCGATGCGACCCACGCCCAGGCTCCAGCCTATGCCCGTCGAGCGCAGGGTGGTCGGGTAGTAGCTGGCCGCCAGGGCGTTGACGGCAGGCTGGCCGCCCACCACGCAGAAACCGGCGATGAAGATGGTGATGAACAGGAAGGCCAGCGACACGTCCGGACGGCCGATCAGGGCAATGGCCACGGCAGCGACCAGGAAGCAGGGCAGCAGGATGCGGCGGAAGCTGGAGCGGTCGATCAGCTGGCCCATGACGAGGGTGCCGATGGTGCCGCCCACTTGCAGGGCCGTGCCGGCCAGCACGGCGTTGGCCGTGGACAGGCCCGCTTCCTTGGCGATCGTCGGCAGCCAGTTGGACAGGAAATACAGGTTCAGCAAGTTCATGAAGTTGATGACCCACAACAAAATCGTCATCTTCGCGCGGCCGCCCGTAAACAATTGCAGCACGGGGGCGCCCTTGTGTTCCTTTTCATGCACGAGGTATTGCGTGTCGGCCGTGATGGTGACGGTAGGGTCGATGCGTTTGAGCCACTGCGCCACCTTGTCGAGCTTGCGTTTCTTCAAGACCAGGAATTGCATCGATTCCGGCAGCAGGAAGAACATCAGCACGCCGATGACGAGCGGCACGACGCCGCCCACGTAAAACACGGATTGCCAGCCGAAGGCGGGAATCAGCGCGGCGGACAATAATCCGCCCAGCACGGCGCCCAGGGTAAAGCCGCACGACACCAGCATCATCAGGGTGACTTTCTTGCGCAGCGGGCTGTATTCGCCGGCCAGCGCCATGGCGTTCGGCATCACGGCGCCCAGGCCCAGGCCGGTAATGAAGCGTATCAGCTGCAATTGCTCGATATTCGTCGCCAGCGGCGTGACCAGCATGCACAGCGAAAAGAAGATGGTCGAGCCGATCAGCACGGGACGGCGGCCGAACTTGTCGGCCGTGATGCTGAAGACGAGCGAGCCGACCAGCATGCCCAGCAGGCCCGCGCCGAACACGGGACCCAGGTTGGCCTTGCTGACATGCCAGTCGGCAATGATGGCGGGCGCCACATAGCCCATGGCCTGCACGTCGAAGCCATCCATGATGACGCACAGCCCGCACAGGATCAGCATGCCGATCTGGAAGGAGCCTATCCTGTTGTTATTGATGAGATCGGGAATATCGATCGTCTTGCCTGCCATGGACATGGTAATGCTCCTGTTTTTTTATGGTAATCGCTCCCTGCCGGCGAGGGATGGGCGCGTGTTTGTCTCAGGCTTCATTACAATCGCTTTTGATTGATTATTCAAACGTTATTTTCGAATGGATTTATCAGGTTTCCTTGTGAATCTTCGGATGGCCCTGGATGGCGGCGAGGATCACCCCGAGCGCCGGATGCATGATCTTGCGTTCGTTCGAAATCACATAAAACTGTTCGCGCAGGGACGAGGCATCGCCCACCAGCACGGCGCCGAACTGCTCCTCGATGTCGGCCGCCAGGCTGGCCGGGGCGAAGAACAGGCCCAGGCCCTTGCGGCCAAACGCGTTGAGCATGGCGTTGTCCTCGAATTCGCCGACCACGTCGGGGCGCACGCCTTGCTGCACCATCCATTCGTCGATGCGCCCGCGCAAGGCGTTATTGCGCGCCGGCAGCAGGAAGGGGGCGCCGCTGAGGCGGTGCGGAAAATCTTCGCGGTAGCGTTCGGCCAGGGCGGGGATGCCGAACAGTTTCATGGCGCTCTCTCCCCACAGGTGGCTGGACACGCGCAGGCTGGCACCGGCCGGCACGGCACGGTCCGTCAGCACCAGGTCCAGCTTGTGCAGGGCCAGGTCGGCCAGCAGCGATTCGAATTCATCTTCCAGGCACACGAGCTTGACGGGCTGGTCCAGGCTGCGCGTGGCGTCGAGCATGCGGTAAGCCATCAGTTTCGGCAGGGAATCGGAAATGCCCACCGTCAGGCGCATCTTTTCCGCGTCCGCATCGGCCAGCGCATCCTGCATCTGCTCGCCGAGCAAAAAAATCTGGTCCGCGTAGCCGAGCGCCAGGCGGCCCGCTTCCGTCGGCACGAGGCGGCGTCCCTGCGGCTGCAGCAGCGAGCGGCCCAGCTCCTTTTCCAGCAGGGCCAGCTGGGTGCTGATGGTTTGCACGGCCAGCCCCAGGCGCTCGGCCGCGCGCGTCACGCCGCCTTCCTTGGCGACGACCCAGAAGAAGTACAAATGGCGGTAATTGAAGCCCGTGGTTTTCATCGCTGCATCCTCTATCTTCTGTTTTTACGAAGTAATACTTCCATTATCTTCTATTTTTAAATATGTCACACGTCCCTATACTACGTCCCATTGAATTTGGATAACGGGGAACTATCGATGAAACATTTCAGAGTGTCATTTCTGGTGACATTTATCTGCCTGGGCATTTCCGCCTGGTGGGGTTATACGCACGGTGGCGTGCAGACCATGCTGGCGGCGCTTGGTATCGCGGTGATCCTCGGCGTGATGGAAGTGTCGCTGTCGTTTGACAACGCCGTCGTCAACGCCTCGGTATTGAAGAACTGGGACAAGTTCTGGCAAGGACTGTTCCTCGGCGTGGGCATCATCATCGCCGTCTTCGGCATGCGTCTGGTGTTCCCGCTGGTCATCGTGGCGCAAGCGGCTGACCTGGGCTTGATGGAGGTATGGAATCTGGCGCTGAGCAATCCGGAACAGTATTCGATGCACCTGACGAACCACCACGCGGAAGTGGCGGCTTTCGGCGGCATCTTCCTGCTGCTGGTGTTCCTGAACTTCCTGCTGGACTCGGAGAAGGAAACGCACTGGCTGGGCCGTATTGAAGAAAAGCTGGGCGCGCTGGGCAAGATCTCGTCGATTTCCGTGATGATCGCGCTGGGCACGCTGATGGCCAGCCTGTCGATGATCGAAGAAGGCCAGAAACTGGTGGTGCTGACGGCCGGCCTGTGGGGCATTTTGACCTACGTGGGCGTCGACGTGGTCAGCGGCTTGCTGGAAGGCGATAACGGCGACGGCAACGTGGGCGACATCGTCAAGCGTGGCGGTATTGGCGGCTTCCTGTACCTGGAAGTGCTCGACGCCTCGTTCAGCTTTGACGGCGTGATCGGCGCGTTCGCCATCACCAAGGATGTCGTGATCATCATGCTGGGCCTGGCAATCGGCGCGATGTTCGTGCGTTCGATGACGGTGTTCCTGGTGCGCAAGGGCACGCTCGACGAGTTCGTTTATCTGGAGCACGGCGCGCACTATGCGATCGGTATCCTGGCCGTGATCATGTTGGTCAGCATGAAGTTCCACATTCCCGAGATCTTCACGGGTCTGATCGGCGTGGCCTTCATTCTCGCCTCGCTGTGGTCGTCGATACGCTACAAGCGCAGGATGGCCCTCGAAGAAGGCCGCACGGAAGCGCTGGAAGCGGTCAAGGCAGTGTAAAGAATGCGCGACAAACGACTGCACCCGTTTGTCGGCAAGTTGTAGCAAGCGTCGCCGCCGGCCTGGGGAGTCAGGCCGGTGGAGGACGCCAGGTGTTTGGTCATACACAACCCACATAGGAGAAATACATCATGGCAATCAGTCTGCAAAAAGGCGGCAACGTCAACCTGAGCAAGGAAGCCCCTGGCATTTCGAAGATGGTCATCGGCCTGGGCTGGGATGCCCGCGCCACCGACGGCGCCGCGTTCGACATCGACGGCTCCGTGTTCCTGCTGAAGGCCGACGGCAAGGTACGCGCCGACGTCGACATGATTTTCTACAACAACCTGAAGTCGAGCGACGGCTCCGTCACCCACTCGGGCGACAACAAGACGGGCGCCGGCGATGGCGACGATGAAACCGTCGTCGTCGACCTGGCCAGCGTGCCAGCCGAGATCGACAAGATCGCCGTCTGCGTGACGATTCATGACGCCGAAGCGCGCAAGCAAAACTTTGGTATGGTATCGAAGGCGTATGTGCGCTGCGTCAATGCCAACGGCAACACGGAAATCGCCCGCTTCGACCTGTCGGAAGACGGTTCGGCGGAAACGGCCATGGTCTTCGGCGAAATCTACCGCAACGGCGGCGATTGGAAGTTCAAGGCCATCGGTCAGGGATATAAAGGCGGTTTAGGTCCTTTGGCTGCCTCGTTCGGCGTCGGCGTATAAGTCGTCAATAACAAGGGCGGTCCGCAGTACGCACCGCCGCCATCACCATCATCGTTGAGGAAGGAACAATCAGATGCCAGTTTTTACCATTACCGGGGACGACGACCCGTTCCTGCATGTATCGCTGGCCAAGGGCGAGAAGATTTATTGCGAATCCGATGCGATGGTGATGATGGAAACCAATCTTGAGCTGAAAGGCAAGATGACGGGCGGCATAGGCGCTGCGCTGATGCGCACCTTTGCCAACGGCGAATCGTTCTTTCAGCAACATATCGAGGCCATGCGGGGCGATGGCGATTGCTTGCTGTCGCCCACCTTGCCTGGCGCGATGCGGGTGCTTGAGATTGGCGCCCAGCAATACATGATCAGCGACGGCGCCTTCGTGGCGGCCAGCTCTGGCGTGGAATTGAAGGTGCGCACGCAAAGCCTTGGCAATGCGCTGTTTGCCCAGAGCGGTGGTTTTTTCATCACCGAGACGGCAGGCAGCGGCCAGTTGGCGGTGTCCGGTTTTGGCGCGATATCGGAACTGGAAGTAACCCCTGGCAAGGACGTGGTGATCGATAACGCCCACGTCGTGTGCTGGGACAAGCGCCTGCAATACGAAATTTCCATCACGACCGGCAGCAGCGGCGGCTTTCTGGGCAATTTGATCAATAGCCAGACCAGCGGCGAGGGCATGGTACTGAAGTTTTCAGGCGCGGGAAAAATCCTCGTGTGCTCGCGCAACCGCGCGGCCTTCCTCACCTGGACGCAAAGCAAGCCGGCGTAATCAAGCAGTAACTAACTAAACAGGAGCAATGCGTATGTCTGTCAATTTGAGCAAGGGCCAGAAGATTTCTCTGGACAAGGAAGCTGGTACCACCCTGACCCGCATCATCATGGGCCTGGGCTGGGATGCGGCCAAGACCAAGGGTTTCCTCGGTTTCGGTTCGAAGACCGAAGCGGTCGACCTCGATGCCTCGTGCATCATGTTCGACGAGAACAAGAGCACGTCCGACATCGTCTGGTTCCGCCAGCTGAAAAGCAAGGACGGCAGCATCGTTCACACGGGCGACAACCGCACGGGCGCGGGCGACGGCGACGACGAACAGATCAATGTCGATCTGTCGACCGTGCCGGCGCACGTGAAAAGCCTGGTCTTCACCGTCAACAGCTTTACTGGCCAGAACTTCTCGCAGGTGGAAAACGCCTATTGCCGCATCTTGAATGCGAGCAATAACCAGGAAGTCGCGCGTTTCAACCTGTCTGTGCAAGGTTCCCACACGGCACAGATCATGGCCAAGCTGTACCGCCATAACGGCGAATGGAAGATGCACGCCATCGGAGAAAACGGCAACGGTCGCACTTTTGACGACTTGATGCCGCAAATCTCAGTGCATCTATAAGGAGCAGTACGCAGCGGGCGGGGGACGGACCGGATACCGGCCCTTGTCCGCTGCTCTATATTTAGGAGAGTATGTCGTGATGCGATTGCTGATAGCCTTGCTACTTCCGTGTCTCACGTTTTTCATGCTGGGGCGCCCGCTGGCTGGTGCCGCCGCCTTGATCTTGCAGTGCACTGTGATCGGCTGGGCGCCGGCGGCCCTGTGGGCCCTGTACACGGTGAACCAGCATAAAACGGAGCAGGAATTGGAAGGTGCATTAAGCCGCAGCTACATGCGCAGGCGTAGTCGGTTGATCTAAATCAACCGGGCGCCAGGAATCCTTGCGCTAATGACGCGCACGAGTAATCGTGCGCGTCATTTTTTTTGGTTGGACAGATATTTACGCTTGGGGAAAGTTTCTATCAGTTAATTTTGCTTGATATACTCGCTATTTTATGTCCCATGATCGAGTAATCTATGTTGTTATCTAAAGTAATTTCTTGCGTGATGGTTGGCGCGCTGGTGCTGGCCAGTAATTTATCGCAAGCCCAGGAAAACTTTCTTCAAGAAACGCACGAGCGGCAGTTGAAACTGGCGCAGATTTTGGGGAAAAAGGAGCTGAGTGATAAAAGCAAGGCGGACATGCTGATAATGCAAGCGGCCGCGCTGGACTCCCTGGACCGTTCGCAAGAAGCTTTGCCTTTGGTCGAGCAAGCGTTGCGGATTGCCACGCCGGAACAGCATGCGTCTTTCACTGTTACCAAAGCAACGATTTTTTTTACCCAGGGACGTGCAGCCGATGCATTGGCCCTGCTGGCGCCGCTACTTGACAGTGAACGCCAGGCGGCGGCTGCCGCCAAACCGGATGAGCGGGCCGGCAGGTTGGCAATGCATCAATCCGGCTTCATACTCGCCGCTTTTTCCAGCGTTGAATTGGGTGACTGGAAAAACGCGTTGGCCTATCTGGCGGATACGGAATATACGTCCGATGAACCTGAATTCGCGGAATATCGGGCAGTGGTCTATCGCTATATCATGGCGCGTGCAAACGATGCTTCGCTTGCCAATGCGAATCTTGAAAAGCAGGCTGTCCATATTGAAAAGAATAGCAAGTCGCATTATGGCGCGCTGTTAAGAATGTGGCAGGGCGCGGATAATCTGACGGAGTTATCACGCTTAATTGCGCGCAAGGACGCTGAAGAACAGCAGGATGCCTTTGCCGAAAGCTTGTTTTATATCGGCGCCTATACAAAATATGTCAAACGCGATCCTGCCTTGGCACTCAATTCCTTGCAGCAACTGAACCGGATATCGCCGTATGGCAGCCTGGAATGGGTGCACGGCAAGCGGGTGCTGGCGTTGTAGCCGCCTTGCCAACTGCGGGGCAAGCCGTGCCAGGACGCTCACTTCTTGCAGCGGATCGGCACGTTGACGGAATTGCCGTCCGAACTCAGGTTGCGGTACTGTAAGTCCTCGCTTTCGATGGCAAAGCTGGGCACGGCGTGCACGTAGCGCTGCTTGCAGACGGTGTCGTCGTTGATCAGTTTGCCCGCCAGCATGTAGTCGCACAGGGCGAAGCGCGATTCTTCGTCGTCGAGGATCAGCACGCGCGCCGCGCTGTACAGCGCCGATTGCAGCACTTCCGGGCTGCAGTTTTCCGGTCCCGTCAGTTTCAGGTGGGTCTTCGTTTGCGTGGCCAGGCGCTGCAGCTTGACGAGGGCCGCGCGCTCTTGCTTGCGCGCAAAATTGACTTGCGCATCGTCGCTGGCCAGGCGCAGGGCCAGCGAGGCGATTTCATCGATGGAAATATGCCAGGCGAAGCCTTCCAGCGTGGTGCGGACCTGGCCCGGCATGGGGGCGGCCGCATCGACTTCGCAGCGGTATTGGCCCAGATGGGGCCGGCACAGCACGGGAATGGCAAAGGCCGAGGTGCGCTTGCCCTTGACGAATTTCTGGCTCAGGTCGCCGAAGTTTTCGTGCGTGACCGTGTCGAAGCGGGCCTGTCCAAAGCCCATCTTGACGAGGTTTTCCTTGCGCTGGCGCGAGAACAGGGCATCGACGGCGTCGTAGATATTCTTGTTGAAGATGCGGTCCAGCGGCTGGCGCTCGTCCGACATCTTTTCAAACACGGCGCTGGAATTGGGCGCGTTGGCGTCGATGGAGATGAGGATGAAGGGCTTGCTGTTCAGGCGCGGCGGCACGATGGCCATGTCGTTGCCGTACAGCTGAGTCAGGGCCGCGTCCCACAGGGTTTCCACGCCCAGGTTGTCGGCCGCGCCGCCGTCGAACAGGTGCACGTAGGACGGCGATTCGCGCGATTCGGAACCGAGCTCCGGCACGAAGGTGTTTTTCGGGCGGAAACGCTCGAAGGTGACGGAATCGAAGACGCCGGGAAAGGCGGCCGAGGTGGCCACGGCCGTGGCCAGGCGGATATCCTGGATCGGCGAATGCAGGGTGCCGTAAAAATACTCATAGGAAAACACCACGCGCTTGCCGCCATCGGTGGCGTCCGTCGCGTTGGCCAGGAAGATGGGGCCGTCGTGCGGCAAGTCCTGATAGGTTTTCTTGTCGTACAGCACATCGTCCAGCACGTCGGACAGGAAGGACGTGCGCGTCTTGTTCGTCAGCAACATCGTCGTCAGGTTGGCGGGTTTCAGGATGGTCTGGCCAAAGAAATCCGTTTTCAGCTTGCTGCGCAGCAAGGGCCAATCCGTCTGCTTGCCATGCAAGGCGTAGTAGCCGCCCGCGATGGCGCCGCCGGACACGCCGGAGATGGCCGAGGCGCCGCTGACGAGGCCGAACTGCTCCAGCTGCTCCAGCGAGGCCGCCGAGAAATTGGCCGCGCGGCTGCCGCCGCCGGACAGGGCGATGCCGATGAAATGGTCGTTGGGCATCGGGTTCTCGATGCGCGCCTTGGGGGCATCGATGCGCAGGCGCGGCGACTCCTGCACGGCGAAGGTGCGGTTTTCGACGCCGCTGTTGGGGCGCAGGGCCAGTACCGTGCAGCCGCTCAGCAGCGCAACGAGGACAAGGGGGACAAACAAGCGTGGATGCATGCGGGATCTGTGCGTAGTCATGGTTTGGGATACGGACGGAAAACGTGTGCGATTCTAGCAAACTTGTCTTTACTTAAGCGTGCAGCTGAAAAGCGAGGATGGCGGCGTTATAGCCGGCGTGCGCCAGCATGGGCGCCAGCAGCGATCCGCTGCGTTCATAGGCGGCGCCCGCGCACAGGCCCAGCACGAAGACGGGCAGCATGGACACAGGCGGATGGACGATGGCGAAGAAGGCCGCGCCGATGGCAATGGCTTGCCAGGCGGGCAGCGAACGGCGCAAGCCGCCCTGCAGCAGGCCGCGGAAGATGAATTCCTCGCACAGGGGCGCGGCCAGCAGCGCCAGTCCTGCCAGCCAGGCTGCGTCCCAGCCCGCCCCGGCCGCCAGCGGCGCGCGCGCAGCTGGCCAGCCGCAGGCTTGCACGATGGCCAGGTAGGCAATGCCGACGAGGGCCGCCAGCAGCGCGGCTGCCGCGCCCAGCCGCCATGGCTGCCGGCCTGGTCCGATGTGCGGCACGCCTGCCGTCCTGCTGCGCCAGTAGACGAGGCGCACCAGCACGTACGTGAGCGCGCCGGCTGCGCCGAAGGCGATGAGCACTTGCGCCAGCGTTGCACCGGCCGTGTCCTTGAGCAGGATCAAGGCCAGTGTCTGCAGGGTAAAAAACAGCATGGCGGCGATCAGGCCGTCTGCCGCCGATACCGTGGCCGGCGGCGAGGCGGCCGGGTCGAGCAGGTACGGCAGTTCGTCGCGCGCCTTTTGCCACAGTGCCAGGGCCAGCGCCACCGTCAGCACGACAAACACCAGCTGCTGCACCACGCTGCCGGCCGCCAGCGCGGTGAGGTACAAGCCCGTCAGCAGCAGGTACAGATACATGTACGTGGGGCGTATTTTCGCCGTTGCTTCCGTGGCCAGCGGGTCGCTGGCAAACACGCCCAGCGCCACGGCGATCATCGAATACAGGGGGATGCCGGCCAGGGCCAGCAGCATCAGGCCCGCCGTCTGCCACGACCAGGCGGGCAGCCAGGCCAGCGCCGCACCGAACAGGATGACGGGATACAGCAGGGCCAGCACGGCCCACAGCTGCGCCTTCTGGCGCAGCGCCTGGTCGATGGAAACGGGAAACGTGTACAGCAGCCACAGCGCGCCGCCTTCCTTGTTCAGGGTCTGGAAGGCCGACATCATCAGCACATAGCTGCCGAGGAAAAAGCCCGTCGATGCCAGCAGCGCGGGGCTGGCCAGCAACGCATGCAGGTCGCGCGCCTGGCCCGAGAATACGGCCTGGCCGCCGAGGATGAGCAGCGGCAGCAGCAGCGTTTGCACCATGAAGTTACGGTCGCGCATCAGCAGGGTCAGTTCGCGGCGCTGGATCACCGTGCCGATGCGGGCGCGCCACTGGCCAGCAGGCAGCACCGCCGGCGAACGCTTGCGGCTCGCTTCGCGTTGTCCCGCGCCCACGACGCCATGGCGCAACTGGCGCCGCAGCATCGCCATGCCCAGCCACATCAGCAGCAGCGCTTGCGCCAGCAGCAGGCAGGCCGGCAACAGCGCGGCCGCCGGGCTGGCGGCATTGAGCACGCGCACCAGCAGGCCGGGCGGCGTCCAGCCGCTCCAGGCGGGCATGGCTGCGGCCCAGCCATGGGCAAAGCCGCCCGCGCCCATGCCGAAGGACATGCCCATATACATGGGAAATACCCCGGCCACCGAGAGCAGCGCCTGCAGGTTGCCCAGCCGTGCCGGACTGAGCGACAGGCGCAGGCCCGTATCGACCAGGGTGCGCAGCATGGCGGCCAGGGCCAGCAGGAGCAGGCTGGCCGCCAGCCCGGACAGCGGAGAAAGCCAGCCCTGGCCCGAGTACCAGGCGATCATGGTGGTGCTGGGCCACAAGGCCAGCAGGCCGGCCGGATTGACGACCGTGCGTTCGAGCACGCGCGCCCACAGCAGCGTGGCTTTGTCGACCGGCAAGGTGACCAGCCATTCCAGGTCCCAGTCCGGTTTCGACAGCTCGCCCATGCCTAGTGGCAACAACACGCTGACCAGCCACAGCAGCATCAATTGCAGGGTCAGGCCGCCTGCCAGCGCCGTACTGAACGGGTGCCCGATGAATTCGGCGATGACGGGCGCCAGCAGGCGTTCGCCCGCCTGCATGCTGCCTTGCGCCTGGCAGGCCGCCACCTGGTCGAGTAGGCAATGCATGTTGAGCACGCCATGGCGCGCGATGGTGCCGAAGGAAAACAGCATGGGCAGGAACAGCAGCACGCCCAGCAGCCAGCGGCCCCGTTTCTTGCCCGGCGTGGCGGGGCGGCCCTGGCGGGCCTTCCTGAAGGCGAAGCCGCGGCCGCTGACGTTGAGCAGGCGCTGCAGGCGCAAGCGTGTCAGCAGCCAGACGGCGCGCCACGCGGTGAGCGGCGCCGGCGTCATGCGGCCGCCGTTGCATCGGTCAACTGCAGGAAGATATCTTCCAGGCTGCCGTCGCTCGACAGTTGCCGGCGAATCTCGTCCAGGCTGCCCGTGGCCGCCAGCGCGCCCCGGTGGATGATGGCCACGCGGCTGCACAGCTTTTGCGCCATGTCGAGCAAATGCGTGGAAACGAAGATCGTGGTGCCGGCGGCGGCGATGCGCAGCAGCCGTTCCTGTACTTCGCGCGAGGCGCGCGGGTCCAGGCCGTTGATCGGTTCATCGAGGATCAGCACGGCCGGATCGTGGATCAGCGCGCAGGCCAGGCCCAGCTTTTTCTTCATGCCCAGTGAATAATTGACGGCAAAGTCTTCTGCCGCTTCATCGAGGCCGAATTCGCTGAGCAGCCGCGCCGCGCGGGTAGCCGCTTCCGCGCGCGTGAAACCATGCATTTCGGCAACGAATTGCAGGATTTCGCGGCCCCGCAAATAATCGTAAAAGATGGGGTTGTCGGGCAGGTAGCCCACCTTGCGCTTGACGGCGGCGCCGTCGCGGTGGCAATCGAGGCCGTCGACCAGCACGCGGCCGCTGCTGGGAACCAGGATGCCCATCAGCATGCGGATGGTGGTGGTCTTGCCGGCCCCGTTCGGGCCCAGGAAGCCGAAGACCTCGCCTTTTCCTACCTGTAAGGTGAGCGGCTTGACGGCCTCGAACGTGCCGTACTGTTTGGACAAGCCTTCAAAAACAATCATCGTGTATCCCAAAAAAGAGCGCGTGCGGGATGATAGCCCGATACGGCGCCGCCCCAACGCTCCTTGCTGCCTAATGGCGCAGCATCACGCCCGTGGCGATGCAGGCCACGATCGCCAGGCTCATGGCGAGGGCATAGGCTGCCATCAGTACCAGCCAGCGGCAGACGGTGGCGAGCTTGCCGCTTGGATACACGCGCCACATGGCCCAGGGGAGGTAGCCGAGCAGCCAGGCGCCGAGCGCGAGGCGGACAATATCGACGGGGATCACGGTCATGAGCGCCATCGTGATGAAGGCAAAGGCATTCGTATGCAAGGCGAACAGGAAATGCTCGCCATAGCGCCGTCCGCTGCCCAGGTAGAGGATCTTCAGGAACAGGGCGAACAGCGGCATCAGGCCAAACATGGCATAGGGTGCGTAATGAAAAAAGCTCTCCCTTATCAGCTTTTGCTTTCCGGCCACGGGCAGTTGCTGAAAGTCTTGCCACTGATGTGGCAGCGTGGGTGTCTGGCCCAGGATGCTGACCTGCATGTCCGGCGCATTGTTTTCCGGAGTCTGACTTGGGGCGTGGGCGCTCGCCTGGGGTTGCTGGCTGTGGACGGTGAGGAACAAGTCGGGGCTGCCGAACTTGAGGATGGCAAAGAACAGGATGCTGAAAGTCAGGTATACGCGCAGCGGTTCCACGTAACGCACGCGGCGCCCCGCAATGTACTCGTTCGTCAGCGCGCCCGGTCGGAACAGCAGCAGGGCCAGGGTACGCCACAGCTTGCCTTCGAGCGCCACATAATGGGCGACAAATTCATGCAGGAATTCGCGCGCGCTGGGCACGTGCAGGACGGTGGATTGGCCGCAGGCGCTGCAGAAGTTGCCTGGCGCGTCGGTGTGGCAGTTATGGCAGGTGCTGGCGGGACTGGTGCTGGGTGACACTGTTTTCAAGATGGACTCTTTCCATGGCCGAAAGGGAAAAATGCGCGCTGAAGGGCGCAGCCTATGATGAATGAAAACAATGATAAAAGGGCATTTTTCTCTCGATAGTTGCTTATGAGATACAAAATGCCGGCACCGTTGAGAGGCAGGCAAATACGGCCAGCAGGCGCCGCTCGCCGCTTGGCGTGACGCGCAGGGCGCGGCTGTCGAATTCGCGCTCGGCCCAGCCCTGGCGCAGGGCCAGCTGCAGCAGGGCCGCCCCCAGCGCGCCGCCCAGGTGGGCGCGCCGTTCGCTCCAGTCCAGGCAGGCACAGGCGAAGCGGCGGCGCTGGCGCTGCAGTTGCGGCACGTCGATGCCCAGCGCCGCCATGCTGGCCGCGCCCGCTTCCGACAGGCGATATTCGCCGCCGTCGTCGAGCAGCCAGCCTTGCGCATGCAACTGGTCGTGCAAGGCGACGGCCACCGTGCCGGCCATGTGGTCGTAGCAGGTGCGCGCGCGGCGCAAGCGGTCCGGCGTGGTGGGCGTAAACGGCGTTGCCGCCACGCCGGCCACCACCAGCAGCGCTTCGAGCGCCTGGCCCACCTCTACGCTGGCCAGGCGGTAATAGCGGTGCTTGCCCTGCGCCACCATGGTCAGCAATCGATCTGTGCGCAGGCGCGCCAGATGGGCGCTGGCTGTCGAGGCGCCCACGTCGGCCAGCGTAGCCAATTCCGTGGCCGTGCGCGCATGGCCGTCGAGCAGGCTGCACAGCATGCGCGCGCGGGCCGGTTCCGCGATGGCACCGGCCAGTTGCGCCAGGCCCAGGTCGGCCGAGGGAAACTTGTCTTCCATGATTCGTCCGTGGGCGAAGTGTTGTGGTGGAAGGACCAGCATACTCGTGTCCCCACTTCACTGCAATGGAATGCGCATGCCGTTCGCCGACCTTCTTATCGATCCCGCCGACCCTGTTCACCCGCTCGCCGCCGCCACCCACGCGGCGCCGTACGGCTACTATCGCCGCCTGGCGGAAGGCCCGCCGCTGCGTTTCGACGCGCCGCTCGATTGCTGGCTGGCGACGGGCGCGGCCGGCGTGCAAGCCGTGCTCGCGCATCCCGCTTGCCGCGTGCGCCCGCTGGGGCAGGCCGTGCCGCAGAACCTGGCAGGCACGCCATGCGGCGCGATTTTTGCGGAACTGGTGCGCATGAACGACGGCGAACGGTATGCCGTGCCGAAACAGGTGCTGGCGCGCGCGCTGGCCCAGGTGGACCTGGCGCGCCTGCATGGGCGGGTGATGGATCTTGCCGGTGACCGCGTTCCCGGCCGCGTCGCGCGGCTGAACGAAGCGATTTTTGAGCTGCCCCTGTTCGCCATGGCGGACTTGCTGGGCTTTGCGCCAGCGCAATGGCCGGCGCTGGCCGCCTGGACGCGTGATTTTGTCGCCTGTCTGTCGCCGCTCAGCAATGGCGAACAACTGGCCGGCGCGCAGCAAGCAGCCTATGCCTTGCTGCAAGGTTTCACTGCCTTGCTGCGCGAGGCGGAGGCCTTGCCCGGCAGCTTGCTGCACGACATCGTGGCCGGGGCGGATGCCGTCGGCTGGCACGCGTCTGGCGGCGTGCTGGCCAACCTCGTGGGCTTGCTGTCGCAGACCTGCGACGCCACGGCCGGCTTGCTGGGCAATGCCGTCGTGGCCTTGCGCGCGCAGCCGGAGTTGTGCACGCAACTGCGCGCCGCACCCGGGCGATGGCCGGCCCTGTTGCGCGACGTCAGCCAGCGTGATCCCTCGATCCACAACACGCGCCGCTACACGGCGGAGGACGTGCAATTGCACGGCGTGCGCATACCGGCCGGACAGATGATTATCGTCGTGCTGGCCAGCGCCGGCCAGGCGGAGTCAGGCTTTGGCCATGGCCGCCACGCCTGTCCGGGCCAGTCCATCGCGCAGACGATTGCCACGGCTTGTTTGCAGGCATGGGCCGAGGGGCTGGAAGACATGGCGCTGGCGTGGAGTTATCTGCCTTCGCTGAACGCCCGTATCCCCGTGTTTATGCAAGGAGCCAGCGCATGATTGCCGTGATTTTCGAAGTCTGGCCCGGCGCCGAAGGGCGCCAGCAGTACCTGGACCTGGCGGCGTCCCTGCGGCCCTTGCTCGACGAGGTCGACGGCTTCCTTTCCATCGAACGCTTCGGCAGCCTGAGCGAGCCAGGCAAACTGCTGTCGCTGTCTTTCTTTCGCGACGAGGCGGCGCTGGCGCAGTGGCGCCAGCTGGAAGCGCACCGGGCGGCGCAGTCGGCCGGCCGGCAGGGCGTGTTCGACGATTACCGGCTGCGCATCGCCGCCGTCGTGCGCGATTACGGCATGCTGGAGCGGCAGCAGGCGCCTGCCGACAGCCAGCGCCGCCACGGTATTTAGCGGGGCAGCGCGCCCTGCGTAATCTTGACCTTGACCCGGTAGGCGGGTTCGGCCGCGTTCAGGGGCGGCGGCGTGGCGGGGTCCACGTCGAGCAGGGTGAACGTCAGATGGTTGACGGTGACGGAGCTGGACGCGCCGGGCATGGACTCGGACAGGACGATGTCGGTGGCGCCCGCGCTGTTGAGCAAACTGAAACTGTAGCTGACGTAGCCCTTCCACACGCACACGGCGCCCTTGCGGCAACGGCTGTCGTTGACGCGCTCGAGCTTCAGGGTATCGGTGGCCGTGATGGCCACCTGCTGGCCCGGCGACAGCACATGGGTGACGCTGCGCGGCGTGTTTTCCGCGTCGCCGGCGCTGCCGGCCGCGCCGCAGCCGGCCAGCACGGCCAGGCAGGCGATGAACAGGGGGAACAGCCACGTGCGGCACGATAGAGGTAGATAATGCATGTTTTTCCTTTCAGGTGGAGCGTCCCGGCGTGGCGTCCACGCAAGAGATGAAAATAATAATAACAAAATGATATTTTTCCGGCGCACTCCTGGCGCGCTGCGGATGAATTGATGCGCCGTCCACGCGGCGCGCCGATTACTGCGTAGAATGGCTGTTTTGAAAATCAGGAAACAACCATGAAAAAAACCGACCTGGCCAAAAGCGATGCCAAGAAACTGATGGGAAAGATGAATGTTCCCGGCGCCGGTGCATTCGGTAAGGAAGCGGTGGTCGTCGACCGCCGCGAGCAGCGCAAGCGCGATCAGGCCCTGGGCCTGGTGCCATTCGCCGTCAAGCTGAACAGCGATCTGGTCTTGCAATTGCAGACCCTGGCCAAGGAGCGCGGCGCGGATCTGAATGAATTGGTCGCCGAACTGCTTGCCAAGGGCCTGGCTGCAGCGTAAGGGCTGACAATGTTTATCTGTTGATAAATATCAAGATACAAAACTAAAAGGCGCCTTGCGGCGCCTTTGACATTGCGGCATTGCTTTCGATTACACGTAGGCAGCCAGCGCGCCCTTCATTTTCTTCAGCGCCGCCACTTCGATCTGGCGGATGCGCTCGGCCGAAACGCCGAACTCTTCTGCCAAGGTGTGCAGGGTGGCGCCGGAGCCGTCGTCGTTGGCCAGCCAGCGCGCTTCGATGATGCGGCGCGAACGGTCGTCGAGCTTGCTCAAGGCCGTTTCCAGGCCTTCCGATTGCAAACGCGTCACCTGCTCCGCTTCCAGCACCTTGGTCGGCTCGCTTTGCTCCGACGACAGGTAGGCGATCGGCGAAAACTTGTCGTCTTCATCGTCGGTCGGCGATTCCAGGGCGATGTCGCGGCCGCTCAGGCGCGTTTCCATCTCGATCACTTCTTCACGCTTCACGTCGAGCAGCTTGGCCAGCGCATCGATCTGCTTCGGCGTCATTGCATCGAGGCCCGTCTTGTGGCTGCGCAGGTTGAAGAACAGCTTGCGCTGCGCCTTCGTCGTCGCCACTTTGACCAGGCGCCAGTTTTTCAGGATGTACTCGTGCATCTCGGCCTTCACCCAGTGCATGGCGTACGACACCAGGCGCACGCCCTGGTCAGGGTCGAAGCGTTTCACGGCTTTCATCAAGCCGATATTGCCTTCCTGAATCAGGTCGGCGTGCGGCAAGCCATAGCCCAGGTAGCCGCGGGCAATCGAGACCACCAGGCGCAGGTGCGACAGCACCAGTTCTTGCGCGGCGGCCAGGTCATTCTTTTCGCGCAGGCGTTTCGCCAGCGACATTTCTTCGGCGTGGGTCAACATGGGCAGACGGTTCACGGCCGAAATATAGGCGTCGATATTGCCCAGATTGCCGGTGAACCCGAGGCCCAGCGCGTTATTCTTGGTGGGAACCAATGCGGACGTTGCGGACATCATAGTCATGTTTTCTCCCTCGTAGTCTTGCTTTGTTCCAGTTGACCATGTCACACGACATGGTCTATTTTTAGTTCGTTCTTGCGTATCCGGTCTTGCACTTTGCAGGTCGCGGCACCACCTACATCTGGCGCTCATGGCGGTCCTGCCTGGGTATGTCCATATATTAGCACTCTCTGCTTGAGAGTGCCAATCGGCACATTTAATCGCTGTGATAGCCTAAATGCTATGGGGTTTTAATAGCTGATATGCAATCTAAAATGCCGCGCCGGGCCGCATGGCGCCCGCTGGCGGCAGGCACGATGCGCCTTTCTCTACTTCCCAGCGACAACATACATAGTCTACGGCCGCAAGCTGAAGCGAACCTTAAGAATACTTGCTTAATATCAAGATAACAGCAGTATGGGGCGGATATCAAAAAAACAAGGGGTGATGAGGAATGGCGGCACCGCAGGAGCCACCATGGAAGGGAAGGTCAGTTCAGGCGCGCCAGGTGGCGCTGCACGCAAAGGAAGGCGCCGGTCAGGCCCAGGCCCGCGCTGACGGCCAGCAAGCCGGCCATCGGCAGCGGCGCCAGCGGCACCAGCTGGAATTCGGACGCATACAGGCGGGCAAATTCGGCAATCGCGGTATTGAGCGGTTGCAAGGCCAGCGCCACGGCACCCAGGGCCAGCGCGCCCGCGCACAGGCCCAGCAGGGCGCCCGTGTAATAGAAGGGGCGGTGGATGAAGGTGTCCGTCGCGCCGATCAGCTTCGAGATGCTGATTTCATCGCGCTGCTGCATCACCTGCAGGCGGATGGTGTTGAAGACCACGGCGATGACGGCCACGCCCAGGGTGATCGCCAGCAGCAGCAGCACCAGGCGCAGCACGCCCAGCAGGGCCGCCAGGCGCTTGACCCAGGCCGAATCGACTTGCGCCGATTCCACGCCGGGCAGGTGGCGCAGCTGTTCGGCCACGGCGTCGACATCCTGCGCTTCGCTGGCGCTGCTGAAGGCGTCGAGCTTCAGCACATAGCTGTCGGGCAGGGGATTGTCGCCCAGGGTGCTCAATACGTCAGCCAGGCCGTTCTTGTTTTTCAGGGTGTCGAGCGCCTGTTCGCGGGGGATGAAGACGATCTTCGCCTTCTGCTGGCCCACGATCTTGCGCATCTCGCCAGCCAGCGCCACGGCCTGCTCGCGCGGCGTGTCGATTTTCAGGAAGACGCTGATTTCCGGGTCGACCGACATCTGTTCCGACATGGGGCGCACGTTGTCGAGCATGGTCAGCCCGGCAAACGGCAGCGACAGGGCGATGGCGACGACGACGACGTTCAATAAAAAGCCGCCCGGCGACTTGCGCAGATGAATCAGCGCCGAACCGAGCGCGAAGCGGTGTTGACGGAACCAGCCTCTCATGCCTGTTCTCCCTGCGCGTCGTCCGCATCGGGGGCGGGCGCGAAATCGGGATCGGGCGGGGCGAACACGGGTGCTTGCGTGGCCTTGTCGATGGCGACCAGTTGGCCGTTCTTCAGGTGGATCACGCGGGCGGCGGCGTCGAGCATCTGTTCGTCATGGCTGGAAATGAGGCAGGTCACGCCCACCGAATGAAACGCCTTCAGGGCGTCGAGTACCTTGTTGGCGCTGGCGCGGTCCAGGTTGGCCGTCGGTTCGTCGGCCAGGATGATCTGCGGCCGGTTGACGATGGCGCGCGCGATCGAGACGCGCTGCTGTTCGCCGCCCGACAGCGACAGCGGGCGCGCGAGGGCGCGGTCGAGCAGGCCCACCTTGTCCAGCGCGGCGCGAGCGCGCTGCTCTGCGGCAACTTTATGCGCGCCGACGACGAGCAGCGGCAGCATGACGTTGGCCAGGATGGAGCGGTCGTTGAGTAATTTTTGCTGCTGGAAGATCAGGCCCATGTTGCGGCGCAGGAAGGGCACGCCGGCCGGCTTGATCTTTGCCATGTCCTGGCCATTGACGATCAGCTTGCCCGACGTGGGGCGTTCCATGGCGGCGATCATTTTCAGCAGGGTGGACTTGCCGGCGCCGGACGGGCCGGCCAGGAAGACCAGCTCGCCTTTGGCAATGCTCAGCGAAATGTCGCTGAGCGCCACTGCGTCGGGGGAGTATTGCTTGGAGACGTGCTGAAATTCAATCATGTATGGGCTTATCCGAGCAGCGCTTCGACAAATTCGGCAGCCACGAAAGGCTGCAAGTCTTCAATTTTTTCACCGATGCCGATGAAATACACGGGCACGGGGCGCACGCGGGCGATGGCCGCCAGCACGCCGCCCTTGGCGGTGCCGTCCAGCTTGGTGATCACCAGGCCGCTCAGCTGCAGGGCGTCATCGAAGGCCTTGACTTGCGTCAAGGCGTTCTGGCCCGTGTTGCCGTCGATGACGAGCAGGGTTTCATGCGGCGCGCCATCCATGCCCTTGCCGATCACGCGCTTGATTTTCTTCAATTCTTCCATCAGGTGCAACTGCGTCGGCAAGCGGCCCGCCGTGTCGACCATGACCACGTCGATGCCGCGCGCCTTCGCCGATTGCACGGAATCGTAGGCCACGGCGGCCGGGTCGCCCGATTCCTGCGAAATGACGGTGACGTTGTTGCGCTCGCCCCAGACCATCAATTGTTCGCGCGCGGCGGCGCGGAAGGTGTCGCCCGCTGCCAGCAGCACGGACTGCTTGTTCGACTGCATGTGCTTGGCCAGCTTGCCGATGGTGGTGGTCTTGCCGGCGCCATTCACGCCGGAAATCATCATCACCAGCGGCTTGTGGCGGCCCAGCTCGAAGCGCTTTTCCAGCGGCAGCAAGAGCTCGATCAGCAGCACTTTCAGCGCGGCCTTGACGGCGGCCGCGTCGAGCAGCTTGTCTTCCTTGACCTTTTTCTTCAGCGCCGTGAGCAGGAATTCGGTGGCATCGATGCCGGCGTCGGACATCAGTAGCGCCGCTTCCAGCTCTTCGTACAGGGCGTCGTCGATCTTCGCGCCGACGAACAGCACGGACAAGGTGTTCGAGGTCTTCGACAGGCCTGCCTTCAGGCGCGTCATCCACGATTTTTTCTCGGGTTCGGCAGCGACGATCACGGGCACGAGCTCGGCTGGCGCACCACTGAGGGGGGCGGCAGCTGGCGTGGATGGCGGCGTGACGGCGGCGGGCGCGGCGATAGGCTCGACACTGGCAGGCACGGCTTCAGGGGCGGCGGGTTTTTTCTTGAAGAAACTAAACATGGATGTGTGGTGGCGGGTGCTGACCTTAGGCCCGGCGGCGCCGGACACTGTTTGATACCGGCTATTCTACCAGAGCGCGCCCGGTGCTTCATGCATTCCTGTTCGATTGGCAACATTGCGCGGCTATCCGCGAAGATCGCCGCAGTTATATTGCGATCAGTGCGTTTGCAGGGCGTCGGGCGCATGGCGCTGGCGCCAGCTGGCGATGCTTTCCTCGACCTGGCGCAAGTCCAGCACATGCAGGAACGGCGGCGGACGCTTGTAGAGCACGGGGCTGCGCCCGCCCGCCCACAGTTCGGTACTGGCCGGCAGGCTGGCGTGCAGTTGCTGCAGGCTGTCGCGTGTCTGCCTTTCCTTGCTGGCGCTGGAAAACGACAGCGCGACGATGTCGGCCCGCTGCGCGCCGGCCGCCGCGACGATGTCGCTCAACGGTGTTTCCACGCCCAGCGACATGCAATGTGCGCCGGCCGCCACGCACAGGGCCTCGGCCATCAGCAGGCCCAGGCCATGGCGTTCCTGCGGCAAGGTGCTCAGGACGATGCGCGGCGTGCGCGTGCTGGGAGCGCTTTGTTGCGGTAGCGAAAAAATCGCATGGCGCATCACCGTCTGCAAGGTTTCGCTATACAGGTGCTCCTCGTACACGGCCAGTTCGCCGCAGGCCCACGCTTCGCCCACCATGCCGGTCAGCGGGGCGATCACGTCGGTGGTGAAGGCTTTCAGGCCCAGCACGGCCAGCGCCTGGCGCAGGGCATCGCCCAGTTCCGCCATCCGGTGGCCGCGGCACAGGGCCAGGTAGTGTCCGAGTTGCGGTGCCGCCTGCTGGGGCGGCGTCGAGCCGGCGCTGGCCAGCTGCTGCAGTTGCTGGGTGCTGTGCTGCATGATTTTACCCGGACGAAATCCGAGGTCCAGCAAACGCTTCACCATGCGCAGCTTTTGCACCTGCTCGGCCGGGTAGCTGCGTTCGCCGAAGGCGTCGCGCTGCGGCTGGGGAAAGGCGTAGCGGCGCTCCCAGACACGCAAGGTTTCCTTGGCCAGCCCCGTGTCGCGCTCGACATCGCTGATGCTGAAGGCGGAAGGGGGGTGCAGTGCTTGCAGGTCAGTATCCATACCAGGGTTTTTGCTCGCTTGCGGATGAACGTGGCATGCATTTTACGCCTTTGGCTGTTCCGTACCAAATAGCTGAATCCGATTGCAAATAGCGGACGTATAAGTTTCTGAGCGGCACACGCGCTCATTGACATAGCTCAATATTTAATCGAATATCCTGCTAGGTCGTTTTGTCCAGGACAAACTTGATATGGGTCACATCATGAAAATTGCTGTCGTCGGAGCGGGAATTGCAGGCCTGTCGTGTGCGTATCGGCTGGCGCAGGCGGGCCAGGACGTCACCCTCTACGAGGCGGGCGATTATTTTGGCGGCCACAGCCACACGGTCGACGTCACGCTCGACGGCGCCACGCATGGCGTGGACACGGGTTTTCTCGTGTTTAACCACGCCACCTATCCGAACCTCGTCCAGCTCTTCGATGAACTGGGCGTCGCCGCGGCCGACAGCGACATGTCGTTTTCCGTGAAGATGCCGCTGGGTACGGCCGCGAATGACCGCGTGCTGGAGTGGGCTGGCGCCAATTTCGATACCGTGTTTACCCAGCGCAGCAACTTGCTGCGCCCCGCCTTCCTGCGCATGCTGCGCGATATCGTGCGCTTCAACCGGCAAGGCAGCGCGCTGGCCATGTCCAGTTTGCCGGCGCCGGCCATGTCGCTGGGCGAGTTCCTCGACCTGCACGGCTACGGCGCCGAGTTCCGCCACTGGTATCTGTTGCCGATGGCGGCCTGCATCTGGTCATGCCCGGCACGCCAGATGCTGGCCTTTCCGCTGGCCACCTTCATCCGTTTCTGCCACAACCATGGTTTGCTGCAAGTGAACGACCGGCCGCAATGGCGCACGGTGCGGGGCGGCTCGCGCGTGTACGTGGAAAAACTGCTGGCCGGCATCCCGCAGCAGCGCCTCGCGTGTCCCGTGCTGTCCGTGCGCCGCCAGGGGCACGGGGGGGCGCGCATGGTCGAGCTGCATACGGCGGCCGGCGTCGAGCATGCGGATCACGTGGTGCTCGCTTGTCACAGCGACCAGTCGCTGGCCCTGCTGGCCGATATCCGCGACGACGAGCGCTCCGTGCTCGAAGCCGTGCGCTACCAGCCGAACCGCGCCGTGCTGCACACGGATGCCTCCTGCCTGCCGCAGCGCCGCAAGGCCTGGTCGGCCTGGAATTACCAGGGCCGGGCGACGGAGGAGGGCGAGGCGCCGCAAGTGTGCGTGCACTACCTGTTGAACCAGTTGCAGCCGCTGCCGTTCACGACGCCCGTCATCGTCTCGCTCAATCCCCTTGACGAGCCGGACCCGGCCAAGGTGATCGACGAGTTTTCCTATGCGCATCCCGTGTTCGATGGCGCGGCCATCGCCGCCCAGGCGCGCCTGGCCGGTTTCCAGGGCGCGCAGCACACGTGGTTCGCGGGCGCCTGGACCGGTTATGGTTTCCATGAGGATGGCTTGAAGTCTGGCCTGGCGGTGGCGCAAGTGCTCAATGGCATGGCGGCGGCGGAGCTTGGCCATGCCGCATGATCCGCCGCCGGCGCTGCCGCAGCTGTGCCTGGGCCAGGTGCGCCATGCGCGCCTGCGGCCGCGCGCGCATGCCTTCAGCTACGGCATCTATTATGTGCGCCTGCCCCTGCGCAGCATGGGCGCGCGGGATTTTTCCGCCCGTCTGATTTCGCGCAACGGCGCCAACCTGCTGTCCTTCCGCGACAGCGACCATGGCGATGGAGAAACGCCGTTGTTGCAATGGATAGACGCCCTGCTGCGCCAGCAGGGCGTGGCGGATGCGCAGGGCGAAATCTGGCTGCAAACCATGCCGCGCGTGTTCGGCTATGTCTTCAATCCCGTCAGTTTCTGGTTTTGTCACCGGCTTGACGGCGCGCTGCGCGCCGTGGTCTGTGACGTGCGCAATACCTTCGGCGAGCGCCACCTGTATCTGCTGGAGCAGGGCGGCGCCATCGCCCATGGCAGCGAATTGCAAGCCAGCAAGATTTTCCACGTCTCGCCGTTCTGCCAGGTGGCGGGACGCTACCGCTTCCGTTTCCTGCGCAACAGCGAGCAGGACGGCGAACGCCACCTGGCGCGCGTCGATTATGACGACCTCGACGGCCCGCTGCTGCAGACGAGCCTGTCCGGCACGGCGCGGCCCCTGCGCGACGGCGCCATCGCGTACGCCTTGCTGCGCTATCCGCTGATGACCTGGGGCGTGATGGCGCGCATCCATTGGCAGGCGCTGCGCCTGTGGCTGCGCCGCGTGCCGTTTTTCAGCAAACCCCACCCCCCACAAGAAAAGGTGTCCCGATGAGCTCCGAATCCCTGCCGACCAGCCTGCAGGCACGCAGCGCGTGCCATGACCACGCGCACCTGGACGTGCCCGCCTCCGGCCGCATGATATTGCGGCTGCTGGCGCAGCTGAAGTTTGGCGCCTTGCGCCTGCGCACGCCCGATGGCAGCGTCCTGCTGTACGGCGACGGCGGCAATCCCGTCACGCTGGACCTGCACAACTGGCGCTTGTGCGGGGCCGTCCTGCGCTCGGGAGACATCGGTTTTGCGGAAACGTTCATCGCGGGCGACTGGCGCACGGACAATTTGCCGGGCTTGATCGAATTGATGATACGCAACCGCGACCAGATCGAGTCCTTGATCTACGGTAACTGGTGGGGCAACCTGGTCTACAAGCTGCGGCATTTGCTCAACCGCAATTCGCGCGCCGGCAGCAAGAAGAATATCCACGCCCATTACGACATCGGCAACGCCTTCTATCAGCTGTGGCTGGACCCCTCGATGACGTACTCGAGCGCCCTGTTCAGCGAGGGCGCCAGCCTGGAGCAGGCGCAAGGTGCCAAATACCGGCGCATCGCCAGCGAGCTGCAGCTGCAGACCGGCCAGCGCGTGCTGGAAATCGGCTGCGGCTGGGGCGGCTTTGCGGAAACGGCGGCGCGCGACTACGGCGCCCATGTGACGGGGCTGACCTTGTCGACGGAGCAACTGGCGTACGCGCGCCAGCGCCTGCAGGACGCGGGGCTGGCCAGCCTGGCCGATTTGCAGCTGTGCGATTACCGCGACAGCCATGGCCAGTACGACGCCATCGCCTCGATCGAAATGTTCGAAGCCGTGGGGCAAAGCTACTGGCCCGGCTATTTTTCCTGCGTGGCACGCAACCTGAAGCGGGGCGGACGGGCCTGCATCCAGACCATCGTCATTGCCGATGCGCTGTTCGAGCGCTACAGCAAGAGCACGGATTTCATCCAGCAGTACATCTTTCCGGGCGGCATGTTGCCATCGCCGGCAGAATTCCGCCGCGCCGCCGAGGCGCAGGGCTTGCGCGTGGTGGAGGCGTTCAGCTTCGGTCTCGACTATGCGGAAACCCTGCGCCAGTGGCGCGCCAGCTTCCTGGCCCGGCGCGCGGCACTGGAAAAGCAGGGTTTCGATGGCCGTTTCCTGCTGACCTGGGAGTTTTACCTCGCGTATTGCGAGGCCGCCTTCCAGGCCCACAACACAGATGTGATGCAATTTACCCTCGTCAAGGACTGACCATGGGCCGCTTGCTTGCCATAGTCGTGTTGTCGTTGGCCATGTCCGGCGCCATGGCCGCGCCGCCCGCCTTTGTCGCCGCGGACGTGCCTGAAGCCCGGCTCGCGGGCGAGGGCGAATACACGTGGTTCGGCATGCGCATTTACCAGGCGCAGCTGTGGGTGGGGCCGCAGGGCTACCAGGGCGCGGCGTCCGCCACCGCCCCGTTCGTGCTGGAATTGCGCTACGCGCGCGCGCTCGACGGCGGCAAGATCGCCGAGGCCAGCCATGAACAGATGCAGAAGGTCGGCGTGGGCACGGTGGCGCAGCGCCAGTCGTGGCTGCAGACCATGCGGCGCATCTTTCCGGATGTGAAGGAAGGCCAGCGCATCGCGGGCGCCTACCGGGCCGGCACCGCGCCCGGCGTGCGCTTTTATCTCGATGGCAAGGTGCTGGCCGACGTGAGCGATGGCGACTTTGCGCGCGCCTTCTTCGCCATCTGGCTGTCGCCCGAGTCGACGGCGCCGACGCTGCGCGGTGCGCTGCTGCAGAACGCCGCCCCGCTGCCATGAACGCCGCTGCCGGCGCTTTGACCTTGCCCGCCCTGTTCAGCTATGGCCTGTTCGGCTTGCCGCTGGCCATGCTGGCGCTGCCCATCTATATCTATGTGGCGCCGTTTTATGCGCAGCGCAGCAGTCTTGATCTGGCGCAAATCGGCGCCGTGCTGCTGGCGGCCCGCATCGCCGCCGCCTTCATCGACCCGGCCCTGGGCGCCTGGATGGCGCACGGCGCGCGCAGCTATGCCATGCTGGTCAGCGCGTCGCTGCCCTTGCTGCTGCTGGGCTTTGGCGCCCTGTTCCATCCGCCGTCCATGCCGCCCGCGGCCACCTTGGCCTGGTTCCTGGCGGCCTTGCTGCTCGTATATGCGGCGTTCGGCCTGGCCAGCATCGCCCACCAGAGCTGGGGCGCAGCCCTGAGCCAGGCGCGGGAGCTGCGCGCGCGCGTGACGGCCGTGCGCGAAGCTTGCGGGCTGATCGGCGTGATCGTGGCGGCGGGCCTGACTTCCGTGTTCGGTTATGACGGTCTGTCGCTGGCCTTTGCCGTCTGCCTGCTGGCGGCAGGCGCCTTGCTGCTGGCGCGCGCGCCGCGTCCGCCCTTGCGCGGCGGTCCGGTGCAGTCCGCGGGCGGCTGGCGCCTGCCTTGGCGCCAGCGGGCGTTTCGCTGGCTGTTCGCCATTTTGCTCGTCAACGGCGTGGCGGCCGCCATTCCCGCCACCCTGTTCCTGTTCTTTGCCGGCGATTACCTGCGCCTCGGGCATTACGCGGGCGCTTTCCTGATCGTCTATTTTTGCGCGGCGGCCGCTTCCATGCCCGCATGGGTGGTCCTGGCCCGCCGTTTTGGCGAAGCGCGGGCCTGGGCCGGCGCCATGCTGCTGGCGGCCACCGTCTTCGTCTGGGCGTATGGCCTCGATGCGGGCGCCGCCTGGGGCTTTGCCAGTATCTGCCTGCTGTCGGGCCTGGCCCTGGGCGCCGACCTGGCCTTGCCGCCGGCCCTGCTGGCGGGACTGATCGGCGCCGCCGGCCAGGCGGGCAGGCATGAGGCCGCGTATTTCGGCTGGTGGAACTGGGGTGTGCAGATGAGCCTGGCGTTGGCGGCCGGCATCGCCTTGCCCCTGCTGGCCTGGCTCGGCTATGTGCCGGGCGGCAGCGGCGGCTTGCCGGCCTTGTCCGCCGCCTACGCCTTGCTGCCCTGCGCCCTGAAGCTGCTGGCGGCGCTGCTGCTGTGGCGCGCACCCTTGCAACATATATATAGCGATCACCGGGAGAAGATGCCATGCACCTCATGAACAACTGGAAACACCGCCTGCCGCTGGCGGCCCTGCTGCTGGCGCTGGCCGCCTGCTCCACGCCGCCCCTGCCTGCCACGTATGCGCAGGAATTGCCGAAACTGGATTTGCAGCAGTATTTCAACGGCACGCTCGACGCGCACGGCATCTTCCAGGACCGCTCCGGCAAGGTGGTGAAACGCTTCACGGTCGTGCTGCACGCCAGCTGGCACGGTGACACCGGCACGCTTGACGAGGATTTCACGTATTCGGACGGCAGCCGCCAGCGGCGCGTGTGGACCCTGCGCAAGACGGCACCCGGGCGCTTCATCGGCACGGCACCCGACGTGATCGGGCAAGCCGTCGGCGAAGTGGCCGGCAATGCCTTGCGCTGGCAATACGTGCTGGCCCTGCCTGTCGACGGCACCGTCTACCACGTGGATTTCGAGGACTGGATGTTCTTAATGGATGACAAGGTCATGCTCAACCGCGCCGCCATGAGCAAGTTCGGCTTTGGCCTGGGCGCCGTGACCTTGTCCTTCAGCAAACGCCCGCAGGCGGCGCCATGAACCGCAAGATTGCCAGCTGGGCCGGCAAGCGCGTGTGGATCATCGGTGCTTCCAGCGGCATCGGCGCCGCCTGCGCCACCCAGTTGCTGGCGCAGGGCGCCAGCGTGGCCCTGTCGGCCCGCCACCGTGCCAGCCTGGAGCAGCTGTGCGAGGGGCAGCCGCTGGCGCTGGCCTTGCCGCTTGACATTACCCAGCAAGCGCAAGTGCGGGCCGTGTGCACCGAACTCATGCAGCAGTGGCCGCACATCGACCTGATTCTCGTGGTCGCTGGCGGCTATCAGTCCATGCGCGCCGATAGTTTCGACCTGGAAGCGGCGCAAGGCTTGCTGGCCCTGAACGTGGGCGGCGTCTTCAATTGCCTGGAGCAGGCCTTGCCGTGGCTGCTGCGCCAGGGCCGGGGCGGCATCGGCATCGTCGCTTCGGTGGCCGGCTACGGCGGCTTGCCGAAGGCGCTCGCGTATGGCGCCAGCAAGGCGGCGCTGATCAACCTGACGGAATCGCTGTATCTGGATCTGCATGGGCGCGGGATTGATGTGTATCAAATCAACCCTGGTTTTGTCGCCACGCCTTTGACGGCTGGCAATGATTTCAAGATGCCGGCCCTGATGACGGCGCAGGACGCGGCCGCAGCCATGCTGGACGGCATCGAGCGCGGGCAGTTTCACATCCATTTCCCCAAACGATTTACGAATACCCTGCGGCTGGCGCGGCTCTTGCCGTACCGCGCCTATTTCTGGCTGATCCGCAAGGTCACTGGCTTATGAGTAAGGACAAGAGCATGCAGCAAGCAGACCAGCTGGCGCGCCTGGTGGCGTTTTACGAACACCTGAGTGTCGAAAACCTGGCCCAGCTCGGCGCCGTGTATGCGCCGCATGCCCGTTTCAAGGACCCCTTCAACGAGGTCGAAGGCCATGCCGCCATCCTGGCCATCTTCGAACACATGTTCGTACAGGTGGATGCGCCCCGTTTCATCGTCCTCGACAGCATGGGGCAGGGTGAGCAGGCGTTCCTTACCTGGGAGTTTCGTTTTCGCATGAAACGATGGCTGACGGGAGAGCAATGCATCCGTGGCGCCACGCACGTGCGCTTCGATGCACAGGGACGGGTGCTATCGCACCGCGATTACTGGGATGTAGCCGAGGAATTGTATGAAAAGTTGCCCTTGCTGGGCAGTTTCATGCGCATGCTCAAGCGTGCGGGCCGTCGCTAGCGCAGTTTTCTGCGCTTTTAAGCAAAAATTACTCAAAAGAAAAAGAAAATACTGCGCAAGGGCGCGTGGAAAAACTTGATTTCGATCAAAGTGTCGTTTATTTGACACAAATATACCGAAATACTTAGAAGGCAACATTGTAAGAAATTGTTTCAATTGATGAGGAATTTGCAAGCAAGAGTCGTCCTCATGCATCGCAGCCGGGTACGTGGTGAGCGTACTCAACGGTATGAAAAACATTTCTATGTGAGCAATTTAAGTTACCGGAAAGTCAGTAATTGTATTGCTACTCTGGCCATTTTCCGGACGCGCGCAGCGACGTCGGAATTGGCGCCTACGCCCCTGAATAATGCGGCAATGCACCAAAACCGGGCGCATTTTTCCCCCGTTTTGCACCTCCGGCAGCAAACATTGGCGATGCCGTGTATGCTTCGTCCCGTTTATCCATTATCACCTTACAAATTACACGCATTGTCGTGTAAGTCGTGCAGGCTAAATGACGGGTAAAGCATGTTGACGTTTTGATCATGCGCCTGATACTGTTGCACTAATACAACGGGTGTCGACTAGGCATGCGCTATGATGGAATGGTCAATCAGGCCAATGCATTGGTTGGCAAGGGGCACTGGCTCTGTCGCGTAGTACGGTTGGCGATGGCCGGGATGCCTGAAAAAGCCCCTGGCCTGGTACCGGAAGTAACATGTTGGAACTTGATGGAATGTGAAACGGTCGTTATAGTGCCGCTTCCGGTGCCCTTTGAGCACCGAACCGGCGCACGAAAATACGGTCGTTATGCAACCTTCAAGCTTATCGGCGCAATAGCGTGCCGATACCGATATGACTGTTCCTCTGACCGGAACAGCAATGTGGCAGGTGGAGACCTTGCCCTCACTCATAAAAAGCGCTCTGCTAGAGCGCAGCTCGAGATGCATAGGCTGTATTACTTTTTGCTTCAAAATTAAAGGAAATCGCAATGAAAAAAACTCTGATCACCCTGGCAGTTCTGGCAGCAGCCACTGGCGTAGCCCAAGCTCAATCGAGCGTTGTTATCTACGGTACCGTTGACGCTGGTTTCGTCAGCGAGCGCGGCGGTGTTAACGGCAACGTTAACAAACTGGACAGCGGCGTTGCTTCGGCTTCCCGTCTGGGCTTCAAAGGCACCGAAGATCTGGGCAGCGGCCTGTCGGCTCTGTTCCTGTTGGAAGCTGGTTTCGGCGTTGACACCGGCGCGCAAGGTAAAAACGAAGCCCTGTTCGGCCGTCAATCGTACGTTGGTCTGAGCAGCAAAACGACCGGTACCCTGACCCTGGGTCGTCAATACACGCCTTGGTACAACACCCTGTCGAAAGTTGCTGATCCATTCGCAGTGGGCTACGCTGGTTCCGCCAAGAACCTGTTCCCAGCGAACACCCGCACCAGCAACACCGTGCTGTACACCTCGCCAAACTTCAACGGCTTTGACGCTGATGTTGCTTACACCTTCGGCGAAAAAGCTGATTCGAACAAATACGGCCGTCAAATCGGCGCGTCGGTTGGCTACGCGAACGGTCCTCTGAACGCACGTCTGGCTTACAACAACACCAGCAACGACGACGTCGGCGTTGAAGCCGGTAGCGCACGTAACTGGTTGGCTGCAGCTAACTACGACTTCGCAGTTGCTAAAGCTTACGTTGCATACGGCGCGAACAAAGGCGCAAACAGCGCAAAGCACAACAACGAAGACCGTTTTGCTTACAGCCTGACCCAAGCATCGGCTGCTCCTAGCACCGACAGCAACAACATCCTGGTCGGCGCAACCGTACCTGTTGGCCCAGCTGGCACCGTGATGGCTTCGTTCATCCGCACGAACGACAAAACCGCTGCTAACGCTGATGCTGATCAATGGGCAGTGGGCTACTCGTACGCTCTGTCGAAGCGCACCAGCACCTACGCTTCGTACGCTAAGATCAAGAACAAAAACGGCGCAGGCTACACCGTTGGTAACAACAGCAACGTTGGTACGGGCGACAAAGCCTTCAACGTTGGCGTTCGTCACTCGTTCTAATATTCGCGCAAGCGAAGCTTAGTACCGCTGCAGGCATCCCTTCGGGGATGCTGCAAGCAAGGAAACGCGCTGTCTGGCTTCGGCCTGGCGGCGCGTTTTTGCATGGGCGGCGCCAGTTATAATGGCGCCGTTACTAAAGTAAAGGAATGCCATGTATTCATACACCTCGCCGCGCCTGGCCGCCATGCTGGCCGCGCTGCTGCTCGCCGGCGCCACGGGCGCCGCTGTCGCTGCCAAGGGCAAGAAGCCTGCCGGACTGGAGCGCTACGGCGTGGCCGTCTACTCGGACCTGTGCCTGCAGAAGGACAGCGGCGAGATCGGCGGCCAGCGCGTGACCCTGCACCGCTTCGCCGAGGCCGATTCCGTCATCTATGAATTCACGGCAGGCGCCCTGAGCTGGCCCATCGTGGCCAACGACGTCAACCTGGACGCCGCCACCGGCGCCTTCGATTTCACCATCGCCGGCGCCGACAATGAGGAGCGCACCATCGTCGGCAAGTTTTCCAAGGATGGGCAGACCCTGACCCTGGAAGGCGATTATTGCGGCGGCAACGTGCGCATGCCCATGAAACTGAGCCGCGTGCGCGATTTCGGCCGCCCGCTGAAAAACTGCACGCCATGCCCGCCGATGCCGGAAGTGCCAGCGCAGGCGCCGGGGCAAGACAGCGCCGAGGCGCCCGCCGCCTGAGTTGTTGTGATTTACGCATGAAAAAGGCCCGGTATCGACCGGGCCTTTGCCATTTTTAGCCTTGCAAGTGGCTTATTTTGCCGCTTGCGCCTTTTCCGCATTCGCGCGAATGGTGGCGAGCGTCGCGTTCGGCGTGATCAGGTTGCCGTCATAGCGCAGTTCGATCAAGGCCGGCAGCTTGTGCGCCCTGGCGTGCGCCAGCGCCCGCTGCAGGGCAGGGGCGAACTCTTCCGTCGTACTCACCACTTCGCCGTGCGCGCCATACGCCTGCGCCAGCGCCGCAAAATCCGGGTTGTGCAGGGTCGTGCCCGAGACGCGGCCCGGATAGTCGCGTTCCTGGTGCATGCGGATGGTGCCGAACATCTGGTTGTTGAAGACGATGATGACGACGCCCGCCTGGTATTGCACGGCGGTGGCCAGTTCCTGGCCATTCATCATGTATTCGCCATCGCCGGCAAAGGTGATGACGGTGCGTTCCGGATGCACGATCTTCGCCGCCACGCCCGACGGCACGCCATAGCCCATGGCGCCGTTGGTCGGCGCCAGCTGGGTGCGCATGCCGCCGTAGCGGTAGAAACGGTGCGCCCACGAGGCGTAATTGCCGGCGCCGTTCGTCAGGATGGTATCCAGGGGAGCCTGCGCCATGATGTCCTGCGTCACTTGCCACAGATCCAGCGGGGCCTGGCCATCCTGGAAGATGGGCGGCTGCTCCTGGTAGGCGGCCAGCTCGGCCTTCGCTTCGGCCGGCGTATGTTTCCATGCGGAAGCATCGACGGGAGCCATGGCGGCCAGCATGGCGCAGACCTGCGGCATGCCGCTGTTGATCATCAGCTCGGCCTGGTAGACGCTGCCCAGCTCCTCGGCATCCGTATGGATGTGCACCAGGCGCTGGCGCGGCACGGGCGAGTCGAACAGGGTGTAGCCGCCCGTCGTCATTTCGCCCAGGCGCGGGCCGATGGCGATGACCAGGTCGGCATTTTTCACGCGCGCGGCCAGTTTCGGGTTGATGCCGATGCCGACGTCGCCGATGTAGTTCGGGTGTGCATTGTCGAGCAAGTCCTGGAAGCGGAAGGCGCAGGCGACGGGCAGGTGATTCGCTTCGGCAAACTGTTGCAGGTCGGCGCAGGCTTGCGGTGTCCAGGTAGTGCCGCCGAGCAACACCAGCGGCTGTTTTGCCGTCGCCAGCATGCTGCGCAGCTGCTGCAACTGGGCGTCCGATGGCGCCGCCTGCACGGCCTGGTAGGCGCGCGTGTCGGCGACAGTCGCCATGGAAATGAGCATGTCTTCCGGCAGGGCCAGCACGACGGGGCCGGGACGCCCGCTGGTGGCGACTTGGAAGGCGCGCGCCAGGTATTCGGGGATGCGCTCGGCGCGGTCGATCTGCGCCACCCACTTGGCCATCTGGCCGTACATGCGGCGGTAGTCGATTTCCTGGAATGCTTCGCGGTCGACGAAATCGTTGCCCACCTGGCCGATGAAGAGGATCATCGGGGTGGAGTCCTGGTATGCCGTGTGCACGCCGATCGAGGCGTTGGTGGCGCCCGGACCGCGCGTGACGAAACAGATGCCCGGCTTGCCCGTCAGCTTGCCGTAGGCTTCGGCCATGAAGGCGGCGCCGCCTTCCTGGCGGTTGATGATGAAGCGGATGCCCGAGTCGTGCAGGGCGTCGAGCACGTCGAGGTAGCTTTCGCCAGGCACGCCAAAAGCGGTGTCGACACCGTGGATCTGCAGGGCATCGACCAGGATCTGGCCGCCGGTACGGGGTTGTTGCGTCATGTTCGGCTCTTTATATTCTAGTGGGTGGCAAAGAAAAATCGGGCAAGCGAAGCGCATGCACTGGCGATGCAGGCAGCTTGCGCCATTCTATGTGAGCCGATTTGGCCCGGCTTTTGAAATGGCGACACCGAATTACACAATCCCCCGGGCCATGGCCGGACGTGGGGCCCGGCGAGCGGTGCCGTTCCCGCACAGGCCTTTTTGCAGAAACATGCTGCGGCGCGGTACAATGGCGGGTGAAGCAGGCCAGACAGTCGCTGGCCGGCGCAGCAATGCGCTGGCGGGAGGAAGGTCCGGACTCCATAGAGCGGGGTGACGGTTAACGGCCGTCCGTCGAAAGCCGCAAGGTATAAGGCGAGGAATAGGGCCACAGAGACGAGCGTATTAAGTTACGGTGAAACGCGGTAACCTCCACCTGGTGCAATTTCAAATAGGCACGCGATGATGCTGCTCGCGGAGCGTGCGGGTAGAAAGCTTGAGCGCCCGAGTAATCTGGCGCCTAGAGGAATGACTGTCATAGTGCCGACCTGCAAGGGAAGGCGCCGTAACAAAATCCGGCCTACCGGCCTGCTTCACTTGAATTCCTGCTTCCTGGCTTGCCGGGGAGTATCTCGGCCGCGGCGCCTTGCCTGCTGCGCGCCCCAAAAAGCCCCCGTAAAGGGGCTTTTTTTGTTTCCAAAAATATAGCAATGAAGATAAAGTTGTATATACAACTAAAGTGGGCATTTGTTTAAAGTTTCTTGTTTCTAATTAATTGCTGCATTGCAAAAATAGTTTTCTCGCGGCAGTCCAGCCCCTGAAAACAGCGCCGATGCGCGCCATGGGTGGATTTTTTTTGCTTTAAACCAAGTCTTTCAATGGGGCTGATTGCTGTTGTGCCTGGATGACGAAAGTATTGTCATGTGTCAACTAACTGTAAAAAATTCAATTTTTCGATTTCGTTTTTTTCGATGTTTACGGTAGGAAAACACATGTGTGCAGATGAGGTAGCACATTCACTATCTTTCATAAGTATCTAATTTATCGATATATTTTTATTTGAGACTCCTTCAACGATATGCGCTAAGTCCTTAATTTCATTAATAAAATTCCTGTTTTACCAATCGGAAACCGCTTGACCACTATCTTTGCTTCCTCTAAAGTGGGCAACTGTGTGAAAAAGTGTGTTTTTGTGGGAAATTTTCCCTTTTCATCGTGATGCGCAAGCATCGCAACCCCAGCTCAAAAAGGTCTTCCGTGTTTCAAGGCGCGTCCGCAATCAATCTCGATGCCAAAGGCAGGATGTCTATCCCTGCCAAGCACCGTGACGCGCTGGCGATCCAATGCGAAGGCCGCTTGACCCTGACCAAACACCCTGATGGCTGCCTGCTGTTTTTCCCCCGCCCCGTGTGGGAAAGCCACCGCCAGCAAATCGCCGCCTGGCCCATGTCGGCGCGCGCCTGGCAGCGCATCTTCCTCGGCAACGCCTGCGACGTCGAGCTGGACTCGGCCGGCCGCGTGCTGATCTCTCCTGAGTTGCGCAACGCCGTCGGGCTGTCGCGCGAAGTCATGATGATCGGCATGGGCAGCCATTTTGAAATATGGGATGCCGCCAAGCTGGCCGACAAAGAACAGCAGGCGATCGATGCCGGCACCCCCGATGTACTTTCCAATTTTTCTTTCTAAGGCTCCGTAATGACACAACTCACGGTGCCGGAATTTCAGCATCGCACGGTGCTGCTCGATGAAGCGGTCGATGCGCTCGACCTGTCGGGCGACCGCGCGCACGGCATTTACGTCGATGGCACGTTTGGCCGCGGCGGACATAGCCGCTTGATCCTGTCGCGCCTGGCGCTTGACGCGCGCCTGATCGGCTTCGACAAGGATTTGCAGGCCATCGCCACGGCCGAACAGATTGCCGACCCCCGTTTTCAGATTGTCCATGACAGCTTTGCCACCATGACGGCCAGCCTGGCCGAACGTGGCGTGCAGCAGGTGGACGGCATCCTGCTCGACCTGGGCATCTCGTCGCCGCAGGTCGACGACGCGGCGCGCGGTTTCAGCTTCCGCAACGACGGACCGCTGGACATGCGCATGGATACCACGCGCGGCATTTCCGCGGCCGAGTGGCTGGCAGTGGAAACCGAGCAGAATTTAGAGAAAGTGATACGCGATTATGGGGAAGAACGGTTTGCTTTTCAGATTGCAAAGGCGATTGTTGCTGGCCGGGCAGTCCAGCCAATTTCAAGCACACGACAGCTTGCCGGCATCGTGGCAGGCGCCGTCAAGACCCGCGAGAAGGGTAAGGACCCCGCTACCCGCACCTTTCAGGCCATACGCATTTTCATTAACAAAGAGCTCGAGGATCTCGAGACCGGTCTGAACCAGGCATATGCCTGCCTGGCGCCCGGCGCGCGCATGGCCGTGATCAGTTTTCATTCGCTGGAAGACCGCATGGTCAAGCGCTTCTTCGCCTCGAAGGCGAACGTGGCGCAGCCGGACCGCCGCCTGCCGATCCGCGCGGTGGACTTGCCGCAGCCGGAAATGAAGCTGATTTCGAAGATGAAGCCGTCCGACGCCGAAATCGAGGGCAATCCCCGTGCGCGTTCGGCCGTGATGCGCGTGGCCCAGCGTTTGCCCATTCCAGCTGGCGGTCCCCGATGACTGGCAAGCTGTGTGTCGTGCTGTCGGCCCTGCTGGTGTGCTGCGGCCTGTCGCTGGTGAACGCGCAGTACCAGTCGCGCCACCTACTGATCGACCTGGAGCGCGCGCAAGCGCTGTCGCGCCAGCTCGACATCGACTGGGCGCAACTGCAGCTGGACCAGTCCACCCTGGGCAAGCATGAACGCATCGAAGCGATTGCACGACGCGACCTGAGCATGACGCCATTGACGGCGGCACGCACGCAATACCTGACGGAGGGCGAATAATGAAGTTGGGCGGTAACAGCAACGGCCGGGTGGCGGCGTCGAAAGGCGTGCCATTCTCGAAGAATCCCGTACTGGCAGTGCGTCTGCCCGTCTGGCGTTCGCGCGTCGTGCTGTTCCTGCTGTTCTTCGCGTTCGCCGGCCTGGGCGCGCGCGCCCTGTGGCTGCAGGGCGTGTCGACGCAGTTTTTGCAAAAGCAGGGCAAGGCGCGCTATGAGCGTACCCTGGAACTGCCTGCCACGCGCGGCAAGATCACCGACCGCAACGGCCAGGTGCTCGCGTCGTCCGTCCCCGTCAAAGCCATCTGGGCCATTCCCGATGACGTGCTGCAGGCGTCGCCAGAAAAAATCAATGCGCTGGCCGGCCTGCTGGAAATGAACGTCAACGAATTGCGCAAGAAGCTCGATTCGGACCGCAGCTTCGTTTACCTGAAACGCCAGGTCGAGATGGACGTGGCCGACAAGATTTCCAAGCTGGGCATCGACGGCATCGACGAGCGCAAGGAATACAAGCGCTTTTATCCACAGGGCGAAGTGATGACCCACGTGGTGGGCTTTACCAATGTGGAAGACGTGGGCCAGGAAAGCATGGAGCTGGCGCAGCAGAAAACCCTGGTCGGCACCACCGGCAGCCGCCGCGTGATCAAGGACCGCCTGGGCCACATCGTCGAAGACATCGGCTTCATCCACGAACCGCATGACGGCAAGGACCTGACCCTGTCCGTCGACAGCAAGATCCAATACATCGCCTTCACGCAGCTGAAGGAAGCGGTGGAAAAATTCAACGCCAAGGCCGGCGGCGCCGTGGTGCTCGACGTGCACACAGGCGAAGTGCTGGCCCTGGCCAACTACCCCAGCTACGACCCGAATGACCGCCGCAAGCTCACGGGCCAGCAGCTGCGCAACCGCGTCATGACCGACACGTTTGAACCCGGTTCGACCCTGAAACCGATCACGGTCTCGCTGGCGCTCGATACGGGCCGCGTCAAGCCGACCACCCTGATCGACACGGGACCGGGCCGCTATACCATCGCGGACCGCACGATTACCGACACCAAGCCGCACGGCGTGATCAATGTCTCCGAAATCATCGAGATGTCGTCGAATATCGGCACCTCGAAGATTGCGCTAGGGATGCCGTCGCAGGAAATGTGGGAAATGTTTACCAAGGTGGGCTTTGGCCAGCAGCCGAAATGGGGCTTCCCCGGCGCCGTGGCGGGCCGCGTGCGTCCGTATAAATCGTGGCGCCCGGTGGAACAGGCGACCATGAGCTACGGTAACGGCATTTCGGTGTCGCTGATCCAGCTGGCGCGCTCGTACATGATGTTCGCGCGCGATGGCGACACGATTCCCTTGTCGTTCCAGAAGGTCAATGAACTGCCCGTGGGCCAGCAGGTGATCAAGCCGAAGACGGCCGCCGAGATGCGCGCCATGCTGGAACTGGTGGTCTCCGGCCCGAAAGGCTCGGCCAAGCGCGCCCAGGTCGCCGGCTACCGCGTGGGCGGCAAGACGGGCACCGCCTATAAAGTCGAAAACGGCCGCTACGCGATGCCGCGCAAATACATCGGCTCTTTCGTGGGCATGGTGCCGATGTCGGCGCCGCGCTTCATCATTGCCGTGATGATCGATGAACCGACCGGCCCGGCCCACTACGGCGGCCAGGTCGCCGCTCCCGCTTTCGCGGCGATTGCGACCAACGCGCTGCGCGCGATGAACGTACCGCCCGATTCCTCCGTTACCGAAATCGTGGTCCCGGCCAATGCCGGCCCGGAGGCCATGTGAAGTCACTCATGACCATACAAGACATCAGTTTGTGGATCAAAACGGCTGCCCCTTCCGGGCAGCTGACGTCCGATTCGCGCCGCGTGCAGCGCGGCGACGTGTTTTTCGCCTATGCGGGCGCCACCGATTTCATCGCCGCCGCCATCGCGCAGGGCGCCGCCGCCATCGTGCATGACGCCGTGGAATGGGACGCGACGTGGACCGTGCCGCATCTGCTGGTCAGCGACCTGAAACGCCTGGCCGGTCCCGTGGCGCATGCTTTCTACGGCATGCCCGACAGCGCCATGTTCAGCGCCGGCGTGACGGGCACGAATGGCAAGACTTCGTGCGCGCTGTGGCTGGCGCAGGCGCTGGCGCGCCTCGGTAAAACCTCGTCCGTCATCGGGACTTTGGGCGTGGGCCTGTGCAAACCGCGCGGCGCGATCGAATTCGACGTGACCGGCTACACCACGCCCGATGCGGTGCTGCTGGCGCGCAAGCTGGCCGTCATGCGCGATGCAGGCGCGCAAGCCGTCGCCATCGAGGTGTCGTCCATCGGCCTGGACCAGGAACGGGCGGCCGGCATGCACTTCGACGTCGCCATGTTTACCAATCTGACGCGCGACCACCTCGATTACCACGGCGACATGGCGGCCTACGAGGCGGCGAAGGTCAAGCTGTTCGACTGGCCCGGCCTGAAAACGGCCGTCATCAACCTGGACGACCCCATGGGCCTGCGCCTTGCGGCGCACGTGGACGGCACGCTGACCGGCGACTATCCCGTCATCGGCTATACCCTGCAGGATGCTGCCGCCTTGCCCGACCTGCCTGGCGTGCTGATGCTGCGCGCCAGCCAGTTCCGCAGCCGCAATGCCGGCACCGACTTCCACCTGGAGTGCGCGCTGGGCGTGGCGCTCGTCAAGACGCAGCTGGTGGGCCACTTCAATATCAGCAACGCGCTGGCCGTGCTGGGCGCCTTGCTGGCGCACGGTACCGGCCTGCGCGCGGCCATCGACGGCATCGAGTCGCTGCAGCCGGCCCCGGGCCGCATGCAGCAGGTGGGTGGCCAGGAAGCGCCGATGGTCGTCATCGATTACGCGCACACGCCGGACGCGCTGGAAAAAACCCTGCTCGCCTTGCGGCAGGTGGCGCAGGAGCGGGGCGGCCAGCTGTGGTGCGTGTTCGGCTGCGGCGGCGACCGCGATCCGGGCAAGCGTCCGCAGATGGGCGCCATCGCGCAGCTGGCCGACCACGTGCTCGTCACCAGCGACAATCCGCGCAGCGAAGACCCGCACGCCATCATCGCGCAGATCGTCGCCGGCATGCGTGCAGACGGCCCGCAGCCGCAGGCCATCGAAGACCGCGCCGCCGCCATCCTGTCGGCCATCAAGCACGCGGCCAAGCCGGACGTGATCCTGTTGGCGGGCAAGGGCCATGAGCCTTACCAGGAAATCAAGGGCAAGAAGCTGCCGTTCTCCGACGCCGACCATGCGCAGCTGGCCCTGTCCGCGCGCCTGACCATGATGAGGACGAACTGATGCGCGCCACCCTGGCAGAACTGATGCCGTCGCTGGACGGCGCGCAGCTGGTGGGCGACGCCGTTTTTGACGGCGTTTCCACCGACAGCCGCAGCGCCCAGGCCGGCTCGCTGTTCGTCGCCCTGCGCGGCGAGAGTTTCGACGCCCATGACTTCCTTGAGCAGGTGGCCGCCAGTGGCGTCGCCGCCGTGGTGGTCGAGCGCCTGCCCGCAGGCTGGGACAGTGGCAAGGTAGCGGCCATCGTGGTGCCCGATACCCTGGTCGCGCTGGGCCGCATCGCCAATTTCTGGCGCAGCCGCTTCGACCTGCCCGTCATTGGCGTCACCGGCAGCAATGGCAAGACCACCGTCAAGGAGATGATTTCGTCGATCCTGGCGGCGGCATTCGGCGAAGAGGGCCGGCTGGCCACGCGTGGCAACCTGAATAACGAGATCGGCGTGCCCCTGACGCTGTTCCGCCTGAATACAGAGCACAAGGCGGCCGTCATCGAGATGGGCATGAACCATCCGGGCGAGATTGCGCGCCTGGCGGCGATTGCCGCGCCGACCCTGGCGATGGTCAACAATGCGCAGCGCGAGCACCAGGAATTCATGCATACGGTAGAAGCGGTGGCGCGCGAAAACGGCGCGGCGCTGGCGGCATTGGTTGACGACGGCGTGGCTGTCTTCCCGCATGGCGACGAATTCACGGCGCTGTGGCGTGAACTGTCTGGCGCGCGCACCGTCATCACTTTCGGCCTGTCGAAGGACGCCGACGTGAGCTGCACGCACCGCGCGGCCGAGGATTTTGGCAGCGACATGTTCGTCAGCGTGCGCGCGCAGGACGGCGGCTTGCGCCAGTTCTTCGTGGGTCTGCAGGCGGCGGGAGAGCACAATGTGCGCAATGCGCTGGCGGCGGTGGCATGCGCCATTGGCGCAGGCATCGCCATCGAACATATCAAGCAGGGCCTGGAGGCGTTCGCGCCCGTGAACGGCCGCCTGCAGAAAAAACGTGCCGCCAACGGCGCCACCATCATCGATGACACGTATAACGCCAATCCGGATTCGGCGCGCGCTGCCATCGATGTACTGGCGCAGGCCGCGGCACCGCGCATCCTGGTGCTGGGCGAGATGGGCGAAGTCGGCACGCAGGGGCAGCAGTTCCACGAAGAGATCGGCGCCTACGCCGCCGCCAAAGGCATCGAACACGTGCTGGCGACGGGCGGCCTGGCGCGCCATCTGGTGAATCCGGCGCAGGCTGCCGCAAGCCAGGAATCAGGCACGGTCGTGGAGTATTTCGAACAGTTCGACGGCTTGCTGGCGGCGCTCGATGCGCGTCTGTCCGGCCGTTCGGATGCAACAGTATTAATCAAGGGCTCCCGCTTCATGAAGATGGAACGGGCCGTGCAGCATTTGATTGGTTCAAACAACAAAAACAAGGAAGCTCACTAATCATGCTGCTCTGGCTCGCTCATTATTTCCAGGACGACATTGGCCCATTGCGGGTCTTTAACTTCATCACTTTCCGCGCCGTCTTCGCCACCTTGACGGCAATTTTGATCGGCCTGTGCGCCGGTCCCGCCGTGATCCGCATGCTCACGCGCATGAAGGTCGGCCAGGCCGTGCGTACGGACGGCCCGCAAACGCATCTGAAAAAACACGGTACGCCCACCATGGGCGGTGTGCTGATCCTCATCGCCATCGGCATTTCCACCTTGCTGTGGGCCGACCTGTCGAACCGCTTCATCTGGCCCGTGCTGATCGTCACCCTGGGCTTTGGCGCCGTCGGCTGGGCCGACGACTACCGCAAGGTGGTGCACCAGGACCCGGAAGGCATGCGCTCGCGCGAAAAATACTTCTGGCAATCGCTGATCGGCATCGTTGCCGCGTTCTACCTGGCGTTTTCCGTCTCCGTCTCGGAACCGGATGCGGGCCACGTGTGGAACCTGATCTACGCCTGGGTGCAGTCGGGCTTTGCCATGGACCTGCCGCCCAAGGCTGACCTGATCGTCCCATTCTTCAAGACCATCAGCTATCCGCTGGGCGTGTGGGGCTTCATCGCGCTGACCTATTGCGTCATCGTCGGCACCAGCAACGCCGTCAACTTCACGGACGGTCTCGACGGCCTGGCCATCATGCCGACCGTGATGGTGGGTACGGCCCTGGGCCTGTTCGCCTACCTGACGGGCAACGCCACGTATGCGCGCTACCTGTTCATCCCGCACATTCCGGGCGCCGGCGAACTGGTGATCTTCTGCGGCGCGCTGGCCGGTTCCGGCCTGGCTTTCCTCTGGTATAACACCCATCCCGCGAAGGTCTTCATGGGCGACGTGGGCGCGCTGGCATTGGGCGGCGCCCTGGGCACCATCGCCGTCATCGTGCGCCAGGAAATCGTCCTGTTCATCATGGGCGGCATCTTCGTCGTCGAAACGCTGTCCGTCATCATCCAGGTTGTCTGGTTCAAATACACCAAGAAACGCTATGGCGCTGGCCGCCGCGTCTTCCTGATGGCGCCGTTGCACCACCATTTTGAACAAAAAGGCTGGAAGGAGACGCAGGTTGTCGTGCGTTTCTGGATCATCACCATGATGCTGGTGCTGCTCGGCCTGACCACCTTGAAGCTGCGCTGATGATGTACCAGGATAAAACCGCACTGGTACTGGGCCTCGGGGAGTCTGGCCTGGCCATGGCCCTGTGGCTGGCCCGCAGCGGCGCTGCCGTGCGCGTGGCCGATACCAGGGAAACTCCGGAGCGCCTGGCTGCCCTGCAAGCCGCCGTGCCGCAGGCGCAGTTCATTGCCGGCGCCTTCACGGCCGACCTGCTTGACGGCGTTGATTTCGTTGCCGTCAGCCCCGGCCTGGCGCCGCACCGCGAACTGGCACAGATTGTTCCAGCCGCTGCCGAGAAAAATATCCCCGTGTGGGGCGAGATCGAACTGTTCGCGCAGGCCCTGGCGGCACTCAAGGCGGAACGCGGCTATGCGCCGAAAGTCATCGCCATCACGGGCACGAATGGCAAGACGACCGTCACCAGCCTGGTGGGTCAGTTGTGCGAACGCGCGGGCCTGGCCACGCGCGTGGCCGGCAATATCAGCCCGGCCGCACTGGACGTGCTGCGCGAAGTGCTCGATGCCGAGCCTGCGCCGCAGCCGGTGGATGCGGACGCTGACGTGGCGGAACCCGTCGCCAGCACCTTGCCGCAGGCGTGGATACTCGAGTTGTCCAGCTTCCAGCTGCACACGACGTTCAGCCTGCAGGCCGATGCGGCCACGGTCCTGAATCTGTCGCAGGACCACCTGGACTGGCATGGCGACATGGCCGCGTATGCCAAGGACAAGGCGCGCATCTTCGGCGACCAGACCGTGCGCATCCTGAACCGCGACGATGCGGCCGTGATGCACATGGCCGATCCGCTGGCCGAGACGATTACCTTCGGCACGGGCGAGCCGGTGGAAGTGGACAGCTTCGGCCTGGTCAACGAACGGGGCATTTTCTGGCTGGCGCAAGCCGTTCCCAGCGAAGAGGTGATCGAGAAAAAACGCAGGAAGAACGATCCGGCGCCGGAACCGGTGCCGACGATGGCCAAGAAACTGATGCCAGCTGATGCGCTGAAAATCCGTGGCCAGCACAATGCTTCGAATGCGCTGGCGGCGCTGGCCCTGTGCCGGGCCATTGGCCTGCCATTCGCTCCGCTGCTGCACGGCCTGCGCGAGTACCAGGGCGAGCCGCACCGCGTGGAACTGATCACGGCTGTGGGCGAGGTCGAATACTACGACGATAGCAAGGGTACCAACGTGGGCGCCACCGTGGCGGCCCTGTTCGGCCTGGGCAAGGCCTTTGGCGGTGCCGAGCAGCGCCTGGTGCTGATCGCCGGCGGCGACGGCAAGGGGCAGGATTTCTCGCCGCTGGCCGAACCCGTGTCGCGCTATGTGCGCGCCGTGGTGCTGATCGGGCGCGATGCGCCTGCCTTGCGCGCGGCGCTGGAGCCGGCCGGCGTGGACATCGTCGATTGCGCCACCTTGCCTGAAGCCGTCCAGCGCGCCAGCAGCCTGGCGCAGGCCGGCGATGCCGTACTGCTGTCGCCCGCATGCGCCAGCCTGGACATGTTCAAGAACTATGCGCACCGCGCACAGGTGTTTGTCGACGCCGTGCGCGACATCGCCCTGGAAAACGGACAGGATATCTGATGGCCTTCCAACTGCCCTTCAGCTTCGGTTCCGGCTCGGCTGCCAAGCCGCTGGATGGTCGCGCGCGGCAGTCGAAGATGATGGAGTACGACCAGCCGCTGGTGTGGGTCGTCCTGCTGCTCATGTTGCTGGGCATGGTGATGGTGTATTCGGCATCGATTTCGCTGTCGGATGCGCGCAAGTTCGCCGCCTACACGAACAATTATTTTGTCGTGCGCCAGGCCCTGTTCATCGGCGTGTCGATTATCGTCGGCGCGATGGTGTTCCGCATCCGTATCGCCACCTGGCAGAAAATGGCGCCGTGGCTGTTCATCGGCACCCTGGTGCTGCTGGTGATGGTGCTGATACCGGGCCTGGGCGTGTCGGTCAACGGCGGCCGCCGCTGGCTGAATTTGCCGGGCTTGCGGCCGCAGCCGTCCGAGCTGATGAAGGTGGTGATGGTGCTGTACGCGGCCGACTACACGGTGCGCAAGCAGGAATACATGCACAAGCTGACCAAGGGTTTCATGCCGATGGCGCTGGCCGTCAGTTTCGTCGGCCTGCTGCTGCTGATGGAGCCCGACCTGGGCGCCTTCGGCGTGATCGTCTGCATCGCCATGGGCATCCTGTTTTTGGGCGGCGTCAACGCCATCTGGTTCGGCGGCATCGGTGCCATGCTGACGGCGATCTTCGTTACCATCATCGCCTTGTCGAAATTCCGCCGCGAGCGGTTTTTTGCGTATCTCGATCCATGGCAGGAAGACAATGCGCTGAACAAGGCCTATCAGCTGACGCACTCGCTGATCGCCTTTGGGCGCGGCGAGCTGTTTGGCGTGGGTCTGGGCGGCAGCGTGGAAAAACTGCACTATCTTCCCGAAGCGCATACGGACTTTTTGCTGGCCGTGATCGGCGAGGAACTGGGCCTGGTGGGCGTGCTGGTCGTGATCGGCATGTTCTATTGGATTATCAAGCGGGCCTTCGACATCGGCCGCCAGGCGATCGCCATCGACCAGACCTTTGCCGGCCTGACGGCGAAAGGCATCGCCATCTGGATCGGCGTGCAGACCTTCATCAACATGGGCGTGAACCTGGGCCTGCTGCCGACCAAGGGCCTGACCTTGCCCTTGATGAGTTATGGCGGCACGGGCGTACTGATTAACTGTATCGGCCTGGCGATCCTGCTGCGCATCGATTACGAAAACCGGATCCTGATGCGCGGAGGCCGGCTATGAACAACGTGACGAATTTGAAAACGACGAAAAGACTGATGATCATGGCGGCCGGTACCGGCGGCCATATCTTCCCCGGCCTGGCGATTGCGCAGACGATGCGCGCGCGCGGCTGGGAAGTGAGCTGGCTGGGCACGACCCACGGCATGGAGCAGGACCTGGTGCCGAAGAGCGGCATTCCCATGGATGCCATCGCGTTTTCCGGCATGCGCGGCAAGGGCTTGGCGCACACGGTCAAAGGCGGCTTCAGGATGCTGGCCAGCTTCTTTGCCATCCGCCGCTTTATCGCCAGCCGCAAGCCGGACGTGGTGATGGGCATGGGCGGCTACGTCACCGTGCCGGGCGGCCTGATGGCGCGCCTGAAGGGGGTGCCGCTGGTGCTGGTCAATGCCGATGCGGCGCTGCTGTTGTCGAACAAGACCCTGGTGCCGCTGGCGCAGCAGGTGTGCTTCGGTTTTCCCGCCGATTTCGGCAGCGCCGCCGGCAAGGCCGTCGTCACGGGCAATCCCGTGCGCGCCGAGATCCTCGCCATGGCGCCGCCGGCCGCGCGTTTCGCGGGCCGCAGCGGACCGCTGCGCATCCTGGTGGTGGGCGGCAGCCTGGGCGCGAAAGCGCTGAACGACAGCCTGCCCGCCGCGCTGGCCCTGATGCCGCAGGGCGAACGCCCGCTGGTGACGCACCAGTCGGGCAAGAAGAATATCGACGCCCTGCATGCCGCGTATGCGCAGGCGGGCGTGCAAGCGAACGTGGTCGACTTCATCGACGACATGGCCAGGGCGTATACCGAGGCCGACCTGGTGATCTGCCGCGCGGGCGCGATCACCCTGTCGGAATTGACGGCGGCCGGCGTGGCCAGCGTGCTCGTGCCGCTGGTGGCGTCGACCACCAGCCACCAGCGCGACAACGCGCAATGGATGGCAAAACAAGGCGCGGCGATTCATCTGCCGCAGACGGAAATGAGTGCGGCGTCGCTGAGCACCCTGCTGGCGTCCTTGACGCGCGACAGCTGCCAGCAGATGGCGCAGGCGGCACTGGCAGCAGGCAAGCGCGACGCCAATGAGGCGATCGCACACGTATTGGAAAAACTGGCATGAGGTTAGCTCTGTGAAGCATAAAGTAAACAATATCCACTTTGTCGGCATTGGCGGCAGCGGCATGAGCGGCATCGCCGAAGTGCTGGTCAACCTCGGTTACAAGGTGTCGGGCTCCGACCTGGGCAGCAATGCGGCGACGCAGCGCCTGGCGAGTCTGGGCGCGACCGTCATGCTCGGCCACGCGGCCGAGAATATCGGCGACGCCGACGCGGTAGTGACGTCGGGCGCCGTCCCGCAAGACAATCCGGAAGTGGCGGCAGCGCGTGCGCGCAAGATTCCGCTGGTGCCGCGCGCCGTGATGCTGGGCGAGTTGATGCGCCTGAAGCGCGGCATCGCCATCGCCGGCACGCACGGCAAAACCACCACCACCAGCCTGGTCGCTTCCGTGCTGGCACAGGGTGGTCTCGACCCGACTTTCGTCATCGGCGGCCGCCTGACCAGCGCCGGCGCGAACGCCAAGCTGGGCTCGGGCGATTACCTGGTGGCCGAAGCCGATGAATCGGACGCCTCGTTCCTGAACCTGACGCCGATGATCGAAGTGATCACGAATATCGACGCCGACCACATGGACACCTACGAGCACGATTTCGAGAAGCTCAAGCAGGCCTTCGTGCAGTTCACGCACCGCTTGCCGTTCTATGGCCGCGCCATGCTGTGCATCGACGATCCGCACGTGCGCGCCATCATCCCGTCCGTCACCAAGCCCGTCACCACCTACGGTTTCGCGGAAGACGCGCAAGTGCGCGCCATCAACGCGCGCGCCGTGGGCCTGGAAATGCACTTCACCGTGCTGCAGGAAGGTTATCCGGACCTGGACGTGGTGCTGAACCAGCCCGGCATGCACAATGTGCAGAATGCCTGCTCGGCGATCGCCATCGCGCGCGAAATCGGCATCGCCGACAGCGCCACGCAGCAGGGCCTGGCCGAGTTTTCCGGCGTGGGCCGGCGCTTTACCCGCTATGGCGACGTGGCGCTGCCGAACGGCGGCAGCTTCGCGCTGGTCGACGATTTCGGCCACCATCCGGTGGAAACGGAAGTGACCCTGGCCGCCGCGCGCGCCGCCTATCCGGGCCGCCGCCTGGTGCTGGCTTTCCAGCCGCACCGCTACAGCCGCACGCGCGACCTGTTCGAGGATTTCGTCAAGGTGCTCGGTGCGCCCGACGTGCTGCTGCTGTCCGAAGTGTATGCGGCGGGCGAAGCGCCTATCGTCGCCGCCGACGGCCGCGCACTGGCGCATGCCCTGCGCGCGCGCGGCAAGATCGAACCGATTTTCGTCGAGTCCATGACGGACATGGCCGACACCATCATGAGCGTGGCGCGCGACGGCGACGTCGTGCTGACCATGGGAGCCGGCTCGATCAGCGGCATCCCGAATCAACTGACAACGTATCAATCTCACACTGTAAAGGCCTGACGTGAACCAAGCTTCAGCTATCGACGTTAAACAATTGGGCAAGGTCGGCGTCCTGTTCGGCGGCCGCTCGGCCGAGCGCGAAGTGTCGCTGATGTCCGGCGCGGGCGTGCTGGCCGCGTTGAAAAGCCATGGCGTGGATGCGCATGGCTTCGACACGGGCGAACGCAGCCTGGCCGAACTGGCCGCTGAGAAGTTTGACCGCGTTTTCATCGCGCTGCACGGCCGCTTCGGCGAAGACGGCAGCCTGCAGGGCGCGCTGGAACAGCTGGGCATTCCCTACACGGGCAGCGGCGTGATGGCGTGCTCGGTGGGCATGGACAAGGTCTATACCAAGATGATCTGGCTGATGCACCAGCTGCCGACGCCGAAGTACGCGGTGCTGGACGACAGCTCCGATCTGGCCAAGGTGGCCGCGGAACTGGGCTTGCCGCTGATCGTCAAGCCGCCGCATGAAGGGTCGAGCATCGGCATCACGACGGTCAACGAGGCGTCGGCCTTCCAGGCGGCCTACGACATCGCGGCCGGCCTCGACGATTCGGTGCTGGCCGAGGAATTCATCAAGGGCCGCGAATTCACCGTGGCGATCCTGGGCAAGGGCGCCGCGGCGCGCGCGCTGCCGCCGATCGAAATCGTCGCGCCGCAAGGCAATTACGATTACCAGAACAAGTACTTCACGGACGATACGCAGTATTTCTGCCCGCCGCAGCTGGACCCGGCGATCATCGCCGAGATGGAACGCATCGCCCTGGCGGCGTATCGCGCCCTCGGCTGCGAAGGCTGGGGACGGGTCGATGTACTGATGCGCGCGGCCGACAGCAAGCTGTTTTTGCTGGAAGTGAATACCTCGCCAGGCATGACCGGTCACTCGCTCGTGCCGATGGCGGCGCGCGCGGAAGGCACCAGCTATGAAGACCTGTGCCTGGAAATCGTTTCCGGCGCAAGCCTGAAAATGCACAAGGGACAGCGCTGATATGTGGCATGACGCTAAAAGCCTCAATACGACTGCCAACGGCTTGCTGGCCGCGGTTCTGGTCGTGTGCGTGGCCGCCGGCGTCTGGTGGGTGTCGCAGCGTCCCATGTTCGACCTGCGCACGATCAAGGTGGAAAGCGCGGACGACAAGGGCCTGCGCCACGTGAATTACCTGACCCTGCGCAGCGGCACACTGGGCCGCATCAAGGGCAATTTTTTCACGACCAACCTGGAAAGCGTGCGCGGCGTGTTTGAGTCGGTGCCCTGGGTGCGCCGCGCCAGCGTGCGGCGCGAGTGGCCGAACCAGCTGATCGTGGCGCTGGAAGAACATGAGGCACTGGGCACGTGGGGCGAGGATGGACGCCTGCTGTCCGTCAAGGGCGACGTGTTTACGGCCAATGTGGCCGAGGCCGAGGATGACCATGAATTGCCTGCGTTTTCGGGACCGGATGGCAGCGAAAAGGAAGTGCTGGCCACCTATGTGCAGCTGGCAAAGTGGTTTGCGCCGCTGAAGATGGTGCCCGAAACCCTGTCGCTGTCGAGCCGCTATGCATGGACGGTGAAACTGGATAACGGCATGAGCGTGGCGCTGGGGCGCGAGCAGAATCATACGACCCTGAAGGCGCGGGTGGACCGGCTGGTGGGCATCTACCCGCAGCTGGCGAGCCGGCTGGAGAATATCGACACGATCGATATGCGCTACCAGAATGGCCTGGCGCTCAGTTCCGCCGGCCTGGTGATACCGGCCGAAGGCAAGGATGGCAAGCCAGTGATGAGGAAGAAAAACAGTAGTCCGATTAAAAAACCGACTTAATTTAACAATCAATTTAACAATAGCCCAAAAAATTAGGCGACAGAAATGACAAAAGACGCGAAAAACCTGATCGTCGGCCTCGACATCGGCACCTCGAAAGTGGTGGCGGTGGTAGCCGAAGTGATGTCCGATGGGCGCCACGAAGTGATCGGGCTGGGCCAGCACGAATCGAAGGGCCTGAAAAAAGGCGTGGTGGTCAATATCGAGGCCACGGTGGAGTCCATCCAGCGCGCGCTGGAAGAGGCCGAGCTGATGGCTGACTGCAAGATCCGCAATGTGTACGCGGGCATTGCGGGCAGCCATATCCGCAGCTTCAATTCCAGCGGCATGGTGGCCATCAAGGACAAGGAGGTGACGGCGACCGACGTGGCGCGCGTCATCGAGACGGCAAAAGCGGTTAACATTCCGACCGATCAGCAATTGCTGCACACGGTGCCGCAAGAGTTCATCGTCGACAGCCAGGAAGATGTGCGCGAGCCTATCGGCATGAGCGGCATCCGCCTGGAGGTGAAGGTGCATATCGTCACCGGCGCCGTGTCGGCGGTGCAGAACATCGTCAAGTGCGTGCGCCGCTGCGGCCTGGAAGTGTCGGACCTGATCCTGCAGCCTATGGCCTCGGCCGATGCGGTGCTCACGCCCGACGAGAAGGAACTGGGCGTGGTGCTGATCGACATCGGCGGCGGCACGACCGATGTGGCGGTATTCTCCGATGGCGCGATCCGCCATACGGCAGTCATTCCCATCGCCGGCGACCAGATCACCAACGACATCGCCATGGCCTTGCGTACCCCGACCGCGGAAGCGGAAGAAATCAAGATCCGCTATGGCGTCGCCAAGCAGGTCCTGGCCGATCCCGGCGAATCGCTGGAAGTGCCGGGCCTGGGCGACCGCGGCCCGCGCAACCTGTCGCGCCAGGCGCTGGCGGCAGTGATCGAGCCGAGGGTCGAGGAGCTGTTCGCGATGGTGCACCAGGTGGTGCGCGAATCCGGCTATGAAGGCGTGCTGTCGTCGGGCATCGTGCTCACGGGTGGGACGTCCATCATGCCCGGCATGGTGGAAATGGCGGAAGATATTTTCCTGAAACCGGCGCGCCTGGGCACGCCCGAGTATCGGGGCCAGTTGGCCGACGTGGTGCGCAGTCCGCGCTATGCCACGGTACTGGGTCTGCTGCTGGAAGCGAAAAAGCAATACCTGCGCGGCCACATCGTGACGCGTCAGGACGGTTCGGTAAAGGCAGTCTGGCAGCGCATGAAGGAATGGTTTTTAGGGAATTTTTAAGGGCGTGCTTCAGGCCCGGCAGCACAGGTTTTTTGGCAGCATCGCAGGTACACACACATAACTTTATTTTATATTTAACCGCAGTTTTCAATCTCCAGTTCTCCTACGAATATGAGGCCTGGCGCTTGGAAACCGCATCTGATAGGAGCACATCATGGAGTTCGATATGGTCGATAACACAGCTTTAGGTACCGTCATCAAGGTCGTCGGCGTCGGCGGTGCGGGTGGCAATGCAGTCCAACACATGATCAACAAAGGCATGTCGGGTGTGGAGTTCATTGCCGCCAACACCGACGCTCAGGCCCTGTCGACATCGAAGGCCCATAACATCATCCAGATCGGCGATACCGGTCTGGGCGCCGGCATGAAGCCTGCCGTCGGCCGCCAGCTGGCTGAAGAGTCGCGCACACGCATCGCCGATTCGCTGCGCGGCGCGCACATGGTCTTCATCGCTGCCGGCATGGGCGGCGGTACGGGCACGGGCGCCGCTCCTATCGTGGCAGAAGTGGCCAAGGAGCTGGGCGCGCTGACGGTGGCCGTGGTCTCCAAGCCATTTTCGTACGAAGGCCAGAAGTGCATGGACATCGCCGACGAAGGCCTGGAGCAGCTGTCCCTGCACGTCGATTCGCTGATCATCATCCTCAACGAAAAGCTGGAAGAGATCTACGAAGACGAAAGCATGCTGGAATGGATGCAGCACGCCGATGATGTGCTCAACAACGCGGTGGCCGGCATTGCCGAGATCATCAACGTGCCTGGCCATATCAACGTCGACTTCAACGACGTGAAAACCATCATGGGCGAGCAGGGCAAGGCCATGATGGGCACGGCGACGGCTTCCGGCGTCGACCGCGCGCGCATCGCCGCCGAACAGGCTGTCGCTTCGCCGCTGCTGGACGGCATTGATCTGTCTGGCGCGCGCGGCGTGCTGGTCAACGTCACGGCCAGCCGCGGCTTGAAAGGTAAAGAGATCAAGGAAGTCATGGCCGCCGTGCGCGCGTTTGCCGCGCCGGACGCATCGATCGCGCAAGGTATCGCCTACGACGACGCCATGGGCGACGATATCCGCGTCACCGTGGTGGCGACGGGCCTGGGCCGCGCCAAGAAAAACATCCAGCTGGTACCGCAGCAAGTGCTGCGCACCGGCACCCACAACAGCCCGCTGACCCCGTCGGCTGCCATGGGTAGCGCGCAAGCGGCGACGACGACGGTTGGCGTGGCCACGCCGGCAGCCGGTTTCGACGGCATGAAGGCGCCAGCGGTATGGCGCCGCGAATCGGCTTCCGAGCAGGTGCGCGCGATGGAAAAGAATGGCATGGAGACCTACGACATTCCAGCGTTCCTGCGTAAGCAAGCAGATTAAGGTGATCTGATGTCTGTAACGATGACGGCGGCCTGAGGGCCGCCGTTTTTTTTTGCCGTTTTTTGACTTTTGGCTTTGCCTTTCCGGCCGCTTTCTGCACAAATACGGCAAGTCAGGCATACTATCGCGCAGTGTCGGCATCATGCCGGCAGAACCAGATCACGGGCGCTGTCCGCTCCATGGAGCGGGCGGCGTCCTTAACCGACAGTACACAAGGAGTCAACATGACCATCAAGATCGGCGACACCCTGCCAGAAGGCACCCTGGCCGAATTCATCGAAAGCGAAACCGAAGGTTGCGCACTGGGCCCGAACACGTTCAACGTGCAAGACCTGGTCAAGGGCAAGAAGATCGCCATCTTCGGCCTGCCAGGCGCCTACACCCCGACCTGCTCCGCACAGCATGTGCCGGGCTACGTCAAGCACGCCGCCGACCTGAAAGCCGCGGGCGTCGATGAAATCTGGTGCATCTCCGTCAACGACGCGTTCGTGATGGGCGCCTGGGGCCGCGACCAGAAAGCCACCGGCATCGTACGCATGATGGCTGACGGCAATGCCGCCTACAGCAAGGCCCTGGGCCTGGACGCCGATTTCTCCAAGTTCGGCATGGGCACGCGCTCGCAGCGCTACTCGATGCTGGTCGACAATGGCGTCGTGACGCAATTGAACATCGAGCAGGGCGGCAAGTTTGAAGTGTCGAACGCGGAAACCTTGCTGGGCCAACTGGCTTAAGTCTCTGAGAAAAAGGCCATGGCGGCGTTGCACTGGCCTGGCGTACTACTGGTACTGCCTGCGGCAATGCGCCTTGCCCTGAACATTTTTCAGGGACTTGTCCTTTTTTGATGTAAAAACGGCGCCATCGGCGCCGTTTTTTATTGCACCGACGGCTTGGTCGCCTCGAACATGGCCGCGTCGATGCTGAACGAATAATCGTCCTGCAGCGCGAAATACCGTCGTGCTTCCTCGGGCGCGCCATCGAACAGGTTGCGGATGGCCGCCACGCGCTCGGTCGGCGTGCGCATGCGCGCCACCCATTCGTCGAACTGCATCGTCAGCTTCCACACGCTGCGCAAGCTGTGCGTGAAGCCCGCGTTGTCGAACTTGGCGCCCCATTCGCAGCTGCGGTAGTCGCGCACGTGGGAAGCGTCGCGCAGCATTTCCACCGCTTGCAGGGTGCTGTCGTACAGGGCCGTCTTCGGCGCCACGATATCGACCACCAGCAAGGTGCCGTTCGGGCGCAGCACGCGCCACGCTTCGGCCAAGGCTCCCGCCACGTCGTTCCAGTGGTGGGCGGAGAAGCGCGTCACCACCATGTCGAAGCTGGCGTCGGCAAACGGCAGCCGGGCCACGTCACCCTGGTGCGTGCTGATGTTATGCAGCCCGCGCTGCGCCCTGGCGTGGTCCACCACGTCGAGCATGGGCTGCGCCAGGTCGTAGGCGACGACCGATTGCGCCACGGGTGCGACGGCGAAGCTGGCGTGGCCGGCGCCGCAGCCCAGGTCCAGGACGACGGGCTTGCCATGGCGGCGCGCGCATTCCTGCATCAGCACCAGGTCAGCCCCTTGCGCGTGGATCGCGCTGCTCAGGTAGGCATTGGCCGTCTTGCCAAACTGTTCGGTGACAACATCGTGCTGCTGCATGGTTTTCTCCTGTTGATGGATGAGTACCTGCAGAATAGGGATAAAATTATCCTGTAACAAGACCATAACTTATACTGGTATATCTACTACCATGGATCACTCTCATGTCGAACAAGCTCGCTGAATTCATCCGCGCCCGGCGCGAAGCCGTCACCCCTGCCATGGCCGGTTTGCCCGGTGGCGGACGCCGCCGCACGCCGGGCTTGCGGCGCGAGGAACTGGCGCAGCTGTGCGATGTCAGTCCTACCTGGCTGACGTGGCTGGAGCAGGGGCGGCCCGTGTCGGCCTCGGCCAAGATGCTGGCCCGGCTGGCACAGGTGCTGCAGCTGAGCACGGCCGAGCGCGCCTATCTGTTCGAGGTGGCCGACAAGCATGACCCCAGCCATGGCACTGGCGACGGTGACGGGCCTGCTGGCGCCGAGCTGGCCGCCATCGTCGCCGCCATCGATGCGCCCGCGTACATCCTCGACCGCGCATGGAACGCCGTGGCGTGGAACGGCGCGGCGTCCACCCTGTTTGCGGGCTGGCTGCATGCCGGGCAGGCCGCGCCGAATCAATTGCGCTTCATGTTCCTGGACGCTGGTGCGCGCGAGCTGGTCGTCGGCTGGCCCGAACGGGCGCAGCGCTTGGTGGCGGAGTTCCGGGCCGATATCGGCCGCCAGGCGGACCAGGCGCCGCTGGCCGGCCTGATCGCGGAGCTGGCCGACGCCAGCCCTGAATTTCGCCAGTGGTGGGGCGCGCAGCAGGTGCAGGGGCGCGATGGGGGCTTGCGCCGCTTCCAGCATGTGCAGCAGGGCGCACTCGGCTTCAACCAGGTCACGCTGCATCTGGCGCGCCAGCATGAATTGAAACTGGTGATGCTGTTGCCTGTGTCATAAGGAAAAACGGCCGCGCTTGTTATAATCGGGCTGACAGCAAGGCCCTGCTTTCCAGGCCATGCTGTCCTGGCTCCGGCCGTCGCCATGATGACGGTCCCGTTTTTTCGCCAGGAGTCTGTTCTGCTACCCCGCAATCAAAACCTGCGCAGCATCTATGTGATGCTGATCGCTGTCGCCATGTTTTCCCTGATGGACACGGCCATGAAGCTGCTGTCCGCCCATTATCCGCCCATGCAGGTGACGGCCTTGCGCGCCCTGTCGTCCTTGCCGCTCGTCTGCCTGTACCTGCTGTACCGTGGTGCATTTAATAATGTGATGAAGGTGCGCTGGCCGCTGCACTTGCTGCGCGGCGCCCTGGGCGTGCTGATGATTACCCTGTTCGCCTACGGCCTGAAGCGCATGTCGCTGGCCGAGACCTACTCGCTGTTCTTCGTTGCCCCCTTGCTGATCACGGTCCTGTCCGTCTTTATCTTGAAGGAGAAGGTTGACTTTGCCCGCTGGTGCGCCATCGCCGTGGGCCTGCTGGGCGTGCTGGTCGCGCTGCGCCCGGACGGCTCGGGGTTCTTTTCGCTGGCTGGCCTGGCCGTGCTCGGTTCGGCCGCCTGCTACGCCATTTCGGCCGTCACGGGCCGCATCCTGAGCCGCACGGATGCCAGCGAAAGCATGGTCTTCTGGCTGATGGTGATGATGGCGCTCGGTGGCGTGGCGCTGTCGGCGCACGAGTGGGTGAACATTCGCCGCGACGACTGGTGGCTGCTGGCTGGCCTGTCCGTCAGCGGCTTCCTGGGGCAGCTTGCCATCACGGAGGCGTTTCGCCATGGTAAGGCATCGAGCGTGGCGCCTTTCGAATACTCGGCCCTGGCCTGGGGCATGGCTCTCGACTGGATGCTATGGCGCGCCTTGCCCGACGAATACACGCTGATAGGCGCGGCCATCATCATCGGCAGCGGCATTTACCTCGTGCGCCGCGAAGCCGTGCATGCGGAAAGCGAGCATCCGTGAGGCATGGTTGTGGTATTTCTGGCGTGAGCCCTGCCGCGTCACAACGAAAATCCGGCAAATAGATATAATCGACAGATGTTAAAACAACGCACTATCAAACAACAGGTCCGCACCATCGGTGTCGGTTTGCACTCTGGCACCAAGGTCGAACTGATTCTGCGTCCCGCCGCGATCGACACAGGCATCGTGTTTCGCCGCACCGACCTCGACCCCATTGTCGAGTTTCCCGCCAGCGCCATGGCGGTGGGCGATACGCGCATGGCGTCCGTACTGATCAAGGATGGCGCCAGGGTTTCTACTGTAGAACATCTGATGTCGGCCGCCGCTGGCCTCGGTGTTGACAATATGTATATCGACGTGAATGCGGAAGAAATTCCCATCATGGACGGTTCCGCCTCGTCCTTCGTTTATCTGCTGCAGCAAGCCGGGGTGGAAGAACAGCAGGCGCCGAAGAAATTCATCAAGGTCCTCAAACCCGTGGAAGTGCGTCACGGCAAGGGCGATGCGGAAAAATGGGCGCGCTTGTCGCCATACGACGGTTTCAAGCTTGATTTCTTCATCGAATTCAACCATCCGGCCGTCGATGGCACGATGCAGCGCGCCTCGGTGGACTTTGGCGACGTATCCTACGTGCACGACGTGGCGCGCGCGCGCACCTTCGGCTTCATGCAGGATGTGGAAAGCTTGCGCGGCATGGGCCTGGCCCGTGGCGGTTCGCTGGAAAACGCCATCGTGATGGATGAATACCGCATCCTCAACGCCGATGGCCTGCGCTACGAAGACGAGTTCGTGCGCCATAAAATCCTCGACGCCATCGGCGACCTGTACCTGGTGGGCCACCCCTTGCTCGCGTACTACACGGCGCACAAGTCGGGCCACGCGCTGAACAACCAGCTGCTGCTGGCGCTGCTGGAGCAGCCCGATGCGTATGAAATCGTCTCGTTCGATACCAACGAGGCGGCGCCGCAATCCTACCTGCGCCAGATGGAACGCGAGTGGTCCCTGACCTGATCTGAGCGACACCTCATTAAACCTACTGCGCGTTGGTATAGGCGGCCTGCGATGCTCACCGGCTCGGCGCCCCCGTACTTCGTACGGTTGCGCTTCTTAGCCACCTCTCCCTTCCGCTCGCTACGGTTTTCTGAGGTGTCAAGACGCCGCATGGTGTTCTTAATCTTTTGGTTCGCGGTGGTGGCGCACCATGTTGCGCAGCGCCGCGATCAACTGCTCGTTCTGCTTCGATGGCGGCAGGGCCGTGCTCAGTTCTTCCAGGGCCGACATGGCTTTTTCCGGCAAGACCAGCGCGCGCGTATGCACGATGGGCGCGATGCTCTTGATGACTTGCACTTTCAGCTTGATGCCTGAAATCTGCCAGCCCTTTCTTTCCAGTTCCCCTTGCAACTTCGGCAATTGCTGCTTGAGTTTGGCCGCCAGCGCCGCGTTCGGCGTGGCCAGCACCAGGTGGCCGCTCTCGAATTGCAGGATGTCGCAATGCTCGAACATTGCCGGCAATGCCTTGGCGCAATCCTTTTGCAGGGCGGCCAGGCGCGTGACGGTAGGCATCAGCGATGCCATTGTGGCATTGCCACGTAGAAAGTCGGTTGCGCCCGTCGCGGCCGGGCCTGAACGGGCAAAGCCGTAGCCGCGGCGCGGCGCCGGAGAATAAGTGGGAGTTCGCATGGCCGAAACATAGCACACTCGCCCGTGCATGACGAGTGCGGCAGCGAGTGCGGCGCAGGCAGGCCTGCCCTATTGCCTTACGGTATGGAAAATGTCCGCAATTTCTGCCATTTGTTTGTCATTAAGCTATTGTTATATGGCGCATTACCCCAACCTTGGCGGGAACGCATGATAAAATCATCGTCTTTTGCCATAGTCGAACTCCGTGCGGTCACGCGATTGTTACTTCGTCGTCACCTACAGAGCTTTTTTTAACGGCGTTTTTTCAAGAATTCAAGCATGTCATTACTGACCCAGATTTTCGGTAGCCGCAACCAGCGGCTGCTCAAGCAATACCAAAAAACGGTACGCGAGATCAATGCGCTCGAGCCGACCATCGAAAAGCTGTCGGATGCCGAGCTGCAAGCGAAGACGCCTGCCTTCAAGGAACGCATCGCCGCCGGCGAATCGCTCGATGCCTTGTTGCCGGAAGCATTTGCCGTCTGCCGCGAGGCCAGCAAGCGCGTCCTGCGCATGCGCCATTTCGACGTGCAGATGATCGGTGGCATGGTTTTGCATTTTGGCAAGATCGCGGAGATGGGCACGGGCGAGGGCAAGACCCTGATGGCAACCTTGCCAGCCTACCTGAATGCCTTGTCGGGCAAGGGCGTGCACATCGTTACCGTCAATGATTACCTGGCGCAGCGCGACGCGGAGACCATGGGCCGCCTGTATGCGTGGCTGGGCCTGTCGACTGGCGTGAACATGTCGCAGATGGAGCACAGCGCCAAGCAGCAGGCGTACAACTCCGACATCACATATGGCACGAACAATGAATTCGGTTTCGACTTCTTGCGCGACAACATGGTCTATGAAGCGCGCGAGCGCGTGCAGCGCAGCCTGAACTTCGGCATCGTCGATGAAGTCGACTCGATCCTGATCGATGAAGCACGTACGCCGCTGATCATTTCGGGCCAGGCCGAGAACCACACGGACCTGTATCACAAGATCAATGCAGTGCCCGCGCGCCTGACCCTGCAGATCGGCGAAGAAACGCCGGACGGCAAGGGCAAGGTCGAAGTGCCGGGCGACTACACCAAGGATGAAAAAGCGCACCAGGTGCTGCTGACGGAAGCGGGCCACGAAAAGGCCGAGCGCATCCTGATGGAGATGGGCCTGCTGCCGGAAGGCGCCTCGCTGTACGATTCGGCCAACATCACCCTCGTGCACCACCTGTATGCGGCTCTGCGCGCGCATGCGCTGTACTTCAAGGATCAGCACTATGTGGTGCAGAATAATGAAGTGGTGATCGTCGATGAATTCACGGGCCGTCTAATGACGGGCCGCCGCTGGTCCGACGGCTTGCACCAGGCCGTCGAAGCGAAAGAAGGCGTCAAGATCCAGAACGAGAACCAGACCCTGGCCTCGATCACCTTCCAGAACTACTTCCGCATGTACGCCAAGCTGGCCGGCATGACCGGTACGGCCGATACCGAAGCGTACGAATTCCAGGAAATCTACGGCCTGGAAACGGTTGTCATTCCGCAAAACCGCCCGTTGCAGCGCAAGGACCGCCAGGACCAGGTCTACAAATCGTCGGCGGAGAAGTACAACGCGATGTTGAACGACATCCGCGACTGCTACGAGCGCGGCCAGCCGGTGCTGGTGGGCACGACCTCGATTGAGAACTCGGAATTGCTGTCGGGCATTCTGACCAAGGCCGGCTTGCCGCACAACGTGCTGAATGCGAAGCAGCATGCGCGCGAAGCGGAAATCATCGCCCAGGCAGGCCGTCCGAAAGCCATCACCATCGCCACCAACATGGCCGGTCGCGGTACCGACATCGTGCTGGGTGGCAACGTGGAAAACCAGATCAAGTTCATCGAAGCCAATCCTGAACTGAGCGACGCCGACAAGGCAGCCCAGTCGCAGAAGCTGCGCGACGAATGGCAATCCTTGCACGACCACGTCGTCAATGCTGGCGGCTTGCACATCATCGGCACCGAACGCCACGAATCGCGCCGCGTCGACAATCAGTTGCGTGGCCGTGCCGGCCGCCAGGGCGATCCGGGTTCGTCGCGCTTCTACCTGTCGCTCGACGACGCGCTGCTGCGCATCTTCGCCGGCGACCGCGTGCGCGCCGTGATGGACCGCCTCAAAATGCCGGAAGGTGAACCGATCGAGGCAGGCATCGTGTCGCGTTCGATCGAATCGGCCCAGCGCAAGGTGGAGGCGCGCAACTTCGACATCCGCAAGCAATTGCTGGAATACGATGACGTCGCCAACGACCAGCGCAAGGTCATCTACCAGCAGCGTAACGAATTGCTGGAAACGACTGACATCTCGGAAATGATCGCTTCCCTGCGCCATGGCGTGTTCACCGACCTGGTGCACCAGTACGTGCCGGAAGAGTCGGTGGAAGAGCAGTGGGATATCAAGGGGCTGGAAAATACCCTGGCGAGCGAATGGCAGCTGGACCTGCCGCTGCAGCAAATGCTGGAAGCCGATTCAACCCTGACGGACGAAGAAATTCTGGAGAAAGTGCTGGCTGCGGCCGACGCCGTGTACCAGTCGAAGATCGACATCGTCGGCAAGGAATCGTTTGGCGGCTTCGAGCGCAATGTCATGCTGCAAAGCGTGGACAGCCACTGGCGCGAACACCTGGCGGCGCTCGATCACCTGCGCCAGGGTATTCACCTGCGCGGTTATGCGCAGAAGAATCCGAAACAGGAATACAAGCGCGAAGCGTTTGAACTGTTTGGCCAGATGCTCGACATGATCAAGAACGACGTCACGAAACACGTGATGACGGTGCGTATCCAGTCGCGCGAAGAAGTCGATGCGGCCGAACAGGCGATGCAGCAGTCGCACGTGGAAAACGTGCACTACCAGCACGCCGAGTTCGATCCGAACGCGGCGCCGGAAGAGCTGCTGGCGCCTGCGGCTGGCGGCAACATGGACAACGTCGACGACATGAGCGTGAGCATGGGCGTCAAAGTGGGCCGCAACGACCCATGCCCTTGCGGCAGCGGCAAGAAGTACAAGGCTTGCCACGGCAAGCTGGCGTAAAGCCTGCTTGACAGCCTGAACAAGAACGGAGACTGCGGTCTCCGTTTTTTTTTCGGCTGCACGTGGTGGCTCAGGGAAAGGCCCAGTATTGCGGTGCCTGCGATGGAATGCCTTTCAGGCCGCCGCGGTTTTTTGCCCGCTGGCCCGTCTTGATCATGGTAGCGATGTCGGTCAGCAGGACGCGGTTGCTGGCGAAGTAGTCATGGCCCATGAAGTTCATGATGACGGCCGAGGCGTCGACGATTTCCATGCCGGGGATGCCGACGACGGGGCCGCGGATGTCGCCTATCCTGTCCCAGTCGGCAAAACTGCAGGAAGCGCGCATGGCCTTGTCGTTCGCGGACGCGTACAGGGTGGCGGGGAGCTTGAGGCTGGCAAAGCGCGGGGCGATCTGCTCGCGGAAGACATCGGCGTTGATGTCCGGCGCCGCCAGCACCACCTGCTTGAACAAGGGCAGCAGGTCGGGGCGCTGTTCCAGCAGGTTGGCCAGCGCCAGCGTCATCGGGCGGTTGCCCATGCTGTGGGCGATGATGTAGATATCGGTGGCGGAAGAGTGCTCGGCGAAGTCGGCCAGGAATGCCTGCAGGTGCGCCTGCGTCCATTCGGCGGCGTTTTCATCGAACTCATAGCCGGCCAGCGTGCCTTTCGAGGGCCAGCTGTAGAACACGGGCAGGGCGCCGATATCGAGGTCGACCGCCATCTGCGCCGTGCGCCGGGCGGCGTCATCAAAGGAATTGCTGTAGCCGTGGATGTAGATGAAGGCGGCGTGCCGTTCCGGTGCTGCCCGTATCCTGGCCTTGACGGTGGCGAGGAAATCCGCGCGCGGCAGGCGCGTAGCTCCCTGGATCAGTACATATTTTTGCGCATCGTTGCTCGACAGGATGGCGTACCAGGGCGGCAACGGCAGCTCGCCCGGCGCTCTTTTCTCCGGGATGCTCACGACGACGCTGCCGTAGCTCAGGTAGGGGGGCGTGCGGTTGGGCTGCCAGCCATAGTTGCGGCTGCCTGTCTGGTACTGCCTGTCGGTTGCGTAGTACACGGTGACTCGCGTGGCGCCGCCCGGCGCTGTGTCGTGGTCTGCCTTCGCCATGCCGCCGCTGCGGGTGCTGCCGAGCAGACTGCCGAGATTGCCGAACAGGCCGCCTGAGCCCGACCATGCACTACTTCCCAGACTGGCGGACGGTGCCTGTCGCCCCCCGCGAGTGCCTGGCGTGGTAGCCGCTTGCACGGCGGGGGCTGGTGGCGGCGGTGGCGCTGGTTCGGCGGCAGGCGGTACCTCTACTGGTTCAGTGGTGTTGGCACCATCCTCCTGGCCACGCAGAACGCTGTTACAGGCCGTCAAGCAGCCTAGCAGGCAAAGCAGGGATAGCAGGCGCAACAGGTATGGCAGGCCTGCATCGCCGCGCTGTGTTCTGTATGACTTGCCATGCGCCATGACATTCTCCCCGGGGCGGCGCTTACCAGGCGCATTGTGGCCTGTTCTTCCATCTTAGCGCCGCCAACCGGCATCGTTCTGATAAATCGCAAGCCTGACCACGCTAGCTACCCGTATTGGCGCTGCCGGGGCCATCGCGACTATTCCCTTGCCGCATGTTCACCTGCGCCGCGAAGGCGCTACAATAGCGCTTCCATTTTCCCTAGCAGAAGAACTCATATGGCCGTCAATTCTCCCAAGCCCGTCGCCGCCGACCTGAAAGCTGTCGCAGGCATTGAAATCGGTGTTGCCGAAGCCGGCATCAAGAAACCCAACCGCAAGGATTTGCTGGTGTTGAAACTGGCACCGACGGCCACCGTGGCCGGCGTGTTCACCCTGAACCGCTTCTGCGCCGCACCCGTGCAAATCTCGAAAGCCAACCTGGCGGCAGTGACGGCCGGCGCCGCGCCGATCCGCGCGCTGCTGGTCAATACGGGCAACGCGAATGCGGGCACGGGCGAATCGGGCCTGGCCGACGCGCAGGCCAGCTGCGCCGCGCTGGCCGAACTGCTGGGCTGCGCGCCGCAGCAGATTTTGCCGTTTTCCACCGGCGTGATCCTGGAACCGCTGCCCGTGCAGCGCCTGGTCGCGGGCCTGCCGCAAGCCGTGGCCGCGCTGACCGCGGATAACTGGTTCTCTGCCGCCGAAGCCATCATGACCACCGACACGCAGCCGAAAGCCGGCTCGCGCACGGTCACCATCGGTGGCCACGCGGTGACCCTGACGGGCATCAGCAAGGGCGCCGGCATGATCAAGCCGAACATGGCGACCATGCTGGGTTTCCTCGCGTTTGACGCCACCGTGGCCCAGCCCGTGCTGGACCAGCTGGTGAAGCAGGCGGCCGACAAATCGTTCAATTGCATCACCATCGACGGCGACACGTCCACCAATGACTCGTTCATGCTGGTCGCCACGGGCGCCGGCAGCCTGGTCATCGATTCCATCGACTCGCCGCACTATGCGGAACTGGCCGCCGCCGTGACCGAACTGTCTACTTTTCTCGCGCAAGCCATCGTGCGCGATGGCGAAGGCGCCACCAAGTTCATGACGGTGACCGTGGAAGACGGCCGCAACGTCGAAGAATGCCGCAAGATCGCCTATTCCATCGCCCATTCGCCGCTCGTGAAAACGGCCTTCTTCGCTTCCGACCCGAACCTGGGCCGCATCCTGGCCGCCATCGGCTATGCGGGCGTGGACGACCTGGACGTGGGTCAATTGAATCTGTACCTGGACGATGTATGGGTGGCCAAGAACGGCGGCCGCAACCCCGACTATCAGGAGCAGGATGGCCAGCGCGTGATGCAGCAAAGCGAAATCACCATCCGCGTCAAGCTGGCACGCGGCGACGCGACGGCCACGCTGTGGACGTGCGACCTGTCGCATGACTACGTGTCGATCAACGCCGACTATCGCTCATGACCGGCCTCGATCAATTCCTGATCCGCGCCGAGCGGGTACTGGCGCGCCTGGAGTCGATCTTGCCGCCGGCCTTGCCGGCGACGGACTGGAACAGCTTTGCCTTCCGCTGGCGCCGGCGCCAGGGCGCCGCCAGCCATCTGCAGGCGGTGGCCCACGTGTCGAACATCGCGTTGGACGACTTGCACAACATCGGCACGCAAAAGGCCCAGATCGAGCAGAACACGCGCCAGTTCGTCGCTAGCCGTCCGGCCAACAACGTGCTGCTGACGGGCGCACGCGGCACGGGCAAGTCGTCGCTGATCAAGGCTTGCCTGAACCAGTTTGCCGGCCAGGGCCTGCGCCTGATCGAAGTGGACAAGGCCGACCTGGCCGACTTGCCCGACATCGTCGACCTGGTGGCGGCGCGCCCTGAGCGCTTCATCATCTTTTGCGACGACCTGTCGTTCGAAGAGGGTGAAAGCGGCTACAAGGCGCTGAAAGTGGCGCTCGACGGCAGCATCGCCGCGCAATCGGACAATGTGCTGATCTACGCCACCTCGAATCGCCGTCACCTGATGCCCGAACGCATGTCGGACAACACCAGCTACAAGACGGACGACGATGGCGATCTGCACCCGGGCGAGACGGTGGAAGAGAAAATCTCGCTGTCCGAACGTTTCGGCCTGTGGCTGTCGTTCTACCCGTTCAAGCAGGATGACTACCTCGATATCGCGGCCCACTGGCTCGCGTCCTTCGGCTGCACGCCGGAACAGATCGCGCAGGCGCGCGGCGATGCCCTGCGCTGGGCCTTGCAGCGTGGTTCGCGCTCGGGTCGTGTCGCGTGGCAATTTGCACGCGATTACGCGGGAAAGCTGCCGCTATGAGCGAAGTGAAAGTGAAACCGGTGGACGTCGCCGTCGGTATCCTGATGAAGCCGAACGGCGACGTGCTGCTGGGGCAACGTCCGGCTGGCAAGCCGTATGACGGCTATTGGGAGTTTCCTGGCGGTAAAGTCGAACCGGGCGAAGCCATCGTTGACGCCTTGAAGCGTGAGTTTGTCGAGGAGCTGGGTTTATACATCGACAGTGCCGAAGCCTGGTGCGGCGTGGAATATGTGTATCCGCACGCCCATGTGCGCCTGCATTTCTACATCAGCCGTGAATGGCGGGGCGAGCCGCAAAGCCTGGAAGGGCAGGCGTTCGCCTGGCAGGGTACGGTGGGGGTGGAACCCTTGCTGCCTGCCACCATTCCCCTGCTGGAATGGCTGGACGAGGTACGCCGGGAATCCCTCGCCGCCTGAGTAAGACTTGTGCCAGCATGCAGCCTGTGCGCTGCGCTGGCGCAAACCTGTTTCGTCCATCCCTTGCATCGGCGATGTTTTGCGCTACAGTGCTTGCATGACGTACTGGGGGAATTCGCATGGCGCTGACCCTGACCTTCACCGATACCGATGAATTGCTGCTCGCGGCGCTGCACAAGCGTGCGCGTGCCCATGGGCGCAGCATCGAGGAAGAGCACCGCGACATCCTGCGCAGCGCCTTGCGGCCGTTGCCGAAGCGGCCGCTCGACGATATTTTGCGCAGTATGCCCGACGTGGGAGCCGATGGGGACTTCGAGCGCCGCTCCTGAGCCGCCATGGGCGCTTACCTGGTCGATACGGATGTGATCGTTGCCGCGCGCAAAGGTAGCGCTGCGCCGGCAGGCGTGGTCGCCTTTTTCGAGCAGATCGCGCCGGAAGACCGTTACGTGCCGGTGCAAGTAATCGCCGAGTTGCGCGCAGGCATACAACCGAGCTGGCGGCGCGAAGCGGCGCTCGATGCGCTGGCCCTGGAAGGCTGGCTGGAGGCTGTGCTGGCAGAGTATGCGCCGCGTCTGCTGGAGTTCGACCTCGATTGCGCGCTCGTCTGTGCCCGTTTGCAGGGCCGTGGCACCATGCTGAGTGTGGACAGACAGATCGCGGCGATGGGCATCGCCTATGGCTTGACGGTGGTCAGTGGCAGGCTCGACAGTTTCGCGGCGCAGGGGCTGCGCCTGGAAAATCCATTCAAATGAAGCTTACTGGGGCTTGTTGTCTTCGTCTGCCAGCGGATCTTCGAACGGGTCTGCGGCAGGGATCGTGTATTTCTCTTCCGCCCAGGCGCCCAGGTCGATCTGCTTGCAGCGTTCCGAGCAGAAGGGGCGGTATTTGTTGGCCTCAGTCCATTCGACTTTGGCGGCACAGGTAGGGCAGTTAACGACGGTCATGGCGATTACAGTTAAAAATTACACAGCGTGAGTTCGAATGGTACATCGTCTTCGAGCGGCTTGGGTTTCAGGTCGCCCCCCTGGGTGGTGAAACGGACCCACAGCATATATTTATTGGCGGAAATCTCCGGGATGGCGCCGCTGTTTTCATCGAGGCTCAGGCGCAGCATCTGGTACACCTTACCTTGCAGCATTTGCTGGTAGCTGCCGCCATTGGCGATCAGCTTGACGGGACCGCCGGAATCGCGCAGCAGCCGCAAGACGAGGGCCAGCGCATCGAACAGGGGCGCCAGCGGGGCGAACCAGGCCTGGATATCGGTCAGGCGCTGCTCGCTGCTGCGTTTTTGCCAGGCGAAATACGACGGCAAGTCAAATTCGCAGGCGCCGCCCGGGATGATGGTGCGGCCACGGATGCTCATCAGCCATTCATTGTCGCGGATATTCTGGCCCGTCTTGCCTTGCGCCGCCACGAGGGCGCCGCTGACACTGTCGAGTTCACCGAGGATGGCGTCCAGGGTTTCCGGCTCCACGTTCGGGTTGCTGCGGTAGCCCAGCAGGCTTTGTCGCTGGCGCTCGAGTTCCTGCAACAGGTCCGATTTCAAGTCGGCGCGGCCCGCCACTTCGAGCATGTCGAAAATAGTTGCCAAGGCAACATGATGTTGCATTGCATGTTCTTGCTGGATGAAGAACTTGAATTTGTCGTACAGGTCTTCCAGACGCAACAAGGTACGTATGCGTTCGTTGAAAGGGTATTCGTAGACAATCAAAATAATTCCCTTAAGTAAGGACCTGCAAACAATCCCGTGATTTTGAACCAAGCGTCGACAAATTACAAACGTTGCGACCCGATTCCAGCCATTCTTTTTGAAAATGCCAGATATAAATCGTGCAACTGAGCAATCTGCGGCTCCAGGGCGGCCAAATCGCCATTGTTGTCGATCACGTCATCCGCTGCGGCCAGGCGCATGGCGCGCGTGGCTTGCGTGGCCATGATGGCCTTGACTTGTTCTTCCGATAAGCCATTGCGCGCCATCACGCGCGCTATCTGCAAACTCTCCAGGCAGTCGATGACCAGTACGCGGTTGACTCTTTCCACCCATCCGCCGGACTCGACCAGAAGAGGCACGGCAAAGATCACGTAGCTGCCCGTTGCCTCGGCTGCGGCCGCCAGAGTGGCCTGGCGGATGCGCGGGTGCAGGATGGCTTCCAGTTTCGCCTTGGCGGCGGCGTCGGAAAAGACGAGATTGCGCATTTTTGCGCGGTCGAGGGCGCCGTTCGCATCGGCGTAGTCCGGGCCGAATTCCGCCACCAGGGCGGGCATGGCCGCGCCATCGGGTGCCGTCAGGCTGTGGGCGATCTGGTCGGTATCGACGATGGAGGCGCCGCGCGCGGCGAACAGGTCGGCCACCGTGCTCTTGCCGCAGCCGATGCCGCCCGTGAGTCCCACGCTGAAGTAGGGGGCGTTTTGTATGTGCATGTTGTTATCCATTCGGGATGCGGCGCCGTTCAGCCGAGCAGGCCTGGCGTGAGCCGCGACAGGGAGGTGCCGTACAGCAGCGCGATGAAGCCCGCGGCCGCCAGGTAGGGGCCGAATGGGATCGGCTTGTCGCGTCTCCGCTTGGCAAACACGATCAGGCCGATGCCGACCACGGCGCCCACCAGCGACGATAACAATATAATCGTCGGCAACATGGTCCAGCCCAGCCACGCACCGAGCGCCGCCAGCAATTTGAAGTCACCATAGCCCATTCCCTCCTTGCCTGTCGCCAGCTTGAAGGCCCAGTACACGGCCCACAGGGCCAGGTAGCCGGCGGCAGCGCCGATGACGGCCTCCTGCAGCGGCACGAAGGTGCCGTTGATATTGACCAGCAAGCCTGCCCACAGCAGGGGAAAGGTGAGGTCGTCCGGCAACATTTGCGTGTCTGCATCGATGAAGGTCATGGCGATCAGCAGCCAGGCAAACACGAGCGTGGCCAGGCCCGTCCAGCCGCTGCCGAAGTGCCAGATCAAGAGGGCAGACAGCGCGCCCGTCAGCAGTTCCACCAGCGGATAACGCGCGGAGATCGGTGCCTGGCAGGCGCTGCATTTGCCGCGCAGTAGCAAATAACTGATGACGGGAATGTTTTCCATGGCCGTGATACGGTGGCCGCAGGCGGTGCAGTTCGAATGCGGCAGCATCAGGTTGTAGCGGTCCGCGTGCGGCAGCGGCTGGCCCGTTTCTTCCGCCACGTAATTGTCGGATTCGCGCTGCATCATTTTCGGCATGCGATGGATCACCACGTTCAGGAAGCTGCCGACGATCAGGCCGAGCAAGGCGGCGGCGAGGGTGACGGGCAGATTGCCGGGCGCGGCGAACAGCAGGGTATCTTGCAGCATGGTGAACTTGTCTGAGGGGATGATTGTTGCCGCGCAAACATTGCCTGGCACTGCAGCAGTGTAAAACATCCGCCCGTCCATGGGGGCGTTTTGCGCGGACATGTCTTCAAATCACCGCACCAAGCTTAAAAATGGGTAAATACAGGGCGATCACGAGAGCGCCGATGAGTACGCCAAGCACCACCATCAGCGCCGGCTCCAGCAGCGCAGTGAGGATGGCGACAGTCGTTTCGATTTCCCCTTCGATGATGTCTGCCGCACGCGACAGCATGGCGTCCAGCGCGCCGGACTCTTCGCCGATGAGGGCCAGCTGCGTCAGCAGGTCGGGAAACACGCCGCTGTGCTCCATGGCCAGGGCCAGGCTGCCGCCAGCGCGGATGTCGTGGTCGATGCGGGCCGTCGCCTCCTGGTACAGCGCGTGGCCGGATGCGGCACCCACCAGGTCGAGCGAGTCGAGCAGGGGCACGCCGGCGGCGAACATGGCGGCCAGGGTGCGTGTCCAACGGGCAATGGCCGCCTTGCGCAGCAGCGGGCCGGCCAGCGGCAGGCGCAGCGCCTGCAGTTGCGCGTGGCGGCGCAGGGCCGGAGAGCGGCGCCAGGCCAGCCGCAGCAGCACACAGGCCAGCACCAGCGCCGCCAGCAGGACCAGCCAGTAGTGCAGCAGGAAGTCAGACAAGCCCATGACCACCAGGGTGGGCAGCGGCAAGGGTGCGCCGAAGCTGTCGAAGACCTGGCGAAAGGCGGGCACGACCACGCTCAGGATGATGGCCGTGACGCCGATAGCGACGAGCACGATAACCAGCGGATACATCAGCGCGCCGCGCACCTGGCGCCGCAGGGCGATGGCCTTTTCCTGGTGCGTGGCCAGGCGCGCCAGCAATTCCTGCACGATGCCGGCCTGCTCACCGGCAGCCAGCAGATTGCAATAGAGCTCGTCGAACAGCAGGGGAAACTGGCGGAATGCCTGCTGCAGGCTGCTGCCTGCTTCGATGTCGTGGCGCAAGTGCCGCATCAGTTCCGTGATGGCGGGCTTGGCGTGACCCTTGCCGGCGATGTCGAAGGCAAGCAGCAGCGGCACACCGGCCGCCATCATGGTCGACAGCTGGCGCGTGAACAGGGCGATATCCTTCTGCGTGATGGCCTTGCCCGGTGCGGTGCGGGCCGCGCGCACGCGCGTGGCCAGGATGCCCTGGCGCCGCAGCGCGAGGCTGGCCGCCGCTGCGTCGGCGGCGCGCAGCATACCGTCCACGGGCTTGCCATGGCGGTCCGTTCCCTTCCATGCAAACTGACGCTCGGCCGCCATGTGCGCCTCCTGCTGCCACTGTAGCAGCGGCAGGAAAAAACACCAGCAGTGCGGGGGCAGGGTTTGATCTGGCTCAGCCTCAGCCTCTTGTTGCTTGTACCTCCGTCGGCACGACGGCCTGGGTCTTGACGTCGGCCGCCTCTTCCTCGTCGCTTTCCGAGCCCTTGCTGATGCTTTCGCCATCGTCGCGGCGCAAGGTCCAGAAGGTCAGCGAAGACAGCACGGTCAAGCCGGCCAGCGTGAGGAAAGCGTGGTGCAGCGCCGTGCTCAGCATGGCGCGGTCCGATTGCGGCATGTCGCCCAGGTACCAGCCCGTGATCAGCGAGCCGAAGGCCAGGCCAAAGCTCATCGACAATTGCTGCATGGAACTGGCGATGGTGCTGGCCATGCTGGAATCGCACTTGTCGACGTCGGCATAGGCAATCGTGTTCATGCTGGAAAACTGCAGTGAATTGAAAAAGCCGAGGCACAGGCTGATGGCGATGATCACGTACAGGGGCGTGCCCACGCCCACGAGCGAAAACATGGCGATGGTGATGCCGATGAGCACCGTGTTGACGATCAGCACCTGGCGGTAGCCGAAGCGGGCCAGCACGCGCGCAGAAATGAATTTCATGCCCATGGCGGCCGCTGCCGACGGCATCATCAGCAAGCCCGACTGCCAAGCGGGCAAGCCCAGGCCCAGCTGGTACAGCAGCGGCAGCAGGAAGGGCAGGCCGCCCACGCCCAGGCGCGTAACGAAGCCGCCCACCACCGAGACGCGGAAGGTGCGGATCTTGAACAGGGTCAGGCGCAGCAGCGGGTGCAGCACTTCGCTCGAATGCCAGGCATACGCGGCCAGCAGGCTGATGGAAATGAACAGCAGCACGGCAGCCGAGGTGGGGTCGATCTTGTGCTCGCCAAAGATTTCCAGCAGCCACGACAGCAAGGCGATGCCCGTGCCGAACAGCACCAGGCCGATCAGGTCCAGCGGACGCGGCTTGTCCCCATAGTAGTCGGGCATGTAGCGGTGCGCCAGGTACAGCGCCGCCAGGCCGACAGGCACGTTGACGAAGAAGATCTCGCGCCACGACAGCCAATGCACGATCAATCCACCCACGGTGGGGCCCAGCAGGGGGCCGATCAGAGCGGGGATAATGACGAAATTCATGGCCGCCAGCAATTGCGACTTGGGAAAGGTGCGGATGATGGTCAGCCTGCCCACCGGCATCATCATGGCTGCGCCCACGCCCTGCAGCAGCCGCGCTGCCACCAGCATCGGTGAATTGACGGACAGGCCGCACAGGATGGAGGCGATGGTAAAGATGGCAACAGCGGCGGAAAACACGCGCCGCGTGCCGAAGCGGTCGGCCATCCAGCCGCTGATGGGAATGCACACGGCCAGGCTCAGGATGTAACTGGTGACGACGGCCTTCAGGCTCAGCGGCGTTACGTGCAGGCTGGCAGCCATGGCGGGAATGGCGGTGTTGACAATGGTGGAGTCGAGTTGCTCCATGAACAGGGCGGTGGCGACCACCCAGGGAAGGTAGCTTTTAATCGGGGAACTGGTCATGGATGCGAGCCTGGGGAAGAGAAACGGAGCCGACAGTGCGATGAATTGTCACATAAATGGCGCAGACGTGCCGCCCGCGCCCTCCGGTTTGCCGTGATTGCAATGTTGACACGTCTTTTGCCGCGCAGCACAATGCCGCCATTCCTGGATGAAAGCGGACTCATTGCACCATGAGAGAATTGAATCACCTGATCCTGAATCTGTACGGCACGGCCCAGGAATGCACGTCGGGCGAGTTCCAGGGGCAGGCGCTCGATATGCTCAGGCAGGCGCTGCCCTTCGATTCCGCCGCCATCATCGCCGCCTCTTTTTCCCCTGATATGGCGATTTCGCTGCACAGCCTGCATATGTATCAGCAACCGATCGAGAAACTGGCCGACCGCAAGGCGCTTGTCAGCCCCGATGCCATCCTGGCCGAGGCCTGCCGTTCGCGCGGCCGCTGCGTGACGATGGAGTCGGTCGATATCGACGGGAGATACCTCGACTTGCACGCCTATTGCAGGAAATATGCGATTGCCCACAGCATGGTATTGATTTCACCGGCCACCCACCACGCCAACCTGGACTTGATTGCCTTGTGGCGGGCAGGGCCGGAACGCGCGTATTCCGCTGCCGAGACCGAGTTGGGTAACCTGCTGTTGCCGCACCTGACCCAGGCGCAGGCGATCAACAGCCGTTTGTTTCGGGCACCGGAGGTGCAGCCGCCACCCGGCAGTGTGCGCCTGCTGGCCAGCCTGAATGGCTGTCTGCAATATGTGGAGCCGATTGCCGCCGACATGCTGCAGCGGGAATGGCCTGAGTGGGAACCGCCCATGTTGCCAGCAGACCTGGTTGAAGAACTGCGGCGCCCCGGCCTGGGGCGCTATGTGGGGAAAACCCTGGTGGCGCAGGTGGCGGAGTCGGGCGGCTACTTGCATATCCAGCTGGCGCAACGCCCGGCGGGGCGGCCGCTGACCGGGGGCGAAGCAGCGGTGGCGCGGCTTGCGGCCAGTGGCCTCAGTTACAAGGACATTGCCCGGCGGCATGGCGTATCGCCGGCCACGGTCAGGAATCAGCTGCACAGCGTGTATGCCAAGCTCGACGTGGGAAACAAGACGGCGCTGGCGGCGGCGCTGGCCGTGTTGACCGAGATGTTGCCGTAGAAAGTCCATAGAACAAATGTCCTATAGCAATAACCTCCGGCCGGACCTAGCATGAGCGCTGTCGTTGCGATGTCTCTTGCTCGCAATTTGTCGCGGATTCCTGGAAGGTTACTGATGAAGAATGCAATTTCAATCGTTTTGTTAGGTGCGGCCCTTTCCGCATGCGGTGGCGGCAGCGGTGGCGGCACGCCGGAAGCACCGGTCACGCCGCCCGTCGTGGTGACGCCTCCTGTCGTCCCCGCCGACAGCGTGATGGTCGCCTCGCAAGCGGTCGCGGCACAGGCTGGCCTGACCGTGATCGCTGGCGCCAATGCGGACGAGACGGTGTATGACGTGGCCGCCGATATCGGCGACACCTGGCGCATCACGTTCGACAGCGCAAAGAAGACCTATGCCATCCGTGTCCTGTCGACGCAATTCGGCTTGAGCGACCGCAGCGGTACGTTTACCGCGTCCACCACCGGCCATCTCACCACTTACACGGCAACGGATTTCAGCGTTACCGTCGATGCACGCACGCGCCTGCTGACAGGCATGGTGAAGCTGGGCAGCATGAATTCCAACGTCAGCGGCAGTGGTTATGCCGCCACCGACGTGGCCAAGCTGGCCGGCAACTATATCTTCCTGGGCGCCATGCGCAATGCCTCGAATGGTGGCGACCGCTTCAATCCGAAGGGCAGCCTCAAGGTGGCGGCCGATGGTAGCGCGCAATTGTGCAATGGCGGTGTGTTCAATGCGCAAGGCGTGTGCTCTGCGGTTTCGCCGCAACTGGAAGCGGAAAACGCCAGCCTGACCTTTGTCCGTGACGCGGCGCGTGGCCTGATCATCGCCCGCCAAGGCCAGCAGGAATTCGGCATTGTCCACGTGCATGCCGGCGACCGGGGGTTGGCGCTGTTCATCGACCGCTATAGCCGCAACCAGGAAAACGTGCTGCGCGTCGGTACCATCGTCGCCGCCAAACAGCAAAAGATCGGCACCGAAATCGCCGGTAGCTACGCCTGCGCGGCGCCGGGCATCAGCGCGAAGATCGAGGTTGCCGGCAGCACCGCCACCCTGACGAATAACACGACTGGCAAGACGCATGCGGAAACCATCACCGTCAACAAGCTGGGCCTGGGCGCGCAAGCCGTCGATTTCGATGGCATCGCCGTGTTCAAGGATCCGGCCGACGTGCCGGCAGATTACTCGATGTTCATGCCGGTGTCGTCGAGCATGGCGGTCGAATTTTCGACTGATCGCACGTACATGGGCGCGTGCCTGAAAAAGTAATTGCTAGCGTTTCATGTGATCGAGCGCAGCGAGCAGCGGTACGGCGGCATCGGCGATGCATTCCAGGCTGGCTTCGCGCAGGGCTGCCGTATCGACCGAGTGCGCCGATTCCAGCCCTGCCCAGCGCAGCAGCGCCGAACACGCGGCGGGCGTGTCGAACATGCCGTGCAAATAGCTGCCCAGGATTTGTCCGTCGCCCGATACGGCCCCCTCGGGCCGGCCGTCGATGACGAAAGCCGGCTGCGCCAGCGCCGCGCCATGCGAGACGCCCATGTGGATTTCATAGCCTGCCACGGGGGCGTCGGCCGCGCCGGCAAACGCGCAATGGCCGGCGACTTGCTGCAGGCGTTTTTCCGCTGTCAGCTCCGTCACCAGGTCGAGCAAACCCAGTGCCGCTGACTCTCCCGCCGCGCCTTCCACACCCAGCGGATCGCGCACGCTCTGCCCCAGCATCTGGAAGCCGCCGCAGATGCCCAGCACCTTGCCGCCGTAGCGCAGGTGCTTGGCCAGGTAGGCGGGCCAGCCCTGCCGCTGCAGCCAGGCCAGGTCGCCGCGCGTGTTCTTGCTGCCGGGCAGGATCACCAGGTCGGCCGGCGGAATAGGCTGCCCTTGCTGGATGAATTGCAGGTCGATATCGGGGTGGGCGCGCAGCGCGTCGACATCCGTATGGTTGCTGATGCGCGGCAGTTGCGGCACCACCACCTTGAAGGCGCCACGTTCGGCCTGCATGGCTTCGACGGCGTCTTCCGCGTCGAGAAACAGCCCTTGCAGGTAGGGCAGCACGGCCAGCACGGGTTTGCCCGTCTGCTGTTCCAGCCAGTCGATGCCGGGCGCAAGCAGCGAGATGTCGCCGCGGAAGCGGTTGATGACGAAGCCGACGATGCGCGCGCGCTCGCTGTCGGACAAACAGGCCAGGGTGCCGATGATGTGGGCGAAGACGCCGCCCCGGTCGATGTCGGCCACGAGGATCACGGGGCAGTCGACGGCTTCGGCAAAGCCCATGTTGGCGATGTCGCGCGCGCGCAGATTGACTTCGGCGGGGCTGCCCGCGCCTTCGACGACGACGGCGTCGTACTGCTGGCGCAACCGCGCGTAGGATTCGAGCACGGCGCCCATCGCGATGGTTTTATATTGCTGGTAGTCGCGCGCATCCATCTCGGCGCGTACCTTGCCATGGATGATCACTTGCGCGCCCGTGTTCGACGACGGTTTCAAGAGCACCGGATTCATGTCCGTGTGCGGCGCGATGCCGCAGGCGAGCGCCTGCAGGGCCTGGGCGCGGCCGATCTCGCCGCCGTCGCTCGTCACCGCGCTGTTCAAGGCCATGTTTTGCGGCTTGAACGGCGCCACCGTCACGCCGCGGCGTTTCAGCAGGCGACACAGGGCCGCGACGACGGTGCTCTTGCCCGCGTCGGACGTCGTGCCCTGCACCATCAGGACGGGAAAGGGACTCTTCATGTCTGCTGCTCCTGCAGATGTTGCCAGCGCGCGATGATGTCGCTGATCTGGCGCAACCCTTCGGTAATCGCCGCCGGGCCGGGCGACAGGATGTCGGGCGACTTGATCTCGAATAGCATCTGGTTTTTCACGGCGGGAATCGCATCCCAGCCTGGGCGCGCCGCCAGTTGCGTGGGCTGGAATTTCTTGCCGCACCAGCTGGCGAGGATGATGTCGGGCGCGCGTGCGACCACGTCATGGGAATCGGCGATGATGCGCTCCTTCGCGCCCGGCTGCACGGACAATTCCGGGAAGGCGTCCCTGCCACCGGCGATGGCGATCAATTCCGCTGCCCAGCCGATGCCGCTCATCAGGGGATCGTTCCACTCTTCAAAATACATCACGGGCTTGCGCGTCCAGGCGGCGGCGCGGGTGCGGGCGGCGGCGATGTCCGTGCGCAGGCTGGCGATCAGTTCACGGCCGGCGTCCTCGCGCTGCACCAGCGCGGCCAGCACGGCGATCATGCGCAGGATGCCGTCGACCGTGCGCTGGTTGAACTGGTGTACTTCGATGCCGGCCATGACCAGGTCGCGGCAGATATCGGCCTGCATGTCGCAAAAGCCGATCACGAGATCCGGTTCCACTGCCAGGATGCGCTCCAGATTTGACGAGGAAAAACCGCTGATCCTGGTTTTTTCCTCGCGTGCGCGGGCCGGGCGCACGGTAAATCCCGAGATGCCTGCGATGACGTCCTCCGCGCCCAGCGCGTACAGCGTCTCGACGGCTTCCGTCGACAGGCAGGCGATGCGCTGGTAGTGACTCATTGAGCCGCCTTGTCGCTGCGGCGCTGGCGCGCCGCTTCCAGCTGTTCGCACATGGCGGCCGTGCCTTCGATCATGCGCGGGCCGGCGCGGTTCAGCAGGTCGCCATTCAGGCGGAACAGGTTATTTTTGCGCACGGCCGTCATCGACGGGAAGGCGCGCCACATGGCCAGGCCCCCCTCGCTGCGCGGGTCGCTCTTTTCGCTGGTGCCGAAGATGACTTCCGGGTCTTCCTGCAGCACGCCTTCCGGCGTGACGACGGGCGCCACCACCTTCATCGCGGCGAACACATTCTGGCCGCCGCACACGCGCATCGAATCGCTGATGATGCTCGCGCCGCTCAATGTATATAGAGGTTTGTCCCACACCTGGTAAAACACGCGCACGGGCGGGCGCTGCGCGTATTGCGCCGTCAAGCTGGCCAGTTTGGCGCGCAGTTGTGCGGCGGCCGGCTTGGCGACCTTTTCCGTTCCCATCAGCTGGCCCAGGCGCTCCATGCTGTCGGGGATATCGGCCAGCTTGCGCGGTTCGCTGTGATAGATGGGTACCTTCAGCTGGCGCAGCATGGCGATCTGGCGTTCGGCGCTGCCATGCATCCACACGACGATCAGGTCCGGCTTCATGGCGATGATGCGCTCCATGTCGTACTGGCGGTTGTCGCCCACCTGAGGCAGTTTTTTGGCCGCTTCCGGGTAGTCGCTATAGCTGACGACACCGGCGATCCTGTCGCCGCCGCCAGCGGCGAACAGCAGCTCCGTGACGTGCGGCGCCAGCGCCAGGATGCGCTGCGCGGGTTTTGCCACGGTGACGGTATTGCCATCGTCGTCGCGCACGGTGATGGCGGCATGCGCCTGCAGCGAGACCAGTCCGGCCAGCAGTAGCGATATTTTCAGGATTTTCATGTGTGCTTCCATGTGGTGAGGGCCTGCTGCAGGCGCAGCCAGGCATGTTCGTCGGGTGGCAGGCCGAGGCGGATGCCGTGGGCCGCGTGGCGGAACAGGCGTACCCAGATGCCTGATTCCGCCATGTGGCGCCAGAAGGCCGCTGCGCGCTCTTCCGGCCACCATTGAAACAGCGCCGTGCCGCTGCTGGCGATGCCGTGGGCGGCCAGCAGTTGCTGCAAACGGAGGCCTTCGCCGCGCAGGCGCTCGCGCATGGCACCTTGCCAGTGCGTGTCGGCGAGGGCCGCCAGCGCCACCTGCTGCGCCGGGCCGCTGACGGTCCATGGTCCCAGCATGTCGGCCAGTTGGGACAGCAAGGCTGGATGGGCGGCGACAAAGCCCAGGCGCAGGCCCGCCAGGCCAAAGAATTTGCCTACCGAGCGCAGCACGATCAGACCCGGCTGGTCCGAGTGCGGCCCCAGGCTGGCCTGCGCTTCCGTGTCGCCAAACGCTTCATCGACCACCAGCCAGCCGCCGCGCGCGGCCAGCTGGCCGGCCCATGCCAGCAGCAGCGCGGGGGCGATGCGCTCGCCCGTGGGATTGTTCGGATTGCAGACGACCATCACGTCGCAGCTGTCCACGGCGTCGGCCAGCAGCGCATATGGTACTTGCCGCAATTGGTGTCCGTGCTGGCCCCAATGGTGTGCGTGTTCCGCGTAGGACGGCGCAGCCACGACCACGCGCGACGGTGCGCGCAGCCGGGGCAGGGCCTGGATGGCCGCTTGCGTACCCGCCACGGGCAGCATGGCCGGCGCGTCGTAATATGTGCAGGCGGCGGCCGCCAGCGCGGGATCGGCTTCCGGCAGCCGGTGCCAGGCGTTGACGTCGGGTGCTGGCGCTGCATACCAGTGCGGGTTGATGCCGGTCGACAGGTCGATCCAGTCGGCGATCGGCCGGCCGTATTCACGCGCCGCGTCGCGCAGATTGCCGCCATGTTCAAGCAATATACTTCCCTTTCAGGTAAAACAGGCCCGCCAGCAGCGCCACCCAGATCAGCCACAAGACAGCCGTTTCCGCCACCAGGCGCCAGGCGCGGTCGATGTCGCGCGCTTCGGCGGGACGGCCGGCGCCCAAAGGCGGGCGGCGTTCCAGTTCGCCGTCATAGATGGCGTCGCCGCCCAGGGCCAGGCCCAAGGCGCCGGCGCCGCTGGCCATCACGGGCCCCGCATTCGGGCTGCCCCAGTTGGGCGCCTGCGTGCGCCAGCAGTGCCATGCGTTTTTTTTGTCCGCCATGCTCTTGCCCAGCAAGACATAGGACAAGGCCGTCAGGCGCGCCGGCAGGTAATTGAGGATGTCGTCGATGCGCGCGGCGCAGCAGCCGAACCAGTCGTAGCGCGCAGTGCGGTAGCCCCACATGGCGTCGAGGGTATTGGCCAACCTGAAAAGCACGGCGCCCGGACCGCCCGCCACGGCAAACCAGAACAGGGTGCCGAAGACGGCGTCGTTGCCGTTTTCCAGCAAGGACTCCGTGCTGGCCTTGGCCAGGCTGGCCGCATCGGCATTGGCCGTGTCGCGGCTGACGATGCGCGCCGTCAGCAGGCGCGCGTTTTCCAGGTCATCGATGGACAAGGCATTGGCGATCGGCTGGTTGTGGTCGCGCAGGCTGCGCAGGCCCAGGCACAGATACAGCAGGAAGACGTGGAGTACCGCACCGGCCAGGCCGCACAGCCACCAGGCGGCATAGCTGAGGGGCAGCACGGCCAGCGACCACGCCAGCGTGCCGCGCAGGAAACGCCCACGGCCCCGGTTCAGCAGGCGCTCGAGCGCGCTGGCGAGGCGGCCAAAACCCACCAATGGATGCCAGCGGCGCGTTTCCCCCAGCAGCATGTCGAGCAGCACGCCGGCCGCCATCAAGGCGGCCAGCATGGGCAGCGACAGGCCGCTCAGCATGGGCCGCCTTTCAGGTACAGCGGCAAACCGGCGGCGACAAACACGGCCTTGTCGCACACGGCGGCCACGGCCTGGTTCAAGCGGCCCGCTTCATCGGTGAAGCAGCGCGAGATGGCGCCGCAGGGGACGATGCCCATGCCCACTTCGTTCGAGACGAGCACGAGGTCGCAGCCGGTGTCTTCGATTTCGGCCAGCGCGTACAGCAGGTGCGCGCGCTCGCTGTGGAACAGTTCGGGCAGGGCGATGTCGCCCACGTCCGGATACGTCGCGCCGCCGGAAAACATCAGATTCGTCAGCCACAGTGTCAGACAGTCCACCAGCAGCAGGCGGCCGGGCCGTGCTTGCCGCAGGATGGCGTCGCCCAGGCGCAGCGGTTCTTCCAGGGTTGCCCACCCGGCCGGGCGTTGCGCACGGTGATGCGTGATGCGCGTGGCCATCTCGCCATCGCCCGCCTGCGCGGTGGCGATGTAGAGCACTTCCTTGCCGGACTCGCGGGCCAGCTTTTCCGCATGGGCGCTCTTGCCGGAACGGGCGCCGCCGAAGACCAGAGTGCGCGTCATGGCGCTGTTACCACTCGGTGCCGATTTGTGCGCCGATGCCGGCCGCGTACGCATGCTTGACGACGGCCATTTCGGTGACGGTATCGGCGATGGCGATCAATTCGTCCGGCGCGCCGCGGCCCGTGATGACCACGTGCTGCATGTGCGGGCGCTCCAGCAGGTCGGCGATGACTTTGTGCACGTCGAGGTAGTTGTACTTGAGGGCGATATTGAGTTCGTCGAACAGCACCAGACCGTAGCTTGGGTCGGCCAGGAAGGTCTTCGCCTGTTCCCATGCCAGTTCGGCTTTCTCGATGTCGCGTTCGCGGTTTTGCGTTTCCCAGGTATAGCCTTCGCCCATCGCATGAAAACTGATTTCATCGGGGAAGCGGCGCAGGAATTTCTCTTCGCCGGTCGACATGGCGCCCTTGATGAACTGCACCACGCCCACTTTCATGCCGTGGCCCATGGCGCGGATGGCCATGCCGAAGCCGCTCGAACTCTTGCCTTTGCCATTGCCCGTGTTGACGATGATGATGCCGATTTCCTTGTCCGCCTTGGCGATGGCCGCATCGATGATGGCCTTCTTTCTCTCCATGCGCACGCGGTGGCGCTCGTTTATAGCTGCGGTATTGGCTGCGGTTTGCGCGTCGACGGGTTGGTTATTGCTCATGTTTGATCCTCTTTCGGTATGAATATCTTGCGTTTGCCGTGTTCGATGATTTCGATCGGGTGGCCAAGGTAGTGGCTCAGGAGAGATGCCTGCATCACGTCGGCCACGGGGCCAGCGAGCGAACCGCCATCTCCCATCAGCAGCAGTGCGTGGGTCGAAACGCTATGCGCCAGGTTCAGGTCGTGGCCCACCATGACGACGGTCTTGCTCTGTTCGCGGCATAGTCTTGCCAGCAAACCCATGACGCTGACCTGGTGCGCCAGGTCCAGCGCGTTGGCCGGCTCGTCCAGCAGCAGCAAGGGCGTATCCTGCGCCAGCATGGCGGCGATCGCCACGCGCTGGCGTTCGCCGCCCGACAGGCTGCGCACGTCGCGTTCGGCCAGGTGTTCCACTTCCATCGATGCCAGCGCCGCCAGGGAGATGCGCTGGTCGTCGCTGCCCTCCCAGTAATGATTGTCGTGGTATGGATGGCGCGCCGACAGCACCGTTTCGATGACGCGGTACGAGAATGCATCATGGCGCGCCTGCGCCAGGAACGCCCGCTCACGTGCCAGGTCGGCCAAAGGCCAGTCCATCAAGGCGCGGCCCTGTATCGTTACGTGGCCGGCATCCGGTTCGCGCAGGCCCGCCAGGGTACGCAGCAAGGTGCTCTTGCCGGCGCCATTGCGGCCGATGACGCTCCAGCATTCTCCCGCCTGGATGCGCCAGTTGAGGTTATCCACGAGGCAACGCGTGCCTGCTTTCAGGCCAAGTTGGTAGGTGCGTATCATATTGATTTCATGTGCGGCGCAGCCGGTGCAACTGGTACAGGAAGACGGGGGCACCGATCATGGCCGTGACGACGCCCACGGGCAGCTGCAACGGCGCCAGCACGGTGCGCGCCAGCGTGTCTGCCAGTACGAGGAAGGTGCCGCCTGCCAGCGCGGCGGCCGGGATCAGCAGGCGGTGGTCGGGGCCGCAGGCAAAGCGCAGTGCGTGCGGCACGATCAGGCCGACAAAGCCCACGCTGCCGGCGCTGGTGACGGCGCTGGCCGTGAGCAGGCCGGAACAGAAGAACAGGCCCTTGCGCAGCGCGCCCACGCGCACGCCCAGCGTGCTGGCCGCTTCCGCGTGCAGGGCCATGACGTTGAGCGAACGCGCGCAGCGCAGCGCAAAGACCATGGCGCAGGCCAACACCAGCCAGGGCATCAGCCGCGCTGGCGCGCCGGACAGGTCGCCGATCATCCAGAACACCATGCTGCGCAAGCGGCTTTCCGGGGCGATGGACAGCATCAGGGTGACGATGGCCATGCAGGCCGAGGCCAGGATCACGCCCGTCAGCAGCAAGAGCGAGGCGCCGCCTTCGGCCGCCGTGCCGCCGCGCAGGTCGCGCCGGGCAAACAGGTACAGCAGCATGGACACGCCGACGGCGCCGGCGAATGCCGCCGCATCGACCACCCACAGCGCGCACATGAACAGCAGCGCGGCCAGCGCGCCGACGGAGGCGCCGGCGGAAATGCCCAGCACATACGGGTCAGCCAGGGGATTGCGCAAGAGAGCCTGCATCATCAGGCCCGCCAGCGACAGCGCCGCGCCGGTAACGAAGGCGGTCAGCGCGCGGCCCAGGCGCAGGTCGAGCAGGGTGGCGGCGATGTTGTCGGTCTTGCCTTGCACCAGATGGAGCAGGGCGGAAGGCAGGTCGGCGAGCGGAATCGCGATCGAACCGATCATGCCGGAGAAAATCAGGCTGGCAATCGCGCACGCGATCAATACCGTGATGATCACGGTGGCGCGGTGGCGCATATTGCGGAAGAATGGGTGCATGTACTGCCTTAAAATCGGGAACCGCATCTGCGGGCGATGGCGGCATGCCATCGCCCGCAGCTTACATCATTACATCATGCTTATTTCATGCCGTAGCGTACGCCAACGAAGAGGTTCGAGCCTGGCGTTGCGTAGAAGCGGCCCAGTTCGTAGTCCTTGTTGGTGATGTTGTTCCAGCGTGCCAGCACCGACCAGTCACGCGCGAACTGGTAGGTGGTGTACAGGTTCAGCAAGCCATAGCCACCGAGCGTGGTTTTGTTGGCGGCATCTTCAAAACGCTTGCCAGACAACTGCCACTCCGTACCAGCGGTCAAAGGACCGGTCGTGTAATCGACGGTGAGATTGGCATGCTTTTTCGCGCGGCGTGCCAGTTGCTTGTCCGTGGTTTCATTGCGCGGATCTTGCAGGTCGATATTGCCGCTGACGTTGAAGGCGCCGAATTTGCGCGCGCCAGCCAGTGTCACTCCCTCGAGCAGGGCTTTGTCGACGTTCATGCTGCAGCCATAGCCTGGCTTCCAGCCGATTACCGGGCAAGTTGACACGTAGGTGAGCATGTCGGTGATCTTGTTATGGTAGTAGATCGCGCTCAGTTGCGATTGGCCGTCGTTGTAATGCAAGCCAATTTCAGCGTTGCGGCCTTTTTCCGGCTTGTTCGTCGGGATGCCGGAGTCAGGGTAGTAAAGATCGTTGAAGGTTGGTGCGCGGAAACTGGTGCCATAGCTGGCGTTGGCGCGCAAGGCGTTGCTGAAACGATAGCCGTAAGCGACGCTACCCGTGTTGTGCGTACCATACGCCGAGCTGTCGTCGCGACGGCCGCTGATGCTGGCCAGGTGGGCGCCGCGCACCAGGTTGTACGATGCAGCGAACGATTTGGTATTGCGGCCGCCGGACAGGCCCTTGGCCGAGCTCACGACGTCTTCATCACGGTATTCGCCCAGCAATTGCAGGGTGTCACGGCCAATGAGAATATCGTTTTGCCAGCTGATGTCGCTTTGTTTGGTGTCGAACTGGCTTCGGCCGAAGGCGCCGGTGGCGGACACCGAGGTTTGTTTGTCCTTTGCCTGGGCGTAGCGCAGCTCACTGGTCCAGTTCGGCAAGAACTGGTTCTTCGTGAAAACCGAAATGTTTTCCAGCTTATTGTCGTTGCGTGCGTCGAAGTTCAAGCCCGAATCGTACTGCGCATCCAGTTTGCTGTTCAGGAAAGTCAGGCCGACTTCATGGCCCTTGGCCATCTGGTAACCGAACTGGCCGCTGACGCTTTCCTTGTCGTAGCCGTCTTTATCCGGATTGTAGGTATACGTCGAGGCACCCAGCTTGGAGGCGGAAAAGCCATCCGATTTTTCCTTGCCTGCGGTCAGCGCGTAGCTGAAGCTGTTGTTGCCACCAGTAGAGCCGGCAACGCTGGCTTCCGCCTGGCGCGTGTTGTAGCGGCCGTAGCCAGCGAAGGCGGAGAAGCGCGCCGCGCCATCGCCTTTCTTGGTAAAGATCTGGATCACACCACCGACGGCATCGGCACCATACATGGTGCTCAGTGGACCGTAGACGATTTCAACATGGTCGATGCTCGACAAAGGCAGGGCGCTCCAGTTGGCTGTGCCCGAAGTGGCGGAGCCGATGCGCACGCCGTCGACCAGCACGATATTCTGGTTGCTGTTCGCGCCGCGAATGAAGACGCTCGAATTGGTGCCTGGGCCGCCACTGCGATTGACTTCGATGCCGCGCTGTTTTTGCAGCAGGTCGATCAGCGTACCGGCGCCGGAACGCGCGATGTCTTCCGCGCTGATGGTCTGCGTATCGCTCAATACTTCGCTCAGGTGCTGCGGGTAGCGGTTGGCGGTGACGACGATCGGATCGAAGGTATCTGGCGTGGCTTGGGCGAAAGCGGCAGGCGCGGCAATGGCTAGCGCGAGCGACGTGAGCGTCGCGCGGCAGGAAACAGCATGGGTCATGATAATTTTCAGTAAGTAATATGCAACCAGCCGACGTCCCCGTAGGCCAGATTGAACAGAAGTGGGAACTGAGACTGACGATCGAAGATGGCCATCGGCCATTCGGATCGCGAACATCCCCGTTCGCACACTTCCACCTGTCCTGGCCGGTATCCGGGCTGGCAAGTACGGCTATCCCACCTTCCCATGCTCGATGATTGCAAGCACAGTGGTTGTCAGAGATAGCTTGTCGTCCGCTTCCTGTAGGCAGGGGCGACACTTGCTTACCGTTGCGGGGGCAGCACACGTTCGCCGCGGGCGCGGCATCGTGTTTCCCGTTTAACTGCGCTCATGGACATGAGCGCGGGCACCAAAACCCGGTCATTATACGTGCAGTGGGCGTGGACTGATATGGCTGGCTGGACGATTCGCTATCAGAAATCGACGACGACCGTCGCGCCGTAGGCGATTTTATGGGCGGAATGGGCGGCCAGCAGGGCCGTTTCTTCCAATGGCAGCCGCGCTTGCAATGCTGACAGCAGGCGGATGGTGCCTGCATGGCAGATGATGACCGCCGTTTCGTGTTGTTCGCGCAACAGATCGCCTAAAAACGCATCGACGCGGGCAGCCATCGCCAGCACATTCTCGCCGCCGCCGGGGCGGTACCAGGCCAGGTCGGCGGCCCAGGCATCGATGTCCGCGCGCGCAATCGCGTGCCATGGCTGCATTTCCCAGGTGCCGAAATCCATTTCGGCCAGTCGGGCATCAAAGTGTAGTTCGCTCGCTGGCAGCTCCTGCGCCAGGGCCGCCGCCAGGCCGGCGCAGCGGCGCAGCGGACTGGCATACAGCGGCACACCGGGCGGCAAAGTCGCCAGTAGGCTGCTGCGCGCGGCGGCCATTTCATGTGGTGCCACCGCCACGTCGCTGCGGCCATAGCAGGTGCCGCTGGTGACTTGCGGCGCGGGGTGGCGAACGAGGATCAGGCGCATGGTGTTAATAGAAGAAGCGTGTTGGCGGCTGAAAGCTGGAAAGGATGGCCAGGTAAATCGCCACTTCCGCCACCTGCTGCACGGCGCCCAGGCAGTCGCCCGTGTAGCCTTGCAGGCGGCGCTGGCATTTGCGGCCCAGCCAGAATGCGGCCGCCGCCCCAGCCACGACGGCAAAGGCGAGCGCCGCCCAGTCAAATATCCCCAGCACGCCGCAGACGATGGCCGGCAGCAGGGCGCAGACGGAGGCGATGATGAATTCCCCCGTCGTCATTTCCTGCGCCATCGGCTTGGACTTGCCTTCGTCGCGCGCATAATTCATGAACCGGATCAGCGACACGGCGGCCAGGCGCGAAAGCGGATGGGCGATGAACAGTGTCGCCAAGACGACGTGTGGCGGCAGCGAGACCAGCGCCGTGCACTTGATGGCCAGCAGGCAGATGATGCCGATGGCGCCATACGCGCCGATGCGCGAATCCTTCATGATTTCCAGCACCCGCTCGCGCGTCAAACCGCCGCCAAAGCCGTCGCACATGTCGGCGAAGCCGTCTTCGTGGAAGGCGCCCGTCAGGTAGATGCCGGCGGCGACGGCCAGCAGCACGGCCACCGCCGAAGGTAGGAGCCAACTGGCCAGCAGATACACGGCGCCGCTGATGGCCGCCACCACCACGCCGACCAGCGGAAAGTAGCGCGAGGCGTGCTGCAGCCAGGCCGGCTCGAAACCCACCCAGCGGGGAATGGGAAGGCGCGTGAAGAACTGCAGCGCGATAAAGAACAGGCGGCACTGGTGGACTGCGGCGGAAACGGGGTTGCTCATGATCTTAGTCTGGCGTGGACTTTTCACTGACCTGTGCCGAATCGAAGGTGGCCATCTCGCGCATGAAGTTGACGGCCGCGTGCAGCAGCGGCAAGGCCAGCGCCGATCCCGTGCCTTCGCCGAGGCGCAAATCGAGGTGCAGCAGTGGACGCGCACCCAGGCTGGCCAGCAGTTGGCGGTGGCCGTTTTCATCGGAGCAGTGCGAAAACACGCAGTAATCGAGGATGGCGGGCTGTAAACGCGCCGCCACCAGCAGGGCGCTGCTGACGATGAAACCGTCGATCAGCAGGATCATGCGCCTTTCGGCTGCCTTGAGCATGGCGCCGGCCATCATGGCGATTTCGAAGCCGCCAAACGTGGCCAGCACGTCGAGCGGCTCATGGACTGCCGCGTGATGGGCGACGGCCGCCTCGATCACCTGCTGCTTGTGCAAAATGCCTTCCTTGGACAGGCCGGTGCCGGCGCCCACGCAGTCGGCGACCGGTGTTTGGGTCAGTTTGTGCATGAGCGCGGCGGCGGCGGTAGTGTTGCCGATGCCCATTTCACCAAAGCCCAGCACATTGCCATCCAAGGTGGCGACCAGGTCCATGCCCGCCTGCATGGCGGACAGGCATTGTTCCCGGCTCATGGCGGGTTCCTTGGCAAAATTCCGGGTGCCGGGAGCCTGCTTGCGGTCGAGCAAGTCGTCGCGCGGTCCAAAATCGTGGTTCACGCCGGCGTCTACTATATAGAGGGCGCACTCGCTCTGACGGGCAAAGACGTTGATGGCAGCGCCATTGCCGAGAAAGTTCTCCACCATTTGCCAGGTCACGCTTTGCGGATAAGCAGAAATGCCTTCCGCGACGACGCCATGGTCGGCCGCGAAAACGATGATGGCCGGCTGGCGCAATGCCAGTTGCGTGCTTTGCTGGATCAGGCCGATCTGGCGCGCCAGGGTTTCCAGCATGCCGAGACTGCCCAGCGGCTTGGTCTTGCTATTGATGGCGTATTCGAGGGCATTGGCCAGGGCGGAATTGGCGGTGGGGACGATGTGTGGGATAGGCATGGGACTCAAGGTGATGGGGCAGGGGATTGTCGGCGCTACGATATCACACAGCAATATTTGCTCAGCTGCAAATTAGCACTTGCCGCGCCTGCGGGGCAGGGCTATAATTCGCCCCCTCGCTGAACGACGCATGCAAATGCCGAGTAAAGCAGGGTAGAAAAGAAGGAGTTGACGGATGTAGTGAAATGCTTCATACTCTTCCTTCTTCGCAGCTGACAAACACAACGCTTTGTCGATAGCGCGAAAGCAGTACCGAATACAGTTCTTTAACAATTAACAGTCGATAAGTGTGGGCATTTGATGTAGGTGCAGCAGCGATCTTCGGATTGCTGTAATACTTAAAATATCAAATGTTCACAAGAAATAATGAAATAGGCGCTACGAAAGTAGTGGCCTGTCAGTTTTTTGAGTGAGCAAACACCTCGCAATGCGAGGGGTTTGAACTAGTTAAATAGTTCGACCATGCCGGTAAAACGGCAAAGTAACAGAGATTAAACTGAAGAGTTTGATCCTGGCTCAGATTGAACGCTGGCGGCATGCCTTACACATGCAAGTCGA
>NZ_FTMV01000019.1 GCF_900156175.1 Janthinobacterium sp. TND4EL3
TGCACCTTGGTCAGCGCCCCTTTTCCCGTGACGAAATCGAGGGTTTGTCCCGTGCGGTCGCGCGCCACCACGATGCAGACTTGTTCACTGGAAATGCCGCGCTGGCGGGCGTGGCCGCCCCGGCGGCGTGCCGGACGCGTCAGATGCCTGGATCCCTTTTCTGATTCCAGCAGATACAGCTCGTCGGCCTCGGCGATGCCGTGCAGGCACAGCGGCCGGTCCGTCCTGGCGAGCGTCAAAAACCGGTGGCGCCAGCGAAAGGCGGTGTTGCGGTGCACGTTCAGTTGTCGCGCTGCCTGGCGCACGGAAGCCGATGCCAGCAGGCAGTCGGCGTAGGCTAGCCACAAGGTCTTGTGGCGCAGGCGGGCCAGCGGCGTGCCGGTGAGCGCATTGAAGGTGCGTCCGCACGGCACGCAGCGGTAGCGCTGCAGTCCGTGCGCATGGCCGTGCCGGTGAGCATGGCTGCTGTGGCAGGCGGGACAAGCCAAATGCGGCTGCGCCACGCTTTCAAGTAATGCGACGGTGGCGTCCTGTGGCGTGTTGCCACGCAGCCGGGCGATGCCTGCCTGCCGCTGGCGGCGGCTCAGCTGGGAAAACTGCGCGATAAAACGGATCCATTTGGCGTGCTGCATGGAAGGCTCCTGTTTGTCTGATATAGACAGTCAGACAGCCAGGGCGGAGCAAGATTCCTGGAAATCCCCTACTTAACGGAGACAGAGCCTAAAAAAACAGCCGGCGGGCGCCGGCTGCAGGAACATTGTTACTGAAGAAACAAAAATCTAGGCCAGCCGCACCAGCGGGTTGGCGATGATGTTGTCAATCTGGCGCACGGCTTCTTCGCAGGCGGCGGCAATGGCGCCGTCTTCGTCGTCGCGCACGAACTGCATGGTCGAGCCTTCGAAGACTTCCAGGCCTTCCGCGGTGGCGCGTTCGATGTCGCAGCTGGCCGACCACTTGCCGTCGGTGGTGGGCACGGCCAGGGGAACGATCTCCCAGCCCTTATAGTGAATTTTAGAACTGTTATCCATGGGTGCCTCCTTGGTGACTGACTCGATAGTGGAAATCGTAGCATGAAGCGCTGCCGGCAGCGATGTGTTTCACGCGCCGGCACGCAATCGGGCTAAACGATTTACGCTGGCTCAAGGACGCAGCAGATTGTCCACTTCCGTCTTCGCCACTTCCAGGCCGGCCGCGCAAGCCGTCTCGGGAGCCGCATAGCCGCCCAGGGTGCGGCTGCGCGTGATGGCCTGCGCCTCGGCCTGTCCCTCGCGCTGCAGGCGGTAGGTAAAATCCCATAAATCGTCATTATCCTTTTGCGGGGTCACGGAAATCGTAAAACCGCGGTACTGTTCGCTGCGTGCAATGGTATCGTTCATGAATTCCTCCTTGGAAGAATGAGGTTACCACGCTGCAAGCCGCAGGGTGCGCACGACAGTCGCGTGCGCGGCCACGCGCCCTTATCTGTTTTTCGCATGTTAAATGTCAATTTGCAGCATTTTTTTAGCGAACTCTGGCGATATAATGCCATTCCCTGTCCCTCCCTTGCCCGTTCCTTGCCGCCGTGATGACCCCACAAATCCAAGCTTTCTTCGACCCCGCCACCGCCACCGTCACCTATGTCGTCTACGAGGCTGACGGACGCGACTGCGCCATCATCGACTCCGTGCTCGACTACGACCCGAAGGCGGGCCGCACGTCTACCGCCTCGGCCGACAAGGTGATCGCCTTCGTGCGCGAGCATGGCTTGCAGTGCCGCTGGCTGCTGGAAACCCACGCGCACGCGGACCACCTGTCCGCCGCGCCCTACCTGCAGCAGCAGCTCGGTGGCGACGTGGCCATCGGTGCCGCCATCCGGACGGTGCAGCAGGCGTTTGCCCAGGTCTACCACCAGGACGGCGCGCGGGCCGACGGCTCGCAGTTCGACCAGCTGTTCGCGCCCGACCAGGTATTTCATATCGGCAAGCTGGAAGTGCGCGCCCTGCACGTGCCCGGCCACACGCCGGCCGACCTGGCCTATCAGATCGGCGACGCCGTGTTCGTCGGCGACACCCTGTTCATGCCGGACGTCGGCTCGGCCCGCTGCGACTTCCCCGGCGGCTCCGCTTCCCTGCTCTACCGCTCCGTGCAGCGCCTGCTGTCGCTGCCGCCGCAAACCCGGCTGTTCATGTGCCACGACTACCCGCCCAACGGCCGCGCGCCCCGCTGGGAAGTGACGGTGGCGGAACAGCGCGCCAGCAATATCCACTTGCACGACGGCATCACGGAAGAACAGTTCGTGGCCATGCGCACCCGCCGCGACGCCACGCTGGACATGCCGACCCTGATCCTGCCCGCCATCCAGGTCAACATCAACGCGGGCAAGCTGCCCGAGCCGGAAGAAAACGGCGTGCGCTACCTCAAGATACCGCTGAACGCCATCTGATTTCCCCGCACTCCCCGCCTGCCGCACGTCCTTTCTTGACACCACGCAAGTCCCACCCCGGGCAATCCGCATACAGTGCAGATTGCCTGAGTTCACTTTGGCGCCGCCTTATCCTGCTTGACACTGACGGAGCGCCCGCATGTCGCCCGACCCTACGCTCGATACGCATTGCATCCTGCTCGCCGAAGCCGAAGGCACGGCCCTGTTCAGCCACGCGCTGCTCCAGGCCGTCACGCGCCTGCCGCGCCCCGGCATCGTCATCTTCGTGCATGGCGTCAATTCCGACGGCGAATGGTATGAACAGGCCGAGCAAGGCCTGTGCGCCGGCCTGAATGCCCGCCTGAAGCGCCGCGATGAGGATCTGGCGATACCTGGTCCGGCCGCCGGACAGATGCAGGCCGCCACTTACGCGCGCGAACTGACGGATGACGGCTTCCTCAACCCCAAGCGCAACGCTACTACCTTCCTGCTGGCGCACGATGCCAATTCCCCCGTGATCCGCTTTCGCTGGGGCTACAAGGCCAACGGCGAGGAATTGCAGGCATTCGGCGACGGCATCTATCTGAACGAAAAGAATTACTGGGACGGCGGGCCGTTCGCCAACGGCTGCAGCGCCCTGCCTGACCTGTGGGGCCAGGGCTTGTCCGAGGAACTGTTCCTGTGGATGCATATCCAGCACATGAACCCGACGAATGACCGGCAAGTGTATGCCTGCCCGCCGCGCCCGTACTTCGTGTTCGCCGCCTGGCGTCTGGCGCGGCTCGTACAATCGATACGCGCTTGCCAGCGCGACGCGCCCGTCACCATCGTCTGCCATAGCCAGGGCAATATGGTCGCCATGGCGGCCGCCTTTCTCGGCGAAACGCTGGGCGCTTCCGCCGTGGCCGACAGTTACGTACTGTGCAACCCGCCCTACAGCTTGCTCGACAGCAACTTCACGGAAAACTGGGTCAGCGGCCATCTGAAGGATGAGCACGGCAACACGGGCCGGCAAAAGTATGAGGCGCGCACGCAAACCTTGAAAGCATTTTTCAACATCCTGCGCACCCGCCCGGCCATGCAGCAGGATGCCGCCTTTGTCGACGAATGCAGCGCCAATCGCAAGCCTGCGCGCAAGGACAGCTATACGGCCGCGTTCGACCGCGCAGACTACGGCTTGCAGGGTTCCACCTATGGCAGGGTTACCTTGTATTTCAATCCGCACGACCAGGTGATTTCCGCCACGCCCGTGCAGGGCATAGGCTGGCGCGGCATGTCGGCACAGGAAATTACCGATACGGGCGGCGAAGGGGTCTTCACCCAGCGCGTGTTTGCGCAAAATCACCTTGTCGGCCAGGAAAATGAAAAGGACTATGACATCTGGCAGCGCAATGGCCAGCCCTTGACGCCGGACAGCCTCGATTTCTGGCACCCGCGCTCGCTGGTCGCCGAGTACTCGATCAAAAAGGGCATGCGGGCCAGCAAAGGCATAGGCCGCAAGATCCTGACCTTCCTCTTCGCCCCCATCGTCATCGTGCTCGCCAAGACTGCCGGCACGCGCATCAACGCGCTGCCGCCCAAGACCTGGCGCCTGCCGATGAAGGCGCCCAAGCTGCCCGAACCCTTCCTGCCCCATTCGAAACGCTTTGCCGATACGAGCGAACAATTCGACGAAGGCTGCGATGCCCCCGCCGACTCCCTGCACAAGGACCGCGCCGCCGAAGCCGACGATGCGTATGCGCCTTACCGCTCCCAGGGCAAGGGCGATGCGCAGACCGAGGCGGCGCTGCGCTACGAACAGAATGGCATGCTGCGCATGCAGGCCAGGCGCGACGGCTGGGTCGAAAAAGGCAAGCCGGTGACGGCGGTGGACGAACCGGAAGAGGCTAGCAAGGAATTCAATGCCTGGCGCAAGAACGAAATCCAGAGCTATCTGGCCGCCAATATCGACACCCACGCCACCGACCACTCGACCATCATGACCAATCCCGAGCATGCGGAAAAGGCGCTGGCGTATGACGTGGCGGTGGGGGTGTGCACGATCAGGCAGGAGGCGTTGCGGGAATTAAGGGTTGCGGCGGATTGGAGCCTGTTGAAAGGCGCATCTTTCGAGTCTGGAGAGTTCTTTGAATACTACGACAATGGCACATTTAAAAATGTATCTTTATTTACCTGGGCAAATGACAAAGACAGCCCTGCCAGAAAACCGAAAGACATCGTTGACGAGCGCCAGAATGCCAGGCCTGCCGACCCGCCCACCAACTTTGCACTGAGGACTGACGGTGCGTAAGTTCATTGCCACGCCGCGCCAGCGACTGGCCAGGGCGCTCACCACATTTCTCTTCATCATTTTCCTGGCACTTTGGTCCACCTGGCCGGACTATGCCGGTCACCAGACTATCCCTACACCTGGAGAACTCATGAAACAGTTCCTTGCACTGCCCATGCTCGCCGCTGTCTCCATGTTTGCGCTATTGACAGCCTGTGCCGTGAAACCTGCGCAGAAAGAAGACGATCTCCCAACAATCACGGCCCACGTTCCCTTCCGGGCACAAGTGGTGGGCTTGCAGTGGCTCAATCCACTGCAGCGGCTCGACTATCCGACCGAGTGGCAACTGCTCTGGACGCTCGGCCTGGCCAAGCCCAACAAGAATGACGATATGGTCAGGACGGACCCCAAGGGTTTCAGCACCTTGCAGGCCGTCGCCCCCATTGCCCACGATATCAATGGCAAAGAAACGTTCAAGGGCTATCACCATAAGTATCTGCGCGAGCTAATGACCAATTTCCACGACATTTACTATTCCAGCCCCACCTACTTCTACCACGTCTATCCCAAGAATCAAAAACAGAACTGGCGTGAACTGGCAGGCATCCGCGTGGAATATGCCCTGCCTGAAGGGAAATTCGATCTGGCAGAAGTACACCAATTCACGCAGCAAACCATCGCCGATACCTTCAGCATCGGCAACACCCACTTTCCCACCCTCTGGACCCGCGCCACCCCGCCCGACGTGCGCATCACCGTGGGCGGCAACAACGCGGGCTTCGTCTCCCTCCACGCCGCGCTGGCCTACCTGGAAGCGCATCCGCAGGAAACCGTGTGGGTCATGAACTGGGACGCGCCGAGCCGGCCCAAGCCCATGCAGATCAATGAAAACCTGGTGCTGCTGGTGCTGGCCGGCCCCGGCTACAAGACGCAGCGGGCGGCGCTGGCGTGGATAGGCTATCCGGCCACGAAAAGCGTAGCTGATTTTGAACTGGCCAGGGACCAGCCGCCGCGCGCCGTGCAGGCGTGGCAGGCCGTATTTTCCGAAGCGGCGCGCCAGGGCGGCAAGACGGAAGAAGACATCGGCTACGTCATCCACGACGCCAACAAGACCTTGCCCACCTCCTCCGACCGGCTGGCCCAGCTGGCGCATGCCTTGAGCCTGGAAGTGCCGGGCTTCGACTTCCTGCCGCAAACCTTCAATACGCCGGCCCTGCTGGGCGAAATGGGTGCCGGCACGGCGCTGACCAATGTCGCCCTCGCCATCGCCCATGCCAACCATGTCGGCCAGCCCGTGCTGGTGGCGGGCACCAGCGATCCGGACAGCGTCACGGGCGTGCTGGTCTTGCCGCCAGCCAGAGTACGCCCCATCAATCACGACCAGCCGTGGTTCCGCGCGCGCGGCGAAAACCATGCGTATCTGCCGTGGTGGGGCATCCGGCACGATGCGGCGGACGACATGCAGGGGTACTCCCAATAAGGCGCTGCGACGCTACGCGGACCGCGCGCGCCGCCACAGCTGTTGCTGGCCGATGCTGAGCCGTTCCAGCTCGCCCGACGCCAGCAGGTGCTCCAGCGCGGCGGCGGTGATTTCCTTCGGGAAATCATCGGCCAGCCACCACTGCACCACGCCTTCGAGCGTATCGGCGCTGTTCGGATACCTGTGCAGATAGTTGCGGATCGCGTTGACTGCGGCGTGCTCGACGTCGGAAAATGGTTGCGCCATAAGCGTTCTCTGCGTTGACAGTGAGGAAAGGCCGGCATGCCGGCAAGAGACCGCGCCAGTCAGGCGGCACGGCCGTTCGCGGAAAGCCTACTCGCCCTGCTCCGGTGCCCGCCCGATCTCGCCGTCGATATTGGCCAGGAACCAGGCCAGCGACGACATCAGCGCCACGTTGCGCTTGAGGTTTTCCGGGTCGACCTTGTCCAGCGTGTCGGCCGGCGTGTGGTGGTAATGGAAGTAGCTGTGGCTGTCGACCAGCGGCTCGAAGCTGGGCACGCCGCCCGTTTCCAGGCGGTGCAGGTCGCCCGTGCCCAGCGCGTCGCGGCGCGTGAACGCGTGCGCGCCCATGGGCTGCAGGGCTGCCAGCAAGGGCGCGAACAGCTTTTCCGACTTCGGCCCCACGCTGGCCTTGATGCCGAACGGGCGGCCGGCGCCGCTGTCCATCTCGATGGCCGCATATTGTTTGCCGAGCGCCTGCTTGTGCGCCTCGAAATAGGCCTGGCCGCCGCGGCCGCCGTTTTCCTCGTTCATCCAGGCGATCACGCGGATGGTGCGGCGCGGGCGGTAGTCGAGCTTTTTCAGGGTTTCCAGCACGCCCATGGCCGCCACGACGCCGGCGCCGTCGTCATGCGCGCCCGTCGCCAGGTCCCAGGAATCGAGGTGACCCGACACCACTACCACTTCGCCGGCCTTGTCCGTGCCCGGCCAGTCGGCGATGACGTTGTAGCTGTCCGCTTCCGGCAGGTTTTGCGGCGTCAGGGTCAGGTGCATTTTCAAGGGGCCGCGCGCGGCCAGGCGGCCGATCAGCAGGGCGTCTTCCACGGTGACGGCGGCGGCCGGGATGCGCTTGTTGTCATCGAGCCCCGTGGCGCCCGCGTGCGGGATGCGGAAGTTCGCGCCGCCCACCGAACGCACGAGCGCGGCGGCCGCGCCCAGTTCGGCCGCCGCCTTCGGTCCGTTGAAACGCAAGCGCGAACCCTGGCCGTAGGTGACGCCGGCCAGGCCCCGCTCGGCCATTTCCTGGTCGAACGGCGTATCGATCAGCACGATGGCGCCCTTCACTTCCGGCGCGCGCGCCTTGAGTTCTTCCAGGCTCTTGACGATGATCACGGGCGCGGTCAGGCCGGCGGCCGCAGTGGCGCCGGAGCCGCCCAGGGCAGTCAGCACCACGCGCTGCGACACGCCCTGCGGACGGCCCGCGTAGTCGACGATTTCCGCCGTTTCCACGCCGCGCACCCAGTGCGGCACCTTCACGGGCTGCAGGGTGACGGTGGCGCCCAGCTGGCGCAGGGTGTCGGCCACCTGCTGCACGGCGGCGGCCGCGCCGGCCGAGCCGGACAGGCGCGGACCGATCAAGTCCGTCATGTCGGCCAGGCGGGCATAGGCCCAGTCGCTGTGCAGGGCCGTGTCGCGCACCTGCGCCAGCGCTTGCGGCGCATTGCCGGGGGCGGCGGCCAAGGCGCCGGCGCTGGCCAGGCAGCCCAGGGCGACGGATAAAACGCAACGGCGCGACGGCGCGCCTGTCAGGATGGTATGCATGTGCTGTCAATTCCAGTCAACGAGGTCGGAGCGGGTACGCCGTGGCCAGGGGCACGGCGCGGTTTTCTACGATAACGTATTTATTCTGTCATTGCAGCAACTTTTACGGGATCGATTGCCTGTCTCCGCCAGTGTCGATTACCATGCAGATCGTGATTGCTACCGGATATCGCCATGCTCAAGGGAACACTCTGTACCGTAAGGCACTTGACTGCCGCCGACCTGAATACCTATATTGCCCTCGTTAACGACCTGCCCTCGCGGGGCGAGTTCTTCTCCATGCAATTCAAGTCGCCCGAAGCGATCCGGCGCGAATTCATGCAGACGGGCCTGGTTACCGAGGACAGCGAGTTGTTCCTCATCGAAGATCACGCCCAGCAGATCATCGGCACGATCACCCACTTCAAGAGCCGCACGCCCGTCTCGCGCGAGATCGGCTACCGCCTGTTCGACCGCCAGCGCGACGGGCGCGGCTACATCAGCGAGGCAACGCGGCTGCTGGTCGACTACCTGTTCCATGCCTATCCCTACCATCGCCTGGAACTGCTGATGGACCCGCACAATACCGCCTCCGAGCGCATCGCGCAAAAGAACGGCTTCACCCAGGAAGGACTGATACGCCAGGCTTTCTTTATCAACGGCATCATGCGCGATGCAAAAATGTACAGCCTGCTGCGGCCGGAATGGCAAGCCCGCGCCCGCTGACTTGTTACGGCCGGGGCAGGATTGTAATAAGTTGTATTAGACGTGGAACAAGCTTGCGCCAGCGGATATAGTCCAGTCCATGCAGATCATTGTGATCTCGCCGGAATGGAAGGAAATGCCATGTTGAACAAGAAACTCCTGGGTGCGGTAATGGTAGCGGCAGTGGCTGTGTCTTCGGCCGCAGTCGCCGGTGACCGCGACTTCAATACCGTCGCAGGCGCCGTCGTCGGAGCAGCCATTGGCAACAGCACCGGCGGACGCAATGGCGCGATCGTCGGTGGCGTCATCGGCGCTGCCGTCGGCAACAGCATCAACACGAATGACCGTTATTACGACCGTGGCGGCTATCGCGGCGGCTACCGCGAAACGTATTACGCTCCTGCGCCGCAGCCTGTGTACTACGCGCCGGCGCCGCAGCCCGTGTATTACGCGCCGCCTCCGCGCTACTACGGCCCGCCAGCCGTCGTCTACGTGCAGCCGGGCCGCGGCTACTACCGCGACCATGGCCGCCGCGACTACTATGACCATGGTCATGGTCACGGCTGGGGCCATCGCCGTTAAGCACCGCCCTGCACCGGTCCCGTCCAAAACCTGCGCCAGCCTGCTGCCGCAGGTTTTTTTGCGAGAAAAGCAAGGTATCGCCCACCCACAATATCGGCTAAGCTGTGTCCTATGATCAATATCGGGCCGCCTGGACCGCAGCAAACGATGCATTTAATCAAAGACGAGCTCGACTTTGGCCCCTGGCTTGACGCGGCGGCCGGCAGCAGCGTGGGCGCCGGCCCCATGCCGCGGCGCGAAAACCAGGACAATTTCCTGCTGATCGATGCCAGCGGCCACGCCGTCTGCCTGTCGCAGCAAGCGCCGTTCCACTGCCAGGTTCCCGGCTGGCCGGCTGGCCACGTGCGCGCCGCCGTGCTCGATGGCATGGGCGGCCACGGCCACGGGCGCGAAGCGGCGGAAGCGGCCGTGCAAGGCTTGCTGGCCATCCCTGCCTGCCATGACACAGCCAGCCTGTCGGCCCAGCTCGATGATTTGCACGCGCGCTTGCAAGCCGCTTTCACGGCGGATAGGCCGGCCCGCCCGCCGGGCACCACCCTGACCTTGCTGGAGGTGCCGCCCGGCAAGGCGCCGCTGCTGTACCACGTGGGCGATTCGCGCCTGTATGAAATCAGCGATGGCACGGCCACGGCGCTCACCGTCGATCACGTACCGGCCACCGCCTATGCGATGCGCGGCGCGCTGGACGAGGCGCAGTGGCGCGCCCGCGTGCATGGCGAACACCATCCGCAAATCTCGCAGGCATTTATTTTGGGCAACGCCTTCGGCGAGTCCCTGCATCTCGACAAACCCCTGCTCGCCCTCGATGCGGACAATCTGCCGCCCTTCCTGGCCCGGCTGGGAGACCGCCGCGTGCTGCAGCTACGCTCCGGCGCCCACTATCTGCTGCTCAGCGACGGCTTCTGGGCCTGTGAAGATCCCTATGCGGCCACGGCGCGCTGGCCGGCACTGTGCGCAGGCAGGAGTGCGGCGCAAACCGTCGCTGCCCTGCTGGGCGACTTCCTCGCCAATCCGCCCAAGGGCTTGTCGAGCGACAATCTGACCGTGCTGGCCCTGCGTTTTCTCCCCTGATTGCCCGCGCGCCTGCGTCAAAGTGAACCCGCGTCGCCCCGCGTGGTCTGATGGTAGACAGTTTGCCGCCATTCGTCACTGCCACAGGAGCCTGCCATGAGCGACTGTCGACCTTCGGCGTGATGTTCGCCCCCGACCACCGGCGCGCGGCCAGCGACATGCTGCGCGTGCTGCGTCCCGGCGGACGCATCGGCATGGCCAACTGGACCCCGGATGGCTTCATCGGGCAGCTCTTCAAGATCATCGGCAAGTACTTGCCACCCCCGGCGGGCGTGGTGTCGCCGGCCCGCTGGGGCGAGGAAGCCTATTTGCGCGACCTGTTTGGCCGGGCGGCGGAACAGGTCCATGCGCAGCGCAAATTCTTCAACTTCCGCTACGCCTCGGCGGCGCACTGGCTGCAGGTGTTCCGCGACTGCTATGGCCCCGTGCACAAGGCCTTCGCGGCGCTGGAGCAAGACCTGATCACCTTGCTCGAACGCTCGAACACGGCCGGCGCCCAGTCACTGGTCGTGCCCGCCGAATACCTGGAAGTGATCATCAACACACGCCGCAGCTGATTGACCATGATCAAATAAACATGCCTGAAAAGATATGAAGTGTGTTTTCAGGCAATTGTTTCCATGGCAATCATGATGGGTTGTGATCAGGGACATCAATTCGGACAAAAAGAGTACGCACAGATGCCGCGAAGGTTGCCAAGCGGGCGCAAAAGCGCGTAAGCTCTCATGTATAACAGAGGGCAGCATGTCCCCGCTCGATTCGAGTCAGAATGTCATGAAAAAATGCAGCAACCCGGAGCACCCGCACTGTACGTTCTGGGTCTTGCCTGGGGAAACAGTCTGCGCGGCCAACCACGCGCAAGCGACGACTGCTCCCAGCAGCTACGACCTGTTGACCGCACTGCGCAGCGCCCGTTCCGAGTCGTCGGCAACGGCGCTGCCGCACGCCCCTGCCCATGACGCCGTCACTGAGTCGGCAAGCAATCCCTTGCCGGTGCATGCGCCGGCGCCTGCTGCCGCGCTGCCGCTCCCGCCAACGACGCCCCCGGCCTACCAGCCCGTGCAAGCCCACCTGCACATCAGCGGCTTCGACCCGCGCGCTGCGGGCGGACGGCAAACCCTGAAAATGGAATTGCGCGGCATGAGCGCCGCCTGCGCGCCGCAACTGACCCTGCGCCTGCGCTCGGACCTGATCCCGCGCGGCGCCGTCCAGCATGATTTCGTGCGCACGACGCGCGGCGACTGGCGTCCCGTGTTTGTCGAGTTTTCCTCACGCAACAAGGAACACGGGCAATACCAGATCGACGTGGAAGTGCACAGCCACATCGCTGGCGCCGTGGCGCAGAAATGGGTGTGCACCTTCGTCATCCTCGTGCCGCGCCGCGACGCCACCCTGACGGAAATCCACCAGATCTTCCTCAGCACGCACAAGAACGTGCGCGTGATGGCCGACGACGCCTCGATCGCCCGCGTGACGGGCGGCGATGGCTGCAACCTCGACGTGACGGCACGCAACGCCGGCATCGCCCACGTGGATTTATCGGCCCCGCAGGGCAAGATCGACATGGGCTTTACCACCATCGCCTGGGACGAGGAACTGATCGAAGTCGACCTGCCCGCCGCCAGCCATTGCCACCCGCATCCAAGCCAGGCCGCCTGCCTCGTCAATGCGGCGCCGGAAGCGGGCGAGCAGCGCCAGATCCGCCTGTTTGCGCTGGAAGAATGCATGCTGGGCCGTTTCGAGCTGGTGGACCCGGAAGCCGATGTCTTGCTCAGCCATTTCAGCCCCGACGGCCAGGACAACAATGGCTTGACGCGCCGCCTGTCGGGCCGCCACGCCATCATCCGCCGCAGCCAGCAAGGCTTTGAAATCGAGGACGTCTCGCGCTACGGCATGCTGCTCGACGGCGTGTGGCCCGGCAAGCACAAGCCCGTCGCCCTGCGCCTGGGCATGCGCATCGAATTGTCCGCCAGCATCAAGGGCATCGTCGTGCTCAGCGTCACGGCCATCCTTGCACATGGCGTGATCCTGCACCGCATCGACCACGGCGCCCGCGCCGAATGCTTTTACCTGCTGCTGCCCGACACCCAGCCCGCGCCCGCCAGCCACCAGGCTACGCCGCAGGCCGGCTGCCTTCCTGTGCTGTTCCACCGCAACGGCGGTTTCTGGCACCTGGACACGGCCAGCGGCAAGGAAACGGCGCTGGCCCCCGCCACCGCCCTCGACAAGCTCAGCGGTTTTGCCAGGCATAACCGTTTCGCCAGTGAACCGTATCCGGAATGCTGGATCATCCGCACCGAAGGCGCGGCCCTGTGCGATAGCAGCATGCAAACTGCGTAGTAACACTGTTGTAAATCTGCAGTTATCCGCAAGGCTCTAGCGTGGTATCAGTACGAGAAAAATCATCGACAGGCCCAGAATAAACACCGCTTCGAGCGTAAACACGATGGCGGGAATCTGCAATTCGCGCGGGATTTTCATGGCGACACCTCTTAAAACGTAAGACTGCTTTCAGCATAGCGCGCCGCGCGCCAAATACATTGTCAGCCGCACAACATACTTGACCGGCCGGCATCAGGCGCCGAGTTCGCTGGCCATGCCATCACGACACACAATTTAACAATTTAATAGCAGATATTCTGCAAATAGTACCCCTCCACGCCCCTGCATACTGTATATTCATCCAGTTAATATCCCCCCTGTATTTCACACAGCGCCAGCATGGCGTTTTACATTTTCTATGGCTTCCAATAAAGCGCATCATGCGACCGGTTGGGCCGCCGGCGTGATCGCCGCGGCCCTCGTCGCGCACGCTGGCGCCGGCGGTCCCTACCAAGTGCTGAGCATGCTCGCCTTTGTCATGGGCGCGCTGGGCGGCACGGCGCCGGACTGGCTGGAAGTGGCCTGGTGGGCGCGCACGCACAGGCTGTGGATCACGCACCGCACGTGGACGCACTGGGGCCTGGCCTGGATCGCCCTGCTCGTCTACACGTATCTGCAATTGCCGCATCATGTCTGGGCGCCGCCCCTGTTCGGCTTTGCCGCCGGCGGCATCATGCATCTGCTGGCCGACTGGCCCAATCCGCTGGGCGTGCCATGGATTTTCCGCCGCCACTCGCTGCGCTGGTGGAAAAGCGGCCGACACGACATCATCGTCATCATCGCCGCCTGGCTGGCCGCCACCGTCGTGGCTGACCACGTGTTTTTCGACGGCATCCACCTGCGGCGCAGCATACTGGCGGTTGACGCCCTGCTGCACTGGTCCGCCGCCGCCCTGGGGCAAGCCTGGGCGGATCTGCAACAGTGGCAGGAACGCTGGCGCCTGGGAGGCGGACAGTAATTGACGCCGCCCGCAGGGCAATGTGATAATGAGTATCATTCTCAAACAGCCCAGCCAGCCGGCGCCCCGCGTTCCGTCAGCCCAGCTCATCCCTTGCCCGGAGTACGCAGTGAGCACCGCCAGTCCCGTCCATGCCATTCCCCTGAGCACCCTGTACAGCGAACACCACGGCTGGCTGTATGGCTGGCTGCGCGGCAAGCTGGGCAACCGCGCCGATGCGGCCGACCTGGCGCAGGACACCTTTTTGCGCCTGCTGGGCAAGCGCGACGCGGCGCCGCTGCGCGAGCCGCGCGGCTATCTGGCGACCATCGCGCGCGGCCTGCTGGTCGACCGCTACCGCCGCCAGGCGCTGGAGCAGGCCTACCTGGAAGCGCTGGCGCAACAAGCCGAGCCGGTATCGATGTGCGCCGAAACGCATGCCATCGTCATCGAGACCCTGCTCGCCGTCGACCGCCTGCTCGACAGCCTGGGCGCCCGCACGCGCGCCATCTTCCTGCTGGCGCAGATCGAAGAACTGAGTTATGCGGACATCAGCCGGCGCCTGGGCGTGTCCCTGCCCACCGTGAAAAAGCACCTGGTGCGCGCCTATACGGAATGCCTGATGCTGGCGGCCGCCTGATGTTCGGCACTCCCTCTTCCCTCCCCATCGCCCGCGGCATCCTGGCCGCCGCCGCCCACTGGCACGTGGAACTCAAATGCGGCAGCGCCGATGCCGCCGCCCTGCAAGCCTGGCGCGACGCCAGCGCCGAGCATGAACGGGCCTGGGAGCTGCTGCGGCGCATGGACGGCCAGCTGGGCGCGATACCGGCAGCGCTGGCGATTCCCGCCCTGCAGGCGGCGCAGCAGCGCCGCCGCGCGGCAGGCAGGATACTGGCCGTGCTGGTGGCGGCCGGCGGCGGCATCATGCTGGGCCAGGCGGGCCTGCAGTCCGCACCCTGGCAAGCCCTGACGGCATCCTTGCGCACGGCGCCGGGCCAGCGCCGCCACGTGACGCTGGCCGATGGCGGGCGCCTGGAGGTCAATACGGACAGCGCCGTCGATGTCGCTTACAGCGCCACGCAGCGCCGCATCCGCCTGCACCATGGCGAAATCATGATCACGACAGCGCCCGATGCGCGCCCCTTCCTCGTCAACACGCCGCACGGCGTGATTCGCGCGCTGGGCACGCGCTTCGGCGTGCGCTGCGATGACGGCGGCAGCGTCGTCAGCGTCTTCGAGCACGCGGTGGAAGTGCGCTGCGCGGCGCGCCCGGACGCCGTGCGGCGCCTGGAAGCGGGCCAGCAGCTACGTTTCCAGGACAACGGGCCTGAAACCGCGATGGCCATGCCGGGGCACCAGGACAGCTGGCTGCGCGGCATGCTGGTGGCGGCCGACTGGCCCCTGCAACAGCTGGTGCAGGAACTGGCGCGCTACCGGTGCGGGCGTCTTGTTTGCGACGCCGCCGTGGCGCAGCGCCCCGTCACGGGCACTTACCGGCTCGACGATATCGACGCCGTGCTGGAAAGCCTGTGCGCCTCGCACGGGCTGCAAGTGACGTACTTCACGCGCTACTGGGCCACGGTGTCGGCCCGTGCCACCTAATATTTTCATCTTTTTTGCGCCAGGGGTTGGTGTTTCGCTGCGCTGCTTCGGCTTGACAGGTAAGAAGCCGATTCATCCACCATAGCCCTTACCCTGAGCAGAAAGACCGAGCATGCAGCTGACTCCCCCCGTCCTCTATCCCGCCGCGCGCGCCATTCGCCTGGCCGCCATCGCCATGGCCTGCGCCGCCCCCGCCGCCTTCCTCGCCGCGCCCGCGCTGGCCCAAGGCCAGGCCGCCGCCACCGCCCCACAAAGCTACGCCATCGCGGCCGGTCCGCTGGCCGCCGCCCTGAACGACTTCGCCGTCGCCGCCGGCGTCAGCCTGTCCACCGATCCCGCGCAGACGCGTGGCCTGCGCTCGCCCGGCGTGCGCGGCAGCCACAACGTGGCGCAGGGCTTTGCGCAGGTACTGGCCGGCAGCGGCCTGGAAGCGGTGCAGCTGCCGAACGGCGCCTGGGTGCTGCGCCAGGCGGCTCCCTCCTCCGCGTCGGCGGTCGGCGTGGAAAAGAACATGGCTCCCGTGGTCGTGAACGCCAGCATGGAGCGCGACCCCGTCAGTGAACACAGCAACTCGTATGCGGCGCGCGCCGTCACCGTCGGCAAGGGCGTGCAGACCCTGCGCGAGATTCCGCTATCGGTCAGCGTCGTCACGCGCCAGAAGATGGATGACCAGAACCTCAACACCATCGACGCCGTGCTGGCCAATACCACCGGCATCACCATGTACGACAGCCCCATGGGCGGGCGCTATGTGTATGCGCGCGGCTTCATGGTCGACACCTACCAGTTCGACGGCGTCAACCGCGCCATGTACTACCCGCAGGCGAACAGCTTCACCAGCAATACCGCCGTGCTGGACCGCGTGGAAATCGTGCGCGGCGCCACGGGCCTGCTGCAGGGCACGGGCTCGCCCGGCGCCGCCATCAACATGGTGCGCAAGCGCCCGCTGGCGGAAAAGCAGGTGCAGCTGGCGCTCGGCGCGGGCCGCTGGAACGACGTGCGCGGCGAAGTGGACGTCACCGGTCCCCTGAACGAATCGGGCAGCATCCGCGGCCGCGCCGTGGCCGCGCATGAGCAGCGCGATTATTTCTATGACGTGGCCGACAGCCGCACGGACGTGCTGTACGGCGTGCTGGAATTCGAGCTGGCGCCGGGCAGCAAGCTGACGACGGGCGCCAGCCATGAAAAACTGAAATCGACGCCGTTTTTCTCCGGCATGCCCCGTTACCGCGATGGCAGCGACCCGAAACTGCCCCGCGAAACCTTCCTCGGCGCCGACTGGAACCGCTGGAACAGCCGCCAGACGGCCGTCTTCGCCGAATTCGAGCACCGCTTCGACGCCGACTGGTCGCTGAAAGCCAGCGCCAACTACACGCGCGAGCGGCATGACGTGAAATACATGTTCAGCCAGGGCGCGATCGACCCCGCCACCCTGGCGGGCATGATGATGTACGGCGGCGTGTTCGACTACGGCAGCACCAACAAGGGCCTCGACCTGTCGCTCGACGGCAAATTCAACGCCTTCGGCCGCCGCCACGGCTTCAGCGCCGGCATCAGCACCAACCGGCTGGAAAGCGACAGCGATTTCAGCCTGGCCCTGCTGAAGCAAGCGAACAATCCGCTGCAGCCGAATCACGGCGTGGCCGAGCCGAGCGACGCCTGGTTCCGCGAGAACAGCTACCGGGGCGATCCCAGCGTCACAAAAATGACGCAGACGGGCGCCTACGGCGTGGCCCGCTTCAGCGTCAGCGATCCGCTCACCGTGGTGGCGGGCGCGCGCGTGTCGAACTACAAATGGAGCAGCGTGTACCGCGACACGGGCGAGGTGTACATCGACCCGTATCGCGAAAACGGCGTCGTCACGCCGTATGGCGGCGTGATCTACGCATTCGACAAGCGCTGGTCCGGCTACGCCAGCGTTTCCGACATCTTCCAGCCGCAAAACCAGCGCACGGCCGAAGGCGCCCTGCTCGACCCGCTCAAGGGCCGCAACCTGGAAGCGGGCGTCAAGGGTGAACTGTTCGACGGCAAGGTGAATGCCTCGCTGGCGCTGTTCCGCATCGAGCAGCGCAACCGCGCCGAGCTCGACCTGGTCAATACCTGCTCGTCCGGCACGGAGTGCTATTTCTCGACGGGCAAGGTACGCAGCGAGGGCGTCGATGCGGAAATCAGCGGCGAAGTGGCGCCGGGCTGGCAGCTGTTCGCCGGCTACACCCTGAACAATTTCAAATACCTGGAGCAGACGTCGAATGCGGGCGTGATGTTCGCCAGCACCTACTCGCCGCGCCACATGCTGCGCGCGTGGAGCGACTACCGCCTGCCCGGCGCCTTGCAGCAGTGGAGCGTGGGCGGCGGCGTGAACTTCCAGACGGAGAGCTCGCGCGTGACGCGTGACGTGACCGTGGCGCAGGGTGCGTATGCCTTGTGGAGCGCGCGCGCCGCCTGGCAGATCGACCGCAACTGGACGGCGTCGCTGTCCGTGACGAATTTGCTCGACAAGCGCTACTACCAGACGGTGGGCGCGCCGGCGTGGGGCAATTTCTATGGCGAACCGCGCAAGGCGCAGCTGACCTTGCGCGCGCGCTACTAAGCGGGACTCAGGTCGCCGGGCGCAGGGGCGCCTTCGGCAGCGGGATGAATTCCGTCTCGCCCGGCACCTGCCCCATGCGCTGGGCGCTCCAGTCGTCGGCCGCCTGCGCCAGGCGCTCCTTGCTCGACGAAACGAAATTCCAGAACAAATAGCGGTGGCCGTCCAGCGGCTCGCCGCCGATGACGACGAACTGCACCGGACCGCCGCCTGCCGTCACGACAGGCACCTTACCCTCCTCCAGCAAGGCCATGGTGTGCGGCGCGAGCAGCACGCCATCGACCGATGCCTCCCCGCTGACCGGATAGATCGCCGCTTCCTGCGGCAAGCCCTCCAGCCGCAGCGCTTGCCCCGCCTGCAGCGCCACGTCCAGGTACAAGGTTTGCATATAGGTGCGCACGGGCGAGGTCCGGCCAAACGCCATGCCGATCAACACTTTGACGACGGCGCCATCGAGCGCCACGACGGGAATGTCGGCCTGCGGCGTGTGCGTGAAGCTCGGCTCGTCCTCTTCGTGCGCCTTTGGCAGCGCGGCCCACAGCTGCAAGCCGTGCGTGCGGTGTGGCCGTCCCGCCAGGTCCTGCGGCGTGCGTTCCGAATGCACGATGCCGCGCCCGGCCGTCATCCAGTTGATGGCGCCCGGTTCGATGCGCTGGCAGGAGCCGATGCTGTCGCGGTGGTCGATCGCGCCCTCGAACAGATAGGTGACGGTGGCCAGGCCGATATGCGGATGGGGGCGCACGTCGTGGTTGGCGTCGGGCGCCACGTCGATGGGACCGAAATGGTCGAAGAAGATGAAGGGGCCGACGGCCTGTTTGACGGCGGAAGGCAGCAGGCGGCGCACGACAAAGCCGCCGCCCAGGTCCTTCTCGTGGCTTTTCAGGATGGCCGCGCTCATGCCAGCACCGTCGTCACTTCAGTGGTGACCGCCGTCATCAGTTTGTGCAGCGGGCATTTGCCGGCCGCGGCCAGCAATTCCTGGCGCTGCGCATCCGTCAGCTCGCCCGTCAGGTGCAGCGTGGCAGCCAGGCGGTACACGCCCTTGCGCTCTTCGCTCGCATCGCGCTCGGTCGACACTTCCACGTGTACCAGGGGGATGCCCTTGTGCCTGGCGTACCAGACGACGGTGAGCGCCTTGCAGGCCGACAGGGCCGCGTCATACAGGTCGTGCGGCGAGGGGCCGGAATCGCCGCCCCCTTCATCCACCGAGGCGTCGGCGGAAATGATGTGGTCGCGCACGTGGACGATGTGGCGCATGGGTTGCGACTGGTCGCGGATGGCTTTGATGGTCATGGCGTTCCTTGGTGCGTTTGGAAAGCCACAATTTACACCGTTTGCCCGCTTTGCGCAGCCGTCGCCCGGGCAGCTGCCTATTTGATACGGAACAAGGCGTCGACCGTCTGCGCCATTTTCAGGCTGGTCACCATCAGCATGTCATCGGGGTTTTGCCGCTGGCGGCTGTTGGCGCGGTTGTAGCGGTCGGACGGCACCAGGCCCACCGCATTGCCCAGGTTTTTCAGCTGGTCCGACGAGATGCCGGCCACGGCGCCCACGCGCTTGCCGAAGCCGCGCGCCATGGAATCGGCCTTGCGCTGGGCATCCATGACGGCTTCGGCCATCAGTTCCTCCTCGATACGGATGCGCTGCGTGGCGCCGAAGGTGACGGCGAATGCATCGAGGTTGGGCATGGCCAGCAGCGGGCGCATGACGGCCGGCCACTTCGACAGGTCGGCCACGTTGACATGCACGCTGGCCTTGATCAGGTACTGCGGGTTGGCGGGGTCCTGTTCGGCGCCCTTGCGGATTTCCTTGCGCACGTCGCGCACCTCGATGCCGGCGGCCGCTTCGGCCAGGCCCTGCTCCGCCAGCAGCGCCTTGATTTCCGTAATGCGCGTCTGCACGAGGGCAGTCGCCGCCTCGGGCGAGGGGTCGAAAACGCTGACGTCGAAATCGATTTCGCCCAGGTCCGGCGTGACGAAGCTGTAGGCAGTGCCCGTCGCGTGGATGAAGGGATAAGCAGGCAAGTCGCCGGCCAGGGCGCAGATGGGCAGGCAGGCGAACACGATGGACAGCAGGCGGCGTTTGAACACGGAGACTCCGGCACGGTTAAGGTGCATGAAGTATCCGTCAAGATGGCGCATTTGACAATAAATCAATCGAGCGTGCGCGCCACCCGGAATCCCACGATATCGTTCGACAGCACGGTGGAAAAGCCGTTGCGCAGCGCCGAGCGCAGGTAGCGCGGGTGGTACAGCCAGGAACCGCCGCGCAGGATGCGCCGGCTGCTGTCGCTGCCCTCTTCCCATGCGCTGCCGTCGACGGGGGCGCCTTCGTAGTTGTCGTGCACCACGTCCTGCACCCATTCCCACACATTGCCATGCATGTCGAACAGTCCCCAGGAATTCGGCGCGAAGGTGCCCAGCGGCGTAGTGCCGCCCCGGTACACGCCGCGCGGGCCGCCGTTGTACACGTACAGGCCGTCGTAGTTGGCTTGCTCGGTGCTGATCGTGTCGCCCACGTTGAAGGCCGTGCGCGTGCCGGCGCGGCAGGCGTACTCCCATTCCGCTTCGCTGGGCAGGCGGTACTTGCGCCCGGTACGCTCGCTCATCCACGCCAGGTACAGCTGCGCATCGTTCCAGCTCACCCCCACCACGGGGTGCTGCTCGTTCTGCACGAAACCGGGATTGTCCCAGTCCGTCTCGGAACCGCCCGCCCAGCCAGTCGCCTTGACGAAGGCGCGCCATTCGCCCACGCTGACGGGGTGGCGCGCCAGCGCGAACGGGCGCTCGATGCCGACCCAGTGCTGCGGCAGTTCGCGCTCGAGCCACGCCTGCTGCGAGCCGGCCTGGATGGCGGCCTTGTGCTCCGTCTCGTGCGCGCCCATCTGGAAGCGGCCGCTGGGAATGAGCACCAGTTCCGGCCCCTGGCCCGAGCCATCGAGGAAATCGTCGCGCAGAATGCCTTCGGCATTGGCCACCGGTTCCGCGTGTTCCTGCTCCGGCGCCGGCGCGGATGCCGGCGCGGGGACAGCGGCAGCGCGGCTGGCCTCTTCACGGCGCGCGCGCTCCTGCTCCGCGCGGTAGGCCGCTTCCGCCTTGGCGACAATGGCCTTGCGCTGCAGTTCCTGGTGTTCCTGCAGCGCCATTGCCGCATCGGCTTCGCGGCGCGCGCGCAACTGGCCCCGCAGCGCCTCCTTGCGCAGCTTGCGCGCCTCTTCCGCTTCGAAATGGCGCTGCGCCTCCTGTTCGCGGCGCAGCTTGTCCAGTCGCTGCTTTTCCAGCGCCGCCGCCTGGATTTCCGCCTTGCGGCGCTGGTCCAGCTCTTCCTGGCGCGCACGCGCCTCCTTGACCGCCGCCTCGCGGGCCTGTTCGGCCGCCAGCGCCGCCTGCTTTTGCTGCTGCGCCAGACGCGCCTGCTCCTGGCGCGCCAGTTCCGCCAGTTCCTCCGGCGATGGCCCGGCCGCCCGTTCCAGCCCTTCCAGCAAGGCTTGCACCGACTGCGGCCGCAGTTCCGCCGTCAGCGAAAACCCGTTCTGCAGCACCTGCCACTGCGGCGCGTTGAGCGCCTGCGGCTTCGAAGGCAGGTCGCTGGCGCTGCGCGCGTCGTCGAACGGCATGCGCCCTTCGAGCATCTGGTAAATCATCACGGCCACCGCGTACACGTCCAGGCGCGGGCTGGGCTGGCGCTGGTGCGTGCCCGCCTCGGGCGCGCGGTAACCCTGCGTGCCCGCGTTCGGCGTTTCCAGCCCCAGGCTGCTGCCCGCATTGCGCACGCGCGTGGCGATACCGTAGTCGAGCAGCTTGATGTCGCCCTTCGCCGTCAGGAAGACATTGCCCGGCTTGAGGTCGCGGTGCACCAGCTTGTGCTTCTCCCACGCATACGACAGCGCGTCGGCCACCGGCTGCAGCAGCTCCTGCACGGTCGGCAGGGGCAGCGCCCCCTGTCGCCCCAGATAATGCTCGAGGTCTTCGCCATCGAGGCATTCCATGATGATGAAATAGCTGGCCGTGGCCGGGTCCTGCGCCCACTCGTAGACGCGCACGATGTTTTCATGCGCCAGCTTGCGCGCCTGGGTCGCTTCCTCGATCAGCAGCTTGGCATGCGTGGCGCTTTGCGTCAGCTGCGGCGGCAGGATCTTCAGCGCCACCATTTCGCTGCTGCCCAGCTCCGCGTGCGTGGCCAGGTCGGTCGCTTGCCACACTTGCCCCATGCCGCCCGTGCCGATCAGCCGTTCGAGCCGGTAGCGGCGGTTTTGCGGACCGATTTCCTGGCCCGTCATGAAGCCCAGCTCCGTGCCCTGGCGCGCGGGCGGCGGCGCGGGCGCGGGAGCGGCGCCCGGCGGCGCATACTCGGCGTCGAGGATGGCGTTCTTGCGGCGTTCAAATTCCTGCTCGCTGAGCAGCCCGTCGTCGTGGAGGGCGCGCAGTTCCCGCAGTTTTTCTCGTGCTTTTTGCATCATCTGGGGTGAAACGCTTCCATCAAGGCTGCAGGGCGACGCCGCAGGCGGCGCAGAATTTATCTTCCGGGTGGCCGGCGCGCAGCGCATGGCCGTTCTTGCAGCGCGCCGGCGCGGCAGCAGCCACCGGCTGCAGCGCCTGCGCCACGGCCACGCCCAGCTGCGCCTGCGCCGACAGGCCGTGCGCATGCGCCGCATTTTGCAAGTTGATCAGGTCGAGCTGCTGGCGCCGTTCGCGCTCCGCCTGGCCTTCCAGGTAGCTGCGCTCCTGCGCCGCGCTGTCCTGCGCCATGCGCAGCGCCTCCATCGGCGCGACGCTGTTCTCGGCCGCCGCCAGCGCGGCCAGCGCATGGATCTGCTCGGCGCTCATGCCCGCCTGCAGCTGCACCTTCAGCACCTGCGCCAGCGCGGCCGCGTTCTGCCCGGCGGCCATGGCCACCTTGCCCGTGTCGCTCAGGGAGCCGATTTTCTCGATGCGGTCGATGTCGATGCGCGCCAGTTCGGCCGCATGCGCCTGCTGCGCCAGCAAGGCTTCGTATTCGCCCTTCCAGCGCGCGTAATCGCTTTCGCGCTGCTGCGCCATGGCCAGCAAGTCGCGCTGCCATTGCGCCTCCTGTTCCAGCTGGCGCAGCTGCTGGCGCTGTTCCTCGATGGCCAGGGCGTCGAGCTGCGCCAGCTGCGCTTGCTGCTGCAGCTGGCGCGCATGCACGCCGTCGGCCTCGATGGTGCGCAGCAGCTTTTCCTGCTGCGCGATGGCGTCCTCGCGCGCGCCGCCGCGCCGCAGCGCCGCCACTTTTTCCGCGATTTCCGCCGCCTGCACCTGCGCCGCCTCGTCCTTGTGCGCCTCGGCGCGCAGCAGTTCGCGCTGGCGCGCCAGCTGCATCTGGTCTTCCCACTCCTGCACCCGCTCGGCCTCGCGCTTGCGCGCCGCGTTGGCCAGCATCAGTCCCTGCCAGGCCGCCTGGTGCTGCTCCGCCTCCAGCTGCGCCTCGCGCTGGGCCGCGTCCGCCTCCGCCTGGCGCAGGCGCGCCAGCTGAGTGCGGCGGCTCGTCTCGTCGTCGATCAGCAGCGCGCTCTCTACCTGCTGCGCGATCGACTGCAAGTGGACCTGATGCGTAAAACGCTGCTGCGCCAGCTGGATCTGCTCGCGCCCGTGCAGCTGCGACAATTCCAGCTCGCTGCGCATCTTGATGGCGGCCAGCGCCCGCACGTGCTCCCAGCTGGCCGCTTCCTCTGCCCGCTGCGCCCCCTTCTGCGCCAGTTCCTGTTCCAGCTCGCCCAGCGCCAGCGCGGCGCCATGGTCGAGCGCCTGGCGCCGCGATTTCGCTTCCAGGATGCGGCCATACAGGTCGATCTGGCGTCCGCGGAGCGCCTGCAGGCGCTCCGCTTCCTGGTGGCCCAGCTCGGCCTTTTCCACCGTCGCGTCCTGCCGCAGTTCGGCGCGGCGGTGCGCATGGCGGGCCGCCAGCTCCTCGCGGCGGATGCGCTGCCACTCTTCCTCGTCATACAGCTGGTCGAGCTGCTTCATGCGCTCCAGGCTGTGCTGTTCCAGTTCCTGCGCCGGCAAGCCGCCCAGCCACAGGGTGCCGATGGCGGCATCGCCGTTGCCGTCGCGCTTGTCGTGGCGCAAACTCAGCGTTTCCACGCGCGCCACGGCCAGGCCGGATGGCGCCAGGCGCTGCGTCAGGGCCGATTGCAGGCGTTCGTTCAATTCGGGGCGCAAATCGGCATTCGCGTCCATCTCGCGCAGCGCGCGGCTGCCGATGAATTCCAGCGCGATCTGGCGCACGGACGGCAGCAGCAAGGCGTGCAGGTGGGCGCGCGTGACGGCGCCCGGCGCGCGCATGAACTGGCGCGCGAACGCATCGGGCTGGCCCAGCGCGATATCGACGCGCAACGAGGCGGCGACCTCCAGCCGCTCCGTGCTGGCCAGGCCGGGAACATCGAATTCCAGGCTGACGGCATCGGCGCGCGCGATCAGCACCTCGGCCGGGCGCGCCGGCAGCAGCGCGGGCAGCCGCGCAAAGAAGGCGGCGCTGTCGTAGTCGCCAGCCGGTATCAAGGTGAAAGCGTCCGATTGCACGATCCAGGCACGCGACTCGGCCGGCACCCGCAGGCGGCGCGCCGCGCTGCCGAACAGCGAGGACAGCTCGCGCACGCCGAAGAACAGGGCCAACTGTTCGTCAGCCAGGCGCCACTGGTTGGCGTGCAGCACCGCGTCGCTGTCAGGCGCCCCCAGCGACAGGCCGCATTGCGCGCAGTAGCCGGCGGCAGCGCCGTTCCTGTGCTCGCAACGGGGGCAGCGGGCGCCGCCAAAACCAAACAATTGGAACATGTGTGACTCCTGATGAGAATGATTGCGCGCGCTGGCTACCGTAGCGATTCTAGCAGGAGCGCCGGCGGCGCACGCCACACCGCGCAGTCTCAAATAATGCCATGTGGCAATTGCATTCATATGCCCGGATACAGGGCTATTTAGGCCTCAATTCCAGCCGTCGGCCAGCCATCCACCCCCGCCGGCGTTTCAGCGCCGTTTTTTTGCAGGCCATCCCGCCAAAACCACGGCTGGTCGCATGCGCATGGCGGGCAGGCGCGCGCTTGGCTACAGTGCATGCATACCCACCCGCCACCCGAAAGGAATCATCATGAAAGCCTTGAAAAACATGGAAGTCATCTTCACCGTCGCCGTCGCCATCGCTTGCGGCGCCAGCTATGTCAGCTTCATGCAACCATCGGCAGCCAGGACGGCCGAAGTGGCGCAGGCGAACGCCATCCCCGTCGTGGTGGTCAGCGCCAGGCGCCTGACGGAACAGGAAAAGAAAATCTCGCTGATCGAAGAACGGCAAGCCTTGCTGGGCAATGCCACCGCCAGCGCACTGTGAGCCACGCATGACCACCCCACGCCGCCTGGCGCCAGCGTGAAGACCGCCGCGCCAGGCCGCCATTTGTATCCGCCGCGGATACACGGACACACAGCATTGTGTCAATTGTAATAAGTTGAATCAAAGGCGATCAGCATACCAGCAAGCGCCTATAGTCCATTTCAAGCAATCACCGAAATGGAGTACACCATGAAACCCATCGCACTCTACGCAGCAGCCATGCTGGCCATCAGCACCGCAGCCTTCCTGCCCGCGCAGGCCATGGCACAGAATCAGCTCGGCGTCAGCATTGTCGTCGGCAACGCCCCGCCTCCCCCACGGTTTGAAAGCGCGCCAGCACCGCGCGCCGGCTATGTCTGGGCGCCCGGCTACTGGAACTGGGACGGCCACCGCCACGTCTGGAACAGCGGCGAATGGCTGCGCGAACGCCACGGCAACCAGTACCGCCGCGCCGCCTGGGTACAGGAAAACAATCAATGGCGCCTGGACCGGGGCGGCTGGATCGCCGCGCAAGTGCAGCCCGTGCGCTATGACGAGATCCGCATCGCCCCGCCGCCGCCGCGCCGCGAAGCCATCCCGCGCGCCCGCCACGGCTACGTCTGGGCGCCCGGCCACTGGGAATGGCGCGCCCAGCGCTACGCCTGGACGCCGGGCGTGTGGATCGCCGAACGCCCCGGCTACGTGTATGCGCCGCCCGCCTGGAACCAGCGCGACGGCCGCTGGCAGATGGAGCAAGGCCGCTGGTCGCCGCGCGGCCCGAACGGCGACCGCGACCATGACGGCATCCCCAACCGCTATGACCGCGACAATGGCAACCGCCACGACCGCGATGGCGACGGCGTGCCCAACCGGGACGACCGCAGGCCCGACAATCCCCATCGCAATTAATACCCGGCTGTAGTCCCCGCCAAGGCCACCCATCGCGGTGGCCTTGTCATTTTCCGGACATATCCGTGTATTAACATCGCGCGACGATCAATCACACTGCGCGAGAAAGATTCACGATGGCGATGGAAACTGCCGGCTTTACCTATGGCTCGGACACCTCGGGCCTCGTCTGGGGCTTCCTGTTTGGCCGCGAGGCGCAGCCGCTGGCGCTCGACTCGACGGCCGCGCTGGCCTGGCTGGGCGATGGCGCGGCCAGGCCGGCGCAGGAATTCGTCTGGCTGCATTTTAATTTGTCGCATGCGGCCAGCGAAAAATGGCTGACGGCGCACACGCAACTGGCCGACGAATTCTATGAAACCCTGCACCAGGGCTCGCGCTCGACACGCATCGAACAGGCGGAAAATACCCTGATCGCCGTCGTCAACGACGTGGTGCACAATTTTTCGTTCGAAGCGTCCGACATTTCCACCATGTGGGCCAGCGTGGCGCAAAACCTCGTCATCACGGCGCGCCGCGCGCCGCTGCAATCGATCGAACGCCTGCGCCAGGCCGTCATCAAGAACCACGAGCCGATACGCTCGTCGGTGGAATTGCTGATCCACCTGCTGCGCGACCAGGCCGATGTGCTGGTCAACATCGTGCGCGACGCCGTCGCCCGGGTCGACGATATCGAGGATCACTTGCTGGCCGGGCGCCTGGTGCCGAAGCGCGAAGACCTGGGCGCCATGCGGCGCGTACTGGTGCGGCTGCAGCGCCTGCTGGCGCCGGAACCGGCCGCCCTGTTCCGCCTGCTGCAACGCCCGCCCGCATGGGTATCGGAGCTGGACAGCCTGGAACTGCGCCAGTCGACGGAGGAATTTTCGGTGGTGCTCAGCGATATGTCCTCGCTGCAGGAACGCATCAAGCTGCTGCAGGAAGAGATTGCCGCCAGCGTCAACGAGGAAAACAGCCGCAGCCTGTTCGTGCTGACCATCGTCACCGTGCTGGCCCTGCCGATCAACATCATCGCCGGCATGCTGGGCATGAATGTGGGGGGAATTCCGCTGGCCCAGCACCCGCAGGGCTTCTGGATCATCGTCGCCATCATCGTCACATTCACCGTCGTGGCGGGATGGCTGGTGGTGCGCGTGCAACGCAATAGTTAATTATCGGAAACACGGCCTGGCAGGCGAACGGCGGGCGCCGTCCGCCCTCACTGCTTAGCGGTGGTATTCGCCGGCCCGTTCAGGCTGATAGACGATTTCCTCGATCTTCACCTGCACCACGCCGCCCGGCATGGGCCAGGCGATGCTGTCGCCGACGGACAGGCCCAGCAGCGCGCTGCCGACGGGCGCCAGCACGGAAATGCGGTCGGCCTGGCCTTCCACGTCCTTCGGATACACGAGCGTCAGGCAGAACTCTTCCTTGTTTTCCACCGTGAAGCGCACGGTGGAATTCATCGTCACGACGGTCGGCGGAATCTCCTGCGGTTCGAGCACGTCGGCACGGCCCAGCTCATCGAGCAAGGCGGCCTTGTCCGGCGACAAGTTATTTCCCAAGGCATACAACAACGCTTCCAGTCGTTCCAGGTCTTGTGACGACAAAATAATTTTTGGTTTTTTTTCCAAGATATCCTCACTGATTATCATTAGGGCGGCGTCCGGTTTTGCTGGCGGCAACTTACCTGGCCGCGGCGGACAAAACAAACAGCATCAGAACGTCCATCATCAGCGGATTATGGACGAACTCGCGCGGCATGGCCATAGCGATTGCACCTTGCCAGGTAAAATTTATTAAAATCAACGACTTGCAAGGGCTGATCCAGTCAAAAAGTTAATCCATGCCGTAACGGACGCGGACATTGAAGTTATTCTTGACGGCATTTGTTTACTGTCAGCATGTTTTTAGAGAAAAAAACCGGCGGGCAAAAAAAGGATTAAAATTCAACTTGAATTATTATTAGAAAGACATGCCCCGCCTTTTCCGCCTGTCTTGTCGCCTTGCCTGCGGCCACCGGCGTGCTGCCTGGGCACTAAATTGCCGCACGCCCTGTACTTTCACGCTACGAAATGACAATATGTCGGCCTTAACAACACGTTGAGAGTTCCGGCTCACATCGGTTTTCATCAGACTGGAACGTAAAGTATGGCAGGGCGAGGCAGGATCACACGGGGCGGCGGCAGGCGGGGCCGGCAAGGGAGGGCGTCATGATGAGCCCATTGATGCTGCCATCGGCGCAATTGCGCGGCGACCGGATAGCCAGGCTGAACCTGGTGGCCGCGGCGGCCATGCTGGCAGCGGCCAGCCTGTTGCTGGTACTGTTCCAGTGGTTTTCCTTGCAAGCATCGCTGCAGCGCAACCTGCAGATACAGGCCGGCATGCTGGCCCCTGCCGCCAGCGCGGCCTTGCGCCAGGACAATCGTCTTGCCGCAGAGCAAACGCTCGCCTCGCTTTCCGCCGCCCCCCAACTCCAGCAGGCATGGCTCTACACGCCTTACGGCACGCCGTTTGCCCGTTACGCGCGCAGCGGCGCCGATGCGCCCCCCACCGCGCCGCGCCCGGGCCTGCACGTTGACTTTCTGACTGGCAACGCGGCCTTCACCGAGTCCCTGCCTGGCGGCGGCGCCCTGTTCCTGCGCACCAGCCTGGCGCAGCAATACCGCAGCCTCGCGCATTTTGCCGGCTTCACCCTGCTCGTCAGCCTGTGCGCGTTCGGCCTGACGACCCTGATGGTGCGCCGCACGCGCGCCGCCGCCCAGCACGCGGAAAACCACTTGCACTACCTGGCACACGTCGACCCCGTCACGCAGCTGCCGAACCGCCACGAGTTCAACGACGCCCTCGCCTACGCGCTGGCGCGCGCCGACCGCCAGGACAGCAGCGTGGGCCTGCTGCTGCTGGACCTGGACAACTTCAAGGTGGTCAACGACACCCTGGGCCACCACTGCGGCGACCAGCTGCTCAAGCTCGTCGCCGAGCGCCTGGTGGCCATCCTGCGCACCACCGACATCATCTGCCGCATCGGCGGCGACGAATTCGTCGTCATCGTCGAGCCGGCCGACGACGCCTCGGAAATGGCCAGCGTGTCGCGCAAGATCCTCGCCGTGCTGGCCGCGCCGTTCGCCCTCGAAGGCCACCAGCTGTACGTCAGCGCCAGTATCGGCATGAGCCTGTACCCGTTCGACGCGCGCGACGTGGCGACCCTGACGCGCAATGCCGACACGGCCATGTACCACGCCAAGCACCAGGGCAAGAACCGCTACGCCGTCTTCCAGCCGGAAATGGAGCTGCGCGCCCAGCGCCGCCTGCGCATGGAAGCAAACCTGCGCAAAGCGCTGCGCAACGAGGAACTGTACCTGCACTACCAGCCGCAGATCGACTTGCGCAGCGGGCGCATCGTCGGCGTGGAAGCGCTGATACGCTGGAACTGCCGCGACATGGGCCAGCTCAGCCCCAGCGAATTCATTCCCGTGGCCGAGGAAAGCGGCATCATCGTCGACCTGGGGCGCTGGGTGCTGCAAAGCGCCTGCCGCCAGGCGGCTGCCTGGTGCAAGGCGGGCCTGCTCGACTCGCTGGAACACGTGGCCGTCAACCTGTCGGCCTGCCAGGCGCGCGATCCGGGGCTGATGGACGACATCCGCGCCATCCTGCACGAAACGCAGCTGCCGCACGGCTTGCTGGAGCTGGAAATCACGGAAGGGGTATTGATGGACAATATCCACGCCAACGTGGAACTGATGCGGCGCCTGCAGGAGACGGGCATCCATTTGTCCGTCGACGATTTCGGCACCGGCTATTCCTCGATGTCCTACCTGAAGCGCCTGCCCATCGATCAATTGAAAATCGACCGCAGCTTCGTGCACGACCTGCCCGGCGAGGGCGAAGCCATCGTCACGGCCATCATCGCCATGGCGCACAGCCTGCATCTGAAAGTGGTGGCCGAAGGCGTGGAAACGCTGCAGCAGGTGGAGTTTCTAAGAAAAGCGGGCTGCGACAACGTGCAGGGCTACTTCTTCGCGCGCCCCATGACGGCGGCGCAGCTGACGGCATTGCTGCTGGAGCGGCGCGACTGGAGCACGCGCACGATCCTGCCGGCGTAAAAAAAGGCAGAACCGCCGGTTCCGCCCTCCCTCGCACCTAGTGCGTGTTCATCAAGCCAGTTTCGCCGAATGCTCGCGCGTGGCGTGGAACTTCAGCTTCGGCCAGCGCTCTTCCGTCAGACGCAGGTTGACGCCCGACGTGGCCAGATAGGCCATGTTGCCGGCCGCGTCATAGGCCACGTTGTGGCCCAGCGCGTTTTCGAAATCCTGCAGGACGCGCTTGTCGTCGCAGCTGACCCAGCGCGCACTGCTGATGCTGGTGCCCTCGAACACGGCGTCGACGCCGTACTCGTTGAGCAGACGGCTGGCCACTACTTCGAACTGCAGCACGCCGACGGCGCCCAGCACCAGTTCGCCGCCCTGCACCGGCTTGAAGACCTGCACCGCGCCTTCTTCGCCCAGCTGCTGCAAGCCCTTGTGCAACTGCTTGATTTTCAAGGGATTACGGATGCGAACGGAGCGGAAGAAGTCCGGCGCGAAGTACGGGATGCCGGTAAAGGTCAGCATCTCGCCTTCGGAAAAGCTGTCGCCGATCTGCATGTTGCCGTGGTTCGGCAAGCCGATGATGTCGCCCGCGTACGCCTCTTCCACCTGCTCGCGCGACGACGCCATGAAGGTCACCACGTTCGACACCTTGATCTCGCGGCCCAGGCGCAAGTGCTTGACCTTCATGCCGCGCTCGAAACGCCCCGAGCACACGCGCAAAAAGGCGATGCGGTCGCGGTGCGCCGGGTCCATGTTCGCCTGGATCTTGAAGACGAAGCCCGTGAACGGCTGCTCGGTCGGATCGACGGAGCGCACGGTGGCGTCGCGCTCGCGCGGCGCCGGCGCCCAGTCGACCAGCGCGGACAAAATCTCGCGCACGCCGAAGTTGTTGATGGCCGAACCGAAGAACACGGGCGTCTGCACGCCGGAGAGGAATTCATCCAGGTTGAACGGATGCGAGGCACCGTGCACCAGTTCGACTTCCATGCGCAATTGATCCATCTCAAGCGGGAACATCTCCTGCAGGCGCGGGTTGTCGATGCCCTTGATGATTTCAAAGGCGCCGTCGGCCTTTTCCTCGCCGGCCTTGAAGAGCATGATCTCGTCGTTCAGCAGGTGGTACACGCCGCGGAAGTTCTTGCCCATGCCGATAGGCCAGGTGACGGGCGCGCACTGGATCTTCAGCACCGATTCGAGTTCATCGAGCAGCTCCAGCGGATCGCGCGTCTCGCGGTCCATCTTGTTCATGAAGGTGACGATGGGCGTATTGCGCATGCGGCAGACGGCCAGCAGCTTGATCGTCTGCGCTTCCACGCCCTTGGCCGCATCGATCACCATCAGGGCCGAGTCGACGGCCGTCAGCACGCGGTAGGTATCTTCCGAGAAGTCCTGGTGGCCCGGGGTGTCGAGCAGGTTGACGACGTGGTCGCGGAATTCGAACTGCATCACGGACGATGCGACGGAAATGCCGCGCTGCTTCTCGATCTCCATCCAGTCCGACGTCGCGTGGCGGCCCGATTTACGGGCCTTGACGGTACCGGCCATCTGGATGGCGCCCGAGAACAGCAGCAGTTTTTCCGTCAGCGTGGTTTTACCCGCATCCGGGTGGGAAATGATGCCGAAGGTGCGGCGGCGCTTGACTTCGCGCGCGATCACGGCCGGCGCCTTGCTGCCGGCGGACGCCGCGGCATTGTCCGCGTTGTCGGTGGAATCGGGGGTGTTGATGTCGTTCTCGTTGGCCATATTGGTGACCATAATATGGCCCTCGCAAAAAACCCTCGATTTTACAGAAGGTTGAGCACTCCGTGTGAACTGTTCCACTCTTGCGCGCGCCAAAAATATCCGCGTCGGCGCCCGCTTCATCAAGGGGTCACAATTCACAGGCAACATTGCGCTGCAGAAATGTTGTCACCCTACCCTGGAAACCCGATGAAAATGCTCCTCACCCCCGCCATCCGACTCATGCAGCGCCTGCGCCTGCTGCCCAAATTCATGCTCGTCTGCCTGGTCTTCCTGCTGCCGCTGGCGCTGGCGACCACCCTGCTGATCTCGGAGCTGGGCAAGTCGCTGGCCCAGGCACAGGATGCGCAGCTGGGCGTGGCCTATGTGCGCCAGCTGCAGGAAGGCACGCGCCTGCTGCAGCAGCGGCGTGGCCTGGAACACCTGCGCCTGAGCGGCAAGGCCGGCATGGACAATACGGCCATCAATGGGCGCATCACGGCCGCGCTGGCGGCCCTGGCGCGCCTGCCGGCCGGCGCGGGCCTGCCCCAGGCCGCCGAGCTGACGAAGCAGTGGCAAGCCCTGCTGGGCCGCCAGGCGGGCATCGCGGCGCGCGACAGCTACGCGGCGCACACGGCGCTGCTGCGCCAGGCGGGCAAACTGGGCCAGCTGGTGGCCGACCGCTCGCACCTGAGCCTGGACCCCGACGCGGGCGCCAACCACCTGAGCGCCGCCTTCACGACCACCCTGCCCGACCTGGCCGAGAGCCTGTCCGATATCGCCGGGCGCGGCGCCGCCTACATCGACACGGGCCTGTTCGAGGCGAACGAAGACCAGCTCGTCAACGCCAACGCCCTGATCGCGCGCCATGAACTGGAACGCCTGCCTGCCCGCTACGAGGAAATCCTCGCCGCCAGGCCGGACCTGCGCGCCAGCCTGCAGCCGGCCCTGAAAGCCGTGCCGGCGGCGCTGGCCTTCCTCGAACGCACGAAGAACGAGGTGACGAATTCCTACGACCAGACCTCGGGCGCGCAATTCCACGCCGCCGGCATGCAGGCCATCGATGCACTGCACGCGCTGTCCGGCGCCTCCGCCACGGCCCTCGACAGCGTGCTGGCGCAGCGCATCGCCCGCGATCAGGCGCGCCGCACCCTGATCCTGGCCGCCATGCTGCTGGTGCTGCTGGCCGCCGCCTACCTGTGCGCGGGCTTCTATGCCGCGTTCGCGCGCGACGTCACGCAGCTGCGCGTGGCCGTCGGCGCGGCGGCGGCGGGCGACCTGTCGCAGCGCATCACCTCGCAGGCGCACGACGAGATCGGCGACCTGGTGCGCGACTTCGGCGCCATGACGCACGGCCTGGCCACCCTGGTGCAGGAAATCCGCGGCGGCGCAGCCGTCATCGCCACGGCCGGCGCGGACATCGCCGACGGCAACGCCGCCCTGTCCGGCCATACGGCCACGCAATCGCAGGCGCTGGGCGCCACCGTGGACTCGATGCGCGAGCTGACGGCCACCGTGGGCCGCAACGAAGCCCACGTAGGACAGGGTCGCACGCTGGTGGCGTCGGCGGCCGAAGTGGCCCTGCGCGGCGGCGAGACGGTCAGCGCCGTGGTCGACACCATGGCCTCGATCAAGGCCAGCTCGCACAAGATCGTCGACATCATCGGCGTCATCAACGGCATCGCCTTCCAGACCAACATCCTGGCCCTGAACGCGGCCGTGGAAGCGGCGCGCGCGGGCGAGCAGGGGCGCGGCTTTGCCGTCGTGGCGGCCGAGGTGCGCAGCCTGGCGCAGCGCTCCAGCGAGGCGGCGCAGCAGATCAAGCGCCTGATCGGCGATTCCGTCGCCACCGTCGACGCGGGCGGCGACCTGGTCAACGCGGCCGGCAGCACCATGCGGCAAGTGGTCGACGCCGTGCAGCAGGTGGCCGTGGTCATCGGGCGCATCAGCAGCGCCGGCGCCGAGCAGAATGGCGAGATTGCCCAGATCAATGCGGCGCTGGCGCAGATCGACGACATGACGCGCCAGAATGCGGGCCTGGTCGAGGAGGCGCGCGCCGGCTCGCAGCGCCTGCACCAGCAAGGCGAAGCGCTGACGCAGGCTGTCAGCCGCTTCCGCCTGGGCGAACAGGACGTGGCGGCAGCGCGTCCGGCGCCCGTCGCCGGCATGCGCAACGGCTTGCCCAGCGTGCGTCCAGCCGGCCTGTGGAGCGCCAACAAGCCGCGCGTCATATCACAAAATCGCGCAGAACGGCGCAAGGCTAGCTAGGCTAAAGTGTGCATGTAGGACAAGGACTACAATTTCGCCTCAGTAGAGACTACAAAGTGGCGACTGCTAATCTTATGTTCGCCACTTACATAAGCTTTTAAAGTAGCTACATCGCGATCTGCACCGCGCGGTCGAAAAAAAACGCTGTTGCAAAATGGGAACAGCACTTCTTTGACCGGCAACGCGGCAATCGCACTCCGATGTAAAAAGCCTGTGAGGAAATACCATGAACCATACTCAACTTAGCACCCCGGTCCAGAAGAACCAGTTGCTGCCGCGCGCCATGCCGGCGGCCGGCCGGGAAATCAAGCTTGCGTCGCGGGTTAGCCTCAGCAGTGCCCAACAGAATGAATTGCTGGCCGCCCTGCCGCGCGCCGCGCTCGAATCGCTGTTCGAAGACCTGGAATTGGTGGAACTGCCTTTCGGCAAGGAGTTGTATGCCTACGGCAATAACCTGGAATACAGCTACTTCCCCACCACGGCCATCATTTCCCTGCTGTATGTGATGGAAGACGGCGCCACGACGGAAATCGCCGTCGTCGGCCATGAAGGCGTGGCTGGCGCCTCGCTGCTGGCGGGCGAACGCGCCATGTGCACGGCCGTCGTGCAGAGCGCTGGCTACGGTTACCGCCTGAAAACGCAGAGCTTGCGCGACGCCTTCAATCAAGGCGGCGCCCTGCCCCAGCTGCTGATGCGCTACACCAACGCCCTGTTTGCGCAAATGGCGCAGAACGCCGTCGGCGGCCGCCACAGCTCGATCGAGCAAAAACTGTGCCGCTGGCTGCTGGACCGTCTGGACCGTTCGCCATCGAACGAATTGAAAGTGACGCAAGAGCTGATCTCCATCATGCTGGGCGTGCGCCGCGAAAGCATCACGGCCGCCGCCGGCAAGCTGCAGGAAGAAGGCTTGATCCACTATCGCCGCGGCAATATCACGGTACTGGACCGCGCCGGCCTCGAATGCTATGCGGGCGAGTGCTACAAGGTGGCCAAGACGGAATACGACCGCTTGCTGCGCGACGTCTCCCGTTGCTGATGCCTTGCTGACTGAATCCGCAGCACGATAAAAAAATGGCCGGGCTGCATGCCCGGCCATTTTTTCGCCCGCCATGACTTAAACGCTGGCGTCTTCGTCGAGTTCTTCCGGCTCCGGCGTCAGCGGCAAGGGAATCACGGCTTCCACGCATGTGCCCTTGCCTTCCGGCCCCTGGCGCACGGTGAGCGTGCCGCCCAGCAGCAAGGCCCGTTCGCGCATGCCCAGCAAGCCGTGCGACATGGGCTTTTGCAGCGCCTCTTCCGTGATGCCGATGCCGTCGTCGATGACGCGCAGCACCAGGCCGTGTTCATTGCGTTTCAAGGTCACGCTGACCATGCCGGCGCGTGCATATTTGAGGATGTTCGTCAGCGATTCCTGCACGATACGGAACAGGGCAATCGTCAGGGTCGCTTCGCGGTTGTCGATATTGATGGCCACGTCCGTATCGCAGCGAACTGAGCTCATGCGGGCGAAATCCTCGCAATAGCTTTCGATGGCGGCGCACAGGCCCAGGTTGTCCAGCAGGCTGGGGCGCAAGTCCTCGACGATGCGGCGCTTCAATTCCACCGTTTCCAGCAGGGTCGCCTTGGCGCGGCGCAGTTGCGCGGCCAGTTCCGGCTGCGTGTGCGCCAATTGCTGCGTGACGGCGCCCAGGTCCATGCTGATCGACGTCAAATTGGCGCCCAGCTCGTCGTGCAGCTCGCGCGCCAGGCGCGCCTTCTCGACCTCATTGACGCTGATCAAATGGCGCGACAGCACGGATAATTGCTCGGTGCGCTTGGTTACCGTCGACTCCAGGGTGTCATTGGCATTCTGCAGCGCGTATTCGACGGCCGCGCGGTTCTGGAAGCTGCGCCGCACCAGCTGGTAAAACATGATCAGCACGAGGATGGCCAGCGCATTGATGCCGATACCGAGTATGACGGCCTTCTGATACTCATGGTAAAAGGCGGCGCTGCCGGTCGACAACGCTTCATTCTGCTCGCGCGTCATGATCACCACCTGCAGGCGGATTTCATCCATGGTGGCGCGGTCATCGGTGACGCGCGAGATATTGACGATCTCGGCCAACCCGCCCTGCTTGTAGACCTCGACCGCCTGTTGCAACATAGACATCTTGCGGCGAATCAAGCTTTTCAGCTGGGCCAGGTTCTTCAGCTGGGTGGGACTGCCCGCCAGCAAGGTCTGCAACTCGTTGAATTCGTTCTCGATTTCCGTCGAAGCCGTCTTCGACGGGCCCAGATAGGTTTCCGAGCCGGAAATGAAATAGCCGCGCAAGCTGCTTTCCGCATCGAGCACGAGCACGTTCAGGTACTGCAGGCGGTCAGCCACGCGGGCGCTCTGGCTGAGCAAGGCATTCGTGCCCTTCAGCGACTGCAGGTTATGGAAGAGACTGAAACCATTGAGTACAAGCAGCAAGGCGCAAGTCACGCACAGGATCGTCTTGTAGAGGGGCAGGCGGTGATTCGGGGCCGGTTCAGCGGTGAAATACATCCTGGTGTGCATCCTTAGCAAGGTTCGGCGCGGGAAAGAACGCCGGCGCCGGCCAATTATAATCCTCGCCACAGACTGCTGCACTGCACAACATCAAGTTGTGCCAGGCTGGCACGCCGGGCGATCATGCAACCATGATCGCACCGCCGCGCTAGTCAAGCAAATTGTTTTTCATTGCGTAATAGGTCAAGTCGCTGTTCGATTGCAAGCCCATTTTTTCCATGATGCGCGTACGGTAAGTACTCACCGTCTTGATGCTCAGCGACAGGGCCACGCCGATATCGGACACGGTGGCGCCGCGCGCCAGGCGTAAAAAGACCTGGAACTCGCGGTCCGACAATTCCGTGTGCAGTGCGGCATTCGTATCGCGGTCGAATGACTGCGCCAGCAACTCGCCCACGGTGGAGCTGACGTAGCGGCGTCCCTGGTACACGGTGCGCACGGCCGTCATCAGCTCGTCCGCCTCGCATTCCTTGTTCAGATAGCCGTTCGCGCCCATCTTGAACAGGTTCAGCGCGTACTGCTGCGCGGGATAGCCGCTGAGGATCAGCACGGGCAATTCCGGCTGGCCCTGGCGTATCGTGCGCAAGGTATCGATGCCGCTCTGATCGGGCATGGCGATATCGAGCAACAGCACATCACATATCTCGCGGCGGGCGATATCGAGCGCTTCGCGCCCCGTACCGGCTTCCGCCACCACACTGAAATCGCCTGACGACGAAAAAATCTGTTTGAATCCAGCTCGTACTATTTGGTGATCATCACAAATGGCAACGCGTATCATTGTTTCCCCTTAAATTTTCCTGGCCTGGGAAAGACTACCGGAACCTGAACGCTGCTCCGGCTTAGCGTCACTAACAAAAACGCAACATTAACATTATATTCAAAATGTAGCGTACCGTACGATACCGGCAGCGCCAACGCTTGTACCATGCAGTATAGTCAAGCGGTATCGGACAACCCGACCTATATTGGTACAAATCTTATTTTAGCAAGTTTAAAATCGCAATTAATTCATCGCGTATCCACGCGCGGTCCAGCGGCGCTTCCTGTGGCACGACAGGCGTGGCCGGCAGCACCGGCAGCTCGTCAACGATGACATGCGATGCGCCACGGCTATCGAGCTTGTTGCGCGCGCCGCTGATGGTAAAACCTTGCTCGTACAACAACTCACGGATGCGCCGTATCAGCAGCACTTCATGATGCTGATAATAACGGCGGTTGCCACGTCGTTTGACCGGCTTGAGCTGGGAAAACTCCTGCTCCCAGTAGCGCAGTACGTGCGGTTTGACGCCGCACAACTCGCTCACCTCGCCGATCGTGAAATAGCGCTTGGCCGGGATGGGCGGCAAGGCGATCAACTCGGTTTTACTGATGCGCTCGTTCATCGCCACTCACTCAGGCAGCACGTGCCAGCGGACTGGTCTCTTCGACCATGCTTTTCAGCTTCTGGCTCGCATGAAAGGTCACGACGCGCCGCGCCGTGATGGGAATTTCTTCGCCCGTTTTCGGGTTGCGACCCGGCCGTTGCGGCTTGTCGCGCAACTGGAAATTGCCGAAACCGGACAGCTTGACGGCTTCGCCACGCTCGAGCGCATTGCGGATCTCGTCGAAAAAGGTCTCGACCATATCCTTCGCTTCGCGCTTGTTCAGGCCCACCTGCTCGAACAACAGTTCGGCCAGTTCCGCCTTGGTCAAGGTGGGTAGATCTTTTTCCGCTTCCTGGCGCACTTTGGCAACCAGCATGGCCCGATGCAGATCGGCGGCCAATGCGGATTGCAGTACGGCGGAATCAACGTCGCTATTATTAATTTTCCTGCCCTGCCTTTTCTGTGCGCCCGAACCGGCCACATGGCAGGTTCGTCTACGGTTGACGACGGAAAGGCCGTCACGCAAAAAGCGACGGCCAGTCCGGTAATTACGAACGCAGTTTCGCGTCGTGGCCCTGCTTCGCGGCATCGATCAGCACAGCCATCAGGCCATCGACGACATCGTCTTGCAGGGTGTTTTGAGTATCTTGCAAGCTAATCCGGAAAGCAAGGCTTTTTTCATCCGTTTCCAGCCCTTTTCCACGATATTCATCAAATAAAACAATGGCTTGCACGATACGCGCTGCGGGGCTTGCCTTCGCGGCCGCCTGGAAACTGTCGAGCAGATCCTGCACGGCCACCGATTGCTTGACGACCACGGCCAGGTCGCGGCTGGCGCCAGGGAATTTCGAGATTTCCTGGTACACGGGCACGACCCGTTGCGTCAGGGCAGCAGCGTCGACTTCGAACAGCACGGGCGCCAGCGGCAAGTCATATTTTTGCATCCAGCGCGGGTGCAGTTCGCCGATGAAACCGATGACCTTGCCGTCGAGCTCCACATTGGCCGAACGGCCCGGATGCAGGGCCGGATGTTCCGCTTTGCTAAAACGCAAGACCAGCGGCGCGAACAGCGCTTCCAGGTCCGCCTTCACGTCGAAGAAATCGACCGTGCGCGAGGCCTGGCCCCACTGCTCGTCGGCCACCGCACCGTAGGCCATGGCGGCCACGCGCTTCGGCTGGGCGTAACCGGCCACCGACAAGGGGCCGTTTTGCACGCTGTCGTCGCGCTGGTAGATGGCGCCCACTTCGAAGATGCGCACGCGGTTCGTCTTGCGGTTCAGGTTATAGCGCACGTTGGCGATCAGGCTGCCAATCAGCGAGGAACGCATCACGCTCATCTGGCTGGCGATCGGGTTCTGCAATTTGATCGGATTGGTGTTGCCCGAGAAATCGCGCTCCCATGCCGTATCGACAAAGCTCATGTTAACCACTTCCTGGAAGCCCAGGTCGGCCAGCACATGACGTACCGCAAACAAGGAGCGGGTATTTTCCGGCGCGATCTGCATCACGTTCGCGGCCACGGGCGGCAGGGTCGGGATGTTTTCAAAGCCGTACACGCGCGCCACTTCCTCGATCAGGTCTTCCTCGATCTCGATGTCGAAACGGTAGCTGGGCGAGGTCACGGAAAACACGCCGTCGGCCAGGGTGAACGGCAGGGCCAGGCGCGTGAAGATGTCGGCGATCAGCGCATCGGTCAGCGGCACGCCGATGACTTTCTGTGCGCGCGCCGTGCGCATGGTCACGGGCTGGCGTTGCGGCAAGTTCACCACGTGGTCGTCGACGGGGCCGACGGTGGTGGCCGGCGTGCCGCAGATTTCCACGATCAGGGCCGTGATGCGCTCGATGTGCTCGACGGTGGTGGCGAAATCGACGCCGCGCTCGAAGCGGTGCGCCGCATCGGTCGAGAAATTCAAACGGCGGGCGCGGCCCTGGATCGCGTTCGGCCACCAGAATGCCGCTTCCAGGTAGATGCTGTCCGTATCGTCCGACACCGAGCTGGCGTCGCCGCCCATGATGCCGGCCAAGGATTCGATTTCCTGCTCGTCGGCAATGACGCCGATCCACTCGTCGACGGCAACGGTGTTGCCATTCAACAGCTTGACGGATTCGCCCGCCTTGCCCCAACGCACGTCGAGGCTGCCGTGGATCTTTGCCAAGTCGAATACGTGGCTGGGACGGCCCAGTTCCAGCATGACATAGTTGGAAATGTCGACCAGGGCCGACAACGGACGCTGGCCGCTGCGCTCGAGGCGCTGCTTCATCCAGTCCGGCGTGGCTGCCTTGGCGTTCAGGCCGCGGATGACGCGGCCCGTGAAACGGCCGCATAGGTCCGGCGCGCTGACTTTGACGGGCAGGATTTCATCGCTGGAAACCGGCACGGTGCGGAACTGGGGCGCATTCAGGGGCACGCCCGTCAATGCCGACACTTCGCGCGCCACGCCCAGCACGGACAGGCAGTCCGCCTTGTTCGGCGTCAACTTGATGGTGAATTTCAAGTCGTTGAGCGCATAGTAATCGCGGAAATTCTGGCCGATCGGCGCGTCATCCGGCAATTCCATCAAGCCGGCGTTTTCTTCCGACAATTTCAATTCGCGCGCGGAGCACAGCATGCCTTGCGACTCGACGCCGCGCAGCTGGCCCACCTTGATTTCAAACGGCTTGCCATCGGCGCCAGGGGGCAGCACGGCGCCGGCCATCGCGCAGACGACTTTCAAGCCCGGGCGCACGTTCGGCGCGCCGCAGACGATATTGAGCATGGTGCCCGTGCCGACGTCGACCTGGCACACGTTCAGGCGGTCCGCGTTCGGATGTTTCTCCATCTCCAGGACCAAACCCACCACCACGTTCGAGAACGGCGGGGCGACGGGATCGACGTCCTCGACTTCGAGACCGGACATGGTCAGCAGATGGGCCAGTTCGTCCGAAGTCATCTTCGGATCGACCATGGTACGGAGCCAGTTTTCGGAAAATTGCATAATCAAGCCTTCAAATGGTCAAAGCTCACAGCGCGAGCGCACGGGCGCTCAAGCGCCATGAATCAAACGGAACAACGCTTAGTTGAATTGCTTCAAGAAACGCAAGTCGCCTTCATAGAACAGGCGCAGGTCGTTGATGCCGTAGCGCAGCATCGTCAAGCGTTCCAGGCCGGAGCCGAAAGCGAAACCGATGAATTTCTCGGGATCGAGGCCAAAGTTCTTCACCACGGTCGGATGCACCTGGCCCGCGCCCGACACTTCCAGCCAGCGGCCTTTCAGCGGACCCGAGCCGAAGGCGATGTCGATCTCGGCCGACGGTTCCGTGAACGGGAAGTACGACGGACGGAAGCGCACCTGCAGGTCGTCCGTTTCAAAGAATGCCTTGACGAAGTTCAGGTACACGCCCTTCAGGTCGGCAAAGCTGATGTCTTCGGCGATCCACAGGCCTTCGACCTGGTGGAACATGGGCGAATGGGTGGCGTCGCTGTCGACGCGGTAGGTGCGGCCCGGCGCGATGACCTTGATCGGCGGCGTATGCGTGCGCGCATAGCGCACCTGCATGGGGCTCGTGTGCGTGCGCAGCAGCAAGGGCTTGCCATCGGTGTCGTTGCCATCGATGTAGAACGTATCTTGCATGGAACGGGCTGGATGGTTTTCCGGGCTGTTCAGCGCCGTGAAGTTGGTCCAGTCGTTTTCGATTTCGGGGCCATCGGCCACGTCGAAGCCGATCGAGCGGAAGATTTCCTCGACACGCTCCCACGTGCGCATCACGGGATGGATGCCGCCGGGCATGCGGCCACGGCCTGGCAAGGTGACGTCGATCGCTTCGGCGTTCAGGCGGCCTTGCATTTGAGCATCTGCCAGTGCATCACGGCGCGCCGTCAGCGCGTCCTCGATCTGCACTTTGACGGCGTTGATCAGGGCGCCCTGCGCCTTGCGCGCGTCCGGGTCCAGCTTGCCCAGGCCCTTCATCATTTCAGTAATCTGGCCAGTCTTGCCCAGGTAGCGGGCTTTGGCGTTTTCAAGTGCGGCAGCGTCTGCGGCGGCGATAAAGTCAGCCTGGGCCGAGACGACGAGTTCTTCTAGGGAGTTCATGCGGCATTTCCTGTTTTGGACATCAATTCTGGACTCGGTTAGCTAAAATCCAACAATCAAAAACGGAAACGGGGCATAAGGTGTTAAAACCCCTGCCCCGCTCTTTATAACGTCACCCTGTGGATGACGTTGTGCAATCACCGTGCTTACGCAGCGATTTTTGCTTTCACTGCGTTGACAATCGCAGCGAATGCTGGCTTGTCCATCACAGCCATATCGGCCAGGACTTTACGGTCCAGTTCGATATTTGCTTTTTTCAAGCCGTTCATGAATACGCTGTACGTTACGCCATGCTCACGGGAAGCGGCGTTGATACGGGCGATCCACAGGCGGCGGAAAACGCGCTTCTTGTTGCGGCGATCGCGGTAAGCGTATTGGCCAGCGCGCATAACTGCTTGCTTGGCAACACGGTATACACGGCTGCGGCGACCACGGTAGCCTTTAGCTTGAACAAGAATCTTCTTATGACGGGCACGAGCTGTAACCCCACGTTTTACTCTAGGCATAGTAACTCCTTAAATTGAGTGTGAGATTAAGCAGTCGGCATCATGCGCATGACGGATGTGACATCCGATGCGTTGATGTTACGGGTACCGCGCAACTGACGTTTGTTTTTGGTGGTTTTCTTGGTCAGGATGTGGCGTTTGAACGCGTGACCCGACTTGACTGTTCCACCTGGACGCACGCGAAAACGTTTTTTCGCGGAGCTTTTGGTCTTCATTTTAGGCATAGCAATCTGTCCTCTTACGGACAGCTCCATTTATAACAGGATTGCAGGTGGCAACACGACGCTGCGCTTAGATGCCTGCTTTCACATGTTGTGCAGCGGATGCGAGTCCGCTACAGTTCACGCGGCCCGCACATTGCTGAGCGGGCCGCGCAAATTCTGCCTGGGGTTTGACGCCGCGCCAATGCTGGCACGCGCAGTGTTCACCCACAGTAAAACGCTATTGTAACTTACTTCTTCTTCTTAGGCGAAAGAACCATGATCATTTGGCGGCCTTCCATCTTCGGGAACTGCTCGACCTGGCCGTACGGCTCCAGATCGGCTTTCAGACGTTCCAGCATGCGGAAGCCAATATCCTGGTGCGCCATCTCGCGACCGCGGAAACGCAAGGTGATCTTGGTTTTATCGCCGTCTTCAAGGAACTTGATGAGATTACGCAACTTGATATTGTAGTCACCATCATCAGTCCCCGGACGGAATTTGACTTCCTTCACGAGGATGATCTTTTGCTTCAATTTGGCTTCGTGAGCTTTCTTTTGCTCCGAATACTTAAATTTGCCGTAGTCCATCAAACGGCATACCGGTGGCTGCGCGGTAGGCGCAATTTCCACCAGGTCGACGTTTGCCTCTTCCGCCAGGCGGAAGGCTTCAGCCAAACTTACGATACCGAGTGGCTCGTTATCGACCCCGCTTAAACGCATTTCAGGGGCAGTGATTTCGCCATTGATGCGATGTGACTTGTCAGTAGCTATTGTAATTTCCTTTAAAAATCTTGTAAGACGGTCGTGCAGCGAGTTTCCTCGTCAGGCCTTGGTGTCGACTTCATGTTTGAGTCGCTCAATCAGGGCATCGACGGACATGACGCCCAGATCGACATTGCCCCGCGCCCGCACGGCCACTGTATTCGCATCCCGTTCTTTGTCGCCAATTACTAAGATGTAAGGCAATTTTTGTACGGAATGTTCACGTATTTTATAGGTAATCTTCTCGTTACGCAAATCAGCCTGCACGCGCAGCCCCGCTTTGCGCAGTTTTGTTGTAACTTCCTGTACATAATCAGCTTGAGCGTCGGAAATATTCAACACCGACACCTGCACCGGCGACAACCACAGCGGCATGGCGCCCGCGTAGTGTTCGATCAGGATGCCGATGAAACGTTCCAGCGAGCCCACGATCGCGCGGTGCAGCATGATGGGGACCTGGCGCGTGTTGTCCACGGCCACGTATTCGGCACCCAGGCGGCCCGGCATCGACGGATCGATCTGCACGGTGCCCACTTGCCATGCGCGGCCCAGACTATCCTTCAGGTGGTACTCGATCTTCGGACCGTAGAACGCGCCCTCGCCCGGCAATTCCGTCCATTCCACGCCACAGGCGCGCAGGGCCGAACGCAACGATTCCTCGGCGAAGTCCCACGATTCTTCCGTGCCGATGCGGTTATCGGGGCGCAAGGCCAGTTTCACGTCGATATTCGTGAAGCCGAATGCCGTGTACACATCCATTGCCTGCTGGTGGAACGCCGTCACTTCGCCGGCGATCTGCTCTTCCAGGCAGAAAATGTGACCGTCATCCTGCGTAAAGCCGCGCACGCGCATCATGCCGTGCAAGGCGCCCGACGGCTCGTTGCGGTGGCATTGGCCGAATTCGCCGTAGCGCAATGGCAAGTCGCGATAGCTGCGCATGCCATTGTTGAAAATCTGGATATGGCCAGGGCAATTCATCGGCTTCAGCGCATAGGCGCGGTTTTCCGATTCCGTGATGAACATGTTTTCACGGTAATTATCCCAGTGACCGGTTTTTTCCCACAGGCCACGATCAAGGATTTGCGGCGCCTTGACTTCCTGGTAGCCGTTGACCTGGTACACATTGCGCATGTACTGCTCGACTTGCTGCCAGATCGACCAGCCTTTCGGGTGCCAGAAGATCAGGCCTGGCGCTTCTTCCTGGAAATGGAAGAAATCGAGCTGCTTGCCCAGCTTGCGGTGATCGCGCTTTTCCGCCTCTTCCAGGTTGTGCAGATACAGCTCCTGGTCTTCCTTCTTGGCCCAGGCCGTGCCATAGATACGCTGCAGCATCTCGTTTTTCGAGTCGCCGCGCCAGTAGGCGCCGGCCAGCTTCATCAGCTTGAAGACCTTCAGCTTGCCCGTCGATGGCACGTGGGGGCCGCGGCACAAGTCCGTGAACTTGCCTTCGGAATACAGCGACACTTCCTGGTCAGCCGGGATCGAGCCGATCAGCTCAGCCTTGTACGCCTCGCCGATGCCCTTGAAGTACTCGATGGCTTCGTCGCGCGCAACGACCTTGCGCGTGACTTGCTCATCCTTCTTGGCCAGTTCCGCCATTTTCTTTTCGATTGCGACCAGGTCTTCCGGCGTGAACGGGCGCTTGTAGGCGAAGTCATAATAAAAGCCGTTGTCGATCACGGGACCGATGGTCACTTGCGCGTCCGGGAACAATTCCTTGACGGCATAGGCCAGCAAGTGGGCCGTCGAATGGCGGATCACTTCCAGGCCATCGGCGTCCTTGTCCGTGACAATCGCCAGTTCCGCGTCTTGCTCGATCAGATAGGAAGTATCGACCAGCTTGCCGTCAACCTTGCCCGCCAGGGCCGCCTTGGCCAGGCCGGTACCAATATTGGCCGCAACCTGGGCCACGGTGACCGGGCCGTCAAATTGACGGGCGGAACCATCGGGAAGTCGGATTGTAAGCATATTGATCTCCATATCGGCGCTGGCGCCAGGTAAAACTGCGATGTGATGGGTAAAATAACTGAAAGGAAAACGCAGACGCAAAAAAACGCGGACTAGCCGCGTTTTTCACTTTCTTGAGACAAAGGAAACCCGTTCGACTAGCGTCACTCCCAAAGCTTGGTAGTAGTTCGCGGTGTCATAACCGGTTTACCCTTTCTCTCTAACTGCATTCTGGTGGGCGGTGAGGAATTCGAATCCCCGACCCCTTGGATGTCGACCAAGTATTCTAACCAGCTGAACTAACCGCCCGTAAAACTTTTGTTGATCATTGTATTTCAAATGACCGCTTGCGGCTTGCGCCAGCTTAAAACTCTTCAAAACCACTTGCTGCTAAATTCTGGTGGGCGGTGAGGAATTCGAATCCCCGACCCCTTGGATGTCGACCAAGTATTCTAACCAGCTGAACTAACCGCCCCGAAGACCAGCATTATAGAGAGGCTTTCCCAGAATGACAAGGGCTGTTTTACAGGAAACTTTAATCTCTTTTTCATCCGCTTCCCGGGCGTCAGCCTCCTTTATATACAGTCGGCCCCGGGCACCTGGAATGCCGCTAGAATCGCGGCATGAACTCCACCATAATAAGCTGGCTGAAAACCCTGAGCCGCATCTGCGGTTTCGAGACGGCCGATTCCTTCCCGCCCGGCCACCCGTATGCGCGCACGCGCTGGAATGCCGCGTATTTCGATATCGCTTCCGACGTCAAGCCGGACGAGATGGAGCGGCGCATCTGCGCGGCCATCGCCAACACGCCTAGCGTCTTCGCCTACATCAGCAATCCCACGCCGCGCATGCAGCGCGCGCTGCTGAACGTGATCCACGAGCGGCTGCGGCGCCAGCCCGGCGCGGGCGCCACGGACCTGGTCTTGTTATTGATCAATGCCTACGCCAGTCCCCACATCGCGGAAGCCGTGCCCGGCCTGCGCACCTTGATCCTCAATACCGAACACGAAGACACGAATCTGCGCGTGCATGCGATCCTGGAATTGCTGGTGGGCACGCCGCGGGGGCTCGATGTGATCGACATGTAATCATCACGCGTGATTGGCGGGCACATAGCGCGCCCGCAAACGCATGAACGGCGTTTCCACCACTCTATACAAGAGCCAGCCCGTCAAGATACTGACGGCGACACTGATCAGTATCGCCGGCGCCCCGTCCGGCCCATGCCCCATCTCCTGCAGGAACGGGCGCAGCAGGATGCACAGCTGCTTGTGCAACAGATAAATCGCATACGACCACAGGGCCAGGCTGGCCGCGCCCGGCACGCGCAGTTGATAGAGCGCGCTGCCGGGACTGAGTGCCGCGATCAGCAGCAAGCTGAAACTGGCGGCCAGGGCCGGATAGCCGAACACCGTCACGGCATAGCCATAGTGATCGGTGAGAAACACATAAAACATCAGCGCCGTACCGGCCATTCCCGCCAGCAAGGTACGGTTGCCATAGGCGGTCAGGCGCGCCCAGGCGCCGGGATGGTGGTTTTTCAGCAGCGCCAGCGCCACGCCCGCCACCAGCTCGTCGAAGCGGCACCACGACGCGTAATAGATATACTTGTAATAGCCGAGACCGCCGCGCGGCACTTGCACGTACTCCTCCCACAGGTAGGCGCGCACCAGCATGCCGACGATCAAGCTGGCGGCCACGGCCAGCCAGGCCCACAGCAAGGATTTGCGGCAGGCGGCGATCGCCAGCGCCACGGCCGGCAACAGCACATAGAACTGCTCTTCCACGCACAAGGACCACGCATGGGAAAACGCCGTGCCCGGCGTCAGGTTGATGTTTTGCGTAAACGTCAGGAATTTCCACAGCGGCAATAGCGCGTTATCGCCGCGAAACGCGGGCCACAGATAATACAAAGCCAGCACGACATAAAAATTGGGCAAGGTGCGCAAGAATCTCCGCGCATAGAAGCGGGACAGGGAAAAGCCGTGTTCGCTGCGCAGGGCGGCAAAGATCTGGTTGCCGATCAGATAGCCGCTGAGGGCAAAGAACAGGTCGACACCCGTCCAGCCGATTTCTCCCCAGAAACCGAACGCCCCGCCCTCGCTGACGAACAGCAGATAGTGGTTCATGAAGACGAGCACGATGGCCAGCGCCCGCAAGGTGTCGAGGCCGTACAGGCGGGAAGGATGGGTCGTGCTGGACATGAAATGGGCAAGGGAAAACAACGGTGGCGCCGATCATGCCACGCCAGAGTGCGCCATGGCCACATTTTTGCAGGCGTACACGGCGAATCCCGCTAAAATATGCCGACCCCGCTTTCCCTTCCCGCAACAGCATAGGATATGTCCAGCATGAGCAGCGCACTCCACTTCAAGTCCATCAACTACACGGGCCAGGGCAGCGGCCCGCGCCTGATCGTCACGGGCGCCGTGCACGGCAATGAAACCTGCGGCACCAAGGGCATCCACCGCGTGATGGCTGAACTCGACAGCGGCGCCCTCTCCATCGTGGCCGGCAGCGTCACCTTCGTGCCCATCACCAACCCGCTCGCCTACGCCAAGGGCGTGCGCAGCGGCGACCGCAACCTGAACCGCAATCTGTTCCCGAACGACAATCCACAGGATTTTGAAGACCGCATCGCCAACTGGCTGTGCCCTTTGCTGGGCCAGCACGACGTGCTGCTGGACTTGCACTCGTTCAACGCCGACAGCCAGCCCTTCGTCATGGTGGGTCCGCGCAACAACGATGGCCCGCTGCAACCATTCCAGCATGAAGACAAGGAGCGCGCACTGGCGCGCCGCCTGGGCGTGCGCCGCTTCGTCGATGGCTGGCTGCATGCGTATGGCCAGGGCGTGCAGCGCCGCCTGGGCAATAGCGACCAGGTGGGCCTGGTCTTGCGCTACGGCGTGGGCACGACCGAATACATGCGCTCGACGGGCGGCTATGCGCTGACCCTGGAATGCGGCCAGCACGCGGACCCGGCTGCGCCGGACGTGGCTTACCGCGCCATCAAGAATACCCTGGCCTTCCTGGGCTTCATTGATGCGCCGCAACCGGAACCCATCGCCGACGCGGACATGGAAGCGCTGAACATGGTCGTCGTGCACGACAAGCTGCATGCAAGCGACCGCTTCATCAAGACCTGGTCCAGCTTCGACAAGGTCAAACAGGGCGAACAGATCGGCGTGCGCGCGGACGGCACGCCCGTGACGGCCGAATTCGACGCCTACATCCTCTTCCCGGACGTCAATGCGCAAGCCAATGCCGAGTGGTATTACCTGGCGCGGGTGGCCAGCAGCTTCTGATCAATGCCCCACTGATTTGGAGAAAAGATTAATCACGAGCACGCCGGCAATGATCAGCCCCAGGCCGATCATTGCCGGCGTATCGAGGCTTTGCTTGAACCAGAACCAGCCCACGGCGGAAATGAGCACGATGCCCACGCCCGACCAGATCGCATACACGATGCCGGTAGGAATGACCTTCAGGGTCAGCGACAAGCACCAGAAGGCGATGCCGTAGCCGACCACGGTGATCACGCTGGGCCACAAGCGGCTGAAGCCCTCGGACGCCTTCAAGGCGCTGGTGGCGATGACTTCGGCGATGATGGCGATGGCCAGGTAGAAATACGTCGTGGCAAGACTCATGCTGGCATCCTTTATTGCGGGCTGAGCAATTTCAAGCCCAGGATGCCCGACACGATCAGGGCGATGCAGGCGATGCGCGCGGCGCTGGCCGGTTCGCCCAGCACCATGATGCCGAAGATGGCCGTGCCCACGGTGCCGATGCCCGTCCAGATGGCGTAGGCCGTGCCCAGCGGCAAGGTGCGCAAGGCCAGGCCCAGCATCACCACGCTGCCCAGCATGGACACCGCCGTCAGCACGGACGGCACGAGGCGCGTAAAACCGGCGCTGTACTTGAGGCCGATGGCCCAGCCAATTTCCAGCAAGCCCGCCAATACCAGAATAATCCACGCCATCTTCTTCTCCCGAGGCGGCAGGGTCGTCCCCGCCATGCAGCCCCCACATCGAGCGGGGTCGTCCCCACAGGAGCAAAAGGAAAAGTATACCATTCGGTGAAAGGTCTTGCCGCAAGCACATTTTTTCTCGTGCTGGTGCCAAAAAACATGCGCCTGGCAGCATAATTGCGCATCTATTTATTCTCGGGGAGCAATGATGCTGCTACTGGCCCAGATTCTTACCGCCCTCATCCTGCTGCTGCACGTCTACATCGTGCTGCTGGAAACCGTGCTGTTCGATGCGCGCGGCCGCAAGGTCTTTGGCCTGAGCAAGGAAAAGGCGGAAATCGTGCGCCCCGCCATGTCGAACCAGGGCTGCTACAACGGCTTTCTCGTCGCGGCGCTGGCACTGGGCTTTTTCCACCCGGACGCGGCCATCGCCCATGCGTTCACCGTGTTCGGCCTGGCCTGCATCGCCGTGGCCGGCGTGTGGGGCGCAATGACCGTCATGACGCGCATCCTTTACCTGCAAACGGTGCCCGCCGTCCTCGCCCTGCTGCTGCTCCACTTCGCCTGATCCCTGCTTGAAATATCCAACGGCCAGCACGTTTTTTTACTATATCGTATTATACCGATATTGAAATTGACAAAAGACGATACATATATCGTTTGAAGACGAACATCGACCAGGAGGAACAGCATGGACATCGACGCCATCCACAAGGCGCTGGCCAATCCCGTACGGCGGCAGATCCTGCAGTGGCTGAAGGAGCCGGAGCAGTATTTTTGCGAACAAGACCATCCGCTCGACTTCGGCGTCTGCGCCGGCCTGATCGACCGTCGGCTGGGCCTGTCGCAATCGACGGTCTCGGCCCACCTGGCCACCTTGCAAAAGGCAGGCTTGATTTCCGCCAGGAAAGTTGGCCAATGGAGCTTTTTCAAGCGCAATGAAGCCACCATCGAGGCCTTTCTGGAGCACATGCAGCAAGGTTTGTAAGCATCCCCATCTCAACGCCGCCTGAGCGGCACTCACAAGGACAATCATGGCAACTTTATTCGACCCCATCACCATCGGCAGTTTGCAACTGAAAAACCGCATCATCATGGCGCCGCTGACGCGTTCGCGCGCCGGCAACCCGGGCCGCGTGCCCAACGCCCTGATGGCCGAGTACTACGCACAGCGCGCCTCGGCCGGCATGATCATCTCGGAAGCGACGGCCGTCACGCCGCAGGGCGTGGGCTATGCCGACACGCCGGGCATCTGGTCCGATGAACAGGTGGAAGGCTGGAAACACATCACCAAGGCCGTGCATGACGCGGGCGGCAAGATCGTGCTGCAACTGTGGCATGTGGGCCGCATTTCCGCTCCCCTGTTCCTGAATGGCGACTTGCCCGTGGCGCCCAGCGCCGTCAAGCCGGCCGGCCATGTGAGCCTGGTACGCCCGCAACAGGAATTCGTCACGCCGCGCGCACTGGACGCGGAAGAAATCCCCGGCATCGTGGCCGCCTACCGACTGGGCGCCGAAAACGCAAAGAAAGCGGGCTTCGACGGCGTGGAAATCCATGGCGCCAATGGTTATTTGCTCGACCAGTTCCTGCAAGACAGCACCAACTTGCGCACGGACAACTACGGCGGCTCGATCGAGAACCGTGCCCGATTGATGCTGGAAGTGACGGATGCGTGCATAGCAGTGTGGGGCGCGGACAAGGTGGGCATGCATCTGGCGCCACGCCGCGACGCGCACGACATGGGCGATTCCGACCCGCGCGCCACCTTTGGCTACGTGGCACGCGAACTGGGCAAACGGGGCATCGCCTTCATCTGCGCGCGCGAAGCGCTCGGTGACGACCGCCTGGGCCCGTATCTGAAGCAGGAATTCGGCGGCGTCTACATTGCCAACGAAAAAATGGACAAGGCGGCGGCCGAAGCCTTGCTGGCCAAGGGCGAAGCCGATGCCGTGGCCTTCGGCCTGTGGTTCATCGCCAACCCCGACTTGCCCATCCGCCTGCACAGCGACGCGCCGCTCAATCCGCTGAACCCGGCCACCCTGTATGCCCCGGACGCCGCCGGTTACACGGACTATCCGGCGCTGGCCTGAGCACGCCAAGAGGCGCGATAGCCGATCAAACAAGCGGCTGCACACGGCGTAGCGGCGCATAGCTGCGCACACCTCCCCCTTTATGGCGGGCGCAACGATACAGGCGCAGACAAAGCGCCGATATCGGCGCGCCCGCCGTTTGTTTTATCTCAACATCAAATGCGCAACACCCGGGCCGCTCAGCGCCATCGGCGCCGGGCCGGCCGCGCGGGCCGACGCGCCTGGGCGCTGCTGAAAACGCGGTAAATGACGTCGGCCGGCACGGCGTGCTCGCGCAAATAAGCCGTCGCCACCGTCCTGCCCAGGGCGTGGTGGAAAGCGACACCGCGCTCGACCAGTTCGGCCATCGCCTTGTCCGTTCTGACATTCTCTCCGTCATTGTTGCTATTAAGCACGTCGATACTCTTCTTCATGCCATGGCTCCATGTCTGGTGGATCTACACTGCAGCAAGTTTTGACCACATGGCGTGCATTTAGTGCCCGGCGCAGTACCCGGACATGGTTAAAATGGCAGTGAGCACGGCCCCGGCACCGCATGGATGGCGGGCCCGGCTGCTTGTCGCCACCGCCAGCCCCGTATAGAATGCCTGCGCAGAATTTTTGCTTCAAGGAAAATGGCCACCAGCGCCATCCCATTAAGAACAGTGTCACTGAAGGGTATCAATGGACGATTTATTTGTACAAGCGGGCGACTTGCCGACCTGGCACCAGCGCTGCGCGCTGCGGGTGCTGCACCTGTTCGGCTGGCGCATGCGCTTCCGTCCCCTGCCGGGGCCGCGCGGCATCGCCGTCGTCTACCCGCACACGTCCAACTGGGATTTCATGGTGGGCCTGTTCGGCAAGTGGGCGGTGTCCTTGCCCTTCCGCTGGCTGGCCAAGGATACGCTGTTCCGTGGCCCCATGGGCAAGGTGCTGCGCTACCTCGGTGGCGAACCCGTCGACCGCAGCACCACCAGCGGCACGATACAGCGCCAGGCCGAACGCATGCTGGCCGCAGACTGGTACTGGCTGGCCATCACGCCGGAAGCGACGCGCAGCTACCGTCCGAACTGGAAAAGCGGCTTTTATCACCTGGCGCTGGCCGCCAAGGTGCCGTTGTTGCTCGTCTACATAGACTATCCGAACAAGGTGCTGGGCGTCGTCGACCATCTGTATTTGACGGGCGACAAGGACGCCGACATGGCGGCGATTGCCGCCGTATATGCGGGCCACCAGGGCTTACATCCGGAAAACGCGGCACCCATCGTGCTGTCCGACAAGCGCCCCGGCGCTTAATTCATTCCCATCAGCACCACGCCGGCGGCCGTCAAGGCCACGCCGGCCACACGCAACAGGCGCTCGGCCAGCACCTGGCCGGTGAAACGTCCAGCACACAACAGCATGGCCGAGGCCAGCAGGAAGCCGCACGCGGCCGCGGCGGACGGCAATTCCTGGCCATGTGCATTGCCATGCGCCAGCGCAAACATACCCACCAGCAACACGCCCAGCCAGTTCGGCAAGGCCAGCGCCAGCGCGATGGCCAGCCCCGCCAGTGCCACCGTGGCGGCGATGCCCGTTTCCAGCCCCGGCACCGTCACGCCCGCCATGCCGGCCAGCGCGCCGAGCAGCATCATGCCGAGGAAGGTGGCGGGCTGCCCCCAGCCGCGGCGCTGCTGGCCGCCCCAGAGCCCCACGCCCAGCATGGCCAGCAAATGGTCGATGCCCGTGAACGGATGGGCGAAACCGGCCAGGAAGCCCACGCTGTCGCCATGGCCGGGATGGGCCATGGCGGGCAAGGCCAGCAGACACAGGGCCGCCACGGCGGCCGTTTTTGTCATCAGTGTTGCGCTCATTGCAGCTCCTTGCCGGATTGATCGAGCAAACCTTGCTCGCGGATGAAATCGATGACGACCTGCACGCCGTCGCCGCTGCGCAGGTTGGTGAACACGAAGGGGCGCTCGCCGCGCATGCGCCTGGCGTCCTGCGCCATCACGTCGAGGTTGGCGCCCACATACGGCGCCAGGTCCGTCTTGTTGATAATGAGCAAATCGGAGCGCGTGATGCCGGGCCCGCCCTTGCGCGGAATTTTTTCGCCGCCGGCCACATCGATCACGTAGATCGTCAGGTCCGACAGTTCCGGGCTGAAGGTGGCGGCCAGATTGTCGCCGCCCGATTCGACGAGGATCAGGTCGAGATCGGGAAAATCGGCCTGCATGCGCGCGATCGCTTCCAGGTTGATCGACGCGTCCTCGCGGATGGCCGTGTGCGGGCAGCCGCCCGTCTCCACACCCATCAGGCGCTCGGCCGGCAAGGCATCGGCGCGCAGCAGGATTTCCATGTCTTCCTTGGTGTAGATGTCGTTCGTGATGACGGCCATGTCGTAGCGCTCGCGCATGCCCTTGCACAGCATTTCGCACAGGGCCGTCTTGCCCGAGCCGACGGGGCCGCCGATGCCGACGCGCAGGGGGTTTGATGTAATCGAAGTCATGTTGTGGTCTCTCGGTGTAGTGTTCAGGAACGGTACAGGCGGCTGTACTGCACTTCGTGGCGCATCGACAGCAGCGACAGGCCCGGCGCCCAGTTGCCCATCTCGTCGTCGGCCAAGGTTTGCGCCGTCAGCGCGGCCGCTTCCAGGTCCGGCCGCAGCGACAGCAGCAGGCGCTGGCCCGCCACCTGCCCCAGCGGCACGGATTTCACGCAGACGAGCACCTGGTTTTCCGCCCAGGCGAACAGCATGGCCAGCAGCGCCTCTTCGCGCGGAATGGCCAGCGCCGCCACGGCGCACGCATACGCGGTGGGCAGCGCCACCTCCGGCTGGCCCTGCAGCATGTCGATCAAGACGCCGTCGGCCACGCCCAGTTCGGCCAGCAATTTGCTCAACGAGTATCCCATCTGGATGGTCTCGGCGCGAAATTCCGCCGTGTCGCGCGAAGCGATGAAGCGCTCGCTCCAGCGCTGCACGGCGCACAGATCCTGCGCTGCAAACGCCTGCATCAAGCGCCAGCACAAGGGCGCTTCCCAGCGCGCCACCACCAAGGTCAGATGCTGCGCGATCCACGCGCGCGCCGTGGCCGCATCCGTCACCAGGCCCGATTCCAGCGCCGCTTCCAGCCCCTGCGAATAGCTGTAGGCGCCGATCGGCAAGGCGGGGCTGGCGAACTGCAGCAGATGCAGCAGGGCCGAGGCCTGCATCATGCGGCGCCCGGTGCATCGCCGGGACGGTGGATCTTCTGCCGCAGCGGCACGGGGGCCAGCAAATGCTGGCCATGGCCGTCGTGGTGGCCATGGCCGCCGCCGTAGGCGCCCGCTTCCGGCTCGAACGGCGCCTCTTCCTCCGTCACGGTCGCCTGCAAGCCTTCGAGCATCTCCTTCAACACTACGTCCTTGCGGATGCGCAAAAAGCCGTCGCCCACCTGCGCCTGCGTGTGGCGGTTCCCCAGGTGGAAAGCACAGCGCAGCAGCGTGTGCGCATCCGCGCAGCGCACCAGGTAGGTGGCCTCGCGCGCGGCGACGATCCGCACCACCTGCCCGCCCGGCCCCGTCATGCGCTCGCCGTCGCGCAGCACCGTGCCGCGCACGGTGAACACGGCCACCTCGTCGCCATTCGACAGCACGGCGCGCAGCCGGCATTTTTCGCGCTGGTCGTAGGGCAGCACGAGTTGGGCAACGGCGGCGCGCTGATCGTCCGCTGCCAGCTTGGTATGCAAAGTGAGCATGATGTCTCCTGCCTAAAATAGAAAGTAACGCTGCGCCATGGGCAGCGCGGCCGCAGCCTCGCACACGAGCAGCTGGCCGTCGGCGCGCACGGCGTAGGTTTCCGGGTCCACTTCCATGTGCGGCGTGGCGCCGTTGTGGATCATGTCCGCCTTGCGCAAGCCGCGCATGTTCTTCACGGCGATGACGGATTTGTTGAGCTTGAGCTGGTGGCCGATATCGAGCTCGTAGGCCGCCTGCGAGACGAACGTAAACGATTTTTTCAGGCCGCCGCCGAAGGCGCCGAACATCATGCGGTAATGCACGGGCTGCGGCGTGGGAATTGACGCGTTCGGGTCGCCCATCTGCGCGGCCGCGATCATGCCGCCCTTTAAGATCATCGACGGCTTGACGCCGAAAAACGCCGGTTTCCACAGCACGAGGTCGGCGATCTTGCCCGCCTCGATGGAACCGACCACGTGCGATATCCCGTGCGTGATGGCCGGATTGATCGTGTACTTGGCAATGTAGCGTTTGGCGCGAAAATTGTCGCTGCGCGCCGTGTCGGGCGCCAGCGGCCCCCGCTGCACCTTCATCTTGTGCGCCGTCTGCCAGGTGCGCATGATTACCTCGCCGACGCGGCCCATGGCCTGCGAATCGGACGACATCATGGAAATGGCGCCGATATCGTGCAGAATGTCTTCGGCGGCGATGGTTTCGCGGCGGATGCGCGACTCGGCAAAGGCCACGTCTTCCGCGATGGCCGGGTCCAGGTGGTGGCATACCATCAGCATGTCCAGGTGCTCGTCGAGCGTGTTGACGGTGAACGGGCGCGTGGGGTTGGTCGACGAGGGCAGCACGTTGGACTGGCCCACGGCGGCGATGATGTCGGGCGCATGGCCGCCGCCCGCCCCTTCCGTGTGGAAGGTGTGGATGGTGCGGTCCTTGAAGGCGGCCAGGGTGTGCTCAAGGAAGCCTCCCTCGTTGAGGGTGTCGCTGTGCAGCGCCACCTGGATATCCATGCGGTCGGCCACCGACAGGCAGTTGTCGATGGCGGCCGGCGTGCTGCCCCAGTCCTCGTGCAGTTTCAGGCCGATGGCGCCCGCGCGCACCTGCTCTTCCAGCGGCAGCGGCAGGCTGACGTTACCTTTGCCCATGAAGCCCAGGTTCATCGGGAAGGCGTCGGCGGCCGCCAGCATGGCGTGCAAGTGCCACGGTCCCGGCGTGCACGTGGTGGCGGCAGTGCCCACGGCAGGTCCCGTGCCGCCGCCCAGCATGGTCGTCACGCCGCTCATCAGGGCTTCCTCGATCTGCTGCGGGCAGATGAAGTGGATGTGCGTGTCGACGCCGCCGGCCGTGACGATCAGGCCCTCGCCGGCGATGATTTCCGTGGCGCCGCCGATGGCGAGCGTGACGCCGGGCTGGATGTCCGGGTTGCCCGCCTTGCCGATGCCGAAGACCAGACCGTTTTTCAGGCCGATGTCGGCCTTCACGATGCCCCAGTGGTCGAGGATGACGGCATTCGTGATGACGGTGTCCATCACTTCGGCCGCGCAGCGCTGCGACTGGCCCATGCCGTCGCGGATGACTTTACCGCCGCCGAATTTCACTTCTTCGCCGTAGATGGCGTAGTCATGCTCGATCTCGATGAACAGTTCCGTGTCGGCCAGGCGGATGCGGTCGCCCTTGGTGGGGCCGAACATCTCGGCATAGGCGCTGCGGGGAATGCTGGCCATCTCAATCCTTTCCCGGTGGAGTGTCTTGCAGTTCGCCCATCACTTCGCCGTTGAAGCCGTAGACCTTGCGCTCGCCCGCCAGCGCCACCAGTTCCACCGTGCGCTGCTGGCCCGGCTCGAAGCGCACGGCCGTGCCGGCCGTGATGTTCAGGCGCATGCCGTAGGCGCGCCAGCGCTCGAAGGCCAGCGCAGGGTTGACTTCAAAGAAGTGGAAGTGCGAACCGACCTGGATGGGCCGGTCGCCGCGGTTGGCCACCACCACGGTGGCCGTGGCGCGGCCGGCATTCAAGCTGATCTCGCCTTCTTCCAGTTTGTATTCGCCTGGGGTCATGAGGGGCTCCTGTCAATGTCGCTTGTAGGGTTACGGTATCGGGTGGTGCACGGTCACCAGCTTGCTGCCGTCGGGGAAGGTCGCTTCCACCTGGATATCGGGGATCATCTCGGCGATGCCGTCCATGACGTCGGCGCGAGAGAGAATTTTTGTGCCGTCCGACATCAGCTGCGCCACGGACTTGCCGTCGCGCGCCCCTTCCATGATGGCCGCGCTGATCAGGGCCACCGCTTCCGGATAATTCAATTTCAAGCCACGCGCCAGGCGCCGTTCGGCCAGCAGCGCGGCCGTAAAGATGAGCAGCTTGTCTTTTTCGCGGGGTGTCAGGTCCATGGTTTTCCTTACGCTTCTTTAATGTTCAAGTGTTCCAGATGCGGGGCACGACGGCGGCGCGTCCCAGCATGGCGGGGCGCAGCAGCTGCCAGGCGGCCAGCATGACGCGGCGCGCCGCCTCGCTGTCGCCGCACAGCAGGCGCACCACCACCAGCGCTTTCATGTGCGTGGCGCCAAACGCGGCGCCGGCAGGCACCTGGATCTCGCGCAAGGCGGCCAGCACGGATGCAGAGACGGGCGTGCCGACGGCGATCAGGGTGGCGCATACCGTGTGCCCTCCCAATCCCAGGGGGCTGGCCATCAGGGCGCCGCCGGCGGCCAGCACGCCCTGCTCGCACCACAGCAGCCTGCCGCCGCGGCGTATCCGTACCTGCTGGCTGATGCTGCCCTCGTTGAATGTCTCGCCCGAGGCGCTGCGCCCCAGGCAGACGACGTCGCAGCCGATGTAGCCGGCATCCGCCGCCAGTTCCACCTCATGGTGCAGGCGCACGCAAGCCTGGTCGAAAAAGATGCTTTCCTGCGGCAGCCACTCGATGGCGGCGCCCGCGCCCGCGCGCAGCACGACGTGCTGGCCCGAGACATGGCCGTTGGCGCGGTACCACTTGGCGGCGCCGGGCGACGTCAGCAAGGCGTGCGCGCCGTCGCCCGCCGTGGCGTCGACGGCCAGCCGGTCGCCGCCCACCACGCCGCCGGGCGGATGGATGATGATGGCATGGCAGACGGCGTCGCCTTCCGGATACAAAGGCTTTTGCACGCGCAGGGGGCCGCTGTGCGCGCGTTCGACGAGGCGGCTGACGCCGTCGTGCAGCGCAAAGCCCAGGCGCAACTGCGCCTGCCAGGCGCTGTGGGCGCCGGCTGGTGTAGGCATGACTGGATGGCTGCTGTCTGGCATGCGGGGCAATCGCGTAAATAAGCGATTACCTAAGCAGGATATATGCCAGCGCCAGGGGAAGGAAGCGTGAGAATCGCGCACCGCGCTGCAGCGGACGCACCGGCATGGTGCATCGGCCGCACCGCGGCGCGGAGAGCCAGCCCTTTAGAGGCCTGGCTCCTGGGCCACGGCCAGCGTGCGCCGCTCGCGCAGCAGGGCCGTGAATGGGGCGGCCGCCAGGGGGCGGCTGAAATAATAGCCCTGCATTTCATCGCAGCCGTGTTCCGTCAGGAAGGCCACCTGTTCGCGCGTTTCCACGCCTTCGGCGATGACGCGCATGTCGAGATTGTGCGCCAGCGAGATGACGGAGCGGGCGATGGCCGCGTCGCTGCTGCTGGTGGTGACGTCGTCGACGAAGGATTTGTCGATCTTCAGCACGTCGATGGGGAAGCGTTTCAGGTAGCCGAGGCTGGAATAGCCGGTGCCGAAGTCGTCGAGCGAAATGCCCACGCCGATGTCCTTCAGGCGCGTCAGGGCCGCCACGGCCTTGTCCGGGTCGCCCATCACCGTGCTTTCCGTGATCTCGATGCCGAGGCAGGCGGGGGCGATGTCGTATTTGCGCAGCGCCGCCTCGACGAAGGGCACCGTGCGGTCCTGCGCAAACTGCTTGCCGGACAGGTTGACGGCCACCTTGATGCTGCCCAGGCCCGCGTCGTGCCACACGCGGATCTGCGCACACACGCTTTCGAGTACCCATTCGCCGATGGCCGTGATGGAACCATATTCCTCGGCCAGCGCGATGAACAGGCCGGGGGGCACCTTGCCCAGCACCGGGTTGTTCCAGCGCAATAACGCTTCCGCGCCCAGCATGGCGCCCGTGCGCAAGCACATCTGCGGCTGGTAGTGCACTTCGAATTCATCGCGGCCGATGGCGCCGCGCAGCTGCTGCTGCATGGCCAGGCGGGCGCGGATATCGCTGCCCATGCGCTCCGTGAAAAACGCATAGTGGTCGCGCCCCATTTCCTTGGCGCGCACCAGGGCCGTGTCGGCATGGCGCAGCACGTCGTCGAGGCTGTTGCCGTCGGCCGGGCACAGGGCGATGCCGATGCTCGTCGTCAGCGCCAGGCGCTCGCCGTCGACACTGAGCTCTTCGCGCAGGCCGGCCAGGATGGTTTGCGCCAGCGCCAGCGTGCGGCCCAGCAGGGGATCGTCGAGCAGCAGAATCTGGAATTCGTCGCCGCCCTGGCGCGCCACCGTGTCGCCTTCGCGCACGCAGCCGGACAGGAAGCGCGCCACCACCTGCAGCGCCTTGTCGCCCACGGCCTGGCCATGCGAGTCGTTGATATTCTTGAAACGGTCGAGGTCCAGGCACATCAGCACCACTTGCTGGCGGTCGCGCACGGCGCTCACGCGCGCCTGCTCGAAGCGCTCGCGCATCAGCACGCGGTTGGGCAAGCCCGTCAGCGCGTCGTGGTAGGAGAGGAAATCGATCAGGTGCTGCTCGGCCTTGCGCTCGCTGATGTCGAGGAAGACGCCCACGTAATTGACGACGGCGCCATCGGGGCCATGCACGGTGGAGACGCTGAGCAAACAGGGATAGGTGTCGCCGCTCTTGCGCCGCGTCTGCACCTCGCCCGACCAGCAGCCGCTGCTGCGCAAGCCCTGGCGCAGGGCCAGCAGCACCGCTTCGCCCGTGTATTCGGCGTGCAGGCGCATGATGTCCGTGCCCACCACTTCCTGCGCGGCGTAGCCGGTGATGCGGGTAAACGCGGGATTGGCGGTGACGATGACGCCGGCCGGGTCGGTAATCAGGATGGCGTCCTGCGTGGCTTCGAAGACCTGGCCGGACAGGCGCAGCAATTCCTCGTTGGCGCGGCGGATCTGCACTTCGCGCGCCAGCGTGCTGGCCACCTGTTCGAGTTCCGCCGTGCGTTCGGCCACGCGGCGCTCCAGGTTGGCGCGCTCCTGCGCCAGTTGCAGCTGCGCCCGCGCCAGGCGCACGTGCGCGTCGGTGCGGGCCAGGATTTCCTCGGCTTGGAAGGGCTTGGCGATGAAGTCGACGGCGCCCAGCGCGAAGCCGCGCACCTTGTCGTCCGTGTCGTACTGGGCCGACAGGAAGATCACGGGCACCTGGCGCAGCGCAGGAATTTCCTTCAGGCGCCGGCACACCTCAAAGCCGTCCAGGCCCGGCATGCGCACGTCGAGCAGGATCAGCTCCGGCGGGCGCGCCTGGGCCGTCCACAGGGCCAGTTCGCCATTCGGCGCCTGGCGCACCGCATAGCCGGCGCCGCCGAGCAAATCGCTCAACAGCTTCAGCGACGCCGGCGTATCTTCAACGATCAGTACTTCGCCCTTCGAATTTACTTCCGAAAAATCGCGGTGCATGTAGCAGTTCTCTCAGCTTTGGATGAGGCGCGGCGGTCCGTTGCCGCGCTGGACAAGACATTTCTTTGCGATGAACTACGTATTATCATCATAATCTTTATTGCAATCTAGCACCATCCATCGGCGCCACTTAGGCCGTCTTTTCAGCGAAACCGATGTTGTCAGCCCACACTTTTACGCGTGCGCCAGCGCGTCCTCATTCTCCAGCAAGTCGCACAACTGGCGGTACTGATGCTGGTCCAGCATGGCCTGCAGCGGCGCCAGCAACGGTGCGGCCGCCGCCGGCAGGGCCGCCAGCAGCAACGCCACCCTGGCAAGGTTCAACTCGCGCAGCGCCACCAGCAAGGCGGCGCGCTCATCGCGCGCCAGCAGCGCCAGGTCCCGCGCCTGCAGGGCGGGCGGCGCCTCGGGCGTCGGCGGCGCGGCAGCGGGCGCCAGCGCAGGCAACGGCGCCTCGGCCGCCTGCGCGGGGATGCTGAAACTGAAGGTGGCGCCCTGCCCCGGCGTCGACTCCAGCGTCAGTTCGCCTTTCATCAGCTGCACGAACTCGCGCGAGATGGCCAGGCCCAGGCCCGTGCCGTCCTTCGGTCCAGCGCTGTCGGCCTGCACGAAGGGTTCAAAGACGCGCTGCTGGTCTTCCCGGGCGATGCCGATGCCCGTGTCGCTGACGGCGAACGACAGCAGCCATTGATCGCCATCGCGCCGCTCGCCACGCACTGTCAGGGTGACCGTGCCGCCGCCCGCGAACTTGACGGCGTTCGACATCAGGTTGAGCAGCACCTGGCGCAGCCGCGTGGCGTCGAGCAGCACGGCCGGCGGCACGGCGACGCAATCGAGGCGCAGCGCCATGCCCTGCTGCTCGGCGCGCATGCCCAGCATGTCCATCACTTCCTGCAGCAGCGGCGCCAGCGCCACCACCTCCATCTGCGCCAGCAGGCGTCCCGCCTCGCCCTTGGACAGCTCGAGGATTTCATTGATCAATCTCAATAAATGATTGCCGGAGCGGTGGATGATGGCCAGGTTGCGCTTTTCATCGTCCTGCATATTGGGCGAAGCGGCCATCAGGCGCGAAAAACCGATCACGGAATTCAAGGGCGTGCGCAGTTCATGGCTCATGTTGGCCAGGAAGGTGCTCTTGGCGCGGTTCGCCGCCTGCGCCTGGCTGACGGCCACCGACAGCGCGCCCGTGCGCTCGGCCACCAGTTCCTCCAGGTGATGGCGGTGGCGCAGCAGTTCCAGTTCCGCCTCGCGGTGCGCCGTGATGTCGTAGTTCGAACCCACCAGGCGCATGGGCATGCCCTGCCCGTCGCGGAAGATCACGGCGTCGGCCTTGATGTAGCGGATGGCGCCATCGGGCCACCGGATACGGTATTCGTGCGTGAACGCGTGGCCGGCGCCCAGCGCGGTGCGCAAGGCCAGCTTGGCCGCCGGCACGTCCTGCGGCACCAGCGCCGCGCGCCAGATCGCCGCCGGCGTGGCGCCGCCCGCATCGGCCCTGAACTGCGCATACATCTGTTCATCCCACTGCAATTCATCGCTGGCGACATTCCAGTCCCAGATGCCGATGCTGGCCGCGCCCGTGGCCATCTGCACGCGCTCCTCGCTGCGCTGCAAGGCGCGGTAGCGGCTGTCGAGCAGCGCCACCATGTCGCGGATGCTGCGGTACAGGGCGCGCAGCTCGCCGAGGAACCAGGCTTTCGGCGGGATGCCGAACGCTTCGCTCTGCCCCGCCTTGACGCCGGCCGCATACTGGCCGATGGCGCGCAGGGGTTTGATCATCAGGCACCACATCAGCAGCCAGATGCTGGCTACCAGGATCACGTCGAGCGCCACGATCATGGCGCCGATGGCCAGCGCGCGCTGGCGCAGCTGCGCATGCAGCAGGGCCGGCGTGGCATACACGGTGACGGCGCCGATGACTTGCCCGCCCATCGTCACCGAGCGCCGCGCCGCCAGCAGGCCGGGATCGCCGGGCAGCACGGAGACGCTCTCGAACGCGCCGTCGCCGTTGCGACGCAGGACCAGCGCTTCCTTGCCGACGCCGGGCGTGAGGGCGCTGGCCACCAGCTCGCGCTTGCCCAGGGTGCTGCGCATGATGGCCAGCATCTGCTTTTCATCGAGGTTCCACAGCGGCAGCTCGATGGCGACGGCCAGCTGGTCGGCGCTGACCGACAGGCTGTGGCGCAGCTGCTGCCAGCGCTGTTCGCGTTCGGATTGGTAAAACAGCACGGCAAACACCAGCAGCAGCACGGTGACGACAAAGGTCAGCGCCACGCTGACGGCCAGCACGATGGACACGCCGCCCAGGCGCGCATGCTTGAACCCAGGCTGCGTCATGCGTCGGCGCCCTGCGCCTGCGCCGATGCCACGGGCAGCGCCAGCGCGGCGCACAGCTGCTGGTACTGGTGCTGCTCCAGCATGGCGCACAGATGCGCGGCCAGCTGCGGCCAGCGGGTGGCCACGCCAGCGAGCACGATGGCGCTGCGCCGCAGGTCCAGCGCGCGCACGGAGTCGAGCAGCACCTGCCGTTCGGCGGCGTCGAGATGGTCCAGCGCCTGATCCAGGTCAAAGGAAAGATCGAAGGCGCCGCCCGCCGCGCCATCCTGCGCCTGTTCGCTGGCGGCGCGCTGGAAGCGCAAGCCCAGCTGCTGCTCCAGCATGGCGAACAGGTGTTCCTGTTCGATCGGCTTGCGCAGGAAGCCGTCGGCGCCGGCCGCCAGCGCCTCCTGTTTTTCTTCCTCGAAGGCGGAAGCCGTCATGATCACCAGGCGCGGCTGCGCCAGGCCATCCTGTGCGCGCAGCCAGCGCGTCAGCGCCAGGCCATCGATATCGGGCATGCGCCAGTCGCTGAGCACCATGTCGTAGCGCTGCGCCGCCAGCATCGCCTGCGCCTGCGCGCCGCCGGCCGCCTCCTGCAGCAGGAAGCCGAGCGGCGCCAGCAGGCCGGCCAGCAGCTTGCGGCAGTTGTCGTCATCGTCGACCAGCAGCACCGCGCGGCCGCGCTGGCCGGGCGGCAAGCGCGCCACGCGGCCCGGCGCCTGCGGCGCGGCGACGGGGCGCAGCACGCATGGCGCGCGCAGGTCGAAGCGGAACACGGACCCGGCGCCCAAGGTCGATTCGACGCGCAGTTCGCCGTCCATCAGGCGCACGAATTCGCGCGAAATGGTCAGGCCCAGCCCCGTGCCGGCCTGCGCCACGGCGCTGTCGGCCTGCACGAAAGGCTCGAAGATGCGCTCCAGGTCCTCTTGCGCGATGCCGCTGCCCGTGTCGCGCACGGCGAACGCCAGCGCCACCTGGCCATCGTCCTGCGCCTGGCACGCCAGCGACAGGGTCACGCTGCCCTGCTCGATGAACTTGAGCGCATTCGACAGCAGATTGAGCAGCACCTGGCGCAGCTTGGCGCCGTCCAGGCGCACCAGCGGCGGCACGCCGGAACACTCGAGCCGCAAGGCGATGCCCCTGTCGCCCGAGCGCATGCGCACCATCTCGACCACCTCGTCGAGCAGGCCGCGCAAATCCACGGGTCCCGTCTGCAGCTGCATGCGGCCCGCCTCGATCTTCGACAGTTCGAGGATGTCGTTGATCAATGTCAGCAAATGGTGGCCTGCGCGGTTGATGATGGCCAGGTTATGCTTTTCTTCCTCGAACATGCTGCTCGAATCGGCCATCATCTGCGAAAAGCCGATCACGGAATTCAAGGGCGTGCGCAATTCATGACTCATGTTGGCGAGAAAAACGCTTTTCGCGCGGTTCGCCGATTCCGCCTCGGTGACGGCGACGGACAGGGCCGCCGTGCGCTGCTGCACCAGCTCTTCCAGGTGGTCGCGGTAGCCGAGCAGCTCACGCTCGCTGTGCTTGCGCTCGGATATGTCGACGATGCCGCTGCGCACCAGGCGCCGCCCCTCCATGGGCAGCCTGACCAGGCGCACTTCGCAGGGAAAGGTGCTGCCGTCGGCGCGCCGCACATTGCGTTCGACGAGGATGGGCTCGCCCAGCATGGCACGGCGCAAATGCTCTTCCATCATCAGCCCCAGCGGCAGGCCGTCGGGCTGCTCGCCGCTGTACAGGTCGAACGGCCCGCGCGCCAGCAGCGCTTCGCGCGACAGGCCCAGCATGCTCTGCGCGCTGCTGTTGGCGTCGACAAAGCGGTCCAGGTCCAGGTCGTACACGACGATGGCTTCGGGCGCATGCTCGACGAGGATGCGGAAGCGCTGCTCGCTTTCGCGTGCCTCGCTCTCGGCGCGGCGCAAACGGCGGCGCTGCAGCAGCAGGGCGCTGAGCAAGCCCGCCATGGAGAGAAACACGGCGCCGGCCGACAGCACGGCCACGCGGTGCTCATGCCACAGTTCAGGCGGACGGTTGACGAACAGGGTGTGCGGCGGCAGCCGGCCGATGTCGGCATCCCAGCGCCGCACCTGTTCCCAGTCATACATGGGCACGGGACGCGCGGGCGGCAGCAAGGCTCCCGGCGCGGCAGGTGCCTTACCGGACAGCAACTCCAGCGACATCTGCGCCACCTGCTGCGCGGCCCGCTCGATGTGCAGGATGGACCCGCCCAGGATGCCCTTGCCCACGTTTGCGTTATACATGCCGAAGGCGGGGACGTTCGCCAGCCGCGCCAGTTCACCGGCAAACTGCACGGGCGTGGCAATGGCGCCGGCCACGTCGCGGTTGACATTGCCCGCCACCAGCACGCTGTCGGCGGGCAGGTGCGCCACCGTCTCGCGCATCTGCGCCAGGGTCAGGCCGTCAAGATACTCCATAGAAACCTTCCCCTGCCAAGCCTGCGCCGCCTGCTGCATGCTGCGCTTGAGGGCCTGGTCGGCCTCGCTGGCGCCCACGGCCATGAAGATGGTCTTAGTATCGGGAAACAGCGACATCGCCTGCGCCAGGGTGCCGGGAAAATCGACATTCGCCTTTTGCTGCCAGATGGCGGGGGGACTGCCGGCGGGCAAGGCCCGGCCCGAGGTGTTGATCGCCAGCACGGGCACGCCGCGCGCCAGCGGCGCCAGGTCCGACAGCAGATAATCGAGCGCCGGCTGCTGCATGGCGATGATCAGGTCGGCCTTGCGGCCCATCATGTGGGTGTATCTCAAAAGCAACAAATCACGCATCTCGCCCCGTTGCGCGGGGTCGCCCTGGGTGTTCAGGTTCAGGTGCTCGACCATGACATCTTCGCTGGCCACGCCGGCGGCCGTCATGGCGGCCACATAGGTGCGCGTGTACGATTCCACGCCGGCACGGCCGTAATCGTAAGCGTTGAGGAACAGCACGCGCTGGCCGTGCAGCGGCGCGGCGGCCGGCACGGCGGCAGGAGCGGCGGCAACGCCTGACGCCAGCAGCAATGCGCAGCAGCAACGGCGCACCGCTGCCCTGCCCCGCCCGCCGCCCGGCACCTCACGCATCATTCGCCATGCCCATGCTCGCCCTCGCCTGTCACCATGTTTTACCCATGGACTGAATACTCAGCCACCGACACTTACAAAAACATGATAACGTCAACTGCGGGGGCAAGTCTATTCCTTAGGGCAATCTTTTCACGATACATGCGCTCGCAGCGCCAGCCATCGTCATGCAGCCGCGCCGCTGATGCCGAACAACTCCAGCTTCAGCCCCTTTATGCCAGCCGGCACGTAAATCGCAATCGCCTGTGCCTTGATCATGCTGTCATAAATGCTGCCCTTGCTATCGATGGAAAAATAATATGTGTTCGGCCGCACCGGCACTTCGGCGGGAACCTGGGCCATATGGCGCAACTCGGCCCCCGGCAGCGCCCGTGCCAGCAGGAGGTCGATATTGTCCGGAGATGAAATCTTGAACTGCAAGGGCACCGTGGCGACCAGTTCCAGCGCCGGCATGTCGGCATTGACCGCAAGACAGAGTTCGGTCTGGCGGTCAATCCGCCTGGCATCGAGCAAACCATGATAGTGGGTGTTCTGTTGCGCGTCGTTGGACAGGGGAATCGGGAAGTAGCGCGACAGGAGCACGGTATCGATCAGGTCGCGAATGATGCCATCGAGCTTGCCGAAACCGGGAGCCGCGTCATCGTGACAATAAGAAGGCAGGTCGTTCAGCGTATATTTTTTCGAAAACGTCATCAAGCCACCGGCCAACGCCATCAGTTTTTCAAACAAATACACGGGATGGTAGCGCCGGTAGCTGGCGCAATGACTGAGCATGGCGCTGGCGCTGCTCAAGGTATGGAGCATCCAGAACGAGGCAACGTCACCGCCATGAAATTCGACCGTGTTGTTACCGGGTTGACGGTGGCGGCTGTACAACGATTCAATTTTCGCTCCCATGCGGTCGATCAGCGAATCGAGCAGTTTCTGCAATGAGGAATCCGCGCCCACCGTCAGCCCAGGCGGAATGAAAGAGGTATCGATTTCAAAGCTGCCATTGCCAGCGCGGTACAAACGGATCACCGGGATGGCAAGGTAGTCATTCAGGGGGTCCAGTTGCGACAGCAGGTACACGCGTTTCTTCAGGTAAGCGACGTCCGTGCTGACCGCTTCGCTGTACAGGTCCGGGGTTTCGACATCCGCCTGGACATAGCGCGCCCCTGCGGAGTTCACATTGCCGCCATGTTCCTGCAGTGCGGGCAGCGCGGCATAAAACGTAAAACCATGTTCGCTGGCAGGCAGCCTGGACAGGTCAACCGCGCTGGGCAATACATCGCCCAGCGGCGCGTCAAACAGTTCTCCATCCTGAAAGACGAGCGACATGGCATCCGCCCGCAGGCTGTTGTTGGCCAGTGCATCGGGGTTCCAGCTGACGCCCTGCACGCCCCACAAATGGGGATTCATCAATGAGGCCAGACGTTGCAGGCGCGCTTCATGGTAGCGGTCCAGTTGCTGGAATTGCTGGGGACCGATGGCCAGGCCTTCGGACCAGAGTAATTTGGATGGCAGAGTCATGGCGTTCTCCATATTGAGCGTTGAAATCTTGCTGCTTTGCCAGTCTGCAGTCATCAGTTTGAACGTCCTTGATGTTGCGCAGCAACCCTGTTCAATTATTTGCGCAAACGCAATTTACCTTGGAGCAAACGCTCGGATACTGGCCATTCCGCTGCAAAGACATAGGAAAAGAGAGATGGAGGACTTGCTGCCATATTTCGAACGCGAGCTGGTGATGCTGCGGCGACATTGCCGTGAATTCTCCGAGCGCTATCCGAGAATCGCCGGCAAATTACATATGTCCGGCGAGTCTTGCGAAGATCCGCACGTGGAACATTTGATCGAATCGGTGGCCATGCTGGCGGCACGCATCTCGAAACGGCTCGATGATGACTATCCGCAATTTACCGAAGCCCTGTTCGAAGCCCTGTTCCCGCACTATCTGCGCCCCTTTCCATCCTGCAGCATCGTGCGCCAGCCCACCCCAGCGGCGGGAACCGGCGTATCGCACCTGCCTGCCGGCAGCGAAATGGATACAGCGCCCGTGCGCGGCGTGCGCTGCCGCTTCAAGACGGTCTACGACATGACGACCGGCGCATCGGTACTGGACAGCGCGTCTTTCGATGCGATGATCAAGGCGCCGCCAGGCTTGCGCCTGCCGGCATCAGCCAGTTCCTCGCTGAACATCGGCCTCCGGCATGTCGATGCGGCATCCGCATCGCTGCGCGTCTTTATCGATGGCGAAGCTTCGTTTTCCGCCGCATTGCGCGATGCCTTGTTCATGCATACGGTCTGCGCCTTTGTGTCGGCCGACGCGGGGCAATGGCTTGCATTATCCGAAGTGCCCTTGACGCCAGTCGGCTTCGCCGACACGGACGCCTTGCTGCCTTTTGGCGCCCGTTCGCAGCCGGCATACCGCATCCTGAGCGAGTATTTTGCGTATCCGGAAAAATTCAATTTCTTCGACATCGATAGCGCGGCGCTGGGTGCCGCCTTGCCGCCCGATTGCCGGCGCTTCACCCTGCATCTGTGCATGGCCGGCTTGCGGCCCGATTCGGCCAAGGCGCGCATGTTGTCCAGCATTTCCAGCGAAAACTTAAAGCTGGGCTGCAGTCCGGCGGTCAATCTCTTCCGCCAGGAAGGCGTGCCGATCTCCGTCACCCGGCAGAAGACCGACTATCCCGTGCTGGCCCATGCTACCCATGCCCATGGTTATGAAGTGGCCTCCGTCGACGCCGTGCGTTTGCTGCGTCAGCGCGGCGGCGAAAGCACGCTGACCGAATTTCGTCCCCTGTACAGCCTGCGCCACGGCGAGGGGGCGGCGCAGCAAGGCCATTACTGGATCATGCGCCACGATACGGCGTTGGCCATCAAGAGTCCTGGTCACGAAAAGCGCATCACGCTGATCGACAGCGACTTCAATCCCCTGATCCATGAAAAGGCCAGCTTGTCGCTGTCGCTGACATGCGGTAACCGCGATCTCCCGCTGTCGCTCAAGTACGGCCAGCCGCAAGGAGACTTGCAGCCATGCGCTGGCGGCCCCGCACTGCACATGCTGCGACGCCCCAGCCAGCCGCGCCGCTTTTCCCCAGGCGCGGGCCTGCACTGGCGCCTGATTTCTCACCTGGCGCTGAATCATCACGCGCTGGTCCAGGAAGGCCTGCCGGCGCTGCGCGAAATGCTGACGCTCTACGACCTGTCCCAATCGGCAAGTTCGCAGCGCCAGATCGGCGGCATCGTGGCCCTGGCGCACGGGCCCACCACGACATGGCTGCGGCACAAGCGCGGTACCTCGCTGGCGCATGGCGTGGAAGTGCGCATCACGCTGGACGAGGAAGCCTTCATCGGCAGCGGCATGCACCTGTTCGTGCAGGTGATCGACCACTTCCTTGGCCTGTACGTGCAAATCAACAGTTTCATTGAACTGGTGGTGCTGTCACTGCAAAGCGGAGAGGAGCTGATCCGATGCAAACCAAGAAGCGGATTGCAGAATCTGGTGTAGTCCAACACTTGTTCGCCGAACCATACCGCTATCAGTTCGTGCAGGCGGTGCGGATTCTGCTGTGCTGGCTACGTCAGCAGAACGTGTCCCATGCACAAGCCTTCGGCCAGGTGCTGCGCTTCAGGAACAGCCTGTCCTTGAGTTTTCCAGCCAGTGAAATCGAGCGGCTCGCGCGCGACGAGCATGAACAACTGACGCTGGTGCCGGCATTCATGCGTTTTCTGGGCGCCAGCGGCACCTTGCCCTTGCATCACTCGCAACGTATTGCCGCCTACCGCCTGTCGAGCAAGGATGCCGGCGTCTCGGCCTTCCTCGATATCTTTTCGCACCGCATGGTCGCGCTGTATTACCAGGCGTGTGAAAAGTATCGGCTGGAATCCATGCTCCAGACCCAGGCAAAAGACGAGCAACTCCTTTTGTTGTCGGCACTGGCCGGCGTGCAGCGCGATGCGCTGCCGTCCAGCGGCGAAGCTGGCGCCGTGACGCAGGACGTCGCGGCCTGGTACGCGGGCCTGCTGCGCTGCCGCCCCGTGTCGGCGCAGGCGATAGCCCCCGTGCTGGCCGAATACTGCGGCGTACCCATCGCCCTGCAACAATTTGTCGGTGGCTGGGACTATCTGGAAAAAAACCGGCGCAGCCTGCTGGGCAGTGCCAACTTCACCCTGGCGCGCGGCGCAACCCTGGGCTTGCGGCTCTGGCGCCAGGACATGCGCGTCTGCCTGCATATCGGCCCGCTGGATCCCGCCGGCCTGCAGCGCTTCCTGCCGCGCAGCCCAGGTGCGGCGGCACTGGCAACGATGCTGGCGCTGTTTGGCGTACCGGATTTGCAATATGAAGTGCGGCTGATACTGAGCCCGCCATGCATCAGGCCCCTGCTCCTCAGTTCCAAGCCATCGGAAAGACGGCGCCTGGGCTGGACGACGTTCCTGCAGACGGCGCAAGGCAAGTTACGCGGCGCGCAGGTGCGTTATTTGCTGCAACCGGCTTGAGCAGTTTATCCCTGGAAAGCGAGGCAAGCATGAAACATGCGGGACGCGGCGTCATCCGGCTCGGAGACGCAACCGATCACGGCGGCAAGGTCACCAGCGCATCGTCGGGCAGCACCGTGATGGGGAAGACGGCGGCACTGGCCGACGACACGACCTTCTGCCCCAAGTGCAAGGGCAGCTTTCCCATCACGCCGGACGGCGCTGGCGCCAAGCACATGGGCAAGCCGTACGCCTATGACGGCGATGCCACCGCCTGCGGCGCCCGCCTGATCACATCGCTATAACGGAGGCAGGCCATGCATGCAAGCATACAGGCGGCGTTATCGGCCTTCGACCTCGCCGCGCAAGAGCGGCGCCTGCTGAAGATCCACTTTCCCCATGACGATGGACCGGATGGCGCCATCCTGCTGGTCAATTCGCTCACTGCCAGGGAAGAAGTATCGCGCGACTTCCGTTTCGAAGCCGAACTGCTGTCGGACGACGCGCACATCGCGCTCAAGGCCATGCTGGGCCGCATGGTGACCATTTCCATGGTGCGCGACGATGGCACGCTGCGCCACTTTAACGGCTATGTGGGCGAATTTTGCCTGCTGCGCGCCGACGGCGGCTTCGCCTGGTACCGCATGGTGCTGCAACCGTGGCTGGCCTTTGCACGGCTGCGCCAGGACAACGTCTCCTTTCATGGCCAAAGCGTGATGCAGCTGACCGAAACAACGTTTGCGCACTACGGGCAGCGCGACTGGAAAACCAGCATCCATGGCGACGATCCGCAGATCACCTGCGCCAACCAGCATAATGAAACCGATTACAACCACCTGCACCGGCGCTGGGAAGCCCTCGGCTGGCATTACTGGTACGCGCACCGTGCCGATGGCCACACCTTGTGGCTCGCGGACAACAGCACCCTGGCGGACATGGTCGCCACGGCATCCGGCGACGGCGCCATGCGTTTCCACTCCGAATCGGGTTCACTGGAGGATGACGGCTTGCAACAATGGCAAGCCGTGCGGCGGATCGGTTCCGGACAGCTGACCTTGGCCAGTTTCGACTATAAGCATCCGCAGCCACGCCTGGCCAGCGGCTACTCGCTGAATCGCCAGGGCGACGTCTTTGCCCACGAACTGTATGAAAACACGGGCGCCTATGGCTACAGCAATGTCGATGATGGAGAAGCGTTGGCACAGCGCCGCATGGAAGAAAGCGACCATCTGCGCCAGTATTTCGAGGCGGCAGGCAATCACCGTGGCGCACAGCCTGGCCTTTGTTTCCGGCTCGACGGCCATTTCAGCGCCGAGGAAAAGCGCTGTCAGCCTGGCCAGGAGCGCCCGGACAGCATTGCCGAACGCGAATACCTGATCCTTTCGGTCGAGCATAGCGCCAGCAATAACTATCAGGCAGGCCCCAGCGCGCCTTCGCACTACGTCAACACCATGACCTGCGTGCGGCGGGACATACGCTGGCGCCCCGGGCGCGGCTACAACAGCATCCCATGCATCGTTGCCGGCGTGCAGACGGCACTGGTGGTCGGACCGGCCGGGGAAGAGATTCATACCGACGCCCTGGGACGCATCCGCCTGCAATTTCACTGGGACCGCCTTGGCACATTCGATGAGCGCAGCTCGCCATGGATACGGGTCATGATGCCGATGGCGGGAGCGCAAATGGGACAGATCGCCTTGCCCCGCGTGGGCCAGGAAGTGGTCGTACAATTCCAAGACGGCAATATCGACCACCCCATCGTCATCGGCGTGGTCTACAACAGCGCCAATCCGCCGCCATGGCAATTGCCGCAGCAACGCGCGCTGTCCGGCGTGCGCAGCCGCGAACTGGGCACCCGCAGCGCCAACCACCTCGTGCTCGACGACACCAAGGGCGCCATCCAGGCACAGCTGCGCAGCGAGCACCAGGACAGCCGGCTGTCATTGGGCAACATCACCCGCATCGACGACAACGTGGGCCGCAAGGAAGCGCGCGGCGCGGGCTTTGAATTGGCCAGCAATGCCTGGGGCGCCCTGCGCGCCGCCAAAGGCATGCTGATCACCACAGAAACACCGGCAGGCGCCGCTCCGATCAAACAGCTCGACGAAACGCAGTCCCGCCTGGCGCAGGCACGCCAACTGCACGAGGGACTGGCCGGCATGGCCGTGGACGCGGGCGCGCAGGACAGTACCGCACAACAGGGCGCCGTGGCCGACGCCATCCAGCGGCAAAACGCCGCCATCAAGGGAGGCGGCGGCGAATTCCCGGAGCTGTCCGAACCACATCTGGTGCTGGCCAGCCCGGCCGGCATCGAACTGAGCACGGCCCAGTCCATCCACGTGGCCGCCAGCGAGCATGTGGCACTCACCAGCGGCAAGCATATTTCACTTGCCAGCGGCGACAGCATGTTTGCCAGCATCGCCAAAACCTTCAGCCTGTTCGTGCACAAGGCCGGCATGAAGCTGATCGCCGCCAGCGGCAAGGTGTCCATCGAGGCCCACAGCGACGAGGTCGAAATCCTCGCCAAGAAAGTGCTGTCGCTGATCAGCGAAGCAGACTGGGTCAACATCAAGGGCAAGAAAGGCGTGCGCCTGCACGGCGCCAAGCACATGCTGGAAATCAGCGACAAGGTGCAGTTCTTCACCTCCTCCCCCGTGCTCTTCAACGGCAACCTGGAAACCCTGGCGCCGAAGAGCGTGTCGCAGGAATTCAATGACCGGCCACACAGCAGTTACGACCAGGAGGTCCTGCTGGTGAATGCCGACGATACACCGGCCGTTGGCCTTGCTTTTGAAATCCTGCGCGATGACGGCAACATGGCCGGAAAAAGCGCGGAAGACGGTTCCACGCAACTACAAAAATCCACCGGCATGGACAGCTACATCATTCGCTATAAGGGAGAACTGCCGTGAGTGACAACGATGAGTTGAACAAACGAGGTAATCATCCAAGTCAATTTACACAAGGTGTGGGCGGATGGGCGGAGTATGCAGTACAGATGACCAGAACCAGCGATACAGCACGCCATGAAGTCGCCAAGCCACCCGGCAAAGTGATACCGATCATTTTTCTGCCGGGTGTCATGGGCAGCAACTTACGTATGTCCAAGGCGCGGCAAAAACGGTTGGAGCGCCCCGACAATCGAGCATGGCGACCGGACGACTTGATGGGGGTGGGAGGAATGGCAGATGTTGCCGCCGGAACTGGTTTGGGAGGATGGTTCAGAGAGGCTACGCCTCAACAACGTCAGTTGGTGTTTGACCCCAACGAAACAGAAGTCGAATACTACCATTACACAGAAAACAATGGACGATTTGACGCGGAGGGACCACAAACAATGGCTTCCGATATACGACATCAGAACGTTCCTGACAGTCTGACAGCCATCCCTCCCCTGATGGGCTCGAACAGAGTCACCCCCGGCAGCCGTCCTGTACAAGGGAAACCGCAAGCGTTCGCAACTCCAGCGCAGATAGCGCGATGGCGCGGCTGGAGCGAAGTGTTATTTGATGGAGCTTATGGCTCCATGCTCCAGCACACTGAAAAGCACATGAACAATATGGTGTTAGGCGGGAAGCTGCATCCAGTCTGGCGCGGGACAAGTGGCTTGGGTGCGTCGGTAATGAAAGACCCATCCACGTTTGGTGGCATATCAGGCAATCCCGTAACGGAAGAAGACTTGAAAAAAATCGCGGCATGCTGGTACCCAGTTCACGCGATGGGCTACAACTTTGTGCAGAGCAATAGCGTCACTGCCGTGACCATTGCCAAACGCCTAAGAGGTCTGGTCAAAGGTTATCGTGAGCGAGGATTCAATTGTCATGAAGTCATTCTGGTCACACACAGCATGGGGGGTCTGCTGGCCCGCGCCTTGATACACCCTGACTATGGAAAAATAGTCAACGACAGTGACCTGACAATACTTGGCATTTATCACAGTGTTATGCCAGCCATCGGCGCCGCCGGGGCGTATAAGCGCATGCGCTTCGGCTTTCAGGAAAAAGACACTACTGCCGGTGAATACGAAGCTGAGGTACTTGGCATCAATGGTGTCCATGCGACCGCCATTCTGGCGAACGCCCCGGCACCGCTGGAGATGATGCCTGGCGTCGTGTACGGTGAAAAATGGCTCAGGGTAGTAGATCAGCAAGACAAAGAACTGTGGAGCTGGCCGCGTGAGGGCGCTACAGCATTGGATGCTATTTATTTGCAACCACCTAATGCGTGGTGGCGGCTAATAAATCCAGAATGGATAAATCCGGCAAAAATAGAAGAAAAAAATGGTGGTGGTTTGATGAACGTTAATCGCAGACTCAAAAACGCGTTTGAATTTTTAGAATCAATAAAAGATACGTTCCACTCCCTTACTTATGCAAGCTACTGCGCATCACCGAAGCGTCTAAGTTATGGCAACGTCGCATTCAAAGTAATCGATGGGCTTAACAGCGGGCTACCAGATGCCAAAGAAAGACCCAAGCCACTCTCTCCTGAAAAATGGTCTCTGCACGGAGACAACGCCAAAAATGAGCTTATTGTTCAAGCTGGCCCTCAAAAACTACGATTGCGGCTAATGCCAGCCAGTGCCGCTGGCGATGACACAGTACCCTCAAAAAATTTAGAAAAGTGCTTTAAAAAAGAACGGTTATTTATTCATGGGGTAAAAGATGGAACTGACTACGGGCACCAAGATAGCTATTCGAATCCCAATGTACTCGCATCAATGCTATATTCCATTATACAAATCGCAAAAACAGCAAAGTGGACTTGATCATGTTTAGTCAAAAAAAATTTCTTTTCACCACTATTGTAATGTTTGGATTGTTCCAACCTTTCAAAGCGCGAAGTGCGATCGAGGAGAATGCCGTGTCAGAAAATATCGCTCTTACTAAACGTCTTGAAGTGCTCTTTCTAAAAACGAAATTGGCATGTTTTGGGCGCTACACCCTGCGTATACCGCAAGAGACAGAATTGATTTTTGGGGAAACATCACTACCATCAACGATTGAAATAAGAACCGGTGGATTGGCAGGACGCGACAAACAAGTTCTAGAAGATATTGAACGAATAAAATTCAACAACCCCACTTCGGAAATTATCTACAATGAAAAATCCCCAGCCGAAGGCATTTGGCAGATTCAATATTTCCCTGACAAATATACCAAAAATGAAGGCAATGTATATTTCAATACGTACATTACAAAAGGAAATATCACATTTACCATAGGAGACACCACTTCTGAAGGAAAAACAAGAATGGATGTCGCTGCCAAACAAATAGTTCATGCAAATAATTTTCGATTACGCGAAGAATCAGATATACCGTCCGAACCGGGAAATTGCATTCCTTACGGCTTCATTAAGGGAAATAGCTATGAGGAACAGGAAATAGTTAGTGCGGGGCTGTATTTCCCCAGTTTTCCTGATGTCACATTTTCAGTAAGCTCGAATAAAAATGCATATATGGATTATTCGAGTGAATTGTATGAAAAAATGCACATTGAACTATCCCTCTTGGGGCGTATTGATATGGCCAAGAAAAGACAAGGCAATCGCTATCCCAAGAGAAGCCTGCTACGCGAGGGCAAACGCAACGTCCAGCACTGGCAAGGAGAAGAGTCGCTGATACGACGAACAGATGGCGTGCACGATTTTGAATGGGCCCTGGTCGGCAAACCGCGCGATGTCGCGAATCCATCTGTACTGGAGGCGCATATGTACACCAAAGTCGCCCACAACATGGTCGGCGCCGCCGAAACCGCGTCGCTGACCGACGAAGAGGCCATCGCCTTGTGGGACAAGCTGCTGTCCGGCCTGAAGTTCCGCGTGAAAGTGCCGGGTGCGCCTCCCGGTTCCTACTATATTGATCCGGACAAGCCGGCGCAGTGACAATTGAAAAACTCATGCTGGCGCCGTGCAAGCCGTTGCGCTAGCATGCTCCTTTTGCCCGGAAAGCCGCCATGCCCATCGCCCTGCGCCCCGCCCTGCCCTCCGACATCGACGCCCTGTGGGCGCTGCGCACGGTGGCCGTGCGCGTCAGCTGCGCCACGCACTATGCGCCGGAGCAAATTGCTCTCTGGACGGCTACGCCCGTGCCGGCATCGTATGCGGCCATGCTGGCCGCCGGGGACGGCATCGTCGCGCTGCAGGACGGGGCCATTGCCGGCTACGCGATGCTCGATGCGGACAAGCAGGAAGTAGACGCCGTGTTCGTCGATCCCGCCCGCGGGGGACTCGGTATCGGCAAGCGCCTGCTGGCGGCGCTGGAGCAGCTGGCGCGCGGGCGCGGCATTGAACGCCTGCACCTGTCCGCCTCGCTCAATGCGGAGCCGTTTTACCGGGCCGCCGGTTTTGTCGCCTTGCGCGAGGAAGCGTATGCGCACCCAAGCGGCATCAGCCTGGCCAGCGTGGCGATGGAAAAGGAGTTGACGCCCGCCTGAACCTTCAGTCAGGCACCGCGCCTGCCTCGGACTCGGCCAGGCATTGCTGCAGCTTCGCGATCAGGGCGCGCACTTCGTCGTCGCCCAGATCCAGCGGGTCGCCCTGCGCGCCGACGGCGATCAGACAGATGGCCGAACCGTCGTACCACGCGTCGAGGCGATCCTTGCGTTCACTCATATTGTTCTGATTCATGCTGCAAATCCCTCAGTAAATCGCCAGGCGCCGCGATGGCGCCCGCTCCTTGCGGCACGGGAAACACGGACGCCAGCTGGCCGTTGCCCGCCATGCCGGGCAGCCACCTGGTCAAAAAATCGTCGAGCGCGATGGCGCGGGGCTGGAAATGTTCCCACCCGCCGCTGGCGCAGGCCTGCGCAAACGCCGCCTCCGGCCAGAACGGTATCGCCACCTTGCCATGGGCTTGCGCCGTGGCCCAGCCGTCGTGGTGCAAGCCCCACACTGCTTGCGTATCGGCCACCTTGCGCACAAAATAGCCATGGCGTCCGGCGGACGGCAAGCCCATCACCTGCTTGAACTTGTCAGGATGCACGGTTTCCCCCTGCCTCGTCCCATACCCGCAGCTGCGGCGCGCACCAGCCCGTCACCAGGTCGAGGGCGTCCAGTATCGCGTCTTCCCGCGCCTCATCCTGCGCGCCGTCCCGCACGGACGCGCGCAATGCCTGCAGCAAGGCGGTCACTTGCGCGGCCGTCACGCCGCTGGCGTGGTAGCGCAGCAGGATGGCGCGCAGCGTCAATAGACCTGCCCTGGCGTCCAGCGCGGCCAGCAAGTCCCGGTCGATGTCGGCGATGATGGTGTGCGCCATGTCAATCCACCTCCCAGGCGATGGCGGGCGGCCGCGCGCCGCCTGTAGTGAAGAACGCGACGACAGCCTGCTGGCAGTGTTCCACGTCCACGCACCAGCTTTCCGGATATTCATCCACCTGGCCGTTCGCCAGCAGGTAGCTGCAAACGCCCTCGGCCTCCTCGTCGCCCAGCGAATGAAAACTCAGGTCGTCCTGCCCCGACAGATACATCAGCCAGGCGTTGCCGCCATTGCGCAGCATGCACAGGGCCGGGCCCTGCTCCGCATCCGTGGCCAGGGTCAGCCACAGCTCGCACTGGGCCAGCGCGCGCGCGTCGCGCAGCGCCTGTTCCAGCGCAAGGATACTGTCGACGGCACGCGCCTCGCCATGCAAGTTCAATGCCATCGTCATGTTGTGCTCCCGCTCAAATCGTTCATCGCCAGCGCCGTGCTCAGGTAGAGCTTGCCGCTCAGGTCCTTCAATAAACTGCTCTGGCGCAAGCGGTCCATCACGGGCCCCTTCACTTCAGCCAGGTTCAGGCTGATGCCGCGCTTGGCCAGTGTGCTGTTGAGTTCGATCAAGCCCAGCAGGGCCGTGCTGTCGATCTGGTTGACTGCCGACAAGACCAGCACCAGGTGGCGCGCCGTCGGGTGCGCGCGCAATTCGTCTTCCACGCGCTCCGTGACGGCTTCGACGTTGCCGAAGAACAGGCCCGCATCGATGCGCAGCAGCAGGACATCGGGCAAGGTTTGCGCTTCATAGCGCTCCACATTGCGGAAGTGCTCGCTGTTCGGGATACGGCCCAGCACGGCGATATGCGGGCGGCTGGCGCGCCAGATCAGCGTCCCCATCGACAGCAGCACGCCGATTACCACGCCCGCTTCCACGCCCAGCACCAGCACGCCGGCCGTCGTCGCCAGCAGGGCCAGCGCATCGCTGCGGTCGTAGCGCCACGACAGTTTCAAGGTATCCCAGTCCAGCAGGCTGGACACGGCAAAGATGATGGTGGCCGCCAGCACGGGCAGCGGCAGCAGGGCCAGCCAGCCCGTGGGCGCCACCAGCGCCAGCGCCAGCAGTCCCGCCGTGATGATGCTCGCCAGCGGCGTATTCGCACCGGCCTGGAAATTGACGGCCGAGCGCGAAATGGACCCCGTGACGGGAAAGCCGCCCGACAGCGCGCTGGCCACGTTGGCCGCGCCCAGGCCCAGCAGTTCGCGGTTCGTATGCAGTTTTTCGCCGCGTTTTTGCGCCAGGGTCTGGGCGGCGGACATGCTCATCAAAAAGATGATAAAGGCAATCAAGAGCGCCGGCGACAGCAAGGTGCGCCAATGGGCGCTGGAGGTGGCCAGGTTCAGCCCCGGCAAGCCGCTGGGCACGTGGCCCGTCGTCTGCACGCCCATCGCTTCCAGGCCGCCATAGGCGACAAGCGCGATGCCGGCCAGCACCAGCGCCATCGGCGCCAGGCGCGCGCCCACGTCGGCGGCGACTTTATTCAAGCCGCCGCGCTGCAGCAGGCGCGATGCATAGCGCTTGGCCAGCCACAGGAACAGCAGGCCCGACAGGCCCAGCACGAGGCTGGGCGCATGCCAGTGGGGAAGCGTTGCGCCCAGCAACGGTGTAATCTGTCCCCAGATGATCAGGATGGCGGCGCCGTTGCTGAAACCGCTGATCACGGGACGCGACAAAAAGCTGGCCATGAAGCCGAGGCGCAGCACGCCGCACAGCAGCAGGACGAGGCCGCTGATGAAGGCCAGCTGGGCGGCCAGCACGATGTACAGCGAGGAGCCGGGGTCGGCCAGCGGCGCCAGGGCGGCGGCCGTCATCAGCGAGACGATGGCCATGGGTCCCACCGATTGCGTCATGCTGCTGCCGAACAAGGCGTACAGCACGGGCGGCAGGATGCTGGCGTAGATGCCCACCACGGGCGGCAAGCCCGCCACCAAGGCGTAGGCCATGCCTTGCGGCACCATCATCATGGCGACAACGATACCGGCGGTAATGTCCCCGGCCAACAGAGGACGCCGGTATTGCCTGAGCCAGAGCAGCATGATGCGATCCCAAAATCTGAAAACCGAAGCCTATCATGCGACGAGGCCGGCTAACAGGGGGAACGCGGCGCAAATTACCTTAATAGCAATGCCAATCCGGCGCGCGCAGGCAATTCTTCTTGGCGCGCAATGACGTCCGCCATGTTTGCGCCACTCTGTTAGCGAGCGCACCGTAAGGGGTGCGCGCGCCGCCGATACTGGAGGCCAGCATCAGGGAGGCCAGCATGAGCAACGAAAACAAGGATCAAACCACCGGCAACTTGCAGCGCGCCGTCCAGCAGGAACAGGATGGCCGCGACGCCGCGGGCACCGCCAGGCGGGAGAGCAAACAGCCCGTGCAGACGGCTGGCCGCAGCCAGCCGGGCACGCCCCTGCCCGCCCAGCACCTGGACAAACCCGGCAGCGAAGCCCAGATGCAGCTGAAACCGCGCTTCCTGGCGCCCGACTATTGCGGCAGCGGCAAGCTGGCCGGCATGGTGGCCGTCATCACGGGCGGCGATTCGGGCATCGGCCGCGCCGTGGCCGTGCTGTATGCGCGCGAAGGGGCCGATGTCGCCATCATTTACCTGAACGAACACGCGGACGCCAACGAAACCCGCCGCTACGTGGAAGCGGAAGGCCAGAGCTGCCTGCTGATCCCCGGCGACGTGCGCGAACCGGGCTTTTGCCAGCAGGCCGTCAGCCAGGTGATGGACAGGTTCAGCCATATCGACGTGCTGGTCAACAACGCCGCCTTCCAGGAACACGCCGCGTCGCTGCTGGACCTGAGCGAGGAACGCTTCGACCTGACCATGAAGACCAATGTCTACGGCTACTTCCACATGGCCAAGGCCGTGCTGCCCCACTTGCAGCGGGGCGCGGCCATCATCAACACGGGTTCCGTGACGGGTTTGCACGGTTCGAAGCACTTGCTCGACTATTCCACCACGAAGGGCGCCATCCACGCGTTCACCATGGCGCTGGCCGGCAACCTGCTCGACAAGGGCATCCGCGTGAACGCCATCGCGCCCGGGCCCGTCTGGACGCCGCTCAATCCGGCCGACAAGACGCCCGAGGAAATCGCGCAGTTCGGCGCCGACACGGACATGCGCCGCCCGGCCCAGCCCGAGGAACTGTCGCCCGCCTATGTCTTCCTGGCCGCGCCCGCCTGTTCCAGCTACATCACGGGCATCGTCCTGCCCGTTACCGGCAGCGTGGGAGCGTAAGCGATGCCGCGCGCACTGTGGAAAGGCGCCATCAGCTTCGGCCTCGTGCACATCCCCGTCGAGCTGATTTCGGCCAGCCTCGACCATGAGCTGGATTTGTCCATGCTGGACCGGCGCGACTTCGCGCCCATCGGCTACAAGCGCTACAACAAGCAGACGGGCAAGGAAGTCGGGTGGGACGACATCATCAAGGGCTATGAATACAAGACGGATGAATACGTGGTGCTGTCCGATGAAGACTTGCGCCAGGCGAACGTGAAGGCCACGCAAACCATCGCCATATTGACCTTTGTCGATGCGGCGGAGGTGCCGCTGACCTTTTATGAACACCCGTATTATGTGCTGCCCGCCAAGGGCGGCGAGAAAGTCTATGCGCTGCTGCGCGAAACCCTGCGCCGGGCGGACAAGGTGGGTATCGCCACCGTAGTCATGCGCACCAAGCAGCATTTGTGCGCGCTCGTCTGCGTCGGCGACGCCATCGTGCTCAACACCCTGCGCTATGCCGATGAAATCCGCACCACGGATGACCTGGACTTGCCCGCAAGCACCATGAAAGGGGCCGGTATTTCCGACAAGGAACTCAAGATGGCCCTGTCCCTCGTGGAAGGCATGAGCGAAGCGTGGGAACCGGAGCAATACCACGACAGCTACCGCGAAGACGTGCTGGCGCTGGTGAAGAAGAAGATCAAGGCAAAACAGACCAGGACCATCACGGCGCCCGCGCCCGAGCCGGCAGAAGAGCACGGCAGCAATGTGATCGACCTCGTTGCCCTGCTGCAGCAAAGCCTGGGCAAGGCCGGCAAGGGCGCCGCCAGGGCCGCACCGCGCAAGCCCGGCACGGGCAGGCGCAAGCTCGCCTGAGACGCTCCTGTTAGCAGCACAATCCCTTCATAAATGCATTGACTTTAGTCAAGGTTCTCGCTACGTTATGCACACGGCCAGCCACCCGGCAAGCCCTGTCCAGCATGCGGGAAACATGGATATTGAGTTAGATCAGCTTATCCTCAGCGAAGCCCCCGGCGGCGTCGTCGTCACGACTGAGGACCATGCCGTCGTGCGCTGGACCATGGGCGCGCAGCGCATCTTCGGCTATACGGACGACGAAGCCATCGGCCGCAACCTGTGGGAATTGATTTCACTGCCGGGACAAGCCGCGGCGGACCAGGCCATTGAAAACCGGCTGGCCCTGCAAGGCAGTTGCGACCACGAATCGCTGCGGCGGCGCAAGGATGGCGAGTTCATTTATGTAGACGTCACGTGCAAGCGCGTGAGCATGGGCCAGGATGGCCCCGGCTACCTGATTTCCACCATGAAGGACACGACCTTGCTCAAGGCCCTGCGCGACGCCCAGTTCGTCGATGCGCGCTACCGCGTGCTGTTCGAATCGACGCCCGACAGCGTCATCATGGTCAACGCCACGGGCGCCATCGTGCTGGCCAACCTGCAGGCGGAGCGCCTGTTCGGCTACGCGGAAGGCGAATTGAGCGGCAAGCAGATCGACGCCCTGCTGCCGCAGCGCTTCCGCCATGCGCATGTGGGCCACCGCTCGCGCTATTTCGACCAGCCGCGCACGCGCACCATGGGGGCGGACCTGGAATTGCTGGGTTTGCGCAAGGATGACGTCGAATTCCCCGTGGAAATCAGCCTGTCGCCCATCCAGACGGAAATCGGCTCCTTTGTCATCAGCGCCATCCGCGACGTCAGCGACCGCCGCCGCGCCGAACAGAAGTTTCGCGGCCTGCTCGAATCGGCGCCGGACGCCATCGTCATCGTCAACGGCGACGGCGAGATCGTGCTGATCAACTCGCAGACGGAGCGCCTGTTCGGCTATACGCGCGCCGAACTGCTGGGCAAGAACGTGGAAGTGCTGATCCCCGCCCGCTACGCGGCCGACCACCCGCATCACCGCCAGAGCTTTTCGGCCGCCCCGCGCGCCCGCTCCATGGGCGCCGGCCTGGAACTGTACGGCTTGCGCCGCGACGGCACCGAGTTCCCCGTCGAAATCAGCCTGTCGCCGCTGGAAACGGAGGAAGGCGTGCTGGTGTCGTCGGCCATCCGCGACATCACGGAGCGCAAGCGCATCGAACGCACGCTCAACGAACAGAAAATCGAACTGGAGCGGGCCAGCCAGGCCAAGGACCGCTTTCTCACCAGCATGTCGCACGAATTGCGCACCCCGCTCAACGCCATCCTCGGCTTTGCCCAGCTGCTGGCCAACGAATCGCTGCCCGCGACTGTCGTGCAAAAGCGCGCCTTCGTGCAGAACATCGTCACTTCGGGCCGCCATCTTCTGACGCTGATCAATGAAATCCTCGACCTGGCGAAGATCGAATCGGGCAGCCTGAGCCTGTCGATCGAGCCGGTGGCGCTGCCCGCGCTGGTCGAGGAAGTGCGCGTGATGGTGGAAGAGCAGGCGCAGCAGCGCAAGATCGACATGGTCTTTTCGACGTGCGAGCAGCTGACGGTGCGGGCCGACCATACGCGCCTCAAGCAAGTGCTGCTGAACCTGCTGTCGAACGCCATCAAGTACAACCGCCCGGCCGGCAAGGTGGAGCTGGAAATCTCGCAGCCGGACCCGCAGCGCGTGCGCATCGCCATCCGCGACACGGGCAAGGGCCTGGATGACGCGCAGATGGCCGAACTGTTCCAGCCGTTTAACCGCCTGGGCCAGGAAGCGGGCAGCGAGGAAGGCACGGGCATCGGCCTGGTCGTCACCAAGCGCCTCGTCGAACTGATGGGCGGCGGCATGGGTGTGCACAGCTGCGTCGGCGTAGGCAGCGTGTTCTGGATCGAACTCGACACCATGGCCCCGCTGCCGGCCAGCCTGCTGGCGGAAACGGACACGCTGTCCGAGTCGGGCGACGACGCCGGCGACGATGCGGGCGGCCAGGCCCTGCTGCTGTACGTGGAAGACAATCCGGCCAGCCTGCGGCTGGTGGAAGACATCGTCAGCTTCCTGCCCCACCTGCGCATGATCTCGGCCACCGATGCGCGCCACGGCATCGCGCTGGCGCTGGAACGCCGGCCCGACGTCATCTTGATGGATATCAACCTGCCCGGCATGAACGGCAACCAGGCGCAGCGCATCCTGCGCAACGATCCCCGCACGGCGCACATTCCCGTCATCGCGCTGACGGCCAACGCCATGAAAGGCGACATCCGCCACGGCCTGGCTGCGGGCTTTTTCCGCTATCTGACCAAGCCCGTCGAGATTTCCCTGCTCAACGCGGCCATCGACGAGGCGCTGCAGATGGCGCGCACGGTGCTGCCGTTCAAGCCGGCGGATTGAAGCCGAGCTTTTTCATGGCCCCGTCCAAGCCTCTGGCGCTGCGCGCATAGCCGTCCCACGGCGCATTGCCCACGTCGAGGCGGCTATGGACGTTGCTCACCGTCCACTGGTCGCCCGCCTTCAGCTTGTCGAGCTCCTCCCAGGCCAGCGGCACGGAAATGCCCAGCCCCGAACGCGTGCGGGCCGACCACGCGCACACGGTGGTGGCGCCCCGTCCGTTGCGCAGGTAATCGATGAAAATCTTGCCGACCCGGTTGGCCGGTCCGCTCTTCAGCACGAAACGCTGCGGTATCAGCTGCGCCATGTGCGCCACGATGGCTTGCGCAAACGCCTTGACCGTATCCCAGCCATATTGCGGGCGGATCGGCACGACCACGTGCAAGCCCTTGCCGCCGCTCGTCTTCAGCCAGGCGGGCAAGCCCAGTTCCGTCAAAAAGGCGCGCAGCAGCACGGCCGCCTCGCGGATGGCGGGCCAGGCCACGCCCTTGCCCGGGTCCAGGTCGAACACGAGGCGGTTCGGCGTGTCGTAGGCGCGGGCCAGCGCGTTCTGCGTGTGGAACTCCACCACGTTCCACTGCGCCGCCGACAACAAGCCTTGCATGGTAGCAACTTCCAGCATGGGCGCATGGTCCGGGTCGAGGCGGGGATCGAGCTGTCGCACGCCTGGCATGGCCGAGGTATCCGCATGCTTCTGGAAAAACAATTCTCCGCCTACGCCGGCCGGCGCGCGCACCAGCGACACGGGCCGGCCGCGCAGGTGCACGAGCATGAGCTTGCCCACCAGCGCGTAATAGCGCACGAGGTCGATCTTCGTGGCGCCGCTGTCCTGGTCGATCACGCGGTCCGCATGGCTGACCTTGAAACGGGACGGCAGGATGCTGTCCCGCGTGGTTTTGCTGTGCATGTCCTTCTCCCTGTCGATCTGCTGCGCCCGCTCGCGCACGATGGCGGCCGGCTGTTTGTCCTGGCGCAAGCCGTGAAACACGGCGTGGCGCACGGCGCCGCCGCTGGTCCATTGCGCAAAGCTCACTTCGGCCACCAGCTGCGGCCGGACCCAGACGGGCCGGCGCACGCCGCCCGCCTTGCCCGCGAACGGGCTCGCCTCGGCGGCCAGCGCATCGAGGCGGCGGCGCAAGTCGCGCAGGGCCGCATCGTCAAAGCCGCTGCCCACGTTGCCCGCGTAGCGCAGCCGCCCCTCATCATCGTACACGCCCAGCAGCAGCGAGCCTATGCCGACGCGCGCGCCCTGCGGCGCCGTGTAGCCGCCGATGACGAATTCCTGGCGCAGCCCGCATTTGAGCTTGATCCAGTCGCCGGATCGCCGCGTGACGTACGGTGAACCGCGGCGCTTGCCGATCACGCCTTCCAAGCCCAGCCGACAGGCGTGGGCCAGCAGCTGCTGCGGCGCAGCATCGAGCGCCGCGCTGAAGCGCACCAGCGGCGAGGCCGGCAAGCGCTGCAGCAGCTGTTCCAGCAGCGCCCGGCGCGCCTCGACGGGCTGGCCGCGCAAATCGTGGCCGTCGAAATACGGCACGTCGAACAGGTAATACACGATGTCGCTGGTCGTTGCCGCATCGAAGGCGCGCTGCAGGGCGCCGAAGTCGGACTGGCCGGCGGCGCCCTGGACGACGATCTCGCCGTCATACCAGCCCGGCGGCAGTCCCAGCTTGTCGAGCGCCTGCCGCAGCTTCGGCAGTCTATGCGTCCAGTCGTTGCCATTGCGCGTGATCAGGGCAATGTGCCGGCCGTCGCAGCGGGCCAGGATGCGGTAGCCGTCGAATTTCAGTTCGAAGATCCAGTCCTGCGCATCGGCCGGCGCAGCGTCAGCCAGGGTGGCCAGCTGCGGCGACAACGTGGCCGGCAGCCTGGCGGCCGGCGCCGCCGCCTGCTCCACGCCCTTCCGGCGCCTGGGCATGGGCTTGTCCGCGACGCTGTCGGGCAATTCGTCGACGACGGAAAATTCGACGGCCGGCCGGGCAAACGCGTCCTTTTCCTTGATCAGCAGCCAGGCCGGCTGTTTTTCGCTGCGCTTGTCGCCCCTGCCCTTCATGCGCACCAGCACCCAGTTGCCGTGCATCTTGTGGCCGTGCACAGTGAATTTCAAGTTGCCAGCCGCGAGCGCCTTGCGCGCGTCCGGCGTGGCCGGCTGCGGCTGCCACGTGCCCTTGTCCCAGATGATGACCTTGCCCGCGCCATACTGTTTTTCGGGGATCGTGCCTTCAAAGCTGGCGTAGGCAAGCGGATGGTCTTCCACCTGCACCGCCATGCGCCTGTCGCGCGGGTCGTAGCTGGGGCCTTTCGGCACGGCCCAGCTTTTCATCGTGCCGTCCAGCTCCAGGCGCACATCGTAGTGCAGGCGGCTGGCCCAGTGCTTCTGGATGACGAAGGCGAGCCCGTCGCCCGCCGCCTCGCCGCCCTCCGCGGGCTCGGGCGTGACGGCGAAATTGCGCTTGGCCTGATAGGTCTTCAAGGCGGCTTTCATGGCGAACCCATGCAGTGAGAATGGTACGAGTCTAGGCCGGCGGCGCGCGGCGCGCGGTACGCCAGCTAACAGAGCGCCGATGGCGTCCACGGTGCCGTACGGCGTGGACACACCAAGTGTAAGTATTTGTAATTGGCTGTCAACGCAATTGCCGCACGGCGCGTTTTTGGCTCAGTGACAGGGGAAATGCATCTCCTGAACTACAACCCACTTCTCGAGGAACTGCACCATGAAAAAAGTAATCGCTACTCTGATCGCCGGCTTGTTCGCTACCGCAGCCTTTGCTCAAACCCCAGCGCCAGCAGTGCCTGCCAAGGCCGAAGCCAAGCACACCAAGGAAGTGGCTAAAGCAGAAGCAAAAGAAACCAAGGCCGTCGTGAAAGCCGATGCGAAAGAAGCGGCCGTTGCCGCCGACGCGAAAGCCGATGTCGCCAGCGCCAAGGCGGACGCGAAAGCCACCAAGGCCAAGGCCCATCACAAAGCCAAAAAAGCCAAGGCCAAGGCTGACGAAGCGAAGACTGAAGCGGCCGCAGCAGCAGCCAAGTAATTCCCCCCTCAGCGCGTTCCTTGCGCTACGCAAAAAGACAGCTACGGCTGTCTTTTTGCATTTTCATGCCAGCATCATCCTGCAACGGCGGATAAAACGCTTGATTGTAAGAAAGTGTAAACAAGGTCAACGGCAAGCTTGCGGAGCGCGTTTTCTGCTCAGTGACACGGGAATCATCCCGGCACCGACAGAGACACCAGACAAACCACCACCGAGGACTGCACCATGAAAAAAGCAATTGTTACCCTGATCGCCGGCCTGTTCGCCACCGCAGCCTTCGCCCAGACGCCCGCAACACCCGCCGCCTCCGTTCCGGCGAAAGTGGAAGCGGCCCACACCAAGGCCGTCGTGAAAGCCGATGCCAAGGAAGCGCAAGCCGTCGTCAAGGCCGATGCAAAAGAAGCGAAAGCCGTCGTTGCCGCGAAAACGGACGTCGCCAGCGCCAAGACGGAAGCGGCCGCCACCAAGGCCAAGGCCCATCACAAGGCCAAGCACACGAAAGCCAAGGCTGACGCAAAGCTGGCATCGGCCACGGCGGAAGCCGCACCTGCAGCAGCCAAGTAATCATCGACACACCATCACCCATCACTCGCCAGGAACATCAAATGAAAAAAGTCATCGCCACCGTCGTCGCCACCCTGTTCGCCACCGCAGCGTTCGCACAAACCCCAGCCGCTCCTGCAGCCTCCGTTCCCGCCAAGGCGGAAGCGGCCCACACGAAAGCCGTGGCCAAGGCTGACGCCAAGGAAACCAAGGCCGTCGTGAAAGCCGATGCGAAAGAAGCTGTTATCGCCGCCGACGCGAAAGCCGATGTCGCCAGCGCCAAGGCGGACGCAAAAGCCACCAAGGCCAAGGCCCATCACAAAGCGAAAAAAGCCAAGGCCAAGGCTGACGAAGCGAAGACTGAAGCGGCCGCAGCAGCAGCCAAGTAATTCCCCCTCAGCGCGTTCCTTGCGCTACGCAAAAAGACAGCTACGGCTGTCTTTTTGCATTTTCATGCCCACATCATCCTGCAACGGCGGATAAAACGCTTGATTGTAAGAAAGTGTAAACAAGGTCAACGGCAAGCTTGCGGGGCGCGTTTTCTGCTCAGTGACACGGGAATCATCCCGGCACCGACAGAGACACCAGACAAACCACCACCGAGGACTGCACCATGAAAAAAGCAATTGTTACCCTGATCGCCGGCCTGTTCGCCACCGCAGCCTTCGCCCAGACGCCCGCAACACCCGCCGCCTCCGTTCCGGCGAAAGTGGAAGCGGCCCACACCAAGGCCGTCGTGAAAGCGGATGCCAAGGAAGCGCAAGCCGTCGTCAAGGCCGATGCAAAAGAAGCGAAAGCCGTCGTTGCCGCGAAAACGGACGTCGCCAGCGCCAAGACGGAAGCGGCCGCCACCAAGGCCAAGGCCCATCACAAGGCCAAGCACACGAAAGCCAAGGCTGACGCAAAGCTGGCATCGGCCACGGCGGAAGCCGCACCTGCAGCAGCCAAGTAATCATCGACACACCATCACCCATCACTCGCCAGGAACATCAAATGAAAAAAGTCATCGCCACCGTCGTCGCCACCCTGTTCGCCACCGCAGCGTTCGCACAAACCCCAGCCGCTCCTGCAGCCTCCGCTCCCGCCAAGGCGGAAGCGGCCCACACGAAAGCCGTGGCCAAGGCTGACGCCAAGGAAACCAAGGCCGTCGTGAAAGCCGATGCGAAAGAAGCTGTTGTCGCCGCCGACGCGAAAGCCGATGTCGCCAGCGCCAAGGCGGACGCGAAAGCCACCAAGGCCAAGGCCCATCACAAGGCGGCCAAGGCCAAGGTCAAAGCGGATGAAGCGAAAGCGGCAGCAGCCGTACCGGCGGCACCCGCACCAGCGAAGTAATCGCGGCAGTGGCCACGCGAGCGCATCCGCCGGGTCTGCGCTTGCGCGGCCGCTTCGCCCGCAAGATCAAGGACAGCTTCGGCTGTCCTTTTGCATGGCGCAACGCCAGCTGGCGCGTCCTGCGCCGCCGCTTCATGGAGCCGCGATAAACGGCGCGCACGAGAGACTCCGGCAATGCGTCCATCGCCAGGAAAGCTACGGGCAGCGCCGTTCGCAAGGCATCCTGCAAGCCATCCGGAAGGCGGATATGCGGTAGTTGTAAGCGTTTGTAATGACCGTCAACGCCAGCATCCGGGGGCGCGTTTTATGCTCAGTGACACGGGAATCATCCCGGCACCAACAGACATACCAGACAAACCACCACTGAGGACTGCACCATGAAAAACGTCATTGCTACCCTGATCGCCGGCCTGTTCGCCACCGCTGCCTTTGCCCAGACGCCAGCAGCGCCCGCAGCCTCGGTTCCCGCCAAAGTAGAAGCGGCCCACACCAAGGCCGTCGTGAAAGCGGACGCGAAGGAAGCGCAAACCGTCGTCAAGGCCGATGCAAAAGAAGCGAAAGCAGTCGTCGCCGCGAAAACGGAAGTCGCCAGCGCCAAGACGGAAGCGGCCGCCACCAAGGCCAAGGCGCACCATAAAGCCAAACAGACCAAGGCCAAGGCTGACGCAAAGCTGGCATCGGCCACCGCCGCCGCACCAGTTTCGGCCCCAGCCAAGTAATCCAGTACCCCAGCACCCGATTTCATTCGCCACATTACCTGATAGGATTTCATCATGAAAAAAGTCATCGCCACCGTGATCGCCACCCTGTTCGCCACCGCAGCTTTCGCCCAGATGCCAGCCGCTCCTGCAGCACCGGCAGCACCTGCAGCCACCGTTGCGCCGGCAGCCAAGGCTGAAGCACCGGCCGCCGTCAAGCCAGCGACGCACAAGAAAGCCAAGCATCACAAGGCGAAGAAGGCAGCACCGGCAACGCCAGCAACACCGGCAACGCCAGCCGCACCAGCAGCTTCCGCACCGGCAGCTGCGCCAGCCAAGTAATCAAGGTCGCGCAAGCCAAAAAGACAGGGTACGCCCTGTCTTTTTTTTCGCCCGCTGTTTCGTGTATTTATTTGGCTATGTCACCGTCAGGTGTGGGAATGCTCCCACCGTTGCTTTCAATAACGCTTCTGGCGAGCGGATGCGCCTGGCGTCGAGGATCCAGCGCCATCCCAGGTAATTCGGCAGATAACGGCTGGCTACGCCATGGAAGATGCGCAACCATTCCCGCAAGCGGCTGTGATACGCGTTGACGTTCTGCACGTGGGCGGCGCCCTGCACGCGGATGCCTGCGTGCAAGTTGACGGCCTGGTGGCTGATGCCCGCTTCCGCAGCGAAGGCCCGGTAGGCGGCATGGCCGCCAGTGACCAGCAAGACGTCCTTGTCGATCACGGATGGCAGGCAGGCATGCAGCTGCACCTTGGTCAGCGCCCCTTTTCCCGTGACGAAATCGAGGGTTTGTCCCGTGCGGTCGCGCGCCACCACGATGCAGACCTGTTCACTGGAAATGCCGCGCTGGCGGGCGTGGCCGCCCCGGCGGCGTGCCGGACGCGTCAGATGCCTGGATCCTTTTTCCGATTCCAGCAGATACAGCTCGTCGGCCTCGGCGATGCCGTGCAGGCACAGCGGCCGGTCCGTCCTGGCGAGCGTCAAAAATCGGTGGCGCCAGCGGAAGGTGGTGTTGCGGTGCACGTTCAGTTGTCGCGCTGCCTGGCGCACGGAAGCCGATGCCAGCAGGCAATCGGCGTAGGCTAGCCACAGCGATTTATGGCGCAGGCGGGCCAGGGGCGTGCCGGTGAGCGCATTGAAGGTGCGCCCGCACGGCACGCAGCGGTAGCGCTGCAGTCCGTGCGCATGGCCGTGCCGGTGCGCATGGCTGCTGTGGCAGGCGGGACAAGCCAAATGCGGCTGTGCAACGCTTTCAAGCAATGCGACGGTGGCGTCCTGTGGCGTGTTGCCACGCAGCCGGGCGATGCCTGCCTGCCGCTGGCGGCGGCTCAGCTGGGCAAATTGCGCGATAAAACGGATCCATTTGGCATGCTGCATGGAGGGCTCCTGTTTGTCTGATATGGACAGTCAGACAGCCGGGGCAGAGCAAGATTCCTGGCGTTCCCCTATTTAACGGAGACAGAGCCATTTATTTCGGCATCAGCACCATGTCAATGACATTGATCACGCCAGACGATTGATACACATCATAGATACTGATGTTGGCGCCACAGTTCCAGGCACCCGCCATGGGCCCATGGCGGCGGCAAAGGGGGCGCCGGCGGCCAGCATGGAAACGATGAACAGTGCTGCGCGAACGAAGGTGCGCATGATGATCTGCTGATCGCTTATGACCTGCGGCGCATGTTTGCACAGTCATTTACGCGACCTGTCCGCAAACGGATTCGACTGACTGAAGACAAAAAAACGGCGCCGTGCTGTGCACGACGCCGTTTCGCGATGTTTTCCTTGCCGCGGGCCGGGAATGCCAGCCCGCGGTGCCGGAAATCAGTTGGCCGCCACCTGCGGCTCCGTCTCGCCCCAGCCGCCGCCCAGGGCGCGGATCAGCGCCACCGTGGTGACGGCGCGGTTGCCACGCAGCTGCACGGCATTGCGCTCGATGGACGCCAGGTTGCGCTGCGCGTCGAGCAGGTCCAGATAGCTGGAACGGCCTGCGTCGTACAGCTTTTGCGCCAGGTCGGCCGAACGGCGCGCCGAGACGACGGCTTCGTCGATCTGCTGCGTCTGGCCCGACAGGATGCGCAGGCCAGCCAGGTTGTCTTCCACCTCGGCGAAGGCCACCAGCACGCTCTGGCGATACGTCGCCACCGACTCTTCCAGCTGCGCTTCGCTGCGGCTCACGGCAGCCTTGTTGCGGCCGCCGTCGATGATGGGCATCGACATCAGGGCGCCCAGCAGCCAGGAGCGGCTGCTCCACTTGAAGATGTCCGAGAAGGTGTCAGACGCGCCGCCGCCGGAAGCGTTCAGGGTCAAGGCCGGGAACATGGCCGATTTGGCCACGCCGATGCGCGCGTTCGACGCTTCCATGGTGCGCTGCGCCGAGGCGATGTCGGGACGGCGCTCCAGCAAGGACGACGGCATGCCGGCCGGGATCACGGGCAGGAAGCCGCTGTCCTGCAGCGGGTTGACGCCCGCCGTGAAGCTGGCGGCCGGTTTGCCCAGCAGGACGGCCAGCGCATGCTCGCTGGTGGCGCGCTGGCGCTGCAGGCCGATGGCTTCGGCGCGCACGGTGGACAGCTCCGTGCGGGCACGGGACAGGTCGAATTCGCCGATGTCGCCCAGGTCGTAGCGGCGCTGGTTTACATGCACGCTTTCCTCGCGCAGGCGCACCGTCTGTTCCAGTGTTGCCAGCTCGGCGTCCGTGGCGCGCAGCTGGAAGTAGGTTTGCGCCACGTCGGCCTGCAAGGACAGCAGCACCGAACGGTAAGTCGCTTCCACCGCCAGCGCATCGCTGCGCGAGGCGCTGACGTTGGCCGCCACCCTGCCGAACAGATCGACTTCGTAGCTGGCCGTCAGGTTGGCCTGGTAGACGTTGGTCGCCGCCACCGGCGCGCCGTTCGGCAAGCCGAGCGACACGGCGGAAGCGCGGTTGCGCTGGCCGCCCACGTTCACGCCCACTTGCGGGATGCGGTCCGCTTCGGCGATGCCGGCAATCGCCCTCGCCTGCTTGACGCGGGCGGCGGCGACGGCCAGGTTGGCGTTCGCCTGCGTGGCCTCGCTGATCAGGCTTGTGAGGGCCGGATCATTGAAGGCCAGCCACCATTCGCCGCGCGCCTGGCGCTCGGCGGGCACGCCCTGCTTCCAGCGCGTGCCGTCGGCCGCCGTCTGCACGGCCGGCGCTGGCGCTTCCTTGAACGCCGTGGGCGTGTCGATCTGCGGCTGCTTGAACTCGGGCGCCGCGCAGGCGGCCAGCAGGACTGCGGCGGCCATGGCGCTCAAGACGGGCGCCGCGCGCCGGATGATTGCATTGGTTTTCAATATATATCTCCTTCCAGGTCCAGCGCTGGCGCAGCAGTTGGCTTGGCGGCAGCGGCGGCTGGTTTTTTCTCAAAACGCTGCGCCAGGGTGCGCAGCAGGACGTAGAACACGGGCGTCAGGAACAAGCCGAAGAAGGTCACGCCCAGCATGCCGGCGAACACCGCCACGCCCATGGCATGGCGCATTTCCGAACCGGCGCCGTGCGAGAACACCAGGGGCACCACGCCCATGATGAAGGCGATCGACGTCATCAGGATCGGACGCAGGCGCAGACGGCACGCTTCCAGCGCCGCTTGCACGACGGTGCGGCCATGCTCTTCCAGTTCGCGGGCAAACTCCACGATCAGGATGGCATTTTTTGACGCCAGCCCCACCAGCACGAACAGGGCGATCTGGGTGAACACATTGTTGTCGCCGCCGGTCAGTTTGACGCCCAACAAGGCGCACAGGATGGACATCGGCACGATCAGGATCACGGCCAGCGGCAGGGTCCAGCTTTCGTACTGGGCAGCGAGCACCAGGAACACCAGCAGCACGCACAGCGGGAAGACATAGATCATCGTATTGCCGGACAAGATGTCCTGGTAGGTCAGCTCCGTCCATTCGTACGAAATCCCCTGCGGCAGCACTTCCTTGGCGATGCGTTCCAGCGCCGCTTGCGCCTGGCCGCTCGACACGCCAGGTGCCGCGCCGCCGTTGAAATCGGCTGCTGCATACGCGTTGTAGCGCTGCACGCGGTCAGGACCATAACTATCCTTGACGCGCATCAACGACGACAGCGGGATCATTTCGCCCTTGTCATTGCGGACTTTGAGCTGCGCGATATCCTGGGCATGCGAACGGAAGGCCGCGTCGGCCTGCACGCGCACCTGGTAGGTGCGGCCAAACTGGTTGAAGTCATTCACGTACAGCGAACCGAGGTTGATCTGCAAGGTCTGGTAAATCGTTTGCAGCTGCACGCCCATCTGCTTGGCCTTCACGCGGTCGACGTCGGCGAACAGCTGCGGCACGTTGATCTGGTAACCCGAGAACACGCCCGCCAGTTCCGGCGTCTGGTAGGCCTTGGCGGCCAGTGCCTGCGTGGCGTTGTACAGCGCGTCGTAGCCGAGGTTGCCGCGGTCTTCGATCATCATCTTGAAGCCGCCGATGGTACCGAGGCCGTTGACGGGCGGTGGCGGGAAGACCATGATGAAGGCGTCCTGGATGCCGCCCAGGCGCTTGTTGATCTCGGCCGCGATGGCGCCGCCCGACAATTCCTTGCTGCTGCGTTCGTCGAACGGTTTCAGGGTGGCGAAGACGATGCCGGCGTTCGGCGCATTCGTGAAGTCGTTGATCGACAGGCCGGGGAAGGCGATGGTCGATTCGACGCCGGGCACCGACTTGATCACGTCCGACATGCGGCGCACGACATCTTCCGTGCGGTCCAGCGAGGCGGCGTCGGGCAATTGCGCAAAGCCCACCAGGTATTGCTTGTCCTGCGCCGGCACGAAGCCGGCCGGCACGGACTTGAAGGTGAAGATGGCGGCGACGACGAGCAGCGCATACACGCCCAGCGAGGCGCTCTTGCGGCCCAACACGCCCTTCACGCCCGCTTCATAGCGGTGCGAGGCGCGGCCGAAGAAGCGGTTGAACCAGGCGAAGAAGCGGCCGAAGACCTTGTCCATGCCGCGCGTCAGCGCGTCTTTCGGCGCATCGTGCGGTTTCAGCAGCGCGGCCGACAGGGCCGGCGCCAGGGTCAGCGAGCTGAAAGCGGAGATCACGGTCGAAATGGCGATCGTCAGCGCGAACTGGCGGTAGAACTCGCCCGACAGGCCGGGCACGAAGGCGATCGGCACGAACACGGCGCACAGCACCAGGGCGATGGCGACGATGGGACCGCTGACCTCTTTCATGGCCTGGATGGTGGCGTCGCGCGGCGACAAGCCATCCTCGATGTTGCGCTCGACGTTTTCCACCACCACGATGGCGTCATCGACGACGATACCGATGGCCAGCACAAGGCCGAACAGCGACAAGGTGTTGATCGAGAAGCCAAAGCCCAGCATCACGGCAAAGGTACCGACAATCGACACGGGAACGGCCAAGAGCGGAATGATCGATGCGCGCCAGGTTTGCAGGAAGATGATCACCACCAGCACCACCAGGGCGATCGCCTCCAGCAGGGTATGGATCACGGCTTCGATGGACGAACGCACGAATTGCGTCGGGTCATACTCGATGCGGTATTCCACGCCTTGCGGGAAGTCCTTTTTCAGTTCGTCCATCTTGGCGCGCACGTCGGACGACAATTGCAGCGCGTTGGCGTTCGGCGCTTCGAAGATACCCATGCCGACGGCAGGATTATTGTTCAGCAACGAGCGCAGCGAGTAGCTGTTGGCGCCCATTTCCACGCGCGCCACGTCCTTGAGGTGCGTGACGGCGCCGTCGGCATTCGTGCGCACGATGATGGCGCCGAATTCCTCGGGCGTCTGCAAGCGGCCCTGGGTGTTGACGGTCAGCTGGAAGTCCGAGTTCTTCGCTGGCGACGCGCCGATGACACCTGCGGCCACCTGCACGTTCTGCTCGCGGATCGCATCGACGACGTCATTGGCCGTCATGCCGCGCGCCGCCACCTTTTGCGGGTCGAGCCAGATGCGCATGGCGTAGTCGCCGGCGCCGAAGATCTGGATGTCGCCCATGCCGGGCAGACGGGCCAATTGATCCTTGACGTTCAGCACCGCGTAGTTACGCAGGTACATGTCGTCATAGCGCTTGTTCGGCGAGACCAGGTGCACCACCATGGTCAGATTCGGCGACGATTTCACCGTCGTCACGCCGATCTGGCGCACTTCCTCGGGCAGGCGCGGCAAGGCGCGCTGCACGCGGTTCTGCACCTGCGTCTCGGCCTGCTCGACGTTGGTGCCGATCTTGAAGGTCACCGTCAGCATCATCGCGCCATCGGACGTGTTTTGCGAGGACATGTAGAGCATGTTCTCGACGCCGTTGATCTGCTCTTCGAGCGGCGCGGCGACGGTTTCGGCGATCACTTTCGGGTTGGCGCCCGGGTATTGCGCGCGCACCACCACCGATGGCGGCACGACGTCGGGATATTCGGAGATGGGCAGGCCGAATATCGACAGCAGCCCGGCCACGAATATGACGATCGACAGCACCGCCGCGAAAATCGGCTTGTCGATGAAAAAGCGGGAAAAATTCATGTTTATTCCTTGGAAGTCGATGCTGCTTTCGCGGCGATCTTGGCGTCTTTTGCTTCAGGTTTTGCGGGAGCGACGGGCGCGGTCGGGTCGAAATCCATGGCCACGATCTGCGGCGTCACCGGTGCGCCGGGGCGCACGCGCTGCAAGCCGTTGACGACGATCTTTTCGCCCGCCTTCAAGCCTTCGCGCACCACGCGCAAGCCGTCCGAGGCCGGGCCCAGCTTGACGGCGCGATATTCGGCCTTGTTGTCGGCACCCACCACGTAGACGTATTTGCGGCTCTGGTCCGTGCCGACGGCGCGGTCGGAGATCAGCAGCGCCGTGCTTTGCGCGTGGGGGCCGTTGCCGCCGTCAAGCTGGACGCGCGCGAACAGGCCGGGCACCAGCTGGCGCTCGGCGTTGGCGAAGGTGGCGCGCATGCGCACGCTGCCCGTGGCCGGGTCGAGCTGGTTGTCGACGAATTCCAGCTTGCCTTCGTGCGGGAAGCCCGTTTCATTGGCCAGGCCCACCTTGACGGTGACGGGCGTGCCCTTTTGCGCCGTGCCGGCCACGCGCAGATACGTATCTTCATCGCCGTCGAAGCTGGCGTAGATGCGGTCCGTCGACACCACGGAAGTCAGAATGGCGGACGCGTCGATCAGGTTGCCGACGGTGATTTCCGCCTTGCTGACGCGGCCGCTGATCGGCGCCTGCACCTGCGTGTACGACAGGTTCAGCCTGGCCGCTTCATACGCGGCTTGCGCCGAGCGGACATTCGCGTCCAGCTCTTTCAGGCCCGAGGCCTTTTCATCGAATTCGCGCTGGGCGATGGCTTTTTCGGCCAGCAGCTTTTCAGCGCGCGACAGTTCCAGCTTGGCCAGTTCCGCCTTGGCGCGGGCCGAAGCGGCCGTGCCTTCGGCGCGCGACACTTCGGCCTGGAACGGACGCGGATCGATGACGAACAGCACATCGCCCTTCTTGACTTCGCTGCCCGGCTTGAAGTTGACGGCCGTGATGAAGCCGCCCACCCGCGAGCGGATTTCCACGCGCTCGATCGCTTCCAGGCGGCCCGAGAATTCCTGCGTTTCCGTGATCTGTTTTTCCACGACGGCGGCGGCCGAGATGGGCGGGCCGCCGGCGGCGGGCGCGTCGGGCACCTTGCTGTTGGCCGAATCGCAGCCGGCCAGGCTCACGGCCACGAGGCCTGCCAGCGCGAGCGAGGCAGCGAGAGGCTTGATGAGTGTACCTAAGGTGGAAAATTGTTGAACGTTTTTCATTTTCTTTCCCTGTTTTATGAAAATTTCTAATGGTATGGGCGGCAGGAAGCAACCCAACTGAAAAAGTGTATGGTGGTGCCATGGCGCCCGACGGCGCTCGATCAAAGGTAAACAGGCCGCCAGCTGCTTGAAAGCGGACGGGGACGACGAAGCTGGCTGTGCGAACGCACAACGCAGACAGGAAGGGAACTACACTGCGTAGTGTAGCAACCGAAACTCAAAAAGTAAACTGATTAGTGTAAGTTTTTTTGCGGTGCCGCGGATGGCGGCCTTATGACTCGGGCTCTTGCCCCAGTCCGGCGACGAAACTGCTAATTTCGCTCAATACCTGCACCTTGCAGGCGCATTCATTCCGGGCGGTCGCGTCTTGCAGCGGCGCGGCGGCCATGCGCCGCACGGTGGTCTTGATGCCGCAGGCGATCAATTTGCTGCCGTATTGTTCAGCCTCGTCGCGCAATGGGTCGTCTTCGCTGGACAAGATCAAGGCGGGCGGCAGGTTCTTCAGGCGGCTCGACTGCAATGGCGACGCGTAGGGATGGGTACGGTCAGCGGCATTCGGCAGGTAGCCGCGATAGGCGGCGGCGCACTGGTCGGCCACTTCCGCCAGGTCGGGGCAGCTTGGCAAGGAGCGCATCGAGCACGTCGACAGGCCGGGGTCGAGCATGGGCATGATCAGCACCTGGCCCGCGAGGGGCGGTCCGCCCCGGTCGCGCGACATCATGGCGCACACGGCAGCCAGGTTGGCGCCCGCTTCGATGCCCGACACCACCATCTGCTTGCCCGTCCAGCCCAGCTTGGACTTGTTCTTCTTTGCCCACAGCAGCACGGCATGCGCGTCTTCCACGGCGGCGGGGAAGGGACGCACCTTCGCCAGCGTGTAGTTCGCGGCCAGCACCACGTGGTCGGGGTTGCTCAGCACGAGGCAGCGCAGGAAGTCGTCCGCATCGTCCAGGTCGCCGGCCACAAAGCCGCCGCCATGGAAGAAGACCATCAGGTTCGGCTGCTTGGCGCCCGGCACGCCGGCCGTATAGACGCGGGCGGCGAGCGCATCCTGCGCGCCCTGCACCTCGATGTCGCGTATCTTCAGCGCCTGGCCAGGGGCCAGTTCGGCTGCGGCGTCGGCCAACGTCATTGCGCCACCACCGGCTGCACTGCAGCATCGCGCACCGCGTCGTTCAGGCACAACAGGGCGACGCCGCCCACTTCATGGGTCAGGGCGCTGTAAGCGCTGGCTTCGCTTTGCGCCGCCAGCGAGTAGGCATCCGTCGATACCATCGCGGCCAGAGCAAGCGAGCTCATAGCGAGAGCAAGCACTGCAAAGATTCCATTCCGATGACCCATGATATTTCTCCTGTGAACTTCCTGCGGCAATCACATTTATGCTGCAGTACAACAACTATAGACTTGATCTACAATCTGATAAAGAGTGCAATGCCGAATTGATTGTTCAGGATTCTGAATAATCGTGCAGAAAGTGATAGGAAATCAAGTGAACAAGCTGCAAGCCATGGAAGTCTTCATCCAAGTCGTCGATGCGGGCGGCTTTACGCGCGCGGCCGAGAACATGCAGTTGCCGAAAGCCACCGTGTCGACCTTGATCCAGTCGCTGGAAAGCAGCCTGTCGGTCAAGTTGCTCAACCGCACCACGCGCCACGTCAGCATCACCTCGGACGGCGCCGCGTATTACGAACGCTGCGTGCGCATCCTGTCCGACGTGCGCGAGGCCGAGGAATCGCTGTCGCGCACGCGCCTGAGTCCCAGCGGACGGCTGCGCGTGGATGCGCCCACGGCCCTGGCCAGCGAACTGATCATCCCCGCCCTGCCCGACTTCTTTGCCCGCTACCCCGATATCTCGCTGGAACTCGGTTGCAGCGACCGCCCCGTCGACCTGATCGAGGAAGGCGTCGACTGCGCCGTGCGCGGCGGCGAATTGGGCGATTTGAACCTGATCGCGCGCCGCGTCGGCGTGCTGCATTTCATTACCTGCGCCGCGCCCGGCTACCTGGCGCGGTACGGCACGCCGCAGCACCCGAACGACCTGGCGCAGCACCGGGGCGTGAATTTCTTCTCCGCCAAGACGGGCAAGACGTTCGAGTGGGATTTCACGCGCGCGGGCGAACGCATCCAGATGTCCATGCCCAGCCATATCGCCCTGAACGACTCGAACGCCTACGCGGCCGCCGGCCTGGCGGGCCTGGGCATCGTGCAAATGACGCATTTCATGCTTGCGCCGCTGCTGGAACAGGGCAAAATGGTGGAATTGCTGGGCGATTGGGAATCCGACCCGCTGCCCATCCACGTGATCTATCCGCCCAACCGCCACCTGTCCGCCAAGGTGCGCGTGTTCGTCGAATGGGTCGCCGACATGTTTACCAACCACCCGGCCACGCAGCTGAAGGGCAAGAGCGCCCTGCCCGCGCGTGCCGCCCTGACCGAGGCCCAACCATGACCGCAGCAAGCACATCGCCCCACCGCATCGTCTTTCTCGACCGCGACAGCCTGATCGCCACCGTGCGCCCGCCCGCCTTCGCCCACGGCTGGGCAGAGTATCCGCACACCAGGGGCAGCGAGCAGACGGTAGCCCGATTGCAAGGCGCCACCATTGCCATCACGAACAAGGTGCCGCTGCGCGCAGCCGAGCTGGCGCAGCTGCCCAAGCTCCAGATGATCGCCGTGGCCGCCACGGGCACGGACATCCTCGACCTGGCCGCCTGCCGCGCGCGGGGCATTATCGTCGCCAATATCCGCGACTATGCGCGCGCCACCGTGCCCGAGCATACCCTGGCCCTGATGCTGGCCCTGCGCCGCCAGCTCGTCGCCTACCGCGCGGACGTGGAAGCGGGCCTGTGGCAGGCGTCGGACCGCTTCTGCCTGTTCGGCCACCCGATCCGCGACCTGGCCGGCAGCCGCCTGGGCTTGCTCGGCTACGGCGCGCTGGGCAAGTCCGTGGCCCAGCTGGGGCGCGCCTTCGGCATGCACGTCATCGTGCATAACCGCTCACCCATCGCCGACGATGGCGTGCAGGAAGTGGGTTTTGACGAACTGCTGGCCACCTCCGACGTACTGAGCCTGCATCTGCCCCTGACGGACAAGACGCGCCACATCATCGGAGAGCAAGAACTGGCGCGCATGCAGCCCACGTCGCTGCTGATCAACACGGCGCGGGGCGGCCTCGTCGACGAGGCGGCCCTGGCCCAGGCATTGACGAACGGCGTGATCGCCGGCGCCGGCTTCGACGTGCTGTCGCAGGAACCGCCGCCGCCCGACAATCCGCTGCTCAATTTACGACTGCCCAACTTCATCCTCACCCCGCACACGGCCTGGGCCAGCGGTGAAGCCATGCAAAAACTGGCCGACATATTGATCGGCAATATCGAAGCGTTCGAACGCGGCGCTCCCGTGAACGTGGTGGCATGAGCGTCTTGCACGAGCTCGATGAACTGCTGTGCGGGGACGACGAGGAATACGACCGCCTCGACCTGTTTCTCGAAGCGGACGAGCTGATCGGACAGCTGCGGATGGCCGACGTGCCCGCGCTGCTGGCCCTGTGGCCGCAGCGCAGCCTGTGCTGGCAGCAACGGTTCACGCAAGCGAGCGGCAACATCGACGGCGCCGCGCTGCGCGCCCTGCTGGCCGGTTTGCTGCAGATCAAGGAAACGACGCACGGGGTGTTCGAACTGATGCCCAGGTTGCCGTCCGTCGCCGACACGTCTACTCTCAGCGACGCGCTGCTCGATCATGCCGAGCAAGCCTGGCATGTGGATCAGCAGCGGCAGCGGCAGATCCAGATCAGTTGCTGGAGCTGCGGACTGTCGGGCCGGCTGCTGAAGCGGCTGGGGTTGTCTGCCTGGAAAGATGTGGGGCTGTAAAACCGGTCGCCACGCCAGGCGGCACTCTAGATTGCGCTGGAACAAGTATCGCTGTGCACATTCGCCATACAGTGAGCCCATGCTTGTTTCAACCACTCTGGAGGCGCCATGAAAATACTCTACCCTCTCGTCCTGTTCGCCGCCGTCACCCTGAACAGTGCATGCACTAGCTTGCCCGCCATTCCCGCGCCGACATTGCAAATAGCCAAAGCACCAGGTCCGATCGATTCCAACTCTGGCCCCCACGCCCCGCGCCAGCTGGCATGGCCGTGGGACGAAGGACGTACCTTCGAAGCAGAATTCAATAGTGACTGCCGGGGCCCCATCTATTTCGTCGACAAGCAGCGCAACATCAGCAGCTTTGTGGGCATAGACTCTCCGCCACGGGCCACGTTCGACAGCGACGACCCCGACGTTATCCTGGGTAATATCGGATACGCTGACCAGCTGATTTTCTCGACCAATGGGGGGCGCAGTTTTTTCAAGGAAGTACGGGCCTTCCCCCGCTCCGCCTCTGTCGAATTCATTGCCGTGCGCAAGGGGCATGTGTATGTGGGAATCAACCAACAATCAAACGACGCCGATGCCTACTTTGCCTGGCATAGAACGAAGAACAAGTATCGTTCCGAGGAAATGGAACAGTACAGCCGCAAACTGATGATTCTCGAAGGAAAACTCGACAAAGCCCAGGGCCGCATCGCAAGCTATCGGATACTCAAACCAAAGGGCCATCAATTCACCAGTCCCTACGCGGCCATGGCCGCGGAATACATCAAGGAGGTCGACGACATTGAGGCGCTGGGCCTGCCGCACGCCGGTGGCAACGTTCCCCTGCACCGCTGTGACACGACCATGCAACTACCCGTCTGGCATCACTGGGCATCCAAGAAAGAGTTGGCGGAAATGAACACATGGTACGAAACCACCAAACGCGCCCACCCCGAATGGGCCACGGCAGAAATGGACAAGTTGATGCAGGAGGCGCGTGAATTTACTGAAAAATATCGCTAGGCCTGCAGTGTGTGCCGGCGCATCGCCGCCGGCCCACTCAGCACCACCTTATCCCGCCGTTTCCGGCCGCTCGAATGAAAACCCCGGCGCATACGCGTGATAGCCGTCGAAATCGCCCTTGCCGATGGCGGCACCTTGGCTGCGGGCGATCGCATATGCCATGCTGAAGTGAAAGTAGAAATTCGGCAGGATGTACAGATTCAAGTACTCGCTGGCCGGCAGCGCGATGTCGGCAAAGCCGGCGCGGTCGCGGCAGATGCGCTCAAGCGGCCCGTCGAAGCGTTCTGCGGGAATGGCCTTCAGGTAGCGCATGGTCTGCGCAATCTGTTCCTGCAGGCTGGCGGCGCCGCTGAAATCGGCCACCTCCAGTCCCGCCAGCGGGCAGCAGCCGCGCAGGGAAAAGCTCACGGCCGCGCGCACCTGCTGGGCGAAGGGCAGCATGTCCGGATGCAGCCGCGCCGCCAGCAACTGCGGCTGGGCGTCGAGCTTGTCCAGCATGGCCGACAACTGGCCCAGCGAACGGCAAAAGATGGCGACGGGGTGGCTGTTCATCATTTCCTCATGCAAGATTCAAGATGACAAGAGTGTGCCACAGGCATACGCGCCCCCGCAGCGTTATCGCCGGTGCCTGCTGAAAAATTCCCACATCACCTCGTTCGCATCGATGGCGCGCGTGGTCTTGCCGATGGGCAGGCCAACATTGAAGGCGTCGGCGCCGGGCCAGGTGTGACCGCCATCCTTGACGGTGATCAAGGCCACCCGGGCGCCGCCGGCACCATTGCCCTGCTCCACATGCGTCACTTGCGTATCGTCACCTGGCGCGGTGGGTAGCAGGCGCGCCGCAGGTACGGCGCCGTCGATGCCGTTGTGCCTGCGCCAGTAGGCAACCGTGTCTTCGGCCGACAGGTAGCTGGCGGCCTTGCCCTCGAATAGCACCACCTTGTCGGCCGTGCCTTGCATCAGCAGCATGCCGACCTTGTCCTTCTGCTGGTGATGCTGGAGCACGGGTTCCGGCATGGGCGCGCCCACCGAGGCGACGGCCGCGAACTGCTGGGGCAGCTCGGCCGCCAGGCGCAGGGCAAAGAAGCCGCCGCGCGACAGGCCCGTCGCGTACACGCGCTTGTCATCGATGCGGTAATCCTGCTTGAGCTTGCTCAATATCGCCTGCGTGAAACCGACATCGTCCGTGCCCGCCAGGTAATCCATGCCGAAGCCCACGTTCCAGTCCTGCTTGATACCTTGCGGATACACAACGATGAACCGGTGCCGCTCGGCCGTCTTGTTCATCTGCGTGTACAGCATCTGTTCCGCCATGCTCATGCCGCCGCCATGGAAATTGAAGACGACGGGAAAGGTCTGTTGGGGCTGGCTTTGATCAGCCGCCGGCGTATAGACGATGTAGCGGCGTTTTTCCTCCTTGTGGACGAGGCTGCTCACTTGCGCCAACGCGGGGATGCCGGTGCACGCCAGCACCAGCAGGCTGATTAGACATTTCATGCGGTTTTCTCCATTCATCAAGAGCTTGCAGCTTACGCAGGCGCCGGTGAAATCGCGGTGAAATCTCCGTGCTTTTTACCGTTTCTGGAGCGGAAGAATGTCGACGCGGTAGTATTCCTCGCCCGGATGGAAAACGATGTCCCAGCGCATGGCTTGCGCCACGCGCCCGAGCAAACTTTGTCCGTGCGCAAAGCCGTGGATGCGCCGCGGCTGCCCCGCCGGCAGCGTATTGCCGATGCTCAGGCGGCCTTGCGCAAACGCAATGTTGATGCGGCAAGCGGGGCCGCCATGGAACAGGGCATTCGCCAGGCAGTTATTGATGAGCAACATCGTCAGCTGCGGGTTGCCGACGACCTCCAGCCGCTCGGGCAAGTCCAGCGCCAGCAGGCTGGCGTCCCAGGCGTGTTCGTTGAGCAGGCGCAGCAGGCATTGCTCGATGCTGCCGCGCATCTCCACCACGTCGCCGGGCAACTGCTCGGCGCGTGCCAGCGCGAACAGCACGTCGATGGTGGCGCGCATGTCGTCGACACCCTGGCGCAGCTGCGCCTGCCCGTCTGCCGCCAGGGGCAGCGCGCCAGCCAGCGCCAGGCTATTGTGCATCAAGGTGAGCGGCGTGCGCAGTTCGTGGCTGACGTCGCGGGCGAATGCCTGTTCGCGCTGCAACACTGCCTGCAGTTCGGTAAACGTGGTTTCCAGGCGGCGCGCCAGGAAACCGATCTCGTCGGGGCGGTCGCGGTCGCTGAAATGCACGGTGCCGCCGGGCGCCAGCTGGCGCGCTTCCTGCGCCAATCGCTGCAAGGGCCGCACGAGGCGCCGCGCCAGCCAGTACGCCAGCAGCAGCGCCAGGCCGATCAGCGCCAGCGCCACGCCCAGCACGACACCGCCCACTTCCGGCACCAGGCGCGACACCACCAGCACGGGCGCCACGTCGGCCAGCAGATAGGCGCGCCGCGGCTGGCCCGCGGCAACGAGGTCCAGCGCCAGCACGTGATAATGCTGGCCCGTCGTCGTGAACACTTCGCCGCGCGGGGCAGATGCTGGCACTTGCGCGCGCACGGCTTGCGGCAAATCAATGTAACTGCCATAAACCGTGATGAGGTCGCTGCCAGGCGGCGTCAGCTCGCCGTGCTGGCGCAAGCGCTGGCTGACCACCGCCGCTTCGCGTTCGAGCAGGCGCTGCACCAGCATGTCTTCCGTCACGTAGGCGATCACGAGCGCCAGGCCCGTGTAGCACAGGCACAGCACGACGGTGAAGCCGGCCAGGGCCGCGAACAGCCGGCGGCGGATCGACTCAGCCATCGCTGGCCGCCCCGTCGAAGGCCAGGCGGTAGCCCAGCTGCGGTATGGTCACCAGCATGCCCGCCGCGCCAGACCCGCCAAGCAGTTCCAGCTGCTTGCGCAGCGCGTAGATGTGCGATTTGAGGGCGTCGCTGTGGGGCGGCTGGCTGCCCCACAGGGCTTGCAGCAAGGCCGAGCGCGACACGGCGTGCGGATGCTCACGGCACAGCAGCAGCAAAATTTTAAAGCCCGTCTGCGTCAGCGGCAGCGGTGCGTCACGGTACAGGGCGCATCCCGCGCGCGTCTGCAGGGTGAATGGCCCCACGCGCATTTCCTGGTGCACGTGCAGCTGCCGCCGGCGCGCCAGCGCTTCGCAGCGCAAGGCCACTTCGCGCAAGTCAAACGGTTTGGTCAGATAGTCGTCGGCACCGTCGCGAAAACCGCGCGCCTTGTCTTCGTAAGAGTCGCGTGCCGTCAGCATCAGGACCGGCACATTGCTGGGCGCCCCCGCCTTGATGGCGCGGCACACCTGCAAGCCATCGATGTCGGGCAGGTTCAGGTCCAGCAGCACCACCTCATAGGCGTTGCGCGTGGCCAATTGCACCGCCAGCGCGCCCGTGCCCGCATGGTCCGTCTGCCAGCCCAGGCCGTCGAGGAAATCGAGCACCTGGCGCGCGATGGCCAGGTGGTCTTCCACCAGCAGGATGCTCAGGGGCGCTTTGCTCATGGCACGCCGGCAAGGCGTGCATACAGCCAGAAGTTACCCGATCTTCCACGGATTTGCCGGTAGCAGCGCAGGTAGCCTTCCCGCTCGAAAGCGCAACGCTGCAGCACGCGCAGCGAACGCTCGTTGCTTTCCAGCACGGTCGCCTGGATACGCAGCAAGCCCAGGCGCAGGAAGGCCCAGTCCGCGACGGCGTCCACGATGGACGTGGCCACGCCCTGCCCCCACACGGCGGGAGCAAGGTCGTAGGCGATTTCGGCCGTGCGGTGCTGCGGGGAAATGGCATTCAAGCCGATGGTGCCCACCAGCTGGCCGCCGTCGCGCAGCACCACGGCCAGGCGCATGGACGAAGACGCGTCTGCCGATGCATAGTCATCGAAATTGGCTTGCAGGTCGTCAATGCTGCGCAAGTCCCAGCTCGTGTGCTCGATGACGACAGGGTCGGCCAGGCAGGCATACCAGGCGGGCGCGTCGCTGCGTTCCAGGTGGCGCAGGGTCACGAGGGGATGGGTGGAACGGGGCAAGCCGGCCGGCTTCATCGTTGGCTCCTGGAATAGTCAATCGACGGGGCAATCGGCGGCCAGCCAGGCGGCGAAATCATCGGCGACCCGCTCGAAATCGTCGCGCTGCATCGAGCCATGCCCCACCAGGTACACGGCGCGGTCAACGCCATCGAGGGCCAGCATGACGGCGCGTCCGCCGCTGTCGTCGCCGATGGTGAGGTAGCCGGGGCAGGATTGCTGCGTGTCATATGTTTCGTTGCGCTCGCGCAAGCTTTCCAGGCCGTACAGCAGTACCTGTTCGCCGCGCAGGCCTTCCTGCCAGTCCTTGATAAAGCGCAGGTAATGCGCCGGCAAGGCATGGCCCAGCCAGCGCTGGACGGCGTCGCTGTCTTGCCCGCTCAAGCGGCGCCCTTGCGCCGCGCTTCCCACTCGCGCCGCAGCAAGCCGTACAGGGCCGAATCGCTGACGTGGCCACCGACGATCCAGCGTTCGGGCAAAAAGCCTTCCCTGTTAAAACCCTGGCGCTCGAGGGCGCTGGCCGAACCGGCGTTGAGCGGGTCGATGTCGGCTTCCAGGCGGTTCAGGTCGCGCTCGATGAAGGCGAATTCGAGCAGCGCGGACAAGGCTTCATGCATATAGCCACGCCCCCAGTACGGGCGGCCCAGCGCGTAGCCGATCTCGGCGCGGCGGTTCTGGCGGTGCTCGGAAAACAGGCTGCAGCTGCCCAGGTACTCGCCCGTCGCCTTCAACTCGACGGCAAAGCGGAAGAATTCCTCTTTCTCGAAAGCGGCGCTGTCTTCGGCAATCTGGCGCGCGGCGCGGCCGGCCTCTTCCCATGGCGGCTCGCTGAAATAGCGCATCACTTCGGGATCGGAGTGCATGGCGAACAGTGCCGCCTCATCGGATGGCTGCGGCTTGCGCAGGATCAGGCGTTCGGTGGTGAGGATTTTCGTGTAGGCCATGCAACTCCAATCGAAGGTTGAAACGGGCAATGCTTATTATTCCATGCAACTATAACGAAGTGGCAATTTTGTGACGGTGCTTTTAATGTAATATGGCAATATTTCGACCATATCATTGATGCAACTTCATGATCCGCTCATGCACGCAGTAAAACACGCAGCCAACACCGAAGCCGACCATGTCCATCCCTAAAATCCACCTCACCATGCCACTTGCCCTGGGTGCGCTGGCCGTCTGGCTGGCCCTGAGCATGGGTGGCCGCTGGCTGGAATCGGCCGGCTACGCCTTGCCGGGCGCCGCCGTCACCGGCCGTATCGGCCTGTCGTGGGCGCTGGCCGCCGTGTTCGCGCTGGCGCTGCTGCTGGCCTCCAGCCGGCCCCGCGAAGCAGGCCTGTGCGCGCCGCAGCCATGGAAAACAGCGTGGCTCGTCTCGCCGCCCCTGCTGTATGCGCTGCTGATGCTGTTGCTGGCCTGGGCCGGCGGCTGGCCGCAGCCGCGCGTGCTGCTGATCGTCGCCTGCAACGCGGCGCTGGTGGCCATCTCGGAAGAGCTGATGTTCCGCGCCATCTTGCTGCAAGGCATGCTGGACCGCTATGCCGTCTGGCCCGCCGTGCTGATGTCCTCGGCGCTGTTCGGCCTGGCCCACACGGCCAACGGCCTGGCCTCGGGCGACGTCAGCGGCGCCCTGTGGCAAGCCGTGGCCGCCACCCTGCAAGGCATCGGCTATGCGGCCATCCGCCTGCGCACGCGCTCCATCTGGCCCATGGTGCTCGTGCATGGACTGTGGGACTACGCGCTCGTGACGGCCACCTTGCCGCACCCGGCCGAGGATGGCGCCTCCATCCTGCCGTATGTCGCCCTGCTGGCCGTGCTGCCCCTGTGCCTGTACGGGGTCTACCTGCTGCGCCCCAGCCAGCGGGCCGCCATGGCGCAACTGCAACTATAGGAATGCGCATGACGTTTTTTTCACGCGAGTACGAAGTATTCCTGCTGCTGGCCGCGCCCGATGCGCCGCCGCTGTGGGACGCGGCGCAATGGACGCCGTTTGCCGCCAGCCTCGACGGCCTGATGGCGCAGGCTGGCGCGCGGGGCAAGGCCGGCGTGCGCAGCCATCAATACAATCCCAAGGGCAAGCCGATTCCCTTCGGCCGCCTGGGCTGGAACGACAAATCGCACGCCAGGTGGACGCACACGGCGGCCACGACGGATGCGCGCTTCATGAGCCTGGAAGCGTGGGCGCCCACCTGGACCGTCTGCGAAAAGGACGACCTGGCGCCCGACGTTTTCCTCGCCCTGGCCAATGAATCGCTGCTGGGACTGGCCGGCAAATCCCTGCAATTTGGCCAGCGCCTCGTGTGCGCCATCGCCACGGACATGGGCCCGGAAGCGGCCGCGACCTTGCGGCAAGCGCTGGCGCAACTGGCCGCGCAGCAAGACGCCGTCGTCTTCGCCCACACGCGCCGCCAGTGGGGCCGCGCCTCGTCGTACGGCGGCTTCACGGGTGCCATCCAGGACATGCTGATCGGCGGCCTGTTCCAGCCCGACGACCCGCATGCGCGGCCGCTCGATGAGGCCGCGTTCCAGGATGCGTGGAGCAAACTCGACATCCACCATGCATGAACGGACGCCCATGCCACGCCTGACCTGCGCCATCCTGCTGTGCTGGAGCGTCCATGCGGGCGCCTTTGAGCTGAGCGGCATTATCCGCAGCAATGGCACGCCGCTGCCGCCTGTCATCAGCATCGTTGCGGAACTCAGCCCTGGCCAGACGTACAGCATCGGCCAGGTCGAGCATGGCCGCTACCGCATCGATGTACCGGAAGGCACCTTGCTGGCGCTGGTCGCGCGGGCGCCGCAATGGGAAGCGGAAGCGAAGATCATCCACGACGCCACCACGGCGGGCGCACTGGACATCCTGCTGTATCCGGCGGCGGTGCCGGAACCGGCGCTGGCGCAGGAATTGCTGGCCATGGAAAAGGAAGACCAGGCCGCGCGCACGGCGTGGCCGGCAACGGGATCCGATGCGCAGGCACGCCGGCGCATGCGCGAGACGGACGACAAAAACGAAGCGCGGCTGCGCCACATCATCGCCAGCAAAGGCTGGCCCACGCAAACGATGGTCGGCCACAAGGCGGCAGGCAGCGCCTGGCTGATCGCCCAGCATGGGTCCAATGCCTTCCTCAAGAGCAGCCTGCCGCTGATGCGCGCGGCAGCGGCAAGGGAGGAAATCACGCCCTCGAAGCTGGCACTGGCGATCGACCGCGACTTGAGCAATGACAAGCTGCCGCAGCTGTACGGCAGCCAGTTCCAGACTGGCAGCGACGGCAAGAGCGTCGCCTTTCCCATCGCGGATCCACTGCACTTGGATCAGCGCCGCGCCAGCATGGGGCTCGAACCGTATGCGCAATACCGGCAGTTATTCGAACAGGACAATTGACAACGCCACCCGTCGCATGGCATCGTTACCCCATGCCATCGCCATTCCCGCCCCTGCCCTCCATTATTGCCGCCATTTCAAGCATGGTGGCTGGACAGGAATGACATTGACCAAGCCGCCTGCAAGGCGGCTTGGATCGGCAACAAACAAGCAAATCGTCTCGCAGGTTTTATTTTTCACTTTCAGCGAGCGACCATGCACACCACTTCCAGCCCCCTGCTTACCCCCACCCTGCACCTCGTCTGCGGCAAGATTGCCTCGGGCAAGTCCACCCTGACGGCCAGTCTGGCCAGCGCGCCACATACCGTGCGCATCAGCGAAGACAGCCTGCTGGCGCAGCTGTATCCGGGCCAGATCGCCAGCCTGGCCGACTACGTGGCGTGTACGGCGCGGCTGCGCGCGGCCGTCGCGCCTCTGGCCCTGCAGATGCTGCGGGCGGGCGTGTCCGTCGTGCTCGATTTCCCCGCGAATACACCCGCCAGCCGGGCCTGGATGCGCGAACTGTTCCAGCAGGCAAGCGTGCCGCACGTGCTGCACTACCTGGACGTGCCGGATGAGGAATGCAAGGCGCGCTTACGCCAGCGCAATGCCAGCGGCTTGCACCCGTTTTCCACCAGCGACGCGCAATTTGATGAAATCACGCGCCACTTCGTGCCGCCCGCCACAGCGGAAGGTTTTCACGTCGTGCGCGTGACGGCTTAAAACGTCCCCGGCAGCAGGATTTTTTTATCTACCTGCTGCAGGTCGCGCAAGCCGCAAAACGCCATCGTCAAATCGAGTTCGTTGCGGATGATGTCCAGGCACTTGGTCACGCCCGGCCCGCCCATGGCGCCCAGGCCGTATAAAAACGGGCGGCCGATGTAGACGCCCCTTGCGCCAAGCGCCACGGCCTTGATCACGTCCTGGCCCGAGCGGATGCCGCCGTCCATGTGCACTTCGATGGCGCTGCCGACGGCGTCGACGATGGCGGGCAAGGCTTCGATCGACGATTGCGCGCCGTCAAGCTGGCGCCCGCCGTGGTTCGAGACGATCAGCGCGTCGGCGCCGCTTTCCACGGCCAGGCGCGCATCTTCCGGGTCCATGATGCCCTTGATGATCAGTTTGCCGCCCCAGCGCTGCTTGATCCATTCCACGTCCGCCCACGACAGGCTCAGGTCGAACTGCTGCTGCGTCCAGGCCGACAGCGACGACATGTCGGACACGGACGTGGCGTGGCCGACGATGTTGCCGAAACCGCGGCGTTTCGTGCCCAGCATGCCCGCCACCCAGCGCGGCTTGGTGGCCATGTTGAGGATGTTCGGGATGGTGAGTTTGGGCGGCGCCGACAGGCCGTTGCGCAAGTCCTTGTGGCGCTGGCCCAGCACCTGCAAGTCCAAGGTCAGCACGAGCGCGCCGCATTTCGCCGCCTTGGCGCGGTCGATCAGGCGGTTGATGAATTCGCGGTCCTTCATCACATACAGCTGGAACCAGAACGGTTTTGTCGTGTTCGCCGCCACGTCCTCGATCGAGCAGATGCTCATGGTCGACAGCGTGAACGGCACGCCGAAGCGCTCGGCCGCCTGGGCCGCGAGGATTTCGCCATCCGCATGCTGCATGCCCGTCAAGCCCGTGGGCGACAGGGCCACCGGCATGGAAACGGCCTGTCCGACCATGGTCGAGGCCAGGCTGCGATTTTCCAGGTTGACGGCCACGCGCTGGCGGAATTTGATTTTCGCAAAATCGCTGTTGTTGGCGCGGTACGTCGATTCCGTCCAGGAGCCGGAATCGGCGTAGTCGTAAAACATGCGCGGCACCCGTTTCTGGGCCAGCACGCGCAAGTCTTCGATGCAGGTGATGATACTCATGCGTTTCCTCGGTCGATGGCTAGTCAGGCCATGATCGTGCATTTGGGGGCAATTGTCTATCTGGCAGGCAAGCCTGACGGACAGCGCGTGGCTTACCAGTCGCGCGCGCCGAGGATCCGCTCGCCCAGCGCGCTCAGGCGCGCCTGCGGGTAGCGCAGCTTTTCCTTGTCCTCGGGGTCGCCGGGAAAGGCGTAGCCCTGCGGCGCGCTGCGCTCGCGCCAGCTTTGCACGCGCCAGTCGCGCAAGGCCTGGTTGTCTTGCTGGGCGGGCGTAAAGGAAATGTATTGCGCCAGGCGCACCTGGTCCGTGGACGTGTTCGGGCGGATGCCGTGCGCCAGCAGGCTGTTGAAGATCAACAGCTCGCCCTTCTTCATGGCAATGAATTCCATCGGGTAGGGCACCGTCGCCAGGTCCGGCTGCCAGGGGTTGCGGTCTTGCGGCACCGTCTTGCGCCAGCTCAACAAGTTATTGAACAATTCCGGATAGCACTGGAAACCGCCGCTCTCAGGCGAAGTGTCGGACAGGGCCAGCACGCCCTGCACGTTGACGGGCAGCGGGTCGAGCGTGGTGTCCGCATCCCAGTGGATGAAGCCGCCAAACTTGCGCTTGCCGTGGTTCGGCGTGTTCAGGTTGGCGCGGTCGATGGTCACCCACAAATCCTGGCGGTCCCAGATATCGACAAAGGCGTCGTAGACACGCGGGGTCTGGCGGTTATCCCACAGGGTCTGGTGGTGATAGGCCTCGACCATGCCGGAGCCGTTGAGCTCTTTCATCGCGTGGTCGCGCAATTGCTCCCGGTTCCAGGTGGCGGGATCATGCTGGTCGAGTCCCTGGAATTCCCACAAGAAATCGGCGGTGCGCCGCACCTGCTCGGGCGACACGGCATCCCTGACGATGACGTAGCCGTAGGTTTGCCAGTGCAAGAAGTCGCTGGCGGACAGCACGCGCAAGGGCAGCTGCTTGTGGATGTCGCGCAACTGGGTCTGTTCCGTGTAGGCCACGGACGGGTTGCCGGGACGGTCTTGGCCGTATTGATATCGATCTTCTTGCATCGCTGTCTCCTGTGTTGGTGTGAGACAGATTGTGCGCTGGCCTGAGCAGCTGAAATGCGCGCCAAGCGGCCCATACTGATACTATCCTGACTATTCCTATGTCCACAACGTCACGATGACACCTTTATTCGAACAGGTTACGATACCGCCAGGCCACTCCTGGGGCTTGCTGTGGCGCGAACTGGACGCCATTCCCTTCATCTGGCACTACCACCCGCAGTTCGAGCTGACCCTCACCGTCAATGCGCGGGGGCAGCGCTACATCGGCGACCACGTGGGCGACTTCGAACCGGGCGACCTGGTATTGCTGGGGCCGAATTTGCCGCACACATGGTCGGCCAGCGAGCGCATCGACAGCAGCCAGCCGATGCTGGCCGTCGTCGTGTGGTTTTCGCTGGAGTGGCTTGAGCAGCTGGCGGCCTGCTTTCCGGAATTGCACGGCGTGCGGCAACTGGCGGCCCGCGCCGGCCCGGCCCTGCATTTTTCGCCGCGGACGAGCGCGCGCTGCGCCGGTCAGCTGCTGCGGCTCAATGCCCTGCCCGTGCCGCAGCGCCTGCCGCTGCTGCTCGACGTGCTGCTGGAACTGGCGGGCGATGCGGGCGCGCGGCCGCTGGCCTCGACGGCGCAGGCGCCGCTGGCCGACGGGCAACAAAAACGCATGGCCGGCGTGTTCGATTTCATGCATGCACATTTCCGGGAAGAAATCGCACTGGAAACCCTGGCGCAGAAGGCGGCCCTGTCGCTGGGCGCCTTCCACCGCTGTTTCAAGCGCCACGCGCATTGCACGCCGGGCGACTACCTGGCGCGGCTGCGCATCGGCCGCGCCTGCCAACAGTTGATCGAGAGCGATCTCGCCATCGCCGTCATCGCGCAGGAGGCGGGCTACCGCAACCTCGCGCATTTCAACCGCCAGTTCCGCGCCGCCAGGCACGTCACGCCGCGCGCGTTCCGCCACCAGTACCGGCGCGGCGCCACAGGCACGACATAATGCGTTCGTAAACGAAAAAGGGGATCAGATTTTACAATCTGACCCCCGATATTCTGGTGCGGCTGGCAGGAATTGAACCCACGACCCCTTGGTTCGTAGCCAAGTACTCTATCCAGCTGAGCTACAGCCGCCTAAGACACGATTATAGCAGGGCTTTGCAGAATGGCAAAGGGCGTGGCGGCGATATTTCACAATTGACGCTCTCCCCCCGGTTTTTCACCGGCCGCCCCGCCAGATTGCAATTTTAATCACATTGATTTTCTGATTGCGGCGCAAAACCGACACGCCGATGACTGATTCGCCATTATTAATGCATTCAAGAAAAATAAATTGCAATTCACGGAAAACTTTGAGAATGTTTACTAGCAGTAATTCCAAAAAAAATACCAAGGGGATGTCATGAAAATAAACTTGCATAAATTGCCTCTGGCCGCCGCCTGCGCGGCCGCCCTCCTTCTTGCCGCCTGTGGCGGCGGCAGTAGCAGCAGCCCCGCCGACCCGGTTCCGCCCGTCTTGCCGCCGCCGGCAACGACGCTCAGCGGCACTGCCGCCGTCGGCGCGCCCATCTCGGGCAGCGTGGTGGCCATCGATAGCAAGGGCAAGGTGTCCACGGCGGTCAATACCGGCGCCGGCGGGGCATTTACGGTCGACGTGGCCGGCATGACGGCGCCGTTTTTCCTCAGCATCACCGGCTCGTCCGGTGGCAGGCAGGTGACGCTCAATTCCATCGCCACCGCAGCGGGGCAGACCGTCAATATCACGCCGCTGACCGACCTGATCGTCTCCACGGCGTCGGGCCAGCCTGGCGGCACGGCCCTGGCCGCCGTCTGCGCCCCCGTCGCCAATACGGTCTCGGCCGCCTGCACCTCGGCCCTGGCCAATGCAGCGACCCAGCAACGGCTCGATGCGGCCGTGGCCGCCGTCGTCGCCATGATCAAACCGATTAATACCGGCAATACCAATCCGCTGACGGGCGCCTTTGTTGCCAACGGCACGGGCATGGACGCCGTGCTGGACCAGATCCTCGTCGCGCCCGCGGAAGCGCAGGGCGCCATGGCCACCGTCACCCTGATTGCCACCAACAGCGCGCTGGGCAGCGTGACCCTGCCGGCCGCCGCCGGCGGCGCGCCGACGATACCGGCAGCGACGCCCCCATCGGACGCCGACCTGGCCAAGGCGACGGCCGCGGCCACTGTCTTGCCGGAAATCCGCGCCTGCCTGGCCTCGCTCAGCGCCCTGTATCCGAAGACGGGCTTCGTCGTGCCGTCGGCGGCGGCCGTGTCGCCGTTTATCGACAGCTCCTTCAATATGGGAGCGGCGGTGGGCAAGGCTGAAATTCTGGCCGCCCTGACCAGCGCGGACCAGGCCGCGCACGCGGGCCTGACCATCGAAGCTCTGGGTTTAGCGGGCGTGGACATGCAGCCTTTGAGCTCGGGCGAGATTGCCACGCTGACGTCCACGAGCAGCACCTCGACGACGCGCGTCGCCGACTTCATCGGCAATCGCCTCGGTGCCGGGGCGACGGCCATCGCCTTCACCTCCGGCAAGCCCGGCAGCGCATGGGTGCAGTTGCGCATCGGAACAGATGCGGGCATGCTGAACTGGAAGCTGGTCAAGACGGGCGACACCAGCGTCTGCGCCGGCGGCTGGAAGCTGGCCGGCAGCGGCCACCTGGACATGCACATGAATGCGCGCATCCAGCGCAGCGTCGATACGGCGGGCACGGCCAGCTTTGCGCGCGAATGGGCTGCCCACGTCGAGCTCGACACCGTGCTGCAGGAAAATCCGGCCGTCAACAAGATCGACGTGCGGGGACCGGGCCTGACGACGTTCGGCGACTTCCAGATACCGGGCACGGCCGGCAGCAAACTGCAGCTGATCCTGCCGGCCACCGGCTACACCCACATGCGGGTGGCCGACAGCAATGGTGCCGCCAGCACTTTCTACAATAACGCGGAAGCCATCCAGAGCTGCCAGGACCTGGCCAGCCTGCCCGCCAATACGCCGGGCCTGGGCGCGGGCACGGCTTGCATCGACGAAACGAAAGTGGCGCCTGGAAAAATCTACGTGTGGACCCTGAAAACGCCGAATGGCGCCGTCAGCGCCTTCCCGTTCCAGATCAATGCCGTGCCCCTGTCGAAAGCGTTTGCCAAGGCCAACCAGGCCAGCCTGTTCGCCACGCTCACCAGCATCACGCCGGCGAAACTGTCGTCCATCCCCGCCGCCGCCCTGCTCGATGGCGCGGTGACCTTCAACTATACGCAGTCGGCCACCTACGGCTCGAAAATGGATAATTGCGGCCTGCACTTGTTCAATGGCGCCACGCCGGTGCTGAACGCGGAGCAAAATGCGGTTGGACAGGAAACCTCGTGTACCTTCACGACCTCGGGCTTGAATGCCCTGGCGTCGAACGTGGCGGACCCGGCGCAGTCCGGCGCTTCGCTGTTCAAGTTCACCGGCCCCGTGACCAGCGGCGGACTGTGGGTGACCACCATCGTCCTGGGCAACCAGGCGTCGTCGGGCCAGCCTTATCCGAATTGACGGGGCCTGGCCACTGCAGCGCGCCGCAATGGAGGCGGCGCGCTGCAGGCTTGCCTTTCGCTGGACGAAAAAAAACCCGGAAAGCGAACTTTCCGGGTTTTTTCACTACTGCTGATACTGGTGCGGCTGGCAGGAATTGAACCCACGACCCCTTGGTTCGTAGCCAAGTACTCTATCCAGCTGAGCTACAGCCGCAAACTCTGACACACTCCGCCCAACGGCGCGAAGCTTGAAACTTTCATCAAAACGAAGCGAACTCCATTTTGGAAATACTGGTGCGGCTGGCAGGAATTGAACCCACGACCCCTTGGTTCGTAGCCAAGTACTCTATCCAGCTGAGCTACAGCCGCAAAACTTCTACAACATTCCATGAACAACATGGAGGTGAAACTTGTTACAACAAAACCAGGCAAAGTCTGATTTTCAGTATTCTGGTGCGGCTGGCAGGAATTGAACCCACGACCCCTTGGTTCGTAGCCAAGTACTCTATCCAGCTGAGCTACAGCCGCGCAGGCAAACATTATAGCGTATTCATTTCGCTTTGAAAAGTTCGATTTTTCAATCGCTTAGCTGATTTTGCAGAATACCGCCCCGCATGACCGACTACCTTTTCACTGCCAAAAAGCTGACGCCTTTTTATCGTCGCGCACCTCCGCTTTCACAGCGGCGCCCGGCGAATCGAGAAGTTGCTGTCTCGAAAGAAGCGGGATTATAGGGACTGCCTGCATGCCTGTCCAGTGCTATCTGCAAGGGAACGTTCTCTGGCGCGCAAGCGTGCGGTGGCGGCGGGCCGCTTGGGGCTACAATACCAGGCAGACAGGGGCGCTTGTGCCTCCCCTCCTTCATGACAGCTGACAACACCAGCATGCCCCACTTGCTCACTGAAGGTGGCGACGGCGGCCCGTCGGGGCAAGAGCCCGTGCGGCAGACTCACAGTTGCAGGATTTTCAATGGCCAAGCATGAACGCAAGCAAGATCTGCTTCCCCCGCCGGGGGCGCCGAGCCTGTCGGACGAGCATCTCGCCAACTTGCTTGAAAGCATAACCGATGGCTTCAGCCTGCTCGACCGCGACTGGACCATCCGCTATATCAATACGCGCGGCGCGGATATGCTGGCGCCACGGCGTCCGCCCGGCAGCCAGCTGGCGGGCAGCAGCCTGTGGCTGGCCTGCCCCGATATGCAGGGCACGGAACTGGAAACGCAGTACCGCCGTGCCATGACGCAACGGCAAGGCGGCAGTTTCGAACTGTACTACCCGCCGCTGGGGCGCTGGCTGGAAGTGCGCCTCTTCCCTTCCAGCGAGGGCTTGACCACCTACGTCCAGGACATCAGCCAGCGCAAGGCGGCCGAGGACAGCCTGCGCCAGAGCGAGGAAGACTTGCGCGCGCTGGCCAATTCCATTCCGCAACTGGCCTGGATCGCCAGCTTCGACGGCACCATGTCGTGGTACAACCAGCGCTGGCACGACTATACGGGCACGAGCGCCGAACAGATGGCCGGCGACGGCTGGAGCCTTGCCTATGACGCCCAGCGCCTGCCGCAGATGCTGCAAGCCTGGAAGAGCGCCTTGCGCGACGGCACGCCCTTCGAGATGGAGTTCCCCATCCGCGGCGCCGACGGCCAGTACCGCTGGTTCCTGACGCGCGCCAATCCCGTGCGCGACCGGGGCGGCCGGCTGCTGCGCTGGTTTGGCACGAGTACCGACGTCGACCAGGTCAAGCGTGCGCAGGAAGCCTTGCGCGACGAGACGCGCGTGCTCGAATTGCTCAATAACACGGGCGCGGCCCTGGCCAGCACCCTGGATTTGCCCGCCCTGCTGCAGGAAACCGTCGATGCGGCCACGCGCATCAGCGGCGCGCGCTTCGGCGCCTTCTATTACCATGACGATACGGCCGCGCCCGATGCGGATGCGCTGCCGGCGGCGCGCGCCGTGAGCGGCATCAGCCTGCGCCTGGCCGACGCCATCGCCGCCGAGCTGCGCCTCGGTCCGGCCACGCGCCAGAACGACTTGCTGGCCGCGCCCGAGACCGGCGCCGACGGCGCGCCGCCGCTGCGCAGCTGCCTGAGCCTGCCCGTCAATTCGCGCGCGGGCCTGCCGCTGGGGCGCTTGCTGCTTGGCCATCCGCAAGCGGGCATGTTCAGCGCGCGCAGCGAACGCATCGTCGCGGGCATCGCGGCCCAGGCCGCCGTCGCGCTCGACAATACGCGCCTGTACGCGGCCGCCACGCGGGCCGCCGAAGAACGCAAGGTGCTGCTCGACAGCGAACGCGAGGCGCGCGCCGAGGCCGAGCGCACGAATCAGCTGAAAGACGATTTTCTCGCCACCCTGTCGCATGAACTGCGCACGCCGCTGTCAGCCATCCTCGGCTGGGCCCAGGTGCTGCGGCGCGGCACGCGCGACCAGGCCGACCTGCACCGTGGCCTGCATAGCATCGAACGCAATGCGCGCGCCCAGGCGCAGCTGATCGAAGACTTGCTCGACATGAGCCGCATTACCTCGGGCAAGGTGATGCTCGACCTGCAGCCTCTGGCGCCGGCCGGCGTCATCGCCTCGGCCATCGAAACCCTGCGCCCGGCGGCCGACGCCAAGCACATCGCCATCCACAGCAGCATCGCCAGCGATGCGGGCAGCTTCACGGGCGACCCCAGCCGCATCCAGCAAGTGATCTGGAACCTGCTGTCGAATGCCCTGAAATTCACGCCGCAAGGGGGGCGCGTCGATATCGCGGTGCGCCGCGAAGCGAACCGCCTGGCCATCACGGTGACTGACAATGGCATCGGCATCAGGAAAGACTTCCTGCCCCACGTATTCGACCGGTTCCGCCAGGCCGACGCCTCCACCACGCGCAAGCATGGCGGCCTGGGCCTGGGCCTGGCCATCGTCAAGCATCTGGTGGAACAGCATGGCGGCACGGTCGCGGTCAGCAGCGCCGGCGACATGCAGGGCGCCAGCTTCACCGTGCGCCTGCCCGTGAATGCGTCGGCCGGGCCCTCAGGCAAACCCGGCAGCGACGACTTGCGCGGCGTCAAGGTACTGCTCGTCGATGACGAGGTCGGTGCGCGCGAACGGATGGAGGGCATCTTGCGCGACTGCAACGCCGAAGTGCATGGCGCCGGCAGCGTGGCGCAAGCGCTGCAGCTATTGCCCCTGGCACGCCCGCACGTGCTCGTGAGCGGCATCGGCATGCCGGGCGCGGACGGCGTCGAGCTGCTGGCCCGGCTACGCGCATCGGACGCCGGCCTGCCCGCGCTGGCGCTGACCGCCCTCGATCAGTCGCAGGACCACCAGCGCGCGCTCGACAGCGGTTTCCAGGCCAGCATCGCGACGCCGCCCGATCCCGCCACCCTCGTGGCGGCCGTGGCGCGGCTGGCGGCGCCACGCCTGCCCGGGCCCGCGTCGTGAAAACGGCGGGAGAATTGATGCAAGGAAATAAATAACTCAGGACAAAATAACTATTTCCATGGGTGAGCCTTCCTACTTCCACACGCGGCACTGTCCTACAAGCAACTTCCCTGAAATTTGCTACACTGAAATGCAGAAGCACGGCGCCGTGGCAGCGACGGCCATAGCGGACTCATGCGCTGTTGTGCGCCCCATCTTGTGGCAAGGCGCTACTATCCTGTGGACCTGCCGTCAGCCGCGCCGCCAGACTATCAACTGCGGTGGAAACCAGCGTTGCATTGACCGTATTAACCGAGACCATACATGCCCAGCCAAGATGAGATTTTGAAAGCCAAAATTTTGGTCGTCGACGACTCACCCGACAATGTCGACCTGATGCTGGAAATCCTGCGTGAAGCCGGTTATACCAACGTCACGGCCACCATGCGCCCGGCCCAGGTCTGTCCCCTGCACCAGGAACATTGCTACGACCTCATCCTGCTGGACTTGCAAATGCCGGAACTCAACGGCTTCCAGGTCATGAAAGGCTTGAAGGAAATCGAGCATGGCGGCTACCTGCCCGTGCTGGCCCTGACGGCGCAACCGAGTTTCAAGATCGCCGCCCTGGAAGCGGGGGCGCGCGACTTCATCAGCAAACCGTTCGACCTGATGGAAGTGCACAAGCGCATCCACAACATGCTGGAAGTGCGCCTGCTGTACAAGGAATTGGCGCAATACAGCAAACAGCAACAGGAACTGGCCCTGCACGACCCGCTGACGGGCCTGCCGAACCGGCGTCTGCTGGAAGACCGCATCGCGCATACCCTGCAGCAATCGGCCCGCAACCGGGGCAAATCGGCCATCCTGTATCTGGACCTGGATGGCTTCAAGGCCATCAATGACACGTATGGCCATGGCTATGGCGATGACATCCTGAAAATGGTGGCGGCGCGCCTGGTGGGCGCCTCGCGCAAGGAAGACACCGTGGCGCGCATCGGCGGCGACGAATTCGTCATCGTGCTGGGCAACCTGGCCGGCAAGGGCGACGCGCGCGAACCGGCCGCCAAGCTGATCGAAGTCATTTCCGAGCCGTATTTCATCAACGACCTGACCCTGCGCCTGTCGACCAGCATCGGCATCGCCATCTATCCGGACGACGCCAGTTCCGTCGAATCGCTGCTGGGCACGGCCGACACGGCCCTGTACGAAGCCAAGCGTGCCGGCAAGAACCGCTTTTGCTGCTCGCCCCACGAAGTGATGGCCGTCCAGACCACCTTGCAGAACAGCGGCATCCCCTCGATCGCCTGAACTTGTCTGCGCGGCCTTCCTGCGCGCGGCACGTGAAAAAACCGGCAAGCCATGACGGCCAGCCGGTTTTTTTATTGCTGCAACGCTTTATTTCTTGCCAGCCGTTACTTCATGCTGGCCCGCGTGCTGGTGGTCCGTCTGCGCATCGACGGTTTCCGGCGGCACTTCGATGCGCGTGATGCCCGCGTCGACGGAAATCGGGTCACTGGCGGGAAACGTCATTTCCACGGCGTCGTCGAGCAGTTCTTCCTTGGCCCGCTCTTCGCCGCTCATGCCCTCTTCATCGGCCAGGATGGCCAGCGCGCTGGCCCATTTGACGAAGTTCAGGTTGGACAGTTCGCGCACGGTGCTCACGCCAAACGCCTGCTGCAAGGCCTTGGCATCCTTGGCGCTGACGCCGCGCAAGGCGCTGATGGGGGCATTGACGATGTCGCGGAAGCTTTTGTCGGCATATTCCTGGTCGACGATGGTATCGATATTCATGGCATGTCCTTTCATTTCGGTAAACGGGCCTGGGCTGCACCCTGCGCCGCGGGGCGGCTGTGCTGCATGGGGTGAATGCATGGCTCCACTATGGCAGCGCGCGGCGCCCCGGTATGTGCGCAGCCGTACGCAAGCAAGGGAACCGTGCCCCTGGCGCCAACGAAAATATTGGCTATGTCACCGTCAAGTGTGGGAACTCTCCCAGTGTTGCCTTCAATAGTGTTTCAGGGGAGCGGATGCGCCCGGCGTCCAGTATCCAGCGCCATGCCAGGTAATTCGGCAGGTAGCGCGTCGCAACGCCGTGAAAGGGCCGCAGCCAGCCGCGCAAGCGGCTGTGATACGCGTTGACGTTCTGCACGTGGGCGGCGCCTTGCACGCGGATGCCGGCACGCAAGTTGACGGCCCGGTGACTGATGCCCGCTTCACGGGCGAAGGCGCGATAGGCGGCATGGCCGTCGGTGACCAGCAAGACGTCCTTGTCGATCACGGGTGGCAGGCAGGCATGCAGTTGCACCTTGGTCAGCGCCCCTTTTCCCGTGACGAAGTCGAGGGGTTGTCCCGTGCGGTCGCGCGCCACCAGGATGCAGACCTGTTCACTGGAAATGCCGCGCTGGCGGGCGTGGCCGCCACGGCGGCGTGCCGGACGCGTCAGATGCCTGGATCCCTTTTCCGATTCCAGCAGATACAGCTCGTCGGCCTCGGCGATGCCGTGCAGGCACAGCGG
>NZ_FTMV01000028.1 GCF_900156175.1 Janthinobacterium sp. TND4EL3
CCGCTGTGCCTGCACGGCATCGCCGAGGCCGACGAGCTGTATCTGCTGGAATCAGAAAAGGGATCCAGGCATCTGACGCGTCCGGCACGCCGCCGGGGCGGCCACGCCCGCCAGCGCGGCATTTCCAGTGAACAAGTCTGCATCGTGGTGGCGCGCGACCGCACGGGACAAACCCTCGATTTCGTCACGGGAAAAGGGGCGCTGACCAAGGTGCAGCTGCATGCCTGCCTGCCACCCGTGATCGACAAGGACGTCTTGCTGCTCACCGACGGCCACGCTGCCTACCGGGCTTTCGCTGCGGAAGCGGGCATCAGCCACCAGGCCGTCAACTTGCACGCCGGCATCCGCGTGCAGGGCGCCGCCCACGTGCAGAACGTCAACGCGTATCACAGCCGCTTGCGGGAATGGCTGCGCATCTTCCATGGCGTGGCCAGCCGTTATCTGCCGAATTACCTGGGATGGCGCTGGATCCTCGACGCCAGGCGCATCCGCTCGCCTGAAGCGTTATTGAAAGCAACGGTGGGAGAGTTCCCACACCTGACGGTGACATAGCCTTTTTTTATGCGCGCGCGCCGCATTCCACCTGATGGCCGCCCGGGCTGTTTCGTGTTTCAATGTTTCAAATGGAATGATTGAAACATATTTGAAACGTCGTTGGAACATCGCTGACCTGAATCGTGACATCGCTGTTCCTTGGCGGGACAGCCCGTGCAGCGCCGCTGCGCGCCTGTTTTCCCTCGTGTTCACTGCGCCGTGGCACATTTTCCGCGCGGACGCACGGTGCTGGCACGGCATTTGCAATACCAATGCTCATAGCCACTCCATGAAACATTCGGGACCATCCGAAACCCATAAGGTGAACACATGACTCAATACTCCGCAGGTGCCGCATTCCGCAAGGCCGTCCAGGAAGAATCCCCATTGCAAGTCGTCGGCGCCATCAATGCCAATCACGCCTTGCTGGCCAAGCGTGCCGGCTATAAAGCCATCTATCTGTCCGGCGGCGGCGTCGCGGCCGGTTCGCTGGGCTTGCCCGACCTGGGCATTTCCAGCCTGGACGACGTGCTGACCGACATCCGCCGCATCACCGATGTGTGCGACCTGCCGCTGCTGGTCGACGCGGACACGGGCTTTGGCTCGTCCGCCTTCAACGTGGCGCGCACCGTGAAATCGATGATCAAGTTCGGCGCGGCCGGCCTGCACATCGAAGACCAGGTGGGCGCCAAGCGCTGCGGCCACCGTCCGGGCAAGGAAATCGTGAGCAAGGAAGAGATGGTCGACCGCATCAAGGCGGCCGTCGATGCGCGCACGGACCCGAATTTCGTCATCATGGCGCGCACCGATGCGCTGGCCGTCGATGGCCTGGAAGCGGCCCTCGAGCGCGCCGTCGCCTGCGTCGAGGCGGGCGCCGACATGATCTTCCCGGAAGCCATCACGGACCTGGACATGTACGCCACGTTTGCCAAGGCCGTCAACGTGCCTATCCTGGCCAACATCACGGAATTCGGCGCCACGCCGCTGTTCACCCTGGACGAGCTGCGCAGCGCCCACGTGGGCCTGGCCCTGTATCCGCTGTCGGCCTTCCGCGCCATGAACAAGGCGGCGGAAAACGTCTACCAGGCGCTGCGCCGCGACGGCACGCAAAAGAATGTGCTCGACACCATGCAGACGCGCATGGAACTGTATGAATCGATCAACTATCATGATTTTGAACAAAAACTCGACGCGCTGTTCGCCGCGCAAAAGAAATAAGTAAAGACGCAGGGGCCGCATGCCGGTCCCGCAGTGACGCCCCCGAGACCAGTCAATTTTTGGAGAAACCTATGAATGCACCGCAAGCCGCCACTTTCAAGCCTAAAAAATCCGTCGCCCTGTCCGGCGTCACCGCCGGCAACACGGCGCTGTGCTCGGTCGGCAAGACCGGCAACGATTTGCACTACCGCGGCTACGACATCCTGGACGTGGCCGACAGCTGCGAGTTCGAGGAGATCGCCTACCTGCTGGTGCACGGCAAGCTGCCCACCGCCGCCGAACTGAAAGGCTACAAGGCCAAGCTGAAATCCCTGCGCGGCTTGCCGTCGGCCGTGAAACTGGCGCTGGAAGCGCTGCCGGCCGCCGCCCACCCGATGGACGTGATGCGCACGGGCGTCTCCGTCCTCGGCTGCACCCTGCCTGAGAAAGACGACCATAACGTGCCGGGCGCGCGCGACATCGCCGACCGCCTGATGGCCTCGTTCGGCTCCATGCTGCTGTACTGGTACCACTACAGCCATAACGGCAAGCGCATCGAAGTGGAAACGGACGACGACTCGATCGGCGGCCACTTCCTGCACCTGCTGCACGGCGAAAAACCGTCGGCGTCGTGGGAAAAAGCCATGCATACCTCGCTGATCCTGTACGCGGAACACGAATTCAACGCCTCGACCTTCACCAGCCGCGTCATCGCCGGCACGGGTTCGGACATCCATTCGGCCATCACGGGCGCCATCGGCGCGCTGCGCGGCCCGAAACACGGCGGCGCGAACGAAGTGGCGCTGGACATCCAGAAGCGCTACGACAACCCTGACGAAGCGGAAGCGGACATCCGCGAGCGCGTCGCCAACAAGGAAGTGGTGATCGGCTTCGGCCACCCCGTCTACACGATCTCGGACCCGCGCAACGTGGTCATCAAGGAAGTGGCGCGCAAGCTGTCGCTGGAAGCCGGTTCCACGAAGATGTTCGACATCGCCGAGCGCCTGGAATCGGTCATGTGGGAAATCAAGAACATGTTCCCGAACCTGGACTGGTTCTCGGCCGTGTCCTACCACATGATGGGCGTGCCGACGGCGATGTTTACGCCGCTGTTCGTCATTTCGCGCACCTCGGGCTGGGCCGCCCACATCATCGAGCAGCGCATCGACAACAAGATCATCCGCCCGAGCGCCAACTACGTCGGCCCGGAAGACCTGGAATTCGTGCCGATCAAGGACCGCAAATAATGAGCACCGCCATGAATACCTTGCACCGCAAACGCTTGCCCGGCACCCAGCTGGACTACTTCGACACGCGCGCCGCCGTCGATGCGATCGCCCCGGGCGCCTACGCCGCCTTGCCCTACACCTCGCGCGTGCTGGCCGAAAACCTCGTGCGCCGCTGCGACCCGGCCACCCTGGACGCTTCGCTGAGCCAGTTCATCGAACGCCGCCGCGACCTCGATTTCCCGTGGTTCCCGGCCCGCGTCGTCTGCCATGACATCCTGGGCCAGACGGCCCTGGTCGACCTGGCCGGCCTGCGCGACGCCATCGCGGCCCAGGGCGGCGATCCGGCCCTCGTCAACCCCGTCGTGCCCACGCAGCTGGTGGTCGACCACTCGCTGGCCGTCGAATGCGGCGGTTTCGACCCAGACGCCTTCGCCAAGAACCGCGCCATCGAAGACCGCCGCAACGAAGACCGTTTCGACTTCATCGACTGGACCAAGAAGGCCTTTAAAAACGTCGATGTGATTCCGCCGGGCAACGGCATCTTGCACCAGATCAATCTTGAGCGCATGTCGCCCGTGATCCAGGTGCACAATGGTGTAGCCTATCCCGATACCCTGGTGGGTACGGATTCGCACACGCCCATGGTCGACGCGCTGGGCGTGATCGCCATCGGCGTGGGCGGCCTGGAAGCGGAAAGCGTGATGCTGGGCCGCGCCTCGTGGATGCGTTTGCCCGACATCATCGGCGTCAAGCTGACCGGCAAGCCGCAGCCGGGCATCACGGCCACGGACACCGTGCTGGCGCTGACGGAATTCTTGCGCAAGCAGAAGGTCGTCTCGTCCTACCTGGAATTCTTCGGCGAAGGCGCGTCGCACCTGACCCTGGGCGACCGCGCCACGATTTCCAACATGGCGCCGGAATTCGGCGCCACGGCCGCCATGTTCTACATCGACGCGCAAACCATCAAGTACCTGAAGCTGACGGGCCGCGACGACGAACTGGTCAAGCTGGTGGAGCTGTATGCCAAAGAGACCGGCCTCTGGGCCGACAGCCTGAAGGACGCGCAGTACGAGCGCGTCTTGAGCTTCGACCTGTCGTCCGTCGTGCGCAATATCGCCGGTCCGTCGAACCCGCACAACCGCGTGCCGACGTCGGAACTGGCCGCGCGCGGCATTTCCGGCGTGGTGGAAAACGAGCCGGGCAAGATGCCGGACGGCGCCGTCATCATCGCCGCCATCACCAGCTGCACCAACACGAACAACCCGCGCAACATGATCGCCGCCGGTTTGATCGCGCGCAATGCGAACCGCCTGGGCCTGACGCGCAAGCCCTGGGTGAAATCGTCGCTGGCGCCCGGCTCGAAAACCGTGGAACTGTATCTGCAGGAAGCGGGCCTGATGCCGGAACTCGAAGCATTGGGCTTTGGCGTCGTGGCGTTTGCCTGCACTTCGTGCAACGGCATGTCGGGCGCGCTCGATCCCGTCATCCAGGAAGAAGTGGTGTCACGCGACCTGTACGCCACGGCCGTCCTGTCGGGCAACCGCAACTTCGACGGCCGCATCCACCCGTACGCGAAGCAGGCTTTCCTCGCCTCGCCGCCGCTGGTGGTGGCCTATGCGATCGCCGGCACCATCCGCTTCGATATCGAGAAGGATGTGCTGGGCCATGACGCGGACGGCAAGCCGATTCTGCTCAAGGATATCTGGCCGTCCGACGAGGAAATCGACGCCATCGTCGCTTCCAGCGTCAAGCCGGAGCAGTTCCGCAAGGTCTATATTCCGATGTTCGCCGCGCAGGCGGATGACGGCATCAAGGTCAGCCCCCTGTACGACTGGCGTCCGCAGACGACGTATATCCGCCGCCCGCCATACTGGGAAGGCGCGCTGGCCGGCGCGCGCCCCTTGAAAGGCATGCGTCCGCTGGCCGTCCTGGGCGACAACATCACCACCGACCACTTGTCGCCATCGAACGCCATCATGCTCGACAGCGCGGCCGGCGAATACCTGGCGAAGATGGGCCTGCCCGAGGAAGACTTCAATTCCTACGCCACGCACCGGGGCGACCATTTGACGGCGCAGCGCGCCACGTTCGCCAACCCGACCCTGAAGAACGAGATGGTCATCGAGGACGGCAAGGTGAAGGCCGGTTCGCTCACGCGCATCGAGCCGGAAGGCAAAATCTCGCGCATGTGGGAAGCCATCGAGGTGTACATGGAGCGCAAGCAGCCATTGATCATCATCGCCGGCGCCGACTATGGCCAGGGTTCCTCGCGCGACTGGGCCGCCAAGGGCGTGCGCCTGGCCGGCGTGGAAGCCATCGTGGCCGAAGGTTTTGAACGCATCCACCGCACCAACCTGGTGGGCATGGGCGTCTTGCCGCTGGAATTCCTCCCTGGCGTGAACCGCAAGACCCTGGGCCTGGACGGCAGCGAAACGTATGATGTCGTGGGCGAGCGCACGCCGCGTTCCACCCTGACCTTGTTGATCCATCGCAAGAACGGCGACACGGTCGACGTGCCCGTCACCTGTCGCCTCGATACGGCGGAAGAGGTGTCGATCTACGAGGCGGGAGGCGTTCTTCAACGATTCGCGCAGGATTTCCTCGAATCGTCGAAAGCCGCGTAACGGTAGGTCGGATTAGCGCTTGCGCGTAATCCGACGCTGTCTGCCGAAACGCGCCAACAATGTGTCGGATTACGCGTGGCGAAGCCACGCTAATCCGACCTACCTCTTTCCAGGAAAACTCATGACCCACACCCCCCAAATCAAGATCCCCGCCACCTACATGCGCGGCGGCACCAGCAAGGGCGTGTTCTTCCGCCTGCAGGATTTGCCCGCCAGCGCGCAAGTGCCGGGCGCCGCGCGCGATGCGCTCCTGCTGCGCGTGATCGGCAGCCCCGACCCCTACGGCAAGCAGATCGACGGCATGGGCGGCGCCACGTCGAGCACCAGCAAGACGGTGATCCTGGCGAAAAGCAGCAAGCCGGAGCACGACGTTGACTACCTTTTCGGCCAGGTCTCGATCGACAAGCCCTTCGTCGACTGGAGCGGCAATTGCGGCAACCTGTCGGCCGCCGTCGGCTCGTTCGCCATTGCCAGCGGGCTGGTGGACGCAGCCCGCGCGCCTGCCGACGGCATCGCCACGGTGCGCATCTGGCAAGCCAATATCGGCAAGACCATCATCGCCCACGTGCCCATGACGCATGGCGAAGTGCAGGAAACGGGCGACTTCGAACTCGATGGCGTGACCTTCCCGGCCGCCGAAGTCAAACTGGAGTTCCTCGACCCGGCCGCAGACGAGGAGGGCGGCGATGGTGGCAGTTCCGCGATGTTCCCTACCGGCAACCTCGTCGATGAGCTCGACGTGCCCGGCATTGGAATCTTAAAAGTCACGATGATCAACGCCGGCATCCCGACGATTTTTGTCGACGCGGACGCCATCGGCTACACGGGCACGGAACTGCAGGACGCCATCAACGGCGATGCGGCCGCCCTGGCCCGTTTCGAGACCATCCGCGCGCACGGCGCCCTGCGCATGGGCCTGATTTCCCACCTCGATGAAGCGGCCAAGCGCCAGCACACGCCGAAGGTGGCCTTTGTCGCCAAACCGGCCGGCTATGTCTCGTCCAGCGGCAAGCGGGTGGAAGCGGGCGACGTCGACCTGCTGGTGCGCGCCATGTCGATGGGCAAGCTGCACCACGCCATGATGGGCACGGCGGCCGTCGCCATTGGCACGGCGGCGGCCATTCCCGGCACCCTGGTGAACCTGGCGGCCGGCGGCGGCGAAAAAAGCAGCGTGCGTTTCGGCCACCCGTCGGGCACCCTGACGGTGGGCGCGCAAGCGCAGCAGGCCGATGGCCAATGGAGCGTCACCAAGGCCATCATGAGCCGCAGCGCGCGCGTGCTGATGGAGGGATTCGTGCGCATTCCCGGCGACGCCTTTAACGCATAAGCCATGCAGGCCGGGCCGCCGCTGGCCCGGCCGATACCTGCCCTGCCTATGCCGGCACGGTGCGGAGGGCGCTTGCGCGAAAAGATCAGCAGAACAGGAACGAGCAGCAACTACAACAGATTGCAAGCCTACCGGAGGAGACATGAATTTCGCAGCATTTTATCAGCGCTCGATCGACACGCCAGAAGCGTTCTGGCGCGAGGAAGCGGCAAAGATCGCCTGGAATACCCCGTTTTCGCAAGTGCTCGACTATTCCCGGCCGCCGTTCGCCAAATGGTTCGTCGGCGGCACCACCAATCTGTGCCACAACGCCGTCGACCGTTGGGTGGGCAGCCAGGGCGACGCGCCTGCGCTGATCGCCATCTCCACCGAGACGAATACCGAACGCAGCTACAGTTTTCGCGAACTGCAGCGCGAAGTGGAGCGCTGCGCCGCCATTTTGCTGTCGCTGGGCGTGGTCAAGGGCGACCGCGTGCTGATCTACATGCCGATGATTGCCGAGGCGGCCTTTGCCATGCTCGCCTGCGCGCGCATCGGCGCCGTGCATTCCGTGGTGTTCGGCGGGTTTGCCGCCAACAGCCTGGCCAGCCGCATCGACGACGCACAGCCCAAGCTGGTGTTCTCCGCCGATGCCGGTTCGCGCAATGGCAAGGCGATCGCCTACAAGCCGCTGCTCGACGAAGCGATCCGCTTGTCCGCGCACCAGCCGCAGCACGTGCTGCTGGTCGACCGCCACCTGGTGCCGATGGCGCTGACGCCGGGCCGCGACGTCGATTACGCGACCCTGCGCGAGCAGCACCTGGACGCGCAGGTGCCCGTCGTCTGGCTCGAGTCGAACGAGCCGTCGTATGTGCTGTACACCTCGGGCACGACGGGCAAACCGAAGGGCGTGCAGCGCGACGTGGGCGGCTATGCGGTAGCGCTGGCGTCGTCGATGCAGTACAACTTCTGCGGCAAGCCAGGCGAAACCTTCTTCGCCACCTCGGACATCGGCTGGGTGGTGGGCCATTCCTACATCGTGTACGGCCCGCTGATCGCCGGCATGGCCACCATCCTGTACGAGGGCCTGCCCATCTGTCCCGATGCGGGCATCTGGTGGAGCATTGTCGAGAAATACAAGGTCACGCGCATGTTCTCGGCGCCGACCGCCATCCGCGTGCTGCGCAAGCACCCGGTGGAACTGATGCGCAAGCACGACCTGTCGTCATTGAAAGCGCTGTACCTGGCGGGCGAGCCGCTCGATGAAACCACGTCGCAGTGGATCGCCGATGAGCTGAAAGTGGACATCATCGACAATTACTGGCAGACGGAGACGGGCTGGCCCATCCTCTCGGTGGCGAAAGGCGTGGCGGACACGCCGACGCGCCTGGGCAGCCCCGGCATGGCCATGTACGGCTACCAGGTCAAGCTGCTCAACGAGGCGACGGGCGAGGAGTGCGGCGCCAACGAGAAGGGCGTGCTGGTGCTGGAAGGCCCGCTGCCGCCCGGCTGCATGCAGACGGTCTATGGCGACGACGAACGTTTCGTCGACACGTACTGGTCCACCTTCAGCGAGCGCCAGGTGTATTCCACCTTCGACTGGGGCATGCGCGACGCCGACGGTTACTACTTCATCCTCGGCCGCACGGACGACGTGATCAATGTGGCCGGCCACCGCCTGGGCACGCGCGAAATCGAAGAAAGCATTTCCAGCCATCCGAACGTCTCGGAAGTGGCCGTGGTGGGCATGGAGGACAAGCTCAAAGGCCAGGTGGCGATGGCATTCGTGATCCTGAAGCATCCGCAGGGCTACGACAGCGTCGACGCGAAAGCGGCCCTGGAGCGCGAGGTGATGGCCGTGGTCGACCGGCAGCTGGGCGCCGTGGCGCGGCCAGCGCGCGTGCTGTTCGTCACGCAGCTGCCGAAGACGCGTTCGGGCAAGCTGCTGCGCCGCTCGATCCAGGCCATCTGCGAAGGGCGCAGCCCTGGCGACCTGACGTCGATCGAAGATCCGGCATCGCTGCAGCAAATCCAGGCGGCCCTGGCTTAAGCATCGGGATGGAGCCGAAGTTTATCGTTCGATAAACTTCGGTCAGATCCGGTCGCTTTCCTTGCGCACGACCCTGCCCACGATCAGGCATTCATTGCCGCGGCATAGCTTGCGGTGGTATTTGCGCTGGTCCGGGTTGTCCGAGGTCAGCCACCACTCGCCGATATCGCGCGCCATGCGCTTGACCACCGGTTCGCCTTCGTAATTGATGGCAAACACGATGCCGTCGGCCGGCCGGTTGTCGGCCGTATTGATGATCACCACGTCGTCCTCGTACAGGGCCGGCTCCATGCTCTCGCCCTTGACCTTGATCGCCACCAGTTTTTCCGGGTGGTAGCCATTGCGCTCGACCCAGCTGCGCGGCACGCTGATGGTGCTGCCGTCGTGCGTTTCCGGTTCGATGGCAAAGCCCGTGATGCCGGCCGACAGGCGCAATTTCACCTTGCGGATCGGGTAGAAGCGCTCATCTTCGCCATCTTCCACGACGACGGGCTGCACGCCGGCCAGCGCGCGCGCGGCCATGGCCGCCTGGTCGGGCGCCGCGCCCTGGTCGAAGTACATGCTGGCCAGCTGCAGGTCCGCTTCCAGCTTGCGCGCGATCTTTTCGCTGAAGGCGCGGCCCTCGCGGTAGGTGGGCGAGAGTATTTGCGAAATGCGCGCCTCGCTCCAGCCGCTGGCGTCGGAGATTTTCTTGCGCGTGTTGTCATAGCGCTCGCGTATCAGGCCCAGCAGGCGGTCGCGTCTGTATTGATACATATTCATCTCCACATTAAACCCGAAATTTACCGTTTGATAAATTACCAAATGCTTGACTTTAACATTAGCGATTGATAAAGTCCATTCATTGCCTGTCGCAAACGCACTACAGCGTCTGTCGGCCGGCAACCATACGGGAGGTCAGGCGGATGTTGAACGGCAGTCAGGAAAGTGCAAGCAGGGCGGCGCCGCGCACGCCGCGCCAGTTACAGGGACGCAGCAAGAAGGCGCAGCTGCACATCGCCCGCATCGCGCAGTACATCGGCGAGCAGGGCCAGGCCAGCGCGGCGCAATTGTCCGCCTTGCTGGGACTCGATGCAGGCACCATGAGCCGCTATTTGCGCCACATGTGCGGCCTGGGACAGATCCACCTGGCGCAGCGCCATTGCACGGAGCCGGGGCGCCAGCGGCCCGCCCTGTACGCGCTGGGCGAGCAGGACGACGCGGTCGACGGCTGGGCCGAACTGCCGCCGCAGGTGCGCCGCACGGTCAGCTGGCCACGCGGCGCGGCATGCCGCGATCCGCTGGTGGCGGCGCTGTTCGGGCCGGCACAGGGGAGCAAAGGGACGGCAAGCCGCCTTGTAAAGCAATGACAGCAAGCACGCTGCCCGGCGCAGCCATTTTTCTCGCAACTGAAAGCACATCATGCATATCGACATCACCGCCGCCGGCGCCGCCTGGATCAAGCTGCTGGGCGTGCCCTTGCTGGCCGCCTGTTTTGCCACCTGGCTCAGCTTCATGGTCATGTGGCCACGCAGCTGCAAGGAGGCGCTCATCCGCATTTGCTCCAGCATCATCATCGCCACATTTGCCGGTCCCGTCCTGGTGTCGGCGCTGCTGTCGTGGTGGCCCGGCTTGTTTGACAGCGCGCAAACGGTGGCGTCGCTGTATGGCTGTGATCCGGCCATGGGCTTCCTGTTCATTGCCGCGCCGCTGATGGCGCTCGCCGGTTTGCCGGCATGGTGGCTGGTGACGGCCAGCGTGCGCTGGTTCGACCGGCGCCGCGACAAGGATATCGGCGAACTGGCGGCGGATGCAGCCGCCGCTGTCAAGAAGGTCAGGACGCGAAGCTGACGCGCCGGCGTCTTCTTTTGGTGCAGGCGCGGGGCGGCGTGCCTTGAATCGGTGCGAAGCGGGCGCCACGACGCATCGTGCTGCTGGTTTGTTGCCATGAATTGTATACAATTGACCTGGCACGATGCATGCATGACCAGCCGTGGGCTTTTCCCCATTCAAGGAGCTTCGCATGCATCGTCAGTCGTCGTTGTATTCCTGTTATCCCGTTTCTCTCTTGCTTTCCCCGTGCATCCGCGTCCATCCGGTCTGCGGCAACCCAGGAAATGGAGCGTAAATGGCCACTCCCCGCCTGAAATCCATCCACCGCAGCGTGCCGGGCGCGACGCCTGCGGCGCCAGCGCCCGTCGATGAAGTTTTGCCTGCAGGAAAACTGTTCACCCTGGGCCTGCAACATGTGCTCGTCATGTATGCGGGCGCCATCGCCGTGCCCCTGATCGTCGGACGCGCCCTCAAGCTGCCGCCGGAGCAGGTGGCGGCGCTGATCAGCGCCGACCTGTTCTGCTGCGGTCTCGTCACCCTGATCCAGTCCCTCGGCATCGGCAAGCACTTCGGCATCCGCCTGCCCGTCATGATGGGCGTCACCTTCGCCGCCGTCAGTCCCATGCTGGCCATGGCCAACAATCCCGCGCTGGGCATCACGGGCATCTTTGGCGCCGTGATCGGCGCCGGCGTCGTGTCGATGCTGATCGCGCCGTTCATCAGCCGCCTGCTGGCGCTGTTCCCGCCGGTAGTGACTGGCAGTATCATTGCCGTGATCGGCGTGTCGCTGATGCGCGTGGGCGTCAACTGGGCCATGGGCGGGCCGCCCGCCATGGCCCAGATTGCCGACCCTGCTTTCGTCAAGATGGCCGCTGCGGCCATGGCGGCTGGCTTGCCCGCGCCGGCCGGCCCCGCGCCCCTGATTGCCAATCCCGGCTATGGCGCGCTGGACAACATGGGCATCGCCTTTTTCGTGCTGGCTGTTATTTTGCTTGTAGCCAAGTATGGCAGGGGTTTCCTGTCGAATATCGCCGTCTTGATCGGCATCATCGCCGGTACGGCCCTGTCATTTGCGCTGGGCAAGGCCGATTTCGCCAAGGTGGCCAGCGCCAAGGCCTTTGCCATCGTCACGCCGTTCCAGTTCGGCATGCCGACCTTCGACCTGATGGCCATCATCACCATGAGCCTCGTGATGATCGTCGTCATGATCGAGTCCCTGGGCATGTTCCTTGCGTTGGGCGAGATGACGGGCAAGCGCATCGGGCAGGCCGATATCAGCCGCGGCTTGCGCGTCGACGGCCTGGGTACCCTGATTGGCGGCATCTTCAATACTTTTCCGTACACTTCGTTTTCGCAGAATGTGGGCCTGGTCGGGGTGACGGGCGTGCGTAGCCGCTGGGTCTGCGTGGCGGCCGGCCTCATCCTGCTTGTCATGGGCCTCATCCCGAAGATCGCGCAGACGGCAGAAGCCGTGCCCGCGTTCGTGCTGGGCGGGGCAGGGCTGGTCATGTTCGGCATGGTCGCCGCCACCGGCATCCGCATCCTGGCCGGCGTGGACTACAAGACCAACCGCAACAACCTGTTCATCGTGGCCCTGGCTATCGGCTTCGGCATGCTGCCGCTGGTGGCGGAACAATATGCGCAGCACATGCCCAAGGCCCTGTCGCCATTGCTGCATAGCGGCATCCTGCTGGCCGCCATCGTCGCCGTGCTGCTCAATTTGTTCTTCAACGGACTGGCGTCCGCAGATGCGGCGCGGGAGCAGGCGCGCACGAACAGCCATGGGAGCGAGTGAGGGGGACGGGCCAATTGCCAGGCAAGATGGTGCAATCCATGTCACTTGTGCTAGAATCTTGCCGCGCTGCCCGGATGGTGAAACTGGTAGACACTGGAGACTTAAAATCTCCCGCCTGTAAGGGCGTGCCGGTTCGATTCCGGCTCCGGGCACTCAGAACAAAAAACGCATAGTAATACAAAGCCCGCTTTTCTCTATTTTCATAGGGGAAAGCGGGTTTTTTTCGGCTGTAGAAAACGCAAAATACGGCATAGAACACCGAAATGCTGCTACCATTTGCCAAAATTTACCAATGGATTTACCAAAATGGCAGCTCCGGTCAAGGATGGCAAAATTTGGCGACATCGCCTCATGGTCAAGGGTGTTCGGGTGTCCGGCACCTTCGAAACCAAGGCGGCGGCGCTCGCTTGGGAGGCAGACCAGCGCGTGCAGCTTGCCAACGGCAAGGCCAAAGTTGTCGAAGAGACGTGCAAGGATGCGTTTGATCGTTACGAACGCGAGGTTTCCAGGCATAAGGCCGGCAAACGCTTTGAGGTCAACCGCCTGGCCGCCATGGGTGCAATGTCCCTTGGAGCCGTGAAAATCTCTGAGGTCGATGAGACCCACGTTGCCGCCTGGCGTGATGAGCGGCTCAGGACCGTATCCGGGGCAACGGTAAATCGTGAAATGAACCTGCTGTCGCATGTGTTCTCGGTAGCGCGCAAGGAATGGAAGTGGCTATCGAAAAGTCCCACTACCGACGTTGCACGGCCGAAGGCCAAGCCGCCCAGGGACAGGCTGATAAGCGAGGATGAAATCACGGCCATCTGCCTGGCCCTGGGTTGGGATCAAAAGGCCCCCGATATGGTACCGACGACGAAACAGCATCGCATTGCGCTCGCCTTCCTGTTCGCCATTGAAACGGCTATGCGTGCTGGAGAAATATGTGGACTGGGCAAGGCGGATGTATCGGGCCGCGTGGCCAGGCTGAAAATGACGAAGAATGGTTTTGCTCGGGATGTGGCGCTATCGCCGCGCGCGCAGGAGATATGGGCGATGGTGCCGGACGGTTTTGATATTTCCTCCGCCTCCCTCGATGCTCTTTTCCGAAAGGCCCGTAAACGTTCTGGCGTCGAAGGCCTTACTTTCCACGATACCAGGCACGAAGCCATCACGCGCCTGGCCGGCAAGCTGGGCGTGCTGGATCTGGCACGCATGGTCGGACACCGCGACATTCGGCAGTTGCAGACATACTACAACGCAACCGCCGACGATATCGCGGCGAAGCTATGAAGTGTGTTTTTCTGCCCAAGCTATAACCTCGCGTGCCTTGTAGAGCGCCTGCGAACGGCCCTCGACCGGCAAGCGGATAGGGCGTGGAAACGTCGGAAGGCATACGATATCGCTGCGCACCCGATGGGTTGAGCGCTTGAAGTAGGCGGCGAGACAGCTTGTATCCCAAAGATCTACAGACAATGGCAGGGCAGGGCGCTGCATTTTCTCAATTGCATCAGCCAATTTTGCCAATACATCGTTTTCAGTTGCTGTCATCATTATTCTCCAATTTTGCTTAATGTAGTGGCGCGGAGCAGGTCGAGCTGGCGCGGGTCGCTGTGGTCCAGCACGTAGATGTAGGTCATGCCGCCCGGCGAGCGGTCTTCGCAGTCCGGCTGGTCGTTGGCCACGGCCAGCGCCGCAGCGCTCGAGCACACACCCACGGAGCGCTCGAACAGACAGCCTTCGCAGCTGGGAGCGGTCGCTTCCTGCGCCTTGTAGCGCACGGTGGACGGGTTGACCGGCTCGTCGCGCTCGCCGCGCCATTTATCGCTGGTGATGCATTTCGTCATAGTTCATCCTCAGAAAAAAGCCTCGGCTGTACTGCTCCGTTGGCATAGACCGTATCCATGATCGTTGTGGCGATCGGCTCGTCACCGTCCCAGCCCTGCGGCCAAGTCTCCAGGGCGATCAGCTCGCGGATGCGCTCTTCCTCCTCGGCGTTGATCAGATCGATCTCAGGACGGCCAGTGGCGCGCGCCATCGCGTTGACTGTGGCCTGGATGGCCAGGATGCGTTCCAGCCCCATCAGCCGCGCCTCGAACGTCAATGGCCCCATGCGCTGGGGATTTGCCGCCACCGCGCCCGACTTTAGAATCTCGCGCCCAGCCTTGCGCAGACGGTGCTGTGGTTCGCGAAGTTCGCGCCACAATGGCTTGATGCCCTTGAGTGGAGCCAGGTAGGCCCATTGCGGGTTCAGCAGGATAGTATCGAGCGCTTTGTCTTCGGCCGCCAGCGGGCAGCCGATGCAGCCGGTGCGTGCGTTGACTTCTTCGGCCTCGTCGCCACCGTAGGCATCGGCGATGGTGCCCGTGCTCCAGTCGCCGAATTCGGCCTGTGGCGCCCAGTGGCGCAGCCATTCCCACACGTGGCAGACCCTCCAGTGCAGCAGCGGCGCCAGCGTGGACAGGCGGCCGCGCAGTCCTTTCGCGTTCGGCAGCACCTGCTGATACCAGCCCTGACCGCACTCGGCGCCATCCTTGCTGCAGCTCATTTCAATGCGGCGGTCTCGGATTGCGCTTTCGCCTTGGCGCACGCCGGTGATCATCAGGATCTGGCCGTCGAGCTGGTCCAGGCGGTCGCGCAGCGCCTGCTCCATTGGGTCGATCTTGATCTGGCGCGTGCACCAGCGCAGCGTGTTGTTGTTCGGTGGCGGCACGCCCCGGCCCAAGATGTAGACCATGAAGCGCTTATCCATCGGCGCCGTGACCACTTCGACGCGAATGCCGCGCTCTTCCAGCTCGTCCATGATCTGGCGCGCCGCGATGGCCAGCGGCGGCAGCTCTTGGCGGGTGTCGGCGTAGAACACGGTCAGCGATTTCGGGCGCGCGATCTTGCCGGTGTCGAGCAGGTATGTGATCAGCGTCAGCGTGGCGCTGGAATCCTTGCCGCCCGACCAGGCGATGCCCCAGTGCTCATGCGTGGCGCCGTAGGCCAGCAGCGATTGGATCGTCAGATCGATGGAATCGGTCATTTGCAGGCGCTGGGCGCCGGCAGAGAAAATGTCAGCTTGGTTCATCGTCAGTCCCCATCGCGCGCTTGATGCCAGCAGCATCGAGGCCAGCAGCCTTGCAGCCCATGCGCGTGGCGTAGAAATAGGTCATGTCGCCGCATGCGCGGCCTGCCGTAGCAAGGCCGGCGGCCACCAGGCGCTGCATCGCCTCATGCTGCTGGCCGCTGCCGGCGGCAAAATAGTTGCGCCAGCCCCACTTGCATTTCGGATATTGCTGCACGGCGCCCAGCATGTGCTGCAGCTTGGCGAAGTCGCCAGGCATGATCGTGGCGCGGACGGCCGCCAGCGAGCAGGCGGCGCATTTACCATGCTGGGTGAGCTGCTTGGCAGTGCTGGCCTTGCCGCAGGCGCAGCGCTTGCGGATCAACGAAAACACCGGCCCCTTATTGTTGGCAAGGTGCTGGCGTTCGACGCGGGCGAGGTCGTACATCATGCCGCAGCCTTTTCATCACTGACGATCTGGATCACTTTGTTGGGCGCGCAGTCCCAGCCACGCACTTCGTCGGCAGTAAATTTGCCGGCCTCCGAAAGGTCGCTTGTGTAGCCCCGTGTGCCGGCGCGGTGATACAGGCTGTGCTGCGCGTTCCAGATTGCGAACAGGGCGGGCTTACCTGGGAACAGGATGTCTCGCAGCACGGCCGCCCGCTCAAAGTTCATTGCCTTGATCGCCTTCGCCAGTTCACCTTCCAGCCGGCGGCGGCGCTGATCGCTGTTTCGCTTCACGCGCGGGTCGCCCGGGCATTCGGCGTAGACTTCCGTGTGCCATGCATACGTCAGGCCGTAGCGGCCGGTGACGATTTGCCAGTTGCCGTTGAGGCTATAGAAGGCGGTACCGCAAATCACGCGACCGGCGCGATCGAATGCAAAGACCTTACTGCCGTTCTCCAGTGCCACGCCATCGGCCGAGAATCCTTGCTCCTTGTTGCTGATATTGGCCCGATCAAGTGCCTTGACGTAGTGGCAGCTTGTACTGCGGGCGTGCGCAGCAACCTCGATTGCCGTGGCTCCGTTGATGCCCAACTTCGGGCTCGATGGCTTGAACTCGTAGTCGGTCAGCACATTGAGCAGGTAGTCGCGGATGCGGCGGCGTGTACGCTCCATTTCGATGCGCAGTAGATAGGGCATGCGAGCTTCCTTGCTGAAATCATAGCGGCCACCGTTGCTATTCTCGGACAGCGTGACGTCCTGCCACATCTCGAATTTGATGCAGCGGCCGGACACGTCGAGCTCGCCCTTGAGGTCGCCCTTGCTGCAAGTGCGATGACCGAGCGCGATCGCCTTGTACTGATCGGCCTTGTCCCAGGGCCCCACGGTCCAGCCGATCCGGTGCAGGGTCTGCACGATGCGAGCGAAGACCTCGCGCTTGAACTGGCGATTCCAGGCTTTCTCCGCCTGGTAGTTGCCAGCGGCGCGAATGCCTTCTTCCCAGATGCTCAGGGAGGCATCGCCAAAATTGATATTGCCAGCGCGATTGATGCGGCCGATGGTCATCACAGCACACCACCTTTCACGTCCAGCAGCTGCGCGATCTCGCGCTCCAGCCGGTTGCGGGTGGTGATCAGGCAGCTGGCCTGGATGCGGCGGCCGGTCTCGATGCTGGTCAGGCGGTCGATCTCGGCCTGCGACGACACGCTGCCGGCGCCCCAGCCCAGCACCAACACGGACAAGAGGATGATGGCTGCGCTGGCCGCTGGCTCGATTTCGCCCAGGCTCATGGCCAGGCTGCCGGTGATGGCGCCGATGATGGCCACGGCGATGATCAGGTAGATGTTGAACTTGAATTTCATGCTGCACCGCCTTCCAATGCGGCGAGGGCGGCCTTGAAGTTGAAGCGGGACATGCGCGCGTCGGCCTGGGCCTGATCCATGCCCCAGTTGTGCATGAACATGGCGCGGATCTCGGCGACGAGCTCGCTGTCCTCGGGCCACAGTTCGGCGTCGAGCAGGTTGTCGGCGATCAGGTCAATTGCGGAAGCTGACGCGACGCCTGGTCGATCATTGGCGTTGGCCTGGATGATTGCGTTGCATTCAGCGCAGGTGAGGTAGGGGATTTTGACGGTGGCGCTGGGTTCTGGCGTGCTGCTGGCGGCGTGTGACATTTTCTCTCCATCGGTTGAGGTGGTGCGTCGATGGATGTAAGTATAGACTGTCTATACTTTTGATGTAAAGAAAAACTATACTATTTTTTAGATTCGGCCAATTTTGATGTTGCGCACAAAAAATAGCCCGCGAAATGCGGGCATGGTAGTAGTGCCTCAAGAAGAGACTTGCTATGCCTCCCCATGACGGGGCTAACTTCTGTACATAGTAATCACCGAGCTTAGAATTATGAAAAGGACAATGAGTGAGATCCAGGTGCTTACTTGGCTTGAGCTGTTAATATTCTTCACAAGGTCATCATGGCTCTTTGCATGAATTGCAGTTAGTTGATCGGTCTGCGTGTTTGTTGATGCTCGTAGTTCCTCGGCATAGATGGTATAGAATTTTTGCTGATCGGCATCGTTTAGCTTGGCCGCAAAGTTGCTTATCTCATCTTGACGATCAAGTGATGTTTGGTAAACATTGCCGCCGGCGCGAGCAACCTCTACCATGCGTTCAGCATCTTGCCTGACTAGTTCACGTATTGACTGGCGATCAATGGAGTTAAGTGTAATGCCTCGGGCGCCCGTATCGTCTGTTGACATCGCTTCTTGTCCTGTTGCGCTTAGTTGAGCTCATCGTGCGGCGACGGGCGTGATTGAAATTTAAGTTTCGATGGCAGTGCATCGCCTTCCATACTGAACTACTTTCTTCGCGTCTTGCGCCGATGCTCAGCCATTACCCCAATAATGGTCAACGGGACCTCGTCACTACGCATAGTCGGGTAATCCTCGTTAAGGGGAACGAGTTCAAAGATGTCGTTTCCTTCCGCATTGCTTCCACGCTGACGGTATTTCTTAAACGTAGCTTCTTCTTTGCCATTTTTGGCCGCCACGCATTCCCCCGGCCGAGGCTCCCAGTCAGGCTCGATAATAACTATATCGCCTGGCTGAAAGTCCGGAAGCATCGAATTCCCCTCGATTTCTAATCCGAACGCCCACTGTGAGTAGTCACCATCTACAAATATAGTGGCATAACCATCCCCTACAGAGTAGGGCACTGTAATTTCCCTCATTGCACCAGCCTGAATGGCTGAAATTACGGGAATGGCACGTGCCCCGAGCTTGGCAGGCACTACATTGCTATCAAAGGCATTTTCACTTGCCAGCGGTGACGGCATGCTCTTTGTGATCAGTTGGCCACGGATTTCTTCTGGAAGATCCATTCCCGTTATTTTTGATATTGCAAGCAGCTGCTGAAGGTTCGGGCTGTGCTTGCCAGTTTCCCAGTGCGAGATATTTGCTTTGCTGTGTCCTCGTACGCCTCCTAAGGCTAGTGAAAGTTGTGCGCCTAAGTCAGCGCCAGACATGCCGGCAGATGACCGCGCAGATCTTATCCAATTGGCAATTACGTCTTTAAGTTCCATTTCAATATCGTATAGGTTATCTAAACAAAATTGGTATAGTTTCGCTTGACCTTAACGTATAGAATTACTATACTTTGGCAATCTCATCTACTGGCTAAAAAAAATGACTTCCGAAGAAGCGCTCGAATTGGCGATATCGATCACCGGATCAATGCAGGCACTGGCCGATCACCTTGGCATAACGAAAGGGGCTGTTAGCCAGTGGAAGCTCCCTGGGCGGCGGATACCAATCAAGCACTGCAGGGATATTGAGGTTCTGACTGAGGGGAAGGTCCGCAGGGAAGATTTGCGGCCTGATGTGTTTGGGGCGCGTGCATCTTGATTTCACCACATCGCCCAGAAGTTCGACAGGATGGGGAAATTCGATTTTTAGTTTCGCAATTTTGTTCATTCACCCAGCATAAATTACCTCACGGGAAAAAGCATGCGTAACGAGTCGCACAAAACCCTGATCGGCATCTTGCGCGAGCACGTGGCCGACTGGCGCCGGGCCGCTGGGCTGTCGAGCGCGAGCGCCATCGACATGATCGTCGCGGCGCATGCGCACGCCGGCGGCCCGGCCGTGACCGGTATCCGCTTCGATGCGCACACGGACGAGTTCCAGCGCATGAAGAACAACAGCGACCGCGTGCTGCGTTGGCTCGACGACGAGACCAAAGACACCAATTTTTTGCCGGCGAACTTCGTTTTCTCCATTCTCGCCGGCATGCCAGATGACGCGCGCGTGCACTGCCTGAACGACATGCTGCGCCGTTTCGGCCTGTTCGTCCGGGCCATCGAGTCGAGCGACGAGGCGGGCCTGGCCCTGGGCGATATCTGCGACCTGGCCAGCGCCGACGCTGACGCGTTGGCCTCGCTGGCCAACGTCATTGCGGCGCCCACCCCGGCTAACTACGAGATCGCGCTGCGCAAGGCGGCACGCGCGGCTGAGAAGAAGGCGCGCATCGTGCGCATCCTCACCGGCGCGCGCCGCGCCTTTTCCTGCACCAAGAACGTGCTGCAGCGGGTGCTGCATCGGGGGCGCGGGGCGAAGGAAAAGGCCTGATTAGAACGGTGTATCCGGGTCGATCTTACCGGTCTGACCGTAGTCCTTCGTGAATTGAATGGTCATGGAAATACCCGCAGGCGTTGTGAATGGGGCTGCTGAAGTCCACTTGAAGTCGATGTCTTCGATGTTGACCTCGCACTGGGAGCCAGTCAGTTTTTGCAAGGTCTCTGCGAGGGCAGTTTGAAGGTCAGTAACTGAAACTTTTTTTAAAGGATGTGTCATGGCAATTACTACTCCGTTGATGGATGAAATTTTGCAGCATTTCGCCAGGGTCTTTCCAATGCCTGGCCGTATTGATGGCCGCGAGGATTACCTGGCGCTGGTAAAGACCTGGTCCGACCAGCTCGAACCATACAGCGACGAGCAGGTGAAAGAAGCCTGCCGCCGGCTCATGGGCAAGCTGAAGCGCTTTCCCTATCCGTCGGACGTGCTCGACGAACTGGCGCCGGCGAGCGCCACGTCGACCATGGTCGTCAGTTTGTCGGTCGAGGTCGACAGCAGCTCGATCGATGCGGCGATGGCTAAGGTCGAGCAGTTGAAGACTGATCTACTCACCGCCCGCGACCAGTTGCAGCAACTGCTCATGTCGGCCGAACTGTGCGGCATTCTTGGCGAGCGGGCCGTCCAACGGATCGATAGGCAGACTACCGCTCTTTGTCGGGAGGTCAGCGAGCTCAGGCGGGAAGGTTAATTATTCAGAGCGAGCGATGGAGAGCGCATATTTTTTCCCCGAAATCTTTCTCGGAGATTCATCCGCTTCAACAATATTCGCCTCGATATTCGCTTCGATTGAGGCTAACAACTCCGGATGGGTGCGACGTAATTCGACAGATAGCGCCCTCAGAAACATGTTGATTCCAGTCAGATTGGAAATCATTTCGTCGCTAAGGACTGCTGTTTCTTCAAGCACCGATTTTATTTCAATGATCGGATTACTCATGGGTAGTTCCTTTTCGTAAATTGTTGAGTGGAATTGACAATTTAACACGCGGCAGGAACTACCCGCCCATTTCCCGGCCTTCGCGCCGGAACACGTTTCAAACGGGGCAGCGGCTGCGCAGCTGCGACCAGGCGATTCCAGCCCGCCGGTCACGCCCCGACCCCATCACGGCTGGATGGAAGGTTGGAGATGAATTTGAGTAACTACCTGATGGGAAAGCGAGATGGCTAATCCCTGGTGCCGGTTATGGGCCGATATGCCGAACGATCCGAAGTGGCGCACCATCGCGCGCGTTTCGAGGCAGCGCATCGGTGATGTGATGGCGGTGTATGTACACCTGATGGTGTGCGCATCGAACGCAGACGAACGCGGGCAAACGCATTCGTTCGTTTGTGAGGACGTGGCAACCGCACTCGACCTTGAAGAGGAAAACGTGACAGCAATTCTCAGCGCCATGCAGGGGCGTGTATTGAATGGTGAACGGCTTGCTGGATGGGAAAAACGTCAGCCGTTGCGTGAAGACGGCTCGGCCGAACGCGGAAAAGAGTATCGCGAGCGTCAAAAAGCCGAAAAAGAACGCCTGAAAGCGGAAGGAGAACAAAACCAAACGCAACCGAACGCACAAAAACGCCCAGATACAGATAAAGATACAGATACAGAAGAGAAGATAACTACAAAAGCAAAGTCAAGAGCAGAGGCGAACGCCACCGCGACGCGGTTGCCTGCTGACTGGGCTGCATCGGCCGAGGATATCGAGTTTTGCAAAACCGAGCGTCCGGAGCTGATTCCGGCGCAGACCGAGCAGCGCTTCCGTGACTATTGGATCGCCCAGCCCGGCGTCAAGGGCCGCAAGGCGGATTGGCCGGCCACCTGGCGCAACTGGGTGCGCAACGAGCGCGCGCCGCACGGTGCGGCAGCAGGGCGCCCGGCGAAATTTGACCCGACCGCATTCGTCAATCGTGGCCGGCCGCAACCTGGGAGCCCGACATGAGCGCACTTGCTGCAGTTGGCAGCCAAAATTGTTTTCTCGGCCAGTCCAGCACGGCGCCAGACTCGCGCTGGTTCGAGGTGCATCCGACCCTCAAGGTGTCGATGATCGAACACCTGTACAACCGTCTGGACGGTGCATACCCGCACTGGTGGGCATCCAATTTCGCCAGCGAAGTCGCGCTGCGGAACTGGGCCGAATCATGGGTCGAGGCCTTCGAGGACGAGGGCATCAGCCCCAAGGACGTTGCCGTCGGCCTGAAGGCCTGCCGTCTGCGCTACCAGAAGCCGCCGAGCTGCGCCGAATTCATCCAGGCATGCAAGCCGTTTGCCGACCCGGTACCGGCGTACCACGAGGCCATCGTCGGCATCGAAGCGCGCCACAAGGGCGAGTGGGGCGTCTGGTCGCACCCAGCGATCTACTGGTCGGCGATGCTGCTTTCTCGCGACCTGATGATGCATTCGTACGGCCAGGTCAAGGATCGCTGGGCGGCCACGCTGAGCGCGCAGTTGGCACGCGGCGAATGGGCCGAGATTCCGGCACCGGCGCCAGCGCTGCCAGCGCCGGGCAAGGGCAGTCTCTCCCGCGAGGATGCGGCCCGCATGCTGGCCGAGCTGGAGGCCAGCGGCGTCACCAAGTCGGCGCGGGCAACGCATTTCGATCACAAAACGTGGGCGCGAAAGATCATGGCGCGCCTGGCGAAAGGCGATCAGTCGCTGCACGCCATGCAGATCACCAACGCCAAGACCGCCCTTGGCATTATTTGAAAGATACGAATGAATTTTCACCTGTTCCGCGCCGGCAAGGCCAAGAATTACCACTACCGATTCCAGATCGCTGGCGCGCGCGTGCAGCGCAGCACCCGCGAGAGCAGCAAGGCGAAGGCCAACGTGGTGGCGCAGCGCGCGTACGACGAGGCATTGACCCTGACCAACGGCGGCAAGGTGGTGCCGACGCTGGCAGCGATGGCGCAGGAATGGCTGGAGGTGAACGGTCCGATCAGCAGCGCCGCGCACCAGCGCAGCGTCGAGACCACCGCCCGGCTGCACTTCTACGACCTGGGCGACCTGCCGCTGAACCAGATCACCACCAGCCACGTCGAGCTGGCGCGCAACCAGCACCTGCTCGACCACAAGCCAGCCAGCGCGAACCACTGGCTGCGCGTGCTCAAGCTGATAGCCAACTGGGCCGTGAAGCGCGAGATCATCCGCTCGATCCCATGGCAAGTGCGCATGCTCAAGGTGCAGAAGCGCCCACGCTCGATCCTGCCGATCGCCGCGGTGGCGGAGTGGTTTGCTGCGGTCGACCAGGTGACACGCGTCGACCCGTCGGTGGCCACGGCCATCCGCCTGATGTTCGGCCTGGGCCTGCGCGAGTCCGAGGCGGCCGGCGCGCGCTGGGAATGGCTGGACTGGCAGCGCGCCACCTACACGCCCGGCGTCACCAAGGGCCGCGAGGCCGAGCCCGTGCCTGTTCCTGCCTGGCTGGTCGAGCAGCTGGTGCCGCACCGCCAGGTGGAGGGTCTTATTGCCGGCAAGCGCGGCGGCGCCCAGCAGCACCCGCCCGGATTCGCGCGCAAGGCCATGAAGTCCGCCAACCTCGCCTGCAAGATCAAGGGGATCACCCCGCACAGGCTGCGCGGCACGTTCGCCACCATGCTGTCGGAGCAGGGCGTGCCGATCCAGACGATCCAGGCCGTGATGCGCCACAAGTCGCCGATGACCACCATGGCCTACCTGGAGAAAAACCGGGAGACAGCGGCGCAGGCGCAGAACGATATTGCCGAGAAAATCGGTTTCGGGCGTGGCGAGAAAGTGGCGAGCGCCACCTCGCAAACCCGCATGGATACACATGTTGATGATTATCATCAGTCATCAGTTGATGGCAATTCTGGCGCCGATTCGACGCCAAACGATCCAACCCCAGGAGAATAAATTGGAAGAGAAAACCGGCAAGCCGGCAGTGAAAGAGTGCCCGATGTTGTTCAGCGCGCCGATGGTGCGCGCGCTGCTCGACGGCAGAAAGACGCAGACACGGCGGATTGTGAAGCCGCAGCCATTCCGTGAAGACTACATGGCCGAAGAGGGAGTTCGCCGCCAGTTCGCGACGCTCGCACCGTACGGCCAACCTGGTGATCGCATCTGGGTGCGTGAGACGTTCCAAGGCCCACTGTTCGATGGCGAGCGCATGGACGAGTATAGGAGTGACTCAACCAAGTTTGAGACGCCCGAATTCTGCGTGTATGCAGCTGACGGTGGTGGCGCACCGGAATTCCAAGATGCCGACGACAACCTGGTTTGCCGCTGGCGCCCAAGCATCCACATGCCGCGCTGGGCCAGCCGCATCCAGCTAGAGATCGTGTCGGTGCGCGTCGAGCGGCTGAATGACTGCAGCCAGGCGGATGCTCTCGCCGAGGGTGTGGCTATCGACCGGTCAGGTTGCCATTTCATTGATGGTACCGACGGCCGGCACGTGTCGCCGGTCGGAGCTTCTGCTGTAGAGGCATTCGCGTCGCTGTGGGAATCCATCAACGGCGCTGGCAGCTGGGCGGCCAACCCTTGGGTGTGGGTGGTCGAATTCAAGCGGGTGGCGCCATGAGCCGCCGCAGCCCAGCACCGGCGCCTGAAACCCCGGCCGAGGCAGCGTACAAGCGCGATCGCGCTTTGCTGCGTGCGCTCTACACCTGCCAGCCCGTGCTGTTCGCCGGCAAGCAGCACCACCTGCACAGCATGTATCCCCAGGTGCAGGGCGGCGGGATCTCGACAATTATTTACCTGATGGGCGACGCGACACCGCGCCAGCCCAGTGAAATCACTTTTATGGAGCAAGCAGAATGAAAAAGGCTACCGATGACGAAATCCTGGCCGAATTGGCGAAGCGCACCAACATGATGACCTATCACCTGGCAAATTGTTTGACGCCTGTTGGCGGGCAGTTTATCGAGACGGCTTGGCTGCTACGCCAACTCAAGCGCATGGAAAAGATTGGCAAGGTTGTACGAGTCAGATCGAACTATGCCGTTCAAATCTGCTGGGCCGTCGCCAGCAAGGCGGCCGCATGATGGCAGCCGCCCAAGGAATTGGCGACGTGACCAGCCAAGCAAAGGGGAGTGGCGCCCGCTTCAACTACGGCAAGCCGGATTATTCACTGATCCCGCTGACCACCATGGCCGATGAGGCGCGCGTGTGGGCCTATGGCAAGGAAAAGTACGCGGCCTGGAACTGGACGAAGGGCATGGCCTGGTCGATCCCGTTCGCGTGCCTGATGCGTCACATGGCAGCATGGCAGGCTGGCGAGGAGTGCGACGCCGAATCGGGCCTGCCTCACCTGGCGCATGCCATGTGCAATCTGCGCATGCTTACGCTCTATGCGACCAATTATCAAGAGGGTGACGACCGCCCGGCAAAGGAACTGCAGCCATGAACCAGACCCGGCTCGGCTCGCTGATCGAGGCCATTATCAACGTGGTGATCGGCTTCGCCATCAACTTCACCGCCAACATGCTGATCTTTCCGCTGTTTGGCTTTCACATCACCGCGCGCGATAACCTGCTGCTGGGCCTGATCTACACAGTTATCAGTGTGGCGCGGTCGTACTGCATTCGCCGCTGGTTCAACGCAAAGCTGCACATGGTGGCGCAAGCGGCGGCCACGGCGATTAAGAGGAATTGAGCAAAAGCGCTGGCGGGAAAGTGGCGAAGACCACCCCGCAACGCCGCATGTTTCCTCACTTTCATGATTATTGTGAATCATCGGTTGTTATCAAATTCAGTACTGCCAGACGAGCGAAAGCAAAGGGATCGAAATGCAAGAGTTATTCAACAATACACACGATGCGCTAATGTTCGCATTCAATTATTCGTCTCAGCAGTATGCGCTGTCGCCGATGTCCAAGCTCATGAAGGGAGGAGGATCTGGCACAGGAAAAGGCCTCGTGTCTCTCGATGGTGCCGCACAGTCGGGCTTTATTTTGACTCGATTGCGCCAGATGAGCGAGCTTGAGCAGGCCTGCATTACTGCCCGGTATGCTCCTCGATATGAGGAATGCCCTTGTTGCCAAAATAAGGATAAGATGACGGAGCAGTATCGAGATGCTATTGCTACATTGACTGAGTGGGCATTGAGCACATGCACGGGGCTTACCATTAGGAACATGCGGGCTGCCATTATTCGTTCGTTCTTCGAGCGTGGTATATCTATCACTGCGGCGGCAAAAGACCTAAACGTGGCTAAAGCAACTGCGTACGATCAGAAAGCAAGGATTCATAAAGCGCTTAAGGAATTGGATGCGCATGCCCAACGGGAGGCGGATAGGAAATTAGGAATAAGTTCGTAAATGCGTAGTAGCGCTGCGGGAATTTATCTGGAGGCAGCATTAGTAATGTATTATTAAAAATCACATTACCAAGGGAGCTAGAAATGTCGGATCAAGAAGATGTTGTGGGTGAAGAGTCGATAACGAGAAGCTTTAACCAGCCCGACTTTGTACTGCAAAATCTCGTAGCAATCGTTAACTGTGCGAATGGCTTGGAAGTAGGGATTACGTTGCAAACTGGAGGAATGCTCGTCTCCGGCAATGTTATTGCTGGTGACGTGTACTTTAGGGAATATGCAGAATTACTCATCAAGTCCACGGGAGTAACTGATTTAACGGCCGATGCCGTTCGGGAATCCTATCGGAATCTGGGGGCGAAATTCGTTAAGGTCGATGCCAAGGGCGATGCAGATCTAGATTCGTCAGAAAATGTTGCGTACATTCACCTGAAAAATGCTAAGTTTGTTCATCAATCGGGTGGCAATATACCAACGAGCGGTGGAGTGTTATGGCGAGGGCGACTGATAGAAGTTGTCGGATTCTGCCTGGGAACGATTAGTAATAAAAACTAGCCAAAGAGCTTGCGCCGGACAAACGTGTCCGGTATAGTCCATTTTTATATACACGTGATAACTGCGTCATGCAGCTAGCCACATTAGAAAAGCCCGCCATGTTGCGGGCTTTTTGCATTCCAGATGTCCGCCTTTCCCTGGGCTTTAGCCGCTGAACGCAATCGTGCGTCAGCGGCCTTTTTATTTGAGGTGTTCGATGAACCCGCGCCACTACCGAGACATGATCATCCGCGCAGTGGCCGAGCCCGATGGCGAGACACTCGACCTGATCGTTAGCCACGTCATTGATGCCGAGCGCGCCAAGCAGATCCTGCGCGCCAACGGCTACGGCATGACCGGGTTGTCTGCCAGTGCGACGGCCGCCTTGGTGCCGGCTATATCGACACGAACGCGTGCGGTGATCCAGCACGCTGGCCGCGCGTCTGACACCGCAGGCGTGCCCCAATTTGCCGCCACCGATGGTGCATTTGTCCAGGCGGTGCGCGAGTGGGACGCTTTGTGTGCGGCCCAAGCGGTGCCACTTTCCCTGCTGCAGAATCCTTGATGGCACGCCTGCAGGCACTCAAGCCGCGCTTGCAGCAGCAGGCCATGAGCCGCGCGCCAGTGATGCAGCCAGGCTCATGGCGCACCGACCAATCGAGCAGCACCAAGCGCGGCTACGGCTACGCCTGGCAGAAAGCGCGCGCCGGTTATTTGCGCAGCCACCCGCTGTGCGTGTACTGCCTGCGCGACCCGGCCTATGCTGTTGTTCGCAATATGGCGCCCAGCACGGCCATCTTGCACTGTGCTGAGCTGGGCGTCGCTGCTCCCATGGCATCCGTGGTCGATCACATCGAGCCGCACCGTGGCGACCAGGTGCTGTTCTGGAATAAGGCCAACTGGCAGTCGCTATGCGGCACCCATCACAGCGCAGACAAGCAGCGCGAAGAGGCGGGCCATCGTCGAGGCGAATAGATGGCATCGAAGCAATATCGTGAAATGTTTCAAGAAAGAAACTCCAGCATCATTGCATAATAACAACGTGCATTAAAAGAAACATTGCATGGCGGTAATTAGGGGAGGGGGGCGAAAAGTTCCCGACCCCTCGCCGACCTAGACCGCGTCCTCTCCCACGCGCAGAATTTTTCCCTCACTGAGGATTTTGTTAATGGCTTTAACAGGCAAAAAGCGTGCGTTCGCCGATGCCGTTTTGGCCGGCCGCACCAATAAGGATGCGGCGATCGTGGCCGGGTACAGTCCGGCGACGGCATCGGCGGCCGGCTCGCGTCTTGTTAAACACCCGGCCGTGGCCGAGTACCTGAAGGCGGCGCGTGCCAACATCGTCCCTGGTGCGTCGGCGGCCCTGCCGCCAGCTGCTCCGCCGGCGCGCCCAACGTTCGATCTAAACCGCGCGCTGCAGCATACGGACCCGAAAACATTCTTGATGGCGGCGATGAACGATATCGAACTGGGCGAGAAGCTGCGCATCGATGCCGCAAAGGCGCTGATGCCTTTCGTGCACAAGAAGCCCGGCGAGATCGGCAAGAAAGAGGAAAAGCTAGACGCCGCGCAGAAGGCCGCCGGTGGCCGCTTCGGTGCGCCGCCACCGCCGCCACGCCTGGTGTCTGGCGGCAGTAAATGACGCCGTATCCGGAGTGGACTACGGCATGCCACGACTGGGAAGCTCGCATTGTTGCAGGCCTGCCGCTGACGCCATGCCCGCCACTCTATCCTGACCAGGCCGAGGCGGCGCTGGCAATTTTCAAAGAGCTGCGCATGGTCGACGCGCCGGGCAGCCCGCGCATGGGCGACGTGGTGCGCGAGTGGGTGCTGGACTTTGTAGCCGCCATCTTCGGCGCCTACAACGCCGAGACCGGGCGCCGGCTGATCAAGGAGTTCATGCTCCTGATCAGCAAGAAAAATGGCAAGTCGACCATCGCCGCCGGCATCATGATCACGGCGCTGCTGCTGAACTGGCGGCTGGAGGGTGAGTACATCGTCCTTGCGCCAACGAAAGAAGTGGCCGACAACAGCTACAAGCCGATGGCGGCCATGATCCGCGCCGACGACGAACTGGCCGTGCTGCTGAAGGTGCAGGACCATATCCGCACCATCACGCACCTGACGACCAACGCCACGCTCAAGGTGGTGGCGGCCGACGGCGAGACGGTGTCGGGCAAGAAGGCCATCGGCGTGTTTGTCGACGAGCTATGGCTGTTCGGTAAGAACCCGCGCGCGGACGCCATGCTGCTGGAAGCTACTGGCGGCCTGGCCTCGCGGCCCGAGGGCTTCGTGATTTTCGCCACGACGCAGTCGGACGATCCGCCGGCCGGCGCGTTCCTGTCGCGGCTGCTGTATGCGCGCGGTGTGCGCGATGGACGGATTCACGACCCGGCGTTTTACCCGGTTCTGTACGAGTTCCCGGAGCACATGCTCAAGGCCGGCGCGCATCGGGAGGTGGCGAACGCCTATGTAACGAACCCGAACATGGGCACATCGGTTGACGAGGAATTCATCGAGCGAGGCTTCCGCCAGGCGCAGGAAAAGGGCGAAGTGGAGTTCCGCGGTTTCCTGGCCAAGCACTTGAATGTGCAGATCGGCCTGGCGCTGATGTCGAACCGCTGGCCTGGCGCCGACTTTTGGGAGCAGCAAGGCCTGCGCCCGGCGTTGACCTTGGAAGACTTGCTGGCACGCAGCGAGGTGGCCACCGTCGGCATCGATGGCGGTGGCCTGGACGACTTGCTGGGCCTGGCGGTGATCGGCCGCGAGCGCGAGACGCGCCGCTGGCTGCTGTGGACCCGAGCATGGGCGCACCCTTCGGTGATGGAGCGGCGAAAAATCGAAGCCGCCCGCTTTGAAGACTTCGCCAAGCAGGGCGACCTGGTACTGGTCGAGCGTATCGGCGAGGACGTCGAGCAGGTAGCGGCTGCCGTGCTGCAAGTGGAGCAATCCGGACTGCTCGACAAGGTGGGAGCGGACTCGGCCGGCATTGGCGCCATCCTCGATGCAATGGTCGAAGCCGGCGTGCCGCAGGAAAAGATCGTTGCCATCTCACAGGGCTGGCGCCTCGGCGGTGCGATCAAGACCACCGAGCGCAAGCTGGCCGAGGGCGTGATCGAACACGGCGGCCAGCCGATGATGGCCTGGTGCGTGGGCAATGCCAAGGTCGAGCCGCGAGGCAATGCCATTTTAATTACCAAGCAGGCGAGCGGCTCCGCCAAGATTGACCCGCTGATGGCGACCTTCGACGCCGTCTCCCTGATGGAACTGAATCCGCCGGCGCAAGGTGGATCGGTGTACGAATCGCGCGGTATAAGGACTGTATAACCCATGAGCTTTTTAGATTTCTTCCGGCCCGCTGCAGCGCCGGAGGCACAGTCACGCCCAAGCGATGTGAACGAAGTCCCAGCGCCGGCCGCAGCAGCGCCGGTGGCGCCGAGTATCCAGGCGTCGACCGGGCACCTGTTTGCCGGCCTGGATGACCCCGACCTGCTGGCCTTCATGCGCACGGGTGGCGAAACCGCCTCGGGCGCTTACGTCAACGCCTCGAAGGCGCTGCAGAACATGGCCCTGCTGCGCTGCGTGACGCTGATCTCGGAATCGATCGGCATGCTGCCGCTCAACCTTGTCGAGCGCGGCGACGAGAAACGCTATGCCACCGAGCACCCGCTGTACGACATTTTGAAGGCCAAGCCGAACAGCTGGCAGACAGCCTACGAATTCAAGGCGCTGATGCAGCTGCGCGTGATGATGCACGGCAATGCCTACGCGCGCGTGATCTGGTCGCGAGGCCAGGTGCTGCGCCTGATCCCTATGTGTCCGGGCCGCGTCAAGGCAGAGTTGGATGACAGCTGGAACATGGTCTATACGTACACCCGCAAGGATGGACGCCAGGTCCCGATTCCGGCGGAAGAGGTATTCCACCTGCGCGACCTGTCCGAAGATGGCGTGACGGGCCTGTCGCGCGTGCGCCTGGCGCATGAAGCCCTCGGCATCGCGCAGCAGGCCCAGAAGGCTGCCGCGCGGCTGTTCAAGAACGGCGTGATGGCCGGCGGCGCACTGTCGGCGGCTGGCGCACTTACCGACAAGGCCTTTGGCCGCCTGCAAGACTCGATCAACGACAAAACCGGCGCCGAGAATGCCGGCAAATGGATGATCCTCGAAGAGGGCTTGAAGGCAGAACAGTTTGCCAACACGGCCGCCGATTCCCAGCACCTTGAAAACCGCAATCACCAGATCGAGGAAGTTGCCCGCGCCATGGGCGTGCCGCGCCCGCTGCTGATGATGGACGACACGTCCTGGGGTAGCGGCATCGAGCAGCTGGCCATCCTGTTCATCCAGTTCTCGCTGCAGCACTGGTTCACCATATGGGAGCAGGGCATCGAGCGCACGCTGCTGTCGAAGGACGATAACAAGAAGCTGCGCGCCAAATTCAACGAGCGCGCGCTGCTGCGCGGCACCCTGAAGGACCAGGCTGAATTCTTCACCAAGGCACTGGGCAGTGGCGGCCACGCGCCATGGATGACACAAAACGAAGTGCGCGAGCTGCAAGACTTTCCCCGTTTCAATGACAAGGGCGCAGACGAGCTGCGCGCGCCCGCCAACCAAGCGAAGACACCCAATGACCCTGTTAAAACTGCCTGAGATCAACGCCGCCCAGGGCCTGGGCAACATCCAGTTCGATATGCGCCCTGATGCGCTTGAACGCTGGGAGCCGGGTATCCGCGCCGCGGCCGACGACGGCGCCGCCACCATTTCCATCTACGACCGCATCGGCGAGTCGTATGACAGCGAGGGCGTGACCACCAAGCGCATTTCGGCCGCGCTGCGCAATATCGGCGCGCGAGACGTGACGGTCAACGTCAACTCGCCCGGCGGCGACTTCTTCCAAGGCGTGGCTATCTACAACCTGCTGCGCGAGCACAAGGCCAAGGTCACCGTCAAGGTGATGGGCATCGCTGCCTCGGCAGCGTCCGTGATCGCCATGGCCGGCGACGAGATCCTGATGGGCGACGGCGCCTTCCTGATGATCCACAACGCCTGGGCCATGGCGATCGGCAATCGCCACGACATGATCAAGGCATCCGAGCAGTTGGCGCCGTTCGATGCGGCCATGGCCTCGGTCTACGCGGCCCGGTCCGGGCTGAGCGCGGCGGAAGCTGCCGCCATGATGGACAAGGAAAGCTGGTTGGGCGCAGCCCAAGCCGTCGAACAAGGCTTCGCCAGCGGCATCCTGGCGCGCGAGCAGTTGGGCCACGATCCCGAAGCCAGCGCCGATACGAAATACCTTGCGATGGTGGAAGCGGCCATGGCCCGGGCGGGACATTCCCGTTCGGTGCGCCGCGAAGCCATCAAGTCCCTGTTTTCTGGCACGCCGGGCGCTGCTGGAAAAAACGCCACGCCGAGCGCTGGCACCAAAGAAGTGGCAGCGTCACTGCAAACCCTGATCAACAATTTGAAAGGCAAACAATGAAAAAAGTAAAGATGACCAGCATCGCTACGGCGATGATCGCCAGCGCCCTGGCGGCGCACGCCGGCCAGGTCAGCCAACCCATCCCGCGCGGCATCGTCGCCGTGCGTGCTGATGGCGACGTGAATGCCCTGATCACCGATCTGAACAAGGCATTTCACGCCTTCAAGGAAGAGCACACCAAGCAACTGGAAGACGTTAAGAAGGGCAACGCTGATGCCCTGCAGGCGTTGAAAGTCGACAACATCAACGCAGAAATCGCCAAGTTGCAGGCGTCGGTCGACGCAGCCAATGAGCGCATGGTTGCCGCTGCCATGAATGGCGGCGGTAACCAGTTGAAGGACAAGGAATACAGCGACGCCTTCCAGGCACACATGCGCAAAGGCGACGTTCAAGCCGCTCTGAGCAAGGGCGCCGCCGAGGACGGCGGCTACACCTCACCGGTTGAATGGGATCGCACGATCACTGACAAGCTGATCATTGTCTCGCCGATGCGTGCCTTGTGCTCCGTGCAAAAGGTCGGCGGCGATGGTTACAAGAAGCTGGTTAACCTTCGTGGAGCCACATCTGGCTGGGTCGGCGAGACCGACGAGCGCCCGGAAACCGGGACGCCGAAGCTGGCGCAGCAGGCGTACAGCTGGGGCGAGATCTACGCGAATCCTTCGGCCACCCAGCAGATGCTGGACGACAGCGAGATCAACATTGAAGCTTGGCTGGCTGGCGAAGTCGACGTTGAATTCGCTTATCAGGAAGGTCGCGCTTTCGTGTCGGGCGATGGCACGAAGAAGCCCCGCGGCTTGTTGACCTACGCTGCGGGCGGCGCCAACTTGCACCCGTTGGGCGGCATCGCTGTAACCAGCTCGGGCGCAGCCAATGGCATTGCTGCCGACGCGATCCTCGACCTGGTGTACGCTCTTCCGCAGGAATTTACCGGAAACGCAAAGTTCTCGATGAACCGCAACACCATGCTGAAGATCCGCAAGCTGAAGGATTCGGATAATAACTACCTGTGGCAGCCGTCGCTGCAGGCCGGCCAGCCATCCACGCTGGGCGGCTATGCGATTGCTGACATTGCGGATATGCCGGACGTCGCGGCAAACGCACTGGCAATTGCTTTCGGCGATTTCAAGCGCGCATACAAAATTCTGGATCGCGTCGGCGTCCGCGTGCTGCGGGACCCATATAGCAGCAAGCCATTCGTGTCGTTTTATACAACCAAACGAGTGGGCGGCGGCTTGGAAAATCCCGAATGCATGAAATTCATGCGGATTGCTGCAGCCTAAGTGAAATAGAGCCGGCAGACCAACAATGCAACCTTCGGGTTGCTTTTTTTTTAGGAAAAACCATGAAATTTATCAAAGAGTTCAAAGGCGTGCGCGACGGCGAAATCTATCCCGAGACGTTCCAGCCGGGCGAGGAATGCCCGCCCGAGCTGGTCGACGCGGCGCTGAGCCTGGAAGTGCTCGAAGTGCCTAAGCTGGTCGAGCCGAAGAAAAAGGACAAGTAATCCATGTTCCTGACACCTGAACTGGCCAAGGGCTACCAGCGCATCGTTGGCAACGATGAGGACGCCGTGATCGATCTGATCCTGTCGGCCGCTGAGCGCGCCGCGCTGGTCTACCTGAACCGCCAGGTGTTCGCCGACGTTGTCTCCATGGATGCGGCCATCACGGCCGGTACCGCGGGCGAGTTTCCGATGGTAATCGAGGACGATATCAAGCTCGGCATGCTGAAGATCTTCGGCGACCTGTACGAGAACCGCGAGGACAGCGTGCTGGCCGTGTCGGTGGCGCGGCTGCCGCTGGGCTCGCGCGAACTGCTGCGACCGCACCGCATCGGGAATGGCGTCTGATGCGCGCCGGCCAGCTGGACCGTCGCATCACGATTGAGCGCCCGGGCATGGTCGAGGGTGAGTATGGGCCGCAGCCTGGCGGTTGGGCGTCGTTCGCCACGCGCGTGCCGGCCCAGGTGCAGGACGCCTTGCCCAGCAAGTCGGAAACAGTGCAGGACGGTCTGGCCGTGGCCACGCGCCCGGCGCGCCTGCGCATACGTTATCTACGCGGCATCACCTCCGCCATGCGCATCACACTGCATGGCGAAACCGACGTGGTTTTCCAGATCGTCGGTGGACCGGCCGAGATTGGCCGCCGGGAATGGCTGGAAATGACTATCGAGCAGTATTCAACCCAGGGGCAATAATGGCAGATGACCGCAACATCACCGGCGGCAAGGCGCTGGACGACTTCCTCAAATCCTTGCCGGCCAAGATCGAGCGCAACATCATGCGCTCGGCGCTGCGCCAGGGCGCCAACGTGTTCAAGGCCGAGGTGCGGGAAAACATCCCGGTCGACAGTGGCGAGCTGCGCCGCAGCGTGCGCGTGGTGACCAAGGCCAAGGGCGGCAAGGTGACGGCATCCGTGCGCGTTGGCAACAAGCGCGCTTGGTACGGCCACATGGTCGAGTTCGGCACCAAGCCGCACAAGATCGTGCCGAAGAAGAAGGGCGCCCTGGTCATTGGCCAGACCCGCGCCATGGTGGTGGACCACCCGGGCGCCAAGCCGCGCCCATACATGCGGCCGGCGTTCGACACCAAGCCCGACGCCGCCATCGCTGCCGTGGGCGCGCAGATCCGCAAGCGCCTGACTGCCGAGGGCATCAATGTGCCGGCGGCCGAAACCGATTAGGACCACCATGAAAATCAAGATGCTCAAAACCATGCCCGGCTCGATTGACGGCGTGACCGTGATCGAGCTGCAGGCCGGTACCGAATACACCATGACCGACGCCGCGCGCGGCCAGCGCCGTGCTGCTGCCTACATCCGGCGCGCCGAGGCCGTCGAAGTCATCGACGCCGCCACCGGCAGCGACCAGGCGCAGGCTGCGCCCTTCCGCAAGGCCCGGGCCAAGAAATGAGCGCCATCAAAGTGATTCGCGCGCTGCTGGCCGCGCATGCGCCGGTGCTGGGCCTTGTACCGGTGGCCCGCATCGTGGCCGGTACCGTGCCGCAGGGCATGCCGCTGCCGGCCATCGGACTGACGGAGATCAGCCGGGTCGAGTTGCCCACCGTGTCTCGGGGCCAGCGCGCCGTGCAGGTCACCGCGCGCGTCCAGGTTACCGTGCACGCCAGCGCCTACCCGGAACAGAAGGCCGTGCTGCAGGCGGCCCGGCTGGGCCCGGGCGCGCATACCGGTGCCGTGGCCGGAGTTGCCGTGCGTAGCGTGATGCGCGATGTGGTCGGCCCCGATATGACCGACGACGAGGCCGGCGTTTATCAGCAGTCGCGCGACTTCAAAGTGGTCTTTGTCGAAGCAAATTAGCAATTTCAACAGGTTTTCCAGCCCGCCCGTACCGCAATCTGCGTGCGGGCTTTTTTATTGAAAGGTACCAACATGGCATTCCCCAATGATTTTGAGACAGTCGCCGGCACCAAGCTGTTTGTTTGCGCGACCCGTCCGGCAGACAATACGGTGGCCGCATTCGCGGCGCTCACCTGGGTCGAGGTCGGCGACATTACCAGCGTGGGCGGTGTAAAAGGCCGCGAATACAGCACTTCCACGCTGGCGACGGTCGGCAGTGCGCACGACCGCGAGAAAAAGGGTAGCTACAAGTTGCCAAACGCTGAAATGGAATGCGCCTGGGTCGAAGACGATGCCGGCCAGATCATCATCGAAGCTGCCGCCAACAACTACACCGTCCCCGCATTCAAGGTGGAAAAGCAGGGCGGCGGCGTGCGCTACTTCACGGCGCAGGTTTCCAAATTCATCGAAAACCTGGGCACCAGCAACGATACGGTCAAAGGCGCCTTCACCCTGCTGCGCCAGACCGATACCCTCACCGCGTAAGCGGCAATCCCTACGGCCTCAGGCCACCCCAGCACCGACCAGGCCCGCTTCGCCCTTCGAGGGGCGGGCGGGCCTGATACGGGCATTTTTATCTCCCTCGAAAGGAAACACCATGACCGATATCCGTAAATTCGCAGTAGAAGAAACCGCCGTCCTGCACCTGAAGGATGCCAACGATGAGCTGATGTACGCCGATGGCGCCGATGGCAAGCCCGACACCAATAAGCCGATGCGCATCACGCTGTACGGTCCCGGCTCCAAGAAATACGCCAAGGTACAGGCGGCCAACAACAACAAGCTGTTCACCCGCCTGAAGAAAAAAGGCAAGGAAGATCAGTCGGCCGACGACAAGGCGCAGGAAAGCGCCGATACGCTGACCCAGCTCACGCATTCGTTCGAGAACATCGGTTATGACTTGCTGGCCGGCGAAGCGCTGTACAAGGCCGTCTACCTGGACACCACCATTGGCTTCATCGCCAGCCAGGTCAATGCCTACCTGAATGACTGGGCAAATTTTACGAAGGCCTCGGCGACGAACTAAGCCTCTTCGTACGGCACAGTGCCTGGCTCGGCGCTGTGCCAGAGGCAAAGAACGGCGTGCCCGCCGATGCCGTCAAGCTGTCTCGCCGCGAGCGCATTGAGCGCGATGGCGGCGAGATTGAAATGCCGCCATTCGACGAGGGCGAGTACCTGATTGCCTATCTGTACGAGCTGGGCCCGACCGTGGCGGCTGGCATGGGCGCCGGACCGGTGACGTTTTCCGAGATGGCCTCCTGGCAGGCCGCGCGCGGGTTTGAGCTTGCGCCCTGGGAGGCACGCCTACTTCGGCGCCTGTCTGTCGACTACCTGGCCGAATCGCACCGCGCCACGCAGCGCGACTGCCGGCCGCCTTGGAGTGGATCTGTTGCCGTTCGCGTCAGCCATGACCGCGCAGCAGCACGCGCCCTTGAGTTGTTTCTTGCATAGACCGTCCACGTGGCGGTCTTTTTTTCGTCTGCCGCCCATGAGGTGGCTTTTGTATTGGATACGCGATGGTCGTCGGTGATCTTGAAATTCGCCTGCGGGCAGATATTGCCCGGCTGCAGGCCGATATGACGCAGGCGCGTCGTACTGTCACGGAAACCCAGGACAAGATCAATGCGGCCGCCAATGCCATGAAGACGGCGCTGGCCGGCATCGGCATTGGCGCCGGTCTGGCCGAAATCATCAAAATGGCCGATGAATACGCCAAGTTCACGGCGCAGCTGCGCCTGGCGTCGACGTCAGCGGCCGACTATGCGGCGTCCTATGACGCCGTCAAGCGTATTGCGAGGACGTCGCAGCAGGACCTGGCCAGCACGGGGGTGCTGTACGCCCGAATTGCCAATGGCACGCGGGAACTCGGGACGACGCAGAAGCAGGTGGCCGACATCACCGAGACCGTCAACCTGGCGCTGCGCGTGAGCGGCGCCACGGCGACCGAGTCGGCCTCGGCCCAGCTGCAACTGTCGCAGGCCTTCGCGTCCGGCACGCTGCGTGGGGAGGAATTCAACGCCGTAAACGAGGCCGCGCCGCGGCTGATGAAAGCGCTAGCCGACGGCATGGGCCTGCCAGTGGGTGCGCTCAAGGCAATGGCGGGGGAGGGGCAGATCACCTCCAATATCATGGCCACGGTGCTGCCGAAGGCACTGGAGTCGCTGCGTGAGGAAAGTAAAAACATCCAGACGATCGCTGGCGCATTTACAGTGCTCAAGAATGAAATGTTGGAATTTTTTGGCATACAGGCACAGGCCAACGGCACTGTGGCGCTTATTACTGGCGCTATTCGGCTGCTGTCTGAGAATTTGGGCGGACTGGTCATCATCCTCAAGACCTTGACGGCGTACCAGATCGGTACGTGGTTGGCAACATGGGTGACTAAAACGTATCAGCAGGTTTCGGCGAGCATTGCCCTGCGTGCAGCAACAGTGGCACAAGCTGAAGCAGAAATGGCAAGAACTACGTCTCTTGTGGCTCAGTCGCAGGCGGCAATCGCCGGTCTTGCCGTTACTCATGAGGCTACACTTGTCAGGCTTCGCTCGGCCAATGCTGACATGGTTGCCGCCCAAGCAGCAATTGCTGCCGCAAGTGCTGCTGGCGCATTGAGTTTCGCACTGCGCACGTTGCGCTTGGCCACCGCTGAACTTGCCGTCGCAGAAACGTTGCGCGCGGCATACCTGACAGAGTCAGCAGCACTTGACCGCGCCAAGGTGGCGGCTATTGGGCAACTTACAGCTGCGACAGCTGCTCAGGTTGCCGCTCAAGCTGCGTTAAATGGCGTAACTGCTGCAGGCATTACAGCTGCCGGTGTCGCATCCAAAGCGATTGGTCTTTTGGGCGGTCCGATCGGGGCCATCATTCTGCTACTTGGTACTGCTGCTCTGGCGTGGGAGGTTTTCGGGAAAAAGGCCAAAGTCGCCAGTGATCAAGCTGCGGAGTCTTTCGAGGAATCCCACGCTCGTATCATCAAGGCCCTTGATGCGCAGATTGATAAACAGGAAAACCTTCTGCAGTTGAAAAACTTGGGCCTGACGAATCAGCAGGCTGAAAAAGAACTTCCTATCATCAAGCAGTTGGAGGCCGCAACTAAAAGGATGGGCGACCTCAATGCGCGTACCGGTGAGTTTGCAGGAATCAGCAACGATGATGTGATTTTCAAGCGTATAGAGTTGAACAAGCAGATTAACGAGTTGCTTGAAAAGCAGGCTAAAGCTACCAAGGGCGCAGCCGACGTAGCGAAGGTTACAGGCAACGAAGCCTATAACGAGTGGAAAAAGACCTACGCCACCCGTGAAGAGCAGCGTGCCGCCGAGATCGCCGACCTGAAATCGCGCAACCTGAATGCCGAACAGTACGCCGACATTCTGGGACGCATCAATTTGAAGTATGCCGACAAGGATGCGGCCAAGGCCTTGAAGCAGGAAGAAAACGCTTACAAGACGCTGATCGCATCGATCCAGGAGAAGCTGGAGGCCAACAAGCTCGAGGCACTGGGCTTCGAAAGCATGACCGACGCGCAGAAGATGACGGTCAAGCTCAACGCCGCCATCCTTGCCGACAAGACTAAATTGAATAAGGCAGATATTGAGCGCGCACGCGTGTTGATCGCCCAAGTCGCTGCTGAGGATGCACAGCTGCTGTCGGGTAAGAACGTGAAAAAGGCCGTCCAGGAACTGAAGGACGAGCGTGACAAGGATGCCGCATCCGCATTCGATGAAATCGAGGCCAACAAGCAGGCGATCGCCACATTCGGCCTGACCAAGGCACAGATCGAGGCGCTGACGCTGGCTCGCATGGAAGAGCGCTTGGCGCGGCGCGGCCCGCAGGACTTGGATTTGGACGAGGCCGAAGTCAATCACCTGATCCGCATGATTGGCCTGCAAAAGGAAAAGGCCGCCACGGCCACCACTCTGGGGGCGCTCGATGCCGGAACCGATGTGACCAAGGCGAAGGAGTTGCTCGACATCCTGACGGCGGTCGACAACGCGGCCAAGGACGCAGCGTCGGGCATGGCGGCCAGCTTTGGCTCCGTAGGTTCCGCCATCGGTGGTATGACCACCGCCTTGAGCGGTTTTTCGCGCGACCAGGCTGCTATCGCTGCGCAGCTGGCAACCTCGATGAAGGATGCCGCAGGCGATCCGACCAAAATTGCTAGGGCGCAGGCTATGGCCGCGCAGCAGGGTGCCCAGGCGCAGGTGCGCTCGTATGGGGATATGGCCAGTGCCGCCAAAGGTTTCTTCAAGGAAAATAGTACCGGCTACAAGGTGATGCAGACCGCCGAAAAAGCCTTCCGTGCCTATGAAATGGCCATGGCAGTCGAGTCGATGGTCAAAAAGATCTTCTTCAAGGAGACCGAGGTGGCTGCCAATCTGACCTTGAATGCCACCAAGCTGACCGGCGAGGTAACAACCTCGGCAGCGTCGACCGGCCTGGCCGCGACCGAGGCCAGCGCCTGGGGCATTACGGCGGTGGTGAAAGCGCTGGCATCGCTGCCGTTTCCGGCGAATCTTGCTGCGGGCGCGGCCACGCTGGCGGCAGTGGTCGCCATAGGCGCCAAGCTCATGGGCGGAATGGGCGGCGGTAGCGTCAGTCTGTCCGAACAGCGCCAGGCTGCCACGGGCACCGGCACGGTGCTGGGCGATTCGTCCGCAAAATCGGAATCGATTGCCCACTCGCTGGCCATTATGGAGAAGAATAGCGGACTGGGCCTGGCCTATTCGGCATCGATGGCCAGCTCGCTGCGTCAGGTCGTGGCCGGTATTGGCGGGCTGGGAGGGCTGTTGGTGCGCAATGCCGGAGTGACTGGCAGTGTCGCCCCGGATTCCTATGGCGCTGCGCAGAATCTGTTCAATTCCACACTGGGGAAAATTCCCCTGATTGGCGGCATCCTGGGCAAAGTGGGTGGCGGCGTACTGGGCTCCATCTTTGGTGGCAAGACAACCACCCTCGATACGGGCCTGACGTTAAGCAAGGCCACGCTGGATAGCATTGCGGGGAGGGGCGTCTCGTCCAGCCAGTACACGGACACGAAGACGTCCGGCGGCTGGTTCTCCAGCGATAAGAACAGCACTGCCTTGAATGGCCTGGGCCCTGAGGCAAATGACCAGTTCACCAAGATCATCCTTGGGCTGCGCGACACCGTCCAGTCAAGCGCTACGGCGCTGGGCATCGGTGGCGATGCATTCAATGCTCGGCTGAAGACCTTCGTGGTCGACTTGGGCAAGATCTCGCTGAAAGACCTGAAGGGTGAGGAGATCCAGAAGGCGCTGGAGGCCGCGTTTTCCAAACTGGGCGATGACATGGCCTCGTTCGGCGTGGCTGGCCTGGAGCAGTATCAAGCAGTGGGCGAAGGCTACCTGGAAACCTTGGCGCGTGTTGCCAACGACTACATGCAGGTGTCCGACGTGCTGGCCGTGCTGGGCAAGTCGTTCAACACCACCGGCCTGGGCGCGGTGGCGCTCAGCGAAAGCCTGATCGCAGCTGCCGGCGGCCTGGAGTCGCTGACCAGCGGCACCGGATATTTCGTCGAGAACTTCCTGACCGAAGCCGAGCGCATGGCGCCGATTACCAAGTCGGTGAATGACGCCATGGGCAGGCTGGGGCAGTCTGGCGTGACGACGGTGGAGCA
>NZ_FTMV01000045.1 GCF_900156175.1 Janthinobacterium sp. TND4EL3
TGGCGGTGATGACCGGACTGGTTACGGCGGCGCTCGTGAGCGCGTTTTGGCTCTGGCTGAAGCCGCCCATAATCCAGAACACTCTGGACGCGGAAGCGGTAGCGGAGTATCTGAAACCCGCCGTGACCGAAGCCTTGAAGCGATCCAAAAGCAAATAAAAGCGCTGGACGTTCCGCACTTTGAGGTTGGAATTCGGGAAGCAAAGACCGGGCAAATGATGAACCGGGAATGGAGCCGTGCAGAGGTCGAGCAGTCCGCAGCATGGCTCAAGCGTATGAACGCCAAGGGCAACGACGTGTATATCCGTCCGGCTGGAGAGCATGGGCTGGTATTGGTTGACGATCTGACGGCGGATAAGATTTCTCGCATGGCAAAGGATGGTTTTCCATCCGCTGCAACGATAGAAACTTCGCCGGGAAACTATCAGGCATGGATCAAGCTATCGGATAAAGCTTTATCTGATAATGCGCGTACGGTGGCGGCGCGATCATTGGCAAAGCACTACGGCGGCGACCTGAACAGCGCCGACAGCAAGCATTACGGGCGGCTAGCCGGGTTCACGAACCAGAAGCCGAAACACACCTGCGACGGGCGACAGCCGTATGTGCTTGCCCATGAGTGCACCGGTAAGGCCGCTATAGCCGCTCCAGCGCTCTTGGATCGTGTCGAGCAAGGGCTGGATAAGGCAGAGGCTCAAAAGGAGCGCCAGAAGCGCTTAGGAGCCCTCCAGGCAGCCAAGCCGGGATACGGTAGCTATGACCCTACCAGGGAATACCAGCGGCAGGCTCAACGCCTCATGGCGAAGTATGGCGAGGATGCGGATCTCTCCCGCATGGACTGGATGATCGCGCAGGACATGGCAAAGGGTGGCCGCTTTACCGTGCAGGACATCGAAATGGGCATCCGGGAGTGTTCCCCGAACGTGGAGAGCCGCAAGGCGGGTCACATCGAGGACTACGCCAGGCGTATGGCGGAAAAGGCATGGAACGCCCCGGAAACGCAGCAGCACCGGCAAGAGCAGGCCCAACAGAAGGCGCGAGAAGCGAAGCGTGATCGCGGCCAGAGCTTGGGGTAACCTTTTCCCGGCCGCGCAGCAGCGGGGGCGGTGTGTAGGAGTAATATTCGACGGCACTGGACGGGGCGGACACCCCGGCCAGTGCCTAACCAACAACCAAGAAAAGGGCTTGATTATGGCTGACGAGAAGGATAACGCACCTCGGCGTAAGACACTGGCCGACATGCTGGAAATGACGAAGCAACGCGTCGTCACTGGCAATGAGGCCACCGAACAAAAGGTGGCAGAAACACCCCGGCAGATGTTCTTGCCGGGCTTCGATATCGGGGCTTTCCCGAACCACTTAAACCGCTCCAGTTTTATTGCCCCTATCGCACGCGGGCGTCGCAGGTTCCATCGGCAAACCGAGATGGTGACACGCAAAGACTGTGTGCTGGAGTACACCGGGGAGCAACTGGACGAGGCAGACGGCGACATTATCATGGCGTTGATCGCTTTCGCCCAGCCCTACCCTATAGGCACACCCGTGCCTCTAAATCGGGCCGAGCTGCTGCGCAAGATTAAACGCAGCACTGGTAAACACGATTACGAATGGCTGCATCGCCGCATCAAGTCGCTAACGGAGGCGACAATGTTTCTTGAGGCAAGAAAGCCAGACGGATCGACCCGTTACAGCATAGGCAAAACGGTGTCGTTTCGCATCATCACTGAATTCAGTTACGACGACGTAGACGAAGCGTACAGCTATAAGCTAGACCCTCGTTGGGTGCAGATGTTCGGGAATCGGGAATACAGCCTGATTGACTGGGATAAACGTATGCAGATCGGACGCGGCCAGGACATGGCTAAGACCTTGCAGCGCCTGCTGGCCACGTCTGCCGACCTAGTGCAGCGGTATGCGCTGGATTGGCTAAAGGACAAAATGGAGTACGCCGGACGTATTCGGGACTTCAGGGACGCTGTCACCCGTGCCGTACATGAATTGGAGCGACTGGAAATCATTGCAAAGGGCTGCATTGAGGATAGTACCAAGGGAAAGCCTCAGCTTGTCCTGTGGCTTCAACCATCGGTGTGACTCTAAAATTAGTTGCGATGCAAGCGCGGATTTTTCTAGCGGGTCCCGCTACACCGCCATGTCCATGAAGCGCATCGGGTCGACCTGCCAAAGGGAGGGCGACTCGTGACGCACGATCTTGTCGCTTCCGCCGAAGCCCACCCCGCGCGCCAGGTCGATCTGTTGCGGCTTGATGTACTCCTTCGTCTTAGTATTGAAGAATACGTTGACCTTCGGCGTGAGTAGGCTGGTCTCATGCGCTTCGGCCACCACGCCCAGTCGCCCCGATTCAAGCATGACCAGGGTGCCGACCGGATAAATGCCCACGCAGCGCACGAATTCCTGTGCCAGAGCCGGGTCGAAGTGGAATTTGCTCCACTCAAAGATCTTGCGTAGCGCATCGGCTGGGGGCATACCCTTGTGATAGCTGCGGTCCGACGTGATGGCGTCGTACACGTCAACGATCGCGGCCATGCGCGCCAGCTCGCTGATCTGCCCCTGGGCCTGCTTGTCCGGATAGCCGTTGCCATCGCATCGCTCGTGGTGGTGCAAGGTGATGTCGAGTGGAATAGTGCCGATACCGTCCGATTGCATTAGGATCGTGTGGCCGTCGCGCGGATGTTTTTTGATGATGGCGAATTCCACGTCGGTTAGCGCACCTGCCTTGTTCAGGATCGCGTCGGGGACCAGCGCCTTGCCGGTATCGTGCAGCAAGCCGCCCAAACCTGCCTGGTACGTCGTTTCGGCATCCATGCCACGCACGTTACAAAATGCCACCAACAACGTGCATACGCTGACCGAATGCAAAAATGTGTAATCGTCCTTACTTTTGATGCGTAGTAGTCCACTCAGTGCGCCCGGATTGCGCAGGATAGATGCGGTAATGTTTTCCACTATCGGGCCGACTTGGCCGAGCTCGACGACCTTGCCTAAACGGGCATCGCCCATCACAGTGCGCACTACTCCGGTGGCCTGGCGTCGAATCTGAGTCGCGCGCGCCAGTTCCTCCGAAAGTGTCACGCGCGTGCGAGCTACCGGCGCGGTGGCGATAGCGACGACTTCCGCCTCAATGCTGGCTCGGGCCTCCGCCACCGTGGGCGCATCTGTGTTGATGCCCTGAGCACAATCAATCACCACGCTGCGGATGCCCGCTTGGTGGATTTTGAGGATTTCCACTTCTGATGTCAGCACAAAGCGGCTCCGCGCGAACGGATGCTCCATCCAGCCGCAATCAAGGTCGTGGATTGCCATCCCGATTTTAAGCTGGGAAGAATCGATTTTTTTCAGCATACCTTCTACCTTATTTGCGGCTGTTCACTGTACAAGCCACCAGTATAAAGAAAAAGTTTCTCCATGGGGGAAATAGAGAAAACGGAAAAAATCGGGCGCTAAGCACGCTTACGCCGGTTTTACGTTCCACTACGCCGGATGCCGAAGGGTTCGCGCAAGTAGCTTTATGTCAATTTTCAGGCGCGGCCAATAACAGCGGCGCTTGCAATCTTCTATTATTCGCGGATAATCCAACTATTGGACGATTCGCACACAGAGAGGAAAAAGCATGGCGACCGAAACGATTGACCACACCACCCTGACCAAGCTAGCCGAGGCCGGTGTCGTGCGCAGCGCGCACGTAGTCGGCCAGGACGGCGGCTGGGGCATCCTGGTCAAATACGGCATGACCGAGCGCGCCCTGGCGGCGCAGCGCAGCCACCAGGTGCGCATCTTCCGCAAGCTCGAAACGCTAGTCGAGTACCTGAAAGGAGTCGGCATTCCGCGCTTCGACGTGGACGCCGCGAACTACGACCCGCACAGCGTCACCGCCGCCAAGCGTCCGGATCGCGCTGCCGCCATGAAGGACGCGCACGCCGCTGCCGCCTACACAAAATGGCTCAAGGCCGAGGTACAGGAAGCGCTCGACGACACCAGCCCGACGATCCCGCATGACGAGGCGATGCGCCAAGTGCGCGCCGCGATCAAACTGGCGTAAGGCGAGCGCGTGCACGCTATCCACTGGAAAAAACAGGCTATCAACGACCTGATCAAAATCGGCCAGCACATCGCCAAGGACAGCCCGGCCAACGCCGGGAAAATGATCGACCTCATCGAGGGCAAGGTGACGCCACTCGCAGCCCATCCACACATCGGCCGCACCGGCCGCAAGCGCGGCACCTACGAGCTGGTGGCGCACGAGAGCTACGTCGTGATCTACCGGGTATTGACCAAGCAAATCGACATTCTGCGAGTGAAGCATACTGCGCAGCAGTGGCCCCCGGCCTGATTTGTTTTTTTGGAATCAGATACCTCAGCTGAGGAATTTCACACGAATACTAGCCACTGTCGATCAGTGGCTATAGCCGACCTCAAACTCAGGCACGCGGGACGCTTTAATGAATGCCCGCCTGCTGCCCTTGCATGCTTTGGCCCTGGCCGCGCCCCCCACCGCTCATGCTGCGGCACTCTTGTGCACAGCGACGGCACATCGCGGCGCAATCCTTGCAGTGCTGAGCTTCATGTTTGGCGCACTCGTCAGCGCATGCCTCGCATACATCGGCGCAGGCTTGGCAGATCGCACTGGCAAGCTTGCTGCCGCGTGCCATGAAGCCAGCCGCAAGACGGCAAATCTCGGCGCAGTCGATATCAAGGGCAATGCAGTTGGCCATCATTTTGACGTCGTCTTCCTTTAGGCAGGCGCTGGCGCAAGTGTCGCAGGTGGCGGCGCAGGCGTAGCAGGCATCGATGCAGGATTGGAATTGATTGGTAGTCATGGCTTCTCCTTCATGTTTTTTTGCGGAACGGACATGATAGGACGGGCAGATACTGGGTGGCGCTTCCTTGCCTCTTGTCAGCTAATGCTAGCGCCCGATTTTTTCCGTTTTCCCTGTTCACCCCTCTTCCGGCGCCGCCAGTGCCGGCGATCAACAGGGAAGAGTACGCCGATCTGGCGCGGCTTTCAGCAAATCTGAATCAGTTAGCCAGGGCTGGAAACGAAGGCCGGAATGTCGTCATAAGTAACGACCTGGTCGAGAGTCTGCGTGCGGAAGTTAATCAGTTGCGGCTTGCACTGATTGGCATGAAAGGCAGCGAATGATTGCCAAGGCGGTGAAGGGCAAAGGCTTCCGGGGTGCGTTGGAATACGACCTTACAAAAGAGCAAGGCCGCGTCATTGACAAGAACATGGCGGGTGAAAAACCGCGAGAACTTGCGGCAGAGTTCGGAGAAATTCGTAAGCTAAGACCTAACCTGGGCAAGGCGGTTTTGCACGTTTCTTTATCCGCTGCGCCCGGTGAAAAGCTCAGTGATGAGCAGTGGCGCGAGATTGGGAAGCGGTATATGGAGGGCATGGGCTTGGAAAACAACCAGTTTGTGATGACGCGGCACGTCGATACCGACCATGAGCACATCCACATTTTGGCGAACCGCATCCGCTTTGACGGCAGCGTGACAAGCGACAGCCTCGACTACAAGCGGCAGGAGGTCATCATGCGCGAGCTGGAGAAGGAGTACGGGTTGCAACGGGTGCCGTCGAGCATCGAGGCCGAGCGCAAAGCGCCGACCAAGGGCGAGATTGAGCAGCACTTGCGGACTGGCGAGCCGTCAACCCGGCAGCAGTTGCAGCAGTTTTGCGATGCAGCGGCCAAGGGTTGCCGAAGCTTCACCGAGTACCAGGAGCGGCTGGACGCCGTGGGCGTCGAGCTGGTGCCAGTCGTCCAGCTTGAAGGGGCGAAGCTGTCCGGCCTGTCGTATCGGCTGGACGGCAGGATCATGAAAGGTAGCGACCTGGGCAAGGGTTATAGCCCGGCAGGTCTGGCAAAACGAGGGATTACATATGAGCAAGATAGAGACTTTGCGGCAGTCCGCAGCAGTATCGAACGAGACACGGCTAGAGCGTTTGGCAAGCCAGATCGAGGCAGTGAGGCAAGCCAAGCACCAGAGCGCGGAGGACTTGGCCGTGACGCTAGAGCCGCTGGCCCAGGCACTGGCCGCGCTGACGGACGAGACACGGCAGACGCTAATCGAGATCGACCGCAAGAGCCGGGAGCAGGCCGACACGTTCACGCGCCAGCTCACGGAGTCGGTGAAGGGGTACAAGGCAGCGGCAGCAGAAGCGAACAAGGCCGCGGAGAGTCTGGACCGGGCAGGCCAGCGGATGGAATGGAGGCATTACGCCTTGGCGGTGATGACCGGACTGGTTACGGCGGCGCTCGTGAGCGCGTTTTGGCTCTGGCTGAAGCCGCCCATAATCCAGAACACTCTGGACGCGGAAGCGGTAGCGGAGTATCTGAAACCCGCCGTGATCGAAGCCTTGAAGCGATCCAAAAGCAAATAAACGCGCTGGACGTTCCGCGCTTTGAGGTTGGAATTCGGGAAGCCAAGACCGGGCAAATGATGAACCGGGAATGGAGCCGCGCAGAGGTCGAGCAGTCCACAGCATGGCTTAAGCGCATGAACGCCAAGGGCAACGACGTGTATATCCGGCCGGCTGGAGAGCATGGACTGGTACTGGTTGACGATCTGACGGCGGATAAAATTTCTCGCATGGCAAAGGATGGTTTTCCATCCGCTGCAACGATAGAAACTTCGCCGGGAAACTATCAGGCATGGGTCAAGCTTTCGGATAGGCCGCTATCTGACGATGCGCGCACTGTGGCGGCGCGATCATTGGCAAGCACCTACGGCGGCGACCTGAACAGCGCCGACAGCAAGCATTACGGGCGGCTAGCCGGATTCACGAACCAAAAGCCGAAACACACCCGCGACGGGCGACAGCCGTACGTGCTTGCCCATGAATGCACCGGCAAGGCCGCTACAGCCGCTCCAGCGCTCTTGGAGCGTGTCGAGCAAGGGCTGGACAAGGCAGGGGCTCAAAAAGAGCGCCAGAAGCGTCTAGAAGCCATCCAGGCAGCCAAGCCGGGATACGGTAGCTACGACCCCACCAGGGAATACCAGCGACAGGCCCAGCGCCTCATGGCGAAGTATGGCGATGACGCGGACCTCTCCCGCATGGACTGGATGATCGCGCAGGACATGGCAAAGGGTGGCCGCTTCACCGTGCAGGACATCGAAAAGGGCATCCGGGAGTGTTCCCCGAACGTGGAGAGCCGCAAGGCGGGTCACATCGAGGACTACGCCAGGCGCACGGCTGAAAAGGCGTGGAACGCCCCGGAGGTGACGCAGCACCGGCAAGAACAGGCCCAGGAGGAGGCGCGGGAAGCGAAGCGTGATCGCGGCCAGAGCTTGGGGTGACCTTTCCCCGGCCGCGTAGCGGTGGGGGCGGTGTGTAGGAGTAATATTCGACGGCGTAGGGAGGGGAGGCAACCCCTGCCTACGCCTAACCAACAACCAAGAAAAGGGCTTGATTATGGCTGACGAGAATGATACCGCAGCACGGCGCTGCAAAGGTAAGGCGGGGGAAGCGGCATGAAAAAGCTAAACGACTTGCTGGCACGCATCCCCGAAATGCAGGCGAAGGCGAAGCAACGCGCCGAGCGTGAGCCGTTGCCGGGTGCGCCTCTGCCCAAGAACGTGGTGCAGTTGCCCTTGTGGCCGGAGCCTGTCCGGGCGGTGCCGAATGGCTTCCTGCGGTCGGCCCTGTTCGGCGCGATCGCCAAGGGCAAACGCCTGTACATCAACGGCGAGGATCTCGCGGCCATCGACGGCGTGACGATCCGCTACAAGGGCGAACGCCTTGATCAGGGCGACCTAGACGTGTGGGAAAGCGTGCTGCACGCCGTTCGCCTTCAGGAGTTGGGCAGTCAATGCCACCTCACGTCCTACGCCCTGCTGAAACTCATGGGGCTGACCGACACCGGCAAAAATCGGGTGACGCTACAGAACCGCATCGAGCGGCTTGTGGCGAACGCCCTCACGGTTAAGCAGGGTCGCTACACCTACATCGGCAGTCTGATTCGCTTCGCGGCCAAGGATGAGGAAACGCAGGAATGGGTCATCGAGCTAGACCCTCGCCTGCGCCCTCTTTTCGCTGCCGACCAGTTCACGCAAATCGAATGGGCCGTGCGTCATGCCCTGAACGGTCAGCAGCTCGCGCAGTGGCTGCATGGGTTCTATGCCACTCACGCCAAGCCGTTCCCAATGAAGGTTGAAACGCTTTTGAGCCTGTCGGGTAGCGAGAACACCGAGCCGCGTAGCAGTCGACAGAAGCTGCGCAAGGCATTGAATGCTGTGGCCGAGGCAAGCGCGTCCATTGGCCAGTCGTTTAGCTACGAAATTCGCGGCGACCTGGTGCACGTCCAGAAGCTGGCTATTGGGACACAGCGCCGGCACTTGGCTAAGAAGGCCAGCCAGCCCCGAAAGCTTCGCAGTTGATACCGTTCTAGCGGATGCGCCGTACCGTTCTAGCGGATGCGCCGTACCGTTCTAGCGGATGCGCCGTACCGTTCTAGCGGATGCAATATCCACAGGCTAGAAGCCCGGAAAGCCAGTATCCATGCGGGTTTCAGTGTTCGCCCAAAATCTGCTAATCAGGTTTTAATCATCTTTTAATCTACGCGCACGTAAAAACGCGCCCCGACCGAGCAAAGCGAGGCCGGGATTTGACACACCGCCCCCACCGCTACGCGGCAGGGGAAAGGTAAGTCAACCCCTCAAAATTGGCAGGTTAGGGGCAAAACGTCCGGTTTCGACCGAAGCACACTGTCACGTCAATTTCATGGAGAAATATGTCCGATAGAGCGCAGGCAGAACGGCACCTTGTAGAAGCGGATCGACACATTGCAGAGGCCGAAGAACGTATCCAACACCAGCGACAGCGCGTGCAAAAACTAGTGCAACAAAGAATGCCGACAAAGGGGCAGGAAAAGCTATTGGCAACGATGATGGACTCATTTTCCCTAATGAAACACCATCGCGATCTGATACTGGATGCGATTAGAGACTCGGGAAAATTTTCTTAGACATAGAAATAGTTATCAGTTCATCAGCTAAATATTTTCAGTCTGATTTGCTTCCCGGCAAAGGGCGAGGAAACGGAGCAATGAGTCATCGAGCCGCTACGCAGTAGGGGAAAGGAAAAGCGGTGACTGCTCGTCATGAGAATCTGCCAGAGAAAAACCGTTCATTTCGGCAATTTCGGTTAATTTACTGACAATGCTCTCTAAGGATGCTGGTTTGAGCATGTAGTGCATAAACCCGGCCTTCGACAGCTCAGCCTCAATTCCAATCCAGTATTGGCTTGTCAACGCCACGACTTGAGCATTTTTTCCTTGAGGCATTTGTTTTAGCTTTTCTGCAATATTTAAATCTTCGACACCATCCAGTTCAGTCAGAATTACGTGCGGCTGAAACGTTGTCAAACTTGCACAGGCGTCAAGAAATTTCTTTTCTATTTTTACTATGCAACCATACATTTCCAAGAGAAGCGCCAAGAGAGTTCCCGTGTCATCGCAAGGCTCAATGAGCAGAACTTTGAAATCATTTGCGGTAGACATTCATGACCTTAAAAGGAAAGATGAAGTGGACTTGAAACGTAGTTAAACAGAACACTAATGATGCTAATTTGACAAATAAAAGGACAAGGACAGATTGTATAGCTCATGTAAGCTCAATCCTACATTTTAGATGGGTTTTTCTAAAAATCAGCTTTCGCGTTTTATTTTTACTAGTTTTTTAGGCTGATAGAAATTTAGCATAACGTCAGTTAGAATATTATCCGTTAGTGTGATAATATAATGTATGTTTATCAGATAAAAAGATATCCGCTATGCAGTTTCGTGAGCAAGGTAAGAAAATCCAGTGCATCCGGTCATTCTACGATCCGGTAAGCAAGCGGAGCCGTCAAAAGCTGGTGGCTGCATTCGACCGGTATTCGGACAAATTTCCATCCGTCGAAATTGCCGAATTGACCGAAGCAGAACGGCAGGAGCTGGCGACTTGGTTTGAGGCGCGGCAGGCTGTTAAAGCAGAAAGGTTGAACCAGTACCGTGTGATGAGTGCGACAGCGACTTTGGTCGAGCTTGCACAATCCATCAGGGCCACAGGTGCGGCAATGACGGATAGCGAAGCAGCTGCGACCTGGAGCGCGTTGAGTGGTGTGGCGAAGTCATTGCGCAAGGTCGGCCATCCAAAGCCGAAGCGTGAAAGCTTAGCTGTTGTCGGGCCGGGTCAGGCTGATTTGCTGGCCGATGTGGCGGAGCCGGTGGGTGGGATTACGCCTTGATCGTCGATGGGCATATGATAGAGTCATTGGTGGATATGCGGGTCAGAAGCAAGCCATGTTTTCGCAAGCGAAAACTAGCCTCTTCCCTGCGGTCATCGCCCCCACTCGCTGCGCTCGGAGGGTTGTAAATGCAACAGCAAAAGCAAGAACCAGACGGCACCGCTGCGCCTAGGCATGGGAGGGGTGGCCGTCCGAAAAACGAACCCGGCACTGTGCGCGATGTGACCATCGGCGTGCGCGTGTCGCGTTCCGAATTCGAAGCTTTGAAGGGCAAGGCCGACGCCATGAGCGTAACGCCGGCGCATTGGTTGCGTCAGGCTGCTTTGTCGCGTCGTCTTCCGGCGCCGCCAGTGCCGGCGATCAACCGGGAAGAGTACGCTGACCTGGCGCGGCTTTCAGCAAATCTGAATCAATTAGCTAGGGCTGGAAACGAAGGCCGGAATGTCGTCATAAGTAACGACCTGGTTGAGAGTCTACGTGCGGAAGTTAATCAGTTGCGGCTTGCCCTGATTGGCATGAAAGGCAGCGAATGATTGCCAAGGCGGTTAAGGGAAAAGGCTTTCGGGGCGCATTGGAATACGACCTTACCAAGGAGCAAGGCCGCGTCATTGATAAGAATATGGCGGGAGAAAAGCCGCGAGAACTTGCGGCAGAGTTCGGCGAAATTCGTAAGCTAAGACCTAACCTAGGCAAGGCGGTTTTGCACGTTTCTTTATCCGCCGCGCCGGGTGAAAAGCTCAGTGATGAGCAATGGCGCGAGATTGGGAAGCGGTATATGGAGGACATGGGCTTGGAAAACAACCAGTTTGTGATGACGCGGCACGTCGATACCGACCACGAGCACATCCACATCTTGGCGAACCGCATCCGCTTTGACGGCAGCGTGACCAGCGACAGCCACGACTACAAGAGGCAGGAGGTCATCATGCGCGAGCTGGAGAAGAAATACGGGTTGCAACGGGTGCCATCGAGCATCGAGGCCGAGCGCAAAGCGCCGACCAAGGGCGAGATTGAGCAGCATTTGCGGACTGGCGAGCCGTCCACCCGGCAGCAGTTGCAACAGTTTTGTGATGCAGCGGCCAAGGGTTGTCGAAGCTTTACCGAGTACCAGGAGCGGCTGGACGCCGTGGGCGTCGAGCTGGTGCCAGTCGCCCAGCTCGAAGGGGCGAAGCTGTCCGGCCTGTCGTATCGGCTGGACGGCAGGATCATGAAAGGTAGTGACTTGGGCAAGGGTTATAGCCCGGCAGGGCTGGCAAAACGAGGGGTTACATATGAGCAAGATAGAGACTTTGCGGCAGTCCGCAGCAGTATCGAACGAGACACGGTTAGAGCGTTTGGCGAGCCAGATCGAGGCAGTGAGGCAAGCCAAGCACCAGAGCGCGGAGGACTTGGCCGTGACGCTGGAGCCGCTGGCCCAGGCACTGGCCGCGCTGACGGACGAGACACGGCAGACGCTAATCGAGATCGACCGCAAGAGCCGGGAACAGGCCGACACGTTCACGCGCCAGCTCACGGAGTCGGTGAAGGGGTACAAGGAAGCGGCAGCGGAAGCGAACAAGGCCGCGGAGAGTCTGGACCGGGCGGGCCAGCGGATGGAGTGGAGGCACTACGCCCTGGCGGTGATGACCGGACTGGTTACGGCGGCGCTCGTGAGCGCGTTTTGGCTCTGGCTGAAGCCGCCCATAATCCAGAACACTCTGGACGCGGAAGCGGTAGCGGAGTATCTGAAACCCGCCGTGA
>NZ_FTMV01000006.1 GCF_900156175.1 Janthinobacterium sp. TND4EL3
GTCGCTGCTCTGGAAATTGGCGTTGCAGGAAAACTGGCCGAGGATATCGATTTGGGGATCGTCGCACAGCGGCGGGTGGGGATCGAATTGCATGGTGTGCTCTCCAGTGACGGGGGTTCAGGAACGGCGGCGGAAGAAAAATCCCTTCAGCCGCTGCAGATGATCGGTCGCCACCGTCGGCCCGCGCCCGTCGGCACCGCTGACGCCCGTCATGGGACTATCGCCTTCGCGCTCGATGTGCACTTCCACGCCTTCGACGGGCAAACCGTCGGTTGGACGCAGCAAGCGCGGCACGCGGCCCAGCTCGCCTTCGCCGAAGGTGGGCAGTTCCGCCTTCATGCTGGCCGGGCCGTTCCAGTGGTGGCCATCGGTTTTGACCGTCAGCGCGCCGGGGCCGCCCAGTTCCACCGCGCCGCCGGACAGTTTCAGGTAGGCGCCGCCCGCCGTCATGAAGGTGATCTCATCCTGCGCCACGCCGACCAGGCGCGTGCCCGCTGTCAGGCGGATATCCTTGGCGGCGTCCGCCTGCAGAAGATCGTGCTGGCTTTGCAGCAAAAACTTGCCGAAATGGGCCGCCTGCACGATGCCGTCCTGGTGCGCGAACAGGGAAATGCCCTTGCCCGCGTTGACGTTGCAGCGCTGGGCCGCGCTCAGTTGCAGATGCTGCTGGGCCACCAGGTCGATATTCGCGCCCGCGTTGCCGGCAATGGTTCGGGGCGTGCTCAGCGCCACGCCCTCGGGCGCCGTGATGCTGACGGCGGGCTGGTCGGCGGCAATCGCCGCTCCCAGCGCCTTGCTGCCGGCCGCGTCCAGCGCCAGCGCCTGGTGCTGGGCGGCAAACTCGCCCAGGGAAGTCAACAATTCCAGGCATTCTTTCATCACGGCGGCATGCTCGTTGCCGTCGAGCTGCTTGCCGCTGGCGCCCAGCTGTTTCCAGGCAGAGATCAGCAGCGAGCGGGCAGTGCGCACGCTGCCGCTGGCGTCGCTGCGCAACTCGAAGCCGTCGCCGCGCTGCCGCCCTGCGCCATCGCTGCGCGGTTCGGTCAGATAGCCGAGATTCAATTGCGTGGCCGCCTGGTCGCTGGCCAGCTGCGCGCTGATCTGCGACGGCGTGTCGTCAAAGCACAGCTGGTTGCCGCGCCCGCCCCGCACTTCGCGGCTGCGCATGCCGGACAGATAACGGTTGCCCGGCAAGGCGCCGCGCGCGCTCAAGCCCGGCGGCGCGCCCACGGCGTTGTACAGCTGCCCGACGATAATGGGCCGGTCCGGGTCGCCGCCGAGAAAATCGATCAGCACTTCCGTGCCGATGCGCGGCAAGCTCAAGGTGCCGCATTGGCTGCCGCTGCCCGGGCCATTGCCGGTCCAGCTCGATGCCACGCGCACCCAGGCCGAATCGCGCTCCGTATCGGAGGTGCCGGAACCGTTGGCATGCGCGTGGTCCGGCGCGCGCGTCGCAACAAAACGCACCTTGATACGCCCCAGCGCATCGCAATGCACTTCTTCGCCGGCCGGCCCGACGACCAGCGCGCTTTGCAGGCGGACGACGGGAAAATCGCTGCGCGGGTCAAAAGCGGGCACGATGGCGATGCCGCGCCGCACGCAAGTAAAACGGTTGCGGTAGCGCAAGGCCGGCTGGCCATCGGCGCCTGCCCCTTGTGCCGGGCCGGCATCGCACTGCCAGCCGCTCTGCGCAAACAGGCGCCCGACCCTGGCATCCAGGCCTGTCGGCAAGTTATTGCTGGCAGCCACGCTCAAGGCCGTGATGACGAAACTGCGCTCGGCCGCCGGGTGGCTGTCGATATCGGCATGCCCTTCCAGGCTGAACCATTGGCCCGCGCAAAAGTCGCGCACGCAGCCCTCTCCCTGGAAACACTTGCTGTCCATATCGTGACGCGCCATCGCCAGCTGGCCCAGTTGCCGCAATTCGTCATTGCTGCCGGCGGCCAGCGGCGGCTCCACGATATAGTCGTCCAGGCTGGCCGCCAGGCGATTGCCATTCCCGCCCTGATCCACGGCCCCCTGAGACTGCGTGGCCATGAACTGCGGACTGTGCGGGTGGCCATCGTCCCAGCTGTAACGTTCGGATTTTCCCGGCTGCAAACGGCGTACGGCGCTCCAGGCCGTCACGGCATCCCTTTCCTCGGTGGCGTCATCGCGGTGATAGCGCACCGTGCCAGCGGCATTTTCCGCCAGGCGGCTGGCGTCGTCGAACAGCAGCAGGGCATGCACGGGAGTGGTGGCGGCGTTCGGACCGGACGGCGCTCCCGTCTGGAAGCACCAGGCAATGCCGCGGCGCCGGAGCAGGCGGCGGATAAAGGCGGCATCAGATTCATTGTGTTGCATCGTGAATTCGCGCACGGGCAAGCTGCGCGCCGCCAGCGCCGCATCGATGGACAGATCCAGGCTGGCGGCAAGCACGCTATTGCACTGCCGCCATTCCTCAAACAGTAGCTGGACGATCTGCAATTCGTGCTTGTTGCGAAACACCCGCGTGTTGACGCGCTTTTCCATCAAGGCCAGGCCATCGCGCAGTACCAGTTGATAGGTGGCCAGGCCGCCGTCGCTTTGCCCCGCGCACGCTTCGGCGACGATGCCGCAGACCCTGCGCAGCTGCCCCTGGTCCGTCACGATCTGCAATTCGGCCGGCACGGCGATGAACTGTTTCAGCGGCAAGCGCGCTTCGGTGGCGACGCACAGGATGCGGTACTCGATCCCGCCGCAGATGGCCTCGCTGCCGCTGATGCGCTGCGGCAGCAAGACATCCTCATTGCTGCCTTCCGGGTAGGCGAGGCGCAGCCGCAAGGCCCGGTTGCCGGCGTTCAAGGCCTTGTCCACGGCCATCCATTGCGCGAAGTCTTCCATGGTTTTCTTCCTTCCAGCAGTCATCGGGGCACAACATGTATGGCGGTCTCAGGCGGAACCAGCGAATCGAATGTCGTAATGCATGTCGTCACGGTCGCGGGCCGGCAGCTTGCCGGCCAGAAACGCATCCTCCGCCAGGCAGGCACCCATGCCCAGGGCGCAGGTGCGCACGTCTTCCCGCCGCAGTACCAGGCGTATCTCGAAGCCCACGCCGGGCAAGCCGAACAGCGCCAGCATCTGGCGCAGGGCCAGCGCGCCCGGCCGGCCGGGCAAAAAATCCTCGTAGACACGGCGCGCCAGCGGTCCCAGCATCAGGCGCACGCGCAAGTCGGCGCGCCGGCAGCGCTCGCCCAGCATGGCGCCGTGCCCCAGCCGGGCGTGCGCGGTGGCCAGCAGGGTGCGCTCCTGCGGCGCGCGCCGGAACCAGGCGCCCACAAAACGCTGCACGCGCACGGGCACGCCGAAATACTCGGCCAGCACCGCCTGCATCACGTCGGCCGCCACGGGCCGATGCCGCAGCAAGGCCGCGTAATGGGCCAGCACATGCGCAGGCAAGCCATCCTCCTGCCGTGCCACCTCGGCAGGCCAGGCACCGGCCAGGGCCAGTTGCAGGGGCAGGAAATCGCCGCCGTCGGCGTCCATCTGGCATTCGATGCGGTAACGTGCCCAGGCCCGGTAAAACAGGGCCAGCGCGCGCTGCGACAGCGTATCGAGCCAGTCACGGGGCCCCCCATCGCCCGTTTGCCGTTCGTGGCGGGCGAGCGTTTCCGTGTAATGCAGCGGCAAGCTGCCATGCACGCCCAGAAAACCCAGCATCGCCGCCTGCACATGTACCTGCGTATGACCATCGGCTTCCTGCTCCAGCCACAGCTGTTCGATTTCTCCCGGCGCAAACGACAGCGATGCGCTGCCATGCAGGCGCAGGCAATCATCAAACACCTGCTCCTGCGAGATGCCCTGCTGCATCAGCCAGGCAGACAACAGCCGCACCGCCTGAAAGAAGCCTGTGCCGGACGGGTCGGCCAGCAGGCGCGCGACTACACCAGCGTCTGGTTTCCATTGCGGGGTAGGCAGCACAGCAACTCCTTTCCAGTCTTCTGCGACAAGACGATCAGGCGGGTAAACGAGCCCAGGTGCACGTACAGTCCGAGAAAACGTTCGATCACCTGGGCAAACGCATGCAAGCCGCTGCCGACAAAGGCGTCCTCATCGACGGATAGCAGGACGTCGATGCCGAACACCAGGCTGCCGCCCGCCTCATCCTGCAGCCAGGTACTGGCGGCGCGCTGGCGCAGTCCCGTCATGCCCGCGATCTGGCGCGCGGCGCTGGCCGAACCGGGCAAGTTGTACAGCTCGAGTATTTGCTTGAAGAGCGGCAAGCCCTGCTCGCTCAGCGACTGATGGTTCAGGGACAGTTGCGCGATCAGCCGCCAGTGCGATGCCACTCCCGCAGGGAAGCGGCAAGCCGCGCTGGGCTTGCGCAGCAGGCGCACCGGCAAGGCGCTGGCCACGCCGTCATGGCGCAGGTCGCCCGCGGCATTGCCGAATACCAGGCGGCTCGGCAAATCGCGGTTGCTGCAGGTGAGCATAACGGACACCGTTTGCGTGGCGTCGTGCAGCGGCTGCATGGTGCCGTCGACAAAGGCGATGCGCATGTCGTAGCCGGGATTGCTCAGCGCCATGTCCTCGTCGCGCCGCGTCACCCAGTAGCGTCCCTGGCGCCCGCCCGCCTCGCCATGGCGCATCGAATAGAACGGGTGAAACGCATCGAGTGCGCCATCTCTCTGCGTTTCACTGAGCACCTGCACGCTGTCGACGCTGTAAATATCGTAGCAATGCGCCTGCCGCACCGATGGCAGCAGCACATGCTCGGCGCTCGCATGCGTCAGGCGGACGGGAGTGGCCGCCTGGCGGAACAGGTTGACGACGGGCGTGCATCCCGTCAGCAGATGCCTTGCGGACAGGGGCCGCAAGATGCGCGCGATATCCGCATCGGCCTGCACGTCGGCCAGCAGCAGGTGCACAGTGCAGTGCCGGCAGGCCGGCGGCAACTGCGGGCGCAGCGCGGCCAGGTCCAGGTCGACGAAATTGAATTTATCCGGAAAGGCAAACCATTCGCCCAGCAAGCGGTAAGCGGGATGCGAGGCGGCCATGGCCGGCATCAATGCCTCCTCGACGGCAAAGCCGGCCGGATGCAAGGGCACCGCGTCCAGCGCATGCCATGCGCCATCGGCTTCCACATAGGCACAACGCACACGCAGGAACAGGCTGTCGCGCAAGGTGGCGCAAAACGCAGGCTCGCCATCGAGGAACAGGCGCAGCGCCGGCAGCGGCAGCCCGTCCAGCGTGGACGTGGCGCCCGTCGCTTCGAGCGTGATGCTGATCGCCGCCCCCAAGTCCGGCGTCAGGCGCAATGCGGGCGGCGCCGCCACGATGGACTGAAAGCGCACCTCGGACAGGCGCAGCGGCGCCACGGCGACATCGTAGGCGGTGGTGAACTTGCAGGCAATACCCTGATGCTCCGCTGCATGCATGAGCGTGCCGCGCGGGATCATGGCCGGCTCGGTCACCGTCGCAAGGTCGTTATCGATGCGGGCAATGGCGCAGGCAGGAAACGGGCGCAAATAATGGGGAAAGTTCACTTCCAACAAGGTTTCGCTGAAGGCGCCGAAGCCATCGGCCAGCCGCTTCGCCGTGCGCGCATTGAACATGGCAAACGCCTGCAGCATGCGCGCCAGGTGCGGGTCGCCCATGTCTCCACCCTGGATGCCCAGCGCGCCGGCGATGGCGGGATAGCGCCGGGCAAACGCCTGGTTGTGCGCATGCAAGGTGCCCAGTTCGCGCTCGTAATATTGTAGCAACTCGTCCATGTCCGCTCCCATCGCTTGCCCCGCACATGTAGATACAGCCCCATCTGCATTATTGAGGACGCGGGAAACAGGCAAATTGAGTTTGAACAAGATTGCAAGCATGAATCGGAAAGCAATGCCGTCCGCCCTGCGCCTTGGCAGCTTTTGTTCACTCCTTGCCAATATTAATTGACTTATTCTAAACAATCGTTTTAAATCAGGATGTTACTCAAAATCAATCATTTTGGGCATTCAAGCATCGCATTAACCCTCTCGGTGCTTGACGTCCACACTGATGCACTCTGAAGCCAAGGTATATGGAACTGCTCGACTCCCTGCGTCAGACCCCACCGCAAGACGACACGATCAGCGGGCACTATGAAGTGCGCCGCTTGCTGGGCGAAGGCGGTTTCGGCCATGTGTTCGAAGCGTGGGATGCCAAGCTGTGCCGCAGCGTGGCGCTCAAGCGCCTGAAGCCGCAGGCCGATGTGCTGCATCCGGAAAAACTCATCAATGAAGCGCGCCTGGCCGCCTCACTCAGGCATGCCGCCTTCGTGCGCATCTTCGCCATCGAGGGCCAGGGCACGGGCCAGTCCATCGTCATGGAACTGGTGGAAGGCCAGACCCTGGGGCAATACATGCACGGCGGCAAGGCCGAGCTGCAGGCCGCGCTCGACATCGCCTATCAGATCGCCGACGCCATGGACGAGGCGCACGCGATGGACCTCGTGCACGGCGACCTGAAACCGTCGAACCTGATGCTGGAGGCGAACGGCAAGGTGCGCATCCTCGATTTCGGCCTGGCGCGCCACATGGACCCGCAAGCCACGCAAACGACGACCCTGTGCGACTTGCAGGGCACCATCGCCTACATGGCGCCCGAGCGCCTGATGGGCCGCCTGCCCGACACGCGCGGCGACGTGTATGCCTTGGGTGCCATGCTGTACGAAATGCTGGCCGGCCAGCGCCACTTCGCCCACCTGAACGGCCTGGCCCTGGCCGCCGCCCACATGCAGGCAACGGAACCGTGGCCCGACCTGCCGGACTCCGTCCCGCCCGCCATCAACGCCCTCGTGCGCGCGATGACGGCGCACGACCCGGCCGAACGGCCACGCACCATGCGCGACGTGCGCGAGGCGATAGGCGCGCAGCGCGGCGAACCACTCACCCTGGCCACGCCCCTTGCCGACGCTACGCCGGCGAAGGTAGAGCCGCCCGCCAGCGTCTCCATCCGCCTGCCGCTGCCCCGCAAGCGCACCCTGCAATGGGGCGCGGGCGTGGCGCTGCTGGCGGTACTGGCGGGATGGCAGCTGCCCAATATCGTTCCTGCCGTCAAATCGTTCGTCACGGGCGAGAAAGCACCTGCGCCGTATTCGGAAATGGCCAGCATGGCGGCGGGGATGGAAGCGTTGCGGGTGTTTGATCGCGATACGAGCCAGGCACAGGCCATCGAGCACTTCACCACTGTATTGACACACAGCCCTGCAAGTGCGGCGGCGGCAGCCGGACTATCCTTGGCCTATAGCCTGCGCTACACAGGCAATGGTCGTGACGATACATGGCTGCAACGCGCTGATGCCAGCGCACAACAGGCCCTGGCCTCAGACAACCAATTGGCGCTGGCCCATGTGGCACAAGCGTGGGTACTGGAACTGAAAGGTCAGCACCAGGCATCCTTGATATCCACGGCAACAGCACTCAACCTCGATCCACACAATCTGATGGGTCTCATTGGCAAGGCGAGGGTGCTGATACGGACGGAAAAATTTGAACTGGCGCAAGCAGTCATCGACTTGGCACAGCCGGCATATCCGCGCGAGCGCCTTTTCCAAATTTTGCAAGGAATGCTGCATTATCGCAAGGCCCAATATGTTGAAGCGGAAAATGCCTTCCGTAAAGCGATCGAACTTGACCCCCAATCTGCCAATGCTTATGCCTACCTGAATGCAGTCCTGCTACGCCAGGATCGCGTCGATGAAGCCTTGCGAGTTTTGCAGCAGGGATTGCAAGTTCAGCCACATTGGGAGCTCTACAACAATCTGGGCACCTCTTTATTCGCCAAAGCCGATTATCTTGGCGCCGTTGAAGCGTTCAAGAACGCGGTTTCTTCCAGTAAAGGTAGCCCTGGAACTTATTTACTATGGGCTAACCTAGCCGATGCTCAGCGCTGGATTCCAGCACAGGCAAACGCATCGAAAGACTCCTACCGGCACGCGATCAATTTGCTAAGTCCGATGTTGCAGGCTATGCCCGATAACGGTAACTTTCAGTCACGTATGGCGTTATATCGCGCATATATCGGCGATAAGCAGGAAGCGCTGACCCATATCCGACATGCACTAAGCATTGCAAGCGAGATAGCTGACGTACAGTTCCGCGCCGCGCTAAGCCATGAACTGCTTGGCAACCACCACGAGGCGCTAACGGCATTAATGCAGGCCGTGAACCTTGGTTACCCCCTCAACCTGATCGAAACGGCACCCGATCTGTTGACCCTCAGGCGAGATGCTCGCTACCAGCAGTTTATTATTAACCTGAAAAGAGATCGTAAAACATGACGCATGTAAGCCCTTGGATGAAGTTATCCGTACATTTTGATGCAGACCAGACCAGCAGCCAGCTCGACTACAAATTCACCTCCTGCGATGGCACGGCAGATCCCCGCCACGGCGAATATATGGGAGGCGTGCACTTCCAGCAAGGGCAGCATGTCTACGTAGACGTCAATTGCTGCGGCTCCAAGAAAAGCGGCTTCACCTCATTTCAGATCGTCGATTGTTGCATCGTCACCATTCCGCAACTGACTCAGATTGGAGCGAATGTGCCGACCGTTTACTCGGCCCCCTCGCCATTCCTGCAAGCCATCGGTGCCACCTATCCGCTGCAACTGGATTTCGAATCGCACCTGCTGCCGCCAGATCCTGAACTGCCGGACCTGCGCCGCATTCGCCAGGAGTGGAAACATACGCTGGACGTCGGGCATACAAAAGGCCGCTGGGAATTGTCCTTTGTCATCACTGTACGCATACTGCGCGGCGAGGGTGTGCAGCCTGAGTTACGCGTATTCTCATTCGACCCGGAAAGCTCCGTGGGCGGGACACTGGGCGTCGACTGATCCTACGACACCTGGGAATGCCGTCAACAACGCATTGCCAAACCTGGATACCAGAAGCCGCGCCCCACCAGCGCGGCTTTTTCACATCCGCACGCAATACGCCGCCCCGCCCGCCGAAAGCGGTAAAATGACGGCCTTAACCCGAGCTGCGCCCACTGGCGCGGCCTGGCACGCACACAGCACCACCCACAGCCCGGCAGGCATGCATTCCCTGCCGCCGGACCAACGACAAAGAACACATGACCACCGTCCCAAAAGAAATCAACGCCGCCGCGGCAAAGAAGAATTCGGCTGAAAAGCTCACGCCCATGATGCAACAATATATGGGCATCAAGGAAAACCACCCGACGATGTTGGTCTTCTACCGCATGGGCGATTTCTATGAGCTGTTTTTCGAAGATGCGGAAAAAGCGGCGCGCCTGCTGGGCATTACCCTGACGGCGCGCGGCGTGGCCAGCGGCAACCCCATCAAGATGTGCGGCGTGCCGTTTCATTCGCTCGACGGCTACCTGGCCAAGCTGGTCAAGCTGGGCGAGTCGGTGGCCATTTGCGAACAGATCGGCGACCCGGCCACCAGCAAGGGCCCCGTCGAGCGCAAGGTCATGCGCGTGGTCACGCCCGGCACCCTGACGGATGCGGACTTGCTGCCCGAAAAGGCCGAGCGCCCGCTGCTGGCCATGTGCAGCATCACGCAGCGCAAGACAGTGACGACGGGCCTGGCCTGGCTGTCGCTGGCCAGCGGCGCCTTGAAACTGATGGAGTTTTCCGGCGACAGCGCCACCGTGGCGGCGCGCCTGCAGCAGGAATTGGAACGCATCGTGCCCGCTGAAATTCTCAGCGGCGACAACGGCAACCTGTTCGACGACTACGCGGGCACCCACATCAACCGCGTGCCGGACTGGCATTTCGACGTGGTGGGCGGCCACAAGGCACTGCTCGATCAATTGGGCGTGGCGACCCTGACGGGCTTTGGCGCCGATGGCCTCGGCGCCGCGTTCGGCGCGGCCGGCGCCCTGCTGCGCTATGCGCAATCGACGCAAGGGCGGGGCTTGCAGCACGTGCGCTCGCTGACGACGGAAACGGAAAGCGAATTCATCGGCCTGGACGCGGCCACGCGGCGCAACCTGGAATTGACGGAAACCATCCGCGGGCAGGAATCGCCGACCTTGTTCTCCCTGCTGGATCATTGCCGCACGGCCATGGGTTCGCGCATGCTGCGCCACTGGCTGCACCATGCGCGGCGCGACCAGAACGTGGCGCGCGCGCGCCATGAAGCGATCGCCGCGCTGGCGCAGAGCGAAGCGGCGGGACCGCTGGCCGCCACCCTGGCGCAAGTGCCCGACATCGAACGCATCACCACGCGCATCGCGCTGCTGTCGGCGCGTCCGCGCGACCTGGCCGCCTTGCGCGATGGTTTATTACAACTGCCGGCGCTGCGTGGCGACGTAGTCCGTTGTTACGGCCCTGGCCAGGGCGGCGAAAGCGGCTTGCTGGCCGCCATTCACGCGGCACTGGCGACACCGACCGCCTGCCTGGACTTGCTGGTGCGCGCCGTGGCGCAGGAGCCGGCGGCCATGGTGCGCGACGGCGGCGTGTTTGCCACCGGCTTCGACGCGGAACTCGATGAACTGCGCGCGCTGTCGGAAAACGCGGGCCAGTTCCTGCTCGACCTGGAAACGCGCGAACGGGCGCGCACGGGCATCGCCAACCTGCGCGTCGAATACAACAAGGTGCACGGCTTCTATATTGAAGTGACACACGGCCAGACGGACAAGGTGCCGGACGACTACCGCCGCCGCCAGACCCTGAAAAACGCCGAGCGCTACATCACCCCGGAACTGAAGGTATTCGAAGACAAGGCCCTGTCGGCGCAAGACAAGGCCCTCGTGCGCGAAAAACTGCTGTACGACCTGCTGCTGGCCGAGCTGGCACCGCACATCGGCACCTTGCAAACGATTTCGCAGGGCCTGGCCCAGCTCGATACCCTGAATGCGCTGACGGAACACGCGCAGCAGCACAACTGGGCCGCGCCGCAACTGGTCGACGAGCCGTGCATCAACATCGTCGAAGGCCGCCACCCGGTGGTGGAAAAGCAGATCGAACGCTTCATCGCCAACGATTGCCGCCTCGTCAACGAACGCCGCTTGCTGCTGATTACCGGTCCGAACATGGGCGGTAAATCGACCTTCATGCGCCAGGTGGCATTGATCACCCTGCTGGCCTACGTGGGCAGCTACGTGCCGGCCGCCTCCGCTACCATCGGCCCCATCGACCGCATCTTCACGCGCATCGGCGCCACCGACGACCTGGCGGGCGGACGCTCGACCTTCATGGTCGAAATGACGGAGTCGGCCGCCATTTTGAACGGCGCCACCGAACACTCTCTGGTGCTGATGGATGAAGTGGGCCGCGGCACCTCGACCTTCGACGGCCTGGCCCTGGCGTGGGCCATCGCGCGCCATCTGATCGACACCAGTCGTAGTTTCACCCTGTTTGCCACGCACTACTTTGAGCTGACGCAACTGCCGGACAGCCACCCGAGCGCCGCCAACGTGCATTTGTCCGCCGTCGAACACAAGGACAGCATCGTCTTCCTGCACGCCGTGCAGGCCGGTCCCGCCTCGCAAAGCTACGGCTTGCAGGTGGCGCAGCTGGCCGGCGTGCCGCAGCCCGTGATCAAGGCCGCGCGCAAGCACCTGGCGCGCCTGGAAGCGCAGGCGCTCGACGCCACGCCGCAGCGCGACCTGTTCGCCGCACCGGCAGCCGATCCATATGCGCAAGAGGAAGACGAGGCAGCGGCGGCGCCGCTGGCCGCGCTCAATGAAGCGCAGCAAGCCTTGCTCGACGCCATCGCCGACCTTGATCCCGATGCGCTCACGCCGCGCGACGCGCTGGAGCAGCTGTACCAGTTGAAACGGCTGGCCGCCGCATGACCATCGGGCGCCGCTTCGTTCGCCTGTCCCTGCTGGCGGCCGGCCTGCTGGCCGCTTGCCTGCAGGGACAGCCGGCGCTGGCCGCCCCCGCCGACCAGGCCGGCTTCGAGTTTGCCGTGCTGGGCCACTCCTTCAAGGCGGGGCCGGACGACGCGCCCTTGAAAAAGGCGATTGCCGACACGAGCGCCTTCAATGCCTCCTTCGTGGTAGCGACCGGCATCAAGGCGGCCAGCGAGTCGTGCAGCGACAAGCTGTACAGCCAGCGCAAGGACTTGCTCGACGCCAGCGGTCCGCCGCTGATTGTCTCGCTGTCGGCCAGCGACTGGGCCAACTGCCGCAATTCGCGCGGCCGCATCAATGCCATCGAACGCCTGAACCGCCTGCGCGACGTGTATTTCGCGGACGACCAGAGCCTGGGCCAGCGCAAGCTGACCCTGTCGCGGCTGTCATCGACGGCAAAGTTCCGCAGCTATGCGGAGAACGCGCACTGGGAATACGGCGGCGTGCTGTTTGCGACCGTCAACCTGCCCGCCAATAACAACCATTTCCTGCCGGAAGCGGGCCGCAACAGCGAGTTCGAAGACCGCCTGGTGGCCAACCGTTCCTGGCTGCAGCGGTTGTTCGCCATGGCGCAGCGCAAGAAACTCGATGGCATCGTGCTGTTTTCCGACGGCGACGTGGGCGTGCTCGATGAAGACGACAGTTCGCTGCTGCCCAGCTTCAGCGCAAAGCAGGATGGCTTTGCGGGACCGCGCAAGCAGATCCGCACCCTGGCGAAGAAGTTCAGCGGCAAGGTGTTACTGGTCGATACGCAGCGTGATGGCGACGCGGACGGCAAGGAAGGAAAAAGTAAAAAGGCCGCGGCCAGGACGGGCGCGCCGGCAATCCGCTGGAAAGGCAACCTGGGCCACGTCAGCATCGACAACGACTGGTCCGCCATCGCCGTGCGGCCCGGCAAGACGCCCTTCTTTGAGGTGCGTCAACGTGCCACGCGCCCATCGGCGCAAGCGCGGGCCAAGGCGTCGACTGTACGCAGATAAACGTGCGCCGCAATAGATAAAGGCCGACGCAAAGCCAGCCTTTATCTAATAGACAACAGACGTCACGACGCCTGACAAAACCGTCGCGAGCAGCTGCGCGGCGTGGCCGAGAAGCGCAACCGTACTCGGTACGGGGGCGCCGAGCCGGTGAGCATCGCCGGCCGCGCCCCGCCGCGCGCAGCAGGTTTGGTCAGGAGTCCTCAGTGGATAGGGTGGGTGCGGAAGTGATCGCCCTCTTCGCCTTCATCTTCATCATCGCCATGGTCATGGCCGTGTGCGCCATGCACGTGGCCATGGGCGATTTCTTCGTCGGTGGCTGCGCGCACGTCAGCGACGGTCAGCGAGAAGCGCAGCGCGATGCCGGCCAGTGGATGGTTGCCGTCCAGTACGACCTTGTCGTCGGCGATATCAGTGACGGTGAAGATCATCGCTTCTTCGTCGGTCGAATCGCTTTCCGGCATGCCTTCGAACTGCATGCCCACTTCCAGCGGCTCAGGCAGGCGATTGCGCGGCTCTACCTTGACCAGGGCTGGGTCGTATTCACCGAAAGCATCATCCGGTTCGATCTGGATCGTGTTGGAGTAGCCAACTTCCTTGCCGTCGAGCTCTTCTTCGATCTTCGGCAGGGTGTTTTCATAATCACCATGCAGGTAGACCATAGGCTGGCGGCCGTCTTCGATCAGATTGTCTTGCGCGTCTGACAGTTTGTAGTTGACAGTCACGACCGTATTCTTGGCAATCTTCATTATGCTTCCTTTCATTGTATAAGCTGGCAAATTATACCTTTACGCCGCCAACGACAGGCGCATTCCTGCATTTCCGGTTGTTATAATGGGCGCATGAATAAATTAACTCTCCTCGGCGATATCACGCCGGCGCAATTTTTGCGCGACTACTGGCATAAAAAGCCCCTGCTGATCCGCCAGGCCGTGCCTGGCTTCAAGGCGCTGTTCGATTTCAAGGCCCTGGCCGAACTGGCCACCCTGGACCACGTCGAATCGCGCCTGGTCAGCCATGCGGATGGCCACTGGAACATGCAGCAAGGTCCGCTGACCAGCCTGCCCTCGCTGAAACAGAAGGAATGGACCTTGCTGGTGCAGGGCGCCAACCTGCATAGCGCCAAGGCCGACGCCCTGCTGCGCCAGTTCCGCTTCCTGCCGGACGCGCGCCTGGACGACCTGATGGTCAGCTTCGCCACCGATGGCGGCGGCGTGGGCCCGCATTTCGATTCCTACGACGTGTTCCTGCTGCAAGGCCAGGGCAAGCGCCACTGGCGCATCGGCGCGCAGAAGGACCTGAGCCTGATCGACGGCCTGCCGCTGAAAATCCTCAGCAATTTCACGCCCGACGAAGAATTCACGCTGGAACCGGGCGACATGCTGTACCTGCCGCCCCACTACGCGCACGACGGCGTGGCCATCGGCGACTGCCAGACGTATTCGATCGGTTTCCGCTCGCCCACGTTCCAGGAGCTGGGCGAAGCCTTTTTGCAATTCATGGCCGACTCGATCGACTTGCCGGGCATTTACAGCGATCCTGACCTGAAAGCATCGGGCAAACCGGCGGAAATCCCCCGCGACATGCTCAGCACCATCACGGAAGAGCTGAACAAGGTGCGCTTCACGGAAGAGGATGTGACCATTTTCCTGGGTGAACACCTGTCGGAACCGAAGCACAATGTGTTTTTCACTCCGTTATCGAAGCCATTGACGGTGGGCCGCTTTGCGGATGCCGCGCAGAAAAAGGGTGTCGTGTTGTCGCGCAAGACCCTGATGCTGTATCGTGGCAAGAATGTCTTCATCAATGGCGAGTCGTTTGCCATTGGCAAGGCGGACAAGGCGGCGCTGGAAACCCTGGCCAACGAACGCGCCCTCGATGGCGCGGCCGTGGCCCAGGCCTCCGATGACGTCATGGATGCCTTATATACCTGGTATCAGGATGGCTGGATCGAACTGGCTTGAATGACGGCGGCGTAGCAAAAGTGGTATTGCACGGGCAACTGGTATGCGTTCTGCGCCAGCGCAACAAAACATATTATTTTTATATCGTTTTGTCGCGCTTTCGCAAAACACTTACACTTGCTTGCAATTTGCTTCGGCAAATATTGCGATATCACAAAATAGTTGCGAATTTGCCTCTTGCTCCTATTGCGACGCACCAAAAATCGCTATAATATTCGGTTAGGAAGTTTCCGTTGTCTGGCAGGCACCACCTGGTACGAAAAGCCTTCGAAGACGACCTAACGAGCGATAATTACCGGTAATTATTCATCGCAACAATATTGATTTATTTTTTGAAATAATTAAGGAAAACAAATGAAAAAATCCCTGCTGATCGCCTCCCTGATGGTTGTTGCTCTGGCTGCTTGCAGCAAAAAAGAAGAAGCTCCTGCACCAGCACCAGTAGTTGAAACCCCAGCACCAGCACCAGCAGTTGAAGCTGCTCCAGCTGCTGCTGCTGACGCTGCTGCTTCGGCCGCTACCGACGCTGCTGCTGCTGCTTCGAGCGCTGCTTCGGCCGCTTCGGACGCTGCTGCTGCCGCTTCGGCTGCTGCATCGGCTGCTAAGTAATTAGCACCCAGCACTAGAGAAAGCCGGCCTTCGGGCCGGCTTTTTTGCGTCCAGCGCTTTATCCGCAGGATAAAACGCTGGACGCAGGCAATAAAAAAAGGCTGGCCCGGTTTCCCGGGCCAGCCTTTTTATGATGGGTGACAGCTCTTGATCGCCGCCACTCAGCACACCTTATTTCAACTGGTCGTTCAACAGACCCAGGATCTTTTCGGCCACTGGCGAGGTATCAGGCTTGCCTTCGTTGCTGAGCACACTGACCAGGCTGGTCGAACCGTTGCCGGCCTTGACGAGAACGCGGTAGCGCTGCGCTTCCTTGTCCTTGTCGGACGACGAGCCCCAGCTGAACAGCTTCGAGAAGAAACCATCTTTCTTGACGGCGTCCGGATCGACGTAACGCACGAAATACGTGCCTTGCGTGCGGTCGCGGTCTTCCACGGTAAAGCCGACGCGGTCCAGCGCCAGGCCGACACGGCGCCAGGCGCGGTCGAAACCTTCATCGACCTCAATGGCGCGCGCCGGCGTGGCGGCGTCGCCCACGAGCTTGGCATGCTGCGGCTGCACGATGGCGGCATCGACGGCCGTCTTCGCTTGCGCCTCGTCGCTGGCAGCGCCCAGGCGCGTCATCAGCTTGGCCAGGAATTGCGCTTCCAGGCCGGGATCGTTGGGACGCGCCGTCCAGGTGGTGGTTTCCTTGTCGCGGCCCGTAACGACCTCTTCCACGCCGCGGTGGCTGATGTAGATCTCGGTCGAGCCGTCGGCCAGGCGTTCCACGCGGGTGCGGAACTTGTCTTTCTCGCCCGTCGAATACAGCGAATCGAAGGCCTTGCCGATGGTGTTGCGGATAAAGTCCTGCGGCAGCTTGGCGCGGTTCTCGTTCCATTCGGTTTCCAGGATGCCGGCCGTCGGCTGGTCGACGGCGATGGTGAAGCCGGAATCTTCCCAGAACTGCTTGAGTTGCGGCCACAGCACCTCAGGCGACTGCTTGACCACCAGCCAGCGCTGGTTGCCCGCGCGCTCGACCTTGACACCGCCTGCCGTGACAGGCACGACACCCACCACGCCGTCGGCACCCACGACGACAGGCGCGCCTGCAGCGGCATTGCGCTGGGCGTTGTAGCCGGACGCCGTGGCCACGCCGTTTTTCGCATCCGGCAGCGAGTAACGGTTGTCCTGCTGCAATTGCGTCAGGTCAGGCGGCACGTCCAGGGTGCTGGCTTTCTTGACCGACTTGTAGTCGACCTTGTCGCCGCCGACCACCGAACTGATCATGCCGCAGCCCGCGAGGCTGGCTGCGACGGCGCCGATGACGATGCCGCGGACGGCGATGGTGGCAGGCGCCGGTTTGGTTTTCTTGCAATTAGTCATGTCGTAACTGGATAAGAAGCTAAGTAGCAGCTGGAATCAGGGAAGGTCCGGACTGGTCGAGTCCGGGCTTGAAGTTCGGCCTTAAGACAGGACGCCCGCGTCGCGCAAGGCGTCGCGCACGGTGGCATGGCAATTGTCAGCCAGCGGCACCAGCGGCAAGCGTATGCCGGCAGGCATCATGCCCATTTCGGCCAGTGCCCATTTGACGGGCACCGGGTTGGGCTCGACAAACAATTTCTGGTGCAGAGGAAAAACTTTGTTATTGATGGCAATGGCCGTGGCGCGCTCGCCCGCCATCGCTGCCACGCACAGTTCGTGCATGGCGCGCGGCGCGACGTTGGCCGTCACGGAGATATTGCCGTGGCCGCCGCAGAACATCAGCGCCATGGCCGTCGGGTCATCGCCCGAGTACACGGCGAAGTCGGCTGGCACGAGGCGCAGCAGGTCGACGCCACGGCCGATATTGCCGGTCGCATCTTTCACGCCGACAATATTCGGAATGGCCGACAGGCGCACGATGGTGTCGTTGCTCATGTCGGCAACGGTGCGGCCCGGGACGTTGTACAGGATGACGGGAATGTCGACGGCTTCGGCGATGGCCTTGAAGTGCTGGTACATGCCTTCCTGGGTAGGACGGTTGTAGTACGGCACTACTTGCAGGACGGCATCGGCGCCCGCTTCTTTCGCATAACGCGTCAGCTTGATGGCCTCGGCCGTGGAATTGCCACCGGCGCCGGCGATGATAGGAATGCGTCCCTTGGCGTGCTCGACGGTCAGCTGTATCAGTTCGCAGTGCTCTTCCACGCTCACAGTTGCCGATTCGCCCGTGGTGCCCACGATAACGATGCCGTCCGTCCCCTCGGCGATATGCCAGTCGATCAGCTTGCGCAGACCTGGAAAGTCCAGACTGCCGTCCGCGTGCATCGGGGTGACGATTGCTACAATGCTGCCCTTGATCATAGTAAGTTTATAGCGCCGATAAATAAAACAACGATTGTAGCGGATAGCCCGCGCCTGTGGTGCATTCTGAAGTATAAACTGCCGCTCAAAACGTCGGCAGCAAGGCTGCCAACCGTGGAAAATCTGGCCGGACGGCGCAAATTCGTTGCACCAGAGCAGCTTTTGGCTGTTCCACCCTTCCATCCTCGTACGCTACCACACGCAAGCCGTGCTGCACGGCCCAGGCCAGCATTTCGCCTTCCTTCAACAGGAATTTCGGATTCGATGGCTTGCCGAACTGCTCATTTCCTTCAGCAAACGTTTCGTACAACAACACGCCATCGGGCGCCAGGCTGGCCACCATGGCTTCCAGCAGGGGGCGGTGCAGATAATTGGTGACGACGATGCCGGCAAAGCGGCCGGGAGCGAAGGGCCACACGGCGCCCGGCGCTTCCAGGTCCACCAGCGAGGTGGTGATGCCCGTGCCGGCTGCCTTTTCCAGCATTTCCGGATCATGGTCGAGCGCGATCACGGGGTGGCCCAGGCTTACCAGGTGGCGCGCGTGGCGGCCGGCGCCGCAGGCCAGGTCCAGCACTTCGCCGCCGGGCATCAGGGGCGCCCAGCGGCGCACCCAACCGGAAATCGTTTCAGTGTCTACTACTTGTTCAATTGCTTGCATCGGTACTTCCATCAGTTAGTTGCGTGCATCAGCTTGCGCGGCATCAAGTCAAGATGGCCGTCAGCGGGGTGACCAGGGTGACAAAAATGCCGATGACAAACTGGATCGCCACCAGCAGGGCGCGGTTCAGGATGCCCGTATACATCAGCAGCACCAGTGCGCCGAAGACATACAGGCCATAGCGCTCGATGCTGGCATACGGGCGCGCCAGGTGCATCGGCAGCAGGCCGGTGACGATGCGCCCGCCGTCGAGCGGCGGCACGGGAATCAGGTTAAACACAAACATGGCCGCATTGACGCTGACGCCGGCGCCAGCCATCTTGCGGAAAAACATGCCCATTTCCGTCGGCGGCAAGACGCTGAGCACGACGAAGGCGATCATCCAGCCAAGACCCATGACGAAATTCGAACCGGGACCGGCAAACGCCACCCAGGCCATCTGCTTCTTCGGATTGCGCAGGCGGCTGAAATCAACGGGCACGGGCTTGGCATAACCGAACGGTACCTGGATCGTGAAATACAGTAGCAATGGCAGCAATATCGTGCCGAAGGGGTCGATATGCCGCATGGGGTTCAGGCTCAGCCGGCCCTCGTTCGAGGCCGTGGGATCGCCGAAATAGCGGGCGGCGTAGCCGTGCGCCGCCTCATGCAGGGAAATGGCAAACAGCACCGGCACCAGGTACACGGCAACGGTCTGGACTATCGTATTGAAATCGCTCATGACCGCGATTCTACCAGAGGCGTCCCAGGCCCTTTCTTACGTTGTCATTAAAGACACCTGTCAAAACCTACTGCGCGTCGTAATTTGCGGCCTGCGATGCTCACCGTACTAAAGTACGGCTGCGCTTCTCGACCACAACTTACTTCCGCTCGCTACGGTTTTGTCAGGCGTTGCAACGATAGGTAAATATGGGCAGGCAATGCCGGTCTGCCGCATCGACCTAAAAGCCCAGCACGGCCGGGTCGCCGCGTCCCACGCGCACCACTTCCGGTTCCGGCCCCGTCAGGTCGATCACGGTGCTGGGGCCATGCGCGCAGACGCCGCCGTCGATGATCAGGTCGACCAGTTTTTCCAGCCGTTCGCGGATGGTGTCGGCGTCCGTCAGGCTGTCTTCGTCGCCGGGCAGGGTCAGGGTCGCGCCCAGCAGGGGCTGGCCCAGCTCTTCCAGCAGGCATTGCACGATGCGGTGCTGCGGCACGCGCAGGCCGATGGTCTTGCGCGAAGGATGGCTGAGACGGCGCGGCACTTCCTTGGTCGCTTCCAGGATGAAGGTGTAGGCGCCCGGCGTGGCTGCCTTAAGCAGGCGGAACTGGCGGTTGTCGACCCGGGCGTACACGCCCAGCTCGCTCAAGTCGCGGCACAGCAGGGTCAGATGGTGCTTTTCATCGACGCCACGGATGCGGCGCAGGCGCTCGACGGCGCCCTTGTCATCGAGCTGGCACACCAGCGCGTAGCAGGAATCCGTGGGCAAGGCCACGACGCCGCCGGACTGGATGATCTGCGCCGCCTGCTTGATCAGGCGCAATTGCGGATTGTCAGGGTGAATATGAAAAAATTGACTCATGTCTAAGCGTTCTGGCGAACCAGCTTGTTAAGTTAGCATTATTGTACGCTGCGCAGCGCGGCGATGCGTTGTTCGATCGGTGGATGGGTGGCGAACAGCGCGCCCCAGCCCCCATTGCCGCCGCTGATGCCCAGCGCCTGCATCGACTGCGGCAGTTCGCCCGGCGGCACGCCGCCCAGGCGGGCCAGCGCATGCATCATCGGCGTGGGACTGCCCAGCAATTTAGCTGAACCGGCATCGGCGCGGAATTCGCGCTGGCGCGAGAACCAGGCGACGATGATGGAAGCGAGCAAGCCGAAGATCACTTCGCACACCATCACGGTCACGAAGTAACCGATGCCGCGCCCGCCGCCTTCGCGGTTGTTATTTTTCAACAGCACATTGTCGACAAAGAAACCCACGACGCGGGCCATGAAGACGACAAAGGTATTCACCACGCCCTGGATCAGGGTCAAGGTGACCATGTCGCCATTAGCAACGTGGGCGATCTCGTGGCCCAGCACGGCTTCGACTTCATCGCGGTTCATGCTTTGCAGCAAACCGGTGGACACGGCCACCAGCGCCGAATTCTTGAACGCGCCCGTGGCAAACGCATTCGCGTCGCCTTCGTACACGGCCACTTCCGGCATGCCGATGCCGGCCCGCTCGGACAGCGCACGCACTGTATTGACCAGCCACAATTCCGTCGAGGACGTCGGGTTGTCGATCACGCGCGCGCCCGTGCTCCACTTGGCCATGGGCTTGCTGATCAACAGGGAAAAGATGGACCCGGTAAACCCGACCACGAGCGAAAACACCATCAGGCTGCCCAGGTTCAGGGTGCTGCCGCGCGCCGGATTGCCCACGCCCAGCAAGCTGAGGACGATGGACAGCACCAGCATCACGGCCAGGTTGGTAACAATAAAGAGGACGATACGTTTCATGGGCGATGGCTCCAGATGACTATGTATGACAAGAATAACGAAAAGATAAGTACGGACAGGCATATTTTCAAGCAGCTATGGCGATACGCCAGCGCATCGCCGGCCGCAAAGCGCGCCGCGCAGCAGATTTGCCTGGCTGCAAGCTAGAACCAGTCGTGCCAGATCGGGGTCACGTTGGCGGGTAGCGGAGGCAACTTGGCAAAATCCACGCGCGACTCGCCCGGCGCATGGAAATCCGTGCCGCGCGAGGCGAGGAAGCCGTAGGCATTGGCCAGTTGCGCATATTCCGGGTACTGGTCAGGACTGTGACTGCCCGTGACGACTTCGATGCCGACGCCGCCCAATTGCTTGAATTCATCGAACAGCACGCCTTGCGCCATGTCGCTGAAACGGTAGCGGCCCGGGTGGGCGATGACGGCCACGCCGCCCGCGCCGCGTATCCAGGCCACGGATTCGGCCAGGGTGGCCCAGCGGTGCTCGACGTAGCCCGGCTTGCCTTCCGACAGGTATTTCTTGAACACGTCAGGGATGTTTGCGCATTTCCCTGTTTCCACGATGTAGCGGGCAAAGTGCGTGCGCGACATCAAATCCGGGTTGCCGACGAATTTCAAGGCCCCTTCATAGGCGTCGGGGATGCCGGCCAGGTCCAGCTGGCGGGCAATTTCGCGGCCGCGTGCGTCGCGCCCCGAACGGGTCTGGTGCAAGCCCTGCACGAGGCCAGGATTGTTTTCATCGACTTGCAAGCCGACGATGTGCACGGTTTCGCCGGCCCACGTAATGGAAATTTCCACGCCGGCCACGAAGCGCATGCCCAGGTCCAGCGCGGCCGCGCGCGCGGCGGCGACGCCCGATACTTCATCGTGGTCCGTCAGCGCCCACACGTCGACGCCCGCCTTGCGGGCGTACGCGGCCACGGCGGCCGGTGACAGCACGCCGTCGGAGATATTCGAATGACAATGCAGGTCGACTTTAAGCATACGAAAACAATACCCTGCACGGGCTCTACATGAAGGAGGGTAGGAAGGGCCTGTTACCAGAGCCCCTCCCCCCTAAGAACCGTGCTTGCGACTTTCATCGCACACGGCTCAAGCTTAATAAAAATTCCTATACAGGAACCGGCTTAACAACTTGTAATTTCAGATTATGCACTTGATTATGACAGTTCGGGTGAAGTAGTACGCGATTTCCAAGGGCATCGGAGCCTCCCATCACACGGTATTCCATGTGGTGGTCGTGCCATCCAGTGTCCATGTTCATCTCATACCCACACAAAGCGCACAGGCCGCGTTGATCGAAATACAACTTCGCCCATTCCTTTCGGTAGCTCATCCTTTTCAGCATGCGCTCCTGTCGGAGGGTTTCGCCGTACACCTCCCATTGCGGATCATAGGGATGATAGTCCCCTTTGATCTTCCTGTGGCGCTCGATGAGCGTACCCGAAAGCGAATACAGCTCCATCACACCTTTACCGCCATCCTTTGTGACAACGTCCACAGCAAACACCCAATTTCGGTCACCGATTGTCCGCCAGTATTTCTTGCGAATCCAATCAGCATCTTTGTTCGGGTGTCTGCGCTTGGCCCACCTCATCAGTCGCCAGAATAGCAGCGACTGCATATACGAGAACGCCTGCTTGGCAACTACGGGACTGTGATATTGCGCCCAGCCTCGTAGCACCGGATTCAGCAGCCGGATCAAATCCTCCTGCTTTGCCGTCAATTGTTCGCCGATCACCTTCCTCAACTTTTCATAGAACGCTTTCACGTTTTTCTGACTCGGTTTGATGAGCAGCTTTCCCTCGTATTTCCGGAAATTCCACCCAAGGAAGTCAAAGCCTTGGTCAATATGTACGATATTGGTCTTGGCCTGCGACAGTCGCAGCCCACGCTTTGCGAGGAATGCTTCTATCCATGGCCGGATTTCTGTTTCCAGCAACTCTTGTGAAGCACTGGTTACCACGAAATCGTCCGCGTATCGCACGACACCAACTTTTAGCTTTTGGAATTTCGACGTTCCGAATCGGACACCGAGGTGTTCGATCAGTTCCGATTCCAGTCCATTCAGCGTCCAATTTGCCAATGCAGGGCTGATGATGCCGCCCTGCGGTGTTCCCGCTGTGGTTGCCAGCAATTGCGTCCGGTGAACCACCCCGGATTTCAACCACTTCCGAAGAATCAATTTATCCATGCAAACATGGTCAATCATCCAGTCGTGGTTGATGTTATCGAAGAAACCTTCAATATCCGCATCCAGTACCCATTGGGCCGAAGTCCTCTGGGACATTCTTACGAATATCTGGCTCATTGCATCGGCCGTTGAGCGGCTTTTCCGAAAACCATAAGAATTCGGGTCACTCACCGTTTCCAATACCGGATCAAGCGCCAGCAAATACAACGCCTGCATGGCTCGATCTTTCATGGTCGGGATGCCCAAGGGGCGCTCCTTCCCATTGGCTTTGGGGATATAAACCCTCCGTAGTGGCAGGGGTCGATACCGACGCTTCTCCAACTGCGCAATCGCCGCAAATTTCTGCGACGGCGTTTCCCATAACTGCCGGTCTACGCCTGCGGTACGCTTACCTTGATTCTCTGTCACCCGTTTAACTGCCAGCGCTTTTGCGCTGAACGAGCGGGTCAGCCACCGCTGCAAGGCTTTCACCCTGCGCCAGTCACCTTCCTGTGTTGCCTTCGTTAAACGAATCTGCATGACTTTCACGCTCTTCTGAACGCGTTGCCAGTTGATGGCAGCCCATTCATTGGGAACGTGCGAGGACGCAGAATCGATTGCGATACCTTCGATTACTTCCATTGCTGAACCTCGTCGTAGTAATGCCCGCCGAAGACGCAGCTTCCCCCGAAGGGGAGAACTGCATCCCTTCGGGGCGATTGAAATTAACCTACTTTTGTCTATGTAGTCGCTGACGACTATTGCACCAGATGGAAGTCTGCACGTTTTCACGTCGGGACAAATTTTGAATCCCTATTCCTGCCATTACAGCCGGACATTCACTTTTTCCATCCTCCCATACCCGCTCCGCCATGGGTTTCCCTCACGGGTTACTTGCCTTCGATGATCCGATAAGCGACGAGTCGGGCTTACCACGTTCCTTGAGATGCCCGCACGGCCGAATTGCGCCGCACATGACTGTTTAGGGTCTGACTTTCCCCCGGTGGTTTGACGACGACGTATCCCCAACTTCTACGGAGATATCCAACCACATACCTTTTGGTTCAGGCCAACAGCAGATTAGGCCTGTCAATGATCACGAGGGTTCAAGCGTCAGTTCACATTACATTACCCATGCAGCCTCACCTAGCCCCTCAACCGCCTTTCTGCTGGCAGTTTCCGCTCGACCATTCGCATGGCGTTCACGCCGCTTACGCGGGGGTACATTGTCATCGGAGCTTCAAAACCCCTCCGTTACCGGAGACGCATGTCCGAGTAGGTGACAAGTGGTCGCACACCCGGTCACAGCATCAGCATTCCAGGACGCAGAATAGTTGAGTGTGACAAGGCATCTCAGAGCTTGCGCGATCTTGCTGTTCCATTCTGTTTAGACAAGGCCGAAAATGACCTACCGTAGATTTCCTGCTAACGAGGAAATCAGATTGTTCAAAATCCCTAAAATTTCGTGGAATTTGTCGCAAATTAGCAACGCAATGACCGCCTTGTCAGCGGAGAATCGAGAAAAATAGTGCCTAAATTACAAATAACTCAGTAATCAAGACGTATTAAACCAAGTCATTGGAACATTGCGATTGTTTGATTTATCCCCGAATTTGCAGACGCAATTAGGGAGCCCACGGTGTTTAGTGCCAGTCTTATTTTTAAATTTAACGTAGTTAAATCAAAGACTTACCGCGAGGCTTGCAGGATGGATACAGCTTTCTTGATTACTACTTACTGCTTCGAATCAATGCCGCAGAGCGACGGATCGCGACTATCGTGTCGCACAGAAGTTTTCATTGTACGCTGCTTGTCAAAAGCGCATAGCGTTCGCGTCACGATCCGGCGAGGAAGGCCTCCACCAGGCGCGCCAGTGCCGCCGGCTGGTCATGGTGCAGCATATGGCCCGCGTCCGCCATCATTTCGCAGCGCACATCCTTGATGCAACGCAAACGCCGGTCGATCTCGATGCGCGCCTCCGCTTTCGGCCCCATCCACTGCCACATGTTCGTGTCATCGGCCTCCACCCACAGCACGGGCGCCGTGATGCGGCGCCAGCACGCCATCACTTCCTCCACCTGGTACAGGATGGGATTGACGCGCTTGTGCTGCGGGTCGCCGAGGATGTCCCATTCGCCTGCTTCGTTCTGCGCCGACCAGTGCTCGGCCAGGAAGGCAGCGCGGTCGTCCGGCAGGCGCGGATTGGTCTTTTGCAGGCGCTCGGCCACGGCCTGCTGACTCGGATAGCTGCGCATGGCGGGCGGCTCGCGCAATTCGGCCAGCCACTTGGCGTAGCGGCCCGGCGCCTGCTCCGGCTGCGTTGCCATCATGCCGAAGCCTTCCAGGTTGATGAAGCGGCTGATGCGCTCCGGGCGCACGCCTGCGTACAGGCCGGCCACGTTGGCGCCCATGCTATGGCCGAGCAGCTTGACCGGTGCGTCCGGCGAATAGTGGAGCAGCATGGCGTCCAGGTCGGCCAGGTAGTCGGGGAACCAGTAGGTATCGGACTGCGTGTAGTCGCTCAGGCCAAAGCCGCGCCAGTCGGGCGCGATCACGTGCCAGTCGCCGTGCAACTCGTCGACGACGAACTGGAACGAGGCGGCCACGTCCATCCAGCCATGCACCATGAACAGCATGGGCGCGCCTACGCGGCCCCAGTGGCGCACATGGGTGCGGGCGCCACGGATGGTGATGAATTCGGAACGGGAAAGTTTCATGGGTTTCATCTGATTGCCTGCCTTGAAAGTGGCGCGGATGGCGCCACATGCTGTGTCTGTAGATATTGCATGAATAAAAGTACGACCGTTCGATAATTATACCGGATTGACGGTCGGCGCTCGGACTTGTCCTGCAACAGCGTAAAATAGCGCAAAACTTCCGCGTCCGGCCGTGCCCGGCGCTTCCACCACCGCCACAGGCTAACGATGACACTCTACCAATTGGGCGCCGACGCGCCGCAGATTGACGCTTCCGCTTTTGTGGCCGACACGGCCAACGTGATCGGCAAGGTCACCCTGGGCGCGAACAGCTCCGTATGGTTCGGCGCCACGATTCGCGGCGACAATGAACGCATCACCGTGGGCGCCAACAGCAATGTGCAGGAAGGCGCCGTGCTGCATACGGACCCGGGCTATCCGCTGGACATCGGCGAGAACGTGACCATTGGCCACCAGGCAATGTTGCATGGATGCACGATCGGCGATGGCGCCCTGGTCGGCATCCAGGCCGTGATCCTGAACGGCGCGAAGATCGGCAAGGGCTGCCTCGTCGGCGCGGGCGCGCTGGTCACGGAAGGCAAGGAATTTCCCGACAATATGCTGATCCTCGGCTCACCGGCGAAAGCCGTGCGGGCCCTGACGGCAGACGATATCACCAGGCTACAAGGCAACGCCGTGAACTATGTACAGCGCGGCCAGCTATTTAATACGCAACTCAAGAAGATTGGATAAGAGAATGACGACTGAAACGACGGGCGCAGTCAGCGCAGCCGCTGCCGGCCAGGATACCCTGCAAAAATTTATTTTCGACAACGCCGCCGTGCGCGGCCAGTTCATCGACGTTTCCCACACCTGGCAGGAAGTGGTGTCGCGCCACGCCTATCCGCTGGCCGTGAAAAAAGTCCTGGGCGAAATGGTGGCGGCCGCCGCCCTGCTGTCGGCCAACCTGAAATTCAATGGCTCCATCATCATGCAGATCCACGGTGACGGTCCCGTGCGCCTGATGGTCGTCGAGTGCGATTCGGACCTGCGCCTGCGCGCCACGGCCAAGCTGGACCCGGACGCCGCCATCGCCGACGGCGCCACCGTGCCGCAATTGCTCAACGCCACGGGCAAGGGCCGCTTCATCATCACTCTGGACCCGGCCGACAAGGTGCCGGGCCAGCAGCCATACCAGGGCATCGTGCCGCTGGACGGCGACGACATGGCCACCGTCATCGAAAACTACATGCTGCGCTCGGAACAACTGGACACCCGTTTGTGGCTTGCAACGGACGACACCGTCTCGCGCGGCCTGCTGCTGCAAAAGCTGCCGCACCACGGCGGCAAGGCGGAAGCGACGCCCGTGTCGGAAGAAGACGCGCTCGACACGTGGAACCGCGCCGTGATGCTGGCCTCGACCCTGAAAGAGGAAGAAATCCTCGCCACCGACATCGACACCCTGATGCAGCGCCTGTTCTGGGAAGAAACGATCCGCGTCTTCGACCCGCTGCATCCGAGCTTCCACTGCACCTGCACCCGCGAAAAAGTGGGCAATATGCTCAAGATGCTGGGCGAGGAAGAAGTCAACAGCACCCTCGAAGAAATCGGCCATGTGGGCGTGAACTGCGATTTCTGCGGCCAGCACTATGATTTCGACAAGGTCGATTGCGCGCAGCTGTTCATCACGGATGCGCCGGCCGAGGTGCTGATCCCTCCCGCAGCAAGCATTAACTAATTGTAATATCCTCCCGCGCCGCCCCTCAGGCGGCGCAATTGTTTCCACTGTCATCGTTCCGTCATCAGTTCGTCATCAGCCCGTCACGCGCCGCCGTTACGCTGCGCAGCTTGTATTACTTCCAATATTTTCCACAGGCTGATGATGACGACCCACTTGACGCTGGCCCTGCGCCGCCATTCCTTCCATGTGTTGCTGGGCGCCTGCGCCGCAGGCTGCTCGCTGCCCGCGCTGGCGCAAACGGCCGTCGCCGCCGCCGTGGCGTCCGCCGCCACCGAGATGGCCGCCGCCCCGGCTGCCGACGACAACGCCCCGATGGCCACCGTGGAGATTTCCTCGCGCAAGACGCGCTCCTCGGTGGCCCTGAGCAAGAATGAAATCCAGAAAATCCTGCCCGGCACGAATCCGCTGAAAGCCCTGCAGACCTTGCCTGGCGTCAGCTTCCAGACGGCCGACCCATGGGGCAACAACGAGCAGAACCTGTCGCTGTTCGTGCACGGCTTTTCCGGCCAGCAACTCGGCTACACCATGGATGGCGTGCCGCTGGGCGACCAGCAGTACGGCAACTACAACGGCCTGTCGCCGCAGCGCGCCGTCATCAGCGAAAACGTGCGCAGCGTCGTGCTGTCCTCGGGCGCGGGCGACCTGGCGACGGCTTCGACGAGCAACCTGGGCGGCACCATCGAGACGTATTCCAGCGACCCGCTGGCCACGCAGGGCGCCAGCGTGCAGCAGACCGTGGGCAGCCACCGCACCTCGCGCACCTTTGCCCGCTACGACACGGGCGTTTTCGGCGACGGCAGCAGCGCCTATGTTTCCATCCTGCACCACGAAGCGCGGGCCTGGGATTTCGATGCGCGCCAGGGCGGCGACCAGTTCAACGCCAAATACGTCAACCGCAGCGAAGCGGGCAAGCTGACCCTGTTCTTCAATTACTCGGACAAGATCGAGCCGAACGAAGACAGCACCGTGCATGTGGCCGGGGAGACGAGCGCACCGTACACGCGCCCCTTCCTGTACCCGGACTTCAAGGCGGCCCTGAACTACCTGTCGCCCACGGGGGCGACGCCTGCCGCCGACGGCAACAATTACCGCAATTACTACAGCGATGCGCAGCGCACCGATTACCTGGCCTACGCCAAGTTCGACGCCAACCTGTCCGATGGCGTGACTTGGTCCAACCAGGTGTACTACCACAAGGATGACGGCGCGGGCGTGGTGGCCGGCCCCATCGGCGTGGCCGGCTTGCCGGGCCTGTTCAGCGTGTACTACCCGAAACAGAACCTGAAGGAAGTCTTCGGCAATTCCGGCTACGCCGTGCGCACGACGGAATACGACATCAAGCGCGGCGGCTTCCTTTCCACCGTGCGCAAGGAGCTCGGCAATCACCAGCTGGAAGCGGGCCTGTGGCTGGAACAGAACCGCTCGTCCGCCTACCGCCGCTGGTATGCGCTCGACGTCAATAAGCCCACTTCGCCATATGACCGCCCCAGCAATCCTTTGATCACGCAGTACGGCAGCGAGATCGACAACAAGGTGGTGCAGCTGCACCTGCAGGATGAATGGCGCATCCGCCCCGATATCGCCCTGCAGGCCGGCTTCAAGTCCAGCCTGCAGTTTGCCGACGGTCAATTCCCCGTGCAGCCGGCCAAGGGCGCCATCGCGGGCGGCTCGACGGCCTTGCCGGTCGGCACCATCAACACGAAAAAATGGTTCTTGCCGCAAGTGGGCGCCCGCTGGGATGTCACGCCGCAAGACCAGCTGTATTTCAACATCCAGAAAAACATGCGCCAGTTCGTCACCTATGGCGGCGGCGGCGCCTCGCCCTGGAGCTTGTCGAGCCAGGCCGCGTTTGATCTGTTCAAGCGCGACGCCAAGCCGGAAACGGCCCTCACCTATGAAGCAGGCGTGCGCGGCAGCCATGCCTTGAGCCTGGGCGCCATCACGGCCATCGATGGCCAGGTCAACGTCTACCACGTCGATTTCAGCAACCGCTTGCTGCAGATCAGCCCCACGCCCGTGATTTCCTCCATCATCGGCGGCAACCCCGTGCTGGCCAATGTGGGCAGCGTGCGCACGGACGGCATCGATATCGCGGGTACCGTGCACTTTGGTAACAATTTTTCGTTCTACAATGCCCTGTCGTACAACCGCTCGCAGTACGCGGACAATTACAACAATGGCGCCGCGCTGGTCTTGACGGCGGGCAAGAACGTGCCGGGCTCGCCGGAATGGCTGAACAAGTTCGTGGCTTCCGCCACGTTTGGCGATATCGAAGTGCAACTGACGGGAGACTATGTGGGCAAGCGCTACGCGACGTACACCAACGATTTGTCAGTCCCCAGCTATTTCCTGATGGGCCTGGGCGTGTCGGGCAAGCTGCCAGCCATGGCCGGCTGGCTGAAAAACCCGCGCTGGAGAGTCAATGTCAGCAACCTGGCCAACCGCGAAGGATCGCTGAACGTGGTCGTGGGCGCGGCCGACAAGACGTACAACACCTTCCCCATCGCCCCGCGCCAGGGCTTCCTGACCTTGACGGCGGACTTCTGATGCGCTCCCCCATCCTCCCGCAACGGCACTTCTCGCGCCGCAGCTTCGTCCAGGCGGCCGCGGGCGGCCTGGCCCTGGCGGCGGCGCCCGGCTTTGCCGCCGGCCTGCTGGCCACGCCCCCGAGCCGTCCGCTCGTGTTCGCCCACCGGGGCGCCAGCGCCCTGCGCCCCGAACATACCTTGGCGTCGTACGCCAAGGCCATCGCCGATGGCGCCGACTACGTGGAACCGGATCTGGTGGCCACGCGCGACGGCATCCTCGTGGCGCGCCACGAAAGCAACCTGATCGACACCACCGACGTGGCGCGCCGGCCCGAGTTCGCCAGCCGGCGCGGCAAGAAGATGGTCGACGGCGAATGGCACGAAGGCTGGTTCGTCGACGACTTCACCCTGGCGGAACTGAAAACCCTGCGCGCCGTCGAACGGCTGCCGAAAGTGCGCACCGGCAACACCTTGTACGATGGACAATTCCAGATCCCGACCTGGGAAGAAATCATCGATTTTGTTGCAGCGCAATCAGCCGCCAGCGGCCGCGTCATCGGCCTCGTACCGGAGCTGAAAAGCTCGACCTATTTCCGCGATGCGGGCCTGGCGCTGGAAGACCGTTTCCTTTCGACCATGCTGGCGCACGAGTACACGCGCCGTGCGCCCATCGAGATCCAGTCCTTCGAAGTGGCGAATCTGAAATACCTGCGCGAGAAGCTGGGACGGCGCGCCAACGTGCGCCTGATGCAGCTGGTGGTGGGCGGAGATATCCGCCCCATGGACGTGGGCAAGGCGGGCGGCAAGCTGACGTTCGGCCAGATGACGACGCCGGCCGGCCTGCGCGACATCGCGGGCTATGCGGACGTCGTGGCGCCGCCCACGCGGGGCGTCATCGCGCTGGGCGCCGACCAGCGCCTGGCCGCGCCCTCTTCCATCGTCGACGATGCGCACCAGGCGGGCTTGCTGCTGCACACGTGGACCTTCCGTCCGGAAAACCGTTTCCTGGCGGCCGACTTCCGCGATGGCAACGGAGACAATGCGCGCAACGAAGCCGGTTCCGTGGCCGAAATGCGGCGCTACATCGAGACGGGACTGGACGGCTTTTTCAGCGACGATCCGGGCCTGGGACGCATCGCGGCCGGATAAACATTTCGTAACAACTTTAATTTCAGGGCGTGGCCGGCGGCTACGCCCTTATTATTCGTTTCTTGAATTTCTGAAATTGGAATTTGAAATTAGACATATATCGCCAACTCCATTATTGTGCAATGCAACAACAGACCATACATGGAGGGCATATGTCCACTTTTACCAACACCTACAGCAACGACAACGACAACTACTTCAGCAACCTGGGCCGCGCCACGCGCGCCTTCCTGGGCGCCCTGCTCGCCTCCAAGCCGTACCGCGAACTGGCCCAGAAGGAAGTCATCGCCACCGCGACGACCAGCGCCGACGACGAGCGCTATGTGCGCCCAAGCAAGCGCGATTTCGCCCTGCTGAACTCGGAAGCGAACCGCTACGAAAAGCTGATGCCGAATCTGGCTTCGGAATTGCGTTTCCTGGCGTCGCGCGGTTAAAAAAACGCCCAAGGCGGCGTTGCCTGCGCCTCGCCGTACGTTCGTACTGTCTTCGGCTGGGCGCCTGGCCTTGGACGTTTTTTAAGCTAACTATTTACTCACAAGGATTTTTATGATGTTTCTCGAAACCGCACTGATCGCCGTAGCCGTCGTCGTTACCGGCATCCATTTCTACCTGATCTCGACCGGCAAGGCCCGTTTCTGATCAGCAAGCAGCAAGGCAGTCGCAGCACGCCGCGCCATGCGGCCAGTCGTGTGCAGCAGTACAAAGTAGCAAATACAAGGTAACAAGGTAGCAATATGACATGTCAGCCTGGCAATCGGTCCAGGCTGGCAAGCGGGAAATGTGTATGACTTAGTGTGGCGCGGCAGCGTCCACCGGTGTTTCCAGCAGTGGCGGGGTCTGGCCCTTGCGCACGATCTGCACGAAAATCTCATTCTGTTTGACCATGCCCAGCTCATAGCGGGCACGCTCCTCGACGGCGCCCGTACCATCTTTCAGGTCGCGCACTTCGGATTCGAGCTTGGCGTTTCTCGCCTTCAATTCCATATTCTTCTTGTTCGCCACCGCCACCTGGGCTTCCATGTCGGCAACACGCAGCCAGCCGCCTTTACCCAGCCAGAGGGGAAATTGTATCAACAGCAGCAAGGCTGCCAGGGCGAGCGTAATCAGGCGCATGGGGCATTCAGTTAAAAAACCGGCCGGATATCTCCGGCCGGCCAGTGGGTTTTACAGCAGCTTACTTCAGATTATAGAACGCATCGCGGCCAGGGTAGCTGGCGATGTCGCCCAGGTCTTCCTCGATACGCAGCAGCTGGTTGTACTTGGCCATGCGGTCCGAACGCGACATCGAGCCGGTCTTGATCTGCAGGGCGTTGGTAGCGACGGCGATATCGGCGATGGTCGAGTCTTCCGTTTCGCCCGAGCGGTGCGAAATGACGGCCGTGTAGCCGGCGCGCTTGGCCATTTCGATGGCGGCGAAGGTTTCCGTCAGGGTGCCGATCTGGTTGATCTTGATCAAGATCGAATTGGCGATGCCTTTCGAGATGCCTTCTTTCAGGATGCGGGTGTTGGTGACATACAGGTCGTCGCCGACCAGTTGCACTTTCTTGCCCAGTTCCTGGGTGAGGATCGCCCAGCCGTCCCAGTCGCCTTCGTGCATCGCGTCTTCGATCGAGATGATCGGGTACTTGTCGCACCAGGTCGCCAGCAGGTTGGTGAACTCGGTGGCCGTCAGGCTCAGGCCTTCGCCTTCCATTTCGTACTTGCCGTTCTTGTAGAACTCGGACGCGGCGCAATCGAGGCCGATGGCGATCTGCGTGCCTGGCTCGTAGCCCGCTTCTTCGATGGCCTGGATGATCAGCTTGATGGCTTCTTCATGGTTGGCCAAGGATGGCGCGAAACCGCCTTCGTCGCCCACGTTGGTGTTCAGGCCCTTCTTGTGCAGGATCTTTTTCAGCGTGTGGAACACTTCCGCGCCGTAGCGGACGGCTTCCTTGAACGACGGGGCGCCCACGGGAATGATCATGAATTCCTGGATGTCCAGGTTGTTGTCGGCATGCGCGCCGCCGTTGATGACGTTCATCATCGGCACTGGCATCTGCATGGCGCCCGAACCGCCGAAATAGCGGTACAGCGGCAAGCCCGCTTCTTCGGCGGCAGCCTTGGCAACGGCCATGGAGACGGCCAGGATGGCGTTGGCGCCCAGGCGCGATTTGTTTTCCGTGCCGTCCAGGTCGATCAGGGTACGGTCCAGGAAAGCCTGTTCATTGGCGTCCAGGCCCATGATGGCTTCGGAGATTTCGGTATTGATGTTTTCGCATGCTTGCAGCACGCCCTTGCCGAAGTAGCGCTTGGCGTCGCCATCGCGCAATTCCACGGCTTCGCGCGAACCGGTCGAGGCGCCCGACGGTACGGCCGCACGGCCCATCACGCCCGATTCCAGCAACACATCGCATTCGACGGTCGGGTTGCCGCGCGAGTCCAGGATCTCGCGACCGATAATATCAACAATAGCACTCATGTCATTCTCCAAAGTTAAGCGTAACAGGGGCTGCACACTGCGTTCTGATGCGCAATTGCACAAAGGGGGCAAAGAAACTCCCGGCGGGAACCATCTGGCCGGGAGCTGTCTTACGGGTAATACTGTCGTGATCGACCGCGTTATTCCGCGGCGGCGTTGGCTTGCTTGTGCGCCAGCGCTGCCTTGATGAACGAGGTAAACAGCGGATGGCCGGTGCGTGGCGTCGACTTGAACTCAGGATGGTATTGCACGCCCATATACCATGGGTGGGCATTTTCACCCGTGCGCGGCAATTCCATGATTTCGCACAAATCTTCGCTCGGCGTGCGGGCCGAAACGATCAGGCCAGCCGCTTCGACACGGGCCAGGTAGTGATTATTGGCTTCGTAGCGATGACGGTGACGCTCGGTCACCACGCTGCCGTAGATCTCGGAAGCGAGGGTGCCCGGATTGACGGCGCAGGTCTGCGCGCCAAGGCGCATGGTACCGCCCAGGTCCGAGTTTTCATCGCGCAACTCGACTTTACCATCGTGGTTTTGCCACTCATTGATCAGTGCAACGACAGGTTGATCCGTATCAAGGTCGAACTCGGTCGAATTCGCGTTCGGCATGCCAGCCTTGTTGCGCGCGTATTCGATCAGCGCCACCTGCATGCCCAGGCAGATGCCCAGGTAAGGGATCTTGTTTTCACGGGCGAACTGGGCCGCCTTGATCTTGCCTTCCACGCCGCGCTTGCCGAAGCCGCCCGGTACCAGGATGGCATCGTACTTGGCCAGGTTCTCGCAACCGGTCGTTTCGATTTCTTCCGAATCGATGTACTCGATGTTGACGCGGCTTTCCGTGTGGATGCCGGCGTGGCGCAGCGCTTCGATCAGCGACTTGTACGACTCGGTCAGCTCGACATACTTGCCGACCATGCCGACGGTCACTTCCGCCTTCGGGTGTTCCATCGTGTAGATCAGCTTGCTCCAGATCGACAGGTCGGCCGGTGCGGGATCGAGGTCCAGCGCGTCGCAGATGATCTTATCGAGGCCCTGGTCATGCAGCATTTGCGGCACTTTGTAGATGGTGTCGACGTCCCACACGGAAATGACGGCGTCTTCCTCGATGTTCGAGAACAGCGAGATCTTCGCGCGTTCGTCTTCCGGGATGGCGCGGTCGGCGCGGCACAGCAAGGCGTTCGGCAAGATGCCGATTTCGCGCAGCTTTTGCACCGAGTGCTGGGTCGGCTTGGTCTTCAGTTCGCCGGCCGAGGCGATGTAAGGCACCAGGGTCAGGTGGACGAAGGCCGTGTTCTTGCGGCCGGCGCGCAGGCTCAGCTGACGCGCCGCTTCCAGGAATGGCAACGATTCGATATCGCCGACGGTGCCGCCGATTTCGCACAGGGCCACGTCGTAGCCTTCGGCGCCACGGCGGATGTAATCCTGGATTTCATTGGTGATATGCGGAATCACCTGCACGGTCTTGCCCAGATATTCGCCCCGGCGTTCCTTGCGGATCACCGATTCATAGATCTGGCCAGTGGTGAAGTTATTCACCTTTTTCATGCGGGTGGAGATGAAGCGCTCGTAGTGACCGAGGTCGAGGTCGGTTTCGGCCCCGTCATCGGTGACGAAGACTTCACCGTGTTGCATAGGGCTCATCGTGCCAGGATCGACGTTGATATACGGGTCGAGCTTGAGCATGGTGACTTTAAGGCCGCGCGATTCGAGGATCGCGGCGAGGGAGGCGGCGGCAATCCCTTTTCCAAGGGAAGACACAACGCCACCAGTGACGAAGACAAATTTGGTCATTGCAGATGGTGCCGAACGGCACGTGCGGGAAATTGAAATTATACACTAAAGCCCGCCTGCGTCGCCCCCCGCACGTGGAAATTTGCGCCAAATACCGACTATCCGCCGCCCTCCTGCTGCCTACGCGCAACAAAATTACCGAATGGCAATAATTGAAATATTTCCAATTCCATACTTTGTGTGGGCGAGCGAACAGACCCTGCCGCGCCCCGGCCGCAGACTGGCATTTTCAACAGGAGGTCCATCATGAGCTACGAAGAACGCGACGCCTACGGCATGTATGTCAACCGCGGCCACAAAGGCCCCGGCCCTGAACTGATGGGTGCCGACACCCTGATCGGCGACCATGTGCACAACGCCAAGGATGAACACCTGGGCGAAATCAAGGAAATCATGATCGACATGCGCAGCGGCAAGATTGCCTATGCCGTCATGTCGCACGGCGGTGTCTTCACCATCGGCGAAAAGCTGTTCGCCGTGCCCTGGGAAGCGCTGCTGCTCGACACCGTCAACAAGCGCTTCACCCTCAACGTCGACAAGGAACGCATCGAAAACGCGCCCGGCTTCGATACGGATAACTGGCCGAACATGGCGGACCAGACGTGGGCCAATTCCATCCACAGTTACTATGGCACCACGCCGCGCGAGTATTAATTAGCCCCTGAGCGAAGGGCTGGGGTGCACCTTAAAACCGGTACTCCAGCCCCGCCACATACGTCCTGCCCCGCGCCGTGCTCAGCGGCGTGTTGTCCTGCGACTGCGACGGCATCGAGTTCAGCCGGTTCAGCGCTTCCGAGAAATCCTTGTTCATGGCGTTCTGCACGGACAGGCGCAGAAACAGGTTTTTCGACACCTGCCAGCTGGCATACAGGTCGACCACGGCCGGAATCTTCGGATTGTCGGCCTTCAGCACTTCGCCCGTCGCTTCGTCGGCTTCGTTGTCCGGCGACAGGCGGCGGTTCGCCCCCGTGTGCTTGATGATGGCGCCCAACTCCATTTTATTGTCCAGCAAACGCGTACCCACGTCGAGGTTGTAATACGTGCTGGGCAGTTCGCTGATGTCGGACGCGTCGAACCACGCGCTGGCGATCGACGTGGGCTGGCGCGTCGTTTCGCGCGTGTACGACAGGCGCGCATACGCCGGGCCCAGCTGGTATTGCGCTTCCAGTTCCCATCCGCGCGAGTGCACGGGCGTGGCCGAGTTGATGTAGATATACATGTTGGTCATGTAGTCATCCACGTTCTGCCAGTCATTGGCGAGCACTTCCGCGATATTACACTTGCGGCCGCGGTCGCACACGAGGAAGGACTGGCTGGTGATATAGCCGTCGATCTTGCTCTTGAAATACAGCGCCTTGAAGTGCAGCGCATCATTGGCGCTCAGCACGCCATGCAGGCTGGAATTGAAGCCCAGCTGATAGGTCGTCGCTTTTTCGCCCTTCAGGAACGGATTCATCGAGGCCCCGCCGTCGTTCGAGAAAAACACTTCCTGCGGATTCGGGCCGCGCATGGTGCGCTCGGCGCTGGCAAACGGCTGGAACCACGGCGTCAGCTGCGCGGAAACGAGCAGCGAAGGGTTGATGCCATGTTCCTTCAGCGCGATATTGCTCGCCCCTTGCGGGAAACACTGCACGCGCTCGTCGCAGGCCGGCTTGTGGCCCGTCAGCTCGAAGCTGGTGTAGTTCAGGCCCGCGTTGATCTGGGCCATGCCGCGGTTGTATTGCAGGCCAGCATACAGGCTGTCGATCTTTTGCTTGCCGACAGGGCCAAACGTGTTGTTTTCAATCGATTGCTGGTTCGCATCCCGATTATCCGGATCGTCGACGAGGCTTTCCACGTGCTTGCTGTACTTGTTGCGCATCAGCTTGCCACCCACCGTCACCAGCGCGTCGCCACCGGCCAGCCTGAAGCTGCTGGTGTTGTTGATATCAAAGGCATCGGCGCGGTTGGCCGCATTCGTGTTGATGAAATTGGTCAACGCCCCGGGCAAGTATGTCTGCTTGCCACGGCTGCTGCTGGCCACCACATTGAGGTCGATCAATTCGGAAAATGGCGTGTAGTGATATTTCACATAGTAATCATTGCTCTGGATATCGCGGCGCGTGTACGTATTGCGGTAATCGCGCGCCGACAGTTCCAAAGCGTGGAAGTCGCTCAAGGTGAGGTCCAGCTTGAGCAGCTGCGACTTGGGCTTTTGCTTGTAATAGCGGTTGTAACCGAAACCGAATTCCTCGCTGTTGACGCCTTTCGCATTCGTGTAGTTGTTGCCGATCACGCTGGCGCTGGTGGCGGCCATGAAGCCCACGCTGCCGCCGTCGAAGGCCGGGTTTTTCATCGCCACGGCCAGCATGGCGCTGCGGCCCACGCCGTTATTTCCTGTCGACAGCTTCGTGCGCGCGCCCGTTTTTTCGCCGGCGAAGACGACGTCATCGATGCCGATGGTGCGGAAGTTGGCGCTGCCTGCCAGCGCATTGACGCCGTCGCCGCCGGCGACATTGCCGCGCGACACGTCCACGCCGATGATGAAATTCGGGTCGATCAGGGCGCCGAACTGGCTGCTGGGCACGCCGCCGTGCGACACGGACGAGGGCGCGCTGCCATAGTAATTCTGGCTCACGCCATCGACCATCATGTTCACGCGGCCCAGGCCCGACAGGCCGCGGATGTTGACGCTGACGGCCCCTTGCGCCGGATCGATCTGGGTAAACGTGCCCGGCATGCTGCGCACGATCTGATCCACGCTCTGCAAGCGCGTGTCCGCGCCGCGCGCGCTGACGGCGCCCGGTTTTTCCAGCGCCTGCTGTTCCACGGAAACGGTTTCACCCGATACGTTCAGCGGCGAAAACACCACCTTGCCGCTTTCCTGCGACTGCGCCCCGGCTTGCTGCGCCAGCAGCGCCATGCAGACGCCCACGGCCCGTGCCATTGTCTTGATATGCATACACCCTCGATTTGTTATGTGATTGAAATAATGTGAAAAAATCAGCTGGCGCCGTGGCCGCTCCCGGCATCGAGCTTGAACGACACGGGCAAGGTGACCGTCACCGTGCCCTGGTGCAAGACGCTGGCGGGCGGCGCCGGCAGCGGCTGCGCCCGCTGCAGCACTTGCAGCGCTTCGCGGTCGAGCAGCACCGTGCCCGACGAAGTGACCAGTTCGCTGGCCAGCAGCTTGCCGTCGCCATCCACCTGGAAGCGCACCCAGGCGGCGCCGGCCCGCTTGCGCTGGCGCGCGTCGCCCGGATAGCGCGTGAAATGGGCCAGGTGGCCAAGCACCCGGCTTTGCCAGCTGGCCGGCGCCGCGCTGGCGGGCGGCGTGTCGCTGTCGAACGGCGCCGCCTGCGGACCGCGCACGGAGCTTGGTGCGGGCGTGGCGCTGCTGCTGGCCTGCGCGGGCACGGCAGCTTCCTTCGCGGCATCCTTGCCGGGATCAGGCGACGGACTGGCTTCTGCCTTCGCTTCTTGTTCCGCCACGGCAATGTCCGGCGCGGCGGCGCGCGCCAGCACGGGCAGCGCTTCTTGCCTGGTCGTACTCTTTTTCGGTTGGGCGGCGCTGGACGCGGCCGACCGGCGCGCCCCGACCGCTGCCGCCTGTTGTGTCTCCGGCGACATCGCCTGTGCGGCAAACACGACCATCACGCTGGCGGGCGGCTGCGCGGATGCCAGGGGCGCGGGGCGCCAGGCCGCCCACAGCAGCAGCGCCAGCGCCGTGGCCGCCACCAGCGCCGTGGCGATGCCCCAGCTCAATACCGGACGCAATTCCAGCGTGTACGGCCCTTTCACCCGCCCTCCCGGCCCACCAGGCCCACTTTCAGGTAGCCGGCCCGGCGCAGGGCATCCATCACGCCCAGCACGTCGTCATACGCGGCTTGCTTATCGGCCTGGAAGAACAGGGTGCGCTGGCGGTCGCCGCCCGTCTGCGCGTCGAGCAGACTGCCCAATTGCTCGCGCGCCACGGGCGACTCGCCCAGATACAGGCTGTGGTCGGCTTTCAGGGAAACGAACAGGGGCTTGTCGGGACGCGGTTCGGGCTGGGCCGTGGCGGCCGGCAAGTCGATCTTCAGGTCGACGGTGGCCAGCGGCGAGACCACCATGAAGATGATCAAGAGCACCAGCATCACGTCGATGAAGGGCGTGACATTGATCTCGCTCAATTCCGGCATGTCGGCCGCGTCGTCGTCCTGCGACGGGAAAAGGCTGGCCATGGCTCAGGCCTGCCGGCGCGCGTCGAGGTCGCGGCTGAGCATCAGCAGCACTTGCGCGGAAGCGGCGCGCAGCTGCGCCTTGTACTGATTGATGCCACGGCTCAGGACGTTGTAGATGACGACGGCGGGTATCGCCGCCACCAGGCCCAGCGCGGTGGCCAGCAAGGCTTCCGCGATACCGGGCGCGACGGTCGCCAGATTCGTGCTCTGGCTGACGGCGATGCCGATAAAACTGTTCATGATGCCCCACACGGTGCCGAACAGGCCGACGAAGGGCGCCACGGCGCCGATACTGGCGAGCAGGCCGATGCCCTGCGTCATCGCGCGCACCTGCTGCGCAATGAACTGTTCCTGGCGAAAGCCGGCCCGCTCCCTCAAAGACTCCGCCGGCGCGCTGGCGTGCGACAGGCTCAGCTCCTGCTGTACCTCAGCGAGCAGCTGCTGCGCCAGCGAGGCTGCACCGGCACCCTCCGCCTTGACGGCCGCATCCGGCAGGGACGTGGCCGTCTTCAGCACGGCGACGGCTTGCGCCGCCGCGCGCCGCGCCTGCAGCAAGCTGGCGCCCTTCACCAGCAGGACCACCCAGGTGGCCAGCGCGGCGAGCAGCAAGCCGATGAGCACGCTTTTGACGACCTGGTCGGCGGCAAGGAACATGCCCAGCGGCGACATATCGTGCGGCAAGGCGGACGCTTGCGCCGTTGCATGGAACAGGGAAAGAAACACGCCGCCGGCGGCGGCTTTGATACAGAGGATACGCATGGGAGCTTCAACAGGTAACAGGCATGGCTGCGCCAACGGCGCGCACGCGCATGCAAAAAATCGGAAAAACTACCTGGCTGCTGCGAAGAAGCTTGCTGGGGAGGAATTACAACGGATTACTTGGCGCTGGCGACGGCGGGCGCCGCCGCTGGCGTGTACCAGACGAAATCGGCCTGCGGCGCCTGCACCGTGGCGCCCTGCTGCGCCAGCACCAGCACCAGCGGCGCGGGGCCGCCCGTCAAGTCCTGCACGTGCAGCGGCACGCCCAGGTCCTTGTGGGCATGGTAGGCGCCGGCGATCAGCAGGGCCGGCGCGGGCGCGGCCAGCAGGCGCTCGGCCATGCGGCGGTCGCGCTGCTGCTGCACCGACAGCATGGCCGCCAGGCGCGGCGCGTCGATCTGGTTGTCGTGCATGACGCGGATGATGTCTTTCAGTTTGTCATGCACCTTGCCCTCGTTGGCCAGGTTCGAATGCTTGCCCTGCACGGCCGGCTGGTCGACAAACAGCTGCTTGATTTCGCTGCGGTCCAGGTTGGCCGACCAGACGGGATACGGCGCGCGCATGACGGTCATGACCAGCTCGCCATATTGCGCCCACTTCCAGCCTGGTTGCCACGCCAGCAGCTCGGCCACGTGCTCGGGGCGCACGACGGGGTCCGTCTGCAGCCAGGGCTTGACCTTGTCCACCTTGGCTTGCTGGTCCGGGTTCAGCATTTCCAGCAGCACGCTGCCTTGCGGACGCTGGCCCTGCAACTGCTGCAGCAGCCACTGCTCGATCCGGTGGTGGCTGAGCTGGTCATGCTGCTCGCCCACGATGACCCTCGGGGCGGCGGCCAGCCGGGCCAGCAATTGCTCGGCAGTCAAGCGCTGGCCGCTGCGCAGGTCGACGATCTCGCCCAGCTGGCGCACGTCCTGCGCCGTGGCGGCGGAGACCGTGCCTGTGACGGGCGCGACACTGCTGCAGGCGCTCAGCGCCAGCACGCAGGCGGGCAGGACGGCGGCGAGGGACAGGGGGAATTTCATGGCATGGCCTTTCGGGTGGAAGCACGCATTGCAAAATAACTACTGGCGGGCATTCTAATGGAAATGATTCTCATTTACAACCAATGCACGGCGCGCCGGGCGGAATTTTTTACAAGCGGCAAAAAAATCAAATGGCGCGTCGGTGAAATCCCCGGGCGCGGAGTAGAATAAAAAAAACGGAGGACTTGCGTGAATCAAACTGACCAGTTGGCGGTGCTGAAAAAACCGCTGCCCGAATCTCTTGCTGCCGTACTTTCCCTGATCTTTGCCGACCGCTTTTCCATGACGCAAGCCATGCGCGCACACCATGGCCGCGACGAGTCGAGCTATCCTCCCATGCTGCCCGATGCCGTCATCTTCGCCCATTCCACCGAGGAAGTGGCGGCCGCCGTCAAGCTGTGCAGCGCGCACGACGTGCCCGTCATCGCCTACGGCAGTGGCACCTCGCTCGAAGGCCACGTGCTGGCCCTGCATGGCGGCGTGACGATTGATCTGTCGCAAATGAATCACATGGTAGCAGTGCATGATGAAGACTTGACGGCCACCGTGCAGGCGGGCGTCACGCGCAAGCAGCTCAACGAGGAAATCCGCGACACGGGCCTGTTCTTCCCCATCGACCCGGGCGCCAATGCCTCGCTGGGCGGCATGGCCGCCACGCGCGCCTCGGGCACGAATGCCGTGCGCTACGGCACCATGCGCGAAAACGTGCTGGCCCTGACGGTGGTCACGGCGGACGGCCGCATCATCAGGACGGGGACCAGGGCGAAAAAATCCTCGGCCGGCTACGACCTGACGCGTTTGTTCGTCGGCAGCGAGGGGACCCTGGGCATCATCACGGAAGTGACCGTGAAACTGTATCCGCTGCCCGAAGCGATTTCGGCGGCCGTGTGTTCGTTTCCCGGCACGGGCGAAGCCGTCAGCGCCGTGATCCAGACCATCCAGATGGGTATTCCCGTGGCGCGGGTCGAGTTTCTCGATGAAAATGGCGTGAAGGCCATCAATGCCTATGACAAGATGGCGCTGCCGGAAAAGCCGCTGCTGCTGTTTGAATTCCACGGCACGCCGGCCAGCGTGGCCGAGCAGGCGCAGCTGGTGCAAGCCATCACGGCGGAACACGGCGCCAGCGATTTCGAGTGGGCCAGCCGCCCCGAAGACCGCTCGCGCCTGTGGGCCGCGCGCCACAACGCCTATTTCGCCCTGCTGCAGATGCGCCCCGGCAGCCGCGCCATTTCCACCGACTGCTGCGTGCCGATTTCGCGCCTGGCCGAATGCATCCTGGCCACCCAGGCCGATTGCGAGGCGCAGGGCCTCGTCTACGCCATCATCGGCCACGTCGGCGACGGCAATTTCCACGTGCAGATGCTGGTCGACCCGGACGACCCGGCCGACGTCGCCCGCGCGGAAAAGGTCAACAGCGACATGGTCACGCGCGCCATCGGCATGGACGGCACCTGCACCGGCGAACACGGCGTGGGCATGCACAAGATGGCTTTTCTCGTGGAAGAACATGGTGAGGGCGCCATCGACACCATGCGCGCCCTCAAGCATGCGCTGGACCCGAAGAACATCATGAATCCCGGCAAGATCGTGCGCTGGTGATCAGGGCGTCAATGCCATGCGCATCGGCACGAAGGCAATCCCGCCCGTCTCCACCTTCGGCCCCGTGGCGACAAAGCCCAGGCTTTCGTACAGGGGCAAGGCGTAGACCGAGGAATTGACGGTAAACGCCGTCACCTCGCCCCTGGCCAGCGACGCATCGCGGGCCGCCTGCCACAGGCGGCGCGCCATGCCGCGCCGGTGCAGGGCGCGCGGCACGAACATGTGGAACAGATGCGTGTTGTCGCGCATGGCCACCACGCCGGCCAGCGCGCCGTCGATATGCGCGAGCTGGTAAGCATAGTTGGGCAGCGACAGATATTGTTCGATGGCCGGCTGGCGGCAGTGCTCGATGAACTTTTCCGCGCCCGCGCCGTCCGGGTGCAGGGTCAGAAAAGGCATCAGGTCGTCGATCAGGGCGACGATGGCGGGCGCGTCGGCGACCAGGGCGGGACGCAGTGTCGGTTCGGGTAAGGTAGTCATATGACAATCATGCCACCGTCCGGACGATGTTGACAAGCATCAACAAAAATCGCGGCTGCTCGTGCGCAAGCGCCCCAGCAAATGCGACATGTCGACCAGGCGCTTGGCCACCAGGTTGCACACCATGCCCTCCCTTTGCCACACGCCGTACACGCCCAGCAGCGGCGCGCTCAAGACCTCGCGCCGCTGGCTTTCCACCAGGTCGGGCCAGACGATGACGTTGACCGTGCCCGTCTCGTCTTCCAGGGTCATGAAGAGCACGCCCTTGGCCGTGCCCGGACGCTGGCGCACGGTGACGATGCCGCAGGCGCGCGCCACTTGCCCGCTCGTGTAAGTCATCAGGGTGGACGCGGGCAGGAAGCGCTGTTCCAGCAATGACTTGCGCAGCAGCGCCAGCGGGTGGCGCCCCAGGGTCAGGCCTTGCGCGCGGTAATCGCTGACGATGCTCTCGCCTTCCGTGGGCGCGGCCAGCATGGGCAAGTCTTCCTCTGGCGTGGTATCGCGCAGCAAGTCCCTGTCGGGCACGGCGCCGGCCGCCTGCCACAGCGCCGCGCGCCGGTGCCCGGCCAGCGCGTGCAGCGCGTTGCCGGCAGCCAACACCTGCAAGTCATGGCGGTCCAGGCCGCCGCGCCGCGCCAGGTCGGCCACGTCGACGAAGGCGGCGATGGCGCGCGCATCCTCGATGCGCGCGGCCGCCTGCGCGCGCATGCCGAACAGGCTGTTCAAGCCCAGGCGCACGGCCGGCGCCCTCCCCTCGCCTTCCAGGGCCGCCTCCCAGCCGCTGACGGCCACATCGACGGGCAGCACGGGCACGCCATGGCGGCGGGCATCCTGCACCAGTTGCGAGGGGCTGTAAAAGCCCATGGGCTGGCTGTTGAGCAAGGCGCACAAAAAGGCGGCCGGCTCGTGGCATTTCAGCCAGGAACTGGCGTAGGTCAGCAGGGCGAAACTGGCCGCGTGCGACTCGGGAAAACCGTATTCGCCGAAACCCTCGATCTGGCTGAAGATGGCGTCGGCAAACTCTTTATCATAGCCATTCTTCACCATGGCGCTGACGATGCGTTCCTGGTAATTATTCATGCCGCCCTTGCGTTTCCACGCCGCCATGGCGCGCCGCAACTGGTCCGCTTCGCCGGGCGTGAAATTGGCCGCGATGACGGCCACCTGCATCACCTGCTCCTGGAAGATGGGAATGCCCAGGGTGCGCCCCAGCGCCTTTTCCAGGCCCTTCGGATACTCGACCGCTTCTTTCCGCTGGCGCCGCTGCAGATACGGATGCACCATGCCGCCCTGGATGGGGCCGGGGCGCACCAGCGCCACTTCGATGACGAGGTCGTAGAATGTGCGCGGGCGCAGGCGCGGCAGCATGCTCATCTGCGCGCGCGACTCGATCTGGAACACGCCGACGGTATCGGCCTCGCACATCATGTCGTAGGTGGCGCGGTCTTCAGCGGGAATATCCTGCATCCGGAATTGCTCGCCGCGCCGCGCCCCCACCAGTTCCAGGGCGCGGCGCAGGGCCGACAGCATGCCCAGCGCCAGCACGTCGACCTTCATCAGGCCCAGTTCTTCCAGGTCGTCCTTGTCCCACTCGATGACGCTGCGCTCGGCCATGGCGGCGTTTTCTATCGGCACCAGGCGCGACAGCTTTCCTTGCGCAATCACAAAGCCGCCCGGATGCTGCGACAGATGGCGGGGAAAGCCCAGCAACTGCTGCGCCAGCGAAGCCCACTGCTGCGACAGTGCCGCCTGCGGGTCCAGGCCGCATTCGGCCAGGCGGCTCAACAGATCGTGCTTGCCGTCGAACCAGCGATGCGCCTTGCATACTTTTTCCACGATGGCCAGGTCCACGCCCAGCGCCCGGCCGCTGTCGCGCAAGGCGCTCTTGGGCCGGTAGCTGATCACCACGGCGGCCAGCGCGGCCCGCTCGCGCCCATATTTTCCGTAGATATACTGGATGACTTCTTCGCGCCGCTGGTGCTCGAAATCGACGTCGATGTCGGGCGGCTCGTTGCGCTCGCGCGACATGAAGCGCCCGACCAGGCAATTGCCGCGCGCCGGGTCCACTTCCGTGATGTGCAGGCAATAGCAGACGGCCGAATTGGCGGCCGAGCCCCGGCCCTGGCACAGGATGTCTTGCGAGCGCGCAAAGCGCACGATATCGTAGACGGTCAAAAAGTACGCTTCGTAGGAAAGATCCCGGATCAGCTCCAGTTCCTGCTCGATCTGCTCCTGCACGTTGGCCGGGATACCGAGCGGAAAGCGCACGCGCGCGCCCGCATACGTTTCTTCGCGCAAATACGTCGCCGGCGTGTGGCCGTCCGGCACCAGCTCGCCGGGATAGTCATAGCGCAGGCTGTCGAGCGAAAACGTGCACAGCCCCGCGAGGCGCACGGTTTCCGCCAGCGCTTGCGGCGGATACACATTGGCCAGGCGCAAACGGGCGCGCAGATGCTGCTCCGCATTTTGCGCCAGCGCATAGCCGCACTCGCCCACGGGTTTACCCACGCGTATCGCGCACAGGGTGTCGAGCAGGGGCTTGCGCGACCGCACATGCATGCACACATGGCCGACGGCCACCACGGGCAGGCCCAGCGCCTGCGCCGCCGCCTGCACGGCGCCGCGGTGCGCATCATCCTGCGCCCGCTGCAGCAGGTTCAGGCCGATCCAGCTGCGCTCGCCGCCAAAGGTGGCCGCCATCCACGCGCCGTGCGCGCGCACGGTTTCCGCCTCGGCCGGATAGCCGGGCAGCAAGACCATCAGGCAGCCAGGCAGCCCCCGCAAATGGGCAAACCCGGCCGATGGCGCGGCGAAATCGTCGGGCGTCAGCAAGTAGCGCCCCTTGGCCGCCCGCGTGCGCGCCATGGTGATCAGTTCCGACAGGTTGCCGTACCCTTCGCAATCGCGCACCAGCGCCAGCAGCGACGGCCCCGCGCTGCCGTCGGCCTGCGTGAGGTGAAAATGCGCGCCTATGATCAGCGGAAAGTCGGCCCGCTTGGCCACCGCATGGGCGCGCACGACACCGGCCAGCGAACACTCGTCCGTGATGGCCAGTGCGTGATAACCGAGCTGGACTGCGCGCGCCACCAGCTCCTGCGCATGCGAGGCCCCCTGCAAAAAGCTGAAATTGCTCAGGCAGTACAACTCAGCATACTCGGGTAAGACTGCGCCCCACATGATCCACCTCAATACTGTATATAAACACAGTATATTATACTCATCTGGAATAGGGCTTATCGTTTATGCTGGCGTTTTCCCTTTTGCCCCGACCGCCATGATCGTCCAACTTCTGAAATGTTTCGGCGCCGCTCCCGGCAACGGCAATGCGGCCCTGGTCGTGGAAAACGACGGCAGCAGCGAAGCCGAGCGCCAGGACTTCGCCCGCGCGCGGCAAGTGAGCGCCTGCGTCTTCCTCGACCGCCAGGCGGACGGCGGCATCGTGCTCGACTATTTTTATCCGCACACGCGCAGCCCCCTGTGCCTGCACGCCACCCTGGCGGCCGCGCACGTGCTGCTGACGGCGCCCGGCGCTCCGGCGGCGCTGACGGTGAGCACCGCCATGCGCGGGCAAGCCCTGCAGCTGCTGCGCCGCGCGGAAGGGATATTCATCGGCCTGGCGCCGCAGCCCGCGCCGGCCGTCACGGTGGAAAAATATGTGCCGTCCGAACTCATGGGCCAGCACATGCACTTGCCGTCACCGCCCGTGATCGCCTCCGTCGGCAGTCCGAAGCTGCTGCTGGAAGTGGCCGACCGCACCACCCTGCGCGCGCTGCGGCCGAACCTGGAACTGATCGCCGACTGGAGCGCCCTGCACCAGGTCAGCGGCTGCTACGCGTATTGCCGCACGGGCGAAAACGAGTTCGAGGGGCGCAACTTCAACCACCGCGACCCGGCACTCGAAGACAGCGCCACGGGCGTGGCGGCGGGCGCGCTGTCAGCGCATCTGCAACGGTCGCTGCGCCTGCATCAGGGCCACGTGATGCAGCAGCCGTGCCTGATCGAGGTGCACTACGGCGCAGACGCAATCTGGGTGGGCGGCATGGTGCAACGCAGCACCTGAACGGGGCAGCGCGCACCGGTACAAGGCAAGCGGGGCAGCGGCCAAAAGATAATCAACCAGGAAACAACAGTTACAGTAAATTTGTAATAACAAAACAAAGTATCGCTGGTGAATGCTGAAATGAAGGCACTAGAATCAAGTCACGAATCTTGCTCATCAGCCACTTGGAGACACCGCGTGCCCACCCTCACCACCTTGCGTCAAGCCATCCTCATCAGCCTCTACGGCAGCGCCGCCCTGGCCACGTTCAGCCCCGCCGCCATGGCACAGAGCGGCGACACGGCCGCCACGGACGGTCCCGTGCAAACGGTCAGCGTGGTCGGCTCGCGCCGCGTCGCCAGTTCCGCCACCGACACCATGGTGCCGGTCGATATCATTCCGATTTCCAAGGTGGCCGAGCAAGGCGGGCAGTTTGACCTGGCGCAATCGCTGCAATACATCTCGCCCTCGTTCAACTCCACGCGCCAGACGGGTGCCGATGGCGCCGACCTCGTCGATTCAGCCGCCCTGCGCGGCCTCGGTTCGGACCAGACCCTCGTGCTGGTGAACGGCAAGCGGCGCCACACGACGGCCCTGGTCAACCTGTTTGGCGCGCGCAACCGCGGCAACACGGGCACGGACATGAATGCGATTCCTTTGCTGGCGATCAAGAACGTGCAAGTGCTGCGCGACGGCGCCGCGGCCCAGTACGGCTCGGACGCCATTGCCGGCGTGATCGACATCGAACTGAAGAAAAGCCTGGGCTGCGAAGCGGTGGCCGGCTACAGCCAGTACTCGGCCGGCGACGGCAAGAATTACATGACCTCCGCCTACTGCGGCATCGCGCTGGGCGACAAGGGCACGCTCGCCATCACGGGCGAATACCTGGACCGGGGCCGCTCGAACCGGGCCGACGCGGACAGCATGCGCATCATCGGCGACACCAAGGCCAGGAACAAGACCCTGTACGTCAATGGCGATTACGCCACCAGCAGCACGGGCAAGCTGTACTTCACGGCCGGCGCGCAGACGCGCGACGCATCCAGCGCCGCGTTCGGCCGGGGCGGCATCGGCAGCGATGACATTCCATCGCGCAATTCGGCCGCCATGTATCCAAACGGTTTCGTGCCCTTCATTAACGGCAAGATCGACGACCAGTACGCCACCATCGGCCACCGCAGCCAGATCGGCGAATGGCATGCTGACTTTTCGCAAACCTATGGCTACAACAAGATGCGCTACGACATCAGCCATACCCTGAACGCCTCGATCGCCAACCTCGACTTGATGAACGGCGGCAAGGGCATCAGCGCCAGCAACTTTGACGCGGGCGGCTTCTCGTTCCAGCAGCTGACCAGCAACGCCGATTTCAGCCGCTATTACGATACGGTAATGAGCGGCATGAACGTGGCCTTCGGCGCCGAGTACCGCAGCGAGGAGTACAAGATCATGGCGGGCGAGCCGAACTCCTACATCGATGCCGACGGCGTGGGCGTGGGCGGCAATGCGGGCAGCCAGGGCTTTCCCGGCTTCCAGCCAGGCGACGCCACCAAGGCCAAGCGCCACAGCATCGCCGCGTATGCCGACGTGGAACTGGACTGGACGGAACGCCTGAAAACCCAGGCCGCCCTGCGCTATGAAAAATTCAGCGATTTCGGCTCCACCGTGACGGGCAAGCTGGCCGCCAGCTATAAAGTGGCGCCCAACGTGCTGCTGCGCGGCTCGGCCAGCACGGGTTTCCGCGCGCCATCGTTGCAGCAAGTGTATTTCTCGTCCACCTTCACCGACTTCATCGGCGGCGTGCCCACCGACGTGGTGCTGGCGCCGAACGGCGGCACCGTCGCCAATGCGGCCGGCATTCCCAAGCTGAAGGAAGAAAAATCCACCAGCTTTACGTTCGGCACCACCTGGACGCCCACGCAAGCCATTTCCGTGACGGCCGACTTGTACAACATCAAGATCAAGGACCGCATCGTGCTGTCGGGCCGCTTCAATGCCGACAACTACCCGGACCTGGCCGCGCGCCTGGCCCTCTTGGGCGTGGGCGAAGCGCAATTCTTCGTTAACTCCATCGATACGCGCACGCGCGGCCTGGACCTGACGGCCTCGCACAAGGGCGAACTGGCCGGCAACCGCCTGACCACCTTCCTGGCCTTGAATTTGAGCAAAACGGAAGTGACGAAAGTCAAGACGCCCGCCTCGCTGGCGGGCTTCGAAGACGTGCTGCTGTCCGAACGCGAACGCCTGTTCATCGAACAGGGCGGCCCCCGTTCGAAAGCCACGCTGGGCTTCGACTACGTCACGGGCAAGCTGGAGTCGGACCTGCGCATCATCTATTTTGGTCCGCAAACCCTGGGCACCTTCAGCGGCACGGCCGCCGGCGTACCGAACGCCCATTACGCGGCCAAGACCTCGGCCGACCTGAGCTTCACCTACAGCATCAACAAAAACACCAAGCTGACCTTTGGCGGCAACAACATCTTCAACGTCAAGCCCACCACGCAAAACGCGGACGAGACGGACAATGGCTTCAAGTACGACAGCGTGCAGTTCGGCCTGAACGGCGCCTCGTATTTCGGACGGCTGTGGGTGAAGTTCTGACCACCGTGTCCGCATAAGAAAACAGCGGCTGCGCCGGCATGGGCAGCCGCTGTTGTTTCCACTTGCCTCGACGCGCCGGATCTGGCGCACAGCTTATTTCTGCGGCAGATCCATGCTGAACGATTTGGTGTACTTGCCCATGATCTGCCTGATCTCGCCACTGCTGGTGAGTTTTCGTAGCGCCTCTTTTAATGCCAACTGGGTTTCCGGGCGTGCGTTTTTCCTGGATAAAAACAGAATGAAATCGTTGCTGCCCAGGACGAGCGGAGTACCCAGGTCTGCCGCTTTGATGCCGGCCATATAGGCGCCGTAATACAAGCCCACGCTGGAGCCTATTCCCGCATCCAGACGTCGCATTGACAACATTTTTGCCATTGCCACGTAGTCATTGACAGAATACTTCTGGATCGCATTGTCCGTATCAAATTGCTCTACATATTTGCTGGTGCGGACGATGCCTACGGTCTTGCCGCGCAATTCGTCCAGATGACGGTAGTGCGTCCCCGACGGGCCGACCACGATGACAGGCATCGACACGACAACGCCGACCGCCACGGCGCCGCGCGTCATCTGCTCATTGCCGAAACGTATGGTAAAGTCGGCGCTTCCGTTTTCAATATCGGCGGCGGTTCTGGGATAGGGGATCAGGGAATTGGTGTAGGCGAAGCCGGCCACTTCTGCGATGCGATTGCCGATTTCGTACATCATGCCGGTGGGCCGGCCATCGCTGCCAACGAATCCCCACGGCGGGCCGTGGATGGTTTCAATCCTGAGCGGCGCGCTCATGGCGCACCAGGGCTGCACCAGCAACATCACGGCAATTGCAAGCCGCCTGAAAATTATCACGTTCATCACTTTGCTACGTTCGTGTATTCAATTCGGACATTATATGGCATGCCCGAACTGGCTCCATGCATCGCCGCGAGTCCCCAGGCCACGCTTGAGCCATCCCTGCAGGCCAAAGCGAGCGGCGTGGGTGCGGCCAACTTTCTTTGCCCCGCGGCGGAAAGCACGGATAATAGCGCCTAACTCATAAGCACAGTATTGGATTACCTCATGGAAATTAAAGTCAACTTTCTCGACAAGCTGCGTCTCGAAGCCAAGTTCGACGATTTTACGGTCATTGCCGACCAGCCCATCCGCTACAAGGGCGATGGCTCGGCGCCTGGCCCGTTCGACTACTTTTTGGCCTCATCGGCACTGTGTGCCGCGTACTTCGTGAAGTTGTATTGCAATACACGCAATATTTCCACCGAAAACATCCGTCTGTCGCAGAACAACATCGTCGATCCGGAAAACCGCTACAAGCAGATTTTCAAGATCCAGGTCGAGTTGCCGGAAGATATCTCCGCCAAGGACCGCCAGGGCATCCTGCGCTCGATCGAGCGTTGCACGGTAAAAAAAGTGGTACAGGAGGGGCCAGAATTCGTCATCGAAGAAGTCGCGAATCTGGATGCCGATGCGCAATCCTTGCTGATGCTCAATCCAGCCGGCGCAGCGCATACCTTCATTGCAGGCAAGGATCTGCCGCTGGAGCAGACCATCGCCAATATGTCGGGCGTGCTGGCGAACCTGGGCATCAAGATTGAAATCGCCTCGTGGCGCAACATCGTGCCCAATGTGTGGTCGCTGCATGTCCGCGACGCGCACTCGCCCATGTGCTTTACCAATGGCAAGGGCGCGAGCAAGGAAAGCGCGCTGGCCTCGGCCCTGGGCGAGTACATCGAACGTCTCAGCAACAACCATTTCTACGCGGGCGCGTACTGGGGCGAGGACATCGCCAACGCGGATTTTGTCCATTACCCGAACGAGCGCTGGTTCAAGCCGGGCCGCAAGGATGCGCTGCCCAAGGAAATCCTCGATGCATACAGCCTGGGCATCTACGACCCTGATGGCGAGCTGCGCGGTTCGCACCTGATCGACACCAATTCCGGCAATGCGGAGCGCGGCATCTGCTCGCTGCCATACGTGCGCCAGTCCGACGGCGAGACCGTGTATTTCCCGTCCAACCTGATTGAAAACCTGTATGTCAGCAATGGCATGAGCGCCGGCAATACGCTGGCCGAAGCGCAGGTGCAATGCCTGTCAGAAATTTTCGAGCGGGCCGTCAAGCGCGAAATCATCGAAGGCGAGATCGCCCTGCCCGACGTGCCGCAGGAAGTGCTGGCGAAATATCCGGGCATCGTGGCCGGCATCGCCGGCCTGGAAGAACAGGGCTTCCCCGTGCTGGTCAAGGATGCGTCGCTGGGCGGCGTGTATCCGCTGATGTGCGTCACCCTGATGAACCCGCGCACGGGCGGCGTGTTCGCCTCGTTCGGCGCACACCCGAGCTTTGAGGTGGCGCTCGAGCGCAGCCTGACGGAATTGCTGCAGGGCCGCAGCTTCGAAGGCTTGAACGACTTGCCGCAGCCGACGTTTGCCAGCGAAGCCGTCACCGAGCCGAACAACTTCGTCGAACACTTCATCGATTCGAGCGGCATCGTCTCGTGGCGCTTCTTCAGCGCGAAGGCCGATTACGATTTTGTCGAGTGGGATTTTTCCGGCCACGGCGAAAACTCGAATGCCGAGGAAGCGGCGACCCTGTTCGGCATCCTCGCCGGCATGGGCAAGGAAGCGTACACGGCCGTGTATGACCAGCTGGGCGCCGTCGCCTGCCGTATCCTCGTGCCCGGTTACTCGGAAGTGTATCCGGTCGAAGATTTGATCTGGGACAATACCAACAAGGCGCTGCTGTTCCGCGCCGACATCCTGAACCTGCATCAGCTGGACGACGCCCGCCTGGAAGACCTGCTCGACCGGCTGGAAAACAGCGAGCTCGACGAGTACGGCGACATCGCCACCCTGATCGGCATCGAGTTTGACGAAAACACGGTGTGGGGCCAGCTGACGACCCTGGAATTGAAGCTGCTGATTCATCTCGCCTTGCAGCAATTCGAGGAAGCGAAGGAACTGGTGGAAACCTTCCTGCAGTACAACGACAACACGGTCGAGCGCAAGCTGTTCTATCAAGCCTTGAACGTGGTGCTGGAAGTGGAACTCGATGACGAGCTGGAACTGGACGACTACGTCGTCAATTTCCGCCGCATGTATGGCGACGCCCGCATGGACGCGGCGCTGGGCTCGGTGGACGGCAGCGTGCGCTTCTTCGGCCTGACCCCGACCAGCATGCAGCTGGAAGGCCTGGACCGGCACGAGCGCCTGATCGACAGCTTCAAGAAACTGCACGCGGCGCGCGCCAGGGCGGCTGCCGCCTGACCTGGGAGCGATACCATGGCGGCACTGGAATTCTGGTTGGATTTCGGCAGCAACTACAGCTACTTGAGCGCCATGCGCATCGAAGCGCTGGCGCGCGAAAAGCAGGTCCATGTGATCTGGAAACCCTTCTTGCTGGGCGTCGTCTTCAAGGCGCTGGGCTGGGAGACGTCGCCCTTCGTCCTGCAAAAACTCAAGGGCGACTACACATGGCGCGACATGGCGCGCCAGTGCGAAAAGTATGGCTTGCCATGGCGGCAACCGGGCGCATTCCCCCGCACGGCCCTGCTGCCCATGCGCGTGGCGCTGATCGGCGCGGACCAGGGATGGATTGCGCCCTTTGCGCGCCGCATGATGACGATGAATTTTGCCGCGGACCGCGATATCGACAACATCGCGGCCGTCAGCGAGGCCTTGGAGGAACTGGGCCTCGATGCACGCGCCATCCTGGCGCTGGCTTTGACACAGGACAACAAGCTGCGCCTGCGTCGCCAGACTGAGCAGGCACAAGCGCTCAAGCTGTTCGGCGCCCCCAGCTTCATCAGTGACGGTGAACTATTCTGGGGCAACGACCGGCTCGACGATGCGCTGGCGCATGCCGCCGCCCGCCCCTGACAGTCATCAGCCCGCCAGCGCCGCCATCTCCTTCTGCATGTTCTCGATGGCCCGCTCGTTGTACTGGTCGGCGAAATACGCGTCGCCGAACAGCTGGCCCGCCTGCGCCTTGGCGCACAGGTGCTGCAGGGCCAGGCCCCGCTGCTGCTTGAAGCGCGCGGGGTCCACGTGCGCATATTCGCGGCCGATCGCTTGCGTGTAGGCCTGGTACACCTCATCGTCCTGCCCCAGGATGGCCAGGTCGGCGCTGAGCATGGCGTCTTTCAGCGCATGGCTGATGCCGGGTCCCTGGAAGTGGTCCGTGACGCGGATCAATTGCGCCACATCAATGTTATCGTCCGCATCGAGGCCGCTGGCCAGCCACAGCTGGGCGCTCGCCTCTTCGCTCGAATACAGGGCTTCTTCGTCGTGGCTGTAGACGGCGTCGTGGAACCAGAACGCCTTCTTCACCAGCGCGCTGTCGCGTTTCGAGGCATACGTGTTGTCGGCCCACACGCGGATCTCGGACAGGCCGTGCACCAGGTGGTCGAGGTTGTGATAGTGGCGGTCCGCGCCGCCGTAGGCCTGCGGCCCCGTCAGGTGCGCGAACCAGTGATCCGCCAGCGCGATGCCGGCCTGCGAGGCGGCGGCATAGTTCCACAGCGCTTCCCACTCCTTGCGCAGGCAGTCGAGTATCCACGCGTGGTAGGCGGGGCCGGGGACGAATTTCTTCATGGTCCAGTTCCAGCCGACCGGGCCTTCCAGCGCCTTGACGAAGCTGGAGCTGACGGAGCCGAGGTCGCGCGGCGGCATGACGAAGATGGTCTTGGCACCCTGCAACACGTCCACATTCGTTTGCTGGATCAGGTTTTCATAGTCGAAATCGGCCGTCGTGCGGATGCCGCGTATCAGGTAGTCGCAGCCGTGTTTTTTCGCCGCGCGCGCCGTGTAGTCGCCCTTGACGATGACCACCTGCACATTGTCCCAGCCGCACTCGCGCGCGCTCTGTTCGATGATGCGCTTGCGGTCTTCGGCGGGGAACTGCGGTTTCTTGGCGGGGTTTTGCGACAGGAACACGATCACCTCGTCGGCAAGCGAACGCGCCTCGCCGATCACCCACATGTGGCCGTTGGTGATGGGGTCGAGGGTTCCTGAAAATCCGATTCTCTGCATGCTGCGCTCCGTGGTCTGGTTCTGCTTGTTTCGCAGACAATATAGGGCCACGGCGCGCGCGTCAATGCAACATGCCAAAGATCATGATCAAAACGCTATTTCTTCACGGCTTGCGGGAATTCCACGCGCACGCACAGGCCGCCCAGGCGTTCTGATTTATCGAGCACCAGGCGCGCGCCATGGCGTTCGGCGATGGCCTTGATGATGGCCAGCCCCAGGCCGCTGCCGTTGGCGTCCGTGCCGGGCACGCGGTAGAAGCGGCTGAAGACGCGCTCGCGCTCCTCGGGCGGGATGCCGGGGCCGCTGTCTTCCACCGATAAGGTCACGCCGACGGGGCTGGCGCGCAGGTCGATGTCGACCGTGCCGCCCTGCGGCGTGTACTTGATGGCGTTGTCGACCAGGTTGCGCAGCATGATGTTGAGCGCGTCGGCCTGGCCGGCGACGCTGGCCGCATCCATGTGGTGCAGGCCCAGGTCGATCTTGCGCGCCTGCGCAATGCCGGCCATGTCGCCCAGCGCGCGCTTGACGACGTCGTTCAAGTCCACCGCCTGCAGCTGGTCGCCGCTGGCGGCGCTGGCCTCCTGGCGGGCCAGCACCAGCAGCTGCTCGACCAGGCGCGTGGCCCGCTCGATGCCGGCGCTGACGCGGCTGATCGCCAGGCTGCGCTTTTCCTGCGATTCGGCCCGCTCCAGGCTCAAGACCTGCAGTTTCAGGGCCGCCAGCGGCGTGCGCAGTTCATGCGCGGCGTCGGCGACGAAATGCTGCTGCGCGTCGAACGCCGTCTTGACGCGGCCGAACAGCAAATTGAGTTCATGCACGAGGGGCCGCACTTCGTCGGGCAAGCCCGCTTCCGAGACGGGCGACAAATCGTCCGCCTGGCGCGCCGCCACCTGCTTGCGCACGCGCGAGACGGGCGCCAGCGAACCGCTGACGACCCACCAGACGACGAGCATCAGGATAGGCGCCATCAGGGCGATGGGACCGACCGTGCGCAGCGCCAGGCTGCCGGCCATGCGCTTCCTGACGGCCATGTCCTGGGCGATCTGCACGGTCTGGGAACTGGTTTGCACGGAAAAGATGCGGTAGGTGGTGCCGTTGGCCTTCACGTTGGAAAAGCCCAGCACGGCGCGCTGCGGCAATTCCGCGCGCGTGATCGAACGGAACACCTGCACGCCGTCCGGGGTCCACACCTGCACCACCATGTCATTGTTGACGGGGTCGGCCGGCAAGGCTTGCGCGTGGTTGGCCAGCGGCGCGCCCGAGCGCAGCGACAGGGCCATCTGCTGCATGTGATAGTCGAAGATCTGGTCGGCGTCGTACAGGGCGCTGCGGTAGGCGATCGACGCTTGCGCCAGGGCCGCCATGATGATGGCCGCCAGCAGAAACCACAGCAGGCGGCCGCGCAGCGAGTGCGTCACCGTGACCTTCATCCTCATGCCTTGGGCACCATGTAGCCGAGGCCGCGCACGTTCTGGATCAAGTCGCTGCCGAGCTTCTTGCGCAAGCCGTGGATATACACTTCGACGGCGTTGCTGTTGACTTCATCCTTCCAGCTGTACAGCTTTTCTTCCAGCTGCGCGCGCGACAGCACGATGCCGGGACGCGCGATCAGTGCTTCGAGCACGGCCCATTCCCGCGCCGACAGGTTGACGGGATGGCCATCGGCGATCACTTCGCGCGTCAGCGGGTTGATGGAGACGCCCTGGTGCTCGAAGACCGGCTCCGGCCGGCCCGAGGCGCGCCGCAGCAGGGCGCGGATGCGCGCCAGCAGTTCGTCGAGGTCATACGGTTTTAATACGTAATCGTCGGCGCCCGCGTCCAGGCCCGCGATGCGCTGCTCGACGGCGTCGCGCGCCGTGGCGACCAGCACGGGCGTATCGAGCTTGCGCAAGCGCATCGAGCGCAGCACGTCGAGGCCATCCTTGCGCGGCAAGCCCAGGTCCAGCAGCACCAGGTCATAGGTCTGCGTCTGCAGGGCCGTGTCGGCCATGTCGCCATCCTTGACCCAGTCCACCGCGTAATGCTCGGCGCGCAGCAGGTCGAGCACCACCTCGCCGATCATCGTATCGTCTTCCACCAGCAACAGCCGCATGCCCTACTCCTTCATATTTACTGATTATCCGACCTGGCATCCTGTGCCAGATCAACCGAGGCGCACGGGAATAAAAATCTTGTCCGGGCCGCGCTGTATCAGCAAGGCCACCGACTTGGCGGATTTCTCGACCACGTCGCGCACCTGCTCGACCGTGTTGACGGGACGGCCATTGACCGACAATAGCACGTCACCCGGCTGCACGCCGGCATTCGCCGCCGCACCGCCCGCGTCTTCCACCAGCAGGCCGGCGCTGATGCCCGCCTCGCGTTTTTCATCCGATTGTAACGGACGCAGGGCCAGGCCCAGCTTTACCTTGCCGGCGGCGCTGTCGCTCTTCGCCACTTCGGCCACCTTGTCGGCCGCATTGCCCAGCGTGGCCGTCAGGGTGACGATCTTGCCGTCACGCCAGACATCCATGCTGATCTTGTCGCCTGGCAAGGACGTGCCCACCAGCGCCGGCAAGTCGGCCGAGCCGATGATGCGCTGGCCATTCACCTTGCGCACCACGTCGCCCGATTTCAGGCCCGCCTTGTCGGCCGGGCTGCCCCGCTCGACATTGGCCACCAGCGCGCCTTCCGGCGTGGCCAGCTTGAACGAGTCGGCAAAGCCCTGGTTGACTTCCTGCACCGTCACGCCCAGCTTGGCGTGGCTGGCCTTGCCCGTGGCAACGATCTGGTCCTTGATGCGGCCGGCCAGGTCGATGGGGATGGCGAACGACAGGCCCTGGAAGCCGCCCGTCTGGCTGTAGATCTGCGAATTGATGCCGACCACTTCGCCACGCGTGTTGAACAGGGGGCCGCCCGAGTTGCCGGGGTTGACCGCCACGTCCGTCTGGATGAAGGGCACGTTGCTGTCATCGGGCAGGGAACGGCCCTTGGCGCTGACGACGCCCGCCGTCACCGTGCTGTCGAAGCCATACGGCGAACCGATGGCCAGCACCCACTCGCCCACTTTCAGGTCGCTCGAATGGCCGAGCGGCACGACGGGCAGGTTGTTGGCGTCGATCTTCAGCACGGCGATATCGGTCTTCGGATCCGTGCCGAGCACCTTGGCGCGGAATTCGCGGCGGTCATTGAGCTTGACGGTCACTTCGCGCGCATCGCGCACCACGTGGGCATTGGTCATGATGACGCCGTCGGGGCTGACGATGAAGCCGGAACCGAGGCCGTGCGTGGGCACGTCGCGCCCGCCCCGCTGTCCGCCCTGCGGGCCCTGGAAGCGGCGGAAGAATTCGAAGAAGGGGTCGTTGCCGAAATCGTCGTTGCCGGCCTGGGCCGAGGGGTCGTAGGCCACCTTGGTGCTGCCCGTGACGCTGATATTGACGACGGCCGGGCTGTTGCGCGCGGCGATCTGGCTAAAGTCGGGCAAGGCCACCAGCGGCGCGCCAGCGGCGGCGGGCGCCACGGCAGCGGCCACGGGAGCCGAAGCAACGGCGGCGGCATTCGCGCCGGCATTGTTCTGATGCACCACCATGGCGCCGCCGGCGCCCAGCACACCGATCGCGGCCAGCGCGGCTACGGTGCGTTTGATGTTCAGGGATGCGGTTTTCGTTTGCTTTTCCATGAATTGCTCCTCATTCAATGAGATTTTGATGTATGCAATAGTGGGCCACGAGTCTTAGGCAGTGCTTAACATTTTTCCATTTGGAAACAGGCATTTGCGCCTTTAAGCATCGCTTAATCTTGCGTTCCGCACGCGCATCGCATGGCGGGCTATGGAAGGGCATACCGGGCCTGGACGTGACACTGGCCGGATCAACCGGCCAGTATTTTACTGCATGCAAAGGGGCTGTCCGGGCGCCCGGGGGGCGCCGCGATCAGATCAGGCCGCCTGGCGCTGTTCCAGCGTGCTGACGGTGGCGGCGGAAATGGTCCCGCTGCCGGTGCCGATCTCGATCTTGCGCGGTTTCAGCGCTTCCGGCACTTCCCGCACGAGGTCGATGGTCAGCATGCCGTTCTCAAACGTGGCGCCCGTGACCTTCACGTGGTTGGCCAGCTGGAAACGCTGTTCGAAATCGCGGGCAGCGATGCCGCGGTGCAAGAACGTGCGCTCGACGCCATCTTTCTGCTTGCGGCCCGTGACGTGCAGCGAGTCGCGTTCGGTGATGATGTCGATCTCTTCGCGCGAGAAGCCGGCCAATGCCATCACGATCCGGTATTTATCTTCCGACACCAGTTCGATGTTGTATGGGGGATAGCTCGGTTGCGCATCGGCGCGCTGTTCGTTGAGCAGCTGTGCCAGGCGGTCGAAGCCGATGGCGGAACGGTACAGGGGAGCAAGGTCAAAAGTACGCATGATAAATATCCTTTTCAAATAAAGCGATAAGAGGGGCGGACCTCACCGTGAGCATCCGCTTGCTACCAATCTAAGGACGATCAAGCGGCCTTCAAGGCCTTGAAATTGGCGCAACACGCCCCAGACGGAGCCAAATTTGTAAGAAATTTTTACAGAGTGCTAGACTCGGCCTTTGCCCTCCACGAAGCCGCCCCGTCCCATGCCTTGTTCCCGTGCCGTCCTGTCCTTGTCCTTCTCCTTTCTCGTTTCCGCAGTGGCCCAGGCCGCCTCGCCCATGGCTCCCCCCATCGTGCTGCATGTCGATGCCAGCAACGTGGCGCAGCAACTGTTCAGCATCCGCGCAAGCATTCCCGCCGCGCCCGGCAAGCTGACCCTGCTGTATCCGCAATGGGTACCGGGCAACCACGGCCCCAGCGGCCCGCTGAACCAGCTGGCCGGCCTGCGCCTGTCCGCCAATGGCCAGCCCCTGGAGTGGCGGCGCGATCCCGTCAACATGTTCGCCTTCCACCTCGACGTGCCGGCCGGTGCCACGGCCGTGGAAGCGCAATACCAGTTCCTCTCGCCCGTCGACACGAGCCAGGGCCGCATCACCATGACGGGCGCCATGCTGGGCGTGCAATGGCATGCGATGACACTGTATCCGGCCGGGCGCGCCGCGCGCGACATCCTCGTGCAGCCGAGCCTGAGCCTGCCCGCCGGCTGGGAATTTGCCAGCGCCCTGGAAGTGCGCGCGCGGGCGGCCACGCCGGCCGGCCAGCAAGTCGATTTCGAGCCGCTGGACCTCGACACCCTGGTCGACTCGCCCGTCTTTGCCGGACGCCACTTCGAACGCATCGACCTCGATCCCGGCGCCAGTGTCCCCGTGCACCTGAACGTGATGGCCGACAGCGCCGACAGCCTGGAAGCGACGCCGCAGCAAGTCGAGCAACACCGCGCCATGCTGCAGCAAGCCTATAAACTGTTCGGCGCGCGCCATTACCGCCACTATGATTTCCTGCTGGCCCTGAGCGACGAGTTCGGCGGCATCGGCCGCGAACACCTGCAATCGAGCGAAAACGGCGTCAAGCCCGGTTATTTCAGCGAGTGGGACAAGAACGAGGCGGGCCGCGTGCTGCTGCCGCACGAGCTGGTGCACTCGTGGAACGGCAAGTTCCGCCGCCCCGCCGGCCAGGACACGCCGGACTTCAACACGCCGCTGCAGAACAGCCTGCTGTGGGTCTACGAAGGCCAGACGCAATACTGGGGCAATGTGCTGGCGGCCCGCTCCGGCCTGGTGGCCCCGGCCCACATGCGCGACCTGTTCGCTGCGACGGCCGCCCATTACGACGTGATGCCGGGGCGCAGCTGGCGCACCATGCAGGACACGACGAACGACCCCATCATCAATGGCCGGCGCCCCATCGCCTGGAGCAGCTGGCAGCGCGACGAGGATTACTATATGGAAGGCGCGCTGGTCTGGCTCGACGTCGACACCACCATCCGGCAACTGTCGGGCGAGCGCCGCTCGCTGGACGACTTCGCGCGCAGTTTCTTTGGCGTGCAGGACGGCAGCACGACGCCCCTGCCCTACACCTTCGAGGACGTGGTGGCGGCCCTGAACGCCGTGCAGCCGCACGACTGGACCACCTTTTTGCGCACGCGCCTCGACGGCCACGGCCCCGGCGCACCGCTGGACGGCCTGGCCCGTGCCGGCTGGAAACTCGTCTACCGCGACGCGCCCACGCCGTTCATGAAAGCCAATGAAGAGCGCAGCAAGGGCACGGACCTGACGTACTCGCTGGGCTTGACGATCGACAAGGATGGCAAGCTGGGCAAGCTGCTGTGGGACGGCCCCGCCTTCAAGGCGGGCTTGTCGGGCAATACGACCTTGCTCGCCGTCAATGGCACGGCTTACACACCCAAGCTGCTGAAGGCGGCCATCCAGGCGGCCAAGACGAGCCCGCAACCGATCAACTTGCTAGTCAGAAAGGGCAAGCAATTCCAGACGGTGGCGCTCGACTACCACGGCGGCTTGCGCTACCCGCAGCTCGAGCGCATCGCCGGCACGCGCGACCGCCTGTCGGCCATCCTGCAGGCGCGCTGAGGCGGGGATAAGCATGGCGATTTTGCGCCGCGCCCCCCATGCGGGGCCGGTTTTTGGTGTATGCTGGCGGCATGAACAATGACACCGACATCCAGCTCAGCGGCCCCTTCAAGGCCACCGACGGCTCCGGCCGTGCCCACGACATCAAGGCCATCCGCATCTTTGACGAAGGCTACGGCATCATCGACGTCTACGTCGATTTCGCCGCCCCGCTCGAAGCGGGCGCGTACAAGGACAAGACCCTGGTCGGCCACATCCTGGCCCGCCTGCGCAGCCTCGGCTACGTGGGCCCCGACTTCGGCCATGGCGACCTGGGCTTGCAAGACAAGAAACTGATCGTCCTGGAAGCGCCCGAGGAATTTTCCGCCTTTGCAGTCAGCAAAGGCTGGAAGGATCTTTCGGCAGAATTCGACGAAGACTGAGCCTTCAAGCTATCAGCACCATCTGCGCCGTACCCGCATCTCGCCGGTACGGCGTTTTTCATGCGCGACAATTTGGTTCAGCTTAGTTGATATAGCGCGCGCTCCAGGCGGCGATCACATTGGCGACATAGGCCGCATCATTGCGCCCCGTCAATAAGTGGTCGGCATCGTCGAGCGAGACGAAGCTTTTCGGGTGCTTGGCGGCCGTAAAGATATCCATCGCGTTCGACAGGCTTACCGTCGTGTCGTTCGGCGCGTGCATCACCAGCAGGGCGCGGCGCAGGCCGGCGATGTGCTCTTTCAGACTGTGGCTGCCCGCGTCGTCGACGAATTGCTGGCGAATGCGGAAGGGCCGCCCTTCCAGCTGCACCAGCGCCTCGCCCTCGGCGGCGATTTGTTCCAGGTGCTCGCTGAACATGCGCGTGACATACGCGGGCGTGCTCGGTGCGGCCAGGGTGGCAATGGCGGTCGCTTCCGGCACGTGCGCGGCTGCGGCCAGCACGGCGGCGCCACCCAGGCTGTGGCCGATCAGCAATTGCGGCGCAGCATGTTTTGCCCGCAGGAAATCGGCGGCAGCGATCAAATCGTCCACATTCGACGAGAAATTCGTGGCGGCAAACTCGCCTTCGCTGGCGCCCAGTCCCGTGAAGTCGAAGCGCAGCACGGCGATGCCGTGTTCCGTCAAGCCTTGCGCGATGCGCCGCGCGGCCAGCACGTCCTTGCCGCAAGTAAAACAGTGGGCGAACAGCGCGTAGGCGCGGATGGCGCCGTCGGGCGCATCGAGCCGCGCCGCCAGCACATGGCCGTGGGCGCCGGGAAAATCTTGCCGGGTGGATTTCATTTTCTCAGATCAAAGCTGCCGCACAGGGCGGCCGATGGCGCATTGTAGCGCCGCCCGGCCGCCGCCTGTTTTAAGCACGCTTGGGAATATCCACGCCCCTGGCAACGGCGGGCCTGGCCAGGAAGGCGTCCAGAACGCGCCGCACGTTCGGGAAATCGTTAAAACCGACGAGCTCGCCGGCGCCATAGAAGCCCACCAGGCAGCGCACCCACGGGAAGATGGCGATGTCGGCAATCGTGTACTGGCTGCCCATGATCCAGTCGCGGCCCTGCAGGCGCTGCTCGAGCACGCCCAGCAGACGCCTCGCTTCGCCCAGGTAGCGTTCGAGCGGACGCTTGTCTTCGTATTCCTTGCCGGCGAATTTGTGGAAGAAACCCACCTGGCCGAACATGGGGCCGACGCCGCCCATCTGGAACATCAGCCACTGGATGGTTTCATAGCGCAAGGCCGCGTCCTGCGGCAGGAACTTGCCCGTCTTTTCCGCCAGGTACAGCAGGATGGCACCCGACTCGAACAGGGCCAGCGGCTGGCCAGCCGGACCATCCGGGTCGAGGATGGCGGGAATCTTGTTGTTCGGATTGAGGGACAGGAAGGCGGGCGACAGCTGGTCGTTCTGCTCGAAGCTGACCAGGTGCGGCTCGTATGGGAGACCCAGCTCTTCCAGCAGGATGGACACCTTGATGCCGTTCGGCGTCGGCAGCGAGTACAGCTGCAGGCGCTCGGGGTGCAGGGCCGGCCATTTGCGGGTGATGGGGAAGTCGGAAAGTTGGGACATGAAAATCCTTATTGAGTGTATGACGTGGCGCAAGAAAGCAAGTATAGCCAAGCATGGCAATGTGCGTTGCGCGGCCATCGCCACTGCCGGCGTCACTGCGTGCGCTGGCCCAACAGGCTCACCGCCTTGCTCAGCACGACATCCTCGCCTGCGGCCAGGCTTTCCCTGGTGGCACGCACCTCGACATCGGGGAAAATGCCCACACCCACGAATTCCCGCCCATCAGGATAGGTATCGCGCTTGGCACAAATCCGTCCGTAGCCGCCGCCGGGTAAATACACAAGGATGGGCTGGCCCGTGCTTCCGCCTGTCGCCTCGCCTATCTTTACTCCCCTCTGCAATGTATCGAAGGAAACAAGAAAATCCTCTGCCGCTGAAAACGTAGCGGCGCCTGTCAGCACCGCCACCGGACCGTCAAAAACGCGCTCGCGCGAATAGTGCGCTTCACTGCCCTTGCCGCCCATAGCTTTCCATACAATATGCGCCCCGTCGTTGCGGGTAAACCCATTATCGCTTCGCACATAGCTTTTCGAAAACGGTATCGGCTTCTGGGTCAGATAACTGAGAATATCTGCACCGAACTGCGTCGAACCTCCGCCATTTTTCCGGATATCGAGCACCAGCGCCTTGGCCTGCAGGATGTCAGGCAAAACCTTTTTCAATTTCCTCACGCCTTCATCGCTCTCAAAATGATCGAGAGACAGATAGGCTATACGTCCTGGCAACATCTTGAAATTAAAGACTTCTTTCTTGTCAATGTCGGCATGCTCCGACCTGGCGATGACTTCAATACGCTCCAGCCCGGCCATATTGCGCAAGCCCAGCGTGACTGGCCTGTCCGCATCGCCCGCCAGGAGCTGATAGCCGTAGGTACGCAGTTGACGATCTTGCTCCGTCGAACTACTCACCAAGGGCAGTATGTATTGTTTCGCGTAATCCTGAACCGGTATGCCGTCGATGGTCAGCACTTCATCGCCAAGCGCAAGCCGGGCCTTCAGCGAAGGGCTATGAATTTCTGCTATGAGCACTTTGCCATCCAGCATGACGGTGCGCAGCGGCGGCCTGGCATACAACTTCTTGCCGAGCTCTGGCGGCGCATAAATATTCGTGTGGCCGTCCCTGAGCAAGGGCGCCAGTTGCGACAGCACGCGGTAATATTCTTCCGTCGTTGCGGCCGCGATCACCTTGCCCAGATATTCCAGGTAGACCTTGTTCCAGTCGAGCTCCGGCACGTGGTCGAAATAGACGAAACTGTCCCTGACCTGGTGCCAGAATTGCGAAAGCCCCGCCACCCGCTCTTCGACGCTCAAGGTGGCGGCATAAGGGTACGTGGCCTCGGATGACCATAGCTGGGTAGGGATGGCGGCAACGGACAGTATCTTTTGCACGCGCGGCTCATCTGCCATCTTTGCCAGGCTGGGCCTGTCTTTCATCACGTTCAGCAGTACCGGCGTCCAGCTTATGTCGTTGATTTCCTGCAAAGTTTTGGCCGCCTTGTCTTGCTGCTTCAGTTTGCCATACGTTTCGGCCAGGTCCAGCCGCAGATTAAATCCGCAAAATTGCAGGTACGTATTACCGGCCGCCAGATCACGCACCTCCGGCCTGTCCAGGTAGACGAGGATGGCTTCCAGCGCCCGCGCATATTTTTTCAGCGCTGCCGGGTCATCCCTGGCGTTGACAATGATGTTGAAAGCGCTTTCCCGCAAAGATTGCACCTGCTCATAGCTTGCCATGGCCGTATGCGGAGACGGCTGATGAGCGGCACGCGCCGGAGTCTGACAGGACAAGAGTAGCAATACCAGCAGCCGTAGCAGTTTCATATTTCCCCAAAGATATCATCACGCCTTCTGGCCAGGTATTTTACAGGGGCAGGCAGTATCAATTCTCCCCATTTATCACGGGAAAGCCAGAGCAAAACAGGCAGGCCAGGCATGCAGGAATGCCCCCTCGTTCAGCCAAACAAACCATGCAAAAACCAGCGCGGCGCGGCGTCTTCGCCGCTGCCGGCGATGCGTTCGCGGTAGACCCAGTAATGGGCGTGGTCGAGGCCTTCCGCAATAAAATAATCGCGCGCCTGCGACTGGCCCCACCAGCCCGCCTCGATGCGCTCGGCCACGGACACCATTTTCAGGGGCGAGCCATAGAAGGGCCGGTGCTCGCGCATCAGGAGGGCGATGGGCTGGGCCAGCAGCCAGCCGGGACGGGGCATGCCGGGCAAGCCGGGCGGCAAGTCGGGCAGCGCGTTTTTTCCAGCCGGCTTGGTCGGCAGCGGCAGCCACCGGTTGGCCGCTTCGGGGCGGTAATCGGCGCGCGGCGCGGCCTGCAGGACATTGTCCATGCCCAGGCGCGCCACCAGCAATTCCAGCAGGCGCTGGCGCTCCTGCGGCGTGCCGCCCGGCTCGGGGAACAGGCTCTCGCTGGGCGGCGCCATCGGCTGCACCTGCAGCGCTTCCAGGCTCAAGCCGATCACGGGCGCGTCCAGCACCAGCTGCGCCAGGCGCTCCTTGAGCAAACGCAACAGATGCTCGTCGCGCCAGACGGCTTCCCCCAAGGCCAGGTCGATGACGGTGGGCGGGCGCGCCACCCTGCCCCGCTCATGCGCCAGCAGCAACTGGATGCGCTCGACGGCGAATTGCCGCGCGCACAGCCAGCCCGTCATCTGCTGCAGCAAGCGGCGCGCGCCGAACAGCAGCGCGTCAGCGTGCTCGACGCGGTCGAACAGTTCCAGGCTGGCGCGGAACGTGGGCGGTGCTTCCAGCCACGCGTACAGTTCCGTGCTGTGGCCATGCGCGTCGTCGAACATGGCCAGCAAGGCTGCGCCGCAGCGGCGCTGCAAGCCGGGCCGGGGCAAGTGGCGCAGCTGCCCCAGGGTGCGGCAGCCGATGCCGTCCAGCCAGTCCAGCCAGGGGCGCGCGGGCGGCAGCAGGGCGCACGGCAGGCCGTCGAGGCGGCGCACCAGGCTGGCCATGCCCAGCACGCGCCCCCGGCGCGTGGCGGCGCGCGCCAGCAGCCAGGCGCCGCGCGCCGTGGGGGCGCACGACAGCTGGGCCGTGTAGCCGAGCGCGCGCAAGCTGGCCGCGATGTGCCGGCACAGGGCGCGCACGCCGCCGAACAGGCGCAGGCTGGCGCCCGCGTCGACGAGCAGGGTCGCTTCCTCGCCCTGCGCCACCAGCGGCGAATATTGCAGCAGCGCCAGCGCCACCGCCTGCAGGGCCTGCGCTTCCAGCTCGGGCGAGCGTTCGTGCAAACGCGCCTGCGGCGCCAGCATCAGCGCACCGGCGCGGCGCATGCCGGGCCGGATGCCGGCCGCCAACGCCAGCGGCGACAGGGCCATCACTTGCTCCTGCTCCAGTACTACGCCGAGGCTGTCAGCCGACCAGCGCGGGCAAAATACTTCGAGCGGGAGCCGGGGCAGGTACAGGCCGATCCAGAGTCGCATGGCGCAGCAATAAAGAAGGAGGTTGCAGGGGCAGGAACAACGGCGCGTCGCGCTGCGGTCCCCGGCGCTTGATGAAGCCGATCTCGATGCCGCCGGCGGCCGGGCGCACGGACAGGCGCAAGGGCGCGGGCGACGCATCCTGCGCGCCGTGCAAGGGGCGCAGCATGCAGAACAGGGTGTTGCCCGACTGCGCCGCCAGATGCAGCCGGCGCAGGCTGTCGGCGCGTACGTGCGATTGCCAGAACAGCAGGGCGCCGCACGTGCCGCTGCGCAAGATGTTTTCTGCCGCCCACAAGGCATCCTTGCTGCCGGCGCTCTTGAGCCACAACAATTGCGATGGCGCCAGGCCCTGCGCGGCCAGGGCCAGCGCCTGCGGCGGATGGGGCGGCTGCAGCAGCACGATGGGCAAGCCCGGCAGCTGCGCCAGCGCGGGCGCCAGCAGCCGCAATTCGCCGCTGCCCGGCTGCTGCACCAGCAGATCGATGAGGCTGCCGCTGGGCCAGCCACCGCCGGGCAGCTGCGCCGACAGGGCGGCAAAGCCCGTGTCCAGGCAGCGCGCGGCGCCCTGGCCCAGCTGCGATGCGCGCCATAAAGACGGATGCAAGGCTTCCGGTGACGCCATCAATTCGGAATGTTGCATAATTGAATATGAAGATGAATACTGTATGCATATACAGTACTATCCAGCCCCGCTTTTGGCAAGACTTATCTGCCAGATGGCGTGCCCGGGGCCGCTTCGCCATGTCCGAAAAACCCCGTTTCTGGCATCGATTGCTGTACCATAAGCACTCTCCTTACCGCTCGGGAATGCACCGGGCGGCTTCCTCCGTCCATAAGGAAACGCATTTGACCACCATCCAACTCATCAGCGCCATCGTCTTCGGCCTTGCGCTCATCCACACCTTCGCCGCCAAGTCGTTTGAGACATTATCGCGGCGCCACCCCCGCCACGCGGGCCTGCTGCACTTGCTGGGCGAAGTGGAAGTCGTGTTCGGCTTCTGGGCCTTCATCCTGATCATCATCATGGCCTTTGTCTCGGGCAGCGATGCGGCCATCGAATATGCCGAGTCGCGCCACTACACGGAACCGCTGTTCGTCTTCGTCGTCATGGTCGTGGCCGCCTCGCGCCCCGTGCTCGACGCCGTGCAGCGCCTGCTGAAAGGCGTGGCGCGCGTGATGCCGCTGCGCACGGAACTGGCCCTCGTCTGGCTGGGCCTGGCGCTCGTGCCCCTGACGGGCTCCCTGATCACGGAACCGGCCGCCATGACCCTGGCCGCGCTGATGCTGGCGCCGCAAATCTTTCGTCCGGGCATCCCTGAATGGCTGAAATACGGCGCCTTGGGCGTACTGTTCGTCAACGTTTCCATCGGCGGCACCCTCACCTCGTATGCGGCGCCGCCCGTGCTGATGGTGGCCACCACATGGAACTGGGACAGCGCCTACATGGCCAGCCATTTCGGCTGGAAGGCGGCCATCGCCGTGCTGGTCAACGCCACGGGCGTGAGCATATTGCTGCGCAAATATCTGCACAGCAACACCTCCGACATCAAGCCGAAAGCGGGCGAAGTGGAAGCGCCGAAAGTGCCGCTGGCCGTCAGCCTCGTGCACATGATCGTGCTGGCCGGCGTCGTTACCCTGGCGCATCATCCCGTGCTGTTCATCGGCCTGTTCCTGTTCTTCCTCGGCTTCGTGCAAGCGTATGAGCGTTATCAAAGCCCGCTGATCCTCAAGGAAGGTTTATTGGTCGGCTTCTTCCTCGGCGGCCTGGTGGTATTAGGCGGCATGCAGCAATGGTGGCTGCAGCCCATCGTTTCCAGCCTGAAACCGCTGGCCCTGTTCTTCGGCGCCCTGGGCTTGACGGCGATCACGGACAATGCGGCCCTCACCTACCTCGGTTCGCTGATCGTCGGCATGACGGACGAAGCGAAATACATGCTGATGGCGGGCGCCGTGGCCGGCGGCGGCCTGACCGTCATCGCCAATGCGCCGAACCCGGCCGGCGTGGCCCTGCTGCGCCGCGGCTTCAAGGATGAATCGATCGGCGCCGTCGGCCTGCTGGCGGGCGCCCTGCTGCCGACGGCCGTGGCGGGCCTGGCCTTCCTGGCTTTGTAAGCTGCATCACGGGGCGGCTGCCGGCCGCCCTGCCTCCCTCAGTTTCCCTCCTCAGTTTCCTTCATACACGAGAAAGTGCAGCCGGTCATAGAACAGGCTGTAGGCATAGTCGAACGTGCCCACGCTGCGAAAGCCCTTGTGCAGATACACTTGCAGCGCCTCGCTCTTTTCCCACACCGTCAGGGTGATGCGCGCACAGCCCTTGCGGCCGGCCAGGTCGCGGATTTCATGGAACATTTGCCGGAACAAGCCCTGGCCCCGGTATTTTTCGTCGATGGCCAGGCTGCTGACGAAACAGTCGTCGGCGCGCGCATGCGCGAGCACGAAGGCGTCATACGCATCGTCGAGCGCCTTCATGTCATCGCGGTAATACGAGACGGCGCCGCAGGCCTGGAATTCATCCATCGTCGCGGCCGTGAAGAAGCCGACGAAGCGCCCGTCCTCGTCATGCAGGCCGTGGATGTGCGCCAGGTAGGGGTCGATATTCTGCCGCCGCTGCAATTCGACGAACTGCAGATTGAGTTTATTGCCAAACGAACAGTATTCGAGGTAGCTGGTAGCAAACAGCAATTTGGCCATGCGGTTCTTCGTCTCGTCGCCCAGCAGTTCTCCCGCCACCAGCTTGAGCGGCGCATGCGACAGCAAGCCCGCCTGCGTCTCGTCACCGGGTGGCGCGGCATCGCTGGCGGCCGGCATGCGGCTGCCGTGGCGGCCCACGGTGGGGCGCCAGAAATTGCCAGCGGCAATGTGCTGCGAACGGCGGGCCAGCAGGTAGCGGCAAAAGACGTCGTTCACGCGGTCCAGCAGCGGGTCGTCCGACAGCACCGAGTAATAGTGAAAGTGGTCGATATCCGCCCGCAGCTGGGCAGCATACGCCATGCGCGGCACTTCCTCGATGTCGAACACGTCGACGATATTGGGCAAGATCAAAGGATCGTCAAGTTGCCAGCCGATGTCATCGAGCCGGGCCACGCAGCGCGCATACGCGCGGCGCTCCTCGTCGCTCAAGGGGATGTGCATGCCGGTGATGATATCGTCCAGCAGCCGCATGCCGCGGATGCCGCCCGCCACCGCTTCGCGCGCGCCGTCATACAGCACGCAATAGCGCTGGTAGAACTCCGCATGGCTGAGCACGGTCACGCCCAGGTTCTTCTTCCATTCGGCATAGAACTGGCCGAACAGCCGCGCCTCGAATTGCGGGCAGGAACGGGGAATTGCCCCTTCGATGCCCGCATAGGCAAGGTTCACATTGCGCTGGATCACGCGCAGCGCCGCGTCGTTCTTCTTGGCGATCAGCATGCCCGTTTCATCGAGAAACAGATTCATCCAGCTGACATGCCGGCGCGCTTCGCCCTCGCCTTCCCCCTGCTGGAAATAATCGGGCACTTCCGGCTTCATCAGGAAAATCGTCGCCGGATTGTGGGGGATGGTATCGACATCCATGTAGATGCCGCCGTATTCGCACATGATGAGGATGCGGAAATAATCGGACAGGGTGGCAAAGTAACGCTGCGCATGCAGGGCATCGAGGATGTCGAAACGGGCCGGCGCGAAGTCCAGCGCCAGCGCGCGCAGCGAGTTGATGTGCAGGGTCGTGCCGCCGATGGCGTAGCGGCCTATCGTGTAGCGTCCGGCGCCGCCCGTGGGGCTGAAGCGCGCGTCATTGCGCAGCTGCTGCGCATCCCACACCCACAGGATGGAGACATACGGCGCGCCGCCGTTGTGCCGCACCTCGTCGAGCGCCGCGCCCCACTGCTGTATTGCCTCGGCGGCGATGGCCGGCAGCGGCCCGCCCATCCAGATGCGGTGCAGGTAGCGCTCGTCGTCGCCGAGCGCGCGCGTGGGGATGCAGCTGAGCGAGGAACAGCTTGCCGCATTGAAATGATTGAAGTTCAGGGCGACGAAGCTGCGCAGGGCCGCGATGCCCGCCTGGTGCTGCGCAGCCAGTTGTTCCAGATCAATGCCGGGGGGCCGCACGTCGGCCAGGGTGATGTAATCGAGTTTCAGCCGGTGGATGCGGAACTCGTATTCCAGGTTGAAAATCTTTGCTTGATCGTGTTTCGAGGCCAGGTCATCTATTTTCATGGGCGCACCATTTTCCGCAGGAGAGTGTCAATAAACGTCGCAGGAGGTAAAACAGGGTCGGGGACATGCGCTGCGCCATCAGTGCCGGGCCAGCCGCACCCCGCTTTCCCGGCCCCCCGCCATGCCCCGCGTAAACAACAGCAGGCAGGCGGCGATGACCACGATGACGGGGATATTGAGCAGCGCATACGTTTCCAGCGCATAGCCGAAGCGCTGGCACAGCACGTTGTACAGCTGCAGCCAGGCGGACAGATAAATGCAGTACAGCAAGCTCATGGCGGCCGTCGTCAAGGTCATCGATTCCTTGCTGGCCGTGATCGCGCTGCGTATCAGGGCGCCGTTGAACAGGCCGAAGCCGATGGAATAGACGAACATGCAAGCGGCAAACACATCGACGTGATGGCGGCCCGCGCCGGCCCCCAGCATGCCGGCGGCCGCGACCAGCCCGCCCAGGCGCAGCAGATGCACGAGCGGAAAATCCTGGCGCAAACGCTGGATGGCGATGCTGCTGAGGACGAAGCCCGATAAAATCACGCATTGCAGCGCGATATAGGTGGCGTAGGAGGCGCGCATTTCCTGCAGCACGAAGATGGGCGAGAAGCCGATCCAGGCCGTCAGGGGCACGGTGGCCAGCCCGGCCGTGAACATGCCGAACATGAAGCGCCCGTTGCTGAAAATGGCGGCATAGCTGCGCACGATGGCGGCAAGGTCCAGGCGCGTGACCGTGGGCGCCGTGCGCGGCATGGTCTTGGACAGGCCCAGCAGGGACAGCAGCGCCAGCAGCGCGGAGAGGAAGAACACGTAGCGCCAGTCCAGGCGGCTGATGATGGCGCTGCCGAGGATGGGGCCGGCCAGGGGCGCGAGGATGGTGGTGCTCGACAGAATGCTGCTGAGCTTGACGGCCGCCATGTCGTCGAACAGTTCATGGATCATGGCATAGCCGACGAAGATGAAGCAGCAGCCCATGCCTTGGATGAAGCGCACGGCAAGAAATTGCTCGATGGAAGTGGCAAACGGCACGGCCAGGGTGGCCAGCAGAAACAAGGTATTGCCAGTGAGCACCAGCTTGCGCTTGCCGATGGTGTCGGCCAATGGCCCGAGGAAAATCTGCAGCGAGCTGCCGCCCAGCAGATACAGGCTCAGGGACAGCGGGACGAATTTTTCGTCCGCCCTGAATTCGTCGACGATGCCCAGCATGGCCGGCATGATCATGTCGTTCGACAGATAGATATTCAGTTCAAAGACGAGAAAAAACGCAAAAAACCACAGCAACTGCCTGGACTTGATGGACATGGCGCGTTCCGTAACGTGGGTGGCTGCCGTCAGCGTATGGGACGGCGACACGGTTTCACACTAAAAACGTGTACCAATTGTATACCACTTTGTGTTTTTAACGGCTGTTTTTGTGATTTTTAAATACCGAAACAATACCACTTACGATAAAACCATGGCATTGCGGCAATGGCGCGCACCCTGAAAAGGACGCGGCCAGCATGCCGGCGCGCGGGCGCGGGCATGCCGGGGAAGGAAGAACGATGCGTACCAGTCGGCACGCGGCGCACCGGCCTAGCGGCGGCGGTGGCTGGCGAAGAAATCGAGCAGCATCTTGCTGGCGTCGGGCCTGGCCTTGTCGTTGAACGGCAGGCTGGCGTCGCCGCCGCTCCACGCGTGCTCGAGGTGCTCGACCTGCGCCACACGCAGCAGCACCTCCTTGCCCACCTGATACTCGTGCAGCGCGTACGCATGGGCCGGATTGCGCCCGCCCGCCGCGCCGCCGGGCAGGCGCTGCACCGTCACCAGGGTGTCGGCGGGCATGCGGTTCACGCGCACGCTCTGGCGCACCAGCTGCGTCTGGTTAATGGGCCGCACCACCTTGTCGGCCAGCCCCTGCAGCAGGATGGTAGGCAGGCGGGGGAACGCGGGCTGGCGCGCCAGCACTTCATCGATGGCCGCGTCGGCGCGGGCGGCGGCGCCATGCTGCATCACCTGCAGGGCGCCGATCAGATTATGCCCGGCGCCAAACACGGGCCCCGAATGCAGGCCCAGCGCGGCGAACAGATGGGGATGGTTCAGGGCCACGATATGCGCCATGCCGGCGCCGGCGGAAATGCCGCAGATGTAGATGCGCGCGCGGTCGATCGCATAACGGGCCGCCACCTGCTCGATGGCGCCGACGATCAGGCGCACATCGCCGCCGCCCTCCTGCGTCAGCTTGTCGTACCACTTCCAGCAGCGGCGCGCATGCGCGCGCAGCGATTGCTGCGGATACAGCACGGCATAGCCCTTGCGCTCGGCCAGGCGGTTCATGCGCGTGCCGTCGGCAAACTGCGTGGCGCTCTGCTCGCAGCCATGCAGCATCACCAGCAGAGGCCGGCCCCGGCTGCGCATGGCGGCGCTGGGCGCCTTCTCGGGCAGGTACAGGAAATACGGCAGACGCCGGCCCGGCAACTGTCCCAGTTCCGGCAGGGGCGCATAGTGGGCGGCGAGCCACTTGCCCGGCGGAGGCGCCGTTCGCTTGCGCACGCGCGGCGGCGACAGGGGCGTGGCAAACGGCGCCAGCGCGGGCACGGCGTCGCGGGCGGGCCTGGCGCGCGGCTTGGCGACAGGCTTGGCCACGGCCTTGGCAACGGCCTTGACCACGGGCTTGCTGCGTGGCCTGGCCCTGGGCTTGGCCGGCACGGGCCCAAACAGCACCTTGGCCAGCTTGGTCGCCGTGCGCTGCTGCGCCTTACCGGCGCGCAATAGCCCGCGCAGCCATTTGGTGGCGGGCTTTACCATGGCGCGCGGCGCGCATGTCGTGGTGGAGCGTACCGCAAGTTCATCCCTGTGCATCGTTGCATCGTCAGCATGCGCGGCCTCCTCCGTAGAATGCATAGAGTACCGCAATTGGGCCATGGCACCGTACGTTTGCGCACCGATAAAAGTGCCGCTAAGTAATCCTCAGGAAATTATTGTGAATTTATGACGAACAGAACCGGATGCTATGCAAGGCGCCCACTGCGACGCAGTGCGAGCACTGCTAGCAGTGGGCAACGCCGCAGAGCGCCGGTTATGGAAGTCAGAAATCATAATAATTTATTGGGGGTTACTTAACACGATTGAGGCAGATCAAACGTGACCTTGGGCGTATGCTTACGCTAGGTGTTCGATCAGCACTTCACCAGAGGAGAGAACACCATGAGCTACCTGGACCGCGACATCCTGGGCATGTACCGCAACCACGACGGCCCCGGGCCAGCCCTGATGGGGGCCGACACCCTGATCGGGGACGAAGTCTACAATCACAACGACGAGGAATTGGGCGACATCAAGGAAATCATGCTCGACATGCGCACGGGCCAGATCGCCTACGCCGTGCTGTCCTTCGGCGGCATCCTGGGCATGGGCGACAAGCTGTTTGCCGTGCCGTGGGAACGCCTGACCCTGGACACCGTCAACAAGCGCTTCCTGCTGAACGTGGACAAAAGCCAGCTGAAAGACGCGCCCGGCTTCGACAAGAACAACTGGCCCGACATGGGCAGCGACGCCTGGAACCAGCAGATGGAAGCCTTCTATGGCAGCGGCACGCGCTACGGCAGCATGGCGGGCAGCCGCATGCCATCCGGCAGCGAGCTGCGCGGCGGCGCCAGCCTGCAATCGGGCAGCGAGGGCAGCCTGTCCGGCTCCTCCATGAGCGGCAGCCGCGCCGGCACCAGCAGCCAGAGCGGCTCGCGCTCATCGCTCGGCGATGATGATCTCAATAAAGATAGAACGTAAGTCGGGCAGACCGGACAGGTCGCACTGGTCGCACTGTTCGGGTAGGTCGGGTAGGTCGGATTAGCGGCGCAGCCGCGTAATCCGACACCACCAGCGACACCGTTAACAGCAGCGCACCATCGCCCGCCCAACGATGACGTCGGATTACGCGCGCCCTGCGGACGCGCTCATCCGACCTACCGCTGCATCGATTCCCATACCTTCTGCAAACGCTTGGCAGACACAGGCATCGGCGTGCGCAGTTCCTGCGCAAACAGGGACACGCGCAGCTCTTCCAGCATCCAGCGGAAATCGACCAGTTTCGGGTCCGTGTTCTTGCCCGCCTGGCGGTCCTTGGCCTGGCGCAAATACGGCGCGGCAGCCGATTGCCATTCGGCCATCAACTTGGTGTCGCGGGCGGGGTCGGCGCGCAGTTTTTCCAGGCGGACATTGATCGCCTTTAAGTAACGGGGGAAATGCGCGAGTTGCGTGTACTCGTTTTCCGTCAAGAAACGTTTATGCACGATGCCCTGCAGCTGCGCCTGGATATCGCTGGCCGCCGCTGCGGGAATGTTTTGCAGCCGCTTCGGCAAGCCGTGGAATTCCGTCAGCACTTGCGACAGCAAACGGGCGATTTCATTCACCAAGAGAACCAGGCGCGACTTGCCTTCCGCCTGGCGCTTGGCGAACGAAGCGGCGTCCAGCGGCAGCGGATCTTGCAAGCAAGCAATATCGAGCGCCTTGTTGATGATTTGCTCGCGCAACTCTTCCTGCGAGCCCAGGGCCATGAACTGCATGCCCATCTGCTGCAGGCCGGGGATGCTTTTCTCGACGTACTTGATCTGCTCCTTCATTTGCAGCGCAAATAAACGGCGCAAGCCGACCTTGTGCGTGCGGGCGGCCACGGTCGGGTCGTCAAACACTTCCAGGTCGCAATGCGTGCCCTTGTCGACGAGGGCCGGGAAACCGATCAGTGTCAGCTTGCCCTGCACGATTTCGAGCAGTTCCGGCAATTCGCCAAAGGTCCAGGCCGTCAAGCCCATGTGCTGCGAGACGGTGGCATTGCCTGGCGCCGGCGCGGCGCCAGCGGCCGCGCCCTTGACTGGCGCGCCCCCCTTGCCTGCGGCGGCAGCGGCACCCTGCGCCTGCAGCCGCGACGCCACTTGCGCGCCCGCCACCTTGGCGCCGGGCGTGCCCGTGCCCGAGACGCCCGACACTTCGGCCAGCTTCTGGAAGCTCTGGCGCGCCTGGCCGCCGAATTCCGCCTGCAGGGTGGCCAGGTTGCGGCCCATGTCCAGCTGGCGGCCATGCTCGTCGATCACCTTGAAATTCATGAAGTGATGGGCCGGCAGGGTTTCCGGCTTGAAATCCGTCGTCAGCACGTTGATCGTGATCTGCGTGCGGATATCCGCGATGATGGCGTCGATCAAATCGCCGCGGCCGAACACGCCCGCCTCATGCACGCGCTCGCAGAACTTCGCCGCGTAATCAGGCAACGGCACGCAGTGGCGGCGCAGCTTCTGCGGCAAGGATTTCAATAGCAGATGCACTTTTTCCTTCAGCATGCCCGGCACCAGCCATTCGCAGCGCTCGCGCGGCAGCTGGTTCAAGGCATACAGGGGCACGCTCAAGGTCACGCCATCGCGCACGCTGCCCGGCTCGAAGTGATACGTCAAGCCCATTTCCAGGCCCGTCACGGACATGGTTTTCGGGAACAAGTCGGTGGTCACGCCGGCCGCCTCGTGGCGCATCAGCTCTTCGCGGTTCAGGTACAGCAGCTTCGGGTTTTCGCGCGTGGCCTCTTTATGCCATTTCTCGAAGCCGGCGCCATTGCACACGTCCGCCGGCAGCAGCTGGTCGTAGAAGGCGGCGATCAGCTCATCGTCGACCAGCACGTCCAGCCGGCGCGACTTGTGCTCAAGGTTTTCGATATCCTTGATCAGCTTGTGATTGTGCGCAAAGAACGGCGCGCGCGTGTCGAAGTCGCCGCCGACGAGGGCGTCGCGGATGAAGATCTCGCGTGCTTCCGGCAAGTTGAAATTGCCGTAATTGATGCGCCGCTGGCTGTACACCACCAGCCCGTATAAAGTCGCCCGTTCGGACGCCGTCACCTGCGCCGAACGTTTTTCCCAGCGCGGCTCGCCCCACGATTTCTTCAGCAGATGCTCGCCCACCTTTTCCAGCCACTCGGGCTGGATCTGCGCCACGCAGCGCGCGTACAGGCGCGTCGTGTCGACCAGCTCGGCCGCCATGATCCACTTGCCCGGCTTTTTCAATAGCGAGGAACCGGGCCAGATGTGGAACTTGATGCCGCGCGCGCCCAGATACCCCGCGCCCGGCTCGTCCTCGCCCTTGAAGCCGATATTGCCCAGCAAGCCAGTCAGCAAGGCCATGTGCAGATTATCATAGGTGGCCGGCGCTTCGTTCAGGCGCCAGCCCTGTTCCTTGACGATGGTCAACAACTGCGAGTGCACGTCGCGCCATTCGCGCAGGCGCATCTGCGACAGGAAATTCGTGCGGCAATTGTCCTGCAGCTGGCGGTTGGTTTTCTTGTGCTCGATGGCGGACTCGAACCAGCGCCAGATCTTCAGATAGCTGAGGAACTCCGATTTTTCATCGGCGAATTTCTTGTGCGCTTCGTCGGCCGCCTGCTGGTGTTCCATCGGGCGGTCGCGCGGGTCCTGCACGGACAGGGCGGAAGCGACGATCAGCACTTCCGTCAGACACGCGTTATCGAGCGCGGCGAGGATCATGCGGCCCACGCGCGGGTCCAGCGGCAGCTTGGCCAGCTTGTTGCCCAGCGGCGTCAGTTTATTGACCTCATCGACGGCGCCGAGTTCCTGCAGCAACTGGTAGCCGTCGGCGATGGCGCGCGCCAGCGGCGGCTCGATGAAGGGGAAGGTTTCCACGTCCGTCAGGTGCAGGGACTTCATGCGCAGGATGACGGCGGCCAGCGAGGAGCGCAGGATTTCCGGCTCGGTGAATTTGGGCCGCAGCAGATAATCCTGCTCTTCATACAGGCGGATGCAGACGCCATCGGCCACGCGGCCGCAGCGGCCGGCGCGCTGGTTGGCGGCCGACTGGGCGATCGGCTCGACCTGCAGCTGCTCCACTTTATTGCGGTAGCTGTAGCGTTTCACGCGCGCCAGGCCCGCGTCGACCACGTAGCGGATGCCGGGCACGGTCAGCGAGGTTTCCGCCACGTTGGTGGCCAGCACGATGCGGCGCGCATTGCTGGTCTTGAAGACGCGTTCCTGCTCTTCGGCCGACAGGCGGGCGAACAGGGGCAGGATTTCCACGTGCGGCGGATGGTGCTTGCGCAGCGCTTCGGCGCAGTCGCGGATTTCGCGCTCGCCCGGCAGGAACACGAGCACGTCGCCCGAGCCGATGCGGCACAGCTCTTCCACGCCATCGACGACGGCATCCATCAGGTCGCGCTTTTCACGCGCGGCGGCCGTGCGCTGGCCCGGCTTGTCGGTGTTCGCGGCACCCGGCATGGCCACCTGCTCGCGTTCCACGGGACGGTAGCGCACTTCCACCTGGTACAAACGGCCCGACACTTCGATCACGGGCGCCGGCTTTTCCGGCGTGCCGAAATGGCGCGCGAAGCGTTCCGCGTCGATGGTGGCCGAGGTGATGATGATTTTCAGGTCGGGCCGGCGCGGCAGCAGCTGCTTTAAATAACCAAGCAGGAAATCGATGTTCAGGCTGCGTTCGTGCGCTTCATCGATGATGATGGTGTCGTAATTTTTCAACAAGGGGTCGGTCTGCGTCTCGGCCAGCAGGATACCGTCCGTCATCAGCTTGACGGAGGCGCCCTTGGTCAGCGTGTCGGCAAAGCGGACCTTGAAGCCCACGGTTTCGCCCAGCGGCGTGCCCAGCTCCTGCGCGATGCGCTTGGCCGTCGACGAGGCGGCGATGCGGCGCGGCTGCGTGTGGCCGATCAGGCCCTTCTGCCCCCGTCCCAGTTCCAGGCAAATCTTCGGCAGCTGCGTCGTCTTGCCGGACCCCGTCTCGCCCGAGACGATGATGACCTGGTTTTCCGTCAATGCCTTGGCAATTTCTTCGCGCCGGCCCGAGACGGGCAAGTCTTCCGGATACGTAATCGGTGGCAGCGGATTGCGGAAAGCCTTTTCCGCTTCGCGTGCGGCGCGGGCCGCCTCGCGCGCTTCGCGGCTCTCCCGGCTGTCACGCCCGTCGCGCGCAGGCTGGCATTCGCGCGGCGCGCGCTGCTGCTGTTGCTGTTTCTGCTGTTCCGCGCGCGGCGCTTGCGGCCTTTGCTGGCTCACGGGCGGGCGTGATCGGCCCGGCGCAGGCGCGGCGGCAGGCGTGGCACTACCGCCGCTGGCGGGCACATTTGCAACGGTGGAAGGAGGGGAAGACTTATTGCTGGCTGAAGACATTGTTTTTTACAGGTATTTTAAGCGCGCACATCGCGCAGCGAATTATAATGCGCTTAATGGAAAACCCTACCCAATTCGTCCAATGGCTGCGCTCCGTCGCGCCCTACATCCACGCCTTTCGCGGCAAGACCTTCGTGGTCGCCTTCCCCGGTGAACTCGTCAGCGCCGGGGCGCTGCAGGTGCTGGCCCATGATTTGTCCCTGCTGCATGCGCTGGATATCAATGTCACCGTCGTCTACGGCTCGCGGCCGCAGGTGGCGGAACAGCTGGCCCTGCGTAACGTCGAAGGCCGCTTCCACAACGGCGTGCGCATCACGGATATTGCCGCGCTGGAATGCGCCAAGGAAGCGGCCGGCGAGCTGCGCCTCGATATCGAGGCCGCCTTCAGCCAGGGCTTGCCGAACACGCCCATGTCGCATGCGGCCATCCGTATCATTTCCGGCAACTTCATCACGGCGCGCCCGCTGGGCGTGATCGATGGCGTGGACCTGGAACTGACGGGCATCACGCGCAAGGTCGACGCCGAAACCATCCATTCCATCCTCGGTTCGGACGGTCTGGTGCTGCTCTCGCCCCTGGGCTTCTCGCCCACGGGCGAAGCGTTCAACTTGACCATGGAAGACGTGGCGTGCAGCGCCGCCATCGCCCTGCACGCCGATAAATTGATTTTCATCACGGAAACACCGATGATGGAAGACGCCACGGGCGTGGAAATCCGCGAACTGTCGTCGCACCAGGCCGAAGCCGTGCTGATGGCCGGCTTCTTGCCGGACGCCACGGCGTTTTATTTGAAACATTGCGTCAAGGCATGCCACAACGGCGTCGAGCGCTCGCACATCGTGCCCTTCTCGATGGACGGTTCGGCCCTGCTGGAATTGTTTACCCATGATGGCGTGGGCACCATGATCAGCCATGAAAACCTGGAAAGCCTGCGCCAGGCCACCATCGAGGACGTGGGCGGCATCATCAAGCTGATCGAACCGCTGGAAGCGGACGGCACCTTGGTCAAGCGGGGCCGCGAGCTGATCGAGCGCGAAATCGATTATTTCTCCGTCATCGAGCATGACGGCGTGATCTTCGGCTGCGCCGCCCTGTACCCCTTCCCCGCGCAAAAGATGGCGGAAATGGCATGCTTGACCGTCAACCCGGAAGTGCAGGCCCAGGGCGACGGCGAACGCATCCTGAAACACATGGAAAACCGCGCGCGCGCCGCCGGCCTGAACAAACTGTTCGTGCTGACCACGCGCACCTCGCACTGGTTCAAGAAACGCGGCTTCGTGCCCGCCACGGTCGACGATTTGCCGAAGGACCGCCAGCATATGTATAACTGGCAGCGCAAGTCCCAGGTATTAATTAAAACCCTGTAAAAACAAAAAAAGCCCGGCATGCCGGGCTTTTTCACATTGGGATCGTTATTTGATATTCAATGGCGCAAACGATTTCACCAGGTCGTCGAGCGCCTTCAATTGCGCCAGGAACGGTTCCAGCTGGTCCAGCGGCAAGGCGCTGGGGCCGTCGCAGCGGGCGTTGTCCGGGTCCGGGTGGGCTTCCAGGAACAGGCCGGCGATGCCGACGGCCAGGCCGGCGCGGGCCAGGTCCGCCACTTGCTGGCGGCGGCCGCCCGACGCGGCGCCGCCGGGATCGCGCTGCTGCAGCGCGTGCGTGACGTCGAAGATGATGGGCAGGTCGTCGCAAGTCTTCTTCATAACGCCAAAGCCCAGCATGTCGACCACCAGGTTGTCATAGCCGAGGCAGGTGCCGCGGTCGCACAGGATCAGCTGGTCGTTGCCCGCTTCCTTGAATTTTTCGACAATATTGGCCATCTGGCCAGGACTCAAAAATTGCGGCTTCTTGATGTTGATCACTTTACCGGTTTTCGCCAGCGCCACGACGAGGTCCGTCTGGCGCGCCAAAAAGGCCGGCAGTTGCAGTACGTCCACCACTTCGGCCACCTGCTGCGCCTGCCAAGGTTCGTGCACGTCGGTAATCACGGGCACGCCAAAGGCCGCCTTGACGTCCTGGAAGATGCGCATGCCTTCTTCCAAGCCGGGGCCGCGGTAGGAATGGATCGAGGAGCGGTTGGCCTTGTCGAAGCTGGCCTTGAACACATAGGGAATGCCCAGTTTTTGCGTGACACGCACGTATTCTTCGCAGGCGCGCATGGCGAGATCGCGCGATTCGAGCACGTTGATGCCGCCAAACAGCGCGAAGCTGCCGGTATTGCTGACATCGATGCCATGGACTTTCACTGAGGTCATAGGGATTCCATATTGGTTAATTGTTACTACTTGCTTGGACGAGGCGCCGCCAGCGGCTGGCGCGATAAGCCATCTTACTAGCTAGGGCGGCGCAGATCAAATTTGATCCAGCGCAAGGGCGTGGCAAACGGTGCGTGGCCTGGCCGCGACGGCCCCGCGAGGGCAGGCGCAAAGTGCCTTATAATCACGCTTTATCTCTACACTGATTCAGGAGCACAGATGGCCCGCACGATCCACTGCATCAAACTCAACAAGGAAGCCGAAGGACTGGATTTCCCGCCGTACCCGGGCGAACTGGGCAAGAAGATTTACGAATCGGTGTCGAAAGAAGCCTGGGCTGCCTGGCTCAAGCACCAGACCATGCTGGTCAATGAAAACCGTTTGAACCTGGCCGACGCGCGCGCCCGCAAATACCTGGCCACGCAGATGGAAAAGCATTTCTTCGGCGATGGCGCCGATGCCGCCATGGGCTACGTGCCGCCTACGGAATAAGTTTTTCAGCATTCCCGCCCGTGGCCGCCGTGCCTCGGGCAGTTTCGCCTGCGTTTCACGCCCGTCCCCGCCGTTTCACGGCACCGCCGCCCCGTTTCGTCGCATCCCGCTCGCCGCCCATGCCGCCGGCTGGCACAGTACGTCCATCGACAACCTCACACCAAAGGCGGACACCATGTTGCAGCACATCTTCAGCCACACTCCCCTCTACGTCTGGGCCATCCTGGGCTTTCTCGTGTACCGTGGCGTGCTGGCCAGCCGCGCGCGCGAAGTGACTTTGCGCAAGCTGTGCATCATTCCCCTCGTCATGCTGGCCCTGTCCCTGAGCGGCGTGCAGGGCAGCTTCGGCCTGGCCGGCATGGCGCCGTTCGCCTGGGCAATCGGCGCCCTGGCCGGCGCGGCGCTGGCCTGGACGCTGGTCGATGCGCGCAAGATCCTCGCCATACCCGCGCGGGCCAGCGTGCAGCGTCCCGGCAGCTGGGTGCCGCTGGTACTGATGATGAGTATTTTCTGCATGAAATATGCGGTGGCCGTGACCCTGGCCATCGCGCCGGCCTACGCCCATGCGGCCGGCTTCAGCGTGCCCGTCTGCCTCGCCTATGGCGGCTTCAGCGGCATCTTCCTCGGCGGCTTGCTGCGCACCGTGGCCGTGTACCGCCAGGCACACATGACAAGCGGCCCGCAAGGGGCCGCCGTGTAAGACTGGTGCGAATGCCGGCGAACGCCGGCGATCACCTTAGTACGTCAGGGTACGCACGCCTTCCGGCATGCCCAGCAAGCAAACGTTGGCGCCGCGCACGGCGAACAGGCCGACGGCGATGACGCCGACGATCTGGTTGATCTGCTGTTCCAGCGCCACCGGATCGGCAATTTTCAAGCCCACGACGTCGATGATCTCGCCGCCATTGTCGGTGATAAATGCTTCGGTGCTGCCGGCCTTCAGGCGCAAGCGGGGCGTGCCGCCCAGCGCGGCCAGCTGGCGCGAGACGGCGGCGCGCGCCATCGGCACCACTTCGACGGGCAGGGGGAAGGCACCCAGGGTTTCCACCAGCTTGGAGCCGTCGGCGATGCAGACGAACTGTTTCGCCACGGAAGCAACAATCTTTTCACGCGTCAATGCCGCGCCGCCGCCCTTGATCATGGCGCCGCTGGCCGTGATTTCATCGGCGCCATCGATGTACACGGCGATCGACTCGACGTCGTTCAGGTTGAAGACAGGAATGCCATGACCGGCCAGGCGGGCGGCCGTCGCTTCGGACGATGCGACCGTACCCTTGATGCGGTCCTTGATCTTGGCCAATTCATCGATGAAAAAGTTAGCGGTAGAGCCGGTACCGACACCGATGATTTCACCATCGACTACATAGTTAATGGCGGCGCGGGCTACGGCTTGCTTCAATTCGTCTTGGGTCATGGCAAAAAAGGCTAAAGTGAGGAATACCGCTATTTTACCGGATCGCCGGCCCGCCAAGCGGCCCTTGGCCACCCACCGTGGCATTTGATCCACCATCTCGCCTGGAATTTTGCTCAAAAGCAACTGATTGGTCAATTACTCCGTATGCCCGTTAAAATATGCGAAAATGGAACGATTGACAGATATGACGTTTCAGGAATCACACATGAATCACAGTAAACAGGTACTTGTTGTCGATGACAGCCGGGTTTCACGTTTGATGTCGCATCAGTTCATCCTCAGCAAACATGCGGACTGGCAAGTCATTGAAGCGGCGACGGGTGAAGAAGCGCTGGAAAAGGTCAAGACTTTTACCCCCGCCCTGATACTACTGGATGTCAATATGCCCGGCATGGGCGGCGTGGCGGCAGCGGAGCAATTGCGCACGCTGTGTCCGCAGACGCACATCATTCTCGTCACGGCGAATGTGCAGAACGCCATCCGCAACCGCGCCAGCGAACTCGGTGTCGGCTTCATGGAAAAACCGATCACGGAAACGCGCATTCATCAGCTGATCGACTCCCTGGGACTGTGAGCATGATCAATCTCTCCGAACTCGAGAACGATGCCCTGGTAGAGATCTTCAATATCGGGGTGGGCCACGCTGCCGCCGCGATGAGCGAAATCGTCAATGAGGAAGTCACCATGTCGGTGCCCTCCATCACGTTCCTGAACCGTGCCGATGCGGCAGCCTTGCTGGGCAGCAAGAAGGATGGCGAACGCATCTGCGGCGTCAGCCAGCACTACGACGGCGCCTTCGCCACCGAGGCCATCCTGATGTTTCCGGAAGACAAAAGCCTGGAAATCGTGCGCCTGATGGTGGGCGACGCCATGCCGCTGCAGGAGCTGACGGAGATGGAACAGGAGGCGATGAGCGAAATCGGCAATATCATCCTCAATTCCTGCGTCGGGACCCTGGCCAACCTGTTCGACAGCGAACTGCATGGTTCGCTGCCGCTGTACCACGTGGGCACCAGCGCGGAGATACTCTCTTCGTTCGGCGGCCAGGACGACGAGGCTGTCGTGCTGATGCTGCATATCGACTTCGTGCTGGCCAAGCACCAGATCCACGGCTATGTCGCCTTCGTCCTCGACCTGTCCGCCTTGCATGACCTGAAACAGCAGGTGAGCCACTATCTGGCCAAGGTCCTGGGACAGGCGTGAAGATCATGCCGGATGCCTTACATCGACTCGCCCTGCTCGAAAGTATCATCGGCGCCGTCAACCTGGGCGCCATCGTGCTCGACGAACAGCACCGCATCGTGCTGTGGAACAGCTGGATGGCGCGCCACTCCGCCCTGCCGCCCGAGGCGGTGCTGGGCCAGGATTTCTTTGCCATCTACCCGGACCTGCGGCACAAGCGCATCGATTCGGCCATCACCCAGGCCTTGCGCGATAATTTTCAGTCGCTGCTGTCACAAACCCTGCACAAGGCGCCGTTTGCGCTGTACACGCACGGGGCGGCCGCCGGCGTGGCCGAAGGGCAGGAACGCATGCAGCAGGCGATCGCCGTCACACCGATCAATTTACCCGCTTCGCCGCGCCACTGCCTGATCCAGATCAATGACGTCACCATCGCCGTGGGCCGCGAAAAGCTGCTGCGCGAACAAACCATGGTCTTGCGCTCGCAAACCTTCTCCGACGGCTTGACGGGCATCGCCAACCGGCGCCACTTCGACGTGGCCATCGAGAAGGAAATGCGGCGCGCCATGCGCACGGGCAGCCCCTTGTCGCTGCTGATGATCGACATCGACCATTTCAAGGATTACAACGACCATTACGGCCACCAGCAGGGCGACGGCTGCCTGATCCGCGTGGCGGCCGAACTGGCCGCCATGCTGCAGCGCCCCACCGACCTGCTGGCGCGCTATGGCGGCGAGGAATTTGCCGCCATCCTGCCCGACACCGAGGCCACGCAGGCGCTGCGGATGGCCGAGGCGATCCGCCAGCGCGCGGCCGACTTGCGCATTCCCCATGCCAAGACGGGCGATGCGCTCAAGCACGTCACGATCAGCATCGGCATCGCCACGCAGCAGCCGCATCAAGCGCTGGAAACACCCGAGCTGATCGGCGCCGCCGACCGCGCCCTGTACCTGGCCAAGCGCGCCGGGCGCAACTGCGTGATGGTGCAGCCGCTGTAGAAAATGCAACGTGCCGCAAGCAATTCCAGTAGACATCTTTCTGACGGGTGCGTAGACTCATAGCTGATTGCAGCTAAAACAACAAGAATTTGTCTGTGGTATCTATCCCTGCGCATGGCCAAACCATGCGGGACACGGCCTGGAGCGCTTGTGAACCTCGACCCGCCCATCAGATCCGGCTTGCCCGGCGCCAGCATGGATACGACCATGGTCAATGGCATGCGCCTGCTGCTGTCGAGCGCCACCCTGCTGACCCTGTTCATCGATCCCGAAAGCGCCGGCAAGGTGGGCAAGATCACCTGGCTGATCTTTTCCGCCTATACCATGCACAGCCTGGTGCTGTACGTGCTGGCGGTGCTGGGCGTGAGCTTGCCGCACGATATACTGCTGTACTGGCTGGACGTGGCCTGGTATGCGCTGATCGTGTTTTCCAGCAGCAGCCACAACAACCTATTCTTCCTGTTTTTTTTCTTTGCCATCCTGACCTCCTCGTTCCAGCGCGGCTTCGAGGAAGGCGCCCGCGTGACCCTGGCCTCGGCCGGCCTGTTCGCCGCCACGGCCCTGTTCGGGGAATCGGATGCAGAAATGTCGCGCCTGCTGCTGCGCACCACCTTCCTGCTGGCGCTCGGCTACATGATCGCCTACTGGGGCGGCTCGGCCATCACGCAGCGCAGCCACCTGGCCCTGCTGCGCGATGTCAGCCAGCTGTCCAATCCCCGCTTCGGCGTCGACCAGACCATCACTTCGGTGCTGGAGAAAACCCGCAGCTACTTCAACGGCAGCAGCTGCCTGCTGATCATGCAGGACAAGGGCACGCGGACATGGTCGCTGCGCAGCGTGCTGCAAACGGCAACGGGCGTCGTGCATACCAGTTCGCTCCTCAGCGATGAGGCGGCCAGCCCCCTGCTCACCTTTCCGCACGACAAGATTGCACTGTACAACCAGCCCGTCGGCCGCTGGCTGCCATGGATAGGCGGTGCGCGCATGCTCGATACCGACAGCGGGCGCTGGCTGCGGCATGACGATGCGGCCGGCGCCCGCCTGGCCGAGCTGCTCGAGGCGCACGCCTTCATCAGCGCGCCGCTGCCCTTGCGCAATGGCAAAGGCCGCATCTTTGTCGTGTCCGCCACCAGCATGAGCAAGACGGACGCCCTGTTTCTCAGCCATATCGGGGCGCAGGCGTTTCCCGTCATTGAAAACATCGATCTGCTCGACCGCCTGGCCTCGCAGGCGGCCTCGCGCGAACGGGAAAAGATCGCGCGCGACCTGCATGACACGGCCGTCCAGCCATACATCGGCCTGCGCCACGGCCTGGCCGCCCTGCGCAACGAAGCCACGCCCGGCAATCCGCTGCTGCCGGAGCTGGAAAAGCTGATCCTCATGTCGGGCCAGGTGATCACCGACCTGCGCAGCTATGCGCGCACGTTCAAGAACGGCCAGGTGCAAAGCGAGCCGGAACTGCTCGTCGCGCTGCGCCGCCAGGCCACGCAGATCCGCGAATTCTTCGGCATCGACATCACCCTGCATATCGAGGGCGACCTGCATATCAATGACCGCCTGGCGGCCGAGGTGTTCCAGATCGTCAACGAAGGCATGAGCAATATCCGCAAGCATACGTCGGCGCGCCACGGCGCCGTCAAGCTGACCTGCGTGCAGGGGGCGCTGCACATCAGCATCGACAACGAATGCGCGGCCGCGCACGTACCCGATTTCCTGCCCGATTCGCTGGCCGAACGGGCCGCCGCCCTGGGCGGCACCGCCCGCGTCACCCACAGCCTGCTGGGCAACACTTCCGTCCAGATCGAGATTCCCATATGAATGACAGCCGCCACATGCCATCGCCCAGCCACGTCATCAGCGTCATGCTGGTGGACGACCACAAGACCATGCTGTGGGGCCTGGAGCGGCTGATCGGCGGCGAGCATTCGGGCATGCGCGTGGTCGCCACGGCCTCCGACAGCGCCGAGGCGCTGGAGCTGGCCAGGGCGCTGCAACCCGACGTGATCGTGCTGGACCTGGACCTGGGCGGCATCAGTTCGCTGGCCATCCTGCCGGCCCTGGCGCAATGCGGCAGCACGCGCATCCTGGTGCTCACGGCCAGCCATGACCAGGCCATCCTGGACCAGACCGTGCTCAAGGGTGCGCGCGGCATCGTCAGCAAGGATGCCCCGGCGGAAATGGTGCTCAAGGCCATAGAAAAGGTGTACCACGGCGAACTGTGGCTGGAACACGCGATGCTGGGACGCATGCTCACGCAGCTGACCCAGCCCGGCGGCGGCTCCGCGCAGGCCGTCGCCGTGGCCAGCCTGACGCTCAAGGAAAGAAAAATCATCGCCGCGCTGGTGCACGGCAGCGGCACGCCCGCCAAGCTGCTGGCCGACCAGTTGTTCATCTCTGAACATACCCTGCGCAATCACCTGACCTCGATCTACCGCAAGCTGGGCGTCTACAATCGCCTGGAACTGTACGCCTACGCCACCAAGCACCACCTGGGCGAACTGCCGCCCGGCGCCTGACGCCGCCGCCTCCCTGCACGGCCACCGCCCGGCCGCGCCTTCCCTCCCCGCCTCCTCCTGCGCCAGCCAGCCGCACGGCCTTGGCCTGCGCGCGCCAAACTCAACCATGACAATTGTCACGAAAAAAACAAGCAGTTCCTCCTTGCAATAAAAGGAGGTTCTTCTGATGTAGATCAAACCATGAACTTCTATAGTGGAACTACCGGAGTGCAGATGACCGCGACGGCCCACCACGACACGGAGCACAGCATGCGTCTTGACAAGTTTCTTCCGACAGCCCTGATCAGCTATTTACAGGGCAAGGAAAAGGCCGCGTTCTACCGCTATGCCCTGGTGGCGGCGCTTATCGCTGTGGTCTGCGTCATCGGGCTGCTGGCACTCGGTGAAAGCCCATGAAGCGGCCAGACCGACGCACCCGCAAGCAACGTTGCCAAACCGTTTTATCCACCGTAGTAGTTCAACCACCACCAGGAGTTGTCATGAACCTCATCAAAAACTTTATCCGCGAAGAAGATGGTGTCACCGCAATTGAATACGGTCTGATCGCTGCCCTGATCGCCGTGGTGATCATCGCCGCCGTCACCATCGTCGGTACCCAGCTGAAAAAGACCTTCAGCACCATCGGCACCAAACTCACCGCCGCGAATTGATGCAGCGCAGTCCGGGCCGGCCCCGCGCCAGCCCGGACAACCTTTTACGGCATTCCCCGGCACGCCCACCTTGACGACGCATAGCGAGGCCCATCGTGAAATCTCTCTTCACCCGTGTATCCGACGAGTCAGCCGTCACAGCGATCGAGTACGCGCTGCTGGCCGGCCTGATAGCGGCAGTGCTGGTGCTCACGATCACGCTGCTCGGTGACCAGGTCAGGCTGCTGTTTGTCTACGTCAAGGACCAAGTGGTCCTGGCCCTGTCATGAACACCCTGCGCGCCTCGCTGCGCACCCACCGCGCCCTGCTGCTGATCGTGCTGCTGTACGCCGCCGCAGCCACCGTGCTGGCCGGCAGCCTGCCCAGCCCATCGGACATCTTCAACGTGCTGGCCGGCTTCCTCGTGGCCATCCTCACGGGCCCCGTCTTCATCCTGTGCGGCTACACCATCCGCGTGATGGTGGTGCAGCGTCCGCACCGCCTGTGCCACTACCTGTACCATGATCTGCGCCGCTACCTGAGCAACGAGCGCCTGCTGCACGCGCTGCCGGCCATGCTGCTGATCCCCATCTTCGCGTCCAGCTTCACCGTCTTCAAGGCCGCCATCCCGCGCCTGCACCCCTACACCTGGGACGCCACCCTGTCCGGCTGGGACATGGCCCTGCATGGCGGCGTGGCCCCGTGGGAAAGGCTGCAGCCGCTGCTGGGCCATCCGCTGGTGACGGCCCTGCTGAACTTTTCCTACCATTTCTGGTTCTTCCTGTTTTACGCCGTGCTGTACTGGCTCATCCTCGATACCCGCCGCCCGCTGCTGCGCATGCAGTTCCTGCTCAGCTTTGCGCTGACCTGGATCGCGCTGGGCAGCATCATGGCCGTGCTGTTCGCCTCCGTCGGCCCCTGCTACTACGGCCACCTGCACGGCAGCGACCCGTATGCGCCGCTGATGGCCTACCTGCATGAAGCCAACCAGCACATCCCCGTCTGGGCCCTGCAGGTGCAGGAGATGCTGTGGCAAGGCTATCAAAGCAAGGGCGCGAACGGCGATCTGGGCATCTCCGCCATGCCCAGCATGCATGTGGCCACGGCCGTGCTGATGGCCATGATGGGCTGGCGGGTCAGCCGCGCCGCCGGGATCGCCCTGTCCGCCTTCGCCGTGCTGATCCTGCTCGGCTCCATCCACCTGGGCTGGCACTACGCCGTTGACGGCTACGTGGGAGCAGCCGGCGCGGCACTGGTCTGGCACCTGGTGGGACGCATGCTGGGAAGCCAGGCGGCGGTACCCGCGGTGAGCATGGCCACGGTGCCCTGCATGAGCAAGGGAGGGCTCACATCATGAACGCCCCCCTCCCCATGCTGCTGTGCCTGGCCGTGCTGGCCACCCTGCTCGCCGCCGCGCTGTGGCATGACCTGCGCACGCGCCGCATCCCCAACCAGCTGGTGCTGTGGGGTACCTTGGCGGGGCTGCTGCTGAACAGCTTCGTGCCGTCCGGCGCCGGCCTGTTCGACACCCCTTTCGGCGGCCTGGGCCTGCTGCAGGCGCTGGCCGGCGCCGGCGCCGGACTGGCACTGCTGCTGCCCATGTATCTGCTGCGCGCCCTGGGCGCCGGCGACGTCAAGCTGATGGCCATGTGCGGCGCCTTCCTGGGCCCCGATGCCGTGCTGGAAGCGGCCCTGCTGACGTTCCTGTGCGGCGGCGTACTGGCCCTGGCCGCCGCACTGGCCGGCCAGCGCCTGCGCCAGGTGCTGAAAAACACCTATCACATGATGCTGGGCGCCCTGCTGCACAGCCTGGCCGGCGGCGCGGCCACCATCGCCGAGCCGCCAGCGGCGACCGGCAAGCTGGCCTACGCCTTTGCCATCGCCAGCGGCACCGGCTTGCAGGTCTTCCTGCATTACACGCACCTGTGGAGCTTGCGCTGACATGCGCCGCTCCGGTCACCCCCACTAAAGGACATGATCATGGATACCCTCGCCACCCTGTGCCACTCCCGACGCGCCAGCCTGCTCACCAGCATCACCATGGCCGTCCTGTGGACCGTCTTCGCCACCGCCCATGTGGTGGGCTACCTGCACAGCGGCGACTGGAGCTATCTGCTGTTCTGCGCCGCAGAAACCCTGGCGGCCCTGTTTTTCATCGTGCGCTCGGCGCCCGTCAGCGTCTCCACCGATGCGGGCGACTGGCTGCTGGCCATCGGCGCCACCTTCGCCCCCTTCCTCTTCGCGCCATCCGACATGGCCATCTGGCCAGGCGCGCGCTACCTGCTGGCCGTCGGCAGCCTGCTGCAGATCGCCGGCCTGCTGTCGCTGAACCGCAGCTTCGGCCTGGTCGCGGCGCAGCGCGACATCAAGACGGGCGGCGTCTACCGCGTCATACGCCATCCGCTGTATGCCAGCTACCTGATTTCCCTGAGCGGCTACCTGCTGGCCAATACCTCGGCCGCCAATACGGTGACCTACGTCGCGACGATCTCGATGCTGGTGGCGCGCCTGCTGCGCGAAGAGCGCTTCCTGGCCACCGACGTGCGCTACCGCGTCTACATGCGCCAGGTGAAGTACCGCCTGCTGCCCTTCATTTTCTGATATCCGGCCATCCAAGCAAGAGGAGTACACATCATGCCTGACACCTACCCAGAACGCAGCGACGGCGGCGGCATCGAGCCGGCAGCCAGGCGCGCGCCACGCACGGTCGAGGAAACGGGACTGCCCTTCCTGTTCCTGGTCGAACTGCTGGTCAAAATACTCTTCCTGCGCGGCCAGGTCGGCCTGCCGGCGCTGTCGACCCATGTGAAGCTGGGCGCCGGCGTGCTCGAACCGCTGCTCGCCTTCATGCGTGCCGAAAAACTGTGCGAAGCGCGCCGCAACGGCAGCAGCGGCACCGACGCCGACCTGTATTACCAGCTGGGCGACCAGGGCCGCCTGCGCGCCGCCGAGTACCTGCGCCGCAACGCCTACAGCGGCCCCGCCCCCGTCACCCTGGCCGACTACAGCAACCAGGTATTGGCGCAGAGCGTGGCCCACATGCACGTCACCCGCGACGACGTGCTGCGCGAATTCCGCGACGTGGTGGCCAGTTCGGCGGTGCTCGACCAGCTGGGCGCGGCCATGAACTCCGGGCGCGCCCTGTTCTTCCACGGCCCCGCCGGCAGCGGCAAGAGCTATCTGGCCGAGCGCCTGAACGGCCTGCTCAGCGGCGCCATCGCCCTGCCGCATGCCGTGATGGTCGACGGCGAGGTACTGCCCTTCCTCGACCCCATGCTGCACACCCTGTCGAACAAGGGGCCCGTGCCGTCCGACCCGCGCTGGGTGCGCACGCAGCGTCCCGCCGTGCTGACGGGCGGCGAACTGACGCTCGACATGCTGGACCTGCAGTTCGACCAGGGCGCCCGCCTGTACCAGGCGCCGCCGCACCTGAAGGCCAACAACGGCATCTTCATCATCGACGACCTGGGCCGCCAGCGCTGCTCGCCGGTGGAGCTGATGAACCGCTGGATCGTGCCGATGGCGCGCCATATCGACTACCTGTCGCTGCACACGGGCTACAAATTCCCCGTGCCCTTCGACGTGATCGTCGTGTTTTCCTCGAACCTGGCGCCGCAGCAGCTGGCCGACGACTCCTTCCTGCGCCGCATCGGCTACAAGATCCATGTGGGTCCGTTGAGCGCCTACCACTACCTGGCCGTGTTCCGCAGCACCTGCGCCCAGCTCGGCATCAACTACGACGAAGCCTCGTACACCTACCTGCTGCACCTGCACAGCCTCTACAAGAGGCCACTGCTGGCCTGCTATCCGCGTGACATTCTGGCGCAGGTCTGCGACCAGGCACGCTATGAAGACCATCCGGCGCGACTGTCCCCGGAAGTCCTGTTCTGGGCCTGGGAAAACTATTTCGGCAGCGATGACGACCTTGCAAGCACACACACCGGACCGGCAGCGGTCCAGCAAAAAGGGGAAGCAAAATGAGAAACGCACGCGCTCTGACGATGATGGCCATTGCGGTCATCCTGGCGTTCGCCGCGGTCATCGTGGCCGCGCGCTGGATCAATGCCCAAGCCTCGGGCAACATCAACAAGGTGGCCGTGGCCCAGGTCGACATCAGCCTGGGGGCGCGCATCACGCCCGACATGGTGCGCATGGTGGACTGGCCGTCGAACGCGCTGCCGCCGGGCGCCATCAACGATCCCAAGCTGCTGGAAACGCGCGTCACGCGCACCAGCATCCAGCATGGCGAACCGATCATGGAAGGCAAGCTGGCGCCTCCGGGCACCCAGGGCGGCCTGTCGGCCGTCGTCGCCGAAGGCAAGCGCGCCATGACCGTGCGCGTCAACGATGTGGTGGGCGTGGCCGGCTTCGCCCTGCCCGGCAACTTCGTCGACATCCTCGTCAACACCCAGGGCGAGGGCGCCCGCAAGACGCCGGACCGCGATCCGAACATTTCCAAGATCGTGCTCGAACGCATACTCGTGCTGGCCATCGCCCAGGAATCGAGCCGCGACGATACCAAGCCCAAGGTGGTCAACGCGGTGACCCTGGAGCTGACGCCGGAGCAGGCGGAAAAGCTCGACCTGGCGCGCAGCGTGGGCACCCTGTCGCTGGTGCTGCGCAATCAGGTCGAGGACAAGCCCGTCAACACGGACGGCGCCACCAAGACCAGCTTGCTCGACGAAAAAGCCGCCGCCGTCGCCCCTGCCGCCATGGTGCAGGCCAAACCGGTTCTGCGCCGCCGTCCCGCCGCCGCACCCGCGCCGCAGGCCGGCCCCCGCGTCGATGTCATCAAGGGGCTGGAACGCAGCTCCCAACAATTCTAACCTGCACCAGAGGAGTCATGCCATGAGCACAAATTGCACAGCAAGCGGAAGCCGGGTACTGAGCCTGGCGCTTGCCCTCGCCATGATCGGCGCCCTGGCGCCCCAGGCGCGCAGCGAACCACTCGCCGCTACCGCCGTTGCCGCCGAAGCGGGCGCTGCCCGCAGCAGCCGCGCCGCCGCCCGTCCCAAGGCCACGCCGCCGCAAAGCGATTCGCGCGCCGGGCGCACCGAAATGGCGCCGCAAATGAGCCTGGCCGAAGGCAAGTCGACCCTGATGCGCCTGCCGTTCGCCGCCAGCCGCATGTCCGTCGGCGACCCGCGCATCGCCGACGTGATCCTGCTCAACCCCAGCGAGGTGTATCTGCTGGGACGCTCCGTCGGCACCACCAACCTGATCCTGTGGAACAAGAACAACGACGCCACCATCATCGACCTGGCCGTCGGCATCGACAGCAGCAGCCTGCAAGCGCGCATGAGCGAATTGCTGCCGAATGAAAAGAACATCCACATCACCGTGGCGGGCGACACCCTGATCCTGTCGGGCATGGTCAGCGATGCCGTCAAGGCCGACCAGGCCCTGTCGCTGGCGAACGCCTACGTGCAGCGCAGCGCGCGCAGCAGCTCCGCCAGCTCCGGCGCCGCGCCTGCCGCCCCTGCCGCCGGCGCAGCGGCCGCCCCCGCAGCCACGCCCGATGCCGCCGCCCCGCGCGTGATCAACCTGCTGTCGATCGCCGCGCCGCAGCAGGTGATGCTGGAAGTGAAGGTGGCCGAAGTGTCGAAAGTACTGGTCGACCAGCTCGGCGCCAGCCTGGGCATCAACAAGACCATCGGCAGCTGGTCGTACTCGCTGCTGTCCAGCCTGCTCAGCAACAATCCCAGCGGCTTGAGCGGCGCCAGCAAGAACAACTTCTTCAACCTCGACGCGCAAAAGCGCGATGGCCTGATCAAGGTACTGGCCGAGCCGAACATCATGGCCATCAGCGGCCAGGAAGCCAGTTTCCTGGCCGGCGGCAAAATCTTCATCCCCGTCAGCCAGACCAACAACGGCGGCGTGCCGACCATCACGCTGGAAGAGAAGGAATTCGGCGTGGCCGTGAAATTCACGCCCACCGTGCTCGAAGGGGGCCGCATCAACCTGAAGGTGGCGCCGGAAGTGTCCGACCTGAACAAGGACGGCATCGGCATCACCGCCACCGGCATCTCGACGACGGCCATCCTGCCCTCGTTCACGACGCGGCGCGCCACCACCACGGTGCAGCTGTTCGACGGCCAGAGCTTCGCCATCGGCGGCTTGATCAAGAACAACGTGACCAGCAACATCAAGGCCCTGCCGGGCCTGGGCGAAGTGCCCGTGCTGGGCGCCCTGTTCCGCAGCACGGACTTCCAGACGGACCGCTCGGAACTGGTCTTCATCATCACGCCACGACTGGTCAAGCCGCTGCCGGCCGACTACAAGCTGCCCACCGACGAATACGTGCAGCCGACGCGCGGCGACATGTTCATGCAGGGAAAAATGGAAGGTACTGCGCCCGCCGCCACGCCTGCAGCGGCACCGGAAGCGGTACCTGCGGCCCCCATGCAGCCGCAAGCGGCCGCTTCCCAGCCTGCCGCCGCCGGCTTCGACCTCAAATAGGAGAACACCATGAAAACCGCACATTGCCTGCCCTGCGCCACCCTGCTGTCGCTGCTCTCGCTGCTGGCCGGCTGCGCCGCCACCACCACGCCCGTGCTCGACTCGCATTTCGGCGAATCCGTGGCCCTGCTCAAGGCGCAGCAGATCATGTATCCGGACGCCTACCGCAACACGGACCCCGTCAGCGGCATGGACGGCAAATCCGGCGTGAGCGCCTACCAGCGCTACCAGAAATCGTTCAGCACGCCGGAACCGCAAACCAACGTCTTCGCCATCGGCGTCGGCTCGCGCCAGTAAGCGTCCGCCACGCGGCGAACTCCCCCCAGGCCACCAGGAGAAGCACATGCACACCTCATTTCGCAGGCACGACAAGCAGCAGGGCGCGATCGCCATCGTGCTCGGATTGACCCTGGTGGTGCTGTTTGCCATGGGCGGCCTGGTGCTGGACCTGGGCCACCTGTACATCGCCAAGGCCGAGCTGCAGAACGGCGCCGACAGCGCCGCGCTGGCAGGGGCCGTGGAGCTCAACCAAAGCGCGGCCGGCATCGACAATGCACAGACCCAGGCCATCGCCATCGCGCAGAAGAACCGCTACGACTTTTCCACCGCGCTGACCATCACGGCGGCCAACATCAGCTTCGGCCCCGGCCCCGACGGCCCCTGGTCGTCCGGCGCCAGCGCCCGCACCAGCCCACAGGGCCAGACCTTCATCCGCGTCGACACGGGCAGCAAGACCTTCGCCACCTACCTGATGGGCATCGCCGGCATCGCCAGCACCAGCACCTCGGGCGTGGCGGTGGCGGGCCGCTTCGTCAACGACGTCACGCCCATCGGCGTGTGCGCCGTCGACCCTGCCAACAAGACGGCGCAATACACGTATCCGGCCGCTCCGGCCGGCACGGGCCTGACGGAGCTGGTGGAATTCGGCTTTCGCCGCGGCGTCACCTACAACCTGTTCGGCCTCAATCCGCTGGGCGGCTCGTCCGACCCCTACCTGATCAACCCCGTCGACGCGCCGCCCGGCAGCTGCAGCGCCTCGCACGCGAGCGCCGCCTCCACCGCGCCGTTCATGTGCACGGGCAGCAGCGCCGTCATCACCAGCGGCACGGGCCAGGTGTACACGAACACGGGTTTGACAGCCTCGCTGGCCGCCTCGCTCAACTCGCGCTTCGACGATTATTCCTCGCCCTCCGTGTGCGACCCCATGACGGCGCCGCCCGACAGCAACATCAAGGAATATCCCTGCGTGGGCAGCTCGCCGTGCGCCGCCACTGCCGCCAATTCGCCGCCCACCGGCTGGATGCAGCCGGGCGCGAGCACCGTGCCGAGCCAGCAGTCGGTCAGCCTGGCCGGCAACAAGCCGAACTACCAGCTGCCATCGACAGGCAGCGTGCCAGTTCCCTCGGCCACGTTCGCCCAGTTCGCCGGCTACGGCGTGCTGTGGTCCTACGGCCCCGCCTACCAAAGCAATGGCGCCACGCCGGCCAAGGCCGGCACGGCGTACAGCGTCACGGACGGCAACGCCAATCCCATGTACAACACCACCAAGGCAAATTACTTCGACACGGCCAGCTACCCCGTCAGCGCCGACGCGTCCTTCCCGGCCGGCACGCCGCCGTCGCCATACAACCAGACGAGCGGCCCCACGTTCCAGGCGCCATCGGTGGCCCATCCGGGCCAGCGCAACCGGCGCATCCTCAACGTGGTGCTGGTCGACTGCCGCACGGCGCCCGTGGGGCCGGCTTCGTGCGGCAGCATGAACGCCGTCGGCATCGGCAAATTCTTCATGACGATGAAAGCCGATTTCAGCGGCGGCACCAAGCGCCTCGACGTCGAGTTCGCGGGCCTGATCGAGCCCGTGCCGAATTCCGAAATCAAGCTCTACAAGTGAGGCGGCCATGCGTACTCCCATTTCCCATCTCAGGCAGCGCGGCGGCGCCGCCGTCGAATTCGGCATCGTGCTGGCCCTGCTGGTGACCCTGCTGGCCGGCATCTTCGGCTTCGGCCGCGCCTTCTGGTATTACGACGCACTGACCAAGGCCACGCGCGACGCGGCGCGCAACATGTCCGTCAAGGCCAAGGCCAGCATCGCCTCGCAGGGCGTGCCCGCCGCCAGGCAGACGGTAGTCGATGCCGCCACCAGCGCCGGCATCAGCGGCTTCACCACGGCCAACGTAACGGTCACCTGCCTGGACGCGAGTTTCGGCGACAGCAGCTGCACCGACGGCACGGCGCCCGGCGGCATCCGCGTCGAGGTTGTCAACTACACGCTGTCCGTCGGCCAGTACCTGCCCTTCGTGATCGGCTCTGCCACCAGCTACAACACGCCGCTGGCGCCGCGCACCACCATGCGCTACATGCTGTAAGGAGAACGCCATGCGCCACCGCCTCCCCCCCGCTACCCGGGCCGGCCGCCAGCAAGGCGCCGCCGCCGTCGAATTCGCCCTGGTGGCGCTGCTGTTTTTCACGCTGCTGTTCGCCATCCTGGAATTCGGCCGCCTGCTGTACCTGTACAACACGGTGCAGGAAGTGAGCCGCCGCGCCGCACGCGAGGCGGTGGTGCGCTGGATCGACCAGACCGACACCGTCAAGACGCTGGCCCTGTTCGGCGGCACGGCCCTGCCGGCCGCGCCCGAGGTCACGGCGGCCAATATCACCATCAGCTACCTGAACAAGAGCGGCGCCGAAGTGACGCTGGCGCCAGCCGACCCCGGCGACAACCTGTCGGCCTGCGGCGACATCACGCGCACGGCCAGCTGCATCGACAGCGTGCGCGTGTCGATCGACAACGTCAGCTATACGCCGATGGTCAGCCTGTTCGGTTTCCTCAATATCGCCCTGCCCGCCTCGGTAGTCGTCATGCACGCCGAAAGCCTGGGTTTCCAGATCAACTGAACGCCATTACCGGGAGCACCAAGTGAATATCGTCATCGTTTCGAAGAATGAAGCCCAGCTCAAGCGGCTGACCCGTCTGCTGCGCGAACGCAGCGCGGCCGACCGCGTCTCGCTGCTGGCGAGCACGCCGGACATGTTCGACAACGGCATCACGCCGGACCTGCTGCTGCTGGAACAGGAACACATCGGCGAGGAGGAGCTGGAACGGCTGGAGCTGCTGGGCGGCCGCCACCCGGCCCTGGCCATCATCCTGCAGTGTCCTCAGCAAAGCCCGCAATTCCTGCTGCGCTCGATGCGCGCCGGCGTGCGCGAAGTACTGCCGCCCGACGATGATGCGGCCTTGTGCGCGGCGCTGCGGCGCATCGAGGACAAACTGCAGAAGCAGGTCACGCGCAAAGGCCAGGTGCTGGCCTTCGTGTCATGCAAGGGGGGCAGCGGCGCCACCTTCATCGCCGCCAACCTCGGTTATGCGCTGGCCGCCGGCGACCAGCGCAAGGTGGCGCTGTTCGACCTGAACCTGCAATTCGGCGACGCTGCCCTGTTCGTCTCGGACCACAAGCCGGCCACCACGCTGTCGCAGCTGTCGCAGCAGATACTGCGCCTCGACGCCTCGCTGCTGAACGCCAGCATGATCCAGATCACGCCGTCCTACAGCGTACTGGCCGCCGCCGACGACCCCGCCCATGCGACGGACATCGAAGCGGACCATATCGACCGCCTGCTGACGCTGGCGCGCAGCCAGTACGACTACATCCTGCTCGACGTGGGACGGGGCCTGGACGCCGTCAGCGTGCGCGCGCTGGACCGGGCCGACCTGATCTTCCCCGTGCTGCAGGCGACCCTGCCGTACGTACGCGACGGCAAGCGCCTGCTCGACGTGTTCCGCGGCCTCGGCTACCGCGAAGACAAGATCCGCCTGATCCTGAACCGCTATGCCAGCAGCGACAGCATCCGCGTGGCCGACCTGGAGGCGGCGTACGGCAAGCACGTCTACAAATCCATCCCCAACCACTACGAGGCGGTGGCGGCCTCCGTCAGCCAGGGCGTGCCCATCCTCAAGCTGGCGCCGCACAATCCCGTCTCGCGCGCCCTGCAGGAACTGGCCGCCAGCCTGGCCGGCGAGACGCCGCCGGCCGCGCAAGGCTGGGTGGCGCGCCTGCTGGCGCGCGCCTGATTCCCCATTCACCGGAGACCGACCATGACTGCCGAAAAACTCACCTTGCGGGACCGCCTGGGCTACGCCCACGATGACGCCAGCCTGAATGACGGCGCCGCGCACCAGGGCGCCGCCAGCCAGAGCTACCAGCAATTGAAGCACCGTACCCACCAGGCCCTGCTCGACCGCGTCGACCTGGAAGGCATGCAGCGCCTGTCGCGCGAGCAGATCCGCGAGGAGCTGAAGATCCTCGTCAGCGACGTGCTCACGGAAGACAATGTCGTGATCAACGACCTGGAACGGCGCTCGCTGATCCGCGACATCCAGGACGAGGTGCTGGGCTTCGGCCCGCTCGAACCGCTGCTGGCCGATCCCAGCGTGTCCGACATCCTCGTCAACAACTACCGCCAGGTGTATGTCGAGCGCCATGGCCGCCTGGAACTGAGCGACATCTGCTTCACCGACGATGCGCATTTGATGAAGATCATCGACAAGATCGTCTCGCGCGTGGGCCGCCGCATCGACGAATCGAGTCCCATGGTCGACGCGCGCCTGCCGGACGGCTCGCGCGTCAACGCCATCATCCCGCCGCTGGCCATCGACGGCCCGGTGATGTCGATCCGCCGCTTTTCGGCCCAGCCCCTGCGCCTGGCCGACCTGATGCTCAAGCACAGCCTGACCGAGGAAATGAGCACCGTCCTGCAGGCGCTGGGCAAGGCCAAGATGAACATCCTGATCTCGGGCGGCACAGGCAGCGGCAAGACCACCATGCTCAACGCCATTTCCGGTTTCATCAGCGCGGCCGAGCGCATCGTCACCATCGAGGATGCGGCCGAGCTGCAGATGCAGCAGCCGCACGTGGTGCGCCTGGAAACGCGCCCGCCGAACATCGAGGGCAAGGGCGAGGTGACGCAGCGCGCCCTGGTGCGCAATGCGCTGCGCATGCGCCCCGACCGCATCATCCTGGGCGAGGTGCGCGGCGCCGAGGCGCTCGACATGCTGGGCGCCATGAACACCGGGCATGAAGGCTCGATGGCCACCATCCACGCCAACACCCCGCGCGATGCGCTGACGCGGCTGGAAAACATGATCAGCATGGCCTCGGCCGCCCTGCCCGTGAAAGCCATGCGCCAGCAGATCAGCTCCGCCATCAGCGTGGTGGTGCAGGTATCGCGCCTGACGGATGGCAAGCGCAAGGTCACCTCGATCCAGGAAATCACGGGCATGGAGGGCGAGATGATCACCATGCAGGAAATCTTCACCTTCCGCCAGACGGGCATCGCCGAAGACGGCAGCGTGCAAGGGCATTTCCATGCCAGCGGCGTGCGCCCCCGCTTCCTCGAGCGCCTGCGCGCCTTCGGCATCACCCTGCCGGAGACCCTGTTCGATCCTGCCCGCCAGTACCACTAAGGGGAACGCCATGGACTATCTTTACTACGTATTCGCCATCCTCACCTTCATCGCCGTGGTGCTGCTGATCGAAGGCCTGTACCTGGCGTGGAACAGCGCACGCGGCCCGGAAGCGGAAAAAGTCGCGCGCCGCCTGCGCATCATGTCGGCCGGCGCGCATGGCGAGACGGGCAGCTCGATGATCAAGAAGCGCCTGCTGAGCGAAACGCCGGCCCTGCAGCGCCTGCTGCTCAGCGTGCCCCGCGTGCATGCGCTCGACCGCCTGCTGGAACAATCGGGGCTGACCTGGAGCGTGGCCAGCTTCGTCGGGGTGATGCTGGCCACGGCCGGCACCGCGTTTCTGCTGCTTAGCTATTTCAGCGTGCCATGGGCCCTGCGCCTGCCGCTGGTGGCCGGAGCAGCCCTGCTGCCGCTGCTGGTGGTCCTGCGCGCCAAGGCCAAGCGCCTGCAGCGCATCGAACAGCAGTTGCCCGACGCGCTGGACCTGATGGCGCGCGCCCTGCGGGCCGGCCACGCCTTTCCCACGGCCCTGAAGATGGTCGGCGATGAAATGAACGCGCCGCTGGCCGTGGAATTTCGCGCCACCTTCGATGAAGTCAATTTCGGCATCGCCATGCCCGATGCCCTGATGAACCTGGCAACGCGCGTGCCCAGCACCGACCTGCGCTACTTCGTCATCGCCGTGCTGATCCAGCGCGAAACGGGCGGCAACCTGGCCGAATTGCTCGACAGCATCAGCCGCATCATCCGCGAACGCATCAAGCTGCTGGGCCAGGTGCGCGTGCTGTCGGCCGAGGGCCGGCTGTCGGCCTGGATACTGTCGCTGCTGCCCTTCGGCGCGGCCGCCATGATCCACCTGACCAACCCGCAATTCCTGGAAATGCTGTTTGTCGATCCGGGCGGCCGCAAGATGCTGATCGGCGCCCTGCTGCTGATGGTATGCGGCGTCTTTGTCATGCGCAACATCATCCGCATCCGCGTCTGAGCCAGCAAGGAGAACTCTCATGAATCCCGTGAATATCGCATTTCTCGCCCTGCTCTTCATTGCCGTGTTCGGCACCGCATTGCTCGCCCTGCGCAGCTTTTCGCCGGACCCGCTGCGCCAGCGCCTCGACAACGCCGCCGGCAAGGCCGCGCCGTCGCCGGGCGCGTCGGCACCCAACCCCTGGCTGGCGCGCATGGTACGCCTGACGGGACCGCTGGCAAAACTGTCGCTGCCCGAGCAGGGCTGGGAAAACTCCGTGATGCGCCGGCGCTTCATGAATGCCGGCCTGCGCCAGGCTGCCACGCCCATCCTGTTCTTTTCCGCCAAGACCATGCTGGCCATCGGCCTGCCGCTGCTGCTGTTCCTCGGGCTGAGCGCATCGGGCCATCAGATGGCCGGCAAGGCGATCCTGTTCTGGCTGCTGACGGTGGCCGCCATCGGCTATTACCTGCCCAATATTGTGCTGGCGCAAATGATCAAGCGGCGCCAGCGCGAGATTTTCGAAAGCTTTCCCGATGCGCTGGACCTGATGACGGTGTGCGTGGAAGCGGGCCTGGCCATGGACGCGGCGCTGGCCCGCGTCGCCGCCGAGATCGCCCTGAAAAGCACGGTGCTGGCCGAGGAACTGCACCTGGTGATATTGGAGCTGCGTGCCGGCAACACCAAGGAGCGCGCGCTGCGCAATCTGGCCCTGCGCACGGGGGTCGAGGATGTCGACGCGCTGGTGGCCATGCTGATCCAGGCCGAGCGCTTCGGCACCAGCATCGCCGCCTCGCTGCGCGTGCAGTCGGACCAGCTGCGCACCAAGCGGCGCCAGCGCGCCGAGGAAGAGGCGGCGAAAATCGCCCTCAAGCTGCTGTTTCCGTTGATTTTCTTCATCTTTCCCTCGCTGCTGGTCGTCCTGATGGGGCCAGCCTTCCTGCAAATCTACCGCGTGCTCCTGCCCAGCATGGGCAGCGGCAGCTGACCGGAGAATCGCCATGTCACAGCACACCTCATTGATGCTCATGCTGGCCTGCGCCGGCCTGCTGCCCGCCTGCGGCAACCTGCCCGCCCCGGCCAACCACGCTGCGCCGCCCCAGGCGCGCAGCGACACCAGCCCAGCCACGCGCGCTGCCGCATACTGCAAGCTGGGCAAGCGCATGCAGGAACTGGGCGACCCGCGCGCCGCGCTGGCCGCCTACCACGACGCGCTGCTGCTCGACCCCGTCTCGCCCGATGCGCGCAATGGCGCCGCCGTGCTGCAAGCCCAGCTGGGCCAGCTGGAAACGGCGCGCACCATGCTGCAGGCACTGGCGCACGAGGCGCCCACGGCCAGGACCTACAACAACCTCGGCTACGTGCTGTACCTGCAGGGCGACTACGCCCAGGCGGCCACGGTGCTGCGCCAGTCGCTGCAGCTCGACAACGGCCAGCAGCCGGCGCGCGCCAACCTGGACCTGGCCATCGCGGCGCTGGCGCGCAGTGTCAGCACGCTCGACACGACAACGGCCGCCATCGCACCCGACCTGGCGCCGACGCCCGCGCCCAGCGCGCCAGCCACGCGCCTGCAACTGACGCAATTGCAGCCCAACATCTTTGTGCTGGGCTGGCGCGAGGCACCCGCCGTGGCTGCCAGCGCTGCCATGCAGGCAGCCGCCGCAAAGGCCGCGCCTGCGCCAGCGGTGGCGCTGGCAAACAAGGCGAGGCTGGAAGTGATCAACGGGAATGGTGAAGCGGGCATGGCCGCGCGCATGCGCAAGCTGCTGGGCGGCATGGGCATCGCCGTCTTCAGGCTGGGCAACCAGCGCCCCTACGGGCAGCAGGCCAGCAGCATCGTCTACCGGCCCGGCCATGCCGCCGACGCGGCCGCGCTGGCGCAGGCGCTCGGCGGCATGCCGCAATTGCAGGCGGAGAAGGACGACGGCGCGGGCATCGGCAGCAACGCCGACCTGCGTCTGTTGCTGGGCAAGGATGCCGTGGCGGTCGCGGGCCTGCGGGCAGCGGCGCCGCTGCTGGCGTCGAACCTGGCGCCCTAGGAGCGCTTAGCGGGGCAGCAGCGTGCGGTCGGCCGGGTCGAGCAAGAAGCGTTGCAGGATGTCCTGCAGCTGCGGCAGCTGCGCCACGTAGGCGGGAATGCCCAGCTGGCGCGCGCCGAAATAGTGGGCGATGATGTCTCCCTGCTGTTCCATGTTGAAGTCGGACAGGACGCCGCCGGCCTGCGCATCGTAGCGGTAGGCGCGCTGCCCGATGTAGCCGCCGCGCAGCGCCAGCAGCACGCCATGCAGCAGCACGCTGTAGCCGAGCTGGTACTGCCACACGTGCACCATTTCGTGGATGAAGAACAGCTTGCCGCCATTGCCTTCGCGGGAAAAATCGTCGCGGTACTGGGCCGGCATGAAATGCAGGCTGCCGCGCGGCGTCATGGCCGTATTCTGGTCCTGCAGGCCGAACGGCAGAAAGGAGCCGCGCACCACGCGCACGCGCGCGTAGTCGATGGCGCCCTGGAAGACGCTGCGGGCCATGGCGGTTTCGCCGATGGTGAGGGGGCGGCGCAAGACTCGCATAAGAAGAAGAGAAGAAAGCGCGGCAGGCGTAAAGCCTGCCGCGCCAGTACCGCTTAAGCCAATCGAAGACCGCTGGCAGCCTTGGCGATTTCCGTGATGCGGTCCCAGTTGCCGGCCGCGATCGCGTCTTTCGGCGTCAGCCACGAACCGCCCACGCAGGCGACGTTCTTGCAGGCCAGGAACTGCGACGCCGTCTCTTGCGAGATGCCGCCCGTCGGGCAGAAGGTGATGTCCGGCAGCGGGCCGTAGATGGCGTTGAGCATGCCGATGCCGCCGGCCGGCACGGCCGGGAACAACTTCAGCTGCTGGAAGCCGTTTTCACGCGCCGCCATCACTTCACCGGGCGTCATCACGCCCGGCAGCAGGGGCAGGCCGCTGCTTTTCGCCGCCGCCACCAGGGCCGACGTCAGGCCCGGCGAGACGCCGAAGACGGCGCCCGCATCGCGCGCCTGGGCGAATTCCTCGGGACGGGTCAGGGTGCCCACGCCGACGATGGCGCCCGGCACTTCCGACATGGCGCGAATCGCTTCCAGGCCGTGCTTGGTGCGCAGGGTCACTTCCAGCACGCGGATGCCGCCCGCCACCAGCGCGCGCGCCAGCGGTACGGCGTGGTCGGGGTCGTCGATCGCGATCACGGGGATCACGCTCGAGGTGCGCATAATTTCCAGTAGTGTCATGGTCATCTCTTATTTCCTAGCCAAAAAGTCTTCATCGGAACCCGGCACGGTATCGCCGACATTGTCGGCGTCGTGCAAGGCGACGGTGGTGGGAATCGGCGACGGCAGGCCGAAGGTGGTGGCACCCTCTTCCGCCGCGCTGACGGTGGAACGGAACATGGAAAACAGCTCGCGGCCCATGCCGATGTGGTTCGGCGACAGGTCGGCCGTGACCAGCGCACGGGCGTGCCAGACGTCGGCCGGCACCAGCGCCTCCAGTACGCCCGTGAAGGCGTCGAGGCGGATGATGTCGCCGTCGCGCACGAGGCCCAGGGGGCCGCCGGCGAGGATTTCAGGCGAGACGTGGATGGCGGCCGGCACCTTGCCCGACGCGCCCGACATGCGGCCATCGGTGACCAGCGCCACGTGACGGCCCGCATCCTGCAGGTTGGCCAGCGCGGGCGTGAGTGCATGCAGTTCCGGCATGCCGTTGGCGCGCGGGCCCTGGAAGCGCAGCACGGCGACGAAATCGCGGTCCAGCGTGCCGGCCTTGTAGGCGGCCATGAAGTCTTCCTGCGAATTGAATACCAGCGCAGGCGCCTCCACCGTGCGGTGCTGCGGCTTGACGGCCGAGACCTTCATCACGGCGCGGCCCAGGTTGCCCGCCACCAGCACCATGCCGCCGTCCGGCGCGAACGGGTTCGAGGCCGGGCGCAGCACGTTTTCGTCGGCGCTGGCGGCCGGCGCATCCTTCCAGAAGACCTTGCCGTCTTCGCCCAGGAACGGTTCCATGCAGTGCGCGCGCAAGCCGTGGCCCAGGATGGTGTTGACGTCCTCGTGCAACAGGCCCGCGTCCAGCAGTTCGCGGATCAGATAACCGGTGCCGCCGGCCGCGTGGAAATGGTTCACGTCGGCGTCGCCGTTCGGGTAGATGCGCGTGAGCATGGGCACGATGGCCGACAATTCATTGAAATCGTTCCAGTCGATGACGATGCCGGCCGCCTTGGCAATCGCCACCAGGTGCAGGGTGTGGTTGGTCGAACCGCCCGTGGCCAGCAAGCCGACGACGGCGTTGACGATACATTTCTCGTCAACAATATGACCGACTGGCAAGTAATTGGCGCTTTGCGCCGTGATGCCGGCCGCGCGCTGGGCGGCGGCCTTGGTCAGCGCATCGCGCAGCGGCGTGTTCGGCGTAATGAAGGCGGCACCCGGCAAGTGCAGGCCCATCACTTCCATCAGCATCTGGTTGCTGTTGGCGGTACCATAAAAAGTACAGGTGCCGGCGCCGTGGTAGGCTTTCGACTCGCCTTCGAGCAAGTCTTCGCGCGTGGCCTTGCCTTGCGCATACAATTGGCGCACCTTGGCTTTTTCCTGGTTCGACAGGCCCGACGTCATCGGACCGGCCGGCACGAAGACGGCCGGCAAGTGGCCGAAGTGCAGCGCACCGATCAACAGGCCCGGCACGATCTTGTCGCACACGCCCAGGTACAGCGCCGCATCGAACATATTGTGCGACAGCGCCACGGCCGTCGACATGGCGATGGTATCGCGCGAGAACAGCGACAGTTCCATGCCCGGCTGGCCTTGCGTTACGCCATCGCACATGGCGGGCACGCCGCCGGCGAACTGGGCGACGGCGCCCACCTCGCGCACGGCCTGCTTGATGATCTGCGGAAAGCCCTCAAAAGGCTGGTGTGCCGACAGCATGTCGTTGTACGAGGAAACGATGGCCACGGACGGCTTCTTGTACTCTTTCAGCGACAGTTTGTCGTTGGCGGGAAAGGCGGCAAAGCCGTGCGCCAGGTTGGTGCACGACAGGGCGCCGCGCTGCACGCCCTGGATGCGGGCCGCATCCAGATGCGCCAGGTAGGCGCCGCGCGATGGCCGGCTGCGCGCGATGATGCGCGCTGTTACGGATTCGACTACTGGATGCAGCGCCATATGGATTTCCTTAAAAATGAGTATTTCGTGAAATTTTACTACAAAATGGTCACGCAGAAGCACTCTTGCCGTGGCCAGTGGCGAAAATAATCCATTTTTCCACGACCTTTCAAGGCAAAACAACAGCGCGCCACGTCCATCCGTCTTGCCTTCCTATCTAATGCAGCGCGGAGAAAACGGTGAAAAAATGCTGAAAATGCCATGCGCCTGCACAAACTGTAGTGAAATTACGTTTTTCTGATGTATTATTCTCATACCAACGCCGGAACCCCCGCCCCTTTCAACCGAGACAAGCACCCAAGCCGACCGCCATGCGCCAGCCAGCACCTACTCCCGCCATCACCGCCACCGCCAGTTTCCAGTCCCTGCAAGCGCATAGCGCCAGCCTGCGCGAAGTGCATCTGCGCCAGCTGTTCGCGGCAGACCCCGCCCGCTTTTCCAGCATGACGGTGGATGCGGCCGGCCTGCTGCTCGATTACTCGAAGAACCGGGTCGACAGCACCACCATGGCACTGCTGATGGACCTGGCCCGCGAGCGCGGCGTGGAGGCGCAGCGCGAAGCCATGTTCACCGGCGAGAAAATCAATCTTACCGAACATCGGGCCGTTCTGCATACGGCCTTGCGCGCACCGCGCGGCACCCGGCTGGTGGTCGATGGCCAGGATATCGATGCCGATGTGCAAGATGTATTGCAGCGAATGAAAGCGTTCACGGACAAAGTGCGCAATGGCAGCTGGCTCGGCTACACAGGCAAACCGATCTGCGACATCGTCAATATCGGCATCGGCGGCTCGGACCTGGGGCCGAAGATGGCTTGCCTGGCGCTGCGCTCGTATGCCAACCCCGGCCTGGAAATGCACTTTGTGTCCAACGTCGACGGCCACGACATGGAAGCGACCCTGTCGAAGGTCGATCCGGAAACGACCCTGTTCATCGTGGCTTCGAAAACGTTTGTGACAGCCGAAACCATGCTCAACGCTAACACGGCGCGCGCCTGGTTCCTGCTCGAAGGCCAAGAGCAAGACCTGGCCAGGCACTTCGTGGCCGTCTCGACCAACACGCAAGCCATCGTCGACTTCGGCATTGCGCCGGAAAACATGTTCCCGTTCTGGGACTGGGTGGGTGGCCGCTATTCCGTCTGGTCGTCGATCGGCCTGGCCGTGGCGCTGTCGGTCGGTTTTGAATACTTCAGCGATTTCCTCGCCGGCGCGCATGCGATGGATCAACACTTCCGCCAGGCCCCGCTGGAAGACAACATGCCCGTCGTGCTCGCCATGGTGGGCTTCTGGAACCGCCAGTTCCTCGACTGCGGCTCCGTGTCCATCGCGCCCTACCACCAGGATCTGAGCCGCTTTGCCGCCTATTTGCAGCAGCTGGACATGGAGAGCAACGGCAAGGGCGTCACCAAGGATGGCGTGCCTGTCGACGTGCCCACCGGCCCCGTCATCTGGGGCGATTGCGGCACGAATGCGCAGCACGCGTATTTCCAGCTGCTGCACCAGGGCACGGACATCACGCCCATCGACTTCATCGCCGCCCTGCGCGCCACGCACGACTTGCCGGGCCACCACGATGCCCTGCTGGCGAACTGCTTCGCCCAGTCGGAAGCCTTCATGACGGGCAAGACGGCCGAGGAAGTGCGCCTTGACCTGCAGGCACAGGGTTTGCCGGACAGCGAGATCGAGGCACTGGTGCCGCACAAGACCTTCCCCGGCAACCGCCCCAGCAACACCATCTTGATGGACCAGCTGACCCCGACCACCCTGGGCGCCCTGATCGCCCTGTACGAACACAAGACCTTCGTGCAGGGCGTCTTGTGGAACGTCAACAGTTTCGACCAGTGGGGTGTGGAACTGGGCAAGGTGCTGGCCAAGAAAATCCAGGCCGAGCTGACGGGCGAAGCCCGTCCCGACCACCACGACAGCTCGACCAATGGCTTGATCGCGCTGGCGAAAGCCGCCAAGGCGGCGTATTAACTTAATTGAGGTTTATGAATATTTACGAAATCAAAGTAGTCAGCGACAAGCCCATGCAAGTGGGCGAATGCCCGCTCTGGCATGGCAAGGAAGCGGCCCTGTACTGGGTCGACATCGATGGCCGCGCCGTGCACCGCTTGCACCCGGCCAGCGGCAAGCATGAACAGTGGAACATGCCGACGGAACCGTCGGCGCTGGCGATCAACGCGGGCGGCGGCCTGATCGTCGCCCTGCGCAGCGGCTTCGCCCACCTCGACACGAAGACGGGCAGCCTGGCGGAAATCGCCCCGGCGCCGTTCGACATGGCCACCACGCGCTTCAATGACGGCAAGGTCGATCCGGCCGGGCGCTTCTGGGTCGGCACGATTTTCGAGCCGCGCAGCGCCGATGCGGCGGAAATGTTCGTGCTGGAAAAGGGCAATGTGCGCAAGGTCTGGTCGGGCGGCATGACGGTGTCGAACGGCCTGGGCTTTTCCCCGGACAAGCGCACCATGTACCACTCGGATACCACCACGCACCGCATCGACCGCTTCGACTTCGACGCGGCCACGGGCGCCATTTCCGCACCGCACCCGTTCCAGCGCTTTTCCACGGACAAGAAAGCGCTTGATTACGGCGGACGCCCCGATGGCGCGGCCGTCGACAGCGAAGGCAATTACTGGGCGGCCATGTTTGAAGGCGGCAAGATCCTGCGCTTCGCTCCCGATGGCCATCTGCTGGGCGAGATCGCCGTCCCCGTGCGCTGCCCCACCATGGTGACGTTCGGCGGCCCGGACCTGCGCACCCTGTACATCACCAGCGCCAGCCACAACCGCTCGGCAGAGGAAATCGCACACTACCCGTTGACGGGGCACGTGCTGTCCGTGCGCGTGGACGTGGCGGGCCAGCCGGAAACACCATACCAGGCGTAAACGCCTGCCAGCATGAAAAAGCGCCGGCCCCTCGCGGGTACCGGCGCTTTTTAACAAGCGGCCACCGGATTAGCGGGCCAGTACCTTACGGATCGTCTCGGCCAGTTCGGCTGCCACGAACTTGGCCACATAACCGTCGGCGCCCACGCCCTTGACGTGGTCTTCGTTGGTCGAGCCCGTCAACGACGAGTGGATCACCACGGGTATCGTGGCGAAGCGGCCGTCGTTCTTGATGTTGCGCGTCAGGGTAAAACCATCCATTTCCGGCATTTCCAGGTCCGTCAGCACCAGCGCGACCTTGTCTTTCGCCGTCTTGCCTTCCGTGGCCGCCTGGGCCGAGATCGCTTGCAGGCGCTCCCACGCTTCCTTGCCCGTCTTGGTCATGATGAAGGGCACGCCCATCGCTTCGAGGCCTTTTTCGATCAGCGAGCGGGCCAGCGAGGAATCGTCGGCCGCGAGGATCACGGCGCCGGCCGGCAGGCGCACTTGCGGGCCGATGCTGTTTTCGTCCACGTCCGGGTCGCCCGACGGCAGCACGTTGCGCAGGATTTGTTCTACGTCAAGCACTTGCGCCAGGCGCGTCTTGTCCGTGTCGCCATCGAGGCGCGCGATGCTGGTGACGAGGCCACCGCCCACGCTCGATTCGGCCGACAGGACCTGGTTCCATTCCAGGCGCACGATTTCATCGACCTCTTCCACGGCAAACGCCTGTGTCGAGCGCGCGAACTCCGTCACCATCAGGATCTTCAAGCCGCTGCTCTTGCAGCCGACTGCCATCGGCAAGTCGATCACGGGCACGATCTGGCCGCGGATGTTGACCACGCCTAACATATGGGGATGGGAACCGGCTACCGCAGTGATAGCCGGCATCTCCATGATTTCGCGGACTTTGAACACATTGATGCCGAACAGTTCGCGGCTGGTCGAGTGATCGCTGGTGCCCAGCTTGAACAGGAACAGTTCAAATTTATTATTGCCTGTCAGGCTGGTGCGTTCATCGACATCCTGCTGCATTGAATTCATTGTGTCCCCTTGAGCCGTCTTGTAAAGTTAGGTCTGCCTGCCCGCGATGCGGACAGTACTGACTGCACGCCGCATGGACGTCGGGAGGCGGGTTCGGGGCATGGCCGGCGCTGCGGTGCAGTAATCGCGCAACTGCGTACTACCGATAGTTGCGTCGATTTGAGTCTGAATTATACGGTTTTTTACTTTCCTCAAAGCTACTTTACGCCGTCAGCCGCCATCCTGACAGCATTTCTTGACTTCTCTGTTGCTATAGCGCAAATCGTGACGAAAAGCATCAAATATTTCCCCTGCAACCATGGTTGCTTTGAAAAGTCGGACGGCGCATGCGCCGTGCGCCAGCGGCGGCGAAGGGCATATAATGGCCGCGCGGCAGTCCAGCGCGGGCAGACAGGGCAAAACTGCGACGCAAGCACATGGAATGTAGTAAAATTTCTTGCAATTGATGGTTCTGCGTAGTAAATTTACACCACCGATTTCAGTAGCGACAGACTGGCACTTCCGGTCGGCCTCCTCCCGCTCCGGCTCTTTTACTTTTGCGACGACACTCACTTATGGCTCTTACCGATTTTGACCTGGTCCTGTTTGGCGGCAGCGGCGATTTAGCAATGCGCAAATTGCTGCCTGCCATGTATGCGCGCGACGTCGCGAACGATTTGCCGCCGACGGCGCGCATCATCTGCGTGGGCCGCCAGGACAGCGGCCAGGACGCCTTCCTGAAAATGGTGGAAAGCAACTCCCGCCCGCACATCAAGGCCAGCACGCTGAACGCCGCTACCTGGAGCCGCTTCTGCGCGCGCATCGTGTACGTGTCGCTCAACGCCAGCGACGCCTCCACCTACGCCCCGCTGGTCGAAGCGCTGCGCGACGGCGCCGACCTGACCCGCGTGTACTACCTGGCCACGCCGCCGCACCTGTTCGCCTTGATCTGCGACAACCTGGAAGAAAACGGCCTGGTCACGCCGAATTCGCGCGTGGTGCTGGAAAAACCGCTGGGCCGCGACCTGGCCAGCGCCAAGCAGATCAACGCCGAAGTGGGCAAGGTCTTCCAGGAATCGCAGATCTACCGTATCGACCATTACCTGGGCAAGGAAACCGTGCAGAACTTGCTGGCCCTGCGTTTCGGCAATATCCTGTTCGAACCGCTGTGGCGCCGCGAATGGATTTCCGACGTGCAGATCACCATCGCCGAGAAACTGGGCGTGGGCAACCGCATGGGCTACTACGACACCTCGGGCGCGCTGCGCGACATGCTGCAGAACCACTTGCTGCAACTGCTGTGCATCGTCGCCATGGAACCGCCGACTTCGATCGCGCCGGACGCCGTGCGCGATGAAAAGCTGCAAGTGCTGCGCTCGCTCAAGAAATTCACACCGACCACCCTGGCGCAAAACATCGTGCGCGGCCAGTATCGCGCCGGGCATGTCGACGGCGCCACCGTGCCGAGCTACCGCGACGAGCCGGATGCGCCCGAACATTCGCGCACCGAAACCTTTGTCGCGCTGAAGGCGGAAATCGACACCTGGCGCTGGGCCGGCGTGCCGTTCTACCTGCGCACGGGCAAGCGCATGGCCGACAGCCTGGCCGAGATCGTCGTGCGCTTCAAGCAGATCCCGCACTCGATCTTCAACCAGCCCACGTCGAGCTTCCAGCCGAACTGCCTGGTGATCCGCTTGCAGCCCGACGAAGGCTTGCGCATGAACCTGATGGCCAAGACTCCGGGCGACGGCATGCGCTTGAAACCGGCGGAACTGGAACTCGATTTCCGCGAATCGTTCAAGACCCCGCGCATGGACGCCTACGAGCGATTGCTGCTCGACGTCCTGCGCGGCCAGCTGACCCTGTTCATGCGCGGTGACGAACTGGAAGCGGCCTGGGAATGGGTCGAGCCGATACTCGACAACTGGGAACAGAACGACAGCGCGCCGATTCCGTACACGGCCGGCACCTGGGGCCCGGCCGCGGCCAGCGCCCTGATCGGCCGCGACGGCTTGCAGTGGCGTGAAGAGGCCTTGCCTGAGGATTAACAGGCAAGGCAAGGGCCTGCCAGCAGGTGGGCAGGCCCTTTATCTATCATCCCTACAATCCTGAACACCTACCAGAAGACTACCCTGATGCTGCTTGATTCCATCCGCACCCAGCTCGATTCGCTCTCCAAGTCGGAGAAGAAGGTCGCGCTGGCCGTGCTAGACCAGCCCAACCAGACGGTCAGCCAGAACATCACGGCGCTGGCGAAGAGCGCGCAGGTGTCGGAACCGACCGTGGTGCGCTTTTGCCGCACGCTGGGTTACGACGGCTGGCATGAATTCAAGCTGAAGCTGGCGCAGGGCCTGGCCCTGGCCATGCCCGGCGCGAACGAGCAGCCGGCGCAGGACGACCTGGCGGCCGACCTGGTGAATAAAATCTGCAGCCGCTCGATCAACACCCTGCTCGACCTGCGCAACAACCTGAACCCGGAAGCGATCCAGCGCGCACTCGACATCCTGTCGCGCGCCAGCAAGATCGAATTCTACGGCCAGGGCACGTCGGGCATCGTGGCGGCCGACGCGCAGCACAAGTTCTTCCGCTCGGGCGTGCCGACGGTGGCCTACAGCGACCCGAACATCCACAGCATCGCGGCGGCCCTGCTGCGCGGCGGCGACTGCCTGGTGGCCATCTCGCAGCGCGGCAACAGCCCCGCCCTCGTCCGCTCCGTGAAGCTGGCGCGCCGCGGCGGCGCCGACGTGATCGTGCTCGCGCCGTCGGGCACGCCGCTGGCCGACCTGGCGACCGTGCTGATCCCGATCGACCTGGTCTTCAACACCGACCCCTACACCCCGATCTCGGCGCGCCTGGCCTACCTGGTGGTGATCGACGTGCTGGCCGTGGGCCTGGCCCTGCAGCGCGGGCCGGAATTCCGCAAGAAGATGCAGAATGCGCAAAAGGCCTTGCAGGAATTCGACATGCAGTTCGATTCCTTCATCGGTTGAGGCAATAAAGAGCACAGGCGGACTTGCCGGATTAGGTACAATACTTCGGCAAGCCCATTCACTCTTTCCCGTGCAGCCATGAACCAACTCGAACAACTGAAGCAATTTACTACCGTGGTGGCCGACACCGGCGACTTCCAATCGATCCAGGCCTACACGCCGCGCGATGCGACGACGAATCCGTCGCTGATCCTGAAAGCCGTGCAGAAGGATGAATACAAGCCGCTGCTGGAGAAGGCCGTGCGCGACCATCCGAACGCCTCCAACGGCGACATCATCGACCGCCTGCTGATCGCGTTTGGCGTGGAGATCCTGCAAACCATCCCCGGCCGCGTCTCCACCGAAGTCGATGCGCGCCTGTCGTTCGACACGGAAGGCACGGTGGCCAAGGGCCGCGACCTGATTGCCCTGTATTCGAACGCTGGCATTCCACGCGAGCGCGTGCTGATCAAGATCGCCTCCACCTGGGAAGGCATCCGCGCCGCCGCCATCCTGGAACAGGAAGGCATTCGCTGCAACATGACCCTGCTGTTCTCGCTGGCCCAGGCCATCGCCTGCGCCGAAGCGGGCGCGCAGCTCATTTCGCCGTTCGTCGGCCGCATCTACGACTGGTACAAGAAGTCGACGGGCATCGACTACGTGGGCGCGGAAGACCCGGGCGTGCAATCGGTCAAGCGCATCTACAATTACTACCGCAAGTTCGGCTACAAGACCGAGGTGATGGGCGCGAGCTTCCGCAACACCTCGCAAATCCTCGAACTGGCCGGCTGCGACCTGCTCACCATCAGCCCCGACCTGCTGCAAAAGCTGGCCGACAGCGACGCGCCCGTGGAACGCAAGCTGAGCGCCGAGGCGGCGCCGTCGACCAACATCGTGCAGATGTCGCTGAACGAGGAAGCCTTCCGCTTCATGATGAATGAAGACGCGATGGCGACGGAAAAGCTGGCCGAGGGCATCCGCGCCTTCTGCGTCGATTCCGGCAAGCTGAAACAGATGATCGCCGCGCTGCGGTAATCGCATCATTACAACGGGCGAAAAAAAGCGGCGCCGTGCATTGCACGGACGCCGCTTTTTTTATTGGAGTCGTCCTCGTTGGCCTCACGGCGACTGACGGCACCATTGCGAGCGGCAGGGAGGTGTGGCCGAGAAGCACAACTGTGCTGTAGCACAGCGAGCATCGCCGGCCGCAAATCACGACGCGCAGCAGGTGCCGTCAGGCGTCATCAGGAGCAGCGGAAGGTGGCCACGCCCTGATAGTTGCCGCCGTTCGCCAGTTGCACCTTGTAGGCCGCCAGCAGCAGGTAGCGGCCGGTGCCGCCGTCGCCCAGCACCAGCTGCGCGCCCGTGCCACCCGACAGATAGCCGCCGGTGATGCCGCTGGACGCCGGTGAAGCAATGGTGGTGGAAGCCGTTACTTTGCCCGTGCTGCCGCCGGCGCTGGCGTCGATGGCCAGTACGACCTTGGCGCCGGAGGCATCGAAAGCCATGCTGGCATTGCCGCTGGCCGTGCCGAAGTCGGCGCCCGACGGGACGCTGCTGCCGCCCGTGTAGCTTGGCGCCGTGAACGTGCCCGCATCGCAGGCGAACGTGCCGCTCGCTGGCAGCGCGGCGAGCACATTGTAGGCGACGTAATGCGCGCTGGCATTGTTGCCGGTCAAGGTCGTGGCGCCAGTGCTGCTGCTGAACGCGCCCTTGAACCAGCGCCCCTGCGCGAAGGTCGCGTCGCCGCTGATCTCGCGCGTCACGGCCGGGTTGCCCGTAAAGACGATGCCGCCGATGGTGCTCAAGGCGCCGGACGCATCCTGTACCAGCGCGCCAGCCTTGCCATTGCTCTGCAAGCCTATCGACGTCAAGACGAAACGGCTGCTGTCGCCACTGGCGAAACGGGCGCTGACGGAGCCCGTGCTGTCGCCACTGGCCGTTGGCGCGACGGGCGGGTTTACGGCAACAGCCGGGTCCGCTGGGGAAGACGAGCCGCCACCGCCGCAGGCAACCAGTGAGCCGGCGACGAGGGTCAAAACAAGAGCGTGATTCAATTGCATGCTGTTCCAGTAAAAAATGTAACGCATCCTTGGCACATGCCAAAAATTTAACGCCGAATATTATGCAATATTTCTCAAGAGAATGCTTTCTCAGAAGAAAGTTACTAATGTCAACAATGTGACTATAGCGCGCACAACTGTGTCATGGCGCCACGCAGAAGGTAGAATGCAAAGCTACAGTCCGCTTCTCGCTTGCCAACGTCAACGCCATGCAATCACCGATCACCATCCGCCTGGGCCGCCGCGCCCGCGCCCGCATCGCCGAACGCGGCTTGCGCGCACTCGACGTCGCCATCGTGCCTGCCGCAGCGGGCGGACCCAAAGGCCTGATCCTGCACCAGCTTGACTGCTGGCTGTTCGGCGACTTTCTGGCGCAGGCGCCGCGCCCGCGTCATTTCGTCGGCGCCTCGATCGGCGCCTGGCGCATGGCTGCCGCCGTGTTTCCCGACCCGGTCGCCGCGCAGCGCCGCCTGGTGCGCGAGTACGTGGGCCAGCGCTATCCCGACAAGCCCGAGGCGGCGCACGTCAGCCGTACCTGCCGCGCCCTGCTCGACGCCGTGCTCGATGGCCAGGATGCGCAACTGCTGCGGCATGCGCACCACAGCCTGGGCGTGCTGGCCGTGCGCGGTATCGGTGCGCTGGCGCAGCCGGGCACATGGCGCGACCGGCGCGGTTTCCTGCTGGCGGCCGCCAACAACGCCGTGGCGCGTGCGCGGCTGGCCGCCTCGCTGGAACGGACTGTATTTCATGCAGGCCCGGATGGCGCCAGCTGGCTGCGTGCGCGCTTCGACGCCTTTCACTCGCATTTCGTGCCGCTGGCGCAGGACAACCTGCGCGAAGCCTTGCTGGCTTCCGGCGCCATCCCGCTGGTGCTCGACGCGGTGACGGACATCGCCGGCGCGCCGCCCGGACGCTACTGGGATGGCGGCCTGGTCGACTACCACCTGCACCTGCCCTACCAGCGGGAACCGGACCTGGTGCTGTACCCGCATTTTGCCGACCATATCGTGCCGGGCTGGCTGGACAAGGCCATGCCCTGGCGCCGCGTGCGCGGCGGCGATAGCGCACTCGACAACATGATCCTCGTTTCGCCCTCGCCCGCCTTCGTGGCCAGCCTGCCAAACGGCAAGCTGCCGGACCGGCGCGACTTTTCCCATTACGGGCAAGACCACGCGGCGCGCATGCGCGACTGGCGCCGCGCCATCGCCGAAAGCGAGCGCATGGCCGCCGCTTTCGCCCGCTGGGCCGAGCAGCCGGACCTGCGCCAGGCGCTCGACCTGTAGCACGGGCGAGACTGCAACAGGCGCACGAACAAGCGCGCGTTTCCCTCGCCTCTTGGTCACTTATCAGTGCATACTATGTCGCACAGGCAATTTAAATCCCCTTTGCGCCAGGAGTTACGACCATGCACGCTCTCTCCCACCTTCGTATCGGCACGCGCCTGGCAGCGGGTTTCGCGCTGGTGCTGCTGCTCTCCGTGGCCTCCACCGCATACGCGTTGTACAGTGCCCATGCGAATGCCGAGGCGACCCGGCACATGATGGAAAAGCCGCTGGCCAAGGAACGCCTGGTATCAGACTGGTATGTACTCATTTATTCGGCCATCGCGCGCACCTCGATGATCGCCAGGAGCACGGATGAAACGCTGTCGAGCGTGTTTGCCGAGACCATCGCCGACAGCACCAGGCAGGGGGGCGAACTGCTGAAGCAAATCGAGTCCCTGCTCGTCAGCGAAGAGGAAAAGTCCATTTTCAAGGCGTCCATTGCCGAGCGCGTCAAATACCAGGATGCCAAGACACAGGTAATGAACGCGCGCAAGGGCGGCAGCGCGGCCCAGGCGGAAAGCATCTACCGCGACAGCTTTGCCCCGGCTGCGGCCCGCTACCAGAACCACGTCAAGGTCCTGCTGTCGCAACAGCGCAAGGCCATCGACGCCACGGCGCACGCCATCGAGGCGGCCAATGAGCGCAGCTTCACCCTGTTGCTGCTGCTATGCGCCCTGGTGGTGGCGCTGGGCAGCGTCTGTGCCTGGCTGATCACGCGCTCGATCACCGCGCCCCTGCAGGCGGCAGTGAAAGTGGCAGAAACCGTTGCGGCGGGCGACCTGCGCACGCAATTCGACAAGGCGAGCGGCGATGAAATTGGCGACCTGATGCGCGCGCTGCAAGGCATGAACGAAGCGCTGCGCAAGGTCGTCTCCGAGGTACAGACGGGCACCAATGCCATTGCCACCTCTTCAGGCGAAATCGCCGCCGGCAACGCCGACCTGTCGGCACGCACGGAGCAGCAAGCCAGTTCACTGGAAGAGACGGCCTCGTCAATGGAGGAGCTGACGTCGACCGTGAAACAGAATGCCGACAATGCGCGCCAGGCGAACCAGATGGCCGTGGCCGCCTCCGGCGTGGCCGAACGGGGCGGCAGCATCGTCAGCCAGGTGGTCGACACCATGGGCGCCATCGATACGGCATCGACGAAGATCGTCGACATCATCGGCGTCATCGACGGCATCGCCTTCCAGACAAATATCCTGGCCCTGAACGCGGCCGTCGAAGCGGCGCGGGCGGGCGAGCAGGGGCGCGGCTTTGCCGTCGTCGCCACGGAAGTACGCAGCCTGGCGCAACGCTCGGCCGCCGCGGCGCGTGAAATCAAGACCCTGATCGGCGACTCGGTGGAACAGGTCAACAACGGCACCCGGCTGGTGCAGCAGGCCGGCAGCACCATGGGCGAAGTGGTCGACAGCGTGCGTCGCGTCACCGACATCATGGCCGAGATCACGGCCGCCAGCGCCGAGCAAAGCATGGGCATCGACCAGGTCAACCAGGCCATCGCGCAGATGGACCAGGTAACGCAGCAAAACGCGGCCCTGGTGGAGGAAGCGGCGGCCGCCGCCGAAAGCATGCAGGACCAGGCGGCGCGCCTGGCGCAGGTGGCGGCCGGTTTCCAGCTCGACCACGTGGCCGTGGCGGCGCCGCCGGCGCACCGCGCGCGCCCGGCCGCCAGCCATTTGGCCCACAAGCCGCCGCCCCGCAAGCCGCTTGCCAGGCCACAAGGCGCGGCCCCGGGCACGCCACCGGTGCGCCAGTCCCCCACGCACACGGCAAGCGAGCAGGACTGGGAAGAGTTTTAAGGCTGGCAACGCCACCACCTGAAAGAAATGGCTATTTCACCGTCAGGTGTGGGAATGCTCCCAGCGTTGCTTTCAGTAACGCTTCTGGCGAGCGGATGCGCCCGGCGTCGAGGTTCCAGCGCCGTGCCAGGTAATTCGACAGGCAGCGCGTCGCCACGCCGTGAAAGGGCCGCAGCCATGCGCGCAGGCGGCTGTGATAAGCGTTGACGTTCTGTACATGGGCGGCTCCTGTTTGTCTGCTATAGACAGTCAGACAGCCGGGGCGGAGCAAGATTCCTGGAAATCCCCTACTTAACAGGGACAGCGCCAAAGAAATTGACAGCGGCATGGCGCGCGAGGATACTTGTTTCAGGTGGGATGGCGCGCCACCGGCTGCTGGACAAGGGCGCCTCGCATCGTTCTGCGGGAGCACGAACATGATACGCATCAGAGAGCAACTGCGTCTGCGCCTCCTTTCCCCCCTGCTGCTGTGCACAGTCCTGGCCTCCTGCGCCACCGCGCCCTCCCCGCCGCCACCGCCACCCGACCTGTTCAACGACACCAACTTCGCCCCGCCCGCCACGCCGGTCGAGCCGCAGCGGGCATTTGCCGTCAGCGAGGCCATGCAACGCTATGTGCGCATCGATATTGCGCGCGAGGCACGCGGCAAGAATCCGCGCCGCGCGCTCGCCAACGCGCTGTACAACAAGGCCGGCCTGCAGGTGGAATACGATGCGGCCATGACGCGCACGGCGGCGCAAACCTTCGATGAGCGCCGCGGGAACTGCCTGTCGCTGGTGTTGATGACGGCTGCCCTGGCCAAGGAAATGGGACTGGAGGTTCGCTATCAGGCGGTACTGGGCGACGATGCGTGGAGCCGTAGCGGAGACTTATACTTTGTCGCCGGCCATGTCAACCTGGTGCTGGGCCGACGCATGGCTCAGGAAAGCGGCATTTATGACGTCGATACGGAACTGCTGATCGACTTCCTGCCGCCCCAGGATCTGACGGGCCAGCGCACGCGCACAATCAGCGAAACGACCGTCCTTGCCATGTACCTCAACAACCGCGCCGCGGAAACCATGGCCAGCGGTGAGCTCGACCAGGCTTACTGGCTTGCCCGCGCCGCCATCGTGCAAGACCCCGCATTTTCGGGCGCGTTCAACACACTGGGCATCATCCAGCTGCGCCACGGCGACCTTGAGCCGGCACGGCGCACACTGGCCTATGCGCTGGAGCGCTCGCCATCGAACACCGTGCTGCTATCGAACCTGGCGCAGGCGCTCGATGAACTGGGGCGGACAGATGAAGCGCTGCTGATGCGGCGCAGGCTGCTGGCCCTGCAGCCCGAGGCGCCATTCCACTTTTTCAACCTGGGCCAGCTGGCCATGAAAAACGCCGACTACCAGGAAGCGGCGCGCCTGTTCAAGCGCGAAATCGCACGCGATCCGTACTACCACGAATTCCATTTCTGGCTGGCGCAAGCCTATGCGCGCCTGGGCCAGCTGGCGCAGGCCGGCCAGCAGCTGCAGCTGGCGATGGACAACAGCACCACGCGCAGCGATCACGGACTGTACGCCGCCAAGCTGCAGCGCCTGCGCGCCGCCAACCGTTAATCTTCCAGGAACATCTGCTGCAGGTCGTTCAGGAAGCACAAGCCCCGTTCCGTCGGGCGGATGAGCTGGTGGTCGCGGTACAGCAAGCCTTTCGCCTCGGCCGCATCGAGCGCCTTGTCGATGGCGTTGAGGGCTACGCCCGTGCGCTCGGCGAACAGGTTGGGCGAAAAGCCCTGCGTCAGGCGCAAGGTATTGAGCATGAATTCGAAGCCCATTTCCTCGCGCGCCAGTTCGCGCTCTTCCTGCACCGGATTGCCGGCCAGTACCGCGTCCATGTAGGCGCGCGGCTGCTTGTAGCGGGCCTGGCGCAGCACGCGGTGCGGGAACGAAATCTTCGAATGCGCGCCCGCGCCAATGCCGAGATAGTCGCCAAATTCCCAGTAATTGCGGTTGTGGCGCGCCTGGCGGCCCGGCTGCGCGTAAGCCGACACTTCGTAGCGGCCATAGCCCGCCTGCGCCGCGCGCGCGGCCACCATGTCGGCGATGTCGGCGCTCTCGTCGTCGTCCGGCAGCACCGGCGGATACTTGGCGAACAGGGTGTTCGGTTCGAGCGTCAGGTGGTACAGCGACAGGTGCGGCGGCGCGAACGCCAGCGCCGTCTCCAGGTCCTGCTGCGCCTCGGCCAGTGTCTGCGTGGGCAGCGCATACATCAGGTCGAGATTGAAATTGTCGAAATTCGCGTGCGCGATGTCCACCGCGCGGCGTGCCTCGCTGTCATCATGGATGCGCCCCAGCGCCTGCAAATGGCGCCCATTGAAGCTCTGGATGCCGATGGACAGGCGGTTGATGCCGCTGGCACGGTAGGACTTGAATTTTTCCGCTTCAAAGGTGCCCGGATTGGCTTCCATGGTGATTTCGCAGTCCGGCTCCAGCGGCAGCAGGGTGCGCACGTCCGACATCAAGCGGTCCAGCCCCGCCGCCGACATCAGGCTGGGCGTGCCGCCGCCGATGAAAATCGTGTGGATCTTGCGGCCCCAGATCAGCGGCAGCGCCATTTCCAGGTCCAGCCGCAGGGCCGCCAGGTATTCGGCTTCCGGCAAGTCGCCGCGCACCTCGTGCGAATTGAAGTCGCAATACGGGCATTTTTTCACGCACCACGGAAAATGGATGTACAGCGACAGCGGCGGCAGCGCCGTCAGGTTCAGCGCGCCCGGCTGCAGGTACTTCAGGGCCGCCCCGGCGGCGCCGGAGATACCTTCCTGCGGCGCCGGGGCGGCGCCGGGCTTGGCTGCAGATTTGGCAACGGCGCCCACCAGTTTGATCGGGATCATCGCAGCTTTTCCACCAGCGCGCGCAGGGCCTGGCCCCGGTGCGACAGCGCGTTCTTTTCGTCGGAAGTCAGTTCGGCCGCGCACTTGCCCAGCGCGGGAATGAAGAAATGCGGATCGTAGCCAAAGCCGCCGTTGCCGCGCGGCAAGGCGATCATCTCGCCGTTCCAGCGGCCGTCGGCGATCACGGGCTGCGGGTCGTCCGCATGGCGCACGTACACCAGCACGCAATAGTAGTACGCGGACTTGTCGGCATGCGCTTCCAGGTCGGCGATCAGTTTGGCGCTGTTGGCCGCGTCCGATTTCGGTTCGCCCGCATAGCGGGCCGAATACACGCCGGGCGCGCCGCCCAGCGCATTGACGCACACGCCGGAATCGTCGGCCAGCGCCGGCAAGCCCGTCAGGCGAGACGCGTGGCGCGCCTTTTGCAGGGCGTTTTCGACGAAGGTGTGGAACGGTTCGTCGCTTTCCGGGACGTCGTACTCGCCCTGGGCATGGACGGAAAAACCGATGATCGAGAGCAGCTCGTTGAACTCCTTGAGCTTGCCGGCATTGTTCGAGGCGAGGATGAGGCGTTGGGTCATGTCAGTAATCCGGTTGAAGTGCCGACATTGTAAACCTTTTGCACGCCCCCCACCTCGCCCCGCCGCTGCCGCAAGAAGCGGCAAATGTGGGTTTTTTGCCCGGCGCGGCGGGCGGCCATGTGTAAATTTACGTAAAGATCAGATGCCCAATGCCTGCTTCTGCAGGGCGATCAGGTCGGCGATGCCGCCTTGCGCCAGGTCCAGCAGGCGGTTCATGCCGGCGCGGTCGAAGGCGGCGCCTTCGGCCGTGCCCTGCACTTCGATGAAGTGGCCCGCTTCCGTCATCACCACGTTCATGTCCGTGTCGCAGCCCGAGTCTTCCACGTAGTCGAGGTCCAGCACCGGCATGCCCTGGTAGACGCCCACCGAGATGGCGGCGACGAAGCTTTTCACGGGAATGGCGGCGATGGCGCCGCGCGCCTGCAGCTGGGAAAACGCGTCATAGGCGGCCACCATGGCGCCCGTGATGGAGGCCGTGCGCGTGCCGCCGTCGGCCTGGATCACGTCGCAATCGAGGTGCAAGGTGCGCTCGCCAAACGCCTGCAAATCGAAGGCGGCGCGCAGCGAGCGGCCGATCAGGCGCTGGATTTCCTGCGTGCGGCCGGACTGCTTGCCGCGCGCCGCCTCGCGGTCCATGCGCGTATGCGTCGAGCGGGGCAGCATGCCGTATTCGGCCGTCAGCCAGCCCTGTCCCTTGCCCTTGAGAAAGCCCGGCACCTTGTCTTCGATGCTGGCGGTGCAGATGACCTTGGTGTCGCCGCACTCGATCAGCACCGAGCCTTCGGCATGCTTGGTGTACTGGCGGGTGATGCGGATGGCGCGCAGCGCGTCGACGGCGCGGCCGCTCGGGCGGGATTCAAATGTCATGGAAGGTCCTGTGTGATTGGGTTGCGGCAGCGATTTTACCACCGCGCGCCCATCCATTTGCAGTCATGCAACAGCGCAGGCCGCAATGACGGGGGCGCACACATGATCCCTACAATCCTGCCCCGCCATACACAATTTTCTTTACAATGCCGTAAAACGCACACTATTCAGCAATTTTCAGGCCATCATGCGATCTGGCACTGTTTTACGACGCGGGCGGTATTGCCTGCGCTGGCTGATTAAGTGTATAAGTGACTGTATACAAGACCAAATCGGGGAATCCTTTGAGCATTTCAAGCATGACAGGCTACGCGGTTGCCACCAGCGAAGGTGCTGCAGGCACGCTGACAATTGAAATCAAGAGCGTCAATTCGCGCTTTCTCGACCTGCAATTCCGCATCAACGACGATCTGCGGGCGCTGGAGCCTGACTTGCGCGCCGCCGTCATGTCCGCCATCACGCGCGGCAAGGTCGAAGTCCGCCTGAGCTTTGGCCGCAAGGCCGCCACCGCCGGCACGCAGGCCCTGAACCTGCCCCTGCTGACGGAACTGGCGCGCCTGCAAGCGGAAGTGGGCCAGCATTTCGTCTCGGCCCCCGTCATGACGGTGGCTGAACTGCTGCGCTGGCCTGGCGTCATTGAGGAAGCGCAAGTGGGGCAGGAGTCGCTGCAGGCGGACGTGGGCGCGCTGACCCGCCGCACCGTGGCCGCCTTCGTCGACAGCCGCAAGCGCGAAGGCGCGGCGCTCGAAGCGGTGCTGCTGTCGCGCATCGAAGCGATGGAAGCCATCGTCAAGCGCATCACGCCGCTGATCCCGCAAGTGGTGGCGGCCTTCCAGCAAAAAGCCATCGAGCGCATGCAGGACGCGCTGGGCCTGGCCAGCCAGGGCTCGAATTCGGCCCTGTCGCGCCAGGATGCCATGGAACGCATCCGCCAGGAAGTGATCCTGTACGGTATCCGCATCGACGTGTCGGAAGAACTGGCGCGGCTGTCGGCCCACCTGGGCGAAACGCGTCACATTCTCACCAAGGGCGGCCAAGTGGGCAAGCGCCTGGACTTCATGATGCAGGAACTCAACCGCGAAGCCAACACGCTGGGCGCCAAGGCTTCCGTCAAGGAACTGGCCGACGCGTCGATGGACTTGAAACTGCTGATCGAGCAGATGCGCGAACAGGTACAGAACCTGGAGTAGGCGATGAGCGCAGCACGCACCCTGACACTGGCCAGCGTGGCCCTGGCGCTGCTGGCGGCCGGCGCGCAAGCGCAAACCGCGCAGCAGCCGTCGCCGTATGCGATCGAAGGCTGCGCCTCCGGCTGCTTCGCGCTCAAGGAACGCGGCGCCGCCATCTACACGGGCGCCGACGCCGCCTCCTACCGCATCTGCTCGCGCAGCAATCTGGGGGCCGAAATATCGGTCGACAGCGCCGTCGTGCGCATCAGCAACCGCGACTGCACCGATGTGAACGGGCGGGCCATCGTGCTCAATAGCGGCGAAATCGCCCTGGGCCGGCTGCCCCGCTGAGACAGGACAGGCAATTTACGCCAGGCGCGTACCGGCGCGGCCGGGGTCGCTGGCGGCAATGACGACGCAGGCGACAAACAGCACGATGCTGTATTCCACGCCGCCGGCGCCATGTTCGCCCACGAACCAGCCCTTGGCCGCATGCACGATGACAATGCCGCCGATGCAGATGGCCATCAGCCCGGCCGCCGCCCAGCGCGTATGCTTGCCGATGATGAGCAGGCTCCCACAAACGATCTCGACCACGGTGATCGCCCACACGACAGCCATGCCATAGATAAAACCCTTGTCTTCGAGGAAACCGGCAAAGCGGGGAATCGTGCCATTGGCGATGCGCGTGATGGCATGCGCCATGAACATCACGGCGATGGCCACGCGCAGCAACAGCATGGCCTGTGGAAAACTGAGAAACGGGAAATTTTTCATGCGCGCCCCTGTCCGTCAAGAATCGTTATTAAGAAAAATACATGCCAAATTAAATAACTATTTCCGCAAGATAACAAGCAAAATATGCGCTGCGGCCCGGCATGCGGCGGCGCAGGCCATCAGGGGACTGGCTGGCCGCCTTGCCTCTTGGTAAAATACCGAATTGGGCGGCGCCCATGCCAACGCACGCGCCGCCATCACACGCATATGGAAAGATCCGCATGAGCCACCCTACCGCCTTCTCCGGCAGCCTGTTCGTCGTTGCCGCGCCATCGGGCGCCGGCAAATCGACACTGGTCAATGCATTGCTGGCGCAAGAGCCCGGCATCAAGCTGTCGATCTCGACCACCACGCGCGCGCCCCGTCCGGGCGAGCAGCATGGCCGCGAGTACTATTTCACCACGGCGGAAGACTTTGTCGCGCGCGCCGACCAGGGCGAGTTCCTGGAATGGGCGGAAGTGCATGGCAATTACTACGGCACGTCGCGCATCATGGTGGAGCAGCAGATGCTGGCCGGCACCGACATCCTGCTGGAAATCGACTGGCAGGGCGCGCGCCAGGTGCGCAAGCAATTCCCGCGCGCGGCCGGCATTTTCATCCTGCCGCCATCGATCGATGCGCTGGAAGAACGCCTGAACAAGCGCGGCCAGGACGAGCCGCATGTGATCACGCGCCGCCTGCTGGCGGCCGGCGGCGAAATCGCACACGCTCCCGAGTTCGAGTATGTTATTATCAATGAAGAGTTTACGGTCGCTTTGTCCGAACTGAGCGCGATCGTGAGAGCGGCCCGTTGCCGGTTTGCGCAACAAGCGGCCCGCAACGCATCGCTATTCGCCCAGCTGGGCCTGCACGCAGAATAAAAACGCTGCGACAGCACGCCAGTTCATACACAGCACCACGCAAAAAATTTTAGGAGTTACTATGGCCCGTATCACAATCGAAGATTGCCTGAAGCAGATCCCTAACCGTTTCCAGCTGACCCTGGCTGCAACCTACCGCGCACGTCAGTTGTTGCAAGGCCACACCCCTAAGGTGGAAGCCAAGGACAAGCCTACCGTTGTCGCACTGCGTGAAATCGCTGCCGGCAAAGTCGGTATCGAAATGCTGAAAAAGGTCCCGATGTAATTGGGAGCCCGCGTGCCGGAACAGTGCTGACCCCTGGTTCTACCGTATCCTTTATTCACACTGTAAAGCAACGCGACGTTTTATGAGTCTGACCCCAGCCGACACGACTTCCGCAGCACTGCCGCCCCTGGCCCCGCGCCAGGCGGCAAAACCGCTGGGCGCTTCCGCGCCCGGTGCCGGCACGTCCGCAGGCGGCGCTCCCGCAGCGCCCGCCCTCGGCGTGGCCTCCGTCAGCCACCTGGCCGACAAGCTGGCCGAATACCTGTCCCCCGCCGACCTGAAAAAAGTCAAGGAAGCCTACCGCTTCTCCGACGAAATGCACCTGGGCCAGATGCGCCGCTCGGGCGAGCCCTACATCTCGCATCCGATCGCCGTCGCCGAAATCTGCGCCGACTGGAAACTCGACGCGCAAGCCATCATGGCCGCCCTGCTGCACGACGTCATGGAAGACCAGGACGTCAAGAAGGAAGAATTGATCGAACGCTTCGGCGCGCCCGTGGCGCACCTCGTCGATGGCCTGTCGAAACTGGAAAAGATCGAATTCCAGAGCCAGATCGAGGCGCAGGCGGAAAACTTCCGCAAGATGCTGCTGGCCATGGCGTCGGACGTGCGCGTGATCCTGATCAAACTGGCCGACCGCCTGCACAATATGCGCACGCTGGACTTCATGACGGCGGCAAAAAAACGCCGCATCGCCAGCGAAACCATGGAAGTGTACGTGCCGATCGCGCACCGCCTCGGCCTGAACAATATCTACCACGAGCTGCAGGACCTGTCGTTCTCGCACCTGTATCCGATGCGCTACCGCACGCTGGCGAAAGCCGTCAAGGCGGCGCGCGGCAACCGGCGCGAAGTGGTCAACAAGATCATGGAAGCGGTGAAAAGCACCCTGTCCATGGCCGAGCTCGATGCCGAAGTCACGGGCCGCGAAAAGACCCTGTACGACATCTATAAGAAGATGCGCAACAAGCACTTGTCGTTCTCGCAAGTGCTGGATGTGTACGGTTTCCGCGTGGTGGTGGGCAGCTTTGCCGACTGCTACGTCACCCTGGGCACCCTGCACAGCCTGTACAAGCCCATGCCGGGCAAGTTCAAGGATTACATCGCGATCCGCAAGCTGAACGGCTACCAGTCGCTGCACACGACCGTGATCGGCCCCTACGGCACGCCCGTGGAATTCCAGATCCGCACGCAGGACATGCACCGCACGGCCGAATCGGGCGTGGCGGCGCACTGGCTGTACAAGAGCGGCGAATCGAACCCGTCCGACCTGCAGCAGCGCACGCATGCGTGGCTGCAATCGCTGCTCGACATCCAGCAGCAGACGGGCGACTCGGCCGAATTCCTCGAACACGTCAAGGTCGACCTGTTCCCCGATTCCGTCTACGTGTTTACGCCGAAATCGAAGATCATCGCCCTGCCGCGCGGCGCCACGGCCATCGACTTCGCCTACTCGATCCATACGGGCATCGGCGACCAGACCGTGGCCGTGAAAATCAACAACGAGACCTCGCCGCTGCGCACCGAGCTGCACAATGGCGACATCGTGGAAATCATCACCGATTCCTCGTCGCGCCCCAGCCCGACATGGCTGTCGTTCGTGCGCACCGGCAAGGCCCGTTCGGCCATCCGCCACCATTTGCGCACGATCAACCTGCCCGAATCGATCGCCCTGGGCCAGCAATTGCTGTCGCAGGCGCTGCAGACGCTCAATATCGACGCCGACCTGCCGGCGCCGCTGGTCGAACGCCTGCTCAACGAGTCGAGCGCCAACTCCATGGACGAGCTGTACGCGGACATCGGCATCGGCAAGCGCATGGCCACGCTGGTGGCGCGCCACATCTTCGGCCTGATCGGCGGCGAAGCGGCCAGCATGCCCGTGGAACACAACAGCGGCAGCGAACTGGACCCCGTCACCATCTGCGGCAGCGAAGGCGTCTCGGTACAGCTGGCGCCGTGCTGCCTGCCGATTCCCGGCGACCAGATCATCGGCCAACTGCGCCGCGACCAGGGCTTGCTCGTGCACACGAGCGACTGCTCGCAAGCGAAACGCCAGCGCGCCAAGGAACCGGACCGCTGGATCGCCGTGCGCTGGGGAACGGAACTGAACCGCCGCTTCGACTGCCGCATCAAGGTGCTGATCAACAGCGAACGGGGCATCCTCGCCCGCGTGGCCGCCGAAATCGGCGAATCCGACGCCAACATCATCTATGTCGGCATGGACGAAGACAAGGACAACGTGCTCGACCAGCTGCGCTTCACCGTGCAGGTCAAGGACCGCGTACACCTGGCCGCCCTGCTGCGCAATGTGCGCCGGGTCGCCGGGGTCAACCGGATACTCCGGGAGCGCAATTAAAAAAAACGGCTGGCCAGATTCTCTGCCCAGCCGTTTTTTCATGCCGAGAGCATCAGCTCAAGTTTCCCCCGGCGCCGGATACGTCACTTCCAGCAACTCCAGTTCCTGCTCGCCCTGCGGCGTGTTGAGGGTGATCAAATCGCCTTCGCGCGCCTTGGTGATGGTGCGGGCCATCGGAGAGACCCAGCTGATCTTGCCGTTCAGGGGGTCGAATTCATCGATGCCGACGATGGTGATGGTGTGCGTTGCGCCGTCCTCCGTGCGGTATTTGACGGTGGCGCCAAAGAACACCTGGTCGTTGCCATGGTGCACGCTGGGGTCGACGATGGCGGCCAGATCCATGCGCTTGGTGAGAAAGCGGATACGGCGGTCGATTTCGCGCAGGCGCCGCTTGCCGTAGATATAGTCGCCATTTTCGGAGCGGTCGCCGTTCGACGCCGCCCAATGGACGATGCGCACCACTTCCGGACGGTCGACGTCGATCAGCTGCAGCAGCTCATCCTTGATGCGCTGGTAGCCGGCCGGCGTGATGTAGTTCTTGGCGCCGGCGGGAATGGCCAGCGCCAGCGCGGCCGCTTCTTCATCGTCGTCGTTGTCGGATTCTTTTACAAATGCTTTATTCATGCAGCTATTGTAGCCCCGTCAAGGACTGCCGGACACACCGATTTATCGTATCATCGAGGCAATGGCTGCCATACCGGGGCGCCACACGGAGACGGATGAAAAAATTCTACAGATTCAGGCGCTGGCTGTTCGCGCCGCTGGTCTACCTGGCCGCCATCGTCTTGCTGATCGAGGAATGGCTGTGGGCGACGGGCGCGCGCATCATGCAGGTGGTGGCGCAGTTTCCGCCCCTGCATGCGCTGGAAGCGTGGATCAGGCGCCTGCCGCCGTACTGGGCGCTGGCCGTCTTCGTGCTGCCGGCCGTGCTGTTGTTCCCCGTCAAACTGCTGGCCTTGCTGGCGATCGCGCGCGGCCATGCTTTCTCCGGCATCGGCGTGATCGTTGTCGCCAAGCTGGGCGGCGCGGCCGCCGTGGCGCGGCTGTATACCCTGACGCGCCCCACCCTGCTCAGCCTGCCCTGGTTTGCGCGCTGGCACGGTGTATTCATGGAAACCAAGGACCGCTGGATCGCCCGCCTGCGCGCCACGCGCCCGTGGCGCCGTGTCAGCCGCCTGTCGGCCGCGCTGGGCCGCGCCCGCCGCGCCTGGTGGCAGCGCTTGCGCAAGAGCACCCCGAGCCGTCATAATTCCCGCCCGGCCAGAGTACTGCGCCGTTTCGCCGCCTTCTGGCGCGCGCGCCGCTGATGAAGAAACCTGCCGCCATGCCCGACACCCCTGCGCCACCGCAACTGGCCCCCGCCATGCGCGCGGCGGCGCCGGAAATCTATCTGTACGACGCGTCCAGCCTGCAATTGCTGGACGTCAACGACAGCGCCTGCGCCAACCTGCACTACGCGCGCGAGGAACTGCTGGCGCTGGCGCCCCCGCTGCAGGCGCCGGCACGCCAACTGGCCGCCCTCGACGACGCCGTCGGCGCGCAAGCCATCCTGCATCTGCAGCCGCAACGGCGCGACGGCAGCCAGTATTCGCTCACCCTGCACCTGTCGCGCGCCAGCCACCACGGGCGCGCCCTGATCCTGGCCGTGGGCGAAGACTTGCGCACGCCGCAGGCGACGGCCGCCGCCCTGGCCCAGGTGCAGTCGCGCTTCAACGCCATCGTCTCGAATACGCCCGGTCTCGTGTACCAGTTCTGCCTGCACGGGGACGGGCGCGCCGCCTTTCCCTACCTGAGCGACGGCTGCCAGGCCCTGCTGGGGCTGAGCCCGGCGCAGCTGCATGCGCGCCCGGAACTGTTTTACGAGCTGATCCTGGCCGACGACCGCGCCTCGTACCTGGAATCGATGCAGGTGTCCAAGGCCGCCCTGTGGAGCTGGAACTGGGAAGGCCGCATCTGGGTCGATGCCTGGAAGGACGTCAAATGGATCAACCTGCGCTCCACGCCGCGCGCGCTGGCGGACGGCACGGTACAGTGGGAAGGCATCATGACGAATATCACGGAAAGCCGGCTGGAACAGATCGAAGTGCGCCAGTCGCGCGCGCGCCTGGCCGAGCTGACGGCGCATATCGACAAGGTCAAGGAACACGAGCGCACGCGCCTGGCGCGCGAACTGCACGACGACCTGGGCGGCAATTTGACGGCGATCAAGATGGCGCTGGCCATGCTGGCGCGCCGCCTGCCGCCGGATGATGCCCAGCTGCAAGAAAAAGCCGCCTATGTCGACGCCCTGGTCGACCGCAGCATCGACGCCGTGCACAGCATTTCGCTGGACTTGCGCCCCTCCATGCTGGACCTGGGCCTCGTCGCCGCGCTGGACTGGCAGGTGAAGGAATTTGCGCGCCAGGCTGGCATCGAATGCCGCTTCATCTCGAACCGCCAGCACATCGAGCTGGAACTGGACCAGGCCACCAGCCTGTTCCGCATCGCCCAGGAAGCGCTGACGAATATCGCCAAGCATGCGCAGGCGACCACGGTGACGGTGCGCCTGGCCCGCCAGCGCCAGCACATCAGCCTGTCGATTGCCGACAATGGCGTCGGCATGCGCCTGTCCGACCGCGCCAAGCCGCAGTCGTTCGGCATCCGCGGCATGATCGAACGCACCAGCGCGCTGGGCGGCACCCTGACCCTGATGGACGGGCCGGACGGCGGCACGGTCCTGAGCATAAAAATCCGGCTGACCACGCCGCGAGAGGCGATAATAGCGGCTGCAGCCAGCGCGCCAACGCACAGCGAGCCGCCGCAAGACCCGGCCTGGCGCGAGTGAATCAGATAGGAAACAATGTAGTCATGAAAGAAAAAGCCACCATCCGGGTATTCATCGCCGACGATCACGCGATCGTGCGCGAAGGCTTGAAGCAGATCCTGGCCGATACCCGCGACATCGTCGTTGCCGGCGAAGCGGAAAACGGCCACGACGCCATCAAGCTGTTCCGTGGTTCGAAATGCCAGGTGATGCTGCTCGACATCTCCCTGCCCGACCGCAGCGGCATCGAAGTGCTCAAGCAGATCAAGAAGGAAAAACCGGAACTGGCCGTGCTGATGCTGTCCATGCACCGCGAAGACCAGTATGCGATCCGTTCGCTCAAGGCGGGCGCGGCCGGCTACCTGACGAAGCAGAGCGCGCCGCGCGAACTGGTCACGGCCATTCGCCAGGTAGCGGAAGGCTTGAAGTACATCAGTGCCTCGCTGGCCCAGGAATTGGCCAACACGGTGGGCGAAGACCATGACACGGCGCTGCACGATACGCTCTCAGACCGCGAATACCAGACCCTGGTGATGATTGCCTCGGGCAAGACGGTGGGCGCCATCGCCGAAGAACTCAAATTGTCCGTCAAAACCGTCAGCGAATACCGCGCCCGCCTGCTGGTCAAAATGAAACTCAAGAACAGCGCCGAACTGACGCATTACGCCATCCGCAACCAGCTGGTGGAATAGCGGCAAAGTTGCGGCCCAGGCCGCCAACACGGCATGGACGCTGGCATCGGGCGAATTGGATGGACTTCCCCTTGCTTCTCGCACAATAAGTTCTTTGCCAACTAGCCTATCATGAGGATAATGAGAAATATCTAAAAAGGCTGTGCCTACATGTCCAGTAAATTGCCCTCTCCGCCAGCAAGCGCTCCCGCTGGCGCCACGAACACCGCCGCCGTCCCTGCGATGAATCCGGCCGATATCGCCCGCGAAGCATTTCGCCGCCTGGCGACGCGCCGCATCGCCCCCACGCCCAGCGCCTACCGCGACATCTACAATGAAATCGCCGGCATCAGCGAAGCGGCCGACAGCCCTGCGGCGCCGGCAGCCGTGCTGGCGGCCAGCGCACCGACGGAGAGCGGCGCGGAAAACGTGCTGACGCAATTCGCTGCCAAGATGAGCGAATCGGCGGGCGAACTGGGCGACTTTGGCCGGCGCTTCCAGCGGGCACTGAAAGCGCGCGACTGGGACAGCTATGCGCGCACCCTGGCGCAACTGGCCGAGAAACAGGTGAAGAAAGGCGGCGGCATCGAATTGCCGCCCCTGCCGGACGGCGAACAGACGCGTACCCTGCGCGAGTTGCTCAGCCGCACCCTGGGCTTTGCCGTCGCCACCCTGCTGACGGGCACGCCCGCGCTGGTGGAAGAAGCCGAATCCCTGGGCGCCGCCATCAAGCAGGCGCATACGGAAGACGCGCTGAACGAAGCGGCCCTGCGCCTGAAGCAGCTGTGCTACCAGATCGAACTGAAAAGCGGCGACACGGCCGAGCAGCAGGAACTGCTGCTGCGCCTGTTCAAGTTGCTGCTGGACAACGTCAGCCAGTTGCTGGACGACGACAGCTGGCTGCGCGGCCAGGTCGACGCCGTGCAAAACCTGATCGCCGGTCCGCTCGACCAGCGCGCGCTGGAAGACGCCACGCGCAGCCTGAAGGAAGTCATCTACAAGCAAAGCCAGCTCAAGCACAGTCTGTCCGACGTCAAGCTGACGGTCAAGAACATGATGATGACCTTCATCGACCGCCTGGGCCAGGTGGCGGCCAGCACGGGCGACTTCCACGAAAAGATCGGTGGCTATTCGGAAAAGATCAGCCAGGCGGAAAATATCAGCGAACTCAACAGCGTTCTCGACGAAGTCTTGCGCGAAACGCGCATGGTGCAGAACGAAGCCTTGCGCGCACGCGACAACATGGTGCTGGCGCGCCAGGAAGTACAGGACGCAGAACAGCGCATCCATACCCTGGAAGCGAAGCTCCAGCATATGAGCGAACTGGTGCGGGAAGACCAGCTGACGGGCAGCCTGAACCGCCGCGGCCTCGACGACGTCTTCGAGCGCGAGACGGCCCGCTCCGACCGCCGCGGCACGCCGCTGTGCATCGCCATGCTGGACCTGGACGACTTCAAGCGCCTGAACGACACCTATGGCCACCTGGCCGGCGATGCCGCGCTGAAGCATCTGGTGAAGATCGTCAAGGAAACCCTGCGCTCGATGGACGTCATCGCCCGCTTCGGCGGCGAGGAATTCCTCATCCTGCTGCCGGAAACGACGGTCGAGGCGGCCTCATCGACGATGACGCGCCTGCAGCGCGAGCTGACCCGGCATTTCTTCCTGCACGACAACGAAAAAGTCCTGATCACCTTTTCCGCCGGCGTGGCCCTGCGCCGGCCCAACGAAGACCAGGCCGAGCTCGTCAAGCGCGCCGACCGCGCCATGTACCAGGCCAAGCAGACGGGCAAGAATCGGGTTGTGGTGGCGGACTAAGCCCGGTCCGCTTCACGCCATGCCGTCCCGCCAACCGGCCGGACGGCATTTTTCATGGAAAAACAACAACACCCCTCTCCCCCTGTAGCATGCCGCCAGCGTCCGCGCGATATGAAAATAAAACTATTTTTACCCTCAAGTTTCTCCAAATCATGTCGTTTAGCGCACGGCCAGCGGCAAACTGAAGGGTTAAAAATTAAAATTTAAAGCGTTTTTCGCCATAAATTTTCCCGCAGAGCAACCGTTACCCTAAACAACAGCGGCTTGATTGTCCCGGAACAGCGGGGCAGGCCAAAGTGACTAGCACATAGCGCAATGTAGTACCTGTTTGGAGAATTATCATGGCTGCAGTAATTAATACCAACATCTCGTCCCTGAATTCGCAACGCAACCTGTCGACCTCGCAGTCGGCTTTGAGCACCTCGCTGCAACGCCTGTCCTCGGGCATGCGCATCAACAGCGCCAAGGATGACGCCGCTGGCCTGGCGATTTCCGACCGTATGACGTCGCAAATCCGCGGCATGACCCAAGCCACCCGCAATGCAAACGACGGCGTCTCGCTGGCTCAAACGGCCGAGGGCGCACTGTCGAGCTCGGGCGACATCCTGCAACGTATCCGCGAACTGGCCGTGCAATCGTCGAATGCCACCAACTCGTCGAGTGATCGTCAAGCGCTGCAAACCGAAGTCGGTCAATTGAACTCGGAATTGAACCGTATCGCCACCACGACTTCGTTCAACGGCCAGGCGCTGCTGGATGGCACCATGGGCACGGCCAACTTCCAGGTCGGCGCAGATGCAAATCAGTTGATTTCCGCCAACGGCGCGAACTTCCTGACCAGCACCTACGGCAACAACCGTGTGGAAAACGATGCAGTCGCGATCGGCACCACCTCAAAAACCACCGCTGGCGCGGTCACGATCAATGGCAAACTGGGCTCGGCCAGCTACACGGCAGCCGCAGGCGACTCCGCCAAATCGATCGCTGCTGCCCTGAACGCCAAAACGTCGTCCACGGGTGTCACAGCAACAGCCAAGACAGAAATCAACGTCGGCATGGATGCTGGTTCGTACTCGTTCGCCTTGGTCGGTGACAACACGGGCGCTGGCGCAGCCGCAACCGTCTCGTTCTCCGTCACTGGTTCAGCCAACCAGGCAGCGGACTTTGCCGCAGGCATCAACGCGATCAATGCACAAACGGCAAAAACCGGCATCAGCGCCAGCTACGATTCGACCAACCAAGGCATCAAGCTGAGTAACACAAACGGCGCCGACATCAAGATCACAAACGGCACCACCGCGGCACCGCGCCTGGACGTAGCCAGCTATACGCTGGCCGGCGGCCTCACTGCGGTTTCCGATACCAAAGCGCCAAATATCAGTGCAGTCGGCAATGGCACCGTGACCTTCGACTCCGATAGCAGCTTTTCGGTTACCGATGCAGGTACGGGTCTGGGCCTGGGTGCGGCAGCAGGGGCAGCCACGAACACGGGGTCGACCTTGAAATCGGTCGCTTCGCTCGACGTCACCACCTTCGCTGGCGCCCAGTTGGCGCTGAAAATCACCGATGCAGCCTTGTCGACGGTCAACAGCCAACGCGCCCAGTATGGCGCATTGCAATCGCGCTTCGCCTCAGCTATCTCAAACCTGCAATCGACGACGGAAAACCTGTCCGCATCGCGCAGCCGCATCGTCGATACCGACTTTGCATCGGAAACGGCCAACATGACCCGCGGCCAGATCCTGCAACAAGCTGGTACGGCCATGCTGGCGCAAGCGAACTCGCTGCCAAACGGCGTCCTGAGCCTGCTGCGCGGCTAATCTCCGATTAGTCAGGCAACAGCGCAGGACTCTGATTCCCCTGCCGGATTTTTTCGGCAGGGGAATTTTCACTAGGAGAGCACCATGACTATCGATACGATAGCGGCCGCCTCCGCGGCCAGGATAGACAAGAATTACGTGTCTGCAGATACGTCGGCAGCACGCCCGGCAGCGCCTCGCTCGGCCACGGAAAATGGCGCCATTGCGCCACAGCCAGCCGACAAGGAACCGAGTCGGGAACAGTTAACCAAGGCGGTGTCGGAGCTGAACCAGTCGTCGCAACTGAAGACCCAAGGCATCGAATTTTCCATCGACGAAGACAGCCAGCGCACGGTCGTCAAGGTCATCGACCAGGAAACCAAGGAAGTGCTGCGCCAGATTCCCACCAAGGAAGCCTTGGAACTGGCTAAGACCTTTGACTCGGCCAAAGGTTCGCTGATCAGTCAAAGCGCATAAGATGACCTGGCCCACGGACAGGCAGCAGCGTGGCAGTATGCATCGGCATGACCACGGGGTTCGATAGCCTGGCTATCCGACCCTTTTTTCATTGCAATCCAAATAACACCCTCCCGTTTCTTCCCATATTTTTTACGCCCGCTGAAAACAGCGCGGTAAATCCCCCTCTCAAGTCCTGATTGATTCTGCCGATAACAGCTTATATTAGTGTTTTCCTAGGAGTATTCAGTGGCCATCACACCTACACTTTCATCCATAGGCATCGGCGCCGGCGCCAGCGGCCTGGATGTGAATGCCATCATCGACAAGCTGATGACGGCCGAAGCCGCACCGCTGGGTACTTTTGACAAGAAAACAGCATCTTATCAGGCCAAGCTCAGCGCCATGGGTACGCTCAGCGGCGCCGTCAGCACTTTCCAGAATTCACTGTCCTCCCTAAGCAACACCAATAATTTTCGAGCGGTCTCGGCCACGCCAGCCGACCCCCTTGTATTCACGGCAACAGCTGGTGCCAAAGCCGTACCAGGCAGCTACAATATTAGCGTCAGCCAATTGGCACAGGCTCAGACCCTGACATCAGGCGGCAATGTGAGCAAACTATCAACCATCGGCCTGGGAGCGAAGACAACCATCTCCTTCCAGCTCGGCGCTGTTGCCGGAGGCACCTTCGGCATAGCCGGCACGCCGCTTGGCGGTAGTACCCTGCTTACCGGCGTGAGCAACGGCTCGCTGACGATCAACGGCACGGCTATCCCGACCGACTCCAGCACGAAGAGCGCACGCTCCCTGGCAGACGCCATCAATGCAAAGAGCAGTACTACCGGAGTGACGGCCACAGCCCAGCCAGTCTCATCAGATGCGGCCATGTTCAGCGGCTTTGGCAGCATCAGCACGAATGCAAGCAGCACCTATTCGTTGGCTGTGGGCGGCATCGAGATTGTCACGCAAGGCGAAAATGTCGCTGCCGGCAGCGGCATTACCGCTGCCTCGCTCGACACGACACTGGAGGGGCCAAACGCCGTTTCCAACGCTCTGGCGGCAGCCAACATCACGGTCACAGGCAAGGCGGCCGATGGCACACTGAAATTTACGCGCGCCGACGGTTCCAACTTGAATATCGAGGAGGTAGTCACCGGCGATACCCGCGGTGGCATTGGCCATGCGGCCGGAGCCACTAATGATGGCTCCAACGTTACGGTGGCCGGTACCATTACCCTCGCTTCCGGCAATGCCAGCCCGATCAACATTGGCGGCAGTAATCCAGCGGCGGCGGGACTAACCGCCGGGTCCGGCGGTGCATACATGGGCACATCGTTTACCCAAGATGGAACGCAGGCCACTGGCTCGGTTGTCATCGATGCCACTAACAATTCGCTGCAGGGTATACGGGACGCCATCAACAATGCCTCGCTCGGCGTGACCGCCAGCATCGTTTCCGATGGCACGGACAAACCGTATCACCTTGTACTGAGTTCGACCAAGACAGGCGCTAACTCCGCCATGAAAATATCACTGAGCGGCAGCGATGGCCAGCCGGCCGACAGTGCGCTGAGTAATCTGCTGTCCTATGATCCGGCCGGCACGCAAAACCTGAAACAAAACAGCGCAGCACAAAACACCATGCTCAGCGTGAATGGGATTCCCATCACGAACAGTTCAAACAGCATTGACAGCGCCATCGAAGGCGTGACGCTTAATATCATCAAAGTCGGCACAACCACCATGTCGGTTTCCAAGGATACAACGACCGTCAAGACCAGCATCAACGGATTTATCAAGGCATATAACGACTTGAACGGTTCCATCGCGAAGATGACTTCCTACGATACTGAAACCAAGAAGGCGGGAATCCTGCTGGGCGATTCAACAGTGCAATCGATCCAAACCCAATTGCGCAAGCAATTGAGCACGTCGATTACCGGTCTTTCCGGAAATCTGACCACTCTGGGGCAAGTAGGGATTTCCTTTCAAAAGGACGGCACCCTGAGCCTGGACGCTACCAAACTCGACAAAGCCATCAGCGAAAACTTCAACGATGTAGCGGGTCTTTTCGCTGCTTTGGGCAAAACTTCGGACAGCAATGTGTCGTTCACCAGTTCGACGGCCGCCACCAAGCCGGGTACTTATGCGCTCACGGTCACGAGCATGGCCAGCCAGGGCACGCTGACTGCGGCCGCGCCTCTGCCGGCAAGTACCGTTATCGACAATGACACCACCTGGAACGTCACGCTCAATGACACCGAGCCCTCCGTGGCAAAAAACACTGCGAAGGTTACCATTCCGGCGGGCACCTACACGCCAGTCCAATTAGCGGCGCTGGTGCAATCCTCGATCAACGGAGTAAAGTCTTTTTCAGACGCTGGCTCCAGCGTCTCCGCATCTATCGATCCGAGCGGCCGCTTGGTACTGGTCACGGCGCGCTATGGCTCGGTTTCCAACCTCGCCGTATCCACTTCCACAGGCACGCCGCCCAGCAACATCTTCGGCGCGGCCACGCCGGTCAAGGGTACCGATGTGGCAGGCACTATCGGCGGACAGCCGGTGATCGGCTCCGGCCAGACCCTGACCGGAGCCCCAGGTTCGGATGCAGACGGCCTGAAAGTAGAAATTACAGGTGGTGGGATTGGCGACCGCGGCACAGTCAGTTTTTCGCAAGGCTATGCCTACCAACTGAACAACATGGCCAAGGCTTTCCTCGGCACGGATGGCATGATTACCAATCGCAGCAAGGGCCTCAACGACAGTATCAATGATGTGGCGAAACAGCGTGACAAGTTCAGCGACAAACTGACCACCATCGAAGCGCGCTATCGCGCCCAATATACGCGCCTGGACGTATCCCTGAACAAATTGCAGGGTACGCAAACCTATCTGACCCAGCAGTTGGCCGCCATCGCCGCCAACCGTTAAGCCCCATCATCAGGAGAATATATGTTTGGAACCCAACAACGCGGCGTCAACGCCTATGCCAAGGTGGGCCTGGAAACGGGCATCGTTTCGGCCTCGCCGCACAAGCTGATCGTGATGCTGTACGACGGCGCCCTGGTGGCCGTGCTCAGTGCGCAAATGCACATGAAATCGGGCAATATTCCAGAAAAAGGCAAATCCATCTCGAAAGCCATCCAGATCATCGACAATGGCTTGCGCGCCAGCCTGGACAAGAAAGCGGGAGGCCAGATCGCCGAAGGCCTCGACGCCCTGTATGAATATATGAGCGCGCGCCTGCTGGCCGCCAATATCCACAACGATCTGGCCCTGCTCGAAGAAGTCCAGCGCCTGCTCACCGACCTGCGTGAAACCTGGAATGCCATCGGTTCCACGCCTGCCGCCATCCCCGGCGCCGATTTGAAACGTATGCCCAGCCTTGCGAGCGCCTGACCCATGATGACCCATCAAGAAGTCCTGACCACCTATGAAACCATGCAGACCCTGACGGGCCGGATGGTGACGGCCGCCAGCAACGCCGACTGGGACGCGCTCGAAGCGCTGGAGCAGCAAGTGAGCGCGCATGTGGAAGCGCTGAAGGCGAATGAAGCGCAAGTCGTGCTGGAAAGCGCCGGCCGCCAGCGCAAGGTTGCCCTGATCAAGCAGATCCTCGAAGACGACCGCAAGATCCGCGACCTGACCATGCCGTGGATGGCGCAATTGTCCAAGCTGATCAACAGCACCGGCACCGAACGGCGCCTGGCCAACGCCTACGGCGCGTAAACGCAAGCGGGGGCGCCATGTTGCCGAAGATGGATGCGATCGGCATGACGCCCTTGACCCCGGTCAAGGCCACGCGCCCGGCCGATACGGTCGCCGACCCGCGCCAGGCTGAATTCCAGCGTTCGCTGCAGGGATTGATCGGCAAATCCATGCAGGGGCAGGTGCTGGCCCGCATGGGCGACGGCAGCTATCTCGTGCGCGTGGCCGGCACGCCAGCCCGCATGCAGCTGCCCGCCGGCGCCCAGCTGGGCACGGAGATTCCCCTGACCTTGATCGGCATCAATCCCCGCCCATCATTTCAAATTGGCAACAATCGCGACCAGGCCGCCGCTCCCCTGCTGACGTATGCGGACGCCGAGGCCGAACCCGACGCAGCCGAAGCGCGCTCGCCCCAGGCCGGCGCCGCCCAGGCGGGCACGCGCGCCAGCAGCACGGCCGCGACCCTGCTCAGCCGGGCGCCGCTGACGCCGGCCAATTTGCTGCCCGACCTGGCCGGCGACTCGCCCGCGCCGGAACTGAGCACCACCGCGCGCGCCATCAGCAGCGTGCTGAGCCAGGCGGAAAGCGCGCCCGGCACGCCTCTGGCCCTGGTCGGCAAGACGCCGCTGATGGCCGCACCGGGCGCCAATCCCGCGCAGCTGGCGCAAAAACTGCACGACGCCGTCGGCAGCAGCGGCCTGTTCTATGAGTCGCACGTGGCCGAATGGGCCGAAGGCAAGCGTCCGCTGGCCTCGCTGCTGCTGGAACCGCAAATGCAGAAGGCCCCGCCCGGCGAAGCAGCCAGGACGGGCACCGACCTGGCCTCGGCACAACTGATCAATTTGCAGCTGCATGCGCATGAACAGGCGCGCGTGCAATGGCAGGGGGAAGCCTGGCCGGGGCAGAAGATGCAGTGGGATATCAGCAGGGATGCGCCGGAAGGCGGGCAGCAGGACGGCGCGGAAGCGGACGAGGCGACGGCCTGGCGCAGCAGCGTGCGTTTCCAGTTCCCCCTGCTGGGCGACCTGGCCGCGCACGTGGTCCTGCAAGGCGGCCGGGTATCAATCCAGATGCAGGCCGGCAGCGAAGGCAGCGCCGCCACCCTGCGCCAGCATGCGGCGCGGCTGGAAGCGGCGCTGGACGCGGCCGGCTGGCCCTTGTCGTCGTTGACGATCGCCGGCAAGGACGCTGCCGCGCCCGAGGAAGCGCCAGCGGGAGACGCCGATGCTTGACGACAGCAGGCGCAAGGTGCCGCAGACGGCCGTGGCCCTGGCCTATCAGAGCGGTGCGGCGGCGCCCAAGGTGGTCGCCAAGGGCAGCGGCCTGATCGCCGACCGGATCATCAGCACGGCGCGCGAACACGGCGTCTTCGTGCATGAATCGAAGGAATTGGTGGCCTTGCTGATGGATGTCGACCTGGACCGCCAGATTCCGCCGGGCCTGTATCGGGCGATTGCGGAACTGCTGGCCTGGTTATATCATATTGAATCTGCGAATGGCGGCCCCATCCCCCCGCCGCCCGACACCAGCTTTCTTCCCATCGATACATAGACAGGCATCAATGCAAGCACATATTATGGATTCCGGCCTCGAAAACTGGCATGACTTTGAAGTGGAATCGCGGCGGGAAATCATCGCCTTGTTGCGCAGCATCTGCGAAAAGAACCAGCTGATCCGCATGCTGATCCACGGCGAATCCGATGTGTGCGTCACGTCGATCCTGGAAGTCGATGCCGAGCGCAATACCGTCATCCTCGACCGTTCCGTGAACGCCGACCAGAACCGGCGCATGGTGGCCGCCACCGGCATCTCGTTTGAAACCTCGCTCGACAAGATCCGCATCCTGTTCGCCAGCGCCCTCGTGGAAGAGTGCAACTATGGCGGCACGCCCGCGTTGAAAATTGCCGTTCCGGAAACATTAATCCGCCTGCAACGGCGCGAGTATTACCGCATGACGACGCCCGTGAGCAATCCCGTGCGCGTCGCTATCCCCCTGCCCCCCTCGCTGGGCGGCGCCGATACCCTGTTTCCGCTGGCCGACATCAGCTGCGGCGGCATCGCCATCCTCGACAATAAACTGATGCTGGGCGAAACCATCGGCAGGGATTATCCGGGCTGCCGCATCGAGCTGCCCGACGTCGGCATCGTCACCGCGACTTTGCAGATTCGCAACTCGCTGGACATGACCTTGCTCAACAATAAACTGAACCGCCGCCTGGGCTGCCAGTTCGTCGACCTGCAGCGCAGCATGCTGGCGCACGTGCAGCGCTATATCACGCGGCTGGAGCGCGAGCGCAACGCCCGCATGGCGGGGTTAGGTTAACACCTTACAAACCTACTGCGCGTCGCCATTTGCGGCCTGCGATGCTCACTGTACTAGAGTACAGTTCCGCTTCTCGGCCACAACTGGCTTTCGCTCGCTACGGTTTGTAAGGCGTTCGTTACATACCAATACACTTGCCTATATCAAACTTGCATGTTCATGATGTCATGATATGCAGAAACTAATTTATTGCGCACCTGCACCGTCGCCTGGAATTCGATGCTCGATTTCTGCATCGCCACCATCACGTCCGACAGGCTGACCTTTTCGTCGCCCATGGTAAAGCGCTGGCCCAGCGCCGATGAGGCCTTTTGCGCACCGCTCACGGAATCGAGCGCGCTCTTGAAGGCATCGGCGAAGTTCACCTTGGCCGCCGGCGCTTCGGTCTGGATCGCCGGCACTTTCGCCTCCGGCCGCGTGGCCGCCGACTTCAGCTGCGCGATCATCGCCTCGATCCTGCTGCTATCGATACCGCCTGTTTTCACTTTGCCTCCCGATTCTCGTCGATTTCTGCCTGTTGCACCCAGAGAACAAAACCCTGGCTCGCACGGCAACGACAGGTACAATAACTTCCGTCACATGTTGCCAGGGTTCCACAATACCAGCGCCAACGCCAGCCGCTCGGCCGAGCAGGCGGTGAAAGCGCCTTCTGTTTGGACGATTGAAGCGCGTGACAGTGGCGGATAATTCTGCATATCGCCCCCTCCTCCTGAGGAAGCGGCCCCCCACGCAACACCCAATACCTGTCAAACCACGCGCCCTGGAAGGCAATCATGGCTGTAGCCGAAGAAATCGATGTAAACCGCATACCACCGGAGCCGGCGCCCGCCCGCTCGCCCGTGGAATCCGTGCAAGCCTTCGCCAAGACGCCGATGGGCAAGAATTTCCTGCGCGGCCTGGGCGTGGCGGCACTGATCGCCATCGGCGTGGCCCTGTACATGTGGAACCAGCCGCCCGAATACAAAGTCCTGTTCTCCAACTATACGGACCGCGATGGCGGCGCCATCACCGCGTCGCTGGACCAGCTGGGCATCAAGCACAAGTTTTCCGAAGGGGGCGGCGCCATCCTCGTGCCGACCGAGCAAGTCCATGATGCGCGCCTGAAACTGGCCGCGCAAGGCTTGCCGAAAGGCGGCAACGTGGGCTTCGAGCTGATGGAAAACCAGAAGCTGGGCGTGTCGCAATTCCTGGAACAGGTCAATTTCCAGCGCGCACTCGAAGGCGAACTGGCCAAATCCATCGAATCGGTCTCCGCCGTCGACACGGCGCGCGTCCACCTGGCCCTGCCGAAACCTTCCGTCTTCGTGCGCGACCAGCAAAAACCGACCGCATCCGTGCTGCTGAACCTGCACCCGGGCCGCGGCCTCGACCAGCTGCAGGTCAGCGCCATCGTGCACCTGGTGGCCTCCAGCGTGCCGGAGTTGCTGCCGATCAACGTCACCGTGGTCGACCAGGCCGGCAACCTGCTGTCGAACCAGGAAAAGGACAAGGACCGCGCCAACGGCGTGAAAAGCCTGGACCCGAACCAGCTGAAGTACGTGCAGCAGCTGCAGCAAAGCGTGATCAAGCAGGTCGAATCGATTTTGCTGCCCATCGTCGGCGAGGGCAATGTGCGCGCCGAAGCAACGGCTGACGTTGATTTTTCGCAAAGCGAGCAGGCGGCCGAAACCTACAAGCCGAATTCGCCGCCCGAGGCGTCCACCATCCGCAGCCAGCAGACGAGCGAATCGACGGGCGCCGGCAATGCCAACCCGTCCGGCGTGCCGGGCGCGCTGTCGAACCAGCCGCCCGGCGTGGCCACGGCGCCGCTGACGGCCGAGGCACCGGGCGCCCCGGCCGGCGCACCGACGGCGCCCACGCAAAAGGAATCGACGACCAATTATGAAGTCGACAAGACCGTGCGCTACGAACAGAAATCCATGGGCGGCCTGCGCCGCCTGTCCGTGGCCGTCGTCGTCAACTACCGCCGCAGCATCGCCAAGGACGGCAAGGTGACGGTCACGCCGATTTCCCCTGCCGAAATGGTCCAGATCAATAATCTGGTCAAGGAAGCGATGGGCTACAACAAGGAGCGCGGCGACAGCTTCAGCGTGGCCAATTCGCCGTTCGACGGCATCGACCGCGCGCCGGAAGGCAAGCTGGAGTGGTGGCGCGACCCGGCCAACTTGCCGCTGGCCAAGGAACTGGCGAAATTCCTCATCACGGCCCTGATCCTGCTGTACATTTTCATCAAGATCGTGCGCCCGATGCTGCGCCCCGTGATGCGCAAGATCGACGATTTCGGCGCCCCGCGGCCCGTCATCGAGCCGGAACTGCCGAAGACGGAAGAAGAAAACGAGGTCCTGCTCAGCGAAGCCGAGCTGGAGGAGCTGGAAGAAGACACGGCGCGCGGCTACCGCGAAAACCTGGCCATGGCCAGGAAGCTGGCGCAGGAAGATCCGCGCGTGGTGGCCAACGTAATCAAGGCATGGGTAGGCAATAATGACTGAGACAACGGGACTGCAAAAAGCGTCCATCCTGATGCTGGCCCTGGGCGAGAGCGAAGCGGCCGAAGTGATGAAATTCCTCGGCCCGCGCGAAGTGCTGAAGCTGGGCGCCGCCATGGCCACCATGAAGGGCATCGCCCACGAGCAGGTGGTCGAGGTGCTCGACGACTTCCGCGCGCAGACGGAACTCAATTCCACCGTCGGCCTCGATTCGGACGAATATATCCGGCAAGTCCTCACCAAGGCGCTGGGCGACGACAAGGCCTCCGTGCTGCTGTCGCGCATCCTGGGCGGCAAGGACGCGTCCGGCATCGAATCGCTGAAATGGATGGATTCGCAATCCGTGTCCGAACTGATCCGCAACGAGCACCCGCAGATCATCGCCACCATCCTCGTCCACCTGGAACGGGACCAGGCCTGCGAAATCCTCGGCCATTTCACGGACCGCCTGCGCAACGACGTGGTGCTGCGCATCGCCACCCTGGACGGCGTGCAGCCGGCCGCCTTGCGCGAGCTCAACGATGTGCTGACGAAACTGCTGTCGGGTAACGAAAACATCAAGAAATCGTCGCTGGGCGGCGTGCGCGCGGCGGCCGAGATCCTGAACTTCATGAGCGGCGAGCAGGAAGGCTCCGTCATGGACAATATCAAGAACTACGACAACGACATGGCGCAAAAGATCATGGACGAAATGTTCGTGTTCGACAACGTGATCGATATCGACGACCGCGGCATCCAGCTGCTGCTGCGCGAAGTGCAGTCGGAAATGCTGATCATCGCCCTGAAAGGCGCGTCGCAGGAACTGCGCGACAAGATCTTCAAGAACATGTCGCAGCGCGCCGGCGAGATGATGCGCGAAGACCTGGAATCGAAAGGCCCCGTGCGCCTGTCGGAAGTGGAATCGCAGCAGAAGCAGATCCTGCAGATCGTGCGCCGCCTGGCGGACGAGGGGCAGATCGTCTTAGGCGGAAAAGGCGAGGATTCGTTTGTCTAATTTGATTCCCAAAGAGCAACAAACCGCCTACCAGCGCTGGGAAATGACCTCGTTTGGCGACGAGCGTCCCAGCGTGGTGGCGGCGCGCAAGCTGCTCGAACCGGACCCCGAACCGGAAGCCGATCCGTACGGCGAGCTGCACGAGGAAGAGCCGGCCCCGCCTCTGGAATATCCGACGCAGGAAGAGCTCGACGCCATCCGCGAAGAGGCGCGCGCCACCGCCTTCGACGAGGGCCGCGCGGCCGGCTATGCGGAAGGCCACGCGGCCGGACACGCCGACGGCCATGCGCAATCGTACGCGGAAGGCAAGGCCGCCTCGGCGGTGGAACTGGCCCACCTGCAAACCATCGCCGTCGACTTCGGCACGGCCGTGCAGCAGGCCGACGAGCTCATCGCCAATGACGTGATGGAACTGGCCCTGCAACTGGCCAAGGGCATGCTGAAGACGGCCTTGCCCGTGCGCCCGGAGCTGATGCTGCCGCTGGTGCGCGAAGCCATTGAATACTTGCCTGTACTGCAACAACCTGCCTTGCTGATGCTCAACCCGGAAGATGCGCAAGTGGTGCGCGACGGCATCGGCGACGAGCTCGACAAGGGCGGCTGGCGCGTCATCGAAGACCCCAGCGTGGAACGTGGCGGTTGCAAGATCGACACGGCCAGCAACCAGATCGATGCGCAGACGTCCACCCGCTGGCAGCGCCTCACGCATGCGCTGGGCAAGGACCTGGACTGGCTGGCGCCGTGAACGAGCCCGTCAAAGGCCCGGCAGCCCATGCGGCGCGCTGGCGCGCCTACCTGAACGATTGCACGGCCGTCGTCGGCTTCGTCGAGCCGATGCAGGTGTCGGGCCGGGTCACGCGCGTGGCCGGCCTGGTGATGGAAGCGGTGGGCCTGCGCCTGGCCGTGGGCGCCGCCTGCACCGTGCCCCTGCCCAACGGCGGCCGGGTCGAGGCGGAAGTCGTGGGCTTCGAAGGCGACCGCCTGTTCCTCATGCCGCAAAGCGACGTGGAGGGCATCGTGCCCGGCACGCGCGTGTTTTCCGTCGAACCGGCCATTCCCCGCCCGGGCAGCGTGGCGCATCCGCGCCGCCGCCCCAGCGACCGCGCGCGCCACCTGCCCGTGGGGCCGCAACTGCTGGGCAGGGTGCTCGATGGCGCGGGCCGCCCGCTGGATCAGCTGGGGCCGCTGCACACGGTCGACAGCGCCCCCATCAACGTGCGCCCCGCCAATCCCCTGGGCCGCGCGCCCATCGTCGCCACCCTGGACGTGGGCGTGCGCTCGATCAACGCCATGCTGACCGTGGGCCGCGGCCAGCGCATGGGCCTGTTCGCCGGTTCCGGCGTGGGCAAGAGCGTGCTGCTGGGCATGATGGCCCGCTACACGGAGGCGGACGTCATCGTCGTCGGCCTGATCGGCGAACGGGGACGCGAAGTGAAGGAATTCATCGAGCAGATTCTCGGCGCCGAAGGCCTGGCCCGTTCCGTCGTCGTGGCCGCGCCGGCCGACACGCCGCCGCTGATGCGCCTGCAGGGCGCCGCGTATGCGACGGCAATCGCCGAACATTTCCGCGACCAGGGGCAAAACGTGCTCTTGATCATGGATTCGCTGACCCGCTACGCCATGGCGCAGCGCGAAATCGCCCTGGCCATCGGCGAACCGCCCGCCACCAAGGGTTATCCGCCATCCGTCTTCGCCAAGCTGCCCGTGCTGGTGGAACGGGCCGGCAACGGCGAGGAAGGCGGCGGCTCGATCACGGCCTTCTACACCGTGCTGACCGAGGGCGACGACCAGCAAGACCCGATCGCCGACTCGGCGCGCGCCATCCTGGACGGACATATCGTGCTCAACCGGCGACTGGCCGAGGCGGGCCACTATCCGGCCATCGACATCGAACAGTCGATTTCACGGGCCGCCCACTCGATCACCACGCACGAACACCAGCAAAAGGCGCGCAAGCTGAAACAGCTGTATTCGCGCTACGAGCGCAGCCGCGACCTGATCAGCGTGGGCGCCTACAGCGCCGGCACCGACCCCGTGCTGGACCAGGCCATCGCCCTGCATGAAAGGATCGAAGCCTTCCTGCAGCAGCAAATCACGGAGCGGGTCAGCATGGACGAGAGCTTGGGGCAACTTACCGCTCTGTTCGACTGATTGGGGCTTGCATCGGGGGAATATAATCAGCCATGGCCTCTCCTTCCCAACTTGCAACCCTGATCGACCTTGCCCAGCGCGAAACGGACGATTGCGCCAAGCGCCTGGGCGCGGCCCTGAAGGCGCTCGACGATTGCCGGCAAAAGCTCGACATGCTGACCGGCTACCGCGACGACTACGCCCAGCGCTTCGAGGCCACCATGAGCAGCGGCATCACGCCCATGGCTTACCGCAACTTCCAGGCTTTCATGGTCAAGCTCGACAGCGCCATCCTGGGCCAGCAGCAAGTGGTCGAGCATGCACAGGCGCGCAGCGACAATGAAAAACTGCGCTGGCAGGCGGCCGAACGCAAGCGCATGTCGTACACCACCCTGAACAACCGGGCGCAGGAACAGGCGCTGAAGCTGGAAAACAAGCGCGACCAGAAGGCAATGGACGAGCACGCGGCGCGACAAGCCTATTACAAACGCTAAGCAACACTGAGGCAGCATCATGCAAACCCAGCCAACCCCGATTTCCCAGATTATCTCGCCGAACGCCACACCGGGCGCCGCCAACCGCGCCCAGCCTTCGGGCGGCGGCGATGGCGACTTCCAGCGCACCCTGAACCGCCAGATGGAACAGCGCCAGGCCAACCGCAATATTGCGCAAGCGCAAGCACCGGCAACGCGCCCGGCACCGGCGCCAGCGCCCGCCACACCGGCGCCAGCAGCCCAAGCGCCCGCCAGCGACGCCAAGTCCGCCGAACCAGCCGTCGCGCAGGACAAGCCGGCCACGTCCACCGCCGAAGCGTCCGCGCCAGCGGCCAGGGACAAGGCCCCGGGAGAGGACAGTGCGCCAGCGGCCGCGCCGCCAGCCGATCCCGCCGCCGAGATGCTGGCCCTGGTGGGCAGCATCCAGCTGGCCATGCAGCCAGCGGCGGCCAGCGGCAAGACGGCGCAGGAACTGGCGCCGCGCGGCGGCGTCAAGGCCGATGGCAAGAGTGCAGCGGCAAGCGCCTTGCTGGCTGCAGGACAGGGCGGCAAGGCGGCGGCTCAAGCGGATGACGCTGGCTTCGCCGCCAGCCTGGGCCAGGCCCAGGGGAAGACGCCAGCCACGCCGCAAGCTGGCGGCAAGGTTGAGGCCGGCAAACTGGCCATCGACGCCCAGCTGGCGGCCACGGCCAAGGCTGGCGCCGCCATTGCCGAACCGATCATCAAGGAAACACCAGCTGACCTGAGCCGCCTGGCGGCCCAGCTGCAGCCGGGCGCCCTGCAACAGGCGGCCGCTGCGGCGGCCGTGCCGGCAGACAAGCTGGCAGGCAGGGTCGGCACGCCCGCCTGGGACCAGCAACTGGGCCAGAAAGTCGTGTGGATGGCGGCCGGCGGCGACCAGAGCGCCACCCTGACCCTGAACCCGCCCGACCTGGGGCCGCTGCAGGTGGTCCTGACGGTCACCAACGACCAGGCCGATGCGGCCTTCATGTCGGCCCAGCCCGAAGTACGCCAGGCGCTGGAAGCGGCCATGCCGCGCCTGCGCGAAATGATGAGCGAAGCGGGCATCGCCTTCGGCAGCGCCACCGTCTCGGCCGGCACGCCGGAACAGCAAAACCAGGGCGAGCGTGCCGCCTCGGGCGAGCGCCGTGGCAATGGCCAGGGCGGCGGCGCAGCGGGCGGCGAAATCGCCATCGCGCCGGCGACCAGCACGCGCGGCCGGCCCAGCCTGAGTGCCGTGGATACCTTTGCCTGAGGATAATTCGTCGTCCGCACGCCGCCGGTGTGCCCCGCAGCGTACTTTTCGTCTAAAAACAGCGAGTTGAGGGCGCTTCCGCCCTCTTTTCACTGCATCCTTCTGCGCAGAATTTGCCGATAATGACATAATGGCGTCGTGATCCACTTCCATGCACTCGAGTACCATTGAAAGCAAATCCAAAAATGAAAGCAGATCCGAAAGCAGATGCAGGCCTGGCACCGGCCGGCGCCTCCAAAAAGAAGCTTCTGATCATCGTGCTGGGCGCAGTTCTGGTCGCGGGCGGCATCGGCGGCGGCGCTGCCTGGTATTTTCTGCATGGCAAGGCCGACAAGGAAGAAAGCGCGCCCAGCAAGAAAAAACATGCCGCTTCCAAGGCCGGTCCGCCCGTTTTCGTGCCCATCGATTCCTTCACCGTCAACCTGCAGCCGGAAAACGGCGAGCAATACCTGCAAATCGCGTTTACCTTGCAGGCCAGCAGCCCGGAAGAAATGGACTTGATCAAGGTCAACATGCCGAAGGTGCGCAGCCGCCTGCTGTTGCTGCTGTCGGGCAAGAAGGCCTCGGAACTCAATACCGTGGAAGGCAAGCAGCAACTGGCGGCCGAAATCATCAATCAGGTGAACCAGCCGTTCGAGGACAAAGGGCCGGAGCAGGACGTGACGGACGTATTATTTACCGCATTCATCATTCAATAAGCAGCCATGGCCGATAATTTCCTCTCCCAGGAAGAAGTCGATGCCCTTCTGAAGGGCGTCAACGGAGACCAGGACGACGCGCAGGCGCCGGAAGACGTCACGGGAGTTCGTACCTACAACCTGGCGACCCAGGAGCGCATCGTGCGCGGCCGGATGCCGACGTTGGAAATTATCAACGAACGTTTCGCCCGCCTGCTGCGCGTGGGCCTGTTCAACTTCCTGCGCCGCAGCGCCGAAGTGTCGGTGGGTTCCGTGCGCGTGTCGAAGTACAGCGAATTCATCCGCAATCTGGTGGTGCCGACCAATCTGAACCTCGTGCACATGAAGCCGCTGCGCGGCACGGCGCTGATGGTGTTTGATCCGGGCCTCGTCTTCTTGCTGGTCGACAATCTGTTCGGCGGCGACGGGCGCTTTCATACGCGCGTCGAGGGCCGCGACTTTACGCAGACGGAGCAGCGCATCATCCTGCGCATTCTCGACATCGTCTTCGAAGCCTATACCAAGTCGTGGGAACCGGTCTTCCCCGTCGAGTTTGAATATATCCGTTCAGAAATGAACACGCAGTTCGCCAACATCGCCACGCCGAACGAGGTCGTCGTGGCCTCCACGTTTACGGTGGAACTGGGCTCCGTTTCCGGTCAAATCCACTTCTGCATGCCGTATTCGATGATCGAGCCTATCCGCGATTCGCTCACCTCGAGCCTGCAGGGCGAGGCGCTGGAAGTGGACAAGCGCTGGATCCGCCTGATGACGCAGCAGATCCAGATCGCCGAAGTCGAGCTGGTGGCCTCGCTGGGCACGGCGCGCGTGTCGTTCGACGAGATCTTGAACATGAAGGTGGGCGACATCATCCCGCTGAATATTCCCGAACTGATTGCCGCCACGGTCGACGGCGTGCCCGTGATGGATTGCACTTACGGCGTGTTGAACGGACAATATGCGCTCAAAGTCGAAAAGTTGCTGGCGAATGCCGACAATATGAATAACCATTAAGAAATACCCGGATCGCGCTGCGGTCCGTATCTGTACAACAGGAGAAACACATGTCTGACAACCAAGACGACCAAAGCGCGGAAGACGATTGGGGCGCGGCCATTGCCGAGCAGGCCAAGGCGGAAGCCGAAGCGCTGCAGAACCAGGCCGCCAATACGGCCAGCGCCGCCAGCGCCGCCGTGTTCAAGGACTTTTCCAAGCAGGCGTCGAAGTCGGAAACGCACAACGATATCGATTTCATCCTCGATATCCCCGTGCAGCTGACGGTCGAACTGGGCCGCACCAAGATCGCCATCAAGAACCTGCTGCAGCTGGCGCAGGGTTCCGTAGTCGAGCTCGACGGCCTGGCCGGCGAACCGATGGACGTGCTGGTCAACGGCTGCCTGATCGCCCAGGGCGAAGTGGTGGTGGTCAATGACAAGTTCGGCATCCGCCTGACCGACATCATCACGCCGTCCGAACGCATCCGAAAACTCAATAAATGAAGCCTGGCCTGTTGATTTCCACTCTGCTGCCGCTCCTGGCGGCATGCAGCATCGCCCATGCGGCACCGGCAGCGGCCTCGGCGCCGGCGGCCAGCGCCGCCGTCGCCAGCGCACCGGCCGAGGTTGCTGTTGAGAAAGTAGCGGCTGCGCCCGCCGCTGCCGAGACGGCGCAGACGGCGCCCGCGCCTGCCGCCGCCCTGCCCGCCATACCGCCGGGCGCACCGATGACGATGGCGCCCGCATCGTCCGCCGGCAGCCTGCTGCAAACCATTTTCGCCCTCGTCTTCGTCCTGGCCCTGCTGATCGGCCTGGCCTGGTTCATGAAACGCTATGGCCCGAAAACCCTGGGCGGCAACAGCAAGATGCGCGTCGTCAGCTCGCTCAACCTGGGCGGACGCGAACGCATCGTCCTCGTCGAAGTGGCCGACCAGTGGATCGTCGTGGGCGCCTCGCCCGGGCGCATCAACGCGCTGGCCACCCTGCCGCGCCAGGAAGGCGAGCCGCCCCAGCTGGCGGCAGCGCAACACGGCCCCGCGGCCGCCAATTTTTCCGAATGGCTGAAACAGACCATCGAAAAACGCAATGGGAAATAAGCAGGCAATGAAGCACCTGACGCACAAGCCGTCCCTGACGTTGAGCAATATCAAGACTCCCCTGGCCTGGCTGCTGGCGGCCGCCGCCCTGGCCTTGCCGCTGTGGGCGCTGGCCGAACCGGGCATCCCCGCCTTCAGCAGCACGCCGGCGCCGGGCGGCGGCCAGAACTACTCGCTGCCGGTGCAGACGCTCATCCTGATGACGTCGCTCACCTTCCTGCCGGCGGCCCTGCTGATGATGACCTGCTTTACGCGCATCATCATCGTGCTCTCCTTGCTGCGCCAGGCCATCGGCACGCAATCGGCGCCGCCGAACCAGGTGCTGGTGGGCCTGGCCCTGTTCCTGACCCTGTTCGTCATGGGCCCCGTGTTCGACAAGATCTATACGGATGCATATCAACCGTATCAGGAAAACAAGATTACCATGCAGCAGGCCATGGACAAGGGTGTCGAACCGCTGAAAACCTTCATGCTCAAGCAGACGCGCCAGGCCGACCTGGCCCTGTTCGCCAAGATGTCGCGCTCGCCGGCCCTGCAAGGTCCGGAAGACGTGCCGCTGCGCATCCTCGTGCCCGCCTTCGTCACCAGCGAACTGAAGACGGCGTTCCAGATCGGCTTTGCCATCTTCATCCCGTTCCTGATCATCGACATGGTGGTCGCCAGCGTGCTGATGTCGATGGGCATGATGATGATGTCGCCGGCGACGATTTCGCTGCCGTTCAAGCTGATGCTGTTCGTGCTCGTCGATGGCTGGCAGCTGCTGCTGGGCTCGCTGTCACAGAGTTTTTACTAGGGGAATACGATGACACCCGAAAGCGTCATGACCCTGGGCCGCCATGCGATGGAAATCACCCTGATGGTGGCCGCGCCCATGCTGCTCGTCGCCCTCATCATCGGCCTGATCGTGAGTATTTTCCAGGCGGCCACGCAGATCAACGAGGCGACCCTGTCCTTCATCCCCAAGCTGGTCGGCATCTTCGTCGCCCTCGTCGTGGCCGGTCCGTGGATGCTGTCCGTCATGCTCGACTACATGCGCCAGGTATTTACCGGCATTCCGAACCTGGTCGGCTAGGCATGGGGCCACGGCATACGCCATGCTGACCCTGTCGAGCATCGAACTGAACACGTGGATCGCAGCGCTGCTGTGGCCGCTTAGCCGCATCCTCGGCCTGATCGCGGCCGCGCCCCTGTTCGGCAACGCGGCCGTGCCGGCCACCGTCAAGGTGTCGCTGGGCGCCCTGCTGGCCATGATCATCGCCCCCACCGTGCCGGCCTTGCCTGCCGTCAACCCGATGTCCTTGCCCGGCTTGCTGATCCTCACGCAAGAGATGCTGGTGGGCCTGGCCATGGGTTTTTCCATCCGCATCGTGTTTTCCGCCATTGAAATGGCCGGCGAGATCAGCAGCCTGACCATGGGCCTGGGCTTCGCCTCGTTCTTCGACCCGCAAACCAAGGGCCGGTCGTCCGCCATCAGCCAGTTCCTCGTCATGCTGGCCACGTTGATGTTTCTCACAGTCAATGGCCACCTGGTCTTGCTGGCGGCGCTGGCGGAAAGCTTCGTCAGCCTGCCCATCTCGGCCAGCCCCATCAACAGCGGCGGCTTCCAGCAACTGGCCGCCTGGGGCGCGGAAATTTTCCGCTCGGGCGTGCAGATTTCACTGCCCATCGTAGCGGCCCTGCTGCTGACCAACGTGGCACTGGGCATCTTGACGCGGGCCGCGCCGCAGCTGAACATTTTCGGCATCGGCTTTCCCGTCACGCTGGGCGTGGGCTTGCTGGTGATCGGCATGGTCCTGCCCTACCTGGCCACGCCCTTCCAGAACATGTTCCTGCGTGGCATAGAAACGGCGCGGCTGCTGCCGCGCGGCTTTGCCGCGCGCGACCGGCCACCGCCGCCCGCGCCACCGAATCCCCTGCGTCCGGCGGCACCGGCCACGCCGCTGCCGCCAGCGCGCTGACCAAGGCTAGCCGCCCAGCGCGTGGCGCAGCAGCAGCGCGGCCAGCACGAACATGGTGACGCCGATCAGGCCGTCGAGCACTTGCCAGGCGCGGGGCCGCGCAAACCACGGCGCCAGCCAGCGCGCGCCGACTCCCAGCGATGCAAACCACAGCAGGCTGGCCGCGCTGGCGCCCAGAATAAACCAGCCACGCAGCGCGCCCGGCTGCTGGGCACCAATACTTCCCACCAGCAATACCGTATCCAGATACACATGGGGGTTGAGCAAGGTAAACGCGGCCGCCTGGGCCAGCACGGCGCCCGCGCCCAGGCCATGTCCCCCTGCGGCGGCGCGCAATTGCTGGGGCCGGCGCGCGCGGCGCAGCGCCTGCCAGCCATACGCGGCCAGGAAGGCGGCGCCGCCCAGCGCCAGTGCGCTGGCCAGCAAGGGGCGCTGCCCCAGCGCGTGGGCCATGCCCAGCACGCCGGCGGCGATCAGCGCGGCATCGGCGAGCGCGCAAAACAGCACGATCTTGCACACATGTTCGCGGCGCAAACCTTGCCGCAAGACGAAGGCATTTTGCGAACCGATGGCAACGATGAGTCCCAGGCCCAGGGTCAAGCCCTGGAGAAACACGGAAAAGGCGTATGGAGCAGTCGAGGAGAGTGTCATGCGTGCATCTTGCCTGCCCGATAAAATGAAGGCAAACTACCTTTTCTGTCGCTAGTTAAGGAATACTTCATCCATGCTCGACTATGCATCGCTCAGCGCGCTGGCCGCCGTGATCCGGGAAGGCAGCTTCGAGCGCGCCGCACGCGCCTTGCACGTGACGCCATCGGCCGTTTCGCAGCGCGTGCGCCTGCTGGAAGAGCGCGTCGGCTGCGCGCTGGTGATACGCGACCAGCCCTGCCGCGCCACGGACACGGGCCGGCGCCTGTGCCGGCACGTGGACCAGGTGCAGCTGCTCGAACAGGATTTGCAGGGCAGCTTGCCAGCGCTGGCGCAGACAGCACTGGGCATGGCGCGCGCCACCTTGCCCGTCGCCGTGAATGCGGACAGCCTGGCCACGTGGCTGGCGCCCGCCCTCGCCGTCTTCGCCGCGGCACATCCGGTGCTGATGGACGTAGCGGTCGACGACCAGGACCATACGGCCGAATGGCTGCGCAGCGGTGCCGTGCTGGCCGCCGTCAGCGCCATGGCCCGGCCCGCGTCGGGCTGCAACAGCCGCCCGCTGGGCGCCATGCGCTACCTGGCGGCCGCCAGTCCCGCCTTCCTGCAGCGCTATTTTGCCCACGGCGTCGGTGCCGCCAGCCTGGTGCTGGCGCCCAGCCTCGTCTTCAATGCCAAGGATGAATTGCAGGCGCGCTGGGTGCGGCGCCTGTGCCACCGGCACGTGGAATTGCCGCGCCATGCCCTGCCCTCGCCGCATGCCTTCGTCACGGCCGCGCTGGCCGGCATGGGCTGGGGCCGGCATGGGCTGGGGCCTGCATCCGCAGGCGCTGATCCAGCCCCATCTTGATACGGGCGCGCTGGTCGAGCTGCTGCCCGAAACGCCCCTGGACGTGGCCCTGCACTGGCACACGGCGCGCGCCGCGTCCAGCCTGCTCGACGGGCTGAGCGGCGCCGTCCTGGCCGCCGCCCGCGCCGCCCTGCTGCCGCCCTGACGGGCCGCCTCAATGCTGGTCGCTGCTGAATGCGAAGCGCCAGCGCCGCAGGTCGAGATTCAGGCGCAACTGGTGATGTTTCACCAGGTAGCGCACGCCAACGAGGGCCGCCGCCAGGCCCGACAGGGCACCTATGCCCAGGGCCCAGCGCGGGCCGAAGGTATCGGCCACCCAGCCCACGATGGGCGCGCCCAGCGGCGTGCCGCCAGCCGAGATCGCCAAAAGGATGGCCATCACGCGGCCCCGCATGGCCGGTGCCGTCGACAGTTGCACGCTGCTGTTGACACTGGTGGTAAACGTTTGCGCGGCGATGCCGATGACCACCAGCATGACGCCGAACAGCCAGTAATTGGGCATCACGGCGGCCAGCGCACAGCCGAAGCCGAACAGCGCGGCCGCGCCCAGCAGCAGGGCCAGCGTGGGCCGGCCGCGCCCCGCCGCAAGCAGGGCGCCGGCCACGGAACCGCAGGCCATGATGGAACTGAGCACGCCATACTGGCCGGCGCCCGCATGGAAGGCCGTCACCGACATGGTCGAGAGGAAAATCGGGAAGTTCAGGCCGAAGGTGCCGATCAGGAACAGCATCAGCAGGATGGCCATCAGGTCCGGCCGCTGGCGCACGTAGCGGAAGCCCTCGCCCAGGCTGGCGCGCGTGGCCTTGATGCGCGGCGCGCGGCGCAGCAGTTCCACGCGCAGCAGCAACAGCGAACCGATCACGGCGGCAAACGAGACGGCATTGATGATGAAGACCCAGCCGCTGCCGACGCTGCTGATGAGCAGGCCCGCCACGGCCGGGCCCAGCATGCGCGCCGCGTTGAACGAGGTGGAGTTGAGCGCCACGGCGTTCGTCAGGTCTTCCTCGCCGACGATTTCAGCAACGAAGGTCTGCCGCACGGGGGAATCGAAGGCCGTCACGCACCCCAGCAAAAAGGCAAACACATACACATGCCACAGTTGTACCAGGCCGCTGATGCACAGCAAGCCCAGGCCCAGCGCCAGCAAGCCCATGGCCGCCTGCGTGCACAGCAGCAGTTTGCGGCGGTCCAGCAGGTCGGCCGCCATGCCCGTCAGGGGCAGCAACAGCAGCTGCGGCCCGAATTGCAAGGCCATGACGATGCCGACGGCGCTGGCCTTGTGCTGCGTCAATTCGCTCAGCACCAGCCAATCCTGCGCCGTGCGCTGCATCCACGTGCCGACATTCGACACGAGGGCGCCGCCGGCCCAGATACGGTAATTGGGAATGCGTAGCGAACGGAATGTGTTGTTCATCTGGGCGTGCGGGCTCCTTGCCGGGGTCGTGGTGAAAAAATCAGCGGATCACTCCGCCAAGCGTCTGAGTAATGCCACCGCCTTGTCCAGCTCGCTAACTTCAGCCGGCGTGTAGCGGGTTTCTATCGTGCGCGCCAGCCAGTCTTCGCGCGCGGCGCGGCTGGCCGCGATCCACGCGCGGCAACTGTCCGTCAGGGTCAATAAGGTCTGCCGGCCATCGAGCGGATCGGGCGAACCCGTCACCATCCGCGCTTGCGTCAAGGCTTGCACGGTGGCGGCCATGGACTGGGGCCGCATGCCTTCGGCGCGCGCCAGGCTGCTGGCGGTGGCCGGGCCGTCGCGCTCGAGACGGCTCAGCACGGAGGCTTGCGACATGCTGACGTCGCCCAGGTGCGCTTCCTCGCGCAGGCGGCGGCGCAGCTTGCCGATGACGATGCGCAGTTCGCCGGCCAGCTGCAATACGTGTTCGTGGTCTTCTTGCGGGGTGCTCATGGTAGCCATGTGGTGGATCAACGGCCCCTACTATAACAGATATGCAGGTAGACTGCACAGTTTGACTGCATATCTTATCAGGATGGCCAGATGGCGGACGCAAAAAAGCCGGGGCGGAAGATGCACTCCCTGCCCCGGCCCGGCCCGCCATCGCGGCCGACGGCTTAGCTGATGTAGTTGAACAGCGACAGGCCCGAGATCGAGGTGAACGATTTTTGCGCCGCCTGCAGCGTCACCTGCTGCTGGCTGAAGGTGGAAATGGCTTTCACCATGTCCAGGTCCTGCAGGTCCGACAGGGTGGTGGCGTACTGGATGTCGAGGTCGTCGCCGGCGCTGTCGAGATAATCGAGCTCCTTCATGCGGGCGCCCACTTCGGCGCGCACGGACAGCACATTGTCGTAGGCCGTGTCGAGAATATTGTGCGCCGCGTTCAGGCCGTTCGTCAGGCGCGCCTGGCCCGCGTCGCCGCTGCCCGGCTGGCGCAGCACGCCGATCAGGTTTTTCACGGTGGTAAACAGCGATTCCTTGGCGCTCGGCTCCAGCGTAAAGCTGTCCTGGTCGGCCGGCTTGCCCGTGATGTTCACCTGCTGGCCGTCGAAGGTAATGGCGTCGCCCGCCTTGTAGGCGATGGGCACGGCGGGATTGGGCACTGTCTGGCCCAGCGTGGCGTCCATGACGGTATAGGTGGTGACGGCGTCGGTGCCCGTGCCCGTGACCTTGAAGTCGATCGAATACTTGTGCCCTGTCAATGCCGACGGGTCCGTCACGGTGCCGCCCGAGATCACGCCCGAGCCGCCGCGCGTGAAGTTGGCCGTGGCCGCCGCCGTGGTGAATTTACCGTTGCCGGTCAGGTTATTCTCGAACACGGTGGCGCCGGAATCGCTGGTGGCCAGGTAACGGGCCGACCCCACCTGCAGTTCGCGCTGGCCCTGGTCGCCCACGTAGCTGGCGCCCGTCGGCGTCTGGCTGAAAGGCTGGGTGGTGGATTTATAGCCGGAAAACAGGTAGCCGCCCGCGCCATCGGCCGTATTGGCGATGCCCAGCAAGTCGGTCAGCCGGCCTTCCAGCTCCTTGGCCAGGGTATCGCGGTCGACGTCCTTGAGCGAAGGATTGCCGGCCTTGAGGACCAGGTCCTTCACGTCGGCGATCAGCGAAGTGGTGCTGGCCAGCGCCAGCTCTTCCTGCGACAGGAAATTCTTCGCATTCGAGCGGTTGGTGACGAACTGGGTATTGATCGATTGCGACTGCGTCACTTCCAGCGCGCGCGCGGAGGCGATCGGATCGTCGGCCGGCGTCAGGTTGCGGCGGTTCGACGACAGCTGCATCTGCGTACGGTTCAAGGCGCCCTGCAGATTGTTCAGCTGCGAGCTGCCCTGGTCATAAATCATTCGTGTGCTGATGCGCATGATGCTGCCCTTCCAGAAAGCCGCTGCGCATTGCGCTGCGGCAAAAATTGATTAACGTCCCAGGCCGATCACCACGTCGAACAGGGTGCTGGCAATCTGCATGACCTTGCCGCACGCCTGGTAGGACTGCTGGTAGCGCAGCAGGTTGGCCGCCTCTTCGTCGAGGTTGACGCCGGAGACGGCCTGCTGCTGGGTACTGGTCTGCTGCAGCAAGGCCAGGCTGGCCAGGCCGCTGACCTGCACTTCGCGCGTCTTGTTGCCCACGAAGCTGACGGTTTGCGCATACGAGCCCTGGAACGTGGCATTGCCGCCATCGATGACGTTCTTCGTCTGCAAGCCCGCCAGCAGCGCCGCGTTGCGGTTGTCGCCCACGCCGCCCGAATTCGGCGCAATGGTGAAGGTGTCACCCTGGGCCGGCGCGCCCGTCATGCTGACATTGATGCCGCCAAAACTGAAACTGTCGCCTTCCGTATAGGGGATGTTGGCCGTGCCGGCCGGATAGGTCGTCGTGGCGCCGTTCAAGCCCTTGACCGTCACCGCCTGGCCCGCCGGGAAACCCGTCAGCGAGGTGGTCGCCTTGTCATAGGTCAAGGTCAGGGGACCCGTCAGGGCATTGCCCGGGGTCAGGTAGGCCTTGTCGACGGAGCCGGCGCTGAGCTTGCCGGAACCCGTATTGGCCACCGGCGCCGAGGTGGCGATGGGGGCCGCGGCGGCGATCTTGTTGCGGTCCGTGATCTGCACGGCCAGGCCGGCCGCGCCATTCGCCGTCGGCCTGATGACGTAATTATCACCCTGGGCGGCCGTGCCCGAGATCGAGAAATCGACGCCGTCGATGGTTTGCGGCCCCGTTTGCGGATACGGATTGATGATGGTGTGGGTGCCGTCGGACTCGCGCGTCACCACATAGTTGCTGCCGTCGTACTTCAGGCTGTAATCGCTGGCCGTCAGCTTGGTGGGGTCGCTGACCTTGGCCGACAGCACGGTGGTGCTGCTGGCGTTGTTGCCGCGGTCGGCGCCGATCACGGGGTCCGGCACCTTGAAGAAATCGCCGCCCATGGCGCCGTTCAGGTCCTGGCCCAGCTTGTGCTGGTCGTTGAAGGTGGTCGCCAGCGCGATGGCCACCTTGCCCAGCGAGTTCTGGACATTGTCCAGCGTGCCGCTGCGGAAATCCAGCAGGCCGCCCAGCGAGCCGCCGGCCAGGGAGCTGTCCGGCAGCACGGAGACGGTGCTGCCCGTGACATAGCCCACCTCGATGCGGTTCGGGTCCGTCCGCGAGGGCGTGGCCGCCAGCTGGAAGCTGCGGTCCGCCACCACCAGGGGCTGGCCCGCGCCGATGGAAATGGTGACGGTATTGTTGGCGGCGGGCTGTACCGTCGCCTTTACATATTTGTTCAATTCCGTGATCAGCTGGTCGCGCTGGTCCAGCAGGTCGTTGGGCTGGTTGCTGGCGTCGACCGACAACTGGGAAATCGACTTGTTCAGGTCGGCCAGCTGCTTGGCGTAGGTATTGATGACCGTCACATTCGACGTGATCTGCGAATTGACGCCGTCGCCGATCTCCGTCAGGCGCGCGCTCAGGCCCTGGAAACGCGAAGCGAGCGAGCCGGCGCTCGACAGCAGCGCCTGGCGCGAGGCCACCGACGAGGGATTGGCGCTGAAGTCCTGCACGCCCTTGAAGAAATCCTGCATGGCCGGCGACAGGCCCGCCGTGGGATCGGCCAGCAGGTTGTCGATCTGGCTGATCTGGGTGTAATAGGTGTCGAGGGCGCTGGTGGCGCTTTGCGCGGCATTGACCTGGGTGGCCATGAAGCTGTCGTACTGGCGCTTGATCTGCGACACTTCCGTGCCCGTGCCGACGAAGCCATAGCCGGCAAAGTTGGACTGCGAAGTCTGCTGCAGCACCACCTGGCGGTTGTAGCCGGCCACATTCGCATTGGTGATGTTATGCCCGGTCGTCGACAGGCCCACCTGCGCTGCAAGCAAACCGCTCTTACCGATGCTGAGTAGATTCGAAGTCATGGTGTCTTAATGGTTACCGTCAAGAGTATTTACGGCAGCCGCGGCGAAAACTTGAAGCGCGCGGCCGGCACAGGGGCATGGAAGAGGATTAACCGACCAGCGAATTTTTGATGATTTTTGTCAATTTGGCAGCGTAATTCGGGTCCGTCGCATAGCCGGCCTTTTGCAAGCCCTGGGCGAACGTGCTGGCGTCGCCCGCGCTGGCCAACACTTTTTCGTAGCGTTTGTTGTTGGTAATCAACTGCGCATAATCCTTGAAGCTGTCCGCGTAGCTGTCGTAGGCGCGGAATTTTTCCACCTTGCGCTGCGCCTTGCCATTCACATATTCCGTGGTGACGGCTTCCGTGACCTTGCCCTTCCAGTCGCTCGACGCCTTGATGCCGAACAGGTTGTGGCTGCTGCTGCCGTCGCGGCCGACGATTTCGCGCTTGCCCCAGCCCGTTTCCAGCGCCGCCTGGCCCAGCATGAACTTGGCCGGGATGCCGGTGGCGCGGCTCGCTTCTTCCGCATGCACGCCCAGCTTTTCCTGGAAGGCGCGCACGTGCGGCGCCTGCGTGGCGTTGGTCTTGTCGCTGAGTGTCTTGCCGGTGGCCGCGGCGCTGGCGGCGCCGTCCGTCAGCGCGCCCTGCTGCTGGCGGAAGGCGGCCAGCGCCTGCGCCATGCTCGAGGAACGGGGCGACGGCGCTTCGGCGCCATCGGCGGCCAGCGCCTGGTTCGAGGACGACAGCTGGCGGATCAGCACGTCAGCCAGGCCCGTGCCCCGCTTGGCCAGGTTCTGGCTCGTCTGCTGGTCCAGCATCGAGGTGTACATCTTGCTTTGCTGGCTATCCATGATGCCGTCCTGCGGCGAGGCGTCACGCATGCTTTTCATCATCATGTTGATGAACATGGCCTCGAATTGCGTGGCCGCTTCTTTCAGCGCGGCAGGGTCCTTCGCCTTGGCGGACTGGCGCAAGCCATCCATGCCCTTGACGTCGTAGGCGGCGGTATTGCTGAGGTCGGTTTGACTGATCATGGCGTGCCCATCAAATGATTTCGAGTTCGGCGCGCAGCGAACCGGCCGCCTTCATCGCCTGCAGGATGGCCAGCAAGTCTTGCGGCGAGGCGCCGATGGCGTTGAGGGCTTTCACCACGTCCGACAGCGAGGCGCCGCCCTTGACCAGCATGACCTTGCCCGGTTCCTTCTTGATATCGATCTGCGCCGTCTGCGTGACCACCGTGCGTCCGCCCGACAGGGGTGCCGGCTGGCTCACCTGCGGCTCCACATTGATGGTGACGGACAGGTTGCCGTGCGAAATGGCGCACGTGTCGAGGGTCACGGACTGGTTCATCACGACCGATCCCGTGCGCGCATTCATGATGACCTTGGCCGCCAGGCGGGCCGGGTTGACTTCGATGCTTTCCAGCTGGCCCAGGAAGGATACGCGCTGGTCGCTGCCGCCCGGCGACTGCACCTGGATCACGCGCCCGTCCAGCGCGGCGGCCGTGCCGGGGCCATAGCGGCTGTTGATGGCCTCGACGACGCGGCTGGCGGTGGCGAAATCGGTGGCGTTCAATTCCAGGCGTATCGTGTTGTTGGCGCCCAGCGCCGAAGGCACGGTGCGCTCGACGGTGGCGCCGCCCGAGATGCGGCCCACGCTCAGGTGATTGATGACGACGGAGCTGCCGGCCGCCTGCGCGCCCACGCCGCCCACCAGCACGTTGCCTTGCGCCATGCCATACACCTGGCCGTCGGCGCCCTTCAGCGGCGTCATCAATAACGTGCCGCCACGCAAGCTTTTCGCATTGCCCATCGACGATACCGTCACGTCGAGCAGCTGGCCCGGCTGGGCAAACGGCGGCAGCGACGTCGTCACCATCACGGCAGCCACGTTTTTCAGCTGCAAACTGGTGCCTTGCGGCAAGTTGATGCCCTGCTGCTGCAGCATCGCCGCCACGCTCTGGATGGTGAACGGGGTTTGCGTGGTCTGGTCGCCGCTGCCGTCGAGGCCGACGACGAGGCCATAGCCCATCAGCTGATTCTGGCGCACGCCGGCGATGCTGGCCAGGTCCTTGATGCGCTCGGCCTGCGCCACGGGCGCCAGCAGCGCGCAAGCGAGGCCGCAGACGGCCAGCAAGCGGGGAAAGGTCAGGGTCGCCATGATCAGAACGGCAACAGGCTGAGGAAGAAGCGCGACGCCATCGAGGCCATCTCGGCGCGGTCGATCTGGCTGTTGGTGCGGTATTCGACGCGCGCGTCGGCCACCTGGGTCGATGGCACGACGTTACCGATGCCGATGGTATCGGGATTGACCATGCCCGAGAAGCGGATGAATTCCGTGCCCTTGTTCATGGCAATCTGCTTCTCGCCAGCAACGATCAAGTTGCCGTTCGGCAATACTTCAATGACCGTCACGCCGATCGTGCCGGAAAAGGTGTTGCTGGCGGACTGGTTGTCGCCATCCGCAAACTTGGTCGCGCCGTTCGCCGAGACGGTGCCGCCCAGGCGGCCCTGGGCGAAACCAGGCGTGCTGAAACCCACGCTGCCCGACTTGTTGCCGGAGCTGGCGCCCGCCTTGACGGCGTTCGTGCGCTCGGTGATGGCGATCGTCATGGTGTCGCCCACATGGCGCGCGCGGCGGTCTTCGAAGGCGGGACGGTAGGTCGACGGCTGGTAGATGGAGCCGTTGTTGACGACCACGGGTTCGGGCATGGGCGCGCGCGTGGTGGTCGGGTATGGCACGATCGAGGTGGGCGTGATGGCGCAGCCGGACAGCAGGACTGCGGACATGAGGGCGATGATGGGGTATTGCATGACGAACCTCCGCTGCCATCCGGCGGCGGATGGCATGACGACTATGAAAATTAAAGTTGCGACAACTTCTGCAGCATCTGGTCGGACGTGGTGATGGCCTTGCTGTTGATCTCGTAGGCGCGCTGCGTCTGGATCATGTTGACCATTTCCTCGGCCACGTTGACGTTCGACGTTTCGATATAGCCCTGCATCAGCACGCCGGCGCCGTTGGTGCCCGGGGTATTGGTCTGCGCCACGCCGGAGGCGCCCGTTTCCATGTACAGGTTTTCGCCCTTCGATTCCAGGCCGGCCGGATTGACGAAGGTGGTCAGCTGCAGCGAGCCGATTTGCGATGGCGCAACAGTGTTGGGCAAGGTGACGGAAACGGTGCCGTCGCGCGCCACGGTCAGGCTCAGCGCATTCGTCGGCACGGTGATGGCGGGCTGGATGACGAAGCCTTCGGACGTCACCAACTGGCCGTTGGCATCGGTCTGGAAGGAGCCGTCGCGCGTGTAGGCGGTGGCGCCGTCCGGCAGCAGCACCTGGAAAAAGCCCGTGCCGTTGACCATCACGTCGCGCGAATTGCCGGACGCCTGGGGATTGCCCTGGGTATGGATGCGTTCGGTAGCCACGGTGCGCACGCCCGTGCCGATCTGCAAGCCCGATGGCAGCTGGGTCTGCTGGGAAGATTGCGCGCCCGGCTGGCGCACATTTTGATACAGCAAGTCTTCAAACACGGCGCGCGACTTCTTGAAGCCCGTGGTGCTGACGTTGGCCAGGTTATTGGCGATCACGTCCATCTGCGTCTGCTGCGCTTCCAGGCCGGTTTTGGCAATCCAAAGGGAACGAATCATGATTTTTCTCCAATAACAGCGCTAGACTATTTCTATGCGACCATTATGCGGGCGCCCCCATCAATTCAAAGCGAGGATCTGGGTGGCTTTCGCCGCGTTATTCTCGGCATTCTTCAACAAACTCATTTGCGTTTCGAACTGGCGCGCCAGGGCGATCATGCTGACCATGGAGTCGACGGGGCTGACATTGCTGCCTTCCAGGGCCCCGGTGGTCAGCTTGACGGCCTGGTCGGCCTGCGCGACGGTGCCATCCTTCAGGCGGAACAGGCCGTCGTCGCCGCGCACCAGCTGCTGCTCGGGCGGATTGACCAGCTTGATGCGGCCCAGCACCGTGGATGGCCCCGGCGGCACGTCCGTGGAAATCGTGCCCACCGTGCCGTCGCTGGCGATGGCCACCGTCACGCCCGGCGGAATGGCCATCGGCCCCGTGTCGCCCTGCACCATCAGGCCGCCCTGCGTCTGCAGCATGCCGTTTTCATTGAGCTTCAGGGCGCCGTTGCGCGTATAGGCTTCGGAACCGTCGGCCGACTGCACGGCGATCCAGCCCGCGTTTTCCACGGCCACGTCGAGCGCGCGGCCCGTGTGCAGCATGGGCCCTTGCGTAAAATCAGATCCGACCGTCGAATCGACGACGAAGGCGCGCGTCGGCATCATGCCGTCGGCCACCACGGGCACGGCGCGGAACGAGTCGAGCTGGGCACGGAAACCCGTGCTGGTGGCGTTCGCCAGGTTGTTCGCCGTGGTCGCCTGCTTGTCCAGGATGTGCTTGGCGCCCGAGCCGGCGGTGTAGATGAGACGGTCCATTTTTTATTTCTCCCAAACCAACAATAAAATCGGGGGCATGCGCCCCCGGTCAACTTATTAGCGGAGGTTGACTAAGGTTTGTAACACCGAATCCTGCGTCTTGATGGTCTGCGCATTCGCCTGGTAGGCGCGCTGCGCCGTGATCATGTTGACCAGTTCGGCCGTCAGGTCCACGTTCGACACTTCCACGGCCGAGGCGCGCAAGTCGCCCAGGCCGCCCGAGCGCGGCTCGCCCGTCATCGGGCTGCCCGAGGTCGAGCTTTCCGCCCAGGCATTGTTGCCCAGCGGCTCAAGGCCGTTCGGATTGGAAAACTTGGTCAATACCACCTGGCCCAGGTCGCGCGTCTTGCCATTGTTGTACTGCCCCTGGATCACGCCATCGCTGCCCACGACGAAACGGTCCAGCTGGCCGGCCGAGTAGCCATCGGCCACGGTGCGCTTTTCGCTGGTGGACGAACTGAGCTGGGTGGAATTGGTAAAGTCGACCTTGATCGCCAGGTTGGCATTCGCGCCCGTGGCGGGGAAGACGGGCAGGTTGATCGTCACCGGCAGGGTTTGCGGCGGCGTCAGGGCCAGCATGGCGGCCTTGTCCAGGCTGCCGACGCTGTTGAACACCAGCGAAGCCGACCTCACGGCGGGCACCTCGGTCACCGAGGAAATATTGGCGTCGATCTGGTCCGGCGTCAGGCTGGAGTTGATGCCGTCGGGCACGGCGCTGCCGTAGGTGGCGCTGATGGCGGCCAGCTGGGCCGGGCTGGCGCCGGCGGCGGCGGCGGCAGTGCGCACGGCGGCGCCGGCCGCATTGCCGTAGGCCACGGCGGCGGCCGTGATGTTGGCGGGTACCAGCGGCACGGCCGTGACGGCGGCCTGGTAGGCGGCGCGCGCGGCCACCGAGGCGGCATCGGTCTGCGCGGCGGACGCCACTTTCGCGCTGGTGATTTCCTTGCCGTCAGTGGCCGTGTAGACATCCCAGGTATTGGTGCCCGTCTTGACGTAGAAATTCGACATGGTGTGCGAATTGCCCAGCGAATCGTAGACGGGCACGGGGAATTGCTTGGTCCACGATTTTTGCTCGCCCACGGTGAACGGCACCACGGTCGGCATGGCCGAATTGGAATCGAGGTTGACCTGGGTATCGACCTTGGTGGTCGCCTGCGGCGCCATGTCGGACGGGTCGATCTGCAGCGGCACGGTGGCGCCGGCCAGGATCTTGCCGTTCGCATCGGCCGGGTAGCCCGTCAGCTGGGCTTTCTGGGCATTGATGATGAAGCCGTTCTTGTCGACCTGGAACTGGCCGTTGCGCGAATACTGGATGGCGCCGTTCACGCTGGTGCGGAAGAAACCGCCGCCGTTGATGGCGATGTCGAGCGGATTCGACGAGCTTTCCAGGTTGCCCTGGTTAAACAGCTGCGCCACTTGCGACACGGACACGCCGATGCCGGGCTGGTTGCCGCCCACGCCATACAACGAGTTGGCATAAATGTCGGCAAACTGCGCCTGCGACTGCTTGAAACCCACGGTGGCCGAGTTGGCGATATTGTTACCGATGACGTCCAGCGATTTGGCGGCGCCATTCAAGCCGCTCAGGCCTTGTTGGAAAGACATTGTGTTCTCCTGGTAGGAAATAGGGGTAGAGGGTCTACGCTACAAATGAGCGGCTTACAAAATCTGTTTCACGTCGGCCATGGTGATGCTGCCCACACCCGGCACGTTCAATTTCACGCCATTCGCCCCCGTCGACACGCTGGCGACCGAACCGAACATCAGCGCCGCCGCATCCGTGAGCTTGGCGCCGCCGCGCGTGGCTTCCACCGAGAAAGTGTAGGCGCCGTCAGGCAGCACGATGTTCTTGCCATCCTTGTCGAGGTCGGCGGTGGAGCCGTTCCAGCCCAGCGGCAGGGTACCGGCGTCCTGCGGCCCCAGGTCGATGGAATGGACTTCCTTGCCCGCGCTGTTGTAGATGATGACCTTGACGCTGTCGGCCGGCGTCGCCAGGTCCACGCCCAGCAGGGCCGCGCTCTTGCTCAGGTTGATACTCTTGCCTGCAGTCAACACGCCGTGGCCGATGATATTCGCCGCCTGCATGGATTCGGCCTGCTGGTAGCTGGTTTTCAGGGTTTCCAGCGTGGTATTGAGCTTGTTGACGCCCGTCACCGTGGACAGCTGGGCCAACTGGCTGGTCAGCTGCGCATTGTCGAGCGGGTTCATCGGGTCCTGGTTTTGCAGCTGGGTCACCAGCAGCGTCAGGAACTTGTTCGTTTCCTCCTCGACGCTGCCCTTCGCGGCCGTCGTCTTCTTCGGATTCATCGTCGCCATCAGGTCGGTGACGGGGGCGGTGCTGGTATCGATGGTTGCCATAATGGTCAATCAGCCTTATTGGCCGAGCGTGAGGGTTTTCAGGAGCAGCGACTTGGCCGCGTTCATGGTTTCCACGTTGGTCTGGTAGGAACGCGAGGCCGACAGCATGTTGACCATCTCGTCGACCGTATTCACGTTGGGCATGGTGACGTAGCCCTTCTCGTCGGCCAGCGGATTCTTCGGGTCGTACACCAGCTTCATCGGCGACGGGTCCTCGATCACCTTCTGCACCTTGACGGCCGTGGCGCCGTTGGCCATGGGCACGGCTTCAAACACCACCTGCTTGGCGCGATAGGCTTCGCCCGTGGCGCTGGTGGCGCTGTCCGCATTGGCCAGGTTGCTGGCCACCGTGTTCAGGCGCTGCGCCTGGGCGCTCATGGCCGAACCGGACACATTAAAGATATTAAACAGCGACATGATTACTGTCCTCCCTGGATGGCCGTCAGCATGCCCTTGATCTGCGAGTTGAGGAAGGTCACGGCCGCCTCGTAGCGGATGGCGTTGTCGGCAAAGGCGTTGCGTTCAAGGTCCATGTCGACCGTATTGCCATCGACGGCGCCCTGGGCCGGCGCGCGGTACAGCAGCGGCGTGCCGTCGACCAGGGTCTCGACCTTGCCACCGGTGCTGCCACCCACGGCTGCGGCGACGCCCTTGCCCGGCATATGCTGCGGCGCCGTGCCCTTCAGGGCGGGCGGCACGCCATCCTTGCGCGCCATCGCTCCCTTCAGGGCGGCGGCGAAATCGACGTCGCGCGCCTTGTAATTGGGCGTGTCGGCATTGGCGATATTCGAGGCGAGCAATTCCTGGCGCGTCGAGCGCAGGCTCAGCGCCGTCTCGTTGAAGCGCATGTAATCGTCGAGTTTCCCTATCATGTCAGGCTCCGGAAAGATCTGCCACTGGCGCCAGAGATGGCGGAAGGATGGCGGTATAGTGATGACAGGAAATATAGTAAGGCGGGCGCCTGCCAGGCCATCGCCGGATCAGACCGCACTTTTACCCCTTAATCGGCGCTTCAAACAGGGCGGCGGGCACTATCATGGCAACATTCCAGAGGCCTATCACCATGAAGACACCGCTTGCTTTCCTCCTCGCCCTAGCCGCCCTGACTCCTACGGCGCAGGCGCAAACCGCCGGCCGGCAGACGCCGGAAGCCTTGCGCAACAGCGTGGAACAATTTCTGCAAGTGCAAAGCAATGGCTTGCCCGGCAAGGTGACGATCACCGTCGGCGCCGTCGATCCGCGCCTGAACCTGGCCGCCTGCCCCGCGCCGCAGGCGTTCATGGCGCCCGGCAGCCGGGCCTGGGGCAAGACCACCGTGGGCGTGCGCTGCACGGCCCCGTCCAGCTGGACCATCTACCTGCAGGCGAATGTCGCCGTCGTCGGCGACTACGTGGCCAGCGCCGTGCCGCTGGCGCAAGGACAGGCCATCGACGCCAGCCAGCTGGTGACCATGCAGGGAGACCTGGCAGCATTGCCCGCAGGCATAGCCACCGACATGGCCCAGGTGGTGGGCGCCAGCACGAATATTTCCTTGCCGCCAGGCACGCCGATGCGCCTCGACACGCTGCGCCGCAAGCCGGTCGTCATGCAGGGCCAGCTGGTGCGGGTCGTTTCCAGCGGCAACGGTTTCCAGGTAGCATCAGAAGGACGCGCCATCGGCAGCGCCGGCGACGGGCAGACGGTGCAGGTGCGCACGCAGAGCGGCCAGCAGATCAGCGGCGTGGCGCGGCCCGGCGGCATGGTCGAAGTAGCATTCTGAACACGGATCGATAGCGATATTGTAGTCTGGCGCACTAAAGTTCCTGGATATGATGCCGATAAGTAGACATATCCCGGAGTTTTTTGACTTCGACCAGACGAGGATCACGCTGTGAAAATTACCGACAACACCATTAAAAGCAATCCCGGCCTGCCGGTAGCGCCCGCGAATACCTCGGGCGCCCGCAATGCCGAGAAAGCGCAAGCAGCACCGACGACGTCGGACAATGTACGCCTGTCGCCGCAAGGACAGGCATTAGCGGCCAGTGCAACTGCCGGCAGCGGCGCCGTGTTCGACACGAAAAAAGTCGAACGCATCAAACTGGCGATCGCCGACGGCCAGTTCCAGGTCAACTCTGAAAAAGTGGCGGACGGGCTCCTCGACACGGTCAAGGACTTGCTGCACTCACGAAATAGATAGGTTTCCTCATGCAATCAGTGACTCCGTTTTCCAGCCTGCGCGACGAGCAACAGCTCATGACCACATTGCTGGCATTGATGAAAGAAGAACAGCTGCATCTGGTTGCGGCTGACATCGATGCAATCACGGAGCTCACGGCGCGCAAGACGGCACTGGTGGGACAATTGAACAGGCTGGCGGCGCAACGCCACCAGGCGCTGGCGGCGGCGGGCTACGCGGCCGCCGAAGCGGGCATGGAAGACTGGCTCGTCGGCGCCGGCGAAGCCGAAGCGGCGCCCCTGTGGAAATCCCTGCTCGAGACGACACGCGAGGCGAAGGAACAGAACCGGCTGAACAGCCTGCTGGTCAACAAGCACATGCTGCACACGCAAGGCGCGCTGAACGCCATGCGCCCCCCGGCCCAGAGCGGCAATTTCTACGGCCCCAGCGGCCAACCGACGACGAACACGGCCAGCCGGCGCGTCGTCATCGGCTGACAGCCTTGATTTGGCGCTCATCCCGACAAATCGGGAAACACGAGCGACCCGCACAGTATTAATCCATTGCTGCACGCATGCGCCGTGGCGGCCGCCACATAGGCGGGCGCCAGGCCCTGGCTGCGCGCCGCCAGGTAGCTGGCCGCGAAGATACCTCCGGCAATCAAGGTCATGCTGGCATGCAAAATGCCGGAGCCGCTCATGACATGCAGGAAGGAAAACAGCATCGCGCCGACCAGCAGGCTGTAGCCGGCACGCACCTTGTAGCGGCGCAACACTTCAAGCGGCAGCCACTGCCCGATGAGCGTCTCGAACAGCGGCGCCCAGATGACGGCTGCCCAGAATATCCGGGCCGTGCCCGCACCTTCCAGCGATGATGAAGCGGCGCCGCCCAGTTGCTGTGGCGAGAACAAGGCCAGGACTGCCAACAGCAGCAGCATGGCAATGAGAGCATTGATGGCGCCCGCACACAAGCCCAGGCACATGGCGCTCCGCATCGGCTGCGTTGCCATGCGTGACCGCAGGGCAGCCCACTGGATATCGAGCGGCGACACCGCCAAAATTATCGCTTTCAACACCGTCTATTGTTCCTCATGGCACCCTGCCCCCGTGGGCCGTTGCGGCACCATCATAGCGCGGCGCGGCGGCGCCAAATGACGTGAATTGTTTCACCAGACAGGCATCCGCAGCCCGCGCACCTCAGCCGTGCCCGGCACGCCCCGCATGCTGGCGGAACTTCGCCGCGATGGCTTGTCCTTTTGCCATGGCGGCGGCCTGCTGCGCCGGCGTCAGTTCGTCCTGCAGCCAGTGCCAGTATTCGTCCTGGTAGGGATTGGTGACGCCGGGCGCGAGGATATCGCCATAGACCATGCGCAGGGCCAGCAGGTAGCCGTAGGCTTGCGCCGCGTCCTTCTGCACCACCTCGCCATCGCGCAGGTAGGCCATCATCAGGGTCGAGACACTGCTCAGTTCCGCCTCGTCCGCCTGCGCCGTCAGCTGGGCGATGGCCTGCCGCTTCCACGCCTGCACCAGCGGATCGTCGGGACGGTTGCGCAGCGCGCTGCGGTCGCCGAACGGGCCTTCCGACAGGAACAGCGTGGCCGCGCCCGGCACGCCGGCCTGCGCGGCGGTGGCCAGGTAGCCGAGGCGGTCCTCGCGCTGGCGCTGCGTCAGGCCCGCGCACAGCTGCCGCTGCGCGGCTTTTTCCTCGGCCGTCATTTCGCGTCCCAGCTCGAATTCCAGCCCGGCCAGCCGGCCTTCTTTCTCAAACGAAATACAATCGTCGAGCAGGTTGTAGGCCGCATACGCGTCTTCCGGCCTGCCGCTGGCGCCCAGGCGCGCAAGCTGCTGCGCCAGCGTCACGGGAACTGGCGCGGCATCGGCGGCCGGGCTGGCGTCGAGCTTCAGGTACGATTCCAGGCTGCGTCCCGGCGGCGCGCCGGCGGCAGCGGTGGCGCCAGTGTCCGGCGCGCCGCCATCGGGTGCGGGCCAGTACACGAGCGCCAGCACTGCCGCGATGGCAGCGGCGATGGCGATACCGCTCAGTTTGCTGTTCATATGAGGTGGCGCATAAAAGGAAATGCACGTTACCACAGGCGCACGGCAGCGGGCCGCACGCCTCCGCACGCTCAGCCGCCGGCCTTTTTCGCCTGGTGGCCCAGCTTGGCCAGCGCCGCCATCACTGTCTCGACATGATCGCCCTGCACTTCGATCACGCCATCCTTGACGGTGCCGCCCGAGCCGCACTGCGTGCGCAGCTGCTTGCCCAGCAGGGCCAGGGCGATGGCGTCCAGCGCCAGGCCTTTCACCACGGTGACGCTCTTGCCGCCGCGGCCCTTGGTCTGGCGCGACACGCGCACCACGCCGTCGCCCGCGGGCGCCGCCTGGGCCTGCGCCTTGCACGCGCACTGCGCCAGCGGCTGGCGGCAGGCGGGGCACATGCGGCCCGTTTCGGTGGAATACACTAAACCGCCCGGGGAACTGCTTTTCATGATGGAGAAGGAAGAGTATGGAAAGGCCGCGATTGTACCAAGCGGCGGGGTTCAGTTGGCGGGAGCCGGCGCTGGCGCCACGGGCGGCGTCGGCACTTCCGTCACCGTCTCGGGGATGCCCGACAAGATCGTCACGGCGACCCGGCGGTTGCGCGCGCGCCCTTCCGGCGTGGCGTTGGGCGCCACGGGGATGTTGTCGGCGTGGCCGACGGCCGTCAGGCGCGTGGCCTGCACGCCGCTGGCGATGAACAGGCGCACGACGGCGCTGGCGCGCGCGGCCGACAGTTCCCAGTTCGAGGCGAAGTTCGAATTGCTGATCGGCTGGACGTCCGTATGCCCTTCCACCTGCACGTCGTGCGTGTCGTCCTTGAGCAGCACGGCGACGGCGCGCAGGGCCTGGTCCGATTCCGGCGTCAGGCGCGCCGCGCCCGGGTCGAACAGCACGCTGGCGTTGATTTCCACGCTCACGCCACGGCTCGTCTGCGTCACGCGCACCTTGCCCTCCTTGACCAGCGGCGCCAGCGTGGAGGTCAGGTCCTGCGCCAGGCGCGTCATGTGTTCGCGCTCGCGGCGGATGGCTTCCGTGCGGCGCTTCAGGGCGGGGTTCGGCAGCGCAATGGCCTGCGGCGCTTCCATGATGATGGGCGGCGCGCCCTTGTCCAGGCTGAAGGCCTGGCCGATGGCGTTCTGGAAGACGCGGTATTTTCCCTCGTTGACTTGCGAAATCGCATACATGACGACGAAAAACGCGAACAGCAGGGTGATGAAGTCGGCATACGAGATCAGCCAGCGGTCCTGGTTGTCCGGTTCCTCGTCATACTTCCTGCGCGCGCGCCGCATCATGGTCAGTGCTCGTGCAGGAGGCTGGCGACGCGCTCTTCGATGATGCGCGTATGGTCGCCCGTGGCGATGTCGTACAGCACGGCGGCCGTGATTTCGTACTGCACCACCCGGCGCGAGACGATGGCCTTGAGCTTATTGCCTACTGGCAAGAACAGCAGATTGGCCAGGCCTACGCCATAGATCGTCGAGACGAAGGCCACGGCGATGCCGCCGCCTAATTTACTGGGGTCGGTAAGGTTTTCCATGACGTGTATCAAACCGAGCACGGCGCCCAGGATGCCGATGGTGGGCGAATAGCCGGCCGCCGATTCCCACACCTTGACGGCCTGGCGCTCGGCCATTTCGTAGGCGGAGATTTCCACGTCGAGCAGCTGGCGCAGCTTGTCGGGCGCGATGCCGTCGACGATCATGCGCAAGCCCTTGGCGTTGAAACGGTCGGCCGTGTTTTCCATCAGGCGCTCGAGCGCCAGCGGGCCGTCGCGGCGCGCCGTCAGGCTCCATTGCCCGATGTCGCGCGCCAGCGCGGCGCGCGTGTCCGGCGGCGGCAGGAAGACCCAGCGCAGCATTTCCAGGCCGCGGACAAAAGTACGCAGCCGCGTCTGCAGCAGCACGGCGCCGAAGGTGCCGACGATGACGATGGCGAAAGCGGCCGGCTGCAGCAGCGAGGCCATCTTGCCGCCTTCCAGTGCCTGGCCGACCAGGAGGCCCGCCAGCGCCAGCGCCAGCCCGATTACGCTGGACCAGTCCACGCCAGCTCCCTCAAGGTTGCGCGCAGGCGCGCGACGGCCTGCGTATGCAGCTGCGAGACGCGCGATTCGGACACGCCCATCACCGCGCCGATCTCCTTCAGATTCAGCTCTTCTTCGTAGTACAGGCCCATGAGTATTTTCTCGCGTGGCGGCAGCGCATCGATGGCGTCGATCACGGACTGCCGGAAATCGGTATCGAGCAGGGACCGCAAGGGGTCGCTGCCCTCGTCCACGCAATGGCGGTCGAGGAAGCTGTCATTGCCGTCCGGGTCATGAAAATCTTCGTAGTACACGAGCTGGTGGCCGCCGCCGTCGCCCAGCATTTCCTGGTAGTCGGCCAGCGACATTTTCAGCAGTTTCGCCACTTCCGACTCCGTCGGCGGGTGGCCGAGACGCTGCTGCAGGATGCTCATCGCCTCCTCGATCTTGCGCATGTTCTGGCGCATGCTGCGCGGCAGCCAGTCGCTGGTGCGCAGCTCATCGAGCATGGCGCCGCGGATGCGCAGCACGGCATACGTCTCGAACTGCGCGCCATGCGTTTCCTCGTAGCGGCTGATGGCGTCGAGCAGGCCGATCATGCCGGCCTGGATCAGGTCATCGACCTCGACCGAAGGCGGCAACTTCGCCTTCATATGGTGCGCCAGACGCTTTACCAGCGGAATATGCTCCGTCAGCAAATAGTCCTTGTTCGATTTCCCTTTGACCGTGTACATAGGCTGCTTATTGTTTTATCGTCTTATCTGGTGCTACGGTTGGATTCAGGCGCTGAAATGGTGTGCGCTCCCCGTCTGGTACAAGGTGCTTCCCAATACGGGCGCCGCCGAACGCACCAGCCGCTCGGCCAGTCCGCGGAACGCCACCGACGCGCCGGCCAGCGGAAACGCATCGACCACGCTGCGGCCCAGGCGCGCGGCGCGGTGCAGGTATTCGTCGGCCGGCACGGAACCCATCGACGTCAGTTTCACGGCCAGATAGCGGCTTGCGGCTTGCGCCATATTATCGTACACCACTTTTGCCTCGGTTTCGGAAGCGCCGGTAACCAGGATGCCGAAGGGACGGCGTCCCAGCTCCTGGTTCAGGCGCTTGATCAGGCAGTACGCCGCCTTGATCGAGGTGGCGCTGTTGGACACCTGCACGACGATGTCCGACGAAGCCATCAGCGGCACGGGGAAGCAGTCGCCCTGCTCGGCCACGACGCCGTCGACCAGCACGATGCCGCTCTGGCGCGCCATCACCTCGAAGGTCTTGCCCAGGCGGCGCGTATCGTCGTCGCCCGCATAGTCCATGCTGTCCATCAGATGGTTGCGCGCGCCCATGTGCGCCACGCCGAAGCCCTGCGGCACCTGGTGGATCACCTGGTTCAGGCCGCACTGCTGGCGCGCCACGTCGAGCAGGCTGGCGCCGTGCGCCAGGCCCAGGCGCGAGGCGACGCCGTCGCTGCTGCCGCTGGCGTCGACCAGCAGCACTTCATTGCCGCCGTAGGCCAGCGAGGCGCCCAGGTTCACCAGCATGGCGCCCTTGTCGTCCTGCGGCGTGGCGGACAAGAAGGTCATGACGCGCGGCTGCGGTCCGGCCAGCATGCGGCGCAGGCCTTCGGCCTGATCGAAATCAAAGTTAGCCAAGGCGCACCCCGCGTGCTTCATTGTTGCGGGCGGCCGCCTGCGCCATCAGCAGCGGCAGTTCGGCGTCGGAAAACTGCGTCGCCGCCGTATCGCGCTTGAGCTTGAAGGCGCGGTCGATCAGGTAGCCACGGTCGGCCAGGTGCAGGTCTTCCGGCACGCGCTGGCCGTTCGACACGTAGAACAGGTTGAGTTTCTGGCGGATCACCACGTCGAGCACGTTGCCGATCGAGGCCGCTTCATCGAGCTTGGTCATGATGCAGCCGGCCAGGCCGCTGCCCTGGTAGGCGCGCACCACTTCGTTGAGGGTTTCCTGCGTCGCCGTGGAGTTGAGGCACAGCAAACGCTTCACGTCGGCGCCGGCGCCCGACAGCATGGCCACCTGTTCCGTCACCATCTGGTCGCGCTGGCTCACGCCCACCGTATCGATCAGCACCGTGTGCTTGTTCTTCAATTCCTTCAGGGCGATGCGCAAGTCCGCTTCATCCTTCACCGAGTGCACCATCACGCCGAGGATCTTGCCGTAGATGCGCAGCTGTTCGTGCGCGCCGATACGGTAGGCGTCCGTGGTGATCAGGGCCAGCTTTTCCGGGCCGTGGCGCATCACGCAGCGGGCAGCCAGCTTGGCCGTGCTGGTGGTCTTGCCGACACCGGTCGGCCCCACCAGCGCGAACACGCCGCCCTGCTCCAGCATGGCGTCTTCATTGGCGACGGAATTCAGGTTGCGGCTGAGGACGGTCTTGATCCAGCGCATGCTTTGTGCGCCGTCCAGGCCGGCCGGCAGCTTGTCGATCAGATAACGCGCCAGGCTGGCCGAAAAGCCGGCGGCCAGCATCTCGCGCAGCACGACGGCCTTTTGCGGCTCGCGCTGCTGGGTCGAGCCCCACGAGATTTCCGCCAGCTGGGTTTCCATCATGCCGCGCATGGCGCGGATTTCATTCATCATGCCGCTCATTTCGGCGGCCGCGTTTTCCTTCACGTGCGCCAGGGCGCTGGCCATCATCTGCTGCATGCGGGCCATGTCCACTGGCTCGCCGGCTGCCTGGCGCGGCGCGGCAGGACGTGGCGCCGCAGGGCGCTGGGCCGGGGCGGCCGGACGCTGCGGCGTGGCGAACTGGGTCTGCAACTGGGGACGGGGCTGGGCCATTTCCGAGGCGGCCGGCGGCGACGCCAGCGAGGCGGCGTCGTCATTGGCCAGCGCGAGGATTTCCACCACGCCATCGCCCTGGCGGTTCGACAGGATCACGGCGTCAGGGCCGAGCGCCTCGCGCACCTTGCGCAGCGCATCGCGCGACGAGGCGCCCGTAAATTTCTTCACATTCATGACCGGCCTCCCGGGGCGGGTGTGGCGCAATATGGGCTGAACTGTGTGACCATCATCGACTCCTGTTGCTTGAGTGCTGTCTTCCACATGGACACAGATCACCCGGACAGTTTCCATTATTAGCGATGCTTGGAGGAAATGATCGAAGGAACAGGACGGGAAAGTACCCGTTATTCAGTTTGCCGAATGGAAATTGATGAAAAAATAAGCAAAATGGCGAAGCGGCAGTCGCTGGGGGTCAGACGGGGGCGCCGAGTCCCCCTCGCACGTTGGCGATGACCTTCGTGCTGGCGGTGTTGAGGGGTTGACGCCGGCATTGACAAGGCAACTATTGCGCGCCCACCAGCGCCGTGACGCGGATGGTCTTGGTTTCCGGCACTTCCGCATGCGACAGCACCTTCAGCTGCGGCAAGGCGCGACGCAGGAAGCGCGACAGCAGGGCGCGCAGCGGCGCCGGTACCAGCAGCACGGGCGTCAGGCCCAGCGCTTCCTGCTGCTGCGCGGCCAGGCCCGCCTGGTGGGCGATGGTGTCGGCCAGGCCCGGCTCGATGCCGGCGCCGTCGCCGCCATTGCCCATCGCCTGCATCAGCAGGCGCTCCAGGCGGCTGTCCAGGGTCATGACGGACAGCTCGGCCGCGCCGGGGAACAGCTGCTGCACGATGGCGCGGCCCAGGCCCACGCGCACCAGCGCCGTCAGGTCGTTCGGGTCCTGCGTATTGACCGTATGCTCGGCCAGGGTTTCGATGATGGTGCGCATGTCGCGGATGTGCACGCCTTCGGCCAGCAGGTTCTGCAGCACCTTCTGCAGGGTCGACAGCGACAGCATCTTCGGCACCAGGTCTTCCACCAGGCGCGGCGACTCCTTGCCCAGGTGGTCGAGCAGCGACTGCACTTCGGCGCGGCCCAGCAGTTCCGACGCGTGCGAGGTGATCAGGTGGTTCAGGTGCGTGGCCACCACGGTGCCCGCATCGACCACCGTGTAGCCCATCGATTGCGCCTGGTCGCGCAAGCTGGCCTCGATCCACGTGGCAGGCAGGCCGAAGGCGGGGTCGGTGGTGGCCAGGCCGGGCAAGGTACCGCTGGCCATGCCGGGGTTGATCGCCAAAAACTGGCCGTTGTAGGCCTCGCCCACGCCCACTTCCACGCCCTTGAGGGTGATGCGGTAGGCCGAGGGCTTCAGTTCCAGGTTGTCGCGGATATGCACGGGCGGTGCCAGGAAGCCCACTTCCTGGGCGAATTTCTTGCGGATGCCTTTGATGCGCTTGAGCAATTCGCCACCCTGCGTCTTGTCGACCAGGGGAATCAAACGGTAGCCCACTTCCAGGCCCAGGGTGTCGACGGGCATGATGTCTTGCCAGCTGGCTTCTTCCTGCTCGGGCGCCACGGTCGCTTGCGGCACTTCGGCCGGCGCCTCGGCCGCCTCCTTCGCCTGCGCCCGCGACTTGCTGATCAGGTAGGCGGAACCGGCCAGCAGCGAGGCCAGCAGGATGAAGACCATGTTCGGCATGCCGGGAATCAGGCCCATGCCGCCGATGATGCCGGCGGTAATGTACAGCACTTGCGGTTTCGCAAACAATTGACCGACCAGTTGGGTGCCGATGTCCTGTTCGCTGGCCACGCGCGAGACGACGATACCGGCCGCCGTGGAAATGATCAGCGAAGGAATCTGCGCCACCAGGCCGTCACCGATGGCCAGCAGGGTGTAGTTCTTGAGCGCATCGGCAAAGCCCATGTCGTGCTGCAGCAAACCCACCAGCAAGCCGCCGACGATGTTGATGACGGTGACCATGATGCCGGCGATGGCGTCGCCGCGCACGTATTTGCTGGCACCGTCCATGGCGCCGTAGAATTCCGCTTCCTGCGCCACTTCCGTGCGGCGGCGGCGCGCCTCGTCCTCGCCGATCAGGCCGGCGTTCAGGTCGGCGTCGATGGCCATCTGCTTGCCGGGCATGGCGTCCAGCGCGAAGCGTGCGCCCACCTCGGCGATACGGCCCGCACCCTTGGTGACCACCGTGAAGTTGATGATGGTCAAAATGATAAACACGACGATACCGACCGTGTAGTTACCGCCAATCAAGAAGTGACCGAAGGCTTCAATGACTTTACCGGCCGCGTCGGCGCCCGTATGGCCTTCCGTCAGCACCACGCGCGTGGAAGCCACGTTCAGCGACAGGCGCAGCATGGTCGACACGAGCAAAATGGTCGGAAAGGCCATGAAATCGAGCGGCTTGACCGTGTACAGCGCCGTCAGCAGCACGATGATGGACAGCGCAATATTAAAGCTGAAGAAAATGTCGAGGATGAAGGCAGGCAGCGGCAGCACCATCATCGCCAGCAGCATGATGATGATGACCGGTGCGGCGATGCCCTTGCTGGCGTTGCCCTTCAATCCGCTGAGCCAGGCTGGCATGGTCAGGCCGTTCATGGTGTGCTTCCTTTATTCTTGTCTGCCGCGTCTGCCGCGGCCTTGATCTGCGATGCGGGGTCGAGCGGGTCGAGCTCGGGCGGCACGTCGAGTTTTTTCGGCTTGTCGGGACGCTGGCCGTGGCCGCTGCCATAGCTGCGCAGCTGGAACACGTAGGCCAGCACTTCGGCCACGGCGCCGTACAGCGCCTCGGGAATCTCGTCGCCGATGTCCGTGTGCTTGTACAGGGCGCGGGCCAGGGCCGGCGCTTCCAGGATGGCGACCTTGTGCTCGCCGGCCAGCTCGCGGATCTTCGCCGCCACCTCGTCGACGCCCTTGGCCACCACCTGCGGCGCGCCGCGCGAATTCTCGCCGTATTTCAGCGCCACCGCGTAGTGGGTCGGGTTGGTCACCACCACGTCGGCCGTGGGCACGTCGGCCATCATGCGGCGGCGCGACATTTCATGCTGCATCTGGCGGATCTTCGCCTTGATCTGCGGATTGCCGTCCGATTCCTTGGACTCCTGCTTGACTTCCTGCAAGGTCATTTTCATCTTGTTGGCGTAATGCCACATCTGGTAGGGGCCGTCGATGGCGGCGATCAGTCCCAGCGCGCCGACGATCAGCAGGAACGCCGTGATCAGCAGGCTGATCAGGTGAGCGGAACCGGCGCGCAGGGATTCGACCGACAGGCCCAGCACGGCGTCCTTCTGGTGCTGCATCACCATCCAGGCGACGACGCCGACGACGAGGGTCTTGGCGATGGCTTTCAGCAATTCCACCAGCGCATTCTTCGACACCATATTGCCCAGGCCGCGAATCGGGTTGAGCTTGCCAAAATTCGGGGTAAATGCCTTGGAACTGAACAGCCAGCCGCCCACCAGCAGCGGCGACGCCAGGGCCACGAGCATGATGGCCACGGCATAGGGCAGGCAGGTCAGCAGGACCGAGCCCACGTCGTAGCCGATACGCAACATCATCGCATCGGGATTGAGTATCTGCTCCCGGTCCAGCGACAGCCCGGAGACCATGACGGCCGTCAGCCGCCGCACGATGGCGTCGCCGGCGAACCACAGGCAGCAGCCGGACGCCATCAGCACCGTAAACGTGGCCACTTCACGCGATCGCGGAACGTCGCCTTCCTCACGCGCCTGCTCGAGGCGCTTCGGTGACGCGGCTTCGGTCTTTTCTGCGTCGCTGTCTTCCGACATCAATCAACTCCGGTGAAGTCCTGCGGCCTGGCTAGGCGCAATACGGACTGGGCATGACGCATTATCGGTTCAATCATCACGACGCCATCAAGGGAAAAGGAGGGCGAATCCCCTGCTTTTCCTTTGCCAGGATGAAACCAGGCGCCGCAGGCGCCCAATTCAGAGGGGACCGAAAAATGGGCAGGACAAGGCGCAGCCCCGAAGACAGTACGAGTAGTACGGCGAGCGGCTGCAACGCAGTCATGGCCATTTTCTCGTGGCCCCTAACGATTTTTTCGCGCCTCGGCCTGTTTCACCGTCTGCTCTATCGCGCCGAACAAGGATTTGCCGTCGTCGCCCAGCATTTCCAGTCGGACAACATCGCCAAACAGCAAGTACGGCGTGCCGGCCACGCCATCGGCGATCATCTCCTGGTTACGTCGCTCAACGATGCTGGAAAATCCCTTCTTGACTTCCTTGTTGGCGATACCGCCCGCGCTGACCACGCTGCCGGCGCGCGCATTGCGCGTCTGGCACAGGTGGGCGAGCAATTGCGGGTAATTGAAGGCCATGTCGGCACCCGCATGGGGCTGGCCCGTCAACTTGCCGTTCAGGCTGCAGCGCACGGCGTAATGCACCTTGCCGCCGCGCCAGGCGTCGCCCAGCTCGTCGGGCGTGATGGCGACAGGCGAGCAGGCCATGGCCGGCTTGGCCTGCAAGTAGCCGTAGCCGCCGGCCTGCTCGTCGGGCGCCAGGTTGCGCAGGGTGATGTCGTTGACCAGCATCAAGAGCTTGATGTTCAGGTGCGCCTGGTCCGGCGTCGAGCCCATGGCCACGTCGTCCGTGATGGCGGCGATGCCCGCCTCGTAGTCGATGCCCCACTGCTCGTAGGCCAGGGTGATGTCGTCGTGGGCGCCAAGGAAATCGTCGCTGGCGCCCTGGTACATCCGTGGCGCGTCGCGCAAGTTGGCGGGCGCGTCAATGCCTGCCGCCTTGCAGGCCCGCTCGATCTGCTGCAGGTAGGACGCGCCGGCCACGCGCAGGCTGGTGCGCGGCAAGGGCGCCATGCAGTTGGCAGGATCGAACTCGAAGGCCCGGTGGCCGCGTCCGCTATTGATGGTCTGGTACAGCAAATCGAGCTGGGGGGCGATGAAACTCCAGTCATCGAGCGCCTTTTGCAGGGTCGGGGCGATGCCGTCGGCCAGATGGGCCGTTTTCAGGTCGCGCGAGACGACCGCCAGCTGGCCATCGCGCGTGCCATCCTTCAGTGTAGCTAATTTCATGTACGGAAAACTTCGTCAAATGCGGGCAATAGGAGGCTAAAGACGCCAAAAAGCCGGGAAAACCCGGCTTCGGCGCTGTGGGACGTTATGCCAGGAGGGCGATCTGTTCAGGCGTGAGGTAGCACCACTCGCCTTCGGCGATGCCCAGCGATTCCAGGGGCAGGCTGCCGATGGCGGAACGGTGCAGCGCGCTGCAATGGTTGCCGGCGGCCGCCAGCATGCGCTTGACCTGGTGGTATTTGCCCTGTTCGAGCACGATTTCGAGCTGGAATTCTCCGCGCTTGACGCAGACGAGGGCCGCCAGCGGGGCCGGTTCGTCGTGCAACTGCACGCCGGCCAATAGCTGCGCCACCAGCTCATCGGTCACGGGTTCTTGCGTCGTGGCCTGGTAAATCTTGGGAACGTGACGCTTCGGCGACGATTGTGCATGGATAAACGCCCCATCGTCGGACATCAGCAGCATGCCGGTCGTGTCATGGTCGAGCCGGCCGACGGGCTGGACTTCGCGCCAGCTGAACTGTTCCGGCAGCAGGGTCAGCACGCCAGGGTGATGGCTGGGCTTGCGCGAGCATTCGAAGTTGGCGGGCTTGTACAGCGCCAGATACAGGTGTTCGCGGTAGACCCACTCTTCCTCGAAGACGTGCAGCACCAGGCCTTCGGTCTCGACGGTGGTGCGGTAATTGGTCTGGGTGACGCCATCGATGACGACGTCGCCATCATCGATAAGGGAACGGCAATACTTGCGGGTGCCAAAGCCCTGCGATTGCAGGATGCGGTCTAGGGATAATTTACTCATGGGCGTGACTGTACCAGAAGCGGCTGGCAGCGTGAAGCGGCGCCGCGCGCCGCCTGCGCCAGGGATGGCGCAGCAGGAAACCATGACACAGGCAGAAATATAAAAAAGAACAAGGTGAGATTTGGCGGCAAATGGCCAATTCCTTTGAGATATATCAAGCGCTCGGAATATCGGATTGATAGACTGAAACTTCGTTAGGAATCCGCCTAACGTGCTTTAGGAATTATGTCAGCAGCCACGACCTCACAAGGATATCGTATGAAGCACATCAACACCATTGCCTTACAAGGCAGCATCGCCGACATGCGCAGCCGCATGGCCGCCGAACAGAGCGCCATGCATAAAGTTCATCTGGGCCTGGCGCGCTGGCGCGGCGCCCTTCCCGCGCAGGACACAGACGGGCCGGCGCCGGACGACAGCCCCGCTCCGGCCAGCCAGGCACGCTGGCATGCCGAAGCCCAATGCCATTTCATGTGCTGGCTGGAACAGGGCGGCTTTGCCCTGGCGGAAGAGGAAGCGGAACAGGCGGCAGCGCCAGCGTCCGCGGCGCACGGCGCAAAGGGAGCCAGCGCGCAGGCTAAGCCATCCACCGCCCCGATCTTGCCTGCGCATTGCGACGACTGCGCCGCCTGAGGCGCAACACCCGGCTCCCATGCCCTGCCTTCGCATGCACGCCCACCACCGCCATCCGGCCCACGCCGCGGCAGCCACGACGTCCAGGTCATCCGCGACGTCGACGCACAAAAGGAAACGGCGGCATTGCGCCGCCGTTCCCAAGCCCCAACGGGACTTTAGTGAGGAATGTAAATTCACTCAAAACCACATCTGCGATGCGGCGAGTAGTTCCAGGACCTGCCCATCAAAGTACTGACAACATAGTAGATATATCGCCCCTCCTTGAAAAGAACTACGCTTTCACTATAGCCCAGTAGGGGCGATTTTCAAGGCAAATTGCCATCTTATTGAAAATCATTCTCGATTAGCTTATCAAGTTACTACGAGAGATATCTTCAACGCAACGCCGGTTGCGCCTGCTGCGCGGCTGCCTTCATGGCGCCCGCGCCCATGGCGGCGCCGAATTTCTTCAGTACCCGCTCCGGCAAGCCTTCGTGCTGCGTGTAGTCGACGATGTCTTCCGCCTTGACGACGTCGCGCGCCACGCTGTCGACCGTGCCGAAATCGTCGGCCAGGCCCATTTCCACGGCTTTCGCCCCCGTCCAGTACAGGCCCGAGAAGGTGTCCGGCGTTTCCTTCAGGCGCTTGCCCCGTCCCGCCCGCACCACCTCGATGAACTGCTGGTGGATTTCATTGAGCATGCCCTGCGCATGGGCCTTGTGCTTGTCGGTCAGGGGGCTGAACGGGTCCATGAAGCCCTTGTTGTCGCCGGCCGTCAGCAAGCGGCGCTCGACGCCCACTTTTTCCATCACGCCCGTAAAGCCGAAGCCATCCATCAGCACGCCGATGGAGCCGACCACGCTGGCCTTGTTGACATAGATGCGGTCGGCGGCGGCGGCGATGTAATAGCCGCCCGAAGCGCACATTTCATCGACCACCACATATAAAGGCTTGTCCGGATAGCCCTTGCGCAGGCGCTGCATCTCGTCGACGATCATGCCCGCCTGCACGGGGCTGCCGCCCGGACTATTAATATGCAGCACCACGGCCACGGAGCCGGCGTCGGAAAAGGCCTTGTCCAGCGCGGGGATGACGACGGCGGCCGAACCGGCGCCTTCGGACTCGATGGCGCCGCTGATGTCGATCAGGGCCGTGTGGCGGCCCAGGGTTTCACTGTCGTCGGCCGTGTTGTAGTCATAAAACACCCACAGGGCGAACAGCACGATCAGCAGGCCGAAGATCTTGAAGAAGATGCTCCAGCGGCGGTGCGCGCGCTGCTCTTGCAACGTGGCAAATACCAGTTTTTCCAGCACGTCGCGTTCCCAGTGGCCGGCAGGGGCGCCGTTGCCGGCGGCCGCACCACTGTCCAGCTTGTCATTCGTGTTATCGCTCATAATTCACTTCGCTCACATTGCAAAAAGGCCGGCACCAGGCATCAGGCCGGCACAGGCCTGACATAGTCATCGGGCTGCCAGTACAGTTGGCCATCGCGCTCGGCCACGGGAATCGGACGCAAGCGGCCGCCCTTGCAGGGGCCGCCCGCGCACAAGCCGCTTTCCGGCACATAGATGGCGCCATGCGTCGAACACATCAGGTAAAGTCCGCTCGACTCGAAAAACTCGCCCTCGGCCCAGTCCAGCTCGATCGGCACGTGGGCGCAGCGGTTCAGGTAGCCATACGCCCTGCCGCCATGGCGCACGACAAAGCCTGTCGTCGCTTCGCCGCCGGCCAGCACGGGAAAACGCACGCCCTTGCCGCCGTCGGCCACGGCGTCGGCGGCGCAAATGAGCACTTCCAGCACAGCGCCCATCATGCGTGCTCACTGAGCCATTGATGCAGGTCGGCCACCGTGGCGGCCGAATACAGGGGTTTGCAAGCCTGCAACTGCTCGACGGGATGCGCTCCATACTCTACGGCAATACCGGCCGCCCCTGCATTGCTTGCCATCAATAAATCATGGCTGGTGTCGCCGATCATCACGGTGCGGCGCATATCCTGGCCCAGCTCGCGCGTCAGCTCCTGCAGCATGGCCGGATGGGGCTTGGAGAAAGTTTCATCCGCGCAACGTGTCGCATCGAACAGGGACAGCAGCTTGACGGCGTTCAGCGAACGGTTCAGGCCGACGCGGCTCTTGCCCGTGGCGACGGCAAGAAAATACGCCTGCTGCGACAATTCCAGCAGCATTTCATGCACGCCCGGAAACAGGGCCAGTTCATGGTCGCGCGACAGATAGTGATAACGGTAGCGCTCGGCCATGCGCGCATGGTATTTCGGCTCCACGTCCGGCATCGCCAGCTGCATGGCTTCCTGCAAGCCCAGGCCGATCACGTGCGAGGCTTGCAATTCGGTGGGAACAGGCAAGCCCAGGTCTTTGGCCGACGCCTGGATGCACTTGACGATGGTCGAGGTACTGTCTATCAGGGTGCCGTCCCAATCGAAGACGATCAGATCAAATTGCTTTCTTGCCATGTTTTCCGACGACCCAGCCGCCGGCTCCTTGAGAATGAATGATGGCGACTGACTACCTTGTGGGTAGCGTCGCGCGCACGCGTTTGATGACTATCGCGCGGCAACGGCCAATGGTTTGCCCAAGCTTACCAAGAAACGCTCGCATTCGGCAGCCAGCGGCGCATTCAGGGTCATCGTCTTGCCCGTTTCCGGATGCGTAAACGTGATCTGGTGCGCGTGCAGGAACATGCGTTTCAGGGCGCCGCGCGTGCTGTCGGCTTTCAACAGGGCGCGGTTGAGGGCGAAGTCGCCATATTTATCGTCGCCGGCGATGGGGAAACCGGACGAGGACAGGTGCACGCGGATCTGGTGCGTGCGGCCCGTCTTCAATTCCGCCTCCAGCAAGGCGAAGTTGTGATATTTATGCAACAGTGAAAATACCGTGTGCGACGCCAGGCCATCGGCCTGCACGGCCACCCTGCGCTCGCCTTCGGCCGTCGTATATTTATGCAATGGCAACTTGATATGCTGGCGCGCATTCTTCCAGTCGCCCGCCACGAGCACCAGATAGCGCTTGTCGGTGACGCCGTCGCGCATCTGTTCGTGCAAGTTCGTCAACGCGGAACGTTTCTTTGCAAGCAACAACAAGCCGGACGTGTCGCGGTCCAGGCGGTGCACCAGTTCCAGGAACTTGGCGTCGGGGCGCGAGGCGCGCAATTGCTCGATCACGCCGAACGACACGCCCGAGCCGCCATGCACGGCCACGCCGGCCGGCTTGTCGATGACGAGCAGCTGCGCATCCTCGAAGATGATCTTGAATTCGGCGGCCGGCGCGCCCGTGGGCGCCTTTTCGGCCACGCGCACGGGCGGAATGCGCACCACGTCGCCGGCGGCGAGACGGTACAGCTGATCGATACGACCTTTATTTACCCGCACTTCTCCCGATCGCAAGATCCGGTAGATATGGCTTTTAGGCACTCCCTTGCACACTCTTAATAAGTAGTTGTCGATGCGCTGGCCTGCTTCTTCCTCGGCGATCGTTACGAATTGGGCTTGCGGCTGAACCGGGGGTGTTGAAGGGGGAACAACATCATTTTGACTCTTCATTTACTATGTCTTCCCAGAAATCTCTCTAAGTCCTTCATTTTGAATATATAATTGTTTTTGCTGCGGCCCTGGCTGCTGCGAGTGTAAGAATAAAAGCACATTTTACACAGGGGCGTCTCCACCGGCCTCGCCAAATTGCAAATTCGGTGGAAAAAAATGTATATGCACCATCCCTGCGCGAATCAAGGTTGCACCGTAGTTGTAATCGGATAACGCGTGGAGATGCTGAAGTGAGTGTGGGATTATAAGGATAAGTACCCGTTAGCGCGACTTATCGAGTCGGGCTCGCGGGTTGATGAAGTTGATAACGCTTGCCGTTTTCGCCAAATCCCGTATGCGGCCACCTGAGGTTGTCGATGAATAGGCTGAGGCCAAGCCTCGCCATCGCGATCCCTGTAATGAGCCGGCTTACGATTTGGCTCTGAATTTGCTGACCACTTGCATTCTCTGCCCCCGGCATTCGGGCTGTTTCAGATGAGTTGCAAGTGTCCCGTGCACTCGGCATGACGATTGACCTCACCGCGCCTGTTGCGGCCGTAACGTATACCTCGTACGCGTTGTTGCTCCGCACGCCTGGGCATTTCCCCCGCCAACACTCCCGTTCTCGCATATATCCCTGTACTTCGCCGCTTCCCCGGAAGCGGCTTTGAGATGGCCTACGGGTCGCGGAGTTATAAAAATGAAACGCATGTTGTTTAATGCCACGCAGCAAGAAGAACTGCGCGTAGCGATTGTCGACGGACAAAAACTGATCGACATCGATATCGAGACAGCCGGGCGCGAACAGCGCAAATCCAACATCTACAAGGGCGTGATCACGCGCATCGAGCCTTCGCTCGAAGCGTGCTTCGTCAGCTATGGCGAAGACCGCCACGGCTTCCTGCCTTTCAAGGAAGTTGCCCGCACGTATTTCCGCGAAGGCGTCGACGTGCGCAATGCGTCCGTCAAGGAAGCGCTGCGCGAAGGCCAGGAAATCATGGTCCAGGTGGAAAAGGAAGAGCGCGGCAACAAGGGCGCCGCCCTGACCTCGTTCGTCTCGCTGGCCGGCCGCTACCTGGTCCTGATGCCGAACAACCCGCGTGGCGGTGGCGTATCGCGCCGCGTGGAAGGCGAAGAGCGCCAGGAATTGCGCGAAACCATGGATAAACTGGACTTGCCTGCTGGCATGTCCGTCATTGCCCGCACGGCCGGCATCGGCCGCAACGTCGATGAACTGCAGTGGGACTTGAATTACCTGATGCAACTGTGGCGCGCCATCGAAGGCGCCGGCAAGTCGGCCAACGGCGCGTTCCTGATCTACCAGGAATCGTCGCTCGTCATCCGCGCCATCCGCGACTACTTCCAGCCCGACATCGGCGAGATCCTGATCGACACCGACGAGATCTACGACCAGGCGCACCAGTTCATGAGCCACGTGATGCCCGACATGGTGCACCGCGTCAAACGCTACAGCGACGACGTGCCGCTGTTCTCGCGCTTCCAGATCGAACACCAGATCGAAACGGCCTACAGCCGCACCGTGCCGCTGCCATCGGGCGGCGCCATCGTGATCGACCATACGGAAGCGCTGGTCTCCGTCGACGTCAACTCGGCCCGCGCCACGCGCGGTTCGGACATCGAGACGACCGCCTTCAACACCAACTGCGAAGCGGCCGAAGAAGTGGCCCGCCAGCTGCGTTTGCGCGACCTGGGCGGCTTGATCGTCATCGACTTCATCGACATGGAAGTGGCGAAGAATCAGCGCGAAGTGGAACAGCGCCTGAAAGATGCGCTGCACCATGACCGTGCCCGTGTACAAATGGGCAAGATTTCCCGCTTCGGCCTGATGGAACTGTCGCGCCAGCGCCTGCGCCCTTCGCTGTCCGAAGGCTCGCACGTGACGTGCCCGCGCTGCTCCGGCACCGGCCACATCCGCGACACGGAATCGTCCGCCCTGCAGGTGCTGCGCATCATCCAGGAAGAAGCGATGAAGGAAAACTCGGCCACCATCCACGTGCAAGTGCCCGTGGACGTGGGCGCCTTCCTGCTCAACGAAAAACGCGGCGAAGTGCTCAAGATCGAGAACCGCCACCGCATCGCCGTGATCCTGATCCCGAACAAGCATCTGGAAACGCCGCACTACAAGCTCGAACGCATCAAGCACGACGATCCGCGTCTGGAAGACAGCCAGGCCAGCTACAACCTGGCCGAAAGCGCTGAAACCGACATGGCCTACAGCAAGCGCCAGAAGGAAGAAGCCAAGCCGCGCCAGGAAGCCGTCGTCAAGACGATCACGCCTGACCAGCCGGCGCCGCTGGTCGAGCGCAAGCCCGTCGAAGTCAAGCCAGCCCCGGTGGCCGCGCCTGCCGCGCCGCAGGGCCTGATCGCCAAGATCATCAGCTTCTTCACGGGCGCGCCGGCTGCTCCGGCACCGGCACCCGCCCCTGTCGCGCCAGTCAAGCCGGCCGGCAATGCCGACCGTGGCGACCGCAACAACCGTGGCCCGCGTGGCCGTGGCCGCAACGGCAAGCCTGGCCGCGAAGAGCGCGAACCAGGCCAGGGCCGCCCGGCCCAGGACGACGCGGCGAAAGAAGCGGAAGCACTGGAAAAGGCGGCCCGTCCGCCACGCCCGCCGCGTCCGCCACGCGAACCGCGTGAAGCTGGCGAGGCAACGGCAGCGCCACGCGAACGGGGCGAGCGTCCTGAGCGCGCCGAGCGTCCGGAACGCGCAGAGCGCCCGGAACGTGCCGAACGTCCGCCACGCCAGCCGCGCGAAGGCCGCGAACCACGCGCCGACAAGGCTGTAGTTGCTGAAGTGAAAGCTGAAGAGCTGGCATTGGTTGGCGCCAGCGCCAGCGCAATCAACGTCGTCGTGGCCTCAAACGGCCCGGACGCAGATGCCGCACCAACGAGCTTGCTGAAAGCCCCGGCCAATGCCGGTCCTGAAGGCGAAGAGACGGAAAACGATGTCGAAGGCGAAGAACCGCGCCGCCGCCGTCGTCGTGGCGGCCGCAACCGCAACCGCCGCGACCGCGAAACGGGCGAGCTGATCGAATCGGCAAACGGCGAGAACGAAGGCACTGACGCACCCGTGATCAGCTTTACGGTCGCTCCGGCGCCGGAAGCGGGCGCGGATGCCGCTCCGGTCGCCGTCGTGGCTGCCGCCGCTGTCGTCGCCGTCGCGGCGCCAGTGGAAGCTGCCGTCGTGGACGTGGTCGAAGTGGTGGAAGTGGCCAAGGTGGTGGACATCGCCAAGGCCGAAGTAGCCGCTCCTGCCGCTGAAGCCGCAGCAGTTGCTGAAGTGATCGTGCCGGAAGCCCCTGTGGAAGCCGTCGTTGCTGCAGCGCAAGCTGAACCAGCCGCTGCGGAACCAGCACCAGCTGCCGAGTACAGCTTTGCCGAGAAGGCCGCGCCTGAAGCAGCAGCTGCTGCTCCAGCGGAAATCATCGTCGAAGCCGTGCCTGTCGCCGTCGTGGAAGCCGCCCCGGTGGTGGAAGCCGCGCCGCTGGTCGAAGCCATCGCCGTGATCGAGGAAGCACCGGCACCGGTCGCAGAAGCAGCACCTGCCGTCGTGGAAGCCGCTCCGGTGGCCGCCGCACCGGCGCCAGCCCCTGTGGCTGCTCCTGCACCAGCGCCTGCTCCTGCGCCAGCGCCTGTCGCCGCTCCCGCTCCGGCACCAGTGGCCGCGCCGCTGGACCTGAACGCGGTGCTCGGTTCGGCCGGCCTGACCCTGGCGGCCACCGATCCGGAAAAACTGCGCCTGGCGCAGGAAGCGGCCGCCAAGGCGGTCGCTCCCGTGCGCAAGCCGCGCGAACGCAAGCCATTGCCGCCGCAATCGGATGAGCCGTTGATCCAGGTCAACACGCAACGTCCATAAGCGTGCCGGGTTTGCCCAGCCGCGAATGATGAAAGGGGGAGCTCAGGCTTCCCCTTTTTTACGTCCCCACCTTTGCCAGCCAGCCGCCATGCACGAGAACGCCGACCTTTCCCCTCCCGCCCCCGTCAGCCTGCGCAGCGCCTTCTGGTACTGGCTCAAGCTGGGCTGCGTCAGCTTTGGCGGCCCGGCCGGGCAAATCGCCATGATGCATGCGGAACTGGTCGAGAAGCGGCGCTGGATTTCCGAGCAGCGTTTCCTGCACGCCCTCAATTACTGCATGCTGCTGCCAGGGCCGGAAGCGACCCAGCTGGCCATCTACATCGGCTGGCTGATGCACCGCACGCGCGGCGGCATCCTGGCCGGACTGCTGTTTCTGCTGCCCTCGCTGCTGCTGCTGATCGTCCTGTCCTGGCTGTACATGGCATATGGCCACGTGGCCGCCATCGCCGGCGTCCTGTACGGCGTCAAGCCGGCCGTCGTCGCCATCGTGGTGGCCGCCGCCTGGCGCCTGGGACGGCGCACCTTGCGCAGCCCCGGTCTGATGAGCATTGCGGCCGCCGCATTTGTCGCCATCGTCGTCCTACAGCTACCATTTCCACTGATCGTCCTTGGCGCGGCCCTGCTGGGCATGGCCGGTGGGCGCTGGCTGCCAGGCCAGTTCCACGCCGGCGGCGCGGCACATGGCGGTGCGGCCCGGCACGCGCCCGCCCTGATCGACGACGATACGCCCACGCCGGAGCACGCGCGTTTCACCTGGCCGCGCCTGCTGGCCATGGCCAGCCTGGGCGTGGCGCTGGCCTTGCTCGCCTGGCTGGGCCTGGCGCTGCTGGGCGGAAAGGATCAGCCGCTGGCGCAGATGGGCGTGTTTTTCAGCAAGGCCGCCCTGCTGACGTTCGGCGGGGCGTATGCCGTGCTGCCCTATCTGGTGCAGGGCGCCGTCGAGCAATACCACTGGATCACGAGCGCGCAGATGATGGATGGCCTGGCGCTGGGCGAAACGACGCCCGGCCCCTTGATCATGATCGTCGCCTTCATCGGTTTTGTCGGCGGCTGGAGCCACGCGGTGCTGGGTGGCAACCTGTGGCTGGCGGGCGTGTGCGGCGCCCTCGTCACGGCCTGGTTCACCTTCCTGCCATCATTCATCTTCATCCTGGCCGGCGCGCCGCTGGTGGAAGCGACGCGCGGCAACCTGCGCCTGAGCGCGCCCCTGAACGCCATCTCGGCGGCCGTCGTGGGCGTCATCGCCAGCCTGGCCCTGTTCTTTGGCCGCCACGTCGTCTGGCTGCAAACGCCCGTGCCGCACTGGGACTGGCTGGCCCTCGCCATCGGCGCGGCGGCCGGCGTGGCGCTGCTCAGGTTTCAAATGGGCACCATCAAATTGCTGCTCGCCTGTGCCATCTTCGGCCTCGTGCTATCGTATCTGCCTTGAACGACTTAATGTAACTGGCATCACCTTTCATGGCTGACAAGATTATCTACCTCGCCGAGGCCCGCAATGGGGCACCGGCGATACCCGACCGGCTGGAAAGCCCCAGCGGCAGCGTGGCCGACCGCCTGGGCCGGCCCCTGCACGACTTGCGCATCTCGATCACCGACCGCTGCAATTTCCGCTGCGTGTACTGCATGCCGAAGGACGTGTTCGACAAGAACCACGTGTATCTGCCGCACACGGATTTGCTGTCCTTCGAGGAAATCACGCGCGTGGCGCGCCTGTTCGTCGCGCATGGCGTGGAAAAGATCCGCCTGACGGGCGGCGAGCCGCTGCTGCGCAAGAATATCGAAAAACTCATCGCCATGCTGGCCGCATTGCGCACGCCGTCAGGCCAGCCGCTGGACCTGACCCTGACGACCAACGGTTCCTTGCTGGCCAGAAAGGCGCAAGCGCTCAGGGATGCGGGCCTGAACCGCGTTACCGTGTCGCTCGACTCGCTCGACGACGCCACCTTCAAGCGCATGAACGACGTCGATTTCGCCGTCGCCGACGTGCTGGACGGCATCGCCGCCGCCCACGCGGCGGGCCTGGGCCCGATCAAGGTCAACATGGTCGTCAAGGCCGGCATGAACGAGCAGGAAATCGTCCCCATGGCGCGCCACTTCAAGGGCACGCCCTACATCCTGCGCTTCATCGAATACATGGACGTGGGCGCCTCGAACGGCTGGAACTTGCAGGAGGTCATCCCCTCGGCCGAGGTCGCGCGACGCATCGGGGAACACATGCCCTTGCTGCCCATCAACCCGAACTACACGGGCGAGACGGCGGCGCGCTGGCGCTACGCGGATGGCGGCGGCGAAATCGGCCTCATTTCCAGCGTCACGCAAGCGTTCTGCGGCGACTGCAGCCGCGCCCGCCTCTCGACCGAGGGCAAGCTCTACACTTGCCTGTTCGCCACCAGCGGCCACGACTTGCGCAGCCTGCTGCGCGGCGGACGCAGCGACGCAGAGATTTCCTCGGCCGTGGCGCAACTGTGGCGCGGCCGCGCCGACCGCTATTCGCAATTGCGCACCAGCCACACGGATTTGACGGGCGGCGCGCTTGAGCACGGTAAAAAGAAAGTGGAAATGTCGTACATCGGCGGCTGAATCGGGCGCGGCACGCGCCCGCCGCTGCTACCATGGCGCATGCATCTATTTTCCTACCTGACATGATCAACAAACACGACATTACCGGCCTGATCCTGGCCGGCGGCCTCGGCACGCGCATGGGCCAGCGCGACAAGGGCATGCTGCCCCTGCACGGCCAGCCCCTGGCACGCCACGTGCTGCAGCGCCTGGCGCCGCAGGTGGGCCAGCTGGCCATCAGCGCCAACGAGCACGCCGGCGATTACGCGCGCTTCGGCCTGCCCGTCTGGCAAGACGCGCTGCCGGGCCACGCCGGCCCGCTGGCCGGCTTGCACAGCGGCATGCGGCACGCCGCCACGCCCTACCTGCTGACGGTGCCGTGCGACTCGCCCCTGCTGCCGCCCGACCTGGCGGCGCGCCTGGCAGCCGGCTTGATGGAAAACGATGCCGACCTGGCCATCGCCGTCACCGAAGAGCTCGATCCAGCGACGGGTTCGGCCGTGCGCCGCCCCCATCCTGTCTTTTGCCTGGTGAAAACATCCGCCCTGTCCCAGCTGGACGCCTACCTGGCCGCCGGCGAGCGCCGCATGCGCACCTGGCACGGCCCCCTGAAGCTGGCCGAAGTGCTGTTCGACGATGGCGCCGCGTTCGGCAACATCAATACCCCGGACGAGCTGGCCGACCTGCAGGCGCGGGGATTGAGCGTGCCGATGGCGCAAGCCATCCTGGCCGACAGCGTCGCGCCCGTCGCCGACATCGAGGAACTGCCGTTGCCGCAAGCCTTGGAGCGCATCCTGGCGGCCGATATCATCTCGCCCATCAGCGTGCCCGCGCACGACAATTCCGCCATGGATGGCTATGCGCTTTACGGGGCTGACCTGGGCGGCGACACTGCTGTCACCCTCACCGTGGTCGACACCATCCTGGCCGGGCGTCCCGGCACGGTTAAAGTTGGACGCGGGCAATGCGCGCGCATCATGACGGGCGCCGTCATGCCCGACGGCTGCGACAGCGTGGTGCCGCAGGAACTCGTGCTGCAAGCGGGCGAAACGAGCATCACGCTGGCGCCGGACTGCATCCGCCCCGGCGACAACCGCCGTTTCAAGGGCGAAGACTTGATGCAGGGCAAACCGGCCCTGCTGCAGGGCAAGCGCCTGGGCCCGGCCGAACTGGGTTTGCTGGCCTCGCTGGGCATCGCCACGGTGCCCGTGCGCCGCCGCCTGCGCGTGGCCTTCTTTTCCACGGGCGACGAATTGCGCTCGCTGGGCGAACCGCTGGCCGCCGGCTGCATCTATGACAGCAACCGCTACACCCTGCTGGGCATGCTGACCCGCCTCGGCTGCGAAGTGCTCGACATGGGCATCGTCAAGGACAATCCGCAGGCGCTGGAAGCGGCCCTGCGCGGTGCTTGTGCTTCGGCCGACGTCATCATCACTTCGGGCGGCGTGTCCAGCGGCGCCGCCGATTTTACGCGCGACATCCTCGCGCGCCTCGGCGACGTGGCCTTCTGGCAGATCAACATGCGGCCGGGCCGCCCCATGGCGTTTGGCCGGATCGCCAGCGAGGGCGACACGGCCTTGCTGCTGGGCCTGCCCGGCAACCCCGTGGCCGTGATGGCGACCTTCTATTTCCTCGCCCGCCCCGCCCTGCAGCGCATGATGGGCGCCGATGCGAACGCGTCCAGCCTGCCGCTGCTGCAGGTGGCGGCGCAAGCCCCCATCCGCAAGAAGCGGGGCCGCACGGAATACCAGCGCGGCATCGTCGGGCGCGATGCGGACGGGCGCCAGCACGTGCGCGTAACGGGCGCGCAAGGCTCGGGCATCCTGCGCTCGATGACGCAAGCCAATTGCATGATCGTGCTGCATGAAGGGCAAGGCCACGTGGCGGCCGGCGACCTCGTCGACGTCGTGCTGTTCCATGGGCTGATGTAAGCAACTCCCCCCTCCCCTTCTCCGTCTCCTTGACGGCCCGCCCTGCGCGGGCCGTTTGCTTTTCCCCATTGCAATCAATTTCCCCCGCGCGGCAGCCGTTCGCCTATCGAGATAAAAATATTAATAATCTCCCGATAAAATAAATCAATAAACACAACACTAATTATAATAATTTTATTTATTCGTTGATATTGAAGTTTCTTCGGTGATAACATTCGAACTCAAACAAAAGAGTTCAATTTTGATATTGTTTTCACGAGGAAACTACCAATGAAACACGGCCCATCGATCACGGATGCCTGCATGCTGGGTGCCGCCGTCTTCCTGTTCAGCATGTTGTCCCTGGCGCCACTGCCCGCCAGCGCGAAAGGCATGGGCCGCGCCGATGTGCTCGATAATTGCAGCTGGAACCGGCCCGGCGTCGATCCGTTCATGGGGGACGTGGTGGCGGCCGTGGACCGCTATACGGACATCGCGCCGCAGGTGCGCGAACAATTGAAGGAGCGCATGCGCGCGCGCCAGTACGACGAGATCGTCGTGATCAGCCGCGACGCCATCCGCGGCAAGGGCAATTACAACGCGCGCATCAGCGAGATGCATTTCGGCCCGGGCCGCGTCTGCCGCAATGTCACGCGCGCGGGCTGGAGCGAGCAGATGCAGGAGCGGGGACTCGTGTATTGCGTGCAGGGCCAGTGCATCCTGGTGCCCACCGTGTGCCGTAATGTCAGCCGCATCACGCAGGCGCCCGCGTCGGCGCCGCCGGCCGCCGGTGCCGCTCCCGGCGGCGCCGCACCCGTTGCCGCCGCACCCGCAGCCGCCCCGCAAGCGGCAGGCGTGCCCGCGCTCGACAACCCCGACGCCTTGCGCGGCGGCTCGTTCACGGGCGGCGCCATGCCGCCCGAGGTGGCCAGCACGGCTTTCCTGCCCTACGATTACGTGCGCACCGTCGGCGGCATCGGGGCGCCGGCGGGCACGGGCGGCGGTGGCGGAGGTGGTGGCGGCAGGCCGCCAGACCAGGGCAGCAGCATCATCGTGCCGCCCACCGTCACCCTGCCCACCTTGCCGCCCACTGGCCCGAATGTCTTGCCGGCCGTGCCAGAACCGCATACCTGGGCCATGCTGCTGGCGGGACTGGCGCTGACGGCCTTCGGCGCCAGAAAACGCCGGGCCGGCAAGCATGCCGCCTGAGGCCTGGTCAGCCCGGTGCGGACTTGTTACTATGATGCATACCAGACAAGGACCGCCATGCCCGACATCGATAGCCGTTTGACAAGTCTCATTGCGCTGCGCGAGGCAGGCCGCCATGCGGAAGCGCTGCCGCTGCTGCAACAACTGTTCGCCGAAGCCGGGCGAACCATGAATCCGCCCAGGTCGCGCTATTTCATCACCATGCTGCAGTGGAAGTTTTTGGCCGAGGCCTACGCGCCGGCCTACGCTGCCCTGCAGGTGGAGCGAGATGCGCAAATACGGCTGCTGCTGTCAGGCGAGCATGATTTCGGGCGCCACGACAACAGCGACCCACAGGGAAGCGGCGCGTTCGGCCGCACATCGCGTTTTTCTCTCATCGCCGACATGAACGAGACGCTGGGCGATGCCCATTCCACCGCCGACCTGTTCGCCCGGCTCGACGCCAGCGCCCCCGAACTGGCGCGCCAGTACGCCTGGCAAGCGCTGCCAGCCGTCGTCGAAGCGGGCAATTTTGCGCTGGCGGACCGCTATCGCCGCCCTGTCCCGCTGGGCCACCTCGATACGGTCAATGCCCTGGCCGCCAGCGAGCCTTTGTTTCCTGCGCCGGGCACGGCACCGCGCCTGGCGGCGGAGTTGATGAATCTGGTGAAAGACGTGCGGATCGCCGCTGCCGTGCTACGCGGGCAAGGGCAGGCCGCCGAGGCCGAGGCCCTGTGCGCCGCCCTGCTGGCGGGCCTGGCGCATGATGCCATGCGCGCGCTGGCGCGGCGCGAGCTCGATGCGCCCGGCAGCATCACCGCTGAAATCGTCAAGCGCCAGATGGACGAGGAGGCACAGGCCTAACTGGCCGCGCCGGCGAACAAGACGTGCCTATTCGCCGTCCGCCTCGGCGGACAGCCCCGCATCGGCCGCGCCCAGCAGCAAGGCGGCCGCCTCGCCGGGCAAGGCTTCCACGGATTTGAGCTTGCGCGCCATCTGCCGGCTGCGCACTTCCGCGCTTTCGATATTCTTCGCCGCCCGCTCCAGGGTCAGCTTGGTTTGCGACAGCACGTCGCCGAACTTGCCGAATTCCGTCTTGACGGCGCCCAGCACCTGCCACACTTCGGACGAGCGCTTTTCCAGCGCCAGGGTGCGGAAACCCATCTGCAGGCTGTTGAGCAAGGCCGTCAGGGTGGACGGCCCGGCGATGCTGACCCGGTGCACGCGCTGCAATTCGTCGGCCAGGCCCGGGCGGCGCATCACTTCCGCATATAAACCTTCCGTGGGCAGGAAGAGGATGGCAAAGTCGGTGGTCTGCGGCGGCGCCAGGTATTTCTCGGCGATGGTTTTCGCCTCGCCCCGCACGGCCCGTTCCAGCTCGCGTCCGGCCTGGGCCACGCCGTCGGCGTCGGCCCGCTCGGCCGCCTCGACCAGGCGTTCGTACTGTTCTTTCGGGAATTTTGCGTCGATCGGCATCCACACGGGCGCGCCGCCCTCGACCATGCCCGGCAGCTTCAGGGCGAACTCCACGCGCGCGCCGCTGCCCGCCACCGTTTCCACGTTCTTCGCATACTGGTCGACCGTGAGCACCTGCTCCAGCAGCATTTCCAGCTGCACTTCGCCCCAGGTGCCACGCGTCTTGACGTTGGTGAGCACCCGCTTCAGGTCGCCCACGCCCAGCGCCAGCTGCTGCATTTCGCCGAGCCCCTGGTGGACCTTTTCCAGCCGCTCCGACACCTGCTGGAACGAGGCGGAAAGCCGCGTTTCCAGCGTCGCGTGCAGTTTTTCATCGACCGTCTTGCGCATTTCTTCCAGGCGCGCGCCATTGTCGGCCTGCAAGTCGCGGATCTTGTTTTCCAGCGTGGCGCGCACTTCCAGCATGCGCTGGGCATTCGATTCCGTCAGCTGGGACAAGGTTTGATTGGTGCTGTCGGCAAAGCGCGCCAGGCTTTGCGCCTGTTCCTCGCGCCCGACCTTGCCCTGCGCCTGCATCTGCGTGCGCAGGCTGTCGAGCTGCTGCAGGGTCGCCGCCTGGAATTGCGCCAGGCCGGCCGCCAGGTCTTGCCGCGTGGCTTGCGCCGACGCCTGCAATTGCAGCCGCACTTCGCGCTCGACCCGGTCGATGCGTTCCAGGCTTTGCTGCTGGTGCTGCTGCACCAGGGCCAGGGTGGTGGCGCCGTCGCCGGCCGCGCCACGGGGGCGCAGCAGCAGCAAGAGCAACAGGACGATGGCGGCAATGGCGGCGCCCAGCAGGCTGTAGAACTCGATAGGGCTCATGGGATCAGTCCGGTTTGTTGCGCATCCAGTCGGCCGTCTGATAGAACGATTCCATCAGGCGCACGCGCAGGGATTCTTCGATGCCCGTGTCTTCCATGGCCCAGGCCATGGCGCGCAGCCACTGGTCGCGCTCGCTGGTACCTATGGCGTAGGGCAAGTGACGGGCGCGCAGGCGCGGGTGGCCGAATTTCTCGATATACAGGTCCGGGCCGCCCATCCAGCCCGTCAGAAAGAAATACAGCTTGTCGCGCGAGCCTTCCGTCGAGGGCGGATGCATGACGCGGATGCCGGCGAACTCGGGTTCGAGTTCCATCAAGTCATAAAAACGGTCGACCATGTCGCGCAGCACGGGGGCGCCGCCGATGGTCTCGTACAGGGTGGGGGCAGTGGTATCAGTCATGGCCGCCATGATAGCGCAAGCACCGGCGCGCCATCCGCCACCAGCGCCGATTGCCACAACAAATGGCAATATACTTGACTACTCAAGCTTTTATCAACTACCATGCAATTTTTAAATACGGAAAAACCAATATGCCAAGCGCCACAGACACTGATTTGCTGCGCAATACCAACTTCCGCTGGCTGCTGGGCGGCGGCCTCGTTTCCATGCTGGGCGACCAGTTCAGCCTGCTGGCCCTGCCCTGGCTCGTGCTCAGCCTGACGGGCGACAGCCTCAGCCTCGGCATTGCCGTCGCCCTGATGGGCGCGCCGCGCGCCGTGCTCATCGTGCTGGGCGGCACGTTCGCCGACCGCCATTCGCCCCGGCGCGTGCTGCTGCTGAGCAAATATGCGAACACCGTCATCCTGCTGGCACTGGCGGGACTGCTGTGGCTGGACCAGGCCAGCCTGGCGCTCGCGTATGCGGCCGCACTGGCGCTGGGCATCGCGTCCGCCTTCGCCATTCCGGCCGGCACGGCCATCCTGCCGCAAGCCGTGCCTGCATCATCGTTGCAGAAAGCCAATGGCTTGCAGATGGGTGTGCGCCAGCTGTCCTTGCTGGCCGGTCCCCTGCTGGCGGCGCTCGTGCTGGGCGCCCGCGATGGCGGGCGGCACACCTCCATGGCGGCGCTGGCCGCCGCCTTTGCCATCGATGCGCTGACGTTTGTGTTTTCCGCATGGACCTTGCGGCAAGTCAAGCTACGGCCCCGGGCAGCGGCCGCAGCGCAGGGCATGTGGCGCGACCTGGCGGCGGGCCTGGCCATGGTCTGGCGCGACCATGCCTTGCGCAGCTGCTATGCCTACTGGGCCGTGGTGGCCTTCTTCGTCATGGGTCCGCTGCAAGTGGCCTTGCCCGTGCTGGCCAGCGAACGCCTGGACGGCGTACCGGCGCTCGGTTTGCTGATGGGCGCGCATGGCGCCGGCACCCTGGCCGGCATGCTGGCGTCCAGCCTGGGCGCCGCCTGGCTGCGCCGCCATTTCGGCGCCGTCCTGCTGGCCGCCGACGCCATCGTGGCTTGCCTGCTGATGGCGCTGGGACAAATCAGCACGGCCTGGCACGGCGCGGCCCTGCTGGCCGCCACGGGCCTGCTGTCCGGCTACTTGCAGGTCGTCATCTTTACGTGGATACAGCGGCGCGTGGCGCCCGCCATGCTGGGCCGGGCAATGGCCTTGTTCATGGGTATCTTCCTGGGCCTGGCCCCGCTGTCGGCGGCGGCCACGGGCGCGCTGTTGCGCCACCTGAGCGTGGGCGAACTGTTCTGCGGCGGCGGCGCCCTGCTGCTGGCCGCCGCCATCGCCGCCGCGATATGGACCGGCATCCCCCGCATCGGTGAAGCCGATTGCATCGTTCAACCTTGAGAAAGTTCCACCATGGATAAAACACGACAAGCGGCCCTGAAAGCGGCCTACCGGCAACAAGCGCCCGCGCTGGGCATCATCGCGCTGTGCCATTTGCCCAGCGGGCGCACCCTGCTCGAACGCAGCCGCAACGCGCCCGGCGCGCTGAACCGCCACCGCTTCGAACTCACGCTGGGCACGCACCGCAACGCCGGCCTGCAGGCGGACTGGCGGCGCGATGGCGCGGCGGCCTTCCGCTTCGCGCTGCTCGACGCCGTCGAGGTGCCCGACGATCCCGCCTTCGATGCGGACGCCGAGCTGGCCGCCCTGCTGGCCCTGCACCAAGAGCAACTGCTGGAACAAGGGCAATCCCTGTATTGAGCGGCCATGCTTTACACTTGCGCACTCAAGCACTGCGCAGCCAATACAAGGAAAACATGACCGATCACCCTCCCCTGTCGCCGGACTGCGGCAACGCGCTGGACTTCTGCCTGCGCCTGGCGCGCGCCCAGGCGCTCATCGTGCGCCGCTTCGACAGCATCCTGGGCAATCTGCATGGCCTCAGTTTCAGCGATTACCAATTGCTGTACCACCTACAGCGGGCGCCCGGCGGGCGCCTGCGCCGCATCGACCTGGCCGAGCGCCTGGCGCTGACGGCGTCCGGCATCACGCGCTCGCTGATGCCGCTGGAAAAGATCGGCCTGGTGGCACGCCAGGCCGACCAGCGCGATGCGCGCGTCGGCTATGCCGCCATCACCGAGGCGGGGCAGGCGCTGCTGGCGCACGCGAACACGACGGCGCAGGCGCTGGCGCAGGAATTGCTGGGCAGCGCCAGCGCGGACCAGCTGGCGCCCCTGTCCCTGCTGTTGGGCGCTATCGCCGGCAAGCAGCCCTCTAACGGCTGACGCGCGCTACACCAGCGCCAGCTTGCGCAGGCGCCGCGTCGACGGCCAGCGCGCCATGCCCGTCTCGTCGCGGATGGCGGCGCAGGCGGCCAGCACTCTTGCGCACTCATCCTCGCGCAAGCCCGCATTCAGGGTCAGACGCACCAGCGAACGGTTCTTCGGCGTGGCTGGCGCACAGAAGACGGCGCCGTAGATGCCGTGCCGCTCCAGCGCCTTGCGCAGGATCAAGGTATCGGGTTCGCTGCCCGCTTCCAGCGCGATGATCTGCTCCGTGCCGTCGCTGACGTTGTAGCCGAGATCCATCAGCCCCTGGCGCAGCCGCACGCTGTGGCGGCGCAAGGCGGCGCGGCGGGCGTCGGCGGCGCGGATGAAATCGAGCGCCGCATCGAACCACGCCAGCTCGTGTTCCAGCAGGCAGGAACTGAAGATGGCGGGCCGCGAAGCGGACAGGAAATATCCCTTGAAGCGGGCCGAGCACGTAATCAGCCCGGCCCGGCCCGCGAAGGCCTTGGCCAGCGACGCCGTGCGGAAATGCACGCGCTCGGCCAGGCCCAGCTCCGCCACCAGCCCCGCGCCCTGCGGGCCGTGCGTGCCCAGCGAGTGCGACTCGTCGACGATCAGCATGCTGCCGCTGCGCTCGGCGATCTCCACCATCTGCAGCAGCGGCGCCACGCTGCCGTTGGTGCTGTACAGCGCATCGACGACGATGATGCCGGGGCCGTGCTTGTCGAGCTGGCGCTGCAGGTGGGCGCCATCGTTGTGCAGGAAGGCGACGGGCACGGCTTGCGCCGATTGCACGCCTTCCCACAGCGACGCATGCGCCTGCATGTCCAGGTACACGGGGATGCCGGGCCCGGCCAGGCTTTGCAGCAAGCCCACGTTGGCCGCCCAGCCCGACTGGGCCAGCACACACGCTTCGCTGCCGAGAAAATCCGCGCATTTTTGTTCGAGACGGTGCTGGCGGCTGCCTTCCTGCAGGAACACGGACGACATCAGCATGGCGCCGCCGCCCTGCAACACCTGCGCCTGGGCCGCCAGTAGCCTTGCCTCGCCGGCAATGTTCAAATAATCATTACCTGCCAGCATGACCGCACGGGCCGGCATGGCTTGCCATTCATGCAAGTGCTCGCCGCCCAGCAGCTTTTCTATGCGCTCGACGTAGTGTTCGTCCATGCGCTGGCGCACGAAGGCCGGCAAGCGTTGTTCGGCATGGACAGCGGCGGAAGACTGGGAAAAAAAAGCGTTCGACATGGAGGACTCCTGATTGGTTGCGGTGGGAACTACCGCGTCCAACATGCGCGAGCCATCCGGCACGAGATTGATCCATCTCAACAGTTATGGCGATATGGCGCTTTTATTGCGGGAACACGCCGATCATGTTGCATTGATATGCCTCAACGAATGTGTGCCCCTACCATGATGCATGCGCGGTCCCCCTTTGGAAAACACTGGCAAGGCAAGCTGCTCCAGCCTTTCCTGCATTTCCACGACGCCATCGAGCACATGCCGGTACGCCGCACCCAGGTGCGCGCGCTGGCCGTCATCGGCGCCCTGGGCATGCCCCTGTACTACTGGCTGTGGCAGTATGTTTTTCCGCAGGAATACGAGTCGCCGTTGCTGCGCGCCGTGGCGGCGCTGCTGTTCCTGCCCGCGCTATGGCCTGAGCGCTTCAGCAATACCTGGTTCGGCGCCTACCTGTTCCTGGGGCTGACGTTCGAACTGCCCTTCTTCTTCACGTATATGTTCCTGATGAACCACGCCTCGGTGCTGTGGGCGCATTCGCTGCTGGTGGCCCTGATCGTGCTGTTTCACTTCGACGCACGCATCGCCATGCTGGCCTACCTGAGCGGCACCTTGCTGGCCTGCCTGGCGTTTGCCGTGCGCGGCGACCCGGCCGTCATGCTCAGCCGCGAAGTCTTGCAGCAACTGCCCGTGCACGGGTTCACGATCGCCGTCCTGTCCGTCGTCAAGGTGGGGCGCCACGTGGGTGCGCAGGAAAAGCTGGCCGGGCTGGCGGCCGGCCTGGGCAGCGTGGCGCACGAATTGCGCACGCCGCTGGTCAGCGTCGAGGCAAACGTGCGCGGGCTGCAGCGCGGGTCGCAACAAGGCATGCAGCGCAACGCCAGCGGCCTTCAAGCGGACGCGGCCAGCCAGGAGGCGCTGGCGCGCATCCGCTTCGAAGTACGCCATATGCACCACATGATCGATCTGTTCCTGCTCAGCGCCAGCGCCGTCAACCGCAAGCTGGAAGCGAACGAAACGGTGGCCATGCACGACAGCGTCGCCGCCGTGCTGCGCCGCTACCCGTTCACCAGCACGGCGCAGCGCGACCTGGTCAAGGTCGACGTACGGGCCGACTTCACGTTTCACGGACAGTCCGAGCTGTGCGCGGCGATTTTGCTCAATTTGCTGCGCAATGCCCTGAAAGGCATCCAGCGCGCCGGCAAGGGCCGCGTGCGCATCATCATCGACGGCGCGCGGCCCGTGCCGCGCCTGCTGTTCATCGACACGGGCTGCGGCATCGCGGCCAGCCGATTGCCGCTGATCTTCGACCGCTTCTATTCGTATCCCGCGCACAACGGCAGCGGCATCGGCCTGGCCCTGTGCCGCCAGATCATGCAAGCCTGGCATGCCCGCATCCGCTGCGTGGCGCGCGAAAATGCCTACGCCATCTTCGTGCTGGAGTTTCCGCACCCCGTGTCCACGCCCAGGCCCAGCCGTTTTCCATCCATCCACCGCGCGAGGTGACGCATGCAACTGCCCGTCTACACCCATCCGACCCTGACCGTATTGATCGACGACAGCGATTCCTTCCTGAAAAGCCTGGCGTTCCAGCTCGATCCCGGCCTGGCGCGCAAGACCTTCCACGACACGAGCAGCGCGCTGCACTGGCTGCGCCACAGCACGCAGCTGGGCGAAACGCCGCTGCACGTCAATTTCGACACGCAGAACCTGCCGCCCGACCAGTGCAACGTGGCCCTCGACCTGGAACGCATCTGGCGCATCAGCGGCCAGGCGCAGCGCTTTGCCGTGCCGTCCGTGCTGGTGGTCGATTATTCGATGCCGCAGATGAACGGCCTGGAATTCTGCCAGGCCGTGCGCGACTTGCCTTGCAAAAAGATCTTATTCACGGGCGCAGCCGATGAAAAAGTGGCCGTGACGGCCTTCAACCGGGGCTTGATCGACCGCTACATCAAGAAGAGCGACGACGATGCGCTCGACATCCTGGAACAGGAAGTCCACGCCCTGCAGCGCGAATTCTTCCTGCAGCAGTCGGACACCGTGCGCGACTTGCTGTTACTGCACGACTATAGTTTCCTGCAAGACGAAGCCCTGGCCGCCGTCGTGCACGAGCTGTGCCGGCGCCACGGCTTTGTCGAGTTTTATATCTTTCCCAATCCCAGCGGCATCCTGTTCTTTACGCGCGACGGCCACGCCAGGCTGATGATCATCGAGACGGAGCGCAGCCTGCACACGCAGTACGAGATGGCGCGCGACAGCGACGCGCCCGACTCCCTGCTGCTGGCCCTGCTGGAAATGCGCGTGATCCCGTATTTTTCCGACGCCGACAGCGACGGCATGTATGCGGCCCACATCGGCGAAAACTGGTTCCGCTACTGCGCCGCGCCCACCATCTGCCTGGGCCGCGAAACGTATTTCTGGGCCCTGTTCGACGTGCCGCCCCACCAGCTGGGGCAGCCGGTGATGTCCTACGCGCAATTCCTGCGCGCGGGCGCGGGCGACAGCGTCAGCGCGTAGGGGGCCATCAGCCTTCGCGCAAGGTCTGCAGCGGCGGATGCTTCAAGACATTGCGCAAGCCCAGCCAGCCGCCGGCGATCGCGCACAGGGCGCCGGCCAGCAGGCCGAACGCCCACACGCCCGGTGCGAAGCTCCAGGCGAACTTGAACTGGTACGTGGCCAGGGCCCAGCCCATGGCCGCCGCGCCCGATGCGGCCAGCAGGCCGGCCAGCGCGCCGACGAGCGAGAACTCGATCAGCTGCGCCTGCGCCAGCTGGCGCCGCGTGGCGCCCAGCGCGCGCAGCAGGCCCGCCTCGCGCGTGCGCTCGTCCTGCGAGCCCATCAGGGCCGCATTCAGCACCAGCAAGCCCGAGGCCAGCGTGAAGGCAAACAGGAATTCGACGGCCGTCACCACCTGGTCCAGCACGCCCTGGATCTGTTTCAATACGCCGCCCACGTCGACCACCGTCAGGTTCGGATACTCGCGCAGCAGGGCGTTGCCCAGGTCCGCCTGCGCGGCAGGCAGGTGGAAGGCCGTGATCCACGTCTGCGGCGTGTCCGCCATGGCGGCCGGATTGATGATGACAAAGAAATTGACGCGCATCGAGCCCCATTCCAGCTTGCGCAAGCTGGTAATGGCCGCTTCCACGGGCTGGCCGGCGATGTCGAAGCGCAGCTTGTCGCCCAGTTTCAGCTTCAGGGTCTTGGCGATGCCCTCTTCCACCGACGCTTCCGCCGGCGCGCCCGGCGCGTTACTGAACCACTTGCCGGCGACGAGCTTGTTTTCTTCCTGCATGGTCGCCATGGTCGACAGATTGAATTCGCGGTCGGCCAGGCCCTTGGCGCGGTCGTCCTCATACGTGCTTTCCGTGATGGCATTGCCGTTCACGGCCACCAGCCGGCCACGTATCATCGGATACAGCGGTGCGTTGGCCACGCCCGCCTGCGCCAGGCGCGCGGCAATCGGTTCTTTCTGTTCCGGCAAGATATTGATCATGAAACGGTTCGGCGCGTCCGGCGGCGTGGCGTTGCGCCAGGCCACCATCAGGTCGCCGCGCACCACCGTCAGCAGCAGCAAGGCCATCAGGCCCAGCGCCAGCGACACCACCTGGATCACGGTGGCGCCCGGACGGCGCTGCAATGAGGTGACGGCAAAGCGCCAGCCCTGGTGCCGGAACAGGCCGCGCAGGCTTTTCAGCGAGCGGATGCCCAGCCAGCCGGCCAGGGCGAACAGGCCGAAGCCGCCGAGGAAACCGGCCGCCGTCAGCAAGGCCAGCTTCACGTCGCCCGCCTGCCACAGCAGCAGCACGACGAAGGCGGCGATGCCCAGGCCGTAGGTCGCCAGGGCCAGCGCCTGCGGCGGCTCCTGTTCGCGGCGGATCACGCGGTTATGGGGAACATTGCGCAACTGTAAAATCGGTGGCAGGGCAAAGCCCAGCAAGAGCAGCATGCCGGTGGCCACGCCCTGCAGCGCGGGCAGCAGGGACACGGGCGGCAAGTCGCTCTGCACCAGCTTGCCCAGCAACTCCAGCAGGACCAGGTGGCCGCCGTAGCCCACCAGCACGCCGATCACGCTGCCCGCCAGGCCCACCAATAAGAATTCGATCACGTACATGGCCGTGACCTGGTTCTGCGTCAGGCCCAGGCAGCGCAGCATGGCGCAGGCATCGAGGTGGCGCAGCATGAAGCGGCGCGCCGCCATGGCCACGGCGACGGCCGCCAGCATGGCCGACAGCAGGCCGACGAGCGACAGGAAACGGTCGGCGCGGTCCAAGGTCGACTGCATCTGCGGGCTGCCCGATTCCAGCGATTCGATGCGCACGCCTTTGATGGATTGCGCCTTGATCTGGCTTTCCAGCCAGGCTTGATATTGCGCAAGATCCGCCGCCTTGGCCGGCGGCGCCGACAGCAGCAGCCGATACGATACGCGCGAGCCGTTCTGCACCAGCGCCGTGGCGGCCAGGTCGCTCAAGGGCAGCATCACGCGGGGGGCGAAGTTCAAGAACGATGCGCCGCGGTCCGGTTCGCTGGCGATCAGTTGCGTCACCGTAAATGCCTTGTCGCCCAGGGTCAGGGTGTCGCCCAGCTTCGCGTTCAGGCTGGAAAGTATTGCCGCATCGACCCACACGGTGCCGGGCGCCGGCACCTGCTCCGTCGGCTGGCCCACGGCGTCCTGCGCTTCGCTCGGTTTGGTCGTGATTTTCAGCTTGCCCCGCTGCGGGTAACCGGGCGAGACGGCCTTGATGGACGCCAGCTGCGAGGTCGATTGCTCGCCTGCGCCCGCCTGCGCCATGCTGGGAAAGGTCACCGTGTCGGCCAGGATAAAACCGCGCTTCTGCGCTTCGGCGCGCCAGACGGCGTTGACGGGCTGGTCGGCATTGATGACGAGGTCGGCCCCCAGCAGCTGGTGCGCGTCGCGGTTCAGGCCCGCGCGAAGGCGGTCGACGAAGAAGCCCACGGCCGACAGGGCCGCCACGGCGACGATCAGCGCGACGAGGAGGAAACGCAGTTGCCCGGCGCGCCAGTCGCGCCCGGTCATTTTGAGGGAGAGGCGGAGCATGGGCGGCGGGTCTTTATGACAAGTTATTGCGTGGCGCCGTGGGCGGCGGCGTGCTGCGCGAAATACGCGTCGACGGTGGCGAGAAACGCGTCTTTCTGCGCCTGCGGCAGGAAGGCGGCGATAAAACCGTTGCGCGCCAGGCGTTGCGCATGCGACAGGCCCAGCGGCAAGGCGTCGAAGATGGCGTCGAAATTGTCATTCATGTAGCCGCCAAAATACGCGGGATCGTCCGAGTTCACCGTCACCAGCAGGCCCGCGTCGAGCAGTTGCACCAGGTTATGGTCATGCATCTGGTCGAACACGCGCAGCTTGGTGTTCGACAACGGGCAGACGGTGAGCGCAACCTGTTCGCGCGCCAGGCGGGCCGTCAGGTCCGCGTCTTCCAGGCAGCGCACGCCATGGTCGATGCGTTCGACCTTCAAATCGTCGAGCGCCGTGCGGATGTAGGCTGGCGGGCCTTCCTCGCCCGCGTGGGCCACCAGGTGCAGGCCCAGCTCGCGGCAACGGGCAAACACGCGCGAAAATTTCTCTGGCGGGTTGCCCACTTCCGAGGAATCGAGGCCGATGCCGATGAACTTGTCGCGGTGCGGCAGCGCGTCTTCCAGGGTCTCGAACGCTTCCGCTTCGCTCAGGTGGCGCAGGAAGCACAGGATCAGGCTGGCACTGACGGGGCTGTCCTGGCAGGCGCGGTGGATGCCGTTGATCACGTCGGCCATCGGCACGCCGCGCGCCGTGTGCGTTTGCGGGTCGAAGAAGATTTCCGTGTGCAAGACGTTATCGGCTTCGGCGCGGCGCAGGTAGGCTTGTGTCATGTCATAGAAATCCTGCTCTTTCAAGAGCACGCTTGCGCCAGCGTAATAAATGTCGAGAAAAGACTGCAAATCTGTAAAAGCATAGGCGCTGCGCAAGTGTTCTACCGATTCATAGCCCAGAGGCACGCCATTGCGCTCTGCCAGTGCGAAAATCAGTTCTGGCTCCAGCGAGCCCTCGATATGGATATGCAGTTCGGCTTTTGGCATGCCGCGGACGATCGCGCGCAATTGGGGGTGCATCATGGGTGTTCCTTATAGGGTGAAGATAAAAGTGCTGGCGCGCGCGCGCGGCGCGCAGGGCCATCGGACATGCAGGCATCTTAGCGCAAGATGGCCAGCCTCACCGGCGCCGGGCCGCGATGGCCCGCACCGGCACGCGCTGGCGAATTGTCGTATGATGGTTTAAAAGGGACAAAAAAGTTCATTGAAATGGATGAAAAATTTGATGTTTTATCCAATTAAATCAACAATTTACAAACAAGTATTAAGGATATGCCGACATATCTTTTGACTTCCTGATCCTTTAGAGCAATAATTAATTTCATGGGGTAAAGGTAGGTGCAACAAGCGCTATCAACACATGACAAAAAAGCCGGCTGGCCACGTCAGCACACGGCATCAAGCGCCAGTTTTTTGGTCCGGGCAATCCGGACTCGCAAAGACAGCCGGGCTTGAAACAACAATAAAAATCGATACGGGGTACAGGAAAAGTTCAGATGGCAAGCCCAGGCGAGTGGCAGGCGGGCGGCCATGGTGACTGGCAATTCAGGTTGACATTAAAGGACATTGACATGACCATTTTTGATAACTATGCAGCACGCTACGAGCGCACCCGCGAAGAGGAAATGTCGCTCACCGAGTACCTGGCCCTGTGCAAGAAGGACAAGCTGACGTATGCCAGCGCGCCCGAACGCATGCTGGCCGCCATCGGCGAGCCGCAGCTGGTCGACACGCGCAACGACACGCGCCTGTCGCGCATCTTCGCCAACAAGGTGATCAAGATCTATCCGGCCTTCCGCGAGTTCTACGGCACCGAGGAAGTCATCGAGCAGGTCGTCTCGTATTTCCGCCACGCGGCGCAAGGCCTGGAAGAACGCAAGCAGATCCTGTATCTGCTGGGGCCTGTCGGCGGCGGCAAGTCGTCCATCGCGGAAAAGCTCAAGTCGCTGATGGAACACGTGCCCTTCTATTGCCTGAAAGGCTCGCCCGTCAACGAATCGCCGCTGGGCCTGTTCAACGAGGAAGAGGACGGCACCATCCTGGAAGAGGATTACGGCATCCCGCGGCGCTACCTGCGCAACATCCCCAGCCCCTGGGCCGTGAAACGCCTGCATGAATACAATGGCGACATCAACCAGTTCCGCGTCGTCAAGCGCTACCCGTCCGTGCTGAAGCAGATCGCCATCTCGAAAACGGAGCCGGGCGACGAAAACAACCAGGATATTTCCTCGCTGGTGGGCAAGGTCGACATCCGCAAGCTGGAAGACTATGCGCAGGACGACCCGGACGCCTACAGCTATTCTGGCGGCCTGTGCCTGGCCAACCAGGGCCTGATGGAATTCGTGGAAATGTTCAAGGCGCCCATCAAGGTGCTGCATCCGCTGCTGACGGCCACGCAGGAAGGCAATTACAAGGGCACGGAAGGCTTCGGCGCCATCCCGTTCGACGGCATCATCCTGGCCCACTCGAACGAGTCGGAATGGAAGACGTTCAAGAACAACCGCAACAACGAGGCCTTTCTTGACCGTATCTATATAGTCAAGGTGCCGTACTGCCTGCGCGTGTCCGATGAAATCAAGATCTACGACAAGCTGGTGGCCAATTCCTCGCTGGTGAAAGCCCCGTGCGCGCCCGGCACCCTGCGCATGATGGCGCAGTTCGCCATCCTGTCTCGCCTGAAAGACCCGGAAAACTCCAGCATCTTCTCGAAGATGCTCGTCTACGATGGCGAAAACCTCAAGGACACGGACCCGAAAGCCAAGTCCATGCACGAATACGTCGATTACGCGGGCGTGGACGAGGGCATGAACGGGCTGTCGACGCGCTTTGCCTTCAAGATCCTGTCGAAAGTGTTCAACTTTGACAATTCCGAAGTGGCCGCCAATCCCGTGCACTTATTATATGTACTGGAACAGCAGGTCGAGCGCGAGCAGTTCGCGCCGGAACTCGAGCAGCGCTACTTCTCCTATATCAAGGAGCACCTGGCGCAGCGCTACGTGGAATTCATCGGCAAGGAAATCCAGACGGCCTACCTGGAAAGCTATTCGGAATACGGCCAGAACATTTTCGACCGCTACGTGACGTTCGCCGATTTCTGGATACAGGACCAGGAATACCGCGATCCGGACACGGGCGAAAGCTTTGACCGCGAATCGCTGAACAATGAGCTGGAAAAGATCGAGAAGCCGGCGGGCATTTCCAATCCGAAAGACTTCCGCAACGAAATCGTCAACTTCGGTTTGCGCGCGCGGGCGTCGAACGGCGGCAAGAATCCCGCCTGGACCAGTTACGAGAAGTTCCGCACCGTGATCGAAAAGAAAATGTTCTCGAATACGGAGGAATTGCTGCCCGTGATTTCCTTCAATGCCAAGGCCAGCGCCGACGATGCCAACAAGCACGCCGACTTCGTGGCCCGCATGGTGGAAAAAGGCTATACGGCCAAGCAGGTACGCCTGTTATGCGAATGGTACTTGCGCGTGCGCAAGTCATCCTAGCGCGGACAGCGGGCGCGCCCCGCCCGGAGACTGGCGGGGCGCGCAAGACGAGAAGCAAGGAGGCACCCTTTGACATACCTCATCGACAGGCGCTTGCAGAGCAAGAACAAATCCGCCGTCAACCGCGAGCGTTTCCTGCGGCGTTACAAGGGCCAGATCAAGGATGCCGTGGGGCGCGCCATCAAGGGGCGCTCGATCACGGACGTCGAGAATGGCGAGAAAGTCAGCATCCCCGTCAAGGACGTGGGGGAACCGTCGTTTGGCCACGCGCACGGCGGCGTATGGGAAGTGGTCAATCCCGGCAACAAGGAATACCTGAAGGGTGACCAGATCGCGCGGCCGAAAGGCGGTGGCGGCGGCGGGCGGGGCAAGGCGGGCAACAGCGAGGAGACGACGGAAGACGATTTCATCTTCGAATTGTCGCGCGAAGAATTCATGAATTACTTCTTCGAAGACCTGGAATTGCCGCACATGGTGAAAACCCAGCTGACGGCCACCACGGAATTCAAGAACCAGCGGGCCGGCTACAATATGTCGGGCACGCCATCGAACATCCACGTGCTGCGCTCCCTGCGCGGCGCGCTGGGCCGGCGCATCGCCGTCGGCGGCGGCGCCCGCAAGCAGCTGGCCCAGGCCGAGGAACAGCTGGCCGAACTGCTGCGCGAAGGCGCGCCCGAGGACGACGTGCTGGTGCAGGAATTGCGCCGCCTGATCCACCACATCCACACGCGCCTGCTGGCCATCCCCTTCATCGACCCGTTCGACTTGCGCTACAGCAACCGCATCAAGGTGCCCAAGCCCATGACGCAGGCCGTCATGTTCTGCATCATGGACGTCTCCGGCTCCATGGACGAATCGCGCAAGGACACGGCCAAGCGCTTCTTCATCCTCCTGTATCTGTTCCTCAAGCGCGCCTACGACAAGATCGAGGTGGTCTTCATCCGCCACCATACGGCGGCCGCGGAAGTGAACGAGCATGATTTCTTCAATTCGCGCGAGTCGGGCGGCACCGTCGTGTCGTCCGCCTTGCACTTGCTCAACACGATTATTGACGAACGCTATGGCGCCGGGCAGTGGAACAGCTATGTGGCGCAGGCGTCGGATGGCGACAACTGGGACAACGACTCCGTGCTGTGCCGCCAGCTCCTAATTAATACCATCATGCCCAAGGTGCAGTACTACACCTATGTCGAGATCACCGACGGCCCGCAGCAAAACCTGTGGGAGCAATATGCGGGCGTGCTCGACCATCACGCCCATTTCGCCATGCAAAAGATCGTCACGCCGGCCGATATCTACCCGGTCTTCCGCGAACTGTTCAAGAAACAGGTGAAATGATGAGTGCAGCCTTTGACCGCGCCAGCAACACCCCGGGCGAACCGTTCGTGCGCCTGCGCCACCCGAACGCCCTGCCCGAGCAGTCGGAATGGACGTTCGAGCTGATCGAGCAAATCCACGAGGAAATCCGCCGCGTGGCGAAACAGTTCGGCCTCGACACCTATCCGAACCAGCTGGAAATCATCACGGCCGAACAGATGATGGATGCCTACACCTCGGTCGGCATGCCCGTTTCCTACAATCATTGGTCGTTCGGCAAGCATTTTCTGTCCACCGAGAAAAGCTACAAGCGGGGCCAGATGGGCCTGGCCTACGAGATCGTCATCAACTCGAACCCGTGCATCGCCTATTTAATGGAGGAAAACAGCCTGACCATGCAGTCGCTGGTGATCGCGCACGCGGCCTACGGCCATAACTCTTTCTTCAAGGGCAACTACCTGTTCCGCGCCTGGACGGATGCGGACGCCATCATCGACTACATGGTATTTGCCAAGAACTACATCAGCGAATGCGAGCAGCGCCACGGCGTCGACGCCGTGGAATTGCTGCTCGACTCCTGCCACGCCATCCAGAACTATGGCGTGGACCGCTACAAGCGGCCGGCGAAACTGTCGATGGCCAAGGAATATGCGCGCCAGAAGGAGCGCGAAGCCTATGTGCAGTCGCAGATCAACCAGCTGTGGCGCACCCTGCCCCGGCGCGACGACGACGAGGACGAGGGCGACCAGCGCCGGGCCGCGCCGCGCTTTCCGCCCGAACCCGAGGAAAACCTGCTGTACTTCATCGAGAAGTACGCGCCGCTGCTGGAACCGTGGCAGCGCGAGATGGTGCGCATCGTGCGCAAGATATCCCAGTATTTCTATCCGCAGCGGCAAACCCAGGTCATGAACGAAGGCTGGGCCACGTTCTGGCACTACACCATATTGAACCAGCTCTACGATGAAGGCGTCGTGGGCGACGGCTTCATGATGGAATTTCTGAAAAGCCATACCAATGTCGTCTACCAGCCCCCCATCGACAGCCCGTATTACAGCGGCATCAATCCGTATGCGCTGGGTTTTGCCATGATGAGCGACATCCGCCGCATCTGCGAACACCCGACGGACGAAGACCGCGCCTGGTTTCCCGACATGGCCGGCAGCGACTGGCGCAAGAGCCTGGACTTTGCCATGCGCAATTTCAAGGATGAAAGCTTCATCGCCCAGTACCTGTCGCCACGGCTGATCCGCGAATTCCACTTCTTTGCCGTGCTCGACGACGACAAGAATGAAAAGCTGGCCGTTTCCGCCATCCACGACGATGCCGGCTACCGCTACGTGCGCCAGCAGCTGGCCGAGCAGTACAACCTGGGCAACCGCGAGCCGAACATCCAGGTGTGGTCCGTCAACACGCGCGACGACCGGGCATTGACCTTGCGCCACACGCAGTTCCAGCGCCGCCCGCTGAACCAGCAGGCGACGGAAGTGCTCAAGCACGTGGCGCGCCTGTGGGGCTTCGACGTGCACCTGGACACGGTCGATCCGCAGGGCGTCGTGCTGGGTACGCTCAATTGCCGACGGGAAAAGCGCAACCGGCGCGACGACCCCGTCGTGCGCCCCTAGGGCCGGTCGCGGCGCAAGGCCTTGCCTGCCGGGACGGCTTCAAAAAATGAACTTCCTGGCAAGAATTTTGGCAAGAACATAAGCGCGCGCTATGCCGGCATCACAATTCAGTATGGCTGACCGGCCTCGGAGGGGACTCCGGGGCCGCCTTTTTTGACCTGTGCAAAGTTCTTTCCGCACCTGTTTGGTGCGAAGGAAAGGCTAAGTGGTCTGGTTCCGAGGCAAAACATTTCACAGGGGAAATATTTTCATCCAAATTTAGCAGTTTCCATATTGGATATCACGAAATATAATTCCGCCAGATCGGCACATCGGAGAACTTAGCAGTGGTAGCCCAAAACGGCTGTAAAAAACCGATAAGACCGCCTTTTTTTCTGTCAGAAAGCGTGCAAAGATGACATAAGCAAGTACGTTTTCAGGGCGCAAAAGCGGCAAAAATTTAACCGGTTTTAGGCGTTAAAAATCTGTGTAAAATAAAGAATTCGTATGTATAATTCGGCGACGTCCCGGATACGGCTGGAGCTTTGTGTCGTCATTTTGGGGTTCAGTTGCAAGACAAGAGATGGTATTTGGAGAAAGCAGGCATGAATTTTTCGAACGAGAAAAGTCCCAAGAACTACACAGGCATCACTATCGTTGTCCTGCTGCACGTTCTCGCGGCTTACGGGATCGTGACGGGCTTGGGCAAGCGGTTGGTCACCAAAATGATGGAACCGGTTGAAACCAAGATTATCGAGGAAGTCAAACCGCCTCCACCGAAGGATCTTCCACCGCCACCACCGCCGCCAGAAATGAAGGCACCACCGCCGCCATTCATTCCGCCAGTCGAGGTGAACGTGCAGCAGCCGCCACCACAACAGAACGTGATTGCAAATACGACTGCTGTGAAGCCAGCCACGAATGTATTGGCACCGCCAGCACCGCCTGCACAGCCTGCGCCAACTCCTGGACCAGCCAAATCGGTGCGTACGCCGGCCGTGGTTGACTTCAGTGTCTGCGAAAAGCCGGCTTATCCAAAGTCGTCGCAGCGCAATGAGGAAACCGGTGTGGTGACACTGTCCTTCCTGATCGGTGTGGATGGCAAGGTCGCTGATTCGAAGATCGTGAAGTCAAGCGGCTTCAGAGACCTGGACAAAGCTGCGGTGCAAGGTATCAGCCGCTGCACATTTAAGCCGGCAACAGTCGACGGCAAGCCGGAACAAGGCTGGCAGCAAATGCAATACGTTTGGTCGCTGGATTAAAACCCGAGACAGTTATCCACTGTCTCACACCATGATTTCGTTGTCATTACGTTCAGCGATCTGTTATTTTTAATTTTGGAGGAAGCATGTTTAAGAATACCCGTTTGTCCGCATTTTTTGCCGCGGTTCTGTTGTCCGTCACCGCTACTACCGCCCTGGTAGCAGCACCAGCTTTCGCTGACGCGCCAGCATCGGCAGCCGCTTCGGCTCCAGCGGCAGACGCAGCACCGGCAGCACCAGCTGCTGATGCAGCAGCTCCAGCAGCAGACGCAGCCGCTCCAGCCGCTGACGCAGCAGCTCCAGCCAAAACCGAAGAAGTCCACAACCCGTTCGGCCTGCAAGCAGTGTGGGACGGCGGCTTCGTGCCACGCGCCACCCTGATCATCCTGGCCATCATGTCGATCGGCAGCTGGTACATCATCATCACCAAGCTGATGGATCAAATGAAGATCTTCAAGCAAGCGAAAGAAACGGCTGCCAAGTTCTGGAAAGCCCCTTCGATCGCTGCCGGTTCGGCAACCCTGACCGAAGGCTCGCCATTCCGCTTCATCGCTGAATCGGGCACCAAGGCAACCGCTCACCACGACGGCGCCCTGCTGGAACAAATCGACCTGTCGACCTGGGTGACGATGTCGATCCAGCGCGCTTCGGACAAAGTCCAGTCGCGTCTGCAAGATGGCCTGTCGTTCCTGGCAACCGTTGGTTCGACCGCACCGTTTATCGGTCTGTTCGGTACCGTTTGGGGTATTTATGGCGCGCTGACCAACATCGGCATGACCGGTAACGCTTCGATCGATAAGGTTGCAGGTCCAGTTGGTGAAGCACTGATCATGACCGCTTTCGGTCTGCTGGTCGCCGTTCCTGCCGTTCTGGGTTACAACTGGCTGGTGCGTCGTAACAAAACCGCAATGGAAGACGTACGCTCGTTCAGCGCCGACGTTCACTCGGTCCTGATCTCCGGCGCCATGTCGACCAGCGAAGCTGGCCGTGCTGCCGGCGCTAAAAAGATCGGATAAGAATCATGTCGATGTCCGTCGGCTCCGACAGCGGAGATGAAGATCAAGTAATGTCAGAAATCAACACGACGCCGCTCGTCGACATCATGTTGGTTTTGCTGATCATTTTCTTGATCACCAGTCCGGTTGTCCTCAAATTGCAGAAAATCGATCTGCCGATCGAGGCCAACCAAGCCCTTCAAAGCAAGCCAGAAAACGTCAACATCGTTGTCAACAAGGATGGCGAGATCTATCTGGGCCAGAAGAAACTGAAAGATACGAACGAACTGTTCGATTATCTGAAAGTTGAAGCAGTGAAAGTACCGCAGCCGGAAGTACACGTTCGTGGCGACCAAGAAACACGCTACGAATCGATCGGCCGGGTTATTTACACGACCCAACGTGCCGGGATCCAGAAGGTCGGCTTCATCACCGAACCACCTGACAAGGGCTGATAGCGGCTGACAGCGGCGCCCCGGCAACAGCGGGACGCCACTGTCGGAAGCTTGCCGGGCGGCAGTCTCGCCCGGCGCTTCGTTGGACTTCTTAAAGGAAATACTATGAGTATGAATGTCGGTTCGGGCAGTTCGCCAAACGCGGATCCGGAACCAATGATGGAACTGAACATGACGCCCCTCATCGACGTGATGCTGGTGCTGATTATCATGTTGATCATCACGATTCCTAAGCAAAACCACTCGGTGAACCTGAACATGCCGGTCGGCACCCCGCCGCCACCGACAACGGAACCAGTGGTCGTCACGATCGATGTCGATTTTGACGGCACCATCTTGTGGGACAATCAGGTCGTTCCTGACCGTGCGTCGCTGGAAGCCAAGCTGAGCAACGTCGCTGCGCAAGCAGACCAGCCGGAAGTGCATCTGCGCCCCAACAAGCTGGTGGAGTACAAAGTCGTCGCCGGTGTGATGGCGTCGGCACAGCGTCTGGGCGTGACCAAAATCGGTCTGGTCGGCAACGAGCAATTCCAGTAAGCTGCAGCAATCAGGTTCTCTTTACATCCGAATAGGCAGGACTTCCTGCCTATTCGCTTTTTACTGAAAGACTTTCTCATGTCCAAGTTTCGTCTCGCTCATCTCGGCCTCGTCATGGCCGCTATCGGTTTTACCGCAGCAACTCCTGTAATCGGCCTGGGCTCGCTGGCATATGCCGCCGACACCGTGCGTGCCGAAGTGGGCAAGCCACTGCAAGAAGCGCAAAAACTCGCTAGCAGCGGCAAGAACAAGGAAGCGCTGGCCAAGCTGCGCGAAGCTGACAGCGTCGGCGGCAAGACCGCCTTTGAGAGCTACCAGATCGAGCGCGTGCGCGCCTCGGCCGCTGCTGCCGCCGGCGATAACGGCACCGCCATCAAGGCTTTTGAAGCCGTCATCAATTCCGGCCGCCTGAGCGCCGCCGAAGCCCCCAAATTCACGCAAGCACTGGCCGGCATGTACTACCGCGCCAAGGACTGGCCGAACACCATCACCTGGATCAAACGTTCGCTGAAAGACCGCGAAGATCCACAGATGCGCGAACTGCTGATCCAGACCTACTATGTCAGCGGCAACTACGCCGAAGCGGCGAAAGAACTGCAAGCGCGCGGCGGCAATTCGGAAGCGAGCCTGCAGATGCTGGCCAACATCCAGTTGAAGCAAAACGACAAGGCCGGCTATGTTGCCACCCTGGAAAAACTGGCTGGCAGCTATCCGAAGACCAGCTACTGGGCCGACCTGCTGAACCGCGTCTCGGGCAAGCCTGGCTTCTCGCAACGCCTGGGCCTGGACGTCCAGCGCCTGCGCCTGGCCAACGGCCTGTTCACCAAGCCTTCCGAATACATGGAAATCAGCCAGTTGGCATTGCAAGCAGGCAATCCTGGCGAAGCGTTGAGCATCATCGAGCAGGGCTACAAAAAAGGCGTGCTGGGTACCGGCGCCGATGCCGCCCGTCACCAGCGCTTGAAAGACCTGGCCCTGAAGACCCAGGCTGACCTGAAGGCCAACGCCGCCAAGTCGGAAGCGGAATACGTCAAGAACAAGGACGCCGACAGCTTGAGCAAGCTGGGCTTCGCCCTGGTCTACGATGGCCAGGCCGACAAAGGCCTGGGCTTGATGAATGACGCCGTGAAGATGGGCACCGCCAAGTATCCGGAAGAAGCCAAGCTGCACCTGGGCATCGCCTACATCCACGCCGGCAAGAAGGCCAACGCATCGACCGCGCTGAAAGCCGTCAAGGGCACGGATGGCGCTGCCGACCTGGCCCGCTACTGGGCCTTGATGAATAAATAAGATTATATCCTCAGGATATTGTCGGGCAGCTAGTCGAGTGCCCACCACCAAAAGCGTTGCCGGCACACCCGCCGGCAACGCTTTTTATCATTTCAGCAGGGAAATTACCCCTGCGGCCGCCCTGCCGGGTGTGCATCGCTGAAACAGTCCGTATAATCCCCCTTTTGGCACAGTTTTTCATCAGATTCCTATGAAGGTATTCCGCGGACTTCCCAATGCCCAGGCTCGAGCGCCTTGCGCTCTGACCATCGGCAATTTTGACGGTGTCCACATCGGCCATCAGGCCTTGCTGGCGCGCGTGCGCGAAGCTGCCACCGAACTCGGCATCGAAGCGGCCGTGATGACGTTCGAACCGCACCCGCGCGAATTCTTCGCGCAGCGCGCGGGCGACCTGTCGAAGGCGCCGCAACGCATCGCCAACCTGCGCGACAAGCTGCAGTCGCTCGATGACGCCGGCATCGACCGGGTCGTCGTCGAGCACTTCAGCGCCCAGTTCGCCGCCCTGACGCCGCAGGAATTCACGGAAAAAGTCCTCGTCGACGGCTTGCACGTGAAATGGCTGATGGTCGGCGACGACTTTTGCTATGGCGCCCGGCGCGCCGGCGACGTGGCCATGCTGCAGGAAGCGGGCCGCCAATATGGTTTCCATGTAGAAACACTGCCCACCGTCATGAATGGCAGCACGCGCATCTCCTCGTCGGCCGTGCGCTTGGCGCTGGCCGCCGGCGACTTCCCGCTGGCGCAGCAGCTGCTGGGCCATCCCTACGCCATTTCCGGCCATGTGATCCACGGCCAGAAGCTGGGCCGCACCCTCGGCTTCCCCACCCTGAACCTGCGCGTGGCGCACCGCCCCGCCCTGTCCGGCATCTTCATCGTGCAGGTGCACGGCCTGGGACCAGTACCGCTGCCGGCCGTGGCCAGCCTGGGCGTGCGCCCGACCGTCGACGACAGCGGCCGCGTCTTGCTGGAAGTGCATCTGTTTGATTTCGCGCAATCGTGCTATGGCAAGCTGGTGCGCGTGGAATTCCTGCAAAAGCTGCGCGACGAAGAGAAATACGACGATTTGCCCACCCTGACGGCCGCCATCGAGCGCGACTCGAACCAGGCGCGCGCCTACTTCGAGCAGCGCAGCGGCGCCATTACCGCCACCGACCGAATTTGACGCCGGCCAACTCCGCCGCCTGGCGGCCCCTGCCGCCGCAAACCATTCAATATCATTAAAGAAGATTATGTCCGATCAAAACAAGCCAGCCACGCCCAAGCAGAACAAGAAACCTGAAAGCAAATACCCGGTCAACATGACGGAAACCCCGTTCCCGATGCGCGGCGACATGGCCAAGCGCGAGCCGCAATGGGTACAGCAGTGGCAAGACAAGAAAATCTACGAGCGCGTGCGCAAGGCTGCCGCCGGCCGTCCGAAATTCATCCTGCACGACGGCCCGCCGTACGCGAATGGCGACATCCACCTGGGCCACGCCGTCAACAAGATCCTCAAAGACATGGTCGTCAAATCGCGCTCGCTGGCCGGCTTCGACGCGCCCTACGTGCCGGGCTGGGATTGCCACGGCATGCCGATCGAGATCCAGATCGAAAAACTGCACGGCAAAAACCTGCCGACGGCTGAAGTGCTGGAAAAGGCCCGCGCCTACGCCAACGTGCAGGTCGAGCGCCAGAAGAAGGATTTTATTCGCCTGGGCGTGCTCGGCGAGTGGGACAACCCCTACCTGACCATGGCGCACGGCAATGAAGCCGACGAGCTGCGCGCGCTGGGCAAGCTGCTGGAAAAAGGCTATGTCTACCGCGGCCTGAAGCCCGTCAACTGGTGCTTCGACTGCCAGTCGGCGCTGGCCGAGGCGGAAGTGGAATACGCGGAAAAACGCGATCCCGCCATCGACGTCGGGTTCAAGTTCGCCGAACCGGAAAAGCTGGCGGCCGCCTTTGGCCTGCCTGCCCTGCCGACCGAGAACGGTTTCATCGTCATCTGGACCACGACGCCGTGGACCATCCCGTCGAACCAGGCGCTCAACGTGCACCCGGAAGTGAAGTATTCGCTGGTGAAGGCCGAGCGCGACGGCCAGCCATTGCTGCTGATCCTGGCGCAAGACCTGGTCGTGGCCAGCCTGGCGCGCTTCAAGCTCGATGGCACGACGATCGCCACCTGCGACGGCGCCGCCCTGGCCGGCATCAGCTTCCGCCACCCGCTGCATGCGGCTGACGCCTTCTACGACCGTTTGTCGCCGCTGTACCTGGCCGAATACGTGACCACGGAAAGCGGCACGGGCGTGGTGCACTCGGCGCCCGCCTACGGCCTGGACGACTTTATCTCGTGCAAGGCGCACGGCATGAAGGACGACGACATCATCAAGCCCGTCATGGGCGACGGCAAGTTCGCCTCGACCCTGCCCCTGTTCGGCGGCATGACCATCTGGGAAGCGTCGAAACCGATCTGCAATGCCCTGAAAGAAGCGGGCGCCTTGTTCGAAGTCAAGATGTTCGACCACAGTTACATGCACTGCTGGCGCCATAAGACGCCGATCATCTACCGCGCCACGTCGCAGTGGTTCGCCGGCATGGACCTGACGCCGAAGGACGGCGGCGCGACCCTGCGCGAGACGGCCTTGCAAGGCATCGCCGACACCGAGTTCTTCCCGGACTGGGGCCAGGCGCGCCTGCACGGCATGATCGCCAACCGTCCCGACTGGACCCTGTCGCGCCAGCGCCAGTGGGGCGTGCCGATGGCCTTCATCGTGCACAAGGAAACGGGCGACCTGCATCCACGCACGCCGGAACTGCTGGAGCAGGTGGCCAAGCTGATCGAAAAGGGCGGCATCGAGGCATGGCAGGCGCTGGATCTGAAAGACCTGATCGGCGACGAAGCGGCCATCTACGCCAAGAACAAGGATACCCTGGACGTGTGGTTCGATTCCGGCGCCACGCACCAGACGGTGCTGGGCGGCCCGCAGGCCCACGGTTCGCACTCGACGCAGCTGCAATTCCCGGCCGACCTGTACCTGGAAGGCTCGGACCAGCATCGCGGCTGGTTCCACTCGTCGCTGCTCGTGTCGTCGATGCTGAACGGCCGTCCGCCGTACAAGGCGCTGCTCACGCACGGCTTCACGGTCGACGGCGAAGGCAAGAAGATGTCCAAGTCGCTGGGCAACACGCTGGCGCCGCAAAAGATCTCGGACACCCTGGGCGCCGATATCCTGCGCCTGTGGATCGCCTCGACCGACTACACGGGCGAGCTGTCGATCTCCGACGAGATCCTCAAACGCGTGACGGAATCGTACCGCCGCATCCGCAACACCCTGCGCTTCCTGCTGGCGAACACCTCGGACTTCAATCCGGCCACGGACGCCGTGCCGGTGGCGGAGATGTTCGAAATCGACCGCTATGCGCTGGCCAACATGGCATCGCTGCAGCAGCAGATCGAGAACAACTATGCGCGCTACGAGTTCCACCCCGTCGTGTCGAAGCTGCAGACCTACTGCTCGGAAGACCTGGGCGGCTTCTACCTCGACATCCTGAAGGACCGTTTGTACACCTCGGGCCTGACGTCGCACGCGCGCCGTTCGGCACAGACGGCGCTGTGGCACATCACGCAAAGCCTGCTGCGCCTGATGGCCCCGGCCCTGTCGTTCACGGCCGAAGAAGCGTGGGCAGTCTTCGCCGGCGCGGAAGCGTATGCCGCCAGCGATGAAACCATCTTCACGCAAACCTGGTGGCAGCTGCCGGAAGTGTCGGACGCGGCCGCCCTGCTGGAGAAATACACGGCCCTGCGCGCCGTGCGCACGGACGTGACGAAGCAGCTGGAAGACTTACGCACTTCGGGCGCCATCGGTTCCTCGCTGCAGGCGGAACTGACGATCAAGGCCGCGCCGATGAAGTACAAGCTGTTGACGACCCTGGGCGAGGACTTGAAGTTCGTCTTCATCACCTCGCAGGCCAGCGTTGTCGAAGTGCTTGAGGAAGCGGCCGAGGAAGTGCTCGTGGCCGCGTCGACGGCACCGAAGTGCGAGCGCTGCTGGCACTACCGCGCCGACGTGGGCACGGACGCCGCGCATGCCACCCTGTGCGGCCGCTGCGTCAGCAATCTGTTTGGCGCGGGCGAGAAACGCCGCTTCGCCTAAGACGGCGCGGGACTGGAATTCATACCCAGTCCGCCCGCCTCCCACCGCCGCTGCCCGCCAGGGTGGCGGCGGCTTTATCTTCCCTGGAAAAATATGGCCACTAAAAACCGTTTTTCATCGAAATCGTCGTCCTCATCGTCGCTGGTGCCCTGGCTGGGCATCGCCGCCATCGTCATCCTGTTCGACCAGATCACCAAGATCACGATCCTGAAGACCTTCCGCTATGCGCAAGAGATGGTCATCACCTCGTATTTCAACCTGGTGCTCGCATATAACAAGGGCGCCGCGTTCAGCTTCCTGTCCGACCAGGGCGGCTGGCAGCGCTATTTCTTCACCGGCATCGCCCTGGCGGCCGCCATCTACATCATCTATTTGCTGAAAAAGCACGCCGGCCAGCGCATGTTCTGCTGGGCCCTGGCGCTGATACTCGGCGGCGCGCTGGGCAACGCCATCGACCGCCTGATGTATGGCCACGTGGTCGATTTCCTCGATTTTCACTGGAAGAGCTGGGGCCATTTCCCCGCTTTCAATATCGCCGACAGCGCCATCTGCATCGGCGCGGCCCTGTTCATCATCGATGAACTGCGCCGTGTAAACAAATAACAGCGGGAGAACGGCATGGAATTGTCCGGCAAAAAAATCGTCCTGGGACTGTCAGGCGGCGTCGCCTGCTACAAGGCGGCGGAACTGTGCCGCGCGCTGACCAAGTCTGGCGCCTCGGTACAGGTGGTCATGACGGATGCGGCCAGCCATTTCATCACGGCCGTGACGATGCAGGCGCTGTCCGGCCACCCCGTGCACACGAGCCAGTGGGATGCCCGCATCGATAACAACATGGCGCACATCGATCTGACGCGCCATGCGGACGCCATCCTGATCGCGCCGTGTTCGGCCGATTTTATGCGCAAACTCGCGCACGGCGTATGCGACGACCTGCTGTCGACCCTGTGCCTGGCCCGCCCGGCCCACCTGCCTTTGCTGGTGGCGCCGGCCATGAACGTGGAAATGTGGCAGAACCCGGCCACCCAGCGCAATGTGCAGCAGCTGCGCGACGACGGCATCAAGCTGTTCGGCCCGGCGGCCGGCGAACAGGCCTGCGGCGAAGTTGGCCTGGGCCGCATGCTGGAACCGGAGCAGCTCTTGACGGAGCTGATCGCCGCCTTCCAGCCGAAGGTCCTGGCGGGCAAGCGCGTGCTGGTCACGGCCGGCCCCACTTTCGAGGCCATCGACCCCGTGCGCGGCATTACCAATCTGTCTTCGGGCAAGATGGGCTATGCCGTGGCCCGGGCGGCGCGCGAGGCGGGCGCCGAAGTGCTGCTCATTTCGGGTCCCACGGCGCTCGAATCGCCGTTTGGCGTGCGCCGCATCAATGTGCAAAGCGCGCAGCAGATGCATGATGCGGTATTGGCCCATGTCGACGACCAGCATGTCTTCGTCGCCGTCGCCGCCGTGGCCGACTGGCGGGTCGTCAACGCCAGCGAACAGAAAATGAAAAAGCAGGCCGACGGCTCCGTGCCGGAACTGCAGTTCGCGCAAAATCCCGACATCCTGGCCACCGTGGCGGCGCGCACCAACCTGGCCGGCTATCCGTATTGCGTGGGCTTTGCCGCCGAATCGGAAAACCTCGTGGAATTCGGCTCGGTCAAGCGCGAGAAAAAGGGCATTCCTTTGCTCGTTGGCAATATCGGCCAGAACACCTTCGGCCAGGACGACAACACCATCATCCTCTTCGACGAGGATGGCCATACCGTGCTGCCGCGCGCCTCGAAACTGAACCTGGCGCGCCAGCTGATTTCGGAAATCTCGAAGCGGCTGGCAAAAAACTCGCTCCTCAAGTAACCCTTTATACGCATTAGCTCATTTAGATTCATGAAAAATATCGACATCAAGATCCTCGACGCCCGCATGCAAGAACTGCTGCCGGCCTACGCCACCCCGGGCAGCGCGGGACTCGACCTGCGCGCCTGCATCAACGAGGCCATCACCATCGAAGCCGGCCAGACCGTGCTCATTCCGACCGGCCTGGCCATTCACATCGGCGACCCGTCGTATGCGGCCATGATCTTGCCGCGCAGCGGCATGGGCCACAAGAACGGCATCGTTCTGGGGAATCTGGTAGGCTTGATCGACTCCGATTACCAGGGCCAGCTGATGGTATCGACCTGGAACCGGGGCCAGAGCGCTTTTACGCTCGCCCCCATGGAGCGCCTGGCGCAGCTCATTATCGTGCCGGTGCTGCAAGTGGGCTTTAACGTCGTCGAGGAATTCGGCGACAGCGAACGCGGTGTTGGCGGTTTCGGCAGCACCGGCAAACATTAAGGATCGTCTTATGCCAGGTTTCCGCCACATCGCCCCAGCCAAAACTTCGCTGCGCCATCTGGCCTCGCCACTGCTGGTGGCTTGCGTTGCCCTGCTCTCGGCCTGCACCACGCCGTCGACGACGGTCAGCGGCCCGTTCAACGTCGTGCCGGCGCCCGAAGCGCCGGCCCTGACGGCGCAGCAAAAGGCGGCGCAGGAGGAGTTGGTGAAGATGGTGGCGCTGCAGGACCGCCTGTCGAAAGTCTCGGCGCCCCTGCTGATCAACAACGCGGACCTGTGCAAGACATATGCGCGCAACCTGCTGGGCTTCACGGCGCAGAACAAGTATTCCTACCCTGGCATCTATGCCGACGCGGCGCAGGCGGCGCTCGGCTATGGCGAGCAGATGCAGGTGTCCGGCGTCTTGCCGGGCAGCGGCGCCGCCCGCGCCGGCTTGCGCAAGGGTGACGGCTTGCTGGCCGCCGAAGGCAAGCCGCTGCCGGCCGGTCCCAAGGCGGAAGGCCCGTTCGGCGCCATCGTCGGCCCGCTGGCCTCGAAAAGCGCCAGCCTGAACATGACCATCGCCCGCGACGGCCAGCAGCAGGATTTAAAGATTCCCGTCACGCGCGCCTGCGCCTTCCGCGTCGCCCTGGGCAATGCGGACAATATCAACGCCTATTCGGACGGCGCGCGCATCATGCTCACCCGCGGCATGATCAATGCGGCGCAAAACGACGAAGGCATCGCCTTTGTCATCGCCCGCGAAATGGCGCACAACATCCTCGACCACGCGCGCAGCCAGCGCACGGCAGGGACGGCCGGCAGCATCATCGACAGCCTGGGCGCCGTGCAGCCCGACGTGTCGATGCTGACGGGCGCCGCCGGCATCAAGGCTATGCCGCAGGAACTCGACGCGCAAGCGGACGCCCTGGCCATCTACCTGCTGGCGCGCGCCGGCTACAATATCGACAACGCCGCCCGCTTCTGGCAACGCCTGTCCACGCAAGTGCCGGCCAGCGTCGCCAACGGCTACACGGCCCTGCACCCGGGCACCAACTCGCGCATGGCGGCCATCAACCGCGCCGTCATCGACGTGCGCGCCAAGCAGGCGGCGAAGAAGCCGCTCAAGCCTTAGAACGCCTACCATAACCTGCTGCGCGTCGCGCTTTGCGGTCTGCGATGCTCACTGCCTCGGCGGCCCCGTGCCAGGCACAGTTGCGCTTCTCGGCCACAAATCGCTGCCGCTCGCTACGGTTCTGTTAGACGTTCTTCATCCTGATCAAACAGGGTTTGCTCAGGCGCCGGGGAAGTTCGGGAAGTAGGTGCCCATGATCCAGGTCAGGGCGCCGCAGAACACCACGGCCAGAAACAGGATGACGAGCAGCTTGCCGAACTTGGGAATACCCTCTTCTTGCGTCTTGACTTCATTTGACATGAAAATTCTCCGCAGGGTGGTGGAACAGGTAGTATATCCATAATCTTGAATACTATTCCATACTTTGCCGCAAACATACGGCATGTAACTCCCGCGCCCCATGGACAGCATCGACCTTGAAGTTCTGAAGACCAGCGCCGCGTGGCTCGCCGCCGGGCACCGCTGCGAACTGGTCACCGTCATCAAGACCTGGGGCTCCAGCTCCCGCCCCGTGGGCGCCACGCTGGCCATCTGCGACGATGGCACGGTGGTCGGCTCCGTCTCCGGCGGCTGCATCGAGGATGATTTGATCGACACCGTGCGCGTGCACGGCATCGTGCGCACGCGGCCCGACATCGTCAGCTACGGCATCAGCGCCGACGAGGCGCACCGCTTCGGCCTGCCCTGCGGCGGCACCATCGAACTGGCCATCGAGCCGCTGCATGCGGACAGCCGCGTGGCCGAACTGCTGGCGCGCCTCGAAGCGCACGAACTGGTCGAACGCCGCCTCGACCTGGGCACGGGCGCCGTCACCCTGCAAACCGCCGCGCCGGGCGCCGTGCTGGCCCTGGAAAATGGCGTGCTCACCACGCAGCACGGCCCGCGCTGGCGATTGCTGATCATCGGCGCCAGCCAGCTGTCGCGCTTCGTGGCGCAAATCGCCATGGCCATGGATTACCACGTCATCGTCTGCGACCCGCGCGAGGAATACCGGGGCGGCTGGAACGTGCCCGGCGTGCCCCTGCTGCACGCCATGCCGGACGACCTCGTACTGGAATTAAAGCTCGACAGCCGCAGCGCCGTCGTCGCCCTCACGCACGACCCCAAGCTCGACGACCTGGCCCTGATGGAAGCACTCAAATCCCCCGCTTTTTATGTCGGCGCCATCGGTTCGCGCGCCAACAACGCCAAGCGCCGCGAGCGCCTGCTGCAGTTCGACGTCAGCGCGGAGCAGCTGGCGCGCCTGCACGGCCCCATCGGCCTGTACATCGGCAGCAAGACGCCGGCCGAAATCGCCATTTCCATCCTGGCCGAACTGACGGCTGTCAAGAATGGCGTGCCCGATGCCCTGCAGATCCAGCACGCGGCCGCCCTGACGCCGCCCAACCCTGGCCTCTGCGTGCGCTGACGCCTGAAAAGCAAGAAACAAGATGCGCCAGCGGCGCGCCCCTGCTACCTTCCCTGATTTTGGCCACCATGACCCTGCTGCACTGGACCCTCCCCCTGCCCGCCGGCTACCGCCGCGACGACGTCATCGCCTTCCACAGCCGCGACGGGGAAGCCGTGGCCGAACAGGTCACCGCGACAGGCCTGCGCAAGGGCATCCTGCTTGCCGGCGTGCCTGTCGTGCTGGACGTGGCCTTCACGGACGATGCGGCCGCCTGCCGCGCCGAAATCGACGGCGGCGCCAGTGACGCTCTGCAAACGGCGCTGCACGGCGCGCTGCTCAACATCCTCGGCCTGCGCATCGACCCGCAGCCGTTTGCCCGGCTGGCTGCCGCCGATCCGCTGCTGGCGCCTTTGATCCGCATCAATCCGGGCTTGCGCATCGTGCAATCGGCCAGCCCCTTCGAGGCGCTGACGTGGGCCATCATCGGCCAGCAGATCAACCTGCCGTTCGCCATCGCCCTGCGCCGCACCTTCATTCTGCAGGCGGGGCGCCGTCATGCCAGCGGCTTGTGGTGCTACCCGGAGGCGCACGACGTGGCGCGGCTGTCCGTCGAGGATTTGACCAGCCGCAAATTCTCGCGCGCCAAGGCGGAGACCGTGCTGCGCCTGGCCGGCCTCGTCGACGAGGGGGAACTGTCGCTGGAGCTGCCTTCCTCCGGCGACGTGGCGGCCATATCGCAGGCGCTGCTGGCCGTGAAGGGCATCGGCCCGTGGACCGTCAATTACGCGCTGCTGCGCGGCTACGGCTATGCCGACTGCTCGCTGCACGGCGACGTGGCCATCCGCGCCGCCCTGCAAAAGCTGCTCGGCGAAGAAACAAAGCCGGACGTGGCGCGCACGGAAGAGTGGCTGCGCCAGTACGCGCCGCACCGCACCATGGCGGCCGCCCACCTGTGGGCCAGCCTGCACCCGAAAAATAATCCGCCAGCGGTGGAATAAACGGGCAGCACCGCGCGTCTATCCCTTGCAAGCCCCCAAAACCTCAAGGAGACCATCATGCGCTTTACTACTTTTGCCGCCACCGCCCTTTTCACCGCCTTGTCCGCCCCCCTCGCCTTCGCCGCCGACGTCATGCCCGCCAACGGCATGCTGGTCAATGCCGGCGGCATGACCGTGTACGTGTTCGACAAGGATGTCGCCGACAGCGGCAAGAGCGCCTGCAGCGGCGGCTGCCTGGCCGCCTGGCCCGCCGTCATCGCCACCGAAGCGGCGCCCGCCGCCCCCTACGGCAGCATCAAGCGCGAAGACAATGGCGCCATGCAGCTGACCTACAAGGGCAAGCCCCTGTACCTGTACAAGGAAGACAAGAAGCCGGGCGACGTTGCCGGCGACAATTTCAAGAACGTGTGGCACGTCGCCAAGCCTTAAGCATCGCGCCGCGCCGCCACGATGAGCACGCCAGAGGACAGCCGCCAGCTGCAAGCCTGCCTGCCCGGCCTGCGCCGCTACGCGCGCGCGCTGGTGGGCGCCGTTCACGCGGACGACCTGGTGCAGGACACCGTGGAGCGGGCCTGGCGCAAGTTCGACCAGTGGCAGCGGGGCGGCGAGATGCGGCCCTGGCTGTTCTCCATCATGCATAACCTGCACGTGGACCAGCTGCGCCGCCCCGGCCTGGACTTGCAGGAGCTCGACGATGACACCGTGCTGCCCGCGCCGGAACGCGCGCCGGGGCAGTCCATCGCCATCGGCGAGATGGATGCGGCGCTGGCCCGCTTGCCGCTGGCGCAGCGCGAAGTGATATTGCTCGTCGCGCTGGAACAGATGCCCTACGAGCACGTGGCGGCCGCCCTGGGCATCCCCGTCGGCACCGTCATGTCGCGGCTGTCGCGCGGACGGGACAAACTGCGCGCGCTGCTCGACGGCCGCCCCGCCGGCGACGGCGGCGCGCCCACCCTGAAAGTCGTGAAATGACAAGGCAAGCCATCAGCGAAGCGCAATTGCACGCCCTGGCCGACGGCGTCCTGCCCGAGGAACAGCGCCCGGCCGTCGATGCCCACCTGCGCGCGCATCCGCAGGACGCCGCCCGCGTCGACGCGTGGCGCGAGCAAAACCGCCAGTTGCGCGCCCTGTTCAATCCCGTGCAGGAAGAAGCCGTGCCGCGGCACTTGCTGCAGGCAGCGGCGCCGCCGGCGGCAAACCGTGGCTGGTATCGCCCCGCCATGCAGGCGGCGGCAGCCGTCGTGCTGGTGGTCGCCGGCGGCGCGGGCGGCTGGCTGCTGCGCGGCGGCGATGGCGATGGCGGCAACAGCGTGACCGCCAGCGCCAGCCCGGTCTCCCTGGCGCGCAGCGCCGCCATCGCCCACGCCGTCTACACGCCCGAAGTGCGCCACCCCGTGGAAGTGGGCGCGGAACAGGAGGCGCACCTGGTGCAATGGCTGTCGAAGCGCCTGGGCACGCAGCTGCAGCCGCCCGTGCTGTCGCCGCTGGGCTACCAGCTGATCGGCGGGCGCCTGCTGCCCGGCGACGGCGACGGCCCCGTGGCGCAATTCATGTACGAGGATGGCGGCGGCAAGCGCCTGACCCTGTACGTGGCGAAGGAGCGGGCAGGCAGGCAGGAAACGGCGTTCCGCTACACGCAGGAAAAGGAGCTGAGCGTGTTTTACTGGATCGACGGCCGGCTCGGCTACGCCCTCTCGGCAAACCTGCCCAAAAAGGAGCTGGGCAAGATCGCCGACGCCGTGTACGCGCAGCTGGAACAGCCTCGCTGAACCGCGTATCGCCGCCAGGACAGCGCCGGCTTACTGCGCCCGCTTGCGCCACAGCGCCAGCTGCAGCAGCACCGCCATGGCGGCCACCACGGCGGCGCCGGCCGCCAGCAGCCATGCGGGCCAGTCCAGCAGGAGCAGCAGCCCGCCCATGGCGGCGCCGATGGCGCTGCCCAGGTACAGCGCCGATTCATTGAGGGCGATGGCCAGGTTGCCGTCGCCCTGCCGCGCGCGCGCGTCCAGCAGCTGCTGGTTCTGCGGCACTTGCAGGGCCCAGCCGGCCGCGCCCCACAGCACGATGGGCGCCAGCATCAGCCACGCCGACCAGCCGGCCGCCAGCGGCAGCGCGCACAAGGCCAGCGCCAGCAGCAGCAAGATGAACAAGGTCAGCTTCGGCGGCCGCACCTTGTCGGCCCATGGCCCGACCAGCACGCTGCCCGCGATTCCCCCCACGCCCCAGGCCCACAGGAAGGGCGTGGCGGAGATTGCCGTCCCCTGCGCGGACCACGCCAGCAGCGGCGCGATAAACGTGTACATGCCCAGGCTGGCGATGGCCGCCAGCAGCGACACGAGCAGGATGGCCAGCACCTGCCCGTCGGCCAGCAAGGCCAGCTTGCGGCGCAACGAGGTCGCCGCCACTTCCGGCAGCACCGGCAGCTGCCACAGCAAGCCCGCCAGCGCCAGCGCGCCGAGGCTGGCGACCAGCCACAGGGCCGCCGTCCAGCCCAGCTGCTGCGCCAGCAGCAGGCTCAATGGCACGCCCAGCACCGTGCCGCCCGCCATGCCGCCCATGATCACGGCGATAGCCTTGCCGCGCTGCGGCGCCGCCGCCACGCCCGCCGCCGCAGCGATGCCCAGCGCCAGGTAGACACCCGCGCCCACGCCGGCGACGGCCCGCCACAGCAGCAAGCCGGCAAAATCGCCGGCCAGCGCGCTGGCCCCGTTCGCCAGCACGAATACGCCCAGTGCGCCCAGCAGGCCAGGGCGCTGCGCACGCGCCGGCAGCAAGGCCACGACAAGAGGCGAGCCGAGGCCGTAGGCCAGCGTGAACGCCGTCACCAGCTGCGCGGCCATCGCCACGGACACGGAAAACGCGCCGGCGATCAGCGGCATCAGCCCCGCCGTCACATACGACGCCATGCCCAGCGCGAAGGCGCCCATGGCGATCAGGTAGACGGTGGCGGGCAGCGCGACGGCGGTCGCAACTGCGGGCGCGCGGGAAGAGTAATCGGACATGGGCACGCTTTCGGGAAGAAAGCAGGCATTCTGGAATACAATATAAACAATTACAATTTAACTGTTTATGCTATTACTGGCAGCAACAGGCTCACAGGAAAGACCGCACCATGCGCACTTTGGCCCGCACCCGCCACGAACTGGCCGCCTACCTGCAGGCGCGGCGCGCGCGGCTGTCGCCCGAGGACGTGGGTTTGCCCGGCGGCGGGCGGCGCAGGACGCCGGGCTTGCGCCGCGAGGAAGTGGCGGCGCTGGCCGGCGTGGGGCTGACCTGGTACACCTGGCTGGAACAGGGGCGCGACATCGGCGTCTCCAGCGCCTTCCTCGACAAGCTGGCCGAAGTGCTGAAACTGGACGCGGGCGAGCGCCGCCACCTGTTTTTGCTGGCCCATGCGCGCCCGCCCGCCGAAGAGGGCAAGACGTTTTGCGTGGTGCCGCCGCCCGTGCGCCGGCTGATGCACGAACTGGCGCATCCGGCCTATGTGCTCAACCTGCGCTGGGACGTGCTGGCGTTCAATGCGCAAGCGGACACCCTGTTCGGCTTCGGCGCGCATGTGCCGGCGCGGCGCAACCTGCTGTGGCTGTTGTTTACCGATCCCCTGCTGCGGTCACGCTTCGCCGGCTGGGAAGAGCAGGCGCCGCTGATGCTGTCGGGCTTTCGCCGCGACTATGCGCGCGCCACGCGGGAAGCGGACATCCACGCGCTGGTGCAGGAACTGGAAAAGGTCTCGCCCGAATTCAAGCTATGGTGGCGCCGCCACGACGTGCATGCGCCGTGTGACGGCGTGCGCCAGCTGGACGTCGGCGGCGAGCGGGTCGCGTATGAACACACCTCGCTGACCATCGATGCGGACCGCCACTTGCGGCTGGTCGTGTATGCGCGCCAGGTGGCGGAAGCGATCTCGCCGTAGAACGAAAAAACCGCTGGCCCCCTTGCGGGGAACCAGCGGCTTCGAATTGGTTGCGGGGACAGGATTTGAACCTGTGACCTTCGGGTTATGAGCCCGACGAGCTGCCAGACTGCTCCACCCCGCACTCGAATTATATACCAGATTGTTGCGCGGCGTAAAGGGCATGAATTGACAATGTCTTTCCTCCCCGTCCGGCGGATACTCTTTCTGGCCGGAAATGGAAAAAGCCGCCGATCTTTTGCAAGAATCAGCGGCTTTCCGGTATTGGTTGCGGGGACAGGATTTGAACCTGTGACCTTCGGGTTATGAGCCCGACGAGCTGCCAGACTGCTCCACCCCGCACTCGAATTATACGGGCAAACAGGCGGCTTAGGCAATAGCTATCTCAACTTAGGCTGCAATAGAGCCATTTAATTATAAAACCTGGCCAATTACCGGTTGGCATAGTGTCCGCTCGTCACGCCACACAGCGCGCAATCGGTGTACAGTAAGCGTTACACCCGACATCCATTTTTCCGAAGCCTGCCCATGAAATTCTGCTCCGAATGCGCCCACCCTGTCAGCCTGTCCATTCCGGAAGGCGACAACCGTCCCCGCTATGTGTGCGCCAACTGCGACGCCATCCATTACCAGAATCCGAAAATGGTGGTCGGCTCCATCCCCGTGTGGGAAGAGGATGGCCAGTTGCAGGTCTTGCTGTGCAAGCGGGCCATCGAGCCGCGCCTCGGCTACTGGACCCTGCCGGCCGGCTTCATGGAAAACGATGAAACGACGTCCGATGCGGCCGAACGCGAGACGGTGGAGGAAGCGGGCGCCAACATCGAGCTGGGCCCCCTGTTTTCGCTGCTCAACGTGCAGCGCGTGCACCAGGTGCACCTGTTCTACCTGGCGCGCCTGCGCGACCTCGACTTCGCGCCCGGCATCGAAAGCCTGGACGTGCGGCTGTTTACGGAAGCGCAGATTCCCTGGGATGACCTGGCCTTTCCCACCATCCGCGCCACCCTGGAACTGTTCTTTGCGGACCGCGTGAAAATCCGCGAAGGCGGCAGCTATGGCTTCCATACGGGCGACATCACGCGCCCGATGGCGCGCACGGATGCAGAGTAAGCCCCTATCACCTGCCACCTTTGACGCCGCATGATTCCCTGGCTCGACATCCACACCCCGTTTCCCGACGTCTCGCGCGCCCTCACCGACGAGGCGCCCGGCCTGCTGGCGGCCGGCGCCGACCTGTCGCCCGCGCGCCTGCTCGACGCCTACCGGCACGGCATCTTTCCCTGGTTTTCCGAAGGCCAGCCCATCCTGTGGTGGAGCACCGATCCGCGCATGGTGCTGATGACGGACGATTTCAAGGTGTCCGACAGCCTGGCCAAGGCGATCCGCAAGGTCGAGCGCAGCGCCGCCACGGACGGGCGCTGGCAGCTGCGCTTCGACGGCGATTTCGAGGCCGTCATGCGCGCCTGCGCGGCGCCGCGCAAGGATGGCCCGGGCACCTGGATCTCCGACGAGATCATCGCCGGCTACACGGGCTTGCACAAGCTGGGCTACGCGCACTCGTCCGAACTGTGGCTCGATGGCGAACTGGTGGGCGGCGCGTACGGCGTGTCGATCGGGCGCATGTTCTATGGCGAATCGATGTTCGCGCGCGTCTCGGACGGTTCGAAGATCGCGCTGGCGCAGCTCGTGCGCTTTTTGAAGGCGCGCGGCGTGGCCATGATTGACTGCCAGCAGGAAACAAAACACCTGGCCTCGCTGGGCGCGGCACCCATTTCGCGCGCCCGCTTCCTGGCCCATCTGCGCGTCGCTATTGAAGCAGCGCAAATCACGGACTGGCATGCTGCGCCACCCGCGTAAAAAAGCTATGATATCTCCAGCCACACTTCCATTGCTACGGACAGACCAGACAGGATCAGCATGACGCACCTGAACGAACTACCGTTTGCCACCCTGCAGTTCTACACGACGGCGCCCTACCCGTGCAGCTACCTGGACGACCGCCAGGCCCGCTCGCAGGTGGCCACGCCTTCGCACCTGATCAACAGCGACGTGTATTCGGAACTTGTGCGCAACGGCTTTCGCCGCAGCGGCATTTTTACCTACCGCCCGTATTGCGACGGCTGCCAGGCCTGCATCCCCGTGCGCGTGGTGGCCGGCGAGTTCGCGCCCAACCGCAACCAGCGCCGCGCCTGGACGCGGCACGCCGGCCTGCAGGCGGGCGTGGCCAGCCTGTCCTTCCTCGACGAACACTACGAACTGTATCTGCGCTACCAGAGCACGCGCCACGCGGGCGGCGGCATGGACCAGGACAGCCGCGACCAGTACGCGCAATTCCTGCTGCAAAGCCGCGTCAACACGCGCCTGGTGGAATTCCGCGATCCGGACGGCACCCTGCGCATGGTCAGCATCATCGACGTGCTGGCCGATGGCCTGTCGTCCGTCTACACGTTTTTCGATCCCGACGTGGCGGGCGCCTCGTACGGCACCTACAACGTGCTGTGGCAGATCGCCCAGGCGCGGGAACTGGGCCTGCCCTACATCTATCTGGGCTACTGGATCGAACAAAGCCCGAAGATGGCGTATAAAATCAACTTCAAGCCGCTGGAAGCGCGCATCAAGGGGCAGTGGGTGGTGATGTAAAAAAAGGGGCTTGCGCCCCTTTTCCATTGCCTACTTGCTCTTGTCCGGAAACGCCGGACGCGGCGGCCGCACGGGCGGGTTCTTCGCCAGTTCGGCCTGGATCACCTCGATCGCCTTTTCCAGCTGCGGATCGCGCCCCGCGATGACGTCGGCCGGCGTTTGCTCGACTTCGATATCGGGCGGCACGCCTTCGTTTTCCACGCCCCAGCCGTTTTCGCGCGTCCAGAACGCCAGGTTCGGCGCCGTGATGAAGCCGCCGTCCATCAGCACGGGGAAGCCGAGGATGCCCACCAGGCCGCCCCACGTCGCCTTGCCGATCAGCGGGCCCATGTTGTTCTTGCGGAACATCCACGGCAGCAGGTCACCACCCGAACCGGCCGTCTCGTCGATCAGCATGGCGCGCGGCCCCTGGATCGAGGCGGACGGCGTCTTCATGTCGGCGCCGTAGCGCATGGTCCACCAGGCGATTTCCTTCTTCTGCAGGATCTCGATGTAGTAATCGGCCACGCTGCCGCCGCCATTGAACCGCTCGTCGACGATGATGGCCTGCCTGTCCGCCTGCGGGAAGAAATAGCGTTTGAAGTAGGTGTGGCCCAGCCCCGCCGTATTGGGCACGTACACGTACGCCACCTTGCCGTTGGTGGCCGCATTGACCTTGCGCATATTGCCCTCGATCCAGTCGCGGTTGCGCAAGGCATCCTCGGTCGGCACGGGCACGACGGTGATCGTGCGCGCCCCCTTGCCGTCGGCCGACGGCCCCACGGTCAGGTCGACGGCCTTGCCGGCCGTGTTCTCGAAGGCGCTGTACAAGTTGGTCGGCGGCAACAGAGGACGGCTGTCGACGGCCAGCAGGTATTCGCCCGCCTTGACGTTCAGGCCCGGCTCCGTCAGCGGCGCGCGCAGGGCCGGATTCCAGTTCAAGCCGCCATACACCTTCTTGAAGCGGTAATGGCCGTCGCTCACGTCATAGTCGGCGCCCAGCAGGCCGCCCGGCACCTTCTTCGCCTCGATAAAGTCGTCGCCGCCGCCGCCGCGGTGGTGGCCCACGGCCAGTTCGCTGCACATCCACTGGATCAGGCGGTTCAGGTCCGCGCGGCTGGACAGCTCGGGCAGGAACACGGCGTACTTGTCGCGCATGGCCTTCCAGTCCACGCCATGCATGCCCGGATCATAGAAATAATCGCGGTTGATGCGCCACACTTCATTGAAAATCTGCGTCCACTCGGCGCGCGGATCGGCTTTCACTTCGATGGCGTCGACCTTGATCTTGCCTTCGCCCGGCGCCAGCAGCTTGCCCGTGGCGGAACCCATGGCCCAGTTGTCCTTGTGGCGGTACAGCAGCTTCTTGCCGTCGGCCGACACTTCGAAATCATCGGCTTCGGCCACCACGGTTTCGGCCTTGCGCTCCTTCAGATCGAAGCGCTGCACGGCCTTCTTGCCGTCGCTTTCGCGCAACAGGAAGATCTGCCCCGCGGCGCCGGCCGTCAGGCTGGAAAACTGCGCGGCCGGCAGCGGCAGGTCGACGATGCGCGTGGCGATGCCGTCGAAGTCGATGCTGATCGGCGCCACGGGGGCCACCGTCACTTTCGGGTCGTCGCGGCCCGTCTTCGGATCGATCTTCGCTTCGCTCTTCGGCTCCGCTTCCGCCTTCGCCGTGTCTTTCTTGCTCTCCGCGCCGGCGGCCTTTTCCTCGTCGCTTTCCTTGATCAGCGGCGACGGCAGGTCGCGCCGCAGCACGGCCATCCACACGGTGCGCGTCACCAGGTTGTCTTCGTTCTGCTGCGAGAACCAGTTGTTGCTGGGGCCTGCGTTGGTCGACGCGAAGAAGTACAGGTATTTGCCGCTCTTGTCGAACACGGGCTGGGCCACGTCGGACAAGCCGTCCGTCACCGGCATGGACTTGTTCTGCTCGACGGAATAGATGTAGGCGCTGCGCGTGTAGGTGGGCGAATTGAGCGTATAGGCCAGCCAGCGCGAATCGGGCGCCCACGAAGCGCGCATGCTCTTGTCGACGCCATACATCGGCTCCGTGGCGATTTTTTGCAGCTTGCCGTTGCCGACGTCGATCACGTACATGCTCCAGCCATTGTCGGCAAACGCGATCTTTTTGCTGTCGGGCGACCAGACGGCGTTGTCATAGAAGCCGCTGCCATTGAGCTTGAACTTGCGCACGGCGCCCTTGCCGTCCTGCGCCCGCACATGCAACTCGTATTCGCCCGACTCGTCCGAGAAATACGCGACCGAGCGGCCATCGGGCGACCAGATGGGCGTGCGCTCGTGGGCGCCGGCCGTCTGCGTCAGGTTGCGCACGTCGCCCTTGTCGGCGGGGATGGTGACGATCTCGCCCCGGTACTCGAAGGCGACCCTGGCGCCCGACGGCGAAATCGACGCGTCGCGGATGTATTTCGCGTTCTTCACCCAGCGGGGGCGCGCCTGGCCCAGGTCGCTGGCCACGCCGATGGTCAGCTTGCGCGCCTGGCCGCCGGCGATGTCGAACGAGTGCAGATAGCCGGCCTGTTCGTAGACGATGGTGCCGTTCGCGGCCGACGCGTTGAGCACTGGAAAGTCCTTGTGCTGCGTCAACTGGCGCACGGATTTCGTCTTGACGTCGTAGGCAAACAGGTTGAACTCGCCGTTGCGGTCCGAGCGGAAGTACACGGTATCGCCTATCCACATGGGGTCGACGTCGTTCGAGCGCGTCGTCGGCTGGGGGATTTTTTCGATGGATTTGTCGGCCGAGGAGAACAGCCACAGCCAGGAATTGGTGCCGCCCCGGTAACGCTTCCACTGCTTGAAGGCGGGCGCCAGCGGATTATAGGCGATGCGCTTGCCATCGGGCGAATACGTGGCGCGCGAGGCGTTGGGGATTTCCAGCTGCGTTTCCACGCCGCCCGCCACGGGCACCGTAAACAGCTTCTGGAAGCGGTTGTTGAAGGCGGCGCGGGGCGAGGTAAACATCACGGCGTGGCCATCGGGCGTGAACGATTGCGCCAGATCAACACCTGGATGAAAAGTCAGGCGGCGCGGCACGCCGCCGGCCGCCGCGATCACGTACACGTCGACATTGCCGTCGATGTTGGCGCTGTACGCGATCAGGCTGCCGTCGGGCGAGAACACGGGATTCGATTTGTCGCCCAGGTCCGACGTCAGGCGCCGCGCGCCGCCGCCGTCGAGGTTCGACAGCCACAGGTCGCCCGCATAGATGAAGGCGATATGGCGGCTGGAGACGGCCGGCTCGCTCAGCATGCGGGTATCTTGCGTATTGGGCAGGGCCAGGGCCGGGTGGCTCAGCAGCAGTGCGCTGGCGGCCGCGATGGCGGTCAGGATGCGTGTCTTTTTCAATCGATGTCTCGCTTATGCAGTAAAGGGAACAGGGAAGAAACAGGATAGTCCACGGCCCGATGCGGATTATCAAGGGATCAATATTGCATTAGGCCAACAAGAACTATACACCCGTCCGCCGCGCGGAACACGGTAAAATACGGCACTTATTTCGCGCGCCGCCAGCCCTTCCCGGCAGCCCGCACACCTACTCAAAGCGCCCCATGTCTGAAAAATTCCTGTACTCCCTCGCCCGTCCCCTGCTGTTTTCGATGGATGCCGAAGCGGCCCACCACTTCACCCTGCCCGCCCTGAAACGCGCCAGCGCGCTGGGCCTGACGAAGCTGGCCGGCAAACCGGCACCTGACCCGCGCACGGTGATGGGCATCACCTTCCCCAATCCCGTGGGCCTGGCCGCCGGCCTGGACAAGGATGGCGCGTACATCGACGCGCTGGCCGACCTGGGTTTCGGCTCCATCGAAGTGGGCACCGTGACGCCGCGCGCACAGGCGGGCAATCCGAAACCGCGCATGTTCCGCCTGCCGCAGGCGCAGGGCATCATCAACCGCATGGGTTTCAATAATGGCGGCGTGGACGCGTTTGTCGCCAACGTGCAGGCGTCGAAGTTCTACCAGAACCGCGCCGGCGTGCTGGGCCTGAACATCGGCAAGAACGCCGACACGCCCATCGAACGGGCGGCCGACGACTACCTGCTGTGCCTGGAAAAAGTCTATCCCTACGCCAGCTATGTGACGGTGAACATCTCGTCGCCGAACACGAAGAATTTGCGCCAGCTGCAGGGCGCGTCCGAACTCGACGCCCTGCTGTCGCAATTGAAGGAGGCCCAGGCGCGCCTGGCGGACAAGCACAAGCGCTACGTGCCGCTGGCCCTGAAGATCGCGCCGGACATGGATGGCGAACAGGTGAAAAGCATCGCCGAGTCGCTCACGCGCCACCGCATCGACGGCGTCATCGCCACCAACACGACCCTGTCGCGCAGCGCCGTCGAAGGCATGCCGCACGGCGCGGAAGCGGGGGGCTTGTCCGGCGCGCCCGTGTTCGAGCTGTCGAACAATGTCATCCGTTTGCTGAAGGCGGAACTGGGCGACGCCCTGCCCATCATCGGCGTGGGCGGCATCATGCAGGGCAGCGACGCCGTGGCCAAGTTCGAAGCGGGCGCGCAACTGGTGCAGCTGTACAGCGGCCTGATTTACGCGGGTCCCGCCCTGATCAAGGATTGCGCGCGCGCGCTGCGCGGCAAACAGGCGAAATGATCAACAAGATCAAACTGGGTTCCAGCGACCTGGAAGTGAGCACGATCTGCCTGGGCACGATGACCTTCGGCGAACAGAACAGCGAAGCCGAAGCGCACAGCCAGCTCGATTACGCGCTGGAACGGGGCATCAACTTCATCGACACGGCCGAGATGTACCCGGTGATGGCCAGCGCGCAGACGCAGGGCAGCACGGAGCGCTACATCGGCAGCTGGCTGAAGAAAAGCGGCAAGCGCGGCGATATCGTGCTGGCCAGCAAGGTAGCCGGACCGAACTCGCGCATGCACTGGATACGCAAGGGCAAGACGGACCACGACGCGGTCAACATCCGCGCCGCCGTCGAAGACAGTTTGCGCCGGCTGCAGACGGAGCACATTGACCTGTATCAATTGCACTGGCCCAGCCGCAACCTGCCCATCTTCGGCGCCAGCGTCTACAACCCGCGCAAGGAGCACAATTGCATCGCCATCGAAGACACGCTGGCCGTGCTGGGCAAGCTGGTCGACGAAGGCAAGATCGGCCACATCGGCGTGTCGAACGAATCGTCGTGGGGCGTGTGCGAATACATCAAACAGGCCGAGCTGAAAGGCTTGCCGCGCATCGCATCGATCCAGAACCTGTACAACCTGACGGCGCGCCATTTCGAGACGAGCTTGCTCGACGAGACCTGCCACCGGGAAAACGTCAGCTTGCTGGCCTACAGCCCGCTGGCGTTCGGCCAGCTGACGGCGAAATACCTCGACGATCCGCAAGCTCCGGGCCGCCTGACGCGCTTCCCGGCAGGCTGGAGTCCCCGCTACGTGCGTCCCGCCACCATCGAGGCGGCCCGGCAATATGCGGCGCTGGCCCGCGCGCACGACCTGACGCCGGCGCAGCTGGCGCTGGCCTGGTGTTACTCGCGCTGGTTCGTCGCCTCGACCATCATCGGCGCCACCAGCGTGGCGCAGCTGCAGCAAAATATCGATGCGCATGACATCGAATTGTCGCCGGAACTGGTGGCGGCCGTCGACGCCATCCACGCCAAGCTGCCCAATCCGGGGCAATAAGCCCCGCCGCCTGGCGGCCCGTGCCGCCGCCAGGTTTCCCGTCCTCATCGTGATAGTTGTATTTATACAACAGCCGGCAATTTACTGCTGTGCAGCATTGCGGCCTTGTCCTGCCCGGTCGTATGCTGGAAACGAGGCCATATGCGCTACGCGCACCATGTTGACGTCTTTCAGATATTTATTGCATATCGATAGACAGAACGATTCGTAAGCTCGCCGCGTGCCCACTGTTAATCTGATTGCATCACCGGACCGCCATGGTCCGCGCAACCACCAACCGAAGAGATATCGTCGATGAGTTCAAGCACTGCCCGCCAACACGTTCCCGCCCTGCCCGTGAAAACCGTTATCGCCGCCAGCCTGGTCGCCTGCTTCAGCCTGCCGATGCAGGCGCAAGCGCAGCAAGAACTGCCGGCCGAAGGCGAATTGCAGTCAGTGGTCGTCACCGGCACCTTCGCCAAGAACCGCCGCACCATCGATTCCGAATCGCCGATCGACATCCTCACCTCGCGCGACCTGCAAAGCACGGGTTCGGGTGAACTGGCCACCGTGCTGGCGCGCCTGCTGCCGTCGCTGAACTTCGCCCGCGCCACGGGCGCCGACGCCAGCGACGCCGTGCGCCCGGCGCAATTGCGCGGCCTGTCGCCGGACCAGACCCTGGTGCTGGTGAACGGCAAGCGCCGCTACACGTCCGCCGTGGTCAACGTCAACGGCTCGCTGGGCCGCGGCTCGGCGCCCGTTGACCTGAACGCCATTCCCCTGGCCGCCATCGACCACGTGGAAGTGCTGCGCGATGGCGCGGCGGCCCAGTACGGCTCGGACGCGATTGCCGGCGTGATCAACATCATCCTGAAAAAAGGCGCGGCTGGCGGCGACATCGAAGTGGGCTATGGCCAGACGCAGGAACGCGACGGCAAGCAAAAGTCCATCAAGGGTTCGGCCGGCTTCGCCCTGGGCGAGGACGGCTGGGTGCGCGTCTCGGCCGAAGTGGCGGAACGCGACCCGACCAACCGCGCCGGCGCCGATTTCCGCAACCCGCTGGAACCGCGCTACGGCAAGGTCAACCAGCGCTATGGCGACCCGGAAAGCAAGCCGGCGACGATTTTCCTCAACAGCGAATACCACATCAGCGATAACCTCGACTGGTATGCCTTCGGCAATTACGGCAAGCGCGATACGTCGGCCGCCGCCACCTGGCGCACGGCGCTGATCGAAGTGACGATACCTGCCACGCCCACCGTTCCGGCCCACAAGGAAATTGTGCAGCGCACGCCAATCTATCCGGAAGGCTTCTTGCCGTTGCAAAACAGCACCCTGACGGACCAGTCCATCGTCACGGGCTTGCGCGGCGAAGCGGCCGGCTGGCGCTGGGATGCCAGCATCAACTATGGCAGCAACAAGTTCGAACTGGACCTGGACAATACGGTCAACCAGTCGCTGGGCGCTGCCAGCCCCACGCATTTCTATGCCGGCTCGCTGAAAAACGAGCAGACCGTCTTCAATCTCGATGCGGCGCGCGAATTTCCCGTTGCTTACTTCACGGGACCGCTGACGGTGGCCGTCGGTGCCGAAGCGCGCCATGAAAAATACTCGATCGGCGCCGGCGAGGAAGCGTCCTACGTCACGGTCGTTACCACGCCCCCCAGCGCAGGCGGCGCGCAAGGCTTTTCCGGCTTCCAGCCCGCCAATGCCGGCAGCCACTCGCGCCACAACGAGTCGATCTATGTGAACCTGGAAGCGGAAGCGACGAAAAAGCTGTCGGGCGGCGTGGCCCTGCGCCATGAGCGCTACAGCGACTTTGGCAGCACCACTTCGGCCAAGGGTTCGGCCCGCTATGCGTTCACGGACACCCTGTCCCTGCGCGGCACCGTGTCGAGCGGCTTCCGCGCGCCATCGCTGGCGCAGCAGTACTACACCATCACCACCACCAACTTCCAGGTCATCAATGGCAACAATACGGCCATCGAGACGGGCACCTTTGCCGTCAATACGCCGCAGGCGCGCGCCCTCGGCGCACAGGACCTGAAGCCGGAAAAGGCCCGCAACTACAGCCTGGGCCTGCAGTTCCAGCCCAACCGCAACTTCACGACGACGGTGGACGCCTACCGCATCGACATCGATGACCGCATCCTGTTCTCGGCCAACCTGGCGCTGAACGACAAGCTCAAGGCCCAGCTGGCGACGCAAGGCTCGACCGTGGGCGCGGCGCGCTACTTCACCAACGCCGTCGACACGCGCACGGAAGGCGTGGACATCGTCAGCACCTACCGCATCGACCTGCAGGACAAGGACCGCCTCGACCTCACCGTGGCCTACAACCACAACAAGAGCACGGTGCGGAAAATCGCCGACAATCCGGCCATCCTGACGGCCAACAACCTGAAACTGATCGACCGCCAGAGCATCGACCGCATCACGGTCGCGTCGCCGAAGGACAAGTTCAGCCTGGCCGCCGACTATGGCTTCGGCATCTGGAACGTGCACGGCGTCGTGACCCGCTACGGCAGCTTCACCGTGCCGCAGAACGACGTCAAGCTGGACCAGACCTATGATCCGCAATGGGTGCTGGACGTGTCCGGTTCCGTAAAACTGGGCAAGAACTGGCGCCTGGTGGCCGGCATCGACAACGTCACCAACCGCTATCCGGCGCAAGTGACGAGCGCGGGCAACCTGAACGTCAACGGTACCCAGCCTTACAGCATCTTCGCGCCGAACGGCTTCAACGGCCGCTATTACTATGCCAAGGCTGGCTATAGCTGGTAAATACCGCTCCTCCATGCAAAAAGCCCGGAACGCATCGCGTTTCCGGGCTTTTTTTTGTGCTTTAGAGCAAGCGCCCGTGGGCGCTGCCAGCTCAGGCGCGGCGGCGGCGCGCGGCAAAACCGACCAGGCCCAGGCCCAGCATCAGCATGCCGTAGGTCGCTGGTTCTGGCACGGCCGAGACGGAACTGTAGGCGCGGAAATTGCTCAGGCCGCGCGGCAGGTTGGCAATGCTGAACAGCGTATTGGCGGCCAGCGGCGTATCCCAGTGGAACAGCAGTTCGCCACGGCCATAGTGCACGGCCAGGTAGTCGAAGCTGGAGTTGACGGTGAACGAACCGGACTTGCCGCTTTCCAGGTCGCCCTGGGCGGCAACGACCAGCGAGCCGGTACCGCTGGAAGGCAGACCAAACTTGCTGCTGACCAAGTTCAGGATGGCGGCAGCGCTTTGCGCACCGGGCGGGTTGGCGCCGTCATAGACCCAGACCGAGTCCGCTGCCACGCTGCCGTAAGTGACGGTATTGCCGCCCACCAGGAAGCCGCTCTTGGCGGGATCGGTGATTTCCACCCAGCTTGCCGCCTGGGCCAGTGGCGCCAGGCCAGCCGTAACGGTCAGGCACAGGCCCAGCAACGCGTGTTTGGTCATGTTCATATAGTTCCCCAATCTAGGTATTTCAATAAATGCAATCTTGATTATTTTTTTGTCATATTTCGTACCGCTGAGCAAAAGATATCATCGGGGAAATCAAAGTGCAATAAAAGAAACAAATTTTACCATTGGCATTTTCAATCGGCCTCATCAATTTATTGGCGCGACCGGCTATCGTGGGGCTTGCCGCCATTCAATCCATGGCCGGCTGCCGTTCGGGGAAACTGGATTGTTGTAAATCGGCACATATCTAGCAGTGGTGTAGCCCTGCGGTAATGGCCGGCATGACGCCAGGCGTGGTCATCCTCACACGCAATCGGCTGGCATCGGTGTTACGCTTCCTGATGACGGCTCACCATGCCCTGCTGCGGCCTGGCGCAGCCTATGCCTTTGACTACGACACGCAACAATATGGCGCTTGATGAATGACAACAGATGAACTGAAGGACTTTTGCGCAGCGCAGCCCGGCACGCAAGCCGTGCTGTACGGCCCGCCGTCGAACATCCTCGTGTATGAAGTGGGCGGCAAGAAGTTTGCCTACTTTAAGACCAGCACGCCCGAGCAGTGGCGCTTCAGCCTGCGCGCCAGCGCGGAACGCTTTATCGAACTGACGGACATGCCGGGCGTCAAACCGGCCCGCTACATGGGCCGCTTTCACTGGGTGAGCATCGTCGATGTCACCCACTTCCCCTCCGATTATCTGACGGAGCTGGTGCAGGATTCCTACGCCCGCGCCGTCGCCAGCCTGACGCGCGCGCAGCGCGCGGCCATAGCCTAGAGGGCTTCTTCCCCGGCCATGGCGCGGTCGATGTCGGCGCGCGTCAGGTCGGGCGCCAGCTGCAAAATGAATTCATAGGCATACGAGCGCAGGTAGGCGCCGCGGCGCACGGCCAGGCGCGTCGTATTCGTGGCGAACAGGTGCGACGCTTCCACGGCCCGCAGCCCCTTGTCGCGGCCATGGTCGAAGGCCATCGAGGCGACGATGCCCACGCCCAGGCCCAGCGCCACGTATTGCTTGATGACGTCAGAATCCATGGCCGTCAGGATGATGTCGGTGGCCACGCCCGCCTTGGCGAAGGCGTCGTCGATATGGCCGCGCCCCGTAAAACCCTTGTCATAGGTAATCAGCGGATACTTGGCCAGGTCTTCCAGGCGGATCGGCGAGTGTTCGAGCAGCGGGTGGCCGTCCGGCACGACGATCAGGTGGCTCCAGCGGTAGCACGGGAAGGACACGAGGTCGGGGAACTGGCTCAGGCCTTCCGTGGCGATGCCGATGTCGGTCTTGCCCGACAGCACCCATTCCGCGATGTGCTCGGGTGCGCTTTGTTGTAGCGCAATACGCACATCGGGATAGGCAGCGCGGAAACTCTGCACCACTTTCGGCAGCGCATAGCGCGCCTGCGTGTGCGTGGCCGCCACGGACAGGGTGCCGCTGGTCTGGCCGCTGTATTCGAGGCTGGCCTGCTGCAGGTTTTCCGCCTCGATCAAGAGGCGGTCGACGATCTTCAAAATGCCCTTGCCCGGCTCCGTCAAGCCCGTCAATCGCTTGCCGTTGCGCTCGAAAATCACCACGCCCAGCTCATCTTCCAGTTCGCGGATCTGCCGGCTCACGCCCGGCTGCGACGTGAACAGGGCGTTGGCCACTTCCGTCAGGTTATAGCCGCGGCGGGCCGCTTCGCGGATCGAACGCAGTTGTTGAAAGTTCATGGCTATCCTGTATCAAGTTCGGGTGGGTTCAACAAAGACGTGGAGGCGTTTCGGACGGACAACTAATGTCTCGCCCTCCTTCAGCTGCAGATGGCTGAAACGCTCATTCGACATCACCGCTTCGATCAGTTCGCTGTTATCGACGCGCTGCAAGTCCAGCTGGGCCAGCGGGCCGATCGCATGGGCGCGGCTCAGTTTCACGACGATGCCTTCGGCGCCCTGCGTGTAACGGTCGATTTCCAGGTCGTGCGGACGCACATAGGCCGTGCCCTTGCTGTCACTCACGCCCGCATAATCGGGCACCTCGAAGCTGGCGTCGCCGGTGGCCATCACGCCGTCATGCACGCGTCCATGGAACAGGTTGACGTTGCCGAGGAAGCCGTAGACGAAGGGCGAGGCCGGATGGTTGTAGACTTGCTCCGGGGAACCGAGTTGCTCGACCGTGCCCTTGTTCATCAGCACCACCTGGTCGGCCACTTCCAGCGCCTCTTCCTGGTCATGCGTGACAAAAATGCTGGTGACGTGCAAGTCGTCATGCAGGCGGCGCAGCCAGCGGCGCAATTCCTTGCGCACCTTGGCGTCGAGCGCGCCGAACGGTTCGTCGAGCAGCAGCACGCGCGGCTCGACGGCCAGGGCGCGGGCCAGGGCGATGCGCTGGCGTTGTCCGCCCGACAGCTGCGGCGGATAGCGGTCGGCCAGCCAGTCCAGCTGCACCAGTTCCAGCAAATCTTTGACTTTACGGCGGATCTGGTCTTCCGACGGGCGCTCGCTGCGCGATTTCACGCGCAAGCCAAAGGCCACGTTTTCGAAGACCGTCATGTGCTTGAACAGCGCATAGTGTTGAAACACGAAACCGACCTGGCGTTCGCGCACGTGGCGGTTCGACGCGTCTTCCGCATCGAGCAGCACCTGGCCGCTGTCCGGATGTTCCAGACCGGCAATAATGCGCAGCAAGGTTGTTTTACCGCAACCCGACGGGCCCAGCAGGGCCGTCAGTTCGCCGGCGGGAAAGTCCAGCGAGATATTGTCGAGGGCGACGAAATCGCCGAAGCGCTTGTGGATGTTCTTAACTGCGATGGTCATATCAGTGCTCCGTGGAACGTAAGGCGGAATCGTCGGCGTCGCTCTCGTTCAAACGCCACTCAATGAAGGCTTTCAGGGCCAGGGTCACCAGCGCCAGCAGGGCCAGCAGCGAGGCGACGGCAAACGCGGCGGCGAAGTTGTACTCGTTGTACAGAATCTCCACTTGCAGCGGCATGGTGTTGGTTTCGCCGCGGATATGGCCGGAGACCACCGAGACAGCGCCGAACTCGCCCATGGCGCGGGCATTACACAGGATCACGCCATACAGCAGACCCCACTTGATATTTGGCAAGGTGACTCTGCGGAAAGTGTTCCAGCCCGACGCGCCCAGCACGATGGCGGCCTCTTCCTCCTCGCTGCCCTGCGACTGCATCAGCGGGATCAGTTCGCGCGCCACGAAGGGGAAGGTAATGAAGATGGTGGCCAGCACGATGCCGGGCACAGCAAACAAAATCTTGATGTCGTGCGCCTGCAGCCACGGGCCGAACCAGCCCTGGGCGCCGAACATCAGCACGTAGATCAGGCCGGAAATCACGGGCGAGACGGAAAACGGCAAGTCGATCAGGGTCAGCAGGATGCTCTTGCCGCGGAACTCGAACTTGGCGATGCACCACGAAGCGGCCACGCCAAAGACCAGGTTCAGCGGCACGGCAATGGCGGCCGTGATCAATGTCAATTTAATGGCGGAAATCGCATCCGGGTCGATGATGGCGGCGATATACGCTTCCCAGCCCTTCTTGAACGCTTCCGCGAACACGGCCACCAGGGGCACGATGAGGAAAGCCGTCAAAAACAGCAGGGCGATGCTGATCAATACCGTGCGCACCCACAGCGGTTCCAGCACCACGGGGCCGACATTCGGCTCGAAGCGGCGCACTGTTGGCGGCGCAGTGTCCACGCCAGCGGCGGCAGTCGTATTCGTACTCATGATTTCTTCGCCTTTCCGCGCGTCCATGCTTGCAGCAGGTTAATCGTCAATAACAGCAGGAAAGACACCACCAGCATCACCACGGCGATGGCCGTGGCGCCCGCGTAATCGTATTGCTCCAGCTTGGTAATAATGAACAGCGGCGTGATTTCCGACACCATCGGCATATTGCCGGCGATAAAGATCACGGAACCGTACTCGCCCGTGGCGCGGGCAAAGGCCAGCGCAAAGCCCGTCAGCAACGATGGCAGAATCGTGGGGAAAATGACGCGGATAAACGTTTGCAGCGAGGAAGCGCCAAGGCTGGCGGCCGCCTCTTCCAGTTCCTTTTCCGCGTCTTCCAGCACCGGCTGCACGGTGCGCACGACGAAGGGCAAGCCGATGAAGGTCAGCGCCACCACCACGCCCAGCGGCGTGAACGCCACCTTGATGCCCAGCACGCCTTCGATGAACTGGCCGAACCAGCCGTTCGACGAATACAAAGCCGTCAGGGTGATGCCGGCCACGGCCGTCGGCAAGGCGAACGGCAAGTCGACGAGCGCGTCGATGATGCGCTTGCCGGGGAACTTGTAGCGCACCAGCACCCAGGCCAGGATGCCGCCGAACACGACATTCAACAGGGCGGCGATCAGCGAGGCGCCGAACGTCAGGCGGTATGAGGCCATCACGCGCTCGGACGTGACGGCGCTGAAGAAGGCGTCCCATGTCATGGTGAAGGTTTTCAGGAACACCGACGACAGCGGGATGAGGACGATCAAGGCCAGGTAAAAGAGCGTGAAGCCCAGTGACAGCTTAAACCCCGGCATGACCCGAAACGGCGCTCCGCGCGCCTTGGGCGGCGCTAGTGTTGCTTCAGACATGGAAACCCCTTCTTATTACATTTTTGAGTTATAGGGCGCAATAATCACATGCAATCGTTATAAAAAGAACTAACCATTTCTCATTTGCTTAGATGGATTTTGCATACTTGCCGGCAGAATCTATGGGCGAAAAAAAACGCACCGGCGAGGTGCGTTTTTTAGGAACAAGAGTGCCGAATAAAACGTTCAGGGCTAGGCGCGTTGCCGAAGACAGTACGAGTGTACGGCGAGGCAATGCAACAACGCCATGGACGTTTTTTCGGTGCTCTTACTTGTTGGGCTGTGGCGTCAAGCGCAAGTATGGCTTGGCGGCCGTAAAGCCCTTCGGATATTTCTGCTTGATCACCTCCGGGTCTTGCACGGTCAAGGGAATGATGACGTCGTCGCCGTCTTGCCAGTTGCCGGGCGTGGCCACCGTGTAGCCGTCCGTCAGTTGCAAGGCGTCGATGACGCGCAGGATTTCATTGAAGTTGCGGCCCGTACTGAGCGGATACGTGAGGATCAGCCGCACTTTCTTGTTCGGGTCGATGATGAAGACGGAGCGCACGGTGGCCGTGACGGACTGTTCCGGATGGATCATGTCGTACAGCACCGACACTTTCTTGTCGACGTCGGCGATGATGGGGAAGCCCACGACCGTGTTTTGCGTCTCTTCGATATCCTTGATCCAGCTCTTGTGCGACTCGGCCGCGTCCACGGACAGGGCGATGGCCTTCACGTTGCGCTTGTCGAATTCCGGCTTGAGCTTGGCCGTCAGGCCCAGTTCCGTCGTGCACACGGGCGTAAAGTCGGCCGGGTGGGAAAACAGCACCACCCAGGAATTGCCCGCCCACTCGTGGAACTTGAGCGGGCCGATCGAGCTGTCTTGTTCAAAATCAGGGGCGACATCGCCCAGGCGTAAAGTCATCGTGATCTCCTTGAGAGGTTGTGTAGCGAAGATGTTCGTCGTATCAGGCTGCCTGACGGTGACGTTTGTCGCTTTGCGCCAGATCAAACAGCGTTTGCAGTTGCGCCTGGCCGTAAATCCAGTCGCCCAGTCCCGATTCGGCATTGATGTGGCCGAGTTCACCGCCATCAATATACTTGCAATTCCAGCGCCGCGCCCATTGCGTGGCGTGCTCGGCCGTCATCCACGGGTCCGTCCGGCTGGCGATCAGGATGCCGGGGCAAGGCAGCCGCTTTTGCGGCAAGGCCTTGGCCACGCCAAACTTGTCCGGGTCGGCCGGCCCCACCAGCAGCACGCCGGCCACGCCCTGCGGGTCGCGCGCCAGGCTGTGTGCCGTCGTCAGGCAGCCGAAGCTGTGGGCGACGATCAGGGTGGGGCGGCCATCCTGGCGCCGCACCTGGTCCAGCCGCGCCGACCAGGTGGCCAGGTCAGGAGCGTTCCAGTCGTCCTGCTCGACCCGCTCGAATTGCGGATACAGGCGCTGCCAGCGGCTCTGCCAGTGCTCGGGTCCGCTGTTATGCAAGCCCGGCACGATCAGTACGCGGTAATCGGAAAAGCTGCGCAGCGCCATGATGTGTCCTTTTAGTAACGGTGTGGCAATCGTGCCATCCGGTATTACTTAGGCTGGTAGATCTGGTCGAAGATGCCGCCGTCGGCAAAGTGCGCCTTCTGCGCGGCCGTCCAGCCGCCCGCCACCTGCTCGATGGTGAACAGATTGACCTTGGCGAACTGCGACGCGTATTTCTTCGCTGCCTTGTCGGTTGCCGGACGGTAGTAGTTCTTGGCGATGATGTCTTGCGCCTCGTCCGTGTACAGATAGTTCAGGTAAGCCTCGGCCACCTTGCGCGTGCCATGCTTGTCGGCAAATTTGTCGACGACGGCGACGGGCGGCTCGGCCAGGATGCTGACGGACGGCGTGATGATGTCGAACTTGGTCGGCCCCAGTTCCTTGACGGCAAGATAAGCCTCGTTTTCCCAGGCGATCAGCACGTCGCCGATGCCGCGTTCGACGAAGGTGGTGGTGGCGCCGCGCGCGCCGGAATCGAGCACGGGCACGTTTTTATACAGTTTGCCGAGGAAATCCCTGGCCTTCGCTTCGTTGCCGCCCGGCTGGCGCAAGGCATAGCCCCAGGCTGCCAGATGGTTCCAGCGGGCGCCACCCGAGGTTTTCGGATTCGGCGTGATGACGGACACGCCCGGCTTGATCAGGTCGTTCCAATCCTTGATGCCCTTCGGGTTGCCCTTGCGCACCAGGAAGACGATGGTCGAGGTGTACGGCGAGCTGTTGTGCGTCAGGCGCTTTTGCCAGTCGGCGGCCAGCAGCTTGTGCTCGGCCAGCGCGTCGATGTCGTAGGCCAGGGCCAGGGTCACCACGTCCGCTTCCAGGCCGTCGATGACGGCGCGCGCCTGCTTGCCGGAACCGCCGTGCGATTGCTTGATCTTGACGTTGTCGCCCGTCTTGCCTTTCCACTCCTTGGCAAACGCCGTGTTCACGTCCTGGTACAGCTCGCGCGTCGGGTCGTACGAGACGTTGAGCAGGGTGATATCGGCGGCCTGCGCCGTTTGCAGAACGGCAAACGCGCTGAGGGCGGCGGCAATGATGATTTTTTTCGACAGCATCTAAGATCCCCGTATGGTTGAACTTTCAGAGCCACCAGATTACGGCGCCGCAGCCGCAAAGAGAACGAAGCGTTTCGCCGTTCGATATGCGATTTTCGCATATGGACGGAGCACAACGGGGGTAAAGCGGTTAATAGAAGCGGTTGAAGAGGACGACGGCCCAGGTGGCGAAGGCCAGGATGCAGGTCAGCAGCACGGCGGCGCTGCCGAAGTCCTTGGCGTTCTTCGACAGCGGATGGCGTTCCAGCGAAATGCGGTCGACCACGGCTTCCAGCGCGGAATTGATCAGTTCGACGATCAGCACCAGCAGCAGCACGCCGATCAGCACCAGTTTTTCAAACGCGGAAATGCGCAGCAGCAAGGCGATCACCGTGCCGACGACGAACAAACCCAGTTCCTGGCGGAACGCGTGTTCATGGCGCCAGGCCGCCTTCAAGCCGTCGAGCGAATAAAAAAAGGCGGAAAAAATCCGTTTCAGGCCGCTTTTACTCTTGAATTCATTTACAGGTTGCATAGTTTTCCATGGTTCAAAGCCTATCCGGTGCCCCCATTATGACGGGCGGCGTAGGGATTGTGACAATTTAATCGCTTTATATCTCGGAACATTTCACTATTTTTTCACATCATGGTATAAAGAAGGATGAATACTGCATTGCACCAAATCCATCATGAAAATTGAACCGGTCGCAGCCCCGAAGACGACGATCCAGGTCATCGAACGCATGGTCGCCCTGCTCGACGCCCTGGCCAAATATTCCGACCCTGTCAGCCTGAAGGAATTGTCCAAAGTGTCCGGCCTGCACCCCTCGACGGCGCACCGCATCCTCAACGACATGGTGCTCACGCGCTTCGTCGACCGCATCGAGCCGGGCACCTACCGCCTGGGCATGCGCCTGCTGGAACTGGGCAATGTGGTGAAAAGCCGCCTCAGCGTGCGCGAAGCGGCGCTGGACTTCATGCGCCAGTTGCACAAGAAAACCCAGCAAACGATCAACCTGTCCGTGCGCCAGGGCGACGAGATCGTCTACATCGACCGCGCCTTTTCCGAGCGCTCGGGCATGCAGGTGGTGCGCGCCATCGGCGGCCGCGGCCCGCTGCACCTGACCTCGACAGGTAAATTATTCCTCTCCGTCGACGAGCCGAAAGCCATCCGCGCCTACGCCACGCGCACGGGCCTGGCCGGGCACAACAAGAATTCCATCACGGATCTGCAAAAGCTGGAGCGCGAGCTGAGCCTGGTGCGCGAACGCGGCTATGCGCGCGACAATGAAGAGCTGGAACTGGGCGTGCGCTGCATGGCCGCCGGCATCCGCGACGACTCGGGCAAGCTGATCGCCGGCCTGTCGATCTCCGCCCCGGCCGACCGCCTGCAGGATGAGTGGCTGGTGGACCTGGTGGAAACGGCGAACCAGATTTCCGTCACCCTGGGATTCATTCCCCAAGACTGAAGCACTGCCGTATAAAAATGTTCAGGGCAAGGCGCACTAACGAAGACAGTACGCCCAGTACGGCGAGTTAGTGCAACGCAGCCCTGGACATTCGCATTGAAACTTAATCAGCCGCCGGGCAGGCTCATGTGGGCGGGTTTGAGTGCCTCCAGCCACTTGCGCATGCGTCCCGCGTCGGCCGTGCGCGACTGTTTCCCCTTGGAATCGAGGAAGACCATGATCACGGCCCGTCCTTCGATGACGGCCTGCATCATCAGGCAGCGCCCCGCCTCGTTGATGAAACCCGTCTTTTGCAAGCCGATCTCCCAGCCCGGATTGGCCACCAGGTGATTCGTATTGCCAAATTGCATGGGCTGGCCGCTCGCTTCGACGATGGCTTTCGGGTCCGTCGAGTACTCGCGCAGCAGCGGATGGCGGAAGGCGGCCATGGCCAGCTTGCCCAGGTCGCGCGCGCTGGCCACGTTCATTTTCGACAAGCCGCTGGAATCGACGTAATGCGTATCCATCATGCCCAGCTGGCGCGCCTTGCTGTTCATGGCGTCGACAAAGGCGGGCAAGCCGCCCGGATAATTGCGGCCCAGGGCCGAGGCGGCGCGGTTTTCCGAGCTCATCAGGGCGATATGCAGCATATTTCCGCGCGTCAATTGCGAGCCCACTTTCAGCCGTGAGCTGCTGAACTTGGCGCGGTCGACGTCCTCGTCCGTGATCGTCAGCAACTCATCCATGTCCTGGTGCGCTTCGACCACCACCAGGCCCGTCATCATCTTGGTGATGGAGGCGATGGGCAGGGCCACATTGGAATTCTTTTCAAACAACACTTCCGAGTTGGCCTGGTCCAGCACCAGCGCCACGCTCGATTTCAAGTCAAGCGGATCGCGCGTCAGGTTCAGGCCCGCCAGGTCGCCCATGGTGGGCATCGGGGCGGCCATGGGCACGGCCACGCTGCTCACTTTCTGATAGATGACCTTGCGCTTGCCGCGCACCATGACGACGCGGCGCACGGTCTTTTCGCGTGGCGCAGCCGTCGCGCCCTTGCGCAGCACGACCTTGACTTTCTTGGTGTTGTGTTTCTTGGAGGCTGAGGATTTGCCATTCGCGTCCCTGGCGTGCACGGCCGCAGCCGGCGCCAGCGCAAACAGCAGGGAAGCCAGGACACCCAGCGCAAGTTTAAACTTAGCCATTCGATAATTCCCCGTGAAGCTGTTGCCTTATTGCAGTGTAGCGAAATGCAGAGTAATCGCAAGCCCATTTAACAGTTGGGACATTATTTATTGCGGCAATGAAAGACAAATCGTTGGCGTTCCGCAAACAAGCTCATCCTTAATCCGGCATTTACTTGTGCATACCGCTATGCATGACTAAACATCCATGAATTTAACAAAACCGGACACGGGCTCGCGTTCCGTATTGAGGCGGTTTTCAACCTTGTCCGGGTCCGCATGGCCCAGCGCCATGCCGCACACCACCATTTCGCTGGCAGGCAGGCCCAATTCATCACGGATGATGTCATGGTAATGGATGAAGGCCGCCTGCGGGCAAGTGTCGAGTCCGCGCGCCCGCGCGGCCAGCATGATATTTTGCAAGAACATGCCATAGTCGAGCCAGGAGCCCTGCTCCAGCACCCGCTCGATGGTGAAGATCAGGCCCACGGGCGCATCGAAGAACTGGAAATTGCGCCCGTGCTGGGCCGCCATGCCGGCCGTATCGCCCCGTTCCAGGCCCAGCAGCTGATACAGGTCCAGGCCGATCTTGCGGCGGCGCTCGATGAAGGGCGCCGTCCACTGGCGCGGATAATAGGTGTACGAGGCCGTGCGCGCGGGCGCGTCGGGCGCTTTCGGCGCGTCGTAGGCGGCGAGGATGCGGCGCGACAGGCGCAGGCGCGCTTCGCCCGACAGCACGTAGACTTTCCACGGCTGCATGTTGGCGCCCGAGGGCGCGCGCGCCGCCACTTCCAGGATGCGCGCGATATCGTCCTGCGCCACCGGCGTGGGTAAAAAGGCGCGGATCGAACGGCGCGACAGGATGACGCTATCGACGGCTTGCTGCGCCGACGGTGTTTCAAATGCTTGCTTGCTCACTGCCCTGCTCCCTGCTATTTCTTGACGACAAATACCACGCCGACCACGGCCACCAGCATGCCGGCAATGCCCAGCATATTAAACGCTTCGCCAAACATCAGCCAGGCCATCACGGCCGTCGTGGGGGGCGTCAGGTACAGCAAGCCCGTCACTTTTGTCGCGTCGCTGCGGCGGATCAGGGCAAACAGCAGGAAGATGGCGCCGATGGACAGCACGAGTACCGACCACAGCAAGGCGCCGATAAAATTCGCCGTCCATTGCACGTTGCTGAAATGCCAGTCCAGGCCTTCGTAGTACAGGGCGAACGGCAGCACCACGACGATGGAGGCGGCAAACTGCACCACCGTGCCGGTGCGCAAGTCGAACTGCGGACAGTGGCGTTTTTGATACATGGTGCCGGCCGTCATCGACAGCAGGGCAAACACGCACAGCAGCACGCTTTCCACCGTCAGTCCCACGAGGTTGATCTTCGCATACACGACGAGGGCCACGCCCAGCAGGCCGAAAAACAGGCCCAGCCACTGGCGCGGACGCACGGATTCACCGATCAGGGGCGCGGCGCAGGCCGTCAGCACGGGCTGCATGCCGACAATTAATGCTGACAGGCCGGCCGGCATGCCCAGCTTGATGGCGCACCAGACGCCGGCCAGGTAGCCGGCCTGCATCAGGATGCCGGCCACGGCGATCTGGCGGAACTGCCCCACGGGCCACGGCGCGCGCAACAGCAGCACCAGCGGCAGCAGGATCACCAGCACGCCCAGGAAGCGCAGCAGCAAAAAGGTCAGCGGCGGCGCATACGGCAGGCCGAACTTGGCCACGATAAAACCTGTGCTCCATAACAACACGAAGAAAGCGGGCAAGGCCATCGGCGCCACGGTGGTCAGGAAGGGGGCTTTGCCGCTGGCGCCAGCGGCGGCGGGAGGATTGGACATGGTAGCAACTCGGGAAACGGGGTCGGCACCGGGCGCTGCGCCAGTGCGGGAGGCAAAGTCTAGCATGCTGCGCCGCACCCGTCCCGAAAGGCGGGGAAATAATAGTTTAGAGTTAAACCATTACTACGCTGCGAACAAACATTTCTCTTTAGAAACAATGGTTTTTGATGCAAATCTATTCAATTGTTGCATCGCACAAGAATCGCTTGACTTGATTTTTTTTCGCCGTAGAATAGGGTTTGTTGCGTTGCACAATTCTTGTTCAGCTTGAAAAATTTAGATTCACCTGCTTTCCCAAACGGTACACGCAGCATCAAATTAACCAGATTTCGATTTTTTGGAGATTTATATGTTTTCAATTCCTGAGCAATTTTCGTCCGCTACCAAAGCCAACCTGGAAGCCCAGTTCGCCCTGTTCTCGTCGCTGACGGGCAAGGCCTTCGAAGGCATCGAAAAGATCGTCGAACTGAACCTGACTGCCGCCAAGGCAACGCTGGAAGAATCGACCGCTGCCGCCAAGCAATTGCTGTCGGCAAAAGATCCGCAAGAATTCTTCTCGCTGAGCGCAGCGCAAGCCCAGCCTAGCGCCGAAAAGGCCATCGCCTACGGTCGTCACCTGGCTGCCATCACATCCGGCACGCAAGCTGAATTCAGCAAAGCGGCTGAAGCGCAAATCGCTGAAACCAACCGCAAGGTCATTTCGCTGGTCGATGAAGTCACGAAAAACGCGCCAGCCGGTTCGGAAAACGCCGTCGCCATCCTGAAAAGCGCCATCGGCAACGCCAATGCCGGCTACGAGCAGTTCACGAAAACCAGCAAGCAAGCCGTCGAAGCCATCGAAGCGAACCTGGCGTCGGCCGTGAACCAGTTCACGCAAGCGGCTGAAAAAGTCGTGCCACGCACTGCTGCCAAGTAATTGTTTTATGGACCGTCGATGACGGTCCCGCACGCCTCCTCAAGGCATCCATGCCGCTACTCGCCCACGGATGCCAGCATGCCCCAGCCCAGCTGGGGCATTTTTTATGCCTGAACGCTTCCTGACGGCGCTTGCTCGCCCGCTTACTCGCCCAGGTACGCCGCCTTCACGCGCGGGTCGTCGAGCATGTCGGCCGCGTTGCCGCCCATGGTGACCAGGCCGGAATCCATCACATAGCCGCGGTGCGCCGCCTGCAGGGCCAGGCGGGCATTCTGTTCGACCAGCAGGATGGTGATGCCTTCGGCCGACACCTTGCGGATCACCTCGAAGATTTTCTCGACCATGATGGGCGACAAGCCCATCGATGGCTCGTCGAGCAGCAGCAGCGTCGGGTGGCACATCAGGGCGCGCGCCATGGCCAGCATCTGCTGCTCGCCGCCCGACAGGGTACCGGCCATCTGCGCCGCCCGCTCCTTGAGGCGGGGAAACACGTCGAACCATTTGGCGATGTCATCCTCGACACCGGCCTGGTCCGTGCGCGTGTAGGCGCCCATCATGAGGTTTTCGCGGATCGACATGCGCGTAAACACGCCCCGCCCTTCCGGCACCATGGCCAGTTTTCTTTCCACCAGGTGGAACGACTTCGTACCCTTGAGCGTTTCGCCCAGGTAGCTGATCGTGCCTTCGACCTTGCATGCGGGCAACGTTCCCGTGATGGCTTTCAGGGTCGTCGTCTTGCCGGCGCCGTTCGCGCCGATCAGGGCGATCAGCTCGCCCCGGTTCACTTCCAGGTCGATGCCCTTCACCGCCTTGATGCCGCCGTAGGCCACGTGCAGGCCCGCCACTTTCAGTACGGTATTGCTCATGCGTGCGACCCTCCCAGATAAGCCTCGATGACGGCCGGGTTTTGTTGTATTTCGGCCGGCAAGCCTTCGGCGATGCGCTTGCCATATTCGAGCACCGTGATGCGGTCGCACAGCCCCATCATCAGTTTCACGTCGTGCTCGATCAGCAGCACGGTCTTGCCTTCCGCCTTGATTTTCACCAGCAACTCGCGCAGGGCCAGCTTTTCCGTCGCATTCATGCCGGCCGCCGGCTCGTCCAGGGCCAGCAGGGTCGGGTCGGTGGCCAGCGCGCGGGCGATTTCCAGGCGCCGCTGGTCGCCATACGACAAGAAGCGCGCCGTGCGGCTGGCGAACTGGGCAATGCCAACGAAATCGAGCAATTCCATCGCCCGCTGGCGGATGGCCGCCTCTTCCTCGCGCGCCGCCTTGTGGCGGAAGATGGCGCCGAACACGCCCTGGTGCGAGCGCACGTGGCGCCCCACCATGACGTTTTCCAGCGCCGTCATGTCGCCGAACAAACGGATGTTCTGGAAGGTGCGCGCGATGCCCGCCTTGGCCACCTTGTGCGGCGCCGACGGCGAATACGGCTTGCCGGCCAGCTCGAAGGTGCCCGTGTCGGGCTGGTACAGACCCGTGATGACGTTGAAGAAAGTGGTCTTGCCGGCGCCGTTGGGGCCGATCAAGCCATAGATTTGCCCTTGCTTGATGGTAATGCCCACGTCGGTGAGCGCCTGCAGGCCGCCAAAACGCTTGTTCACGCCGGCGATATTGAGAATGATCTGGTCGCTCATGGTGCTTTCCCTTCCTTAGGCGGACACGACGCCGGTCGACTTGCCGGGCTGGTCGATGTCGTTGTCGGGCCGGTCCTCGTGCTTGGGTGCGGGCCACAGGCCGGCCGGACGATTGAGCATGATCAAGACCAGGGCCAGGCCATACAGCAGCTGGCGCAGCACTTCCGCTTCGATCACCACGTGGCCGAACAGCGCCTGCTGGGCCGGCTCGACGACGTGGCGCAGCACTTCCGGTATCGAGGCCAGGATCACGCCGCCGAGGATGACGCCAGGAATATGCCCGATGCCGCCCAGCACCACCATGGCCAGCACGGCAATCGATTCCGTCAGGGCAAACGATTCCGGCGAAACAAAGCCCTGGAACGAGGCGAACATGGCGCCGGCCACGCCGCCGAACGAGGCGCCCATGGAAAAGGCCAGCAATTTGACGTTGCGCGTATTGATGCCCATGGCTTTCGCGGCGATCTCGTCTTCGCGGATGGCGACCCAGGCGCGGCCCAGGCGCGAATGCTGGAGGCGCTTGGTGACGAACACGACGGCGATGCACAGGAACAGGAACAGAAAGTAATAGGCATTGACGGACGGCATGGAAAAGCCGCCGACCACGACCGTGCTGTTGCTGCCCGCCTCGCCCGCCAGGTTGACGCCGAAAATACGGATGGGGTCGATCAAATTGATGCCTTGCGCGCCATTCGTGAAATTGATGGGATCATTCAAATTGTTCATGAAGATGCGGATGATCTCGCCAAAGCCCAGCGTCACGATGGCCAGATAGTCGCCGCGCAGTTTTAATGTAGGCGCGCCCAGCAGGGCGCCGAAAAATCCCGCCACGGCGGCGGCCAGGGGCACGATGGCCCAGATCGACAGATGGATGCCGTGCTCGCGGATTTCCGGTCCCATCAGCTGCACCAGCGAGTCGCCCAGCAGCGGATACTGGTTCACCACCGATTCGAGCAGGATGGCGAACTGCGGCGAGGCGAGCAAGGCCGTCAGGTAGGCGCCCACGGCATAGAAGGCGATGTAGCCGAGGTCGAGCAGGCCGGCAAAGCCGACGACGATGTTCAGGCCCAGGGCCAGCATGATGTACAGCAAGGCCATGTCGATGATGCGCACCCACGAGTTGCCGAACTGGGCGGCAAAGAAGGGGAACACCACCAGCAGCGCGGCCAGGCCCAGCATGCCGGCGTAGGCCTTGATCGGATTTTTCTTAGTGTCAAAATCGAGTAGTGCCATGATTTAATCTCCCAGTGTCACATCAGGCACGGTCGGCCACGCGTTCGCCCATGATGCCGGACGGGCGCAGGGTCAGCACGATGATCAGTACGACGAAGGCAAAGATGTCCTGGTAGTGGCTACCGAGGAAACCACCGGTGAAGTCGCCGATGTAGCCGGCGCCCAGGCTCTCTATGATGCCCAGCAGGACGCCGCCCAGCATGGCGCCATAGATATTGCCGATGCCGCCCAGCACGGCCGCGCAAAAGGCCTTCAGGCCGGGAATGGCGCCCATCGAATATTGAATGGACGAATAGTTGGCGCCCCACATCACCCCGGCCACGGCCGCCAGCAAGGCGCCGATGGCAAACGTGGCGACGATGACCTTGTCGGAATCGACACCCATGAGTCCGGCCACGCGCGGGTTTTCCGCCGTGGCCCGCATGGCGCGGCCCATGCGCGTTTTTTCCACCAGGATCACCAGCGCGCCCATCGACAGCGCGGCCAGGGCCAGCAGCAGCACTTGCGTTTGCGAAATCACCGCGCCGCCTATATTGATGGGGTCGGTCGACAGCAGTTGCGGGAAGGGCAAGGGATTGCGCGTCCAGATCATCATGGCAAAGGTTTGCAGCAGGATGGACACGCCGATGGCGGTAATCAGGGGGGCGAGACGGGGGGCGTTGCGCAGGCGGCGGTAGGCGACCCGCTCGATGAGAATGTTGACGAGGATACAGACGGGAATGGCGCCGAGGATGGCGGTGGCCAGTTTCAGGTAACCGGGCCAGTCCGGCACGTAGATGCCCAGCAGCTTGAGAATGCTCAAGCCCACCATGGCGCCGATCATGAGCACGTCGCCGTGGGCAAAGTTGATCAGGTTCAAGACGCCGTACACCATCGTGTAACCGAGGGCCACTAAGGCATACATGCTGCCCAGCACCAGGCCGTTGATGATTTGCTGGATGAATGTATCCATGGTCAGATTGCCCTATCAAATATACATTTTTCGGGAACAACTTCCGCCGGAACATGGGTCGCTGATACAAAAACGGCACCGGAGGAAAATTCCTGCAGTGCCATCCCTGGACCGTTCTCACCAGCATGGTGCACGCACTCAAAAAGGGCGTGACCGTGCTTGGCTATAACGACAACACATTCAAGCTTGAGGCAATCATAACGATCTTTTGCAAAAACTAAACTTGGAATAAGTTGATCATTTCCGAATTAAATTCGGTTTTGAGGTGACTATTTCATCGATACTCAATCACCCCACCGACTCAGGCGACGTCGCGCTTGATGCCGTCCAGGCCTTTAGGCATCGGGAAGGTGACGGCCTCCTGCACGCCGTCGAGCGGACGCACGCTCTTCACGCCGCACTCCTTCAGGCGGTCGATGACGGCTTGCACCAGCACCTCGGGCGCCGACGCGCCGGCCGTCACGCCCACGCGCAGCTTGCCTTCCAGCCAGGCGGGGTCGATCTGCGAGGCATTGTCGACCATGTAGGCGGGCGTGCCCATCTTCTCGGCCACTTCGCGCAAGCGGTTCGAATTCGAGCTGTTCGGGCTGCCGACGACGATCACCACTTCCACTTGCGGGGCCATGAATTTCACGGCTTCCTGGCGGTTCGTGGTGGCGTAGCAAATGTCGCCTTTTTTCGGCTCGGAAATATTCGGATATTTCTGTTTCAGGGCCTCGATAATGTCGCGAGTGTCGTCAACTGACAACGTTGTTTGCGAAACATAGGCCAGGCTGTCCGGATTGGCGACCTGCAGTTTCGCCACATCGTCGAGCGTTTCCACCAGGTGCATGCCCATGTCGGCCTGACCCATCGTGCCTTCCACCTCGGGATGGCCGTCGTGGCCGATCATGATGATCTCGCGGCCTTCGCGGCGCATCTTGCCCACTTCCATGTGCACCTTGGTGACCAGGGGGCAAGTCGCGTCAAAGATGCTCAGGCCGCGCGCTTCGGCCTCGGCGCGCACGGCTTTCGACACGCCATGGGCGGAAAACACGAGCGTATTGCCGGCAGGCACGTCATCGAGGTCGTCGATGAAGATGGCGCCCTTGTTGCGCAAATCGGCCACCACGTAGGCGTTATGGACGATTTCATGGCGCACGTAGATCGGCGCGCCAAATTGCTGCAGGGCGCGCTCGACGATTTCGATCGCCCGGTCGACGCCAGCGCAAAACCCGCGGGGCTGGGCCAGTAACAGTTCCTTATCCATCGCTACTCCTTACAGGACCGAGATGAGCTGGACTTCAAAACGCAGCGGCTGGCCGGCCAGCGGATGATTGAAGTCGAACAGGGCCGAATCGTCGCGCATTTCGCGCAGCACGCCGGCAAAGCGGCCGCCGCCCGGGGCGGCGAAGTCGACCAGGTCGCCGATCTTGTAGTCGGCGCCCGGCACGGAGTTTTCGTCCAGGGTGGCGCGCGAGACGGACTGCACCAGCTCGGGATTGCGCTCGCCGAAGCCTTCGCCGGCGGCCAGTTCGAACGTCTCGTGCGTGCCTTCAGGCAAGCCCAGCAGGCGCTGCTCGAGGAATGGCGCCAGCTGGCCCTGTCCCAGCATCAGGGTCGCGGGATTGCCGCCAAAGGTGGTGACGATATCAGTACCGTCAACAGTGGCAAGACGATAATGCAGGGTGAGGTAGGCCGCTTCGGTGACGACTGCTGGTTGCTCGTTGGACATGGTGGGTTTTCAAGTAGCTGGTGCAAAACGATATTGTAAGCCACACTGGCCGCGCCTGCCCCATGGCTTCGTCAAAGAACGGCGGACGCGTGCACAAGCAGGAGAAAAACGGGAACAGGCAGGCGCGCCGCGGCGCCCGCCTGGAGGGAAGCATCAGTTGGCGGCAAGCTCGGCAACATTGGGCAGGCTGTCGAGCAAGGCGGCCACGTCCTGGCGGGACTCGCTGGAAAAGCCCATCTGCGCCGTCACGTTGATCTTGCCGTCGGCCTCCTGCGTGGCCGCGAAGCTGGCAATGCCCAGCGCGCGCTCGAACAGTATCACCTTCTTGCCGCTATTGAGATCGGTGGCCGACACCTTGCCCAGCCCGCCTTCCTGCGACACGAGGATAGGCCGTCCCGGCACATTGAACCAGTTAATGCGCCAGAAATAATGGCTCATGTTGCGCGTGCCATTGGGTTCGAAAGCGCTTTCAAAGGAATCCATCTGCGCGCATTTGGCGATAAAGTAATTTTTTTGCTTGCACGCGCTCATCACCTGCACCTGCTTGCTTTCCAGCGAAATATTGACTGGAACGAGGCGGCTGTTCTGGATATTGAGCAGCGCATAATCCTCTTTCTTGTTCATGCCCACCGTGGCGCCCAGCGACTGCACGGCGCTGAACAGGCCCGCCAGGGAGTTGCCGCCTTGCGTGCCATTCGAGGTGGGCGTGCGTTCGAGCAGAATATAGCCCGTATTGGCAATATCACCATTTTGCAGGGCGGCAATAGAAAACGCCTCCGGTGCGATGATATTCGTCGTGCCATTGCCGGGGATATAGCGGAATCCCGTATTGTCGCGGGCGATCACGAAGCCGCGCGACGACGGTATCAGGCGGTAGCCATTGAATTTCTTGCCCGTCACCGTGGTGACTTGCCACAACATCCCCTGCTTTTGCGCGGTGGCAATGGTAATCGGATCGGCATTGGACAGGGCACGGCCGACCTTCACTACATATTCACCGGGACTGGTTTCCGCCAGATACGTAAAATCGCCCGACTGCGCATCAAATCCGTAGGTCGTGATCTTGCCTTCGGGATCGATATAGCGTTGACCATTGATGGCAAAACCGTCGCGGAAGCGCTCGAACTGCACGCCGTGCGTCAAGGTCGGGAACTGCTTGAAAGCAGTTGCCAGGTCCGCGTCACTGCGTTGCGGCAACAGCGTGGCCGGTGCAGCCTGCTGCGCCATGGGCTGCGGCGCCATGCCCTGCGCCTGCAGGGCGCGCCCCATTTGCTGCTGCAACAGCATGGTCAGCATCTGTTTTTGTTGTTCCGGCGTCAGGGCGTCCAGGTTTTGCGCTTGCACCGGCTGGGCGGACATCAAGGCGGCGAATAACAGGGTGATACTTTTTTTCATGAGGTCGTCGTCGATTCATCAGGAAGGTCAAAATTGCAGCCCGACTGCACTGCTCGGCATTACCGGCTACCACATGGGCATGACTAAATTGGCAATAATCAATATCATAAGTCATACATGATTAAATTGCCAACAGGAAATAATATGGCCCCCATGGCAATTCATGCCGGCACGTCGCCACGGCGCGTCTTAGGCCCATATCAGTACGCCACGCCGCGCCGTGACGATAATGCAGTGTGAGGCGGCGATCACGGCGCTGGCCGGGACGGGACGTCCCACTGGCACACCCGCCAAGGCGCGACGAAGGAGGACAGCATGGGCATCAAGGATTGGCCGGCCGGCGAGCGGCCGCGTGAACGCCTGATCGAAGATGGCGCGCACACGCTGTCGGACGCGGAATTGCTGGCCGTCTTCCTGCGCACGGGCGTGCGCGGCAAGAGCGCCGTGGAACTGGCGCGCGACACGGTCGAGCACTTCGGCTCGCTGCGCGGCCTGTTTGGCGCCAGCCTCGTGAGTTTTTCCGCCGTGCATGGCATGGGCAGCGCCAAGTTCGCCCAGCTGCAAGCGGTGATGGAGCTGGCGCGGCGCGCCATCATCGAGGACTTGCAGGCCGGGCAAGCCCTCAATTCGCCGCACGCCGTCAAGGACTACTTGCGCCTGGCCCTGGGCCACCTCGCGCATGAAGCGTTTCACGTGTTGTTTTTGGACGTCAAGAACCGCCTGATCGCGACCCAGGAAATGTTTCGCGGCACCCTCACCCACACCAGCGTGTATCCGCGCGAAGTCGTCAAGCAGGCGCTGCTGCACAATGCGGCCAGCGTCATGCTGGCCCACAACCACCCGTCCGGCACGCCGGAACCGAGCGAAGCGGATTTATTGCTGACGCGCGCGCTGGCGCAGGCCTTGTCCCTCGTGGAGGTGCGCATCCTCGACCATTTCGTCGTGGCCGGACGCCATGTGCATTCGTTCGCGGAACACGGCCAGATCTAGGCCCGATCCGATGCCAGCGTAGTTAACCATGTGTAAACAAGGACATACGTGACAACGCCCGGCAACTTATCTAGCAGTAAACACACTGGTTTACAAGCGCGCGCCCCATGAAAACACCTGGAAATCAAATTGTTAAATTAGTTCGCAACAACAAGACACAATTGTTTTTCGCAAGTCATTGATAAATCGGCTTATTTTGGATATACTCTCGTTTTTCCAATTTGGAATATCTTTAAGGAGTGCGCCATGGCACGTGTTTGCCAAGTCACTGGGAAGAAGCCGATGGTCGGCAACAATGTTTCCCATGCAAACAACAAAACCAAACGTCGTTTTTTGCCTAACTTGCAGAATCGTCGTATTTTTGTTGAATCTGAAAACCGCTGGGTCTCCCTGCGTTTGTCCAACGCCGGTCTGCGCGTCATCGATAAAGTCGGCATCGACGCCGTATTGGTCGATATGCGCGCTCGTGGCGAAAAAGTCTAATTAGCAGAATAAGGGAGCTATCATGGCAAAATCAGGCCGCGACAAAATCAAGTTAGAATCGACCGCCGGTACGGGTCACTTCTACACGACCACCAAAAACAAGCGTACGACGCCTGCGAAAATGGAGATCATGAAATTCGATCCTAAAGCACGCAAGCACGTAACGTACAAAGAAACCAAGATCAAGTAATTGATATTGTGTTCTGTAAAAAGAGCCGCTCCAATGAGCGGTTTTTTTTCGCCCTGCTTTTTACACCGCCCCCCCCTGTCCTTGTGCCGGGACGAAAAAAAGGCCCTGGAATCCAGGGCCTTGCATCAGCGGCAGCGAGCTGCTTACGCGTAGCTGCGCAGGCGCAATGAGAAATCCTGCAGCGACTTGATGCCCGACGCTTCGGCGCGCGTGCACCAGTCTTGCAGCTTCTGCAGCAATTGCTCGCGCGTAAAGTGCGAACGCTCCCAGATGGCGCCCAGTTCCACGCGCATGTGGTGCATGGTTTCCAGCGCCTTGCTGTGCTGGAACAATTCCGACAGCTGCTCGTGGTGCGCATCGGCCAGCTTGGCCGGTTCGCGCTGCATCAGCTTGCGCGACGATTTCAGGAAGCGCTTTTCCAGTTCGGCCTTGTGCTTCAGGTGCTCCAGCTCTTCCTTCCAGGCATGCTTGATCGATTTCGCGTACTTGGCCATCACGTCGTAGCGGTTGGCAATGACGGACTGCAAGGTCTCGAAATCCGCTTCCAGCTTGCCGTGCGAAAACTTCGGCGCCGGCGCCAGTTTTTTCACCTTGGCCAGGCCCAGCATTTCCAGCGCGCGGATATACGCCCAGCCGATATCGATCTCATACCATTTCGACGACAGCTTGGCCGACGTCGCATATGTATGATGGTTGTTGTGCAACTCTTCGCCGCCGATCAGTATGCCGAAGGGAATGATGTTGGTGGCCGCGTCGGCGCAATCGTAGTTGCGGTAGCCCCAGTAGTGGCCGATGCCGTTGATGATGCCGGCCGCCGTGATGGGGATCCACATCATTTGCACGGCCCACACGGAAATGCCGATCACGCCGAACAGGATGAAATTGATGAAGAACAAGGACACCACGCCCAGCCAGCTGTACTTGGTGTACAGGTTGCGCTCGATCCAGTCCGTCGGCGTGCCGTGGCCATATTTCGCCATGGTTTCCATGTTCTTCGATTCAGCGCGGTACAGCTCGGCGCCTTCCCAGAAGACTTTCTTGATGCCGCGCGTTACGGGGCTGTGCGGATCTTCTTCCGTATCGCACTTGGCGTGATGCTTGCGATGGATGGCCGCCCATTCCTTGGTGACCTGGCCCGTCGTCAGCCACAGCCAGAAACGGAAGAAATGGCTGGGAATCGCATGCAATTCCAGCGCGCGGTGGGCCTGGTGGCGGTGCAGGTAAATCGTGACGCTGGCGATCGTGATATGCGTGACCACCATGGTGTACAGGAAAACTTGCCATGCGGACAGATCGGTAATGCCAGTGGCCATGAACTGCAAAACGTCGTGTAAAACGGAACTCAATGTCATTACTGCTACTCCAAGTGGACAGGGCGTGCGCACGGTCGCTCCAGTGACTCTGGAGGTCCGGCAGAGTTAATTTTAGGCGTGATTGTACGCCCTAATGGGTGCTATCAGGCAAAAACGGAGGCAGGCAGCGAGGTTAAGGCTGGGTGCCGGATGGCGGGGACTCACCGTCTGCCGCGCTGGCGAGCGGGGCAGGAGGCGTACCAACAATACGCAATTCGCGTTGCGGAAACGGTACAGTGACCTTATGTTCCTGCAAGGTGCGCCAGATGGCGCGGTTCACATTCGACTTCACGCCGCCCGTGCCGTTTTCCGGATCCGCGATCCAGAAACCGATCTGCACGTCGAGACCGTCGGCGCCGAAACGCACGAGGGTGGCCGAAGGCGGATTGCTTTGCGACACACGCGGCACCTTGGCCGTCGCCGCTTCCAGCAAGGGGAAGATGACATCGAGATCCGTTTCATAGCCCACCGACACGGCCGTCGACAGCCAGACCATGCGGTTGCTCAGCGACATGTTCTGCACGCCGCCGGAAATCAGCATTTCATTCGGCACGATGGATTCCACGCCATCGCCACCCAGTAGCACAGTATAGCGCGTATTGATCTGCGTCACCTTGCCCGTGAATTGACCGACGGTGATCATGTCGCCGATGGTCAGGCTGCGGTCGAGCAGGATGATGAAGCCGGACACGAAGTTGGCGGCGATCTTCTGCAAGCCGAAACCGAGCGCCACGCCGAAGGCGCCGCCGAACACGGACAGCACCGTCAGGTCGATGCCCACCAGCGACAGGCTGACCAGCACGGAAACGAGGATCAGCACGGCGCGGCCCATGCGCGACAGCACCACGCGCAGCGAGGTGTGCAAACCCTGCATTTTCATCAGGCGCTCGTCGAGCGAGGTGCCGGCCCACATGGCCAGCACCAGCAGCACGGCCACGGAAATAGCGGCTTGCAAGATGGCAGCCACGGAGACCTTGTTGCGGCCCAGCGGCACGATGATGCCTTCAAGGAAGGCATGCAAATCCGGCCACAGGCCCGTGATGTACAGGGCCATGCCGGCCCACACGACCACCGTGAAAATCTTTTCCAGCAACAACATCGTGGGGCTGACGTTGCCATGGTGGGCAAAAATGCGGCGCAGCACATAAAAACCGAAGCGCACCAGCGCCATCGAGGTGCACAGGGGGATGGCAATGCTGAGCAGGTTCACCGACTGGAACTTGGCCAGGAAATGCTGCGCAATGCCCAGCAGCATGGCCGCCAGCACGGGCGTCAGGATGCGGATGAAACTGTCCGTGCGCTGCAGGGTTTCCGGCGTGGCCGGCGTGGCCGCCGCTTCCGCCCGCTTGTGCAGGAATTCGCGCAACTGCCGCACCAGCAGCCAGCTCAGGGCCAGGCAGGCGAAGATGACCAGCGCCTGCCACAGGATGGCCGGTTGGCGGAAATCGTCGACAAAATCAGTGATCAGGTTGAGCAGCGGGGTTTCATTCATGGCGGATGCGGTCCGGAAGGTGGGGCGAAGGTGGTACGGATGGGGAGTGATCCCATGCCGCCAGGCGGGCTGGCGGCATTGAAGGCCGCCACTGCAGGGTGCAGCGGCGGACCGTGACAGGCTTACTCGGCGGGTTCAGCGTCAACGTCGTCGGCCGGCTTTTCATCGGCGTAGACTTTTTTCGGCATGACCTTGCGCTCGAACACGGCGGCGAAGAAGCCGTCGGTCTGGTGCAGGTGCGGCAGCAATTTCAGGTAATCGCCCATTTCCAGCTCGATCTTCTGTTCGGCCAGCACCTTGTGCATCGGCACCAGGGTGAAGTCGGGGTTGGCGGCCAGGAATTGCTCGGCGATCTGGTCGTTTTCTTCATTCAGGAAGCTGCAGGTGGCGTACACGAGACGGCCGCCGCCCTTGACCAGGCGCGCCGCGCCGGCCAGGATGGCTGCCTGCTTGGCTTGCAGCTCGACGATGGAGTTCGGCTGCTGGCGCCATTTGACGTCCGGATTGCGGCGCAGGGTGCCCAGGCCGCTGCATGGCGCGTCGACCAGCACGCGGTCGATCTTGCCGGCCAGGCGCTTGATCTTGGCATCGCGCTCATGCGCGATCTGCACCGGATGCACGTTCGACAGGCCGCTGCGGGCCATGCGGGGCTTGAGCTTGGCCAGGCGCTTTTCCGACACGTCGAAGGCGTACAAGCGGCCCGTGTTGCGCATCAGCGCGCCCAGTGCCAGGGTCTTGCCGCCCGCGCCGGCGCAGAAGTCGACCACCATCTCGCCGCGCTTGGCGCCGACGATCTGCGACAGGATCTGGCTGCCTTCATCCTGCACTTCGATGGCGCCGCTCTGGAACAATGGCAGGTTTTGCAGCGACGGCTTCTTGATCACGCGCAAACCCAGCGGCGCGTACGGCGTCGGGGTGCTGAGGATCGGCGCCTCGGCCAGGGCCAGCATCACGTCGTCGCGCGTGGCCTTGAGCGAGTTGACGCGCAGGTCCAGCGGCGCCGGCGCGTTCAGCGCATCGGCCAGCTTCATGGTTTCCGCTTCGCCGAACTGGGCGATCAGCTTGTCGAACAGCCATTTCGGCATGTTGGCGCGCATGTTCGCAGGCATCAGGCTGCGGTCGATCTGCTTGATGCGCTCCAGCCATTCCACTTCTTCTTCCGTCAGGCCGCCCAAGGAGTCGGCGCCCACGGCTTCGGCCAGGCCGAGGATGGTCAAACGGCGCATGGTGGGCCCATTGCCCGCTTCGGCGAAGTCCGTGAAGAACGATTTGTTGCGCAGTACGGCATAGATGCCTTCGGCGATGGCGCCGCGTTCGCGCGAACCGAGGCGCGGATGGTCGCGGAAATAGCGCGACAGGGTGGTGTCGGCCGGGGCCGTGAAACGTAAAATTTCGCGCAATACTTCTTCAGCATTGGCAAGTATCGCTGGTGGCAATCTCATTGTTATTCTTCCTGTAATATTTTATTGAGGGTCCACGCGGACCTGGCCATGCTCGACCGACAGTTTATCGTCAATGAACAGGCGGATGGCGCGCGGGTAAAGCAGATGTTCCTGTACCAGCACGCGCGCCGATAAGCTGTCTTCTGTGTCGCCCGGCAAGACGGGGACCGTCGCGCTCGCCACGGCCGGGCCATGATCGAGCTCGGCAGTCACGAAATGCACGGTCGCGCCGTGTTCCGTCACGCCCGCCTCGAGCGCCTGGCGGTGCGTCGCCATGCCCGGGAACAGCGGCAGCAGCGACGGGTGGATATTGAGCATGCGGCCCGCGTAATGCTCGACGAAGGGTGGCGTCAGGATGCGCATGAAACCGGCCAGCACGACCAGGTCGGGGGCAAAGCCGTCGATCACGGCTTGCAGCGCCGCATCGAACTGTTCGCGGCTGGCATAATCCTTGTTGGCAACGACAGCCGTCGCTATCCCGTGTTCCGCGGCAAAAACCAGTCCCTGGGCGTCGGCCCGGTTACTGATGACGGCGGCAATACGGGCTGGCCATTGCTCGGCTTGCGCCGCGCGCACGACCGCTTCCATGTTGCTGCCGCGTCCGGAAATGAGGATAACGATATTTTTCATAGCGCGCATTGTACCCGCTATGGCTAGGCGAATCTAGAAAGGCCGGTATTATTGTTGCGGCGCAACATGTCCGCCGGGCCGCCGCCGCTGCCGGCCTGGTGCGCCCGCTAGCGGCAGGGCAAGCCGGCTTGAGGCCGCCATGGCGAGAGTGAACGCTTACTCGAACGAATAGAAGACGCGGAACGGGACTTTCTTCTCGGCCCAGTAATCGGCCGCATCGCGGAACACGTCGAGCAGGATCTCGCGCGCTTCCTTGTCGAATTTTTGCGTATTTGGCAATTGCTCGAGCACGACCAGGAAGCCCGTCTGCGTGCCGGCCTTGAACATGGTATCGGTCAGGCACAGGCGCAGTGCGTCGAAATTTTTCGCCAGATTTTTCGGAAACAGGAATGCTTCTGCAATAATGCCGATGACTTGTTGTTTGGTCTGCCCAGCGTTGCAATGCGCATATAAAAAGTGCTGCCCGAGACGGATCGCCTCGTCTTGTAATTCGGTCACGCGAAAGGCACGGATGGACTGGACAAGGTTGGGCGGCACGGTTAGTAACAAACTCATTTTTCCCTCAAATCGACCTGTTATGTATGGATCTGTTCTAATTGCTCGTCTTATTGCATCCCCGCACGCGGGTCAATGCGCACGCGGTGATTCGATCTGTATCAACTTTTATGCGATTCAGTGCGATTTTGTATAAGCCATACGCGTATTAGGGTAACGTGTTGTCTTGCATGAATCAACCCGAATATGATGTCAAACGCAAGATTTGTTACAAACCGCCGGTTTCAAGCCATTTCAACATCTTGTATCGATTGAAAGTGCATGTTACAGACTGTGGGGCAAGGGGCTTGGGCTGTTACATTTTGTTGCCATGCAGACGACAGCCGGTCATCGAGTCGGATTACTATAGGCTCAAGTTGTAAAAAATACCCTGAAAGATTCTCTAGATAACGAGGTTAGAAATGAACTTGCAAGCCAAATTGATGATGTCAGCCCTTTGTATCGGTGCATTGCCACTCGCCCAGGCCGCCGACTTTGAAGATTTCGGCAAGGTCGTACGCGTCGTGCCGCAAGTGGAACAGATCAATCGTCCACGCCAGGAATGCCGTACGGAATACGTGCAAGTGCAGGCGCCGCCGCAACAGCGCAGCGCTGGCGGCTCCATCGTCGGCGGCATCGCCGGCGCCCTGCTCGGCAGCCAGGTCGGCGGCGGCAATGGCCGCACGGCCGCCGCGGCCGCTGGCGCGATTGCCGGCGCCGTCGTGGGCGACCGCGTCGACAACCAGAACAACTACCAGGGCGGCGTGCAGGAACAAGCCGTCAAGCAATGCCGCCAGGTCGATCACTGGGAGTCGCGCAACACGGGCTACCAGGTCACCTACGACTACCGCGGCCGCAACTACACGAGCATCATGTCCTACGATCCGGGCGAACGCATCCGTCTGCGCGTCTCCATCGAACCAGCTCAGCAGTAACGCTAGCCACACGCTGCTGCGCGTCGGCACAGGCGGCCTGCGATGCTCACCGGCTCGGCGCCCCCGTACTAAGCACGGTTGCGCTTCTCGGCCACCTCTGCCTTCCGCTCGCGACGCTTCTGTCAGGCGTTGTTACTCAGTATTAAAATGCCGGCCCCATATCATTCTCATGCGGCTGGCATTTTTTATGGCGCCCCGGCACGGGCTATAATGCGGCACACTTTCAGGCCGCCTTATGCTTATCAAACGAAAATCCATCGAACAAGTCGAATCCTCGCGCCCTGCGCGCAAGCCCCGCTACGCCCCTGTCACCCTGTCGGAAATGGATGGCGTGCGCTATCTGCATTTCGGCACGGAATGGGTGCAGGGCGCCATGCGCATCCGCAAGCCGGACTGGCCCGAGCTCGAATACGCGCAGCAGATGATGGCGTGGATGCTGTGGATCGGGCAACCGCAGCGCATCGCCCAGCTGGGCCTGGGCACGGCCGCGCTGACCAAGTTCTGCTACCGCCAGTTCCCGCAGGCGCAAGTCGAGGCCATCGAACTGAACCCGGCCGTCATCACCATCTGCGCCTCGATGTTCAAGCTGCCGCCCAATGACGAGCGCCTGCACGTGCGCGAGATGGATGCGCTCGACTACGTCAACGACGAGGCCAACCACGGTACCCTGGACGCCCTGCAGGTGGACCTGTACGACGCCACGGCGCGCGGCCCCGTGCTCGACAGCGCCGATTTCTATACCGCCTGCTGCGCCTGCCTGGCGCCGCACGGCATCATGACGGTCAACCTGTTTGGCGACCACCCCAGCTATGCAAAAAACATCAAGGCGATGAAGTTTGCGTTTGAACAGGTGATCTGCCTGCCGGAAGTGCATGATGGGAACGTGGTGGCCATCGCCTTCAAGACCAAGGTGGCGCTCGATACCGAAGCGCAAGCGGCCTTGCTGGAACGGGCCAAACAGATCGTCGCCGAGACCAAGCTGCCCGCCAAGACCTGGGTCAAGGGCATCGCCAGCACCCTGTAAGCGCCGGCATTCCCAGGCCAGGCCGGCAGCCCTGAAAGGCGCCGGCCATGCCCGCTTCCCCTCCTGCCTGTCCCATCTCGCCCGACACACCGCTGGAACTGCCGCAACTGCTGGCCTGGCTGCAGGAAGACGGCTTGCTGGATGCAACGCAAGCGGCCGCCATCAGCGCCCAGGCCGCCCAGCTGCCAGCACCCGCCTTGCATCCGCTGTGCAGCATCGCCCACGGCGCACTGACGCTCGACACCCTGTGCGCCTGGCTGGCGCGGCGCGCAAGCTTGCCGTATCTGCGCATCGATCCCCTGCACATCGACTTCAGCCAGGTGGCCGACGTCATGACGGCCGGCTATGCGGCCCGCTTCAACATCCTGCCCGTCGAATGCACGCTTGACCGCATCGTCATCGCCACGGCCCAGCCCTACGCGCTCGCCTGGCAGGCGCAGCTGGGCAACCTGGCGCCGCGCAAGCTGAGCCTCGTCATCGCCAACCCGCTGCACATCGCCGACGCCATCGCGCAGTTTTTCAGCCTGGCCAGTGCCGTCAAGGTGGCAAAACTGGCGTCCACGCAAGACCTGGCGCTGCGCCAGAATGTCGAGCAGTTGGTGGAACTGGGCCGCAACAAGTCCAGCCTGGACGCCAACGACCAGCACGTGGTGCGCATCGTCGACTGGCTGTGGCAATACGCGTTTGCCCAGCGCGCGTCCGACATCCACCTGGAACCGAAGCGCGACGCGGGCCTCGTGCGCCTGCGCATCGACGGCATGCTGCACCAGGCTTACCAGGTGCCGCCCGTGGTCATGCTGGCCATGACGGCGCGCATCAAGTTGCTCGGGCGCATGGACGTCGTGGAAAAACGCCGCCCGCAGGATGGCCGCATCAAGACGCGCAATGCGCAGGGACAGGAAATCGAGCTGCGCCTGTCGACCCTGCCGACGGCCTTCGGCGAAAAACTCGTCATGCGCATCTTCGATCCGGAAGTGGCCGTCAAGAGCCTGGCGGAGCTGGGCTTTCCTCCCGCGGACGCCGAACGCTGGCGCCAGCTGACGTCGCGCACGCATGGCATCGTGCTGGTGACGGGCCCCACCGGCTCGGGCAAGACCACCACCCTGTACAGCACCCTGAAGGCGCTGGCCAGCAGCGAAGTCAACGTGTGCACGGTGGAAGACCCCATCGAGATGGTCGAGCCCGCCTTCAACCAGATGCAGGTGCAGACCCAGGCCGGCATCGAACTGTCGTTTGCCGATGGCGTGCGGGCGCTGATGCGGCAAGACCCCGACATCATCATGGTGGGAGAGATCCGTGACCTGGCCACGGCCGAGATGGCCATCCAGGCGGCGCTGACGGGCCACCTGGTGCTGTCGACCCTGCACACCAACGATGCGCCGTCGGCGGTCACGCGCCTGCTGGAACTGGGCGTGCCCGCCTACCTGCTCGAAGCGAGCCTGGCCGGCGTGCTGGCGCAGCGGCTGCTGCGCTGCCTGTGTCCCGGTTGCAAGCAGCCGGGCGCGGCGCCGACGCAAGCGCAATGGCAAGGCCTGGCGGCCGGCCAGCTGGAACGGCCGCAGACCATGTACCGCGCCGTTGGCTGCGCCCTGTGCCGGCAAAGCGGCTACCGTGGCCGGGCCGGCATCTACGAGCTGCTCTGCGTGACGCAGGCGTTCAGTCAGCTGATCCGCGCCGGCGCCGACCTGCACGCCTTGCGCCGCCAGAGCCTCCTCGACGGCATGACGCCGCTGCGCCTCGCCGGCGCGCGCAAGATCGCCGACGGCACGACCAGCTTCGACGAAGTGCTGAAGCTCACGGCAGCCCTGCATTGATGCAGTTCACACTTTCTGACAGGAATACTTTGCATTCCTTTTCAACTGATATATAATGCGGCCTCTTTCGGGTCGTTAGCTCAGCTGGTAGAGCAGCGGACTTTTAATCCGTTGGTCGCAGGTTCGAATCCCGCACGGCCTACCACGAATGCGCAGTACTAAAAAGCCTATCCTCACGGATGGGCTTTTTTCGTTTCCGGCCCCGCGGTTATACTGGCGCTTCGTCTTGCCAGCCCTGAAAGAACCGCATGAAACTTGCCGCCGCCCTCCTCCTGGCCACCGCCTGCCTGTCCGCCCGGGCACAGCCACCCATCGTGCTCGACGGCCAGTACAGCCTGCGCACGGACGAGATGAGCCTGGAAATCATCGGCAACCGCGTCTGCTTCGCGCCCGACAAGGCGCAGTGGGGCCGCTTGCCCCGCCCTGCCGCCACGCACGATGCGTGGTTTTGTTTCAGCAACGATAGCCAGGCGCGCCGCCTGCTGCGCGTGCCCGCGCGCCAGGCCGACAATTGCGGCTGGCAGGCGCGTGCGCGCATCGTCATTGACACGTATCAAGCGTACATGGAACAGGGCGACGGCAACGACATGGCGCGCCTGGCGTCCGTCGTGAAGGTGGCGCAGCCGAACGCCATCGCCTGCGAGTAATCAGTTCAGTTCGATCAGTCCAGTTCATACTCCTGCAGATAACGGGCGAACAGTTCCCCATCGGCCAGCGGACACGCAAACCCCGCGCCCCAGTCGGCCAGCAGCAACTGCTCCTTCAAGGGCAGCAGCAACAGTTGTGGCATGCCGTCGCTGCACCACAGGTCGCACACGATGCCCTGGTCATCCAGGCCGGCAAACAATGTTGCCGTCTTGTCGCCGCCAAAGGCCAGCACGTTCTTGCATTCCACGCGGTAACTGCCGTAGCCCGTGTAGACGGCGTCATACGGCGGCAAGGCTTCGGCCAGCGCCAGCCGCAGCCGGTCGGCCGTGAGGCCCAGCACGCGCATCTGCGACGGCGGTGCCTCGGGGACGAACATGTCCGTCCAGCCGGCGCCGCTGCGGTGCGCATCGGCGAACGCCTGCTGCTCGCCCATCTGCGTCAGACAGTGCTGCAAATTATCCAGCGGCAACAGTTCGATCATGCAGCAATCGTCTTCGTGGTAATAGGCTTCGCGCATGCGTCAATTCTCCAGCAAGTCTTGCAATTGCGCATTGCGCCGCGCCGTCAGCAGGCCGGCCCAGGTCTCGCCCGTCACGGATGGATAGCGCACGGCGCCAAAGTTCATCCAGGCATCGCGGTAGGCCAGCCACAGGCGCTGGGTGGCGCGGATGCCGTCCTTGTCCACGGCGCCCGCATAGGTGGACGCGGGCTTTTTCATCAGCTTGCCGTAGATGGCGTTGAGCTCCTTGTCCAGCGCCGCCGCCTGCGCCTGCGACAGGGCCGGCGGCAGCTTGCCCGCTTCGTACTGGCGCAAGTCCTGCGCCAGCAGGTCCAGCTCGGCCGTGCGGGCGGCGATGCTCAGGGCGGCCCGCGCCGTGCCGCTCAAGTCCGTCTCATGGGCCGCGCGCGCGTCGGCAAACTTGCTGGCGGCCGCCTGCAGCTTTTGCAGCGACGCTTGCGCCACGGCCGGCATGCTTGCGCTGACCTTGCTTGTCGCCTGCGCGCGCACGCGCTGCTTTTGCCGCGCATCGATGGCGCTGCACACGCCCATCATGTAGCCGCTGGTGATGTCGTCGCACAAGTCGATCATGCCGCGCCCGCTGGCATTGATCTGCTGCAAGTGTTCGATGCGGCCCCGCATCTCGGCCGGCGCCGCGTCGATGCTGCACGCATACTTGAGGGCCAGCAACGGGTCTTTCTGCACGCCCTGCCCATTCTGGTACAGCATCATCAGCACGGCGCTGTTCTGCGTTGCCATGGCGCAATGACGCACGGGACGCCAGTCGGCCGGCTTGGGCGAGGACATACTCTTGGTATCGTAATACAGGTCTGTCGCCTGGCATTGCTGCAAGGCGGCCACGGCGGACGGCGCCGGCAGGTCGGCCGGCGGCGGCGCCGCATCCTTGACCTTCAGGCAGCCCGCATACCAGGCCGTGCTTTCCGCGTGGCCCACGCCCATGGCGCTGGTGTTCGGGTAGGGAGCTGCCGCAGCGGCAATGCCGTGGCCGGCAAGCAGCGCGCCTGCGCCCAGCAATGCCGTTTTCAATAAGGAAAGACAAATTTTCATGTTCAGGCAGCGCCAGCGTGAGTAAAGCGGCAAGTTTAACTGATCAGCCAGTAGCCACCCGCCCGATACGTGGCTGTCCGGCCTGGTAAGTAACGGTCCATGGCCTTGGCAGTGGCCGAATCGATGGGCAATAATGTTGCTCGCTTTACTTTTTTCACTACCCGGACCACGCCCATGACCTTACCCCGTCTTCGCCGTTCCCTCGGCTCCCTGCTGATCGCAGCGGCCTGCGCCTCGCTTGCCCATACCACCGCCGCCGCGCCTGCCGCCACCCCGCAAACGCCAGCCAGACACGCCATCACGCATGAGGATGTATGGCTGATGAAACGGGTGGGCGCGCCCGTCGCCAGCCCTGACGGAAAGTGGGCCGTGTTTTCCGTCGTCGACAGCGCCTACGACACCAAGGATCAATGGTCGGACCTGTGGATCAAGTCGCTGCTTGACGACAGCCCCGCGCGCCGCCTCACGTACTCCAAGGGCGGCGAAGGCGCCGTAGCCTGGTCGCCGGACAGCCGCCAGCTGATATTCGTCGCCAAGCGCGACGGCGATGATGCGGGCCAGCTCTACCGTCTCGACGTGGCCGCGGGCGGCGAAGCCCAGCGCCTGACCTCGCTCACCCTGGGCGCGCGCATGCCCAAGTGGAGCCCTGACGGCAAGCAACTGCTGTTCATCAGCGACATCTATCCAGGCAACAAGACGGAAGCGGACGTCAAGCAAAGCGCGAAGGAGCGCAAGGAGCGCAAGGTCAGCGCCCGCTCGTATGAAACGACGGCACCCCGCTATTTCGACAAATGGCTGACGGACAAGCAGGTGCGCCTGTTCGTCGTCGATGCCGAAACTGGCGCAGTCCCGCGCGACATCCTGTCGGGCACGCAACTGGTCGCGCTGCCAGGCTTTGGCGGCGGCCAGGGCGACGAGGGACAATCGCTGGACGCCCTCTGGACGCCGGACGGCAAGGCCGTCGTCTTCAGCGCGGCCACCAACCGCGACGCGGCGCAGCGCGAAGCCGTCTACTCGCAACTGTATCTGCTGCCCGTGGCCGGCGGCGAAGCCCAGCGTTTGACACAGGACAAACACAGCTACGGTTCCCTGAAATTTGCCGCCGACGGCAAGACCCTGTTTGCCTTGAGCGACGCGCAAACGCCCGGCAAGGTGTATGACGTGAAACGCCTGGCCAGCTTTGCCTGGCCGATGAGCAACCCTGCGCCGACCATCCTGACGGCCAGGCTGGACCGTTCGATTTCGCGCTTCGTGCTGCCCGAAGGCGGCAAGCGCGTCATTTTCAGCTATGAACATGCGGGCCTGGAAAAGCTGTATTCGATCGACGCCAGGGGCGGCGACGTGCGCGAGGAGCCATCCTTGCCGACCGGCACCATCAATTCGCTGAGCAGCGGCGGCAAGTCGCTCGTGGGCGTATGGGAGTCCGCCATCAACCCGCCGGAAATCTATGCCTTCAACGGCAAACAGCCGAAGCGGCTGACGGCTTTCAATACGGACAAGGCCGATAAAATCGACTGGCAGGCGCCCGAGCACTTCTGGTTCACGACGGCCGACGGCCGCCGCATCCACAATATGCTCGTCAAGCCCGCCAACTTTGACCCGAACAAGAAATACCCGCTGTTTACCGTCATCCACGGCGGCGCGGCCAGCATGTGGCGCGACCAGTTCGTGTTGCGCTGGAACTATCATTTGCTGGCCAAGCCAGGCTATGTCGTGCTGCTGACCGACTACAAGGGTTCCACCGGCTATGGCGAGGAATTCTCGCGCTCGATTCAGTTCGACCCGTTGAAGGGGCCGGGCGATGAAGTCAACCAGGGCGTCGATGAAGCCATCAAGAAATACCCATTTATCGACAGCACGAAACTGGCCGCCGGCGGCGCCAGCTATGGCGGCCACCTGGCCAACTGGCTGCAGGCGACCACCACGCGCTACAAGGCCATCGTCTCGCACGCGGGCGAAATGGATTTGATCATGCAGTGGGGCACCAGCGATGGCGGTTTCGGCCGTGAAACGAATGCAGGCGGCCCCGTCTGGTCGAACCTGCCCGTGTGGCGCGATCAAAGCCCCGTCATGCAAGCGGGCAACCACGAAAAAGGCACGGGCTTTACCACACCGATCCTGATCACCGTGGGCGAACTCGACTACCGCGTGCCGGCCAACAATGCCCTGATGAACTTTGCCGTGCAACAGCGCCTGAACGTACCGGCGAAATTGCTGGTGTTTCCGGATGAAAACCACTGGATCTTGAAGGGCGAGAACAGCCGTTTCTTCTATAGCGAAGTCGAGGGCTGGCTGGCGAAGTATCTGAAATAAGCGCCTGACGCAAGCGCCGCTCCCGCTGGGAGCGTCGTCGGCCGGCCGCGCATCAGGCGTGCGCCCGCCCCCCAGGAAACAGCCAGGCGCCGCCTACGCGGACCTGGCTGTTTTCATGCGGGCAGTCTCCCTGCCGCCATGGCAGGCGCAGCCAGGCTTACTTCACTTTCAAGCCATTCTTCACGTCCTTCACGCCTTCCACGCCGCGGGCCAGGTCACCCGCCTTCTGCACTTCATTTTGCGATGGCACAAAACCGCTGAGCATGACGACGCCGTTGACGGTTTCCACATGGACATCCAGCGCTTTCAGGGTGGAATCCTTGACCAGGTCCGCCTTGATCTTGGTGGTGATGACGGAATCGGCCACGGCCGTCTTGGTGCTGCCGGCCGCATTGCGCGTCATGCAGGCCGCCTTGGCCGTCGCATCCATGGCGTCGCAGTTTTCCTTCATGGTGGCGGGCGGATTCTGCGCCACATTGGTGCCGGCCTTGGCGCCCGTGCTGGCGTCCGCCAGGGCGGCGGTTTTTGCTGCCTTGGCATCGTTCATGCATGTGGTCTTGTCGGCGCCCGTGCGGTCGCCGCACTTGGCCTTGGCCAGGTCATATTCGGCTTTGGCCACGTCCTTGCGGGCCTTGCTCAGCTCGCGCGGCGTGTTGCGGTATTGCGCCACGGCATCTGAATCGGCCTTGGCGCGGGCCACCCGGGCCTCTTCCACGCAGACTTTTTTCGCGTTGCCGCTCTGGGCGTCGCAGGCGGCCTTGGCCTGCTTGTAATCGGCTGTTGCCTTGTCGGTCAGGCTCTTGTACGAGGTGTCCTGCGCATAGGCCGGTGCGGCGGCAAGCAGGGCGCTGGCACTGGCGGCCAGCACGAAGGCGATCATTTTGTTCATGATGGTTCCTCTCTGGTTTGGTGGATGCCCAGATTAGACCCCTGCCGCGCCCAAAGCTCCGTGCGACAACACACGCTGGCAGGCTATCGCGGCACAAATTCGCCTCTATTTGTCGCCGCTCAAGCCCATCCGCCACAAAACTTGCGCCTGTTCAAATGGTGAAGCGGTCCCATCAAATACGCCCTCGCCGTCCGCCAGCGCCAGCCATGCCTGCGTGGCGTGCGAACCGCCCGCGCTGTCGCCGCCGGCGCGCACGCGGCGCATCCAGGCCAGCACGTCGCGGTACCGTTCCCGGTGGCGGCCATGCATCCATGCCAGCGCCACCAGGTCTGCATAGCTCTCCTCGCGGCGCGTGTCGCGCAACTCCTGGTCCAGCACTTTCAGCTTGCCCTGCATCCTGCTGGGCGGCTCGACAAAGCCGCGCGGCAGCGCATGCCAGTCGCCCTGGGCGTAGCGCCGGCAATGGCCGACTTCATGCGCCGTCATCGCTTCGATCATCAGGTCCTGCTGCGCGGGCAGTGCTTCTTGCAGGACGCCTTGCGCCTGGGCATTGCCGCGCAACGACAGCACCAGCTTGCAGCGCCCCGCCTCGAAACCCAGCGCCAGCGGCACGGCCCCGGGCGCGTCCTGCGGCTGGACAATGATGTCGAGCGGCAAACCTTGCGCGCGCGCAAATGCGATAACGGGCTGGCCCGCCTGCAGCCAGCGCGCTTCCAGCGCGGTGAGGCCGGATGCGGCCGCAGGCGAGACGATACATACAGTCAACAGTGAAAGCAGTTTCAGCATAGGAACAGGAATGGACGTGGCGGTGTGCTCATGCAGAGTAAGCGCCAGAGATATTTCCACAAGGAAAAACTGGCAACTTTTCGCAAATAAAGACGAAAAAAAAGGCTCTGTCTCCGTTAAGTAGGGGAACGCCAGGAATTTTGCTCTGCCCCGGCTGTCTGACTGTCTATATCAGACAAACAGGAGCCTTCCATGCAGCACGCCAAATGGATCCGTTTTATCGCGCAGTTTTCCCAGCTGAGCCGCCGCCAGCGGCAGGCAGGCATCGCCCGGCTGCGTGGCAACACGCCACAGGACGCCACCGTCGCATTGCTTGAAAGCGTGGCGCAGCCGCATTTGGTTTGTCCCGCCTGCCACAGCAGCCATGCTCACCGGCACGGCCATGCGCACGGACTGCAGCGCTACCGCTGCGTGCCGTGCGGGCGCACCTTCAATGCGCTCACCGGCACGCCGCTGGCCCGCTTGCGCCATAAATCGCTGTGGCTAGCCTACGCCGATTGCCTGCTGGCATCGGCTTCCGTGCGCCAGGCAGCACGCCAGCTGGGCGTGCACCGCAACACCGCCTTCCGCTGGCGCCACCGGTTTTTGACGCTCGCCAGGACGGACCGCCCGCTGTGCCTGCACGGCATCGCCGAGGCCGACGAGCTGTATCTGCTGGAATCGGAAAAGGGATCCAGGCATCTGACGCGTCCGGCACGCCGCCGGGGCGGCCACGCCCGCCAGCGCGGCATTTCCAGTGAACAAGTCTGCATCCTGGTGGCGCGCGACCGCACGGGACAAACCCTCGATTTC
>NZ_FTMV01000008.1 GCF_900156175.1 Janthinobacterium sp. TND4EL3
TCACTTTCGCGCGCGAAAGTAAATCAGCGACTGCTCCGTTCAAGAAGCCCGGCGCCATCACGTTCCAAAAACTGTCTGCCGCGCAGACTCCTAGGGGAACGCACATGCCTGTCGGTGCCAGTCCCAAGCGCGAGCGCGAATTCAGGAAGCTGGAAAAAGAGTTCAGGCAGGAGGGGCGCTATCGGGGCCGCGAAGACGAAGTCGCCGCCCGCATCGTGAACAAGCAAAGGGCGCGGGCGGGTGAGACGCAGGAGGCGCCAGGCCGGGAGCGGGCGGCCAAGACGGCCCCCGCGCCGGCGGCGCCCGACTTGCCGCTTGCCGGCTACCAGCATCTGACGGTGGCGCAGATACGGGGCAAGCTGAACGGCCTGTCCGCCGCCCAGCGCAAGCGCCTGCGCGACTACGAGGCGGCGCACAAGAAGCGCAAGGGCGTGCTGCAGGCGCTGGGAGCCTGATCTGGCGTCAGGACGTGATGCCGTGTGCCCGTGCGTGCGTGTGCGCGCGCCGCTTACATCCGCTTATTTCACGCGATTACTGCGTGCGCAGGTAGGCCAGCAGATCGGCCACCTGCTGCGCATTGCCGATGCCCCAGAAGCGCATGTTGTTTCCAGGAATGAAGTCGCTCGGTGCCTGCAGGAAGCTGGCGAGATTTTGTTCGGTCCAGACGATATTCGCGTTCTTCATGGCGGCCGAGTATTTATAGTCGGTGGTGGCGCCGGCCTTGCGGCCGATCACCCCCGTCAGCTTGGGGCCGAAGCCGCCGCGCGCCGAAGGCCCCACCTGGTGACAGGAGGCGCACTTGCGAAACGCGGCCTTGCCCGCTTCGGCATTGCCTTTCAAGGCGGCGGGAGCGGCCGCATTGACCATGGCGGGCGCCAGCAGCAGGGCCGCAGCGGCAAGAGGGGAGAACCAGCGAAAATGATATGTGGATGTCATCGGTGAGGCGGAAGTGCGCGATATGGCAAGCAATGACGCATTTTACAGGCGGGCATGCAATCCTGCCCGTTAGTGATGCAAGCATGTGCTGCAACCATGCCAGGCGGGCAAGCGGCCAGGCGCGGGCGCGGCGCAGTCAGCACGGCGGAACAGGCGCGATACCGCTAGCGCTTGCCGGCCTGTGCACCGAGCGCCGCCATGGCCGAGGCAAACACGATGCAGGCGATGGCCAGCCACTGGGTCAGGCTCAGCAACTCTCCCAGCACCGCCATGGCGGCCAGGGCGCTGACGGCCGGCGCCGCACTGCTGAACATGCCGAACACGCCTTGCGGCAAGCGGCGCAGGGCAAAGATTTCCAGAGAGTACGGCAGGGCGCTGGACAGCATGGCAATCGCCAGCCCCGTCAAGGCGATCGACGGCGCCAGCAGGGCCGTGCCCGAATACGCCACGCCGATGGGCACCGTCACCATGGCCGCCACCGTCATGCCCCAGGCCACGGCCTGGCCGCCCTGCAAGGCCGAGGCGCGCTTGCCGAAGATGATGTACAGGGCCCAGCACAGGGCCGCGCCCAGCGCATAGGCCACGCCGGCTGGGTCCAGGCTGCCCGGGCTGCCCTGCAGGGGCAGCAGCAAATACAGGCCGAACACGGCGCAGGCGACGGCGAACAGGTCGCGGGGCCGGCGCGACGACAGCATGGCCACGGCCAGCGGCCCCGTCACTTCGATGGCCACCGCAATGCCGATCGGTATCAGTGCAAACGCCCGGTAAATCAGCAAGTTCATCAGTCCCAGCACGGAACCGTAGACGAGCAGATTGAGCACATCCTTGCGCGTCAGGCGGAAACGCCAGGGACGGAAGATGGCCAGCAAAATCAGCGCCGAGAAGCCCACCCGGTAGGCCGTGATGCCCTCGACGCCGATGACGGGAAACAGGTTTTTCGCAATCGCCGCCCCCAGGTTGACGGAAATCTGTCCTCCCAGCACGGCCAGGGAAGGGAGCAGGACGTTGTCGGGCAGGGGGGAGGTCGAGGCGGGGGAGGTCATGGGGCGCCATTTTAATACGCCACAGGCCGCCGGTGGCTGGCAGATCTGCAAGGGGCCGCAATTAATTCGCCCGCGCCAGCGTGCGAGGGCGGGGCAGGCACTGTTGAGACAGTGCAAGTATTTTCTGATAATGCTATTCTGGCTGCACGCTTGGCACCGCCGGGCGCCACCCCGATTCTTCATCTTGATGGAGCCGTCTCATGAATTGCAGAAGCATGGTAGTGACAGTCGCTTTGGTGTTTGCCGCCGGCATGGCCGGTGCCCAGGCCTTGCCGCCGCAGGCGCAATTGCCGGTCTGGGCGACGCAACAGCTCGATAACCTGGCCAGGCGCGAGGCCATCGAAGTCAATGCACGCTTGAATCCCTTTGTCCTGCGCGGCGATTTCGACGGCGACGGCAAGGGCGACCTGGCTGTCTTGATCAGGAACAAGGACAGCAAGAAAGAGGGCATCGTCTTTTTGTTCCGGCAGAAGTCGGCGCCGCTGATCGTCGGGGCAGGCCATGCATTGTCGAACGGCGGCGATGATTTCGCCTGGCTGGAAGTGTGGCAAGTGGAAGACAAGGGCTCGCTGCAGCACAGCTACCATGAAAAATCCATCAAGCTGAAAACGGACGGGATCGTGGTGGCAAGAGAAGGTTCTGCCAGTGCCTTGATCTATATCAAGGGTGGCAAGGCGGTATGGCAACAGCAGGGCGATTGAAGCACTACCCGCGCGTGTCTGCTGGCCGAGGCGGCATGACGGCCGATGCCAGCGGATTCACGCGTTCATCAGGAGCAGCAGGGCAATGCAGATATTCAGTATCGGCGACACCAATTTCGACGTGGATGCCGTGAAATCCAGGATCAGCGTGACGGCAGGCGCCGATGGCATGCGGGAAATCAATATCAGGATCGAGGCCGACGACGAGGTCTTCCTGCGGCTGACGGAGGACGAGGACGCGCCCTGGTCGTGGGCGCTGTATCCGCCATCCTTTATTCTGCAGGGCTTGCTCCTGGCGGGAACGGATGGGGCGCCCGTGCAGATGCTTGCCGTTGATGCAAGCAATGCGGACTGCGAATGCAGTCTTTACATGATGGAATACCGCGACGTGGCGGATCTGCGCCTGGTGGAACTGTCGGCGCAGCGCCTGGCGCTGACAGGCAAGGTGGATTTCGATGGCAAAGACTTGCCTTTTGCCATCGATATGCGGCGCGCGGCGTAGCGGCGCGAGATCGCGGGGCAGCCAGTGCGGGCCGCCCCACTGCATGATTCGAGCGGCAAGGCCTGCGCCGCGTCCGAACACGCCACATACTGGAAGTTCCGCGCCCCATCGGGCAAGGGTCTCGCTGCGTGGATAAAACCAGGTATTTCAGGACAAATGCTCCAAACGCAGATGATCTATGGCTGGAGTGGGCGTACACCCCTGGATTTGAAACTGTATGCCGGGTCGCCTGTATTCTTCAGTGCTGTCTTGATGGGCGACTAAAGTCTTAATGCCGTCCTGGCAGCCGCTTGCGCTGATTGGCGGCGCGTATCCACAGGACGCCACTGTCGAGGCTGATTTCATTGACGCGTCGGGGCCGCTCCCCGTGCGGCATTGTCATCTGGAAAACTTCCTGGCATTGATGGCTGCGTCACTGATGTCCAGCGCCGTGATTTTTGCCATCCGGCCCTTCAAAGCGGCATCGTTTCAATGCCTCGCCAGCCAGCCGGAGTACCATCAGTCCGCTGGCCAGGGAGTCCGTGACGGCAGGAAAATCACGCCGGTCCACATACCTTGCTCCTTGCGCAGCAGCCAGCCGTTAATCAGGTTGGGGAATCGCGGTGGCGCGCATTATCGGAATAGCCAAAATGGCCATCCATCAAGCCGGTGACATAAAAACGCACGGCGGACATTGCCGTATCGTGCGTGACGACCTTGGGAATGAATGCCAGCGCCTGCTGGTAGCCCGTCGTCGTCCACTCGTGAAAGACGGGATTGCCGTCGTCGATGCTGCCCGGATGCGTGGAAAGAACGAGCGCCTGCACGGCCGCCAGATCTGCGCGCGCCATCGCTTGCCAGCGCAGCGCGGGGTTTTCCGCTGGCGCGGCCTTGTCCGCCATTTCTGCCGCATTTGAAAAGGCGCACGCGGTGCCGAGAATAAAAAGGCTGCAGATATTTTTCTTCATCGGACGGGTGTCATGAAATGGCGCAGCATGAAGCATTGCCTGTTGCAGGCCGGATGATGGAATCGGTATTATCCAAACAAGTATGGCATGTTTATATTTTATAAATATCAAGCTCGGACAGGAAAATTGATTGGCGGTAGCAGTTTATGCTGGCGCAGGCGAGCATCGATATGCCAGACAAATTTGCGGGCGATTTGATTAATAGTCATATTCATTTGCCATTTGCTTGATATTTTTAATAATGAGAAATTCCTGTTGATGGCGATGCGTTGCGTCATTGCCGTTTCCTGCCACATTACATTCCCCCGCACGCGACGGTTTTTTATTGGACTGGCAGAAGAAGAGTATGAGAAAATAAGAAAAGAAGGTAATTTTCGCAATAATTTTCATAGTCCTAATTATATTGCGAATTTCCTATCTGATTATCTTTCTTGATAATGGTGTGCGCGACCATACAGGCGGCGCGTGCACTGCCCGGGGATTGAATGTGCAATGGAAAATATGATAAATAAAATGTTTTGATGCCATCGACGCCCGAGCGGTGGAACGGACTGATGACGCTGTCTTGCAAAATCGTCACCTGCCCGCCGATATCACGCCCTGTTCCGAAACGATAAAACCCCAGTACCGCCATGCAGCCGGCATGGGCGGCAGCGTACGTCAGCGATCGGCCTGTCCATCGCCGGTTCAAGCCTCCATTCAGGAAACTTCAATGAAACAAATTTTCAGGCCAGTCATGGTCTTGGCCATGCTGTCCGCGCTCGCCGCTTGCGGCGGCGCGTCCGACAGCGTCAGCAACAGCGGCAGCAGCGGCGGCACAGGCACGGGCACGGTGCCGGACAACGGCGGCACTGGCGGGACTGGCAGCGCGGGCAATGCGGGCAATGCGGGCGATGGCGGTAACGGCGGCGTCACGGGCGGCACCGGCACGGGCAATGGCACGGGGCCAGGCACGGGTGGTGACGCGAATGGCAATGCCGCGGCCCTGCGCATCGGCGCCGCCCTGGCCAGCGGCGACCCGGCCGGCCTGCAAGGCACGGATGCCGCCAGCCTGCTGGAGCTGGCCATCGCCGAGGCGGGCCGCAAGAACGCGGGCCACCAGGATGCGCTGCGCGCCATCTACGGCGCCGGCGGCGACGGCCTCAGCCTGGCATTGAACGTCGGTACCAGCACCAGCGCCACCATCGGCGTGCTGGCGTCGACGACGGCGACGCCGTACATCGTGTCGGACAGCGGCGCCGGCATCGCGGCACTGAGCCATGACGGCGCCGGGCGCGGCATGGCGTATGGCGCCGACGTGCTGCAGTGGATGGCGGGCACGAGCAAGGAACAGCAGCATTATCCCCAGTTCCTGCGCGCCTTCACGTGGCTCATGACGGGATCGGGCAGCGGCAGCCTGCCGGCCACGATCCGCTATGCCAGCGCCGGCTATGCGGCGTCCTCCGTGAAGAACTTCATCACGCGCACGGGCAAGACGCCGGCGGCCGTCGATTGCGCCGTCGCCGACAGCAGCAACACGTGCTGGGTGAATGCCGACCTGATCGTCTTTGGCGGCAGCGTGCCGGCCAGCGCGGGCTTGACCGGGCTGGTGCAGAAATACCTGGCCGCAGGCAAGGCCGTGATCTACATGCACCCGAACTGGACGCAATCGGCGGGCGGCATCGAGGTGCTGGCGGCCATGGGCATGACCCTGGGCGGCTATCCGGGCAATTACTATGCGCCCGCCAGCGGCGTGTCGGTTTCGGCCAGCCGCACGGTGGCGCAGTCGCTGGCGGCGGCCGACAAGCTGGGCGCCCTGGTGACGTCGCTGGACCTGCTGCGGCAGAGCGCCCTGTCGCTGGATGTGAGCGGCGACAGCACGCCCGCCGCACCGTTCAAGACCATGCTGAACGAACTGGCGGCCATCAATGGCGCGGGCGTCGACATCTTTGCCGGCGACGGCAACTACCTGCTGCACCGCCTGCTGGTGCTGTGGGCCGATACGCAGCGCAGCGCGATTACGTACGGCCATATCAGCCGCAGCGCCGCCGTGCCCTTCCTGCGCACCTACGCCAGCGACGCCTTCCTGTGGTTTGCGCGCGGCGCCACGACGGCGGCAACGGCCGGGCAGGGCGATTACATGCCCGCCGTCGCGCAGACCCTGGTGCCGGGCAGCGACTGGGAAGACATCGAAGTGACCCTGCCGCAGACGAGCGGCATCACCCTGATCGGCCGGGGCGCCGTGCCGGCCAGGGGCGTGCAGGTCGAAGTGCTCGATAACGCCGGCGCGGCCAGCCTGGGCATCCAGACCAGCTATTTGCGCAGCTGGGGCAATCCGCTCACGGAGGCCGCCAACACCTATGCGCGCCCGCTGCAGCCGCAATCGTTTACGGTGCCCCTGGGCAAGGGCATCCGCGCATTCGTCACGCCGAACGGCGGCCCCCTGATGCTCAGCTACAGCGGCGCGACGGCCGACACCGTGGTCAGGCTGCGCATCAAGGGCGCCGTGCGCTATGCGCACTTCGACTACACGCGCAGCATGAGCAATAGCGACGTGGCACAGGCATCGGCCGCCCTGAAGGCGGGCACGTTCGGCTGGCAGACGACGAAGGTGACAGGCGGCGAGATCCAGCAAACCATCACGTTTGCGCAAAAGGTGATCGGCACGACGGCGCCCGAGGCGTACGCGAACCAGTCCATCCGCGACGGCCTCTTCATGAGCAACCATATCGCCAACGGCTACAACGATGCGGGCATGACGGGCACCGTCAGTGCGCTGTGCAGCAGCTTTGCCTGGACCTGCGACGGCAGCGTGCACAAGCAGCCGCTGGTGCAGCACTTCGTCGGCTGGATCGCCACCTGCGGTTTTCTTTGCTCGGGCAACCCCATCGACGGCGCTGCCGGCATCGACCTGGGCTGGGGCTATGCCCATGAAATGGGGCACAACACCGTGCAGCGCGTCATGCGCATCATGCCCGACGGCACGCATGGCTGCGGCGTGGAGTGCGACAACAACATCCTGGCCAGCGCCACGGCGCTGCGCGCGTACGAGCTGCACGGGCTGGAAATCAGCAGCGGGCACCCGCTCGACCATCCTGGCCTGTACGCGGCCGTGGCGGCCAGCCGCGCCACGGGACTGGCGGACGATGCGCTGGTGGCCAACATGCAAAAGCGCGTGTGGACGGACAGCGGGCAGGACGTCATGCGCGCCGTGCACTTCCAGCTGGCCTTCCAGTTCACCCGCTACCGCAGCGGCCTGGCCGCGCCCACCATGCCGTCCACCCTGGACTACTTCAGCCTGCTGACCAAGGGCGACCGCCTCGTGGCCAGGGATTTCAGCGCCGCCACGGCCGCGCACTACGGCATGGGGCGCTACGCCACGAACAGCATCAGCAATCACGACCTGCTGTACGTGCTGAGCTCGAAGATCATCGGCCGCGACATGCGCAAGCTGTTCTGGATGTACGGCATCGCGCCGAGCGCCGACGCGCTCAGTTCGGTGGCCGACCTGGGCCTGCCGCTGGCGCCGCGCAGCTACTACGCGTTGCCAAAAGGAAAGCACAACCAGCTCGCCACCGGCAAGTGGCTGGACGTGGAAAGCGGCATGCCCGCCTGGCCGTACTGATCCATCGCAAGGATAGCTCTCCGGCACGCCGGAGAGCCGTTCCCGGCAGGCGCTGCGGCCTTACTCCAGCCGCAAGGCCTTCGCCACCGCCTCCCACGCTACATACTTGAAGTTCTGCGGGCCGTCCGGCAAGCGCTTGTAGCCGTCCTGGATCACCAGCATGCCTTGCGCATACGCGCCGCCCAGGTTGGCGGAGGTGACGTCGAGGCCATCCGTTTCCGACGTGCCGTCTATGCCGGCGGGCAAGTTGAAGCCCACCTTGAAGCGGCCGCGCACTTTATATGGCGCTTGTGCGTCGAGCACCACGTAGCTGCTGTCGCCCTGGCTGGAGACGACCAGATAGCCTGTATTGGGCGCGCCACCGGGCTTGCGGTAGATGGCCATGCCTTCCACGTCCGCCGCCAGGCTTGCGCCCACGGGCAAGACCATGGTCAGCGCGTCCGGCTTGGCGGCGTCGGCCGAGGTGGTCCACACGCCGCGCGTTTCCTCGCCCAGGAACAAGCGGCCGTTGGCGTCGTCGGCCACGCAGCCTTCCGGCTGGGTGGCGACCTTGAAGCTGCGCAACAGAGTCGCACTGAACTTGTTGCCTTCCAGGCCGATGCTGTACTGCTGGAAGGTGCCGTCCTTGTCGTTGATGAAGGCTTGCACGCCGCCGCCTGCCGGCTGGTACAAGCACATGCCGTAGATGCTTTTCAGACCGGTAGGAAAACGGCCCGCTTCCGCCACCACGCCGCTGGCATTGATGGTAAATAACATCATGCTGTTGTCGTCGCGCTGCGTGGCCACGGCCAGGTCGACCTTGCGGCCATTCAATTGGATATTCTGCCGCACGTCGACGTTGTTCAGGCGTCCCACTTCCAGCAGCTGGGTCTGCTTGCCTTGCAGGTCGTAGACGAGCAATCCCTGCTTCTTGTTGGTGCCGAGGATGCGCGCATCGGCCGGGTTGCTGGACAGCCAGATGGCCGGGTCGTCGGCCGCGTCGCCCTGGCGCGCCATCGGTTCTGTCTGCGCCTGCGGCGCGATGATGGCCACCGCCGGCGCTGTTTCCGCCTTGCCTGCCCACTTCAAGGGCCGCGCCTGCCAGCCGTTCTTGCCGCGCAGTAGCAAGGTGTCCTTGTCCAGCGCCAGCTGGCTGTCGCCCTTGCGCACGTTCAAGGCGACCGCTTGGGCCGGCTGCACCGCCCATGTATCTCCCTGATGGGTGACCAGGTGCAGCTTGTCCGCCTTGCCGTCGAGAACGGCCACGCCGCCGGGCAGCACGGCCAGCGCGCCGGCGCCGCCATCGAGCTGGCCGTACGGCTTGCGCAGGGCCACGACTTCGCGCTTGCCCATGCCTTCGGACTCCGCGTCATACGCCCACACGCCCATGTTCGATTCGCTCACCAGCAGGCGCTGCGCGCCATCGTCGACGCGGCAATGTTTGGCGTGCGGCGGCAGGGCCAGTTTGCGCACCAGCAGCCGCCGTTCGCCCTGCATGACCCACTGTTCCGCCTGGCCATCCTTGCCGATCAAGAACAGATGATCGATCTGCTGGGCGTCGCGGTACAGGCAGGACGCTTCCACGGAAAACGTCGGCACGGGAAACGGCGCCAGTTTCACGAGCTTGCCGGCCTGCACATCAACGGAGACGGGCAGCGGGCGCTGCGTATCCGCTTCCAGAAAGACAGCCAGCACTTGATTGCCATCAAGGCGCGTGTCGAGCTGCTTGGCGCGCACGGCGATGCGGTCCAGCTCCTTGCCCGCAGGATCGAACAGGCGCAAGCCGTGCTTGTCCAGCGTCAGCCAGCCGCCGCCAGGCAGGCGGGCCAGTTCTCCCGCTTCCTGCGTGAAGGCAGGCACAGCGTTGGCGGGGGCGGCTTGCACGCTGCCGCCCAGGCAGAAGGCGGCCAGCAAAGCGCTGCAGAGTACGGTTTTTTTCATGTTATTGAGAATCATCATCAGAAGGCGCTGGCTTTCAGGCTCACCTTGAAGGTGCGGCCGTATTGTTCGTTCTGCACGTTGTATTGCTTCGTGCCCTGGTAGACATAGTATTTCTCGTTGTTCAGGTTGGCTGCCTCGAACGTCACCTGGAACTGCTTGTTGATCTGGTAGGACAGCGAGAAATCGAGTTGTTTCTGGCTGTCCACGATACGGTCCTGGCTTGGGTCGAGGATATCGCCGCCCATTTCCAGCAGGTAGGGTGACTTGTAGTTGAGGGCCAGGCGGGCGCTGACGGGCCCCGTTTCATAGCCCAGCATCAGGTTCATGACCTGGTTCGACTGGCCCGGCAGGCGGATGTCGCGGTTCATCTGCTGCTTGCCCGCCTTGTCGTAGCGACCGATCTGCGCGCGCGAGGTGCTCAAGGTGCCGTTCACGCCGACGAGCAGCTTGTTGAACGGCGTCGGCAGCATGCGCAGCGGCTGCATGTAGGCCAGTTCGATGCCCTTGACTTTCGCCGCGTCGCCGTTCGCATACGAGGTGGCCGTCGTGTAGCCCGTCCATGCTCCCGTGCCGGCCAGGTTGGTCGTGTACGTGAAATTCTTGATGTCCTTGTAGAAGCCGTAGGCCGACATCACGCCGTCGTTGCCCAGCACGCGCTCGATGCCGAGGTCGAGGTTGTTGGCCTTCAAGGGTTTCAAGTCCGGGTTGCCGATCACGGCTTCCGTGTTGCTGGCCAGGCTGATGCCGGGCGCCAGCTGGCTGAAGTTGGCGCGCACCACGGCTTGCGTCCAGGCGGCCCGCACGCTGGTTTTTTGATCGACGTCATATCGGGCTTGCAGGTTCGGCAGCCAGTTGCTGTACGAGCGTTCGCGCGTCAAGGGCGTGGCGACGCCGGCGCTGTCCACCTGCGAACCGGCGGCCTCGAAACTGGTGCGTTCGGCGCGCACGCCGCCCAGGATGTGCCAGGCGTCGAAATCATAGCTGTTCTGCACATACATGGCGTTGATGTCTTCATGCATGCGGTAATCGTTGATGACCGATTCCGTGGCCAGGCGCGCCTTGTCGCGGTCCAGGCCGGCGACCCTGGCGCGTATCAGCGCCGGGTCCAGCGCCACGCCGATGTTGCCCAGGTCGTAGTCGAGATTGTGGCCTTGCACGAAGGCGCTCATCGAGGTGGCGCCGGCGCCCCAGTAATTGCCGCTGGAAGCCTTGCTGCTGTTATACGCCCATTGATCCGTGTCATTGGTTTTTTCGCGGCGGCTGACCTTGGCGCCGAATTTCAGGGTGGCGATATCGAACTTGCGCGCCAGGTCGATGCGCGCATGGTGTTCATTGTCCTTCGAATAGCGCTTTTGCAGGGTGATGGCATTGAGCGCATAGCTGGCCGGATCGTACAGCGAGGCGGGGCCGCTCAACAATGGCTGCTCGGTGCCATGGAAACTGATGCCGGCAAAATTGCTGAGGCCGCGGAAACGGCCGTCGTTCAAGGACTCCGGCGTATCTTCCGTGGCGCGGCTCAGGCCGCCTTTCACGTCCAGGGTCCAGTCGCCCGATGTCTGCTGCGTGCCCAGCACGAGCGAGCGCACTTGCTGCGTGTACTTGCGCTGGCGGATGCGGCGCTCGGCGCGCGCGCTGGCCGTCTGGTCTTCGGCCAGGCTGCCGCCGGCGATATTGCTGATGGTCAGGCGGTCGCGCACTTCATCGTCGGAAAATTCGCTCACAAAAGAGCGCAAGAACCAGCTGTTGCCCGCTTCGGGGCGGTAATCGAGGTTGACGGCCAGGGCGCCGCGCTTGCGCACGGGCAGGTAGTCGCGCAATTCCAGGCCCGACAATTTTCCCTTGCTCCAGGCGCCGCCCGTTTCCACGTCATCGGAGCCGAACGAGCGCTTTTCCGCGCTCAGGCCGGCGGCCACGCCCAGCTTGCCGTCGAGAAAACGCTGGGCCCACAGGGCGCCGCCGCTGGGGCTGGTCTTGCCCGTCTTTTCATCATGGCTGGCGGCCACGTTGGCCGACAGCAGCTTGCCCGGCAAGTCGAAGGCGGACAGCGACTTGACTTCGATGGTGGCGCCCAGCGAGTTGGCGTCCATTTCCGGCAGCAAGGTCTTCGACACTTCCAGCGTGCGGATCAGGCCGGCGGGCAGGATGTCGAGGGCCACGGCGCGGCGGCCCGCTTCCGGCGACGGCACGAGGGCGCCGTTGATGGTGACCGCGTTCAGGTCCGGGCCCAGGCCGCGCACCGTGATATAGCGGCCTTCGCCCTGGTCGCGCTGCACGGACACGCCCGGCAAGCGGGCCAGCGCCTCGGCCGCGTTTTTATCGGGCAAGCCGCCGATGTCGTCGCTGCTGATGACGCTGATGATGTTGTCGGCTTTCTCTTGCGCGGCGATGGCGTTGCGCAGGCTGGCGCGCTGGCCGCTGACGACGACGGTGGCGGCCGGCTGGCCATCATCCTGGGCTTGCGCCTGGCTGGCGCCGCCGAAGACGGCCATGACGGCCAGGGCCACGGCCGTCAGGCGCAGCGAGGAGGGGGACGAAGTATGCATGGTTTTCATGAAGGGCTCGGTGAGGGGGAAGGAACCGGGCGGATTCTAGGCAGCAAATATGACGGTTGCGTGACAGGCAAGGGCTTGCAGGCCCGAAAACAACGGCGTGTGAACGATTTCCAGCCGGAAATGAACCGTGGTGAGCTGAAATGACCTGCCCGCTGCGGGCACCGATGGCGCGGCATGCCGTATTTGCATGATGGTCAACAGGAAAGGTGAGCCGTTTGCACCTGCCGCACGGGCGTGGCGCATGTCATCGTGCCGTCATGGGCAGGCGCTATCGTGGCGGCAGCACCACTTTTAAAGGTTTTCCCCCATGCTGCCATTGCACCGTAACAGCCTGATTGCCGCCGCACTGGCGCTGCCCCTGTTCTTTTTCCTGTACGCCACCTTCGGCCATGCGAAACCGTTCGCCATCTGGAAATGGATGGACATCGTCTGCGAAGGCGGCACGGCCGTCATGGCCGGTGTGTGGTTTTTGTTTACCCTCAGCAGCCGTCCACGGGGAAGGGTGACGAGCCTGATCGCCGGCGGCCTGTGCGCCATCATGCTGGGGTCCTGGGCCGATTGCCTCGATGAATTCTTTGCCGTCGATAAGAGCGCCGTGTGGGATAACTGGCTGGAGGCCCTGATTCCGTTCGGCATGCTGGTGCTGACCATCGGCATGTATTACTGGCGCCAGGAACAGTTCCGCCTGAACGAACACCTGCAAAAGCGCGAGCGCCTGTTTCGCGACCACCGCGCCTTTGACCGCATCACGCAGCTGGCCGACGCCAGCTATCTGCGCACGCAGATGCGCCTGGAGCAGGAACGCCGTCCCGGCCTCGATTGCGCGCTGGTCTTGCTCGATATCGACAGCTTTCATTTGATTAACCGCGAACATGGCCACCGCGAAGGCGACCGCGTGCTGCAAGCCGTGGGCCACATGCTGTTGTTGAATTTGCGCAATGACGATCTGCTATGCCGCTACGCGGGCGACCGCTTCGCCGTGCTGATGCCGGGCGTGCCCCGCGAGGACGCGGCAGCCAGGGCCCGCCACCTGTGCTATATGGTGGGGCAGATGCGCCACCACGCCAACGACAACCGCGAAATCCGTCTGAGCCTGCGCCATGCCTGTTCGCTCGCCGATGGCGTGCCGGAAGTGGTGCTCGCCGAGCTGAGCCGGGCCGTGGAAATGCCGCGCCACGGTTCTGCCAGCGCCGCGCCCGCCTGATGCCGCTGAACCAGCAGGGCGACCCCAGCATCGCGGCGCGGCACCAGCCGGCGCTGGTGCTCGACTATGCGCGCAGCCGCGACCTGGCCACGGCGCCCCTGCTCAAGGGGACGGGCCTGGACGACGGCCCGCTGCCGTCCGAGGAAAGCTACGTCAGCGCCGCGCAATACCTGCAGCTGCTGGCCAATGTGGCGCGCGGCCTCGACAGTGCCGACACGAGCTTCATGCTGGGCCAGCAAATGCTGCCCGGCCATTACGGCGCCGTCAGCCACGCCTTGCTGCAGGCGCAGAACCTGCGCCAGGCGCTGGCCATCCTGTGCGATTTCCATACCTTGCTGTGTCCGCTGCTGCAGCCCCGGCTGCGCGAGGCGGGCGAGCTGCACGTCTTGTACTGGACAGATGCCTTCGGCGCACCGAGCCAGCTGCCGTTTCTGGTGGAAATGCACATGACGGCGCTGGCGGCCATGTGCCGCTGGCTGGCGGGAGAGTCCCTGCCATGGCGCTTCTGTTTCAACCGTGCCCGTCCGCGCCACGTGGAGCAGCATGAGGTGCACCTGGGCCAGGCGCTGCGCTTCGATTGCCAGGTGGACGCCATGCTCATCGATTCCAGCTGGCTGGACAAGCCCTGGCCGCGCGGCAATGCGACGGCGGCCGCGCTGGCCCTGCGCGCGGCGGCCCAGGCGCCGGCGCCGGCCGCCAGCCTGCTGGGCGCGCTGTACGACTATCTGCTGGCCAACATCCGCTGCGCGCCCACGCTGGAACGCACGGCGCAGGCGTTCGGCGTCAGTCCCGCCACCCTGAAACGCCATTTGGCGCGCCATGGCACGCATTTCCAGGCCGAGCTGGACCAGGTGCGCGCGCACAAGGCCATCTACCTGTTCCAGGCGCATGGCTACGACAATGACGCCGTGGCCGACTATCTCGGCTTTCATGATGCCACCAACTTCCGCCGCTCGTTCAAACGCTGGACGGGGCAGACGCCGCAGCTGCTGCGGCATGCATTGACCCTGTTCGTCTCTGGATGAACGAAGGCGTTGCGCGCAGGCGCCAAGGTAAGTGGTTCCGGAGGGAACAATTGCCCGTTCTGCCACATCCATAGTACACTCGATCAGAGAGCGGACAGACGCGCTGTGAGGCGCTCCGGCACGGCGTCATGCGACGCCGCAACACCGCCATTGCGATGGCGGGCCGGCGGCAGACGACCGGTTTGCCGTGCCTTAACCCCGCCTGGAATCTGGCGTGCCCAGCATGGCGCGCCGGAAGCCGGGCAACTTGATAATGCTCAATCGTGTATTCACAATCGCAGATCGATCCAGTCGTCAGTTTCCGCAACACCCAGGGTGAGGCGGTGCGCGGCACGATTTTCAACTTGCAGCGCAATTCGCTGGTCATGGAAATCTACAATCCCTACTCGATTGTCCAGGTCAGCGAGGTGCTCAATGACGTGACCGTGCGCATGGGGGCGAAAAACGCCTACGTGGGCAAGGCCGTCGTCATCAGCAGCGTCAACACGGGCCTGACGGCCATCGTGTCCGTCACCCTGATCGACGAATGGCGCGAACTGAGCGACGTGGTCGTCGTCAAGGGCGCCGTGTTGAAAGAGTCGAGCGCCTTTGTCGCCGGCTGGGGCGAGCGCTTCCGCATCCGCCGCGACTACCAGATCGTCGTCAACGAAATGCGCGCTTTTTTGTCGGAAGTGGCGCGCTGGGTCGAGCAGGTCGACTTGTCGGACTCCCTGCCCAAGGAAAATGGCCGGCTGCGCCCCGATATCTTCGACGAGCTGGCCCAGCCGCTGATGGAGCAGACCCAGCTGTACCTGCGCCAGCTTGAGGTGGAAGCGTCGCTCGTCGAGGAAGAGCGGGCGCCGGCCCACCGCGCGTTCGCCCAGGCGGCGCTGCACCCGCTGATCCTGCGCGCCCCGTTCGTCTTCCGCACGTTTACCAAGCCGCTCGGCTATGCGGGCGACTACCAGATGGTCAACCAGCTGCTGGACGATCCGCGCCAGGGCCCGAGCACGTATTTTCAGATCGTCAATGCGGCCTTCCTGCAGGCGGCCGTGGCCACGGCGCACCGCAACCGCATCGATATCCTGACGGAATTCCTGTCGCAGAAGGCGGCAGCGGCGCGCGCCGCCGGGCGGGTGTATAAAGTGCTCAACGTGGGCTGCGGCCCGGCCATCGAGGTGCAGCGCTTCCTGGAAACGTGTCCCGATGCGCAATGGCTGGCCTTCGAACTGGTCGACTTCAGCAGCGAAACGCTGGACTGGACGCGCGCGCGCCTGAGCACCATCATGCAGCGCACGGGGCGCGTGGTCGAGATCGACTATGTGCACGATTCCGTGCACAATCTGCTCAAGCGCCGCCATGGCGCGGGCGCCACGGGCTTGCCCGGCAGTTTCGATGCCGTGTATTGCGCCGGCCTCTTCGATTACCTGTCCGACAAGGTGTGCGCGCGCCTGCTGCTGCATTTCGCTTCGCGCGTGGGGCCGGGCGGGCGGCTGCTGGTGACGAACGTGCATGCCGACAATCCGGGCAAGTTCGGCATGGAGCATTTGCTGGAGTGGCATTTGATCTATCGCAATGAAGCGGGGCTGTCGGCCTTGCTGCCAGAACATGCGACGGAACCGAAAATCTATGTCGACGCCACGGGCGTGAATGTGTTTGCGGAAGTGAGCATTCCTTGATGATGGATAACCCAGGCCTGCACGCCGGCTACACGGCGGTTTTGCGCGATTTCCGCCTGGAATTTAGCCGCGGCGGGGCCTACACGGGCATCGTGCTGATCCTGCTGGGCATGGGCCTCGATTCGGCCCTGTATCCGGACATGCAGTCGGCCTTCACCAGCGCGCGCATCCTCGTGTCCGCGCTGATCTTTTGCGTCGTGCTGGCCATGCGCACGCAGTGGGCGCAGGACCGCATCCAGGGCCTGACCTTCGTGTGGCTGATTTTGCCGCAGATCATGATCGCGTGGATGATCGCCGTCACGGAAGGCGCGACCTCGATCTATTACGTGGGCATGACCCTGGCCATCTATTCGTCGGGCATCGTGCTGGCCTTCGGCCTGTGGCAAAACATGGTCTTCGGCGCCATTTCCTGCCTGCTGTACGTGGCCGCCTGTGCCTGGCATGCGGGCGGCTTCGATTTGCCGGGCACGTTTGTCGTCAATTGCCTGTTCCTCATCATGTCGGCCAGCATCAGCGCCGTCTTTACCTATTTTAACGAGCGGGCCCGCTTCATGCTGTTCCAGCTGAAGGCGGAAGTGGCGCAAAAGAACACGCAGCTGGAAGAAACGAATAAAAGCCTGGCCGATATCAAGGGGCAGATGCTGCAGCAGGAGAAAATGGCCGCCATCGGCACCCTGGCCGCCGGCATGCTGCATGAAGTGAACAACCCCGTGAACTTCTGCATGATGGCCATCGAGGTCGCCATCGAAGACCCGGCCGCCAAGCAGAGCGCACTGGTGAGCGAATGCCTGGCCGACGCCAAGCAGGGCATGCTGCGCGTGCAGCACATCGTGTCCGATTTAAAAACTTTTGCCTACCGCAAGAGCGGCAACCAGCTGGAAACGGGGCACTTCCAGTTCCGCAGCGCGCTTGACGCGGCCATCCGCCTCGTGGGCCACGAAACGAAGAACGTCAGCATCAGCCACGACTTGCCGGTCGATACCCTGGTGCGCGGCGACGAGGCGGCCATCGTGGGCGTGCTGATCAACTTGCTGGGCAATGCCGTGCTGTCCATGCGCAAGGGCAATGCGCCGCCATACGAAATCCGTGTCACGGCCCGCTGGGACGGCGACCGGCTGCGCATCAGCGTGCGCGACAACGGTCCCGGCATCGCCCCGGAAAACCTGGCGCGCGTGTTCGAGCCCTTCTTCACCACGCGCGAGGTGGGGCAGGGCCTGGGCCTGGGCCTGAGCATCAGCTATGGCGTGATCGAGCGCCACGGCGGCACGCTCTCCGCCGATAGCGAGCTGGGCGAGTGGGCCAGCATGAATTTCGATTTGCAGCGCTCCGATTGGGAGGGCCGCTAGCATGGACAACGATAGCCGCGCCTGCGTGCTGTATGTGGATGACGAAGCGCTCGCCTGCAAGTATTTCGAGCGCGCCGTCGGCCAGCGCTACCGCGTGCTGACGGCGCAGAGCGTCGATGCGGCACTGGCCCTGCTGGAAGACGAGGCCGCCCACGTCGACGTGCTCGTCACCGACTACCGCATGCCGGACCGCCTGGGCAGCGAATTGCTGCAGGAAGTGGCGCAGCGCCATCCGCACATCGTCTGCATGCTCGTCACCGCCTACGCGGACAAGGACGTGCTGCTCGAACTGATCAATGGCGGCGCGCTGTTCCGTTTGCTGGAAAAGCCGCTCGACCTGGCCGCCATGCAAACGGCGCTGCAGTTGGCCGTGCAGACGGGGCGCGAGCGGGCCGCGCGCCGCCAGGGCCTGGTGGCGATGGAAGAATCGCTCGCTTTCCTCGCGCATGAATTGAACACGCCGCTGGCGGCCATCGCCAATTTCGCGCGCGGCATCGAACGGCGCGCGCAGGCGGCCGGCGCGCCCCAGGCCGAAATCGGCGAGGCGGCCGCCCTGATGCACGGCAATGCGCGCTATTGCCTGTCCGTGCTGGCCAGCTTCGTCGACACGGTGCGCCTGGCCAGCGCCGGGCCCGGCATGCAGGGCGGGCGCCGCGCGGGCAGCGCGCGCCAGCTGCTGGCGGCCCTGCTCGACAGCTATCCGCTCAGCGCGGCCCAGCGCACGGCCATCAGCGTCGAGACGGACGACGACTTTGCCATCGCCGAGTCGCCCAACTGCGTGGCCCTGATCGTCTCGTCCGTGCTGGGCAACGCCTTGCGCTCGGTCAATGATCAAGCCCATCCGCACATCAGCATCCGCATCGGCGCCGGCCACATCAAGGTGCGCGACAATGGCGCCGGCATCGCCCCCGAGATCGTCGGGCAGCTGTTGATCGACCCCGTCAGTGCCAGCAGCGAAGGCGGCAAGGGCTGGGGCATGGTGTTTTGCCACCGCATGATGCAATCGTTCGGCGGCAATCTCGACATCGCCACCGAGTTGGGCAGTTCCACCACGGTCACCCTGAATTTTCCAGTACACATAAGGAACGAGCATGATTGACGCCAATCTGCGTTTGCCGGCTCAGCTTGAGCCGGCGCAAGGCTTGCCGACGATACTCTACGTCGATGACGAGGCGAACGCCCTCAAATACTTCCAGCGCGCCATCGCGCCGCTGGCCGACGTGCTGACGGCCACCTCGGTCGAGGAAGGCAAGCGCATCCTCGACGAGCACGCCGACCGCATCGCCGTGCTGGTGTCGGACCAGCGCATGCCTGGCGCCTACGGCAACGAGCTGCTGTCGTATGCCTGGGACCGCCATCCGCACATCGTGCGCATACTTACCACCGCATATTCCGAGCTGGAACATACGGTGGAAGCCGTCAACCAGGGGCAGATCCACCGCTACATCCAGAAGCCGTGGGATATCGCGGCGCTGCGCATGGAACTCAAGCAGGCGCTGGAACTGGCGCGGCTGCGCAATGAACACGCGCAATTGCTGCGCGAAAAGCTGATGGTGCGCCAGCGGCAAGCCGTTGCCAACCGCATCGGCACCCTGTACGCCCTGTGCGCCAGCCTGGCCGGTCCGGAACAGCAGCTGCCCGTGGAAGCGTATCTGTCCGCCGCGCTGACGGCCGGCGTCACGCCGCCCGAACCGGACTGGCTGCTGATGGATTATGCCGACCTGGTCAGCTCGGAAGCGTTCCGCAGCACGGCCTTTGCCGCCGCCGTGCGCCAGCAGCTCGACACGCTCGAGCGCGAGCATCCGGGGCGCGGCGTGGAACAGGCCATCGACATGCTGGCGCCCGTGTTTGGCGCGGCGCTGCAAAACCAGGGCGGCACGGCGCTGTTCCTCGACGGCCGCCTGCTGACGGAATTCCTGGAAACGCCGACCGGCACGCCCGTGTCCGCCATCCATACCTTCTGGCTGGCCAGCCTGCTGTGGCTGGCGCGGCGCGGCTGGTCCTTGCAGCTAAGCAAGGTGGAGCAGGGCTTGCAGGGCAGGCTGGTGCAGGCTGAACCGGCCCTCACGCCTGATCACCTGGCGGCGTGGATCGAACAGTTCTGAGGGGTGCCCGCGCCTGGGAGTCCAGTTGCCAGACGTAGCTGGCGCGCGTCCATTGCTGCACCGGCGCGCCGTCCTGCAGGGCGGGCGCGAAGCGGCAGGCGCTGAGGGCGGCGCGGGCCGCCTCGTCCAGCTGCGGGTGGCCGCTGCTGCGTTCGAGCCGCGATTCCTGCACCAGGCCATCGGTGCCGATCAACAAGCCCAGGTAGGTCGTGCCTTGCGCTCCTTGCGCCTGGGCGGCGGCCGGATAGTCGGGACGTGCGCAGTGGCGCACGTCCACGGGAAACGCGCGGATGGCGGCGGCGCCATTGGCGAGCACGGCCGTTGGCCGCGCCGTTTCCATGCTGACGGGCAGCGCCACCCATGCCTTGCTGGCCTTGCCATCGACCCGATAGGGCTGGAAACGGCACCGCAGCGCCATTGCGCGCGCCGCCGCATCGAGCCCGGCGTGGCCGCTGCTGCGCTCCACATGCGCTTCGGCGATGCTGCCATCTTCGCGCAACAGCAGCCGCAGCCGCGCCGTGCCTTGCTGCGGCGCGGCCGTGGCAGGCGGCACGACGGGCGGGCAGTGCGGCGGCGGCATGGCGGCATCTGCCGCGTGGACATGGCCGGCTGCTGCCAGCAGGGCGGCTGCCAGCAGGCTGCCACGTGGGTTGATACGGATCAAAGCAGTTCCTAAAGAAAACAGGGCCGCGCGGGCCCCGTGTGCAGCGGCGGTGGGCGGGCTTAGCGTTCCGCCGCCGCCTTCAGGTTGTTCAAACCTTTTTCAAAATCCTTGCCTATCATCCGGTCCATGCTGACGAAGACCGTCATGACCTTGCTGACGTAGGGGCTGGGGCCGGTCATGGTCCAGTTCACCTTGGTGCTGTCGCCTTCGGGCGCCATGGTGAAGGTGGTGGTGTTGTGGCTTTCGAACGGTTTCAGGAAGTCCAGCTTGATGACGGTGCGCTCAGGCTGGGTCGCTTCCGTGATTTCCATGCGGCCCGCACCCACCTTGTCATTGCCTTGCCATGCATATTGCGCGCCCTGGCCGCTGGTCGGGCCCGTGAACGTGCGGCGCATGGCCGGATCGAGCTTTTCCCACGGCGACCAGGCGGCCCAGTAGTGGAAGTCCGTGATCAGCCCGGCGATTTTCTCGGGCGGCGCCTTGATGGTGATTTCGCGCTGGACACTGAAAGTGTCGGGTTTGGTGGTGGCATAGCCGAGGATGGCGGCGACGACGACAACGATCAGCAGCAGGGTTTTTTTGATCATATGCTCTCCAAATCTCGAATGGTCGATGCGAACGAATCCAGGCAATCTTAGCAGATATGAATGGCTGTGCGCGGCCTGTTGGCCTTTATTTGCGCCAGTTCGGGGCCAGGCCGCGCGCCTGCCCGCTTTTCGCCGCGTACAGGCGCGCACGCCTCGTTTGTGGCGCGGACCCGCGTCCGCTAGAATGCTGGCCTGCAAAGATTTCAGAGGGAAATATGATTCATCGATCGATCGCCAGGCTGACCCTGGCGTGCGGCGTGCTGGCGTCCGCCTTTGCCGCGAACCTGGCGCATGCCGATGCCTGTCCTGCCCATTACGTCGATGGCCGCAAGCCGGAAATCACCAACCCCAAGCTGGACGTGGCGACCCAGGAGCTGTGCTACAAGGTGTTTGGCGTGATGCATTCGGGCATCACGCGCACGCCGCTGTGGTCGGCTGAGCATTTGACGGCGGACAAGCTGGACGCGGCGCAGGACTTGTCCCGTGAAAACTCCTTCCATGCCGAACGCAAGCTGCCCGCCGCCCAGCGCGCGGAGCTGGCCGACTATGCGCGCAGCGGCTTCGACCGCGGCCACATGGCGCCCAACGGCGACATGCCGGACCGCCAGAGCCAGCGCGACAGCTTTACCCTGGCCAATATGGTGCCGCAAGACGCGCGCAACAACCGCTATGTGTGGGCCGGCATCGAAGGCGCAGTGCGCAAGATGGCGAAGAAGGAGGGCGACCTGTACGTGATCACGGGGCCGGCTTTCATCGGCGGCAACCTGCGCAAGGTGGGAAGAGTCATCGTGCCCAGCCATCTGTACAAGGCCGTGTACAGCACGCGCCAGCGCGCCGGCGCCGCCTATTTCATCGAAAACGTCGACACCAAGCAGTATGAAGTGCTGAGCATTGCGCAACTGGAAGACAAAATAGGCATCGATCTGTTACCGTCGCTGACGCGGCAGCAGAAACTGCGCATGCTGAGTTTGCCCAAGATCAATAGCAAGTCCAAGAAATAACAAGACCGTCGAAAAGGAAATCCCATGTGCGCAAAGAAATTCGTCCCGTACGCCAATGAAAGCGATGTGCTGGAAATCGGCAATCTGACCATCGAAAACCGCATCGACCGCATCAGCCTCAGCGGCGACATCGACCTGACCCTGGACAAGCCGGGCCTGGCCCTGGCGAAACAGCTGCAGAAGCTGCTGGCCGACGTGGTGGCCCAGCTGGAAAAGCGGGAACTGCCGGACCAGCTGCCGCCGCCCGAGGTGACGTCGGTGGCAAATCCGTTTGAATAGGGACCAAAAAAACGCCTCCCGAAGGAGGCGTCAAGAGCATGCTTGCAGCTAATCAGAACGTATAACGGCCGTTGAAGGTGAAGTAGCGGCCGTAGTTGTTATGCAGTCCCTCGTTGTAGCCGGCGGCTGGGTAGCCTGGATCGTAGGGAGCGGCACGGTCGAACAGGTTCTGGATATTGACGCTCAGACTCACGTTCTTGAAACCCGTGTAGGTGTAGCCGAGACCGACCGTAGTCCAGCTGGCAACCTTGCAATCCGGGAAGGCGTTTTCATAACCGGGAATCGAGGTATTGCGATCCGGTGCCGCATCGGTCGGCTTTTTCGTGCCATAGGCGCAGAAAGGCTGGTCGTAGACGGTGGCGCCGTCGCGGAAGCGCTTGAGCGAAATGCTGTCGACGAAATTGAGCGAGGCGTTCACGTTGTGATCGCCTTTTGTCCACGACGTGGTCAGCGAGGCTTTCACGCGCGGCATGTCCGTGCCCACGCCCAGTTGCCAGTCGGACAGGCCAGGACGGGAGCCGGTGACGTTGTTTTCCACGTCGCCAGCCACCTGTGCCATCTTGTAGCTGTAGACATAGGTGGCGCGGAACGCCGAGCTCAGCGAACCCCACTCGCCGAGCTTGTTGCGCATGCGCGCTTCCAGGTCGATGCCCTTCAACTCGGTGGCGCCCTGGTTGGTCCATGGCGTCTTGACGCCCAGCAGCGGGCCGGTGCCAGGAATCGGATTGCCGTTCGCGTCGGTGATGAAGTTGACCGGATTCTGGTCGCGGATGACGTTTTCAGGCGCCCGGTCTTCGTTCTTCAGGGCGTCGCTGGCCGTGCCCAGGGCCACTTCCTTCTCCTTGCGCACCTTGTACACGTCGACCACGAAGTCCAGCCAGTTCGTCGGCGAATAGATCAGGCCCAGCGAGTAGCTCTTCGAGGTTTCCGGTTTCAGGTCGGGATTGGCGTTGCCGACGCCCGAAGTCGTTTTGTTGCAGTCGGAAGCGACGCCGTTCGGACGCGGCGTCTCTTCATCCTCCTCGCAGCGTTTCGGGTCATACACGCCGCGCAGGAAGTATTGCGCACCGCCTGGCGTCACTTGCGACAGTGCCGGCGCGCGGAAGCCTTCCGCGTAGGTGCCACGCAGCGCCAGGGTATCGGTGACCGTCCATTTCGCGCCCACCTTCGGCACGAAGTTGGTCTTGATGCCAGGATACTTGTCGACGCGTCCGGCGAAATCCATTTCGAAGCTTTTCGTGAATGGCGTGCGCAACTCGACGAAGGCCGACTTGACATCGCGCTGGCCGTCGATGGCGGTATTGGCAACGCCCAAGATTTGCCCGCTGGCCGTCAGGCTGTCAGGATCGATGCGGATCTTTTCGCGCCGCAGTTCAAAGCCCGCTGCCAATCCCATGGCGCCGCCGCCGAGCTGGCCAAATTCCGTGCTGGCCTTGCCATCCCACTGGAGAATTTCAGCCTTGCCGTGGTCTGTGGCATCGTGGCCGAGCGTGGGATCGGCCACCAGTTGCGCCAGCGAGGTGCCGGTGTTGAGTTTGCGCAAGGTTGGCAGGTACAGTTGGCCATATGTGGTTTCTTCGCGCTCCGAACGATTCCACAGCACGCCGCTTTCCCAGCTCCAGCCGAAATGGTCGCCTTGCAAGCCGGCCAGCAGGCGCGCATTTTCATTCACGGTTTGCGAACCGCCCCGCAGATTTTCGAAACGGTAGTTTACCGAGGCGCGTGCATCGCTGAGCGGATTGTCCGGGTGGCCGATGGGCAGGATGACCTGGAAAGGTTCAGCCGTTCCCGTGGCGGTAAAGTTCGTGACCTGCGAGTTGCCCAAGGTAATGCCCGCACCCGTGTAGCTGCGGCTCGAACGCGTGTAGGCTGCCTCGGCGAAGCCCGTTACCTTGCTGTTGATCTTCAGCGTGCCGCGCGTCAGCACGCTGCCATCCTTGCCGGCGCCCGTGCCTTCGAGGAATTGGTCGATATTGCTGTTGCAGAAGGTGCGGCCGATCAGTACGCTGGTTGGCAGCAGGCCATCCTTGGTGCCGCCCGTAATGCGCTCGCTGGGATCGCAGCCCAGGTTGAAGGTCATGCGGGCCGGGCCGGTGGCCTGGGTGACGCCAAAGCTTTTCGAGCCGGGGGCGGACTCGCGGAATATCGTCGCGTATTTCGAGACGGCGCTTGAGTAGTTCGAGCGGAAACGCCCGTTCAGGTCTTGATATGTGGAGTAGGCGATGTCATTGACGTCGCGGCGCGCCACCCGGTCCCGTTCGGAATAGTCGACGGCGACAAAGACGTTGTAGCCATCGGTATCGAAGTCGCCCGTGCCGAAAAAGCCATTGACGTTCTTGCGGCGGAAACGGTTGTCGTCGTTGGCGCTCGCGTTGGCGGAAAGCTGGCCGCCACGGTAGTTCGATTTGGTGATGAAGTTGATGACGCCGCCGATGGCGTCCGAGCCGTAGACGGCCGAGGCGCCATCCTTGAGGATTTCGACGCGGTCCAGGGCGGAAAGAGGAATACTGTTCAAGTCATACAGCGTGGAGTTGCCATTGTTCGGGTCCGCATACGCGGAGGGCGTCATGCGCCGGCCGTTCAGCAGGATCAGGGTGGAGCTCGATCCCAGTCCGCGCAAGGATGCCGTGGCCACGCCCTTGGCAAAGCCGGAGCCGCTGGCCTGGTCCTGGTTGGTGTCGGTGCCCATCGATGGTACCAGTTTCATCAGTTCTGCCACCGTCGATGCGCCGCTGTCCTTGATGTCCTTGGCGGTAATCACGTCGACAGGCGAGGTGCCTTCCTTGTCGGCGCGTTTCAGGTTGGAACCGGTGATCAGGATTTTTTGCAGCGCCGGCTCCTGCGGTGCCAGTTGGGCATAGACCAGTTGCGAAGAAGACAGGGTCAATGCGACTGCGATGACGCTTTGTTTTAAGACTATTCTTTTGAACAAAATATTCTCCATCAGTTTTCAACTGCTGAACACATGGCCGTCCATCGTTGTGCAATGTTCGGCTTTCCCGGTCTAGTGAATCGCTTCAGCGATTTTTGTTGCCAAACCGTATAAACAGTTTGGCCTAGACCTTTATCAAAACATCTTCGGAAACGTCGCGCTATGTTTTTTTCAATATTGTCACGTTGGCACAACAGTTCATCTAGAATATTTCTGCGCTTACATATTTGATAAAAAATTGATTGAGTAAAAAAGAAATTGTGCTAACAAATTCCCTTGCATTGTATTTTTATTAATATCATTTCATCGATGAATATTCTATAAGTTGCTGTTTTATATGGGTTTATTCTGCGTTGCGCCAGGGCGGAAAGGAATTATCATCTTCCGCGTATGTCCATGTAAGTTGCAAATGCTTACATCTGTAATATTTTGCGGATGCACAATTTTGGTGCGCTGATCTTTATTGCTGGTCTGGCCGTGAGCGCCGAGATAATCACGGGAGATAATCAGATAACATCGGAAGATAATCGAGGATTGATGTTGCGATGCATCATTTTCGTGCATAAAAAAAGCCGCCAGCATTATGCTGGCGGCCATGGCTGCATTTATCTGGTGCGTGCCGCGATTATTTGGCGAAGGCCTGCGCCGCCGGCGTCACGGTGACGGCCTCCGGCTTGATGCCCAGCTTCATCGCGCCGATGACCTTGTCTTCATCGAGCAGGGCCTGCGGCTTGTTGCCGTCGTATTTGATGGGCGAAAACGCGTCGCTGACGAGCTTTTCCTTCAAGCCGGCCGCGTCCTTGGCGACGATCACCACGGACAGGTTCTGCGCCGACAGGTGCTGTTGGATGGCGCGGTTGACATCCTGCACCGTCAGTTTCGACAAGCCATCACGCATCAGCTTGGTGAACTCGGGCGTGCCATACCATTGCGAATCGAGCGCGTAACCGAGTTGCTGGTCCTGCGTCGAGGTCATGACGAAGACGTTCTTCATCAGGTAGTCGCGCGTGGTGGCGAAATCGTCCTGCGTCAGGCCGTTGTCGACCAGCTTGCCCAGCTCCGTCAGGGCCACGCGCAGGGCGAAATGGGCGTTCTCCGGCGCCACGGGGCGTATCCAGATTTCGAACAGCTGCGCCTTGCGGCCCAGGTTCGGGCTCGGGAAGAACTGGTACATGCCGCGCGGGAAGGCTTCGATATACGCGTAATCGCCATAGTTCATGCCGCGGATTTCACGGATGCGCTGGTACAGATAGGAATTCGAGGCGCGGTGCTCGCCCAGCCACGTCTTCGCCAGCCACAGGGCGGGGAAGTCCGCGTGCGTGCGCGTCACGTCCAAAGGCAGGCCGAAGGAAATGGCCGTGGCGCGCGTGTTCTTCTCGATGATTTCCACTTCCAGCCCCTGCGCCTTGCGGCCCGCGGGCTTGACCGTGGCCGGCAGGCCGGGACCGGCCGGCAGCTTGCCCAGCGCCTGCGTCAGCGAGGCCGTCATGGCGTCGGAGACGTCGCCGGACATGCCCACCTTGACGGCGCCTTGCGCGTATGCCGTCTTCCAGAACTGTTTCACGTCGTCGAGGGTGATGGCGTCGATGCCGGCGACCGTGCCCAGCACGGGGTGGCCGTACGGCGTGCCCGCATACACGTTCGTCTGCAGACGCTCCTTGGCGAATTCCTCTTCGTTGTTGTCCTTCAGGTCCAGCAGCAGTGCGTTCTTCTGCGCATCCTTCAGGCGGCGGAAGTCGTCTTCGCGGAAACCGGGCGACAGCAGCAGGGGCAGGGCGATGTCGCTGAACTGGCTCCAGTTATCCCGGTTGATGGAACCCGTAAACGTCGTCATTTCCTTGTCCGCCTGCTGCGTGAAGCTGCCGGCCAGCGGGAACAGGGCCTGGTTGACTTCGTCGATCTTGCGCTCGGACGAGCCGCCCGAGGCCACCATGGCGGCCGTCAGCGCGGCCAGGCCTTCCTTGCCTTGCGGGTCGTGCGCGGAACCGGCCGCAAACAGCAGCTTGTAGCGGATCTGCGGCAGCGCCGACTTTTGCACCAGCACGTCGAACTTCGCGTTCGAAGCGGGCGGCAGCAGGCTGGCCAGCTTTGGCGTCGTGGCGATGGCGGCCGCCATCGGCGGGTTCGACAGGGTGGTCACCACCAGGCCGTCGTCCGTCAGGTATTTGCGCGCGGCCGCCTGCAGGTCGGCCGGCGTGAGCGTGTCGATCAGGCGATAGTACTGGTTGATGGTGGCATACGAGCGGTCGAAGTGCACGAACGACGCCAGGGTGCCGGCGATCTGCTCCGTGTTGTCGAGCGAGCGGATCAAGCCGTATTTTTCGGCCGACTTGGCGTCCGCCAGGTCTTTTTCGCTGACGGGCGTGTCGCGCAGCCGCGCCACGGTGGCCAATATCGCGTCGCGCACGTAGACGGCGTCGGCGATGTTCTTCACGCGCGCGCCGATCACGGCCAGGGTCGGGTCGACCCGGTCCGGCGTCATCTCGAACAACTGGTCGACCTTCTGCTCGTTCTGCACCAGGCGTTTATACAGGGGCGAGGTGCGGCCGAACGACAGCGACAGCAAGGTCGCCAGGGCCGCCTGATCCTTGTCCTTCACGGAAAAGGCGGGTGCGTGGAAGCCCACGGCCACCCACGGCAGGGTCGGCGTGGGCCAGGCCACGTGCTTGTAGACGGGGCCATGCGGGGCCGGTTCCACGGGCACGGCCGCCTGCTGCTTGCCGCGCTGCCAGCCGCTCCAGTATTTTTCCACCAGGGCGATGGCCTTCTGCGGCTCGACGTCGCCGGCGATGATGATGGTGGTGCGCTCGGGGCGGTACCAGCGGTCGAAGAAGATCTTCGAATACGCGTACTGGTTCGGCATGTCCTCGATGTCCTGGATGAAGCCCATCGTCGTGTGCTTGTAGGTATGCGTCGTGTAGGCGCTGTCGCGCATCACTTCGAACAGTTTCGAGACGGGATTGGCGCTGTTCTTGTTGTATTCGCCCAGCACGGCCCGCGATTCCGTCTTGAACGCGTCTTCCGCGTAATCGAGGTGCTGGAAGCGGTCCGCCTCCACCTTCAGCACGGTTTCCAGGTCATCCTTGGCAAACGTCGTGTGGTAATTGGTCAGGTCGTCGCTCGTGTAGGCGTTCTGGCGCGCGCCCGCCTTGGTGATGATTTCCTGGTATTTTTCGGGCGGATAGGCCTTGGTGCCGCGGAACATCATGTGCTCGAAGAAATGCGCGAAACCGGACTTGCCCGGCTCGACTTCATTGCGCGAGCCCGTCTGCACGGGGATGTGCAGCGAGACGATGTTCGGGAAGCCGGTCGGCACGATGATGATCTTCAAACCGTTGGCCAGGGTTTTTTCCGTGGCCTTGAACGGCAGCAGGTCGGTCTTGGCAGCGGCGGCGCTTTTGGCGGCTGCGGGCTTTGCCGGCATGGCGGCAGCGGTTTGCTGGGCCAGGCTGGACGAGGCCATGGCCGACAGGGCCAGGGCGAAAGCGGGGATGAAAATGGGCATGACTCTTGACACGAGGGCTCCTTCTTTTTTGGATGTTATGAAAGTGCAACACCACAGCATAGAAGATTCGTGCCGCCGTGCATAGGGGCAGTAGTTGCAACGAGGAAAGATGCCTAGAAGTCGGGCCGCAGCATGCGTGCCGTCAGGTGGCTGAGAAAATCGCGCCGGGTCAGCCGGAACAGGCGGATATATACGATGCCGTGCGCACGCTCATGCTGGTACACGACGCGGATGTCGTGGCACAGGCGTTGCCAAACGTCCAGGCCGGGCTCGCGGGCCTCTTCGATGGGTGCGCCGCTGTCGGGATAGGCCTTCAGATCGGCCAGGAGTTGCCGAAAGTCCGAGCTGAACTGTTCGCAGGCCGCTGGCGCCTGGCGCGCCTCGAAGTCGCTGCGCAAGTCCCTGAAATCGGCAGCGGCGCTGTTCAGCACGACGATGCGCGTCATCTCAAGCCTGGTCGAGGCTGGCGAGGAAATCTTCTTCGGCCATCACGTCGCCACGCGCGATCTCCTGCTTGCCCATGGCAATCAGCTTCATGAACGCGTGCTGCTCCTGCATCTGTCGGGCCTGCCGCTTGCCTTCCTGGTAGGCGTGCATGGACAGCACGACCATCTTCGCTTCGCCATTTTGCGTGCTGATGAGGGGTTCGTGCTGGCCTGCGTCAAAGCTGCTGACGATTTCCGCCGTGTTGGCCTTCACATAGGAAATCGGCTTGATGCGTTCCTTGAGGTTCGTGGCGGCGCCTTGACTGAGAAAATGTGACACGACCAAATATACGCCAAATTTGGTCCTGTTTCCCTGCCGCTTAGGTCAGCGTCGTTTCCGGCAGGCTGATACGGTTGCGGCCCAGGTGCTTGGCGCGGTACAGGGCGCAGTCGGCCGTGTGGACCAGCTGGCCCAGTTCCGTGCCGGGGCCGGGCAGGGCCGTGGCGGCGCCGATGCTGACGGTGACGCAGGCGCCGTCGGGGCGCTTGCGCGGCAGCTGCAGCCGCTCCACGCGCTGGCGGATGCGCTCGGCAACGATGGCCGCGCCCTTGAGCGACTGGTTCGGCAGGATGACGGCGAATTCCTCGCCGCCGTAGCGGGCCACGAGGTCGTTGGCGCGCATTTCGCTGGCCACGGCGCCGGCCACCTTGCGCAGGCACAGGTCGCCGCCCTGGTGGCCGTGGCTGTCGTTGTATTGCTTGAAGTTGTCGACATCGACCATCAGCAGCGACAGCGGCTGCTGCTGGCGCTGCGCGCGCTGCCACTCGGCGTGGATGGTGTCGTCGAAGCAGCGCCGGTTCGCCAGGCCCGTCAAGCCGTCGCGCGTGGCCAGGCGTTCCAGTTCCACGTGCGCGCGCTTTTCATCGGTCATGTCGCGCAGGGTTTCGACGACGGCGACGAGTTCGCCATGGTTGCCGTAGATGGGGCTGGCGTCGACGGCCAGGTAGCGGCGCCGGCCCGTGCGCGGCATGTCGCACCAGTTTTCCGCGCACAGGTTGTTGCCCGTGCTGTTGCGGTACTGCTGCTGCGCGTACAGGGCGCGCAGGTCGCCGCCGCGCCCGGCCAGCAGCAAGTCGGCCAGCGTGGGGCGCTCGTCGTTGTAGAAGCAGCGGCCCGGCGCGCGCATGCCCAGCACTTCGGTGGCCGGCACGCCCGTCAGCTGTTCGCAGGCGCGGTTCCAGATCATCACCTTGCCATCGACGTCGAGCACAAATGTCGGCACGACCAGCAATTCCATCATCTTCATGGCGAAACCCTGGGCTTCGCCGTCGGGCGATACGCTGGCAGGTGCGTGGCTGTCCGGCATGTAGGCATCCTTGTTGGGCGTGAAAGGGGGCGGTTCCTTGGCCATGATGCAGCGTGGCTGGCGGCAGGTGTTGATCTTGAGCAATATTTTCAGCAATGGCCGGTGCTGTCCGGCAGCGGGACGGGCAGGGTCAGGCGCAAGCTGGTGCCGCCGCCCGCGCGGCTGTCGATGTGCAGGCAGCCGCCGGCGCACGCCAGCCGTTCGTGCATGCCGGACAGGCCGCAGCCCAGGCGCGTGGACGCGGCGGGCATGCCGACGCCGTCGTCGCTGATGCACAGCTCGAGCATGGCGGCGCGCCGGCGCAGGCTGACGCTGACGCGGCTGGCCCGCGCGTGGCGGGCCACGTTGGCCAGCGCTTCCTGCAGCGCGTGGTACAGCAGCGGCTCCTGCGCGCCCGCCACGCCGTCCAGGGCATCGCAAACGCCGTCGCACACGATGCCCGTGCTGCGGGAAAAATCGGCCAGCAAGCCGTCGAACGCCGCCTGCCAGCCGTGTTCCAGGGCGGGCGGGCGCAAGTCGTCGATGACGCAGCGCAGGGCGGCGATGCTGAGGTCGACGTTGCGTGCGATCAGGCCCAGTCTCTGCGCCAGCTGGGGCGCCGTGGCGGCGCTGCTGGCCTGCAGCATGGCCAGGTCGATTTTCAGGGTCAGCAGATGCTGGCCCAGGTCGTCGTGGATGTCGCGCCCGATGCGCCGGCGCTCCTGCTCGCGCGCCTTTTGCTGCTCGCAGGCCAGGCGCGCCTGCTCGGCGTCCGCGCGCAACTGTTCCAGTGTTAGCAGGCGCGTGGCCAGGCGGTGCTGGCGCCACAGCAGCAGGGCCAGCGCACCGAGCAGGATGGCGCAGGCCGCCGCCAGGTTCTGCGGCGTGGTCACGCGCGTCAGCGAAGCGTCCGCCTGGCCGGCCTGCAGCGAAGCGGCCGCGCAGGCGCCGAGGCAAGCGGGAATGCCGAACCGGGCAGGCAGGCGGATGTGGCGATGCGTCATCTTCTCGCTCCCTAAAAGTTTGCCATCAGGCAATGTCATTACAGAAAATATATTGGCTTGAAGGTATTTATATTGTCTAAACGCAAAAGCTGCGCAGATAGCCGCGCCAGCGTCGCATTCTTGTCCGTTTCCCCGCGTCGCCGTGCGGCAGACGCGGCATTTGCACGGGAAGTGTTGTGGCGGCATATAATAGAGGGTTGTCAATCGGCTTCACGCCCCCGGCCAGGTGTTTTGCGCCGGGCGCGCCCGCATCCATGCGCGATGCGCCGGCCAGCTCTTAGGAAATACAGTGACTTATAGCATCAAAGAGATTTTTTACACGCTGCAGGGCGAAGGCGCGCACGCGGGCCGCCCGGCCGTGTTTTGCCGCTTTTCCGGCTGCAACCTGTGGACGGGCCGCGAAAGCGACCGCGCCACGGCCGTGTGCCAGTTCTGCGACACGGATTTCGTCGGCACCGATGGCGAACTGGGCGGCAAGTTCAAGACGCCGCAGGAATTGGCCGCGCTGATCGACAGCCTGTGGCCGGCCAGCTATACCGCCAGCAAATACGTGGTGTTTACGGGCGGCGAGCCGCTGCTGCAGCTGGACACGGCCCTGATCGACGCCATGCACGCGGTGGGCTTTACCATCGCCATCGAAACCAACGGCACCTTGCCCGTGCCGGCCGGCGTGGACTGGATCTGCGTCAGCCCGAAGATGGGTTCCACGCTGGTGGTGCACAAGGGTAACGAGATCAAGGTCGTCATTCCCCAGTTCCAGCAAGACCTGGCCGCCTACGAAGGGCTCGATTTCGAGAACTTCTTCGTGCAGGCCATGGATGGTCCATTGGCCGCGCACAACATGCAGCTGGCCATCGAGACGTGCAAAAGCAACCCGAAGTGGAAGCTGAGCCTGCAAACCCATAAACTCCTGCAAATACCTTAATAAAACAATATGCTCACTATCACACGCAAGCTCGAATTCGACGCGGGCCACCGCATTCCCGACCACAAGAGCCAGTGCCGCAACCTGCACGGCCACCGCTACACGGTGGAAATCACCCTGGTCGGCAAGGTCATCGAAGCGGAAGGCAATTCCGACAATGGCATGATCATGGACTTTTCCGACGTCAAGACGCTGGCCAAGCAGCACCTGGTCGACGTATGGGACCACGCCTTCCTCGTCTACGAGAAGGACACGGCCGTGCGCGACTTCCTGGCCAGCCTGCCCGACCACAAGACCGTCGTCATCGACCGCATCCCCACCGTGGAAAACCTGGCGCGCATCGCCTTCGACATCCTCAAGGCCGCATTCACCGACCATTTCGGCACGGGCTTGCACCTGCATAAGCTGGTGCTGCATGAAACGCCGAATTGCTGGGCAGAAGTGACCGATGACTGAGATGCACGCTAGTGCGCAGGACGCGCGCTACATGCAGCTGGCCCTGGAACAGGCCCAGCACGCGTGGGACCTGGGCGAAGTGCCCGTCGGCGCCGTCGTCGTCAAGGATGGCGAAGTCATCGCCGTCGGCTACAACCAGCCCATCGGCCGCCACGACCCCACGGCGCACGCGGAAGTGATGGCCTTGCGCGCGGCCGCCGATAAGCTGGGCAACTACCGGCTGCCCGGCTGCGAGCTGTACGTGACCCTGGAGCCGTGCGTGATGTGCTCGGGCGCCATGCTGCATGCCCGGCTGGCGCGCGTCGTGTACGGCGCAGGCGACCCGAAGACGGGCGCCTGCGGTTCCGTGCTGAACCTGTTCGAACAGCCGGCCCTGAACCACCAGACGGCCATCGCAGGCGGCGTGCTGGCCGACGAGTGCGGCGCTTTCCTCAAGCGTTTCTTTGTCGAGCGCCGCCGCGCCCAGGCCGAGGCGCGCAAGCTCGCCAATCCGCAGGGCTAGCATCCTGCGCAGCAGGGCAGGGCCCGATGGCCTGATCCAGATGATAACCATGCCAGCCACCCCGGCTGGCATTTTTATAATTGTTGCGAAATAACATCTGTCTAGACCAATTGCCATTCTCAAATGAGAATGATTCGTGTTACAGTATTGTTTTCGCCAGCAAACTTTCCTCATGCATCGTTAACGCTTTCGTTATCGATCCGGGTTCAAGAGCCAGCCTTTACTCTTAGACCGGATCATCATGACTACAGTGCCTACGCAGCGCTCCGCTGCCCCCGTCGTATCCTCCCCCCGCCTGCCTGTCCGCCGCCATAACCTGGTGCTGCGCGCCGCCTTGCTGGGCCTGTTCGCGGCGCCCTTGTTGCCCGCGCAGGCGCAAACGGCCGCCATCAATGCGGGCACGGCGGCCCAGGAGCCGGCCAGGCTGCCCGTTTTCCCGGAAATCGTCGTGAACGCCAAGCAAGACTATGAACGCCGCGCCGGCACCAAGACGGTCGTCACGGCGGACGACCTGGAGCGCCGCAATGTCACGGAAATGGGCGGCATCGTGCGCTATCTGCCCTTGATCAGCGCGCCAGCGGCGGCTTCGGGCAGCGGCAGCGTGTGGGATGGTTCCGGCAACACGGGCTACAACATCCGCGGCCTGGAAGGCAACCGGGTCAGCCTGGAGCTCGACGGCATTGCGCTGCCCGACGCGGCGCCCAAGCCGGACGGCAACACCCTCAACGCCTTCGCCACGGGCCGCGATTATTTCGACCCTGAAACCTTCCGCGAAGTGCGCATCGATTCGGGCACGACGGCCGCCAGCGGCGCCAATCCCGGCCTGGGCGGCGGCGTGGCCTTCATCACCAAGTCGCCCGAGGATTACCTGGGCGAGGGGAAAGACCATTACGTGGCCTATAAATACGGCCGCGCCACGGCCGACCGCAGCAATGCGCACACGCTGACGGGCGCCGCCAAAATTGGTGCCAATCTGCAGGGCCTGGCCGTCTACGTGCACCGCGACGGCGAGCAGACGGACAGCCGCGGCAGCACGCCCGTCAACCCGGATGACTGGCATTCGAACGCCTTGCTGTCCAAGCTCGTGTGGACCTTGCCTGGCGAACAAAAGCTGGACTTGACGGTCGACATGTTCGAGCGCAAGAACCAGCGCGATCTGCGCAGCAAGGTCAGCACGTATTACCCGACGGGCGTGCAGCAGGATTCCACCGCCAAACGCACGCGCGTGAGCCTGGGCCACGACGTGGTGCTCAAGGATGTCGCCCTGTTCGACCGCCTGACGTCGAAGGTGTATCTGCAGAACGCGAAAACCGAGGACAAGACGCAAGGCCTCTACACGTTCGGCAGTCCGGCCCGGCGCTCGATCGATACCAATTTCAAGAATGACAGCATCGGCCTGACGTCGGAAGCGTTCAAGCAGCTCAATGCGGACAATGCGCTGCTGTACGGCGTGCAGCTGGAACAGCTGAAAACTCGGCGTCCGTGGCGCGAAGACCGCGTCATCGTCGCCACGGGCCAGCATCAGGTCACCAACAAGAACCGCATGGCCGACATGGACACGAGCAAGCTGGCCCTGTACGTGCGCGACGACCTCAGCTTTGATCTGGCGGGCAAGAAAGCCGTGCTGACGCCGGGCCTGCGTGCCGATTACCGCAAGAACACGCCGAAAAACCTGCAAACCTATGCGATCGCCGTGCCGAACGCAGCCAAGGAAGTGCGCGAAGAGAGCGATACCTATTTCACGCCCAGCCTGAGCCTGTCCGTGGAAGTGCTGCCGCAGATGAGCGCCTACGCCACCTTCACGCGCGGCACGCGCCTGCCGACGGCGGCCGAGCGCACGGGCACCTACGACTCGTTCAGCTACACAGGGACGGGGCAGGGCTATGCCGTGCTGGGCAATGCGAATTTGCGCAAGGAAACCAGCAAGGCGTATGAACTGGGCCTGAAGGGCGACGTCGCCAGGGGCTTGAGCATGCACGCGTCCGTCTACCAGACGGAATACACGGACATGGTCGATTACGTGATGCAAAAAGATGATCCGGTGAACTACCCCACCATCACGCGCGGCCTGTTCCGCCCGGAAAACATCGGCAATGCCCGCACCTGGGGCGCCGAGCTGACCCTGCGCGCGGAACTGGGCGCCTGGGCGCCGGCCATGCAGGGCTACCACGTGGACCTGGCCACCGGCGTGGCCAAGGGCCGCTCCTTCAATACCCAGACGGGCGAGAGCGGCGGCCTGAACTCGGTGGCGCCGGCCAAGTCGGCCTTGACCTTCGGCTACGACCATGCAAACGAGCTGTTCGGCCTGGCGCTGACTGTCGTGCATGCGGGCGCCAAGCAGGCACCGGAAAACCTGCTGATCGGCGATCCCGGCCCGCTGTTTACCGTGCCGTCGTACACGATCTTCGACCTGTCGACGTACTGGAACGTGCACAAGAACGCGAAGATCGTCGTCGGCGTGTACAACTTGACGGATCGCAAGTACTGGGACTACGCCGCCTCGCGCAGCCTGGCCGCCGGCACCACGGCCGCCAACCGCGCCGAGATCGAGCGCTACGCCAAGCCGGGCCGCAACGTCGCAGCCAGCCTCAGCGTCAATTTCTAGGTTTCACCGGGGAGGCGCGCCTGCGCCTCTTATTTTTTCCATGTTTGATTGAATGGTCTCTCTATGAAGTTATCCAAACTCGTTCTCTCCCTGCTAGGCAGCCTGCTGATTGCCAACGCGTACGCGGCCCCAGCCACCCTGGCGGAACGCTGGTCCACCTTGCGCACGGAACAGCCGAAGCTGCAGATCCGCGACGCGGCGCGCGCGCTGGGTGTGTCCGAAGCGCAATTGCTGGCAACCAACATCGGCAAGGGCGTGACGCGATTGCAGGCGGACGGCAACCAGCCGCGCGAAATCATGCGCGCCGCGCTGGACCTGGGCCGCGTGCAAGCGATCACGCGCAATGAAAACGGCGTCATCGAAACGACGGGCGTGGCCAGCAAGTTCAAGCAGGCGGGCGACAAGTCGGCACAGGCCGACGCCAAGCACGACCCGGAAACGCAGGCGCGCGAGCGCAATATCGCGGGCGGCTACCTGGGCGGCCAGATCGACCTGCGTTTCCACTTTGAAAACTGGAAATACGCATTTGCGGTAGAACAAGCAGGCCGCGACGGCAAGCCCACGCGCAGCCTGCAGTTTTTCGATGCCAACGGCACGGCCGTGCACAAGATCTACCTGCGCAACGAGGCTGGCGTGGCCGTCTACGATAAATTGGTGGCCACCTTCCGCCTGCCCCAGCAAAGCGCGGAATTGAACGTGCTGGCCGTGGCGCCGAAAGCGGCGGAGAAGCCGGACAGCGAGATCGACGTCAAGGAATTCCAGCTGGCCTGGAAAGACATGACGGACGTGCACCAGTTTGCGCAAATCATGCGCGAATTCCACCTGACGCGCGAACAGGCGCTGCGCCTGGCGCCGGCCGGCGTGGTCGAGCGCGTGACGCCGCAAGCGCTGCGCACCCTGCTGGAAAACGCGGCGCAGGACAAGGTCGCCATCATGGTTTTCCTGGGCAATGACGGCTTGACACAGATCTACAGCGGCAAGATCGAGAAAACCATGGCCGCAGGCGGCTTCTTCAACGTGCTGGACCCCGACTTCAACCTGCACATCCGCGATACGGCCCTGCGCAGCGGCTGGGTCGTCAAGCGGGGCGGCGTCACGTCCGTCGAATTCTTCGACAACGACGGCACGCAAGTGGTCTCCTTCTTCGGCGTGCGCGAACGGGGCAAACCGCAGCCGCAGGCGTGGGTGGACCTGGCCGACTCCTTGCCGAAAGCCAAGTAAGCAGCACTACGGACACTGCACTGTTGCCGCCCGGCGTACCGGCGCGGCAACAGTGCGGCGGGACTTTCGCATGAGTCATGATGGTACTATCACAATAGTGGTATGCTGATTCCAGGAACGCAGATCGTGCCTGCGTGCCGGTTCCTGAAAGAGAGGCAATCATGGCAACCATCATGGCGAACGGCCTCAACATAGCTTATGAAAGCCACGGCAACCCGGACGACCCGTGCGTGCTGCTGGTCATGGGCCTGGGCATGCAGCTGATCGCCTGGCCGGCGGACTTCGTCGAAGGCATCGTGGAACAGGGCTTTCGTGTCTTGCGTTTCGACAACCGCGACAGCGGCCTGTCGAGCAAGATGGCGCAAGGGGGCAAGCCCTATCTGCCGCTGGCCTACGTGAAAAACCTGCTGGGCTGGCCCCTGAAAACCTCCTACACCCTCGATGACATGGCGGACGACGCGCTGGGCTTGCTGGCGGCCTTGCGCATTGCCCAGGCGCACGTGATCGGCGTATCGATGGGCGGCATGATCGCGCAAGTGATGGCGGCGCGCGCGCCGCTGCAGGTGCTCAGCCTGACTTCCATCATGTCGAGCAGCGGCCGGCGCGGCTTGCCCGGCCCCACGCGGGCCGCGCGCAATGCTTTATTGCAACGGCCGAAACGCAATGCCAGCCGTGCCGAACTGATGGCGCACATGGCGGCCACCGTGCGCGTCATCGGCAGTCCCGCCTATCCCGTGTCGGAAAAACTGCTGTACCAGCGCATCGAGGCGGCGCTGGAGCGCGGCAGCTGCCCCGAAGGCGTGGCGCGGCAAATGGTGGCGATTGCCGCCTCGGGCGAACGCACGGCCTTGTTGCCGAGCATCAGCTGCCCGGCGCTCGTGATCCATGGCGCGGCCGACCCCCTGATCCCCGTCGCCTGCGGCATCGATACGGCGGCGCTGATTCCGGGCGCGCGGCTCGAAGTGATCGAAGGCATGGGGCACGACATGCCGCCCCAGCTGATCGAGCGTCTGCTCGCCTTGATCGATGTGCATCTGCAAGGTAAGATGGCGCCCCAGATGCGCTCCCAGCCAGCCTAGGCGCGCCCACCACTTTTGAAGGCACGGGCATTTTGAAGACACCTGAAATTGGCATCGCCATCGTGGCGCCGGGCGGTTGCGCGCCCGATGACGCGGCCGTGGCGCGCGGCATCGCCCGCCTGCAGGCGCAAGGCGCCACCGTCCACAATTATTACGATCCTGAACATACTTTCCAGCGCTTCGGCGGCACGGATGCGGGCCGCCTGGCGCAGCTCAACGCGGCCGCCGCCGACCCGGACGTGCAGGTGGTGCTGGCCTTGCGCGGCAGCTACGGCATCAGCCGCATCCTGCCCGATATCGATTTCGAGCGCATGGCCGCCAGCCGCAAGCTGTTCGTCGGCTACAGCGATTTTACGGCCTTCCACATGGGCTTGATGGCGAAAACGGGCCGCGCCAGCTTTGCCGGCCCCATGGTCTGCGACGATTTTACGCGCGACGAGCCCGAGCCATTTACGCTCGATCAACTGTGGTCCTGCCTGGCCGGTCCCACGCACACGGTCACGGGCACGGCTACGGGCAATCCGCAGGTCGAGGCGGTGGGCACCTTGTGGGGCGGTAATCTGGCCATGCTGGTTCACCTGCTGGGCACGCCGTATTTCCCGCAGGTCGATGGCGGCATCCTGTTCCTGGAAGACGTCAACGAGCACCCGTACCGGGTCGAGCGCATGCTGCTGCAATTGCTGCATGCGGGCGTGCTTCAGCGCCAGCACGCGGTCGTGCTCGGCGACTTTTCCGCATATAAACTCAGTCCCATGGACAAGGGCTACGATTTCGACGTCATGCTGGCCTACGTGCGCGAGCGCCTGCCCGTGCCCGTGCTGACGGGGCTCGAATTCGGCCATATCCGCCGCCGCGTCACCTTGCCGTTCGGCGGCCAGGCGCGGCTGCAATCGGACGCGTCCGGCTTCACCCTGCAGGTGGTTGATTACCCGACCCTGGCGCGCCCCTGAACGCCATCAACGCCATGAGCGCCAGGCCCGGCAGGTTGCTGCAGCTCGACGTGCTGCGCGGCATCGCCGTGTTTGGCATCCTGCTCGTGAATGTCTGGGGCTTTGCCTGGGGCACGCTGTCCTTGCGCTACGGCACCTTGCCGGCGCAGCCGCCCGTGCTCGACCAGCTCGTCATTTTCGGCGTGGCGGCGCTGGCGCAATTCAAGTTCTATCCCGTCTTCGCCTATCTGTTCGGCGCCGGCTTTGCCCTGCAGACGCGTTCCCTGCAACGCCGGCTGGGCAGCTGGGAGCAGGCGCAAGCGGCTTACCGGCGGCGGCTGCGCTGGCTGCTGGCGTTCGGCCTGCTGCACGGTTTCTGTATCTGGAGCGGCGACGTGCTCACCTCGTATGCGGTGGCCGGCATGCTGGTCCTGCCGCTGGCCGGCGCCAGACTGGGCCGCGTGCGCAACCGCGCCTGGCTGGTGGCGGGCGGTTTCCTGCTCTTCATGTGCTTGCTCATACCCGTGGGCCAGCAGGGCGGCGCACCGGATACGGCGCAGGATTTGCACAGCTTCGCCGCCCGCTACGCGACCTATACGCAGGGCGGCGCGTGGGCCGTGGCCAGGCTGCGCGCCAACGATTTCCTCGTTTCCTTGCTGTACGCCATCGTCATGCTGCCGCATATCATCGTGCTGTTCCTGCTGGGCATCTTGTCCGTGCGCCTGGGCTGGCTGACACAGCCGCAGCGCCACGAGCGCCTGTGGCGCCGCGTGCGCGCCGTGGGACTGGGCGTGGGTTTGCCGTTCAGCCTGCTGGCGGCGGGCGCCATCGCGTGGCAGGTGGCGGATCCATATCAAACCGTATTCGACACGGCCCTGTTCGAAGTGGGCCTGTTCGCGGGCGGCCCGCTGCTGGCGGCCGGCTATGTGGCCGCGCTGATGCTGGCCGCTCCCGGCATGCTGCGCTGGCTCGGTGCCTGGCTGGCGCCCGTGGGACGCATGGCGCTGAGCAATTATCTGCTGCAATCGGTACTCGGCACCTGGCTGCTGCAGGGGCCGGGCCTGGGCTGGGGCGCCACGCTGCGTCCCGCCGGGATGCTGGGCCTGGCGGTCATCATCATGGCGGGGCAGGTGGTACTGAGCCGCTATTGGCTGCGGCATTTCAGACAGGGGCCCATGGAGGCGCTGTGGCGCCGGCTGGCGCGCTTGCCCGCTTGAATTAGTCGGCGCCCCAGTCGAAGGCGCCTTGCGGCGACGCCGGCGGCGGTGCCTTGGCCTTGGCGGACGGCACGAGCGGATTATCGACGGCATGCCACTCGAACAAGTCCGCGTCGAGCATGCAGGTGCGCGCCAGGTGCAGCGCCTGCTCGGGCGTGAGCGTGGGGGCTAGCCAGCGGTGCGCGTCTGCCAGGCTGACGGCCACGGGACGGCGGTCGTGGATATCGACCATGCCGCCCAGGCTGTCGGCCGTGACCAGCACGAAGCCCGTTTCTTCGCGGCTGTGCTTGTACGGCCCGAACTGGGCCAGGGCCAGCAGGAACAGGCGCGCGCGGTCGCGGCGGTGGATGTGCCACGGCTGCTTGCCGCCTTTTTCCCCCGTCCATTCATACCAGCCATCGACGCAGACGATGCCGCGCCCCGCGCGCAGCAAGGGTTTCCAGTAGGCGCCGGCGAGTTTTTCCAGCCGGGCATTGATGGCGACGGGGATTTTTTTCTTGCCGGGCGCGGGCACGGCGTGCGCGGCCCACGCGGGGCGGTAGCCCCAGTAGACATCATCGACGCGGCGCTGGCCATCCTGGATGTGCAGCACGGGACGGTAGGTGCCGGGCGAGACGTTCAGGTGCGGCTCGGCCTCGCTGTCGAACACCGCGTCGGTCCAGCCGAAGGATGACGCCAGCACGCGTGCCGTGTCATTTTGATCGAATCGTCCACACATGGTGAAATCATACCCGAACGCGGGGCGGCGCGAGGTCCCGCGCACGCGCAGGTCCTGAGTGTGATCAAGCGTACAGACGGCGCGCGGGCAAAGGCGCACAGTGGAATCCAGTCAGGTGGCTGACGCTATTGCATCGGAGGCAACATGTCTTTTGAAAATCCCACCATCCACAAGGGTTTCACCATCAGCGCCACGGCCAGCCAGCGCCGCGACGGCCGCTGGGTCGGCTCCTTCATCAGCCAGAACCATGCGCGCGGCGCGTATGCGGATACCTGCGATTACGACGATTGCAGCAATGAAAAAGAAGCGCAGCAGGTAGCCCTGTCGGTCGGCTGGCGCCTGGCCGACGGCATGCCCGGCCGCTGAGCCTTGCTGCCCGGCGCGGTCAGCGTTTGCGGCGCAAGGCCAGCAGCAGGCCCGCCAGGGGGAAGAGCAGGGCGGCGCCCAGGCGCACGGGCGTCTGCGATGCCGTTTCCACGCCCAGCACGTGGGGCAGGGCCAGCAGCAAGAGGGGGGCGGGCACGGCAATGGCAAAGAAAAACAGATACCACGAGTAGCCGTTCCTCTTGGCCAGCAAGGCGATCAGGGCGCAGCCGACCAGGAAGAGCAGCGGCAAATTCACATGTTCCATTCTTTTAGCATCTCGTTCGGGGGAAGCGCGTGATTATACGCGTGCCTGCGGCGGTCGCGCCGGCCGTTGATACGGCCCTGCTTCAGTTGCCGACGAGGTCGGGCGGCCGCGGCGCCGGCTTGCCGCTGGCGGGCGCCTCGGCCGGCAGCAGGGCCGTGATGGCGCCGTTATAGATGAGCTCCTGGGCGTAGGCGGACGCCTCGATCAGGGCCGCATGCACGGACTTGAAGCTGCTGGCCGTTTCGATCAGCACGGGCTTGGCATACACCTGCAGCGTATCGCCGCGCTTGCTGACCAGTATCATGCCCCGGTAGCGCCCATCCTTCTCCAGCGCCCCCGCCACATGAAATTCATAGCCCCTGATCTGGTGTTTCTGTTGCTGATCCATGTTTGCCGCCTCCAGACCTGATTGTCATCGGCCAGACCATGCCACGCGTATCGAACAGCAGAGTGTTTGATCTCGATCAATACCCCAATTCCTGACCACGATCCAACGCACGTCACGACGCTTGCTGCAAGCGTAGCGAGCGGTGGTGATGTGTGGCCGAGAAGCGCAACCGTACATGAGTACGGTGAGCATCGCAGGCCGCAAAGCCCCCCGCGCAGTAGCTTGCGGCAAGCGTCATCACCCAGCGCGAATGGCGCGGATCTGCTGGGCCGTTTCCTCGATCTCGCGATACGCTTCCTGGATATAGCCGCTGATCGGGTGCCCATCCATCCATTCGAAATAGGCGCGTTCGTCGTGCTTGATGGCAAAGGGAATGTGGTGGTCGCGTATCGAGACGGCCGTTTCGCGTACCAGCGAGGCGAAGATCAGCTCCAGAGTTTCCATGGTGGTCACCTTGCGAGACATGAATGCAGAGCCTTGAATGTAGCACAAAGCGGGCCGCCGGCCACGCCAGCGGCTGTGTCGTGCGCGTCCCGGCTTCAGGCCCCGTGGCCGATATGCTCGTACAGGATCACGCAGCCGATGATGATCAGCACCAGGCCGCCCGCCAGTTCGGCGCGCCGCCCGGCGATGGTGCCGAGCACGCGGCCCAGCATCACGCCCAGCGTCACCATGACGAAGGTGGAAAAGCCGATGGCGGCGGCCGTGACGACGATATTGGCGCCCAGCAAGGCCAGGCCCGCGCCCACCACCATGGCGTCGATGCTGGTGGCCAGGCCCGTGACGGCCAGCACCCAGAACGAGTGCGACTGGGCCAGCGCTTCTTCCTCGTCGGCATCGGACAGCGCATTGCGTATCATCAACAGTCCGATGATGCCCAGCAGGCTGAAGGCGATCCAGTGGTCCCACGCTTCCACGTAGGGCGCGGCGACGCTGCCCAGCGCCCAGCCGATGATGGGCGTGATGGCTTCGATGACGCCGAAGATCAGGCCCGTGCGCAGCGCCTCGCGCCATTGCGGCTTGTGCAGGGCAGCGCCCTTGCCCACGGCGGCCGCGAAGGCATCGGTGGACATGGCAAGCGAGAGGGCGGCGGTGGCGGCGAAATTCATCGTTGGCTTTCTGTAGAACCTGGCTGGGATGGTAGTGACAAACTGGAAACCCGGCGATTCTACCCTACGTACAGCACCACCAACGAGGCCAGCAGGCAATAGGCGCCAAAGAAATGCCAGCGGCCCTGTTCCAGCCAGCGCGACAGCCAGCGCAGGGCCAGCAAGCCGGCCAGGAACGCGAGCAGCATGCCCAGCAGGCTGGGGCCGAGCAAATGCAGCAGGCTGTTGCCATGTTCCAGGTGGTCCAGGCTGCCATGCGCCACGGCCTGGTAGAAGCGCCAGCCTTCCTTGACCAGCACGGCCGGCGTCAGCACGACGGCCAGGGCAAAGCTGAATTCCTCGGCACGGCGCTGCGGCACGCCCATGGCGATGCCGGCCGAAATCGTGGCGCCCGAGCGGGAAAAGCCGCGGAAGGGCAGGCACAGGCCCTGCACGGCGCCGATCACCATCGCCTTGCCGATGGACAAGGTGCCATGCTGGCGCGCCTGCAGGCGCGAGGAGACGATGATCAGCACGCCTGCGGCGGCCAGGGCGGCGGCCATCAGTTTCGCATTGCCGAACAGGTGTTCGATTTCAAAGCCGGGTGCATCCTTGCTCATGACGTGCGTAATGCCTTTCAGCAAGCCGAAGCCGACGATGCCCGTCAGGGCCGTGGCGGCCGCCAGCAGCAGCACATTGCTGCGGAAAGCGCTGGCCGAACTGAAATACGTGGCGCGCCAGGATGCCCAGAAATACACGATGACGGCGAACATGGTGCCCGTGTGCAGCATCACGAGCAGCATGGTCAGCTCGGGCGAGGTAGGGTCCAGTCCCATCAGCTTTTCCGCCATGATGACGTGGGCGGAGCTGGACACGGGCAGCAGCTCGGCAAAGCCCTGGACGATGGACAGGATAAATAATTGCAAAAAATTCATGATGGGGGACTCGGGTAGGCGAAAAAAAGGCTGCCGGTAAAGGGCAGCCGATTTTACTCGTCCGATCCCGCGCCCGAGGCTGGCGCAAGATTACAGTTTGTCCATGTTTTACTGGCCGGCCGCTGCCTGCGGCTTGAATACGGCGCGGAACGCTTTCAAGGCGGCCGGGTGGTAGATCGTGCCATGGGTTTCGGCCGGCATCTTTTCCTGGTGCCACTGCAAGCCGGTCGGCGCCTGCGTTGCCAGCACGTCGGCCAGGCGCTGCACTTCCACGGCGATGCCCGCTTCGCCGCTCGACGCCAGGTACAGGCTGCGCTTGCCCGGCGCGCCTTTCGCCAGCAGGGACGGCGCCTGGCGCGGCAGGGCGCCGCCGTTCCACCACAGGCTGGGGTCGAAGGCCAGGTAATGGTCGAACAGCTGCGGTTCCAGCAGATACGTTTCCACCACGAACAGGCCAGCCAGCGATTCGCCGACGATGGCCGTCTCGCCCGTCGTGCGGTAGCGGCGCTTGACTTCCGGCATCAGTTCGTCGCGGATGAAGGCCCGGTAGGCTGGCGCACCGCCCACGACGGGCGCGATCTTGCGGTCTTGCGCATTATCGGTCGGCCCCGTCAGGTCGCGCCGGCGCTGCGTGTTTTGCATGCCGACCAGCATGAACGGGCGCATCGTGCCGTTGGCTACCGACACCTGCAGCAAGCCGGCCACGTGCAGGAAATCTTCCTGGATGCCGCCATCGGGCATGTACAGCACGGGCAGGGGCGCGTCGGGCGGCGTGTCCCAGGCGCGCGCCATGTACACATTGATGTGGCGCTGTTCCTTCAGCGCTTGCGAGTCGATGGTGAAACTTTCGCCGATGACGAGCGGCGTGGCCGCGCCGGAAGTCGCGGCGGCGGCCGGCGCGGCCGTGGCGAGGTGGAAGGGGCTGGACAGCAGCAGGGCGGCGGTGAGGTGCAGAGCAAGGCAAGAGCGGCGCATGTTTTCCCGTGATAAATAGGTTGGATAGATGGCATGTACTCGTATAGACATGCCACCAAGCAATTCTATCTTATCTTTGGAGCAGCATTACCTGATCGTCAATAGCTTGCGCTCGCGCACGATCCCCGCCTGGTCGATAGTATAGGCAACGAGCAGGGCGCCGTCGCCGGCGCAGGCATGACAGCTCTTCAGGGGCGTGGAAAACAGCACGCTCTGGCCGCCATCGGCGGTCGCCGTGCTGCCGACGAAGTCGGCGGGGGCGAATGGCACGGCGTCCGGGTGGGCGGCGGCAAACGCGCGCCAGGCTGGCGTGGCCCGGTCTTCCTCGCGCACGGAATCCTCGTCGACGTCGATGGCGGCGCCATCGCTGCCGATCAGCAGGCTGCCTTCATTCGTGTTGGCGCGAAACGGATAGGTGACGGTGGCCAGGGCCGCCTTGCCCAGCGGGCGCCAGGCGGAAATGAAGCCGGCCTTGTCGGCCTTCACCAGCATTTTGGCGGCGGCGATGGCTTGCGGGTGCGCGCCCGAGCGCTGCATGGTGCGCAGCAGGCAGACGTCGGGGGCAGTGCGGGATTGTTCGCTGCGGCAAGCCGACAGCGAGCGTTCCTGCCACACGGCGCGCGCGTCGATGGGCCCCGTCTCCAGGGCATGGGCCGCCTGCATGGCGGCCAGGCTGGAGATGGCGAGGATGGCGCAGCCGGCCAGGTGGCGGGAAAAGCGTGTGGGCATGGGGAATCCTTTCAGTGCGGGAAATAATGTATCGTCACCGATTATAGGAGGAGGGCCTCGCCCGCCCGCGCACCGCAGGCCCGTTCAGCGCTTCTTTGCCGCCGCCTGGCGCAGGGCCTTCGCTTCCTGCTTGTTGGGGATGTGCGGACGCGTGGCCAGTTCCGCCTTGACGGCGGCGATGGCGGCGCCGAACTGCTGCTCGGCCTGCGCCGGGCTGGCGCCCGCATAGTCCTGCTGATTCGATTGGGTGGCACGCAGCCGGCGCAGCAGCGCCAGCAATTGCTTGCCGTGCAGGGCAGGCAAGTCTTGCGCCAGCGCTTGCGCGACCACCGCGCCTTCCACATGGCCGGGGGCGATCAAGCGCAGCAAGGCCAGGCCCGCGGGCTGTGGTGCCGGTGTCAATTTGTCCATCCCGCCATTCTAAACGACGCCGGGATTACAGGTATTCCCAGATTTCATCGAAGGTTTCGCGCGCGAAATCGTTGCGCCACGCTTCCGAGTCTTTCTCGCGGCTGAGGGCAAACACGGCGCGCCACGTCTGCTTCGGCGAGCTCGTGTAGGTGGCGGCGATCTTTTGCAGGCCGGCCGCGCATTCTTCGGCCTTGCAGCCGCTCTTGGCCAGCTGCTGGGCGGCAGGCGCCCATGTCACGGGCACCTTGACGAGCTGGCATTCGAAGCTGACGACGACCGTCTGGATGCCGTTTGCCACCGTCACGGGGTCGGCCTTCGTGGTCTGGCACGCGGCGCCATCCTTGGCGGCGACGACGTTCGCGGCCAGCTGTTCGGCAGCCGGCGTCACGGCCGCGCGCATGGCGGCGGGGAACAGGTCGGCGATCAGCTTGCCGGTTTCTTTCGGGAATTTTGCATCCGCCTCCTTCAAGCCGCTGTACGACGCGTACTCGGCCGATTGCTGGCCGGCCAGGCGCGTGGGGCGCAGGTAGGCATTGAGCTGGGCGACGCCCGCTTCATCGTGGTTGATGATGGTCTTGATGTAGAGCTTGGCCACGTCGACGGGCGCCAGTGCCACGGCGGTATCGGCGGCAACGGCGGGCTGGGCCAGCGCCACGGCGGCGGCAACGGTTGCCGCCAGCACGAGGGTGCGCGATGTTTGTTGTGTTTGATGCATGTCTGTTCTCCACGATACGATGTCAGGCGCAAAAAAGATGCTTTATAGCAACTTCAGCGCCCGCATTATAGATGGTGAAAGTCATAACGTTGCACACATTAGGCGTCCGCCCTGCTGGCCGCTTCCAGCAGGGCCAGCAGCAGCTCCTTGCGCCGGCCTTGCGCCTTGCGCGCCAGGGCCGCCAGTTTTTCCAGCTTGCCCCAGACCGGGTACAGCATGTGCTCGACCAGATAGCCGTCCAGTCCCTGCAGCTGCTGGCAGAACAGTTCCAGCTTCTCCACTTCGTCCAGTTCGGCCTGGATTTTTACCTTGGCATTGTCCGTGCACGCGCGCAGGCATGCCGCCAGCACGGGAGCGGAGTCGCGCGTCACGCCATGTTGTTCGGCAAAGGCGGCCGTGAACTGGTCCTGCACGCTCTGATGTTCCTCGTCGACGTTGGCCATGTAGTGCTGCACCAGCGGGAAATAACGGGCGTCGAGCAAGCCCAGCCCGAACGTGGCGTAGCTGCCGGGCATGCAATTCTTTTCGCCTTCCGTGTCCGCATAGAATTCGAATTGCAGGATGGCGGCGCGCGCATACGCTTCCAGCTGCGGCTGCAGGCCAGCATAGGCGAGGGCGTTGGCAAAGAAGCGGTGCGTATCGGATTTCGCCAGTCCCTTGATGGGCAAGTATTCCTTGACCCTGGACTTGAGCTTGATCTGGCAGCTTTTCGGGAAGCCCTTGTCGAGCAAATGCGTGATGAAGGCCAGCGCCTGCGCATACGCCGCTTCCTCTTCCCGGGCAATCGTGATGCTGATCGTGGCAAACACGTCGTTGGCGCGGCATTCGAGCAGCGCATTGTTCAGGCGGATGTCGGCATCGGGAAAGCTGCCGCTGCCTTCCGCGAGCATGCGCACGGCCCGTTCGCTGCCCAGTTCGCGCGCGATGTCCAGGAATTTCAGGCCCTTCGACTTGGCGTAGCTCGGTTCGTGGCGCAAGATCAGCACGGCGCCGTACAGCAGCAGGTCGATGGGCGCCAGCGCCTGCTTGTCAAGCGCCGCGCCCGCTTTCAGCGTGTATTCGGTGGCGCGGTAGGCGGACAGCGCGCGGTCATAGAATTGCGGCAGGTAAACGTTTTCCGCCCATTGCGTGATGGCGCGGAGGATGTCGGCGCGGTGCTCGGCCAAGGCGTCCGGCCGGGACTTGTTCAAGGCCTGGATGCGGTCGTACTGGGCGATGGTCCAGGCCACGTCGAGCTGGGGGAACAGCTGCGGGTCGAGCAGGTGGCGCGCCAGGAAGAAGGTTTCCAGCGGCTTCGTCGGATGCTTGCCCTGCGTGAGCTTTTGCCCGATGTACGCGTGTATGTTGTCCAGCAAGGCCTCGCGCTTATCCCCGTTGACGTACTCCAGCAAGGTCAGGTGCAGCTTGCCCTGCGCCGTCTGGAACTTGCCGCGGCAGGTGAAGCGGTAATCGATCATCGGCGTGTCCGCCAGCGGCGTCAGGCGGGCTTGCACGACTGCCGTCAGCCGCGGCACGACGGCGTCGCGCATGTGCGCGTCGTCTAGGCGCGCCGCCGTCCTGAAACGGGACGCGTCGTCGTTATCGAGGCCCAGGTCGAGATCGTCGGCCATCGGGCGGCCCGGCTTGTAGTCGAGCATCAAGTCGTTGAAGATGCCTGCTTGCAAGGTCGTGCGCCTGACTGATTGCTCCAGGTCCGTGCGTTGCAGCCTTTCATCGAACCAGGCGTGGATGGCCGCCGTCATTTCCTCTGTGACCAGCTCAACAAGTGTATTCATCGGTATCGTCGTCTTTCCCTGCATTGCGCGTGACGGCGCCGCCGGCGGCCGTCTCGGATATGTTTGATATAAATCACTATTCTAGGGGCACGGGCAAGGCCGCAACAAGGGCCGCACGCAAGGCCTGCCCGCATACGCCGTCATGCGCCCGTCCGGTTTCTAGCCGCCGCCCGCTGAGGAGGGCGGGGACCCGGCCCGGTCCGCCTGCGCCAGCCAGTCGCGCGGCGACTGCCCGAGGCTGGCGCGGAAGGCGCGCGTGAAGGCGGGCTGGCTGCCATAGCCCACTTCCAGCGCGACGTCCTGCACCAGCCTGCCTTGCCTGAGCAGCGCCTGGGCCCGCAGCATGCGCTGCCCCGTCAGGTAGGCGGCGGGCGGGCAGCCGAGCACCGCATGGAACTGGCGCGCGAAGCGGCTGCGCGACATGCCGCACAGGGTCGCCAGCGACGCCACCGTCCAGTGGCGCCCGGGATGCTCGTGCATGGCCGCCAGGGCCTTGGCGAGGGCGGCGTCGGCCAGGCCGAACAGGCGCGGCGCCGATATCAGCCCGCTGGCCAGCGCATGGCGCAGCAGCTGGACGATCAGCACGTCGCACAGGCGGTCCAGCACCAGTTTGCGCCCCAGTCCGCCGTGCTGCGCTTCGTCGAACAGCAGCTCGAGCACGCCGGCCATGGCCGGCAGTTGTGCCAGCGGAATGTGCAGCCAGGGCGGCAGGCTGTCGATCACGGCATCGTCGCCGCCGGCCAGGCGGACGGTGGCGCACAGCAGCCGTGCCGTGCCGCCGCCCGTGTCCAGCCCATGCGCCAGCGGGCGCGGGTAGAACACCAGCGAGGGCGCATCGGCCAGCAGCCGCGTGCCATCGGCATGGATGAAGGTCGCCGGTCCCTGCCGCACCAGGTGCAGGTGGCCCGTGCCGGCTTGGGCAGGGAAATGGTTGCTGCCGCAGAACGCTCCCTCGAAGAAGGTGTCGGCGGAAAAGTCCAGGCGCAGCAACAAGGCAGACAACAGATCCATGGGGCAACAAAGAGACGGAAAGGTATAAATTGTAGACTAAAAGCAACTAATGTTTCCATTTTTATCGCTATGATGACGCTCCGATGTTTGTCCTGGACAACATTCTCATCCTGCGCCACCCGAATGGAGACTCACTATGGCATTGTCCAACGCATGGTCCAACTTAAAGATCGGCACCCGCCTGTACCTGGCCTTTGGCGCCGTCGTCGCCTTGCTGGCGATACTGGTCGCCTCCGCGCAAACGAATCTGTCGCGGCTGGGCGAGGCGAATGGCGTGAATATCCATACCTATGAAGTGCTGGGCGAGGCCAGCGGCCTGCTGGAAAGCCTGATCAATATCGAAACGGGCCAGCGGGGCTTTGCCCTGACGGGCAAGGATGGCTCGCTCGAGCCGCTGCTGGCGGGCCAGCGCAGCTTTGGCGAACATCTGCGGAGGATCCGCGCCCTGACGGCCGATAATCCAACGCAGCAGGAGCGCCTGGCGGTGCTGGAACGCACGCAGCGGCAGTGGCAGGCGAGCGCCATCGACCCCGTGATCGCCCTGCGCCGCGCGGCGGCCGCCGATGGCAGCCTCGACGCGGTCGTGGCGGCCGAGCAGGCCGGCAAGGGCAAGGCGGGCATGGATGCGATGCGCGCCTTGCTGGCGGACGTGGGCAAGACGGAAAGTATGCTGCTGACCCAGCGCGCCGCCGAGGCCGCCGCCCTGAAGTCGCGCACCACGGCGGTGCTGCTGGGCGGGGGCGCCGTCGCCGTCCTGCTGGCGGCGGTGCTGGCCATCTTGTTGACGCGTAATATCACCGTGCCGCTCGGTGAAGCCGTGGCGCTGGCCCAGCGCGTGGCGCAAGGCGACCTGGGCAGCCGCATCGTCGTGCGTTCGCGCGATGAGACGGGGGAATTGATGGCCGCCCTGCGCGACATGAATGCGTCGCTGGTGCGCATCGTGGGCGAGGTGCGCGGCGGCACGGAGACGATCGCCACGGCATCGGGGCAGATCGCAGCCGGCAATATGGACCTGTCGTCGCGCACGGAGCAGCAGGCCAGTTCGCTGGAAGAAACGGCCTCGTCGATGGAAGAGCTGACGGCGGCCGTCAAGCAGAACGCGGACAATGCGCTGGCGGCGCGCTCGCTGGCGGCGTCCGCGTCCGCCGTGGCCGTCCGTGGCGGCGCGGTGGTTGCCGAGGTGGTGCAGACCATGGGCTCGATCAATGATTCTTCGCGCAAGATTGCCGACATCATCGGCGTCATCGACGGCATCGCCTTCCAGACCAATATATTGGCCCTGAATGCGGCCGTGGAAGCGGCGCGCGCCGGGGAGCAGGGGCGCGGCTTTGCCGTCGTGGCCACGGAAGTGCGCAACCTGGCCCAGCGGTCCAGCCAGGCCGCCAGGGAAATCAAGGGCCTGATCGACGATTCCGTGGACAAGGTGGGCGCGGGCAGCAAGCTCGTCGACCAGGCCGGCGCCACCATGCAGGACGTGGTCGGCAGCGTGCAGCGCCTGAGCGCCATCATCGGCGACATCACGGACGCGAGCGAAGAGCAGCGCGTCGGCATCGAACAGGTGAATGAAGCCATCAGCCAGATGGACCAGGTGACGCAGCAAAACGCGGCCCTGGTCGAGCAGGCGGCGGCCGCGGCCAATGCCATGCAGGACCAGGCGGCGCAGCTGTCGCAGGCCGTGCAAGTGTTTCGCCTGCAAGGCGAGCCGCAAGCCGGGCCGGCCGCGAGGTATGGCATTTCCGCACAGATCGTCAAGTAAATGCAGGTATGGCTGGACGGAAATGTTACATCTCGGTATTCTGCGCATCTGATACTTATTTCTATACAGAAAAAAGTAAGAGGGCGGCTGGCGCCGGCGGCGACGCGGCGCCCTGCCAGGCAAGGTCAGGCATGCAAAGGTGAAGTCGTCCGCCAGCGGAGCGAAACGTTCGTCTTTCGGCGCGCGGCGGGCAGGGAACAGTGCTGTCATCTTTAAAATAGTAGGAGAGGTTGCTCATGGATGCAGAAAAGGATGTTGTGTACGGTACAGAAGATTTGTTGATGAGTTTGTGCAACTCGGTGGTCCGGGTGCTCAACGTGGCAACGCAAAGCAAGGTCAATTATTCCGGCATGGTGCAGCGCATCACCAAGACGGGCCTGAAGCCGGACATCGGCTGTTTCGTCATGTTCGATGGCGGTTTCACGGGCCTCGTGGTGCTCAACTTCGCCGCCGATACGGCGATGGAAATCTACGAGCGCTACATGTTGCACATGGGTATGCCGAAGTCGGAACTGGCCAGTTTCTACACCTCGGACGAAGTGTCGAATATCATGGGCGAGCTGATGAACCAGATCGTCGGCGACTTCACGGGCAAGGTGCGGCGCGAACTGCAGACGAATATCACCCAGAGCCAGCCGAAGATGCTGGTGCTGAACAAGCAGGTGATGCTCAGCGTCGATACGCCGCTGGACCGCCCGGAAATGCGCCGCGTCACTTTCTATACAGAAAAGAACAACATTTTCTACCTGGAACTGGCGATCGACCGTACCGAGTTCATCAAGCTGCACGATTTCGATTCGCGCGAAGTCGACGCCGACTCGCTGATGGAAGGCGAATACGCGAACCGCGAACGCGACGCCGCCCCGGCGCCTGCGGCGGAAGCGGAAGACGACGACAACGCCGACCTGCTCAAGTCGCTGGGCATGTAAGCAGCCGGTGATCGGCTACAGGGTCTTGCTCATGAAGACCCTGCTCGTCCCTTCCGGGCTGCAGGCGATGTCGCCGAAGCGGCGCCAGCCGCGACGCGCGTAAAATTCGGGCGCCTGGAAACTGATGGTGTACAGCACCGCCGAGGCGCAGCCGCGCCGGCGTCCTTCCTCTTCGAACTGCGCCAGTACCTGGCTGCCCAGGCCCAGCCCCCGCAAGGCGGCGGGCAAATACAACAAATCGAGAAACAGCAAACCCAGCGAGGTCCGGCCCATGGCGCCGCCCAGCACGCGCTGGCTGTCGCGGTCGCGCACGACCACGCTCAATACCTGCCTGTCGCTATAGCCGGTGATGGCATCGTTATAGGCGTTCAGGCCGTCGAGGAGGGTTTGCTCGACTTCCGCGTCGATCGTGGCGCTGATGGAAATGGTGTAGGGCAAGGCGTCGTGCGGGCGTGCAGGCATGGCGGACAGGAAATAGTCAATAACTGTATGAATATACAGTATTTCGCTTATTTTTGCCCGGCTTGTTGCGGCAACGTCAATGTTTCCATGCGGCGAGTGCCGACCATGGCGCTTTGCTGGCTGTCATCGAGCGACCAGTATTCAAGTGCATAGACATAATCGCCGTCGACAAAGGTCAGCGTTTCCTTCTGGCGGCCGCTGGGCGCCTTGTAATACAGGCGCCGCGCCGGCCTGCCATCGACCGTGTGCCTGAACGCCTGCGGGTCGAGGGTGGCGCGCTTGCCCGTCTTGCCCGCCATCGACATGGCCGTGATCGTCACGTAGGCCCGGTCCGGGCAGCGGGCCAGCAGGTGGGCGCCGCTCAGGACGGTGGGCTGCGTCTGATCCAGCGGGAAGCCGAACGGTTGTACGCCGACAATATCGCGGCAACCCATCTGCTGCGCCAGGGCCGTCAGCGCGGCCGGGTCGAGCGCGCTGCTGAGGTGCTTTTCGGCGCTGTGCGCCTGGCCCAGCGCCAGGCGGCGCGCCAGTTCGGCCAGCGAGATATCGCTGGGCACGGGCAGCGGCGCGGGAGCGTCCGGATCGGCGGCCTTCGACGTTTCCGCCTGCATGCGCGCGGCGATGGAGTGGCTGCGCTCGGCTTGATCAAGGGGGCCGGCAGCCAGGCCCGTGTTGGAGAGGCAAGCGGCGATGGTCAGCGTAATAGCATGTTTTGTCAGCATGGAATCTAGTGGAGGGGCGTCTTCCGTGAAAAAAGCGACGCCAAACGGCTTAGCCGTACCTTTGTTAGCTATGAGAAACAACAGTGTGGCAGAACATACAAACTCGCTACAAAAGAAAAGTTTTTTTTAGTGCCACAGTGATATGCATCAATAAGATTGTCACACATATACGCATATCTCGCTACCCTGCCTGAGAGCTGTTTCATCGCTCGTCTCTCATTGCCAATCCTTAAGTCATTGATTGTTAATGCTTCCATTCACTGTCCCGCAGGGTGCCTCTCCTTGCGGGACGCGGTGGCGCGATGTTATCTGATGATCACAGTACATTTGGAGGCTGGATGTTGAAACGACTGTTATTGTGTATTGATGTGAGTGGCAACGGTTTGCTGCATGGGGCAGGCATGCGGCAGTTTGGTACTGCGTGGGACGGGTGGCAAGTCTGCACCGTGTCGGGCCTGGCAGCCGCGGCACGTGCGTTGCGCGCGCACTCCTTTCCTGTCGGGGTACTGATTTCTTCGTTCGACGGGCTGGGAGAACTCGACAGTTTCTTGCATCAGCACTGGGATATGCAATGGGTGGGCATTTTTCCGCCACGCGCCTTGCAGATGGCCGCATGCCGGCGCCTGGTCCGCGACCATTGCCATGATTACCACACTTTGCCTGTCGACATGCTGCGGCTGCGGCATACCCTGGGCCATGCCTACGGCTATGCCACTTTGCGCGAACTGCCGCATGCGCCGCTGTGCGCGCTGGAACAGCCTGATATGGCGCTCAAGGGCGGCGGTGTCGCCATTGGCCGTTTGCGGAGCCAGATCCTCAAGGTCGCCGGGGCCAGCGCACCGGTGCTGATCTGGGGCGAGTCGGGTAGTGGCAAGGAGCTGACAGCGCAAGCCATCCATGTCCATTCCGCGCGGGCGGCGGGCCCCTTTGTGCCCATTAACTGTGGCGCGATTCCGGCCGGCCTGGCGCAATCGGAGCTGTTTGGCCATGAGCGGGGCGCATTCACGGGAGCCACGCGCGACAAGCGGGGCTTGATCGAGTCGGCGGCCGGCGGCACGGTATTTTTTGACGAGATAGGCGACTTGCCCCTCCCCCTGCAAACCAATTTGCTGCGCTTCTTGCAGGAAAAGACGATCTACCGTGTCGGCGCCACGCATAGCACCGCCGTTGACTTGCGCGTCATTGCCGCCTCGCATGTCAATTTGCTGGAGGCAGTGCAGCAGGGCAGGTTCCGCGAGGATTTGTACTACCGGCTCAACGTGCTGGCGCTCGATGTCCCTCCTTTGCGCGAACGCAAGGAAGACTTGATGTTATTGGCAAACCACTTTTTTTCCACCTATGCGTCGGAGCGGGCGCCGATGGTGAAAGGCTTCAGCAACGCCGCCGTCGAAGCGATTTGCAATCATGCCTGGCCGGGCAATGTGCGCGAATTGATCAACCGGGTGCGACGCGCCATGGTGATGGCGGAAGGCCGGGCGATCATGCCGCAAGACCTGGGCTTGTCTGTTGCCGACGAGTCAGGTGCCGATGTTGCACTCGACGGTATTCGCTGGCGCGCGGACCGCGAAGCTGTACAGGCTTGCCTGGCCAGTGCTGGCGGCAATATCAGCAAGGCCGCGCGCGACCTGGGCGTGTCGCGCATGACGCTGTACCGGATGATCAAAAGGCTCAACATTGAATGTTGACTCTGGCGCCCAGGGCAAGTCCTTTGCCCTGCGTGCGGATCGTCGCAGCCGTGACGGTGTCACAGGATTGAGGCAGTCGCAAAAATGGGCATGGCGTCTTGTAAGTGATTGATTCTGCGTAGATATCGCTGGTGTTGCAAGCTGGAGATGGCAAGCGGGTGGCGCACGGTGGTGACAATTTTTCGTGTTTTGTTTGCCAAGTTTCCTAGAGGATAGCCATGCAAACCGGAGAGCTTCGAATAAGGTCTTGTAATTCAATGACTTGGCCAATTTTTTTATTACTGGCACCAAATTTGCAGTGAAGCTGTGGACCCGACGCTTCAGTCTGGTGCCAGCATCCTGATTAACTTTTAAAGAGGAAACTGCAATGAAAAAATCTCTCATCGCGGCAGCGGTAGCGCTGGCCTTCGGTTTCAGCGCTCATGCCCAGAACAGCGGGTCGACCAAGGTCGACGATGTCAAGGGTAACAATACCCAGACCGCGAGCAACGCCACGACACAGTCCGGCTCAGGACCTGGGGCGAACGGGCATTCCACTGCCTCGCAAGACAATAACTCGGACCAGAATAACGACAAGAGCACGGGGCAAAACAATAGCAGCGGCAACGCGAAAGCCACGGCGCTGGGCGCATCCGCGGCAAATAATGGCGGCACCAGCACGAGTAACGTGGCAAATGCCTTCAATACATCGACGGCGACGGCAGCGAGCACCCTGAGTGGCGCGGTGTCGGGCAACATGGTGAGTAACATCGGCAATGTCGCCACCAACAACGGCAATACCGCCGGCGGCGCAGGCAAGGGCGGCATCGGCGGCAGCGCACAGGGAGGCGATGCCTACGGCAAGGGCGGCTCGGGCGGCGCGGCGGCCGGTGGCGACGGCGCATCGGGCGCGCAAGGGGGCAACGCCAGGAATGGCAGTGCCATCAATGGCGCTGCGACGGTCGGCGACAGCACGGCCGGGGCAGGTGGCGCAGGCGGACTGGCCAAGAATGCCAGCAGCGGCGACGCTGGTGCTGGCGGCAAGGGCGGTGCGGGTGGCCGTGGCGCGGCCGGCGGCGATGTCTATGGCGGCAACGGCGGCAAGGGCGGCCTGGCAGGCGATGCCAGCGGCGGCGCTGGCGGCAATACTGGACGCACGACAGGCGGCAACGGCGGTGATGGCGGCAAAGCCATCGGCGGTCCGGGCGGCGACGGTGGCAATAGCCGCAGCGCCGCTGGCGGCTCTGGCGGCAGCGGCAGCGCCGGTAGCGTAGCCAGGAATGCGGGTGGCGGCGTATCCACCTCCAGCGGTGGTACGGCGACGGGCGGTGCCGGCGGTGCCGGTGGCACCAATACGGCGGGTGCCGGGGCTGCAGGCGGGGCTGGCGCCTCCGGTGCTGGCGGCGCTGGCGCTGCCTTGACGAGCATGGGCGGCGCCGGGGCTGCGGCAACTGGCGGTGCCGGTGGCGCAGGTGGCGCCGGTGCGGGTGGCAGCAGCACTGGCGGCAACGGCGCCGCTGCTGCTGCGGGCGGCAATGGCGGCAGCAGCGGGATGGCGCAAAACACGGGTGGTGCAGGTGCGGCTGGCGGCAGTTCGAGCAATGGCAGCGCAAGCAATGGCTCGCCCTCGAACGGCAGTGCCATGGCCGGTGCTGGCGGTGCTGGCGGTGCCGGCGGCGGCAGCAATAGCGGCGGCGCGGCCGGTAGCGGTGGCACCAACACGGGCGGCGCGGCAACCGGCGGTGCCGGCGCTGGCGGCACGGGCGGTGCCGGCGGTGCGGTGGCCGTCAATGCAGGCGCCTTCGACATGTCCAACACCATGAGCGGTACCGCGCAGTCGGCGGCAGGTTTGCTGGTCATCAGCCAGAACAGCGGCATTTCTTCGCTGATACAGCAAAGTGTGACGGTGCAGGCCAATCTGGCAGTGGGCCACTAGGCGAGCGGCTGCTTAGTGTCAGGCTCCGCCGTGGCAATGTCGCGGCGGAGCATCGCAAGTCATGAACAAGGGGATGAGCATGCGCCTTTTTTTTCATTCGATATGCTGTGCCAGCCTGGCCTGTCTTGCCACCGCTGTCATGGCTGCACAGCAAGCAAGGCCGCTGCCCTTGCTTGCCGGGCCAGAGTTGAGTCTGCCGATTATTGTTGCTCCGCCCACTACGCTGACGGCGCTGATGCCGCTGACGGCGGATGGGACCTTTGCCGGGGGCCTTGGCCGGGCCGCTGGCGAATCCGCGCTGGCGCAGGCGCGTGGCGGTACCGATACGATTACCAATGAAGCGCGCCTGAGCGGCTTTGTCACCGGCAACTCGGCCAGCTACGTCAGCACGGGGGCCAACACGATCGATGGCGCCGCGTTTGCCAACGCTTCCGGCATTCCGATCGTGATTCAGAACTCGGGCGCCAATGTGCTGATCCAGAACGCCACCATCATCAATTTGCAGTTGCGCTAGGCATGGCCACACTCGGCACATTTCCGCGGTTCATGCTGTGCCTGCCCTTGCTTGGCGGCCTGGCATCCCCGGGCGCTTGCGCGGCCGAGATCGGCGCCTTCGGCAGCGCGCGCTTCGAGGTGCCCGTTGTCAGCATGCGCGAGGCCCGTTTCCAGCGTACCTTGCACCAGCAATACGACTTCAGTTGTGGCTCCGCCGCAGTGGCCACCCTGCTGACCCATCACTACGACTATCCTGTGACGGAAGAGTTTGTTTTTGAGCAAATGTATAAGCAAGGTGATCAGCAAAAGATTCGCAAGGAGGGATTTTCCTTGCTCGATATCAAGCGTTTTCTTGCAAGCCGTGGCTTTCTGGCCGACGGGTTTCAGTTGCCGCTGGATAAGTTGGCTGAGGCGGGCTTTCCCGCCATCGTGCTGGTGGCCGAAAAAGGCTACCGGCATTTTGTCGTGGTCAAGGGGCTGAGCCAGAGCCGCGTGCTGATCGGCGATCCTGCCGGCGGCACGCGCGCCATGGCGCGTGCCGGTTTCGAGACGATCTGGCAGGGCCATTTGCTGTTTGTGATCCATGGACGCGCGACGACGGCCGCTCCGGTTCCCGCCGCGGCCGGCGAGGCAATGCAGGCGGCCCGCTTCAACGATGCGGATGACTGGCGCGCGGCGCCGCAAGCGCCATTGGGACAGGCGATCAGCCGCAGCGGCCTCGATCAACTCACCATGCCGAAGAATGACGGTGGAAATTTCTAATGGCGGTCAAACGCCACGCTGGAGGATGTATGCACGCGAAAGAGCGGTTGATTGCGGCCAGTCTCGCGGGTCTGCTTGTTGCCGCGCAGAATGTCGGCGCCGAGCCGCCGGCGGCGGGATGGACGGCGGTCAGCGAGGAAACGCTGGAGCAGGCACGGGGCGGCTTCGATGTGCCAGGCGGCTTGAGCCTGTCATTCGGGATAGAGCGCCTGGTCAGCATCAATGGCAGCGTGGTGTCCAGCGTGGCGTTCACGATTGCCGACGTGGCGCACCTGAGCGTCGAGGAGGCGAGCCTGGCGCGTACGGCCATCGCGTCGATGAATGTCTTGCAGAACGGCGTCGGCAATGTCTTTTCGCCAAGCCCGATGGCGCAAACGATGGCGGCCACCGTGATCCAGAATAGCTTGAATGACCAGGTCTTGCGTACCCAGACGATCGTCAATGGCAGCGTGAACAGTCTTCAATTGCTGAAGCTGGCGAACTTTCAGGACACCTTGCAAAATGCGCTGGGCACGGTGGCGGGTCCCAAATAGGGTTTGCAGCAAGCCGCCTGGATACGCCGGGCGGCATCGTGCAGTAGCACCGGGCCGTTGTTGTATTGCTGCCAGGGTTGGCTACTGATAGGCAGGGCTTGTCATCGGGAGAGACTATGCGGCATCTTTACTTAGTGCGATTTGGTACGGCGGGTGTATCTGCTATGTTGCTGTGTGCCGCCGTTCAGGCCCAGCAAACAGCCGGCGCCGGCCAGGACGATCTGGCAGCGCAGCTGGACAGCCTGAAAGCGCAACTGGCCGAACAGCGGCACCTGCTGGAGGCGTTGCGTGCATCGATGCATGAGCAGCAGCGCCGCATCGATGTGCTGCAGGGCACCGAACCTCTCGACAACAGCCGCCTGGCCAGGCAGCGGGGGACGGGTTTGCGCAGTGCATATCTGACGCTGGCGGAGGTCCAGGACGGCGGGTCCGCGCCGCAGGCGCCGCCGCCAGCGCCGCAGCCGGTGGGGCTGGCGCCAAGCCCGCCCGTCCGGCCGCCTGAAGTGGCGCCGCTGTTCGAGCAACCCGGGGTGCTGACGCCCAAGGGGGCATACGTGCTGGAACCCTCGATGCAATTCGGTTACTCTTCAAGCAACAGGGTCGCCCTGGTCGGTTACACCATTATTCCCGCCTTGTTGATCGGCCTGATCGATGTGCGCGAGGTCAAGCGCAATACCCTGACCGGTGCGCTGGCCGTGCGTACCGGCTTGAGCAACCGCCTGGAAGTCGAAGCCAGGGTGCCGTACGTCTATCGCTCGGATGCCACCGTCAGCCGCGAACTGTTTACCGGCACGGCTTCGGAGCGGGTGTTCGACACCAGCGGGCGCGCCCTGGGCGATATCGAGGTGGCGGCCCGTTATCAACTGAACAATGGTGGCGCCGACAAGCCATATTATGTGGCTGGCCTGCGCTTCAAGTCGCGCACCGGACGCGATCCGTTCCAGGTCGTCACGGACTGTACGCAGCGCTGCGTGGGCGAGAATGCGACAGGCACGGGCTTGCCGCTAGACTTGCCCACCGGCTCCGGTTTCTATTCCCTGCAGCCCAGCCTGACCTGGCTGTTTCCCTCCGATCCCGCCGTATTCTTTGGCAGCATCAGCTACCTGCACAGCTTCAAGCGCACTGATGTCAGCCGCCTGGTGCTCAATGGCGTGCGCGAACCGCTGGGCACCATCGAACCGGGGAAAATTTTCGGCGTCAATTTTGGCATCGGCCTGGCGCTGAATGAAAAGGCCTCGCTCAGCCTGGGCTACGATCACAGCAGCGTTGGACGCACGCGTCAAAATGGCTTGACCGTGCCCGGCTCCGTGCGCACCCAGCTCGGTACCTTGCTGATGGGTTTTTCGTATCGCCTTAGCAAGGACAGGACCTTGAACGTGTCGGTGGGTGCCGGTCTGACGCGCGATACGCCCGATGTGTCCATCTCGGTCAGGCTGCCGATGACCTTTTGATTGAGGGCGGCGGGCAAGGCAGCCCAGCAGGCTGCCGCTCGCTGGCCGCTAGCGTCCCGCGAGCGCCGTCGCGATTTCGATCGAACTCAGTTTCCAGTCCCACAGGCCATGGCGCTGCAGGACCAGTGCGCCATCCTGCGCCTTGCCGTCCTTCGCCCGTACGATGAAGGTGTTCACGCCGGCATAGCCTGCGGAATATTCGGCTTTTTTTCGGGCGCCATCGGCCGGCGCATCCGCGTCCGCATCTGCCTGCGGGCTGACGGCGCTCTTGTTGACGAGGGCGACGACGCCGGCGGGCGAGACCATGGTATCGACCATCTTGCCCAGCATGGCGCTGGCGATCGACTGTCCCAGGGCGGCCAGCGGATTGCCGCTGCCGGCAGTCGCTTCGATGCTGCGCGCCATGCTCGCTTCGAGCTGGGTCTTGACGCTGGCGCGCAGGGCGGGGAAGTCCACGTGCGCGGCCAGGGCGTCGGCGTTGCGCTCGGCCAGGGCGGTCTTGATCTGGCGCAAGGCATAGTAGGGCGAGGCATAGGCGGTGGCGGCGATGGCGGCCAAGGCGGCGGCGATGGTGATTTTTTTCAAGTGATGCCTGTGCAGTAAAGAGTGGAAACGGGAGGCACGCAGCGTATCCGTTAAATGGAAATGCGGCAATCATATTTTCTTGCCATCAGCCACCCTGTATTTTGCCGCAGTGGCTGCGCCTGTCCTTGCCGGGCCACTATAGAGTGGAAGAGGGTGGGTGCTGTATAATGGGAGAAAAGTACCTAACTACCTGTTTTCACTGGATAAAGACCTCACTAATGCTTTCTACAGCTAACATTACGATGCAGTTTGGCGCCAAGCCATTGTTTGAGAATATCTCCGTCAAGTTCGGCGACGGCAACCGCTATGGTTTGATCGGCGCGAACGGCTGCGGCAAGTCGACGTTCATGAAGATCCTGGGCGGCGACCTGGACCCGTCGGGCGGCAACGTCATGCTCGATACCAACGAGCGCCTGGGCAAGCTGCGTCAGGACCAGTTTGCGTTTGAAGACATGCGCGTGCTCGACGTCGTCATGATGGGCCACACGGAAATGTGGGCCGCGATGCAGGAACGCGACGCCATCTACGCGAACCTGGAAGCGACGGACGAAGACTACATGAAGGCGGCCGAGCTGGAAGGCAAGGTCTCGGAATACGACGGCTACACGGCCGAATCGCGCGCCGGCGAACTGCTGCTGGGCGCCGGCGTCGCCATTGACCTGCATCAAGGCCCGATGAGCAATGTCTCGCCAGGCTGGAAGCTGCGCGTGCTGCTGGCGCAGGCGCTGTTCTCGAACCCGGACATCCTGCTGCTCGACGAGCCGACGAATAACCTGGACATCAACACGATCCGCTGGCTGGAAGACGTGCTCAACGAGCGCAACTCCACCATGATCATCATTTCCCATGATCGCCACTTCCTGAACCAGGTCTGCACCCACGTGGCCGACATGGACTACGGCACCCTGAAGATTTATCCGGGCAATTACGACGAATACATGTTCGCCTCGACCCAGGCGCGCAACCAGCAGCTGGCCAACAACGCGAAAGCGAAAGACAAGGTTGCGGAATTGCAAGAATTCGTGCGCCGCTTCGCCGCGAACAAATCCAAGGCCCGCCAGGCCACGTCGCGCGCCAAGCAGATCGAAAAGATCAAGGTCGATGACATCAAGCCATCGTCGCGCGCCTATCCCTTCGTGCGTTTCGACGGCGAAAAGAAATTGCACCGCCTGGCCGTGGAAGTCGAGAATATCTCGAAAGGCTTTGACCGCCAGCTGTTCAAGAACTTCAGCATCATGGTCGAGGCGGGCGAGCGCATCGCCATCATCGGCGCCAACGGCGCCGGCAAGACCACCATGCTGCGCTGCATCGCGGGCGACATCGCCGGCCTGCAGCCGGACCAGGGCCGCGTGAAGTGGGCGGAAAACGCCAACGTGGGCTACATGCCGCAAGACCCGACGGAAGATTTCGCCAAGGATACGAACCTGACCGACTGGATCGGCCAGTGGACGAAAGAGGGCGACGACGATCAGGCCGTGCGCTCCATCCTGGGCCGTTTGCTGTTCGGCGGCGACGACGTGAAAAAGGCCGTCAAGGTGCTGTCCGGTGGTGAAAAGGGCCGCATGATGTACGGCAAGCTGATGCTGGGCCGCCACAACGTGCTGATGCTCGATGAACCGACCAACCACATGGACATGGAATCGATCGAATCCTTGAACATCGCGCTGGAAAAATACGCGGGCACCCTGATCTTCGTGTCGCATGACCGCGAATTCGTGTCCTCGCTGGCCAACCGCATCATCGAAATCAAGGAAGATGAAGTGGTCGATTACCGCGGCAACTACGAAGACTATTTGAAGAGCCAGGGTATCGATTAATTGGTACGCTCACGTTGGGTCGGATTACGCGCTGTGCGCTAATCCGACCTACGTCAAATGCAAGCGGTCAGTTGGGTAGGTCGGATTAGCGGAGCGTAATCCGACATGACAGGGCCAGCTAGCCAGCCACCCAGCACCACACCGACGCGCCGCGGTCCATTCGTTCCGGCGCACCTGCTTCATTGCAATCGTGCCGGTCTATCCCGTTTTTGTTTGACACAGCCATGCAAACTTTAGCCATCAAATCCGTCGAGTATGAACACCCGCAAGACGGAGCCAGTTGCACTGCCCATGCCTGGGCACGCACGCCAGCGACGCCGTCCCCGGCCGAGAAAGCCGAACTGATCACGCGCATCAAGCGCCTGCTGATCGAGCGCGAAGCCGTGCTCGTTGCCCACTATTACGTTGATGCTGACCTGCAAGACCTGGCCGAAGCCACGGGCGGCTGCGTCTCCGACTCCCTGGAAATGGCCCGCTTCGGGCGCGACCATCCGGCCAAGACCCTCGTCGTGGCCGGCGTGCGCTTCATGGGCGAAACGGCCAAGATCCTCAGTCCCGAAAAAACGGTATTGATGCCCGACCTCGACGCGACCTGTTCGCTCGACCTGGGCTGCCCCGTGGACGAATTCACGGCCTTCTGCGACGCCCATCCGGACCGCACGGTGGTGGTGTATGCCAACACCAGCGCGGCCGTCAAGGCGCGCGCCGACTGGATGGTGACGTCGTCCATCGGCCTCGACATCGTGGCCCACCTGCATGCGCAGGGCAAGAAAATCCTGTGGGCGCCGGACAAGCACCTGGGGTCCTACATCCAGAAGGAAACAGGCGCCGACATGCTGCTGTGGCAGGGTTCCTGCCTCGTGCACGACGAATTCAAGGGCATCGAACTCGATCTGCTCAAGGAAGAGTATCCGCAAGCCAAGGTGCTCGTGCACCCGGAATCGCCCGCCAACGTGGTGGCCCTGGCCGACATGGTTGGTTCGACGTCGCAAATGATTGCGGCAGCGCAAACCATGGACACGGACACGTTTATTGTCGCCACCGACAACGGCATCCTGCACAAGATGCGCGCGGCCGCGCCGGGCAAGCGTTTCATCGAAGCGCCCACGGCCGGCAATAGCGCCACCTGCAAGAGCTGCGCGCACTGCCCGTGGATGGCCATGAACGGCTTGCTGAACCTGGCGCAAACGCTGGAAAACATGCATAACGAAATCCACGTCGATCCCGCCGTCGGCCAGCTGGCCGTGCGCTCGATCAACCGCATGCTCGACTTCGCCGCCGCGAAAAAGGCGGGCCTCAAGCCGGGCGCGGACCTGGCAAAAGAAACCACATTGTTCCAAGGAATCGGTCCAGCATGAGTACCCTCGTTAATTCTTTCGCTCCCTTTGACCCCGCTCTGGCGCGCGCGTTCGAGGGCAATCTGCTGGCCGCCTTGCTGGAAGACGTGGGCCAGTGCGACCTGACGGGCGAGCTGGTGCCGCCCGACCATATCGTCACGGCCCGTGTCATCGTGCGCGAAGCAGCCGTGCTGTGCGGCGCGCCGTGGTTCGAAGGCATCATGAAAAGCCTGGACCGCAGCATCGACATTGCCTGGCATTACGCCGAAGGCGACATGATGACGGCCGACAGCGTCGTCTGCACGATCGAGGCGCCGGCACGCGCCCTGCTGACGGCCGAGCGCAGCGCCCTCAATTTCCTGCAGCTGCTGTCGGCCGTGGCCACGGCCACGCGCCAGTACGTGGATGTGGTCGCCGGCACGAAAGCGTCCATCCTGGACACGCGCAAGACCCTGCCCGGCCTGCGCCTGGCGCAAAAGTATGCGGTGCGCGTGGGCGGCGGCAAGAACCAGCGCCTGGCCCTGTACGATGGCATCCTGATCAAGGAAAACCATATCGCGGCCGCGGGCGGCGTCAGCCAGGCCCTGGAAAACGCGCGCAACCTCGACGCGGGCGTGCCCGTGCAGATCGAGGTGGAAACCCTGGCGCAATTGCAGGAAGCGCTGGATGCGGGCGCCGTCTCGGTGCTGCTCGATAACTTCAGCAACGACATGATGCGCGACGCCGTGCAACTGACGGCAGGACGCGCCTTGCTCGAAGCGTCGGGCGGCATCAACGTCGATACCGTGCGCGCCATCGCCGAGACGGGCGTGGACCGCATTTCGATCGGCAGCCTGACCAAGGACGTGCGGGCCACCGATTACTCCTTGCGCATCGTCGGCTGATGAGCGGAGCGGGGCGGCGCCTGCTGGCCCTGGCGCTGCTGTGGCCGGCGCTGGCCATGCCCCTGGCGGCGCAGGCGCGCGAGCTGCTGGCCGTGGGCGCGCAGTTCGAGCACGTCTTCGAGTACCAGGACAGCGGCGAATTTGGCGGCCTGGGCGCGGAACTGCTGCGCCTGATGGCGGCGCGCACGGGCAATACCGTGCGTTTTCGCATGGTGCCCTGGGCACGTGCGCAAGCCATGCTGGTGCAGGGCCAGGCCGATATCCTGATCGGCCCCTACAAGACGCCGGAACGCATGGCGAGCATGGCGTTCGCCGACAAGCCGTTCTACCAGGACCAGATGGTGTTTTATACGCGCCAGGACGCCAGTTTCGGCTGGGATGGCGATTACAGCGTGCTGAAAGGCCGCCGGGTGGTGCTGCTCAATGGCTGGGCGTATGGCGCCGAGTGGGAGCGCGTGCGGCCCGGCTTGCACGTCAGCGTGGCCAACACGGTGGAAAACGGCTTGAAGATGCTGGTCCACAATCATGTCGACGTGTTCGTCAGCAACCGCCGCAATACCGATCCCGTCATCGTTCGCCTCGGCTATGGGCGCCAGGTGAAGCCCTTGCCCAAGGTCATAGACGTGCAGAATGGCTATTTCGCCTTTCCCCGTTCGCCCGCCTTCGACAAGCTGCGCCTGCAGTTCGACCAGGAATTCAGCGCTCTGAGCGATAGCGGCGAATTGAAAAAACTGGGCAAGCGCCACGACGTCGCCATTCCCTGATGCTGCACCCCTGGCTTTCCTCAAGGCGCCGGCCGCTCCTGTAGATTATTGTTACCCTGACAAGGCCTTTGCGCGCTACCATGGACTGCCGTGCATTTTTTGCGCGGCTTAGAACCATTGGTCTGCCGTAAGGTATTTACAGACAACAACGGAGAAGGTCCATGCGGGAGGGACACGGGGAGGACGCGCGCGCGACCGCTGCCAATCTGGACGAGGCGCAGCTGCTCGGCCGTGTCGTGGCCGGGGACAGGTGCGCCTTCGAGACGCTGTACCGTGCCTACTTTCCCCGCCTGACCCGGTTTCTGGGCCGGATGACGCGCAGCGCGCCACTGATCGAGGAAATCGTCAACGACACCATGCTGGCGGTATGGCAAACGGCGCAGCGCTATGATGGGAGTTGCAAGGTGTCGACCTGGATATTCGCGATTGCCTACCGCAAGGCATTGAAAGGTTTCCGCGCCTGCGACGAACCATTGGAGTCCGACATGGAATTGTATCCGGGCGGCCCGGAGTGGGAGCCGGATTACGAACTTGGCCAGCGGCAATTGGGAAGTGCCCTGGCAGCGGCGATAGGCGCATTGCCGCTGCCGCAGCGCATCGTGGTGCTGCTGACCTATTATCACGACATGGGCTATAACGATATCGCCGCGATCATCGACTGCCCGGTCAACACGGTCAAGACACGCATGTTCCATGCGCGGCGCAAGTTGCAGGAGCTGCTCGAGCGGGCGCGGGAGGACTACGAATGAACGAAGACATCGTCAAGCGGGGCGAGCCTGCACATCAGGCCGCGCGCGAGCTGTTGCCATGGCTTGCGACAGGGCAATTGTCAGCGCGCGACGCACGCATGCTCAAGCTGCACCTGTCCACATGCCAGCTGTGCCAGCGTGAGCTGGAGATCGAGCGCCAGTTGCTGGCGGCGGCCCGCACCGAAGCGGATGCGGACCTGCCGCCCGCGCAAGGCGAGATCGAACTGGCGCTGGCGCAACTATTGCCACGACTGCCCAGGCAAGAGGCCCGGACGCTGCCTGCGCCACGGTGGCGCTTGCCGGCCCTCCAGCACCTGGCCTGGATGCCCTGGGCGCTGGCGCTGCAGTTCATCGCCATCCTTGGCCTGCTTCTCCTGCTGGCCCGGCCCGCGTCTGATGAGAGCGCCTATCGCGGCCTGGGTGGCGCGGCCGGTGCCGGCAACCTGGTTGTCGTTTTCAAGCCGGATACCGCAGAGAAAGAGTTGCGCCGCATCCTGCAAGCGAATGATGCACATCTGGTCGACGGCCCGACCGTCACCGACGCCTATCTGCTCAATGTGCCGGAACCGGCGCGCGCCCTGACCCGGCTGCGCGCCGAGCCGGCGGTCGTGCTGGCCGAAACGCTGGATGGGGGAGGTCCGCCGTGATCGCGCCGTGCCTGACCATGCCTGCGCTTGCCTTGCTGGCACTGCTTGCCGGCAGCGCGCCGGGCCACGCCGCTCCGGCGCTTGATGATGCCGTGGCGTTCATTCCCGACAGCAATGGCGCCGTCTCGCCACGCCAATTGCTGGTCATGCTGCGTCTGCCGGCCCCGCACTACCGTCCGGACGCCAGTTACGGCGGGCGCTACATCGACGATGGCGGACGCAGCGCGCGCCACCGCATTACCGAGGACCTGGCGCGGCGCCACGGCCTGAAACTGGTCGCCGACTGGCCGATGCCGGCGCTGGGTCTTGATTGCTACCTGTTGGAATACGGGGAAGGAGAGCAGCCGCAGCACCTTGCCGACCTGTTGTCGCGCGATCCGCGCGTGGAGTGGGCCCAGCCGGTCGGGCTTTTTTCCGGCATGGGGGATGCCGATCCGCTGTATCCGGTGCAGCCCGGCGGGCGCTACTGGCATGTGGACGCGCTGCACCGCACGGCCACCGGACGCGACGTGGCGGTCGCCGTGGTCGACAGCGGCATCGACAGCCGGCATCCGGACTTGGCCGGCCAGGTGGCGCTGACGGAAAATTTTGTCGATGGCAGGCCTTACGCGGCGGAGGCGCACGGCACCGCAGTCGCTGGCATCATCGCGGCGCGCGAGGGCAATGGTGGCATGCTTGGCGTTGCGCCGGGCGCGCGGCTGATGGGTTTGCGTGCCTGCTGGCAGCAACTGGACCACAGCACCCGCTGCAACAGCTTTACCTTGGGCAAAGCGCTCAACTTCGCCATCGTGCACCGGGCAAAAATTATCAACCTGAGCCTGTCCGGACCGTCCGACCGCCTGCTGGAAAGCCTGCTCGATGCGGCCCTGGCGCGCGGCATCAGTATTGTCGGCGCGCTCGATCCCCATGGCGGGGGGCGGGCTTTTCCCGCCTCGCACCCAGGTGTGATTGCAGTCGCGCAACAGGACCACGCGTCCCCCGTCGCTGCGCGGCCGGATGGACCGCAGCATGGGGTACGACTGGCGCCCGGACGCGACATTCCCACCAGCATCCCTGGCGGTGGTTGGCGCTTCGTGTCCGGCAACTCGTATGCGGCGGCCCATGTCACCGGCTTGCTGGCCTTGCTGGCCGAATTGCGGCCCGGCGCCATGCCAGCGCAACTGGAGGGTTTGCTCATGCCGGAAATGCGCTTGAATGCTACTATCGATGCCTGTGCCACCATCGCGCGCGCCGCTGGCGCGTGTCCTTGCTCATGCGCAACAGCCTCCGCCCTCCTGCCTGTCGATCCTGGTCCGTGATAGCCACCGCCGGTGCCGTGCTGCTGTGCGCCGGCACCGCCACCGCCCAGGTTGGCGGCAACATCGCGCTGCTCTCCGATTACCGCTTTCGCGGCGTTTCGATGAGCGACGGACACCCCGTGCCGCAGCTCACCTTGAACTATGACGACCCGGACAGCTGGTACTGGGGCGTGCAGGCTTCGGGCGTCAATCTGCACGAACGGGGCGGCACCCAGTGGATTGCCTATGCGGGCATGGCACGGCGCCTGGCGTCCGGCTGGAGCTGGGAAGCGGGCGCCAGCAGGTCGGTGCTGCCCCGCGACCATGGCAGCGACTACGGTGAATGGTATGCCGGGCTCGCGGCCGAACGCATCGGCTTCAGGCTCTATTTCTCGCCCCATTACTTTGGGCGCGACACGCGCACCTTGTATGCCGAAATGAACGGATTTTATCCCTTGCCGGGCGGGTTCAAGCTGGTCGCCCACATCGGTGTGCTGCGCCCGCTGCCGCACGCTGGCATGGAGGCGGCCAGCGTGCGCCGCGACGGCAGCCTCGGCCTGGCAGCGGCACTGGGCGACTGGAATGCGCAGCTGGCCTGGGTGGCCAGCTCGGGCGGCGCGCCGCGCTCGGTCCATTACGTGGAAGCGGCATCGCGGGCAGTGGTACTCAGCGCTGCCTATTCTTTCTGAATAGCAAATTGGCATTTTTTTCGCGGAGGCGAAACCTTTCAGGCGCATGCGGGTATCAACGGGCAGCGACATTTTGCCCACCACGCCGAAAGGAAGCGCCATGAATACGCACCATGTCAGCAGGATAGCCTGCGCCTGCATCGCCGCGTCGCTGTTTGCCTGCGGCGGCGGTCACGATGACGGCAGGGATCACATGCCGCCCAGCAACAGCGCCTATGCGGCCACCAGCCTCGTGTCGGACACGACAACCTTGCCGGCCGCGCACACGGACGCCAACCTTGTCAATGCCTGGGGCGTGGCCTTCAATCCGCGCGGCTTCGTCTGGGTGGCCGACAATGGCACGGCCAAGTCCACGCTCTACGATGGCAATGGCGTGCCGCAATCGCTGGTGGTCGACACGCCAGCGGGGCCGACGGGCATCGTCTTTAACGGCACGCAGGACTTCAAGCTGAGCCAGAATGGCGTGACGGCGCCCAGTCCCTTCCTCTTTGCCAGCGAAAGCGGCAGCATCTCGGCCTGGTCTCCCACGGTGAGCCCCACGACGGCAGTGGTCGTGTTCGATGGCAGCGCCGGCGGCAGCGTCTACAAGGGCCTGGCCATCAGCACCTACGGGGGCGCCAATTACCTGTATGCGGCCGATTTCCACAACGGGCGTGTCGATGTGTTCGACGCCAGCTTCGCCAGGGTCGCCTTGCCCGGCGCCTTCAGCGATCCCGGCTTGCCGGCAGGCTACGCCCCGTTCGGCATCCAGGCCATTGGCGAGCGCATCTATGTCGCCTACGCGAAGCGGGAAGCGAGCGGCGACGACGAGCAGGCCGGCGCCGGCCTGGGCATCATCGACGTGTACGACACGGGCGGCAAGCTGATCAAGCAACTGGTGAGCGGCGGAGCCCTGAACGCACCCTGGGGCATGGCGCTGGCGCCAGCCAACTTCGGCAGTGCCAGCAATATGTTGTTGGTGGGGAATTTCGGCGACGGCAGGATCAATACCTATGATCCGTCGACGGGCGCCGCTGGCGGCCCGCTGCTCAAGGCTGACCGCACGCCGCTGTCGGTCGATGGCTTGTGGGGCATCGCCTTCGGCAATGGCCTCAACAGCCAGCCCATGAACACCCTGTTCTTTGCCGCGGGGCCGAATGACGAGGCGCATGGGCAGTACGGGCGCATCGACCTGCAGTAGCTGCGTGTCCGGCAGACCCGTGCAGCCGCGAGGCGGCACGGGCAGGCGCGCCGGACTCTGGCGCCGTCTTACAGCTGGCGCGCCTCGAAGGTGTTGCACTGGGAAATCTGGCCACTCTCGATGCCCTTGCTGAACCAGCGCACGCGCTGTTCCGAGGTGCCATGGGTAAACGAGTCGGGCACGACATGGCCTTGCGCCTGGCGCTGCAGCGCATCGTCGCCGATGGCCGTGGCCGCCTTCAGGGCCGCTTCCACGTCGCCCTGTTCCAGGATCTTGCGATCCTGGTTCGCGTGGAATGCCCACACGCCGGCAAAGCAGTCGGCCTGCAATTCCAGGCGCACGGACATGGCGTTGGCCTGGCGCTCCGACTGCGTGCGGCGCGCTTGGTCGACTTTTTCGGACAGGCCCATCAGGTTTTGCACGTGGTGGCCCACTTCATGGGCGATCACATAGGCCTCGGCAAACTCGCCCGAGACCTTGAAGCGCTGCTGCATCAGCTTGAAGAAATCGAGGTCCAGGTAGACTTTCTGGTCGCCGGGGCAGTAGAAGGGGCCGCTGGCGCTCTGGCCCGTGCCGCAGGCCGTCGGGATGCTGCCGGAAAACAGCGACAGCTTGGGGCGGACGTAAGTGCCGCCTTCGGCCTTGAACAGGGCGCCCCAGGTGTCTTCCGTATCGGCCAGCACGGTTTTCACGAAGCGGGCCATCTCGTCCGATTCGGGCGGCTGGCGCGCCGGCGACTGGCTTTGCTGGGTGCTGATTTGGCCGCCACCGCCGCTGAGCAGGTTGAGCAAGGTCAGCGGGTTGACGCCCAGCACATACGAGCCGACGAGGGCGATGACGATGGTGCCGATGCCGATCGAGCGTCCGCCAAAGCCGAAGCCGCCGCCACCACCTCCGCCGCCGTCACCTTCGCCACGGTGGTCTTCCACATTGTCGCTTTCGCGATTGCCTTGCCATTTCATGATCTTTACTCCTGCTGCGATTGATTGTGACGCCTCAACATGCTGCTTGAGGCGAATCTTGTTATTATCGCAGTAAACCGCGCCGCGACAGGGGCGACAATGTTACGCTTTGCAACTTCTCAACGACTTCACAACAGGTGCGCGCATGGCGTTTGCCAACGATACACGCTTTTCTCCCCTCGCGGTGGTCCAGGCACAATTGGACGCCTACAATGCCCATGACGTGGCGGCCTTGCTGGCCATCTATGCCGATGACGCACAGCAATTCCAGCACCCCGATACCTTGCTGGCCACGGGCAGCGCCCAGATCGGCCCTCGCTTCACGGCCCGCTTCGCCGCCAGCCGGCCCCAGGCGCAGCTGCTCAACCGCATAGCCTGCGGCAAGCTGGTGATCGACCATGAAATCGTCCATGGCGACACGCCGGACGGTGTTTCCGCGCAGGAATTGGTGGCCACGTATGAGGTGGAGCAGGGGCGCATCGCGCGCGCCTGGTTCAGCTTTGGCGCCCTGACGCGCCTGCGCGTGGCGGTGACGGCCGACGTGCCCGCCATGAACGCGCTGATCGCCCGGTCCGGCGTGGCGCTGAGCGCCGGGTTTTACAGTGCAGAGCAGGCACAGGCCGTGACCCGCCACGTGTTCGGCGTCGATACGCAGCTCGTTGCCGACGAGAGCTATTTCGTCATCGAGCGCGACGGCGCCATGCTCGCGTGCGGCGGCTGGAGCCGGCGCGCCACCCTGTACGGCGCCGACCGCGCCAAGAGCGGGCCGGACCCGCTGCTCGACCCCGCCAGCCAGGCGGGCCGCATCCGCGCCTTCTTCGTCGAGCCATCGGCCGCCCGCCAGGGCCTGGGCAGCATGCTGATGCGCCATTGCGAACGGCAGGCGCGGGCCGCCGGTTTCCGCGCACTGGAACTGGCCGCCACCTTGCCCGGCGTGCCCCTGTACCTGGCCAGCGGTTTTGCCGTGACGGAGGAGTTTCATCTGGACTTGCCTGGCGACATCAAACTGCCGCTGGCGCGCATGCACAAGCGGCTGTAGGGCCGCTTACCAGGGCAGCGGAGCCTGTTCGCCGTTGCCGTGCTCGCCGTAATACAGCGACGGCAAAAAGCGCGACAGATAGGTAAATTCGCTGTAGCAATGGCGCAGCAAATTCAGGCCCAGTACGTCGGGTACGTCGCGCACGGGGTCCAGGCTGTTGCGGCCGAGCAAGAAGCGGCTGCGCAGCACGCAGCCCGTGGGGGTGTCGCGCGTCAGGTGCAGCATCTCGCCGTCGAGCGGATCGCCTTGTCCATCGAGTTCCACATGGTCGCCAAAGCCGATGCGCGCGCAGATGGCGGCCGACAGGGCGCCGCTGGCCTTTGCCTGCTGCAGTTGCGCCGGATCAAAGACTTCGATCGGATCATGGAACTTCAGCTTGGCTTTCACGGGTGGAATGTCGCCCAGCGATTCCACCGCCTCGATCGAGGCGCCATAGTAGTTCTCTCCCTTTTTCCAGCGGCTGTCCCAGCCATGATGCGCCACGTGGTCGTGCGGATGCCACCACTTGATGTGCTGCGTCGTCTCGAAGAAAGTGAACCACCAGTCCAGCATGCGTCCGCTGCAGCCGTGCAGTTCCGTGCGCGCCGCCACCAGCAGGCAGCCGTCGGGCAGGCGCGTGACGCCCGTTTCCAGGTGCAGTGGAAACGGGTCGAGCAAGTCGCCCGTGCGGGCGATGGTCCAGGGATGTTCATGGTGGCGCGTATCAGTCATGTCGTTCTCCTTTGTTTGGGAGAAGCAATTATATATTAAAGAAACGTTGCGTGTTTCCAAAATATGTTTCAGTGTAAAATTGCCCATCGATCAAGTTGGAGCAGGCATGCAGGAAGCAGAGAGCAAGACAGTGCGGGGACGGGGCCGCCCGGCGCGCCCGCCCGAAGAGGCGCGCGAGGCGGCCGTGCAGGCGGCCACGTGGCTGCTGCTGCATGAAGGCTATGCGGCCACGACCATGGAAGCCGTGGCGCGCCACGCGGGCATGGCGAAAAAGTCGCTGTATCACTATGCGGCCAACCGCGAGGAACTCGTGGCCCTCGTGGTGCGCGGCTGGACGGACGCCTTCCTGCCGGCCATGGCGCGCGATGCGGCCGCGCCCGGCGAAGTACTGCCATTATTGAAGGAGATCTTGCAGGCGATGGTGGCGCGCGTGCTGACGGCCGACGCCGTCGGCCTGTTCCGTCTGCTGTGCACGGAGTTTCCCGCGCGCGCAGACTTGCTGGCCGTGTATCAGCGCAACGGCATCGAGCGGGGCACGGCCCTGCTGGCCGACTGGCTGGCTCGCCAGGCCGCGCGCGGTCATCTGCTGGTGCGCGATGCGCCGGAACTGGCCGGCCTGCTGCTGGCCATGGTGATTGCCGAGCCGCTGCGGCAGATGGCGCTGGGCCAACTGGCGCCCGTGCCGGCCTGGGATGCGGCACCCCGCGTCGACGCCGCGCTGCGCCTGTTGGGCGGCCAGGCCTTCAGCGTGGCTGGTGCTTCAGCGCCTCGCGGTAGCTGAGCGCCGACAGCCGCTGGCGGTGCGCGTTTGCAAACGCCGTCACGGCTGCGGGCGCGTGGTGCGCGTAATCGCGCAAGGCCCAGCCGATGGCTTTGCGGATGAAAAACTCGTCTTCGTGGGCCAGCGCCAGGGCCGCATCGAACAGCCAGCGGGCATCCGTATCGCCGCGCCAGCCCAGCTGGTGCAGCATGGCGATGCGGCGCAGCCAGAAATCCGCGTGGCGCAAGGCGCCCTCCATGTGCGCATGGCCGTCGCCGCCGCGCCGCAGCTGCGCCTGCAGCACGTCGCCGACGACGTCGGCCATGCCGTCGATGCTGTCCCACCACGCGCGCTGGCGCGCCAGGTCGAGCAGGGCGGGAATATGTTCCGGTAGTAATTGCCGCCGGTGCATGGCCAGCATGTCGAGCGCCACATGCTGGTATTCGCGCTCGGGCTGCTGCCACAGCAGTTGCGCATGTTCCAGCAGCACCTCGGCCCCCACCCCTTGCAAGCCCGCCAGCAGGGCCTTGGCAGCGAGCCGCCGCTGCGGCGCCGCCACGCCCAGGAACACGAACTGGCCGCGCATATACGCCTGCATGGGCGCCGCGCGGCCTGGTTCGGCAACCGCTTCCAGCGCGGCCTTCAATTCTGCATGTAGATACATCACATCTCCAGGCGTAAAAAAAGCGCTCCGAAGAGCGCTTTATATCTGGGCAGAATGCCCGATAAAACCGTAGCGAGCGGAAGTGAATTGTGGCCGGGAAGCGCAACCGTACTTGAGTACGGTGAGCATCGCAGGCCGCAAGTCACGACGCGCAGTAGGTTTGATCGGGTATTCTTATTGGATTTTGGCTTTTTTCATCAACTCATCGCGGTAGGCAGCGAGTTTCTTCTGTTGCAGCGACTCGGCCACCTGGCCCTTGACTTCTTCCAGTGCCGGCAGCTTCGTCGGACGGGTTTCTTCCAGCTTGATCACGTGGAAGCCGAATTGCGATTGTACGGGCGTTTGCGTGATCTGGCCTGGTTTCAGGGCGACCATGGCGTCGGAGAAGGGCTTCACGTAGGAAGCCGGGCTGGCCCAGTCCAGGTCGCCGCCATTGGCAGCGGAGCCGTCTTTCGACACTTTCGCCAGTTCTTCGAACTTGGCGCCGCCTTTCAGCTTGGCGATGATGTCTTTCGCTTCCGCTTCGGTAGCCACCAGGATGTGGCGTGCATGGTATTCCTTGTCGCCGGCCTGGGCCTTGAACTTGTCGTATTCGGCCTTGATTTCAGCGTCCTTGACAGGGTTCTTCTTCACGTAGTCGGCCAGCAGGGCGTTGATGATGATGCTTTGACGGGCATTGTCGATCTGCGACTTGACTTCCGGACGCGTGCCGTAGCCTTGCTTGTCGGCTTCCTGGATCAGCACTTCGCGGCCGATCAGGTCTTTCTTGATGGCTTCGCGCAATTGCGGCGAATCGGCTTGCTTGCCTTGGGCGACGACTTGCTTGACGACCTGGTCGACGCGCGACGACGGAATGGCCTTGCCATTCACGGTAGCGACGTTTTGTGCGAACGCAGGGATCGCGACGACGGCGACCAGGGCTAAGATCAGGCGGGCTGGCTTCAAAATCATGTTCATTCCTAATAAATATACTAAAAATCGAGATGCGCGACTGTCGCGCAGTGCGCATTCAGGCGCAGAATACACGACCGGCGCCGAAAAGGGCGCCGGGGAGGTCAGTTCTTACTGAACTTTCGCTTTTTTGATCATTTCTTCCTGATACGCTTGCAATTTCTTTTGCTGCAGCGCTTCGGCGATCTGTGGCTTGACTTCTTCCAGGGTCGGCAGTTTTGCCGCGCGGGTGTCGTCCAGCTTGATCACGTGGAAACCGTTAGGCGTTTGCACCGGGGTGTCCGTGATTTGGCCTTTTTGCAGCTTCACGAAGGCGTCCGAGAACACTTTCGGGAACGACGATGGGGCTGCCCAGTCCAGGTCGCCGCCATTGTCGGCCGAGCCCGCATCTTTCGATTGCTTGGCCAGGTCTTCGAACTTGGCGCCGCCTTTCAGCTTGGCGATGATGTCTTTCGCTTCCGCTTCGGTGCCCACCAGGATGTGGCGTACATGGTATTCCTTGTCGCCCGTCTGCGCCACGAAGCGGTCGTATTCGGCCTTGATTTCAGCGTCGTTGACGGGGTTCTTTTTCAGGTAGTCGCCGACCAGGGCGTTGATGACGATGGCCTGGCGTGCGTTCTCGATCTGCTGCTTGACGGCTGCATCTTTACCGAAACCTTTGTTTTCCGCTTCTTGCATCAGCACTTCACGGCCGATCAAGTCCTTCTTGATCATTTCGCGCAGTTGCGGCGAATCCGGTTGCTGGCCTTGGGCGACGACTTGCTTGACGACTGCATCAACGCGCGACGATGGGATAGGCTTGCCATTGACGACGGCAACATTTTGCGCAAAAACAGGTACCGCGACAACGGCGAGTAGTGCGATCAGCAAGCGGGCTGGCTTAAAAGTCATTATTAAATCCTGTTAGGGAAAGTTTCGTAAAAAACGCATGGGAAGAAATCCATCACATGGCTCGGGTACGCCAAAACGCCATCCTTACACTACTTCGGACGGCGCCAGGGCCACAATCGCCAATGCATGTATCTCATTATGCATCATATCGTGCACGGAATCATACACCAGTCGATGGCGCATGACGAGCCTGAGCCCCTCAAATCGGCTAGAAATTATGCGCAGATTGTAATGGCCTCCGCCCGAGGCGGCGCCCGCGTGGCCCCGGTGGCGCGCCGAGTCGTCTTCCAGCACGCATTCCAGAGGGGAAAGTGCCGTTTCCAGGCGGGTACGGATGCGCTGCATGCGCGTTTCCGGCGAGGTATTCCCGGTGGTGGTATGCATCATGCGTCTTCCTTGATATGTTTGGCGAGGAACAGGGTCTGCGCCACGATGAAGGCAAAGAAGATGCCCGTCGCGCCAAACGCCTTGAAACTGACCCAGGCGGCCATGTCGCCCTTGTACAGCACGAAGGCGACAAACAGGTTCAGCGCGCCGATGGCGCCGAAGAAAATGATCCAGGCGGCCAGCAGCTGGTTCCATACGGCCTCGGGCAACTGCACTTGCGCTTCCATGGTCTTGCGGATCAGGTTTTTCTTGAATCCCACATGGGCGATCAGGAGGGCCAGGCCGGACAGCCAGTAGATCAGGGTCGGCTTCCATTTCAGGAAGAAATCGTCATGCAGATAGATGCTGGCGCCGCCGAACACGACGAAGATGAACAGCGACAGCCACAGCATGCCGTCCACCTTGCGCTTGCGCAAGAGCAGATAGCTGACCTGGCAGGCCGTGGCGACGATGCCGACGAGGGTGGCGAGTATCCACGGCGCCTGGTCAGCCTTGATCAGGCCGCCTGACACGAAGCCGGACAAATATTGCTGCACGAAATCGTGCGTGGCCGCTTCATACATGCCGCCCAGTTTGAAGGCGGCGAAGAAGGCGATCAGGGGGAAGAGGTCGAATAGAAATTTCATGGCGAGACTTTACACTGGTCTTATAAAAATCATCTTAGGAATGGCTTAGGAGCAACCGAGTTGCTCCCAGGCGATTCCGTGTCTCACGGCTGCGGATCGAAGCGCAAGGAGGCCGAATTGATGCAATAGCGCAAGCCGGTGGGCGGCGGGCCGTCCGGGAAGACGTGGCCAAGGTGGGCGTCGCAGACGGCGCAGACGATTTCCGTGCGCACCATGCCATGGCTGCGGTCGACAATTTCCGTCACGTTGGCCGGGTCCAGCGCCTGGAAATAGCTGGGCCAGCCGCAGCCCGAGTCGAATTTCGTATCCGACGCAAACAGGGGCGTGTTGCAGCAGACGCAGGTGTAGACGCCGTGTTCGTGGTGGTCCCAGAACTTGCCCGTGAACGCCCGTTCCGTGGCCGCATGGCGCGTGACTTCGTATTGCATCGAGTCGAGCATGGCGCGCCATTCGGCGTCGGTTTTTCTGACTTTATTCGTGGTCATAATGACTCCTTAGGATGAGCAGCTGACTTCAAGGTGGCTGGCCCAGTCGGGCGGCAGGGCCGCATAGTGCTGGTGTTCGGGCTGTTCGTCAAATGGCTTTTGCAATATTTCCAGCAATTTTTCCACTTCCGTGTAGTCCTGCTGCCGGGCTTTCTCGATGGCCACTTGCGCCAGGTAGTTGCGCAGCACGTATTTCGGGTTGACGCCGTTCATGGCCGCTTGCCGTTCGGCATCGACGCTATTCTCAAGCAACAGGCGCGCCCGGTACGTCGCCGCCCACGCATCGAAGGCGGGGCGGTCGATGAACATGTCGCGCAGCATGGTGTCGTGTTCGGGCGCCGCCACCTGCAGTGTAGACAAGGCGCGGAAGAAGTTGGTGAAATCCACATGATTGGCTTGCATCAGCGCAAACATGCTGTCGAAGAGCGCCGTATCGTCGTCCTGGCGCGTCTGCAAGCCCAGCTTGGCGCGCAGCAAGCCATTCATCTTCTCCGCGAAGGCGGGTTGGTAGCTGTCCAGCGCCGCCTGTGCCAGTTCCACTTCGCCGATCAGCGGCAGCAAAGCCTGGCCCAGCGCATAGCAGTTCCAGTGGCCCACCTGCGGCTGGTTGGCGTAGGAATAGCGGCCCTGCTGGTCCGTATGGTTGCAGATGTGTTCAGCGTCAAACGCTTCCATGAAGCCGAAGGGGCCGTAATCGAGGGTCAATCCCAGTATCGACATATTGTCCGTGTTCATGACGCCATGCATGAAGCCGACGGCCTGCCACTGCGCGATCATGTGCGCCGTGCGCACGCAGACCTCGGCCAGCAAGGCCTGGTATGGATTTGCTGCGGCGCGCAACTCGGGATAGAAGCCGTCGATCACGTAATCGGCGAGGATTTTCAGTTCGTCCGGCTTCTTGCGGTAAAACCAGTGCTCGAACGAGCCGAAGCGCACGAACGTGGGTGCCATGCGCGTGACGACGGCCGCCGTTTCCACCGTTTCGCGCAGGATGCCTTGCTGCGAACCCATGATGGACAGCGCGCGCGAGGTGGGAATGCCCAGCGCCGCCATGGCTTCCGAGCACAGGAATTCGCGGATGGACGAGCGCAGCACGGCGCGCCCGTCGCCCATGCGCGAGTACGGCGTGGCGCCGGCGCCTTTCAGCTGCAGCTCCAGCGGGCCGCTGTCCGTGGCGATATCACCCAGCAGGATGGCGCGGCCATCGCCCAGCTGGCCGGCCCAGACGCCGAACTGGTGGCCCGAATACACGGCCGACAGGGGCTGCGAGCGCTCGGCCACGGCATTGCCGCTCAGCAGCGCCACATAGTCGGGCTCGGCCAGGCGCGCCGCATCGAGGCCGACCAGGCTTGCCGCCGGCGCGCTGGCGGCCACAAAGTAGGGCGCGGGCAGGGGCGTGGGCATCAGCCGCGTATAGAACGCGGGCGGCAGCGCCGCAAAGGCGTTATCCAGTGGTAAGGTATGAGCGGTGATGGCAGTTCCATTCAAATAAGATGTGGCGGCAGGATGCGCCAGCCTGGAATGCGATTTTACCGCACGGCGCCAGGGCGCGTGGCGGGCGCCTTCGGGCCTGCCGTGGCGGGCTTGAACACGGTGAAAAACGGAATCGAAAATTCCATGCTGCACCGCAATATCGAAATGCGTTGACGATTTCCGCACGACCGTACGAAACTAAGGACAGCCTGTCCATTCCAACAATCCGCAAGTAGCCACCCCAGGAGACACGATGTCGGCATTTCCCTTGAGTCCAGTGATGGGCCAGATGATGAATCAGCCTTTGCTCATTTCCAGCATTATCGAGTTTGCAGCGCGTCATTATGGCGGCAGTGAAATCATTTCGCGGCGGGTGGAAGGCGATATGCACCGCTATACCTACCGCGATTGCCACCAGCGCGCGCGCCGCCTGGCCAATGCCCTGCATGGCCTCGGCGTCGGCATGGGCGAGCGGGTCGCCACCCTGGCCTGGAACGGCTACCGCCACCTGGAAGCCTATTATGCCGTGTCCGGCTCGGGCGCCGTCTTGCACACGATCAATCCGCGCCTGTTTCCCGACCAGATCGCCTACATCTCGAACCACGCGCAAGACCAGGTTCTATTGTTCGATCTGACCTTTTTGCCCGTGGTGGAAAAAATCGCCGCCGACTGTACTTTCGTGCGCCATTTCGTGCTGATGTGCGACCGCGACCGCATGCCCGCCAGCAGCACCATCCCCGACCTGCTGTGCTATGAAGACCTGATCGCCACGCATTCGGACGACTACGCCTGGCCATTGTTCGACGAGAATTCGGCCGCCACCCTGTGCTACACGTCCGGCACGACGGGCAATCCCAAGGGCGCCCTGTATTCGCACCGCTCGACCGTGCTGCACGCGTATGCCTCGGCCATGCCCAGCGCGCTGAACGTGCGCGCTTCGGACACGGTCCTGCCCGTCGTGCCCATGTTTCACGTGAATGCCTGGGGCTTGCCGTATTCCGTGCCCCTGTCCGGCGCGCGCATGGTGTTTCCCGGCGCGGCGCTCGATGGCAAGTCGCTGTACGAATTGTTCGAGGCGGAAAAAGTGACGTTCTCGGCCGGCGTGCCCACCGTCTGGCTGGGCTTGCTGAACCACGCCTTGCAGAATAACTTGACATTTTCCACCTTCCGCCGCACCGTGATCGGCGGCGCGGCGTGCCCGCCAGCCATGATGGATACCCTGATCGACAAGTTCGACATCGAGGTCATCCACGCCTGGGGCATGACGGAAATGTCGCCGCTGGGCACGGCGGGCGGCTTGCAGACCAAGCACCTGGACTTGCCGAAGGACGAGCAGCGCAAGATCCTGCAAAAGCAGGGCCATGCCATTTACGGCGTGGACATGAAGATCGTCGACGACGACGGCAAGGAATTGCCGTGGGATGGCGTGGCGTACGGGCATCTGCTGGTGAAGGGACCGTGGATCATTTCCTCGTATTACAAGAACGAGGGCGGCGAGGTGCTGCAGGACGGCTGGTTCTCCACGGGCGACGTGGCCACCATCGATGCGGATGGCTACATGCAGATCACGGACCGCAGCAAGGACGTGATCAAGTCGGGCGGCGAATGGATCGGCACCATCGACCTGGAAAACCTGGCCATGGCGCACCCGGCCGTGCTGCAGGCGGCCTGCATCGGCGTGTTCCACCCGAAATGGGACGAGCGCCCCGTGCTCGTGGTGGTCTTGCGCCCCGGCATGACGGTCACGCGCGACGCCTTGCTGCAATTTTTCGAGGGCAAGATCGCCAAGTGGTGGACGCCCGACGACGTGCTGTTCATCGACGCCTTGCCCATGGGCGCGACGGGCAAGATCCAGAAGAACAAGCTGCGCGAGCAGTTCAAGGGGCACCGGCTGCCGGGGATGTAAGGCAGTCTAGGCCGCTTGCGGCAGCGCCGCCCCCAGTTTTTCCAGCAGGTGGTCGCACTGGAACACGGACAGGGTCTGGCGCTGCGCATCCGTGCCGATGTCGAGCATTTCCTCCATGTCGCTGCGCAAGTCGTCGTGCGTGCCCGTGCGGATGATTTGCGGCGCCGCAAAGCGCTGGCTGTCGGAAATGGTCATGATGTTGTCGATGTGGTCGACGAGGAAGCCGTAGCGTTCGGCGCCCCGTTCCACGATCAAGATCTTGCCCGCGCCCGCGCCCGCGTCCGGCAGGGGCGGCATCGCGTACAGCTGGCGCAGGTCGATGATGCTGATCATTTGCTGGCGCAGGTTGAGCATGCCGCGCATGCAGGCCGGCATGCCCGGCGGCGTCGTGATGGCGCCGCTGAAGTCGATGATTTCGCGCACTTGCCCGATTTCCACGGCGAACTGGGTTTCCACCGTGAACGTGATGTAGACGCGGCGCTGCGCCTGGCGCGTGGCGGCGCTGGCCGTTTCCGCATCGGCCGGGTACAGGCGCGCGTGGCCGGCGCGCATCTCGACGATCTCCGCCTGCGACAGGATATGCCTGTGGTCGAGGAAAATGATGTCACCCAGCCCCTGTTTCGTGATGCAGCCGGCGAACATGGCGGCGCGCGCCTTGCTCAGCAGGGGTATCGGCAGCACCTCGTCGCCGAAGAAATGCACGATGCTGTCGACGGAATCGACGAGGAAGCCCACCGTCGCGTCCTCCAGGCGCACGACGATGACGCGCTGCTCCGGCGTGGGGGCCTTGTCTTCCCTGGTTGCCTGCAGCAGGGCGCCGAAATCGACGACGGCCACCTGGCTGCCGCGAAAATGCATGCGTCCCAGGCACAGTTCGCTGTTCAGCAGGGAGCTGTGCAGTTCCGGCACCTTGATGATTTCCTGGATGGCCAGCATTTCAAACGCAAACGTGGCGCCGGCCGCATGGAAGCTCACGCATTGCCGGCGTTCGCTTTGCGCATGGTAGCGGGCCGTGCCAGGCCGGGCGCCCGTCGCCTGCAGGGCCAGCACGTGGGGCACGTTTTCGATGCGCAGCAGGGCGTGCGGGTCGAGGATCTGCAGCAGGCGCGCGCCGCCATCGAGCAAAATCGTGCCCGCAATGACGGCGTGGGCGTCGCCGCCCGCATACCGCAGGGCGCTGCGCTCGCTGGCGGCCACGCGCAGGATTTCGCCCGTATCCTGGAAGACGATGCCGACCAGCACCTGCTGGAAGTCGAGGATGGCGATCTTGTCCGTGGCCATGGCGCGCGGCGCGTCGGCGCGGAACAGGCGGCCCAGGTTGACCACCGGAATGACGCTGCCGCGCAAGGTGAACATGCCTTCCAGATACGCGGGCGACAGGGGCAGGGCGGTGACTTTGGCGGGATAGTTGACTACTTCGCGGATGCAGCCGGCCGGCAGGGCGAATTCATCGCCGCCCAGGTGGAAGGAGCCGAACAGTTCGGTGGCCGCCTCGCGGCCTTCATGCTTGTCCATAGGCGCTTTCCTTGCGTGGAATCAAGTCGGGGTGCGCCACCACGTCGGTGACGGCATAGCTGTGGCGGGCGCAGTCGATCAGCAACTGGCGCCCGTGGCGCCCGCCCAGCGCGCAAAAACTCACGCGCAAGCCGCATTGGGCCAGGTATTTGTGCGCCGCCTGCGCGTTTTGCCGTCCCACCTGCAGCCGTCCATGGCCATTTTCGGGGCCAAACATGCTGGCGCCCCCGGCCAGCACGACGTCGATATCGGCGTAATCGGCCTGGCGCGCCCCCATCAGCCGCAGCAGTGCGGGCACGGCCTGGCTCACATAGCGCGCGCCCAGGGAGCCGTCGGCGGCGGGCGCTTCCGGCAGCAGGCAGTGGGCCAGGCCGCAGCAACGGCCCTTCTTCCAGAGAAAGCCGATGCCGATGCAGGAGCCCAGCAGCGCCTGCAGCTGCTCGTCGCGCGTCCCCACGCTCAGTTGACCCATGCCAACAAGGTGCAGCGGCGGGCCGTGCCCGATGGCGGTGTTCATGCTGTCCCCGCCTTATAGATCATGGGAAACTCGAACTGGTAGCCGGTGCCCAGGCGCGCGATGCTTTCCGACTCGCCCAGGATCAGCCTGCCATCGTCCTTGAGGCTTGGCCGCGCCTGGCGCAGCACGGTTTCCTGGTGCTCCGCGTCGAAATAGATGAGCACGTTGCGCAGGAACACGAGGTCGAACTGGCGGGCCGGGCGCAGCGCTTCGAGCAGATTGTGCTGTGCAAAGCTCACGTGCCGCCGCAGTTCGTCGTTGACCTGCACGCCATATGGCGACGGCAGGAAGTATTTGCGCAGCAATTCCGGGTGCGACAATCGGATGCGTTCGACGGAGCGCCCGCTGTACTGGCCCGCCTTCGCGGCGGCGAGGATGTGGCGCGAAATGTCGCTGGCCAGGATCTGGTAGCGGAAACCGGGCGCCTGCAGCCTGAATTGTTCGCACAGCATGGCGATCGAATACAGTTCCTCGCCACTGGCGGCCGCCGCCGACCACACGTGCAGGCAGCCATCGGGATGGGCGCGCGCCCAGGCGGGCAGGTAGCGGTCGCGGAAGTAATCCCAGATCTGCGGCGTGCGGAAGAACAGGGTGTCGTTGGTGGTCACCAGGTCGATGAAATGGGCCACCTCGTCGCCGTCGCTGGCCACGCGGTCCAGGTAAGCCTGGTAGCTGTGCAGGGAAAGCGCCTGCAGGCGGGGCTGCAGGCGCCGTTCCAGCAAGACGCTCTTGCGCGCCGTCATGGCGATGCCCGTATGCTGGCGCACGAGGGCAATCAGGGTCGTGAGCACCTCGGGCGTCAAGGTGGCCGCGTGGCTCATGGCCTACACCACGAAGCCGGACACGGTCTGGTTCAGGCTGCCCGCTCGCTCGTTCAGGCTGTCCGTGGAGCGGGCGATGCTGTCGCAGTTGGCGGCCGACTTTTCCGTTTCCTCGGCAATGTACTGGATTGCCGTCGACACTTCGCGCGCTGTCAGCAGCTGCTCGTTGGCCGCCTTCGAGATATCCGAGATGGCCAGCGTGGTCTTGGCCACGCCCGAGACGATCTTGTCGAAGGCGTCGCTGGCCTGGCGCGAAATCTCGCTGCCCGTCGAAACGCGCTTGACGGATTCGTTGATCAGTTTGGAAATCTCTTTTGTTGCCTGCGAGGAGCGCTCGGCCAGCTTGCGCACCTCGTCGGCGACGACGGAAAAGCCCAGGCCGTGCTCGCCCGCGCGCGCCGCCTCGATGGCCGCGTTAAAGGCCAGCATATTCGTCTGGCTGGCGATTTCGCTGATGACCTTGACGATTTCGCCGATGTCTTCCGACGAGCGGTTGATCAGGTCCATGGCCTCGATGGACTTGGCGACGGCGCGCGCGCCCGCTTCCGCTTCCTGCTGCGTCGCTTGCGCCAGCGAGTCGGCGTTCGAGGTGTTTTCGGCGATGGAATTGATGGAAAACGTCAGGCCGTCGATGGAGGCGTTCATTTCCTCCACCGTGGCGCCCAGCGCCTGGGTGCCCACGGCCACGCCCGTGGCCCGCTCGGCGATCGCGTGCGAGGCGTCGGCAAAGCCGTTCGCCGCCGACACCACGGTGCCGATCACGCCGCGCAGGTCGGTGATCATCTTGCTGATGCCGCCGGCCAGCAGGTCGATCGGCTCTGCGCCTTCGGGCACGATATGGCAGGTCAGGTCGCCCCGCGCCGCGCGCGCCACCGATTCGAGCAGGGCGTTGACCTTGCGGCCGTCGCTGGCGGACCGGGCCTGGATGCTGTTTTCCAGGTTCACCTGGTCGCTGATGTCGATGGCGAACTTGACCACTTTGTACGGCTTGCCGTTCAGGTCGAGGATGGGATTGTAGGTGGCCTGTATCCACACCGCCTTGCCGTGCCTGCCCAGGCGCTTGTAGCGGCCCGCGTCGAATTCGCCCCGGTTGAGCTTTTGCCAGAATTTCCTGTAGTCGGCGCTGCCCGCGTATTCGGGCTCGCAGAACATGCGGTGGTGCTCGCCCTGGATATCGCTCAGGTCGTAGTCCATGACGGCGAGGAAATTGTCGTTCGCGTCCAGCACATTGCCCTGCATGTCGAATTCGATGACGGCCTGCGCCTTGCCGATGGCGCTGACCTTGCTTTCGTATTCGGCGTTGCGCCGCTTGATGGCCGTGACGTCGCTGGCGAACTTGACCACCTTGAAGGGCCGGCCTTCCGCGTCGAAAATAGGGTTGTACGAGGCATTGAGCCAGATTTCGCGCCCGTCCCTGGTGACGCGCTTGTATTCGCCCGCGTCGAACTGGCCTTGCCCCAGCTTGTGCCAGAACTGCGCATACTCGTCGCTGTTGGCGTACTCGGGCGGGCAGAACATGCGGTGGTGCTTGCCTTGCACGTCTGCCAGGGTATAGCCGAGCACGTTCAGGAAGTTGTCGTTCGCATGCAGGATGGTGCCGTCGAGTTCGAATTCGATGACGGCCTGGACACGGTTGAGCGCGGTATGTATCGCGAGTAAGTCCAGATCCCGGGAATGGCTGACATGGCTGGCTGCGTCCATCATATTTCCTTCAGTGTGAGTCGAAGTGAATAGGGCGGGAATGCGATCGGATTATGTCTGCCGCCGCACCGGGCACCAAGCGAATTGCGGCAACAGCGCGCGCGTGATGATCGCTGAGAATGCGGGAGGCATATTGGCTTCCTTTATCAAGCTTTTCTTTGCCATTGCAGCGAATGGATAGTCATCACAGTGCATGATATTGATTTGAATCAATAATTTTATTATTCCTTAGTGCCGGATGAAAAACAAGGGGCATGCATAAATAATGGAAAACTGCCTTTGCTGCCGCTTTCCGGCATATATAAAACCGTTTCTGGAATAATAAAACGACGTTTTAAAGATTTACTTTTTAATATGCAAATGAATATTCAAGTGATAGCTGCCAGCCGCACGCGTGCGCCGCGATGGCATCGTGCCGCGAACGTTGAGGTACCATGGCGGACAATGCATGCCGCGGCAGGGAACGATAAAAATAATACGAGCGTTCTTTTATGCGGTATAGTAAAGCTTCATCCCTTGCAACCACCTCATACATTGAGCAAAACCAATAAGGAAGAGACATGAGCGCTGAATATCAAGTGCACGGTGCGGTCGCCGTCATCACGCTGGCCAATCCGCCCGTCAACGGCCTGGGCCTGGCCACGCGCACGGCCGCCGTGGCCGGCATCCGCCAGGCGCTGGCCGACGATGCCGTCAAGGCCATCGTCATCACGGGCGCCGGCAAGGCTTTCTCGGGCGGCGCCGATATCAAGGAATTCAATTCGCCCAAGGCGCTCACGGAACCAACCCTGCACACCCTGATCAACGTCGTGGAGCAATCCACGAAGCCCGTCGTGGCGGCCATCCACAGCGTCTGCATGGGCGGCGGCCTGGAGCTGGCGCTGGGCTGCAACTACCGCGTGGCCGCGCCCGGCGCGCAGATGGCCTTGCCAGAAGTCAAGCTCGGCATCTTGCCGGGCGCGGGCGGCACGCAGCGCCTGCCGCGCGTGCTGGGCCTGGAAATGGCCCTCAACATGATCGTCTCGGGCACGCCCGTGGCGTCCGAGAAACTGGCCGGCACGGCCCTGTTCGACGAAGTCACCGCACCCGGCGCCGATTTATTGCAAGCCGTCGTGGCCTTCGCCACCAAGGTGGCCGACGTGCGCCCGCTGCCGAAAGTGCGCGAGCGCAAGGTCGATTACCCGAACCACGAAGCGTTCCTGCAGTTTTCGCGCAATACCGTCAAGGCCATGTCCGGCCCGTTCCCCGCGCCGCTCAAATGCGTCGATGCCGTGGCGGCCGCCGTGACGATGAAATTCGACGATGGCTTGAAATACGAGCGCGAACTGTTCATGCAGCTGGTGCAGTCGCCGGAATCGAAAGCGCTGCGCCACGCCTTCTTCGCCGAAAGGGTCGCCAGCAAGGTGCCCGACGTGCCGTCCGACACGCCCGTGCGCGCCATCGCCAGGACGGCGATAGTCGGCGCCGGCACCATGGGCGGCGGCATCGCCATGAACTTCGCCAACGCGGGCATCCCCGTGATGCTGCTGGAAACGAAGCAGGAAGCGCTGGACAAGGGCCTGGCCACCATCCGCAAGAATTATGAAAACACGGTCAAGAAGGGCAAGTTGACGCAGGACAAGGCCGAGCAGCGCATCGCGCTGGTCAGCGGCACGTTGGCCTACGCCGACATCGCGCAGGCCGACATCGTCATCGAAGCCGTCTTCGAAGAGCTGGGCGTGAAGGAAACCGTGTTCAAACAGCTCGACGCCGTCATGAAGCCGGGTGCCATCCTCGCCTCGAACACGTCCACGCTGGACCTGGACAAGATCGCCGCGTTCACTCAGCGTCCGCAGGACGTGATCGGCACGCATTTCTTCAGCCCGGCGAACGTCATGAAACTGCTGGAAATCGTGCGCGGCAAGGCAACGGGCAAGGACGTGCTGGCCACGGCGCTGGCGCTGTCGAAAAAGCTCAAGAAGACGGGCGTCGTCTCGGGCGTGTGCGACGGCTTCATCGGCAACCGCATGATCGAGCAATACAGCCGGCAAGCCGGTTTCCTGCTGGAAGAAGGCTGCCTGCCGGAACAGGTCGACAAGGCCGTCGAAAAATTCGGCTTCGCCATGGGCCCGTTCCGCATGGCTGACCTGGCCGGCAACGACATCGGCTGGGCCATCCGCAAGCGCCGCTACGTGGAAAAACCGGAGGTCACGTATTCGAAGACGGCCGACCTGCTGTGCGAACTGGGGCGCTTTGGCCAGAAGACGGGCGCCGGCTGGTATGACTACAAGCCGGGCGACCGCAAGGCGTATGCCTCGGAACAGGTCAACGCCCTGATCGTCCGGCACTCGGCCGACATCGGCGTGACGCGGCGCAAGATCGGCGACCAGGAAATCGTCGAACGCCTCGTGTACGCGCTCGTCAACGAGGGTGCGCGCATCCTGGAAGAGGGCATCGCCCTGCGCGCCTCGGACATCGACATGGTGTACCTGACGGGCTACGGCTTCCCCCTGTTCCGCGGCGGCCCCATGTTCTATGCGGATACGGTGGGCTTGCCGAACGTACTCGACACCATCAATGGCTATGCGAAGGGCCGCCACGGCGAAGCCTGGACGCCGGCGCCCCTGCTGGTGAAGCTGGCGGGCGAAGGCAAGGGATTCAACAGCTGATTGAGGTACTGAATGCAAAAGGGCAGATTTCTCTGCCCTTTTTTTATTTCTTCTTCGCCACCATCTTGACCGCCTCGTTGACGATGACGGGGTTGTCCTTCTGGATGTAGTAGCCGGCGCCCGTGATGCGCTCGATGGCCGGCGCGCCGGACAGGCGCTGCCAATCCTTTTCCTGGGCCCGCACGACGTCTTCAAACGAGCCCATTTCCTCGATGCCGAACTTGTCGCGCACCAGCAGCATGGCGGGCACGCGCAGCGGGCTGCTCATGTCCACATGTTGCAGGCATTGCGTCTGGGCATCGAACTCGGCCGATTCCGTGCTGTTGAACATGAGCTTGCGCCGCGTCTTGACGAGCATGGCGTAGGTGGGCGCGTCCGTCTGCAGGCGGTTCCATTGCTGCGGATGCGTGGGATCGAGCAAGACCAGGCCGGCCACTTCCTGCGGGTACAGCCTGGCATACACATACTGGTACAGCCCGCCCAGGCCGTGGCCGACGAGCACATACGGCGGTTTCAGGCCCGCCTGCGCCAGCAGGGCGCGCTGCTGGGCGGCGATGGTGCACGGGTCGCGCGGCGTGGTGGTCTTCTGGCTGTCGCCGTAGCCGGGACGGTCGTACACGAGCACGCGGTGCTGCCTGGCCACTTCCGGCACCACCTTGGCCCACACATCCTTGCCGTCGCCCATGGCCGACTGGAACACGACGGGCAAGTCGCCCTGGCCGCTCAGGGCATAGGCGATGCTGGCGTCGGGCAGGGCGGCGGTGGCCGGCACGCCTGGCGTGGCCGGGGTCGATGGCAGCAGGGAGCAGCCGGAAAAACAGCCTGCCAGCAGCAAGCCGGCGCTGGAGAGGAGCATGGTGTGCGCAGTGCGGCCGACAAATAGATGATGCATGAAGCTCCTTCTTGGTTCACTGCCCGGTATGGCGTGCCAGCCATTATAGGCAAATCGCAGGGAAGTGGAAATGGCTGACAGAACGGGATTGCCCGTGCTGTCAGCCGGCGTCGGCGCGATGGCAGACGGCTTCGATGCGGTTGCCGTCCGGATCGAACAGAAAGGCCGCGTAATAGCTGGCGTGATAGTGGCGCAGGCCGGGCGCGCCCAGGTCAAAGCCGCCATGGGCCAGGCCCGCCTGCCAGAACGCGTCCACGGCCGCGCGCGAGGGGGCCTTGAAGCAGCAGTGGCGGCGCGGCGCGTCGTCCGGGGCAGGGCCCAGGCGCACGGAAAAATAGCTGCGTTCGGGGTGCTCGGCATCGCTGCGCTCGCCATAGCCTATCCAGGCGTTGGCATGGTCGCTGCCCGCCTTGGGCACGTCCAGCGCTGCGAAGACGGCGTCGTAGAAGCGTTCGGCGCGTTCCAGGTCGCTGACGGTGAGGGAAACGTGATCGAGCATCGGCACTCCGCTGTAAAAACAAGGACGGCCATAGCATAGCCCGGATCAGGGCGGCCGTGGGCGGGAGTGACCGAGTGATACTGTTGCTGGCCGACTGCCGGTTAAGGGCGGCTGGCCAGCCGCGCCACGATACTGCGGCTCATCAGTTGCACGCGGGGCGCGAACAGCATCACGGCGCAGAAGGCCACGGGCCAGGCGGCAAGGAAGGCATGGCGCCAGCGGGGCAGGAAGTCCGCCTGCAGGCCGATATTGAGCCAGGTGACCCAGGCGCTCATCAGCAGGGTCATGAGGAAGGACATCAGCAGGGCAAACACGAAACGCAGGCGCAGGGCATCGGACATGGTGTATTTTTCATGAAAAGGGAAGAGATGCCAGCGTAACGACTTGCAGCAATCTATACTAGAGGCATATTTTTAATTTCAAATTCCATAAATGCAATCATGCTTGATGAATCATGCTCGATGACCTAGCCCTGTTCGTCGCCATCGTCGAGGCAGGCAGCCTGCATGCGGCCGCCGTCCGGGAAGACCTGCCCGCCGCCACCGTCACGCGCCGGCTGCAAAAGCTGGAAAGCCAGCTGGGCTACCGCTTGCTCAACCGCAGTGCGCGCCGCCTGCAGCCGACGGCGGAAGGCTGGCAATACTATGAGCAGTGCCGGCCCCTGGTCCACGCCTTGCGGCAGGCGACGCAGCAGCTCGACGCCAGCCTGTCGGCCGTGTCCGGCACCATCCGCGTGCTGGCGCCCGTCAACTTCGCCAGCGGCTTGCTGACGCCCGCGTGGGTCAGCTTCATGCAGCGCTACCCGGACATCCGCCTGGAGCTGGAACTGTCGAACCTGCTGCAAGACCTCGTGGGCAGCGGCGCCGACCTGGCCATCCGCGTGGGCGCGCTCGACGATTCCTCGCTGATGCAGCGCCGGCTGGGCAGTGCAGCGCTGGTGATGGTGGCCGCGCCCGCCTATCTGGCGCGCGCCGGCGAGCCGCAGGACTTGCAGGAACTGGAGCGGCACGAGCTGATCGTGGCCGAGCCGCTGCGCAGCTGGCGCTTGCGCCGGCCCGGCGACGGCGCCGACATGGTGATCGCGCCGCAGGCGCGCCTGCGCGTCAATGAAATGCGCCTGGCCGTGGAGATGGCCGACGCGGGCATCGGCATCCTGCTGTGTCCGCTGCTGCAGTGCCGCGAGGAAGTGGCGCGGGGCAGCCTCGTGCGCGTGCTGCCCGACTGGATGCCGCAGCCGCGCCACGTGTATGCCGTGTGGACGCAGCGGCGCTACCTGCCGGCCCGCGTGCGCGTGCTGCTCGAGCACCTGGCCGCGTTTGCGGAAAACAATCCGCTGTTGAACGAGGAGCTGGACGAGCCGCCTGCCGCTGACGTCCTTGCCGCGCGCAATTCTTCCTTGTAAGTAATACCGAGCGCTTGTACTTCTCGCCGGGAACGCGTTAAGATAAAGCCGTCAAGCTTATCAAGCTGGCAATCGGTGTTTTTTGTCGTGCCATCCCGTCCATACACATGAGAGATGCAATGAAATATCTGATCGTTCCCTTCCTGTTGGCCATTACCGGCTGTGAGGTACTGTATGACGCGAACCGGGACAAGATCGGTGAGTACTGCAATAGCCTGAACAATTTCGACGACCGCAATGCCTGCCGCAAGCGCAACCAGACCAGCTACCAGGAATACGTGCAGCAGCGCGACCAGGTTAAAAAGGGCAAGAGCGACAAATAAGCCCATCGCCGCCTGCGCCGCATAAAAAAACGCCGCTGAGCAGTCAGCGGCGTTTTGCATGGTAAGCCCCGGCCTTGCGGCCGGGGTTTGCGCCGCATCAATCGTCGGCGTAGATATTGTTGTCCTTGGTTTCCTTGACGAACAGGGTGCCGATGACCACCGTCGCCAGGGCCACGACGATCGGGTACCACAGGCCGTAATAGATGTCGCCCTTGAAGGCCACGAGCGCGAAGGCCGTCGTCGGCAGCAGCCCGCCGAACCAGCCGTTACCGATATGGTAGGGCAGGGACATCGAGGTGTAGCGTATGCGCGTCGGGAACATTTCCACCAGCATGGCGGCGATCGGGCCGTACACCATGGTCACGTACAGCACCAGGATGAACAGCAGCAGCACGACCATCGGCTTGTTGATCTGCTCGGGATCGGCTTTCGCAGGATAGCCCGCTTCCTTGATGCCGGCGCCCAGTTCCTTCTTCAGCGCCGCTTCGTGGGCCTTGCTGTCGGCGTCGAAGTTCAGGCCGTCGGGCGTCATGACGGCGTTAAACGAGGAAAATTCCTTCGTGCCGATGCGCACCTTGGCGATGCTGCCCGCCGGCGCGTCTTCCTTCGTGTAGTTCACCGAGCTGTTCGACAGGAAGCCCGTGGCGATGTCGCACGACGATGGGAACTTCTTGGTACCCGTCATGTTGAACTGGAAGTGGCAGGATGCGGGATCGGCCACCACCACTACTGGCGAGTTCTTCAGTGCAGCTTCCAGCTGCGGGTTGGCGAAGTGGGTCAGGCCGCTGAAGATGGGGAAGTAGGTGGCCGCGGCGATCAGGCAGCCGCCGAGGATGATGTACTTGCGGCCGATGCGGTCCGACAGGCTGCCGAAGAACAGGAAGAACGGCGTGGCCAGCAGCAGGGCGATGGCGACGAGCACGTTGGCCGTGGCCAGGTCCACTTTCAGGGTCTGGATCATGAAGAACAGGGCGTAGAACTGGCCCGTGTACCAGACGACGGCCTGGCCGGCGGTCAGGCCGATCAGGGCCAGGATGACGATCTTCAGGTTTTTCCACTTGCCGAACGCTTCCGTCAGCGGCGCCTTCGAGGTCTTGCCCTCGGCCTTCATCTTGGCGAACGCGGGCGATTCATTCATGGCCAGGCGGATCCACACGGAAATACCCAGCAGGACGACGGAGACAAGGAAAGGCACGCGCCAGCCCCAGGCTTCGAACTCCTTCTCGCCCGTGGCCAGGCGGGTGCCCAGGATGACCATCAGCGACAGGAAGAAACCCAGCGTTGCCGTCGTCTGTATCCACGCCGTGAACGCGCCGCGCTTGCCTTCAGGCGCGTGCTCGGCCACGTAGGTGGCTGCGCCGCCGTATTCGCCGCCCAGCGCCAGGCCTTGCAGGATGCGCAGGATGACGAGGATGATCGGTGCGGCGATGCCGATGGACGCATGGCCCGGCAGCAAGCCGACGATGAAGGTGGAGCCGCCCATGATCAGGATGGTGATCAGGAAGGTGTACTTGCGGCCGATCATGTCGCCGAGGCGGCCGAAGACCAGCGCGCCGAACGGACGCACGATGAAGCCGGCGGCAAAGGCCAACAGCGCGAAAATGAAGGTGGTGGTGGGGTCGCCGATGAAGAATTGCTTGGCGATGATGGATGCGAGCGAGCCGTACAGGTAAAAATCGTACCATTCAAAGACGGTGCCGAGCGAAGAAGCAAAGATGACCTTGCGTTCCTCGGGCGTAATCGGCGTTCCTTTGGTGGACATTTTCCGCACGTCGGCCGGGCCGGATGATGATGCCATGGTTTGTCTCCCTATGTTTTATAGTGAACTGTTGCCGAGGTCTTTATTGACCATTCTTGCAACAGCTTGGGGGCGAGTGTGTTCTTGAAAACTTACGTCATGCTTGCTTGGAACTTACACGAAGCTTACAGAGCGGCCTCCGGCGCAACTTTGCGAACGACCGTACTTAAATGTGCTATTCTGATTCCGCAGATACTTACTCTCATAACATTCCCACAAGGAGACACAGCATGAATGAAGCCGTCATCGTATCGACCGCCCGCACGGGCCTGGCCAAGTCCTGGAAGGGCGCGTTCAACATGACGCATGGCGCCACCCTGGGCGGCCACGTGCTGGCCGCCGCCATCGAGCGCGCGCGCATCGAGGCGGAGGAAGTGGAAGACGTGCTGGTCGGCTGCGCCTTCCCCGAAGGCGCCACGGGCGGCAATATCGCGCGCCAGGTGGCCTTGCGCGCAAGCTGCCCCGTCACCACGGCCGGCATGACCGTCAACCGCTTCTGCTCGTCGGGCCTGCAGGCCATTGCCCTGGCGGCGCAGCGCATCATGGCCGGCGAAGGCGATATCTATGCGGCGGGCGGCGTGGAATCGATTTCCTGCGTGCAAAATGAAATGAACACGCATATGTACAGGGAAGTCTGGCTGCAGCAGCACAAGCCGGAAGTGTACTGGCCCATGCTGCAGACGGCCGAAACCGTGGCCAAGCGCTACGGGATTTCGCGCGAGCGCCAGGACGTGTATGGCGCGCAAAGCCAGCAGCGCGCAGCAAGCGCCCAGGCCGCCGGCCTGTTCGACGCGGAAATCGTGCCCATGACCACCATCATGGGCGTGGCCGACAAGGCCAGCGGCATGCTGGTGTCGCGCGAAGTGACGATTGCCAGCGACGAAGGCATCCGCGCGGACACCACCTACGACGGCGTGGCAAAGATCCGCCCGGCCATTCCCGGCGGCGTCATCAGCGCCGGCAACGCCAGCCAGTTTTCCGATGGCGCGTCCATGGCCATCGTCATGAACGCGAAAGTGGCCGAGGCGAAAGGCTTGCAGCCGCTGGGCGTCTTCCGCGGCTTTGCCGTGGCCGGCTGCGAACCCGATGAAATGGGCATCGGCCCCGTCTATGCGATTCCCAAGCTGCTGAAAAAGGCGGGCCTGACCGTGGCCGACATCGGCCTGTGGGAACTCAACGAGGCATTCGCCGTGCAGGTGCTGTATTGCGCCGACACCCTGGGCATCCCCATGGACCGCCTGAACGTGAACGGCGGCGCGATTGCCGTCGGCCACCCCTACGGCGTGTCGGGCGCGCGCCTGACGGGCCACGCCTTGATCGAAGGCAAGCGCCGTGGCGTCAAATACGTGGTGGTCACCATGTGCATAGGCGGCGGCCAGGGCGCGGCCGGCCTGTTCGAAGTGCTGTAATGTTTGCGTGAACCCAGTCTGCGGGCGGCTTGCAGGGCCGCCCGTTTTCCTTGTACGGCCACTTTCTGCAGAGTGCGCCGATAGCGGGTACAGTCATGCTTCATTCATAAACAAGCAGCCTGCCACCATGATCAAGCACATTGTTTTCTGGAAACTCAAAGACCACGCCGAAGGCGCCGACCGCGCCACCAACGCCCTGAAACTGAAAGCCCTGCTCGATGCCTGTTCGGACCTGGTGCCCGGCATATTGAAATTCGAAGCGGCCGTGGCCCAGCCGGGCCTGGAAGCGACCTACGACATCGTGCTCTACAGCGAGTTCGCCAGCCGCGCAGCGCTCGACGCCTACCAGAACCATCCCGAGCACGTGAAGATCAAGCCGTTTTTTGGCGCCGTGCGGGAAGCAAGGCAATGTATGGACTACGAAGTGTAGTGACACCGAACCAAACCTACTGCGCGTCGGCATAGGTGGCCTGCGATGCTCACCGTACTTGAGTACGGTTGCGCTTCTCGGCCACCTCTCCCTTCCGCTCGCTACGGTTTTGTTCGGTGTCGTGAATATCAATGTTAGCCATCAACTTTATTGACAGGAGCCTTCATGACCACCTACCAACGCATCGTCCTCGCCTCGCGCCCCACGGCCGAAGTGCAGCCGGATAACTTCCGCCTGGAAACGAAAGACATTCCCGCCATCACGGATGGACAATTGCTGGTGCGCAACCAGTACCTGTCGCTCGATCCCTACATGCGCGGGCGCATGAGCACGAATAAGAGCTATGCGGCGCCGCAGGCGCTCGGGGAAACCATGATAGGCGGCACGGTGGGCGTGGTGCTGGAATCGAAGCATCCGAAGTTCGCCGTGGGCGACACGGTGGTGGGGACACTGGGCTGGACGGAAGTGGCCGTGTCGGATGGCACGATGCTGCGCAAGGTCGATACGACGCATATTCCCCCGTCGGCCTACCTGGGCGCCGTCGGCATGCCGGGCATGACGGCCTGGTATGGCCTGAACCAGATCATGGCGCCGAAAGCGGGCGAAACCGTGGTCGTGTCGGCCGCCAGCGGCGCCGTCGGCAGCGTCGTGGGCCAGCTGGCCAAACTCAAGGGCTGCCGGGTCGTCGGCATCGCTGGCGGGGCGGAGAAGTGCGCCTATGTGGTGCATGAACTGGGTTTCGATGCCTGCGTCGACTACAAGGCGGGTAATCTGGCAGCCGACCTCGAAGCGGCCACGCCGGACGGCATCGACGCCATCTTTGAAAACGTGGGCGGCGCCGTGTTCGATGCGGCCCTCGCGCGCACGAATGCGTTTGGCCGCGTGGCCGTGTGCGGCTGGATCGCCGGCTACAACGGCGAGCCGACGCCGCTCGACAATGCCCGTTTCATCCTCACCAACCGCCTCACCGTGCGCGGCTTCATCGTCTCGGAGCAGCCGGAATTGTGGCCGCAGGGGCTGGCGGAACTGGGCACCCTGGTGGCGACGGGCAAGCTGAAATTCCGCGAATCCGTGGCCGAGGGTCTGGCCAGCGCGCCCGAGGCCTTCATCGGCCTGTTGAAGGGCCGTAATTTCGGCAAGCAGCTGGTGAAGCTGGACTGATTTCCCGCCACGGAACAGGCCGTGCGACAATTGCGGCCTGTCTCTTTTTCCATTACACCATGACCAAGCACACCATCCGCCTCGGCGACTGGGCCACCCTGGGCCCGGATGCCACCGCCATCCGTTTTGAAGTCTTCGTCGATGAACAGAAAGTGCCGGCCGAGATCGAACTCGACGACATGGATGCCGTCTGCCTGCACGCCGTCGCCTACGACGGCGCGGGTCAAGCCATCGGTACGGGCCGCTTATTGCCCGATGGCCACATCGGCCGCATGGCCGTGCGCCAGCCGGGACGCGGCACGGGCGTGGGCGGCGCCATTTTGACCTTGCTGCTGGAAAAGTCGCGCGAACGCGGCGATGCGGCGGTGGTGCTGAACGCGCAAACCGTGGCCGCGCCATTCTATGCGCGCCACGGTTTCGTGCAGCAGGGGGAACAATTCGAAGAGGCGGGGATTGCACATGTGGAGATGCGGCTGCAGTTTGCCTGATTGATCAGCGCAGGGTACGCCGCACGGCGTCCGGGGAGCTGGACGCCGTATGCAATGCCATTAGTTCTGCGCGTGGCTCTGGCGCCATTTGTCGAGAATCACGGCCAGCACGATCACGACACCTTTCGCCACATATTGCCAGAACGACGACAGCCCCAGGATCGTCAAGCCATTGTTCATCACGCCGATGATCAGGGCGCCGATCACGGTGCCCCAGACGGAACCGACACCGCCCATCAGGCTCGTGCCGCCCAGCACGACGGCCGCAATCGCATCGAGTTCATAACCGGTGCCCCAGTTGCCGTTGGCTGCGTACAGGCGGCTGGCCGACATGGCGCCGCCCAGGCCCGCGAACAGGCCGCTGATGGTATAGACAAACATCAGCACGAGGCCGACCTTGATCCCCGTCAAACGCGCGGCCTGGATATTGCCGCCCACGGCGTAGATATGCAGGCCCAGGGTCGTCTTGCGCAAGATGAACCACGTCAGCAGCACGACGGCGGCGGCCAGCCAGATCAGCCAGGGCACGGCCAGGAAGCTGCCGTTGCCCATCCATTCGAAGCTGGGGATTTCCGTGTTCAGCACGCTGGTGCCGTCGGCCAGCAGATAGGCCGCGCCGCGCAGGGCCGTCATGGTACCCAGGGTCACGACAAAGGGATTGAGGCCGACGAGGGCGACGAGCACGCCATTGAGCGCGCCCAGCAGCAAGCCGACGATCAGGAAGGCAGGAATCGAAAAGCCTGCAAACTGGGCCGACAGCGACATCAGCATGCCTGCCACGGCCGAGACGGCCAGCACGGAGCCGACGGACAGGTCGATGCCGCTGGTGAGGATGACGAAGGTCATTCCGGACGCCAGCACGATGTTGATCGACACCTGGCGGAAGATATTCATGGTGTTATTGCTCGTCATGAACGTGGACGTGCCGTCGGCCGAGAAATACACGGTCAGGCCATACATGGCCAGGTACAGCACGACCAGCACGGGCAGCATGCCCAGGCGGCGCATCAGGTTCGAGGCATTGAAGGGTTCGCCGGCGCGCGGGGCGCCGCGGGTAGTAGTTGTCATGTTGAATCTCCTGAATGATTATTCTTATGCCGCTTCCAGCTGGGTCGCATAGGCAAGGATGTTTTCCTGCGTGATCTCGTCGCCCGTCACCTCGCCCGTCAGCCGTCCTTCGCACATCACCATCACGCGGTCGCAGATGCCGACCAGCTCGGCCAGTTCGCTGGAAATGCACAGCACGGCCGTGCCCGCGTCCGCCAGCTGGTGGATGATCTTGTATATTTCGCTCTTTGCGCCCACGTCCACGCCCCGCGTCGGTTCGTCGAGGATGAGGACCTTGGGCGCGATGGCCAGCCAGCGCGCCAGCAAGACCTTCTGCTGGTTGCCGCCAGACAACCCCCCCACGATGCCGTCCGGGCCCGAGACCTTGACGTTGAGGTTGGCAATCGCCTCGCGCGTGAGCTGCGTCAGGGCACCACGGTTGACCACGCCCGCCGTGGAGTGCTTTGAAAGTATGTTCATCGACATGTTTTCCATGGCCGACAATTGCATGAACAAGCCCAGGCTCTTGCGGTCTTCCGGCAAATAGCCGATGCCGTGGCGAATCGCCGCCAGCGGCCGCTGGATGTGCACTTCCTGGCCGTCGAGCCACACCTGCCCCGATTGCTTCTTGTCGGCGCCAAAGATCAGGCGCGCCAGTTCCGTGCGGCCCGCGCCCACGAGGCCGGCAAGTCCCGTCACTTCGCCCGCATGCAGGGCGAACGAGGCGGGCTTGACCTTGCCGCCGCCGACGTTTTCCACGCGCAGGCGCTCGGCGCCCCGCGTGCTGCGGCGCTGGTGCGAATAGAAGTCGTCGGCGGGGCGGCCCACCATCATTTGCACGACTCTCTTTTGATCCAGCTCATCCTTGCCCAGTTCGCCCACATAGGCGCCGTCGCGCAAGACCGTGATGCGGCGCGCCAAACGTTCCACCTCGGCCATGCGGTGGCTGATGTAGAGCACGGCCAGGCCCTTGTCGCGCTGTTCTTCGATGATGCGGAACAATTGTTCGGTTTCCCGGTCGGACAGGGCGGCCGTTGGCTCGTCCATGATCAGGATGCGGCTTTCGTGCACGAGGGCGCGGGCGATTTCCACCTGCTGCTGCTCGGCGATCGACAGGGTAGCCACCATGGTGTCGGCATCGAAGCGGGAGCCGAGGTCGGCCAGGATGGCGTTCGTGCGCGCGCGCATCTCGCCGCCCTTGACGGTCCAGAACGGTCCTTTTGGTTCGCTGCCCATGAAGACGTTCTGCGCCACCGTCATGTTCTTGGCCACGCTCAGTTCCTGGTAGATCAGGTTGATGCCCAGGGTGCGGGCCTCGCCCGGGTTGCGGATCTTGATCGGCTTACCGTCGAGAATGATTTCACCGGCGTCAGGCGTATACACGCCCGAGAGAATCTTCATCAGGGTGCTCTTGCCGGCGCCATTCTCTCCCATCACGGCATGGATTTCGCCGCTGCGCACCGTCAGGTGCACGCCGCGCAACGCGCGCGTGGCGCCGAAGCGCTTCTCGATGCCGCGCATTTCAAAAATAATATCGTCGCTCATGACTGTCCTTCCTTGCTGGTGAAACTGGCGCCGCCTGCCAACTGGCCGGCGGCGCCTCGTGGTTCAGGTCAGGCAGATCAGTTCTTTACCCAGCCCGTGTAGGTGGCGACGTTTTCCTTGGTGATGGCCGGGGTCGGCAACAGCACCATGGTCTGCTTCGGCGTGCGGCCGTTCATGATGTCGTAGCCCATCTGCACGGCATCGGTCGCCATGCGGTACGGGTTTTGCGCCGAGGTGGCGGCAAACAGGCCGGCCTTGTTTTTCAGGGCGTTCTGTCCGTCCGGCGCGCCATCGACGGCCGTGATCAGTTTGACGTCCGTGCGCTTCGACTGCTTGATGGCCAGTTCGGCGCCGATGCCGGTCGGATCGTTGATGGCGAACACGGCGTCGATCTTCGGATGGGCCGTCAGCAAATTCGACATCACGGTCATGCCGCCGTCGCGGCTGCCGCCCGCGTTCTGGTTGTCGGACAGGATCTTGATGTCCTTGAAGGCGGCCAGGGTCTTCTTGCAGCCGTTGACGCGGTCGATCACGGACGTGACGGGCGGGCCGTTGAGGATCACCACGTTGCCCTTGCCGCCGATCTGCTTGGCCAGGTAGGCGCACGACACGTCGCCCGCCATGGTGTTGTCGGACATCACGGTGGCCGAAGCGCCCACGGCGCCCACGTCGACGGCGATCACGACCACGCCCGCATTGCGCGCCTTCTTGATGGCCGGGGCGATGCCCTTGGAATCGACGGCGTTCAGGATGATGATGTCGGTCTTGTTGGCGATAAAGTTTTCGATCTGGTCCACCTGGGTGTTCAGGTCATACTTGCTGGAAACAGTCGTGACTTTCACGCCGGGGCCACCGAGCTTTTTCGCGCTTTCTTCCGCGCCGCGGCCAATCGCCACGAAAAACGGGTTGGCCAGGTCGCCCACGCTCACGCCGATCGATTTCAGTGGTTTATCGGCGGCGAAGGCGCCGCAGGCGGCGGACAGCAGCAGGGTGGCGGTAATGACTTTTTTCATGAGGATCTCCTAGGGTTTTTATTGTAAAAACGACTGTGCTACGGGTGAAATCTTACTTAGTACGCAATTTCTCGATCATGGCATCGAGCTTGCCCGCATCGACGGCAAAGCCGCGTATGCCTTCGGCCAGCTTTTCCGTCGCCATGGCATCGTCGTTCAGGGCGTAGCGGAAAGCGGCTTCGTCATAGCTGACGGCCGGCTGGGCCGCGCCCAGGTCGCCGCCCAGCGCGCGCTCGAACGGTGTGTCGGCCGCTTCCAGCTTGGCCAGCAAGTCGGGGCTGATGGTCAGCAAGTCGCAGCCGGACAGGGCCGTGATCTGCCCCACGTTGCGGAAGCTCGCGCCCATCACTTGCGTGGCGATGCCATGTTGCTTGTAGTAATTAAAGATGCGCGTGACCGATTGCACGCCTGGATCATTGGACAGGCTGCGCGCCGCTTCGTCCCATGCCGCGCCCAGCGATTTTTTATGCCAGTCGTAGATGCGGCCCACGAACGGCGAAATGAGCCGCACTTTCGCGTCGGCGCAGGCGACGGCCTGGCAGAACGCGAACAGCAGGGTAAGGTTGCAAAAAATGCCATCTTTTTCCAGTTCGCGCGCCGCCTGGATGCCTTCCCAGGTGGCGGCGACCTTGATCAGCACGCGCTCGCGGGCGATGCCCGCCTGCTCGTACAGGGCGATCAGGCGGCGTCCGCGGGCCACGGTGGCGGCGCGGTCAAAGCTCAGGCGGGCATCGACTTCCGTCGACACGCGGCCCGGCACCACCTTTAAGATTTCCAGGCCGAAGCGCACCAGCACCTGGTCGACGATGTCGTCGAGCGACGCGTTCTTGTGGGCTGCGACCGTGCTTTCCAGCAAGGGCGCGTAATCGGGCTGCAGCACAGCCTTCAAGATCAGCGACGGGTTGGTGGTGGCGTCCTGCGGCGCGAAACGCGCCAGTTGCAAAAAGTCGCCCGTGTCGGCGACGACGGTGCTGTGTTGCTTCAATTGTTGCAGCTGATTCATTGCTATTCCTTCTCACTGAGTTGGTGCAGGGCTTGCACGGCGGGAAACAGGCTACGGTAGCGGCCGTAGCGGATGCTCAAGGCTGCGCTGTGCGCGGCATCGGGCTGGAAAATGTTGTTGACGGGCAATCCTTGTGTCAGCAGGCTGGCGTCGCCGAGGGCGGCGAAGCCCAGCTTGGCCGCGCCGAGGCTGGCCGACAGTTCGCTGTTGTGCAGGGTGCGCATTTCGCGTCCCAGCACATTGGCCAGCAGCTGGGCCCAGTACTGGCTGCGCGCGCCGCCGCCCACGAGCATGCAGTGGGGAATCACCGCGCCCGTCGAGGTGACGGCGGCCATGGCGTCGCGCAAGGCGAACGCCACGCCTTCGAGCACGGCGTAGCCCAGCTGCGCCGGCGTGCTGTCGTGGCCCAGCTGCAAAAAGGCGCCGCGCACCTGCGGGTCGTTGTGCGGCGTGCGCTCGCCCGACAGGTAGGGCAGGAACAGGGGGGCGGACGGTGCGATGGCCGTGTCGAGCGGCAGGGCGCTTTCCACCAGCGCCAGCAGGGCCGCCTCGTCGGGCTGGCCCAGCACGCCAGTGGCCCAGCGCAGACAGCTGGCGCCCGACAGGATCGCGCCCATCGCATACCAGCGGCCGGGCAGGGCGTGGCAAAAGCTGTGCACGCCGCCGGCCGGATTGCCCAGCGGCGTTTCCGTCACGGAAACGATGGCGGCGCTGGTGCCCAGCGAAATAAAGCTGTCGCCGCCGTTGACGGCGCCGATACCGACGGCCGAGACGGGATTGTCGCCGCCGCCGGCGGCCACCACCACGTTCATGGGCAAGCCCAGCTGGTCGGCGACGTTGGCCAGCACCGTGCCCGTGGCCGCGTCGCCTTCGGCCAGCGCCGGCAGCTGGTCGAGGCGCAAGCCGCAGGCGGCCACCATGGGCGGGAACCAGGCGCGGGCGGCCTCGTCCAGCCACAGGGTGCCGGCCGCGTCGGACATGTCCGTCAGCTTGATCCCCGTCAACTGCAGGCGCAGATAGTCTTTCGGCGACAGCAGGCAGGCGATGGCGGCAAAGGCGGCCGGTTCATGCTTTTGCAGCCACAGCAGTTTCGGCGCCGTCAGGCCCGCCATGGGCAGGCTGCCCGTCACGTCCGCGTAGGCGGGATAGTCGCGCGCCAGGGCGGCCGCCTCGGCGTCGGCGCGCGCGTCGTTCCACAGGATGGCGGGGCGGATCACCTTGTCGTGACTGTCGAGCAGCACGGCGCCGTGCATCTGGCCCGACAGGCCGATGCAGGCGATCTGCGCATAGTCCTGCGGCCAGCCGGCGCGCAGCTGGGCCAGCGCCTGGACGCAGGCGCCCCACCAGTGTTGCGGCGATTGTTCGGACCAGCCCGGTTGCGGGCGGCTGGTGTCGATGCGCACGGAGGCCTGGCCGCGCACGGCGCCAGTGCCGTCCATCAGCACGGTTTTCAGTTCGGAGGTACCGAGGTCGATACCGAGGGAAATGGCTGGATGCATAGTCGATTACGGTAAAAGGTCAGGGGCAGCCGCAGGAATTGCGCACGCGCAAGGCTGGCGACAGACGCTGCACGTGCTGGGCGCGGCCCGGGTGGGCGATGCGTTCGATCAGCAGGTCGACGGCCCTGGCGCCCAGCTCTTCCAGCGGCTGGGCCATCACGGTCAGGCGGGGGCTGAAATAATCGGCCCAGTCGAAATCATCGAAGCCGGCCAGCGCGACGTCTTGCGGTACCGCGATGTGCGCGTCGCGCAAGGCGTGCATGGTGCCGATGGTCATCAGGTTATTGCCGGCCACGATGGCCGTCGGGCGCTGTGCGGCGGGCAGGGCCAGCAGTTCGCGCGTGGCTGCGCCGCTGCGTTCCAGGTTCGAGTCGCCCGAGCGCAGCAGGTCCGGGTCAAACGCGATATCGGCGCGCTGCAGGGCCAGGCGGTAGCCGTCGATACGCTCGTCCGTCGTCGACAGGCCCGGTGCGCCCGCGATGAAGCCGATGCGGCGGTGGCCGTGGGCCGCGATCAGGTGGCTGACCAGTTCGGCAGTCGCCTCTATGTTTTCCACGCCCACCTGGTCGAAAGGCTGGGGCGACATGCGGTCGACCAGCACGGAGGCGATCTTGTTGCTGGTCAAATAGTCGAGGGCGCGGTTGTGCGCGTCGCCCGACGGCGCCAGCACGATGCCGTCGACCCGTCGCTGGTGCAGGTTCTGTACCACTTTCAATTCCTGCTCGGGATCGTCGTGCGTATCGGAAAACAGCATCATCAGGCCGTGGCGCGTGCAGGCCGCCTCGATGGCGCGCACGGTTTCGCTGAAGTAATGATTGGTGAAGGCGGAAATGGCCACGCCGATGGTGCCCGAGGAGGAGCCGGCCAGGGCGCGCGCCAGCATGTTCGGCACATAGCCGATCTGCTGCATGGCCGCGTTGACGGCGGCGACGGTTTTCGGGCTGACCTTGCGGGTGCCGTTGAGTACGTGCGAGACGGTCGACAGCGATACGTCCGCCGCCCGCGCTACATCTTCCATGGTGGCCATGGTGTCTCCTGATGGTTCTATTCTTATTGTGTGCTGCGATGGGGTGCGGCTGTGTCGCCGCGTTGGAATCCATCGTAAACAAAAGAAAGCGCTTGCGCAAGCGCTTTCTTTTTTGTGCGGATGGATGGTGGGTGGGTTTTCGATGAGGATAGGGGAAGCTTGCACAGGTCGGATTAGCGCGCCGCAGGCGCATGTAATCCGACAGCGGGGATGGTGATGAGGCTGGTTGAATGTGGTGGTGGCGTCGGCTTACGCGCTCGCGCGCTAAGCCGACCTACCCCGACCTACCCGACCCGCCTCGACCTTGCCTGGGGCAAGGTGGCCTTATTGAATCACCAGCTCATGCAGTTCGCCGGGCGAATCGGGGAACAGTTTGACGACGGTGGAGGTGCGCGTGCCGTAGCCCGGCGTGTCGATGCAGACGGCGGACAGCACGCGCTCGAGGTCGAGCGGCACGCCCGTGTCGGGCAGGCGGAAGTCGGGCGCGCGCGTGGTGTCGGCCAGCATGTCGAAATAGGCGTCGTCGGGCGCGCCCTGGCACAGCAGGCTGGCGAACTGGGCCTTGGTCTTCAGGACCTTGGGCCATGGCGCATCCAGCAGGGCGTTCGACAGGCCGTAGATGCCCGGTTCCAAAGGCTGGCCGTTGCGCGCATCGCCGTCGCCCCGGTTGGAAAACCAGATCAGCGTGCCCGCGTCGCCCAGCACCAGGTTAAAGCCGTTGTAGGCTTTGCAGCCGGGGCGGATCTGCGCGATGTAGTCCTGCGGCGACATCGTGCCGGCCAGGTAGTCGGCTACCAGGGCACCGCGCGAGGGGGCGTCCGGATTGCGGTCTTGCGGGCTGCGGATATTCGTGATGGCGGCAAAGCGCGAGCTGCCGCTGCCGGCCTGGGTGATGCCCATCCAGCTGCCGCCCGCCTGCAGGTCGCGGCCCGCATACACTTGCGGGTGCTCGGGCCAGGCGCCGGCGGGGGCGCTGGCGCGTTCATAGAATTCGTCGCGGTTGGCGGCGGCAATCAGCGGGACGTGCGGATTGACTTTCCAGGCAAAAACGATCAGGCACATGGGGGCAAGTCCATGAACACTTCCGTATGGCGCGCGCCGGCCGTCAGCGACAGCAAGCCCGCTTCCTCGGCGGCCGCGGCCAGTTGTTCGGCAAAACCTTCGCCGACGATGGGGTAGATTTCCATCCACGTCTGCAAGCCATCCTTCGCTTCCGGACGGCGCTTGAGCTGCGGCGCCACGCCGGAGGCGGCCGCCAGCCTGGCCTGCAAGGCGCGTACCCGTGCTTCCAGCGCCTGGGCGTGCTCTTGCTTGACCTGATAATAAATGTACAAATCTTTCATGGCATTCTCACAAGTCGAGTGCGTCGAGCACGTAAGGCATGGGCAGGAAATGCACGGCCGCACCCTGGGCCGAACCGTAGCGCACGGCGCCGGCCGCGCTTGAACCTTCGTCGATCGCCCCCAGCTTCATTTCAACGAGGGCGTCGATGCCGCCCACGCCGTTCGGCGCGGCGTTGACGACCATGCCGCAAGGCTGCTCGGGGTCGCTGACGGCAAACAGTTCGCCGCCGGCCACGACGGCCGCATCGGCGATGCTGACGAGGGTGGTGCGGCGCTTGAGCTTGCCCAAGTACTGGCTGCGCGCGACGATTTCCTGGCCCGGGTAGCAGCCTTTCTTGAAATTGACGCCGCCCAGCAGCTCGAAATTGACCATCTGTGGCACGAATTGCTCTTGCGTGGCGGCCGTGATCTGCGGAATGCCCGCGTGGATGTCCGACAATTGCCAGCAATCATTGCCGCCCTTGGCCAGCTGCGCCGTCAATTGCGGCCAGGCGTCGCGCGCCGTGGCGGCCGACGTCAGCCATTGATAGCGGGGGCTGCCAAACGCATCGGCCACGCGCAGCACGGTGCCCAGCGCGTGGTCCACCTTGCCGAACGGCGTGGCGGGCAGGGTGGGGAACCAGGCGGACAGGGCCGCGCCGGCTTGCTTGCCGCCGAGGCCCAGCACGACCTGGTTCGCTTCATCGCACGATGCATCGTGCAGCTTGGCCTTGGCGCGCAGCACGAACATCTGCAGGCGCTTCTGGATGGCCGGCTGTATGGCGCGCGGCAATTGCAGATAAATGGTGGTGGCGTTGCGCCACATCAGGAAACTGGCCAGCAAGCGGCCTTTCGGCGTGCAGTAGCCGGCCAGGCGCACTTGCTCCTGGTTCAGGTGTTCCACGTCGTTGGTCAGCTGGCCATGCAGGAAACTGGCCGCATCGTCGCCATTGATGCCGATCAAGCCCTGGTCCGTGATGGCCGCGACAAAGCCGTCTTGCAGCTGGGACACTGTCAGGGACTGGCCAAAATCGGCGATGGGGGCAATGGGGGCGGGGACGGTACTGTCAGGCGCGTCTGCGGCAGGGACGGGACGGGCGCCTTGTGCGGCTAAAAATTGATTCCAGTTATTCATAATTTCCATTAGATCAGCGATTAAGCATTATCATTACGGGTTCATTATAGTGATGTCGGGCGGATCGCGTCGGCAGCGGCAAGAATCGCAGCAGTGGCGCAGGTTTGCGCGGGCTTTCTTCACAAATGAACGATCATAACAAGCGCGCGTTGTACGCCAGCGGGCGCATCACAAGAATCGGAACAATGGCTTTCTTTAAAAAACTTGTAGTCAGTTCAGTCATCGCCGCCATCGGCGTGGGCGGCACTTTTGTGTACTGGGCGCAGCAGCCCATCACGACGGAAGGCGAAGCGATCCCGTTTACGATCACGCCCGGCAGCGGCGCGCATGCGGCCGGCCAGCAGATCGCGGACGCGGGCGTGCCCATCGTGCCCATCCTGTTCAACCTGCTGGCGCGCATCGAAGGCAAGACCTCGAAGATCAAGGCCGGCTCCTACGAGCTGAAACCGGGCACGACGCCGCAGCGGCTGATCACGCAGCTGGCGCGCGGCGAGTTCGCGCAAGAGTCCTTGACCATCATCGAAGGCTGGACGTTCAGGCAGATGCGCGCGGCCATGGCCAGCCATCCCGGCCTCAAGCACGATACGGTGGGTCTTTCCGACAAGGAACTGATGGCAAAGATCAGCCCGGAATACGTGCAGCCGGAAGGCCTGTTCTTCCCGGACACCTATCTGTTCGCCAAGGGCGCGAGCGAAATGCAGATCTTCAAGCAGGCGCACGCGGCCATGATAGGTAGGTTGTCCGAAGCGTGGGACAAGCGCGATCCGGCCTTGCCGTATAAAAACCCGTACGAGGCGCTGATCATGGCATCCATCGTGGAAAAGGAAACGGGGCAAAAGTCCGAGCGGGCCATGATCGCCGGCGTGTTCGTCAACCGCCTCAAGACGGGCATGCTGCTGCAGACGGACCCGACCGTGATCTATGGCATGGGTGACAACTACCAGGGCAAGATCCGCAAACGCGACCTGGAAGCGGACACCCCGTACAATACCTATACGCGCGGCGGCTTGCCGCCCACGCCGATCGCGCTCGCTGGCGCGCAATCGCTGACGGCGGCGCTGGCGCCGGCCCGCACGCAGGCCCTGTATTTCGTCGCGCGCGGCGACGGCACCAGCCAGTTCTCGGCCAACCTGCCCGACCATAACCGCGCCGTGAACCAGTATCAGCGCTAATTTCAACAGAATAAGAAGTTTCATGACACAACAACATCAAGCGCGCTTCATCACCTTCGAAGGCATCGATGGCGCGGGCAAGTCGACGCATATCGGCTTTGTCGCCGACTACCTGCGGCAGCGGGGCGTGACCCTCGTCTCGTCGCGCGAACCGGGCGGCACCCGCCTCGGCGAAAAGCTGCGCGAGCTGCTGCTGCACGAAAAGATGCACCTGGAAACGGAAGCCTTGCTGATGTTCGCCAGCCGCCGCGAACACATCGCCCAAGTCATCGCCCCCGCCCTGGAGCGGGGCGAGTGGGTCATTTCCGACCGTTTCACGGATGCCAGCTTCGCCTACCAGGGCGGCGGGCGCGGCATGGACCTGCGCAAGATGGAGCAGCTCGAAGCGTGGGTGCATCCGCACCTGCAGCCGGACCTCACTTTCCTGTTCGACGTGCCCCTGGAAGTTGCCCGGGCCCGCCTGGACGCCACGCGTGCCCTGGATAAATTCGAGCAGGAGCAGGCCGACTTCTTTGCCGCCACGCGCAATGAGTATTTGCGCCGCGCGGCGCAGTTCCCGCAGCGTTTCCGCATCATCGATTCCACGCAAAGCATTGCCGATATTCAAGTGCAACTGGCAAAGCTGCTTGATGTATTGCTTGCACAAAGCACTGTAACGCGCTGATTTAAAAGAAGAAGATATGAACAGTTCCCTCTATCCGTGGCAGCAGGACGCCTGGCAGCAGTTGCAAGCCTTGCGTCCGCGCATGCCGCACGCCATCCTGTTCCATGGCGCGCAAGGCATCGGCAAGGCCGACTTCATCGAGCATTTTGCGCAAGCGCTGCTGTGTGAAGACGTGCGCGCCGATGGCCACGCCTGCGGCGTTTGCGCCTCGTGCGGCTGGTTCAGCCAGGGCAACCATCCCGATTACCGCCGCGTGCGCCCGGAAGCGCTGGAAGACGAGGTGGCCGACGAGGGAGAAGACGGCGAAGGCGCGAAGAAGAGCGCCAAGAGCAAGACGCCGTCGAAGGACATCAAGATCGAGCAGATCCGCAACCTGGCAGACTTCATGAACATTTCCACGCACCGCCAGGGCTTGCGCGTGGTCGTGCTGTATCCGGCCGAGGCGCTCAATACGCCCGCCTCGAACGCCCTGCTGAAAACCCTGGAAGAGCCGCCGCCGGGCACCCTGTTCCTGCTGGCCTCGAACAGCCTGGACCGTTTGCTGCCGACGATCCTGTCGCGCTGCCGCAAATTTGCCTTGCCCATGCCCAGCCACGAGCAGGCTTTGACCTGGCTCAAGGCCCAGGGCTTGAACGACGCGGACAGCTGGCTGCGCGAGCAGGGCGGCGCGCCGCTGGCCGCGCTGGCCCAGTCCGAATCGGGTGGCCGCGAAGAAACGGAACAATTGCTGCAGGTATTGGCCCATCCCGGCGTGGAAGCGGCCCTGAAGGCGGCCGACAAATTGCAGAAGGCGCCGCTGGCGCCGCTGGTGGCGTCCTTGCAGCGCTGGCTGTACGACGTGTTTTCCGTCAAGCTGTCGGGCACCATCCGCTACTACCCGCGCCACCGGCGCGAGCTCGAAGCGCTGGCCGCGCGCATCAACGTCAGCCGTCTGATGGCCGCCATCAAGGCCGCCAACGAACGCCGGGCGATTGCCGAGCACCCGCTGTCGCCGAAGCTGTTCCTCGAAGACATGCTGCTCGACTACGCGTCAAGCTGCCAGTAAAGAGTCCATATAATCAATCGCTTGTCGCCACTATTTAAATAAGAATATGAACTATCGCCACCGCATTGCCACGCTTGCCGACCTGCCTGCCATCGTCGCCATCTACAACACGACGATCGCGTCGCGCGAAGTGACGGCCGACACGGAACCCGTGACAGTCGAGTCGCGCCTGGCCTGGTTCCACGAACACACGCCCGAGCGCCGCCCCCTGTGGATCATCGAGGCGGCCGATGACGGCTCCGGGCAGCCCGAGCCTTTGGGCTGGCTGTCGTACTCGAACTTTTATGGCCGTCCCGCTTACGCGGGGACGGCGGAATTGTCCGTCTACATCGCGGAAAGCGCGCGCGGCAAGGGCATAGGCGCCTACGGCCTGACGCAGGCCATCGCCCACGCGCCTGCCGTCGGCGTGCACACGGTGCTCGGCTTCATCTTCGGCCACAACGCGCCCAGCCTGGGCCTGTTCAAGAAATTCGGCTTCGAAACGTGGGCGAACCTGCCGAAAGTGGCGAACCTCGATGGCGTGGAACGCGATCTGATTATCCTGGGCAAGCGCGTCGGCTGATAGGCCTCAGCCGCAGGTGCGCGTGCAGCTGCGGTAGCGCACTTCGCACGCCTGCAGGCGCTCGGCGCGCCGGGCGCGGAAGGCCTGGGCTTCCGTGGGGCGCAGCTGCTCCGCTTGCGTATCGACATTCCTGCCGGCCGCGACGTAAGGATTGCTGCTCGGTTTCATCGACAGGATGGGGTTGCCATCGTTTTCCGTGGCCGCTTGCGCCTGCGCGCGGCAATCCTGGCGCGCCGAGGCGCAGACGGGCTGGCACAGGCCCGCCTCGGCGGCAGGCTTGGGCGCATCGCGCCTGTCCTGGGCATGCGCCGGCTGCGCCAGGCTGGCCAGCAATGTCAACATCAGGGGACAGGCAATTTTCAGCATGAAACACTCCACATGGCCGCGCGCCGCCCCATGGCTGCGCGTCAGCCAGCCACTATACATCTTGATAACGTTTCTGCCTAGGCAGGCAAGTCCGGGCGCGCCGCCCTGGGGCGCTGGCCCGTTTGCCATGCCCGGGGCGCGGTGTTACAGTCATGTCACTTTGCAAACCACGCGGATATCCGCAACGGAGGCGACAATGAAACGGGTCACTGGCATCGGCGGCATCTTTTTCCACGCGCAAGACCCGGCCGCGCTGCGCGCCTGGTACCAGCGCCACTTGGGCCTGGACGTGCAGCCCTGGGGCGGCGCCGCCTTCAGCTGGACGGACGCCGACGGCCAGCCCGCTGGCGGCACGACCATCTGGTCCGTCTCGGCCGACGACAGCGAGCAATTTGCGCCCGGCAAGGCGTCCTTCATGATCAATTACCGCGTCGATAACCTCGACGCGCTGCTGCAAGCCTTGCGCGACGAGGGCTGCACCGTGCTGGACAAGGCGCCCGATTCCGACTATGGCCAGTTCGGCTGGGTCATCGACCCCGAGGGCAACAAGGTGGAACTGTGGCAGCCGCCGCCGGGGCAGTAGGCGAGGTCGCTATGAACATGACAGAAAACACATGAACTACCCGAGCAAAACCATTGATTCTGCGCCAGAAAATGGGCGGCGCTTCCATGCGTTTGGCGGCGGGCAGAGTCTTGCCCGTCCGCAGCCGTCAGGGGCAGTATGAAGCGCCATGCACGCGTGCCGCGCCGGGACGCCAGCGCAGGCACTGTCGAAGGGCTTGCAATGGCATCCGATCCGCCTGCGCGCCGCCTGGCGCTTGCATGGAGCCTGGTTTTCCTGGGCCTGTGCATGGCATCGTCCGGCGCGTATGGGGATTGCGGGGTTCCCGACGGGCTGCATCAGGAGCTGCAGTCGGGGCAGCTGATGCTGATGGGGGAAATGCATGGCACCAAGGAAAGTCCGCAGGCGTTTGGCGCCGCCGTATGCCATGCGCTGTAACATGGGCGCGAGGTACCGGTCGGGCTGGAACTGAATCCCGACCAGGCCGTGCCGCTGGCGCTTTTTTCTCGCATCGGATGGCGGCGCAGCGGCCGCCGAGCGGCTGCTGCAGACGAGGTTCTGGAGCGGGCCGCTTCACGACGGCCGCTCCAGCCTCGCCATGTTCGCGCTTATCGAACGCCTGCGGCAGTGGAAACAACGCTATGCGGCCCTGGCCGTGTTCGTGCTCGATGGCCTGCCAGGCGTGGCTGGCGTCAGCAGGGACGAGCAGATGGCGCAGCGCGTCCTTGCCGAACGGGTGCGGCGCCCGCAGGGAATCGTCCTCACCTTGACCGGCAACGCGCACAACCGGCTGAAACCGCTCGGGTTTGCCATCCAGGGCCGGACCATTCCTGCGCCGATGGGCGTCTGGCTGGCCGACTTGTCACCCGCTTCCGTGACGTTGGCGACGGCTGGCGGCAGCGCATGGATGTGTGCGCCGGCATGCGGGGTGCGAGTGCTGGAGGCGGGGCACGATGCGGCGCAGGAGATGGCACCGGCCTACCGCTCATTGCCTGCATCGGGCGCGTACACGGGGCAATGGGCGCTTGGCGTCAGCACTGCATCGCTTCCCGCACGCGGGGCGCCTGACCCGCACGCAACTTCCAGCACGCTCATGCTCCCTTGACTGGCATCGATGCGCGGGCGGCAATGCCTGCTGCCTGGAGCAGGAATCGGGGGCGGGCGGGCCGCCGTCGTCGCCTCCCTCCTGCCAGTTTTCTCCCGCTCCGGTACAATCCCGCCTTATGTATATCGATTCCCATTGCCATATCAATTTCCCCGAGCTGGCTGCTCGCATGCCCGAGATCCTCGCCAAGATGGCCGAGAACAAGGTAACCCATGCCTTGTGCGTCTCCGTCGACCTGCCGGACTTCCCGCAGGTGCTGGCCCTGGCCGAGCAGTATCCGCATATTTTCGCGTCCGTCGGCGTGCATCCCGACTACGAGGACACGCCTGAACCGTCGGTGGACGACCTGGTGCGCCTGGCCGACCACCCGAAGATCATCGCCATCGGCGAGACGGGTCTTGACTATTTCCGCCTGACGGGCGACCTCGAGTGGCAGCGCGAGCGTTTCCGCACTCACATCAAAGCGTCAAGAATCACCCGTAAGCCCTTGATTATCCACACAAGAGCGGCCAGCGAAGACACGATACGCATCATGCGCGAAGAGGGCGCGGGCGTGGCCGACGGCGGCGTGGCCGGCGTCATGCATTGCTTTACAGAATCGCTGGAAGTGGCGCGCGCCGCCATCGACCTGGGCTTCTACATTTCCTTTTCCGGCATCGTCACGTTCAAGAGCGCGAAGGATTTGCAGGCCGTGGCCCTGGAAGTGCCGCTCGAGCGCATCCTCATCGAGACGGATTCGCCGTATCTGGCGCCCGTGCCCTTCCGCGGCCGCATGAACGAACCGGGCTATGTGGCCCACGTGGCGGAATACCTGTCGACCCTGAAAGGCATCCCTTTGGCCCAGGTAGCGCAGCAGACGACGGATAATTTCTTCAAGTTATTCAATCAGTTGCCGTAATCTTTTAAGGTCAGTCATGATGAAAAAACTCGCTGCGGCGATGCTCCTGTGCTGGGCCGCCGCCAGCCAGGCGGCGCCGGAACCGGATGCCTTCTTCCGCGCCGTCTCCGTCAACAACGACAGCGGCGTGCGCAGCATGCTGGCGGACGGCATGAATCCGAACCAGCCGGACGCGCAGCGGGGCGACATACCGCTCGTGCTGGCCTTGCGCGACGATGCGGACAAGGTGTTCAAGCTGCTGCTCGACGCTCCCGGCATCGATATCGAAGCGCGTTCGGCCAACGGCAACACGGCGCTGATGATGGCCGCATACAAACACAAGCTGGACGCGGTGAACGCCTTGCTGGCCAAGGGCGCCAAGGTCAACCAGGGCGGCTGGACGGCGCTGCACTACGCGGCCTCGGCGGGCGACTTGCCCATCATGAAGATATTGCTCGACCGCGACGCGGCCGTCGATGCGCGTGCGCCCGCCAACATCACGCCGCTGATGTTCGCCGCCCGCGAAGGACAGGAGGGCGCCGTCAGGCTGCTGCTGTCCTGGGGGGCGGACGCCAGCCTGAAGAGCGACCATGGCTGGACGGCCGTGCAGTTCGCCCAGGCCGGCGACAAGCCGGGCGCGGTGGCCATCATCGAAGCGGCGCAAAAGGCGCGCGCGGGACGTAAATAAGTACCTGAAAGTAATGCATTATTTTTAATATTTTCCATGCCAGCGCCAAAACTGGCATGGAATTGCCTCTCACCTCAGCCCTTTGCTCTGCCTGGCGATTAACGATAATGATCGTGTCGCATTAATCAGGAGATTTTTTGCATGGGCCATCCCACCACCACCAGGCGCCGGCTGCTTTGTCGCCGCCCCTCGCGCAGCCCGTGCGATATCACTGCTTTCTGGAATGACAAAACCGATCGGCCATCGGAGCGAGACTCCAAGAGGACAGACATGCTGAATGAACGAGAAATCGAGAGTTGTTACCTGGGGCAGTTTATCCCCGTCCATTACCACCACAATATGCTGATGGACCAGAACCGCATGCACGGCTTCAAGTCGGCGATCGATTACGCGGTGAAACCCGGCATGAAGGTGCTGGAACTGGGCGGCGGCACGGGTGTGCTGTCATGGTTTGCGGCCGCGCGCGCCGACAAGGTGTGGTGCGTGGAATTCAATCCCGACATGGTCAAGGAAGCGCGCAAGATGCTGGCGCTCAACCCGAACGGTGAAAAAGTGGAAGTCGTCCACGCGGACGCCTTCGAATACCTGCCGCCCGAGCCCGTCGACGTGGTCATCTGCGAAATGATCCATGTGGGCATGCTGCGCGAAAAGCAGGTGGAAGTGATCGAATCGTTCAAGCGCCGCTATCTGGCCCGTTTCGGCGGCCCGCTGCCCGTCTTCCTGCCCGAAGCCGTCATCATGGCCGTGCAGCCCATGCAGCAGGAATACGATTTCGAGGGGTTTTATGCGCCCATCGTGCAATTCCAGGAAACCGCGGCCATCCATCCGGGCGTGCTGGAACTGGCGCCGCCGTCCGTCTACAGCATCATCGACTTCAGCCAGCCGACGGACAGCGTGTTCGGCTTTGACGGCAAGTTCGTCGTCGAGCGCAGCGGTACGCTGAACGCCTTGCGTTTCGTCACCAAGAACATCCTGGCCGTCGTGCCCGAGCGCTCGTCCACCATCGACTGGCTGAACCATTACATGTGTTTGCCGCTGGCCGCGCCGGTGGCCGTGAAGGCGGGCGACGTGCTGCAGGTGAGCTTCCAGTACCGCGCGGGCGGCTCGATCCCGTCGCTGGAAGCGTCGATGCGCGCGCAGGTCATCTACGATGTCAACTTGCAACCAGTGACGCAGAAGCCTGTCTACGCCTGAGCAGCTGGCCAAACCTGCTGCGCGTCGCGATTTGCGGCCTGCGATGCTCACCGGCTCGGCGCCCCGTACTAAAGTACGGTTGCGCTTCTTAGCCACAACTCACTGCCGCCCGCGACGGTTTTGTCAGCCGTTCGAAACCAAATTTGGGCAACGCCGCGGCGATTTCATCCTGCGGCGTTCGTCCATTCAGGGTATATTTCGTCTTTTACCACCGGACAGCTTTACTATCATGGAACAGATCGATCAGCGTTACCTCGTGCAACAGAACAAAATCAGCGATGGCGAGACCAGGCCGCCCGTGTTTGCCAAGGTAATGCGCAGCAAGGAAGGCGTGTTTGAAGGCGTGTCCTTCATCAAGTCGAAGGACAAGGCCACCGTCATGACCATCGAAGACGCGAACCAGGCCATCAAATGGGCCGCCAGCAAGAAGCCGAACGCGCATGAATACATCACGAAAGTGATTTGCGTCGGTCAGTAAGCCCCCGTTCATTCCCGTTTTTGCACCGTTCATCCCCGTAGCGCGCAGTTCATCGCATGGCCGTTGCCGCCGTTGCCGCGCTTGACTATAGTGCGGTCACGGTAGCGGGGCAAGCGCGGCTTGCTCCGCACATTTCATTCTAGGGGGAAGGCGATGCTGGGATTCGTGCTGTGGTTGCTGCTCTTGCTCGTGTGCTGGCCGCTGGCCCTGCTGGCCCTCGTGCTGTATCCGCTGGCCTGGCTGCTGCTGTTGCCATTCCGGCTGATCGGCATCGGCGTGGAAGGCGTGTTCGAATTGCTGCGCGCCATCGTCATGCTGCCGGCCCGGGTGCTGGGCGGCGGGCGGCGCTAAATAGAAGTCTCCCCATAAACAATGGCGCCCTCGGCGCCATTGTTGTTTGTACCGCTGCCGTGCTTACAGGTCGACCATGAAACCGGCGCCGATCGACTTCTGCGAATAGTTGTAGTCGATTAAGCTCTGGCCATAGCCGGAGAACAGCTGCAGATAGCCTTTCAGGTTGGCTTTCAATGGGAAAGCCCAGCTGGCCTGCATGGAGCCATGCTTCTTGCTGAAATTGCGGCGCGCCGTGACCGCATACTCGTGGCCCTTGTTGCGGTAGCTCACGCGCAAGTCGCCATGTCCCATGTAATCGGTAATGTCGATATTGTCATTGTCGACCGGGCTATTGTCGAGGCGGTGCCAGACGCGGCCCGTGATCGCCAGATTGTCTTTTTCCACACCGAGCTCGGCATACACGCGGTTCCAGCTGCGCGACAGGGTCGAGGTCTGGCCATTCGACTGGTGCACGAGGCCGAAGTTCAGGTAATTGAATTCCAGGCCCGCGAAATTCTTGTTGATCGGCAAGATCAGCATCAGTTCTGGCTGGTAATTCGTCTCGCGGAAGGGGCTCGATGCCTTGCGGTTATACGCCTGCCAGAAACTTTGCTGCGTGTAGCCGAACCACATGTCGATGGGCGTGCCGGCGATGTCTTCCAGCAGCTTCATCTTGAAACTCAGCTGGAAGGTCAGTTCCACGTGCTGGCTCTTGATGCCGGCCGGCGTGAAGTCCTGGAACGGCTCATCGTTGGAAGCATCGCTGTAGTTGGCCAGCAGCAGGTAGGTGTCGCGGTGCGGGCGGAAGTTGAACATGCCCCGCTTGGAGGCGTCGTTCAGCTCCCACGATTGCTGGGTGCGCGAAATCGGCGCTTCCGGCGGCGCGGCGCCGGCCTGGGCGATGGCGGGAATGGCGGCGTTGACGGCGTCCGGCGTGGCCACGCCCGGTGGTGCGATAAAGGTGAGTGGAGCGACCTCGGCGGCAGCCGCCAGGGCGACGGCTGCCGTGGCAGGATCGCCGCCAGCGGCGATGGTGGCTTTTTCCGCCGCCTTGGCCAGGGTGTCGAAGCAGCCCAGGCGGGCGCTGGCGTCACCGAGCACGGCGCAACGTTGCATTTGCTGTTCCAGTTCGCCGGCCATGGCCAGGGCCGGCGACGCCAGCAGGGAGGAGAGGATTATTTTTCTTAGTCGGATAGTCATAGGCTGAGTGGGGCATGTCATTCGGTGCGCACCTGGGCTGCATGCCGCCGGCGTCGCCTTGCACGATAAATCATCGTGCATATTGATTTTGATTAATCTTTGTTGAATTAATACATATGAAAGTATAGCGGAATACCAGAATTGCCCCGTTCGTCTGGCGTGCGCGTACCTGGCGGTGTGGTGCGTATGGTAAAAACCAGTTACACGTGCCGTCAAAATCGATGTCTGCTACACTGGAAAACCGGGTGCCGGGACTAGCCATGGAGATTGTGATGACCCGCAAAACACCTATCGAGCGCTACCGCAACATCGGCATCAGCGCCCATATCGACGCCGGCAAGACCACCACTACCGAGCGCATCCTGTTCTATACGGGGGTCAACCACAAGATCGGCGAGGTGCACAACGGCGCCGCCACCATGGACTGGATGGAGCAGGAGCAGGAACGGGGCATCACCATCACCTCGGCCGCCACCACGGCGTTCTGGAAAGGCATGGCCGGCAATTTCCCCGAACACCGCATCAACATCATCGACACGCCCGGCCACGTGGATTTCACGATCGAGGTGGAGCGCTCGATGCGCGTGCTCGACGGCGCCGTGATGGTCTATGACGCTGTCGGCGGCGTGCAGCCGCAATCGGAGACCGTCTGGCGCCAGGCCAACAAATACCATGTGCCGCGCATCGCCTTCATCAACAAGATGGATCGGGTGGGCGCGGATTTCCTGCGCGTGCGCAAGCAGATCGCCGAGCGCCTGAAAGGCGTGGCCGTGCCCATCCAGCTGCCCATCGGCGCCGAAGAGCACTTCACGGGCGTGATCGACCTGCTGAAAATGCGCGCCATCACGTGGGACGACGCCAGCCAGGGCGTGCAGTTCAGCTATGGCGAAATTCCCGCCGAGCTGTTGGCGCAGGCGCAGGAGTGGCACGAGCACCTGGTCGAGCACGCGGCCGAGGCCACGACGGAGATGACGGAACGCTACCTGAACGGCGACACGTTCACGGAAGCGGAACTCAAGCAGGCCTTGCGCGCGCGCACCATCCGCAATGAAATCGTGCCCATGCTGTGCGGCAGCGCCTTCAAGAACAAGGGCGTGCAGGCCATGCTCGACGCCGTCATCGAATACCTGCCGTCGCCCATGGAAGTGCCGCCCATCATGGGCCACGACGAGCACGACAACGAGGTGGAGCGCCATCCGACGGACGACGAGTACTTTTCCGCCCTGGCCTTCAAGATCATGACGGACCCCTTCGTGGGGCAGCTGACCTTCTTCCGCGTGTATTCGGGCGTGGTGAATTCGGGCGACATGGTCTACAACCCCACCAAGAGCGCGCGCGAGCGGCTGGGGCGCATCCTGCAGATGCATGCGAACGAACGCAAGGAAATCAAGGAAGTGTATGCGGGCGACATCGCCGCCGCCGTGGGCCTGAAAGCCGTCACCACGGGCGATACCCTGTGCGCCATCGACCACATCATCGTGCTGGAAAAGATGATCTTCCCGGAACCCGTCATTTCCCAGGCCGTCGAACCGAAGACCAAGCCGGACCAGGAAAAGATGGGTATCGCCCTGAACCGCCTGGCGCAGGAAGACCCGTCGTTCAGGGTGCATACGGACGAGGAATCGGGCCAGACCATCATGTCGGGCATGGGCGAACTGCACCTGGAGATATTGGTCGACCGCATGCGGCGCGAATTCGGCGTGGAAGCCAATGTCGGCAAGCCGCAGGTGGCCTACCGCGAAACCATCACGCGCGCGGTGGAAGACGTCGAGGGCAAGTTCGTCAAGCAGTCGGGCGGACGGGGCCAGTACGGCCACGTGGTGCTGAAGCTCGAACCGCTGGAGCCGGGCACGGGCTACCAGTTCGTCGACGCCATCAAGGGCGGCGTCGTGCCGCGCGAATTCATTCCCGCCGTCGACAAGGGCATCCTCGAAACCCTCAAATCGGGCGTGCTGGCCGGCTACCCGGTTGTCGACGTGAAGGCGACATTGACGTTCGGTTCCTACCACGACGTCGATTCGAATGAAAACGCCTTCCGCATGGCCGGCTCCATCGCCTTCAAGGAGGGCATGCGCAAAGCATCGCCCGTGCTGCTGGAACCGATGATGCAGGTGGAGGCGGAAACGCCGGAAGAGTTCATGGGCAACGTGATGGGCGACCTGACGGCCCGGCGCGGCATGGTGCAGGGCGTCGACGACATCCCCGGCGGCGCGGGGCGCATCGTCAAGGCCCTCGTGCCGCTGGCGGAAATGTTCGGTTATTCCACCACCCTGCGTTCGCTGACCCAGGGCCGCGCCACGTACACGATGGAATTCAAGCATTATGCGGCCGTGCCCAAGCATATACTGGACCAGGTGGCGGCGGCGGGGAAGGCGAAGTAGGCGTCAGCGGGCCAAATTCTGCGCGATGATGGCATCGGCCATCTTCTCCGCCTCGTCCACGGGCTGGCTCAGCGCGCTGGTCGTGTAGACGGCGGACGCCGCCAGCGGCTGGTCCAGGGTGGCCCCTTCGCCATGGCTGGTATCGACCGTCACCGTCGTCGACAGGCCGATGCGCAGCGGGTGGGCGGCCAGTTCCTTCGGGTCCAGCGTGATGCGCACGGGCACGCGCTGCACTACCTTGATCCAGTTGCCCGTGGCGTTTTGCGCCGGCAGCAGCGAAAACACGCTGCCCGTGCCGGCCGACATGCCCAGCACCTTGCCGTGGTAGACGACTTTGCTGCCATACAAATCCGTTTCGATGGTCGCCGCCTGTCCCACGCGGATATTGCGCAATTCGGACTCCTTGAAGTTCGCATCGACCCATAACTGGTCGAGCGGCACGATGGACATCAGCGGCGTGCCCGGCGCCACGTGCGAGCCCAGCTGCACGCTGCGCTTGGCCACATAGCCCGAGACGGGCGCGACGACGGCGTTGCGGCGCACGGCCAGCCACGCCTGCAGCACGTCGCCCCTGGCCGACAGCACGGCCGGATGGCTGGCCAGGTTCACGCCGGCCACGCCCGACTTGGCGGACTCGGCCTGGCGCTGCGCCACGACGAGGGCCGCCTTGGCGTCATCGACGGCCTGTTTCGCATGAACAAGATCTTCGCCCGAGATCGTGTGGTCCGCGGCCAGCGGCGCGCGGCGGGCCAGGTTGCCCTGCGCCGTGGCCAGCGCCAGGCGGCGCTGCTCGATGACGGCGTCGTACTGGGCCACGCTGGCATAGCGCTCGCGTTCCTGGCGCACGACGTTGCCCAGCCGTGCCTGCGCCTGGCGCAGGGCCAGGTCCGCATCGATGGCGTTCAGGGTGATCAGCGGGGCGCCCGCCTTGACCATCTGCGTCTCGTCGGCGCGGATGGCGTCGACATTGCCCGTCACTTGGGCGGACAGGGTGACGAGGTTGCCGCCCACATAGGCATTGTCCGTCACTTCTTCCCTGGACAGCACCAGTTGATAGTAGGCGGTCCAAGCGGCGCCGGCCACGAGAAAGGCGGCCGTGATGGCGATCAGGACGGCCTTGCGCTTGCCCGGCTGTTCGTTTTGGGTGGTCGTTGCTGTGGTATCGCTGCTCATGATGTGTTCCGTAATCGATGGTTATTGTTTGGCGGTGCTGGCGCTGGCGGCAAAGTCGCTGCTGCCCCGGTAGCCGCCGCCCAGGGCCACGGTCAGCTTGATTTCCGCGTCCTGGCGCTGGTTTTGCAGCTGCATGCCCAGGTCCACCTGGCCGCGCACGGTCATTTCCGCATTGATCTGCGTGGCGCGGTCGGCCAGACCCTGTTTCAGTCGGGCATTCGCGTTGCGCAGCTGCGCTTCGCTGGCGCGCAGGTTGTCCTGCTGCAGCCGCAGCTGGTTTTCCACGCCCTGCACCCTGGCGCCCGCCTGCGCCACGTCGCGCACGACGTTGTAGACGTTCTGGTTGTAGTCGGCGATCAGCTCATTGCGTTCGCTGCGCGCGCCGGCAAGCCGGGCCTGCAGGCGGCCGCTGTCGAACAGGGGCAGCGAGAGGGCCGGGCCGATGAACAGGGTGCGGCTGCCGGACTCAAGCAGCTTGCCCAGCGTGATCGCATCGAGGCCGAACGAGGCGCCCAGGTCGATATCGGGGTAGAACGCCGCCTGCGCCGCCTCGATCTTGCTCATCGATGCTTGCACTCGCCAGCGGGCCGCCTGCAAGTCGGGCCGGCGCGCCAGCAATTCCATGCCCAGCTTGCCGGGCAGCGCATGCGGCAGCGCCTGGGCCTGTCTTGGCCGCAGGCTGGCCAGCGCCGAGCTGTCGCCGCCGACGAGGGCGCGCAAGGCTTCCCGTTCCGTGACGACCTGCGTTTCCAGCAGGGCGATCTGCTGCTGCAGCAGGCTCAAACGCGTTTGCGCGGACAGATGGTCGTCGCTCACGCCGAGGCCGTTGGCGATGCGCTTTTCCTTGTCCTGCACCAGCAGCTGTTGCAGTTGCACCAGCGCATGCAGATTGTCCATGCGGGCCCAGCCGTTTTGCATGCTGAAGTAGTGACGGGCGATCTCGGCCGCCAGCATCTGTTCCGCCATCGCATACTCGGCACGGCGCGCGTTGACTTCACCGAGGCTGGCGGCGATCTGCGCCTTGTGCTTGCCCCACCAGTCCAGGTCGTAATGGGCTTGCACGCCCACCGTGATTTCATTGTAGTAATTGCCGCCGATGGGGGCGGGCATCAGGCCATTGCCCGAATAGCGCTGGCGGCTGGCGTTCGCGTCCAGGTCCACCCTTGGGCCGCGCTCCGCGTGTTGCGCGTCGAACGCGGACAGGGCCGAGCCGATGCGGGCGTTCGCCACCGCCAGGCTGGGGCTGGCGGACAGGGCGTTTTCGATCAGCCGGTCGAGCTGGTCGTCCTGGAACTGGCGCCACCATCGGGCGGCGGGCCAGCCTTCGCTGGCCAGGCGGATGTCGGCCGCCAATTGCACGGTGGCCAGGTCTTGCTGCGGCAACTGTTGCGTGTCGGGTGCCATGCTGGCGCAGCCGGCAAGCGATAAGCTGAGTGCCAGGACGCGCAGGGAGAGTTTCATCGGTGTGTGCATGAGGGTTATTCCATGGCCGCGTGGTCGACGACGACGGGCGCATTCTTCTTTGGTGGTTTGATCAGGAGCAAAAGCGGCAGCACGAGGATGGTCAGCCACATCATCAGCCAAAAGTCGTCGAGGTAGGCGATCATCGACGCCTGCCGCGTGATTTCGCCATTCAGGGCCGCCATGCCCGTACTCGTGCCCAGGTCGAACACCTGGGCGATGCCGGGGTCATGCAGGGCCGGGTTGGCGATAGTGATGTGTTCCGTCAGGGAGGCATGGGCAATCTGCGTATTGCGCACCAACAAGGTTTGCACGAGGGCGATGCCGATGCTGCTGCCGATATTGCGCACGAGGCTGTAGATGGCCGTGCCTTCGGCCCGCATCTGCGGCGACAGGGTGGCGAACGTGGCCGCGCTCAGCGGCACGAAGACGAGGCCCAGGCCGATGCCCTGGATGATGCCGTTCCACACGACCGTCTTCGGCACGAGGTCCAAGGTGAAATTGGCCATCTGCCACAGCGAGAACGCAGTGATGGAAAAGCCCGCGCCCAGCAGGATGCGCGTATCGATCCTGCCCGTCAGCTTGCCGACGATCAGCATGGCCACCATCGTGCCCAGGCCGCTGGGCGCCGTCACCAGGCCGGCGATGGCTGCCGGGTAGTTCATCAAGCCTTGCAGCATGGACGGCGTCAGCGCGCGGGTGGCGAACAGCACCATGCCGACGATGAAGATGAACAGCAGGCCGCTCACATAGTTCGAATTCTTCAGCAGTCGGTAATCGAGGAAGGACTTGCCGGCCGGGCGCAGGGCAGTGTGGGCGATGAAATAACACAGGCTCATGGCCAGCACGATGGCTTCGATCCACGTTTCCGTGGAAGAAAACCAGTCGTTCTGTTCGCCCCGGTCCAGCAGCATCTGCAAGGCGCCAATGGACAGGCTCAGGGTGGCGAAGCCGAACATGTCAAAGCTCATGCGGCGGTTGGGCGGGTCCTTGCGGATGTAGCGCCAGATGCCAGAGAAAGCCATGGCGCCGATGGGGATGTTGATGAAGAAGACCCAGCGCCAGCTGTAGCTGTCCGTCAGCCAGCCGCCCAGTGTCGGGCCCAGGATGGGACCGATCATCACGCCCATGCCCCAGATGGCCATGGCCGAGCCGTGCTTTTCGCGAGGATTGATGTCAAGCAAGACCGCCTGCGACAGCGGCACCAGGGCCGCGCCGAACACGCCCTGCAGCAAGCGGGCGGCGACGATCTCGGACAGGGTGCCGGACAGGCCGCACAGCACGGAGGCCAGCGTAAAACCGGCAACAGACACGAGAAAGGTGTTTTTCTGGCCGAAGCGGTCGCACAGCCAGCCCGTCAGGGGCGTGGCAATGGCGGCGGCGACAATAAAAGAGGTCAGCACCCAGGTGATCTGGTCTTGCGAGGCGGACAGGCTGCCCTGCATGTGGGGCAGGGCGACGTTGGCGATGGTGCCGTCGAGCGCCTGGATGATGGTGGCGAGCATGATCGAAATTGTGATCATGCGCCGGTTCAGGGTCGGGTCCTGTGAAGCGGGCAGCGCCGGCGTGGCGCTGGCTGTGGCCGAACTCATGCGGATTTCTCCGTCGCCGCCTGTAGCGCTTCGAGCAGTTCGGTGGCGGCGCGCAGTTGATCGGGATCAATGCCCTGCAGCAGCTCCTTGCGGAAGCCGTCCGCTTCCTTGCGCACGGTCTCATACACTTGCAGGCCCGCTTGCGTCAGTATCACCAGTTTGACGCGGCGGTCCGTTGCCGACGGCTGGCGCTGCACGAAGCCCGATTTCACGAGCCGGTCCAGCATCGACACCATGGTGGGGTTTTCCACGCCCAGCTGGTGCGCCAGCTCGCTTTGCGAGGGCGGCTGCGGCGACTTGGCGATCATGGCGATGCACATCCAGCTTGCCTGCCCCAGGTCCAGGTCCTTCAGGCGCCGGTCGATCGCATGGCGCCAGCCGCGCGCCGTCTTGTGGAGCGCGGCGGAAAAGCGCTCTTCGATAGAAATCATAAGGTGAGTCGTCTAATGGTTAGGTGTCGAACTAATATTCTAGCATGCTGGTTTGGCAGGCGTACAGGCCTTCCCGTTTGCCGGCGCCGCTGGTACATTAACAGTCAGCCCACCACCATCAGGAGACAGCATGACGACGGAAAAACAGAAGCAGGACGGAGAGCACCGCGACAGCAGCGACTTTGTCATCACGCACACCTTCGACGCGCCGCGCGAACTGGTGTTCCAGTCGTGGGTGGAGCCCGAGCGCCTGGCCCAGTGGTGGGGGCCTGTCGGCTTCGAATTGAGCGTGCTGGCGCTGGACTTGCGGCCGGGCGGTGTCTTCCACTACGGCATGCGCGCCGACAATGGCTACGAGATGTGGGGCAAGTTTACTTATCAGGCCATCGAAGCGCCGGAAAAGATCGTCTCGATCTTGTCATTCGCCGACAAGCAGGGCAATGCCGTGCAGCACCCGGTCAGCGCGACGTGGCCATTGGAATCGTTCAATGTCATGACGCTTACCGAGGAAAACGGCAAGACGACGATGACCTTGCGGTCGACGCCGCACAGGGCGACCGATGAGCAGCATGAGACGTTCAAGCAGGGGTTTGAGTCGATGAAGGAGGGGTTCAAGGCTACTTTCGGCCAACTGGCCCAGTACCTGGCGCGTGTTCAGTGAGTTTGTATTAAATGCCTAGAACGGCGGGCCGGAGGCGCGGGCCTGAGAAAATGTCCAGGGCTGCGTTGCTTGGGCTCGCCGTACATGCGTACTGTCTTCGCCCGCGCGCCTTGCCCTGGCCATTTTTCAGGTCCGCTGGGCCCGGGGAGCCTTTGATTGAGGCTTGGGCCTAGTCTTGTGAGCTGGTGCTTTTAAATTGAGGTATGACAGCTATCGATCCGAAGCGTGGCTAAGGGAGGAGCGCAGAGCAGATGCGACGAGTTTATGTGACGTCCTCACCCAGATTAGATTAGTACAGTTCGTTTTTAGGTGCATGTTGTGATTGGCACTTGAGCTGCGTCGACGCGCTATTGGCACATTCAGCAGTTGAACAATCCACAGACATTTGGTTATTGTCGGTTGCGCATTCTCTGGCGGCTGTAGGAGCTTCTGCCTTTTCATCAGCTTTCTCGGTTTATTGCGCTCCCATCCCCAGCATCTCCCGCACCACCGGCAAAACCATCTTCCAGGCATTCGACGTCGCCGCAATCTCGTCATAATGACTGGCGCCTGGCAAGATCAGCACTTCCGCATGGTCGCCAGCTTTGATTGCCTTGGCCGCATAGTCGTGCGCCACGCGGGGCGGGGAGATGGTGTCGAGCTCTCCCGTGGCCAGCACTGTGCGGCTGCCGTTGGGGAGCAGGTCGGCCGCGTTGGTGTCGCTGTAGATGTCGGGGCGCCCGGTGCTGGCGCTGCCTGCCAGTTGCGCGATGTCGCGCTCGCAGCTGGTCTTGATCAACTCCTTTTCATGGCGCAGGTCGGCCAGGCCGCCCAGGCTCAGGATATTTTTTACCGGCAGGTAGGTGTCGCGGTACAGGGGGCTGGTCCTGGGCAGCTTTTCGCGGCCGGCGATCCACTGCACCAGCTGGCCGCCGGCCGAGTGGCCCATGGCGACGATGCGGCGCGTGTCCAGCTGGTACCGGGGCGCGTGCTGCTGCAGGCTGTCCAGTGCCGCGTGCATGTCTTCGTAGGTGCCCGGATAGCCGCCGCCCGGCTCATCGACGCGGCGGTACTCGACGTTCCACACGGCGATGCCTTGCGCGACGAGGGCGCCGGCCACGTTGCGCATCTGCTTGATGCCGCCGAAGGCCACCGTCCAGCAGCCGCCATGGACGAGCACGACGACGGGGAACGGTCCCGTGCCTGCGGGCCGGAACAGCTGCGCGTATTGCGACGGCGCGGGGCCATAGGCGAACTGCGCCGTGGGGGCGGGGCCGTCCAGTGCCAGGTAGTCGTCCAGGCTCATGGGGGCGGCGACGGCGCCGTGGACAGAAGCGAGCAGGGCGGTGGCGATCAGGGAGGGGGACATGGTCATGGGGGGCTGGCGCTTGAGAGGATGGCAACACTCTAGCATAGGCATATCGCTCTGGAACAGGGCGCGGCTGCCGGGCGCGCAATAATATAAAACGCTGTTCCATCTCCCTCTCAAAAAAGTGTTGCCCCATGGTATATTCCGGGCATCAGTTATCCGCTTATCGACACGGTGCACGCAAACAACATCATTACATTGCTGGACGCCGAGCATAGCGCGCTGGGGAGTCTCGCCGCCGGCGTCGCGCTGGCCCATGCACTGGAACACCTGTTGCTGGCGCTGCAAGAACTGGCCGAGGGCGGCGCGCATGCCTGCCTCGTGCTCATCGACGAGGCGGACCGCTTTTGCGGCCTGTCCGCACCGAGCCTGCCGCAAGACCTGTGCCTGGCCCTGCGCCACGGCGGCGAGCAGCCGTCACCGTTCGGCACGGCGGCCTTTTCCGGCGCGCCCGTGTATTGCGGCGACATCACGCGCGACGTGCACTGGAGCGCGGGGCGCAAGGAAGCCATGCTGCACGGCTACCGTGCCTGCTGGGTCGCGCCCGTGTTCGGCGCCCGCGGCCATGTCCTGGGCGTGCTGGGCCTGCTGTTCCAGGCGACTTGCCATCCCACCCAGCCCGAGATCGAACTGCTGGCGCTGGCCGCGCGCGTGGCCGCCCATGTCATCGAGCGGGGCCAGCTGGAACAGGCCCTGCACGACAGCCGCGAACACTTTCATTACGCCATGGAGCTGAACACGCAGGTGCTGTGGACAGCCGGCGTGGACGGCAAGCTCGACTATGTGGCGCAGCGCTGGCGCGAATGGACGGGCGGCAGCGGCCTGGGCAGCAGCTGGCTGGAGGCCATCCATGCCGAGGATGTGCCCCGCGTATGGGCGGCGTGGAGCGAAGCGGTGGGCAGCGGCCAGCCCCTGGACCAGGAAATGCGCGTGCGCCGGCAGGACGGCCGCTACCGCTGGGTGCATTCGCGCGCCTATTGCCGCAAGGATGAATCGGGCCAGCCCGTGAAATGGTACGGTTCCTGCGAGGATATCGACGAACACTGGCAGGCACGCAATGCCCTGCTCGACAGCGAAGCGCAGTTCCGTTCGCTGGCCTCGACCATGCCCAACCAGGCCTGGCTGGCGCATGGCAGCGGCGCCACCTACTGGGTCAACGAACAGGTCTGCGCCTACACGGGCCAGACCATGAAGTCGCTCGTCTCCAGCGGCTTTCGCCACTGCGTGCACCCGGACGACTTGCAGGCGACGCAGAAAAGCTGGGAACATGCCGTCGCCACCGCCGGCGCCTATGAATACGAGTTCCGCATGCGCCGCGCCGACGGCCAGTACCGCTGGTTCCTGGCGCGCGCCTTGCCCCTGATCGACGAGGCGGGCACGGTGCTGCGCTGGGTCGGCACGAATACGGACGTGCAGGAACAGAAGAACGTGCTGGAGCGCATGGCTTACCTGAATTCCTCGCTGGAACTGGAAATGGCCAACCGCACGGCCGACCGCGACCGCATGTGGCGGCTGTCCACCGACATCATGCTCGTGGCGGACCTGGCCGGCATGATCATCGCCGTCAATCCCGCCTGGAGCAAGATCCTCGACCGCCCGGAAGTCGAGTCGCTGGGCATGGACTTCATCAGCCTCGTGCATCCCGACGACCGCATGGCGGCCTTGCAGGACCTGTCCCGCCTGGCCCATGGCGCGCCCACTTTGCGCATGGAAAACCGCTACCGCCGGCGCGACGGCGGCTACCGCTGGATTTCCTGGACGGCCGTGCCGGCGCAAAAGCTGATCCACGCCATCGGCCGCGACGTCACCGATGAAAAAGAGGCGCGACTGGCACTGGTGCGCAGCGAGCAGGCCTTGCTGCAGGCGCAAAAGCTCGAATCGATCGGCAAGCTGACGGGCGGCGTGGCCCACGATTTCAACAACGTGCTGCAGATTATCTCGGGCAATTTGCAGTTGCTGAAACTGACGGTGGCCGACAGCCCGCAGGCCGCCCAGCGCCTCGATTCGGCCGCGTCGGCCGTGGAGCGGGGCGCCAAGCTGTCGTCGCAGCTGCTGGCGTTTGCGCGGCGTCAACCGCTGAAGCCGCTGGTGACGGACCTGGGCCACTTGCTGCGCCGCATGCATGAACTGATCCGCCGCGCGCTGGGCGAAGATATCGCTGAGGAAACCTTCATCAGCGACGGCCTGTGGCATACCCTGGTCGACCCGAACCAGATGGAAAACGTCTTGCTGAACATGGCCATCAATGCGCGCGACGCGATGGACAAGGGCGGCCGCCTGACGTTCACCTTGAGCAATGTCACGCTCGACGCCGAATACGCGAGCCTGCACGCGGACGTGCTGGAGGGGCAGTACGTGCTGCTGACCATCACGGACACGGGCCACGGCATGGCGCGCGACGTGATCGACCAGATCTTCGAACCGTTCTTCACCACCAAGCGCGAAGGCGAGGGCACGGGCCTGGGCCTGTCCATGGCCTACGGCTTCATCCGCCAGAGCGCGGGCCACATCAAGGTGCACAGCGCGCCGGGCGCCGGCACGACGTTCAAGATTTACCTGCCCCGTTCGCTGGAAAAGCTGGCCGAGCCGCCGCCTGGCCTGAGCGGCCCCGTGCTGGGCGGCAGCGAGACCATCCTCGTGGTGGAAGATGATGCTCCTGTGCAACATACGGTGGTCGACATGCTGCGCGGCCTCGGCTACGAGGTGCTGCATGCGGATGACGGCGCCTCGGCCCTGGCCCTGCTGGGCACGGGCGTGGCCGTCGACCTGCTGTTTACGGATGTGGTCATGCCCGGCCCCGTCAGCAGCAAGGAGCTGGCGCAGCAGGCCCGGCTGCTGCTGCCGGAGCTGGCCGTGCTGTTTACCTCGGGCTACACGCACAACGCCATCATGCAGGGCGGGCGGCTGGACCCGGGCGTCGAGCTGCTCAGCAAGCCGTACCGGCGCGAAGACCTGGCGCGGCGTCTTCGCCACCTGCTGGCCGACCGCCGCCTGGTGGGCGCGCCCGACCCGTCCGGCCGGCGCATCCTGCTCGTGGAAGACAACGACGATGCGCGCGAAATGACGACCGAGATGCTCAACATGCTGGGCCACACGGTGCATGGCGTGGCCAGCGCGGAAGCGGCCATGCCGCTGCTGGCCATGCCGGGCCTGGACGTGCTGGTGACGGACATCAGCCTGCCCACCATGTCCGGCCTGGAACTGGCGCGCCATGCGCGCGCGCACTGGCCGCGTCTGGACGTGGTGTTTGCTTCCGGGCATGACTGGGGCGCGAGCCTGATGCAGGACGCCAGCGCGCGCTTCCTGCGCAAGCCGTTCAGCCTGGAAGAACTGGCGACGGCGCTCAAGGGGCGCGGGCTGGAAGTCTATTAGGCTGGCGGCAGCAAGGCTTGCTGTAGTTGCTCGACGGTAAAGGGTTTTACCAGGAAGCGCGCCCGCGGGTCGCTGACGCCGGAATTGGCGGGCGAGTGGCCCGTGGAAAACACCACTTCCAGCTGCGGCTGCTCGCGCGCCGCCACGGCGGCCAGTTCGGCGCCCGACATGCGCGGCAGGCTGATATCGGTCAGCAATAGTTCCAGTCCCGGCGTGGCCAGCAGCGGCAAGGCTTCCTCGGCCGTGGCGACGGCTTGCACGGCGTGTCCCAGCATGGCCAGCAGTTCGGCCGTCATGGCGCGCGCATCGGCATTGTCTTCCACCAGCAGGATACGGCGTCCGCCCGGCCGCGCGGGCGCGGGCGGCTGCGGCGCCAGCTGGGCGCGGTACTGCTGCAGGGCCGTCACGTGGCGGCCGTTGGCCAGCAGGTGGCGGATGCGCCGCGCCAGGTCTTCGCGCCGGTAAGGCTTGCTCAGCAGCTCCACGCCCGGTTCCAATCGGCCGCCCTGCATGATGGCGTCCTGCGTGTAGCCCGAGGTAAACAGCACGGCCAGCTGGGGCAGCAGCAACCGGGCCTGGCGCGCCAGTTCCGTGCTGGCTACCTTGCCCGGCATCACCACGTCCGTAAACAGCAGGTCGACGGGAACCCCGCTGGCGATGATGTTCAGTGCGCTTTCGCCATTGCCGGCCCGCAGCACGAAGTAGCCGAGGCCCCGCAGCATGTCCACCACCGTCGTCTGCACCTGCACGTCGTCTTCCACGACGAGGATGGTTTCCTTGCCGCCCAGCACGGGGCCATCGAGCTGCAGCGGCAGCTCCGTTTCCGCTTCGAGCGAGCGCGGCAGGTAGATGCGGAAGGTGCTGCCATGGCCGGGCACGCTGTCCACGGTGAGGTGGCCGCCGCTCTGGCGCAGGAAGCCGTACGCCATGCTCAAGCCGAGGCCCGTGCCTTCGCCTTCGCTCTTGGTGGTGAAGAACGGCTCGAAGATCTTGTCCAGCAGCTCGGGCGCGATGCCCGTGCCCGTGTCCGAGATGGCCAGCTGCACGTAGTCGCCGGGCGCCACGTCCGCATGGCGGGCCGCGAAATCGCTGCCCAGCACGATGTTGGCCAGTTCGATGGTCAGCTGGCCCTGGCCGTCCATGGCGTCGCGCGCATTGATGGCCAGGTTGAGGATGACGTTTTCCAGCTGGTGCGGATCGACCAGGGCGCGCCAGCAGTCGTCGGCCAGCAGCATACGCGTGTCGATGGTTTCGCCCGTGGCGCGCCGCAGCAGGTCTTCCGTCGAACGCAGCAGCTGCGCCAGGTCCGTCACCAGCGGCTTCAGGGGTTGACGCCGCGCAAACGCGAGCAGCTGGGCCGACAGCTTGGCGCCGCGCTCCACGGCGGCCGTGGCGCTGGCGATGCGCTTGGCGGCCAGCGGGTCGCCGTCCAGGGTCATCTGCAGCAGTTGCAGATTGCCCGAGATAATCTGCAGGACATTATTGAAATCATGGGCCACTCCGCCCGTCAGCTTGCCCAGCGCTTCGAGTTTTTGCGATTGCAGCAGGGCCATTTCGCTGTGGCGCAGCGATTCCTGCATGTTGCGCAAGGTATTTTGCGCTTCCTTTTCCAGCGTGACGTGGCGCCCCGTGGCAAAAATCAGGTCGCCCTCGGGCGCCGCCACCCACGACAGCCAGCGGTGGCCGCCATCGCGGTGGCGGTAGCGGTTCTCGAAGCTGGGCATGGCTTCCTGCGTCACTTGCGCCAGCGCCTGGCGCGTGGCGGGCGCATCCTCGGGCAGCACGAAGTCGAACACGCTGCGGCCCAGCATTTCCTCGGGCAGCCAGCCCAGGATGGCAGCCGAGGCGGGGTTGACGGCGGCAAAGCAGTAATCGGCATCGACGGCCACCATCAGGTCTTGCGCGCTGCGCCACAGCCGCTCGCGCTCGCTGTTGCGCGCGGCCAGGTCCGCTTCCAGCTTCTTTTCCACGGTGATGTCGCGCGCGCTGCAATACACCTTGTCGCCTTCGGGCACGGCCACCCACGACAGCCAGTGCCAGCCGCCCAGCTTGTGGCGGTAGCGGTTCTCGAAGCGCAGCGCGGGCTGGCCCTGGCTGGCCGCTTCCCAGGCCGCATACGTGCGCTGGAGGTCGTCGGGATGGATCAGGTCGAGGAACGGGGTGCTGCGGATTTCCTCCGCCGACCAGCCCAACGTGGCTTGCCAGGCGGGGTTCGTGTGTTCGAAATAGCCGTCCAGCTTGAGCACGCCCAGCAAGTCCGGGCTGACTTTCCAGGTGCGGCCGAATTCGCGCGTGCGCTCGGCCACCTGATGTTCCACGCTGGCACTGAGCAGGCGCAGCTGTTCCTGGGCCTGGGCCCGCAAGATGGTCGACCAGACCCGTTCCGACACTTGCACGGCCAGTTCGATCTCTTCCGCATGCCACAGGCGCGCCGTGCGGCTGTGCACGACGAACAGGGCGGCCAGCTGGCCGTCCTTGGCGATGGGAATGTTCAGGAAGGCGCGGATGCCCAGCCGCGTAAACGTCGGCAGGGCGGCCGGCATGGCCGTGCGCGGGTCGCTGGCCACGTCGCTGACGGCAATGGCCAGTCCGGCGGCCAGCGCATCGGCCAGGCCGGCGGCATAGTCGCCCAGGAAGTATTCGCCGGCCGCGCCCGGCGCCAGGCCATCGCTCCACGCATGCCGCAGGGTAGGGCATTGCAGGGTCTGGCCGATGTCGAAGCAGGCCACCTGCTGCGCGCCGAGGCGCTGGCCCAGCAGCTGCGCCGACAGGGCGAGGATCTCGCCCGTGTCGTGCAGCAGGCGCAGCCGCCGTTCCAGTTGCAGCAAAAAGGCCACGCCGCCCGCGCTGGTGCCGTGCTTGCTCATGCCGGCCTCAGCTTCCGGCCAGCGGCAGGGTGACGCTGAACAGGGCGCCGCTGCCGGGCTGGCTTTGCAGGGTGATGGCGCCGCCGTGCGCATCGACCAGCTGCTTGGTGATGAACAGGCCCAGGCCCAGGCCGCCCGTGCTGTCCTGGTGCACGACGCGCTCGAAGGCGTCGAAGATGCGCTCCTGGTCGCGCGCATTGATGCCGATGCCATGGTCGCGCACTTCGATGACGGCGCTGTTCTGCGTGTGCGCCAGGCTGATTTCCACGGGCTGGCCCTGGCCGTAGCGCACGGCGTTGCTGATCAGGTTGACAACGATCTGCTCGACGCGGAAGGCGTCCCAATAGCCGTGGATGGGTTCGAAGGCCAGCACTTCCAGCACGCTGCCCGTCGCGGCCGCACAGGGCGCCAGGTCGTCGGCCACGCGGCGCACCAGGCTCGTCAGGTCGACGGCTTCGCGGCGGATCGACAGCTTGCCGCTGGTGATGCGCGACACGTCGAGCATGTCGTCGATCAGGCGCACCATGCTGCGGATCTGCCGCCCGTCGCGCGCCACCATCTTGCCCAGCTTCTCAGGCTCGAAGGCGGCCAGGTTGCCCCGTTCGAGGTTGACGGTGCGCATCTGCGTTTCCAGGAACAGCGTATTCAAGGGCGTGCGCAGCTCGTGCGCCACCATGGACATGAATTCGTCGCGCAGGCGCAGCGAGCGCTGCAGCTCGGCCTGGGTGGCGCGCAATTCCTTCAGCAAGGCTTCCTGCTGCTGGCGGCTGTGTTCCAGCGCCTGCACCTGGCGCCGCGTCTCGCTGCGCTGCTGGTGCAGGGCGACGAAGACGTTGACCTTGCTTTGCACGGCATTGATGTCGAGCGGCTTGTGCAGGAAGTCGACGGCGCCGCTTTCATAGCCCTGGAAGGCGAAATTCATTTCCTTGCCGGCCGCCGTGACGAAGACGATGGGGATGTGGCGCGTCTTTTCCGTGCCGCGCATCAGTTGCGCCAGCTCGAAGCCGTCCATTTCCGGCATTTGCACGTCGAGGATGGCCAGCGCGAAATCGTGTTCGAGCAGCAGGGCCAGCGCTTCCTCGCCCGAGGACGCCTGGTAGACGCTGCGGTCGCTCTCGCGGATCAGCGCATTGAGCGCGCGCAAGTTTTCCGGCAAATCATCGACGATCAGCAGTTTGGTGCTTGTTTCATTCATCATGTTTCATTCCTGGCATGTGCCGCCCAGCGTAATGGCAAGCGGCGTGCGACGGCGCACGCTTGCGGTAAAGTTTTTCCGGCCCCGGCAATGGCTCGAAGTCGGCGGCAAAGCGCGTGAAATGCGCGCTTTCCTTGCTGCCCAGTCCCAGGAAACCCCGGTGGCACAGCGATTCGTGGAACAGGCCCAGGGCCCGCTCCTGCAAGGTTTTATTGAAGTAAATCAAGACATTGCGGCAGCAAATCAATTGTGTTTCCACGAAGACGCTGTCCGTTGCGAGGCTGTGGTCGGCAAAATTGATCTTCTCGAGCAGGCGCGCGTCGAAGCGCGCGGTGGCATGTTCGACCGTGTAGTACGCGTCCAGGCGGTCCAGGCCGCCCGCTGCCGCGTAATTGGCGCCGTAATCGGCCAGGCGGTGCAGCGGGTACACGCCGCGCGCGGCCGTGGCCAGCGCCTGCGGGTTGATGTCGGTGGCGTAGATGCGGCTGCGTTCGAGCAAGCCTTCCTCGTGCAGCACGATGGCCAGCGACAGCGCCTCTTCGCCCGTGCAGCAGCCGGCCACCCAGATGGTCGGCGACGGGTAGGTTTTCAGCACGGGCACGACCTGTTCGCGCAGGGCGCGGAAAAAGGCCGGGTCGCGGAACATTTGCGTGACGGGGACGGTCAGGATCTGCAGCAGCTCGCCAAAGGCGGCCGGCGAGTCCATTACCAGTTGCTGCAGGGCAGGCAAGTCCGCACACTGGAAACGGTCGAGCGCGTGATGCAGGCGCCGCCGCTGCGAGGCGAGCGCGTAGTCGCGGAAGTCGTAGCTGTAGCGCTGATAGATGGCCTGCATCAGCGCCTGCAGCTGCGCGTCCGTGGTGCGCAGGGACATCACATGCGTTCCATCTTCGGCATCCACACGCGCAGCAGCGAATACAAACGGTCCAGGTCGATCGGCTTGGCCAGGTAGTCGGAGGCGCCCGCCTGCAGGCATTCTTCCTGGTCATTCTTCATGGCCTTGGCCGTAATGGCGATGATGGGCAGCTTGGCGTAGCGGCCGTCGGCGCGGATCAGCCGCGTCGCTTCCAGGCCATCCATGCCCGGCATCATGACATCCATCAATACCAGGTCGATATCGTCCACGCTGTTGAGTTTGCTGATGGCTTCGAAGCCGTTGCGGCCGATTTCCACCACCACGCCTTTCTGTTCCAGCGCATTCGTCAGGGCGAAGATGTTGCGCACGTCGTCGTCCACCAGCAAGATCTTGCGCCCCTCGAAGACGCGCTCGCGGCTGCGCACCTGCTGCAGCATGCCCTGGCGCTCGCTCGACAGTTCCGACTCCACCTTGTGCAGGAAGAGGGTGACTTCGTCGAGCAGGCGCTCGGGCGAACGGGCGCCCTTGATGATGATGGAACGCGAATACTTCATCAGGTCCGCCTCTTCCTCGCGGCTCAGGTTGCGGCCCGTGTAGACGATGACGGGCGGGAACGAGCACAGTTCTTCATGCTCCATGCGTTCGAGCAATTCGTTGCCCTGGATATCGGGCAGCTTCAGGTCGATGATCATGCAGTCGAAAATTTGTGTTTTCAGCAATTCCAGCGCCTGCTCGCCCAGTGCCACGGCCGTGATTTCCACGTCGTCGTCGCTGATCAGGTGGACCACGCTCTCGCGCTGGCGTTCGTCGTCCTCGACCAGCAGGATGCGCTTCATCTGCTGCGTGAATTTCGATTCGAGCTTGCGGAATACTTCCTTGAGCTGGTCGCGCGTGCGCGGCTTGGTGGCGTAGCCGATGGCGCCCAGCTGCATGGCTTCCTGCACCTGGTCGTTGCCGGAGACGATGTGCACGGGGATGTGGCGCGTCAGCGGGTTTTCCTTCAATTGCTGCAAGACCAGCAAGCCCGGGCGGTCCGGCAAGCCCATGTCGAGCAGGATGGCGTCGGGCAGGAATTCTTCGGCCAGGCGCAAGCCTTCGTCGGCGCCGTGCGCCACCAGGCAGCGGTACTGCATCTCATGCGCGAGGTCGAACAGGATGCCGGCAAACGACGGTTCATCCTCGATGACGAGCACGGAGCGCTGGCCCGTCTTGCCGGCCGGCGCGCTGTCGCGGTCGTCCCGGAAGGTGGGCAGGGGCACGGGCTTGGCGGCGGGCGCGGCCTTCGGTGCGGCGGCTGTGCGCGAGGGCGGCTGCGGCGCTGCGGACGGCGCGGCCGGTGCCGCTTCCGCAGGGCGTTCCGGCATACTCTGCGGCAATACCAGTGTAAACGTGCTGCCCTGGCCCGGCGTGCTGGCCAGCTCGATGCTGCCGCCCAGCAAGGCGGCCAGGTCGCGCGAGATCGACAGGCCCAGGCCCGTGCCGCCGTAGCGGCGGCTGGTGGTGCCGTCGGCCTGGTGGAAGGCGTCGAAAATCTTGTGCTGCTGGTCCTCGGCGATGCCGATGCCCGTATCCTGTACCTGGAAGCGCACGTTGCCGGCCCCGTCCGTGCTCACGTGCAGGGCCACCGTGCCCGCATCCGTGAACTTGATGGCGTTCGACAGCAGGTTCTTCAGGATCTGCTCCAGCCGCTGGCGGTCGCTGACGAAGGACGGCGGCGCGTCCGGCGCCAGCTTGACATCGAATACCAGTTTCTTTTGCTGCGCCTGGGCGCCGAACAGCATCTTCATGCTGCTGAGCAGTTCCTCGAAAGGCACGGCTTCCGGCGTCAGCTCCAGTTTGCCCGCCTCGACCTTGGAAATGTCGAGGATATCGTTGATCAGGGTCAACAGGTCGTTGCCGGCCGAATAAATGGTTTGCGCAAACGTCACCTGCTCGGGCGTCAGGTTGCCGCCGCTATTGTCCGACAGCAGCTTGGACAGGATGAGCGAGCTGTTCAGCGGCGTGCGCAGCTCGTGCGACATGTTCGCCAGGAATTCGGATTTATAACGGCTGGCCCGCTGCAGCTCTTCCGCGCGCGCTTCCAGCTGGGCGTGTGCCTGGACGATCGCCATGTTTTTCTGGTCCAGCGACAGCGCCTGCACGGCCAGCTGCTCGTTCGACTGCTCCAGCGCCGCCTTCTGCTCCTCCAGGTGGGCTTGCGACTGCTCCAGCACGCGCGACTGCTCGCCCAGCTCTTCATTGGCTGTGCGCAATTCCTCCTGCTGCACTTCCAGCTCCTCGTTCAGTTGCTGGGTTTCTTCCAGCACGTTTTGCAGGCGCTGGCGGTACAGGGCCGCTTCCAGCGACGTGCCGACATTGGCCGCGATCAGGGTCAGCAGCTCCTTGGCGCGGCTGCTGACGGGGTGGGTGAAGCCCAGTTCGATGACGCCGTTGACGGCCCCTTCGTTGTTGACGGGCGTCAAGACCAGTTCCAGCGGCGCGCCACGGCCCAGGCTCGATGTCACGGTCAGGTAATTGTCGGGCACCTGCCGGATGTGCTTGAGGCGCTTTTCGCGCGCCGTCTCGCCCACCAGGCCTTCGCCCAGCTTGAAGACCTGCTTGTCCTTGATACCCTGGTCGTTGAAACCGTACACGGCCGTGCGGCGCAGGCTGCCATCCTCATCGACGACGTACAGGGTGGCCACGGCCACGTCCAGGCGGTTGGCGAGGAAATCGAGCACTTGCCGCCCCAGCTGCGGCAAGGCCAGCTGGCCGCTCGTGTAGGCCGCCAGCTCCGTCTGGCCCGTGCGCAGCCACGCCTGCTCCTGCAGCACCTCGTTATCCTTGCCGCGCTGTTCCAGCGCTTCATTGTAGATGTCGGACAGGCGCAGCAGTTCGCGCCGGCCCAGGTAGGCCAGCATGCCGGACAGGCCCAGGCTGAGCAGCAGGAAGATGACGACGGCCAGCATGGTGCGGCCTTCGGCCGTATCGGCCCGTTCCTGGCGCAGGCGCTGTTCCATGGCCAGGAAGCTGAGGAATTCGCGGCGGATTTCATCGAACTCCAGCTTGCCTTCGCCCTGGCGCACGCGCGCGAGGAATTCCTGGTTGCTGCGGCGCTGGGCGATGACGCTCTCGGCGTAGTCCATCCACTGGCTTTGCAGTGCGCGGATGCGGCGCAGACGGTCCACCTGGATGGGGCTGTCGGACACGAGTTCGAGCAGCGTGCTCATTTCCACGGCGATCTTCGCCTTGCCCGATTTATACGGCGCCAGAAAGGTTTCATCGCCCGTCAGCAGATAGCCGCGCATGCCCGTTTCCAGGTCGACGGACAGCTTCATCACTTCATTGGCGTTGCCGATGACCCGTTCCGAGTGCTCGACCGAGCGCAGCGCGGACAGCAGGTAGGCGATCAGGCCAACGAATACCAGGGCCGTGACGACGCCGATGACGAGGGGCAGGGTGACGTTGCGGGCCAGGATGCGGCGAAAGCTGAAGGAGTCGATCGGGGTCTTGGTATTCATCATGTCCGTGGTGGGGAGGCTGTCACAAAAAATCAATTTTAATTGAAATGCAAGTTTTCCGGTGGTCAAGCATAGCGTGCGCTAGCATAACAGTCTTGCGGTTAATTGCCGACTCGCAAGGCCGGACTAAGCGCGGTAGCGCACAGATGAAAGTAGCGAAAAATCAAGCTTGCCACGATTGAGGCAGATCAAGGAGATTGGCGGTTCACATCCTAAGATGCAGGAGGTGGCGGCGTCCCTGTGGACGGCCGCCGTGTGCAAACCAGCCCATGCAGGAGAACATCATGGCCAATCAATTGATCCGTCGCGATCCGCAACACCCGCTGGCGCGTTTCGACCCGTTCAGCGACATGGAAGAATTCATGCATGACTTTTTTGCGCCCGCCTTGCGCCTGCGCGAAGGGGGCACATCGCGCATGCGCGTCGATATTTCCGAAACCGAGCAAGCCTACCAGGTGCAGGCGGACATTCCGGGCGTCAACAAGGACGATATCAAGGTCTCCATCGATGGCAGCCGCGTCTCCATCAGTGCCGAACTCAAGGATGAAAGAGTGACGCGCGACGGCGGCGGCAAGACCGTGCGCAGCGAACGCGAGTATGGCCAGCAATACCGCAGCTTCGTGCTGCCGCACGAGGTGGACGAGGCCGGCGCGCAGGCGCGCTATGAAAACGGCGTGCTGCTGCTGGACTTGCCGAAGAAGGAGGGCACGGGCGGGCGGCAGCTGGCGATACAGTAAGCCAGCTCCCGGCTTGGGCATGAAAAAACGCCGGACGGTGCCGGCGTTTTTTCAGTGCTTTGCGCGCTGCTGCTATCTTTACCTCTATATATATATGTCAGTCGCGGATTTCCAGCGCCCGGTTCAGGCTCAGCGCGGCCAGCGAGGCGACGGCGCCCGACAGCAGGTAGAAGCTGACATAGGCCAGGCCGAAGTTGGCCGACAGGCCCAGCGCCACCAGCGGAGCGAAGCCGGCGCCGACCAGCCAGGCCAGGTCGGACGTCAGGGCCGCGCCCGTGTAGCGGAAGCGGGCAGGGAAGTTGGCCGTCACGGCGCCCGCTGCCTGGCCGTAGGACAGGCCCAGCAGGCTGAAGCCCACGAGGATGAACACGTCCTGGCCCGTATTGCCGCCGCCCATCAGGGTCGGCACGAAGGCGCTGAAGATGGCGATCATCACGGCCAGCACGCCCAAGGTGGTGCGGCGGCCCACTTTATCGGCCAGCAGGCCGGAAATGACCACGCCGATGGCGGCCAGCACGGCGCCCAGCATCTGGATTTGCAGGAAGTCCGAAGCGGAACGGGTCTGGTAGACGGAAATCCACGACAGCGGGAACACGGTGACCAGGTGGAACAGCGCATAGCTGGCCAGCGCGGCGAGGGCGCCGATCAGCACGTTGCGGCCCTGGCCGCGGCCCATTTCAAACACGCTCACGGGCTGCAGTTCGCGTTCGTCGAGCAGGCGCGCATATTCATTCGTCGACACCAGGCGCAAACGGGCAAACAGGGCCACGACGTTGATGGCGAAGGCCACATAGAAGGGATAGCGCCAGCCCCAGTCGAGGAATTCCTCATCCGTCAGTCTGGTCAGCATGAACCAGAACAGGCCGGCGGCGATCAGGAAGCCGGCGGGTGCGCCCAGCTGGCCCAGCATGGCGTACCAGCCGCGCTTGTTTTCCGGCGCGTTCAGGGCCAGCAGCGACGGCAAGCCATCCCAGGAGCCGCCCAGGGCCACGCCCTGGCCGATGCGCAGCACGGACAGCCAGATGATGGCGGCAAAGCCCAGGTGGGCATAGGTGGGGAGGAAGGCGATGCCGGCCGTCGACACGCCGAGCAGGAAGAGGGCGAACGTCAGCTTGGCGCTGCGCCCCATGCGGCGCTGGATCTCCATGAAGATCACGGTGCCGAACGGACGGGCGATGAAGGCGAACGAGAAGATCAGGAACGCATATAATGTGCCCTCCAGGCGTTCTTCGAACGGGAAGAAGACGCGCGGAAACACCAGCACCGAGGCGATGGCGTAGACAAAGAAGTCAAAGTATTCGGATGCGCGGCCGATGATCACGCCGACGGCGATCTCACCGGGGTCGATATGCGTTTCGACCGTGCCGTCCCCGCGTGCGTCGCGCAGGGAGTGGGGGGAAAAGTCGGCGGGTACATCCCCGTCGTGTGTGCGCGTGCTGGACATGATGATCGTCTCCAATATAGTTTCGAGTTCGGCCAACGCGTAACATACCCCGGGTGTCTCACGCCCGGAGTAGGACTATTCAATAGATAGCTGTAGGAAAACTCCTCAACCACCGAGTGAAAATCCGAGCAAGGGGTAGGACAAAACGTCCAATTGCCAACGCGCTCCAGTGAGAATACAGTACCATATCTTCATCCCCTGTACTGGACTTTCCTGTATGTTTTCATTAAAAGTTCGTCGCGGACTGCTTCTTTTACCTCTCGCATTGTTGGCTGGTTGCAATACGGTGGTGCTGAATCCGTCTGGCGACATCGCAGTTCAGCAAGGCAATCTGATTGTCATCTCGACATTGCTGATGCTGTTGATTATCGTTCCGGTAATCGCCCTGACCCTGCTGTTCGCATGGCGCTATAGAAAAAACAATACCGCGGCCAAATACGAGCCGGACTGGGACCACTCGACTCGCCTCGAGCTGATCATCTGGGGCGCGCCCCTGCTGATCATCATCGTGCTGGGCCTGCTGACCTGGATCAGCACCCACACCCTCGATCCATACCGCCCATTGAGCCGTATCGACGCCAACCGCCCGATTCCTGCCAGCCACAAACCGATGATCGTCGAAGTCGTGGCCCTGGACTGGAAATGGCTGTTTATCTATCCGGAGCAAGGCATCGCTTCCGTCAATGAACTGTACGCGCCCGTCGACCGTCCGATCCGCTTCAAGATCACCGCCTCGTCCGTCATGAACTCGTTCTTCATCCCCGCACTGGCAGGTCAGATCTACGCCATGCCGGGCATGGAAACGCAGTTGAATGCCGTCATCAACAAGCCGGGTGTCTACAAGGGCTTTTCCGCGAACTACAGCGGCGCCGGTTTCTCGGGCATGCGCTTCAAGTTCCACGGCGTCAATGATGCGGACTTCGACAAATGGGTGGAATCGGCACGTGCCGGTGGCGGCGCGCTGAACCGCGACGACTACCTGTCGCTGGCCCAGCCTAGCGAACGCGATCCGGTGCGCCGCTACAGCGCCGTGCCTAGCGATCTGTACAAGGCAATTCTGAACCGCACCATCGTTTCCGACGCCCTGTGCGTGACGCCGGTCGAGCCATACAAATTGACGATGGCAAAAAGCCCGGTAGCGGCCGTAACGGCAGTAGTCGCTAGCGATGCAGTCGTGGAAAAGGGCGTTCAAGCCAAGTAACCACTGCATGAATCCCGCAGCGCATCGTAGTGGCGCTGCAGATACTGGCGCCGCTTGCCTGGCGCCTCCCTTTTTTCTCTGAGAGTAACAATGCTAGACCATATTGATCTGACGAAGCTTATATTCGGCCGTCTGACTTGGGATGCAATTCCATTTCACGAACCTATCCTGCTGGTGACCTTTGCCATGGTTGCCCTGGGCGGTATCGCACTCGTTGCGGCACTGACGTATTTCCGCGTCTGGGGTACCCTGTGGCGCGACTGGATCACCAGTATCGACCATAAAAAAATCGGTATCATGTACATGATCCTGGGCCTGGTCATGCTGCTGCGCGGCTTTGCCGACGCGCTCATGATGCGTACCCAGCAGGCGATCGCCTTTGGCGACAATGCCGGCTTCCTGCCACCGCATCACTACGACCAGATCTTCACTGCCCACGGCGTGATCATGATCTTCTTCGTCGCGATGCCTTTCGTGACGGGCCTGATGAACTACGTGGTGCCGCTGCAGATCGGCGCGCGCGACGTGGCTTTCCCATTCCTCAACAACTTCAGCTTCTGGATGACCACCATGGGCGCCGCCCTGGTCATGGCTTCGCTGTTCGTCGGCGAATTCGCCCGCACGGGCTGGCTGGCCTATCCGCCGCTGTCGGGCATCGTCGGCAGTCCGGACGTGGGGGTAGACTATTACATCTGGTCCCTGCAGATTGCCGGGGTCGGGACGCTATTGTCCGGTGTCAACCTGATCGCCACCATCGTCAAGATGCGCGCGCCCGGCATGACCTGGATGAAAATGCCCGTCTTCACCTGGACCGCACTGTGCACCAACATCCTGATCGTCGCCGCCTTCCCGGTGCTGACGGCTGTATTGGCCATGCTGTCGCTGGACCGCGTTGCCGGCTTTAACTTCTTCACGACGGAACTGGGCGGCAACGCCATGATGTACGTCAACCTGATCTGGATCTGGGGTCACCCGGAAGTCTACATTCTGATCCTGCCGCTGTTCGGCGTGTTCTCGGAAGTGGTCGCCACGTTCAGCAGCAAGCGTTTGTTCGGCTACGCCTCGATGGTGTACGCCACCTGCGTCATCATGATCCTGTCCTACCTGGTATGGCTGCATCACTTCTTCACCATGGGTTCGGGCGCCAGCGTCAACTCCTTCTTCGGCATCACGACGATGATCATTTCGATCCCGACGGGCGCGAAGATCTTCAACTGGCTGTTTACCATGTACCGCGGCCGTATCCGCTTTGAACTGCCGATGCTGTGGACGATCGGCTTCATGGTCACCTTCACCATCGGCGGCATGACCGGCGTGCTGCTGGCCGTACCACCGGCTGACTTCGTGCTGCACAACAGCCTGTTCCTGATCGCCCACTTCCATAACGTGATTATCGGCGGCGTGGTCTTCGGTGTGTTCGCTGCGATTAACTACTGGTATCCGAAAGCCTTCGGCTACAAGCTCGACGCGTTCTGGGGCAAGTGCTCGTTCTGGTTCTGGTTCGTCGGCTTCTACCTGGCCTTCATGCCGCTGTACGTGCTGGGCCTGATGGGCGTGACCCGTCGTGTCAACCACTTTGAAGATCCATCGCTGCAAATCTGGACCATCATCGCCTGGTTTGGCGCCGTCTCGATCGCCCTGGGCATCGCATCGATGCTGATCCAGTTCTATGTCAGCTACCGCAACCGTCACGCCCTGCGCGACGTGACCGGTGACCCATGGGGTGGCCGTACGCTGGAATGGTCGACGTCGTCGCCGCCGCCAGACTATAATTTCGCCTTCACGCCACAAGTGCACGAACTCGATGCATGGACTGACATGAAGAAACACGGTTACCAGCGTCCGACGTCCGGTTTCACGAAGATCCACATGCCGAAGAACACCTGGGCTGGTTTCGTGATCGCCGCACTGTCCGCACTGGTCGGTTTTGGCCTGATCTGGCAAATGTGGCTCGTCGCCAGCATTGGCTTCGTGATCATGATGGTCACCATCATCGTCCATACCTTTAACTACAAGCGCGATTACTACATTCCTGCGGAAGAAGTGGTCCGTACCGAAGACGCTTATACTAAATTGCTGAGCAGCCATGTCTGATACCATCGCCCATAACACCGGCGCCGCTGGCGCCGCACCAAGCAAGCGCAGCTACTTTGTGCGCGAGCACCACCCGGAAAACGGCAGCCTGCTCGGTTTCTGGCTCTACCTGATGAGCGATTGCCTGATCTTCGCCTGTCTGTTCGCCACGTACGCCGTGGTCGGCCGCAGCTATGCGGACGGCCCGACGGGCGCCGCGCTGTTCGACCTGCCGCTGGTGGCCGTCAACACGGCCATGCTGCTGCTGTCGTCGATCACCTACGGCTTCGCCATGCTGGCCATGCAGCGCAAGCAATTGCGCAGCACCCTGGTCTGGCTGGGCATCACGGGCCTGTTCGGCCTGGCCTTCCTGGCACTGGAAATGTATGAATTCATTCATCTGATCCACGAAGGCGCCGGTCCGCAGCGCAGCGCGTTCCTGTCGTCGTTCTTCGCCCTGGTCGGTACCCACGGCCTGCACGTGACGTTCGGCGTGATCTGGCTCGTGACCCTGATGTTCCAGTTGAACAAACACGGCCTGACCCCGGAAAACGGCCGCCGCATGATGTGCCTGTCGCTGTTCTGGCACTTCCTGGACGTCATCTGGATCGGCGTCTTCACCTTTGTCTACCTGATGGGAGTGCTGCCATGAGCGACCACCACACACACGGCGATAGCCACCACCATGACCATCACGATCATGGCAGCCTGAAAAGCTACACCATCGGCTTCATCCTGTCGGTGATCCTGACGGCCATTCCGTTCTGGCTGGTGATGACGAAAGCCATCACCAACTCGGGCACCATGGGCCTGGTCCTGCTGGCGTTCGCGGCCGTTCAAGTAGTGGTGCACATGGTGTACTTCCTGCACATGAACACCAAGTCCGAAGGCGGCTGGAACATGATGGCGCTGATCTTCACGATCATGATCGTGGGTATCGCCATGGCCGGTTCCCTGTGGGTCATGTACCACATGAACCACAACATGATGCCGGATCTGATGCCTGAGTACATGCATACGAAAACGGCTCCATGATGAGTCAAACGCGCCCAGACAGCACCGGGCGCGCCCCTGGCGCCGCATCGCAAGATGCCGCGCCAGGCCCACGCGGCACGGCTGTGCATTATGCAAAAATTGCACTGGCCTTGCTGGCGGGGATCTTGTTTGCCGGTTTCTGTGCCCTGGGCACCTGGCAAGTCAAGCGCCTCTTCTGGAAGCTTGACCTGATCGAGCGCGTCGAACAACGCGTACATGCGCCCGCAACGGACGCACCTGGACCCGCAGCCTGGGCCAGCATCACGCAGAAAACGGATGAATATCGCCATGTGCGGCTCTCCGGTACCTATCTCCCCCTATTCAATACCCTGGTGCAGGCAACGACGGCACTGGGCAGCGGCTATTGGCTGGTGACGCCCTTGCGCCTGGCCGATGGCAGCACCGTGCTCGTCAACCGCGGCTTCGTGGCCAAGCGCGCCGGCATCGCCGCCGGCACGCCGCCCGGCATCGTCGAGGTCGACGGCTTGCTGCGCGTCAGCGAGACGGGCGGCGGCTTCCTGCGCGAAAACAGTCCTGCCACGCAGCACTGGTATTCGCGCGACGTGGCCGCCATCGCCGCCTCGCACATGCTCACCAACGTGGCGCCATATTTTGTCGACGCGAAAGCAAGGTCGGAAACGGCCGTTGACGCCCCCGTGGGCGGCCTGACCGTGATCTCGTTCCACAACAACCACCTCGTGTATGCGCTGACGTGGTTTGCCCTGGCCCTGATGGTCGCCGGTATCACGTGGTGGATCGTGCGCGAGGACAAGCGCCGCCGCGCCCGCGGCAAGAAGCTTGATCCATCGCAAGAAAGCGACCATGCCGGGCAGGATTGAGATCCTGCCCAACCGCGAGGTACTAGAACGCGGCGCGGTGGCGGCCGAGATGGAACATCCGGCCGGCCACCAGAACATGAAGCTGCTGATCCAGTTGCGCTGGCTGGCCGTGATCGGCCAGATCAGCACGATTTTCGGCGTGGGCGTGGGACTGGGCATCGCCTTGCCCGTGCCCTACATGCTCGAAGTGCTGTCCTGCCTCATCGCCTTCAACCTGGCCAGCCTGCTGCGCTGGCACGAACGCCAGCCCGTCTCGAACACGGCGCTGTTCCTCGCCCTGCTGGTCGACGTCACCGTGCTGACGGCCCAGCTCTACCTGAGCGGCGGCATCAGCAACCCGTTTGCCTTCCTGTATCTGTTGCAAGTCATCCTCAGCGCCGTGCTGCTGGAAGTGTGGTCGACGTGGATCATGGTGGCCATCACGAGCCTGTGCCTGGCCGGCCTGGCCTTGCTGCCCGGCCCCTTGTTCCTGCCGATCGACCCGGAGCGGGGCTTTTCCAGCCTGTACGTGCAGGGCTTGCTGATCTGCTTTGCGCTGAACGCGGCCTTGCTGGTGCTGTTTATTACGCGCATCAACCGCAACCAGCGGGCCGGCGACGCCAAGGTGGCCGACTTGCGCCAGCGCGCGGCGGAAGAAGAGCACATCATCCGCATGGGCTTGCTGGCCTCGGGCGCCGCCCACGAGCTGGGCACGCCGCTGGCGACCTTGTCCGTCATCCTCGGCGACTGGCGCCGCATGCCGGAACTGAGCAAGAACAGCGAATTGCTGGAAGAGATCACGGAAATGCAGGCACAGTTGCAGCGCTGCAAGAGCATCGTCAGCGGCATCTTGTTGTCGGCGGGCGAGGCGCGCGGCGAATCGTCCGTGAAAACGACGATCAACACCTTCCTCAACGACCTGGTGGACGAGTGGCGCAGCAGCCGCCCCATCCTGGGTTTCGAGTACGATAACCGCATCGAGCACGATATTCCCGTCGTCTTCGATTCGACCCTGAAGCAAACCATCTGCAACGTGCTCGACAATGCGCTGGAAGCGTCGCCCGAATGGCTGCGCTTCGAGGCCACGCGCGAGGCGGACGCCCTGCACCTGGTGATCACCGATGCGGGCCCCGGCTTCGAGCCGTCGATGCTCACGCACCTGGGCAAGCCGTATCAAAGCAGCAAGGGCAAGCCCGGCGGCGGCCTCGGCCTGTTCCTGGTGGTGAATGTCGCGCGTACTTTAGGTGGTACGGTGACGGCGCGCAACCGGGTGCAGGGCGGGGCGGTGGTGCACCTGGCCTTGCCGCTGGCGGCCATCAAACTGGAAAGAGAAAGCGACCACCATGCAGGATGAGCGTCTGTTACTGATCGTGGAAGACGATGCCGCGTTTGCCCGCACCCTGGGCCGCTCGTTCGAACGGCGCGGCTACCAGGTCATCCTGGCCACCAATTTCGACGAAGCGAGCGCCCTGCTGGAGCAGCATTGCCCCGACTACGCCGTCGTCGACCTGAAGCTCAATGGCAATACCTCGGGCCTGGCCTGCGTGCAGATGCTGCACCAGCACGACCCGGAGATGCTGATCGTCGTGCTGACGGGCTACGCCAGCATCGGCACGGCCGTCGAAGCCATCAAGCTGGGCGCCTGCCAGTACCTGGCGAAGCCGTCGAACACGGACGACATCGAAGCGGCCTTCGGCCACGTGGCCGGCAACGCCGACATCGAACTGACGAACCGCGCCACCAACATCAAGACCCTGGAATGGGAACGCATCCACGAAATGCTGGCCGAGACGGATTTTAATATCTCGGAAACGGCCCGCCGCCTTGGCATGCACCGGCGCACCCTGGCGCGCAAGCTGGAAAAGCAGCGGGTGAAATAGTCACTGCCCAGTTTGGTCGTTGTCGAATGCCAGTTCGATCATACTGTCGTCGCTCCAGTCCTGTTCCCGCAATGGCGGCGTGAACGACGTGCCGCTGAAGGGCACGGGCGCGCTTTTGCCGTTGTAGCTGATCGTCGCGCCCGTGATGCGCCGCGTTTCCGTAAAGCTGTAGGTACCCTTTTGCGACACGAAATTGCAAGGCCCGCCCAGTGCGCCCATCGCCGTGCGCATGGCGAAAGACAGGGTTTCCTTGTCGATGGCCCAGTGGACTTCGCATGCCAGCCGCAGGTCGCCCAGGCGGCGCAGCGTGTCGCTGGCCGCCCCGCTCCTGACGTAGGGGATCCACCTGACGGAGCCCGCCTTGCGGTTCACGGTCAGCTCGGCCTTGTCATACAGCGGACCCTGCCCGACGGGCAAGCTGAAGACATTGCGCTCTCCCAGCGGTATCGCCATGCCCGCCTCGTCGCTTTCCAGCCGCAGCGCGATGGCGTGCATGTCGACGTCGGCACGGCGCGGTTCGAGAATGAAGCGCAATTCGGCGCCGGGCGCCAGCGCATGTTTTTCCTCGAAGCGCTTGACGCCCTTGAGCATGGCACTGTAGGGCTTCCAGTCCGGGTCGCGGATGCCTTTCACGTTGACGGACGCGGCCGCATCCTGACCGGCCTGTTCCGCGGCTGGTTCCGTATCAGCGCAAGCGTGCGCCGCGGCGCCGCACAAACACAGCAGAAGAGCCGTCTTCTTTATGACAGGCATACCCGATCTTTCTATTCATCAATGGAAACGCAAGTGTAGAAAAAAACACGGGGACGAACAGGTTTTTAAGACAGGGCGTCAATTGGGATGAATGAAGTGCTGGAAACCGCTGTTTTCCGGGAGCCGATGGCGGGATATCGCATAGCCGCCGGACTAACCCGATGCATAACAAATTCCGGCCGACAATCATGCCCTCATGCTGGCGCCCGCCATTCCATCTTCTGCACCTGGATATGCGGATGGCTTTCCAGCGCTTCCCATTCGGGCAGGAAGACAAAGCCCTGTTTCCGGTAAAACGCGGCCGCGCGCGCATTCTCGGGCGCCACGCCGAGCACCAGCCGGGAATGGCCGTTGCCGACGGCGCATTGTTTCACGGCATCGACGAGGCCTTGCGCCACGGCCAGGCCCCGATAGTCGGACTGTACCCACATGGCGATCAGATGGCATTCGCCATTGCCGGCCACCACTTGCGCGGCCAGGCCGATGGCTTGTTCTGCGTCAAAGGCGAGAAAAAAGGTGCGCTGCGGCGTGCTGACGGCGCGCTCTTGCCAGTCCGCATCGGCAAAAGCGGCGGCGCTGGCGTGGCTGGCGCCAAAGGCCGTGGGGGCGTCGAGCAGGGCGGCCAGGCGCGTGGCTTTCAGGGCGGGCCAGTCGCTGGCGGTGGTGGCGCGTATCGGCATGCTCAGTTGAAGACGATCGCCGTCTTGTGTTCGATGCTGAGCCGGCATGCTTCAAACGCGGCCAGCCAGGCGATCAGTTCGCGCTCGAGGCCGTCTTCGCCGCCGATGCGCGCATTGATGCGTGCCGCTTCTTCATCGCTCAGCTCGTCGCAGAGCAGGAAAATGCCCAGCGCGGGCGCGACCGTGACCAGTTCGGCGCGCAGGCTGTACGAGGAACCGAGCATGCCGCCCAGCAGCGCATGTTCCTCATCGGCAAAAATGACGTCGTCGAAGACGAGAGGAAAATAAAAGCCCTCGCAATCGGAATGGCAGAGCAGGTGGCTGTCCAGGTCATCCTGCGCCGCTTCCAGCACCGAATCTTCACTTGGATCCTCGCCTTCGGCCAGCGGTGTGGCCCGCCATTGCCCATCCTGGACCGCATGCGCATAGGCGCGACGCAGATAATGCAGGTAGCTGTATGGAAAGGAATCAAGCGCTGCGCGTGACTGCAATTGCGGCAAGGCCAGCGGTTCGCCATGCAGCGGCAAGCCCGCTTTTTGCAACAGGGCATTCGCTTGCGCCAGGGAATCGGCCAGCCATTGCGCGCCTTCCGGGTCTTCTTCGTGCAGGTCGGCCAGAGCGCCGACTGTTATTGCCAATCCCATGCATGGACTCCTTTATTGTTCAGCTGCCAGTGTAAATCATTTGCCTCTGATCATCATTTACGATTGGTCCCACACTTCGACGGTCAGCAGCTGTCCGGGCGCGCAGGCGGCGATGCGCTCCGCGTGCACGGTGATGCTGCCGGGCCAGCCTGTGAGCTGGTCTTGCGGAAACTCCCCATCCTGCGCTTCGGCGATGCCCGCCAGCAGCAGGGGCGCGATGACGCTCGCCGGGGCCGTGTAACGGTTGGGAAAGCCGTTGAAGGTCAGCTGGGTCGCCTTGCCTTGCTCACACAGTTGCGCGATCCAGCCGGCGCCGGACAGGCCCGCTTCCCACGTGGCGAGAAACGCCTCCTTGTTGACTTTCGTCATATCGGCCATTTGCTCCGGCGTTTCCGTCGAGATTATCGTCCACCAGCCTGACATGGATATTCCTTGTGGAAGTGAAAATTAACGGGTCATGGCCCGGCGCAGCAGGTAGCTGAGGCCATCGACGGCGGCCACCATCAGCAGCATGGCGACGATGACGGTGGCGGCGCTGGGCATCTGGAACAGCGACAAATGGTATTTCAGCATCTGCCCCAGGCCGCCCGCGCCGACGACGCCGAGGATGGCGGCGGCGCGGATATTGTTTTCCCAGCGGTATAGCGTATACGACATCATCTGCGGTCCGCATTGCGGCAAGGTCGCATACAGGAACGCCACGGCGGGGCGCGCGCCGTTGATGCGCAAGGTGGCCGCCGGCAGGGGCGGGCAATTTTCGAACGCGTCGGCAAACAAGCGGCCCAGCACGCCCACCGTGTGCAACGCCAGCGCCAGGGTGCCCGCGAACGGGCCCAGGCCGGCGGCGATCAGCAGGATCGACGCCCACACCAGTTCCGGGATCGAGCGCAGCACATTCAACACGCCGCGCGTGGCGTTGCGCGCGACCATGCCGAAACGGCCGCTGGCGGGCAGGGCCAGCAGCGCGCCCAGCACGGCCGCGATGACCGTGCCGATGGCCGACATGGCCAGGGTCTCGAACGTGGCCACGCCGACTTTCATCAGGAAGGGGCTGGACAGCTCGGGCGGTGCGAAGCCGTGCAGGAAGTCGGCACTCGTGCGCACGGCGTCGGCGCTGAAGAATTCTCCCCATTTCAGGGGCAGGGTGGCGAAGCTGGCGATGACCAGCAGCAGCAAACCTGCCAGCAAGGCCCAGGTCGACCAGCGCACGGGCGCAGGGACGGGCAACATCGGTTCCGTCTTCATGCCAGCCTCCGGCGCAGCATGGCGGACACGGCGTCGGCGCCCGCCACCAGCAGCACGAACACCATCAGCATGGTGGCCAGTTCATTGCCTGCCATCATCTTCATCGATTCATCCATGCGCTGGCCCAGGCCGCCCGCACCGACAAAGCCCATGACGACGGAGCCGCGGATCGCGCATTCCCAGCGGTAGATCGTGTAGGACACCAGTTCGGCGGCCGATTCGGGCAGGGCGCCGTACAGCAAGGCCTTTAATCTGCCGCTGCCGTTGTGGAGCAGGGCGTTGCAGGCGGACGCATCCGACGATTCGAGGATTTCCGCATACACCTTGCCCAGCATGCCGCAATACGTGAGGGCGATGGCGATTACGCCCGCCGTCGGCCCCAGTCCCACGATGCGTACCAATAGCAAGGCCCAGACCAGTTCCGGCACGCTGCGCAGCAGCACCAGCAGCGCACGGACGGCGTGGCGCACGGCGGCGGCCAGCGGCGACACCTGGCCGGAACCGATGCGCGAGATCGACAAACGCTCCGTCACCAGCAGGGTCAGGGGGATGGCGCCCAGCATGGCCAGCGCCATGCCGGCCGTGGCCATGGCGATGGTTTCCCAGGCCGACGTGGCCACCAGTTGCAGGAATTCGGGCGAGTGGGCGGGCGGCACGAAGCTGGCGATGAATTGCCAGGTGGCCGCCAGGCTTTGCGCGTCCCACAGTATCCACGGCTTGAATTCGGCCTGCACCAGCATCGGCCACAGCACGAACAGCGCCACGGCCGTGATGGCCAGGCGGCCGCGCCAGGCGGGGTCGCGCGGCAGGGCGTCGTCGGCGCGCTTCAGCAAAGGGGCCTCGCGGCGTCCAGGTGCGCCTCCACCGCTTCGAACTGGGGCGCAGGATCGGCCTTGTTGCGGTACAGCTCGGCGATCATGGCGTCGCTGACCTCGCTGGCAGGCAAGTCGAAGACGATCCGGCCGTCACGCAAGGCAACGATGCGCGTAAAGCAGGCGCGCGCGATCTCCACCTGGTGCAGGCTGCAGATCAGGGTGGCCTTGCGCGCCGTCGCTTCCGCCTGCAGCACATGGATCGTCTGCAAGGCGAGGGTGGGGTCGAGCGCGGACAGCGGTTCGTCGACGAGAAATACATGCGCATCCGACACGAGCGCGCGCGCCATGCCGCAGCGCTGGCGTTCGCCGCCGGACAGGCGGTCAACCCGCGCATACAGTTTATCCTGCAGATTGAATTTGCCGAGCGCTTCCCACGCGGCGCGCGGGTCGACGGGCGCGACCAGCGAACGCATCGCCGTCCACAAGCTCCATTGCGGCAAGCGGCCCGCCAGCACGGCGTTGACGACGCGCTGGCGCGGCGGCAAGGGCGGCGTCTGCGGCGCGAGGAATAATCGAGCGCGCAAGACGTGGCGTTCGCCGCTGGCAAGTTGCCAGGGAGAACTACCGAGTATGCGCAAGCTGCCGGACTCGGGGCGCAGCGCGCAGGCCAGCGTGTGCAGCAGACTGGTCTTGCCGGCGCCGGAAGGGCCGATCAGGGCGATCTGCTCGCCCTGGGCCACGTCCAGGTCCAGTTCGCGCAGGGCCAGCGCATTGCCGGCGGCGCCCGCGTGGTGGACGCAGACCTGGTGAAGTTGGAATGTCATGCGATGTTTCGGTGTGGGAGGGAGTGTGCCGGATGCGTCCGCAGGACGTCACCCGGCAAGTTTCAGCAATTACTTCAACAACTTGGCATCGCGCGCGGCCGCTTCGATATCCTTGTAGTTCTCGGCCTTGGTGGGGATGAACTTCGTGGCGCGCTGCAGCTCGAGGATTTCCTTGCCTTCGGCCGTGGATGGGTCCAGCGCCAGGAAGGCGTCCGTCAGCTTCTTGCGCACGACGGGATTCATGTCGGCGCGCACGCTCCAGTTGTAGTCGTAGTAGCCCGGTGTCGTGTAGAACACGCGCACCTTGGCTGGATCGACCTTTTTCGCTTCGACCAGCTTTTCCCACACGGAAATGTTCAAGGTGCCCGCATCGACCTTGCCGCCGGCCACGGCCGCCACGGTGGCGTCATGCGCGCCCGAGAACGCGATGCGCTTCATGTCCGTATCCGGATTGATCTTGGCGGCCAGCAAATAGTAACGGGGCATCAAGTGGCCCGAGGTCGACGATTCCGAGCCGAACGTGAAGTTCTTGCCTTTCAGGTCGGACAATTGATTGATGTCCTTGCTGGTGGTCACGAACACGGAGCGGAACTTCGTGTCTTCCTCGCGCTGCACCAGCGGCACGATCTTGCCGCCGCTGCGCACGTTCGCTTGCACAAACGTAAAACCGCCGAACCAGACCATGTCGAGCTTGTGATTGATCAAGCCTTCGACGGACGCCGCGTAATCGGTAACGGGCGTAAATTCCACCTTCATGCCCAGCTTTTTCTCCAGGTAGCTGCCCAGCGGCTTGAACTTGCGCTGCAACTCCGTCGGCGCTTCGTCGGGAATGGCGGACACGCGCAGCACTTGCTGCGCCTGCGCCAGGCCGCTGTGGATGGCCAGGGTGGCGGCGACGGTGGCCAGGATGGCGGGGAACTTGTTGGAAAACGTGGTCATGGGACTGCCTTTGAAAAAATGTTCATTAATATACGGAAACCCCGGTACTGCCATCCTGCATCTCGCCTATCACCGTCGCGTCGGCAAAGCCTTCGGCGCGGAAAATCGCCAGCACTTGCTCGACGGCTTCCGGCGCGCAGGCCACCAGCAGGGGGCCGGCCGTCTGCGGGTCCGTCAGGATCGCCTTGTCGATGGCGCTTAAATTGTCCGCCAGCGCCACTTGCGCGCCGTAACCCTGCCAGTTGCGGCCTGAGGCGCCCGTGATGTTGCCATTCTGCGCCAGCTGCTGCACTTGCGGCAGCAGCGGCACGTCAGCCATGGCGATGCGCGCCTGCAACTTGGCGCCGCGCGCCAGTTCCAAGGTGTGGCCCAGCAAGCCGAAGCCCGTCACGTCCGTCAGCGCATGCACGCCGTCCAGCAGGGCCAGTTTCTTGCCCGGGGTATTCAATTTGGTGGTGTTGCCGATCAGCGAGGCGTAGCCGTCCCCGTCCAGCGCATTCTTCTTCAGCGCGGCCGACAGGATGCCTACGCCGATCGGTTTGCCCAGCACCAGTTTGTCGCCGGCCCGCGCGCCCGCGTTGCGCTTCACCTGCGACGGGTGCACGAGGCCCAGCACGACGAGGCCGTAGATCGGCTCGACGGAATCGATGGTGTGGCCGCCCGCGATGGGGATGCCGGCCTGGGCGCAGACGGTTTCGCCGCCTTTCAAGATGAGGCCGATGGTTTCCACGGGCAGCTTGTTGATCGGCATGCCGACCAGGGCCAGCGCCATGATGGGCGTGCCGCCCATGGCGTACACGTCGGAAATGGCGTTGGTGGCGGCGATGCGGCCGAAGTCGAACGGGTCGTCGACGATGGGCATGAAGAAATCCGTCGTGGCGATCAGCGCCTGCTCGTCGTTGAGCTGGTAGACGGCCGCGTCGTCGGAAGTTTCTATGCCGACCAGCAATTCCTTCGGCAGGGGAAAGCCGCCGCTGCCCTTCAAGATGTCGGCCAGCACGCCGGGCGCAATCTTGCAGCCGCAGCCGCCGCCATGGGCAAATTCGGTCAATCGGATGGGTGTATTGGATGTTGCTGCGCTATCGGACATGGTCGTCATCCTGCTGAAATAAGTAATTGGGTAGCAAGCCAGGCATCACGCGCTGGCGGTACGGGGTTCGCCGACGATAGCACATAATGCGCGCGCGGCTTGCTCAAAGGCATGTTCTGAAATATCGGGCAAGACCAGCGGCGTCGCCTGCCCGTAGCGGCTGAAGTTGCGCCGTATCGATTGCAGGTAGACGGGGTCGTAATGCTCGACCAGCAGCGCTTCGACCAGTTCGGCCATGCGGCCCGCCGTGGCCAGTTGCTGCCAATGTGCAATTTTCTCCTTGCCGTGCAGCTGCGTCAACAGGGCCAGCTGCACGTTCAGGCGCTGCGCATCGCCGACAAAGTGTTCATAATCTTCCATCAGCAATTGCACGCGCTGGGCCGTGGCCAGACGCACGTCGGTGCAGGCGGAAGCGCGCATCTTTTCCATCAGCGCGTCGGGCACGCGCAGCCGGCCCACTTTCTTGCTTTCCGATTCGATGAAGACGGGCAATGCCGGATCGAACTGGCGCAGCTGCTGCCACAGGGCGCTCTCGAACGCCTTTTGCGACGGCTGCTCTTCCTCGGGCAAGCCGCCCAGCACGGAGCCGCGGTGGGCCGCCAATTGCTCCAGGTCGATCACCTGTGCGCCCTGGCGGTCCAGCACCTGCAACAAACGGCTCTTGCCGCTGCCCGTGGGCCCGCACAGCACGTTGATGAAATCGAAGCGCTCGGGCAGGGTGGCCAGCTCGGCGTTCACATGGCGCCGGTAATCCTTGTAGCCGCCGTCGAGCTGTGTGACGGGCCAGCCGATGCGCGCCAGGATGTGCGCCATGGCGCCGCTGCGGTTGCCGCCGCGCCAGCAGTAGACGAGCGGCTTCCATTCGTGCGGATGGCCGAGGAAGCCGTCTTCGATATGCCGCGCGATATTCTTCGCCACCAGCGCCGCGCCCAGCTTCTTCGCCTCGAAGGCGCTCGTCTGTTTATATAAAGTGCCGACGCGCACGCGCTGCTCGTCGTCGAGCACGGGCAGGTTGATGGCGCCCGGCAAATGATCTTCCGCAAACTCGGACGGGCTGCGCACGTCGATGATGGCGTCGAATTCATGCAGGCGTGGCAGGATGTCGCTGAAGGGAAGGACTGCGGGGTATTTCATCGTGGCGCGGCTGCTTGGAATGGGGAAAGACGTATTATCCCCGATAAAGGCCGCTGGCGTGGGGCTTTGGCGCCGCCGTTCACACTTCGGGCGCCGGGCCGGCGTCCCGCATGCCCGTAAAGAACCGCACCAGGCTGTGCGGCGCGTCGTCGTCGAAGCACAGGCGCAGGATGCGTTCGGACTGCGCCGCGGCCGCGCCGCTGCGCGCAAACAGCGCCGTTTCATACGCCAGCAGGGGCGCCGCCATGTCGCCCGGCTGCGCGGCAAGCTTCTGCGCCAGCTCGGCGCCGTCCAGCATGGCCAGGTTGGCGCCTTCGCCGGCCGGCGCCATCAGATGGGCCGCGTCGCCCAGCAAGGTCACGCCTGCCACGGGCTGCCAGCGGTGGCCGGCGGGCAGCAGGTGCACGGGGCGGGGCACGGGCGGCGTGTCCGCGCCGTGGCGCTTGCCATGTTCGAGGCCATGGATGCGCATCCGTGGCTGGGCTCGGCCCTGTCGCGCGCGCCGGGCCAGCTGCCCACCGTGCGCATCCTGGAACGCCTGGGCCGGCAGGTCGATGCGCTGGGCGTGCCGCAGGACCGGCAGTGGATGGCGGCATGCGCCTTGCTCAATTATCTGCTGGGCGTGAGCGGGCAGAATGCGGCCAATGCCGTCATCGCCCATGAAAAGGGCCTGGAGCGCGCGCATTTCCTCGACACCCTGGCGGGCGCCTGGTCACGCCTCGACGCGCAGGCGTTTCCGTTCGCCCGCAAGGTGGCGGGCCAGCTGCGCGCGCACGACGACCGCGCGGACTTTTTGGCGGGCATCGACCTGATCGTGCATGGCATGCAGGCGCTGCAAGCGGGCCGCTAACCGAGCAGATGTCCCAGCAGCGGCGCCAGCAGGACCGTCACGACGCCGGAAAAGATCATCGTCAGGCTGGCCACGGCGCCTTCTTCCATGCCCACGCGGCGCGCCACGGACAGGCCAAAACCGTGCGCGGCCGCGCCATACGGGGCGCCGCGGGCGATGCGCATGCGCAAGGGCAGCAGTTTCAGCAGCGGCTTGCCCAGCATCAAGCCGAACAAGCCCGTCATCACCACGAAGATGCCCGTCAGCTGCGCCGAGCCGCCCATGTGGCGCGACGCTTCCAGCGCGAACGGCGTCGACACGGAGCGGGCCAGCAGGCTGCGCGCCATGTCGCCGTGCACGCCAAATACCCGGTCCAGCAGCAAGGTGGCGGCGACCGATGCCACGATGCCGGCGCAGCTGCCCAGCGACAAGGCCAGCCAGTGCTTGCGGATCAGCTTGCGCTCCTGGAAGATGGGCAGGGCAAACGCCACCGTCGCTGGCCCCAGCAGCCACGGCAGCCAGCGCGTCTCGCCGAAGTAGGTGGCAAACGGCGTCGAGGTCGATTGGACGATGACGATCAGGATGGCCGAGGTGCAGATGGCGGGCGTCAGCAGAAAATGCGGGTGGCGGCGGTGCACGGCCTGGTTGGCGTAGAACAATACCAGCGTCAGCAGCAGGAACAGCAGCGACAGGAGCAGGGTGCTCATGCTGCCGCCCTCGCGGCGCGCTGGCGCAGCAATTTTTGCAGCCGCAGCTGGCGTTCATAGCGGCACACCCCTTCCACCGTCAGCGCCGTGGCCAGCATCACGCAGGCAAAGCCCAGGCCGATATTTACGAACAACATCAAGCCCTGCGACTTCAACAGTTGCGTAAATTGCACCACTGACACCACCAGCGGTATGAAGAACAGCAGCATATTGGCCAGCAGCCAGTTCGCGCCCAGTTCGATGGCGGCGGGGCGCACCCAGCCCGCCAGCAGCAGGGCCACCAGCACGAACAGGCCCACGACGCCGCCGGAGAACGGCAGGTGCAGGGCGGAGGCGGCCGCGTCGGCCAGCCACCAGGCGGCAATCAGGATGCCCACTTGCCACGCAGTCTGCGCGGACTGGCGCCAGGCAGGGATGGAGAGTGGGGCGGCGGTGGAACAAGGGACGGCTTTCACGGCAGGCTTTCAAACGGCAGGAGGAAGGTTTCATTGTAGTGAGCCCACATCAAAAGATAAAATGACTTAAACTCATGATCATCATTCGATTTTGGAATGCATTATGGATATCCGCTCCCTGCGCTACTTCGTCGAAGTGGTCGAACAGAACAGTTTTACGCGCGCGGCCAGCAAGCTGCACGTGACGCAGCCCACCGTCAGCAAGATGATTGCCCAGCTGGAACAGTCGCTGGACCTGGCCCTGCTGGACCGCGCCGGCAAGCGCTTTACCCTGACGGACGCGGGCAAGGTGGTGCTGTCGCGCGCGCATGAACTGCTGGCCCTGCACGCGGAACTGAAGGTGGAGTTGCGCGACCTGCAGCACCTGGAGCGGGGAGAATTGCGGGTCGGCGTGTCGCCGCAGACGCACTCGACCCTGGCGCCGTGGCTGGCCGAATACCACCAGCGCTATCCGGGCATCGAACTCAAAATGTATGAAAGCGGCACGCAGGCCATCGAGCGCGACTTGCGCACCGGCATGGTGGAACTGGGCACCATGCTCGACTATCCGGGCAATGCGGCCACCTGGCAGGATTTCGACGCCTTGCCCCTCGTGCGCTCGCCGCTGTGCCTGCTGGCCGCGCCCGGCTCGCCGTGGCAGGGGCGCTCGTCCGTAGCCCTGGCCGAGCTGGCCGACAGCCCCTTCATCTTCTACGGCGCCGCCTTCGCCCTCAACGACATCGTGCAGGATGCCTGCCAGCGGGCCGGTTTCGCGCCGCGCATCACGGGCCGCAGCGGCCAGTGGGACTTCATTGCCTCGCTGGTGCGGCTGGGCGTGGGCATCTGCCTGTTGCCGAAGATGTATTGCGACACGCTCGACGCCGCGCAATTTGACGTCATTCCCCTGGACGGCCCGCCCGTGGAGTGGAATTTGATGCTGGCCTGGCGCCGGGGCGGGCGGCTGTCGTTTGCGGCGCGCGCCTGGCTGGACCTCGTCAGGGCGCACATGGCGGACGCGGCACGTTTACAATAGGCGCACATCAACTTCCGCCCGACCCGATGATCATCAACGTCAAAACCAGACTCAAACGCACCGCCGGCTCATTGCTGCTGGGATTGTTATGCACCGTGGGCCTGATGAGCGAAATGGGCTACGCCCAGGCCGCCATTCCCGTGTATGGCTATTTCGTCAAGAATATCTATCCGCATGACCCGCAGGCGTTCACGCAGGGCTTGCTGTTCAAGGATGGGCATCTGTATGAAAGCACGGGCCAGAATGGCCAGTCCTCCTTGCGCAAGGTGGAATTGACGACGGGCAAGGTCTTGCAGAAAAGCATGCTCGACAAGAATGTGTTTGGCGAAGGCATCACGGACGTGGGCGATGAGCTCCTCGGGCTGACGTGGATTTCGCAGACGGGCTATGTCTTCGACCTGAAGACCTTCAAATTGAAGCGCAAATTCAGCTACCAGGGCGAAGGCTGGGGCCTGGCCAGCGACGGCAAGTTCGTCTACATGAGCGACGGCACGGCCGCCATCCGCGTGCTCAATCCGAAAACCCTGGCCGAAGTGCGCCGTTTCGAGGTGAAGGCCGAGGGCCGCCCCATCGACCGGCTGAACGAGTTGGAAATGGTCGACGGGCAACTGTTTGCCAATGTGTGGGGCGCGGACGTGATCGCCCGCATCGACCCGGCCAGCGGCAAGGTCGTCGGCTGGATCGACCTGACGGGCTTGCTGCCGCCCGAACAGCGGGGCACGGCCAATCCCGACGCCGTGCTCAACGGCATCGCCTGGGATGCGCGGGGCAAGCGCTTGTTTGTCACAGGGAAACTGTGGCCCAAGCTGTTCGAGATCGAGCTGATCGAAATCCAGCGCCGTTGATGTTGGCTATTGGACAGTATTGCTGGCGATGAATCGTTTATGATGGCCTTCCTTCGCCCGGTGCGACCCTTGCAGGATGCCATGCCGTTCTTTCCTTTACGCCGACTGGCCGCCGCCGTGCTGGCGGCCGCCATCGTCCCGGCCGCGCAGGCGCAAACGCCATACGTGCCGGTGATGCAGCAATACGGCGACTTTGTCGTCACGCGTGACCGCCACGACGCGCTCGTCACCTTGTCCTTCCGCCAGCACGGCTACTGGCCCGGCGGCGCGCGCGAAGTGGCGGAAGTGCGGCCCCTGGCGGCCACGCGCGAGGGCCAGCCCATGCTGCTGGCATTCACCAAGGGCTATACGGGGCAGGGCACCATCCTCATCGGCGTGCAGAACGGCGAGCCGCTGATGCGCCCCGTCAGCCCCCTGCAGCGCGACAGCATGGTGCGCACGGAGCGCGACCCGGAATGGGGCGTGCCGCAGCCGGGCCGCCCCGAGGTGCTGCTGTTTGCCCGCGACGGCCGCGCGCTCGATACGCGCACGGGCGAGCTGCTGTGGTTTGACGTGCCGGGCGGCGTCACGGGCGATTACGCGCCCGCCATGCTCGTTTCCGTCTCGCCCGACGGGCGGCGCGGCGCGTATCTGACGAATGCGCTGACGAAGGTGGGGATCATCGTCGCCACGCGCGACGACGGCGTGGCCGGCATGCTGGCCTTGCCGCCCGACACGTATCAACGGTGGCTGAAACCGATCTCGGATGCCGCCTCCGCGCAGGCGGGCGCCGCCATCCAGGCGCGCCAGGGCCGCACGGATAGCAACCGCATCCGGCGCGAGCTGGAACTGGCCTGGTTCGGCCAGCAATTTCAATGGAAACAAGGCAAGGGGGGCTGGCAAGTGACGGGCCTGGGCCTTGCTTCCGTGCCGCCGGAAGGAAAACAGCCATGAGCTACCCGCCACTGATCGCCGGCTGCCTCGCCGCAGTCCTGCTGGCCGGCTGCGTGCACAGCGAGATCGCCCCCAGGGATTATCTGGCGCAAGACATCGACAAGCAACAAGCCTTGCTGGAACTGGACGTGGTCTTCGGGCAAGCGCCCGACGACAGGCTGACGTCGCGCCTGACGGCGCGCAACAGCGTGGAATACGGGGGCGCGCCGCATATCGTCGTGCCGTTCTACCAGAAGGGACTCGGCTTCGACCAGGGTTTTGCCGGCACCTACATGTTTGCCGTGCCTTATCCGGTCGCCAAGGTCGAGACGGCCACGGCCAGCAGCCGCGTCTTCGGCCAGAAACTTGACGGCCAGCAGCCGGGCAGCCCCCGCTACCGCTTCCGCGTGCCGGGCAAGGCGCAGTGGAACAGCAATGAAACCTTCATGCTGAGCTTTGCGCGCAAGGGCCGCCGCGAAGAAATCACTTTCCGCTTCAGCAACACGCAAAGCTGCCCGTCCGCCTTCCTGGCCACCACGCCACGCTATGGCTTTCCCATCAAGGTCGTCGCCACCTTCAAGGACAATCAGGGCTGCCTGAAAGTGTGCGACAGCCGCGAGCAGTGGCCCGGCTTTTGCGCCTTCCAGCCGCCGCCGGCCGCCTGACTATCGACATGCAAGCGACGCGCCGGCCTTGGACGGTGCGGCGCTTATACACGCGCGCGTTTTGCCGATTCTATTCAATTGTCATCGAATGGCCGCTTAAAACGTCTATTTTTACGCTGAACATCCAGCTGAATTGATGCAGGTCAAATCCCTGTCAGGCCTGTAAATCTTGCCGCAAAAATATCTTTCTCAGGCGTATGATTTCAATGCCGTGAACGGCGCACGCAGATGGCGCGGCCCGGCCCGATATCCGAAACGCATCCTTCCTGTGGAGAGACAGAATGAAAATGCCCGTTTTAGGAAGCACCCAGGCGCCCATCACCGGGCGTCCCCTGGACATGCTGGCCACCGACACGGCGGCCGTGCGCGCCATCGCCCAGGCGGCCGTCAGCGTGGAACTGTTCACCATTCCCCTGTACATGGCCACCATGTATTCGATCCAGGGCACGCACCAGATCAATTCTCAGGGCATTCGCTATTACGAGGGCCGCCAGTGGCCGGGCATGGGCACCACGGCGAAGCCGGAAACGCCGGAGCAGAAGGCCTTCAACGTCATCTTCAGCGTCTTCATCCAGGAAATGCTGCACCTGCAGATGGCGGCCAACCTGTCCACGGCCATCGGCGCGGCGCCGTGCTTCACGGGTTCGGAACTGCAGTCGCTGGAACACGGCTGGACCTGCTACGGCAAGGACTGCACGGTGATCCCGCACATCGTCGACCTGCAGGACACGTCCGGCTACCGCCACGTGCGCGTCAACCTCGAAGAGCTCAACGGCAACCAGTGCGACCTGTTCCTGGCCATCGAGCAGCCGGAACAGCAGGCACGCGGGCAACTGGCCGAGTTCGACAAGCACAACCACACAAAATATTTCCCCGACGTACCGTTCGAGGGCTGGACGCCGGGCAAGCACGTGCATGACCTGCCCCTGTTCGGCACCATCGGCTACATGTACGAATGCTATGCGCGCTATATCAGCATCGAATACGACGATGGCATCACCCTGTGGCAGAAGCTGTTCGTCAATCACTCGGTGCAGCAGGATATGTTCAACAGCAAGGGCAAGGGCCACGAGCTGGCGGAATTTCCCAAGTTCGATACCTGTTTCGGCCTGGACGACCAGGATGGCGGCCAGATCCGCTCCTTCAACAAGGCCATCGACATGATGGCGGCCATCACGGACCAGGGCGAGGGCAGCGACACGGCCATCACGCGCTACCGCCGCCGGCTGCAGGCCCAGCTGATGGCCGTGAAGCCCGATTACCGCGAAGACCTGGCAGCGCTGAAGGCCGATTATCCCTCGTACACCAATGATGGCAAGGAGGCCGAGTCGCGCGACGCGCACGCCCGCCACGACAGCGCCGCCTACGACCATTACGAGCGTTTCGGCCAGGTGAAGGACATGTTGCCCGTCAAGACATGGCCGCAATGGCACCGGGAAGGCCATCGCTGGACGGAGAAGATGCTGACCAACGAACGCTACAACCCGCTGACGGCGCCCAAGAACATCCCCGCGCCGGAACAGGTGGCGGGCGCGCTGAACCGCCTGAAGGACCGCAGCGACACCTTGACGATGCTGAGCACGGTGGCCACGGGCGCCATCTATGGCATCACCTCCGTGCTCGATACCTACTGGCAAAAGCAGAAGACCGCCTTCCCGTATCCGTCGATGGTGGGCGCGGGCGACCGCATGGCCATCTGCTGGGCCGTGCTGGGCCAGGCGCCGAACCTGGCGACGGGTGTGCCGAAGGTCGAGAAGGACGTGCTGTACCACGCCTGCCAGGGCATGCACCTGGCGGGCGAGGCATCGGACACGTGCGCGGCGCTGGCCGTCTACCATACGTGCAAGGGATCCAACGGCTGCCACGCGCAGGGCGGCTGCGGCTTTGCCCAGCTTGACGCGGGCGGCTCCAACTGCGGGCACGGCGTCAAGGCGGCGGCAGTGGCGGACAATCTGTGCGGCGTGCCCACGGGGCCGTACAGCGCGCCGAGCGACAACAAATGCGGCGGCTTCGGCGGCTGTGCCGTGCCCATCTCGGCCTCGCAGCTGTATCCGAACACCACCAAGAAGACGCCGCCCCAGGCCGCCACCATGGTGCTGTACGACTTCGGCCCGGCGCCCGAGCACCACAACCTTCCGCTGGACGAGACCATGTCGTTCTCGCTCGGTGACAGCGTCTATGACAAGGCCTGGGAAGCGTATGGCAAGGTGATGGCCGCGCGCGGCACGCCCGTGGGCGCGCCGCCGCCGCCGACCGACCTGCGCCTGGCCCTGCCGCCGTCGACCTGATGAAGGCGGCCGCCAAGCCAGCGGCGTCCCCGCGCCTGGGCCTGCCGCATCTGGGCCTGGGCGTGGGGCTGCGTCCGCTCCATTACGCGCACATCCTCGAACACGGGCCGCAGGTGGACTGGTTCGAGATCATCAGCGAGAACTTCATCGGCAACCACGGCTATGCGCGCCATGTGCTGGACGTGGTGGCGGCGCAGGTGCCCATCGTCATGCATGGCGTATCGCTGTCGATCGGCAGCAGTGATCCGCTGAGCCTGGCTTACCTGCGCCAGCTGCGCCAGCTGGCCGACGAGATCCGTCCCGCGTGGATCTCCGACCACCTGTGCTGGACGGGCGCCGCCTCGCTCAACAGCCACGACTTGCTGCCGCTGCCCCTGACCGAGGCCAGCCTGCGCCACGTGGCGGGCAGGGTGCGCCAGGTGCAGGAGTTTCTCGGCCGTCCCCTGGTCCTGGAAAACCCAAGCAGCTACGTGGAGTTTGCCCAGTCCAGCATGCCGGAATGGGAATTCCTGGGCCGCCTGGCCGAGGAGACGGGTTGCGGACTCTTGCTTGACGTCAACAATGTCCACGTCAGCGCGCACAACCACGGCTATGACGCGGCCGCCTACATCGGCCAGCTGCCGCACGACCACATCGTGCAGATCCACCTGGCCGGGCCCACCGTCTGCGGTGCCATGCTGGTCGACACGCACGATGCGCCCGTGCCGGCCGCCGTCTGGCGCCTGTACGCGCTGGCGCAGCGGCTGACGGGCGGCGTCTCGGCCCTGCTGGAATGGGATGCGGACATTCCCCCGTATCCGCAGCTGCTGCTTGAACTGGACAAGGCGCGCGCGGCCGAACGGGGCGAATTCGGGGACGCGCCTGCGGCCACGGCCGCCGGCAACGCCGTGTCCACGCCGCTGGGCTTTCACCTGGAAACTGCCCATGCATGACGCCGACGGCAAGGCTGCGCCACTGGCGCAGCTGCAGGCGTGGTTCCTGACGGCCATGACGGCGCCGGGCGGCGCGGCGCGGGGCGCGCAGCTGGCCAGCGAGCGCCACGGCCTGACGCAGGAGCAGGTATTGAAACGGGCGCGGGGCGCCCCCGCGCCGCTGCACATCCATGCGGACGGCTACGTGCAGCGCCTGCTCGAATGCCTGCAAGCCGACTATCCCGTCCTGCGCAAGGTCATGGGCGACGCGCTGTTCGCCTTCTTTGCGCGCGCCTACATCTGGCGCCACCCGTCCGCTTCGCCCACGCTGTACGACCTGGGCGGCGGCTTTGCCGATTTCCTGGCCGCCAGCCAGCCCGGCGCGGGGGAAAACGCCGCGGCCTTGCGCTTCCCCGTCGAACTGGCCCGGCTGGAACGGGCGCGCAGCGAGGCGGGCAGGGCGCGGGGCCTGGAAAAGCGGGCACGCCAGGCCATGCCCGACGGCCTGGCCTGGCTGCTGGGCGAGGGCACGCAGGTCGTCGTGGCGCCCTGTCTGCGGCTGCTGGCCCTGAGCTTCCCCGTGGCCGCCTTCTGGCAGCAGGCGCAGGCGGCACCAAGCGAGGCCATGCCGGCCCCGCCGGAACCGGCGCCCGGCTACGTGGCCATTACCCGCCTGCGGTATCGCATCACCATGCACGACTTGCAGCCGTGGCAATACTTTTGGCTGCAGGCGCTGGCCGGCGGCGCACCCCTGCCTGCCTGCGCGCAGGCGGCGGCCCAGGCCAGCGGCAGAGCGCAGGACGAGCTACTGGCCGACGCCATGCTGTGGCTGCCCATGGCGGCTGCGGCAGGGCTGATCGGCGCCGACTGCTGAGCAGAAACTGCGGACGCAAAAAAGGCCGATGCAAATCGGCCTCGATGACAACTGAATGTATTGCTTAGCGGTAAAACGCTTCGACTTTGCCCTTCAGCTTGATCTGCAGCGGACGGCCGCGGCGATCCAGGGACTTGGTGGAAGCGACCTTGATCCAGCGTTCGCTGATGCAATATTCTTCCACGTCAAGGCGTTCCTTGTCGTTGAAACGGATGCCGACGTCATTCTCGAACACGGCGGCAACGTGGTAAGGGCTGCTCGGGTCGATCGACAGGCGATCGGGCAATGGGGGTAAGGTAGTGGTATCGTTCATGGGCGACATTATCGCCCAGAATGCCGATCCAGACAACGGGGGCAGACGGATATCTGGCCGGCCGCGCAACGGCGGTCCGGGCGTCCGCTTGCACGGCAATGGCGTCAGCGGGCCGGCAGGGCAATGCCGTGCCGGCCCGCTGCGTCCTGGTCTTACAGGGCCGTGGCGGCCCAATGCCGCCGGGAATCAGGATCAGGATTTGTCGTCATTCTTGTGGCTTTGACGTCCCGCTTCCACATGCTGCTCGTGCGTGCCGCCGCGCGAGCCGGCCCCGGAGCCCGATTGCTCGCTGCCGCCGCTGCGCGACTGGCCCGATTGCTGGCCGGACTGCTGCGAACCTTGCGAACCCGATTGTCCCGATTGCTTGTCGCCGTCATTCTTGTGGCTCTGGCGGCCCGCTTCCACGTGCTGCTCGTGCGTGCCGCCCTGGGTGCCGCCCGACGACTGGCGGCTGCCCGACTGCTTGTCCGACTGCTGGCTGCCCGATTGCTGTTTGCCGGACTGGCTGCCGGATTTGTCGTTGCTGCTTGAAGCCATGATGTTCTCCTTTGGGTGTAGACTTGCCATGAATGGGAGCTCCGGTACCGCGCGCACCGCACCGTTGACGCCATTCTGCTTGGGCAAGTCGGACCTAGCCATAGGGACACCACTTGCCTGTGCGTAGGAAAACTCCGGCGAGGCAGGCAACCATTTCTCAATAGCAATCTTGCAGGTGCGTGCGGCTGCCGGCAAGTGCCGCGTCTCGCCGGGCGGCGCATCCCATGCGTCATGCCGGGCACCGATGTCATGGAAGGCTGCGTCGCCCAGCTGATGCAGACTGAGCCAATGACAAGGACTACTTGCCGCTACTATAATATTGCCTTGTTCAGCAAGCGAGGCCTTTCATGGGGAAAGCAGTGACCGACAGCCTGCGGCGGCAGGCGCATGCGCTGGCGACAGCCTTCGTGCACACGCTGGACCTGCGCGATCCTGGCGCGCTGCAACGCGAGTGGGCCATGTCGCCCGCGCTGGCCGGGGAAATCTGCGACATGGTGGACAGTTATTTTGCCCCGCAGCAGCGCCTGTCGCTGGCGCCGCTGGCGCAAGCCTTCGCGCCGGGCCAGGGCGGCCGGCCGCCCGTCGACGTGTACGCCACCGACGCCGGTCCGCTGGGCATGGAATGCATGCTGCTGGCCGACGGCCGGCCCGGTGAAGCGACCGTGCACCTGGAAGTGGCGGGCCACGATGGCGCATTGCGGCTGTCATATAAATACATCGGATCCTGAGGACGCCATGAACGAGCTGATCAACGAACAGATCAACGAAAACCAGCAGCGTATCTGCGACAAATACGGCATGCCCGCGCAGGCGCCCGAGGCCATGGTGGCCCTGGCCATCGGCAGCCTGGACCAGTCACCCATCTATGGCACGCGCATCGAGCTGCCCGAGAACGGCACCATCAGCTGGTTCATCCATTGCGGCGCGCATAGCGACGCGTCCGATTTTTACCAGCCCCTGCATGCGGCGCACCTGACCGAGCTGCTGCCGCAGGTGCTCGCCTACCTGGCCTTGCCCAGCGGTACCAAATTCATCCTCGACCGCGCCGGCTATGAGGATGTGTGGCGCGAAGGCTAGGCGTGCCACTCCGGCTTGCTGCGGCTCATGACAGGGTATTGGGCAGGTAGGCCTTCTGCCGCAGATCGAAGCGGAAGTAGTCGAGCAGATGGCTGCCCTTGCTGAACGGCTCCTGCGGCCGGGGCACTTCGTAGTATTTGCCCTGCATGACGCCGTCGGACAGTTCGACGCGCAGGTAGCCGTGGTGGTCGTCCGAATAGTTTTCCAGCGTGACGGCGTCTCCCGCATCGTCGTGGAAGACGGCGGGCGGTATCAGGCGCTGGCCGTTGACCTTCATGATCTGGTGCAGGTTATGGTAGCCGCCCGCGCCGGTGACGAGGAACAGGGTCTTGCCGCCGTCGGCGTCGGCCCGCGTCAGGCGCTGGTAGTTGTGGACGTGGCCGGCAAGGATGGCGTCCGGGTGGCGTCCCGCCGCGGCGGATGCTTCGGCGACGAGGTCCTTCATGTAGCTGCTGCCGGAATGGTGGTCGTCGGCCGAGTAGATCGGATGGTGCAGGGCCAGCAGCAAGGGCAGTTCGCGCGGCAGGGTGGACAATTCCGACACCAGCCATTCCTTCTGCGGCGCCCGGATCTCGCCGCCGGCGGGCACATTGCTGTAGAGCCCGACGATATTGGCTTGCGGCGTGAGCAGGGTCCAGTACACATTCGGCTGCACCATGGCCGTGCGGTGGGAATCGCCCGATTCCGGCATCTTGACGGGCCGGGGCGCACAGAAATTGCGCACGAAACCGTCGAGTGTCTGGTCGTCCGGCAGGTTGTCGCCATCGTGGTTGCCAGGCACGGCAAACACGGGCGCCAGGTAGAATTCATAGGGCTGGTAAAACTGCTTGTAGTATTCGCCGACCTGGCCGTTGAAGTAGACGCAGTCGCCCGTGACATACAGGAAGGCCGGCGGCTCGCTGGCGTCGGCCTGGAAATCGTTCTCCATGCCCTTGGCCACCAGTTCCTGCGGCACCGCATACTCGATGCCGCCCATGTCGCCATTGAGGTGGAAGACGAGCTTGCGCTTCCGGACGATGGCCTCGTAGACGGCGGGCGCCACGACATCCTTCAGGTCGAGGCGGAACGGCGCGCTGCCCGTAGGCGGCGGCAGGTCGCGAAACGCCGTGTTGCGGGGCGGCGCCTGGTGCAGCGACGCGGCTCGCCCCGCTTGCGGCCGCGCCAGGCCAAAGACATGGGCATTGCTGCCAGAGACAAGATCGGCCATGACGGACTCCTCGCGCCGGCTTGTGTGTGCGCCGGCCAGACCTGCAGTGTAGTCGCGCAGGCGCGCAATGCCGCTGCGCGCGGCCGCCGGTTCGATCTGCATCAATAGGCGGCGTGCTGACTGGATTTCTATCTGGCAATATTTCCGTTGACGTTGGTAAATAGATATGTGATGCTGCACGTCCGCTCCGTCCCGCAGAGAGAGAGTCATCTTGCATACACGTTTCCCGCCGGCCCTGTTCATCCTGGCGCTTGGCGCCGCCCTTGCGCCGGCCGCCCTGGCCGCCACTGCCGCGCCCGCCAACGGGCAACTGGCCAGCCGCGCGGAGCGCGAGATCGCCGCTTTCGTGCAGGACGAAATGCGCGAACGCCGGATACCGGGTCTGCAACTCGCCGTCATCCGGCATGGCAAGGTGGTGCTGTCGCGCAATTTTGGCGTGGCCAGCCTGCAGTACGGCGTGCCGGTGACGGACGCGAGCCTGTTTTCCATCAATTCGGCCACCAAGGCGTTCACGGGCGTGGCCGTGATGCAGCTGGTGCAGCAGGGCAAGGTGGACCTGGGCGCGCCCATCGGCCAGTACCTGCCGGGCTTGCCGGCGGCGTGGCAAGCCGTGACGGTGACGCAGCTGCTCAACCATACTTCCGGCTTGCCCGACGTGCTCGACCAGCGCAGCGGCAAGCTGGTGGGGCCGGAGCCGGACGATGGCCAGGCGGCCTGGAAGGCCGTGCAGGCGCTGCCCGTGGAAGCCCCGCCGGGCCAGCGCTACCGCTATAACCAGAGCAATTATGTGTTGCTGGCGCAATTGATCGAGCGCCAGAGCGGCCAGGCCTACGTCGACTTCATCCAGCGCGGGCAATTCGACCCGGCCCGCATGCGGCACAGCGGCTTTGGCGACGCGAAGGACGTGGTCGCCAACAAGGCCAGTTCCTACGTGCTGGGCGCCGGCGGCCAGGGCTACCGCAACGTCATCGAGGACTTTCCCGTCTTCATGCGTGCCGGTGCCGGCATCAACAGCAATGCGGGCGAACTGGCCGGCTGGATTGTCGCACTGCAAGCGGGACGCTTGTTGGCGCCCGCCGGCGTGGCGCGGCTGTGGCAGCCGGGCAGCCTGAATGACGGCAAGCCGGCCCCGTGGGCGCTGGGCTGGCCCGCTATCCGCCGCGACGGCCACCGCGCCGTGGCCGGCATCGGCGGCGGCCGTTCCGCCTTCTATGTGTATCCGCACGACGACCTGGCCGTCATTATCCTGAGCAATTTGGCCGGGGGACAGCCGGAACAGCTGATCGACGCGGTGGCCGGCTTCTATATTCCCGCGCTGCGCCTGCAGCATGGCGGCGCGCATGCGGTGCAGCTGCTGCGCCACGGCCTCGGCGACGGCCCGTATGCGGACCTGGCGCCGAAACTGGCCGCCATCCGGCGCCAGCACGGCTTGCCGAATCCATCTGAAAACGACTTGAATGCCTGGGGCTACCGCCTGCTGGCGCGCCAGCAATCGCGGCAAGCCGTCGCCGTGCTCGGGCTGGCCGTGCAGCTGTATCCGGACAGCGCGAACGGCCACGACAGCCTGGCCGAAGCGTATGAAGCCGATGGCGCCGCCGCGCCGGCCATCGCGCACTACCGCCGTGCACTGGAACTGGACCCCGGCAATGCGCATGCCGCGGCGCGGCTGCAAGGCCTGGAGCAGCAAGGCATGAAGGACGATGCAAGATGAGCGGTTTCGTCAGCTCGTCCACCGTTTCCGCCTGCCGGCTGGAATTTGCGCAGGGCAGGGCGCCCGTGGAAATCCGCGTCGCGCTCGACTGGGTCACCGCCGGCGAGCAGCACACCATCACCACCGGCACGGTGCGCATGCGCGCCAGCTATGCCGACCCGGAAGCCGTGCACCAGCCGCCGTCGCGCTTGTCGTATTGCTACCACGATGATTTCAGCGATGTGCAGGGCCAGGGCTTGCTCTTGCGCATCACCGACTTCCAGCTGCCGCCAGCTTTGACGCAGTGCGGGATCGGCACCTTGATCTGGTCGCGCATCCACCGGGCGCTGGACGGCGCCGGCCTGCTGCCCATGCAGCTGCGGGGCGGCTTGAGCAGCACGGATGCGACGGTGCGCCAGGTCGATGCGGCGGGACGGCAGGTCAGGCGGATGTCGCATGGCGGTTTCTATCCCGCGTCCGTGCCGAATATCGCGCGCAGGAATGCATTCTGGAAACGCATGCTCGATACGGCAGGCACGCGCTTCGACTGCGACGCCGCCGGCGTCGGCGGCTTTGCGGGCCGCTTCATCGATCCGGCGGCCCACCCTTCCTACCGTCGGCCGTTTGACGTCGTGGAAATCGACGCCGGCATGCCGGATGGAAGCACTTAGGCAGGCTGGCCGTGCTCGGCGCCGTGCATGGCCAGGTAGGCGTGCAGGTTGTCGTCGGCGATGCCCAGGCTGCGCAGCACTTCACGCGTAAAGCTGACGGGGGCCGTGCCGGGGGCCGTGATGACGCCCTGGTCGGCGACGGCCCAGGCCACGTCCTGGTACAGGGCGGCGCCCGCATAGCCGGTCGTGGCCAGGTTGTCGGCGCCATTCGAGGTGTGGCGGACATTGTCGAGCACGCCCGCCTGCGCCAGCACGCGGGTGCCGTCGCAAATGCCGGCAAGCACGATATTGCGCGCACGCGCGGCGCGCAGCAGGGCGCTCACATCGGGCGCCTTGCCGCTTTGCCAGCTGCTGCCGCCGCACACCATGAGCAGGTCGAGTTCATCGAGCGCGATCTCTTCCAGCGCCAGCTGCGGCGTCACCAGCATGCCGCCGGACGAGGTCACGGGCTGGCCGCCCTGTGTGGCGAACTGCGTGTAGACGCCGTAGTAGAGGCGGGCGGTGGAATTGAACAGGGCAGTTTCCCAGTCGGCGAAGTTCTCGGTAAGTATGGTGATGGCACGTGTCATCGCAAGTCCTGTCTCGGGTTGGTCTAAGGGACGTGGGCCGGCTGGCCCGCGCATGGCGAAATCATAATGAAAGGCACTGACAGTTTCTGTCAGGAGCAAGCCCCGGCGCGTGCAAGCGTATTTTGCCGGGATGAAATGATGATACAAGTTGCCAGGGACTTGGGCTACAATCGCGGGCCCGTCCGCGCGGGCCATGCCACGCCATGTCCCTATAACGCCGATTAGACTGCCTGCCGCCTCCATGCCGATCCTGTTTTGCCGCGTCCTGACCAGCATTGCCGGCCTGCTGGTTTTCTTCTGTTCCGGCCAGTTGAGCGCCAACGAACTGCTCAAGCTGGGCGTGCTGCTGGCCGCCTTCCTGCTGGGCCTGGGCGGCCTGCTGCACGCGTGGCGCTTCCCGGCTGGCGCGACCACCTGGCTGCTGCGCATCGTCGCGCCCGTGTTTTACCTGGATGCCGCCACCAAAGGCTTTTTGCGTGACTATTTTGGCATGCGGCCCAATCCCGGTGCCGTTTTACAGGCGATGTTTGCGACAGATCAAGCCGAGACGGCCGAGTTTTTCGTGCATAACGGGATGGCCCTGGCGCAGGCCGCATGCTGGTTCGTCGGCGTGACGGCGGCCGTGCTGCTGGCCGACCGCCAGCTGCGCCGCCGGCTGGCGCCATCGCATGCCGCGCCGGGCCGCTGGCAGAAGGGCGCCGCCGCCTTCCTGGCCCTGTTCCTGGTGTCGCTGCACGTCAATACCACCATGCGGCGCGAGAATCCGGCCTTGTTCTGGCCGCTGCGCTACCTGCAATACAGCGAGCAGCTGGCCGCCATGCAAGCGATGCAGCAGGCGCTGGCAACGCGCATGAGCTCGCCGCTGGACTGGCAGGTGCGCTATGCGGGCGAGGCGGCCCGCACGGTGATCCTGGTGATCGGCGAGAGCACCAACCGCGCCTCGATGTCGCTGTACGGCTATGCGCGCGCCACCACGCCCCGGCTCGACGCCATGCGTTCGAAGCTGCTGGTCTTCAACGACGTGATTTCACCCGCATCGAGCACGGTGGAATCGATGATGACGATGCTCACGCCGGCCGATATCGGCAATCCCGACGCGTGGATGGCCAAGCCGAACCTGCTGATGCTGGCCGAGGCGGCCGGCTACAAGACCTTCTGGGTGTCGAACCAGACGCGCAACGACGGCTGGATCGGCTTGCTGGCGGGCGAGGCCGATGAAAGCGACTTCATCAACTACGGCACCGGGCGCGGCGAAAACAATTTTGACGGCAACCTGTTCCAGCCATTCGAGCAGGCACTGCGCGACGGGGCGCCGAAAAAACTGATCGTCGTGCACCTGCTGGGCGCCCATCCCAGCTACGACATGCGCTACCCGAGCCGCTTTGCCCATTTCGGCAAGGCGCGCGACGCCGTCAGCGCGCAGATGGCCAGCCAGGGCAGGTCCAGCTGGATACGCCACCGGCGCGACGAATACGACAACGCCATCCGCTACGGCGACTATGTGCTGGACAAGCTGATCAGCCTGGCGGAGCAAGCCAAGATGGACCGCGCCGCCTCGCTGCTGTTCGTTTCCGACCACGGCCAGGAAGTGGGCTACAGCCGCAATCATGCGGGCCATTCCGCCTCGGACAAGAGCGGCTATGAAATTCCGATGTTGATCTGGAGCAATCGCCCGCTGGGCGCCTCGCAGGCGGCGCGCGCGGCGCTGGAAAGCCGGCCCTACCAGACGGACAAGCTCGACGCGACCGTGCTGGGCCTGCTGAAGATCGAGTCGCGCTATTACGCGGCGCAGGACGATATCCTCAGCGGCGACTTTCAGCCCGTGCAGCGCTTCATGAACGGCTTGCAGTACCAGCGCGGCGCGCCGGCGCTGGTGCGCGCTCCCGGCGCCAGCTGACATGCAAGAGGCCCGGCGCCGCCGCAGGACGCGGCGGGGCCGGGCCCCTGGGGTGTTGCGGATGCCTTGCGGATTACTTCTCGGCGAACGCGCGCTCGACGACGAAGTCGCCAGGCGTCGAGGTGTTGCCTTCCTTGAAGCCACGCGCTTCCAGCATTTCCTTCAGGTCGCGCAGCATGTCCGAGCTGCCGCAGATCATGACGCGGTCTTCGGCCGGGTTCAGCGCCGGCAAGCCCAGGTCTTCGGCCAGCTTGCCGTTCTCGATCAGCTGCGTGATGCGGCCCATGTTGCGGAAGTCTTCGCGCGTCACGGTCGGGTAGTAGCGCAGCTTGTCGCTGACCATCTCGCCCAGGAACTCGTGCTGCGGCAGGTGCTCTTCCAGCAGTTCGCGGTAGGCCAGTTCATCGACCTGGCGCACGCCGTGCACGAGGATCAGCTGGTCGAAGCGCTCGTAGATGTCCGGATCGCGCACGATGCTGAGGAAAGGCGCCAGGCCCGTGCCCGTCGACAGCATGTACAGGCGCTTGCCTGGCAGCAGGTAGTCGGACACCAGGGTGCCCGTCGGCTTGCGGCCGACGATGACGGTGTCGCCCACTTGCAAGTGCTGCAAACGCGACGTCAGGGGGCCGCCCGGCACCTTGATGCTGAAAAACTCCAGGTGGTCTTCATAGTTGGCGCTGGCGATGCTGTAGGCGCGCAGCAATGGCTTGCCATCGACGCGCAGGCCGATCATCGTGAAATGGCCATTCGAGAAACGCAGCGACGGGTCGCGCGTGGTGGTAAAGGAGAACAGGGTATCCGTCCAGTGGTGCACGCTTAAAACGCGCTCTTCATTCATCGAACTCATAGTATTTGTTGGCTGGTCAAAAAAATGGTTAGTTGCTGGCAACTGCTGGCAAAAGTGAAACCCTGTGTAGGCCCAGCCGCTATTGTACTGGCCTCCACACGAAATTGTTACCGTCTATCGCCGCCTATGCTGCCGCACGCGTTGCCGACATTATAGTGCGGTTGGCAAGATCGGGCTGGAATTCGCCCCGAAACGCCCTGCCGGCATGCGGACTCTTGACCTGCCTCACTTTTTCAGGGCGCCGCGCCAGGGTTGCCGCCGGCGCGTGCCGGCGCAGCCGTGGCGCCAGCGCCGGCGCAGGGCGGCATTCGCCGGTTCGGACACGTAGCGGGCCACGAGGGCGGCCGCCAGCGCCGTCGCGGCCAGGAAGAGCGCCAGCCACGGCAGCCGTTCCGCGTAGCCCAGTCCCGCCTTGTCGATGACGTTGCGCATGCCGGCCAGCACGATGATGTGGAACAGGTACAGCTCATAGCTGTGCCGTCCCAGCCACTGCAGCGGCCCGGGACGGCCGTCGCGCGCCGCCGGGACCGCCGTGGCGCCCGCGATGAAGGCGGCGCTGGCCAGCGCGATGGCGCAAAAGCCAAAGACTTCATGGCCGCCGATGCCGCGCACGTACACGGCCGCCAGGGCCAGGCCGGCCGCCCGGCGCAGGAGTTTCCCGGCCCGCGGCCCGGGCTGCCAATGCTGTGTCAGCAGGGCCGTCAGGCAGCCGATGGCGATGGCGTCGAAACAGGCAAGGTAGCCGTACATGTAGTAAATCTCGTTGTCGGCGTGCAGGCTTCGGTACACGGGGCCGGCGACGATGGCGGCGCCGCACAGCAGCATGATCGCCTGGCGCCGGCGCAGCAGGCGGCACGACAGCGGCAGCAGCAGATAAAACATTTCCTCGACGGACAGTGACCAGTAGACGTTCAGGCAGTAATTGAAATAGCCGGCGCTTTGCATCAGCACGTTGTGCCAGAAGGTCAGCACGGAAGCGATGGCGATGACGAAATAGCTGGCTGGCAAGTCCTTGCCGCCGTCCGAATTGGCAAAGAAGGGCACGTCCAGCACGCCCAGCAGCACGATCAGGGACAGGGCCAGCAGCAGCGCGGGCAGCAGGCGGGCGACGCGGTAGGCATAGAACGCGGCCAGGTCGATGCGCGCCAGGTCGCCCCAGCGGCGCAGCGAGGTCGCGGTGATCAGGTAGCCGGAAATGACGAAGAACATGGTCACGCCGTAATTGCCCTGGTAGGCGGCTTTCAACAGCCAGTCCGGCAGGGCCGACAGCGGGCTGTTCTTCAAGCCGTAGGCCAGCGCGAAGTGCAGCAGCAGCACGCAGAGGATGGCGACGCCGCGCAGGGCGTCGATATGATGGTTGCGTGCTTGCAAAGGTTTCCTCTTTGGTAAGGCGGCAGGAGGGGCGATTATGTGAGCGATGCCGCGCGCAGGTCAACGATTTTGCAATTGGCGGCGCGGACGCGCCGAATGGGGCGGGGTGCGGGGCCGCCCGCCGTGTATGATATTGCCTAACAGAATTGTTGGGCATCTGTCATCTTGCGGGCGCGGTTTGTCGTGCCTGCAGCCCATGAATCTGCGTGCACGATTCCGGCCGCCGCGATGCCCGACCCACAGCGAAAGGTAATGAAGATGTATAAAACAGTGCGCGAAATGTTCCTGCATTTCAAGGAAGCCGTGCCATTCCGGCTCGTGCCGGCCCTGATCTGCACGGTCTTGCTGGTGAGCATGCTATTGCTGCCGGCGCCAGACGGCCTGACGCCCAAGGCCTGGGGCTTGCTGGCGATCTTCCTCACCACGATACTGGCGATCATCTTAAAAGTCATGCCCATCGGCGTGATGGCCATGATGGCCATCGTGATCGTTTCCTTGTCGCAAGTGACGTCGACCTCGTCCAAGGGCGCCATCACGGATGCGCTGAGCAGCTTTGCCAATCCCCTGATCTGGCTGATCGTCGTGGCAATCCTGATATCGCGCGGCCTCAAGAAAACGGGGCTGGGCAGCCGCATCGGCCTGCTGTTCATCTCGCTGCTGGGCAAGCGCACCATGGGCATCGGCTATGGCCTGGCCATCTGCGAACTGGTGCTGGCGCCATTTACGCCGAGTAACACGGCACGCGGCGGCGGCATTGTCCACCCCGTCATGAAATCGATCGCCAACGCCTTCGATTCGGACCCGGCCAAGGGCACGGAAGGCAAGGTGGGCACCTATCTGGCTCTCGTCAACTACCACGCCAACCCGATCACCTCGGCCATGTTCCTGACGGCCACGGCGCCCAACCCGCTGGTGGTCGATTTCGTCGCCAAGGCCAGCGGCCAGAACTTCCACCTGACGTGGACCACCTGGGCCCTGTGCATGCTGCTGCCTGGCCTCGTCTGCCTGCTGGTGATGCCTTTGATTATCTATTGGCTGTCGCCGCCGCAGCTGAAAGCCACGCCGGACGCCGTCACCTATGCCAAGGCCCAGCTGAAAAGCATGGGACCGCTGTCGCCTTCGGAAAAAGTCATGCTGGGCACCTTCGCCCTGCTGCTCTTGCTGTGGGCGAACGTGCCCGCCATGCTGTTCGGCCCCGCGTTTTCGCTCGACGCGACCGTCGTCGCCTTCGTCGGCCTGTTCGTGCTGATCATTACGGGCACCATCGACTGGGATGACGTGCTGTCGGAAAAGAGCGCCTGGGACACCCTCGTGTGGTTTGGCGCCCTCGTCATGATGGCCGAGCAGCTGAACAAGACGGGCGTGATCGCCTGGTTCTCGGCCGGCATGAAGGGCGCCATCGTCGCCAGCGGCATGGACTGGCTGCCGATCGCCGGCGTGCTCGTGCTCGTGTTTGTCTTTTCGCATTATTTCTTTGCCAGCACGACGGCCCACATCAGCGCCATGCTGCTGGCCTTCCTGACGGTGGGCCTGCACCTGATCCCGGCCGAATACCACGTGCCCTTCATGCTGATGATGACGGCCGGCTCGGCCATCATGATGACCCTGACCCACTATGCGACGGGCACCTCGCCCATCATCTTCGGCAGCGGCTTCGTGACGATGGGCAACTGGTGGCGGGTCGGCTTCATCATGTGCGTGGTGGAACTGCTGATCTTTGCCGTCGTCGGCACCGCGTGGTGGAAGGTGCTCGGCTACTGGTAAGCCGGCTTGCTAGAGCTGGCGCGCCAGCTGCCGCATGGCCGCCAGGCATTGCGCCAGCTCGCCGCCGACGGCGCGCTTCCACAGCACGGCGGCCTGCGACCACGCCTGTTTTGCCAGCAAGTCCCTGAGCTGCGCTTGCAGATCGGCCGGCAAGCCGCCGAACTGGCGCAGTTCCAGCGTGCGGGGCTGGCCGTGGCGGCCCGCCGGGTCCAGCTCTTCGAGCGCGTCGTGCAGGCTGCCGGGCCGGTGCAGGGCGCCGGCCTCATCCATGTACGCCAGTTGCACGTCCGGCGTTGCATCCAGGTCGTAGCCCGGGTCGCGGCAAGGCTCGTCGAGGAGCTGGGCGATATTGTAGATTGTCAACACCTGCGCGGACCGCACGACGTCGGTCAGATCGTGCACGTCGACGCCCGCGTCCAGCAGGCGCTGCAGGGCAGGCGAGTTAATGAAGGGGAAATCCGACTCGCCCAGGTCGCGCCAGCGCGCGATCCACCGGGGCTGCGGCAAGTCTTCATCGACGACGTCGGCCCACAGGCCCCGCAGCAGCAACTGCCGCAGCAAACGGTCATATTTCTTGTTCGCACTATCGTGCTCCAGGGCATCGGCCTGAGCCCCGTCGATCCCGCATTGCCGCAATCGCCCGCCTATCGTCGTCATGGTATGCCGCCAACCTTTCCATCGCATCTGGTCCAGGCAGCATCATATACTGCCGCGCGCACGCCGGGCAGCGCGGCGGCGCCTCAGCCCGCGGCTTGCCCCGGTCAGGCGGCGCGGTTGCCGGCCTCGATGCCATGGGGGCCGAGCGGCGGGCGCTGCACGCCCGATTCGAAGCGCAGGAAGGCTTCGCGCAAATGGTCGCGCAGCAGTGTTTCGTCCCAGGGCTTGGTGATGAATTTGTACACGGAACCTTCGTTGATGGCCGCCGTGACGGAATGCAGTTCCGGATAGCCGGACAGCATCACGCGCACGATTTCCGGGTAGACCCCCTTGATGCGGCGCAAGAGTTCATTGCCGGACATGCCGGGCATGCGCGCATCCGTGAGGATCACGCCCACCGCATGCGCGGCCACCAGTTCCAGCGCTTCCTGCGGCCTGGTGGTGCTGAGGATCTGGTAGCCTTCCTTGCGCAGCGAGCGGCGCAGGGCGGACAGCATGTGCTCTTCGTCGTCGACCAGCAGCAGCACGCGCTGCGGAGTTTCTGCGTGGCAACTTTCTGGTGGCAAATGGGTGCCCGCATACAGCAGCTTGTCCATCTCGGCGCCCGGCAGGGGGCGGCTGAAATAATAGCCTTGCATGGCGTCGCAGCGGTTGGTATTGAGAAACTCCAATTGTCCCGCCGTTTCCACGCCTTCGGCCACCGTGGCCAGGTGCAGCGACTTGGCCATGGCGATGATGGAGCGGGTCAGCGATGCGCCGTCCACGCTGTCGGTCACGTCGCGGATGAAGGACTGGTCGATCTTCACCACGTCGATGGGGAATTGCTTGAGGTAGGACAGGCTGGAATAGCCGGTGCCGAAGTCGTCGAGCGACAGGGTGACGCCCAGTTCCTTGAGCTGCTCCAGTGCCAGCACGACGAGGTCGCGGTTTTGCATCAGCACGCTTTCCGTCAGCTCCAGCTCCAGGCTGGCGCCCGCCAGGCCGCTGTCGGCCAGCACTGCGCGCACCAGTTGCGGCATGTCGACCTGGCGGAACTGGCGCGCCGACACGTTGACGGCCATCGTCAGGTGCGCAAAGCCGTAGGCATGCCAGACGCCCAGCTGCGCGCAGGCCGTGCGCAGCACCCATTCGCCGATGGGCACGATCATGCCCGTTTCCTCGGCCAGGGCAATGAAGCGGTCCGGCGGCACCAGGCCGATGCCGGCCCGGCGCCAGCGCAGCAGCGCTTCCATGCCATACACCTTGCCGCTGGTGAGGTCGACCTTGGGCTGGTAGTGCAATTCCAGTTCGCCCAGCGCCAGCGCCTGGTGCAGCGCGTGTTCGATCTCGGCCCGCTCTTCCACCAGCACGCCCATCTTGTGGTTGTAGAACTGGTAGCCGTTGCGGCCCTTGTCCTTGGCGCTGTAGAGGGCTGCGTCGGCCGTCTTGAGCAGCATGTCGGCGCTGTCGCCGTCGGACGGGTACAGGCTGGCGCCGATACTGGTGCTCACGTGCAAGGTATGCTCGCCCAGCACAAAGGGCTCGGCGAATACGGCCAGCACCTTTTTCACGATGTCCTCGGCCGTGTCGCCGTCGGGCAAGTCCGTCAGCAGGATGAGGAATTCGTCGCCGCCCTGGCGGGCCACGGTGTCGCCCTCGCGCACCGCGTGCTGCAGCCGGCGCGCCACTTCCTGCAGCAGGGCGTCGCCGACGGGATGGCCATAGCTATCGTTGACAAACTTGAAACGGTCGAGGTCCAGCATCAGGGTGGCCAGGTGCAGGCGCGTGCGGCGGGCGTGGGCGATGGCCTGGCCGGTGCGGTCGTTGAGCAGCTGGCGGTTGGGCAAGTCCGTCAGCGCATCGTGGTTGGCCAGGTATTCGATGCGCCATTCCTGCTGCTTGCGTTCGGTGATGTCCTGCACGGTGCCGCGCATCAGCAGCACCTGGCGGCCTTCGCGCACGGCCTCGGCCTGGTGAAAGACGATGCGCTCGGCGCCGCCCGGCTGCCGCACCCTGTGTTCCAGGCTGTAGCCGGCGCCGCTGGCGTGCAGCGCCATGAAGGCGTCGAGCAGCAGGGGCCGCTGTTCCTCCGGCAGGCACTGCAGCAGGCGCTCGAAGCTGGTGGGGCCGGAATCGGCCTCCAGCCCCAGGATGCGCAGCAGCTCGGGCGACCAGTAGCCGTCGCCGTCGGCGACCCGGTATTCCCAGTTGCCGAGCCGGGCCAGCGCCTGCGCGTGGCTGAGGCTTTCGCGGATGCGGCTCAAGTCGCTCAAGGCGCGGCTGGCCCGCAGCAGGTAGCGCAGCCGGTGCGCCAGCAGCCGCCACTGCATCGGCTTGGAGATAAAGTCGCTGGCGCCCGCTTCCAGCGCCTGCTTGATCGAGGCATCGTCGTCGTTGCCGGTGAGCATGACGATGGGCACGTGCGCGCCGCCGGGCAGGCGGCGCAGCTGCTCGCAGCATTCGAAGCCGCTCATGCCGGGCATGGCCACGTCGAGCAGGATCAGGTCGGGCGCGCCGCGCTGGAAGGCCGCCAGCGCTTCCGGGCCGCTGGCCACCTCTTCGATGCGGAAGCCTTCCGGTTCCAGCGCTTCGGTCACCAGGAGGCGCGTCATGGCGTCGTCATCGACCACCAGGACCTGTGCGTGCGGGGGGAGGGCGGGATTCATATGGCTTCCTTTTCAATGGCCAGGGCGGCGAGGACACGGTCGAGTTCTTGCTGGATGCCGCGGATATGGCGCAGCGCGCTGCCGACATCATTGCCGCGCGCATATTCTTCGATTTCGCGGCAGGTGTCCGACAGGCCCAGCGCGCCCACGTTGGCGCAGCTGGACTTGAAGGTATGCGCGGCCAGCTGCAGCGCCGCGGCGTCGCTGGCCCGGGCCGCCGCTTCCAGCTGGCCCAGCAGGCGCGGGGCGTCGCTGTGGAACAGGTCGATGATGCAGCCGAGCACATCGGCACGGCCGGGACGCCGCATGGCGCGCAGGTTGTCCAGGGCGGCCGCGTCGAGGATGGCGCCGGGCGCCGCCGCCGTGGCCGCCTGTGACTGCGCCGGCGCGGCGGGCGTCTCCGCTGCCGCCGCCGCGGTGGATGCGGGGCGCCAGCGCGCCAGCACGGCCAGCAGGGCGGCGCGCGTGTAGGGCTTGGCCAGGTAGTCGTCCATGCCCGCGTCCAGGCACAGTTCGCGGTCGCCCAGGATGGCATTGGCCGTCAGGGCGATGATGGGCGTGCGGCTGCGGCCCTGCTCGCTTTCCATGCGGCGCAGGCGCCGGGTCGCCTCGAAGCCGTCCATGTCCGGCATCTGGCAATCCATCAGGATCACATCGAACGGCTGCTGCTGCCACAGGGCCAGCGCGCGCCGCCCGTTGTCGGCCGGCGTGGCCTGGTAGCCGGTCTCTTCCAGCATGGCCAGGGCGATTTCCTGGTTGATCGCATTGTCTTCCACCAGCAGCATGCGCAGCGGCGGCGCCGCGCCGGCGCCGTGCGGCGCGGCGGGCAGGGCGGGCCTGGTCGGCGCCGCCGGCGCGTCCTCGGGTGCCACCGTGCCCACGCCGACGGTGACGGCGAAGCTGGAACCCTGGCCCGCCACGGATTCGAGCACGATGTTGCCATCCATCATTTCCGCCAGCTGCTTGATGATGGCCAGGCCCAGTCCCGTGCCGCCGTATTTGCGCGAGGTGGCGCTGTCGGCCTGGCGGAAGGGCTGGAAGACGGCCGCTGCCGCTTCCGGCGCCATGCCGATGCCCGTGTCGCGCACTTCCAGGCGCAGCCGGCCCGCGGCGGGGCAACTGACGTCGACGGCGATTTCGCCCCGTTCCGTGAACTTGGTGGCGTTGTTGAGCAGGTTGGTGAGGATCTGGCGCAGGCGCACGGGGTCGCCGCGCACGTGCTGCGGCACGCCGGGCGCGATGCGGCAGCCAAATGCGATGGCCTTGCGCTCGATGCCGTTGGCAAACAGCGCCACCACGTCGTCTATCATCTGGCGCAGGTCGAAGGGGATGTGTTCAAGTACCAGCTTGCCCGCCTCGATCTTGGAAAAGTCCAGGATGTCGTCGATGATGCTGAGCAGACTTTCGCCCGAGCGGTGCACCGTATGCACGAAACGCTGCTGCTTGGGGCTCAGTTCCGTGCGCTGCAGCAATTCCGTCATGCCCAGCACGCCATTCATCGGCGTGCGGATCTCATGGCTCATCTTGGCCAGGAATTCCGATTTCGCCCGGTTGGCGGCGTCGGCATCGGCCTTGGCCTGCGTGAGTGCCAGGTCGCGCTGTTCGACGTGTTCGAGCATGCCGTTGAAGCCCGTGATCAGCTGCCCCAGCTCATCGCTGCCGTGCTGCGGCACGCGCACGGACAGCGCCTTGCCGTCGCGGATATGCGCGATGGCGTAGGACAGGCGCGCCAGCGGCCTGGCGATGGACGCGCTGATGAGCCCGGTGATCGCCACGCAGGCCAGCAGCAGCACCAGCGCGATGCCGAGGATCAGCACGAAGGCATGCCGTACGCCATAGCGCACCTTGGCCACCGCATCCTGCTGCTGCTCCGTGATGCGCGCCACCTGCTGCGCGGAATAGGCGGCCTGTTCGCGCTCGAAGGCGCGCACGTGGGCGATCACCTCGCCCAGCGCCGCCTGGCTTTCCAGCACGCTGCCCTTGGCCTGCACCAGCCGCCGCCCCGAGCGCTCCACGGCGTCCAGGTAGGTGTTGACGGTGCGCGTCTCGGCCAGCAGGCCCAGCTGGCCTATGCCTTGCAGCAAGGTCTGCATGGTCGCCATGTCGCGGTGCAGGGCGCCGATGCGCTGCGCGATGTCGCGCCCCAGCCGCGTGACGTCGCCGGCGGCCGTGGCGAGCATCACTTCGCCCACGTCGATGCTGATGGCGTCGACGGCCAGGTTGATTTCGCCGCTGGCGTCCTCGATGCGGGCCGAGGTGTGCATGTTGCGGCCCGCCTCGGCCAGCCGGTCGCGTCCGATGGCCAGCTGCAGTTCGATGGGATCGAGCTCCTCGGCCAGGCGCAGGTGGGCGGCGGCCAGGGCGGCGCTGATTTGTTCCTTTAGGGCAAGATATGGGGCCTGCCGCGCCGCGCCGGCGCCGCCCGCGGCCAGCAGCCCGGCGCGCAGGGCCAGCAGGCCGGCGGCGGGATCGAGCAGCTGGCGCGCCGTGGCCAGCAGTTTCGCGCGCAGGGCCAGCTGGGACGGGCTGATGTCGCGCTCGCTGGTGCCCGCCAGGTGCGCCACGGCCGCAGCCAGGCGCTCGCGCAGGGGGGCGATGCGGAAACGGTTGTTCACGGCAGCCGTTTCGGCCAGCGCAATCTGCATGTCGTGTATGCTCTTGCGCAAATCCGTCAGGTAGCGGGCATTCTCGTTGAGGCGCTGGCTTTGCTGCTGCACCTCGCCCGCCGTGGCCTGGGCCTGGCTGTCGACGAGGCGGATCTTGCCGCGCGCGCTTTTCGCGGCCGCCTTGATCTGCGCCAGCACTTGCCGTATTTCCGACGCCTGCGCCTTGTAATATGCTTCGTTTTCCAGGCGCTTGCGCACGGCCACGCGCATGCGCTCGAATTCCCGCTCGAAGGCGGCGTGGTAGCGCGGCGTTTGCAGCTGGCCATGGCGCCGCAAGTCATGGCTGATGCCTTCGGCCGCACGGATGCTGGCGACGATCTTGGCCGACACCTGCTCCAGCTGCGCCACGTCTTCCGCCTTGCCCAGCTCGAAAAAGTCCGAAGCCATGTCCTGCACCGTGTAGCGCAGGCGCAGCACGTCCGTGTACAGCGGCACCGTCTGGTCCGTCAAGCCGTGCACATGGGTTTCTATGCCCTTGACCAGCAGCAGGCTGGCCGCCGCCATGGCAGCCACGCCGGCCAGCAGGACGGTGGTACTGATGATCAGCTTGCTCCTGATTTTCATGCCAGGCTCCGGGGGCGGGCGGCGCGCGTCACTGCGCGCCAGGCGCCGGGAACGCCGGGACGATCCTGCCGTCGGCGATGCGGGTCAGGAAGACGGCCGTCGACGCCTGGTGGTTGCCGGGTCCCAGCGTCACGCGCAAGCCGCCCAGATCGAGCCGGTCGAGCGTTTCGAAGCTGCGGATCAGGCCTTCGCGCGTGAGGTCCGCGCCCGCGCGGCGCAGGGCCGCCACCATCAGGGTGGCCGAGATGCAGCCTTCGAAGCTGACGAAGGACAGCCTGGCCGCCGGCACGTGCCTGGCCAGCAGGGCGGCGCAGTCGGCGGCAATCGGCAGCGTGGCGTCGTCGGGCAGGGGCACCACTTGCGAAATCACGATATTGTTGCCTTCCGTGCCCAGCAGCTGCAGCAGGCTGTCCGTGCCGACGAAGGACACCGTGGCCAGGTCCGCCTTCAGCCCGACCTGCCTTGCCTCGCGCACGAAGGCGGCCACCGGCGTGTAGGGACCGGCCATGACCACGGCCTGCAGGTCGTGGCCGATGAGGGCCGCCAGCCCCGCCTTGACGGCCGTCGTGCCGCGCTGGAACGCGCCCTTGGCGACGAGCTCCATGCCGCGCCGCTGCAGGGCGCGCACCGTGCCGTCGAGCACGGCGTTGCCGAAGCCGTCATCCTGGTACAGTACGCCGAAGCGCTTGACGCCCCGGCTGGCGAAATACTGCACCAGGGCGTCGGACTCATCGTCATAGCTGGCGCGGAAGTTGATGATTTCATGCACCACGGGGCGGCGCAAGGTCATCGCGCCCGTAAACGCCCCCACCAGCGGCACTTGCATTTCCTGCACGATCGGGATGACGGCGTTGGTGGTGGGCGTGCCCACGTTGCCGAACAGGGCGAACACCTGTTTTTCTTCGACCAGCCGGAGCGTTTCGCTGATGGCGCGGTCCGGATCGTAGCCGTCGTCGGCCACCACCAGCTCGATGCTGCGGCCATGGATGCCGCCGCTCCGGTTCGCTTCCTGGAACACGGCCGTCGCGCCGTCGAGCATGGCCCGTCCCAGCCCCGAGGCCGCGCCTGTCTGGGCATTGACCATGCCGAGCCGGACTTGTGTTTCGCTCACGCCCGGTTCGGCGGCATGGGTGATGCCTGCCCACAAGGTGAGCGCCAGCCAGCAGCATTCCGGAAAAACGCGCATCAGCTACCTTTACGGAGGTTGATTAAAATCAACAGGTAAATCGATGCAATCGAGTATGGCCGAAATTGCCCATTTAAAACTCACACATAATCACGGCGTGGCAAAGCGGCTCGTGGCGCCGGATGCGGCTCAAGGCTGCGGCAGTTGCACCACGACCTTGCCGCGCGCGCGGCCCTGCGCCAGGTAGGCCAGCGCCTGTTTCGCCTCCAGAAAAGGAAACACCCGGTCGATGACGGGACGGATAGCGCCCGCTTCGAGCAGGGCGCCGATCTGCGCCAGCTGGCCGCCGTCTGGACGCACGAAGTGGAAGGCATAGCTGGCGCCGCGCCGCCGCGCCAGGCCGATGATCTTGCGGCTGAGCAGGCCAAATACCAGCGTCAACATGAAATGCATGCCACGCGCGCGGGCGAAAGCGGCGTCCGGCGGGCCGACCAGCGAGACGACGCGGCTGCCGGGCTTGACGATGCGCAAGGCCTTTTCCAGGCCGTCGCCGCGCACCGTGCCCAGCACGGCGTCGTAATCGCGCAGCACGTCCTCGAACGGCTGCTGCGTGTAGTCGACCACCTCATCGGCGCCCAGGCTGCGCACCAGGGCCACGTTCGCCGTGCTGGTGGTCGTGCCCACGCGGGCGCCCAGGTGCCTGGCCAGCTGGATGGCGAACGTGCCGATGCCGCCCGAACCGGCCGGGATGAACACCTTCTGGCCCGGCCGCAGCTGCATGCGCTCGTGTATGGCTTGCCACGCCGTCAGGCCCACCATGGGGATCGACGCGGCCTGCACGAAATCGAGGCTGGCCGGTTTCAGGGCGGCCGCCTGCTCGGGCACGATGGCGAACTCGGCCAGGCTGCCGTGGGGCGTGTCGAAAATGCTCGCATACACGGCGTCGCCGACCTTGAAGCGCGTGACGCCGCTGCCGACTTCCGCCACCACGCCGGCCAGGTCGCTGCCCACGGTGGCGGGCAAGCGCAGTTTTAATATGGGCTTGAAGTCGCCCCTGGGAATCAGGTTATCGATGGGATTGAGGCCCACGGCGTGCACCCGCACCAGCAGTTCGCCGGGGCCGGGCGTGGGGCGGGGCAGTTCCGCAAACGCGACGTGATCGAGGCCGCCGTATTTTTTAAGTTGCAATGCTTGCATGATGTTCTCTCTGAATGCGGGAAAAAATGCTGGCGTTCAGGCCAGGCGCAGGTCCTTGCGCAAACCGGCGTCCATCAGTGCGGCGGGCAGGAAACGGCGCATCAGGCGCAGGCGCGCCGCCAGCGGCCCGGCCGTGTAGCGCAATGTCGGATGGCTTGCCCGGGCCGCCGCCAGGATGGTATCGGCCACGACGCCAGGCTCGTCGGCGCCGGCCATCAGCGCCTGCAGCCGGCGCGTGACGTCTGCGCGCACTTGCCGGTAGGCCGACAGCGGGGCATCGGGTGCCAGCAGGTTGGCTTCGAACGTGGTTTTCGTATAGGCCGGTTCGATGACGCTGGCGCGGATGCCCCAGCCGCGCACTTCATGGTCGAGCGATTCAGTGTAGCCCTCGATCGCGTGCTTGGTGGCGGAATACAGCGCGCCGTAGGGCATGGGCAAAAAGCCCAGGACGGAACCGATATTGAGGATGCGCCCGCCGCCCTGGGCCCGCATGTGCGGCAGCACGGCCAGGGTCATGCGCACGACGCCATGGAAATTCGTGTCGAAGATGGCTTGCGCCTGTGCCATGCTGCTTTCCTCGGCGCCCGCCGGGGCCACGCCGAAGCCGGCGTTATTGACGAGCAGGTCGATGCGGCCTTCGCGCCGCATCAGTGCGTCCACGGCGGCGGCGACGGACGCGTCGCTCGTGACGTCGAGCGCCAGCATCGCGTAGCCAAGCGCGTCCGCTTGCGCGCCGCGGCGGCTGGTGCCGTACACCGTGTAGCCCGCCTGCGCGAGGCGCTGGGCCGTGGCCGCGCCGATGCCGGACGAGGCGCCGGTGACCAGGGCAATTTTGTTGTTGTGCATGGCAGTTCCTTTACTGGTGGATGATGCAAAATATGATGATCGTCATATGATGGTTTGAAAAAAAGCCCGGACGGACCCGGGCCATGGGCCTTACGGCTGGTTTGTCTCTTGAAACTGCGCCAGCGTGGCCGCGCACAGGGCGTCCGACAGGGCCGCTTCGTCGACGGCGCGCGCCAGGATGGTGGTGCCGATCATGGCGCACACCGTCGCCATCGCCTGCGCGTGCGCTTCGGGCTGGCCCCAGTTCGGCAGTTGGCGCGCGAACAGGTCGATCATTTCCTTGATGTGGATGGTGGCGGCGCGCCGCACCTCGGGCGCCTGGCGCGGCATTTCCGAGCCCAGCGCCGAGACGGGGCAACCGACCTCGATGGCGGCGATGTGTTCGGGCGACAGGTAGGCGGCCAGCATCGCCTGCAGCGCCTGGCCGGGCGGGGCGGCAGCGGCCACCCTGGCCGCCAGCGCCACCGATTCGGCGCCTGCGCGGTCGCCCGCTTCGGCCAGCAGCGCGTCGCGCGAGGCGAAGTGCGCATAGAAGCCGCCGTGCGTCAGGCCCGCTTCCTTCATGATGTCGGCCACGCCCGTGCCCGCATAGCCGCTGCGGCGGATGGCGCGCGTGGCCACCTCGACGATGCGTTCATGGCTGGCTTCCTTGCGGCTTTGCGCCAGGGGTTTCTTGTCAGATGATTTGTCGTATGAGTTCTGCATGATGGTCATCATATCGCAATTTTCACCAGGGCGCAGGACCCGTACCGGCAAAAGGCGCTACGATGCACGCTATCGACATGCGACGAGGAGAGACAGATGGCAACTATTTCAACGGCAACGATGGAGCACCTGTTTTCCTACGGCACCTTGCAGCAGCCCGAAGTCCAGCTGGCCACCTTCGGGAGGCTGCTCGACAGCCGGCCCGACCGCTTGCCCGGCTACCGGCTGGGCTTGCTGGCCATCGACGATGCGCAGGTGGTGGCGACCAGCGGCAAGACGCATCATCCGATTGCCGCGCGCGGCGATGCGGCGGATGGCGTGCCGGGCGCCGTGCTGGCGATGTCGCTGGAGCAATTGCGGCAGGCGGACGGCTACGAGGTGGCCGACTACCGGCGCGAGCGCGTGACGCTCGCTTCGGGCCTGCAGGCCTGGGCCTATGTGGATGCGCGCGATGCGCTGGCCTGAGCGTATTGCGGCCGATGGCCGGCACGGGCAGCCTGCCCGTGCCGGCGCCTTGCACGGTCAAGCCGGCTTGAGCTTGCCTGCCGAGTAACGGTTCCAGCCGTAGCCGGCAATGATGATGGCCAGGATGGCCGCCTGTGCCAGCAGGGTTTCCGCCGTCGGCAGGATGCCCAGCAGGTCGATGCGCATGAAGTCGACGGGGGTCACGCCGACCCAGCCCGCTTCCTGCAGCGCGGCCACGCCCTTGCCCATCAAAATGACGGCCAGCACGGCCACGAAGGCGGATGTCCACGAGAAGAACTTGCCGATAGGCATTCGGGCGCTGGTGCGCAGCAAGGCCCAGGCGATCACGACCAGCAGCACGATGGCCACGAGGAAGCCGCCCAGCAGGGCGCCGCCGTTGCCGTCGGCCGCCAGGGCGGAATAGAACAGCACGGTTTCAAACACTTCGCGGTAGACGGCGATGAAGGCCAGGGCGAACAGGCCCCAGGCCGAGCGCCGCGTCATGGCCGCCGTGAGCTTCTCGTGCAAATATTCCTGCCAGCGCCCGGCGCTGCTCTTCTGGTGCATCCACAGGCCCACGCTGAGCAGGACCAGGGCCGCGAACACGGAACCGAGCCCTTCGCTCACCTCGCGGCTGGCGCCGCTGATGGTCACCAGATAGGTTGCCGCCACCCACGTCAGGGCGCCCGCCACCAGCGCGCTGATCCAGCCGCCATGCACGTAGGGCATGACGTCGCTGCGCTTGGCCTTGCGCAGGAAGGCGATGATGCCGATGACGATCAGCAGCGCTTCCACGCCTTCGCGCAGCAAAATCGTCAGGGCGCCGACAAAAGTCGTCATCGGGTCGGCCTTGGCCTCGCCCAGTTCCGCTTCCACGTGGCTGAACAGTTGCTGCAGCTTGTCGCCGGCCGCTTCGGCGTCGGCCACCGTGCCCTTGGCCACGGCGGAACGGTAGGCCAGCATGGCGTTTTCCACGGCCAGCAGCAGGGATTTGTTGCGCGCGCCGACCATCGGTTCGATCGGCTCGAAGCCGTCCAGGTAGGCCGACAGGCCCAGGCGCGTGGCGCCCGCGCGGTCGCCCGCGCGCATGGCGGCCAGGCTTTCGGCCAGGCGCATACGCGACAGGGCCAGGCCGGCAGGCTTGTGCGCTTCGGCCTTGTCCGGGTGGCTGCGCAGATACGCCGTCAGCGCATGTGCCGCGTCCGCGCCCAGCGTGGCGGCCGCCGCTTCCTGCGTCACGGTCGTCACGGCGGCCAGGTCCGCGTACAGTTTTTTACTGCGCGGATCATCCTGCCACAGCTTTTCGCCTTGCGCGCGCGCCGCCGCGTCGTGCGACATGCCGCCGACAAAGAAGGCCAGGTCCCAGCGCTCGTTCTCCGACAGCTGGCCGAAACTGGCCATCGACGTGCCGGCCACGCCTTGCGAAATGACCTGGTACAGCGCCATCACGCTGCGCGACTGGGCCCGCTCCGCATCCGTGAAGGCGATCGGTTTCGGCTCCAGGCTGGCCGCCAGCGGACCGTCGCCGCCGCCGGCCACGCCGTGGCAGGAAGCGCACTGGGCCGCATACAGGGCCGCGCCGCGCATCAGGTTGGGCAGCACCTTCGGCGCCACGGGGATCGGGTAGGCGGCGATCAGCAAGCCGTTCGCATGGTGCGCCAGGCGCTTGACTTCCACGCCGTCGGCCTTGGCCACGACGGCTTTGCGCAGGTCGGCGATGGCGGCGGCGATGGCCGCCTGCGATGCGTGGGCGGGCAGGGCGGCGATCTGCGTCGCCGCGTTGTCCGTAAAGTCCAGCATTTCCGCGTATTCCGCTTCGCTGACCACTTTGCCGTGCTCGACGGCGCCGCTGTAATCGACGGCCACATAATCGATCAGTTGCCACAACTGCTTGGCGCCGGCGCCAGGATCGGCCGCCTGCGCCTGCGCCTGCGCCTGCGCGCTTGCGCCCAGCAGCAGGGCTGCGGCCAGCAGTGGATAACACGCGAGCCATTTCCGTATTTTAATGAACATGATTCTCATTCTCATTTCTTGTTAACCCGGCGACTATAGGACAGACGGTGCGCAGTGTCAACGGCGCACGGCTGCGCCCGGGTCGATATGCCTGGCCGGGGCAGCGTGTGGGGAGATGAGAACGCGGGGGGAAGGAAGCTTACTGATGCGATGCCGGTTTGGCGTACAGCCCTCTGGAGAGGCCATTGTCCGCGTCGTCGACTTTCAGGCCGCCCTTGACGACGCGCAAGCCCAGTTTCTGGAAGGCATGGCCTCTCAGCCATCGCGGGTCGCTGACGGCGAAGGCGGCGAGGCGGTCCTTGGCGCGTTCGGGCGGCACGGCCAGCCATTGATAGCCGGCCTTCGAGCCCTGGCGGCGCAAGCCGGCGCGTACCCAGCGTTCCGACGCCGGCATGCGCACGATGGCGTCGCCGTTCGCCACGCTCACGGCCGTGGCCGTCTTGCCGCTCTGCGCCTCGAATCTGACTTCCACGCCGGCCATCGGCCCCAGCCGGGGGAAGCCGACGATGGCTACCCACACGCCCGCTTCGGCCGGCTTCTGGATGCGCATTTCGTCTTCCTCGAACAGGCGGAACTGCGGCTCCTTGCCGCCGTTGCCCGCCACGAGGGTCAGCTTGTCGCCGTCAACGCGCCACTCGCCGCTGGCTTGCTCGTCCATGCTGCCGTAGCTGAGCATCCACTCGAAGGTGCCGTCCTTTTTCAGCAGCAGTTCGGAACCCGTCTCCATGACGCCTTGCAGATAATAATGGCCGGGCAGGGAGGACGCGGCCGGACCGGCCGCGCCGGCGGGAGCGGTGAAAACGAGGGTGGCGCAGGCCAGCAAGCCAGAAAGCGTTATTTTCATCGGTGTGTCCTTTATGTTATCCAATGGTAACAACGGCAACGCAGTGGCGTCGCACGACACACCGGTGAAATTGGCGTTCCGCTCAGTTTCCGCTGAAATCGAGCACGACGCGGGCGGCAACCTTGCCATGCTCGAGGCGGCTGAACACCTCGTTGATGGCCGACAGCGGCTGCAATTCCACGTCCGCCTTGACCTTGCCATTCGCGGCGAACGCCAGCGCCTCGGCCATGTCCTGGCGCGTGCCCACGAAAGAGCCGCGTATCGTCACGCAGTTGGCGACGACGTCGAACAGCGGCGTGGGGAAGTCGCCCGGCGGCAAGCCGACGAGCACGCAGGTGCCGCGCTTGCGCGTCATCGCCACGCCTTGCTGGAAGGCGTCGAGCGACGGCGCCGTGATCAGCACGCCGTGCGCGCCGCCGCCCGTCGCTTCGCGCAAGGCCGCCACGGGGTCGCCCTGGCGCGCGTTGATGGTCACTTCGGCGCCGAGGGCGCGGGCGTGTTCGAGCTTGCCTTCATCGATGTCGACGGCCGCCACGCGCAAGCCCATGGCCAGCGCATACTCGATGGCCAGGTGGCCCAGGCCGCCGATGCCCGACACGGCCAGCCATTCGCCCGGCCGCGCGCCCGTTTCCTTGATGCCCTTGTAGCTGGTCACGCCAGCGCAGATGATGGGCGCCGCCTGCACGGCGGAAAGACCGGCAGGAATGTGCGCGACATAGCGGGGGTCGGCGAGGATGTACTCGGCAAAGCCGCCGTTCTTCGTGTAGCCGCCGAACTGCGCCTCGGCGCACACGGTTTCCCAGGCTGCCAGGCAATGCTCGCAATGGCCGCAAGCCGAATACAACCAGGGCACGCCGACCCGGTCGCCCAGCTGCACCTCGGTCACGCCCGTGCCCAACTCCACCACCACGCCGATGCCTTCATGGCCGGGAATGAATGGCGGCGTCGGCTTGACGGGCCAGTCGCCGCGCGCCGCATGCAAGTCCGTGTGGCAGACGCCGCACGCTTCCGTCTTGACGAGGATCTGGCCGGGGCCGGGAACCGGCACGGGTACTTCGCGCAGCACCAGCGGCTGGCCCAGTTGCTCGACAACGGCGGCTTTCATGGTAGTGGGGATCATGTTATTCCTTATGAAGTTGGTCATGCGTAGTGCAGTGGCGCAGGCGCTCTGCCATGGTCTGTTCGACAGAGCCTTGCGAATGGTCATATTCTGCTGCACACGACAGGAAAAATGATTGATCTACATCAATGTATACGGGCTGGGAGGCCAGCCTTGCGCAGGTAGTTGCCGGATGCGGGGAAGAGGCGGGGGAGGAAGCGGAGGAGGAAGCTGAATTGGCGGCCTGCACGGCGACGCGTCCGTGGACGCATCGCCGTGCAGGGCGGGCAGGAACGGCCCGCGTATCAAGGGGTCAGGGTAAAGTTGACGCCAGACTGGTTTGCCGTGGAAATATCCACCGATGGCAGGGACTGGGTCGCATACCCGTTCGCCGCCGCTTCCACCTTGTACTTGCCGGTACCGGGCAGCGTATTGGCCTGCGCTGCAAAGACCAGGGGCAGGGTGGCGCTATACGGCGCCAGCTGGGGCGCAACGGTGGGCAAGGTCAGCGCATAGGCGCCCGTGGCGATATCGACGCCCTGGTACTTGACGGTCACGCTGGGGCCGGCCGCGAAACTCTGCTTCGCGCTGACGCTCGCCACTTCGGTGCTGCTCGCCGGGGCCAGGACGACGGCGCCGCCGATGACGCCCGGGGCGGTGGCCGCGGCCGCCAGGGTGATCGGCGCGCTGCTGCTGCTCAGTACCGTGGTGCTGGTCGTGCTGGCCACCGGCACGCCGGCGATGACGGCCGTGGCGCTGTTGTCGGCCGTAATGACGACATCGTAGTTGCCCGGAACCAGGCGCGCGAGGAAAAATTCGCCCGTCGTGGCGTTCGGCGCGGTGGCGGCCACGATGGCGCCGCCCTGCTGGGCCGTTACCATCACGTGCTGCGACAGCAGGGCAGGGGCGATGAAGCCGTCGATGCCGTTCAGTACGGTCGGCACCACCTTGACGACGGGCTTGAGCGCATAGCCGGCATTGCCTTTCCTGACGACCGATTTGCAGGCGTCAAAGTCGAGCACGAGGTCGACTCTTTGCCCCGCAGCCACGTCAAACTGGCTGACCAGCTTGATACCGCTCTGTACCGCGCTGGGCGTATCGAGGGAAATTTCGTTGACGCTGCCGCTCGGAATCACCGAATTGGCCATGGCCGAGCCGGCATTCGCATCGAGGACCAGGCGCAGCTGCGTGTAGTGGCCCGGCGTCAGCGGTGTCTGGCCTAGGTTCTCCAGCGCACCATTGGTCAGGTTCAAGAGATTGATCTTGCGCGCCGGGCTCAGCGTAATATCGGTCCAGCCCGCATCGGTGTCGCTCGCCGTGGCGCTCTGGTGCACGCGCACCTTGTTCACCGTCACGTTGACGGCGTCAAAGCCGCACGCCGGCGCATCGGTGATGGCGACGCCCAGCGTGCCGTTCACGCTCGCCTCGCCGGCGGAGCCACCGCCGCCGCCGCCGCAGGCCGACAGCAGGGCGGCGACGGTGACGGCGCCGGCCATGCCGCAGTGGCGCGCAATCCGGGTCATGGTGTGGCCACCCCGAAGGGCGGCCTGGACGGCAAGTTGCTGGGATTTCATGTTCGGTCTCCTTGAAAAGGCCGCGGAAAAATGCGGCAGGTACAGGTAGAACGACGGGCGCAGCCGTTTTCTTCCGTCGCCGGCAACTTTTTTCGCCGCGCGGCCCGCGACAGCTCCCGCCTCAGGGCCTGGCGTCGGGCGCGATGCGGAACGACTCGCCCACCAGGCCGTATCCGGCTTCCGGCGAGCGTTCCCCGCTGCCCAGGCGCTGCGCGTGCGCGGCCAGGTCGGCGACGGCGGCGCGGCCCGCGGCAGCATCGGGCCGGCGCATGCCCTGCGCCAGCAGGGCCGCCACGATAGGCGCGGCAAACGACGTGCCGCGCACCACGCCATACGGCGCCGGGCCGGTGGCGGCGGCCAGCATCTGGCTGCCGGGCGCGGCGAACATCACCTGCGGGCCGCGCGCCGCTTCCGGCAGGATGTGCCGCTGCGCGTCGGCGCCGCTGACGCCGATCACGCCGGGATAACTGGCCGGATACAGGGGCGGCGCGGCCGGGCCGTCATTGCCCACGGCGGCGATCAGCAGGTGGCCGCGCCTGAGCATGGCTTGCACGGCCCGTTCCAGCATCTGATTGGGCGGTCCCACGAGACTGACGTTGACCACCGGAACTTGTTCCTGCGCCAGCCAGGCCAGCGCCCCGATGATCTGGTCGACGGCGCCGCCCGTTTCGTTGCCGCAATACGCGTCGGCCGCATACAGGCGGGCGCCCGGCGACACGCCGTGGAAGCGTTCGGCGCTGCCCACCAGCAGCGAGGCCACCGCGGTGCCGTGCGCGCTGGCGACGACGCGGCCTTCGCAACCCCAGCGCCGGATGGCCGCGTCCTGCAACGCCGGGTGCGCGCCGTCGACGCCGCCGTCGACCAGTCCCACGCGTACCTGGCCGGGGGCGGCCGGGCGTGCGGTCCCGTCGGCACCCTGTCTGTGGACGGGCGCCGACGGCGCGCCGGCCTGGCCGCCGCGCATATAAAGATGGTTGAAATCATGGCTGCCCTCGGGATCGAGGGCCTGCAGCCGGTCCAGCGCCTCCGGCGTGCTGTAGCGCTCCGGCACGCCGAGCACCACCAGCGTCTCGCCCAGCCCGTCCAGCACGCGCCGGCCGAGCACGATAAAACCGTCGGCCCGCGCCGCGTCCAGCACGGCGGGCGGCGGCGACCATGCCAGCAGTTGCCGCCGCAACACCGGTTCGCCGCGGGGATCGGCTTCGATCACGTCGCGATACTGGCGCAGCAGGTTTTTTACCATGCGCGCGCGCGACTGCTGCAAGCCGGCCACGTCGCCCGGATCGCCGGGATGGTCCGCGGCGGCGGCCCGGGCGGCATTGCCGGGTTCGAGCCAGTTTTGCTGTTTGAGCAAGCCCGGCGGGTCCCGCTGCAAGCCCAGGCCGTTGCCGTTCCCGATGCCTATGCCGCGCTGCATGGACGGATTCATCGGGCTTTGCATTGCGGGACGGTGGCCCTGGGCCTGCACGGCGGCGCAGGCGAACAGCAGGGGCAGCAGCGCCAGGAAGCGCCGGGCGGGAGGGAGCGACAAGGGCGGGCAGGCGGGCATGGCGTGGTATCCGGGCCGTTCAGTGATACAGGAAGTTTCATCATATTAAGCCTAAATGGCCGAGGGATGGACTAAAATCCCTCACTCCATCGTTTACCAGATAGCAATGACGCCACCTGCCGCATCACTGCACGCCGACATAGTCGCCTTGCTGCCGCGGCTGCGGCGCTTTGGCCGGGCCGTGACGCGCAACCACGAGGATGCCGACGATCTCGTGCAGGTCGCCATCGAGCGGGCGCTCCGGCACGCTGGCCAGTGGGAAACGGGGTCCCGCCTGGACAGCTGGCTGTTCCGGATCATGAAGAATGCGTGGATAGACGAGGTAAGGGTAAGGGTACGGCGCGACCGGCTCTTCGCGGCCGAGGAGGAAGGGCAATACGTCGGCGACGATGCATCCGAGCGGCACGTGCATCGCCTTGCGGTACAGCAAGCGATCAGCCGGCTGAGCGAGGACCAGCGCATGGTGGTGGCCCTGGTGCTGGTCGATGGCTTGCCCTATAAAGAGGCGGCGCAGGTGCTGGACATTCCGGTCGGCACCCTGACGAGCCGCCTGGCGCGGGCGCGCGAAGCGCTGCAGGTGCAGTTGTCCGATACGGCGAGGATACGATGATGCATTTCTCTGATGAAACCTTGATGGCCTATGCCGATGGCGAGCTCGACCCGGCCACCGGCGCGCAGGTCGAAGCGGCGATGGCGGGCGACGCCGCGATGGCGGGGCGCGTGGCCCGGCACCGCGCCATGCGCGACGACGTCTACGCCAGCTTCGCCCCCGTCCTCGACGAAGCCGTGCCGCAGCGCCTGCGCGACGCACTGCGCCCGGCGCAAGCGGCGCCCGCCAGCCCGGCGCCCGCATACGCGCCCGGGCCGGCCGCCAACCACAGCCGCTGGTCGCTGCCCGTGTGGGGCGCCCTGGCCGCGAGCCTGGTCGTCGGCGTGCTCATCGGGAAAATGGCCATGCCCCCGTTCGCAGCGGCCGGCGGCAAGAGCGCGGCCGTCGCCACCGTCGACGGCCGCCTCGCGGCTGGCGGCGCACTGGCGCGCGCGCTGTCGCAGCAGCTGGCCAGCGCGCCAAGCCAGGGGCAGGCTGTCAGCATCGGCATTACTTTCCGCGCGGCCGACGGCCAATTCTGCCGCAGCTTCACGCTGCGCGACGGGCCGCCCCAGTCAGCGCCCCTGGCCGGCCTTGCGTGCCGGGCGCCGGCGGGCGGCGACCGCTGGCTCATACCCGTGCTGGTGGAAACGCCGCCTGACGCGGCGGCACCGGCCGGCTACCGCATGGCGGCCAGCGCCGCGCCGGCCGTCTTGCAGGCCATAGACGAACGCATTGCCGGCCAGCCCCTCGATGCGGCCGCCGAGCGCCAGGCGCTGCAGCGCGACTGGCGGCCTTGACGGCCGTTTGAGCTGGAACAATGTGATTCATGCGCCGCCATGCATCATGCGGCGGTACTGCCAGTTCCTGACCTTGGTTTCCAGTTGCTGCATCAGCAGCGCCAGGGCGGGTGCCACATGGGGCCGCGTTTGCCTGCCCTGGCTCAAACGCCGCAGCTGGTACTTCACCATCGCCATGTAGGCAATCGACGACAGCACCTTGTTTTTCCACGGGATGGCCCTGAGCGCGGGGCTGGCCGACCGGTCGGAAAGCCATGCTTTCGGCAGTTGCGGATCGATGGCCAGCGCCGTGCCCATGCCCGCCATGGCGATGCCGCTGGCCAGCACCTGCTCGACCACCGGGTAGCGGCGTATGCCGCCCGTCACCATGAGGGGCATCGTGGCCACGGTGGCGATGTCCCTGGCGAATTCCAGGAAATACGCTTCGCGGGCCAGGGTGCGGCCGTCGCGGGTCTGGCCGTGCATGGCGGGGGCTTCATAGCTGCCGCCGGACAATTCAATCAGGTCCACGCCCAGGGTATTGAGCATGGACACCACCTGTTTCGCGTCATCCTGGCTGAAGCCGCCTTTCTGGAAGTCCGCCGAATTGAGCTTGACGGCGACGGCAAAGCCCTTGCCCACGGCCTGCCGCACCGCCTTGACGACGTCGACCAGCAGCCGCGCCCGGTTTTCCAGCGAGCCGCCCCAGCGGTCCGTGCGTTTATTCGTCAGAGGGGAAAGGAACTGGCTCAGCAGGTAGCCGTGCGCCGCATGGATCTGCACGCCCGTAAAACCGAACCGTTCCGCCAGGCGGGCGCTGTTGACAAAGCGCTGCTGCACGTCGGCAATATCGGCTTCCGTCATTGCCCGCGGCGCGGCAAACTGCCTGGAATAATTGCCCAGGTCCATGGGCACGGCCGATGGCGCCATGGTTTCCTGCCCCATGGCGGCCGGCATCTGGCGTCCCGGATGGTTGATCTGCATCCAGATATGCGCCCCGCGTGAACGGGCGGTGCGCGACCACTGCTCGAAGCGGGCGCCAAATTGCGCGGAATCGAGCACGACGCCGCCCGGTCCCGTCATGGCGCGCCGGTCGATCATGACGTTTCCCGTGATCATCAGGCCAACGCCGCCGTCGGCCCACGATTGGTACAGGCGGATCAGCTCCTTTGACGGCGCGTGATCGTTGTCGGCCATGTTCTCTTCCATGGCGGCCTTGGCGAGGCGGTTCGGGATGACGGCCCCATTGGGCAGCGTCAGTGCGGTGTAGGGTTGCATGGAAATCTCCAGGGTTGCGATACACTCACGATAAACTTAAAGTCAACTTGAAGGTCAAGCCTTCAATCGAAAAATAGCGAGGTGTCTTGCGCCACCCACCCGCTGCTTGACATTCAAGTCGCCTTTAAGCTTATAGTTGAACATCGCTACCGGATGACACGGATGGCAACTGCAAAAAAATCAGCGGGGACAATAATGAAAATCGGCGAACTGGCCAAGCGCAGCGGCCTGGCGGCGTCCACGATACGCTTCTACGAAGCCAAGGGCCTGTTGAAAACCGTGGACCGGCAATCGAACGGCTACCGCGACTATCCGCTGGAAGCCGTGGCCGTGCTGTCGATTATCAGCGACGCCCAGCAGGCGGGCTTTACGCTCGACGAAATCAGGCAAGTCTTGCCGGAGGATATGTCATCATGGAAACATGATGAGCTGATGGTGGCGCTCCGGAAGAAGATCGCCGATATCGAATCGCTGGAAGTGCGCCTGGCCCAGAGCAAGGCGCATCTGTTGTCGCTGATTCAATTGATCGACGCCAAACCCGAGGCTCTCGACTGCAAGGACAATGCGGCCCGGGTCATGGAGAGCATGGGCATTGTTGCCAAGAATTAAAGACGTTTGCCGGAGCCGGCCCAGATGCGGCCGGCCGGGCTTGCCGCCGCGTCAGAAATCCACGGCGGCCGACAGTTGCACCGTGCGGGGCGCCGATTGCGACACCGTGCCATACGAAGCCACGCCTGCCCAGTAATGGCGGTCGAAGGCGTTCATCAGCCCGCCGCGCAAGGTCGTCGCCTTGCCGGCGATGGCCGTGCGGTAGCGCAGGCCCAGGTCCACCCTGGTCCACGACGGCACCGATTGCAGGTTCGCCTGGTCGACGAACTGTTTGCTCGTGTAGCTGACGGCGCCCGTGGCCGTCAGGCCCGGCCAGTACGGCACATCCCATTCGCCGCCCAGGTTGGCCATGGACGTGGGCACGCCCACGGGGCGCTTGCCCATGGTGGCGGCGCTGTTGGTGTTGACGAGCCGCCCGTCGAGCACGGTGATGCCGGCGAGCAGGCGCACGGCCTTGCTGGCGGCGCCGGACAGGTTCAGCTCCAGGCCCCGGTTGCGCTGTTCGCTGTCCATGCTGTACACCTTGCCATACAGCTGGCCGCTGGGTTTGCTCACCTGGAACACGGCCAGGGTCGCCAGCACCACGCCGAAATCGGCCTTGGCGCCCACTTCGTACTGCTTGCTCTTGTAGGGCGCGAAGACCTGGCCCGCGTTGTCGGCGATGTTAGGCGCGATATCGCCCTTGCTCAAGCCCTCGATATAGTTCGCGTACAGCGACACGTGGCGCAGCGGCTTGACGACGATGCCGGCCAGCGGCGTCAGCGCGCCTTGCTTGTAGTGCGTGGTGAGGGCGCCGCTGGCGGCGTGGTAGTTCTTCGCTTCGACCAGCTGGCGGCGCACGCCCAGGGTCAGCTGCACGCGCCGGTCCAGCATGTCCAGCGTGTCGGCCACGGCCAGGCTGGACAGGGTGGCGGCGGACAGCTTGGGCGCGCGGGCCGGCGCGGGAACGCCGGGATCGGGCACGGCCACGGGATGGTAGATATTCGACGTGATGAGCTTGCCGGAATTGCTCACGCTGCCGAACTCGTCGCGGTAGACATTGCCCATCACAACCAGCGCATGCTCGACGCCGCCCGTGCGAAAGCGCGCGCGCACGCCCGTGTCGCCGCTGGCGCGCCGCACGCGGAATTTCCAGTGCATGGGCGTGACCGTCATGTCGCCCGCCGCTGCGGTGATGGTCGGCGTCTGGTCCGAATACCGCGACACGTCGGAGCGCGTGCCGCCCACGTCGGCGAAGACGGTGACGTTGTCGTTCAGGTCGTATTCGAGCTTGCCCAGGGTGGCCAGGTCGTTGGACTTCCACCAGCCCCAGGACTGGGTGATGTTGCGCCGGCCATCGGGCGCTTGCGGGACGGGCAGGCGCGCGGCCACGAGGAAGGGACGCGTGGGCGCGTCGATCCACTGGTATTGCTCGATCAGGTCAAGCGAGGCGCGCAGCCGCTGGCCCTGGTAATCGAGGGCGACGGCCGCCACTTCCGCGCGCGATCTCTGGTGGTCGAGCGGCGTCTTGCCCTGGCGGTGCAAGCCGTTGAAACGGATGCCGAAGCGGCGCTCCTCGCCGAAGCGGCGGCTGACGTCGATGGCGGCGCCCAGCTGCGCGCTGGAACCGTAATCGACGGTCAATCGCGTCAGGTCGCGCGGCAGCGAGCGTTTCGGCACGGCGTTGACGACGCCGCCCACGCCGCCATTCGGCGACATGCCGTACAGCAAGGCAGCCGGCCCCTTGAGCACCTCGACGCTTTGCAGGTATTCCGTAAATAGATGGTAGTTGGGCGAGACGCCATACACGCCGTCGAAGGCCACTTCGCTCAAATTGCCCTCGTTGAGGGGAAAGCCGCGGATGAAGAAGGAATCCGTGACGCCGCCGATCTGGCCCGTGAAGCGCGTGGACGGGTCGCCGCCCAGCACCTCGGCCAGGGTCAGCGCCTGCTGGTCCAGCATGCGCTGGCTGGTGTAGCTGGCGACGCTGAAGGGCGTGTCGAGCAAGTCCTTTTCGCCCAGCAGGCCGGCGCGCGCGCTCTTGGCGATCTGTCCGCCCGCATCGGCCTCGGCCTGGCCCGTGACGACCACGGTGGCCAGCCCGTTCGACGTGGCGGCAAGGGTGTGCGCCAGCGCGCACGGAGGAACGCTGGCAAGGAGCAGGCCTGCAAGGATCAGGCGGGCGGCGAGGGGATGGCGGGCAGAGGCTGGAACGGGGCGTAAGGTCGGCATCGATGGAATGGGCGCAAGGTTGTAAAAAGAAAAACTGCGCGCACTATACTATAAATGAGAATCATTCCGTTTTATATTTTGCCGCATCCTGGCCTGGGCGGACAATATCGCCGGCCAGATTGCGAAGCTCTGCGTTGGAGCAAGTCGGTCTACTACACGGCCGCTATAAAATGAACGATCTTCAGCGGGTCGCCGGTGCGGCACTCCAGGCAATCCGGCAGCCACCATATAGCGCCATGGGATGTCGAGTTCATGAATATATATCAGCGCCTGTCTCTTCCTGCAACGGTAGCGAACGGGATTGCAATCGCTTCCTGCCTCGTCGCGCTGGCCAGTACCGCCATGCTCTTTCTGTATCTCGAGAAGATCCCGCTTGGTGAGGCATCTTCACCCGTCAATCGCCAGAATGGTGCAAGTGTAGAGGTGACGGCGGTCGATTCCCCGGATCTTTCGAGCGCGGAAATTGGCATCATTGCCCAAAGCATGGCAGCCGTCCTGGCGACCCGGCTGCCCGGATCGTCCCCCCGCTTGCGCGTGGCGGCCTATGGCGCGGGCACGCCAATTCACGCACGACTCGATGGCGGAGTGGCGGGGTACATGGGCGAGAAGAACTTATTCATCCTCGACGTGACGAAGGCACGCGCTGCCGCCGCCAAGTTGAAGCTGACGCCCGTGGAAGCCTTGGCGTTTATCATGGGACACGAAGCATCCCATCTTGTGCAGCACATGCAAGGGCGCATACACGTTGCGAGCAGGGGCGACGCGTACTATACAGATCCGCTTGAACTGGAAGCATTTCAGGAGGGATTCGACCTCGTCAGCGCCATGCGCGCCGCGATATTGCGCGTCGATATCAACGGCTCCATTTTGTTGACATCGCCGGTAAATCCCTACAGTGCCGAACAGCTTGTCGAGCAGAATGTGCCGGTGAAGGTGCGCAGCAGTTGGACCTGGCGGGGGCAGCTGGTCAAGGCTTTTCATTCAGCTGCTCGATTCTGGCAGTGAAAGCAGCATAAACACAGGCGTCGCAGGCCTGTTACGGGATGGCGTGCAAGGCCAGGCGCGCATGCCATGGACGTACAGGGCGCTCCTTGATGGCTTCAAACATGCCGTGCAGCTTCGCATGGAGCACCTTGGCGGCCACGTCATAGCCGCGCACGTAGTTGGCGAAGGCGCGGGGGCTGAGGTGCAGCGGCGCGACGGCGGCAACCCAGTCGTACAAATCGTCCTCCATGACGGCAATCTCTCCGAACAGGTCGAGTGCTGGCTGGCGTAGCTGGTAGGAAAAATAGGAGGCTGCAGCCATGCTGCGCGCGGTGGTCTTTTTCAGTTGCATAGAATGTCTTGTGACGCGAGACGGCAGTGCAGGAACCGGCGGGCGGGCCTGCGTGTCGCATAATTTGGCAAGATGCTAGACTTTGTCGAGGAAGTGTATGTAAGGATTTGATTCTGCACTCTTTATTCAATTTTACATAATATAAATTATGCGAAGTTATGGGCGAATTCGTCAAATGCCCCGTTTTGCGACTCGTACAATCGCAAATGCGATTTACGTGCTTTTTCTGGGTGCCATGTTGCTTGCGCTGCCACCTGCCAACGGACGCGCGCCGGCCCCTGGACTTGAGGCAGCACAAACACTTGGCTATCTGGTACATGGCGGCCTGTCGTGGTGCGATCATTCCAATGTGGAGCGGCCATAACCTCGTCTATCCGGAGATGGATCATGCAACCTGATCAGCTAATCGACGCCGTGCTGGCAATTGGCAGAGTTGTCGTGCTCATTCTGGGCATGGGCGCCGGCACCTTCACCATCTATCTTGGCTGGCGGCTGTACAAGGATGCAATCGTGTCGCAGACTACCGGTGAACTCAGCTACAAGTCGCTCAAAATCGTGCTCGCAGGTGGCGGGCCTGGCGTCTTCCTGGCGATATTCGGCGCCTATCTGCTGGTTTCGATCACGGGCCAGAAAGTGGATTTATCTTCGACAATGACGGCGCCGCAAACGATGGCCGGCATGTCGTTGCAGCAAGATGCGCCAGCGATCTGGCATTCCGCCATGCAGGGTTCCAGTGCTGCCGAGCAAAATCGAACGCCGCTCGCGCGTGCCAATGTCCGCTGCGTCGTTACCGAGTACAAGCGCGTACTTTTTTCGGGTGAAACAGCCGCCAGACCGCCCGCCATCCGCAAGGCGCTGGACCTGGCCCTGAGCAGCCTGGGCGAAATACAATCGGCTCAGCCGGAGAGCAAATTGCCTGAATACCGCCAGGCAACACGCATTATCGAAGATTTAAAAGCCGGTGTCGTCGAATGAACGCAAGGCCATGTGCCTCCTTTGCCGCCCTATTTTGCAGGTTCTGAGCAGTTGCTGCCTCGCTGGCTGCCTGTGCTGGCCTGGCGCGGCACTGGCGCAGTCTCGGTACAACGACAGCTACTATGCCAATTACCTGCCTTTCATGCGCACCGATGCCGATATGGTGGCGCTTATCCGGCGTATCGCCGACAAGCTGCCTGCCGATGAGCGCTTGGCCTTTGATGCGCGCTATCTGGCTTTTTCGATGCAGCCGCCGAATAATGGCGCATGCAACAGCCCAGGCAACCTGGCCGGAGTCGCACGTCATCAACTTGAGCGTGCCGACGGCAAGACCAATGTACTGTATCTGTGCCGTGAGCAGATCGTGGTCACGCTGGAAAATATCACCTCGCTGATGTTGCTGATGATTACAACGTCGGCTTTGCCCGATGCCGAACGCGATCGGATCATGGAGCGCGCATTGGCGCAAACCGGCGCCTCCAGTATCAAGTTGTTCGATACTTACCGACGCCATGGCAACGCCAGCCCTTGCCATCCTGCCGTACATGCCTACGTGCTGCTGCGCGGTGGCGATCTTTCATGCGTGGGCCAAGACGCGCAAGTCGTTGCCCGCTACATGGCACCGTTTCTGCGCAAAGGCTTGCCAGCGATCAAGGAATTGGCTGACACCAGTGATATGGAGCTGTATTTCGGCATGGCGGATGAGCTCCAGCGCGGCATGGGGACATGGCTGGCAATGTTTGTCGTCTTGCATGAAATTGCGCACATGGTGATGGGGCATACGGACATCGGCGACCAGCGCGACCCCGCTGAAAATGAGGCGCAGGCTGACCGTTATGCCATCGAGCGCATCGGCCCCTTTCTGGACGAACCGACAAAAATCATTGCTGGCCCGGTATTGCTATTGACGCAACTGCATTTGACCTATGTCGCGTTGCTGTTTTTTGCCGAGATGGAGAAAACAGGCGATCCTGCAGCACAACCCCGCATGCAAGCGGGCCTCAGGTCCAGCATCTGCACCATGCGTTCGATGAGGGCCGATCCGGCAGTACCGGCACTGATCCGGCGATTACTGGGCTTGCTGAAGGACGGTTACCCCATCCGTTGCCAATAGGGTGCCGCCATTTGCCCGCTCCGCCCTTCCCCGCCCTGCTTCCGGCGCGCTTCCGCACACCATACCAGCGCAGCTGGAAACAGGCACTGGTATGGCCCGCATCACCCATCCTTTGGGATAAGGCTGCAACTGGTATTGTGATCTTGCGCAAAGAATAAAACCAGTTGACTACCACTTGCAATGCTTGCACTCTGAAACGGCGGACGGTGTCCAGCCGCCCGGCCATGATAAAAACACACAAGGAGATGCAATGAACCGGACAGCCATGAATACCCTCATCATTACCCTCTTCGAGGGTTGGCCTGGATTGCGGTTTTTTTCGCGAAAAGCTAACTAAGTTATTGATTACATGGGAAGAAATGGAAAATCGACACAACTCCCTGGCCCTCCCCGTTGACACATTAGTCTCCCATTGATGTTTTTTTAAATGGAAAGACTTTTATGTTGTGGGTCCTGTCTTCTAGGGACAAAGTGTGATCATTGCGTCACTACCGGCGCGCGGCTTTCAGAGATAGGCAAAAGCGGCACGAAAACCTCCTTGAGGGGCGGACCAGAATGGTTTAAGTCCAACTGCCAGTCACATACAATTGGTCGAGGGACGCACGCCGCACCTTGCCGCTTGAACTCCGGGTTTGAAACGGCGCCATGGGCTCAGGGGGCTTGCGATACCAACGCGTAGTGATTTCAATTAGGTCCCGGTACATCGGCTCTTTCAGGAAATACTGCACCATATACTGCGACAACGCCTGATCTTCCAAGAAGTGGCAGTCTCCTTTTCTCTGCAAATTGTAATGATGATCTGCGAGGGTCGACTTCGGACGTTGGAGCATCCAACGTGGAACGTCTTTCGTATAGCCTCTCGTGCGCATGGCATCGCCATACAGTGGTGCCATGAAATCAATCACGTACTCTCCAGCGTCGACCCATGCATGATAGTGGTCTGAGTCGCTACCTGCGTTGTCACCGTCCAGCTTCCCATAACTGAGAATATCCCGTGACACGTCGTCGAGGAGGAGAAACGCAGCGCCGAACATCGGCCTGGCGGCGATCTGATAGTGCGTAAATAGAATGGCCGCACCCATCAAGGCAAAAAACTGGCAAGAATGTGCAGTAGCTGCGTCCTCACTGTCAAGGACGGTTTTGATGGCTTGGGTGATGCGTTGGTAGTCTGCTATTGGGATCATGTACTTGTCTCTTATGCTTGAAATAGGATTTTTTACACTCGGTGCGCGAAAAGCATACTTAGTCACCAACCCTAGACGATGCTGAGCCAGTGGTGATTTTGTCGAGGTAGGTTCGCAACTGCTCGCCAATTTGCTCTTGTGCCTGTAATTTCGCGTTGGCCTGAGCGAGCAAAAGTTCAAGTTCACGAACCGGTGCCTTCACCGGTGCCATCTGGTCGTTCGCCTTCCTCAACTGCCCGGCGAACAGTTCCTCTTCGGCAATTTTACTGGCAAGTTGCCGCTCTGTATAGGAAGCGTCTACGTGCAGGGTCCGGCCCTTGCGCCAAGTCGACTGTCACTTCAATGATTGCTCATGCAGGCGTAGACGCTGATAGATGGCTATCTTGTGCCCGGACTGAGGAGCACGCTCTACGTCCTCATGCCAGTCAATCATGGATACTTCTTCCGATGTCACATCGTTTATCCAAAGAAGATCAGCCAGTTCAGTAGCATCAGAGTGCGATAAACGAAGGCCGCTTTCGCATTCCGCAATTAATGCATCATCGACAAGATAGATTCTCGCTCGCACAAAAGTCCTTTTAAGAAAACGTCAAGTGATCCGTACCCAACTTTTGTTTCGAAGGTCCATATCATATTGGCCGACGTCGGATCACCGATTGGCACCTGTCTTCAGGTGCTTCCGGTTACGAGCGTTCAAAGTGATTTCGTGACATCCTCACTAGAGTGCCGCTGCATGTGTCTGGATAACAACTTAGAAAGCCCCGACGGCACTTTTCTGTTTGCTCCAGCCCCCTAGTTTGTCGGGGTGGTGCATCATTTTTAAGCAAAACATATGCTATGCTGAAGCCATCGGCGGGTTCTTCGCTATAATTGAAGCGGTCTGAGATGGCATTATGATAGGCAATTCACAAATTCACCATAATCACGAAGCGTTCTTGGAAATTGACGAACGTCGTCTCGCAAAGCATGTGTCAGTCGCATTGGCCCTGCGCACTGCACCGGCGCCGATTGTGAACGAAATTATCCGTTTAGCTAACCTCCAGGTAGAAAGTTGGGAAAAGAGCTTACTCTGTAGCAGAGACTATATTTCTACTTGGCGAGAACTTCTTAAACGACCTAATGACGCGGCTTCCATTTTGGAAGAGCGGTCGTCTCGCGCGGCTGCTTTGCGCCAGAACTCTCCTTTTGTTGCCTCGGTTCGAAAATTTCAAGCGCTAGCGCAAGCGGCGTAGCCATGTCCGAATAACGCTTGAGCAGAAAGTCAATTCCGGCCTGAGGGGCGGCCCGGATTCCTGTAAAAATCCCCAAAATTTGATCTAAGTTTTTGTTTTTAAAGAATTTTAATTCTGATTTTTGTTGCGATATCTCTTCATTTTGACTGGCAGCCGGCTCTCCAGACCAGTCTCTAGCTCTTCTCTTAGGCGGGTGGTCGGTCCAGTGACTGTAGATAACCCCGCAACTCCTCACTGATGCCTTGGCTCGCTTCGGCTCTAGCGTTAGCTTGGGCCAAGGACAATTCGAGTTCACGTAGTCGGGTTTTCAGTCCCCCCATTTCCTTTCCCAATTCTGCCACCTGCCCCAGCAATACCTCATTTTCAGTCACTTTGGCGGCAAGTTGTCGTTCCAGGTCTCCGGCATGCAGCTGCCCCGCATGAAGCTGCTCGATCTTTTGATCTTGCCGACGGCCGAGCGCTTGTTGCTCGTAAAGCGCATGTTTGGCATGTGACAGCTCGGCAACCAATTTAGCGCCTTCCTGGTTCAATCGAGTCGCCTCTTCCTGTTTGAGCACCACCGCTTGTTGCTGTTGCCGTAGCTCGGCTTGCAGTTGCTGTGTCTGCTGTTCATGGCGCCGCTGATCCTGATCGCGCTGTTCCTTGACTGACTGACGATAATGCTCCAGGGAGTCGCGCGCATGGGCATGCTTTTCCTCTAGCGACCGCCGGTGCGCCTCATTTTCGGCCAGGCGCTCTTGCAAATCGGCCACCTGCTGCTGCGCTGTGTGGCGCAAGATGGTCTCATTTTGCAGACTGGAGCGAGTTTGGGTATGCGTTCGTATTTCCTCGACGCCATCATCCCTGGCTTGGCGCAATTGCTGTTGTAGCGCCGCCAGTTCTTTCTCATAGCTGTTCACGGCCGCGGCATGGTCGCGCTCCTGCTCGGCGTTCCGGGACTCGATAGCCGAGGTCCGTTCGTCGGCTTCTTCATGCAGTCGCGCGGCCAGCCGAACCACAATATCATGCAAGGCATCGCTGATCGGCGCCTTGCGCCCGTCGCCAGAGCCTTCTTCCGTCTCCAGTTCTTTCAGATATTTATGGATGGTGGTCTTGGACCCAGTGTTGCCTAAGGCAACGCGGACTGCGTCGACCGAGGGGTAGCGCCCTTGGGCCAGCAACGCATCGCGCGCTTTTTTGATATCCGATTGATACAGTCCGGCGCGGCCCATGGCCTCTCCACGAAATAAGATGATGGATTACATACCATGTAATTACATACCATTTTTCGAGAAATTCAAGCTCAAATTTTCCTTGAAATTAAAGCAGGATAATATAAGGTTATCCTGTGTCAGACGTCTTTTCGTGCCATTTTTGTCGCGTTTGATGTACATTTGCCGATAGCACCGGACATAATTGGCAACGCCACTAGCGACGATCTTACCAGCCGACCTTACCCGCCCGCTTTTTCTGCCTTACCATGCCATGTCTGATATCGACCTCTTTCTGCAGGCTGCCACGCGCGAGAACACGCGAAAGAGCTATCGAAGCGCGGTCCGCGACTTTGAAGTTGAATGGGGTGGTTTTTTGCCGACGACGTCCGATAGCGTGGCACGCTACCTAGCCGACCGAGCCGGCAAGTATGCCATCAACACACTGCGTCAGCGATTGGCCGCATTAGCCCAGTGGCATCTCGACCAGGGCTTTCCCGACCCAACCAAGGCTCCGGTAGTACGCCAAGTCTTACGCGGTATCCAGACGCTGCACCCAACCGAGGAAAAGCGGGCAAAACCATTCCAGATCGATCAACTCATGGCGATCGATCACTGGTTGACGGCCAACGTCGACGCCGCGCAATCCCAGGGTGAACTGGCCACCGAGTTGCGGTACCGCCGCAACAAAGCGTTGTTTCTCCTCGGTTTCTGGCGCGGGTTTCGCGGCGATGAGCTGACGCGCTTGCAGATCGAGCATATTCACATCACGCCAGGTGAAGGGATGACTTGTTTCTTGCCGCGTACCAAAGGCGATCGCCAGCTCAAGGGTGGCAATTTCAAGGTGCCGTTGTTGTCGCGCTTGTGCCCGGTCAGCGCTTATGAGGAATGGATCGCCGCAGCGAAATTGACGGCTGGACCGGTGTTTCGTGCCATTGATCGCTGGGGCAACATCGGCGTCAACGGATTGAACATCGATAGCTTGGTGCCGCTCCTGCGTAATATCCTGCAAGAAGCTGGCGTGGATGCGCCTGAGTTGTACAGCGCCCACTCGCTGCGCCGCGGCTTTGCCACCTGGGCGACTGCCAATGGGTGGGATCTGAAAACGCTGATGGAACATGTCGGCTGGAAAAATGCACAGTCTGCCATGCGTTACATTGACAGGGAAGATTCCTTTAACCGGCGCCGCATCGAGCAGAACCTTCTTCATCCTGCGAGCAAGTAATCAAACATTTGGGTTGGAGCCCGTATGCAGGGCCAACTGGCATGAAGTGATGGGTTTGATATGGGCCATCCTCCCTGGAGGCGTCTCAGAAAACGGAAAATAAAGCAAAACTAAACTATTTTGCAGCGGCTCAGTGCCAGCTAAGTCATCCTCCGTAGTCTCTCCATTACGCAAATACCTGCGTTCTTTTTGGAGAAGCACCATGAATCGCTACAGCAAACTTTCTATCCTGGCCGCAGCCATCGCCGCTGCGGCCACCGTTGCCTATGCCGCCCAAGGCAGCATGGAAAACGATGCCATGGCCATCACCAAAGCCAAAATCCCGCTGGCTCAGGCTGTCACCGCTGCCGAGCAACACGCCAATGGCAAGGCTGCACGCGCTGAGTACGAAAACTCGAAACAGGGCTGGGTCTACGACGTGGAAGTCGTCAGTGGCGCCAAGGTCTTTGATGTCAAGGTCGATGCCGACAAAGGCACGGTCATTTCGTCCGCCGAAGACAAAGCGGATCGTGACGACGACCACGACAAGCGAGATTGACTATACGCCACTATGGTCGGGGCATCCCTATGGGGTGATCCGGCCACGGAGAACAAATGGAAAACCTCAATCACGCACTATTTCTCTGGCTTAATGCACCAGAGCATCCAAGCACGCTGCTGTTGGCCGTCGCCACCATTTTCGCTGAATATGCCATTTGGGCGCTCCCGGCCATCCTCGGGCTCGGTTGGCTACGCGGAAGCGAACATACCCGCAAGGTTTTGCTCGAAGCGACCGCGTCCGGTCTAGCAGGCTTGCTCATCAACCAGATCATTGGGCTGGTTTCGCAACATCCACGTCCTTTCATGATCGGTCTGGGGCACACCCTGATTCCCCATGCGGCGGATTCTTCGTTCCCGAGCGACCATCTGACGCTCCTATGGGCCGTCGCCTTTAGTTTCCTGATGCACAGCAGCTCACGTGTGGCTGGCCTGGCACTGGCATTATTGGGGCTGCCTGTTGCTTGGGCGCGTATCTATCTCGGCGTTCATTTCCCGCTGGACATGCTGGGTGCGGCACTGGTTGGAGTGGTGAGTACGTGGCTGGCCTTTCGTGGAGTACGCTTGTATCTGCCTACCACTTACCGCCTTAGCCTGAGCGTTCATCGAATTCTCTTCCGAAAACTCATCCAAATTGGATGGGTACGCAAGTGATGGGCCTATGGATGGCCTAAGTTTCGCCGTTCAAACTTGCCCCAAGAACAACCAATCTTTGCAGGAAATAACGCAATGAATACACTGCCCATACCTTCCGCATCCACCTGGCTCAATAAGGTCCCAGAAGTGACTCTCTCGTTCTGGGTCATCAAGATCATGTCCACGACGGTCGGAGAAACAGGAGCCGACTTTCTGGCTGTCAATGCAGGCTTCGGCCAAGGCATAACTCGCACAGTGATGGGCGCGCTGTTGGCTGTTGCCCTAGTTATGCAGCTACGCACGCGGCGCTACATTCCCTGGATTTACTGGCTTACGGTCGTGCTGGTCAGCGTGGTCGGCACTCAGATTACTGACCTACTAACCGATGGGCTAGGCGTTAGCCTATATGTCAGCACGTCGACATTTGCCGTGGCGCTTGCGGGGATTTTTTCAGTTTGGTTTTGGGTGGAGCGCAGCTTGTCCATACATGAGATTTTCACGCGACGTAGGGAGTTGTTTTACTGGTCGGCCATTCTCTGCACATTTGCATTGGGTACTGCGGCAGGTGACTTGGCGACCGAAGCGCTTGGCATGGGCTTCACTTGGGGAGCCGTGTCATTCGGTACACTGATCGCTTTAACCTATGCAGCATTCCGCTTAGGCGGTAGCGCCGTACTGACTTTTTGGATTGGCTACATCCTGACTCGCCCTTTCGGTGCAGCGCTTGGTGACCTGCTGACCCAGGCCAAAACTTATGGCGGCCTTGGCATGGGTGCCATGTGGACCAGTGCTCTATTTCTGACCGTGATCGTGATGCTGGTGGCCGTTGCGCAGTTCAGCGTTGGCAATCGCATGAATGCACAAGCCGTCGAATAAACTCTATCTAATAACTCAAGGAAAAATCATGCGCCATTTGCATTCGATGACTCACTCCGTTGCCACTCTATCGGCCATCGCCCTCTTGGCACTTGCTGCTGGCTGCTCAAAGTCCACCAACACCGGTACGGCAGGCTCCACTTCATTAGCAACAAGTCAGATTACTTCTTCGCCGCCGGCAAAGACTGCATCCAAGCTGGGGGACCTATCTGCGTTTCGAAGCATTGCAGCAGAGGTTGCGACCCTTGTAGATAAAGGCGATCTGCCAGGTGCTAAAACGCGGATCAAGGAGTTAGAAGTTGCATGGGACTCGGCGGAAGCAGGCTTGAAGCCACGTGCAGCGGCTGACTGGCATTTGCTCGACAAGTCCATTGACCGAACCCTTAGCGTCCTACGTGCTGATGTGCCCAGTCAAATTGACTGCAAAAAAGCTTTAGCTGACCTGTTGACCATTTTTGATTCCCTCCAAGCCAAGCCCTAACTAGCAAACAGGAATTGAGATGAATATTTCAACAGAAAAAGCACTAGGCAAAGTCCCAGAAGTGACGCTCGCTTTCTGGATCATTAAGATTGCAGCCACCACGCTCGGCGAAACAGCTGGCGATGCCGTTTCGATGTCCATGAATTTGGGGTACCTGATTGGTACTGCTATTTTCTTGGCGGTATTTCTGACAGCGGTATTTGCGCAAATCAAGGCCAAGAAATTTCACCCCTTCCTTTACTGGGCAACCATCATTGCAACTACCACAGTCGGCACGACGCTGGCTGATTTTGCAGACCGATCACTTGGTATCGGGTACGCTGGTGGCTCGACCTTACTTATAGCTTTGTTGTTCGGTTCCCTATTTATATGGCATCGAACACTAGGATCAGTGTCGGTCAGCACGCTCAGTTCGCCGAAAGCCGAGATATTCTACTGGGTAACTATCATGTTTTCTCAGACCTTGGGAACGGCACTGGGCGACTGGACAGCCGGTACCGCTGGCTTGGGCTACACCGGCGCCGCTATAGCGTTCAGCGTCTTGTTGGCACTGGTCGTTGCAGCTTACTATTGGACAAATGTGTCGCGGACCCTGCTTTTTTGGACAGCATTCATTTTGACTCGACCTCTCGGTGCCGTGGTGGGGGATTTTTTGGATAAGCCGCTCAGTGCAGGCGGCCTGGCTCTGAGTCGTTACTCAGCATCAGCGGCATTATTCGCCTTTATTTTGACTAGTATTTTGCTATTCAAGCAAAGGGCTGCCAGAACAGCGCATTGAATTATCGGTATAAGAAGGAGGAATAATGCGAGTCTTGCTGGTCGAAGACGACACCATGATTGGCGAAGCCATCCAAGGGGCGTTGAAAGACGCCTCTTATGCGGCCGACTGGGTAAAAAACGGTCAAACTGCCCTTACGACACTGGGTTGCCAGCACTATGACCTGGTGCTGCTCGACCTTGGACTGCCTGGCAAGGATGGGCTGGAGGTGTTGACCAACATCCGCGCCAAGGACAACCCCGTTCCACTGCTCATCATCACCGCCCGTGACGGACTCGATGATCGACTGCGCGGCTTGGATGGCGGGGCCGATGACTACGTGCTCAAGCCCTTTGAAATGGCCGAACTGCTGGCCCGCATGCGCGCCGTGCTACGACGCAAGGGAGGCAGCGCAACGCCCATACTCAGCAACGGTGTTGTCTCGCTTGATCCAGCCACGCGAGAGGCCGCAGTCAACAGTAGTGCCCCGGCGCAACTCTCTAACCGTGAGTTCGCGTTGTTGCAAGCCTTGCTGGCACGCCCCGGTGCAATTCTTTCCCGCAGTGATCTGGAAGACCGTATCTACGGATGGGGCGAAGAGGTGGAAAGCAACGCGGTCGAATTCCTGATCCATGCACTGCGGCGCAAACTGGGCGGAGAAATCATCAAAAATGTCAGGGGGGTTGGATGGATGGTTTCAAAAAACGTTTGAACGAGTCAGTCCAGTTCAAGCTGTCGTTTTCGCTGTCGCTGGCCATTTTGGTCATCGCATTGGTGGCTGGCTTATTTTCATTCGTATCCGCATTCGACGAAGCCCACGAATTGCAAGACGATATGCTGCGCCAAGTTGCGGCGCTGTTTGATCAGCAACACCTCCCGCTTACACATTTTGGAGACGATGGACGCGCCAAAGACAGCGATGAAGAGTCCCGGGTCATTGTCCAGTATCTAGCAAATGGCAGAAAGGTGATCGGAAAAGGTGAGACCGGAGCACCGCTGCCACTACCAATCACGCTACCCGATGGTCTGCATACGCTTGAAGTTAACGGAGAACCGTTCCGTGTGTTGGTTAAAACAACGTCCAACGGCGAGCGTATCGCCGTAGCGCAGGAAACTGGCGTTCGCGATGAAATCGCACGCGACAGCGCTTTGCGCACTTTGATGCCGTTGCTAATTCTGGTTCCAATCCTGCTTTTGATCGTGGCTGATCTTGTGCGTAAGATGTTCCGGCCCATCGCTTCTTTATCTGCGGAAATCGACCAACGCGCCGAACAAGAATTGCATCCAATCGAAGAAAAGCATCTTCCTGCTGAAGTACGACCGTTCGTGGTGGCAATCAATAGTCTACTTACCAGAGTTGAGAAAGCGATGGAAGCACAGCGCCGGTTTGTCGCGGATGCGGCGCATGAGCTTCGCTCTCCGTTAACCGCCTTGTCACTGCAAGCCGAGCGGCTGGCCGAGGTAGATATGCCTGACCTTGCACGTGAACGTCTCAGGACATTGCGCCGAGGCATCGAGCGTGGTCGGAACCTATTGGATCAGCTTCTCACCTTGGCCAAGGCTCAGTCTGCGCTCGACCGACCCGGGTCGCCCGTATCCGTGCAGGACGTCTATCGACGTGTTCTGGAAGACCTTATGCCACTGGCAGAAGCCAAACACATCGATATTGGTGTCGAAGGAGAACAAGACGCCCTACTCTGGGTTAACGAACTGGACATGATTGCCGTCGTCAAGAATTTGGTTGATAACGCCATCCGTTACACGCCGACTGGCGGCAGGGTCGATCTTTCTGTCGCCGAGGAAGAAGGTCGCGCAATATTGCGAGTCCAAGATTCAGGGCCAGGGATTCAAGTAGTAGAACAAGATCGGGTGTTTGCCCCATTCTATCGCATTCTTGGGAGCGATCAGGTCGGATCAGGTCTGGGCCTTTCCATCGTCAAGGCAGTCACGGATCGGATTGGCGCTGAGATTCAAATAGGATTCTCAGACGAAGTGACGCACTCTGGCCTATGTATCTGTGTGCTCATGCCGCTGGCTAAACCACTTTAAGGAAATATATGGCGACATCAACTGGCTGGTTCTATTGGGCTATTCTATCCGCCGTATTTGCAGCACTGACTGCTATTTTTGCCAAGATAGGCATACAGGGAGTCGATTCCGATCTGGCCACCTTGATCAGAACGGCGGTCATTATTGTCGTACTATCCGTGTTCGTTACTTATACGGGCAAGTGGTCCAATCCCTTTGAGCTTTCGCCGAAAACTTGGTTGTTTCTTGGGCTGTCTGGCCTAGCCACTGGCGCGTCTTGGGTATGTTATTTCCGGGCACTCAAGATAGGGGATGCATCCAAAGTCGCGCCTGTGGACAAGCTTAGCCTCGTCTTGGTGGCTGTGTTCGCGTTCACATTCCTAGGAGAACGGCTATCAGTCCGGGAGTGGTCGGGCATTTCGCTGGTCGCTGGTGGTGTTTTCTTGCTCGCCTTTAAGCGTTGACGTGTCTGATTGAGCTATGCTGCTAACGCACACCAAGATCACTGAACTCTCGATGGAAGCCGATGTGTGGCCGGGTTCACCCGGCACTTCACACATCTGAAAACCAGCGACACGGCCAAGGACAAGACCTTGCTGCTGACGACAATCCTGACCGATGCCATCAATCCTGGGCTAACCAAGATGGCCGAGTCCTACCTTGGCAATACCTTCCGCCAAGCTGTCGTGGCTACCCGTCGAAGGATCACGAGTTTGCTGATAACTTCCATACGCAATGGCATATATCTCATCACTTCGTCCGACAGCTTACAGATGATGATGCTTTACTAATGGATATGTTGTGGGTTTGGCTTCCGCGCTACAACGGCCATTTAGTGGAGTTGTCTCGAAGAGAGAACATTGAACGGTTCTAAAGCGGCATGCTTGGAACCACATGGACCAGTAAGAAAGAAAAGGCTAGCATGTTCGCTAGCGGTTTGAACACCGTAGGCAATGGCGGCGCGGTCCTTCAGACGTTAGCTCCAACCTCGTCAATCATCGCTGGTCCTTCCAAGCATTCCATCTACCTGGGAACGTACGAATTCACCCTCTACACCCATAAACTCGGCGACATTGTGCGAATCCGCGATTTCGCCCCATGCAATCTTCTTTTTGACCAGAGTCATGAATGATCGTGCCGGTGATGGATGTCGGGATAATGGGGATGCGCATGGCGCAGCGGCAGATGCTGATGGGTGTGCACATGCGGCTCCTTGCCGTCCCAGCTGTCATCGTGCGTATGCTGGTGATGGGCGTCGTGGCTGTGCACATGCGTATGTAACAGCGGCTCATGCTCGTGATCGTGCTCATGATTTTCCGTTAAATGCAGCCAAATGCCTGCGGCCATCAACGCTGCGGCCAGCCAGAACAGCAGCCCGGGAATGTCGCCCAGCATGAAAAGTGAGATGACCGCGCCGACAAACGGCGCCGCCGAGAAATAAGCGCCCGTGCGGGCCGTTCCCAGGTGGCGCAACGCCAGCACGAACATCACTAGGCTCAAGCCGTAGCCGCAAAAACCGACAAATCCTGCGTTCAGGGCAATGCTGACGCTGGGCAAGGTGTAACCCAAGGCCATGGCGATGGCCAGGTTGACGGAACCGGCTACTAGGCCCTTCAATGCGGCAATTTGCAAGGCATCGCTAGCGGACACCTTGCGTGTCAGGTTGTTGTCGATACCCCAGCACAGGCAGGCGCCCACAATGGCGATCGCGCCCCAAGGCACGCCCAGTTTTGGCACCTGCTCCCAGGACAGCAGGATGCCAGCGGCGACGATCAGCAGCATGCCAATGAAAATACGGCGGTCGAAATTTTCCTTGAAGACGAACCAGGCCAGCATCGCCGTCAGCACGCCCTCGATATTGAGCAGCAACGATGCCGAGGAGGCAGGCGTCAGGGTCAGGCCGAACATCAGTAGGACTGGCCCGGCAATGCCGCCGAAGGCAATCGCCCCCGCGAGCCATGGCAAATCCGCAGTCGTGAGCGTGGCGGGTTTGTCCTTGGTGTTGCGGGTGAGCACCGCGCGCACCAAGAAACAGGCCAGCAAGCCCAGTCCGCTGCCCAGGTACAGGATTCCTGCCAGAGTGACGGGAGCGACCTGCCCTACCAGCGTTTTGGCAAAGGGCGTGCTGGCGCCAAACAGGGCCGCCGCCAGTAAGGCGTACACGACACCTTGATGCGTGCTGTGACTTGGTGAAGATGAAGAAAATGCCATACCATGCTTTCATAACGTATTATTTACTTAGTCTGCCAGTATGCACGATCCGGCACACCCTGGCAGCGCAACCCTCATTGCGGCCCGGTGAGGGGCCGCATGGTGCCTTACTTGGCGACCAGCTCGGCCTTGACTGTGTTCTTGTTCGCGAAGGTGATGCTGGCCTGGGCTCGGGTGCCCGCGGCCAGCGGCACCGCCGTCTTGGCGATCATCGTATTGTCCGCGCCAGGCTGCAAGGCGACGTCGGTCTTGGTATTGCCCGTCATGATTGCCAACACGCCAGTTGCGCCTGCCGTCGCGTAATTCTTGCCCGCACTTTTGGCATACACCGTGGCTCCCGTCTTGCCGACCTTCAATTCGAGCTTGATCTGGGCCGGCGCCTCGTCATGATCGTGGTCGGTGTGGGCCCACGCGCCAGGTCCTCCGGAAACGAGCAACAAAGTGGCCAACGTCAACATAAATTTTTTCATGCAATTCTCCATAGATGCGGCGATTTTGGTCGGCCTCGCCGCGATAAGCCGTCGTACATGGGCGCGGCACCGTGTCATTAGCGCCGCACACAGCAAACCAATCGTATTACTTACTTTTTGTAAATGTCCGCGTAGAAACCGCTGGAGCGCAGCACCAGGGTCACCGGCTCGGCCGATTTGTTTTTCCAGTACCAGCCGTGCACACCTGTAAAGGGCGCGATGAGCGAGCCGCTGGAGCTGCTCACTCCCTTGTCGGCGATAAAGCTCTCGAACTCGTCTTCGCGCGCGTTGACCGGCTCGCCATGAAAATCATGGTTGACCACGGCGCCACCCTTCGTTTCCCAGGAATAAATCAACGTTGCACCCTTGGCCAAGTGAGTTTTGACTTCCAGGCCCTTGCCGGGCGCCAGCGTAATTTCCTGCTCGTCCGAGCGATACGGCACGGTTTGCTTTGCTGCAATCGTGAGCGCGCGTTCTTCGCCGGGCGCCGCTACCTGCGAGCCCTGCGGTGCGGGTGCGCTGTCGGCAGCGGTCGCCGCCGGGCGATGCAAGGTGGTCAAGCCCAGCGCCTTGCCGATTCCAGTCGGATCGATGCCGTATTCGGCAGGCAGAACCGCGACAGTCAAAATGAGGCCGGCAACCAAGGCCGCCAGGCCGGTACCGCGCAACAGTTCTTTTTTAGCGACCGTAATGCCGCCGTTCATTGGTGTGGATGTCATGGGTCGTGCTCCTATTTGCTGAGAAAGCCGGTGAATTGGTAGCCGGCCAGAATGAATCCGGCCGTCATCAGGACGAAATTGCCAGTGGCGGCATGCCGTACAAAGCTGGTGGTGCTGCGCCAGTAGCGCATGGCGATCAGGATCATGCTCAAGGCCAGCAGTTGGCCGATCTCCACGCCGACATTGAAGGCGATCATGTTTGGCACCAGGCCGTCGGCGGACAAGGCAAAGTCCTGCAGTTTGGTGGCCAGGCCGAGACCATGGAAAAAGCCGAAGATCAGCACGGCCGCCCGCTTGTTCGGCTGCACGCCAAAGACCGTCTGGAAGCCTCCCAGGTTGTCGAATGTGCGGTACACGATGGATAGGCCGATAATGGCGTCGACAAAATAAGCATTGATATGCCAGCCGTTGATCACGCCCAGCAGCAAGGTCGTGCTGTGGCCGATGGCAAACAGCGTCACATACAGGCCGATATCCTTCATGCGGTACAGGAAAAAGATCACGCCGCACAAAAACAGCAAATGATCGTAGCCGGTGACCATGTGCTTGGCCCCCAGATAAATGTACGGCAGGATCTGCATGCCGCTGCTGGCCTGTAGAAAACCCTTGTCGGACTCGGATACGCCATGGGCGGCCGCGACACCAGCGCATAGCCACAGCAAGGCGCCGGCCAGCCAGCTCCACCAGGCGCCAAGGCCCGGCTTGTTCATCATCAATTTCATGTAGTGCTCCAATTAACAGTCTTGGCGTCGGGAGACGCCCGGAAAAATGCTTTATTCATGGTCCATGTCCCACACCACATGCGCGTCGACCAAGATGCCGTAATACGCACGTGCCGCCGCCACCCGCGCCGCCAGGGCGTTTTGCTGGGCGGTGGTCGCCTGGCGGCGGGCCGCCAACAAGGTAGGAAGATCGGCTTCGCCCAAGGTGTAGGCACGTTGCAGCAGGCGTGCGTTGTCACGCATGTCCGCCGCGCCCGCTTCGGCCACCTGCCAGCTTTCATGCGCGCCTTGTGCCGACGCCAGCGATACGGCGATGGCGCCATCGAGGGCGCGCCGCTTCAGTGCGACCTCATGCTGCGACACCTCCATGGCCTGGACTGCCCGCCCATCGCGTGCGGCCCGGTGGGCGCCCGGCAAGGGAATGCTGAACATGACACCCGTGATGCGCTCACGACCGCCCACCTCGGACGTCGTGTACAGGCCGACAGTGGGATCTGGCGTGCGCTCGGCCCGCATGCGCGCGCTCACGCTTTGCGCCTTGAGCAGTTGCGCCTCGGTAATCTTGAGTTCGTCACTCTGGGCCAGGATGCGTTCACGCCAGAACCTCGGCGACTCGGCAAGGGGAAGCGAGGAAGGCAAGGTGGACAACTCGCGCTGGAATCCGGGAAAGCGCGCATTTAGGCGTGCCCAAGCAACAGCTGCCGCCGTTTTGGCTTCGATACTGACTCTTTGCTGGTCGGCCAAGTCCCCGCGCGCCAGGCTGGCGTCGAGCGCGGCGGCGTCACCGGCCTTGACGCGCTTGTTCACCGCAACAAGATTGTCGCTGGCCGCCTGCTGGTGTTCGGCCGCCAATACCAGCGCCTGTTCAGCGTGCGACCAGTCCAGCCACAGTCCCAGCAATTCACGCGCGGTCTCGAGCAAGGCCTCGCCATAGCGCGCCTCCCCCTCTTCCTGCAAGGCCTGTCCGATGCGGCGATCCGCGTTGGCCTTGGCCGGCAAACGCAACGTGCGCTCCACGCCCGCATTCCACTCCCTGTAATGGGGGCCGGCTTCCACGGTACGCCGCTGGGCCGTGACCTTGGCGGTCCACTCGTACGGAGATTCCTGCGCCAGCGCGGCGTCCTGGCGCAGCATCTCGCGCCCGGCACGGGCGGCGGCCACCTCAGGATCCTGGTCCAGCAGAGGGCGCACCATCGCTGTCGGCAACAAGCCGGGCGCCGGCGGAAGTGGCGCGGCCTGGACCGCACCCGCCGCCAGCGCCATGAGTAATCCATACTTCATAGCAGCTCCCCCGCTTCGGTAATGGGTGTTAGCCAATAGCGCACACCGCCGCCCTGCAAGACTTGGCGCAGCATGGTTAGCACCTTTTCCCGATGCGCTTCCAGCAGAAGTGCATCGATGCGCGTCATCTTGGCCAAGCCAAGCACTTGCTCCGTGGCGCTGAGCCGATCGTGCGCCAGGCCGTGTGCGGCGGCCGCAGTACTGGTAAAAAGCGAAATTTCACTGCTCATCAGCAGCGTGTCGAGCACTCGCTCTTCCAGCGCTGGAGGACACAGCAAGGTTAAACACAGTTCAGTCATGGAATTTCTCCTGCTTCGCCACCGCGAAGCGCAAATAAAGAATGGGCAACAACAGCAGAGTCAAGGCAGTCGCCGTGATCAAGCCGCCAATCACCACAATGGCCAGAGGGCGCTGGATTTCCGAGCCTGGCCCGCTGGCGAACAGCAGCGGGATCAGGCCAAAGGCCGTAATCGAGGCGGTCATCATCACGGGGCGCAGGCGGCGGCGCGCCCCCTGCACCACAAGCTCTGCCAGGGCCATGCCTTCGGCACGCAGCTGATTGAAATAACTGACCAGAACGATTCCATTGAGCACCGTAATACCCAGCAAGGCGATAAAGCCCACGGACGCCGGCACGGACAGATACTCACCCGTGGCCCACAAGGCAACGATGCCGCCCACCAAGGCGAACGGGATGATCGACAGAATCAGCAGCGCCTGGCGTACCGAGCGGAAGGTGGAAAACAACACGATAAAGATCAGTCCCAAAGCCACCGGAACGACGACGCCCAGGCGCGCGGCCGCACGCTGCTGGTTCTCGAACTGGCCGCCCCAGGTGATGCGGTAGCCGGTCGGCAAGGCAAGGGTCTTGGCGACGCTGGCCTTGGCCTCGTTGACGAAGCCCACCAGGTCGCGCCCGCTGACATTGGCAATCACCACGCTGTAGCGGCTGCCCATCTCGCGGTCGATCTTGACCGGTCCTTCGGCGCGTTCCAGCTTCGCCACAGTGCTGAGCGGCACGCTGCTGCCATCTTTGGCGGTAATGCGTACGGCGGCAAAATCCGTCGGCGACAGGCGGATGGACTCGTCGGCGCGCAACACGATTGGTGTTCGGCGGTTGCCTTCGACCGCATGCCCGGTCTGCTGGCCTTCGATCTGCACCCGCAACGCATCCTGGATTTCCTCAACGCTCAAGCCCAGGCGGCCCGCCTGCAGGCGGTCGACAGCCACACGCAGGTATTGCACGCCATCGTTTTGCACCGTGTACACATCCTGATTGCCTGGTATGGTTTTCAGCACGGTTTCCACCTGCGACGCGAACTGGTTCAGCTGCGCCAGGTCGGGACCGAAGATTTTCACGGCGATATCGCCGCGCACGCCAATAATCATCTCGCTCACGCGCATTTCGATCGGCTGCGTAAAACTGTATTTAATGCCAGGTAACTGGTCGAGTACCTTGCGGATCTCGTCCATCAGCGCTTCCTTGCCCTTCATCCGCCATTCGCCGCGTGGCTTGAGCAAGAGATAGGTGTCGGTTTGATTCAAGCCCATCGGGTCGAGACCGATCTCGTCAGAACCCGCGCGCGCCACCACGCCCGTCACTTCCGGCAGCGCCTGCATCAGGGCCTGATGTATCTTGAGGTCCAGTGCAGCGCTTTGCTCCAGGCTGACGGAAGGCAGCTTTTCGATGCCGACAATCAGGTCGCCCTCATCCATGGTTGGCATGAACGTCTTGCCCACCTGTGTGTAGAGCAAGCCCGCGCCGAGCAGCATGACTGCGGCGCCGATAGCAACCACGCGTTGCCGGCGCATGCTCCAGGCCAGCACGGGTTCGTACCAGATCAGCAGCTTGCGCGGCAACCAGGGTTCCTGATGCGCTACCTCGCGTAGCAGATACGAGGCCAGCACGGGAATGACGGTCAACGACAGCAGCAGCGAGCCTGCCAGTGCAAAGACGATGGCCAGGGCGACCGGGGCAAAGAATTTGCCTTCCAGATCCTGCAAGGTCAGCAGCGGCAAAAAGACCGTGATGATGATGACGATGCCGGAAGTGACAGGGACGGCCACTTCGCGCACCGCCCGGTAAATCGTATGCAGGCGCGGCAACTTGCCCGCCGTCGGGTCGTGCGCCAGCCTTTGGACGATGTTTTCCACCACCACCACAGCCGCATCGACCAGCATGCCGATGGCAATGGCCAAGCCGCCCAGACTCATCAGATTGGCCGACATATTGAAGCCGCGCATGAGAATGAAGGTGATCAGCGCCGCCAGCGGCAAGACCAGTGCTACTGTGAGAGCCGCGCGCATGTTTCCGAGGAACAGGACCAGGAGTACGACGACAATCACCGTTGCCTCCAGCAGCGCCGACGAGACGGCGCCCACGGCTTTCGAAACGAGCTCGGCCCGGTCATAGAAAACATTCAGGGTGACGCCCTTTGGCAAGGTCGGCTGGATCTCGCCGAGCTTCTTGCGCACACCTTCAACCACTTGCTGCGCATTGGCGCCGGCAAGACCCAGCACCAGTCCCTGCACCGCCTCCCCTTTGCCGCTCTGGGTGACGACGCCATAGCGTGTCAGCGAGCCGATACGCACGTCGGCCAGTGCGCCCACGCGTAGCGGCGCCCCATTTTGCACCGTGACGACGACCGCGCGCAGATCATCGAGGCTGGTGATGCTGCCCTCGCTACGCACGAGTAGTACTTCATCGCCTTCACCCAGGCGTCCGGCACCGTCGTTGCGGTTGTTGGCACGGATGGCCTCGCTCAACTGCGCCAGGGTGACACCGCCTGCCGCCATGGCCAGTGGATTGGGCACGACCTCGAAGGCGCGCACGACACCGCCCAGGGCATTCACATCGGCCACGCCGGGCACCGTGCGCAAGGCGGGCCGGATCACCCAGTCGAGCAAGCTGCGGCGCTCGGCCAGGGAAAGACCGCCGCCCTCGATGGTAAACATGAACATTTCCCCGAGCGGCGTGGTAACCGGAGCCATGCCGCCGCTGATGCCACTCGGCAAGCTGTCCGTGATGCCGGCCAGCCGCTCACTGACTTGCTGGCGTGCCCAGAAGATATCGGTGCCGTCCTGAAAGTCGATGGTTACGTCGGCTAGGCCGTATTTCGTGACCGACCGCAGGACCTTGGTCTTCGGAATGCCCAGCATTTCAACTTCAACCGGCACCGCAATACGGCTTTCCACCTCTTCCGGCGTCATGCCGGGGGCTTTCATGATGATCTTGACCTGTGTACTGGAAACATCAGGAAAGGCATCGATGGGCAGCTGCTTGAACGCATACCACCCGGCGCCGCCCAGCATCAGCGCTGCGAGCAGAACAAACAGGCGTTGCGAGAGGCATGCCTGGATCAGGCGGGCGAGCATCAGCTGCCCCCTTTCTCGCCCAGCCAGGAGCCTTTCAGGGCCACGACACCGGTGACGGCGATTTTTTCACCGGCCTTGAGCATGCCGGACACCCGCACGCGCTGCCCTGCGCTACTGACGACGGCGACCGGACGCGCTTCAAAACCGTCCTTGGAGTGCACAAATACATAGGCTTGCTTGCCATCGTGCGCCAGCGCGGCCAGTGGCACGTCCCAGGCGGCCGTATTGGCGCCCAGTGGCAATTGCACTGTGACCATTTCGCCGGGCCGCAAGCCGCTGGTGCCGGCATCGAGTTCCGCGCGGATGGTGACCGTCTGGCTGCCTGGCGCGACGACGGGGCTGATACTGACGATGCGTGCCTTGCTGTTGCGCCCCTCGACCTGCAGGGTACCACCTACACGCCAGGCCGCGGATTGCGCTGCGGGCGCCTGGATTTCCAGTGCCAGGCGATCGAGTTGCGTCAGGTGCAGCAAGGCGGTGGTGGGATCGATGCGCTGGCCTGGTTTGACTTCGATCTGGGTCACGATGCCGGCCTGGGTAGCCGTCAGCGTCACTCCATCCTCCAGCTTGCCGCTGGCAATAATGCGCTCGATTGCCTGCGCAGGCAGACCGGCCAGGCGCAGCGCAGCTTTAGCCTGCCGCAATGTCGCTTCGCTGTCTTGTAACGCTGTCTGCGCTTCCTGAACGCGGCGCTGGGCGATGATGCCTTCATCGAACAAGACGCGTTCGCGCTGCGCAGTCTGGCGGGCCAGGCCGGCCCGGCTCGCAGCTTGCAGCAATTGCAATTGCAAAGGCCCGAGTTCCTGGCTCACCAGACGCAGCAATGGTGCGCCGCGCTTGACTACCTGGTTCGGTTGTACGTACAACTGGACCGCCAGGCCCGTCAAGGGGGAGCTGACAATCTGTTCGCCACTGGCGGGCAACGTGACTTGTGCAGGCAGGTTCAGCACGACCAACTCGGCATCGCGCTGCAATGCCCGCACTTGAATATCGAGGGCTTTCATCTGCTGTTCCGTGACAGCAAATTTGGCCGAACGCTCCGCAGCGGACGACGGAAGGCACAATGCCAGCGCAAGCGCCAGACACAGGGGCGAGAGTATTTCTCTTGTTTTCATGATTCTTTCCTGAATGAGACAGACAGGGCTACCGGGTAATCGAGGCCATGGCCCGCAGGCCAGGCACACCAACGCTCCCCAGACGCGCCAGAGTGGCGGCTGTGAAGGAAGGCAGCAAAAGGTAAAAGATGCAACGAGGACAGAGACGCGCGGCGCATCAGGGCGCGCATCTACTCCGGCAAATGCTTGATGGGGAGCGCAGGCTCCCGGTCATACAGACGGAGTTAGGCTGTCAGCGCGTCGCTACAAGGCGGGCGGAACGGAGGGTCGTACGAGGGGAGCGGCAAGCGCAGGGTGACGAATTGCGGCGGGACATTAGCGTCCGCAGCCAGCATCGAAAAACCACCGAAGGCGGTATCCGGGAAAAACTGAAGGTGGTCGACGGCGTGCAGGGCCTGGTGTCCGGACTTGCCGAGCACCTCATTGTTACGATCATCATGATCGCCGTCATTGCTGTGGCCCAAGTGCGCATGCTCATGTTCACCTGCATCCTGGTCGAGCTGGCCGATATGCGCCATCTCATGTGCCAGGCGAACGCTGCTCCCCGTCCATGCGCCGCTGTTCGTCATGAACATAACGAACAGGAAAAAAGCGAGGTAGTTGGAGAGGGACTTGCGCATGCCCGGAATGTATCACGCCTGTCATGACTTTGCGAGGGCTACTTGCAAGAGAAAAATTTCACCACAACACATGAAAAACATTTAGAAAACAATTAGGTCGACATTTCTTAGAAGCATCTTAACATTCAGACACGCGGTAGTCATAAGCACCATCCCTCTACAATGCGTTCTGCTCTTTGTAAGCCTGCCGACCGATAGCGCGCCCTTCTTGGTCACCGCTCACATCAAGGCGCTGTTGTGAAAATTTAAAAAGTGCAGGAACCTTTGATCGTATTCTAGTCAGCACAGGTAAACAGTTCAATTCTGACAGGATTGTAATCCTGGCGTTAGACGACTGTCACCTTTCCAAGGTAGACTAAAGACAGAGAACGACGGGTATCTTCGCCATCCGCAGAACGTGGACACAGCAGTTGAACAAGTGGAAAAGTGATATGCGATTATTAGTGGTGGAAGACGAGCAAAAGGCGGGCGAATATATCCAGAAAGGTCTGAACGAGTCTGGCTTTGTGGTTGACTTGGCGAGAACTGGACCCGACGGACTTCACGCCGCCACTACTGCCCACTATGACCTCATCGTGCTTGACGTCATGCTTCCAGGCTTAGATGGTTGGCAAATCATCGCGGAGTTACGCAAAACGGTCGATACGCCGGTGCTGTTTCTTACCGCACGGGATGGACTCGATGACCGCATCAAAGGGTTGGAGCTTGGTGCGGATGATTACTTAGTCAAGCCATTCGCTTTTGTTGAGTTGCTTGTTCGTATTCGAACGTTGTTGCGCCGAGGGCCGATCAGAGAAGCTGATATTTTTCAGATTGCCGATCTTGAACTGGACATTCCCAAGCGAAGAGTCATACGCGCCGGTGTTCGGATTGATTTGACTGCAAAAGAATTTGCACTTTTGCATTTATTATCCAAACGGGTCGGACAAGTTTTGTCCCGGCCGTTGATTGCATCGCAAGTCTGGGACATGAATTTTGACAGCGACACGAACGTGGTGGATGTCGCGGTACGCCGTCTACGTGCAAAAATTGACGACCCCTTCGAGGTCAAACTGATCCATACGATTCGGAGTATGGGCTATGTGTTAGAAGATAGGCAATGAAGATCAAGAACTGGTCTCTCACAACTCAGCTGGGGGCGCTCTTCGCCTGCATCTCGGCAATTGTATTTTCAGCCTTAGGCATCTATCTCTATCAAGCACTCGCAGCACAGCTCCAGGCACGGGATGATGCAGACCTTGTTGACCGTATTGTGTTCATAAGGCATATGCTTGAGGAAACACCGAGTGTAGAATCGATTCGTGTGGATCCACACCGCTTTTTAGATGCGGTCGATTTGCATGGCGGCTTTTTGCTCGTTATGCAGGCACAAAACGGTGAAGAATTAACCCGCAATACCAGTGAACGTTCATTTATGCATGCCAATGGCGCTGTGCCGGCTGAGACGATGCCAGAGCCATCTCATGTACGTGCTGCGCCAGGGCATAGCGAACCCAACCTAAGGGCCATCGCAGCGCTAGGTACTGTTGGTTCGACAGGTTCCGTGGTGCAAATCACGCTCGCCCGGAGCGAAGAGAGTCGCGCAGCTGTTCTATCTGCATACAAGTTAAAAGTTCTTGCTTCAGGCTTCTTTGGTGCTGTGCTAACAGCCCTACTGGGGTTTCTGCTTGTGCGTCGCGCGTTGCACAAAGTGAAGCTCTTCGCGCAGCAAGCTCAGCAAGTCAGCGCGCACAATTTGGAAGTGCGCTTGCATGCAAAATCAGCCCCGAAGGAATTCCAGATACTGGCTGATTCGTTCAATGAGGTGCTTGACCGCTTGCAAAATAGCTTTAATAACCTTTCCCGGTTCGCAGATGACCTGGCACATGATTTGCGTACGCCGCTCAACAATCTGATGGTGCAAACAGAAGTTGCCCTGTCTCACCCCAGAGAATCGGAGGAATATCAAAACCTGCTCTCATCTAACTACGAGGAGTTTGGCCGTCTAGCTAGAATGGTGGAAAGTATATTATTTTTGGCACGGGCTGACCATGACCAAGTTTTGCTAGCAACTGAACAGCTTGACATGGATGTTGAGCTGACGCGAATCGCCGAGTATTTTGAAGGGCCGGCATCCGACGCCGGGATATCAATCATCGTCATTGCCACTGGTAAAGTGCTTGCTGATGGACTCCTACTTCGCCGCGCGGTGAGCAACCTTGTATCGAACGCCATTCGGTACACCCAAAAGGGTGAAACCATCACGCTCAAGGCGATAGCTGACGACGACGGGGCCGTGGTTTCCGTTTCCAATCCTGGCCCAGGCATCATGCAGGAACACCTGCCGCGGCTGTTTGACCGATTCTACCGTTCCGATAAATCGAGGTCCAGTACGTCAGCCTCCGCTGGCTTGGGTCTTTCAATCGTCAAATCGATCATGACGCTTCACCATGGCCGCGCCAGCGTCATGAGTGAGCTTAGTGGAGTTACTCAATTCACGCTTTTTTTTCCTGACACGACACCACCGAACGAAACAGTTAAGCGCTGAAAATGGATTTTCGAGGACAGAAATCTTGTGCTCAGTGGTTAGCTACCCGAGCTGCAGTTCCCAGTACCCCACATCAATCCACTGATCAAATTTACGGCCAACTCGCTTGAACATGGCCACTTTCTCGAATCCCAGGCGTTCGTGCAAGGCGACGCTACCGTCGTTGGGCTGTGCGATGCCGCCGATGACCACTTGTAACTGCCGTTCACGCAAGTCATCGATGAGCGCGCTGTATAGCTGCCGGCCGATGCCCTGGCCCACACACTCGTGCGCCACGTAGACCGTCGATTCGACCGAAAAACGATAGGCGCTACGGGCACGCCAGGGCGTTGCGTATGCGTAGCCGACTATCTCGCTGTCGCGTTCAAAGACGTACCACGGCAACTGCGCACCCACAGAGACGATGCGCTGGGCCATCTCATCGATAGCGACTATCTGCTCTTCAAACGTGATGGTGGAACTGCTGACGTAATGGTTGTAGATCGTGGCGATCGCAGCAGCATCGGTGGTAGTGGCAAGTCGAATCATCAGCGGGATCCATATAGACGTGAAGTGGCAGGAAGCAGCCCGGCCGCAAACTGCGCACGGCGACCAGAAGTGTCATTCTAGCAATAATCCTTCATATGTGGCCTCACGGCGCATTGCGTTGAGTAGGATCGCGCAGGAATGCCGGCGAAGGCCCTGTACCTCCCGAGCGGGCCCGCTCCCGTCCTGCGGCGTCGGCCCACCAGATCAATTGGGAAAAAGTGCGCTCAATATAGGATACCCAACGCGTACTATCGACTTCAGGCGCAAAGCTGCCATCGGCAGAAAAAACAGTATGTGCGGACGGAATATGGATCATGGCCGACACCGGCAAACAGCCCAGCTCGGACAGAAACGTACGCATACCGACCGCTGCCCGCACGCCACCCCACTGCCCTGCCGAATAAGTCACGATGGCGCTGGGCTTGAAGGAAAACAGGGAACTGCCAAAGTGGTTCAGTAAATGCATCAGTGCCGGACTCATTGAATGATTGTACTCAGGACTGACCATCACATACCCATCGGCGCTGGCAATTTCACTGGCCAGATGCTCTAGCGGCAGGGGCGCCCGCCCCTGTGCATAGGAAAAGTGCGGCTTGAACACGTCACCCAGGTCGTAGTCGAGTGGATCGATGAGCTCCACATTGTGGCCATCGCGGCTGCACTGCGCCGCGCAGGCCTTGGCGACGCGTTCGCCCACGCGCGCTGGCAGGGGCGGTGTGCTGGTGCGAATAGAACCGAGAAACACCAGAATTTTCATCTTCATTTTAACCTTTTCAGCCAAAACCTCGGCTATGTCATGGTGCAGTGACGGCCCGAGAAGCGGGCCAACGTGAAAACAGCCTATTTGCTTGGCGTCTCGTGATCCATGGCCGCTTCGGCGAGGACGCGTACTTCGGCCGGCAGGGATTCCTTGCGTTCGCTATAGCGGCTAGTCAGGTAATCCGAGCGATCGCGCACCACCAGGGTGAATTTATATAGCTCCTCCATGACGTCGACCAGGCGGTCGTAGTACGGCGACGGCTTCATTCGGTCGTTGTCGTCGAACTCCTGGTATGCCTTGGCAACGGACGACTGGTTCGGGATGGTCACCATGCGCATCCAGCGGCCTAGTACGCGCAAGCCGTTGACGGCGTTGAACGATTGCGAGCCGCCCGATACTTGCATAACAGCCAGGGTGCGCCCCTGCGTGGGACGCACGCTACCCATTTCCAGCGGCAGCCAGTCGATCTGCGACTTGAACACGCCCGTCACGGCGCCATGGCGTTCCGGGCTGCACCAGACCTGGCCTTCCGACCACAGCGACAAGGCGCGCAATTCCTGTACCTTGGGGTGGTCAGGGCTGACGCTGTCGACCATGGGCAAGCCGTGCGGGTCGAAGACCCGTGTTTCAGCACCGAAGTGCTTCAACAGGCGCTCCGCTTCCAGGGTCAGCAAGCGGCTGAACGAGCGTTCGCGCAGCGAACCATACAGCAGGAGGATACGCGGCGGGTGCGTGGCCACCGTCGGCGGCGTAAGTTTATCCAGGGTCGGCGTATCGAGGTGCGCGGCGCTGATGTTGGGCAAGTGATCAGTGAGCTTATGCATGTGGCACCACCCGCTTTCCTTGTGCATCGATGACCGCCTCGCCATCTTCTTTGACAAACCCGCCCAGCTGCGGCAAAGGAAGAATGTCGAGCACGACCTCCGATGGGCGGCACAGTCGCACGCCGAGCGGCGTGACCACGAAGGGACGATTGATGAGGATGGGATGTGCCAGCATGGCGTCCAACAGGTTCTCGTCGCTGATTTGGGTTTGGTCGAGGCCCTGTTCCAGGTAAGGCGTCCCCTTCTGACGAATGGCCTCACGCACACTCAAGCCAGCACGGGCAATCAAATCGGCTAGGGTCTCGCGGGTTGGCGGTTGCTGCAGGTATTCGATGACCTGCGGCTCGACACCAGTATTGCGGATCAACGCCAAGGTGTTGCGCGAGGTACCACAGGCTGGATTGTGATAAATAGTGATATCCATAATAGATCCTTTGGTTAAAAACTGAGGCGCAGTGCCAGCGCCGCCAGGGTCACCAGCAACACAGGCAAGGTGAGGACGATGCCGACGCGGAAGTAGTAGCCCCAGGAGATGTGAATCTTCTTACTGTCGAGAACATGCAGCCACAACAGGGTCGCCAGGCTGCCGATCGGGGTAATTTTCGGCCCCAGGTCACTGCCAATGACATTGGCATAAATCATCGCCTCGCGCACGGCGCCTTGCGCCGAGGTCGGATCGATCGACAAGGCGCCGATTAGCACCGTCGGCATATTATTCATGATCGAGGACAGGACCGCCGTCAGCATACCAGTGCCCATGGCCGCGCCCCACACGCCATATTGGGCAAAATAATTGAACACGCCAGTCAGGTAGCCGGTCAGCCCCGCATTGCGCAAGCCGTAGACGACCAGGTACATGCCCAGCGAGAAAACGACAATCTGCCATGGTGCATTACGGATGACTTCACGCGTAGGAATTACGTGGCCTTTGGCAGCGACAGCCAGCAACAGCACGGCGCCGACGGCGGCCACGACACTGATCGGCACGCCCAGGCTCTCCAGCCAGAAAAAGCCGATCAAGAGCAGCGCCAGGACCAGCCAGCCAGCCTTGAAGGTCGCCATGTCGCGGATCGCGGCGCCGGGGCGTTTGAGCTGGGAGACGTCATAGTCTTGCGGGATGTCCTTGCGGAAAAACCACATCAGAGCAAGCAGGGTCGCTATCACTGCCACCGCGTTGACCGGTACCATCACAGCCGCATACTCGGCAAAGCCGATCTTGAAATAGTCGGCCGAAACGATATTGACCAGGTTCGACACCACCAGCGGCAGACTGGCCGTGTCGGCGATAAAGCCGGCCGCCATCACGAACGCCAAGGTCGCCTTGGCTGAAAACTTCAGTTCCAGCAGCATGGCGATCACGATAGGTGTCAGTATCAGCGCGGCACCATCGTTGGCAAACAACGCAGCGAAAGCGGCACCCAGCAGGACCAGCAAGACGAACAACTTGCGGCCGCTGCCACCGCCCCAACGTGCCACGTGCAGCGCGGCCCACTCGAAGAAGCCGGCCTTGTCGAGCAGCAGGCTGATGATGATGACGGCGATAAACGTGCCGGTGGCATTCCAGACGATGTGCCAGACGACGGGAATGTCCGACAGCTGGATGACGCCAGCCAGCAGCGCGACGCCAGCGCCGATGGCCGCGCTCCAGCCAATACCCAGGCCACGCGGCTGCCAGATAACCAGTACCAGAGTCGCCAAGAAAATCAGGAAAGCAGTCAACATACGCGTGCCTCCTTGGGGACTGCCGGGGCAAAGACACTGGAAATGTTGTCGAGTTCAGCTTTCAGGCGTACCGGGTCATGCCGCAGTTGCTCTAGCGGCAAGGCGAAGAAAGCCTCGATGCGTGCGCGCAGAATGCCATACGTCACCCGGAAAGCAGCGTCCTTTTCTGCGTCCGTCCCCGTGACATGGCCGGGATCGTCTACACCCCAGTGGCTTCTAAGCACTGGGCCCAGGTAGGCCGGGCACGTCTCGCCAGCGGCGCTGGCACACACGGTGATGACGATATCGGGCACGGAAGGCAGAGCGTCCCAGGACTTGCTGTAATACCCCAGGGTCGATATCTGCTCTTTGGCCAGCAACGCCAGTGCTCCTGGGTGCAGCGCCCCGGCCGGATGACTGCCTGCGCTCAGCGCATGCCAGCCTGCCGGCGCCAGGTGATTAAATGTGGCTTCAGCCAGGATAGAGCGGCATGAGTTGCCGGTACACAAAAAAAGAACGTTCATGATGTTATCGAAAAATAGTGAAAATTAAGGCATGCCCGTCATCTACGGGCATGCCGGGGCGCACGTCCGCTAGACGGCGCTTTGGCCGATTGCTTTGATCTCATGCTGGATCGCATTTTTTTCTAACATGTGCAGCGGCAAGCTGACGAAGACGTTCATTCGGGTCATTATCTGACGGAACACCTTGTGAAATACCGCGCGCTTTTCTTCGTCGGTACCGGTGGCTGCAGCCGGGTCTTCAAAGCCCCAGTGCGCCGAGAGCGGATGGCCTGGCCAGTAAGGGCAGACCTCGCCGGCGGCGTTGTCGCACACAGTAATGATGAAATCCATGTGCGGTGCGTCTGCGGTACCGAATTCATCCCAACTCTTGCTGCGCAGTTTGTCGAGCGGATAGCCGGTCGCTTCAATTTGCTCAATGGCGAATGGGTTGACGCTACCGCCCGGGTGGCTGCCAGCCGAAAATCCGCGGAAGCGGCCTTTTCCCATGGTAGAGACAAGCGCTTCTGCCATCACGCTACGGGCTGAGTTGCCGGTACAGAGGAACAACACGTTGTACACTTTTTCGGTCATGACGACTCCTTTAATCACTGCGTTGGTGGGGGGGGCGATTCAATTTGTACGTTTGGATTCATGCGGCATCACAGGCTGCGCCTTGCGCAGTAGTGCAAGGCGCGCCGCCGCAGCAGTTTTCGGTCAAAAATCCGATCAGGGCATTCATGCTGTCGATATGCGCGGCGTAGATGACAAAGCGTCCATCTTGGCGCGGCACGATCAGGTCCGCGTGCACCAGTTCCTTCAAGTGAAATGACAGGGAAGATGGCGGGATGCCCAGCTGTTCGGCAATCTTCGTTGCCGCCATCCCTTGCGGTCCGGTCTGGACAAGCAAGCGAAAGATGGCCAGGCGTGACTCCTGGGCCAGTGCCGCCAACGCAGCGATGACATTTTTAGTTTCCATGTGCACTCCTTTTAATTTCATAATTCCATAATTCCATAATAATCGAAATATGAAATTAATGTAAACCTATTTTTATGCGCGTCTATGATTCACCTTGGTACGGAACTCTTGTCGTCCGGGTCTCCTCCAGACGTATCGACATACCAATTAGCTGAATCTTCGTACTCAGTGGCAGAGGTGTGTGTCTCTCAGCAAGTTGGAAACTTTGGTATCGCACGTATCTGGCGACAAACGACTTATCGAGAGGTAATAAGCTGCTCAATCAAATGGCGGTAGCAAAGGCGATTGGCTGATAGCGCTTAAAGCGAATGCTTGGCGGCTGCAACGACGGCATGCCTATCTTCACACTCGACCTACTCTTGATAAACCATTGCTGCGCCTAGCATGTTGCCGCAAGAAAGTCGCGGTTCCACTTCGAACCTACTACCTTAATCAAATTATTAAGGTTTCTGTAATGTAAATGTAATGTTTCCGTCATTCGGGTGTGCGGGTCACCTACGTAGAATAGCTTCATCGGATCCGCAACCTCATTCACCCGCACCTGAAAAATAAGGACATCCCAATGAAATCCCTCAAAGCAAACATCATCGTCGTTTTCGCTGTCATCGCGCTCAGCCCCCTCGCCGCGATGGCACACCAAGGCGAAATGCACTCGAATCCTGCGTTTGGCAGTGCTGCTCCGGCGCCGGCCGCCACGCGCACTATCACGATTTCATCGACTACGAAGTATGTGAATGTCGCCCAGGGCGACGTCGTCAAGTTTGATGTGGATGGTAAGACGTTCACTTGGCAGTTCGATACACTGCGAGCCAATTCGAGCTTTGACTTTTCGGCAATTGCGCCGTCTGGCGTGAATACCCACGGCGTACGTGTGTATGTGGCACCTAACCCGACCTACGCCAACTAACTACATGTACGTCCGCCAGTGTACTGCTGGCTCATGAAGTTACTGAGATTTGCGGGACGACCAGTGCAGATGAAAGATGACCCATTGATCGCCCTGTTTTTCGAGCAAAGCTGTTTCTGTGCCGAGTAAGTGCACATTTTTGCCCTGGAATTGTCCTGTGGTCTCTGTTTCCTGCATCACGACGGCCAGGTTTCCGTCAATACGTTCGTTTTGTTTTAGGACTTTGCTTTTAGTGGCCTTAGCAAAGGCGGTATCGGCTGGCAGGTGATGGCCAGCGTATTCATCACGTGAACGTTCAACATGCCCAGATTCGTAAATTTTAATTTCCGGGCTAAGCAAAGTGCTCGCCTGCTCGGACTTGCCGCTGGCGAGTGCTTCGTGAAATGCAGCAACAGTTTCAGTTGGTGTGGCGGCGTATAAGGGAAGACTGAATATGGAAATAGCAAGAAGGGAAGTCAGTTGGCGCACGAGGTCTCCAGTGTTTTTGTTTATATGATGAATTGCAGTGGTGGAATTAAATCAGCGGGCGGTGATTGTGGCAAGGTGGAAGTGAAAATACTCTGGCAAACTGAAATTCGCTTGACCTTCCGTTCATTGGAAGGTGTAGCGTGAGGAAGCAATTTCATTTCGGGTGGTTCGGGAAATGTACAAGCAACTCGGTTGACCATCACAGGGAAGATACTGCAGATGAATTTCATGCTGACGCACATTGTAAGCAACCTGGCCCAGGTAAGGTGCAGGACAGCGTACGCCTTGCTTTACCTTTGGAGGCAACGCCATGGAGCTGACAATGGTCATTACTCGTTCCTCGCGCCCCTTGAGCTCCCTTCACACCACTTTCCCCGCCGCTTGCTGAAATCATGCACTGGCGTTCGCCTCATATCGTGCTGTATCCACCCAATTACCAGTCAATTTTGAAAGAGAATCATGCAACGCTTCCACTTATTGCTTCTGGCAACGGTTAGCTTCTCGCCGGTTGTCTATGCACAATCCGCTCAGCCCGCTAGCACCACTGCGGCGGTGACAGATGCCAATGCCACGGTGCCGCCGCTGAAATATGTCTCTGCTTTTGCTGATGTTAAGCCGATTGGGGAGCCCCAAACATCTCCAGATAGGGCCTGGATTCAGGCAAATCAAGAAGTCATCAGTGGCTCTCAGCATGGCACTCAGGGGGACATGTCGATGGAAATGGCGCCCGGTACAAAAGGCCAGGAAAACCCCAAGCCGCCTTCGGCGAGCGATCCGCACAAGGGCCATCAAATGAACATGAAAGGCAAATAGCATGAAGCGATTATCGTTGCCGACACCCAATCGGGTAGCCACTGTATTCGGCGTGGTATTTCTTGCAGGTTGTGCCAGCTTTTCACCGGATGGTGGCTTAAATGATGTCTCTCGGCTAACGCAAGAGCGGATTGGGCAAGTCAAGCCCTTCACGAAAGAGACTCTGAAAGACAGCCAGCAGTCCAATACACAGGTGCAGTCCTTGCTGTCCGCACCACTTACGCCTGAATCTGCTGTCCAGATTGCGCTGCTCAATAATGCAGCCCTGAAGGTCTCCTTCGCTGAATTGGGGGTCTCGGAGGCTGAGTTTGTACAAGCTGGACGGATGCGCAATCCAAGTTTTAGTTTTGGCCGCGTCAGCGGCGGTGGCGACGCTGAAATCGATCGCAGTGTGATGTTTGATATTGCGGGCCTGCTGACGCTGCCCACGCGTCGCCGCATTGAGCAAGGACGCTTTGAGCAAGCCAAGTTGCTAACAGCTGCTCAGGCTGTGCAGTTGGCGGCAGAAACCCGTCGGGCATATTTTATGGCCGTTGCGGCGGCCCAATCGGCCGCTTTCGCGGAGCAAGTGCGTGGTGCCGCCGAGGCATCATCGCAACTCGCCGACAGCATGACCAAGGTTGGAAACTGGAGCACACTTGATCAGGCCCGTGAGCGTGCGTTTTACCAAGATGCGTTGACACAATTAGCGAGGACCAGGCATGAAGCAACAGCCACGCGCGAACAGCTCATTCGCCTCCTGGGCCTGTGGGGAGAGCAGCAAAATTTCGTCCTGCCGGACCGATTGCCTCCTCTGCCGGAAAGGCCGCAGGAAATGAACAATGCGGAAGCACAGGCAATGTCGCAACGCCTCGATATGCTGTCGGCCCGCCGCGAAACCGAAGCGACGGCCGCGGCACTTGGCTTAACAAAGGCAACTGGCTTCATCAACGTTTTTGATGCCGGCTACGCCAATAAGAGTACGACAGGCTTGCCACGCGAGAACGGCTACCAGATTTCCCTTGAATTACCGATCTTCGATTGGGGTGGCGCCAAGGTCGCACGGGCGGAAGCGCTTTATATGCAGTCCGTCCATCGCACCACCGACACCGCCGTGCGGGCGCGCTCAGAGGTGCGTGAGGCCTACTCCGCATACCGCACTAGCTATGACATCGCCCGTCATTATCGCGACGATGTTGTGCCGCTGCGGAAAAAAATATCCGACGAGGTTCTGCTTCGCTACAACGGGATGCTTGCCAGCGTATTCGAATTGCTGGCGGACTCGCGCGAGCAACTGGTGAGCGTGAATACCGCCATCGAAACCCAGCGCGACTTTTGGATAGCGGAAACCAAACTTCAATCCGCCATCAACGGTGGAAGTACGAACGATACAAGGGCCATGCCATGATTTCACGTAGAGACTTTTTCAGAGGTGCCGGTGCTGTAGCGGTGAGTGCCGTTGCCGTTAGCAAGGCTGGTGCCGCGTCATTGCCTGAGGCGATGTTGATGGACAATGCCAAGACACACATTCCCCCGGGGCCCCCCACTGGACGGCCCTACAATCCGGTCGTGACCCTGAACGGCTGGTCATTGCCATGGCGCATGAAAAATGGCGTAAAGGAATTCCATCTGGTGGCCGAACCCGTGGTGCGTGAACTTGCACCAGGAATGAAAGCCAACCTGTGGGGCTATAACGGTCAATCCCCAGGTCCGACAATTGAAGTGGTCGAAGGTGACCGTGTGCGTATTTTCGTGACCAACAAGTTACCTGAGCACACCAGTGTTCATTGGCATGGCCAGCGACTGCCGAACGGCATGGATGGCGTCACGGGCCTCAATCAACCAGGTATCGCTCCTGGAAAGACTTTCGTCTACGAATTCGAGGCCAAACGGCCAGGTACGTTTATGTACCATCCCCACGCCGACGAGATGGCCCAAATGGCGATGGGGATGATGGGCTTCTGGGTGACCCATCCAAAGGATCCTTCGCTCCATGCGGTGGACCGCGATTTCGTCTTCCTGCTCAACGCGTACGACGTAGAGCCGGGAAGCTATACGCCGAAGATCAACACCATGCTGGACTTCAACCTGTGGACATTCAATAGCCGCGTCTTCCCCGGCATTGATTCATTGCCGGTGCGCCAAGGTGACAAGGTACGTATCCGTGTCGGTAACCTGACGATGACGAATCATCCTATTCACATTCATGGCCATGAATTTTTCGTTACTGGTACGGATGGCGGCTGGACTCCACCAGCGTCGCGCTGGCCTGAAGTCACCACCGATGTCGCCGTTGGACAAATGCGCGCCATCGAGTTCGTCGCTACCGACCTGGGTGACTGGGCACTTCACTGCCATAAATCCCACCATACCATGAATGCAATGGGCCACTCGGTACCGACAATGATTGGCGTCAACCATCGCGGGGTTGCAGAGAAAATTAACAAAATCGTTCCTGAATATATGGTGATGGGCGACAAGGGCGGCTCCATGGGAGGCATGGAAATGCCTTTGCCCGACAACACTTTACCGATGATGTCGGGCGAGGGTCCGTTCGGTGGGGTTGAGATGGGGGGCATGTTTACCGTCTTGAAGGTGCGCAAGGACCAGAAGCGCGGCGACTACTCCGATCCTGGCTGGTACAAGCATCCGGCCGGAACCGTAGCATACGAGTGGACGGGCGCCCTTCCTGAGCCAGAACGTGCAACTAACGCTGGGGGGCAGTCGATGCCAACGATGAATAAACCCAATATTGAAGTTACTGTTCGTAAACCGACCGGACATAGCGGTCACTAATTTTTTAACTGAAAGGAAACATCATGAAAAACCTGCACAAAGTTGTATTGGCAACCTTGATTGGCCTGTCTTCCGTGGCAACCACCTCCGTGGCGTTCGCCCAGCAGCTGAGCGCCTCCGCGACGCAAGACGCGATGAGCGAAGGGGAAATTAAGAAAGTGGATAAGGACGCCGGCAAGCTGACCATCAAGCATGGTGAGCTGAAGAACCTGGGCATGCCAGGGATGACCATGATGTTCAAAGTCAAAGAGCCGTCAATGCTCGACAAGGTCAAACAAGGGGACAAAGTACGTTTCGTCGTGGAAAAAGTTGGTGGCGCACTCACGGTCACCTCCATCGAGGCAGTAAAGTAAATTTAACAACGAAAGTAGAAGATGAAGACCCTGCGGAACATTATTCTTGCCACGTCCATATTGGCGGCAACGCTGGCTACCCCATTTGCATTGGCACATGCGAGCTTGAAGAGCTCCAATCCCGAGGCGGGTGCCTCCCTGGCAGTTGCACCGAAAGAGATTGCGCTGACCTTCAACGAGAAGGTGGAAGAAGCCTTTAGCACGATCGTTCTGGCCGATGGCGAAGGCAAAACCGTCGCTGCAAACAAGGCAAAGGTCGATGCCGCAAATCCAGCCATCTTACGCTTGGAAGTAGCAACATTGAACGCTGGCGCCTATACCGTGACCTGGGCGGTTGCCGGACACGACGGACATCGTCGCAAAGGCGACTTTAAGTTCACGGTGAAATAATTGGATGCAGTCTCGCTGTTGCAAGTCAGTTCAGCTTTACTTCTGAACCTCGGCTTTACCTGGCTCGTCGGATCATGGTTTGCACGTTACTGGATGCGTTCCAGTGGCGTTGATCATGATCATTTCGAGCCCGCGCTGCGCAAACTTGACTTGATGGCGGCGGCAATCAGCACGGTTGCCAGTGCATCAGCACTATTGAGCGCGACGGCGGTCATGGGAGGTGTCGGCCTGCGCGAAGCGTGCCCGATGTTCTGGATGATGGTGTCTACAACCGACTACGGACATGCAGGCTGCGCCATTATTGTGGCGATGCTTGTTCTCTTTTTTGTGCGATTAGCTGGCGGAGTCGGCCGCAGCAGCGATATTGCAGTCGTTCTACTTTTGGCTGTTTTTTCTGTAACAAGGGCGTCCATGGGGCATGCGGGAGAGGAAGGCTTCTGGACTATTCCGCTAGCGGTTGAAGCGATTCATTTTTTTGCCATCGGCCTATGGACTGGTGCGGTGATGGTTACCGGCTGGTTTGTTCTTCATGAGGCGCGGGTACGGAAATTTGATACGGGTAGCACAGATCAGTACCTCGAACTGATGTCCCAGGCAGCAATGCTTGCAGTAGTTGCCATTGCCGCCACTGGTATTTACAGCGCCTGGCACCGTGTGGGGAGCTCAGAGCATCTTGTTCATACCACCTATGGCATCACCTTGCTGGTCAAAGTTGCAATGGTCCTCCTGGCTATCGCCTTGGGCGGCTACAACAAATTTCTTGGACTGCCTGCCGCCTCCCGCTCCTTGCGCGGCGTCACTCTGGTGAGAGTCGTTTTACAAGTGGAAACCTTGCTACTGCTCGGTGCACTGTTTGCGGCGGCAATTCTTACCACTCAACAACCACCTACCGCGATGTAATGCCGCGACGGTTTTCTACAAGGGAGTACGATATGAAAAAGATGACCTTAAATGCAATTGCAGTAATGTTACTGGCCAGCTTGAGCACTTTCAGCAATGCTGCGGTACCGGATAGCAGCCCAGTAGCACATAGTGGCCACCAGCATGGCGCAAATGAGCAGAGCGCATCTCTTGTGGGCAAGGCGGGCGACCCGAAAAAAGTGACGCGTACCGTCACTGTCGATATGAACGACAGCATGCGCTTTAGCCCAGCGTCTATTGCCGTGAAACGGGGCGAGATCATTCGCTTTGTCGTCAACAATTCCGGCAAGATCAAGCATGAAATGGTCATTGGTTCTGAGAGCGAGTTAAAAGAACATGCCCAACAAATGGCAAAGTTTCCGGAGATGGAGCATGCGGAACCCAATCAAGTGACCGTGACGCCTGGAAAATCGGGAACCATCGTTTGGCAGTTCGACAAAGCCGGCAAAGTGGAGTTTGCTTGCTTACAACCCGGTCACTTTGAGGCCGGCATGAAGGGGCTGGTAGTAGTCTCCGCCAAGTAGATGACTTCGTTCGGCGGGAATGTTCAATTCCCGCCATTGTCACCATAGCTGGTTCCACCGTAGGCAAAGAAACAGGCGAATCTGCCCAAGGAGTGATTCATGAGTAGAACTGACGCCGAGCATCATGCGCACGAGCATCATCACGACACCCATAGCAAGACCGGGCCTGGCAATACGATGAAGACAGGGGAAGAAAAACCATTCATCGATCCTGTATGCGGCATGCGCGTTGGCGCAAATCCCGAGCAAGAAATCACCTACAAAAGTATGGTCTACCACTTCTGTAGCGGGAAATGCATGGCAAAGTTCAACGCAGCGCCAGATTCCTTCATCGATAGAGCGAATGCGGCGCCCAGCCCCGAGCACTCGCCACAGCAGGGAGCGGTCTACACCTGCCCCATGCACCCCGAGATACGCCAGCCTGCACCGGGAACTTGCCCCATTTGCGGCATGTCGCTCGAACCTGAAATGCCGACGCTAGATGAGGCGGAAAATCCGGAGTTAGTCGATTTTCGCCACCGTTTCTGGTGGACGCTGCCTATGACCCTGGTGGTGTTCCTGTTGGCGATGTTTGGACATGTGTTCCTTGAAATGGGGCTGCCAGGCCAGAACTGGATTGAATTTGCATTAAGCACACCTGTCGTACTGTGGGCCGGCTGGCCATTTTTCACGCGCTGGGCGCAATCGCTGGCACGCATGAGCCCGAATATGTGGACTTTGATTGGTTTTGGCGTAATGGCTGCTTATGGCTATAGTGTCGTCGCCACCATCGCACCGGGCCTCTTCCCACTTACCTTTGCTGCACATGGCCGCATAGGCGTCTATTTTGAAGCAGCGGCAGTCATTGTTTCGCTCACGCTTCTGGGACAGATACTTGAGCTGCGCGCACGTTCCCAAACTTCCGCCGCAATCAAATCCTTACTTGGTCTCGCTCCAAAGACGGCTCGACGCATTCAGGACGATGGCGTCGAGGATGACATCCCGCTCACGCACGTCCACGTTGGCGACAAACTCCGTGTCCGACCTGGTGAGAAGGTGCCAGTGGATGGCGTAGTGCTTGATGGCGAGAGCTCGCTCGATGAGTCAATGCTGACTGGCGAGCCCTTACCTGTGACAAAGCGTCCCGGAGACACGTTGATTGGCGCAACGATCAATACCAGTGGGAGCCTGATTATGCGTGCCGACAAAATCGGCAGCGACACGATGTTGTCTCAAATCGTACAAATGGTCGCGCTGGCGCAGCGCTCCCGCGCGCCTATGCAGCGACTCGCCGATAGTGTCGCAGGCTATTTCGTGATCGTGGTCGTGGCCATAGCGCTACTGACCTTCGTGTTATGGGGAATGTACGGCCCTGAACCGAGCTGGGTCTTTGGTTTTGTAAACGCCGTTGCAGTGCTGATCATTGCTTGCCCATGTGCATTGGGGTTAGCCACGCCGATGTCCATTATGGCTGCCACTGGCCGCGCCGCCACCCAGGGCGTGCTCTTTCGGGATGCTGCGGCAATAGAAGACCTCAAGAAGGTCGACACACTGATTGTCGACAAGACGGGCACCCTCACTGAGGGTAAGCCTTCCTTTAACAGCGTGGTCGCAGCGCCTGGATTCAAGGACGAAGACGTCCTGCAAATGGCGGCGAGCATAGACCAGGGCAGCGAACATCCTTTAGCGCACGCGATCGTCAACGAAGCTAACAGGCGAGCACTGGTGCTAACCAAATCTGACAGTTTTGAGTCCGCCAGCGGTATTGGCGTACGCGGCACGCTTGGCGGGGTACACATCGCACTGGGCAACACCGCGCTGATGGATGCTGACAAAGTCGATTGGCGGCCGCTTGCTGAGGTCGCTGAACGCCTGCGGACAGAAGGTGCTAGCGTCATGTATCTATCCTCTGACGGCGTTTTGGCTGGACTGATTGCGGTGTCGGATCCCATCAAGGCAACGACGCATGAGGCCATAGAGGGCTTGCGCGCTGACGGGCTGACCGTGATTATGGCTACTGGCGATGGTGTCACTACCGCACGGTCCGTGGCCGAAAGGCTAGGCATCGCGGAGTTTTACGGCGAGGTAAAACCACAGGACAAATTGGCCTTGGTAGAAAAACTGCAAAAGCAAGGCAAGGTGGTCGCGATGGCCGGTGATGGAATCAATGATGCCCCCGCACTGGCAAAGGCTAACGTTGGCATTGCCATGGGTACCGGAACAGACGTGGCCATCAATAGCGCTCACGTAGCACTAGTAAAAGGAGATCTGCGTGGGATTGCTCTTGCCCGGCGAATCTCAGTCGATACTGTGCGCAATATGTGGCAAAACCTGGGCTTCGCCTTTATCTACAATGCATTGGGAATTCCCCTGGCTGCCGGCGTGCTGTATCCATTTACTGGCCAATTGCTATCGCCGATGATCGCCGCGTTAGCGATGAGCCTGAGTTCCGTGTCTGTCATTACCAATGCACTTCGGTTACGCGGCACCGGCCGGCCTTAACCTTTGACTATACCTAACACCTTCTTGCCCGCGTTGTAACCCTTGCTATCAGCCATGTCGATCGATCCGTTTGGGGGGTAACCCATCGCGCAGCCCCCTCTACGACTCCGGTCCTTGCCGCGCGGCGCTAGCGCCGTCGCTGGGGCAGCGTTCGCACGAGACGAAGCAATGACCGTTCCAGCCGCGCATCATCTCCGTCGCGCTGCGCGAAGACCTCCAACGCACGCAACAAATGCTCAGCAATGGCAAGATCCTGCTCGCGGCATGCACGCTCGAAAACCGCCGATACTTCATCTTCGAGCGTACGCTTCATAGGGCTCATGTCGTCCTCCATCGCGCAGTCAGTACCTATCCTGCGCCCCAACCGGCCAATGCCGGAATGACAAATAAATAGGCGTTGAACATATATCTCCACGCTCTGTGGTCGCGAGCCAATGCGCACATAAAAACGGAAGTCGGAACCCGCCCATTGTGCCAGTGACTCCACTGCGGTAACGACATAATTCTTAATCGTACTTGGAAAATCGATGACAACCCGGACGGTGGCGACCGCTCCTGATGGCATATGCCATCAGGAGCGATCGCATCCAGACTTCAGAATCGCGTTACTTCTTCATCATTTCCTGACAATCCTTCATCATTTGATCCATTTTTTCGTGCATTTTCGGATCCATTTGATGATCCGTTTTTGGGGCCATCTGGTGATCCATTCCAGCTTGCGGGGCTTTATTGGCCTCTCGCATCATTTGCGCCTGTTTGGCCTTGCGCCCTTGTTCAATCAGTTGCCAGTCGGGACCGGCGAAGGCGGGAAATGCAGTGCTAAGAGTGCTGATACAGAGCAGCGTAAGTAGTAATTTTTTCATGATAATTCCTCAGTAAACCAGTTTGATGTACGTGTCTTCATCCTCGTCATCACGTGGCTAATTCAACCACCGACAATACAAAAACCGCAGTGCAACTACGGGAACTTCTGAAATGTCAGAAAAAAATCTCCCGCTATCCGTTTGCGAAACATAACGCATCGTGACTGGGGTAGCACCCGGATCCAGGTTGTCGCCGCTTGCTTTTTGCACGGCAAAAGGTGGACCGATACAGCACATGGCACAGGGCTGGCAATTCGTCATGGTCATTGGCTGCGCGATCGCTGCAGATGCGCGCAGGTCAATTTGTAGTGGAAGCGCCTGCACATGGCTGCGCCAGAGAAAGCCGAGCAACACAGCCGCGCACTTCACGAAAAACACGAAATGCTTAGTCGAGCGGTATGTGCCAAACAGTCTCATGACGGCTAAGCCTCCTCTGCCAATGCGGGGCTAGCTGCGCGAATCTGACGCCGACGTAGCAGCAGATAAACCGCAGGGACCACAAACATGGACAACAGCGGCGCGGTGATCATGCCGCCCACCATCGGCGCGGCGATGCGCTGCATGACCTCCGACCCGGTACCGGTGCCCAGCATAATCGGCACCAGGCCGGCGATAATGACCGCTACCGTCATCGCCTTGGGGCGCACGCGCAAGACCGCACCCTCACGAATTGCATCGAGCAAATCGGACTCACTAGCGTTACCGTTCGCCAAACGTTCGTCCCAGGCATGTTTCAAATAGAGCAGCATGATGACGCCGAATTCGGCCGAGACGCCCGCCAACGCAATGAAGCCAACGCCGCCGGCGACCGACAGGTGATAGTCAAGCAGCCACAACAGCCAGATGCCACCGGCCAGCGCGAACGGCAGCGTTGCCATGATCAAGGCCGCTTCATCGAAGCGCTTGAAGGTCAGATAAAGCAGCACGAAAATAATGAGCAAAGTCGCTGGCACGACGATTTTGAGTTTTTCGGTGGCACGCTCTAAATATTCGAACTGCCCCGACCATGCAATGGAGTAACCCGCCGGCAATTTGACTTCCTTGGTCACGACTTGCTGCATGTCGTGCACGGTCGAGCTCAAGTCACGATCGCGAATGTCGACATACACCCAGCCTGACAGTCGGGCATTCTCACTCTTGAGCATCGGCGGTCCGTCGTCAATGCGGATCGCAGCGACATCACCCAGCCGGATTTGCGCACCGCGCTCTGTCAGCACCGGCAACTGGCGCAGCTTCTCGACTGAGTCGCGCACCTCGCGTGGATAGCGCACATTGATCGGGAAACGCTGCAATCCTTCGACAGTTTCACCGATATTGTCTCCGCCGATCGCCGCCGACACCACGCTTTGCACGTCTGCAATATTCAAACCGTAGCGGGCAGCCGCGTCGCGATCGATGTTGACGTCGATGTACCGTCCGCCGTTCAGGCGCTCGGCCAGCGCTGAGGAAACACCCGGTACTTTTTTGACTGCGCGTTCTATTTCACCTGTAATGCGGTCGATTTCCTGCAAGCTAACGCCTGCGACCTTGACGCCGACCGGGCTTTTGATACCGGTGGCCAGCATATCGATCCGGTTGCGGATCGGCGGTACCCAGATGTTGGACAGCCCCGGCACCTTGACGATGCGGTCCAGTTCCTGCACCAGTTTGTCTGGCGTCATGCCGGCGCGCCACTGATCGCGCGGCTTGAACTGGATCATGGTTTCAAACATTTCCAGCGGGGCCGGATCAGTGGCGCTCTCGGCACGACCGGCTTTGCCGAAGACGCTTTGTACTTCGGGCAACGTCTTGATCAGCCGGTCGGTCTGCTGCAACAACTGCGCGACCTTGCCGGCCGACAGACCGGGCAACGCCGACGGCATGTATAGCACATCGCCTTCATCCAGAGGCGGCATGAATTCGCCGCCGAGGCGGCTCATGGGCCAGATCGTGATGGCCGCTACCAGCGCCGCCGCCAGCAAAGTCAGCTTCGGGAAACGCAGCACGACATCGAGCAAGGGGCGGTATAGCGTGATCAGGAAGCGATTGAGGGGATTCTTTTGTTCATCAGGAATCCGGCCGCGGATCAGATAGCCCATTAAAATGGGAATCAGTGTCACCGCCAAGCCAGCCGCCGCCGCCATCGCATACGTCTTGGTAAAGGCCAGCGGCGAAAACAGGCGCCCCTCCTGTGCTTCCAGGGTGAACACGGGAATGAACGAGAGAACGATGATCAAAAGCGAAAAGAACAGTGCTGGCCCGACCTCAGCCGCAGCGTCGCCAATGACACGCCAGTGCTCATTGCCCTTCAGCTGTTTACCCGGATGGGCGTGATTCCAGCCTTCAATATGCTTATGGGCATTCTCGATCATCACCACGGCGGCATCGACCATCGCACCGACGGCAATGGCGATACCGCCCAGCGACATGATATTGGCGTTGACTCCCTGATAATACATGACGATAAAAGCGATCAGGATACCAATCGGCAACGTGATGATGGCCACCAACGCCGAGCGCAAGTGAAACAGGAATAGCGCGCAAACCACAGCGACGACAATGAATTCCTCGATCAGCTTTTCTTTCAGGTTGCTCACGGCGCGCTTGATCAAGCTCGACCTATCGTAGGTCGGGACGATCTCGACGCCTGGCGGCAGGCTCGCTTTTAGCTTTTCCAGCTTGACCTTGACGGCATCGATGGTTTCCAGCGCATTTTTCCCGGAACGCATGATGATCACGCCGCCAGCAACTTCGCCCTCGCCATTCAATTCGGCAATTCCACGCCGCATTTCCGGCCCGATCTGGATGCGCGCGACATCGCTCAGCCGCACCGATACGCCAGCGTCAGTCGTCATCAAGGCAATCTTGCGGAAGTCGTCCAGCGACTTTAGATAACCAGAGGCCCGTACCATGTATTCTGCCTCGCCCAATTCCAGCACGGAACCGCCAGTTTCCTGATTGGCTTTCTGCACGGCATCAATGATTTTGCCGTGCGGGATGTTAAAGGCGCGCATCTTATCCGGATCGAGCACGATCTGGTACTGGCGCACCATGCCGCCTATGCTGGCCACTTCCGAGACGTTGGGCACCGCTTTCAACTCATACTTGAGAAACCAGTCCTGCAAGGCGCGCAATTGCGACAAATCGGTCTTGCCGCTACGGTCGACCAGCGCATATTCATAGACCCAGCCGACGCCAGTCGCATCTGGTCCAAGCGCGGTCTTTGCCTGCGGTGGCAGGCGTGACTGCACCTGGTTCAGATATTCCAGCACCCGTGATCGCGCCCAGTATGGATCGGTACCGTCTTCAAACAGAATGTAGACGAAGGAGTCACCGAAAAACGAGTATCCGCGCACCGTCTTGGCGCCCGGCACTGACAGCATGGTGGTGGTCAGTGGATACGTTACTTGGTTCTCGACGATTTGTGGCGCCTGCCCCGGATAGCTGGTGCGGATAATAACCTGCACGTCCGACAGGTCGGGAATCGCGTCGAGAGGCGTGCGCGCCAGTGACCATATGCCCCAGGCGGTAATGAAAACAGTCGCCAACAAGACCAAAAAACGGTTGCCGATAGACCAGCGAATCAGTTTTGCGATCATTTCGCAACTCCCGCGTGTGCCTTCATGCCATCCATGGGTTTGTTCTCGGTTTTAGGTACACCTGAGGTTGGCGCAATGGCCACGATCTCAAAGCTGCCATCTTCGCCTTGCTTGATGTCGAAGGCGACTCGGTCACCTATGCCGATATTGCGCGGCAACCCCTTGAAAGGTACTTTGAAGCCCATCGTCATCGCCCCCCACTGCAGCGACGTGATAGGGCCATGCGAGATGGTGATCTCATCCTTGCCGATCTGTTCGACCGTGCCTACCCCATGGTGGCGCGAGGGTACCTTGTCTGCCTCCGAGGATTGTGTATCACTCATGCGTGTCGTCGTTCCTTTCAAACTGGCCTCGGAATCGATCAGGAACTGCGCCGAGACGACCACTTTCTGGCCGGCGGACAGGCCCTTGCGGATTTCGGTGAGACCATTGCCTTCGCTGCCGAGCTCCACATCGACGGGCATAAACTTGCCGCCCTCCTGGGCAAGCATGACAACGCTGCGTGTACCAGTCTGGATTACTGCCTCCGATGGCACCAGCAAAACATCGGCGCGACTGTTTGACGCGAAGGTCAGTGTGGCAAACATGCCGGGCAACAGCTGAGCGCCGGGGTTAGACAGCTCCACACGGGCTTTCAGGGTTCGCGTCGCCACATTAACTTCCGGCAAAATGGCATTCACCTTGCCCTTGAAAATACTTCCGGGTAGCGCTTGCACACGCGCTTCGACGGCGTCACCGGGGCGAACCTTTGCCGCCACGCTCTCGGGCACTTCCGCGTTGACCCATACTGTCGCGTGCCCATTGATGCGAAACAGGGGCGCACCAGCGGAGACGGTCATTCCTTCGCGGGCGCCTAGCTCTGCGATCACACCACTGATGGGCGCTGAGACCGTCAGGCGAGGATGGACCTTTCCACTCGATTCGATGAGCCGGATTTGCCCCTCATTCATACCAACTAGTCGCATGCGCTGGCGGGCGGCATCGACCAGGGATGCTGTCTCATTGCCTTGCATACGACGGCTCGCCAGATAGTCTTCTTGTGCCGCGATCCAATCAGGAATATACAAATCAGCCAAGGGTTGCCCCTTTTTCACCGGATCGAGCAGGGCACGCGCATACAGTCGCTCTACAAATCCACCGCTGCGCGCCTGCACCAGTGCCACGTCACGCTCGTCATAGGTGACGTTACCGACGGCAACCAAGCCGGCGGACATCCTTCCGGATGTGACGAGCGCTGTGCGCACTCCCAGGTTTTGCTGGACCCGCGGGCTGATCGTGACATTACTGTCCTCACCATCTCCCCCAGCATAGACGGGTACCAGCGGCATATCCATGAACGGTGACTTGCCAGGTTTGTCAAACTTCTGGCCCGGTACCATGGGGTCATGCCAATATAATGGTTTCTTGTTGACAGCACTCCCGGCGACTGCTGCGTTGCCGGATGACGCCTTGACGTCACCTGTAGATACTGCCTCATGTGCTTGTCGTACACCAAACTGGTAACCGGCATAACCGACCGCTGCAAGGGATCCCGCAAGTACCAGGACGAGTAATTTCTTATTGTTCATTTGAATTCCTGCTGGCTATGTACTGCGGAAATCTGCGCGATTGCGGTGTCGGGAAAGAGGAAGCGAAGCTGTGCCCAAAACTGTGCTGTATTCATCTGCAGCTGCAGTAACTGAACGTGCATGTCAGCACTGTTACGCCTGGCAGCGAGCACCTCGGCCAATGAGGCTTTACCGCCACGATAGGAGGCCAGGACCGCCAGACTTCGCTCGTCGGCAAGTGGCAATAGCTGGAGCGCGTAGCGCTCGCTACGTTCTTGGCCACTCCTCCATTCGATGAGCAAGGCTCGGATGTTTGCGGCATCTTCTCGCAGCAGTTCGTCGCGTTCGCTCCTGGCCTGTTCGACCAAGGCGAGTTTGGAGCTTAGCTCGCGATCCTGCCGGTTCTTGCGATCCCACTGCAATGGCAGGGACAGGCCGATGGAGACCATGTTTGAATAGGCCGCACCGCGCTGCTGGAAGGCGAACTCGATACTCCAGTCCGGGCGTCGGTTCGCTTGCGCCAGATTGACGTCCGCCTGGGCGGCTTCTTCCTGCCGATTCAACACCATGACCTGCGGGCGGTGCACCAGTTCAGTGTCGAGAACAACCGGGTCCAGAGGGATGGTGCCCAGGTCGGGCATGCCAGCCTCGGCAAGCTCGCCGCTGCTGCCGGTCCAACGCGCCAGCATGTTTTTTGCCGTATTGAGGTCACGTTCCACCTGGCTGACTCGGTCCTCGATGGTTAGCAAGGCGGAACGCGCTGCCAGCACCTCGGCCTGGCTACCACGCCCACCCCGGTAGGCAGCAGCAGCAGCGTCTATTTCCTGGCGAGCAAAGGCCACTTGCTCTGTTAGTACAACTGATATTTTTCGTGTGTAGTAGACGTTGAGCCAGGAGATCGCCGTATCACGTTGAATCGTGGCGAGCATGGCATCTTTTTGCGCCTGCGCCTTGTCGGCTTCGCGCTCAAGGCGAGCTGAACGCCAGCGCAATTTATCGGAGCGTGTCAATTCCTGCGAAATGCCGATGCGCCGCATCGTCATAAAATCCCCGCTCAAGCTAAAGCGATCGGTGCCACTTAAGGGCACATTATCGATACCGACCTTGAGAGTGGGATCGGGGCGCTGCGCCACTGCTACCGCCATTTCGTGTGCGGCGACAGTTGCCTGGTCCTGCGCATGAAGTTGGCGCGAGCGGGCGACAGCCTGCTGCAGCGCCTCGGTGAAGGTGACTGGCTGGGGGGCCGCGCGCGCATCATGAACGAAGGCCAGCAGCGGAACAGTAAGGGCGAGAGTTAACGCCGTCTTCATGAATGGGTGAAGGCGGACGACGCGTGCATGCGTATGCACGGTGTACGGGATTGACATGGCAGCTCCAGAATGCGATGGGAAGCAACGCCTTGTCGAACCCGACAAGGCGATGGCGATCTAGGCAGTCTGGAGTGTTAAATACGGAAACAGCAATGGCGGATAGCGATAGGCGGTGCCGTTGGCCTCGCCAAGGTAATGAGCAAAGGAGGTTTGGCTGTATACACTACGGGAGTGTCATAAATAGCTAACGTCAGAAGCAGGACAACAGGTACGAAAGATGGGTGGTCGGCGACAGGCGTCTTGTCCAGCGACTGCCTGGACGCATCCCCCACAGCATAAATTTGACACAACGTCGACTGATCAGTGTCCATGCCGGCGCAGTCTGTCATCGCGGGCATCGCAGACACCCCAACGCCTGCGGATATAACGGAACTACCGACTCCCATCGGTACGCCAGGGCATAGGTATGAAGCGACCGCATGCTGCATGAACAGCATGCTAAGTATCGCGACAAGAGCCGTGAACAATCGCACTGTGCGGGAGGTCTTCATAAACTATCTATACGGATGATATTCGTAGCCTAGGTTGTATCAAACCAACTGTCAAGCTATTGCTATGCTGTCACTTGACCGTGAGCAAGTACGGATCCGAATGGCAGATATTATCACTATACGCATTACCATAATGGGAAGGTCAATCAAAGACATATGCTTTACGTTTAATTGCTTGACAAAAAACTTGCAATCGATGCACCATTTCCAGCAATTCCTTCGCTGGACCGGTGTCGACTGATTTCAATGACGAATATCCATGAAACGGCTTATCCACGCCTGAAACAAGAGTTCACTGAGCAGGAGCTCGGGGCGATCTACACGCCTTCGCGCGCACAAATTGACCATATCTTCACTCTGTATCGCCAAGCATCGCATCGTACTTTTTTGCTGATCCAACTTATGCTGTTGCAAAGGCTTGGTTATTTCGTCCCCTTGTCGAGCGTCCCGTCTATCGTGGTGCGGCATATCTGCGAACATAGCGGTCTGCGCGTTCCGGCAAAACGGGCGCTGGCGCAATATGATCAGTCCGGTAGCAAGACAACACACCAGCGCCGTCTGCGCGGGTACGTGGGGATCCGGGTGATGGACTCGTCCGATGAATACTGGCTGGAAGATCAGGCCCTGCAGGCTGCCCATACCAAGCAGGAGCTACCCGACATTATCAATGTCCTGATTGAAGAGTTGGTCCAGCGTCGCCTGGAACTGCCTGGATTCACCTACTTGTTCAGGCTGGCTCGCCAGTCCCGTACCAGCGTCAATGACGGCATCTATAAGGTGGTGGCTGGCCGATTGCCAACTTGCGTGGTCGAGCGTTTTGAACACATGCTCACTGCGGGTGAGAACCTGCGCATATGGGATAGCCTCAAACGCGAGCCGAAGCAGCCCAATGTGCGTGCGGTGACGGATTTCCTGGCCCACATTGACACCATGATCGCGCTGGCGCAGGATCTGCCCAATACCGAGGCCATCGCCGCAACCAAGCGTGAACAACTCGTTTTGGAGGCGCGTGCCCTGGATGTGGCGGAAATGCGGCGGATCAAGCCACTCAAGCGCCACACCCTCATCGTGCTGCTGATTCAAAGCCAGTTGCAAAAGGCAATGGACGATATCGCCGAAATCTTCATCAAGACCATCCGCAGCTTGCATAACGGTGCCGAGGAACGGTTGCGGCAATATCACCTGCAGCACGCCGAACAGATTGAGCGTTTGATCGGACAGTTCCGCGAAGTGCTGACCGTCCTGAGCGACGAGGGCAGCGACGAGGAGCGCGTCGCTAGGGTCGAGCAATCCCTCGACGGGGATCTGGGGGCATGGATCACTGAATGCGACGAGCACATGGCATATGCTGGCAATAACTATTATCCGTTCATGCTGGTCGGGTATGTTGGCAAGCGCAGCCTGCTCTTCAAGTGCCTCGAAGCGCTCAGCCTGAAATCCAGCTCCCAGGATCAGAGCCTGCTGGCGGCGATCGCCATCATCCAAAAGCATCGCTCCAGCCACAAGGAACAACTGCCAGCGGCAGAAGGTGCGCTACCTGAATTGGCACTGGACTGGATGTCCGATAAGTGGCGCAAGCTGGTTTTTGGCCGAGTCGCAGCCGATGCCCCAGCGAGCGTGCATCGCAAGTATTTCGAACTTGCCGTGATGACGCAAGTCATGGATGAACTCAAGTCGGGCGATCTGTACGTCGAGCATAGCGGCGACTACGATGATTATCGCAACCACCTGGTGGACTGGGAGCAATACGAGCGTGAAGTGAAAGCCTATGGTGAACTGGTAGGGCTGTCGGTGGAAGCTCCGGCGTTTGTCGCGCAATTGCGCGACAAACTCGGCAGTCTAGCGCGCGACGTTGACAGCCGATTCCCGCAAAATAGCCTTGCCGATATCGACGAGAGCGGCATTGTGATCCGTCGCATGGAGCGTCCGAAGCCGCCGCCCGAACTTGACGCCATCGAGCAGATGGTCACCAATGAAATGGATCCGGTGAGCATCCTTGATGTGTTGACCGAGACTGAAAAATGGTTGGACTTGCATAAACTCTTCGGTCCGTTGTCCGGCTTCGAGGCCAAAGTAGACGATCCGCGCAAGCGCTTTATCACTACGTTGTTTTGCTATGGTTGTAACTTGGGCGCCACGCAGACCGCACGCTCGATCAAGGGCCTGAGCCGCAAGCAGGTGGCCTGGCTCAATCTCAAGCATGTCACCGAGCAGCGCCTGGACAAGGCGATCGTCAAGGTGATCAATGCATACAACCGCTTCGCATTGCCACGTTATTGGGGATCGGGAAAGAGCGCGTCGGCCGACGGTACCAAATGGAACATTTACGAGGCTAACCTGCTTTCCGAATACCATATCCGCTACGGTGGATACGGCGGCATTGGCTACTACCATGTGTCCGACAAGTACATCGCGTTGTTCAGTCACTTTATTCCATGCGGCGTCTATGAGGCGGTTTACATCCTCGATGGGCTAATCAACAACCAGTCGGACATCCAGCCAGATACGCTGCACGGCGATACCCAGGCCCAAAGCACGCCTGTCTTTGGCCTGGCTTCGCTGCTGGGTATCGACCTGATGCCGCGCATCCGCAATATCAAAGATCTGGTGTTCTTCAAGGCGGACAAGGCCGACCAGTATGACAATATTGGTAGCCTGTTCCGTGGATCGATCGACTGGGAACTGATCGCGCGTCATATGAAGGACATGCTGCGCGTCGTTATTTCCATCAAAGCGGGCAAGATTGCGCCATCGACGATCCTGCGCCGCCTAGGGACCGCTAGCCGCAAGAACAAGCTCTACTACGCGTTCCGCGAGCTCGGTAGGGTACATCGGACAATGTTCCTGCTCAAGTACATCAACGACGCAGAATTGCGTCGTACCATCCATGCAGCAACCAACAAGAGCGAGGAATTCAACGGCTTCATCAAATGGTTGTTTTTTGGGGGCGAAGGCATCATTGCCGAAAACGTTCGGCACGAACAGCGCAAGGTTATCAAGTACAACCAGCTCGTTGCGAACATGGTCATCCTGCACAATGTCCATGAGATGACGCGGCTCCTCAAGACAATACAGGCAAAGGGATATGTGCTAACGGAGGAGGTGCTTCGCGGCTTAGCGCCATATCGGAAAGGGCACATCAACCGATTCGGCGAATATATGCTGGACCTTGAACGCGAGGTAGCCCCGATGAATTATAAAGTCGAATTTACCAAATAAATCAATTGGTTAGGTCGTTTTTTGCGAAAAAAACTGCAATCCCGGCCGGCCCTCTCTTCGGCGGCACGCTGGCCGCCTGCGGCGGCAGCGACGGCGCCGGTGCAGGCGCAAGCCGGCTGCTGGCCGCCTCGACGGAAGCGGTCGCCTGCTATACGCCATGGAACAGCGCCACGGCCTACAACGGCGGCGGCAAGGCCAGCTACAACAACGTCAATTACACGGCCAACTGGTGGACGCAAGGCAATAACCCGTCGACCAGCAGCGGCGGCGCCGGCAGCGGCCAGCCATGGACGGCAGTGGGAGACTGCGGCACGCCGACACCGACTCCTACCCCAACCCCGACACCAACGCCAACACCCACCCCGACACCGACACCAACGCCAACACCCACCCCGACACCCACCCCGACACCAACGCCAACACCGACGCCGACACCCACCGGCCTGGCGAAACACGCGCTGATCGGCTACTGGCACAACTTCACCAACCCCAGCGGCGCCACGTATCCGATCAGCCAGGTCAGCGACGACTGGGACGTGATCGTCGTCTCGTTCGGCGACAACGCGGGCGGCGGCAATGTCAGCCTGACCATCGATCCGGGCGCGGGCACGGAAGCGCAATTCATCGCCGACGTGGCCGCCAAGCGGGCGAAAGGCAAGAAAGTCATCCTGTCGCTGGGCGGGCAAAACGGTTCCGTTTCCGTCGGCAGCACGGCCGAAGCGACGAATTTCACCAACAGCCTGTACGCCATCATCACCAAATACGGTTTCGACGGCATCGACCTGGACCTGGAAAACGGCGTGGCGCAAGGCGCGGCCATCCAGACCTATCTGCCGATCGCCGTGAAAAACCTGAAAGCCAAGGTCGGCAGCAGCTTTTACCTGTCGATGGCGCCGGAATGGGTGTACGTGGAAGGGGGCTACACGAGCTACGGCAGCATCTGGGGCGCCTACATTCCCATCATCAACGCCTTGCGCAGCGAGCTGACGGTGCTGCACCCGCAGTACTACAACAATGGCGACATCTACACGCCGTACGCCACGGGCGCCATCAAGGCCGGTTCGGCCGACCAGCTGGTGGCCACGGCGCGCATGCTGATCGAAGGCTTTAATTATGGCGGCAACACCTTCGCCGGCCTGCGTCCGGACCAGGTGGGCTTCGGCGTGCCGTCGGGCCGCAGCTCGGCCGGCTCGGGCTTCACGACGAACGCCGACGTCAGCAACGCCCTCAATTGCCTGACGCGCATGCTCAATTGCGGCACCATCAAGCCGCTGCAGGCGTATCCGGACTTCCGCGGCGTGATGACGTGGTCGATCAACTGGGACCGCTACGATGGCTATAACTTCTCCGTGCCGACGAAGACCGTGCTGAAAACCTTGCCGTAAGGGGCATTGCCCGACTGCGCATGCGGGCTTGGCCGCTCACATGCGCAGCAGCGCCGCACCCAGCACGCGCATCTGCAGCGCGATGCCCAGGCGCAGCGCCTCCCCTCCCCCGTGCGCGTGCTTGATGCCATCGATGGCGGCCACCAGCAAGGCGGCCACTTGCGCCGCAGTCGCGTCCACCCGGCGCAGCGCGATATCGCCCGCCGCTTCGGCCTGTTCCAGCGCACCGGCCAGCGACGCCGCCAAGGTCGCCCGCGCCGTCAAGGTGACGTCGGCCGCCAGGGTCATGTTAGCGTCGAACAACTCCTGCCCATGGGCGCTCGCCGCAATTTCCGCCATCAAGCCTTGCTGGAACGCCAGCAGCGCCGTTTCGATGCGCGTGAACACGGGGCCGGATTCGGCCAGTGCGGCCGCCACTTGCGCCATGACGGTGGCATGGGCACGTGCGGAGCCGGCGCGGAACACGTCTTCCTTATTCTTGAAGTGCAAATACAGCGCCGCGCGCGACATGCCGGCCGCCTGCGCGATGTCGAGCATGGACGTCTTGCGGTAGCCGTAGCGGCAAAACACGGCCAGGGCCGCATCGAGGATCTGCTGGCTTTTAGGGGTATCGATCATCATGCAGGCATGTTGACACTATGGTCATATAGTGTCAACATGACTTTTTGACAAAAACCGTCAAAGTGTCAATCACCTACCCGAACAGGACTGCCATGCACGATTTCAATGCCGCACTGACTGAAGAACAGCAGATGGATCTGCTGCGCCACACGGAGCGCAGCCGCGTGCGCGCCCTCGTGGCCGCCGATACGCAGGCGGCGCGCGCCCTGCATGCCGATGACTTCCAGCTGATCACGCCCATCGGCAGCATGCTGTCGCGGGAACACTACCTGGGCGCCATCGCCTCCGGCCACATGCGCTATCTGAGCTGGGAGCCGGAAGCGATCAGCGTGCGCCTGTACGGCACGGCCGCCGTTCTGCGTTACCAGGCGCAGCTGGAAATCGTCTTCGCTGGCCACGCCGTGCCGCGCGCCCGCTACTGGCATATGGACAGCTATGAGTGGCGCGATGGACGCTGGCAAGCCGTCTGGTCGCAGGCGACGGCGGTTGCCTGAACTGGCGCTCGCATCATTGCGAATGGATGTCTTTCCTATGATAGTTTTAAACTATGAATTCGGTTGAAATATTTCACTTCCTTTTGTAAATGAGAATCGTTACTATCTAACTCAAGGATAAGCGAATTCAACGGAAAGGAGCGTCCCTTGTTCACAGCCATCAAAACATTCAGCCAGGTGTGCACGCACATGTCGATCGCCTTCGGCCTCGCCTATTTGCTGACGGGTTCGCTGGCACTCGGTGGCCTGGCCGCCATCATCGAACCGATCATCAATGTCGCCCTGCTGCCCTGGCATGAAAAAGCCTGGCACGCGATCCGCCGCCGCCATGCGGCCAGCCGGCTGGGCCTGGCCGCCCTGGCCGGCGAAAAACTGAGCCAGACGGCCCTGCACATGGGCGTGGCCTTCGGCGTCATGTACTGGGCCACGGGTTCCATGGCCTTCGGCGGCTTGCTGGCCGTGGTCGAGCCGATCTGCAACGTGATCGTGCTGCCCTTCCACGACCGCTTGTGGGAAAAAGTCCGCTTTCGCCTGGAAAACCGGGGTGCTGCGCGGCTCGCGGCGCTGTAATCGCCCTTCTTAATTACCCGCCCACACGGGCGGCCGCCTTGGCCCCCACGGCGCCGCCCGCTCCAGCTGGCCCGCCAGGCGCAGCAAGGTTCCATCGTTTCCATATCCGGCCATGAACTGCATGCCGATCGGCAAGCCATCATTGGACATGGTCAGCGGCACGGACATGGCCGGCAAGCCCGCCACATTGGCCAGCGGCGTGTACGGCGAATGCTCGAACAGGCGCGCCGTCCAGCCCAGCCCGTCGAGCTGTTCCTCCTTTTCTCCATAGCGTCCCAGCGGCCACGGCACATCCGGCAGGGTGGGCGTCAGCACGACGTCATACTGGCCGAACAGGGCGCCGGCCTGGCGCGTGACGGTATTGCGCACGTCGAGCGCGGCGACGACATCGACGGCCGACACCGTCTGCCCATACCGGTAGCAGGCCAAAGTGGCTGGTTCCAGCGTATCGAGCGACGCGGTGCGCCCGCTTTCCTGCGCCAGGCCGTCTATCCACGGCACCAGGTTGGCGCACCAGATACCGGCATTGGCGTGCACGAAGGCTGGCCACGACACGCCCAGCGCAGGCGGCACCTCTTCCACGTGGTGGCCCAGGCTTTCCAGCAGGCGCACGGTGTCTTGCAGCGCGGCATCGACGGCAGGCACGGGACGGGCGCCATTGCAGGCCGCGCGCTGCACGCCGATGCGCAGCTTGCCCGGCGCCACGCTTACCTGCGACAGCCAGCTGTGGCCGGGCGCAGAGGTCACATAGGGTTCGCCCGGCATGATTGCCTGCACGCAGTCGAGCAAGGCGGCGCTGTCGCGCACGGTGCGGCTCACGCCCAGCTGCACGCCCAGGCCGCTGAAGATTTCGTCCATGGCGGGGCCGTTCGATACGCGTCCCCGGCTGGGCTTGAAGCCGAACAGGCCCGTCGAGGCGGCCGGCACGCGGATGGAACCGGCCGCGTCCGTCGCATGGGCCAGCGGCACGATGCCGGCCGCCACGGCCGCCGCCGCGCCGCCGCTGGAGCCGCCCGCGCTCAGGCTGACGTTCCACGGGTTGCGCGTGGCGCCATATAAAACGGGTTCCGTGGTGGTGGCAAAGGCCATTTCCGGCGTGCTTGTGCGGCCGAAGGTCGCCAATCCCGCCTTGCGGAACTGCGTCATCAGGTGGGAGTCCAGCGCGGCGACATGGCCGGCGCCCAGGCGGCTGCCCGCTTCGCTGCGCCGGCCCGCCATGGTGACGGCCACATCCTTGATCAGGAATGGCACGCCGGCGAACGGCGCCGCGTGGTCGATGGCAGTCAGATCGGCCGGCCACAGCTCGACGACGGCATTGATCTGCGGGTTGACGGCGGCGCAGGCGCGCTGGGCCGCGTCGTGCAATTCGGCGGCGGACACGGCGCCCTGGCGCAGCAGCTGGGCCAGTCCGAGTCCATCAAAGCTTGTATATTCATGGAGTTGCATCAGTTAGTTCCTGTAAAAGGTGAAGAATAGAAGTCACAGGAACCACTGTAGGGCTTGCGCTATCATAGTGGAAATGAATAGTTGATATACAAGGTATAGCCATGGACAATTTGCGCAAGCTGGATTTGAACCTGCTGCTGACCCTGAACGCGCTGCTGATCGAGCGCAACGTCACGCGGGCGGCCGCGCGGCTGCACCTGAGCCAGCCGTCCGTCAGCGTGCAGCTGGGCAAGTTGCGCGCCGCCTTCGACGATCCGCTGCTCTTGCCCGGTCCGCGCGGCATGCTGCCCACGGCGCGGGCGCTGGCCCTGCTGGCGCCCTTGCAAGCCGTGCTGGCCCAGCTGGAACAGGTCTTGCAGCCGGAAGCGGCCTTCGATCCGGCCACGGCCCAGGTGCGCTGGAATCTGGCGGCCGCCGACGCCGCCGAATATGCGATTTTGCTGCCCATGCTGCCCGGCCTGCGCGCGCAGGCGCCCCTGTCGCGCATGGCCGTGTTCGAAGCCGTGCCGGCGCGCATGGCGCAGGACCTGGAAAACGGCCAGGTCGACCTGGGTTTCCTGGCGCAGGAAGAAGCGCCGCCCGGCTTGCGCCACCGCACCTTGTTTACGGAGCACTACGTGCTGGCGGGCCGCCACGGCCATCCGCTGCTGCAATCGCCGCCCGGCCTCGACCGGTTCTGCGCGCTGGAATTCATCGTCGTCTCGCCCAACGGCGGCGGCTTCCGCAGCAAGGTCGATACGGCGCTGGAACAGCTGGGGCGCACGCGCCAGGTGGTGCTGTCCGTGCCGCATTTCCTGATCGTCCCGCCCTTGCTGGAAGCGTCCGACATGGTGGCCCTGCTGCCGTCGCGCCTGCTGAAGAATGCGCTGGGCGCGCTGCGCACGTGGGAGCCGCCCGTCGCCCTGCCCGATTACGAGATGGCCATGGTCTGGCACGAGCGCATGCACCTGGACTCGGCGCACCGCTGGCTGCGCGAGCGCATCCTGGCCAGCTTGCAGGCGCCCCTACACGATTTTCCGCTATAAAACACTAGGGAAGATTACCTAGTTGTTCGAAAGAAATTCCCAATGTTCGCCGTGGTGAGGACTGCGTAAGCTGGCGCGGAATAATAAAGGGTCACCATGAACGCCATTTCCATCCCCCACCGCGGCGCGCGCCGTCTTCCCGTTTCATCCTTTTCGATCACTTCCTGGCTGGCGGCAGTGCTGCTGGGCATGCTGGTCTTCAGTGCCGGCGCCTGGGCCGCGCCCGCCAACACCCCCGCAGCCTCGGCCGAGCTGATCAAGCGCGGCGAATACGTCGCCCGCCTGGGCGACTGCGTGGCTTGCCACACGAGTCCGAACGGCGCCGCCATGGCCGGCGGCCTGGAACTGAAAACGCCGTTCGGCACCATCTACAGCACGAATATCACGCCCGACGCGAAGACGGGACTGGGCACCTACACGTTTGCCCAGTTCGACCGCGCCATGCGCAAGGGCGTGGCGGCGGACGGCCACAACCTGTATCCGGCCATGCCCTACCCTTCCTACGCGAAGATCACGCCCGACGACATGCAGGCGCTGTACGCCTATCTGCAGCGGGGCGTGGCGCCCGTGGCGCAGCAAAACCGCGAAACGGACATGAAATGGCCGTTCAGCATGCGCTGGGGCTTGTCGCTGTGGAATGCCGTCTTCCTCGACGACGCACCGTTCAAGCCCGACAGCGCCAAGTCGGCCCAGTGGAACCGGGGCAGCTACCTGGCGCAAGGCCTCGGCCATTGCGGCTCCTGCCACACGCCGCGCGGCGTGGCTTTCCAGGAAAAGACCATGGGCCAGGAGGGCGGCAGCGGCAAGCTCTACCTGTCCGGTTTTACGTTTGACGGCTGGCATGCGGTGAACCTGCGCAATCTGTGGACGCCGGGCGACATCGTGCAACTGCTGAAAACGGGCCGCAACAGCTTCGGCACGGCGGCCGGCAGCATGACGGAAGTCATCACGCACAGCACGCAATACTTCACGGATGCCGACCTCGACGCGCTGGCGCAGTACCTGCACGGCTTGCCGGCCAGGGAGGGCGCGGCCGTGCCGCCGAAGAAAACGGCGCCCGTCGTGGCCGCCAGCAACGATGCGCTGTACAACACGCGCGGCGGCCTGGGCTACCTGCAGTTCTGCGCCACGTGCCACCGTCGCGACGGCCGTGGCGTGGACAACATCTTCCCGCCGCTGGCGCAGAACGACTCGGTGCAGTCGAAGGACGCCACCACGGTCATCCATATCGCGCTGACGGGCTGGCAGTCGGCCGTCACGCAGCACTCGCCCCGCTCGTTCGGCATGCCCGCGTATGACCGCCTGTCGGACACGGAACTGGCGGAAATCCTCACTTTCGTGCGCGGCAAGTGGGGCAATCAGGGCGCGCCCGTCACGCCCGCGCAGATCGCCAAGGTGCGCAAGGAGCTCAAGCTCAAGGCGCCGGACGCGGGCGGCTTCGTCACGCCCCGCTTCGCCGCCCTGACGGCCGAGCCGAATGCCAGCCAATTGATCCACGGCATGCAGCTGATGACGGAAACACGCGCCCGCCTGCCGCAAAACGTGGGCAACGACCTCAATTGCAGCAGCTGCCACCTGAATGGCGGCACGGTGGCCGGCGGTTCGCCCTTCCTCGGCATTTCCGCCTTCTTCCCGTCGGAAGCGCCGCGCGCCGGCAAGGTCATCAGCCTGGGCGAGCGCATCAACGGCTGCTTCCGCCGCTCCATGCACGGCAAGCCGCTGCCCGTGGACGGCCCCGACCTGCAGGCGATGGTCGCCTATATCGACTGGATGAAGGGCGCCACGCAGGCCGGCGACAAGGTGGCGGGACGCGGCGTGGCGAAGATCGACCGTAACCTGCTCCCCGATCCCGTGCATGGCAAAAAAGTATATGCCGAGCAATGCGCCGTCTGCCACGGCGCGAATGGCGAAGGCATCCGTGGCGCCAACGGCGTCGTCGCCTTCCCGCCGCTGTGGGGCGAGCGTTCCTTCAATATCGGCGCCGGCATGGCCCGCACCTATACGGCGGCCGGCTTCGTCAAGGCCAACATGGTGATGGGGCATGGCCAGAAATTCCCGCTGGGACAAGGCAACCTGTCCGACCAGGACGCCGTCGACGTGGCCGAATATTTTACGCACATGCCCCGTCCTGACTTCCCCGACAAGGTCAAGGACTGGCCCAAGGGCGGCAAGCCCAAGGATGCGCGCTACTGAGGCGTGAATTTCCCGGGCGGCGCCCTGTCGGACGCCGCCCGCCTGTGATACGCTGCTGCCTACATTACACAGGAGCGACGCATGCACACCGACAGCGGCCGCGCGGACGCCGTCCGCCAGCAGGCGGCCCCATCCGACACCTGGCTGGGCAAGCTGGGCCCCGGCCTGATCACGGGCGCGGCCGATGACGACCCCAGCGGCATCGCCACGTATTCGCAGGCGGGCGCCCAGTTCGGCTTCGGCATGCTGTGGACGGTGTGCCTGACGTTTCCCCTGATGCTAGGTATCCAGGTCATCAGCGCCAAGATCGGCCGGGTCAGCGGCCATGGCCTGGCGACGAACATCCGCCGCCACTATCCGAAATCGCTGCTGTACGCCATCGTCGGCTTGCTGCTGCTGGCCAATGTCATCAATATCGCCGCCGACGTGGCCGCCATGGGCGACGCCCTGACCCTGATCATCGGCGGCCCCACGCATGTGTACGCCGTCGGTTTCGGGCTGCTGTCGCTGCTGCTGCAAGTCCTTATTCCGTATCAACAGTACGTGCGCATCCTGAAATGGCTGACCCTGGGCTTGCTCGCCTATGTGGCCACCGTGCTCACCGTGCACGTGCCCTGGGGCGAAGTGGCGCTGCGCACCGTCTGGCCCCAGTTCGCCTGGTCGGCCGCCTCGGTCACCATGATCGTGGCCGTGTTCGGCACGACGATCAGCCCCTATTTATTCTTTTGGCAAGCGTCGCAGGAGGTGGAAGACTTGCAGGCCGATGCCAGCGCGCAAGCCTTGCGCCGCGCGCCCGAGCAGGCGCCACGGCAGTTCCAGCGCATCAAGATGGACACGGCCATCGGCATGGGTTTTTCCAACCTGGTGGCGTTTTTCATCATGCTGACGACGGCCGTGACCCTGGGCGCGCAAGGCATCACGCATATCGACACCTCCGCCCAGGCCGCTTCCGCCCTGCGTCCCATTGCCGGCGAATTCGCCTTCGCCCTGTTCAGCCTGGGCATCATCGGCACGGGCTTGCTGGCCATCCCCGTGCTGGCCGGTTCGGCCGCCTACGCCATGGCGGGCGCCTTTCACTGGAAAAACAGCCTGGAACTGGCGCCCCGGGCCGCCAAGAAGTTCTACGGCATCATCGTCACGGCCACCGTCATCGGCGCGGCCCTGTGCTTTTCGCCGCTCGACCCCATCAAGGCCCTGTACTGGAGCGCCGTCATCAACGGCGTCATTTCCGTGCCCATCATGGCCCTGATGATGGTGATGGCCTCGCGCCCCGCCATCATGGGCACGCTCACCATTTCGCGCCGCCTGCGGGCGCTGGGCTGGCTGGCTACCGTCGTCATGGCAACGGCCGTGCTGGCCATGTTTGCCACCATGGCGCTTTGACGCCTACGCCGCCTTCGGCTTGAGCATGCCTTCGACGATGCCCAGCACGGCCTGGCGCGGCAGCATGCGCGGCAGCCAGGCCAGCAGGCGGTTGGGCCGGCCCGCCACGTGGCTGCTGCGGCCCCGGTCCAGCGCCAGCAGCGCTTCATCGACGACGTCCTGCGGCGCCATGCGCTTGCCCACGGCCGCCTCGGGCGCGGCCACCACGTCAAAGAAGGCTGTTTCCGTGGCGCCAGGGCACAGGGCCAGCACGCGCACGCCGCGCCGGCGGTTTTCCGCCCACAAGGCTTCCGAGAACGACAGCACGAAAGCCTTGCTGGCGCCGTAGACGGCCATGTAGGGATCGGGCTGCAGGGCCGCCGTGGACGCCACGTTGATGACGGCGCCCCGCCCCAGCGCCAGCATGTGCGGCAAGGCGCAGTGCGTCAACTCCATGAGGGCCGTGCAATTGACGGTGATTTCAGCCGCCTGGCGCGCCAGATCGATGCCCTCGAACCGTCCATGCGTGGCGAAACCCGCGTTATTGACCAGCACGTCGGGCGGCATGCCCAGCGCGCAGGCCTGCGCATAAGCTTCCCTGGCGGCGCCGGGCAGGCTCAGGTCGGCAACCAGCGCGTGGGCGCGGATGCCGTGACGTTGGGAAAGTTCGCTGGCCAGGCTGTCGAGCACGGCGCCCGAGCGGGCCAGCAGCAGCAAATGCGCGCCGCGTGCGGCCAGGGTTTCCGCAAAGACGCGGCCGATGCCGGACGAGGCGCCCGTGATCAGCACGGTCTGCTTGGTGTAATTGAAAGCGGTCATGGCAGCGGTGTGGAGTGAATGAGGTTTTCACTGTAAACTGTGGTCTTTAGTCCACGGTCAAGGGGAATCGATGCGCATCGGAGAAATCACCCGCCTGACGGGCGTCAGCAAGGACACCGTGCGCTTCTACGAGCGCCAGGGGCTGCTGGACGAGGCGCCGCAGCCGGGCCTGACGAACAACTATAAAGAGTACTCGGCGCAGGCACTGCGGCGCATCGAGCTGATCGGCCACGCCAAGGCGCTGGGCTTTACCCTGAAGGAAATCGCCGAAGTCATTGCCGTATGGCAGGAAAACGCCCTCGATGCGGCCACCAAGCGGGCCATGCTGGAAACGAAGATCGCGCAGATCGACGACAAGGCCCGCTCGATGGCCGTGCTGCGCGCGGGACTCGTCGATGCGCTGGCCAAGGTGGAGACGGGCTGCGACGATGGCGTGGCGGCCGCAGGACATTTACAAGGATAATCCATGACTTATTACACGCAGTACCGCCACCTGGCGCTCGAGGGCGCCAAGCCTGCCCCCACGGCGCAGCAGCTCGCCGCCATCGAAACCCTGCTGGAAGCGAAGTTGCCGCCCGCCTATCTTGCTTTCCTGCAAGCGGCCAACGGCGCCTGGTTCGACTACACGACGGATGTGCCGGACGGCAAGGGCGGCGTGGAAAAAATGGGGTTCAATACCTTTTTCAGCGCGGACGAAGGTGATTTCTGCGATGAAACCTTGGTGGGCGAAATCCGCGCCGCGCGCCAGCATGCGGGCATGCCCGTGAAAATCCTGCCCTTCGCCCGCGATGGCGGCAATTCCATGCTCTACCTGGACCTGACGGACGAAGGCGGCGGCCGCGTGCTGGCCTATGTGCAGGAGTTGCCGGACTGGACAGGCAAGCGCGCCCACGGCCTGATGGAACTCGCGCCCTCGTTCGACGCCTGGCTCGACAGCCTGTATATCGACCGCGACACGGTGCTCGATGAACTCGAACACAGCGTTTCCGAGCCCTCGCACCTGGATGCGATGGCGCAGTGGCTCGACATCGGCATGCCCGCCTGGCGCCGCGATGCGGGCATCGCCGCCTTGTTTGCGCTGAAACAAGTCGAACTGTGCGCCAAGGAACAGGACTAGTCCTACCGGGAGCATCGAAAGTGTCCTATGGGTGTGCGCGGGCTGCCGGCTTAACATGGTCTTCAGCTTGCAGAAAACCCCACCCTTGAAAGGATTTCCCATGCGTATCTCCACCACCAGTTCCCGTACCGCGTCCCTGAAAAGCGTGGCCATCGGCGCCGCCGTGGCCTTATTGAGCGGCATCGCCATCAACAGCATCGCCGCCGCCGCGCCTGGCGCGTATGACAAGCAATTCCTTGGCAAGGCGGCCGATGCGGGCAGCACGGAAATTGCCGCCAGCAAAGTGGCGCAAAGCAAGAGCAGCAATGGGGACGTGAAGAAATTCGCCGATGCCATGGTCACCGAGCACACGAAGGTGGCCGATGAACTGAAACAGCTGGCCAGCAGCAAGCAGATCGAGGTCAGCGACCGGCCCGGCAAGAAGCAGCAGGCGCTGATCGACAAGCTGGGCCGCCTGGAAGGCGCGCAGTTCGACAAGGACTATGCGGCCAGCATCGGCGTGGCCGCGCACACGGATGCCGTGAAACTGTTCACGGACGCCAGCCAGAAGGCCAGCGATCCCGACATCAAGGCCTTTGCCGCGAAGACCTTGCCAGCGCTGCGACATCACCTGGAAATGGCCCAGGCCTTGCAGGCGGCATTGGCAAAATAGACGGCCACGCGGGGAATACTTGTCGCACGTGCTGTACGGCAAGTATTCCCGCTCTTGGCATACAATGCTGCAATTCCGTTTCTGGCTCCGCCATGACCTCATGCAGCTCCTCAAGAAAACCGGCCTGATCGCCGCCGCCCTCCTGTTCGCCATTCTGCTGGCAGCCTGGCTATTCATCAAGGTGGCGGCGGCGCGCAACGCCACCGTGTATGCCCAGCAATGGAACGATCAGCGCACGTGCGTGATCAAGACCTACGTGCCCCATTATGGCGACGGCGTGCCGCAGAACATCGTGCGCGCGCTCAGCACGTCCACGTTTTTCCGCGTCTACCACAAGGATGGCACCTTGCTGGAAAGCACGGAATGGGTGCTGGACATGCATGAAGACGGCATCCTCGACCATGCGCGCTGGGGCCAGAACCAGACCCGCGCCATCTATCCGACGGACATGGGCGACGAAGGCTGGACCTTGCCCGCATGCGCGTGAACGGCGAGCGGCCATGCAAAAAATGAAACAGAAGGGACTGCGCGGCCCCTGGAGCGACGCCCTCTACCTTCCCACGCTGCACCACTTCCTCGGCCCCTTCGACGTGTACGACCGCGAAGAAACCCTGGGCGTGGAGCTGGACGCCTGGGACATGAACGACCCGGCGCAGCGCGCGGCCCTGATACGGCGCGACATCAGCTCGCAATACAAGGAACTGAGCTACCGCCACCGCCACGCGCTGGTGGCCGTGCTGGCGCAGGCGCTGCAAGATCCGCACTATGATTTCCAGGCCATCCTCGAGCATGATCCCGAAAGCACGCACGCCCTGCCCGCCCGCTGGGATGAGATGGCCGACCCGCGCGCCTTTTTCGCCGATATCTACCGGCTGGTGCAGCAAGACTGGCACGAGGACCTGGCGCGCGCGGCGGCGGAAGACCCGTCCGACTGGTAGTTGCGGCGCTTGCGCCACACTATCGCCACGATAGCCTGGGGCCGTACTTTGCCTCTATAAACCTGGTCGCGGCAAGTGGCGCGCCGTGTTGCAAAAACGCCCCACTCAAAAAAAATCTGTTGCACCAGCGCATGCCCGCCGGCATCGCGCTACCATGCACCGACGGCACTGCGCCAGCCGCCGTTTCACCGCACCGGTTCCCCACCGGCTTTCCTCTGCCGCACTTTGAAGGAGACTGTCATGCCCAAGTTCGCCCCCGCCCTTTGCCTGTCGCTCATCGTTGCAGCAGCTGCGCTGCCCTGTGCCGCCGGCGCTGCCGAAGGCGGCGCCACGCGCGCCGACGCCGAAGCCATGGTCAAGAAAGGCGTGGCCTACATCAAGAGCGCGGGCGACGCCAAGGCGTATGGCGAAATCACGGCCAAGGCGCCGCAATTCATCCTGCACGACCTGTATCTGGTCGTCTACAAGCTCGACGGCACGGTGGTTGCCCACGGCGCCAACCAGAAAATGGTGGGCAAGAACTTGATCGAACTCAAGGATATCGACGGCAAGGCCTTCGTCAAGGAGAGAGTCGAGCTGGCCAAGAGCAAGGGCACCTTCTGGCAGGAATACAAGTTCACGAATCCCGAAAACAAGAAGATCGAACCGAAGGCCATGTACTGCGAAAAGCTGGCCGACACCGTCGTCTGCGGCGGCATCTACCTGTAGCCAGCCGCCGCGCCGCCAGCGCCGGGATGGTTTTCCGCTCTCTTGACGATATGGGCTACGATGAAAATCGCACACAAGATGTTGATCGTTCCGGTGGTCGCGCTGGCTTGCCTGCTGGCCATGGGCGCCTTGTCCTATTTCGCCATGCAGCAGAACGAAAGCCGCATGCGCGAACTGAAAGACGTCACCCTGGCGGCGGAACGGCTTGCCAACCAGCAAGCCATTGCCCTGGGCCAGGTGCATGCCGACGTATATGCGAAGATCGCCATCGCCGCCAGCCTGTCGGATGAGCAATTCAAGCAATTCGGCGCCCAGACGGACGCAGCTGAACGCCATCGCGCAGGGCTTGACGGAACTGAGGAAGTTTTCCGGCGCCGCCACGGAAGCGGCCCAGGCATTGCCGGCCATCGAGCGCTACCGGTCCAGCGTGGCGCAGGCGCTGGACCTGGCCTCGATGGACCCGAATACGGGCGTGGCCGCGATGCAAAATGCCGCCACCCACTATCAGCAGGTGCGCGGCCAGTTGCGCCAGGTGCTGCAGAACCTCGACCACCGCACGGCCGACGCGCTGCAGGAAACCAAGCATGCGGGCCAGCGCGCGGGCTGGCTGTCGCTGGGTACCATGGCCATCGGCTTTGCCCTGCTGGCCCTGATCGCCACCTGGGTGGCGCGTTCCGTCGTGCGCCCCATCGACGAGGCGTGCCGCGCCGCTGAAAGCCTGGCCGCCGGCGACCTGACCACGCGCATCGACGCCCGGGGCGACGACGAGGTGGGCAAGCTGTCGCGCGCCCTGGCCACCGTGCTGAAGAACTGGAACACGGTCTTGGGCGACATACGCCAGGCCGGCTCCACGATCACGACGGAAGCGAGCGAAATCGCGCTGGGCAATGCGGACTTGTCGGCCCGCACGGAGGCGCAAGCCAATTCCCTGCAAGAAACGGCGTCGTCCATGCATGCCCTGACGGACACCGTGCGCGAAAACGCCAGCCACGCGCACCAGGCCAACCAGATGGTGCTGTCGACGTCGAACGTGGCCCTGGAGGGCGGGCGCGTCGTGGGCCAGGTGGTCGAGACGATGGGCTCGATCAAGGCCAGTTCCGGGCGCATCGTCGACATCATCGCCGTCATCGACGGCATTGCCTTCCAGACCAATATCCTCGCCCTGAACGCGGCCGTGGAAGCGGCGCGCGCGGGAGAACAGGGGCGCGGCTTTGCCGTCGTCGCCACGGAAGTGCGGGGCCTGGCGCAGCGCTCGGCCACGGCGGCGCGCGAAATCAAGCAGCTGATCGAGGATTCCGTTGCCAGGATAGAAACGGGTAGCGAACTGGCCGACAGCGCCGGGCGCACCATGGGAGACATCGTCGCCTCCGTGCAGCAGGTGACGGAAATCATGAACGACATCACGGCGGCCAGCCAGCGCCAGAGCAAGGGCATCGAGGAAGTCAACAATGCCATCACGGAAATGGACGAATTGACCCAGCGCAATGCCACCCTCGTCGAGCAATCGGCCGCCGCCGCGCAAAGCATGCAGGACCAGGCGCATGACTTGTTGCGCGTGGTCGACGCCTTCCGCCTGGGCGATGGCGGCCCGCCGCTGCTGCCCCGTTAGCGCGGCGGCTGCATGGCCGCTGCCGCGCAGTCGAGCATGCGCTTGCCTGCCGCCACCAGCGCCGGATCGTCCTCGTCCTGCAGCAGCGTCCCGACGACGCTCTGGTCGGCAACGCTGCCCTGCATGGCGGCCAGGCGTGCCACGCGGTCTTGCGTGGCACCATCGCCAAGGGTGCGGACACTGAACAAGCTGTACAGGCCGGCGATTTCGTGTTGCTGCAGCCATTGCATCAATTGCACCAGGCGCGCCTGCTCCACATAGCTCAGCTCGCTCACCTTGCGCTCCGCCAGCGCCTCATACACTTCCAGGCGTGCCATCCAGTTGCCCTGTGCGGCGGCCGCAAGCAGCTGGTCCCAGGCGGCACCGGCGTGCGGCACGGGCCGCGGCTGCAGCTGATAGGCCAGCACGGCTTGCTGCTGCGGCAATGCGCCGTAGGCCGTGGGCGCCTTGCAGACGAACTGACGCGCATCGGGCCCGCCTTGCCGCAAGCCGCTGGCGATATGCCGCTCTATCTTGTCGCCGATGGACAGCAGGCGCCTGGCGTGTTCCTGCACGGACCACTGGGGTGGCAATTTGCCCAGCCAGGCCAGCGCATCGTCGTTGGCCCGCACCGCCAACTCGTAGGCTATCGCCTTGGCCTGTTGATCTTTCTCTCTGGCCAGTTTTTCCGCATCCTGTCTGATATCGTATTGGCTGGCGCTTTGCTTGAGTTTCAGGCACGCCTGGAAAGCGGCAGGCGCTTCTTGCCAGCAGCGAGCCGGCACCGCGAACGTCCAGCGCATGCTGACCGTTTCCAGCACATACGTCGCTTCACCCTCTTCTGCCTTGAGATAGGCCCGGCCGTCCGCCTTGGTCACGCCTTTTGTCAGTTGCTTGCCGCCCGCCGTGCTCCAGGTGTACGGGTCATCGTCTTGCGGCACGCCGGGGGCGGCGTACAAGGTCAGGTAGTGGCCGGCGGCGGCAGGAATATCTGCCGCATGGCACAGCGGCGACAGCAGGGACAAGGTGAATAAAGCTCTTGCAGGTATCAGTTTCAGCATGCATCAATGGATGGGAGGAAGTTCGGTATGGCAGGCGCAGTCGTGGCCGCTGGCCGCCTCGGACAGGTTTTGCAAAATGGCGCAGTCTTGCGACGGCTGCGGCTGGTCGCACTGGTGGCGCAGGGTCACCAGCTGCTGCTGCAGGGTTTGCAAATTCGCCATCTGCTCGGCGATGCGCAGGATATGGTGGTCGAGCAACTCATTGACGCTCTGGCAGCCTTCGGCCGGGTTGTTCTTAAATTCCAGCAAGGCGCGGATATCGGTCAGGCCGATCTGCAAGGAGCGGCAATGGCGGATGAATTGCAGCCGCTCCTGGTGCTCTTCCCGGTATTCGCGGTAGCCGGCGCTGTTGCGGCCCGGTTCCTGCAGCAAGCCCGCCTTTTCATAGTAACGCACGGTTTCCACGTCACAATCTGTCCGTTTGGCCAGTTCTCCGATACGCATGGCATCCTCTTTTCATTCCAGCTTGCAAATTCCGCTTGACCCTGTAGCGGCTACAGGGTTTCTAATGGAAGCATACACGAAACCGGAAGGACGAATGCGATGCCGCACGATAGCCACGATCATACCCACGAGCACGAGCACGAGCACGACCATAAGCATGCGCCTGCGCCCAAGGCGGCCAGTTGCTGCTCCAGCCAGCATGCGTGCTCGTCCACGCCTGCGGCCGCCGCGGCGCCTATGCTGCCCAGCAAGGCCATCGCCGGCGCGCAGACGGTGCAATACCGCATCGTCAACATGGATTGCCCCACGGAAGAACGCTTGATCCGCAACAAGCTGGCCAACATGGCGGGTGTCGTGGGCCTCGATTTCAACCTGATGAACCGCGTGCTCGACGTGCACCACACGCTGGCCTCGCTGGCCACCGTGGAAGCGGCCCTGCACGGCATCGGCATGCAGGCCGTACAGATGGAAACGGGTACGGCCGCCGCGCGCGACCCGGATGAAGGCAGCCTCTCGGGCCTGCAGAAGGGCTTGCTGGTGGTGTCCGGCCTGGCGGCGGCGGGCGCCGAAGCGCTGGCGTGGACCACGCATGAAGACAGTTCGCCCCTCGTCATCGCCCTGGCCCTGCTGTCGATCGCCACGGGCGGCTGGCCGACCCTGAAAAAGGGCTGGATCGCCCTGAAAACGTTCACCCTGAACATCAACTTCCTGATGAGCCTGGCGGTCTTCGGCGCCATCGCCATCGGCCAGTGGCCGGAAGCGGCCATGGTCATCTTCCTGTTCGCCATTGCCGAGCTGATCGAAGGCTTGTCCCTGAACCGTGCGCGCAACGCCGTGCACAGCCTGATGCAGCTGGCACCCGATACGGCCACCGTCGCCGACGCCAGCGGCGCCTGGCAGCAAGTATCCGTCGCCACCGTGGCTATCGGCGCGACCATGCGCGTGAAACCGGGCGAGCGCATCGCCCTCGATGGCATCGTCGCCAGCGGCGCGTCGTCCGTCAACCAGGCGCCGATCACCGGTGAAAGCATGCCGGTGGACAAGGCCGTGGGCGACGTCGTGTATGCGGGCACCATCAATGAACGGGGCTTGCTCGACGTCACCGTCACGGCCAACAGCGGCAACAGCACCCTGGCGAAGATCGTCAAGGTGATCGAGGAAACGCAGGGCAAGCAGGCGCCCACGCAGCGCTTCGTCGACAACTTCGCCCGCTACTACACGCCCGCCGTGGTCGTGTTCGCCATCCTCGTGGCCGTGCTGCCGCCCTTGCTGCTGGGCCAGCCCTTCATGGCCTGGGTGTACAAGGCCTTGGTGATGCTGGTGATCGCCTGCCCGTGCGCGCTCGTCATTTCCACGCCCGTCACGGTCGTCAGCGGCCTGACGGCGGCCGCGCGGCGCGGCATTCTGGTGAAAGGCGGGCAATTCCTGGAAACGGGTTATCGGATCAAGGCCATTGCCGTCGACAAGACGGGCACCCTGACCATGGGCAAGCCGGCCGTGACCGATGTCGTGGTGCTCGATGGCAGCGACCGCGACGCCATCCTGCTGCTGGCCGCCAGCCTGGACGCCAATTCCGCCCACCCGCTGGCCGCCGCCATCGTCAAGGCGGGTCCGCCCGCCAGCAGCCACTTGCCAGTGACCCAGTTTGCCGCCCTGCATGGGCGCGGCGTGCGCGGCAGCATGGCCGGCCAGACGTATTACCTGGGCAATGCCCGCCTGATGGCGGAGCTCAATGTGCTGACGCCGGCACTGCAAGCGACCCTGGCCGGACTGGAACAGCTCGCCTATACGGCCATGGTGCTGGCCACGCCAGCGGGCGCGCTGGGCGTGATCGCCGTGGCCGACGTGCTGCGTCCGACGGCGGCGTCCGCCATCGCCAGACTGAATGCGCTGGGCGTGACCACCGTGATGCTGACGGGAGACAACCTGCTGACGGCGCAGCGCATCGGCGATGAAGTCGGCGTCAGCGTGGTCAAGGCGGAATTGTTGCCGGAAAACAAACTCGATGAAATCAAGGCCTTGCAGCAGCAGTTCGGCGTGGTGGCCATGCTGGGCGACGGCGTCAACGACGCCCCGGCCCTGGCGCAGGCGGACATCGGCTTCGCCATGGGTGCGGCCGGCAGCGACACGGCCATCGAAACGGCGGACGTGGCCCTGATGGACGATGAACTGGGCAAGTTGCCTGAATTCATCAGCCTGAGCCAGCGCACGCGCAGCATCCTCGTGCAGAACATCAGCTTTGCCATCGGCATCAAGGCCGTGTTCTTCGGCCTGGCGCTGGCCGGCATGGCGACCCTGTGGATGGCCGTGTTCGCCGACGTGGGCGCCAGCCTGCTGGTGGTGGCCAATGGCTTGCGCCTGCTGCGCAATAACAAGCAAGCGTAGTCCTCCGCAGAAATATTTCCATCTGGACAATTGCTGTAAAAAACGCTACTTTGGCGGCTGATCTCCACCTTCGCCAAAGTAGCCGATGACCTTACTGCCCCGCCTGTCCCTGCTGGCCACCTTGCTGGCAGGCGCTTCCCTGCACGCCGAACCGATGTTCTTCACGCCCTGCTCCGATACGGCCGCTCCGGGAAGCCTGTGCTCGGGCTTGAACGTGCCCGGCCACTACGATGCCCAGGGCCGCGCCGTCGGCGAGGCGGACGCCATGCATGTCTTCGTGCGCAAGTTTGCCGCCGACGTGCCTGCCGGCAAACCCGCCAAGGGCACGCTGTGGCTGGTGGCGGGCGGCCCCGGCGAATCGGGCGCCTCGTTCTACAGCCTGCTGCCCACCCTGCGCCGCAGCTTTCCCGGCTTTGAATTCCTGATCCCCGACCATCGGGGCACGGGCCACTCGTCGCGCCTGTGCAAGGTGGAGGAATCGGAACAGAGTCCCGGCGGACGCGCGCTGGCCGGCGCCGAATGGGCCAGCTGCTTCAAGGGCATCAATCTGATGCCGGAATACGCGGCGCAATTTTCCATCACCACGGCCGCGCGCGACTTGAAAGCCTTGATCGAGGGCGAGCGGACCAAGCGCAAGCAGCCGCCCGTGTATGTATACAGTGTGTCGTACGGCACGCAGCTGGTCTTGCGCACCTTGCAGCTGGGGCCGCTGCCCGTCCAGGGCGTGATTTTCGACTCGCTGGTGCCGCCGCAGACGGATGCGCGCTGGGACTTGAGCCAGCGTTCGCACGTGGTCAACCAGGTCGGCCTGCAGGTGCTGGCCCGCTGCGACGCGGATGCAGCTTGCCATGCGACACTGGGCGAGCCGGCCGAAGCCTTGTACCGCCGCGTGCTGGACAAGACGCAAGCCGATCCCGCCCTGCTGGCGAAGATCCCCGGCAAGAACCTGAAAAACTTCCTGGGCAGCATGCTCGACGTGCCGGCCGCCCGCGCCCGCATCCCGTCCCTGCTGCGCGACCTGGACCAGGGCAAGGATGGCGAACTGGCCGCCGTGCGCGCCACGTTGACGGATGCTGCGGCCAGCCTGGGCAGCTATCCCCAGTCGCCGCTGTCGATTCCGCTGGTCAGCATCATCAGCAATTCGGAAAACAATCTGCAGCCCTCCTTGCGCCCCGACTGGACGGCCGCCGACCTCGACCGCGAAGAGGCGGACTTGCTGTTGACCAGTCCCCTGCCCCGCATCCTGCTGGGCGGCGGCTTGCCCACCTACCCGCGCGACGCCTATTTCGGCGCCCTGCCGGCAAAAGTGCCGCCCACCCTCGTGCTGCAGGGAACGCTGGACCCGAAGACGCCGTACGCGGGTGCGCAGGCGCAAGTGCAGGCCTTGACGCAGCGCAAGGCGGGCAAGGTGGCGCTGGTCACCGTGCACAACGCCCCGCATTTCATCCTGTGGACAGCGCCCGCCTGTTTCGAGCAGGCCAGCACCCGCTTTCTTGCCGGCAAGCCGGCACAGGATTGCACGCTGTAGTTCCCGCCAACCAGATACAGGAAGACGATATGCGCATCACAGGCCTGGCATTGCTGCTGTTAACTTGTTGCGGCGCGGCGCAGGCGGCGCCCGCCTCGCCGTCCATCTGCGCCTCGCCCGCGCAAGCCGTGCGCGAACAGGGCTACGTGCCCATCAATGGCATCGGGCAATGGATCACGGTCACGGGCGCCGCTTGCGGCAATCCCGTGATCCTGTTCATCCATGGCGGCCCCGGCAATGCCTTGAGTCCGTTTGCGGACGCCATCTTTGCCGGCTGGTAACAGAATTACACCCTGGTGCAGTGGGACCAGCGCGGCGCGGGCATGACGTATGCGAAACAGCGCCCGACGGACGACGTGCCCTTGACGGTGGAACAGATGCGCGACGACGGCATCGCCGTGGCCCGCTATCTGCAGGAGCACCTGGGCAAGGACAAGGTCATTTTGATGGGCAGTTCCTGGGGTTCGATCCTGGGCGTGCACATGGCCAAGGTGCGCCCCGACCTGTTCCACGCGTATATCGGCACGGCGCAAGTGGTCAATGCGCGCGACAACGAGGCCGGCATGTACCGGCAAGTGCTTGCGCTGGCGCAAGCAGCGAACGATGCGCCCACGCTGGACAAGCTGGCGGCGCTGGGTCCGCCGCCCTGGACCGATCCCCGCAACTTCGGCATCCTGCGCCGCTTCGACCGCAAATATGAGGGATTGGCAACGGATGCGCCGCCAAAACACTGGTGGCAGCCGGCGCCGTTCTACGCCACGCCGCAAGCGCTGGCCGATGCCGAGGCGGCCGATGATTACTCGTACATCCAGTTCATCGGCTTGCGCGGCGACGGCATGTTCTCAGGCGTGAACCTGCCCGCGCTGGGCACGCGCTTCGACTTGCCCGTGTTCTTCATCATGGGCGAAGCGGACCTGCTGACCTCGCCCGCCATCGCGCGCACGTATTTCGACAGCATCACGGCGCCCGTCAAGAGTTTTACCCTGGTAAAACGGGCCGGACACGACCCCAACCAGGCCGTGCTGGACGCCCAATGGACGGTCTTGCGCGACAAGGTGGCGCCGCTGCTCAAGTAGCACGCCCGGCGGGGCGCTTTCACGGCCGAGCGTCCTGGTCGATCTGCGCCGCGAGCCGGCGCTCGAAGTCCATCAGTTCCGCCGCATTGAGGTCGGAAATGAGCCGGTATTCCATGCCGGAGCGGCTCCAGCGTATCAGGTGATAGCCCTGCCTGACGGTCAGGCGCGGCGGCGCATCGCGCTGCGCCTGGCCGGGCCACACATACAGGTTCAGCACATGCTGGTGCCGGCGGTACGCGAGCGCGGCGACGGGACGCTGTTTGATGTAGTCGAGGCGCCCGCCGACCAAGGGAAAACCGGCTTGCGCCAGGTCAACCACGGGCGGTGAAAAGTCGAGCTTGCCGCTGAACCATGGCTTGACCGTGTGCTGGTCGGACGAGGCCACGTCGGCCAGGTGATCGGGCATCAGCGAACGGAAATGGCTGGCCACGATCTCCTGGTCCAGCCGTTCCGCCTCCGATGGCACGGACAGATACAGCGCCAGGGTGACGGCAAACGCCGCCGTGCTGGCGCCTGCCACGCCAAGACTGATCCATGTCCACGGCAGCCGCGCCCATTTCCGGCCGCGCGGGCTTGCCGTCACCTCTTTCGCCCTGTCGCCCTCTTCCAGCAGCGCCTGGCGCAGGCGCTGCCGCAGGGCCGGCGGCGCGGCATGGCGCTGGCCATGCTGGCGCACCGCCGCGCGCAAGTCCAGCAGCTGCTCGCAGGCTTGCGCGCACTCCGGGCAATGGGCCATGTGCTGCGTCAATTGCCAGGCAGCCAGTGCGTCGAGCTCGCCATCGGCAAAGGCGGACATCCTGTCGCGTGATTCCGTGCACTCCATTTCATTTCTCATCGGTGTGTTGTTTCAGGTATATCAACAGCAGCTTGCGCCCCCGCGCCAGGCGCGACATCACCGTGCCGACGGGAATGCCGACGATGTCCGCGATTTCCTTGTAGGACAGATCGTCGAGCTCCTTGAGCACCAGCACTTCCCTGAACTGGCGCGGCAGTGCTTCCAGCGCCCGGTTGATGGCCTCCTTGGCGTCATGCGCGGCCAGGATGTGTTCAGGGCTCGTGCCGCAGCCGTCCTCATCATGGCCGTGTATCTCCTCGTCAAAGCCGATGTCATCGCGCTGCGCCCGGCTGTCGCGCAGCGACGTGTAATACGTGTTGCGCACGATGGTCAGCAGCCAGGCGCGCGCGCCGCTGGCGTCACCATGGTAGCCGTCCATGAAGCGGCAGGCGCGCAGCAAGGCCGCCTGCACCAGGTCCTGCGCATCCTGGTCGTTGCGCGTGAGCCATCGTGCCAGGTTGTAGGCAGCGTCCAGGTGAGGCAAGGCCATTTTTTCAAAGGACCTGGTTTTATCGACGTCACTCAAAGCAACACCCGTCCGCCTGTCTATCGTCTCTGCCAATAAGACTCGCCTTGCCTGCCTTTTATTCCCGGAACCGGGCCTTTTTTTGCCACGCCAAAAAAAGACCGGCTTTTGCGGGAATATTTTCAGCGTCTTCGGAGTTATAGCACTTGCGGGCCCCGATTGCATCGGGGCCGTGCCGGATACCTGCCTATGGAAGGGTCTTGACCATGACATACCCCTGCTTCATCGCTGGCCTGGCCGCCATGCTGATGGTGGCCGGCGGCGCGGCCTGCGCCGGCGACGCCATGCACGGCCAGGCGCTCTATCAAAGCATGTGCATGTCCTGCCACTCGATCGCCTACAACGGCGTGGGGCCGGCGCACAAGGGCGTGTTCGGACGCAAGGCCGGCAGCGCCGCCGACTACGGCTACTCGCCTGCAGTGAAATCGTCCGCCATCGTGTGGGGCGAGAAAACGCTCGATCTATGGCTGACGAACCCGGAAAAACTGATTCCCGGCCAAAAAATGGGCTATATGGTGCCGTCCGCGCAAGACCGCGCCGACCTGATCGCGTATCTGCGGCAGGAATCCGCGCGGGCCAGCCCGGCCACGGCCGCCAAATAGCGCTTCTTTGCCACCGGCATCGACTGAAACAAGGAGAGAATCATGATGGACCGCAGAAGTTTCATGAAACTGACCGCCGTCGGCGGCGGCGCCGTGTTCATGTCCGGACTGTATGGATACGCGCAAGCGGCAGCGGCCGGCAAGATGGCCGTCCCCTACGACGATTTCTACTTCGTCCAGCTGTCCGACGTGCACTGGGGTTTCGCGGGCGACGCCAATCCCGACGCCCGCAACACCTTCCGCAAGGCCGTCGCCACCGTGAATGCGCTGGAGGTGCATCCCGACTTCATCATCTTCACGGGCGACCTGACGCACACGACGGACGACCCGGAGGAGCGCCGCCGGCGCATGGCCGAGTTCAAGGGCATTGCGGCGGGATTGAAAGTGAAAAGCGTGCATTTCATCCCCGGCGAGCACGATGCCTCGCTCGACAATGGCGCCGCCTTCAAGGAAAACTTCGGGCCGTCCAGTTACACGTTCGAGCACAAGGGCGTGCATTTCATCGCGCTCGATAATGTTTCCGACCCCGGCGCGCGCATCGGCGACGCCCAGCTGGAGTGGCTCAAGAGCGACCTGGAGCAGCAGGCAAAGGACGCGCGCATCGTCGTCTTCACCCACCGTCCCCTGTTCGACCTGGTCCCCAAATGGGACTGGGCCACGCGCGACGGCGACAAGGCGATCGCCCTGTTAATGCCGTACAGCAACGTGACGGTGTTCTACGGCCATATCCACCAGGAACATCACCACATGACAGGGCAAATCGCGCACCACGCGGCCAAGTCGCTGATTTTCCCCCTGCCGGCGCCCGGCTCGCAGGAAAAGCGCACGCCGCTGCCGTGGGACCCGGCCGCGCCGAACAAGGGCCTCGGCTTTCGCGAAGTGCAAGCGCAGGCGGGGAATGACTACCGGCTCACGGAATTTCCCGTCACGAGGACGTAAGCCATGGACCGCGCCAGAAGACAGTTATGTGCCAGGCTCGCCTGTGGCATCGGTGCGCTGCTGACGCTGGCCGCCATCGACGCCCGGGGCGTCAAGGAAGTTATCGCAAAGGAAAGAGTCATCGCCATCGAGGCGAGGAAATTCATCTACACGCCGAATGAAATCACCGTAAAAAAGGATGAAACCGTCGTGCTGGCGTTCACCGCGGTCGATTTCATCCATGGTTTTTTCATCCCGGACATGCACATCCGCGCCGACCTGAAGCCGGGCCAGGTCACCGAAGTGCGGCTGACGCCCGGCCAGGCCGGTGAATACGCCTTCTTGTGCGACAATTTTTGCGGCAGCGGCCATGAGGAAATGAATGGGAAGATCATTGTCACGGAGTAAGGTGGACGAACCATAAAGTTCGACGCAAGCCCGCCATGAGGCAAGCGAATTCGACGCGCCGTGCGTGCAAGCGTGTCAGACACCATTGCGCGTCGAAGCTTGCCGAGGCCATGGTCGCAGCATTTGACGCAGGCTGCGATTTCCTGAGCTTATACGAGCGGCCGCTGTCGCCCCAAAGCGGCCGTACAATTGAAATGATAGCAGGCAAAGCTCAGTGCTTACGACGCCAGTCAAGGTATTCAAACTCGCTGTCGTCCCTGTCCAATTCAACGCGGTAGTAGGAAC
>NZ_FTMV01000025.1 GCF_900156175.1 Janthinobacterium sp. TND4EL3
GCGAAGATGTCCATCGGGTCCATGAAGGCCGAGCCCATGATGCCGAACATGTCGGTCACGCCATTGGCGGCCAGGGTTTCCACGAACGCTTCGGAAGGCGTCATCTTTTGCGGGCCTACTGGAACGGCAGCGGCGGCGGCTTTTTGGTCGGACAAATCGGTCATGGCTCAGTCTCCTTACGGTTTTATGAAAAATCGGTATATTTTGTTCCGATATTTGAAATACGTATTCAATTTAACGGTTGCGAAATGCGCTGTCAATGAAAATTCATCAAAAATCGGACTGTTTTATTCCTGAATCCGGAATCCATGACTTAGGCCTCCTCCAGAAACAACAATGGCGGCTTATCCGCAACAGACAAGCCGCCATCGCTACCTACGCTGCCGCGCTTAGAACTTCAGGCGCATGCCGGCCGTGAAGGCACTGGAATTGTGTCCAGGCAAGGGCGCGCTGCCGCCGCTCGATGCGTCGCCGACGAAGTTGGTGCCCGCCCCATCGTTGCTGATGCGCCCGTACGAGGTGTACAGGTTCGTGCGCTTGGACAAGGCGTAGGTATAGCCGATGGCCAGCTGGCGCCCGCCGCGGCGCGCATTCGTGCGGTCATCCTTGCGGATGTACGACGCCATCACGCTGCCCGCTGCGCCCACGGGCGCCGACACGCCCAGCATGTAGTCGCGGAAATCCGTGCCGATATCATCCTTGTCCGTCTCATACGCGGCGTGCAGCTTGGCGGGGCCAAAGTCGTAGGTACTGCCCAGCAAGGTCACTTTCGCCGTGTTCAGCTCGCTGTCCTTGCGGTTGTCGTGCGCCAGGGTGAGCACGAGCGGACCGTTGGCGTAGTCGATGGAAAAGTCGATGGTGCGGCCCAGGGTGGCGCTGTCCGGTTTTTCGCCCAGGCCATACATGATCGAGGCCGACAGGCCCTTGACCTTGGGCGTCTCGTACATGATGGAATTTTTCGTGCGCAGGCTGGCCACGCTCATCAGGTTCAGCGAGGCGCCCGTCAGGCCCGTCTCGAAGGGGTCGATATTGTCCAGCGCCGTGAACAGCGGGTTGTGCTGCAAGCCCAGGTTCACGGTACCGAAGTCGCCGGACAGGCCCACGTAGGCCTTGCGCCCGAACAGGGCGCCCTGGCGGTACGCACCAGTATCGAGGTCGAGTCCATTTTCCAGCAGGAAATTGGCCTTCAGATTGTTACCCAGGTCTTCCGTGCCCTTGAAGCCGATGCGGCTGCCCGACTGCACGCCGGTGGCCAGCTTGGTGACGGAACCGTCCGCGCCGCCGTGTTCGGACGTGATGCCCGCGTCGAGCAAGCCGTACACGGTGACGGAGGACTGGGCGCCAGCGCTGCCGGCGAAGAGGGAGGCCAGGACGGCCGCCGCTGCGAGTGTGTGTTTCATGTCATCTCCAGGTATTGTGGTTTTTATAAACGCTTGAAACGATAATCAACTACGGGGCTACAAAATCTGCTCAGGCGATCAGCCCGGCCATGGGCGACGAGGGCGAGGCGCTCATGACGCCTGCTCTCCGGGGCATGCGTCCGGCCAGGTAAGCCTCGCGTCCGCCCTGCACTGCCAGTTTCATGGCGCGCGCCATGCGTATCGGTTCGCGCGCCGCCGCGATGGCGGTATTCATCAGGATGCCGTCGCAACCGAGTTCCATGGCGATGGCCGCGTCCGACGCCGTGCCGACACCTGCATCGACGAGCACGGGCACGCGGGCTTGCTCGATGATCAGCGACAAGTTCCACGGATTGAGTATGCCCATGCCCGAGCCGATCAATGACGCCAGCGGCATGACGGCGATGCAGCCGAGGTCTTCCAGCATGCGCGCCTGGATGGGGTCGTCGCTGCAATACACCATCACCTGGAAGCCATCCTTCACCAGCTGCCCGGCCGCCTTGAGGGTTTCCGGCATGTTGGGGAACAGGGTCTTTTCATCGCCGAGCACTTCCAGCTTGCACAGCGGGTGGCCGCCCAGCAGTTCGCGCGCCAGCTGCAGGGTGTAGACGGCGTCGCGCGCGTTGTAGCAGCCGCCCGTGTTGGGCAGGATCGTGTATTTCGACGGCGGGATGAAGTCGAGCAGGTTCGGCTCGCCCTTTTCCTGGCCGATATTCACGCGCCGTATCGTCACGGTGACGATCTCGGCGCCGCTTTCCTCGATGGCGAGGCGCGTTTCCTCGAAATCCTTGTATTTGCCGGTGCCCACCAGCAGGCGCGACCGGTAGGTGGTACCGGCCAGGGTCAGGCCGCCGGGGGTATGGCTGGGGATGGCGTCGTCTCTCATCGTGGTGCTCTCCTAAGTTGAACCAAAGCGGCTTCTTGCCGGGGCGGCTCGCCGCAAAACGCAAAATCGACTTCCGGCCGCCGTCCCGACACGAGGTCGGCGATCGCCCGGCCCGCGCCGCAGCCCATGGTCCAGCCCAGGGTGCCGTGGCCCGTGTTGAGGAACAGCTGGCGGTAGCGCGTGGCGCCGATGTAGGGCACGTTCGACGGCGTGAGCGGGCGCAGGCCGGCCCAGTAGACGGGGGCGCCGTAATCGCAGGCGCCGGGAAACAGCGCCTGCACGCGGCGCGTGATGGCGGCGCAGCGCACGGGGTTGAGTTCGCGCGTGTAGCCGTTCAGCTCGCACGTGCCCGCCACGCGCAGGCGCTCGCCCAGGCGCGAAAACACGAGCTTGTGGCCGTCGTCCGTCAGCGACACGCAGGGTGCGGCGGCGGAATCAAGAATCGGATAGGTGGCCGAATATCCCTTGCCCGGATACAGCATCAGCAGGATGCCCAGCGGCTGCAGCAAGGGCGCGGAAAAGCTGCCCATGGCCACCACGACGGCGTCCGCGTGCTCGATGCGATGACGCCCCTGCGCATCGATGCATTCCATGCCCGTGATGCGCTCGCCATCGGCCAGCAGCCGCGTCACCGTCGTGCAGTACTGGAAATCCACGCCGGCCGCCGCGGCACGGGCGGCCAGCGCCGTGGTAAACAGATGCACGTCGCCCGATTCATCGCTGGCCGTAAAATCGCCGCCCACGATCTGCTGGCGGGCATGCGCCAGGGCTGGCTCGATGCGGATCACTTCATCGGCGCTGACCGTATTGCGCGGGCAGCCCAGCTCGCGCAGCAGCGCGGCGCCCGCTTGCGATTTATCAAACTCCTGCTCGTCCGTATAGAAATGCAGAATGCCCCGCTCCAGGTGGTCATAGGCGATGCCCGTCTCGCGCCGTAATGCCTGCAAACTCTGCCGGCTGTATTCGGCCAGGGCGACGATCTGGCGCATATTGCGCGCCACGCGCGACGGCAGGCATTCGCGCAGGTAGTGCAAGACCCACTGCCATTGCAGCGGGTCCAGGCGGGGACGGAACAGCAGCGGCGCATCGTCCTTGCCCAGCCACGTGAGCACCTTGCGCAGGGTGGCGGGATTGGCCCACGGTTCCGCATGCGAGACGGAAATCTGCCCGCCGTTGCCGAAGCTGGTTTCCTGCGCGGCGCCCGCCTGGCGTTCGAACACGCGCACGTCGTGGCCAGCCTGGCGCAAATACCAGGCCGATGCCGTGCCGACCACGCCGGCGCCGAGAACGAGGATCTTCATGGCAGGGCCGTTCCGTTCAACGCGTCAGCAGGACGGCGATGGCGACAAAGGCGGCGATCCACACGGTTTCCATCACCAGCATGATCACGGGACGCCAGCCCAGCGAGGCGAGCGACTGGAACGAGGTTTTCACGCCCAGGGCCGCAATGGCGATGACGAGGCAGGCGCGCGAGGCATTGTTGATCCAGCCATTCACTTCCTGCGGGATCAGGCCCAGGCTGTTGGTAATGACGAGCCAGACAAAGCCGATCAGGAAGAAGGGCACCAGCGGCGGCGCATCGACTTCGCTCTTGCCATCCTTGCGCTTGAACATGATCGACAGGCCCAGCACGACGGGCACGAGGCAGGCGACGCGCGTCAGCTTCACGAAGGTGGCGACGTCGCCCGTATGGTTGCTGACCAGGTAGCCCGCGCCCACCACTTGCGCCACATCATGAATCGTGCCGCCGATGAACACGCCCGCTTCCGTCGGGTCAAAACCCAGCAGCTTGACCAGCAGCGGGTAGACGATCATGGCCAGGGTCGACAGCGACGTCACGCCCACCACCGTCAGCAGGGTGAACTTTTCGTTTTCCTTGGTTTGCGGCAGCACGGCCGAGATGGCCAGCGCAGCCGAGGCGCCGCAGATGGCCACGGAGCCGCCCGACAGGATGCCTTCCGTGATGGGGCGTTTGAGCCATTTGGCCAGCAGGTAGCCGAAGCCCAGCGTGGCGATCAGGCCGCCGACGACGATCAATAAGGGCGTCACGCCGACCGAGGCGATCTGGTTGAAGGTGATGCGCGCGCCCAGCAGGGCCACGCCTGTGCGTAATAAAATCTTGCTGCAAAACTCGATGCCGGGCTTGCAGGTGGGGTCGGACGCGAGGAAGTGGAAGGCCAGGCCGAAGAACAGCGCATACAGCAGCTGGGGGCCGCCGTAATTGCTGGAAATAAAGGTGGCCGACAGGGCGATCACCAGCGCGATGGCCACGCCGGGCCAGCTGCGCAGCACGGCGCGGGGCCGCCAGATGGCGACGGCGGAAGACAAATAGGGGATGTTCTTGTCGACAACGCGCGTTATCGCTGAGGAGTTAGTTTTCATGCTGGTCCGCTCATAATGTTTTAAAAATTGGGACATTTCATCTCGTTTTTTAATAATACACGATGAGCTAGCGAAGTCCATGCTTTTCCATGAAAATCGAAACCGGATGTTCCGGAAACTGACGTTTTAATTTAAATCGGGCGTAAACGACGAGCGGCGCGGCCCTTCGCAGGGACGCGCCGCTGTTTACTTAAGAGTTAAAAAGTTACTTTTTGTTCAGGCGGATGATCAGGCTGGACGTGTCAAAGCGGTTGCCGCCCGCCTGCTGTACTTCGCCATAGAACTGGTCCGTCAAGGTCGTCACGGGCAAGTCGCTGCCGTTGCGTTTCGCTTCGGCCAGGCAGATGCCGAGGTCCTTGCGCATCAGGTCGACGGCGAAGCCGAAGTCGAACTTGCGCTCTATCATGGTCTTGCCCCGGTTTTCCAGCTGCCACGACTGCGCCGCGCCCTTGGAAATCACGTCCACGACCAGGGCCGCATCGAGGCCCGCGTTTTCCGCAAAGGCAATGCCCTCGCTCAAGGCTTGCACGAGGCCGGCGATGCAGATCTGGTTGACCATTTTCGTGAGCTGGCCGGAGCCGGAAGCGCCCATATAGGTGACGGCGCGCGAGAACAGGGCGATGACCGGCTCGGCGCGTGCATACGCCTGCGCATCGCCGCCCACCATCACGGTCAGCTTGCCGTTTTCCGCGCCTGCCTGGCCGCCGGACACGGGCGCGTCGAGGAAGAACACGCCCTTCTCCTTCGCTGCCGCATGGATGGTGCGCGCCGCTTCGGCCGAGGCTGTCGTATGGTCGATCAGGATGCTGCCCGGCGCCATGGCGGACAGCAAGCCGCCCTCTTCCAGGATCACCTGATACAGGTCATTATCGTTGCCGATGCAGGTGAAGACGAACTCGGCGCCGGCAGCGGCTTCTGCCGGCGTGGCCGCGCTCTTGCCCTTGTGCTGCGCCAGCCAGGCGGCCGCGCGGGCCGGGTTGCGGTTATACACGGTGACGTCGTGCCCGCCCGCCGCCAGGTGACCTGCCATGGGAAAACCCATGACGCCCAAACCGATGAATGCCACTTTTGCCATATTGTCCGTCCTGTCGATGTGTGAATCCGAATATTGTTGCACAAATGGCCGTGCGTGGCAGCTGCCTGCGGCCCCTACGCCTAGAGCGCCTGCCTGCGCAGGCGGTGCAGGCGGCTGACGGTGCGCCAGATCAGGTAGGACATGGGCAAGACCAGGGCCAGCTGCACGCCCGTCAGCACCATGCGCAGCGTGTCCATCTCGCGGTCGCTGCTGCCTATCAGGTTGTACATCAACAACAAACCGGTCAGGCCGAAGTACGTCAGCAAGCGTTGCTGCCTGGCGATCTTCGATGGCGTATCCGTGTAGATGTCATTCGGCTTGCCGTCTGCCGCAGGCTTGCGCCAGCAATAGCTGCCCCACCAGCAAAACACCAGCTCCCAGCCGGCATCCTGGCAGAGCTGCTCATAATCGCTGCTGCGCTTCCATGCCGGAAAGGAATCGAAGCGGTAGACATCATCGGCAGGTTCGCCCCGGACAAAGCTAAACCGGCAGGGCGCGAGAAAGCCCTGCAAATGCCATCCAGCCAGGGCCTGCGCGCGCAGCCATTGCTCGATGTTGCCGTCATCGAGCTCGATGAACCATTTATAGACATGCGACCGTTGTTCACTCATCCCGTTTCACCTCAGTATGTAGACAAAAATGGCGCATCCGCGTCGCCGACGCGCACCATCACGCGCAGGCGCCGCAATTGCGCCAGCAGCACATGGCGGCCCAGGTCCGTCATGGCGTACACCTTGCGCCGTTCGGCCTCGCGCACCATCTCGATCAGGCCCTGCTTTTCCAGGTTGGAAAAAGCGCCATACAGGGTGCCCGGCCCTATCTTCACCGCGCCTTCGCTGATGGCCTCGACCTGCTGCATGATGGCGTAGCCATGCGCGGGCTCGCGCAACGCCAGCAAGATGTAGTACGTGGCTTCCGACAAGGGCAGCAGCTTGTCTATCGATGCATCCATATTTCTCCCATAGTACGGCAAGCGGTATAGCGTGAGCCGGTATATCGACTATCGACATAGTATCACGCATGACTGCAATGTCTACACTTTTTGATAAGGCGCGGGAAAATGAGCGCCGCCGCCATGGGCAGCGGCGGACGGGATGGAAGAATTACAGCAGCTCGCGCAGCGCCGTCACCAGGGCGGCACATTCTGCCGGATTACCGATGCTGATGCGCAAATACTGGCTGATGCGCGGTGCGTTGAAATGGCGCACGATCACCGATCTGGCGCGCAGGCCGGACGCCAGTTGCGCCGCGTCATGCTGCGGGTGGCGGGCGAAGACGAAGTTGGCCACGGACGGCAGCACCTCGAAGCCCAGTGCCGCCAGATCCACCGTCAGTTGTGCGCGGCTGGCGATCACGGCCTGGCGCGTCTGCTGGAAATACGCTTCGTCGTGCAGCGACGCTACCGCGCCGGCCAGCGCCAGCCTATCCAGCGGATACGAGTTGAAACTGTTCTTCACGCGCTCCAGCGCCTCGATCAAATCCGCATGGCCAAAGGCGCAGCCGACGCGCAAGCCGGCCAGCGAACGCGACTTCGAGAACGTCTGCACCACCAGCAAGTTCGGAAACCGGTCGACCAGGCCCACGGCGCTCTCGCCGCCGAAATCCACATACGCTTCATCGACCACGACCACGGCGTCGGGATGCTCGCGCAGCAGGGTTTCCACGCCGGCCAGCGGCAAGTCCACGCCCGTGGGCGCGTTGGGATTCGGGAAGATGATGGCGCCGCACGGCCCCCGGTAGTCTTCGGGGCGGATGCGCATGGTGTCGTCGAGTGGCACGGTACGGTAATCGATGCCGTACAGCTTGCAATACACGGGATAGAAACTGTAGCTGATGTCCGGGAACAGCAAGGGCGCGTCGTGCTTGAGCAAGGCCATGAAGGCCAGCGCCAGCACCTCGTCGGAACCGTTGCCCACAAACACTTGCGCGCTGCTCAAACCATGGTAGGCGGCCAGGGTTTGCTTCAGTTCGCTGGCCGTGGGATCGGGATACAGGCGCAGGCTGTCGTTGGCCGCGTCGCGCAGCACGGCCAGCACCTGCGGCGACGGGCCGTAGGGGTTTTCGTTGGTGTTGAGTTTGACCAGGTCGGGCAGTTTCGGCTGCTCGCCGGGGACGTAGGGGGTCAGCTCGCTGACGATGGTGCTCCAGAATCGGCTCATTGCTTTTATGGGTGGGGTCGGGATGGGAGGGGGTAGATTAACATAGGCTGAGCTGGGTCAAGGTGGAATGCAGGGTGAGGGGTAGCGTCAAACTTCGGACCCAAGCTGGCGAGAGAATGGCCGACTTGCAGCACGCAACAACACTGACATAACACTTGACGAGGAATAGCAAGGCTATGGACGATACTCTCGGGACACTGTTTGACAGCGGTGAAAAAAGCGAGGAGCATGAAATGAAAAGCATGGAGGATTTGGTCATGGACGAGCAAGTCACCACATTGGCAAAAGATATGGCAGACGTAAAAGCGGATGTTGCCGTTCTAAAGACGGATGTCAGCGGCTTGAAACTGGACGTAGCGGTGGTGCGTTCCAATTATGCGACCAAGTCCGATGTGGCTGAGGCGAAGTCGGCTGTCATTCTGTCGTGCGTGGGGACGATAATTGCTATGTCGGGCGTCGTGTTTGCGGTGGCGCGGCTGGTGCACTAGCTTGCGTGACGTTAGTGGGGCGCTGGATTTCAAGGCCTGAATGGAGGAAAAAACGCCTTGCGCTGCGCGCTTTGGGCGGTTTTTTCTACCTGCATTGATACGTCTCAGGCTTTTTGGCATCGCTAATAAAAAAAGCTCCCTTGCGGGAGCTTCTCTTATGTATTCTGGCGGAGAGGGTGGGATTCGAACCCACGGTACGATTTAACGTACGCTTGATTTCGAGTCAAGTACATTCGACCACTCTGCCACCTCTCCGTTTACTGCGGTCTATTCATTCAAACTGGCATGCCTGTTTGAACGAGGCGCTATTTTAGCATGGGTGTTGTTGGGTTGGGTAGGGGTTTTATTGGTGATTTGCAACTGAGGGCTGGCAAACCAAAACCTATCTTGGCGATTCGGGGAGCCTCGCGCGAGGCGCGGCTCGCCTTTGTAGACGCCGCCTTGGCGCACGCGTGAAGACCAATTGGGCGATTCGGGGAGCCCCGCGCAAATATGCGCGGGGCTTCGAATTCCACACGCAAGGCGCGCAGGCGCCTTGCTCCTCTTCGCCGCCACAAATAAAAAAAGCTCCCTTGCGGGAGCTTTCTCTATTTGTTCTGGCGGAGAGGGTGGGATTCGAACCCACGGTACGATTTAACGTACGCTTGATTTCGAGTCAAGTACATTCGACCACTCTGCCACCTCTCCATTTGCTGCGGTCTTTTCCCGCATTGCTGCGAGAAGGCAAGATTATAGCAGCCGCCTGAGAAAATGGAAGGACTATTTTTCGCCTTCCATTCCACCCGGCTGCGTGCTCTTGCTTAGGCCTTCAGATGCGTCAGGCCGCCCATGTACGGACGCAGTACGGCAGGGATTTCGACGCTGCCGTCCGCTTGCTGGTAGTTTTCCAGCACGGCGACCAGGGTGCGGCCCACTGCCAGGCCGGAGCCGTTCAGGGTGTGCGCCAGTTCCGGCTTGCCGGCGGCGTTGCGGAAACGCGCCTGCATGCGGCGGGCCTGGAAGGCTTCGCAGTTCGACAGCGACGAGATTTCGCGGTAGGTGTTTTGCGCCGGCAGCCACACTTCCAGGTCGAAGGTCTTGGTGGCGCCGAAACCCATGTCGCCCGTGCACAGCGACATCACGCGGTATGGCAGGCCCAGGCGTTGCAGGATCGCTTCCGCGTGGCCGACCATTTCATCGAGCACCTGGTACGAGGTGTCCGGATGCACCACTTGCACCATTTCCACCTTGTCGAACTGGTGCTGGCGGATCATGCCGCGCGTGTCGCGGCCGTAGCTGCCCGCTTCCGAACGGAAACATGGCGTGTGGGCCGTCATTTTCAGGGGCAGTTGATCGATCGCCAGGATTTCATCGCGGGCGATGTTGGTCAGCGACACTTCCGACGTGGGGATCAGGTAGAAGGTTTCGCCCTCGCCTTCCGCGCCGCCTTTTTTCACCGAGAACAGATCGGCTTCGAATTTCGGCAGCTGGCCCGTGCCGCGCAGCGAATCGGCGTTGACCATGTACGGCGTATAGCATTCCGTGTAGCCATGCTCGTCCACATGGGTGTTGAGCATGAATTGCGCCAGCGCGCGGTGCAAACGGGCGATGCCGCCCTTCATGACGGAGAAGCGCGAACCGGTCAGCTTGGTCGCCACTTCGAAGTCCAGGCCCAGCGGGCCGCCCACGTCGACGTGATCCTTGACTTCAAAGTCAAAGGTGCGCGGCGTGCCGACCTTGCGCACTTCCACGTTGCCCGCTTCGTTTTCGCCCACTGGCGTCGATTCGTGCGGCAAATTCGGCACGGCCATGATGAATTCGCTCAGCTTGGCCTGCACCAGGGTCAGGGCCGCTTCATCGGCTTTCAGCTCATCGCCCAGGCCAGCCACTTGCGCCATCACGGCCGAGGTGTCTTCGCCCTTGCCTTTCAACATGCCGATTTGCTTGGACAGCGCATTGCGCTTGCCCTGCAGTTCTTCGGTGCGCGTCTGGATCGCCTTGCGTTCGGCTTCGAGGGCGGTAAAAGCTGCCACGTCGAGCGGGAAGTTGCGCGTCGCGAGGCGGGCGGCAACAGTGGCGATGTCTTTACGGAGAAGTTGGATATCTATCATGGGTGGATGGCGGTGCCGATGTATCGAAAGCACTCATTGTACCAAGACCCGTTCAGTTCTTTATGAGTTTTGCACATGGCCAACCATCGTCATGGCGGCATGGCCGGGCACTCGCGCCCGCTTTAAGGCTGGCGCTTAGATAAAGGCGGCTTTTTCGGCGGCCGTCAGGCGGCGGGCGCTGACGGTAACGACAGGCATCGTGCTGTCGGCGGCCTGGGCGACCACGGTGCTGCTGGCGCTCACTTGCACCGTGTTCGCGCCGGCGGTGGCGAAGCTGGCGCCGATGGCGATGATGGCGGCGGCGACAAAGGTGATTTCCATGTTTTTCAGTGCGTGCATGATGTAACTCCCGGTTAGTTTGTGTCGTTGACTGCTGCTGGTATGGTGGTACTTTAGCCAACGGCGGCAAACAAGGCCACCGGCTTGCGACCGGCGGCGAAAAACAGGGAGCGAACGGTGAAAAATGGGGGCTGAAACGCAAAGAATAGTTACAAGGCCTCATGCACCAGGCGGCCCAGGCGGCCGATGGCCTGCTCGATGCGGGGCGTCCAGGCATTGCCGCAATTGAGGCGCAGATAATTGCCGAACTTGCCCGAGGCCGAGAACAGCCGGCCCGGCATGTAGGCCACGCCGTCCGCGATGGCCTGGCCGTGCAGGGCCAGCGCATCGATCTGCGGCGGCATCTGCACCCACAGCACGAAGCCGCCCTGCGGCTCGGACAGCATGCAGTCCGCCGGAAAGCTGGCCGCCACGGCGTCCGACATGCGGGCGATGCGCTGCACCAGCGTGCGCCGCATCTTGCGCAGCTGCTGGTCGTAGCTGCTGCCTTCCAAAAAGTCGGCCAGCACGGCCTGGAAGAAATGGCTGGTGGCGCCGCTCGACACGGTCTTCAGCAGGGCCACTTCCTGCGCGAAACGCCCGGCCAGCACATAGCCGACGCGCGCGGCGGGCGTGATGGCCTTGGAAAACGAAGAACACAGCAGCACGTTGCCGCTCGTATCGTAAGCCTTCACGGGCCACGGGCGCTGCGGCGCAAAGCACACGTCGCCATACACATCGTCTTCCACCAGCGGGATATTAAATTCCGACAGCAAGCCCGCCAAGCGCTTCTTGTTGGCTTCCGGCATGACGCAGCCGAGCGGGTTGTTGGCGTTCGGCACGAACAGGCAGGCCTGCACGAGACCGGCGCGCAGGGCCAGTTCCAGCGCATCGAGCGACGGCCCCGTCTTCGGGTCCGTGGGAATTTCCAGCGCCTTCATGCCCAGGCTTTCTATCATCTGCAGCAGCACGAAATACGTGGCCGACTCGATGGCGATGGTGTCGCCCGGTTTGGCCACGGCGCGCAGGCACAGGCTGATCGCTTCCGTGCAGGAATTCGTCACGACGATCTCGCGCGGGTCCAGCTTGCCCCAGTCCAGCGCCCGGCGCGTGACCTGGCGCAGGAAATTGCCTTCGCTGACGTCATAGCAGCTGACCTTGCTCAATAAAGCTGGCTCGCGCCGCGCCACGGCGCTGATGGTGCGCTGCATGCGCTTGATGGGCAATATCTCGTCGGGCGGCCACGCCGTGCCCAGCTGCACGATATCGGGCGCCTCGTTTTCCTTCAGCACGCGCATCAGCAGGTTATTGATGCCGACAAAGGCCGGCTCCTTCAAATGCTGGGCGTCAAAGCTGCACGGGCGGCGCGGCGCGCGGTGGCGCACGAAATAGCCGGACTGGGGCCGCGCATCGACTTGCCCCCGGTCTTCCATCAGGCGCAAGGCTTGCATCACGGTGCTGACGGAGATGCGCTTTTGCTGCGCCAGGTGGCGGATGGACGGCAGGCGGTCGCCGGGCGCGAACACGCGCGCGTCGATCAGGGCGCCCAGCTCGTTGGCCAGGTGCTCGTACAGATTCAAAGACGCATTCATGCTCATCCCTTCAGTATGCGGCTGGCGCGCGCGGCACGCACAGATACAGTTGCCCGTTTTTTTGACAAGCACAGTGTACGACGAAGCGCACTGTGATCATGACAATTTCGATTTCCTGCATCTGTCATGGTTCTATCCAAGCGCCTAAGCTGTTCCTGTCAGCACAACAGGAGCGATGCCATGCCAACCGACCATGAATTACGCAGCGAACGGCCCTTGCGCCTGGAAAAAGCGCGCGCCAGGGTCATCGAATGCCTGTCTGGCACGGCCTGGATCACGGCCTACGCCCAGTTCGACGATTGCGTGCTGCGCAGCGGCGAACGCTACACGATCCCGAATGACGGCCTGGTGCTGGTCGAAGCCGTGGGCAGCGGACGTATTCGCGTGCATGGGACGGCAACCCCGCGCCCCGCCCTGCTGCGCTGGCTGAACCTGGCACTGCCTCACACACTCAATACTAGGAATACATGATTCAACAACCTTTGCGCGTCCTCGTCACGGGCGCCGCCGGCAGCATCGGCACCGCTTTCTGGAAGCGCCGGCACGGGGAATTCTCCCTGCGCCTGGCCGACCTGCACACGGAAGGACTGGCCGAAGCGCCCTGCCCGTCCATGCAGCACGACGTCAGCGACCATGCCGCCTGCCTGGCCGCCTGCCTGGACATCGACGTGGTGCTGCACCTGGCCGGCGTGCCCCACGCCGGCGCCGATTTCGATGCACAATTGCTGCAGCCGAACATCGTCGGCACGCACAACATCTTCCGCGCGGCACAGGCGCAGGGAGTGACAAGAGTGGTATTCGCCAGCAGCGCGCAAGCCGTCGAGGCTTATCCGCTGGACGTGCAAGTGCATGAGCACATGTCGGCGCGTCCGGCGAACATGTATGGCGCCAGCAAGGCGTTTGGCGAAGGCGTGGCGTCGGCCTTCGCGCACCAGCATGGCATGACGGCGATCGCCGTGCGCATCGCCAACGTGGCCCGCTTTGCGCCAGGCCAGCAGCACAGCGCGCGCGACATCGCCGCCTTCATCAGCGAACGCGACGTGGTGCAGCTGCTGGCCTGCTGCATCACGGCGGACGTGCCGGCCGGCTACCACGTCGTGCATGGCGTGTCGGACAACCGCTATAAACGGCTATCCATCGACGCGACGCGCCGGCTGGTCGGCTACGCGCCGCAGGACGACGGTTTCAGCTTGCTGGGACTGTAATTCAGCCCTTGCCGGCCGGTTTTCCTGCTTTCCTGTCCAGCTCGCGCAGCCAGGCCAGCTTGTCGGCAATCTTGCTTTCCAGCCCGCGCGGCACGGGCTGGTACCAGCCCGGTTCGGCCATGCCGTCCGGAAAATACGTTTCGCCGGCCGCATAGGCATCGGGCTCGTCGTGCGCGTAGCGGTAAGCGTGGCCGTAGCCGAGTTCCTTCATCAGCTTCGTCGGCGCATTGCGCAAGTGCACGGGCACTTCCTTCGATTTATCCTTCTTGACGAAGGCCATGGCCGTATTGAAGGCGTTGTAGCCGGCATTGCTTTTCGCGGCAATGGCCAGGTAGATCACGGCCTGGCCCAGCGCCAGCTCGCCTTCGGGCGAACCGAGGCGCTCGTACGTTTCCGCCGCATCATTGACCATGGTCAGGGCACGCGGGTCGGCCAGGCCGATGTCTTCCCAGGCCATGCGCACGATGCGCCGCGACAGGTAGCGCGGGTCGGCGCCGCCGTCGATCATGCGGCAAAACCAGTACAGGGCCGCGTCCGGGTTCGAGCCGCGCACGGATTTGTGCAGGGCCGAAATCTGGTCATAGAAATTGTCGCCGCCCTTGTCGAAGCGGCGCGAATTTAATGTGAGCGCATTGTCGACGAAGGCCGCGTCGATCTTGGTCGTGCCCGTCGAACTGGCGGCCGTTTCGGCCTGCTCCAGCAAGTTCAGGAAACGGCGCGCATCGCCATCCGCGTAGCCGATCAGGGTGTCGGCCGCCGCGTCGTCGAAGCTCAGGTGCGTCAGCGCCGTCGACTGCGCCTTGGCCAGCAGCTGCTTCATCTCGTCTTCGTTGAGCGACTTCAATACATACACTTGCGCGCGCGACAGCAGCGCCGAGTTCACTTCGAAGCTGGGGTTTTCGGTTGTCGCGCCGATGAACGTCACCAGGCCCGATTCGACGAAGGGCAGCAAGGCGTCCTGTTGCGATTTATTAAACCGGTGGATCTCGTCGACGAAGAGCAAGGTGTGCTTGCCGAACTGGTCCAGGCTGTGGCGGGCCTGGTCCATGGCTGCGCGGATATCTTTTACACCGGCAAACACGGCCGACAGGGCGATGAATTCGCTGTCAAACGCGTTTGCCATCAGGCGCGCCAGGGTCGTCTTGCCCACGCCGGGCGGCCCCCACAAGATCATCGAATGGGCCTTGCCCGCCTCGAAGGCCAGGCGCAGCGGCTTGCCCGCGCCCAGCAGATGCGTCTGGCCGATGACTTCGTTGAGGGTTGCAGGCCGCAAGGCTTCGGCCAGCGGCTGGCGCGGTGCGGTGGAAAAGAGATCCGCCATAATGAGTTACCTAATAAGAATGCAAAAGCCCCGCATTGCTGCGAGGCCGGCTCATACGCAAGGCGCGACAGTCTTAATTATTAATGACGTCGGCGCCCTTGGGCATGACGAATTTAAAGTGATTGGCAGACAGCGCCGGATTTTTCTGGAAATTCTTGAATGCCAGCACCGACGTCTGCCCGAACGAATCGCGCAACTCCATCGCTTCGGGCACGCCGTTGCGCAGGCCGATGGTGATTTCATCAAACGTCGTGTCCTTGGCCTTCGGCGTCGCCTTCAGCCATTCCAGGCCATCGCGCGTGCCCGCTTCGGCCAACGTAAAATTCTTTTCCAGGTCGTTGCTTCCGAACAAGATGGCGGCCGGCGAGGAACCGAGCGCGTCACCCAGCTTCTTGACCGTCACCTGGCTCAAGTCCTTGTCGTAGATATACAGCTTGTCGCCATCGGCCTGCAGCAGCTGCTCGTACGGCTTCAGATAGGTCCAGATGAACTTGCCCGGGCGGGCAAACTCGAAGGTGCCGCTGGCCGGCGTCGACACTTTCGCCTTGCCGCTGGCGTCCGCCTTCTTTACCTGGCGCTGCACGAACTCGCCCTTGGCCGACTTGGTGCCGGCCGCAAAGCTCTTGAACTGTTCCAAAGCACTGGCCGAGGCGCTGGCCGCGAACAGCAGGCTGCAGGCGACGCTGGCCGCGCCGATGATCATTTTTGCTGCGAAAGTCGTGTTCTTCATACTGTTTTACCCTTGTTCGCTACTGGCCGCCGGCACCAGGATGTCCCGGTTGCCATTGGATTGCATGGTTGATACCACCCCGCTCTGCTCCATCTGCTCGAGCAGACGGGCGGCGCGGTTGTAGCCGATGCGCAAATGACGCTGCACCAGCGAAATCGAGGCGCGGCGGTTTTTCAGCACCACCGCCACCGCCTGGTCGTACAGGGCATCGGCCTCGCCGCCGCCCTCGCCCGGCGCGCCGCCTTCGGCGCCATCGCCTTCCAGGGTACCGCCTTCGAGGATGCCCTCGATGTAATTCGGTTCGCCCTGCAGCTTCAGATGGCTGACAACGCGGTGGACTTCTTCATCGGACACAAACGCGCCGTGCACGCGCATCGGCAAGCCGGTGCCGGGCGGCATGTACAGCATGTCGCCCATGCCCAGCAGGGTTTCCGCGCCCATCTGGTCCAGAATCGTGCGCGAGTCGATCTTCGACGAGACCTGGAAGGCGATACGCGTCGGGATGTTGGCTTTGATCAGCCCCGTGATCACGTCCACAGATGGGCGCTGCGTGGCCAGAATCAAGTGCAAGCCGGCGGCGCGGGCCTTTTGCGCGATGCGCGCGATCAATTCCTCGACTTTTTTGCCCACCACCATCATCAGATCGGCCAGTTCGTCGATGATGATGACGATGGTCGGCAGTTTTTCCAGCGGCTCGGGCGAGTCCGGCGTCAGGCTGAACGGATTCGGGATGTGTTCTTCGCGCTTTTTCGCGTCGGCAATCTTCGCGTTGTAGCCGGCCAGGTTACGCACGCCCATCTTGCTCATCAGCTTGTAGCGGCGCTCCATCTCGTTCACGGCCCAGTTCAGCGCGTGGCCCGCCTGGCGCATGTCGGTGACGACGGGCGCCAGCAAATGCGGAATGCCTTCGTAGACGGACATTTCCAGCATCTTCGGATCGATCAGAATCAGCCGCACGTCGAGCGGATCGGACTTGTACAGCAGCGACAGAATCGTCGCATTGATGCCCACCGATTTACCGGAACCGGTGGTGCCGGCCACCAGCAAGTGGGGCATCTTGGCGAGGTCGGCCACGACGGGCTTGCCGGCGATATCCTTGCCCAGCGCAATCGTCAGGCTGGACACGCCATCGTTATAGACCTTGGAGCCGAGGATTTCCGTCAGGCGCACGATCTGGCGCTTGCTGTTCGGCAATTCCAAGGCCATGTAGTTCTTGCCGGGAATGGTTTCCACCACACGGATCGACGTCAGCGACAGCGAACGGGCCAGGTCGCGCGCCAGGCCCACGATCTGGCTGCCCTTGACGCCCGTGGCCGGCTCGATTTCATAGCGCGTCACGACGGGGCCGGGGTAAGCGGCCACTACCTTGGCATCCACGCCAAAGTCCGACAATTTCTTTTCGATCAGGCGGCTCGTGAATTCCAGCGTTTCCACGGACACCGTTTCCACCACGGGCGGCGCCTCGTCGAGCAGCGACAGCGGCGGCAGCTTGCCATCGCCCAAGTTTTCGAACAAGTGCGCCTGGCGCTCCTTTTCCACGCGCTCGGATTTCACCACGGTCACCACCTGCGGCTCGATCTTCACGGGCGGCGCGGCCACGTGTTTTTCCACGTGCTTGGCCCGTTCGATGACCACCACTTCGTCGCGGCGCACGGCCGCCACTTCGCCCTGGCGGCGGTCTTCGCGGTCCTGGTAGCGCAGCACGAACCAGTTGAAGGCGTCTTCGATGGCGCCGCCGATGCGTTCGGCCACTTGCAGCCAGGACACATGGAAGAACAGGGAAAAGCCCAGGCCGAACAGCAGCAACAGTAATAAAGTAGCGCCCGTGAAGCCGAAAGCCACGTGGGCCGAATGCCCCACCAGCTGGCCCAGCACGCCGCCCGGCTCGCGCGGCAGCTGCACGTGCAGGCTTTTCGCCATGCGCAGGTATTCGAGGCCCATGCTGCCGATCAGCATGATGGAAAAGCCGACGATGCGGATCAGCATCTCGACATGGTGCTCGCGCTCCACGTCCTCTTCTTCCAGCAGGAAGCGCTTGCTCAGGCGGCGATAGCCATTCCACACGGTGCGCAGCAGCCACACGCACCACCACCAGGCGGAAAAACCGAAGATATACAGCAGCAGATCGGAGAAGGTCGCACCGAGCTTGCCGCCCAGGTTGGCCACCTTGTCGACGGACGTGGCGTGCGACCAGCCGGGATCGAGCTTGTTGAAGCTGGCCAGTATCAGCACGAAATACAGGGCAAACGCCGCCAGCGCGAACCAGCGCGCCTCGGACAGCAGCCGTACCAGCCGGTTCGGCAAGGGCCGGCGTTCGACCGGTTTTCGGGTGTAGCTATTTTGATTGGCCTGGGCTGGTTTAGTCATTCTGGGAAGCGCTGCAAGGTGTTAAATGTTTCTGAAAGGGAATTTCCCATAATAAGGAAGTATTCTAAGCCATATATGCCCCGGACGGCCCCACGATTCGTCGCTACAGGCGGCTTGGTCTATAATCGTGGATTGCTTGCGCAAGCGCAATACGCCCTTGTTCTTCGCGCGTATGTCCCCAATTCGGATAGACCCCACTCATAGAGAAGCTTCCCATGACCACTACCAAACACGCCCGCGTCTTGATCCTCGGCTCCGGCCCAGCCGGCTACAGCGCCGCCGTCTACGCCGCCCGCGCCAACCTGAACCCGATGCTGGTCACCGGCGTGGAACAAGGCGGCCAATTGATGACCACCACCGACGTGGAAAACTGGCCAGGCGACCCCATGGGCGTGCAAGGCCCGGACCTGATGCAGCGCTTGCTGCAGCACGCCGAGCGTTTCAATACGGAAATCGTGTTTGACCACATCCACACCACTTTCCTCAATGAAAAGCCGATCCGCCTGAAGGGCGACAGCCACGAATACACGTGCGACACCCTGATCATCGCCACGGGCGCGTCCGCGCAATACCTGGGCCTGCCGTCGGAAGCGGAATTCATGGGCAAGGGCGTGTCCGCCTGCGCCACCTGCGATGGCTTCTTCTACCGCAACCAGGAAGTGGCCGTCGTCGGCGGCGGCAACACGGCCGTCGAGGAAGCGCTGTACCTGTCGAACATCGCCAATAAAGTCACGCTGATCCACCGCCGCGACAAGTTCCGCGCGGAAGCGATCCTGATCGACCGCCTGAACGCCAAGGTTGCCGAAGGCAAGATCGTGTTGAAATATAACCACACCCTGGACGAAGTAACGGGCAACGAAGGCGGCGTGACGGGCCTGAACATCAAGTCGACCATCGACGGCAAGGTCGAAGCATTGAGCGTGCACGGCGTGTTCATCGCCATCGGCCACAAGCCGAACACGGGCATCTTCGAAGGCCAGCTGGAGATGCACAACGGCTACATCAAGACGAAGACGGGCCTGGAAGGCATGGCCACGGCCACCAGCGCGCCGGGCGTGTTTGCCGCCGGCGACGTGCAGGACCATATCTACCGCCAGGCCATCACCAGCGCTGGTACGGGTTGCATGGCAGCACTGGACGCCCAGCGCTACCTGGAAGGCCAGGAGTAAGCGCCAGATGGCGTCGATGAAAGACTTTGCCGACCTGAAAGCGGTCAGCAAGCAGCTCAAGGAGCAGGCGGACGCGCGCGCGCAAGCCGAGGCCGAACGCGCCAGGCAGGCCAAGGTGCAGGCCGTGGAGAGCAACCTCTTCAAGGCCAGCATCGGCGGCGTCAAGCGCCTGCCCGAGTCGGACCGCTACGTGCCCAGCCTGCCCAAGGCGGGCGCGGCAGGCACCCAGCCGCCGGCGCGCAAGCTGACACCGGAAGAGGACGACGCGGCCGTGCTGCGCGAGTCGCTGTCGGACTTGTTCGAGGTCGACCATTACCTGGAAAACGATCCGGCCCTGAACTACGCCCGCCCCGGCGTGGGGCCGGACGTGGTCAAGAAGATGCGCAAGGGCCACTGGCCCATCCAGGATGAGCTGGACTTGCACGGCTTGCGCCGCGACGAGGCGCGCGACGGCATCGGCGCCTTTTTGAACCAGGCGACGCGGCGCAAGCTGCGCTGCGTGCGCGTGATCCACGGCAAGGGTTTCGGCTCCAAAGGCCAGGAACCGGTGCTCAAATCGATGGTGCACAGCTGGCTCGTGCAAAAGGATGAAGTCGTCGCCTTTTGCCAGGCGCGCCGCTCGGAAGGCGGCGATGGCGCGCTGGTGGTATTGCTTTCTTCCGCGCTGCAGCCCATCCGCTAGCCCCAGCAGCAAGAAATTACAATTCAGTAACAAGTTACACCCTGCACACGGCCCCGTTTGTCACCATTCGGGGCCGTGTCATGTTAACCTGTGACAATTATTTCCTGCTTAGCGTCTCGTGCACGCGCTCCCCCCATGATGCCACCCCAACTGCCGCCTGGCTCGCTGATCAAGATCATTGAGATCATCGCCATCCTGGTGGGCGCGTTTTCCGGTTTCATCGAAGCACGCCGCAAGCGCATGGACCTGGTCGGCGTGTTCGTCGTGGCCTTCATCACGGCATTCGGCGGGGGCACCTTGCGCGACATCCTGCTCGACAAGCGGCCTTTGTTCTGGGTTTCGCACCAGGAATACGCGATCCTGATCTTCGTGCTGGCCCTGACGGCCGCGCCCCTGATCCAGCATCTGCGCCAGATCGTCTCGGAACGCCTGATCGTCATCGCCGACGCCATCGGCCTGGGCATGTTCGCCATCGCCGGGGTCGCCGAAGCCATGCGCGCCGGCATGCCGATCTTTATCGCGTCGATGATGGGGGTAATTACGGGGATTTTCGGCGGCGTGATGCGCGACATCGTGTGCAACGAAGTGCCGATGGTGTTTCGCGACGGCAAACCCTACGCCATCTGCGCCTTCTTCGGCTGCTGGGCTTATCTATTGCAGATGCACTTCGGCGCCGAGCACGACTTCGCGCTGTGGACCAGCGCCAGCGGCATCACGATACTGCGCCTGATCTGCTGGAAATTCGACATGCGGCTGGGGCGCTGATGCGCAATCCGGCAGCTTGGGTGGCTCAGCAGCGTCGGCTTACGCGCTGGCGCGCTAAGCCGACCTACGCGAATCGACGTGCATCAGGCGTAGGTCGGATCAGGCTCGAAGTGCCGTAATCCGACAACATCGTTGAAGCAGCCTCCAGCAAGAAAACTTAGACCGCGTCCGGGCCCGTCTCGCCGGTACGGATGCGGATGACTTGCTCCACGTCGCGCACGAAGATCTTGCCGTCGCCGATCTTGCCCGTGCGGGCCGCCTTGATGATGGCATCGACCACCAGTTCCGACACGCTGTCGTCCACCACCACTTCGACTTTGACCTTCGGCAGGAAGTCGACCACGTACTCGGCGCCACGGTACAGCTCGGTATGACCCTTCTGGCGGCCGAAGCCCTTCACTTCCGTCACGGTCAAGCCCGTCACGTTCACATCGGCCAGGGCCTCGCGTACTTCGTCGAGCTTGAATGGTTTGATGATGGCGGTAATCTGTTTCATGGCTTTCTCCTTATTGATAATCGTCAGTTCTTCATTAGCTGGCTTAACGGAACCCCGCCTTACTCGTAAAACTTCGAGGTAATCGGGTAGCGCCAGTCGCGGCCGAAGCCACGGTGCGTGACGCGGATGCCCACCGGCGACTGGCGCCGCTTGTATTCATTGATCTTGATCAGGCGCGTGATTTTCGCCACGTCGGCCGGCGGGTAGCCAGCCTCGATAATATCGGCGATCGGCCGGTTTTCTTCCATGTACAGCTGCATGATGCCGTCGAGTACGTCATACGGCGGCAGGGAGTCCTGGTCCAGCTGGTCGGCGCGCAGCTCGGCCGACGGCCCGCGCGTCAAGATGCGCTCGGGAATCACGCTTGAGATGCCGTTGCGGTATGCACACAGGCGGTACACGAGCGTCTTGGCGATATCCTTGATGACGGCAAAGCCGCCCGCCATGTCGCCGTACAGGGTGCAATAGCCGACAGCCATCTCGCTCTTGTTGCCAGTAGTCAACACAATGCTGCCATGCTTGTTCGACAGGGCCATCAGCAGGGTGCCGCGGATGCGCGCCTGGATGTTTTCTTCCGTCGCGTCTTCCGCCAGCCCCGCGAACTCGTCCGCCAGGGTGGCGCGGAAGGCGTCGAAGGCAGGCTTGATCGAAATCTCATCGTAGCGCACGTCGAGGCGTTTTACCATGTCGCGCGAATCGATCCACGAGATATCGGCCGTAAATTGCGATGGCATCATCACGGCGCGCACCTTGTCGGCGCCCAGCGCATCGACGGCGATGGCCAGGGTCAGCGCGGAATCGACGCCGCCCGACATGCCGATCAGCACGCCCGGAAAGCCGTTCTTGCCGATATAGTCGCGCACGCCCAGCACCAGCGCCTGGTACACCTGCGCTTCCGTCGTCAACGGCGCGGCCAGCGGCTGCGGCACGGGCGAGGCGCCGTCGAACTCGACCAGCTGCAAGTCTTCCTCGAAATGGCGCAGCTGGGCGCAAATGGTGCCGGCCGCATCCATGACAAACGAGTCGCCGTCGAAAATCAGCTCGTCCTGGCCGCCGACGAGGTTGGCGTACACGAGGGCCATGCCTTGCGCGCTGACGTTCTTGCGCATGGTTTCATAGCGCAAATGCTGCTTGTTCATGTGATAAGGCGAGCCGTTCGGCACCAGCAGCACTTGCGCGCCGGCCGCGCGGGCGCGCATCGGCGCATGCTCGAACCACGTGTCTTCGCAGATATTGATGCCGAAGCGCACGCCCTTCACGCCAAACACGAAAGCCTGGTCCGACGACGTAAAGTAGCGTTTTTCATCGAACACGGTGGTGTTCGGCAAGTCGTGCTTGCGGTAGGTGCCCAGCACTTCGCCGTTCAACAACACGGAGGCGGCATTGTGGCGCACGCCCTTCTCGTCCTGCAGCGGCAAGCCCACGACCACGTGCATATCCTTGAACTGGGCCAGGTCGCGGGCCAGCTCGGCAAACGCCTGCTGCGTTTTTGCGTAGAATGCATTGCGCAGCAACAGGTCCTCGGGCGGATAGCCGACCAGCGACAGTTCCGGCGTGAGCACGATATCGGCGCCCGCTTCAAAGGCGCGGCGGGAAAGGTCGACGATCTTGGCACGGTTGCCGGCCAGATCGCCGACCGTACTATTCATTTGAGCAATTGCGACTTTGACTGTCATGATGATGGATATTTCGTTTTTATTAAACAAGATGGGGCGAGCCCCTGGGTGCGCAGGCCGCCGGCGGCGCCCCGAGAGTGATGAATGCACACTACAACAATGAATTATCGCACGGCTATCGTCACTACCCTGGCTGAAATTGGCGAAGCGGCCTGGTCCGACCTGCTGGCACGCCAGGCGGACGCCAAGGCGGAGGCCAACCCCTTCCTCTCGTATGCATTCCTGCACGCGCTGCACGAGTCGGGCTGCGCCAGCGCGGATACGGGCTGGCAGCCGAATTACCTGGCGCTGTGGCAGGGCGACACGCTGGCCGCCGCCCTGCCCCTGTACCTGAAAATGCACTCGTACGGCGAATACGTGTTCGACTGGGCCTGGGCTGATGCCTATCAGCAACATGGCCTCGAATATTACCCGAAACTGCTGTCGGCGATCCCGTTTACGCCCGTCTGCGGCACGCGTTTGCTGGCCCGCGACGGCCAGGCGCGCGCGGCCCTGCTGGCCTTTTTGCAGGCGCAGCAACAGGCCAGCGCAGTGTCGTCCTGCCACATCCTGTTCCCGCCGGAAAGCGAAGCGCGCCAGCTGGAACAAGCCGGCTACCTGCTGCGCAGCGGCGTGCAGTTTCACTGGCTCAATCCCGGCTACACGGATTTCGAGCAATTCCTCGCCACCCTGGAACACAAGAAACGCAAGAATATCCGCGCCGAGCGGCGCAAGGTGCGGGAAGCGGGCGTGGCCATGCGCCAGGTGCGCGGCGTCGACGCCACGGACGCCGACTGGAAGCTGTTCCACCGCTGCTACAGCAATACCTATGCCGAGCACCGTTCCTCGCCCTATCTGTCGCTGGACTTTTTCCGCCGCATCGGCGCGACCATGCCGCAGAACATTCTACTGGTGATCGCCGAGCGCGACGGCCGGGCCATCGCCGCCTCGCTGGTGATCCACACGGCCGATACCTTGTATGGCCGCTACTGGGGCGCACTCGAGCACGTGCCCTGCCTGCATTTCGAGACGGCCTACTACCAGCCGCTGGAGTTTTGCATCGCCAACCGCATCGCCACCTTCGAGGGCGGCGCCCAGGGCGAGCACAAGATGGCGCGCGGCTTCCTGCCGCAAAAGACCTGGTCCGCCCACTGGCTGGCCCACCCCGCGTTTGCCGATGCCGTACAGCGCTTCCTGGAACGGGAACGGGGCGGCATCGACGCCTATCTCGATGAATTGAACGAGCACAGCCCGTTCCGCGCCTGAACACGCCGGGCCACGCGGCGGCGAGCGCCAGTCATCCGCCGCGCATTGCGCCAGATCAGGCTGCCGAGCGGCCCGGCGTGGACGCGGCGGCGCCTTCCTTCTGCAGCTGGTAGGCGCGCCATGCCAGGGTCAGCAACAAGATACCCGTCAGCAAGGCATACACGCCTATCATCCACACGAGGGCGAACGTGCCTGCGGCGGGAAACAGCAGGATCAGGATGCCGAAGGCAATGGAAATGATGGCGTTGAGCACCAGCAGCCATTCGCCCGCGATGGCCTTGCGCAGGCGGATCGCCAGCACGATGTCGAACACGCCGGAGATGAGGGCATTGACGCCGATCATGACGATCAGGGCAAACGTCGTCAGCAGTGGGTTGAGGATGGTCAATATGCCCACGGCCAGGCCGCAGATACCCAGCAGCAGCAAGGCCCACCAGTCGCCGCCATGCTTGCGGTTGCTGAAGGCGCCGACGACGGAAGCACCGCCGCCCAGCAGCGCATAGGCGGCAAACACCATCAGCAGCGACAGGACGGTGACGCCCGGCCAGGCCAGGGTGATCGCGCCAAAGGCGATGGCCGCCAGCCCGCGCAGGGCCAGCACCCACCATGAACGCATGAATAAATGCCCGGTATGCATATCACCTCCCTGTCATCATTGAAGAAATTGATTTATAAATAATAAATTCGACGCAATGAAGCGACTTCATCCTCCGTAAAGCATGATATTTATGGCAAAAAAAAAACGCCTCCTGCCATGATAGCAGGAGGCGCTTTTTACTCGCACACGCGAGGAAACCGGCGGCAGGCCGCGGTCTTCCCCGCGCGGCGGCTAATCAGGAAGCCGCTTTTTCAGCATCGGCCTTGTAGGCGGCAACGCCGCCCAAGATCTCTTCCTTGGCCACTTCCGGGCCATACCAGCCGTCGATCTTGACCCATTTGCCTTTTTCCAGATCCTTGTAGTGCTCGAAGAAATGCTGGATCTGGCGCAAACGCAGTTCGTTCAGGTCTTCCGGCTTTTGCCAGTGGCTGTAGATCGACAGGACCTTGTCGACTGGCACGGCCAGCACTTTCGCGTCTTCGCCCGACTCGTCCGTCATTTTCAGCACGCCGATAGGACGGCAGCGCACGACCACGCCCGGGATCAGCGGGAACGGGGTAATGACCAGCACGTCGACCGGGTCGCCGTCCGGCGACAGGGTGTTCGGCACGTAGCCATAGTTGCATGGGTAGTGCATGGCGGTACCCATGAAGCGATCGACGAAGATCGCGCCGCTTTCCTTGTCGACTTCGTACTTGATCGGATCGGCATTCATCGGGATTTCGATGACGACGTTGAAATCGTTCGGCAGGTCACGGCCGGAAGAGACGTTATTCAAACTCATGGGGTTCCTCATTAGCGGATTGTGTTTTAACGGCGTAATTATAGAGAAGTCGGCTGGGCTTGTGCGCCGCAGCACATAAAAAAGAGCCCGCTTTCTTGTGGAAAACGGGCTCTTTGTCAGCTCTTTATCTTATCTGACAGCTATCTTACAGAATTGTTGCTAAAGCGCACTGCCGGTAATGCGCGGCAGCCTGCTCCGTTTGCTGCAAGGCATCGTGCATCTGCGCCAGCTTCAAGTGCGCGTCGCGCACCATCTGCGGCTCGTTCGCGTCCGACAAAGCCTGCTCCAGGTGGCGCTGCGCCTTGCCCCATAGTTTTTGCTTGAGGCACAGGGAACCGAGGGTCAGGGCCAGTTCCGCATCGAGCGGGCGCTGCTTCAGCCACTGTTCGCAATGCTCGATCTGCAGCAGCAGGGCCGGCGTGCCGGCCGGCGCCGCCGCTTCGCGGTAGGCGCGCACGACGCGCTCGTCCCAGTCGGCCGCCAGCGACTCTTCGCACACGAGGCGCGCTTCGTCGTGCAGGCCGCGCGCATTCAGGGCCGTGGCGGCGCGGCAGGCGATGTAGGGCTTGACGCGGTCGGCGCTTGGCACGGTGGACCACACGCGCATCAGCGACTCGGCGTCATGCGTGGGGTCGGACAGCAAATGGTCGTAGGCCAGCTCGCGCAGGCGCGACGACAGGGCCGGATGCAGGGCGCGGTGCTTGTCGAGCGAACGCACGAGGCGCAGCACTTCGGGCCAGTTCTTCGCCTGCTGTTCGGCTTTCAGCGACCATTGCAGCGCATGGATATGGCGCGTGCCGCTGGCATTGAGTTCGCGCACGGCCGCCAGGGCCGCTTCCGGCTGGTGGTCGTCGACCAGCAATTCCGTCACCGTCATCAGACGGGCCGTCTTCAGGCTGGCGTCGCCTTCGACGCGGGCCAGCCAGCTGTCGCGGCGCTCGGACTGGCGCATGCGGTGGGCGGCGCGCGCGCCGATCAGCGCGGCCAGGCCGGCGTTCTCGTCCAGCTCGGCGGCGCGCAAGGCAGCTTTTTCCGCATGGCCGAAACGGCCTTCGAACAGGGCTTTCAGGGCTTCGCGCAAGCCCTTGTTGCCGTCGCGCTCACGCTTGCGCTGGCGGTAGGCGGCCACTTGCGCCGGCATGCGCACGGTGGCGCGCACGGCGCGCACGAGCAGGTACAGCAGCACGAACAGCACGACCTGCAGCAGCAGGAAGAAGTTCAGCGACAAATCGATGCGGTACGGCGGATAAAACAGCACCACGTTGCCAGGATTAAAACGGGCCGTCACGGCGATACCGATCGCCGCGGCCATCAGGGCGAGTAACCAGAGAAATAGACGCATGGGCTCAGGACTTCGCTTTGTAGTTGCGCACAGCCGTCAGGCTGTCGGACAAGGTTGGCATTTCGATGGCCAGGTTGCTGCCCTGCACCTGGCGCAACAGGGCTTGCGCCGTCTGCGTGCCCTTGGCGCGCGTGTCGAAATACTTGGCCAGCGCATCCTGGGCGGCGATCAAGTCGTTGCGGAACGCGGTTTCATTGCGCGACAACAAGGCCATGCGGGCGTTCAGCAGGCGCAGCTTGACGTTTTCGCGCAAGAAATACGACTGCGTCGGCGACAGCATCAGCGCTTCCGGCGTATCGACCCGGCGGATGCGGATCAATTGACGCACGTCATCCCACATGTCTCCGCTCCAGGTATTGAAGCCGTCGCGCACTTTCTGCAGCAGCGGCTCGGGCGCCGGCGGCCCCACCAGCTTGCCGCTGGCATCGCGCACGTGCTTGGCCTTGCCCGGTTTTTCCGGCGCGGCCGGCAGGGCCGGCGTTTCATCGGACAGCATGGGCAAGGCGTCGATCTGGGCGATCACGGCGTCGAGGCGCAAGGCCACGCCTGTCGAATCGACGCTGGGCAGGGCCTTGAGTTTTTCCATGTCGCGGCCGATGGCGCGGCGGATGGTGATGAATTGCGGCTTGTCCGAGCGCGACAGGCTGCGGTCCGCGTTTTGCAGGGCGATCAGCGCGCCCGGCACATTGCCTGCCAGTTGCAGCTGCTGGCTGGCCGTCGACAGTACTTGCTCGATTTCCGTCAGCGCCCACTCGTCGCGGTTCTTCGACAAGTCGTTGTACAGTTGTTCCAGCGCAAGCTGCTGGCTCTGGGTTTCGCTCTGGCGGTTTTCCAGCGCGCCCACCTTGATCTGCAGCTCTTTCGTGCCTTCTTGCACGTTGCGCGCCAGCACGCCCGTTTCGGCATTGCTGACATCGCCCTTTTGCAGGCGCTTGGCCACTTCTTCGCGCAAGTTACGGATCTGCTTGCTGGTCGACCAGCTTTGCGCCGCCAGCAGCACGGCCAGCACGATGACGGCGATGCTCATGGGCTTTTGCAGCTGTTCGAGCAAGCCCGGCGCGCGGCCAGGAGGTTGGTCGGCCGCCTGCGGCGCCGTCTTCACGGCGCTGCCAGGCGTTGCATTCGGTTCGGAGAGTGTAGGCATTTCGTTCATGGTCGTGATTGTAACGCGGCGAGCACTCCTGCGTCGCCTGATCCTGTCAGGGTGACCCGGGCAAAACCCAGGGCGGCCGCCGTTTGGGCAATGCGGGCGTGCGGCACGATCAGATGCTGCTGTTGCATTTTTGCAACAGCCAGCGTGTCATCGCCCATTTCAGCGAGCAGCGCCAGCAGGCCACGCAGCGCTTCCGAGCTGGTGATGATCCAGTCATTATTATGCTGCAACAAGCTTTCCAGGGTCGCCCGCAAGGCGGGCGTCAGCCTGGGCACCTGGCGGCGGTACGCCGTGACGAACTCGACTTCGGCGCCGGCCGCGCGCAAGCCGTCGGCCAGGTAATCGCGTCCGCCGTCGCCGCGCACGATGAGCACGCGCTTGCCGCGCAGGGCCGGCAAGTCCAGCGCCAGCAACAGATGTTCGGAATCGCTGCGCGCCGTGTCGAGCGGACTGGTGATGGTCGCGTTGGCGGCAGTGACGCCGTGCGCGGCCAGCGCCATCCGGCTGCCCTCGCCCACCACGGCCAGCGGCACGCCGGGCGGCCAGGCGGCCAGGTGCGCAAAGACGCAATCGATGGCATTCGGCGAGACGAAGGCCACCAGGTCATACTGCGCCAGGCGCGCCAGCACGGCCTGCAGCCGCGCGCCTTCCTCTTCGCCATCGAGCGCGTGGATTTCCAGCAGCGGCAGCAGGGTCACCGGCAAGCCCAGGGCCGCGATCCGCGCGGCCAGCGGCCCCGCTTGCGCCGCGGGCCGCGTGATCACCACGCTGTCAGGCATGCGGCGCCAGGCCTTCATGGTTGTCCGGGGTGACAGCGCACGCGGCGAGGATGCCGGCGGCATCTTGCCCGCGCAGCAGCTCGGCCACCTGTTCGCCCAGCTGTTCCGGCGCGCCGGCCGGGCCTTCGAGCTCGGCACTGGCCATGCGCGCGCCGTCCGGCGTGGCGACCATGGCGCGCAGGCGCATGTTGTCGCCCTCGACGGTGGCAAACGCGGCCAGGGGAATCTGGCAGCTGCCGCCGAAGATCTTCGACACCTTGCGCTCGGCCGTGACGGCTTGCGCCGTGGCCAGGTGGTTCAGCGGCGCCAGCACGGCCGCCAGGTCGACGCCGTCCGCGCGCCCGGCGCGGATTTCGATGGCCATGGCGCCCTGGCCGGCGGCCGGCAGGCTGTCTTCCGGTGCAAGCACGGCGCGGATGCGCGACGCCAGGCCCAGGCGCTTCAGGCCGGCGGCGGCCAGGATGATGGCCGCGTAATCGCCACGGTCGAGCTTGCCCAGGCGCGTGTCGAGGTTGCCGCGCAGGGGCAGAATCGTCAGGTGCGGATAGCGCGCGGCGATCAGCGACTGGCGGCGCAGGCTGCTCGTGCCGACGACGGCGCCGTGCGGCAGCTCGGCCAGGCTGGCGTAATCGTTGGACACGAACGCGTCGCGCGGGTCTTCGCGCTCGAGGATGGCGGCCAGCGCAAAGCCCTGCGGCAATTCCATCGGCACGTCCTTGAGCGAATGCACGGCCAGGTCGGCGCGTCCCTCGTCCATCGCCACTTCCAGTTCCTTGACGAACAAGCCCTTGCCGCCTACCTTGGACAGGGCGCGGTCGAGAATCTGGTCGCCGCGTGTGGTCATGCCGAGAATTTCAACGCTACACTGCGGATAGAGTGCGGCCAGGCGCGCGCGCACATGTTCAGCTTGCCACATGGCAAGACGGCTCTCGCGCGTGGCGATCACCAGCCGGGAAGGAATATTCTGGGTCAATTCGGATGCTTTCAAAACAAGGCTCTTTCGCTATCGTAGTCGTTATCATTAACCGTTATCGTTGCCATTTCGCCGACGCGATATCTAAATGTATCGAAATGACGCCCATCGTCGCTATAATCGTTATCCCTTTGCCTATACGGCCAAGTCAGGCTAGCGTCCATGTTGAAGACCACAAATTTTATCATGCGCCCCCTCCCCTCTGCGGCTAAAAGCCCGGTGCGATCCTCTTTCCTTTGCTTTTACACCTACTTTGGTTCTTTATTATGCTCAATGACGCAGTAGCACCAGAAACAGCCTCCCCGGCCAGCCCCGACAAGGACGCGCCGCTGAAAGAAGACATCCGCCTGCTGGGCCGCCTGCTGGGCGACGTGCTGCGCGAACAGGAAGGCGACGCCGTCTTCCATGTGGTGGAAACCATACGCCAGACGTCCGTGCGCTTCCGCCGCGAAGCGGACGCGGGCGCCGCCCTGGAGCTGGACGCCATGCTCAAGGAACTGAGCCGCGAACAGACGATTTCCGTCGTGCGCGCCTTTTCCTACTTTTCGCACCTGGCCAACATTGCGGAAGATCAACACCACATCCGCCGCCGCCGCGCCCACCTGCTGGCCGGCTCCCCGGCGCAAAAGGGCAGCGTCAGCTTCGCGCTGAAAAAGCTGCGCGCCGCCGGCGTGCCGCGCGCCACCGTCGACACGTTCTTCCAGGACGCGCTGATCGCGCCCGTGCTGACGGCCCACCCGACGGAAGTGCAGCGCAAGAGCATCCTCGATGCCGAGCACGACATCGCCCGCCTGCTGGCCGAGCGCGACCTGCCCCTGACGCCGAAGGAACGCCTGGCCAACATGCAGCTGCTGCGCTCGCGCGTATCGACGCTGTGGCAGACGCGCATGCTGCGCTATTCCAAGTTGACGGTGGCCGACGAAATCGAAAACGCCCTGTCCTACTACCGCATCACCTTCCTGCGCGAACTGCCGGGCCTGTATGACGACATCGAGGACGACATCGCCGCCGAATACCCGAACGGCGAAGGCACGGTCGAGCCCATCAATGCCGCCTACGTGCAGATGGGCAGCTGGATCGGCGGCGACCGCGACGGCAACCCGAACGTCAACGCGGGCACCATGCAGCATGCGCTGGCGCGCCACGCCACCACCATCCTCGACTTTTACCTCGACGAAGTGCACGCGCTGGGCGCGGAACTGTCCGTCTCGACCCTGATGGTGGGCGTGAGCGCGGAACTGCAGGCGCTGGCCGACCAGTCGCCGGACGCCTCGCCGCACCGCAGCGACGAACCGTACCGCCGCGCCCTGATCGGCATCTATGCGCGCCTGGCCGCCACGGCCCGCGCGCTGGGCGCCACCAACATCCTGCGCAAGGAAGTGGGCGCGGCCGCCGCCTATCCGGACGCGGCCGCCTTCGTCGCCGACCTGCGCACCATCGTCGCCTCGCTCGAAGCGCACCACGGCGCGGCTCTCGTGCGCCCGCGCCTGGCCACCCTGGCGCGCGCGGCCGACATCTTCGGCTTCCACCTGGCCTCGCTCGACATGCGCCAGACTTCCGACGTGCACGAGCGCGTGCTGGCCGACCTGTTCGCCAAGAGCGGCGTGGCGGCCGACTACACGGCCCTGTCCGAGGAAGACAAGCAGGCGCTGCTGCTGAGCGAACTGGCCCAGCCGCGCTTGCTGTACTCGCCCTATATCAGCTACGCCACGGAAACGGATTCCGAGCTGGCGATTTTGCGCGCGGCGCGCGACATCCGCCAGCGCTACGGCGCGCGGGCGATTCGCAACTACATCATCTCGCACACGGAAACCGTGTCCGACCTGCTGGAAGTGTTGCTGCTGCAAAAAGAAACGGGCTTGCTGCGCACCGACTGGCAAGCGGGCGACAGCACGTGCGAGCTGATGGTCATCCCCCTGTTCGAAACGATCCCCGACCTGCAGCGCGCGGCCGGCATCATGAGCCAGCTCATGGCCTTGCCGCTGGTCAAACAATTGATCGCCAAGCAGGGACAGCTGCAGGAAGTCATGCTCGGCTATTCCGATTCGAACAAGGATGGCGGCTTCCTCACGTCGAACTGGGAACTGTACAAGGCGGAACTGGCGCTCGTGGCCGACTTCCGGAAGGCCGGCGTCAAGCTGCGCCTGTTCCATGGCCGCGGCGGCACCGTGGGCCGTGGCGGCGGACCCAGCTACGAAGCCATCCTGGCCCAGCCGCCGGGCACCGTCAACGGCCAGATCCGCCTGACGGAGCAGGGCGAAATCATCGCCTCGAAGTTTTCCAACGCGGAAATCGGCCGGCGCAACCTGGAACTGCTCGTCGCCGCGACCCTGGAAGCGAGCCTGGCGCCGCAGGAAGCCAATCCGGCCCGCAACAGCCAGCTGGCGCAGTTCGAAGCCGTGATGGCGCAGCTGTCGGACCTGGCCTACCACGCCTACCGCCACCTCGTGTATGAAACGCCGGGCTTTACGGAATATTTCTTCTCGGCTACGCCGATTGCGGAAATCGCCGAACTGAACCTCGGTTCGCGGCCCGCCTCGCGCAAGGCCAACCAGCGCATCGAAGACTTGCGCGCCATTCCCTGGGGCTTTTCCTGGGGCCAGTGCCGTTTGCTGCTGCCGGGCTGGTTCGGCTTCGGCAGCGCCATCGCGGCCTGGATCAACGATGGCGAACCGGCGTCGAAAGATGACAGAATCGCCACCCTGCGCGCCATGTACGCCGAATGGCCGTTCTTTGCCACCCTGCTGTCGAACATGGACATGGTGCTGGCCAAGACGGACCTGGCCATCGCCTCGCGCTATGCGGAACTGGTGGCGGACCACGACTTGCGCGAACGCATCTACAAGCGCATCACGGACGAGCACGGCAACACCCTGCGCTGCCTGGAGCTGATCACCGGCAACACCGAGCGCCTGGCCGGCAATCCGCTGCTGGCCCGCTCGATCCAGAACCGCTTCGCCTACCTCGATCCGCTGAACCACTTGCAGGTGGAATTGATCAAGCGCAACCGCGCCCTGTCGGCGGAAAGCCGCATCGACGAGCGCGTCCACCGCGGCATCCAGCTGTCGATCAACGGCGTGGCGGCCGGCCTGCGCAACACGGGCTGATCGCGCCACATTTCCATGGGCACGCAGGGGCCGGCGCCGCAAGGGCCGGCCCTTTTTGCTTTCCCAATGGAAAAATATTCTCAATAAAGCAACATTTGGTATTACACTAGCGTCGGATATTTTCCCCACTCCGGCGCCACGCGCACCGCAGCGGTCAACCATGACGCCAGGGGCGCGGATGAGTAAATGGTCGATTGAAACCTTGAGTGCGGCATGCGCGGCCCTCGTCCTGGTGATGTTGGGCTGGCTGGCGGGCGCGGCCTGGCAGGAGCTCGATTTCTGGGAGCATGTCTGGCTGTCGCTGCTGCTGGCGGCCTCCGCCGGCACGGCCATGTGGCTGATGCGCAAGCTGCGGACCCACCTCGCCAGCACGCGCAAGCTGCTCGACGCCAGCACCATGCGCTACCGCGACCTGAGCGAGGCGGCGCAGGACGGCATGTGGCAAACGGATGCCCAAGGCACGATATTGCACGTCAACGAGCGCCTGTGCGACATGCTGGGCACGCGGGCGGAAGACCTGCTGGGCCACAAGATGAGCGAATTCCACGATGAGGCGACCATACGGCGCCTGTGTCCGCTGCTGCGCGCGCAGGAACACAGCTGCATGGGCGAACTGCAGTACTGGCACAGCGACGGCACGCAGCGCTGGGCCATGATCAGCGGACGCTGCCTGTACGACCGGCAGGGCATGCTGACGGGCGCCCTCGTGCTGGCCAGCGACATCACCGAGCAGAAGCGGGCCGAACACGCCTTGAGCGTCGCCCATGCGGAGCTGGAAAGCCGCGTGGCCCTGCGCACGGCCCAGCTGCAGGACGTAAACGCGCGCCTGTCGGCCGAAATCGCCATGCGCGCGCAGACGGAAGCGGCGCTGGCGCGCAGCGAAGAGCGGCTGCAGGACATCATTTCCATGATGCCCCTGTCGCTGTTCCTGAAAGATGCCGAGTCGCGCATCGTGCTGATGAACGAGGCCTGCGAGCAGCAATGGGGCGTGCGCCAGCAAGACATCGCCGATGGGCGCGACCTGCAGCACTTTCCCAGCGACCAGAACGTGGGCTTCCAGGCGGCGGACCAGGAAGCATTCGCCAGCGGCCAGGTGGTGATCCGCGAAGAGCTGGTATGGAATGCGCAGCTGCAGGAAAACCGGCGGGTGCAGACGCACAAGAAACCCGTGTTCGACGCCGAGGGCCGGCCGCAGATGATCATCGCCATGGCCATCGACATCACGGAAAGCAAGCGCAACGAGGAAAAACTGCAGCGCTCCCTGGCCCAGCTGCGCGAACTGTCCGACCACCAGCAGACCATCAAGGAAGAGGAACGCCGGCGCATCGCGCTCGACATCCATGACGACCTGGGGCAGAACCTGATGGTGCTGCGCATCGACGTGTCGCTGCTGCACGCGCGCACGGCCACCTCGCATCCGCGCCTGCACCGCCACGCCCAGCGCGTGCTCGACACCCTCGACACCACCATCCGCTCCGTGCGCGCCATCATCAATGACTTGCACCCGAGCACACTGGAACTGGGCCTGGGACCGGCCGCCGAATGGCTGATACGGCAGATGGAGGGCCGCGGCGCCATCCGCTACCGGCTCAAGATCAGCAGCGAGGCGCCCGACCTGGGCCTGGACCAGCGCCAGACGTCGGCCATCTTCCGCGTGCTGCAGGAATCGCTGTCGAACATCGTGCGCCACGCCCAGGCCAGCGAAGTGGACGTGGCGCTGGCGCAGGATGCGCACGCCATCATGCTGCGCATCAGCGACAACGGCATCGGCATGCAGCCGGGCGACGACGGCAAGCAGGCCGCCTTCGGCCTGAAGAGCATACGCGAGCGCGTCCACGCGCTGGGCGGCGAACTGCGCATCGACAGCCAGGCGGGCCGGGGCACGGCGCTGGCCATCCACCTGCCGCAGGCCAGGGAAAGCGTGGCGGAACGATCGTAATGAAACAGAAATATTACTAAAAATAGTAGTAAATTATGTATGCATTTGCGGCATAAAAAAGTATAGTGAGTTTTTTCTTTAGGGAAACTATCATGCCGCCACGGTCTTGCTGCGTCTCCGCCCCACTGCTCGGTCTGCTCCTGCTGGCCACCCTCCCCTCCGCCAGCGCCGCCATCCATGCCGAACACGGCTTTGGCGAAAAGGATGGCAATGGCAGCATCGCCTCGGACCTGAATCCGGCCGGGCTGGTGGCCGGCATCATCCTTGAGGAAGAGGGTCGGCGCCGCGCCGTGACCTACCAGCACGGCCGCATCCGCGAACTCGGCACGCTGGGCGGCCATGAAGGTTTCACCAAGGCCATCAACATGCATGGCGTGGTGGTGGGATCGGCGCAGACGGCCAGCGGCGCCTGGCACGCCTTCCGCTACGACGCGGCGGGCGGCATGCGCGACCTGGGCACCCTGGGCGGCAACAGCAGCTACGCCACGGCCATCACGGGCGGCGGCCAGGTGGCCGGCTATGCCGACACCAGCGGCGGCGATTTCCACGCCTTTGTCACGCAGGCCGACCACAGCCTGCAAGACCTGGGCACCCTGGGCGGCGCCAGCAGCTATGCCAGCGGGGTGAACAGCCATGGCGTGGTGGTGGGCACGGCACAGCGCGAAGATGGCTACCGCCGCGCCTTCGTCTACCGCCCCGGCACGGGCATGCAGGAAATCGGCACCCTGCCCGGCGGACGCATCAGCTCGGCCACGGCCGTCAACGACGCGGGCCTGGTCGTGGGCGCCTCGGAAACGGAGAAGCGCCGCTGGCATGCGTTCGCCTGGGACGGCAAGCGCATGCTCGACCTGGGCGCCATGATAGGCCAGGGCGACAGCTACGCCACGGCCGTCAACGCGGCCGGCCACGTCGTCGGCAGCGTCAGCATCAACGGCTTCGAGCCGATGACGTTCGTCTACAAGGACGGCGTGATGACGGTGCGCCGCCGCGACGACGGACTGTACCTGACCAACAAGATCACGGACGCCGGCCTGGTCGTGGGCGCCGTCTACACGGGGCACAAATTCCAGGCCTTCGCCGTGCCGTCGCAAGCGTCGCCGGCACCGCCGCGCAGCAATCCGCTGGACTGGCTGGCCATCACCTTCCTCATCGGCGCCAGCGGCGTGGCGCTGTACAAATTGCAGCGCAACTACCGCATGGGCCTGCTGGGCGCGCGCACGCGTTTCATGTAGTCCACGGCAGTACAGGCGAAAAAAAAGAGGCTTGCGCCTCTTTTTTCTTGCCTGCTGACCGCTTAGTTCTGTGTCAGGAACGTTTTCAGCTTGTCCGAACGCGAAGGCTGGCGCAGCTTGCTCATGGCTTTCGCTTCGATCTGGCGGATGCGCTCGCGCGTCACGTCGAACTGCTTGCCCACTTCTTCCAGGGTGTGGTCGTTCGACATTTCCACGCCGTAACGCATGCGCAGCACCTTCGCTTCGCGCGGCGTCAGGGAGTCCAGCACTTCCTTGATCACGTTGCGCATCGAGGCGTGCAGCGCGGCGTCCAGCGGCGCCAGCGTCGTGTTGTCTTCGATGAAGTCGCCCAGTTGCGAATCGCCATCTTCGCCCATCGGCGTTTCCATGGAAATCGGCTCTTTGGCGATCTTCATGATCTCGCGCACCTTGTTTTCCGGCATTTCCATCTTGACGGCCAGGGTCGCCAGGTCCGGCTCGCTGCCCGTTTCCTGCATGATCTGGCGCGAGATGCGGTTCATCTTGTTGATCGTTTCGATCATGTGCACCGGCACGCGGATGGTGCGGGCCATGTCGGCGATCGAACGCGTGATGGCCTGGCGGATCCACCAGGTGGCGTAGGTCGAGAACTTGTAGCCGCGGCGGTATTCGAATTTATCGACGGCCTTCAGCAGGCCGATGTTGCCTTCCTGGATCAAATCGAGGAATTGCAGGCCGCGGTTGATGTATTTCTTGGCGATCGAGATGACCAGGCGCAAGTTGGCCACCGTCATTTCGCGTTTCGCGTGACGGGCGCGCTTTTCGCCGGCAGCCATCTGCTTGTTGATCTTGCGCAAATCCGCCAGCGGCAGGGCCACGCGCGCTTGCAGGTCGATCATCTTCTTTTGCAGTTCCTTGACGGCAGGCACGTTACGGCTGAGGATGGCGCTGTACGGATACTTGCAATCGACTTCGCGGTCGACCCATTCCAGGTCGCATTCATTGCCCGGGAATACCTTGATGAAGTGGGCGCGCGGCATGCCGCATTTGTTCACGCACAGTTCCAGCACGGCGCGCTCGATGTGGCGCACTTCTTCCATCTGGCCGCGCAGGGTGTCGCACAGCTTTTCGACGACCTTGGCCGTGAAGCGGATGCCCAGCAATTCCTGCGAAATGGCTTCCTGCGCCTTGACGTAGGCTTTCGAGTTGTAGCCCTCGGGCGCCTTGCGCATCTTGTCGTACTGCGTGGAAATGACGGCAAACTTTTCCAGCGCATTCTTTTTCAGCTGCGCCAGCTGCTCGCTGGAGAAACCGGCCGCGCCGCCATTGGCGTCGCCGTCTTCTTCCTCGGCTTCTTCTTCCTCTTCCTCGTCGTCGCTCGCAGCGGCGGGCGCGGCGGCAGCGGCCGGGGCCGGGGCATTGCTTTCGTTCAAATCGACAAAGCCGTCGACCACTTCATCGACCTTGATTTCATCGCGCGCGATTTTTTGCGACAGCGCAACGATTTCGCCGATGGTGGTCGGGCAGGCGGAAATGGCCTGGATCATGTCCTTCAGGCCGCCTTCGATGCGCTTGGCGATCTCGATCTCGCCTTCCCGCGTCAGCAGCGCCACGGCGCCCATTTCACGCATGTACATGCGCACGGGGTCGGTGGTGCGGCCGAAGTCGGAGTCGACGGTCGACAGGGCGGTCGCAGCGGCCGCTTCCACTTCATCGTCGCTGGTGACGGTGGCGACGTTGTCTGTCAGCAACAGGCTTTCCGCGTCAGGGGCGCGCTCGTAGACGGCGATGCCCATGTCGTTGAAGGTGGCGATGATGCCTTCGATGGCTTCCGGATCGATGATGTTTTCCGGCAATTGGTCATTGATCTCGGCATAGGTGAGGAAACCGCGTTCCTTGCCCATGTTGATCAGGCCCGTGATCTGCTTGCGGCGGCGTTCCAGGTCCGCTGCCGACGCTTCCGGATCGCCCAGTGCGTCCGCCAGGCCGCCCTTGGCCTTGCGGTCGCGCGCTTTCGAGACGGCCTTCAGTTCGGCCCGCTCGACGGCGTTCAGCGCTGCCACTTCATCGTTTTCCGGCGTGAATTCGCTCGGTTTGCGGCCGCGGCGGCCTGGCACCTTGACGGTCGGCAAGAAATAATTCGAGGTGTCGATGGCGGCCAGGGCGTCGGCGTCCGTGGTCTTGCTGACGATTTGCGCGCCAGAAATAATGGTCACGGGCGCCGGTTCCACCTTGGCGCGCACGACCTTCGAACGGGCAGCCGTCACCACCTTATTCGTGGCGGCGCTCTCGCTGACCTTGCGTGGCGCGGCCGGAGCCTTGACGCCCGGGGCGATCTTCACGCTCGGCGCCTTGGCGGGCGCCGCTTCGGCTGCTTCGACAGCCGTCTCGGCCGGCGGCACGGCGGCCAGGCGCGAACGGCTTTTCTTCACCACGGTGACGACGGTCGGCGCCGTCGTGACGGTGGCTTCCGGATTCGCTTGCGCATTATCGATGAAGTAAGATAAAGTCGTTTTGGGTACGGCAAGTGGCGCCGCGGCTGGGCGTGGCGCCTTGGCGGACAACGTTAAAGTTTTTGGCGTATTCTTCATGAGATATCTCTTAATGCGAGACCAGATGGTGTCGGCGCGAAGTGAATGATTCCACCTAAGCCTGCGAAACCGGACTCGATGGAGCGTATTGTTGCGGCTGCCGTCAAGGGCAGCGGCGCCTGTCTATCGGGACGTTCATAGCCCGCGCATCCAGCGGCGGCGGGGCCGAAGCCTGATCAGATAAATAAGCGATGTACATTGCGGAATGAAAAAAAGCCCGTACCAGAACGGGCTTGAATCTATTGTTGTTCAGTGAAGACACAGCGGAGAGCAAGATTATGCACGAAGGCCAGTTATCTGGATAATTGATAAGCAAAATATCTGATATCAAAAATATCAATAATGATGGCCCTGCACCGCACTGCTCCTATCCCCTGCACACCTGAGCCAGACCATCAAACCTGGGGTCCGGTCATCAGCGCAAGCGGACATTATACACATTTCCCGCATTTCGCGCTGTGTCCGCTGTAGTACGGACCCGTCTATCTCTGCGCAAGTTGCCAAAAAAGACAATGCACTTGCCTGTGGCGCGTGCTATGCTCCCCTTTTATAGCCCAACCAATGATGTCGATGACCAGCTCCACGCCAGACCAGCAAGCCACCCCTCCTGACACGCCAGTCGATGCAGCCCCAGCGGCGGCACCGGCCGCGGCCGCCACGCCGGCGCCAGCCGGCCTGACCGCGCGCGCCCTGCTGAAACAGTTCCAGGAGCAATTCCCGCCGTTCCGCGACTGCCTGCCCTTGTCCATCGGTATCGACAAGCAGATCCTGGCCCGCCTGCCGGACCTGGACCGCAAGCTGATGCGCACGGCGCTGGGCATCCACACGGGTTCGCTGCGCTACCTGCGCGTGATGGAAAAAGCCAAGGTACGCTACGACCTCGACGGCACGGCCGGCGCGGAAGTGACGCAAACCCACCGCGACCACGCCACGCAAGTGCTGCAGCAGCGCTTCAAGAAGGAAGCCGAGCGCAAGAAAGCCGAGCGCGACGCGGCCGCCGCCGAAGAAGCGAACCGTTTGCGCCTGGAAAAACTGAATCAGCTGACCGCGAAATTCTCGCGCAAGGGCTGATCCGGTTTCATGGACACCGCTGCCGCACCGCCACTGCCGCCCTACCTGGGCATCGCCCTCGACCATGTCAAGCTGGTACGCACCAGCGACGATGCCAGGGCGGCCATGGCCGCCCTGCTGGCAGCGGACGCCATCGGCTTCGACACGGAATCGAAGCCGACTTTCGTCAAGGGTGAATCGTCCACGGGTCCGCACCTGATCCAGCTGGCCACCGACGATATCGCCTACCTGTTCCAGGTGGGCGCCACGCCGCCCCTGGCCGAACTCAAAGCCATCCTCGAATCGACCACCACCCTGAAGGTGGGCTTCGGCCTGTCCGACGACGTCAAGCGCCTGCGCAACAAGCTGGGCATTGTTCCAGCGCAAGTGCTGGACCTGTCCGTCGCCCTGCGCGGCGGCCAGCGCAACGACCTGGGCGCGAAGACGGCCGTGGCCAAGTTCTTCGGCCTGCACCTGCAAAAGTCGAAAAAGATCTCCACCACCAACTGGGCCACGTCGCGCCTGACGGAAAAGCAGATCCTGTACGCGGCCGACGATGCCCAGGTGGCCTTGCGCGTGTACCGCCGCTGGATCGCCGACGGCGGCAAGGTGGCGCCGCAAAAAGCCCCACGGACCAGCACGCCTGCGGCCACGCCACCCGCACCCGCCTGAGCCGTCCCGCAGCATGAGCAAGAGCAAGTCCATCGGCACGACGCCCGACGCGATCGCCGCCGCCGAACAGGCGCTGGGGCGAGCGCTGCCCGCTTCCTACGTGCAATGGTTATTGGTCAACAATGGCCGCGCACTGGGCGCGCTCACCCTGTTTCCCGTCTACGACGCGGACAATGCGCGCAAGACCTGGGAATCGATAGACCGCCACTACCGCGAAGGCTGGCAGGCGTGGCTGGACAACTTCGCCGGCAGCGGCGTCGATTGCGCCAGCCTGCTGCCCTTCGCGCAATTCGGCACGGGCGACTACTATTGCTTCGACTACGCCCGGATCGGGCCGTCGGGCGAGCCCACGGTCGTGCTGTGGTCGCACGAAACAGGCACCACCACGGCAGTGGCGCCCGACTTTGCTGCCTTTCTCGCCCTGCCCGGCCGTCCCGGCTAGCCTTCTTCTTCCCCGCGCGGCGCCAGTTGCTGCGCCGCCAGCCGCCCCAGCGCGGCGATGGCCGCTTCCAGCTGCGCGCTCCACGGGTGGCCGTAGTTGAGGCGGATGCAGTGGCGAAACGCGCGCGTGGCGGAAAAGATGGGGCCGGGCGCGATGCTGATGCCGGCCGCCAGCGCGCTGCGGTGCAGGGCCAGCGCATCGATGCCCACGGGCATTTCGACCCACACGAAATAGCCGCCCTGCGGCCGCGTGACCCGCGTGCCGGGCGGAAAATGCACGGCAATCGCCTGCAGCATGGTGTTTTGCTGCGCCGCCAGGGTCAGCCGCAGCTGGCGCAAATGGCGGTCGTAGCCGCCGTGCGCCAGATAGTCGGCCAGCGCCATCTGCAGCGGTATCGGCGCCGACAGGCTGGTCGTCAGCTTCAAACGCTCGACCTGGCGCGCGTAACGGCCCGCCACGGCCCAGCCCAGGCGGAAACCGGGCGCCAGCGTCTTCGAGAACGAGCTGCAATGCATGACGAGACCGGCGCTGTCATGACTTTTCGTCAGGCCGGGGCGCTGCTTGCCAAAATACAGCTCGCCATACACGTCGTCCTCGATCAGCGGCACGCCATGGCGCGCCAGCAAGCCGACCAGGGCGCGCTTCTTTTCCGGCGGCATCAGGCTGCCCAGCGGGTTCTGGAAATTCGTCATCAGCCAGCACGCCTTGGGCCGGTGGCGCTGCAGCAACTCTTCCAGCGCGGCCAGGTCGACGCCGTCACGGGGGCTGGTGGCGATCTCGACGGCCTTGAGTTCCAGCCGTTCCAGCGCCTGCAGGCAGGCATAGAAGCTGGGCGACTCGATCAGCACCGTGTCGCCGGGCCGCGTGACGGCTTGCAGGCACAGGTTCAGCGCTTCCAGCGCGCCGTTCGTGATGACGATGTCGTCGCTGGAGACCAGCACGCCGTCCTGCTGGTAGCGCAGCGCGATCTGGCGGCGCAGTTCCGCATTACCCAGGGATAAATCGGTGACCGTGCTCCATGGATCGAGGCGGCGCATGCTGGCCGACACGGCCCGCGCCAGCTTTTCCATCGGAAACAGATGCGGGCTGGGAAAAGCCGAACCGAACGGCACGATATCGCGCGCGCCGACGGCGCCCAGCACTTCGAACACAAGGTCGCTGACGTCGACGGTGGTTGTGGCATCGAGCGGGCGCGAACTGTCCGGCTCGGGCGCCAGCGCGGCCCGCTGCGGCGCCACGTAATAGCCGGAGCGGGGGCGCGAGACGATCATGCCGCGCGCTTCGAGCAGGTAATACGCCTGGAACACGGTGGACGGGCTCACGCCGCGCCGCGCATGCTGCTGCCGCACGGAGGGCAACTTGTCGCCAGGCAGCAACAGATGCGTGCTGATCATGGCGGCGACTTCTTCCGCCAATTCCTCGTATCGTTTCAACCCTGCTCCTCAAACTGATCCGTAGTTTTATTGCACAACTGATCCTGTCACAGTGACAGCACGCAGTATATGCTAGGGTAACAACATCCGGGCAGCAACACCGGGACATCATATCGACCGACGAGACAGGTTATTTTCCCATGCAACTTTCCATGCTACTGCATTCCCCCCTCGTGCTGGCCCTGGCTATCGCGCTGCCCGGCATGGCGCTGGCCGCGCCGGCCACGCTGCCAGCCGGCCACGACAGCCTGGAACAGCGCATCAAGGCATGCACGGCCTGCCATGCGCAAAAAGAGCGCCATGACGCCTTCTTCCCCCGCATCGCCGGCAAACCTTCAGGCTACCTGTACAACCAGCTGATCAATTTCCGCGAGGGAAGGCGCCACTATCCGATGATGAACTACATGGTCGAGCACTTGCCGGATGATTACCTGCGCGAAATTGCCGACTATTTTGCGGCGCAGCACCCTGCCCCGCCGCCAGCCCAGCCCAGCAGCGCCGGCACGGCGGCCCTGGCGCGCGGCAGGCAGCTGGTGCTGCAGGGCGACAGCGGGAAGAAGATTCCGGCCTGCATCGCCTGCCATGGCGAGAAGCTGGCCGGCGTGGCGCCCGCCATCCCCGGCTTGCTGGGCTTGCCGCGCGACTATATCAATGCCCAGCTGGGCGCCTGGAAGAACGGCATCCGCCGCGCCCACGCGCCCGACTGCATGGCGCAAGTGGCGCAGCGCCTGTCCGACGCGGACGTGGGCGCCGTCTCGGCCTGGCTGGGCACGCAGGTGGCCAGCGCCGACGCGCGTCCCGCCAGCGGCATCGCCCTGCCCTTGCCGCTGCATTGCGGCGGCGTGCCGGGCTCCAGCGCGCAGGTGGCGCCATGAAAAAATGGATGATCGCAGCCGGCCTCGTGCTGATCGCCGGCGGCAGCGCCAAGTTCCTGCTGTGGCCCGATGACGACATCGGCCCGCCCCCGGCCGCCAGCACCCTGAGCCAGCAACAGCTGGTGGCACGCGGCGCCTATCTGGCCAAGGCGGGCGACTGCATGGCGTGCCACACGACACGGGGCGGCGTGCCCTACGCGGGCGGACGGGCCTTGCAGACGCCGTTCGGCAAGGTGATCTCGCCCAACATCACGGCCGACAGGGAAACGGGCATCGGCAGCTGGACGGCCGACGATTTCTGGCGCGCCATCCACAACGGCAAGTCGAAGGATGGCCGCCTGCTGTATCCGGCCTTTCCGTACACCAATTACACCAAGGTGCAGCGCGAGGACAGCGACGCCCTGTACGCGTATTTCCAGAGCGTGCCGCCGCACCGGCAGGCGAACGCGCCGCACGCGCTGCGCTTTCCCTACAACCAGCAGATCGCCCTGGCGGCCTGGCGCGCGCTGTACTTCAAGCCGGGCGTGTACCAGCCGCTCACGGAAAAAAGCATGGAATGGAACCGCGGCGCCTATCTGGTGCAGGGCCTGGGCCATTGCAGCGCCTGCCATAGCAGCCGCACCACCCTGGGCGGCAGCGACGACGGCCTGTCGGGCGGCCTGATCCCCGTGCTGGGCTGGTACGCGCCGTCGCTGACGTCGGACGCGGAAGCGGGCCTGGGCGACTGGGACACGGCGCATATCGTGGAATTGCTGCAGACGGGCGTCTCGCCGCGCGCCACCGTCTTCGGCCCCATGGCCGAAGTGGTGCGGCAAAGCCTGCAGCACATGGGCACCACCGACGTGCAGGCCATGGCCGTCTACCTGAAAAGCCTGCCCGGCCCCGCGCAAGCGGCGAAAAAGGCGCCGCGCGACACGTCGGAGCAAGGCCGGCAGCAACTGGCCCTGGGCGCGAAACTGTATGAGGCGCAATGCGCAAGCTGCCACCGCGACGATGGCAAGGGCGTGCCGCCCGGCTACCCGCCGCTGGCCGGCAACCGCGCGCTGACGACGGAGTCGGCCGTGAACGCCATCCGCCTCGTGCTCAACGGCGGCTTTGCGCCGGGCACCACCGGCAACCCGCGCCCCTACGGCATGCCGCCGTTCGGCCCCGTCATGGATGATGCGGAAGTGGCGGCCGTGGTCACGTATCTGCGGGCCTCGTGGGGCAATGATGCGCCGGCCGTGTCGGCGCTGGAGGTGAATAAATACCGCAGCGTGCCGCTGGAGTAGCGCGCCTGAAAAGCGTCCATGGCGGCGTTGCATCTCCTTGCCGTACTAGTCGTACTGTCTGCGTCGATGCGCCTGGCCCTGAACGTTTTGCAGACGCGCATATGAAATGAAAAGGCTCTGTCTCCGTTAAGTAGGGGAACGCCAAGAATCTTGCTCTGCCCCGGCTGTCTGACTGTCTATATCAGACAAACAGGAGCCTTCCATGCAGCACGCCAAATGGATCCGTTTTATCGCGCAGTTTGCCCAGCTGAGCCGCCGCCAGCGGCAGGCAGGCATCGCCCTGCTGCGTGGCAACACGCCACACGACGCCACCGTCGCATTGCTTGAAAGCGTGGCGCAGCCACATTTGGCTTGTCCCGCCTGCCACAGCAGCCATGCACACCGGCACGGCCATGCGCACGGACTGCAGCGCTACCGCTGCGTGCCGTGCGGGCGCACCTTCAATGCGCTCACCGGCACGCCGCTGGCGCGCCTGCGCCATAAATCGCTGTGGCTAGCCTACGCCGATTGCCTGCTGGTATCGGCTTCCGTGCGCCAGGCAGCGCGACAACTGAACGTGCACCGCAACACCGCCTTTCGCTGGCGCCACCGGTTTTTGACGCTCGCCAGGACGGACCGGCCGCTGTGCCTGCACGGCATCGCCGAGGCCGACGAGCTGTATCTGCTGGAATCGGAAAAGGGATCCAGGCATCTGACGCGTCCGGCACGCCGCCGGGGCGGCCACGCCCGCCAGCGCGGCATTTCCAGTGAACAAGTCTGCATCGTGGTGGCGCGCGACCGCACGGGACAAACCCTCGATTTCGTCACGGGAAAAGGGGCGCTGACCAAGGTGCA
>NZ_FTMV01000041.1 GCF_900156175.1 Janthinobacterium sp. TND4EL3
GCCAACAAATTCGTTTGCTCGGCGATCCCTCGTATAACGTCAAGAACTTTTGATATCTCGTTACTTTGACCTTCAAGCTCATGAATAACCTGAGCGGCTTGCCTAATTTCACCTTCAAGGGCAGTGATTGACTGGCTGGTTGCAGGATCTGAGTGCAACACGGTTATTGAATTGAAGCGGGAGCATCATGCCGCATCACCACGGCTTCTTGCATCACTTCGCCCATCACCTCGATCGGGCATTTGAAGTCGAAGCGTTTGCGCGGTCGCATATTCAGTTGCAAAGCGATGGCGTCCAGGGCTTCCTGACTATGCACCGACAAGTCCGTGCCCTTGGGCAGGTACTGGCGGATCAGTCCATTGATGTTCTCATTGCTGCCGCGTTGCCAGGGGCTGTGCGGGTCGCAGAAGTAGATCGCCACCCCGGTCCGCTGGGTGATCTCGGCGTGCCGCGCCATCTCCCGGCCCTGGTCGTAGGTCATGCTCTTGCGCACCGCCAGCGGCATGCCATTGAGCGCCGCACTGAAGCCCTCCAGCGCCGAGGTCGCCGTCGCGTCGGCCATCTTGATCAGCATCAGGTAGCCGCTGGTACGCTCCACCAAGGTGCCCACCGCCGAGGCATTGGCCTTGCCCTTGATCAGGTCGCCCTCCCAATGGCCTGGCATCAGCCGGTCTTCGACCTCCGGCGGGCGCACGTGGATGCTGAGCATTTCAGGGATCTGGCCGCGCCGATCGACGCCGCCAGAGCGCGGCCTGCGACTCGTCTTGCCCTGGCGCAGGCAGATGATCAGCTCCTTGCGCAGGCCACCGACCGGCAGGGCGTAGATCGCGTTATAGATCGTCTCGCGGCAGACGTAGGCCTCTCTGAGGCTGGGTATGTTCATGCTGCGCAGCTTGCCGGCAATCTGCTCGGGAGACAAACCCTCACGCAGCATATGGACGACCAGCTCGAAGCGCTCACTGCCCGGCAGCAGCTTGCACTGAGGCCTGCAGACCTGGCGGCGGACCTGCATCTGCTGCTGGGCAGCACAGGCCTGGTAGCGGGTGCCAGGGGCCCGGTTGCGGCGCAGCTCCCGGCTGATGGTCGAGGGGGAGCGGCCGAGCATCCGGGCAATTCGCCGCTGGCTGAAACCTTGGGCAAGGCCGAGTTGAAGGGTCGCACGTTCGGGGATACTGAGTTCGTGATAGGACATAGTGGCAGCACCGTACCGGAAAGGTCAGGTGTTGCACTCAGTTTTTGCGGCCGCCGGGTCTTAGTCTGCGAATCTTCATGGGAGACGGGACTAATCAGAGCCCTCGCTCTTGGATAACATTAGACGCTCGCGCGCAAAATTCCACCCATTCCGATAAGGCGGCGTATAGAGCCTTAGCGGCATCTGAGGTTGGCGCGTACTTATCTCTGTCGCAAGCCCATCTGGTGAACCGCTTCAGGGTATGCAGGCATCGTAGTCAGTGTCTGAGGGTCGGTTGAGGTCAATTTTGACTTCAAGAATCTAGACGTGGAGGGGAGGCCTCATGCCCGGCAAGACTTTAATTTCCATTGGCATGAGGCGCATGTTATTCGTGAACAGGCAAGATCCAAGTTTAAGCTTGTTTACTGATATTTTGCGGAGCCGATGAACTTAGAGAAATGCTCGCACCATATTTGGACCGTTGTAAACTCGTTGACGTTGACGCTTGCAGGAATGGTTTTCTTGAAATTCCCGAAGTTTTTCAATTCGCCAATCAGAATTGCTTCTTTCTTTATGTCCAAAAACGATTCTTTGTCGGTGGCTTGTTTCTTTGTCAGGTAAATTTTGTAGTCTGGACCAGGTGCTACATCACCTTTAAATACAATTTCGTTATCCGTAACAAAAAGTTGTCCATTCGCCCAGTGAAGGGCGTCGCTGCCTTTCTGATCTTTCTTGAACTCTCCGCTATACTTTGCCACCTTTTGCACTTCTTCAATTTCGGCGATGGTGGCGTTTTCTTGTGCTGTCAAAATCGGAAGTATATAGATCCCTAGCCCAACTCCCGCGCCAAACAGAGCCAGGTGGGACGCGAGCAGAATTATTTTTAATTGCTTTTTCATGGGTTGCCTCATGCAGTGAGTTATTTGGTGTGTCCATCACAATAGCTGGTTGCAGGATCTGAGTGCAACACGGTTATTGAATTGAAGCGGGAGCATCATGAGGGCGCTGGCGAGCAGAGCGCCGGTGAGTGCGATTTTCATCGTGTTCTCCTTATATGCCTATGGAGATCAGACGGCGACCACGGGGAAATCCACCGTGGTGTCGGCGATGTGGTTGGTGTAGTTGGTGAGCGTGTTCAGCGCGACGTTGGCGATCACTTCCAGTATCAGGCCGTCGTCGAGCCCCGCGCGGCGGTAGTTGGCCATGGCGTCGGCCGACACCACGCCGCGTTGCTCGACCAGCGCGCGGGCAAAGCCGGCGATTGCATCGTCAAGTGCGTTGGCCGCCTGGCCGGTGCGGGCCGCGGCGATGGCCTCTGCCGACAGTCCGGCACCTTTGCCGATCAGGGTGTGTGCGCTCAGGCAATACTGGCAGCGATTGGCTTGACCGGCAGCGAGCGCAACGATCTCGCGCTGGGAGGCATTCAGGCGGCCGGTGCCCAGCGTTTCGGACAAGCCGAGGTAGCCATTGAGCGCCGCCGGCGCGTGGGCCAGCGTGGCGAACAGGTTCGGCACCATGCCAAGCTTGGCTTTGACGGCCTTGAGTGTGGCAGCGGTAGCGGCGTCAGCGGTGTCGATGGTCAGGGGGGCGATTTGGGTCATGTCTATCTCCGTAGTGGGTGAGGTGCAAGAGCACGTGGGCATGATCGCCCTTTGTTTGGTACGATATGGCACGTAAAGTATCAAATACGTAACCTATCGTCTTATATGGAGAGTGGAATGGCGGATCGACTGGCCGGCTTGCTCCGGCACTACTCGCTTTCGGCGCGCGTTTTTCACAGCGGCGCCTTCTGTGGGCAGCATCATTACGCGGCGCCGCATGGCTATATCCATCTGGTGCGGCGCGGCCCGATTACGGCGCGTTCGCCCGTGCATGAAGATCTGCTGGTTACCGAGCCGAGCCTGCTGTTTTATCCGCGCGTGGCGTCGCATCGTTTTGTCGCCGCCCCCGGCGATACCGCTGAGCGGTTGTGTGCGGAGGTCGACCTGGGCGCTTCGACGGGCAATCCGTTGGCCATGGCCTTGCCGTCGATGCTGCTGATTCCGTTGGCGGACTTGCCCGGCCTCGGGCCGACGCTAGAGTTGCTGTTTGCCGAAGCCGAGCGCGACCAGTGCGGTCGGCAGGCCGCCATCGACCGCTTGTGCGAGTTGCTACTGATCCAGTTGCTGCGTTATCTGATGGATGGGCGGCTTGGCGCCACCGGACTGCTGGCGGGCCTGGCCGACCCGAAACTCGCGCGCGCCATAACCGCCATGCACGATGCGCCGCAGACCGCGTGGTCGCTCGAGGCGCTGGCGGCGAAGGCGGGCATGTCACGCGCGCGCTTCGCCGCCGCGTTCAAGGACGCGGTGGGCGTCACGCCGGGCGACTATCTGGCCGACTGGCGGATGAACGTCAGTTGCACCCTGCTCAAGCAGGGGCGGCCGGTGGCGGTGGTGGCCGACCGCGTCGGCTACGGCAGCCCGAACGCTCTGGCGCGCGCCTTCCGCGTGCGCATGGGCTGCGCCCCGCGCGACTGGCTGGCGCAGCAGCGCGGTGACGCGGCGCTCAGCGGTTCGTGAGTTTGAGTTCGATTCGCCGGTTCTTGGCGTAGGCGGCGCCGGTGTTGCGCTCGTCGAGCGGGTGAAATTCGCATCACGCCGGAACAACTGGCGGAACTCCAGGTGGCGATCCGTCAACGGCTGGTCAGTCTGTTCGTGCGGCGCGGCCGGCTGGACAAGGCTGAGTCAGTGGCGCAGGTAGCTGGATGACGCTGTCCCGCCCTGAGCCGACGCTCACAGGCGGGGATTTCCAGTGTCGTCATTGTCGGCTATTGGCCGGCAGCAGCCCGTCGTTGCCTGATGGATCCAACCCCTCCGCTGCTATAGTGCAGTCGGCTTCTGACGTTCAGTGCAGCCGTCTTCTGAAAACGACAATGTGGCGGCCTTTTCAAGCACACCGACAATCCACAATCCCTATCCAATATTCAAAGTCCAGCTATACTGAGTTTTCGTGATTAATTGGACAAGTCGCCATGCTGATCGGCTACGCCCGCGTCTCGACCGACGACCAAAATCTGGACTTGCAGCGCGATGCGTTGCAGGCGGCCGGCTGCGAGCGGGTTTTCGAGGACATGGTGAGCGGTGCCAGGGCGGAGCGCACCGGGCTGGCCACCCTCATGAGCATGCTGCGCGCCGGCGACACGGTGGTCATCTGGCGGCTGGACCGGCTGGGGCGGTCGCTCAAGAACCTCATCGAGCTGGTCGAACGGCTAGAGGCCGCCAAGGTCGGGCTGCGCAGCCTTCAAGAGAACATCGACACCACATCGAGCGGCGGCAAGCTGGTCTTCCACCTGTTCGGCGCACTGGCCGAGTTCGAGCGCAATCTGATCCGCGAGCGCACGCAGGCCGGGCTGCTCGCGGCGCGTGCACGCGGCCGCATGGGCGGACGGCCCAAGCGCCTCGATCCGGCCAAGCTCGCGCTGGCCCTGAAATTGCACCGGGAGCGAAACCATACTGTTGAGGAAATCTGCAAGATGATGGGGATTTCCAAATCCACGCTCTACAACTACCTCGACAAGGCTGACGGTGATGGCGGCCGGGTGGCGTAAGCAGATATCGGTCGAGTCGCTGCTGCAATTGCGGCAGCGACTCGACCGTCTGCCGCACAAAAGTTCGGAGCGCGCCGCCCAGGTGCGGGCCATGTCCGAGCTGTACGGCATCTCCACTTCAACGGTATATCGCGCCCTGACGGAATTTTTGAAACCTCGCGTGATCCACCGCACCGATCACGGCAAGCCTCGCGTGCTGCCGAAATCGGAACTGGAGCGCTACTGCGAGCTGGTCGCCGCCCTCAAGCTGCGCACCACCAACAAGCAGGGCCGCCACCTGTCCACGAAGCGCGCCATCGAGCTGCTGGAAGAGTATGGCGTCGAGACGGCGCAAGGCCTGGTGCGCGCGCCGCAAGGCGTGCTGACGCGCAGCACGGTCAACCAGTACCTCACGCTTTGGCACCTCGACCAGCCGCGTCTGCGCCGCCAGCCGCCAGCGGTACGCTTCCAGGCCGAACACAGCAACGACTGCTGGCAGTTCGATATGTCGCCATCCGACCTCAAGCGGATCGACCGGCCGGAATGGGTGGAGCCAGGTAAGGGCGAACCGACCATGATGCTGTACAGCGTCGTGGACGACCGCAGCGGCGTGCCTTATGTGGAGTACCGCTGCGTTTATGGGGAGGATGCCGAATCGGCGCTGCGCTTCCTGTTCAACGCGATGGCGGCGAAGGCCGACCCTGAATATCCGTTCCAAGGCCGGCCGCTGATGATCTACCTCGACAACGGCCCGGTCGCCAAGAGCCGGGTTTTCCAAAACGTGATGCAGGCGCTGGGCATCGAGTGGATGACGCACATCCCGGCCGGCAAGGACGGCGAGCGGGTTACGGCGCGCTCCAAGGGAAAAGTTGAACGACCGTTCCGCACGGTGAAGGAAGCCCACGAGACGCTGTACCACTTCCACAAACCGGAGACCGAGCAGCAGGCCAACGAATGGCTGATGCGCTACCTGATGCGCTACATTCGCCAGGATCACCGATCCGAGCCGCATTCGCGCATCGAGGACTGGCTTGCCAACTTCCCCAGCGGCGGCATCCGGGAAATGTGCGCATGGGAGCAGTACTGCCGCTTCGCCCGCGAGCCGGAACGGCGCCGGGTGGGAGTGGACGCGCGCGTGTCGGTCGAGGGCACCAGCTACGAAGTCGAGCCGGACATGGCCGGCGAATACGTGCTTCTGCTTTGGGGGCTGTTCGACAACGAACTGTACGTCGAGTACGAAGGCGTGCGCACCGGCCCATACTATCCGGTCGCCGGGCCGATCCCATTAAACCGCTACCGTGCATTCAAGCGTGGCGCGGCCGACGCGCGCGCCGACCGCATCCGCACTCTGGCCGACCAGCTCAAACTGCCCATCGAGGCGCTGGCCGGCAAGGAGCTGCACTTGGCCCCACTAAATCTACCAGGCGAATTGCCAATCCAGCCCTTCAACGCCGAGGCGCACGAATTCCATTTTGCGAACGTCATCGCCGCCAAGCTCGCGATTGCGGACGAGCTGGCCAGGCCGCTGGCCAAGCTGTCGCAAGAGGATCGCGCCGTCATCGACCAGGTGCTGAGCGAGACGCTGACACGCAGCGTCGTGCTCGCTCGCATACGAGATTATTTCCGAAACAAGAAGACTGGAGAGGACCATGCGAGTTGAAGTGATGCAGTACTACGGGCTGACACAGCCGCTCAGCCAGGCCGGCTACTACGAAACCGACCACCACAAGCAGCTGATCAAGGACATCAAGGGCGCGGTCCTTGAGGGGCGGCTGATCGCCCTGTGCGGCGTTGTCGGCAGCGGCAAGACGGTCACGCTGCGCCGCCTTCAGCAGATTTTGAAGGACGAGAACCGCGTGGCTGTCGCCAAGTCGCTATCCGTGGAAAAGCACAGCATCAAGCTGGCCACCTTGATCTCCACGCTCTACTACGACCTGACGCAGGACAAGCAGGTACAAATTCCCAAGCAGAGCGAGAAGCGCGAACGCGAATTGCAGGAAATCGTCAAAAAAGGGAAGCGGCCGGTGGCGCTGTTCGTCGACGAGGCGCACGACCTGAACGGACACACTCTCATCGGCCTCAAGCGCCTGATGGAAGTGGTCGAGGACGCGGGAGGCCGGCTGTCAGTGATCCTGGCCGGCCATCCTAAACTGCGCAACGACCTGCGCCGGCCGACCATGGAGGAAATCGGCTACCGCACCGACATCTTCACGCTCGATGGCGTCGCCGGCAGCCAGCGCGAGTACATCCTGTGGCTGCTTGGCGCGAGCGCGGCCCCGAACACCGATCCCGAGTCGATACTCGACGGCGAAGCAATTGATATCCTGTCCACCAAACTGCGCACGCCGCTACAAGTCCAACTGCACCTGACCCTGGCGCTGGAGGCGGGCTACCAGACCGGCGAGAAGCCCGTCACGGCCGCGCTGGTGGAAACCGTGCTGTCGCGCCAGCTGGACGATCTGGAGCCGACCCTGACCCGCCACGGGTACAGGCTGAAGGATATGGTCGAGCAGTTCGACGCCAAGCCGGCGGAAATCCGCGCGCTGTTCAACAACAAACTCGAACCGGCGCGCACCGCAGAGCTGCGCGACCGGATACTTGCCGCAGGCCTGCCGATCTGATATTGCCCATGAAATTTAAACAATTTACCGTCGCCTCCTGCTTTTCGTCCTTTATGCTGCCGCACGTCCTGTTCTTGAACGAACTGGAGGCGCGGAAGAAGGCGGTCATGAGCTGCTGCCTGGCGTGGAACATCAGCCTGTTTCCTGACGCCGAGCAAGAGGACCACGTCGACAGAATCTGGAAAATGGTCGAGGCCGACAACCAGGAGGCACCACCTCCCGGCTTGGAGCATGGATTCAAGCAGGACCTGCGCATGCTGATCGAGCAGAAACAGGAGCTGTTTCCGTGGACGCACACGAACATCCCAAAGGCAGACTTGATCGGAGCGGGCTTCCACGATGTATTGAGGATCGACACCGGCACCGCCATGACCGAGGAAGTCGAAATCCTTGCTTGGCCGAATCCGACCGGCCTGCCGCTCATTATCGAACATCTGCGGGGCATCCAGAGCGACACGGCCGCCCAGGTCGGACTGCTGGCGCAGGCCAGGCGCGTCCCTGGATCATTCACCGACATCGAGGCAACTCAGATGACGACAGCGTATTGCGTACAGCGGGCCGATCTGGTCGGCTACCGGCACATCCTGACGGTGTGGCGCGACACCCAGCCAGCGGCGAGCGTCAAGCGCGTCATCGACCACTGGCTGGGCGTGCTGGCCGAAATCGAGGCCGATACCAAGGCGGTGTTGAACATCCTGGTCAGTTGCAAATAATTCTGGTTCGCGCCGATGGAATGCAAGTCCGCGCGGATAAATGCAGGTTCATTCGCAGCTAATGCTGGTTTGAGGGGGCCTTCATTCGCAGTTATTCCTGGCCGAGAATCGGCTGGATTGCTGGTCCGGCCCGTTTCGATTGCAGGTCGTTACACCTAGTGTTCCGCACCCGATAATCAAACAAGGAAGTATCGTATGTCGCAAATTGTCATCAGTGAACCAGACATTGTAGCTGCTGTAGCACACCTGCGAGTGCTGCCGTATTCGGCCACGGCATCGATGCCGGTCGAGTGGTCGCGCAAACGATTCTTGGACACGCTTGCGGCCACTTTGAAGGCGAACCCCAAGGCCAATGGCACTTTGCAGGTTGCGCCTGGCGTATGGGCGCTGGTGCAGCCCTTTGGCGTCGATCTGGCCGGTACTGAATTCGACCGGGACGAGCGGCGCCAAGTTTGGGTTCTCCTGCGTTCGGTCGGTACTGATCCCGGCCGCATCGAAACTCTGGCAATTTGATCGAGGAATTTCCATGAACGACGAACGACGTGGGAAGATACAAAAAAAGACGAAGAAAAATGGTACGAAAACTCAGTTGTACAAATTGTTGCCGGTTTAATAATCGGGTACGGAATAATTCGACTAATTAGATTCTTGGTCGAGTCTGCATCCTAAACTAGGATGGAAAACGCGCCCTGGGTGTAAACAAGGAGCTAATATGTATGAAAGTGAAAAATATATCGAACATTCAGCAATCCAATGCGGCGGCGTCGATATCGCTGATACAAGCAAGGGGAACACTCCGACCCGTGATCGCATTTGGGTTGGTGTTGGCATTGAGGGAAAATGGCTGACTTCACGTGAGGTCCGTGAAGTGGCTGCTGCTCTGATAATGACTGCAGATGCGCATGATGCACGTATGACCGATAAAGCAACGATGCCAGACTATCTGGCCGCGATGGATCACGAGAACTCGTAATTTTGTACCGGAGAGAAAGTTGATTTGGAGAGCAGAATGAAACCAGACCAAAAGCAGGATTGTAAAGTATTGACGTCCGAACGCGCTATTGCAACCGCTACTCCGGCTGAGAGGACCGCACACGCAAAGTGTATCGCTGAAGGATATATCGAGTCAGCCGCGACAAGATCGGATTTTGGCGGTGCGGATGGATTCAGCTATGCATACGCGCTTGGCCTGACCGGAGGCTGGTATCACGGTGCCCTTATTTCGGAAGTCGAGATGGATGAATACCGGGCACGATTGGCAGCTGCCATCGTTGATCGTGAAGAGAGAGATGATCTGACGGACGTAGATGAGGAAGGCGCTGAATTGGAGCATTCCTGGTCCATCACGGCGCGTCTAGCCGCGGTCGATGTCGCAGATAGGGCTGCGTTGCCGCCGCAACTGGTTGCACTGATTCAAGAGGCTAAAGAACTCCATCCATCTATGGCGATGCTAGCAATCGCCACATCTACTCATTAGTGGGAAATAATGCGATACGGAGACTTGATGCACCCGCTGGATATGACGCAGCTTCAGCTCTCGGATGATATGCGGGCCGACCTAGAAGTGATGCGATACGCTGAGGCATATGACAGGACGCTACGAGCGGAAATTGTAAGCGACCCTGCTACTTGGACGCGTGCGGAAATAGAGGCATACGCCGGCGACGACTGGATGGGATTTTCTCGCCTACGGGGTTATACCGAAGCTGAAATTCATGATTTTCAACAGCGCCTCGACTTGTACCACTGCTTGTTAGTGAAGTATAGCGCCGATGATGTCGGATGGATTGGCTACACGCTGCAAGAAATAACGGGCATTCTTCACCTCACACCGCAGCAAATTCTTAGTCGTGATTTTCACGGCTAACATGAAGGAAATTCGTGCTTATCACGCTCGCCGCACACAATCGTCCAGGTACTCGCGGTGAGGCATGGCGGGTTATCGACAAGCGCATGACGGTTGGTTTCTCCGCTCAGGCGGGGCCGTGGCTGTTGGTAGTGCCGGCGGGCTTGCCACCGGAGGCCTTTGCCGCACGCTGGGTGCATGGCATCATGGATCACGAATTTAAGGTACTACCTGGTCCACCAGGCTGAATGAACGAACAATGCTTTATGAAAAAAAGCACCAAATCCTATTCAGGAAATGGTGCTTTTTCGCTTAGATGAACGGCATTTCTGCCGAAGAACGATAATAGAAACTTACTTTATTGCATGAACTCGACATCCCTTGTCGGCTTTTCCGGGGATAGTCAAGGTGAGGTTGTGATAGATGACGGCTCTGCTATGAAGACGTGTCAATATCGAACATGTCCAATTGTGGGGCCGGTGGTAGTAGTTTCTGGTGCTCAGCATTCGAGATGGACTTCTGCACCAGGTAGTGCTTTAACTCAACTGGAGAAAGATCAAAACGAAGGGAAAGGTTTGCGAAGTATCGATTGCGAAGCGCAATCTCCTGGTACCTTTGGGTGTGGCCAGTTGGGAGGCTGACAATCCCCTGATTCAGCCAGAAGGTGGCAGATTCAGATGCCGACATATTATTGCAATCGATCGACATCGTAGGGTATACGCAGGTGATGAACTCACAGGCTTTTTCTGCATCAACACTGAGTTGGTCGGTCTCGTTGAACCAGGTGGTATTCTTGCCTTTGATTACGCGGTGTGAAAATTGCCTTTCAGGGTGAAGGTATGGGTTCCATAACTCGTCAACCACGCTGCGCATACCTTCGGACGGGGCTTCGTGGTCATATTTCCCCACCTTGAACCATCGTGTGGTTGGAATGGTCAGTTTCGGTGCCTTGTCGGGTTTTGGGATTGAATATCGTCGTCCTAAAATGTTCACCTCATACCAGATGGCCACGGCGGGAAATGCTTCGACGGCTTGATAGTGATTGCTCCAATGCCAATCAATCAGCGCCAGCTGTTGTAAGGAAATGAGTTCAAAAGTTGGGTTGGACATTAGGCGGTTTTCTTTCGTGTCAGCCACGCTGCCTATGAAAATGGCGGCTTCCAATTCTTCCGCCCTGTCCCTTTCGTTGGCATCCACTGACAAGAGGTAACGGAGCATGGATTGTCGAAAATCATATGAATACACGTCTGGCCGGATAGGAATGTAACCAGCTGCGCTGACCGTTCTGCCGACTATCTCGCGCGACTCCATGTCGAATTGAGTTAGCATTAGCAGGTTGCGGAAGTCGTTGAGAGGCCGCATAAAGGCATTTCGTTCAAGAGTCAGCATGCTCTCCATGCTTTTGTCCGCTGCGCCGGTCAAAGTGCAAAATGCGCACCCGGTGCGTGCCCCGCAAGGTTGCTTATTTCCCCCGTCACCCAGCACAACGCCACATACACCATCGTTCGCATCTTGGTAGATGGTGAACAGTCGATGCACACTTTCTGCTGAAATCGGCGACAGATATGGGCTACTTTCTGGCTCCAACAGCATTTCTAGCGTTTCCCAAACATCGGATAGTGTCCAGTTCGCGATGATGCTCAAGACCAACTCGCCGGAAGATCCACGGACTGGTTCATTTGCTGATTCACCGCGACTTTCCATCCGTCCTTTCCGCACGGTCGACTCGTCCAGGCGCGACCCAATTATTGTGACCATTTCACGGCCAGTTTGCGCAATCGATCGCGCGTCCAGTTCGGAGGCCAACCGCTGGGCTGGGTGGTATTTCCAGTCAACGGCACATTGGCGAGCCTTACTGTTTTCTGGAAAGCGCGGAAGCGTGCCGCGTCCGATCGTTGTTACGATGAACGACGATGCCAGCGATGGGTGTGTCAGGTATATCTCTATCGGCAGTGCATGTTCGGAGAAATGCTCGCGCATTTCATCTTGAACGGTCAATAGATGCATTTCCATCAATGGGTTTTCGATGCCAGTGCTGCTGCTGCTGATGTAGTGCGTTGTTGTGATGCCTTCGGCAACAGCTCGACGCACAGCTTCGATCATGAGGACGACACACGAAGTTGAGTCCTTGCCAGAACTGAATCGTAGATGCAGGGAATGACGCTGGCGGATGAGCTCGAGCAGTGTCTCAATGCCCTGCTCCTGGATTGATTTCGAGTGGCCAATATGGCTGGCTTTAGCATCTTGCGGTGTCGTTGATTCGAGCAGTGCCAAGAGTTCGTTGGTCGTGTCGTTACTGGTTGGTCGTGAATGTTGAATGTACATTTTTGAACTCGAGGTTGATCCAACAGGCACCCCATACGGGTGGAGTGCCCGAGGGGTGATTGTTTAGATGGCGTGAGACCATGTATGGATGCCGAAAGCCGGCGTTTAAATTCAGCGAGACTACTCACCTTTGCATGGCAAAGATCAGTGTCGAAGTACTGAACGCGAAATAACCAGCCGAGGTGGGCTTGGTGGTCCAGTCTGCGGGTAGTGCTATGAGGCGGCATCCTGCGGTTGGCATGGCACCAGAAGATGGGATGCGCTCACTCTATGGCAGCATGGCTGTCATAGAGTGGCGCATGGTGTTTCGATTTAAGAAGAGACCACCTTGGTAGTCATTGTTTCCTGATTCACTTGCGGTGGATGGTTTTTGTTTGACTTGATCACGATGTCATCGTCTGCTTGCGCATCGCGCTTCCAGGAAGCCAACGTAACAGGCGGACGTCGACGCATAGCTGCACGATCAGCATCGGTGAGGGTACTGCTTGTAGGTGAGCGGGACATGGTTTTAGGTGCTTTCCGATATAAATGGCGGAGAGCACCACCGAACGGGGGTGTTTCCCCGCTAGGTTGAATGCCGCTATGCGGCTTGGTGTGGTTCGTTGATTAGTCGTGGATGACGCAAGGATCACCGCTCGCATTTGAGCAATGGCGGCACTCTTGCATTTCTTTCATCATTTCTTGGTCTTTTCGGCCCTCGCTCCATGCTGCAAGCAAGGCCGGCGCCGAATTGAATTTTGCTGGGACAGTTGGATAACGATCATTGCAAGACTGGGTTCCCAGCGTGTAAGCAGCAACCAGGCCTTCTATCGGCTGCGCCTCACCTAATTTATGGTGAACTGCGTGTAACTGCACTGGGGCGCTCGAGTGATTATGGATTTGATTGGCTTGCATGTAATTCTCCTAATTGTTTCGTTCGCAATACTTGCGAATGTGTAGATGGCGCGAGGCCGTAGATGGATGCCGTGATTCGGCGTAGATAACTGTGCGGTTACTCACCTGTGCAGGGCAAAGGTCAGTAAGACGGTCCAGTCGAACACACCAGCGCAGGGCTGGTGTGTCATATGGATAAGTGGAGGTTTAAACTTCGATTGCAGCGAGGATTCGGGTCAACTTGGTGGTCAATTCTGGTGTGCTAGAAGTGCTGCGATAGCAGTCATCTTCCAACACCAGGTACCCAGGTTTCGTCATCGTCCCCATAATGGATTGGAACTGGTTATGCGTAGCGCCTTGGGCCTGCATGGCAGCGTAGAGCACGCCGCCAGGAGCGCCCTGCTCGCCGGCTACAGCGACCGCCTCGATGATACCCAGGCTGACTGTTGCAAGAACCATGAGCTGGTCTTTTGTCATTCTGTAACCTCTTGCACATGTATCATCCAAACCGCAGCGGACGGCATACCCTGAATCACGTCCAGGATCTTCGATTCGCTCGGGTGGTGGACCTCGATGTAAGTGCCCTTCTGCAGAGCGCTCAGCATGTACATGCAATCAGCGAGAGTGCGTACTCCATGCTCCTCACCTATTCCAGTGAGCGTCTCGTGCGCGTCCAGCAGTTCTTGCATGAAGCTGGCAGACTTTGCTTTCCCATTGAAGATATTGGTGAGAGCCGCGGTTGCAGCGTCAGATTGTGATTCGGGATCGTCGGGTTCAAATTCGGCCTCGTTGAGCACGCCGTGGCCAATGAGAAAATTGATGATGTTGTCGGTGAAGTCTGTGCAGGAAAAAGCCATTGTATGCTCCAATATAGGCATGGGGCTCCCCTAGCGGGAGAGCCCCACTAGGGTTAAGTTTGTGTAGTAGCCGGGGCTAGCCCAAAGTTACTTGTGCTTGTGAATCACGGCGGTTCGTCCACCAGTCCAGTGCATCTTCTTTTGCGACCTGAACGGCTAGAGGTCGGGTTAAAGCGTGACCTTCGCCAAAGGTTTTTTTCGATCCATTTGGATATATTGCAATAACAGTCCATCCATCCCGTATCCCTCCCACATGGTGAGAAAGCAATACATACGTGGCGCCTCCAAAAAGAACTGATCCAGAGGTACTCAGCTTTCTTAAAAACTGGTCCTCGATCGACTGCGGCAATGCGATACCGTCGCGATTACTAAGAAACACAACTGCTTCGGCGTAACATGCCAGGGGCGCCAATGATGGTGTGGTCTGCACAGGTGTGCGTAGATTTGATGACATGAGTTGACCCAAGTATTTCTTAAAATGCCCAGTTAGCGAAAACCTCTGAGAATGCTTTCGATCTTTTGAGCGATGGCAGATTTGTGAAGTGACTCAAGCGTGTATCTTTATGAGATGCTCAAGCATGTGTTTTGCAAGAACGCCGATAAAATTCTGGATGCCGTCGATATCGAGTGGATTTACGCAGAATGTGGCATACCCGCGATCTCCATAACTCTGGTCAACATGCCACCAGCCAAGCTCATTAGGGTTGATTAGATGCCGTATGCAAATGAACTTTGCGAGGGTTGGCTGAATCGTACACAGGTCTTCTATCTTTCGACGAAGGGGTATGAATGCCGACAGGATTTCTATGCGATGCTGATCGGTGTGGACCGAAAAAATGACGTGGTCGCCAAGTCTGTGCTGCTCCACGAGATACATTCCGTGTTGACATTCCAGTATGCGCTGGAGCCCAGCACAAACCTCCTGGTCCAATCGGTTGGTCAATTCATTAAATTGCGTGAAAGTGATTTCGATATCCATGGTGACTCCATACTTTGCCAGGGACTGGCGATTAGAAAGGAGTTGGCCGAGCGGCTTTGCAGAAGCAGGGTTCTGCAAAGCGTCATTGAGAGATGTATCGATATTACATATCTTCTCATTCAGTGGATCCCTATTTAAGTTAGGGATCACGATAAATATGAAGCGAAAGATGAAAGAACATCCGCCGTGCCCTCGATGAGGGCAAGGCGGAATGTTGTAGTGATTTACCGGATGGGGTTAATGCATGCTCGCAGTTGGGCGAGCAATTCGCTAACGCCTAACTGTGTGGTGTCATCTTCGAAGCCGGAAATGAACTTTTCGGCAGCTTCAAGGATGGCAAACGGATGTGTTGAGATAATCATCTCTTCAATGCCATCAAGTGATTTCACGCCATTTAGCGTACCTATGTTTGGCTTGCCATCCATAATCGCTAGTGCCACTGCACTGACTCGTGCGAACTTCACCGGCGGTTTGAACAGGGACGCTGCTGCACGGACAGCATGATGCTGATCGTGTAGTAGCGCTTGCTTCGCGGCGTCGTCACATTTGTCGAAGTGTCTGTTTGCAATGGCGAATCGGCCACCCCAGTCTAAACCCATGATGTCGTTGACGGTGATCATGTTTTTCTTCAGGAGCTGTTCAACGTCTTGCTGACGTAGTTGGTGGAGCATCTCGACTTCCTGTTGATTTGGCTTGCGCCGTCCGAATGATGCCTGGAGGTCTTTAGCAGTCTTCATGAGGCAACACGGGGTTGGTATGTGGCGCCGGCCTGGTCAGCGAGGAAGTATTCGATCTTGGAACGGCCGTATACGAGCATCGGGTGCCAGCATGCAACGTGGAAGGTAAAAAGCAAGTTGGAGGCGGTGTGCGTGGAGCCGGCCGCTGCAACGTGACGCTTGATATATTGCGAAATGGAGTTTTTTTGGAGCATGTTTAATCCTTGAAACGAGGACGAACCTGCCCCACTGGGGAAGGTTCACCCAGTTGGTAGAGAGTTGAAGCGAAGCGTTAAAGCGCTCCTGTGTATTCTGTGTTGCTATCTCAGCCGCATTTTGCCGAACGTTTTGACGTTGGCACCAGGCGTGGCAAATCTCCTTCGCATTGCCCCTACGTGTTTAGATTCGTGGGATCATGTACCTATGCGTAGTTGGCCACTCTTCAAGGCCAGGCAGGTTTTGCGTACACTGTTCCAATCTGATCTTTCACT
>NZ_FTMV01000009.1 GCF_900156175.1 Janthinobacterium sp. TND4EL3
GAATAACGAAACGCCGATTCAGGCGATGAAGAAATGGCAGGCGAAAAAGCCGGAATTATTCGTTAAGCGTGTTTATAATCAAGCGGGTCTTGACAAATAGGTACAATCGCCGATTTCAATGTTGGGGCCGGTGATGATATTTTTCAGAAAGCCGATTTGCGGGAATCCAGGCGACCATACGCTCACAGGCGGTTTCAGCCTGCCAAACATAACTTCATGCATGGTTATTTCCGTTAATGATGCATCCAATAGAATGTCCGCAGTTGGACGACAGCGTCCTTCTGCTATCCTTTTCTGCGCACTTAATCAATGCCCATTTCATCAAGCCAAGATTCAAGTCCGAGCTCTTTTGCGGTTTGGAATCCGGATCTAATGACCGTCGTTTCCAATGGCTGCTCCTGGCCGATAACGGAAGCACTACGCGGCTATCCAGATTGATTCGAACTCTTGATGGGAAATCGCACTGTACCCTGGCTCTGATAAATCGAGAGGTTTTTCTGATATGCCGCCAAATTCGTCGCTCTCATTCTCGGTACTATAGCAAAGCAGCGGACCAGAATCGTACTGTTCAATTTGTCGCGTAACCCAGCCCGCACCATCGGCTTCAAAGTACCACCAGGACGTGCCCCATGCATCGTACCTGTCACCTCTAGTCACGTCCCAGTGTCTTTTTACCTAACTTGGCATACTTAAATTGAGTAATGAAGGGGGAGCATCAGTTGTCCGCTTCTGGTCGATTCCCGTCGTAGCCAGGTTACGTCCCGAAGCGGACATTGCTCAGGGATTTGTGTGCCGGAGCTTTTCCAGTTCTTCAGCCGCGTGGCGATTGCCTGGATCCAAGGCCAATACCTTGGCGTAGCCGGCGCGAGCGCCTTCGCGGTCTCCCGATGCCAGCAGGGCTTCAGCCAAACTATCGTGGACGTTATGGCTAAGGGGATAGGCTTCCGCATTCCAGCGAAAGACTTCGATAGCGGCTTCCGGCTGGTTCTTGCGCAACAGGCTATAGCCAAAAGCGTTGAGTGCAGATTCGCTTACATCGTATGTTGTGGACTCGCGTGCTCCCAAGCGGATGTAGGCGGCACGCATTGCATCCAGGCCCTCGCGAAACAAGATCGGACTGAGGGCAGCCTGCAGGCTGCGTCGCGGCAAGGCTACCGGTTTGCCGTGCACAAGGTCGGCAATGTCTCTTGCCATCGCGACCACCGTCGCTCCCTGCCAGGCATTGTCAAGAATGACGATCGCCACATGATCGGATAAGGAGCGCACAAATATGCTCTGGTAGCCAGGGACGCTTCCCGTATGCAGAACAACGGGAAGTGGCGTGTCTTTTCGTACGGCCCAGTCCTCGACCTCCCAGCCGTAACCATAGCCCTTGCCTCTATTGGCAAACATCTCGCGCTGGGACGTCTGGTTGAGCAGGCGGCCACCGGCCAGCGCAGCGTCAAAGCGCACCAGGTCGAGCGCCGTCGCATATAGGCCCGCCGCGGAATAAGATACGGATGGATCGATATACGAGGGCAGTACGCGCGTGCCATCGTCGGCCTGGACGGTTCCCTGTGCGAGTTTCGCGATAATTGTGCGGCCATCGAAGACACCGCTGTCCTGCATGCCCGCCGGTGCAAAGATATATTGTTTCATATTCTCGGCATAGCTTTTCCCGGTGGCCGCTTCCACTATCATTCCGAGCAAGTAATAGCCGTTGTTGTTGTAGCGCCAGGTCCCGGGTTCGCTTGCCAATACACCAGGAATCCATTCGCTTGCGAATTCTTTGGGCGTGTAATGACGGCGTGCATCCCTGCTCCAGAATGGATCGGTGTAGCGAGATGGCAGATCGGCCAAGCCGGACGTATGTGACAGCAGCTGTCGCACCGTTATTTTCCCCGCGCCAGTACCCGCATACGCGGCGGGAAGGTAGGTGCCAACGGTTTCATCCAGGTTGATACGGCCGATCTCCGCGAGCCGCATGATCAAGGTCGCAGTGAGCGGCTTGCTGAGTGAACCGATACGAAATACGCTATCGTCGGTGACCGCCACCTTCCATTGCGGCTGTGCCATGCCAAAAGCGGCCTGGTAAATGGGCTGGCCATCGCGCGCGACCAGCACTACGCCGCTAAAGTTGCGCTGTTCAGCGTAAGCGCGAACGAGCTGGTCAAGCGTGCTTGCCTGGACATTGACCGCGGCACTCACGGCAAATACGAGCGCACATATCAGGCCTATCGGTTTCTGCATGATTTCCCCTTGGTTGGCAGCGTCGTACCCGCCGCTCATGATAATAAAGGCTTAACAATACGCTGTGATTTTTCACCGCTTGACAGCCATGCGACGGGCCGCTCGAACAGAGGGACAGAAGGCAAACTGGCCAGATAGATGGAAATTAGATGGAAATGGTTCTCGCGCAATTGCTTGGGCCGGCTACTGGCCGGCTGCTATCGTTGCCGGCTGAAGTCAGCGCTGGCGCTCCCGGAACCCGGTTTTTCAAGGCGTTCTGACACGCCAGCAAGGCGCGGAGACATGCAACGGTAGACGGCAACAATCACTGCTCCAGCAGCTGTTCCAGCCTTCGGTGATCCCCCGCCGCCACAAACCATTCCCCCTGCCAGCGCTGCGTGCGCCGCGCCTGGGGCGCTTCCGGCGCGCACCACGGCGGGTACACGCGCAGCGCGCGCTTGCCGCCAGTGCCCGCGCGCGACATCACGCCCCGTTCCAGCAGCACGGCGCGGGAAAAGATGAAGAAGCCGTGCCGCGCGCCGTCGCCGTCGGACACGGCGATGACGACGGCATCGACGGGGTCGGCCTCATCGAGCGGGGCGATGTCGGCGTCGGGATGGGGGCGCTTCCAGACGGTGACGAACTGGCCGGTTTTCGTCGGCGTGGTTTTCGCCACGCGCAGGACCAGGCGCTTGCCGTGCAGGTCGGCCCGGCAGGCGCCGTACTCCGCGCTCTCCGCTTCCGGCACGGGCGCTTGCGGCAAGCCCAGGAAAGCCCAGGGACTGGCCTTCATTGCGCGCTGAACTCGGCCGCGGCCTTCGCCGCCCGCAGCGCCTCGGCGTGGCTGGCGAACGGGCTGTCGTAGCCGTCGACCGTGCCGTCCTCGTCGACAAAATACAGCCACCAGCCGTCGCCCTGCTCGCGGATGGCCGTCTGGCCCGGCGCGCAATGGGTTTCAACCGGCTGGCCGGCGGCCAGGGTGGCGATGGTGATGCCGCGGTGAATAATGTGTTGGGGTGGCATGGCAGCTAATGCAAAATAAATAATGGCGATAGTGTAGCCGCGCCCGCCTGTCCTGGCCAGTGCGCTACACTATTGCTTCCTACGGAGAACAATATGGCATCACAGCAAGGCACGGTGGATTTTCTGCTCGACCAGATGGCGGGCGCGGGCAGCGTCAGCGCGAAAAAGATGTTTGGCGAGTACGGCCTGTATTGCGACGGCAAGATGTTCGCCATCGTCGCCGACGACATGCTCTTCATCAAGCCGACGGATGCGGGCCGTGCCTGGATCGGCGCGCAAGGCACGCTGCAGGAAGCGCCGCCCTACCCGCAAGCCAAGCCGTATTTCCTCATCGATGGCGGGCTGTGGGACGAGCGCGACTGGTTGTCCCAGCTGGCGCGGCGCACGGCCGATGCCTTGCCGCAGCCGAAACCCAAGCCGCCGCCCAAGCCCAGGAAACCGGCATCAAGCAGCTAGTACGCTGTTCTCGCACGCCTTGCCTTCACGGAAGCACGCCAGGTTGTGATACGTGATGGCGGCGATTTCGCGCAGCGCTTCGATGGTAAAGAAACCCTGGTGGCCCGTCACCAGCACGTTCGGGAAGGTCATCAATCGCTGGAAGATGTCGTCGTCGATGATGTCGGACGAGCGGTCCTGGAAGAACAGATTGCTTTCCTGTTCGTAGACGTCGATGGCCAGGGAGCCCAGCTGGCGCGATTTGAGCGCCTCGATGACGGCGCCCGTGTCGATCAGGCCGCCGCGCGAGGTATTCACCAGCATGGCGCCCTTCTTCATCAGCGGCAAGGTTGCTTCGCTGATCATGTGGCGCGTGCTCTCCATCAGCGGGCAATGCAGCGAGACGATGTCGGATTCGGCCAGCAATTGCGGCAATTCCACCATCGTGCCCAGCTGCGCGAACGCGGGCGCCGGATATGGGTCGTGGCCCAGCACCGTGCAGCCGAAACCCTTGAAAATGCGCGCCGTGGCCAGGCCGATCTTGCCCGTGCCGACGATGCCCACGGTCTTGCCGTGCAAGGTGGAACCGAGCAAGCCGTCGAGCGAGAAATTGCCTTCGCGCACGCGGGCGTAGGCGCGGTGCGTGTGGCGGTTCAGGGTCTGCACCAGGGCCAAGGTGTATTCGGCCACGGCTTCCGGCGAGTAGGCGGGCACGCGGGCAACGAACAGGCCCAGGCGTTTGGCCGCTTCCAGGTCGAGGTTGTTGTAGCCGGCGCAGCGCAGCAAGATGGCGCGCACGCCGTAGCCGTGCAGCGCTTCGAGCACGGGCGCGTCGAGCACGTCGTTGACGAAGACGCAGACGGCATGCGCGCCTTGCGCCAGCACCACGGTTTCCTGGCTCAGCAAGGCGCTGTGGTAGACCAGTTCGATGCCGGCGGCGTCGGGCTGGGACGGCAAGGCTTCGTCGAAGAAGCGGCGGTCGTAGGGCTGGCTGGCGAAGAAGGCGATTTTCATGGGGCGTCCTGGAACTTGCTGAATGGCAAAACATCATCATAGCGCAAGCGCCCTGCTTCCCGGCGTACGCCTGGCCCCGTACTCGCCTATTTGGGCTCGCGCGGCAAGGTCAGCACGTGGCGCAGGTAGGCCGTTTCCTCGGCGTGCTGCGCGTGGTAGCGTTCGCGCGCGGCGCGCATGGCCGCGTGGTGGGCCGCGATGCTTGCCGGCGTCAGCTCGACGCCGAAATCGGCCGGCACCGGCACGGCGCCGCCGAACAGGCGCGCCAGGATGAAATGGCCCACGTTGTCGCGGTAATGCGATGCTTCCCAGTAATAACGCATTTCGCGCATGCCCGTCACCTGCGGGATAGGCTCGCTGGTGATGCTGTTGAAGCCGGAAAAATCGTACACGCGCACGTCGCAGCCTTCGCTGCGGTAGCGCTGCGCCAGTTGCGCCAGGTCGCGCTGCCAGGTTTCCATGGCGTCCCACTTGCCGCGCCAGTACAGGGCGTCGAGCGTGAGCGCGTGCGTGGGATTGATGTACAGGCGCAAGTGCGTGCCGCCCCGGCACAGCTTGCCGACGCTGGCATCGAAGGCTTGCAGCGCGGGCGCCGTCGGCCCCAGGCCGTCGCCGAATTCCTGCAGCCGCGGCGTGAACGCGCGCGCCGTGCCCGTCCAGGTACGGTGGCGACTGGTGAGGCAGGACTCGTCGCGCTGGCCGTCCAGGGCCAGGCTGGACAGGCAAACGCCGTCGTAGGTGCCGCTGAGGATGCGCCAGGTGTCGCGCGTCATGTCGACGGTTAGGCCGCGCTTGATGTTGAGCAAGGCGCGCCGCGCGAAAAATGCGGGGCCGGGATCCGTCAAGCCCGGCTCCACGCCGGCCGTACCCAGTTCCAGCGAGAACGAAGGCGCGTCAATGCCCCACACCATGGTGTCGACATGGCTGACCCTGGCAGCGTGCTCGGCCAGGCGCATGGCTTCGCCGATCGAGGCGCCCGAGACGGCGCTGTTGAAGATGCTCTTGCCATCGAACAAGGCGCGCACCCTGGTGGGCAAGCCCATTTCCGTGCGCGAATTGCCGATGTAGACGATGGCGGGCCGGTAGCGCGCCACGGCATAGGTCTTGCCCCACACGCTGAGTTTTTCTGTCGTCGGCCGCAACCGCTGCAGCAGCGGGCTGTCCCACTGATGCAGCAAGTACGGATCGACGCGGTAATTCACGGCGGAAATCAGGGCCAGCGCGGCCAGCGCGCAGGCAAGGAAGATGGCGAGGTAGCGGCGGGCGGAAGTGTCCATAAGCAGAATTGGAAGTTGAGAAAGGACGTTCAACGTCGGATCAAAGGCCCGTCCAGCACCTGCTGCGCGTAGGCCGTTTCGCGCGCGTGCTCCGCGCGGTAGCGGTCGCGCGCGGCACGCGTGGCCGCCTGGTGGACGGCGACGTTGGCTGGCGTCAGCTCCACGCCGAAATCGGCGGGCACCGGCGTGCCGCCGCCGAACAGGCGCGCGAGGATCAGGCGGCCCACGTTGTCCCGGTAATGCGACACTTCCCAGTAATAATGCATGTCGGGCTTGCCGCTGACGAGCGGGGTCGCTTCCGTCGTGATGCTGTTGAAACCGGAAAAATCAACCAGGCGCACGTCGCAGCCACGCTGGCGGTGGCGCTCGGCGATGTGCACCAGGGTGCGCTGCCAGGCCTGCATGGCCTCCCACTTGCCGCGCCAGTGCAGCGCGTACAAGGTCAGCGCGTGCGTGGGGTTGATGTACAGGCGCAGGCGCATGGCGCCACGGCACAGCTTGCCGATGCTGGCGTCGAGCGCCGGTGTCGACGGCGGCGTCGGCCCCGCGCCATCGCCGAATTCCTGCAGCCGCACGGGGATGGCGTCGCTGGTGCCGAGCCAGTGCGCGATGCCCTTGCGGGTGCAGCTCTCGTCGCGCTGGCCGTACACGGCCAGGCTGGAGCGGCAGGTATCGCCCGCATGGCCGGTCAGGATGCGCAGGCTGTCCTGCGTCATGTCCACGGTCAGGCCGCGCTGCAGGTTGACGAGGGCGCGCCGGGCAAAAAAGGCGCGCCCTGCCCCCGTCAGGCTGTCCTCCACGCGCGCCGCCCCCATCTCCAGGGAAAAGGTGGGCGCGTCGATGCCCCACACCATGGTCTCGACATGGCTGACCCTGGCCGCATGTTCGGCCAGGCGGATGGCGTCGCCGACCGAGGCGCCGGACACGGCGCTGTTGAACACGCGCTTGCCGTCGAACAGGGCGCGCACGCTGGTCGGCAAGCCCATTTCCGTGCGCGAGTTGCCGATGTAGATGACGGCCGGCCGGTAGCGCGCCACGGCATAGGTCTTGGCCCAGGCACCGAGCTTTTCATTGATCTGGCGCGGACGCTGCAGCAAGGGACTGTCCCACTGGTGCAGCAGGTAGGGATCGACCTGGTAATTCAGCAGCGAGACGGCGCCCAGCGCCAGGCCAACGCAGGCGAGGAAGCAGGCAAGATAGCGGCGGGCGGCGGCGTCCATGGTCAGAACTGGAAATAGAGAAATTCCGTGACCCGGTTCATGCCGAAGATGCAGGCGACGAACAGCGCGGCCAGGCCCACGCTCCAGCGGGGTGTGGGGCGCCAGCTGAAGGCCCAGCGCCCCGCAGGCTGAAAGATTCTTTCAATGGCAGGCTCGTAGAGAAAGAAAATTTCTTGCGTATTCGGCGCCTTGAAGGCCAGCAGCATGGCCCCCAGCAGCACGGGCAAGCCGGGACCGGCCAGTTCGATCCAGCGGATGCCGTCGAATCCGGGCTTCCAGCCCCATTGCGCCAGGCTGGACGCGTGGCTGGCCAGGCCGCGCGGCAGGCTCACGCCGTTCGCCCCCACGAGCGCGCCGGTGATATCCCAGGCCGTGGCCACGTCGGGCGCGCGGAAGAAGATCCAGGCCAGCATCACGGCAAGAAAGGTCAACAAGGTGGACCACCAAGCGGGCCACCAGCGCAGCCGGCAGTACCCCGGCGCCGCGCCGAACGCGCGCTGCCACGCCTGCTGCAGCACCAGGTACAGGCCGTGCAAGCCGCCCCAGATGACGAAGGTCCAGCCGGCCCCATGCCACAGGCCGCCCAGCAGCATGGTCAGCATCAGGTTGCGGTAGCGCATGGCCTCGCCGTGGCGGCTGCCGCCCAGCGGGATATACAGATAGTCGCGCAGGAAACGCGACAAGGTCATGTGCCAGCGGCGCCAGAAGTCCGCGATATTGGCCGCCTTGTACGGCGAATTGAAGTTCAGCGGCAATTTCACGCCGAACAGGCGCGACAGGCCGATGGCCATGTCCGAATAGCCGGAAAAATCGAAATACAGCTGGAAGGTGTAGGCCAGCACGCCGATCCAGGCCTCGATCAGGGTCGGCTGGGCGCCGGCCGCGAAGACGGGGATGGCCAGCGGCGACAGGTTGTCGGCGATCAGCACCTTCTTTGCCAGGCCAATCGTAAAAATCGACAGGCCGATGGCGAAGTTGGCCGCGCGCGGGCGGGCGTTGGCGGGGTTGGCGAACTGCGGCATCATGTCGCGGTGGTGCAGCACGGGGCCGGCGATCAGGTGGGGAAAGTAGCTGACGAACAGCACGTAATGGATGAAGCGGTACTCGCGCACTTCGCCCCGGTAGCAATCGACGAGGAAGGCGATCTGCGTGAAGGTAAAGAACGAGATGCCGATCGGCAGGATGATGGCCAGACCGTGCCACGGCAGGCTGGCGGCATCGGCCCCGGCGGCCTGGGCGACGGCGTTCACGCTGTCGATGAAGAAATTCGCATATTTGTAGTAGGCGAGCAAGCCCAGGTTCAGCGCCAGCGCCGCCACCAGCACGCGCTGGCGGGCCGCGCCCGCGCTGGCGCCCAGCAGGCGCCCGGCGCCGTAGTTGACGCAGATCGAGGCCAGCAGCAGCGGCAGGTAGCGCACGTCCCACCAGGCATAGAAGAACAGCGAGGCCAGCGCCAGCCAAGTGGCGTGTGCCAGACGGCGCCAACTGGCGGATGCGCTGGCGGCAGGTGCCCAGCGGTCCAGCAAAAAATAGCCGGCCAGCACGACGGGCAGGTAGGCGAACAGGAAGGCGAAGGAATTAAACAGCATGCTGCCTCCTGGCGGGCAAGGACTGCGCCTGGTAGTAATAATCGGCGATCTGCGCCGCCACCCTTTCCCACGTAAAGCGCTGCACCAGCGCCCGCACGCGCGCGCGCTCGGGGGCCAGCGCCAGCAGTTCGTGGATGGCCTGGCGCTGCGCGGCGCCGTCGTCCCAGCCCACCTTGCGCAGCGCAAACGCGGAATCGGGCAAGTCGAGCGCGCTTTGCGACGTCATGACGACGGGCGTGCCGGCCGCCAGCGCTTCGAGCACGGAGAGCGGAAACACTTCGCCCTGGCTGGGCAGGGCCGCCACGGCCGCCGCATGGTAGGCGCTGGCCAGCAGCGGGTCGGCATGGTCGAGCGCACCGAGCCACCTGACATGCTGCAAGTCCAGCAATTGCTGCAGATAGGCCTGCTGTTCGCGCGGCGCGGCGCCGATCAGCACGAGTGGCAGGCCGGCGCCCGTCAGCGCCCTGGCCAGGCCCAGCTGGTTCTTATATGGTGAAATGCTGCCCACCATCAGCACGAAAGGCCCGGCGATGCCCGTCTCGCGCAGGAACAGGTCGCCATTGGCCGAAAAGAAATGCGGGTTGATCCCGTTCGGCAAGACGCGGATGGCCTGGGCCGGCAAGCCGAAACCCTGCACGAGGGCGTCGCGCTCGGCCTCGCCCAGCGCGATGACGATCCTGGCCAGCTGCAGGGCGCGCCGCGTCTGCGCATAGCTCGTCTGCACCATCCAGTCCGTCAGCCGCCCCGCCAGCCGGTCGGCCAGCCGCGCGCGCCAGGCGCTGGCGCGGTTCCAGCTGGGCGCCATCAGCGGCGACAGCACCACGGGCACGCCCAGCTCGGTGGCCGTTTCCAGGATGCGGTAGGTGCCATTGCTCGCCGAAAACACGTGCAGCAGGTCGAAATCGGCCAGCCGCTCGTGGTTGGCGTCGACCAGCTGCACCTCGAGCGGCCTGGCCGGGTTCGCTTGCAGGCGGTTCAGGGCGGCGATGGTTTCGCGCACCTGGATCTGCAGGCCGCCGTCGCGCTGGAACAGCATGGGATAGGACAAGATACCGACACGCATGGTCATCCTTTCGGGCGTGCGCCGGCGGCGGCGCCTCACAGCGGTGATTTGGCAGCCGGCCAGCGGCTTGCCAGCTTGCGTTGCAACAACAGAAACTCGGCCGCGATGTCATGTTTCAACAGAAAAATCCCGGCGATCCAGCACAGCAAGGTGGCCAGCGCCGTGCCCGCCAGCGCCAGCAGCGGAATGGCGTGCGGCATGTCGGCCGGCATCCACAGCAGCATGCACAGCGGCGGCGGACTGCTGATCGCGCACAGGGCCAGGCTCTTGCGCAGGACAGGCAGCAGCACGCGCCAGTCGAGATTGCTGAAGCGGCGCAGGCAGCCGTAGATCAGCCAGCTGCGCACGAGGGTGCTGAACACGACGGCCCAGGCCACCGCCACCAGCCCGAACGGCGCCGCCAGCAGCAGCGCCGCCACCTTCAGCCCGCCCGCCCACGCGTCGAGCCGGGCCTGCACGCGCATCTGGCCCGTCGCCACGAACAGGTAGCGGGCCATGCTGAACATGCTATACACGGCCGAGGACAGGCACATGATGCGTATCAAGGGCGTACAGGCGCTCCATTGCGGGCCATACAACACTTTGACCAAAGGCAAAGCCATACAGGCGAGAAACAGGAAAAAGGGCCAGGCCAGCGCCGTCATATAGCTGACCGTGCGCACATACACGGGCCCCGCCCCGCCCGCCTCGCGGTCGCGCGCCGCGAACAGGGGAAACACGACGGGCGAGATGGCGCTGGTGATGGCCTGGTTAAAAATGCTCAGCATGCTTTGCGTCTTGCCGAAGAGGGCCAGGCTTTCGATATCGATCATCTTGCCGATCACCAGGTCCGGCGCCACCACGCCCGCCTCGTCCACCAGCCCGCCGCCCGTCGCGTAGGCGCCGAAGGCAATGATGGACCTGATGCCGCGCCGTCCCGGCAGCCACGGCAGTTCGCGCGGGCGCACGACGAGGCTGGTCAGCAGCGAAGCCGTGGAACCGGCCAACACGGCCGCCACCAGGCTCATGTAACTGTGGCCCAGCAGGGCCATGCTCACGCCCACCAGCAGGTTGGTGACGCTGTTGGCCGCGTTGATCGCATAGATGGCGCGAAAGCGCAGTTGCCGGCGCAGCAAGGGCAAGGTCAGCGCGCTGAACGGGATCAGCAGGAAGTTGATCGACAGCAGTTGCAGCACCAGTTGCAGGCGCGGTTCTTCATAGAAACGCGCGAGCGGCCCGCTGGCGGCCAGCACCAGCGCCGCCAGCAGCCAGGCCACCGCCAGGCTGGTGGCCAGGGCGGCGCGCAATTTTTCCGTCGTCAGGGTCTTTTCCTGGATCAGATACTGGCCCACGCCAAAATCGCGCACCACCTGGGCCATGGCCACGAGCACGGCGCCCAGCGAATACACGCCCACCTCGGCCGGCGTCAGCAGGCGCGACAGGATCATCGTGGCAACTATGCCCAGCAGCAGCACCGTGTACTTCTCGGCGAAGGAAAAGAAGAAGGAATGGCGCGTGGCGTTCATCCGGGCAAGCTCCAGGTGCTACACGAGACCGGCATAGAACTGGCGCAGCTGCTGCTCCAGCCGTTGCATGGAATAATGCTGTAGCGCTTCCAGGCGGGCCTGGCGTCCCATGCGCTGCCGCCGCGCCGGGTCGCGCAGCAGGTCCGCCACGGCCTGGCAGGCGGCATCCCCGTCGCCGGGCGGCAGCAGCAGCCCCCCTTCGCTGTCGTGCAGGATGTCATGGGTGCCCGGCACGTCCGTGCCCACGGCCGGCACGCCGCACGCCATGGCCTCGATGGTGGCGATGCCGAAACCCTCGTTTTTACTCAGCAGCAGGTGCAGGTCGAAGGCCGGCATCAGCAGCTCGACGCGCTGCCGGAAGCCGGCAAACACGATTCTGTCCTGCCATCCCGATTGCTGCGCCTGCAGCCGCAGCCGTCCTTCCAGCGGGCCCGTGCCCACCAACACTAAATACAAGTTGGGAAACTGCGGCGCCAGCCGCGCGAACAGGGCCAGCAGCGCCTGCGGACGCTTTTGCGCCGACAGCCTGGCCACCGAGCCGATCACCAGGGCGTCCGGCGGCAAGCCCAGCTGCTTGCGCGCCAGCGCTTTGCGCTCGGGCGAGACGGTGAACGTGTCCGTATCGACGCCGTTCGGGATCACGGCCAGCCGCGTCTGCGGCGCCAGCATGCCACGGTACAGGTCGAGGAAATGCTTCATGGCCGAGGCCGACACGGCATACACGCCCTTTACGCTGCGGAACGCTTCCTGCAGCAGCGGCTGCTGCCAGGCGCTGAACGGTTCCGGGGGAAACGCGTTGTGCACGCTGATGACGGCCGGCAGGCGGCACTGATGCGCCAGCCACAGGATGGAGGCGCCATACGTCGTCCAGCAGAACGCCACGTGCACCAGGTCCGGCCGCAGGCGGCGCAGGCGCCAGGCGCCCGTGAGCCGGGCGCGCAGCAGGTTCCAGCGCCGCCACGCCCAGTGCTCGACGAACAGCGGCGGCTCATACACGCGCACCTGCAGCTTCTGTGCGCGCAAGCCTTGCATCCATGCGGCAAGACCGGGAAAGCGCCGCAGTCCCAGCACGCTGTCATAACCGTTTGCGCCCAGTATCGTCGCCTCTTGCGCCATGCGCAGCTCCATGCCGCCCAACTCGCCGGAATAGCTGGTGATGACGACGCGCGGCAAACGCTTTCGGCGGCCGCGCCACGCTTCATGGAAGTAGCCGCGCAGCGCGGCCATTTCCCAGCTGCGCAGGAACAGCGTTTCGCGGTCGCCCCGCAGCCAGGCGCGCGCGCGGGCCGCGCCGTCGCGCAGGTAGCGGCCCAGCATCCAGCGCGGCACGCCCAGCCATTCCACGCTGGGCGCCGGGACGACGAGGCGGCACTGGCCCCGGCCAAACAGGAAGGAACGGCGCAGTATCCAGGCGCGCCGCACCTGCTGCACGCGGATGATGTGCGCCACCCTGGCTGCCGGACAGAACCAGGAAGGGTTGCCGGAGCGGTAAATTTCCAGGTTCAGCTTGGTTTCGCTGCCCATGGCGTAGCTGTTGCCCTGCGGGCCGATGCTTTCGTCATAGCGGGCGCCCGCCTCGAACAGGCGGCGGCGTATCGCCATGTTGGCGCCCCAGGCGAGGCCCGGATACACGGGGCCGTCGCGCAAATCGGGGCTGGTGATGCCCCACGTCAGGCCCACGGGGGTCAGGCGCAGCAGCCAGTCGGCCGGCCGTTCCCGCCAGGCGGGCACGATGGCGCCGCCGAACAGGCCGTAACCGGGATGAGCGCGCGCGCAGTCCTGCAGGCGGCACAGCCAGTCCGGCGCGGGCATGGCGTCGTCGTCGCCGAAGACGAACAGCTCGGCACCGTCGCCGCTGCAGCGCAAGGCGTGCTCGACAGCCCCGTTCAGGGCGGGGCTGCGGCCGCGCCGCGCCACGTGGACGCAACTCAAGGGCAGCCGGCCGCGGAAGGCGTCGATGATACGGGCCGTGGCGTCGCTGCTGCCATTGTCGGCGATGACGAGGCGCCAGCCGCCCGCGGGCGGACGCAAGCCCGTGTAGGCGCGCAAGACCTGGGGCAAGGTGCCGGCGCCATTGTAGGTCGCCATGAGAACGGTCAACAAGGACAAGCCTCCTTCGTCTTACCATGACAAAACTTTGTACGAAACCGTGTTGATCCAGTGTACCCAGCCTGCCCGCCAGCCCGTTGACAGGCATCAATACCATGCGGGCACAACCAGGAGCGTCCCCTGTCATGCGCGACATCTTGATAACCATCATCATCCTGGGTTCCCTGCCCTTCATCCTGAAGTCGCCGGCCATCGGCGGCCTGATGTGGGTGTGGGTCAGCGTGATGAACCCGCACACGCAGGCGTGGGGCTTTGCCACGCACTTGCCGTTCGCCTTCATCATCGCCATCGCCACCATGCTCAGCCTCGTGATGACGCGCGAACCGAAAAGCCTACCCCTCACGCCCGTCAGCGTGCTGCTGCTGCTGTTCGTTGCCTGGATGAATGTCACGGCCCTGTTTGCGCTGCTGCCCGACTCGTCGTGGGTGCAGTGGAACAAGGTCATGAAGATCATGCTGATGAGCTTTGTGATCATGATGGTGATACGCACGCGGCGCGACATCGCGCGCCTGATCTGGGTGCTGGTGGGCTCGATCGGCTATTACGGCGTCAAAGGCGGCATCTTCACCATCCGCAGCGGCGGCACGGAGCGCGTGTGGGGGCCGGAAGAAACGTTTATTGGAGATAACAATTCACTGGCCCTGGCCCTGATCATCACGATTCCCCTCATGTATTATCTGCAGCAAAACAGCGACAGGCGCTGGCTGCGCCACGGCTTGTCGGCGGCCATGCTGCTGTCGGCGCTGGCCGCGCTGGGCTCGTATTCGCGCGGGGCGCTGCTGGCCATTGCCGCCATGGTCCTGTTCATGTGGCTGAAAAGCGGGCGCAAGCTGGTACTGGGCGCGCTGCTGGGCCTGGTCACGCCGCTGCTGCTGGCCTTCATGCCCGAGCGCTGGGCCGAACGCATGGACACCATCAATACCTATGAGGAAGACAGTTCCGCCATGGGCCGCCTGAATGCGTGGCGCATGGCGTGGAACCTGGCGCGCGACCGCTTTCCCGGCGGCGGCTTCGATGTGTCCGACGGCGCCATCTTCGCCCGCTACGCGCCCAACCCCATGGACGTGCACGCGGCGCACAGCATCTATTTCCAGGCCCTGGGCGAACACGGCTTCGTCGGCTTGCTGATCTACCTGGCGCTGGGCATCGCCACGTGGCGCACGGCGTCGGCCATCATCCGCCTGACGCGGGGCCAGGCCGAGCTGCGCTGGGCGCACGGCCTGGCCACCATGAGCCAGGCCAGCCTGATCGGCTTTGCCGTGGGCGGCGCCTTCCTCAGCCTGCTGTATTTCGACATGCCGTACTACCTGATGGCGGCCCTGATCGCCACGCGCATCGTTGTCGAGCGCGCATTGCGCGCGCCGGCACCCACGCCGCGCCAAGCCAAGTCCGGCGCCGCCGTCGCGGAGCAGCCATGACGGCGGCACTGTCCATCCTGATCTACCACCGCGTGCTGGCGCGGCCCGACGCCCTGTTTCCCGGCGAAGTCGATGCGGTCCTGTTCGAGCGCCAGCTGCGCCTGCTAAAGCGTTTTTATGCGCCGCTGCCGCTGGCCGAAGCCGTGCAGCGCCTGCAGGATGGCAGCCTGCCCGCGCGCGCCGCCTGCATCACGTTTGACGACGGCTACGCGGACAATGCGCAGGTGGCCCTGCCCCTGCTGCTGAAACACGGCCTGCACGCCACGTTTTTTATCGCCACGGGCTACCTCGATGGCGGCCGGATGTGGAACGACGCGGTGATCGAGGGCGTGCGCCATGCGCCCGGTCCCCGGCTGGACTTGCGGGAACTCGGGCTGGACCGCCTGCCCGTCGCCAGCCTGGCGCAGCGGCAAACGGCCATCGCCACCCTGCTGGGCCAGCTCAAATACCTGCCATTTTCCCAACGCCAGCAGCTGGCCCTGCAGATCCGCCGCCAGGCGGGCGCGGAGGCGGGACCATCGGCCATGCTCAGCACGGCGCAGCTGCGCCAGCTGCAGGCGGCCGGCATGGGCCTGGGCGCGCACACGGCCAGCCACCCCATCCTGGCCACCCTGTCCGACGGCGCCGCGCGGCGCGACATCGCCCACGGCAAGCGGCAGCTGGAAAGCCTGATACAGGCGCCCGTCACGCTGTTTGCCTATCCGAACGGCAAGGCGGGCCGCGATTACGGCGCTTCCCACGTGGCGATGGTGCGCAGCCTCGGCTTCACGGCGGCCGTCGCGACGGACTGGGGCGTGGCCCGCCCCGGCGCGGGGCTGGACCTGCTGCAGCTGCCCCGCTTTACGCCGTGGGATCGAGGACGGCTGGCGTTTCTGTGGCGCTTGCGGCAAAACCGCCGGCCAGCGCGCCCAGCGCCGCCGGGTGGTGGCTGAGCCACTGTTCCAGCATCATCAGCAGCCACACCATGGTGCCGTGGTAGGCCGGGTGCTGCGCCAGCAGCCGGCACTGCAGGTCGTCGATGAAGGCGGGCCGCACGATGCCGCGCCGGCGCAGCTGGGCCAGGTTATCGAAGGCGAAGTCGCGCAGCGGCGCATGGCGGTGCAGCCACAGGCCGAACGGCAGGCCAAAGCCGTGCTTTTTCTTGCGCACGATGGCCGGCGGCAGGATGTCCGCCAGCGCCCGCTTGAAAAACGGCCGCAGGCGCATGCCGTCGAGCTTGTCCTGGGGCGCCAGGCGCGCGGCAAACGCCACCATCGCGTCGTGCAGGAAGGGAAACGCCGCTTCCACGCCGGCCAGCTCGCACGCCGTGCGCACCTTGACCAGGTCGTTGTCGGCCAGGGTAAAACGCATGTCCAGCGCCAGCAGTTCATTGATCTGGCTCAAACCCTGGCCTTGCCGCTCCCAGTACGCGCCATTCAGGCAGCCGGCCGCCATGCCGGGATCGATGGTGTCGATGAAGCCGTCTTCCAGCACCGCGCGGTAGCCATGGCACAGCAGCAGGTTGTGGCTGTCCAGGCGGGCCGGCAACGGCAGGCTGGCCTGTTCGATGTAGCGGCGCGCCTTGCCGGCCAGGCGCCACGGCTTGCCCGCGCGTTCGCGCAACAGCAGCGGTTCGATGACGGCCTGGCGCAGCATGGCCGGCAGGCGCCCGTACTGCGACAGCAGGGCCTGGCGCGCATAGCGTTCATTGCCACCAAACAATTCGTCGCCGCCGTCGCCGCCCAGCAGGCGGATCACGCCATCCTCGCGCGCCATCTGCGCGCAGTAGAAGGCGGGAATGGCCGAGGCGTTGCCGAAGGGCTGGTCGAAGGCGGCCGCCATGGCGGGGATGGCGGCCAGCACGTCGCCTGGCGTCACGTAGCGCTCGTGGTGGATGCTGCCCGCGTGGCTGGCGGCCAGGCGCGCATACGCCATCTCGTCGTAGCCGGGCGCGTCGAAGCCGATCGAATACGTGCGCGCGGGGCGGCCCGTCACCTGGCCCACGATGGCGGCCAGGGTGGAACTGTCGGTGCCGCCGCTGAGGAAGGCGCCCGTGCCGCCGCTATCGCCGCCCAGGCTGCTTTCCACGGACAGCCGCAGGAGGCGCAGGAATTCCTGCTGCTTGATGGCAAAACTCGCGCGCGTGCGCGCATACGCGCGTTCCTGGAATTCCAGCTGCCAGTAACTGCCCCTGTAGCGGCGCCCGGCGCGCACGTGCAGGTATTCGCCGGGCAGCAGCCGCTGCTGGCCCACATAGGCCGTGCCCGGTCCGGGCACCATGTGGTGGTACAGATAATGGTACAGGGCTTGCGGGTCGAGCGCGGCGCGCACGGACGGATGGGCCAGCAAGGCATCGAGCGAGGAGGCGAAGAACAGGCCCTGCGCATTGCTGGCATAGCAGAGCGGGTGGATGCCGGCCCGGTCCACGGCCAGCACGGCCGAGCCGGAAAAGGCGTCGAGGATGGCCAAGCAGAAAGGCCCCGAGAGGCAGGCGCAGGCGGCCACGCCCCGGCTCAGCCACAGGGAAGCGAGGCGGCCCGCCACGTCGTCCGCCGAACCGTGCAGCATGGGCCGGCCCCAGATGGCCACCTGCAAGCCATCCTGCTGGTACAGGTGGCGGCTGCCGTCGATGGCGGCCACGGCCACGGCGCCCGTGTCGCCAGCGTCCAGGGCCAACGGCGCGCCGTCAAAGCGCGACAGGGGCGCGGCCATGCGCGCCAGCACGGCCTCGGGTGTGACAGGGGGGGCGGCGGCAGGCTCGGGCACGGCGCCGCAGCGGGCCATCCAACCGCACAGGCCGCTCATACGAGCACCTCGGCCGGCAAGGGGTGGCCGAGGAAGGCCGTCGGGCTGGCCGTCAAACCGTAGGCGCCCGACTGGAACACCACCACCAGGTCGCCCTCGTGCGCGCGCGCCATCTCCATCTGGTCGGCCAGCAAGTCCAGCGGCGTGCACAGCGGTCCCACGACGGACGCCACTTCGCGCGGCCCCGCATGCAGGCGGTTGCCGATGGCGACCGGGTAATTCTTGCGGATCAGCTGGCCAAAATTGCCGGAGGCGGCCAGGTGATGGTGCAAGCCGCCGTCCGTCACTAAAAATACTTGCCCATGCGACGCCTTGCGTTCGAGCACCTTGCACACATAGATGCCCGCTTCGGCCACCAGGTAGCGGCCCAGTTCCAGGTTCAGCCGTGCGCCGGGCGCGGCCGCCCGCACGATGGCCAGCTGGGCCTGCAAGCCTTCGGCCACGGGCGCCAGGTCCAGCGCCTGCTCGCCGGGAAAATACGGTACGCCGAAGCCGCCGCCGATATTGAGCACGCGCAAGGGCGACGGCGCACTGTCGGCCAGCTCCAGGGCCAGGCGCACGCTGTGGGCCTGTGCCTCGGCCAGGGCCGCCGCCGACAGGCTTTGCGACCCGGCGTAAATGTGAAAGCCGTGAAAATCCAGGCCCAGCTGGCCGATACGGCCCAGCAAGGCCGGCACCAGGGCCGCGTCGACGCCGAACGGCTGCGCGCCGCCGCCCATGCGCATGCCCGTGCGGCGCAGCGCGAAATCGGGATTGACGCGCACGGCCACGCGCGCCGTCACGCCCAGCCGTTCGCTGGCCAGCGCCGTCCTTTCCAGCTGGGCGCCGGACTCGATATTGATCAGCACGCCCGCCGCCACGGCGCGCGCCAGTTCCGCCTCGCTCTTGCCCGGCCCCGCAAAACTGATGCGTTCGGCAGGCATGGGCGTGTCGAGCGCCGTCGCCAGTTCGCCGCCCGAGGCCACGTCGATGCCGTCCACCAGCGCCGCCAGCAGCTGCACGACGGCCGGCATGGGATTGGCCTTCATGGCGTAATGCAGATGCACGCCGGAAGGCAAGGCGGCGCGCAGTTCGGCCACGCGGCGCACGATGTGGCCGCGCTCGTAGGCATAGAACGGCGTGCCGCCCACGCGCTGGGCCAGGCGGCGCAAGGGCATGCCGCCCACTTCCAGCATGTCGCCGGCAACGGCGAATTGTCGCAAGGCCGCGTGCGGCGGCATGGCGGGAGACTGCAGGCCGGGACCGTTCATGTCGATGCTCCTGGTTGGACAGCATGGGCTTGCGCCAGTTCCCGCGCCAGCAAGGGGCGGTCGATCTTGCCGTTCGGATTGCGCGGCAAGGCATCCGCCCGCACCTCGATCCACAGCGGCACCATGTAGGCCGGCAGGCGGGCGCGGCAGGCAGCCAGCACGCTGTCGCGCAGCAATTCCACGCCCGGCGCGGGCGTGACGAGCAAGGCGATGGCCTGGCCCAGCACGGGGTGCGGCACGCCCAGCGCGGCCGCCTCGCCCACCAGGCCGCTCGCATGCACGACTTCCTCGACCTCGGCCGGGCTGACCCGGTAGCCCGAAGTCTTGATCATGTCGTCGCTGCGGCCGACGAAGTACAGATAGCCGTCCGCATCGCGGCGCACGGTGTCGCCCGACCAGACGGCCAGTTCCGGCAGCACCAGGCCGCTGGCCTGCGGCGGCAAGGGCTTGAAGCGCTCGGCCGTGCGCGCCGCATCGTTCCAGTAGCCGAGCGCCACCAGCGCGCCCCGGTGCACGAGTTCGCCCGGCTCGTCGGCGTCGCAGACGCTGCCGTCGGGACGCAGCACCAGCACTTCCGCGTTCGGGATGGCTAGTCCGATGGAATCGGGACGGCGCTCCAGCTGTTCCGGCGCCAGATAGGTGGAGCGGAACGCTTCCGTCAGGCCATACATGAGGAAGACCTGCGTGCGCGGCAGCGACAGGCGCAGCTTGGCGAGCGTGGCGCGCGGCATCACGCCGCCCGAATTGGTGATGTAGCGCAAGGGCGTCGACAGGGGCCAGCTCAGCTGCGACAGCTGCACCCACAGGGGCGGCACGGCGGCCAGGCCCGTGATGGCTTCCTGTTCCACGGCTTCGACGATGTCGCGCAGCAGCAAGTAATTCATCAGCACGGCGCAGGCGCCGCTGGCGAACGCCGTCGTCAGCTGGCTCAGGCCGTAGTCAAAACTGAGGGGCAGCACGCACAGGATGCGGTCCTGCGGCGTGTTGCGCAGGTAGCCCGAGACGCTGAACGCGCCGGCCAGCATGTTGCGGTGGGACAGCACCACGCCTTTCGGCCGCCCCGTGCTGCCCGAGGTGTAGAGGATGGCCGCCATGTCCGTGTCGATCACCGCGTGCGGCGTCCGCTGCGCGCTGGCGCCCAGGTCCAGCGCATCGGCCCAGGACAGCAGGCGCATCCCGTCCAGGCTGGCGTCCAGGCCCCGCTCGCCCGTCAGCAGCACCGTGCGCAAGTCCGGGCAGGCGGCCAGCGCCGGCCCCAGCTGCGCCAGCCGCTCGCGCGAGGTGACGAGGATGGCGACATTGCAGTCGGCCAGGATATACGCAACCTGCTCCGGCTTGAGCAGCGGGTTGACGGGCACGAAGACGCCGCCGGCCGCCGCCGCGCCGAACATGGCGCTGACGTTTTCCGGGCGCTTTTCCAGGTAGACGGCCACGCGCGCGCCGCGCGCCAGGCCCAGGGCCAGCAGGGCCCAGGCGCAATCGCGCACGCACTGCGCCAGCGCGCCATAGGCCAGCGCCTCGCCCTGCCACGACAGGGCCGGCGCATCGGGCGCGCGCCGCGCCGTGTCGAAGATCAACTCGTGTATCAGTGTCGCCATCGTCTCGCCCCCGGGTTGCCATGATTGCCATGCATCCCCCTATGATTCAGACAAACGGCCACGGCGGTCTTGATTTTGATCAATTAACAGTTTCAGCAACACAGCTTGAGCAGGCGCAAGATCCGCACGCGCCGCTGCGCTCTAATGGACAACATTGGCTGCATAGCCGCCCCATCCATTCATCCATGTCCCTGCGCCCGCATTTCCTACTGCCGCAAAGGCTGGCCGCCAGCGTCGCCCGCCTGGGCTGGCGCGACACGGCCTGGCTGGCCGTGGCCCGCCTGCTCGAACGCGTGCCGGGCGGGCGCTGCGCGCTACATCGTTATCAATTCGTCGCGCAGGCCGTGGCGCCCGGCTCGCTGTGCGGCGGGCGCGGCCGCTCCATCACGGTCGCGCCCTGCATGGCGGAGGCGGACTTGCCGCCCGGCCCCCTGCGCCGGCCCGGCGTGCTGGGCGAGCGCTACCGCCAGGGCGCGCAATGCCTGGTGGCGCGCACGGGGCGCGACGGGCAGGCCGCCGGCATGGCCGGCTGGATCTGGCTGCTGCGCCACGGCTGCGAGGAAGACGAGGTGCGCGCCCGCTATGCGCTCGCGTCGCGCCAGTCGTCGTGGGACCTGGACGTGTGGGTGCATCCCGCGCAGCGCGGCGGCCTGGTCTTCGCCCGCCTGTGGGAAGAAGCCAACGCCGTGCTGCACGCGCAGGGCGTGCGCTGGTCGTGCAGCCGCATTTCGCGCTTCAACCGCGCTTCGCTGTCGGCCCATGCGCGCCTGGGCACGCACGCGCTGGGCACGGCCACCTTCATCTGCTGCGGCAGCTGGCAATGGATGGCCGCCAGCGTGCCGCCCTATCTGCACCTGTCGCGCCATCGCGCCGACGTGCCGCTGCTGGCCTTCGACACGACGCCCTTGCCCCACTACCCTTCCCTGGAGCTGACATGCCGCATCTTGAAGCAGTAAAGCACATCCTCGACACCACGCTGGGGCTGAACGGGCGCGCGCTGGAAGCGCACACGCCGCTGCTGGGCAGCCTGCCGGAACTCGATTCGATGGCCGTCATCGGCGTCATCGCCGCACTGGAGGCGCATTTCGGCATCGAGGTGGCCGACGAGGATATCCACGCGCGCCACTTCACCACGGTGGCCACGCTGCACGATTTCATCTTTGCCAAGCTGCGACCATGAACGATACCGCCACCTTGGCGCCGCCCCTGCTGCCGTTCTTCATGCCCGCCAGCGGCGGCCAGCGCTACTGCCTGCTGCACCTGCCGCCGCCGGGCCGGCCCGCGCGCGGCGGCATCGTCTACGTGCATCCATTGGCGGAAGAACTGAACAAGAGTCGCCACGTGGCCGCCGCGCAGGCGCGCGCGTTTGCCGCCGCCGGCTACAGCGTGCTGCAGATTGACCTGTACGGCTGCGGCGACAGCAGCGGCGACTTCGGCGAGGCCCGCTGGCCGATCTGGCACAACGACCTGCACCTGGCCTGCGCCTGGCTGGCGCAGCGGGTCGACGGCCCCTTGACTCTGTGGGGGCTGCGCCTGGGCGCCCTGCTGGCCCTCGATTTCGCCGGCCGCGCGCCGCTGCCGCTGGCCCGGCTGCTGCTGTGGCAGCCGGAGCTGGACGGCCGCCGCTGCATCGACCGCTTCCTGCGCCTGCGCCTGGCCAGCGGCATGCTGGCCGGCGCCGAAGCCGAAGCGCCGGGCCAGGCGCGCGCCGCGCTGGCGCAAGGCGAGCCCGTGGAAGTGGCGGGCTACCTGCTGGCGCCCGCGCTGGCGCACGCCATCGACGGCGTCGACGGCGCGGCGCTCGCGCCGTCCGCGCCCGTCTACTGGCTCGATTACCAGCCTCCCGGGCAGGCACCGGCGCCCCTGCCCCGGCTGGCGCGCCACTGGCGCGAACGCGGCGCCGCCGTCCACCTGGCCGCCTTCGGCGACGGCCCGTTCTGGCACAGCGGCGAACTGCTGGCCTGCCCGCAGCTGCTCGACGCCACGCGGGAACTGTGCCGCGACTGGCTCGCCGACGAAAGGACGGCGCCATGAAACGCGACAGTGCCGCCCCGCGCGCCGTGCACCAGCTGGCCCTGCGCTTGCGCAGCCTGCCGACGGATGCGCAAGCCGATGCCGAGGCGCAGGCGCGCATGGTCGGCATCCTCAGCCTGCCCGCCGCGCCCGGACCGCGGGGCGTGCTGATCGTCACAGGCGGGCCGCAGTACCGGGTCGGCAGCCACCGGCAGTTCGTCCTGCTGGCGCGGGCGCTGGCCGCGCGCGGCGTGCCCGTGCTGCGGTTCGACCTGCGCGGCATGGGCGACAGCGAGGGCAGCGCGCGCGATTACCGCGCCGCCGCTCCCGACATCGCGGGCGCGCTGGCGCAATTCTTCGACGCCGTGCCGGCCCTGCGCGAAGTGGTGCTGTGGGGCTTGTGCGACGGCGCCACGGCCGCCGCCTGCCATGCGCCGCAAGACCCCCGCGTCTGCGGCCTGGTCCTGCTCAACCCCTGGGTGCGCAGCGCGGCGGGCCTGGCCCGCGCCACCCTGCGCCACTATTATTTGCCGCGCCTGCTGCAGGGCGCTTTCTGGCGCAAGCTGGCCTCGGGCGGGCTGCGGCCGGGCGCCAGCCTCGCTTCGCTGCGCCAGGTGGCGGCCGCCACGCGCCGCGCCGCGCCGCAGCCTGCCGACGCGCCCGCGCCGGCCCTGCTGCGGGCGCTGGCGCAGTTCCAGGGCAAGGTGCTGCTGATTCTCAGCGGCGACGACCTCGGTGCGCGCGAGTGGCAAGCCCTGCTCGACGGCGACCCTGCCTGGCGCGCCGTGGCCGCGCGCGCGCAATGGACGCAGGCGCAGGTGGCGGGCGCCAACCACACCTTCGCCAGCGCCACCTGGCGCGGCGAAGTCGAGCGGCTGTGCGCGCACTGGATCGCCGCATGGTGACCAGTCCGCGCCGCGTGCTGATGGTGGCCTACCATTTCCCGCCGCTGGCCGGCGGCAGCGGCATCGAGCGCACCGTCGGCTTTGCGCGCCACCTGCCCGAATGCGGCTGGCAGCCGCTCGTGCTCAGTCCCCGCCCGTTCGCCTATGCGCAGCAGGACCACGCGCAGCGGACGCCATCCACCGTGCGGCGCACCCTGGCGCTCGACGCGGCGCGCCACCTGGCCATCGCCGGGCGCTATCCGCGCTGCCTGGCCCTGCCCGACCGCTGGAGTTCCTGGTGGCTGAGCGCCGTGCCGGCCGGCCTGCGCATGATCCGCGCCTACCGGCCAGACGCCATCTGGTCGACGTATCCGATCGCCACGGCGCACCTGATCGCGCTGACCCTGCAAAAACTCAGCGGCCTGCCGTGGATCGCCGACCTGCGCGACCCCATGCTCGACGACAGCGACCCGCTGGCGCCGTATCCGCCCGAGCCGCGCCTGCACCGCATGCACGCGTGGATCGAACAGCGCATCGCGGCGCGCAGCGCGGCCATCGTCTGCACCACGCCGGGCGCCGTCGAAGCGCACCGGCGGCGCCTGTCCCACGTGGCGGCCGAACGCTTTGCGCTGATCGAAAACGGCTACGATGACGACGGTTTCGGCGCGGCCGGCCTGCACGGGCCGCGCGGCCACCGCCGGCGCTTCCTGCTGCTGCACAGCGGCGTGATCTACCCGTCCGAGCGCGACCCGCAGCCCCTGTTCGAGGCGCTGGCCCGCCTGCGCCGCGACGGCGAACTGTCCTCCGCCACCTTCCAGCTGGTGCTGCGCGCCACGGGCCACGACGCGTGGCTGGCGGGCCTGCTGGCAAAATACGGCATCGGGGATCTGGTGCGCCTGGAGCCGCTGCAGCCGCGCGGCGCGGCGCTGCGGGAAATGCAGGGCGCAGACGGCCTGCTGCTGCTGCAGGCGGCCAACTGCAACGCGCAGATCCCCGCCAAGCTGTATGAATACCTGCGCTGCCGCCGTCCCGTGCTGGCGCTGACCGACCTGGCGGGCGACAGCGCGGCCAAGCTGCGCCACTGCGGCATCGACACCATCGGCCAACTGGCGTCCAGCGGCGACTGCGCGCGCGCACTGCTGCGTTTTTTGGAGCTGGCCCGCCAGGGCCGGGCGCCGCTGGCCAGCCCCACGGCCATCGCCCTGCAATCGCGGCAGGCCCGCAGCAACGCCCTGGCCGACTTGCTGGACCTGGTCAGCCACAGGAGAACAGCATGAAACGCCTGATACTTGCCTGCACCCTGGCCGCCGGCTGCGGCCGCGCCCTGGCGGCGGCCGACTGCCCGCCCTACGTCAAGGGCACGCCGGGCGGCGACTATACGAGCGCGCAAGACCGCGAAGGCCTGTCCGTGGTCGAGAAATTCCACTTTTCGCGGGCCGTGGAAACGCTCACGCAGGGCATGACGGGCAGCCTGGGCGCCGACATCGGCTACACGCTGGAACACTATCCGAACCACCACCGGGCCCTGGCCTCGATGGCGAAGCTGGGCCTGCGCCTGAAAAGCGCGCAGCCGCCCGGCGCCCGCTACACGGTCAGCTGCTTTTTCGAGCGCGCCATCGCCTACGCGCCGCAGGACGTGACGGCGCGCATGGTGTTCGGCAACTACCTGCTGGCCATGGGCCAGGACGGGCCGGCGCTGGAACAGCTGGACGCAGCCAGCCGCATGGCGCCGGACCAGGCCACCATCCAGTACAACCTGGGTTTGATGTACGTAAAAAAGAAGGAATACGAGAAGGCCAGCGCGCACGCGCAAAAAGCCTATGCGCTGGGTTTTCCCCTGCCGGGGCTGAAGAACAAGCTGAAGGCGGCGGGCAAGTGGAAAGAACCGCCGCCGGCACCGGCCGTCGTTGAAGCGAAGGAAGCGCCGAAAACAGAAGAACCGGCCGTGCCGCCCGTCGAAGAACCTAGCGGGGAATGACGGCCGGCCGCTGAGCCACGCTCCAATGCGCCGTCGGCGAGGCGGCCAGCGCGGCAGCCAGGTCGCGCCGCGACTGCGCCTTGTCGGCGGCCGCGCCGATGTGCGCCAGTTCGGCGGGCTGCAGCACGGTCACCGTCAGCAGCATCACTTCGCCGTATGGCGTGGCGAAGGATGGCGGTATCGTGGCCGTGCCCTGGGACAGCAGCACGCCCACCTGTTCGTCCTGGTCTTCGAGGCCGGCCGGGGCATCGCGCACGTCCAGCACCATCGACACGCTGCCGTGGCGCTGCACCAGCAGATCGATGGAGCCATGGTCGGCCACGTTCTGGCTGACCTGGTAGATCACGTCGAACAGCCACGATGCCTGCAAGGGCTGGCCGTCGAAGGCGGCCAGCGGCGCCTCGATGCACACTTCCAGCAGGTGGCCGCGCGGCACGAACACGTCGTCGTCATCCTCGAACGGATCGCTCAAGCCGTCGCTGGCGATGAGGATGGTATCGGCGCGGCGGATCACGCGCCAGGCCTGGCGCAGCGACGGCCAGCGGGGGCCTCCCATGAAGGCCGGATTGACCAGCGGCGCCAGCACGTCGGCGTCTGCCGTGCCCAGGGTGGCATAAAAGGCGTCGCGCGCGGCGCAGGCCGTGGACAGCATCTGCGCGCCCGCTTCCTTGCCGACGACGGCGTCGTCCGGCTGCGGTACCTGTGGAATATCGTTTTCAGGCATGTTATCAATCCATTATTTACGACACCTGACAAAACCGTAGCGAGCGGACGGGACAGGTGGCCAAGAAGCGCAGCCGTACTCTGGTACGGTGAGCATCGCAGGCCGCCTATACCGACGCGCGGCAGGGTTGGTCGGGTGTCAATCAGCAGGAGGAAAATCGTGATAATTACGGGGCAGATAGCCCCAGATGCGCGCGACCCGGTCGCGCACCTCGAAATCAAAGCCGATGCGTTCAAGCTCCGGCACGATCCACACGCCATGGTCGATGATTTTCTTCGGCAGCAGCATGGCCACGTGTTCTTCCGAGTGCAGGCTGATGTCCAGCCACTCCACGCCCAGGAAGGGGAACGGCGGGTGGTAGTCCCATTCCGTGTCCCAGCGCGAGACGTAGCCCGACACGGAGCCGTAGCGGTAGGACGGCACCCAGTCGGTGCGCCCGCGCATGAAGGCCAGCAGCTCGTTCCACTTGCAGTCGTTGGCGGCTCCCGCCAGGTTGCGCCGCGCGATGTGGCCGCGCAGCTTGCGCTTGATGTCGTCGCCGCCCGCATCGGCCAGCGGCAGGCAGGCGTGCGCCGCTGCCACTATTTCGCCACCGGCCTGACCTTGGACGCGGCCAGCACCGCGCGCGCGCGCGCCGTGTCGATATCGTCGGCCGTGGCCAGCGCCACGCCCATGCGGCGGCGGGCGAACGATTCCGGCTTGCCGAACAGGCGCAGGTCCGCGCCCGGCACGCTCAGGGCATCGGCCACGCCTTCGAAGGCGATGCCTTTCGCTTCCAGCTGGCCGTAGATGACGGCCGAGGCGCCGGGCGAGCGCAGCGCCACGTTGACGGGCAAGCCGAGGATGGCTTTCGCGTGCAGCTCGAATTCGCTCTGCACCTGGCTGGCCATGGTGACCATGCCCGTGTCGTGCGGACGGGGGCTCACTTCCGAGAACCACACCATGTCGCCCTTGACGAACAGCTCCACGCCGAACAGGCCCAGGCCGCCCAGGTTGTCCGTCACCTTGCGCGCGATGTCGCGCGCGCGCTCCAGCGCCAATGGCGCCATGCGGGCCGGCTGCCACGATTCGACGTAGTCGCCGTGCACCTGCAGGTGGCCGATCGGCTCGCAGAACTGCGTTTCGATCTGTCCCGAGGCGCCGACGGCGCGCACGGTCAGCAGGGTGATTTCATAATCGAAGTCGATGAAGCCTTCGACGATGACCCGGCCCGTATCGACACGGCCGCCGCTGGCCGCATACGCCCACGCCGTCTCCACGTCAGCGGCGCTATCGAGCTTGGACTGGCCCTTGCCCGACGACGACATCACGGGTTTCACGACGCACGGGAAGCCGATCTGCTGGCACGCCAGCTGCAGCTCCTGCAGGCTGCTGGCGAAGCGGTAGGGAGAAGTCGCCACGCCGAGCGTTTCGGCGGCCAGGGTGCGGATGCCTTCGCGGTTCATCGTCAACACGGCCGCGCGCGCGTTCGGGATGCAGGTGATCTGGCCCGCCGCTTCCAGCGCGGCCAGGGTATCGGTGGCGATGGCTTCGATTTCCGGCACGATCAGGTCCGGCTTTTCCAGCGCGATCAGGGCCGCCAGGGCCACGCCGTCGCTCATGTCGATCACGTGCGAGCGGTGCGCCACCGGGTGGCCCGGCGCGTTCGGATAGCGGTCGACGGCAATCACTTCCACGCCCAGGCGCTGCAGCGCGATGATCACTTCCTTGCCCAGTTCGCCGGAACCCAGCAGCATGACCTTGATGGCGGTGGAAGACAGGGGCGTGCCGAAAGTGCGCGGCGCGATGGTGCTGCTGGTGCGGATAGTCATGGGCAGGGTCAGTCTGGCAATGGAAAGATGGCCGGAACTATAGCAAATGCCGGCCATCTTGGACAGGGCGCGCCGCTGCCGTGCGCCCCCTGCCCCACGCGGCAGGCTAGCCCGCGTACGCCCGCTTGATTTGCGCGATGTCGATCTTTTTCATGCCCATCATGGCTTTCATCACGCGCTGCGCCTTGACGGGGTCGGGGTCCGTCAGCAGCTTGATCATGAGGGTGGGCACGATTTGCCACGATACCCCGAACTGGTCCTTGAGCCAGCTGCATTGCTGCGCTTCCGGCGGTCCGCCCCGGGACAGCTGGTTCCAGTAGTGGTCGACCTCATCCTGGGTTTCGCAATTGACCTGGAACGAGATGGCCTCGGAAAACTGGAATTGCGGCCCGCCGTTCAAGCCCGTAAACGTCTGGCCATCGAGTTCGAAGGCCACCGTCAGCACGCTGCCCGGCTCCTGGCCGTGGATTTCCTTGCCTTCCTCGCCGTAGCGCAGGATCTGGCCGATCTTTGAATTGGGAAATATTTCCGTATAAAACCGGGCCGCCGCCTCGGCATTGCCGTTGAACCATAAACATGGGGTAATCTTTTGTACGCTGTGCATGATGTCTCCCTTGGTTGATTACAACACCCTTCCCGCACGGGAAAGCCGGCCGACTATCATAGCCAATCGGGCGACGTCACGGCGCGCGGGATGACAGCCTTGCAGCGGCGCAAACAATTACCGTGACAGGCAAATTAATCGATCACAAATACGGAAAAATTTGAATTAATGAATTTGGGCTGCCAGGGAGCATTCAGCACGCGGATATTCGCTACGCCCCGTTTTTCAAAACCGTCCGCGGTAAAAGTCCAACCGAGAATGCGATCGTCACTGCCATAACGCTGCGTGTACTGGGGTGCTTGCCCCACGGTGGTGATTTCCTGATTGACTTTTACCAGCGCAAAGAACGTCCGCTCTTCACGCTCTTTCAATTCCACCATTTGTCTGACTGAATCATCAAAGAGTTTGCGTGCGACCGCTTGTTGCGCCGCAGGCATTGCCGCGAACCTGGCTTCCTGCTCCGCATCAACGCCGAAATGACCGCTGCTCAGTCCGCCGTGATAGCCGATGACGGCAAAGCTGCTGACGATTTTCCTGGGCGCGGCCGTGAACACATAATTGGCACAGGAGGAAAAACAATACTCCAGCACCTTCACCACAAGACCTTGCTGATGGACCCAGGTGCCCAGCGCGATGCCGGCGTCGGTGCTGCCGCCCTTGCTGCGTATCGCCAGCACCAGCGGTTTCTTGTCCAGAGCGTCAAATAATCCGAATATCTCCTTGTTACCCGCCTGGGTAATATTCCCGGCGTAGTTCAATTCTCCATTATCGATATAAACATGCGTTGTTTCTTCCGCCCGCACTATGTATGCATTCGAGGCCAGGAACAGCAAAACAAGCAGGTTTTTCATAATATTCGCAAGAAGATAAATTTTCACCGGCAGCGCGTCCATTGCACAGGCATGGATTATTCCATGGCCTATCCGGCCATTGAAAACGAAATGTGCCTGAATGTAAACCTATTTGCGGCCGCGCCATCGCCGCGTCACTGCATGGGCAGTGACGGTGACAAGCCAGATGCAGCGCGTTGCTCAGGTGTCGAGACCGTAAAACACGGCCACCAGGATGGCGATATTGTTGCAGGCGCGGGAAAAGGTTGTTGTCGCATAGGCAACGGCCACGCCCGGCTCGCGGTAGCGCAGGTAGACAAAGCTGAACATGGCGCCGGAACCGAGCGCGACGATGGCGTGCAGCAGGCCGCCGCTGATGAAATGCACGATGGCCCACAGGATGGCGCCGATGAAGACGCTCAGCTGGCACGTGGCGCCCAGGCGCCTGAGGATTTCCAGCGGCAGCAGCTGGCCGAGGAAGGTTTCCAGGATCGGTGAATAGATCACCACCCAGAACACCAGCAGCGGGACGGACATTTCGCGCTTGAACTTGGCCAGGCCCGTGTGCGCGCCCCAGTATTCGGGCGGCAGCAGCCATTTGGTGACGATGAGGATGGCAAAGCACAGCACGCAGGTGAGCAAGCCCCAGCCGAGGCCGGCCAAGGCCAGGTGCAGCACGGGCGGCGCCGGCTTGTCGGCGTCTTCCGGGTTGGAAACATCGTTGCTGCTGCGCACTTGCATGAGATGTCCTGGCGGTGGTCCAGCTCTCATTGTAGCGCGGAATATGGCGCTTGGCGCGCGGCGCGGCGCAGGGCGCGCCGCGCCCTCCCGGCGCGGCGGCGTCAGGCCGCCAGCCGCAAGGGGCCGTTGGCCGGCCTGGCCAGCTTGAAAATCCCCACTTCCTGCTCCAGCTGGGCCGCCTGCTGCTGCAATTCGTGCGCGGCGGCGGCGGCCTGCTCGACCAGGGCCGCGTTCTGCTGGGTCACGCGGTCCATGTCGACGATGGCGCGGTTGACCTGCTCGATGCCGGCCCCCTGCTCCTGCGTGGCATGGCTGATCTCGGCCATGATGCCCGTCACTCGGCCGATGCCGGCCACCACCTCGTGCATGGTGGCGCCCGCCTGTTCGACGAGCACCGTGCCCGTGCCCACCTTGCTGACGGAATCGTCGATCAGGGCCTTGATTTCGCGCGCGGCGGCGCTGGACCTCTGCGCCAGGTTGCGCACTTCCGTCGCCACCACGGCAAAGCCCCTGCCCTGCTCGCCCGCGCGCGCCGCTTCCACGGCCGCGTTCAGGGCCAGGATATTCGTCTGGAAGGCGATGCTGTCGATCACGCCGATGATGTCGACGATCTTGTTCGACGAGGCGTTGATCAGGCCCATGGTGTGCACCACTTCGGCCACGGCCTTGCCGCCCTGCTCCGACACGGCGGACGCCTCGCGCGCCAGGCGGTTGGCCTGCTGCGCGTTGTCCGCATTCTGGCGCACGGTGGAAATCAGTTCTTCCATCGACGAGGCCACTTCTTCCAGCGAGCCGGCCTGCTGCTCCGTGCGCTGCGACAGGTCGCGGTTGCCGGAAGCGATCTCGGTCGATGCCGTGGCGATGCTTTCCGTGCCGTGGCGCACCTTGCCGACGATGGCGGCCAGGTTATCGCGCATGGTCTTGATGGCGAACAATAAACTGCTGTCGTCGCCGTCGCGCGTGTGCACGTCGATGGCCAGCTCGCCCTGGGCGATGCGGCCCGCGATGGCGGCCGCATACGCCGGTTCGCCGCCCAGCTGGCGCAGCAGGCCCCGCGTGATGACGGTGGCGACCGCAATACAAATGAGCACGCTGAGCGCGGCCAGCACGCCGATCCAGCGCAGCGACTGGCCGTAGATGCCGCGCGCGGCCATGCTGGCCTGGTCCGATTCCTGCTGCACGGTTTTCAGCACGGTGTCGATGTCGGCGACGATCTGGCGCCGCAGGGGACTGCATTCGTCGACGAGGAAGGTGGCGTACTGCTCCATCTGCCCCGCCGCGCGGAACTGGCGCGGACGCTGCAGCTCCTGCGCCATGGCTTTCAGGCCCGTGCTGACTTTCTCGAATTGCGCGTCGCCGGCGAACTTCGGCGCCAGTTTCGCCAGCGCTTCCAGGTACAGCGCCTTCTGGCTGTCGAGGATGGCCAGTTCCTTCTCGGCGGCGGCCTGGTCGCGGAAGATGTAGGCGTTGCGGGCCGCCAGGCCCGTCTGGTCGAGCGCTTCGCGCGCCACGTACAGCGGTTCGAGCTTTTCCTGCTGTACCTTGTCCTGCGCGCCCATGGCGTCGGCGATGGCGCCCATGCGCAGCAGCGCGAACGCGGCCAGCACCAGCATGAGGATGACCAGCGCGGCAAAGCCTGCGCTCAGGCGCGCGCCTATCGTCAGACGATTGAATGACATCATTGTTTTTATTGCCCTGTATAAAGTTGATTGTTGCCGCTTACGCCAGGCAAGCCCCGCCAGGGCTTGCCGGACACCGGCGATCTGCTCGCCGTCGTCTTGCCTTTCCCGCATGGTGCGGGATGGGTCTCCGACTGGCGTTTTTTGGGCAGTCAGCTTCTATTCCGGGCAATGTGTACGCGCGAACAATCGCCACGCGGTACAAGAGCGCACTGGATTATATGCGAACAGCGTTGTGGATGATTCCACGCGCTCACTTTTAATGCCTTGATGCAAATCAAGAAGTGCCGTGTCCGCCCGCGCCCGGGGCGTCGATGACGGCCATGGTGATGCGCGAGATGCAGCACAGCTTGCCCTGCTCGTCGACGATGCGGATTTCCCAGACCTGGCTGCCGCGGCCACGGTGGATGGGCGTGGCGCGCCCCGTCACGTGGCCCCCGCGCACGCTGCGCAGGTGATTGGCGTTGATTTCCTGGCCCACGCTCACGTGGCGGCGGCTGTCCAGGCAGGCATTCGAGGCCATGCTGCCCAGGGTTTCGGCCAGCAAGACGGAAGCGCCGCCATGCAGCAGTCTAAAAGGCTGCATGGTGCGGTGGTCGACGGGCATGGTCGCCTCGATCCAGTCTGGGCCGAAGGCCGTGAAGGTAATGCCCAGGTGGCGCATGGCCGTGCCCTCGCTGGCGGCGTTGAGGGCGGCCAGGTCGAGCGGTGCGTGCCAGATTTCCATTGTGACCCCATATAGGTGGTGAAATAAAGCCATTGTAGGCCAGTGCCGCCCCGCGCGCCCCTTCATCTTTCCTTCACCCAGGCACGGGGTGGCGGTGGCATTAACTGGTTATAATTGCCCCATTCTTAAAAAACGAGGTTGTGTATGAAGTGGGCCTTGCTGGGCATTTTTGTGTTTTCTGTTTTACATATTCATTTTCGGGGCAAGGTGCGCCTGCCGTTCCGCCGGCAGATCTTCGATCATTCCTCGTTCATGGCGCCGCTGAACCTGTTCATGCACACCTTTTCCAGGGTGCCGGCCACGCCCTACCTTTCCGTCGAGCAATTCCCGGAACTGGCGCCGCTGCAGCAGAACTGGCAGGTCATCCGCGACGAGGCGCTGCGCATGCAGGAAATGAAAAAGATCAAGGCGGCTGAAAAGAACAATGACGTGGGCTTCAATTCCTTCTTCAAGTATGGCTGGAAGCGTTTCTACCTGAAATGGTATGACGCGAACCACCCGTCGGCGCAGCAGATGTGCCCGCAAACCTATGCGCTGCTGCAATCGATACCGTCGATCAAGGCGGCCATGTTCGCGGAACTGCCGCAAGGCGGCAAGCTCAACCCGCACCGCGACCCGTTCGCCGGCTCCCTGCGCTACCACCTCGGCTTGCAGACGCCGAACGACGACCGCTGCTTCATCGACGTCGATGGCGAACGCCACAGCTGGCGCGACGGCCAGGCCGTGATGTTCGATGAAACGTATATCCACTGGGCCCGCAACGACGCCGACAGCGACCGCATCATCCTGTTCTGCGACATCGAACGGCCGATGCGCTACCGCTGGGCGCAGGCGCTGAACCGCTGGCTGGGCCGCACCCTGATGACGGCCGCCGCCTCGCCCAACGAACTGGGCGACCAGGTGGGCGGCGTGAGCAAGCTGTTCCAGATTTCCTGGACCATGGGCCAGTACCGCCGGCGCTTCAAGGCGTGGAACAAGACGGCCTACCAGGTCACCCGCGTGGCGCTGGTGGTCGGCATCATCGCGCTGATCTATTTTATTTAAGCACCTTGCTTGCACCGCATTGCAAAAGCCGCCTCCGGGCGGTTTTTTTATCATGCGATGCCACTGACCGGGAGAATCTGAAGAAATGACCGAACGAGACCGCCAGTACGATATCCGCATCGGCGACGACGCCTGGATCGAATTCATCGACCTTGACGGCCGCTATGAGCAGGCCGTCGACATCGATGGCTTGCTGGGGGAACTGTGGCCGCTGATCTGCCGCCTGGAAACCCATTGCGTGGCCGGCTGTTGCGGCATGGATGCCTTCGATTTCACGCGTGAAGGCATCGCCGCGGCGCTGACTGAGCTTGACCGCGCGCAACTGCATGCCGCCTGCGCGCAGGCCCGCGGCGCCCTGGCAGCGGCCGCCGGCGATGTTTTCGTGAGCAACACGATGAATCAGATAGCCGATAAGCGCGTGTTTCTGCAATTGCTCGCGCATCTAGACCGCTGCCTTGGCGCGCCGCAAGCAGCAGCGGCGCCAAATCGGCGATAATACGGGCTTCCACCACTCTCTTCTTTATTTATGCGCGACATCATTGCCGGATTTCTACGTTTCCAGAAGGAAGTTTTTCCTGAACGCCGAGAACTGTTCAAGACGCTGGCCACGGGCCAGACGCCGAAGGCCTTGTTCATCTCGTGTTCCGACAGCCGCATGGTGCCGGAACTGGTGACGCAGCGCGAACCCGGCGAACTGTTCGTGATCCGCAACGCGGGCAATATCGTGCCCTCGTTCGGCCCGGAGCCGGGCGGCGTGAGCGCCTCCGTCGAATTTGCCGTGGCGGCCCTGCAAGTGACGGACATCGTCATTTGCGGCCATTCCGACTGCGGCGCCATGAAAGCCATCGCCACCTGCACTTGCCTCGAACACATGCCCGCCGTCAAGAGCTGGCTGCGCCACGCGGATGCGGCGCGCATGATCAATGAATCCGTCGAGCACGCCACGGAACAGGAGCGCATCGACGGCATGGTGCGCGCCAACGTCGTGGCCCAGCTCAACAATATCCGCACCCACCCTTCGGTGGCCCTGGCCATCACGCAAAAGCGCCTGACCCTGCATGGCTGGGTGTACGACATCGAAAACGGCTCGCTCGACGCGCTCGACGAATCGACCGGCCAATTTGTCCCGCTCGCGGACCATCCGGCATCGAAGCTGTAGGCGCGGCATGTCCCAGGTCAGGCGCAAACTGCGCTTGACCTTCACCAGGCGGGAAGGTTCAAGGTAGCGGCATTCACCACGAACCAAGGAGTATCCCGCATGCCCACCATCACCATCCTGCCCCATCCCGAACTGGCTCCCGACGGCGCCGTCATCGACGCGCCGGAAGGCATGAGCATTTGCGACGCCTTGCTGCGCAATCACATCGACATCGAACATGCATGCGGCCAGGTGGGCGCCTGCTCGACCTGCCACGTGGTCGTGGTGCGCGGTTTCGACTCGCTCAATGCGCTGGGCGACAATGAAGAAGACATGCTCGACCAGGCCTGGGGCTTGCAGCCCCAGTCGCGCCTGTCGTGCCAGGCCCGCCCCGGCAAGGAAGACCTGACGGTCGAACTGCCCCGCTACACGCTGAACCACGCCAAGGAATAGTCCCCGGCGCGGCCCTTGGCTAGCCGGGCATGCTTACCACATGATCACGCGCTGCTCGGGCGGCAGGTACATGGGGTCGCCCGGCTTGATGTCGAAGGCCTCGTAGAAGCCGGGCTGGTTCTTGACCGTGCCCTTGGCGCGGAATTCGCCCGGCGAATGCGGGTCGCTCTTGATCTGCGCGATGGCCGCTTCCGGACGCAGTTTCGCGCGCCACTTCTGCGCAAAGCCGATGTACAGGCGCTGTTCGCCCGTCAAGCCGTCGATGACGGGCGACGGCTTGCCGCCCAGCGAACGCTGGTAGGCCTTGTAGGTGATCGACAGGCCGGAATTGTCGCCGATGTTTTCGCCCAAAGTCAGTTCGCCATTGATGTGGTAGCCCGGCACGGGGCTGTAGGCGCCGTACTGCTTGACGAGGCCGGCTGCCAGCGCCTTGAAGGCGGCGCGGTCCTGCGCCGTCCACCAGTTGCGCAGGCGGCCCTTGGCATCGTACTGGCTGCCCGAATCGTCGAAGGCGTGGCTGATCTCATGGCCGAAGGTAATGCCCAGCAAGCCGTAGTTGACGGCGTCTTCCGCCTTCACGTTGAAGAATGGCGGCTGCAAGATCGCGGCCGGGATCGTGATTGCGTTCAGCGCCGGGCTGTAGCTGGCGTTGACGGTTTGCGGCGTCATCGACCATTCGTCGCGGTCGACGGGCTTGCCCAGCTTGGCCAGGTTCTGCTGGCGGCTCCAGGCGCGCGAGGCGCGCACGTTGGCGATCAGGTCGTTCGGCTGCGTCTGCATGCTGCTGTAGTCGCGCCAGGTATCCGGGTAGGCGATCTTCGGTTTCAGGGCGGCCAGCTTGAGCTGGGCTTCCTTCTTGGTTTCCGGGCCCATCCAGTCCAGCTGTTCGATGCCATCCTTGAACGAGGCGACGAAATTGTCGAACATGGCCATCACGCGCGGCTTCGTTTCCGGCGGCAGATACATTTCCACGTAGCGCTTGCCGACGGCGTCGCTGATGGCGTTATCCGTGAAGCGCAGCGCCAGCTGCCACTGCGGTTCGCTTTGCGGCACGCCGCGCAGCACCGTGCCGTCGAAGGCGAAACGCTCCTTGACGGTGGCGCTGTCCAGGTAGGAAGCATAGCTTTCGATGATGCGCCAGTTCAGGTAGCTCTTCCACGATGCCAGCGGCACGGCGGCCACGGTCTCGGAGAATCCTGTCATGAAGCTGGGCTGGCGTACCACGGCCGAGCTTTCCTTTTTCGCCAGGCCGGCGGCGGCAAAGTAGGCTTTCCAGTCGAAGGCGGGCGCCAGCGCCGCGAACTTGTCGAAATCGACGCGGTTATACGATTTGACGGGGTCGCGCATCTGCACGCGCGTCCACTGCACGGCCGCCAGGCGCGTTTCGATGTCGAGGATCTGCGCCGCGTGTTCTGCCGCGGCCTTGTCGCCGCTCATGGCCAGCATGGTTTCGATATGCTTGAGGTACTTGGCGCGCACGGCTTGCAGCTTGGCGTCGTCCTCCTTCAGGTAGTAGTCGCGGTCGGGCAAGCCCAGGCCGGACTGGCTGATGTTGACCGTGTAGCGCTCGGGGTCTTGCGCATCGGGCGCCACATAGGCGGAAAACGGCGTCTGGATGCCATTGCCTTGCAAATAAGCAAACAGGGCCGGCAAGTCCTTCTTGTCTTTCACGCTGGCGACGCGGGCCAACTCGGTCTTCAAGGGCTTGAAGCCGGCCGCATCGCGCGCCTTCTCGTTCATGAAGCTCGTGTACAGGTCGGCGATCTTGTGCGCTTCGCTGCCGGGCTTGCCGGGGTTCTTGACGGTGGCGTCGATCAGGCCGCGCAGCTGGCCCTGCGCGATTTCGCGCAATTCGATATACGTGCCCCAGACGGACTTGTCGGCCGGGATTTGCGTATTGCGGGTCCACACGCCGTTGACGTAGCCGTAGAAATCATCCTTGGGGCTGACGGCCGGGTCCAGGGTTTTCAGGTCGATGCCGGAAACAGGCGCGGTAGCGCCGTGCTGGGCATACAGCGAGGGCGAGGAGAAGGCGAACAAGGCGCAGCAGGCGGCGCTGATGAGTGAACGTTTCACGAAGATTCCTTTAATTGTTTTAACTTCATGTTGGGGAACATGCTGTGTCCAGGCATGGGAGGCCGGATTATAGTCGGCCTGCCTGCGGGCAACAATGACAGTTGAACAATTCCAGCGATCAGCGAATCAGCAAATCAAACAGATCCAGGGCCTTCTTATCCTGATTTTTCTGCATGTCCGCCAGCGAACCCGGCGTAGGCGGGCCATCGCCGGCCGCGTGATTGAAGTAGTTAAAATCGAGCTTGATCTTGTCTTCCAGGCCGCTCGCATAATTGTCAGGGTATTGCGCCTGTTCCAGTTGCGGCAGTGCATTGAAATGCCCCAGCACGGATTTGAAGAAATTGGTCATCTTGCCGGTGGTATTGTATTCCTGCATGGCTTGCGCCACGACTTGAGTGCGCCAGGCCTGCTCTTCATCGTAGGCCTGCGTAAAGGCGGCGCGGCGCTCGTTGATGGTAAAGGTCCCGCTGTCATCGTTCGTGATGGCGGACAATTGGTCGCGCGACAAGCCCGCAAACGGATTGGGCCCCTTGTTATCGACATAAGCGGTGGCGGCGGCGGCCGACTTTGCCGAGGCCGCGTCATTCGGCTGCGGCAGCTGCTTTGCGGCGGCCGTCTTGTGTTCGGCGTCCAGCGGATACAGGATGTCGGTGGTATTGTCATTCACCCAGGCACCCAGCGTGGCGTGGTCGTAGCCCCGGATGGTGGCGCTGGTGGCTTTCTCTGCCGCCGACAAACGCCCGGCCAGGGTCGAGATCACGACCTCGTCCGCCACGGCGCCCGCGGCGGCTGGCGCCTGCGTTGCCGGCGCCTTGTCCGATGACGTTTTATTGCCTTCAGCGCCAGAGAGCGCCCCGGACCGGATTCCTGCCGTGTTGATATGCATCATCGACCATCCCAAGATAAGTAAATGTTACTATAGCACAATAAATATCCAAGAAATGCCGGGGCAATCCAAGGCCGCCGCCCCTCTTCGGCGAAGGCCACGTCCCCAATCCATGCAGTCCTCTTTCGTACTGGAGCAGCCAGATGCAGGAATTGCGGTTCAACATTTTCGGCACCCTGATCGCCATCTGCGGCATTCCGGGCGCCTGGCGCGCCTTCTACCTGGGCGCGGAAGGCAAGCGCCGGCCCGCCGATTTCATCGTTCCCGACGATATCAGCGCCGATGCGCTATGCGAATACCTGGCGGACCTGTTCCACGAAGAGGCGACGCCGCGCAACAACACGGCCACGCAGATCACCGCGCCCGCGTGCCAGCCCTAGCCTACTTCACCGGCTCGAACGTCACCGTCAAGCCATTGCTGGTAGTCCTGATCTGCGTGGGCACGAATTGCACGCCCGCATAGCGCAATTCGTCGGGCTTGAAGGTGTAGATGGGCGTTTCATGCATGAGCTGGTCGGCCACCAGGCTGGCCACCTTGGCGAACTGGCGCTGCTGCGCTTCGTCCATGCCGTCGATGCCCACCTTGTCCACGCTCGCTTCGCTCAGGTAGACGGCATTGCGCTGGGGATCGAGCACGAGGCGGCCCGACATGGCCAGGCTGCCGCGCCAGGTCTGGCGGATGAACGGCGGCATGACGCTGGCGTCCACGCTCAGGGCCACCCGTTCGCGCTCGGGCTGCAAGGACAGTTGCGGATGCGTCAGCCTGACGTCCAGCACGGACAGCACGCGCTTGTCGATGGGAAAACGGCGCTCCAGGCCTTGCTGCATCTTGCTCAGTGACACATTCACGTCGCGCGGACCGATCAGGGTGGAACACGAAGCCAGCATCGTGCAGGCGATGGCGGCGATGGCGGCGGTTTTCAGCAAGGGACGGGCGGCAGTCACGTTCATGGATGGTCTCGGTGGAAAGATGGCGCCATCTTACACATGCGGCCGCTTTCACGCAAAAACCGGCGCCCACCTTGCAGCGGGCGCCGGTTTTGTTGGCCCGCTTAGCGGACGAACAGGGCGATCAGTATGACGATGGGCAGCGGAATGCCCAGCAAGAGCAAGAGGATGGAACGCATGGCAGACTCCTTAATTGAATGGGGGCTTTAAATGGTCACGTGGCGCAGCACGCGCTCGTGGTCGCGCTGGCGGCCGCCGAACGTTGCCGCCAGGCTGGCAACGAAAGCCCCCAGCAGCAAGGCGACGAACATCCACAGTGCCGTGTGGGCGCCCGCCTTGCGGGCCGTTTCGGCCGCTTGCCGGGCCGCGGCCTTGGCGTCGGCGGCAGCCTTGGCGGCGCGGCCGTAGACGGCATCGACGCGCGCTTCCGCTTCGGCTTGCGTCAAGCCCGTGCGGCTGGCCACGACCTGGCCCAGGTAGGCGCGGTCATCGGCGGCCAGGCTGCCCGTCGACAGGCTAGTGGCGAAGATCTTGCCGATTTCCATGCGCTGGTCGGCCAGCGTGACGCCCGCCTCCGTGGCCGCCGGCGCCGCGCTGGCAGCCGGGGCTGGCGCGGCGCGCAGCAGCATGTCCGAGAAATAATCGAGCGGATTGGCGCCGCCGCCCTCGCCCGCCCTGGCGCCCGCAGCCCCGGCACCAGCCGCCGCGACCGGGCTTACCGCAGCGGCCACGCCGCTGCCCGCATCGATGGCGCCGCTGAGCACGGCGCGCGTGCCGCCGGCCAGCAGGCCGACGGTGAGCAGGGTCGCCACGGCCCAGGCCAGCAAGCCGTGCGCCGTATCGCGGAAATGCACTTCATCCGTATGCACGGCGCTCCATTTCACGCGCAGCCGGCCGGCCATGTAGCCGCCGATGCCGGACGCGGCCAGCTGCATGAAGGCCAGCCAGGCGATGGTCGACACGCCGATGGCAGTCGCGTTGAACGACCATGGCGACACGGACGACAGGCCCAGTCCCACGCCGAGGATCAGCAGGATGAAGGACAGGGCGGCGGCGGCCGCCGCGCCGGCCAGCACGGCGCCCCAGGACACGCCCGGGTGATTCAGGTCCGACTCGGACAATTGCGTAGCTTGCATGGAATACTCCCTTGATTGATGATTTTATTGGCGCTTCAGGCGGCGACGCCCGTCAGCTGTTCCTTGCGCGCGGCCATTTCCCGGCCCAGCGCCTCGAGGTCGACGCCCGTCTGCCGCACCTTGGGAAACATGTCGCCCTCCTCTTCGCCCACGTGGTGCTCGATCTGCTCGGACAGGACCTTGACCTTGGCGTCGTACAGGTCGTCGGCCGGGTCCATCGCTTCGATCTGCGCGATCAGCTCCTTGGCGCTCGCGTGCTCGACGAGGGCTTCATCCATCAGGTCGCCGTCGTGGATGGGGCGGCGCACGGCCGGATAGAAGATTTCCTCTTCCAGCTGCGTGTGCACGGTCAGTTCCTGGCAGATCTGGTCGGCCAGCTTTTTCTTCGTTGCAAAGGAGCGGTCGCTCAAGCCCTCATATTGGGCAAACAGGGCCTTCACGGCCTTGTGGTCCTGCATTAATAAACTGATCGCATTCATGGCGCCTCCTCGTTGTTGATGAGGCTAGGATGCACCGGGACGGCGCCAGCGTATGTGCGACGCCTTACACAATCTTGATATTTGATACACATCAATACCCGGCCCCTACTTGATGCCGTGGTGCCCCATCAGGTCGTACAGGGTGGGCCGGCTCACGCCCAGCAGTTCGGCCGCGCGGGCGATATTGCCGTCGGCCCGCGCCAGCGCCCGCACCATGACCTTGTATTCGGCCGCTTCGCGGGCCTGGCGCAGGTTCAGCGGTTCATCCTGGGGCGCCGCCTGGGCGCTGGCGGGCAAGCCCAGGTCGTCGGCGGCGATCTGCGGGCCGTCGCACATGATGACGGCCCGTTTGATGCAGTTTTCCACTTCGCGCACATTGCCGGGCCAGCCATGGCTTTCGATCAGCTGCAGCGCGCCGGCGCTGAAATGCAGGCTGCCCCGCCCTTCGCTGGCGCAGAACTTGTTCTTGAAATGGTGGGCCAGCAAGGCCGCGTCGCCGGCCCGCTCGCGCAGCGGCGGGATGCGCAGCACGATTTCGCTGAGGCGGTAATACAGGTCTTCACGGAAACGCCCCTGTTCCGCCAGCACTTTCAGATCCTGGTGCGTGGCGCAGACGATGCGCACGTCGACGGCGATCTCGCCCCGCCCGCCCACGCGTTCGATGACCCTTTCCTGCAGAAAGCGCAGCAGTTTCGCCTGCAGCGCCATCGGCATGTCGCCGATTTCATCGAGAAAGAAGGTGCCGCCGTGGGCCAGCTCGATCTTGCCCAGCGTCTGCCGCGCCGCGCCCGTAAACGCGCCCCGTTCATAGCCGAACAGCTCGCTTTCCAGCAGGTTTTCGGGGATGGCCGCGCAATTGATGGCGACGAAACGCTGCGCATTGCGGCTCGACAGCGCATGCAGGCCCCGCGCGATCAGCTCCTTGCCGCTGCCCGAGTCGCCCAGCAGCATCACGCTGGCCGACGAGGGCGCCACTTTTTCCACGCTGCGGCACAGTTTCAGCATGCCTGGGTCGCGGCTGACGATGCCGGCCAGCGGCGAATCGGCCTGCGTCTGCAGCATGCGGCGGTTTTCCTGCTGCATGGCGTGCAGGTAGAAGGCGCGGGCGATGACGAGGCCCAGCATGTCGGCGTCGAACGGTTTCTGGTGGAAATCGTAGGCGCCCAGCGCAATGGCCTTCAAGGCATGCGCGCGATCCTGGTTGCCCGACAGGATGATGACTTTCGTGTCCGGCGCCAGCGCCAGGATCTGCTGCAGGGTGGCCAGCCCCTCCGTGGCGCCGTCCGGGTCGGGCGGCAAGCCCAGGTCCATCGTCACGACGGCCGGCTGGTGGCGCCGCACCAGCGCCAGCGCCGCCTCGCGCTCGCCCGCCAGCAGCACCTCGTAGCCGTCAAAACTCCAGTGCAGCTGCTTTTGCAGGCCGGGATCGTCTTCGATGACCAGCAGTTTTTGCTTGCCCATGCTCTTCCTTTCTGTTCATGCGGCATGCAGCGGCAAGACCACGCGGAACGTCGTGCCGACGTCCGGTGCGCTGCGCACCTCCAGGCTGCCGCCCACTTCGCGGATGTATTCGCGGCTTTCGAACACGCCGATGCCCATGCCGGCCGTCTTCGTCGTGTCGAACGGCTTGAACAGGCGCTCGCGGATGAACTGCTCGCTCATGCCCTGCCCCGTATCGTCGAGTTCGACGACGGCCGTGCGATGCTCGCGCCTCAGCCGCACGTCCACCGTGCCGTCGCTGGCCGTCGCTTCGATGGCGTTCTGGATCAAATGGCCGAGCACGCGTTCCAGGCGGGCGCGGTGGGCCAGCACCATCAGACCGGCATCGACGATTTCCAGCCGCGGCGCCGGCGCCAGGCTGGCCTTGGCCGCCACGGCCTGGCGCAGCAAGCCGTCCAGGCGCAGCGGTGCGGGCGCCTCGGCCGCCTCGCCGTGGGCCAGCTTTTGCAGCAGGGTCTTCATTTTCTGCACGGAATGATCGAGGGTGCGCAACATATCTTCCTGGAAAGCGGGATTGGCGCGGTGCTTTTCCGCATTGCTCAGTAACAGAGACAATTGAAACACCAGGTTTTTCAGGTCGTGCACGATGAAGGTGGACATGCGGTTGAACGACTCGAACTGGCGCGACACCATCAGGGAATCGAGCGATTCGCGGTGCGCCAGATAACTGGCGGCCTGGCTGCCGGCGATTTTCAGCACGTCGCGGATTTCCCAGTTCAGGCCGATGGGCGTGCGGGGGCGGGCCAGCGCGACAAAGGCAAACAGCTTGCCATGCAGCATCAGGGGCACGAGCAGCCAGGCCTGGGGCAAGTCCAGCAGCGCGGGCGGCAGGACCAGGCCGCCGTACTGATGCGGATTCTGCCGGCAGTCGGGCACGTCGATCACCCACTGCCGCGCTTCCAGGAACTGGCACAGGGAAGCGGACGCCGGCTCGCTCCAGCCGGACGGCGGCCAGTTCCAGCTGGCGGCCGGGACGAACAGACCCTCCCCGCGCAAGATCCACAGGGCGCCGGCCGGGCTTTCCACCAGCTGCGCCACGGCCTGTATCGTGCGTTCGCCCAGGGCCGGGCCGTCTTCCGACAGGGCGCGCGTAAAGCGCAGCCATTCCTCGCGGTAATCGAAGATGGCGTTATAGAAATGCTTGTTGATGCTGACCTTGAGCTTGGCGCGCAGGCTGCCGGAAAACAGCACGCCGGCCAGCAGCAGGGCCGCGCCGCCCAGGTAGGCCATCTGCATCAGCGCGCCCCAGGTGCCGCCGAAATAGCGCAGATAATAGGCGCTGGCCGCCATGGCCAGCAGATAGATGGCCGAACCGAGCAAGGCGGCCGAGCGGTACATCACCTGGCGCGAGACGGACAGGCCCAGCGCCCAGGCCGGGTTGCGGGCGGCCGAGACGGCCAGCAGCGGCGCGCACAGGGAGTCGACGATGCCGCGCGCGGCCCAGATCTCGTCATTGATGGCGCGAAACAGCAAGGCGTCGCTGTACAGGTAAAAATCATAGGCAAACAGGCCGCCCACGCCCAGGCAGGCAAACTTGACGCCCCAGCGCTGCAAGGGCGGCGTGTTGCGGTACCACTGTTCCACCAGCAGCATGCCCAGCACGGCCAGCAGCAAACGGCTGACGCTGGCGATGATGCGCGCTGGCAAAGGCAACGCCAGCCAGGCCGAGGCCAGCGCGGACAGCCCGGGCGCCAGGGCGATGACGGCGATGCCGGCGAGCGCGGCGCGCAAACGCGCCCGGGAGGGGCCCATCAGCAGCAGCAGGAACGCCAGCCAGGTTCCCGTGCGCAGCATTTCCAGCACGTCGCCGGCCAGCGAGATGCGCCGCCCCAGCAGCACCAGCACCACCGTGCCCGTCGCCCACGCGCCCGTCGCCAGGCAGGCGGCCAGCAGCGCCCGCGCATTCTGCCGCGCGCGCCAGTTGCTGATGAGCAGCAGCGCCAGCACGAAGAAGGCCAGCGACGCCAGCCCGTGGCTGAGCGCCGCCGCGTCGGCCGCCGCCAGCCAGGCCGGCTGCGCCCGCATCATCGGCTGCCCTTGCCAAACAGCACCACCTGCACCGTGTCGAGCAGGATCAGCAGGTCGAGGAACAGGCTATTGTTTTTCACATAATACAAATCGTATTGCAGCTTCTTCACGGCGTCGTCGACGGAGGCGCCATATTGATAGCGCACTTGCGCCAGGCCCGTGATGCCGGGCTTGATGCTGTGGCGGATGTTGTAATAAGGCACCTGTTCCTTCAGTTGCTCGACAAAGTAGGCGCGCTCGGGACGGGGGCCGACAAAACTCATCTCGCCGCGAAACACATTGAGCACCTGCGGCAGTTCATCGATGCGCAGCTTGCGGATGAAGCGGCCCACGCGCGTGATGCGCGCATCGTCGGCCTGCGCCCACACGGGCGTGCCTTCGCGCTCGGCGTCGCAGCGCATGCTGCGAAATTTCAGCACGCGGAAGGGCAAGCCGTCGCGCCCTACCCGTTCCTGCTGGTAGAACACGGGGCCGCCGTCTTCCAGGCGGATGCACACGGCCGCCGCCAGCATCACGGGCAGCGCCGCCAGGCAAATGACGCCGCTGGCGGCCAGGTCGAACAGGCGCTTCGAGGCGGCGCGGAAAAAGCTCTGGTCAAAGCCGCCGCCGTAGATCAGATAGCTCGGCTGCAAGGAATCGATGCGGATCTGGCACGCTTCGCGCTCGAAGAACGTGGCCGCGTCGATCACCTTCACGCCGCCCAGCGCGCATTCCAGGAGTTGCTTGACTGGAAACGCGCCGTTGCGCCGGTCGCTGACGGACACGACGATTTCATGCGCCGCATGGCGCTGCGCCATGGCCAGCAGCGACGGCTCGGCCGGCAGCATTGCCGAGGCCGGCACGCAGCATTGCTCGCCGGCCACGGCGATACAGCCGACGACCGTGAACTGGTGGAAACCGATCTTGCTGGCCGCCAGCTCCATGCATTCGCGCGCCAGCGCCCCGCCGCCCACGAGGATCAGCCGCCCTTCCATCAGCGCCGACTGCGAGGACTTGAATACGACGAGACGGGCCAGCAGCACGCCGATGGCCCCCAGCCCGAAGACGAGCACGCTGCCGCGCCCGAACTGCAGCGCGGGTATGAAGCGTATCAGCACGCTGAGCACGGCAAAGCCCAGGGCGAACGACGGCAGGATGCGCAATAAGGTGTTGCGGATGTCGTCGCGCGAGCGGTGCTGGTACATGCCCAGCGCACTCATGCTCAGGACGATGACGAGGGCGAAGATCGCGGACGACAGGTAAATCTCGCCCACGCGCAGCACGCGGCTGCCGTCCGCCAGCCACAGCAACGATGTCAATGTGGCCGACAGCAGCAGGATCAGGATTTCCAGCAACAGCAGGATAAACGCTGTTTTCGAGACGTAATGGCTGAATATGCGGATCATGGTTCCCCCTGCGGCAAGAAGCGGCCTGAGCCAGCGGCGCCTGAACATGGCGGCTGGCTCCGGTCTTGCCATCATGGCGGACTGTTCCGCGCAGGCATTGATACGCAACAAGCTACAGGCCCGGCTATCTTTCGCCGGTAGAATTTATCTCAACACATTACCGAATCAGGGGAAATGGAATATAGTATGCATCCCCTAAAAGAGATAAATGTCATGAAATTTGATGTAGCGATTGTCGGCAGTGGCCTGGCGGGTTTATCGGTTGCACTGCATTTAGCTGAGACGCGCACCGTCGCGATCATTTCCAAACGCGCGCTGCTCGACGGCGCCAGCAACTGGGCGCAGGGGGGCATCGCGGCCGTGCTGGACTCGGGCGACAGCCACCAGCAGCACATCGAAGACACCCTGGTGGCCGGCGGCGGCCTGTGCGACGAGAGCGCCACGCGCTACATCGTCGAGCACGGCCGCGAAGCCATCGAATGGCTGATCGAGCAAGGCGTGCCGTTTACGCGCGACGCCACGGCCGAGCTGGGTTTTCATTTGACCCGCGAAGGCGGCCACAGCCAGCGCCGCATCATCCACGCGGCCGACGCCACGGGCCACGCCGTGCAAGTGACGCTGGAAGAAAAGGTGCGCTCGCACCCGAACATCAGCCTGTTCGAACACCATTGCGCCATCGACCTGATCACCTCCGACAAGCTGGGCATGAAGCCCGCCCAGCGCAACGCCCAGCCCCATTGCCACGGCCTGTACGTGCAGGATGAGCAAACGGGCAAGGTGCTGACCTTTGCCGCCGAGCATACCGTGCTGGCAACGGGCGGTGCCGGCAAAGTGTACTTATATACAACCAATCCCGACACGGCCAGCGGCGACGGCATCGCCATGGCCTGGCGCGCCGGCTGCCGCGTGTCGAACATGGAATTCATCCAGTTCCACCCCACTTGCCTGTACCACCCGTACGCGAAGTCATTCCTGATCACGGAAGCCATCCGTGGCGAAGGCGGCTTGCTGAAACTGCCGCCCGAAGCGGGCGCGGCGGCAGGCACGCGCTTCATGCTGGCCCACGACGAGCGGGCCGAGCTGGCGCCGCGCGACGTCGTGGCGCGCGCCATCGACTTCGAGATCAAGAAGCGCGGCCTCGATTACGTGCACCTGGACATCAGCCACAAGCCGGCCGACTTCCTCATCGAACACTTCCCCACGATTTACGCGCGCTGCCTGGAACTGGGCATCGACATCACCAAGGAACCGATCCCCATCGTGCCCGCCGCCCACTACACGTGCGGCGGCGTCGTGACGGACCTGGCCGGCCGCGCCGACCTGCCCGGCCTGTACGCCGTGGGCGAGACGGCCTGCACGGGCCTGCATGGCGCGAATCGCCTGGCCAGCAATTCCTTGCTCGAATGCATAGTCATCGGCCGCGCCTGCGCGCAGGATATCGAACGCAAGGAAAAGCTGGGCACGCCCTACCTGCCCGACTGGGATGAAAGCCGCGTCACGGATGCGGACGAGGAAGTGGTGATTTCCCACAACTGGGACGAACTGCGCCGCTTCATGTGGAATTACGTGGGCATCGTGCGCACGACCAAGCGATTGGAGCGGGCCCAGCACCGCATCGCCCTGCTGAAGGAAGAAATCGACGAGTACTACCGCAACTTCCGCATCACGCACGATTTACTGGAATTGCGCAACCTCGTCGACGTGGCCTCGATGATCGTCAACAGCGCCCTGTCGCGCCGCGAAAGCCGCGGCCTGCACTTCAGCCGCGATTATCCGGAAACGTTACCAAAGGCCATCGCCAGCGTGCTGACGCCGCCGCACCGCTAGTCGACGAACACGACCGCCTGCTGATGCCGACAGCAGGCGCATCGTGCGATGAAACACGGCGGTGTGCCGCCATTTGCCACAGGCGGCCCCGCTGCAGGCATCGCGCAATCACCGAAACCTAACGCAAAATGTTAAATAGGAAACTTTTTGATGCCATTGCATCTGCCCCTGCAGAGCAATTTTCAGCTCAGCGCTTCATGATTGAGGCGATCGGCAGTGTGACTGAGCAATTGCCTGCGCTTGCCAGGTCAGCGGCAGCTGTGGTGTATCGATACATGAGCGGCGCGGCGACGGCTGAGGAAGTCATCGCTGAGCGTGTACGCCTCTGGCGAGCAATCGAAGGGCGAGATCAATCGCACGCGCCGGACGTCTTGAAAATAAGAACGGCCATATGCGTCTTGCATCCCATGGATAGTTGCGCTACTGCCGAAACATTGGAGTATTTTTTTGAATTTTGGCAACAAGCAGGCTTGGCGCAAGCTGAGCTTGAGGCCGCTGCACGGAACAGGTATGCAATTTGAGGTGGCTTCAAGCGGCCAGAAGCAGTCGTTCATCTCATGGGACGACAATGTCGCTAGTTGGATGGTGGTGGCGCTATTCATTTCGCGCAACATTGCGGCCTGGCTCCACGCTGTGCCTACCAGTAGCGCCCTTGTGGCAGTGAACTGATCCATGGGTGTTATTGTTATCGGTCTTCTTGACCCCAAACATCCGCCCTCGGCCGAAAACCTGTCCTGGGCCAGTATCGATGATGCACTATGGCGTGTGTTTGGCGCCATTTTCGATGAGGTATTGAGTTCCAACCATGAAATATTGTCCAGCATAACAAGCGGAGAATTCATCACCCAGGAGGTGTATTCCTTTCAATTGCTAGGCGCCGAAGACTTTCTGATCGCCATCACCAGCCTGCGGGAATTCTTTGCTGATTTTACGCAGGAAGAAACTCCGCGTGATATCGCAGCCTGGGTTTGGAGAGCAGAAATTGAACCGTTGCTGATCCCAGATTACCGCTATGCCCGTTTGATCGCAGGCCGATAAAGGACCTGACCGGCCCGCCGCCTAGTCTATGTGTATGCCATCTTCCGTATACGAAAATCTGGCCGACGCACCCATACACTCCCCCTGCGGCTCGTCCGCCACATAGCGGCATTCGCTTTCCAGGCTGCCATCTTCGTTCCAATGCCGCGTCCAGCCCTGGCGTTCGCCGTTCACGTATTCGATCAGCTGGCGCGGCTTGCCATCCGCATACCAGGAACGCAATGCGCCCTCCTCGCGGCCGCCCGCGTTCCAGCGTTTGTCCACGATCAATACGCCGGCGCGGCTGAAACGCTGTTCGCTGCGCAGCACGTAATGACCGCTGTGCGTGCGCTTGCTGGCGACTTTACCGTCCGGATAATATTCGACGCTGTCGCCGGCAGGCTTGCCGTCCACATAGCTTACCGTGCTGCGTACCTTGCCATCCGGAAAATATTCCGTGCCCGGTCCCGTCCTGATGCCATTGACATACTGGCTGCGGCTTTCCACGCTGCCATCGGGATAAAACAGCAGCAGTTCACCCTCCGCCTGGCCCTTGAGCTGCGTCATGCGCGTGCGCAGCTTGCCGTGCTCATCGAAGGTTTCCATCAAGCCATCGGCGCGGGCGCCGTTGCGGTAGGTGCGTGACTCGATCAGCTTGCCACTCTGGTGATAAGTCTGCTCCTCACCCTCCTGCACGCCATTGCGCCACGTGCCGCGCATGGAAACCTGGCCGTCCGGATAGTAGCGGGTCTGCATGCCCTCTGGCACGCCGCGCCCGTCCTGCTCCACCTGCATTTCCAGCTGTCCATGCGGGTAATACATGCTGTAGTTGCCCACCAGCTTGCCGCGCAGGTAATCGGGGCCGTCGACCTGGCCCGACAGCCGCGTCGGCTCGCCTTCGCGCACGTGGAATACCGCGACTTGCCAGGTGCCCGGTGTCTTGCCTGGTGGCAGCGGCACGACGAGCGCATAGCGCGCATGCTCCTTCACTTCGCCGCGCCGCAGATTGTCGTTCAGGTACAGACGCGCCTTGCCATCGGCACACGCTTGCGGCTCGCAACCGCCAAGTTTGCCAACTTCGGGCATGGCCGCCGCTGCGCCCGGCGCCGGACACGACAGGATGCGCATCAGCAAGGGCGTCGCGTCGCGTATCAGCGGCGCCAGCTGCTGCTTCATGGCCGCGTATTGCGCCGCATCCAGCCCGACCGAACGGGCATCCATGCGCACCTGGCGCCCGCCGCAGCCGCTGTCGCTGGCCAGGGTCAGCACATCGCCGCCGGCCGCCGCCGCGATGGCGCTGACGACCTGGCGCTGCTCGATCTCGGCGCTGGCCAGCACCGGCCACAGCAGCATGGCGCCAAGCACGTGCTTCACAATGCGCGCCATGCCTGCTCCTTGCGTTCCAGTTCCTGCGATGGCAACGGCTCGCCGCAACCGCCCTGGGCCTTGCCGGCCACATACCGGCATTCGCTTTTCAGGCTGCCATCCTCGTGCCAGCTGCGGCTCCAGCCGTCGCGCCGGTCGTTCACGTAGTCGATCGACTGCTCGGGCTTGCCGCTTTCGTACCACGAGCGCGACGTGCCCTGTTCGCGCAATTGCGCATCCCATCGCCGCTCCAGCAGCAGCACGCCTTGCGGGCTGTAGCGCTGCAGGCTCAGCAAGCCGCCATCGTCGGCATACTGCTGGCGGCTTTGCACCTTACCGTCCGGATAGAATTCCAGCGCCTCGCCCGTGGGCAAGTCATTGCGCAAGGTCATGGTGCCGCGCACGGCGCCATCAGCGTAATAGTTTGTCGTCAAACCATTGTATTTCCCCTCCTTCATTGCGGAGCGGCTGGAAATGCGTCCATCAGGGAAATACGTGAGCATCTCGCCTTCCATCTTGCCGCCGCGCAGTACATAACTCGTGCTCGGTTTGCCATTTTCATCGAAGGTCTGCACGGGGCCGTCGAGCTGCTTGCCATCGCGGTAGCGGCTCGTCTCGCTCAGCTTGCCCGTAGTGTGATAGCGCTGGTGTGCGCCCTCGGGCATGCCGTGGCGCCAGTTGCCGCGCAGCTCCAGCGTGCCATCGGGATAATACTTGCTGCCGACGCCGTGCTGCCGGCCCTGCCCGTCCTGCGCCACCTGCTTTTCGATCTTGCCATTCGGGTAATACGTGACGTAGCCGCCCACCAGCTCGCCGGAGGCATAATCGGCCCGGTTGACATGGCCCGACAGGCGCAGCTTGTGGCCGGTCACGCTATAAATATCGACCTTCCACGTGCCAGGCAGTTTGCCTTTTGGCAAGGGCAACAGCAGCACGTTGGGCGCCTGCTCCTGCTCGACGGGAAAGAAACGTTCGTGCAGGTACAGCCTCGCCCGGCCATCGGCGCAGGTGGCTGGCGTGCAGGCCGCGATCCGGCGCACGATGGGCACGCTCGCATCCTCGGGGCAGCTTTTCACGGTGACGAGCATGGGCGTCTTGCTGCGGATGTGGTCGGCCAGTTCGGCCTTCAGCGCCGCGTAAGGCGCCTCGTCCAGGTTCACCGAACGGGCATCCATGCGGATCTGCCTGCCGCCGCAGGCCGTCGTGCCGGCAATCGTGTACACGTCGCCGCCCTCGTTGTCGGGTTCGGCGGCCATGCTGGCCAGCACCTGGCGCTGCACGATGTCCGCCTGCGCCAGGCCCGGGGTCAGCAGGCAAGCGCCAAGCAGCGCGCATAAGGTCTTGATTTTCATGCCATTCCTTTAATTATCCGGCGCGACGGACACACCGCCCGGCGCGAAACTGACCCGACCGTTGCGGTAGCGCACCAGTACCACCACCTTGGAATCGAGCAATTGACCGTGCTGCACGGCCGGCAAATAGGTCCAGCGCTTCACGCTATAGAGCAGCACCTTGTTGAGCATGGGTTCCATCGGCAACTCGGCCGCCGCGTAGCTGAGGGTGCCGTCGGCGGCAATCGTCAGGGTCAGGCGGTTTTCACCCGCTGCATGCTTCTCGTCCAGCACGCCATATTCAACCGTCGTCATCGTCTCGCGCTGCACGCCGGCCACCTGGTCGCGCAAGGGCGGCAAGGCCTTGAGTCTGGCCGCCAGCAACGCGCCATCGGCCAGCGCCTTGTCCCAGCGCTTCTGGTAGGCGCCCGGCTGGGCCAGGCGCAGCACCTTGGCGGCCAGGTTCATGCGCTGCGCCATGCGCGCGACGCCATGGTCGGACGGCTGGCCCGGCTCGGCGGGCAAGGCGTGCTCCACCGCATAACGGTAAGCCGTCAGCTGCGCCAGCGCCACCAGGTTGACGGCATCGCGCTCGTCGCCGCCGCGCAGCAGGGCCGCCGCCGCGATGCCCAGCCAGGCCGTGCCATCCGTCGGGTGCGCCCACACGGCTTGCTCGAAGTACTGGCGCGCCGCCTGCGGTTCGTTCAGGCTCAGGTGCATGCGGCCCATGGCCGCCGCCACCAGATGGTCGCGCGGGTTCGCTTGCAGCAAGTCAAGATAGCTGGCGACCAGCGCCGGCTCATAGCCGGGCACCCAGCCCAGGCCTTCCAGCAAGGACGCGCGCAGCTGCGCCCGTGTGCGGTCGCCGCCGTAGACAGATGCCTTTTCCTGTCCGGAACGGTACAGCAGCTGCAAGCCGCGCGTGACGGCGTCGTCGTCGCCCTTGCTGACCGCCTGCGACAGGCTGCGCACGGCCTTGCGCGCATCGGACGGCTGGAAATCGGCCGCCTTGCGGGGGCGCCAGCCAAAGACTTCCAGGCCGGCGGCCTGATCGGCTTGGGCCTGCAGCGCGGCCTTGTCCTTCGCCTCGTCGGGCGACGAAGTCCAGGCCGTAAAGCCGATCAGGAACAGCACGATCAGCAACACCACCACGGCCCAGCCCTTGCCCGTGATGCCGCCGCTGCCCGATATCGGGATGGCAACGGGCGCCTGCCCTGGCGTCGTATGGTGCGCGCCGCGCGCGCTGCGCTGCGGCGGCAACGATGGTTGCTGCAATTGCATCTGCTGGGCCTGCACGGACGCTTGCGCGGCCGCCGCAATGACCTTGTCGCGCGCGCAGGCCGCGCAGCCCTGGCCCGCAAAATGCTGGTGCTCGGCATTCGCGGCACACACGACGAGCTTGCCGCCGCTGCGCTGCGCATAGCCGCGCAACAACTGCGCCCAGTCGGCCGCCGAGGGCCGCTGCGGTTGCGGCGCCGGGGAAAACGCGCGGTCGAACATGGCGCGCAGCTCGGGCGGCATCAAGGCGTGGCCGCTGGTGGCGTTCGGCGCCATGTTCTTGTGGCGCTTCACGCCATACGCGTAATACCCGTCGCGGATGCGGCCGGGAATATCGGTGGGCGCCTGCGCATTGCCGGGCCGCCCGCTGTAGGGGTGGATGCCGAAGTTCAGCAGCTGGAAGATGACGACGGCCAGGGCGAAGCGGTCTTGCGCCAGCTCCGTGCCCGCCGGCATGCCCTTGCGCTGGAATTCCGGCGCCAGGTAGTCGGCCGTGAATTGCTCGGCAGGAAAGCGCTCCGCATGGCCCTGGATGCTGAAACCGTCGCAGTCGAGCATGGCGATGTACAGGGAATCGCGGTAAAAACGCAGGTTCACAGGCTTCAGGTCGACCACGTAATGCTGCTGCTGGTGCAGCGCGTCGAGGACGGCGGCCAAGTTGGCGGCCAGGGTCAGCTTGGGACCGAGGCCCGTGGGCAGGCCCGCCGCGCGCGCTTGCCGCTCCTGCATGATCTGTTCCAGCTCGGCCGTTTGCGCCATGTCCAGCAGGGGCATGACGAAACCGGCAAAGCCGCCCTGGCCGTCGAACACGGCCGCCTGCGGCCAGGCGATCTGCACGTAGCGCTTGCCGTTTTCGAGCTGATCGGGCAATTCGGGCGACAGTTCCAGCATCGCTTCGAGCTTGCGCCGGTTGGCGGCCCGGTCCAGGTGCGGGTGGTACAGCTTGGCGACCTGCGCGGGCGCACCGGGCAGCAGGTAGACGCTGCCCGCGCCGCCGCTCTTGATCAGCTTGCCCAAGATCAAACTGCGGACCTTATCCAGCCATATCTTGCCGCCCGGAGTCAGGCCCGGTGTCACGCCCTGCTTCCGGCTCATGCGCGCAAGGCCAGCAGCAGGGTCTTGTCGTCGCCCGTGATCTGGTGCGTGCGCGGGTCGGCCAGGGTGGACGCCAGCGCCGTATTGCCCAGCTCGCTGCTCTCGACCGTGCGCAGATAGCCTTGCACGGCATCCATGAACGGTGCGTACAGCGCTGCATTGTTCTTGCTCATGGCAAAGGGCATGCAGCCGTCCGACATCAGCACGACGCCGCGCACGGCTTGAGGAATCGCAAGCAGGCGCAGCTGTTCGCGCCAGCGCGCGCCGCTGATGAAATATGTTTCGTTGGCGTATTCGCCGTTGGCGGGCAGCGAGATCAGTTCGCCGCCGTCCATCCGCTGCGCCACGCCCAGGCCATCGCCCAGGTGGAAGAAGAAGCCGGCATCTGGCCCCATCACCACGCCCACGACCGTGCAGGCGTAGTCATCGAGGGTGGCGCTGGCGGCGCCGGCGATGTCGTCGAGCGCGGCGCGGACCTGCGCCAGCGTGCCCGCCAGCGCGCCGTCCTGCAGATCCTGCACGGTGGCGCCCTGCTCCAGCCGTCCCGCCAGCGCCTGCACGGCGTGTGTTGCGACAAACTGCGCGCCCTGCTCGCTGAGGCGGGCAGAACCGGCGCCGTCGCAGACGACAGCCACCAAGACGTCGTTCACGACGGCGTGGGCGTGCGCATCCTGGCAAGCGATGTCTTTATCCAGATGGGCCTTGCCCGTGACGGAGGCGCCGAAGACGCGCCACTGCTGGTTTACGATCGGCATGGATCACCGGGCTTTCACGTACTCACGACGGACCAGCCGTCCGTCGACGCCAGCTGCGCCTGCGCGCCGGGGCGCGATTGCGACACCACCTGCATGCTGGCGCTCAGCCACAGGAACAGCTCGCGGAATTGCAAGCCTTTCAGCTGCTTCACGCCCCGCTCGCCACGGCTGGAAAACTGCCCCAGCGTGTCGATATTCGCATGGTCGCCCACGGCGATGGGGAAGATCGCCACTTTATTACCCTGCTCGGCCGCGCGCGCCTGCCCGGCGCCCTGCTGCCAGCGGTCCGTCGGCTCGCCGTCCGACATCAAAAACAGCCATGGCCGCGTGTACGCCACGCCCGCCTGGCGGAAACGCTGCTTTTCCTGCTCGATTTCCGCCAGCGCCAGCTCCACGGCCGCGCCCGTCGGCGTGGTGCCGTTCGCGGACAAAACGGGCGCCGTGAAATCCATGGCGTCGCACCAGTTGCTGGCCACCACGGCTTCATCGTGGGCGCCGTACTGAATCACGAGGATGCGCACGCGCTTGGCGGCGATCACGTCGGCCTTGAGTTCCTGTTCCAGCAAGGCCAGGCCTTCGTTGAGCAGCGAGACGGGTTCGCCATCCATGCTGCCGGAGCAGTCCAGCACCAGCACCAGCGGCGTGCGTTGTTCGGTATTGTCGACCAGGGCGACGTCGGGAATCATTATGGAAGTCATGTATTTTTGATAGAGTTGCGAAATAGCCTAGGCCCGAAGCTTACCCTATGGATATGTTTTCCGTGTGTCCGTTTGCCGCGGAAACGACATGTGCCAACAAGAGTCGCGCGTCCGGCATAGTCGTCCCCGGCCCCGTCCGGCCTGCCAGCGTTCCCGCCGCTGCCCCTTTGCTTGCAAATATGATAACCATCTCGTACACTGAGCCGGTCCGGACGCCCTCGCCGTGGATATTGCTGCCCCGGCAAATGCGGCATGACGCGGTTCCCCTACCCAGTGGAAGGTTGAATGAATTTCATGAAAAATTACCTCGCCTGCACAGGCCTGATATCCCTATTTTCCATGGCGCATGCAGCGGAAATATGCACGGCTATCGCGGATGCCGGCAACGGTGCAATTGTGCTCCAGCGTGGCGACTGCAGGAAACAGGTGACGCCCGCTTCCACCTTCAAAATTGCAATCAGTCTCATGGCCTACGACGCGGGCTTCCTGAAGAACGAACACGCGCCGGAATTGCCGTATCAGCCTGGATACGTCGCTTGGCTCGACTCGTGGAAGCATCCGACGAATCCGCAAAAGTGGATGCAGGATTCCGTGGTCTGGTATTCGCAAAACCTCACCCGCTCCCTGGGCAGGGAGCGTTTTGCCGCGTACACGAGAAAATTTGACTATGGAAACGCCAACGTTGCCGGCGACGCCGAACACGATGGGCTGACGATGTCCTGGATTTCGTCGTCGCTGCGCATTTCGCCTCTGGAACAGCTCTCTTTTCTCGGCAAAGTGGTCAATCGTCAGCTTGACGTGACGCAACATGCCTATGCCATGACGGCGGCGCTGACGAAGCAGGACAAGCCGCTTGCCGGCTGGGAGCTGCACGCAAAGACGGGGGCGGCGTCCGGCTATGGCTGGTATGTCGGGTGGGCCTCCAGCAAGGGCAAGACCTACACGTTTGCCCGTTTGATGCGCCGCGACGAGTCGGACCCGCAGAACGTCTCTGCCGGCATCCTGGCGCGCGACGGCTTCATGGCCGATTTCCCGGCGCTGATCGGCAGCGTGGCGCGGTGATGCCTGAGTATGCCTGACGAACATCCGCAAGCACGCCGCGCCGCCGGCAGTGCCGCATTGCGGTGCCCCAGTGTTTGTACTATCTTGATAGTTACCCCGGCCAGATGACAGCGGCAGGCCCGTCCCCCACGAAGGCGGCCGGTCCCCGTTGCGTCGCAGTCCTTACCCAGTCACGCACCAGCACGCCAGGCGATACTGTGCAACCAGAGTATGGGAATAACATGACGGCGCCAGGCCAGGCCCAGCGTGTTTGGGGCGAACTGATCGGAAAGCTGCTCGACGCGGCCGGCGATGACGCTTGCTGGCCCGGTCTGTGCTGCGACATCGCCCGCGTCTTCGGCGCCGCCAGCGCCAGCCTCACCCTCTACGACGACGAGCCTGCCGGCCAGGTGCTGGGCGGCGGCGCGGCACCGCCGTGTGCCTGCCAGCCGCTGGCCGCCGTGATCCCCATCTGCGCGCACAGCATGGCCGTGCTGGCCATCAGCCGCCAGCCCGCGCCGCCGGAACACGAGCGCCGCGCCAGGCAGCAATTGCAGGATCTGGTGCCGCAACTGCAGCGCGCCCTGCGCCTGCGCCAGCGCCTGCAAGACGACAGCCTGGCGGGCAGGTGCGGCATGGCGGCGCTCGACGCCATGGGCGCGGCCGTACTGCTGCTCGACGAACATGTGCGCGTGCTGTACGCCAGCGCCGCCGGCCACGCCCTGCTCGACGCACCGCTGCGTCTGGGGCCGCCGCCGGCCCTGATGCGCGCCGTGCGCCTGGTCATCGCCAGCATGCACGGCGCGCCGCAATGCCAGTCGCTGCGCCTGCCGCGCGGCCAGTCGCCGGCGCTGCTGCTGACGGTGGCGCCCTTCCCCGCCTGGCACGCGCCATGCGCGCTCGTCGTCGCGCGCGACCCTGCCCTGTCGAACATGTCGATACCCGCGCTGCGCCAGCTGTTTGACCTGACGCAAGCCGAAGCGCAAGTGGGCCAGGCCCTGGCGCAAGGGGCCACCATCGGCGAAATCTCGGCCCGCTGCGGCATCAGCGTCAATACCGTCAAGACCCACCTGCACCACGCCTACCTGAAGACGGATACGCGGCGCCAGGGCGAACTGATCGCCCTGTTCCACGGTTCGACGGCCCACCTGGCCGCCTTCGACGCATGACGCCATATCATCCGCCCGGATGATGTGCGGCGCAACGCGCCTGCCTACACTGACAAGACCGGCTGGCCGCACCTTGCCACGTGATGGCAGTGCATGCGGACGAACCGGTTCGATTTCCCTGGCACCCACATCAACATGGCCGCACCGGCAGCGGACGGCACCACACTTCAAGGATGGGCTGGAAAATGAAAACATGGATACTGGCCGGCACCCTGGGCGCATGCGCCCTGCTGGCAAACGCACAATCGCTTCCCGACAGCCAGACCGTCGTCATTCCCGGCGGACGCCTGCAGACGATAGAATTGCCGGCACAAAGGCACTTCATGAATGCGCAAGACTTCGCCCCGTTCCGCGGCGGCTACGAGCTGGCGAACGGCCAAGTGCTCCATCTGCGCAACGCCGGCAGCATCGGCGCCATGTATGCGCGCATCGACGACCAGGATGAGCACCGCATCATTGCCGCCACCAGCAACAGTTTCGTGGCGCTGGACAGGCAGCTGGCCATGCGCATCGACCTGCGCGACGATGGCAGCGTGGGCGGCGAAGTACTGATGATGGTACCGGCCGAGAGCCTGGCCAGCGGCGAGGTCGTGCCGGCCCATGTGCAAAACATGAGCCTGGCGTCGCGCTGAGGCCGGCAAGCGCAGGACCGGACCGGCAGGTCCGGCCGGCGCAGACAGGGCAGCCATGAGCAAGCAATGCAGCATCGAGCAGCAAAACGCGCGGACCCTGGCCGCCATCCGCCAGACGGCGGCCTGGTGGCGCGCGCTTCCCCTGCCCGACGCCCTGCGCCAGTGCGCGGCCGGCCACGGCGTGGCGCTGGGCACGGCCATCATGCTCGACCTGCGGCTGGCCTTTCCCGACCTGCCCGCCGTCCGCGGCAAGCTGCTGAGTGCCGATGGTCACTTCATCCACTTCGAAATGGACCTCGACGACGACTTGCGCCCCTTGCCCGGCAGCGTGCGATGGCAGGACATCAGCGCCGCCTATGACCTGGCCGGGCACCGGCACGGCGCGGGCCTGGCTTACGGCCAGCTGTGCAAAAAAGTGTTACAAGAAATGAATCACACAGTGCCCTGACCGTCCGGCCGCAACGCGCGCGCCGCACGCCAGCCCGCATGCTATGATCGCCGCCAGATTCACGAGACGAACGGCAAGCGCATGCGGCACACATCCGGTACGACACCCCTGCGGGCCTTGCTGCGCCGCAGCCTGCGCCTGCTAAGCTGGCCATTGCTGGCCCTGGTCAGCGCCGCCTGCACCAGCACCACGCGCCATCCGGCCAGCGAGCCCACGCAAGTCATCCTGCGCTTTAGCTATGACGACGGCAAGCCGATGCGGCATGACGATTACCTGGCCCAGGCGCGCCAGCAAACGTACATCAAACGCTGCAGCAAGATAGGCAGCACCAGCGTCTGCGACGTCGGCTCGGATCCACTGTTCATGGGCGGCGACGCGCCGCTGGACGCCAACGGCGAAGTGCGCGTCACCCTGCACTCGACCGGTCCCATCGGCAACAATCCGACCAGTCTTTGCATCAAGGGCAAAGGCTACGTCTTCGATTCCGGCGACTGGAAACGCGGTCCCTTCAGCCCCGGCCAGGTGATCGAGATCCGCTACAGGATCAGCGAAGTGGACATGGCGTGCCCCTGGTCGTCAAGCACGCCGCCGTGGTGGGACAAGAGTTAAGCCAGCCGGGGCCGGCTGGCCCCGGCTTTACTGCAGCTCGAACTCCGCCGGAGTCAAGCCCAGCTCGCGCGCGATCTTGCTGGCCACGCGCTGCTCGTTGGCGTCGAAATTGCCGTCCGACGAAGCGACGGCGATAATCATGCGCACCAGCAGGCGCGACGCCTCCACATTCGACTTCATCTTGCCCAGCGCCTGATAGGCCTTGGCTTCGCCGATATCCTTGTCGAATTCCAGCTGGCCCACATATTCCTGGAAAGCCTTGATGACATCGCTGGTGGTAAACACGGACAGCGCATCATTGCTTTCAATAAACTTCACCATCTTCTGCTTCTCTTCCGCACTGACGCTGCCGTCGGCCATGGCGATCAGGGCCGAGCCCGCCATCGCGGCGTTCAGGAAATCCTTGTTCTTGTACTTCAGTGCCTCGGTTTTCAGTTCACTTGCCTTGGACTTCAGCTTGGACAAAAAGGAATCGAAACTCATGGTGTACCTCCGGGTTGGTGTGGGTGGGGCAGCGCTACGCTGCCACTCCCACCCAAATGAGGGCGCATGCCTCAAATGCAAGCATGGACCTGCCCTGCCGCCGCTGTTACTCCGCTTCCTTGCCGGGCAGGCGCTTGCCCCGCAGGTCGAAATTCATCAGCGTGTGCGCCACGCCCGGGGTCTGGGTCGATGAGTACCAGTTCGGCAACGATTTAAAGGTCAGCACCATATCGAAGTCGCCCGCGATGCTGCCGGCATCCATCGGCACGTCGCCTTTGCGGTTCTGAAACCATTTCATCCATAGCGCCGAACCGGGCGCCGGCGAGAGCGTGAAATCGGTGCCGTTTTGCGGTGCGGGCCGCTGGATGGAGCCGGAGTTGAGTATCGGCAACAGGAACGATGGCATGGCATGGCTGGCCACGTTCCATTGCGCGGAACTGTGGCAGCTCATGCAGGACGAGTTTTGGCCGTTGCGCGCGTATTTGAGGGTGGGTTTCTTCCCTTCCGGATAGGCAATATTATTCATCGCACCATCGTTGGGGCCGGAAAGGCGCCCGCCCCAGCCCAGGGTAGCGCTGCCGTAGGCGGGCGCCTTCGGGTTCATCCAGTTTTCCTGCAGCACCGGCTTGAGTATGGCGGGGTCGCTGGCCTGCGGATCATTGCCCCATTGCGCGCCCAGTACCACCATCTTGTCCCAGATGTCGCCGCCCTTTGCCGCGCGCGAGTCGTAGACCAGCGTGGTGAACACCCAGCCCGTCTTCGGCGCGGACACGCTGTCCTTGACGATGATGTCGAACTGCATCAGATACGTATTGGTCAACGCGGGCGCCGTGGGTGGCTTGGGGAGCGTGGCGTTGACACTCACATACGCGGGCCAGGACACGGTGCCCTGCATGACCGGCCAGAGTTCCGGCCCCGCCGTGATGAACGCGGCCTTGATGATCACCGAGCCTTCGGCAAATTGCGTCGATTGCGCCGTCAGGTTGGGCTCGCGCGCCGTCGCCCCCCACACCTTGTTGAGCGTAACGGCGGCGGTCTTGTCGTAATACGTCAGCACATAGGTGGTGATCGGCCGTTTCAGGCCGCTGGCCTTGAACAGGTCTGCATCGAGCTCGGCCGACCCCACATACATGCCGCGCAGGGGTTCACGCATGGTCGCGCGTTTTTTCGCCACCGAAGTCGCGCCCATCCACGGCTCGTTGTACCAGCCGCGCTCGCCGGCGTTCCAGTTCTTGTAGTCGAGCAACATGACGCGCATGTCCGCCCCGATCGATGCCTTCAACGCCTCGGCATAGGCGCCGGCATTCGCCGTCGTAATCTGGCCGTTGTTGATGGCCGCGCGCCATGGCATCGCAGGGACGGCCTGGCCAGCCGGGTAGGCATGGCTCAAGGCAAACACGGGGCCGCTATAGCCGGCGGGCGGCGGCAGCTGCGAATTGGCGAAGGGATCGATGGCTTGCGCGGCGGCATTGGCACACAGGCCAGCAAGCAATATTAATATTGCAATTTTTCGCATGACTTTCTCCAGTTGAGGGACGACGACAAGATCGATAGCCGGGCCGCCATGCCGCCTAGACAGGCGCGCTGCGCATAAAACCGTTGACCTGCGAGAGAAAGGCCACCGTGGTAAAGGGCCGCCCCTCGGCGCCAATAAACAGGTGGCCGTGCTCGGCGACGAATGCCTGGAATACCGGCCCGTTCACATGCAGCAGGAACGCGGCGTCGTTGCGATAGATTTCATAAAACAGCAGCGACTGGGGACTGCCCGGCGGCAGCGACTGCAGGCGGGAAGGTGCCGCGCGCGGGCGGTGCACGAGATAAGCCAGCGTATCGGGTTCCTGCGACAGCACGGCTTGCACCAGCACGGCCAGCGCCTGCTCCACCTGCGCCTCGCCGCCGGGCAGAATGAACCACTCGGAGGTCAGATGCAGGGCATCATCGGGATATGGCGTCATCATCAATTCTCCTCATGCAAGCGCTGCTTGCGAAAGTCGGTTAAGAATCTTGCTGCTGCCCGCAGTGCCGCCGCCCTCGCCTTGCGGGCAGGATCAGACGATGCCTATGAAGAATTGTTGAATTTGCAAAAGACGCGATGCCTGATTCTGCACCGTTTGATATTGCTAAATATTCACCAATATTCACCAATTAAGAATATTTATTTTTGACATTATTTCCGTCATTCAGCCAGAGAATCCAGCGTTCACTGCACAGCGCGGCAAGACGCTGCTGCGTGTCCATCCACAACCATGGAATGAAAAAGACGATGACCGTCATGCTTATCTCATTGCAGTTGAAAAATAAGTAACTTCATGGCAGCATGGAATGACATTTTCTTTACTGCAAGGTTGTGATGGACAAGCAATTGCTGTTGATTTGCGCGCTGACGTTCATCATCCACATCATCGGCACCCTCGCCTACTCCGTGCGCATCGCCGGCATCCGCACCCGGCGCATCGCCGTCTCGCTGGCCCTGTTCAGCATTCTGATGCTGCTGTCGCGCACGTCGAATTCCTTCCTGGGGCCATTCCTGGCCAAGCGCGTGGAAACGGGCATCGACCAGCATGTCGCCGCCAGCGCCCTGTTGCTCGACTTCCGCTGGCTGCTGTTCTCCGCCAGCCTGGCAACGGTACTGGGCGCCATCCTGATCCCCACCTTCCAGCGCGCCTTCTGCCGCGCCGTCGAGCACTTCCAGGTACACAGGTCGGTGCCAAAACTGCTGCTGCACGCCGTCTTCAAGGGCGGCTTGTCCTACCTCAAGACCTCCGCCAGCCTGCCCAAGCCCGCCAACGTCACGGGCCTGCGCCAAAAATCCGGCGTATCTATTTCCATGACAGCCATGAACGTCATCGCCACGGCCCTGTGGACAGTCGGGGTCTTTGCCGCGCTATACGCGGGCGTGCTCGACCCCAGCGTGCGCGTCACCTCCAGCACCCTTTCATCGATCATCAACGGCGGCGCCACCGTCATGATGGCCGTCTTCATCGACCCGCACATGTCGGGCATGACGGATGACGTCATCGAAGGCAAGATCGAAGAATCGCAGTTCAGGCGGGCGGTGGTGTGGCTGGTGGGAAGCCGATTGGCGGGCACGCTGATCGCGCAGTTTTTGCTGGTGCCGTCGGCGGTGGTGATTGTGGGGGTGGCGAAGGGGTTGTAACCTTCATCAAAAAACCTGAAGAAATAATTTAGTGCGCTATCGAGAAAATTTTCGCTCGCTGATCTATCTGGTGATGAAACCGTTACGTTTTCTCCAGATAAATTTCCACTAAATCATGCCCTTCAGATTTCAGTGATAGAAATCACCAAATTGGCTGAACATCAAAAGTGTGATCTTGTTTCCGTTTTTTGACAATCATGGCATTTAACAGTCACATTCGAACTATTCTCTTGAGATCCATACCGATACCAGCTATGGCTTTCAGATCCAGTTTTTTCATCGCCGCATTGAACACATTTTTCGATAATTTGACAGCGGCCATTTTTACCCACACGCTCATATTCAGCGTGTACAACCTTCCTCATCTGATGATCGCAATGATCACATTTTTGCACTTTTGTGCACTTATTATCACTGTCGTAATCACGACCAGCATCTTCCCAGCTTAATGGATAATTATGCTTGCTGACCTTAATTGTTTCATTGCAATCAGGGCACAAATTTTCGAAGTAGCACAATGGCTTCCCTTCAACATTTTTTCCTGTTCCAGCATGAAATCCCATTCCACACTTTGCCTTCATTGCGGTTTTTTTAATTGAATCCCATATTCCCATTCTACTTCTCCCGTCTATATTGAAAATTTAATTGACGACGAATCTCAATAAACTCTGAGACAGCCATCCCAAAAAAACAAGCCCGACATTTTTAGTGCGACAAGCAGTCACATAAACCGGAGCCAGATATTTGAAAATCTTACGGAAAATCAAAAATTTTTCAAACCCAAATATAAAAACTCGACCCAAAAATGATATGTCGAACAAATAAATATACTAGCATAATTGCAAAAAAAATTCCATATGGAAATACATACTTAGTGACCGTACGTTTATTGACCAACAGTTTGCAAAGCACGCTATCGCAACGCGCAACCACATGAAAATTTCGACGCTACGTCTTATCGCCTCATTCAAAATAGGTTCCGTGCAATTACTAAACCGTAAAAAAAAGCCGCTGTCTCCCGACAGCGGCTTTCTCATTCCTACCCCAGCAGCAGCGCCTTGAACTCCGGCGCCGCCCTGCTAGCGAACTAATTACCCCACAAACTTCCGCGCATTCCTGAACATGCGCATCCATGGCGAATCCTCGCCCCATGCTTCAGGGTGATACGACTGTTGGACGCTGCGGAACACGCGCTCCGCGTGCGGCATCAGCACGGTGAAGCGGCCGTCTGGCGTGGTGACGGAGGTGATGCCTTCCGGCGAGCCGTTCGGGTTGTATGGATACGCTTCCGTGGCGGCGCCCTTGTTGTCGACAAAGCGCATGGCTTTCGTGACCTGGGTGATGTCGCCCGTTTGCGAGAAGTCGGCGTAGCCTTCGCCGTGGGCGATGGCGATGCCGGCTTGGGTGCCGGCCATGCCGTTGAAGAAGATCGATGGGGAATCCATCACTTCGACCATGGCAAAGCGGCCTTCGAATTTCTCCGACTTGTTGCGCGTGAACTTGGGCCAGGCGTGGGCGCCGGGGATGATCGACTTCAAGTTGCTCATCATCTGGCAGCCGTTGCAGATGCCGAGGCCGAAGCTGTCCGTGCGGTTGAAGAAGCGCGCGAACTGTTCCGCCAGGCTGGCGTTGAACAGAATCGTTTTTGCCCAGCCTTCGCCCGCGCCCAGCACGTCGCCGTACGAGAAGCCGCCCACGGCGATGACGCCCTGGAAGTCGTCCAGTTTCACGCGGCCCGCAATCAGGTCGCTCATGTGCACGTCGACGGCCGTAAAGCCTGCCTGATGCATCACGTAGGCCGTCTCGATATGCGAGTTGACGCCCTGCTCGCGCAGGATGGCGACGCGGGGACGCACGCCGGTGGCGATGAATGGCGCGGCGATGTTCTCGTTCTGGTCAAACGTGACGATAGGCGACATGCCCGGGTCTTGCACGTCCAGCAGGCGGTCGTATTCGGCGTCCGCGCAGGCCGGGTTGTCGCGCAGGCGGGCGATGCGCCAGCTCGTTTCGCTCCACAGGCGGTGCAGGTCCGCGCGCGGCTGGGTGTAAATGAGCTTGGCGTCGCGCGTGAATTCGATGACGTCGCGGTCGTTCAATTTGCCGATGATATGGCTGCAGGCGCCCAGGTTAAACGTGCGCAGCACGTCCATGACGAGCGACTTTTCTTCCGCGCGTACCTGGATCACGGCGCCCAGCTCTTCGCTGAACAGGGCGCGCAGGGTCAGTTCGTTGCGGCGTTCCGCTACCTGGCCGGCCCAGTTCTTGGCGTCGCCCCAGTCGCTGGAGTGCTCGCCTTCCATCGTCAGCATGTCGAGGTTGACCGACATGCCCGTGTGGCCGGCGAAGGCCATTTCCGTCAGGGTGGCGTACAGGCCGCCGTCCGAACGGTCATGGTAGGCCAGCAGCTTGTCGTCGCTGTTGAGCTTTTGGATGGCGGCGAAGAAGCCTTTCAGGTCTTCCGCGCTGTCGACGTCCGGCGTTTCATTGCCCAGCTGCCCCATGACTTGCGCCAGCGCCGAGGCGCCCAGGCGGTTCTTGCCGCGGCCCAGGTCGATCAGGATCAAGGACGTGTCGCCCTGGTCCGTTTTGAGCTGCGGCGTGAGCGACTTGCGCACATCAAGAACGGGCGCGAACGAGGAGACGATCAGGGACACTGGCGACGTGACGGATTTCGCCGCGCCCGTGCCCTCGTCTTTCCACGTCGTGCGCATGGACAGCGAATCCTTGCCGACGGGGATGCTGATGCCCAGGGCCGGGCACAGGTCCATGCCGACGGCTTTGACCGTATCGTACAGGGCTGCGTCCTGGCCAGGCTGGCCGCAGGCGGCCATCCAGTTGGCGGACAGCTTGATGTCGCTGATATCGCTGATGGCTGCGGCGGCGATGTTGGTAACGGCTTCGCCCACGGCCATGCGGCCGGACGCTGCCGCGTCGATGACGGCCAGCGGCGTGCGTTCGCCCATGGCCATCGCTTCGCCCAGATAACCTTCGAAGCTCATGGTGGTGACGGCGCAATCGGCCACCGGTACTTGCCATGGTCCCACCATCTGGTCGCGCACGGTCATGCCGCCCACGCTGCGGTCGCCGATGGTGATCAGGAAGGATTTGTCGGCCACGGTCGGCAGCAGCAGCACTTTTTGCGCCACGTCCACCAGGTCCATGCCCGTCAGGTCAATCGCCGGGAAATCGTTGGCCACGTGGACCACGTCGCGCTGCATCTTCGGCGGCTTGCCCAGCAAGACGTCCATCGGCATGTCGACCGGCTCGTTGCCCAGTTCCGGGTCGATCAGTTTGAGCTGGCGTTCTTCGGTGGCCACGCCCACGGCGGCGAACAGGCAGCGTTCGCGTTCGCACATGGCTTTAAATAATGGCAGGCTTTCCGGCGCGATGGCGAGAACGTAGCGTTCCTGCGACTCATTGCTCCAGATCTCCTTCGGCGCCATGCCCGATTCTTCCAGCGGGATCTTGCGCAGGTCGAAAATCGCGCCGCGCTTGGCGTCGTTGGTGATTTCCGGGAAAGCGTTCGACAAGCCGCCCGCACCCACGTCGTGGATGGAGATGATCGGGTTGTCCGCGCCCATTTGCCAGCAGGCGTTGATGACTTCCTGGGCGCGGCGTTCCATTTCCGGATTGCCGCGCTGGACGGAGTCGAAGTCCAGGTCGGCCGTGTTGCTGCCGGTCGTCATCGACGAAGCGGCGCTGCCGCCCATGCCGATGCGCATGCCCGGGCCACCGAGCTGCACCAGCAGGCTGCCGACGGGGATGTCGTTCTTGTGCGTGTGCTGCGCCGAGATATTGCCGATGCCGCCAGCGATCATGATGGGCTTGTGGTAGCCGAACACGGCGTCTTTGTCTGCGCCCACGTTCTGTTCATACGTGCGGAAGTAGCCGCCCAGGACAGGACGGCCGAATTCGTTCGAGAACGCGGCGCCGCCCAATGGACCCTCGATCATGATCTGCAGGGGCGAAGCGATGCGTTCCGGCTTGCCGTATTGATCTGCCTCAGTACGCGACGCCAGCGGCGCCGTCACGGAAGCGGCCGTTTCCCAGCTGCGCACGGCGTCCGGCAGCGACAGGTTCGACACGGTGAAACCGGTCAGGCCGGCCTTCGGCTTGGCGCCGCGGCCCGTCGCGCCTTCGTCGCGGATTTCGCCGCCCGCGCCCGTGGAGGCGCCGGGGAAGGGAGAAATCGCCGTCGGGTGGTTATGCGTTTCCACCTTCATCAGGGTGTGCGTCAGTTCCGTGGAAGCCGCGTATTCGTGGTTCGCACCGCGCGGGTAGAAGCGCGAGACCGTGGCGCCTTCCATGATGGACGAGTTGTCGCTGTAGGCGACGACGGTACCCTTCGGCTGCAGTTCGTGCGTGTTCTTGATCATGCCGAACAGCGACTTGGGCTGCGCCACGCCGTCGATGGTCCAGTCGGCGTTGAAGATCTTGTGGCGGCAATGCTCGCTGTTCGCCTGCGCGAACATCATCAGTTCCACGTCCGTCGGGTTGCGGCCGGCCTTGGTAAAGGCGGCGTCCAGGTAGTCGATTTCGTCTTCCGACATGGCCAGGCCCAGCTCGACGTTCGCCGTTTCCAGCGCGCGCTTGCCCTGCCCCAGCAAGTCGATCGATTCGAGCGGACGCGCTTCCAGCGTGCGGAACAGGTCCTTGGCGTCGTCGGCGCTGCGCAGCACGGATTCCGTCATGCGGTCGTGCAGCAGGTCGGCCACGGCCTGTACTTGCTCGTCCGACAATTTGCCGGCGCCGATGGCGCTGCCCAGGATGCCCGATTTCAGGTTGATGCGGAAAGCGATGCCGCGTTCGACGCGCTTGATGTGCGCCATGCCGCAGTTGTGCGCGATGTCGGTGGCTTTCGAAGCCCACGGCGAAATCGTGCCGAAACGGGGGATGACGAAGAATTCTTCGGCAGCGCCTTCCGTATTGTCGGCCTGGGCCGGCTCGCCGTACGTCAGCAAGGCGCCGAGACGGGTGCTGTCATCGGCCGTGAGGGGCGCGCTGGCATCGATGAAATGGACATAGCGTGCTTGTACGGCAACAATCGCAGGCGAGACGGCTTGCAGTTGGCTTAACAGACGGTGGCTACGGAAATGGGACAGGGCATTGGAACCCGGCAGTATCAACATGGTTGGAAGGTGGTTGATGCAGCGTGGCTGCGGGTTAAAGGTAGGTATGACAATATCTTTCGTACGGCAAATTTCCTTTGCGCGCATTATACCCGTTTTACCCCTGCTTTATGACCGGAACTTATGGCTTTGCGGCCATTTTGCCCCGGAATTGAACAGTTTTTGCCAAGGTGCAACAACGGCGGTCCAGTTCGGCATGGCGCACAGGGCGGCACGGCGCAATCCGGCAAAGCGCCGTGCCGCCGTTCGCCGTTGCCGCAAAAACGGCAGGCATGTCGTGAAATACAACGCCGGACGCTGCCGGGCGCGCCCCGCGTCCGATTGCATGCATTTTGCTGGCAAGGCCGGGCGGCTTTGCAGTATGCTGACAAAAAACAATTCTGCCAGGCACATACAAGAATGGCGCCGCGGATGACCATACAGATGAACGAGAGCTGAACAATGCCAGAACATAGCGACTTATCTGTCCTGATCGTCGACCCCAACCCCAGCATGCGGGGCAATCTGCACAATATGCTGAACCAGGCGGCCATCACCAAGGTGGAATACGCGATCAATTCCGGCACGGCCATCCGCCTGCTGACGAAGAAGCCGTTCGACATCATCCTGTGCGAATACGACCTGGGCAGCGGCACGGACGGCCAGGATGGCCAGCAATTGCTGGAAGACTTGCGCCATCACAAACTGATCGGCCTGTGGACGATCTTCATCATGCTGACGTCGGAAGCCATCCACAGCAAGGTGATCAGCGCGGCCGAGCTGACCCCGTCCGACTACATATTGAAGCCGTTTACGGTCGACGTGCTGAGCGGGCGCATCGCGCGCGCCATCGAGCGGCGCGCCCTCTTCCTGCCCACCTACCAGCTGATCGACAAGGGAGATTTGCGCGAAGCCGTGAAAAGCTGCCGCGCGGCCGAATTGCAGCACCCGCGCCTGGCGGCCGATTTCGCCCGCCTGCGCGCCGAGCTGCATTTGTCGCTCGGCGAATGGACGGAAGCGGAACAGATCTACGCCGACATGCTGGCCTCGCGCCCCATGGCCTGGGCCCACCTGGGACTGGCGCGCACCCTGTTCGAGCAGCAGCGCCACGAAGAAGCGCAGGATGCGCTGCTGGAACTGGTGGAAGCCTATCCCCGCTACATGGCCGCCTACGACTTGCTGGCGCAAAACCATGAGGCCATGGGCCAGCAGGTGCAGGCCAAGAAGATCCTCGAGGACGCGGTGGCCATTTCGCCGCACATGGTGCGCCGGCTGCGCCACCTGGGCGGCATCGCCTATGACACGGGCGACATCAGCGCGGCCGAGCGGGCCTACAAGCAGGTGGTGACAAAGGCGAAGTACTCCGAATTCCGCGACCCGGAAGACCATGTCAACCTGGTCAAGACGCTGGTCAAGAAAGGCGACGCGCCGCAGGCGAGCGGCGTGCTGCGCGACATGGAGCGCTCGCTGCGGGGCAGCGCCAGCGTGGAAGCGTGCCGCGCCATCTCGGCCGCCATGCTGCATGAATTGTCGGGCAACGACATCGCCGCCGCCACCGAACTGCAGCTGGCCGCCGCCGCCCTGGACGGCGCGCGCGGCCTGTCGACGCAACTGAAGGTGGGCCTCGTGCAAAGCTGCCTGAAGAACAACCTGGAACAGGCGGCGTCCGACGTCATGATGAAGCTCGTCAACGAAGCGGACAGCGACGTGACGATGGAAGCGGCCGTGGACGTGTTTGAAAAGGCGGGACGGCATGATCTGGCGCAAGGCATGGGCCAGCAGATCACGCACCAGGTGCAGGAATTGATGCAGGATGCGGCCAGCAAGGCGGAAAGCGGAGAGCTCAAGGGCGCCGTCTTCGTGCTGCGCCAGGCCCTGCGCAAGACGCCGGGCAACCTGCCCGTCCTGTTTGCCTCCGTCGAGGCCATCTTGCGCCAGCTCAATATGCTGGGCTGGGAAGCCCCCCTGGCCGAACAGGCGCAGCACCAGATGCAGGTGATCCGCAAGATCGACCCCCGGCATCCGCAGCTGGAGTCGCTCAGGCAGCAGTATGCAGCCACGCAGCACAAGTACGGTATCGCGACCTGACTGGCGCCTGCTCGCCGCCCTTCTTCACCGCCGGGGCCGGGCTGGCGTCCATTCACGGCAACGTGACAATGTGTGAATTTTCCCTCTTGGCAATTTGTTACTCTCTAGCGCTGCTTCAAGGAACGAAGCACCGGGGCAGGACGCGGCGCTGTCGTGTTGCGTCTGGCTTTTTATGAACATTAGCAATGTCATCATTGGAAGACTCTGCATGTATATCGTCGCCCCCCTGTTTTTTGCCGCAGGTGCCGCCCTGCTCATCTCCGGCTTCAGGAAAAACAATCGGAAGCTGCTTGCCTTCGCCGCTTGCCTGTGGCTGGTCTCGGGCGCATGGGACGATTTTTCTGACGGCTTTATCCATGGCGTGAACGCCAGCGCCCCCGCGGTGTCATCTTCGCCTGCGCCATAGCAGGCGCTCCTCTTTAACCAGGCAGGGCCTGCGGCTTGCCTGGCGTGCAGTTGCACGGCAGGGATTTCCGCCAAAAAATCACCAGATCGACAATAGTCGCAATGCATGCCCGGTAATCATGGGGGGCAGCAGTCTGGAACTTCTCGCTTGCGTCGCGCAAGTCAATCAACGGCCAGTATCCTGGTGACCATTATGACAAAACTCAATTCCCTCCTGTATATCATTCCGCTGTTGATGGCCTCGATCCAGGCACATGGAGCACCCGTCGAAACGTTTGTCGAGGCGGCGGGGCCGGCGGGGCCCTTGAAAGGGGTGATGCTGTCTCCGGGAGCGCCGCCAGGCCCGGTCGCCCTGATCATTCCTGGTTCTGGCCCGACTGACCGCGATGGCAACAGTCCGCTGGGCATCCGTGCATCGACCTATAAACTGCTTGCCCAGGACCTGGCGGCGCGCGGCATGACGACCGTGCGCATCGACAAGCGCGGCATGTTTGCCAGCGCTGCGGCAACGCCGGATGCGAATGCCGTGACGATCGACGACTATGTGAGCGACGTCAATGCCTGGGTCGCGGCCCTGCAAAAACGCACAGGAGCCGCTTGCGTCTGGCTCGTGGGCCATAGCGAAGGGGGGCTGGTGGCAATGGCGGCAGCAAGGAAGCATGCCGGGATTTGCGGTCTTGTATTGATCGCCGCCGCCGGACGCCCGCTCGGTGAAGTCATGCGCGAGCAGATCAAGGCCAATCCTGCGAACGGCCCGCTCGCCGGCGAGGCAATGTCGGCAATCGAGGCGCTGGAACAGGGACGGCGGGTTGACACCGCCGGCATGCACCCTGCCCTGCAGGGCCTGTTTGCCCCGCAAGTGCAAGGATTCCTGATCAGCGCATTTTCTTACGATCCACGCCGCCTGCTCGCGGATGAACAAAAGCCCGTGCTGGTGCTGCAGGGCAAGCGCGACATTCAAGTCAGCGTGGCGGACGCGCAGCTGCTCAGTCAGGCGGCGCCGCACGCGACGCTGGTGCTGCTTCCTGATGTCAACCATGTCCTCAAGTCGGTCGCATCCGATGACAGGCGCGCCAATCTTGCCACCTACGCCGATCCTGGCCTTCCGCTCGCGCCGGACGTTGGCAGCTCGATCGCAGACGTCATCAAGCGTCATGCACATCCCCAGTGAACCATTGTGGAGCCGTAAGATTTCAGCTTCGGCCCAGGGACGGACTCGCGGCGGCACGGCGCTGCAAGGGCTGCTGTGCCGCATGCGCCGGGCCCGATATCGCTGGATGGCTGCGCTGCTATCCTGATGCCGGCCATGCAATGCGCTTGATCGTTGAGCTACGTCAATAAGATTTCCAGGGGCGAACTGCCTGGCGACTGATTTTGAAAGTGGAAAAATGGAGTATGCAACCGCGCAGCAACTCATGTCGACATACGAGCGCATGGGAAAACTCATGAACGAAGCGGACAGTCTTATCCGCACCCTTCCCGACGCCGAGCGTTCCGAGCACTTACGCGCGCTGGCGGGCTTGATCAATCACCTGTGGTTTACGCTCCAGTCCCCTATCGTGCGTCAATACGGGAATCTGGACCCGGATGGCGATTACTTCCGCGGGCAAGCATCGAAGCAAGGCATGGCCGAATGACCGTTTGGAGGACATCTTCCGGCGTGCAGCGCAGGCACTGCCTGCCTGCGCTGCACTTAGCTCAAGGCTCGCCCCTGAGCGTGTAGACGGGCTTGTCGGACTCCCCTTTCTCTGCCATCGCCAGCACGCGCTGCAGTTCCTTGCGCTCGTCGCCGTCCTTTTCGGACGACACCAGCTTGCGCAGGATGGTGACATGCGCCGTCTGCAGCGCCTGCGCCGCGGGCACGGCGATGTCCGGCTTGACGCCCACGTGTTCCCAGTTGGTCTTGGTGACGAAATTGGTCGTGCGCGACGTGGGAATCACGACCACGATGCCCTGCCCCACGCTGAACCTGCCCACGGGATTGGAGCCGCCGCCCGTGGTTTCGCCGACCACCGTGCCGCGCTTCTGCGCCTGGATGCTGTAGGAGAAATCTTCCCCGCCGGAAAACGTGCGGGCCGAGGTCAGCACGTACACGGGCTTGTCGTAACGCTGGGCGACCGTCGCCACGGTAAAGATCTGCCGTGTCGTATCGGTCGGACGATTGTATATGTCGATCAGGTGACGCTCGTCGCCGAAGGGGAAGAAATGGCTCATCAGGTAAGCCACGCTGGCCGGGCTCCCGCCGCCGTTGCGGCGCAGGTCGAGGATCAGCGCCTCCGTCCCCGCCATCAGCGACATGGCCGCCGAGTAGGCCGGACCGACGAATTCCGTGCGCCCGAAGCCGCGCAGCTCGATGTAGCCGACGTTGCCGGGGAGGCGTTCGACCTTCCCGATGCCATAACCCCACCGCTCGGTCTGCTCGCGCGCTTCGTCCATCCTGGCGCGCGTGGGCACCTCGGCGGCGTTGCCGCGCTCGCGGAAACCTTCGTCAAGCATGGCGCCGAAATGCAGGTCGCCGCTCAATGTGCGCAAGTCCTGCGCCAGCACCGCACTGAACGCCTGCGCGCTGGCGGCGCTCGCATAGCCTCCTTCGGCATTTTTCCTGGCGATCGCGCTGCCGACCCGTTCGGCGACGGCAGGCTCGATGTAATTCGCGTTCATTTTCTCGGCCAGCGTCCGCACGACCGCGGCGCGATCGGCAGCTTTCAAGGCAATGTCCTGCGCCGCCAAGGCGGGAAACGCCAACACGGCGCCCAAGACGACGCCTGCAACAAACTTCTTTCTGCCTGCCATACCATCCTCCAAGTTGGACTACGAATCGTTTGACCGTTATGTATGTAAAAAATGCGCGCGATGCCCCTGGAAACGTCGTCGCAACGGCGTTCAGGCAGGCGGACCTGCATCATTCGGGCTTGTCGTCAGGGTGCAGATGCAGGTTGGCGTCGCGGATGCGCGTGCCGAAGGAGTGCGCCTCGAGTGCGGCGATCGCCTGTCCGAGACAGGCGGACAAGGGAAACGCCAGTTCGGCATCGAGGCTGTCGGCCGCGGATTTGGTCGCCTGCCAGCACACGCGCAGGCGCGGCAGCAGCGCCGCGCCTTCGGCGCTGAGCCGCACCACGCGCTGCCGGCCGTCTTCGCCGCCGGCCGCGACCGTCAACAGGCCCTTTTTCACCATCAGGGCCACCGTCTGGGTCGCGGCCGGCTGCGTGAGGCCGGCCACGGCCGCCAGCTCGCCGATGGTGGCGCTCGGCTGCTCGGCCAGCATGCGCATGACCGGCGTGTAGCGCGGCCGGTAATCGAGCCCCGCGTCCACATAGGCCTGCTCGACGGCGCCGTCCAGCAGTTCGATGAGATGTCGTAATTGTGTGCCGAGTCCAGGTTTCATGCAGCCATGGTAGCACGATTTTCATAAGTGCTTATGTATATTCTTCCTTAATTGATAACTTCCAAGGCCAGCGGTCCCTTGCGCCGGCCTGCCGTGGCAACGCAGTTGTCTCAAACTTGAACTGACCGCCGCTGCGCTGTCAAATGAGGTAAAGTCGTGACGGACCGCAGCCCCATGCGGCAGCGCTGGCGTCCCCTATTCCACCCTGGCAAGGAGGCCATATGCATAAACAGATCATCCTCAACCTGCCCGTGAAGGACCTGGACAAATCCAGGGCCTTCTTCGGCGCTCTCGGCTTTACCTTCGATACCCGCTACAGCGGCGAGAACGCGGCGTTCATCAACATCGTCGGCGACACGATCCAGGCCATGCTGACGACGGAACCCTTCTTCCAGTCGCTGATCGGCAAGCCGGTCGCAAATGCAAAGGAAGCCAATGAAGTCGTCATCTGCCTCAGTTGCGACAGCCGGGAAGAGGTGGACAGCCTGATCGCCAGGGCCGCTGCCGCCGGCGGGCGCATACCGCATCCGCCCGAGGACCATGGTTTCATGTATGACCAGGGCTTCGAGGATATCGATGGCCACCTGTGGAATCTGGTCTGGACGGCGCCGCAAGCGGCTCGCTGAGCCGAGCTTACTTGCGCGCCACGCGCGCCACCACCAGCTCGATCAATTCCGCGATCAGGGGGCGGAACGCAGCGGCGTCGCCGCCCTGCCCCAGCATGACGGTGCGCGTGGTCAGGTGCGAGAAGACGGCGTCGAACAGGATTTGCGGCACATTGGAAAACGAGGTGTCAGGCGCGATGCGGCCAAGGGCGCGCTGCTGCTCCAGCAGGCGCAGGATCAAGGCGTGCCACACTTGCGGGCCGTGTTCGTACCAGGTGAGGCCCACGGCCGGCACGGCGGCCGCGCCCGTGACGACGAGGCGGTAGAAAGCCACGTGGCGGGGGCTGGTGACGACGGCCACCAGTTCATCGAGGATCAGCTGCAAGCCCTGCTCCAGGCCCGCTTGCGCCGTATCGAGCTGGCGCAGCGCGATGATGAAGTCGGCGCACAGGTACTCGACCACGGCCACCAGCAATTCCTGCTTGCTGCCGAAATAGCGGTAGGCCGTCGCTTTCGAGCCGCCCGCGGCGGCCACGATGGCGTCCATGCTGACGCCGTCGTAGCCGGAGGCGAGGAAGAGGTCCGCCGCCGCCACCAGCAGCTTGCGCCGCCGCTCCTCGCTTCGGGTCGTCGGGGAAGCGGGAACGGTGCGCAACTGGGGCATGAAGCAAACTCTTACTGTGTCTTGGGAAGCGCGTATGCTATCACGTAATCTCCCCGGTCCGGGCTCTGGCGGGCGCCGCCCGCCGCCACGACGACGTACTGGCGGCCCGACTTGGGCGACACATACGTCATCGGCGTGCCTTGCGAACCGACGGGCAGGCGCGCCTTCCACACTTCGCGGCCCGTGGCGATATCCATGGCGCGCAGATAGTAATCCTGCGTGCCCGCATAGAACACCAGGCCCGACGCCGTGCTGACGCCGCCGCCCAGGGTGGGCATGCCCAGCGGGATGGGCAGGCTGGCGCGCGCGCCGTGGATGACGGTATCGCGCACCGTGCCGGCCGGACGCTCCCACACTTTCGCGCGCGTTTTCAGGTCGATGGCGGCAAACACGCCCCACGGCGGGCTTTGGCACGGTATGCCCAGGGGCGAATTGAAGGCCTTGTGGTCGATGACGAAGGGCGTGCCATCCATGGGATAGGTGCTGCCCACGCCGTGGCCAGCCGTCAGCTTGGCCACGTCCACGGTCTCGCGCGGCACCAGCCTGACCACCTGCGGCATGCGGATATCGTTGACGAACATATAGCCATTGCCTTCATCGACGGCCGCGCCGCCCCAGTTGAAGCCGCCGTAGTAGCCCGGGTAGATCAGGGTTTCGCGGGTGCTGGGCGCCGTGAACTCGCCCTGGTAATTGAGCTTGCGGAAGCTGATGCGGCACGCCAGCTGGTCGAAGAAGGTGGCGCCCCACATGTCGCGCTCCGTCAGGGTTTCCGCGCCGAGGGCCGGCATGCCCGTCGAATACGGCTGCGTCTTGGCCACCCAGTCGCCGGCCGCGTGCTGCTGCGGCACGGCTTTTTCGGTGACTTCGGCAATCGGCTTGCCCGTGCGGCGGTCCAGCATGAAGATCTGGCCCCGCTTGGTCAGCTGCACCAGCGCGGGAATCTTGCCGCCCTTGCCGTCCGGGACGTCGTACAGGGCCGGCTGCGCGGCCACGTCGTAATCCCAGATGTCGTGGTGGACGGTTTGATACGTCCAGCGCTCGCGCCCCGTGGCCATGTCGAGGGCGACGATGGCTGACGAATACTTCTCCGTCAACGGCGGACGCTTGCCGCCCCAGAAGTCGGGCTGCTCGTTCCCCGTCGGCAGGTAGACCAGGCCCAGCGCATCGTCAAACGCGGGCGTCGACCACATGTTCGGCGTGCTGCGCGTGTAGGTCTGCCCTTCGGGCGGCAGCTTGGTGATGGCCGGATTGCCGAGGTCCCAGGCCCACACCAGCTCCCCCGTGTCGGCGCTGTAGGCGCGCACGACGCCCGACGGTTCATCGGTGGAGCGGCCGTCGAAGACCCAGCCGCCCAGGATGATCAGGTTGCGCGCCACCGTGGGCGCGGACGTGTAGGCGTAGTACGGCACGTTCATCCTGACCTTGCCCAGGCCGACGGTGAGGTCGACGGACCCCTTGTCGCCGAAGCCCTCGCACTGCTTGCCCGTCTGCGCGTCGATCTGAATCAAACGCGCATCCATGGTCACCTGCACGATGCGTTTCGCGCAGACGCCCGCTTGCGGCGCGCCGGCCGCCTGCATGCCGTCGAAATGAAACGGCTTTGTCACTTTCGCCGGCTCGTAATAGGCCACGCCGCGGCAGCGGTTCCACGTCTTGGTGTTGGCCGGCTTGGGATCGAAGGTCCAGCGCTCCTTGCCCGTGTCCGCGTCGAGCGCAATGACCTTGCTCGTCGGCGTGCACGTGTAGACGGTGTCGCCGATCTGCAGCGGCGTGTTTTGCAGTTCGGACGCGCCCTCGGCCAGCTCGCCCGAGCGGTACGTCCAGGCCACTTGCAACTGGCCGACGTTGGCCTTGCCGATCTGCGTGTACGGCGCGAAGCGCGTGCCTGTCGGCCCATAGCCATAATGCGCCCAGTTGGCGCTGCCGTCATTGATCGCCGTCACGGCGTCCTGCTGCGGCTGCGCCGTGGCTTCCGTCACGCCGTGCGGCTTGAACATGGCGGCGAAACCGACCGCCAGCACGACGGCAAACAGCGCGGCAAAGCCGCGCGACTGGCCGCCGTGAGCACGCCCGGCCAGCCAAGGATGCAGCAAGGCGGCCACCAGGCCGATGACGAGGAAGGGCGCCAGGCGCGGCACCATGGGCCAGAAGGCGAAGCCGATTTCCCACACGGCCCAGATCAGGGTGCCGACGACCAGCGCGGCGACGACGGCACTGGCCACCCGTTTGCGGCGCCAATACAGCACGCCGGCGAGGAGCAGGCCGAGGCCGGCCGGCAGGTAGTACCAGGAACCGCCCAGGGTAATGAGTTCGATGCCGCCGGCCGCCAGGGCGAGGCCGGAACATCCGAGGAAAATGCCGAAAACCGCCAGGGCAATGCGCTTGCCCCTGGAAACAGCCGGGATCGCCGGCGCGCCTTTATTTACTGAAATGTCCATTTTTTATCCATGACGCCTCCCCTGCCCAGGCAAACACGCCGGGGATGGCTGATGTTTTAAATCTACGTAGTGAAACTGTACTGTACGGTTTCATTTTATGCCGATTTTTGACGCAAGGAAAGAAAAATTGACGCGGGAGCTAGATTTTTGGCGGGGATGGGATGGTGCCGCGACGCCGGCATACCGGTTTTGACGTTTAGACAAATACCGTTGGAACGCCCGAAAAACGCCCAGGGCTAGGCGCCCCGCCGAAGACAGTACGAATAGTACGGCGAGGCGGAGCAACAACGCCCTGGGCGTTTTCCCGGGCGTTACAGAGAGGCCATGTCGATGACGAAGCGATATCGCACATCGCTCTTGACCACGCGCTCGAACGCCTCGTTGATATCCTGGATGCGGATGATCTCGATGTCGGAGACGATATTGTGCTTGCCGCAGAAGTCCAGCATTTCCTGGGTTTCCTTGATCGAACCGATCATGGAGCCGGACAGGCTGCGGCGCGCGCCCACCAGGCCGAAGGCGCTCACGGGCGGCACGGCGCCGTCCGGGATGCCGACGATGACCATGTTGCCGTCCACTTTCAGCAGGTTGATGTACTGGTTCCAGTCGATGGCCGCGCCCACCGTGCAGATGATCAGATCAAACGTGCCGGCCAGCTTGCTGAACGTTTCCGCATCGTTGGTGGCGTAGTAGTGGTCGGCGCCCAGGCGCAGGCCGTCTTCGCGCTTCGACAGGGTCTGGCTCAGCACCGTCACTTCGGCGCCCATGGCGTGGGCGATCTTGACGCCCATGTGGCCCAGGCCGCCCATGCCCAGGATGGCCACCTGCTTGCCGGGACCGGCCTTCCAGTGGTTCAGCGGCGAGTACAGGGTGATGCCGGCGCACAGCAGCGGCGCGGCCGCGTCCAGCGGCAGGTTGTCGGGGATCGACAGCACATAGCCTTCCTTGACGACGATGCTGTCCGAGTAGCCGCCCTGCGTGGCCGTCTTCCCATCGGCTTCGACGCCGTTGTAGGTCTGGATCAGGCCCGGCATGTACTGTTCCAGGTCCACGTTGCGCGTCTTGCAGGTGGTGCAGGAATCGACGAAGCAGCCCACGCCCACGTGGTCGCCCACCTTGAACTTGCTGACATTGGCGCCGACGGCCGTGACGACGCCGGCGATTTCATGGCCGGGCACCATGGGGAAGGCGGAACCGCCCCATTCGTCGCGCGCCTGGTGGATGTCGGAATGGCACACGCCGCAGTACTTGATCGAGATGGCCACGTCGTCTTCGCGCGGGGCGCGGCGCTCGAACGTGAACGGTTGCAGTGCGGAAGTGGGGCCGAATGCGGCGTAGCCTTTGGCGATGGTGCTCATGAAAACTCCTGTATCTGATATGTGTGACGAGGGGACGCATGCCAAGCATGCGATTGCCCAAGTGTGCCCGAGATGGCGCGCCGCCGTTACCGCGATCCTGCAAGACCTTTGCACGATCCTCCAAACCTGCGTAAGATCATCCCCCTGCCCCTCCACGCCTGACGCATACTGCACCATGCCCGCACAAATCCCCCCGCAAGATGAAATCGCCGCCCTGATCAGCCGCCACGCGCCGCGCAACGGCGACTACGGGACGGCCATCGCCAACCTGACGTTCCACCGCCAGTCCTCGGTCACGGAATCGCTGTTCCACGCGGCGCGCCCCAGCGTGGCCATCATCGCGCAGGGCGCGAAGGACGTCACATTGGGAAGCGAAACCTTCCACTACAGCCGCATGCAGTACCTGCTGACGTCCGTCGACCTGCCTGTGCAGGTCCGCGTGGCGCAGGCGAGCGAGGAACAGCCGCATTTGTGCGCGGTGCTGGGCATCGACATCGCAGACGTGGCGGCGCTGCTCGACGGCGAAGGCGCGGGCAGCGCGGGCGGCGCGGCGCAGCAGAAGATCCTGCCCGCCACGCGCGGCATCTCCGTCAGCGACGTCTCGCCCGAGCTGCTCGACGCCATGCTGCGCCTCGTGCGCCTGCTCGACAAGCCGGAGGACATCGCCGCGCTGGCGCCCCTGATCCGCCGCGAGCTGACGTACCGCCTGCTCAATGGCCCCGTGGGCGCGCGTTTGCGCCACATGGCGCTGGCCAGCAGCCAGTCGCACCAGGTGGCGCAAGCCATCGACTGGATCAAGCACCATTACGCCCAGCCGCTCCGCATCGAGCACCTGGCCGGCATGGCGAACATGAGCATGTCGTCGCTGCACCACCACTTCAAGGCCATTACCGCCATGACGCCGATGCAGTACCAGAAGCTGCTGCGCCTGCAGGAAGCGCGGCGGCTGATGCTGGTCGAGCAGATCGACGCGGGCACGGCAGGCTACCGCGTCGGCTACGCCAGCGAATCGCAGTTCAGCCGCGAATACAGCCGCCAGTTCGGCCGCGCCCCCATGCGCGACGTGGGACAGGTGCGCGCGCAGCTGAGCGGGGCCAACGCCGGCGCCGGCGCCGCCTATTCCGTCCTGCCGTAACCGCCGCCGCCCGGCGTCTCGATGACGAACACGTCACCGGGGCACATATCGGTCTTGCCGATGTGCGCGAGCTGCTCCACCGTGCCGTCCACGCGCTCGACGTAGTTGCGCCCCAGCGCGCCAGGCGCGCCGCCATCCATGCCGAACGGGGGAATAATGCGGTTGTTCGATAATATCGCCGCCGTCATGGGTTCCAAAAAGCGCACCCGGCGCACGCCGCCGTTGCCGCCATGCCAGCGCCCCGCCCCGCCGGAGCCGGCGCGGATGCTGTAGCTGTCGAGCCGCACGGGGTAGCGCCATTCGAGGATTTCCGGGTCCGTCAGGCGCGAATTGGTCATGTTCGTCTGCACCACGTCCGTGCCGTCGAAACCGGGACCGGCGCCCGAGCCGCCCGATATCGTCTCGTAGTACTGGTATTGCTCGCTGCCGAACGTGAAATTGTTCATCGTGCCCTGCGAGGCGGCCATGGCCCCCAGCGCGCCATACAGGGCGTTGGTGATGCAGGTCGAGGTTTCCACATTGCCCGACACGACCGAGGCCGGATACTGCGGATTGAGCATGGAGCCGGGCGGGATGATGACGGTCAAGGGCTTCAGACAGCCCGCGTTCAGCGGTATCTCGTCGTCGACCAGGGTGCGGAATACGTACAGCACGGCCGCCATGCAGACGGCGGACGGCGCATTGAAATTGTTCGGCAGCTGGGCGGACGTGCCCGTGAAGTCGATGACGGCGCTGCGCTGCGCGACGTCCACCGTGATCGCCACCTTGATCTGCGCGCCGTTGTCCAGGTCCAGCGCATAGCTGCCATCCTTCAGGGTGGTGATGACCCTGCGCACGGCTTCCTCGGCGTTGTCCTGCACGTGGCCCATGTAGGCTTGCACGACAGGCAAACCGAAATGCGCGACCATGTTATGCAGTTCCTCGGCCCCTTTCTGGTTCGCCGCCACCTGGGCGCGCAGATCGGCCAAATTCTGCTGCGGGTTGCGGGCGGGCCAGCTGGCGCCCGCCAGCAGGGCCAGAGTGTCATCTTCGCGCAGCAAACCGGTGGCGCCGTCGACCAGCTTGAAATTGTCGATCAACACGCCCTCTTCCTCGATCCGCGTGGAGTCGGGCGGCATGGAGCCCGGTGTCGTGCCGCCGATATCGGCATGGTGGCCGCGCGAACCGACATAGAACAGGATGGCCTCGCCCTTTTCATCGAAGACGGGGGAGATGACCGTCACGTCGGGCAGATGCGTGCCGCCGTGGTACGGGTCGTTCAGCATGTACACGTCGCCGGGCCGCATGGCGCCCGCGTTGCGCATCATGACGGTGCGGATGCTCTCGCCCATGGAACCGAGGTGCACGGGCATGTGCGGCGCGTTGGCGATCAGCTGGCCCTGCGCGTCGAAGATGGCGCAGCTGAAATCGAGCCGCTCCTTGATGTTGACGGAATGGGCCGTATTCTGCAGGCGCAGGCCCATTTGTTCTGCAATCGACATGAACAGATTGTTGAAAATCTCCAGCATCACGGGGTCGGCCTGCGTCCCGACGGCGCGCCGTTCGGGCAAGGCCAGCACCCTGCGCAAGATCAAATGGCCATGCGCCGTCACTTCCGCGCGCCAGCCCGGCTCGATGACGGTGGTGGCATTGGCGTCGCTGACGATGGCCGGGCCGTCGATGGCGTCGCCGGGACGCAGGCTGTCCGCCCCATACAGGCCGCTGTCGCGCCAGGCGCCGGCGCAGTACATGGCCACCGTTTCCATGGGCGCCAGCGCGCCTGCGCGGGGCGCATGGGCCGGCGCGGCCGCTGGCGGCGCGTCGGACGCGCCGATGGCTTCCACGGAAATGGCCTCGACGACCAGGGCGCGCGACGGCATCAGGAAGGAAAAGCGCTTTTTGTAGGCCGCTTCGAACTGCGCCTGCATGGCGTCCACCGTGTCGAACAGCACGACGAGGGCCGTATCCGTGCCTTCGTAGCGCAGGTGCACGCGGTGCACGAGCGCGATGCGCTCCCCCGCCACGCCCTGGCGCAGCAAGTCGCCGCGCGCCAGGGCGCCCAGGGCCGCAACATCGCCGCCGATATCCGCGCCCAATGCCGCCTCGACGGCCTTTTCCCGCATGGCGCTCTGGTCGGCCAGACCCATGCCGTAGGCCGACATCACGCCCGCCAGGCTGTGGATGAAGACCGTGCGCATGCCCAGCGCATCGGCCACCAGGCAGGCGTGCTGGCCGCCCGCGCCGCCAAAGCTGGTCAAGGTATAGTCGGTGACGTCGTGGCCGCGCTGCACGGAAATCTGCTTGATGGCGTTGGCCATATTGCCCACGGCGATGGCGACATAGCCTTCGGCCACCTGTTCCGGCGTGCTGTCCACCGTGCGCGCCAGCGCCTCGAACTGGGCGCGCACGGTGGCCGCGTCCAGCGCTTCGTCGGCATCGGGGCCGAAGACGCGGGGAAAATGCGCGGGCTGCAGCTTGCCCAGCATGACGTTGCAGTCGGTGACGGCCAGCGGGCCGCCGCGCCGGTAGCTGGCGGGGCCGGGGCTGGCGCCCGCGCTGTCCGGCCCCACCTTGTAGCGGGCGCCGTCGAAATGCAGGATGGAGCCGCCGCCGGCCGCCACCGTGTGGATGCTCATCATCGGTGCGCGCATGCGCACGCCGGCGATCTGCGTTTCGAACACGCGTTCGAATTCGCCCGCGTAATGCGACACGTCCGTCGAAGTGCCGCCCATGTCGAAGCCGATGACCTTGTCGAAACCGGCCAGCGCGCTGGCGCGCACCATGCCGACGATGCCGCCCGCGGGGCCGGACAGGATGCTGTCCTTGCCCTGGAAGGCGCGCGCATCCGTCAAGCCGCCGTTCGACTGCATGAATTGCAGGTGCACGCCGGGCAGCTCGGCCGCCAGCTGGTCGACATAGCGGCGCAGGATGGGCGACAGGTAGGCGTCGACCACCGTGGTATCGCCGCGCGCCACCAGCTTCATCATGGGGCTGACCTCGTGCGACACGGAGACCTGCGTAAAGCCGGCGTCGCGCGCCAGCTGCGCCAGCCGCGCCTCATGCGCATGATGGCGGTAGCCGTGCATCAGCACGATGGCGATGGCGCGCACGCCGCGCGCATGGGCTTGCGCCAGCGCGGCACGGGCGGCCATCTCGTCGAGCGGCGTGACCACCTCGCCATGGGCGCCCACTCTTTCATTGATTTCGATCACGTCGCCGTACAGCAGTTCCGGCAAGATGATCTGGCGCGCGAACAACTGCGGGCGGTTCTGGTAGGCGATGCGCAAGGCGTCGCGAAAGCCGCGCGTGATGGCCAGCACGGTCGGTTCGCCCTTGCGTTCGAGCAGCGCATTGGTGGCTACCGTCGTGCCCATCTTGATGGCGCCCACGCGTTCGACGGGCAGCGGCGCGCCCGGCGCAAGGCCCATCAGCTGGCGCATGCCGGCCAGCGCCGCGTCGCGGTACTGGCCCGGGTTTTCCGACAGCAGCTTGTGCGTGGCCAGGCTGCCGTCAGGACGGCGCGCCACGATGTCCGTAAAGGTCCCGCCCCGGTCGATCCAGAATTGCCAGTCCATGTATTGAGCTCCACTATGTGACATGGCTATTGTAGCCGCCAAACAGGGGCGCGTTTCAGGCGTGCGCGCCTTGCCTTTCGCCCGCTTCGGCCTTATGTTGAAGACATGCTGACTAATGGAACACGCGCCATGCCCCTGATCGACTCCGCAACACCGCTGTACGCCATCGCCGAACTGCGCGCCATCGAACAAGCCGCCATGCGCGACCTGCCGCAAGGGCTGCTGATGCAGCGCGCGGGCCAGGCCGCCGCCAGTGCCGCCCTGAAGCTGCTGCACGGGCAGGAAGACGGCGAGGACGCCGGCCACCGGCGCGTGCTGGTGCTGGCCGGCCCCGGCGACAATGGCGGCGATGCGCTCGAAGCGGCCGCCCACCTGGCCGGCAGCGGCATCGAAGTGCTCGTCTGGCTGGCGCCCGAAGCACCGGCCACGTCGCCCGAACGCGAACAGGCCCTGAGCCGCGCCCGCAACAGCGCCGCGCGCTGCATGGAGGCGGCCACCAGCACGGCCTCGGCCGCCGTGGGCGCCGCGCCATGGAACCTCGTCATCGACGGCCTGTTCGGCATCGGCGCCTCGCGCCCGCTCGATGGCGAATGCCGCGACATGGCGCAGCTGGTCAACAAGCTCGATTGCCCCGTGCTGGCGCTCGACGTGCCCAGCGGCCTGCACGCGGACACGGGCGCCATCGACGGCGTGGCCATCCGCGCCACGCATACGCTCACCTTCATCGGCGACAAGCCGGGCCTGCACACGGCAAATGGCCGCGACTATGCGGGCGAAGTGGAAGTGGCCGCGCTGGCCATAGCCCCTGCCCTGCTGCCGCCCGCCAAGGCCCAGCTGGGCGGCCTGCACCTGTTTGCCCGCCATTTGCAGCCACGGCGCCAGAACACGCACAAGGGCAGCTACGGCAGCGTGGCCATCATCGGCGGCGCGCAAGGCATGGCCGGCGCGCCCATCCTGGCGGCCCGCACGGCCCTGCATGCGGGCGCTGGACGGGTGTATATCGCCTTTCCCGACGCACCGCCCGCCTTCGACAGCGGCCAGCCGGAACTGATGTGCCGCCACGCCCAGGACGTGGATTTCTCGGGCCTGCACTTTGCCGCGCTGGTGGCGGGGCCGGGCCTGGGCGACGACGTCGATACGGTGGAGCTGCTGCAGCGCACGTTCGAGAGCGACAGCCCCCTGCTGCTGGACGCGGACGCGCTGAACCTGATGGCGGCCGAGCCGGAACTGCAGTCGGCGCTGGCCGTGCGCACGGGCGCGGGCGCGACGATCTTGACGCCGCACCCGCTGGAAGCGGCGCGCCTGCTCGACATGACGGTGGCCGAGGTGCAGGCCGACCGGCCGGGCGCGGCGCGCCAGCTGGCGGCGCAGCTGGGCGTCATCGTGGTACTGAAAGGGTCGGGCACGGTCATCGCCGCGCCCGATGGCGGCATCGTCATCAACAACACGGGCGGTCCCGCGCTGGCAACGGCCGGCACGGGCGACGTGCTGTCCGGCCTGTGCGGCAGCCTGCTGGCGCAGGGCTGGCCGGAATGGGAAGCGGCACTCGGCGCCGTGTGGCTGCATGGCGCGGCGGCCGATGAGCTGGTGGCCGCAGGCAGCGGCCCCATCGGCTTGACGGCGGGGGAACTGATCCCCGCCATCCGAAAATTGATCAATGCCTTGTCGGCATGATCACTGCGCTAGATCAAACGGCCTGCTGAAATCGTAATGGTGCGGCCGCAGCGGGCCGCGATCGAGCTGTCGTGCGTGACGAGTACCAGGGTCGAACCCCGTTCACGGTTCAGCTCGAACATCAGCCGGATCACGGCTTCGCCCGTGGCGGCGTCCAGGCTGCCCGTCGGCTCGTCGGCGAACAGCAGCGGCGGCTCCGTGACGAAGGCGCGGGCCAGGGCCACGCGCTGCTGCTCGCCACCGGACAGGTATTTCGGATAGTGCTTCAAACGGCTGCCCAGGTTGACCCGGCCCAGCATGGCTTGCGCCTTTTCCTTCGCATCGGGGTCGCCGCGCAATTCCAGCGGCAGCATGACGTTTTCCAGCGCCGTCAGGTGGGCCAGCAGCTGGAAGGACTGGAAGACGAAACCGAGCCTTTCCTTGCGGAAACCGGCGCGGCCGTCTTCATCGAGGGCAAAGATATCGGTGCCGTCGAGGATGACCTTGCCTTCGCTGGGCGTGTCCAGTCCCGCCAGCAAGCCCAGCAAGGTGGACTTGCCGGAACCGGAAGCGCCGACGATGGCCAGCGTCTCGGCCGTTTGCACGGTAAAATCGACTTGATGCAGGATGGTCAGCTCGCCATCGGCATCGGGCACGCGCTTGGCCAGCTGGACCACTTCGATGGCCGGCCGGGCATTTAGACTGTCGGGTGCGGCAGGCCGCCGGGCCGCTGCTTCTGATGGAAGAAAACTGGTGGAAGTCGCTTTAGGGAATTCGGGCATGCTGATCTATCTTAAGAAATTTCGTGAACAAATAAGTATCCAGGACGCCAACCGCTTGCGGCGGCGCACCCTGTCCTTGCTTCCTGCGGCAGCCCTGCTCCTCGTGTCAGGCATGACGAACGCCTATTCTGCACCAAAAACGCTGCTGGTGCTCGGCGACAGCCTGTCGGCCGAGTACGGACTGGCGCGCGGTACTGGCTGGGTGGCGCTGCTGGAGCAGCGCTTGCAAGCGCAAAAGAACGACACGCGCATCGTCAACGCCAGCATCAGCGGCGAGACCACCAGCGGCGGCCGCGCCCGCCTGCCTGCCTTGCTGGCGAAACACCGGCCGGACGTCGTGCTGATCGAACTGGGCGCCAACGACGGCTTGCGCGGCTTGCCCGTGGCGGCCGCCGAAGCGAACCTGCGCGCCATGGGCGACGCGGCAAAAAAATCGGGCGCGCAAGTGGTGCTGGTGGGCATGCGCATGCCGCCCAACTATGGACGCGCCTATGGCGAGCAGTTTTATGGCGTGTACGGCAAGCTGGCCAGGGAATGGAAGGCGCCGCTGGTGCCCTTCATGTTCGAAGGCATCGCCGACCAGCCGCAGCTGTTCCAGGCCGACCGCATGCACCCGAATGCCAAGGCGCACCCGGCGATCCTGAAAAACATCTGGCCGCAACTGGCGCCCTTGCTGGGGGCGAAGTAAGCCTGCCCATCGCGCAGACAAAAAAATAGCCGCTCAAGAGCGGCTATTTTTATGCGTGGAAACTAAATCTTACGGCGCTTCCGGCGCCGGAGCGGCCGGGGCGGTGACCGGCTTGACGATCTTCACCTTGGCCTTGGCTTTCAGGTATTCGACGTAATCGAACATTTCCTGTTGCGCCAGGATGCCGCTGATCTGGTCCTTTTCCTGCTGGCGGCGCGCCGCATCGACCTGCTCAGGCTGCTGTACCTTGCCGATGCGGTAGATGCCGTAGCCCAGGGCCGGCAAGTCCACGCCCACGTAGGCTGGCAGCTTGCTCGTGTCCGCTTTCATCACTTGCGCGATGGCGGCGCGGTTGATGCCGTCCAGCTTGCTGCGCGACACCCATTGCGCTGCGCCGAAACCGCTCGCGTCGCCCGACGCCTTCAGGGCGGCCAGCTTGGTCTCGCCCGCTTTCTTCGCCAGCTTTTCCGCTTCTTCCATGGTCACGCGCTGACGGATCATCGCTTCGACTTCGGCCAATGGGCGCTTCGAGGCGGGCTTGAACTCCACCACGCGGCCGGAAATGAGCACGTTCGGTGCGACGGTGACGGCTTCCGTGTTGCGCTTGTCCTTCAGCGAGTCATTCGAGAAGATGGCAGCGAGGAACTTGGCGTTGTTGAACGGCGCCTTGCCCAGAGCCGGCGACGGCGTGCGCGACAGGTTGGCAACGGTTTCCACTTTCAGTTTCAGCTTGTCGGCCACCGGCTTGAGGCTGTCCGATTGCTCGTACACGGTATTGGTGAAGGTTTCCGCCATTTCCGAGTATTTCTTGGCAGCAAATTGCTTGCGCAGGTCGGCCGTGATTTCGCCCCGTACTTCGTCCAGCGTCCGCACGTGCTGCGGCTTGAGCGAGGTCACGGTCAGGATGTGGTAGCCGAAATCGGAAGCGACGACGTCGCTGATTTCGCCTTGCTTGAGCTTGCTTACAGCGCTCAGCAGCGGCGCCGGGAGGCCATCCTTGCCGATCACGCCCAGGTCGCCGCCCTGTTCGGCGGAGGCCGGGTCTTCCGACTTGGCCTTGGCCACGGCGGCAAAGCTGGCAGGCGTTTTGCGCACGTCAGCGAGGATGGCTTCGGCCTTGGCCTTGGCGGCAGCCTTGTCGGCGGCCGATGCGTCTTTCTTGACAGCAACCAGGATATGGCTGGCCTGGCGCGCTTCGTCCGTCGTGTAGGCTTTCTGGTTCTTCGCATAGTAGGCGGTCACGTCGGCGTCGGTGACGTCGACTTGCTCGCCGGCGGCGCTGTCATCGAGCACCACGTATTCGATCTTTGCCTGTTCCGGGATGGCGAAGAACTTGCCGTTCTTCTCATAAAAATCCTTGACCATGGCGTCCGTGACCTTGACTTGCGGCACGAACTGAGCGATCGGCAACAGCAGTTCCTGCACTTCACGCTCTTCCGACGTGATGTCCGACAGGCGCTTGGCAACGGTGTTCGGCGCGAAAGCCGTGCCTTGCACGGCGCCGGCCAGCTGCTGCAGGGCCAGGTCGCTGCGGCGGCGCGCATCGTACATCTGCGGCGTCATGCCCTGGGCGGCCAGCATGGCCTTGTAGCGTTCCAAGTCGAATTTACCGTCCGGCAAGGTCAAGCCCGGGATTTCCAGTACTTCCTTTTGCAGCACGGCATCGCTGATGACCAGGTGGCTACGGCCCACTTCGGCAGCCACGGCACGCTCGGCGATCAGGTTGTCGAGGATGCTCTTGCGGGCTTCCGGCGTGTCAAACATTTTCTGGTCGAACTGCTCGCCCATCATCTGGCGGTAGCGGTCGATCTGCTGGCGTTGCGCTTCTTCATATTGCTGCTGCGTAACGACCTGGTCGCCGACCTTGGCGATGGTGTTCGCGCCGTCGCCGAAGCTTTGGTAGCCGCTGATACCGACCAGTGCAAAAGACGGGACGATGACCAGCATCAAGAGAAACTGCATCAAGCGTCGATGGGTACGAATAAATTCAAACATGGTCAGCCAATTCGGGATGAGTGGATCACTATAAAAAAAGGCGAACATGCGTTCGCCTTGATTTCTTCGGCGGAATGGACGGGACAGATGTCCACTTCCCCTTTAGATTCAACAACTTGGCGCTGGAACTAAAGCAGGATTCTGACGCCCAAGCCATTATCTCCTGATTCTACAATGCCCATAGCGCTATAGCAAGAGTAAATCAGGGCGCGCGCCCTGCCCTGGCGCCGCCTGCACGGCAAGGCGCCGGACTCGGGCATTTAACCATGCGCAGCTTAAAGCGGATTTAAACGCCGGTGTCTTTATTCAAAACGGCATGCGGGAATTTTAAAATGCGGGCGCGTGGAGATAATCGGGCACATAAAAGAAAAACCCGCGCTGCCTATTCAGCAGCGCGGGTTTCTATATTCTGGCGGAGCGGACGGGACTCGAACCCGCGACCCCCGACGTGACAGGCCGGTATTCTAACCAACTGAACTACCACTCCTTGAGAGCGTATTTTTTTGGCGGAGCGGACGGGACTCGAACCCGCGACCTCCGACGTGACAGGCCGGCATTCTAACCAACTGAACTACCACTCCGAAAAATACACAGTACAACTCGCATTTGTAGTCAAGGTTGCGATTCGTCGAACTTCAACCTTGAAATCGCGGCATCCGGAGACGCCGCCAAATGTTTCCGGTGATTGTCACCTCACCGAAGTTCGTTAGTTTACAGCATCCTTCAAAGCTTTACCAGCTTTAAATTTTGGAACTTTTGCAGCTTCGATCGTGATCGCTTCCTTGGTACGCGGATTGCGGCCGGTACGCTCAGCGCGTTCGCTGACCGAGAAGGTGCCGAAACCAACCAGGGTCACGCTGTCGTTGTTTTTCAAAGTTTCCGTCACGCCGCCGATAACAGCGTCGAGTGCGCGCGCAGCGGCGGCTTTGGAAATGTCAGCTTTTTCAGCAATGTGGTCGATCAATTCAGTCTTGTTCACTAGCATCCCCAATTACAAAGGTATAAAACGTTTACCGTATCGTTGCGGCACTTTTGGCACCACAGCTGTCCGGCGAAAAAAATGTGCAGGCGTATTAAACAAGCCACACTGTATATGTGTCAAGCGCTTTGGGGGCGCAATTCACGTTTCAATATAAAACAAGCGCTCTAAAAGCGCTTGTTTGGGGAAAACAGGGGTAAAACGTTAGTGTTTTACTACCTCGCCAGCCGCATCAGGCTTGGCTGCGGCGGCCGTGACAGCCTCCACCGCAGCGACTTCCGTCAACGCTTCAGGCATGCGCTCCAGGGCGATTTCCAGCACTTTATCGATCCAGCGCACGGGCACGATCTCGAGCTTGTTCTTGACGTTGTCCGGAATTTCGGCCAGGTCCTTCACGTTCTGCTCGGGAATCAGCACCGTCTTGATGCCGCCGCGATGGGCCGCCAGCAGCTTCTCTTTCAGGCCGCCGATCGGCAATACTTCGCCGCGCAAGGTGATCTCGCCCGTCATCGCCACGTCGGCGCGCACGGGAATGCCCGTGAAGACCGAGACCATGGCCACCGTCATGGCCGCGCCCGCCGAAGGACCGTCCTTCGGTGTCGCGCCTTCCGGCACGTGGATGTGGATGTCGCTCTTCTCGAACACGTCCGCCTTGATGCCCAGGCGCTGCGCCCGGCTGCGCACGACCGTGCGGGCCGCCTCGATCGACTCTTTCATGACGTCGCCCAGGGTGCCGGTGCGGATGACATTGCCCTTGCCCGGCATCGACACGGCTTCGATGGTCAGCAGATCGCCGCCCACTTCCGTCCATGCCAGACCGACCACCTGGCCCACCTGGTTTTCTTTCTCCGCGACGCCGAAATCGTAGCGGCGCACGCCGAGGAACTTGTCCAGGTTCTTCGAGTTGACGATGACTTTCTTGTCAGACTTTTTCAGCAGCAGCATCTTGACGACCTTGCGGCAAATCTTCGACACTTCACGCTCGAGCGAACGCACGCCGGCTTCCCGCGTGTAGTAGCGGATGATGTCGCGCAGGGCCGACTCGGCCACCGAGATTTCGTCTTCCTTCAAGCCATTGTTCTTGATCTGCTTCGGCAGCAGATAACGCTGCGCGATGCTGGTCTTCTCGTCTTCCGTGTAGCCGGACAGGCGGATCACTTCCATGCGGTCGAGCAAGGCTGGCGGAATATTGTACGAGTTCGACGTGGCCACGAACATCACGTCGGAGAGGTCGAAATCGACTTCGATGTAATGGTCGGAGAACGTGTGGTTCTGTTCCGGATCCAGCACTTCCAGCAGGGCCGACGATGGATCGCCACGGAAATCGGCGCCCATCTTGTCGACTTCATCGAGCAGGAACAAAGGATTGCGCACGCCGACTTTCGACAGCGATTGCAAAATCTTGCCCGGCATCGAGCCGATGTAGGTGCGGCGGTGGCCGCGGATCTCGGCTTCGTCGCGCACGCCGCCCAGGGCCATGCGCACGAACTTGCGGTTCGTCGCGCGGGCGATGGACTGGCCCAGCGAGGTCTTGCCCACGCCCGGAGGACCGACGAAGCACAGGATAGGCGCTTTGAGCTTGTCGACGCGCTGTTGCACCGCGAGGTATTCCAGGATGCGTTCCTTGACCTTGTCGAGGCCGTAGTGGTCGCCTTCGAGCACTTTTTCCGCATTCGACAGGTCGTTATTGACCTTGGATTTCTTTTTCCAAGGCAAGTTGACGAGGGTGTCGATGTAGTTGCGCACGACGGTGGCTTCGGCCGACATCGGCGACATCAGCTTGAGTTTTTTCAGCTCGTTGGTGGCCTTGTCGAGCGCTTCCTTCGGCATCTTGGCCGAAGCGACTTTTTTCTCCAGCTCGTCGAGGTCGGCACCATCTTCGCCCTCGCCCAGTTCTTTCTGGATCGCCTTGACTTGCTCGTTCAGGTAGTACTCGCGCTGCGACTTTTCCATCTGGCGCTTGACTCTGCCGCGGATGCGCTTTTCCACCTGCAGGATGTCGAGCTCGCCTTCGAGCTGGCCCAGCAGGTGCTCGAGGCGTTTGGCCACGCTGAAAATTTCCAGGATGACTTGTTTTTGCTCAAGTTTCAACGGCAGATGGGCGGCCACCGTGTCGGCCAGGCGGCCGGCATCGTCGATGCCCGACAGGGATGCCAGGATTTCCGGCGGGATCTTCTTGTTCAGTTTGACGTACTGGTCGAACTGCTGCACGATCGCGCGGCGCATGGCTTCGACTTCCGACTCGTCGCCCGGCTCGGATTCGAGCGGCGTCAGGTCGGCGATGAAGTGCGTCGGCGCATCGCTGATATGGTTGATACGGGCACGCTGCGCGCCTTCGACCAGCACCTTGACGGTGCCGTCGGGCAGCTTCAGCATTTGCAGAATATTGGCGACGCAGCCAATTTCATAGATATCCGAAGGAGATGGCTCGTCCTTCGCGGCTGCTTTTTGAGCGGCAAGCATGATGCTCTTGCCCTGCTCCATCGCAGCTTCCAGCGCCTTGATCGACTTTGGACGGCCAACGAACAGCGGTATCACCATATGCGGGAAGACGACGACATCCCGCAACGGCAATAACGGCAGTTGAGTTTGCTCAGTTAATTTGGAAGTTGTCATGGCGTACCTTATAGAAAGCGTGTTTACGATGTTGGCGCTCGCTGCCAAAACACAAGACCGGCGAGAATAAATAATTCTGTGAAACAAACATAAAGTCTATTTCGCAAAACACACCCGCATGACGGTAATCAATGCAGTCTTCACAGTAAAAAAGCCACGCGCAGCTAAGCGCCGCGAGTGGCTTTCCGATTGAAGCCTGCACTCATTGATTTAAATTGTACTGCCATGCCTTAAGGAATCAAAACCCTTTTTAAGCATTTGTCTCGGCAGTAATCAATTTTCTCCGGAGGCTTTGGCAGTCTCTTGATAAATCAACAAAGGTTTGGCGCCGCTGGTGATGGTATTTTCGTCGATGACGACCTTCACCACATTTTGTTCGCTCGGCAGTTCGTACATGACGTCCAGCAAAGCATGTTCCAGGATGGAACGCAGGCCACGGGCGCCTGTCTTGCGCGCCAGCGCCTTCCTGGCGATCGCATGCAGGGCGGCCGGACGAATCTCCAGTTCCGCGCCTTCCATCTCGAGCAGCTTCGAATACTGCTTGATCAGCGCATTCTTCGGCTCGACGAGGATCTGGATCAGCGCCTCTTCCGTCAATTCCGCCAGGGTGGCGATGACGGGCAGACGGCCCACCAGTTCCGGGATCAGGCCGAACTTGACCAGGTCTTCCGGCTCCGCCTGCAGCATCAGTTCGCTGGCCGAGCTTTGCGACTTGCTGCGCACGGTGGCCGAGAAACCGATGCCGCTCTTTTCGGAACGGTTGGCGATCACTTTCGACAGGCCGTCGAAGGCGCCGCCGCAGATGAACATGATGTTGGTCGTGTCGATCTGCACGAAATCCTGGTTAGGATGCTTGCGGCCGCCTTGTGGCGGCACGGACGCCATCGTGCCTTCGATGAGTTTCAACAAGGCTTGCTGCACGCCCTCACCCGACACGTCGCGCGTGATGGACGGATTGTCGGACTTGCGCGAAATCTTGTCGATTTCATCGATGTAGACGATGCCGCGCTGGGCTTTCTCGACGTCGTAGTTGCAGCTTTGCAGCAACTTCTGGATGATGTTTTCCACGTCCTCGCCCACGTAACCGGCTTCGGTCAGGGTGGTGGCGTCGGCGATCACGAACGGCACGTTGAGCATGCGCGCCAGGGTCTGTGCCAGCAGGGTCTTGCCCGAACCGGTAGGACCGACCAGCAAGATGTTGCTCTTGGCCAGTTCGATGTCGTCTTTCTTGCCCAGGTGCTTGAGGCGCTTGTAATGGTTGTACACCGCCACCGACAGGATGCGCTTGGCAGTCTGCTGGCCGATCACGTACTGATCGAGCAAGGCGGCGATTTCTTGCGGCGTCGGCAGGTCGGATTTGGTACCGGTCACCGTCTCGATGCTCGACGTTTCATCACGGATGATGTCGTTGCACAGGTCGATGCACTCGTCGCAAATGAACACGGACGGGCCGGCGATGAGTTTCTTCACCTCGTGCTGGCTTTTGCCGCAGAACGAGCAATACAGTAATTTTTCGCCGCTAGAGGATTTTTTGTCTGACATAAGGCATTTTGGTTGGAACTGCATTAACAATATTGCAAAATCGCAAGCCGGATGGCGGTTGCCGCCCAAAAGGCGGGAACCCATGGCGCAAGTCAACAACGTGCACAAGCTCCATGCTACCCGAAATAAAAGCGAAACGCCCGAACGTTTGATCGCCCGGGCGTTTACTTGCAACCTTAGCAATACCGGTAGGGGCTCATCAAGCGCGGCTGGTCAACACTTTGTCGATCAAGCCATACTCAACGGCCTCGTCGGCGGACATGAAACGGTCGCGGTCGGTGTCCTTGGCGATCTGTTCGATCGACTGGCCCGTGCGCTCGGCCATGATGCCGTTCAAGCGGGTACGCAGGTAAAGGATTTCCTTCGCCTGGATCTCGATGTCCGACGCCATGCCTTGCGAACCACCGGACGGCTGGTGAATCATGATGCGCGAGTTCGGCAGCGAGAAACGCTTGCCCTTGGCGCCGGCGGCCAGCAGGAAGGCGCCCATCGAGGCGGCCATCCCGGTACACAGGGTCGAGACGTCCGGCTTGATGAACTGCATGGTGTCGTAGATGGCCATGCCGGCCGAAACCGAGCCACCTGGCGAGTTGATGTAGAGCGAGATTTCCTTTTCCGGATTTTCGCTTTCCAGGAACAGCAGCTGGGCGACAACCAGGTTGGCCATCTGGTCATTGACCGGGCCGACCATGAAAATCAAGCGTTCCTTCAGCAGGCGCGAGTAAATATCATACGAGCGCTCGCCGCGACCGCTTTGTTCCACCACCATCGGCACCAGGCCGAGCATCTCTGTGTCCAGCGCCGGATTACGGTTCATACCTGTCATTTCATTTCCTTGTGAAGCAGTTAGAGGATACCGCCCTTACCTTTCAGCAAGAGCAAGTATCCGGATACCAACTGGTTTACGCTTGTGCGTTGCTTCCCATCAGTTCGTCGAAAGCAACTGCTTTCGTCGTGACTTTCGACAGGCCCAACACGTAAGTGACGACGTTTTCTTCCAATACAAGGGCTTCGATCTCACCCAGGCGACGACGGTCACTGTAGTAGTACTTCAGCACTTCGCGTGGATCTTCGTAGCTTTGGGCGAAATCTTCGATCTGCGCCTTGACTTGCTCAGGCGTCGCCTGCAGCTTGTTGTCGCCCACCAGTTGCGACAGGATCAGGCCCAGGCGTACGCGACGCTCGGCTTTTTCCGCGAACAGTTCTGCTGGGAAAGGCACGTCCTTGACGTTCATGCCGCGCTGCGCCATGTCCTGGCGGGTCATTTCTGCCAGGCGCTCGGAATCCTGAGCGATCAGGGTTTTTGGCACTTCCAGCTCAGCAACTTTGATCAGCGCGTCCATGACGGCTTCCTTGTTGCGTGCTTTTACGCGGCCAGCGACTTCGCGCTGCAGGTTGACTTTGATGTCTTCGCGCATTTTGGCCAGGTCGCCATCGGCAACGCCCAAGGACTTGGCGAATTCGGCATCGACTTCCGGCAGGTGCGCCCATTCCAGCTTTTGCAGGGTGATGGTGAACGAGGCGGTTTTGCCGGCCACGTCCTTGCCGTGGTAGTCCTCTGGGAACGACAACGGGAACGTCTTCGACTCGCCCACTTTCAGGCCCAGGGTCGCTGCTTCGAATTCCGGCAGCATGCGGCCTTCGCCCAGCACGAAAGCGTAGCCTTCAGCTTTGCCGCCTGGGAATTCAACGCCGTCGATCGAGCCGACGAAGTCCACGGTCACGCGGTCGCCGTTGGCAGCAATCGCTTCACCGCCGTCGCCGTGTTCGCCAGCTTCGCCCTTGGTGTGGAAGTGCACGCGCTGCTTGCGCAGGATGTCGATGGTCTTGTCGATTTCCGCTTCCGACACGTCCGCTTGCACGGTTTCGATTTCAACGGCCGTCAGGTCGCCGATGACGACTTCCGGATAGACTTCAAAAGTGGCGTCGAAAGCCAGCTGGCCTTCGGCCGCTTCTTCTTTCGGCACGATGTTCGGGAAACCGGCGACACGCAGGTTGTTTTCGTTGGCGGCGTCATTGAAAGCGCGGCCGACTTTGTCGTTCAGCACTTCGGATTCGATCTGGTAGCCGTATTGTGCTGCGACCATTTTCAACGGCACTTTGCCCGGACGGAAGCCCGGTGCCTTAGCCGTACGGGCTTGCACTTTCAGGCGCTTCTCAACTTCCGTGCGGACGTCCGTCAGCGGGAAGGAGATCGTGATACGACGTTCGAGTTTGCCCAAGGTTTCGACTGCAGTTGCCATGTAAAAAATCGTCCAAAAAATAAACACTGTTGGTACGAGAGAAGAAGACCCGACCCCTTGCGCCATCACTGGCGGCAAGACCTGGGTCCAGCTTCACTCGCTCGCATATTCATCTGTAAAAGCATTGAAAGCAGGACAATGGACCTGGTCTACCCAGCTGGGGGAAAACCCGCACCAGGCACCAAACAATCCGCCGCTTTCAATACTGCAACAGGGCTCCGAGCGTCCAGCCATGCTTCTCATTAAATCGCAGGGCCGGCCATCATTCGGTAAAGCGTGGCATTATAACAAAGGACTTCGGAGAAGTGGCTGGCTTTGCGGCCCGGCCACAGAGGATGCCAGCGGCGGCGAACGAATCGCCACAGCCTGGGTCTGCCCTGTCTTTACTCTTGCCCCGGCATTCATTATTTCGCCAGAGACAGGCTTTCCAGCCTGCTTCGTTCATTAGTATATGCGAACTGTCGCTCCGTCCGAAACAAAGAAATGCGCTCGCGGCGAAGATTTCGGGCAAAAAACCTTTGATTTGCCTCAATTTGGCCATTTTTTAGGCAAACCTAAGTCACGGCTCTCCCCTCCAAGTGAATTTAAAGGAGAAAACATCATGAGCGACAGCACATCCGGCAGCGCCAGCAATGCCAAAGCCAAGCTGCACATGGTCCTCGGCCGCCTGCTCGACGGCGTAACGGACGACGACCTGCAAAAAATCCAAACGGAAGTCGATGAAATGGAATTGCGCATGAAGGGCGACGGCCACCACGACCACGACCACCCCACCGTCGCCTGACCCGGCCGCGCCGTGCAGCCCGTTCACAGCTTGCGCGCCGCGCCAGCGGACGCCGGCGTGCTGGGCGCCGTGGAAACGGCACTGGTGACCCACCGCGCCTTTGGCGACAGCGGCTACATCCGCGACCAGCTGGCCGTCGCCTACCGGCGGCGGCTGCACAAGGTGGGCGCCAGCGTGCCTGCGGCGCGGCAGCTGGCGCAGCAGCTCGACGGGGCGGCGCCCGCGCGCCAGCGCCAGCTGCTGGGCGACACCGTGCTGCGCTGCGCCGTGCAGCACGCCATGCGCCAGCTGCACCTGGGCGACGACTACGGCTTGCCGCTGCCGCAATGCGCGATCCTGTTCCAGGCGGCGGGCGAGCACTTGCGCGCGGGCTTGCCCGGCGGCCCGCTGACGGCCCGCCTGCCGCCCGTGGCGCGCCTGCATGCGGAAGGCCGCCTGCAGGATGAAGACCCTTATATCTGGCATGCCTGGCAGGATGGCACGCCCTATGCTTGCGCCTTTCTTGCTGTGATGGAAGACAACTACGGCGCGCCGCTCGTCACGCCCACGCCGCATGAACGGGCGCTGCTGCGCCGTGGCCTGCGCCTGCTGGAAACCCTGCTGCCCCGGCTGACGGCCAGCGCACTGTCTCACGTGCAACTGATCGCCCTGTTTCCCAAGCTGGGCACGTGGCGCGGCAAGGCGTCCAGTTCGCAATTTCGCGTCAATGGCAGCCTCTTCCTGAACCAGGAACTGATCGGCAATCCCTGGTGGCTGGCCGAACACTTGCTGCACGAAGCGCTGCACCAGAAGCTGTACGACTTCCGCCATGGCCACAGCCTGCTGGCCGCCGATTACGCGCGCGCGGACGGCGCCAGGGTCTGTTCGCTGTGGAATGCGCCCGATGATGACGGCAATCAATACTGGGATGCCCACCGCGCGCTGGCCGCCTTCCATGTCTACGTCCACCTGGCGCTGCTGTGTTTGCTTGCAGAAGGGCAGGAAGCGGCGCTGGCGCCCCTGTACGGTCCCATCGGCCAGCACATGAGCGGCAGCCGGCGCGCCATCGACCGTGCCCGCTACCTGGGCGAGCAATTGCACGGCAGCAGCTGGACGGAGCTGGGCGTGGCCGGGCGCCAGATGACGGACTGGCTGCTGGACGTGCTCGACGTGCTCGACACGCAACGGCGGCCCGCCGGCGCCACCGTGCATTTGCTGCTCGACCTGTACGAGCGCCAGAGCCGCAAGCTCGACACTTACCTTGCACAGCAGCCGCCGCCGCGCAGCGACACGCTGGGCTTGCAGGCGCAGCAAGACCTGGCCATGACGGAGCAGGCGCTGCACATGCTGGGCAGGGAATGGCCGGCAGCAGCCCCGGCGCAGGGGCACGACTGGCCGCAGGCGCGGCAACGCGTCTTGCAGGCACTGTGGCCGCTGACCGAGGATGAAACACTGATGGCTAACACTGGCTACCCGCGGGCGCAGGCGCTGATCATGCAGATGGTGCAACAATCGAGCAGGCAATTGGGCGCGCTGGGCGCACTGGGCTGATGTATTGCGGAGAAATCAGGGGAAATCCCGATGGTGCTGCACGTCCGGGCTGGAACAACCCGGATTGGTGCGGATGGGGAGACTCGAACTCCCAAGCCGAAGCACTGGCTTCTAAGACCAGCGTGTCTACCAATTCCACCACATCCGCATCTGGTACTACTTTTTCCTGCGACTTTGCACTACTGGCCGCAGGCTGCTCCTGATTTTAACAACTCGGGAGCGATCTGGCTACCGTGGACTCACAGAACAAGCCCGGAGCAAGCGCCCGGTAAAGCAAAGGCGGCATTCTACTGGATTTCCCAGAGGAATGCCGCCTTTTTTACGACTGCAGCCTGGCGCTGGCGCCTAGCCTTCCTTTGCGGTCACCGGCTCCGGCTTCCTGACCCGGAACCAGGCCGCATACAGGGCCGGCAGGAACAGCAGGGTCAGGGCCGTCGCCAGGATCAGTCCGCCCATGATGGCGACCGCCATCGGGCCCCAGAAGACCGAACGCGACAGCGGGATCATGGCCAGCGCGGCGGCGGCGGCCGTCAGCACGATGGGGCGGCAGCGGCGCACGGCCGAATCGATGATGGCGTCCCACGGCGTGGAACCATCCTTGATGTCTTGCTCGATCTGGTCGACGAGGATCACGGAATTACGGATGATCATGCCGAACAGCGCGATGACGCCCAGGTTGGCGACGAAACCCAGCGGACGGTGCAGCAGCAGCAAGGCAAAGGCGGCGCCCGCCACGCCCAGCGGCCCCGTCAGGAATACCAGCAGCGACCGCGAGAAACTGTGCAGCTGCAGCATCAGCAAGGTAAAGATGATGAAGATGGCCAGCGGCAAGTTCGCCGCAATCGACGCTTCCGCCTCGCCGCTGTCGGCCGCCACGCCTTTCACGGTGATGCGGTAGCCGGCCGGCATTGTGGCGCGCAAGGCGTCGAGCTGCGGCGCCAGCTGCGTCGACACGGTCGCGCCCTGGATGCCGTCCACCACGTCCGACTGCACGGTAATGGCCCATTCGCGCTTGTCGCGCCAGACGACGCCCGGCTCCCACACGAAATGCACGCGGGCCAGCTGCGAGATGGGCACGGACTTGCCTGTTGCCGTCGGGATATTCGTGTCATTCAGCACGGAAATCGTCGCCCGTTCTTCCAGCGGCTGGCGCACCTGGATATCGATCAGCTTGTTGTCTTCGCGGAACTGGCCGATGACGGTGCCCGACAGTATGGTATTGGCCGCCTGCATCACGGTTTTCGAGGTGACGCCCAGCGCGCGCATCTTGTCCTGGTCCAGGTCCAGGCGCAGCACCTTCACCGACTCATTCCAGTTATCGTTGACGCCCACGGTGTTCGGATTGGCGCGCAGGATATCCTTGACCTGGTCGGCAATGGTGCGCACGCCGGCCACTTCCGGTCCCGTGACACGGAATTGCACGGGATACGGCACCGGTGGTCCGTTCGGCAACAGCTTGACCCTGCCCCGCACTTCCGGGAAATCCTTCTTGAAGACGTCGATGATCTTCTGGCGCAGCTGCTCGCGATCCGCCAGGCTCTTCGGCAGGATCACCACTTGCGACACGTTGGTCTGCGGAAAGATCTGGTCCAGCGGCAGGTAGAAACGGGGGCTGCCCGTGCCCACGTAGCTGGTCACGCTTTCCACGCCGTCGAGCTTGCCCACAAAAGCCTCGAATTTCTTCACCTGCTTTTCATTCGCGGCAAACGTCGTGCCCTCGGGCGACCACAGCTCCACCATCAGTTCCGGGCGGCTGGAATCGGGGAAGAATTGCTTTTCAATAAAGTTGAAGCCGTAAATACCGAGCGCGAAGATGGCCAGGGTGGCGGCAATCGTCGTCTTGCGCCATTCCACGCACCAGGCCACGGTGCGGCGGAAGCGGCGGAAGTTCGGCGTATCGAACAATTCATGGTCGTTATGCGCGTGCGGTTTGACTTTCAACAAGACGTAGCCGATGTAGGGCGTGAAGACGACGGCCACCACCCACGAGATGATCAGGGCCAGCGCATTGACGGAGAACAAGGAAAACGTGTATTCACCGGCGGCCGACTTGGCCAGGCCGATGGGCAAAAAGCCCGCCACCGTGATCAGGGTGCCCGTCAGCATGGGCATGGCCGTGGACGTGTAGGCGAACGTGGCCGCGTCGAAGCGGGACATGCCCTCTTCCATCTTGCGCACCATCATCTCGACGGCAATGATGGCATCGTCGACGAGCAGGCCCAGCGCGATGATCAGGGCACCCAGCGAAATCTTGTGCAAGTCGATGTCGAGCAGGCGCATGAACAGGAAAGTGACGGCCAGCACCAGCGGGATGGTCAGCGCCACCACCAGGCCGGGACGCACGTCGATGCGCAGCGGCTTCGTGTGCAAGCCCAGCGCGACAAAGCTGACGGCCAGCACGATCAGGATGGCTTCGATCAGGGTATGCACGAACTCGCCCACGGAGGCGGACACGGCTTCCGGCTGGTTCGACACGCGCTGCAACTCTATGCCGACCGGCAACTCGCTCTTCATGCGCGTGACCGTTGCCTGCAGGGCCTTGCCCATGTCGATGATGTTGCCGCCCTTTTCCATCGACACGCCCAGGCCGATCACTTCCTTGCCATTGAAACGCATCTTGTCCTTCGGCGGATCGACGAATTCGCGTTTCACCGTGGCAAAGTCGCCGAGGCGGAAGGTGGTGCCGTTGGCGCGCAGTTCCAGGTTTTCCAGGTCCTTGACGGTAAGCATGGCGCCCGTCACGCGCACTTGCAGATTGTCCGTCGGCGTCACGAGCACGCCCGTGGCGTTGATGCTGTTTTGCTCGGACAGTTGCTGCACGATGGCGTCGAAAGGAATGCCCAGCTGGGCAAATTTCTTGTGGGAAAAGACAATATTGAGCTTTTCATCCTGCACGCCGAACAGTTCCACCTTCGACACCTGGCCGACGGCCAGCAGCTCCTGGCGCACCTTGTCCGCGTAATCCTTCATTTCCGCGTAGGTAAAACCGTCGCCGGACAGGGCGAAGATGGAACCGTAGGTGTCGCCGAACTCGTCGTTGAAGAACGGACCCACGACGCCGGCCGGCAAGGTGCCCTTGATGTCGCCGATCTTCTTGCGCACCTGGTACCAAGCGGCCGCCGTTTCCTTGGGCGGCGCCGATTCGCGCAGCTCCAGCAGGATCAGGGTTTCGCCGGGCTTCGAATAGCTGGTGATTTCATTGATGTACGGCGTTTCCTGCAGCTTCTTTTCCAGCTTGTCCGTCACCTGCTCGGCCATCTGCAAGGCCGTGGCGCCGGGCCAGTAGGCTTGCAGCACCATGGCGCGGAAGGTGAACGGGGGATCTTCGTCCTGGCCCAGGCTGGCGTAGCTGAGCATGCCGCCGATCAGCAGCACGGCCATCAGGTAGCGCGTCAGCGGGATGTGTTCGAGCGCCCAGCGCGACAGATTGAAGCCGCCCTTCATTTGGCGGCACCCAGGGCTACGCTGCCGGCGGAGGCGGCGGCAGTCACCGGCGCGGCCGTTTCCGCGCCCAGAATGCTCACTTTCTGGCCCGGCTTGAGCAGGTTGACACCGGCCGTGACCACCGTCTGCCCTGGCTTCACGCCCGAGGTCAGCAGCAATTCATTGCCGGCCACGCCGCCCACCGTCACCGGCACGAGCTTCACGGCGCCGTTTTCCACCACCCACACGGAGCTTTGCGACTTTTCATTGAACAGGGCCGTCAGCGGCACCTTGATCTGCGGCATGGCCGTCTGCGAGGCGAACTGCACCACGGCCGTCATGCCCAGGCGCGCTTGCGGCGCGTCCGGGATGCTGACCTTGGCCAGATAGGTGCGCGTGGCGGGGTCGGCCACGGGCGACACTACACGTATCTTGCCCGGCAAGCCCTGCTGCGGATCGGCCCACAGGCGCACCGTGACATCCTTGACCTTGCGCAAGGTCTCGACCTTGTCTTCAGGAATGCCGATCACGACTTCCTTCTCGCCGCTCCTGGCCACGACGACGACGGGCGCGCCGGGCGCCACCACCTGCCCCACTTCGGCCTCGATGCGCGTGACAACGCCGTCCGCATCGGCCAGCAAGCTGGCGTAGCCGGACTGGTTGGCCTGGCCCCGGTACAGCGCTTGCGCCGCTTCCACGTTCGCCTGCGCGGCCTTGTAGGTGGCATCCTTGCCGTCAAGCACCGCCTGGCTGACGAAATTTTTCTCGCGCAAGTCCTGATAACGCTTCAGTTCCGCGCGCGCCAGGTCGCGGCTCGTTTCCGCGCTCACCAGCGACGCCTTGGCCTGCGCCTGCGACAGCTGCAAGTCGACGGGGTCGAGCTGCATCAGCACCTGCCCCTTGTTCACCATGGCGCCCACGTCCACCTTGCGCGCGACGATCTTGCCGCCCACGCGGAAACCCAGCTGCGACGCCACGCGGGGCACGACCTCGCCCGCCAGCTCCACATTCACATCGACATTACTACTTGACAACACAATCGCGCGCACGGGGCGCACATCGTCCACCTTGGCGGCTGGCTTGGAACAGGCCGCCAGCGTCATGGCAAGGGCGGCGGCGGCGATCAGGCGCAGGGCGGGAAGCGTGGGCGCGCCGGTCTCGCGGCGCAGGGTTTTCAGGGCAAACAAGGTATTTTCCTTTACTATGCGGGCTGTTGGATTTTTGCGTGAGGAAACTTTTAGCTCGCTCGCCAAACTTTTTCGCACGCGATATCCTTAAATTTGTGACAATATCAACTCTGTCATCGGAGGCATGCTGCCTCTTACTGACTTTCTGGTTATTAATTATAATCGCGAGTAAACGTTTTTAGTGACTTTTGCGTCATTAATCTCAAGATAAAACCGAAGCGTGTTCAATGCCTGTAGATCATTACGAAAATTTTCCTGTAGCATCATTTTTACTGCCGCGCCGCCTGGTGCCCGCCGTCGAAGCCATCTATGCCTTCGCCCGCAGCGCCGACGACCTGGCCGATGAAGGCGACGCCGCGCCGGCCGAACGCCTGGCCTCCCTGCACGCCTACGAAGAGGCGCTGGAGCGCATCGCCCGCGGGGAAGGCCATGCCGGCGAGAACGCCGCCATGTTCGACCGCCTGGCGGCCGTCATTGCCAAACACCAGTTGCCGCTCAAGCCCTTCCGCGATCTCTTGTCGGCCTTCAGGCAGGATGTGCAGACGACGCGCTACGCCAGCTACGACGACGTGCTCGATTACTGCGCCCGCTCGGCCAACCCCGTGGGGCTGCTGATGCTGCACCTGTACGGTGCGGCCGATGAAGAGAATGTACGCGATTCCGACGCCATATGTTCAGCTTTACAACTAATTAATTTCCTGCAAGACGTGGCCATCGACCAGCAAAAGGAACGCATCTACCTGCCGATGGAAGACCTGAGCCGCTTTGCCGTCTCGCCGGCCGCCTTCGAGCGGCCCGAGGCGCATGGCAAGTGGAGCGCCCTGATGCGCTTCGAGGTGGCGCGCACGCGGGCCCTGATGCTGTCCGGCGCGCCGCTGGCCCTGCGCTTGCGCGGACGCATCGGCTGGGAGCTGCGCCTCGTCGTGCAAGGGGGCTTGCGCATCCTCGAAGCCATCGAAGCCGTCAATTACGACGTCTTCCGCCGCCGCCCGAAGCTGGAAAAGCGCGACTGGCTGATCATTTTCTGGCGCGCCCTGCGCATGTCGCGCAAAAGCCTGTATCAAGAGACGCAAGTAAAAACGGCTTTTCCCCCGTCGGCCACTCTGTAAGACGATAGAATAGCGGCTTCGATCTGCAACCCTTGCTCTTTTGACTATGTCTCCCGACGAATACTGCCAACAAAAGGCCGCCCAGAGCGGCTCCAGCTTCTACTACAGTTTCCTGTTCCTGCCGGCCGAGCGCCGCAAGGCCATCACGGCCCTGTATGCGTTCTGCCGCGAAGTCGATGACACGGTCGATGAATGCACGGACGAAGCCGTGGCACGCACCAAGCTGGTCTGGTGGCGCAAGGAAGTCAAGGCCATGTACGAGGGCATCCCCACGCACCCCGTGATGCGCGCGCTGGAGCCGCACCTGGCCGTGTATCAACTGGAAGAAAAGCATTTGCAGGCCATCATCGACGGCATGGAAATGGACTTGAACCAGACCCGCTACCTCGACTACCAGGCCATGAGCCGCTATTGCTGGCACGTGGCCAGCGTGGTGGGCATCTTGTCGGCCAGCATCTTTGGCGCGACGCGCCCGGAAACCCTGCTGTATGCGGAAAAGCTGGGCCATGCCTTCCAGCTGACCAATATCATCCGCGACGTGGGCGAAGATGCGCGCAAGGGGCGCATCTATTTGCCGATCAGCGAATTGCAGCAGTTCAACGTGACGGCGGCAGACCTGCTCAATGCGCGCCACAGCGAAAATTTCGAAAACCTCATGCGTTTCCAGGTGGCGCGCGCACAGCAAGCCTATGACGAGGCGTTCGCCCTGCTGCCGGCGGAAGACCGCCGCGCCCAGCGCCCGGGCCTGATCATGGCCGCCATCTACCGCACCTTGCTCAATGAAGTCGAGCGCGACGGCTACCACGTGCTGAAACAGCGCATCTCGCTCACGCCGATCCGCAAACTGTGGCTGGCGTGGAAGACCTGGGTCCGTGGCTGATCTTCGCGTGAAGCAGCGCTATGCCGTCATCGGCGCCGGCTGGGCCGGCTGCGCGGCGGCCATGGAACTGGCGCGCGCCGGCCACGCCGTGACCGTCTACGAGGCGGCGCGCACCCTGGGCGGCCGCGCGCGCCGGGTCGAACGGGAAAAGACGGTGCTCGACAACGGCCAGCACATCCTGCTGGGCGCCTACACGGAAACCTTGCGCCTGATCAAACTCGCCGGGCAAGACCCGGCCGAACTGATCCTGTCGCTGCCCCTGCAGATGCGCTACCCGGTCGACTCAGGCGGCATGGATTTTCTCGCGCCGCGCCTGCCCGCGCCGCTGCACCTGGCCTGGGCCCTGCTGCGCGCCAAAGGCTTGCAACGCGCCGACAAACTGTCGCTGATGCGCTTTTCGACGGCCATGCGATGGATGGGCTGGCAGCTGTACAACGATTGCACGGTCAGCGAATTGCTGCAGCGCTTCGACCAGACGGACCGTTTGAACCGCCTGATGTGGCACCCGCTGTGCCTGGCCGCACTGAACACGCCGCCCGAACGGGCTTCGGCCCGCGTCTTCATCAACGTGCTGCGCGACAGCCTGGGGGCAAGCCGCCGCCGCGCGTCCGACATGCTGATCCCGAAAACGGACCTGTCCGCCCTGCTGCCCGAGGCGGCCGCCCGCTACGTGGAACAGCACGGCGGCGCAGTCCGCACGGGCGCCAAGATCACCGCCTTGCACGCCCTGCCCGATGGCCGCTGGCGGCTCGATGACGCAGACAGCTTTGACGCCGTCATCGTCGCCACCTCGTCCGTGCAGGCGGCCACGCTGCTGCAGGGCGTGCGCGACCCCCGCCTCGATGACGCCATTACCCGCATGCAAGCTTTCACGCCGGAAGCCATCAGCACCTGCTACCTGCAGTACGACGCCGCCGTGCGCCTGGACTTGCCGTTCTGCGCCCTCGTCGATGCGCCGGAACAGCAGCACTGGGGCCAGTTCGTCTTCGACCGGGGCCAGCTCGACGGCAAGCAGGCGGGCTTGCTGGCCGTCGTCATCAGCGCCTCCGGCTCTGCCGCCGAGCAAGGCCACGGGCCGCTGGCGCAAGCCATCGCGGCCCAGCTGGCGCAGGTCTTGCGGCGCCCGGAACTGGCGCGGCCGGCCTGGACCCAGCTGATCACGGAAAAGCGCGCCACCTTTGCCTGCGCGCCCGACTTGCTCCGCCCCGGCAATGCCAGCGGCGTGCCGGGCCTGCTGCTGGCCGGCGACTACACGGCCAATGAGGACCGGACGCAGGATTATCCGGCCACCATCGAGGCAGCCGTGCGCAGCGGCGTGGCGGCCGCCAGGGTCGTCACCACGGCCAAGGCGGCAAAACAGACTTGACGGTGCATCCTGCCCTGGTGTCGCTGGCCCCCGCGAAATTGCATTCTGTCGCACCGCGCTGGTGCGCTTGCCTGCGCTTGGGTACAGTCCGATCATCGACAACGGCCATGCCACGGGGAATACCATGCACACCACCTTGCACTTGAAAAACAGCTTGAAAGCCGTGGCGCTGCTCGCTGGTGTGCTGCTGGCCACCCTGCTCGTCGTTCAGGTACGGCAGGCGCCACACGACCATTTTTTGCAGAGCCAGGCAAGCATGCTGCTGCCGGCGCTGGGCTAGACAGCGCGCAGGAACAGGAAGAACATGATGAACAAGCAAGATTATCTCGACGCGCTGCGGCGCGCGCTGGCGGGCTTGCCGCCGGACCTGGCGAGCAAGACGCTCGATTACTACGAACAGACCTTCATCGAAGGGGCGGCAGCGGGCCGCAGCGAGCAAGAGATTGCCCAGGAACTGGGCGACCCGAAAAAGATCGCCCTCACCTTGCGCAGCAGCACCCACCGCCAGGCCTTCGAACAGAAGAAAACCCCCGTCAACCTGCTGCGCCTGCTCGTCTCGCTGGTGGGCCTGGCCATCTTCAACCTGTTCATGGTCGTGCCGGCCGCCGTGTACGCGGCCCTGCTGGCCACCCTGTACGCTGTCGGCCTGAGCTTTTACCTGGCCGGCATCGCCATCACGGCCAGCGGCCTGTCCGGCGCCAACGAACTGGTGCTGGACGGCCCGCTGCGCCACGCCTTCATCCATGACGATGACGGCGGCGAGCGGCGCGAAACGCGCATCACCATCGGCGACGCGGGCATTGAAGTGCACCACCTGCCGCTGCCCGCCGGGGCAGAAGCCGACGCGCCGGGCGCCTCCTCGCGCGTGATGGAACGGGCCGAGGCGCTGGCTGGCGGCGGCATCCGTATCTCGACGGACATGGACCGCGATGCGCGCACGACGCAAACCGTGTTCGGCATGGGCATGTTGCTGGGCGGCATAGCCATCTTCCTGCTCAGCCTGGTAGTCACGCGGTACACCCTGATCGGCATCAAGCGCTACGTCGCCATGAATGTCTCCCTGCTCAAAGGTCACTAGAAAGGCTGTCATGAAACGCTTGTTCAAAGTTGGCCTGTCCATGTTCCTGCTGGCCCTGGTGCTGATCGCCATGTCGTATGCGGCGCTGCGCGCCAAGGGCATCAGCAGCCCCAGCAGTGCGGCGGGACGCGCCGTGCGCAGCGACACGCGCCCCATCTCCGCCAACATCACCAGCATCGACCTGGCCGGCCCCATCGACCTGGTGCTGCGGCGCGGCGCCACGCCGTCGCTGAAAGTGAGCGGCGAGCAGCGCCTGCTGTCGAACGTCGATACGACGCAGGACGGCACGACCCTGCATATCGGCCCGAAAGGCATGCTGTTCCATCACCGCCAGCCGCTGCAGGTGGAACTGGTGCTGCCAGCCCTCGTCCGCGTGGACGTGCACGGCAATGGCGACAGCAAGATCACGGGTTTCTCCGGAGATAGTTTTATTTTGGAAGTAATGGGTTCAGGCAACGTCAGCTTCACGGGCCGCTACAAGCAAGTGCAAGCCACCGTCAACGGCAGTGGCGACCTCGACATCAATGCCGGCAACAGTGACAGCGTGGTGCTGGAAATGGTGGGTTCCGGCCGCCTGGCCGCCAGCGGCAACACGAAGTTCCTGCGCGCCGACCTGAGCGGTTCAGGCGACATCGACGCCGAACACCTGGCCGCCGACAAGGCCAGCGTCAGCCTGCAAGGCTCGGGCCAGAGCACCGTCTTCGTGCGCGACGCCGCCAACCTGACCCTGCGCGGCAGCGGCGACATCCACGTGCACGGCAACCCGCGCCAGCGCGAGACCCAGAAAAGCGGCTCAGGCGATATCATCTGGCATTGATGATGACGCAGTTCACAATCTACTGCGCGGCGCGATTTGCGGCTGGCGATGCTCGCTGCCTCGGCGGCCCCGTACCAGAGTACAGCTGCGCTTCTCAGCCACAACTCGGGGCCGCTCGCTACGATTGTGAACAGCGTCGTGGCGCTAACGATCAAATGCTGTTGTAATTTCAAAAATTCCCTTCCAGCCAACTGACCGCCTGCTCGCCGGCCGCCTTGCCTTGCGCCAGGCAGGCCGTCAGCAGGTAGCCGCCCGTGGGCGCTTCCCAGTCCAGCATTTCCCCTGCCACGAACACGCCCGGCATGGCGCGCAGCATGCTGCCGTCGATGCCGTCAAAGTCCACGCCACCGGCGCTGCTGATGGCTTCATCGATGGGCCGCGGGCGCTTGAGCGTGACGGGCAGCAGCTTGATGGCGGCCGCCAGCCTGGCCTCGTCGGCAAAGTCGGCCGCGCTCAGGCATTCGCGCAGCAGGCCCGATTTCACCCCTTTGATGCCCAGCCGGCTTTGCAAATGGCTGGACATGGAACGGGCGCCGCGCGGACGCGTCACTTCCTCGAAGACGCGCTCATGGCTGTGGTCGGGCGCCAGGTCCAGCCAGATGGTGGCGTGGCCGTCGCGCGCGATCTGCTCGCGCAGGGCGGCCGACAAGGCGTAGATCAGGCTGCCCTCGACGCCGCCCGCCGTGATGACGAACTGGCCCTGGCGCTTGATCATGCAGTCGTCGATGTCGCGCGCCGAAATGGCCACCGTCGCCAGCGGTTCGCCCGCATGGCGGCTGCTGAAATGCGCGCTCCAGTCCACGTCGAAGCCGCAATTGGCGGGCGCCAGCGCCTGCACGGCCACGCCCTGCCCTTGCAGCAGCGGCACCCAGGCGCCATCGGAACCGAGGCGCGCCCAGCTGCCGCCGCCCAGGGCCAGGATCACGGCGTCAAAGCGGCACAGGCGCTCGCCGTCCGGCGTGGCGAAGGCCAGCTGGCCGTCCTGCCAGCCCGTCCAGCGGTGGCGCATGTGAAATTGCACGCCCGCTTCGCGCAAACGGTGCAGCCAGGCGCGCAGCAGGGGCGCCGCCTTCATGTCGGTCGGAAAAACGCGGTTCGAGGAGCCGACGAAGGTGTCGACGCCCAGGCCATGCACCCAGTCGCGCACCTTTTGCGGGCCGAACTGGTCCAGCGCCGCTTGCACGCGGTGCGCCTGCCGGCCATAGCGCGAGACGAAAGCCTGGTAGCCTTCCGCATGCGTGATGTTCATGCCGCCGCGCCCCGCCAGCAGGAACTTGCGGCCGACGGACGGCATGGCGTCGAACAACTCCACCCTGGCTCCTTGGTCAGTGGCCGCCTGGGCGGCCATCAGGCCGGCGGGGCCGCCGCCGATGACGGCGATGTGGAAGGGAGGAAGGCTGGAATGGGTCATGGCAAGCGGGGAAGACGGTGAAAACCCCGGCATTTTAGTCGAGATACGGCCGGCCGATGGCAAGAATGCCGAAAAATGATGCATACTGCGCGCAGATGCTGCACGATCAGCGCTTCGACTTCACGAGACAACGCGACGACAAGAGGAGAAACACATGGGCGCAGGATTCTGGATTTCCCGCTATTTGCTGGCCAGTTCGATCTTATTCATCATCCTGACGGTGGTCGAATACAGCAAGGGCACCACTAGCCAGACCGACATCCTCAGCGCTCTGGCCTGGTCGCTGGTGGCGTCGGCCATCTTCATCGGTTCGAAATACTGGCGCTACCGCAAGGCTGTCGCCTGCGCCGCCTGCGACGGGGACAAGCCGAAAACCAGGTCGCCATGAAAAAACGGCCACTTCGATGCAGTGGCCGTCTTGTTTGAAAAGCGGGATCAGCCGCCCGTCACGGGCGGAAAGAACGCCACCTCGTCGCCTTCAGCGATCACGGTATCGGCATCGCACATCACCTGATTATGCGCCGTGCGCAGCGCGCGGCCCTGCGCCAGCGCGTATTCCCAGTTGCCGCCGCGGCCGATCAGCAGGGTTCGCACCTCGCCCACCGTCAGCGGCCCTGCCACTTCGAGTACTTCCTGGGCCGTGCCCACCAGCTCGCGCACGCTGGCGAAAAATCGCAGATTGATCTTCATCAAGGCTTCCTTAGTACAGCAATTCGTTAAACGGGATAAAGCGCAGCATGTCGCCGCGCGCGATCGACAGCCCCGGCGGGCAATCGATCAAGCCGTCGCCCCACACGGTGGACGTCAGCACGCCCGAACTCTGGTTGGCGAACAGTTCCAGCGCGCCCTCGTCATTGACTTTGGCGCGCAGGAACTCGTTGCGCTTGTCCGCCTTCAGGCGCTCGAACGCGGCCGGCAGCTGGTAGCTGCGCGGCGCCAGATTGCCCGCCACGCCCTGCAGGCGCAGGATGAACGGGCGCACGAACAGTAAAAACGTGACGAAGCTGGAGACGGGATTGCCGGGCAAGCCGATAAAGAACGCCTCATTGACTTCGCCAAACGCCAGCGGCTTGCCCGGCTTGACAGCGATCTGCCACATGTTCAGCCGCCCTTCCGCTTCCACGGCCGGCTTGATATGGTCTTCCTCGCCGACGGACACGCCGCCCGAGGTGATGATCAGGTCATTGCCCTGCGCCGCCTGGCGCAGCACGGCGCGCGTCGCTTCCAGGCTGTCGGGCACGATGCCCAGGTCCGTGATTTCGCAACCCAGATTTTCCAGCAGTCCCCGCAAGGTGAAGCGGTTCGAGTTGTAGACGGCGCCCGGCGCCAAAGGTTCGCCCGGCATGGCCAGTTCGTCGCCCGTGAAGAACACGGCCACGCGCAGCTTGCGCAGCACGGGCAACTGCGCCAGGCCAACGGAGGCGGCCAGGCCCATTTCCTGGCTGCGCAGGCGCCGGCCCGCGCCGAGGATGACGCCGCCAGCGCGGATATCCTCGCCCTGGCGGCGCACCCATTCGCCCGCCTGCGGCACGTGGTTGACCGTCACCACGCCGTCAAGCACGGTGCACTGCTCCTGCATGACCACGCAATCGGCGCCTTCGGGGATCAGCGCGCCCGTGAAGATGCGCGCCGCCGTCCCCGGCTGCAGGGGCTGGCCCACGTGGCCGGCCGCGATGCGCTGCGACACGGGCAGGCTGGCCGCGCCGCTGGCGCAATCCTGCGCGCGCACGCAATAGCCATCCATCTGCGTGTTGTCGCGCTCGGGCACGTTCAGGGTCGACGTCTGCGCCGTGGCCAGCACGCGGCCGTTGGCGCGCATGGTGTCGACCAGCTCCACCTCGGCCACCGGGCGCGCCGCGCCCAGCATGAAGGCTTGCGCCTCGGCCACCGATAGCATCGGCTTGCGTTCTGCGGTAGGCGCGCCCATCACAGACCCGTATTGGCGGCGATGTACGCCTTCATTTTTTCCACGTCCGTGCCCATCACGACAAACTTCTGCGGCAAGTCCTCGATGTTTTCGAAGCCGGCCGGGCGCTCCGCGTCCACGCCCAGCGCTTCGAGGATGGTTTCGTTGAACTTGGCCGCCAGCGCCGTTTCCAGCACGATCATCGGCACGTTCGGCTCCAGGTGCTCGCGCGCCACCTTGATGCCGTCGGCCGTGTGCGTGTCGATGGTGATGCCGTAGTCGTCGGCCACGTCGCGGATGGTGTCGAGGCGGTCCTGGTGCGTGGACTTGCCCGACTTGAAGCCGTATTTGGCCACCAGCTTGAATTCGTCGCCATCGCTGCCAGGCTTGCCGGAGAGGTCAAAGCCGCCGTGCGTCTCCACTTTCGTGAACAGGGCGCGCACGCGCTCGCTGTCGCGGCCCACGAGGTCGTAGACGAAGCGCTCGAAGTTCGACGCTTTCGAGATATCCATCGACGGGCTGCTCGTGTGGTACGTCTCGGCCGACTTGCGCACGCGGTAGACGCCCGTGCGGAAGAATTCGTCGAGCACGTCGTTTTCATTCGTCGCCGCCACCAGTTTCGAGATGGGCAAGCCCATCATGCGGGCGATATGGCCGGCGCAGATATTGCCAAAATTACCAGATGGCACCGTGAACGACACTTTCTGCTCGTTGCTGGTGGTAGCCGCCAGGTAGCCGCGGAAGTAGTACACGACCTGCGCCACGACGCGCGCCCAGTTGATGGAATTGACGGTGCCGATCTTCTGTTGCGCCTTGAACGGCAGGTCGTTCGACACGGCCTTGACCATATCCTGGCAGTCGTCGAACACGCCCTCGACGGCGATATTGTAGATGTTCGGGTCTTGCAGGCTGAACATCTGCGCCGTCTGGAAGGCGCTCATTTTCTTGTGCGGCGACAACATGAAGACGCGGATGCCCTGCTTGCCGCGCATCGCGTATTCGGCCGCGCTGCCCGTGTCGCCCGAGGTGGCGCCGAAGATATTGAGTTCGGCGCCCGTCTTGGCCAGGGTGTATTCGAACAGGTTGCCCAGCAGCTGCATGGCCATGTCCTTGAAGGCCAGGGTCGGGCCGTTCGACAGGGCCTGCAGCATCAGCGTGGTCGATCCGCCCTTGACGACGTTTTCTTCGAGCACGCGCAGCGGCGTGATGTCGGCCGCGTTTTCGCCGGCGCGGGCGTTCTTGTAGACTGCCTTGGTATAGGTTTTCGCCGTCAGCGCCTTCAGGTCCGCGGCCGGGATATCGGTGGCGAACTTCTTCAGGATTTCGTAGGCCAGGTCGGCATACGACAATGTGCGCCAGGCATTGAGCTCGGCACCGGTGACTTGCGGGTAGTGTTCAGGGAGATACAGTCCGCCATCGGGGGCCAGGCCGCCCAGGAGGATGTCGGAGAATTGCTGCGGATTCATTGGCGCTTTATCAGCGCGGGTAGACACGTAGTGCATAGATTTGAAGAGTCCAGTTGAGCTGAGTGCGGTTGATCATGAATGGCAGCGGATATTATAGTGCGAGGCGGCGCCCAAGGCGAATCCGTCGCGTTTGCCACGCGGCTGCGCGAGCGGCGGCAAGTGCGGCTGTTGTCAAATGGCACAGCCTATCAAGGGGAAACTATTTCCAAACGGAAATAACCGGCACCGAAATCAAGCCCGGCGGCCAAGACAGGCGCGCCTACTGGCGCCCCTGCCCGATTTGCGCCACACTGGTGCCTGTCGGCCCGTCTGCGGGTCATTCATGGAAGCGGTCATGTCGCTGAGTAAAAAACCGTATCTGCAAAGCGCCGCCCTGCGCCCCGATGCTGTCGTTGATCTGGATCACTATCCTTTCACCATTCCCGCCATCCGTGACTTCGTGCACATGGACTTCCACCCCGACGTGACGTTCTTCGTGGGCGAAAATGGCAGCGGCAAGTCGACCATGCTCGAAGCGCTGGCCGTGGGGCTGGGCTTCGGCAAGGATGGCGGCACGCGCAACGTGCGCATCGCCCTGCCGTCGGACGAGGAATCGGGCTTGCATGCGCACTTGCGCCTGAGCAAGAGCTACAAAAAGCCCGACGACAGCTATTTTTTGCGCGCCGAGAGCTTTTTCAATGTTGCCACCTATATGGACGACATGCCCGAATACCTGGAAAGCTATGGCGGCAAGTCGCTGCACGCGCAATCGCACGGCGAAGCGTTCATGGCGACCCTGATCAACAAGCTGCGGGGCAAGGGTTTGTATCTGCTGGACGAACCCGAGGCGGCCCTGTCGCCAAGCCGCCAGCTGGCGGCATTGTCCGTGATCCACCAGCTGGTGCAGGACGATTCGCAACTGATCATCGCCACCCACTCGCCGATACTGCTGGCCTATCCGAACGCGAAAATCCTCAGCTTTACGGGCGGCGGCATCCACGAGGTGGCGTATGAAGACACGGAGCACTATGCCGTGACGCGCGATTTTCTGAATAACTACCCGAGGAGGCTGGAGCAGTTGTTTGAGGAGGAGTGAGGTGGTGGCTTGCTGCTTTGGTGATGTCGGCTTACGCCCTGCGGGCTAAGCCGACCTACGCCGACCTGCGCCAATCAACGCAAACGGCGACCTATCATAGGTCGGATTAGCGCGGCGCGCGTAATCCGACGCCACCATCGGCGCATCAGCAAGCCGCGTGGTTGACGGTGATCACGTGGACGGCCAGGCCGCCCAGCGACGTTTCCTTGTACTTGTCTTGCATGTCCGCGCCCGTCTGGCGCATGGTTTCGATGACTTCGTCGAGGCTGACGAAGTGCGTGCCGTCGCCCTTCAGGGCCAGCGAGGCGGCCGTAATGGCTTTCACGGCGCCCATGCCGTTGCGCTCGATGCACGGAATCTGCACGAGGCCGCCGATGGGGTCGCACGTCATGCCCAGGTGGTGCTCGATGCCGATTTCGGCCGCGTTTTCGATCTGTTCGTTCGTGCCGCCCAGGGCCGCCACCAGGCCGGCCGCCGCCATGGCGCAGGCCACGCCCACTTCGCCCTGGCAGCCCACTTCGGCGCCCGAGATCGAGGCATTGCGTTTGCACAGCATGCCGATGGCCGCTGCCGTCAGCATGAAGCGGCGCACGCCGCCGACCGGGTCGCTGGGGCGGCAATCCTGCGCGTAGTAGCGCAGCACGGCCGGGATGATGCCGGCGGCGCCATTCGTCGGCGCCGTCACCACGCGCCCGCCGGCCGCGTTTTCCTCGTTGACGGCCATCGCGTACAGGCTGACCAGGTGCACGGCGTCGTGCGGCAAGTCGTTGGCGCGGTTGTCCGACGCCTTCGCTTCCTGCGCCAATCGCCACAGCTTGGCGGCGCGGCGCTTGACGTTCAGGCCGCCCGGCAGGTTGCCCGTCGTTTCCAGGCCGTGCGCGATGCAGTCGCGCATGACGTGCCAGATGCGGTCCAGGCCCGCATCGAGCTCCGCCTCGCTGCGCTTGACGCACTCGTTCGCGCGCAGCATTTCCGGGATCGACAGGCCGCTTTCCACGCCATGCGCCAGCAACTGCTCCATGGTGTCGAAGGGGAAGACGACGCGCGCGCTGGCCGCCGACTCCACGGCAGCTTCGGCTTGCGCCGCAGTGTGAACTTCTTCCGCTTCGCGGATAAAACCGCCGCCGATCGAGTAATACACCTTGTCGACGCGGCTGCCATCAAGCAGTTTCAGCGTAAAGCGCATGCCGTTCGGGTGCTCGGGCAAGGATTCGCTCTTGTGCCAGATCAAGCCCGTGGCGGCCGTAAACGGCACCACGTGCGTGCCCAGCAGCGCAATTTCTCCGGCCGCCTCGATGGCGGCCAGCTTGCTGTCGACTTCGTCGGGCGCCACGTCCTGCGGCGTTTCGCCCATCAGGCCCAGAATGACGGCCTTGTCCGTGGCATGGCCCACGCCCGTCAGCGCCAGCGAGCCATACAGGGCCGCCTCGACGCCCACTACCTGGCCCAGCGGACCGTATTCGACCAGAAAACGCCGCGCCGCCACCATCGGCCCCACCGTGTGGGAACTCGACGGCCCGATGCCGATCTTGAATAGGTCAAATACGCTCATGTCCATGTAGTGTCTCTTTATATTAGTATGTTTTTATCAATTCTTGTGTGTGGCTCAGGCTGCCTTGGCGGCATGGCCCACGTCGACATTGGCCAGCATGTCCGTGACCATCTGCTCGACGCCGATCCGCGCCTTCCAGCCCCAGTCCGTGCTGGCCTTGCTGTCGTCCAGGCTTTGCGGCCAGCTGTCGGCGATGGCCTGGCGGCTGTCCGGCTTGTAGCTGATCTTGAAGTCCGGCACCATGTGCACGATGGCTTTCGCCAGCTGCTCGGGGTTGAACGACACGCCGGCCACATTGTAGGACGAACGGATCTTGATCGATGCCGCTGGCGCATCCATCAGTTCGATGGTGGCGCGGATGGCGTCGGGCATGTAGATCATCGGCAAGGTGGTGTTCGCATCGAGGAAGCAGTCATAGCGCTCGCCGCGCAAGGCCGCATGGAAGATGGCGATGGCGTAATCGGTGGTGCCGCCGCCCGGAGGCGACTTGTAGCTGATGATGCCCGGGTAGCGGATGCTGCGCACGTCCACGCCATACTTGTTGAAATAGTATTCGCACAGGCGCTCGCCGGCCAACTTGCTGATGCCGTACATTGACGTCGGGTCCATCACCGTCATCTGCGGGGTGTTCACTTGCGGCGTGTTCGGGCCGAAGGCGGCAATCGACGATGGCCAGAAGATGCGCAGCGGCTTGCCCGCTTCGCCGCGCTCGCGCGCCAGCTCCAGGATATTGAGCAAGCCATCCATGTTCAGGCTCCACGCCTTCAGCGGGGCCGCTTCGCCCGTGGCCGACAGCATGGCCGCCAGCTGGTACACCTGGGTAATGTTCTCGTCGGCGATGATCTTCGCCAAGCCGTCCTTGTCCAGTACATTCAGCTGCGCGTAGCGCTTGGCCTGGTACAGATTGTTCGTGCCGATGTCGCTGGCGATGACATTGTCCGCGCCGTGCTGCAGCGCCAGCGCGCCCACCAGCTCACTGCCGATTTGGCCGTTTGCGCCGATAACTAAAATGCGTTCCATGGTCTTGTCCTGATATCTTGTTAGTTATTGTTAGTTATTATTGGTTACTGGTAGCGGTCGTCGGCAGCAGGCCCAGTTCCTTGCCCGCCTGCTCGAAGGCGGCCAGCACCTGCACCAGCTGTGCGCGGGTGTGCGCGGCGGACAGCTGCACGCGCACCCTGGCCTGGCCCATCGGCACGACCGGGTAGAAGAAGCCCGTCACCAGCACGCCCAGTTCATACAGGCGGGCGGCGAATTTCTGTGCCACGGGCGCGTCGAACAGCATCACGGGAACGACCGGATGGGTGCCCGGCTTGATGGTGAAGCCGATGCGTTCGATCTCGCTGCGGAAGAAGGCCGTGTTGTCATGCAGGCGGTCGCGCAGTTCCGTCGACTTGGCCAGGCGCTCGAGCACCGACAGCGAAGCGCCCGCAATCGATGGCGCCAGCGTGTTCGAGAACAGGTAGGGGCGCGATTTCTGGCGCAGGGTGTCGATGACTTCCTTGCGCGCCGAGGTAAAACCGCCCATGGCGCCGCCCAGGGCCTTGCCCAGGGTGCCCGTGATGATGTCGATGCGGCCCATCACATTGTGGTGCTCGTGCGTGCCGCGGCCCGTCGCGCCCATGAAGCCGGAAGCGTGGCATTCGTCGATCATCACCAGCGCGCCGTACTTGTCGGCCAGGTCGCAGATCTTGTCGAGTTGCGCAATCGTGCCATCCATCGAGAACACGCCGTCCGTGACGATGACTTTATGGCGCTTGCCGGCGGCAACCGCCGCCTGCAGCTGCACTTCCAGGTCGGCCATGTCGTTGTGCGCATAGCGGTAGCGGCCAGCCTTGCACAGGCGGATGCCGTCGATGATGGAAGCGTGGTTCAGCGCGTCCGAGATGATGGCGTCGTTTTCATCGAACAGCGGTTCGAATACGCCGCCGTTGGCGTCGAAGGCTGCCGCGTACAAAATCGTGTCTTCGGTGCCCAGGAAGGCGGAAATCGCCTGTTCCAGTTCTTTATGTACGGTTTGCGTGCCGCAGATGAAGCGCACGGACGACAGGCCGTAGCCGTATTTTTGCGTGGCGGCAATAGACGCTTCCTGCGTCTGCACGTCGCCGGACAGGCCCAGGTAGTTGTTCGCACACATATTGATCAGGGTGCGGCCATCGTCGCACACCACTTCGGCGCCCTGGCGCGAGGCGATCACGCGCTCGGGCTTGTACAAGCCCTGCTGGCGCAGTTGATCGAGATTCTGTTGCAGACCGCTGAAAAAGGTGTTCTTCGCTTGCTCGCTCATGATATTCCTTGTGTCCCTGTTGTATGCGTGTTGTATTGGCCGCCATAGGGGAAAAGCCGTCGCTTGACCGGTGCGCGCGGTATGCTGTACCGTGAAGCGCTGTTTGAAGTCTACACGTTTCCGTGATTTCCTTCAAAATCCACTATTTCGAACTGAAATTCAATATAGTGGATATTACCCAAGCCTATTGAACTTTGCAAGCCACCTGCCGATGAAAACCAGCGTTTCGACCAATTCTCCCCCTGAAGTGGGTGCCACCCTGCAACGGCTGCGCCTGGCGCGCGGCCTGACACTCGAGGATTTGTCGCGCATCGCGGGCGTCTCGAAGTCCATGCTGTCGCAGATCGAGCGCGAAAAAGCCAATCCCACCATCGCCATCACCTGGCGCCTGGCCAACGCCCTGGGCGTGCAGATCGGCGAATTGCTGTCGAGCGCGGAAAAAGCCGTGGAAACCATCCGCATCACGGATGCCCACGAAACCCCCACCCTGCCCGGCGACCACGCTGGCTACGTGCTGCGCATCCTGGGGCCGATGGAACTGGCGGGCAAATACGAATGGTATGAAGTCACGCTGGCGCCCGGTGGCGAACTGGCGTCGCAGCCGCACGACCCGGGCACCACCGAGCATTTGACGGTGATCCATGGCAACCTGGAACTGGAAGTGGGCACGGCGAAGAAAAAGGTCAAGAATGGCGGCACGGCCCGCTATCCGGCCGACTTGCCGCATATCATCCGCAATCTTGGAAAAACCGAGGGCAAGGCGCTGCTGGTGGTGATCCATCGCTAAGGCACGCCAGCAGTGCGCAATATGTCCATATGGCTATGCTAAGATTTTAGTATAGACAAGATTTCCAGGCCTGGATGTCTTCGCAGAGCGTCGCGGCACATCCCGGCTCGTCCCGGCTCCGCCACTGCGCGCGCGGCATCCAGGCTTCCACTGTTTTTATGGAGCCCACGCGATGACCATTTCCGACAGCACCACCACCTTCCACCACAAGAAAGTCGTCCAGTAAGACCCGGACCTGCCCTTCGACGCCTCGCCCGGCATCGTCTACCGCCTGTCGCTCGAATACGACGACAAGCGCAAGATGGACGAGCTGATCGCCGGCTTCCTCGCCAAGGCCGACAAGGGCGCGCTCGAAGCGCTGATCATCGGCATGTGGGGCGACCCGTACGAATCGGGCGCCGACGAAGTGATGGCCGCGCTGATCGCCCACGCCGCCGAACTGCCCAACTTGCGCGCCCTGTTCATCGGCGACATGACGTATGAGGAATGCGAAATCTCGTGGATCGTGCAGGGCAGCTACAAGCCCCTGCTGGACGCCTTCCCGCTGCTGGAAGAATTGCGCATCCGCGGCGGCAATGAACTCGTCATCGAACCGTTCGCGCACCAGCACCTGCGCCGCTTCACCATCGAAGCGGGCGGACTCGATCAAAAGATCGCCGAGGCACTGGCGCAATCGAGCATGCCGCAGCTGGAACACCTGGAACTGTGGCTGGGCACGGACGACTATGGCTTCTCGGGCGACGTGGACCTGTACCGCAAGGTGCTGGCGCAGCTGACCGTGCCGACGTTGAAATACCTGGGCCTGCGCGACGCGGAAATCGCCGACGACCTGGCCGTCTGGCTGGCGGAAGAACCGCTGGTGGCGCAGCTCGACACGCTGGACCTGTCGCTGGGCACCATCGGCGACCTGGGCGCCGTGGCCATCCTCAATCACACGCAGCTGGGCGGCTTGACGCGCCTGGACCTGTCGCACCACTACATCTCGGAAGAAAACCAGGCGAAACTGAAGGCGCTGCCTTTCGAGGTGGTGCTGGACGACCCGCAGGAAGCGGACGAAGACGACGGCGAAAGCTACCGCTACGTGGCAGTCGGAGAGTAAGCGGATTCCCCCTTTGCACATGCCTCTCACCCTGCTGGCGACACAGGGCAGCAAGCGCGTGCGCCTGATGCAGGCGGCGTGCGCGCAACTGCGCCTGCCGCCTGCGCAGGTGCTGGAATGGCGCGACTGGCTGGCGCAGCCGGCGCTGCTGCAGCACGCCCTGCGCCAGCCAGGCATACTCAAAATCGAACCACCCGGCGACGATCCCGCCGCCCACCTGCTGTTGCTGCAGGCGGGCTGCCGCCTGCTGGGCCGCCCGCCCGTGCGCGCGCCCGAACACGGCGAACTGCTGGCCATGGATGCGTGGTTTGCCGGCTTTACTTCCGCCATGACTGCCCTGGCGGCGCAACTGCTTGAGCTGCCGCACACGCGCGTGCTCAATGCGCCGGGCGACATCAGCCGCATGACGGACAAGCTGGCCTGCCAGCGCCACCTGGCCGCGCACGGCATCGCCATTCCCACCCTGCTCGGCCCCGTGCACGGCTACGAGCATCTGCAGGCGCTGCTGCATGAACACCAGCTGGACCGCGTCTACCTGAAACCGCGCTATGGCTCGTCCGCGTCCGGCGTCGTCGCCTACCGGCGCAACCGGGCCGGGCGCCAGCAAGCCACCACCTCGGCCGCCTTGTCGCGGGCGGAAGGCCGGACGCGCCTGTTCAATGTCAAGCGCATGGCCCGCTACGAGACCACCGCCGACATCGCGGCCCTCGTCGATGCGCTGGCCGCGCAGGAACTGTACGCGGAGGCGTGGCTGAACAAGCCGCGCTGCGGCGACAGCCATTACGACCTCAGAGTCGTGACCGTGGCGGGCCAGCCCGCGCACCGCGTCGCGCGCATCGGCGACCGCATGATGACGAATCTGCACCTCGACAACCGGCGCGGCGACGCGTCCGGCCTCTTGAACGCAGCCGACCTGGACGCGCTGGAGCAAACCGCCGCCCTGGCCGCGCGCGCCTTCCCCGCCAGCCACGTGACGGGCTACGACCTGGTCGTGCGCCACGGCCAGGCCCGCGTACTCGAAGCGAACGCCTTCGGCGACCTGCTGCCCGGCCTGCTCTGGCAAGGCATCGATACCTACACGGCGCAACTGACCCATGCTTGAAGAAACACCGGCCATTCCCGACATGCACGCCGTCGTCGGCAGCCACGACATCGTCTTCCTCACGCTCGACACCCTGCGCTTTGACGTGGCGCAAGCGCTGTACGAGGCGGGCGAATTGCCCGTGCTGGGGCGTTTTCTGCCGCCGGGCGGCTGGGAACGCCGCCACTCGCCCGCCACGTTCACCTACGCGGCGCACCAGGCCTTCTTCGCGGGCTTTCTGCCCACGCCGGCCGCGCCGGGCCGCCACCCGCGCCTGTTCGCCAGTGCGTTTGCGGGCAGCGAGACGACCTCGCCAAACACCTTTGCCTTCGAGCAGGCGGACCTGCCCGCCGCGCTGGCCGCGCGCGGCTACCGCACCCTCTGCATCGGCGGCGTGGGCTTCTTTAACAAACAGACGGCGCTGGGCACGGTGCTGCCGTCGCTGTTCCAGGAAAGCCACTGGAGCGCCGGCATGGGCGTGGCCAGCCGCCACTCGACCGAAAAACAGGTGGCGCTGGCCACCCGCCTGCTGGCCGACAACGCACAGCGCACCTTCTTGTTCATCAACGTGGCCGCGTTGCATACGCCGAACCGCGCCTACCTGCCAGGCTGCCGCGCCGATTGCCTGGACAGCCACGCGGCCGCCCTGCGCTATGTCGACGGCGCGCTGGCGCCCTTGTTTGCCGCCTGCGCCGCGCGCGCGCCCACGTTTGCCATCGTCTGCTCGGACCACGGCAGCGCCTACGGCGAAGACGGCTACCGGGGCCACAGGGTCGCCCACGACAGCGTGTGGAACGTCCCTTACGCGCATTTTTTCATTGAACCAGATTCGGCAGCCTCAAAACAGCCACCCCAGGAGTCCCCACCGTGAACCCATCCGAACAGCCGGGCACGCTGGCGCAGCGCATGCGCCACACGCCCTACCAGGCGTATTCCTATTCGTATCCGCACAAGGCGGCCTACCGCGCCCTGCCGCAGGCGGCGCCCCTGGCGCCGCTGTGGGCGCGGCAAGACCGCTCCGCCCTGTTCGCGTATATCCATATTCCGTTCTGCGAGATGCGCTGCGGCTTTTGCAACCTGTTCGCCATGGCCCGCCCCAGCGCCGACATGGTCGAGCGCTACGTGCAGCAAGTGCTGGTGCAGATGCGCGCACTCAACGGCGCACTGGGCGAACGGCGCTTCGCCCGCTTCGCGCTGGGCGGCGGCACGCCCACCTACCTGTCGCCCGCGCAACTGGACACCCTGCTGTGCGGCGCGCGCGACATCCTCGGCATCGACCTGCAGCACACGCCGGCCGGCATCGAAGCGTCGCCCGAAACCATCACGGCAGAACGGCTGGCCGTGTGCCGCGCGCACGGCATCGACCGGGTCAGCCTGGGCATCCAGAGCTTTGCCGCCGGCGAGATGCGCGCGCTGGCCCGCCCGCAGCAAAACGCCACCGTCCAGCACGCCATCGGCCTGATACGCGACGCCGGTTTCCCCACCCTGAACCTGGACCTGATCTACGGCATCGCGGGGCAGACCGTCGCCAGCCTGCTCGCCTCCATCGACAGCGCGCTGGCCTTCCGGCCCGAGGAGCTCTACCTGTATCCGCTGTACGTGCGCGAGCAGACGGGTCTGGGCAAGATCGCGCGCCGCCAGGGCGCGCAGTCGCTGTCCCCCATCATGCTGGCGCAGGACGGCGACAGCCGCCTGGCCCTGTACGCGGCCGCGCGCGACCATTTGCGCGCCCGGGGCTACGAACAGGTCTCGATGCGCATGTTCCGCGCCCCCCACGCGCCGGAACAGGACGGACCGTCGTACTGCTGCCAGAATGACGGCATGGTGGGCCTGGGCGCAGGCGCCCGCTCGTACACGGCCAGCCTCCATTATTCGAGCGAGTACGCCGTGGCGCGCCTTGACACCATCAACATCATCGACAACTACCTGGCACTGGACGAGGCGCGCTTTGCGCAGGCCGAACACGGCTACCAGCTCGATGACGAAGAACAGCGCCGGCGCTACGTGATCCAGTCGCTGCTGACGGAACCGGGCCTGGACCGCGACGCCTACGCGGCGCGCTTCGGCAGCCGCTGCGAAGCGGACTTGCCCCAGCTGGCCGAGCTGCACGCGCTGGAATTGGCGGAGGAAGACGGTCCGCTGCTGCGCCTGAATGACCGGGGCTACAGCTACGCCGACACCATCGGCCCCTGGCTGGCATCGGGCACGGTGCGCGCGCTGATGGCCGAAGGCGGCCAGGCGTGCTGACGGCGCAAGCGCCAATGCTGTCGCTGCTGTACCGGGGTACGCTGGCCAGCTGCAATTACGCCTGCGGCTACTGCCCGTTCGCCAAGAAGCGCGACAGCCGCGCCGCGCTGGCCCGCGACGCGCGCGAAGTGGCCCGATTTACCGGCTGGGTGGCGGCGCAAGCGCGCCCCATCGGCGTGCTGTTTACGCCCTGGGGCGAAGCGCTGGTGCGGCGCCACTACCGCGTGGCCATGCAGACACTGGCGACGCTGCCCCACGTGCGGCAAGTGGCGCTGCAGACGAATCTGTCCGGCCCCCTGGACTGGCTGGAAAACATGGACGGGCTGGAGAAAATCGGCCTGTGGTGCACCTACCACCCGGACCAGACGACCCTGGCCCGCTTTCTCGCCCGCTGCGCGAAACTCGATACCATGGGCGTGCGCTATTCCGTCGGCGTCGTGGCCATCAACGAGCATCTGGACGCCATCCGCGCCCTGCGCGCCGCGCTGCCCGCCCACGTCTACCTGTGGCTGAACGCCTACGACCGCCGAGGCCCCGGCTATTACGGCGAACCAGACCTGGCTGAACTGGACGCCATCGACCCGTGGTTCGCGCAGAACCGCCGCCCTTCGCCCTCGCGCAACAAACCGTGCCTGGCGGGCGAAGCATCGCTGTCCGTCGATGGCGACGGCGAACTGGCGCGTTGCCATTTCGTGCCCGAGCGGCTGGGGAATCTATATGCGGATGACCTGACCGACATGCTGCAGGAACGCAGCTGCCCGCGCTTCAAGTGCGATTGCTACATCGGCTACGCGCAGCGCAAGGATTTGCCGTTTCAGGCGGTGTTTGGGGAGGGGGTGCTGGCGAGGATTACGGAATCAGGCCAGCGTAGGTCGGATTAGCGGCGGCACGCCGCGTAATCCGACACTTTGTTGGCGCTGGCGGTGTCGGATCACGCGCTGCGCGCTAATCCGACCTACCCGGTTTTACTGCGCCGCCACCTTGGCCGGCTCCGCCACTACCGGCGCCATCTTCAGCGAACGGCTGAGGAAGCCCCAGCGGTCGGCCACTTCTTCGATCTGCTTGGTCGTCGGCTTGCCGGCGCCATGGCCCGCCTTGCTGTCGATGCGGATCAGCACGGGTGCCGGACCGCCTTGCGCTGCCTGGGCGGCGGCGGCGAACTTGAAGCTGTGGGCCGGCACGACGCGGTCGTCGTGGTCGGCCGTCGTGATCATGGTGGCCGGATAGCAGCCGCCCGCCTTCAGGTTGTGCAGCGGCGAGTATTTCACCAGCGCCTTGAACTGCTCGGCATCGTCCGACGAACCATAGTCAGGCACCCAGCCCCAGCCCACGGTGAACTTGTGGAAACGCAACATGTCGAGCACGCCCACCTGCGGGATGGCCGCGGCGAACAGGTCCGGACGCTGCGTCATGGCCGCACCGACCAGCAGGCCGCCATTGCTGCCGCCGCCGATCGCCAGCTTCGATGGCGAGGTGACTTTGTTGTCCACCAGCCATTGCGCCGCGCCAATAAAGTCGTCGAAGACGTTTTGCTTGTTCAGCTTGGTGCCAGCCTGATGCCAGGCTTCGCCGTATTCTCCGCCGCCGCGCAGGTTGGCCATCACATAGACGCCGCCCATTTCCACCCAGGCAAGATTTGCCACGGAGAAGCTCGGCGTCAGCGACACATTGAAGCCGCCATAGCCGTACAGATAGGTCGGGTTGGAGCCGTCGAGCTTCATGCCTTTTTTCGAGACGATGAACATCGGCACCTTGGTGCCGTCGCGGCTGGTGAAGAATTGCTGGCGCGTTTCAAAGGCGTTCGGGTCGAAATCGACCTTCGGCTGGCGGTACACCGTGCTCTTGCCCGATTTCATGTCGTAGCGGTAGATGGTGGCCGGCGTCGTGAAACTGGTGAACGAGTAGAACGTTTCCGTGTCGCCACGCTTGCCCGCGAAACCGCCGGCCGAACCGATGCCCGGCAAGGCCACTTCGCGCACCAGCTTGCCGTTCAGGTCGACGATCTTGATTTGCGTTTGCGCGTCTTTCAGGTAGTCGAGTACCAGCTGGTTGTTGATCAGGTTGACGGCGACGAGGGTTTCGGCCGCTTGCGGCACGATTTCCTTCCAGTCGGCGGGCGCAGGTTTGCGCGTGTCGATGGCGATCACGCGCGATTTCGGCGCCTTGTTGTCCGTCTTGAAGAAGAACACGGGGCCGTCATTGTCGATGAACGAGTACGATGCGTCGAACGCTTCCAGCAAGCCGACCACCTTGGCGTTCTTCTGGCGCAAGTCCTTGTAGAACACGCGGTTCTTGCGTTCCGTGCCCTGCGTGGCCGTGATGATCAGGTAATTGCCGTCGTCGCTGACGGTGCTGCCGCCGAACGCCCATTCCTTCTGGTCGGGACGGTCGAAGACGAGCACGTCGTCGCTTTGCGGCGTGCCGATCTTGTGGAAGTACAATTTCTGGAAGTAATTGATATCGGCCAGCTTGGTCGCTTCGTTCGGCGCATCATAGCGGCTGTAGAAGAAACCCTTGTTGTCCTTGGTCCACGAGGCGCCCGAGAACTTGGCCCACTTGATGTGGTCCGTCAAATCCTTGCCCGATTCGATGTCGCGCACTTTCCACTCGTTCCAGTCGGAACCGGAGGCGGACGTGGCGTAGGCCAGGTATTTGCCGTTCGGGCTGATCGAGGTGCCGGCCAGCGCCACCGTGCCGTCGGTGGACAGGGTGTTCGGGTCCAGCAGCAAACGCGGCTCGTCGGACAGTTTTTTCACCGTGTACAGCACGGCCTGGTTTTGCAAGCCATCGTTGCGGCTGTAGAAGTAACGGCCGCCCTGTTTCGTTGGCGTAGAGAAACGCTCATAGTTCCACAGCTTGGTCAGCCGCTGCTTGATCGCCGCGCGCTCGGGAATCGTGCCCAGGTACGACTGCGTCAGCCTGTTTTGCGCCGCCACCCATTCGCCCGTCTCGGCGCTGTTGGCGTCTTCCAGCCAGCGGTAGGGATCGGCAATCGTCGTGGCGAAATAGCTGTCTTGCTGGTCGACTTTTTTGCTGACCGGATAGGTCACGGGAGCGCCGTCGCCGGCCGGGCAGGATTGCGCCATGGCATTGCCACCGAAGGCGGCCAGCAGGCTGAATATGAGGGTTGCACTACGTAATTGCATGGGTTGTTTGTCTCATTGTTGGATGTCGAGGAAAGCAGGCGGCTCTGCCAGACGCCGCGCCTGCCCATGGTGACTTTCGCCAAGAGAAATCATAGCGCGGATTGCCACTTTTAAAACACAGTTATCCGCCACAATTGCCGTCTTTTATTTGGGTAATTCTTGGATCTAGCCGTGATAAATCGCGTTTTCCGCCATGATCGGCAAACCGGCGACGATTGACGGCCAGGCAAGGAACATTGTCAATAGCAAATACATTTCATCAAGCCGTCATATTTCCTCTTTATTATCGGCAACATGTTCATGGCCCGTCCAGCGGCCATGCCCCCCACGCCCGCCTATGCACACTCTCGCCCTCCCCACCGCCCCCGCCGCGCCGGCCGCCGCGACGCCATCGAATGTGGCTTATCTGAAACCGCCTGCCGCCACGACGGGCATCGAAGGGACGGACGCCCTGCACGAGATCCTGGCCGGACGCAAGCTCAGCGCCCTGTTCCAGCCCATCATCCATATGCACAGCGGCGAAATCATCGGTTACGAGGGCTTGATACGGGGGCCGTCCGACAGCCCACTGCATGCGCCGATGAATCTGTTCAAGGTGGCGCGCGCGCACGACCTGACCCTGGAAGTGGAACACCTGTGCCGCCAGGTGGTGCTCGAACGCTTTGCCGAGCTGAAACTGCCAGGCAAACTGTTTCTCAACGTCAGCCCGGAATGCTTGCTGCTGCGCAATGCACGCCATGGCGAAACCCTGGAATACATCGAACACATCGGCATCAATCCGGACCGCGTCATCATCGAGCTGACGGAGAACCAGCCCACCTACGACTACGAGCTGATGCGCGAAGCGGTGCTGCACTACCGCAACATGGGTTTCCAGATCGCCATCGACGACCTGGGCGAAGGCTTTTCCAGCCTGCGCCTGTGGTCGGAACTGCGGCCCGAATATGTCAAAATCGACATGCATTTCATCCAGGGCATCAATAATGACCCCGTGAAACTGCAATTCGTGCGTTCTATCCAGGAAATCGCGGAAAAATCGGGCACGCTGGTGATTGCCGAAGGCATCGAGGCGCAGACGGAATTGCTGGTGCTGCGCGACCTGGGCGTGGCGTTCGGCCAGGGCTATCACCTGGGCAGGCCGAACATGGTGCCGGCGCGCGCGCTGCCGGCCGAAGTGGTGCAGGCGCTGGGGCGCAATGGCGTGGCCGTGTATCCGCAGCGCAGCAGCCTGGAAAAGAACGGTGCCACCATCCGCAAGCTGCTGCACCGCGTGGCGGCCGTCTCGCCGGACAAGAACAATAACGAGGTGTACGACATCTTCCTGAAGGAACCGAAGCTGATGATCATCCCCGTCGTCGACGACGGCGTGCCGCTGGGCCTGATCAGCCGCTTCGAAATGATCGACCACTTCGCCCGCCCCTACCAGCGCGAACTGTACGGCAAGAAATCGTGCAGCCTGTTCATGGACGCCACGCCCCTGATCGCCGACCACGAAACGAGCTTGCAGGAACTCAGCTACACCATGGTGCAGTCCGACGCCCACCATTTGTTCAACGGCTTCATCATCACCGAGCACGGCCGCTACCTGGGCATGGGCACGGGACACGACCTGATGCGCGAAATCACGCAGATGCAGATCAATGCGGCCCGCTACGCCAACCCGCTCACGCAACTGCCCGGCAACGTCCCCATCAACGAGCATATCGACCGTTTATTGCACAGCGGCAGCCGCTTCTGGGTCTGCTATTGCGACCTCGACCACTTCAAGCCCTTCAACGACGTGTACGGCTACCGCAAGGGCGACGACGTGATCCAGTTGACGGGAGAAATCCTCAGCGGCCATTGCGACCCCAACCGCGACTTCATCGGCCACATCGGCGGCGACGATTTCATGATCCTGTTCCAGAGCGAGGACTGGGAAGCGCGCTGCCAGGCCATGCTGGAGCGCTTTGCCGGCGCCATCCTTGCCTACTACAGCACGGGCGACTGCGAACGGGGCGGCTACATCAGCGAAGACCGGCAGGGCAAGAAAGTGTTTTATTCTCTGATCAGCCTGTCGCTGGGCGTGATCAAGGTCGAGGCGCACCAGTACTACACGCACCACCAGATCGCCACGCAGGCGGCGGAAGCGAAGAAGCAGGCAAAGAAAATCCACGGCAACAGCCTGTTCCTGGACCGGCGCCAGGGCCCGTAGCGGGCGGCGGAACGGGGATCAGAGGCGCACGAGGCCGGCAAACGCATTGCGGCTGCGCGCATCGGGCAGGAATGCCAGGCTGATGCGCGCGCCGTCGCGCCGCGCCAGTACCCGGTAGCCGCCCGGGGGCAAGTCCATGAACCGGCCGCTGCAGGCCGCGTCCGGCTCCAGGCCGCCGCCCGTGACGTCCTCGCCGGCGCCGATGAAGACGCGGCCCGAGACGACGGCGATATGCACGCTCGCCTGCGGATCGGCCACTGTGGCCAGCACCTCCAGCGCATACGCGCCGTCGCCGCCCAGATTGAAAAACGCCGCCTGGCCGGCGTTGACAGCCGCCAGTTCCGCGCAGGGGATGCTCCACCAGTCGCAGTCATCGTCGAGCTTGTGGCGCAGGCCGGCAGGATCGAATACGCACAGGGTGGCCGTATCGGTAAAGAAAGTGAAGGCGTCAGGCGCCATGGCCGGCATCAGTCCTGCCGCGGCGCCGGTCCCAGCAGCGGCTGGCTGGCCACGTATGCGGCGCTGGCCCCCGCATCCCACGGGAAATGGCCGTCGCGCGACGGCCAGACGATCTGGTACACGGTGAAATCGTTGCCCTGGTAATACCAGCGCGCGTAGCCGACCCAGTCGCGGTAGCGCGCCTCGGGCACGCGCACGAAGGCGCAAGGGTGGCCGTCGAGCAAGGCATCCGTGGTCTGCGTAAAATCCGCGATGGCGCCGTTGCGCGCGGCATCGAGCGCCACGTCGATGATCTGGTGGGCCGTCGCCTGCGGCAAGCCCATGATGAGAAATTCGGGCAAGCCGAAGCTGTGATAAGCGCCTATCGTGAACGTGTAGCCGGGCCCTTCTTCATCGCCGCCGATATGTACGCAATGCCAGCCATAGGTCGCGATGTCATCGATGACCTTTTGTTCAGATGCATCTTCGCCTGCCTGCCTCACCATGCTCAACCTTTCACTGTGCCGTGTCACGCTCCATGCCCCGTCAACGGGCATGCTGAACGGCAATTATCGCATGACAGGCTGGCGCGCGGCGGCAGCGGGTGCGCCTGGCGCCATTGCCGCGCCAGTTCCCGCGCCTCGTGCAGGGCATCGGGCGCCAGCCTGCCGGCCGTGGCGTCCCTGGCGCCGCCCGCCGTGCCGTCGCCGCCGTCGGCCGACAGCGCCAGCCACATGTAGGCGCGCACGGCATCCTTGTCCACGCCCCGGCCGCCGTTGTACATGCCGCCCAGGTTGTACTGGGCCAGCGCATGGCCCTGCTCGGCCGCGCGCGCGTACCAGTGCACGGCCAGGCCGTCGTCCTGCGGCACGCCATGGCCGTTCGCGTACATCACGCCCAGGTTGTTCTGCGCGCTGGCGTCGCCCTGCTCGGCAGCCGTGCGGTACCAGCGCACGGCACAGGCCTCGTCGCGCGTCACGCCCTGGCCGTTGGCGTACATCACGCCCAGGTTGAACTGGGCATTCGACGCGCCCTGGGCGGCGGCGCGGGCGTACCATTCGAGGGCCTGGCGCAAGTCGCGGGCGATGCCGCGCCCGCCCGCATACATGCCGCCCAGATTGTATTGCGCCATGCAGTGGCCCTGCAGGGCGGCGCGCCGGTACCAGGCGACAGCGCGTGCCTCGTCCTTGTCCACGCCCTGGCCCCGCGCCAGCATCACGCCCAGGTTGAACTGGGCGTCCGCATCGTCCTGTTCGGCCGCGCGCTGCAGCCAGGCATAGGCGCGCATCTGGTCGGGCGCCACGCCACGCCCTTCCGCATACGCGACGCCCAGCTGCCGCTGCGCCACCGCCAGGCCTTGCGCGGCCGCCTGGCGAAACCAGGCCACTGCCTGCGCATCGCTTTGCGCCACGCCCTGGCCCCGCTTGTAGACGAGGCCCAGGTTCAGCTGCGCCTGGGCGTCACCCTGCAGGGCCGCCTTGCGGAACCAGGCCAGGGCCAGCGCATCGTTCTTTTTCGCGCCCAGCCCCTGCGCATACGCTTCGCCCAGCAGCGACTGCGCGCTGGCCACGCCCTGTTCGGAGGCGCGGTAAAACCACGCCAGGGCCAGCTCGTCGCTTTGCAGCACGCCGCGCCCCTTGCGGTACATCTGCCCCAGGTTCTGCTGCGCCGAGGCATCGCCCTGGGCCGCCGCGCGGCGGAACCACAGCACGGCCTCGTCGTCGCTCTGCGCCACGCCGCGCCCGTGGTAATACAGGGCGCCCAGGTGGTTCTGCGCGAAGGCCAGCCCCTGCAGCGCCGCCAGGCGCAGCCAGACGAAGGCGCGCGCATCGTCATGCGGCACGCCCTCGCCTTTCTTGTACATCAGGCCCAGGTTGAACTGGGCATAGGGATTGCCCTGCTCGGCCGCCGTGCGAAACCAGATATACGCCTCGTGGCTGTCTCTGGCAGTATGGTGCTTGTCCATGTGCGCCCCCATCCACATTGCGCTTGCCGTCAGCACGCGCAAAACGGCGGCCCAGGGCGGCGAAATCGTGTGTTGCTTAAATTTTAAATTCGCTGGGCGCGAAGGACTTGAGCGAACTCAAAGGAAATAACAAAATTATATCATTTTGATGAGCCCGCTTCTGGGCGAAGCGGGCGGTGGCGCGCCAGGACCGGCGCGCGGCGGGCGCTGGCGGGAAATCAGCGGCGCGACGGGTGCTTTTGCAGGAATTGCGGCACTTTCGCCGCCGCCAGCTTGTTCAGCGACACGAGCAGCTCGGCGTCCACGTCGGCGATGCCGTAGCTGCTGCGCAAATGCCGGCCGATATGGATCAATACTTGCGCCGCCACTTCCGCATCGGACTCGGCCCTGTGGGCGGCGCTCTTGAAGGCGATGCCCAGCTGGCCCGACAGCAAGCCCAGCTTGTAGCTGGACAGGCCGGGAAACACGCGGCGCGACAGTTTCAAGGAACACACGAGCGACGCGTGCGCCGGTGTCAGGTTCAGCCTGGCGCTTTCCGCGCGCAGGAATTTTTCATCGAAGCTGGCATTGTGCGCCGACAAGGCATCGCTGCCGATAAAATCGAGCAGCTGCGGCACGACTTCGGCCACGGGCGGCGCCTGGTCCACCATGGCCTGGGTGATGCCCGTCAAGCCCGTGATGAACGAAGGAATGCGCGCATTGCAGTTGATCAGGGTCACGTAGCGGTCCGTGATCTGCCCGCCCTCGATGCGCAGGGCCGCCACTTCCGTGATGCGGTCGCCCATGTCGGGAGACAGACCGGTCGTCTCGAAGTCGATCATGACGATCGGTTTGTCAAACACATGCATGGGGCGCTCTTTCGTGGGTGCAACAGTGGGTGTATCGATACCATGCGCAGGGCAAGACGCGGCAACGCCGCCATGCACATTGTATCAGCCGAACTTGCGCACGGCGTCCAGCGCGAGACCCGCACCGATACTGCCGAACAGATCGCCCTCGACCTTGCGCGCGGCCGGCACCAGGGCGGCGATCTTTTCGCGCAGCAAGCGCACACCGGAAGAGCCGCCCGTGAAGAACACGGTGTCGACGTCTTGCGGCGCCACGCCCGCGTCGCGCAGCAGCCGCAGCACGGTTTCTTCCACGGAACCGCACAGGTGGCCGATGGCGTCGTCGAATTGCGTACGTTTGAGCAACAGGCTTTGCGCGGGCGACAGACGGTCCAGCTCCAGCTGCACTTCGGCCGCGTCGGACAAGGCAATCTTGCCCTCTTCCACCTTCATGGCCAGCCAGTGGCCGGCCCGCTCGTCGATCAGCGTTTGCAGCCGTTTCACTTTGTCCTGTTCACGCGCATCGCGGCACACGTCGGCCAGCTGCACCCAGATCTTCTTGGTATAGGCCAGGTTGATCGTGTGCCAGGTGGCCAGGTTGAAATAATAGCTGGATGGCACTTCGCTGTTATTGTGCAGGCGGCTGCCATAGCCGAGCAGGGGCATGACGGAAGACAGGCTCAGGTATTTATCGAAGTCCGTGCCGCCGATGTGCACGCCGCCCGTGGCGAGGATGTCGTCGCGGCGCTCGGTCTTCTTCGCCCGCTCGGGCGACAGGCGCACGAGCGAAAAGTCGGACGTGCCGCCGCCGATGTCGGCGATCAGCACCAGCTCTTCCTTGGCTATCTGCGACTCGTAGTCGAAGGCGGCGGCGATCGGCTCGAACTGGAAGGCGACGTCCTTGAAGCCGACGGAGCGGGCCACTTCGGCCAGGGTGTCCTGTGCCAGCTGGTCGGCCTGCGCATTGTCGTCGATAAAGAAGACGGGACGGCCGAACACGGCGGACGTGAATTCGCGGCCGGCCGACTGCTCGGCGCGGCGCTTCACTTCGCCGATGAATTGCGCCAGCAACATGCGAAACGGCAAGGCGCGGCCGCCCACTTCCGTCTGGCCATCGATGAGACTCGTGCCCAGCAAGCTTTTCAGCGAGCGCATCAAGCGCCCCTCGTAGCCGGCCAGATAGCCGGCCAGCGCCGCGCGGCCAAAACTGACTTCCTCGTCTTCCGCATTGAAGAAGACGACGGACGGTAATGTCGTCTTGCCATCTTCCAGGCCGAGCATGGTGCTCTGCCCGGGACGCGCCCAGCCTACCGTGGAATTTGACGTGCCGAAATCGACGCCGCAAGCATTGGCCATGTCGACCCTTCCCTGAATAAAGGGGCGTTATGTTATCAGAACGGACGCCATTGCACCAGCAAAATACTTGCGCCGCCGTCCAGACAACAAGCTTGCTCTGCATCAAGTACCCGCCGCGCGCAAAAGCTACTCTTGGGATTGATGTCAAGCAACTCAACATGCTTCCGGAGACCCATCGTGCCCCTCGCCCCCTTGTGCCCACGTCCTCACCTGCCCGCCGCCTGGCTGGCGGCCCTTCTCGTGTCCCTGGCCGGCTGCGGCGGCGGGGGCGCCACCGATACGCAAGCGTCCGCCGGCTGCTCGCTGCACGGCACGGCCGGCTGCGGCGGCACCCTGCCCGACCCCGTCGTGCCGCCCGTCGTGCCGCCCGTGAAGCCGCCCGTGATCCCTCCCGTCACCCCGCCGGTGACGCCGCCCGAGCCGGCCAGCCTGGCCAGCGCCGTCAACCTCGTGTTTTCCAGCACGGAACTGGCGTCGGCCGGCTTGCCCGGCGGCGAAGTGGCCGTCACGGCCCTCGTCAAGGACGGCGCCAACCTGGCCTTGCCAAATGCCAGGATTGCCTTTGCCGCCGATTCCGGCATCCTCGGCAGCGTCGACGCCGTGACGGACAAGAACGGCCAGGCGCGCGCCCTGCTGGGCACGGGCGGCGCCAACGGCAACCGCCCCATCACGGTGACGGCCACGGTGGGCGCGCGCAGCGGCAGCGGCACGGTGCGCGTCACGGGCAGCAGCGTGGAACTGCAGGGACCGGCGGCGCTGATGCTGGGCCAGGGCGCCGACCTCACCGTCACCGTGCGCGATTCGGCGCGCAAACCCGTGGCCGGCGCGGCCATCACCTACGGCACGGGCGCCGGCAACAGCCTGCGCGTGCGCGACGGCGGCGCCGCCCTCAGCAATGCGCAAGGCCAGCTGGTGCTGCGCCTGACGGCAGGCAGCCTGGGCAAGGACGCCGTATCCGTCGGCGCGCTGGGCGCCAGCGCCGCGCAAGCGTATGCCGTGGCCGGCAGCGACCTGCGCCTGACGCCGGCCGTGGGCCAGGACGCCGGCGGTGCGGACGTGCTGCCGGAGATCGCCACGCTGGCTTGCCAGGCCATCGACGTGCGCTACGACAGGGCGGGCGTGGCGCAGTCCGGCAGCGCCAGCCTGTCCACCACGCGCGGCAGCCTGTTCGGCGACAGCGCCTGCAGCCAGGCCCTGCCCGCCAGCTTGATCTTTAACAATGGCAACTTGCCACGCAGCTACATCCAGTCCGCCAACACGGGCGTGGCCACCGTCACGGCGGCCGTGGCGGGCGGCCCCTCGGCGCAGACGCGGCTGGAATTCGTCGCGCCCCTGAGCGGCGCCAGCAAGCTGGCCGTGCAGGCGGAACCGGCCGTGCTGCGCGCCAATGGCGCGGGTGCCGGCGACAACGCCAGCACCAGCATGAGCACCATCGGCGCCGTGGTGCGCGATGGCCCGGCAAACAACCTCGTCAAGAATGCGCCCGTCGTATTTACCATCTTGAGCGACCCCAGCGGCGGCTACCTGCGGCAGGCGGGGGCCGTGCGCACGGGCAGCGACGGCCTGGCGCGCGCCAGCTACGTGGCGGGACCGGCCGACAGCGGCCGGGACGGCGTACTGATCCAGGCGCGCATCGAGGGCGCCACGCAGGCGGCCGCCGCGGCCCTCGTGCGCCTGACGGTGGCGCGCCAGGCCCTGTCGATCCGGCTGGGCACGGGCAATCAGGTGCGCGAATACTCGGCCAGCGTGCTGCAGCAGGAGTTTTCCGTGTTCGTCTCCGACAGCGCCGGCAACGCCGTGCCCGGCGTCGCCATCACGGCCGCCGCCTGGCCCAGCCGCTATGCCAAGGGATATTATGAGTGGCAGCCGGACAAGCCGGAATTCCCCGACACGGGCGTGTGGCGCCTGGCCCTGCCCCACTACAGCTGCGCCAACGAAGACGTGCTGCGCAACGGCATCTACGACCCGGCCTATGACAGCAACGGCAATGGCGTGCTCGACCCGGGCATCCCGCTGACCGTCAGCGCCAGCGGCGTGAGCGACGCCCTGGGCATGGCCACTGTCACCGTCAGCTATCCGCGCAACTACGGTTCCTGGGTGCAAGTGGCGCTGACGGTACGGGGCACGGTGAGCGGCACGGAAGCGAGCACCAGGGCGGACTTGCCGCTGGCCACCCTGGCCAAGGACTTCAGCGCGCGCCGCGTGCCGCCGCCGGGGCGCGACAGCCCCTACGGCAGCGGCCCGTGCGACAGTCCAGACTGAGTGGACGGCACGCCACTTGCCAATAAATCATATTTTTTGCAACATGAGCAAGAAAACAGTCTTGCCATACGGCAATCTTTTGCGCTATGCTCATTCCGCCCGCCCAGGCCGCCACAAGCGGCCGGGCCTGCAGGAATACTTTGAGACAGGTTGCTTGCCAGACCAATATGCGAAAAAAGAATACTGTAGCCCGCACGCCCGGCACCACCCCTGCCGCCGGCATCCCCCCCGGCGCCGGAAGGCGCGTCACCTCGTATGACGTGGCCCTGCTGGCCGGCGTATCGCAATCGGCCGTGTCGCGCTGCTTCAAGCCCGGCGCCAGCATTTCCCCTGCCACCCACGCCAAGGTCATGCGGGCGGCCATCGCCCTCGACTACATCCCCAACGCGGCCGCGCGCAGCCTGATCACGCGCCGCTCGAACCTGGTGGCCGTCATCATTTCCAACCTGGCCAATCTGTACTATCCGCAAGTGCTGTCCGACCTGAGCCAGCAGATCGCCCGCCAGGGCAAGCGCCTGCTGCTGTTCACCCTGGAACGCGAAGCCGATATCGGCCGGGTCCTCAGCGACGTGTGGCAGTACCAGGTGGACGGCGCCATCGTGGCCGCCGGCCTGTCCGACGAACAGATGGCCGAATTCGGCCGGCGCGAGGTGCCGCTGGTGCTGTTCAACCGCAGCCCCCGCGAGCACGCCGTGCACGCCGTGCTGTGCGACCAGGCGGAAGCGGCGCGCCTGCTCGTGTCGCGCCTGGCCGACGCCGGCCACCGCCAGTTCGCCGTCATCGACGGCCCCGGCGACTCGGCCGTCGCGCAGGAACGCAAGGCGGGCGTGCTGGACCGCCTGTTCATGCTGGGCTTGCCCGCGCCCATCGTTGTCAGCGGCAACTACGATTACGCCAGCGGCGGACGCGGCTTGCGCAAGGTCATCGACCGCCTGGGCCGCGTGCCGGACGCCGTCATCTGCGGCAACGACATCATGGCCATCGGCTGCCTGGACACGGCGCGCCACCAGATGGGCATCCAGGTGCCGCTGCAGATGTCCGTGGCCGGCTTCGACGCGCTGGAAGCGTCGGGCTGGCTCAGCTACGACATCACCACCCTGCGCCAGCCCGTGCAAAAGATGGCTACCGATGCCGTCGCCATGCTGGGGGAATTGATGGAGCGGCGCGGCGGCAGCGCCGAGCGGCGCCGCTATTGCTCGTATCTGGTCGAGGGCAGTACGGCGCGCCTGACCAGCGAACCTCAGCGTTTCGGCATGATGGCCGCCGCTTAGAACGCCTGAGAAAACGCCCAAGACGTGGTTGCCGGGCTTGCTCTTGTCCTTCGCCGTACGCGCGTGCTGTCTTCGGGGCGGCGCCTGGCCCAGGGCGTTTTTCAGACGTTCTATTATCTGGAGCATAAAAAAACCTCGCATCGCTGCGAGGTTTTTTGCGTTACGCGGCAATGCATATCAACCGAAGATCTTGCCCTTGAGCATATTCAAGCCCTGGCTGACGAGGTCATTGCCTTCCGGTACTTGACCGTTCGGCGTCAGCTTGTCGATCAACTGGGGCAGCAAGGCGGCCAGGCCGCCCGAGGCCGCGTCCGGGGCGACGCCCGTTTTTTCCGCGATCTGGCTGATCGTGTCGGCGCCCAGCGCATCCTTGATCTGCTCGCCGGAGACGGGCGCATTGGCGCCGGTGCCGATCCAGCTGGCCACCTGGTCGCCGAGTCCGCTTTCCTGGAATTTCTGCAGCAGGCCGGGCAAGCCGCCATGCTGGTTGACCAGTTCCATCACGCTGGCCATCAGCCCCGACTGGGCTTCCCCATCCGCACCCTTGTTGCCCAAAGCGCTCATCGCCTGTCCCGCAAGTTGGTCTAGCAAACTCATCGTATTCTCCTGAACGCTGTCGATTAGTGCCGCGCGCAGCGGCGTCCGGTTTTTGTCGGCGGCACTTCGCCGCCATACACAACAATTATACTATGAATAATTACAATGTCACTTTTACAATTTAACAAGGGGTCAAGAACAGGCTCGGCAGTAGCGCCACCCACCTCCATCATATTTAGTTCGGCACAACATGCAAGCGTAAATTGACGATATACAAAACCGTGTAGAATTAATTTTCCTACTTACTGAGGAGTATCAACACATGAACATCAATAAAGCGGTAGACAAGGCCTACGAAAAAAAGACGTTCAAGGAAATCGCCGATGCCCCTGTCGATGCGCTGCAAGGCGTGAGCGAGAAGGATGCGGAGCTGCTCAAGCAGGCATTCAATATCAAGACCGTGCGCGACCTGGCGAACCTGAAATACGCCAAATGGGCGCGCGCCATCGTCACCCTGGCCGATACGGAAGAATAAGACCGCCATGCCGCAGGCAAGCCCGTCAGTACAGCCCGCCCTCGCCGGCGGGCTTTTTTATGCCATGGCGCCTGGCCAGCCGGTCGCCGCGCGGAGGCGCGCTTGCCCACCCCGCTGACCCTGCCCGGCATTTGCTGGCCCCTGCAAGCGAGCACGGGCGACCTTGGCGCGGCCACGCCGCACATCACGGGCCACTTTCGCGCAGGCGCCGGCATGGATGCCGTCAGCGTTTGCGACATATTACCTGCTGGAAAGTTCCGCAATGGCGCGGCGCGCCACTGGTGCCGCACGCACCAGTGCTACTGGGGCGCCAGGGCCGACCTGGCCGGCTGGCAAGCCACGGGCCACATGCGTTGCCGCCAGCACGCCAGCCCCATGGGCTATCTGCTGTATCCGGAATTGTTCGATCCCATGCAGTTCCACGCCACCACCTTGCGCCTGGGCCCGGAAGGCTCGCTGCAGCTGCGCGCCCGCGCCGATGACGGCGGCGCCCTGTACGCGCGCGACGCGGCCGCCGTGGCCATCGATTGCCGCGCACTGCCCGGCCTGTTTCACCCCGACATCGTGCAACTGAACATCCCGCCGCCCGCCGCGCAGGCCTACGCCGCCGCCCTGCGGGCCGGCGCGCCGCTGGGCTGCAGCGACTGCGCCTGCTGCGGCCACCCGCACCTGGACCTGGGCAGCTTCGCGCTGGCGCCGCACCGCCGCCACAGTTGCGGCCACTGCGGCCACGACGCCAGCTACAGCCCCGTGGCCATCGTCTCGTCCCCCCTGTGGCGGCTGCGCGCGTTCGCCCTGCGTCAACCGCGCCGCATCGCGCAATGGTTCTGAACGTGCGCCCGCCCACAGTCGGCCGTGGCGCTTGTGCGTAGACTGGGCGGATTGCCACTGCCAGGAATGCCGCCATGCCGCACGCTCAACCCCGCGACGACGATAGCCAGCCAGGCGACGAAGGAGATCTGTCCGACCTGCTCAGCGAATTGCGCATCCTGCTGCCCGGCGCGCAGATGCTGACGGCCTTCCTCATTATCCTGCCCTTCAACGGCGGCTTCGCCAAGATCGTGCAGGCGGAAAAGATCGTCTTCCTGCTGACGTTCTTCCTGTCCATGACCAGCCTCGTGCTCCTCAGCGCGCCAGCCATCCAGCACCGCGTCATGCGCCCGCTGCAGGACCGCGAGCGCTTCAAGCGCGTGGCTGACCGCATCATGATGGCGGGGGCGCTGTCGCTGGCGCTGGCTTTTATCCTCGGCACGAATCTGGTGATGTCGGAAGTCTTCGGCCACGTCGCCGGCATCATCGCCTGCACGCTGATGGGCACGCTCATCGCCTGCATGTGGTGGTGGCTGCCCTTGCACTTAAAGCACAGCAAGAAAATCTAGGCGGGGCTGGCGGCGCCGCTGCGCTGTTAGCGGAAAGGCGATCTTGCCGTCGCCCGAACTCGCATGGTCCACCTGGCCGTGCCACGGCACTGGCAGGCTGGAGGCGCTGCAGCAAACCCGGCCTCACTCACTCGCCCAACTGCAGGCACGAACCATTTCCGCCACAGCCATGCATTTCTCGCCTGCCTGTGGCGCAATCGCCGGCGTTCCGTGTTATCGTTAACAACAAGCGCCATCGCTGTTGTGTGCAGTGCAGCAGATTTTAGCCGTCGCCCGGCAGAGTTGGCCCGAATCTTTTACAATGTTGTCTTTGGGCAGTACTTATCGCCCGAAAATACCGGCCAGCCGTCGACTCTGGTGGCGCATTGCCACTTCCGGCCGGGCCATGGCGCACCTCTCCACCCTGTCATTCTTTACCCAACCAACAAGAACATGCACGCCTCCGTAGACCCATTGATTCCGCGCGTCACCGCGCCTTTTGGCGCCGGCTATGCCGACCTGGCCCTGGCCATCGGCGGCCTCGCCATCGGCACGGGCGAATTCGCCTCCATGAGCATCCTGCCCGTGGTGGCCGACGACCTGGGCACGACCTTGCCCCAGATGAGCCACATGATCAGCGCCTACGCGCTGGGCGTGGTCATCGGCGCCCCCCTGATCACGATCTTCCTGGCGCGCATGCCGCGCCGGCTGATGCTGATCTGCCTGATGCTGATGTTCGCTGGTGGCAACTTGCTCAGCGCCATCGCCCCCAACTATGGCTTGCTCGTCGTGGCCCGCTTCGTGGCCGGCATCCCGCATGGCGCGTATTTCGGCGTGGCAGCCCTGGTGGCGGCCGCCCTGGCCGAACCGGACCGGCGCGGCCAGGCCGTCGCCCGCGTGCTGATGGGTTTGACGGTGGCAAATATCTTCGGCGTGCCGCTGGCCACCTACATCGGCCAGACCCTGGGCTGGCGCTCGGCCTTTTTGCTCGTCGCCGCGCTGGGCTTGCTGACCATGCTGATGGTGCGCATCTTCGTGCCCATGGTCGCTGCCGGCGATTCCAGCCCGCGCCGCGAACTGGGCGTGTTCCGCCGCCTGCAAGTGTGGCTGACCCTGCTGATGGTGGCGATCGGCTTCGGCGGCATGTTCGCCGTCTACACGTTTATCACGCCCACCTTGCTGGAAATCACGAAAGTATCGCCCCTGGTCATCTCGATCCTGCTGGCCATCATCGGTATCGGCATGACTGTAGGCAATTTGATCGGCGGCTGGCTGGCCGACCGCTCGCGCCTGTGGACCATCTTCGGCGTGCTGCTGTGGAACGTGGCCGCCCTGGCCGCCTTTACTTATACCAGCAGCAATGTCTGGCTGACGGCGATCAACCTGTTTGCCATCGGCGCCGGCATCGCCGTCGCCCCGGCCGTGCAGACGCGCCTGATGGACGTGGCCGGCGACGCGCAGACGGTGGCCGCCGCCCTCAACCATTCCGCCTTCAACATCGCCAACGCCCTGGGCGCCTGGGCCGGCGGCATCGCCATCGCCATGGGCATGGGCTTGCGCTCGACGGGCTGGGTGGGCGCCATGCTGGCCTGCGGCGGCATCGTCGTGCTCGGTATTTCCGTGCTGGTGGAAAACCGCAGCCGCAACGTGGGCGGTGTGCAGCCGGCTTGATGCTTGTACATAGGTGGGATAATTTTCTCTGTCTAGTTATCATTTCCGATATCATGACTATAGATCGGATTTCGCAACTCCTGCGCATCCGATTTCTTTACATGATGAAGCGTGCAGACATGAACGAAGCAGTCATCGCCAGGTACAAATCTGAAAGCTGGCATCTGTGAATACAGCCACCATCTTCATTGACGAGGTTCTCGGTCGGGCGCAGCAAGGCATAACCGAGCCATTTATTTGCCGAGGCGACGACGGAGCGATTTACTTTATCAAAGGCAAGGGGGCTGGTCGACGCAGCCAGATTTGCGAGTGGGTCTCGGCGCAGCTGGCGACTGCATTTGGCCTTCCGATCGCAGAATATGCATTGGCCGAAGTGGCTGTGGAGCTTATTGAAGCAAATGTATTTCCCAATATCAGCCAACTCGGTAGCGGGATAGTCTTTGCATCGAGAGAACTTCCACATCCACAAGAGCTGACGGCGATCACACGAGACCTTGTGCCAGATCTACTGGCAAGCGATGTGTTGGTTTTTGATTGGTGGTTGCATAACGAAGATCGTCATTTGACCGAACGTGGCGGCAATCCTAACTTGCTTTGGGACATGCAGAACTCAGAATTGGTCGTGATTGACCATAACCAAGCCTTTGATCGGCATTTTAATCCTTGCAACTTCCTGAAAACGCATGTGTTTGCGAGCAGGTGGAACGACATTTTCAGCGACCATCTTCAACGCGAGCACTACGCAAACAAGTTAGAGGCAATTTTGCCAAGATTGGCGGGCATCCGTGCTAACATACCCGACTCTTGGTGGTATGTTGATGATGGCGTACCAGCAGATGTGACGTGGGATGAAATCGAGACCTGCCTGCAGCGTTGCCGCCAAGAAGATTTTTGGAATACCCCATGAAAAAATTCGCCTGCCAATATGCTCTTTTGCGATTTCGTCCATTTGTGGAAACCGGCGAGTTCGCCAACGTCGGTATTGCACTGATCGCGCCCGAGGCGCGTTTCTTTGGCTTCCGCATACTGAAGCGGTATGGCCGTATCACGCAGTTCTTTCATCAGCTTGACCGTCAAATCTACCTCGATGGCCGCCAACTTTTTAAAGAAGAGATGGATCGCTTCGCTCTTGAGCTTCGTCGACTGGCATTGGATGGCCGAAAAACGCAACCCGATATAGTGCTCGCAAGAAATCTGTTTGCTGAAGTGGTTCGCCCACGAGAAGCAATGTTGCAGTTTGCCGATCAGCGCGTCGTCCTGGCCGAAGATCCCAAGGCCAAACTTCTGCAGCTATTTGATCATTATGTCGAACGCAACTTTGTAACCAAGGAATATCAAGAGCGCTTATTGGAAAACAATGTTCGAAAACTCCTGTTCAACGCGCAAGTTGGAGCGCGCTATCAACGTGAAAAGGTTGGAACGGAAGATTTCGCCGTAAACTTCCCCTTTGTCGACATGGTTGAAGGCAAAGCTGAGCGAGTGATCAAGCCCTTATACCTTGCCCAAGGCGATAGCACCAAAATCCTCACACATGGCGGTCAATGGGTTGATAAAGTACGGCGTCTACGCAAACGCAATGCACTACCACCAAAAGTACTGTTCCCGGTCACTCAACCGCCAGCCAACACCAAGCCTTACTATGCATTCCAGGAGATTCGACAAGATTTGCTGACTGAAAATGTACAGGTCGTGGCCGCAGACGATGAACGTCAAATTCTCAAATTCGCTACTGACAGAAGCTGACTATAGCGCCTGATCATCATAGTAATCGCGATCTTGAACGTGGCAGTACCGCTCAAAATGCCCATGAATGTCCAGGATCGCTACTCCGCAATGGCAAACGCGACCGCCGCCTCGCAATGAATCGCCGTGGTATTAAATAGCGGCAAGTCGACATCGCCGGGCTGGATCAGCAGCGGTATTTCCGTACAACCCAGGATCACGGCCTGCGCGCCTTGCCGCCGCAGTTTCCCGATGATGCCCAGGAAGATGTTCCGGCTGGCGTCGGTAAAGATATTCTGCACCAGCTCCGTATAGATAATGTCGTGCAGGATTTCCTGGTCGGCCGCATCGGGCGTCACCGTGGCGACGCCCTGCTGCTCCAGCGCATCGTGATAAAAGCGGCCCGCCATCGTCTGCTTGACGCCCAGCAAGCCGACTTTCTTCAAGCCGGATGCCCGTACCCTTTTCGCCGTTTCCTCGACGATGCTGATAAAAGGCAAGCCGATGCGCGGAACGACGGCCGGCGCGAAGCGGTGGGCGCCATTCGCGCACAACAGGAAGAAGTCCGCACCCATGCCTTGCAGGCGCTGTCCTTGCGCGACGAGGAATTGCTCGATGGCGCGGGAATCGGGCTGCGCCGCGTGCGCGACGAAATCGGCCTGGTCCATGCTGACCAGCAGGATGCGCGCGCTGTGCGCGGGTCCGATGCGCGCCACCAGCAGTTCGTTGAGCAAGCGGTAGTATTCCAGGGTGGAAGCCCAGCCGATGCCGCCGATGAGTCCTATCGTCTTGTTTTGCACATTATTCCCAGCGAAAAGAATTGCGCAAATTATACGATAGCGATCATCCGCCATGAGTATGCCGACATTACGCGTCGATCCACGCAAACAGCGCCTTGTCCGGTGTCACGGATTGATGCCAGGCCGACTGCAGCTCCATGAGAAATCCCGCCAGGTCGAAGGGATTGATATCCGCACCCGCCCAAGGAGCCGTCTTCGACCACGCCACGGCAATATCCGACAAGTCGTCGGCCGCCATGCCCCCGATCGCCTGCGCCATGGCGTCCGTCAACACATAAAGCTCCCGCCCCTGCATCGGCGCAGGCCGGAGGGCCGGCGCTGTCGAGCGGGTCAGCAATTACCCAAGTGACATAAAATCCAGTTCGCCGGGCAAGGTGATGTCGGTGACGGGGAAGGCCTCAACCGCCTCCGTCCAGCTGGCGCATGCGCGCATGTCCGACGGGGAACAGACAAAGAGATCGACTTTTTTCATATTATCTTCAAGCATCAGCCTACATCGTGCCCATTCGACGTCTCGCGGGAATATCGCTGCTCAAACTCGGCAGCACTACCGGCCTCGGACCATAAGCCCGCAACGTAATCGAACTCCCGCTCGAACGGCGCCTCAAAATCGGCCACGTCCGTCGCATACTCGCAATTGCGGCTCAGCATGACCAGCCAGTCCGGGTAACCGAGCACCGGGTACAGGCGGGTCAGGATGGCATCGAGCGACGCCACGCTTTCCCGGCCCGCCAGGTAGGCGGCGCGCAATTCGACGATGTATTTTCCCGCCAGGAACTGGTCACTGAGCCGCTGCGCGCCCCGGTAGCGCTCGATGATGGCCTCGGCCAGCGGCAGCACCTCATCGCGGCTGCGGGCGCTGGCCAGCAGCACGACGTCCAGGTCGTCGCCTTCCTGGTCCAGGCGCAATCGCTCCACGGCCCAGTCGACACAGCGGTCCGCCGTGCCAAAACCCATGCGCAGCTGGAAAACGGCGATTTCAAGTTCTGTCAGTTGTTCCATGTCGTTCATATACGAATGCCGGCCTCACCCTGCCTGCAGCATCTTCTGCAACACCGCATCGAGCTCATAAAAATCCACGGGCTTGGTGAGATGTAAATCAAAGCCCGCGTCGGACGCCAGTTGGCGGTCCTTGTCCTGGCCCCAGCCCGTCACGGCCACGAGGATGGCGTGCTGGCCGCAGGGCTCGCTGCGCAGCAGCCGCGCCACGTCATAGCCGTTCATGTGCGGCAAACCGATGTCGAGCAAGATCACTTGCGGCAGGAAGGTTTGCGCTGCCGCAACGCCGGCAGCGCCGTCGTAGGCCGTGCGCACGTCGTAGCCGAGGATGTCGAGCGCCAGCGCCAGGCTGTCGGCCGCGTCGGCGCTGTCGTCGATGACCAGCACCTTGCCCTCGCGCGTGCCGGCCAGCAGGCGGCGGTCCGGGGCCACGGCAGGCTCCAGTGGCACGGCGGGCAGCGGCAAACGCAGCTCGAAGGTGCTGCCCTGCCCCACGCCGTCGCTGCGGGCGCTGATGCTGCCGCCATGCAATTCGGCCAGGCCGCGCACGAGGGACAGGCCGATGCCCAGCCCGCCCTGGGCGCGCGACAGGGCCGGCTCCAGCTGCGAAAACATGTCGAAGACGGTATCCAGGTGTTCGGGCGCAATGCCGATGCCCGAATCGCGCACGCTGATGCGCACGTCGTCGTCCGTGCAGGCGACGGCCAGCCCGATGACGCCGTTGGCGGGCGTGTACTTGACGGCATTGGTCAGCAGGTTGGCGATCATTTGCCCCAGGCGCGTGGCGTCGGCGTCGAGCCAGATCGGCTGCGGCCATTGCGCCACGTGGACCTCGTGGCCGGACTGCGCGGCCAGGCTGGCCACGCCGTGCAGGGCCGCTTCCACCACGGGTGCCAGCTCTACGCTGGCGCGGCGCAATTCCAGGCGCCCCCGCGTGATGCGCGACACTTCCATCAGATCGTCGACCAGGTGCGTCATGTGCCCCACCTGCCGCCCCAGCACGTCGCGGGCCCAGCGCAGCTGCGGATCGTCCAGCTGCGCCAGGCGCAGCACTTCCAGCACATTGCGGATCGGCGCCAGCGGGTTGCGCAGCTCGTGCGCCAGGGTCGCCAGGAACGCGTCCTTGCGCCGGTCGGCCGCCGCCAGCTGGTCGTTGAGCTCGCCAGCCTCCCTGCGCGCCAGCTGCAGCTGCTGCTCGTATTTGCGCCGGTCGCTGGCGACAAACACGGCGATTTCGTCGTAGGCCACGCCGTCGTGCATGCGGCGCACGGCGTTGAACAGCATGGGCAACGCCTGCCCCTGGCGCTGGCGCATGTCGAGCAGCACTTCCGACACGCTGCCCTGCACCTGCATCAGCGGCAGCCAGTGCGTCTGGTGGAACACGCGCCCGCCGATGGTCAGCAAGTCCTGCAGTTTCTTTTTCCCGAGCAATTCCCCGGCGCCATAGCCGAGCCAGCCGCAAAAGGTGGCATTCGCCTGCACGATGGTGCCGTCGGCCGTGCACAGCAGCAGACCGCAGGCCGCATGCTGGAACAAGGTACGGGTATCAGGCAAGGAAGGCATCGTGTCGCGCATTACAGCTGCAGGCCGTCGAGAAAGCCCCGGATGGCGTGGTAACTGGCGTCCGGTGCGCTCATGTGCGGGCAATGGCCCGCATTCTCGACCACGCGCAGGCTGCTGCGCGGCAGCATCTCGCGCAAATACGCGCCCACGGGCGGCGGCGCGATGAAATCGTCGCTGCATTGCACGATCAGGGCCGGCGTCGTGTTGTGCGGCAGGATGGCGCGGTGGTCGGACAAAAACGTGGCTTGCGCGAAATGCCGGGCGATGGCGGGGTCCGTGCGGCAAAAGCTGCTTGCCAGGTCCTCGCCCAGCGCCGGCTGGCCGGGCGCGCCCATGATGGCCGGCGCCATGCTCGCGGACCAGCCCAGGTAATTGCTGTCCATGGCGGCCAGCAGGTCATCGATATCGGCACGGCTGAAGCCGCCCCGGTAGCCGGCCGCCGCATCGTCGACATAGCACGGCGACGGCGCCAGCATGACTTGCGCGGCGAACAGCTCCGGCTCGGCGATGCTGGCCAGCAAGGCGCTCATGGCGCTGACGGAATGGCCCACGCAAATGACGGGACCACCGCCGACCGCATGGATGATGGTCCGCAAATCGTCGCCATGGGCGTCCAGGCGCGCATAGCGGTCGAAATCATAGGCGGCGAGGTCGGAAGCGCCGCTGCCGACGAGGTCGAACAGCACCGTGCGGTAACGGGGGCGGAACAGCGGCTCCAGGTAGCGCCACATGGTCTGGTCGCAGCCAAAGCCGTGCATGAATACCATCGTGGTCGCCGCACCCGCCTGCGGCGCGGCGCTGGGTTCGCTCACGCGGATATTATTACGGTCTTCTATACGCATGTTCGTCCTGAGTATTGCCACATGGAACTCAAATTGGCATCTTGCTAGCATCTTAACATGCGCGATTTGACCCTGGGCAACACCATAGGCGCTGGACAAGCGCCGTGCTACGGCGGATAATGAGAACGATTCCCATTATCAAAATGCCGGGCGCGTGCCTGGCTTTTACCTGTGCGCCCCGGTGGCGCCCGCTGGCGGCAACAAGCCGGTTTCTGTTGAAGGTTTGTACCGCATGCGCGCTTTCTGGACTGTCATACACCGCTGGGCCGGCCTCACCATCGCCCTCTTCCTCATCGTTGCCGGACTCACGGGCGCCGTCACCTCGTGGGACCATGAACTCGATGAATGGCTCAATGCCGACATCATGGACACGCCGGGCCGCGGCCCCCTGCAGGCGCCGTTTGCGCTGGCGCAAACGGTGGCGGCCGCAGACCCGCGCGTGGCAGTCAATTACATGACCCTGGGCCTGGAAGCAGGCCACGCGGCCGCCTTCATGGTGCGCCCCCTGGCCGATCCGGCCACGGGCAAGCCCTTCGCGCTCGGCTACGACACCGTCTACATCGACGCTGTCACGGCGCGGATCACGGGCACGCGCGATTCGACGGCCATTTCCCTGTCGCGCCGCAGCCTGATGCCCTTCCTGCGCCACCTGCACTACAGCCTGCACGTGCCCGCCTTCTGGGGCACGGACCGCTGGGGCTACTGGCTGATGGGGACGGTGGCCCTCGTGTGGCTGCTCGACAGCATGGTGGCCTTCTACCTGACCACGCCGCGGCGCCTGCGCGAACGGGCGGATGCGCCGCGCCACCGCGACGCCGCCAGCTGGCGGCAGCGGTGGAAACCGTCGTGGGCGGTGCGCTGGGCGGCCGGGGGCTACAAGCTCAATTTCGACCTGCACCGCGCGGGCGGACTATGGGCGTGGGCTGTCATCATCGTGATCGCCTTCACCTCGTTCTCGCTGAACCTGTACCGCGAAGTCTTCTATCCCCTCATGTCGCTGGTCTCCACCACCACGCCGGGACCCTACGAAACGCAGACGCCGGCGCCGTACGGCAGCTATATCACGCCCGTGATCGGTTTTGAACAGGCAGTAGACATTGCGAAAAAGCAAGCCGTACAGCGCGGCATCACGGCGCCCATCGGCGGCATTTATTATGGCGGCAATTATTCGTTCTACAACGTCTCGTTCTTCGACCCGGCCGACGAATTCGGCGCGGCCGGCATGGGCCTGTCGAATATCTACGTGGACGGCATGGACGGCAAGGTCATCGGCCAGCACCAGCCCTGGGAAGGCACGGCCGCCGACGTCTTCGTGCAGCTGCAATTCCCCCTGCACTCGGGGCGCATCCTCGGCTTGCCGGGACGCATATTGATGTCATTCATGGGCCTCATGGTGGCCATGCTGTCGGTGACGGGGATTGTTATCTGGGAGAGGAAGCGCCGGGCGCGCCGGCTGCAGGCGCATAAAGCGAAGGCGGTGGACACCCGTTCCTAGCACAAACGACGGCTTTCATTCACCGCGCCCCCGCGCCTCCGCCAGGCGCTCCAGCGCCAGCCGATGGGCCGTCTCCAGCGCCGCGCCGGCCGGCACGCCGATATCGGGCGTGACGCCGCTGCCTTCCCAGTTGCTCTTGCTGACAGGATTGATGGCGCGCCCGTTCGGGATGAAGGCGGCGAAATGCGGCCCCAGTTCCCGCATGCGGCCGGGATTGGCGCCGCCGCCCGTCGTCTCGCCCACCAGGGTCGCGCGCTTGAGCTGCTGCAGGTTGTAGCTGAATTCTTCCGCGCCGGAGAAAGTACGGGGTCCCGTCAGCACATAGACGGGCTTGTGCTGGCCGTAGCGCTTGCCCGGCACGCCGGTGTCGGTCCAGAACTGCTGCGTGCGATTGCCTTCGCGCCAGTACAGGTCATTCAAATGGGTGCGCTGCTCGAACAGATAGCTGCTCAGGAAGGCGACGCCGGCCGGGTCGCCGCCGCCATTGGCGCGCATATCGAGTATCAGCGCATCGCAGTCGGCCAGCCGCGTCATCGCCGCCGTGATCGCGGGCGCCGCGTCCTCGACGGGGAAGAAACCCTGCATGTCCAGGTAGCCGATGTTGCCCCCGAGTATCTCGACCTTGGCCACGCCATAGCCGCGCGCGGCCATCTGCCTGCGCATCTCGTCCTGCCGCTCCGGCGACGGGACCAGCTTGTGCGGCAAGGCAGTCTCGCTGGCATGCACGCGCAAGTGCTTGTCGTGGCCGAACGCGCGCAGGTCGGCGCTCAGCACATTGGCAAAGATCGTCGCATCGGTGATGCCGTCATAACCGCCCTCGCGCTGCCTGGCGCGCAGCGCCGCATCCATCTTGGCCGCCACCTCCGGAAACACATAATAGTCATTGAGCTGCTGGCGCAGGGTGTCGATCAGCTGGCCCCGCATGGCGGCATCCAGAACTGGCATTTGCGCGCGCGCGGCCCCGCAGAACAGGGTAAAAGCAAGCAAGGCTGCGGCGGCGGGGCGTGGCAATGGCATGGCGGCTCCGAAGGATGCGGGTGGGCCGATTCTACCGGATAGCGCCGCAGCCCTGGATACCGCTCAGGCCCGCTTAAACCGCGCTATCCCAAGGCGCGGACAATCTCACGGCACAGTTGATCAGCCCCACCATCGAATACGTCTGCGGAAAGTTGCCCCACATCTCTCCCGTCACGGGGTGCGTGTCTTCCGACAGCAGGCCCAGGTGGTTGCGTGCCAGCAGCATGGTTTCGAAGATCTTGCGCGCTTCGTCCTTCCTGCCGATGCGCGCCAGGGCGTCGATGCGCCAGAAGGTGCAGATGTTGAAAGCCGTTTCCGGTTTGCCGAAGTCGTCGGGCGCTTCGTAGCGGCGCATGTAGGGGCCGTCGCACAGCGATGCTTCCAGCGCATCGACGGTGGCGATGAAACGGGGGTCCATGGGGTCGATGAAGTTGACTTCCGCCATCAGCAGGACGGAGGCGTCAAGGTCGCGCCCGCCCAGGCTTTCCGCGAATGCCAGACGCTCTTCGCTCCATGCTTCGCGCAGTAATCTCTCGCGGATCAGCACGGCGCGGCTGTTCCAGTGGTCGGCGCGGTCCGGCAAGCCCAGTTTATGGGCGACTTTCGCCAGGCGGTCGCAGGCGGCCCAGCTCATCAGCATGGACGAGGTGTGGACGCGCGCCCGCGTGCGCAGCTCCCACATGCCCGCGTCCGGTTCCGCATGCAGCCGGAATGCCTGGTCGCCCACGGCTTCCAGCGCGGCAAACTCGGCTTTTCCCGCCCGGTGGAACAAGCGGTGGTCAAGGAAGGCCTGTGCCGCGCCGAGGACGATATTGCCGTACACATCGTGCTGGAAGTGTTCCTGCGCCTGGTTGCCTACGCGCACGGGGCCGTTGCCCCGGTAGCCGGGCAAGTGGTCGAGTATCGATTCGGGCAGCTGCTCTTCCAGGCCGATGCCGTACAGGGGCTGGATGTGGCCGCCTTTCGAGCGGGCGACGATATTCGTCAGCCAGCGCAGATACTCTTCCATCGTGCCCACTTCGGACAGGCTGTTCAATGCCCGCACGACGAAGAAGGCGTCGCGCAGCCAGCAATAGCGGTAATCCCAGTTGCGGCTGCTGCCCGGCGCTTCGGGGATGCTGGTGGTCATGGCGGCGATGATGGCGCCCGTGTCTTCATACAGCGACAGTTTCAAGGTGATGGCCGCGCGGATGACCACGTCCTGCCATTCCAGCGGCACGGCCAGGCGGCGCGTGTAGGTGCGCCAGTAATTGATGGTGTCCTTTTCGAAGACGCGCGCCGTCTCGTCGATCCCGCCGGCCAGCGTCTCATCGGGACCCAGCAGGAAGTTGGCGGTGCCGCCCAGCACGAAATACGTTTCGCTCAGCACATAGTTCAGCGACACGTCCGTATTCAGGCGCAAGGTCTGTTCCGGCCCCACGTAGCGGATGTGGTGGCTGCCCTGGGTGATCTGCGGCGCCAGCCGGCCCCAGTCGTAGCGGGGGCGCAGGCGGACGCGGATGCGCACGGCGTGGTCGAGCGGACGGACGCGGCGGATCAGCATCAGCGGGCGGAACATGCGGTCGCGGCTGAGGAAACGGGGCGCGAAATCCGTGATTTCCACGCCGCGCCCCTGCGTGTCGTACAGCCGCGTGCGCAGCACGGCCGTGTTCGGTTCGTAGAATTGCTCGCTGCGGGCAAAGTTTTCGATGTCGATGGCCCACACGCTGCCGTTTTCCGTGCCGTCCAGCAAGCTATTAAAAACGGGGTCGCCATCGAAACGGGGCAGGCAGGACCAGACGACCTGTCCTGCCTGGTCGATCAGGGCGTTGAAGGCGCAATTGCCCACCACGCCGCAGTTCAGGGACGCTTGCGCGGACGGTGGGCTGGCGGCGGTGTCATGCGATGTCGTCATGGGCTACTCCTTCGATGTCGGGGATAGGGAAGCGGCCAGCAAGGCGGCGCGCAAGGCGCCGGGGCTGGCCAGGCGCAGGGTGGCGGCGCTGAGGCCGCTGCCCACCTTGACGCCCTGCCCGCCTGCTTGTTGTACAAAGGCAAAGCCTGCCTCGTCGGTGGTGTCGTCGCCCGCGAACACGGGGCGGCGGCCGGCGAAGGGACTTTCCTGCAGGAAGGCAGCGATGGCGCCGCCCTTGTCCGTGGCGGCCGGCTTGGCTTCCAGGACCATTTTGCCATGCAACAGCAATACCCCCGGGCACGCTTGCACGGCGACGGTCATTTCCTGCAGGCATAACGGTTCAAGCTCAGGCGCCAGCCGGTAATGCAGGGCCACGGCGCCCCGCTTCCGCTCCACCAGCAAGCCGGGGTACATCGCCGCCAGCGCCCGGGCGCGCGCCAGCACAGGCGCCACGTCGGGCGTGGCCGCCACGTGCAACTGGCCATCGGCGCCGCGCCGCTCCACGCCATGCACACCGGCAACCGGCAAGACCAGGGGCGCCAGCATGGCGTCGATCTGCGCCACGGGACGGCCGGAAATGAGGGCCAGCGCGCCCCCATGGCGTTCGGCCAGCAGCGCCAGCGCTTCGATGACGCCGGGCGCCACGCGCACGCCGTCGGGCGTGGGCGCCAGGTCGACCAGGGTGCCGTCGAAGTCGAGGAAGACGGCTGTTCCGGGTGCACTGAGCAGCTGCAACAGGGCCGCGCTATCGTCACGAATATTAGCCATCACATGCCCTTGCGCCGCTTGATGCGGCTGTGGGCGTCGATCTTGGTCATGACCTTGTCGCGCTGGCGCAAGCGGGCCGCGTCCAGCAGCATGCGCCCGGCCCAGCGGTAGACATTGAAATGTTTCACTCGGGCACGCATGCTCTTCATGCGCTCGCGCTGTTCCACGGGCGGCATCACGAGGGCGCGGTACAGGGCCTCGGCGCCCTGCTCGATGTGGTAGGGATTGATGATCAGCGCTTCATGCAGCTCGCGCGCCGCGCCCGTAAATTGCGACAGCACCAGCACGCCCAGCTCGTCGTCGCGCGCGGCGATGAATTCCTTGGCCACCAGATTCATGCCGTCATGCAAGCTTGTCACCATGCACACTTCCGAGGCGCGGAAATAGCGCTGCAGATCATCCTGGCCATGGTGCTCCGCTTTCAGCAGGATGGGCACGTAGTCTCCGCTGCCGAAGCGGCGGTTGATGCGCTCGACCATCTTGCGCACCCTGGCGTCAAAGCTTTGATATTCGTCAAGCGAAGCGCGGCTGGGGGCGGCAATCTGCACGAACGTAAAATTGCCCACCATGCCGGGCTGCAATTCGAACATGCGCTCGACGGCCTGGAAGCGCTCGACGATGCCTTTCGTGTAATCGAGGCGGTCCACGCCGATGCCCAGCAAGTGATCGTCTGCCACGCCCAGTTCGGCCCGGATCTGTGCGCGGCACGCGGCCACGTCGGGCTGGGCCGGGTCATCCTCGGGCCAGGCGATCGAGATCGGGTAATCCTCGACCTGCGTCATCTCGCCGCCATACGAAATCGTGGAAGCCTCCGGCTCGATGCGGGTTTCCAGGTAGCGGTCCACCGTTTCGAGGAAATTCTTGCGGTGGAACGGCGTATGGAAGCCGAGGATCGTGCTGCCCAGCAAGCCGTCGAGAATTTCCTCGCGCCAGGGGCAGATGCCGAACGATTCCGAATTCGGCCAGGGGATATGCCAGAAAGTAATAATGGTCGCCTTCGGCAAGGCTTCGCGCACCATGCGCGGCAGCAAGGCAAAGTGATAATCCTGCACCAGCACGACGGGATTGTCCGTCTTCGCCTCGGCGATCACGGCATCGGCGAAGCGGCGGTTGACCTTAACGTACTGCTCCCAGTCGGACGAGCGGAACACGGGGCGCACGTGGGCGATATGGCACAGCGGCCACATGCCTTCATTGGCAAAGCCATAATAATAGCCCTGCTCTTCCTCGTCCGTCAGCCACACGCGGCGCAGGGTGTAGCTGGGCTTCTCGGGCGGCACGGCCACGTGGTCGAACTTATCGACCGTTTCGCGGTCGGCGGAACCGGCGCCATGCGCGATCCACGTGCCGGAGCACGCCCGCATCACGGCTTCCACGGCCGTCACCAGGCCGCTGGCCGGGCGCTGCACGGCGATCCCGCTCTCTGTGTTGGTGTGGATATACGGTTCGCGGTTGGACACGACGAGCACTTGATCTCCCGCAAGGTCCGCTTCCAGCAAGCCGCGCAGCTTTTCCGGCGTCCATTCCGACGTCCAGCCGTTATCGCCCTGGCGTTCCAGATGGTATTCCTGCAGCAATTCGCGCAAGTCGCCGATCAGCGGCGCCATTTCCGGCGGCGGCGCGGGCGCGGCGGCGGGTGCGGCGGCGGCCACCGTACCATTGCTTTTCGGCAACAATTCGCCCCGCAAGATATCCTTCACGGCCGACAGCCAGCCGCGCCAGCTCAGGTGGGCCACGAACACGGTCATCAGCGAAATGAGCACGGCCAGCACGGCCAGGAAGGCAAAAATAAAACGCTTGGTATCGGTATTGCGGCGCTCGACAAAGCTCATGTCCTGCACCAGCACCAGGCGGCCCAGCTGCGACGCGTCCTGCATGACGGGCGTTTCGCTGAGGTGGACCTGGCCTTGCGGCAGCTGCGCCAGCGATTTGTACAGGCCGCCCGTCGATGGCGTGCTCCAGCAGCCGATCGAGGCCGGGTATTGCGCGGAACGGTACAGCAAGTGGCCCCCGTTGTCGCAAAAGCCGATGGCGATCAGGCGTTCGTCGCGCGTGGCGCCCTGGAACAGTTCCTCGATGCGCGTGGCGTCGTGGGCGGGCAGGTATTCCGTGAGCGAGGGGCGGAGGGTTCCAGCGAGCAATTCGGCGCGGCTGTCGAGGTCGCGCACATACCAGCGCAGGGTGATATTGTCGAGCAGGGGTACGACGATATAGGCAAACAGTCCCAGCACCAAAGCCAGCGGCAGGATGAAGCGCAAGGACATGCGGAGCGATCGTAAAATCATCTGTTTCCTTTGCAAATACAACGTGGCAAGTATGGCCATGTTTCCAGTGGGGCGCCGTTCCCTTGCTTTCTGTCGTGAAACTTCAAGCGGCGGGCCGGGCCAGGTAGCGGCTTCCAGTATCTACCTTGCTGGCAACCTTATCCGTTCGGCAACGCACGTCCCCGTGACGTCATCTGCCCGTAAAATAGCCGCTTCCGACATCCATTTCACTTATCAATAAGGAGTTTTCGCCTATGGATCTCAGCACGTTTCACTCGCTGATGGGAGGCCCGCTGCGCTCGGCGCTGACCGTGCTCGTTTCCGCCCTGCTCGTCACCGTGGTCGCCATCGGCGTGCACCGGGCCGGCATCGGCTTGCTGAAAAGACTGGCCCAGGGCCACGCGCTGGCCAGCAACGTCGCGCGCGTGGCCTTCCGCGCCAGCCAGCTGTGCCTGATCGTCTTCGGCCTGCGCATGGTGCTGGCCAGCGCGCCCGACGACACGCCGGGCCTCGTCGCCATGTCGCACCTGGCCAGCGTGGCGCTGATCATCGCGCTGACCTGGCTGGCCATGCAATGCATCGAGTCGCTCAGCATCACGATTTCCCAGATCAATCCCGTCGACGCGGCCGACAACCTGCGCGCGCGGCGCCGGATCACCCAGGCCCGCGTGCTCACGCGCAGCGCGCATGCCATCGTCGTCCTCCTGGGCGTGTCCTTCGTGCTGCTGACCTTGCCCGGCGCGCGGCAGATCGGCGCCAGCCTGCTGGCCTCGGCCGGCGTGGCGGGTCTGGTAGCCGGTATCGCCGCCCGCCCCGTGCTCGGCAATTTCATTGCAGGGCTGCAAATTGCGTTTTCTCAACCGATCCGCATCGATGACGTGCTGATCGTCAATGGCGAATGGGGCACGGTCGAGGAAATCAAGGGCACCTACGTGGTCGTGCGCGTGTGGGACGAACGCCGGCTGATCGTGCCGCTGCAGTGGTTCATCGAAAATCCGTTCGAGAACTGGACGCATACCTCCTCGGACATCCTGGGCACCGTGTTCCTGTGGCTCGATTTCAGCATCCCTATCGAGCCCCTGCGGGCGGAACTGACGCGCATCTGCGCATCGGCCAAGCAATGGGACGGCCGCGTCTGCACCGTGCAGGCGACGGATTCGAACGAGCGGGCCGTGCGCGTGCGTTTCCTGATCAGCGCGGTGGATTCAGGCACGGCGTTCGAATTGCGCTGCATCGTGCGCGAACAGATGCTGGCCTTTATCACGACCAATTATCCGCACGGCCTGCCCCGCTTGCGCGCCACGCACGACCCCATCGAGCTGCACGCCATGCAGGCGCAGAACGATACGGTACAGTTGTACAAGGCGTAAAAATAGCCTGCGGCGCGCTGCCTTGGCCCATGCACCGCTACAATGGTTGGCATGAGCACCACCGCCTGGTTCATCCTGATCGGCTGCCTGATGCTGGCGCGTGGCCTGGGCGCCGACGGCATCGCGCGCCTGCCATTGACCTCGGCCATGGCGTATCTGGGCGTGGGCCTGCTGCTGGGTCCGATGTTCCTCGGCCTGTTTGCCTTCGACCTGCTGCAGCAGGCGCCCCTGCTGGAAACCCTGACGGAAATCGCCGTCCTCATCTCCCTGTTTTCCGCCGGCGTCAAGATGCCCGTACCGTTCAGCCTGGCGCGCTGGCTGCCCTCGCTGCGCCTGGCGTGGCTGTCGATGGCCGTCTCCGTGGCCCTGGTGGCGGCCTTTTCCTGCCTGGTGCTGGGCCTGCCGTTGGGCGCGGGCATCCTGCTGGGCGCCATCCTCGCCCCCACCGACCCCGTGCTGGCCACCGACGTGCAGCTGCGCCATGCGGGCGACAGCGAGCAATTGCGCTTCATCTTGACCAGCGAGGCGGGCATGAACGATGGCAGCGGCTTCCCCTTCGTCATGCTGGGAATGGGCTTGCTGGGCCTGCATGAACTGGGGCCGCACGGCGCCACCTGGCTGTGGCGCGATCTGTTCTGGGCCAGCGCGGGCGCCATCGCCCTGGGCGTGGCCGGCGGCGCCTTGCTGGCCTGGCTGGGCTGGCAGCTGCGCGCCAAGGAGCCCAAGCACGAAGTGCTCGATGACTTGGCGGGCCTGGGCCTGATCGCCCTCGTGTACGGCCTGGCCAGCGCCATGCATGCCTGGGGCTTCCTCGCCGTGTTCTTCGCCGGCGTGGCCCTGCGCCAGACGGAACTGGTGCTGGCCGGTGCGCCGAAGGACCGGCAAGGCTTGCTGCAGGCCGAGGAAACCCACGCCGTGTCCGCCGCCAGGCCGCACGACAGCGCCGTGCCCCTGACCGTCAGCGGCGAAGCGCTCGTCTTCAAGGAACACCTGGAGCGCCTGTCGGAACTGACGCTGGTGCTGCTGCTGGGCGGCGCCGTCACGGCTGCCGCCTGGAGCTGGCAGGCGTGGAGCGTGGCCCTGTTCCTGCTGCTGGTGGCGCGCCCCGCCAGCGTGATGCTCGGCTTGCTGGCCTCGGGCACCGGCGTGCGCCTGCGCAGCCTGGCCGCCTGGTTCGGCGTGCGCGGCATCGGCTCCCTGTATTACCTCTGCTACGCCATCGCCCACGGCTTGCCGCTCGCGCTGGCGCGCGAGCTGGCCGATATCGCCATCGTCGTCATCATCGTCTCCATCGTCGCCCACGGCCTCACGGTCAAGCCCCTGCTGCAGCAGCTCTGGCGCAAATAAGGGCGGCACGGCGCGATTGTCATTGCTGCACAGCAATGATTGCTCAATTAGCCGTGGCAAAGCGGAAAATATTGTTAAGATAATTAAAAACGGCCAAGAGAGAATCGATGAAACGAAGAAGTGTGCTGGGACTGGGCGTATCGCTGGCCCTGCTGCAAACGGGCTGCGCCACCGATCCGGCCAGGCAGGCATGGGAGCAGCAATTCGACGCCTTCATGCACGATGGCCTGGCGCGCACGGAAACGCCGGGCATGGGGGTGGCCGTCGTGCGCGGCGAGCAAACCCTGTTCGCGCGCGGCTATGGCTGGGCCGACATCGATGCCGGCAGGAAGGCCGACGCCAATACGGCCTTCCACACCGCCTCCGTCAGCAAGCTCGTCACGGCCACGGCTGTCATGCTGCTGCTGGAACAGGGCGCCTTCCAGCTCGACGACAAGGTGGCGGCCTACCTGGACTTCCCCCTCATGCATCCGAAGTTTCCCGACGTGCCCATCACCTTCCGCCATCTGCTCAGCCACACCTCGGGCATTTCCGACGCCGTGTACGACAAGACGACGGCGTTTGCCGTGCAGGGCGACCCGCGCTTGCCGCTGCGCGACTTCCTCAAGGGCTATCTGTCGCGCGGCGGTGCCTGGTACGACGCGGAGCTGTCGTTCGCGGCCCGCCCCGGCACGGAATGGCGCTACAGCAACGTCGGCGTGGCCCTGCTCGGCTACCTCGTGGGGCGCTTGAATCCCGACAGCCTCGACGTGCTCACGCAGGAGCAGCTGTTCGAACCGCTGGGCATGGATCACACGTCCTGGAGCCTGGCAGGCTTGCCCCGGCGCACCGTCGTGGCCCAGCCGTATGCCCCCAGGGAAGCGGGCGTGCAGGTGCTGCCGCCCGTCGGCTATCCGGACTGGCCGGCCGGCCTGCTGCGCAGCTCGGCGCAGGACTTCGCCCGTTTCCTGGCCATTTTCAGCAATGGCGGACGGGTCGATGGCCACCGCTACCTGCAGGATTCCACCTTACAACTGTTTTTCGCGCCCCAGGAAGCCAGCCTGCCGCCGGCCGAACTGGCCGCCCGCCAGGCCTTGATGTGGATCATGCGCGACGTCGACGGCACGCCGCTGGCCACCATGAGCGGCAACGATCCCGGGGCCGCCTCCATCGTCTGCGTGGACCGCGCCAGCAAGACGGCCGTACTGGCCTTCGCCAACGTCAGCGCCGACAAGGAATTTCGTACTTTTCAGAAGGAAGTCGTGCGGCGCCTGCTGGCGCATGGCGGCAGCGGCGCGCCGGCGAAACGGGCGGCAGCCAGGCAGGCGTTTGTGTGAGCGGACGCACGGTGGCGCGCGGGCAGCCAGGTATGCTGTGCCGGTCGGACCTTACCACTACCGGGAGACCAGCATGACCAATCGCATCGGCAACAAGGACGTGGCGCAGCAGCACAGCAAGAGTGAAAAAGCCCGCATCAGGGCGCAGAACATCGCCAGCGAAGCCGTGAAGCAGGCTGCGGCCAGGGACAAGTACCGCAACGCCGTCAAGGGCCGGCCGGGCCAGCCAGCGTCCGCCGGCTAGGCGCCGAACCAGCCGCGCAGCTTCTCGGCCGCGCGTTGCTTGACCTCGGCCGTGATGTAGGTGGCGACCGTGGCGACGGCCGCGGCCAGCACGGCCAGGTCGTCCGCATAGCCGACCACGGGCGTGATGTCGGGAATCGCGTCGATGGGCGAAATGAAGTAACCGAGCGCGCCATAGATGGCCGTCCTGGCCCACAGCGGGGTATTCGGCTGCTGGGCCGCGTAGTACAGCCACAGGGCTTTTTCGATGACTTCGCGTCCCGCCGTCTTGGCGAACTTGACGACCTTGTCCCAGAAGCTGTCTTCCGTGTACTTTTTTTCATACTGTTTGTTGGCCTGGGGGGCGTGGTCTTCTTCCAGATTCTTTTTTCTGCCAAACATCTGCTGCTCCTGTCTGCCGCGCACGGCGTTACGAATGCGCACCTTAGCATAACGGCGCGCCAGGCGCGCGGCGCCCCGGCAACGCACTTTACATGGAAAAGCATGGATATCTCCGCCACCACCACCGCCCGCGCCGCCGGCCTGCGCTACACGGGCGACCACCAGGGCGGCATCGCCCGCCTCGGCACGCCGGGGAAATTCCGCTATGCCGATGCGGACGGCCAGCCCGTGCGCGACGACGCCACGCTGGAACGCATCCGCGCCCTGGCCATCCCGCCGGCCTGGACGGACGTGTGGATCTGTCCGCGCGCCAACGGCCACCTGCAGGCGACGGGCCGCGATGCGCGCGGCCGCAAGCAATACCGCTACCATGCGCGCTGGCGCCAGGTGCGCGACGAAGTCAAGTACGAACGCATGCTCAGCTTTGGCCGCGCACTGCCCGCCATCCGCGCCGCCGTCGCGCGCGGCATGCAGCTGCCCGGCTTGCCCCGTGAAAAGGTGCTGGCCACCATCGTGCACCTGCTGGAATTGACGATGATGCGTATCGGCAACGAAGAATATGCGCGCGCGAACAAATCGTTCGGCCTGACCACCCTGCGCACGCGCCATCTGCAGGTCGACGGCAGCGCCGTGGAATTCCACTTCAAGGGCAAGAGCGGCGTGCGCCACGACATCCGCCTCAGCGACCGCAAGCTGGCCAGGGTGCTTGCGCGCATGCGCGAGCTGCCGGGGCAGGAACTGTTTCAATATGTCGATGAGAACGGCGAGCGCCACGGTGTCGACTCGGGCGACGTCAATGACTACCTGCGCGAAGTGACGGGCGAAGACTACACGGCCAAGGATTTCCGCACCTGGTCCGGCACCCTGCTGGCCGCCCTGGCCTTGCAGGCGTTCGAACAGGTCGATTCCCAGGCGCAGGCAAAGAAGAATATCGTGCAGGCCATCGAGTCGGTGGCAAAAAAACTGGGCAATACGCCGACGATCTGCCGCAAATGCTATGTGCACCCGGCCGTGCTGGAATCGTATCTGGAGGGCAGTTTGCTGGAAGGCATGCGCGCACGGGCGCAGCAGCAATTGCGCGAAGAGCTGCCCGCGCTGGCGCCGGAAGAAGCGGCCGTGCTCGCCTTGCTGCAGCAGCGGCTGCAAGGCGCCCCTTCAATCAAGCCTGGCGTCCCGGCTGGCACTGGGCCGACAGCTTGAAGGCATCGCTATTGCACAGGGACGTGCCGCCATGTCCCGCATCGCGCGCCACGGGTGCCGGCACCGTGCCGGCCTGCTGTGCCTCGCCCGTATGCACGAGCGTGGCCGCCAGGGTCGAGAAGGTAAACAGGCAGATCAGCAGGAATGGCTTGTTCAACTGGCGGGACTTGACTGGCTTGTGCATCGCATACTCCATCGGTGGGTTGTTGCAGCGTTGACATCATCATTGCGTGTTTCCAACATGCACACAATCGGACGGCACCGGCGAGATGGGTAGGACAAAGCTGACAGGCTCGGCAATAGCGACGCGTGGGCGACAGCACCTTGTCGCCCACGCGGTTTGAACACGGATACTTATTCGCGCTGCAATTCCCCAAGGGCCAGTTGATCGAACCAATGTGCGTAAATCGAACAAAAGCGTGACGTTGTCGCAAGGATCAATGCGCGGCAGGCGTGCTCAAAGTCGGGATACTTGGCAAGATAACGTGGATCGAACTGGCTGCCCGCAGGGACGCTATCGCGCCAAAATGCCCACTCCTGGTCTTCTTCGATGAAACTGGCCTTGCGCACGTCCCTTCCCGCATGCATGCCGAAATTCCGGTCATCGCGGTCTGGCGCCGCATCGAGCTTGTCGGCGGGTGCAGCGTGCTGATCCGCGCGATTGAGCTCCAGCGGCCAGGCACGCAAATTGCCCAGCGAGCGATGCCAGTCGCGGATCGCGCCCGGCGCCTCATTGCAACGCAAGGCTTGCGGATGGATATGATCGTAGTCCCACGGGCGGTTCACGTCTTCCATCTGCCCGGGCAGCGTTGGATCGTAATCGGGAAACCATCGCATGAGCCAGCCACGCTGCGCGTAGTCGACGAGGGCGCGCTTGTCCCACAGGCGGTCAAAGAAGCGCTGCCAGGCAAGGTGGCGGCGCCCCGTGAGCGTTGCCGCATCTGTGTCATCGGTGTTTGTTCCGTCCAGCTTCTGCCCTTGCAGCCATTCGCGCAAACCGGATTCAAGCTGGCTGAAATTGTCAGGCACCAGTCGCGAATAGTAATGCGTCCACAGCGATTCGGATCGCCAGAAATCGGCATGGTTTGGCCCCGGAAATCCTTTTTGCCCCGCCGTGACGCGGCTACGTATCAGTTGTGCCAGCACAGCAGGCGGCACCAGGGGCAACATCACCAGCCCGCCATGATGTATTGGCAACAAAAGCTGATAGCGCTTGGCATTGAAAAAATCAGGCAACAACATATCATCCGCAATCGAGTGCAGTGCTTCCCACAGGCGCGCCACGCACTGTTCGGGCGACTCGGCAAATTCGGCCATTGCCACGAGAAATCCCAGCGAGCGTCGCTGCTGGCTTGCCGATAGCTGGCCTACGCCTATCCCCGCCTTTTCCAGGCGCAGTATCCAGGCAGCACTGATAAAGAGCAGATCCAAGCCCTTGCCACCCGAAAATATGCCTGCGGCCAACGTCGGTGGTAATTTCCACGCCGCCTTGTCGTCCGGGCCTGCCAGGCGCACGAGGTCGAATAACTGCGTGATGGTGCCAAGGCGCGCCCGCTCCACGACGAAGGCTTGAAAAGCCTCCAGCCTGGCGGGGTCTTTCAAGGCGGAACGAAAAGTGGCAACATCGGGCGTCAACGGCGCTTTATCATTATTGCGGTCTTCAGAAAATGCCAGGTGCAAACGATACAGGAAGGTCACCATATGTTCAGGCGCCACGATACGTTGCTTGCCTAACAGGCTTTCCAATGCCAGCGTCGCACCGGGCCACACCGCCTTGAGTGAAGAATAGATCAGGTCCTCGGTACTGAGCGGAACGCCGGCCGTATTAATACGCACGAATAAAGTTTCAACCGCATCGACGGATGGGTCGCTGCGCTCCTGGGAATTAATTTCCTGCATTGCCATTGGTAATGCACGCTCGCGCATAATAATGGCGGGGATCGTTCTCATCCGCAATTCTGCGCTCAATGCATCGATAATCCATTCCAGACGGGGGCGGAATTCACCCTCCAACGCTTTTTTCCATTGAGCAACTAGACTACTGCCGTCATTTACCACGGCATCGTCATGCCACATGGGCAATGCCGATAATAAGCGCAGCAATTCCGCATGCCAGTCCGTGTGCACGGCAGCCTTCAATAAAATTGAAACCGGCATGGGACACACCGCGTCCCACGGCCACGCCAATTGCAGCGGCAAGGTTGCTCCACGGGCAGTCGGGTCCTGGGCCACCTTGCGAAAGCATGCCAATGCTGAACGGATTTGCGCGTGTTTCAGGCGCGTTTCCGGATCCCGTGCGCTGTAGCCCCAGGGATGGGAACGGGTCAGCAAGCGAAAGAGGAAGGCACGATCACCGCCGGGGCTGTTATTCCCCAGATCGAGCCACAAGGCCGGCCCTTCGCTATATTGCGGATTTGCCCACACATCCAGAAAGCCGATCGCCACAGCAGTGGCGCGCTGTTGGCCATCGAGCAAATGAAAACGGCTCCCCTGATTAATTTGCGCGGTATTGTTTCCCAATTTATACTCGGCATGCCCGAGCCGCTCATCATAAGGAGACAGCAGCAGCGATCCTATCGGAAAACCACGGATCAGCGAGTCCCAGAATGCTTCGACTTTGGCCGCCTTCCAGACGGCTCCGCGTTGCAGTGCGGGCAATTCAGCGTATATAGGCGCATTGTTTTCATTGTCGCGCCGAGGCAAAGTATCGTTAATTTGCCAGGACATGATTTCTTCCAATGTCAACAGATAGTTTGATTGGCCATCCCGCCCTGTATCATTCAACTTCATTTCAATCCCTACCATCTGAAAAAACCACGAGAGTAAGGAAGGGCTAGCTATTAATCCATCTTTTTATTTATTTTTTTGAAAATAAATGCTCTGTCACCGTTAAGCAGGGGATTTCCAGGAAGCTTGCTCTGTCCCGGCTGTCTGACTGTATATGGCAACGCTTGTCACGGCCGCCTGCGCGCATGGCTGCAGCCCTTTCACGGCGTGGCGACGTGCTAGCTGCCGCATTACCTGGCATGGCGCTGGATACTCGACGCCAGGCCCATCCCTGCAGCGCCTGCCGCGCCCGGGGCCGGCAGACGCCGCCACGTGCAATCTGACCGAATGCGCTGCGTGGAATCAGGATGGCAGGTCGGCCAATTCCCGCTCCGAAAACCCGGCCCGGCGCCGCGCTTCGAGGTTGAACGGGCCGCGCAGCGTGGGCGCTTCGTAGCGCAGCGCCAGCTCGGCGTAGGTGGCGCGCAGTTCCAGGCCCCTTTGATCGCACAGGTAGCCGTACCAGCGGTTGCCGATCTCCACATGCCCTACTTCGTCGCGCAGGATGATGTCGAGGATGGCGGCGGCGGCCATGTCGCCCGCCTGCGCCAGCTTGGCGCGCAGCGGCGGAATCGCGTCCAGGCCCCGCGCTTCCAAGGTGCGCGGCACCAGCGCCATGCGCGCCAGCACGTCGCCGCGCGTCTTGTCGACCATTTCCCACAAGCTGTCGTGGCCCGGGAAGTCGCCATACGCGTGGCCCAGCACCTGCAAATGCGCCTGCAGCATGGCGAAGTGTGTCGCCTCTTCCTTGGCCACGCGCAGCCAGTCCGTGTAGTAGTCAAAGGGCAGGTCGGGGAAGCGCCACAGGGCGTCGAGCGCCAGGTTCATCGCGTTGAATTCGATATGCGCGAGCGCGTGGACCAGCATGGCGCGCCCTTCTGGCGTGATCATCGAGCGCCGCCCCACGAGGCGCGGCGGCACCAGTTCCGGGCGTTCGGGACGGCCCGGCACGGCGCCCGTGGGCGCCAAGGCCGCCTGCACGTCGAGCGCCAGCGGCGCCTCGGCCATGGCGGCCACCATCGCCACCTTGGTGGCCGGGTCCGGTTCCAGCAGGCAGGCGAGCGCACAGGCGCGCAATTCCTGCGGTACGGTGAAAGTCAGAGGGGATGATGCGTGCATGGTGTTTCCTTGGTGCGCTGATGCCGGTAAGGGGCGCAGTGTATCAAATAGCCTGCCCCAGCAGCCAGTCCAGCAGCGCCTGCACCCGCGCCGGCAGCGGCCGCGCGGCATGCACGAGGTAATATGCCTGCGGGCTGGGCAAGGCAAAACCGCCGAACGGCAGCACCAGCTGGCCGCTGGCTATCCACGGCTGCACCAGCTGGCGCCGGCCCATGGCCACGCCCGCATGGTGGATGGCCGCCTGCGCGCACAGGTCGGCGCGGTCGAAGCGCAGGCTGCGCGCGGGCAAGCTCACCTCGGGCGCCCGCCCTTCCAGCCACAGGCGCCACTCGGCATCGGGCGCGCAGGCGGGCCAAGCCAGGGTATCGTGCAGCACCGTCGCGCCGGACAAGTTGTGCGCTGCCTCCAGCAAACCGTGTTCGCGCGCATAGTGCGGGCTGCAGACAGGCGCCAGCCATTCGTCCATCAGCTTGCGCGATGCCAGGCCGGGAAAGTGGCCATCGCCATAGTGCAAGGCCAGGTCGACCTGGCCGGCGCGAAAGTCCACGCTATCATTTCCCACGCGCAAGTCGAGCGACACCTCCGGATACTGCGCCGCAAACCCCGCCAGGCGCGGCACCAGCCAGCACTGCGCCACCGAGGGGCGCGCATGCACGGTGACGCCACCGGCCAGCGCATCGCCGCCGGCCAGCGCCGCATGCAGGCTGTCCCAGCCGATTTGCAGGGCGGCAAAGATGCGCTCGCCGTCGGCCGTCAGCTTGACTTGCCGCGTCAGGCGCTGGAACAGCCGCAGGCCCAGGGCCGCTTCCAGCCGCGCGATGCGGTGGCTGACGGCGCTGGGCGTGAGCGCCAGTTCCTGCGCCGCCAGCGCGAAGCTGGCGTGGCGCGCCGCCACGCGAAACGTGTGCAGGTTGGCGAACTGGCCGGCCGCGAGCGCGGCCCCGGGCGCTGCCCTGCCCGGCGCACCGGGCGGCATCACGCGGCTCCGGCCGCCAGCAAGGCCCGGCCACGGGCCACGTAGGCCGCCATTTCCTGCGCCGGCACCATGCTGCCGCCCGTGCCCCACACCAGGTGCGTGGCCTGCGCCAGCGTCGCCTGGTATGGCGGCGCGGCCAGCACGGCGGGGATGCCGGCGAAACCGGCCACGGCCGACGGCTCCAGGCGCAAGCCTTGCGTTTGCTCAAGCAGCGCCAGCAGGCGGTACAGTTCTTCATCCGTGACAGTGACATAGCCGTCGATCAGCCGCTGCATGGCGCGTCCGACGAAGCCGGACGGCCGCCCGACGGCCAGGCCGTCGGCGGCCGTGACGTTGTCGATGCCGATCTCCTGCACGCTGATACCCTCGTGCAAGCCCGTGTGCACGCCCAGCAGCATGCACGGCGAATGGGTCGGCTCGACGAAGACGCAATGTACAAAGTCGCCAAAAGCCAGCTTCAGGCCGAAGGCCACGCCGCCGGGGCCGCCGCCCACGCCGCACGGCAGATAGACGAACAGGGGATGATCTGCGTCAACGGTGACCCCGGACGCGGCGAACTGGGCCTTCAGGCGCTGGCCCGCCACCGCGTAGCCGAGGAATAAGTCGTGCGAGTTTTCATCGTCGACGAAGTGGCAGCTGGGGTCGCCCTCGGCCTGCTTGCGCCCCTCTTCCACGGCCACGCTGTAATCGGTTGCGTATTCGACGACGGTGACGCCATGGCTGCGCAATGTATCCTTCTTCCACTGGCGCGCGTCGGCCGACATGTGCACGGTGGCACGAAAGCCCAGGCGCGCGCTCATGATGCCGATCGACAAGCCGAGGTTGCCCGTGGAGCCGACGGCGATCGCATACTGGCCAAAGAAGGCGCGCACGGCGTCGCTGGCCAGCAGGCTGTAGTCGTCGCCCTCCTTCAGCAAGCCGGCATCGAGCGCCAGCGTTTCCGCGTGTTTCAGCACTTCATAGATGCCGCCGCGCGCCTTGATCGAGCCGGAAATGGGCAGATGGCTGTCCTGCTTGAGCCACAGCTGACCGTTCGTCATGTCTAATGCCGAATCCAGCGCCGCCTGCATGGCGGGCAGCGGCACGACGGGCGACTCGATGACGCCGCCGCTGGCCGCCGTTTCCGGAAACGCTTTCGCCAGGTAGGGCGCAAAGCGCGCCAGGCGCGCGCTGGCATCGGCCACGTCAGCCGCCGTCAAGCCCACGTCGTTCAAGGCCTCGGCCGCCGGCGCGATGGCGGGATTGAACCAGCTCAAGGGCTGCAAAGCCGTCAGTTCATTAATCAGGGGAAATTTTTCGCGCAGCGCGGCGATGGCGGGAGTGGGCAGCATGGCAAGCTCGTCTAGGAACAAGCCATGATTAGACCGCATCCGGGCGCGGCTGGCAAACGATGGTTGTTCAGGCAATGGATGACGGCAGGTCATCTGTGATGCGCCGGATCAAGCCGTTCTTCCCTATTTCAGTTTGATGTACAGATGCATGGCGGGATTCTTGTCGCTTTGAACTTCCTTGATTTCCACGAAAGGAAGACGGCGCACCAGTTCGCTCAATTTCTGGCATCCATAGTGGCGCGGATCGAAGGCCGGGTTATTCTTCAAGATCAGACTGCCGACGCTACCCAAGGACGCAAAACCATCGTCCCGCGCTGCGGCGATGATGGCCTTACGCAATACTTCCCGCGTATCGGCGTCGAGGGAGACAGGCGCCAGCGCCTGCAACGCTTTTTGCGGCTTGCCGGCCAATGGCGGCGGTGTCACGGGCCGCAAAATCTCCGTATAAACAAACTTGTCGCAGGCGGCGACGAAGGCCGGTGGCGTCTTTCTTTCACCAAAGCCATATACGGCCAGTCCCGATTCACGAATACGCGTGGCAAGGCGCGTAAAGTCGCTGTCGGACGATACCAGGCAAAAGCCGTCCAGCTTTCCAGAGTGCAGCAAATCCATGGCGTCTATGATCAACGACGAATCCGTCGAATTCTTGCCTGTCGTGTAGCTGAATTGCTGGATCGGCTGGATGGCCATCAAATGCAGGATCTCCTTCCATCCTTTCAGATTCGGCGTCGTCCAGTCACCGTAGGCGCGCTTCACCGATGCGGTACCAAAGGTGGATATCTCCGTCAGCAATTCCTTGATAATCGACGCCTGCGCATTGTCCGCATCGATCAACACTGCCAGCTTGGCGTTACTTGTCATATTTTTGGGCTACGAAAAGTTGTGATTTCAACCGTGGCTCACCGACGATGCGCACAGCGTCAGGTATCCGCCTTTGTTTGCAGTGCCTACTATGCAGCCGAATGTTCCGTTAAGCAAGATCCACAGCGGGCAGCCGTGATCGCTGCCCATAGCTAAATTTAATTCTTGAATGCACTATCGATTAAAGAAAAATTTCCACAAAGTCACAAAAATAAGTTATCTTAAAGGCAAATAAAGGAGACATTTTTTCTCTTTTCTACCGAGGCAAAAATGCGCTCCAAGAACGACAAAGTCATTGCAACGAATATGGATATCATCGACTGCGCAAGGCAGGACGATTTGACGGCCCAAAAGGTCGAGGTCGGCATTATTTTCCAGGAAATGCTCGATACGGCCACGGCCGCCGCCTACCTGGCCCGGAACAAGGTGCCGATCGCCACTGCGCTGCGCGTGCTGACGGGGTCACGGAGAAAGAAGAACGGCGGCGGAAATTGATGGCGCTGCGGCCGGTGGCCTGGGGATAGCCTGCTTGCACTGCTCAGGTTTTCAGGGGAAGGACCGCCACTTCATACCACACCCGCAAACCTCGCTCGACCTGGCTGACCGCCATCGTGCCCCTCGTTTCCGTGATGGTTTCGATGTTGACGGGCCGAACGCCCGTTTTCAGCAGCCATTCATTGGCCAGTACCAGCGAGCGGTCGATGCCATCGGAAAGAGGACTGCCCGTGGTCGCCGAGCGAAAATCTTTAAATGCGATCATGTACACCCTTATATCAGTCTGCCTGCCTTGCTGCGACGGCAACCGCCCTCGCTATCGCGCAACAGAACGCCATGCAGGATAACAAATTACCGGGAAGAAACATGCGCACATTGTCACGCCCGCCTGGCGCTCCCGGTCTGTTGCCAGGAGACGCCAGGCGGGCGCCATCGCTTGCGTGCCGGCCCTAGAACGTCAGCTGCAAGCCCACATCAATCGACCTGCCCTCGGCCGGCAAGGCTTGCAGCGCCCCGCCGTTCGCCTTCAGGCCGGACAAGTACACGCCGCCCAGCGGATCCGCATACGCGCGGTTGAACAGATTGCTGACACCGGCGCTCAGGCTGGCCATCTTGTTCAATGCCACGCTGCTGCGCAGGTTGACGAGGGCATAGCCGCCCGTTTCCGGTTCGAAGCGGCGCGCATCGACCTTGTCCTTGCGGGCCACGATCTTCGTTTCGATGCGGCTGTTCCAGGCGCCCAGCCTGTGCTCGACGGCCAGCAAGGCGTTGAACGGCATCATGCGGTACAGGTCGCCGCCATCGCTGCGCTTGCCCCGCGTGTATGCGGCATTGCCCGTCGCCATGAAGCGCCCCCAGCGCGCGCTGCTGGCCAGCGGCAACTGCCAGGCCACATTCGCGCCGTACAATTTGGCGTCGTGGTTGGCAAAGCGCAGCAGGTTGCCGTTGGCCCCCATTTTCATATACGGGTGGAAAGACGCCAGCACGTCGACGTCGATGTAATTGTCGACCTTGCTGTAATACGGGTTGACGCGCAGGAACCAGCCCTCTTCGCCGCCGCCATGCCAGTCGGCCGTGAACGCCGCCGTGTACGCCGTCTCGGGTTTCAGGTCGATACTGCCCACATAGCCGTTGCCGTCGCCAAACCAGTTGGTCATGGTCATGGCCATCGAGCCGCGGCCCCACGAGTAGCGCTCGTACAGGTTGGGCGAGCGCACCTTGCGCGCCAGCGCGAATGCGTAGCTGCTGGCAAGGTCCGGCGTGAAGGTGGCTTGCGCCGTGGCATCGATATTCGTGTCGCGCCGGCTGCGGCTGCGCGCATTGAAGGCCCTGGCCGCCATCAGGTCCGGCATGTTCATCATGTTGGTGCCATACGCCTGCACGTCGCCCGCATCCATGCGCACGGATTCGCCGCGCACGCCCAGCACGCTCGTCCAGCGACCATCGTGGCGCGTTTCCAGCTCGCCGAACAGCACGGTGCGGTCGCGCTTGCCATCATTGATGTTCAGGTAGGTGCGCGGCCCCATCATCATGGAACCGGGCACGGCCGGCCAGTGGTCGTCAAGGCGGAAGCCGTGCCATTCCTGGCCCAGGCGCAACTCGCCCGCCGCCGTCGGCAGGCTGGCCATCAGCGCATAGCCCGTGTTGCGGCCATGCGTAATCATCGGCATCGCCCCCTTGCGCTCGGGCGAGAAAAAGCCCATCTCGTGGTCCGTCTGCTGCCAGTAGGCACGCGCATCGAACACGCCCCAGGCAAACGTGCCCTGGTAAGCGAGGTTGGCGAACTGGCCGTGGTTGTCCGTCATGTCCATGTACTGGTTGGGGAAACCCTGGTACGGGATGTGCTGCACGCCGGCACGCAGGGTCAGCTGCTGGCCATCGCCCTTGGCCGCCAGCACGATGGCCTGGTTGATGCTTTCGTACATGCTGGCCAGCACTTTATTGCCGTGGCCATCTTCATAGCTGTGGCCGCGCGTGGTGGCGCCGCTGTAGCCGATGCTCAGCGTGTCGCTGGCGGCCGAGGCGTTCACGCTGGTCGCCACGCTGTTGTTGACGCTGCGCCCCGACACGGCAAGGCTGCCTTGCGTGAGCAGCCCTGCGCCCGGCTGGGCAAACACGGGCGCGTTCGATTGCACCTCGATGGTGCCGCCGATGCTGTCGCCGCCCGCGCTGACGGGGGTCACGCCCGCGATCAGGCGGATGCGCTGCACTTGTTGCGGATCAATGTAGGACAGCGGCGCATTCATATGATTGGCACAGGCGGACGTCAACTCCATGCCATCGATGCGAATCTTGAGGCGGTCATCGGCAAAACCATTGACGACAGGCAAGCCCGACACGCCACCGCCTGCCGCCACGCTGTAGCCGGGCGTGCTGGAGAGCATCTGCGCCGTGTCGGCGGCGGGACGGTAGCCCTCCCTGACGCCCGCGACGATGACTTTCATTTCAGGCATAACCTCTTCAGGGCGCGTTTGCGCCACGGCGGGCATGGCGATGGCGAGGGAAATCAAGAACGGTAAATGTTTCATGGTGCTGCTTTCAGTTTCTGTATGGGTAAGGCGAACGGACGCAAGCGCACGGCACGCGCGCGCAAGGCAGTTCAGGGAAAGGACAGATCAGAAAGCGGCGGGCGGGCCACGGGGCTGGACGGGCGTCCAGGCGAACAGCGGCGTGGCGGACTGGTAGAACAGCACGGGCAGCAAGCCCGTAATGAGCTCGCCGGAAGCGAGCACGAGAGAGGTGGGCGGAAGCGACAAGGTGTCCGCATGCATGCTGCAGCAAGGGCAATCGCCCATGCGCATGCTGCTCTTGGAAGTATCAGGCGCGTCCGTGGACAATGTTGCGGGCAACATGTTCATGCCGCCCGCCACCGAGCAGATTTCCAGGCTGGGCACGGCCAGGCCGCTGGCGACCGTCAGCGCGCGCGACACCGTAGGGGCGAGCGTGGCCAGGAAGATGGCGATACACGCGATCCACAGGACGATGCCGGCCTTGCCTTTGCTGATGAACATGGCAACATTGTATCAGGGCAAGGCCCTTGCGCACAGGGTCCAAGTCAAGCCTGGCTTACAAATCCAACTTCACGCTCAGCTTGATGGCGCGCGGCGCGCCCGAGGCCAGCCGCGTGCCCGCGCCGGCCCAGTAACGCTTGTCGGCAAGGTTTTCCACGTTCAGCTGCCACACGACGGCCTTGTCCAGCACGCGGCTCGCATAGCGGGCACCCGCGCTGAACAGGCTCACGCCGCCGAGAAAAGCCTGGTTCAGGTCGTTGACGGGACGGGCGCTGTAGTAATACGCGCCGCCGTTGACGGACAGGCCCGGCACGGCGTCAAACGCGTAGGCAAGAAAGGCGCTGGCCGTGCGCTTCGACGCGTTTTCCGGCGCCTTGCCATTGTAGTCGGCGTTGATGCGGGCAAAGCTTGGGTCGAGCAGCTGGGCCGACGTCTGCCAGGACAGCTGGCGCGTCAATTTTCCCTGCGTCGAGAGTTCCAGGCCGCGGTAGCGCTGTTCGCCATCCGACGTAAAGACATTGCTGCTATTCGTGTAATAGCCGGGGCGCGTGATGTCGAACAGCGCGGCGGAAACCAGGGTGCCGGCCGGCGTCAGCCAGCGCGCACCGAGCTCCTTCTGCTTGCTCACGCCGGGCGCCATCTTGACGCCCTGGTTGACGGTGCCCGTCGGGCCCGTCTCGCCCTCTTCCAGCCCCCGCGCCGTGGACGCGTACAACGACAGTTCGGGCGTGGCCTTGTAGATCAATGAGGCCATCGGCGTCGTCTTGCTGACATCGTAGTGGCTGGCGCCCTGGTCGCTCTGATAACTGCTGCGGCGCACGCCGATGACGCTTTGCCATTGCGGGCCGAAGACCATGCGGTCGAGCGCGTACAGGCCCGTGTCGCGCGTCTCCAGCGCGGCCGTCGTGGGCGCCGTCGGCTTGGGACCGAACACGACAGTCGTCACGGGCACGGGCTGGTACAGGTTTTGCGACGCGATCGTGTAATTGCTCTGGTAGATAGGATCTTGCGACTTGTCCGTGCGCGAGGCGCCCAGGGTCAGTTCATGGGCAACCGATCCGGTGTGGAAATTGCCGGCCAGTTCCGCGCGCAGCAGATCCGACGCCGTCACGCTGTGCTGGATATTGCCCGTGATGCGTCCCGCGCCCGTGGCCAGGGCCGCCGCGTTGTTCAGGCGAAAGATCGCCAGGCGGCGGTCGCGCGCCGTTTCCGAGTGGCCCGCCTCCACCGTCAAGGCCCAGCCGTCCGAGATGGCGTAGTCGGCGCGCAATTGGGCGTTTTTCGTCTGCGCCTCGAAATGCGACCAGTCGGGGCCGATCAAGTTGCGCGGGTCGACGGCGCGCGGCAGGCTGATCACGCCCTTCACGGTGGCCGGCAAGGCCACGCCCGCCTGCTCCGTCACCTTGCGGCGGTCGTATTCGAGGTCCGCCTTGAGCAGCAGTTTATTTGTCACGCGCCAGTCCAGCGCCGTGGAAACAAAGCTGCGGTTGCCGTTGCCGACATGATCGAGGTAGGAGCCCAGGGTGCCGCCGGCGGCGTTCACGCGCACGCCGAATTCCTGCTGCGCGCCGAAGCGGCGGCCCACGTCGACATGCGCTACGGCACTGCCACTGTCATCGAGGCTCAAGCCCATGCTGGTGACGGGCTTGCTGCCGGCCCGCTTCGTGACGAAGTTGACGACGCCGGCCGGCGACGTAAAACCGTAGTACAGGGCCGAGGCGCCCTTCAGCACTTCCACCCTCTCCTTGTTTTCCATGGGTACTTGCGAGAAATTCATGATGGGCATGGAACCGTTGAGGCGGTAATTCGTGCGGTTTTCCACGGCGATGCCGCGGATGACCAGCTGATCCCACGTGTCGCCGCCGTTTTGCTGGCGCGTCACGCCGGCAGTGTTGCGCACGGCATCGTACAGGCCGGACACGGCTTGCTGCTCCAGCAATTCGCGCGTGATCACGTTGACGGTCGACGGCACGTCCATGATGTTGGCGCCGCGAAAGCTGCCCGCCTCCGTCGTGACGGGCACCAGGCCGCGCGCGCGGGCGCCCGTCACCTGCACGGCTTGCATGACTTTCTCATCGCCAGCCGTCAGGTCGTCCTGGCCGCTGGCGCCATGGGCCGCGTGGGTGGCGAAGGCCAGCGACAAGGCGGCAGCCACTGGAAGTAGTTGCAAAAAAGGAAATACGACGCGCATAAAGACGGGACTTTCAACAGACAACATTAATAAAAGGAAACTTCAGGTTACGCGGCATGATATCCGTAACGAGAATCATTCGCAATGAATGAATGGCAATCCGTGCGATTGTGGGAGTTTCATGGGATAAACAGGTGCTTAAGGCGCCTGTTGTCACTTGAACACGTTTGAATTTTGCAGATGAGCTCGCAAAGAGGCATACTGACAGTCACGGCGCGCAGGACGCGCCGCCCAACAAGATACTAAAGGTAAGTTCGTGAACACAATCGACAAGAAAAGCGTGCAGACGAAAACATTTCGCTGGAAACGCTGGCAGCGCTGGGCCGTCGGCACCGGCTGCGCCCTCGCCGCCTACAGCGCGGCCGGCTTCTGGCTGGTGCCCTACGTCATTAAAGACCAACTGCCCAAATTTGCCGAGAAAGAACTCGCGCGCCAGGCCAGCATCGCCGACGTGCGCTTCAATCCGTTTACCCTGCGCCTGGAAGCGGAGCAGATCGCCTTCAGGGAAGCGCCTGGCGACCAGGCTGCGCCGCTGCTGTCCATCGGCGCCCTGGCCGTGCAGCTGGAATGGAAATCCATCGTGCGCCGCGCCTGGAGCCTGGCCGAAATCCGCATCACGGCGCCGCAGGCACATCTGACGATCACGCCGGACGGCAAGTTCAACCTGGCCGAAGTGCTTGCCACCTGGCAACGCAAGCATCCGGAAAAGAGCGAAGGCGGCATGCCGCGCCTCGTCATTGGGCACTTTGCGCTGGAACAAGGCAAAGTGGAATGGCAAGACCAGAAGGCGGGCTATACGGACAACTTCACCCCCATCGCCTTTTCGCTCGACAATATTTCGACCCTGCCAGACGCCAACGGCAGCTACACCTTCAGCGCCGATGCGGCGCGCGGCGGCAAGCTGCACTGGCGCGGCACGGCTTCGCTAAACCCCATCCGTGGCGATGGCGAACTGATCCTGACCGACGCCTCCCTGCCCGGCCTGGCCGCCTATTTGAAAGCGTACACGCGGGCGACGGTGGCCAGCGGCAAGCTGTCGGCGCGCCTGCCCTACGCCTTTTCCTATGCGGACGGCACGCTGGAAGCGACGCTCAAGGGCGCAGGCCTGGCCCTGCGCGACCTGGCCCTGGTGCGGGACGGCAAGGGAGAACCATTCACGGCGATGACCACCCTGGCCGTCACGGGCGCCGACGTGGACCTGGCGCGCCAGAGCGTCACGGTGGGCAAGATCAGCCTCGACGGCGGCAAGGTGGCCGTGCGCCGCGACAGCAAGGGCGAGATCGACGTGGCAAACCTGATGCTGCCTGGCACCCCTGCACCGGCAGCTTCCGCCGCGCCCGCCAAGCCGGGCAAGTGGAAAGTGGACTTGAAACAAGTGGCCCTGGCCAACGTGGACGTGTCCGCCATCGATGAAACCGTCTCCCCGGCCCTGCAGTTGAGCGCCAGACAGTTGCAACTGCAATTGCAATTGGGCCTGCAGCAGGGGCCAGCGGGCATGGCTACCGTGATCGACGGCGCCAGCTTTGCACTGGCCGATCTGGCCATGCAACGGGGCACGCAAACCCCGTTCAAGCTGGCCCAGCTGGGTTTTACTGAGGGCAAGATTGACCTGGCCGCGCATACCGTCCACCTGGGCGCCGTGACGGCCAGCGGCGCGCAGATCGACCTGGCGCGCAACCGCCACGGCGAGTTTGCGATTGCGCAAAAGCTGCCCGTATTTGCTGACAGCAAGGCCGACGCGGGCAAGGACGCCCCGTCCACACCGTGGACCACGACGGTGGACAAGGTCGAGCTGAGCAAGTTTGGCGCCCGTGTCGACGATGCGGGCACGGGCATCAAGGTCAATGTGCAGGATGCGCGTCTGTCGCTGCACAACGCCAGCAACGACATGAAGCAGGCGCTGCCGTTCGAACTGGGCGTGGGCCTGCGCGAGGGCGGACTGCTGACGGCCAGCGGCAAGTTCGTGCCGGGCACGGGCGCCGTCGATGCGCAGCTGAACCTGAAGCAGCTGGCCCTGGCGCCCGTGCAACCGCTGCTGGCGCAGCATCTGAAACTGAAGCTGGCGGGCGGCGCCGTGTCCGGCAGCGGCCGCCTGACGACGGGCGGCGGCGCGCCGAAGGCGCCCAAGCTGCGCTATGTGGGCGGCGTGGACATCGCCGGCCTCGTGCTCAATGAAACGGATGGCAAGCGCTTTGCTTCATGGAAGAGCGTGCGCGCCGACAAGCTGACGGCCAGCGTCGGCCCCGATTTTGTCGACATCCCCGAACTGCGCGTGGTGGAACCGAATGCCCAGCTGATCATCGAAAACGACCGCAGCCTGAACGCGCAGCGCCTGCTGGTGAAGGCGCCGGAGCCGGCCACGGCACCCGCTCCTGCTACCGCCACCGCCACCGCGCCAGCGGCCGACGCCGGTTTCCCCGTGCGCGTGCGCCGCGTGCGCCTGCAGAATGCCAAGCTGGACTTTGCCGACCTGAGCCTGCGGCCCCAGTTTGCGGCGAAGATCTATGAACTCAATGGCGTCGTCACGGGCCTGTCGACGAGGCGCGATGCGCGCAGCCAGATCGAACTGGACGGCCGCATCGACGAATTCGGCCTGGCGCGCGTGCGGGGACAGCTCAATCCCTTCGCCCCGACCGACAACACGGACTTGAACGTCGTCTTCAAGAATGTCGACATGGTCTCCGCCTCGCCGTACACGATGAAGTTCGCCGGATACAAAGTGGCCGAAGGCAAGATTTCGCTGGACTTGCAGTACAAGGTACGCAACCGCCAGCTCGACGGCACCAACCAGATCGTGCTCGACAAGCTGACCCTGGGCGAGCGCATCGACAGCCCGGACGCCCTGAAACTGCCGCTGGAACTGGCGCTGGCCATCCTCAAGGACAGCGACGGGCGCATCGACCTGGGCTTGCCCGTGTCGGGCGACATGAACGACCCGCAATTCAGCTATGGCGCCCTGATCTGGAAAGCCGTCGGCAATGTGCTGACGAAGATCGTCACGGCGCCGTTCCGCGCCCTGGGCAACCTGCTGGGCATCAGCGCCGACAAGCTCGAAGCCATCGATTTCGACGCGGGCAGCGCCGTGCTGCTGCCGCCCGAGCGGGAAAAGCTCAAGCAGGTGGCGCACATCCTGGCCAAGCGCGAACAGCTGAAGCTGGCCGTGCCGGGCCAGTACAGCGACACGGACGGGGCCGCCCTGCGCGCCCAGGCCGTGCGCCGCGCCGTCGCCGCCAAGGCCGGCATCAAGCTGGAAGCGGGCGAAGAAGCGGGACCGTTGAACCTGGGCGAACGCAAGATACGGGGCGCCCTGCGCGAGCTGTACGCGGAGCGCTTCGGCAAGGCCGAGCTGGACAAGCAAAAGAAAGCGGCGGAGTCGGCCGTACCAGCCACTGCGGCGGCATCCAGCGCCTCCGCGCCGGCGGCGGCCAAAATCCCCGTCCTGCAGCGCCTGGGGAAATTGATCGAGGGCGAGCCGCAAGTGGCCGACACGGGCGCCTTCTACAGCGGCTTGCGCGAGCAGCTGGAAGCCAAACAGCCCCTGCCTGCCGATGCCTTGAGCAAGCTGGGCGCCCAGCGCAGCGCAGCCATCCTGGCGGCTCTGCAGCAGGACGGCACGCCGCCGGCCAGGGTCAGCGCCGGTGCGCCGGAAAAAACAGACGCGGCACCGGGCAAGCTGGTGGGAGTGAAACTGGGATTGGCGGCGCAATAAAATAAGGAAACCATCTGACGCATGAAAAACCTCGACAAGGTAGCACCCTATACATGGTCTGTCGCGCAAGGCGACTGGGGCACAATGACAAGGTTACTCGCTGAAACAGCAATATCGGCCAAAGACAGCATCTCCTTTGCTGACAAGACGCTGCTGGCTAATTACGTCTACAAAAAAAATGGCACCTACAAGCTGATATATACGACTGTCGCGATGGATGGCAGTATTGAAAACTACGCCGAGGATGACGGCATTTTGCCGACACTGTTCCTGAGTCCGGATCAGGAAAATTATGTTTCCGTCATTCCCTATCATCCTGATAAAGAACTGGAAATCAGCATTCCCGTCTTTCATCGTGACGATGTGGAAATGCCAAAGGGCAACCGTCCATTTACCGGACACTTCATTGGAACGACGGGCTCACATTCGATATTTCACGATGTGGATTTTAACGATAAGAAACCGGACAAAATCCTGGCCATCGAGTTTATCAATGGGAAGCTGAAGAAGAAACACAATAGCAAGGTCCCCTTGCCCGCAAATAACCGCATTGCCATTTGCAACAAGGCGACCCACTTGCTGGCCAATGACGGCAGCATCCTGCTGCACCGGGAGGTCGATGAAAAAGGCAATGTCACGCGCTCGCGGGAGATTGAGGCGAAGGATATCCCAGTTTTGCAGATATTAAGCGCCTCCTTCGACAGGGATTCTTATCTGCTGGCGCAAGAAAACGATAAAATCATTATCGAAAAAATAGCTGCGTCCGGGGCAAGCGAGATCATTGAATTGGTGGACTTTGCCGATCCGCTGTTCAATACATGGCAGCCAGTCAACATCGCAGACGATACTTTTGTCACGCGGTTCAATACCGAGTTTGGAAACGGCTGGCTGACCACGCAAAATGATAAATTACTGGAAATATTCTATAGCAAAGGCGTGCAAGGCTACCGGAACCTGCTGACCAACGAGGTTCTGTCGATACCCGGTGACAAATTGATCATTTCCAGCATCAGCAAGACCACGGAGCGTGCCTATGCGGTCGTGCTCTACCCGCTGGCGGACGATACTGCGGAGAATGCCGAACTCATCGTCTTGAATCGCCGCTTGCCATAGCGTCGGGGCCCTCAATGGCAGCGCATCGGCGGCATGGCCAGTCCATGCCGCCGATGCGCTTCACTTACTTCTCCTCTTACTTCCCTTTCCCCGCCTCCTTCACCGCCTCGTCCGGCAAGGCAAACGCCACCAGGCTGTCGCCCATCTTGGTGCCCAAGGAACCATGGCCGCCGGCCATGACGACGACATATTGCTTGCCCGTCTTGTCGGAGACATAGCTCATCGGCGTGGCCTGGCCGCCGGCCGGCAAGCGGGCTTTCCACACGACCTTGCCATTGCGCACGTCATAGCCGCGGATGTAGTAGTCGAGCGTGCTGCTCAGAAACGCCACGCCGCCGCCCGTCGTGCTGATGCCGCCCAGGCTGGGCACGCCCAGCGGCAGCGGGATGGGCACGGGGGCGCTGTCCATGGTGGTGCCGTTCTTGTGCATCCACACTTTTTTCATGGTGCGCAAGTCGACGGCGGCCACGTAGCCCCAAGGCGGTGCCTGGCAAGGAAAACCCAGCGGCGACAGGAAAGGCTTGATTTCCACGGCGAACGGCGTGCCCGTCTGCGGCTGCAAGCCCATTTCCGTGCCGGAGCCACCCTGCACATTGGCCTGCGCGCGCGGCACCAGGCGCTCCAGGAAGCCCATGTAGTCGGGATTGACCAGTAGCAACTGACGGCCCGGATCGACGGCCGCGCCGCCCCACTCGAAGATGCCGAGCGGGCCAGGCGAGATGATGGCGCCCTTGATCTTGCCTTCGGCCACCGTCTGCGGCGTGAACGGCCCTTCATAGCGGTGCTGGCGGAAGATGATGCGGCAAGCCAGCTGGTCGAACGGCGTCGTGCCCCACATATCCGTCTCGCTGATGTGCTTTTTCGGCAGGAACGTCAGTTCCGAGAACGGCTGCGTGGGCGACAGGCGGTCGCCCGGAGCCGGGTTATTCGTCGGCACGGGTTTTTCCGGCGCCGGTACGACCAGGCTGCCGTCGCGGCGGTCGATCACGTAGATGTCGCCCCGCTTGGTGGTGGCGACGACCGACGGAATTTTACCTTTCGGCGTGTCGATGTCGACCAGGGTGGGCTGGCCGCCGATGTCCATGTCCCAGATATCGTGGTGCACGGTCTGGTAGACCCAGCGCACCTTGCCCGTGGCAAGATCGAGCGCGACGATGGCGCTGTTGTACTTTTCGCCGTTCGGATTGCGCCTGCCGCCCCAGGTGTCCGGGGTTTCATTGCCCATCGGCACGTACACCATGCCCAGCTTTTCATCGATGCTCGACACGCCCCAGGAATTGGGCGAGTTGTTGGTGTAGGTTTTTCCATCGGCAATCGGCGCCGTGTCGTCGGGGTTGGCGGCATCCCAGTTCCACAACAGCTTGCCCGTCACGGGGTCATAGCCGCGGATCACGCCCGATGGCTCCTCGGTGGAGTCGTTGTCCGTCACGCTGGCGGCCATCACCACCACGTTTTGCGCCACGGCCGGCGGCGAGGTGGGCATCAGAAAGCCCCGCTTCTTCATGGCCATGCCGTGATACAGCCCGATCACGCCGTTTTCTCCGAAGCTTTTGCACGCCTCGCCCGTATCGGCATTGACGGCGATCAAGGTCGCATCCATGGTGGGCGCGAAGATGCGGCGCGGGCACTCCATGCCGGCCGCCTCGGGCGCCGGATCGCCCTTGGCGCGGCCCGCGTTGACGTCCCAGTAGGCCACGCCGCGGCAGATCATGTGCTGGTAGCTCGACGCGTCGCGGTTGATCTTCGGATCGTGGCGCCAGATTTCCTTGCCCGTGTCCGGGTCCAGTGCGATGACGATGTTATGCGGCGTGCACAGGTACAGCATGCCGTTTACCTTCAGCGGCGTGACTTCGTTGGCGATCTCGCCCGGATCGTTCGGTCCCTTGAAGTCGCCCGTGTGGTAGACCCACGCCTGTTGCAGCTGCGCGGCGTTGGCCGGCGTGATCTGCGCGGCCGGCGCGTAGCGGTCGCCATAGCCGGAGCGGCCATACGCTGCCCAGTCGCCGGGCGCCACGCCGGGCGCATAGTCGCCCGCAGGCTTGCCCGCCATGTTCTCGGCCGGCACTTCGCCGTGCAGGGTGTAGTAATCCTGGAACAGCGAGAACACGCCCACGGCGGCCGTCAGCACCACGGCCGCCGTCAGGGCGCTCTTGCCCGCGTCGCGCGGCTTCGCGCCGGCGCTCAATGGGGGATCGAGGCGGCGGTCGACGAACGGCAGCAGCAGCCAGACGGCGGCGGCGAACCAGATGTCGAGACGGGGCAGCAATTGCCACCAGTCGAACTTCACTTCGATGACGGACCAGACCAGGGTGGCGAACAGCAGCAACGCAAGAAACAGCTGGGCGCTGCGCCGGCCCTGCCACACGAGCGCACCGGCAACGAGCATGCCGATGCCGGCCACGACGTAATACCAGGAACCGCCGAGGCTGACGAGCCAGGCGCCGCCGCCGGCAAGCGCCAGGCCCAGCAAGATGAAGATGACTGCGGTAAATACCAACAAGGGTCCAGGCCGGGCAGAGGCAGTCATGATGCTCCTTTACAAGAGTCAGTCGGCGGCACGCGCCTGCGCACCGTATTTGATGGCGATCAAGGCAATTCCATTTTTTCACTAATTGACAAAGCGTGGCACACGCGAGAGCGACAAGGCGCGCGGTGTTGCTTTTCCTCACCGATCCAGGCCCGCCCACTGCCTGCCGCGCGGCCAGGCGTACTCTTCTGTAGCGCGATTTTGACGAAGAACATAAAATAAAATAAATTCACAACAAATATCTCGAATAAAACAAATTTTTATCGTAAAATATAAATCAAGCACAACGGCACACCGGTTTTCCCGATTTTGACTTTTCCTGGAGCGGCGCCCATCATGACCATCGCTAAACGGCTGTACGCACTGATCCTCTCCGTCGTCCTGGGCCTGGCTGCCCTGACGGGCCTGGGCATCTATGAAATGGACCGCGTGTACACGGCGGCCAACTATGCCACCGTCAACACGGTGCCCAGCCTGCTGACCCTGAACCAGGCTTTCGTGCCGTTCACGCAAATGCGCACGGCCGTCTGGCAGCACATGGCCAGCAAGGATGCCGCCCAGCGCGACGCACTGGAAGCGGGCATCCGCGCGGCGCGCGCGGCAGTTGGCAAGGCGCTCGACAAGTATGAGCAGGAAAACCTGTCCGACGAGCAAGACAAGGCGCTGCTGGCCACGGACCGCGCCGTGCTGCTGCGCTACGACGCCATGCGCGAGAAGGTGCTGGCGCTGTCGAAGGCGGGCGAGCTGGACGCGGCGCGCGACCTGCTGATGCAAAACCAGCCCATCATCAAGGAACTGGTCGACGCCCTCGCCGCCCACCACCGCTACAACGAAAACCTGGCCAACAAGGGCGCGGCCGACGGCGCCGCCGCCATCGCCAGCGCGCGCTGGATTTCGCTCGGCCTGGCCCTGGCCGTGACGGCCCTGGTGGCAGGCATGGGCCTGCTGCTGGCGCGGCGCATCGGCGCCTCGCTGGCGGGCGCCGTCGGCGTGGCCCGCACCATCGCCGGCGGCGACCTCAGCGCGCGAATCCGCGCCACCTCGAACGACGAGGTGGGCCAGCTGATGACGGCACTGGCGGACATGAGCGACAGCCTGGTGCGCATCGTGGGCGAGGTGCGCGTCGGCACGGACACCATCAGCACGGCCTCGACCGAAATCGCGGCGGGCAACCTGGACCTGTCGGCGCGCACGGAACAGCAGGCCGGCTCGCTGGAGGAAACGGCTTCGGCCATGGAAGAACTGACGGCCACCGTGCGGCAGAACGCCGACAATGCGCGCCAGGCCCAGCAGATGGCCATCAGCGCCTCGGACAAGGCGGCGCACGGCGGCCAGGTGATGGGCGACGTGATACGCACGATGGAAGCGATCGACAGCGCCTCCAACAAGATCTCCGACATCATCGGCGTCATCGACGGCATCGCCTTCCAGACCAATATCCTGGCCCTGAACGCGGCCGTCGAGGCGGCGCGCGCCGGGGAGCAGGGGCGCGGCTTCGCCGTCGTCGCCTCCGAAGTGCGCAACCTGGCGCACCGCTCGGCCGCAGCGGCCAAGGAAATCAAGACGCTGATCAGCGACTCCGTGGAACAGGTGGGACAAGGCGGCAAGCTGGTGCAGCAGGCTGGCGCGGCCATGACGGAAGTGGTCGACACGGTGCGCAGCGTCACCGATATCGTCAGCGAAATCTCGGCCGCCAGCGTGGAGCAAAGCACGGGCATCGAGGAAATCAACCGCGCCATCACGCAGATGGATGAAGCCACGCAGCAGAATGCGGCCCTCGTCGAGGAAGCGGCGGCGGCCTCGCAATCGCTGCAGGAACAGGCGGGCAACCTGGCCGCCGTGGTGAGCACCTTCAGGCTGGCGCACGGCCAGGCCGGCGCACCGGCGCGCGCGGCGCCGCCTCAGGCACCCCGCGCACCGGCCGCCCGGCCGCCCGCAGCGCGCAAGCCGGCGCCGCTCAAGCTGGTCGCCACGCGCAAGCCGGCCCCGGCCAGAAGCACTGCCGCCGCCGACGACGGCGACTGGGAAGTCTTCTGAAGCAGCGGGCACGCCAGACGCAGAACCACATGCAGATACAGTACCGGAGCACCACCATGAACACCTTTTTCCTCACCTATCCCTTCATCCGCTGCGAAGACATTTCGCTGATGCGCCCGGCGCTGGCCATGGCGGGCCTGGCGCTCGTGCTGGCCGCCCTGCTCTGGCGCCGCATCCGCTGGCGCCAGGCCAGCCGGGGGCCGGATACCACGCAGGCCCATGTTGATCTGCATCAAGTGCTGCAAACGCGCAAAGCCACCCCGCCGGCCAAGGTGGCGGAATCGCCAGCGCCACAGCAGGAGCAGGAACGGCAGGAACGCGACGTGCCGCCCTTCGAGCAGGCGCGCCTGGACGCCATGTTCGGCCATGACCGGCGCCTGCAGGGCGAGATCCTGGCCCTGTTCGTGTCCGAGACGCGCGACCGCCTGGCCGGCATTGCCCATGCGCTGCGCTGCGAACGCGCCGCGCCGGCCCGCATCCTGGCGCAGGAAATCCTCGACGGCAGCCATGCCATGGGCCTGATGCCCTTGCAGGCGCTGGCCCGCCAAGCCGTGCATGCGGGGTTCTCCAACGATATCGCCGCGCAGCACCGCCTGCATGCCGACCTGCTGATGGCGCTCGACGCCCTGTCGCAGGCCGTCACGGCCCTGCAGACCAGCGCCGCCGAGACAAACGACAGCAGCGACATGGGGAGCCTGCCATGAGCGCGCACCTCGACCTGGCACTGCTGCGCGACGGCGCCATCCTGCCCTCGCCCGAATGGCGGCGCCAGCGGCTGGCGGCAATGTGCGCGCAGCAGGTGTCGCTCGACGAACTGGCCGAACAGATACGCTGCGACGCCCCCCTCAGCGGCCAGGTCATCGGCCTGGCCAACGGCGCCGTGCCGGCGGGCGGCCGCAAGCACGCTGCCGTCAGCGCGGCCATGCTGGCGGCAATCGGCCTGCCCGCCCTGCGGCAGGCGTTCGCCGCCCGGCCCGCGCCGCCGGACGCCTGTGCGCCATTCGACGGCGAGCGCCACGCGGCGCATGCGCTGGCCATGGCATGCGCGGCCCGCGTGGCGGGCGACGCACTGCAGCTGGCGCCCGCCGAAGACCTGTTCAGCTGCGGCCTGCTCGCCAATCTCGGCCAGCTGGCCCTGGCCACCTTGCGTCCGCAGGCATACGGGCAGCTCCTGGCCCAGCATGGCGGCGGCACGACCCGGCTGCTGTGCGAAGAGTCGCGCCGTTTCGGCCACCACCAGCTGGCCCTGTCGGCCATTCTCATGCGCGGCTGGGGCATGCCGGACATCCTCTGCGACGCGGTGCGCTGCCATGCCGCGCCGCCCGGCCTGGGCCAGGCAGGACGCATGACGGACCTGGCCTGGCTGCTGAAACTGGCCAGCGGCTTTGCCGACTTGATATTGATCAATGGCGCGGGTCCGCGCGGGCCGTCGCTGGCGGCCGCGCGGGCGCTGGGACTCGATGCGGAGCACATGGAAACACTGCTGCGCCACAGCGGCGCCGAGTGGAGCGAATGGCACGACATCCTCGCGCCAGCCGAACATGGCGTCCACATGCGCTTGCGCAGCCGGTCCCGGCCCGCCACCCGCATGGCCTTTAGTGAATTCATCTAATTTGTTGAAATTGATTTTTTGAGCGCGATTGCGTATCATTCCCTTCAACTACCCATTCGACCATAAAGCTCATCATGCACACAGCCGACGTTTGCACTACACAAAAGGCCGCCGAAATCCTCGGCATCTCGGTCACATCGGTGCAACAACTGGTCGAGGCCGGCGTTATCGAAGCCTGGAAGACCAAGGGCGGCCACCGGCGCATTCCCCTCGCGGCCGTGGAAGCCTACAAGGGCAATCCGGGCCAGCAGGAGCAGCGCACGGTGCGCGCGACCCGCCCGGGGCCGACGGGCCGCCCGCCGTCCATCCTCGTCATCGAGGACAATCCGATCGAACGCGCGCTGTACGAAAAACAGATCGGCTCCTGGGGCTTGCAGGCGGCATTGCGCTTTTGCGAGAACGGCTACCAGGCGCTGATGGAAATCGCCCGCGACCAGCCCGACATCCTGCTGGCCGACATCGTCATGGAGGGCATCGACGGCTACGAGGTGATCCGCACCATCCTGGCCGACCCGCTGCTGGCGGAGATGCACATCGCCATGCTGTCGAGCCTGACGTCGGAGGAACTCGAGGAACGGGGCGGCGTGCCGCCCGGCGTGGTGTTCTTTGCCAAACCCGTCAATTACGACGAGCTGCGCGGTTATCTGCGCGCCTGCTGCGCCGGCCATGCGCGGCGCAACAGCCTGGCCGCCTAATTCACCGCCTTTGTCCGGGAGTCCAGCATGCCAGCCTATCGCCACATCGATCCCGCCGTGCTGTTCCAGGCCACCGGCCATGACCTGGAGATGTTCCGCGCCCTGTCCCAGACCTATCTGGACACCTCGCCTGCCATGTACGCGCGCGTGGAGCAGGCCGTGCGCAGCGGCGCGGCGCAAGCCATCGTGCATGCCTGCCATACCTTGCGCGGCACCGTGGCCCTGCTGGGCGCCCGCGCGCTGACGGCGCGCCTGGCGGACCTGGAACAGCTGGTGCGCCACCAGGGCTTGGCCGCGCCCGGCTGGCTCGATGAAACGGCGGCGCTGCTGGACGCCGTGGAACAGGAGGTACGCCGCAGCATGCTTGACTACACGGGCGCGCCGGCATGAGCGCGCGCCGGGCCGTCCTGCGCCTGGTGCACCGCTATCCGCCGCGCGCCACGGCGGCCGTGGCAGGCCTGGTGCTGGTGGGCCTGCTGGCGGTGTGCATCGTCGTTTCCGGCGTGCTGCTGCACCGCGAAGCCGTCGAAGACTGGAAACGCGACCTGTCCAACCTGTCGCTGCTGCTGGCGGAAAACACGGCGCAAAGCATGACGGCGGCCCGCCTCGTGCTCGACAGCGTCAGCAACGAAGTACAGGCGGCCGCCCCGGCCGACGGGGCCGCGCTGGCCGCCGCCGTCGCCAACCCTGCCATGCATCAGTTGCTGCGGCACAAGATCGGCGGCGTGCCGCAAGTGGACGTGGTGTCGATCGCCGGCAGCGACGGCGCCGTGCTGGTCTTCAGCCGCGCCTACCCGGCGCCGCCCATCCGCCTCGACGAGCGCGATTATTTCGATTACCACCGCCGCCACCCGGACGGCGGCATGCACGTCAGCGCGCCCGTGCAAAACAAGGGCAACGGCGCCTGGACCTTCTATATCAGCCGGCGCATCAGCGGGCCGGACGGCCGCTTCCTGGGCGTGGTCCTGGTCGGCCTGTCGTGCGATTTCTTCAGCAAGTTCTTCCAGAACACGAGCATCGGCGAACACACGGCCTTTTCCCTGTACCGCAACGACTACACGCTGCTGGCGCGCTGGCCTGCCGCCCCCGCCATGATGGGCAAGCGCAACCTGACGGGCAGCACCTACCGCCTGCTGGAACAGGGCAAGACGCACGGCGTGCTGCAGGTGGACTTGCCGCGCGCGGCCGACCAGGGCCGCCCCGTCGACCGCCTGGCCGGCATCCGCCTCGTGCGCGACTATCCGCTGGCCGTCAACGTCACCGTCACGGACGAAGTCTATCTGGCGGGCTGGCGCCGCATGCTGCGCACCATGGGCGGCGCGGCGCTGGTCAGCCTGCTGGCGGTGGCGCTGGCCGTGGGGCTGATCATGGGCCTGCTGCGGCGGCGCGAGCGCGATACGGCCAAGGCGCTGGCGCTGCAGGCGCACGCGGAAGCGGCGAACGCCGCCAAGTCGCGCTTCCTGGCCATCATGAGCCATGAAATCCGCACGCCGATGGCCGGCATCGCCGGCATGGCCGAACTGCTGCTGGAAACCCCGCTCGATGCGACGCAGCGCCACTATGCCGGCAACGTCAGCAACGGCGTGCACGACCTCATGCACATACTCAACGACATCCTCGACCTGTCCAAGGCCGAAGCGGGCCAGATGGGCGTGGAACTGCGCGACTTCGATCCGCGCCTGCTGCTCGACGACCTGCTGGTGCTGCACCGCGCACAGGCGGACCGCAAAGGCTTGCAGCTGGTGGCCGAGGTGGACACGCGCGTGCCGCGGCAAGTCTGCTCGGACCGCACGCGCATCGCGCAGATACTGGGCAACCTGGTCGGCAACGCCATCAAGTTCACGGCGTCGGGACAGGTGACGGTGGACCTGCAGCTGGCGCCCGCAGCGCCGGACAGCCCGGACACGGCCACGCTGCTGTTCCAGGTCAGCGACGGCGGCATCGGCATGACGCCCGAACAGCTGGAACGCGTGTTCCAGCCGTATTGCCAGGCCGACGCCAGCATCAGCGGCGCATATGGCGGCACGGGACTGGGCCTGGCCATCTGCCAGCAGCTGGTCGGACTGCTGGGCGGCGAAATCGGCTGCGACAGCACGCCCGGCGCCGGCTCCCGCTTCACCGTGCGCATCCCGTGCGGCCTGGCCGCGGCAGCGCAGGCGGCTCCCCCGGACGAGACGCCCGCCGCGCCGCCCGCCGCGCCGCAAGCGGAGCCAGCTCCCGCCCCTGCCGCGGTGCAGGAGACGGAGCCCGTACCCGCGGCCCGCATCCTGCTGGTCGAGGACACGGCGCTGAACCGCCAACTCGTCTGCCTGCAGCTGGGCGGACGCGGCTACACCATCGATACGGCGGAAAACGGCGAGCTGGGCCTGCTGGCCCTGGCGGCACGACGCTACGACCTGGTGCTGATGGATTGCATGATGCCCGTCATGGATGGCTACCAGGCTTGCCAGGCGCTGCGCGCGCGCGAGCTGCGCAGCGGCGCCGCGCGCACGCCCGTCATCGCCCTGACGGCGGGCGTCACCGACGACGACCGGCAGCGCTGCATGGACGCCGGCATGGACGATTACCTGTCCAAACCCTTCACGGCGGCCCAGCTGCGCGACCTGGTGGAGCACTGGCTGGCGGGCCATGTTGCACCACCAATATCATGAGCAAATACAACACTTACAACGAATAATTCAATTTATTCGATAAAATCATTTATATTCGATATAATTGACCGCAGAGAAGTAATGCGGCCCCGGTCTACGCCCGCCATCGCGGCGGCGGTCAGGGGAGACATACTGTGGGAGGCGGCATGCGGCACGACATCACACCACGATTGAAATGGCAGGCCCTGCCCTGGGAGCGGCTCGACACGCGCATCGTCCTGTCCGTTTTCGTGGCCCTGCTGCTGGCCGGCCTGTGGGCCGTGACCCTGCTGCAGCTCGACCACGCCCGCGACCGTGCCATCGCCGACGCCCAGCGCGATGCGCGCAGCATGGCGCGGGTCTTCGACGAACACGCGATACGCACGATCGAGGGGGCGGACCAGGCAGTCACCTACCTGCGCGGCCGCTACAACGCGCTGGGCGACAAGCTCGACATCGTCACGGACCTGCAGCAGGGGCTCAATCCCGGCCCCCTGTACAACCTGTTCAGCATAGTCAACGAACGGGGCGACACTGTCCTGACAAGCAAGACGTTCAAGCCCATCAATCTGGCCGACCGCGAGCACTTCCAGGTGCACGTGCGCGGCGACAGCGGCGAACTCTACATCAGCAAGCCCGTGCTGGGCCGCGTCTCGAAAAAATGGTCGATCCAGCTGACGCGCCGCATCAACCACCCCGACGGCAGCTTCAAGGGCGTGGTGGTGGCGTCGATGGACCCGTATTACTTCACGCGCCTGTATGACGAGGTCGACCTGGGCAAGAACAGCTCCATCGCCCTCATCGGCACCGATGGCGTGATGCGGGCGCGCCGCGTCGGCAGCGTCAACACCATCGGCCAGGATGTCGGCGACAGCGAGCTGTTCGCGCAAATGCGCGGCAAGACACGCGGCAGCTTCCTGCAGCGCAGCCCCATCGACGGCACCCTGCGCTACTACGCATTTGAAAAACTGGCGCACTATCCGCTCTACATGCTGATCGGCCTGGACCGCGACACGGTGCTGGCCGACTACGCCTCGCGCCGCGAACAGGCGCTGCTGATGGCGGCCGTCACGAGCGCGCTGATCGTGCTGTCGTGGGCCGCGCTGGTGCTGCTGATCGGGCGCCTGATCGACAGCCGCGCCAGGGCCATCGCCGCCAGCGAAGCCAAGTCGCGCTTCCTGTCGAACATGTCGCACGAGCTGCGCACGCCGCTCAACGGCATCCTCGGCTTTTCCGAACTGCTGCTGGAACAGCTGCAGCAGCAGCCTGGGCTGGCCGGCCACGCACACGCCATCCGCGCCAGCGGCCGCCAGCTGCTGTCGCTGGTCGAGGCGACGATGGAACTGAGCGCCCTCGAAGGCGGCCAGCTCAGGCTCAAGAGTGCGCCGGAACCGCTGTCCGGCGTGCTGGCCCAGGCGCTGGCGCCATTCCGCCAGCGCGCCGCGGACCAGGGCATCGCCCTCGCGTGGAGCGCCACCGCCGATACGCCGTCGCACATCGTTTGCGACCGTCCCCGCCTGGTACGGCTGCTCGCCATCCTGCTCGACAACGCGCTGCACTTCACGCCGGCCGGACGCATCGACGTGCGCGTGGCGCGCCAGGACGGGCAGCTGCGCATCGCCGTGTGCGACACGGGCGTCGGCATCGCACAGGCGCACCAGGCCAGCATTTTCGAGAAATTCTCGCAGGCCGATGACGCCCCCAGCCGCGCGCACGGGGGCGCGGGCCTGGGGCTGGCCATCGCCAGCCACCTGGCGGTCCTGATGGGCGGAAGCATCATGGTGGTATCGGCGCCCGGCCAGGGCGCCGTGTTCAGCCTGTGCCTGCCGCTGACGGACACCGTGCAAGCGGCAACCCGCTTCGACAAATTGGCCACACTATCAGCTGAGTAGTCACCGGGAAAAGTTGTTCTTCTTCCATATCCGGTATAGCATCGTTACATTGATCCGATTACCAGGTGGCAACGCAGTGCACAGACGACTGATTGAGTGGCTTTTTCTTCTCCTCGGACTGCTGATCATCGGCGTCACCCTCGCTTATCTGCACCTGGCCGAAACGGCACGGCACGCGGCGGCGGAACGCGAGCGGCTGGACGTGCTGACGGCGCTGCTGGCAAAAAACATCGAAGTCGACCTGGCCGCCACCAACCTGGTGCTCGAAGGGGTGATCCGCGACTTTCTCGGCCCTGCGGCGGAGACGGGCGCCAGCCAGGCCCTGCCCCGGCGCCTGACCGCCCTGGTCGACGCCATGCCCGGCGTGCGCACCATGTTGGTGCTCGACGCCAGCGGCAAGCCGCTCGCCACGAACATCCCGGAACTGATGCAGCAGGATTTTTCGCGCCGCGGCTACTTCCAGACGGTGCGCGACGCGCCCGACGCGCACATGCTGTACCTGTCGCCGCCTTTCCGCTCGTTCAAGAACGACCTGGTGATGACGGCGGCGCGCATGGTGCCGGACCGGCAGGGCCGCTTCGCCGGGCTGGTGATGGCCACCTTCGACCCCGAATATTTCACGGGCAAGTTCCGCACGGCCATGTATGCGGCCGACGTGTGGGCCGTGGTGCTGCATGGCGACGGGCGCCAGTTCCTCAACTATCCGGCCAAGGGCGCCGTCGACGGCAGCAACCTGGACGTGCCCGGCAGCTTCCTGCGGCGCCTGCGCGACAGCGGCCAGCCATCGGCGGTGCTCGATGGCGTGCTGGTGCCCGGCCAGCCCGCCAGCCCGCCGCGCATGATGGCGATGGCCACGATCGCGCCGCCGGCGCTGCACATGGACCGCGCGCTGATCATCGGCCTGAGCCGCGAGGAGGCGGCCATCGCCGCCCCGCTGCAGCGCCAGGCGGCCGGCTATGCCATCTTCTTTGCCATCCTGGCTGCCACCGGCAGTGCGCTGCTGTACTGGAGCCAGCGGCGCCGGCGGCACCTGGCCGCCTGGCGCGCGCGGCAGGAAAGCGAGCGGCAGGCCATGCAGGCCGTGTCGGACAGCGAGACGCGCTTTCGCACGCTGATCGAGGATGCGCCGCTGGCCATCGCCATCCTGCGGCATGGCCGCTTCGTCTATTCGAACCCCCGCTACCGCCACCTGCACGGCTACGCCCTCGAAGATGACTTGAGCGGCCTGCCGTGGCGCAGCATGCTCACGGCAGAATCGCAGGCGGCGCTGGCGAGCAGCGAGGCGCTGATCGAGGCCGACTCCGCCAGCGAGCAGGTATTCGAAGCCGTCGGCCTGGACAAGCAGGGACGGCCCGTGCCCGTCTTCAAGACGACGGCGCGCGTCATGCTCAAGGATGGACCGGCAACGCTGATTTTTGTCCAGGACATATCGGCGCAAAAGCGGGCCGAGGAAGCCATGCTGCTGGCCCGCGACGGGGCCGAGGCGGCCAACCGCAGCAAAGCCGAATTCCTCGCCAACATGAGCCATGAAATCCGCTCGCCCCTCAATGCCATCCTCGGCATGGCCTGGCTGCTGGAAAGGGGCAGCCTCGATGGCGAGGCGCTGCTGATGGCGCGCAAGATCCGCGCCGCCGGCCAATCGCTGCTCGGCATCATCAACGATGTGCTGGACGTGTCGAAAATCGAAGCGGGCCATATGCACATCGAACAGGCGCCGTTCCGCCTGGCCGAGGTGATCGAGAAGATCGCCGCCAGCATGGGCGTGGCCGTGCATGACAAGCCCATCACCGTGCACATCGGCCCCCTGCCCGACGGCGTCGACCATATGCTGGGCGATGCGCTGCGTCTCGAGCAGGTGCTGGTCAACCTTACCAGCAACGCCATCAAGTTCACGCCGCAGGGTTCGGTCGAGCTGCATACGGCGCTGGAAAGCCGCGACGGCGACGCCGCCGTGTTGCGCTTCAGTGTGCGCGACACGGGCATCGGCATCGCCCCGGAAGTACAGGAAACCATCTTTTCCGCCTTCACCCAGGCCGACACCTCCACCACGCGCCGCTTCGGCGGCACGGGCCTGGGCCTGACCATCTGCCGCCAGCTGGTGCGCCTGATGGGCGGCGCCCTGAGCCTGAAAAGCGCCCTGGGCCAGGGCAGCGAATTCAGTTTCACGGCGCCGCTGCAACTGCTGCCCGCCCGTCCGCGCAACGTGCCCGACATGCAGGGCCTGCACGTGCTGCTGGCCGACGGCAACGCCGCCACGCGCGCAATGGTCAGCGCCGTGGCGCAGGGCCTGGGCTGGAGCGTGCATGCGGTCCCTGGCGGCGAGGCGGCACTCGACTACGCGCTCGACTGCGCCGAAGGCGCCCGGCCCGGCGTCGTCCTGCTGGCCGCGCACCTGCCGGACATGGATGGCGAAGCCGTCGCGCGCGCGCTGCGCGAGCACTTGCCGCCGCAGGATTGCCCCGTCGTCATCCTGGCAAACAGCGGCACGCCGGCCACGGCGCCGGCCCGGCGCCACACCGACCCGGACAATCCGGCCGATGCCATCCTCAACGAACCCGTGACGGCTTCGAGCCTGTACAACGCGACGATGGACGCGCGCCAGCGGCGCGCCGAACTGGCGGGCCTTGACGCCAGCGACGACGCCCCGGAAGAGCGCCAGCTCGCCGGCGTGCGCGTGCTGGTGGTCGACGACAGCGAAATCAACCGCGACGTGGTCAACCATATCCTGCGCGACCAGGGAGCCCTGCCCTCGTTCGCCTGCGATGGCAGGCAGGCGCTGGACTGGCTGCTGGCGCACCCCGCCGACGTCGACATCGTGCTGATGGACGTGCAGATGCCCGTCATGGATGGCTTGCAGGCCACGCGCGCGCTGCGCCAGCTGCCGCAATTCCACGACCTGCCCGTGGTGGCGCTGACGGCGGGCGCATTCCAGACGCAGCAGACGGCGGCGCTGGACGCGGGCATGAACCATTTCATCAGCAAACCGTTCGACGTGCCGCAGACCATCGCCCTGATCGCGCGCGTGCACCGGCGCCATGTGCAGGGCTTGCCGGCCCTGCCGCCGGCCATCAGCGCGCCAGCGATGCCCGTGCCGCCGTCCGGCGCGGCGCCCGTGATTGACCTGGCGCAAGGACTGGCGCAGTGGCTCGACGAAGCGCCGTACCGCCTGCACCTGTCGCGCTTTGGCGCCACGTACCACAACACGGTCGCCACCATGCGCGCCCTGCTGGCGGCCAATGCGCGCGGCGATGCCGCCGCCCTGGCGCACAAACTGGCGGGCGTGGCGGGCAGCCTGGCCCTGCCCGCCACCCTGCACGCGGCCCAGCGCGCGGAGCAGCTGCTCCATGCCGGCAACGATGCGGCGGCCGCGCTCGACACCCTGGAGCAGGCGCTGGCGCACGCCATCGATGCCGTCGCGGCATTCACGGCGCAGACGCCGCCGCCCGGCCAGCCGGCCACGGCCGCCAGCGCGCCGGCAGGCGTGCTGCTGGCCCGCTTGCTCGACGCGCTCGACCGCGACGATCCGGCACCGGCCGAAGCGCTGCTGCAGGAACTGGCGCAGGTGCTGCCATCGTCCCGCCTCGACGCCCTGCGCAGCCATCTTGCCGACTTTGATTTTCGCGGCGCCGAACGGGCCACGCGCCAGCTGGCCGACGGCCTGGCGGCGGGAGTGCCGGGATGAAGCTGCCGACCGTGCTGGTGGTCGACGACGAGCCGACCAATCTGAGCCTGCTGCGCTCCATCCTGGCCGATGCGTATCACCTGGTCTTCGCCTGCAATGGCAGGGATGCGCTGGCGGCCGTGCTCAAGCACCGTCCGGCGCTGGTGCTGCTCGACGTGGGCCTGCCGGACATCGACGGCTATGCGCTGTGCCCCCGGCTGCGCGAAATCGATCCCACGCAAGCGATGCAGGTGATCTTCGTCACGGCGTATGGCGGCGCGCAGCAGGAATCGGCCGGTTTCGAGGCGGGCGCCGTCGACTACATCGTCAAGCCCGTGTCCGCGCCCATCGTGCGCGCCCGCGTGGCGGCCCACCTGTCGCTGGTGCGCGCGACGGCGCTCGAGCGCAGCTACCGCGACGCCATCGAAATGCTGGGACATGCGGGCCACTACAACGATACGGACACGGGCGAGCATATCTGGCGCATGGCCGCCTATGCGGCGGCGCTGGCCCGCGCCGCCGGCTGGGATGCCGAACGCTGCGCCCGGCTCAAGCTGGCTGCCGCCATGCACGACATGGGCAAGCTGGGCATTCCCCAGGCCATCCTGCGCAAGCCGGGACCGCTCGACGATGCCGAATGGGTCATCATGCGCACGCATCCGAAAATCGGCTACGACATCCTGTCGCGCAGCGAAGCGCCCGTGTTCAAGCTGGCGGCCGAGGTGTCGCTGCGCCACCACGAGAAATGGGACGGCAGCGGCTACCCCGACGGCCTGCGCGGCGAGGAAATACCGCAGTCGGCCCGCATCGTCGCCCTGGCCGACGTCTTCGACGCGCTCAGCATGTGCCGCCCCTACAAGCCGGGCTGGGCCGTTGACGACATCATTGGCCACCTGAAGGCGGGCGCCGGCAGCCATTTCGACCCGTGGCTGGCGCAGCTGTTCGTCGAACTGATGCCGCAACTGCTGGCCATCAAGGAACAGTTCCACGACGTGGAGACGGTCGCATGACGCCGGTGCCATGCCAGAAAGTTACCCTGGCCGCGCACACCGATGGTAAACTTGCTAACAAGAAAACTTGGGGAACGCTATGATCTGGTGCAGGAATTTGCTGCTGAAAGCCTTCATGCTGGGCATGCTGCTGTTCGTCGTGGGCGAATCGCTGTCCTATTGGGCGCCGGAAATCAAGAAGCTGCTGGCCTGGCGCCCTTTCTGACGGCAGTTCAACCTTCCCGGCCGTCCACCCGGGCGCGCCACAGGTAAGGCGCATACACGACGGCGTACAGCACGAAGGCCAGCGTCCAGCACAGGCCCGCCGCCAGCAGCGCGGGCATGGCCAGCGCTGCTGGGCCGACAGCGGCCAGCAGGCGCGCCAGCGCACCCAGCTGTATCAGCCAGTACATCGCCGCCTCGGCCCTGCCGCCCTTCAGCGCACGCCCCGTGTGGCCCAGGGTGGTGCGGGTCATCATGCCGATGATCAATCCCGCCATCGAACCCACCGTCAGCGCGTGAAAGGCGGCGCTGGCCGGCAACAGGTGCAGGCTGGCGGCCGCCAGCAGCGCAAAACCGATGCCTATCCACGCATACGACAGGTGCAGGATCCACAGCAGCGGCACGCGCACGGTGCGCTGCGGCTGCCAGGCCAGCAGGTTGGCCAGCGACACGCCGCTTGCCGCCAAGGCCAGCGGCGCCGTCAGCCAGGCCGGCGCGCCCGCCAGCCACGCGATGGCGGCCGCCGCCATGCAGGCCACGGCGACCAAGGCCCGCTGCGGACTGGCCACGGGCGTGCTGCCAGGTGCGCCATTGCGGGTGAACATGGGGATGACGCGCGCGCCGATCACCGATTCGATCAGCACGATGATGAAAATGGCCGCCTGCACGGGCACAGACAGCGACAGCGGCAGAGCGCCCAGCACGGCCGCGTGGAACAGGCCATTGGCCAGCGCCAGCAAGGCCAGCAAGCCGACGAGGAACAGGTTGCGCGTATTGCCCGAGCGGCGCAGCACCTGGTACAGGGGCCATGCGGCCAGCGGCAGGAACGCCCAGTCGATCAGCGCCGCCGCCACGCCGGGAAAGCACAGCATGGCCACGCGCCCCGCCAGCCACAGCGCCACGAGCGCCATCAGCGGGGCGCCGTGCGGCGTGGGCAAGCCCGTCCAGTTGCGCCCCGCCGTGTACAGGAAACCGACCACGACGGCCAGCGCGAAGCCGAATACCATCTCGTGCATATGCCAGCCCAGGCCCACCTGCAGGCCGCCCGCCAGCAGGCCGAAATAGCTGGCCAGCCACAGGGGAACGCTGATGGCCGCAAACACGGCCGCCAGCAGGTAGAACGGACGGAAACCCAGCTGCCAGACGGCGTGGCCGGCCTGCCATGGCGCCGCGCCGGAGGCGGCGGCAGAGGAAGAAGGTTCGCTGATCGGGGTGATGGCCATGATGGAGTCGCCTTTAAAGATATATTCCATATACTACTTTAAAAGCGAGATACCCGCTATCGGCATAAAGGACTAGATGTGGGGGCCTGACCCGGCGGATCAGGCTCCACTACCGGGCTACTTGCCCTGGCGGTGCTCGACCGCGTACACGGCCGCCTGCACGCGGCTGGTGAGGTTGAGCTTTTTCAGCACATTCTGCACGTGGATCTTGACCGTGCTTTCGGCCAGGTCCAGGGCGCGCGCGATGCCCTTGTTGCTTTCGCCGCGCGACAGGCAGTCGATGATTTCCTTTTCGCGCGGCGTGAGCTTGTCGAGCTCCGACACGGGTTCCTCGCGCCGGGTGCCCGCCTGCAGCTGCGCCACCAGCTTGCCGGTCATCGCTTCGGCGATGACGACTTCGCCGGCGGCCGCGCGGCGGATGGCGCGCACCAGGTAGTCAGCGTCGATATTCTTGATCAGATAGCCGCAGGCGCCCGCGCGCAGGGCCGTGGCCAGGTCTTCCGCGTCTTCCGACACGGTCAGCATGACGATGGCCGTGTCGGGACAGTCGTGCTGCATCAGCTGCAGCGCTTCCACGCCGGACATGCCGGCCATGTTCAGGTCCAGCAGCACCACGTCGGGCTGCAGCTGGATGGCGCGCTTGATGCCTTCCACGCCGTCGGCGGCCTCGCCCACGACGGAAAACTCCGTGTGGCGCTGCAGCAGCGAGCGTATGCCGCTGCGGAACAGCGCGTGGTCGTCCACCAGCATGACGGTGATCGGTTTATCGGTAGTCTCCATTTTTTTTTGTACTTTCAGATAGTGGCTTAGGCGGCGCGCCGCTGCGCGCGCGACAAATGCAGTTCGACGGTCGTGCCGCCGCCGGGGCAGGCATGCACGTCGAACGTGGCGTCGATGCGCTGCGCGCGCTCGCGCATGATATGGATGCCGACATGGCTGTCGCCCTTTTCCAGCACGGCGCAAGCGTCGAAGCCGACGCCGTTGTCGCTGATCGTCAGGGTAAAGTCCTGGTGATCGGCGAGGCGCACCTCGACATGGCTGGCCTGGGCGTGCTTGCGGATGTTCGACAGCGCTTCCTGCACGATGAATAATAGCTGCAATTGCTGCTCGCGGGGGAATGGCGCGCCATCGACGTCGGCCAGCAGTTCGGCGTCGATGCCCGTCTGGCGGCGGAATTTATCCACCGCCGCGCGCAGGGAGCCGATCAGGTCGTCCTCCATCAAGCGGCTGCGGAAGTTCGCCAGCAGTTCGCGCACGTCCTCGTAGCTTTCCTTCACGCCCGCATGCAGGGCCGGCACGATGCCCGCCACCTCGTCGAAGCGCGCATTGCGCACGGAGTCGTCGAGCATCTGCACCTGCAGGTTGAGGAAATTGAGGCTTTGCGCAATGCTGTCGTGCAGACCCTGGGCCACCAGATTGCGCTCTTCGGAAATGGCCATTTCGCGTTCGCGCGCGGCCAGGCGCAGGTTTTCCAGCGCAATGCCCAGCAGCTGGCCCAGGGTTTCCAGCAAGGCCAGCTCGCGCGCGGAAAACACGCGCGCATGGCGGAAATGCAGGTTGAAGAAGCCCAGGTGCTGCTCGTGCGCGTGGATATGGAAGACGGAGACGGTGGCAAAGCCCTCGCGGTGGCAGCGCAGCTCGTGCGCCTTGTCGATGCGGCGCATGTCGTGCACCTTCGCCACCTTCATCTCGACGGCCGTGCCGCACAGGCAGTCGCCCACCTTCAGGCAGTGCTCGGACGCCACCAGCTCCTCGGACAGGCCCGTATGCACCACCATGTGCAGGTTGCCCCGCTCGGCGTCGAGCACGCGCACGGTGGAGCCGTCGGCCTCGAAATAATCGACGATGCGCTGCATGAAGCCGCCGCAGATGTCTTCCAGGGGCTGCGGGCGCTGCAAGAAGGCCGCGCTTTCATACAGCAGCGCCAGTTCGCGGTTGCGGTATTCGAGCGTGGCCGTCTTGCTGCGCACGCCCTCTTCCAGGTTGCCGTACAGGGCCTGCAGGCGGTCGGCCATCTGATTGAAGCCGCTGGCCAGCTGGCCGAATTCATCATTGCTCTCGACAGCCAGGCGCACGCTGAAATCGCGCTCCTTCATGCGCTGCATGCCCAGGCGCAGCCGCGTGACCGGTTCGATGATGAGCATGAACATCAGATAGATCATGCTGACCGTGCCGATGACGGCCATGCCGACGAGGATCAGCTGCGAGGCGCGCAGCCAGAAGGTGCGCTGTTCGCTGTCGTGCTCGATCAGGCGCACCAATTGATCGACCTGGCTCACGAAGGCATCGGCGTCATGCCCGAACTGGCGCGCGCGCACGGGCGTATCGGCCGCCAGCGCGGCCGGGCGAAGACTGCCGCGCCAGTCCTGGCCGATGCGTTCGAATTCCGCCTTGATGGCGGCGCTGGGGGGCAGGAACAGGGGGCGCTGCGGGTCGCCATGGGCGATCTTTGCCAGGGTCTCGTCGATCAGCAGCACCTGGCGCTGCGCCTGCTGGGAGGCGTCGCTGGCGATCAGCAAGGTCAAACGATAGGTCTGCATGCGCAGCCGGCCCGTCTCGTTGATGGCGGCCGAACTGCCTTCCAGCTGCCAAGACAGGAACAGGGTGCAGCCGATGGCGCTCAGGGCCAGCACCAGCATGAGCAGCAGCGCGCCGACGATCTTGGTCGACAGCTTCTGCCAGGAAGAAAACATCGCCTTGAATTTCATAGATCCTTTTGCTTTAACAAGCCCATTCTTAGCGCCACGACACCTGACAAAACCGTAGCGAGCGTCAGTGATTTGTGGCCGAGAAGCGCAACCGTACTCTAGTACGGTGAGCATCGCCGGCCGCAAAGCGCGACGCGCAGTAGGTTTGGTCAGGTGTCCATCCTAGCCACCGGTTTGGGCCATGAACCGGATAATCTTGTCCGGCTGCGTATTGAAATCATGCTGCTGCGGCTTCAGTTCGATGGCGGCGCGGATCGCCGCTTCCAGTTCCGCATCCGTGGCCCCGCCGCGCAGCATGGGGCCCAAGGCGAATTTTTCTTCCTGTCCCAGGCACAGGTACAGAGTACCATCGACGGACAGGCGCACGCGGTTACAGGTGGCGCAAAAATGCTGCGACATGGGCGTAATAAAACCGATGCTGGCGCGCCCGTCCGGCGTGGCCAGGTAGCGCGCCGGCCCGCCACCCAGCTCCATCGCCTGCGGCACCAGGCCGAAGCGGGCCGCCAGCTGCTCGCGCACGGGGCCCAGCGGCATGTAGCTGGCATTGCGGCCCGTGCTGCCCATCGGCATGGCTTCGATCAGGCGCAAAATAAACTGCTGCTCGATGCAGAAGGCCGCCATGGCCTCGATCTGGCCGTCATTGACGCCGCGCATGGCCACCATATTGATCTTGATCGGATCAAAACCGGCCGCCTTGCCCGCCACCAGGCCATCGAGAATGGGCTGCAGGCTGTCGCGCCCCGTGATCTGCTCCATGCAGGCGCGGTCGAGCGAGTCCAGGCTGACGTTGATGCGGTCCACGCCCGCCGCGCGCAAGGCCACGGCATGCTTGCCCAATTGGGTGGCGTTGGTCGACAGCGACAGGTCGTCCAAACCGGGCAGCGCGGACAGCTTTTGCGCCAGCTCCGGCAAGTTGCGCCGCAACAACGGTTCGCCGCCCGTCAGGCGCACGCGACGCGTGCCGAGCCGCACGAAGATGCCCAGCAGGCGTTCGATTTCGTCGAACGTCAGCCAGTCCTTCGGCTCCTCGAAGCCGCGAAATCCCTTGGGCATGCAATAACTGCAACGCAAATCGCATCGGTCGGTGACGGACAGCCGCACATAATCGATAGCACGGCCAAAACGGTCCTGCAACTTGACGCTACCCATGACGCTACTCCTGATTCTTCCGTGATTGTAAAGGCTGGGGCACGATCTGGCTGTGCCCCAGAAGGCCTAGCGGCCTACGCCTTCCGGTCTATTGCACTAATGGACTGGCTGTGCCTTCGAGCTCGATGCCGGCGATATCGGCCCGCCCCACCAGCAAATGCAGGTACTGGTGCACGCCGCGCTGCCACGCCGCCCGCGACAGGCGGTCGGCGATCTGCGCCTGCACGGCTTCGTAGGCGATGGCCTGGCCTTCGACCCGGCGCTGCACCTGCACGATGTGGTAGCCGAAGCGCGTTTCGAGCAAGTGGCCTGCCAGCGCACCCTCTTCCAGGCGGAACACGAGCGCATCGAATTCCGGCACGCTCTGGCCCGGCGACAGCTGGCCCAGGCTACCGCCCAGGGCGCCGGACGGGCAGTTCGAGTACTGCGCCGCCAGTTCGCCGAAGCGCCCGGGCGCCAGTTTGAGGGCGTCGAGCACGGCTTGCGCCGTCGTGCGCAGCAGCTCCAAAGGCGCCTCCGGCGTCACCTGGAACAGGATGTGGCGCGCCTCGACCAGCGCCCCGCTGCGAAACAGCTGCGGGCGCTGCGCATAAAAGGTGCGGCAAGCCGCATCGTCGGCCGGCGGCACGCGCACTTCCTGCGCAAACAGCGCCTCGATGCGGTCGTCATCGCTGCCGCCCTGCACGCCGAGGCGCTGCGCCTCGTCTTGCAGCAGCCGGCGCAGCACCAGTTCATGCACGGCCTGTTTCAGCGGGTTGCCGGCGCCGTCGTGATGCGGCAGTTCCTGCGCGATGTCGGCATCGTCGATATCGATGCCATTGACGGAGATTCCCATCTTACTTTCCTTCCATAATTAGCCTGAAAAATCGTAGCGAGCGGAGATGAGTTGCGGCTGAGAAGCGCAGCTGTGCGGATGCACAGTGAGCATCGCAGGCCGCAAATCGCTACGCGCAGTAGATTTTTTATGGCGTTTTTTAGCGGCGGCGCACCAGCTGATAGGCGCGGCCCAGATATCCGATGGCGCCAAAGCCGCTCCATACGTGCACCAGACGGGTGAACGGGAAGATGACGAACAGCGACATGCCCATGAACAGGTGCAGCTTGAACACCAGCGGCGCATCGACGATGAAGCTGGCCGCGTCGCCGCGCAAGGTCACGATGTGCTGCGCCCAGGTCATCAGCAAGACCATCATGTGGCCATCCATGTGCGACGCCGAGACGAAGATCGACGACAGGCCCAGCAGCAAGGTCAGCAAGATCCACACCATCACCAGCTTGTCGCCGGCCGTGGTGACGGCGCGCAGGCGTGCATTGCCGAAGCGGCGCGCCAGCAGGATCAGGATGCCGGCCAGGCACAGGCCGCCCATCACCCCGCCGGCCGCCATGGCCACGCCCTGCTTCAGGCTGTGCGACACGCCCAGCGTATCCCACACCCAGACGGGGGTGAGCAGGCCGGCCGCATGGCCGAACAGCAGGCCGATGATGCCGATGTGGAACAGAATATTGCCCAAGCGCAGGCTGCCGCGGTGCAGCAGCTGGCTGGAATCGGACTTCCACGTGTATTGCTCGCGGTCGAAACGGATCAGGCTGCCCAGCAAAAAGACGGCCAGCGCGATGTACGGGTAAATCCCGAAGATGAATTGATGCAGGTAATTACTCATGATGTACTCTCCTCATGCGGACGCGGTGGGCCATTCAGGCGGCGCGCCGCGGCTGCGGGTGAAAATGCACGGGATGGACGCCGCCCGCGACCTGGCCCAGACCTTGGCCCATACTTTGGCGCAGCAGCGGCTCGACGCCGTCCGCACCGGGGCCGAAGGTTTCCAGCGCTTCGTCCATGTCGCGCACTGGCGGTTCGGCCAGCATTTCGGCCGCCACGGGGCTCAGGCGTTCGAGCACCGTGAAGACGGGCGCATACGGGCTGCCGTTGGCCGCCAGCTTGCGGCCGATGTGCGCCAGCACGTGGACGGCGTCGCCCAGCAGCGGTGCCGATGCCGCCTCGTCGAGCTGCGCCAAGAACTCCAGGAACAGGGGCACGAAGTCGGGCAAGTCGTCGCCCACCATCTGCAGGCCGTGGCGCTTGTATTCCTCCATCAGGTCGACCATGGCCTGGCCCCGGTCGCGCGATTCGCCGTGGATATGCTCGAACAGGTGCAGCGAGTGCGATGGATTGCGGTCGAAGGTGGCCACATACTGCTGCTGCAGGTCGATCAGGCTGCTGCTTCCCAGGTGCGCCAGCAGCGGGCGCAGCAGCGCCTGCCACTCGGGCGCCGCGTCCAGTGCCGTATCGAGCTGCGGCAGGTGCGCGATCAGCTCAGGCTCCGGATACAGCAGCAGGCGAGAGAGGACTTGATAGTGATGCATGGCGTTGTTCATATCGGTTCCTTAGGCGCCTGGCGCCGTTTTGCGCGACTTCGGCATCTGCATGAAGATGGCCGAACCGTGTTTTTTCTTGCCGAACAAGGTCGGCTCGCTGCTGCCGTCCGAGCAGCCGTTGCCGAAGCTGAAGCCGCACGAACCCTTCTCGTTGAAGCTGTCCTCGGCCATTTCCTTGTGGCTGCTGGGGATGACGAAGCGGTCTTCGTAATTGGCGATGGCCATGATGTGGTACATGTCCTCCACCTGCGCCTGGGTCAATCCCACCTGTTTCAGCACCGTCAGGTTCTCCACCTTCTCGACCGTCTTGCTGCGCATGTAGGCACGCATGGCCAGCATGCGGTCCAGCGCCGAGACGATGGGCGGCTGGTCGCCGGCCGTCAGCAGATTGGCCAGGTACTGCACGGGAATGCGCAGGCTTTGGGTGTCCGGCAGCATGCCGTTCACGCCCAGCTTGCCCGATTCGGCGGCCGCCTGGATAGGCGACAGCGGCGGCACGTACCACACCATCGGCAAGGTGCGGTATTCAGGATGCAGCGGGAACGCCACTTTCCACTCGACGGCCATCTTGTAGACGGGCGACTTGACGGCAGCATCGAGCCAGAGGTCCGGGATGCCCTGGCGGCGCGCCTCGGCGATGATGGCCGGGTCGTGCGGATCGAGGAACAGGTCGAGCTGGGCCTGGTACAGGTCCTGCTCCTGCGGCACGGAGGCGGCAGCCTCGATCTTGTCGGCGTCGTACAGCAGCACGCCCAGGTAGCGGATGCGGCCCACGCACGTTTCCGAGCACACGGTAGGCTGGCCCGCCTCGATGCGGGGGAAGCAGAAGGTGCACTTTTCCGCCTTGCCGGACGACCAATTGTAGTAAATCTTCTTGTACGGGCAACCGGAGATGCACATGCGCCAGCCGCGGCACTTGTCCTGGTCGATCAGCACGATGCCGTCGTCTTCGCGCTTGTACACGGAGCCGGACGGGCACGACGCCACGCACGTCGGGTTGAGGCAATGCTCGCACAGGCGCGGCAAGTACATCATGAAGGTGTTTTCGAACGTGCCGTACATCTCCTTCTGCATGTTGTCGAACAGCTTATCCTTGCTGCGCTGGGCAAACTCGCCGCCCAGGTCATCTTCCCAGTTCGGGCCCCACTCGATCTTTTCCATCTTTTTCCCCGTCAGCACGGAGATGGGACGGGCCGTGGGCGGCGTCTGCGACAGCGGCGCGCTTTGCAGGTGCTCGTAGTCGTAGGTGAACGGCTCGTAGTACTCGTCGATGGCGGGCAGGTTCGGATTGGCGAAGATATTGGCCAGGATCTTCAGGCGGCTGCCCTGGCGCGGCTCGATCTTGCCAGAGTCCGTGCGGCGCCAGCCGCCATTCCACTTGTCCTGGTTTTCCCACTGCTTCGGATAGCCGATGCCTGGCTTGGTTTCCACGTTGTTGAACCATGCGTACTCGACGCCGTCGCGGCTGGTCCACACGTTCTTGCAGGTGACGGAACAGGTGTGGCAGCCGATGCACTTGTCCAGGTTCAGCACCATGCCGATTTGCGCTCTGATTTTCATACCATGCTCCCGTCTTCTGTTTCCAATGGCCCTTCGAGCCAGTCAACCTTGTTCATCTTGCGCACCAATACGAATTCATCGCGGTTGGAGCCCACCGTGCCGTAGTAATTGAAGCCGTAGGCCAGCTGGGCGTAGCCGCCGATCATGTGCGTCGGCTTGGGGACGGCGCGCGTGACCGAGTTGTGGATACCGCCCCGCTTGCCCGTCATCTCCGCGCCAGGCACGTTGATGATCTTTTCCTGCGCGTGGTACATCATCGTCATGCCGGCCGGGATGCGCTGGCTGACGATGGCGCGCGCCGTCAGGGTGCCGTTCACGTTGAAGACCTCGATCCAGTCGTTGTCGACGATGCCGGCAGCCTTCGCGTCCGTCTCCGACAGCCACACGTGCGGTCCGCCGCGCGACAGGGTCAGCATGCGCAGGTTGTCCGAATACGTGGAGTGGATGCCCCACTTCTGGTGCGGCGTCAAAAAGTTCAGCGCCAGTTCCTTGTTGCCGTTCGGCTTGGTGCCCAGCAGCGCTTCCGTCGTCTTCGTGTTAATCGCCGGCTTGTACACGCACAGTCCCTCGCCGAAGTCGCGCATCCACAGGTGATCCTGGTAGAACTGCTGGCGGCCCGTCAGGGTGCGCCAAGGGATCAGTTCATGCACGTTGGTATAGCCGGCCGTGTAGCTGACTTCCTCGCTTTCCAGGCCCGACCAGGTGGGTGAGGAAATGATCTTGCGCGGCTGCGCCTGCACGTCGCGGAAGCGGATGCTGTCATGCTCGCGCGGCAGCGCCAGGTGGGTGTGGTCGCGGCCCGTGATGGCCGATAACGCAGCCCAGGCCTTGACGGCCACGTGGCCATTCGTTTCCGGCGCCAGCGACAAAATCATCTCGGCCGCATCGATGGCCGTATCGAGGCGCGGCTGGCCCTGCGACACGCCTTCATCGAGCACCGTGCGGTTGATGCCGCGCAATACGTCGACTTCATGGCCCGTTTTCCAGGAAATACCCTTGCCGCCATTGCCGATGGTTTCCAGCAGCGGTCCGATCGAGGTGAACTTCTTGTAGACATCGCGGTAATTGCGCTCGACCACCGTCATGTTCGGCATGGTCTTGCCGGGAATGGCTTCGCATTCGCCGGCGCGCCAGTCCTTGGGATCGAAAGGCTGGCCCAGTTCGCCCGGGGTATCGTGCATCAGCGGCGTCAAAATGATGTCTTGCTGGGTGCCCAGCAGCTCGCCGCCGATTTCCGAGAATTTCTCGGCCAGCCCCTTGTAGATTTCCCAGTCCGACTTCGATTGCCACAGCGGCTGCACGGCTTCGGACAGCGGATGGATGAACGGATGCATGTCCGACGTATTCAGATCGTCTTTTTCATACCAGGTGGCCGTCGGCAGCACCACATCGCCATACAGGCAGGTGGTCGACATGCGGAAGTCCAGCACCACCAGCAGATCGAGCTTGCCTTCGGCGGCCGGGCGCACCTTCACCTGCTTCGGCGTGATGCAGTCGTCTTCGTCGCTGAGCAAGCCGTTCTGCGTGCCGAGCAGGTATTTCAGGAAGTACTCGTGGCCCTTGCCCGAGCTGCCCAGGATGTTCGAGCGCCAGACGAACATATTGCGCGGGAAGTTGGCCGGGTTGTCCGGGTCGTCGCACGAAAACTGCAGCTGGCCCGCCTTGATCTGGTCGAGCGCATACGCAGCCGGCGCCTGCCCTGCCGCCTTGGCAGCCTTGGCCACTTCCAGCGGATTGGTCTGCAGCTGCGGCGCCGATGGCAGCCAGCCCATGCGCTCGGCCTTGGCGTTGTAGTCGAGCAGGGTCAGGTCGCCCGTGCCGCCGGCCGCCGATGGCGAAGCGATGTCGCCCGTTTCCAGCTTTTCGTGGCGCCACTGGCTCGTGTGGGCATAGAAGAACGAGGTGCCGTTCATCTGGCGCATCGGGCGTACCCAGTCCTGGGCGAAGGCCAGGGGCGTCCAGCCCGTCTGCGGACGCAGTTTTTCCTGGCCCACGTAATGGGCCCAGCCGCCGCCCGACTGGCCGATACAGCCGCACATCATCAGCATGTTGATGATGCCCCGATACGTCATGTCCATGTGGTACCAGTGATTCAGGCCGGCACCCACGATGACCATGCTCTTGCCGCGCGTCTGGTCCGCGTTTTCCGCGAACTGGCGCGCCACGGTGATGACGTCGGCGCGTTTCACGCCCGTGTGCTTCTCTTGCCACGCGGGGGTGTAGGGCACGTCGTCGTCATAGCTCTCGGCCACGTTCTCGCCACCGAGGCCACGGTCGATGCCGTAGTTGGCCAGGGTCAGGTCGAACACGGTGGTGACGAGGCCCGTCGTGCCGTCGGCCAGGCGGATGGTTTTCACCGGCACCTTGCGCAGCAGCATGTCGGACGCGTCCTTGCCGCCGAAGTAGGCGAAACCCACTTCCGTGACGGCGTCGCTGTCGTTGATCATGGAGAGCATCGGCACGATGGGCGCGCCGCTGCCGCCGGCCTTCTGTTCCAGGTTCCATTTGCCCGATTCGCCCCAGCGAAAGCCGATGGAGCCGGCCGGCGCGGTGATGGTACCCGTGGTTTCGTCGATGACGAGGGTTTTCCATTCCGGGTTGTTGGTTTCGTCGAGGTTGTTGTCCAGGTGCGAGGCGCGCAGGAAGTAGTCGGGCACCAGGGTGCCGTTATGCTCCTTGAGCAGCACCAGCATGGGGAAGTCCGTGTACTGGCGCGCATAGTCGCGGAAGTAGGCGCTCTGCCCTTCCGAGTGGAATTCCTTCAGGATGACGTGGCCCATGGCCAGCGCCAGCGCGGCATCCGTGCCCTGCTTGGGCGCCAGCCAGATGTCGCCGAACTTCACCATTTCGCCATAGTCGGGCGAGATGGCCACGGTTTTTGTGCCCTTGTAGCGCACTTCCGTGTAGAAGTGGGCATCGGGCGTGCGCGTCATCGGCACGTTCGAGCCCCACACCATCAGATAGGTCGAGTTGTACCAGTCGGCCGATTCCGGCACGTCCGTCTGCTCGCCCCACACTTGCGGGCTGGCGGGCGGCAAGTCGCAGTACCAATCGTAAAAGCTCAGGGCCACGCCGCCGATCAGCGACAGGTAGCGCGTGCCGGAAGCGTAGCTGACCATGGACATGGCGGGAATCGGCGAGAAGCCGACGATGCGGTCCGGGCCGTATTTCTTGATCGTCAGCGCGTTCGCGGCGGCGATGATTTCATTCGATTCTTCCCACGTGGCGCGCACGAAGCCGCCCAGGCCGCGGATGGATTTGTACTGCTGCGAGCGCACGGGGTCCTGGCTGATCCAGTCCCAGGCCGTGACGGGGTCCATGGTCTTGCGCGCTTCGCGCCACATTTCCATCAGGCGGCCGCGCACCATCGGGTATTTCACGCGCTGGGCCGAATACACGTACCAGGAATAGCTGGCGCCGCGCGGGCAGCCGCGCGGCTCGTGGTTGGGCAGGTCGGGCCGCGTGCGCGGATAATCGGTTTGCTGGGTTTCCCAGGTGATCAGGCCATTCTTGACGTACACCTTCCAGCTGCACGAGCCGGTACAGTTCACGCCATGCGTGGAGCGCACGATCTTGTCGTGCTGCCAGCGCTGGCGGTAGGCGTTTTCCCAGGTGCGGTCTTCGTCGACCACGGTGCCATGGCCGTTGGAAAACGGCTCGGCGGGCTTGCTAAAAAATTTAAGACGGTCCAGAAAGTGACTCATGCTACCTCCACATTGCGCCGCAGGAGCGGCGCCAGGTCATAAAAACGCTGCAAGCCGGATGGCCCACGCGTCGATACAAGCAGTCTATCGACGCACCGTGCGCGACGGTATTGGCAAGAAGTCGGTTTCCGGCACCAGGAATGCATAGGCGCGTAGTCACCCGGATAGTCACTATTGCCTATGGGCGCCGCGACCGAGCTGCGGTATACCTGTCGGCATCGTTCAACACAGAGAAAGAGCATCATGCCAATTACCGATTACGCCAGCCTGCTGCGCAGCGCCCGCAACCAGGAGCAGCCGCAACGCCTGCTGTTCACCTTTACCCAGGCGCAGGCCCAGCCCGGCGGCCAGGGCCGCTCGCTGACGCCCGTGATGTGCGCCGACAAGCTGCCCGATAAACTGGGCAGCTTTGAGGCGCTGGAGGAGGAATCGAAACAGATGCAGACGCACTGGGACGTGGTCTTCGTGGCGGGACTGGCGGGTCGCGAGGGCCAGCCGCCCGCCCCGGAGGATTGCGAAGCACCCCTGCGCGCCATGGTGGCGGCGATCGAGCAAGGCCGCGTCGACAGCCTGCTGGCGTTTGACCGCAGCGGGGATTTACTGCGTTTTAGCTGAATCCGGCCACGGGCGCTCATGCAAATGACGCGCCCGCTCGATCGGGCAGACCAGCGGCAAAAACTGCTGCTGGCGCGCCGAATACGCCATCAGCGCCCCGCTGTCGATATCAAAATACCATCCGTGCAATTTCAATACGCCCTGCTCCACCCGGCGCTTGAGCCACGGGTAGGTCAGCAGGTTGTCCAGCGACTGCAGGATGCTGGCCAGTTCGCACGCGTGGTGCTGTTCCTCCGACGAGCGGTGCGCCAGCTCGCGCCGCACGCGCTGCGCCACGGGTTCGGCGATGCGCATCCACTGTCCCACGAAGTCCGTTTCCTGCCCTTCCGCGCGCGGCTGCGGTTCCAGCAGCGCGCGGATGCCGCCGCAGCGCGCATGGCCCAGCACGATGACCCTGGCCACTTCCAGCTTGCAGACGGCGAATTCGATGGCCGAACTGACGCCGGGCGGCGCGTCGGGCGTGCACGGCGGCACCAGATTGGCGATATTGCGCACGACGAACATGTCGCCCGGGTCGCTGCCCGTCAGCAGCATGGGATCGACCCGCGAATCGCAGCAGCCGATCAGCAAGGTCGAAGGCCGCTGCCCGTCGCGCAGGCTGTCGTACAAGGTTTGCGGCTCGCTGAAATACTGCTGCTGAAACAGGCTGAAGCCGTTGACGAATTTTTCCAGTTCTTCCATGACTACCTCTGATACTGTAAACAACGCCTGACAAGTGCGACCTGCCAGGCGTTTTGCTCAATTAGCAAGGCATCGGCGCATTCTTGCGGGCGTAGCACCACCAGGTGATGGCGATGCAGCTGACATAAAAGCCGATGAAACACCACAGGGCCGCGTCGGGGCTGCCCGTCAGCGCAATCGAGGTGCCATAGCTTTTCGGGATGAAGAAGGCGCCGTAGGCCGCCACGGCCGACGTGAAGCCCAGCACCGCCGCGCCTTCCTTGTTGGCGTCGACGATCGCTTGCTCCTGCGCCGCCTTGCCCTTGCCGGCCGCCGCCCGCTGGTGCTCCGTCAGGAAAATCACGGGGATCATGCGGAAGGTCGACGCATTGCCGATACCGGTGCCGGCGAACAGCAGCATGAACATCCAGAAGAAGCCACTAAAACTACCACCCACGCCGGCCTGCGGCATGAAGTACAGCACGCCCAGCACGGCGCCTATCATCAGCACGAACGACCACAGGGTGACGCGGGCGCCGCCCAGTTTGTCGGAAATCACGCCGCCGGCGACACGTGCCAGGGCGCCGACCAACGGGCCCAGAAAGGCGTAATCGAGCGGGTTCACGTCGGGGAACTGGATCTTGATCAGCAGTGGGAACGCGGCCGAATAGCCGATGAAGGAGCCGAAGGTGCCCGTGTACAGCCAGCACATGAGCCAGTTGTGCTTGCGCTTGAAGATCACGGCCTGCTCGGAAAACGAAGCCTTGGCCGAAGCCAGATCATTCATGCCGAACCAGGCCAGCAAGGTACTCAAGGCGATGAACGGCACCCAGATGAAGCCCGCGTTCTGCAGCCACATCTCCTTGCTCACGCCATTCTTGACCCAGGTGAGCGAATCGCCGCCCCAGGCGCCGAAGACGGCGAACGTGATCACCAGCGGCACGACGAACTGCACCACCGACACGCCCAGGTTGCCCAGGCCCGCATTCATGCCCAGCGCGAAGCCCTTGCTCGCCTTTGGATAGAAAAAGCTGATGTTGGCCATCGACGAGGCGAAATTGCCGCCGCCGAAGCCGCACAGCAGCGCCAGGATCAGCATGGTCGGGTAGCCCGTGTTCACGTCCTGCACGGCCAGGCCGATGCCGATGGCGGGAATCAGCAGCGAACCCGTGGAAATGGCCGTCCAGCGCCGGCCGCCGAAGATCGGCACCATGAACGAATAAAAGATGCGCAAGGTGGCGCCGGACAGGCCCGGCAAGGCCGTCAGCCAGAACAGCTGGTTGTTACTGTAGGTGAAACCGATGTTGGGCAGGTTGACCACCACCACGCTCCACACCATCCACACGGCGAACGCCAGCAGCAGCGCGGGAATCGATATCCACAGATTGCGCGCGGCCGTGGCCTTGCCCGTGCTTTGCCAGAAGCTCGGTGTTTCCGGCTCCCAGGTATTGATCATATAGCGGCTCATGCTTTAACTCCTGCAGGTTGAGTAGTTGGTGCCGCGCGCAGCGGCTTGAACGAGAAATGCATCCAGACGAGGGAAACGCAGACGGTGCCGTACAGCAGCATGAAGGAGCTCGAACGCACGCCCGTCAAATCCACCAGGGCGCCGAACATCACGGGCAGGATGAAGCCGCCCAGGCCGCCGGCCAGGCCGACTACGCCCGAGACGGCGCCGATGTTGTCGGAAAAATCATCGCCGATGAACTTGAAGACGGACGCCTTGCCGACAGCCATGGCAATGCCGACGATGAACAGCAGCACGGTGAACCACAGCGGCGACAGGCCGATATGGAAGGCCATAGGCCCCGTGACGGTCTCGATCACCATCTGCGTTTGCGGATACGACAGCAGGAAGAAGCACACCCAGCACACCCACATCACGGCCCAGGTGACTTTCGCCGCACCGTATTTGTCCGAGATCCAGCCGCCCAGCGCGCGCAGCACGCCGCCCGGCAGCGAGAAGCAGGCGGCCAGCAGCGCCGCGTGCTTCAAATCAAAACCGTATTCGGCCACGTAGTACTTCGTCATCCACAGGGCCAGCGCCACGTAGCCGCCGAACACCACCGAGTAGTACTGGCAGTAGCGCCACACGCGCGGGTCCTTCAGCACCTTCATCTGTGCGGAAAAGCTTTCGCCCGAGGGCGCCAGGTGCGATTTGTCCGTGTACGAAAACAGCCAGAAGATGATGGCCGTGGCCAGCATGGCCACCGCGTACACCTTGGGCAGCATCTGCCAGCCGAAGGCGGCGACGATGCCTGGCGCGACGAACTTGGTCAGCGCGGAACCGGAGTTGCCGGCGCCGAAGATGCCCATCGCCAGGCCGCGGCGCTCCTTTTCGTACCAGCGCGCCACGTAGGGCGTGCCGACGGAAAACGAACCGCCCGCCAGGCCCACGAACATGCCCAGCACGAGAAAATGCCAGTAGGCGGTAGCGTAGGAAATCAGGTAGATCGGCACCACGCTGGCCAGCATCAGCAGGAAGAAGACGCGGCGTCCGCCGTATTTGTCCGTCCAGATGCCCAAGGGCACGCGCACGAGGGAACCCGTCAGCACGGGCATGGCGGCCAGCAGGCCGAATTGTGTTTCAGTCAAGCCCAGGCTGGTCTTGATGGGGATGCCGAGCACGGCAAACATCATCCAGACCGCAAAGCAGATGGTAAATGCGAAGGTACTGCTGATTAATACGGACGCCTGCTTGCGCCGCATGCCCGGTTCGACTGCCTTGTTACTGCTGTTACTGTTCTTGTTAGTGCCATCTAGGGTAGCCACGATGTTTCTCCATGAATGCACTGGCCGTCTGGCCAGCCGTCCCGACCAGCTTACGTGCCAGCGGTGAAAGGCACTATCGGTCACAGGGTGATTCTGGAAAGGCAATCTGGATAGCCGCATCGGCAAAAGTGACTAGATGGCGGGGGATGGATCTAGCCTGGATGGCCGGTGTTTTACAAAAGGATGTATTTTGGGCACACTCGGCGCATGGAGAAAAGGAGCGGCATGGAGAACAGGCACGAAGCAGACGAGATCATCACCCGCGTGGCCGAAGCTGGCGACGTGGACGCCATGCTCGCTTGCGACGCCTATGCGCAGGCGCACCCGGAGCGCGGCGAGGCCGTGCGCGCCGCCGTCGGCAAGGGCCACTGCCAGGTGGCCATCCGGGCCGGCCTGGTGGCAGGCTATGTCGTCACGCATGGTGACTTCTTCGGCTACAGTTTTGTCTCGCTGGTGGTGGTCGCGCCCGCGCAGCAGCGCTGCGGCGTGGGACGGCGCCTGCTGGCCGCCGCGGCCGCCGCGTGCCAGACAAGGAAGCTATTCACCTCGACGAACGCGTCGAACGGCGCCGCGCAAGGGCTGTTCGCCAGCGCGGGCTTCGTGCGCAGCGGCCGGATCGACCATCTCGACGAGGGCGACCCTGAGCTGGTGTACGTCAGATTCCTGCCTTAGGCCCGTCTCATCCCGACGGCGTATGGCGCCGCGCGCCAAAGGCGGCTATGCTGGCGCCACCGTCAATCACGCCCCTCACATCACGCATGGATTATCTGAGCATCAAGCATGTCCACATGGGCTGCGCCGCCGCCAGCGGCGCACTGTTCCTCTTGCGCGGCGCCTGGATGCTGCGCGCCTCGCCCGCCTTGCAGCAGCGCTGGGTAAAGATCCTGCCGCACCTGATCGACACGGCCCTGCTGGCCAGCGCCATCGCCCTGGCCGTGTGGAGCGGCCAGTCGCCGGGCAGCCAGCCCTGGCTGGCCGCCAAGCTGTGCGCGCTGCTGGCCTACATCGTGCTGGGCACCATCGCCCTGAAACGGGGCAAGACGCCGGCCGTGCGCGGCGCCGCCTTCGCCCTCGCCGTGCTGGTCTTCGCCTACATCGTCGCCGTGGCCGTGAGCAAGCAGGCCTGGCCACTCTGATGCATCAAAAAATGTAGCGCAGGGTGACGCCGGCAGTACAGATTGCCAAGCACGCCCTTGGCCATGGTCGTCAGGAAGGCCCGTGACGCGCGCGGCGCGCTCTGCACGTGCTTAGTTGACGCGGTTTCTTTCCAGAAGTTTCTTGCCTGTGGCATCCTTTAGCCACCATTCACTCACCTCGAGCGCCTTGTTCTCGATGCTGGCATTGGCCAGCAAGGGATTCTTCTTCAGGTAGACGATATCTTCCTCGAAATTGTCGTGTATCGAAGCCACTTCCAGGAAACGGTTGGCATCCAGACGTCCCAGGTAGATGACCTTGCCAGCCACGACGTCAAACTCAATCGCCTTCGGCGACGATTCGGAGTACTTGGACCGGCTTCCATAGTCAAGCAGCCAGATGAGGATGCGGTAGCGTCCCGGCGTCAGCTGCAGCGCAAAAGTGCTGCCCTTGCCCGTAGGCACTTTTGGCGCGACATTCTGCAAGGAGACCTGGCCGGCGGGAACATGGCTGGATAACCACAGATCTTTGTCCTTGTTGGCGGCAAGGTCGCTGCTGACAATGCCGAATCTGGCGCCATGCGCCTCGAAGACGGCGCGCTCGAACACGGTGCCGACGACAACGCCCTTGGCAGGGTCGGGGGTCGTGTAGGTAAACGCAGGCGCGCTATTGCGGCCAGTGACGCAGCCGGACAACAGCGCAGGCAGCAAGACGGCGCACGCCAGCGCGCGCAGCATGGTGGTTCGGACAAACATGGATGATCCTGGATGAAATGAAGAAAATGGGTAACGAGTAATGGGCCAAGGGCGACAAGCGCACCTGTGCCTGCCTGGGCATCGAAAAATATTTCCGCATGGGAATATTTTTAGTGTATCCGCTTGGCAAGAAAATGTCTAGTTGATAAGTAGGCGAAGGGCACAGTACGATTTCTGCAGAGCGCGGCAAGCTGCACGACGATGATAGTATTAACAACATCATGCACGAGCTGGCCATCCCGGCCATGCCGCCCCATTGAAAGGCAACCATGCTGCTATCTGAACTGCTGACCAAGCTGACCTGCGGTGAGCTGGAAGGAGAGGAACTCGACGAAGCCGTCGCCGCCATCACCGCCGCGCCCTCCGCGCCGCGCGACGAGTGGATCGACAGCGATGCCCAGGCCTATGCGCTGGAGATCCTCTCGCAGCTGGGCGGCTATATGGCGTCGAGCGACAAGCTCGACGAGCTGCACGAACAGATACAGGACATGTTCGACGACTTCCCCGACTTCCCGTACGAACTGCTCAAGGACAGTGACAATAGCGCGCTGCCCTATTTCGAGTGGCTCGATACGGAACTGGCGCAGCGCGCCGTGGACGAAGGCGGCTATGAGCTGATCCAGATCGACGGCAACGGCTCCGACGAAATGGATGCGCTGCTCGTGTACCGGCGCGATACAAGCGACATCATCCAGGCGGCGGCATTGATGGGCGTGACGATAGGCCGGCCGCTCACCTACTATCGCGGCATCGAAGCGATGGCGGGCAAGCGGCCGGGCTAGGAACCCACGCCTATTGCATCGGCAAGGTATTCACATCGACGGCGGGTGGCAGGCCCGTGGCCGGGCGCGTGAAGTTCTGGCTGGTTTTCACATAGTCGGCAAAGAAGCCGCCGTTATGCAGGTAGAACTTGCCGTTCTCCACGCCGCCCGCGTAATCCATGCGCTGCGCATTGGTGGCCGTGGCGTCGCCCGTGAAGCGCCCCCCCGTCACTTCCGACCAGGTACCGGCAACGTTCCTCGCCCACTGGTTGCCGAACTGGACGCGGCGCTCCGTGTAGCCCAGGGTATCGATGAAATTCTCGAGGAAGGAATGCACGCCCGTCAAGTACGTGGAAATCGCCGGCCGCTTCCAGGTGGCGATGTAGCGCCACTTGCCCGTTTCCGGAGCAAAGAACCAGGCCGAGTAATCGCTGCCGCCATTGCCGTCGGGCCGCGCGCGCGTGATGAAACGGTAGGTCGTGCCGGCCGCCCAGTTATACGACAGATAGGTCTGGCCGCCCGTGCCCTCGCCGCCGAACGCATTGTCGACCACGCCGGCGCCCTTGCTGACCAGGGTGGTTTTCGCACCATTTTCGGCATCCCACACGGAGAACAAGATCCAGCGCTCGCTCGGCGATTTCACCTGGATGCCCATGTAGCCCTGGCCAAAGCCGTTGGCCATGAAGTAGGAGCCGATGGCATCCTGCCCCTTGGGTATCGTCATCTCGTTATAAAAATACTCGGTATTGGCCGGCACCGTGTAGCCCATGTGCACGGACGGTCCGCGCCGCGACCAGTAGTAATTGGCAGGGTCATTCGCGTAGGCCAGCGCCGCGTTCGACGTCACCTTCAACGCCGCGACGTCGCCGAACGTGGCCTTGACCCGGGACAGTCCCTGCAAGTCCACCTTCACATAGCCGGCTGCCGCCACGTTCACCGTGCCGACGGCATAGGTCTTGCGTTCCTTGCCGGCCAGCTTGACGTCGAACGGCGTGCCGTTGATCTTCACGCGGATGGTGCTGTTGCCGCCATCGGCCAGGCTGGCGTCAAGCGCCACCTGCACGGGCCCCGCCCCGGCCACGCGGAAGTAGGTGCTGGCGACGGCAGCGGGGTTACTCCAGCCGGCCAGGCCACGCTCGTTGATGACGGCGCCCTCATTCCCGCTCGTGATGAAGGCGTTGCCGGCCAGTTCCACGGTGGAAGATGTGGCGGGCGCGGCCACCGTGGCGGCCAGCAAGGCGGTGCCGCCCGAGCCGGTGGCGGTGGCGCCGCCGCAGGCCGCCAGCAGTATCGGCATGGCGGGAAGGAATGCAAAGAGCAATGAACTTCTGTGTTTCATCAACGTCTCCTGGTGGTGAGTCTTTGCGGCGGGCGAACAGGGACCTGCGCGCCTGCGCCGCGGTTGAAAAACGGATCGGGCAAGAAAAAACCCGCTACGGCAACTGGTGCGGTAGCGGGTCGTTAAGGCTTAGTACTTGCCGTCGAGGGCGAAGATCGGCTTGCGCGATTTCCACTGCCCGCCCGTGAAGTCCGGGAAGTCCAGGGTCTGGAAGTTGGCGGCGATCGATTGCTCGGACAGCGGCGTGATGGCGCTCCACGTCACGGCATCGTAGATATCGATCGGCATCGGCGCGTTGGCCTTGAGTGCTTCGACAAAGGCGTGGATGACGAAGAAGTCCATGCCGCCGTGGCCCGCGCCTTCGGCTTGCGCCGCATACTTGCGCCAGACGGGGTGTTCATACTTGTCCTGGTAAGCCTTGAAGTCGTCCCACTGGTGCGGCTTGCTGACGCCTTCGATATGGATGGAATTGTTCAGGTCCATCCACAGGCCGTCCGTGCCTTGCACGCGGAAGCCCAGCGAATACGGGCGCGGCAGGCTCGTGTCGTGCTGCAGGATGATGGTTTCGCCGTTTTCACACGCCAGCGTGGTGGTGACGACGTCGCCCAGCTTGAACTTCACCTTGGCGTTCGCATGCTGCGCGCCGCCCGGCTGCTTGACGATGTAGTCGTGCAGGCCGCGCGCCTTGGTGGCGAAGGCGTTAATGCGCGTAAAGCGGTTGCCGCGGTTGATGTTGGTATACATGGCGCAGGGGCCGATGCCGTGGCTCGGATACAGTTCGCCGTTTCGGTCGACCGAGTGCTGCGTGCGCCAATGGGCTTCCGACCAGCCCTTCTCTCCGAATTCCACGCCGCCGCCATACGGCTTGGCGGGATTGCCGCTGTTGAATTTCACGGCGCGCAGATCATGCTGGTAGCCGCCCTGCAGGTGCAGCAGTTCGCCGAACAGGCCCGCGCGCACCATCTGCAGCGCCGCCATCACGTCACGGCGGTAGCACACGTTTTCCAGCAACATGTAGGGCGTGCCCGTCTTCAGCTGGGTGTTGAGCACATCCCAGTGGTCTTGCAGGGTGATGCCGGCCACCACTTCGCAGCCGACGGCGATCTTCGCCTGCATGGCGGCAATCGCCATCGGCGCATGGAACTCCCATGGCGTGGCGATGATCACGCCATCGAGGCCGCCCGCGTCCAGCATGCGCTTGTAGGCTTTCTGGTCGCGGTCTTCGCCATACGTGCGCGGACGCGGCTTGCCGGCTTTGTCCACCTGGCCCAGCGCGTGTTTCAGCATGATCGGCTCGATATCGCACAGGGCGACCACTTCCACGTCGTCGCGGCGCACCAGTTCGGCCAGCAGCACCTGCCCGCGCATGCCCGTGCCGATCAGGCCCAGGCGGACCTTGTCGCGGCCGGCGGCGGGAGCGGCAGCGGCTTCACCAGGCAGCAGTGCGCTGCCGGCCATGGCGCCACCGGCCAGCGCGGCGCTGGCGGACAGGAAATTGCGGCGATTGAATTGTGTCGTCATTGGTCTCTTCTCACTTCCGTTGGTAATCATGGTCACCGGCCCGCCGCAAGGCAGGCCGGCATGCGGTTAATAGGTGTATTCCGCCGTGAAGCGCACGGAACGCGGCGCCGTGCGTCCATCGACCTGCAGGTAATTGCGGGAGATGGCGCCATGGTCTTCGCGCGTTTCGGTGTAACGGGTCACGGTCTGGCTGTTGAACACATTGAACACGTCCACTTTCAGGCTCAGGCCTTTGACGGCGCTGGGAGTATAGGCCACATTCATGTCCAGCTGGGCTTGCCATGGCAGGCGGCCCTGGCTGCCGCGCGGCGCCGGCTTGCCATTGCAGTAGAAGTAGGAATCGCCGTAATTGTTCTCGAACTTCAGGTTATCGGGCAGCGCGCCGATGCAGTTGCGCGGCGCACCCGAGATCAGCGACAGGTTGGCGCCCACCATCACGTCCGGGATGAGCTGCATGAAGCCGTAGGCCTTGAAGGCGTGGCGGTGGTCGCCCGGCAGGTAGCCATACGCGTTGTACATCAATTCCTTGTGGTCGTCGCTGACCGTCAGGCCCACGTCGCCGCCGCCGATGCTGTCCGTCTGGCCTTCCATATTGCCCTTCAGGCCGGACAAGGTGTAGGTCAGCTTGCCGTACCAGCCATTCGTGTACGGGTGCTCGATGAACATGTTCAAGGCGCGGTAGGTGCGCGATGGCAGCGGGTTGCCCCACTCCGCCGCCGAAATATCCACGCGGCGCAAGCCCTTGCCATCGTCAAAGTCCACCATCAGGCTGTTGTCGCGGCCCGGGTTGATGATGGCGCACTGGAAGCCGCTCCAGTTGCCCGTATCGACGCCGTTGCGCGTGGCCCAGGCTTGCAGCGGACGCTCGTCGCAGCTGTCGTCGTTGGTGTCGTTCAGCTTGCGGTACAGGAAGCTGGCGCCCACCACCAGCTTCTTGCTCAGGGCGCGTTCGAAGCCCAGCGAGAATTCATCCTGCGACAGCGGTTTCAAGCCGATGGCCGTCACTTCGCGCGCATCGCGGCTCTGTCCATACGCGTTGTTGGCCGAATACGGCTTGCTGATGGCGTGCAGGCCCGTCGGCGCGCCCGTGACGGGATCGACGCCCGTGTAGGTGAACATCTCGCTGGTGGCCAGGAAGGGGCTGGCCATGTTGCTCGACAAATTCGACGGCACCGGCAAGTGGTAACGGCCGCCATTGGCGAAGAATTTCAGGGTGCCGTCGCCCAGGTAATCCCAGGTGGCGCCCACGCGCGGGGCGATCATGTTGCGCTGTGAAATGAAGGCCACGCCATCGGTGCTGTAGTTGGTGAACTGTTCGCGGCGCAGGCCCAGGTCCAGCAGCACTCGTTCCGTGACCTGGTAGTGATCCTGAATGTACTGCGCCGATTGCACGCTGGTCGGACGCGCCAGGTTGGCGTTCAATTCCTTGCTGACGTAATAGCCATCCTTGCCGTAGCCGTTACCCTGTGCCGGCGTTTCAAAGGCGCCGTTGATCAGGAGCGTCGGATCCTTGACCTTCTCGTACCTCCAGCGGTAGCCGCCGGCCAGGCTCAGGCCCACCTTCGATTCCACGTCGATGCGGTCGATGCCGCCGCGCAGCGAATGCTTGCCCAGCTTGTATTCCAGGTCCAGGCGCTTGGCCTTCTGGCGGTCTTCCGACGACGGATCGACCAGAGTACCGGTCACCGTTTGCGGATTGGTGTACGTCAGGCCAGGCACCTGGGTCGATTCATTCGACGACGTTTGCGCCAGCAGCGGATTGTAGCCTTCCGGGGTACGGCGGTGCGAAGTGCGCGACTGCCCCATCATCGCCGTCACCGTCAGGTTATCCGTCAGGTAGCCCGTGTACTTGAAGATGTCGACATTCGCGCCCGGCGCGGCCGACGAACCGCAGCAGTTGATGGTGGTCTCGCTGCCGCCACCAGGCACGTTGTTGCGTTTCAAGGTGGCATAGTCGAAACCATAGCTCTGGCTGTCCGTAGTCGTGCGGTCATACAGCTTGGTATATTCAAAGTGATGGTCGTCCGTCAGGTTGTAGTCCAGCTTGGCCATCATGCGGTCAACCTTGCTCTTGCTCTCGCGCCAGCCGTTCGGCAGCACCTTGTCCACCAGGTCGTCGCGCGCACCGGCGACGGCGCCGCCGTCCGTGCGCGTCTGTTCCAGCGCCACGAAGGCGAACAGCTTGTTCTTGATCAGCGGTCCGCTGCCGTACAAGCCGACGACCTTGCTGGTGCTGCCGTTATCGCGGTTCCAGTACTTCAAAGTGCCATCCGTCTCCGGATTGGCGCCCGTGTTCGGGTAATACCGGTTTTCCGTCGTGCCCTTCAGCGCGCGGGGGATGATGGAGACCTTGCCGCCGAATTCGACCTTGTTGCCGCCGCTCTTGGTGGTGATATTGATCACGCCGCCCGTGGAGCGGCCGAATTCCGAACCATAGCCGCCCGACAGCACCTGCAGGTTGGAGATCGCGCCGAACGGCAGCTCCGACGCGCCCACCTGGGTCAGGAGATTAGTGATGGGGAAGCCGTTGACATAGAACGCGTTTTCCGACTGGCCCGAGCCGCCGATCGATGGCGCATTGCCATACACGCTGTTGGTGCCCCGCGCCACGCCCGGGGTCAGCTGCACGATGGAGGCCACGTCATTGCCGACTGGCAGCGCCTTCAATTCCTTGGCCGTAAAGATCACGCCATTGTTCGTGTTCGACACGTCGATCGGATTGCGCGATGCCTTCACCACGACGGTCTGTTCCTGCCCCACTGGGCCAGTCGCGCTGGCCGGGCCGAAATTCGCTTCGGCGCCCGCGCCGATCAAGGCTTCGACTTCCTGCGACGCTGCCACCGAACCGGCGCGCAGCACGCGCACCGCATAGCGGCCCGGCGGCATGGAGTTGGCCACATAGCGGCCCGCCGCGTCGGGCGTCAGGCTGCGCTGCACGCCCGTCGCCAGGTTTTCCAGCACCACGGTGGCGCCGGCCGGCGCGCTCACTTCGCCGAAAATGGTGCTGGTGGCGTTCGACTGCGCCCAGGCCTGGCCCGGCACGCCGGCCGCCAGTGCGATCACGATCGCGGCGGCGCGGCTGATGTCGCGCAATTTGAGTCGGGTGGTATGCATGTGTCTCTCCGTCTATATCGAGGGTTATACGCGCCCTCCCCGCTCCAGGGAGAAGCCGGGGAATGCAATTTTTATGGTGAGCGTCGGAAGGTAAAGCCAGGCAGCCGTCCCTTCCGGGAAATCAGTCCGTATCGGCTGATTTTCGTTTTCTTGGGATCACTTTAAAAAGAAAAATAAGTATCGTCAATAAAAAGAAAGTTAAACCGCAAATTTATCGCTAAAACGAGCAAATAAATGCAATTTATCTTTCGATTTAATGAGCGTTGCGTCAACCAGCTTTCGTTATCGTGGTGTGGCAGCTACACGCGCATGGCAGGAGGCAGTCAGGAGGGCGCAATTCGCCCAGCAATCGGGAGAAGAAACGCGAAAGACGACAGGGAAATCGCCTTTCACTTACGTTTATCTTTCGTATCGGGCATTTCGGAATATTGTCTTTTTCTTTTTATGGCAATACCCCGGCCGGCAACCATGCCGAGTGCACTGGCAGGCCGGGACATTGTCATGTTTTAAAAGAACTTGTAGCTGGCCGAGAGCGCAAACTGGCGGCCGAACAGGTCCTGGCTATGGTTGTAGCCTTCCCAGCCGTTCGGGTCGTAGTAGGGCTGCTTGTTGAACGCGTTCTTCACGTTCAGGCCCACGTCCAGGTTCTTGAACGGCTTCCAGCTGAACGCCAGGTTCACCGTCGTGTACGACGGTGCGCCCTTGCACTGGCCGGCCGGCAGTGATACCGAGGCGGCGGTGCAGTTTTCCGGCGTGTTGTCCTTGTCCCAGGGGCCGTAGGCCCAGCGCGTCTTGCCCGAGTAGTTGATGAAGACGCTGCTGACGAAGTTGCGGTAGCTCCAGTCCGCATTGACTGTGGCGCGGTAGCGCGGCGAATCGTAGTAGCCGACGGTATTGCCCTTGATGTCGCTGCCGTCTTCGCCGTCATGGGTATCGCGCTTGCGGATGGTGGCGGCGATGCCGGTACTCAGCTTGCCCCAGTCGCCGAGCGCAAAGCGCGTGCGCGCGTCGATGTCCACGCCGTCCATCAGGGTGCGGCCGCGGTTCGAATACGAGTTGATCAAGCCGCCCAGGTTGCCCACGGAATACTTCGGCACGCCGCCCGCGCACACGCCCGCGTTGGCCGGATTGGCGCACATGGCTGCCACCGCCGCCATATTGCCCCGGTCCGTGTCCGTCAAGTCGTTGCGGATGGCGCTCGATGTACCGGCCAGGGTCGGGCCGTACTTGTCCACCAGTTCCGTAAACAGCTCGTTGAAGTCCTGGCGCACGATCTCGTCGCGGCGGTTGATGAACCAGTAATCGATGGAGATGCTCACGTCCTTGGCCGGCTGCAGCACCAGGCCCACGGTCGAAATCTTGGCCTTTTCCGGACGCAGGTTCTGGTTCGGCGGCGTCAGGCCGCCCACCGTCGTCGAGCAGTTCGAATTGAGCAGGCTCTTGCCCAGGTCCGCATCCGTCGCCACGGTGGACTTCATCAGGGCGCGCGCCATCGCATTCGTTTCATCGCAGCGCACCGTGTCGCGGATGCCGCCCACCTGGGCAAACACGCCGCCCGAGCCCGATTCAGCCAGGTTGGGCGCGCGGAAGCCTTCCGAATACGTCCCGCGCAGCATCAGGTCGGGCCGCGCGCGCCAGATCACGCCCAGCTTGGGCGCCAGGTTGGCCGAAAAATGCGGGTATTTGTCCAGGCGCGCGGCCGCATTGACTTCCAGTGTGTCGGAAAGCGGCAGCACCACTTCGCCAAACACGGCGGCGATGGTGCGCTTGCCGTCGAACCAGGAACCGCCCTGCTGCGTGATCAGGCCATTGGCCGCGTCCGCGTTGCCGGGTGTGAGGAAGCTTTCGCGCATGACGTTGGTGCCCACGGCGGCACGCACTTCGCGCCCGCCCAGCTTGAACAGCGTGCCTTCCAGCTTCGCGTCCCAGGTCATCAATTTGGTCCAGGATTCGATGGCAAAGGTCGGGTAGGCGGCGCGCAGCAGCGCCGCATTGGCCTCGCTGATTTCGCCGAACTTGTAGGCAGGATTGTCGGAGATATATGTGCGGCCGCTGACGGGATCTTTCGTGAACGGGCCGAACGCCTGCTTGAAGCCATTGATATTCAGGTTCGCCGTCTGGAACAGCGTGGAATGGCTGCCCGCCACGCTGAGCGCCGTTTCAAAATCCCAGCCGCCGCCGATGCTGCCGCGCAGGCCGACGAGCGCGCGGTAGTTTTCATCGACATTCTTCTGGCCGAAATGGCCCGTCGCATCCTGCAGCAGATAGTTCAGGCCTGCCGCGCCGCCCATCTTGGCCACCATGTCGGCATCGAGCTTGCCCTTCAGGTAGACGTTGTTCGGGCTCAGGAAAGGCGTGGCGAAGGTGTTCAGGGTCGTGCCCGTATTGCGCGCGAACCAGTTGTTCGTGCTGCCGCTGTTGAAGCTGGACGGGCCATTCTCGCCGCGCATCTTGATGTGGGTGAACGCACCTTCCGCGAACGCTTCCAGGTCGCCGCCCAGTTTCAGCCGGCCGCTCAGGTAGGCCGTGGCGCGCTCCGAGGTGGGGCCCGTGTCGAGCTGGTTGGGCAGCGCATTCCATACGCAGCGCGTGCCCGACGCCTCGGTGATGCTGTTGTTGCAGCCCGGCGCGGCGCGCTGGGTGCGGGCATTGTTGTTGGCCTTGTCGAAGACAAAGAAGGTCCCCGGGTTCATCACGCCCGGCTCGCTGCCGACGCCCACGCGCATGTTGGGGATGAAATTGGGATTATTAACATAGAAATATGATGGGCGCTTCTGCCAGGTGTCGGCCAGCGCGATGCGGTCGCGCTGGTAGACGTTGACGGAACCATAGATGTTGTAGCCGTCGCTGGCCAGGTCGCCCATGCCATACAGCACGCTGGCCTAACGCTCGCCATAGGCCTTCACGCTGGGCGAAAACTCCCCGTTGGCGCGCGCTTCCAGGCCCTGGTAGGACTTTTTGGTGATCACGTTGATGACGCCGGCCACGGCATCGGAGCCATACACGGCCGACGCGCCATCCGTCAAAATCTCCATGCGCTCGATGGCGGCGGCCGGAATTGCGTCGATATTGACGAACATGGTCTGGAAGCCGGCCGGCGCACCATAGAACGACAGGCGGCGGCCATTGAGCAGCACCAGCGTGCCCTGCGCGCCCATGCCGCGCAGGTTCGCCTGCGAACCGCCGTCCGAGCCCGTGAACATCGAGCGGAAGTCCTGCTGCGCCGGGCGGGCGGCGGGCAGGTTGTCGAGCACTTGCAGCAAGGTGAGCGCGCCCATGTTTTCGATCTGCTTGGCGTTGATCACCTGCACGGGCGACGCCGTTTCCGCGTTGATGCGCTTCAGGCTGGAACCCGTCACTTCGACGCGCGCCAGTTTTTCCTCCTCCGCTGCCAGCGCCGTCGACGCCAGCGCGGTTGAGCCAAGTCCGACCGCCACCATGGCGGCCACCATTTTTTTCATATGCATGCTCGTCTCCCTTTTTATAAGTAATTGATGTTGCAGGCTGCAAGAGCCCCTCCCCGGTCCGAAGAGGGGCTCCTTGTTAGTGAAATGATTGAAGTAGTTAGCGCGGCTTGACGGTCGCGCCTTGCGTGCCGGTCAGTACGGCGTTGGCCCAGTTGCCGCAGACCTGGGCCGGGCGGGCGCCGCGCGCGCCCAGGGTGCGCAAACTGAGCTGGCTCAGGCCGCGCACGTCGATTTCGGGCTTGACCACCCCGGGAGCCGTGACCAGGCCGCTGTCATACAGCAGCCGCTCGCCGCTCCAGACCTGGAATTGCAAGCCGCCGGCGCTGCGGCAGCTATCGTCCACGCCCAGGTCGGCGCGCAGCAGATTCCAGTTGCCCGCCAGTTGCAAGTCGATGCGGCTGGCAGGCCCCACGCCGAGGCCCTTGCGGAACCACAGCCCGTTCATGCGCATTTCGGCGGCCTTTCCGGCCGGCCGGTCTTTCGCGACAGTCTTCGGCAGCGCCAGGTCCGACAGGTAGCGCTGCACCTCCTCGCCTTCGGCAACGCGGTGTTCGAGCACGCGGAATTCGGACAAGGTCACGGGCGCCACGTCGGTCGCCAGTGCCGCGTCGAACGCGCGCGCCACAGGACCGGCCTGCGCCGCCGTGACCATCGGGTCGGTGGACGCTGCGCCATCGCCTTCCGGATTTTGCGTGCTCATGACGCGGAAGCGCAGCAAGCGCCCGGCCGTGGCGGGGAAATTGATCGTCTGCTTGCCCTGTTCCAGCTTGAGGGTGCCCCGCGCAAGCGCCGCGCCCCATTCGCCGTTGTTGTCGCCGATGTAGATTTCGTAGTCTCGCACCTGGCCATGCTTCCAGTGCTGGTCGTTGCGCGGCGCCAGTTCGATGCCATCGACCAGGCGGCGTTCCGTAAAGCCGATCACCCATTCATGCGGACCGCTTTTCACGGACGGGCTGCGCACGGTACGGAACCACGTCTCGGGCTTGCCGTCGAAGGCGTTTTCCAGCGGGTAGCCGCTTTCTTCCGCAGGACGCGCCACCACCTGCATGGCGTCGGCCGGCAAGGCGCGGCCCGGCACGGGGGCGGCCGGGAAGTCGGCATCGATACGCGCCACGGCCAGCGCGCCGGCCACCTGCAAGGCCAGGGGCTGGCGGATATCCTGCGCCGCCACTTTCACGTGCAGGGTGCCCTGGCGGTCGGCAGGATCAAAGAACCAGGCATCAAGCGCCTTGTCGTAGGCGGCGCGGTCGGCGGATGCCGCGAGCAGCCGTTCGCCCGCCTTGACGGCGGCAGGTCGCTGGCCCGCCAGCATGCGCAGCGCATAGCCGCGGCGCGCTTCCTGGCCCTGGTAGCTGCCATCGACGGCGCCGATGTCGACCTGCACGTCGGCGCCCGTCTGGCGCATGCGGATGACTTGCTGGCTGAAGGCGCCGCCCTGGTACTGGCGCGTGTTGCCATCGTCTTCATACAGCGTGTACTCGGAGTCGCCGTGCGGATAAACGTCCAGCGTGAGCTGGTCCTTCGGTTTCTGGCCGTCGTACAGCATTTCCGGATACATGGGCAGGATGGCGCCGGCGCGGACAAAAACCGGCAACTTGTCCAGGGTCACCTGCAGGTCCAGGTCCCGTCCCTTGGCGTCCGCCGTGGCCTGGCGGCCATCCCAGTAGTCGTACCACGTGCCCTGCGGCAGATGAATGCCCTTGCGCCAGCCGCCGCTGACGGCCTGGCTGCGATAGACGGGCGCCACCAGCACGTCACGCCCCAGCAGGAACTGGTATTTGTAGGCTTCCGTGTAGGCGGCCGGGTCTTGCGGATAATCCCACATCAGGCCGCGCACCAGCGGCGCGCCCGATTGCTCCGCTTCGCGCACCAGGGTATACATATACGGCGTCAAGCGCATCTTGAGCTTCAGATAGCGGCGGTTGATGTCGCGGTACGGCTCGTCGAACCACCACGGATGCTTGCGCTCGGCCGCGGCCCAGCCGGACATGCCCATCAGGACGGGCGTAAAACTCTTCCACTGCAAGTCGCGCAGATAGGTTTCCGGGCTGCCGCCGAAGATGGCATCGACGTCGCCGGACGCATACGCCTGGCCGGACAGGCCCGAGCCGATCAGGGTCGGGATATGCCAGCGGATGTAGTCCCAGCTGGCGCTCTGGTCGCCCGTCCACGCCACGGCGTAGCGCTGGATGCCGGCCCAGCCCATCACCGTCCACAAAAACGGCCGGCTGTCGGAGTTGTTCAGGATGCCGTCGTAGGCCGACTTGTTCGCATCCATGGCAAATTGATATCCCTTGCCGGTCCACGCCACGTCCAGCTTTTGCACGCGGCTGCCCGCCTGGCCCACTTCCCAGGCGATCTTGTCGACGCCGTTTTCCGTCCACAGGCCCGTGCGAAAGCCATAGCCGGCCAGGCCCTTCACCGTTTCCGGCAGATTCGTGTAGCCGCAGCCGTAACCGTCGTTGGGCAGGATCCAGCCACCCGGCATGTCGTGTTCGCGGTACTGGCGCGCCACGGTTTCCACCACGTCCGGCGTCTTGCCCGTGGGGCCGTCCGTCCAGCCTTTGGGTACGGAACCGGGCTTTTTCACGTTGTCGCCATCGTTGTAGCAATCGGCGTCGCCGTATTCGAGCGCCCAGCGGGGCAGCATGCGCGCGCGGCCCGTCAAGTCCGTGTAGCGGGCGACGACGTCGCGCAGGTCCTTGCCGACGAAGAAATACGCGTCGAAGCGGCCTTCCGCGTGCTGCAGCGAGATCTGCTGGCTGTCGCGCAAATCGTAATTACCGTCGGACCAGGTATTGCGCAACACGCCCCAGCCTCGTGAACTCATCAAAAATGGCGCGGGATTCGGACGGTCGCCCTCTTCCCAGCCGCCCGAATACGACACGGGCACCTGCTTGCCCCGGAATTCGAAGCGTCCATTCTGCTGGCCGCCGCCGAAATAACGCTCGCCCGGCTGGCTCGACAGCACCTGCACGCCCTGCTTGTCGTCGAGCGACAGCGGCTGCACCTCGCGCCACAGCGGCACCGCATCGCCCTTGCGGTACAAGGTAAAGCGCAAGGGTTTGCGGTCGATGCGCAGGCTCAGGACTTCGGTGCTGATCACGATATGGTCGGCCTGCTCGCTGACCTGGTAGGCCACCTGCGCGGCCGGCTGGCCCACGACGATGGGCGCTGCCTTGTCGCCCGGCCCCGTCAAGCCTGCCTTGCCGCCCGCCTGGATGCGCAGCACGTCCGCCTGCGGCAGGCTGATACGCAGCTGCACGCCCGTGTCGCTGCGCACGTCCCAGCGCAGGCCCTCGCCCTTGGCCACGTCGGCTGGATGCACGGCGGACAGGCTCTGCAGATTGCCGATGGGCGCGGCCTGCAGGCCAGGGGCGGCCAAGGTGGCAAGGGCGGCGAGAACGCAGGCGGCAAGGGCGCGGCGGGGAAGCGGGAGAGGTTTCATCAGACGGCTTTCAGGATCGAAGTGATGGAAATACTTTAAGAAGAAAAATAAATATCGTCAACCAAAAGAAAGTTAAAGCGTCAATTTATTAATAAAATGCCCAAAATTGGCGCATTTATCTTACGTTTCACCAAAATGTCACAAAACATACTTTCGTTATCGTGGCATTTCAGCGACAAGCCGCGCAGCCACGGGCTTTTGCGCTGCACTGCAGCACGCCTGAAGCCCGTTAAAACGACATTATTTCGCAAGCCACACAAGTATTTACTTTCGTTTTACTTTCGTATTTGACTTTTCGAAATTTAGTATTTATGCTTTCTCCAACAAACACTTTACTGACCTCTCATGACTACCCTTCTTCAGCGTGACATTCAAACCTGGCGCGACATCGGCGGCCTGCACACGGCCGAGGAAATCGCCCACCAGCCCGCCATCTGGCGCGCGCTGGCCGGCATTTTGCGCAAGGAGCAAGCCAGCCTGGCTGCCTTCCTGGGCGACGCGCTGTCCAATCCGCAGCAGCGCGTCATCCTGACGGGCGCCGGCAGCTCGGCCTATGTGGGCGAAATCGTCGTCGACACCCTGAACGCGGCCTGGCCAGCGCAGATCCGCGCCATCGCCACCACCACCCTGCTGACGCACCATGAGCTGTACCTGGAAGCGGATGCGCCCACCCTGCTCGTCTCGTTTGCCCGCAGCGGCGACAGCCCGGAAAGCCTGGCGGCCGTGGAACTGCTGCGGCAGGTCGTGCCCGGCGCGCGCTTCCTGAACATCACCTGCAACGCCGATGGCAAGCTGGCACGCCAAGGCGCCAACGATGTCAATACATACAACCTGCTGATGCCGCAAGGCAGCTGCGACCGCGGCTTCGCCATGACCAGCAGCTTTAGCAGCATGCTGCTGGCAGCCCTGTCGGTACTGGGCAAGGACGTCGACGTGGCGCGCCTGGACACCCTGGCGCAGCTGGGCGAAGACGCCTTGCGCAACTGGTCGGCTCCCGTGGCGGAGCTGGGCTCGCAGCCGGTACAGCGCGTGGTCTACCTGGGCAGCGGCCCGCTGGAAGCGCTGGCCAAGGAAGCGGCCCTGAAAATCCTGGAATTGACGGGCGGCCGCGTGATGGCGATGGCAAATACCGCGCTGGGCTTTCGCCACGGCCCGAAATCGGCCGTTACCACGGAATCCCTGGTGATCCTGCTGCGCAGCAGCAAGCCGCTGGCGCGCCAGTACGAAGACGATCTATTGAAGGAACTGCAGCGCGACAGCGTGGCGCAGCGCTGCCTGACGGTGGGTATCGGCGGCGACCTGTCGGCCGACGCGCCGGCCTGGCCCGACGCCTGGCTGGCCCCGCTGTGGCTGCTGATGGCGCAGCAATATGCGCTGCACCAGTCCGCGCTGCTGCAACTGCGCCCCGACAATCCATTTGCCGGCGGCATCGTCAACCGTGTCGTGCAGGGCGTCACCATCTATGGCCATGACCAATTCTAATCACACCGCCGGTTATCACGGCATCGACATCGGCGGCAGCAAGATGGAGCTGGTGGGCTTTCATGACGACGATGGCGTGCTGACGGAAGCGTTCCGCGAGCGCGTGGCCACGCCGGGCGACGATTTTGCCGCCTTCGTGCAGGCGATCGTCGACCTGGTGGCGCGCGGCGACGCGGCGCTGGGCACGACGGCGCCTGTCGGCATCGGTTTACCCGGCGTGATCGACAGCGCCAGCGGCCGGCAACTGAGCTCCAACGTGCCGGCCCTGAACGGCCGCCTGGTGGCGCAGACCCTGCAGCAGGCCTTAAAACGTCCAGTCGCCATCGGCAACGATTGCCAGTGTTTCGCCCTGTCGGAAGCGCAGGGCGGCGCGGCCGACCATGCCGCCAGCATGTTCGGCGCCATCCTCGGCACGGGCGCCGGCGGCGGCTATTGCGTGGGCGGCCGGCTGCTGCGCGGCTTTAACGGCGTGGCCGGCGAATGGGGCCACTGGAGCCTGCCCGCCACCCTGCTGGCGCAGCACGGTTTGATCGACTACGCCTGCCCGTGCGGCAAGACGGGCTGCCTGGAACGCTACGTCTCCGGCCCCGCCATGAGCAAGTTGTATGCGCATTTTGGCGGCGAAGGCACAGAAGCGCTGGCCACGCTGGCCATTATCGGCCGCGCCAACATGGGCGACGCCATTGCCCAGCGCACGGTGGCCGTGCACCTCGACGTGCTGGGCCACGCCCTGGCCGGCCTGGTACTGGCCTACGACCCGCACGTCATCGTGCTCGGCGGCGGCCTGTCCAAGCTGCCGCACCTGTACGACAAGCTCCCGGCCGCCGTGAAGCGCCATTTGTTCCCCGGCGTGCACGTGCCGCCCATCCTGCCGCCCCGCTTTGGCGACGCCGGCGGCGCGCGCGGCGCGGCCCTTTTGATACGACAACATATAAAGGCGTCAACATGATGAAGCAAGCGGAAAACCCGGGTTTTACCCTGTCGCCCATCCAGCAAGTGATCAAGGCGCACCGCCGCGGCGAGCGCGTGGGCCTGTACGCCGTCTGCTGCAGCCACCCGAGCGTGCTGCGCGCCGCCATGCGCGTGGCCAGCGAGTACGACACCGTGTTGCTGGTCGAGGCCACGTCGAACCAGGTCGACCAGTTCGGCGGCTACACGGGCATGACACCAGCCGTTTTCCGCGACACCATGCTGGCACTGGCCCGCGAACAGGGTTTCCCCGCCAGCCGCCTGGTGCTGGGCGGCGACCACCTGGGCCCGAACGCCTGGCAGCACCTCGATGCGGCCACCGCCATGGCCCACGCCGAGACGCTGATCGCCGCGTATGCGTCGGCCGGCTTCCATAAAATCCACCTCGATTGCAGCATGCGCTGTGCCGATGATCCCCTGCAGCTCGACGATGAAACCGTGGCGGCCCGTTCGGCGCGCCTGTGCATCGTCGCCGAAGCGGCGGCCGCGGCCGCCGGCTTCGCGCCGCCCGTCTACGTGATCGGCACGGAAGTGCCGATTCCGGGCGGCGAAGCGTCGTTGGCGCAGGCCGGCGCCGTCACCAGCCCGCAGGCCGCGCGCCGCACGCTGGACGTGCATTGCCGCGCCTTCCTCGACAACGGCCTGCACGACGCCTGGCGCCGCGTCATCGCCATGGTGGTGCAGCCGGGCGTCGATTTCGACCAGAGCAGCATCCAGCACTACGACGCGGAGGCCGCCGCCGAACTGTCGGCCTTCGTGGCCGAGCAGCCGGGCCTCGTGTTCGAAGCCCACTCGACCGACTACCAGCGCGAGTCCGCCCTGCACGCCATGGTGCGCGACCATTTCGCCATCCTGAAAGTGGGCCCGGCCGCCACCTTCGCCCTGCGCGAGGCGCTGTTCGCCCTGTGCCAGATCGAGGAAGAACTGCTGCCGGCGCACGCCACCTCGCAGCTGATGCAGGTGCTCGACGACGTCATGGTGGCCAAGCCGAAGAACTGGATCAAGCATTACCTGGGCACGCCGGAAGAACAGCGATTGATGCGCCGCTACGGCTTGAGCGACCGCTGCCGCTATTACTGGGGCGAGCCGGAAGTGGCTGCCGCCGTCGGCAAGCTGCTGGCCAACCTCGATGCCGTGGCGATTCCGCTGCCGCTGCTGAGCCAGCATTTGCCGGAACAGTATGCGGCCGTGGTGCAGGGCAGCCTGCCAGCGCAGGCGCCGGCCTTGATCGAGCACAAGATCGGCAGCTTGCTGGCGCAATATGCGCGCGCCTGCAACCGCAATGCGGCAGTGGCCGTCATTGCCGAAGCGGCAATCTGTTAAGCTCGGTATTTTCACTTTTACCGAGCCCGCCACCATGCGAAATACCAGCCAACGCCGTGAATCCATCCTCCAAATGCTTGCCCAGCAGGGCTCGGTGCAGGTGACCGATCTGGTGGAAAAGCTCGGCGTGTCCGCGGTCACCATCCGCAGCGACTTGAATGCGCTGGAAGCGCAAGGCATGGCCACGCGCAGCCACGGCGGCGCGACCCTGACGCGCACGCCGCCGCCCGAGCATACGATACGCCAGAAGGATGCCATCAACCACGAGCAGAAGGAGCGCATCGGCGCCTATGCGGCGCGGCTGGTGGAACCGGGCGACAACATCATCATCGACTCGGGCACCACCACCATCTCGCTGGCGCGCCATCTGCGCGATGCGACGGGCGTGACGGTGGCCACGAATGGCCTGAACATCGCGTGGGAGCTGGCCGACGCGCCGGGCGTGGACCTGATCCTCACGGGCGGTCTGCTGCGCAAGCAGTCGCTGTCGATCCAGGGCAGCCAGGCCGAAACCTGCTTGCAGGCCTACAGCTTCGACAAGCTGTTCCTGGGCGTGGACGGCTTCGACCTGCAGTTCGGCGTCACCACCCACCACGAAGCGGAAGCGAGCCTGAACCACAAGATGGTGGAACGGGCCAAGAAAATCATCGTCCTCACGGACGCCTCGAAGTTCGGCCGCGTCAGCCTGCACCGCATCGTGCAGCTGGACCGCGTCGATACCGTCATCACCGATGCCAGCATCAGCCAGGAATACCGCGAAGGGCTGCAAAAGCTGGGCATCGAACTTTTTATAGCGGAATAACACATGCTGAGCGGCAGAATCCTTACCCCATCTGGCTGGATCACGGGCACCATCACTTTTGACCAGCGCATCGTCCAGATACAGGAAGACCCTGCCGCGGACAGCGCGCTGACCATCCTGCCCGGCTTCATCGACCTGCACGTGCACGGCGCGGCCGGCGTCGACATCATGGAAGGCGCAAACGCGGGCGCCACGGTGGCGCAGGTACACGCGCGCCACGGCACCACGGCCCTGCTGGGCACCACCCTGACGGCGAAAGAACCATCGATCGTGCGCGCCCTGCAAGGCCTGGCCGGCGTCATCGCCGAACGTCCCGCCAACGGCGCGCGCATGCTGGGCGTGCACCTGGAAGGACCGTTCTTGAACCTGCACCGCCTGGGCGCGCAGCCGCCCGACGTGGTGCAGGCGAGCCTGGCTCTCGTGCAGCGCTTCCACGCCATCGCCCCCATCAAGGTCTTGACCATGGCGCCGGAAATCCCCGGCCACCTGGAACTGATCCCGCAGCTGGCGGCCATGGGCATCCGCGTGCAGATCGGCCACAGCGCCGGCACGTATGACGAAGGCGTGGCGGCGCTCAAGGCCGGGGTCTCGGGCTTCACCCACCTGTACAACGGCATGACGGGCATGACACACTACGACCCCGGCATGGTGGGCGCGGCGCTGGCGCACGCCGAATACGCGGAAATCATCCCCGACCTGCAGCACGTGGCCAAGGGCGCCCTGCGCGCGGCCCTGCGCGCCATCCCGCGCCTGTACGGCGTGACGGACGCCACCTCGGCCACCGGCATGCCCGACGGCGAATACGGCCTGGGCACGCAGCGCGTCTACAAATGCATGGGCTGCGTGCGCCTGGCCACGGGCTCGCTGGCCGGCAGCGTGCTGACCATGGACCAGGCCCTGCGCAATTTCGTCGACCTGGGCCTGGACCTGGCCGACGCCTCGAACCGTTTGTCGCTGTACCCCGCCGACTACCTGGGCGAATCCGAACGGGGCCGTCTGGCACCGGGCGCCTGGGCCGACATCGTCGTCCTCGATTTCCGGTTACAGCCAGTGTCCGTCTTCGTCGAAGGCGCGGCCATCGATCTTTCCACCCGCTAGATTCCGTCTCTAGAACCAGCCCCCAACCTCAACCCCGTCCCGGAGTTACCATGCACGACACGTCACACAAGGCCCCCGTGTGGGCCATGCGCTACCTGCTATTTATTGCCGGCATGGGGGGATTGCTGTACGGCATAGACATCGGCATCATCGCCGGCGCCCTGCCCTACCTGGAATCGACCGCCTCCGTGGCCTGGAAACTGACGGCCCAGCAGCTGAGCTTTATCGTCGCCGCCGTGCTGCTGGGCTCCGTCCTGTCCTCGCTGTTCGCCGGCGCCCTGGCCGATATCCTGGGCCGGCGCTGGGTAATGTTCCTGGCCGGCGCCCTGTTCAGCGCGAGCATTCCATTGATTGCCCTGGCCGACGGCTACACGCCGCTGCTGCTGGGCCGTCTGCTGCAAGGCATCAGCGGCGGCTTGATCGGCGTCGTCGTGCCCCTGTACCTGGCCGAATGCCTGCCGGCGCAACAGCGTGGACGGGGCGCCGCCCTGTTCCAGCTGCTGCTGACCATCGGCCTGGTGGCGGCCGCCCTGATCGGCCTGCTGCAGGCGCAGACAGTGGAAACGGCCACGCAGGCGGCGCAGGCCTTGCCGGAAGCGGGCCGCATCGCCGCCATCTTCGCGGCCAAGGACCACGCCTGGCGCAGCATCTTCTGGGTCTGTCTGACGCCGGGCCTCGTATTTACCATCGGCGCCCTGCTGCTGGCCGAGTCGCCGCGCTGGCTGGCGCAACGGGGCCGCATCGCGCAGGCGCGCCAGTCGCTGCTGCGCACGCGCCTGCCCGCCGCCGCCGACATCGAGTTGCGCGAGATGCAAGACACGCCCGAGAACGCGGCCAAGGCCAGCGGCAAGGCGAAAGACCCGCTGCTGAGCCGCCGCTATGTGCTGCCCTTCCTGCTGGCCTGCCTGATCCTCGCCTGTACCCAGGCGACGGGCATCAATTCCATCCTCGCCTATGTCGTCAATATTCTCAACCAGGCGGGCCTGTCGGGCGCCTCGGCCAACATGGCGGACGTCCTGTTGAAGGTGCTGAACGCCGTGATGACGGTGGTGGCCGTGCTGCTGGTGGACCGCAAGGGCCGCAAGTTCCTGCTGATGCTGGGCACGGGCGGCATTGTCGTCTCGCTGCTGGCGGCCGGCCTGCTGTTCCGCGGCGCCGAAGCGCACCTGGCCGACGTGCGCCCCGCCATCGCCGCCCAGGTGCACAACGACGGCCTGGCCGTGCACCTCGATGCGGCCACCCTGACGGCCCTGGGCGCGGCCGCCGACGGCACGCCGCAGCAGCTGACCATCGCCTACGCCTACGGTCCGTTCACCAACGTGAAGAGCCTGCGCAGCGACGATCCCGTGCTGCGCCAGGTGACCATCGCCCGCGAAGACGCCGTGCAGGCCGACAGCGTGATCGGCGTGTTCTTCCGCAAGCTGCACCTGAACCCGTTCGCCGACCCGGCCGCCGGACGCGAGGCGCCGCTGCGCATCGAAAAGGCCAGCCTGGGCCCCGTGCCCTCGTCCACGCACGGCTGGCTGGTGGCCGTCGCCATCTGCGTGTTCGTTTCCAGCTTCGCCGTGGGACCGGGCGTGTGCGTGTGGCTGGCCCTGTCCGAGCTGATGCCGACCCGTATCCGCTCGAACGGCATGAGCATCGCGCTGCTGGTGAACCAGTTCGTGTCGACCGTGATCGCCGCCATCTTCCTGCCCACCGTTGGCTTGCATGGCTATTCGACCTTGTTCTTCTTCGGCGCCGGCTGCACCGTGCTGTATTTCCTGGCGGCAGCATTTTTGCTCCCCGAAACGAAGGGCAAGACCCTGGAAGAGATCGAAGCGCACTTTTCCAGGTAACCAACTGTAGCAGTCTCCTTTCCAGCTCCGGACCACCATCCGGGGCTGTTTTTTTGCCTGCCGGACAAGTTTACAACGCTGGCGCGCACGTCACCGTACGGTTTTCCTTCTGGAATCACGGGCGCGTGGGCTAGAATCTGGCTGCGTCGTGCTACTCACGAGGCGGCAATGGCGCCATGACAAAAAACCACCAGGAGACACAGTGAGCTTATTTAGAACCAAGAATTTGGATGACATGATTGCCCACAGCAAGAAACCGGGAGGTCTGGCCAAGGTGCTGGGACCGTTCGACCTTGTCCTCATGGGCATCGGCGCCATCGTCGGCACCGGTATTTTCGTGCTCACCGGCACGGGCGCGCTGACGGCCGGCCCCGCCCTGTCGCTGTCCTTCGTCGTGGCGGCCGTCGCCTGCTGCTTCGCCGCCCTGTGCTATGCGGAATTCGCCTCCACCGTGCCGGTGGCCGGCTCCATCTACACCTACAGCTATGCCACCCTGGGCGAGCTGGCCGCCTGGATGATAGGCTGGGACTTGCTGCTCGAATACGGCCTGGCCGCAGCCGCCGTCTCCGTCGGCTGGTCCGGCTATTTCCAGTCGCTGCTGTCGGGCTTTGGCATCACCCTGCCCGTGGCCCTGACGGCCGCACCGGGCGCCCTGCCCGGCGTGACCACCTTCATCAACCTGCCGGCCCTGGTCATCATGCTGGCCCTGACAGCCATGCTGGGCTGGGGCGTGCGCGAATCGGCCCGCCTGAACAACATCATGGTGGCCATCAAGGTGGGCGTGGTGCTGCTGTTCATCATCTTCGGCGCGCGCCACGTGCAGCCGGCCAACTGGCAGCCCTACATGCCCTTCGGCTACCACGGCATGCTGAGCGCCGCCGCCCTCGTCTTCTTCGCCTTCATCGGCTTTGACGCCGTCACCTCGGCCGCCGAGGAAGTCAAGAAGCCGTCGCGCGACTTGCCCATTGGAATTATCGGCTCGCTGGCCGTATGCGCCGTGCTGTACGTGGTGGTCTCGGCCATCATGACGGGCATCGTGCCGTACCAGAAATTCCTCGGCGTCGACCATCCCGTCTCGCTGGCCCTGCAATATGCGGGCGAAAACTGGATCGCCGGCTTCGTCGACCTGGGCGCCATCCTCGGCATGACCACCGTGATCCTCGTGATGGCCTTCGGCCAGACGCGCATCATCTTCGCCATGTCGCGCGACGGCTTGCTGCCCAAGCGCCTGTCGACCGTGCACCCGCGCTTCCACACGCCGTTCTTCGCCACTTGGCTGGTCGGCATCGTCTTCGGCCTGATCGCCGCCACGATCCCGCTCAACATCCTCGCAGAGCTGATCAACATCGGCACCCTGGCCGCCTTCACCATGGTCTCCGTGGCCGTGGTGGTGCTGCGCAAGCGCCGCCCCGACCTGCCGCGCGCCTTCCGCTGTCCCGGCGTGCCCTACGTGCCGGCGCTGGCCGTGATCCTGTGCGTGGGCCTGATGACGTTCCTGAGCTGGGTTACCTGGGTGGCGTTTTCCATCTGGCTCGTGCTGGGCCTGATCATCTACTTCGGCTACGCTCGCCGCCGTTCGCTGCTGCACCCGCCGCAGTAAAAAGTCCCGTGCAGCGACACATCCTGTCGCTGCCGCAGTTAAGATGGCGGTTTCGCAATCCTGCAGGCCGCCATCCATGCAACGTTCCCCCGACCTCATCGCACAACTGGACCAGAGCACGGACCAGCTCAAGCGCGCGCGCCTGCGCAACATGCAACTGCTGGCCGCCGGCCTGCTGCTGCTGGCCGCGCTGATCTTCGCCTTGGCCCGCTGGCAACGGGACGGCCACCCCGCCTGGGGCTATGTGGAAGCGTTTGCCGAAGCGGCCATGGTGGGCGCGATCGCCGACTGGTTCGCCGTTGTCGCCCTGTTCCGCCACCCGCTGGGCATCCCGCTGTGGCATACGGCCATTATCCCGAACAGCAAGGCCGACATCGGCCGCAGCCTGGGCGCCTTCGTGGAAAACCATTTCATTACCGAGCAAGGCATCGCCGAGCGCATCGCGCAAGCCGATCCCGCCGCGCGCCTGGGCGCCTGGCTCGGCGACCCCGTTCACGCGCGGCAGCTGGGCATGGCCGGCGCCGGCGTCGCCAGGCAGCTGCTGGCGATGGCCGACCACGACAAACTGGGCCGCCTGCTGCGCGAGCAGGCCGGCGGCTACCTCGCTCAATTGAATCTGTCGGACGTGGCGGCCGACTGCATCGATGCGCTGATCGCCGACGGCAAGCCGCAGGCGCTGCTGGACTTCCTGCTCGACCGCAGCGCCGCCTACCTGGACGACGAGGCGCACCACGCCGCCATCGGCGACTTCGTGCTGGGCGCCTTCCAGATCGAGAACGCGCTGGTCAAAAAAGCCGTGAAAGCATATGAGCCGCGCATGATCGCCTCGCTGCAAAAATTCGCCCTCGCCGTGCGCATCGACCCCGGTCACCCGTTGCGCCAGCGCATCGCCGGCTGGATCGCCGACAGCGCGCTGCACCTGAAGGCCGACCCGCAGTGGCAAGCCACGGTGCGCCGCTACCAGTTGCAGCTGATTGCCAGCGATACGGTGCAAACCATGCTGGGCGACGTGTGGGACGCCATCCGCGCGCGCGTGCTGGCCGACCTGCATGCCGACGCCCCCGTGCTGGCGCAAGCGATTGCCAGCCTGGCGCGCAATACGGGCCAGGTGCTGGGTGCTGACAAGGCGGCGCGGGCATGGCTGAACGGCGCCATCGTCGCCGGCAGCGGCACGCTGGTACGGCGCTACCGGGGCGAAGTGGGCGCCTTCATCGCCGCCCGCCTGGACTTGTGGAGCAAGGATGAAATGAGCGAACGCATCGAACTGGCCATCGGGCGCGACCTGCAATTCATCCGCATCAACGGCACCATCGTGGGCGGCCTGGCGGGCTTGCTGATTTACGCCGCCAGCCATGCGATCTAGGCGCAAGTTCCCGCCGCGCGTGCGGGGCCGGCCACTGTCCATGCCGGCGCCTGGCGCGGCACGCTTCGGCCAGGCACACCGGCATTCGTTGCGGCATCCGCCGAATCACGCCGGCTGCGGTTTCGCCAGCCCCGGCATCGATAACAGCTTGCGCGGTGCGGCGGCCCTGGCGGTCGGCCGCGATATGGCGGCGCCGGCCGCCATATCGCGCACCAGCTGGAAGGAATCGACCAGCGTTGCCAGTTGCACGGCCTGCTGCTGCATGTCGGCCGCCGCGGCGGCAGCCTGTTCGACCAGGGCCGCATTTTGCTGCGTCACGTCATCCATCTGCGTGATGGCATGGTTGATCTGCTCGATGCCCTCGCTCTGCTCCTGGCTGGCGGCCGTGATGTCGGCCATGTAGCCCGCGACCTGGCGCACCGACTGTTCGATATCGCCCATCGTCTTGCCGGCGTCCTGCACCAGGCGGCTCCCCATGCTCACCTTGTCCACCGAGTCGCCGATCAGCACCTTGATTTCCTTGGCCGCCTGGGCCGAGCGGTGCGCCAGATTGCGCACCTCGGACGCCACCACGGCAAAGCCGCGCCCCTGTTCGCCGGCCCGCGCCGCCTCGACGGCTGCATTCAGGGCCAGGATATTCGTCTGGAAGGCGATGCCGTCGATCACGCCGATGATGTCGACGATCTTGCGCGAGCTGTCCTGGATCGTGCTCATGGTGGCGATCACCTGCGACATGGCTTGCTCGCCCTTGTGCGCCGTGTCGGAGGCGCTACTGACGAGGCGGTTCGCCTCGCGCGCATTGTCGGCATTCTGCCTGACCGTGCCGGTCAGCTCTTCCATGGAAGACGCCGTCTCTTCCAGCGCGCTGGCCTGCGACTCCGTGCGCCGCGACAGGTTCGCATTGCCTGCGGCGATTTCTTCCGCGCCACGGCCCACCACGCCCGTCGATTCCTTGATTTGCCCGACCAGCAGCTTGACATTCGTCTGCAGCACGCGCAGCGCCTGGACCACCGCCGTGAGCTCGTCGTTGCCGCTGGCGCTGATGTTGCCCGACAGGTCGCCCGCGCTCATGCGCTCGATATCGCTGCGCATGCGCTGCAGCGGCGCCACGGCCGCGCGTTGCAAGGTGTAACCGCCGGCCGCGCACGACACCACGCCGCACAAAGTACTGAACAGCATCGGCATGCCGGCGTGACCCGACGCCACGTAGGAAATGGCCGGCGCGGCGACGAACAGCAGCGCCAGCGAACCGAAGACGAGTCCCATCCTGGCGCGCAGCGACAGCTGCGCCATCGGGTTCAGGCGCCGCAGGGCCGAGCGGTGCACGGCCACGCCTTCGCGTACTTCGAGTGTCGTGCTGCCTTGCTTGATGGCCTGGTACGCGCGCTCGGCGGCGGCCACCTGTTCCCGGCTGGGTTTTACGCGGATCGAGGTATAGCCCACCATCTGACCGTTTTCCAGCATCGGCGCGGCATTCGCTTCCACCCAGTAGTAGTCGCCATTCTTGCAGCGGTTCTTGACCATGCCCGTCCACGCCTTGCCGCTCTTGATGGTGCGCCAGAAGTCGGCGAAGGCCTCGACCGGCATGTCCGGATGGCGCACGATGTTCTGCGGCGCGCCGATCAGCTCCTCGGCCGAAAAGCCGCTGATATCGATGAAATCCTGATTGACATAGGTGATATTGCCCTGCAGGTCAGTCTTCGATACCACCGTCTGACCATCATGCAGCACATATTCCTTGTTCGTTACCGGCATATTTGTACGCATCTCTGTCTCCCTTATCCTACACAACCGAATGACGGCGCCATCCGGAAACAAGCGCTCTTGCGCCCTGGCCTGAACAACACGACTAATTCCCGCTCAGATCCTGACAAGCAGCGAGAGGCGTCTTGCCAACAACTTGCCTCCATTCGCCAGCTTTTTGATTTGGATTGAATTCATTGTGCAACATGAATTAACCAATTACAACATTTAATTTAAAAATTTAAACGAATTTGTCATTTTTGAAATGGTGACAAATGGATAGATTCTCGTGATCGCACAGCGAAAACAAGCATGGTCAGGCAAGGCCGGACAAAAAAACGACAGTTGCGCCACAAACACAAATCATTAAAATCATTAAATTCATTGCATTCTATTTTATTTGAGGTATGATGATTGACATGGGGAAATAAAAGGCGATGCGATGACAGCGCCACTTTCGCCACTCGGGAAGTCCGCACCTATGCAGGGGAGATACGCATGAACAAAGTCCTGGCCTTACGCCTGCTCGACGCCGCAGAAGACGCCGCCGTCATCATCGACGCCGCTTCACGCATCCACTATGCGAACGACGCCATGTATGCGCTGAGCGGCTACACACCGGGCAGCCTTGCGGGCCAGCAGCTCGAGGCGCTGCTGCCGGATTCCGTGCGCGAGCAGCACGGGGCGCAGATCGGCGCCTATCTGGCCGGCGAAAAGAAGTCCAGGGTACTGGGACACAAGCGCCATTTCGCCATTCGCCACCACGACGGCTCCATGCTGCCCATCGTGCTCAAGGCCATGGACCTCGGCAAGCTCGGCGACGACAACTACATGGGCGCCTTTTTCATCGACCAGCGCCGCGAGCGCGCCATCGAACAGCAGAATGCGGCCCGCTGGCAGCAGCTGCAGCGCATCGCCCTGAGCGACCCGCTGACCCACCTGCCCAACCGCCGCGCCTTCGAGGTCGAGGCCGTGCGTTCAGCCGCGCGGGCCAGGCGCGCTGGCAGCCCCCTGGCCATCGGCATCGCCGACATCGATTTCTTCAAGCACGTCAACGACCAGCATGGCCATGCCGCCGGCGACGCCGTCCTGCAAGCCGTCGCCGCCGTGTTCCAGTTCCAGGCGCGGGCCTCGGATGTCGTCGCCCGCGTGGGCGGCGAGGAATTCGGCTTCCTGTTCCCGCATACGGACATGGCCATGGCCTGCCAGGTAGCCGAGCGCATACGCTGCGCCGTGGAAGAGACGCGTTTCGAGTTCGGCAAGCTGTATATTCCTGTGACGATCAGCATCGGCCTGGCGCCGCTGCCCGACAACGGCGACTGGAAGGCGGGCTTCATGCACGCCGACGCCGCGCTCTACCAGGCCAAGAACAATGGCCGCAACCGCATCGAGCAAGCCTGAGTAAGCCTGAGTAAGCAGCCATATCCGCCGTTTCATTCACCACGCAGCACCTGACAGGAGCAAGCACATGGAAACCACCACGACACATGCCGCAGCGGCGAGCCAGCTGGCGCAAGCGGACGCCCGGGAATTGCTGGTCTTCGGACTCGGCAAGGAGGAATACGCGATCGACATCGGCCTGGTGCAGGAAATCCGCGGCTACGGCGCGGTCACCCGCATCGCCAGCGCCCCCGCCTTCCTCAAGGGCTTCATCCACCTGCGCGGCAGCATCGTGCCGCTGGTCGACCTGCGCATTTCGCTGGGCCAGGCCGAACCCGCCTACGACGCCTCGACCGTCGTCATCATCCTGATCTTCGCGCAGGGCGCCACCGGCATCGTGGTCGACCGCGTGGCCGACGTGGTGCAGCTGGCGCCAGCGCAGATCAAGCCGCCGCCGCAGCTGCACGGCTCGGCGATGGCCGGTCACGTGACGGCCATCGGCACCCTGGACGAGCGCATGCTGATCGTGCTCGACATGGACAGCCTGCTATCGGGCATGGGCATGCACGCCGGCGGAAAACTGGCGGCCTGAGACAGCCGCCAGCCCCGCCCACCATACGAACCCGCCCCGCCGGAGACACCATGAGCATCCTGATCGTCGATGACAACGACACCAACCTGCACCTGCTTTCGACCCTTGCGCGCAAGGCCAGCGCCAGCGAGCCGGTCTGCATGAGCGATCCCATCGACGCCCTGTACTGGTGCGAATCGCATGTGCCGGACCTGGTCTTGCTCGATTACCGCATGCCTAGCCTGTCCGGCAATGAATTTCTCGGCATTTTCCGCAAGATGCAGCACATGGCCGACATTCCGATCATCATGGTGACCACCGAAAACGACCGTGCCGTGCGCAACCAGGCCTTTTCGCTGGGCGTGACCGAGTTTCTCACCAAGCCCGTCGACACCATCGAATTCAGTTTGCGCGTACGCAACCTGCTGGCCCTGCGCACGGCCCAAACCATGCTGGCCGACCGCGCCAAGCTGCTCGAGCACGAGGTGCGCCAGGCCATCGCCGACGTCACGGCGCGCGAAATGGAGCTGGTCACGCGCCTGGCGCGGGCGGCCGAATTCCGCGACCCTGAAACAGGCGGCCACATCATGCGCATGGCCCGCTATTCCGCACTGATCGCCAGCAACCTGGGACTGGCGCCGGAATGGCAGGACATGCTGCTCAAGGCGGCGCCCATGCACGACGTGGGCAAGCTGGCCACGCCCGACCACATCCTGCTCAAGCCGGGCCGGCTGGACCCCGATGAAATGGCCATCATGCGCCAGCACGCGGAAATCGGCGGCCAGATCCTGGCCGGCAGCGATTCACCGCTGATCCGCCTGGCCGAGGAAATCGCCAGCGGCCACCACGAGAAATACGACGGCAGCGGCTATCCGCGCGGCCTGGCGGGCGAGCAGATACCTTTGTCGGCGCGCATCGTGGCCGTGGCCGACGTCTTCGATGCGCTCAGTTCGGAGCGCCCCTACAAGCCGGCCTGGCCTTTGGAGCAGGCGCGCCTGTTCCTGCAACAGAACAAGGGCAGCCACTTCTGCCCAAGCTGCATCGACGCCTTCCTGGGCGCCTGGGACGAGGTGCTGGCCATCCGCGACAGCCTGCCCGATCCCGTCCACCCCCACGCCCACCCACTCTAAGCGAGGAGCCTGCCATGCGCTTGCAACAACTGATCCTGAACAACCATGCCGACTTCGACGCGGCCCTGGCGCCACTGGCGCTGATGCAGCCGCATCTGGTGCTGGTCTTCGGCGCCTGCGCCTACTTTGCCGCGTCCGACCTGACGGAGGCGCTGCGCCGCCAGCTTCCCGGGGCCGTCATCGCCGGCTGCTCCACGGCTGGTGAAATCGCCGGCAAGCGCGTCTACGACGACAGCTGCGTCATCACCGCCATCCGCTTTGCCCACACCACGGTGGCCATCGCCGACGCCATCATCTGCGACATGGCCGATTCGCACGATACGGGCCAGCGCCTGGCGCAGGCGCTGCCGCAGGAGGGCCTGGCGGCCGTCTTCATGCTGGGCACGGGCGTGGCCATCAACGGCAGCGCCCTCATCGCCGGGCTGCAGGCCAGCCTGCCGCCCGGCGTGACGGTTTCCGGCGGGCTGGCGGCCGACGGCGGCGCCTTCCGCCAGACGTGGACCCTGGGTCCGCGCGGCGCGGCCGACAATACCGTCGTTGCCGTCGGCCTGTACGGCGAGCGCATCCGCCTCGGCTACGGCAGCCATGCGGGCTGGGAAGCGTTCGGCCCCGCGCGCAAGGTGACGCGCTGCGTCGGCAACGTGCTGTATGGCCTCGATGGCGCGCGCGCGCTCGACATCTACAAGCTGTACCTGGGCGACTATGCGCGCGACCTGCCCGGCTCGGGCCTGCTGTTCCCCTTTGAAATGCTGTCGGCCGCGCATGAGAAAAGCAATGTCTTCCGCACCATCCTGGCCGTCGACGAGGAACAGGGTTCGCTGACCCTGGCCGGCGACATCCTCGCCGACGGCTACCTGAAACTGATGCATTCGAGCACCAACAAGCTGATCGACGGGGCGGAAACGGCGGCGCGCGGCGTCGTGCCGCAGCCCGACGCCGTGGGCGAGCAACTGGCACTGCTGGTCAGCTGCGTGGGGCGCAAGCTGGTCATGGGCGACCGGGTCGACGAGGAGGTCGAAGCCGTGGCCGACCTGCTGGGCGGCGGCGCGAGCTGCATCGCCGGGTTTTACTCGAACGGCGAAATCGGCATCGCCCAGCCGCAGGGCGCGTGCCAGCTGCATAACCAGACGATGACCGTGACCGTACTGAGCGAAACATGAACCGCACCCTCGCACGCCAACTGAACCGGGTCTGTAACATCGACTCGGAAAGCGCCCGCGATGCCCTGCTGGCGCAGGCACAGGCACTGAGCGGGCAAGCCGGCACGCCGCCCGAATTGGCCGGTTTCCTGGCCGGCCTGCCGGCCCTGCTGCAGCGCATCGACAGCGCCTACGACCAGTCGGAGCGCGACCTGGACCTGCGTTCGCGCAGCCTGGAGCTCAGTTCCACGGAACTGAGCCTGACCAACGACCTGCTGCGCACGGAACTGGCCAGCCGCAACCGCGTCCTGCAATCGCTGCGCGTGGCGGCCGTACGCCTGCTCGACAACAACGATTCCGGCCTGCACCTGCCGCAGGAAGGCGATATCGAGGGCCTGTCGGTGTTGCTGGCCGACCTGGTGGCGCAGCAGGAGCTGCGCCGCATCGAATTGCTGAACCAGCGCTTTGCGATGGATCAACATGCCATTGTCAGCATTACCGACACGGCCGGCGTCATCATCTACGTCAACGACAAGTTTTGCGCCATCAGCGGCTACGCGCGCGAAGAACTGATCGGCAAGACGCACCGCCTGATCAATTCGCGCTCGCACCCGGACGCCTTTTTCGCGCAGATGTGGCAAACCATCACCACGGGCCAGGTGTGGCATGGCGAAATCTGCAACCATGCCAAGAACGGCGGGCAATACTGGGTCGACGCCACCATCGTGCCCTTCCTCGACGCGGCCGGCAAGCCCTATCAGTACATCGCCATCCGCACGGAAATCAGCGAAAGCAAGCGCATGGCCGAAACCATCGCGAAAAGCGAGCGCGAATACCGCAATGTCGTCAACAGCCTCAATGAAGTGGTCTTCCGCACGGACCTGCAGGGCGTGTGGACCTTCCTCAACCCGGCCTGGCACGCCATCACCGGTTTTGCCATCGCCGACAGCCTGGGCCGGAACGTGCTGCACTTTATCGACGCGCGCGACCGCGAGCGCGTCGCCGACGGCCTGTCCCAGCTGATGGGACGCCAGGTGGACAGCATGCGCCACGAAGCGCGCTACATCACCCGCGACGGCAACGTGCGCTGGATCGACGTGTGCGCGCGCGCCGAACACGACGGCCAGGGGCGGCTGGCAGGCATTACCGGCAGCCTCACCGACATCACGGAGCGCCGCCTGGCGGCGCGCGAGCTGCGCCACAACCTCAATTTCGTCGATGCGCTGATCGAAACCATTCCTATCCCCCTGTACCTGAAGGACGTGCAGGGCCGCTACCTGCGCGCCAACCGCGCCTTCTGCGCCTTCTTCCAGCTCCCCCAGTCGGACATCCTGGGCCTGACGGCGGCCGACCTCCTGCCGCCGCAGGAGGCGCAGCAGGTGGCGCGGCAGGATGTGCGCCTGATGCTCGACAAGGGAAGCCAGACATATGAAGACCGGCTGACCATCGGCGGGCGGCAGGTCGATGTGCTGTTCAGCAAGGCGACCCTGCTGAAGTCCGACGGCGGCTTGAGCGGCCTGGTGGGCACCCTGGTCGACATTTCCAGCCAAAAAGCGGCCGAACGGGCCCTGCTGCTGGCCAAGGAAGTGGCCGAATCGGCCAGCCGCTCGAAGAGCGAGTTCCTGGCCAACATGAGCCATGAAATCCGCACGCCGATGAACGGCATCCTCGGCATGACGGACCTGGTGCTCGACTCCCAGCTCGATGCCCACCAGCGCAAGTACCTGGAAATCGTCAAGGCCTCGGCCGACGCGCTGCTGTGCATCATCAATGACATCCTCGACTTCTCGAAGATCGAGGCGGGCATGCTGACGCTGGAAAGCATCCCCTTCGACCTGCGCCAGCTGATGCAGGAAACCATGCGCGCGCACGCCATGCGGGCGCAGGCCAGCGGCCTGGAACTGGTGCTCGACCTCGATCCGGCGCTGCCGCAGACCGTGCTCGGCGACCCTGGCCGCCTGCGCCAGGTGCTGACCAACCTGACGGGCAACGCCATCAAGTTCACGCCGCGCGGCGAGGTCATCGTCAGCGCCCGGCTGCGCGCCAGCGGGGACGGCATGGCGCAGCTGCAACTGGACGTGCGCGACACCGGCATCGGCATCGCCGCCGACATGCAGGAAGCCGTCTTCGACGCCTTCCAGCAGGAAGACGGCTCGACCACGCGGCGCTTCGGCGGCACGGGACTGGGCCTGTCGATCACGCGGCGCCTGGTGACGATGATGAAAGGCGAGATCAGCCTGTCGAGCGAACTGGGCAAGGGAAGCACCTTCAGCGTGGACCTGTCCCTGCCCGTCAGCGACAACCGCCTGCCCCTGCCGCCGCCCGGCGCCTCGCTGGCGGGACGCAGCATCACGCTGGTCGACGACAATCCCAGCAGCCTGACCATCCTGCGCAGGATCTTCGAGCACTGCGGCGCCAGCGTTACCGCCTGCGAGTCCGGCGAGGCGGCGCTGGACGCCTGCCGCACCAGCCTGCCGACGGACTGCATCATCATGGACTTTGCCATGCCCGGCATGAACGGCTTCGACACGGCCACGGCGCTGGCCGCCCTGCCCCACTGGAGCCAGGTGCCCATCGTCATGCTGTCATCGAGCGGCAGCCTGGGCGACGCGGCGCGCTGCCGTGAACTGGGCATTCAGGGCTATCTGCTCAAGCCGGCCAGCCCGGAGGAATTGCTGAGCGTCACCCTGAGCGTGCTGGGCACCTGCCGCGGCGAGCCCAGCGCCGCTCCCGTGGTCACGCGCCACGCCATCCGCGAAAGCATGCCCGGCCTGGACATCCTGCTGGTCGAGGACAATGCCATGAACCGCGAACTGGCCACCGTGCTGCTGACGAATGCCGGACACAAGGTCACGCATGCTGCACATGGCCGCGAAGCGCTCGAACACCATGCGGCAGGCCACTTCGACCTGATCCTGATGGACTTGCAGATGCCGGAAATGGGCGGTTTCGAAGCCACCGCGCAAATTCGCCAGCGCGAAGCGCAGGGCATGCCGAAAAGCGTCATCATCGCCATGACGGCCAGCGCCTTCGAAGGCGACCGCGAACGCTGCATCGACGGCGGCATGGATGACTACCTGTCCAAGCCCTTCCGCACGGCGGCGTTCCAGAGCCTGATCCAGCAGCATGTGTTGCAAATTGGCAAACACATGCCGCCGCCCGCCACGGCGCCCGAGGCGGCGCCGGCGCTGGCCGACGGCGCCCCCCGCTTCGACTATGCCGCCGCGCTGGCCGGCGCCGATGCCGACGTGATCGCCATCATCGGCGCTTCCTTCCTGGACGGCTTGCCGGCGCAACTGGCCGCCCTGCGCGCGGCCCTGCAGGCGGACGACCGGCCCACCGTCAGCCGGCAGGCGCATACGCTGGCCGGCTTGCTGGGCAATTTCCATGCGGCGCCCGCCGTCGCCATCGCCACGGCCATCGAAAGCGAAGCGGCCGCCGCCGGGCCGGCGGCGCTGCTGGCGCGCCTCGATGCGCTGGAAGTCCAGTTGCGCCTGTTTGTCGAGGAAGCGGGCGCGGGGATAGGTGGGACGGAGAGCATGCTGCACGCATCCGGGCAAACTTGATGTAGATCATAATTTTTTGAACAAGCTCTTGCTATCCTGTAAAAAAATAGCCGGAGTCCCTATGAGCATCACGCAGCATGGTACGCAAGACAACGAACGCCTGGGCAGCGCCTGGCAAGGCGTGCCCGCGCCGTGCTACCCGGAAAACGCGCCTTCGGGCGCCACGCTGGACCTGTTCCTGAACGCCTGGCTGGGCAAGTTCACGGGCGGCATTTCCCCCGCCGCACTGGGCAATGCCTATGCCGACTGGCTCGGCCACCTGGCGCTGGCGCCGTCGAAGCAGCAGACGCTGCTGCAGGAAGCGTGGAAGAAGATCTGGCGCTGGCAGCAGTACGCGCTGCTGTCTGCGCAACCGGGCACCACGTTCGAGCAGCCGTGCATCGCGCCGCTGCCGCAGGACCGGCGCTTCGAAGACCCGGCCTGGCAGCGCTGGCCATACAACCTGGTCTACCAGGGCTTCTTGCTGCAGCAGCAATGGTGGCACCGCGCCACCACGGGCGTGCGCGGCGTGTCGCCGCACCATGAGGACGTCGTCACCTTTACGGTGCGCCAGTGGCTCGACATGCTGGCGCCGTCGAACTTCATGCTGACCAATCCCGTGGTGCAGCAAGCCACCGTGGCAAGCGGCGGCGCCAACCTGGTGCACGGCGCGCAGCACCTGGCCGAAGACTGGCGCCGCGCCGCCATGGGCGCGCACGCGCCCGACCAGCGCACCTATCAAGTGGGCGTGAACGTGGCCGTCACGCCGGGCAAGGTGGTCTACCGCAACGACCTGATCGAACTGCTGCAGTACGCGCCGGCCGGCGCAAGCGTGCAGGCGACGCCGCTGCTGTTCGTGCCTGCCTGGATCATGAAGTACTACATCCTCGACCTGTCGCCGCACAATTCGCTGGTGCGCTACCTGGTCGAGCAGGGTCACACGGTATTCATGATTTCCTGGAAAAATCCGCTGGAGGCGGACCGCGAACTGTCGCTGGAAGACTACCGCCAGCTCGGCGTGATGGACGCGCTCGACGCCGTCGCCCGCATCACGGGCGCGCCGCAGGTGCACGCGGCCGGCTACTGCCTGGGCGGCACCCTGCTGGCGATTGCCGCCGCCACGATGGCGCGCGACGGCGATGCGCGCCTGGCCAGCCTCACCATGCTGGCCTCGCAGGTGGACTTCAAGGAACCGGGCGAACTGTCGCTGTTCATCGACGACAGCCAGGTGAGCTTCCTGGAAGCGGCCATGTGGAAGCAGGGCTACCTCGATACGCGGCAGATGGCGGGTGCCTTCCAGCTGCTGCGCTCGAATGACCTGATCTGGTCGCGCCGCCTGCGCCACTACCTGCTGGGGCTCGATGAGCAGGACAGCGACCTGATGGCCTGGAATGCGGACGCCACGCGCATGCCCTGCCGCATGCACTCGGAATACCTGCGCCAGCTCTTCCTGCACAACGACCTGGCCGAGGGCCGCTACCGCACGGCGGGCCGCCATATCGCCCTGCCCGACATCCACGCGCCCATCTTCGCCGTCGGCACCCTGACGGACCACGTGGCGCCGTGGCGCTCCGTCTACAAGCTGCAGTTGCTGACCGACACGGACGTCACTTTTTTGCTCACCTCGGGCGGCCACAATGCGGGCGTCGTCTCGCCGCCAGGCCAGCCGCGCCGCAGCTACCAGCTGGCCACGCACCGCCACGACGAACCCTACATCGACGCCGACAGCTGGCAGCACGACGTGCCACGCCAGCAGGGTTCCTGGTGGCCCGCCTGGCAGGCGTGGCTGGCGCAGCGCTCCGGCGCGCCAGTGGCGCCGCCGCCCATGGGGGCTGACCTGGGCGACGCCCCCGGCAGCTACGTGCTGCAACCCTGACAACCGATATCCGACAACCGAGGAAAACGCCATGCCCTACACTACCCTGCTGGTCCACGTCGACAATTCACGCCACTGCGCCCAGCGCGTGCGCCTGGCCGTGCGCCTGGCCATCGCCGAAGGGGCGCACCTGATCGGCTCGGCCATGAGCGGCATCTCGCGCTATGCGTATGGCGGCGGCGTCAACGCGCTGCAGTTTGCGCCAGCGCAAATGCAGGCGCTGCGCAGCCAGGCCAGCGAGGCGCTGCACGATTTCGAGCGCATCGCCCGCGAAGAGGGGCTTGCCACCTATGAAACGCGCTTCGTCGACGACGATGCGCAAGGCGCGCTGCTGCTGCAGGCACGCTATTGCGACCTGGTGATCCTCGGCCAGACGGACCCGCAGGACACGCCTTCGCGCGTCATCGCCGGCACGGCCGAATACCTGATGCTCCATTGCGGCCGTCCCGTGCTGATGGTGCCGCATGCGCCACAGGCCGTCCCGGCGCATACGGGCCAGCGCCCGCTGCTGGCCTGGAACGGCAGCGCCGAGGCGCTGCGCGCCATCACCGATGCGCTGCCGCTGCTGCAGCGCGCGCAGCAGGTGACGCTGGCCGTCGTCAATTCGCACACCCAGCCGGCCGCGCACGGCGAACAGCCCGGCGCCGACCTGGCCCTGTACCTGGCGCGCCACGGCGTCAATGTCGACGTGCTGCAGCACGACACGCCGCCGGGCCAGGACGTGGGCGCGGCCCTGCTGGCCATGGCGGCGCAGCGCCAGTGCGACCTGGTGGTGATGGGCTGCTACGGCCACATGCGCCTGCGCGAAGCGCTGCTGGGCGGCGTCACGCGCACGGTGCTGCAGGAAACGACCTTGCCCGTGCTGGTATCGCACTGATTGCGTCAGCCCGTCGCGGTGCCGAACAGTGCGCCGATGCCCGATGCCGCCGCCATCGACAGCGCGCTCCAGAACACCACGCGCAGCACGCCCCTGCCCACGCGGGCGCCACCGGCCCTTGCGGCCAAGCCGCCGAGCAGCGCCAGGAACAGTAGCGACGAGCCGGCGATGGCCGGCGCCAGCACGGACATGGGCGCCAGCAGCACCACCACCAGCGGCAGGGCCGCGCCGACGGCAAAACTGAGGGCCGAGGCCAGCGCCGCCTGCAAGGGCCGCGCACGCATGCTCTCCGTGATGCCCAGTTCATCGCGCGCATGGGCGCCGATGGCGTCATGCGCCGTCAGCGCCCTGGCCACTTGCGCGGCCAGGGCCGGCGCCAGGCCGCGCGCCACATAAATGTGCGTCAGCTCGTGCAGCTCGCCGTTGGGGTCGTCCAGCAGCTCGCCGCCTTCGCGCTCCAGCGCCGCCTGCTCCGTATCGGCCTGCGACTGCACCGACACGTATTCGCCCGTCGCCATCGACATGGCGCCCGCCACCAGGCCTGCCACGCCGGCCACCAGGATGCTCTCGTGCGTGGCATGGGCCGCGACCACGCCCAGCACCAGGCTGGCCGTCGAGACGATGCCGTCATTGGCGCCCAGGACGGCGGCACGCAGCCAGCCGACGTTATCCATCCGGTGAAACTCGCGGTGTCGCAATGGCATGGTCAGACTCCTTTATGCATGAATGGGCGGGCTGGCGGGTGCGGGAAAGCGTACCGTCACCACCAGGCCGGTGCCGTCCGGCCCGGCGTCCAGCTGCACGCTGGCGCCATGCGTCTCGGCGATGCGCCGCACGATGGACAAGCCCAGGCCGCTGCCCGGCTGGTGCGCGCCGGCCGCGCGGAAAAACCGTTCGAACACGCGCTCGCGCAAATGCCCGGCGATGCCGGGTCCCGTATCGCTCACGCGCAGCAGCACGCCGTCGGCATCGGCGCCGCAGGCCAGCACCAGCGCGCCGCCGGCCGGGGTGTAGCGCATGGCGTTGTCCACCAGGTTGCGCGCCAGGATCAGGACGTGATCCGGCTGCAGGCGGCATGGCGCCGTGGCCAGCGCCGTTTTCAGCAGCAGGTCCTGGCGCTGCGCCTGCGCCATCCAGGCGGGCAGCTGTTCGGCCAGCAAGGCGGCCAGGTCCAGCACTGGCAGGTCGGGCGGCGGCTGCGACTGCGGGTCGAGCCGGGACAAGGTCAGCAGCTGCCCCACCAGGCGCGTGGCGCGGTCCACGCTCAGGCCCAGCCCCGTCACGGACTCGCGGCGCTCCGCGTCGCTGCGGGCGCGCTGCAGCACCTGCAGGTTCGTCTTGATGGCCGCCAGCGGCGTGCGCAGTTCATGCGCGGCATCGGCCGTGAAGCGCTGCTCCTGCTCGCGCGTCTGGCGTACGCGCACGAACAGGCGGTTGATGGCCTGCAGCAGCGGCTGCACCTCCAGGGGGGCGCCCGCCACGCTGACACTGGCGAGATCGTCGGGCGTGCGCTGCGCCACTTCATTGGCGGAACGGCGCAGGGCGCGAAACACGCGATTGATGCTCCACCAGATGGCCAGCGCCGCCAGGGCCGCCATCGGCAAGCCGATCGCCAGCAGCTTGACGGCGAAGCGGCTGCTGATTTCCTGGCGGTGGCTGGCCGGTTCGGCCACCTGTATCTGCAGCCGGGCGTCGTGGTTCCAGCTCGTATAGATGCGCCACAGGCGGCCATCGTTGTCGCGCCAGCTGTAGCCCACGTCGGCCGGCGCGGCGAATGCCTGGTCCGGCGCACCGGCATTCTTGTACAGCAGGCGGTGCTGCGCATCCCATACCTGGAACAGCAGATACTGGCGGTGGTTGCGGTTCTGCGCCACCGGCATCACCAGCGACGTGCTCGCGCCATGCTCCTGCACCTCGTGTTCGGCCAGGGACAGCAGCAAATGCCCCGTCTCGGCCAGCGACTGGTCGAACAGTTCCTGGCTTTCGCGCCCCGCCTCCAGGTACACGATGGCGGCGCTGAAGCCCCATAGCGTAAACGTCAGCCCCAGCAGCACGGCCAGCAGCGTGCGCCGCAGCGACCATGCGCCGGCGGTGCGCAGGGCGGGGGCCGTCATGGCCACGCCTGCATATCGGGCATGGCGGGCATGTCGATGCTGTAGCCGATGGCATGCACGGTGCGGATCAGCGACCTGCCCAGCTTGCGCCGCAGGTGGTGGATATGCACCTGCAGCGCGTTGCTGTCGATTTCCTCGCCCCAGCTGTAGACGCCCTCTTCCAGTTGCGCGCGGCTCAGGACGCGCCCGCGTTGCTCGACGAGCATCAGCAGGATGCTGAATTCCTTGCCCGTCAGGGGCACGGCCACGCCGGCCTGCAGCACCTGGCGCGCGGCGACATCGATGACGATATCGCCGTGCACGAGCTCTTCGCGGGTGCGCCCGGCCGCCCGCCGGCAGGCGCTGCGCATGCGCGCCGCCAGCTCGTCGAGGTCGAAGGGCTTGACGATGAAGTCGTCCGCTCCCGCATCCAGGCCCGCCACGCGGTCGACGATCTGGTCGCGCGCCGTGACGATCAGGATCGCCCCGTCGTAGCCGCCGCGGCGCAAGGTCGCCAGCGCCTGCATGCCGTCCTCGCCCGGCAATGCCAGGTCGAGCAGCAGGCAGCCGTAACGGTGCAGGCGCACGGCCGTGTGCGCACTTTCGGCCGACTGCACCCAGTCGACGGCGTAGCCGGCCTGCTCCAGCCCCATCTGCGTGGCGCGCCCCAGCTGGGGATCGTCTTCTGTCAGCAATATGCGCATCGTGGCTTGTCCTGTCTGGCGGTCATGTCCGGGATTTCGTGCTTGCAGCGTAGGGGCCGGACATTAAGAACTTCTTAACATCTGCTGGCGACCATCCATGCATCTTCGACTTCCACCCGCCTCCCATGCCTGCTTCCTTCCATCTTAACCGCTGCCGGCCTTGCTGGACAGTAGTGGCCCTGCTCGGCTGGCCGCTGCTGTCGGCCGCCGCGCCGCAGCAACTGCTGCTGACTCCGCAGCAAATCAGCCGTGCCGGCATTGCCACCGTGCGCGCCGTCACCACGCTGCCCGGCGAAACCGCCCCGGCAGGCAATGACCTGTACCTGTCGGGCACCGTGGTGGCGCCGCCCGACGCGAACGCCGTCTCCAGCGCCGTGCTCGGAGGCGTGGTGCAGCAGGTGCATGCAAGCACCTTGCAGCAGGTGCGCGCCGGAACGCCGCTGCTGACCTTGCACAGCCAGGGCTGGCTGGAGTGGCAGCGCGCCTACCTGGAAGCGCACAGTGCGGCGCGCCGGGCCCATGCCCGGCTGGCGCGCGACGAAGCACTGTACGGCGACGGCATCATCGCCCGCGCCCGTCTTGACGAGAGCCGCGATGCGGCGCAGCTGGCCACGCTGGCGGCCGGCGAACGCGAACAGGCGCTGCGCGGCGCAGGCCTCGATGGCGTGGCGCTGCGGCGCCTGCGCGAACAGCGCGCCCCCTCGCCGCTGCTGACGGTGCGCGCCGGCCGGGAAGGCACCGTGCTGGCATTGCCCGTTGAAGCCGGGCAGCACGTCGAAGCGGGCGCGCTGCTGGCACGCGTGGCCGCCAGCATGCCCCTGTGGGTGCAGTTGCAGGCCACGCGCACGCAACTGCCGCAGCTGCGCGTGGGCGACTTGCTGCAGGTCGAAGGCTGCGCCAGGCTGCGCGTGACGGCCATCTCGCCCGTCCTCGACGGCGCCACGCAAGGCGCACAGCTGCGCGCGCGGCAAATCGGCCAGGACCCGTGCCTGAAGGTGAACGCCTTTGTCGAAGCGCGCCTGCTGCGCCCGGCACAGCGGGCCGGTGGCGCAGGCGGCGTGGCCGTGCCGGCCGTGGCGCTGGTACGCGGCATGCACGGCACGCGGCAGGACTATGTCTTTGTCGCCAACGGCAAGGGCTTCGCCGCCACGCCCGTGCAGGCCACGCCGGCCGGCGGCGGCATGGTCTGGGCGCGCGGCGCGCTGGCGGCGGGCGACGCCGTGGCCGTGCGCGGCCTGGCGGTCCTCAAGGGCAGCTGGAGCGGCCTGGGGCCGGCGGCCGACGCGCCCGCCCAGGGAGGCCAGTGATGCTGGCCCGCCTCATCGCCCTGTCGCTGTCGCAGCGCCTGCTGGTGCTGGTGCTGGCCGCGCTGATGGCGGCGGCCGGCGTGCAGGCGTTCCGCGCGCTGCCCATCGACGCCTTTCCCGATGTCTCCGGTACCCAGGTCAAGCTGATCCTGAAGGCGCCCGGCATGACGCCGGAAGAAGTCGAGGCGCGCATCGTCGCCCCCATCGAGCAGGAACTGCTGGGCATCCCGCGCCAGGCCGTGCTGCGCTCGCAGTCGAAGTATGCGATCGCCGACATCACGCTGGACTTCCAGGAAGGCACGGACGTCTTCTGGGCGCGCCAGCAGGTCAGCGAACGGCTGGCCGGCGTGCTGAAGGACCTGCCCGCCTCCGTCAGCGGCGGCCTGGCGCCCATCACCACGCCGCTGGGCGAAATCTTCATGTTCACCATCGAGGGACCCTTGAGCCTGATGGAAAAGCGCACGCTGCTCGAATGGACCATCCGTCCCCAGCTGCGCAACATCGCCGGCGTGGCCGACGTCAATTCGCTCGGCGGCATGGTGCGCAGCTTCGAAGTAGTGCCCGACCTGGCCGCCCTGGCGGCGCGCGGCCTGTCGCTGACGCAGTTGCAGCAGGCGCTGGAAGCGAACAACCGCAGCGACGGCGCGGGCCGCCTGGGCAGCGGCGAAGAGGCGCTGCTGATCCGCAGCGACGCGGCCATCCGCACGCTGGACGACGTGCGCGCCATCGGCATCGCGCGGCGCGGCGGCCTGGCCGTGAACGTGGGCCAGGTGGCCACGGTGCGCATCGGCCAGCTGACGCGCTACGGCGCCGTCACCCAGGACGGGCGCGGCGAAGCCGTGCAGGCGCTGGTGCTGGCCATGCGCGGCGCGAATGCGCAGCAGGTGGTGCAGCAGGTGCGCGCGCGCCTCGACGCGCTGGCCCCCAGCTTGCCCGAAGGCACCCGCATCAGCACCTTCTACGACCGCGGCAAGCTGGTGGAGCGGGCCGTGGCCAGCGTCACGGGCGCGCTGGCCGAAGCGACCGTGCTGGTTATCGTGCTGCTGTATGTCTTTCTGGGCAACCTGCGCTCGGCGCTGGTGGTCGCCTGCATCCTGCCGCTGGCGGCGCTGGCCACCTTCCTGCTCATGCAGGCGCATGGCCTGAGCGCCAACCTGATGTCGCTGGGCGGCCTGGCCATCGCCATCGGCATGCTGGTCGATACGGCCGTCGTGGTGGTGGAGAACATCGAGGCCCATGGCGCCCGCGTCCAGCCGGGCATGCCGCGCCTGCACGGCATCTACCGGGCCGTGCGCGAAGTCGCCCTGCCCGTGAGCGCCGGCATGCTGGTGATCATGATCGTCTTCCTTCCCCTGCTGACGCTGCAGGGCCTGGAAGGCAAGCTGTTCGCCCCCGTGGCGCTGACCATCCTCTTCGCGCTGGCCGCCTCGCTGCTGCTGTCGCTGACCGTCATTCCCGTGCTCGCCTCGCTGCTGCTGTCCGAACGCCACGCGGGCACGCCGCGCCTGGTGCGGAAGATGGAAGCGGCCTACCTGGCCCTGCTGCGGCGCGCCCTGGGCCGCGAACGCCTGGTCGCCGGCGCGGCCGTGGCGGCCCTGCTGCTGGCCGCCGGCGTCTTCTTGCATGTTGGCAAGTCATTCATGCCCACGCTGGATGAAGGCGACATCATCATGCAAATCGAAAAACTGCCATCCATCAACCTGCAGGAGTCGGCGCGCCTGGACCAGGCCATCGAGCGCCGCATCCTGGAACAGGTGCCCGAGGTACAGCGCATCGTGGCGCGCCTGGGCTCCGATGAACTGGGACTCGATCCCATGGGCCTGAACGAAACGGACTCCTTCCTCGTGCTCAAGCCGCGCGCGCAGTGGCGCAGCGCGGACAAGGAAGCGCTGGTCGACGCCTTGCGCGCGGCCACGGCGAGCTTTCCAGGCGTCAATATCAGCTTTACCCAGCCCATCGAGATGCGCACCTCGGAAATGCTGTCGGGCGTGCGCGGCGACGTGGCCGTCAAGATCTACGGCCCGGACAACCGGACGCTGGGCGCGCTGGCCGCGCGCATCGTGGCCCAGCTGCAAACGCTGGCCGGCAGCGAGGACGTGCTGACAACGCAAAACGCGGGCGTGCAATACCTGCAGGTCGATATCGACCGCGTGGCGGCCGGCCGCCTGGGCCTGTCCGTGGAACAGGTCCAGGGCGACTTGCGCACCCTCATCGAGGGGCGCCAGGCGGGCGTCGTCATCGAAGGCGGCAAGCGGCTGCCCCTGCTGCTGCGCGGCGGCGAACAGCTGCAGCTGTCGGCCGACCTGTTGCGCCAGCTGCGCCTGCCCACGGCCGACGGCCCGGCCATCGCCCTGAGCCAGGTGGCCAGCCTGCGCACGGTCGACGGCCCCGTCAAGGTGGAACGGGAAAATGCGGCGCGCCTGGTGGTGGTGCGTGCGAATGTGCGCGGCCGCGACCTGGTCGGCTTCGTCGACGAAGCGAAGGCACTGGTGGCGCGCCAGGTGCCGCTGCCGCCCGGCTACCGCATCGCCTGGGGCGGCCAGTTCGAGAACCAGCAGCGCGCGGCCGCCCGCCTGGCGCTGGTCGTGCCCGTTGCGCTGGCGCTGATCTTCCTGCTGCTGTTCTGTACCTTGCGCAGCATCCGGCAAACCCTGCTGGTGCTGGTCAACATCCCGTTCGCCCTGACGGGCGGCGTGTATGCGCTGGCCGTGACGGGCGAGTACCTGTCCGTGCCCGCCTCGGTCGGCTTCATCGCGCTGATGGGCATCGCCGTGCTCAATGGCCTGGTGATGATCACCTGCTTCAACGACCTGCATGCGCGCGGCGCGGCCGTCGGCGAACTGGTGCTGCACGGCGCCGTGCGGCGTTTCCGTCCCGTCATGATGACGGCCTGTATCACGGGCCTGGGCCTGGTGCCGCTGCTGCTGGCCACCGGACCCGGTTCGGAAATCCAGAAACCGCTGGCCATCGTCGTCATCGGCGGCCTGCTCAGCGCCACCGTGCTGACCCTGGTGCTGCTGCCGCTGCTGTTCCGCCGCTACGGCGTGGCGCGGCCGTCCGCCCCCACCCCACCCTTGACTGGAGCCCTGCATGCAGCACCCTGATCCTTCCGCCTGCGACGCCATGCTGACGCTGGCCCTGCCCGCCGCCCTCGAAGAGGACATCCTCGATTTCCTGCTGCTGCACCCGTCCTGGACCGCCGGGTTTTCCGTAATCGAGGCGCAAGGCATGGGGCCGGGCGCCGCCTACCCTTCCACCCTGGAGCAGGTACGCGGACGGGGGCGGCGCAAACTGGTCCTGATCGCCGGCATCGACGCCGACCTGCGCCTGCTCGTAGGCGCGCTGGCGGCACGGCTGCCCAAGCCCGACATCGCCTACTGGATCAGCCCCGTGCTGTGCCACGGGAGGCTGGCATGAGGGTGCGCGCCATGGCGCTGCTGCTGTGCGTGGCGGCCGGGGCGCAGGCGGCGCCCGGCGCGCTGTCCGCGCTGCCGCCCGAAGCCGAGGTGCGGCGGGTGCTGGCCAGCCTGCCGGCGCTGCGCGAGGGCGTACTGAATGCGCAACTGGCCGGCGCCGAACGCGACAAGCTGGCCGCCGGTCCCCATGAATGGACGCTGCGCGCGGGCGCCAGCCGCCGCACCGTTCCCGGCGCGGAGCGCTATCGGGAACAGGAGGTGGCGCTGGAGCGTCCCCTGCGCTGGTTCGGCAAGGCTGGCCAGGACCAGGCGCTGGGCGAGCAAGGCCTGGCCGTGGCGCGGGCGCAGCATGCCGATGCCTGGCACGAGACGGGGCGCGCCCTGCTGCGCGACTGGTTCGACGCCCTGCGCGAGCTGGCCGGCGTGGCGCGGCTGGAAGAGCAGCTGGCCGTGACGCAGCGCCTGCAGGCGATCGCCGCGCGCCGCGTGCGGGCCGGCGACGGCGCCGGGCTCGAACTGCTGCAGGCCGATACGGAACAGCGGCGCGTGCTGGCCCTGCTGCAGCAGGCGCGCCAGCGCAGCGAGCAGACCTTGACCTTGCTGGCCGTCAGCTATCCCGGCTTGCCCCGTCCGCAGGCCGACGCGCTGCCCCCGCCGCTGGCGAGCGGCGAGGCCGTATCCGGCTGGGTCCAGCGCATCGAGCACGACAATCACGAGCTGCAGCTGGCCCAGGCGGAAGCGGAGCTGTACGCCATGCGTGCCAGGCGCCAGGCCAGCGACGCCATGCCCGACCCCACGCTGGCGCTGCGCGCGGCGCGCGAACGCGACGGACAGGAGCGCGTATTCGGCGTAAGCCTGTCCTTTCCCTTGCCCGGCGCCGGACGCGCGGCCGACAGGTCGGCGGCGGCCATCCAGGCGGCGATGGCGCGCGAGCGGGTGGCGCAGACGCAGCTGCGCGTCGCCCTGGCGGCCAGGAGGGCGGCCAACGACAGCGTGCACACCCGCGAGATCTGGTCTACATTGCAAGAAGTGCAACAACAGACGGCGCGCCAGGCGGACCTGATGCTGCGCGCCTACGAGGCGGGCAAATGCCCGCTGGCCGAGGCGCTGGCCGGCCGGCGCCAGGCGCTCGATGCGGCGCTGACGGCGCAAACGGCGCAGATCGAGGCACTGGCGGCGCTGGCGCGCCTGCAGCTCGACGCGCACGCCATCTGGTCCATCGACTGAGGCGGCACGCCACCATGAATCATCCACCGACACACCAAAAAGGAAATACCATGCACACGCACAATATGAATCCGCAGGGCTGGCGCCATGCGGCCCCGGCCCGCCTGCTGCACTGGCTGATGGCCGTGCTGATCCCCGTCATGCTGGCCCTGGGCTGGTACATGATGGAAGTGGAAGACGAGCCAGGCAGCGAGGTGTACTTCAATCTGCATAAATCGCTGGGCCTGCTGCTGCTCATGCTGCTTGCCGCGCGCGCCGCCTGGCGCCTGGGCCACCGCCCGGCGGACTTGCCGCCGTCGGTGCCATTTTGGCAAGCACGGCTGTCACGCCTGGGCCACGGCCTGCTGTACCTGGGCATGCTGCTGGTGCCAGCCACGGGCCTGGCGGGGGCACTGCTGAGCAAGAGCGGCGCGGCCTTCTTCGGCCTGGCGCTGCCGCGCTGGTTCGCGCCCGACCACGCGCTGGCCGAGCAATGGTTCGGACTGCATGAATTGGCGGCCTGGACCCTGGCCGGCCTGGTCGTGCTGCACCTGCTGGCAGGCCTCAAGCATCTGCTGCTGGGCAAGGACGGGGTTTTCCAGCGCATGCTGTAGCGCGCATTGGCCTTGGGCCTGTGTTCATGCGGCATTCGGTCGCGCTCGCTGTCTGCCGCCGATACTGGTCATGCTTTCCACCCGACAAGGAATGCGGCATGGCCAGAACAGACAACACGCCGCCTTTTCCACACCCGCCGCCTGTGGCGCTTCCAGCATCGCGCGCACGGTGCTGCGGGTGACGACCTTGCCGGTGCTGGTGCCGCACCAGCGAAGCCATGCGCCGGGAAAAAATAGGGCTATGTCACCGTCAGGTGTGGGAATGCTCCCACCGTTGCTTTCAGTAACGCTTCTGATGAGCGGATGCGCCCGGCGTCGAGGATCCAGCGCCATGCCAGGTAATTCGGCAGGTAGCGCGTCGCCACGCCGTGAAAGGGCCGCAGCCATGCGCGCAGGCGGCTGTGATAGGCGTTGACGTTCTGTACATGGGCGGCGCCCTGCACGGGGAGGCCGGCGCGCAAGTCGACGGCCTCGTGGCTGATGCCCGCGCGATAAAACGGATCCATTTGGCGTGCTGCATGGAAGGCTCCTGTTTGTCTGATATAGACACTCGGACAGCCGGGGCAGAGCAAGATTCCTGGAAATCCCCTACTTAACGGAGACAGAGCCAAAGATAAAGCGACACCGGCGGCAGCGCCGGAAGGTCTACAATGGATGCGCAGTTGTCCGCCGCACGTTCACGCCTTTGCAACCGTGCGGTTTCCGCCGTTTCCCTTGCCACAAGGAGTATCCGCATGAGCCAGCAAGCCACCATCGTCCTCGTCCACGGTTTCTGGGGCGGCGCCGCCCACTGGAGCCGCGTCATCGCCGAATTGCGCCGACAGGGCCACACGGCCATCCGCGCCGTGGAACTGCCATTGACGTCGCTGGCCGACGACGCCGAACGCACGCGCAAGATGGTGGCGCAGGTGGACGGCCCGGTGTTGCTTGTTGGACACTCCTACGGCGGCGCCGTCATCAGCGTGGCCGGCAATGCGCCGAATGTGGCGGGCCTCGTGTACATCGCCGCCTTCGCGCCCGATGCGGGCGAAAGCGCCGGCAGCATCACGCAGCAACACCCGCCGCTGGGCGCGGCCAGCCTGGAAGGCGACAGCGACGGCTATCTGTGGGTCAAGCCCGAGCAATACCATGACAGCTTTTGCCAGGACCTCGATGCGGAAGAAGGCGCCGTGCTGGGCGTGATCCAGAAGGCGCCGCTGGCGGGCACCTTCGGCGACACCGTTGCCGACCCGGCCTGGCGCCACAAGCCCAGCTGGTACCAGGTGTCCAGCGCCGATCGCATGATCTCCCCCGTCAACCAGGAACGCATGGCGGCACGCCTGCAGGCGCGCAAAGTCATCACGCTCAACGCCAGCCACGCTTCGCTCGCATCGCGTCCCGTGGAGGTGGCGGCGTTGATCCTGGAAGCGGCGGGCGCCGTGGCGCAGCAATAGACAGGCAAAAAGAAGGCTCCTGGGGATCAGGAGCCTTGTGGCGTCGGGGAGTCAATGTGTCATACCGGCGATACAGGGGTACGGCGCCGGCGGGACACCTTATCCACGCCAAGGAGGTTCATCCACCTTCAACCACCTTCACTCAGACACTTCATCGTAGCAGCTTATTTTGCGGAAAAACTCTCCAATACTTGCATGGCGGCCAACGGCGGCCGCTACAGCCAGCCGTCGCGCTTCAGGCGCCGGTGCAGCAGGTAGCAGCCGACGAGGATGCCGGCGATGACGGCCGGATAGCTGCCGCGCCATTTCAGCTCCGGCATGAACTCGAAGTTCATGCCGTACAGGCTGAAGACCATGGTGGGCACGGCCAGGATGGCGCCCCAGCCGGCCAGGCGCTTGACGACCTCGTTCTGGCGCAGCGAAATCTGGCCCAGCGCCACCTGCATGGCGGAATTGACCATTTCGCGCATCTGCCCCGCCGTGTGCGTGACCCGCTTCACGTGGTCGAGGATGTCACGGTAATAGATGCGGTTTTCCTTGGGCACGATATCGCCGTGGAAACGGATCAGCTGGGTGCAGATTTCATGCAACGGGTTGACGGCCGCGTCCAGTTTCAGCAGTTCCGTCTTGAGCTGGTAGAAATCCTGCAGCTTGTCTTCGCTCAAACTGGGCTTGAACAGCTGGGTTTCGTATTGCTGGAATTTGGCCTGCAAGTGGTCGATGCAGGGCTGGTACTGGTCGACGATGAAGTCGATGATGGAGTACAACACATAGCCGGGGCCGCTGGCCAGCTTGTCCGGCACGCTTTCCTTGCGTTCGCGCAACTTCGCATAGCCGGCCGACGGGCCGTGGCGCACGGTGATAATAAAACGGCAACCGAGGAAGACGTGCGTCTCGCCGTAGACGATGGCGTCGCCGTCGAGGCTGGCCGTGTGCAGCACCATGAACAGGGTGTCGCCGTACTCCTCGAGCTTGGGCCGCTCGTGCGCCGCTTCCGCATCTTCGACGGCCAGTTCGTGCAGGCCGAACGCCGTCTGCAGCGCCTGCATGGCGGCGGCATCGGGGCTGGCCAGGCCGATCCACACGAAACAGCTGGGGTCGCCGAGGAAATCGCCCGCCTTGTCGATGTCGAAGTGGGCGATCTTCCTGCCATCGCGGTAGGCTTCGCAGTTGACGACGGCTGCGTGGGTACTGAGGTCCATGGTGGTTCCGGTATTGACTGCGAGAGGGACGCTCAGTATAGCGGAACAGCAATTATCACTCTGTTAAGCATGACGGCCGCCGGCCGTAAACCGCGTCAAAACAGGCCGAACAGCGACTTTTTTGGCGCCGCACAGGCGGCCGTGACGGGCGCCGCGATTTCCTGCCTGGCCGCCGGGTCCGTCACATCGAGCAGCACCTGTCTGCACTTGTTATCGCCCAGGAAACGGAATTCCACCTGGTATTTCTTGCCCGCTTCCGGCGTCAGCTGCAGGGTCAGCGGGCCGCAGGATCCGGCGCGCAAGCCGTGCTCTGCCGGCCAGTCGGCGTACGCCTGCACCCAGACCGGCTCGCCCGCGCTCAGCGTTGTCTCCACGGCCGGCAGCACGCCCGTCATGCGCCGCGACCGCTCGACCATCTTCGCGATAAACGGCAGCAGTTTTTCGCGCAAGGTCGTGGCGTCGTACACCTTGCCCGCCGGCGTAAAGTCCTTGCACTCTTCGGCGCTGCTGCTGGTGCCGTAGTCCACCACCATCTGCTCGCCCGAGGATACGAGGCTCAGTTTCGCAACGGCAGGCAAGGCGGCCGGATGCGCCACGGCAGGCGCCTCTGCCGGGGCTTCCACCGCCGGCTTCGCCACAACTTCGTCCACCGCCTGGGTCGCCCCGGCATGCACGCTGGCCGCAGCCAGCAAGACACTCAACATACTACGCACACTATGATTAGACACAAAGACACCCAGATTCAGAATAAGTTTAAATGGAACATTAGTTTATGCAATACAACTAATGTTGCCGTAAAAGATAACACATTAAATATTTCCATGTGGAAATTTCATACCATGCAAGCAAGATCAAGCCCAGCCATCCTCATTGACATTCAGATACTCCCATGTAAAATGAGAACCATTCGCATTTAAGAAGGGCCAGCATCTGCCACGCATGGACTTCCGCGCCAACCTGGAGTGTGTCGTGACGCATGCCGTATCCCCTGCCGCCGATCCGCCAAGCCCGTATTGCCTCAGCCAACTGTACGGCGAGCACCATCCCTGGCTGCTGCGCTGGCTGCGCGGCAAGCTCGCGTGCACCGACCACGCGGCCGACCTGGCGCAGGACACCTTCGTAAAACTGCTGGCCACGCCCGCCGAACGCGCCGTCACCATGCGCGAACCGCGCGCCTACCTGACCACCGTGGCGCGGCGCCTGCTGATCGACCATTACCGCCGCCAGTCGCTGGAGCAGGCCTGGCTGGCCACCCTGGCGCAACTGCCCGCACCCGCCGCGCCGTCGGCGGAAGAGCGTTTATTGATCCTGGAAACCCTGCACCGCATCGACGCCATGCTCGACGGCCTGGGCGCTAAGGTGCGCACGGCCTTTTTGCTGTCGCAGCTCGAAGGCATGGAGTATGCGGACATCGCCGCGCGCCTGCGGGTCAGCGAGCGCACCGTCAAGCGCTACATGGTGCAGGCATACGCCCAATGCATCGTGCTGCTGGCATGAGCACGGCCATCGATGCGCGCGCCGCGCGCGCCGCGGCGCACTGGATGATGCGCCTGCAAGGCGGAGAACTGGACGCCGCCGCGCAACAGGCGCTGGCCGGCTGGCGCGCCGCCCACCCCGACCATGAAACGGCCTGGCAGCGCGCCGAGCAGGTCTGCCGCACCTTCGGCATGCTGCCCCCGCCGCTGGCCATGCCTGTGCTGGACCGCCCGGGCGGCGCCGCCCGCCGTGCCGCCCTGAAGACCCTGGCCCTGCTGATCGCCGCCGGGCCGGCCGGCTGGGCCACGCTGAAGGTGGCCCCATGGCAGGCATGGACGGCCGAGCTGCGCACGGCGACGGGCGAAATCCGCCATCTTGCCTTGCCCGACGGCAGCACCCTGAGCCTGAACACGGCCAGCGCCGCCGACCTCGGTTTCAGCGACGCGCTGCGCCTGGTCCAGCTGCGCGCCGGCGAACTGCACGTGGCGACCAGCCCCGATCCGCTCGGGCGTCCCTTCATCGTGCGCACCAGCAATGGCAGCATCCGCGCACTCGGCACGCGCTTCACGGTGCGCCAGGACGACAGCCTGTTCGGCGCGCGCACCCGCGTGGCCGTCGCGCAGGGCGCCGTCGAAGTGCGGCCCGCCGAAGGCAGGCCCCGCATCGTGCAGGCGGGCTGGCAAGCCAGCTTCGACGCGTCGGCCGCCGGGGTGCCGCAGCCGCTGGCGCCCCGGGCAGATGCCTGGCTCAAGGGTTTGCTGTACGCGGACGACACGCCGCTGGCCGACGTGCTGGCGCAGCTGGCCCGCTACCGCCACGGCGTCGTGCGCTGCGACCCGGCCGTGGCGCGGCTGCGCGTGTCGGGCGTGTTCCAGCTGCATGACACGGATCAACAATTATCACTATTGCAAGCATCGCTCCCCATCCGCGTGCGGCGCCACAGCCGTTTCTGGATTTCCGTCGAACCAATATAAAAACTTCTGAAAAAATGTCCCTTTCGCGCATGTGCCCCGTCAATCCACACAGGACCAACACATGAACGAAGGGAAACAAGCAATGAAGCATTATCGCAACACCAGCATGACCCTGGCCCTGTTGGGCAGCCTGGCCTTGACCGCGCCCGCATGCGCCCAGCAGCATCAGCAAGCGCCCGCGCGCCACTACCAGGTGGCAGCCGGCCCCCTCAGTACCGCCCTGTCCGCCTTTGCGGCCGACGCGGGCGTCAGTATTTCCGGCGCCGCCAGCCTGTACGCGGGCTTGAACAGCGGGGGCTTGAGCGGCAATTACCAGGTGGCCGACGGCTTCGCGCGCCTGCTCGACGGCAGCGGCCTCGTTGCTATCGACCAGGGCGGCGGCCACTACGCCGTGCGCCGGCTGCCGTCCGCCAGCGAGGCGGCCACCCTGCCCGGCATCGCCGTGCGCGCCACGGCCGAGCGCGGCACCAGCACGGAAGGGACGAATTCGTACACGACGCCGGCCACGGCCAGCGCCACGGGACTGGTGCTGTCCCTGCGCGAGACGCCGCAATCGGTCAGCGTCATCACGCGCCAGCGCATGGATGACCAGGACTTGCTGACGGTGCGCGACGTGCTGCGCAATACGCCCGGCATGGCCGTCAACCAGTTCGACACGGAACGCAGCACCTTTTCCGCGCGCGGCTTCGACGTCGACAATTTCCAGTACGACGGCGTGCCCACCACGTATAAGGTGCAGTATTCGGGCGGCGAATCGGAAATGGATGCGCTGATCTACGACCGCGTGGAAGTGACGCGCGGCGCCACGGGCTTGCTGACGGGTGCCGGCTACCCGTCAGCCTCGATCAACCTTGTGCGCAAGCGGGCCGGCGCCAGGCAGTTCGAGGGGCAATGGTCGCTGGCAGCCGGTTCCTGGAGCGATTACCGCGGCACGGTCGACCTGGCCGCGCCGCTGAACGGGGACGGCTCCGTGCGCGGCCGCGTGGCGGCTGCCTGGCAGGACCGCAAGTCCTTCACCAATGGCTATTCGAACGAGCGCCAGCTCGTCTACGCCACCGCCGAGGCAGACCTGGCGCCCGGCAGCGTCATCATGGTCGGCGCCAGCAACCAGAAGAATGCCCCGAAAGGCAGCAACTGGGGCGGTTTCCCCCTGTGGTACAGCGACGGCACGCGCACCGATTTCGACCGTTCCGTCACCACGGCGCCCCGCTGGGCCGCCTGGGCCACGGAACAGACCAACGTGCACGCCACCTTGGAACACGCGCTGGGCCAGGGCTGGAAGGCGCAGGCGCAAGCCATGTACAGCAAGCATACGGAAGACACGCCGCTGCTCTTCCTGGCCGAACGGCCCGACCGCATCACGGGCCTGGGCATGCTCGGCTACCCGAACCGCTACATTGGCCAGCGCGACCAGCGCAGCGCCGACGTCAAGCTGTCGGGACCATTTACCCTGGGCGGACGCGAACATGAAGTCATCGTCGGTGCCAATTACACGCTGCAGCACGCGCAATTTAGCGTCAAGGAAGCGCTCGACGCCGAGCCGATCGGCAATTTCCTCGCCTGGGACGGCAGCTACCCGCAGCCGGCCTGGGGCGAACCCGTGCTGTCGGAGCAATACACGACGAAGCAATATGGCGCGTATGGCGCGGCGCGCCTGAACCTGGCCGAGAACACCAGACTGATACTCGGCGGGCGCCTCACGCGCTGGGACAAGGACCGCACCGGCTTTGACGGCAGCGCCCGCTTTGCCTTCGCCAAGAGCAAGTTCGTGCCCTACGCGGGCCTGGTGGTGGACCTGAACGACACGTATTCCGCGTATGCCAGCTACACGGACATCTTCCGCCCGCAGGAAAACCAGGACCGCGCGGGCGCCTGGCTGGACCCGCTGACGGGACAAAGCATGGAAGTGGGCGTGAAGGGGGAATGGGCCGGGGGCCAGGCCAACGGCTCCATCGGCCTCTTCGAGATCAGGCAGGACAAGCTGGCCCAGCCGGACGGCGCGCGCCGGGTCCCCGGCACCACCACGCAAGCGTATTACGCGGCGCGCGGCGCCACCAGCCGCGGCATCGAGGCGGAATTGTCGGGCCGCCTGGCGCCTGGCTGGAACGTGACGGCCAGCGCCAGCCACTTCCGCGCCAGGGACCGCGAACAGCAGGACGTCAACACGCTCTCGCCACGCTCGACGGCGCGCCTGTTCGCCACCTGGAAAGTCCAGCCCGGCCTCACCGTGGGCGGCGGCGTCAACTGGCAAAGCAAGTTCTACTTTGACGATGTAGGCCCGAATGGCAAGGAGCGCGTCACGCAGCAAGCCTACAGCACGGCGAGCCTGATGGCCACGTACCAGCTGTCGCGCCAGCTGACGGCGCAGCTGAACGTGGAAAACGTGCTCGACAAGAAGTACATCAACATCAACACCTATGCGCAAGGCACGTATGGCGCGCCGCGCAGCGTGCGGGGAACCTTGACGTACCGGTTCTGATACAAGCTGTACCGGCATAAAACGCCAGGCGAACGGTGGCAACGGCTGAAAAATGCCGTTGCCGCAACTCGCCTACTGCGTTCTTGCGTACATCACGCGCACCTCCACCCTGCGGTTCAAGGCATTGCATTGTTCCGTTTCATAGGAGGTGGTACTTGCCTCGACAGGGCATTTCACGCGCAGCTCCCGCGCACCCGCCCCATCCGCGGTAAATGTCAGCTTCTTTCCAGGCAGCGCAGTTCTGAGCACATTGACAATCGCCTCTGCGCGCAGCTCCGATAGACGCTGGTTATCCACGGCTTTTCCGGCAATGTTGCTCGCGAAAGGACGGGCGTCACTGTGACCCCGCACCAGAATGTCACTCGGGGCACCCGCTGCCAGAATGGCTGAGGCAAGAGCCTGCAGACGCGCTTGTGCCGTTGGCAATAATTGCGCACTGGCGGTCTTGAACAGCAAGTCATTGGAAAGGTCAAAACAGGGATTCAGCGCAGGCCGGCTCTTGATGATGCGCATCGTGGCCGCGTCCAGGCGCAAGGTGGCAACCCTGAGGATGGTCGGTTCGGGGCTGAAAATGCCGGCCTCCGGCTTCGTGCGTACACTGAACGTGACAAGCGACACGCCGCCTACGCTGGTCCACAAGACATCGGCATGATGTACCAGCAATCGTCCCCCCGCGCCCCTGCGGCAGTCAAGGATGGGGCGGCCGACGACTTCCGTGACGCGCTCGATTTCACCGAGCTCGCTCTCGGGCAATTCAATGCTCACGTCGGGAATACGCACACCCAATAGCTGGAAAGCCATCTGCACCATATTCATGAACGGCCCGAAGAACAGCACGAGTACCAGCGGTGCCACGAACACTGCGGCAAGCTGTGCCAATCTGCGCTGCGGCTTCGGCTGCGCGCCTGCGACCGTGATACCCGCTTGCGTACCAGCCGTGCTTATAAAAAGGGTAAGAAAACCGGCACAAAAAAAGATCAGTATTAGCAAAAACAAGGAAGGTTGTGCGCCGGCGAAAGCAAAATGCAAGGACAGCAAAAAAAAGGAAAGCGATACTAGAAAATAGCCAACGCCACGCAGCCCGGCTGGAACGACAAACAGGGCCGCGCGCCCATGGAAGGCGCGCCGCGTGGCAATACACCGTTCCGACAAAGAAAGCAGTTGCAGCGGCCACAGTGCAGACATGGCCCCGAACAACAGGAAGATGCAGTACAGAAAACCGAACATCAGTGCCACAAAGATAAAGAACACCACTTCCCCTGGCGTCAGGCCACTGGGGAAGAACTGAATGTCAAACAGATAAGTCAGCGTGACGATGGCACCCGCTGCAACGGCCAGTTTATATGTCAAGGTCGTCACGAGATCGAGGATCGCTATTTTCTTGCTCAGCGAATCGCTGCTGTACGTCGGGACAGGTGCCTCTCCTGGCGGGGGTCTCGGTATGATCACAGTATCGCCCTAATTCACGACAAGTCGTTTGACTCGCCTGGACAGATAACAAGCATACTCATCACGCCTTTGGCAAAGGCTGGAATGACGGGTCCATCCATACAAGTCTAGTGAGTCGTCACGCAACTGTGCGGACGTCGCAGCGAAGCTTGATATGGATTAAACAAGGATGAGAGAGCTTGAACGACTCGGCGGCGCTAGCTGTGAAGTTGCAAGAGGTTATTCGGACTAGAACCAAGCCGTGACATCGGTGCCTTGCCAGCAATACCCTGATGCGGCCGGTGCCAGTTGTA
>NZ_FTMV01000067.1 GCF_900156175.1 Janthinobacterium sp. TND4EL3
AGCGCCTATGCCGTCGATCCCCCGAATGCCGGCAGCCAGTTGCAGCAGATTCCCGTCGCGCCGCAGTTGCCCAAGGCGCCGCCAGCCATTCGCGTGCAGCAGGGCAATGTGCCCGCCATCACGGTGGGCGACACCACGCGCATCACCGTGCAGCGCCTGCGGATCACGGCGCCACCCGTGTTTGCCGAGAGCGAACTGGTCGCCGCCACGGGTTTCGTGCCCGGCAGCGAGCTGACCCTGGGCGAATTGCGCGCCATGGCGTCAAAAATTGCCAGCTATTACCAGAACCGTGGCTATTTCCTCGCGCAGGCCTATCTGCCCGCGCAGGACATCCACGATGGCGTCGTCGCCATCGACGTGCTGCCGGGCCAATATGGCCAGGTGCAGCTGCGTAACCAGAGCAAGTTGTCCGACGGCCTGGCCGGCACCATATTGGCCGGTCTCGACGGACAAGTGATTTCCACGCCGCCACTGGAGCGGCGCTTGCTGCTGCTGTCGGACTTGCCGGGCGTGCAGGTCAGCTCGACCCTGGCGCCGGGGGCGTCCCTGGGTGCGTCCGACCTGATCGTCGACGTGCAGCCCGGTGCGCGTTTCAACGGCAGCATCGACCTGGACAACCAGGGCAACCGCTACACGGGCCGCAACCGCATCGGCGCCACCCTGAACATCAATGAACTGGCCGGCATCGGCGACGTGGCCACCGTGCGCGCGTTTACCTCGGCCGACGGCCTGAACTATGGCCGCCTGGCCTACCAGGGGCAGGCGGGCCTGCTGCGCCTGGGCGGCGCCTACACCTATATGGATTACAAGCTGGGCAAGGAATTTGCCGTGCTTGACGCCAAGGGCACGGCGAAGATCGCCAGCGCCTACGGCAGTTATCCGCTGATCCGTACGCGCAGCAGCAACCTGTATGCCCAGGTCAGCTATGACGACAAGACATTCCAGGACCGGACGGAATCGACGGGCACCGTCAACGACAAGACGGCCAAGGTGTGGATGCTGAACCTCAACGGCGACAGCCGCGATGGCTGGGGCGGGGGCGGCGCCAGCACGTATTCGGTCACCTACACCACGGGCAAGATCGACATCGAGACGCCGCTGGCGCTGCTGATCGACCGCTTGACGGTGAACAGCAACGGCCACTTCAATAAACTCAGTTTCAATGCGGCGCGCGTGCAAAGCCTGGGCGGCGAGACCAGCCTGTATGGCGTGCTCAGCGGCCAGGCGGCATCGAAAAACCTCGATGTCTCCGAAAAGATGGGCCTGGGCGGCGTGGGCGGCGTGCGCGCCTATCCGGG
>NZ_FTMV01000024.1 GCF_900156175.1 Janthinobacterium sp. TND4EL3
AGCGACCTGTCCGCCCCCGTGGCGCTGGTGGTGGCGCCGCCCGCCGTCGTGCGGCCGATCCAGCCCGGCAAGCCGTGGTTCCGCGCGCGCAGCGGTAATCACGCGTATCTGCCCTGGTGGGGCTTGCGCCACGATGCGCCCGAGTATTACCAGGGGTTTTCACAGTGAAACGCGATCAGGAGGCGATATGCGCGGCGTAATCCGCTTGAACGATCCTACCAGCCACGGCGGTAAGGTGGTGGGCGCGGCGCCGGACAGCACGGTGCTGGGCGTGGCCGTGGCGCGCAAGGGCGATCCTTGCACCTGCCCCATCAAGGGGCACGTGCGCTGCGTGATCGCCGAGGGCGATCCGCAAGTGCTGATCGATGGCGTGCCCGTGGCGTTTGATGGGCACAAGACCAGCTGCGGCGCCAGCCTGATGTCCACCGTGGGCAACAGCGGGCGCGGCTAGAGACGGTCAGCCCACGCAGGCGTCGATGGCCGTGCCCAGCTTGTCGACGATTTCATCGACGTGGCTGGCGTCGATGATGTAGGGCGGCGCCAGCAGGATGTGGTCGCCGTGCAAGCCGTCGATGGTGCCGCCCATGGGGTAGCACATCAGTCCGTTTTGCATGGCTTGCGCCTTGATGCGCGCGTGCAGGCGGCGGGCCGGGTCGAACGGCTGCTTGCTGGTGCGCTCCTGCACCAGTTCCAGGCCCAGGAACAGGCCGCGGCCGCGGATGTCGCCCACGTGCGCATGGTCGCCGAAGCGCTGGCGCAGGCGCTGTTGCAGCAAGCCGCCCATGGTGCGCACGTTGGCCAATAAATCGCGTTCCTCGATCTGTTGCTGCACGGCCAGGGCGGCGGCGCAGGCCGTGGCGTGGCCGATGTACGTGTGGCCATGCTGGAAGAAGCCCGTGCCGGCGCGGATGGTCTCGCGGATGTCCTTGGACACCATCACGGCGCCGATGGGCTGGTAGCCGGCGCCCAGGCCCTTGGCGATGCAGATGAGGTCGGCCGTGATGCCTTCCTGCTCGCAGGCGAACAGGCTGCCCGTGCGGCCTATGCCGCACATGACTTCGTCGAGGATCAACAGGATGCCGTGGCGCTGACAGATGGCGCGCATGCGCGCAAAATAGCCGGCGACGGCGGGCAGGGCGCCGGCCGTGGCGCCGACGACGGGTTCGGCGATGAAGGCCATGACGTTCTCCGCACCCAGTGCGACGATATTGTCTTCCAGTTCCTGGCCCAGGCGCGTCACGTAGTCGCCATCCGTTTCATGGGGCGCCTGGTCGCGCCAGGCGTAGCAGGGCGACACGTGGGTCACGCCGATCAGCAGCGGTTCGAACTGCTGCCGGCGCCAGGCGTTGCCGCCCGTCGCCAGGGCGCCCAGGGTGTTGCCGTGATAGCTCTGGCGGCGGGCGATGACGTGGCGGCGCTGTGGCTGGCCCCGCTCGACGAAATACTGGCGCGCCATCTTCAAGGCGCTTTCCACGGCTTCCGAGCCGCCCGAGACGAAATACACGCTGTCGATGCCGGCAGGCGCCCGGGCGACGAGAAAGTCGGCCAGTTCTTCCATCGGTGCGCTGGTAAAGAAGGAGCTGTGCGCGTAGGCCATCGTGGCAATCTGCCGCTGTACGGCGGCGATCACGGCCGCATCCGAATGGCCGAGGCAGGAGACGGCGGCACCGCCGCAGGCGTCCAGGTAGCGCTTGCCGTCGGCATCGACCAGGTAGGGCCCGTCGCCACCGGCGGCGACAGGGTAGCTGGCGGTCAGGCTGCGGTGGAAGACATGGCTCATGGCATCGCTTTCATATCGGCAAAGGGGAAAGCCGATTATAGGACGCGCCGCGTCGCGATGCAACATTTGATGTATTTGTTTTTAATTTGCATCATTTGATGTTTTTGCGTAGGCGCCCAGTGCCCGCAACTGGCTTTCCGCCGCACCGATGGCCTGCACGGCATCCGGTCCCGCGCGCGCCACCAGCAATTCCGCCAGGCTTTCCACGGCGGCGATGCCGGCCACGATGGAGGGGAAGAAGGAGGGGCTGTCGACGGCGATGACGATGCTGGCGTCGGCCTGCAGGGCCAGCGGCGAGATGGCGCTGTCGCTGATGGCGACCACCTGGCAGCCGGCCTGGCGCGCCGCCTGCGCCACCAGCAGCGCTTCGCTGGAATACGGCGCGAAGCTGACGACGACGACGGCTTCGCCCGCCTGCAGGGCGCGCAAGTCCATTTCCAGCGTGCCGCCCTGGCCGCTCAGCAGCTGCACGCTGGGGCGCAGCAGCCGGTACAGGTAATGCAGGGTGTAGGCGATGGGGTGGGCGGCGCGAAAGCCGGCCACGTGCACGCGCGGCGCCGCCTGCAGCAGGCTGGCGGCCGCGTCCAGGGCGGCGTGGCTGGCGCTTTCCGTGGCGGCCAGGTTGCGCTGCTGCGCCGTGAAGACGTCGGCGATGAGGTCGCGCTCCTGCCCTTCCTTGCCGGCCAGCGCATCGGCCTTGGCCGCGTAGCCGGCCGGCCCTGCGCGCAGGCGTTCGACGAAGAGGGCTTTCAGCTCGGGCCAGCCGGCAAAGCCCAGCTGCTGCGCCAGGCGCACGAGGGCGGCCGATTGCACCCGGGCCCGCGTGGCGATGCTGCGCATCGACAACACGGCCACGTCGTCCGGATGGTCGGCCAGGTAGCGCGCGCCGGCCTGGAATTGCGGGCTCAGTTCCGCATGGCGCGCCTTGATCAGGGCCATCAATGCCGCATGGTTATCGGGGGGTGTCGCTGCCTGCATCGCCGTGCCTCATTCAATACGTTGCGGCGATGGTACAGGATTCGTCAGCGCACCGGTAGCGGCAAGCCTGGCGCCAGGGCCGCCGTGCGCGGACGCAGGCGGGCAAACAGGTGCGGCCCGGCCGGCTGGCGGCGCGGTCCCGTCGTCAGCACACGCAAGGCGGTGGCCAGCGGCACGTCGTGGCAGTGCAGGAACAGGGCGGCGGCACCCGTGCCGGCCATTTCCTGCAGGGCCAGCGCATGTTCGACCAGCGCCGCCGTGCGCATGTCCAGCCGCATGGGAATGTCGGGCTGGAATAATTGGGCATCGATGGGCCGCGCATCGCGCATGTGCTGTCGCCGGGTAGGATGGTCGAGCTGACAGCATAAAAGGCGCGCGGTTTCCCATCTTGCGCTAAATCAATTCCCATGGCGAAGAGATGCCACAAGGCAAAAAAACGCCAACCGTTGCCGGCTGGCGCTGAAAACCCTCGCAAGGAAGAAAAAACTCTGATTGGCAGTGCTGTTTCTATGCCTGAGCAAACCATCGCCGGCGCGCGGCGCGCCGCGCGGCCGGTTTGCTCAGGTCACTGTCACAAGCTCCAACGTAATGACAAACCGACGACCTTGTCATACCGGCGCACGTCGCGCACATACTCCGGCGTGTCGTGATAGTCGTGGTAGGTCGAGTCGAGCAGGTTGTTGGCGTCCAGCGTCACCGTCATGGTCGGGTTGATCTTGTACGAGATCGACGCGTCCAGGGTCTTCGTCGGCGCCACGGTCAGGTGGATGCCCTTGCCGCGGTAGTTGTAGTCGTCGACGAACTTGTCGCGCCAGCTGTAGGCCAGGCGTGCCGACCACGGGCCCTGCTCGTACAGGCCGACGACGTTGGCCGACCATTTCGACATGCCCGTGAATGGATGCGAGTTGCCATCCACCTCTTCCAGTTCGCCCGTCATGTAGGTGGCGTTGGCCTGCAGGCCCAGCCCTTTCATCCAGCCAGGCAGCTTGTCATAGAACTGCTGGTAGGCCATCTCCATGCCCTGCAAGTGGCCCTTCGAGGTATTGCGCGGACGCGTGATGTCGTATTCGATGCCGTTGTAGGTTTCCTTGGCCGAGCCGGACAGGATGTAGTTCTTGAAGTTGTGGCGGAACACGGTGGCCGTGACGGAACCCGTCGGCGCGAAGTACCATTCCAGAGCCAGGTCCAGGTTCTTGCCTTCCACGGGCTTCAGGTCCGGGTTGCCGCCGCCGCCCGTCGGGCGCACCATGTCCAGGCTCTGGCTCAGGGTCACGCCGGGATTGAAGTCGGCGAAGTTGGCGCGCTGGATCGCCTTGCCCGCCGTCATGCGGCCGATCAGGTCCTGGCGCAGCATGGCTTTCAAGGTCATGCTGGGCAGGACATCCGTGTCGGAAGTATTCACGCGCACGGGCGAGATGACACCGTTTTGCGAGGAATTGCCCTGCAGGTCCTGCTTGGTCTGCACCACGCGCACGCCCAGGGTGCCGTCGAACGGCACCGCGCCCAGGTCGAAGCCGATGCGCGCCTTGCCGTAGACGGCATTGGTTTTTTCCACGTCCTGGAAGTGCGTCAGCGGATCTTCCGGGCTGCGTTCGCTGCTGCCCGTAAACAGCTGGCGCAGCAGGGCCGTGTTGTTGAGCATGAAATCGCGGCAGGGCGTGATCCAGCTTTGCAGGCCGAAGTTGCCCGTGTTCTGGTGCGAGGTGCAGGCCAGGCCGGGAATGCTGTCGGCGGTGATGGGCGAGGACAGGCCGCCCTGCACGTTCTTTTCGCGGATCGATTCGGCCTTGCGCTTGGCGATGCGCACGCCCGTGGAGAATTCACGGAAGAAGCCCGTGCTGTCCATGTCGTAGGTGGCGTCCGCGCGCCAGTCGGTGGAGCTGCCTTCGTCGTGGCTGTGGTTGTCGTAGAAGCCGAGCAGGGTGTAGTTCTTCGGATCGGCCATGTTGTAGCCGGGGTAGCTGATCTGCGCGCCGCCGTTCACATTCGTGCTGCCGATGACGCTGGTCGGATGGGCGAGGAAGTCGAGGATGGGGAATTCGCGCTCGAAGTTGCTCACCGTGCGCGCCAGTTCCGTCGTCACGCGCAATTGCGGCGTCACGTCCCAGCGCGCGCCGATGGCGCCTTGCGAACCGATCGAGCGGTCGCGCCGCGCCTGGGTCGAACCGAGCGTGAACGGCGACCACGGGCCGTCGATCTTGCCTACCGTGCCAGCCTGGTTGGTGCCGGGGATCAGCGTGATGTCGGGATTTTGTCCCCAGGGCAGCGAACCGACGAAGAACTGGCTGTCGAACGCATGCTTGATCAGGGTCGACATGCCTTCCGCATACACTTCGACCTGCGAGTTCGGGCGCCACTGGAAGGCGGCATTTGCCGCGTAGCGCTTGCGGTCGCCCACGGTCGGGATCATGCCGACGGAATCGGGGCCCGTGATATTGCCCGCTTCGGGGCGCTTGACGGGTTCGGCGTTCCAGATCGTCTCGTCATAGTATTTGCTGCGCTGGTAGGACAGGCCGAGCAAGGCGCCGAATTCGCCGTATGGCGTCTTCCAGCGGTTCGAGACCATGCCGCTGACGTTCGGGTCCGTCGAGCCGGACTTGTCGCGGTGCTCGGCGCGCACATTGCCCGAGGCGGTAAAACCCTTGAAATCGAAGGGGCGGTTGGTGCGCACGTCGATCACGCCGGCCGTGCCGCCTTCGACCATGTCGGCGCCCTGCGATTTATACACGTCCACGCGCTGCAGCATGGCCGTCGGGATGTCGGCCAGGTACAGGCTGCGGCCCACGGACGTGAACATTTCGCGGCCATTGAGCAGGGTCACGACGCCGGGCAAGCCGCGGATGATGACGGAACCGGCTTCGCCGCCTTCGCGGCGGATCTGCACGCCCGTCACGCGGCCGAGGATTTCGGCCACGTTCTTGTCGGGGAATTTGCCGATTTCATCGGCGACGATGGAGTCGACCACCTGGTCATTATTCTTCTTGATCGTCTGCGCGCTCTGTGCCGCCCGGCGCACGCCCGTGACGGCCACCACCGCGATGCCGCTGTCGGCTGGCGTCGCAGCAGGCGCTGTTTCTGCCACTTCTGCCGCCGGCGGCTCCGCGGCGGGCGCCTGCTGCGCCCACACGGAAGCGCTGCTCAGCAGGCCGGCGCCGGCCAGCGCGGCCACCGTGGCCTTCAAGGTCAGCCGTGTGTTGTGCCGGGACGTGCGGGTGCCCGTTGCTATCAATCTGTCCATCTTGTCTCCACCTGTATTTTAGTTATGTTGAGAACGCTGCGGCAGTCGCCGCCAGAGCTGAAACTTGCTCAAGAAACATGGTATGGGGAATGACTTTGCCCCACAAATGACTTCTTTTGCGATGTCAATATCAATTCCGGTATCCCTGCTGCATCCATGCGCCCTGGCGGCAGGCGCGCGTGCGTTGCAAGCACTCCACAGGGGCGGAAAATAGTTTTGTATTTTTTGCGGCCGGCCGCGTTGAGGTGGTGATGCAGTGGCGCCCATGATGTGCGCCGCCATCCCACTCACTGAAAGGATCATCCATGACCACACTCACCACCGCCACCGAATTCCTGCTGCAGCACCTGCGCGCGGAGGGCTACCCGGCGCAGACCGATAGCGATGGCGATATCGTTTTCCGCTTCGAGGGCATGGGGTATGTGCTGTGCCTGGACGCCGACGATGTCCAGTTTGGCAAACTGCTGCTGCCGAATGTCTGGCCGATCGATTCGCCGCAGGAGCAGCAGCGCGTGCTGGCGGCGCTCGATGAAGTCAACCGCCGCATCAAGCTGGTGAAGGGCCACGTGGTGCGCGGCCAGGTGTGGTTCTGCATCGAGATGCTGCTGCTGGAACAGCAGCACTGGGCGCATTTCCTGGCGCGCGCCACGCGTTCGATGGCGCATGCGGCCTCGCTGTTCGCCAGTGAAATGCGCGCCAGCGCGGAGTAAGGCGTCAGGCCGTGCAGTCCTGCGCCAGCCACGCCGCCAGCTGCCCGTGCGGCATGGGCCTGGCAAAGTAAAATCCCTGCAGTTCGTCGCAGCCGGCCTGGCGCAGCACTTCGGCATCGGCCGCGCTTTCCACGCCTTCGGCCGTCACCGTCAAGCCCAGGGTATGACCCAGGCCGATGATGGCCTTCGTGACGGCCAGGTTCTGCGGCGAATTGTGGATGTTCTGCACGAAGCTCATGTCGATTTTCAGCTTGTCGAGCGGGAAGCGGCACAGGTAATTCAGGCTCGAATAGCCGGTGCCGAAATCGTCGATCGACAGCGCAAAGCCCAGCGCCTTGATGGCGTGCAGGGTAGCGATGGTGTCGCCCACGTTTTCCATCAGGATCGACTCCGTCAGCTCGAATTCGATCAGGCCCGGCGCGATGGGAAATTCGCGCAGTACCTCGCGCAAGGTGGCCAGCAGGCCGCCATGTTTCAACTGGATGGCCGACAGGTTGACCGATACGCCGATATCGCCCGCACCGGCTTCGCGCCAGGCCACGTGCTGGCGGCACGCTTCGCGGATGACCCAGGCGCCGATGGGCACGATCAGGCCCGATTCCTGCGCTGCGGGGATGAAGCTGTCCGGCGCGATCAGTCCCCGTTGCGGATGCTGCCAGCGGAGCAGGCTTTCCACGCCGTTCAGGCGGCTGTTTTTCGCATCGACGCGCGGCTGGTAGTACAGCACCAGTTCGTCGCGTTCGATGGCGTGGCGCAGGTCGGATTCCAGGTGCAGCTGCTGCAACTGCTGTTCTTCCATTCGCGGCGTGAACATGCGCGCATGGTCGCGCCCCCCGCTCTTGGCCTGGTACATGGCCGTATCGGCATGGCGCATCAGGGTATCCATGTCGGCGCCGTGGTCCGGGTAGATGGCTACGCCCACGCTGCACGAGACATACAGCTCGCTGCCCTCCACCTGATGCGGCTGGCGCATGGCGGGGATGAGGCGGTCGTCGAGCAGGTCGCCGATGGCGGCGGCGTCGCCGATGCCATTGAGGATGATGACGAATTCGTCGCCGCCCAGGCGGCTGACGGTGTCGCCCTCGCGCACCAGCTGCAGCAGGCGAGCCGATACCGATTGCAGCAGGGCGTCGCCCACGTGGTGGCCCAGCGCGTCGTTGACGTGCTTGAAGCGGTCGAGGTCGACGAACAGCACCCCCACTTTTTCGCCGCTGCGGCGCGCCTGCGCGATGGCGGCCGCCAGGCGCAGCTTCGACACATGGCGGTTCGCCAGTCCCGTCAGCGCGTCGTGGTGGGCCATGTGCTCGATCTGCCGCTCGCTGGCCTTGCGTTCGCTGATGTCGAGCGAGCTGGCGATGAAGTGCGTGGTGACGCCGTCGAGGTCGCGCACGGCGTTCATCACCAGCCAGGCCGGATAGCTTTCCATCGACTTGCGCTGCACCGAGATTTCGCCCTGCCAGTAGCCGCGCCGCGCCAGCGTCTGGCGCAGGTTGTCGATTTGCTCGGGAGGGTTGTCGGGCGCCAGCAGGAAGGCCGGGCGCTTGCCGATCAGTTCCACCATGTCGTACTGCGAATGGCGGCGGAAGGCCAGGTTGACGGTAACGATGCGCATGTCGGCGTCCATCACGATCAGGCTTTCGGCCGACGCCTCGAAGACCTTGGCCCACAGTTCCAGGCGCGACTCCATCAGCTTGGTCTTGTTGATCGGCGTGAAGGTCGACAGCACGGCGCGCTGGCCCTGGTAGTCGATCAGGCGTGCCGAAATCAGGGCCCAGGTGCGTGTTCCGCCGCCGCCCCAGGAGACCTCGAATTCATCGACGGCGCCCAGGTCGCTCAAGCGCTGGAAGAAGCGTGACCGGGCTTGCGCGCTCATGCCGCCGACCCAGGGATCGAGTTCCATGCCGCCCTGCCAGCCATGCGCGGCCTGGTTTGCATGCAGCACGCGGTGGTGCGGGATCGAGGTGACCATCAGCGGGATGGGAATGGCGTCGACCAGCTCGCGCTGCGCGTCGGCCGCGCTGGCGCGTGCCACCAGGTCCTGCTGCGCCATGCGCTGGAAGTCGAGCTGCTGCAGCATGGTATTGAAGGCGCTCACCAGGCGCCCCGTCTCATCCTCGCTGTCCCAGACGGCGCGCAGGCTATGGTCGCCCGTTTCGCGCACGTCCTGCGCCACGCGCGCCAGGCGCCGGATGGGCAGGGCGATCTGCCGCGCGACGAAAAACACCAGACCCAGTATCATCGCCAGCAGCAGCACGGCCGTGCCCAGGTGCAGCCACATGCGCGTGAAAAAGCCATCCACGCGCAGCTGGATCAGGCGCTGCAGTTCGTTGGCCGCATCGCTCCATGCCAGGCGCAGCGCGGCGAGGGCCACCGCATTGCGGCGCAGCAGTTCCTGCATGCCGGCGGGACCGGTTCGTGCGCCGGCCAGCGCCTGGGTGCTGGCGCGAAATTGCGCCACGGCCTGCTGCAGCGCCGCGCGCGAACCGTCCAGATGCTGGCGCAGCAGCGGCGCGCTTGCGGCAAATGCTTCCGTGTAGTCGCTGTGGATGCCGCCCATGGTGGCGTCCATGCGCCCTTCGAGGATCAGGAACTGGGTCAGCATGCGCTGGCGCTGGGCGCCTTCGCTTGTCGCCAGCTGCAGCGCCAGGTCGCGCGTGCTGTTGATCACTTCCAGCAGTTCGGGAAAGCGCAGGATCACCAGCGACATGGTGTAGTAGCTGTCCAGGTCCGGGTCGAGGATCAGGTTGGACTGGTTGCCCACGCGCGTGAGCAGTTCGCGCCCGGCCGCAAAGGCGGGCGAGGGCCCGATGCCGCCATGGGCAGCGGGCGTATCGCCGGACTGGCGCAGCAGGGCGGCGAGTTCGCCGTTCAATTCGGCGCTGCGCATGCCGCTGCCGAACTGGCGCTCGGCCAGTCCGAGCGCCGCCGCCTGCGCCTTGGCCGGCGTGTCCATGCGTGACAGCGATAGCAGCGCGTCGCGGATCACGGCGATGTAGGCATTGCCTGTCATTTCCTTGCGCGAAAAGTCGATGGCGATATATTTTTCGTTAATGAGGATGCCGGAGATGAAGATGACGGCAGACAGGTCCAGTAAATAGATCAGCGCCAGTTTGCGCCCCACCGTCAGCTTGCCGATCAACCGCGAGATTCTGCCCACCATGCGTACACCGCCTTCTCGTCACCCAAGTTTGTGTTTTCTTATCAGCAATTTTCATGCCTGAATTTACAAGCTTGCAAGGTGCCTGCGCAGGCGTTTTCGCCGATGCGTGCCCCACGCTGGTGCGCAGGCACGGCGGCAAAGAAAAAGGGCGGCCCGCAGGCCGCCCTTGTGCGCCATGCAGGCGCGGTTACGCTTCGGCGACGCGCATGGCGATGTGCGCCAGCGCTTCTTCCACCTGGTCGATCAGGATCAGGCACAGGTCGCCTTCGTTCAGGCGGGCCAGGGCCTTGTCGATGGCGACGAATTCGCCGTTGATTTCATCGATATGGCTGGTGCGCTTGGCGCCGTCGAGGCCCTGGCGCAGCAATGCCACCACTTCGCCGTCGGCGCGGCCGCGCTGGCACTGGTCCTGGTACAGCAGCACGTCGTCGAAGGCGGCGCCGAGGATTTCCGTCTGCTGGCGGATGTCTTCGTCGCGGCGGTCGCCGGCGCCGCTGATGACCACCGAACGGCGCTTGGCCGGCATGCTTTCCACGGCCTGCACCAGCGCCAGGATGGCGTCCGGATTGTGGCCGTAGTCGGCGATCAGGGTGGCGCCACGATAGTCGAACACGTTGAAGCGGCCCGGCGCATTGTCGGCTTCATTGGCAAAGGTTTTCAGGCCCAGCGCGATGGTTTTCCAGTCCAGGCCCACGGCCCAGGCGGCGGCCAGCGAAGCCATGACGTTGTCGACCTGGAAGCCGATGGCGCCATTGCGCGTGATGGGCACCTGTGACAGGGCGATTTCGTGGCGTTCCTGGCCCTGCGCCGCGACCAGTTTGCCGTCTTCGACGAACACGACGCGGTTGCCCTGCGCGCGGTGCGTGGCCATCACGGGATGCGTCTTGTCGGCCGCGAAGAAGGTCACCGTGCCGCTGCAATTCTTGGCCATGCGCGCCACGGCCGGGTCGGTGGCGTTCAGCACGGCCACGCCGCTGTCGGCCACGTTCTGCACGATCACGCGCTTCAATACCGCCAGGTCTTCCACGGTGGTGATGTAGTTCAGTCCCAGGTGGTCGCCGGCGCCGATATTCGTTACCACGGCGACCTGGCAGCGATCAAAAGCCAGGCCTTCGCGCAGCATGCCGCCGCGCGCCGTCTCGAACACGGCCGCGTCCACGTCCGGGTGCAGCAGCACGTTGCGCGCGCTGCGCGGGCCGCTGCAGTCGCCGCTGTCGATTTGCCGGCCTTCGATGTATACCCCATCCGTGTTCGTCATGCCGGTGCGCAGGCCCGAGGTGGTGAGCAGATGGGCGATCAGGCGCACGGTGGTGGTCTTGCCGTTGGTGCCTGTGACGGCAACGACGGGGATGCGGCCATCGTCGCCTTCGGCGAACATGGCGGCGATGATGGCTTCGCCCACGGGGCGCGGCTTGCCGAACGAGGGCGCCAGGTGCATGCGCAAGCCCGGTGCGGCGTTCACTTCGACGATGCCGCCGTTCTGTTCTTCCAACGGTTTCAATACGCTGTCGGAGACGACGTCCACGCCGCAGATATCGAGGCCCACCATGTGCGCAGCGGCGACGGCGCGCGCCGCCACTTCCGGGTGCACGTCGACGGTGACGTCGGTGGCCGAGCCGCCTGTCGACAGGTTGGCGTTATTGCGCAGGATGACGCGCTGGCCCACGGGCGGCACGGAGTCGGCCACGTAGCCCTGCTTGGCCAGGCTGGCCAGGGCGATGTCGTCGAAGCGGATCTTCGTCAGCGAAGTAGCGTGGCCGCTGCCGCGGCGCGGGTCCAGGTTGACCTGGTCGACCAGTTCGCGCACCGTGTGCTGGCCGTCGCCCACCACTTGCGGCGGGTCGCGGCGGGCCGCTGCCACCATCTTGTTGCCGATGACGAGCAAACGGAAATCGTGGCCCGGCAAATAGCGTTCGACGAGGATGTCGTCGCGGAATTCCTGCGCCGCGATGAAGCCGGCCGTCAATTGCTCGCGCGTGGTGATGTTGACGGTGACGCCCTTGCCCTGGTTGCCGTCCTTGGGTTTCACGACGACGGGCAGGCCGATGTCGCAGGCGGCTGCCCAGGCGTCGTCCGCATCGACGACGACGCGGCCTTGCGGCACGGGCACGCCGGCCGAATCGAGCAGTTTTTTCGTCAATTCCTTGTCCTGCGCGATGGCTTCGGCAATGGCGCTGGTGCCGTCCATTTCGGCGGCCTGGATCTTGCGCTGTTTGCTGCCCCAGCCGAACGTCACCAGACTGCCTTCGGTCAGGCGGCGGAACGGGATGTTGCGCGCCACGGCGGCGTTCACGATGGCGCCCGTCGAAGGGCCCAGGCGCACGTCTTCATCGAGTTCCTGCAACTGGTGCAGGGCGCCGGCCAGGTCGAACGGCGCGTCGTCGAGCGCGGCGCGGCACAGCTGCTGCGCCAGTTCCAGGGCCAGGCGACCGACGGCTTCTTCCGAGTACTCGACGACGACCTGGAAGATGCCCGTTTCCAGGGTCGGCGTGGTGCGGCTGAAGGTGACGGGGCAGCCGGCTTGCGCCTGCAGGCCCAGCGCCGCCAGTTCCAGCACCTGCGCCATCGGCGCGGCGTTGTAATTGCCCAGCGGTTGCAGCGGGCTCAGTTGCGGAAAGAGTGCGCGCAGGCGGGCTTCGAAGCCGGGCAGCTGGGCGATGTCGAGTTCCTGCGTGGTGCAGGAAACAATGGCTTCCACGGCGGTGTCGTGGCTCCAGAGGTTGGGGCCCCGCAAGGCCCGTACGCGAGATACTTCCATAATTAAACCGTAATCCTGTTGTGTTCTTGTGGGCCCGGCCGTAGCCGGGCTTGAGTGCTGCTTTGCCTTAGTTCCCGATGCAGCCGGGGGCCGCGTCGAAGGTACGCAAGCCGGCGCAAATGAGGTCGACGGGCAGGTTCAGGGCCCAGGCGGCGGCGGCGACTGCCAGCACGCTGTCGACATTGCCGGCGGTGGCCGGTTTCAGCAGGTCCAGGCACAGCAAGACCGTTTCGATGGCGCCTTCGGCCAGCACGATGTGGTTGCCGCGCACGAACACGGCGCGCTGGCCGGCGGCCAGTTGCGCCGCGAGTGCCGGCAGGCCGCCGTCCTGCGCATACAAGGTCACCGTGCCGTCGCACAGATCGGCCAGTTCCAGCACTTGCGGGTGGGCCGCATGGAGCACGGCCACACCCGTCGGCACGACCACGTCCACCTGGCTGCGCACGACCTTGTACAGGCCCGCTTCATCGAGAACGTCGAAATCCTTGACGCTCTCCAAACTGCCCATGTCCGTGACAACGCCGATCTGGCACTTGTCGTAGGCCAGGCCTTCGGCCAGGATCATGCGCGGATTGCTCTCGAACAGGGCTGTCTGCACGGTGCGGTTGAGCAGCAGGCGCTGGCCCGCATCCCAGTTCACGCAATCGCTGCTGACGACGCGGCGCTGGTCCAGGTACATGCCTTCGCTGCAGACGGCGCCCGTGTGCAGGCCCGACAGGTTGAGCAGCTTGCACAGCATGCGCACGATCAGGCTGGTGCCGCGCGTGCCCGTCACGCCGATCAGCGGAATGCGGCCCGTTTCCTCGGGCGTGAACAGGTGGTCGACGATGGCCGCGCCGACAGGGCGGGGCTGGCCCACGCCTGGCTTGATGTGCGCCAGCAGGCCGGGGCTGGCATTGACTTCGATGATGGCGCCGCGCTGTTCTTCCAGCGGACGGGTAATATCCTTCGTCACCAGGTCGATGCCGGCGATATCGAGGCCCACGACGCGGGCGGCCAGCAGGGCCGCATGCACGACGGATGGATGCACGTCGTCGGTGACGTCGATGGCCACGTTGCCGTTCGGCTGGATCAGCACTTTCTGGCCCGCCTGCGGCACGGACAGGGCGGTCATGCCCTGGCGCTGCAGTTCGAGGATGATCTCGCCCGATTCGTGCGGCTTGACGGTACCCAAGGGGAAGTCCTCGCCTTCGCCGCGGCGCGGGTCGATATTGATCTGCGTGTTCACCAGTTCCAGCACGGTCGACACGCCGTCGCCGTCGACCCACAGCGATTCGCCCTTGGCGGCTGCGATCAGTTTGTTGCCAACGACGAGCAGGCGGTGTTCGTCGCCCGTGATGAAGCTTTCCACCAGCACGGCCGAGCTGTCGCCCTTGCGCGCGGCCAGTTCGTAGGCGGCCTTGACGTCGCTTTCCGTCATCAGGTTGAGCGACACGCCGCGGCCATGGTTGCCGTCATACGGCTTGACGACGACGGGCACGCCGATGTCCTGCGCTTCTTCCCAGGCCGCTTCGGCGCTGCGCACCAGGCTGCCTTCAGGCACGCGCACGCCGCACGATTTGAGCAGGAATTTGGTGAGGTCCTTGTCGCTGGCGATGCCTTCGGCAATGGCGCTGGTGCGGTCTGTTTCGGCCGTCCAGATGCGGCGCTGCGCGGCGCCGTGGCCCAGCTGCACCAGGTTGCCGTCGTTCAGGCGCAGCGAAGGGATGCGGCGCTCGGTGGCGGCATCGACGATGCTGGCCGTGCTCGGGCCCAGGCAGCGCGAATCGACCATGTCGCGCAGCGGCGCCAGCGCTGCTTCCAGGTCGTAGGCTTCATCGTTGATGGCGGCCATCAGCAGTTCGCGCGCGGCGGCCAGGGCGGCGCGGCCCACGTGCTCTTCGCGCGTGCGGAAGGCCATCTTGTAGACGCCACGCTGGCTGGTCGAGCGCGTCTGGCCGAAGCCCGTGCGCATGCCGGCCAGGTTTTGCAGTTCCAGCACCACATGTTCGAGGATGTGGGCCGCCCACGTGCCTTCGCGCAGGCGCTCGAAAAAGCCGCCCCGTTCGCCCACGCCGCAGCGGTGCTCGATCATGCCGGGCAGCCACGCCACCAGGCGCTCGTACAGGCCGGGCAGGGTATTGGATGGATAGTCTTCCAGTTCGCCGATGTCGACCCAGGCTTCAATCACCGGGCGATACGTCCAGATGTTGGGGCCGCGCAAGTGGGTGACGCGGGCAAATTCGATGTTCTTCTTCTTGATCATGTAAGTGGTTTCTTGATAACAAGCCAGGCGTCTGGGCGCCAGATACTTTATGTTGGCTCTACAGAGTCTTTTCAGGCTCGTGCTTGGTTCTTTATCCCGGGTATGCGCAGTGTGCCACTTTTAGCGGCCTCTTGTCGCGTTTGCTTCTCGTATTCTGCTGGTGTTGTCATTCTAATTGTTACTAATTGTTGCCATACTTGTTATAAAGTTACCGACTCCAGGCCAAGCTGGAGCATTTGCGCAACAGCGGGCTGTTGTATACTTGCCTGCGTACGATGAGCGCGCATTTTTTTGCGCCGTTTTGCCATCATTCATTACCGGCAGGCATCCATTCGATACAATACAGGAAATTGCCACTGGTGCATCCACCTCGCCATCGCGCAGTACATAAACATTGATCGGGCGTCTGCCCCATCCCCCAAATCCCGCCCTGAAGGGCTTGGCCTCGAGCCGGAGTATGCTTTACGATGACAACTGAACTGAGTGTTCCTGCAACAACTATTCCCCTCACTTCGCTGCCGGAACACTGGCTGGCGGAAGTGGAAAACAAGCTTTCTCCAGGGGAGAACGTTTTAAGTAGCGTTGAGGTTGACCTCGATGCGCGATTACGTTTCACAAAAGGCATAATTGTTGTCACTGAGAAGCGTTTACTGGCCCGTTCGCCGGGCGAAAACGCGTGGAAAAGCTGGTCTTTCCGCCCCGGACTGCGCCTGACGCACCATGACCACGCCGGTGTCGGCCACCTGGAGCTGTTCGACGACCACGGCCGCCTGGCCTCGTGGCGTTTTACTTTGGGCCAGAATCTGCACGCAATCCGCGTGCTGGAACAGTTCGTCGAGCGCCTCGACAGCCATTTGACGGGCCAGCCCGTGCTGGAAGCGGAGCAGGAAGTGTGTCCAAGCTGCAAGGCGCCCCTGGAGCCGGAGCAGGAAGAATGCCCGATCTGCGCCAAGGTGCTGCATACGCCGCCATCGACCTGGACCCTGTTCCGCCTGTGGCGCTTCGCCCACCCCTACCGCGGCCAGCTGGCGCTGGGCTTCCTGTTGATGCTGCTGAGCACCGCCGCGCACATGATTCCGCCCTACCTGACGGCACCGCTGATGGACAATGTGCTGATTCCATATCAAAATGGCAAGCATATCGACCCGTGGCTGGTGGTGTACTACATGAGCGGCTTGCTCGGTTCGGCCCTGCTGGCCTGGCTGCTGGGCTGGGGCAAGACCTATGTGCTGGCCCTGGTGTCCGAACGCATGGGCGCCGACCTGCGCTCGGCCACGTATGAACACCTGATGAAACTGTCGCTGGAATTTTTCGGCGGCAAGCGCACGGGCGACCTGATGGCGCGCATCGGCAGCGGCAGCGACCGCATCTGCGTCTTCCTGTCGCTGCACTTGCTCGATTTCGCTTCCGACGTGCTGATGATTATCATGACGGGCGTCATCTTGTGGTCGATGAACCCGTGGCTGGCCATCATGACCCTGGCGCCGCTGCCGTTCATCGCCTGGATGATCCACCTGGTGCGCGACCGTTTGCGCACGGGCTTTGAAAAGATCGACCGCGTGTGGAGCGAAGTGACCAACGTGCTGGCCGATACCATCCCCGGCATTCGTGTAGTGAAAGCGTTTGCGCAGGAAAAACGCGAAGCGGCCCGCTTCCGCGACGCCAATGCGCACAACCTGGCCGTCAACGACAAATTGAACAAGGTCTGGTCGCTGTTCTCGCCCACCGTTTCCTTCCTGACGGAGATGGGTTTGCTGGTCATCTGGTGCTTCGGCATCTGGCAGCTGTCGCGCGGCGAAATCACCGTCGGCGTGCTGACCGCCTTCATCGCCTACAGCACGCGTTTCTATGGCCGTCTCGATTCCATGAGCCGCATCGTCTCCGTGACGCAGAAATCGGCTTCCGCCGCCAAGCGCATCTTCGACATCCTCGACCACGTGTCGAGCGTGCCGGAGCCGGCGCAACCGGTCAAACTGGAGAAGATCGAAGGCAGGATCGATTTGCGCGAAGTCGGTTTCCGTTATGGCAACCGCGCCGTCAACCGCGGCATCACCCTGAACATCAAGGCGGGCGAGATGATCGGCCTGGTGGGCCACAGCGGTTCGGGCAAGAGTACGCTGGTCAACCTGATCTGCCGCTTCTATGACGTGTCGGAAGGGGCGATTCTGCTCGACGGCGTCGATATCCGCTCGTTCGCCGTGTCCGACTACCGCCGCAACATCGGCCTGGTGCTGCAGGAGCCGTTCCTGTTCTTCGGCACCATCGCGGAAAATATCGCCTACGGCAAGCCGCATGCGACGCGCCAGGAGATCATCGCCGCCGCGCGCGCCGCGCATGCCCACGAATTCATCCTGCGCCTGCCGCAAGGCTACGATTCGATGGTGGGCGAGCGTGGCCAGGGCTTGTCCGGCGGCGAACGCCAGCGCATCTCGATCGCCCGTGCCCTGCTGATCGATCCGCGCATCCTGATCATGGATGAAGCGACATCGTCGGTGGACTCGGAAACGGAAAAAGAGATCCAGAAGGCGCTCGACAACCTGGTGCAGGGCCGCACGACGATCGCCATCGCGCACAGGCTGTCGACCCTGCACCGGGCCGACCGCCTGGTGGTGCTGGACCGTGGCCAGGTCGTCGAAGTGGGCAGCCACGATGAACTGATGGCGAAAGAGGGCGCCTATTTCCGCCTCTACGAAGCACAGGCGCGCAACAACGAACTCGCCCTGGATGACAAGGAATAAGCATGGCCAGTACAACTTTTACATTGCACCGCGACCCTTTCGGCAAGCTGGTGATGACGGACGCGGACGGCCAGGTCTTTGAAGGCGTGGCGCCCGTGCGCGCCTTTCCCATCCAGTCGCCGGACGAAGGCATTTCGCTGGTGCTCGGCGACGGCAAGGAAGTGGCGTGGATCGACCGGCTCGACGCCCTGCCGGCGCCGACGCGCAGCCTGCTGCAGGAAGAGCTGGAAGGGCGCGAATTCATGCCCGAAATCGCACGCGTGAAAAGCGTCTCCAGCTTCGCCACGCCATGCACCTGGTACGTCGATACGGACCGGGGCGAGACGCAGTTCGTGCTGAAGGGCGAGGAAGACATCCGCCGCATCGGCGCCGCGTCGCTCTTGATCGCCGACAACCACGGCATCCACTTCCTGATCCGCGACATGTTCAATATCGACAAGACGACGCGCAAGATACTCGACCGCTTCCTGTAAGCGTTGGGCTTCCCCGAAAACCGCTGCCTGCAGCGGTTTTTTTTCGTCTGCCGGGCATGAAAAAAGCCGCACAGGCGTGCGGCTTTCGGGGGGCAGTACCGGCGGCCATTTCAGGCCGCCGGGATTGCGCTACATTACATGAACTTGTAGCCTGCACCGATGTAGAAGTAACGGCCGCGCACGTTGTACAGCTGGGCAAAGCCCAGGGTGCCGTACTGGTTGCCGGCGCCCATCGCGCTAAACGGTGGCATTTTGTCGAACAGGTTCTTTATGCCGGCCGTGACGGTCAGGTTTTGCATTGCCACGTACTGGCCCGTCAGATCCACTTCCGTGTGCGAAGGAATCGTGCGGGTGCCCGGCTTGATTTCGTCGCGGCGCAAGTCCGAGTCGATCATGTCGCCCGTCGTGCGGATGACCAGGGAGCCGGACATATTGTCCTTTTCCAGGCTGGCCGTGAACGTGTTGCGGTACTTCGGATTCATGAACGTCTTCATCGTGCTTTGTTCTTTATCCGTCGCCGTGTCCTGGGTGTCCATGCGGGTGTAGATGGTGGACGCATTCCGCAGCGTGAACTTGCCGAATGCTGTCTGCGGCGAGGTATAACGCAGGTCCGTATCGAAACCGCGCACTTCGGTGGTGGCCAGGTTCTGGTTGTTCAGCAGGATGCGCGCGTCGCCATTCTTGATTTCCACGTTGCCCAGTTCGATCGCCTTGGTTTCCGTCAAGGTGCCGATCTCGTTCTTTTTGTTAATCTTGAAGAAGTCGATGCTGGCTGTCAGCGAGTTTACCGGCGAGAACACCACGCCCAGGTTGTAGGTCTTGCCCGTTTCAGGTTTCAAGTCCTTGTTGGAGCCTGAGACCTGGTAGTAGGCGAAGTTTTTGCAATTGCCGGCAATCGATGGGAAGGCTTTGCAGATATCCGCGTCGCTGGTCGTGTAGGCGCCCGCATCGACGCCGCCGTACATCTGTTTCAGCGATGGCGCCAGGTAGCTGCCCGCATACGAACCGCGGAACATCAGGTTGTCCAGCGGCTGGTAGCGCAAGGCCAGTTTCGGGCTGGTCTTGCTGCCGACATTCGAGATGTCGTCATAGCGCAAGGCCACTTGCGCTTCAACGTTTTTCAGGAAAGGAATCGACAGTTCGCCGAAGATGCCCTTGGAGTTGCGGTCCGCCTTCACGGCAGCCTGCTGGATGCTGCCGAAGACCACGCCATCGATCTGGTTCTGGTCGGGCTGGTCGCTCAGCGTTTCCTTGTTGTACGACACACCGACGGCGTAAGCCATCGCGCCGCCTGCCAGGTCCATGATCGGCGCCGATGCCTTGGCGTTGAAGAAGGTCAGTTCAGACTTGCCGGCGCGCGTAGGCGTGAGGCGGATCTTGTCGACGGCGGCCTGCGGGTTGTCGGTGCGGGTCGGGTTGATCGAGCCATTGGCGATCGCTTCGTTGAACAGGTCGTAGTGCGCGTAGTTTGAATCGCGGTTGGTGGCCTTGCTCACGCCCTTGCCAATGGCGACGTCCCAGTCGATGCCGCGCGTCGTGCCTTCCAGCCCCGTCGAGAACTGGGTCATCGTGCCCTTGCGGTTGGTCTGGCGCGGACCCATTTGCATGAAGCGGCCGGCAACGGTCTGGTTGCCGACCTTGAAGTTGCCAGGCGCTGGCTGGGATGAAAAGTCGTCCTTGCTTTCGGAGTAGGTAAATTCCGCGAACGCGCGGATGCTGTCGCTGATTTTCAGGCTACCGATCAGCATGCCGCTGGTGCGGTCGGCGCCGTTGGTGGAGGTCAGCAAGGTCTTGTTGACGTCAAAACGGCAGCCTTCCGGGCTTACATCGCCTGCCGGGCAAGGCACCAGCGTACCGCCGCCACTGATATTGCCGCTAGGATGGTAGCCGCTGCGGCCATCCGGGCCGCCAAAGCGGCGGAAGTCGGCCGAGCTGGTCAGGTCGCGGTCCTTGCGGTAGATCGGGTCGCGCTTGAAGATGTCGACCGTGGCCAGCACGTTGAAGCCCTGGGTGTCATAGTCGCCAAAACCGTACACGAGGTTGGCGGTCTTTTCCTTGGCATCCGAGCGCGAGCTTTGACCAAAGCTGGTTTTCGCTTCCAGCCCCTGGTAATTCTTCTTGGTGATGAAGTTCATCACGCCGGCGACCGCATCGGCGCCATAAATGGCCGAACCGCCGTCTTTCAGGATTTCAATGCGTTCCAGTGCGCTCAGCGGGATGGCGTTGACGTCGACCGCGGCGCCCGCGCCCGAACCGTCAGCCAGCGCATTGGTCGGCAGGCGGCGGCCGTTCAGGAGGATCAGCACGTTGCGTTCGCTCAAGCCACGCATCTTGATGTTGGTGGTGCCGGAACCGGAGGGGGAGCTGGCGCTCAGTTCGCCCTGGTCATCGATGTCGATCGAGGCCAGGTTGCGCACCAGTTCGGCGACGCTGGTGGCGCCAGTGCGCTCGATATCTTTCTTGCTGTAAATCTCCACCGGCGCGGCTGTCTCGGCATCCACGCGTTTGATGGCGGAACCGGTCACGACGACGCGCTGCAATTTCTCGTCAGCCTTGGCGTCTTGCGCCTGGGCGGCCTGGTGCATGAAACCTGCGCTCATGACCAAAGTGCCGGCAAACATCATGCGCAAGGATTTGCTTAATTTCTTTTCAATCATTGTCCATCCTCCAACTAGGAAACTTTAGTTTCCGTAGGTTTTTATTTAGCTATTTGAAATTATTTTCAAAATGACCATATTACAAATTTAGTAGTTTAAATTTGCAATTCATCAGACCATTTTTTGATCTTTGCTGTCAAGAACAGGCGGGTATTTGTTGATGTATATGGCAATGGCCAGAATGAAGAACAATGATTTTCATTTGCGATGAGCATGAAAGTGTTAAATTTCAATTGTTAAATAAATTAAATTTGCCATCTGGAAAAATATTCGTCGAAAGTTCGGTGTTTGCTTTTCGCCTGTCTAGACATTTGTTGTTTTTTTGTGACGACATGTGGTCGGGAAAAGCGGGAGGCAGCAGTACTGCCGGTGCCGCGATCCAGGCAAAAAAAAGCCGCCCGGCAAGGGCGGCTGGCGTTGGGCGGGGCGGGGCTTACTGGAACGCCACCTCGGCAAAACTGCGCAATTTGCGGCTGTGCAGGCGGTCCACGCCCTGGCGGCGCAGCAGTTCCACGGCGCGGATGCCGATGCGCAGGTGCTGGTCGACTCTTTCGCGGTAGAAGTGATTGGCCATGCCGGGCAGCTTGATTTCGCCGTGCAGCGGTTTGTCGCTCACGCACAGCAGGGTGCCGTAGGGGACACGGAAGCGGAAACCGTTGGCGGCGATCGTGGCGCTTTCCATGTCCAGCGCGATGGCGCGGCTCTGGCTGAAGCGGCGCTCCGGCGTGCGCTGCGGCAGCAGTTCCCAGTTGCGGTTGTCCGTGCTGGCCACCGTCCCCGTGCGCATGATGTGCTTTAAATCATGGCCCGTCAGCTGGGTGATTTCCGCCACCGCCGTTTGCAGCGCCTGCTGGATTTCCGCCAGCGGCGGGATCGGCACCCACAGCGGCAAGTCTTCGTCGAGCACGTGGTCTTCGCGCACATAGGCGTGCGCCAGCACGTAGTCGCCCAGGCTTTGCGTGGTGCGCAGGCCGGCGCAGTGGCCCAGCATCAGCCAGGCGTGCGGGCGCAGCACGGCGATATGGTCGGTGATGGTCTTCGCATTGGCCGGTCCGACGCCGATATTGACCATGGTGATGCCGCTGCCGTCCGCGCGCAGCAGGTGGTAGGCGGGCATCTGCGGCAAACGCGGCGGCGCGGCGCCCAGCGCATCGTCGCTCTCGACGGTTTGTCCGACCCGGCGCGTGACGACGTTGCCCGGTTCGACAAAGGCGACGTAGCCGTCGTCGTCCGACGGCGTGGCGGCGTCGGGCGCGCGGTCCATCATGGCGTGGCCCAGGCGGATGAATTCATCGATGTAGAACTGGTAATTGGTAAACAGGACGAAGTTCTGGAAATGCTGCGGCGAGGTGCCGCTGTAGTGGCGCAGGCGCTGCAGCGAATAGTCCACGCGCGGTCCTGTAAACAGCGACAGCGGCTGCGCTTCGCCGTGCGCCGTCTCGTGGGTGCCGTTGGCGATGCCGTCATCCATGGCCGACAGGTCCGGCAGGTCGAACAGGTCGCGCATGGCCATGCGGCGGCCCGCATCCATATTGCCTTCGATATGGTCATGTTCGGCGAACGAGAAGTGCACGGGAATGGGCTGGGCGCTGACGCCCACTTCCAGCAGCACCTTCTGGCCGCCGTTATGGTTTTTCAGCAGCAAGGTGAACTGGTCGAGGTAGTAGTCGCCGAACAGGTCGGGGCGGGTCAGCGTGGTTTCAAACACGCCGGGGCCGGCGACAAAGCCGTAGGCCAGCGGCGAGTCGGCGCGCGCCACGGTTTCGGTCTGGATGCGCACGAAGGGGTAGCAGGCGCGCACCCGTTCGTGCATCTCCTCGCCGGCAACAAAGCGCTGCAGCGCATCGCGCAAGTGTTCGATGCTGCTGCGGTAAATGGCTTGCACCTGCGCCAGCGCCTGGCGTGGATCGTCGAAGCGGGCGGAGGCGATGAAAGGGGGCGTAAGCAAGCGGATTCTCCTTGTGGCGGTTCGTGCATACCATTGTAAGGCAGCAAGGCAAGTCGTGTGGGCGTTAGCCGGAGCCGCTTGACGGATTCAAATAGAATCTGTATTCTATTTGAATGGTCAGACTAGCCAAATTCAACGAAAACAACTTCATCGACAGCGCGATCGCCGTCGCCGCCCAGTGCGGCGTGGGCGCCGTGTCGATGGCCGCCATCGCCGTCAAGGCCGGTGCGCCCATCGGTTCCGTGTATCACCGCTTCGATTCGCGCAACGCCATCCTGGCGCGCGCCTGGCTGCGCGTAAAAAGCGACTTCCGCGAGGAAGTGGCCAGCCGCTGGCTCGGCGGCGACACCTGGGCCGGCGTGCATGGCTTGCTGGACTGGTGCCGGCGCAAGCCCGTGTACGCGCGCTTCCTGCTGCAATGCGCGGACAGCCCCGATTTCAGCAGTGGCCTCAGCGAGGAATTGCTGGCCGCCGTGGAAGAGGAACAGGCGGCGCTCGACGCCTGCTTTGAGCGCTGCGCCGAAGCCATGCCCGCCAGCAAGGAGCTTGATCTGGATCACATGCTGCTCAAGTTCGTGCTGATCGACGCCCCCGTGGCCGTCGTCAAGCCCTACCTGACCCAGGAGCGGCCGATACCGGCCAGCGTCGACGCCATGCTGCGCGCCTCGCACGATGCCGTGCGCGGCTGGGCGACCCAAACCATCACACACTGACAAAGAAAAGAATCCCCATGCGTTATTCCACCCAGCTAGAACACGGCAAGAAAATCCCCCTGCACGATGAAGAAGGCTTCATCGGCATGCGCGCGGCCGGCCGCATCGCCGCCGACACGCTCGACTACATCACGCCCTTCGTCAAACCCGGCGTGTCGACGGCCAAGCTCGACGCCCTGTGCGAGGAATTCATGCGCGCCGCCGGCGCCATCCCCGGCACCATCGACTACCACGGCTACAAGCACGCCAGCTGCATCTCCGTCAACCACGTGGTCACGCACGGCATCCCGTCCGAGACGAAGATCCTCAAAGTGGGCGACATCCTCAACATCGACGTGACGCCGAAGTTCCAGGGCTGGTTCGGCGACACCAGCCGCACCTTCAAGGTGGGCGCCGTGTCCATCCTGGCCAACCGCCTCGTCAACACGGCGTATGAAGCCATGATGGCCGGTATCCACACCGTGCGCCCGGGCGCGACCCTGGGGGACGTGGGTGCCGCCATCGAGGCGGTGGCCAAGGCGCAGGGTTTTTCCTCCGTGCGCGACTTCTGCGGCCATGGCGTGGGCCAGGTCTTCCACGACACGCCGCAAGTGCTGCACTATGGCCGTGCCGGCACGGGCATCGTGCTCGAACCGGGCATGATTTTCACGATTGAACCGATGCTCAACGTGGGCAGCTACCAGGTCAAGGTCTTGCCCGACAAATGGACGACGGTGACGAAGGACCGTTCGCTGTCGGCGCAGTTCGAGCATTCGCTGGCCGTGACGGAAACGGGCTTTGAAATCTTTACCCTGACCGGCTTGCCGGACCCGCTGGTCTGAGATGCACAGCGCCAGCCTGACGCAGCGCCTGCTGGACAAATACCGCTGCGATCCGGAAGACGCGCTGCAGCAGGTGGCGCTGGCCGTGCTGCAGCAGGAAGGCATCCGCGACGACAGCGTACTGCGTTCCGAGCGCATCGCGGCCCTGGCGCCGCCCGTCGCCGGCGTGGTGATGCTGGCCGGGTGGCTGGCCTACGTGGACTGGGAAGGCTTCGACAGCGCCCTGTATGCGAATATCGACGCGGTGGCGGTGCTGATCGCCGGCCAGCTGGACCTGCCGGAAGTGGCGGGCAATTTGCTGCAGGCGCGCGACGCGGCGCTGTTCGCCGCGCAGCGCCCCGCGCTGGCGCTGGCTGCGCTGGCGTACCTTGAACGCCACATCGCGCTCTTTCCACGCTAGCGGCCTGGGTCTTACAATAGCGGCAAGCACTGTTGCCCCATTTTGAAGACCTCCGCATGAGCGATTTTCCCGAAGATATCTACACCGAGCCGTCTGCCGACGTGCACACCCTGAACAACCTGGGTCCATTGACCGGCATGGCCGGCATCTGGACGGGCACGCGCGGCCTGGACGTCAAGCCGAAGGCCGATGGTCCGCGCAAGCAGGCCTTCGTCGAGCGCATCGAGCTGCAGCCGATCGACCCCGTCACCAACGGCCCGCAGCTGTTCTACGGCTTGCGCTATTACATCCACATCACCAAGCCGGACCAGGTCAAAACCTATCATGAGCAAGTGGGCTACTGGCTGTGGGAGCCGGCCACGGGCGCCGTGATCCAGACCCTCGCCATCCCGCGTGGCCAGATCGCCATGGCGTCGGGCACGACGACGGCGGATGCCAGCAGTTTCGAACTGGTGGCCAAGCGCGATTCGACGGCCTACGGCATCTGCTCGAACCCCTTCCTCGAACACGCGTTCACCACCGTCGAATACCGCATCAAGGTCGACATCCACGCCGACGGCACCTGGGGCTACGACGAAGACACGGTCATGCTCATTCGCGGCAAGGACGAGCCGTTCCACCACACGGACCGCAACCTGCTGACGAAAATCGCCGAGCCGACGCCGAACCCGATGGCCTTGCAGGCGCTGGCGGCAGCCGCCGCCTAAGGCTGCCCCTGGGCGACGGCCTTGATCGCGCGCTCCTCGCCCATGGCGGCGGCGATCTTCCAGCGCTGCATGGCGCTGGCGCGGTCCGGGCGTGTTAATCCGGCGCCTTCCCAGTCCATCAGGCCCAGGTTGTAGATGTCGCCCGCGCTGCCCTTGTCGGCGGCCAGGGTGAACCATTTGCGCGCTTCCTTGTGGTTGACGGGGATCTGGTAGCCGCGCACGTTGTACAGGCCCAGCAAATGCATGGCTTGGGCATTGCCCTTGTTGGCCGCCTGTTTCAGCAGATCCAGGCCGCGCGCCATATTGCGCGGCTCCTGCCAGCCTTCGGCCAGCATCACGCCCTTTGCCGTCAGCGCATAGCTGTCGTTTTTCAGCAGGCCCTTGCCGACCAGGGGCTTGGCGGCCACCTGGCGCTCTTCGCGCTGCCGCGCCGTCGGCGCCGTGGCGGGGCCGGGCTTGCCTTCGCCCATCAGCAGCATCCAGCCATATAGCCCATACGCGCCCGCGTCGCCCTTGCCGACCAGGCTTTCCAGCATGGCCAGCGCCTGCGTCTTGTCGCCATTTTCGTACAGCTTGACGGCCTTGGCGACACTTGCGTCCTGCGGCACGGCGGCCGGCGCATGGGGCGCGACGGGGGCCGAGGCCATGGCCGTTTGCGGCGGCGGAGCAACCGGGCGCACGCGCGCGGGCAAGCCATAGCTGGCGGCCAGCACGGCGACGCTGGCGGGCGCGAGGATCAGCACGTGGGCCAGCTGGTTGCGGCGGCCCTTGCCGGCGATGCCCATGGCCCGCGTGGCCTGCTGTTCGCCGCCCAGCGCTTCACTGAGCACGGCTTTGACCTTGCGGTTGAACAGCCAGTAACCGGCGCCCGCGACGAGCAGGCCGGCGACGGCGGCGGCACCGCGCCCGGCAAAAAACCAGGCGGCGATGGCGGCGGCCAGGGCTGCCAGCGCGCTTTTCCACCAGAATTGCTTGGACAGCCGCGTGTAGACCTGGCGCAGGGCGCCGAGCACGCAGGTGCGCACATTGTTGGCATAGTCGGCTGACACGACGTCGACGTGGGCGTGGTCCGCGTCGCCGCTGAGGACGGACTCGATCACGTCCGCATTCAGTTCCGACGCGGCCACGTCGCGCAGCGGCGTCAATAATCCCTGCACGTGGGCCGAGAACAGGCCGTCATCCAAGCTGCCGGCCAGCGCATCGCTGAGCGCCTTGAGGTCGCCGCGCAGCAGCTTTTCCACGATGTCGTCCAGGGTCAGCCAGCGCAGATCCGTGCCGTACGCGACCAGGTGGTGCTTTTCTCCGTTGCAGGCGGCGTCCAGGCGCACGATGCGCAGCTTGGCCGCATACAGGGCGTCGACTTCCTGCGGCTGGTCTTCATTGTAGATGCTCACTTTCGCCAGGCTCAAACTGCTGGCAATGGCCGCCAGTGAGTGCACGCTCTCCTTGTCGCGGATGCGGCGCGCGTCGTCGGGCGCCTGCTTGGGCAGGCTGACGCTGTAGCCGGGCGCCACGTGCACGTCGATCCAGGCCGCCTTGCCCACCTTGCCGGAACCATCGCACGGGTTGCAGCGCAGGTCGCCCACGCCGCTGCAGGTGCGGCACGTGATGCTGCCGCTGGCGCGGCAAGTGCCGCAATTGATGTTGCCGGAACCGTGGCAGGTGTTGCAGCTGACCTTGCCAAAGCTGCAATGGTAGCAATTGCGGTATTCGGTGCGGTACTGGGGCCGTGTTTCGCTGTGGTAACTGGTGTGCGAGCTGCCGTTGCTGTAGGTGGTAGTGGGCACTTGCACCGTCACGTAGTCTGTGACTTGCTCGGCTACCGTGCCGTTGCCGCTGCAATATGAGCACGACACCTTGCCGCTGCCATAGCAGCCGTAGGCGTCGCAGCTGACGGTGCGCCCGCCATGGCAGTTCCAGCACGTTTCCGTGGTCAAGCCGTGGCAGGTGTGGCAGCCGATGCGGCCTTTGCCGGAACAGGGGCTGCAGGTATCGAGGTGCCAGTACTTGACGGCGTGCGGCAGGTAAACGCCCGCTTCGACGCCGTTGTAGGCGTGGCCCGGCTGGCGCAGGGCAGCGTCGAGCTTGCCTGCCGCGCGGCGCAGCCGCTCCTTCTCCTGCGCGTGAGCGAGCGCTCCCACCTCATGGGAGCCGCAGCGGCAGTCATTGCCCGACGGCGCGAAATAGCCATTGATGACGCGCTGCTCGAAACGCGCCTCAAGTGCGTAATTGGCTTGCAGCGAAAAATCCTGCAGCACGTCTTCTTCGCCCAGCGGCGTGATGTCGTGCGGTTCGAAACGCGTCTTGTCCTGCACCAGGATGCGCAGCTTGCCCAGAACCGTGGGTGTTTCTTCCTTGTCCAGGCGAATGCGCGCCGGCGCCGTCACGGCCGTCTCTGCCACCTGCGGCGCATCCTCGCCGCCTTGGGTTTCATGGGCCGTCTCGGTGCTGGGGTTCATGCGCGTCCTTTTGCTCTCTGGAAAGATGTTTTAATTTTAGCATCCCTATATGACAAACCATGACAAAGCGGACCCGCATTTTCAGCGCAGGCCGCGGCGGAACTGGTCCGGCGTGCCGCCGCTCTGGCGGCGGAACATGGCGATGAAGGCGGAGGCCGTGCTGTAGCCCAGTTCCAGCGCGATCGCCTGCACGGTGTCGCCCCGTTCCAGCAGGGGCAGGGCCGCCAGGAAGCGCTGGCGCTGGCGCCATTCGCCAAAGGGCATGCCCAGTTCGCGCTGGCAGCGGCGCGCCAGCGTGCGCTCGGTGACGTGCAAGTGCGCGGCCCACTCGGCCAGTGAGCGGTTACTTCCCGGCTCCGCCTGCAGGGCGGCCAGCAGCGCCGCGATGACGGGCTCGTCGCTGCCGGGCAGGTAGTTGCGGCTGCACGGCGCCAGCTGCAACTGGTCGACCAGCACCTGCGCCAGGCGCTGGTCGGCCTCGGTGGCGGGCGTGGTGACGTTTCTTTCGGCGAAGTCGCCGAGTATGGCCTTGAGCAAGGGACTGAGCACCAGCGCGCACGGCTGCGCCGGCAGCTGCGTGCACAGGCTGGCATCGATGTAGGCCGAGTGAAACACCACGTCCTGGCGGATATAGCCGTCGTGCAAGGTCTCCGGTGGTATCCACACGGCATACTGGGGCGGCGACAGGTAGCGCTGGCCCGCCACCATGATTTCCATCACGCCCGTGGAGCAATACGTGAGCTGGCCCCACGGATGGCTCTGGTAATCGAACTGCTGGTGCGCGTGGTAATCGTCGAGGCGGAAATACACGGGATAGGGCAGGGCGTCGGAAACGGCGGGGAAATGCTGGTTGCTGGCCATGGTATCTCCTGTTTTGTCCTGTTCTTCGCATCGTTTGTCCGGTTTTCATTATATCCATGGAATCGGACCATGCGAAAATGGCAGTCATTGAATCGTGGAGTTACTTGCATGAAAGCCAAGCATTATCTGTTTCCCGTGATTGCCGTGCTGATCTGGGCCATCAACACCATCGTCAGCAAGATGGCTGTCGGCGTGATCGACCCGGCCGCCATCTCGTTCTATCGCTGGCTGCTGGCCGGCGTGCTGCTGGCGCTCGCGTTTGGCCGGCCCGTGTGGAAGCAGCGTGCCGTGGTGAAACCGTATCTTGGGAAACTGTTTGTGCTGGGTATGCTGGGCATGGTCATGTACCAGTGCCTCGCGTATATCGCCGCGCAGACGACGACGGCCACCAACATGGGCATACTGGCGTCGATGATGCCGCTGCTGGCCGTGGGCCTGTCCGTGCTGGTGTTGAAAGAGGCGCCCACCGTGGGCGGCGTGTTCGGCGGCATCGTGTCCTTGCTGGGACTCGGCTACCTGCTCAGCCATGGCGACCCGGCCGCGCTGCTCGCTCATGGCGCGGCCGTGGGCGACGCCCTGATGCTGCTGGCCTGCCTGTCGTATGCGGGCTACGGCGTGCTGCTCAAGCGGTGGAAGATTCCCCTGAATAACTGGCACTCCTTGCTGATCCAGGTCTGGTGCGCCGTGCCCGTGCTGTTCGTGTATTACCTGAGCCAGTCCGCGCCGCCCGTCACCGGCGCCGGCTTGCCGCTGGTACTGTTTGCCGGCATTCCCGCTTCCATCATCGCGCCGTTCTTGTGGATGCACGGCCTGGCCAGGCTGGGGCCCAGCCGCGCCACGACATTGATGAATCTGCTTCCCGTGTTCACGGTAATCATCGCCATGCTGTTCCTGGGTGAAACCTTGCATGGCTACGACCTGATCGGCGGCGGCGTGACCCTGCTGGGCGTGCTGATGGTGCAGACCCTGAAACGTCCATTGAGGCGCGCACAGGCGTAGTATTTTTGCTATGCTGGTATTTTGCAAAGGAGCCATCATGGCAAGCGCTGATACCATCGATATCCTGCTGGACGAACTGGAAGCGTTCGGTCTGGCCAATGATGCTGAACATGCCGAGCGCGCCAGCCGCATGCTCAACATCACGCGCGACACGGGCGAACTGCTGGCCGTGCTCGTGCACGCGCGAGGCGCCCGGCGCGTGCTGGAAATCGGCACCTCGAACGGCTATTCCACCCTGTGGCTGGCGCGCGCGGCGCGGGCGCTGGGCGGCAGCGTGGTGACGGTGGAAAAGGCGCAGGACAAGTTCGACATGGCGCACGCCAACTTTGCGCGCGCGCAATTGCAGGGCGTGATCGGGCAACTGCTGGCCGACGCGGGCGACGTGCTGCGCGATGCGGCGGACGGCGCCTACGATTTCATCTTCCTCGATTCCGCGCGCCAGCAGTATGAACAATGGTGGCCGCAGCTGGACCGCGCACTGGCGGCCGGCGGCGTGCTGGTGGTCGACAACGCCAGCTCGCACTACGCGGACATGGCGCCGTTCCTTGACGCCATCCGCGCCGACAGCCGCTACACGACGTGCCTGGCCACGGTCGGCAAGGGCGAATTCATCGCCGTCAAGTCCGGCAACTGATTATTCAGCGACGATGGCCGCTTCCAGCACGCGCACCAGCGATTCGACGCCCTGCGCGTCGACCTCGTCGAAGCGGCCGGTCAGGGGGCTGTCGAGGTCGAACACGCCGATGATGTGACCCTGCGCAAACACGGGCACCACCAGTTCCGAACGCGAATTGACGTCGCAGGCGATGTGGCCGGGAAAGGCGTGCACATCGTGCACGACGATGGACTTGCCTTCGACCACGGTAGTGCCGCACACGCCACGGCCTTTCTTGATGCGGATGCAGGCCGGCTTGCCCTGGAACGGTCCCAGCACCAGCTCCTCGCCCTTGAGAAAGTAGAAACCGGCCCAGTTCAGGCCCGGCATGGTATTGAATACCAGCGAACTGAAGTTGGCCGTATTGGCGATGAAATCGGTCTCGCCCGACAGCAATCCTTGCAGCTGCGAGCGCAGGTCCGCATACATGGCTTGCTTGGCGGCGGGGGTGTCGGTGGCGTAGGCGGCGTCGCTGAGGGTAAACGTCATGGTCGTGGTGGGGCGCAAAAATGGGAAAGGCGTCATGGTAGCGCGTCTGGCCCGCGCGCGTGCGCTTTCACTTTGTCAGATGTTCCACCGCCAGGCGGCGCAGCAGGGGCAGGGCCGCATGCCCGTGTTCTTCCCGCCAGGCCAGGCCGATGCCGGCCGCCAGTTCCTCGCCTTCTGCCAATGGCCGGTAGGCTACGCCAGCGAGGCGCAGCGCGCGGAACGAGTCGGCCAGCAGGGCCATGCCCTTGCCGGCCGCCACGTCGCCGAGCAGCACGTGGTGGTCCACGGCTTCGCGCAGGAAGGCGGGCGCGAAGCCGTGGCGGCGAAACACTTGCTGGCAATGGTCGAAAAAGGCGGGCTGGCGCGCCCGTTCGAACCAGTAGACGGATTCCTGGTAAATATCTGCCAGGCCCAGCTTGCGCTTCTTCGCCAGGCGGTGGCCGGCGGGCAGGGCCAGCATCATGGGCTGGCGCGCCAGCGGCTGCACGGCCAGGTCGAACGTGGCGCTGGGCAGGGCGAGCAGGGCGGCGTCGAGCTGGCCCTTGCGCACGGAGGCCACCAGGCGCGGCGAGGGCGCCGCCGTCAGTTCCAGGCGGACATTGCCCAGTTGCGCCTCCAGCGCCGCCAGCAGCGGACGGAACAGTCCCGCTTCGACGGAACTGGTCAGGCCCAGGCGCAGGCGCGCCGGGGCGGCATCGCGCTGCAGCGACGCTTGCGCCGCATCAAGCAAATCGAGGATGTGCAGCGCCTGCGGCAGCAGGGTGCGCCCCGCTTGCGTCAGGGCCACGCCCTGCGTGTCGCGCTCGAACAGGCGCGCGCCCAGCCTGTCTTCGAGCAGCCGGATGGCGCGCGACAGGGGCGGCTGGGTCATGTGCAACTGCTCCGCCGCCTGGCGGAAGTTCAGGCAGCGGGCGACGGCGCAAAACAGGGTCAGGGCATGGGTGTCGAGGGCTCTCATACCAGAAAGGTATCACGAAATCGCACATTCCCTTGCCGGCCTGCGCGGTGCAGACTGGCCGCATTGACGTGAGGGAGATCAACATGCAACTGCAACAACGACGCATCGGCCATAGCGGCTTGACCAGTTCGGCACTGGGCCTGGGCTGCATGGGCATGTCGGAATTTTATGGCGCCACGGACGAGGCGCAATCCTTGGCCACGCTGGAAGCGGCCCTGGCGGCGGGCGTGACCCTGTTCGACACGGCCGACGCCTACGGCTTTGGCCACAACGAGCAATTGCTGGGCCGTTTTTTGCGCCAGCACCGCGGCCAGGCGCTGGTCGCCACCAAGTGCGGCCTGGCGCGCGAGCCGGGCAGCTATGCGCGCCGCGTCGACAATACCCCCGCTTACATCCGCCAGGCCTGCGAGGCGTCGCTGGCGCGCTTGGGCGTGGAGGCCATCGACCTGTTCTACCTGCACCGATTGAACCTCGACACCCCGTTGGCAGAGTCGATGGGAGCACTGGCGCAGCTGATGCAAGAAGGAAAGATTCACGCCGTCGGCCTGTGCGAAGTGAGCGCCGCCACCTTGCGGCGCGCGGCGGCGCTCTGCCCCGTGGCCGCCGTGCAGAGCGAGTATTCGCTGTGGACGCGCGAGCCGGAGCAGGGCGTGCTGGCCGCCTGCCGCGACGTGGGCGCCAGTTTCTTTGCCTACAGCCCGCTGGGGCGCGGTTTCCTGACGGGGACGATCGCCGGTGCGGCCAGTCTCGACGCGGGGGACTTCCGCCACTTCAATCCCCGTTTCGCCGGCGACAACCTGGCGCGCAACCAGGCCATCGCCGGCCTCGTCAAGCGCATGGCGCACGACAAGGGCTGCACGCCGGCCCAGCTGGCGCTGGCCTGGCTGCTGGCCCAGGGCGACGACATCATCCCCATCCCCGGCACCAAGCGCATCGCCTATCTGCACGACAACCTTGGCGCGCTGGACGTGCGGCTCGATGCCGCGGAGCTGGCGGCGATCAGCGCCGCCTTTCCTTTGGGCATGGCAGCGGGCGCGCGCTATACGGACGAAGGCATGAAGGGCGTGGATGCGTGAAAAAAGGCGCGCGAGTGTACGCCAGCGTACCTAACTGACACTTTTCCTGCGGGATAATCGGCAACGATCTGCTAGCATTTGGCAGTGACTGCACGGTGCGCTTTGCAGCGTGTTCAACGGTCAGGTATCCGATGAGGTGGATGTTGTTAGATGACGATATTTTCGATATAGAACTGAAATTATTGCTTGAGGGAATCTTGCTGAGATATCAGCATGATTTCCGCGATTATTCCGTGGCCTCGCTGCGCCGGCGCATGCGCCAGGCCATGGAGCGCTTCGGCTGCGCCAGCCTGTCGCAGTTGCAGGACCGCATACTGCACGAACCGTCCGTGTTCGCGCAGATGCTGCAGTTCTTTACGGTGCAGGTGAGCGAGATGTTCCGCGATCCCGCCTATTTCCGCGCCTTGCGCGAAAAAGTCGTGCCCATCCTGCATACCTATCCTTCGATCAAGATCTGGGTGGCCGGCTGCAGCAGCGGGGAAGAGGTGTGGTCGCTGGCCATCCTGCTGGACGAGGAAGGCTTGCTCGAACGTAGCATGATTTATGCGACGGACATCAACGTCGAGGCCCTGGCCGCCGCCGAGGCGGGCATTTACGCCATCGAGCGCATCGCCCAGTTCAGCGAGAATTACCAGCTGGCGGGCGGCAAGCGTTCGCTGTCCGACTATTACACGGCGGCCTACAAGGGCGCCATTTTCGACCGGCGTCTGCGGCGCCAGTTCGTCTTCGCCGACCACAGCCTGGCGACGGACAGCGTGTTTTCGGAGGTGCACATGGTGTCTTGCCGTAACGTCATGATTTACTTCAATAAAGACTTGCAGGACCGGGCGCTGGGCCTGTTCCACGAAGCGCTTGTCAACCGGGGCTTTCTGGGGCTGGGCATGAAGGAAAGCCTGCATTTCAGCCGCCATGCGGCCAGCTTCAACGAGCTGAGCCCGGCCGAGCGCATCTTCCAGCGTGCCTGACATGCTGCCCACCTGCGACGTGGCGCCGCCGCCACCGGGCCTGCGCCTGATCGCCATCGGCGCCTCGGCCGGCGGCGTGGAAGCGCTGGGCATCGTGCTGCGCGCCCTGCCGGCCACCTGCCGCGCGGCCGTCGTGGTGGTGCTGCACCTGGCGCCGGGCCGCTCGAGCCAGCTGCCGCAGCTGTTTGCGCAACGCTGCCAGCTGCCCCTGCGCGAAGCGCAGGACAAGGAACCGCTGCAGGCCGGCGTCGTGTATTTCGCGCCGCCCGATTACCACCTGCAAGTTGAACCCGATGGCTGTTTTTCACTGTCGCAGGAAGAACCCGTATATTTTTCGCGCCCGTCCATCGATGTCCTGCTGGAAACGGCAGCCTACGCCTACCGGCGCGCGATGCTGGCCATCATCCTGACGGGCGCCTCGGCCGATGGCGCGGCGGGCCTGGCGCGCGTGCGGCAGCTGGGCGGCGGCGCCTGGGTGCAGGATCCGGCACGGGCCAGTTGCGCCGTCATGCCGGCCGCCGCGCTCAAGCGGGCCGGCGCCGACCGCGTGCTCGATTTGCCGCAGATGGCAGCCAGCCTGGCTCTGCTGGGCGATGCGGGGGACAAGTGAATGGGGGCGTGACAGTGCGTGTAATATATGCAAAGACTGAAACAATATTAATTTCCATATCGAAATATTATGGCATGCTGCCGTGACGATGCCTGAAGACTGATCCGTGACCGCTCCTATTCATATCCTCGTCGTTGACGACATCGCGCAAAACCTGATCGCCGCCGAAGCCGTGCTGGCGCGGCCCGGTATTGTGGTCCTGAAAGCCTCATCGGGCGCGGAGGCGCTGGAACTGTTGTTGACGCATGAGGTCGCGCTGGCCCTGATCGACGTGCAAATGCCGCAGATGGACGGCTTCGAACTGGCCGAACTGATACGCGGCAGCGAACGCACGCGCAGCATTCCCTTGATTTTCCTCACGGCCGCCTCGCGCGAGCCCAGCTACAGTTTCCGTGGCTACGAGGCGGGCGCCGTCGATTTCCTGTACAAGCCCATCGATGTGAAAGCCTTGCAAAGCAAGGTGGCCGTGCTGGTGCAGCTGTACCAGCAGAAACGCGAGTTGTCGGCCCAGCTCGATGAACTCAAGCATGCGCTGCACCTGAATGAACTGTTTACGGCCGTGCTGGGCCACGACTTGCGCACGCCCTTGTCAGTGGTGATGAACGGCGCCATGCTGCTGCCGATGATGAGCGACCACCCGAAGGTGGTCGTCACGGCGCAGCGCATCGAAAGCAGCGCCAAGCGCATGGCGCGCATGGTCGACCAGCTGCTGGACCTGGCGCGCATCCGCTCCGGCACGATGGAATTGCGCAGCAGCATGCACGACTACCTGGCGCTGGCGCGCGCCATCGTCGAGGAGTTCGAGACGGGCGGCCAGGCTGCATCCATCGAACTGAGCACTGTCGGCGAGCTGCATGGACAGTGCGATGCGGGCTTGCTGTCGCAAGTCATTTCCAATCTCTTGAGCAATGCCATCACGCATGGCGAGGCGGGCGCGCCCGTGCAGCTGGCCCTTGACGGACGGGCCGCCGACAGCATCGAGTTGCGCGTGATCAATCGCGGCGTCATCCCCGCCGCCCTGCTGCCGACCCTGTTCGAGCCGTTCCAGCAGGCGCGCGAGAAACGCAGGACGGGGCAGGGACTGGGCCTGGGCCTGTACACGGTAAACATGTTCGTCAAGGCCCATGGCGGCACCGTCGAGCTCAGCTCTTCGGCGACGCAGGGCACGGTGGCGGCGGTGCGCATCCCGCGCCATTGCCAGGTCTGCGTGCAGCCCGACGTGGCGGCGCCATGAGCATGCCTACCTGGCCGCGCGGCGGCGGCAGCATGGGGGAGCTGGTGCGCCAGTTCGACTGGTCGGCGAGCAGCCTCGGCGCGCTCGACGCCTGGCCCGCCCATTTGCGCACCAGCGTCGACATCGTGCTTCATTCGCCGATGGCGATGGTGCTGATGTGGGGACCGCAGCACGTGATGATCTATAACGATGAGTACATCAACATCGCCGGCCCGCGCCATCCTGCCGCGCTGGGCGGCACGGTGCCGGCCGTCTGGCCCGAGATCTGGGACTGGAACGCGCGCATCCTGGAGGCGGGCTTGGGCGGCGAGACGCAGGTGCACCGCGAGCGCTGCCTGCCGCTGTTGCGCGGAGGACAGCCGACGGACGTCTGCTTCGACCTGTTCTACACCCCCGTGCATGGCGCGGATGGCCAGGTCGACGGCGTGCTGTGCACGGCCGTGGAATTGACGGCGCGCATGGAAGAAGGGCGCCAGCTGAAGCTGGCCACGGCCGAACTGGGCAAGCTGAACACCAGCTTGCAGGCCGAGAGCGAGGCCGTGCGGGCCGCCAACCGGCGCCTGGACGAGGACCGCGCCCTGCTGCGCGCCCTGTTCCAGCAGGCGCCCAGCTTCATGGCCCTGCTGCGCGGGCCGCAGCATGTGTTCGAGCTGGCCAATGAGCACTATCTGCGCCTCGTCGGACGCGGCGACCTGCTGGGCCAGACTGTCGAAGCGGCCTTGCCGGAAGTCAAGGCACAGGGCTTCATCGACTTGCTCGACCAGGTCTACCGTTCCGGCGTCGCCTATGAGGGGCGCCAGGTCAGGGTGGATTTGCAGACGGCGGACGGGCAGACGGGCGAGCGCCACGTCGATTTCGTGTACCAGCCCATCAAGGATGCGGACGGCGCTGTCACGGGCATCTTCGTCGAAGGCATCGACGTCACCGAGCGCATGGAAGGCGAGGAGCGCCTGCGCCTGGCGCAGCAGGCGGGCGGCATCGGCACCTTCGAATGGTTCCCCGAAACGGGGGCGATGCTGGTGTCGCCCACGTTCCGCCGCCAGTGGGGCATCGCCGACGACGAGGAAGTCACGCAGCAACTGCTGGTGAGCCTGGTCGATGCGCGCGACCAGCAAAAGGTCGGTCCCAGCAAGCTTGAGCTGGCGCAAAATCCGCTCGAATACGTGGAATACCGCATCCGCCGTCCCGCCGATGGCGCGGTGCGCTGGATCGCCCGCCAGGGCGAGGTCATTCCCGGCCGCTTGCCGGGCCAGCGCCGCTATGTGGGCGTGTCGTTCGATGTGACGGAACGGCGCCAGATCGAGGAGGAACTGATGGCCAGCCAGGAGCGCATGGCGGCCATTTTCGGCCAGGCGTCCGTGGGCTTGTCGGAGCTGGGCCTCGATGGCCGTTTCCAGAGGGTCAATGGCGCGCTGTGCTGCATGCTGGGCCGGTCGGCCGAAGAGCTGCTGAGCCTGAACATGAACGACATCCTGCATCCCGATGATGTACCGGGCAACAACGTGCTGTTCCAGCGTCTGGTGGAGACGGGCGAGTCGTTTTCACTGGAAAAACGCTACCTGAAACCCGATGGTTCGCAAGTGTGGGTGTCGAGCAATGTCAGCCGCCTCGTCGATGAACAGGGACACACGCGTTCCTTGATCGCCGTCAAGACGGACATCACGGACCGGCGCCGCGTGGAAAAAGCGCTGCATGAATTGAACGAAACGCTCGAGCACCGGGTCGAACAGGAAGTGAGCGAGCGCACCAAGGCCGAAGACGCCTTGCGCCAGGCGCAAAAGATGGAAGCCGTGGGCCAGCTGACGGGCGGTATCGCGCATGACTTCAACAATGTGCTGCAGATTATTTCCGGCAATTTGCATCTGCTGCAGCACCTGGCGGGCGCGGATGGCCTCATGCGCCAGCGGCTCGACACGGCCATTGCCGCCGTCGAGCGGGGCGCCAAGCTGTCGTCGCACCTGCTGGCGTTTGCGCGGCGCCAACCGCTCAAACCCGTGGTGGCCGACCTGGCCCGCGTGGTGCGCAATATGGATGCGCTGCTGCGGCGCGCCCTGGGCGAAGCCATCGACATCGTGCACGTGGGCGGAGGCGGGCTGTGGAACACCCTGGTCGACCGCAGCCAGATCGAAAACGTCATCCTGAACCTGGCCATCAATGCGCGCGACGCCATGGATGGCGCGGGCAAGCTGACCATCGAGCTGGGCAATGTCGTGCTCGACGAACATTATGTACACAATCTGGTCGACGTGCCGGCCGGCCAGTACGTGATGCTGTCGGTGACCGATACGGGCCGCGGCATGAGCGGCCCCGTGCTGCAGCGCGCATTCGAGCCGTTCTTCACCACCAAGCCGGAAGGGGCGGGCACGGGCCTGGGCCTGTCGATGGCCTACGGCTTCGTCACGCAGAGCCGCGGCCATATCCGCATCTACAGTGAACCTGGCGTGGGCACGGGAGTCAAAATCTATCTGCCCCGTTCGCTGATGGCCGAAGCGGACGAGGAAGTGGAATTGAGCGGCGTCGTCACGGGCGGCACGGAAACCGTGCTGGTGGTGGAAGACGACGTGGGCGTGCGCACGACCGTGGTCGACATGCTGGGCGCGCTCGGCTATATGGTGCTCAAGGCCGAGGATGGCGAAAGCGCGCTGGCCGTGCTGCACAGCGGCGCGCAGATCGACTTGCTCTTTACGGACGTGATCATGCCCGGCCCCGTCAGCAGCACGGAGATGGCGCGCCAGGCGCGCGAGCTGCAGCCCGACATCGCCGTACTGTTTACTTCCGGCTATGCGCAGGACGTCATCGTGCACGAAGGGCGGCTCGATGCGGGAGTAGAATTGCTTAGCAAGCCGTACCGGCGCGAAGAGCTGGCGCGCAAGCTGCGCCACGTGCTGGCCAACCGCCAGCAGCAGATGCGCGCGCGCCAGTTTGAACGGTCCGGCGCGCCGGTGTCCGGCGGCCTGATGGCCAGCGCCCTGGGCGCCGGCACGCCGGGGCTGGATTTGACGGGCCATGCGCCAGAACCGCAGGGGGACATGCCGACATCGATGAAGATACTCGTGGTGGAAGACAATCTCGATTCGCAGCTGATGGTATGCGAACTGGTGGGCATGCTCGGGCATACGGTGAGCGGCGTGTCCGATGGCGAGTCCGCGTGGCAATTGCTAAGCGAACAAGATTTCGATATCCTGTTTACCGATGTCAGCCTGCCCGGCATGTCCGGCATCGCGCTGGCGCGCATGGTGCTGCGCGAAAAACCTGACATGCGCATCATCTTTTCCACCGGCTACGGCAAGGAATCGATGGATGAGCTGGGCTTTTCCGCCAGCGTCCTGCGCAAACCGTATGACTTGATGGAGCTGCAAGCGGCACTCGACCAATCCTGACGGGCGCGCGCCATCGGCCCGCCCGCCTTACCCTGCAGAGGCAAGCATGACCCCTGAACTGACGATGCTCGCATGTACCCTCGTGCTGGCCCTGCTGCAAATCCTCCTGCCTGCGCTGTTGCGCACGCTGGAAACGGGGCCGCAATACAATATGGGGGCGCGCGACAGCGCGGGGCCGCCCGTGGGCAAGGTCACGGGCCGCTTGCAGCGGGCCCAGGCCAACCTGTTCGAAACCCTGCCCCTGTTCGCCGCCGCCGTGCTGATCGCCCACGTGACGGCGCAGGAAAGCGCGCTGACCCTGTACGGCGCGGCCCTGTACCTGGCTGCGCGCGTGCTGTATCTGCCCCTGTACGCGTTTGGCGTGCCCGTCGTGCGCACGCTCGTGTGGTGCGTGTCGATCGCCGGCCTGCTGATGCTGTTCTGGGCCATCCTGTTCGCTTCCTGAATTCCTACGCGGGCTGTAGCAGCCGTCCTATGGCGGTGCGCCAGGCCCGGCCGTAAAGTGGCGGCAGGCTGGCGACTGGCGCCGGCATGCGAGGGACCAGACCACGATGGCGACTACTATTTCTGCATTGCAAGATCCGCGCCGCGCCCGCCAGCGCAAGATCGAGCGGCTGCTGCGTTCCGTATTCGGCATCGCGCGCCTGCGCGCGGGCCAGCAGGACGTCATCGACAGCGTGCTGGACGGGCGCGACACCCTGGCCATCATGCCCACGGGCAGCGGCAAGTCGCTGTGCTACCAGCTGCCGGCCGCCCTGTTGCCGGGCGCCACGCTCGTCGTGTCGCCGCTGATCTCGCTGATGCACGACCAGCTGGAAAAATTGCACGCACTGGGCATCACGGCCGTGCAGCTCAACAGCAGCCTTTCGCGCGCCGAGGAAGACGACGCCATCGCCCGCATCGCCCACGGTGGCAAGCTCATCATCTTTTGCACGCCGGAACGCCTGGCGACGGCCGACTTCCTGGCCCTGCTGGCCGCCGCGCCGCCGTCGCTGGCGGTCATCGACGAAGCCCATTGCATCTCCCAGTGGGGCCATGACTTCCGTCCCGCCTACCTGGACATCGCCGCCGCCCTGCGCGCGCTGGGCCGTCCGCCCGTGCTGGCCTTGACGGCCACGGCCACGGAAGACGTGGTGGCCGATATCCGCACCCAGCTGGGCGCGCCGCAGTTGCGCGTCGTCAATACGGGCATCTACCGCGCCAACCTGCGCTATGGCGTGATCCAGGTCACCAATGCCGGCGAAAAACACGATACAGTCCTGCGCCTGCTGCGCGAGACGCCAGGCACGGGCATCGTCTACGCGGCCACCGTCAAGGCCGTCGAAGACCTGGCGGCGCATCTGGAAGCGCTGGGCGAGAGCGTCACGTGCTACCACGGCAAACTGGCGGCGCGCGAGCGCAAGCACAACCAGGAGCTGTTCATGGGCGGCGAGCGCCGCATCATGGTGGCCACCAACGCCTTTGGCATGGGCATCGACAAGCCCGACACGCGCTTCGTCATCCACCTGCAGGTGCCGGCCAACCTGGAAGCGTACTACCAGGAATCGGGCAGGGCGGGGCGCGACGGCTTGCCCGCCGACTGCACCTTGCTGTACTTCCAGCAAGACAAGCGGGTACAGCAATTTTTCCTGGCCAAGCATTACCCGACGGCTGAAGCGCTGGCCACGATCATTGCGGCAGCGCAAGACTTGCCGGCCAGCTTCACTTTTGCCGCGCTGGCAGCGGGCTTGCCCGAGTGTTCCGATGGCCACCTGAAGGTGTGCCTGAAACTGTTGAAGGACGGCAAGCTGCTGCGCCAGGACCGCCAGCTGGGCTACAGCCTGAAGCCGCCGTCGGCAAGGTCGCCCACGTACGCGCAGCTGGCGCAGGTCTATGTCGACAAGCAGGAACGTGACAAGCAGGCGCTCGAGCAGATGGTGGCGTATGCGCAGAGCGGTTTTTGCCGCTGGAAGCTGCTGCTCGATTACTTTGGCGACGCCGGGGATTTCGAGCGCTGCTGCACCTGCGACAATTGCCAGTCGCCGCCCGCGCTGACGACGCCCATGCTGCTCGACGACGCCCCCGTGCCGCCGCTGCCCGCCGCGCCATCGGCACCGTCGATCGCCGTGGGCAGCCGGGTGCGCGTGCCCCGCTTCGACATCGGCACCGTGCTGTCGGTGGCCGGCGACCAGGTCACCATTGCGTTTCCGGAAAATACCACGCGCACCTTCATGGCGGAATTCGTCGCCCCCGCGTGAAGCCAGTGTGCGCTGCCTGACAGATGATCTGGCGCAAGAGCGCTAGAATCAGGCCATTCCAAGGCGTGTTAACGTAGGAGCTGGGCATGGCGGACATGGTAGTGGTGCGCAAGGAAGGCCTGTATTGCGTGCCGGGACAGTTTTATATCGACCCGTGGCGTCCCGTCGAGCGCGCCGTCATCACGCATGCGCATGCCGACCATGCGCGCGTCGGCCACCGGCATTACCTGTGCGCGTCCGACGGCGTCAACGTGCTGCGTGCCCGCCTGGGCGCCGTCTCCATCCAGGGCCTCGCGTATGGCGAGACCATCGACCACCACGGCGTGCAGGTGTCGCTGCATCCGGCCGGCCACGTGCTCGGTTCGGCCCAGGTGCGCCTGGCGCACGGCGGGCAAGTGTGGGTGGCATCGGGCGACTACAAGCTGCAGCCCGACCCCACCTGTGCGCCGTTCGAGCCCGTGCGCTGCGACACGTTCATCACGGAATCGACCTTCGGCCTGCCCATCTACCGCTGGCAGGCGCCGCAGGAAATCTACGACGACATCAACCAGTGGTGGCGCAGGAATGCGGCCGAAGGGCGCACCAGCGTGCTGTTCTGCTACGCCTTCGGCAAGGCGCAACGTATCCTGGCGGGCCTGGACGCCACCATCGGCCCCATTATCTGCCATGGCGCGGCGCAGGCATTGACGCAGGTCTACCGCGAGTCGGGCGTGGCCTTGCCGGCCACCGTGATGGTGGGCGAGGTGACGGACAAGGCCGCCCTGAAGACGGCGCTGGTGATCGCGCCCCCGTCGGCGGCCGGTTCGCCGTGGATGAAGCGCTTCGGCAACTACAGCGATGCGTTCGCCAGCGGCTGGATGCTGCTGCGCGGCGCGCGCCGGCGGCGCGGCGTGGACCGCGGTTTCGTGCTGTCCGACCATGCCGACTGGCCCGGCCTGATGCAGGCGATCACGGCCACGCAGGCCGGACGCATCATCGTCACCCACGGTTCGATCCCCGTGATGGTGCGCTGGCTGCAACAGAACGGCTGGCAGGCGGGCGGCTTCGAGACGGAATATGGCGACGACGAGATGCCAGACAGCGTGCCCGCGGCGCCGGAGGACGTTGCGCATGCGTGACTTTGCCCGCTTGTACGCGGAACTCGACGAAACCACCTCCACCATCCGCAAGCTGGCGGCGCTGCACGGCTATTTTCGCGGCGCCTCGCCCGAGAACGCGGCCTGGGCCGTGTATTTCCTGGCCGGCGGCAAGCCGCGCCAGGCCGTGCCCACCAGATTGCTGCGCGATTACGCGACCGAGCGGGCGGGCCTCGATGCCTGGCTGTTCGACGAGGCCTATCACGCCGTGGGCGACCTGGCCGAAACCATCGCCCTGATCCTGCCCGCGCCCACCAAACGTAGCGACATCGGCCTGGCCGAGTGGGTCGAGCAGCGCATCGCGCCGTTGCGCGGCGCGCCGCCGGACGCCATCCGCGCCGCCCTGCTGGGGTACTGGGACGAGCTGGACACGCGCGAACGCTTCCTGTTGATCAAGCTGATCGGCGGCGGCTTTCGCGTGGGCGTGTCGAAACTGCTGGTGACGCGGGCGCTGGCATCGATCGCCGCCGTCGACAGCAAGCTGATCGCCCAGCGCCTGATGGGCTGGACTGATGGCAAGGTCAGCCCCACGGGCGCGGGATACTTGAAGCTGATCAGCCCGCAGTCCGGCGAGGAACACGCGCTGCGTGGCGGCCAGCCCTACCCCTTCTTTCTCGCGCACCCCTTGCAGGCGGCGCCGGAAACCTTGGGCGACGTCGGTGGCTGGCTGGCCGAGTGGAAATACGACGGCATGCGCGCCCAGTTGCTGCGCCGCGATGGCGTGAACTGGCTGTGGTCGCGCGGCGAGGAATTGATCACGGAGCGCTTTCCCGAACTGGCGCAGCTGGCCTTGCCCGAGGGTACCGTGCTCGATGGCGAAATCCTCATCTGGCAGCCGGGCGACGTGCCGGCGCCATTTGCAGATTTGCAACAACGGATGGGGCGCAAAACGGTCACGCCGAAGTTGCTGGCCGAGCTGCCCGCCGTGCTGGTGGCCTACGACGTGCTCGAACTCGATGGCGTGGACGTGCGCCACCTGCCGCAGCACGAGCGCCGCGCGCTGCTGGAAACCGTCGTCGCCAGCGTGCACTCTCCCGCGCTGCGCCTGTCGCCGTGCATCGCCGCCGCGAGCTGGGAAGCGCTGGCCGCCATCCGCGAGGAATCGCGGGCGCGCGGCGTGGAAGGCCTGATGCTCAAGGCCATGCCGGCCGCGTATGGCGTGGGCCGCACCAAAGACGTGGGCACGTGGTGGAAATGGAAGATCGAGCCCTACGCCGTCGACGCCGTGCTCATCTACGCCCAGGCGGGCCACGGCCGGCGCGCCTCGCTGTACACGGACTATACGTTTGCCGTGTGGGATGAAGTGGAGGAGGGCGGGCAGGGGGAACGTAAGCTGGTGCCGTTCGCCAAGGCGTATTCGGGCTTGACGGATGCGGAAATCGCGCAGGTCGATGCGGCCATCCGCAGGACGACGATAGAAAAATTCGGCCCCGTGCGCAGCGTCAAGCCCACCATGGTGTTCGAGATCGGCTTCGAAGGCATCGCCGCGTCAAGCCGCCACAAGGCGGGCATCGCCGTGCGCTTTCCCCGCATCCTGCGCCGCCGTGTAGACAAGACAGTCGCCGATGCCGATACCCTGGCCACCCTGAAGGCCATGCTGGCGGGCGCCGCATGAGCAGGCGATGAGCAAGAGCGCGCTGGCGCAGCGCGTCGATGCCTGGTTCACGGGGCGCGGCTGGGCCGTGTTCCCTTTCCAGCGCGCCGTCTGGCGGGCCAGCGCACTAGGGCAATCGGGCCTGCTGCATGCGAGTACAGGGTCCGGCAAGACCTATGCCGTCTGGTTCGGCGCCCTGCTGCGCGCCGAGCGCCTGGCGCGCAAGAGCCGCAAGCAGGGCTTGCGCGTGCTGTGGATCACGCCCATGCGGGCGCTGGCGGCCGACACCGTGCGCGCCCTGCAGGCGTCCGGCGAAACGCTGGCGCCCGGCTGGCGCATCGAGGCGCGCACGGGCGACACGAGCGCCGCGCAGCGGGCGCGGCAGGCCAAGGCCTGGCCCGAGGTGCTCGTCACGACGCCGGAAAGCCTGTCGCTGATGCTGAGCCAGGCTGACGCGCAGGAACGCTTCAGCCTGCTGGAAACGGTGATCGTCGACGAGTGGCATGAATTGATGGGCAGCAAGCGCGGCGTGCAGGTGCAGCTGGCGCTGGCCCGGCTGCGCCGCTGGAATGGAAGCTTGATGACGTGGGGCCTTTCGGCCACCCTGGGCAATCTGCGGCAGGCGCAGGACGTCTTGCTGGGAGAACAAAGCGATGGCGTGCTGGTCGAAGGTAAAATCAAAAAGCGCATCTGCGTCGACAGTTTGATCCCCGTCAATCCGACGCGCTTTCCCTGGGGCGGCCACCTGGGCATCCAGATGCTGCAGCCTTTGATCGCCGAGATCGAGGGCAGCGCCACCACGCTGGTGTTCACGAATACGCGTTCGCAGGCCGAGCTGTGGTACCAGCACCTGCTCGATGCGCGGCCCGACTGGGCCGGCCTGATCGCCCTGCACCATGGTTCGCTGGACCGCGAAGTGCGCGAGTGGGTCGAGCAGCACCTGAAGACGGGCGAGCTGAAAGCCGTCGTGTGCACGTCCAGCCTGGACCTGGGGGTCGATTTCCTGCCCGTCGAACGGGTGCTGCAGGTGGGCAGCGCGAAGGGCATCGCGCGCCTGGTGCAGCGGGCCGGGCGCAGCGGCCACGCGCCGGGGCGCATTTCGCGCGTCACCCTGGTGCCCACCAACAGTCTGGAATTGCTGGAAGCGGCCGGTGCCCGCGCCGCCCTGGCGCAGGGCCATCTGGAGGCGCGCCCCGTGCCCGACAAGCCGCTCGACGTGCTGGTGCAGCACCTGGTGACGATCGCGCTGGGCGGCGGTTTTCACTCAAACGAGTTGTACGGAGAGGTGCGCACGGCCTGGTCCTACCGCCACCTGACGCCCGGCGAGTGGCAATGGGCGCTCGATTTCGTTGCGCGCGGCGGGCAAAGCCTGACCGTGTACCCGGAATACCGCAGGGTGCTGCCGGACGAGCAGGGCACGTACCGCGTGCCGGACGTGGCGCTGGCGCGGCGCCACCGCATGAGCATCGGCACCATCGTCTCGGAGGCGGCGATCCAGGTCAAGTTTCTCGGTGGCGGGCGCATCGGCAGCATCGAGGAATCGTTCATCGCGCGCCTGAAGCCGGGCGACCATTTTTTGTTTGGCGGGCGCATCCTGGAATTCGTGCGCGTGCACGAGATGACGGCCTATGTGCGGCGCGCTACGGGCAGCCGCGGCGCCGTGCCGCGCTGGCAGGGCGGCAAGATGCCGCTGTCGTCGGAACTGGCGCACGCCGTGCTGGACCAGCTGCAGCTGGCGCAGGAGGGCCGTGCCAAGGGACCGGAAATGCGCGCGCTGGCGCCCCTGCTGGCCATCCAGGCGCGCTGGTCGGCCCTGCCCACGCGCACCGACTTGCTGGTGGAAACCCTGTCCAGCCGCGAAGGCCGGCACCTGTTCGTGTATCCGTTCGCGGGCCGCTCCGTGCATCTGGGCCTGGCCTCGCTGCTGGCCTACCGCATTGCCCGCGTGCAACCGGCCACCTTGTCGATTGCCGTCAACGACTACGGTTTTGAATTGCTGGGGGCAAGCGAGCTCGATTTTTCTCCCCTGTTCGACGGGGCCACGGGCGCGGGACTGGACTTGTTCAGCACGCAACATTTGCTGGAAGACGTGCTGGCCAGCCTGAATGCGACGGAACTGTCGCAGCGGCGCTTCCGCGAAATCGCCCGCATCGCCGGCCTCGTGTTCCAGGGCTATCCGGGCCAGCCGAAAAGCGCGCGCCAGCTGCAAGCGTCGTCCTCGCTGTTTTTCGAGGTGTTCCGCAAGCATGACGCGGCCAATTTGCTGCTCACGCAGGCGCAGCGCGAAGTGCTGGAGCAGGAACTGGAGCTGACGCGGCTGCGCGCCACCTTGCGCGAGCTGCATGAACGCAATATTTCCCTGCAGCCACTGGAGCGCGCCTCGCCGTTTGCCTTCGGCCTGATGGTCGAGCGCTTCCGCGAACAGCTGACGACGGAAAAGCTGTCGGACCGGGTGGCGCGGCTGGTCAGCGCGCTGGAAAAGGCGGCCGCATGAAGGGACAGGAGCAAGCGCATTGCGCGGTGGAGCTGGCCGGCGAGGTGGTCTGGTTGTTGGCGGACAAGGCCGTCTACTGGCCGGCGCGCAGGATGCTGGTCGTGGCCGACATCCATTTCGGCAAGGCCGCCGCCTTCCGCGCGCTGGGCGTGCCCGTGCCGCATGGCACCACCACGCAAAACCTGCTGGCACTCGACGCCTTGCTGGCCAGTTATGCCTGCGAGGAAATCGTCTTTCTCGGCGATTTTCTGCATGCGCGCGCGGCCCATGCGGCGGCCACCGTGGCGGCCATGCTGGCCTGGCGCGCCCGCCATCCCCGCTTGCGCCTGACCCTGGTGCGCGGCAACCACGATGCGCATGCGGGCGACCCCGCTGCGGCGCTGCGCATCGCCATGGCGGACGAGCCGCATACGGTGGGCGGTTTTTCCTTCTGCCACCATCCTGAAACGCCGGCGTCCGGCTATGTGCTGGCCGGCCACGTGCATCCCGTGTTTCACTTGCGCGCAGACCGGGGCGGCATGCGCCTGCCGTGTTTCCTGCTGGGACCATCGCGCGCCATCCTGCCCTCGTTCGGCGCCTTCACGGGTGGCCACGCCGTGCGGCCGGGCATTGGCGAGCGCGTCTACGTGACGGCCGACGCGGCGATTTTTCCGCTGCCCGCTCACTGCTGAGTGTTAGATACTTTTGGTGAAGAACTGAAAGTAACTAGGCCACCACGGGCGGGACTCATCCTACATGCGCTCTTGCCATCCTCCTATTTCTTGCGCCCCATGCGCGCACTAAGATGACGGTTCCCTTGCCATGCGAGGGGAAAGAATTGCATGGTTTGCACTGTTTTCTGATTCCATCGATCAAGGAGATCATCATGGCCACATCGAGCGACAATAAACAGCAAGGTAGTAAAACCAGTAGCAGCAGTAGCGGCAGCAGCAGTGGCAGCAAGCAAAGCGATACGAGCAAACGCGGCTTCGCTTCCATGGACCCCGCCCAGCAGCGCGAAATCGCCAGCGAAGGAGGGCGGGCCGCCCATGAAAAGGGCACGGCGCATGAATTCACGTCCGAGGAAGCACGCCGCGCAGGCAGCCAAAGCCATAAAAATGATGCGAACCGGCAAAGCGCCGTCAGCTCCGGCGGTTCGCGCGACAATGCCAGCAGCGACAACCGGCAAAGCGGCGGTTCCGGTTCTAGCTCGGGTTCCGGCTCCGGCTCGCGCAACAAGTAGCGGCGCGCCGTAGCACGAGACGCATCGGTGGGCATGGCCGGCGGGAAGCGGGGGCTTTCCGCCGGCTATGTGCGGGGTTTTTCCTGCGGCGCCAAAAAGTGATGCAATGCAGCAGACATGGACTATGATGAAAAGGCTGTGATGGCAGGCTAGCGCGTAGTCAAGCCCGCAGCCAATTTTCCGGGAGAAGATGATGGGCAACTCCAACACGCCGAATCCAGGCAATAGCCAAGGCGGCACGCCGTCCACGGCGGGCAGCAAGCAAAGCACGGCAGAGGCAGCCGAAAGCTTTGTGCTGGTCGATAGCGAGCAGGGTCTCGATATCGGCGACGATCTGTTTTCCATCGGCGAAGTGCGGCGCGCCGACCGTCTGCCGCATCACCAGTCCGGCGTGGCCGGCCAGAGCCGGCAGAGCGCCGACGATGCGCCCGACACGACGGGCAGCACCGGCGTCTGAGCTGCCCCCGTCCGTTTCCTTAACTGTCTGATAATCCCCGCTGGGCCAGCCGCGTGACGTGTTCGCGCACGTCGGCTGGCCAGTCGCGCACATTTTCAAGGAAGGCTTGCTGCCGCCCCGCGAACAGGGCGCGGCTCGCTTCCTCGAAACCGGCGGCGTCACCTGCCAGGGCACTCATGACCTTATAGGCCGCTTCGCGCGCCTGGCGCTGTTCATCGTGCGCCTTGTTGCCGCGCTGCGCCTGCTCCACCAGCTTGCGCAAGGCGACGGACGCGCCGCCCGGCTGCGTCGCCAGCCATTCCCAGTGGCGGGGCAGCAAGGTGATTTCGCGCGCCACCACGCCCAGCCTGGGCCGGCCCGCCGTGCGCGCCGGGGCGGGAGCGTCGTCCTGCGGCGCCGGCGCGGCTGCGCGCGGCAGGCGCTGCAACACCTCGTCCAGGCTGCCATGCAGGTTCAAGTCCACCTGGCTGCCGCTGGCATCGTCGAAGATCAGGATCTGCGCATCGGGATCGCGCGTCACCAGCTCCTTCAACGTTTGCGCAAGCGCATGTAATGTGCCGGAGGCAATTTTGTGTGGGCCGGCAAAGGCGGTCAGCTGGGTGGGGGCGTGCATGGCTTGCTCCAATGAGTGCATATGCAGGCAATTTTACCCGGGTTAAATCGGAAGTCAATAACACCCGGGTAAAATAGTGCGCCCCTGCTACAGGTCGATTCGGCCGTGTTCGCCCAGATCTTTCGGCGGCTCGCCCGTGATGGCGGCCTTGGCCATTTCATAGAATTGCATCATCTTGCTGGCGCTGCTGTCCCAATATTCGGCCGACTGTATCGTCACCTTGATCAGCGACAGTTTCGGATCGTCTAGCCCGCCGGGAAACCAGGCTTGCACCAGCGGGCTCCACAGTTCCTCCGCCTTGGCGCGGTCCTTCAGCAATTCCGCATGGCCGCAGACGGACACGTACAGGCTGTCGCCCGTGTCGACGAAGCTGACATTGACTTGCGGGTTGTTCAGCAAGTCGCGCGTGTAGCCGGCCTCGTCCGAGACAAAGAACCAGATCCGTCCATCGGCGTCCACCTGCTGCTGCGTCAGGGGACGGCTGGTGAGCGTGCGCGTGTCGTCGCTGGTGGTGAGCATGCCGAACTTGACGTCCTTGATCTTGTCCGCGATGCTGGCCAGTTGTTCGCTGGAATAATGTTGCATGGGTGCTCCCTTGTTGGTTGTCCTGAACAACAGCATAGGCGGACGCAGCGCGCGGCTCTGTACGCCAGCTTACGTAGCGCAGGGGGGCTTTGTTTCAAAGCTGTTACAAAACGCTGGCCTGGCGGGGCGCCCCATGTATTGACTTAATAAATGATAATCATTATCATTTGTTGTAATGACCAAGTTTGAACTCTGATTGAAGGATGGGAATGAAGCACACTGACTTGTCGCGCCAGCTGGCCCGCCCCTTGCCGGGAGCGGAGCATGCATAGTGCGGGCGCCGCCGACAAGGCCAGGAACAACGCCAGCCGCGCCGTCTGGCTGAAGAATCTGCACCAGTGGCACTGGATCAGCTCGGCGCTTTGCCTGCTGGGCATGTTTTTGTTCGCCATTACCGGCATCACCCTGAACCACGCCAGCCAGATCGAGTCCAAGCCGTCCATCGCGCGCCAGCAGGCGACCCTGCCGGCCCCCCTGGTCACGCAACTGGCCGCCTTTGCCGCCCAGCATGACGGCGCCAATGCGCCCCTGCCGGCCGCCGCCGAAACCTGGCTGAAACAGCAGTGGTCGCTCAACGCGGGCGGCCGTCCCGCCGAGTGGAGCGTCGACGAAGTCTACCTGCCCCTGCCCAAGGCGGGCGGCGACGCCTGGGTGCGCATCGGCCTGGAAGACGGCGCCGCCGAATATGAATTGACGGACCGGGGCTGGGTGTCCTGGCTGAACGACGTCCACAAGGGCCGCAACACGGGCGTGGCCTGGAACTGGTTCATCGACATCTTTGCCGGCGCCTGCATCGTGTTTTGCCTGACGGGTCTGTTGATTTTGAAGTTCCACGCGGCCAACCGGCCATTTACCTGGCCGATGGTTGGCCTCGGTATCCTGATACCCTGCGCGATCGCCTTGCTGTTCATACACTGATCGTTTTTATTTTTCCTTTTTACAGGCACACCATGAAATTACGCTACTCCCTGGCGCTTGGCCTTCCCCTGATCGGCACTTCGGCGATGGCGGCCGACCTGGCCCTCAAGATTGAGATTCCGCAACTGAACGTGGCGGAATACCACCGCCCCTACGTGGCGGCGTGGCTGGAAACGGCGGACCAGAAGGTAGTCGGCAACCTGGCCGTGCTGTACGACGTGAAAAAGAAGGACAAGGCAGGCGAAAAATGGCTGAAGGACATGCGCCAGTGGTGGCGCAAGAGCGGCCGCGACCTGGCCATGCCCGTCGACGGCGTCAGCGGCGCCACGCGCGCGCCCGGTGAGCACAATCTGACCTTCCCCGGCTCGAAGGCCGTGCTCGACAAGCTGCCGGCCGGCGAGTACCAGCTGGTGGTGGAGGCGGCGCGCGAGGCGGGCGGACGCGAACTGGTGCGCGTGCCGTTCCAGTGGCCGCCGAAGTCGGCCCAGTCCGTGCCTGCCAAGGGCAAGGAAGAACTCGGCAATGTCGTCGTCCAACTCAAACCTTAAGGCGCCCCTACCATGTTGAAGCAATTGAATAAACCGCTGCTCGCCCTGGCCCTGGCCGGCCTGGCCATGAACGCCCACGCCCACCGCGGCTGGATGGTGCCATCGAGCACGATGGTGGAAAGCAAGGACGCCTGGGTGACGGTGGACGCGGCCGTGTCCGACGGCCTGTTCGAGATCGACCACCAGCCGCTGCGCCTGGACGCGCTGCAAGTCATCGGCCCGGATGGCGCCAAGGTCGCGCCGGCGAATACCGTCACGGGCCGTTTGCGCAGCGTCTTCGACGTGAAAATGGAAAAGCCGGGCACCTACAAGGCCGCCATCGTGTCGCAAAACGTGATGGGCAGCTACACGGTGAATGGCGAGCAGAAGCGCTTCCGCGGCAATGAAGAGACTTTCAAGAAGGAAGTGCCGGCCGACGCGAAAGACCTGAAAGTCACGCGCACGGCAGCCCGCCTGGAAACCTTCTTCAGCAATGGCGAAACCAGCACGGAAGTGTTCAAGCCGACGGGCGTGGGCCTGGAATTCGTGCCCGTCACGCATCCGAACGACTTGCGCGCGGGCGAGAAGGCCACGTGGCGCTTCCTGGTCGACGGCAAGCCGGCCGCGAACCAGGCTTTCAGCCTGGTGCCGGGCGGCGTGCGCTACCGTGGCGTGCTCGGTGAAATCCGCCAGAGCACGGACGCCAAGGGCGAGATCACGTTCACCGTGCCGGCCGCCGGCATGTATTACCTGAGCAGCACCTGGCCTGCGGCCGCCCCAGCCGTGGCAGGGCAGCCGCCGGCGATGCCCGAGCGCCGCATGACCTACGCGGCCACCGTGGAAGTGCTGCCGCAGTAAGCGGCGGCCCGTTCACAAGCTCGCCGATGCGCCGGGTCCTGCTGCCGCAGCATATTTCCGACCAGGTCGCGCCGCCCGGCGCCGCGATCCGGGATTTGCGCGGCCTGTCCATGGGCACCAGCTGGTCGGTTCGCCTGCTCGAATCCGACATGCCGGGACGCGCCGGCAGCGCCGACCTGCAGCAGGGCTTGCAGCAGCAGCTGGACCTGGTCGTGGCGCAAATGAGCCACTGGAGCGACGAATCCGACCTGGGCCGCTTCAACCGGGCCGAACCGGGCAGCTGGCACAGCCTGCCCGCCGCGTTTTGCGAGGTGCTGGGCTTTGCCATGCACGTCTCGCAGGCGTCGGGCGGCGCGTACGACCCGTGCGCGGGCGCCCTCGTCAACCTGTGGGGCTTCGGCCCCCGCCACCGCTACGATGAACCCGGTTTTATTCCTCCCAAGCACGAAACGGTGGCCCTGCTGCTGGCGCAGCGCCAGCGCCGCCGCCTGGAGCTGGACTTGCCGGCCCGCCGCGTCCGCCAGCCTGGCGGCTTGCAGCTGGACCTGTCCGCCGTGGCCAAGGGCTATGGCGTGGACCGCCTGGCCCGCTACCTGGACAGCCAGGGCATCGGCCATTACCTGGTCGAAGTGGGCGGCGAGCTGCGCGGTGCCGGCAGCAAGCCCGACGGCCAGCCATGGTGGGTCATGCTGGAACAGGTCGATGGCGCCGCCGATGGTGCCGACAATGCGCAGCAGCCGCCGGAAATGCTGCTGGCGCTGCACGGCCTGTCCGTGGCGACGTCGGGCGACTACCGGCGTTTCTTCCAGGATGGCACGGCGCGTTTCTCACACACCATCGATCCGCGCAGCGGCATGCCGATCGCCAATCAACTCGCTTCCGTCACCGTCGTGCATGAGCAATGCATGGCGGCCGACGCCTGGTCGACGGCCCTGACGGTGCTCGGTGTCGAGGCCGGCTTGGCGCTGGCCGAGGAGCAGGGCCTGGCTGCCCGCTTCCTGCAGCGCGACGGCCCTGGTTTTCACGAAACGCTGAGCAGCCGCATGCTGGCCATGCTCGACGAATGAAGATTTATTTCCCATGATTTTTACGCACGATACGACGCGGCTGGCCTTGCTGGCCACCCTGTCCCTCAGCTACGCGGGCGTGTGCCTGGCGCCCTGGCTGCGCGCGCGCGGCAAGCGCCGCGCGTCCGATGCCGCCAGGGCGGCGCTGGCCAACAGTCCCGCCTGGCTGGTGGCGTACGCGAGCCAGACGGGCAATGCCGAGGAACTGGCCGCGCAAACGGCGCGCAGCCTGCAGCTGGCCGGCATCCCCGTGCGCCTGTGCGCGCTGGCCGAACTGACGGCTCTTGATCTGCAACAAGCGGAGCGGGCCCTGTTCCTGGTCAGCACGTATGGCGAGGGCGACGCGCCCGATAATGCGGCCGCCTTCATGGGCCGCCTGATGACGGGCGGGCTGGCGCTGCCGCAATTGCATTACGCGGTGCTGGCCCTGGGCGACCGCAGCTATGGCCAGTTCTGCGGCTTCGGCCGCGCGCTCGACGCCTGGCTGGCGGCACAGGGCGCCTTGCGCCTGTTCGAACGCATCGAGGTCGACCGCAGCGCCAGTGGGGCCATCGAGCAATGGTTCCAGCACCTGAGCCACCTGGCCGGCACCAGCGACGCGCCCGACTGGAGCGCGCCCGCCTTCGGCGACTGGCGCCTGACGCGCCGGCAGCTGCTCAACCCGGGCAGCGCGGGCGGCGCCATCTATCACGTGGAACTGGCGCCCGTGGAAGGCAGCCTGCCCGACTGGCAATCGGGCGACCTGGTGCAGGTGACGGCGCCCGCCGAGCCGTCGCAGCCGCGCGAATACTCGATCGCCTCGATCCCGCGCGATGGCGGCGTGCACTTGCTGGTGCGCCAGCACGCGCATCCCGACGGCAGCCTGGGCCTGGCCTCGGGCTGGCTGACGGCGCAGGCAGCAGTCGGCGACGTGGTGCAGCTGCGCTTGCGCCAGCACAAGCGCTTCCGCCTGGAAGACAATGCCCAGCGTCCCTTGATTTTGATCGGCAACGGCAGCGGCATCGCCGGCTTGCGCGGTCACCTGAAAAGCCGCGTGCTGGCCGGGCAGCGGAGCAACTGGCTGATCTTTGGCGAGCGCAATGCCGCCCACGATTTTCATTACCGCGAAGAAATTGAAGGCTGGCACGCCAGCGGCGAGCTGCCCCGTCTGGACCTGGCGTTTTCGCGCGACCAGGCCGAGCGCACCTACGTGCAGGACCGCCTGCGCGGCAATGCCGACGAAGTCAGGCTGTGGCTGGAGCAGGGCGCGGCCATCTACATCTGCGGCAGCCTGGCCGGCATGGCGGGCGGCGTCGACGAGGCCCTGCAGGAGATCGTGGGCCGCCCCGCGCTCGATGCGCTGGCGGCTCAGGGGCGCTACCGGCGCGACGTGTATTAATTGTCCATCAAAAAGGCTCTGTCTTCGTTAAATAGGGGATTTCCAGGAATCTTGCTCTGCCCCGGCTGTCTGACTGTCTATATCAGACAAACAGGAGCCTTCCATGCAGCATGCCAAATGGATCCGTTTTATCGCGCAGTTTGCCCAGCTGAGCCGCCGCCAGCGGCAGGCAGGGATCGCCCTGCTGCGTGGCAACACGCCACACGACGCTACCGTCGCATTGCTTGAAAGCGTGGCGCAGCCGCATTTGGCTTGTCCCGCCTGCCACAGCTGCCATGCTCACCGACACGGCCATGCGCACGGACTGCAGCGTTACCGCTGCGTGCCATGCGGGCGCACCTTCAATGCGCTCACCGGCACGCCGCTGGCCCGCTTGCGCCATAAATCGCTGTGGCTAGCCTACGCCGATTGCCTGCTGGCATCGGCTTCCGTGCGCAAGGCAGCAAGCCAGCTGGGCGTGCACCGCAACACCACCTTCCGCTGGCGCCACCGATTTTTGACGCTTGCCAGGACGGACCGCCCGCTGTGCCTGCACGGCATCGCCGAGGCCG
>NZ_FTMV01000058.1 GCF_900156175.1 Janthinobacterium sp. TND4EL3
CTGTCCGCCATGGCATGGAATGAGTGGCCTAGTTTGGCGTGGACTGGGTGGCCACTTTGCCGTGGAACGGGTGGCCACTTTGCGTGGAATACGCACGCAAGGGGTAGCGCACCATGAAGGTTCGTTGGAGGGCAGTGCGACTCGGTGCGTCCCCGAAGTTTGATACCAAATTGGATATAAGCACCGTAGCCCTCGATTGGAGCGCCTTGAACCTGTAGTTTATATAATCTCATGGCATACTGATCGGGAGCGCTTAAGTGAATGTGCTCCAAATCAATGGATGCAAAAGGACATTTTCTTAGGAATTTATATCTGAGTGGAAATATTAATGACATCCTCCGTGGGCGGCATACTCAATTACGCACTTTATCCCGTACTCGCCCTTGCCGCTGGTGGGGGCGCGGCGCTTCTCCGCCCTCCCGGCGCGCCGCTTCGTAGTGCTATCCAGCACTTTACGGCCGGGGTAGTGTTTGCTGCACTTGCCACTGAGTTACTACCTGACTTAATGCATCGGCGTTTGCCTTGGGCAACACTAACGGGTTTCGCCCTCGGTGTTTTGGTTATGCTCGCGATAAAACATTTTACTGAGAAGGCCGGGCAAGATGCAGCTCCGAAGGGAAAAAATGTCGACAGCCTGTTATGGATCCTTGGCGTCGATTTCGTGCTCGACGGTGTGCTGATCGGGCTTGGTTTCGCAGCGGGTAAAAAACAAGGATTGATACTTACCGTAGCGCTCTCGCTCGAAGTACTTTTTCTCGGACTGTCCTCCGTTACTGCACTGGTTAGCGTCGGCGCCACACGTACTCGAATTGCTAGCTTTATCGGCTTTTATATGGCATGCCTACTTTTTGGCGCATTGGGCGGTGCGCTTGTGCTTGCCAACGCGTCAGCGATCGTGCTCGACGCAACTTTGGCATTCGGGGTCGCAGCGCTGCTATATCTTGTGACCGAAGAGTTGTTGGTCGAGGCGCACGAAGTAGCCGAAACGCCCTTGCAGACGGCTACATTTTTTATAGGTTTCATTGCGCTGCTGGTTGTCGAGATGATCATCTAATGTGGACTTGGCATGCGCGCGCTGCTAACAAATTCTGTGCGACCCATGATATACGTAAAGATCCCGATTTCGCAGTTCGACTTTATCTACACTACGCACTGGCATGAGGCATTCCGAGCATTCCCATAGCCAGCCACTCAAAGTGATGGCCCGCACGATTGAACAATCGCTTCAATAAAAGTGGCTTTTAAGCTAGCCTATTGATGTGCTACATTTGTTTTCCGCACGAAAACTTTGAGGCAATTTCGCTGAGTCATTAGTTCTTCTGGCTCAAAATCTGCATGGCGCTTGGTATTCACGGTCCTTTCGATACCATGCCCATTCCACAAAACATTTTAAGGTATTCCTATGTTCCCATATTCAAAAGCTGTCGCCCCGGCTCTTCAAAGCCACTTGGAATCACAAACTGCGTATTTTAATGATATCTCAAAATCTTTGTTTGAAACGATTCAAAATTTGAGTCAGGTGAACATGCAGCTTGTTCAAACGATGATTGAAGAGTGCAATCACTGTGCTCAGCATGTTCTGTCGACCGACCACCCGGCTCCGTTGATCGATGCCGTAGCATCTCGCGCATTGCCAGCATCGGAGAAGTTGCGTGCATATCATCAGCAGCTGTCGCGCCTTGCTGCAGACTCGCAGGTCGCTATAGCGCGTATTAGCGAAGAACACGCTCCAAAAACTTCGAGCACCGCACAGAAGCTCGCTGAGGATGTGACCCGCACTGCTGCCGAGGAGACACAACGCAGTATGGAAAAACAGCAAGAAACAATGCGGAGTTTCACTAACTCGTTTGCTCAACACAGCAACGACAAAGACAATGGGCGAGCAGGTGCGAGCTTGCAAGGTGCTCGTGAAGGCAATATACAAGGTGGCATCCCTGAAAATCCTCCCGCCAAACCCAAATAAACGATTATATGTATATTTCGGGTGCCTCTAGGCAGCACGGGGAAAATAACGCCACATACACACATTGTGCGATGAGGCTTTTAGACATGATTTCAAGGAGTTACTCGTGCGCCTTCCCCTAATCGCCCCGGCGGACCTTACGGTCGAACAGAAGGCCCTCTACGACCATATGCGCCAAGGAATTGCGAGCAACTTTAACGCCTTCAAAGTTGAGCGAGAAGACGGGGCACTAATGGGGCCATGGAATCCATGGTTGCACGAGCCGGCAATCGGCAAGGCGATCTGGGACCTGACCCTAGCGATGACAGCCAACGCCGTGCTGCCGGACAATATTCGACAGATTGCTATTCTCATCGTCGGTGCCCATTTTAACGCCACCTACGAAATTTATGCTCATGTCGCTGTCGCTGAGCGGGAAGGAATGTCCGCTGAGCGACTTGCCGCGTTGGTGGCAGATCTCAAGCCTACCGACCTGTCCAAAGACGAAAATGTCGCATTTGATTTCTCGTATGCGCTGTGTCGCGGCGGCGCACTTCCAGAGCCGCTATACCGGCTCGCTCTTGCAACCTTTGGGCAACGTGGGACCAATGAATTAATTTATCTCGTTGGTCTATATGCACTGGTATCAACAACACTGAACGGTTTTAATGTCCCCGTTCCCGAGCGGGAATAGGAGATAGGAGGCGCGCCCGTGTTGCATCAACCAAAAAGAAGGCGCCCGTCGAGGTAGCCAAGCTGTGTGTTGGTCCCTTCGAAAGCAGGTATCACAAAAATATTTGGGCGCGGGCGTTTAGCAGTATCGCTTACGCACTTCTTTCTGAATTGCGGACAATGTCGTGCACTATCACACTGTTATGTTCGGTGGTCTCTACAAGCCAACCCGCCTGATCAACTGCTTGCAGTGCGTCGCGATAGCCTTGCTCCCATCTCCATGATATCGAGCTGCTGGCGAAATTGATATCCTTCGCGGCCATCTGCCAGTCGCGCCCGGGATAGACCAGACGAACTATATGCAAGGTTGTCTCAGGAATCAGTTGGTCTAGCACTTCGTTGCCAACGTCAGCGCGTAGCTCGACCGGTAGCTTCGCATAGAGCCTTTGAAGCATGCATTGTAGATTGTGCGTACGCCGATATGCCTCGATATGACGATTCGACCTGGAAGCAAAAACAATGTCCTTTTGACGCGTCTGTACCTCGTTCAAGGTCGTTGGCTCCGGTCCCTCGGCGCGCCATAGATCAACCATGAAGCAAAGCGTGTCCACCGGAGGCGTGTCATCAAAAATGGTTTCTATCGGCGTATTCGAATACAACCCCCCATCCCAATACAAGTCCCCGTCAATTCGAACGGGTGGAAAGCCAGGCGGCAAGGCACCGCTTGCCATGATGTGTTCAATCCCGATAGCCTGTTTTTGACTGTCGAAGCTGACCAATTCGCCACTGCTGACTTTAAGCGCATTCACAGTCAAGCGCATGTTGCCTGACGTATTCAAGTAAGAAATATCGACGACGTCACGTAGCGTATCGGCTAGCTCGGCGGTATCGTAGAAGCTTGCTTCTTCCGGAGGTACTGATAGCCCCATACTGAACGGGCTCCAAAATCTCGGTTTGAAGAATCCAGAGATGCCTCCTACCGCCGCGACAAAGGTCGCCCACTGGGTAGATTTTTGCCGCATCGGATCTGTCATCAAATCGAGCCCGACAGATTCCTCCTGGGATACCGTTTGCCAAAAAGCCTTCAACTTGGCAAGTCTGGCGGCTGGCGGGTTACCAGCGATAATCGCCGCATTGATGCCACCAATGGACGTACCAAGCACCCAGTCCGGGCAAAAACCGCGCTCTTCGAGCGCCTGGTAGACGCCAGCTTGGTAAGCACCCATAGCGCCCCCTCCCTGCAGGACAAGGGCGACCCGCTTCTTTCGGACGGGCGCAGGAGAATTCACGCTGGTGTTCATTTGAATGGAGTCATCTCTCGCATGTAAGTTGGCCGGGGATGGCATGTTGCTGTTGCACGAGACATAGTCTGAAGCTAATCGTGCTCTGCCTCAGCCTTATTTCGAACGTTGAAATTGCGCTTGGTGAACGTTGCCCAGCCCGGCACGTGGTGCAAAACCAGCATGGCATAGATAAGCCCTGTCGTGAGAGCGGCGAGCACGTACATACCAAAACCGCATGCCATGCCAATGGCTGCGGTGGCCCACAAAGTTGCAGCGGTTGTCAAGCCAGCAATTCTGCCTCGCACCTGAAGGATCACCCCAGCGCCAAGAAAACCGATACCTGTGACGACTTGAGCCGCAATTCTCGCAGGATCGGCCGGAGACACATGCCAGGAAATCAAGCTAAAAACGCAAGAGCCGATCGAAATCGCCATGCACGTCCTCACGCCGGCGTCACTGCCTTGCCGTTCTCGATCCCACCCGATCAAGGCGCCGAACAGTGCGGCGAGTATAACGCGCCATGAAAAGAGTAACTCTGTTTTCCAATCCATACCCGCCCATTCAGTTTTGAAAAGTGTTCGACTCACCCGGCTACTCGGTTTCCACCCGGACGTAGGATCGAACATGGATCGCCTGGAAGAGGAGTGCAACTCTTGGCAAGGCCACTGTCGCTCAGCATTATAGGTGTTGATCAGGGTTGCACCAATCGAATTAGCAGGCTGCTGAAATACCAGCCGACGGAAAACGGTCGTATGGCGAAATCATGAGGATTTCGAAATTCGTTTCGTAAAGTGAAAAGTCTTACGCGAACATGACCGTTTTCTCCTGTTTTCGTCGGATTTCGAACCCGTTTTCCCTTACTGCGCGCCCTGCGGACGGATTTGTCCTAGGGAACGCATGCGCACCAAGTTATAAGCCGCCATGTTGAGCACGAACATCTGGTCAACTTTGCGCAGGCCGCGCACCATCACCTGGCGGATACCGCCAATCATCTTGGCCCAGCCAAACCCCTGCTCGATGAGCTTGCGCTTCTGCTGAGAAATCGCGTAGCCCAGGCTCTGGGCAATCGTGTCAGGCACCGCCGAGCTGCGGCCCGACTTGTTCTGCGCCACATGTGGCATCACGTTCATGGCCGCACAGGCCTGGATGAATTCTGCCGCGTCGTACCCCTTATCGGCGCCCACCGTGATCACAATTGCGGGATCGCTCAGCGCTTGCCGCGCATCGTTCACCATCGCCTTCGCCGCTTCCCGTTCAGCATAGCCGTCGGCCTGGGTCACACGCGCATTGGCGATCAGTCCGTGGCGGTTGTCGCTCAGGGTATGGCCCATGTAACGCAGCTCGCTGCCTGTGTTGCCCTTGCGGTACAGGCGCGCTTCGGGATCGGTCTTCGATTGGTGTGTTTCGTTGCTGCGCTTCTTGCCCCTGAAGTCACCGCCGTCGCCATTGCCGTCGCCGCCATCACCGTCTTTGCGCACGAAGCTCTTGTGGCCTGCCCAAGCTTGGATCAAGGTGCCGTCCACGCTGAAATGCTCGCCCGATAGCCAGTTGTTCTGGCCGGCGATGGCCAGCACTTCATTGAAGAATTCGATGACGGCGTCGTGCCGAATGAGGCGCTCGCGGTTCTTGCTGAAAACGCTGGCCACCCAGACGTTGTCGTCCATGGCCAGGCCGATGAACCAGCGGAACAGCAGGTTGTACTGAACCTGTTCCATCAACTGCCGCTCGGAGCGAACGCTGTAGAGCACTTGCAGCAGCATGGCGCGCAGCAGCTTTTCCGGCGCGATGCTGGGGCGGCCGCCTTTGCTTTCCGATTCGTACATGCCGGCGAACAGACCTGCCATCTTTTCCAGCGCCGCGTTGGCCATCTTGCGGACCTCCCGCAGCGGGTGATCTTGGGGAATGAAGTCTTCCAGCTTGCGCATCATGAACAAGCTTTCGGTGAAGGTGTCGGCGCCGCGCATCGATTCTCAGGTAGGGGAACGGGAGTGACAGGATAACATTCAGATCGCCGCTCTGGACGGGCGGCCGCTCTGGTATTTCAGCAGCCTGTTAGGCGGAGCGTGAGTGGCTCGGATTGAAGAAGCCGAGGAACTTTGGTCTTCGGCTAGCCAGTATCGTGACAACTACGTTGACAAACACCGTGGTCGGAACCTAAGTCATTCTGTAAGCGTAAAGCCAGCGCCGTCTTTACCTCGACTACTCCTGCCAGCATGATTTGAGGTTGAGACACAAATCGATTGTGTCCACAAACTCGATTA
>NZ_FTMV01000026.1 GCF_900156175.1 Janthinobacterium sp. TND4EL3
CCCGTGACGAAATCGAGGGTTTGTCCCGTGCGGTCGCGCGCCACCACGATGCAGACCTGTTCACTGGAAATGCCGCGCTGGCGGGCATGGCCGCCACGGCGGCGTGCCGGACGCGTCAGATGCCTGGATCCCTTTTCCGATTCCAGCACATACAGTTCGTCCGCTTCGGCGATACCGTGCAGGCACAGCGGGCGGTCCGTCCTGGCGAGCGTCAAAAACCGGTGGCGCCAGCGGAAGGTGGTGTTGCGGTGCACGTTCAGTTGCCGCGCTGCCTGGCGCACGGAAACCGATGCCAGCAGGCAATCGGCGTAGGCTAGCCACAAGGTCTTGTGGCGCAGGCGCGCCAGCGGCGTGCCGGTGAGCGCATTGAAGGTGCGCCCGCACGGCACACAGCGGTAGCGCTGCAGTCCGTGCGCATGGCCGTGCCGGTGAGCATGGCTGCTGTTGCAGGCGGGACAGTGTAGCCGCTGCCGGGCCACGCTTTCGACCAGTGCCACGGCGGCGTTCTGCGATCCTGCCCCGCGCAGCAGAGCAGCGCTGGCCAGACGCTGGCGACGGCTCAGTGCGGCGAACTGGGCGATGAAGGTTTTCCATTCGACTGGCTGCATGAAAGGCTCCCGTTTGTCCGATATGTACAGTCAGACAGCCGGGGCTGAGGAAAATTCCTGGCGTTCCCCTACTTAGCGGGGACAGAGCCAAAACAATTGAACAGATGGAAGAAGCATTGTTCAGTGCCTTCAATTCCTGCCATATCGCCGCATTTACATAGTACTTGGCCCCGGATGTGGAGTTCTACCACGACGAAGGTGGCCTCATGCCATCGGCCGCTTCCCAGGCCGAAGGCTTGAAGGTTCGCTGTGCCGAGCAAGCGAAAAACGGCGAGCTGCGGCGAGAACTGCTCAAGGCGAGTCTGGAGGACTATCCGATCAAGAATGACGGTGCAGTGGAAATCGATAGATACGCACATTCGGCACCCAACTGACGATATGTAAAAAAGCTGGCGGGCCAGCCTGCTCGACGATGCCCCCGCTACGGCAGCCGGTGCCGGAACGTCGGTTCGATATGGCGCGCGTGCAGCCAGCGCACGATGTCTTCCAGCGTGGCATCCTGCAGCAGCAAGCCTGACGCGGTGGTAGACGTTACCGACGGCAACGCAGCTGCCACGGGAACGGGCGCAGGCACGGCATCGACCAGCCCCGCATGTCCCTGCAATTTCGCCAGCGCCTGCGCGAACTGGGCTGGATTGATGCTGCGCAAGCTTTCCAGGAAGCCCAGCTGGGCGGCCGGTGGCGGCGGCATGTCCAGGCCCGGCTCGTCGACGAAGGCGGCACCCATGCTGGGGTGGATGAAGGCGGCCCACTTGCCCGATGGCTGCAGACATGGCGGCAGCGCCGCCTGTTCCACGTAGTCTGGCGGCGCGACGGCGAGGATGTCGGTCGAGGCGGGCAAGAAGGTCGAGCGCAGCAGCTGCGCGAACTGGCGCGCCTGGGCGACCGGCACGGGCGTGGCCAGCGACAGCCACAGCTGGAACGCCGTGCCCGAGATGCTGACGGCGGGCGCCGGCAAGTCCAGCTCATGCTGCACGGCATTGGCGATCGTGCACAGCGCGCTCCAGTGCGCCTCGCCGCCGCCCTTGCCGCCAAATTCCAGCACCAGCGCACGCGCCTGGCCGCGTTCGCTCACAAGCTGCGCTGCCACCGTCTGCTCGCCCGCCAAATGGCGCGCCAGCACGGCCGGCGTCAACGGCTGGACGCCGCCCTGTGCATCGACGTAGTGCTGCTGTTCCTCGAACAGATACAGGCGGGTGAGTTCGGAAATCAGTTTATGCATGGGCGGCCTCGTAATAACGTTGAGCAACACTTGTCAACGTGACCCGATTATAGCCTCCCCGCCCCTTGGCGCGCTCGTCCTCCCGGCGCCAAACACGAGCCCGCTGGCCACGGCGAACAGGCAGGCGGCCACGCCGCCGTACAGCATCACGGCGCCAAAGCCTTGTGCCAGCGCAAGCTTGACGACACCAGCCGACGCGTTCGGCCGATGGCTGCGCGTGTGGTCAGCCGCGCCTGCGGCTTGACAGCACCAGCAGCAAGGCCAGCGCCAGCATGACGGCCGCGCTGCCCAGGGCCACGTTGACGCGGTGCGCCAGCAGCGGCACGCCCGCCAGCCGGCCGGCGCCAACAGCCGAGATCGCCACCAGCGTCGCCAGCCCCAGCGAACTGCCCAGCTGGTGCGCCACGTTGACGATGCCAGATGCCGCGCCCGCATCCCGCGCCGGCACGCCGGCCACGCCAGCCGCCGTCAATGGACTGAGCGCCATGCCCTGCCCCGCGCCGATCAGCACCATCGGCAGGGCCACGCCCAGCCAGTAGGCCGTGTCCGCGCCGACACGGCTCAGCCATGCCATGCCCAGCAGGGTCAAGCCCAGGCCCATGGCCAGCAGGCGCGCATTGCCGAAGCGCCGCGTCAAGCGCGGCACGCACAGGGCCACGGCAAAGTTGACCAAGGTCATGGGCAGGAAGGCCAGGCCCGTCAACGATGGCGGATAGCCGAGCACCACTTGCAAAAATTGCGTGGTGAAAAAGAAAAAGCCGACCATGGCGCCCAGGAACAGCACCCTGGCCCCGTACGCGGCATTGCGTTGCCTATCGGCAAACAGGCGCAGCGGCAAGATCGGTTGCGCGGCGCGCTGTTCGATGGCAATGAAAGCGGCCAGCAGCAACATGCCTGCCGCCAAGGCGCCTTGCGTCAGGAAGTCGCCCCAGCTGGCGCCGGCCGAGCGTATCAAGCCATACACGAGGGCCGACATGCCGATGGTGGAGCTGGCGGCGCCGGCCACGTCGAACGAGCCCCGGCTGCGGTCACTTTCCGCGATGTAACGGCGCGCGGCCACCAGCATGGCCGCGCCGATGGGCAGGTTGAGGAAGAAACCGACTCTCCACGACAGCCATTCGGCTAGCGCGCCGCCCAGCACCAGGCCCACGCTGGCGGCGATGCCGGCCACGGCGCTGTATAGGGCGATGGCCCGCGTGCGCTCGCGCCCTTCGGCGAACGTGGTTTGCAGCAAGGCCAAGGTCGACGGCGCCAGGATGGCCGCGCCCACGCCCTGGATGGCGCGCGCGGCGATCAGCATGGCGGGCGAGCGCGCCAGGCCGATGGCCAGCGACGCGACGGTAAACAGCAGCAGGCCCGCCTGCAGCATCCTGCGCCGGCCGACAATATCGCTGGCGCGCGCGGCCAGCAGCAGCAAGCCGCCAAACGTCAAGGTGTAGGCGCTTTGCACCCAGGCCAGGCCCGTGTCCGTAAAGCCCAGTTCCTGATGGATTTTCGGCAAGCCCGTCAGCACGATGGACGTGTCGAGCACGATCATCACATAGCTGACGAGAATGATGGCGAGGATGGCCGCCTTGTGCGGCGGGGACGGCGGGACAGCGCGAGCGGGAAGATTTTTCATGCCGCCACTGTATGCCTTCCCCATTACCATGAATAGATGCTAAAGTCGGCATGAACCTATTAGCAAGACTAATGAATGGCGCAAACCAACTTCAACGACATCCTCGCCTTCGTGGCCGTGGCCCGCGCCGGCAGTTTTACCCGGGCGGCGGCCAGGCTGGGCGTGTCGCAGTCGGCGCTGAGCCAGACCGTGCGCGCGCTGGAAGAACGGCTCGGACTGCGCCTGCTGGTGCGCACCACGCGCAGCGTCTCGCCGACCGAAGCGGGCGAACAGCTGCTGCGCACGGTGGCGCCCCGCTTCGACGAGATCGAGGCGGAACTGGCCCTGCTCAGCGAGCGGCGCGACAAACCGGCCGGCAACATCCGCATCAGCGCGGGCGAGCATGCGGCGCTGACCGTCCTGCAGCCGGCCATCGCCCGTTTGCTGCCCGATTATCCCGACATCCACATCGAAGTCGTCGTCGATAATGGCATGACCGACATCGTTGCCGCCCGCTGCGACGCGGGCGTGCGCCTGGGCGAGCAAGTGGCCAGGGACATGATCGCCATGCCCATCGGCCCGGATTTCCGCATGGCCATCGTTGCCTCGCCCGCGTATTTCAGCCGCCACCCGCCGCCGGCCACGCCGCAGGACTTGATGGCGCACAACTGCATCAACATGCGCCTGCCCACCCTGGGCGGCCTGTATGCCTGGGAATTTGCCAAGGACGGGCAGGAGCTGAAAGTGCGCGTGGAAGGACAGATGATTGTCAACAACATGGCCATGCGGCTGCATTCGGCGCTCGATGGCCTGGGGCTGGCCTGCATGGCGGAAGATGTGGTACAGCCTTACGTCGCCGATGGCCGCCTGGTCCGGGTGCTCGACGACTGGTGCCCCAGCTACGCGGGCTACCAGCTGTACTACCCGAGCCGGCGCCACCCCTCGCCGGCTTTCACCGTGCTGCTCGACGCCTTGCGCTATCGGGGAGTTTGAGGCAGCACAATCATTCACCGGGGGCAACTGTGAATTGAAGGAACGCACATTTACCGTGCGGCGGCGCAGGACTATAGTGGCTGCTTTCCCACCTGTTCAAGGATCGCCATGAAACTCTTCTACTCTCCGGGCGCCTGCTCGCTGGCGCCGCACATCATCCTGCGCGAAACGGGGATGGCCTGCACTCTCGTCAAGGTCGACCTGGGCCAGCACAAGACGCAGGAAGGCGGTAATTACTACGACCTCAACCCGAAAGGCCAGGTCCCGCTGCTGGCGCTCGACGATGGCACGACCGTGAGCGAAGGCCCCGTCATCGCCCAGTACATCGCCGAACGGGCCGGCAGGCAGGATTTATTGCCGCCCGTAGGCAGCCCGGCCCGCTACCAGGTGCTGGAATGGCAGAACTACATCACGTCCGAACTGCACAAATCATTCAGCCCCCTGTTCGATCCCCGCTTTGACGCGGCCACCAAGACCTTGTTCGTCGAGCAACTAGGCAAGAAGTACAAATATATTGACAGCCGCCTGGAAGGCCGGGCCTATCTGACGGGCAACACCTTCACCGTGGCCGACGCCTATCTCTTCGTCGTCACCGGCTGGGCGCCGAACGTGGGCGTGGATTTGTCGCAGCTGGCGAACGTGCAGGCCTTCCTGGGCAGAATGGCCCAGCGCGACAGCGTCAAGGCGGCTTGGGCAGCGGAAGGCCTGGCGAAGGCCGCCTGAATCCCGCGCATGGCGCCCGGCTCAAGGCTTTTCGGATTTGCCGTGCATTACCATGATAGTTTGCTGCATCAGCGCGCACAGGGTTTCCTTGCCATCGCGCACGGCGAATACTTCGGCCTGCGTGACGATCAGGGTGCGTCCCGGACGCACCACCTTGCCGCGCGCGATCAGTTTTTCGCCATCGGCGGGCGCCAGCAGGTTCATCTTGTATTCCACCGTCAGCACGGACGCGCCGTCCGGCACCATCGTCATGGCCGCATAGCCTGCGGCCGAGTCCGCGATCATGCCCACCACGCCGCCATGCACGAAACCATGCTGCTGCTCGATGCCGCTCCAGTGCGGCACGTGGATTTCCGTGCTGCCGTGCGCCACCACGGGCAGGCTGGCCTGAATCAGGGTCATGGCGTTCTGCAAGTCAAAACTGGCGCGCACGCGGTCGGCGAAGTGCAGATCGGGAAGACGGGATGTGCTCATGGGCTGTACGCTTTCAGGGAGGGAACGCCGTACTGTACCCGCTTATGCCTGTCCGCGCTATTTTGCGGCGCTTGCCAGCTTGCCTGGCAAATGCGGTAGTATCGCATGCCAACGCCATTTCCCTCCCCGCCCCCGCGAAAGATCCGCCATGGAAGAAGAATACGACGTCCCCAGCCCCCATGAACATGCCGTGGAAGAGGCGACGGAGAAGGAACGCGACGGGCTGACGCAAAAAATCGCCCTGATGACGGCCATCCTCGCCACCATCGGCGCCCTGATCAGCTACCAGAGCGGCAATGCGCAGAACGAAGCCATGTTCCTGAAGAACGAAAGCATCCTCAAGCAGGCGCAGGCGAGCGACCAGTGGGCCTTGTACCAGGCGAAATCGACCAAGGGCCATATCGCCGAGGCGACGGCCGCGCTGGCCACGGTGCCCGAGGTGCGCACCCGCTACCTGGCGGAGCAGGCCAGGCAGGAAAAGGAAAAGGTGGCCGTGCAAGCCTTGGCGCGCCAGCTGGAAGAGCAATCGAAGAAACTGGGCGAGGCGTCGGAAGCCAAGCTGCGCCCGCACGAACGCCTGGCCATGGCCCTGACCTTCATCCAGATCGCCGTGGCGCTGGCCGCCATCACGGTGCTGACGCGGCGCCGCTGGCTGCTGTGGGGTTCCGTCGGCGCAGCGGCGGCCGGCATCCTCGCCGCCGGCAGCGCCTTCCTGCTGTAGACGCCGTCAGGCGGGCGGCAGCACGCCGCTCCAGCCGGGCAGATAGCGGGCCTGCTGGCTGCGCGCCAGCTTCAGCGCTTGCGCCAGTGCCTTGGGGAAATTCTTTTGCAGGCTGGCCGGTGCAATGCGGCTGCGCAGGAAATCGGCCCATAGAAACTCGCTGAACGGCGTCACATCCTTGGCATAGCCGCCCGCGCTGCGCAATTCGCCGGCCAGGCTGCGGTAGGGATCGTCGTGCAAGCCGCTCAGGTGGCGGGGGATGGCGGAAAAATCGCGGCGCAAGCCTTCGCTGTCGTAGGGATGCACCCACTGGTGGTGGTCCATCACATGCCAGAAGTGCAAGGGCTCCAGCCAGGACAGATCCTTGAGTATCATCAGGCTGACGGTTTTCACGCCCTCCTGGTGCAGCGCCAGGCCGAAATGATGGTGGTCGACGATGTAGTGGCGTCCTTCCGGGCCGATGATGCCGGGAAACCAGTGATCGGCCAGCGCCGCCGCCCGCGCCTTCCTGCCCAGGCTGGCCCAGTGCGCGCGCTTGAGCGCCACCTCGGCCATGCCGACCGTGATCTGCGTGGGCAGCAGCTTGTTCAGCCTTGCCTTGACCAGTTGCGGTTTCGCCCTTGTCATGCCGTCTCCCGATATGCATCGCCTGGCCGCCAGCGTAGCATAGTCGCTGCTACTTTTCAGGCGCGACAGCGTCCAGCAGGCGCACGGCCTCGGCCACGCTGAGTTCGCTGAGCAGCAGCGCCGGCCCGCCCTGGACGGCCAGCATGTCGCCCAGCGCCAGCTGCAGCACGGTGTACGCCGGCTCCTTCAGCCGCGCCAGGGCCAGGGACAGCCCCTGCTGGCGCACGAACGCGGCGAAGTCGCGCAAGGCTTCGACGCTGCTGCCGTCGAGGTCGGGCGACTCTTCCAGGCTGAGGATCACCTTGCGCAGCGGACCGGCCCGCTCCTCCAGCATGGCGCGCGCCAGGTGCAGGCTGCGCTCGGCATTGACAAAGAACAAGGGTTCGTCGAGGCGCAATATCAGCAGCTCCGGCTGCGCCCGCGCATTGCGGTGCAGCGCCAGCTTGACGTAGTCGTGGCTCTCGCCCAGCCGTCCCAGCACGGACATGCCGGGCCGCGACAGGCGGCGCAGCATCAGCAGCAGGCTGATGGCGATGGCCACCAGCAAGCCGTCGAGCACGCCGAACAGCAGCACGCCGGCAATCGCCGCCAGCACCAGCAGGCGGTCGCGGCGCCAGGCAAAGTAGGGCTGCAGGGAAGCGGGGTTCAGGGTATGGCTGACGGCATGGATGACCACGGCGGCCAGCACGGGCAAGGGCGTGAGCGCCACCAGCGGCAGCAGGGTCAGCACGATGACGCCCACCACGGCGGCGGCCACCAGGCCCGCCAGGCGCGAGGTGGCGCCGGCCGCCTCGTTGGCCGACGTGGCCGAATAGCCGGCGCCCACGGGCATGGCTTGCAGCAATCCCGCCAGCACATTGGCCATGCCCAGCGCCAGCAAGTCGCGCTCGGGCGCCACGGGGTCGCCATGTTTCAAGGCAAAACTGCGGATGGCGCCATACGATTCGGCATACAGGATCAGCGCCAGCGCAAACGCCAGCTCGGCCAGGCGCGTCCATTCCGCCTGGGTCAGGCGCGGCAGGACGGGCATGGCCAGGCTGACGTCGATGGCGCCCACCAGGGCCACGCCGTGGCCGGGCAGGTCCAGCCAGCGGCCCGCGCCGATGTTCAGCGCGATGACGATCAGGCCGGCCGGCCAGCGCTGCGCGCGCCGCAGCAGGAACAGCAACAGCAGCGCCGCCGCGCACAGGGCCGCGCCGCGCCCGTTCCACTGTCCCGCCTGCGCCAGCAAGCCGGGCACGATATGCAGCACGTCGCCCTGCGGCGGCTGCACGCCCAGCACGCCGGGCAGCTGCTTGACGATGATGACGATGGCCAGGCCGAAGGAAAAACCGCGCAACACGGGCTTGGCGATGAATTGCGTGACGCTGCCCAGCCTGGCTACCCAGGCCAGCAGGAAAAATCCGCCCGTCAGCATCACCAGTCCCGCCATCAGCATGAGCCGGTGCCCCGCCGTGCCGCCCGGCATGGACGCCATGGCCGCGGCCAGCACGGCGGCCGACGACGACGTGGCCGAAACGATGGCAAAGCGGCTCGTGCCCAGCACGCCATAGCACAGCAGGCCCGCGAACAGGGCCAGGATGCCCGCCTGGGGCGCCAGGTTGCCGATGCTGGCATACGCCACCGCTTCCGGCAGCAGCAGGCCGGCGATCGACAGGCCGGCGCTGACATCTTGCCAACGGTTCGTTTGCGGCGCAGCCGATGCGCTCATGGCGAGGCTCCTGGTGGCTGGCACGGGTCCGCGCCATGGTGCGGCAAAACGGCGGCATGCGGGCTCATGGTGCCGAGGAGCTGCCCGCTTGCGTCACTTGTCTGCCAGCGCGAAAGATCGAATAGATCACCGCGCCGATGCGTTCATAGGGCACGTCCGGCTCCGTCCGCAGGGCAACGCTGGCAATGTTCTGCTCGGCCAGGACGGCCAGCATCTCTTGCACCGTGTGGACGCGCCGGCCCGCCACGATGAGGTCTTCCTTGCCCACCATGACGACCGGCGGGGGTGGCGGCACGCTGGCGCAAGCCACCAGGCACAGCAGCAATGCCGCCGCGTTCCCCGCATGGACGATTTTGCACATGTTTCCCCCTTTCCTGCAGCTTACAGGCGCCGGACTGGCGCCGCAACAGGCGCAGACTATCCCCGGCCCGCCGCGCCGTGCGAAAATGCCCGCCTTCGCCATTGCCGGACTTTCCTCATGCCGCACGCTGCCCTCGCTACCCTTGCCACCCTTTCCGGGCGCGACGCCCGCCGCATCGCGCGCCACGCCCAGGCGGCCGATACCGCCCGCTTCCTGCATCCGGCCCAGCAGGCGCTGCTGCACCGGCGCGGCTGGCTGACGATGCTGGCGCCGCGCAGCGCTGGCGGCGCGGAACTGCCCTTGCCGCATGTGGTGCGCCTGGAAGAAGCCGTGGCCGCCGCCGACGGCAGCATGGGCTGGGTGCTGACCCTGTGCGCGGGCGCGGGCTGGTTCGCGGGCTTTCTGGCGCCGGAACTGGCGCGCGCCATCATCGGCACGCCGCGCGTCTGCCTGGGCGGCAGCGGCGCGGCCACCGGCTACGCGGAGGAAGAAGGCGACGGCTACCGCATCACGGGCAGCTGGGACTACGCCAGCGGCGCGCCGATAGCCACCCACTTCACCCTGAACGCCCGGCTGCAGCGCGCTGGCCAGCCCCTGCCCGATGCGGACGGCAAGCCGCGCATCCGCGCCTTCCTCGTGCCCGCCGCGCTGGTGCAGCTGGTGCCCTCGTGGAACAGCCTCGGCATGCGCGCCAGCGCCTCGCACAGTTACCGCATCGATGGCCAGTGGCTGGCCAAGGAACACGGTTTCACCATCGATGCGTCCGCCGCGACGGCCGCCGGCCCCCTGTACCGCTATCCCTTCTATTCACTGGCGTATGTCACCCTGGCCGCCAACGTGGCCGGCATGGCCGGGCATTTCATGGAACTGGCCGAGGAATGCATGCGCCACCGCCGCCATGCGCGTGCCGGCCTGCCGCTGCTGGAGGTGCCGGAAGTAATATCCATGCTGCAAAGCAAGAAAGACACGTACTCTGCCGCCCGCGCCCGCTTCTACGCCGTGCTGGACGACAGCTGGACAACGGTGGCCGGCGGCGCGGCGCTCGACGAGCCCGCCATGCAGGCCGTGCAGACCAGTTCGCTGGATTTGGTCGCCGCCTGCCGCGCGGCCGTCGACGGCCTGTATCCATATTGCGGCCTGTACGCGGCCCGCGAAGACAGCGCCATCAACCGCGTCTGGCGCGATTTCCATACGGCCAGCCAGCACTCCTTGCTGCTGCCATGAGGCGCTGGAACGCAACACCCCCATGCAGGGCATGGCCGCTTCCGCATGCGAACGCCATGCAAGCGGCAATTGCCTGATAATATCGGACATCGCGACTTCCCTGCCCCCATCCATGCACGTCAACACGCTCAGCAGCCTGGCGCAACTCCTGGCCAGCGCCGAAACGGAAACCCTGGCCTTTCCCACCAGCATCAATACGGCCCTGCTTTTGCAAAAGGAACTGGCGAATCCGGATTGCCACTCGGCCGACATCAGCCGTCTGCTGCTGTGCGAACCGACCTTGTCGGCGCGCGCCGTGGCGCTGGCCAATTCGGCCCTGTTCGCCCCCGGCCAGGCGCCCGCCATCACCAGCGTGCGCGCCGCCGTCGAGCGTCTCGGCCACCGCAACCTGTATGCGCTGGCGACGGCGGCCGTCATCCGCCAGCTGAACGCGGGCATCCGCGACGACGCCTTGCGCGCCCATGCCACCCAGCTGTGGGCGCACACCGTGCACGTGGCGGCGCTGGCGCATGAAATCGCCGGCGCCGTCACGCACGCGGATGCCGATACGGCGCTGTTTGCCGGCATCGTGCATGAAGTGGCCGGCTTTTATTTGCTGGCGCAGGCCGACAAGACCCCGGGCCTGTACGCCCAGCTGGAAACGCAGATGGCGTCCGCGCTGGAAGTGATCGGCCGGGGACTGATGCGCCAGCTGGGCGTGCCGCAGCAGGTGGCCGACGCCGTCAATGCCTTGCCCGGCTCGACCATCATGCTGCCGCCCGAAGGCTTGCGCGACACGCTGCTGCTGGCCAAGGCGCTGGCGCCGGTTCCTTCGCCGCTGCCGCAGGCCGGCATCACCGTCAGCGCGCCGCTGCAAGCCTACCTGGAGCACGATCCCGTGCTGCAGGCGCTGCGCACGCAGCCGTCGGCCGAAGCGAAGGGCCTGATCGAGGTGCTCCTCAGCTGATGGCCGATCTGCTATGATGGCGCAGGCCGGGATGGACCCGGCGCGCTTTCATTGATGTGCACTGGAAAACTGCCTTGACTATCTCCTTACGCATGCTCGGCCTGGCCGCAGCACTGACCGTGGCGTGCAACGCCAACGCCGACAGCTTCGTTTCCTCGGCCTCCAGCGCCGGCTCCCAGTCGAGCGGCAGCATTTCCGATTCGCTCAACGGTTCGAGCAACAGTTCCTCGCGCGACAACAAGGTGGCCAATGGCCCCTACCGCATCATCGACGTGGCCGCCTTGCCGGGCCGCGACGGCATGACGCGCTTGACCATGCAGGCCGACACCACGGCCACGCCGCTGGTGCTGGACTTGCCGCAAGCGGCGCTCGACAAGCAGCAGCTGGCGCAGGGCGACATGGTGCATGCGCAAAACCGCGCCTACGGCATCGAATTCTCGCGCAATGACACGCGCGCCGCCTTCTTCCTCGTGCTGGCCGACGACTGGTACGGCGAACTGGCCACGCGTCCCGTCAGCCTTTGATCCGTTTTCTCCTGCACCGCCCGGCACTGCTGCTGGGCGTTTGCGCCATCTTCAGCGCTGCCACCGCCCAGGCAGGCACGTCGCTCGCCTCGTCGCGCTTTTGCGACCGCGCGCAGGAACTCACGGCCACGGAACAGGACCGGCTGCTGCGCTTTGCCGCCGTCGTGCGCGAGGAACTGGCCGCCAGCGAAGGCAGCGTGGCCCTGATCAGCCGCTCCGGCCTGGACCTGGCCCGCTTCGGCATCCGCTATTCGCATGCGGCACTGGCCTGGCGCCACGACAACGACAGCGGCTGGTCCGCGCGCCAGCTGTACTACGCCTGCGACGAAGGCCGTCCGCGCATCTTCGACCAGGGCACGGCCGGTTTCGCCATGGGCACGGCCAATCCTGCGCTCGGCTACATCTCGCTCGTGAAACTGCCGGCCGAAACCGTGCCGCCCCTGCGCCGCGCCCTGCTCGACCCCGTGCGCGTGCAAGAGCTGCTGGCGGGCCGCTACAGCGCCAACGCGTACGCGTTCAATTTGACATACCAGAACTGCAATCAGTGGGTGGTGGAAATGCTGGCCGCCGCCTGGGGCGAACTGTCCGCAGGCAGCGACTTGCGCGCACGCGCCCAGGATTGGCTGCGCGCGGCGCCCTACAACCCCGCCCCCGTCGACGTGGGCGCCCGCTGGCTGATGCTCGGTTCCCTCTTTGTGCCCCTCGTGCACATGGACGACCATCCGCCCGAAGCCATCGGCACGATGCAGCTGGCAGTCAGCCTGCCGGCCAGCCTGGAAGCGTTTGCGCGCCAGCGCCTGCCCGCCAGCGAGCGCGTGGAAATCTGCCACGACGGCAAACAGGTGGTGGTGCACCGGGGCTGGGAACCGGTCGCCGACGGCTGCGTGCCCGGCCCGGACGACCGGGTCATCGCCCTCGACGATACGCCGCACAACGCGCCCTAAGCAGTCCAGACGGCCAGCGCCGCTTCGACCTGATCGAGCAAGTGCGCCGGCTGCGGCCCCTGCCCCATCCGGCGGGCCACCTCGCCGCACGCCAATTGAACCTCGGGCGCGGCCAGCAAACGCGCCAGCTGGCGCCGCATGCGCCCGGCCGACAGACGCCTGGCCAGCAGGACATCCCCCACGCCGAGCCGCTTGATCCTCCAGCCATTGTCGAACTGGTCGTAGGCGAACGGCACGATCAGTTGCGGGATGCCCGCGCGGAAGGCGTCCGCGCTGGTGCCGATGCCGCCATGGTGCACCACGGCCGCCACGCGCGGCAGCAGCGCCGCGAACGGCGCGTACGCCTGCCACATGACACTGGGGGGCAAGTGCTGCGGCACCTGCGCCGCATGGGACGTGAGGAACAGGCCGCGCCTTCCCAACCGCCGCAACACGTCCAGGGCGATGCTGAAATAGCGCTGCGCGTGCTGGTGCCCGGTCCCGGGCGTAAAGACGATGGGCGGCTCGCCCTCGCCCAGAAAGCGTTCCAGCTCCGGCGGCAGCGCCGCGGCGCCATGCGGGGCGGCGCCGGAGAAACCGGCTTGCACGAAATGCGGCGGCCAGTCCGCCTGCGGGACGGCGAACCAGGCGGGAAACAGCCCCAGCGAGGCATCGGGCGCGGCCAGCATGTGCGCGAAAAAATGCGCTTCCGGCGGCAGGCCGTACTGCGCGCGCGCGCCATTCAGCCCGGGCAGCAGCGCCGGGTCGACCATGCTGCGGTGGATCAGCCGCCACAGGGCCTGGCGCCAGGCCAGCGGCACCCAGGCGGGAATACGCAGCGAGCCGGCCGCCAGGAAATCATGGCTGCTGCACAGGTTCGATGGCGCCAGATAGGCCGCGACGATGCGCAGGTCCGGGCGTGCCGAGCGTGCCAGGGCGGCCATCGGCACGAGAAAGGGATGGCACAGCACCACGCACTCTTCACCGTCCGGCAAGCCTTGCACGATGTCGCACACGGCGCCCAGGTAAGGCACGAGGCCGCGCCACACGACGCCCCAGCCCTTGCGCTCATCCCACAGGTCCGGGTCGCCCAGCATGGCCTGACCCTCTGCCGCAGTGCCGAAGGTGCGATACGGCAGCCTTGACGCCTGCGCGGCCGCTTCCTGCCAGGCCGGCACCAGCAGCAGCACGCGCCGCCCCCGTTGCCGCAAGCCCTGCGCCAGCGCAATAAATGGTTGCATGTCGCCGCCGGTGCCGCTGCTGGCGACGATAACGAGCGGCGCCGGCGGGTGGCTGTCATCCGCCATGCCGCCCTCCGTGTCTGGCGGCGCTCATCGGTGCGCCCCACGCGCCGGCAGTTGCAGCACCGGTAGTTGCAGCACCATATCCCACTGGTCGATGCCCGGTCCGAAACCATCCGGCGTCACCTTGACCGTCACGAAACCGTAGCCCGCATAAAAGCCCTGCGTGTGCTGGCTGGTGTTCATGCGCACGCTGGCGACTCCCGGCGTGGCGCCGATGGCGTCCAGGCGCGCCTGCGTCAGCGCGCGGCCCAGTCCCTGGCCGTGCAGATCCTGCGCCACCATGCCCCAGCACAGGCTGGCGACCGTGCCGCCCGCCTCGATGGCATGGCCGCCGCAGGCGACGATGCGGCCGTCGCGCAGAATGACCAGATACGGCTGCGTTGATTCGTCCAGCCAGGCGGCGAAGCCCGCGCGCTCCGACGGGTCGAAAAAGCGCGGCGTATTGCCGTCAAAGAGCGCCAGGCAGGCGTCGCGGTCGCCGGCCCGGTAAGGACGTACTGTTTGCATTTTCTGTACTCAAAAGAACATGAATGCCGATTATACGAGGTGCGCGTTCAGGCCAGCTGTTCCGAAGCGACGACGTGCACGCCCGGCGCGGCGGCCAGCGCCGCTTCCAGCAGGGCGGCGGCGATGCGCGGCGCGGGATTGATGCGCCAGCGGCGCGGCAGCACGGGACCGAGCACACGCAGGAGGCGCAAGGCGGCGCCCTCGCCCGCACGCGCCTCGTCGCGCTCGCCGCCGATCAGCCCAGGCCGCACGCAGGTGAGCGACATGAAGCCCAGTTGCTCCAGGTCGCGTTCCAGCTCGCCCTTGACGCGGTTATAGAAGATGCGCGAGCCGGCATTCGCGCCGGCCGCGGAATTGAGCACGTACGCGCGCGTGCCGGCCGCCAGCGCCAGGCGCGCCACGGCCAGCGGATAGTCATGGTCCACGCGCCGGAACAGCTGCCGCGTGCCCGCCTGCTTCATGGTCGTGCCCAGGGTGCAGATGACGGCATCCATCTGCCACCACGGCGCGTCGGGCGGCAAGCGGTCGAAATCGACGAGCGGCGCATCGAGCTTGGGATGCCCCGGCAAGGGCTTGCGCACGGGGGCGACGACCTGGCTGACGCGCGCGTCGGCCAGCGCCAGGCGCAGCACTTCGCGGCCCACGAGGCCGGTGGCCCCCACGAGTAGCAGTTTCATCGTTTTCCCGTTCAAGTTGCTGTCAGCCACTACCATACACGGAACTCAGGACAGGCGCAGCGCCAGCGCCGCCAGGGTCGCCAGCAGCACGGGCACGGTCAGCACAATGCCGACGCGGAAATAGTAACTCCAGGAAATGTGAATATTCTTGCTGTCGAGCACGTGCAGCCACAGCAAGGTAGCCAGGCTGCCGATGGGCGTGATCTTGGGGCCCAGGTCGCTGCCGATGACGTTGGCGTAGATCATCGCTTCGCGCACGGCGCCCTGCGCCGTCGTCGGGTCGATGGCCAGCGCGCCCACCAGCACCGTCGGCAGGTTGTTCATCACGGACGACAGCAAGGCCGTCAGCACGCCCGTGCCCATGGCCGCGCCCCACACGCCGTACTGGGCGAAATGGTTGAGCATGCCCGTCAGGTAAGCCGTCAGGCCCGCATTGCGCAAGCCATACACGACCAGATACATGCCCAGCGAAAAAACGACGATCTGCCACGGCGCATGGCGCAGCACGTACCGCGTGGAAATCACGTGACCCTTGCCTGCCACGCCCAGCAGCAGCGCGGCGCCCACGGCGGCGATCAGGCTGATGGGCACGCCTAGGGATTCTTGCGAGAAAAATCCCGCCAGCAGCAGCGCCAGCACCAGCCAGCCGGCGCGGAAGGTGGGCAAGTCGCGGATGGCGCTGCCGGGTCGTTTCAGTTGCGCCAGATCATAGTCGCGCGGGATATCCTTACGGAAAAAGAGCAGCAAGGCGGCCAGGGTGGCGCCCACGGCGACGACGTTGACGGGCACCATCACGGATGCATAGCGGGCAAAGCCGATCTTGAAATAGTCGGCCGAAACGATATTGACCAGGTTCGACACCACCAGCGGCAGGCTGGCCGTATCCGCAATGAAACCGGCCGCCATCACGTAGGCCAGGGTGGCTTTGGCGGAGAACTTCAGGGCCCGCAGCATGGCGATGACGATGGGCGTCAATATCAGCGCGGCGCCGTCGTTGGCGAACACGGCGGACACGGCGGCGCCCAGCAGGACCAGCAAGGTAAACAACTTGCGCCCGCTGCCGCCGCCCCAGCGCGCCACGTGCAAGGCGGCCCACTCGAAGAACCCCGCCGCGTCGAGCAGCAGGCTGATGATGATCACGGCAACAAAGGTGCCGGTGGCGTTCCACACGATATGCCAGACGACGGGAATGTCGGCCCAGTGGATCACGCCGGCCAGCAAGGCGACGCCGGCGCCGATGACGGCGCTCCAGCCGATGCCCAGGCCGCGCGGCTGCCAGATGACGAGGATTAAGGTGGCGAGAAAGATCAGGAAAGCGGTGAGCATGGGGCAGTCGTCCAGGAAAAAACGCGAATAATATTCAATATTTCAATACTACTGGAATTATCAAATAAATGTAAGGCGAGAAATGCCCATTCCCGTGCCATCACTGGCTATACTGGCCAGATGCGTGGCCCGATGCAACCTCGCTCCCCCCAGACCAACCAGGAAAGCATGCACATGGCGCAACACAAGACTCCCGGCGTGTATATCGTGGAACAAAACGCGTTTCCCAATTCCGTCGTCGAAGTGGCGACGGCTGTGCCGGCCTTTGTCGGCTACACCGCCAGCGCCAGCCACGGCGGCCGCTCCCTGCGCCAGCAGCCGTGGCGCATCAACTCGATGGCGGAATTTGAAGCCTGCTTCGGCGGCGCGCCAGTGCCCGAATTCATGCTGGAGGAAAACCGCCCGGCCGGCGCGGCAGGCGTGTCATGCACGCTGCGCCAGGCCGCCGGCCGGTTCCTGCTGTATCACAGCATGCAGCTCTTCTTCCAGAATGGCGGCGGCGCCTGCCATATCGTCTCCATCGGCGATTATCATGACACGCCGGACAGCGGCGCACTGCGCGCCGGCATCGATGCCCTGCTGCGGGAGCAGGAAACGACGCTGCTGGCCGTGCCCGACGCCATGCTGCTGGCGCTGGACGACTGCCATGCGCTGCAACGGCACATGCTCATGCATTGCGGCCAGCAGAGGCGGAACCGCTTCGCCATCCTCGACGTCCACCATGGGGCGGCGCCGTTGACGGATGGACCCGTGACGGCGTTCCGGGACGGCATCGGCAGCGACTCGCTGGCCTTTGGCGCCGCCTACTATCCGTGGGTACAGGCCACGGTCGTTGCGCTGGAGGAACTCAATTTCACCCACATCCGCACCACCCAGCGGGCAGCGCTGCAAGACGTGCTATTGCAGGCGCTGGACGCCGGCGGGCAGCGGCAAGCGTCGGCCCTGTTCGAGCAAATGGCCATCGCGGATTCTTCCGAAAACGGCCAGGCCAGCGGCATCGCCGCCATCGACCGTGCACTGCGCGACGTGAGTCCCCTGTACCAGCAGCTACTGCGGGACATGCAGCGGCAACTCAATCTGCTGCCGCCAGGCGCCGCGATGGCCGGCGTGTATACCCGGATCGACAACACGCGCGGCGTGTGGAAGGCGCCGGCCAATGTCAGCCTGGCTGCCGTCAGCGCGCCGGCCGTCAACATCACGCACGAGGACCAGGAAGACCTCAACGTGAGCAGCAGCGGCAAGTCGGTCAACGCCATCCGCAGCTTCGAAGGCGAAGGCACCTTGGTGTGGGGCGCGCGCACCCTCGACGGCAACAGCCTCGACTGGCGCTATATCAACGTGCGCCGCACCATGATCATGCTCGAGGAGTCGCTGCGCCTGGCTATCAAGGCGCATGTGTTCGAGCCTAACGTGGCCAACACCTGGGTCACCATCAAGAGCATGGCGCGCAACTTCCTGACCGGCATCTGGCAGCGCGGCGGACTGGCCGGCGCCACGCCGGACGACGCCTTTAGCGTGGCCGTCGGCCTGAACGAGACCATGACGGCCGACGATATCCTGGAAGGCATCCTGCGGATCACCATCCTGGTCGCGATCAGCCGCCCGGCCGAGTTCATCGAACTCACCTTCCAGCAGCAAATGCAGAAGTCGTGAGGCACCGGGCGCAGCCTGCCTGGCCTACTTGAGTGCGATGGCGATATCGGTCAGTCAGCGAAACCGAGCCGCAAAGCCATCCCGACGACATGCCGACCGCACAGTTCAAGCTGAACTTTACGGAAATCCTCTGGAGCTTCAGCGTGCAGCAAGCGGGCTGAGTCAGGCGTGCAACAGCCCGGCCGGGGCGTTTACGGCTTGACGCCGAGCACGGCCTCGACTTCCGCCTTGCACTGCAATAGCGCCGACAGCAGCAACTCCCGCTGGGCGTGGAAACGCAGGGCCGGTACGCCCAGCGACAGCGCGTAGCGTTCGCTCGTGCCCGTGTTCAGGGCCACGCCGATGCCGCACACGCCCGGGGCGTGCTCTTCCACATCGACGGCATAGCCCTGCGCGCGCACCTGCGCCAGGTGCGGCAGCAGTTGCGCAAGCGCCGCGATGCTCTGGCCCGTGCGCGCTTCCAGGCGTTCGCCGAACAGCTGGCCCAGCGCTTCGTCTGACAGACCCGCCAGCAGCGCCTTGCCGTGCGCGGTGCAGTGGATCGGGTAGGCCGTTCCCACGGCCGAGACGACCCGCAATTCATGGTCCGAACAATACTGGTCCACCGACACCGCGTGCAGGCCGCGGTACACGCACACGTCCACCGTTTCGCGCGTGCGCCGGCCCAACGCTTCCGCATGCGGCCGCAGGACCGCCACCACGTCCGTATGCGCCGACGCGGCCAGGCGCGCGATGGCCGGCCCCAGCTTCACCCCGCCGGCGCCGGAACTGACCAGCTGCTGGGCTTCCAGCGCGGCGACGATGCGGTGCACCGTGGTGCGCGGCAAGTCCGCGCCCTTGGCGATCTGCGCCAGGCTCAGGCCGCCCGTCTGGTTTTCCAGCGCGCGCAGCACCGCCGCCGCGCGCGCAATGACTTGCTTGCCGCTATTGCCTTCGTTTTCTTCACTCATCTCTTTACCCAATTGTGCATGACGATAGCTGCCGTGACGGCATTGACCGGCATTGTACATGGCCCTATAATTGTTCCATCATTCGGAACACTGTTCCGTCCAACGGTTTTCAACTCGCACACCTGGGAGGCGCATGTCCAGCCGCAGTATATCGAAGACAGCAACGTGCACCCTCCTTTCCGTTGCCAGCCTGACCATCATGGTGGGATGCGTGCTGGTCCCGGGATTGCCGTCCATCGCCGCGCGGCTCGGGGTGGCCGACGCCGCCGGCTGGCTCGTCACGCTGCCCGCGCTGGGCGTGGTGCTGTCCGGCCCCTTCGCCGCCATGCTCATGCAGCGCCTGGGACTGCACCGCACCCTGCTGGCGGGGCTGTTCCTGTACGGCTTGCTGGGCGTCTCGGGCATGTTCTTGCATGGCCACCTGGCCGTGTTCGCCAACCGTTTCCTGCTGGGCGTGCCGACGGCGCTCGTGATGGCGTCGGGCACGGGGCTGATCTCGGCCTTGTTCAGCGGCCAGGCGCGGCTGCGCATGATCGCCAGGCAAGGCATGACGATCGAACTGGGCGGCGTGCTCTTCCTCGCGCTGGGCGGCCTGCTGGCCACGGCGGGCTGGCGCTATCCCTTCCTGCTGTATCTGGCCTCGTGGGTACTGCTGGCCTTCGCCTGGCGCTGCGTGCCGGCACCTGCCCCTGCCGGGGATGCCGGCATGGAAGGCGCGCAGCCAGCACCCGGCCCATCGCGCGCCCTGCTCCTCGTCCATGCGCTGGCGGCGCTCTCCATGACGGTATTTTTCGCCGCCATCATCATCCTGCCCCTGCGCCTGCAGCAGCTGGGCTGGAGCGAGGACCGGGCCGGGTATTTGCTTTCCTTCGTGTCGCTGGTGGCCGTGGCGGCCGCCTGGCTGATGCCCCGGGCAGTCCGGCGCCTGCATGAACACGGCACCCTGGGCGCCGCCTTCGCCTGTTATGCGCTGGCGCACCTGCTGTTTGCGGGCGCCGCCGCGCTGCCCGCGCTGCTGGCCGGTGCCGTGGCGCTGGGGATGGGCTTCGGCCTGTCCGTGCCCCTGTGCACGCACATGACGGTCGAGCGCAGCCACTTGCCCAGCCGCAACCGCAATCTCGCCTATCTGTCGATGGCCATCTTCGGCGGGCAATTTCTCTCTTCCTTCATGACCTGCCTGTCCGGCAGCCACGCCACGATGTTTGCCGCCACGGCCGCGCTGGCCCTGCTGGGCGCGGCCGTGGCCGCCGCCCCGCTGCTGCGCCGCCGCCCGGCCGGCACCACCGCTGTTTCCACCACCCACACTGAAAGGTAAGACCATGGATCTCAACGACGTCCACGCCCTGCTGCAGCCCGCGCCCCTGGCGCTGGAAACGGGCTTTGAACGGCTGCCCAGCGGCGTGCTGCACGTGGCGTGCCGCACCGACTTGCCAAATTGCACTGGCGAGATGTTTGAATGGTGGTTCCGCTCGCGGCCCGACACGGAACGCTACCTGATGTGGCACCCGGTAGACCACCTGGCCAGCGGCTGGGCCGAAGGCAGCGCCGGGACGCACATCGGCTCCATCCATCTGGCGGAAGAGTTTTTCAGCGGCATGCCGGCCGAACAGCTGGCCATCCAGTTCCGCGATCCGCGTGAATTCTTTGACGCACAACAATACGCGGCGGCGCGGGCCGAGGGCCGCATTTCTGCCGCCGTGTGCGCCAGGGTGGGCATGAGCTATGCGCCGCCCCGCACGGCGGACGGCGCCGTCATCGGCGGGCGCCTGCTGCACATCGGCCGCGACACGGCCTGGGGCATGACCTTGCGCAGCCATTTCTACATGGGCCAGGACTTGCCGGACGCCGGCCACAGCCCGCAAGAGATCGCCGCCCTCTTCCCCGATGCATTCGCCCGCGCCCTGCTCATGCATTGCTACAACGAATTCACCTTCCTGGCGCAATTCCTGCGTTCCCACTACCAGGCGAAGCACCGCGACAGCGTGCCCGTGGCGCTGCCCTGGTAGACGGAGGTTCACTCCTCAAGGCCGCCGCCCAGCGCCTGGTACAACGCCACGGCCGACTTGAACTGGTCGCGCCGCGCGTCGAGCAGGGCTTGCTGGGCCGCATACGACTGGCGCTGCGCGTCGAGCAATTCCAGGCGGCTGTCCTGGCCCGCGTCGTAGCGCAGCTGCGACAACCGCTGGCGCTGGCGCGCCGCCGCCACCACGCGCTCCTGCGCGGCGATCTGCTGCGCAAACGTGGCGCTGCCGGCCAGGCCGTCGCGCACCTCGCGGAACGCCGCCTGAATCGCCTGCTCGTACTGCAGCACGGCCACGTCCTTGCGCAGGCGCGACAGCTGCAGTTCCGCGCGCAGCTGGCCGCCCTGGAACAGCGGCTGCGTCACTTGCGGCGCGAACGACCAGCTGCGCGCGCTGCCGCGGAACAGGTCGCCCAGTTCCGGGCTGGCCAGGCCCAGCGACGCCGTCAGCGACAGGCGGGGGAAGAAGGCGGCACGGGCGGCGCCGATTTCCGCATTCGCCGCCGCCAGCGCGTACTCGGCTTGCAAAATATCGGGACGGCGCGCCAGCAAGTCCGACGGCAGGCCGGGCGGCAGCTGCGTCAGCACGGGCTGGCCGTCGAGCGGCCGGCCAACGGGCAAGTCCGTTGGCAATGGCGCACCAAGCAGCAATTCCAGGTTGTTGCGCGCAAGAAAGCTGGCCCGTTCGCGCGCCTGCACGTCCGCTTCCGCCGTGGCCGCCTGGCCTTCGGCTTGCGCCACGTCAAGTCCACTGCCCTGCTGCGCGCCGTGCAGGCGCTGCGTCAGGACCAGCGCCTGGCGCCAGTCAAGCAGGGTTTGCCGGGCCAGCGCCAGCTGTTCCTCGGCCAGGCGCTGCTCCAGGTAGGCGTCGGCCACGGCGCCGATCAGGGCCATGTGCGCGGCGCGCTGGCCCTGCTGCGTCGCCAGGTAGCGGGCAAACGCCGCGTCCGACAAGGAACGCAGGCGGCCGAACAGGTCGATCTCGAATGCGCTCAGGGCGATGCCGGCCGTGAAGGTGTTCTGAACCGCGCCATCGGCGCCGCGCTGGCGCACGCCGCCCGCATTCGCGCCGACGCCAGGATAGCGGCCCGCATCCTGGATCTGGTACTGGGCCCGCACGGCTTCCACGTTGAGCGAAGCCACGCGCAGGTCGCGGTTGTTTTCCAGCGCGATATCGACGAGGCGCTGCAGGCGCGCATCGAGCAGCATCTGGCGCCAGCCCAGGTCGGCCGCGGTGCCGGCCGCGCTGTCGGCCGCGACTGGCGCGGCAGATTCTGCATAGCTGGCCGGTATCGGCGCCGCCGGCTTGACCAGCGGCGGCGTCAGGGAACACGCCGACAAGGCCAGCGCGGCCAGGGGCATGATAAAGATCAAACGCATTACGATTCTCCTTCCACCGCCTTGACGGCGGTGCGATTGCGCTTGCGCAAATAATTTCCCGCCTTGTCGACGGCGCCCAGCACCACGACAAAGAACACGGGCACGAAAAACACGGCCAGCACGGTGGCGGTAATCATGCCGCCGAACACGCCCGTGCCGATCGCGTGCTGCGTCTCGGCGCTGGCGCCCGTGGCCAGCATCAGCGGCACCACGCCCAGCGCGAACGCCAGCGACGTCATCAAAATCGGACGCAGGCGCAGGCGGGCCGCTTCCACCGTCGCCTCTACCAGTCCACGCCCTTGCGCCTGCAGCTGGCGCGCATATTCGACGATCAGAATGGCATTCTTCGCCGACAGGCCAATAATCGTGATCATGCCCACCTTGAAGAACACGTCGTTCGGCATGCCGCGCAGCATCACCGCCAGCACGGCGCCCAGCAAGCCCAAAGGCACGACCAGCATCACGGAGACGGGAATCGACCAGCTTTCATACAGGGCCGCCAGCACGAGGAAGACCACCAGCATCGACAGCGCCATCAGCATGGGCGCCTGCGACGCCGATTCCTTCTCTTGCAGCGACTGTCCCGTCCATGCCAGCGCGAAGCCCGGCGGCAATTGTTTCACGAGCCGCTCCATTTCCAGCATGGCGTCGCCGCTGGACACGCCGGGCGCCGCGCTGCCGGAAATGCGCGCCGACGGATAGCCCTGGTAGCGCACCAGCTGCAGCGGCGACTCGCTCCACACGGGGCGCACCAGCTCGCCCAGGGCCACCATGCCGCCCGCGTTATTGCGGATGCGCAAGGCCAGCACGTCGTTCAGTTGCATGCGCGACGGCGCATCGGCCTGGATGATCACCTGCTGCATGCGGCCCGCGTTCGGAAAATCGTTGACATAGGTCGACCCCATGGCCGCCGTCAGCATGTCGCCCACGGCCGTGAACGGCACGCCCAGCGCCTCGGCCTTGGCGCGGTCGATATCGAGGCGCACGCTGGCGCCGGGCGGCAAGCCGTCCGGATACACGCCCGCCACCTTGCTGCTTTGCGCAGCCAGGGCCAGCAACTGGTTCTGCGCCGCCTGCAAGGCTTCGACGCCCTGGCTGGCGCGGTCCTGCAGGCGCAGCGAAAAGCCGGACGAATTGCCCAGTTCATCGATGGCGGGCGGCATCAGGCTCATGATCATGCCCTCCTTCGCCTGCGCCATCGCCGCCTGCGCCAGCGCCACCTCCTCCTGCGCCGTGGCGCCGTGGCGCTCTTTCCAGTCCTTCAGCATGGTGAAGGCCAGGGCCGCGTTCGGGCCGGAGCCGGAGAAGCTGAAACCGAGTACCGACTGGTTCACCTCGATGCCGGGGCGCGACGCCACGTGCTGCTCGTACAGCTTGACGACATCGAGCGTGCGCTCCATGGTGGCGTCGGACGGCAGCTGGATCGACGTCATGAAGTAACCCTGGTCTTCCTCGGGCAAAAAGGCCGACGGCAGCTGCATGAAGGCCACGCCCAGCGCCGCGACGATGGCGCCGTAGACAAACATCGAGCGCCCCGCGCGCTTGAGCATGGCCACCACGCCTTTTTCGTAGCGGGCCGTCATGCGGTCAAACTGGCGGTCGAACCACAGGAAAAAGCCTTTTTTATCGTGGTCGTGCGGGCCGATCGGTTTCAACATCGTGGCGCACAGGGCCGGCGTCAGGGTCAAGGCCAAAAAGGCCGAGAACAGGATCGACACGGCCATGGCCAGGGTGAACTGGCGGTAGATCGCGCCCACGGAACCGCTGGCCAGCGCCATCGGAATGAACACGGCCGTCAGCACCAGCGTGATGCCCACGACGGCCCCCGTGATTTCGCGCATGGCTTTCGACGTCGCTTCCTTCGGCGACAGGCCCTCGGTCGCCATCAGGCGCTCCACCGCTTCCACCACCACGATGGCGTCGTCGACGATGATGCCGATCGCCAGCACCATGCCGAACATGGTCAGCACGTTGACGGAATAGCCGGCCATCAGCATCACGGTAAATGTGCCCAGCAGCGCGATCGGCGCGACGATGGCGGGAATCAGGGTGTAGCGTATCTTTTGCAGGAACAGATACATGACGAGGAAGACCAGCACCATCGCCTCCAGCAAGGTGGCGACGACCTTTTCGATCGAGATCTTCACGAACGGCGCCGTGTCGAACGGCACCGAGTACTTGATCCCGGCCGGCATGGTGTGCGCCAGTTCGGCCATGCGCTCGCGCACGGCGGCCGCCGTCTGCACGGCGTTGGCGCCCGGCGACAGCATGATGGCGGCGCCCGACGCGGCTTGGCCGTTTTCGCGGATGCTGAAATTGAAGCTTTGCGCGCCCAGCGCCACTCTCGCCACGTCGCCGATGGTCACTTTCGAGCCGTCGGCATTGGCGCGCAGGACGATGGCGGCAAATTCGGCCGGCGTGTGCAACTGGCCCTGCACCGTCAGCGGAATCGTCACGCGCTGGCCGTGCACGGCGGGCGAATCGCCGAGGCGGCCCGGCGCGATCTGCGCATTCTGCTGCGCGATGGCGGCCGTCAGCTCGCCCATGGCGATGTTGTACGACACCAGCTTGGCCGGATCGACCCAGATGCGCATGGCCCGCTCGGAGCCGAACAGCTGCACCTTGCCCACGCCTGGGATGCGGCGCAGCTCTTCCGTCACGTTGCGCGCCAGGTAGTCGCCCAGCGCCACTTCGTCATGCTGGCCATGGTCGGAGATCAAACTGACGATCATCAAAAAGCCGGACGACGCCGACTCCACCGTCAAGCCGTTCTGCCGCACGGCTTGCGGCAGGCGCGGCTCGATGGCCTTCAGGCGGTTCTGCACGTCCACCTGTGCCATTTCCGGGTCGGTGCCCGGCTGGAAGGTGACGGTGATCGAGGCCGAACCCGAGGTATCGGTGGACGACTCGAAATACAGCAGGTGCTTGACGCCCGACAGTTCGCGCTCGATCAGGCCCACGACGGAATCGTTCATGGTTTGCGGCGTGGCGCCGGGATAGCTGGCGCTGATGCTGACGCTGGGCGGCGCCACCGAAGGGAAGCGCGCAATCGGCAATTGCGGTATGGCGATCAGTCCGAACAGGACGATAAAGACCGCCACCACCCACGCAAAAACGGGGCGGTTGATGAAAAATTGAGGCATGTCGTCAGACTTTCATTGTATTCAAGGTGTGCATTAACGCGCCGTGGCGGCAGCCGCCGTGGCCACGACAGCCGGCTTCCACGGCTGCGGCGCGGCCGTGGCGCCCGGCTGCAGGCGCTCCTGGCCTTCGATGACGACGGTATCGCCCGCCTTCAGGCCGCCGCTGACCACGTACTGGTGCTCGACCACGTCGCCCACGGCAATCGGCTTCAAGCTGGCTTTGTTCCTGCCGTCCAGCACCCAGGCCTGCGCCTGGCCGCCGCTGCCGCGCAAGACGGCCTGCTGCGGCACGAGCACGCCATGGGCCTGCACGGCGCGGGCGATGCGGGCGCGCACGAACATGCCGGGCAGGAGCTGGCGCTGCGGATTGTCGACCAGCACGCGGATGACGGCGTCGCCCGTGCCCGCATCGACGCTGATGCCCGAGAACAGGATGCGGCCCGTGACGGGATGCGGCTGGCCGTCGGCGCCCAGGATGGTGACGGGCAGCTTGTCCACCCCGGCCGGTCCCGACGCCTGCAGGGCCGCCAGCGCGGACGCCGGCTGGCGCACGTCCACGTACACCTTGTCGATCTGCTGGATGCGCGCCATCGGCGTGGCATCGGCCAGGCCCACGAGTGCGCCTTCCGTCACCAGTTCGGAGCCGATGCGCCCGGCAATGGGCGCCTCGATGCTGGCAAAAGCCAGGTCCAGGCGGCGCCGCGCCAGGGTCGCGCGCGCCTGCGCCACGGTGGCCACGGCCTGTTCGCGCTGGGCCTCGGCGTCGTCATACGCCTGGCGGCTGATGGCATCCGCCTCCACCAGCGGTTTCAGCCTGTCCGCCTGGCTGCTGGCGCGCTTCGCCGTGGCCACCGCGTGCTGCAGGGCGGCGGCGGCGGAATCGACGTCCGCCTGGAACGGCGCGGGATTGAGCTGGAACAGCTTCTGCCCCGCTGTCACGTCGGCGCCCTGCTCGAACTGGCGCCGCAGCACGATGCCGCCCACCTGCGGGCGGATGTCGGCCGTGCGGAAGGCGGCCACCCTGCCCGGCAATTCATCGCTGAGCACGACGGGCGCCGCCTGCAGCTTGAGCACCGTGACGGCGGCGGGCGGTGCCGCGCCTTCTTCCGGCGCGGGTTTGGAACAGGCGGCAAGGCTGAACAGTGCCGCGGCGATCAACATGTTTTTCTTGGAGAGGTGGTTCGGATGCATGGTCTTTTCTATGGCGGATCCCAACCGGCGGTCCGGTCGACAGATAAGCGCAGCATAAAAGGCCAAGGTGGATATTTCGTCAAAGAAATGTGGAGATTCGATGGAGAGAAAGAAGAATGCTAGACTATTTGCATGAACTATCATCACAGCGCCAGCCAGCCCTCGTTTCTTGCCACCACGCCGCCTTCCGCCCTCGTCCTGATCGCCGAAGATGAACCGCAAATCGCCCGCATCCTCGCCGGTTACCTGGAGCGCGACGGTTACCGCACGGCCTTTGCCCTCGATGGCCAGGAAGCGCTGCAGCAGCACCTGGCGCTGGCGCCGGACCTGCTGCTGCTCGACGTGCAGATGCCCCGCGTCGACGGCTGGGGCGTGCTGGCCGAAGTGCGGCGGCGCGGCGAGACGCCCGTCATCATGCTCACGGCGCGCGACCAGGATGCGGACAAGCTGGCCGCCCTGCGCGTCGGCGCCGACGACTACATCATCAAGCCCTTCAATCCGGCCGAAGTGGTGGCCCGCGTGGCGGCCGTGCTGCGCCGCTCGCGCGTGCGCCACCATCCGGTGGGCGGCCAGCGCCTGCGCTGCGGCCCCATCGAAATCGACCAGGAAACGTACGTGGCCAGCGTGCTGCGCGACGGCGCGCCCGTGCCCTTGACCCTGACGTTGACGGAATTTCGCCTGCTGGCCCACCTGGCGCGCACGCCGCGCCGCGTCTGCAGCCGCCTGGAATTGCTGGAGTCGTGCATGCCCGAAAGCAATTCGATGGAACGCACGGTGGACAGCCACGTCAGCAAGCTGCGCAAGAAGCTGGAAGAAGCGGGCGTGATGCACATGCCGGCCAGCCTGCGCGGCGTGGGCTACCGGCTGGAAAGCGACGCCTGATGCGTTTTACGGGTCTGAACCGGCAGATCGTGCTGTCAATGTCCGTGCTGATGGTGTGCAGCATCCTGATCATCTGGATCGGCTCGTGGATCTTCTTCGCCGTCGCCTTCAAGATCGATCCCGGCATGCTGTCCGAGCCCGACGACTGGTCGCCCAGTACCGTCGAATGGCTGTGGATCTTTGCCATCACCATCTTCGGCCTGGGGCTGGCCGCCTTTTTCGCCTTCAAGCTGGCCGCGCGCATCCTGAAACCGATCAATTCCGTGATGGACAGCGTGCGCCGCGTGGCCCATGGCGACCTGTCCGCGCGCGCCTTCGCGGGCGACCGCAGCCTGGGCGAGACGGCCATGCTGGTCGATGACTTCAACAGCATGGCCGAGCGCCTGCAGCGGGGCGCCAAGGAAAGCGAAACGTGGAATGCGGCCATCGCGCACGAACTGCGCACGCCCGTGACCATCCTGCGCGGCACCTTGCAGGGCGTCGTCGATGGCGTGTTCAAGCCCGAGGAAGTGCCGTTTTCCAGCCTGCTGGCGCAAGTCGAGGACCTGGGCCGGCTGATCGAGGATTTGCGCACCCTGAGCCTGGCCGACAGCGGCCACATGCAGCTGCGCATGGCGTGGACGGACCTGACCCTGGAAATCGAGGAAGTGGCCCGCCTGCTGGCGCAGGAAATGGAAGCGGCCGGTTTTACGCTGCAATTGCACCTGTCCGACCATCCCGTCTGCTGCGACGCGGCGCGCATCCGGCAAATCGTGCTGGCCCTGCTCGACAACGCGCGCCGCTATGCCCACCCTGGCCTGCTGCGCGTGCGCACCCGCGTGCAGGCCGGCCAGTACTACCTGAGCGTCGAGGATGCGGGCCCCGGCATTGCAGAGGAACTGGCGCCGCACGTGTTCGAGGCGTTTCGCCGCGGCGACAGCGACGGCGGCGACCTGAACGCGGGCAGCGGCCTGGGCCTGGCCGTGGTCGAAGCCATCGCGCGCGCGCACGGCGGCAGCGCGGCCTGCACGCGCGGCAAGGCGGGCGGCAGCGTGTTTACCGTCAAGTGGCCGGTCGAGCACGGCGCGCCGCCGGCCGCCTAGGCAAGACCGTCGGCGCGGACCATGTCGACAAAGGCGCGCAGCACGGGCGGCATCTGCCGCCGGCCCGGGTAGTACAGGAAGTAGCGCGAAGGCGGCGGCAGGCAGTGCTCCAGCACGCACGCCAGGCGCCCCGCCGCGATATCGGCGCGCGCGTCGGCTTCGTACACATACGCCAGTCCCGCCCCATCGCGGACCGCGCGCAGCATCAGTTCATCGTCGTCGAACACGAGCGGGCCGCCGACGGCGATGCTGACGGCGTCTTCCTCCCGCCCGAACTCCCACGCATACTGGCGCCCGCTGGGAAAGCGCCGGCCTATGCAGGCGTGCGCCAGCAAGTCGCGCGGCGTGCCCGGTGCGCCATGCACCGCCAGGTAGGCGGGCGACGCCACCACCACGAACGGCTGCGGCGCGCCCACGGGCACGGCGATCATGTCGGCCGCCACCTGTTCGCCGAAGCGGATGCCCGCGTCAAAACCGTCGCGCACGATATCGATCATGCCGTCATCGGTGACCACCTCCACCTGCACGCGCGGATAGCGCGCCACAAAACCGGCCAGCATGGGCCCCAGCAGCAGCCGGGCGGCGGGACGGGGCACGTTCAGGCGCAGCTTGCCTGCGGGCACATCCTGCATGGCGCTCAAGTCTTGCAAGGCATCGTCGATCTCGCGCATGGCCGGCGCCAGCCGCGCCAGCAGCTGCTGCCCCGCCTGCGTCGGCGTGACGCTGCGCGTGGTGCGGTTCAGCAGGCGCACGCCCAGGCGCTCTTCCAGCGCGCGCAATGCGTGGCTGAGGGCGGAGGCGGACACGCCCCGCTCCAATGCCGCCTTGCGGAAGCTGCGCAGGCGGGCGACGGCGGCAAAGGCCGTCAATTCGTTGAGGTCAGCCATAGTCGAGGAAAAAATTCATGAGAAAAATTCAGTAATGCATGCAGGATTAGCCATCTTATCGCATGCTGTTGCGTCATCCATACTCCTTGCATCTTTTTTTGAAAGGAAATGACAATGGAACACAGAACACTGGGCAACTCCGGCTTGCGCGTCGCCCCTATCGGCCTGGGCTGCATGGGCATGAGCTTTGCCTACGGCGGCGCCGACGAAGCCGCCTCGCTGCGCGTGCTGCACCGCGCCGTGGAACTGGGCGTGACCCTGATCGATACGGCGGAAGTCTACGGCCCCTACGCCAACGAGGAATTGGTGGGCCGCGCCCTGAAACAGCTGCGCGGCAAAGTCAGCATCGCTACCAAGTTCGGCTTCAAGATCTTGCCGCACGGCCAGGGCGTGGAACGCATGGCCGGTGTCGACAGCCGCCCCGAACATATTCGTCAGGCGGTGGAAGGATCGCTGTCCAGGCTCGGCATCGAGTGCATCGACTTGCTGTACCAGCACCGGGTGGACCCGGCCGTGCCCATCGAAGACGTGGTCGGCGCCATGGCCGAACTGGTGCGGGCGGGCAAGGTGCGCCACCTGGGGCTGTCGGAAGTCTCGGCCGCCACCCTGCGCCGCGCCCACGCCGTCCATCCGATTACGGCCGTGCAGTCCGAATACTCGCTGTGGAGCCGCGAGGTGGAAGCGGACGTGCTGCCCGCCTGCCGCGCGCTCGGCATCGGTTTCGTGCCCTACAGCCCGCTGGGCAGGGGCTTCCTGACGGGCCAGCTGCCGTCCAGCGCCACACTGGCGCCAGACGATTACCGTCACAGCCTGCCCCGCTTCCAGCCGCCGGCGATGGCGGCCAACGCACACATGGTTGCGGAACTGCAGCGTCTGGCAGCCGCGCGCGGTGCCACGGCAGCCCAGCTGGCCCTGGCCTGGCTGCTGGCCCAAGGCACTGACATCGTGCCGATTCCCGGCGCCCGCAGCCTGGCCCACCTGGAAGAGAACGTGGCCGCCGCGCAACTTGCCCTGAGCGGCGCCGAGCTGGCCGCCATCGGCGCCGCCATCGCGCCCGCCAGCGTGCACGGCGCGCGCTACCCGGACACGGAGCTGGCCATGGTGGTGCTGTAACGGGCAAGAGACAGCTCATCTATACAACTCTCTTTGCGGCGCCGCACTTGAAATGGCTGAATCCGCTATCATTTCCAATCTGAACTATTCACTCTGAAAGGGATACACATGTCCGATTTGCTCGAAACACTGCAATGGCGCTACGCCACCAAGAAGATGGACCCGGCGAAAACGGTGCCGCAAGACAAGGTCGAGCGCATCCTGGAAGCCGTGCGCCTGACGGCCAGCTCCAGCGGACTGCACCCGTATGAAGTCTTCGTCGTGACGAATCCGGCCCTGCGCGAGCAGATCAAGCCGCACGCGTGGAACCAGTCGCAAGTGACGGACGCCTCGCACCTGCTGGTCTTTGCCGCCTGGGACAATTACACGGCCGAACGTATCAACGCCCGCTTTGACCTGGTCAACACCGTGCGCGGCTTCAAGAACGAAGGCTGGGAAGCGTACCGCCAGCAGATCCTGGCCACGTATCCGCAGCGCGATGCCGAGACCAACTACCAGCACGCGGCGCGCCAGGCGTACATCGGCGTGGGCACGGCGCTGATCGCCGCGGCGCAGGAAAAGGTCGATTCGACGCCGATGGAAGGCTTTGACCCGGCCAAGGTCGACGAGATCCTGGGCTTGCGCGAAAAAGGCTTGCGCTCCGTCGTCATGCTGCCGCTGGGCTACCGCGCGGACGAAGGCGACTGGCTGGTGGACCTGAAAAAAGTGCGCCCCGCGCGCGAGCAGTTCATTACCGAGCTGGCGTAAGCGCCGCGCCAGCGACTGAAAAGCGGATGCCCTCGCCGGCATCCGCTTTTTTTTCGTTCAGGCCGCCTGCGGAAAGCGCACCGTCACCTGCAGTCCCCGCCCCGCCGCCCCTTCGGCCAGCGCGATGTCGGCCCGGTGGTGCTCGGCGATGTGGCGCACGATGGACAGGCCCAGGCCGCAGCCCCAGGCGTCGTTGCCGTCGGGGCGGAAGAAACGGTCGAACAGGCGCGCATGGTGCTGGCGCGGCACGCCGGGGCCGTTGTCGGACACGCGCAGCAGCGGCCGGCCGCCCTCCACCGCCGACTGCAAGTCCACCCTGCCGCCCCGCTGCGTATAGCGCAAGGCGTTGTCGATCAAATTGTTCAGCAAGACCTGCAAGCCGTCGGGATCGGCCTGCACCAGCACGGATGCGCCGGCGAAAGGCGTTTCCAGCACGCCCAGGTCGATGTCGCGGCTGTCGGCCAGCGCGCTGTGGTCGGCCACGGCAGCTTCCAGCAACTGTCCCAGATCCACCGTGTGCAGCTGGCTGGCCGTAAGCGCCGCTTCGTGGCGCGCCAGGCTCAATAACTGGCGCACGAGGTGCGTGCTGCGGTCGAGCCGCTCGTGCAGCCGCGCCAGCGCCACGCGGCGCTCTGCCTCGCTGGCGGCCCGTTCGGCCACCTGCAGCTGTAGTTTCAGCGCCGTCAGCGGCGAGCGCAATTCATGCGCGGCGTCGGCGACAAAGGTGCGCTGCGCGGTCAGCGCCGCCTCGAACTGTCCCATCAGGCTATTGAGCGCCAGCGCCACGGGCCGCAGTTCGGGCGGCATGCCGTCGGCCGGCAGCGGCGTGAGCGCTTCCGGCGAACGCCCGGCCACGGATTCGGCCAGCCGGTGCAGCGGCGCGAGTGCACGCCCCACGACGACGACGATCAGCAGCGCCAGGATCAGCGCGAACACCAGCAGGGGCGCGCCGGCGCGCATGCTCATCTGCCAGGCCAGCTGGTCGCGCACGGCCTGCGCCTGCGCCACCTGCACGTAGCGGCCGCGCCGCGTCGCGCCATACAGGCGCCATTCCTCGCCCTGCACTTCGACATCGGCAAAGCCGGCCAGCGCGTAGCGCGGCAGTTGCGGCTGGCCCGGCAAGACGGGCAACAGCTGGCCCTCCTCGTCCCACGCCTGCAGCACGAACGCTTCTTCCGGGTCCTGCGCGGCCGGCAAGCCCGTCTGCGGCTCGAACTCGCCCGGCAAGGCCACGGCCAGCTGGCGCAGCTGCAAATCGGCCAGTTCATTGGTCTCTTCCAGCAGGGAGCGGAACAGCGAGATGCCGGCGCCCAGCACGCACAGCAAGGTGGCGGCCAGCAATCCCAGCAGCAATTGGCGGCGGATGCTCAGCAAGATGCCAGCCGCATCTTGTAGCCGACCCCGCGCACGGTCTGGATGCTGTCCGTGCCCAGCTTCTTGCGTAGCTGGTACACATAGACGTCGACGGTATTGCTTTCCACTTCGCAATCCCAGCCGTACAGCTTTTCGCCCAGCTGGCGCTTCGTCACCACCTTGCCCGGATGGTCGAGCAAGGCGCGCAGCACGGAAAACTCGCGCGGCGGCAGCTTGATCTGCTCGCCGCCGAACGTGACGTCGTGGCTGGCCAGGTCCAGCGTCAGCGCGCCATGCTCGATGACCGAGCGCGAACGGCTGACCCGGCGCCGCAGCAGCGCGCGGATGCGCGCCAGCAGCTCGTCGAGGTCGAACGGTTTCACCAGATAGTCGTCGGCGCCGCTGTCGAGTCCTTCCACGCGGGCCGGCGTGCCGTCGCGCGCAGTGATGATCAGCACGGGCAGCTCGGCGCCACGCGCACGCGTGGCGTGCAGCACGTCCATGCCAGCCTTGCCGGGCAAGCCCAGGTCCAGCAGCATCAAATCGTAGGCAAAGCCGGCCAGCGCCAGCTCCGCATCGTGGCCGTCGCGCACCCAGTCCACGGCATAGCATTCGCCGCGCAAGCCTTCGACCAGGCTTTCCCCGATCATCGGATCGTCTTCCACCAGCAACACGCGCACGGCACCCTCTCAATGTCTCGAAAAGACGCCATCTTACTCCCGTCTGCGCAAGCCCATCGCCAGCAGGGCAAGCGACGCATCCGTCAGCCCGAGGCGTCAGGCGAAACGGCCCAGAAATCCGGAAACGCAATTGAAAGCAATGCTGGAAGCATTCGCACATTATTTGATGGTGACATCGCCAACCTCAACGCCTCTGCTACGGCCGCATTGTCCTCTGCTTCGCACGCCTCTCCGGCCTGCGCGTGGGAGACGCCTTTCACCTGTCGGGGCCGTGCCCGTGATTCATCGTTCTTGGCGGAAATGAGAAGAAAATCGCCCTCGTCCTCGACGACACGTGCATTCCCGCGATGTATACCATAATGCAACAATGGCCAGTTAACACGGGCGGCATTGGCTGGCTGCTAACCGATGATACGGCCTCCTATACCGGGCTGCCCGTCGTGCCGTGCCAGGTATTGCGGCGCCTCGGCACGGCCCACGTGGCGCCGGACGGTCCGCTGGCGGCCCAGGACAGGGAGCCTACCAATCCGCAAGTGTGCGATCTGGGGCGCCAGGGAATACTTGACTTCCAAATGCATATTCATTAACTTGATAGTAAAAATGTGGGCGGTGAAGATCACCGCCACGCGCAGACCCTGCCTGCCGACGTGCCGCACCCGGGCGCCGGCTCCATTGCACGCTTCACGTTGACGGGGTTCAAGGCCATGCCGATACACGATCAATCCCCGGCCCATCCGCTGGCCACGGCGCTGGCGCTCTCGCTGGGCGCCGCCATTGCCCTGGGCCTGTCGCGCTTTTCCTATGGCTTGCTGCTGCCGCCCATGCGCGCCGACCTGGGCTGGTCTTACCTGCTGGCCGGGGCCATGAACACCTTCAATGCGCTCGGCTATTTTCTCGGCGCCCTGGCCACGCCGGCCCTGATGCGCCGCCTGGGCGTGTGGCGCTTGCTCATCATTGGTTGCGTGCTGGCCAGCGTCTTCATGCTGATGTCGGGCCTGGTCAGCGACACGGCCGCCCTGTTCCTCCAGCGCGTGTGCGCGGGCGTGGCCAGCGCCTTCATTTTCATCGCGGGCGGCGTGCTGGCGGCGCGCCTCGGTTCCATGCATAGCCAGCGCGCCGGCTTCTACATCGGCCTGTATTACGGCGGCACGGGTTTCGGCATTGCGCTGTCGGCCCTGCTGGTGCCGGCAGCATTGGCAACCGCGCAGGAACACGGCGCCGCGCATGCCTGGCAATGGCCATGGCTGGCCCTGGGCTGCGCCTGCCTGCTTGCCACCGCCGTCATCGCCCTGCCGGCGCGCGCCATTGGCGAGGCGCCGCGCAGCAAGGATGCAGGTCGGCGCTTCGCCTGGCGCGACTTTGCCCCCAGCCTGGCCGGCTACTTCATGTTTGGCGTCGGCTACATCGGCTACATGACCTTCGTCATCGCCCTGCTCAAGCAGCAAGGCATGGGTCCTGCGCGCATCACCGTGTTCTATACCTTGCTGGGCCTGGCGGTGGTCGCCTCGTCGCGCATCTGGGCGCGCATGCTCGACCGCTACAAGGGCGGCGAATCGCTGGCGATCCTGAACGGCGTGCTGGGCACGGTCACCATCCTGCCCGCGCTGACGAGCTTTGCGCCCGTCGTTTTTCTGTCCGGCCTGGTGTTTGGCGCCGTGTTCCTGTCGGTGGTGGCATCGACTACAGCCCTCGTGCGGCATAATCTGCCGCAGCAATCCTGGACGGCCGGCATTACCGCCTATACGACGCTGTTCGCGCTGGGCCAGATCGTCGGCCCCATCGTGGTCGGCTGGATCGCCGACGGCCCCGCAGGACTGGAGCGGGGATTGATCGCCTCAGCCATCGCCCTCTTCATTGGCGCGGCGCTGGCAGCGCGGCAAAAGGCGCTGGTGCCGGGCGCGTGAGCGGCTGTCTCGCGCATGCACTGGGCCCGCTTACTGCGGTTTGGCATACCTTGCGACGCCTGTGACATCGAACAGCACACAACGCTGGCTTCCAACGACCCAGGCATCGTGCCCCGGCGGCATATGGAAGACGTCACCCGGTCCATATTCCATCTCGGCGCCATCATTCATCCGTACCGCCATCCGTCCCTCAAGGACCATGCCAGTATGAGCTGCCTGGCACGAATCGGTTCCTGCAATCGGTTTTACGTGCAGGCTCCAGCGCCAGCCAGGCTCAAATTCGCCGCGGCCCATGGTGTGCTCGCCAAGCGTAAAGACGGCCATCCGGCCTGCTCCATCCTTGAATGGGCGGACTTCGTCCGGCTTATCCAGGGATTTCTTTTCTAACATTGCACTCATGATCCGCCCCTCCTGTTTAATTTCTGGAAAGCATTAAATTTCCGAATCGGAATAGCCAATGAGATATAAAAATAACATCATTTTCTAATATAGTTCAATAATGAAAATTTACAAGCAGAGTACCTTGCCGCATTTACCTCAAATGAGGAGCCGGACTCAGACGATTGAAACTTCCCGGCTTCAACATCAATTTCAACCTTCGCCGCCGATTTCAGGTTCACGAAAAATAAACAGGCACCACGCCGTGACGTTCGGCGCCACATAGTAGACTAAAGGCATAGCCCACCTTCGCGGAAAGAACACGATGAACACCGAAGCACGAAAACTCCCGGCAACGATGGATGCCGACACGCTGGAATTCATCCAGGGCCTGTTCGCCCTGGTACGCGAAGGCGAGACGTGAAAAGCGGTGGCGATATGGGCTATGGTAAAAAAGGTTGAGAGATAGGAGCGTTCCATTGCCTCATCTCTGTCGCTATAGCGGACCTGACATTGCGTTAGTGACAGGGTGACAGCGTGGCGCTGAAGATCGGCGTATCCTTAAATTTATCGGAGCGCTTCGATTGCTGCTGTGCTGAAATGAAGGCGTGGTCGCCCGGAAGAATCTGATGACCGGTGCGAGCAAGCGGACTGGTGTCTCCCCTCCCGGCCGCGACAAACCGGCAACAGCGGATTTTGCAGGTGAGGGTATTTTTGAGGGTATCAGTAACTGAATGGTTTGGAAAACACTGAAAAATCAAACGCTTAGCCAGCTCATTGAGCATCGAGTGGGAATAATCTCCCGTCCGGCACCGTAAGGTAATGCCGGGTCAATGCAACAGCCAAGCCCCTGATTTTTCAGGGGCTTTTTTGCTGGTATTGCTTGCGAAACGGCCGGTGAGGTCGGCGTCGGCTAGGCCGTCTGCCCCAGGCTGGCCAGCCTGGCCAGCGTCTCCGGCGCATTCATGCTCTTGGCCAACTTGACGGCGCTCATGCCGCGGCTGTCCACGGCGTCGATGCGGGCGCCGTGTTGCAGCAGCAGGTCGAGGATGGCCAGGCGGTTGAACATGGCGGCCATCATCAACGGTGTCTTGCCGTCGGGGCTGGCGCCTTCCACCTTCGCACCATGCTGGAGCAGCAGTGCGGCGATCTCCAGGTAGCCCTTGTAGGCCACGCCGGCCAGCGGCGTCTGGCCCTGGTCGTTGGGGACGTTGGCGTCGGCGCCCGCTGCGAGCAGCAGGCGCGACGTTTCCAGGTGGCCATGGTAGCTGGCCAGCATGATCAGGCTATCGCCTTTTTCGTTGCGGAAGTTGACTGGCACGCCCTGAGCCACCATGGGGCCAAGTTGCTGCGTATCCTCACCCTGGAAGACGAATTTGGCACCATCAACATCATTGTCTGGCCCACGCTGGTGGAAAAGCAGCGCGCCGAACTGATGAATGCCTCACTCTTGGGGGTATACGGAATCTGGCAATCGAAGAGCGGCGTGCGCAATCTGATTGCCAAGCGGCTGGTCGATTGCTCGCATTTGCTTGGCCAGCTTGACACGAAGAGCAGGAATTTTCATTAGAGAAGCATCCGGTCCACTTCCAACATTAACTCGCTACGATCAGGCTTCGTCAACTATTTTAGATGTCGAGCCATTGGCTTTGCAGGAGGCAATGCCATTGTCTCGCCCCGCAGACGATGCACACATTTGGCTGCTGCCAATGATCTCGCCGTTGCCAGCTTTAAGAAGTTGAACCGCTTTCGACGTCAGACGAACATACCTACGCCGGGTGCGAAAGGTTTCTTACGGGATCCCTGCAACCTCCATTGATAGGAAATTCTAATAAAGTAGAAGCTTCTCACGTTATACATGCTTATACTTTAGTAGATTTTGTTAGACTTCTATCCTTAAAGAAAGTTCCAGCGGGCTTCTTTTTTCCACCGGTACGGATTAGCCTTATTCGGCCATAAGCGATGGCGAAGATGTCATATCCGACTGATGCAGCCGCAGCGAGCTTGTGTTGCAGGTTCATGTTTTGGAGGTTGATAACGATGACGTCGTCAACGCAGAAGCGGACGCAGCGTTAGAGCTACACCCGGCCATGATTGACTCGACAGATATGTGCAACAAGCAAGTAACGATAGATCTTACCTACGCGAAGAATGCATTGTTCGTTCGTCAATCCGTTGCGGTCGCTTTTGCCGTGCCAATAGATAGGGAAATAACTTGGATCTTCCTTCAAGATCTGCTTTGTAATTCCAGCGAGTTTGCAGTACCTGCGCGGGTGTTAGTCTGTGGCCTGCCAAGTGCTAGCGGCACGATTGGCGATGAGATTCGAATGTTCCGCACCTTTCTCCGCGCGCTTGCAACAACGCGAAGCATCGAAGTTCAGATTGTTTTGCACGATTAAACATGTAGTGCTCGCCGCCTACTCTGGGGGCGACAGTTGCCGTACACTGTATGGCTGAGATCGGCCAAAACCTGCCGTTGACAGCGACTTCATCTCTTATAGTTTTTCTTACATGGCGAATCTTTTTTTAAAATTTCTTAATGGCCTGTCGGGAAGTTTGAAACCTAAGCCGACAACAAATAGCCATAGTAAACAAATCCAACGTATCAAGACGAAACTAACGAACGCGCAGAAGGCAGACAAGGAGCTCAAGGTCTTTGGCGCGGATTCTCATCAATATAGAATCAAGCCGCCGGCGCCAGAACGCGAAGTCAGTGCCTTCGAAAAACGCTTCTCACTGGTTTTGCCAGAATGTTATCGTTCTTTTTTGACTTCGCTGGGCAACGGCGGACAATCTACTTGCGGATCAGCCGCAGGGCCATTTTATGGAATATATCCGCTTGGTCACGGTGTAGATGAACTCGCCGAAAGACCGGCATCACATTTGAATAAGCCTGCAATCATTAATCCCGCCATAACAGACGAGGAATGGGAAAGATTGATAGAGCGTATCAAGAATGATGACGAAATCTCGGACGAGGAATATGAAAAGGAGCGAGAGAAAATCTACGGAGGGCTATTGCCAATCGGCTCGCAGGGATGCACGTGTATTCACGCCCTCGTTCTAAATGGCCCGCATGCTGGTCGGGTTGTGAACTTGGATCTCGACTTACATCGACCGCAGTTCGCGTTCGAGATGAATTTCCTTGATTGGTATGAGCGCTGGCTTGACGAAGTAATAGCCGGTTATCTAACGGAAGGTGGTCCGACATGGTTCGGTTACACAATGAGAGGCGATGACAATCAGCTAATGCATGCGTACGCTGAGGCGAATAACCGTGATACGAAACTTGAGGCCCTCAAGGGACTCACCAAGCTTGCTACTGCGACCGACGAGAATTGCCGCAAACTGCTTGAGCTTTGCGGTGAAGAAGACGCGGAGATTCGCCGCCTCGCGCTCGCGATGCTGACTAAATTTTCGTACCTCATGGCCCGGCAATCCCTTCATGCGCACATTCTTAGTGACGATTATGATTGCCTCGCGGCCTGCCAGAACATTAATTGGTATGCCAAGAATAAAGCGAATGAATGGAGCGCCTTGCTGAGAAGTCGCCTACCGAAAGTCCATACGTCAGAGACATTTCGAGTGATATCTTATCTACTGGTGGAGTCGAGCATGGATTTTAGCGAAGACTTCAGGCCTTTCTGCACGCATGAGGATGAAAACATTCGCGTGACAGCATTCTATTCACTCGGGAAACTGAGAAACAAGAATAATTTGGTTGATCTTTTCATTCTCGGATTGGATGATATTTCCGCAAAAGTCGTTCACTCAGCACTTCAGGCACTTGCAGGCGTCCAGGACCAAAGACTTCTAAAGGCATACGATCGTGTTTTGGACAGGTTCAAGACCGATGAAAATTACGTTTTGACCAACCTGAAACATCGATTTAAGGAGATGGGGCGGATCATCTAGCGGTTTAGATAGATACTGGGCTAAGCGATCAAGTTGGCTAAGGATCTAGGAGCGCAAGCCGCGTAAGCTGCGGTGGAATTTGAAGTAGCTCCAACTACAGCAGGCCGTGCCCGCTTCCCCACACCGTTGAGCAAACAAGTCGATCGGTTTTCCCGGATATCCGACAGTCAGCAATGGGGCGGAAGCGGGCGGTACTACTGGGGCAAAACGCCATCGGTACCTTAGACTTTCCTGATCCATAGTTCTTGAAAGATGCAAAGTCGATGGATCGTGTTGGAGCCCTGGGAGCCCTGCCAGACGCTAAGTGTGAGATCTCGTAGCTGCCTGATCCACCGACGAGATCGGGGCTTGGCTGGCAGTGCGGCGTCAAGTCGATGACGATACAACGTTAGCGATGCATTCATATGACGCAACTTATTGACAGTCTTGTTGGGCAGGCGGTATGCTCACAATGTGTGTGTGCTACCAAGGTCGGTATGACTGTCTTTATCGACTAAAACAGCCCAAAGAAGCCGACGCTTCTCAGTAGTTCTCCAGACAATACGTTGATTAGGTTAATGTTGCCTGCCTGCGTAAGACAGTACGGTTCTCCGTGCTTGATCGGTATATGCCGGGGTAGGCTTGGAGAACTTGATGGACCAGTCATTGTCGCGTTCCATGCGCGCGCTTTCCCTTCTTATTGAACAACCCGCTTCCGAGCACCCTGAATATTGGGAAGTCTTGTTGCCGGGACTGCATCCGGAACAATTGAAGTCGGCGGTACACTCATTGCGAACGTCGCGGCAAAAGCGTGGCGATACGATTTCCCATCCGAATCTCAAGCTCAAGGATTTGCTGGATGGCCTGGCACGGGCGTTGGGCGGCGAGTCGTTCGAGCGGTGGATTCATCAGGTCCAGCCGGAGCTTGCGCGTTTTTTCGCTATGCACGACTTGCGTCAGCCAACCGATCTCATCAAATGGAATAGTCCTCCGTTCGCCCATCCGCTGACGGGGCGTCAGCTAGCGGACAGGTTCTTCGCTTCGGAATTGCCACTACCGGAGCGGCTGTTTACTGGCGTCGGTAACGAGATGTTCGCTGCGCGCAATATCGGCGCGTTGGACCTGCAGTGGGCGATGTCGCGCATTACAGGCAAGCGGGAATTCAGTTCTCGCCATGACCTCGACATGATCCGCATTGTCTCGTCAATGCCGGACCAGGAGATCTACCCTGATGAGCCGATCGGCGATGGTGAGTTCGCTCTTGATCCTGCCTACCGTGGCTTGACGCTGCATGATCTGCTGTTGCTGGCATTCCGGTGGGACATTAGCTGCGTTTTCAATTTGCTCGGCGACAATCTGGTGGTGCCACAGCGGCTTGCGCCCGTGCATCAGCTCTACCACACCAGCGCTGACGATGAGCAACGCATGGCGGTGCTTTTCGCAATCTTCCGCGCAAAGATCGAGAACGCCTCGACAGGTTGGGTGGACGTCTTACCCTTTAATGAGAACATCGTGTTCCTTCGCGGAGCAGATGGAACGTACGACTGGGTAGTGCGCGATCAGCGCGACGCGCCGTTTTCCGGCAATCGGCTGTATCCGGTGTTTTCCGCCGATGAAGTCCCGCGTACCATGTCCGCTGACACGGAAGCGAAGGCTAAATTACACTTCACCAAAGGCCTCTGGCACGAGCAGATCGAGCATCGCGCCGAGGCCTTCCATTATGCGACAGGCGGCACGCTTGCTACCTACCCGGGGACAGATAGGGTGCTGGCCAACTACCTCAAATCTACGAACGAATTTGCACCGAGGAAGCCGCAGTCCGGCGCGCGCCGTATTGACTTTATCGCGCATCACTTGGCGGACAGGTGCCTGATGGTATCCGAGCTAATCACCATTGATGAGTTCTGGAATTTTTATGAGAACGAATGGGCCGAGCGGCGCGATGACAAGGCGGCCCACACAGTGCGCGGCTGGGCGCCGCTCGACGAGATGAACGGGCGCGACGAACGTGACCATCCGGTGTGCGCCACTTGGTACGATGCAGTCGCTTATTGCAAATATCTTGAATGCCGGACCAGCTTGCCGATGCGTTTGTTGACGATCGAGGAATGGCAGGCAATCGCGCCGGAGCGCGCCGTAGTCGATTCGCTTGGCCGCAAGGCGAGGGACTCCGTTGTCGAAGGTCTCGACGCTGAAGGCCGCGTGCTTGAGCCACCGACTTATCTGCCGCATTACTTCACCCGTTTTAAGCCGGATCTATGCTGGTTGCCGAATGGGCAGGGATTGCCTTTCCTGTCCTCCCTCAGCTTTGGTGAGTGGCTGGGAGACTATCGCGGGTTCGCTCCAAATAACGTCTTCGCACCTGTGGCCTGCACCGCGTCGGGAATCGCGCTGGGACGCGGCTCACTCGAAACCGAGTTGTTCGAGGCATGGTATGTGGGCAGGAACAACCACCTCAAAGTAGGATTTCGGGTGTGTTATGTCGCCGACCGTGATGGGTAATTAGCTAAGATGCCTTGGACGCCCGCAACTACTCGGCAACGGCAGTCTAGCAGTCTGTAGTATTGATCGGAGCCGCCGGCCATCTTCATGATCCGCGACTATTCATCTGTCAGATTGAATTGATCTTTGCTGTTAGGGCGCATGCTTGCCGGCGGATTATGATCTTTTCCGCGAGGCTTGCAGCCAACTTCGTGGTCAGCGTCACGCTTGGCCATCTTGGACTCTCATTTGGCTTCCGTTTGGGTGTTGATTTGAATTGCCACCTGTAGCTTAGACACTCCTGGTCCATAATTCTGGAGGACGAAAACCCGATGGATCGTGTTCGAGCCCTGAGTGTCCTGCCAGGCACCTGGTGTGCGATCCCTTAGCTGCTCGATCCACCGACGAAATCGGGTCTGGCCTGTCTATCTCCCCTGCCCAGCAGAGATTCATGCCGCGTTGAAGCAAAAGCTGGCCTTCCCTTGCCCTGACGGGTGCGAAGGATTGCCTTATCCGATCGAGGCAGCAGCAGTGCGCCGGCTTCTGAGCGCCGTAACGGCACAGTTGGCTACGATAAACTAGCCCGTCATCAGCTTCGTGCGCTCGGCCAGATCGGGGACTTTGCACGCTGGTGGCGGACTGCGAATCATGAGCCTCCCAGGCCGCTCAATTGCGAAAAGCAGTACTTTGAGCGTCTGAATAGCGCCTAGCGAACTCGTGGCGATTCAATGGAGGCCCTGGACGATGCCGCCGATCAGATGCGCGACGCCGGCGCCTGGATCAGCTGGAAGTTCCCCCTTGTGTTCGCCCTAGCCCTCGCCAGCGCAGTGGCTGTGGCCACCAACTATGCCATCGGTCGATTCACTCTCTGCCCGCCCCCACCACAATCGCGGCGCTCCGATCGGAGATGGCCGATCTGGAGGCGGGCATAGCGGATCTGACTAGGCTAGGCGGCAGGATCAATCTCATCACCTGCGGCGGGCGCATCTGCATCGAAACGAGCAACAACCAAGGTAAGGACGCTGCCGGAAACCCTGCACCGATGGGATCGTGGCGTACCACCGATGGCCGCGACGTGGCAATGGTCATCCCTCGCGGATACTCATCCGGCCATCAAGGCGGCGGAGAAGTAATGACGTCCAATGGCGCGAGTTGTGCAAGCAGGACCAAATGCTCGACGGCCTTCACTTTCTGCAAGTTAGCAAGCGTAGAAGTGCCGCCCAAGGCGAGGGCCGGCACGAAGCCATACATTTCGTCATGTTTCAGACGCCCTAGTTTTGCTAATGCGGGGGTGAACATGCCAGCAAAGTCATTTGCCTTTCGAGAAAGTGCACCAAAAAACAGTCGCATCCCGAAGTCCATTTTCTCGCCAACGAATCGCGATTTGCGAGGGATGCAGTAAGAACCGGGCGCAAAAATTCCCAATGAATCTCCTGTCTTTTCGCCCCAAAAATATAGCTCTCCAAATGCACTTCTGGCGATGAGGTGATAGGCGTCTTGCTCCATGAATGGGGTATCGCCAATCCACGCCTCTAGTACTGGATCATACTCTTGGGGGTCAACAGTCCAAAACAGGCCATTGGCATAGCCGCACCAACCATGCTCTGCCCAATAGGACAACAACTGATCCGGCAGCTTGCCACGATAGCGCTCGATACTTGACGGCGGCACATACCGCTTGTCGAATGCCGGGCCAAAATCGTTCAGGAAACCCGTGAAGTCTTCATCCATTTTTTGCCTCATTTGCATCGTTCAAGTTTTGCATTCATTTTATTACCACGCAGGGCTTCTGGAACTGCGTTTGCCGCCCTGTCCAGTTCAACCAAGCGTTGCCCTTTATTCCATTGCGCGCCAATGCGTGAGTTGATATTCCGATCTCCGAAGTCGCCAATTTTATCCTTCCCTGCGGCTACCATGTCCGGGTTATGTAATGCTGCCAACGTCTTCATTTTATCGGCGGCTATTGCGGCAGATTCAACCTTTGCGTCCGAGAAAGACATTCCTTTTTCACGAAGGCTGTCTAACGCATCTTTCTGCAACAAATTTTGATAGGCCACCCTCGCATTTCGCGCCACGTTCGGATCGCGCACCGAAGTACCGGCCGTAAATGCCTCACGTCCTTTGATATACTCAGCAACCGTCATGCTATTGATGCCAGCCTCTTGGCCTGCGAGTTGGCGGTCAAACTCCGGAACGCCGCCTTGGGGCAGTCCGTTGACCTTAAAGCACGGCACTGTCTTCTTCGGCATGCCATTGGGCCGGGGGCGCCCCGGCGCCCGTTCTGAGCCGCGTCGGCGCGGTGGTGGTGGTGACTCCCCGTGGCCCATGCCCCCGCCGCCGCGTGGCCGCAGTTGGGGAAGGCTGTTCAGCTTACCCTCGTTCTGCTCGACCCATTGCGCCACTTTCGGCCCAAGGCGCGGGCTCTTGCTGATCTCCTTCAGCGCCGCCGCCTTGCCGCCCTTGCCTCTAGTGACGTAAGCCAGCAGTACGGAAAGGATGGTGGTGATCATGATGACATGGCCATGAGCCAGGTAGAACGCCCCCGACGATGGGCTGCCCCCTGCCATGCCGTAATGCGACAGCCGGTCCTGCCTGGTCGGCCCCCACGCCTCACGGAAACCCTTTTCGTAATACTCCAGCGCTTGGGGAACGGACTGGACCACGCCTTCCACCAACGATTTCAGGCCCAGCAGCGACAGTACTGCGCCGCCCGCATAGCTGCCGGCAGCAGCGCCGGCAGCAGCGCCTGGCACAGCACCGACGCCGCCCAGCAAGGCCCCGCCGATACCTCCGATCAGCCCGCCTGCGATCACCGATCCCCCGTAGTACAGGGCGATGTCCTCACACACCGCCATGAGGATGCTCCAGATCGAGGACAGG
>NZ_FTMV01000056.1 GCF_900156175.1 Janthinobacterium sp. TND4EL3
GTGCCATGTATGGCCATTCGCACCATTAAGCCGGATCGCCACCGGCACCTGTTCAGTATCAACGCGCACGTCCGTCAGCCTTACTGTGCCAGTGAATTGTTGGCAGCCTGACCCCGGTGCATTCAATGCGGCGCTCATGTTGGTGAGCCCCGCCGGTTCTCGGCGAATTACAGGCGGAATTGTTTGCGCAATATTCCGTTTTGCAGGACTTCGACTATCAGGCTTGGATCTTAGCTAACAAAGATGGAGCTGGAATTTTATTTTCGGTCACACCACCCGAACCAATGGTCATTGTGGGATGGAAGCCCGGCGCTTTAAAAGCACTTCGCGGCCAGTACTGTGTTCAGTATATCCTTGATGACGGAAGTTCACATTATGTCACTGACCGAGGCAAAGTTCAGCGTCTTGGCGCTGATGAGGTGGAAGATCTCGTAACCATCATGAACAAGGCTTTTGACAAAGGTTGGAAAGAGCGTGATCCGTATTGCGTATCCCCGAATCATTCGGTGTTCGGCAAATACTCGACTATGATGCCAAGCCTTAAATCAGGACAGCGTCTTTTGAGGTGTAAGCAGGCAAAATCCACTGCGTTTTCCCCAGCTATCGACACAACGTACTCGAGCCCACAAAGCTATTACGCTCCGCTGGCGGCCCTTCTTGATAGAAAAAACGGCGAGCCAATCGTCATAAGAAATACGGTATTTCTGGTAAGTCAGCCGTTAGATTTGGCCGCATTACTTGAGAATTGGCGTGAGGCCGGTTTGCAGTTACCAGAATATTCTGTAGCCATTTTGCACAGCGATGCGGATTTCGATGCATTAATGGTTAAGTGTTTGCAACTAGGATTGCAACTTTTGATTGATCCGATTTTTAACCTTCGCGGTACGCTGATAAAGGCATATGATGTGCAAGCGCTCGATAGCCTGATCAATAAGCGAAGAGAGTCATAGCTGAACGCGATATCCTCGTGACTAGACTTTTCCATGGTAAGCTAAAGTTGAGCTAGCCGGAATTTTTCTCTTGATTGGCCAGACCTGCGCGCGATGCAGTTGTACCTCAAATGAGGTGCGCGACCTTACTGATATTCAGTCCAGAATGAGCAGTACCACCAGGATACCGATGGCGATCAGCCCGAGCTGCGGCAAGCTGTCGCGCCAGGTATCCTTGCGCTGCAGTTGCGGCATCAGGTGGCTGATGGCGACGTAGAGAAAACCCGCCGAAGCGAAGGTCAGCACATAAGGCACCAGGTTGCCGGCCTTGTCGAGCATGTAGTAACCAAGCACGCCTCCCACCAGGGCCATCAGGCTGCACAGCAGGTTGAACAGGTAGGCGCGCGCCCGGCTATATCCTGAATTGAGCAACACCACGAAGTCGCCCACTTCCTGCGGAATTTCGTGGGCCACGATGGCCATCCCGGTCAGGATGCCAAGCGCGGGATCGGCCAGGAAGGCAGCAGCAATCATGATGCCGTCGGTGAAATTGTGCAGGCCATCGCCAACAAGCACCATCCAGGCGCTGCGCGTTGTCCCATGGCTGCCGTGGTGATGGCCGTGCCCCACCGATTGCGCCGGATGGGACGCATCGGCCGGCGTGCCGCCGTGGACGATCGCCATTTTTTCGAGCATGAAAAAAGTCAGGAGGCCGCCAAGCAGTGTGGCAAACAGGCTGACCGGCGCAACCTTGGATTCGATTGCCTCCGGCATCGCGTGTAACAGCGAGGTGGACAGCATAATGCCGACCGACAGACTCACCATGCGTTCAGCCATCCGGGCCAGCAGCCCGAATGATAAAAAAGCGGCGGCGGAAATGCTGACCACCCCGGACAGCGTGGTGGTCAGTAAAATTGCGCGGAGCGTAGCATCCATTTGATACTTCTTTTCAAATCAAGTGAGCGCCACGTTCAGCGCAAATTTCACCGCCTATGGCAAAACGCTTATTGCAGCACGCCGCTGGCCTTGGCGGCGTGGGTCGCCAGCGCATCCATTAAGGCCGGCGACAGGCAATCGTAGTAAGGCAGGCCCAGCTTGGCCAGCGCAGCGCGCACGCCGGCCATGTCGGCCGGGTTGGTGCCCGACTCGATGATCGACGAGACGAAAGCGGCAAATTCCACCGGCGACCAACCGCTTTCCGACGACAGTTCGGTGTGAACGAAATCGAGGCCGAAGAAGGCATGCGCTTCGTTCTCGATACGGCCAACCATGTGGACGCCGCAAACATTGCACGCGTGGCGACGGATGGTCGCACTGGCGTCAACAACGCTCAGCTTTTCAGCATGGGCAGTGACACTGACCTTGTCGCGCGCCACCACGGCGATCTGCGCGAACAGCGCGCCTTCCGGCTTCCAGCACTTGGTGCAGCCGCATGCGTGGTTGTGCGCAGTCTGGCTGGCGATGGTGACTTCGACCTGGTCGCTGCTGCATTTGCACAGCAGCTTGCCGCCGGTGAAATCGGCTGCGGCGGGTGGACGTTGTTGGCCGATGGCCGGATGGATCGTGTACTCGGTACTCATGGTGTTACTCCTTGTGAAATCAATGCTTCGTGGTGAAACTTCAGGTGATCGTCGATCACCGTGGCGATGAAGTAGTAGCCGTGGTCATAGCCGGCATGGCGCCGCAAGGTCAGTGGCTGGCCGGCCGCCGCGCAAGCGGCTTCGAATGCTTCGGGGAACAGCTGGTCGGGCAGGAATTTGTCAGCCAGGCCCTGATCGATCAAGATCCCGTGCGGGAAAGGCTGGCGCCGCGCGGCCATCAGCACGCTGGCGTCATACGCATCCCAGGCGGGCGAGCGCGGCCCCAGGTAGGCCGAGAACGCCTTATCGCCCCAGGGTGCCTGCGTAGGCGCGCTAATCGGCGCCATTGCGGACACCGACTTGAACAGCGCCGGGTTGCGTAGCGCCAGGACCAGCGCGCCATGGCCGCCCATCGAGTGGCCTATGATGCCGACCCGGTCGGCGTCGGCCGGCAACTCGGACAGCACCAGTGCATGCAGTTCCAGCAGATAGCTGTACATGCGGTAATGGGTACGCCAGGGCGCCTCGGTGGCGTCGACGTAAAAGCCGGCGCCGACACCGAGATCCCAGGCGTCGCTCTCACCCGGCACGTTCGCGCCGCGCGGGCTGGTGTCGGGGGTAATCAACATCAGCCCCAGCGCGGCAGCCTGCCGCTGCGCGCCGGCCTTGGTGGCGAAGGTTTCCTCGTTGCAGGTCAGCCCCGCCAGGCAGAACAATGCGGGCACGTTGCCATCGGCTGCCTGCGCTGGCAGGAAGACGCCAAACCGCATCGGCAGGCCAATGGCGGAGGACTGGTGCCGGTAGTAACGCTGGACGCCGCCGAAGCAAGCGTGTTCGCTGATCAGTTCAAGCATGGCAGCGCCTTAGTAGAGAACGACCGAGCGGATCGATTCGCCCGATTTCATCAGGTCGAAGCCCTCGTTGATGCGTTCGAGTGGCAGGCGGTGCGTGATCAGGTCGTCGATATTGAGTTTGCCTTCCATGTACCAGTCGACGATCTTCGGCACGTCGGTGCGGCCACGGGCGCCGCCAAAGGCGGAACCGCGCCACTCGCGGCCCGTCACCAGCTGGAACGGCCGGGTGGAGATTTCCTGGCCTGCTGCGGCCACGCCGATGATGAACGACTTACCCCAGCCCTTGTGGGTGCACTCGAGTGCCTGGCGCATCAGGGTGGTGTTGCCGACGCACTCGAAGCTGTAGTCGGCGCCGCCGTCGGTCAGCTGGACGATGGCATCGACCACGTTTTCCACTTCGTTAGGATTGATGAAATGGGTCATGCCGAACTTGCGCGCCATGTCCTGGCGGGCCGGGTTGATATCGACACCGATGATCTTATCGGCGCCGACCATCTTGGCTGCTTGAATGACGTTCAGGCCGATACCACCGAGGCCGAACACGACGACATTGGCACCCGCCTCCACCTTGGCCGAGAACAGCACCGCGCCCACACCGGTGGTGACGCCGCAACCGATGTAACACACCTTATCGAACGGTGCATCTTCGCGGATTTTCGCCAGCGCGATTTCCGGCACCACGATGTAGTTCGAGAACGTCGAGGTACCCATGTAGTGGAACAGCGGCTTGCCGTCGAGCGAGAAGCGGCTGGTCGCGTCCGGCATCAAGCCGCGGCCCTGGGTCGAGCGGATGGCCTGGCACAGGTTGGTTTTTTGCGACAGGCAGAATTTGCACTGGCGGCATTCCGGTGTGTACAGCGGAATCACGTGGTCGTCTTTTTTCAGTGTTTTCACGCCCGGGCCCACGTCGACCACGATGCCGGCACCTTCGTGGCCGAGAATGGCCGGGAACAAGCCTTCCGGATCGGCGCCCGATAACGTGTAGTAATCGGTATGGCAGATGCCGGTGGCTTTCAGCTCGATCAGCACCTCGCCTTCGCGTGGTCCCTGCAAATCAACTTCTTCGATGGTCAGTGGTGCGCCGGCGCGCCAGGCTACTGCTGCTTTGGTCTTCATGGATGTACTCCCGTAAAAGAATTGGTGAATAACGCCAGGCCATTCTGACCGCGCACCATCCCCGAACGGCGGAACCGGGCCGAGAATGGCCGGAATTGATGCCATAATGACCGGATTTTCCGCTCATCATTGCCCACTACACCATGAAGTTGTCCTCTGCAAGCGCTGCCATTACTGTCGATATCATCGTGTACCCGGGGTTCAAGGCGGTCGAAGCGATCGGGCCAATGTCCGTGTTCGAGTATGCGAATCTGCACCTGCAGCGGCGCGGCAAGGCATCGGGCTATGACGTGCGGGTGGCCTCGTGCACCGTGGGGCCGGTACGCTCCGACACGCTGATGTCGCTCGATGCCACCAAGGCGCTGAGTACACTTTCCCTGCCCGATAACGCAATCATCGTGGGGGCACGCCATATCCAGGCAGCACTGATCGATAGCGCCGCCATCATCGACTGGGTAGCCGCCGTGGCACCCCGCATCAAGCGTTTGACCTCGCTGTGTTCGGGCGCGTTTTTCCTGGCGGCGGCGGGCGCCCTGAACGGCAGGCGCGCCACGACACACTGGGGCGTGGCGGAGCGACTGCAAGCCGACTATCCTGCTGTCCAGGTGGATGCCGATGCGATCTTCGTGCGCGCCGACCACGTCTGGACGTCAGCCGGCGTTACGGCGGGCATCGACTTGGCTCTGGCACTGGTGGAAGAAGATTTTGGACGGGAACTGGCGCTCGAGGTGGCCACCGAGATGGTGGTATTTCTTAAACGTCCGGGCGGGCAATCGCAGTTCAGCGCCCACTTGCTCAGCGAGCGCACCACGCGGCCCAATATCCGCGAGCTGCAGAACTGGATCCTCGAAAACTTGCAGGAAAAGCTGTCGGTGACGCAGCTGGCCCAGAAGGCCATGATGAGCGAGCGCCACTTCACCCGGGTGTTCCAGCAGGAAGTGGGCGTCAGCACCCAGGAATTTATTGAGCGCTGCCGCTTTGAAGGCGCCACCACTTTATTGGCGGAATTGACATTGTCGCTGAAGACCGTGGCGGCGCGCGCGGGGTTCACCGACGAAGCCCACATGCGCAGGGTGTTTCAGAAGAAGCTGGGGATCACGCCCAAGCTTTATCGGGAGCGCTTTGCTACGACCGGGGTCGATGGCTGAGTGCGCGTGGCACGCAACCAGCTGGCAAGGATTGCAAGGTCTGCGGCTCCGTTAAGCGATCTAATCCCGGCATCGGTCATTTGGTACGGCGCTCGCCACGCTGTTGCATTTTCTCGCATGACGCAATCTAAAGATGTCGCTAATGATCGCAGCAATTCTGTTTGATGGCCGAACTATTGATAAAGTGGGTTTTATGGAGGGCCTTGGCTGCCGTCGCCGTGGCAAGCCACCGCTGATCCACGTTCGCTGCGCTGTGCCGCGCCGGTGAACTTTCCCAGCAATCCCGACTCCAAGTCTGCAATGGTGGATACCGATTGAGCGCGGAAGCTAGGAGGCGAGCAGTAAGCGTCCAGCCGCGCCACCTATGCAGCGCACGCAGGTTTGGATACAGTACAGAATTGGCGGCAGCTAATCTATCTGGCTGTTGGGGAACGTCGGGAGACTTTGAATACGTCGGCCGGCGAGCGCACACGGCTTGAGGCAACCGCGAGCCCGGATGATGTCTCGCCACGAAACCCGGTTGCGGGGCGCGCTGGCGCATATCACCGAAATGCCAGCAGTCGTTTGAGATGACGCCGCTTCCCAGCGGTGTGGCGCCATCTCGATCCAATCTCTCTAGCACTCAAGATGGCGCTGAGCGAACACTTACGTCGCAAAACGCTACTCCGATCAGTCGAAGCAGTTTAATCGGCAGCGCTCAGGATTTCTGCCGCCGCAGCGAAATCGAGCTGCTGTGTAAAGCCCAAAATTTTCTCCATTTGATCTCGCTGCGCCGGAGGTGCCGCAGCGGCCAAGTTCTGGACAGCGTCCAGCGCCTGCATATCCGCTGACCGGAGCAATTTCAATGTGTCGGCGCGCA
>NZ_FTMV01000004.1 GCF_900156175.1 Janthinobacterium sp. TND4EL3
TAATCGAGTTTGTGGACACAATCGATTTGTGTCTCAACCTCAAATCATGCTGGCAGGAGTAGTCGAGGTAAAGACGGCGCTGGCTTTACGCTTACGCCGTATCCAGTTATACCGGTGCATCAGATAGTGGCTGATGTTCCGTTGTGCTTCTTGTACCGTCACGTAACCAGTTGACGGTAGCCATTCCGTTTTGACGCTACGGAATAGTCGTTCCATCGGGGAGTTATCCCAACAATTTCGCCGCAGGCTCATACTCTGTAGTATCCGATAGCGCCACAAACGCTGACGGAATCCGCCCTGGCTACCTTGATCCGAATGAAACAGCAGCCCTTGCGGTCGACTTCGTTGCTCGTAAGCCATTTCTAGCGCTTGCGCAACAAGGTCGGCGTCGGGGCGTAGCGAGAATGCCCAACCCACCGCTCGGCGAGCGAACAAATCCAACACCACTGCCAAGTAATACCATCGGCCTTGCGCCCAGACATAGGTGATGTCCCCGCACCAGACCTGATTTTGCGCCTCCACTGTGAATTCACGATTGAGGTGGTTCGGAATATCGACCCGCTCCACCGTAGCCTGCTTATAGGCATGGTTGCCAGGCTGGTGTCAGCGAACAGGAATTGCCTGCTGCCGCCGCGCCCGCGCGCGCCAAGGCGGCGCGTCAGCCGCTGCCGGAACACCTGCTACTAACCCGACGAGATGGTTTGCGTATCTGGCGACGATTAAATCACCGACACAATCATTTTGAATCCTTAACTCGAATGGATATTTTTTGTTGCATTAATTCATGGTGTGGTAGGCAACTTTTTGGTAAGGGTTTCGTTGAGGGCATTCTTCAAGTTAATATCCGTCGAAATCGGCTATCCATGCGCATTTTCAGCCATGATTCGAATCCCCCTCTCTCATACACGGGCTGAGGTATTGTGCACGGTATAGGCCCTCACAGTCGAGAACGTGATCAAAACCGAGAATGTACGCCCTTGGCGTGTGAAGCTACTCGCGCAGCAGGCAGCAGTTGCTCGATTCGACGAAGGCCGGGCCAGTATGGCCGCCCCTTCAACTTCCTCGATAGGTTATGAAATTATGCCAACGAGGCCCCCAATAGGTTTCTACGGCGCCCAACGCATCAGTCCATATCCGAATGGCAGGCCTAGCCCTAGGCAGCTGCTGGCTTCGCTGCCGCCGGCTTGCCCCCCGAGCGCGGTTTCAACGCTGCCTCTTTTTTTGCAACGCCACTCACCGTACCTCCCTTTCCAGACCCAACAGCCTCCGCCACCAGCCTCACCCCAAGCGCACCCAGTACGCGGGTCATGGTTTCCATGCGCGGCTGACTATTCGGGCGCAGTGCCTTGTACAGACTTTCGCGCCCCAGGCCAGCCGCCTTGGCGATTTCCGTCATGCCGCGCGCACGCGCGATATCGCCAATGGCGGCGGCAAATATGGCGGCGTCGTTGGTTGCCAGCGCTTGCGTGATGTAGGCGGCGGCGGCCTCATCGCTGGTGATGTATTCCGCTGGGTCGAAGTCTTGCAGATCCAGCCCTTCGAGGTCGGACAGCGTGATGTTGTGCTCAGTCATGATGCACCTCCTGTATTGTTTCGGGTCGCTATTGTTTTGTCGGTTTGGCGACGGTTTTCTCTGCGGCAGACTTCTTCAAATCGTTGACCATTTGCCTGGCCTTCTTGATGTCGGCAGCCTGGGTGCTCTTGTTGCCTCCCACGAGCAACACAATCACGTAGCCTTCAACTTCAATGAAGTAGACACGCCAACCTGGCCCTACATCAATGCGCAGTTCACGCACGCCACCACCAACTGCCTTCACGTCACCCAGCCCGTTTTCCAACCGGACAATGTGCTGAGCGATGATTGCCTTTGTCTTGGCATCCTTGATATCGGACAACCAGTCGCTGAAGTGCTTGGTTTTTTTGACCGTCTTCAGGGAATCATTGTATTCATTCGAATACAGATACGCAATCAAATTTGCGTAACCCTTACTCCCCCGCAAACCTTATCCCATCTCAACCCCCTCACAGTTTCCTGCATGTATCGTAAGCCTCTCCCACCAAGCCCGGAAAGCCCCATGTCCTACACCTATACCAAAGTCACCGACCTGGAAAAAACCGCCATGGTGGGCAACCATCAATGCGTGGCGCTGGTTCGTCTGTACGCGGGCGCCCCAGCTACCCTGACCTGGAAGCAGGGCGAGGCGGTGCTGGGGAACTGTTTGCTGCGCAAGGGCACGGCCATTGCCACGTTTGTCAACGGCAAGTATGCGAATCAACAACATGGCAATCACGCGGCCCTGTATATGGGGCAGGCGCTGGACGGCATCCTTGTCATGGATCAGTGGAAGGACAAGCGCCCGCCTCTCGTGACGTCGCGGACCTTGCGTTCCAAAGGCCGCTACAAGAATGGCTTGTATATCGATCCCAGCAACAATGCCGACGCTTTTTTCGTCATCGAATAGGGGAGCATCCGTGCAACGTCAACGTTGCTTGAACGGCATCGCCTGCTGCCTAATGCCTGTGTTCGCGCAGGCGGCGATGCCCGCCGCCCACGCTTGCCCGGACAGCGTGCCCGAGGCATCGATCAGCCTGAACGCCGTGCCGGCCGGCTGGACGCCGTATATCGGCGGCCCGCTCTACCTGAGTGCCGCGGCGCCGATCGACGGCGCGCCGGCGCGCAGGGGACAGCTCGTACCCAGCGGAGAGCGCAGGAAGAAAGGGCAAACGACGCTCAGCTACCGGCTGGAAGGCCGCTATCCAGACGGTAAATGGCTGCAATGCAGCTATGGCGTGCATGGCGAAGTCACGCTGTCGAGGAGAATGGACGACAGCATCAGCCTGTGCGAATTTACCTACAGGAAAGGCCGCAAGGCGGGGCAGAACGAGATCGATATCGATTGCAGTTAGCCTCGGCGCTATCGCATTTGCGGTATGTCAATAAAGCATAAACAATGCCGCTCAGCCTGCACTGAGCGGCATTCTTCGCTTGCGGTTTGGGCGCTGTATGGAGGAATCAGCAAGAACTCACAAACGGCCTAGATATTTCCTGCCCTCGGTAGCCATTTTTATGCCAATTTTATTGCCCATGAGAAAATTTTATAATATATTGACAGCACAAGATGCCGTATAAGTAATATTTTCAAATACCTAAGGTGGACCAATTGAAAAAAATAGTAATCGCTCTGTTATTCGTGCCTGTGTTTTCCATAGGGCAAAATCTTTCTTGGACGCAAGCATCGGCTACAGCTTGTTATCAGGGTAAGAGCACTAAAAGCGAACTGCTGGAAGCCGTTGCTTGTCTCAAGAGTAACCCGGCTGCGGGTTCTGCCATCGTCAAGGAGTTCAGGAAGGCAAAGTCTGAGTTGCCAGCGGTCGATGCTGAAGTCACCGCCGCGCTCAATGATCTGGAACGGCAAAAGAATAGCCGTCTTTACATTAGCTATTTTTCTGATAATAAATCCCCCAAGCTGATGCTGGTAGAAAGCGTTACCTTGGGTGGCCAGCGGACGCAGGAAGTGTTTGATCTTGCTGCACTGGATATAAAATTTACGCACACATCGGCCATGCTGGGGAAGGATAAAACAGTGGATTGGAAGCAGGTCCGCTCCTTCCATTATCAGCAATCGGGAAATGTACGTGGCATCGGTAAATTGCTTACCACGCTGGTCGATAATACTCAGTTCATCGATAAAAGTTATCAGGGCCGCTACCCATTTAAAGAGCATGAATCCACTGATTATTGGCGCGCCATTACTCAGTTCAATGGGACTACCTATCCTGGTAAAAATAGAAATGACTCCCTGCTGCTTGGCCAGGACGATTTGTCCAGCTTTGAAGTAACCTTCCTGACTGAAGAGGATGGAAAGCAGCAAATTGCCAAATTCGAAGAGGCGATTTTGGCGCAACAGAAGCAGAAAGAACAGGCTGAACGGGTTGCGGCAGAGAAATTCAGAATTGCATCTGAAAAAGAGACCGAGCGGAAGGCAAAATTGTTGGCGGAGATGTCAACGGCAAAGCGTGGCTCAGAGGATTCGTGCAAGCGACTGGAGTTTGGTACCTACATGGTCAAATTGGATCCAGATTCTGTCGACATTGATTGTCAATTTGGCGGCAAGATCAATTTGACAGACCTGAAAAGTGCAGGCTGGCTAGTTGTCAACAAGCAGAAAGATAGCGAAGGTATTGTGCGAGAATATTATATTCGCAAGGCTCGTTAACATTGCATTGTTGAGCTTTTGACTGCGGCAAGCGCACAGTGAACGATGACTGTCAGGCCCATCACCGGGCTGCTGCCGCCCGCCCGTAGCGCAAACGCAAAAAAGCCCGCCGAAGCGGGCTTTTGTCACTCCACAGTCAAGCCAAAAGCTCAGAACTGGTTCATCGTGTTGTCTTTACCGGCAGCTTTGAGCGCTGCTTCGCCGCTGAAGTAATCCTTGTGATCGTCGCCGATGTCCGAGCCGGACATGTTTTGATGTTTCACGCAGGCGATGCCCTGGCGGATTTCCTTGCGCTGTACACCGGCCACGTAGCCCAGCATGCCCTGGTCGCCGAAGTATTCCTTGGCCAGGTTGTCGGTCGACAAGGCGGCCGTGTGGTAGGTCGGCAGGGTGATCAGGTGGTGGAAGATGCCGGCTTCGCGGGCCGAGTCGGCCTGGAAGGTGCGGATCTTTTCGTCGGCCGCCAATGCCAGTTCCGTCTGGTCGTATTCCACGCTCATCAGCTGGGCGCGTTCGTAGGCGGACACATCCTTGCCTGCGGCTTTCATCGCGTCGTAGACCTGCTGGCGGAAGTTCAGGGTCCAGTTGAACGACGGGCTGTTGTTGTACACCAGCTTGGCGTTCGGGATGACCTTGCGGATTTCGCTGACCATGCCGCCGATTTGCGCGATATGCGGTTTTTCCGTTTCGATCCACAGCAGGTCGGCGCCGTTTTGCAGCGAGGTGATGCAATCGAGGACGCAACGCTCTTCGCCGGAACCGGCGCGGAACTGGAACAGGTTGCTCGGCAGGCGTTTTGGACGCAGCAGCTTGCCTTCGCGCTTGATGATGACGTCGCCATTGCCCAGCGCGTCGGCCGACACTTCTTCGCAGTCGAGGAAGGAATTGTATTGGTCGCCCAGGTCGCCTGGTTCATTCGTCACGGCGATCTGCTTGGTCAGGCCGGCGCCCAGGGAGTCCGTGCGGGCGACGATGATGCCGTCGTCCACGCCCAGTTCCAGGAAGGCGTAGCGGATGGCGCGGATCTTGGCCAGGAAGTCTTCGTGCGGCACCGTGACTTTGCCGTCCTGGTGGCCGCATTGTTTCTCGTCGGACACCTGGTTTTCGATCTGGATGCAGCAAGCGCCCGCTTCGATGAACTGTTTTGCCAGCAAATAGGTTGCTTCGGCATTGCCGAAACCGGCGTCGATGTCGGCGATGATGGGCACGACGTGGGTGACGTGGCCGTCGATCTTGGCCTGGATGGCTTGCTTCTCAGCACCTTGGGCCGCGTCCAACTGGCGGAACAGGCCGCCCAGTTCGCGGGCATCGGCCTGGCGCAGGAAAGTGTACAGCTCTTTGATCAGTGCCGAGACGGCGGTTTTTTCATGCATCGACTGGTCCGGCAGCGGGCCGAACTCGGAGCGCAGGGCGGCGACCATCCAGCCGGACAGGTAGAGGTAGCGGCGGTCGGTGCTGTTGAAGTGCTTCTTGATCGAGATCATCTTCTGTTGACCGATGAAACCATGCCAGCAACCGAGCGACTGGGTGTACTTGGATGGGTCCGCATCGTAGGCAGCCATGTCGTTACGCATGATCTTCGCCGTGTACTTGGCGATGTCCAGGCCCGTCTTGAATTTGTTCTGGGCGCGCATGCGGGCGGCGGACTCGGGATTGATGGCGTTCCATGCGCTGCCTTGTTGGTCTTTCAAACCAGCAACAGCCTTGATGTCGTCTTGATATTGGGACATGTGAATCTCCTAAAAAGAAAAGCTATGTTTGAGAAAATCGCCGAGTGCGCCACAACGTCTTGTCGAAGCAAACTGCATGACTAAATAGTAGGCCGATTCGCGCTGATCTTCAAGTCTTATATAAGACATATAACTTAAATTAAGTCTTTGTTTTTCAACGGTTTAATTATTATTTTTCATGATGTGAAATGAATTTTCAAAAAGTGAGAGAATTAATTGATGAGTCCGCTGTTCGAAATTTCGCGATGTGAAACGTCTTTTCAGAATTTGGTGCAGCGCGACAAATCGGGGCGTAAAAAAAGCCACCCGAAGGTGGCCTGGGCCGCTGGCGGCTGATTTAACGTCCCACGGTCTGCCGCTGATCCTTGATGAACAGGGCCGTCAGCATGCCGATCACGCACACGCCGATCACGTAATAGGCGGGGCCCAGCACGTTGTTCTTCAGCATCAGGGTCACGACCACGGGCGTCAGGCCGCCGAATATCGCATACGACAAGTTGTAGGAAAACGACAGTCCCGAGAAACGCACCTGGGCCGGGAATGCTTGCACCAGCACGTAGGGCACGGCGCCGACGACGCCGACGAACAGGCCCGTCATCGCGTACAGGGGCAGCAGCAGGTCGGGGCGGCTGCCTATCGTCGTGTAGAAGATATAGGTACTGATGGCCAGCAGCACGGAGCCGATGAAGATCACGCGCTTGCCGCCCAGGCGGTCGGCCAGCATGCCGGCGATGATGCAGCCGAAGGCCAGGCACAGGGTCGCCACGGTATTGGCGACCAAGGTGGTGCGCGGGGCGATGTGGTGGATCTTTTGCAGCAGGGCGGGCGTCATCAAAATGACGACGACGATGCCGGCCGACAGCATCCACGTCAGCAGCATCGATACGACGACGGCGCCGCGGTGGCTGCGCAGCACGGATTTCAAAGGCATTTCCGTGGCCAGCGCCTTGCGCTGCTGCATTTCCGCGAAGACCGGGGTTTCATGCAGCCAGCGGCGCAGATACATGGCGCCAAAGCCGAAGATACCGCCCAGCAAGAACGGATAGCGCCAGGCGCCGTCGGTGATTTCTGCCGGCGTGTAGACGGTATTCAATCCCGTCGCCACGAGCGAACCGAGCAGGATGCCCACCGTCAGGCCGGCCGTCAGCACGCCGCAGGCAAAGCCCGTGAAACGGCTCGGTACGTGTTCGGACACAAACACCCAGGCGCCCGGCACTTCGCCGCCCACGGCCGCGCCCTGGAAGACGCGCATCAACAGCAGCAGCAGCGGTGCCGCCAGACCGATGCTGGCGTAGGTGGGCAGCAGGCCGATCAGCAGGGTCGGCACGGCCATCATCAGGATGGAGAGGGTAAACATGCGCTTGCGGCCGAGCAAGTCGCCGAAGTGCGCCATGACGATGCCGCCCAGCGGACGCACGACGTAGCCGGCGGCGAAGATGCCGAAGGTTTGCAGCAAGCGCAGCCATTCCGGCATTTCCGGCGGGAAGAACAATTGGCCGATGGCGTTGGCAAAGAAGACGAAGATGATGAAATCGTAGAATTCCAGCGCGCCGCCGAGGGCGGCCAGCGACAGGGTCTTGTAGTCTTGCTGGGTGAGGGGACGGCTTGCGGCGTGGATGGCGGCGGTGTTGGAAGTAGGCATGTGTCTCGTTCTTGTGTGTTATCGGAGATTGCCCGATCTAGCATACGCATTTCCGCCGCGTGAGTAAATGCGGCGCGTACGGGGATCAGCCTCAGCTGTGCTTAATACAACGTCGCTATCATCAGCGTTGACTTCATTGGAAAGGACACAGTATGCACATCATGATCGTGGGCGCCAGCCGGGGCCTGGGACGCGCGCTGGTGGACGGTTTGCTCGCTGACGGGCATGCCGTCATCGGCGTATCGCGCCAGCAACCCGCCGACTTGCCTGCCGGCCCAGGTACACGGCTGCAATGGATCGCGGCGGACCTGGCCGTACCCGCCGAGGCCGTCGAACGCATCGCCCACGAAGCGCCCGCCGCGCTGGACGCGGTGATCTACAACCTGGGCATATGGGAAGAAAAGGCCTTCAGCGATGACTACGCTTTCCTCGGTGATGCGGACGACACCATCGTCGACATGGTCAATACCAACATCACGGCGACCATTCTGCTGCTCAAGCGCCTGGTGCCGCGCTTGCTAGGCAGCAACAAGCCGCAGCTGATACTCACGGGATCGACGTCCGGGCTGCGCCAGAGCGGCCGCCCGGAAGTGACGTTCAGCGCCTCGAAATTCGCCCTGAACGGCATCGCCGATGCCTTGCGTGAAGGTTTCCGCGCACAGGGGCTGGCCGTGACGGCGCTGCAGCTCGGTTATCTGAATACCTACGACGGCTTGTCCGTGCCGCTGGCGGACGCCGCCGCGCGGGGCGAAGGCGAGCTGGTTCCCGTGCATGACGTCGTCGCCGTCGTGCGTATGCTGCTGAGCTTGTCGAATGCTTCGTTCGTGCGCGAACTGGTGCTGCCGGCGCTGCGCGACGAGCGTTTTTAACTCCTAGGCGTCTGCGCCATAGACTTCGCTCCAGCCGAGACGCTCTTCCAGCCACTCATCCGCTTCGGACGAGTCCATGTGCAGCAGCAGCGCGCCCAGTCGCAGCTGGCCCTTGGCCAGGGCCAGCACGGCGAACACGGATTCGAGCATGACGGGGTCAAACTGGCCCTGCAGGTCGCGCGCGGCGATGGCGGGCAGTTGCGCCCAGGCCGCCTGGTAGCTGGCGGCCAGCCAGTCCGGCAGCGGCGGATTGTGCGGGCGGTGGCGCTCCAGCTCGATCAGGGCGATGAGCGCATAGAAATCTTCCTCGCGTGATTGTGCGTTGCCCAGCAGGTGGACGAGCTGGGGCACGGCCGCATACGAGGCGACGCCCACGTCGCCCTGGTGGTGCAGCTCTTCCCACAGCTCATGCCAGACATCCTCGCCCGCCTGCATGGCCTTGAGCGCCCCGGCCGCGTCGTAGGGCATGCGGTAGCCGCCTTCCAGGGTGGGCCAGATGGGATCGTCGAGTGATAGCAGCATGGGTTTTCTTCCTGATATAAACATGTCATGATGGTTGGCGCGCATGCGCAGACAGCTGGGTCTTACGGCTGTCCCAGCACGCCCGGGCAATGCTCGAACCAGCCATCGTCTTCTTCCTGGTCAATAAATGCCGTGATCAGCGCCTGCTGTGCGGGCGGCGCGGCGGCCAGCAGGGTGTTGAAGCAGCTAATCGCCGAGGCCTGGGGCGTGCCGGCGCCGTTGGCGATACCGACGAGAAAGTCGCCGGCCCAGTCGGGCAAGGTGGCGATCAGGCGCGGCAATTCGTGCAGCAGGGCGGTGCAATACGCGGTCTCGCCGAAACGCCAGGCGGCGCGGCTGGCTGTCTGGTAGGCGCCGTAATCGTGCTCGGCTTGAACTGACTGAACAATGGCCAGCGCGTAGTGCGCGCCTTCATTCCCCGTCAGCGCGTCAAGCATGGCGCAGTAGCGCTGGAAGCGCCGCTGGGCTTCATCGGGCGGCGTGACGGCGTCGCCATCCTGGATGATGTTGCCCACAATTAGCAATTCGGCTTTCCAGAGTTCAAAGGCGGTTGGCATGGCGGTGGCTGGCGAGAGTGGCGTCGGCCATGATTATGCCCCGTTCATCGGTATTTCAGCGTGCTGATTGAACATGCTACAGTCCGCTTTTGCCGCCAGCCTCGCGTGGCACTACCTGGATCAAGTTGATGCCCACCTGGACTTCCCCGCCCCAACTCGCCGCCCTGGCCGCTTTTTATGCGCGGGCGCAAGCCCATCCTGAAACGATCACTGACGCTGTCTTCCTGGACAACGTGAAAAACGCCCACTGGCCCACCAATTGCTGGAGTTACGTGGAAGCATCGTTCGCCATCATCGCGCACGCTTGCGTGCTGCGTCCGCATCTGAGCGCCGGGCTGATCGCATTCCCCATCGATGCCATGATCGCCGGCGGCCTGGAAGATGCGGGGCAAGTCATCGCCATCGGCCTGGACTGCGCCACGCGCGACGCGCCGTACGTGGAGGTGAGCGAGGAGGGCAGGCGCTGGCTGACGCAGGTGTGGCCGGGGCTGGGGGAGGTGGTCGGGACCGTTTTCCGGGCCAGGCTGCAGGCGGCGCTGGCCGATGAGGAGGAATAAGTGAAAGTCTTCGCGTGTCTGAATTGGCTACCTCAATATGCTGCATTATCAATCTTCGATGGAATATTCTGATTGCAATAATGTCGATCAACCAAGTAAGTGTTATTGTCTCAATGAAACTTACTTGTGGATGAATATATGGAATTTGAAGAGTGGATGATTTCCGAAGGCCTTTCGACATCAACCGCAGAAAAATATAGGAGTGCGATTGCTGGCCCTTTGACAACCTGGGCGCGAATGCACAGAATCGTTGAGGCGGACTCTTTGTACGAAATTGCCGATACGGATATTTTTGCATCTATTTCTGAGAAAATCGTAATCACGCCGGAGTTCGAAGATCGAAATTTACGTGGCCATGGTATGTACGCCGCGGCGTTGCGGAAGTATGCGGATTTTCTTGGCGAAACCTTGGCGGGGACCATAGTTGCAAACGGCCACTTTTCGAAGCAGATTTCTGCATTAGAGGTGACAGCTACTATACAGTCGGAATTCTCCCCTAAGGATCAGAATGATGCTCGTAACAAGGTGCTTCGGGAGATCGTTGTGCGGCGTGGGCAGCCGAAATTTCGGAAAGAACTTATAGAAGTGTATGGTGCCAAATGTGCGATCACAGGATGTGGTGTTTTATCAATACTTGAAGCGGCCCACATCACCCCCTATCTCGGTCCAGCTACAAATCTCAAGAAAAATGGCATCCTTCTTCGTGCAGACATCCATTCGCTATGGGATTTGGGATTGATTGCGATTCATCCGCACGACAATAGCATCGTTGTAAACGAAAGTATTGCAGATGAAACTTATCGAGTGTTGCAAGGAAAGACTCCTTTTGTGCCGCATGCTGAGGATAGTAAGCCGTCTGTTGCAGCAATTTATCAACAGTGGGAATTATTTCAGAATAAATCCGAATGAACGTATCAATACGTCCTGAATGGTCGGCTTTGCTTTTGTTTAACCGCGATTCAGTTTTCTCATTTCGTGCATCTGCTTGAACATATCCCTATGTTTCGAGCGCTGTCCTTTCAATCTTCTGCAGATCAGCATCTTTGCACTCACGCAGCATCCTCAGCCTCTTGACCCAGGATGATGGTTTACGTTAGGGTATACGTAACTACTTACATACATCCTTTCAACATGTCTTCCAATTTGCAAACCTATGGCTCGCTGATGCTGGCCAGCCGCCTGCGCCGTCTTTCCGATCAACTGTATGGCGGTGTCGATACCAGCTATCTGGCGGCCGGCGTCGAGCTGACGTCGCGTTGTTTTCCCTTGTTATTGCTGCTGCGCGACAATGGCCCCACGGCGATTACGGCCCTGGCCGCGCAGATCGGGCAGACGCATCCGGTGGTGGTGCAGCTGGGGCGCAAGCTGCTCGACGCGGGCGTCGTGGCGGAGCTGCCGGATGCCAAGGACGAGCGGCGCCGCCTGCTGGCGCTGTCCGACGCCGGGCAGGCCTTGCTGCGCAACATGGCGCCCCTGTGGGACGACGTGCGCGCCGCCGTCGATACGGTGTTCGAGCAGGGCACGCCGCAGCTGATGGCCAGCCTGGACCGGGCCGAAGCGCGCTTGCAGGCGCAAGGCTTTGGCGAGACCATCGCCGCTTGCCGGCGCCAGCGCGAGCGGGCCGCCGTGGAGATCATCGCGTACGACGCCCAGTACGCTGCCGACTTCAAGCGCCTCAATATCGCCTGGCTGGAGCGCTACTTTTATGTCGAGGCGCTCGATGACAAGGTGCTGTCCGATCCGCAACGCTCGATCCTCGACGATGGCGGGCAGATTTTCCTCGCGCGCCTGGACGGCAAGATCGTCGGCACCTGCGCCCTGATCCGCGCTGGCGACGCCAGCATCGAGCTGTCGAAGATGGCCGTCACGCCCGCATGCCAGGGCCTGGGCATTGCGCGCCGGCTGATCGAACGGGCTTTCGACGCCTTCGAGGCCAGCGGCGCACAACTGCTGTTCCTGGAGTCGAACAGCAAGCTGGCGCCCGCCATCCGCCTGTACGAAAGCAGCGGTTTTACCCACGTGGCGCGGCCGGCCGGCGACGCCCATTACCAGCGCGCCGACGTCTACATGGAATGGCAGGGCAGGTAGCACACGCCAGGGCGCCACGCGGCGCTCCCCATCGGCCGTCTCCCGCGTTACAATACGTGCTCCCATAACGGAACTTAGGTTCCACTATCGAGAGACGCCGACGCCGCATGCCTTCCTTCCCGATGCCCTTCCCGCAGATGATCGTTCCACCCGAGCCCACCCAGGCGCGCAGCAAGCAGGCCTTCGAGCGCCTGCTGCTGGTGGGGGAGCAGTTGCTGGCGGAAAACCGTTTCGATGAAATCGGCGTGGCCGACCTGGCCAAACTGGCGGAAACCTCGGTGGGCACGTTTTACCGTTTATTGGGCGACAAGGACACCCTGAGCCGCTTGCTGCTGCAGCGCTTTTTTTCCGACATGGTGGAAAAGGTCGAAACCCTGACGGAGCTGCGCCAGTGGGAAGGGCGCAGCCTGGAAGACTTCATCCGCGCCATGGTGACCATGTTCGTGGCCGTCAACACGGGCCGGCGCGGCGTGCTGCGCGCCCTGATCACGCGCTGTTCGCAGGATGCGCAATTCCGCGACAAGGTGCACCAGATCAATCATCTGATCTCGCAGCGCACGGTCGCCGTGCTGGCCAGCAAATCGTCCAGCATCCGCCACCCGAACCCCACGCAGGCGATGATGGTCGTACCGCCCGTGCTGCTGGGCATCCTGAACCAGCATACCTTGACGGGTTCGCTGTCCTTTTTGTCGGGCGCGGCACTCGAGGATGAACTGGTGCGTGTTGCTTTAAATTACCTGACTTGAGATATTTAGCGATTTAACTTGAAATCGGAATTCGGATTCCGTATTATGTTTTCCAACAGCAGGAAAACATATTCCTGCACCTGAACACAAAGCATGTTCAACAGCAAGGAGACAGAATGCGGCGTCACACGACATCCGATGTTCCATTGCATTACCTCGACCTGGGCAGGGAGCAGGGAGATCCCGCGCAGTCAGAGCCTATTTTTCTGTTGCACGGCCTCGGTTCCTGCGCCGAAGACTGGCGTCCGCAGATCGATGCCCTTGGCAGCAGCTATCGGCTGATCGTGCCCGACCTGCGCGGCCATGGCGCCAGTCCCGCGCCAAACGGCGATTGGCAGATCGGCGACTTCGCCAACGACCTTTTCAATTTGATGGACCAGCTCGACGTGCCGCGTGCGCACGTCGTCGGCTTTTCGCTGGGCGGCATGGTGGGCCTGGAAATGGCCAACCGCGCCCCGGGCAGGGTGGCCAGTTTGTGCCTGATCAACTCGCAACCGTTCCAGGGCAGCAAGCCCGCATCCTTGCTGTTTGCCTACTGGCTGCGCCGCACGGTGATCGCCACCTTCGGCCTGAAAGCCATGGGCAAGATCATCGGCAAGAAACTGTTTCCCGAGCCGGCCCAGCAGTCCCTCGTCGAGCGCTTCGCCACGCAGATGGCGGGCATGGACAAGCGCGCCTACCTGGCCGCGCTCGACGCCATCTTTCACTGGGATATCGACATCCATTTCCAGGCCCTGGCCATGCCCGTCCTCATCATGGCGGCCGACCAGGATTACACGCCCGTCGCCAGCAAGCGGGCTTTTGCCGCACAGATTCAGCATTGCGAGTTTGAAATCATCGCGAACTCGCGCCACGCCACGCCCCTGGACCAGGCGCAGCGTGTGAATACCTTGTTGCAGTCCTTCCTCGCCATACATTCAAAATAAACAGGCCACTTGCCGCACGGGCCGGGGCCGGAAAACAGTCATCGCAGGACGGGTGCACGCTTTTTGCGCGCGGGTACCGTTACGTCCTGTGATTCTGCAAACCGGCCGTCTTCCCTGGTGGTAAGCAAGCCTGACATTGGAGACGCTATGAAACTTGCTTTGAAATTGATGCCCGCCGCCCTCGCCGTTGCCGGCGCGTTTGCCACCCAGGCCCAGGCGCAGGAGGCCAGTCCGGCCACTGCTGTCAGCGCCCAGGAAGCCAGCGAAGCCAGCGACGCAAAAGAACGCATGGAAACCGTGACGGTCTCTGCCCGCCGCCGCGAAGAACGGCTGCAGGACGTGCCGCTGGCCGTCACGGCGTTTTCCGCCAAGGCCCTGGAACGGGCGAATATCCAGAACCTGGCCGACCTGCAGGAGCGCGTGCCGAACCTGACCGTGTACGCCTCGCGCGGCACCAACACCACCTTGACGGCCTTCATCCGCGGCGTGGGCCAGGCCGACCCCGTCTGGGGCGTGGACCCGGGCGTGGGCATTTATTTCGACGACGTCTACATGGCCCGCCCGCAAGGCGCGCTGCTCGACGTGTTCGACGTGCAGCGCATCGAAGTGCTGCGCGGCCCGCAAGGCACTTTATATGGCAAGAACACCATCGGCGGCGCCATCAAGTACATTTCGCGTCCGCTGGCGAAGGAAAACGGCGCCTCGGCGGAAGTGGGCCTCGGCAATTACAATCAGCGCAACTTCAAGGCCGCCTTCAACGTGGCCAACGAGAGCGGCACCTGGCGCGCGCGCCTGGCCGCTGCCAAGCTGGACCGCGATGGCTTCGGCCGCAACACGTTTAACGGCGAACAGGTCAGCGACCAGGACAGCACGGCCGCGCGCCTGTCCGTCGGCTACTTTCCGCAGGACATCCCGCTCACCGTCGTGCTGAGCGTGGACGCCACCGATGACGAATCGGGCGTGCGCGGTTTCCAGCGCATGGGTGTGAGCGCGTTTGACCCGCTCAAGCGTCCCGCCAGCACCAGCGCCTACGATATCCAGAGCGGCATGCCGGGCAACAACTTTACGCATAACCGGGGTGGCTCGCTGGTGGCCAACTACACCTTGTCGAACGACTGGTCCGTGAAAGTGATCGGCGCCAAGCGGCGTAGTTCCTCCGAGCAAACCATCGACTTCGACGGCTTGCCGCAGCCGATCGCCGACGTCTTCGGCGACTCGCGCGACGAGCAGAAAAGCCTGGAATTGCAGGCCTCGTACAGCGGCGACTATGGCGCCGGCGTGATCGGCCTGTACCGCTTCGAAGGCACGGCCGGAGGCGGCATCTACAACAACTTCCTGGGGCGCCAGTTCACGGCCGCCGTCAGCACGGTGGAGACGGACAGCACGGCGCTGTACACGGACTGGACCTGGCCGCTGGGCAAGGTGTGGAGCATCAATGCGGGCTTGCGCCACACGCGCGAGGAAAAGCGCGCCATCGTGCTCAACCGCGCTTTTGCCGACGTGGGCTTTACGCGGCCCATCCAGACGGCGGCCGACTTCGACAAGTCCTTGTCGGTGAGCAATACCTCGCCGAAAATTTCCGTGCGCTATGAAGCATCGAAGACGACGAATTTCTACAGCAACCTGTCGCGTGGCTTCAAGTCCGGCGGCTACAACGTGCGCGCCAACAACCTGGTGGTGCCCGATTCCGCGCGGCCCTACAAGGATGAAAAACTCGATGCGCTGGAAGTGGGCATGAAATACGCGGCGCCGGACGACACCTTCGACGCCAACGTGGCCCTGTTCTACAACCGCTACAAGGATATTCAATTGTCCGTCTTCACCAGCTATGTGCAGCCGGGCGGCGTGCCGGGCTTCTATGGCGACTTCACGAATGCGGGCAAGGGGACCGTGAAAGGCGCGGAGTTCGAGTTCTCGTGGCGGCCCAACCGCCAGTGGGAAGTCAACGGTTTCCTCGCCCTGCTCGATGCCGGCTATGACGAGTTCATGAGCGGCGGCAAGAACATTGCGGATACGCAAAAGTTCAGCAATACGCCGGCCCGGCAAGTGGGCTTGAACGTGACGCGCACGGACCGCGATGTGTTCGGCGGCGCCTTGCGCAGCATGGTCGGCTATGGCTACCGCAGCAAGGTGTATCCGACGACGGACTTGAGCGAAACCCTGGCGCAGGGCGGCTACAGCATCTGGACGGCCGGCGTCGTGTGGGAAGCGCCGAAGAACTGGACCTTCAGCCTGCATGGCAGCAACCTGGGCAACAAGCGCTACCGCACGGATGGCTACAACATTCCCGCCGTGTTCATCCTCGACGGTTTCTATGGTCCGCCGCGCCAGATCATCGCCAAGGCAGGCTACAAATTTTAAGGGCTTGTAGAAGTACCGGCTTGACGTGTATCAAGCCGGTTCCTTGTCGCTGTTTTCGTCGTGAATAATAATCAGGAGACTGGCATGGCACATCTGCATCAGCAACTGCGTCATTTGTTTTTCGCATTCATCGCCGCCTGCGGCTTGCTGGCCGCGCTGCCGGCTGCCGCCGGGCAATGGGACTTCGGCCTGTACGCGAGCCTGTGGGGCTCGCGCGAATACCAGGTCTGGCTGCCGAGCAATTACAATCCGAATACCCCGCTGCCCGTCGTGCTGATGCTGCATGGCTGCGGTTCCGAGCCGAACAGCATGGCCGCCGTCAGCCGCTATAACGAGCTGGCCGACAGTGAAAACTTCATCGTCGTCTACCCGCGCCAGAACGTCACGGCCAACCCCATGCGCTGCTGGAATTTCATGTTACCGCTGAACCAGGAGCGGGGCACGGGCGAGCCGGCCGTGCTGATGGGCATCTTGAACAAGGTCAAGAGCAAATATGCGGTGCAGGACAGCCGCGTGTACGTGACGGGCATCTCGGCCGGCGGCGCCATGGCGTCCATCATGGCCGCCTGCTACTCCGACGTGTTCGCCGCCGTGATGGTGCATTCGGGCGGCATGTACAAGGGGGCCATCGGCATGGTCACGGCCGCCGATTCGCTGTTCAACGGCAGCTCCTTCGACCCGAAAGTGCGGGGCAAGGATGCGTGGCGCTGCTCCGGTTCGCCGCGTCGGCTGATGCCGACGATGGTGTTCCACGGTACTTCCGACATCGTCGTCAACCCCGTCAACGGCGAACAGACCATCGAACAATTCCTGCAGACCAGCGATGTTGGCGACGATGGCCTCGACAATGACAGCGTGCGCTACCGTGCCGACAGCATCGTGCGCCAGACGGTGCCATACGGCCGCAGCTACGTCATTGACACCTACCTGCACAACGGCGCCGTCATCGCGCAAAAGTACACGGTCGAGGGCATGAACCACGCGTGGAGCGGCGGTCCACCGGGCTGGCCCTTCAGCGATGAACTGGGGCCGGACGCCACCGTCATCAGCTGGAATTTCTTCAAGAATTACCAGCGCTGATGCCGCGAGGAAATTGCAGCTTGTACAATGGGGCGCAGCGATTGCGCCCCATTTTTTATGCCTGTGAAAGATCCCATGCCTGCTTGCCGTTTGCCGTCCTGTCTTGCCCTTGTATTGCTGTCCGCCTGCGCCGGCGGCCCGTCCGCGCCATCGGCTGCCTACACGCAAGCGTTCGAGCGTGCCGCCCAGCAAGACAGCATGCGCAGCGAGTGCGACTGGAACGTGCGCTATGCCCCCGTCGCCCCCAAGGACGCCAGCGTGGCGCAACTGCAGGCCATCGCCACGGCGCGCCTGGCGGCTTTGCAGCTGACGCCTGTCTGGACCTTGTCCATGCCCGGCAGCGAGGCGCACGCCTTCGTTGATTCGGCGCAAGACCGTGCCGGGCTGCAATTGCTGCTCAGCATCGTCCTGCCGGCCATGGAGCGCTACCCGGCCGGCGTCTTCGCGCGCACGGGCTTGCGCCACGTCGTGCTGGTGAAAGACTTGAGCGTGGACGGCCAGCGCCGCCTGGCCATGCCGGCGCCGGAAATCGACAGCGTCGTGTATGCCGACAACCTGCTGGCCGCCCTATGTCCCGCCGGCATGGAATTGCGCGTGCACCACGAGTACTACCACTTCATCGAATACCGGCTGTTCAACGATTTTTATTACCGCGACCCCGCCTGGCTGGCCCTGAACCCGCCCGGCACGGCCTACGGCCAGGGTGGCGCCACGGCCTACGGCAAGGGTTTCCAGAACCTGGGGCACCCGCAGCCCGCCCTGGTGAGCCTGTACGCCGCCTACGGCCCCGAGGAAGACAAGGCGGAAGTGTTCGGCTGGATGATGACGCCCGCGTATGCGTTGCGGCTGCAGCAGTGGACGGCATTTGATCCGGCCTTGCTGGCGAAGCGGCAATTGTTGATGGATGTATTGCGCAGCAAGACAGATTCTTACTAAATATCAAGTCTGTTTCGCCTTGGCCACCTTGCGCACGTCCTGACAGGCCGTCCGCCCGGCATTTCCTGGTAACTATATAATCGGCGCTTGGGCGATACCCGCCCCTGAACGTCGATTGAAGGAATGCCATGCCAGGATATTTCATGCGCTCTGTCGCGCTTTTTACCGTATCGGTCGTGTGCATCTCCGCCAGCGCCGCCGAGGCCGTGGGGGTGGATGCGCAGCAGCGCGCGTCCTTGCTGGCATTTTATGCGCAGCAGTATCCGGGCGAACCGGCGGCGCGCACCGTGTTCGAGAGCGTGCCCATCGTGGGGGGCCGCGGCAGCGAAGTGGTGGGCAGCGTGGAAACGCCGCCGTATCGCGGTCATGGCGCGCTGTGCCGTACGCAGCGCACCAAGTTCGTGCTGCATGGCACTGGCTGGCAAGAGGCGGGCATGGAATACTTCGCCTGGCTCGACCGTGGCGCGTGCCGCCCCGTGGCCGAACCCGTGCGCATGTTGCAACGGATACCCGATGTGGAACTGGAAGGCGTCTTGCTGTACCAGAAGCCGCTGCTGGAACGCGCGCGATTATTGATGGCGGGTAACACGGCCTGCGCGCCGCTGCGGGCGCTGAAGTTTACGCTGGCGGCCGTCGACGTGGGCGCCGCCGCCCCGCGTGCCGAGGAGCGCTATGCGCTCGTGTTCAAGAGCGACCGCGACAGCTACGCCCGCATCTGGCTGCGCAAGAGCGGCGCCCAGTATGACGCCTGGAATGTGACTTGCCCTCCAGTGCTGTAAACTGCTCGCCCTTTGCCCGATTTTACTTTTTGACTGTTGCAACCATGAACGAAAATTCCACTTCCGCCCGCAGCTGGGGCACCATCGTCACGCATAGCGACGAGATGGCCATTATTTACCGCTACGTCGACGCCTTCCATGACGACTGGGATTTGTCGTCGCAGCCGGACCGCATCATCATCGCCTGGCGTTATGAGGATGAAACGGGCATGCCCGCGCCGAACGAGCGCGAGCACATGGAAGAGCTGGAAGCGGCGCTGGCGCCCGTGGTGGAAGAAGAGGGCTTCGCCACCCTGGCACTGGTATCGACGGGCGAAAACTTGCGCGAATGGATTTATTACACGCAGTCGGGCGAAGAATTCTTCAACCGCCTGAACACGGCGCTGGCGCCGCGTCCAAAGTTCCCGATTGAAATCCGCAGCGCGGCCGATCCCGCCTGGTCCACGTATGCAGGCTTCATGGCGGCCCTGCCGAAGTAATTACGCCAGCGCAGCCGTCACGATGCGCGTGGCGGCCGTGATGATGTCCTGGTTGGTGTCCGCGTTTTTCTGTTCGCGCGTGTAGTACACGGCGATCAGCAGCGGCGCGCCGCCGGGCGGGTAGGCCACGCCGATGTCGTTGACGCTGCCATACGCGCCCGAGCCCGTCTTGTCCGCCACCTGCCAGCCGGCCGGCACGCCGGCGCGGATGCGCTTGTCGCCCGTCGTGTTGCCGCGCATCCAGCTATCAAGCTGCTGGCGCTGCGGGGCCGGCAGACTGTTTCCCAACAGCAATTGCTGCAAGCTGTGCGCCATCGACGCGGGGCTGGCCGTGTCGCGCACGTCGCCGGGGATGGCGCTATTCAATTCCGTTTCCCAGCGCTCCAGCCGGAATACCGTGTTGCCGATGCTGCGCGCAAACGCCGTCACGGCTTGCGGCCCGCCTAGTATTGTCATCAGGAAATTGGCCGCGCTATTGTCGCTGTACTGCAAGGTGGCGGCGCACAGGTCCGCCACGCTCATGCCGTCGGCCAGATGCTTTTCCGTGATGGGCGAATAGGTGACCAGTTCCTTTTTCTCGTAACGCACCTGCTGTTCCAGCAAGCCCGGCTGGCTGGCGCTGCGGGCCAGCACGGCGGCCGCCAGCATCGCCTTGAAGGTGCTGGCCAGGGGAAAGCGTTCGTCGGCGCGGTAGGCAAGGCGCTGCTCGCTGCCCTGGCGCCAGGCGGCAACGCCGAGGCGTCCGCCGGCAGCCTGTTCCAGCGCGGCCAGTTGCGTCTGCGCGGCAGCGAGGCCGGTGGCGGGCGCGGCAAACAGCAGCGGTGCCGGGCACAGCAGGGCGGCGCCGCCGGCCAGCAGGAGGGTGCGGCGGACGTGGTTCGGGGAGTCAGTCATGGTCGGTAGCTATGTCTGGAGTGGAAAGGGTGGCCAGCAGTTCGCCGATGGCGAGCAGGTTGGCCGGCTTGGTCAGATGGTGGTCGAAGCCGGCCGCGCTCGATTGGCTGCGGTCGTTTTCGGCGCCCCAGCCCGTCAATGCGACGAGCACGGCGGCTGCGCCGGCCGCTGTCCGACGCAGCGCGCGCGCCACTTCGTAGCCGTTCATGCCGGGCAAGCCGATGTCGAGGAATATGACGTCAGGCAAAAATTGCGGCGCCACGGCCAGCGCCTGCGCGCCGTCGTGGGCCACTTGCGTGGCATGGCCCATCATGTCGAGCACGGCGGCCAGGGTCTCGGCCGCATCGACGTTGTCATCGACCACCAGCACGCGGAAATGGGGGCCGGCGGCGCTGGCGGGCGCGGCCGTCGCGGCGGGCGCCTGGGCCTCCTCTGCCAGCAGCGGCAGGCGCACGCTGAAGGTGCTGCCCAGGCCGGCACCGGGGCTGGCCGCCGTAGCGCTGCCGCCATGCAATTCGGCCAGGCGCCGCACCAGCGACAGGCCGATGCCAAGTCCGCCCTGGGCGCGGCCCATGTTCTGGCCCACCTGGGTGAACATGTCGAAGACGGTGGCGATCGACTCGGCGGGAATGCCCACGCCGCTGTCCTTGACCTCGATCAAGGCCTCGTTGCCGTCGCGTCGGGCGCGCAAGCTGATATGGCCGCCGGCCGGCGTGTATTTGGCGGCATTGTTGAGCAAATTGCCCAGCACCTGCGCCAGGCGCGTGGGATCGGCGTCGAGCGGCAGCGGCTCTTCAGCAAGCTGTACCTGCAACTGGTGGCGGCTCGCCTCGATCAGCGGCATGCTCGTTTCCACGGCACCGGCGATGATGGTCTTCAAGTCCGTGCGTTCCAGCCGCAGTTCGATCTGCCCCCGCGTGATGCGGGCCACGTCCAGCAAGTCGTTAACCAGGTGCACCATCTGGTTGACTTGCCGCTCCATCACGTCGCGCACGCGCGACACCGTGGCGGGCTTGTCGGCGGCCAGGCGCATGATCTGCAAGCCGTTGCGGATGGGCGCGAGCGGATTGCGCAGTTCGTGCGCCAGGGTGGCGAGGAATTCCGTCTTGCGCCGGTCCATTTCGGACAGGTTGTCGGCCAGCTGGCGCAGCTGCTGTTCCGAGCGCTTGCGCTCGCTGATGTCGCTGAACAGCACCGTCAGCAGGCGGCTGCCGGGGCCGCCAAGGCGCGCGGCGAAGACTTCGAACCAGCGCTCCATGGCCACGGCCTCGTTTTCGTAGCGCACGGGCTCGCCCGTCTTGACGACCTGGTCGTACAGGTCGAACCAGTGCTGGTCGTGATCGGGCACGAAGCTGCGGATGGTCTTGCCGATGGCATTGTCCAGGCCCGACTGCTTGACGAAGGCGGGATTGCCTTCCAGGTAGCGGAAATCCACGGGACGGCCATGCGCGTCGTACAGCATTTCAATGACACAAAAGGCCTGGTCCATCAGTTCGATCAGCGTGCTGTAGCGTTCCTCGCTGCTGCGCAGTGCTTCTTCCACCTGTTTCTGGCGCGTGATGTCGAGCAGGACGCCCGGCAATTGCAAGGGCGTGCCATCGGGCGCATATTCCACGCGCCCCCGCGCGATGACCGAGCGGTACCGGCCGTCGCCGGCAGCGATGCGGTAGCTGGCCTCGAACGGTGCATGCGCGCGCACGGCCTGGGCAATCTGCGCGCTGACTTGCTCACGCTCATCGGGGTGAATGAAGTCCAGATAGTGCGCCAGCGGCGCCGCCGCGACAGCGCCGGCATTGAGGGGGAACAAGCGCGCCATGTTGCTGTCGGCCGTGACGCGGTCGGCGACGATGTCCCAGTTCCAGGTGGCCACTTCACCGGCTGCCAGGGTCAGGCGCAGGGTTTCCTCGTTCTGCTTGCTGGCCGTCAAGTCGAGCGAGATGCCGGACAGGGCGATCACGTTGCCGGCGCCATCGCTGGCGCAGGTGCCGCGCATGTGCGCCCAGTGCAGCGAGCCGTCGGGCCAGCGCACGCGGATCTCGACCTCGAAATCGCTGGCGCTGGCGATGGCTTCATGCACGACGGCTTGCCAGTGCTGCAGGTCGCCGTCGAGCATGGCTGCCGTCAGTTGTGCGTAATCAATGTTGCTGGCAGGCGGCAGGCCCAGATTGGCCTTGAAGGCGTCGGAGCACGCCATACTGCCGCTGCCCAGGTCGATCTCCCACGTGCCCATACGTCCGCCCTGCATGGCCAGGCGCAGCCGCTGTTCCGTCTGCCGCTGCTGCGTCACGTCGCAATGCGAGCCCATCCATTCAACGATGCTGCCGTCGGGCGCCAGCACGGGCAGCATGCGCACGATGACGTTGCGGTAGGCGCCGCTGACGTGGCGCAGCCGGTATTCCGCTTCGAACACGGTCGTCAGATGCGATGGCATGACGTAAGGCAGGTTGCGGTCGTCCGGGTGCAGGGCATTGAGCCAGCCGCGGCCCAGCAGTTCGGCCTCCGTCTGGCCCGTGAAGGCACGCCACGAGGGCTGGTCGGCATCGAACTGGCCGAACGTTTTCGTGCTCCAGACGATGTCGCAATGGGCGCCCAGCAATAGATGTGCGGCCCGGGCGGCGGCGGGGGAAGTGGGCAAGTCGTGGCTATGCAGGCTGGGTTCTGGCATGGATAGGATACGTAATGGTGCGGCGCGCCGCCGCTGCACTGGGATGGGGCAGCACGGCAAGGTCAAGTATGGCGATATTACAGTCAAATCCCGGCCGGAGCCTGTCTTGCAGGCAGCATTTCGCCGCCGCGGCGCAACGGCGGCGCCAAGGCTGGAAAATGGGCAAAACAGCAAGCTCCTGAGCGTATTGTGGCTGAATAACCACTAGCCAGCCTTGAATGTTGGTGAATAAATATTTTACATAACAATATTCTTGCCGCGCATAAGCTGCTTGAATTAAATTGGCGCCTTACTAAAAAGTTGGCGCTCATCAGACATCCCAGAGATGCGGCCGCTACCGCTGTCCGCTTGTGCGGCAGCCAGGGCAGAGCCAGTGACGCCGAGAGCGGGGGAACATCCGCTCGCGCTGCTGCACCGTGAAGGTGCAAACGATCGTCCAGCGCCGTAGATAACCCGGAGACAGGTTGCAAGAAAGACAGATTTCGCAATTCTTTTTTTAAACTTCTGGGAAACCACATGATCAAGATGTCCAAGATGCACCAGCGTTTGTGCGCCAAAAGCGCCGCAATGCTGGCACTGTCCGCTGCCTTGCCTATCGGCTCGGCCTATGCTGATGAAGTCGCTGCTGATACGGCCCCTGCCGCCAGCCAGCTGGAAACCGTGACCGTCACGGCGCAGCGCCGCAAGGAAAATATCCGCGACGTGCCCGTCTCCGTGTCGCTGCTGCGCGACGAGAAGCTCGACGTGCTGGTCTCCAGCGGACAAGACATCCGCGTGCTGGCCGGCAAGGTGCCGAGCCTGAACGTGGAATCGTCGAACGGCCGCACCTTCCCCCGCTTCTACATCCGCGGCTATGGCAATACCGACTTCAACATCTTTGCATCGCAACCTGTTTCCCTGATTTACGACGATGTCGTGCAGGAAAATCCTATCCTCAAGGGCTACCCGATTTTCGACGTGGCCGGCGTGGAAGTGCTGCGCGGCCCGCAAGGCACCTTGTTCGGCCGCAATACGCCTGCCGGCGTGGTCAAGTTCGAATCCGTCAAGCCGAAGCTGGACAAGGTTGAAGGCTATTACAACGTTTCCGCTGCCACGCACAACACGACCAACTTTGACGGCGCCGTCAACGTGCCGCTGAGCAAAGAATGGGCGCTGCGCTTCTCGACCCTGCGCCAGCACCGCGACGATTACGTCGACAACACGTTTACGGGCCAGCAAAACGCGCTGGACGGCTACAACGAACACGCGGAACGCGTGCAACTGCTGTACGCGCCGAACACCACCTTCAATGCCCTGTTCAATGTGCACCAGCGCAACACCACGGGCAGCGCGCGCGTGTTCTACGCCAACATGATCAAGCAAGGCACGAACGACATCGTCGACGGTTTCGACCCGAACAAGTCGTTCACGAATGCGCCGAATTTCCAGCGCCTGCGCACCAATGGCGCCAGCGCCCGCCTGAGCTGGGACCTGGACGGTATTAAACTGTACTCGATCACCGGTTTTGAACAGGTCGGCAATTATGTGTCGCACGGCGACATCGACGGCGGCACTCCGACGGGTCCGGGCGACGTTCCCTTCCAGGTTGAAACGGCTGGCGGCATCACCAGCGTGAAACAATATTCGCAGGAATTCCGTGCCGAATCGAAGAATGCCGGCCCGCTGAACTGGCAGGCTGGCGTGTACTACTTCAACGAAGATGCCAACGGTTTTACCGACAACTTCAATACCGACACGCACCAACTGTTCTCGCACCTGGCCAGCCGCCAGAAAAACAGTGCCTGGGCCACCTTCGGTTCGGTGAACTACGCCGTCAACGACGATTTCATGCTGCGTGCCGGCTTGCGCTACACCAAGGACAAAAAGGATTTCAACACGGTGGAAGCGACCAACATCGTACAGGTCAACCCGACCAGCGCCGATGTCAGCAAAGCCAAGGTCAACTGGGACTTGAGCGGCACCTATAAATACAACAAGGACGTGAACTTCTACGCCCGTATCGCTACTGGTTTCCGCGCGCCAAGTATCGCCCCGGCCAGCGACAAGGTATCCGTGACGGTGGCCGATGCGGAAACCATCACCTCGTACGAAGCGGGCGTCAAAGCCGACCTGTTCAACCGCCGCGCCCGCGTCGCGTTCAGCGTGTATGACTACCAGGTGAAAAACCAGCAACTGACGGTGGTCGGTGGCACGTCGAACATCACGCGCCTGATCAATGCCGCGAAGACGAACGGCCGCGGTGCGGAACTGGAACTGGAAGGCTTTGTCACGCCGAGCCTGAAGATGTCGCTGGGCGGCAGCTACAACTTCACGGAAATCAAGGATCCGAGCCTGTCGATCGCTACCTGTAGTCCGAAGCGCTGCACCGTCACCGATCCGGTCAACGCCGCCGGCAACGCCATCATCAACGGCAATCCATTGCCGCAAGCGCCAAAGTGGACGATCACCGCCACGGGCCGCTATTCGATCCCGATGGAAAACGGCGAATTCTTCGTCTTCACGGACTGGGCTTACCGCAGCAAGATCAATTTCTTCCTGTATGAATCCACCGAGTTCACCGGCAAACCGATGGTCGAAGGCGGCTTGCGCGTGGGTTACACCTGGGATGCCGGCAAGTATGAAGTGGCCGCGTTCGGCCGCAACATCACCGACACCCAGCGTATCACGGGCGCCATCGACTTCAACAACCGCACGGGCTTCATCAATGAGCCACGTCAATTTGGCGTGCAATTTAAAGGCAACTTCTAAGAACACATAAGCAAACCTACTGCGCGTCGTGATTGGCGGCCGCTCGCTACGGTTTTCTTAAGTGTTCGGTTCCAGGCGCCGGCCATGTGCTGGCGCCTGCATTGCTACCCGCCCGGCTCGCGCCGCGGCGGGTTTTTTTATGCGTGCCCGGGAAGGCGCGCCAGCCGCTGCGCCCAGGCGGGCACGGCTTGCCGCCAGAAGTCTTCCACGTTGTCGGCGCGCACGTCGAGGCCGAGGAAGCGGGCCGCCGGCAGCAGTGCCGACGCCAGCAGTGCGGCCGCATCGGTGCCCGTATCGAAGGCGAGGGCGCCCGTCTGCTTTGACAGTTTCTCGCCGCTGTCATTGACGACGACGGGCACGTGCAAGAAGCCCGGATGGGGCAAGCGCAGCACATCCTGCAGGTACAGCTGGCGCGGCGTGGAGTCGAGCAAGTCCGCGCCGCGCACCACCTGCGTGATGCCCTGCGCGCCATCATCGACCACCACGGCCAGCTGATACGCCCAAAAGCCGTCGCCACGCAGCACGATGAAGTCGCCCACCTCGCTGGCCAGGTCCTGTTGCTGCGGACCCGCCCAGCGGTCCGTAAAGCTGTACACGGCTTGCGGCCCCTGCGGCACGCGCAGCCGCCAGGCCCGCGCCGCCTTGCCCGGCGCCAAGCCATGGCGGCAGGTGCCCGGATACACGGCGGCGCCAATCTTTGGTCCGCCCGCCTGCAGCACCGAATCCTGGATCTCCTTGCGCGAACAGCCGCACGCATACACGAGGCCATCGTCCTGCAACTGCTTCAGCGCCGCCTCGTACAGCGGCAGCCGCCGGCTCTGCCACGTCGCCTCGCCATCCCACGCCATGCCGCAGCGCTGCAAGGTGGCCAGGATCGCCATATCGGCACCCTCGACGTTGCGGTCGTAGTCCAGGTCCTCGATACGCAGCAACCATGTGCCCTGATGCACCTTGGCATCAAGATAACTGGCCATGGCGGCAACAAGCGAGCCCATGTGCAGGGGACCGGAGGGGGAGGGGGCGAAGCGGCCGATGTAGGGAGCGGTGGGGGAGTTCGGAGACGGCATGCTGTGAGTGTAGGCGGTGGTGACAGGCACTGATGGTTTATTGCGTAGGATCGGTAGCTTGGCGACAGCGGCAAGTATCGTGCAGGGCGATGGGCAAGTCAAATCCTGGGTTGTTCCAGGTGCTGCCTAATTGATAATCAAGTGTGTAACGTTATCTTCAACATATGAAATTTCTTCATTGCAGTAATGCGGGTCATTCAGCTCTCGGAAATGTAAATCCTTGTCGAATTTCTTCGTTCTGAACTTGTTACTCAGCAGTGCTACAACGCTCCCCTCATCTGGCCAGTTTGAAGAATATATTGCTATCAATGAATTTTCAAAAGAAATTTCATTGAGAAGACAGATTTTTAATCTTCGAGGTAGCTTCTTCAATAAATTCAGCCATTGAATCTCACTTGTTTTTGGGAAAAAAGTATCACTATTTTTTATGGATTCCATTATTCGTTGCTGCACTTTTATCGATTTATCTATATTGATATGTGATTCACAGTTATCATTCATTTTCAATCGGATGGGTGATTTTCTGGTTATTTTGTACTTCAAGATTATGCATGATGAGGATGTTTTTATGTCATGTTGTACGATAACGCTTCCCCACGGAAATTGAAATATTATTTCTGATAACCCTTTCATTTTCCGGGAATGCCAGACTTTCTTTGAATTTTTTTGACTAACGATGATTCACTCACACCGTTGCCTACAGAATTATTTTCAAAGTAATGCATTATTACGTAATCTATTTCGGGCAAATTTTCTTTTACAATAATCAACTCGACAACGTAATCGCCTACCCATCCATTGATATCAAAAATATACATTCCAGCCCCTGTTGTTGTGGGTTTGGTGTGGAATGTATTGATAATGCTATTTATGAAATCGTTTGCTGGAGTTTTTTTCGATAATGCAATCTCTCCATTGACGAGCAGTAATCCATCAATGAAATCAAAAATATAGCCTGGGATTTCAAATTTTTTCATTCTGTTATGCGGAATTTTGAATGAGGCATCTCGTATGAATTATTACATTGATTCAGCACGGTTGGTAGGGGCAAATATTGTTCCCCATCGGATCTTCGACGTTCAGAAAACTTGCGTAGGGAGCCTCTACGTAATTGACGAAAAAAGCAGTTTTTTCCAGTCGCTTCTTGAGCGTGTCAATATTTTTCGTTGGTAAAGTGAATAGATTGATCGTGCCACCTTTGCTACCTACGCGATGTGCTTGTTCAATGTTTGAAGGATGCATTAATTCTATTGAGAATTTTTTGTTGGACTCGTGCGCCATTGTCAGGCGGCGACTGGTGCCTGAATCCCACTGAATGATGCTATCCATTGTAATAAAAAACCCGAGATTATCAATGTAAAATTCTTTTGCTTCGTCAAAATTCAGGCAAAGTATGCATATATTGATTGTGTTTAACATGTTATTTTTTCTGGATTTCATGATTATCCTTGGAGGAGAGGATAAATACGAAAAATATTATTCTCAAATTACATAAGCCAGGATTTTATTATGAATAAAAAATTTTCACAGGCTTCATGTTCTTCCTTGAAAACTCGAAGCCCTGTTTTTATTCCTCGTTCATAGTAAAAAACCTGCCTATGTCCATTTTTCTCTCTGATGCACAGACTCTCATCCTGAGTCGGATCGCCAATCGAGAAAGCATTTGATGGTATGTTTAAAATTGCCATCTCGTGTCCTATATTGGAAATATTCATATATATGGTAATTTGAATTTAATAATGGTTTTATTGATAGGCGCAAAAAACTGATGTGGTTTGATTATGTGGATCGTGGCAGGCGTCTATTTTCCCCCACGGCCCTGCTTGTGGCAGAACGATGCCAAAATCATCCAGAAACCAGCGTCTCACTCTTCTTGTATATTTTCCTTCTGGTTTAGACTGAAAACCATCCATGCAATTTTCCGGACCAAAATCCCAGTATTTTATGGTGTCATCATTTTTCTCAAAAAAACAAATAACGATTATTCTCAATTTCTTTAGTTTGAAACTTGTTTTATAGGCGACTATCTCCTCTTCATGCTTTACCCATGCTTCCCAGTCTTGATCCATCGAGTGTAGATTTTTTCTTTTCATCCCTCTAAATAAAGTGATTGATTCGTTTGCAGAGAAATATCCATCTTCAAATTTAACATCACGAATTATATTCATTGTCAATAATTTTAATTTTGTGAAATTTTATCAGTTTCTTATTTTCATCAACTAGGCTTATCTTATAGTTTTCTGATTGGGCATAAAAGTAAGCGGAGAAGAAAATTGGATTTGGAAAAATGCAAAAAACATATTTCCAACTCTTCTGATCTGACTTTTCATTGATCAGTAGATTAATTATTTCTGGTGTGATTAGTTTTGCATTCCAAGCATTGGATAGCTTAATGTGGATATCAGTTCCCTTGTTGATTTCAAACTTCATGCTTGACAAAAATTTCTTATGTGGGCAAATAAGAATTTTCATTTTTGTCCTTTGATTTATTGGGTATGAGAATAATGCATATTCCAAAATACGCCAATTGACGCCATTGCTGATTGAATAGATGCTGAAGCTGAAATGCTGCCCCATGGAAAGTTGAATGCGGAGAAAGATTTTTTTACTTCGTCAGGATTTTTTTCCAACACTTTAGCAAGTAATCTGGCCAGGTTGTTCTTGTCGGATATCAACTGATTTTCCGTTGAGTTGTATCCATATTTTTTGGTATTTCCTCCATCCCACGATAGCCATACATTCTTCATGCAATAATTTTCAAAGATAAAATTTATGCCAAACTCAAACTCATTCAAGCTTCCGCACGTTGATAAATTGTGCACATAAGTGTTTGTTTTATTGTCTTCTATTTCAATGTCATTTTCTTTTGCAATTTTAATAAAATCAGATTCGTTAAGTGGCGCCATCATGATACCGTCTAATAGGAGATAACCATTTCTTGTATCAAAGGATACTTTTTTCATTTTTTAAAACCTTGCCGGATGCCCTGGTTAAGGAGTGATAATATGATAATTCCCAACCTGACACTACACCATGAGCGCTAGCGGATTAGATTTTCGCATATCCACTCTAGAGTTTTTGCATAGGAAATATTTCCTTTTTTTCGTTCTTGAGTCGCATCATGAAGAAAAGAGTTCTTTAGTTCCAAAGCTCCATTTTGCGTGACCCACATGCAGATTGAATCAGAGATAGCATGATCTGTATTGGCTTCATCAAGTATTTTTGCCATCATGTGCAAACCTTTCAAAATATGATTTTTTAACATATGGAATTCGGCCACAATCATGCGCAATCTCAGGGATTTGCTTTTTTCGAAGCTATCGAGAATTTTCTCTTGTTCGTGGCTTGGTGAGTTGTGTAGGTAGTAACTAAATACAGGTTCAATATGGCCATTGAAAACGTTGTCGTCGTCGGCAGATACATTGATGGTGATGATGTTTTTTGCAATTTTCAACATGGCTGCGTTTGGCGGACTTTGCCATGCTATATCCCAGATAATCCGATGTAGTTCCGGGCTATAAAATTGGTTTTCGAGCGAGCGAGCAAAAAAAATCAAGCTCGTTGCTTGTAAGTGGTGCAGTTTTCTTTGCGATAATTTTTCTTCGCAAACTTTTAAGATATTTTTGTTCCAGACGCAATTTTTTCATAGTTAATTGGAATGAACTCTAATTCATTGATAGTCTCCTTTTATCTATGATAGTTTGAATTGATGATTTTTCTCGTTTTTTTTGAAATAGTATAAGTGATGGATCTACCTAATAATGTTTTTCCACCTAGTATTTTTTCGCCGGGTGCAAAATTTGGTACGAAGGTATTTTAATATCTTCGATGTTGTCTTGAATGTATATTTTAAAATCTGAAATATTTCTTTGCTCTTTCTTGAATTCATCCAAAACCATGAGCAAGTTCTCAAGATTTTTTCCGGAAATTTTTTCTTCTAAGTTTTCTATGTCGGGTGTGTATTTTTCCATATCTCTATCGGAATAGGAAAGGTTTGTTGGAGTACTCTGCTAATTAATATTTATTTTATTTATTATATATTTGTGTTTTTACCATATATTATCATTGTCGAACAAAGTGATGATTTTTGATCTGCTTTGACTATTATGTATCCCCACGAGAAAGAAAAAAAATCCTCATACTTAGTCGATGTTTCAGCTGATTGACCTAGTGACTTTGAAATTAACTTACTTAGATATTTTTTTTCATTGATCATGTCCGAGTGACTGGAGTCATATCCAAGTCTGTTTGTGATTCCATCTGTCCAGATTATTTCAATAATGTAAAGGATTCCATTTTTAAATCTGAAATTTACTCTTGTTTCCAGATTGAGAAATTTGATATTTTGCATACTATATGTTTCAGATTCATTTATTTCTCCAAAACTTTCAAGAAAATTTATGTTTTTTATTTCTTTGGTTGATGTGTTTTTGTTTACGTGAAAATTCTCATTTATTTCAATATCTCCAGTATTCTTATTTATATTCATTTACGGCCTCGGAAATTTAAACATTTTTGCGTTAGCTTTGAGTTTTGATATATCTGAATCATCAATAAAGTATTGATTTCCTCCTCCTGCGCCTAGTAATGTATTTGCCAATGCTTTTCCCGTGCCTGCACAGATATCTTCCGATAGTTTGAATGCTTGAACCTGATCTCTCATCGGTCGCGCCCCTGGAGTGTTTCCGGAATGTGAGATTTGCGTTAAATTATTGTATGCCAATGCGCTTCCATTTGCGGAAATAAGTGTCATTCTGTCGCTGTAATAATTTCCGGGTTTTGGACCGTACGGATAAAGGGAATATAAGATAGTCCCTTTTTTTAAAACAATATTTGTATATGCATCGACTCCTGGGTAGGGCGGCTTACCTTGCCATTTTGTTGCTGAAGCTGATGGATTTTTACCAATACAAGGATTGCATGGTGTGTTTTTTGCACATTTCTTTGCTAACCCTAATGGGTCACTCCAGCCAGTGGGATTTGGTGCATATGTATATGTATTTAATCCACCAAGCAATCCAACTGGATCTTGCGTCACGTACCTGGCTACATCCGGATCATAGTAGCGGTAACGGTTATAAAACAGCCCCGTTTCCCCATCCTCATACTGCCCCTGAAACCGCAGCGGCTGCTTGATTTCTCCCTCGACGTGCAGCAAGCGCCCCCAAGCTTTGTAGCGCCCGCTCCAGACCACGTTCCCTTGCGCATCCGTCAGCTCGCGCGGCGTGCCCAGGTGGTCGCAGTGGTAGTGGGTGATGCGGTCGCGTGCTGCTGCACCATCGGCTGCTGTTTGGGTACCTTGCCATGCCGATACATGCAGCGCTTCGGTGTCCGCTTGTTCTTGAGCAATCGCCGCTTGCAGTTCGGCGTCCTGCCGGATGGCGGGTAAATCCCACTGCGCCACGCGTGGCAGATGTACGGCGCTTGCCTGGTGGCAGGCTGGCGAAGCGATTCTGGCCAGCGGCACGAAGCTGTCCGGCTCGTACAGGTATGTGACCGTCTCTTCGTGTCCAAGTTCCTGCGCCAGCGTGTCGCCGTCCCATACGAAGAAGGTGTTGGTGGCGCTCGTGCGGGTGGGCTGGTCTTTGTTGATGTCTTGTTGCTTGCTCCAGCGTGCTTCCTCGACGCGTTTGGCGATGCGGCGGCTGAAGGCGTCATAAAAGTAGTGGGCGCGGTGGCGCGACGGGTGTTCCGTCCTGGTGGCGTGGCTGAGGCGGTTCTCGGCGTCGTATTCAAGCTCCAGGTCGCTCCAGGTCGATTCCCTGCCGGGCGGATGGAAGCGCTTGCCGGTGGCGTTGCCTTGCTCGTCGTAAGCGTAGTCGGTATCGCCGTAGTTGTTCAGGACGTTGCCGGGCGCGGGAACCTTGTCGATCAGATTGCCTGCGGGGTCGAAGGCGAAGCGTTCGGCCAGGCCCGGCTGCACGGCCGCCAGCAACTGGCCGACGGGGTCGTAGGTATAGCTGAGTTTGCCGAGCGGGCCGGCAGTGGTGGCGCCTGTTTGAAAGATGGTGGTCAGGTTGCCTTGCGCATCGTATGCGAAGCGGCGTTCGCGCACGGGGGCGGGTGCGTCGGCGCCGCGTGCCAGGGTCAGCTGGGTGAGCCGCGATTGCGGATCGTACTGGCGCGTGGCGAGCAGGCCGCAGTTGCCCAGAGTGCGCTGTTTTTCGCGGTGCAGTTTGTCGCGCTCGACATCGACCACGGTCTGGCCTTGCCACAGCACGCCATGCCAGTGGCCGGAACCGTAGCGCAGCGTGTCGACGCGGCGGCCGTTCGGCAAGACTGTCGTAGGCGAACGCATGCGTGGCGTCGGCCACCAGCGCATGGTCGGGCTGCGTATGCGCAAGGCGGATCGGCACGCCGGACTTGGCGAACAGGTTGACGACGGGCGTGCAGCCCAGCAGCAGATTGTCGCGGCTGATGCCGGACAGGAGCCGCGCCTCGTGGCTGTCGCTGCGCACGCCCTTGAGGGCCAGGTGCAGGGTGAACTGGCGGCATTGCTTCGGCAGCAGGGCGGCCAGCCTGGACCAGTCGATATCGATGAAATGGAATTTTTCGGGAAAGGCGAAGTACTCGGTCAGCAGGCGCAGGGCCGGATGCGAACGGGCGCAAAACGGGATCAGCGCATCGTCTTGCGCGTAGCCGGCCGGCGCCAGCGGCATGCCATCGACGGCCAGCCACGGGCTGTGTTCGTCCAGCGCCACGTACGCCCCCGCGCCGCGCAGGAACAGGGCGTCGAGCAGGGCCGCGCGCACGGATGGTTCACCATCGGCAAACACGCGCAGATTGGCGAACCCCGCCTGGTCCAGATGGTAAAGGTCGCTGCTGCTGCTGAACTCGATGCTGAGCAGGGCGCTGGCACCGGCGGGCAGGCGCAGGCCGGGCGGCGCGTCCAGGAGGGGCGAGAAATGCAGGCGAGAAATGGCCAGCGGCGCCAGGGTCACGTCATATGCGCTGGTGAACTTGCAGGCCACGCCCCGCACTGGCTGCGAGCGCAGCACGGTGCCGCGCGCTACGTGCGTCAGCTGGCCGCCACCGGGCGCTTCTTCCAGGGCCATGCGCACGATGGAACACGAGGGAAACGGCCGCAGGTAGTGCGGATAAAGGGTTTCGAGCAGGGAATTGGTGAATTGCGGATAGGCGTCGTCGAGGCGCTTGGCAATGCGGGCCGTGAGCAGGGCGACGGACTGGATCAGCCGCTCGATGTGCGGGTCTTCGCACGTCTCGCCGGCGATCAGCAGGCGCCCGGCCGCTTTCGGGTAGCGGCTGGAAAACGCGCGCGTGTACTGGCGGAACAGGCCCAGCTCACGCTCGTAATACGGCAGCAGTTGTTCCACGTTCGCGCTCTCCGCCAGCTGGAAAGCTTCATGCTGGCATCAGGCGCGAAGGTGGGTGTTGATACGGGACAATGATTCTTAGAAATGGTACTCGGCGCGTATCATCGGCGTCTTCGCCGTTTGTCCCACATTGCCCGTGGTGGCGGCCGAATTGCCGAACTTGTTCTTCCAGTACTGGTACTCGATGCCTACGCGGAAGGTGTTCTTGGCGCTGCCCAGGGCCGCGCCCACGTCGTACATCACTTGCATGTCGATATTCGTTTCCACCGCCGTGTCGCGCCCCACTTCATCCTTGCCTTTCGAGTCGATGAGGTTGAAGAAACCTTCGAACGAGAACAGCGGCGACAGGGGGATGGCCCAGGCGCCTGTCAGCATGGCGTGCGTTTTGTACGTGTAGCGGCCCGTCACTTGCGAAATCGGCGGGAAGGCACCGCTGGGGGCGTTGCTTTCGCGCAGCAACAGCAGGCTGGTGTTGAAGAAGCCGGGCACGTCCCACATCAGCGTGGGGCCGGCCACCAGCATGCGCTTGCGCGAGTTGTAGCCGACGTCATTTTTCGTGTTGACGTCGAAGCCCAGGGTGACGCCGACGCCGCGCACGGGGCCGAACTTGATGTCGCTGCCGCGCACCTTGCCGATATCGATGGTGTTGCGGTACACCAGGTAGGCCTCTTGCGCGCCGGACGTCTTGCCGAGCGCGCCGGGGTCCTTGCTGTCGGAGATGAGGAAATCGAGGTTGACGAAGTTGCTGCCGTATTTGTAGCCGCTGGCGTGCGTGATGGCAAAGATGTTTTTCTTGATGTCGTCCGGGTTGAACGGCTCGCGGTAGTCATTGCCTGCGCGCCAGCTCAGCGCGGTATCGCTCCATTCGGCGGCTTGGGCAGTCGCGCCCACGCCGAGGGTGGTAGTGAGGCAGAGCAACAGACACGGTATGGTTTTTGGCACTTTCGGCTCCTGATGGCGGTGTTGGAAAACGGGAACGGGGAATGGCAGGGCGCAGAGGGGTAGCCCACTTGAGCGCATGTGGCTCTGCAATGGTGCAAGTTGCGCGCCGTTCAATCCATGATGCGAGAATCGCCGCCTCGGGCGATATGTATTGTCTGCATACTTACTATCAGTTCTTGCATATAATCATCGCACCTTCTCGCCCTTGCGGGGCAAGGCGGCCGCTGTAAAGCTGATAATTTTTTTCAAAATTGTATACAGGTGTTGTTTTTTTGCGGAAATAGAAATGCGCGCCGCCACGCCATCCCCCAAGCGCCGCGGATGCCGATACGATAGAGACAAGAGCTTGATTTTTATACCGGCGACCATGCCGGCGACCCCCGCAGCGAGGCACAAAAAAACAATGACGGCACGCCTGGAATTACACGACATCAGCAAACGCTATCCGTCCGTGGTAGCCAATGACGGCATCGGCCTCACCGTCGAGCCGGGGCAGATCCACGCCGTGCTCGGCGAAAACGGCGCCGGCAAATCGACCTTGATGAAAATCATCTATGGCGCCGTGCAGCCCGACGGCGGCCGCATCGTGTGGAATGGCCGCGAGGTCGAGATCGCCACCCCGTCGGCTGCGCGCGCGCTCGGCATCGCCATGGTGTTCCAGCACTTTTCCCTGTTCGACACTTTGACGGTCACGGAAAACATCGCCCTCGGTTTGCCCGCAGGCACCAACATGGCGGAGCTGGCGCAGCGCATCGAAGACACAGCGCGCCAGTACGGCCTGGACCTGGAACCGCAGCGCCACGTGCATACGCTGTCCGTGGGCGAATGCCAGCGCGTGGAGATCGTGCGCGCCCTGCTGGCCAAGCCGCAACTGCTGATCCTCGATGAACCGACGTCCGTGCTGACGCCGGGCGCCGTGGAAAAACTGTTTATGACCTTGCGCCAGCTGGCGGCTGAAGGTTGCAGCATCCTGTACATCAGCCACAAGCTCGACGAAATCCGCGCCCTGTGCCACACGTGCACGGTGGTGCGTGCCGGCAAGAACGCGGGCGTGTGCGACCCCACCCGGGAATCGGCGGCCAGCCTGTCGCGCATGATGATAGGCGCCGAGCCGCCCGCCATCACGCGCGTGGCGCGCACGCCCGGTGCAGCCATGTTGAGCGTGCGCAATCTGGATTTGCCGAAGAGCCATCCGTTCGCCACGCAGTTGACGGACATCCATTTCGACGTGCGTGCGGGAGAGATCGTCGGCATCGCGGGCGTGTCCGGCAATGGCCAGCAGGAATTGCTGGCGGCCCTGTCGGGCGAGGACTTGCGCGCGGCCCCGGCCAGCATCGTGCTCAACGGCACGCCTGCCGGCCGCCTGCCGCCGGGCCGCCGGCGCGCCCTCGGCTTCGGCTTCGTGCCGGAGGAGCGGCTGGGACGCGGTGCCGTGCCCGACATGGGACTGGCCGACAACGTGCTGCTGAGCTTGCAGACGCCGGCCACCATCCGCCACGGCTTCGTGCGCCACAAGGTCATCGCGCAGCGGGCGGCCGCCATCATCGCCCGCTTCCAGGTGAAGGCGGGCGGGCCGCAGGCGCTGGCCCGCAGCCTGTCGGGCGGCAACTTGCAGAAATACATAGTCGGACGCGAAGTCATGCGCGAACCGACGGTGCTGGTGGTGGCGCAGCCGACCTGGGGCGTGGACGTGGGCGCGGCCGCGCAAATCCGCGCCGAACTGCTGGCGCTGCGCGACGCGGGTTGCGCGCTGCTGGTCGTGTCGGAAGAACTCGATGAATTGTTCGAGATCAGCGACCGCCTGCTGGTGATGGCGAAAGGAAAAATTTCACCGTCCGTCGACGTGGGCGAGGCCAGCGTGGATCTTGTGGGGCAATGGATGAGCGGGCTGTGGCCGCAGGAGGTTGCCCATGGCTAAGCTTGCCTTGCGCCTGGAAGCCCGTCCGACGCCGTCCCGCCTGATGTCGTGGCTGTCGCCCGTGCTGGCCGTGCTGCTGACCGTGCTGTGCGGCGCGCTGCTGTTTGTTGCGCTGGGACACGATCCGTTGGCGGGACTGGCCGTGTTCTTCGTCGAACCGTTGCGCGACGCGCACGGCTGGTCCGAGCTGGGCATTAAAGTCGCGCCCCTGCTCTTGATCGCCGTCGGCCTGGCTATTTGTTTCCGCGCCAACATCTACAACATCGGCGCGGAAGGGCAGCTGACCCTGGGCGCCATCTGCGGCGGCGCGGCGGCCCTGTACCTGGACGATGGCGTGGGGAGTACTGCCGTCATCGGCATATCCCTGCTGGCCGGCATGGCGGGCGGCATGGCGTGGGCGGGCCTGGTGGCGTGGCTGCGCGACCGCTACAATGCCAGCGAAATCCTCGTCTCGCTGATGCTCGTCTACATCGCCCAATTGCTGCTCAGCTATCTCGTGTACGGCGTGCTGCGCGACCCGGAAGGCTTCAACTTCCCTCAGTCGAAACTGCTGTCGGACGGCTTGCTGCTGCCGATGGTGATCAGCGATACGCGCTTGCACGTCGGCATCGTCTTTGCCTTGCTGGCCTCGCTGGGCGGCTGGCTGTATCTGTCGCGCAGCATTTCCGGCTTCCGCCTGCGCGTGGGCGGCATGGCGCCCGCCGCCGCCCGCTATGCGGGCTTTTCCTCGCGCAAGACCTTATGGTCGTCGATGCTGATCTGCGGCGCCCTGTCCGGCCTGGCCGGCGTGTGCGAAGTGCTGGGGCCGATGGGGCAGCTGACGCCCACGGTCTCGCCCGGCTACGGCTTTGCCGCCATCATCGTCGCCTTCGTGGGGCGGCTGCATCCGGTCGGCGTGATTTTTTCCAGCTTCGTCATGGCCCTGTTCTATATCGGCGGCGAACTGGCGCAATCGCGCCTCGGCTTGCCCAGCGCCATCACCGGCGTGTTCCAGGGCATCCTGCTGTTTGCCTTGCTCGCTTGCGATGTGTTGATCCAATACAAACTGCGCTGGAGGAAACATGGATAACCTGGCCCTGACGATCGCGCCCTTGATCGCCGCCAGCATCAACGCGGGCACGCCGCTGATGCTCGCCGCCCTCGGTTTATTGGTGAATGAAAAAGCGGGCGTGGTGAACCTGGGCGCGGAAGGCATGATGCTGGTCTCGGCCATCACGGGCTTTGCCGTGGCCGTCAACACGGGCAGCCCCACCTTGGGCTTCCTGGCGGGGGCGGGCGCCAGCATGGTGCTGTCCGGCTTCTTTGCCTGGCTGACCGTGTGGCTGGGCACGAACCAGTATGCGACGGGCCTGGCTTTATCGCTGTTCGGCGCGGGCGCGTCCACGTACATCGGCCTGAAGTACGTGGGCAACAGCCTGCACAACGGCCGTTTCGGCATCCCAGTATTGGAAGACATTCCCGTGCTGGGGCCGGCCCTGTTCCGCCAGCATCCGATGGTGTATCTGTCGCTCTTGCTGTGCGTGGCCATCGCCTGGTTCCTGTACCGCACGCGGGCAGGCCTGGTGCTGCGCGCCGTGGGCGAGTCGCCGGCGTCCGCGCATGCGCTCGGTTATCCCGTGCGGCGCATCCGCCTGGCGGCCGTGCTGTTCGGCGGCGCCTGCTGCGGCCTGGCCGGCGCCTTTTTATCGCTCGTGTACACGCCGCTGTGGGTCGAGGGCATGGTGGCGGGGCGCGGATGGATTGCGCTGGCGCTGACCACGTTTGCCACCTGGCGCCCGGCGCGCGTGGTGGGTGGCGCCTATCTGTTCGGTGGCATCACGATTTTGACTTTCCACGCGCAGGCGCTGGGCGTGCCCATCGCCTCGCAACTGCTGTCGATGCTGCCCTACGTGGCAGCCATCGTCGTGCTGGTGCTGATCTCCAGCAATGCCAATTACATCAAGCTCAACATGCCCGCTTCGCTGGGGAAAAATTTCAATCCCGGAAATTAATCACTCACCACAAGGAAAACCATGTCCAAGAAACTATTGTGCGCCGCCGTCTGCAGTGTTGTTTTGATGCCCGTCATGCCTGCCATGGCCGCCGCACCGGCCACCGTTCCGCTGAACGTCGGCTTCGTGTATATCAGCCCCATCGGCGACGCAGGCTGGACCACCCAGCACGATCAGGCGCGCAAGGAAATGGAAAAGGCGCTGGGCAACAAGATCACCACCAAGTTTGTGGAAAACGTGCCGGAGAGCGCCGATGCCGAGCGCGTGATCCGCGACCTGGCGCAAACGGGCAGCAAGCTGGTGATCACGACCTCGTTCGGCTACATGAATCCCACCTTGAAAGTGGCGAAGCAGTTTCCTAACGTGAAGTTCATTCATTTGACGGGCTACAAGACGGCGCCCAACGTGGCCAACACGAATGCCCGTTTCTACGAGGGCCGCTACCTGGCCGGCGTGCTGGCAGGCAAGATGAGCAAGACCCATGTGGCCGGCTACGTGGCGGCGTTTCCCATCCCGGAAGTGTTGCAGGGAGTCAACGCCTTCACGCGCGGCATGCGCAGCGTCGATCCCAAGGCGGAAGTCAAAGTGGTATGGGTCAATAGCTGGTTTGACCCGGGCAAGGAACGCGACGCGGCCATCACCCTGATCGGCCAGGGCGCCGACGTGGTCACCCACCACACGGACTCGACGGCCGTGGTGCAGGCGGCGGAAGAGAAGGGCAAGTATGCGATCGCCTACCACTCGGACATGAAAAAGTACGGGCCGAAGGCGCAACTGGCCGCCGTCACCCACCATTGGGGCGAGTACTACACGAAGCAGGCGCAGGCCGTGCTGGACGGCACGTGGAAGTCCAGCAGCACCTGGGGCGGCATCAAGGATGGCATGGTCAAGCTGGAAGGCATCAACGCTGCCGTGCCGGCCGACGTGAAACAGTTTGTATTGGCGCGCGAGAAAGACTTGGTTGCCGGCAAGCTCAATCCTTTCAGCGCACCGATCAAGGATAACGATGGCAAGGTGCGCCTGGACAAAGGCGTGCTGGACGATGCGGCGCTGACGAAGATGGATTATTTTGTCGAAGGCGTAGCGGGTAAAGTTTCCGGAAAGTAATGGACTGCGCATAAACTTGCTGTAATATTGCCGGAATCGGGAGCCGGGCCGGGAGCGCATTCCCGGCCCATCCACACAGCAGAGCCTGAACAGGCCCGTACCGGAGATGACCCATGGACAGACTGGAAGTATTCAAGATTATCGCGCTGCAAGCGAGCAAGGGTGAGCTGACCTTCCCCGCCAACGTCAAGGCCACCTTGAAGCTGCAGGAAGCGCTGGACGATCCCGAGTGCCACATCGAAGCGGCCGCCCGCATGGTCATGGCCGAGCCGCTGCTGTCGGCGCGGGTCGTGGCCTTGGCCAACTCGGCCGCCTATAACCGTTCCGGCAATGAAATCGCCAATGTGCGCGCAGCCGTCTCGCGCCTGGGCTTTGCCACATTGAAATCGATGGTGGCGTCCGTCATCGTGCGCCAGCTGGGCAGCCAGATCACGGACCCGCAATTGCGCGCCAAGGCGGCCAGGCTGTGGGAGCACACGGCCCATGTGGCCGCGCTGAGCCAGGTCATCGCCCGGAAAGTCACGCATGTGGACGTGGAAACGGCGATGTTCGCCGCCATCGTGCATGAAGTGGGCGGTTTCTATTTGCTGTCGCGCGCCGAGGAGTATCCTGGTTTGCTCGACGACAACACCGAAGACTGGATCGAATACGGCGAAAAACTGATCGGCCGCGGCGTGCTGCGCCAGCTGCAAGTGCCCGACATGGTCTTGCAGGCCGTGGAAGGCATGTGGCACGGCGGCAGCCCGTTCCCGCCCCGCACCCTGGGCGCGACCCTGGTGCTGGCCAACGACCTGTCGCCCGTCGGCTCGCCCCTGCACCCGCCGGAAAGCGCCGCGCGGCGCCAGGCCGCCGCGAAGATCGATTTCGGCATCGGTGGCAGCACCTTGCACACGATACTCGAGGAATCGGCCGAGGAGATCGAATCCCTGGCGGCCGCCCTGCTCGTGTAAATTACTCCGCGATGACATCCCCGCCCTGGCCGCGGGGATTTTTTTCGTCCGCATTTTGATGCATCTTTCCCCATGGCATACAATCGCCGGCCCGGCCATCCGCCGGACTGAATGTCTCCTCTTACCCAAAGGATCTTATGCAGAAGCTGTTTTCTTCCCTCGCCCTGACGGCGCTGGCGTTTTCCGCCCAAGCCGCTACCAGTTTGCCCGTGGTGCAGGAAGCGCCCTTGCGCGCCCACCTGGCCTTCCTGTCCAACGATTTATTGGAAGGCCGGGGCACGGGCCAGCGGGGCGCCGACCTGACGGTGGCCTACCTGGAAACCCAGGCGCAGATGGCCGGATTGAAACCCGTGCGCGGCAACAGCTACCGCCAGAGCGTGCAGATCGCCGGCGTGAAGTCGCTGCCTGCCGAGAGCAGCCTGCAGGCGGTGGCGGGCGGCAAGGCCGTGCCGCTGGCGTTCGGCCCCGACTGGGTGTGGGCCACGGGCGACTCCGTTGCCGCGCACACCTTCGACGCACCGCTCGTGTTCGTCGGCTACGGCATCACGGCGCCGGAAGAGGGCTGGAACGATTTCAAGGGCGCCGATGTCAAAAACAAGATCGTCGTCATGATGGTCAACGACCCGCAGCCCACTACCGCCGAGCCGAACCGCTTTGCTGGCAAGGCGCTCACTTATTACGGCCGCTGGACGTATAAATTCGAGGAAGCCAAACGCCAGGGCGCGGCGGGCGTCTTGCTGATCCACACGAAACCGTCGGCCTCGTACGACTGGAGCGTCGTGCAGAACAGCTGGAGCGGCAGCGAACGTTTTCAACTGGCAGACCGCACGGCCGGCACGCCCCTGCAGGGCTGGATCGCGGAAGACGCGGCGCGGCGCCTGTTTGCTGCCGGCGGACAGGACCTGGACGCCTTGCGCGCCAAGGCCGAAAGCAAGGATTTCCAGGCCGTCGCCTTGAACGCCAAGTTGTCGGGAGACATGAAATCGGCCGTGCGCAAGGTGGAGCAGTTCAATATCGCCGGCATGGTGCAGGGTACCGACCCGGCATTGAAAGATGAAGCCGTCATCTACAGCGGCCACTGGGACCACCTGGGCAAGCAGGGTAAGGATGACGAAAAAGCTGGCGACACCATCTACAACGGCGCCGTCGACAACGCCTCGGGCACGGCCGGCTTGCTGGCCATGGCGCAGGAAGCCGTGAAAAAGCCGGCAAAACGCACGCAGATCTTCCTGTGGGTGGCCGCCGAAGAGCAGGGGCTATTGGGCAGCGCCGCCTACGCGGCCGATCCGCTGTGGCCTTTGGACAAGACGGCTGCCGCCCTGAATCTGGACAGCCTGAACTTCGTGGGCGCCACGCATGACATCGGCGCGCAGGGCAGCGAGCGTACGGAGCTGGGAGCGATGGCGGCGGCAACGGCCAAAGCCATGGGCATGCACATTGCTGCCGCGCGTCCCGACCTGGCCGGCGGTTATTTCCGCAGCGACCATTTCAGCTTTGCCAAGGCGGGCGTGCCCGCGTTTTCCATCAATGGCGGACGCGAGTACATCAAGGACGTGGCCGCATCGAAAGCCAAGGCGGCCGCCTACGGCCCCCGCTACCATCAGGTGACCGATGAGTACGACGCCAGCTGGGATCTGTCCGGCATGACGCAGCAGGCGCAATTTACCTTGAACCTGGGGCAGGTCGTGGCGAATGCGGCGAAGATGCCGGCCTGGAAGGCGGGCGATGCATTCGGCAAGGCACGCGGGCAGGCGAAGTAACTGTCCCGGCATAAAAAAAACCGCTCAATCTTGAGCGGTCTTTTTCGTCTCAGCTCGCCCGTTCCAGCCGGCGCTGCGCGTGCCGGTACTTGCTCCACACCAGCAGCATCAGCAGGGGCATGGCGCCGCCCACCATGCACAGGGCGGGCCAGCCGCCGGCGGCAAAGCTGGCGCTGGCCAGGGCCGAACCGGCCGAGGCGCCGATGAAGCCACCCGCGATGAAGACGGTGGTGACCCTTGCCCGCGCATGCGGCGCCAGTTTATAGATGATGGATTGGTGCGTTACTTGCAGGCCCATCACGCCCATGTCCAGCAGGACGATGCCGATCAACAGCAGTACCAGCGAATGGGCGCCAAAGCCGATCAAGGCCCAGCCCGCGATCGAGGCGACGGCCAGCAGCCAGGTCGCCTGGCGCGCATAGCCGCGGTCGGCCATGCGGCCCGCCGTGTTCGCGGCAAAGGCGCCCGTGGCGCCCGCCAGGCCGAACAGGCCGATCTGCATTTCCGAATAGTGATACGGCGCGCCGCTGAGCAGGAAGGTCAGGCCCGTCCAGAACACGCTGAAGGTGCCCAGGCCCAGGCCCGAGAACAGGGCGCGCTGGCGCAGCAAGGGTTCCTGGCGGATGATGTCGGCCAGCGAAGCCATCAGCTTGCCGTATTGCAGCTTGCCGCGTGGCGCCTCGTTGGGCAGGATGCGGCGCAGCATGACGAGCAGGGCGGCCACGACGATGGCGGCCAGCACGTAGACGGTGCGCCAGCCGCCGCTGATCTGCGACACGGTGCCGGACACGGTACGCGCCAGCAAGATGCCCAATAATAAACCCGTCATGACGGTGCCTACCATGCGGCCCCGGCTGTGGTCGGGGGCATAGGACGCCACCATGGCCGTGACGACCATCAAGGCGCTGGCCGTGATCCCCATCAAGACGCTGGCGATGGCAAAGACGATAATATTCTGGCTGGTAGCGGCCAGCAGCAGGGCGCCGATCTTGGCGACGAGCATCCACGTCAGCAGGTGGCGGCGGTTCAGCACGTCACTGAGGGGCACGAGGAAGACGATGCCCAGCACATAGCCGATCTGCGTGGCCGTGACCAGGTAGCCCGCTTGCGGCACGCTCACGCCAAACGAGGCGGCCAGCATGGACGTGAGCGGCTGCACGTAATACAGGCTGGCGACGAGCACGCCGGCGGACAGGGCGAACAACAGGATGCGGGTGGAGCTCAGCAGGGCGCTGGCATCGAGGGAAGAGGGGGCGGCGGGAACAGCTGGTTTCATGCGATACAACTTTCTTGGAATGATGCTTTTGGATGAGCATGATAGCGGGGCTGCGTCGTTCTTGCCGGGCGCGGCCGTTTTTGCTATTGGGCGTGAGCAAAAAAATCCCGGCGATCGTTGCCGACGGCCGGGAAAAGGGTATTTGGGGAAATACCGGGAGAGACAGTGAAGTTACTGCGCGCGCGCCAGCTCCGCATGCACCTGCGCCGTGATTTCATACGAGCGCAGCCGGTGCTGGTGCTCGAAGATCTGCGAGGTGATCATCAGTTCGTCGGCGCCCGTTTCGGCGATGAAGGAAGCCATCTTCGCCTTCACCGTGTCCGGTGCGCCGATGGCCGTGCACGACAGCACGGAGTCGAGCATGGCGCGTTCCTGCGGGCCCAGTTGCTCCAGGTAGCCGGGCACGGGCGGCTGCAAGCGCGACGGTCGGCCCGTGCGCAGGTTGACGAAGGCTTGCTGCATCGACGTGGCGCGCAGGTGCGCCTCGGCATCTGTGTCGGCGGCGAAGACATTAAAACCCAGCATCACGTACGGTTTCGCCAATTGCTTCGACGGCTTGAAGTGCTCGCGGTAATACGCCACGGCTTGCATCATCATCTGCGGCGCGAAGTGCGAGGCGAACGCATATGGCAAGCCCAGGTGGGCGGCCAGCTGGGCGCCGAACAGGCTGGACCCCAGTATCCACACGGGCACTTTCGCACCCTTGCCGGGCACGGCCAGCACGCGCTGGCGCGGCTCGTCGGACATGTAGTCGATCAATTCCAGCACGTCCTGCGGAAACTGTTCCGCGTCGGATTGCAGGTCGCGGCGCAGGGCGCGCGCCGTCGTCTGGTCTGAGCCGGGTGCGCGGCCCAGGCCCAGGTCGATGCGGCCCGGATGCAGCGCTTCCAGGGTGCCGAACTGTTCCGCGATGACCAGCGGCGAGTGGTTCGGCAGCATGACGCCGCCCGCGCCCACGCGGATGGTCTTGGTGCCGGCCGCCACATGGGCGATCACGACAGCCGTGGCGGCGCTGGCGATGCCGGGCATGCCGTGGTGTTCGGCCAGCCAGTAGCGGTTGTAGCCCCAGCGTTCGCCGTGCTGCGCCAGGTCCAGCGTGTTCTTGAACGACTGGCTGGCGTTGCTGCCTTCGGCGATGGGGGCGAGGTCGAGTATGGAAAATGGAATCATGGTAGCGATATCGGGACGTGGTGGAAAATCACAATGGACGATTTGTCTATCCCCTGACGCGGGCAGGGTCACCCATGACGGCGTGGCGGGGAAGACAGGCTGGGCACATGATAATGCGAATCGGGAATTTGCGTACTGATCGGTAAAAAACTCATGTTGATTGGAAAGCGGGCAGGGGAATGCTAGAGTGGCTTTCCCTATTTCATGTGCCGCCCCATGTTCAAGAAACTTGCCCGCCTGTCCCTGCTCAGCTTATTGATCCCCGCCGCTTTCTCCGTTCACGCCGCCCCCGTCAGCCCGCAGGCGCAGGACACGGCCCGCTACGCGCTGGCCACTTATCCCGAAGCGCTGATCGCCAGCCTGGCGCGGATGATTAGTTTCAACACGGTGGCCGACCCGGCCGTGCCGTTTGCCGACAATGCCCAGCACACGGGTTTTAAACGCTATCTGGCGGCTGAGGCGCAGCGCCTCGGTTTCGATTTCCACGATCATGGCCACGTGGTGATCGTCGGCATGGGCAAGGGCAGCGAGCGCGTGGGCGTGATCACGCACGGCGACGTGCAGCCCGTCAATCCCGCCAAGTGGGCCCGCTCGCCGTTCGAGCTGGACCGCACCAGCGAACCGGGCAAACTGCTGGGACGGGGCACGGAAGACGACAAGGGACCGATTGCCACGGCCCTGTATGCGATGAAAGCCATCCAGGACAAGCAAGTGCCGTTGAGCAAGCGCATCGAGCTGTACGTCTACATGGCCGAGGAATCGGACTGGGAACCGCTGAAACAGTTCCTGAAAACCCACACGCCGCCGCAGTTGAACATCACCATCGATGCGGAATACCCGGTGGTGACGGCCGAGAAGGGCTACGGTTCCATCAAGCTGACCTTGCCGCCGCGCACGGCACTGCCGGCCGACGGCGGCGCCGTGCTGACGAGCCTGACGGGCGGCTTTTTCGGCAGCCAGATCCCGGAAGACGCCACCGCCGTCATCGAACGCGCGCCGGCCGCGCTGGAAGCGGCCATCCGCGCCCGCGCGCAGCAGCAGAAGGGCATGCGCTACACGTATGCGCGCGATGGCGAGACCTTGACGGTGACGGCGCTGGGCGTGTCGGCCCACTCGTCGAAGCCGGAAGACGGCGTCAACGCCATCGGCATGCTGGCCGACGCCCTGGCCGTGCAGCCGTGGCAGGGAACGCAGGCGGCCGACATGCTGTCGTTCCTGAATGAACTGGTGGGCACGGGCATTTACGGCGAGCGTTTCGGCCAGATCGCCTACCGCGACGGCTTCATGGGACCGATGACGGTGGCGCCTACCGTGCTCAGGCAGCAAGGCGGAGAACTGGAACTGAATATCAACCTGCGCCGTCCGCAGGGCAAGACGGCGGCCGTGCTGCAGCAGCAGGTGACGGCCGCCTTCGATGGCTGGAAGGCGCGGCGCCAGGTGCCGGCCACCCTGCAGGTGCAGATCGGCGAGCCGTGGCTGCAGACGGGCGCGCCGCAGATTCCCACCCTGCTATCGGTCTTCGAGCATTACACGGGGATCGCCAATCCGCAGCCGGTAGCCATCGGCGGCGGCACCAATTCGCGCCTGTTCCCGAACGCCGTCAGTTTCGGCCCCGCCATGCCGCACACGGTGTACACGGGCCATTCCGAGCACGAGTTCATCACGGAAAAGCAACTGCTGCTGAACTTGCAGATGTACGCGGCCGTGCTGGTCGAACTGGCGAAATAGCCGCTTGAAAAAATAAAAGGAAGTCATAGACTGCAAACCTGGGACAAGTCCGGGCGGCGAACTTTTTGTTTGCGCGCGGGTCTTACGTTTCCATCTGGGAAGGGAGCAGCTATGCATAGTCGACAGGACGCCCGGCTGGCGCCAGGCAGGGCAGGCAGGGGGGCGTCACGCCCGGTGCCGGGCAAGGAGCGGTCATGAACTGGCCGCTGGAACTGGAAGTGGCGCACAAGCTGGCGCAGATGCGGGGCTGGCTGGAAGACCAGCATGCGGGCGCCGTGCGCCTGCGGGGCGTGGACTGGTTTGCCTGGGCCACGGCGGGCGCGTCGAACAGCCATTGTCATACAGCCGAGTGCGGCTGTGCGGAAGTGCTCGTCACGCGGGACGCGGCCTATATCCTGACGGACGAAGCCGAAGCCATGCGCATGCGCGAGGAAGAGGTGCGCGGGCCATGGACATGGCAAGTGTCGCCGTGGATGCAGCCGCAGCTGTATGAATTGCGCGAGCATTTCGTGCAGCATGTGGCCGGCGGCTTGCCTGTCTTGTCCGACCGGCCAGGCTTGCACGAACGCAGCCTGCCCGTGGCCCTGCGCGAAGAGCGGCTGGTGCTGCTGGAATCGGAGCAGCAGCGTTACCGGCAGGTGGGACAGCTGGCCGCCAGCGCGGCCGCGGATGCGCTGCGCCAGGCCCGCCCCGACTGGAGCGAGCTGGAGTTGGCCGCCGTCTGCGTGCGCGCGCTGTGGCTGCGGGGCTTGCAAGCCGTGCACGTGCTGGTCAGCGGCGAAGACCGCCGGCAGCGTTACCGGCGCGCGCCGCCGGCCCAGGTGATGCTCGGTGCGCAAGCCGTGCTGGCCCTGTGTGCGCGGCGCTTCGGCCTGTGCGCCAGCCTCAGCCGTCAACGCCGCTTCGGCCCGGCGCAGCATCGGTCCGATGGCGCGGCCGTGGTCATGGACGATGCCGATGCCGCCATGCTGGCGCTGGAAGCGGTCGCCCTCGACGCCTGCGAGACGGGCCATGCGCTGAGCATGGTGTACCACGCGCTCGACAGCGCCTATGCCTATGCGGGCCAGCCCGACACGGTGCGTACCAGCCGGCAGGGTGGCATCCATGGCTACCTGGCGCCCGAAGTGGCGGCCGGGGCGCACACGGAAATCATCCTCAAGCGCGGCATGGCGCTGGCCTTCCACCCCAGCCTGCCCGGCAGCACGGTGGAAGACACGTTTTTGCTCGACGGCGGCCAGTTGCACAATCTGACGCACGACCCGGCCTGGCCCTCGGCCGTGGTGCAGGGGCGCAGCCGGCCGCTGACCCTGGCGCTGGCCTGATGCGGCCCTGTACGAAAGACATCGGCCAGCATCGGCAACAGTCAATAGCGCTGCATCACGCCTTTTTGCACGCTGACCCGGTCGCCGATCTGGAAGGCGGGCTGGGTGTTTTGCATGAAGGTGCGCGTCGTGCCGTCGTCCAGGCGCAAGGTGACCCGGTACAGCATATTGCCCGTCGCGCCAGAGGTGCTGCCGGCGGTGCCGGACGTACCCGACTGCATGTCGGCACTGCTTTGATCCATGCTGCGCGGTACGGTTTCTATCGATTGCACCGTGGCCGAGCTGATGTTCATGCCGGACTGGCCCGCCATATCGCCGCTCATGCCGGTATCGGTGGCGGTGCTGGCCGTGGTGCTGGCCGGCGTGCTGCTTTGCGGCGTCGTGCCGGCCGGCGCGGCATAGGTTTCGCCGCTATTGCTGCGGGCCAGGCTCGCATTGTCCGAGGAATGGCAGGCCGCCAGCAAGGCGCATGTCATGCCGGTCAGCAGCAGGGTTGTTTTCGATCTCATCTTGGTCTCCTCATGGTCGCACACTCAGGATCGGCATCCGCAGTGACTGCGGATAGCGGCGATTGCTGCATGTAAGAGCATGGCGGGGCGGGGATGTTCGGCGGCCATCAGTGCTGATTGAGCTAGATCAAGCGGCTAATTGTCGCGCTTGGTATAAGAGATGTTGGCAATCAACATTTCGTGCACTCGCACGTTTCCTCACTGTTCAATCGGGAGAAAAAATGTCATCTGGCCCTACCGCAAAACTGATCGACGAGTTGGTGCTGGCCGTCGCCGGCAGCGCGCACGATGCCCGCGCGCGCCATGTGCTGGCCCAGGCCCTGCATGGCCTGGTGCGGCTGGCCCGCTCGGAACAGTTGCTGGACATGCAGCGCGACGCGGCACGCGCCCTGGGTGCCGGCAGCCGGCGCGAAATGCGCGCCCTGATGCGGCGCGTGGGCGCGCGCGGTGCACGGAAGCAGGAGCAGTTGCCGCTGGAATTGCTGGACCGCAGCTGATGGGCCGTGGCGTGCGTCCGTTCAGGCTTCCGGTAGCGGCGCAGGCTTGCCGAGGGCGGCGGCGACCATCCTGGGCCACAGGAAGCACAGCGGCAGGCAGACCGCCACGGCAGCCGTGACATCGACCACCCAGTCGCTCACGGCGCCATGGCGGTAAGGCAGGAAGCTCTGGATGAATTCGTCCAGCGCCCCCATGGCCGCCACCATCAGCACCGACAGCAGCGCGCGGCGCGCCATGCCGCCGCCCGTGCCGCTGAACAGGATCAGGGCCAGCACGCCATAGCCGAAGGAATGCAGCACGCCGCCCGATGCGTACTGGCCCACGTCGGCGCGCACGCCGGGGATGTCGCCGATCAAAATCACCAGCACATACAACACCAGGGCCGTGCGGTAGCGCAGGCGTTCGTGGCGATCGGAAAAACAGAGTTCGAGCAAGAGTGCGGACATGAGGCGTCAGGACAAATGGAAAGGCAGTCACAATATCATGCGCATGGCGGGCCACCGTGTTTTTGCGCAAGCGCTTGCTGGACAGGCAAAAAAAAGGCCCGCGGGGGCGCGGGCCAAAAACCCAAATGAAAGGGTCAAGAGTTGACAGTTGCTCGGTACTCACCATGCCGCGCGCCTTGCCGGCGCCCGCCACGGTCATGAAAGGGGAGTGGTGTGCCATCGCGGCACACCTGCCTGCAGTCAGGCATATCGGTTGCCTGTACAGCAGATGAAGCAAGTATAGGGGGCGAAAATGACGGGCCTATGACACGCCGCAACATTTTTTGCGGCGCAGGCATATTGATTGGAAAAATCGGACGTAATGGCAAGAACGACCATGTTTCAGTCGTGGCAGCAAAAAAAAAAGCCCGCTGGTGAAAGCGGGCTTAAAACTATTTTCTTGGAGGAGAATAGTGGAGACAGGTGCATTATGCTGCGTCGCACGATATGTGTCTAATGATCTTTTTAGATATGCATTATTCTTTTTTGATATAACTCGCCTGTTTCACTCTTTCACGGCCACCGTGTAGTTGAGCGCCATGCGTCCGCCATCGACATAGATGGTCTGGCCTGTCATGTAGCTGGCGTCATCGCTGGCCAGGAAGGCGGCGATGCCGGCCACTTCTTCCGGTTCGCCGCAGCGGCCCAGCGGCGTGCGCGACAGAATCGTGTGGCGCGCCTGCGGGCTCGACAGCACTGCCTGCCTGGCCAGTTCCGTCAGGATGGTGCCCGGCCCGATGCCGTTCACGCGCACGCCGTACTGCGCCAGGTTCAGGGCCATGACCTTGGTCAGCTGGTTGATGGCGCCTTTCGACACCACGTACGGTACCTGGTTCGGAATGGCCAGCTCCGCATTCACGCTGGACATATTGATGATGCAGCCGCTGTTGCGCTTGACCATTTCGCGCGCCACGGCCTGGCCGCACAGGAACATCGATTTCAGGTTGATGCGCATGACCCGGTCGAAATCGTCTTCGCACACGTCGAGGAAATCGGCCGCGTGCGTCACGCCCGCATTGTTGACGAGGATATCGATGTGGCCGAAGCGGGCCAGGGTTTCCTTCAGCATGGCGTCCACGTCCGCCTTCTGGCTGACGTCGGCGCAAAAGAAGTGCGCCTGCGGACCCAGGGCGGCCGCTGCCTGCGCACCTTCTTCCTTGATGTCGACCAGCATCACCTGTGCGCCCTCGGCGATCAGGCGGCTGGCGCAGGCCAGGCCGATGCCTTGCGTGGCGCCCGTGACGATGGCGGTTTTATCGGTCAGTCTCATGTGTTCTCCTCGGCGGGGTGGGGGCGCCGCCATGCTGCGGAGCCATGGCCGATTGTAATCCCCGCGCGGGATCAGAGGAGGATGGGTTCGTTCGGCAACTGGTTGCCGCGCGTGCCATCGGCGGGGAAATGGCTTTGCAGCAGGGTATTGAGCTGCTGCAAGGCCGCGAGCGTGCTGTCGTGGTAATTGCCATCCTTGAACCCTTTGGTCATGGTGCGGCACACGGCATGCCACTGTTCCGGCGTCACGCGCCGGCCCACGTTGCGGTCGGCCACGATATCGACCTGGTGCTCGGCCAGGTTGATATAGATCAGTATGCCAACGTTGTCTTCCGTATCCCACACGCCATACTGGGCGAACAGTTCGCGCGCCCGTTCGCGGTTGCTCACGCCCTGGTAGGCCATGCCCGGCGTCAGTGCCGCCTCGACGATCAGGCGCACTTCCGCCCGGTGCATCGCTTCACCGTCGGCAATCGCCGTTTCGATGGCTTTCAGGGTACGTTCGGGAAAGGCCTGGCGCGCCGTCGCCGGCGTGCCCCGCAAATGTTTTAAAGCGCGCCCGCAGCGTTGTCCGAATGTCAGTTGTTTCGTCATTACCAATCTCCCGAGGCGCCGCCGCCGTCAAAACCGCCGCCGCCGCCACCGAAACCACCGCCGCCACCGCCACCGCCAAAGCCTCCCCCGCCGCCGAAGCCGCCACCACGGTTGTTCAGCGCTTGGTTCAAGATGCTGCCCAGCACGACCCCCGTGGCGCCGCTGGACCAGTTGCTGCCGCGCTGCAGCCGCGTGGGGCCGCCGCGCGAGCGGAACAGGGTCAGCACGACGAGGAAGCCGAAGAACAGCAGCGGCAGCCAGAAGGTCAGGCCGCCCGCGTCCACGGTCGCCGGCGCCTGTTTCTGCGCCGGAGCGGGGAACTGTTCCTGGTTGAGCAGGGTGGCGATGGCGCCTATGCCGGCCACCAGGCCGCCGTAATAGTCGTTTTGCTTGAAATGTGGGGCGATCACGTCCTGCAGGATGCGTTTCGACTGCGCATCCGTCAGCACGCCCTGCACGCCGCGGCCCGCCTCGATGCGCAGGCGGCGCAAGGACGATGGGTTGTCCTTCGCCACCATCAGCAGCACGCCGTCATCGACGCCCTTGCGGCCCAGCTTCCAGGCATCCGTCACGCGGATGCTGTATTGCTCGATGGCTTCCGGTTCCGTGCTCTTGACCAGCAGCACGGCGATCTGGCTGCCCGTCTTGGCTTCGTAGTCGGCCAGCACGCCTTCCAGCGCCGCTTTCTGCTTGTCGTCGAGCATGCCGGCGTTGTCCGTCACGCGCGCCGCCAGCGGCGGCACGGGCTGCAAGCCCTGCGCGCTGGCGGGCAAGGCTGTCCACAGCAGCAGCGCCGTCGCCAGCGCCGCCAGATAAGACCAGGTTTTCATCTTATTTGCCGAAGTTGACGGTAGGCGCGGTCGAGATGGCTTTTTCGTTTTCCACCGTGAACGATGGCTTGACCTTGTAGCCGAAGACCATGGCCGTCAGGTTGTTCGGGAAGCTGCGCGCATGCACGTTGTAGTCCTGCACGGCGGCGATGTAGCGCTGGCGCGCCACGGTGATGCGGTTTTCCGTGCCTTCCAGCTGCGACTGCAGGTCGCGGAAGCTGGTATCGGCCTTCAGGTCAGGATATTTCTCGGACACTACCATCAAGCGCGACAGGGCCGACGACAGCTGGCCCTGCACCTGCTGGAACTTTTCAAAGGCTGCCGGGTCGTTCAGCACTTCCGGCGTGATCTGGAAACTGGTGGCGGCGGCGCGCGCCTTGGTCACCGCTTCCAGCGTTTCGCGCTCGTGCGTGGCATAGCCCTTGACGGTATTGACCAGGTTGGGGATCAGGTCGGCGCGGCGCTGGTACTGGTTGACCACTTCGCCCCAGGCGGCCTTGGTGGCTTCGTCCTTGCTCTGGAAGTCGTTGTAGCCGCAGCCCGTCAGGATGCCGGCCAGGACGGTGACGCTCAGGGCCAGGCGCAGCCATTTGGTGAATTGTTTGGTGATTTGCATGATGGGTTCCGTGCAGAGTAAAGGAGGTGGGGCAAATATACCTGAAACGGCCCGCCATGTCGGTTTAATAAGCGCGGGTGGCCACCACAGGCTGACTTGACAGGTCCGCGCCGCGTTACAATACGGGGTTTGCAACTGAATATAGAGAAGGTGTGCCGTGAATTTCATCAATAAATTATCCGCCGCATGGACGGCCAATAATTCCCTGCTGTGCGTGGGCCTGGACCCGGACCTGGCGAAACTGCCGGCCGAACTGCGCGACTTGCCTGATGGAATCACCACCTTTTGCACGCGCATCATCGATGCCACGGCCGACCTGGCCTGCGCCTTCAAGCCGCAGATCGCCTATTTTGCCGCGCTGGGCGCGGAAAAGCAGCTGGAAGACATCTGCCGCTACGTGCGCGAGAACTATCCGCACATCCCCCTGATCCTCGACGCGAAACGGGGCGACATCGGCGCCACGGCCACGCAATACGCGCGCGAAGCGTTCGAGCGCTACGGCGCCGACGCCGTCACCGTGAACCCCTACATGGGCGAGGATTCGCTCGACCCCTACCTGGCGTGGGCGGACCGCGGCGTGATCATCCTGTGCCGCACCTCGAACCCGGGCGGCTCGGACCTGCAATTTCTCGACACGGACGGCGTGCCCCTGTACCAGCGCGTGGCGCGCCTGGTGGCCGAAAAATGGAACAAGAATGGCCAGTGCGCGCTCGTCGTCGGCGCCACCTTCCCTGAAGAACTGGCGCAAGTGCGCGCCATCGTGGGCGACATGCCGCTGCTGGTGCCCGGCATCGGCGCCCAGGGCGGCGATATCGCCGCCACCGTCGGCGCGGGCCAGACGGCCAATGGCATGGGCATGATGATCAGCTCCTCGCGCGCCATCATCTACGCCACGCCGCAGGATGGCGAAGACTGGGCCGACGCGGCGCGCCGCGTGGCGATCGAAACGCGCGATGCGATCAATCAACATCGTTCGGTTTAAGTTGCATGCATAAAAAATGCCGGGCTAGCCCGGCATTTTGCATTCAGTCTCTTTGCGGGGCGACAATCTCCGCATAGTCGTACAGTGCTCCCAGAATTTCCTCTCCCCGCTCATCGACCGATTCCGACAGCACGTCGATTTCCGTGAACAGCATTTCGATGGTGCGGGCGCCGCCGTCGCCGTCGAACAGGCGGGCGGCACGGTGCTGTTCCCAGCGCAGGCTTTCCGCTTCGCTCAGGGTTTGCGGGAAATTGCGGGCGCGGTAGCGGAACAGCAATTCCTGCAGGCGCTCGTCGGCAAACGAGGGACGGGCCGTGGCCAGTTTGGCCGGCGTGTCGCGGCGCAGCGATTCGAGCAGGCGGCGGTCGTCGTTGCTGACGAAACCGTTGTACAAATCCTCATCCACGTCCAGCGCGGTGTTCGCGCCCGGGCGCTGGAACACTTCGGCCCAGATGGCGTCCATGTTCGGCGCCGCGGCGGCGAATTGCGCGTTGACCTTTGCCGCATCGACGTCGATGCCCCATTGCGCGGCCGTGGCCGGCGACAAGGTCTTTAAATTGCCGACCAGCATGGGCGACTTGTTCAAATGCACGCTCTTCACGGGCAGGCGCGTCATGCCTTCGGGCATGGCGTCATTGCGCGTGAACAAGCGCGTGCGGATGGTGTCGGCGTCCAGCGAGAACAGTTCGCGCGGATCGTAGGCGCAATCCCAGACGAGGATCTCGTTTTTGTTGCCCGGGTGCGTGGCCAGCGGCCAGACGACGCCCAGGCAGCCCCGTTCGGCCGGGAACATGCCCGACACGTGCAGGAAAGGTTGGCGCTCGCTGGCGGCCAGGTGCATGCCCATTTCGCTGGCGACCCGGTCCTTCTTGTGCAGGGCCAGGCAGAACTCGAACAGTTTCGGCTGCTTTTCGCGGATCAATCGCGCCAGGGCGATGGTGGCGCGCACGTCGGACAAGGCATCATGCGCCGCTTCGTGGACGAGGCCATTGGCCTTGCTTAAGTGTTCCAATTTAAAGCTGGTCTGGCCGTCGTCGCGCTTCGGCCAATGTATGCCTTCCGGGCGCAGCGCGTGCGTCATGCGCACGACGTCGAGGATGTCCCAGCGGCCGCAATGGTTTTTCCATTCGCGCGCATACGGGTCGATTAGATTGCGCCAGAACAGGAAGCGCGTGACTTCATCGTCGAAACGGATGGTGTTGTAGCCCACGCCGATGGTGCCCGGCTCCGAGAAGGCCGCTTCGATGGTGGCGGCGAACTGGTGTTCTGGCACGCCCAGCTGCAGACACTGCTGCGGCGTGATGCCCGTGATCAGGCACGACTGCGGGTCGGGCAGGAAATCATTGGCAGGCTGGCAATACAGCATGATCGGTTCGCCGATTTCGTTGAGTTCGGCATCCGTGCGGATGGCGGCGAACTGGGCCGGGCGGTCGCGGCGCGGCTGGGCGCCAAAGGTTTCGTAGTCGTGCCAAAGAAAGGTCTGGTTAGTCATTGATGGTCGTTGCTTGCTTGATTGTTATCTTAATTGTCCGGGCCGCTTCAGTTTTCTGAAAACCTGCCGATACTACACGAGAGGATGGCCATTATCGCGTTTCCCGCATGGTGGCATATATTCCCCGTTCAAGGAGGCCTATCGTGTCAATTCCCATCGCCGTTAGCGGCAATTCCACCCCTTCCGTGACTTCCGTCAGTACGGGCGTTGCCGGCAAGGACGATAAAGTCCAGCATGGCGTCAATGCTGAAATGAGCGTAAACGACCGCACCAAGCTGCAATTGAACGCTTCCATCATGCAGGCGTCGCTGAACGTGTCCATCGGTTCGGAAAACGAGCCGCTGGCGCTGCTGTACAAGACGGCCATCACCAACATCAACGAAGCGCTGAAGGGCCAGTACGGCGAAGATGCGATCCAGAACGCGGCCTCGCAGGACAACAGCGCCGAAGCGACGGCGAGCCGCATCGTCTCGCTGTCGACGGGTTTCTTTGACGCCTACAAGAAGCAGAATCCCGGCCTGGACGACGATACGGCCCTGAGCAAGTTCATGGACACCATCAGCGGCGGCATGGAGAAGGGCTTCAAGGAAGCGCGCGACATCCTGGGCGGCTTGAAAGTGCTCAACGGCGGTATCGCCAGCAATATCGACAAGACCTATGAACTGGTGCAGAAGGGCTATGCGGATTTCATCGCCGCCCACAGCAGCAAGAACAATGACGCCGCCAAGCCGGCCGACAGCAAGGCTGCCTGATCATTATTACGCCGAAAGCGCCTGAGAATATCAGGTGCTTACGCGGTTGCGCCCGCCTGCCTTGGCGCGGTACAGCGCCGCATCAGCCGCCGCGATCAGCGCTTCGTCGTCCTGTTCCGCCGCCAGGCTGGCCACGCCGAAGGAGCCCGTGATGTGCGGCAGCGCGCTGCGCATGTCGTTGAAGATGACGGCTTGCTGCATGCGCGCGCACAGGCGCTCGGCGACCAGCAAGGCCACGTGTTCGTTGGTATCGGGCAAGATCACCATCATTTCCTCGCCCCCATAGCGCACGGCAAAATCCGTGGGCCGCAGGGCCGCGCCCAGCACTTGCGCCGCGATGCGCAGGGCCTGGTCGCCGGCCTGGTGGCCGTGCGTGTCGTTGAAGCGCTTGAAGTGGTCGAGGTCTATCATCACCAGCGACAGGGGCGAGCCGCTGCCGTGGGCCGTGACGATCATGTTCGGCAGTAAATCAGTGAGCCAGGCGCGGTTGTACAGGCCCGTCAGGCTGTCGACCATCGACAGCTGGCGGTAGAATTCGCCCAGTTTCTGCCGGCGGCGCAGCATGGCGTTGGCGGCGCGGATGCGGAAGGACAGCAAGCGCAGCAGATTGCGCGCCAGGCCGTTCGACTGCTCGATCAATTCCCAGACGGTGGCCGCGTCGATCACCAGCAGATCTGTTTCTTCCAAGGCGGAAATGGCGGCCAGGTTGCTCGCTTCGTCCAGCACCGACTGTTCGCCCACGCTTTCGCCGGGCAAGACCTTGCTGACGGTGCCGTCGTCCATGCCCGTATGGGTGTCGGCGGCCACGGCCAGCGAGCCGCGCAGGACGATGTACAGCCTGGCGCCGTGCGTGTCGCTGATGGCGTCGCCCGCTTCCAGGCGCACGACGGGACAGGGCGCCAGGATGGCGGCCGTCTGGCTATCCGCCCCATCGCGAAATAGCTGTAAATCGCCGATGTTGCAGCCTGAAGCGCCGAAGTTGCCGATCTGTTCCACAATCACACTTTCAAAAAGCCGGCGCGCGCGAGCAGGGGGCCGGTATCTTCATGATAGCGTAAAGCGGCCTTGACCGTAACGGCAAAGGCTTGCTTGATGTCACTTACTATGAGAAATACGACAATTATTTCTTTGTCGCCTGAATACGCTGGAACGCTTGCTGTTCTGCTATGGATGTTGTCGCGCAGGGAAGGTCGATATCGGGGCCAGATGTGCAAAGGCAGCCTTGAACGGCTGCCTCAGTCTCTGGAAATCCTGCGGGTGGAGGAATTACTCGGCGGTTTCTTCCGCTTCGGCCGTATCGATCACGGCATTCTTGCCGGTCGCGTGGCGCTTGCTGTCTTGCAGGCGGCCCAGGGCGCTATCGATGGCGCGTTTCAGTTTGTCGGTGGCGCCGGCAATGGATTGGTGCACGGTGGCGTTCTGTTCGGTGACGGCGATTGGTTGATAGCCGGCAACGCGAGCTTCCATGACGCAGCGGATATCGTCGGCGCCGCCTTTCGGGCCGTTCGTGTCGCTGATGTGGACTTCGATGCGGGTCAGGTTGTCGCGGAAGCGGTTCAGTGCGGCTTCCAGTACGGATTGCACATGTTCGTTCAGTCCAGCGGTGTTGGCGATGGTGCTGTCGGTATGAATATTGATTTGCATATGCTTACTCCTGTCAATTCAAAAAAAACCCATCTCAGGCGTGCTGCGGCCTGGTTGCTGCCTCATGCACATGACCTCTGTGCATGGAACTTATCTTACTCCTGTTTCCAGTATTTCAAGAGGGGGCGCACGATTAAGATGAGCTTAACCCTACACCCAGGTCAAGTTTCCCCGCAGAATCTTTTCAAGCCGCTGCCAGCTTTATCCATTGATGAGGCCGGCCGCGATATTGATCGACAGTCCCAGCACGACCAGGTTGAAGAAAAAGCTCAGCACGGATTGTCCCAGCACGATCTGCCGCATCAGCCGCGTCTGCACGGACACGTCCGACGTTTGCACGGCCACGGCGATGGTGAAGGCGAAATACAGGAAATCCCAGTAATCGGGGTTTTGCTCGTCGTCGGGAAACTTCAGGGGGCGCTGGCCGGCGTCCGCCTGGTAATACAGGTGGGCATAGTGAAAGCAGAACAGGGTGCCGACGAGGAACCAGGAGCCGACCAGGGTGAGGATGGTCAGGCCGTAATGCAGCGCGCGTTCGTCCGGCGCCATGTCTTTCATCGAGGACAGCTGCGAGACGATGGCTACCAGGCTCATCACGGACGCGACGGACAGGGCCGACAGCACCGTGGCGGCCCGCTCATCCTGGCGCGCCGCCATCACTTTCACCCGGTGGTGGTTGGCGCGCATCATCATCCAGGCCATGCTGGCCAGGTAAAACCAGACGGCCACGTTCCATGCGGTCAGCAAACGCGTCAGCTGTTGCCACGACGGGGGCAGCAGCAGGCCGGCCGCCACGCCGATGGCCGTGGCCAGGCTCAGGTGGGGGCGGCTGCGGATGAAGCTGTGAAACGGAAACGTGATTTTCATGGTGCGGTCTAGTCAGTGGCAATAGCGCATCTTAGTCCCTATGGGCTTGCCGCGGTGGCCGTCCGTGAGGCCGCTTCCTTCTCATGGTGGGGGAAGCGGTCCATGCGCGACAGCACGGGAAACAGCACGGCCCACACGCCCGTCACGGCCAGGGTGGCGGCGCCGCCGAAGAGCACGGCGCGCACGAGGCCGAACCAGCCGGCCGTCAGGCCCGATTCGAATTCGCCCAGCTCGTTCGAGGCGCCGATGAAGACGGCATTGACGGCGCTGACCCTGCCGCGGATTTCGTCGGGCGTCTCGAACTGCACCAGCAGGTGGCGGATGTAGACGCTGACCATGTCGCCGGCGCCCATCAGGAGCAGGGCCGCCAGGGCCAGCGGGAAATAGCTGGTGCTGCCCAGCACCAGCGTGCCCAGGCCGAAGACGGCCACGCCGCCGAACATCCAGGCGCCCACGCGGCGCGTGATGGGGAAGAAGGCCAGCGCGATCGAGCACAGGGCCGCGCCCGCGCCCGGGGCCGTGCGCAGCAGGCCCAGTCCGCCGGGGCCGATGTGCAGCACGTCATGCGCGAGCGCCGGCAGCAGGGCCGTGGCGCCGCCGAACAGCACGGCAAACAGGTCGAGCGAAATGGCGCCCAGCACGATGGGTTTCGACCAGACGAAACGCAAGCCTTCGAGCAGGGTGTGCCAGCTGGCGGGTGCGCGGTTGACCACTTGCGGCGCCGGCGTGGTGGCGCGCATCAGCAGCACGGACAGCACCAGCAGCGCCGACGAGATCAGATACACGACCTTGGGGCCGAAGTAATACAGCAAGCCGCCCAGGGTGGGGCCCAGGATGATGGCCACGTGCGAGGTCGACGAACTGAGCGCGAGGGCGCGGCTGAAGTGCTGCGTCGGCACCATGTTGACCAGCACGGCTTGCGTTGCCGGCATCATGAAGGCACGCGCGCTGCCGAACAGCACCAGCACGGCAAACACGGGCCAGACGATGGAAAGATTGCTTAATGTAAATGCCAGCAGGGCCAGCGCGCAGGCCAGCTGGGCCGTCAGGCACCAGGCGATGATGTTGCGGCGGTTGTGGCGGTCGGCTACGTGGCCGGCGGGCAAGATGAGCACGAGGAAGGGGGCGAACTGGGCCAAGCCGATCAGGCCCAGGTCGAACAGGCTGCCCGTGATCTGGTACACCTGCCAGCCGATGGCCACGCTTTGCATCTGCACGGCCACCGTGCCCAGCACGCGGGCGGACAGGTAGCAGGCGAAGTTGCGGTGGCGCAGAATATGGAAGCCGTTGCCGGCGGAGGCGAGAGACATGACATTTCCAGGAAACAGCGGGGTGGCAGGGCGGCGAACAAAGCGGAGGCCGCCACAGCAGCGCCCGCTGTCTGGATGGGGCGCTTACCTGGCCAGGTCGGCTTCGGTGGTGAAGGCGTCGGCGTAGAACTCGTCTTCCGGCAAGCCGCATTGCTGCACGAAGTCATGCCTGGCCGAATCGACCATCACGGGCGCGCCGCAGGCATATACCTGGTGGCCGGACAGGTCGGGCAGGTCGGCCATGACGGCCTGGTGCACGAAGCCCGTGCGGCCGCTCCACGCGTCTTCCGGCAGGGCGTCCGAAACGACGGGCACATAGGTGAACTGCGGCAAGTCGGCGGCCCACTGGCGGCACAGCGCGTCCATGTACAGGTCTTGCGGGCGGCGGCCGCCCCAGTACAGGGTGATCGGGCGCGGGGAGCGCTCGCTGATCATGTGCTCGACGATGGCTTTCAAGGGGGCAAAACCCGTGCCCGAAGCCAGCAGCACGACGGGCTTGTCGGAGTCCTCGCGCAGGAAGAAGGTGCCCATCGGGCCTTCGAAGCGCAGGATGTCGCGCTCCTTCAGCGTGCCAAATACCTGGTCGGTGAACAGGCCGCCGGGCAGGTGGCGGATGTGCAGCGTCACGGGGCCGCCGTCCGCGGGCGCATTGGCCATGCTGTACGAGCGGCGCTTGCCATCACGCAACATGAATTCGATATACTGTCCGGCACGGTAGTTCAGGCGCTCGCTGGCGGGCAGCTGCAGGGTCAGCACGACGACATCGGGGGCGACTTTTTCTATCGTCGTCACGCGCGACGGCATTTTCTTGATCGGATAGTCGCTGCTGCCGGCCACTTCGCGCGCCTCGATGACGAGGTCGGCGTTTGCTGTGGCGCAGCAGAACAGGGAAAAGCCGGCCGCTTCCTCTTCCGGCGTCAGCGCGCGCTGCTGGTGCGCCTTGTGCTGGACGGTGCCGGAAACGACCTTGCCCTTGCACGAGCCGCAGGCGCCATTTTTGCAACCGTAGGGCAAGCCCACGCCGGCGCGGATGGCCGCGGCCAGCACGGTTTCGTCCGCCTCGCAGCTGAATTGGTGGCCGCTGGGCTGAACAGTAACTTGAAAAGTCATACAATCCTTGAGATGAAAAATATGTTAATGCACTCTTTGCGCAAGCCGGTGGGCCTGCCGCGTCTGCTGATCCTCGGTTGCGGCGATGTCGGCATGCGGCTGCTGCCCCTGCTGCGCGCGCGTTTTCGCGTCTTTGCCGTCACCAGCCAGCCGGCCCGCTGCGCGCAGCTGCGCGCGGCCGGCGCCGTGCCCATCGTGGCCAATCTCGACGACCGCGCCAGCCTGCGGCGGCTGGCCGGACTGGCGCCGTACGTGGTGCACCTGGCGCCGCCCCAGTCGGCGGGCTTGCTGGACCGGCGCACGCGCAATCTGGCCGCCATTTTACCCGAGCGCGCGCGCCTGGTGTACGTGAGCACCAGCGGCGTGTATGGCGATTGCGGCGGCGCCACGGTGGCGGAAACCCGGCCCGTGGCGCCAGCCAATGCGCGGGCGAAGCGGCGCGTGGATGCCGAACAGGTCTTGCGGGGCTGGAATGCGCGCCGCCAGGGGCGCCTGGCCATCCTGCGCGTGCCCGGCATCTACGCGCAAGACCGGCTGCCCCTGAAGCGTTTGCACGAGGGCACGCCGGCGCTGGCGGCCGGCGACGATGTGTACACCAATCACATCCATGCGGATGACCTGGCGCGCATCATCGAGCGGGCCCTGTGGCGGGGCAAGCCGGGCCGCGTGTATCACGCCAGCGACAACAGCGAACTGAAAATGGCGGACTATTTCGATGCCGTGGCCGACGCGTTTGCCTTGCCGCGTCCGCCGCGCCTGCCGCGCGCGCAGCTGCAGCAAGTGGTCACGCCGATGCTGCTGTCGTTCATGTCCGAGTCGCGCCGCATGGACAATACGCGCATCAGGCGCGAGCTCGGCGTGCGCCTGCGCTACCGGCGCGTGGCCGACGCCTTGCGGGCGATGGCAGCCAGCGGGGCCGGCATCGGGTAAAATGGCCGGTTATCTCCGCACTTTTCAGGAACCGGCGCGCCGCGCGCCATTCCTGCCGCGCGCCATTCATTTAAGGAAGCCAGCATGACCACCCTCACTTACGAACAATACCTGGACGAGGTTACTACCGTCCTGACGGAATTGTATGACCTCGACGACGACGCCGCCATCAAGCTGGTCGTGGCGGCACAGGACGCCGAGTTTTTCGTGCCGCACGACGCGCACGAGGCCATGCGCACCGCAGAGAACGCCAAGAAAGATGCCGTGACCCTGTTCGAGCGCAAGCAGAACCGCCAGCAGACGCAGGAAAAGCAGCAGCAGCGCGTGCGCCAGCAAAAGAAGTAGGGACGCGCCGCCGGACGCCAGGGCGCCGCAGGCGGGCGTGGGCGCAAGGCGTTGCCATTGATGCAGCGCAAACGCGCCATGGCGCAGTGGCGATATGGTGAGCAATGTCGTCACGCATGTCGCCGATCTATGGCGGGCCGGGCAATAGTGGAGTTTGCGCGACGACATGCCCGGTCCGCAGGAGCATGCCATGCCTGTCATGAGCCATCCCAGCAAGGAGCAGGTGCGCGCCTACATGCGGCGCCGCGAACATGCACTGCAGCCGCCGCCGCCGCCCGATGAAATCCGCCGCCAGCTGGCCTGGTGCCGCGCCAGGGCCGGCCTGGACGCCGCGGGGACGGCCACGGCGGCCGGCCTGGCCGCGCAAGGCTGGCGCTTGTCAGCCGATATGGCCCGCCTGGGCACCTTGATGACCATTGTCTGGCTCATGCATAGCGGCATTTCTCATTGTAATAATTGATGACTTGCAGCAAATTTTTCCATTTTGAGTTATCCTCTAGCACATTCCAAGTGCGTCAATTCTCTTCAATTATCACAATTTTGCTTTAAGTTAAGCAAAAATCAACAATAGCGTGTATTATATTGTTTGCGGGATTAATACCGCATAAGTGATGGCGCTTTTTAGTGTGTTTACCCTGAATTATTGCAGAAGAGACATTCGGTTTCTTTTGGCACTAATACAACAAGTACGGATTTTCGATCATGTCTCTCAAACAAATTACCTCTTTGCCTACCTACAACCCGAATCGCGTCCTCGATGCGATCATCGACAAGCTGCAGCTGAAAAATGATGCCGCCCTGTCGCGCGCGCTGGAAGTGGCGCCGCCTGTCATCAGCAAGATTCGTCACAACACCTTGCCGATTGGCGCCACGATCCTTATCCGCATGCATGAAATCAGCGATTTCAGCATTCGTGAACTGCGCGAGTTGATGGCTGCCTAAGAGCGCCCGACAGACGGCAAACTGAGAGGTGCCGTCTGCGCAAGTCAGGCTTGCCGCGTGCGGCAGCCAAATCTGTCTTTCCTGTCTTCTATTGCGCGTCCGGACTCAGCGCCGGGCGATCAGTATAGAATCGCCCCATTTCCAGGCCGGTCGCGGACGACTCGGCGAGCCCTGCGGCCGATGCGCCCGGTGCGCTGGAAAATGCGGTCATGGCAGCACCGGTGGCGCGGCCCGAATACGCCGTCGCTTGCACCGCTGCACTGGAAAACGCGGCCTGTACCGCCCTTCCCGAATACGCTGTCTGCTGCACGGCACGGCCCGAATACGCGGTCGCCTGCACGGCTGCGCTGGAAAACGCCGTCTTGACGGCCCGGCCCGAATACGCCGCCTGTACGGCGCGCCCCGAATACGCTGTCTCTGCGCGTAGGTAATCTTCACCGAACGTCTGCTCGTACAATTGTTTCATGCGCTCGCCCACGCGGTGGTGCGCCGCTTCGTCGTCTTCGCCGCGCAGGCCGATGTAGGGGAAGTGGTGGAGGAAATAGCCGAATATCTGTTCGCAATCGGCCGCATATTTCAGGGTGTCGAGGATGTGGTAATGCCAGAACGTGTCGACATCCATCAGCGGCGCCGTCTCTTCCTGGGGAAACTGCTTCATCAGGATGAGGAAGCGCCGGTACTCGAATTCCACCGCATTGGCCTTCTCCAGGCTCCATCCTTCGCCCGATTCCCGGTGCATCAGCTTGACCTTGATCGCGTCCAAATTCAAATCCGCTATAGCCTTGAAACTGTCGTTCGTATCCATGAGTATCCTTGTATGTAAAGAGCAGGGTGGGGGAAACGGCGGGGAAAAGGAAGGTGCTGGCTGGTGGCGTGGACTCCTTGGCAGGTGGAAGGGCGCCTGGGCAGTAAGCGGCAGGCAATGAGAGTTGTTCTACATCAATATTGCACCTAAACACAAAATACGCAAGCCCGGTCCGCTTCCAGGCCGGGCGCCGCGCCCTCAGGCACTGGCCTCGTCCTGGTAGGGGAAACGGGTCGCATCGGCGCCCAGCGGCACGCTGACGTGCACGCTCATGCCGGCGCCGGGACTGCTGACGATGTAGAACGTGCCGCCAAGCAATTTTATCCGCTCTTCGATGCCAACCAGGCCGAACGAGCCCAGCTTGTTGCGTCCGTCGATGGCCGCACCCACGCCGTTGTCGCTCACGCTCAGCGAAACGGTATCGCGGCACTTCTCCAGCTTGACTTGCACGCGGCTGGCATTGGCATGCTGGGAAATGTTGCTCAGTGATTCTTGCAGGATGCGGAACAGGGCCGTCGCGCACTGGTCGCTCAGGCAGATATCGTCATGGCTTTCGCTCACTTCGCAGGCGATGCCCGTGCGCTGGCGGAACTGCGCCACCTGCCATTCGACGGCCGCGTTCACCCCCAGGTCGAGCACGGTAGGACGCAAGTCGTTGATGATCTGCCGCACGCTCTTGATGGTGGCGTCGATCTGCGCCAGGGTCGAACGGGCGCGGGCGTTCAGGCGCGGGTGGCGCCGCTGCGTGCGCGAGGCCAGCATGTCGGCGTCGATGCGCAGCACCAGCAGGTTCTGCCCCAGGTCGTCATGGATTTCGCGCGCGATGCGCTTGCGCTCCTCTTCCTTGATCTGGTCGGCGTGGGCCGCCAGGCGGCGCAGTTTCTGGTGCGACAGTTGCAGGCGGATCTGGCTGGCCCGCAATTCTTCCGTCATGCCGTTCGCCATCTGGATGGCGCGCCGGCGCGACGACGCCAGCGTATGGAACAGAATGTACAGCAACATGGCGCTGGCGAAGCCCGTCAGCAGGGCCAGCCACGGCAGGAAGGCGTCGAAGCGCGTATACAGGTCGCTCTTGCGCACGCTGAACAGCGCTTGCCATACGCGGCCATTGTATTCAATCAACATTGTGCTGCTCAGGTAGCGCCCCGAGTTGCCTGGCTGCCACCACGGCGCGTGCAGTCCCGCCGTCGTGCTGTCGAAGATGGGGCGCATGTCGTGCGGCAGGTCCAGCGCTTGCGTCGCTTGCGGCCCGACGTCGAACAGGGTCAGGCGGACATTGCGTACCGGCATGTCGGCCAGTGCGCTGCGCACCATCGTCACCAGGTCGTAGCCGATGCCGACGGAGCCGAGGTGGGCCGCGCGCCGCTGCGCCACGGTGTCGGTCGGCATGCCGAGCCGGTAGACGGGCATGCGCATGGCCATGCCCGTCAGCTGGGGCCGGCCATCCATGGGCACGGGCACGCCGGAATTGCTGATGCGGCCGGAATCGCGCGACTGCGCCAGCGCTTCGGCGATCAGGGGGCGCGCGGCGATGTCGTGGCCGTATTTGTCCGCGGCGCTGGCGATCGGTTCGATGTAGACCAGCACGGAATAGTGTTCGCGGGGCGGCGAGGGATGGATGGCAAACGCGGGATAGCCGTCGCGCCCGGGCGGATAGTCGCGCCGCATGGCCGCTTCAAAGGCGGGGCGCTGGGCCTCGTCCAGTTCCTGGCTGTAATTGAGATTCATTACGCCCGGATAGTTTTGCTGCAAGCCCATGTTCGCCACATAGCGGTGGAATTGCTCGCGGCTCACGTGTTCGTTGGCGCGGAACAGGCTGGCCGCGCCGCGCAGCAGGTTGGCATAGGACTTGACGCGCGATTCGATGTTTTGCCGGGTAGTGCGCGCCAGATTGTTGAACAGTTCGCTGGCATCGCTTTCGATCGACAGCGAGGCGGCCATGTAGAACAGCAAGCCGACCATCAGTGACAGTGCGAAGCCGAGCAGCCACAACGGCCTTTTTTCCAGCGATAACTGTTGTTCACCAGCAGTAGAGGACATCGCCATCCGCATCAGGAGAAGGAATCGGGTGCCGCCTGGGCGGCAGGGGCTGGACTGCGTTGTACAAGCACTATCGACATTGCAAATTGCTCAATAGCTGCCTAATATACAAAATTATCGCAAATATAGTCAACAGGCAATACTTTTCATAGGGACACATCCGGCGGGGAGCCATTCTGGCGCGGCGAAAAAAAGCTATGTCACCGTCAGGTGTGGGAATGCTCCCAGCGTTGCTTTCAATAACGCTTGCGGTGAGCGGATGCGCCTGGAATAGATGTTGACGTTCCGTACATGGGTGGCGCCCCGCACACGGATGCCGGCGCGCAAGTTGACGGCCTGGCCCATTCGGCTGGCTGCATGGATGGCTACGGTTGGCCTGCTATGCACCGTCAGGCAGCCGGGGCAGAGCAAGATTCCTGGAAATCCCCTACTTAACGGTGACAGAGCCAAAAAAAAACCGCCGCAGCGGTTTTTTCGTGTGCCGTCCAGCCCTTATTTCGCGGGCTGCCAGCTGTCTTTCAGCGTGACGATGCGGTTGAAGACGGGCTTGCCCGGCTGGCTGTCGACCCGGTCGGCCGCGAAGTAGCCGTGGCGCTCGAACTGGAAGCGCTGTTCCGGCTGGGCCAGTTCCGCGCCCGGTTCCAGCCATGCCTGCACCACTTCCTTGGCCAGCGGATTCAGGGCCAGCTTGAAGTCCTTGCCGCCCGCGTCCGGCTGCGGGTCCGTAAACAGGCGGTCGTACAGGCGTACTTCGGCGGCAATCGCCGTCGGCGCGCTGATCCAGTGCATATTGCCCTTGACCTTGTAGTTGGCGCTGCCTTCCGTGCCCGACTTGCTGTCAGGGAAGTAGGTGCAATGCACGGCGATGACTTTACCGTTTTCATCCTTGTCAAAGCCCGTGCACTCGATCACGTAGCCGTAGCGCAGGCGGACCTTGCTGCCCGGCTTGTCGTCGATGGGCGGATACAGGCGGAAATAGCCCTTGTTCGGCACTTCCATGAAGTCGTCTTCCTCGATCCACAGCTCGCGCGAGATGGGGAAGGTGCGCAAGCCCCGTTCCGGGAAGTGCGGATGCACGGGCGCCGTGCACTCGACGCTCTCGTTTTCGGGGAAGTTGTCGATAATCAACTTCAACGGACGCAGCACGGCCACCGTGCGGGGCGCCTTCGGGTCCAGGTCTTCGCGCAAGCAGCCTTCGAGCACGCTGTAGTCGATCCAGCCGTCCGATTTCGTCACGCCCGTGCGTTCGCACATCAATTGAATCGCTTCCGGCGTATAGCCGCGGCGGCGCATGCCCACCAGGGTCGGCATGCGGGGGTCGTCCCAGCCGTCGACGATCTGCTCTTCCACCAGCTGGCGCAGCTTGCGCTTGCTGGTGACGATGTAGGTCAGGTTCAGGCGCGAGAATTCGAACTGGTGCGGCACGGGTTGCTGGAAGAAGCCGCCGGCGGCCAGGGTTTCCAGCAGCCAGTCGTAGAACGGGCGGTGGTCCTGGAATTCCAGCGTGCAGATCGAATGCGTGATGTTTTCCAGCGCGTCCGAGATCGGGTGCGTGTAGTCGTACATCGGATAGATGCACCAGGCGTCGCCCGTGCGGTGGTGATGCGCGTGGCGGATGCGGTAGATGGCCGGATCGCGCAAGTTCATGTTCGGCGAACTCATGGCATCTTCGCTGATCTTCGCGCGCAGGATGTGCTCGCCATCCTTGAACTGGCCCGCCTTCATGGCGCGGAACAGGGCCAGCGATTCGTCGCGCGGACGGTCGCGGAACGGCGAATTCTTGCCGGCCTGGCCGAAATTGCCCCGGTTGGCGGCCATGTCTTCGGCGCTCTGGCTGTCCACATAGGCAAAGCCGGCCGTGATCAGGTACTCGGCCATCGCATACAGCTGGTCGAAATAGTCGCTTGCGTAGTGCAGGTGGCTCTGGCCATCGGCCGTCTTCGGTTCCCAGTCAAAGCCCAGCCATTTCACGCTGTCCATGATGGTGTCGACGTATTCCTGCTCTTCCTTGGCCGGGTTGGTGTCGTCGAAGCGCAGGTTGCACTGGCCGGCGTAGTCGCGCGCCAGGCCGAAGTTGACGCAGATCGACTTGGCGTGGCCCACGTGCAGGTAGCCGTTCGGTTCCGGCGGGAAACGCGTGATCACCTGGGGCAGGCCGGGACGCACGTGGGTGCCGGCAGCCAGGTCGGCTTCGATGATGTTACGCAAGAAATTGGGCGCCAGCGCTGGCGCGGCGGTATTCGGTTTATCGTTGCTCATTGATCAATGCGGAAGAGTGACAGTAAAGAGCATTTTACCGTACCGCAAGCGCTTTATAAGCACGTATTTGCCCCCATTTCCCAGCATGCAAGCGACGCGGGCGCCGTTCTATAGGATAATTCGCCTTTAATTAGCAAACAAAACGTGACCCCGGAGCCATTTATGGAAAATTTGTATAACGTCCTCGGTGTCGCGCCCAATGCCAGCGACGATGAAATCAAGAAAGTTTACCGTTCGCTGGCCATGCGCTTCCACCCCGACCGCAACCAGGCCCCCGGCGCCGAGGCGCGCTTCAAGAGCGTGACCAAGGCGTATGAAATCCTGGCCGACCCGGCCAAGCGCGCCGAATACGACCAGAGCGTCAACCACCGCATCATCATCGATCCGGAAGCGGAAGCCTATGCCCTGTGGTGCGGCGTGTTCCGCCTGCATGGCACTGTACTGCCGGCCGACTAAGCACGCTGGCGGCCGTCCGGTCAGCCTGAATGATTTTAAAAACAACAACAACGGCGCTTTTAAAGTAACAGCGCCGCGCATCACATTGGAAAGCACAGCATGAGAAGAGTACACCCTGAATTCGCGTACCAGTCGCGCGAGCTGGAAGGCCAGATCGACGGCATCCTCGGCGACCCGCCGAACCGCAAGAACTACAAGAGCATGGTCGACGCGCTGGTCGGCGAGTACGCCAGCGGCGGCGGCATCGAAGACGTGAACATGCTGGCCTTCGCGCTGGTCGATCACATCACCTTCAGCGACCCGAAAGGCTTGCTGGCCGAAAGCGAAGACTACGAGTTCGGCGACCCGTCCCGCGTGTTTTCCATGGCGACGTGCGCCGCGCCGGAAGCGGCGAAGATGTACGCCGCCATCGAAGAGAGCTTCCCCGACCTGGCGCGCCAGGCCATCATCACGGCCTTCCTGCACAAGAATCCGCGCCTGTGGGACGACGACGACCAGTCGCTCGACCAGCTGGCCGCCAATGACGACGGCGACGACGAGCATGACGAAGACGAAGCCACCGACGATTTCGCCCAGATGTTTGACCAGGATGGAGATGACCATGGCCGATAATGAACAAAAAAGCAACCTGCCCGCGCTGACGAAGCAGGTCACGGAACTGGTGCTGTCCGGTTCGCTGGGCCACGCCGAGCAGGCGTTCGCCGACGCTGCCGACCAGTACGGCGATCTTGCCGTGGTGGAAGTGCTGAGCGCCATCCCGCCGCAAGTGACGGCCCTGCACCTGGCCGGTTTCGACGGCGGCAAGATGTCGCTGGCCACCCTGCTGGTGCCGCCGAAGGCGTGGGCCGACAGCCTGGCCTTCATCGCCGCCACCTGGAGCGACGACCAGATCGAGGATGATCCGGAACGCATCGCCGAAGCGCTGTTCGCGCACATCCACGGCGTCGTGTTTTCCACCGACGACGCCGAGCGTCGCCGCGAGCTGCTGCTCGAAGCGTCCGCCACCGACTGGGGCGCCACGGCGTTCGCCATCCTGTTCTCGATGGCGCCGAAGGAAATCCTCGAAGTGGCGGGCGAGATCGTCATCAAGGGACCGTACGTGACGGGCGTGACCTCGTCCGACAACGACGTCGTGCCGCTGGCCATCGAGCTGGCGCAAGCCAATGAAGACGGCTGGGACCGCTCGCTGTTCGAGCTGTTCCCCGACTTCCGCCACAGCGCCGACCTGGCCGACGCGGAATACTCGGACGACCCGGACGAAGAGCCGACCATGTTGCAGCGCAGTACCAAGGAATTGCTGTACCGCCTGCGCAAGCAAGTACCGAGCACGCGCAGCGCGCCGCGTTCCAGCACGCGCCGCAGCCTGGGCACGGGCATTTTCTCGTAATGAAAGCAGGGAACGTCTAATGCTGCCAGCAATTGTTGTAGAGAATCTTCCGCGCCTCGTGCGCGCCATCAAGCTGTTGCCGAACGACCCGCGCGAAGACGCGGCGCTGAACCTGGCCGATGAATTGACGGGCATCACGGCCATGGTGGCCGAGAAGTTCACGAATGAGCGCACTGCCGACGGCATCCAGAAGGCGCTGTACCTGACGGTGGGCGGCGTGTCGCTGGGCCTGGAGCAGGCCGTCACGCATGAAGGCGACCAGGCCGCCCTCGATTTCCTCGTCGAGCACGGCGCCGAGCACGCCTTCCAGGTGGGTTTCCGCCTGATCAAGGAACTGTCGCAGCTGCCCGAAGACGCCCTCGTCGGCGAATACGACCAGGACCCCGTCTACCTGCAGCGGCGCCTGCGCGAACTGTTCATCGATATTTGCCAGGCCGACCCGAACCAGAACTGGGCCGGCTATGAAAAGTATGCGTTGCAGTTGCAACAGCGCAAGGAAGTGCAAGCCGTCGTGCGCCTGGCCGGCTGGCTGCGCCGCCACCACGACAACGGCCCCGTCAGCGACAGCGACCTGAATGCCGAGGGCGTCATCGCCCTGGCCATCATCTTCGCCATCGAAGGGGGCGGGCGCATCGTCGCGCGCACGGGGCAAAAGGAGTTTGAACGTTTCGTGCGCTCCGTGCGCAAGAACAAGCCCGACTTCGAGGAAGGCTGGGCCGCCCTGGTGGCCAAGGTGCCCGTGCAGCATCACCCGGTGCTGCTCGACCGCATCGCGTCCTACCGTCGCAGCTGCACCGTGGTGCAGAAAATCCTCACGCGGGCCAGCATGAAGAGCCTGTTCGAGGACCTGGAGAATTACGCCGGTTCCGAGCTGGACGCCGACTACTCGTAAAGCCGTTCGCGTGGGCCGGCGCCTGCCGGCCTACGCTCCCCCTTCCAGCGCCGCTTCCTCGGCCAGTTGTACAAAAGCCGCCACCAGCGGCGACGTCTCTTCTTCCCTTTGTGCAAGTAATAAACTGGTGGTCGCCTGCGGGTCGGCGATGGGGCGGTAGCACACGCCATCCATGCGGATGCGGTCGAACGAGGCGGGCAGCACGGAAATGCCGCAGCCGGCCGCCACCAGGCCGATGATGGTCGACGCTTCGCCCGCTTCCTGCGCCACCTGGGGCACGAAGCCGGCCGCCTTGCACAGGCGGAAGATCTGCGGGTAAATCCCCGTGCCCGCATCCCTGGGATACATGACAAAGCCTTCGCCCGCCATGTCGGCAATGGCGATGCTGTCCTTGGCCGCCAGCGCGTGGGCGACGGGCAGCACGAGGAACAGCGGGTCCTGGCGCAATTCGGTCAGGCGGATGTCGTCCGGATACGTCGTTTCCGGCGGGCGCACGAAGCCCAGGTCCATGGTCCGGCCCGAGATCGCTACGAGCTGATGCAATGTCGCCATCTCGTGCAGGGTCAAGGTGACGTGGGGAAACTGCTGGCGGTAGCGGTTGATGACGGTGGCGAAGTAGGGCGTAAACGGCGTGGAAAACGTAAAACCGATGCGCAATTCGCCCGCTTCGCCCCGCTGGGCCCGGCGCGCCGTGACGGCCGCCTGTTCCGACAGGGCCAGGATGCGCCGCGCATCGTCGAGGAAGAGGCGGCCGGCCTGCGTCAGGCGCACCGAGCGCTTGTTGCGCTCGAACAACTGCGCACCGAGTTCCCCCTCCAGCGCCTGGATCTGCTGGCTCAGCGGCGGCTGGCCGATGTGCAGGCGCTCGGCCGCGCGCGTGAAGTGCAGCTCTTCGGCGACGGCGACGAAGTAACGCAGGTGGCGCAGTTCCATGTCAGTAATCGTTTTAAAGTATGAGTTGGGCCTTGAATATATATTGGACGATATGAGTTGGCAATCCTAAGATGAAGACTCGCTTCCTTTCCGAAACACGGCCATGTCTGATTCATCGCTTGCCTTTGCCCCCGCCGCACCTTCCGCCCTTCCGGTTTCCGCGCCCGCTGCCCGCAAAGCCATCGCCAAGGGTTCCATCGAATTCAAGCGCAGCAACCGCGCCCTGTTCTTCGGCGGCTTTTCCACCTTCAGCTTGCTGTACTGCATACAACCGCTGTTCCCGCTGCTGTCGCACCAGTTTCATCTGACGCCCGCGCAAAGCAGCTGGTCGCTGTCCGTCTCCAGCGGCTTGCTGGCCATCTCGCTGGTGCTGCTCAGTGCAGTGTCGGACCGGGTGGGGCGCAAGCCGCTGATGGTGGCGTCGATGTTTTCCGCCGCGATATTGACGATCCTGTCCGCCTTCGCCCAGGATTATGCGCAACTGCTGGCCATCCGCGCCGCGCTGGGCGTGGCCCTGGGCGGCATGCCGGCCGTGGCCATGGCTTACCTGGGCGAGGAAATCGAGGGGCCGTCGCTGGGACTGTCGATGGGCTTGTATATTGCCGGCAGCGCCTTCGGCGGCATGTCGGGGAGGCTGATCGCTTCCATGCTCAGCGATTTCCTGTCATGGCGCTGGGCCCTGGGCGTGCTGGGCGTGGCCGGCGTGCTGGCGGCGGCGGAATTCTGGCGCAGCCTGCCCGCGTCGAAGAACTTCGTGCCCAGCACCAAAGGCTGGAATGCATTGCCGCACGCGATCAAGCAACATTTTTCCGACCGGGGCTTGCCGTGGCTGTTCTGCCTGGCGTTCGTGCTGATGGGCTGTTTCGTCAGCCTGTATAACTACATCGGCTACCGCCTGCTGGCCGCGCCGTTCAGCTTGCGCCAGAGCACGGTCGGCTTGCTGGCCTTTCTGTACCTGATCGGCATCTTCAGCTCCGTGTGGGCGGGCCGCCTGGTGGACCGGCTGGGGCGGCGGGGCGTGCTGTGGATCATGCTGTCGGTGATGCTCAGTGGCATTGTATTGACCCTGTTCGACTCGCTGCCGCTGATCGTCATCGGCATGGCGCTGGCCACCTTCGGTTTCTTTGCCTCGCACTCGATCGCCAGCAGCTGGGTCAGCCGCCGCGCCCGCGCGCCGCAGGCGCTGGCCTCGGCCTTCTACCTGCTGTTCTATTATCTCGGTTCCAGCCTGATCGGTTCCGCCTCGGGCATGATGTGGGGCTTCGACGGCTGGACGGGCGTCATCATCATGCTGGGCCTGTGCCTGGGCGGCGGCGTGCTGATCGCCCTGCGCCTGCGCCACTTGCAGCCGCTGGGCGCGCGCGAAGCGGTGGGGTGAGGCGGTTATTTGGGGCACATGCCTATCATCGTTTCCCCCTGCTTGCCCGCGCGCGTGGTCACGCATAGGGTGCCCAGCGCGCTGGTGATTTTATACGTGCGGCTGCCCCTGGCCTCATTCGCGCCCACTTCCTCGATTTTCGATGCCTCGTACCATTTCGGCGGCACGGCCGCGTAGGCCTCGGCAAAGCCTTGCTGCATGCGCTTGAATCCCGTGTCGTCGAATTTCTCCCCGCCCCGCTGCGGGAATTCCTTGCGCAAATCCCTGTCGATCTTGCCCACGTCGCGTTTGGCTTGCGCCAGGATGTCGGCGGCGCTGAGCGCTGGGGGCGCCGTGATCGCTTCCGGCGTTGCCGGTGCTGGCGCCGGCTCGGCGGCGGGCGGGGGCAGGGGGCGGCTGACGGGCGCCGGTATGGTTCGGCGCGGCACACGTTCAGCGGCCGGTTTTGCGCTGGGCAAGGCTACCGGCCTGGGCGGCGCAGGGGCGGTGTAGCGCAGCCAGGCGATGGCCGGGCCCTGTGGCAAGTGCTCGTCAGCGGCAAGGCGGGGGCGCGACTGCAGCACGACATAGGCCAGCCCCGCGTGCAGCAGGACGATCAGCAGCAGGCCGGGAGCGCGGCGGGGCAGGGGTGGCAGCGAGGTCATGGAGGGCATGGTGGTTCAGGTACGCCAATGTATCTGAAGGATTTGATAATTATCTAGAATGTCACAAGCGCTTACAAAAAAGTGCCTCATGGAAATTTCAATGCCCTGGCCGCTGGCGGGGAACCCTGGGCCGGCCTGGCGATCCAACTCCAGATACCATGGGAGGACACATCATGATGCAGGTAAAGGAAGTGGCCCGGCGCTTCGGCGCCATCGAACACGCGATCGGCCAGGCGGCCCAGCTGTGCGGCAAGCAGCAGGGCATGCCGATGGACTTGAAGGATTGCATCAACCAGCTGGACCAGCAAAAGAGCGCCGTGCGGCAAGCCATCGACACGCAGGACGATGCGCGCATCCGGCAAGCCGTCGACCAGATGGAATCGCTGGGCGACCGCGCCAAGCGGGCGTGCGGCACGGCGACCAGCGTGACGCCGGAAATGAAGAGCGCCGTGCAGAAAGTCCACGATGAACTGTCGGACCTGAAGCACCAGCTGCACTAGCTACATCTGGCGGAACAGATGGGCATATAAGGGACTGACGCGCAGTTGCGCCGGATGCTGGCGCAGGGTCAGCGACAGCTTGCCGGCCTCGTCGCGCACGGCCGTGGCGATGGCGCTGGCATTGACGATGGTGCCCCGGTGGATTTGCCAGAACTGCTGCGGGTCCAGCTGGGGTAAGAGTTCCTTCAGGCTCGTGCGTATCAGCGCTTCGCTGTCCTGGCACACGACGTTGATGTATTTGTCCAGCGCCTCGAAATACACGACGTCGGCCAGCGCGATCATGCGCACGCTGTTGCCGACGGCCGCCCGTATCATCTGCAGGCGCGGCGCGGGCGCCGTCATCGCCTGCAACTGGGCCAGCAGGCGGGCCAGGTTGTCGTCGCTGGCGGACACGGTGACGGGCGCCGCCGTGGTGGCCGGCGCTGGCGTTGCGCTCGCGCTCCCGCTCCCGCTTCCGCCGCTGGCGCACAGGCGCTGCCGCAGCCGTTCCACCGTCTTGCCCAGGCGTGCATCGTTGACGGGTTTAAGCACGTAGTCGGCGGCCGCGTGCTCGAAGGCGGCCAGCGCGTATTCGTCGTAGGCGGTGACAAAGACGATGCTGGGGAAGGGCGTGCCGTCGGGCCACTGTTCGGCCAGCTCTTCGGCCGCTTCCAGGCCCGTCTTGCCCGGCATTTTGATGTCAAGAAAGAGTATGTCGGGCAACAGCGCCAAGCCTTGCTGCAAGGCTTCCACGCCATTGGCGCAGGCGGCAACGATGTCGAGTTCCGGCCAGAGCCGGCGCAAGGCGTGCGCGAGGGCGGCGGCAAGTATGGGTTCGTCTTCGGCGATCAGGGCGCGCGGGGGGGAACTGGTCATGGCGTGGGGCTCGTGGTGGTGGAGTGTATCGGTAATTGCAGGCGGGCGACGACGCCTGCCGGTGTGTTGGCGGTCAGCGACAGGCTGGCGCTATCGCCATGCATGCCGCGCAGGCGTTCGCGGATGTTCGCCATGCCCAGCTGCGTGCCCTTGCTCTGGCCCGGATGGTCGAGGCCCAGGCCATCGTCGGCCACCGTCAGGATCAGCATGCCGCCATCGGTGGAGGCCTGCACGTGGACGTGGCCGCCTTCGATCTTCGGTTCCAGGCCGTGCTGGATGGCGTTTTCCACCAGCGGCTGCAGCAGCATGGGCGGCACCTTGATATCGCGCAAAGCCTCGGGCAAGTCCAGCGTGTAGCCCAGGCGCTCACCCATGCGTATCGACATCAGGCCCAGGTAGGCTTGCATCAGGGAAAATTCCTGGCCCAGGGTCGTCGCGCCGGCCCGCGAAGAGCTGAGGGTGGCGCGCAGGTACTGGATCAATTGATCGAGCAGCAGCTGGGCGCGGTCCGGATCAAAGCTGATCAGGCCCTGCAGGTTGGCCAGGGTGTTGAACAGCATGTGCGGCTCGATCTGCGCCTGCAGCAGCTGCAGCTGCGCTTGCATGGCCTGGCGCGCCACGGATTCGGCGCGGGCCTTTTCCTCGGCGGCTATCATTTGCAGGCGGGCAATCTTTTCGCGGCTGGAGAAAAACAGCACGGCGCCGCCCGTGGCCAGCAGGGTGAACACGAGCGTACCCATCATCTGTGTGGGCAACAGCTTGTCGAAGCCGCCCACGTCCACGCCCGTCAGCCAGCCGAACAGGACCAGGCCCAGCATTTGCGCCACGGGCACGGAAATCAGGATGATGAGCGTGAAGGGCAGGAATCTGGGCCGCTGGTCTGCGCCCCACAGGGTCAGGCGGATGCCGTCGATCAGCAGGAAGGCGATCATGCCGATGCACATCGAGGCGACGAGGTTCTGTCCGAAATGGCTGCCCGGATTGAGGATGAAGGTAATGACCAGCGCGCAGATCACGTTCAGCGCCAGCGCATAGCGCGCATCGCGCAGCATGCGGTAGTAGGGCGAGCGGCGCTTGGCAGCTGGCGCGTCGGCGGAGCGGGCGTCGGGTTTCATATAGTTGTCTGCTGATAACGATGAGGCATTGTGTGCCAGTGCAGGCACGGGCGCAACAGGACTGCGACGAAACGGCGCTCGCACGCCGCCATTCGCGGCGGCGCGTCGCCAAACGGGGCCGCTTTACTTTTCAGGAGGGGCGCGGGATAGTATAGCAAGACAGTCTTTGCATAAGGAATCCTCATGTGGCCCTATCCACGCATCCTGGCGCACCGCGGCGGCGGCACCCTGGCGCCTGAAAACACCCTGGCCGCCCTGCGCTGCGGCCTGGCCTACGGCTACCGCGCCGTGGAATTCGACGTCATGCTGGCGTCCGACGGCGTACCCGTCGTCGTGCACGACCCGGAACTGGGCCGCACGGTGGCCGGCAGGGGCCAGGTCAGCGACTACACGGCCGCGCAGCTGGGGGCCATGGAGGCGGGCGCCTGGTTCGGCCCCGCATTCGCGGGCGAGGGCGTGCCCGCGTTCGGGGCCGTGGTGGCGTACTGCAAGGCGCAGCGCATCTGGATGAATATCGAGATCAAGCCGGCGCCCGGCTGCGACGTCGCCACGGGCGAGGCGGTGGCGCGGGCCACGCGCGATTATTTTTCGAAGGAAATTGCTGCAGGGGAGTTATTGCCCTTGCTCTCGTCGTTCAGCATCGCCGCGCTGGAAGCGGCGCGCCAGGCGGCGCCGGAACTGGCGCGCGGCTGGCTGGTCGAAGCCATTCCCGCTGGATGGGCGCGCACGGCGGAGGAACTGGGCGTGGTGGCGCTCCATTGCGACCACCAGCAACTGACGCCGGAATTGGCGCGAGAGGTCAAGGAGGCGGGATACGGGCTGTTCTGCTACACCGTCAACACGCCCGAACGGGCCAGCGAGCTGCTGGCCTGGGGCGTGGACGGCTTCTGCACGGACCGGATCGACCTGATCAAGCCGTCCTGAGGCCTAAAACGTGACGCGCATTCCCACAGTCAAGTTGCGCCCCGTCAAAGGCGCCGCATTCTTGATGAAGGAAGTATGGCTGTACGCCAGTTCATTCGTCAGGTTGTTCGCCTTGATGTAGAACTGGGCCGGCGTCGTGCCGATGCGCGTGTCGTAGTTGGCGGACAGGTTGAGCATGTTGTAGCCCGGGGTGGCCGTTTCAAACGCGGCCACCTTGTCTTGCTTGCCCACGCGGTAGAACTCGGCCACGCCGCTCCACGCCTGCCAGTTGGCATCGAATTTCACGCCAAAACGCTGGGCGGGGATGCGCGGCAGGTTGTTATTGTTTCCTGCGCCACCGTCGGCCAGCTTGGCCCGCACGTAGTCGCCGAACACGCTGGCGCCGAACATGGGGTTCAATTGCTGGCGCACTTGCCCTTCCACGCCCGTAAACGTGGCGTCGCGCTGGGCATACTGGATCAGCTGGAAGCCTTCGTGGCTGTCCAGCGTGCTGCCGAAGATGTAGTTGTCCACCTTGTTGCGGTAGGCGCTGGCCGAGAAGGTCGTGGCGCCCGCATATTTGCGCAAGGTCAAGTCGATATTGTTCGACGTTTCCTTGCCCAGGTTTTGATTGCCCAGTTCATACGTGGCCGTGGCCATGTGCACGCCGTGCGCATACAGTTCCTCGGCGCTGGGCAAACGGTGGGTGCGCGAAATGGTCGAGCCGAGCGAGTACTGCGGCGCGAATTTCCACACGGCGCCCAGCGAGACCGACGTGCCCCTGGCGCTGCGGTCTTGCAGGGTGGCGCTGTCGACCGCGATGTCTTGCCACTCGTGGCGCAAGCCCGCTTCGAAGCGCCATTGGTCGAGCTTGTATTCTTCCACCAGGAAGGCCGCGTGTTTTTTGGTCACCGTCGGCGCCACGTAGGCTTCCTCGCCCAGGGCGGAGAAATCGCGCTTCGATGTTTGCAGGCCGACCACGCCGCGCCAGCCGAAGACGGGATGGTGTTCCATTTCCAGGCGCGCATCGTGACCCTTGTTCTTGAACGTGGTGGCGATTTGCGTGCCTTCGATTTCATCGTGCTTGTAATCGGTGAACGAAGCGCGCAGGCGCAGCTTGGCGAAGCCGGGCACGGGATCGCGCAATTCGCCGCGCACGTCCCAGCGTTCGCTCTTGAGCTTCACGTAGGGCACGCTGCCGTGCTCGTGGTCATGCTCGTCTTCGTCGCCATGGTCGTGGCCGTCGTGGCCGCCGCAATGCAGGTGCGTGCCGTGCGGGTGGCAGCTTTCGAATTCGTGGTTGTGGCCAGGCAAGCCGTATTCCGCGTGCTGGCTCGTGAAAGCCAGGCCCAGGAAGCCGCGCTGACCCACCCACGACACGCCCACGCTGCCCGTGTCCGTCTTGTTGTAGCTGCCGGCTACTTTGGAGCCGCCTTCCCAGCCGCTGCCGACCTTGTATTCCTTCGCGTCGCGCTTGACGCCTTCCGCGTGGAAGGCGATGTTGCCGGAGCCGCCAGTCACTTCAAAGGCGCCCGCCTTGTCGCGCGCTGCCGAGTTGGCGCGCACTTCCGCGCTGCCTTCGAAGCCCTTGGCCGGCACGCGCGTGGGGATTTTCTTGTCGATCACATTGACGACGCCGCCGACGGCACCGCCGCCGTAGGCCAGCGCGGACGGGCCGCGCAAGACTTCAATCTGTTCCGACAGCATCGGTTCGGCCGCGACGGCATGGTCGGGGCTGATGGTCGAGGCATCCTGCACTTCGGCGCCATCGGACAGGATCTTCACGCGCGGACCATCCATGCCGCGGATGATGGGGCGGCTGGCGCCGGCGCCGAAATGGCTGGAGGTGATGCCGGGCTGGCCGGCCAGGGTTTCGCCCAGGGTCGCTTCGCGGGCGCGCACCAGTTCCTCGCCTTCCAGTACGCTCACGGGCGTGCTCATGTCGTCGCTGCCCAGGGCCAGGGCGCTGGCCGAGACGGTAACGGCAGGCAAGGTGGCTGCCTGCTGCGCCAGGGCGCTGGCGGGCGCGGCAAAGGCCAGCATGATGGCCAGGGCGAGGGGAGTCGGTTGTTGAGGACGTACGGACATGGGCAAGAATTCCTTATTCGCTATCGGTGTTGGCGGGGTTGGGGCAGACCATTGCCGGATGGGTTGGCTGCCAGAAGATGATAATGATAACCCATTATCATTACTGTGTGACAGTTTTTCCGGGCGGTAGATGCAGGCGGATGGTGTATTCTGTTGGCTATGGAACGCACAACACGTCAAAAAACCGCTATTCAAGCCGCCATCGAGTCGGCCCAGCGCCCCCTGTCGGCGCAGGAAATCCTCGAACAGGCCAGCTTGCAGGTGAGGCAGCTGGGCATCGCCACCGTTTACCGCAACCTGAAATCGCTGGTGCTGGAAGAAAAGGTGCACGTGGTGACCTTGCCGGGCGAAAACCCGCGCTATGAGTCGAACACGGCCGCCAATCACCACCACCACCATTTCCAGTGCACCACGTGCCAGCGCGTGTTCGACGTGCATGATTGCCCGGGCGACTTGAAGCGCATGGCGCCGCAAGGCTTTGTTGTCGAGCGCCACGAACTGACCCTGTACGGCCGCTGCGCCGACTGCAATGCGGCCGCCGGCGCCACGGCGCCCGCGGCCGTAGCCACACCGCACGCCTGCGCCAGCCACCACGACCCGGCCTGAGTCGGCAGGCTGTCGATGTTGGCACGGGCGCAACAATGCCCTGGCTACCCGCCATTGCCGCACCCCATATCACGTATAATCTTCCCTTTAAAGCTGCCGCCACTCTTTGTCAAAAAAACATGAAATCATCTGAAATCCGCGACAAGTTCCTCAAATTTTTCGAATCCAAGGGCCATTCCATCGTCCGTTCCAGCTCCCTGGTGCCAGGCAACGATCCGACCTTGCTGTTGACGAACAGCGGCATGGTGCAATTCAAGGACGTGTTTACGGGCATGGACAGCCGTCCGTACACGCGCGCCACCTCCGTGCAGCGCTGCGTGCGCGCCGGCGGCAAGCACAACGACCTGGAAAACGTCGGCTACACGGCGCGCCACCATACCTTCTTTGAAATGCTGGGCAACTTCAGCTTCGGCGACTATTTCAAGCGCGACGCGATCCACTTCGCCTGGGAACTGCTGACCAAGGTGTACGGCTTGCCGGCCGACAAGCTGACCGTCACCGTCTACATCGAAGATGATGAAGCGTACGACATCTGGGCCAAGGAAATCGGCGTGCCTGTCGAGCGCATCATCCGCATCGGCGACAACAAGGGGTCGCGCTACGCTTCGGACAATTTCTGGCAGATGGCGGACACGGGCCCATGCGGTCCATGCACGGAAATCTTCTACGACCACGGCGCCGACATTCCTGGCGGCCCGCCGGGCTCGCCTGACGAAGACGGCGACCGCTTCATTGAAATCTGGAACCTCGTGTTCATGCAGTTCAACCGCGACGAAGCGGGCGTCATGCACAAGCTGCCCAAGCCTTGCGTGGACACGGGCATGGGCATGGAGCGCCTGGCCGCCGTGCTGCAGCACGTGCATTCGAACTATGAAATCGACCTGTTCCAGCACCTGATCAAGGCTGCCGCGCGCGAAACGGGCGCCACGGACCTGGAAAACAAGTCGCTGCGCGTGATCGCCGACCACATCCGCTCCGCCGCCTTCATGATCGTCGACGGCATCATTCCGGGCAGCGAAGGCCGCGCGTATGTGTTGCGCCGCATCATCCGCCGCGCCCTGCGCCATGGCCACAAGCTGGGCCAGACGAAACCGTTCTTCTACAAGCTGGTGGCCGACCTGGCCATCGAGATGGGCGGCGCCTATCCCGAGCTGGAAGAAGCGAAGGACAACGTCGCCAACATGCTGAAAGCCGAGGAAGAGCGTTTTGGCGAGACCCTGGAAACGGGCATGAAAGTGCTGGAAGCGCAGCTGGCCAAGGATGCCACGGGCATCGACGGCGCCACCGCTTTCACCTTGTACGAAACCTATGGTTTCCCGCCGGACCTGACGGCCGACATCTGCCGCGAACGCGACATCACATTCGACCAGGCGGGCTACGACGCGGCCCTGAAGGAAAGCCAGGAACTGTCGCGCAAGGGCGGCAAGACGCACAAGGACAGCAAGGTCGAGTACACGGGCGAGAAAAACACCTTCGTCGGCTACGACCAGCTGACGTTCAGCAGCAAGGTCGTCGCGCTGTACGCGGCCGGCACGCCCGTGCAGGAACTCAAGGCCGGTGACACGGGCATCGTCGTGCTCGACACCACGCCGTTCTACGCGGAATCGGGCGGCCAGGTGGGCGACCAGGGCGTGATCGCCTCGGGCGCGGGCAGCTTTGCCGTCAGCGATACCCTGAAAATCCAGGCCGAGGTGTTCGGCCACCACGGCGTGCTCGAATCGGGCACCTTGAGCGTGGGCGACGCCGTCTCGGCGGAAGTCGACACGGCCAAGCGCGCGCGCACCATCCGCAACCACTCGGCCACGCACCTGATGCACAAGGCCTTGCGCGAAGTGCTGGGCAGCCACGTGGCGCAAAAGGGCTCGCTGGTCGACCCGGACAAGACCCGTTTCGACTTCAGCCACAATGCGCCGATGACGGCCGAGCAGATCGCCGCCGTGGAAACGATCGTCAACAAGGAAATCCTGGAAAACCGCGCCACGCAAGCCCATTTGATGTCGTTTGACGACGCCGTCAAACACGGTGCGATGGCCCTGTTCGGCGAAAAATACGGCGACGAAGTGCGCGTGCTCGACATCGGCAGCTCGAAAGAGCTGTGCGGCGGCGTCCACGTGCAGCGCACGGGCGATATCGGCCTGTTCAAGATCATCGGCGAAAGCGGCGTGGCCGCCGGCATCCGCCGCGTGGAAGCGGTGACGGGCGAGGGCGCGCTGGCGCTGGTGCAGACCATCAACCGCCGCCTCGTCGAAGCAGCCAGCGCCCTGAAGGCGCAGCCGGAAGAACTGACGGCCCGCATTGCTCAGGTGCAAGACCACGTGAAGGCGCTGGAGAAGGAACTGGCCGCGCTGAAATCGAAACTGGCGTCGGGCCAGGGCGATGAGCTGGTCACGCAAGCCGTCGATGTCAACGGCGTCAAGGTGCTGGCGGCCGTGCTGGACGGCGCCGACGTGGCCCGCCTGCGCGAAACCATGGACAAGCTGAAGGACAAGCTGAAGACGGCCGCCATCGTGCTGGCCAGCGTGGCTGACGGCAAGGTCAGCCTGATCGCCGGCGTGACGGCGGATGCGACTGGCAAGGTCAAAGCGGGCGAGCTGGTGAACTTCGTTGCACAGCAAGTGGGCGGAAAAGGCGGCGGACGCCCCGATATGGCGCAGGCCGGCGGCACCGATGCTAGCGGCCTGGCGAACGCCCTGGCCGGCGTGCCGGCCTGGGTGGGCGAGCGCGTGAAATAAGGCGTAAGCTAGCAGGCATGCGGGTTTCCCACCCCACTGCCTCTTGAAAACGGCCCGCAGACGGTGTTTGCGGGCCGTTATTTCTTTTGGAATCCCGTTGTGACCCCACAACAGCCGATGAACTATTTTGGTGCAGCGCGTCAATGCCCCTGATTTAGAGTAGTATGTCGAAAATCAGTACAACAAAAATGGTGGGATATTGATGATGAGCGACACACTACTTGATACCGAGATTATGGAATTTCACAAAGAACTCGACGCGCGGGGCTTGAATTGCCCGTTGCCGATTCTGAAGGCGAAAAAGGCTTTGTCAGAGCTGCAGAGCGGGGAAGTGCTGCGCATCATGGCAACCGATCCCGGTTCCGTGCGCGACTTCCAGGCTTTCGCCAAGCAAACGGGCAATGCCCTGCTGTCGCACGTGCAGACGGGCACCGAATTCGTCTTCCTGATGCAACGCAAATAATCCTGCCGGCCGGGGCCGCCGTGGCGCGGCCTGGCTTTCTTCTTGCTGGGCCATTTCCACGCCCTTTTGCTGCCCTGCAGCGTAACGGCAGACTCCCCCGAAATCCCCGTAGTTGCACAGTTTAGATGGATTGCTCTAACAAAAAATCGCACGATCGTGCTTAAATTCGGTTCAGGATTCAAATTTCTCTTATAATCGAACGCACAATCAGCACTTGATCCGTCATTTTTATAATTTCCCAAAGGCATAGCTATGAAAGTCTTGGTACCCGTCAAACGCGTGGTCGACTATAACGTCAAAGTCCGCGTCAAGAGTGACGGCACTGGCGTCGATACCGCCAACGTCAAAATGTCGATGAACCCTTTCGATGAGATCGCGCTGGAAGAAGCGATGCGCCTGAAAGAGGCCGGCAAGGTCACTGAAGTGGTCGCCATCTCCTGCGGCGTGACACAGTGCCAGGAAACCCTGCGCACCGCCATGGCCATCGGCGCCGACCGCGGCATCCTGGTGGAAACGACGACCGAACTGGAACCGCTGGCCGTGGCCAAGCTGGTCAAATCCCTGGCCGAGAAAGAACAGCCGCAACTGATCATCCTGGGCAAACAGGCGATCGACGACGACAGCAACCAGACGGGCCAGATGCTCGCTGCCCTGCTGGGTTGGCCGCAAGCCACGTTCGCTTCGAAAGTCGTGCTGGAAGACGGCAAAGTCACCGTCACGCGCGAAGTCGATGGCGGCCTGGAAACCCTGGCATTGACCTTGCCAGCGATCATCACCACCGACCTGCGTTTGAACGAGCCACGCTATGTGACCTTGCCGAACATCATGAAGGCAAAGAAAAAGCCCCTCGAGACCGTCAAGCCGGAAGACCTGGGCGTCGACGTTGCGCCGCGCCTGAAGACGCTGAAAGTCGTCGAGCCAGCCAAGCGCTCGGCCGGCATCAAGGTAGCAGACGTGGCCACGCTGGTCGCCAAGCTGCGTACCGAAGCCAAAGTCATCTAAGCGGCTTTGCCGTCACTCCAGAACAATTACAGGACATATCATGGTCGCATTAGTTATTGCTGAACACGACAACGCTACCGTAAAGGGCAGCACCCACCACACCGTGACCGCGGCTGCCCAGTGCGGCGGCGACGTGCACGTACTGGTCGCAGGTTCGAACGCCTCGGCTGCCGCCGCTGCCGCCGCGCAGATCGCCGGCGTGACGAAAGTCATCGTGGCCGACGCGCCATACTTTGCCGACGGCCTGGCCGAGAACGTGGCCGAGCAAGTGCTGGCCATCGCCGGCAACTACAGCCACATCCTGGCGCCAGCCACCGCCTACGGCAAGAACATCCTGCCGCGCGTGGCCGCCAAGCTGGACGTAGCGCAAATCTCGGAAATCACCAAGGTCGACTCGCCAGATACGTTCGAGCGCCCGATCTACGCCGGTAACGCCATTGCCACCGTGCAATCTGGCGACAAGGTCAAGGTCATCACCGTGCGCACCACCGGTTTCGACGCCGCTGCCGCCACCGGCGGTTCGGCTGCCACGGAAACCGTCGCCGCCGTTGGCGACAATGGCAAGTCCGCCTTCGTGGGCCGCGAACTGGCCAAGTCCGACCGTCCTGAACTGACCGCCGCGAAAATCATCGTGTCGGGCGGCCGTGGCATGGGTTCGGCCGAGAACTTCCACATCCTGGAGCCGCTGGCCGACAAGCTGGGCGCCGCCATGGGTGCTTCGCGCGCCGCCGTCGACGCCGGCTTCGTGCCGAACGACTGGCAAGTGGGCCAGACGGGCAAGATCGTCGCGCCATCGCTGTACATCGCCGTCGGCATCTCGGGCGCGATCCAGCATCTGGCCGGCATGAAGGACTCGAAGACCATCGTCGCCATCAACAAGGATCCGGAAGCGCCGATCTTTGCCGTGGCCGACTACGGCATCGTGGGCGATCTGTTCGAGATCGTGCCGCAACTGGTCAAAGAACTGGGCTAAGTCTTACCCATTCAGGTTTTGTTATTGACAAAGCCACGCCGGCCCGCCCCACACGGCGAGCCGCGCGTGGCTTTTTTCTTGGAGAAATAGATGAGCTATCAAGCCCCGCTGAAAGACATGTTGTTCGTGATGAACGAACTGGCCGGCCTGGCCGAAATCCACACTTTGCCCGGCTGCGAAGACGCCACGCCCGATACGGCCGAAGCCGTGCTGGAAGAAAACGCCAAGTTCTGCGGCGGCGTGGTGGCCCCCCTGAACTGGCCCAGCGACAAGGAGCCGAGCTTCTGGCACGACGGCCAGGTGACGACCTCGAAAGGCTTCAAGGAAGCGTTCAAGGCCTACGGCGAAGCGGGCTGGCAGGGCGTGCAGCATCCGACCGAGTTCGGCGGCCAGGGCTTGCCCAAGCTCTTGGCCACGCCGTGCATCGAAATGCTCAATTCGGCCAGCATTTCGTTCGCCCTGGTCGCCTTGCTGTCGGACGGCGCCATCGAAGCGCTGCTGACGGCCGGCAGCGACGCGCAAAAGGCGACGTACCTGGAAAACCTGGTGTCGGGCAAGTGGACGGGCACCATGAACCTGACGGAGCCGCAGGCCGGCTCCGACCTGGCCGCCGTGCGCACGCGCGCCGTGCCGCAGGACGATGGCACGTATAAAGTCTTTGGCACGAAGATTTTCATCACGTATGGCGAACACGACATGGCGGAAAACATCGTCCACCTGGTGCTGGCCCGCACGCCGGACGCACCGGCCGGCGTGAAAGGCATTTCGCTGTTCATCGTGCCGAAATTCCTCGTCAACGCGGATGGCAGCCTCGGTGCGCGCAATGACGCGCATTGCGTTTCCATCGAGCACAAGCTGGGCATCAAGGCCAGCCCGACGGCTGTGCTGCAGTTCGGCGACCACGGCGGCGCCATCGGCACCCTGGTGGGCGAAGAAAACCGCGGCCTCGAATACATGTTCATCATGATGAACGCGGCCCGCTTCGGCGTGGGCCTGCAGGGCATCGGCCTGGCCGAGCGCGCCTATCAGCAAGCCGTGGCGTTCGCCAAGGACCGCGTGCAGTCGCGCGACCTGGCTGGTTCCGCCGGTCCTGTCTCCATCATCCACCACCCGGACGTGCGCCGCATGCTGATGTCGATGCGCTCGCAGACGGAGGCGGCGCGCGCGCTGGCCTACGTGGGCGCGGCCATCAGCGACGTGGCGCACCACCATCCGGACGCCGGGGTGCGCGCGGAAAGCCTGGCCACGTATGAATACCTGGTGCCCGTGATCAAGGGGTGGTCCACGGAAATGTCGCAGGACGTCACGCGCGACGGCGTGCAGGTGCATGGCGGCATGGGTTTCATTGAGGAAACAGGCGCCGCCCAGCATTACCGCGACGCCAAGATCCTGACGATCTACGAAGGCACGACGGCCATCCAGGCGAACGACCTCGTGGGCCGCAAGACGGTGCGCGACGGCGGCGCCGTGGCGAAAGCCATCATCGCCCAGGTGCGCGCCACGGAAGCCCAGCTGGGCGAGCTGACCGGCGCCGACTTCCAGGCCATGCAGCGCCACCTGGCCGAAGGCAGCGCCGCGCTGGAAGCCGTGGTCGAGTATGTGGTGGCGAACATGAAGACGGATATCAAGGCCGTCTTCGCGGGCAGCGTGCCCTACCTGAAACTGGCTGGCATCGTGCTGGGCGGCTGGCAAATGGCGCGCGCGGCCGTGGCGGCGCAGCAAAAGCTGGGCGAGGGCAGCGGCGACGCGGCGTTCTACAAGGCGAAGATCGCCACGGCCCGCTTCTTTGCCGACCACATCCTGTCGCAGGCACCGGGCTTGCGCGCCACCATCATCGACGGCAGCGCGGGCGTGATGGCGCTGTCGGAAGAGCAGTTTTAAGTTGACGCGGGGCCGGCGAGAGCCGGCTGAATGCAAAAAAAGCGCTGGAGAGTGATCTCCAGCGCTTTTTTATTTCTGTCAAGAATGCTTGGGAACGCGTTCAGGGCAAGGCGCCTTGTCGCCGTCCGCCGCTAGTACGGCAATGTCGGCCAGACCGGGGCAACGCCGCCATGGATGCTTTCCCTGCGTTCTTAACGGCGGGCGATGCCGTTGCCCGAATTGCGTACCAAGTCGCCAGCAGCCAGTCCTGGGTCCTGGTCAAACGCGAAGTCGGCCTTGGCGCCCGTTTCGTATTGCACGGTCACGGTCCAGGTCTTGGCGTTCTTCATGTGGCCTTCGACTTGCTTGCCGGCATACGCGCCGCCGGCGGCACCGGCCAGGGTGGCCAGGTCCTTGCCGCGTCCGCCGCCTACCTGGCGGCCCAGCAGGGCGCCGGCCACGCCGCCGCCTATCATGCCCAGCGCGCCGCCTTCGCCCGCTTTTTCAGTGACGTTGACGGCCAGCACCTTGCCGCACTCGGCGCAGATCTGGTGCTGCGGCTGCTTGGAAGGCTGGCTGGCGTAGGAATTGCCCGCTTTTTGCGCGGCCTTGGCGTTGATGATGGCCTGGTCGTATTCGCCCTTGGCGTCGCGCAGGCATTGCATGCGGGCTTTGGAGCTGCTTTCTTCTGCGCACAATTTCTTGTCGTCCGCATAGCGCGTATTGGCTTGCTTCGTGTCGTAGGCGTATTGCGCCTTCGGCGACAGGTTTTGCGCGAAGGCGGATGTGCTGAACAGGGCGGTGACGGCCACTGCGATGAGGTATGGGCGACGAATCATGATCTTCTCCTGGGGTGTGTTGAATGTGCCGGTAATGTTGGCATTGTGAATGCAGTATAGAGGAAAATCATGATTGCTTACCAACACTTACATGTGCGTGCGGGGCGGCCGGCGTGATGTCATTTCTGTACGGAAATTAACCGTAGGCGCCGCCCGTGTACAGCAGGTCGAACAGCCGGGCCATGGTAGCGATCAGCACGCCTGCGCCCAGCATCAGGGTGGCCACCAGCACGACGGCCAGCGGCCAGCCCGTATCCGACAGGCGGCTTGATGCGGCGTTGTAGCGGGCATCCCACTTGTCGTCCGGCATCAAGCCCAGTACCAGCGCTTCGAGGAAGCCGCCCAGTGCGGACAGGGTCAGCGGCAGTATCTGATAAAACCAGTCGGCCTCGGGAAAGGCCTGGCGCAGGACCAGGCAGGCGGGCAGGGCGGCCAGATGCAGCCAGCCCCAGCGGTCCCTGGCGCCATGCAGGTAGAAGCGGTGCGCGCCCACGGCGCCCAGCAGGAAAGCCAGCAGCGACGTGAACGCCTTGTTCTTGTGCGAGTGTTGCAAAACAGTCGTGGTGTTCATGGGACTCCAGAGTTGCTCATCGGTAAAGATAGTCAGTATTGCTCATTGTCGCCCGCAGCGATAGCATTTTTATCGGACATTGTGCGATGATATTGCCTGATTCCGTGCATCGCCGGCACGATAGGCGCACGCGCCTATTGCGTCTTCGGCGATGTCTGGTCATAATGTTTGATTAGCCCAAATTACACGCCCGTCATCATAACGCTTGCTGCCTGGCGGTAAAGCGCGCTATAATTTGCGGCTTTTTCCGCCTCAGCACACTTTTTGGAAATATTATGGTCGTTATTCGTTTAGCTCGTGGAGGCGCCAAGAAGCGCCCGTTCTTCAACATCGTCGCTACTGATTCGCGCAATCGCCGCGATGGTCGCTTCATTGAGCGTATCGGTTTTTACAACCCGATGGCGCAAGGTGGCGAAGTTCCACTGCGTATCACCGCAGACCGTCTGGCCTACTGGCAAGGCGTTGGCGCACAATTGTCGCCAACCGTTGCCCGTCTGGTTGCCAGCAACGGCAAAGCAGCAGCTTAATTAGATCACTGGTTTGACGGTCAAGACTGCATCCGGGGTGAAAGTCCCCGATGACCTGGTACAGGTAGGCTATGTCTCCGGTGCCTATGGCATTGCTGGCGGGGTCAGGATCACTCCTTTCTCCGACGACGCGGATGCATTATTAAGCGTCAAGACCTGGTGGTTTGATAAACCGACCTTGCATGATGTTCAAGTCAGGCAAGCGAAGTTACACGGCGGCGACGTCGTGGCCCAGCTGGTGGGTGTGGTCGGGCGGGATGCCGCAGAAGCGCTGAAAGGCGTGTCTGTGCAAATTCCGCGTAGCCATTTCCCGACGCTGTCGGCCGATGAATTTTACTGGTCCGATCTGATCGGACTGACAGTCGAGAATTTGCAAGGCGAGTGCCTCGGCACAGTGCACGACATGATGAGCAATGGTCCGCAGTCGATCTTGCGCGTTACGCCCGTCGCCACTGCCGATGAGACCGTTGAAAAGGCGCCTGAGCGCCTGATCCCGTTTGTTGGCCAGTTTGTCATTCACGTTGACAAGGCTGCCGGCAAGATCACGGTCGACTGGGGCCTCGATTATTAAACCGCCTGCGCATAACTTTGCGCCGGGCAATGTTTTCAGGATGGCGAGCGATGCAATTTGATGTCGTGACCCTGTTCCCGGAAATGTTTGCCGCGCTGACGCAGTCGGGTGTGACCCGGCGTGCCTTCGAGCAGGGTAAATGTGGCTTGTCGCTGTGGAATCCCCGCGATTTCACGACCGACAATCACCGCACCGTGGATGACCGCCCGTATGGCGGCGGCCCCGGCATGGTGATGATGGCCCGACCGCTCGAGGCGACAATTAATGCCGCCAAGCAACGCCAGACGGAACTGGGACTGGCCGCGCCGCGCGTGGTGTTCATGTCGCCGCAAGGCCGTCCGCTCACGCATGAGCGTGTCACGCAGTTGAAAGCCGAGCCTGGTCTCGTCATCCTGTGCGGCCGCTATGAAGCCGTGGACCAGCGTTTGCTGGACCGTTGCGTCGATGAAGAGATCAGCATGGGCGATTTTGTCCTGTCGGGCGGTGAATTGCCCGCCATGACGCTGATGGATGCGGTGATCCGCCTGTTGCCCGGTGTCCTGAACACGGAAGCATCGGCCATCGAGGACAGCTTCGTCAATGGATTGCTTGATTCGCCGCACTATACGCGGCCGGAAACGTATGAAGGCATGGCCGTGCCGCCCGTCTTAATGGGTGGCAATCATGCCGAGATCGTCAAGTGGCGCCGCCAGCGCATGCTGGAAGCGACCGCGACCAAGCGTCCTGACCTGCTGGTCAGTGCGCGCGCCGCCGGCTTGCTCAGCAAGGCCGACGAAAAATTCCTGGCCAGCCTGTAAGCCGTCCCCGGACGGCCGGCAGGGTGGACAGTAGTGCCGGGCATGTTGCCCATATTGTATTACCCATCCTCTACCGGGCGGATACTTGCTATCCACAGTGCGCCGGCATGATGGTTTTCGGAGTTATAAAATGGACTTGATTCAACAATTAGAGCAGGAAGAAATTGCTCGTCTGGGTAAAACCATTCCTGAATTCGCACCAGGCGATACCGTTATCGTCAGCGTCAACGTCGTCGAAGGTACGCGCAAGCGCGCCCAGGCATACGAAGGCGTCGTTATCTCCCGTCGTAACCGTGGCCTGAACTCGAACTTCATCGTTCGCAAGATCTCGTCCGGCGAAGGCGTCGAGCGTACGTTCCAACTGTACTCGCCGCTGATCGCTTCGATCGAAGTGAAACGCCGTGGTGACGTTCGCCGCGCCAAGCTGTACTATCTGCGTGAGCGTTCGGGTAAATCGGCGCGTATCAAAGAAAAATTGCCAAACCGCCGCGTTGTGGCGAAAGCAAGCGCGTAATATCAGCGTCTGCGTTGGGAAAAGGGGTGCCTCTCGGCGCCCCTTTTTTATTCTGAATTGTCTATGGGACAAGCTGCATGGCCACCATCGCATTTGATCCAAAACAACTCGCCATCGATTCGATCGCCGGCGAGGCGGCGCTGGATGCCGCGCGCATGACGCCGGACTGGCTGCGCCAGCGCCTGGCCGAACCGCCGGACTGGCAGCCCGAGATTACCCAGGATTTCCTCTCCGCCCGCGCCGTGCCCGTGCGCGCCGCCGTGCTCATTCCCCTCGTGCGGCGGCCGGATGGCCTGACCATCCTGCTGACCATGCGCACGGACCACCTGAGCAGCCATGCGGGCCAGGTCAGCTTTCCCGGCGGGCGCAGCGAACCGTTCGACGGCTCGCCCGTAGCCACGGCCCTGCGCGAGACGGAAGAAGAAGTGGGGCTGGCGCGCCAGCACGTCGAAGTGCTCGGCTGCCTGCCCGACTACCTGACGGGCACCGGCTACCAGGTCACGCCCGTGGTGGGCCTGGTGACGCCGCCGTTTGAACTGCGCGCCGACCCGTCCGAAGTGGCGGAAATCTTCGAAGTGCCGCTGGCCTTCCTCATGGATGGCCTCAACCACCAGCGCCTGTCGGTGGAATTGCCGGGCGGACGGCGTTCGTTCTACGCCATGCCCTACGAACGCTTCTATATCTGGGGCGCGACGGCCGGCATGCTGCGCAATCTGTTTCACCTCTTGCGCGCGTAAAATGGCGCCCCGCACGTAATAAGTTTGATTCCGGCACTGCACTGCGCTATCGTAGCGGGCATTGCGGTATTGCTGAAAAAGACAAAAAGGACGTTTGATGACATTTCTCTCCATACTTTGCGCATTGCTGATCGAGCAGCTCAAACCTTTGCGCGCGGATAATCCCATCTACGCCGAGATCAAGAGCCTGGCGATGCGCATGGAGACCTGGTTCAATGCCGGCCACGCCAGCCATGGCCGCATGGGCTGGTTCCTCATGATCGGTGCGCTGATGGTGCCGACGGCGGGCGTGTACTGGATCTTGCTCCACTACCAGCTGACCCTGCTGGCCTTTGCCTGGAATGTCCTCATCGTCTACCTGACCCTGGGCTTTCGCCATTACAGCCATTACTTCACCTCGATCCAGCTGGCCCTGAGCGCCGGCGACGAAGCGACGGCCCGCACCTTGCTGGCCGATTGGACCAAGCTCGACACCGTGGGCATGGAAGCGGGTGAAATCGCCCGCATCGCCGTGGAAAAAGCCCTGATCACCACGCACCGCAATGTGTTTGGCGTATTTTTCTGGTTCCTGATGCCGCTGGGTCCAGCCTGCGCCGTGATGTACCGCGTGGCCGAATACCTGGCGCGCGCCTGGAACGAGCCCGAGCACATGCGCAATGAAGCGTTCGGCCAGTTCGCCGCGCGCGCCTTTTACTGGATCGACTGGATCCCCGTGCGCCTGACGGCCGTGGCGTTTGCCGTGGTCGGCAATTTCGAGGACGCCATCTACGCCTGGCGCAATTTCGCCCAGCGCTGGCAGGACGAGTCCATCGGCATCATCCTGACGGCTGGCGGCGGCGCCATGGGCGTACGCCTGGGCACGCCGGCGGAAACGGCCGCGCGCGTGCTCGTCACGCCCGACATGGCCGTCGACGATAGCGACAGCGAAAGCGATATCCTGCCCGGCGAAGAGCCGGGGGCGCGCGCCTTGCAGAGCACGGTGGGCCTCGTCTGGCGCGCCTTGCTGCTGTGGATGCTGTTGCTGCTGTTGATGTCGGGCGCCGTTTTCCTCGGCTGATGCGGGCGCATACGCGCCATCCATGCGCCTGGCGCGTGGAAGAAGGTTAAAATAGGGGCTGGCGCGCAAGGCGTGCCGGCCCCTGTTTGCATCGTCAGGGCAGATCGAGGTAGAACCCAAGTCTTCTATAAGATATAATACTGGCTTACCGCAGTACACGCAGTGCAGTGACAAACTGAACTACCAGCCCGGTTTACCCGCCGGGGCCATTCACGCAATCCAGTCCCGACAAGCCACATGGCCGAGTTATCTCAAAAAACAGGGGAACTCTCAGACGAGTTCTTCATCCTTGGTCTCACCAGCAATGGCAAGCAATTCCGACCCAGCGATTGGGCCGAGCGCCTTTGCGGAGTGATGTCCTGTTTCAATCCCGAAGGCGGCGGGCGCAACGCGCACCTCCAGTATTCGCCCTACGTGCGCCCGACCGTCGTCAACGGCGTCAAATCCGTGGTCGTCAACACCAAGCTGCGCGAAATCGAGCCGATGGCGTTTCACTTCGTGCGCGAGTTTGCCAAGGACAACGACCTGCAGATCGTCGAAGCCTGCTTCCTGCCACCGCCGGAAGAAAAGTAAAGCCAGCTTCAATTGATCTGGCGCAAAGCCCGTGCCTGCGGGCAGGCGTAGCGTTGACACTTCTGCACGTGAGGGAGTGGCGACATGCGTATCGGCGATATCTGCACCCGGCAAACCATCCATTGCCAGCGTGACACCAGCGTGGAGCAGGCGGCGCTGATGATGCGCCAGCACCACGTGGGCGACCTGGTCGTGGCCGAGCAGCCCAATGGCGAGCACGTCCCCGTCGGCATCCTGACCGACCGCGACATCGTCGTCTCCGTCATCGCCCTGGGCCTCGACCCTGCCAGCCTGCTGGTGGGCGACATCATGAGCGCGCAGCTGCTCACGGCCAGCGAAGACGAGGACGTCTACGACATCATCGAACGCATGCGCGTCAACGGCATTCGCCGCTTGCCCGTCGTCAACAGCCTGGGCGGCCTTTTCGGCATCGTCAGCATCGACGACCTGCTGGCCTTCATGGCGGCGGAAATGGCGGAGCTGGCGCGCATCAGCGGCGGCCAGCTGGCGCATGAAAAGCGCGCGCGCAAATAGGCATACCTGTACCGCCCGTCCGGTATTGCGCAATTCCAGTCAAATCCTCCGCACCCGGAAATGCTACAGTCGCTGCTCGTTCCACGGGAAGCGCATATGCACTATCTGGCCAAGGCACTCTGGTATATCGAATCGCATTCTGCGGACTATCTGTCGCTCGACGACATTGCCCGCGTGGGCGGCGCTTCGCCCTGCCACCTGACGCGCGCCTTCGGCCTGGCGACAGGCTACTCCGTCATGCGCTATGTACGGGCGCGCCGGCTGAGCGAGGCGGCGCGCGTGCTGGCGCAGGGGGCGCAGGACATCCTTGCCGTCGCGCTCGCAGCTGGCTACGCTTCCCACGAAGCGTTTACGCGCGCCTTCCGCGAGCAATTCAAGGTTACGCCGGAAATGGTGCGGGCCCAGCGCCACGTCGCCAACCTCGCGCTGGTGGAGGCCATCAAACTGGATGTGGCGCCTGGCGTGGCCCTGGAAGCACCCCGTTTCGAGCAGGGCCCCGCCTTGCTGCTGGCGGGCCTCGTCGAACGTTATCGCGCAGAAACGGCTGCCGGCATTCCCGCCCTGTGGCAGCGTTTCCTGGCCCATGCGGCGCCCGGCCAGCTCGCGTATGGCGTGTGCTGCAACAATGACGATGCGGGTAATTTCGATTACCTGTGCTCCATGCCGGTGAACGACTTTTCCCAGGCCCCCGACGGCTGGACGCGGCTGCGCATCGCCCCGCGGCGCTATGCCGTGTTTCATCACCGCGGCCACATTTCCACCATCCGCGCCACCTGGCATACGGTGTGGAACGAGTGGTTGCCCCGCTCCGGCCTGGAAGTGGCCGACGCGCCTGATTTTGAACGCTACGACCAGCATTTCGATCCGGCCAGCGGCGTGGGCGGGGTGGAAATCTGGCTGCCCTTGAAAGGTTGAGCATGCTCAATATCCTGTCTGCGCCCCCCTTGTTTGCCGGCAGTGGCGTGCTGCGTGCGCGCCTGTTACAACTGGCTGCCGCGCTGGCGGCAGGCCTGCCCCTGTACTGGGTGCTGGGACCGCAGCCCGTCGGCTGGCTGGCCTGGCTGGCGCCGCTGCCCGTGCTGTGGCTGGCCCTGCGCTCGTCGCGCCGCGATGCGGCCTGGATGACCTTGCTGGCTGCCGTGCTGGGCCTGTCGTCGAATTTCAGCTATTTTCGCCTGCTGATGCCCTTGCCGGCCGTGCTGGCCGCGATCGCCGTCAAGGCATTGCTGTGGCTGCTGGTGGTGCTGGCCACGCGGCGCCTCGTGCTGCGCTACCGGGCAGGCTGGACGGTGCTGGCCTATCCCGTGCTGTGGGTGGCCATCGATACCGTGATGGCGGCCTTCTTGCTCGATGGTAACTGGGGCAGCCTGGCGTATTCGCAAGCCGATCATCTTGCTGTGCTGCAGGTGGCCGCGCTGGCCGGCGTGCCCGGCCTGCTGTTCGTGCTGTGCCTGGCGCCGTCCGCGCTGGCCCTGCTGCTGGCGGGCGGCCGCGCATACGCGCCGGCGGCGGGCGCGGCCGCGCTGCTGCTGGCGGCCGCCTTCGCCGGCGGCGCCTGGCGCGTGCACGGCGCACCCGGACCCGGAGCAGGACCAGGCGGGCCGCTGGCGGGACTGGCGGCTATCGACGATTTCATCGGCCCGGCCACGCCGCCGGCGCGCGCGCAAGCCGTCTGGGACCAGTACGCGCGCCACGTGGCGCAGCTGGCCGGGCAGGGCGCCCGGCTGGTGCTGCTGCCGGAAAAGATCGCCGTGCTGGCGCCAGCGCAGGCCGACGCCGTGCGGCAGCGCTTCCAGGCGCTGGCGCGGCAAGCGGGCGTGTGGATCATTCTCGGCATCGGCGTGCAAGAGGCGGCCGGGCGGCGCAACCTGGCCTGGCTGTTTGCTCCCGATGGCGCCGCGCCCGTCAGCTACCAGAAGCACCATCTGGCGCCGCCCGAGCGCGAGTTTCTTGCCGGTGGCGCGTATGCCGTGCAGCCCGTGGCGGGGCAGGACATGGGCCTGGCCATCTGCAAGGACATGCATTTCGCGCCGCTGGGACAGGCGTATGGCGCGGCCGGGGCGCAGGCGATGCTGGTGCCGGCCTGGGATTTCCAGCTCGATGGCTGGATGGGCGCGCGCATGACCGTCGTGCGCGGCGTGGAAAACGCTTATGCGGTGCTGCGCGCCGCGCGTGAAGGCCGGCTGACGGTCAGCGACGCGTATGGACGGGTACTGGCGGAGCAGGCCAGCAGCGCCATGCCGGGCAGTACCCTGCTGGCGGCCTTGCCGGCGGCGCGGCCTGTGGCGACCTGTGCCGGTTGGCTGGGACCGCTGTGCGGCTGGCTCTGCGTGGCGCTGGCGCTGCTTTTCCTGGGCGTGGGGCGCCGCGCCGCCCCCGCTTCATGACGGGAAATACTTCATTTTGCTGCAATGCGCAAAAACACAGCCGGTGCGTGCATTTTCATATTATCCGCAAAGCAGCCACATAATCGCCAATGGTAATTGCACGGCTGCCGCCTATATACAGGCGCCATGCCGGATATATATTGCACTGCAATAAGTGGTTTTTCTCTGGTATTGAGAAAAGCGTGAAACTGGTATTAATTGGTACTTAATTCGGCCACGAAGTCGTACATATCGCCGCGGAAGTAGGAGCGGCAAAATTCCACGGCCCGGCCATCGCGCAAAAAGCCCAGCCTTTCCACCGATAAACCGGCATCGCCTTCCTCCGCCTGCAGCAGGCTGGCCTGTTCCCCCGTCAATAACAGCGCGCTGAGGCGCTGCAAGGCGCGCACGGGGCGGTTGCCCGCCTGTTCCAGCGCGTCGTACATGGACACGTCGACGGCGTCGAGCGCCGGCAGGCAGCTGGCCACGATGGTGGCGTATTCCAGGCACATCGGCACCTCGTCCGCATAGCGGATGCGGTGGAAGCGGTACACGGGCGCGCCCGGCGACAGCCGCAGGCGCAAGGCTTCTTCCGGGGTGACGGTGCCCTCTGCGCGCTTGAGCCACACGCTGCGCGGCGTGCGTCCGCGCGCCCGCATGTCCTCTGAAAACGAGGTCAGCTTGGCGAAGTTTTTCTCGATGCGCGTATTGATGAAATTGCCCGAGCCGGGGCGCCGCACCAGCAAGCCCTCGTTGACGAGGCCATCGATGGCCTTGCGCACGGTGATGCGCGAGACGGCCAGGTCGCTGGCCAGCTGGCGCTCGGCCGGCAGGGCTTCGTCGGGGCCGAGGATGCGCTTGTCGATCGCTTCGCGCAGCGCGCGCTGCAGTTGCTGGTACAGGGGCAGGCTGCTCGTCTGCCCCAGGCCTTGCATGATGTGAGCCAGGGTGGTCATACGCTGAGGGTCTCCGTTACGGCGCGTTGCAGACGCGCTCTGTATCTGTTTTGTGTCGCTGGATAATACCAAAAAAGGCCGTTATAAAACCAGTTTGAATTATCAGGTCAACAATTTATGCCTGCCTTCGCCGGTATTTAGTCCGTCTACACGGGCTACAGATTGATTTGGATAAAGTGGTCTGTGTGATTCAAACAACGTTATAAAAAAAAAGTTGCAACTGGTAGTGTTCTGGTATTGGATAGTAGTATATTGGCGTTGAATTGGTTTTGTAAGTGGTTGTGCCGAAGGGTCTGCAGCATGCCGGCGACAGTGGGCGGGCTGGAAAGAAGATCTACGTTAAAAATGAAAAGGTTCCAATCCTGGAGCCTAAATCAAGGGGGAGTACATGAAACGCAATTTGACACCTGCAGCTGCCGTCGTGAAATCCGGTTCGCGTAGCCGCACGCCGATCGCTGCGGCCGTTGCCGTGATGGTCGCCGGCCTGGCCTTTTCGGCGCAGGCGCAAGAAGCACCCGCCGAAGATGTGGCCACCGTCACGGTGACGGGCGTGCGTGCATCGCTGGAAAAATCGCTGAAGCAAAAACGTAATGCGGATTCCGTGGTGGAAGTGGTGACCGCTGAAGATATCGGCAAGATGCCTGACCGTAACGTGGCTGACGCGATCCAGCGCCTGCCAGGTGTGAATACCCAATCGTCGGCCGGTGGCGAAGGCGGCTTCGGCGAAAACGACCGCGTCAGCCTGCGCGGCACCAGCCCCAGCTTCCAGCAAACCCTGTTCAACGGCCATGCCATCAGCACGGGCGACTGGTTTGTCTTGAATCAATTTGGCGGCAACGTCGGCCGCAGCAGCAGCTTCTCCCTGCTGCCATCGGAGTTGGTGAGCTCCGTGGTCGTGCACAAGAGCGCCACGGCGGACCTGCCTGAAGGCGGTGTCTCGGGCGTGATCGACGTGATCACCCGCCGTCCGCTGGAATTCAAGAACCAGATCACGGCCGAAGGCTCGATCCAGGCTTTCCATAATGACCTGGCCGGCAAGACGGACCCGCAGTTCTCCGGCCTGGTGAACTGGAAGAATGACACGAATACCCTCGGTATCATGGTGCAGGGTTTCTCGCAGAAATCGACCGTGCGCCGCGATGGCCAGGAAATCCTCGGCTACACGCCGATCTCCGCTACCAGCAATGCGGCCTTGGCCCATCCTGAACTGGCAGGCGTAAAAGTGCCGACCTTTATCGGCGCCAGCCTGTTCGAGCAAAAGAAAACCCGCGAAGGCGGCGCATTCGACATCGAATTCAAGCCCAGCAAGGACCTGACCCTGGACGTGAATGGCTTCTATTCGCAACTGAAGGCACCGCATCAAAACACCAACTGGCTGGCTGCACCGGCCAACTCGGTGAACAGTACCAACGATAAAGGTGTCTCGACCGGTCAGGTGCCGACCAACTACACGGTCAAGAATGGCACGCTGACAGGCGCCACCTTCGCAAAAAACTCTGGCGAAGTGGACAATATCTACCGTCCTGATGCTGGCGGCGAATCGTACTACCTCGATTTCAACTTCAAATACCGCGCCACCAAGGACCTGACCCTGACCGGCAAGCTGGGCAAGACCCATGGCGTCGGCTACGACCGCGACGATGTGTACTACCAGAACAACGTCGATGGCGGCATGGTGTATCAATTGAACGGCATGAGCCCGGCCAGTGTTTCCTATCCGGGCGGCACCACCACCAAGCCAGGCTCGACGGCATGGGCCGGCGGCGGCGAATCGCGTTCCGTCGACCAGGAAAAATATGCCCAGATCGATGCCGAGCTGCGCCTGTCGTCCGGCGTATGGGACTCCGTGAAGTTCGGCGCCCGCATGACCGACCACAAGCGCGATGCCGAGCATCCGTTTGAAACCCGTCCGGGCGCGCTGGGCTTCTCGAATCCCGGTCCCGTGTGGAACGGCACGATGTACCCGAGCGACTTCGCCAGCAACCTGGGCGGCAACCTGTCGAGCAACTACTTCAAGTACGACGGTTCGGCACTGGGCGCCTGGGGCGCGGCTCCCGGCAACCGCCTGTTCGACTACGTGCGTCGCCACAACTGGACCGACGAATTCAAGCTGCAGGAAAAAACCTCGGCTGTCTACGCCATGGCCAACCTGACGGGCGACAACTGGAGCGGCAACTTCGGCCTGCGCGCCGTGCACACCAAGCAGTCGACCCTCGTCAACCAGGCCGGCGGTCCGATCACCGGTTCCGACTGGGGGCCATACTCGCAGCATCTGTATGAGCGCAGCTACAACGATTTCTTGCCTAGCGCCAACATCAAGTTCGATGTGCGCAACGACCTGGTCGTGCGCGCCGCCGTGGCCCGCACCATCGCCCGTCCCGACTACAGCGCGCTTGGTGGTTCGGTATCGCTGAACGACGATGCATTGAGCGGCAGCGGCGGCAACGTCAACCTGAACCCGGTGAAGTCGGATAACGCCGAAGTCAGCGCCGAATGGTATTTCGCGCCGAAGTCGGCCTTCTCGGTGGGCTTGTTCTACATGGACCTGAAATCGGTCGTGTCGAACGGTACCGTCAACGCTACCTACTTCAACAGCAAGCGCAATGCCAACGCCGTGTACCAGATCACGTCGCCATTCAATACCAGCGGCAAGAACAAGGGCGCTGAGTTCAGCTATCAGCAACCGCTGTTCGGCGACTTCGGCATTTTGGCCAACTACACCTATGCTGATGGCAAGCTGGACAACGGTGACGAGCTGGTCAACGCATCGCGCAGCACGTACAACCTGACGGCCTTCTACGAAGCCAACGCCCTCAGTGCACGCCTGGCCTACAACTACCGTTCGTCGTACAAGGCGGGCGTGGACCGTGGCGCCAGCCAGCACGTCGAAGGCGCGGGCGGCCTGGCCGGTTCGCTCAACTACAAGATCAACGAACACTTCACGGTCACGTTCGATGCGCTTAACCTGACGAACACCACCATCAAGATGTACGCTGAAAACCGCGATCAGCCGCGCGCGTTCTATAGCAATGGCCGTACCTTCTACCTCGGCCTGCGCGCCAAACTGTAAGCAAGACGATCCGGCCTGATGCGCACGCGTCTGGCCGGGTCTTCCTCGGTCTTTTCAAGGCAAGTTCCTGTTCCAGGGGGCTTGCCTTTTTTTTCGGCGCTCCCGCCGGTCTTTGTCCCTTTCTGCTGCACCCCGCCGTTTGCCGTCTGTACTCATCCATAAAACCGTCCCGCCACCGCGGCGGGCATCCATAACGAGGAGTCTATGAACAGTCGTTTGCATCCCGTATTACACCCCATCGCCGCCGCTGTCGCCTTGTTGTCCATCAATATGGCGGCCCAGGCGCAGCAGGCTCCCATGCAGGAAGTCGTCGTCACCGGCATCCGCGCCTCGCTGGAACAGTCGCTGAGCCAGAAGCGCAACAGCGATTCCGTGATCGACGTCGTCAGCGCGGAAGACATCGGCAAGCTGCCCGACAAGAACGTGGCCGATGCCGTGCAGCGCGTGCCTGGCGTCAACATTTCCTCGTCGGCCGGCGGCGAGGGCGGCTTTTCGGAAAATGACCGGGTCAGCATCCGCGGCACCAGCCCCAGCCTGACGCAAACGCTGATCAACGGCCACGCTGTCGGCACGGGCGACTGGTTCGTCACGGACCAGGTCGGCACAGTGGGGCGCAGCGTCAGCTTTGCCTTGCTGCCGTCGGAAATCGTCAGCCGCGTCACCGTGCAAAAAAGCGCACAGGCCGACCTGGTGGAAGGCGGCGTGGCCGGCTCCATCAATATCGAGACGCGCAAACCGCTCAGTTTCAAGCAGCCGTTCACGGCCGAGCTGGCCGTGCAGGCCATCTATGCGGACTTGCCGGGCAAGACGGACCCGCAAATGAATGCCCTGTTCAACTGGAAGAACGAGGCGAAGACCATGGGCGTGCTGTTCCAGGTGTTTTCGGAAAAACGCCACGAACGCCGCGACGGCCAGGAATTCTTCGGCTATGGCGCCATCGACGCCAACAGCCCGGCCGCGCAAAAGCATCCGCAACTGGCCGGCGTGCTGGCGCCGCTGGGCATCAACTCGGCCTTGTTCGAACAGGTGCGCAAGCGCCAGGGCGGCAGCCTCGACCTGCAATTCAAGCCGACCCCTGATTTGATGCTGGATGTCAACGGTTTTTATTCGAAACTGGACGCGGCCAATTACAACCGCAGCTTTTATAACCAGCCCGGCGCCAACCTGAATGCCGTCGACAATGACGGCAAGCATGTGGGCGTGATTCCCAGCGCGTTTACCGTCAAGAACAATACCCTGGTGGCGGCCGATTTTCCCGCGTCGCAGTTTCCTGCCGCCAATGCCACCACGCCCTATAACGGCCAGCTGTATCCGGCCCTGGTGGACCAGATCTACCGCCCCGGCTCGAACTCGTCGACCGCGTATGTCGATGTCAACGGCAGCTACCGCGCCAGCGAGCGCCTGCGCATCACGGGCAGCCTCGGCTACACGCGCGGCATCGGCGAAACACCCGTCGACCTCGGCTATGAGGCGGGCTTGACCGGTGTGGGCGTGTCCTACCAGCTGAACGGCCTGTCGCCGGCCAGGCTGAATTTCCCGGGCCTCGATATTTCCAAATTTACCAACGTGGTGACGGCATCGGCCTGGGGTTCCCACGTGGAAACCCTGGACACGGAAAAATACGGCCAGGCCGATGGTGAACTGAGCATGGATTATGGCGTGCTGGAATCGCTGAAGTTCGGCGCCCGCTATGCGGAACACCACCGCAATGTGTCGTGGCCGGAAAACCGCAGCTGCGCCGTGTGCGACGGCACGACGAATGCGCCCTTGCCGAAGTGGAATGGCGGCACCTATCCGGGCGACTACGGCAAGGGGCTGGGCGGCAATGCGCAGGGCCGCTACTGGCAGCTCGATCCGGCCGACCTGGTGGCGTGGGCGAATAAATACGACAATTCGGGCGGGCCGAACTCGCGCAACTGGCCGGCCGAGCTGGACGTGAAGGAAAAGGACAGCGCCGCCTACCTCATGGCCAATCTGTCGGGCAACAAGTGGCGCGGCAACGTGGGCGTGCGCGTCGTGCGCACGCAGCAGACGACGGTGACGAACGTGCCGGGCGGCGAAAATCCGATCGGCCAGGAAAACATCTTCGGCACCTATACGCCCACCGTCGTCAAGCACAGCTACACGGACGTGCTGCCCAGCGCGAATATCAAGTTTGACCTGAGCAAGGACCTGGTGGCCCGCGCGGCTGTGGCGAAGACCATGGCGCGCGCCGACTACAGCGCGCTGGTGGGCGCCGTCAACCTGAACGACCAGCTGCTGACCGGTACGGGCGGCAATCCGGACCTGAAACCGATACGCTCGACCAACTACGACGCCACCCTGGAATGGTATTTCGCACCGAAAGCCATGCTGTCCGTGGGGGCGTTTTTCATGGACATGAAATCGTACGTGACCTTTGGTACGGCGCCCGTGACCTATTACAATAATACCTTCAAGAAATTCAACACCTATGTGATCCAGTCGCCGACGAATATCGGCGCGACGAACAAGGGCGTGGAACTGAGCTACCAGCAGGGCTTGTGGGGCGGTTTCGGCGTGGTGGGCAATTACACCTATACGAATGGCAAGGCCGACGATGGCGCGGCCGTGGTGGGCAGCTCGCGCGGCACCTACAACCTGGAAGGCTATTACGAGGACGAGCGCCTGAGCGCGCGCCTGGCGTACACCTACCGCTCCAGCTTCCTGGCCGGCCTGTTCAGCAGCTCGCCCCAGTATGTGCATGGCGTGGGCAACCTGGCAGCCTCGCTCAACTACAAGATCGACGAGCGCTATTCGCTGACTTTCGACGTGCTGAACCTGAATAATCCCGTGCTCAAGTATTACGGCGCCAACCAGGACCAGCCCACGGCCCTGTATTCGAATGGCCGACAATTTTACTTTGGCCTGCGCGCCAAACTGTAGTGGATAAGGCCTGACCACACCTGCTGCACGATGGTTTTGTCAGGCGTCGTCATTTTTCAGGCTTTCCGCCACAAGCGGCGGGCCTGCTTTTTTATTTGGAATTGTTTGACCATGACTATTGCACCTCAACGCTACCTCGCCCTCGACGTCCTGCGCGGCCTGACCGTCGCCCTGATGATCGTCGTCAATACCCCGGGCGACTGGGGCAGCGTGTATGCGCCTTTCCTGCATGCCGAATGGCATGGATTTACCGTCACGGACCTGGTGTTTCCCAGCTTTCTGTTTGTCGTCGGCAATGCGCTGGCCTTTGCGCTGGGCAAGTATGAACACCTGGGCCATGGCGCCGTGCTGGCCAGGCTGTGCCGGCGCAGCGCCCTGATCTTTCTGCTGGGCTTTTTGCTGTACTGGTTCCCCTTCTTCAAGATCGACGACGCGGGCCAGTTCGCCTGGTCGCCGCTGTCGCACACGCGCATCCCCGGCGTGCTGCAGCGCATCGCCGTGTGCTACCTGGCTGCCGCCCTGATCCTCCATTACGGGAAGACGCGCGGCGCCCTCGTCTTCAGCGCCTGCGCCTTGCTCGGCTATTGGGCCATCCTGGCATGCTTCGGCGACTACAGCCTGCATGGCAATGCGCCGGCCAAGCTCGACCTGTTCCTGCTGGGCGACAGCCATTTGTACCATGGCGAAGGCATCGCCTTCGACCCGGAGGGCGTGCTCGGCACCTTGCCGTCCATCGTCAATGTGATTGCCGGCTACCTGGCGGGCAGCTTTGTGCGCCAGGCAGCGCCGGCGCGGCTGCGTTCCGCGCTGTATCAGCTGGCAGTAGCGGGCGTCATCTGCGTGGCCGTGGCCCTGTGCTGGAACGAGGTGTTTCCGATCAACAAGAAGTTGTGGACCAGTTCCTACGTGATGCTGGGCATCGGCCTCGATTTGCTGCTGCTGGCGCTGCTGATGTTCGTCATTGACGTGCGTCAAATGACGGGCTGGACCTACTTCTTTGAAGTCTTCGGCAAGAATACCCTGTTCATCTACCTGGTGTCGGAAGTACTGGTGATCATCGCGTTTACCGTGCGCATCGGCGGCGTCAACCTGTACCAGTGGCTGTACCAGCAGGGGTTTACGGGCTGGGCGCCGGCGCGCGTGGGTTCGCTGCTGTTTGCCGTCAGCTTCATGCTGCTGTGCTGGCTGATCGCCTACGCCATGGACAGGCGCAAGATCTACATCAAGGTCTAAAATTTCAATTTCAGCCCATGCCGCGTGGCCAGGGCAGTGAAGAACAGCATCAGGGCGGTGACGGCGGCGGCATTCCACAGGCCGGCCGCGCCGCCCGTTGCCAGATACGGCCACCAGAAGGGCGGCAGGTGCAGCACGGCCGCCAGCTGCTGCCACAGGTCGGGCACGATGTAGGCGAACAGGGCATTGGTGCCGGCAGGCAACAGCACCACGGCCCAGGCGCGCCAGCGCCACACGTCGATGACGACGTAGAACACGAGGAACAGCGCCAGGATGAGGGCGCTGCACACGAGCGTGTACGATTCCGTCGCCGCGATCTTGTTAATGTGGTGATACGGCCGCAGCAGCAGGCCGGCCGCCAGCAGGCCCAGTGCGAACCAGGCCATGAAACGGATGCGCTGCCCATGGCTCAGGGCGGCGCTACGCAGGAACAGCTGGCCCACCAGGGTGCCGGCCAGCACATTCGCGGCCGTGGAACCGAGCACCTGCGGCACGTTCACGAAACGGTGGATGCTGTCCGGTAAAAAATCCAGGCTGCCCGCCGTGCCGCCCATGTACAGCGCAATCAGCAGGGAAAACACGCCCATCAGGGCCATGCCGCTCCCCCGGCACACCAGGTAGAGCAGGCTGCACAGCAGGTAGGCCCAGCCTATCATGCCAAGGATGCCCCACCACGACGGCTGCAGCCAGGTGCTGGAAAACTCGCCGTTCACTTCCCCACGAAAAGTTGCCAGCAGGAACAGCATCAGTGCGCCGCCCAGGGCCCGTTCCCGCTGGCCTGCATCCTGGCGCCACAGCAGGAGCATGGCCACGTAAAACAGCAGGAAATACGGGGCGCGCGGCAGCAGCGCCGCCTGCGCATCGTAGCGGTAGGCATTCGCCAGCACGACGCCGGCCAGCATCAGGCTGGCGGAGCGCCACAGCAGGCGTCCCAGCAGGGCCGGCGTGACGTGGCCGCAATGGCGCTGCATGGCCAGCGGAATGGCCATGCCGACCATGAACAGGAAACCGGGAAAGACGAGGTCGGGCACGGTGACGCCGTCGGCGCGGGGCCCCGCATGTTCGAGCCACCAGGCGATGCCGGGCATGCCGGCCAGGTAGTTGACCCAGATCATGGCGATGATCACGCAGCCGCGAAAGGCGTCCAGGCTGGTCAATCGTTCAGGAGCGGCGGCTGCGGTGGCTGGCGGCATGGCGGGAATAGACAGGTCGAAAAAAAAGCGGCCCCGGCATACACCGGGAACCGCTCTGGCAAGGATGCTTGCTGGCAAGTATTACTTGGCCGCTGCCGCCGGCGCCGCCGCTGCCGTGGCAGGACGGTTCAGCCAGAAGATCCAGTAGCGGGCCAGGTCGCCCACGCCGTCGCCGCCCTTGACGGTTTCCAGCACCTTGATGGCTTCATCTTTCTTGCCAGCCATGGCATAGGAATAGCCGAGGCGCAGCTTGGCATCTTCAGGACGCTTCAGGCCGCCCTTGGCGATGCCTTTCTGGATCAGGTCGATACCTTTGTCGAACTGGTCCATCGTCACGAAGGCGTAGCCGAGGTTGATCAAGCCCGTGCCGTCCTTGCTCTTCATGGCCGACGCTTCACCGCTGGCGATGTTTTTCACGTCGTCGGCGGCAGCCTTGTTGGCCTGGTCGCGCAGTTTCTTGTGCTTGGCGGCATTGGCGCCCGTACCCAGCGCGCCCTTGGCAAAGCCGGCGTCGAGCACTTTTTTCGCTTCCGTCGGGAAAGCATTCTGCAGTGCGATTTCGGCCATGTCGCTGTAGTCCTGTGGCGGCATGGTGTCGACGGCCTTGAATTGCAGGCGCAGCACGTCGAGCGCGAAGCGGTCGGAATAGCCGGCCTTGCCTTGCGCGCGGCTCAGCAAGTCGGTCCAGTAGTCATCCGACGGGTAGTAGCGCACCAGGTTTTCCATGGCGATCAGGTAGGTGGCCGGATCCTTGCTCTTCGCGCCTGTATTGGCCAGCAATTGCAGTTCTTCGATCGTTGGCGTCTTGCCTGCCTGCTGCTTGGCCGCCAGGTCGGACATCAGTTCCTGTTTCGCGCGCGCAAAATCATTGCTGAAGTAGTAGGCACGGATGATGTACTGGCGCACGCCGGTGACATCGCCTGTTTCCGTCTGGTAGCGGGTGAACCACTTGATGGCGCCCGGATAGTCCTTGGCGTTGTAGTGGTAGTTGGCCAGCGCCTGGATGAAATCGCCTTGCGCTTTCTTGTCCAGTTTGCCCGACTCGATCACCGCTTCGAGCGCCGTCATGGCCATCGGCGCATTGTTGGTGGTCGACGCCAGCGCCACGCGCAGGCGGTTCAGCACGAACAGTTCGTAGGGCGTCAGGGCGGGGATGGCGGCAGCCTGGTCGATGCGGCTTTGCACGTCGGCGTAGTTTTTCGCATCCATCGAGGCCTTCACGGCATCCGGATCGACCAGCTTGAACACTTCAGGGCGCACCGTATCGGCTGGTGCGGGAGCAGGCGCGCCGGCAGCGGCGGCCGGCTTGGCATCCTGTGCGTGCGACAGGGCTGGCAGGACGTTCAGGCCGATGGCTGCCAGCAGCAGGCTAAGACGGGCAAGGCGGAATTGGGACATTGTCAATCCTTCAATCAATAACAAAAATACACACCGGCAATGGCTGCCGCAGCGTCGTGCCGCAGCGTTGCCAGAGGGCAAGGAAGCTCAAAAAAAACACACATTCTGCCATTCTGCCTGCATAAGTCAAAGAGAGGCAGCATGGTAAATAGCGGCTATTGTCACATAAACGGCTGGGCCGGTGCGGCAACGGTGCGCGGCAGGGCTTGCCCCGACACATCGAACAGCAGGCAGTGCCGCGGCGGCAGGTACAGGCGCATGGGCGCGCCCGGCTGGCGCAAGGCTTCCTGGGCCGGCAGCTTGACGGCCAGCATCTCGGCCACGCCCGGCATGCTGGCGTAGACGATGGCCACGTCGCCCAGGTATTCGACGTGGCTGACGGCCGCATCGACGACGTTGTCCCCCGCCTGGCCGCCCGTATTGCCGCCCTCGTGCAGGCCGACATGCTCGGCGCGCACGCCCAGGGTCAGGCGGTCGCCGGGCGCCACGCGCTCGCCGCCGGCCTCGACCTCGATCACGGCGCCGCCGGGCAGGCGCACGGCCACCGTGCCGGGGCCGCAGGCGACGGCGTCGCAAGCGATGAAGTTCATCTTCGGCGCACCGAGGAAGCCGGCCACGAACAGGTTGCCGGGATGGTTGTACAGCTCGTGGGGGCTGCCCACCTGCTCGATGCGCCCGCCGTTGAAGACGACGATGCGCTCGCCCAGGGTCATGGCCTCGACCTGGTCGTGCGTGACGTAGATCATGGTGGTCTTGAGTTCCTGGTGCAGGCGCGAGATTTCCACGCGCATCTGCACGCGCAGCGAGGCGTCCAGGTTCGACAGCGGCTCGTCGAACAGGAAGACCTGGGGCTTGCGCACGATGGCGCGGCCGATGGCCACGCGCTGGCGCTGGCCGCCCGACAGGTCCTTGGGTTTGCGCTGGAGCAAAGGCGCGATCTGCAGGATGTCGGCCGCGCGCTCGACGGCGGCGCGCACCTCGGCTTTCTTATGCCCGGCCAGGGTCAGGGCAAAAGCCATGTTTTCAAACACCGTCATGTGCGGATACAGGGCGTAGCTCTGGAACACCATGGCCAGGCCCCGTTCGGCCGGGGCGATGTCGTTGGCCAGCTTGCCGCCGATATGCAGCTCGCCGCCCGTGATGTCTTCCAGGCCGGCGATCATGCGCAGCAGGGTTGATTTACCGCAACCGGACGGTCCCACGAAGACGACGAATTCGCCGTCGCGGATATCGAGGTCGATGCCGTGGATGACCGGGTGCTTGTCGTCGTACAGCTTGACGATATTCTTTAAAACGATATGTGCCATGGACTGTGTGATTCCTAGCTTGCGCTGGCCGGCGTGGAGGCGGCGCCGGCGTCAGATGGGTCGGATGCGTCCTTCGGGCCGATGCGCATGAAGCGCGACAGGATCAGCACGGGCAGGGCCGACACCAGCACCCACAGGAAAAAGGTCTTGTAGCCGAGCGCCGTCTGGATGTCGCCGCTGATCATCTTGAACAGCACGAATCCCAGCTGCATCACGCCGGTGGCGAACGCATAGTGGGCCGTCTGGTACTTGCCCACGGAGACCACCTGCATCATGAACAGGATCAGGCCGACGAAGCCGAAGCCATAGCCGAACATCTCCACGCTGAGCGCGGCCGTGATCAGGGTCAGGTCGGTGGGCATGCTGTGGCTCAGGTAGTAGAACACCAGGTTCGGCAAGTTCATGGCCAGGATCAGGAAGACCATGGCGCGTTTCAGGCCCAGCCACGACGTGAAGTAGCCGCCGCCTACGCTGCCCAGCAGGAAGGCGACGGTGCCGGCCGTGCCGTACACGGCGCCCACTTCCGTCGTCGACAGGCCCAGGCCGCCCAGTTCGCGCGCTTCGCGCAGGAACAGCGGGCCGATGGTCTGCACCTGCGCCTCGCCCGCGCGGAACAGGATGATGAAGGCGATCATGCCCCAGATGCCGGGCTTTTTCAGGAAGTCCACCAGCACGTCCCACAGGGTGCGGCTGATGCCGGCCACGCTCTTGTCGGCCACGGCCGCGTTGCGCACCTGCGGCAGCGCCCACAGGTGGTAGGCGGCCAGCGACAGCATCATGGCGCCGATGATCAGGAAGATCACCGACCAGGCGGGCTGGATGCCGATTTTTTTCTCCAGGTAGCCGGCCAAGATCACCAGGCCGCCCAGCGAGATGAACTTGCCCGCGTTGAAGAAGGCGCCTTGCCAGCCCGCGTAGGCGGCCTGCTGCTTGTCCGACAGGCTGGCGATATACAGGCCGTCGCAGACGATGTCGTGCGTGGACGAGGCCAGCGCGGCGACGAACAGCACGGCGATGCAGGCGGCGAACCACAGCGGCGTCTGCAGGGCCAGCGCGATCAGGCCCAGGCTCAGGCCGCCGGCGAACTGGAACAGCACCACCATGGTCTTCTTGCTCGACGCCAGTTCCAGGAAGGGGCTCCACAGCGACTTGAAGACCCAGGCAAAGCCGATCAGTCCCGTCCAGCGGGCGATCTGGTCGTTCGGCACGCCCATGCTCTTGAACATCAGGCCGGCCACCAGGGCCACGGCGTAGAACGGCAAGCCCTGGGCGAAGTACAGGGTGGGCACCCAGGTGATCGGGCTGCGTTTGCTGATGTTGCTGCGCTTGTCGTGCATGGAGGCTTCCTTATCGAGAGACGTTTTCATTTGACTGCACCATCCATGCCGCGCATGAAGAAGCGTTGGGTAAACAGGAAGGCGAGCAGGGTCGGCACGATGGTGATCAATGTGCCGGCGGCGATCACGCGCGTGCTGCTGCCGAAGGTGCCGCGCAAATACAGCACGCCCACCGACAGCGGGAATTCATCGGGCTTGCTCATGACGATGGACGGCCAGATGTATTCATTCCACGATTCGACGGCCGTCAGGATGCCGACGGTGGCCAGCCATGGCGTAATCAGCGGCAGCATGATGCGGCTGAAGATGATCCACTCGGACGCGCCATCGACCCGCGCCGCGTCGATCAGGTCTTGCGGCACTTCCTCGAACGCCTGCTTGAGCAGCAAGATGGCCACGGCCGTCACCACGTTGGGCAGGATCACGCCCGTGTAGGTGTCGACCAGGCTCATTTGCGTGATGGTGATGAAGTTGACGAGGAAATTGACTTCCGACGGCAGCACCAGGGTGGCCAGGATCAGGCCGAACACGAGCTTGCGGCCGCGGAATTTCAGGCGCGCCAGCGGATACGCGGCCAGTGAGCACAGCAGCAGTTTCCAGAAGACGGTGAACACGGCGATCAGCACCGAGTTCTTGAAGAACGACCAGATGGGAATCGCATTGAACACTTCGATGAAGTTGTCGAACGACGGCGCCTTGGGCCAGAAGGTGGGCGGGAAGGCGAAGATATTGCCTTCCGTGGAGACGGCCGTCACCAGCGTCCACCAGAACGGGAAGACGCAGACGACGGCGATCGCGCACAGCACGGCATAGTGGCCCAGTATGTGCAGGCGGGTTTTCAGGGGGCGGGAACGTTTTTGCATGGTCTTGTCCCGCTCAGCGGTGCTTGGGTTTGAGGTAGCGCAGGCACAGCAGGGCGATACCGATGCAGAATAGGGACACGACGAAGCTGGCCGCCAGCGCGCGCGGCAGCTTCAGGTGTTTCAAGCCCTGGTCGTAGGCGTAGTACAGCGCCGTGAAGGTGGAATTCATGGGGCCGCCCTGGGTCAGCACGTCGACTTCCTGGTACGCCTTCAGGGCCGCCAGCACGGACAGGATGGAGCACAGCATGATGGTCGGGCGCAGCATGGGCACGGTGATCTTCCAGAAGCGCTGCCAGCGGCTGGCGCCGTCGAGCATGGCCGCTTCCTGCATGTCCGACGGAATCGATTGCAGCGCCGCCAGGTACATCACCATGTACCAGCCCAGGCCGCGCCACAGGGTGACGAACATGACGGCGAACAGGGCCAGGCTGTCGTCCGACAGCCAGCCCACGGGCGCGTTCACGAGCTTTAACGTCATCATCACGTAGTTCAGCGCGCCCTGTTCGTGGAACATGAAGCCCCACATGATGCCGACGACGGACACGGTGGTCACCACGGGCACGTAGAAGGCGGCGCGGAACAAACGGATGCCGGGCAGGCGGTTGTTCACCAGCACGGCGAGGGTGATGGCGCCCACCTGCACGAAGGGCACCATCAGCAAAAACATCAGCGAATTCTTCAGGCCCGAGACGAACATCTCGTTATTGAAGATGTAGCGGAAGTTGTCGAGGCCGACGAAGCGCGTCTCGCGTATCAGGCTGTAGTCGGTGAAGGCCAGCACGGAGCCGTAGCCGACGGGCCAGAACGAAAAGGCGGCCAGCAGCAGCAGGGCGGGGGCGAGGAACAGCCAGGCTTGCACGGTGTGGCGGTGGGCGAGTTTCATGGTGTCCTCAGTGGCGCGGCAGGGTGGCCAGCTTGCGGTTCCAGATGGCGACGGCCTGGTCCAGCGCCTGCTTCACGTCCTGCTTGCCCGTCACGCCCGCCTCGACGGCTTTCACCAGCGAGCGGCGCAATTCGTCGTAGTCGTCGATGCCGGCCACGTACAGGGTGCGCGAGTGGCCCATCGACAGGGCGCCGGCAGCCACCGCTTTTTCAGCCGCGCCCGCGTTCTTCGGCGTGGCCAGGAAGAATGGATCGGCGGCCGCCTTCACGGTGGTGGGGAAGACGCTGGCCTGGCGCGCGAAGTCCAGCTGGTTGGCGTCGTTCGTCAGGTAGCGCGCGAACTTGCCCACCGATGGCAGCAGCTGCGCCGGCACGCCTTTCGGAATGGCGAAGTGCACGAGCCAGCCGCCGTCGGCGATGCCCGTCGGGCCCAATGGCGCCGGCGCCACGTCGGTGATGGCGTAGATATCCTTCGCATCGCTGCGGATGCGCTGCATGGCCGTGGGCGGCGCGAGCAGCATGCCCAGGCGCCCGCCCTTGTAGGCGTCGATGACGGCCGGGAAATTATCCTCGGCGAACAGGCTTTCCTTCAACAGGCCGCCCGCCTTGTAGGTGTCGGCCAGCTTTTGTACCAGCGCCACGTGCCGCGGCGAATTGAAGACGGCGCGGTTGTCCGTGATGACGGCCAGGCCCTGCTGCATGAACAGGCCATCGATTTTCGACAGGGCCGGGGCGATGCCGGCCTTGCCAGTGCGTTGCGCGATCTGGCGCGCGAACGCCAGCTGTTCATCGAGGCTGGCGGGGCCGCGCGCGAGGCCCGCCTGTTTGAAGATGTCGGTATTGAAGGCGATTACCGCGACATTGCTGTACATGGGAAAACCGTAGGTGCGGCCCTTGAAGCGCAGGTCGTCCAGGGCGCTGGGCAGGTAGCTGGCGCGCGCCTCGCCCAGCAGGCTGTCGACGGGCGTGAGCAAGCCGTCGCGCGCATATTCATCGGCCCAAGGCACGTTCAGGCTGACCAGGGCGGGCGGCGTGCCGGCCACGATGCGCGTGACCAGCTTGGTCTGGATGACGTCCCACGGGAAGTCGATCCATTCGATTTTGACGTCGGGATTCTGCGCCTCATAGCGCGCCACCACCGCATTGAAATACGGCGTGAACTTGGGCTTCATGCTGAAGGTCCAGAATTCGATTTTCTCGACAGCCCATGCCTGCGGCGCGAGCAGGCCCGCGCAGGCAAACACTGCCAACAGTCTCTTGATCGTCATTTTTATCCTGGAGCGCAAGGCTCCAATGTCCATGAGTCCGCGGCGCGGGTACATGCCCTTGCCGTCGCTTATAGTCGGGTATTGCCGGCGGCAGCCGCGCTCCGTGCCGGGGGCGCCGCTGCCGTCTACTGCTTAAATACTGCTTAGTTGGTCTTGGTGACCTTGCTCAGGTGGCGCGGCGCATCCGGGTCCATGCCGCGCGCGGCCGACAGTTTGGCCGCCATCACGTAGAAGGACTGGATGGCAACGATCGGATCGAGGTCCGGCGTGGCCGCCACGGGCAGGGTCAGGTCGCGCTCGGCCACGTCGGCGGGGGCCGCCAGCAAGACCTTGGCGCCGCGCCCGCGCATCTCGGTTGCCAGTTGCAGCAGGCCGGCCTGGGTCGGGCCGCGCGTGGCGAAAATCAGCAGCGGGTAGCCGTCTTCGATCAGGGCCATGGGGCCGTGCTTGATTTCGGCGCCGCTGAAGGCTTCCGCCTGCAAAGCCGAGGTTTCCTTGAATTTCAGGGCCGACTCCAGCGCCACGGGGAAGCTGATGCCGCGTCCCACGACCATGATGTTGCGCGCCGGCGCCAGCACGTCGATGGCGGGCGACCAGTCGACGCGGGTCGCTTCGAGCAGCGCCTCGGGCAGCGCTTCCAGGCCTCCCAGCAGCTCGGGATCGTTCTGCCACTGGGCCACCATGCGCGCGCCGGCGACCAGGCTGGTGATGAAGCTTTTCGTGGCGGCGACGCTTTGCTCCTTGCCTGCGCGCAGGGGCATGGCCCACTCGGCGGCGTGCGCCAGCGGCGATTCGATGTCGTTGACGAGGGCCACGGTGGTGGCGCCGCCGTCGCGGAAGTAGCGGATCGGCTCGACCACGTCCGGGCTCTGGCCCGATTGCGAAATCGAGATGGCCAGCGTGTCGCGCGTCACCAGCGGCGACTTGTTCAGGGTCACCAGCGACATCGGCAAGGATGCCACGACGCGGCCCAGGCGCGCCATGATCAGGTAGGCGACGTAGTTGCAGGCGTGGTCGGAGCTGCCGCGCGCGATGGTCAGCGCCGTGGAGAACGAGGTGCTCCTCAATTTGCGGCCCAGTTCCGCGTAGCGTTCCGTGTCGCTGGCCAGTTGCAGGGCGACGCATTCAGCGGCGGAAACGGCTTCTTTAAGCATCATTGAGGTCACAGATTTCTCCTTCTATATACACAGCTTTGAGTTTGAGATCGCGATCGAGTACCACCAGATCGGCGTAAGTGCCGGGGGCCAGCCGGCCGCGTTCTTCCAGGCCCAGGTAATCGGCGGCGTTGGTCGACACGCGCTTGGACGCGTCGGCCAGGTCCAGTCCCAGTCCCACCAGGTTGCGCAGCGCCTGGTCCAGGGTCAGGGTGCTGCCCGCCAGCGTGCCGTCGGGCAGGCGCACGCCGCCCATGCATTTCTGCACGGCGTGGCGGCCCAGCATGTATTCGCCGTCCGGCATGCCGGTGGCGGCCGTCGAATCGGTGACGCAGTACAGGCGCGGGATGGCGCGCAGGGCCACCTTGATGGCGCCCGGATGCACGTGCAGCAGGTCGGGAATCAGTTCGGCGTATTCGGCGTGCGCCAGCGCGGCGCCGACCATGCCCGGCTCGCGGTGATGCAGGCCGCTCATGGCGTTGAACAGGTGCGTGAAGCCCATGGCGCCGTGTTCCAGCGCGGCCACGCCGTCCTCATAGGAGCCCAGCGTGTGGCCGATCTGCACGCGCACGCCGGCGTCGGCCAGCGCGCGCACCAGGTCCAGGTGGCCGGCGATTTCCGGCGCCACGGTGATGACGCGCAGCTTGGCCAGCGTTTGCAGGCGCTCGATTTCAGCCAGCGTGGCGGCGCGTGCGTAGTTCGGCTGCGCGCCGAGCTTGCCGGAATTGATGTACGGGCCTTCCAGGTGGGCGCCCAGCACGCGCGCCGTGTTCGGGCGGCGGTTGTTGGCGGCGATGCCGATGGCCGTCAAGGCCATGTCGATGTCTTCCGGCGGCGCCGTCATGGTGGTGGCCAAGAGGCTGGTGGTGCCGTGGCGCGCGTGGATGGCCGCGATGGTGTAGACGGCTTCGCCGCCTTCCATGATGTCCTTGCCGGCGCCGCCATGCACGTGCAGGTCGATGAAGCCGGGCAAGATATAGTCGTCGCTGTTGTTCGACGGGTGGAGGGAATCGCCCGTGATGCTGTCGACGCGCTCGCCGAAGGCGATGGCGCCGTGGATCCAGCCGCCCGGGGTAAGAATATTGCCTTTGATAGTGCTGCTCATCTGCGCGACTCCGCTACGAATTCATAATAATCACTGCGGCAATACGAGTGGGTCAGTTCCACCGCTGCGCCGTTGTCGAGATAACTGACACGGGTGATATGCAGCATGGCTTCACCCGTCTTGATATTGGCCAGCTTGGCCTGTTCCGCCGTGGCGTTGACGGCGCGGATATGCTGCAGCGCGCGCATCGGGATGGTGCCGCGCGACTCCAGGTAGCCGTACAGCGAATCGGTGACCTGCTGCGGGTCCGGCATGTACAGCGCGGGGATGGTGGTCGTCTCGATCGCCATCACCACTTCGTCGGCCGTGCGCAGGCGGCGCAGGCGCGCCACCGGCATGTGCGGCGACAATCCCAGCGACAGCAGTTCCAGCGGCGCGGCCGAGCCGATGTCGCGCTGCAGCCAGCGCGAGCCGGCCGTGAAGCCCCGCTGGCGCAGTTCCTCGGAAAAGCTCGTCAGGCGCGACAGCGGCTGTTCCAGCTTGGGCGTGATATAGGTGCCCGAGCCGCGCTTGCGCGTCAGCATGCCCCGGTCGCACAGCATGTCGATGGCCTTGCGCGCCGTCACGCGCGAGATTTCCAGGATGTCGGACAGCACGCGCTCCGAGGGCAAGGCCTGGTTGGCGCGCCAGTCGCCGCTGGCGATGCCGTCCGACAGCATGTTTGCCAGCTGCATGTAGAGCGGCGTGTCGCTGGCGGGATTCGGTTTGAAGGCAGACAGTTTGGTCAGCATGGTCATTGCTCCCGCAAGTGCTTGCTGATCAGGCGCAGGCCGCCTGCGGCCGAGTCGCCCTGTGCCGGCACGACCAGTTGCAGCAGTGCGGCCGGCAGGTAGCTCGACAAGGGCGCCGCCAGCCCGCCGCATAGGGCCACGGGCAGGGTGCCGGCCGGGTCCAGCGCCCTGGCGATGAGGGCGATCTGCTGGCCCGCGTCGGTCAGGATGGCGCGCGCCACGGCGTTGGTGGCCGCATGTTCGAGCACCAGCCGCGCCAGTTGCGCGAACGTCGTCTGGCTGGCTGCCGCCAGCCACACCTGCATGGCGTCGCGCTGGCCGCCGCAGGCGTCGATGACGGCCGTGGCGAAGGCGCTGCCGGGCACGCGGCCATCGGCCACCTGCTGCGCGTGGTTGATGGCGCGCATGCCGATCCAGGCGCCGCCCGCTTCGTCGCCGGAGGGAAAGCCCCAGCCGCCCACTTCGTGGCGGCTGCCGTCCGCGTGCAGCACTTCGCCCACGCTGCCCGTGCCGATGGCAACGATGACGCCCGGCTGGCCCGCGTGCGCGCCGAGCAGGGTGGTCAGGGCATCGGATTCGAGCGCCACGCAGGCATAGCCGGGATTATGTTCGGTGAAGCTGGCGGCCCACTGCTTGTTGTGCACGCCGGCCAGGCCCAGGCCGATGGCCATGCGTTGCAGGGGCGGCTGTTCCAGGCCGGCCGTGCGGAAAGCCAGGGTGACGGCATGGGCGACGGACGTCCAGGCCCGCTCGATGCCCAGTCCCAGGCCGGAAGGGCCGCTTTGTCCCTGCCCCAGTTCCTCGCCATCGAGGCGCGCCAGGCGTACGCGGGTGCCGCTGCCCCCGCCGTCGACGCCGATTATGTATTCGATCATGTTGTGCAGTCCCGCTTATGGTTGGATGCGCCTGTCTCGGTTTTTTATTTGTCGGGCGGCGAAAAAGCTGAAGGCACTATATTGTCGCCTCGATGGCTTGTCAACAGGTATTTAAGTGGTATTAACAAATGCGTTGCGCGGTGTCGCGCCATGCCCGAGGTGGATATCGCAAGTTGTTGTTAATAAAGGAGTTTTTGTTGATGGTGAATGGTATTGAAATTGGCCTTGTTCAATGCCAATTTTTTCCAACTGGTCTGTTGCTGGCCGCGCGGTATTGCTTGCATACATGCTTGGCAAGGGACGCCATGAAGAGTAAAGTCCGCCTTTTACACCTGAGTTGGAAGAGCATGATGAACGACAAGGCAGCAAAGAGCGCGTACTGGGACGACTGGCAGCAAGAGGCGCTGGCCGCCGGTGTGTCGGCGCCGCTGGCCGCGCTGGGCATGGAAATGATGCGCACGCACCGCAAGAACCGCTGGCCTAAGGATTTCCTGGGACGCGAAAGCGATGGACCGGTCATGATCGAGATGTGCCTGGAAGACGAGGCGGAAACGGAATTGTTCTTCATCGAGAACCTGTATCCCTACGATACGGCGCTGATCGAGAAGACGCGCCGCCGCCTGTGCCTGCACTGAGCGGGCGCTGATGTGTGACTGGAGCGGCCGCATTGCGCGGCCGTTTTCACGTCAGGTACTGAATTTTTCGCTGCTGGTAGTAGCGCTGGCGCGCATGCGCAGGCCCAGCAGCACGATGGCGACCAGCAGCAGCGACTGCGCGCTCGGTTCATACGGCGCGCGCGCGCGCGGAGCGGCGTCGGGCGGCTGGAAACCGGCCTGGCGCATGGCCACGGTGGCCGGCGCCGCCTGGTAGGCGGCCAGCTGAATCGGCGGCGGCGCGGCTGCCGCATGCGTGTTGCCAGCGGCCCATAACGATAGGGCCGCGCCCAGCAAGATCATCTTTCTCATCATATAGTCTATTTCCGCCGAGGCTAGTAAGTCGATTGCACATGGTTACGCCGTATGCCGGTCCATGTCCTGTCCCCAGTGTGTATGCTTGCTTCCGGTGCGGTCATACTGCACGGAAATAATATCTTTTTATAAAGTTCGTGTATTAAAACATAATAAAGTGAAAATGCAAATGTCTTTTTGCGCATAAGCGCATGCGCTGATGGTGCTGGCCGGCGCACTCTATTGCATGGGGGAAATGACGTGGCATTTTCATGGGGCGGTGTCATAATGGCCCAGGCACTTTCGCCCAGGCATGGAGTAGATGATGAGCAAGGCACAGGACAGCAAGAAAGAAGCCAAGAAAGAACCGGCCAAGACCATGAAGGAAAAGAAGGAAGCCAAGAAGGTCAAGAAAGAAGAGCGCAAGCGCTGATCATGCGCGTGCGACGTTCATGGACGCGCCCGTGGGGTGCGCCGGCCGTGCTGGCGGCGTGCGCCGTGCTGGCCTTCGGTACGCCCGTGTCCGGCGTGCTGGCGCAGGCCAAGCCCGCGCCGAGCACGTTCGGGCAAGTGGTGGGCAATGCCGTGCTGTGCCTCGACCATATCGACAACAAGGCCTTCTATGCCTACCTGCTGACGGCTTTCGGTCCGGCCTACAAGCATGAGGGCGGCGCCTACTGGTTCCGCACGGAAGCGACCCTGTGGGGCGCGCCCATTACCGACGTGATCGTCAGCGACGACACCAGTGCTCTCGTCTTCATGGGCGTGGTGGCGGACTCGACGCCGGAAAAGCTGGAGCCGGCCATCCGTAGCGCCTCGGGTTTGCGTTTCAATAAGCTCGACAATTCCGCATTTCCCGTCCGTGCTTCCGAACCTGGCAGTAAAATCGTGTACTTCCGCAGCAAGGCAAAAGTGTATTGCGCCAAATACAAGCCGTTGCCGCCCGCCCGCACCCGGTGAGGGCAGCGGCCTGCCGCCGCGCATTTTGATCGCTTCATCCGCAGGGTTTCCATGTACACGCATTATTTCCAGCTCAAGCAATCACCGTTTTCGATCGCTCCCGATCCCCGCTACCTGTTCATGAGCGAGCGCCACCGTGAGGCGCTCGCGCATTTGCTGTACGGCGTGGGCAGCGGCGGCGGTTTCGTGCTGCTGACGGGGGAAATCGGCGCCGGCAAGACCACCGTGTGCCGCTGCTTCATGGAGCAGATCCCGGACAATTGCCAGCTTGCCTACATTTTCAATCCGAAACTGTCCGTCGAGGAATTGCTGCTGTCGATCTGCGAGGAGTTCCGCATCGCCGTGGCGCCAGATGTTGCCAGCGTGAAAGGCTATGTCGACGCCATCAATGCGCACCTGCTGGCCAGCCATGCGCAGGGCAAGAACAATGTGCTGATCATTGATGAAGCGCAAAACCTGTCCGCCGCCGTGCTGGAACAGCTGCGCCTGCTGACCAACCTGGAAACGAGCGAGCGCAAGCTGCTGCAGATCATCCTCATCGGCCAGCCGGAATTGCGCGCCATGCTGGCCCGGCCCGAACTGGAGCAGCTGGCGCAGCGCGTGATCGCCCGCTATCACCTGGGGTCGCTGACGGCCGACGAGACGGCCAGCTACATCCACCACCGCCTGGCCGTGGCCGGCAGCACGGCGCAAACGCCGTTCCCTGCGCGCCTGATGGCGCAGATCCATGCGCTGAGCCACGGCGTGCCGCGCCGCATCAACCTGCTGTGCGACCGCGCCTTGCTGGGCGCCTACGTGGAAAACCAGCCGCAGGTGACGCGCCCGATCCTGCGCCGCGCGGCCGACGAAGTCTTTGCCGAGGAGGGGGGCAGGGCGCGCGCGCCCGGCTTGCGCTGGCCGCACGTGGCCGGCGGCGTGCTGGCCGGCGCCCTGGTCACGGCCGCGCTGGCCTGGCATTTCAGGCCGCCTGCGCCCGCCGTGGCGCCCGTGGCGCAGGCGCCTGCCGCCGCGCCCGCTGCCGCCGCTGCTCCTGCCGTCGCTGCCGCCGCTGCTCCTGCCGCGGCCGCCGCGCCGGACCGCAATGCCATGCTGCGCCAGCTGGCCGCCCTGTGGGGCGAACGCCTGGCCGATGGCGACGCCTGCCAGCTGGCCGCCAGGGAAGGCCTGCGCTGCCTGCACAGCCGGGGCGGCGTGGCCGAATTGCGCGTGCTGGACCGGCCCGCCATGCTGGCCTTGCGTGATGCGCAGGGGGCGCAACAGCTGGCCTTGCTGACGCAGGTGCAGGGCGACACGGCCACGCTGGCCATCGATGGCCAGGTGCAGCGCCTGCCGCTGGCGCAACTGGCGCAGCGCAGCGACGGCAGTTTCACCACCTACTGGCGCGCGCCGCGCAACTGGCGCGACGAAGTGCCGTTGGGCGCCCGCGGCCCGGACGTGGACTGGCTGGCGCAGCGCCTGGCGCAGTTGCACGGCGTGCCCGCGCCGCAGGCGAATCTGCCGCTCGATGCCGAAATGCAACGCTTGCTGCGCACTTTCCAGCAGAGCCAGAACCTGAAGGCCGACGGCCTGGCGGGACCGAAAACGTTCATGCGCCTGATGCAACTGGGCGACAATACGGAGCCGCGCCTGTCCGGTGCAGCTCCTGCCGTGGCTGCGCCTGCAGCGACGGCGATGGTGGCGGGGAAATAAGATGTCCTACATACTGGAAGCACTGAAAAAATCGCAGGCCGAGCGCCAGCTCGGCGAATTGCCCTCGATCCACGCACCGCAGGTACAGCTGCAGGCTGGCGCGGCGGCCCATGGCGCGCGGCGCGGACCCGTCTGGCTGGCGCTGGGCGGCGTGGGCGCCGCCGTGGCGGCCGCGCTGCTGCTGTGGCAGCCGTGGCAGGCGGGCGCGGCTGCGCCTGCGGCCGCTCCCGCCATGCTGGCCCAGGCCGTGCCGGCGCCGCGGCCCCCGTCTGACGCGGTGCCCGCGCCGGCCGCCGCCGCGATGCCCGCCCCCGCACCCTTGCCGGTCGCCGTCCCGGCGCCGCCTATGCCGGCCCCGTCCGTGCCGCCGGCCGCCACCGCCGCACCCGTGCACCACGCCAGGCCCGTGGCGGAACCGCAGGCGGAGACGCCAGGCCAGGCCGTTCCCGCTCCGGTCCCGGTCCCGGTCGCGCCGCCAGCGCCGGCGGCCGAGGAGGCCGTGCCCGGCATGCGCGACCTGCCCGAGCCGATACAGCGGCAGATTCCGCCCATCGCCATCGGCGGCTACATCTATTCGAAGAATCCGGCCGACCGTTTATTGCTGATCGACAAGGTCTTGCGCCACGAGGGCGAGGAACTGGCGCCCGGCCTCGTGCTGGAGAAATTGCTGCCGAAGGCGGCCATTTTCAGTTTCAAGGGCTACCGCTATCGCGTCCCGTATTGATGGCAAGGTGATCCTTGCGGTAGATCAAGGGCCGCTACCCTTGGGTGAACTCTGCCTGTAGGGGGCGGTCGAACCAGAGTCGCCGCGCCCGTGCGCGCGGCCGGGGAGTATCCATGCCTGCCGCCACTGCTGCCTCCGCTACTGCTGCCTCCACTACTGCCGCCGCCGGTGCCGACGCCCGTGCCCTGGCTAATCTGGCGCAGGTCGACCATATCGTCGTGCTGATGATGGAAAACCGCTCGTTCGACCACATGCTCGGCTACCTGAGCCTCGAAGGCGGGCGTCCCGACATCGACGGCTTGCAAGCGTCTTTTGCCAACGTGCATGCGGGCGTGGCCTATCCCGTGCACCACCTGCGGCGCACGGCCTTCGGTGCGGACCAGGACCCTTCGCATACGGGCGCGTCGGTGGCGCAGCAATTGCAAAACAACAATGGCGGCTTCGTCGACGACTATGCGCAAACGCATCCGGGCGACCCCGACATCGATCTCGTGATGGGCTATTACAACGGGGCCGACCTGCCCATGTACGATTTCCTGGCGCAGCAGTTTTGCGTCTGCGACCGCTGCTACAGCTCCGTGCCGGGCGCGACCTGGCCGAACCGCCTGTATGCGATCAGCGGCAAGGCGGCCGGCAGCCGCGACAGCAAGCGCGTGCCCCTGTATGCGAACAAATCCTTCGTGCGCCACCTGGACCGCGCCCAGGTCGGCTGGAAGTTTTATTCCGCCTGGAAACCCTGGAGCCTGGCCCTGACGGACGACCATTACCGCTCGTCCGAGTGCTACGAACCCTTCGGTTCCAGCGCCCGCCGCTACGGCTTCATCGGCGATGCGCTGGCCGGTGCCCTGCCGCCGGTCAGCTGGATCGATCCGCATTTCTTTGAAAACGACGACCATCCGCCGGCCGACATCCGCGCCGGCCAGGCGCTGGTGGCCCAGGTCTACCAGGCCCTGTCGCGCGGCCCCGCCTGGGCGCGCACCCTGCTCGTCATTAGCTATGACGAGCACGGCGGCTTTTTCGACCATGTGCCGCCGCCCGCCGCCATCGACGACGATCCCGCGTTCCGCCAGTACGGCGTGCGCGTGCCCATGCTGCTCGTGTCGCCGCTGATCGCGGCGGGCAGTGTCAGCCACCGGGTGTACGACCATACGTCCATCATCAAGACCATCCTGCAGCGCTTTTGCCGCGCCGCCGACGGCAGCCTGCCCGACATGGGCGCGCGCGTGGCGGCCGCCAGCGGCTTGGGCGAGGTGCTGACGCTGCAGCAGGCCCGCGCCGCGCCCGCCGTGCCGTCCGCCGTACTGCAGCAGCGGGCCGCATGGGAGGCGGATGTGCGGGCGCAGGATTTTGCCCGGCCGGCGCAGGCCGCCGCGCCCGCCGCGCATGGTCTGATGGCTGCGCCCGCGGCTCCTGGCGCGGCCGTCCCGGCCCTGTCCGATGCGGAGGCCGGCGCCATCGCCGCGCATCGGCAACTGGCGCGCACGGCCCGCAACGCGCTGGCGGCCAATGGCAAGACGGCGCCCCATGGGGGCGGCAGGCGCCGGCGGCAGGCGGGCGATGCCGGCGCGCCGGAGGGCGGCAAGGCGGCAGGGCAGCGCGGCAAAACGGCGCCTGCGAATGGCGGCAGGGCGAAGGGCACGATGGATGGCGGCGGCTGAGCCATGTGGAGTGCAGGCATGATGGCCTGCATAAATTGCCGCTGCGATTGACCTGGGCGATGTCCGGCGCGGGCGCCGCGCGGTGGCGCGGGTGGGGCTGCGTATAATTACTCCTTCTCAATCAAGGAGTAAGCATGCACGATGCGATGCCCGCCCACCCCGTACTCGGCGTGATCGGCCGTTCCGGCAGCGGCAAGACGACCCTGCTGGAATTTGTGGTGAAGGAAATGGCGGCGCGCGGCTTGCGCGTCAACCTGGTCAAGCACAGTCATCACGACCTGGCGCTGGAACCGCCGCAAAAGGACAGCGCCCGCCTGCGCCTGGCTGGCGCGGCCGAGGTGCTGGTGGCGTCGCCGTACCGCTATGCCATCGTGCATGAGCTGCGCGGCGCGCCCGAACCAAGCCTGGCGCAGCAATTGGCCCGCATGGGGCCGGCCGACCTGACCCTGGTCGAAGGCTTCAAGACGGACCCCATCCCGAAGCTGGAAGTATTCCGGCCGGAAGTGGGGCAGGCGCCCCTGTATCCGCATGACCCGCACGTGATCGCCGTGGCGTCCGACAGCCCGGCGCCGGCCGACCTGCGCGCCGGCGTGCAGTGGCTGGACCTGAACGACCGCGAACGGGTGCTCGCATGGCTGCTGCACAGGCTGGAAAAATAAGCCTAAAGGTTTGCCGCCGCCATCCGTTAATACAGGTAGAACCTCATTGGAGAAACGTATGGACGTCGCAAGCATTGCTCAACTGTCAACCACGATGGCGGAGACAGGTACGCGGCAAGCCGTCGGTTTGACTGTCCTGAAAAAAGCCCAGGATATTCAAAGTTCGACCGCCACTGCCTTGCTGCAAGCCCTGCCTCCGGTACAGTCGGCGCCGAACCTGCCGGCTCACCTCGGCAACACCATCAACACGACGGCCTGAGCGTCGTCGCGCGGCGCCTTCGCGGCGCCTGTCATGCCCACACCACCGTTGCCAACGGTGGCGAGTGGGCTTTTGTTTTTTTGAGATTGGCCATCCTTTGCCCTTGCCCGGCACCGCTTCCCCGCTTGTCGCTGCAATTGTTCGCCATGGCGCGGCCGATTCAGTAAAATGCGGTGATTGCTTCCTGGCTGGCCGCCGCGCAGCCCCGGCGGTGCCAAGTTCCCCCGATTCCCACGACCACGCAAGAGGATTACCCATGAACAAACGTCAAGCTCTCGTCGCCGCCGCCCTGGCCGGCATCTGCGCCGCCGCCACCGGCAGCGCGGCCGCACACGATGGTCCCGCTCCCGGCGGCAAGGAAAAATGCTACGGCGTGGCCAAGGCCGGGCAAAACGATTGCGCCTCGTCGGACGGCGCGCACTCGTGCGCGGGCCAGGCGGAAGCGGACAACCTGCCCACGGAATGGACCTATGTTGCCAAGGGCACGTGCGAACAGGCGGGCGGCTCGATGAAGCCCATCAAGGCTGCCAAGCCGGCCGCGCCTGCCACGCAGTCATAAGCGTTCCGGGCAGCACTGCCGTGCGGCCGCCGGACCATGCGCTTGCCGGCGTGGGCGTCGGCTTGCGCGCCGCGCACTATCGCGACTTTCTCGAGCGCCGGCCCCGCGTGGGCTGGCTGGAAGTGCATACCGAAAATTATCTGCAGCCATCGGGCTGGGACTGGCACGTGCTGCAGACCTTGCGCCAGGATTACGCCGTCAGCCTGCATGGCGTAGGACTCGGGCTGGGCTCGGCACGCGGTTTTTCCGAGCAGCATCTGCAGCGCGTGCAGGCACTGGTGGCGCGCGTCGAGCCGGTCCTCGTGTCCGAACACCTGTGCTGGGGCGCCGTGGCCGGACAGCAACTCAATGATTTGTTGCCACTGGCCTTGAACGAGGCCGCGCTGGACTTGCTGTGCGCCAGGGTGGCGAGAGTGCAGGATGCGCTGCAAAGGCCGATCTTGCTGGAAAATGTCTCCACTTACGTGCGCTTTGCCGACGATGCCATGAGCGAAGCGCAGTTTCTCGCCGAACTGGCCCGCCGCAGCGGCTGCGGCTTGTTGCTCGATATTAATAACCTGTATGTGAACCAGTGCAACCATGGCGAAGATGCGCTGGCCGCCTTGCTTGCCATCGCGCCGGGCAGCGTGGGCGAGCTGCATCTGGCCGGCCATCGGGTCACGCCGCAGGCCGTCATCGACCACCATGGCGCGCCCGTGGCCGAAGCCGTCTGGACCCTGTACGGGGTGGCCCTGCGGCGTTTCGGCGCCGTGCCCACGCTGGTCGAATGGGATACGGAGCTTCCTGGACTGGATGTACTGCTGGGCGAAGCGGACAAGGCGCAGGTCATGCTGGCGCGCCACGCGCAACAGGCGCCGTGGCGCGCGATGCGGGCGCTGCCGTCATGCTCCGCGCCCGCATCGCCGGATGCGCTGGCGGCGGGCCAGCAAGCGTTTGCCGCGGCCCTGCTCGATGCCGGGCAAGGCGCGGCGCCGCCCCCATCGTTCGCCGGCGAGGCGGCGCTGGAGCGCTTTTCCCTGTACCGCGGCAATCTGGCCGCCACCTGGCGCCGCACGCTGGCGCACGCCTATCCCGTCGTGCTGGCGCTGGTGGGCGAGGATTTCTTTGCTGGCCTGGCGCGCGCGTATGGGCGGCAATATCGGTCCGATAGCGCGGACTTGAACCAGTTTGGCGCCCGTTTCGGCGATTTTCTCGCTGCATTCCCGCCGGTGGATGCGTTGCCGTATTTGCCGGACATGGCGCGCCTCGAATGGGCCTTGCACCTGGCCCATTACGCGCCCGATGCGCAGGGCGTGCCGCCCGAGGCGCTGGCGGCCCTGAGTCCGGAGCAGCTGGAGGCGCGCCGCTTTGCCCTGCATCCGGCCTGCGCCCTGCTGGCGTCAGGCTGGCAAGTGCACGCCCTGTGGCAGGCGCATCAGGAGGGCGAGGGGCAGGGCGTGTTTCCGCAGCAATTGCAGGTGGCCAGCCATGCGCTCGTGTGCCGCCCCCGCTGGAAGGCGCAGGCGCTGGCGCTGGACGAGGCTGCCCATGCGGCCCTGCTGGCGTTGCAGCAGGGACAGACGTTCGGCGCCGCGCTCGACGCGGCCTTCGAACGGGACGAGGCCTTCGACCTGGGCGGCCACCTGCGTCAGTGGCTGGCGCATGCCGTGCTGGCGGACATGTTGCCGGACTAATCGAAGGCGCGCAGCACGCGCGCTTCGCCCGTCTGGTCGCGGTACCGGGCGTTCGCCGCAAGCGTGGCGTCCATCATGCGCGTGACTTGTTCCTCTTCAAATTTGGCAAGCTCTGCCGTGGCCGCGACGAGGGCCGTTTCCAGCCTGGCGCGGGCATTCTGGTACAGGCTGCTCGTGTATTTGCTGGTGTTGCGGAGCAACTCTTCCGCATTCTCTATGACCTGGCGCAAGTCGCCGATCAGGCGCTCCTGGCTGCGCGTACCTTGTTCGGGATGGTCCATGGCGCTTCCCCTCCGCAATCGATAAAAGATGACAATAGCGAATAGTTGTAGCTTGATGTGGGCAGCCGAATGGGCGGGGTGCTGGCCAGGCGCATGGGGCCGCTTGCGCGCCCCATGCCGGGATCAAACCGGGCCGACGACCGTGATGCGGACATCGCCCACGCTGACGACCTGGCCGCTGCGGATCTTGGCGGTCTTGCGCAATTCCTTCTTGCCATCGACCTTCACCACGCCGCTATCGACCATGACCTTGCCTGCGCCACCGCTGTCGCACAAGCCGACCAGCTTGAGCAGCTGGTTCAGCTCGACGAACTCGGATGTTAAATCAAAGCTTACTTTTTGCATTGTATCCCTTATTGCAATGATGTGTTTTCAACACTTGATGACGACCTCAACTAATCCCTAGTTTACCCGAAGCGGCCGGCAATGCAGGGCGGAAGTCAGCTTTTGTTGGGCCGCGTCATGTCCAGCGGGACGATCCATGCACCAAATTGCTCTTCCGTCACAAAGCCCAAGGCCAGCGCCGCTTCCTTCAGGGTCGTGCCTTCGTGCTGGGCCTGCTTGGCGATCTGCGCCGCCTTGTCGTAGCCGATGTGCGGCGCCAGGGCCGTGACCAGCATCAAGGAGCGTTCCATCAGTTCGGCGATGCGATCACGGTTCGGCGCGATGCCGTGGGCGCAATGCTCGTCAAAGCTGCGCATGCCGTCACCGAGCAGGCGGGCGCTTTGCAGGAAATTGTGTGCAATCAAGGGCTTGAAGACGTTCAGCTCGAAATTGCCAGAGGCGCCGCCCACGGTGATGGCCACGTCGTTGCCGAACACCTGGCAGCACAGCATGGTCAGCGCTTCGCACTGGGTGGGATTGACCTTGCCCGGCATGATGGAGCTGCCCGGCTCGTTTTCGGGGATCGTGATTTCGCCGAGGCCGGAGCGGGGGCCGGACGCCATCCAGCGCACGTCGTTGGCGATCTTCATCAGGGCCGTGGCCAGGGTTTTCAAGGCACCATGGGCGGCCACCAGGGCATCGTGGGCGGCCAGGGCGGCGAACTTGTTGCTGGCGCTGGCAAACGGCTGGCCCGTCAGGCGCGCCAGCTCGGCAGCGATGCGGTCCGCAAATTCCACGTGGGCATTCAAGCCCGTGCCGACGGCCGTGCCGCCGGCGGCCAGCTGCAGCAGCGGCGGCAGTGCCGCCGTGATGATGTGTTCGGCAAAGTCCAGCTGCGCCACGTAGCCGGAAAATTCCTGGCCCAGGGTCAGCGGTGTCGCATCTTGCAGATGGGTACGCCCGATCTTGACGATGTCGGCAAATTCCGCGGCTTTCGCGTCCAGGGTCGCGCGCAGCTGGCGCAGCGGCGGCAAGACCGTGTTGGCGACGGCCAGCGCGGCCGCCACATGGATGGCGGTGGGAAAGATGTCGTTCGAGGACTGGCCCAGGTTGACGTCGTCGTTCGGGTGCAGCAGGCGCTCGGCGCCGCGCAAGCCGCCGATCAGCTCGGAACCGCGGTTGGCCAGCACTTCATTCATGTTCATATTGCTCTGCGTGCCGGACCCCGTCTGCCAGACGGCCAGCGGGAATTCCGCGTCATGCTTGCCGGCCAGCACTTCATCGGCCGCCTGCGTGATGGCGATGGCTTTCTTGCCATCCAGTAATCCCAAGTCCAGGTTGACGTGGGCGGCCGCGCGCTTGACGGTGGCCAGGGCGGCGATCAGTTCGGGCGGCATCTTTTCCGTGGAGATATGGAAGTGCTCAAGCGAGCGCTGCGTCTGCGCTCCCCACAGCCGGTCGGCGGGTACGTCGATCGGGCCGAAACTGTCACGTTCGATTCTGCTGCTCATGGCATCCCTTTCATCAATGGAGGTCATTCGAGTGTACTCCAGACGCCAAAAAGGCACAGGATGATGCTGTATTGCATCATTTTTGCCTGTGTACCTCTACATTTCCCTGATTTCCTGCCGTTAAAGTGGGGCGAGTCCCGTTTATTTATCCTGTTATCAAAGCGATCAGTCCATGCAGAGCAGCCTCTTTCCCCGTTGGTCCCTGATCGCGTGCGCCACCGCCAGCCTGCTCGCGCCGCCTGCCATGGCGGCCGAACTGGGCGACATGGCCGTGCTGTCGCACGTGGGCCAGCCCCTGCTGGCCGAGATCGAACTGACGGCCCTGGCGCCCGAGGAAGCCAATGGCGTGACCGTGCGCCTGGCTTCGCCCGATGTGTACCGGGGCGGCGGCATCGCCATGGACCCGGCCTTGCAAACCCTGGCGATCAGCCCGTTTGAGCGTGGCGGGCGGCAGTCTGTGCGCGTGAGCACGCGGCAAGCGATCCAGGCCGGTCATGTGCATTTGTATTTGTTGCTGGGTAACGGCAGCGGCGCCGTCGTGCGCCTGGCGACCGTGTGGCTGACGCCGGCGCCGCCCGCCGCCGCTGTCCCGGTCAGGCCCGCCATTGCGGCGCCCGCGCCGGTACTCGCGCCCGTGTCGCCGCCGCGCGCCGTGCCTGGCGTGCCGCCGCCCGACGCCGCAGCCCTGGCGGCCCGCGCGCGCGCCGAGGGCCTGCTGCGTCCGCCCCGCGTGTTTGTACCGCCTGCCGCCGCGCCCGTGCTGGCGCCCCCCGCGCCGCGTCAGCCGCCCTTGCGCCGCGCCACGGCGCCCGTGGCCGCCTGCGCGCCGCAAGCGGATGCGGGGCAGGCGGCAGCGTGCGTGGCGCTGGACGAGAAAAACGCGGCCTTGAATGCAAAGCTCGGCGAACTGGAAGGCAAGATCGGCGCCCTGCAACAGGCGCTGGCCCTGCCTGCCGTCGCCGCCTCGGCCGCCGTGCCACCTGCCGCCGCGCCAGCCGTGGCGCAAGCGCCCCATGCCAAGCCCAAGCCGCTGCACGCGGCGCCTGCCGCCGACAAGGAAAGGAAATCGGGTGGCAACGGCCTGATGTGGCTTGGTGTCGGCACGTCGCTCTTCCTGCTGGTGACGGCGCTTGTCGCGTACGCCGTGCGCAAGCGCCGGCAAGCGGCGGGGCCGGGCGCACCGTCGAAATACTGGGTTTTGCTGCGCAAGCCGTTCAGCCGCAGGAAGAAGGAGGCGCCCGTGCTGACGGAGACGGTGGAGGAGGTCGCGGCCGAGCCGGAAGCGGAGCCGTTCTCGCGTTAATGATGTGGCAAGGCTGCGCTCGCATTTGATATAAAAAAAGATATTGAAAAAAGACAGGAAAATGCTTGCCCGTTGCGTTGCCTGTTTCGCAAAGATGGTGATATGATTAATTCAGTGGACTTGCTCCACGACAAAACAGTCCCAGCCTGGCGCAGTCACCAACGATAGTGTGGCGCGGCTAGCAGGTGTAGTGTTGCATAAACGCCTGGGTCTGGAAGCGGTTTGCGATGCCGACGATGTGCTCGCGAACGCCGGATGCAACCGGCAGCGAGGCGACGCCAGGAGATACCTGGGGCTCGCCTTCCCAATTCCCCTGCTTGCCTGCCGGGCGCCGCGGATGGCGCGCTCGCTGCCAGGGCGGCAGACGTAAAAAAAAGCACCCTCGGGTGCTTTTGTCGTTACTGGCGTGGTGACTTGCCTGGTTGATTCTTTGCTTACATGCGGGCGCGTGATCCTGGCATCACGTTCGACAGCTGCGTCATCCACGGTTCCGTGATGGCGCGGATTTCGCGGTCATTCGCCAGGATTTGCTTGAGCAAGTCGATCTTGCGCAGGCGCGAGGCGCCGGCCTGGGCGGGCATGCCGCCCGTCATGGTTGCGCTGGCCGCGCTGGCGCACTGGTTTTCCAGCGTATTCAAGCCATCCCAGTCGCTCGAACGTGCGGCCACGACCATTTTATTGGTCATTCCTGCAATATTTTCGTACATCGAAAGAACGTCGTTGGAGGTCATGAGCACACCCGTAACTAGTGAATGGATTACTGCTTGTCTAGATTAACGGCGGCCAGGGCGGGAACTTGAGGACTTTTTTGAAAATAAATGCAAATAAGTGCAAGCGCACCCGCCCGCGCGCGGGACAACGTGCTGAAACAGGCCGCCAGGCCCCATGGCTGCGGGGCTTGGCGGGTTTCGGCGGCGGTGCGCTTATTTCACCAATTCTTCCAGCCCCGCGCTCAGTTCGGCCGGCGGCGGCATCTTGTCCACCAGCACGGAGGGTGGCAGGCCCAGCGATTCAGCCACGTCGCTCGGGTAGCAGGCGATGATTTCTTCATTGCTCAGGGCGTTTTCATCGACGCGCGCGCGCCAGGCGCCCAGGTGCACGATGGCGGCCAGGCGGTTCAGGGGCGCCTTGATGAGCGGATCGGGAAAGGCGGCGATGGTGGCGGCAAACGTGGGCGGGAATTTCCAGCGGCGCGCCAGCTCCGCGCCCACGTCCGCATAGTTGTAGCCCAGCGAGACCCGCTCCGCGTCCAGCCGGCGCGCATCGAGCGGCGGGGCGATCTTGTCGAGCTGCATGGCTTGCTCGGGCATGGCGGCATGGATCACCAGTTGACCGATCGCATGCATCATGCCGATGGTGAATGCCAGGTCCTGGTTGTCGCCCGTCTGCCTGGCGATCCAGCGGGCCGATACGGCGCTGTGCAGGCTGTAGCGCCAGAATTGCGGCAGGTTCAGGCCGGGCACGGCCTTGTAGCCGTTGACCAGGCCCGAACTGATGACGAGCGTGCGCACGGTCACGAAGCCCAGCATCAGCACGGCGTCTTCCACCGTGCCGATGCTGTGCGAGACGTGGTAATAGGCCGAGTTGGCCAGGCGCAGCAGCTTGGCGCTCAGCGCCGGGTCCGCGCCCAGCTGGCGGGCGATGTCTTCGGTGGAAATGGCGGGATTGTCGAAGCTGCGGACCAGTTCGTCGACGACCTTCGGGGCGGTGGGCAGGGCATGGGGTTGCTGGAACAGCGCTTCAATTTGCATGGCAATCTCCTTGGCAGTCGCGCGGCACGGTGTCGGGGCTCGTGAAACTATATGCCGATTTTTTATGCGCATGCAAAAAAGTTCGGCGACGGTTTTTGGGCCCGAAACAGGCTATGATTTTAGCCACCCATTCCAGCCATTTAATGAAAGGATCGCCCATGCACGGTTTTCGTTTTTCCTGGCGCAAGACGCCAGTCCAGGCTGCCATCGCCCTGACCCTGGCCGGCGCCGCGCTGTCCGCCCTGCCGGCCCTTGCGCACGGCCAGGACGCCGCTTCGGCCCCGGCTGCCGCCAGCGCCGCGCCGGTGTTGCCCGGCGATGATTTCTATGCCCACGTGAATGGCGACTGGATGCGCGGCACGGCCATTCCCGCCGACCGTAGCAGCTGGGGTTCGTTTGCCATGCTGGCCGAGGAAACCAACCGGCGCATCACGGCCCTGATCGAAGCCTTGCCGGCTGGCGCGGGGCAGGGCAGCGAAGCGCGCCAGGTCGGCGATTTTTACCGCAGCTGGATGGACGAAGCGGCTATCGAAGCGAAAGGCTGGGCGCCGATCAAGCCCATGTTGACAAAGATCAATGCCATCCGCGACCAGGCCGGGCTGGCGCGGGCGCTGGGCGAAAGCCTGCGCGCCGATGTCGATCCCCTCAACGCCACCAATTTTTATACGGAAAACCTGTTCGGCCTGTGGGTGGCGCAAGACTTGAACGACACCACGCGCAACGTCGCCTACCTGCTGCAGGGCGGCCTGGGCATGCCGGACCGCGCCTATTATGCGACGGACAGTGCGCGCATGCAGGGCTTGCGCGGCAGCTACCAGGCGCACATCGCCGCCATGTTCACGCTGGCCGGTTACGGCGATGCGGCAGGCCGGGCCGCGCGCGTGTTTGCGCTGGAACAGCAGATTGCCGCCAGTCATGCCAGCCGCGAGGATTCGGCCGATGTCGCCAAGGGCAATAATGTGTGGCGCGCCGGGGATTTCGCCAGCAAGGCGCCGGGACTCGACTGGCAAGCCTTCTTCCAGGCGGCCGGCCTGGGCGGGCAGACGGACTTCATCGTCTGGCATCCGACGGCGATGACGGGCAGCGCGGCGCTCGTGGCGAGCGTGCCGCTGGCCACCTGGAAGGATTTCCTCGCCTTTCACACGATCAATCACTACAGCACCATCCTGCCCAAGGCGGCCGCCGGGCAGCGCTTCGCCTTCTATGGCAGCACGCTGAACGGCACGCCGCAGCAGTCGCCGCGCAGCAAGCGGGCGCTGGCCGCGACGAATGCGGCCCTGAGCGACGCCGTCGGCAAGCTGTACGTGGAACGCTATTTCCCGCCGGAATCGAAAGCCCGCGTGCAGGAGATGGTGACGAATATCGTCGCCGCCTTCTCGCGCCGCATCGACAAGCTCGACTGGATGGCGCCGGCCACCAGGGCGCAGGCGCAGGAAAAACTCAAGACCTTATATGTCGGCGTGGGCTATCCCGAGCGCTGGGAAAGCTATGCGGGCTTGCGCGTGGTGCGCGGCGACGCCCTGGGCAATGCGCAGCGCGCCGAGCAGTTTCATTACCGGCAGGAACTGGCCAAGCTGGGAACGCCGCCCGACCGCAAGGCCTGGGCCATGCCGGCACAGCTGGTCAACGCCGTCAACCTGCCGCTGCAAAATGCGCTCAATTTCCCGGCCGCCATCCTGCAGCCGCCGTTCTTCGATGCGAAGGCCTCCGATGCGGCCAACTATGGCGGCATCGGCGCCACCATCGGCCACGAGATCAGCCACAGCTTCGACGACCAGGGCGCGCAATTCGACGCCCAGGGCAAGCTGCGCGACTGGTGGACGCCCGCCGACCTGGCGCATTTCCAGGCCGCTTCCAGGCAATTGGTGGCGCAGTTCGCCGCCTATCAGCCGTTCCCCGACCTGGCCGTGAATGGCCAGCTGACCCTGAGCGAAAACCTGGCCGACCTGGCGGGCGTGGCGGCCGCGTACGACGCGTTTGCGCTATCGCAAGAAGGCAAGCCGGCGCAGCCGGAAGCGCAGCGCGCGTTCTTCATCGGCTACGGCGTCAGCTGGCGCAGCAAGGCGCGCGAAGCGGCGGCGCGCCAGCAAATCCTCACGGATGGCCATGCGCCGGCGCAATACCGCGCCGCCACCGTGCGCAACCTCGACGCCTGGTATCCGGCCTTCGACGTCCAGCCGGGCCAGCAGCTGTACCTGGCGCCGGAACAGCGCGTGCGCGTCTGGTAGTGATAAGCGGTGCCGGACGCCCGACGTGCCGGCACCGTAAAATGGCGGAACATATCGACAGGACCACCATGAAACCGACCCAGCAAGACCCCATCCACGCCATCACGGGCCGCACCCTGGCCCATTACGACGCCAGCGCCGAGCAGTTTTTCGAAGGCACGCGCGACCATGACGTCAGCCAGAACATCGCCGCGCTGCTGAACGCCATCGGCAGGCCCGCGCCGCTGGACATCCTCGACCTCGGTTGCGGCCCCGGCCGCGACCTGAAGGCGTTCACGGCCCTGGGCCATCACGCGACGGGTGTCGATGGCTGCCCCCGCTTCGTCGAGATGGCGCGCGCCTACAGCGGCTGCACCGTGTGGCAGCAGGATTTCGTCGACCTCGATTTGCCGGCCGCGCACTTCGACGGCGTGTTCGCCAATGCCGTGCTGTTCCACGTGCCCAGCGCCGCCTTGCCCGGCGTATTGCGCGCTTTGTACGCGTGCCTGAAACCGGGCGGCGTGCTGTTCAGCTCGAACCCGCGCGGGCAGAACGAGGAAGGCTGGAACGGCGCGCGCTACGGCAGCTACCATGACGAAGCGAGCTGGGCCGCCTACGTGCGGGCGGCCGGCTTTACCCTGGTCGAGCAGTACTACCGGCCGCCGGGCCTGCCGCGCGAGCAGCAGCCATGGCTGGCCACCGTCTGGCGCAAGGATTTGGCGGCCTGATCGACGATGTAGGCACTGTGTTAGGAACCGTACAGAGCCTTTGATCCCCGCTGCGTACTATGGATACATCGACACGCAACAAGCAGCGTGTGAGCCGCAGTACCGGTCCTTAGGGGCTGGACAGCAGATGTACCAACTACAGTGAGGATCCATCATGAACAAAGATCAAGTCGAAGGTAAACTGAAGGAAGTCGGCGGTAAAATCCAGGAAGCCGCTGGCAAAGTCGTCGGCAGCGAAGAACAGCAAGCCAAGGGCCTGGCCAACCAGGTCGAGGGCAAAGTGCAGAAGAAGGTTGGCGACGTCAAGGATGCAGTCGAAACTGTGACCCGCAAGCCATAATTTCTGCTCCAGCATAAAAAAACCGCCGCCTGTCGCAAGACAGGCGGCGGTTTTTTATTTGATGCAGCGCAAGCTTACTGTGCTGGCTTCATCAGGTTCTGCTTGAAGAACAGCTCGATTTTCCTGTACACGTGGCGCTGGCCCGCGCGCGACGAGATGCCGTGCTTGGCGCCAGGATACGTCATCAGGTCGAACTGCACGCCGCGGTTGACCAGTGCGTCGATCAGTCGCGTGCTGTTGCTGAACAAGACGTTGTCGTCGGCCATGCCGTGCACCAGCAGCAGCGGCGACTTCAGGCCGTCGAGGTGGGCGAACACGGTGCTGGCCTTGTAGCCATCCACGTTTTCCTTCGGCATGCCGAGGAATTGTTCCGTGTAATGGGTGTCGTACAGCGACCAGTCGGTCACGGGCGCCACCGACACGCCCATGGCGATCTTGTCGGATGCGGCCGACAGCAAACGCAGGGTCATGAAGCCGCCATAGCTCCAGCCGAACACGCCGATGCGTTTCGCATCGACGAAGCTTTGCTTGGCCAGCCAGTCGATGCCCACCAGCTGGTCCGCCACTTCGGCGGCGCCCAGCTTGTGATAGATGGCGTCCGTGAACGCGCGCTCGCGGCGCGACGAGCCGCGGTTATCGAGGCGGAAGACGACAAAGCCCTGCTGCGCCATGTACTGGTCGAAGTTGTTGCCCCAGCGGCGAGCCACGTGCTGCGAGTGCGGGCCGCCATACGTCGACAGGTAGACGGGGTAGCGCTTGGCCGCGTCGAAGTTCGACGGCTTGACGATCGAATAGTGCAGGGTCTGGCCATCGTTGGCCTTCAGGGTGCCGTACTCGGTCGGCAGGTGGTCGGCCTTGTACTTGAAGTACGGGTGGCTGGCGTTGAGCGCGTTTTCTTCCAGCCAGCCCACCATGGCGCCGTCCGGGCGGCGAATGCTCACCTGCGGCGGCGTGGCCGGGTCGGAATAGGTGTCGACGAAGACTTCGCCGTTGCGCGAGAACGTCGTGTCGTGCCAGCCGTCCGCTTTCGTCACGCGCTGCGGCTTGTCGGCCGTGCTGCCATCGAGGGCCAGGGCGTAGGTCTGTTTGTCGATGACGGCGTCGCGGTTCGACGACACGAACACCTTGCCCGACTTCTGGTTCACGGCCAGCACGCTGTCGATGCCCCACGCGCCGGAAGTGACCGGGTGCAGCAGCTTGCCGCCCATGTCGTAGAGGTACAGATGGTTGCGGCCCGTGCGCTCGGACGACCACAGGAAGGTGCCGTTGGACAGGAAGCGCAGGTCGTCATGGATGCTGACCCAGGTTGCCGACGTTTCCGTCAGCAAGGTGCGCTGCGCCAAGGAACCGGCGTCGACGGCGACCAGGTCCAGCGTCTTCTGGTCGCGCGACTGGCGCTGGTAGACGAGCGACTTGCTGTCCGCGCTCCAGTCGGCGCGCACCAGGTAGATGTCGGGGTTCGTGCCCAGGTCCACCTGGCGCTGCGCGCCCGTTTCCGGCGAGACGATCAGCAGCTGCACCAGCACGTTCGGGTCGCCGGCGGCCGGGTAGCGCTGCTCGACGACGTCGGTGCGGTCGGCGAAGATTTCAAAGCGGCGCACGACGGGCACGGGCGCCTCGTCATAGCGTTTGTAGGCGATGGCCGAATCGTCGGGCGCCCAGTAGTAGCCGGTGCGCTGTCCCATTTCTTCCTGCGCCACGAATTCGGCTTCGCCGTTGCGTATCGTGCCCTTGCCGTCGGTCGTCAGCTGGCGTTCCTTGTCCGTCTTGAGGTCGATCACATAGATGTTTTGATCGCGCACAAACGACACGTAGCGGCCCTTTGGCGAGATTTTCGGATCGAGCACATTGCCCTTGGCGACCAGGCGCGCCTGGTCCGGGCGGGCCGCGTCGACCAGGTACAGATTGCCGGCCAGCGGCACCAGCAGCTGCTTGCCGTCCGGCGACCAGCTGTAGCTGAGGATGCCGTTCAGGCTGGCCGTGCGCTCGCGTTCGCGGCGCGCCTGCTCTTCGGGCGAAATCGTTTCATTCGGCACCAGCGCCTTGGAGTCGACCAGGCGGTGCGTGCTCTTGTCCTTGAGCTTGAATTCCCACAGGTCGAGCTGGAACTGGTTGTCGGCGCGGCCGCGCAGGAAGGTGACGCGCTCGCCGTCGGGCGAGACCTTCAGGTTGCGCACGCCGGGGCCGGCCAGCGCCGGATCGGCGTGGATGCGTTCCAGGGTCAGCTTTTCAGCCGATGCGGGAACGCTGGCCATCGCGGCCAGAAAACAAAGAATAAAACGCATGGATGTCTCGGTAGTTGGAAGAAGAAGGGCACTGCATGTACAGGCGAGCTTGAGCGTTGCCTAAGCGTAAGACGATACCAGAGCGTGCCTGATTATGCGATAGCCCTGGCCACGGAATAAACCGTTGCTGGCCGTATTTCCTTCGACGAAAATATCCAAGCGCCGCCCATTCCATGGCGCTTTACCCCGTTCATGCCAATATCGTGCCTGCGATCACGGTCAGGCAGGCGCCGCCTATCCAGGCCTGGCCGTCGCGAAAAGTCACGGACACGCGGCCGTCGCGCTGCAGGCAGGTGCCCTGGCGCACCGTGTAGTCGGCGCCTGCCAGCAGGTGCGCGATGCAGGCGTTGGCGCTGCCCGTGACGGGGTCTTCCACCAGCGCGCCGTGCTCGCTGAGCAGCGCGCGCACTTCGTAGTCGGCCGGCCCGCCGGCGCCGTGCGTGCCGTACAGCGCCAGGCCGTCGGCGCCGGCGGCGGCCAGCAAGGGCGTCAGCGCGGCGATGTCGGCGCGCACGGCCAGGCAGGCGGCGGCGCTGGTCAGCGGCACGCACAGCCAGCGGATGCCCATGTCGGCGACGGTGCCGCCGGCGGCCAGTTCTCCGCCCAGCGCCGCCTGCAGCAGCGGCAGCAGCGCGGGATCGAGCGCGCGCGTGGCGCAGGGCGGCGCCTGGAACGCCAGTACGCCGCCAGCGCCCCGTTCTATCGGCACCAGGCCGACGCCGCATTCCTGCACGATGCGCGCGCCTTTCGGCTGCAGGCCCGCGTCGAGCAGGGCGTGCGCTGTGCCCAGGGTCGGGTGGCCGGCGAACGGGAATTCCGTCTCGGGCGAAAAGATCCGCACGCGGTAATCGGCGGCCGGGTCGCGCGGCGCCAGCACGAAGGTGGTTTCCGACAGGCCCGTCCAGCGCGCGATGGCCTGCATCTGCGCGTCGTCGAGGCCATTCGCATCGAGCACCACGGCCAGCGGATTGCCCGAGAAGGGCACCGTGCTGAAGACGTCGACTTGCCTGAAGGGGCGTGGTTGCGGCATGGGGAGCTCCTTGTCTCAGGCTGCGCGCAGGCGCTGCAGCGACAATCGGTTCAAGTACCAGGTCAGCAGCACAGCGGCCACCGTCAGCCCCGTCACCAGGCCGATCCAGAAGCCGGCGGCGGCCATCGGTTCGGCCGGCGACCAGATGAAGCCTTGCGGCGCGAGGCCCAGCACATAGCCGATGGGCAGCGAGAAGCCCCAGAAGGCCAGCAGCTGGATCAGCATCGGCTGGCGCGTCACCTTGTAGCCGCGGATGGCGCAGGACGTGGCCACCTGCGTGGCGTCGGACAGCTGGAACAGGGCGGCGAACAGCAGCAGCTGGGCGCACAGTTCCTGCACCTGCGGGTCGGACGTGTAGGCTTGCGCGATCTGGTGGCGGAAGACGGTGATCAGCGTTGCCGAGACGATGGCCGCCGTCAGCGACATGGCCACGCCCACCCACGAAATGAAGCGGGCCTTGCGCAGATTGGCTTCGCCCACGGCATGGCCCACGCGCGTGACGAGCGCGATGCCGAAGGTGAGCGGCACCATGAAGACGACGGACGAGAAGTTGAGGGCGATCTGGTGCGCCGACACCTGGATCACGCCGAAGCGCGCCACCAGCAGGCTGATGACGCCAAAGGCGCTCACTTCGGCAAAATACGTCACGCCGATGGGCAGGCCCAGGCGCAGCATGGGGCCGATGGACGCCGTCTGCGGCCACTCCCAGTGCGTGAACGGATAGGTGGCGTGGTAGGCGGGCGCGATCCTGATCCACGCCAGCATGGCCAGCAGCATCATCCACACGCAGCAGGTGGTGGCCACGGCGCAGCCGACGCCGCCCAGTTTCGGCATGCCCCAGTGGCCGTAGATCAGCAGGTAGTTGACGAAAATATTCAGCGCCAGCGCGGCCAGGGCGATGACCATCACGGGCTTGGTCTGGTTGATGCTGGTGCTGTAGCCGTACAGGGCGCGGTAGGCGGCGAACGGCGGCAGCGCGCAGCTGATGATGTGCACGAACAGCTTGGCCTTGGCGGCCACCGCCGGTTCGAGCATCAGGTGGTCGAACACCAGCGCCGCCATGTTCGTCAGCAGGCAAGCGACCAGGCCGACGAGCAGCGCCTTCCACAGGGCCTGACGCACGATGTGCGGCACCCGGTCGTGGCGCGCGGCGCCGATTTCATGCGCCACCAGGGTATTGATCGCCATCATGATGCCGCTCACGGTGACGAGCACGATGGACCAGATGGCCGCGCCCAGCGACACGGCCGCCAGCTCCTCGGGATTCGTGTGCCCCGTCATGGCCACGTCGGCCGCACCCATGCCGACGGTGGCCAGCTGGCCGATCAGGATGGGCCAGGCCAGCTTCCAGAGCGAGGAAACTTCATTGCGGACGGCGGGCAGGGTGAACGAGGTCGTGTGTGGCATGGGCGGCAAGCTTGACTAAAGACAAGATTCTACCGGCATTCGCCGTGCTTGTCCGCGCGGCGCCCAGGGGCCAGCCCGGCACGGTAATCATTTGTTACAGCTAAGAATGCAAGTCGCGGATAGACTGCGCGCTCTATTTGGCAAAATGACCAAATAGTCAACCGCAATACCCTGACTATGGAGCAAGACCATGCTGAAACACACCCTGAGGTGCGCCCTGTTGCTGGGCGCCGCCATGACGGCCGAACTGGCCGGCGCCGGCGAACTGACCCTGTACTCGCGCGATGATTATCTGGGCCGCTCGCAGACCGTGCGCGACGCCGTCGCCGACCTGGAAACCCTGCGCTTCAACGACACGACGCAAAGCATCCGCGTGCGCTCGGGCCGCTGGGAAGCGTGCGAGGAAGCCGATTTCCGCGGCGCCTGCTTCCTGCTTGAAGCGGGCGAGTATCCCTCGCTCGACGGGCGCGCCAACAAGATCACGTCGCTGCGCGAAGTGCGCGGCGGCTGGGACCGGGGGCGTGACCGCGACTGGGAGCGCGACCGCGACCGCGACCACGACTGGGAAGGCCGCCGCGGGCATGACCACGAGCGCGGCCGCCTGCCGGGACGCGCGCTGGGCGGCGAGCTGACCTTCTATACGCGCGACGATTTCGCCGGCCGCAGCTTGACCGTGCGCAACAGTTCGGCCGATTTGCGCGAGCGCGACTTCAACGACACGGTGCAGAGCGTGCGCGTGCGTTCGGGCTACTGGGAAGTGTGCGAAGACGTGGGCTTCCGCGGCCGCTGCCGCACCCTCGAACCGGGCGAGTATGCAAGCCTGGAGCGCATGAGCAACCGCATCTCGTCGGTGCGCGAAGTGCGCTGACGCGGGTCGCCTGGCAAGGCCAATGGCAGTGGCAGGCTCCCGCGGGGGCCTGTTATTGCTTTTGGTAACAATTTCTTGTGTTCTTCGCATACTTTGTTACACCGTTTTTGCTGCGGGTGGCTACACTGACATCAGTTGTCAGGTCGATCACTTGCCCATGCGTGGCGGGGGCTGGCGCTTGCTACAATGGCACCCTGGCGTTTTGGCCAGGCAAATCATCACCAAAGAATGAAGAATGGAGTGAATCATGACGAGCCCTCTCAAACACGCGCTGGCTTGCGCGGCGACCTTGCTGCTTTCGCTGGGGGCGCATGCGGCCCATGCCGGCGAAATCACCTTGTTCGAAGACGTCGATTTCCGTGGCCGGGCAGTGAACCTGCGCGAGACGACGGACGACTTGTCGCGTTTCGGCTTCAATGACAAGGTGTCGAGCATCCTCGTGCGATCTGGCACCTGGGATGTGTGTACCGATGCCGGTTTTCGCGGCAATTGCCGCACCTTGGGGCCGGGCGAATACCGTTCGATGCCGGGCATGAACGACGCCATTTCCTCGGTGCGCGAAGCGGGCCGCGGCGACGGCTACAATCCGGGACGGCCGGGACGCGATCCCGACCGGGGCCATGGCGGCTATGGCCGTGGCGGCACCCTGGAAGTGTATTCGGGCGCGGGCCAGAATGGCGGCTCGGCGCGCCTGAACCGCGACACGGACGATTTCGTCAGCATCGGCTTCAACGACCGCACCACCAGCATCGTCGTCTATAACGGCTACTGGCAGCTGTGCAGCGACTCGAATTACAACGGCGTGTGCCGCATCTTTGGCCCTGGCCGCCACGACGACCTGGGACGCGGCCTCGATGGGCGCGTTTCGTCGGCGCGCATGGTCGACGAGCGCGAAGCGCGCCGCCAGCAGCAGTACGATAATCAGTACCAGCGGCCGCAGTACGAGCAGCCGCAGTATCCGCAATACCAGCAGCCGCAGTACCAGCAGCGCGGCGCCGTCCTGCTGTTCCCCGAAGCGGGCATGCGCGGCGAGCCGCTGGCGCTGGACCGCAATGCGGAAGACCTGGTGCGCTACAACTTCAATGACCGTGCCTCGTCCATCATCGTCAACGAGGGGCAGTGGGAAGTGTGCAGCGATTCGAACTTCCATGGCCGCTGCGAAGTGATCGGGCCGGGCGAATATGGACGCCTGAACAGCATGGAAAACCAGATTTCCTCGCTGCGCCGCGTGCGCTGATACGCTCGCCGCCGTGCTGACAGGCCGCCTGCCGGGTTGCTCCCGCCAGGCGGCTTTTACATTCCCGGCCGTGTGCTGACATTTGCTTGCCCTTTGTTACACTCGCCGCCGGTCGCCTGGTCTACACTGGCGACAATGTCTCAGTATTGGAGTTGTCATGGTTCGATCTTTCCGCCCTGCGCTGTTGTGCGCCGCCACCTTCCTCGCCCCCCTGGCCGCCTTCGCGGGCGAAATCACCCTGTTCCAGGATGCCGGCTTCCGCGGCCGTCCCGTGACCCTGCGTTCCGACACGGGCGATCTGTCGCGCATGGGCTTTAACGACAAGACCTCCAGCATCATCGTGCGCTCGGGCACCTGGGAAGTATGCAAGGACGCCAATTACCGGGGCAACTGCCGTACCCTGGGACCGGGCCGCTACGACAGCATGCCGGGCATGAACGACGCCGTTTCCTCCGTGCGCGAAGTGGGCCGCCCGGGCCATGGCGGCGGCGACCACCGGCCCTACCCGCCGCGCCCCGAGCGTCCTCACCCCGGCTATCCCGGCCACGGCGGCGGCCACCGTCCCGACATGAATGGCGCCGTGCTGCTGTTCCCCGATGCGGGCATGCGCGGCCGGCCCGTGCGCCTGGACCGCGAAGTGCGCGATTTGAGCCGCTATGGCTTCAATGACCGCGCCGAATCGATCGTCGTCAACTACGGCCGCTGGGAATTCTGCGTCGACGCCAACTTCCGCGGCCGCTGCGTGGTGATGGGGCCGGGCAGCTACGGCCGCCTGCACGGTGGCCTGGACCGCCGCATTTCCTCGCTGCGCCGCGTGCGCTGAACGCCCGGGCGGGCGCTGTTGTATCGTGCACACGCTGCCCACGGCCCAATTCGTGTACTCTTCCCATAGGCAGTTCAACCATGGGGAGCAAGCACGGTGGAATACAAGGACTACTACAAGGAGCTTGGCGTCGAGAAGACGGCGACCGAGGCCGAGATCAAGAAGGCGTACCGCAAGCTGGTGCGCAAATACCATCCCGATGTCAGCAAGGAGCCGGACGCCGACAAGCGCACCAAGGCCCTCAACGAGGCTTACGGCGTGCTGGGCGACGCGGAAAAGCGCGCCGCCTACGATGAACTGGGCCGCAGCGCGCAGGCCCATGCCAGGGGAGAGCCATTCCGTCCGCCGCCGGACTGGGGTTCGGGCTACGAATCGTCGGGCGCCGACGACAGCGACTTCTTTGCCGACCTGTTTGCCCACGTGGGCGGGCGCCGCCGCGCCGGCGGCAGCTTCCAGATGCAGGGCGAGGACAGCCACGCCGCCATCAATATCGATTTGCAGGACAGCTACCAGGGCGCCAAGCGCCACATCGTCATGCGCGTGCCCGAAGCGGACGCCCAGGGCCATGTGGTCACGCGCGAGCGCACGCTGGAAGTGACGATACCGAAAGGCGTCACGGAAGGCCAGCAGCTGCGCATGAAGGGGCAGGGCCATCCGGGCAGCGGCGGCGCGCCCGCCGGCGACCTGTATCTGGAAATCCGCTTCCAGCCCGACGCGCGCTACAAGGTGGAAGGGCGCGACGTCTTCGAGACGGTGCCCGTGACGCCATGGGAAGCGGCGCTGGGCGGCGAAATCGCCGTGCCCACGCCGTCCGGCACGGTGGCCGTCACCGTGCCGCCCAATTCGCAGACGGGGCGCAAGCTGCGCCTGAAGGGGAGAGGCATTCCCGCCGCCCAGCCGGGCGACCTGTATCTGCTGCTGGAAGTGGTGCTGCCGCCGGCGAACGACGACAAGGCGCGCGAACTGTATGCAACCATGGCGCGCGAGATGGCTTTCAATCCGCGCCAGAAGCTGGGAGGGTAAATCATGGCAAACAAGGTAATTGGCGAACTGCTCGAAGACCGGGCCCTGAGCCTGGAAGAACTGGCGCGCGCCTGCGCCGTGGAGCCGGACTGGGTGGTGCAGCACGTGCAGACGGGCGTGCTGCTGCAGGATGGCCCGCCGGCGGGGCAGCTGACGGCCTGGCGCTTCACCAGCCTGGACCTGGTGCGCGCGCGCCGCCTGCACGAAATCGAATCCGTGTTCGACGCCAACGCGGAACTGGCCGGCCTGGTGGTCGACCTGTCGGAAGAGGTGGCGCGCCTGCGCCGCCGCCTGCGCGTGCTGGGCGTCGAGTAGCCTTTAGCCAGGCTCGCCGTGGCGTGCCACGGTGAGCCGCGCAATATAAAACTGCCCGTCGACGACCACCCGGTGCGGGATGCCGGCCACGTCGAAGCCTGGGCCGCCGTCTTCCATCCATTCCTGCGCCAGCGAGTCGAACTGCTGCGGCGTCATGCGCAGCATCTGCGCCGTGATGACGAAGCGCGCGCCTGGTTTTTGCTTGTTGACGAAGTCGTCGATGCCGGCCATGGTGTTTCCTTTTGATACTGATCAATGTATGCGCGCATGATACCCGTCCGCGCGTTCTTCTAGAAGCCCTGCACCAGCAGCGGCAGCTGCTCCGCAAAGCGCTCGGTCAGCCACTTGCCCGCCTGGCCGGGCGGCGTGTCGGCCCGCTGGATCAGGTAGATCGGATAATTCTCGCCATTGTCGACGGCCAGCGGCAGGTGCGCCAGGCGGCCCGCCTGCAGGTCGTCGCGCACCATCGCTTCGGGCATGTTGCCCCAGCCCAGGCCAGCGCGCAGCAGCGCGTGCTTGGAACCGAGGTCGCCCAGGCGCCAGTTGCGCAAGCCCAGCACGCCGAAATCCTGCCCTTCCGTCAGGGCGCTGCGGTCGCTGAGCACCAGCTGCACGTGTTCGCGCGCCAGGGTCGAAGGAATCGGCCCGGCCAGCTGCGCCAGCGCATGGCTGGGCGCGGCCACGGGAATCAGGCGCACGTGACCGACGGCCAGGCGCTCGAAGACGCTGGCCGTGGCCGTCATCCAGCCGCCCAGGACGATGTGGCAGCTGCCATCCATCACCAGCTGCGCCACGGCGCCCATGGCTTCGATGCGCAGGCGCAGGGCGACGGTGGGGAACTGCGCCTGGAACGCCTCGAGCACGCGCACCAGCACGCAGGTGGGGAACATCACGTCGACCACCACCGACACTTCCGCCTCCAGCCCGCCGGCCAGCGCCTTGGCGCGTGCCCGCATGCCGTCCACCTTCAGGGCCACGGCGCGCGCATCGGCCAGCAGGGCGCGGCCCGCATCCGTCAGGGTGGGCTTGCGCTTGCCGCGGTCGAGCAGCACCACGTTGAGCTGTTCTTCCAGGTTGGCGATGGTGTAGCTGATCACCGACTGCGTGCGGTGCAGCTGGCGCGCCGCGTGGGCGAAGCCGCCCGCGTCGATGACGGCGACGAACACGCGCAACTGGTCGAGCGAAGGCTGGCCCGGTTCTCTCATGGAAACTCCCTATCTAGAAATTCGATGCTAACCATTGATATTTATATGGTTTCATCGATGGTAGACCCGAACTATGCTGTGTGCAAGGGCTGCGATGCGGCCATTCCCGTCACCCGTTTTCACAGGAGCACTTCATGAGCAAGGTTTTATACATCAATAGCAGCGTGCGCAGCAACGGTTCACTGTCGCGCCAGTTGTCCGGCGAATTCGTCGCCAAACTGGCCGCGCAAGGCGCCAGCGTCGTCGAGCGCGACCTGGCGGCGCAGCCCGTGCCGCACCTGACGCAAGAGGTGATGGGCGCGTTCTTCACGCCGCCCGAGCAGCGCAGCGCGCAGGCGGCAGCGGCCGTGCAATTGTCCGATACCCTGGTCGATGAATTGCTGGCCGCCGACGTGCTCGTGCTGGCCGCGCCCATGTACAACTTTTCCGTGCCGTCGACCCTGAAGGCGTGGATCGACCACGTGGCGCGCGCGGGCCGCACCTTCCAGTACACGGCGACAGGTCCGGTCGGCCTGGCGACGGGCAAGAAGGCTTATATTTTCACGGCCAGCGGCGGCGTCTACAGCGAAGGCCCGGGCGCCGCGTATGACTACCTGAGTACCTATCTGCGCACGGCGCTGGGCTTCATCGGCATCACCGACATCGAATTCGTGCAAGCCGAAGGCGTGGCCATGGGCGAGGACGCCGTCGCCAGCGCGATTGCCAGGGGCCGCGCCTCGATCGAGGCCCTCGCTGCCTGAGTCTGGCCCCGTTCTAGTTCCAAAGGGGGATTGCCAATCTGCCATGGTTGACATAAGCTTGCCGGCGGCACGCCCCGTGCCAGGCCGGCGAGCCGTTCGCCATGAAAGTCCCCCATGCACAAGTTGGCAAGCGCAGTACTGTTCGGCAGTTCCCTGTTTTCGGCAGGCATGGCGCTGGCGCAGTCTGCGCCCGTTGCACCGCCTGCGCCGGCCCACGTGGGCCGCCACGCCGCCACGCCCGAGGATCTTCGCGCCATCGAGCAAGTCGTCGCCGACTTCCAGGCGGCCCTGATCGCCAAGGACGTCAGGCTGCTGTCGTCGCTGATGCTGCACACCAACATCCTGTTTGCCTCGCCGGCCGACGACGCTTACGTCAAGAAAATGCGCGACACGACGGACGTCCACTTCGACGGCGTCGGAGCGGGCGGCTATGTCGCGTTCGCCAACTTCATCAAGCACGAACCGCAGCGCACGGAAGAAAAGTTCTACAACGTCAAGATCACCCAGGACCGCCATGTGGCGTGGGTCAATTTCGACTACGAATTCCTCGTCGGCGACAAATTGTCGAACTATGGCGTGGAAGCGTGGCAAATGGTCAAGCGCGACGGCAACTGGAAAATCCTCAGCGTCGTCTGGTCCATGCATGCCGCAGCCGAGGCGGCAAAATAGGCGCCAGCCTCGCCGCGCCCGTGCGCGCACTTTGACCATGCCCCTGCGTTCAGTACAGTGTTGCCCAGCAATAATTTTTTCGCATCGTCTATACTTTCAGCTTGGACGCGCCGGCGGCGATATGCGCCGCTGTGCCGGTGTCGACGTGCATGAAGATGGTGTAATCGTTCATTCCTTTTCTGCTGTGCCGCGCAATAATAAGTAGAGAGCCGTATCAAGCATCCCAAGCAAGCGCGCACATGATTCTTACCCTGTTACCGTGTCAGTCCGTAGAGACAAGCTGTCCGGCCATGTCATTTTTGGAGCGTACATCGTGCCGATAAAGTATGTTGATTTTTATGAGGTAAATTACACGGCGGAACCATTGCGGGGCTGCAAGTTATGGGGCGCCTACGTCGCCATCTATGCCCCTACGGCCAACCCCATGCACCGGGTGAACCTGGTGAAGAAGCGCAGGGTGTCGGCCGACCATCAGTTTACGACGGAAGCGGACGCCGTCGCCGAGGCGGGCGAGGCGGCCGTCAAGCTCGTCGAGCGGCGCCGGCGGCGCTACGTCTTCCATCCCTGATGCCACTGCGCCGCATCCTGCAGCGCGCGCCAGGGCAGGATGTGCACGCGGCCCGAATGCACGGCTTCCAGCTTCACGTGCGTGACGGGCTCATCGGGCGTGGCCGTTGCGCATAGCCCGATGACGAGGAAGTGTTTTTCCTTGTTGGCGGGCGTGACGGCCGTCCATTTGCTGTTGAGTAACTTGTTCGGGCGCAAATTATTGCGATTGGCTAGGTGCATAGCGGCTCCCGGATTGGCGTGATGGCGATGTTGCCATTATCATGCATTACCCGCCACGCACGAGGATCGCCATGAAACGCCAGCTGCACCTGCTTGTCATCGACCCGCAAAACGATTTTTGCGACTTGCCCGCCACCTGGCTGCCGCCCGATGCGGCGCCGGCCCTGGCCGTGCCCGGCGCCCACGCCGACATGCTGCGCGTGGCGCAGCTGATCCGCGAAGGGGGAGCGGGTTTGACGCAGATCAGCATCACGCTCGACGCCCACCACCGCTACGACATCGCCCACCCCGCGTTCTGGCGCGCGGGAGACGGCGGCGCCGTGGCGCCGTTCACGCAGATCGGCGCCCGGCAGGTGCGCGACGGCCTGTTTCGGCCCGCCGCCGGCGGCGCCTTGCCGCGCGCACTGGCCTACCTCGATGCCCTGGAGCAGGCCGGGCGCTACCGGCTGATGGTGTGGCCCGTGCACTGCGAGATCGGCAGCTGGGGCCAGAATGTGCACGCGGCCGTGCGCGCCGCCTACAACGCCTGGGAAGTGGCCAACCTGCACGTGGTGGCCAAGCTGAGCAAAGGTTCCAATCCGTGGACCGAGCATTACTCGGCCGTCATGGCCGAAGTGCCCGATGCGCAGGATGCGGCCACCCAGCTCAACCGCGCCTTCCTCGACACCCTGCTGCCGGCGCAGCACATCTATATCTGCGGCGAGGCGGGCAGCCATTGCGTCAAAGCCAGTACCGAGCACATTGCCGATTACCTGGAAGCCCAGCAGGGAAAGCCGGCCCTGTCGCGCCTGGTGCTGCTGACGGACTGCATGAGTCCCGTCACGGGTTTTGAACGGCAGCAGCGCGACTTTATTGCCGGTATGCAAGAGCGCGGCGTGCGGCTGGCCACGTCCGCCGGCATCGTGCCCGAATTGCAGGCCAACGCGCCGGCCGACGGGGCTGCCTGAGCCGCTGTTGATCATGCCCTGCTGAAATGCTTGTGGTGGCGTACTATTCTGGCTTCAGGAAGTTGGAGAAAACACATATGACCCCGATAGTGCGCAGTTTGCTGGAAACCGATCTGTATAAATTTACAATGTGGCAAGCTTTGCTGCACGGTCACCCGAATACCCATACCGAATACGAATTTGTCTGCCGCAACACCACCGCCTTTCCCCTGGCCGAACTGAAGGGCGAGCTGGAAGAACAGCTCGACCACCTGTGCTCGATGTCGTTCGCCGACGACGAGCTGGCCTATCTGCGCACGCTGCGTTTCATGAAGAGCGATTTCGTCGACTTTTTGACGGTGTTCCGCTTCCAGCGCAAATTCATCGACGTCAGCACGGATGGCGACACCCTGCTCGTGCATGCGGCCGGGCCGCAGGTGCACGTGATGGGCTTCGAGATTTTCGTGCTGTACATCATCAACGAACTGTATTTCCGCCGTTTCGACCTCGATGCGGCCATGCGCGAAGGGCGCCACCGCCTGGGCTTGAAAGTGGCGGCCGTGAAGGAATTCGGCAAGCTGCCGAGGCGCAAGCATCCATTTGAATTTTCCGACTTCGGCGTGCGCCGGCGTTTTTCCGGTGCCTGGCACGACGAGGTGGTGCAGCGGCTGGCGCGCGAAGTGCCCGAGTATTTCAAGGGCACGTCGAATGTCTATCTGGCGAAAAAGCTCGGCATCGTGCCGATCGGCACCATGGCGCATGAATACATGCAGTCATTCCAGTCCTTCGGCGTGCGCCTGCGCGACTTCCAGAAGGCGGCACTGGAAGACTGGGTGCAGGAATACCGGGGTGACCTGGGCATCGCCCTGACGGACGTGGTCGGCATGGACGCCTTCCTGGCCGACTTCGACCTGTATTTCGCCAAGCTGTTCGACGGTTTGCGCCACGATTCGGGCGACCCCGTCGAATGGGGCGAGAAGGCGCTGGCCCATTATGCGGCCCTGCGCATCGACGCCAATACCAAGCGTCTCGTGTTTTCGGACGGCCTGGACCTGGACAAGGCGTTTGCCCTGTACCAGCACTTCGCCGACCGCATCATGACGGGTTTCGGCATCGGCACCAATCTCACCAACGACGTCGGGTTGACGCCGCTCAACATCGTCATGAAACTGGTGCGCTGCAATGGCCAGTCCGTGGCGAAACTGTCGGATTCGCCGGGCAAGACCCTGTGCAAGGATGAAACCTTCCTCGCGTATTTGCGGCAGGTGTTCCATCACCCTGCGGCATGAAGGCGGCAGGGCAGGCGCTGCCCGCTTAAAAACCCGTCAGCACGGTGTTCATGTGCTCGACCTGCGGCGGAGCGGCGAAGAACTCGCCGACGAGGCCGCGCCAGGCCTGGAAGTCCTCGCTGCCGCGGAAATGCACGGTATGGTCTTCCAGGGTGCTCCAGCCCACGACGAGGCGGTAGGCGTCGCCGTTTTCGATCGAGCGCTCCAGGCGCATCGACTCGCAGCCGCGCGCGCGCTGGAACAGGGGCACGGCTTGCGTCACGGCCGCCTCGAAGGCTGCGTGCGTGGCCGATTTGATCTGGATGTGGGCAATTTCATAAATCATGGCAAGTTCCACTGTGGAATGAAGGAAGCTTGATCTTGCCATAATTTCGCCGCGCGGGGGAGGGCCTCAGCCCGCCAGCGCAGGTGTGACCGCGCCAGCGCGCCGGCTGCCCGCGTGGCTGGCCGTGCGCTGTTCGATGTCGCAGCCATTGCACGCCTGCACGATGGCGTGCGCCCGTTCCTGCTCCTGCGCATCGCTGACGGCGACGATGAGGCGGAACATGCCGCGCCACGCCGCCTTGCCCTGCACGGGGACGGCCTCGTCGTCGACCGTGTCGAGCTGTACGGCGTGCGCGGGAAAGCCATCGTCCAGCAGGGCGCTGCGGGCCTGCTGGGCATCGGCAAGATGATCGAAGATACGGATCAGGGCAGGCGCAGGGTTGGCAAGGGGACTGGTGGAGGCGTTCATGGCCAGGCTTTCTGAGAGGGTTGTCTGGATTTGACCCGCGAGCCTTGAAATAATTCTGCCTCAGCCTCCAAATGCCTGCATTGAATGGCAAAAGTTTGACAAATATCCAGTATGGCTGCCAAGTCGCGCTAAGATACGCCTTGCGGTGCATGCTGCAGGGGCAGATGCGGGATCAATCTTTCATAGGAGAACTAAATGGCAGCGAAGAAAATTCTGTTTTTGACCGGCGATTTTGCAGAAGATTATGAAACGATGGTGCCCTTCCAGGCCCTGCTGATGCTGGGCCATACCGTGCACGCCGTCTGTCCCGGCAAGAAGGCCGGCGAGACGATCAAGACGGCCATCCACGATTTCGAGGGCGACCAGACCTACACGGAAAAGCCGGGCCATTTGTTCACCCTGAACGCCAGCTTCGACGAGATCGACCCGGCCCACTATGACGCCGTGATGATCGCCGGCGGCCGCGCGCCCGAATACCTGCGCCTGAACGAGAAGGTGATCGCCGCCGTGCGCCATTTCGCCGGGGCGGGCAAGCCTGTCGCGGCCGTCTGCCACGGCGCGCAATTGCTGGCCGCCGCCGACGTCATCCGTGGCAAGCGCATTTCCGCCTATCCCGCCTGCGCGCCCGAAGTGAAACTGGCGGGCGGCACGTATGCCGACATCGCCGTCACGGACGCCGTCACCGATGGCCAGTTCGTCACGGCGCCTGCCTGGCCCGCCCATCCGGCGTGGCTGGCGCAGTTCGTCAAGCTGCTCGGTACCGAGATCCGTTTGTAACCTTTACCAGCCCGGCAGGCCGCAGCGTTTGCCGGGCGCACCACTTTTCAGATTCGAGTTCCACATGCATGCGCCGCGCAGTCAACCATCCCGCAAACAACTTCCCGCTTCGCGCTGGCGCCAGCGCCGCCAGGCGCAGGCGGCATCGGGCCTGAGTGCCGCGCAGGAACGCCAGCTGGCCACCCTGCACGACATCTCCACCCTGCTGGCGGGCCAGCACGCCATCGATGCCCTGTGCCGTGGCTTTTTGCGCCACGTGATGCAGTTCGCGCAGGCCGAAGGCGGCACCGTGCGCATCCTCGACCCGCAAAACGATACGGTGCACATCATCGTGCACGAGGGTATTTCGGACGCCATGGTGGAAGAGGAACATTGCATCCGAAATAACGATTGCCTGTGCGGCGCCGCCGTGGCGCAGGGCGTGATCCAGATCCGCGATTTCCGCCAGGTCGACGCCTTGCAGCGCTACCGCTGCCAGGACGAAGGGTTTATCGCCATCGCCGTCTTTCCCATCCTCGCGCGCGAGCAGGTGGTGGGCAGTTTTTCGCTGCACTTTGCGCGGCCGCAAGCGGCCCATGCGCAGCAGCAGGGCTGGCTGGAAACCCTGGGCCAGAGCCTGGGCATCGCCATCGAAAACCAGCGCCTGATCGCGCGCGAAAAGGAATTCGCCGTGGCGCGCGAACGCAGCCTGCTGGCCGAAGGCTTGCACGACAGCATCGCGCAAAGCCTCAATTTCATCAGCCTGCAAGTGCAGATGCTCGACGATTCCGTGCGCCGGGGCCAGCTCGATGAAGCGGCCGAAGTGCTGCCGCTGATGCGCATGGGCGTTGAGCAGAGCTACCAGGACGTGCGCGAATTGCTCGTCAATTTCCGCACGCGCTGGCATGGCAGCGACCTCGAAAGCAAGCTGCTGGAAGTGCTGGCCAAGTTCGAGCTGCAGACGGGCGTCGCCGGCACCCTTGACATGAGCGGCAACGGCGCGCCGCTGGCGCCCGAGCAGCAGCTGCAGATCCTGTTCATCGTGCAGGAAGCGCTGTCGAATATCCGCAAGCATGCGCAGGCCAGCAATGTGGCGCTGCGCGTGGAAAACGGGCGCGATTTCGCGCTGCAGGTGCGCGACGACGGCGAAGGCTTCGCCGCCCATCTGCGCGACAAGAAAACGGAATTGCAGATCGGCTTGCGTATCATGCAGGAACGGGCCGAGCGTCTCGGCGCGCAATTTGCCATCGACAGCACGCCCGGCGGCGGCACGACGATTTCGCTGGCCCTGCCGGCAGCGCGGCGCCAGGCCGCGTAACAGAAGATTCATTCTTACCAGGTAAAAGATACAAACATAGTGAACGCTCCAATCAAAATCCTGCTGGTCGACGACCACACCTTGCTGCGCAGCGGCGTCAAGCTGCTGTTGCAGCGCAATCCTCTATTCCAGGTGGTGGGCGAGGCATCAAACGGGCTGGACGGCGTGCGCTTGACGGCCGAGCTGCGGCCCGACGTGGTGCTGATGGACTTGAACATGCCCGGCGTGTCCGGCGTGGAAGCGCTGCAGCTGATCTTGCAGGACATGCCGCAGATGGTCGTGCTGATGCTGACCGTGTCGGAAAACGCGGCCGACCTGGGCGCGGCCCTGCGCGCGGGCGCGCGCGGTTATTTGCTCAAAAACATCGAGGCCGAGCAGCTGGGCCAGGCCATCTGCCGCGCCGCCGCCGGCGAATCGGTGATTGCCGACGCCATGACGGCCAAGCTGGTGTCGCAGTTCCGCGCGGGCCAGAACGCGCCCCAGGCCGATTACGACAAATTGACGCCGCGTGAACGCGAAGCCATGGCTTGCCTGGCGCAAGGGCTGAGCAACAAGGAAATCGCGCGCCAGCTGGACGTGGCCGAAAGCACGGTGAAGATCCACGTGCAGAATATCCTCAAAAAGCTCAAGCTGAGCAGCCGCGTGCAGATCGCCGTGTATGCGGTCGAGCGCGAACTCGGTAAATAAAGATCAAGCAAAGCGTAAATACAGTGCCAAAAAGCCACAAGGAATGCGCGATTGTTTGATCTGCATGGCGTTACGGCCTAGACAACCCTAGTTCCTTTGACGTATGGCCTTGACGGTGCCTGCGCATTACACTCTTAGTCATTCGCTAATCTAATAAGAGAGTGTCATGCATAAGGTCAACGTCGATGGCTTGCTGTCGAGCCAGGCTCTGTTCCGCCATATTTCCCCTTCGCAATTAGAGCAATTGCGCCAGGATGTCGTGCGCGTCGAAGTGGAGAAGGGCAAAGTGCTGTTCCGCAAGGGCGAAGTGGCGGAAGGCGCCTATGTGGTGGTCTTCGGCCTCGTCAAGCTGAGCGTGTTTTCCATGGAAGGGACCGACAAGGTCCTGGAACTGATCCGTCCGGGCCAGAGCTTCGGCGAAGCCATGATCTTCCTCGATGAACCGTATCCGTTCTGCGCCGAAGCGCTCGAACACTGCCTGCTGCTGCGCATCCCGCCGCACGCGCTGCTGCGCCTGCTGGACCAGTCGCCCCGCATCGCGCGCCAGATGATGAACAGCCTGTCGCACCACCTGATGGGTTTCATCCGCAACGTGGAGCGCTGCTCCGTGCAGAACGCCACCCAGCGCGTCGTCGAGTATCTGCTGCAGGCATCGGACCAGCAGCGTTCCAACGAGGTCAAGCTGGACCTGAAGAAAAGTCTGTTGGCATCGTTCCTGAACCTGGCGCCCGCCACCCTGTCGCGCGTGCTGCACCAGCTGACGGACTTGCATTTGATTAAAGTCAGCGGTTCGCTGATCCAGATCCAGCCCGATGCACTGAAAACCTATCGCCACGGTTCCGCCGCGGCCATGCTGAACTAGGCGCTCGCAGCTTTTTCAGCAGGCAAGGTCAGCCGCCAGAACAGCAGGGCGAGCAAGCTGACCGCCGCGCCCAGCGCGCATACCCCATGCCAGCCCGCCAGCGCATACACGCTGGTGGCGGCAATCGCCCCCACTCCGCTTCCCACCGCATAAAACAGCATGTAGCACGCCACCAGGCGGCTGTGCGCTTCGCTGTCGTCCTTGAAGATCAGGCTCTGGTTCGTCACGTGGATGGCCTGGCCCGCCAGGTCCAGCGCGATGATGCCGACGACCAGGGGCCACAGGGACGCGCCCGCAAAGCTGAGCGGCAGCCACGCGGCCAGCAGCAACAGCAGGGCGGCGCCCGTCGTCCACTGGGCGCGGCCCTTGTCGGCCAATGCTCCGGCCCGCGCCGCGCCCAGCGCGCCGATCACGCCCACTAAGCCGAAGGCGCCGATGGCCGCATGGCTGTAGCCCTGCGCCGTCAGGGGCAGCACGAGGGCGCTCCAGAAGATATTGAACACGGCAAACATCAGCAGGGCCAGCATGCCGCGCACGCGCAGCACCTTGTTGTGCATCAACATGTCTGCCATGGAAGCGAGCAGGGCGCCGTAAGCCAGCCGTTGCTTGCCTGGTTGCGCCGGCGGCAGCTTGCGCCACAGCAGCAGCAACAGGGTACAGGCGATGGCGGCCGAGACAAAATACACGGCGCGCCAGTCGGCCAGGTCCGCCACCACGCCGGACAGGGTACGCGCCAGCAGCAAGCCGATCACCACGCCGCCCTGCGCCATGCCGACGACCCTGCCCCGCTCATGGCTGGCCGCCGCGCTGGCCGCATAGGCGATCAAGCCCTGCGTCATGGCCGTGCCCAGCAAGCCCACCAGCAGCATGCCGCCCAGCAAGGCGGCCGTGGAACGGGCGCAGCCCAGCGCCGCCAGCGAGACGGCAAGCAAGCCCAGCTGGAACAGGGTCAGGCGGCGCCGGTTCAGCATGTCGCCCAAGGGAACCAGCAGCAACAGGGCCAGCGCGCAGCCGAGCTGCGTGGCCGTGATGACCATGCCGCTGGCGGCCTCCGTCATGCCGAACTCGTGCGCCAGGGTGGCGAGCAAGGGCTGGGCGTAATACACATTGGCCACGCTGAGGCCGGCCGCGCCCGCAAACAGCCAGACGAGGGAGGGGGAAAGTGTGGTCGTGAGGGGAGGGTTCGTATCGCGCATAAGGTTGGCATCAAGTGGTTTCAAATTAAAACCAGTTGGAGTCTACGGTGATTAGTTTTAAAATGCAACCACTCAATCCTGGAGCATGCCGATGGCCAAGCGCAAGAGCCTGAAAACCGACCCCTGTCCCGTGGCGCGCGCGCTCGACGCGATCGGCGAGCGCTGGTCGCTGCTGATCGTGCGCGACGCCTTCGACGGCATGCGCCGGTTCGGGGAATTCCAGAAAAGCCTGGGCGTGGCGAAGAACATCCTGGCCGACCGCCTGCACACGCTGGTGGAAGAGGGCATTTTTACGATTGCGCCCGCCTCGGACGGCACGGCCTACCAGGAATACGTGCTGACGGCCAAGGGGCTGGCGCTGTTTCCCGTCGTCGTCGGCTTGCGCCAGTGGAGCGAGGCGCAATTGTTTGAACCAGGCGAGGCCCATTCCACCCTGCTGCAGCGCGGGTCAGGCTTGCCCGTGCGCCGCATGGACGTGCTGGCCGAGGATGGCCGCGTCCTGCAGGCGGGCGATACGGTGGTGCACAAGGTGGAGTCCAGGACATGAAGCGCGTGGCCGTCATCGGCGGCGGCATCACGGGCGTCACCACGGCGTATGCGCTGGCGAAACGCGGCGTCGATGTCACCCTGATCGAGCGCCACCGCTATGCCGCCATGGAAACGTCGTATGCGAATGGCGGGCAATTGTCGGCCTGCCATGCGGAAGTGTGGAACCACAAGGCAACGCTCTGGAACGCCGTGAAATGGATGGCCAGGCGCGATGCGCCCTTGCTGCTCAATCCCAAACCCGGCTGGCACAAGCTGAGCTGGTTTGCCGAGTTTCTCGCCGCCATGCCGGATTACGAGCGCAACACCATCGCCACGGCGCGCATGGCGATTGCCGCGCGCGCACATTTGTTTGCGTGGGCCGAGCAGGAAAACATTGATTTTGATCACCGCCGCGCCGGCATCCTGCACGTATACCGCGACCGGCGCGGCTTCGAGCGGGCGGCCGGCGTGTCGCGCCTGCTGGCGCAGGCAGGATTGGAACGGCGCGCCGTCACGCCGCAAGAAATGCGCGCCATCGAACCGGCCCTGCACGGCGACTTTTACGGCGGCTATTACACGGACAGCGATTCCACGGGCGACATCCACAAATTCACCAGCGGCCTGGCCGACGCCTGCGTGCGCCTGGGCGTGGCCTGCCGCTATGGACAGGAAGTCAGGGCGCTGGCAAGCGAACACGGCAAGGTGCGTGTCTCGATGGGCGAGGACAGCGCCGTGTTCGACGCCGTCGTCATCTGCGCGGGCACGGCCAGCCGCGCCATGGCGGCCATGCTGGGCGACCACGTGAATGTGTATCCCGTGAAAGGTTATTCGATTACCGTGCAACTGGACGATGCAGCCAGCCGGACAGCGGCGCCGTCCGTCAGCCTGCTCGACGACGCGACCAAGCTGGTCAGCAGCCGCCTGGGCGAGGACCGGCTCAGGGTGGCGGGCACGGCGGAATTCAATGGCGTCAATCACGACATCCGCGCCGACCGCATCCGCCCGCTGCTGCAGTGGGTCGAGCAGTGCTTTCCTGGCGTTAATACGCGCAAGGTGATCCCGTGGGCGGGCCTGCGCCCCATGCTGCCGGCCATGCTGCCGAAAGTGGGGCCGGGCAAGGCGCCCGGCGTCTACTACAACACGGGCCACGGCCACCTGGGCTGGACCCTGGCGGCCGCGACGGCGGAGATGGTGGCCGAGGTAGTCGCGCCTAGTTCTTCGGCAGCAGATCGCTGAGCGCGGCACGGCCCTTGACGGTGAGGAAGGGGCCAACCTTGCTGTACGGCAGTAAAAAATCGTTTTCGCAGCCGCTGCCGTTCGCGTCTTCCCAGAACGCCACGCCTTCTGGCTTCAAGGACAGGTGGAAGCGGCCGCGGCCGTCGTAATCCGTGCCCCTGCATTCGGCGTCGATTGTCACCTCCTTGAACAGGGCCTGGCGCAGGCGGTCCGGCAGCTCGGCCTTGTCGTCGCCGTCGCTGGCGCTGGCGCCAAACCAGTTCCACACATCCGTTTCCTGGCCCGTCTTGACGTCCCAGGTGCGGAAGCGGATGGAAATGCCGCTGGCGCCATATCCGGCCGGCCAGCGGTAGAATTTGACCGTCACCCAGCGCGGCGACCAGTAAGTCGGTTCCGCATACACTTCGTCTTCCGTCGTGAAACCGTTGCGGCCCAGGTATTCGCGGCGCGTGGCATAGAAGTCGGCCAGGTCCTTCTTGTTCTTTGCCAGCACGGCGCGCAGCTGCGCATTGATTTTTGCAATGCCGTCGCCGGGCGCCATCAGTTCCACGGTGATGGTGTCGCCCACTTGCAGGTTGCGGTATTGCTTGCCTTCGAAGGTAAGGGGTTTGCTGACCTTGGTGCCGGGAAAGTCTTCCAGCGCCAGGTTGTAGGCGTCGCTGGCGCAGGATGGGTGTTCGCGGTCGCCCGCCGCTTCCAGCAGGGTCAAGGCCAGCGGCAGGGTCTTGCCGCTTTTCGGCTCCGTCCAGGTGCCGGTGAGCTTGCCGCCCTGCGGCGCGTCGAGGCGCCATGTGCCCGTCGTGTCGCCCTTGGCGTCGGACTCGCTCCACTCGCTCTTGCCGTTCGCCATGGACAGCATGATGGGCGTCTTGTAGCGCGTGTAGTAGTAATTGCCGCTGCGGTCAGACCCTTGCGTGGGGCTGGGCTGGTTGAAGCAGGCGACGATATTCGCCTTGCCCAAAGTACCCTGCCACACGCCTTGCACGGGCGCATCGCCAGCCATGGTGATATGGCAGGCGGGCAGGGTCAGACATATCAACAAAAAGCGGCGCATCGGATTTTCCTGTGATTGGCGATGGCCGATTCTACATGGCCACCGCCTGGAAATGCCGCACGCCAACTTTTACGCTTGTCTTTCCTGCGCCACGATAGCCATTGCCGCGCCCAGGTAGTGCACCATGGCGGCGTCGACGAAGCTGCCTTCCATCAGGCGCGGTTCCTGCTGGTGGGCCTGGCGGAATTTCAGCTGCGTGGCCGGGTTCGTGCCCGCATACGAGCGGAACAGGTCCAGCCACTGCCGCGCCAGCTGCAGCACGGCCGGGTCCGTGGGCGGCGTGCGCGCATCGATGGCGGCGCGCACGGCGGCGATCAGGGCCGGCCACTCGCCCGAGCGCTTGCCGTAGTTGGCGAGTAAATGCGCGTATTCCTGCTCGTCGAGGAAAGGCCGGTACAGCGCGATGCGCGAGGCGTTGAAGGCGGCGAGGATGAATTGCATCAGTTCCCCATCGATGCTGGTGGTGGCCTGCATGGACGGCTCCTGCTCATGCATGTCGTTCAGGCGCGCGAACAGGCCCGGGTGGGCGCCCGTGTCGCGCACCAGCTTGACCATCCATTCCGTGGCCAGCGCCTGCGCCTGTGCATCGTCCGGGCTGGCGCCCGCGTCCCTGGCGGCGCGCACGCGCGTTACCAGGGCCTTCCATTCCTGTTCCACGGCGCTGTCTGTCAGCAGCGGCATCCGTTGCAGTTCTTCCTGCGTAAAATATTTGTCGTACATGGTCATCAACTCCATCGTGGTGAGCCACTCGGCCAGTTCCGGTGCCTGCCCCTGCGCCAGTTGCGCCTGCAGGGTGCGCAGGCGCTCGCGCAGGGTGGAAGCCTGCGCGATCTGGCGTTCCAGCATGGCGATCTGCTGCGCCACGATGGCGCTCAAGGGCAGGTCCGGGCCGGCGAGTGCGTTGGCGATATCGGCCAGCGACAGCCCGAACTTGCGCAGCGCCATGATCCGGTGCAGCCGGTCCATGTCGCCGTGCTGGTACAGGCGGTAGCCAGCTTGCGTGCGCGCCGAAGGCGAGAGCAGGCCGATGCTGTCGTAGTGGTGCAGGGTGCGGATGCTCAAGCCTGTCATCTTGGCCAGTTCACCGATCTTCAACAGCATGGGTCACTCCTTTCCAGGTGCGTACGGACAGCATCGACCCTGACGCTGCGTCAGGGTCAAGCCGTATTTTCAGTGGATGGTCAGCCGCTGCCGCAATTCCTGCAGCAGGGTGCCTGTTTTCGGCGTCAGCTGGCGCGCCAGCGGCCACGCCAGGTACAGGGGCAGGCCTGGCGTGGCCAGCTGCGGCAGCACGGCCACGATGGCGCCCGTGGCCAGGTGTTCCTGCACCAGCCAGGTGGCCAGCTGGGCCACGCCCAGGCCGGCCAGCACGGCGGCCGTGCGCGCTTCCGCGTCGCCCACCGTCATGCGCGGTGACGCCAGGCGGTATTCCAGCTGGCCGCCCTTGTTCCCGTCCGGGAACAGCCACGGCATGGGCGAGCCGTCGCCGCGTCCGTAGGCGATGCAGTCGTGGCCGTCGAGGTCCGCAATGGACGCCGGCGTGCCGCGCCGCGCCAGGTAGGCGGGCGCCGCGCACAGGATCAGCTGTTCGTCGCCCAGGTGCATCTGTCCCAGCGCGGCGGGCCAGTGCGAGGGCGCGCCGATGCGCACGGCGATATCGATGCGCTCCTCGAACAGGTCGACGAAGCGGTCGCTGAAGGCGATGGCCGGCTGCAGGCGCGGATATTTTTCGCACAGATCGATCAGCGCCGGCATCACGCGCAGGCGGCCATACGCGGCGGGCACGCCGATGCGCACCTGGCCCGCCAGTTCCGCCGCATGGTCGGCCAGCACGTCTTCCGCGTCCGCCAGTTCCTGCAGCACGCGCTTGCAGGTGGCGTAGTAGGCGCGGCCGGCATCGCTCAGTTTCAGGCGGCGCGTGCTGCGCTGGAACAGCAGCACGCCCAGCCGCTCCTCCAGCCGCGCCACGCTCTTGCTGACGGCCGAGCTGCTCAGGTGCAGGCGCTCGGCCGCCCTGGTAAAACTGCCCGCGTCGGCCGTGGCGAGAAAGGGCGTGAGGCCCTTCAGATGTTCCGATGAAAACATGATCCGCGAATATTATTCATGAATAAGGTGAAATAGTATCGCGGATAAGAATTTGTGTCGCGGATATGATGGATTTTTCTTTCGGAGCTACTCTCTCATGCACAAACACGCCCTCATCATCGGCGCCAGCGGCGTCATCGGCAGCAAGCTGGCCACGCATCTGCTCGGCGAAGGCTGGCAGGTGACGGGCGTTTCGCGTGGCCGCACGCCAGTTCCCGCCGGCTGCACCGCCCTGCAATTGGACGCGACGGACGGCGCCGCCGTCGCCGCCGCGCTGGCGGGTGTCGACGCCAGCCACGTCTTCTTTACAGCCTGGGCGCGCCAGGAAAATGAACAGGAAAACATCCGCGTCAACGGCGCCATGGTGGCCAATGTGCTGGCCGCGCTGGGGCCGAACGGCCACCTGCGTCACGCTTCCCTGGTGACGGGCCTCAAGCACTACCTGGGACCGTTCGATGCCTACGGCCAGGGCAGCGTGCCCGTCACGCCGTTCCGCGAAGAGCAGGGCCGCCAGCCCGTCGAAAATTTCTACTATGAACAGGAAGACCGGTTGTTTGAAGCAGCCGCGCTGTATGGCTTCACGTGGAGCGTGCACCGCCCGCACACCATCATCGGCTATGCGCTGGGCAATGCCATGAACATGGGCCTGACCCTGGCCGTGTACGCGCATTTGTGCAAGGCCGGCGGCCAGCCCTTCGTCTTCCCCGGTTCGCCCGCGCAGTGGCACGGTTTGTCCGACATGACGGATGCGGGCCAGATCGCGCGCCACCTGGCGTGGGCGGCGGACAGCCCTTGCGCGCGCAACGAAGATTTTAATATCGTCAATGGCGACGTGTTCCGCTGGAAGTGGCTATGGCCGCGCCTGGCCGCCTACTTCGGCATCGAAGCGGCGGATTTGCCGGAGACGATGGCGCCGCTGGCCGGCCGCATGCACGACGCGCCCGCCCGGTGGCGCGCCATTGCGCAGCAGCATGATCTGGTCGAGCTGGATGTCGGCCGCCTCGCCTCATGGTGGCATACGGACGCCGACCTGGGACGGCCGATGGAAGTGATGACGGACATGGGCAAGAGCCGCAAGGCGGGTTTTCTCGGTTACCAGGATACGCAAGACGCCTTCTTCAACCTGTTCGAGAAGTTGAAGGCGGAGCGCGTCATTCCGCGCTGACGGACTCCGCGGCAGCCGGTGGCGGGGCTGCCGCCGCCGCTGCCGCCGCATTGGCCGCATTTACCTTATGCTGCTGCGCCCGCTGCCATTCCAGCCCCGGGCGGTCGACGCGGAACTGCAGCAGGCGCCCCTGCACCACTTCCGTCACGTAGGCAGTGCGGCCATCGGGGCCGCCGAAGGTGATGTTACTGGGCTTGGCGCCGGGCACGCTGATCTCGCGCAAGATGCGCCCCTGCGGCGACAGTTTGACGACGCTGCCCTTGCCGTAGCGCGTCACGTACAGGTTGCCGTCGACGTCCACGCGCATGCCATCCATGCCGAAATCGTCGAATTTGATCAGCAGACGCTTGCCGCCCAGGCTGCCGTCCGCGGCGATGTCGTACATCCAGATATTGCGCTGCACGCTTTCATTCACGTACAGAATCTTGCCATCGGGACTGACTTCGATGCCGTTGGCCGTGCCCATGGTGTCGAGCGCCAGGGTCACCGTGCCATCCTGCGCGATGCGCCACACGCGGCCCGTGTTTTCCTTCCAGTTCGGGTCGCTCGCATACAGCACGTCGTCGGCCGTGATGGCGATGTCGTTCGGCTGCGTCATGCGCGGCTCGCGCGCGTGGATGGACAGCGCCCGCGTGGCCGGGTCGACCAGGTAGATCGTGTGCTCCATGTAGTCGGCCAGATACATCTGGCCACGGCTGCCGAAGCGGATGCCGTTGGCGATGCTGGCGCCGGGCAGGGTCAGGTAGACCTCGCCCGCGCCGCCGGGGCTGACCTTGCCGATGGTTTGCTGGCGCGCAAAGTTGACGGCGTAGATATTGCCATCCGCATCGACGGCGGGCCCTTCGATGCCCTTGGTGAAGGAATGCGGGGCCGTCAGGGTGGTGGCGAGGAACAGCGTTTCGTGCGCGGGCGGGCTGGCGCAGGCGGACAGGCTGGCCAGCGCGGCGGCCAGCACGGCGGCGCGCAGCGACGCCAGGGCGGTTCGGGAATGAGGCATCAAGGTTCTCAGTATGGCAACGGTGGCGTATGTTACCCGACGCGCGCCAGGCGGGGCGCCAGTCTATGCCGCCACGACGACGAAGTCGGGGAAGTCGTCCTGCCAGCCGTCCCACTCGTCTTGCAGATGGGCGTGCATGCCGGCCCGGTCTTGCGCCAGATCAAACGCGTCCGCGCTGGCCAGCAGAAAATGGGCAATGGCGCGCAAGGTGGCCGGGTCGGCCTGGATGGTCACGTCGGAACAGGGGAGGGGCCGCTCGGCGGCGGCGTCCTGCAGATAGCAGTGCAGCGATAAATGTGGGCTCATGAGCTTCGGTGGCTGATGTAGGCGCCCAGCATGGCGTGTGCGTTCAGTGCGGCGCGGGCCGCTTCCAGTTCCCCAGGCTGCAGGTACCAGAAGATCCAGCCGGCATGGTCTTCGCAGCGGCCATGGGCTTGCATCGCCGCGCGCAGCGCTTGCCGGCGCCCGGGCGGCAGCGCATCCAGCCTGGCTGGCGTGAAACCGTTGATGGGATAGACATCGCGCAGGTGCGCATCTTGCAACCCGCGCCGCTGGATGGCGGCCCAGTTATTTGCGGGGCAAGGCGTGCCAAAGGTCATCGGATGGGCCTCGTCGACCTGCCGGTAGCCGAGTGCGTAGCCGGTGCCATAGCCCTGCGTTTCAGCGTAGCAATATACATATTCGCAATGCTCAAGCAGGCCGGGTATGGCCCGCGCACCGTCGAACAGCGGCGCCAGCGCAAGCTTGCTGGCGCGGATGGACAGAACCAGCTCCGAGCCCGATGAATACATGGCCTGCGCGTCGCAGTTGACGGCCTCGTCAGCTTCGTCGGGCGGCACGATGCGCGGCGAAAGCAGGCCGATGCTGTTGGTCTCCGGCGCGAACAGCATCTTCTCGTAATTTCGCTGTGAGAACTTGACGATCTTGCCGCGCTTGTTGCCGTAGCGCTCGACGGGTTCGCCGATGCGCGCGAACCAGGCGAACAGCTGCGCGCTGGCCGTGGCGGCAATGAAGGGGCTATTCTTCTTGAATTCGCCGACGAGGAAGTGATATTGGTCCATATGTCGTTATGAGGGATGGGCAGCGCGCATGATGCCATGCGCGGGCACCTGGCGCCAGCGCGCGCACCGCAGCGATGGCGCCGGATGGGAGCGATAGAAAAAGATGCACGGCAGGACGACGCAACGGCCGGCTTGAGGCGTATGATGGAAATACGGATGTGGTTGCCCCAAGGCAGTGCGACCGGCACGGGTCAGCACGTCTTGCAGGTTTTTTTCGTGGTTTTGGCAGCAGTAACAACGAGGAGACATCATGGACAAACCCGAATTCATCCTGGCCGCCAAGGCCATGGAAACGCTTGAGATGTATCAAACGTTCTACGGCCATTCGCAGGAATACCAGGCGCACCAGCAGGAAGTGCTGAAACTGCTGCGCCACAAGGGCGCATCCTTGCTGGTGTCCGAACATGGCCCGGCAAAGTTCTTATTGGCGTTCGCCGATGCGCTGGAGGCGGCGCACTTGCCGGGAGAATATGTACCGTTGAGCCGAAGGTAGGAGCCCCCGAGCCTGGCTGTTTAATGGCTGCCAGGCTGCGAGGGGGCTAGCAGATCGCTCCCGCAATGCTTTTGCCGCTGCGCAGGTTAAAACCGAAGTGGCAGGCATAACCGTCGTGGTCCAGTGTGCAGGAGATATTTTCCTTGTTGCGCTCGCGATAGCCTTTCTCCAGGCTGCAGCGATCTTTCGCATCGGGAGCCATGGAGTCGAACATGTCCTTGGCAACGGTCCCCGTGACCAGGAAAGAAATCTTGCGGTCATGCGGAGTGGGCGGCTGTTGCTCGCCCAAGGTATTCGAATAGAGCAGATAAGTACCCTTGAACTGTTTGTATTCGCCCCAGTCGCTGTTGCCACCTGCATAGGCCAGTGAAAACAGGGTGAGGGCGCTTAGCGCCATGGGCCACGGTGTTTTCATATTAGGCTCTCAGTTCCAGATGGAAATGATGGTCGTGATTTTTGAACGGCGTCACGAATGGAATGTTGGTATCGTTAAACAGCACCCTGCGCACACTGGCATGGGTACGGAAAAGTGCGATGAGCTTTGCCGTCGCGGCTTGATCGTAGTCTCTGTCATACCAATAAACAGGGAGTTGAAGGCCGTCCTTGCGCAGCGGGCGAATGTCCACCTCCAGGCCGGATTTGTGGGTTGAGTGCTGGCCATAGGCGGTTCCGTTAGCCAGGCTGATATTGCCAATGCCAAATTGCCGGTCATCGACCGCTTGCCATTCGCGCTCCACATACAGGAGCGCCATCATCATATTCGGATGCGCATATTGACCCGCGCCCCTGCCAGGGGTGCCATAGACGTAGTATCCGGCACCTTCCGGTGCCTGAGGCAGTATGAAAAATCCACGCTTGTCCCTGGGCTGTACTTCAAGCATCTCAACTCCGTTATACGCAACGCTGGGGAACTGGCATTGTTTCGCAGTCCATTCCATCTGTGATTGCGCTACCGCAAACAGTTGCGAACTGGAACAGGGTTCGCCACCGCCATGGCGCAAAGGACATATTGCGCGGCAAGTCACATGATGAATTTTTCACATTTTTCGTGACGATGTGTGAGTATATTGCTGCCTAATTCATGCACACTTTGCTAAATATCAAAATGGGAGTGTCGCCATGACCAGGTCGCATAGTCTGCCGCCACGATTGCTGGGCACTCGCTTCCGGGGTTTCTCCTTGTTGCCGCTGGCTATCTCATTCGTCTTGCTGGTGTGCCTGTCGCTGCTGGCGCTGCAGTTATGGATGACCTTGCGTGCGCGGGAAGTGCAACTGGCGGAAGCGGGCCGCGAAAGCGCCAACCTGGCGCAAGCTGTCGCCCAGCATGCCTATGACACCATCAAGGAAGCCGATACGGTACTGGTCGGCCTGGTGGAGCGGATGGAAGCGGACGTCGCCTCCGGCACGGAACTGGAGCGTATCCATAAATTGCTGGTCACCCGCGTCGCCGAGCTGCCGCAGTTGCACGGCATCTTCGTCTATGCCAGCGATGGCAGCTGGCTGGTGAACTCCCAGAAGACGCTATTGAGCCATCTGAACAATTCTGATCGCGAGTATTTCAACTACCATCGAACGCATGGCGATCGCGGGCCTTATGTCGGCCCGCCCGTGCGCAGCAAATCGACGGGGGACTGGGTAGTCACGGTATCACGCCGTATCAATCTGCCTGATGGCAGCTTTGGCGGCGTGGCGCTGGCGACCATCGACATGAATTATTTCAGGCAGTTTTACGAACGGTTTTCGATAGGCGAAAAGGGCGCCATCTTCATTGCGAATGGTAATGGCATTCTTTTGTTGAGACGGCCGTTCGATGAAAGCATGCTGGGGCGCGATCTCTCGCAGTTTCCCTTATTTCATGATTATTTGCCAAAAGGTCCCGTTGGCACCGCCGTGTTCAGGTCGCGCGTCGATGGCGTGACACGCATCAACAGTTATCGACGAATCAGCGGATATCCGCTGGTGGTCTCCGCCGCACTGTCGCAGGATGAGGTGCTCGCTGCGTGGCGCCTCGACACGGTGATGCAACATGCCGTGGGCGGGGTGCTGGTGCTGCTGATTGCATTCATCGGTTACCGCATGGTGCGGCAGATCGAGTTGCGGGTAAACAGCGAGGCGGGACTGGTCGAGGCGCGCAACGAACTGGAATTGATGAATGAAACCCTGGCCCGGCTTGCCAACCAGGATGGGCTGACGGGGCTGGCGAACCGGCGCCACTTCGACCAGTCGCTGCTCGCCGAATTCAGCCGCGCCCAGCGCGAAGGCAGCCCGCTAGGGCTGGTGTTGCTCGATGTCGATTGCTTCAAGCAATACAACGACCTGTATGGCCATGTGGCTGGCGACGAGTGCCTGAGAAAGATCGGCAAGGTGGTGGCCTACAGCATGCGCAGGCCGGGCGACCTTGCGGCGCGCTACGGTGGCGAGGAAATGGTCATTTTGTTGCCCGGAACGGATCTGGTTGGCGCCCTGGCAGTGGCGGAAAGCGTGCGCCAGGCCGTGCAATCGCTGGGCATCGACCATCGGGGCAATCCCCCTGGCGTGGTGACGGCCAGTGTCGGCGTGGCGGCGTTTGTACCGGCACACCTGGAAAACCAGCCGGTCGAGCTGATCGAACTCGCTGACCAGGCTTTGTATGAGGCCAAGTCCTCCGGGAGAAACCAGGTTCGCCATGCATCGTCGCGCGACAGTGCCGGACGGATAGCGAGCCTTCTTGCATTTCGCTAGCCATGCTTGCCCCTGGCTGCGGGCGATACCACGGTCGCGTTTCGCTTGACGGGAGCCGCCGCAAAAGACGTGTTCGACGCCAGCGTGACGGATTGCCGTTCCGGCATCGTCCCAGGGAGGGGGGCCGCTGTGGTTACGCTTGTGATGTGTCCACAGGGCCGAGCATTGGGGGAGCGGTGGCGGGGAGAGCGGGGCGGCGGCAGGTCCGCCATGCGTGGACGTCGCGCCCATTTTTTGTGTGCAGCGCGCCTGCTTGCGGCGGCTGCTGCCCGTGCCACGCCCATCAATCGGATTCATGCTGCAAGGATGAGCGATGCCCGGGTGTGCCACTGGCGAGGTCACAGGCAAACCCGCCAGCTGAATCGCCGCCGGTAGCTCAAGGCCGCGATTTTCAGCGCGGCAATTTATACCGGACCAGCAGCGCAGGTCCTTTGCCGCCGGGTGGCGTCAGCAGTACCTCGTCGCCCGGCTGCATCTCTTCATGCATGACGGTGCAACAGGTTGGCATCGAGTGGCCGCGCGCGGGATAGACGCCAACGTCGGTGTGCAGGGTTGCGGCGCGTACATCCACGCTGGACTTGCCGGCCTTTGCTTCTTCTTGCAGCAGCTTGCGCAGTGCGGTGACGAAGTCCCCTTTGCTGAGTCTGGCCGGTGTCTGGCTTGCTCGCGGGCGAGCGCTTGCGTCGTTTTTCATGGTAGTTTCCTTCAGTGACTATCTATATTTCCGCCACTATATCATTGGCCCCGGATGTTGCATGACGAAGCGAGGCTTCGGGCTGTCATTCGTATGCAGCCTGAACAACCAATGTTGTCATTAGATAAGGCTACGGCGGCGCAAGAGCTGGCCGGACGAATCGGAGAGGGTTGCGCTTGCAAGCGCAACCCGGTTTTGCGGCGCCGGGCTGCGCCCGCCGAAGTCCCGCAAAACCCCCGCGCCCGTACCGGACGCGGATGCGCTGCCCGCGTTCGCATGCATGGAATAAATGAAAAGGGCCTCCCCGCCAAGACGGGGAAGCCCTTTTATTTATTCAGTGGTGGAGACGGCGTCAATTGAATCGCACAGGCGCGTCATAGGGGAAAGAGCAAAATTTGGTGTCATTGGCCAGCCCAGTTACCCCTAAAACGTACCCACTACGCAGCCTGTGCCGTGGAGCGTCGGCGATGCATGGTCCAGCTCACGCAATGCCGTCTGATCGGCGTGGCGTGCCGGGCGACTCGGCGGCGCTGGCCAATGCATACACCCTGCGGCCGGGGCGGACGGTGCGCTCGCAGGTGAGGAGCAAGCCATGTTTTCGCTTCGCTCAAACGTGGCTTGCCCTGCGGGGCCGATCTCGCTGCGCTCGCCCAACGCCAACCCGCCATGCTGGGCCAAACCTCCTCCGCGCTTGCTTTGTCAGAAAAACGTGCTATATTTTCTGACATGCGCACCAATTCCATCTCCTCCGGCAGAAGCCGATCCGTTCAGCCCACGCCGCCTGCAAAAGGCAGTGTGGACGCGGCTATCCGCGCCGAGTTGGCCGCGAGCGAAGCGGGGAAGGTCTTCAGTCCGGTTGATTTTCTCCACCTGGGCAGCCGAGCGGCCGTTGATAAGGTGCTATCGCGTCTCACGGCGACGGGGGCGCTGCGACGAGTAGCGCGAGGACTGTACGACGTCCCGCGCACGCACGCGATTCTGGGACCGCTATTGCCGTCGGCCGACGATATCGCGCAAGCGATTGCGGGCAAGGGCCGCCTGCGCCTTCAGCCATCGGGCGCCTACGCCGCCAATCTCTTGGGCTTGACAGAGCAAGTGCCGATGAAACTGGCCTTCCTGACCGATGGCGTCTCGCGTACTGTCCATGTCGGCAAGCAGAGCATTCTGCTGAAGCACACCACGCCTCGCAATATGGCGACGGCTGGTCGTATCAGCGGTCTGGTGATCCAGGCATTGCGGCATTTCAAGCGAGCGCATATCGACGGCCAGGTAGTCGCTACGCTCAGGGCCAAGTTGAAAGCCGAGGACAAGGCCGCGCTGCTGGCCGATGCATCGCTGGCGCCGGTATGGATTGCAGATGTCATGCGACGGATAGCGCAAGACAAGGATTGAGCATGCAAGCGTTTTTGGCATTGCCCAGGGAAGACCAGAAGCTGGCCATCGAGCAGACAGGAGCCCGCAATGGCTGGGTGGCCTCCAGTGTGGAAAAGGACTTCTGGGTGTGCTGGACTTTGGAACGGTTGTTTGCGCTGCCAGAGCTCAAGGGCCATTTGACCTTCAAGGGGGGGACGTCGCTGTCGAAGGTATGGGGCCTGATCGACAGATTCTCCGAGGATATCGATTTGACTATCGGGCGCGATGCCCTTGGTTTTGGCGGCGAGAATAGCCCTGAGCGGGCACCAAGCGCCAAGCAGCAAGCGAAACGGCTCAAGGCGCTACGTGAAGCATGCGGGACGTTTGTCAGGCATACCTTGATGCCGACGTTGAACGGTCACTTGATTACTCGCCTCGGCGCCACGGGGTGGCAACTTACCCTGGACGCGGAGGACCCCGACGGCCAGACGCTGCTCTTCTTTTACCCTACTCACTTCGGTGGAGAAGCGGCGCGTTACGTACGTCCCATCGTCAAGATCGAGTTCGGCGCACGGTCTGATCCCTGGCCTGCGCATGAGCGTTCAGTACATCCTGTCATTGCCGAAGTGTTCCCGCAGTTGTTCACCCAGCTAAAAACGATCGTCCATGCTTTGGCCCCAGAGAGGACGTTCTGGGAAAAGGCCATGCTGCTGCATGAGGAAACGTACAGGCCAGCGGACAAGCAACGACGGCCGAGAATGGCAAGGCATTACTATGACCTGTACCGACTGATACAGAGCGGTATCGCGGCCAAGGCCCTAGAGGACCGCGATCTGTTCAACAATGTATTGGCGCATCGCAGTGTCTTCTTTGCCCAGAGCTGGATCGACTACCGGGCGATGGCACCAGAAACTTTACGTTTGTTACCCTTGTCAGATCAAGAGCAAAGCTGGCGGCAGGACTACCTCGCGATGCAAGTGGAAATGTTTACGGAGGCACCGCCGGATTTTGATGCCGTGCTCGACTTTGTCGGTCAATTCGAAGAGGCGATGCGATATCGCACGAAAGGCAGTAACCGTGGGTAATCGCCGTGTTCAGACGATTAAGTCGGACCCGCTGACGACTCTCGTGTTCTTAAACGGTCCAGATAATCTGACCATTGCTGCATCATCTTTTTCCGTTCGGACAGATGCGCAGTACGGTTATATGCCCTGCCGTTCGGATCTCGCACCGCATGGGCCAGTTGGTGCTCGATCAGGTCCGGACGCACGCCAAGCACTTCGTCAAGGATCGTGCGCGCCATCGCCCGGAAACCGTGGCCGCTCATCTCGTCTTTCTCGATGCCCATCCTGCGCATCGCCGCCAGAATCGCGTTGTCGCTCATCGGGCGCTCGTTGGTGCGGGCACTGGGGAAAACGTACTCTCCGCTACCCGTCAATGCATTTACCTCCTGCAGGACACCCAGTGCTTGCGAAGACAGTGGAACAATATGCTGCGTATCAGTCTTGGAAACATGAAATCGCCATTCCGCCGTATGCAGATCGACATCGCGCCATTTAGCCGTGCGCAGTTCCCCTGGCCGAACGAAAACGAGGGGCGCCAGACGCAAGGCGCAGGAGACGACCAACGATCCTTCATACTGATCCAATGCGCGTAGCAAAGCGGCCACTTTGCCGGGTTCGGTCACTGCGGGGAAATGCGCAACCCGGACCGGAGGCAGCGCTCCTCGCAGATCCCCTGTGGGATCACGCAGGGCGCGGCCGGTGGCCACCGCATAGCGGAATACCTGGCCACAATTTGCGAGCGCCCTATGGGCTGTTTCAAGCGCTCCACGGCGCTCGATTCGACGGGCGGACGCAAGCACCTCGGGAGCCGATATCTCAGCGATGGCCCTGTTGCCGATCCAGGGGAAAATGTCACGCTCAAGTCTGCGGAGAATACGATCGCCGTGATGCTCTGCCCAAGTGGGCGCGAACTTCGCATGCCATTCGCGGGCCACGGCCTCGAAACTGTTAGCGGCCTGCGCCTGTTTCAGCATTTTTTGCGCTTTGCGATGCAGTCCAGGATCAATTGAGTGCGCCAGAAGCTTGCGTGCCTCATCCCGCCTGTCCCTGGCGTCCCTCAATCCGATCTCGGGATAAATCCCCAGGGAAAGCAATTTTTCTTTATTGTCAAATCGGTATTTAAAGCGCCACCATTTGCCCCCCATTGGGGTGACAATCAGGAAAAGCCCGCGTTCATCGTACAGCTTGTATGGTTTTGCGCCGGGCTTGGAGGACTTGATCTTCACATCGGTAAGAGGCATGGGGTATCTCCGTCTGACGCGTTGGAGTAACCCACTCGATTAATAGTTCCCATGAAAGATTGATCCGTCTCAAGCCGGTAGAGTTCGCTTTCCCAGGTAAGGAGTCCGCGGTAAGCGACGGATGAGATAATGTGGGGTAAGGCCATGCTGCTGTTCGCTATTACCCCGAGCCACTACCCCATGTTGCCGCCGGATGCCAGCGGAAGTCCTGCAACGATGACGGACACTCCCCATAGTAAAAAACCCGCTCGGAGGCGGGTTTTTGTACTACTTGAGGCTGCTTAAAGCGAATAAGTGGTGGAGACGGCGGGAATCGAACCCGCGTCCGCAAGCACTCCACAGACAGTTCTACATACTTAGCACTGCCATTTAATTTAACCGGTACAACGCGGACGTGCACGCTGTGTACAAGCGAGTTACCTATTATTTAGTCGGACGCTAAGTAACCCAGCATCAGACGAGTCCCTGTAAATGACTCTAGAGCTTTTGACGGCCCACCCCAGGGACGAGGTGTTCTAGAGCTAACAGCGATTAAGCTGCCAGTGCGTACGAGTTATCGTTTGCAGTTAAGTTTTTTCTGGTTGTATTTACGAGGTAGCCAGCCCTCGGTATGCCCTGCGCTGCTTTGCAACCCACGTCGAAACCAGGTCGTCCCCACAGAACCTTCATTGTAGCGCAATCTGCCCACTCTTGCATGATGCTTTCGCAGTAATGGATGGAAGGTCAGGCAGACGCAGCTTCAAGCCATCACGCGGCCAGCTGCCGCGCCTGCGCCGCCTTCACCACAGTGCTCACCAGCTCAAGCAGCGCTTGCGGCGTGTCCAGCAGGTGGTCGGCGTTCCAGTGCTGCGGCTCGACGGGGCCGCAGTAGCCCCAGGCGCAGGCGACCGTGCGCATGCCGGCGGCGCGGCCGGCCTGGATGTCGCGCAGGTCGTCGCCCACGTACCAGCAGTCTTCCGGCGCCAGGTCCAGGCGGCGCGCCGCTTCCAGCAGGGGGGCGGGGTGCGGTTTCGGGTGCGCCATGGTGTCGCCCGAGATCACGCAGCCGGCCGCGCCCAGGCCGATCTGGCTCACCAGCGGGTCGGTGAAGCGGGCGGCCTTGTTGGTGACCACGCCCCAGGCCAGGCCCAGGCGGCTCAAGCCGTCGAGTAGCAGGGGGATGCCGTCGAACAGACGGCTCTCCACGGCCAGCGCCGCTTCGTAATTGTTCAGGAAGCCGTCCTTCAGGGCTTCATAGCCGCTTTCGCCCGGTTGGACGCCATACGACGCGCCTATCATGCCGCGCGCGCCGGCCGAGGCCGTGGGGCGCAGCACTTCGTAGGGAGTCGGCGCCAGGCCGGCGCGCGCGCGCAGCAGGTTGATGGCCGCCGCCAGGTCGGGCGCGGTGTCGGCCAGGGTGCCGTCGAGGTCGAACAGGATGGCGCGCGGCGCTGGCAGGTGGTCAGTGGTCATGATGGCTGAGGTGGTGAAATGGCATGAAAAATGGCGGCCGCAGCCGCCTTTTGCTACGCGCACGGATTACAGGGGCCGGGTGCAGGCCACCAGATAATTGACGCTGGTATCGCTGTTAAGTGAGTAAATTTTGGTCAATGGATTGTAGCCCATGCCGCGCATGCTATTGACATCGAGGCCGGCGCTGCGTATGTATTGCGACAACTCGGCCGGGGTGATGAATTTGTCGTAGTCGTGCGTGCCTTTGGGCAGTAGGCGCAGCACGTATTCGGCGCCCAGGATGGCGAACAGATAGGCTTTCGGGTTGCGGTTCAGGGTCGACAGGAAGACGTGGCCGCCCGGTTTCACCAGCGTCGCGCAAGCCCTGACGATGGCGGCGGGGTCCGGCACGTGTTCGAGCATTTCCATGCATGTGACGACGTCGTACAGGCCCGGCTCTTCCTCGGCCATGGCTTCGGCGGCGATCAGCTTGTAGCGCACCTTGGCGCCCGATTCCAGGCTGTGCAGGTCGGCAACTTTCAAGGCCTTGTCGGACAGGTCGATGCCCGTCACGTCGGCGCCTTTGCGGGCCATCGATTCGGCCAGGATGCCGCCGCCGCAGCCGATGTCGATCACGCGTTTGCCGGCCAGCGGCACTTTCGCGTTGATCCATTCCAGGCGCAGGGGGTTAATTTCGTGCAGGGGACGAAACTCGGAAGTGGGGTCCCACCAGCGGTGGGCCAGCTCACTGAATTTTTGGATTTCGAGAGGGTCGGCGTTCATAGGTCGAATAATAGCGGCAATTTTACAATTGGGCAGCCACGGACGAAAAAAAACCCCGCCGTGGCGGGGTTTTTCATGCTGTCCTTGACTTGCGCGATGTCTTGCGGCAAGTCCAGGGGCTCAGCTATTACTTGTTGCGGGTACCGACAACTTCGATTTCCACGCGACGGTTTTTCGCACGGCCTTCGGCAGTTTTGTTGTCAGCAACAGGCTGCTTCTCGCCCTTGCCTTCGGTGTACACGCGGTTGCTTTCAACGCCTTTGGAAACCAGGTAGGCTTTGACAGCATCAGCACGACGTACCGACAGTTTTTGGTTGTAAGCATCGGTGCCGACGGAGTCGGTGTGACCCACAGCGATGATGACTTCCAGGTTGATGCCGCCCAGTTGTGCGGTCAGCTCGTCCAGCTTGGCTTTGCCTTCTGGCTTCAGCGTAGCTTTGTCGAAATCGAAGAAGGCATCAGCGGCGAAGCTGACTTTTTCCGAGGTAGGAGCAACGACGACTGGTACTGGTACGACGACGACTGGTGCCGGTGCTGGCACTGCTGGCGGAGGTGGGGCCACGCATTTGCCGTCTTGCAGAGTTTCTGGCTCTACGCACAGGGGAACGTCGCAACCTGGCACCGCGTCAGCTGGTGTCCAGTAGCCGGTACGCCAGCACAGGCCGAATGGATCACGCACGATGACGCCGCGGGCATCTTGCACGTAAGCGCTTTTTGGGCTTGGTGCTTTGATGTCAGTGGTAACTGGCGCGAACGGTGGGGAGGTTGGGGTTTGGGCCGAAGCCGAGCCAGCAATCACTGCGGATGCAGCGAAAAACAGCGTTACAAATTTATTCATTCTTTTTTCCTTTCGGGGGGTGATATCCGCAGAACAACACTGCGCTACTGGTGCTACGTGCCAAGATTTTATCATGTAGACCATATGCGCTCGTTTCAGATTGCGAAACTAGCAATTAACTTCTCAGTCATTTTGCCACACGCATCAGGGGCGCACGACCGTGGTTAAATCAAAGCTTGCCCGATTTTAGACCGCACGTTGTTTTTGCGCAACGCAAATGCTCATTTGTAACGCGTCTGTAACAATTGATCGCTTTTTTTGCCACTTTTAAGGGCAGGTGACTTGAACTGGTATTGCCATTGTGCATTAACGACATGCTGGTCCACAGCGTCTGGTGCAAAGTGGCAATCTTGCTGGTCTGGCCAATTTGTACAGGTAGCAGGGCGCGCATGCTAAAATCGTGCGCTTGACTGTCAAGAGTGTGAAGCAAATGCCCGCGGCGGCGTTACCGCCCGGTACGGTTTGTCAGGCACTCTGCGACATGGACGCCGGGCCGCGCCAGCTGCGCGCGGTGCGGCATCCACGACGACAGCCACCCAGGATATGCAGTATTGCGTCATACATTGCGTAACAGATAAGTTAACCACAGCCTGAGATCAGTCGAACCGCCAATGGATCAATTCGCAAAAGAAACAATTCCTATTTCCCTCGAAGAAGAGATGCGCAAGAGCTACCTCGATTACGCCATGAGCGTGATCGTCGGGCGCGCCTTGCCGGATGCGCGCGATGGCTTGAAGCCAGTGCACCGCCGCGTCTTGTTCGCGATGCATGAAATGAACAACGTGTGGAACCGCCCTTACGTCAAGTGCGCCCGCGTGGTCGGCGAAACCATGGGTAAGTACCATCCCCACGGCGACGCCTCGATCTACGACACCTTGGTGCGCATGGCGCAGGATTTCTCGTTGCGCTACATGCTCGTCGATGGCCAGGGTAACTTCGGTTCCGTCGACGGCGACGGCGCCGCAGCCATGCGTTACACCGAGTGCCGCCTGGACAAGATCGCCAGCGAGCTGCTGGCCGATATCGACAAGGACACCGTCGACTTCCAGCCCAACTACGACGGCAAGGAAAAGGAACCGACGGTCTTGCCGACGCGTATCCCGAACCTGCTGATCAACGGCTCGTCCGGTATCGCGGTGGGCATGGCGACGAACATTCCGCCACACAACATCACGGAAGTGATCGACGGCGCCCTGCACGTGCTGCGCAACCCGGACTGCACGATCGATGAATTGATCGAGATCATCCCCGCCCCCGATTTCCCGACCGCCGGCATCATCTATGGCGTGTCCGGCGTGCGCGACGGCTACCGCACGGGGCGCGGCCGCGTCGTCATGCGCGCCAAGACGCACTTCGAGGAATACGGCAAGGACGGCGGCCGCATCGCCATCATCGTCGACGAGCTGCCATTCCAGGTGAACAAGAAATCCTTGCTGGAACGCATTGCCGAAAACGTGCGCGACAAGAAGCTCGACGGCATTTCCGACATCCGCGACGAGTCCGACAAGTCGGGCATGCGCGTGGTGATCGAGCTGAAACGGGGCGAAGTGCCGGAAGTGGTGCTCAACAACCTGTACAAGCAGACCCAGTTGCAAGACACCTTCGGCATGAACATGGTGGCGCTGGTCGATGGCCAGCCGAAGCTGCTGAACCTCAAGCAGATGCTGCAGTGCTTCCTGTCGCACCGCCGCGAAGTGGTCACGCGCCGTACCGTGTTCGAACTGCGCAAGGCGCGCGAACGGGGCCACGTGCTCGAAGGCCTGGCAGTCGCCCTGGCCAACATCGATGACTTCATCGCCATCATCAAGGCAGCGCCGACGCCGCCGATCGCCAAGGTCGAGCTGATGGCCCGTCCATGGGATTCGTCCGTCGTGCGCGAAATGCTGGCCCGCACGGGCGACGGCACGACGCCGGGCGGCGTGGACGCCTACCGTCCGGAAAACCTGCCGAAGCACTACGGCATGCAGGCCGACGGCCTGTACAAGCTGTCGGACGACCAGGCGCAAGAGATCCTGCAGATGCGTCTGCAGCGCCTGACCGGCCTGGAGCAGGACAAGATCGTCAACGAGTACAAGGAAGTCATGGCGCACATCGCCGACTTGCTCGACATCCTGGCCAAGCCGGAGCGCGTCACCATCATCATTACCGATGAAATGAACGTGGCAAAGAACGAATACGGCGCTGGCAACAAGGACGTGCGCCGCTCGCAGATCGAACTCAACGCCACCGACCTGGAAACGGAAGACCTGATCACGCCGCAGGACATGGTCGTGACCCTGTCGCACACCGGCTACATGAAGGCGCAGCCGATTTCCGAATACCGCGCGCAGAAGCGCGGCGGCCGCGGCAAGCAGGCCATGGCGACCAAAGAGGAAGACTGGATCGACCAGCTGTTCATCGCCAATACGCACGACTACATCCTGTGCTTCTCGGATCGTGGCCGCATGTACTGGCTGAAGGTGTGGGAAGTGCCGCAAGGCTCGCGCAATTCGCGCGGCAAGCCGATCGTCAACATGTTCCCGCTGCAGGACAACGAAAAGATCACCGTGATCCTGCCGCTGTCGGGCGAGAACCGCACGTTCCCGGAAGACCATTACGTGTTCATGTCGACCAGCCTCGGTACCGTGAAAAAGACGCCGCTGAAGGACTTCAGCAATCCACGCAAGGCCGGCATCATCGCGGTCGACCTGGACGACGGCGACTTCCTGATCGGCGCGGCGCTGACGGACGGCCAGCACGACGTGATGCTGTTCTCCGATTCGGGCAAGGCGGTGCGCTTCGACGAAAACGACGTGCGTCCGATGGGCCGCACGGCGCGCGGCGTGCGCGGCATGAACCTGGAAGAGGGCCAGCACGTGATCGCCCTGCTGGTGGCCGAGAACGAGCAGCAGTCGGTGCTGACAGCCACGGAAAACGGCTACGGCAAGCGCACGCCGATTCTTGAATACACGCGCCATGGCCGTGGCACGAAAGGCATGATCGCCATCCAGACCAGCGAGCGCAACGGTAAAGTGGTTGCCGCGACCCTGGTCGATGCCAGCGATGAAATCATGCTGATCACCACCGGTGGCGTCTTGATCCGCACCCGCGTGTCGGAAATCCGCGAGATGGGCCGCGCGACGCAGGGCGTGACCCTGATCGCCGTGGAAGACGGCACCAAGCTGTCCGGCCTGCAGCGCGTGGTGGAAACGGATATCGACGAAGTCGAGCTGACGACGGAGGCGGGCACGGAAGCCGCAGCCGCGCCGGCGGCTGCCGATCCGGCAGACCCGGCCCAGCCGGAGTAAGATGATTGGGGCTCTTTCGGGAGCCCCAATTGCTATTGGCGTGCCTTTTCGTGGTGCCGCCAGCAGAATTCCGTAGGTCGGCTTAGCCCGTCGGGCGTAAGCCGACATGCATCCGGCAGTGCCCTTTTACCATTCATTCAACATCCCGCAAGCCATGAGAAAAATCGTCGCCACCTTCTTCGCCGCGTTTTCGCTGGCCTTTCTTGCCACCCTGCCGGCCCTGGCGCAGTCCGCGCAGGCGACGCCCGCCCGCCAGGCGGCGCCCAGCCCCGCCATGAAAGTGGCCGTGCGGCGCATGCTCGACGCGATGCAATTCCCGCAGCTCACGCGCAGCATCTTCGACCAGATGCTGCAATCGGTGCCGGCCATGATACGCCAGTCGGCGCAGCAGCAAATCAGCAGCAACCCGAACCTGGACGAGCAGCGCAAGGCGCGCGCGCTGGCCAGCGCCGAGGAAGAAATCCCCGTCGCCATCGCCACCCTGACGCAGGTGCTGGCCGACCCGACCCTGATCGACGACCTGGGCGCCGAAATGGTGCCCCTGTACGCGCGCTTTTACACGGTGCAGGAAGTCGAGCAGCTGACGGCCTTCTACAAGACGCCGCTGGGCCGCAAGATGCTGGCCACCATGCCGCAACTGTCGGCCGAATCGATGGCCATCAGCCAGCGCGTGCTGATTCCGCGCGTGAACGCCGTGCTTGACCAGGTCATGCGGGCGGCCACGCAGCCGCCCCAATAACTCTCATTTTCGCCAAGGACCGTATCGTGACCCATATCTACAATTTTTCAGCCGGCCCCGCCGTCCTGCCCAAGGAAGTGCTGGCGCAAGCGGCCTTTGAAATGCAGGACTGGCATGGCAGCGGCATGTCGGTGATGGAAATGAGCCACCGAGGTCCCGAATTCATTTCCATCTACAAGCAGGCCGTGGCCGACCTGCGCGAGCTGCTGGCCGTGCCCGAGAACTATAAAATCCTGTTCCTGCAGGGCGGTGGCCTGGGCGAGAACGCCATCATCCCCATGAACCTGGTGGGCCTGGCCGCACAGCAGCCGGCCACCATCGACTTCGTGCACACGGGCTCGTGGTCGGGCAAGTCGATCCAGGAAGCGGCCAAGTATGCCAACGTCAATGTGGCCGCTTCGTCCAAGGCGGCCGGGTTCACGGGCGTGCCGCCCGTCGCCGAATGGCAGCTGACGCCGGGCGCCGCCTACCTGCACATCTGCACCAATGAAACCATCGACGGCGTGGAATTCCAGCAGGCGCCGAACGTGCCGGCAGGGACCACCATCGTGGCCGACATGTCTTCGCATATTTTGTCGCGCGTTATTGATGTATCGCAATACGGCGTCATTTTCGGCGGCGCGCAAAAGAATATCGGCCCGGCCGGCCTGACCCTGGTCATCGTGCGCGAAGACTTGCTGGGCAAGGCGCTGCCGATCTGCCCGTCCGCTTTCGACTGGAGCATCGTGGCCGAACATGAATCGATGTACAACACGCCGCCCACCTACGGCATCTATATCGCCGGCCTGGTTTTCCAGTGGCTCAAGCGCCAGGGTGGCGTGGCAGCCATGGAACAGCGTAATATTGAGAAAGCGGCGCTGCTGTACGCGGCGCTCGATGCGGACGACTTTTACCAGAACCGGGTCGCCCCGGAATACCGCTCGCGCATGACCATCCCGTTCTATCTGCGCGACGAAAGCTTGAACGACGCATTCCTGGCCGGCGCCAAGCAGCGCGGCCTGCTGCAACTGAAGGGCCACAAGTCCGTCGGCGGCATGCGTGCATCGATCTATAACGCGATGCCGATCGAGGGCGTGCAAGCCCTGGTCGATTATCTGAACGAGTTTGCCGGACGCTAGAATGCCAGTCAAAAGGTCCAGGGCGTTGTTGCATTGCCTTGTCGTACATTCGTACTGTCAGCGGCAACGCGCCTAGCCCTGATCATTTTGTCCGGCATTCTCATGAATAAGCGCGCCGGCCCGCCGCCGGCGCAGGCCGCGCGGCCATGATTGAAGTACAGCTGACGAAACAAACCTACCATGACCGATAAATTGAAACCGCTGCGCGAACAGATCGATGCCATCGACGCGCAAATCCTCGACTTGCTGAACCGGCGCGCGCAGATCGCCCAGCAGGTGGGCCACGTGAAGGCCGAAACGCAGGCGCCCGTATTCCGCCCCGAGCGCGAAGCGCAGGTGCTGCGCGGCGTGGCCGAGCGCAATCCCGGCCCCATGGGCGACCGCGAAGTGCAGACCATCTTCCGCGAAATCATGTCGTCCTGCCGCTCGCTGGAAAAACGCGTCACCGTGGCCTATCTTGGCCCGGCCGGCACGTTCAGCGAACAGGCCGTCTACCAGCAGTTCGGCAGCGCCGTCGAAGGCTTGCCGTGCGCGTCCATCGACGAAGTGTTCCGCTCCGCCGAGGCGGGAACGGCGGATTTCGGCGTGGTGCCCATCGAGAATTCCTCGGAAGGCGCCGTCAACCGCACGCTGGACATGATGCTGCAGACCAGCCTCATCATCAGCGGCGAGGTGGCGATTGCCGTGCACCACAGCCTGATGACGAAGAGCGGCAACATGGATGGCGTCACGGCCATTTGCGCGCATTCACAGGCGCTGGCGCAGTGCCAGGTCTGGCTGAACCAGAATTATCCGCACATCGAGCGCCGCGCCGTGGCCTCGAACGCCGAGGCGGCGCGCCTGGCCGGCGAAGACGGCACGGTGGCGGCGATCGCCAGCGAACTGGCGGGCGCGCAGTACAAGCTGGGCGTGGTCAAGGGCCATATCCAGGACGACCCGCACAACCGCACGCGCTTTGCCGTCGTCGGCACCTTGCAGACGGCGCCGTCGGGCAAGGACCAGACCTCGCTGGTGCTGGCCGTGCCGAACAAGGCGGGCGCCGTGTACCAGCTGCTGGCGCCCCTGGCCAAGCACGGCGTGTCGATGACGCGCTTCGAGTCGCGCCCGGCGCGCATGGGCAGCTGGGAGTATTATTTCTATGTCGATGTGGAAGGCCACGTGCACGACGCGGCCGTCGCCCAGGCGCTGGCCGAACTGCAGGGCAACGCGGCGTTTTTCAAGGTGCTGGGGTCGTATCCGGTCAGCCTGTGAAGTTGTAGTTATTCTAACAATTACCCACTTTTTTAAAGAGCACCATGTCTAAAAATATCGGTCCAGAATACGTCCGCGCCATCGCCCCTTACCAGAGCGGCAAACCGATCGCGGAAGTCGCGCGCGAATTCGGCCTCGACGAGGCAGCCATCGTCAAGCTGGCGTCGAATGAAAATCCGTACGGCATGCCGGAATCGGCCAAGCAGGCGATGATCGCCGCCATCGATGACCTGGGACGCTACCCGGACGCCAACGGCTTTGACCTGAAGGCCGTGCTGTCGAAGCGCTATGACGTGCCGGCCGACTGGATCACCCTGGGCAACGGCAGCAACGACATCCTGGAAATCGCCGCACACGCGTTTGTCGAGCACGGCCAGTCCGTGGTGTATTCGCAGTACTCGTTCGCCGTGTACGCGCTGGCCACGCAAGGCCTGGGCGCGCGCCACATCGTCGTGCCGGCGCAAGCCTATGGCCATGACCTCGACGCCATGGCGGCGGCGATTGCCGATGACACGCGCCTGGTCTTCATCGCCAACCCGAACAATCCGACCGGCACCTTCCTGACGGCGGCGCAGCTCGAAGCCTTCCTGCAAAAAGTGCCGGCGCATGTCGTCGTCGTGCTCGACGAGGCCTACAACGAATTCCTGTCGGCCGAAGACCAGTACGAGTCGACGGCGTGGGTGCGCCAGTATCCGAACCTGGTGGTGTCGCGCACCTTGTCGAAGGCGTATGGCCTGGCCGGCCTGCGCATCGGCTTCGCCATCGCCCAGCCGGTGCTGACGGACCTGATGAACCGCATCCGCCAGCCGTTCAACGTCAATTCGCTGGCGCAGGCCGCGGCGATTGCCGCCCTGAACGACAAGGACTTCCTCGAGCAGAGCGCGCGCAACAACGCGGCCGGCTACCAGCAGTTCACGGAGGCGTTCGACGCCCTGGGCCTGGAATACGTGCCGTCGCACGGCAATTTCGTGCTGGTGAAGGTGGGCGACGACGATGAAGCGGGCGCGCGTGTCAACCTGGCGCTGCTCAAGCAGGGCGTGATCGTGCGCCCGGTGGGCAGCTACGGCTTGCCGCAATGGCTGCGCATTTCCATCGGCCTGCCGCAGGAAAACGCCATCTTCATCGCCGCGCTGACGAAAGCGCTGGCCTGACGATATGACGACGCCTGCACTGAAAAAAATCGTCATCTTCGGCGTAGGCCTGATCGGCGGCTCGTTCGCGCGCGCCCTGAAGCACGCGGGCGCGGTCGCCACGGTGGTCGGCATGGGCCGCTCGCCGGCCTCGATGGCGCGCGCGCTCGAACTGGGCATCATCGACGAAATCGGCGGCGACATGGCGCAAGCCATGGCGGGCGCCGACCTGGTGCTGGTCGCCGCGCCCGTGGCGCAGACGGGCGCCATCCTGGCGTCCATCGCGCCGCACCTGCAGCCGGGCACCGTCGTCACCGACGCGGGCAGCACGAAAAGCGACGTGGTGGCGGCCGCGCGCGCAGCGCTCAAAGGCAAGTTGGCGCAATTCGTGCCCGGCCACCCGATTGCGGGACGCGAGACGAATGGCCCCGATGCGGCCATCATTGATTTATATCAAGGCAAGAAGGTGGTGCTCACGCCGCTGGCGGAAAACGCCGCCCCCGACGTGGAACGGGTGGCCGCCGCCTGGCGCGCCTGCGGCGCCATCCTGCACACCTTGAGCCCCGAAGAACATGACAAGGTGTTTGCCGCCGTCAGCCATCTGCCGCATCTGCTGGCCTTTGCGCTGGTTGACGACATCGCCAACAAACCGCACGCGGGCCTGCTGTTTCAATACGCGGCCAGCGGCTTTCGCGACTTTACGCGCATCGCCGGCTCATCGCCGGAAATGTGGCGCGACATCAGCCTGGCCAACCAGCCGGCGCTGCTGCATGAACTGGACGCCTACCTGGCGCAGTTGACGACCTTGCGCGCCCACCTGGCCGCGCACGACGGCGCCGCCATCGAAGGCGTGTATGCGAACGCCCAGCACGCGCGGCAGCAATGGATAGAGGCGATCGAAACGGCGGAAGCGCCCGCGCCCACACAATAATTAAGGATTCCAGCATGACCCAGACCAAGCACTACCCCCACCATATCGATTTGAAGCCGGTGATGCACGTCGAAGGCACGGTGCGTCTGCCCGGCTCGAAAAGCATTTCCAACCGCGTGCTGCTGCTGGCCGCGCTGGCCAGGGGCACGACGAAAATCATCGACCTGCTCGCCTCCGACGACACCTTCGTCATGCTGACGGCCCTGACGTCGCTGGGCGTCAAATGGACGCAGGATGAATTGACGGGCGATCCGGCCACGGCGCACCAGGTGCACCACGTGGAAGGCTGCGGCGGCGTGTTCCCGCACCACGCGGCGGACCTGTTCATGGGCAATGCCGGCACGGCCATCCGCCCGCTGACGGCGGCGCTGGCCGTGATCGGCGGCGACTACACGCTGCATGGCGTGTCGCGCATGCACGAGCGCCCCATCGGCGACCTGGTCGACGCGCTCAACGCCGTCGGCACGCAGATCGAATACACGGGCGAGCAGGGCTTCCCGCCGCTGCGCATCCGCCGCGGCCACATCCACGCGCAGCGCATCGCCGTGCGCGGCAACGTGTCGAGCCAGTTCCTGACGGCCTTGCTAATGGTGGCGCCGCTGATGGCGCGCGACCATGCTGTGACCATCGACGTCACGGGCGAGCTGATTTCGAAGCCGTACATCGAGATTACCCTGAACCTGATGCGCCGTTTCGGCGTGACGGTCGAGCATGACGGCTGGCAGTCGTTCACCGTGCAGCCGGGCCAGCACTATCAAAGCCCGGGCACCATCCACGTGGAAGGCGACGCTTCGTCGGCCTCGTATTTCCTGGCGGCCGGCGCCATCGGCGGCGGTCCCGTGCGCGTGGAAGGCGTGGGGCGCGACAGCATCCAGGGCGACGTGCGCTTCGTCGAAGCCTTGCAGCAGATGGGCGCGACCATCACCATGGGCGAGAACTGGATCGAGGCCCGCTCGAACGGCGTGCTGAAGGCCGTCGACATGGACTTTAACCATATTCCCGACGCGGCCATGACGATCGCCGTGGCCGCCCTGTACGCGGACGGCACGAGCACCTTGCGCAATATCGCCAGCTGGCGCGTGAAGGAAACGGACCGCCTGGCGGCCATGGCGACGGAATTGCGCAAACTGGGCGCGGAAGTGGAAGAGGGCGCGGACTACCTGCGCGTGACGCCGCCGGCGCACATCGCCGCCGCCACCATCGATACCTATGACGACCACCGCATGGCCATGTGCTTCTCGCTCGCCTCGCTCGATGGCGCCGCGCGGCGCGGCAACGAAATGCGCATCAACGACCCGAAATGCGTGGCCAAGACCTTCCCCGAGTATTTCGCCGCGTTTGCGGGGATTGCCAAAGATACCTTGATTTAATTGATTGTTTAATACTATGTCGACCTCCAATATTCCAGTCATCGCCATCGACGGCCCCACCGCTTCCGGCAAGGGCACGGTGGCGCACCGCGTGGCCGACAAGCTGGGCTTTCATTACCTGGACTCGGGCGCGCTGTACCGCCTGACGGCCTTGAGCGCGCTGCGCCGCGGCACGGACTTGCGCGACGAGCACGCGCTGGCCAAGCTGGCCGAGCACTTGCCCTGCCATTTCGCGGGCGGCGAAATCCTGCTGGCCAACGAAAACGTCACCGAGCAGATCCGCGCGGAAGAAGTGGGCAATACGGCATCGAAAATTGCTGTATTGCCAACTGTTCGCCATGCCCTCGTCGGTTTGCAGCTGGGCTTTCGCAAGACGCCGGGCCTGGTGGCCGACGGGCGCGACATGGGCACGGTGATCTTCCCGCATGCCCAATTGAAGGTGTTCCTCACGGCCAGCGTCGAGGCGCGCGCGCAACGGCGCTACAAGCAATTGATAGACAAGGGTTTTTCTGCTAATATGGAAGACCTTCTGATGGATTTGCAGGCGCGGGACGAACGTGATACTCACCGTGCGATTGCGCCGCTGGTCCCCGCGGAAGGGGCGCATGTCCTCGATACGTCGGAAATGACGGCAGATGATGCCGTTGAAACCGTGTTGAAATGGTATGCAGCTGCAGCAAAATAGCGTGTTGTTGTGCTATGTGGTGCCCGTTGACGGCTCCTGGCCTGTCCGGGTGTGTCAAAAACCTAACCCAGTTTAAGTCGCATCGTGCGATCTCTGCTGGATAACCTGTGTGAACCCTATGTCTACTGTTACAACTAACGAATCTACCGGTATGGAAAGTTTTGCTGCGCTCTTCGAGGAATCGTTGTCGCGTCAAGATATGCGCTCCGGCGAAGTTATTTCCGCTGAAGTCGTGCGCCTCGACCACAATTTCGTGATCGTGAACGCTGGCCTCAAATCCGAAGCATTCATCCCTGTCGAAGAATTCAAGAACGACCACGGCGAACTGGAAGTCAAAGTTGGTGACTTCGTTTCCGTGGCGATCGAATCGCTGGAAAACGGTTTCGGCGATACCATCCTGTCGCGCGATAAAGCCAAGCGTCTGGCTTCGTGGCTGGCTCTGGAAAAAGCGATGGAATCGGGCGAAATCGTCGTCGGTACCGTCAATGGTAAAGTCAAAGGCGGTCTGACCGTGTTGACCAACGGCATCCGCGCATTCCTGCCGGGCTCGCTGGTTGATACCCGTCCTGTCAAAGACACCACCCCATTCGAAGGCAAAACCCTCGAATTCAAAGTGATCAAGCTGGATCGCAAGCGTAACAACGTGGTTCTGTCCCGCCGCGCCGTCATCGAAGCTTCGATGGGCGAAGAGCGTCAGAAACTGATGGAAACGCTGAAAGAAGGCACGGTCGTGACCGGCGTCGTCAAAAATATCACCGACTACGGCGCGTTCGTGGATCTGGGCGGTATCGATGGCCTGCTGCACATCACCGACCTGGCATGGCGCCGTGTACGTCACCCGTCGGAAGTGTTGACGGTTGGCCAGGAAATCACCGCCAAGGTCCTGAAGTACGATCAAGAGAAAAACCGTGTTTCGCTGGGCGTGAAACAACTGGGCGACGATCCTTGGACCGGTCTGTCCCGTCGTTACCCACAAAGCACCCGTCTGTTCGGTAAAGTAACGAACCTGACCGACTACGGCGCGTTCGTTGAAGTGGAACAGGGTATCGAAGGTCTGGTACACGTTTCCGAAATGGACTGGACGAACAAAAACGTTGCTCCTAACAAAGTTGTCCAACTGGGCGACGAAGTAGAAGTGATGGTTCTGGAAATCGACGAAGAGCGTCGTCGTATCTCGCTGGGCATGAAACAGTGCAAAGCCAATCCATGGGACGACTTCGGTGTTACCCATAAGAAAGGTGACAAAGTCCGCGGCGCGATCAAATCGATCACCGACTTCGGCGTGTTCATCGGCCTGGCCGGCAACATCGACGGTCTGGTGCACCTGTCCGACCTGTCCTGGACCGAAACCGGCGAAGAAGCCGTGCGTCGCTTCAAGAAAGGTGACGAACTGGAAGCCATCGTTCTGGCCATCGACGTTGAGCGCGAGCGCGTTTCCCTGGGCGTCAAGCAACTGGAAGGTGACCCATTCAACAACTTCGCAGCCATGAACGACAAGGGCTCGCTGGTAACCGGCACCGTGAAATCGGTTGAGCCTAAAGGCGCCGTGATCCAACTGTCCGAAGAAGTTGAAGGCTACCTGCGCGCTTCCGAAATCTCGCGCGACCGCGTTGAAGATGCTGGTACGCACCTGAAAGTCGGCGACACCGTCGAAGCAATGGTGTTGAACATCGACCGCAAAGCCCGTGGTATCCAACTGTCGATCAAAGCGAAAGACAACGTGGAAACCCAGGAAGCCATGCAAAAGATGGCAGCTACCGACAACAACGCAGCTTCGGGCACCACCAGCCTGGGCGCCTTGTTGAAAGCTAAGTTCGATAACAAGAACTAAGACTTCGCGGATACTGGCAGATGACAAAGTCCGAGCTGATCAACCGCCTCGCTGAGCGTTATTCTCAGCTGGTGGCGAAAGATGCGGAGTATGCCGTCAAGACCATTCTCGATGCGATGACCAACGCCCTGGCGACCGGTCAGCGTATCGAGATCCGCGGTTTTGGCAGTTTTGCCCTGAACAGCAGGCCCCCGCGCATTGGCCGCAACCCGAAATCCGGCGATAAGGTGATGGTGCCTGAAAAACGGGTACCCCACTTCAAACCGGGCAAACAGTTGCGCGAGCGGGTGGACGCGATGGTCGGGCAACCGATTATCGAGGATTAATCGTCTGCTGGAAGGCGGAAAATAAAGAGCGGCGTCCTTGGATGCCGCTTTTTTTTGTTAATATGCCGTAGAGCACTGCTCAAACCTACTGCGCGTCGCGCTTTGCGGCCTGCGATGCTCACCGTACTTCAGTACGGTTGCGCTTCTTGGCCACAACTCACTGCCGCTCGCTACGGTTTGATCATCACTCTACGTTTGTGCCATGTGGCACGGGCATTTTTTTGTTCTTTCTGGACCTATCGATGAAAATCATCTCCACCATCGTTGGCTGTGTTCTTTTCGTCCTGTTCTTCAGTTTTGCGCTGAAGAATGCGCAGGTTGTCGACCTGCATGTTTTCCTCAATTATGAAATTCGCGGCCCCCTGGTCCTGATGCTGCTCGGCTTTTTTGTTGCCGGCGCCAGCCTGGGCGTGCTGGCCCTGACGCCGACCGTGTTCCGTCACCGCCGCGAAGCGAGCAAGCAAAAAACCACCATTGCCGCGCTGCAGACCGTTGGCGTACCGAGCAATGTACAGCCGCAACCGGACAGCGTGAGCGCGCAGTAAGCGCCGCCGTCGCTCCTATCTCTCTTACTCGAATAAAAACAATCGCATGGATTTTGAACTCTGGTGGCTCTTGGGTATCCCGGTGTTTTTCGCGCTGGGCTGGATCGCCGCGCGTGTTGACATACATCAACTGGTGTCCGAATCGCGCAGCCTGCCGCGCAATTACTTCAAGGGCTTGAATTTCCTGCTCAACGAACAGCACGACAAGGCCATCGACGCCTTCATCGAAGTCGTCAAGCTGGACCCGGAATCGGCCGATATGCACTTTGCGCTGGGCAACCTGTTCCGTCGCCGCGGCGAAACGGAGCGCGCCATCCGCGTGCACCAGAACTTGCTGGCGCGCCCGGACTTGCCGCTGGAACAGCAGGGGCACGCGGCCTACGAGCTGGGCATGGATTACCTGAAGGCGGGCTTGCTGGACCGTGCCGAAGAAACCTTCAACAGCCTGATCGACACGCAATATGCGGCCCAGGCGCGCCGCGCGCTGCTGGAAATCTACCAGCGCGAAAAGGAATGGCCACGCGCCATCGAAGCGGCCGTGGGCTTGCAGGAATCGGGCGCCGGTGCGCGCCAGAAGGAAATCGCCCAGTTCTATTGCGAACTGGCGCATGACGCCCTCGTGCACATGAAACCGGACGAAGCCATGCCGCTGCTGGAAAAAGCCCTGCAGACGGACCGCAAGAGCGTGCGCGCCACCATCCTGACGGGCGACGTGCTGCTGGCGCGCGGCGACGTGGAAGGCGCGCTGACCACCTGGCGCCGCGTGGAGCAGCAAAGCGTGCCGCACGTGGCCCTGGTGGCGCAGCGCCTGATGGACGGCTACACCAAGCTGGGCCGCGCGCAGGAAGGCGTCAACCTGCTGCGTTCCTACCTGGAAGAGGCGTCGTCGATCGACCTGATCGAAGTCGTCTTCAAGGCCGTTATCGAACTCGACGGCGTGGAAGCGGCGAAACAGCTGGTGAGCACCGAGTTGCGCCGCACGCCGACCCTGCTGGGTCTCGACAAGCTGCTGGAAGCGCGCATGATGGATGCCCCGGCCGCCATCTGGTCCGAGCTGTCGATGGTGAAAAACCTCGTGCACGGCTACACGCAGAAGCTGGCCCGCTACCAGTGCAGCCACTGCGGCTTCAAGGCGCGCCAGTTCTACTGGCATTGCCCTGGCTGCAACAAGTGGGAAACCTATCCACCGCGGCGCACCGAAGAACTCAATGTAATGAACTGATTCGTACACGTCACCTTGCCCTGAGCAATGTGGCGTGTACTTCTATGTAAGACCTGCTTTTTATCCATACGGCACAACCATGAAAATCACCATTATCGGCACGGGCTATGTAGGCCTCGTGACCGGCGCCTGCCTGGCGGAGCTGGGCAACGACGTCTTTTGCCTCGACCTGGACGCACAGAAGGTAGCCCTGCTCAACAGCGGCGGCATTCCCATCCATGAACCGGGCCTGGAAGAGGTCGTGGCGCGCAACCGCGCCGCCGGGCGCATGACGTTTTCCACCGATGTCGAAGCGGCAGCCGCCCACGGCGCGATGCAATTCATCGCCGTCGGTACGCCGCCCGATGAAGACGGCTCGGCCGACCTGCAATACGTGCTGGCCGCCGCGCGCGGTATCGGCAAGTACATGACGGACTTCAAGGTCATCGTCGACAAGTCCACCGTGCCTGTCGGCACGGCTGAAAAAGTGCGCGCCGCCATCCAGGGCGAACTCGACGCGCGCGGCGTGGCCGCCACGTTCTCGGTGGCGTCGAACCCGGAGTTTCTCAAGGAAGGCGCGGCCGTCGAAGACTTCATGCGCCCGGACCGCATCGTCATCGGCGTCGACGCCACGCCGGAAGGCGAGCGCGCACGCGAATTGCTGAAAAGCCTGTACGCCCCGTTCAACCGCAACCACGAGCGCACCCACTGGATGGACGTGCGCTCGGCCGAGTTCACCAAGTACGCGGCGAATGCCATGCTGGCCACGCGTATTTCCTTCATGAATGAACTGGCGAACCTGGCCGACAAGGTGGGCGTCGACATCGAGGCCGTGCGCCACGGCATCGGCTCGGACCCGCGCATCGGCCACAGCTTCCTGTACGCCGGTTGCGGCTATGGCGGATCCTGCTTCCCGAAAGACGTGCAGGCGCTCGAGCGCACGGCGCGCGGCCACGGCCAGGAATTGCTGATCCTGCGCGCCGTGGAAGCCGTCAACGACAAGCAGAAACATATTCTCGGCGGCAAAGTGGTCACTCGCTTCGGCGCAGACCTGACGGGCCGCCATTTCGCCGTGTGGGGACTGGCCTTCAAGCCGAATACGGACGACATGCGCGAAGCGTCGGCCCGCGTGCTGCTGGCCGACTTGCTGGGACGCGGCGCCACGGTGGCCGTGTACGACCCCGTCGCCATGGCCGAGGCGCGCCGCGTGCTGCAGCTGGACTTGACGCCGGAGCAACTGGCCAAGGTGCGCTTTGCCGACAGTCCGAAGGATGCGCTGCAGGACGCCGACGCGCTGGTCATCGTGACCGAATGGAAAGCCTTCCGCAGCCCCGACTTCGAGCAGGTCAAGGCGCGCCTGAAGCAGGCCGTGATCTTTGACGGCCGCAACCTGTTCGAGCCGGCCGTCATGGCCGAGGCGGGCATCGAATACCACGGGATCGGTCGCTCGATCCTGACGCGCGCATGAGCGCCCGTGACATGACGGCGCTGGCCGCCCTGGCCGAGGTGCGTCTGCTCGTGGTGGGCGACGTGATGCTGGACCGCTACTGGTTCGGCGATGTCAGCCGCATTTCGCCGGAAGCACCGGTGCCCATCGTGCGCATCGAAAAGCGCGAAGAGCGCCTGGGCGGGGCGGCCAACGTGGCGCGCAACGCGGCCGCGCTGGGTGCGAAGACCAGCTTGCTGGGCGTGGTGGGCGACGACGAGGCCGGCAGCCAGGTCGAGCGCCTGCTCGAAGGCGGCGGCATCCACAGCTATCTGCAGCGCGATGCGGCCATTTCCACCATCATCAAGCTGCGCGTGATCGGCCGCCAGCAGCAGATGCTGCGCATCGATTTCGAGGATGCGCCCAGCGATACGGTGCTGCGCGACAAGCTGGCGCAGTTTAACGCCCTCTTGCCGCAGTACGACGTGGTGATCCTGTCGGACTACGCCAAGGGCAGCCTGGTGAACGTGGCCGAGATGATCAAGGCCGCGCGCGCCGCCGGCAAGATCGTCATGGTCGACCCAAAAGGCGACGATTTCAGCCGCTATGCCGGAGCGTCAGTGCTCACTCCGAACAAGGCGGAACTGCGCCGCGTGATTGGCAACTGGAGCACGGAAGAGCAGCTCACGGAGCGCGCGCAGCAGATGCGCGCGCAACTGGGCCTGGATGCCTTGCTGCTGACCCGTTCGGAAGAAGGCATGAGCTTGTACACGGCCGATGACGTGCTGCACATGCCCACCGATGCGCGCGAAGTGTTCGACGTCTCGGGCGCCGGCGACACCGTGATCGCCACCATGGCGGCCATGCTGGGCGCCGGCATGAGCCTGGGCGACGCCGTGCGCACGGCCAACCGGGCTGGCGGCATCGTCGTCGGCAAGCTGGGCACGGCGACCGTCACCCGCGAAGAGCTGTTCCCGCAGTAATTTCTTGCACTGCCTGCGCCGGGCCGTTTGATCTGGCGCAGGCTTTCCCGCCGTTCCCCCATCGTTTCTTGTCAACCGTATCACGCCATGGCCGTTAAAGCCGTTAAGGCGCTGCTTCTCCCTTGCGTTCGAGTCATCTTGAAACCACATCACGGAGAGATACCCATGTTCAAAAAAATACTGCTGGCCATCGCCACCCTGATCGCGACGATGGGCTTTGCCTTTGCCCAGGTCGATGTCAACAAGGCGGACCAGGCGGCACTCGACAGCGTCAAGGGCATCGGCCCCGTCACGTCGAAAGCCATCATCGACGAGCGCGCCAAGGGCGGCGCCTTCAAGGATTGGGCCGATTTCGAAAGCCGCGTGAAGGGCATCGGTCCGAAAAGCTCCGTGAAACTGTCGGAAGCGGGCTTGCAGGTGAATGGCCAGGCCAAGTCCGGCGCGCCGGCGGCCCCCGTGGCGAAAGCTGCCCCGGCAAAAAAGGAAACTGCTGTGAAGGAAGTTGCAGCGAAAGAAGCCGCAGCGAAGCCAGCTGCTGCGACCGACACCGCTGCAGCGCCAGCCAAGACAGCCGCTGAAACGAAAAAAGAAGCTGCTGCCGCGAAGAAAGAAGCCAAGGCCGCCGCCGCTGCGGCCAAGAAAGAAGCCGCCGCCGCGCCTGCCGCTGCCGCCGCCGATGGCGCCGCGCCCGTGAAGACGGCCGCCGAAGCGAAGAAGGAAGCTGCCGCTGCCAAGAAAGAAGCGAAGGCTGCCGCCGCTGCCGCGAAGAAAGAAGCGAAACTGGCTGCGGCCGAGGCGAAGAAAGCGGAAGCCGAGAAAAAATAAGCGTTTTGCTGTAGAACTTGCTGCGTGGTGGTGCCGCGCAGCAAGAGAAGAAACCCCGCGTGGTACCGGCCGCGCGGGGTTTTTTTTAGGCTCTGTCCCCGGTAAGTAGGGGAACGCCAGGAATTTTCCTCAGCCCCGGCTGTCTGACTGTACATATCGGACAAACGGGAGCCTGCCATGCCGCCAGCCGAATGGAAAACCTTCATCGCCCAGTTCGCCGCACTGAGCCGTCGCCAGCGTCTGGCCAGCGTTGCTCTGCTGCGCGGGGCAGGATCGCAGAACGCCGCCGTGGCACTGGTCGAAAGCGTGGCCCGGCAGCGGCTACACTGTCCCGCCTGCCACAGCAGCCATGCGCACCGGCACGGCCATGCGCACGGACTGCAGCGCTACCGCTGTGTGCCGTGCGGGCGCACCTTCAATGCGCTCACCGGCACGCCGCTGGCGCGCCTGCGCCACAAGACCTTGTGGCTAGCCTATGCCGATTGCCTGCTGGCATCGGCTTCCGTGCGCCAGGCAGCGCGACAGCTGAACGTGCACCGCAACACCGCCTTCCGCTGGCGCCACCGGTTTTTGACGCTCGCCAGGACGGACCGGCCCCATTGCCTGCATGGCATCGCCGAAGCGGACGAGCTGTATGTGCTGGAATCGGAAAAGGGATCCAGGCATCTGACGCGTCCGGCGCGCCGCCGGGGCGGCCACGCCCGCCAGCGCGGCATTTCCAGTGAACAGGTTTGCATCGTGGTGGCGCGCGACCGCACGGGACAAACCCTCGATTTCGTCACGGGAAAAGGGGCGCTGACCAAGGCGCAGCTGCATGCCTGCCTGCCACCCGTGATCGACAAGGACGTCTTGCTGGTCACCGACGGCCATGCCGCCTACCGGGCTTTCGCTGCGGAAGCGGGCATCAGCCACCGGGCCGTCAACCTGCGTGCCGGCATCCACGAGCAGGGCGCCGCCCACGTGCAGAACGTCAACGCGTATCACAGCCGCTTGCGCGGCTGGCTGCGCATCTTCCATGGCGTGGCCAGCCGTTATCTGCCGAATTACCTGGGGTGGCGCTGGATACTGGACGCCGGGCGCATCCGCTCCCCAGAAACATTATTGAAGGCAACACTGGGAGAGTTCCCACACTTGACGGTGGCATAGCCTTTTTTTATGCGCGCGCCGCCTTGTTTGGCCCGCCGCTGGCCGGAGCGCCTACAGTTGCGATTCGATCGGCAGCCAGCGCATCACGGACACCAGCGCGCGGCGCCAGAAGCCCGTCTCCGGGTCCCGCGTCCACACCTTGGCGGGTTCTTCGGTGGCGTCCGACCAGCGCAGCGCGCCATCGTCGAGGAACAGGCGGTAGCTGGTGTCGCGCGAGGTCGAGTGCTGGAACAGGGCGCGCATGTCGGCCGCCAGCGCCGCATCGGTGAACAGCACGCCCATTTCCGTATTCAGCTGGGCCGAGCGTGGATCGAGGTTGAAGGAGCCGACAAAGCCCCGCTCGCCGTCAACCACCATGGCCTTGGTGTGCAGGCTGGCGCGGCTCGAGCCCATCAGGCTGATGCGTTTGCGGTGCTGCGTCTTCAATTCATACAGGTCGACGCCGCCGCCCAGCAGCAGCTGGCGGTAGCGCGCATAACCTGCATGCACGAGGGCCACGTCGGTGGCCGCCAGCGAGTTGGTCAGCACCTTGACCTTGACGCCGGCCGCAACCTTGTCGCCCAGCAGCGCGCTCAGCGCCGTGCCGGGCACGAAGTATGGCGAGGTCAGCAGTGCTTCCTCGCGCGCTTCCGTCAGCAGGGGCAGCAAGCTGTGCATGAGCCAGTGCTCGCTACGCTGCAGATCGGCCACGGGAGCGGCTTTTTCCGGCGGGTCTGATACCACTTGCACCTGTCCGCTCCAGTGCAGGCGCAGCCGGCCGTCCAGGTGGGCTTGCAACTGGCCCGCATCGGTCAGTTGCTGGAGGTAGGGCGAAGCGCCCACTTCGCCCGTGAGCGCATCGAGGCGGTCGCGCACCGCCTGCAATTCCGGCGCGCCCGCATTCTTGCCTGCGTGCAAGGCGGTGATGGGGATGACGGCGCGGCTGTTCCAGAAGCGGTCAAAGATGTCGCTCGTCTGCTGCACGGCGGGCCCGACCAGCAGCAGATCCGCATCCTGGAAGTTGACTTGTTCGGCGGCATCAAAATATTCATCGCCGATATTGCGCCCGCCGACGAGGGCCACCCTGCCGTCGACGATCCAGGCCTTGTTGTGCATGCGCCGGTTCAGGCTGACGGCGCGCAAGGCCATTTCCACGGCGCGCCACCAGATGCCGTCGCGGTTGCGGCTAGGATTGAAGATGCGCACATCGATCAGCGGGTGGCTGTCGAGCGCGAGGATGGCGGCGTCCTGGCCCCGCGCATTGATGTCGTCGAGCAACACCCGCACGCGCACGCCGCGGTCGGCCGCGCGCAGCAGTTCGCGCACCAGCAGCCGTCCCGTGACGTCGTTTTGCCAGATGTAATATTGCAGATCGATGCTGCGGCCCGCTTCGCGCGCGCTCAGGGCGCGCAGGGCAAACGCTTCCAGGTTGTCGTCGATCAGGGCCGTGCCGCTGTCGCCCGGGCGTTGCGCCAGCTGGGGCGCCAGCACGCGGTCGAGCAGGGTGGCATCCATAGACACGGGCAGGGCCGTGCCAGCTGCGCCCAGCGAGCGTTCGGCGAAACGCCCGTAGCTGTACAGGGCGGCAATGCTGAGTACGGCGAAGATGGCCGCGCATAGCAGCAGTTTGACGAGCATGCGGCGCACCGTCAGCGGACCGCGCGCATGCTGCGGCGTGCGGGATGGAGGATGGTCTGGCGCATGCGCGTGTCTTTCATGAGCGGAACGGGAAGTGGCCGATTGTAGCAGTTTCTACAATGCACGATTTTCATCGTGGAACATCCTTGCCTGCCGTCAAAAATGCGAGAATGCCCGTCTACTTATTCTCAGGAGGCGGCGGCATGGTACGGATTTTGACGGGGGTGACGGCAGCCCTGCTGTCGGCGGGCGTGTTCGCGGCGCCATCGAACGGGGCGCAGCCACAGATCGAGCGCGTGGTGGCGGAGATCTCGCCGCAGCGCATCGAGGCGCACGTGCGCAAGCTGGTCGGCTTCCAGACGCGCCATACGATGTCCGATACCGTGTCCGACACCCAGGGTATCGGCGCGGCGCGGCGCTGGATCAAGGCCGAGCTGGAGCGCTGCGGCGCGCAGGCGGGCGGGCGCTTGCAGGTGGCGTTCGACAGCCACATCGCGCCCGTCTCGAAGCGTATTGCGCGGCCGACGGAAATCGTCAACGTGGTGGCGACCCTGCCCGGCAGCCAGCCGCAGTCGGCCGGGCGCATCTATGTCGTCAGCGGCCATTATGACTCGCGCGCCACCGACGTGATGGATGCGCAGGGCAACGCGCCCGGCGCCAACGATGACGCGTCCGGCACGGCGGCCGTGATCGAAATGGCCTGCGTGATGGCGCGCTACCGGTTCGACGCCACCCTGGTCTTCATGGCCGTGGCGGCCGAAGAGCAGGGCTTGCTCGGTTCCGGCCACTGGGCGCAGCAGGCGAAGTTGAACAAACTCAACATCGCCGGCATGCTCAATAACGACATCATCGGCAGTTCGCGCGCCGACGACGGCAGCGTCGATGGCGGCCAGGTGCGCCTGTTTGCCGAGGGCATTCCCGCCGTCAAGGAAATGAGCGACGGCGTGCGCAGCCTCGTGGCCACGGGCGGCGAAAATGATTCCCTCTCGCGCCAGCTGGCGCGCCATGTGAAACAGGTGGGCGAGCGCTACGTGCCCGGTTTCAAGGTCAACGTCATCCAGCGCGCCGACCGCTACTTGCGCGGCGGCGACCATATGCCGTTTCTGGCGCAAGGCTACGCGGCCCTGCGCTTCACGGAACCGAACGAGGATTTTGCCCACCAGCATCAGGATGTGCGCGTGGAAAACGGCGTGCAGTATGGCGACCTGCCGCAATTCGTCGATTACGACTACGTGGCGCAAGTGGCGCGCGTGAATGCGGCGGCGCTCGCTTCGCTGGCCCTGGCGCCCGCCGCGCCCGCCGGCGTCCAGGTGCGCACGGCCCAGCTGGAAAACGCCACCACCTTGCAATGGCAGCCGAATACGGAACCGGACCTGGCCGGCTACCGCATCGTCTGGCGCGCCACGACGGCTGACCAGTGGCAGGGCGCGCAGGACGTGGGCAATGTCACGCAAGCGCGGTTGAAATTGTCGAAAGATAACTACTTCTTCGGCGTCCAGGCCGTCGACAACGATGGCAATGTCAGCGTGGCAACTTACCCGACACCCTTGCGCTAGGCATGGTTGACGGGCAGGCGCGCCAGGAAGCCGTGGATCTGCGACACGACGGCCGCGCCTTCGCCCACGGCGGCGGCGACGCGCTTGGTCGAGCCGGCGCGCACGTCGCCGATGGCGAATACGCCCGGCACGCTTGTTTCCAGCGCGGCCCGCTCCGGCAAGTCGGGCGGCGGGGTGGCCAACAGCGCGGCGTGGCCCTGGGCGCGGCATTCGGCGCGCGTGACGTCGAAACCGGTGCGGATGAACCCCTGTTCATCGACGGCCACGGCGCAGTCGTGCAGCCAGTCCGTGTTCGGATCGGCGCCCACAAACAGGAAGACGCGGCGCACGGCGCAGTCGCACTCTTCGCCCGTCTGGTTGTTGCGCCAGCGCACCTCCGTCAAGCCATCGTCGTCGCCTTCGAGGGCGATGATTTCCGTGTGCGTGTGCAGGGTGATATTCGGCGTGGCGGCGATGCGCTCGATCAAATAGCTCGACATGCTGGCCGCCAGCCCCTCGCCGCGGATCACCATGTGGACCTTGGCGGCATGGCCGGAGAGAAACACGGCTGCCTGGCCGGCCGAATTGCCGCCGCCGACCAAAATGATCTCTTCCTGCCGGCACAGCTTGGCCTCGATGGGCGACGCCCAGTAATACACGCCCCGTCCCTCATAGGTTTTCAGATTCGCCAGCGAGGGGCGGCGGTAGCGCGCGCCGCACGACAGCACCACCGTGCGGGCGCGCACCTGCGTGCCGTCGCACAGGGTGACGCGCAGCGGCCAGCTGTCGCACAGCAGGCTGGCGGCGCTGGCCGGGGTGGCAATCTCGACGCCGAACTTTTGCGCCTGCACGTAGGCGCGGCCCGCCAGGGCGCGGCCGGAAATGCCGGTGGGAAAGCCCAGGTAATTCTCGATGCGCGCGCTGGCGCCCGCCTGGCCGCCATACGCGCGCTGCTCCAGGGCCAGCACGGACAGGCCCTCGGACGCCGCATACACGGCCGTGGCCAGCCCGGCCGGCCCCGCGCCCACCACCAGCACGTCGAAAATCTTGTCGCCGGATAAATCGGGCAGCATGCCCAGGCAGCGCCCCAGTTCCGCATTGCCGGGATTCTTCATGATCTTGCCGTCGGGACACACCACCAGCGGCCATTCCTGCGGCGCGGGCTGGTAGCGCTGGGCCAGCGCGGCGGCGGCCGCATCCGTGGCCGGGTCCAGCACCGTGTGCGGGTGGCCATTGCTCGATAAAAAGCTTTGCAGATGGAACAGATTGCCATTGCCGCGCGGCCCTACCAGGACAGGCCCGCCCGAATTGATTTCGATCAAGGCCACGCGGCGCAGGATCAGGGCGCGCACGATGCGCTCGCCCATTTCCGCTTCCGCCACGATCAGCGCGCGCAGCGATTCCGAGCTGATCACGAGCACGTCCACGTCGCCCACGGCATGGCCGTTGACGAGGGCGGGGCGGCCAGACAGCTGCGCCACTTCGGCGATGAAGTGGCCGGGGCCGATTTCGCGCATCAGCGACGTGCGGCCCAGGCCTTCGTGGCGCGTGACGGCCACGTGGCCCGACAGGACGACGAGCATGCCGAAGCTGCTGCTGCCCGCCTCGAACAGGGTGGCGCCGCCCGCATAGTGGCAGACCTTGCCATAGCGCTGCAGGCGGCGCAGTTCCGCCTCGGTGAAGACGGGGGAAATCTGGTGCATGCGGCCCTGGATATCGAGGCTGCTGGCCTGGACGGGATCGTCCTGCGTGGTTTCTGGGATGAATTCGGGAACGGTGCTGGCCATGACTGATCCATTGAGTGAATAAGCAAATTACTAAAATAACTAACCGCCACGAGTCTAGCGCATGCGCGCGCGGGGCGCTGGCACGCCGCGCGCGCAGGCCCCGGCCGGGCGCCAAGCCAGGCGCCGTGCGGCCTGGCGCTCTAGCGGCCGGGGTCTGTACCGTCCGGCCGGGCATGGGTTTTTAGCCATACGCCGTCCAGCATCTCATATTAGAATGGGTCTTTGTTGAAATTACTCAAACCGACACGATGGCTTACAAGACACTGGAAGATACGATAGGCAATACCCCGCTGGTGCAGCTGACGCGCTTGCCGGGCGCCGACGCGCTTGCGCGCAACAACGTCATCCTCGGCAAGCTGGAAGGCAACAACCCGGCCGGCTCCGTGAAGGACCGCGCCGCCATGTCCATGCTCAAGCGCGCGGAAGAGCGCGGCGTCATCAAACCGGGCGATACCCTGATCGAAGCGACCAGCGGCAACACGGGCATCGCGCTGGCCATGGCCGCCGCCTTGCGCGGCTACAAGATGCTGCTCTTGATGCCCGACAACCTCAGCGTGGAGCGCCGCCAGAGCATGGCCGCCTACGGCGCCGACATCTTATTGACGCCGAAGACGGGCGGCATGGAATATGCGCGCGACCTGGCCGAGCAGATGCAGAAGGATGGCCGCGGCGTGATCCTCGACCAGTTCGCCAACGAAGACAATTCGCGCGCCCACTACGAAACGACGGGGCCGGAAATCTGGCGCGATACGAATGGCCAGGTCACGCACTTCGTCAGTGCCATGGGCACCACGGGCACCATCATGGGCGTGTCGCGCTACCTGAAAGAACAGAATCCCGCCATCCAGATCATCGGCGCCCAGCCCGAGGAAGGCTCGCAGATTCCCGGCATCCGCAAGTGGCCGGAAGCCTATCTGCCGAAAATCTACGACAAGTCGCGCGTCGACCAGGTGGAATACGTGAGCCAGGGCGTGGCCGAGCGCATGGCGCGCAGCCTGGCGGCGGAAGAGGGCTTGTTCTGCGGCATCTCGGCGGCCGGTGCGTGCGAAATCGCGCTGCGCATCTCGCAGACGGTGGAAAACGCGACCATCGTGTTTGTCGTCTGTGACCGCGGCGACAGGTATCTGTCCACCGGTGTTTTCCCTGCGTAAGGGCTAAAGCATAGTGTAGTGATATTGGCCAGGACGGCCTGAGAACTGCTGAAATACCCCCTCCCCATGGCGGGGAGGGAAAACCTGCATGACTGGCAGGATCAGCCTTGTGGCGTTTCGCCTTCTTTTGGCTTGAATTGCTTGTCGCTGATGCGGAATTTGTTGCGACGGTCACCCATCAGGTAACGCAGGTCACGGATGCTCAGATCGCTGACTTCGTGCATGCGGATCAACAGCGATGCGCCGACCGGCAGGCGGTGGTGGCGGATTTTGCTGATGACTGGTGGCGCCACTTCCAGGGCGCGCGACAGGGCTGCGTCATTTTTCAGGCGCAGGTTTTCGATCAGGGTATCGAGCAGTCTGTTTGGGTTGTACTGAAGCAGATCGTCGGAGTCCGAATCGCTGTTCATATCAATGCCGACTTGGTTTGTCATGATGTTATTGTTCCTTCTGTAGTTGCACTGCAAAGTAAAAAACACTCGGAGCTCGCTCTTGCTGCGTTCATGTTCATTCTTTACTAAAAGGAACGAATTCACACATGGTACGATCCGGGATACAGTTTTTCATAATATATACACAATTGTACAGCAGGATTCAATTTCAGGCTGGAAAGCTCTGTAATCTTGCTTTGTACAGAAAAAGTGTTGTCTAGTTGCAACACCTATTTATTCTTTATTATGCTCTATGATAGAACAAAAATTGTACTTTGACAAAAGTTAAGTATAAAACCACTCTGTATCCCGTGCCGCACAACAGGCTGGCGAGCGAGGCTGGCACGATGTTATCGACTCCACCATAGACGTGTTTGCCGGTCGCTTCAACATCGCTTACGCTTTCTTACAAGTAATATTATAACTTTACACTGACTTTCGGTTAGCGTGCGCGCACTTGGCTGATGGCCTTGCCCAGGTCGATTACTGACATGGCATAAAAATAACTTCTGTTGTACTGAGTTATAGCAAAGAAGTTATTGGTTGCCAAGTGATACTCAGTTGCTTCTGAACCATTTTGTAAATCGATCAGGCCGAACAGCATATTCGGTGGCGGGGCTGCAACGGCGCTGACGCCGGCCGCCTGCAATTCTTCCAGCCGGTAGTTCGCTTGCAAGCCCTGGCCGATGAATTTTTCCCACGCGTGGTTGGCCGACACGGTGACCCGGTACACGCTGATGGCCGGATCGTCGCGGCGCCAGCCGTGCTCGACGAGAAAATGCGCGACGCTGCCGATGGCGTCGGCCGTTGAGTTGCGCAAGTCGATGTGGCCGTCGCCATCGAAATCGACCGCGTACTTCATGATGCTGCTGGGCATGAACTGGGGCAGGCCGATGGCGCCCGCATACGAGCCGAGCAGGGTCAATGGATCGATGCCGTCCTTGCGCGCGTACAGCAGGGCGTTTTCCAGTTCGCCCTTGAAAAATTCCATGCGCGCGGCCCGCGTCGGGCTTTCCGGATAGGAAAACGCCAGGGTGGTCAGCGCATCGAGCACGCGGAAGCGGCCCGTGTTGCGTCCGTACACGGTTTCCACGCCGATGATGCCGACGATGATTTCGGCCGGCACGCCATATTCGCGCTCGGCGCGGGCCAGCGCTTCCGCGTTCTCGTCCCAGAATTTCACGCCTGCATTGATGCGCACCGGTTCGATGAAGCGGGCGCTGTAGGCTTGCCAGTTCTTCGGCTTGCCCGGCGGCGCCGGCTTCATCAGCTGCACCGTCGCGTCCACATAGCGCACCTTGCCGATCAGCGTGTCGAGCTCGGCACGGTCAAACCCGTGTCTGGCGGACATGTCGTCGAGGAAGGCGCGGACTTCCTTCCAGTTGGCATAGTCGACAAATTCGCCTTCAAAGTCGAATTTCGCCGGCGCCTTTTTGGCTGCCGGCCTGGCCGGCGGCGACTTGGCGGCGCGCACGGCACGGGCCCGGTCGGCGGCGGAAATATTGCTGTTTTCGCCGGCATGTACGCCAGGCAGGCACAGGGACAGGGACAGGAGCAGGGCGGAGGTTTTGATCGGTAACAAGGAGCGTCTCATCGGCATTGGGTTAACAGGCGGCGCAAGCTGCGCCGCGCGCGGGTGTGTTCGTCTGGGTTGGCATTACCATACTTCATCGCGGCATAGATTGCCAGAAACTGTGCGATGGCGGCGTGCGCCTCTTGTGTGGCCTGGCCGGCGGCCAGGCGCGCAGCATAACCGTGCGGGCCTTCGTGCGGCGCACGGCTGCAGCCGCGCCGCGCCTGCTGGCGGCAAAACTGCGCGTACAGGCGGTCGAGCGGATCGTCTTGCCGCGCCTGCCGCCACCAGACCAGTGCACCGGCCACGGCGGACAGCAGGGCCAGCATGGCGCAGGCCAGTGCAAGTTGCTTCGCCGATAAGTTTTTCAAGCCGTCGAGCATGGCACGCGGGCGCTGCGGCGTGGTGTCGAGCACCCAGCGGTTCCACGCGTGCCCGACCTGCTGCCATTGCTGGCGCCACGCGGCGAGCGCGCCGCCGGCGCCCCCGTCCAGGCCCGCCAATGTGCGCCAGGCTGGCGCGGGAGCGCTCGGCAGGGCCGCGTCCAGGTTGCGCTCCGTGCGCAGCGGGGCGACGGCGCTGGTGGGATCGACGCGCACCCAGCCCCGGCCCGCCAGCCACACTTCGCTCCAGGCATGGGCGTCGGACTGGCGCACGCTCAGGCTGTTGTCGGTAGCATTGCGCAGGCCGCCCTGGTAACCGGTGACGACGCGCGCGGGGATGCCCATGGCGCGCATCAGCACGACGAAGCTGCCCGCGTAATGTTCGCAAAAGCCCGCCTGGGTGCGGAACAGGAAGTCGTCGACGCCATGCTTGCCCAGCAGCGGCGGCTGCAGGGTGTAGCGGAAGGGCGCGCGACGGAAGTATTCAAGCACGGCGGCGATGGCGTCGGCAGGCGCCAACATCTGCGCGCCGCTGCCGCGCAGCTGGCGTGCCCAGGCCACGCTGCGCGGGTTGCTGCCGGCAGGCAAGGCCAGCCAGGGCTGCCGCTGTGCCGGCGACAGGGCCGCCTGCAGCCGGTAGTGCGTCTGGGAACTGGCGCGGTAGCGCACGGTCGACGTCAGGGGCTGCGCGGTCAGCACTTCCAGCGCGGACGAGACCACGTAGGGGTTGCCGGGCAGGCGTTCCATGCTGCGCGGCACGTCGAGCGCGAAGATGCGCCGCTGGCCGCTCGCCAGCAAGGTCACTTCGTATTGGCTGGGCTGGCCCGCCAGCGCGATGTCGATGCGGCTGTCGCCGGCGGGCGCGCGTCCCTTTGCGCCCCGGCGCGTCCAGGTGGCGCCGTCGAAGTCGCCCAGCACGACGCCGCGCCAGTACAGCTGCTCTTGCGGCGGTATCGGCGTGGAAAAGCGGGCCGTGAAGACGGGTTCGCCGGACAGGGCCAGCGTGGCAATGGCGCCCGGCTGCATGCTGTCGGACAGGCCCGAGCGCGCCTGCGTACCGTCGTGCGGCGCGCCCCATAGGGGGCCGTCGGGGCGCGGCACAACAAAAAACAGCAGCGCCGCCAGGGGGGCGGCCAGCGCCAGCATGCGGCCCAGCAGGCGCAGCCGTTGCGGCAAGCGCGGCTGCACGGCGCCGTACTGGGCCGACAGCAGGCCGGCCAGCAGCACGAGCACGGTGGCCAGCATCCAGGCGGCGCTGAGGATGTCCTGCGCATGGAAAAAGTTGGCCAGCAGCAAAAAGAAACTGAGGAAGACGAAGACGAAGATATCGCGCCGGCCATGCATTTCCAGCGACTTCAGGGCCAGCAGCAGGGCCAGCATGGCCACGCCGGGATCGCGTCCCAGCAAGCTGCCGTAGCTGGCGTAGATGCCGGCGATGCCCAGCAGGGCCAGCGGCGCGAGCAGGGCCAGCGGCGGCTGGCGCCAGCCCCGCACGGTAATGACGGCGCGCCACAGCAGCAGCGCGGCGGCAGCGGCCGACAGCCACGGGGGCAGGTGCAGCGCATGCGGCGCCAGCACCATGGCCGCGGCCAGCAACAGCAGCACCATGTCGGCCTTGTCGCGCGGCAAGCGGCTGAGCCAGGTCATCATGGCGCCGCCCGGTCTGGTGGCAGGCCATGCAGGGCCAGCGCGCGCAGGCAGGCGTCGCGCTGGCTGGCGCCCAGGCCCGGCGCCACGGTCAGTGCGCCCAGGCGCAAGCCGTACGGCAAGCCCGTGCTTTCCGCCTGCAGCACCCAGGCGGCCAGGCGCGACAGGCGCGCTTCCGTCGCCAGCGCGTGCAGGGACGCATGTTCAAGCATGATGCTGCCGCGCGGGCTGCCCGTGGGTGCGTCGGCGGCGGGCTGGAATTGCTTGCTGAACAGATGCTCGCCGTCATGGCGGGCGATCTGGCGCCAGGCCAGGCGGTGCAAGGGATCGCCGGGCTGGTAGGCGCGCACGCCGGCCAGCTCCTGAGCGCCGCCGTAAGCCTGCCGTGTTGCTGGGCGCGCGTTGTCGGACGGCAATGGCAGCGGCGGCGCGCCCTGCTCGGGCTGCGGATACACGAGCACGCGGGCCTCGGGTTGCCAATGACACCAGGCAACAAAGAGGCCCAGCGGAAAACTGCCGGACAGGCGCACGGCAGGAGCGGTAACCCATCCGCGTTGCCGCGCCGCCACGACGATGCTGACGGCCGTTTCGCCGTGGGCGGCGATGTCGGCCAGTTGCGGGGCTGCCGGCGCATCGCTGACGGCCAGGTGGATCGCATGGCGCGCACGCGTGCTGCGGTTGATCAGGCGCAAGGTGAATGTGGCCGGGCTGCCGGCAAACGCGGGACTGCCCGGCGTGGCCGTCAGGGCCAGGCCCGCCAGGTTGCGGCTGGCAAACAGCATGTCGGCGATGGCGCAGGCGGCCGCGAAATACGTGAGCGCATAGCCCAGGCCCAGGCGGTAATTGACGGCGGCGATCCACAGCGCCAGCAGCAGGGCGGCAAACGCCAGGCCCGCACCCGAGGGACGGATGTGCACGCGCTGCGCGCCCAGCCAGGGGCGCGCCGGCAACCAGGAAACATTGCGCCAGCGCATGCCGGTCAGACGGGGGTGTTCAAGAGCAATTGCTGCAGCAGGATGCGGCTATCGCTCGCTCCCTGCGCCGCATGCAGGCGGTGCGCGCAGACGGGCAGCAGCACGGCTTGCACGTCGTCGGGCGTGACGTGGTCGCGTCCCGCCAGGGCGGCCCAGGCGCGCGCCGCCTGCAGCAGGGCCAGCGCGGCGCGAGGGCTGAGGCCGTCGGCAAACATGCCCGGCGCGCGCGTGGCGTGCACGAGGGCCAGCACATAATCGACCACGGCGGCGGAAGCGTGGATGGCGCGCAGGCCCGCTTGGGCCTGCAGCAATTCTTCCGCATTCATGACGGCAGGCAAGGTGTGCAGCATGGCGCGGCGGTCGGCGCCCAGCAGCAGCGCCCGCTCGGCGGCCGGGTCCGGATAGCCGAGGGTGACGCACATGAGGAAACGGTCGAGCTGCGATTCGGGCAGGGGGAAGGTGCCCAGCTGGTGCGCGCAGTTCTGCGTGGCGATGACGAAAAACGGCTGCGGCAGGGCGCGCGTGACGCCGTCGAGCGTCACTTGCCGCTCTTCCATCGCTTCGAGCAGGCCCGACTGCGTTTTCGGCGTGGCGCGGTTGATCTCGTCGGCCAGCAGCACCTGGGTAAACAGGGGGCCGGCGTGGAAGATGAAGCTGGCGCTGCCGCGGTCGTACACGCTCATGCCGGCTACGTCGGCCGGCAGCAGGTCGCTGGTGAATTGCTGGCGCTTCCACTGCAGGCCCAGCGAGATGGCCAGCGCATGGGCCAGCGTGGTCTTGCCCACGCCGGGCACGTCGTCGATCAGCAGGTGGCCGCCCGCCAGCACGCAGGCCAGCGTCTGGCGGATCTGTAAATCTTTGCCGACGAGAACTTCGCCGATCTGGCGCGCGGCCTGATGTATTTTCGAAAACATGCTATTTCTATCACAGTACGATGGATTATTTAATTTACAATCGCTTTGGCCAGGTCAAAGCGCGCCGCCCGCCCGCGTCTGGCTCGTGGTAGATTAGAGAGGCGGCAAGGATAGCGAGGGCGGCACAGACCAGCCAGTGATTTTATGCGAGAACGCGCCAGGCGGGCAGGAATGCCCTGCAGTGCAGGCGGCGCGCGTTCCCGGTATGGACAGAGAGCAGAGACAGAGGTAACCAGTACAGCGCATGAGCACAGCCATTTATACCCACCCCGATTGCCAGCGCCACGAAATGGGCGACTGGCATCCCGAATCGCCGGCCCGCTTGCAGGCCATCAACGATCAACTGATCCTCGCGCACATCAGCGACCTGGTCGAGCACCGTGACGGCGTGCGCGCGCACATGTCCGATATCGAGCGCAACCACAGCGCCACGGCCATCGGCCTCGTGCGCGACAATGTGCCGCCTGTGGGAGACTACTATCCGCTCGACGGCGACACCCTGCTCAATGCGCACAGCTACGAGGCGGCGCTGGCGGCGGCCGGTTCGGCCGTGGCCGCCACGGACGCCGTCATCGATGGCGAGATCAGCAATGCCTTCTGCGCCATCCGCCCGCCCGGCCACCATGCGCGGCCCAGCGAGCCCATGGGCTTTTGCCTGTTCAATAACGTGGCCATCGCCGCCAAGCATGCGCTCGACGTGCGCGGGCTCGAACGGGTCGCCATCGTCGACTTTGATGTGCATCATGGCAATGGCACGGCCGAATCCGTGGCAAACGACCCGCGCATCCTGATGGTGAGCTTCTTCCAGCACCCGTTCTATCCGTACAGCGACGTCGAGTCCTACACGGATACGCGCGTGAACGTGCCCGTGCCGGCCCATTCGAAAGGCGACGCCGTGCGCCAGCTGGTGCTCGACCACTGGCTGCCGGCACTGCACCGCCACCGGCCGCAGATGATCTTCATTTCCGCCGGTTTCGACGCCCACCGCGAAGACGACGTGGGCGGCATGGGCCTGGTGGAGGCCGACTACACGTGGATGACGCAGCAGATGATGGCCGTCGCGAATCAGTATGGCAAGGGCCGCATCGTCAGCTGCCTCGAAGGCGGCTACAACCTGTCGTCGCTGGGGCGCAGCGTGGCCGCGCACGTGAAGGCGCTGGCGGAACTCTGACTACAGCAGCGTGGGGCGGCTGCGCGAGTTCGTGTGGCGGTGGGTCTGGTAATCGAGCGCATCGCCGGCCATGAAGCGGCGCCAGGCTTGCGTGTAGACGAGCGACGATTTGTCCGCGTCGAAGCTGTCGAGCTGCAGCATGTCGCGGTGGTGCTTGATTTCATTGACCAGCTGGTCGTACAGCGTTTGCAGGCCATAGCTGTCGGCGCTCTGGCGTTTCAGGCGCTCTTCCAGCTGCGCCACCTGCAGTTGCAACTGGCGGCACTGTTTCTTCAGATGCTGCACGCTGCCATTGCGCGGCACGCGCCGGGACACCGTCCCCTTGGCCTGGCGCGGGTGCCCGCCGGCGCGCTCGTCTTCCGCGCGCGTTCCAGGCGCGGCGCCCGTGTCTTCCATCGTCATATCGCCCATCTCCCCTCTGTCATCTCCCCGCGCCTGGCGGGAGGCAGCATGGAAAATAATTGCTTTTCATTTAAGAGGCGATATTAGAGCATACTTTTTTGTTGCTTGCAGTAAATATTAAAATCCACTGAGAAATATTTTATCTTTCTGTTAACGCCGCCATCACTGGCGCAGTGCCGCCTGCGGGGGCGTCACGGGGGCTGCCGCCACTGTCCCGTCGTCGGCGTAAGTGATGGTCAGCAAGGTGTCGTCATCCCAGCTCTGGTCGTGCAGCGGCGGCACGTAGCGCTGGCGGTCGTCCGTGACGCGGATGTCCAGCGTGCGCTCGCCCGAGCGCGCCTGCACCCCGGCGACACTGCGCGGCACCGGATACAGCACGTGGATCAGCGAGGAGTGGCAGGGCCCGCCCGCCATGCGGAACAGGTTGCGCCGGACGAAGGACAGCTGGTCCTGCTCGACGGCCCAGCGGATTTCGCATTCCAGGCGCAGGTCGCCCAGGCGGCGCACGTTCGCGGGCAGTCCCGGCGTATGGATGTCGGCACGCCAGCGCAGGGTATCGCGCTTCTTGTTGCTGACGAGGTCGGCATTGGCATCGTAGGCTATCTTGTTGCGCGCCAGGGTGAAGCCGCCGTCCGGCGCCAGCGGGATGGGAATCGACAGGTTCTCGGCCGACAGGTGCAAGGTCGCGCCATCGAGCTTGCCCTTCGGCGTGGCGGGAACGAGCATGAAACGCAGCGGGGCGTCGGGCGCCAGGCGCTGGTGGTCGGCATACGCGTCGAGTCCCTTGACCATGGTGCGGTAGGGCCGCAGGTCGGGGTCGCGCGTGCCTTGCACGTCGACGATTTGCTGCATTTCCTGGGGCGCCGCGTCGCCCGGCGCTGCCGGTTGTTCCTGGGCCATGGCGGGCAGCAGGCAGGCGGCGAAGGTGACGAAGAGGGAAAAGCGGGAAATGTGCATGGAAAGCGTGGCCGGTTAAGCTTGCAATGGGAAAAGTCCGTCCTGTGGCGACGGAGTGCGGATCTTATCATTCAGGTAACTGCGAAATTATCACCAATTGTCTCGTTCGCGTCGCACGGCTGGCGCCGGCGCCGGAAAATGCGACGTCGCGGCGCCAAGCACGTAAAATAGCGGATTGATTGAACGATTTTGAAAGCAAGAGCATGGCGATACAATGGTACCCAGGACACATGAACGCGGCCCGCAAGAAAGCGGCCGAGACCATGGAGAACACCGATCTGGTGATTGAAGTGGTGGACGCGCGCCTGCCGGCGGCCAGCTGCAATCCCATGGTGGACGAGCTGCGCCTGTTCCGCCAGCGCCCCTGCCTGAAAATCCTCAACAAGACCGACCTGGCCGATCCTGCCGCCACCGCCGCCTGGGTGGCCTATTTCAATGCCCAGGAAGGCGTGACCGCGTATGCGATGACGACCAAGAAGCCTGGCGACGTGGCGCGCATCCCGGAACTGGCCAAGTCGCTGGCGCCGCACCGCGGCGTGCCGACGAAACCGCTGCGCATCATGATCATGGGCATTCCCAACGTGGGCAAGTCGACCCTGATGAACGCGCTGCTGAAAAAGCGCGTGGCCAAGGTGGGCGACGAGCCGGCCGTGACGAAAATGCAGCAAAAGCTGTATCTGGACAAGAACACGATTCTGGTCGACACGCCCGGCATGCTGTGGCCGAAGATCGCCATCCCCAGCGACGGCCTGATGCTGGCGGCCAGCCACGCGATCGGCTCGAATGCGCTGATCGAAGAGGAGGTGGCCGTGTTCCTGGCCGAGGAATTGCTCAAGCGCTACCCGGACCTGCTGGCGGCCCGCTACGGCACCAAGGTCGGCGAAGTCGACGCCATCGGCGTGGTCGAGGGGATTGCCGCCAAGCGCGGTTTCCGCATCAAGGGCGGCGACTACGATTTCGAGAAAGCGTCGCACACCCTGCTGCTCGACTACCGCAGCGGCATCCTGGGCCGTATCTCGCTGGAAACGCCGGACACGCGCGCGGCCCTGCTGGCCCAGCATGCGGCCGAGATGGCGGAAAAGGCGGCCAAGGCAGCGGAGATCGCGGCCGAAAAGGCGAAGAATGCGGCGCGGGGCAAGCGCGGCACGTAAGTTACCGCTTCACCATGCAAAAAGCGCCGCGACAGCAATGTCGCGGCGCTTTTCTTATGCGGTGGCGGATTATCCGAATTTGAAACTGGTCACGGCCAGCGCCCCAAAGAAATCCTCTTCGTGGTAGACGACGTGGGCCGCTTCCTGCTCGGCCGCGCCGAGCGCCACCATCAGGGGCAGCAGATGGTCTTCCTGCGGATGGGCCTGGCGCGCGCCCGGCGCCCGGTCCCAGGCCAGCAACTGTTCCAGCCGCTGCGCCGGCGGCAGGGCCATGGCCTGGCGCAGCCACGCGTCGAACTGGTGCGAGGCGACGGCGCCCGCCTGGCCGAACTGGCGCAGGTTATGATAACTGAGGCCACTGCCCAGTATCAGCACGCCCTGGCGGCGCAGGCCGGCCAGCGCGCGGCCCACTTCGACGTGCGTGAGCGGGTCGTAGCCGTGTTTCAGCGACAGTTGCACCAGCGGCATGTCCGCTTGGGGGTAGATGGGGAACAGGGCGCTGAAGGTGCCATGGTCGAAACCGCGCTCGTGGTCCAGGCGCGCCGGGTGGCCGGCCGCGTCCAGCAACTGCTTGACCTGCGCCGCCAGTGCCGGCGCGCCCGGCGCCGGGTACTGGATTTGATACGTGTGCGGCGGAAAGCCCGAGTAATCGTAGATCATGCCCGGCTTGGGGCTGGCCGAGACGAGGAATTGCGGCCCTTCCCAGTGCGCCGTGACGACCAGCACGGCTTTCGGACGCGCGCCGATCTGGCGCGGGATATCCTGCAGCGACGCTTCGAGCACGTCGTAGCGGCCGCCGAACTGGTCTTTCATGAACGGCCACGGGCCGCCGCCGTGCGACAGGAAATAGGTGGGGAAGGTGTGCTCTTGCATGGCGGCTCCTGGTGGGAATGGCTGATGATGGGATGATGATAGTCATGCGCGGTCAGTTGATCAAGATCGCTATTATTGATATATCATTTCCATTTTGTTGATGATCGGATGAGCATGGATACCTTGCGCAGCATGCGCGTGTTTCGCGCCGTGGTGGAACTGGACAGCTTCGTGCGCGCCAGCGAGCGCCTGGACCTGTCGCCGGCCATGGTCAGCAAGCATGTGATGCACCTGGAGCGCCATCTGGGCGCGCGCCTGCTGAACCGCAGCAGCCGCCACCTGAGCCTGACGGAAATCGGCAAGGTGTATTTCGAACAGTGCCGCGACATGCTCGACAACCTCGACGAAGTGGAAGCGACGGTGGGCCGCACGACAGTAGTGCCGCGCGGCATGCTGCGCCTGAGCGCGCCCGTCTGGTTCGCCAACGCCATCTTCACGCGCACCCTGGTCGCTTACCGCGAGCGCTTCCCGGAAGTCACGTTCGACATCGATTTGAGCGGAAGAGTCGTCAACCTGGTGGAAGAGGGCTTCGACCTGGCCCTGCGCGTGAGCCAGGCGCCGTCGCCGGCCCTGATCGCGCGGCCCATCGGCAGCATCGCCTTTCACCTCGTGGCCGCGCCCGCCTACCTGGCGCGCGCGGGCCAGCCGGAAGTGCCGCAAGACCTGGCCCAGCACGCCATGATCAGCTATTCCTTGTTGGCGAACGGCAATGAACTGGCCTTCGACGGCCCGCACGGGAGCGAGACGGTGAAGTTTTCGCCCGTGTTGCAATGCAATAACGAAAGCCTGCTGCACGCGGCCGCGCTCGACGGCATGGGCATTGCCCTGCTGCCGTCTTGGCAGACGGATGACGACCTGGCGGCGGGGCGGCTGGTGCGCCTGTTCGACGCTTACCAGCTGGCGGGCGGCAAGGTGTACGCCGTCTACACGAGCCGCCGCTACCTGTCGTCGAAGGTGCGCACCTTCATCGACTTCCTCGCCGATGAAGGGCGCCTGGGCAGCTGACGGCCCCAGCGCCGCGCGCCATGCGTATAATGATTCGCTTTTGCCATCTTCCCGTTTCACTACCGTGCGTGCCCCGGTAGCGCACCCAGCTTGCCGCCATGATGCCTGTCCTTCCCGCCCTGACCATCGCCACATGTGCCGCTCTGCTGTGCGCGCTGGCCATGCCGGCGCGCGCGCAGGACGGCGTGGCCGCCGGCGCGGCCGGCGTCACGCACGGCGACTTGTCCGCCGAACTGGCGCAGGGCGGCCAGCACAGCGTGCGCGCCGCCCTGTCGCGCGAGCAGGGCGGCATGTCGCTCGATGCGGCCCTCGACGGGCAGCGCAACGGCAATTACCGCGACGGCAGCGTTTTCCACCAGCGGGGCTTCAGCGGCGGGGCGGAGTGGAAGGCGCGGCAGGGCCGTTCCGGCTTCAGCGTCGATCAGCTGAACCAGGACACGCGCTATCCCGCGCCCGAAGCGCCATTCCTGGCCTTGCTGGCGGCCCGTCCGGAAGACCTGTACCGCTACGAGGTGCGGCGCGCCAGCGCCTTCGTGCAGCGCTACGTGGGCAATTTCGAGCTGGGAGTGGAACTGTCGCAGCGGGAAAAGCGCGCCACGGCCCAGTATGCGGGCGAGGACGGCAGCAGCGTATCGACCTACAGCAGCCGCCGCCGGCAGCTGGCGCCCCGCCTGCGCCATTACGGCAAGGTGGGCGGCGTGGGGACGGATACGGAGCTGGGGCTGGACCTGATGCAGTGGCAGCGGCAGTCGGACCGTGCCGCGTTGGGCCGCGACGGCAGTGCGCAGCGACGCCAGTATTCGCGCGCGCTGCTGCTGCGCGAAGAACTGGCCTTCGGCGGCCCGTATGCGCCGCGCCTGCTGCTGGGCTTGCGGCATGAACAGTTCCAGCTCGATCCGGCCGACATGCCCGCCGGCGGCAGCGACTGGGAAAACCAGAATGCCTGGGACCTGCAGGGCAGCCTGCAGCTGCGCCCGCAACTGAACGTGTACGCCAAGGCCGCGCGCAGCTACCGCATCGACGACGATGGCTACACGAGCGCCGGCTACCGCCCCCTGGCGGGCCAGCTGCGGCGCGAAACGGAAGTGGGCGCCACCTACGGCGACGCGGCGCGCAGCGCCTCCGTGCGCCTGTTCAGCGAACGCCTGAGCAACCAGATCGTCTTCGACCAGAGCCTGGGCCAGCTGGGTTTTGCCGGCAATCTGGACCCGTCGCGCCGCGATGGCGTGGCCATCGAAGCGAGCATGGCGCTGGCGCGCGACTGGCGCCTCGACGCGCAGCTGCGGCAGGTGCATGCGCGCTATGACGACTACAGCTACGACGGGCCGGACATCGCCCTCGTGCCGAAAACCCTGGCCAGCCTGCGCCTGTACTGGACGGGGCGGGGCGGCGCCAGTGCCGACGTGGGCGTGCAATGGCTGCGCGCCCTGCGCTATGGACCGGATTTCGCCCATAGCTGCCTGGCGCAGGTGCCCGCGTTTGCCACCGTGGACGGGCGCTACGTGCGCAAGCTGGGCGCCTGGGAGCTGGAACTGGCCGGCAGCAACCTGGCCAACCGCCGCCATTACGGCGATGCGCCCGGCTGCCGCTCCAGCATTTACCTCAACGATGCGCGCCAGCTGCGCGTGTCGGCGCGCTACCATTTCTGAGACGGCGGCGCGGCGGGGCTTAAATGCGGCTTAAGCGGGCGCAAGGCGGTGCGATAAACAGGGCTTTTTTGCGCCCGACCTTCATCGCCCGGCGCAAAAAGTGGTAATCTCGCCCCGTTCACGACCACTTTTGATGAAGGATTATTATGCGTTTTCTGCGTTTCTTGCGTCCCCTGCTCGCCGCCGTCACCCTGGTGGCGGCCACCGGCGGCGCCATGGCGGCCGATACCGGCTTTACCACGCTTCCGACCCCAGTGCGCACGGACACGGGCAAGAAGGTGGAAGTGGTGGAATACTTCATGTATTCGTGCCCGCATTGCTACGCGCTCGATCCGCTGATGCACGACTGGGTCAAGAAACAGGGCGACAAGATCGCCTTCCGCCGCATCCACCTGGCCTTCTCCGGACCAAAAGATCCGCAGGCGCACGCCTATGCCACGCTGGAAGCGATGGGCCAGCTGGACCAGTTCCACGACAAGATCTTCCGCGCCATCCACGTCGAGCGCAACCGCCTGAACCGCGATGACGCCATCCTCGACCTGCTGGTCAAGAACGGCATCGACAAGGCGAAATACCTGGACATGTTCAATTCGTTCGGCGTGCAGACCAAGCTGAAACGCAACGAACAGCTGATCACCGCCAGCAAGATCGACAGCGCGCCGACCATCGTCATCGACGGCCGCTTCGTGACGTCGCCGGCGCAGCTGTCGCGTCCGGGCCAGTCCGAGCCGCAGACCCAGGCCGCAACCCTGCGCGTGATGGATGAACTGGTGGCGCGCGTGCTGAAAGAGCGCGCCCCCGCGCCAGCGAAGAAGTAACACCGGAGAGCACCATGAAACAGCTGCCCTGGACTTTATGCGTGCTGGCCGTCGCCCTCGCGGCGTGGCTGGCGATTGCCATCGTCAACGTGGAAAACCAGCGCAATGCGCTCGTTACCAAGGCCTGCGTGGACCCCGCATTCAAGAACGAGGTCGACGCAAAATGCCTGGCGTCCGTGCACACGCGCGAGCACTGGTGGCAGCACCTGACTTACGCCATGACGCATTTCAGGTCATAGAACGCCGGATAAAATCTACTGCGATTCTCGGCCACAAATCACTGCCGCTCGCTACGATTTTCTCCGGCGTCGTGACGATGAGGGATGGATCGGCAAACTGCCCGCTTCGTGCGGGCTTTTTTACGTCTGCAGCTTGCGGGTATCATGAGACCACAACCATCCTGGAGGGGCAATGAAGGAAGTGATCCTGATTACGGGCAGCAGCCGCGGCATCGGGGCGGCGACGGCCTTGCTGGCGGCGCGCCAGGGCTATGCCGTCTGCGTCAACTATGTGCGCGATGCGCAGGCGGCCGAAGCGCTGCGCGCGCGTATCGTGGCCGAAGGGGGCGAGGCCATCGCCGTGCAGGCCGACGTCAGCGAGGAAGCGGACGTGGCGCGCCTGTTCGATGAACTCGATGCGCGCCTGGGGACCTTGACGGCACTGGTCAACAACGTGGGCGTGCTGGAGCGGAAATGCCGGCTGGCCGACATGTCCGTGCAGCGCCTCGAACGCGTGCTGCGCACCAACGTGATCAGCTATTTTTTGTGCTGCCAGCAGGCCGTGCGGCGCATGTCGACGGCGAACGGCGGGCAGGGCGGGCGCATCGTGAACGTGTCGTCGGTGGCTGCGCGTATCGGCTCCCCGGAAGAATACATCGATTACGCGGCCTCGAAAGGCGCCGTCGATACGCTCACCCTGGGCCTGGCGAAGGAAGTGGCGGCCGAAGGCATCCGCGTCAACGGCGTGCGCCCCGGCATCATCTACACGGACATCCACGCTTCGGGCGGCGAACCGGGCAGGGTGGCGCGCCTGGCCTCGGGCGTGCCCATGCAGCGGGGCGGCCAGTCGGAAGAAATCGCCGACGCCATCCTCTACCTGCTGGGGCCAGGCGCGACCTATGTGACGGGCAGCATCCTCGACGTGGCGGGCGGGCGCTGATTTCCAGTGCATTTACAACCCTGACAAGCAGATGATTCAAGCGCGGGGCCAATTATCAAACAGAACAAGCGAGTCCAGAATGACGGGGTGCCATCTGCACGCCGATCAACTCACCTGGAATGACCATGCCCGTTTCCGTTTTTGCTCCCGCCATCCTGGCCCTGTCCCTGCTGGCCGCCGCGCCGGCCCACGCCGCCACCGAGCTGCCCATGCCCGCCCGCCTGTCCGGCGCCAAAGCCGACGCCGCGGTGGTGCTGGCCGCGCGCCGCTATGCCGCGTTCTGGCAGAGCGGCGATCCGGCCCTGGCGCGCCTGGCCCTGGCCGACGCTTTTACGGACCGCACCCTGCCTGCCGGCCGCCCGCAGGGACTGGCCGGCCCGCTGCAGGCTTCGCAGGTGTTCCACGCTGCCGTGCCGGACTTGCAGGTGGCCATTGAGGAGATGCTGGTGGCAGGCGACCGGGTCACCCTGCGCCTGCATTTCACGGGCCGCTTCACGGGCGTGTTCCCCACGCCGCAGGGCGAACTGCGCGGGCAGGGGCAAGCCATCGATTTTCATGCGTTTGATTTGTATCAGGTCGATGCGCAGGGGCGCATCAGCGACAACTGGCACCTGGAAGATAATTTGACGCTCCTGCGCCAGCTGGGCGTGCTGGCGCAGTAAGGGCGGCCGTCAGGCTTGCAGGCCGGCGAACTGCCGCACGAGGAAGTCGGCCAGCAGGGCGACGCGCGGCGGCGGGAAGCGGCTGCGCCGGTACAGCAGGTGCAAGGGGACGCTGTCGGCAAAGTAATCGTCGAGTACCGTCTGCAAACGCCCCGCGCGCAGGTCGTCGCCGATGTCGAGCAGGGATTTATAGGCATAGCCATGGCCGGCCACGGCCCAGCGGCGGATGATTTCGCCGTCGTTGCTGTGCCAGGCGCCTTGCGGGCGCAGGCTGTGGCGCTTGCCGTCCTCGCGGTAGCGCCAGTCCTGCGGCGCGCCGTCGCCGGCCGTCAGCACGAGCGTGGGCAGCAGCGCCAGGTCGCGCGGCGCGGCCGGCAGGCCCACTCTGGCGGCCAGCGCGGGCGCCACGCACACGACGCGCCGGCCCGTGTGCAGCAGGCGCGCCACCATCTCGCTGTCGGGCAGCTCGCCGTAGCGGATGGCCAGGTCGATATCGTCCTGCACCAGATTGGCCGTCATGTCCGTCAGGGTCAGCGCATGGCGCAGCTGCGGGTGCAGCGCGGCAAAGCGGTCGAGCATGGGCAGCAGCAGCTGGCGGCCGATGTCGGACGGCGCCGAGATGCGCACCAGGCCGCGCACGGCGCCGCCGCCCCCGTGCAAGCCGTCTTCGGCCTGCGCCAGCAAGTCCAGCGCCTGCTCGCTGTACTGGCGGTAGTGCAAACCTTCTTCCGTCAGGCGCAGCTGGCGCGTGGTGCGCTCGAACAGGGTGGCGCCCAGCGCCGCTTCCAGGCGCGCGATGGCGGCGCTGGCGGCGGCCGGCGACAGGCCGTGCTTGCGGCCGGCCGCGGAAAAGCTGCCCAGCGCCGCGGCGTCGAGGAACAGCGCGATTTCCGCCAGGCGCCCGGCGCCGCCGCGCATCATGCGGGGTGCGCGGCGGCCGGCTTGGGCGCGGGCGCGGAATGGGGCGTGATGACCACGGTGCAGGTGGTGCCGGCCACCAGGATCTGGTCCTGCGGCTGTTCGTCGATGTGGATGCGCACGGGCACGCGCTGGGCCAGGCGCACCCAGTTGAAGGTGGGATTGACGTCGGCCAGCAGTTCTCGGCCCGTGGCGGCGTCGCGGTCGGTGATGCCGCGCGCGATGCTTTCGATGTGGCCATGCAGGGTGCCGCCGCTCATCAGATTCATTTCCGCTTTGTCGTCCTGCGCCAGCATGCCCAGCTTGGTCTCTTCGAAGTAGCCGACGACGTAGTACGAGGCGCTGTCGATGACGGCCAGCTTGGCCGCGCCGACGGCGGCAAAATCGCCCTTGTGCACGTTCAGGTTGGTGACATAGCCGCTGACGGGGGCGCGCACGGTGGTGCGTTCCAGGTTCAGTTGCGCCAGCGCGCGGGCGGCCACGGCGGCCTGCACTTGCGACGAGGCCGAGGTGGCGGCAAAGGCGGCGCTTTCGCGGCTTTCCGTGGAAATGATGCTGGCGTCCAGATTGGCGCGGCGCTGCGCTTCCTTGCCGCGGCGGCCCAGCTCCGTCTTTTGCGCGGCCAGCACGGCGTCGGCCTGGGCCAGCGCGCTGACGTAGCGCTCCCTGTCGACGACGAACAGCACGTCGCCCTTCTGCACCACCTGGTTGTCGCGCACCAGCACGTCCGTGACGGTGCCGGCCACGTCGGCGCTGATGTTGACGATGTCGGCCTTGATGCGCCCGTCGCGCGTCCATGGAGACTCCATGTAGCGGTCCCAGACGGTCTTGCCTATCCACAGGGCTGCGGCCAGTAGCAGCAGGGTGATTGCATAGCGTGTCAGTTTGCTTACCATGTCGGCAGCCTTTCCTTGATCGGGTTGAACAGTTTTTTTTATTTGTAAAGCGACAGGGCCAGCGCACCGAAGATGGCGATGAAGATGCACAGCCGCGCCAGCGACGGGTGCCACACCATGCGGTACACGCCCAGCCAGCCCAGCACGCGGTCGAGCAGGGTTTGCAGGCCGATGCTGAGCAGGAACAGCGGCAGCAGGGTGGGAATCAGTATTCCGAACAGGGCGAATTCACGCGGCATGATGGTCTCCGGCGCCAGGCGCCATGTGGTCGAGCAATGAGGTGTAGATCGAGTGCAGGTCGACCAGCGCCGTCTGCAGGCGCAGGCTCCGTTCCGGCGCCGTATCGCTGGCTGCCTGGGCGGCGCGTACCACGGCGCCCGCCTGCAAGGTGGCCGCCAGCGCCGCCTGCAGCTGCGCATCGCCGCGCGTGCGCAGCCAGGCCGCAATGCTGTCGACGCAGTGCTGCAGGGCGGTGCGCGCGGGACTGTTGCCGGTGGCGCTGGCGATCAATTCGCGCAGCTCGATCACGGAATGGCCGATTTCCAGCAGCGTCAGGGCCTGGCGCACGACGGCGCGCGTGGCCTCGCCAGGCGCCGGGCCGGCCGCCGCATTGAGCTGGCTGAGCAGGTCGCGCACGCGGTTGTCGAAACGGTGCTTGACGCGCCGCGCGGGGGCCGTGCATGCATGCAGCGCTTCGCGCCACAGGGCCCGGCCGATATGGTCCTTGTGGCCCATGGTGTGCTCGGGCAGCAGCACGGCAAACACGAGGGCGGCCAGCATCAGGCCGACGATCAGCGCCATGCCCGTGTTGAGAAAGCCGGCGCCGTCGACGCGCATGACGTTCAGCGGCGCCATCTGCGTGATGAAGGTGGACACGCCCAGCCCGACACCCAGCTTGGCGGGATTGGTCATCAGGTACAGGCCGACGGCGAGGAACGGTGCAAAACTGAGCACCAGCATGGGGAAGCCGTCGCCGTGCAGCAGCACGAAATACACGCAGACGAGCGACAGGGGCATGGCGATCAGAAAGCCCGTCAGCACTTGCCGGATCATCATGATGGGACGCGGCGAGGACGAGGCCAGCGCGCAGAACACGGCCGCCATCAGCATGGCCGTGCCGGCGTAGGACCAGGCGAGGAAGTAGGCGCCCAGGGCCAGCAGGGCCAGGCTGATGCCGGCGCGCGCGCCGCTGGCCAGCACCAGCGCGGGCGGCGTCTTGGGCGCATATGCCTGCGGCGTGCTCACTTCCAGCGGCGTGTCGTGCGCCAGGCTGAAATACACTTCGTGAAAGCGGCTCATGTCGCGCGCGAAGCGTTCGAGCAGCTCGCAGACGGTGTCGAAGTCGATCTGCTGCGCGTGCTTGATTTGCGCCACATCAATGTCGGCGCGCGCCTGCGCCAGCGCCGTCTGCAAATGCCGCTGCATGGTGTCAAGCGAATCTTGCGAAGGCGTCGCCTGCAGCGCCTCGGCGACGATGGCGTACAGGGGCGCGCACGCCTGCATGACCTGGGTCTCGCCATCGCGCTGCAGGCGGTCGAACAGGCGGTGGAAGGTATAGAAGGTGGTCAGCGCCGCCATGAAGGTGGCGTTGAAGGCGTGCAGCTTGCGGTTTTGCGCGCGCACGTGGCTCACCTTGCTGGTCACTTCGAACAGCGCGGCCGAGCGGCCCAGTTCCAGCGCCGCCACGTCGGCGGCGAATTGCAGATGCGTCAGTTCCACTTGCGCCGGCGTGAGCTTTTGCTGCAGCACGTCCTGGCAAAAGGCGAGGAACTTGCCGTAGCGGGCCTGTACCGTGCGCATCACCTGCGTGCCCTGGTGGCGCGGCAGCAGCACGCTGGACACGGCCGCCGAGCAGATGATGCCCAGGCCCACTTCGGCCACGCGCGTGACGGCCAGCGAAAACACCTGCGTCGGCTGCTCGATGGCGGGTAAGACGATCATGCAGGCCGTGTAGCCGGCCAGCACGTACACGTAGGACTGGGCGTTGCGGTGCAGGGCCGAGCCGCTCGTGCACAGGCCCACCCACAGGGCCAGGCCGGCGAACAGCAGCACCGGCTGCTGCGGGAACAGACCGATCAGGGCCAGCGCGGCCGTGCAGCCGAGCAGGGTGCCGCACAGGCGGTAAAAGCTTTTTTCCAGCACCATGCCGCTGCTGGGCAGGGCCAGGATGATGGTGGTGGTCATCGCCGTGCTCGGTGAATCGAGGCCCAGGCGGTAGGCCAGCCACAGGGCGCAGAACGACGCGATGAGGGTCTTGCCGACGTAGATCCAGCGTTCGCCTTCCGTCTGGCGCCAGTCCTGCAGCGCCAGCGCCAGCCAGTGGGCCGCCCTGGTCAGGGGACCATATGTAGGTGTTGTGGCTGGCGTCATCGATAGGCTATCAGTTCTGGTTGTTGAGATTGTTGAGGTTGCGCAACTGGCGCATGTACAGCTTGTCGAGCACTTGCAGCTCTTCTTCCGTGAAGCCTTCGTACAGGGCCGAGGTTTCCTCGTACACGTCGGGCAGCGCCGTTTCGATCAGGGCGCGGCCCTTGTCGGTCAGCGAGATCATCACGGAGCGGCGGTCGCCGGGGCGCGTGCCGCGGTGGATCAGGCCACGCGTTTCCAGGTCGTTGCACACGCGCGTCAGGTTGGCCGGCTTTTCGTGACAGGCCATGCCCAGGGTGCAGGCGTTCGAGGTTTCGTCGTCCGTGCCGTACAGCACGGCCAGCACCATGTAGCTGGCGTCGACCAGGTCGTGCTTCTTCAGCGCGGCATTGGTCAAGTCCTTCATGCCTTTTTGAATGTGGTACGTCATGCGCAGCAGGCGCATCAGTTCCATGGGGAAGCCTGGCATGCGCGTGCGGATGTTTTGCAGCCGCTTGGAGGTGGCGTCAAAAGCGGTCATGTCATTTCCTTCATGTGTGAATAAAGCTCCGATTGTATCTTGTTGGGCTATGGCAACGCGAGCCTAGATGCCGCCTCCCAACGCATTCATCAAGGAAACGTACAGATCGAGCTCGCGCGCCCCATTCTGCGCCTGCTGCTGTTCTTCCGCCAGCAGCGCCACTTGCGTGTTGAGCATGTTGATGGCGTCGCTCATGCCGGCCTTGTAGGCCTTTTCCGCCAGGTCGCGCGCGCGCTGGGCCGTGGCCAGCGCCTGCACGGTCAGCTGGTGCTGCTTGGCCAGCGATTGTGCCTTGGCAACGGCGTTGGCCACGTCCGACATGGCGTTGATGACGGTGGCGTTGTACTGCTCCACGGCGCCGTCGTAGATGGCCGTCTGGCTGCCCAGCTGGGCGCGCAAACGGGCGCCGGCGAAGATGGGCAGGCTCAGCGCGGGAGAGACGCCGCGGATATCCGAGTTGGCGTCAAGAAAATGGCTGAAGCCGAAGGCCTGGAAGCCGGCAAAGGCCACCAGGTTGACGTTCGGGTAGAACTCGGCCTTGGCGGCGTCGATGCGCTGCGCCGCCGCTTCCACTCTCCAGCGCTGGGCGGCGATGTCGGGACGGCGGCCGATCAGGTCGGCCGGCAGGGCGGCGGGAATGGCCAGCGGCTGGTCCAGGCGCAGCACGGGGCGCGTGAGCGCCGCGCCGGCGCCCGGCCCCTTGCCGGCCAGGGCCGCCAGCTGGTTGCGCAGCAGGGCCAGCGATTCGGCCGACTGCTCCAGCTGGCGGCGTCCCGCGGGCAGGGTGGTTTCGATCTGCGCCACGTCTATGTCCGTGCCGATGCCGGCTTGCTTGCGCTGGCGCGTGATGTCGAGGATGCGCGCGCGCTGCGCCAGGCTGCGCTCGATCACGTCCTGCAGCTGGAATTCATACGACAGCTGGATGTAGGTGCGCACCAGCGCCGTTTCCAGGGCCAGGCGGGCCATCTGCGATTCGGCCGACGCCATCTGCACGTCGCCCAGCGCGGCGGACAGGGCGGCGCGGTTGCGGCCCCACAGGTCCAGGTCGTACGAGGCCGTGACGGTGGCCTGGTTGCGCCACGCGTAGTTGCCGGCCAGCGGCGCGGGCGTGCTGCCGTGCTGCGAATACAGTTCGCGGTTGATGGAGACGTTCGCGTCCGCCTGCGGGCGGGTCCTGTCTTCCGCCGCGCCGGCCAGCGCCTCGGCCTGGCGCACGCGCGCCTGGGCGCCGCGCAGGGTGGGGCTGTCGGCCAGCGCCTGCTCCATCAAACGGTTCAATTGGGGGTCATGCAAGTCTTGCCACCATTGCGCGCGCGGCCATTGTATGGCGGTGCTGGCGGCCGCATCCATGGCCTGGCTGCCCTGCAGGGTATTGGCGTCGAGCATGGCCGATTGCGGCGCGATATGGCCCATGTCGGCGCAAGCGCTCAAGGCAAGGATCAGGCTGGCGGCAAGCAGACGGCGGTGCAGGGACATGCAGGAACTCCGGGAGAGATATGTCGGGGGGAGTGCGGGGAAATCACAGCTCGCCGCGGTGAGCTTCGGGAGTGGCCCGAGTGCTGCGCCGCAACTGAGTTGTTACTGACTGAAACCGGCTGACTGGTTTCTTATTGCACGACGTGCTTGGCCGTTTGCGCGACATCAAAGTCCGCTTCCGTTTGCGGGATCAGGCCAGCCTTGCGGGCGGCGTAGAACTCGGCCATGACTTGCTCGCGCGTCACCTTGCTGGCGGCGGTGGCCGGCGTTTTCGGATAGTCGACTTCGCTCGTGGCGATTTCGCCGGCGTTGCGGGCACGGATGTATTCGGCCGTAACTTGCTCACGGGTCAATTGCTGGCCCGTGGCGGCAGGTGCGGCGCTCTGGGCGAAAGCCGAGGTGGCGGTGGTGATGGCAAACAATGCTGCGATCAGTGATTTGGCTTGCATGATAAGACTCCAATATGTGCATGATGGCTGGGTGAATGGGCCGGCTCGCCACGTACCGGTCGGTCCGGCCGCGCCGCGCGGGTGGCGCGGCACTGCCGACGAAGCAGTTTCTGGATGAGAAGATGCTTACTTGAATTAACTATAGCAATGAATAGTACATTTGTGAAGTAATTTTTAAAAATAATTGTGCGGTGCCGCATTTTTCCCTCGGAAAAGGCCGTGCTGGCGTGCGCCACCGGCCGGGCCAGGAGAGTAAGCTGGTTCTTTGTCAACGGGAGTCAGCCATGAGCAGCAGCACACTCGATCCGGACAACTTGCCCCTCACCCCCGACCGCGTCCTGGGCAGCGGCCATGGCAAGGGCGCACTGGGGCCCAGCGACAGTTCCGACAGCGGCAGCGACATGCAGGGCGTGCCGGGCCAGGACCCGGAAGAGCTCGACAACGACAGCGATGCGGCCGGCACGGGCGACCGGGCCGGCGTCGAGCCGCGCAATACGGCGCCCGATGGCGGCGACATCGATGTCGATCATGTGGAAAATCTGGCGCCCGTGCAGCCGGCGGACGGCCGTGAAGACGGGGAGCGCCTCGCGGGCGCGCCGGCGCCGCGCCCTTGATCCACGTCGCTGCGCGAATTGCCGCCGTTTTGCCGCCATCGGCGTAAAATGAGGGCAGGGCGGCACATGTCCCGCCATGGCCAGCCGGCCCGCACAGGATAGGATGCAAGAGGATGCAAACGCAGATGTCGGAAGACAAAGAAAAGAACTTGATGTCGATGTACCGCGAGACGCGGCCGCGCGAGTTTTTCGGTGAAAAAAGCAGCACCAATCACCTGGCGTGGAGCTTGCTGGTGATCTTGCTGGCGCTGCTGTTCTGGCTGGGCGTGGCCCTGTCGGCCGCGGAAAACCAGCGCTACGCCTTGGAGACCCAGGCATGCCAGGATCGCGTATTCCCGGCGGAAATCGATACATCTTGTTTGAAGCAGGTCAAGTCGCGCGACCATTGGTGGCAGCACGTGGGCCACGCGCTCGTGCATCTGGGCGCCTGAGCCTGGCCTGAAGGAAGCGCCGGCAGGCGGCTGGACGTGCCGGGTGTTTCGCCCGAAAGGGCCGATGCGATATTGCGGGAGGCGCCATGCCACGCGATAGTTCGCGTGAACAGCCGCAATGGCTGTTTACGCGCCACAGGGCATTGACGACGCGCCAGTTGCTGCGCGCCTATGGTTTGCTGTGCCTGTTCTCCATGGCAATCGCCGTCGCCTTTGCGCTGCGCGGTCTCTGGTATATCCCCTGTTTTTCATTTGCCGAACTGAGCCTGGTGGCCGTGGCCCTGCTGTACTACCGGCGCCACGCGCACGATTACGAGCACATTGCCTTGCGCGACGGCATGCTGATTGTCGAGCAAGTGAGCGCCGGGCATTGCCGGCGCAGCAGTTTTTCCCCTTGGCATACGCGCATCGTGGTGCCGCAGGGCAGCCGCCAGCTGATACGCATCGGTGACGGCGCCGCCCAGGTCGACGTGGGCGTCTTCGCCACGCCCGAGCGGCGCCAGCAGGTGGCCCGCGAGTTGTGTGCGCTGCTGCCCGATCCGCCGCCGTGACGGTGCTCCGGCCCTATTTGGGACCGTAAAACTGAAACGTTTGCGCCACCAGCAGGGTCGTCGGAAAGCCGGTCATGCTCTTGAACTCCCTGACGCCGATAATCTTGTAGGCGCCGGCCTGGAATGGCTCGCCTTCCTCCCAGCTGAGGTCTTTCATGGCGAACTGCAGCAGGTGCTTGTCGTTGTAGCGGTAGCTGAAGATGGTGTAGGCGCCGACGCGGCTGGTGGCGACGAAGCGTTCGTCCTGCGCGTCGGCGATCAGCAGGATGCCCGGATAACGCCCGATGCCCGCCTCCTCGTTCTGGATTCTGAGGATCACGTCGGTAAAACTGCATTCGGCGTCGCGGATCTTGTCGCGCTTGCCGGCGATCTGCATGACCTCGTCGTAGCTCTTGTTATGCACGATCGACCAGCGGGGCGAGTCGCAATAATTGCCCGCGTGGACGTTGGCGGCGCAGGATAGCAGCAAACAAAGGGTGAGGACGGGGATGGCTTGCATGGGACCTTGGGGTGGATGTTGGGCGGCGCTAGTCTACCTGCTGGCTGCCGCCGCCACAAGCGCGGGGCGACCCTCACCTGGCCCGCGACGGGCCTTCCCACAGGTTGACATGGCCTTCGCGCGCCTGCACGTCGATGGCGGCCAGTTCTGCGGCCGTAAACGTCAGTTGCTGCAATGCGGCCACGTTTTCGCGGATTTGCGCGCTGCTGCTCGCGCCGATCAGGGTCGAGGTGACGCGCGGATCGCGCAGCACCCAGGCCAGGGCCATCTGCGCCAGGGTTTGCCCCCGCTGCGCGGCGATCTGGTTCAGCGCGCGCACGCGGGCCAGGTTTTCCGCGCTCAGGTGCTGTTGCAGCAGCGAGCCGCCGCCGGGGCGGTTGACGCGCGCATCCTGCGGCACGCCATCGAGATATTTGTCGCTGAGCAAGCCCTGCGCCAGCGCCGTGAACGTGATGCAACCCATGCCTTCTTGCTGCAAGGTATCGAGCAAGCTGTCTTCCTCGATCCAGCGGTTGAGCATGTTGTAGGCCGGCTGGTGGATCAAACACGGCACTTTCCACTCCCTCAGCAGGGCGGCCGCCTCGGCCGTCTTTTGCGGCGAATACGAGGACAGGCCCACATACAGTGCCTTGCCCTGCTGCACGGCGGTGGCCAGCGCGCCCATGGTTTCTTCCAGCGGCGTGTCGGCGTCGTAGCGGTGCGAATAAAAGATGTCGACGTAATCGAGGCCCAGCCGCTGCAGGCTCTGGTCCAGGCTGGCCAGCACGTACTTGCGCGAGCCGCCGCCCTGGCCGTACGGGCCGGGCCACATGTCCCAGCCCGCCTTGGTGGAAATGATCAGCTCATCGCGGTAGGGCAGGAAATCGTCGCGCAGCAGCTTGCCGAAATTGCTTTCCGCGCTGCCATACGGCGGGCCGTAGTTGTTGGCCAGGTCGAAATGCGTGATGCCCAGGTCGAAGGCCGTGCGCAGCATGTCGCGCTGCGAGGCCAGATTGTTGCTGTCGCCAAAGTTGTGCCACAGTCCCAGCGACAGCAGCGGCAGTTTCAGTCCGCTGCGCCCGCACGTGCGGTATTGCATGCTGTCATAGCGGTTCTCGGCGGCGTGGTAGGTCATGGCATCTCCTTGTAAATGAATCGCCTATTTTGGCGCAAAATCAAGGCGTGCGTGCGTGCGCCTTGCACGCCACCGGGCGCGCCGTACAATAGGTGATCGGGATTCTCGCAAGGAGCGGTCATGGAAATCGAATTGAAATTGCTGCTGGCGCCGGAAGATGCGCCCCGGCTGCGCACCCACCCGCTGCTGGCGCAGTATGCGTCAGGCCAGCCGCAGTTGCTGCAGATGCACGATATCTATGTCGACACGCCCGATTTGCAGCTGTGCCGCCACCAGGCGGGCTTGCGCGTGCGCCAGGTGGACGGACGCTGGATGCAGACCCTGAAGGCGGGCGGCACCGTCAGCGGCGGCTTGCACAGCCGCCACGAGTGGGAGGGTGACGTGCCGGGGCCGGCGCCCGACCTCGACGCGCTCGATTCGGCCATCGGCCGCAAGCAGCCCGTTGGCGCGCTGCTGCGCCAGCAAGCCGTGCGCGACGGCTTGCAAGCCGTGTTTACCACGCGCATGGAGCGCACCGTCTGGCAGCTGCGCACGCCGCAGGGCGACGAAATCGAGTGCGTGCTCGACCAGGGCGTGATCGAGAGCGGCGGCAGCGACGCGGACGGCACCGCGCGCAGCGTGCCCGTCAGCGAAATCGAACTGGAATTGAAGCGGGGCCAGGCGTCCAGCCTGTTCGACGTGGCGCTGTCCCTGCTGCGCGACGTGCCCCTGACGCTGGGCCACATGAGCAAGGCGGAACGCGGCTATCGGCTTGCCGCATCGCAACCATTGCAAGCCGTCAAGGCGCAGCCGCTGGCGCTGGACGCGGCGATGACGGTCGAGCAGGTATTCCAGGCCATCGCCGGCAATTGCCTGGAACAGGTCAGCGGCAACCAGGATGGCGTGGCGGGTGGCGAGGACGTGGAAAGCCTGCACCAGATGCGCGTGGGCTTGCGCCGCCTGCGCTCGGCGCTGGGCATGTTCAAGGCGCTGCTGGCGCTGCCGGAGGGGCTGCAGCAGGAGCTCGATTGGCTGGGCGGCGCGCTGGGCGAGGCGCGCGACTGGGACGTGCTGGCCGGCCAGACGCTGGCGCGGCTCGACGGCGAGGCGGCTGCCGATGCGGCGGCGCTGGCGCAGGCGGCGCACGCGCAGGCGCGGGCGGCGCACGCGCAGGCCGCCCAGGCCGTCGCTTCGTCGCGCTATACGGCCTGGATGCTGGGCGTGCAGCGCTGGTTGCAGGCGGGCGAGTGGCGCGCCAGCCGTACGCCGCGCCAGCTGCAGCGGCTCGATGCGGGCGTGCTGGGCTTTGCGCGCAAGACCCTGCGCGCAGACCAGCGCCGCCTGATGAAGCGGGGCCGGCGCCTGCTGCATGCCACGCCGCAGCAGCGCCACAAGGTGCGCATTGCCGCCAAGAAGACGCGCTATGCGACGGAGTTTTTCGCCTCGCTGTTGGCGGGCCGCGCCGTGAAACCGTATGTGGGGCGCCTGTCGGCCCTGCAGGATGAACTGGGCTGGCTCAACGATGTGCAGGTGGCGGACCGGCTGTTGCAGCAGTTGCCCGATGGCCAGGCTGGCCACGCCGAGCTGCGGCTGCACGCGGCCTTCGTGCGCGGCTACCTGGCGGCGCGCGCCCAGTCGCAGGGCGCCGATGGGCGCATGCACAAGGCCTGGCGCCGTTTCAAGGCCGTGCGCCTGCCCGTCTGAGTCCGCATGGCCGCGGTGCTAGCCGCTGCGCCAGGCCAGCGGGCGTCGCAACTGGCGCTCGAGGATGGCCAGCGGCGACTTGTCGGGCGCGGCCATGGCGCCCACGGGCAGCAGCCAGGTTTGCTCCAGCGCATGTTGTCCCCGCAGGGCAGCGTGCGATACGGCGTCGCTGAAGACGATCCACGTCTGGCCCGGCGCGAATGCGTGCGTCTGCTGTTCCACCTGCGCCTGGTAAGCGAGATCGGCCTTCATGGCGTCGTGCAGTTGCAGCATGTAGTGGTCGTAGGGCGTGCGCCGCGACTTGGTGACGTGCAGCCGATGCAGCAGCGCCGCCAGCACGGGCTGCGGACGCTTTGCAAGGGGTAAAAAATGCTGCGCCACCTGTTCGAACGGCGCGCCCAGTTTCCACACGCGGGGCGCGTCGCGCGGATGGATGTTGGTGAAGACGCGCAAGATGCGTCGGCCCTGCGTGGGCGAGGAGGGAAAGCTGTCGATGTGCAGGCGCGTGTCATCCTTGCGCCAGGAGGTGACGCGGCCGGCGACTTCCACGGGACGGAAGCTGCCCTTGCCTTGTTGCAAGTGGGGCAGGTAGCGGGGCAGCAGGCTGGCCAGCAGGCTGCGCGTGTGATGCGCATAGCGCTGCATCAGTGCGGCCAGCAGGGCCGCATCGTGGGCATCGCCCTGGCCCCGCACGCCGCGCGCCGGGTCCCAGCTGATGTTCTTGGCGCTGCCGGCCGTGCCGTTGAGCAGCGGGTATTCTTCCTTCTGCAAGGGAAATGCGAGGTCCGGCAGCACGATCACGCGGCCGTCTTCGAGCGCCTGCAAGGCCGTCTCCTGCTGTGCCGGGCTGGCACGGGCATCCCAGTGGCTGAGTGAAATGTCGACAAGCTTGCTCATGGACATGGCGCGAAAAAGGAATCGGAGCCGCCAGTGTAGACCCTTGTCCGTGGCCCCGTTTGCGCTGGCGCAGTGTTACGTCACAGTTTGCTGTTCTGGCAGCCGGCGCTCACGCATTCGCGCACGCGGTCCTGCAGGAATTGCGCCCGTTCGATGGTGGTCTGGGTGGCGCAATCGAGGTTGACGTAGAAGCCCGACGGTTCGCGCTTCGAACACGTCTTGTTGCGTTTTTCGATCCATGCCAGCTGGCCCGATTTCAGGCTTTGCTTGCCGCCGGCATCGAGCTTGGCAGCGAGGGTCTTGTAGTTGGCGTTCAGTTCCTTGTCCGCTTCCTGGTACACCTTGTTCAGGCAATACAGGCCGTCAAAGTCGTTGCGTGGCGTGTCGCAGGCGGAATTGGCGAAGGCGGAACCGGAGGCGCAGAGCAGCAAGGCAAGCATGATTTTTTTCATTGTTGTCTTTCAGCAAGTAGAACAGGGCAGGGCGCGGGATGAAGGCTGTTTTTTTTGCATCTTATACCAACTGGCGCGCGGCCTTGGTCCGTTTGAACCGGCGCCCGGCCCGCGTGCACTTTCTGCAAGGACAAAAAAAAGAAGCCTGGCGCGTGGCTCAGGCTTCCCTTTGATGCGCCGCGGCGGTTAATGCCGCGGGCGCGTCCGGTTTCCGTTGTCAGGAACGCGCTTACGCGAAGTTCTTGGCAACGAAGTCCCAGTTCACCAGGCCCCAGAACGTTTCCACGTACTTGGCGCGCAGGTTGCGGTAGTCGATGTAGTAGGCGTGTTCCCACACGTCGCAGGTCAGCAGTGGCTTGTCGCCGGTGGTCAGCGGGCAGCCGGCGTTCGAGGTGTTGACGATGTCGACGGAACCGTCGGCTTTTTGTACCAGCCAGGTCCAGCCCGAACCGAAGTTGCCCACGCACGACTTGGTGAATTCTTCCTTGAACTTGTCGAACGACGACCATTTGGCGTTGATCGCGTCAGCCACGGCACCGGTAGGCGCGCCGCCGCCGGCCGGCTTCATGCCGTTCCAGTAGAAGGTGTGGTTCCACACTTGCGCCGCATTGTTGAAGATGCCGCCCGACGATTTCTTGATGATGTCTTCCAGCGACAGGTTCTCGAACTCGGTACCCTTGATCAGGTTGTTCAAGTTGGTGACATACGCCTGATGATGCTTGGCATAGTGGTATTCCAGGGTTTCTTTCGAAATATGCGGCGCCAGAGCGTCCATTTCATATGGCAGTGGTGGCAGAGTATGTTCCATGTGATGTCCCTTTGTGGTGAGTGTTCGGAGTCATCCGGCCTGGGCCGGAAGGTTGAGCCATGCGTGCTTGAATCAAGCATTCTTGCTGAACGAGCCACTATTGTAAAGCGGATGCGCCATTGCTGCAGATTTGCCCATGGGGCGCGCGCCTGCGGGCTATTCCAGCATTGCCTGCACGCTGGCGATGCCGATCTGCGCGCTGCCTTCGGCCAGGCGCACGTTGACGTTCTGGCGCGCCTGCAGCTGGGCCGGCGAGCGGACGATGTTTCCCTTTTCGTCGCGCAATATCGCGTAGCCGCGTTCCAGCGTGCGCTGCGGATTCAACAACTCCAGTTGCGCCGCCAGCCCGTCGAGGCGGTGGCGCCGCTGGCTGAGCAGCTGCGCCATGGCCGCGCCGCCGCGCCGCTGCGCTTCGGCCAGGCGGGCGCGCGGCGCCGTGACGTCGGGCCGCACGGCGGCCCAGCGGCTGCGCAGGCGTTCCAGTGCGTACTGCGACTGGTTCACGGGCGCGCGCGCCGCATGCGTCATGGCCGTCGACAGGGCCAGCAGCTGCAGGCGCTGCTGCCGCAGTTGCGCTGTCGGATTGAGCAGGCGGCGGCTGTGGCGGTCCAGGGTCTGCGCCGCGTCGTCGAGGCTGCGGCGCATGGCGCGGCGCAGGTCGGCCGCATCGGCGCGCAGGGACGCCATCCAGTCCGCGCGCGGCGTGGCCGCCAGTTCGGCCGCCGCCGTCGGCGTGGCCGCGCGCAGGTCGGCCGCGAAGTCGGCGATAGTGAAATCCGTCTCGTGGCCCACGCCGCTGATCACGGGCATGGAACAATCGGCGATCGCGTGCGCCACGGCTTCATCGTTGAACGACCATAAATCCTCGATGCTGCCGCCGCCACGGCACACCAGCAGCACGTCGCACTCGGCCCTGGCTGATGCCGTGCGGATGGCGTGCGCGATCTTTTCCGGCGCCTGCTGGCCCTGCACGGGCGTCGGATACAGAATGATGGCCACGTGCGGCGCGCGGCGTTTGAGCGCGATCAGCACGTCGCGCAGGGCGGCCGCCTGCGGGCTGGTGACGATGCCGATGCTGCGCGCGAACATGGGGATGGCGCGCTTGCGTTCCTGGTCGAACAGGCCCTGCGCGGCCAGCTTTTCCTTCAGGCGCTGGAACGCTTCGTACAGGGCGCCCACGCCGGCGCGTCGGATGGCTTCCACGTTGATCTGGTAATCGCCGCGCGCGCCGTACAGGGTGACGAGGGCGCGCACTTCGACCTTGTCGCCTTCGCGCGGCGTGAAGCCGGCAAACTGGGCGCGGCCGCGGAACATCACGGCGCGCACCTGGGCGCCATCGTCCTTCAGGGTGAAATACCAGTGGCCGGAGGCGGCGCGCGTGAAGTTGGAAATCTCGCCGGCGATCCAGGTCAGGGGAAACGAGCGCTCGAGCAGGCGCGCGACGGCCTGGTTCAGGGCGCTGACGGTCAGCACGGGCGGGGCGGCAAAGCCGCTGTCAGTTGGAGTATCGGTCATCATCTGGTGCTATGGGGGAGGGAACTGTCCACATATTATCGGCGAGGTCATGCTTATGTCATATATCGTGCAAAACAACAAGTTCTATTTCTAAGTATTTGATTTCATGCAGAATTCCTGCATGCCTGATTTGCGTGCACAGGGAAAAAATCCTTTAATATCAAGCACATCAGTGTAGCCCCTGCCACTTACGCACAAAGTTATCCACAGAAAGTGTGCGGAACTTTTTGCCTTGGACAAACGTTGCCGGGCTGGCTACTTTGGATGAGCAAAAATGCCGTGCTACATTTTTGCGCACGGAAATAAAGTGCATGGAAATCAAGTACTTAGTATGCCATGCATGGCCTTGCGCACAATCTTATCCACAAAAAATGTGCAGAACTCTGGCGCGGCACCGGATTTATCCACCGGAAGGCCCATGGCATGGCTTGCCTGAATTTTGCGCAGCATCAAAATCCCCATATAGATCAAGGGTCTAGCGTTTAGTCGTGCGCCTTGCTCACAATCTTATCCACAGAATATGTGCAAAACCGGCTAAATCATTTCGTTTTTTCTCCGGGTTTTCCACCGCGCGAGCAGGCGCTTGCGCTGCCTTATTTTTCAGCATCGAAAAAAACTCCTTTAAAATCAATGCTCTTGCATGGAGTCAATCGGCTTGCTCACAATCTTATCCACACTTTATGTGTGAAACTGGCTTCGCGGTGGAAAACTGTGTTTTTGCGGTGAAATGTGACGCTAAAAACCCGGCTTTCCGGTCCTTGCCATATTTTTATACAAGGCAATAAAAACGATATAAATCAAGGTACTTAACGCTTATCTTTGCGCTTGCGCACAATCTTGTCCACAGATTGTGTGCAAAACTTTGATGCTCCATCTGCCGCCGATTGTGCGCTGGCTGCCACTTTTTTACTCATTGATTTAATTTTGTTTAAAATCAATGACTTAGATGAATTCCACGGCTTTGCGCACAATCTTGTCCACAGTAAATGTGCAGAACTCTGCAAGTATTAATTTATTGATATTGACTACTGCCGATAAGCTGCTATGCCTGTATTTTGCGCAGCATGATAATATTCATGTAAATCAATGGCTTGCATGTTGTACTTCATGCTTGCTCACAATCTTATCCACACAAAGTGTGCAAAACTGAGCGCTGGCAACGCGCGCCCGCCGCGCCGTGTGGACAAGTGCCATGCAGGCGCCACTTGCCGCCGGCGCGGCAACGCGCTACATTGCGCCATTCCTGCGCAGACGTACAATCGGTCTTCGGCGCTCGGTACAATACAGGCTGTCCGGCGATTCACCGCCTTCCCTTTACCAGGATTTACCAGGAGTTTCTTTTGCTCGCTATATTTCAAGCCGCCGGCTGGCCCATCTGGCTGTTGTTGATCGCTTCCATCGTCGCCCTGGCCCTGATCGTCGAGCGCCTGCTGTACTTGCGCCGAGGCAAGATCTTGCCCCGCAAGCTGTTCGATGAAGTGGTGCAGGTGTATCGCAGCGGTAAGATCACGCCGGATACGGTGGCGAAGCTGGAAGACAATTCGCCGCTGGGCGTGGTGCTGGCCGCCGCCCTGCGCAACGTCGATGCGCCGCGCGAGGTGATGAAGGAATCGATCGAAGAGGCGGGCAGCGGCGTGGCCCACACGCTGGAGCGGTTCCTGACGACCCTGGGCACGATCGCCACCCTGGCGCCGCTGATGGGTCTGTTCGGCACGGTGGTGGGCATGATCGAGATCTTCGGTTCGCAAAACGCCAGCGGCTCGAATCCCGCCCAACTGGCGCACGGCATCTCGGTGGCCCTGTATAACACGGGCTTCGGCCTGGCCATCGCCATGCCGACCCTGGTCTTCTATCGCCATTTCCGCGCCCTCGTCGACAGCTTCGTCATTGACATGGAGCAGCAAGCCGTCAAGTTCGTCGACATCGTCCACAGTGGCCGCAAATGAACTTCCGTAAAGGCAAGGGGCGTGAAGACCCCGAAATCAACCTGATCCCGTTCATCGACGTGCTGCTGGTGATCCTGATCTTCCTCATGGTCAGCACCACCTACAGCAAGTTTACGGAGCTGCAGATCACCTTGCCGACGGCCGACGCCGAGCAGGCCAAGGACAAGCCGCAGCAGATCGACGTCACGATCGATGCCAAGGGCAATTACACGGTCAACCGCGAACCCGTCTCGTTCCGCGACGTGGCCGGCCTGGCCGATGCCCTGCAGGCGGCGGCGAAGGCGGCCAATGGCGGCAAGGCACCCGCGCAGACGCCCGTGGTGGTGGTCAACGCCGACCAGTTCGCCATGCACCAGATGGTCATCCACGTGATGGAAGCGGCGCGCCTGGCCGGCTATGAAAAGCTGACGTTCGCGGCGCAGGCGGGCGGCAGCAAGTAGGTCGGCTTAGCCGGAACGGCGTAAGCCGACACAAGCCGCAGCCGAGCATGTCGGATTACGCTGCGCCTGGCGGCGCGGCTAATCCGACCTACACCACTCTTACGTCTTCCCTCATGCCCACATCTTCCCCTGCCAAGCTTGAAACCACATTGACCCGCGCCTGGCTGACGCGCGGCCCGCTGGCGTGCGCCCTGTGGCCCGTGTCCCTGCTGTTCGGCGCCCTGAGCGCCGTGCGGCGCGTTTTGTACCGCGCCAACATCCTGACATCGGCGCGCCTGCCCGTGCCGGTCGTCGTCGTCGGCAATATCTTTATCGGCGGCACGGGCAAGACGCCGCTGACGATCTGGCTGGTGCAAGCCTTGCGCGACGCGGGCATGCGCCCGGGCGTCATTTCGCGTGGTCACGGCAGCGCCGACCGCTCGCCGCGCGCCGTCACCGCTGCTTCCACGCCGCAGCAGGTGGGCGACGAGCCGCTGCTGATCTTCCAGCGCGGCGGCTGCCCCGTGATGGTGGGGCGCGACCGCGCGCAAGCGGGCAGGGCGCTGCTGGCCGCGCACCCCGAGGTCGACGTGCTGGTGACGGACGACGGCTTGCAGCATTACGCCTTGCGGCGCGACGTGGAAATCGTGCTGTTCGACGGCCGCGGCGCGGGCAATGGCTGGCTGCTGCCGGCCGGACCCTTGCGCGAATCGCCGCGCCGCCGGCGCGACGTGACGGTGATCAATGCGCCCGCGCTGGCGCCGGCGCTGGTGGACCAGGTCGCGCCCAAGGGCTCCCTGGTGGTGCAGATGCGGCTCGATGGCGGGGTGGCCGAGCGCTTGACGGACCGCAGCGAGTGCATGCCGCTTGAAACCCTGGCGGCCGGCGGCCAGCGCATCGTGGCGGCGGCCGGCATCGGCAACCCCCGGCGTTTCTTCGCCATGCTGCGCGGGGCCGGATTGCACTTTGCCGAGCTGCCCTTGCCCGACCATCACGATTTCCTCGACCAGCCATTTGCTGCCCTCGACACGGATGTGATCTTGATCACCGAGAAGGATGCAGTAAAATGTGCGCAAATTGAACATCTCAAAGATGACCCGAGACTGTGGGTCGTCCCGGTCAGTGCGCGCATCGATAGCGCGCTGGCCCAACAAATTGTGGAGAAATGTCGTGGACGCTCGACTGCTTGATATCCTGGTCTGCCCTGTTTGCAAGGGCCCGCTTGAACACGATAAGAAGGCGCAGGAACTGATTTGCCGCGCCGACCGCCTCGCCTATCCTATCCGCGATGGCATCCCCATCATGTGGGCGGACGAAGCGCGCACCCTGCAAGACGCAGTGGAATAACGATGGCGTTCATCGTCATCATCCCGGCCCGCCTGGCCTCGACGCGCCTGCCGAACAAGCCGCTGGCCGACCTGGGCGGCAAGCCCATGGTGGTGCGCGTGGCCGAGCAGGCGGCGCTCTCTGGCGCCGCGCGCGTCATCGTCGCCACCGACCACGACATCATCCGCGACGCCTGCGCCGCGCATGGCGTGGAAGTGTGCATGACGCGCGCCGACCATCCGTCGGGCACGGACCGCATCGCCGAAGTGGCGCGCACGCTCGCCTTGCCGCCGGACGCCGTCGTCGTCAACCTGCAGGGCGACGAACCGCTGATCGATCCGGCCCTGCTGGCCGCCTGCGCGGCGCAGATCAGCGCCGCCGTGCTCATGGCCACGTGCGCCCATCGGCTGCACGACGTGCTTGAGGCCTTCAATCCGAATGTTGTCAAAGTGGTGCTGGACAAGGCAAACCGTGCCTTGTATTTCTCACGTGCAACGATTCCGTGGCACCGTGACGGCTTCGCCCAGTCCCGTGAAAACTTGCCGCAGGGCTACGTGCCGCTGCGCCATATCGGCCTGTATGCGTACAGCAACGCTTTCCTGCAAGAATATCCACAACTGTCCGCGTCGCCGCTCGAAGCGATCGAGGCGCTGGAGCAGCTGCGCGTGCTGTGGCACGGCTATGCCATCGCCGTGCACGTCACGGACTCGGCCCCGGCCGCCGGCGTGGACACGCCGGAAGATCTGGAACGCGTGCAGGCGCACTACCGCCACGCCACCTGAGAAAACGTCCATGGCTGCCTTGCCCTGAACGTTTTTCAGGCGCCGTGCGTGCGCGAGAAAAACTTTATGCGGGGCCTGCCACAAAAAACCACATTTTGAAACGTCTGCAGCGATATTTGCTGGCTTTGATCAATCAGGGCATAGCAATTCGACAGCAAACTGGCGTTGCGGGGATTTTTTGTGGTAAGTTTCGTAGGGAAAGATAGTCATTGCAACACCATCTAAAAAAAATTACACATACCACCATCCAAAATCTGTTTTTTAGGAACTTTCAATGCGTCTGATACTTTTAGGAGCACCCGGTGCCGGCAAGGGCACCCAAGCTAACTTCATCAAAGAAAAATACAATATTCCACAAATTTCCACGGGCGACATGCTGCGCGCGGCGATCAAGGAAGGCACGGAACTGGGCCTGGCAGCGAAGAAAGTCATGGATGCGGGCGGCCTCGTGTCGGACGACATCATGATCGGCCTGGTCAAGAACCGCCTGCAGGAAGCCGATTGCGCCAATGGCTACCTGTTCGACGGCTTCCCGCGCACCATCGCGCAAGCGGACGCCATGAAAGATGCCGGCATCAATGTCGACTACGTGCTGGAAATCGACGTGCCGGATGAGTCCATCATCGAGCGCATGGATGGCCGCCGCAGCCACCCGGGTTCGGGCCGCGTCTACCACGTCAAATTCAATCCGCCCAAGGTCGACGGCATCGACGACATCACGGGCGAGCCGCTGATCCAGCGCGACGACGACAAGGCTGAAACCGTCAAGAAGCGCCTGGACGTGTACCACAACCAGACCAAGGTCTTGCTCGGCTACTACAACGACTGGGCCAAGTCCGGCCTGCCGGGCGCACCGAAATACCGCCGCATCGCCGGCGTCGGTCCGGTCGAGCAAATCCGCGACAGCGCCTTTGCCGCCCTGGCGGACTAAGCAGTATTGAAAAGCGGACCTCGGTGTCCGCTTTTTTTTCGCCCGCTTTTCAGGCAGACTGCAAGCATGGCCGTATGCCTTACGTTTTCGTAGTTGAAGTTTTTTGCAGGTCGTGTTTTCCTGGCTGCGCGCGCCTACCCGGTGCGGTCTGCAGCTGTCGGCAATGACGTCGGATAAAAACAGAAGGGGACGATATGGCAGCCAGTCTTTGGTTTGCGGTAGCCTGCGGCGTGGTCGCAGTGGTATATGGTTTGGTGTCGCGCAGCTGGATCCTGCGCCAGGATCCCGGCAACGCGCGCATGCAGGAAATCGCCCTGGCCATCCAGCAGGGCGCGGCCGCCTACCTGGCGCGCCAGTACCGCACCATCGCCATCGTCGGCGTGGCGCTGCTGATCGCCATCTATGTGCTGCTTGGCCTGCACACGGCGCTGGGCTTCCTGATCGGCGCCGTGCTGTCGGGCGCCTGCGGCTTCATCGGCATGAATGTCTCGGTGCGGGCCAATGTGCGCACGGCGCAGGCGGCCACCCTGGGCATCAACCAGGCTTTGAACGTGGCCTTCAAGGGCGGCGCGATCACGGGCATGCTGGTCGTCGGCCTGGGCTTGCTGGGCGTGACCCTGTTCTACTGGCTGCTGGTGACGACGGGCGCACCCGGCCTCACGCAGCATGACCTGATCAAGCCCCTGATCGGCCTGGCCTTCGGCGCCTCGCTCATTTCCATCTTTGCGCGGCTCGGCGGCGGCATTTTCACCAAGGGGGCCGACGTGGGCGCGGACCTGGTGGGCAAGGTCGAGGCGGGCATCCCCGAGGACGACCCGCGCAACCCGGCCGTCATCGCCGACAACGTGGGCGATAACGTGGGCGACTGCGCCGGCATGGCGGCCGACCTGTTCGAAACCTATGTCGTGACGCTGATCGCCACCATGCTGCTGGGCGCCCTGCTGATGGCCGAGGCCAGCAACGCGGCCATCATCTACCCGCTGCTGCTGGGCGCCGTCTCCATCCTCGCCTCCATCGTCGGCTGCTCGATGGTCAAGACGGCGCCCGGCAAGAAAATCATGTCGGCCCTGTACACGGGCCTGTGGTGGGCCGCCGGCCTGTCGCTGGTGGGCTTTGCCGTGGTAACGTGGCTGCTGTGGCCCGACGACGCCATGCGCTACAAGATGCTGGGCGCGACCGTCGTCGGCATCGTGCTCACGGGCCTGATGGTCTACATCACCGAGTACTACACGGGCACGGACTTCAAGCCCGTGCGCCATATCGCCGAAGCGTCGACGACGGGCCACGGCACGAATATCATCGCCGGCCTGGGCGTGTCGATGAAGTCCACCGCGTATCCGGTGCTGGCCGTCTGCGTCGCCATCCTCGTGTCGTACCAGCTGGCGGGCCTGTACGGTATCGCCATCGCCGCCACCTCGATGCTGTCGATGGCCGGCATCATCGTCGCCCTCGACGCGTACGGTCCCATCACGGATAACGCGGGCGGCATCGCGGAGATGTCGGGCCTGCCCGACTCCGTGCGCGCCATCACCGATCCGCTCGACGCCGTCGGCAACACCACCAAGGCCGTCACCAAGGGCTACGCCATCGGCTCGGCGGGCCTGGCCGCGCTGGTGCTGTTTGCCGACTACACGCATGCGCTCGAATCCGTGGGCCAGCACATCACCTTTGACCTGTCGAACCCCATGGTCATCGTCGGCCTGTTCATCGGCGGCCTGATTCCGTACCTGTTCGGCGCCATGGCGATGGAAGCCGTGGGCCGCGCAGCCGGCGCCGTGGTGGTGGAAGTGCGGCGCCAGTTCCGCGACATCAAGGGCATCATGGAAGGCACGGCGCGGCCCGAGTACGACAAGGCCGTCGACATGCTGACGGCGTCGGCCATCCGCGAAATGATCGTGCCCTCCTTGCTGCCCGTGGTCGTGCCCATCGTCGTCGGCATGCTGCTGGGGCCGGCGGCGCTCGGTGGCCTGTTGATGGGGACCATCGTCACGGGCCTGTTCGTGGCCATTTCCATGACCACGGGCGGCGGCGCCTGGGACAATGCCAAGAAATACATCGAGGATGGCCATTTCGGCGGCAAGGGTTCCGACGCCCACAAGGCGGCCGTCACGGGCGACACCGTGGGCGACCCGTACAAGGATACGGCGGGACCGGCCGTCAATCCCTTGATCAAGATTATCAATATCGTGGCCCTGCTGCTGGTGCCGCTGCTGCCCGCCACGGGCTGGCTGGCCGTGGCCGCGCCGGCGCCCGTCCATGCGCCCGCGCCGCCCGCCATGGCACCGGCGACGCCCGTGCAAAGCGTGCCCGCGCAGTAAGGCGGCGGCTTTCCTGCAGCCCCGTGGCCAGTGCCGCGGGGCTGTCTGCGTTTTGCGCTGCTGAAACTTGCCGCCCGTCCATATCCCCGGCGTATCAAAGGTGAGCAATTGTTACAGCGCCTTTGCTTGTGCCGACCGCCTGCCAATAATGGAATCCAGGAGTGAGCTTTACAGTCTGGCATGGATGGCAGGAGGATGTCATGGACAGCAGCAAGAGGAAGGGCGGCGCGCTGCTGGCGCTGCTTATATTGGGCGGTGTTGCCGGGTTTGCCCAGGCGCAGCCGGGCCGGCACGGCGGCTTCCACGGTCATCACGGCCACTTCCATGGCCATTCGCATGTGGGCTTCTGGGTGGGGGCGCCCTTGTGGTATGGCTACGGGCCGGGATGGTATGGCGACCCGTGGTATGGCTACCCTTATCCGTATGGGCGCACGGTGATCGTGCAGCCGCCGCCCGTGTACATCGAGCAGGGCGGCGAGCCGACGGCGCAGATGTGGTATTACTGCCGCAATCCGCAAGGCTATTATCCCTACGTGAAAAATTGCAGTACTGCATGGCGTGCCGTGCTGCCGACCAGCGTGCGCTGACGGGGAGACGAACATGAACACGAAAGCGTTGAAGGGACGTGCCGGCGTGCTGGCGCCCCTGCTGCTGGCCGCCTGCGCGGCGCTGCCGGAGGGGCCGTCGGTCATGGTCTTGCCTGGCACGGGCAAGAGTCTTGAGCAGTTCCGCAGCGATGAGCTGCAGTGCCGCGGCTATGCGCAAGGCCAGCTGGGCGGTGCTTCGGCGCAGCAGGCCGGCGTCGACAGCGGCGTGCGCAGCGCGGCGCTGGGCACGCTGCTCGGCGCGGCGGCCGGCGCCGCCATCGATGGCGGCCATGGCGCTGGCGTGGGCGCCGGCACGGGCCTCGTCTTTGGCGCCCTGGCCGGCACGGGCGCGGCGGACAGTTCCTCGTACGGCATGCAGCGCCGCTACGACAATGCTTATCAGCAATGCATGTATGCGAGCGGCCACAAGGTGCCCGTCGCCGGGCAGATGCTGAGCAGCGTGCCGGCGAATGCGGCCACGCCGCCGCCCGACACGCCGCCGCCCCGCTACTAGCCGCTTAGAAGCGCGATGTCAGGCCCGCAAACATGCGCCGTCCCGGCACGTAGTAGCTGACCAGGCCGTCGTTCGTCGGTCCCTTCTTGAACAGGTTTTCCACGCCGCCGCGCAGGGTCCAGTGTGGCGTGACCTTGTACGACACGACGGCATCGACGATGGTGTAAGCCTTGTTGGGCTTGCGGCGCATGGAGGAGCGCGATTCGGCGTCCAGTTCCTTGCCCGTGTACTGGGCCGACACTTCGCCATACAGTTGCTCATTGGCTTGCCAGCCCAGGGCCGAATACAGCGATACTTTCGGGGTCGACAGCAGGTTGACGCCTGTCGTCAGGTTTTTCGCTTCCGCCATATAGGTCAGGTTGTTGCGCCAGTTCACATTCTTCGTCAGCGGGATGGTCAAAGTGCCTTCCAGCCCGCTGGTGCGCGCCTTCTGGATATTCGTCATTTTGGTCCACCATTGTCCCTGGAAGAAGCCCAGCGGCGTGTAGTCGATCTTGTTCTTGAAATCCGTGCGGAAATACGTCAAGCCAGCATCCCAGCCGTTGTGCTCATACGCCACGCCGATTTCGGCCGCCGTGCTCGTTTCGGGCTTCAAGTCCGCGTTGCCGGCCATGTAGCAGCCGCCCGTGATGTAACCCATGGGACGCAGGCCGTTGCAGCCGTTGCCGCCCGATTGGGTGGCGGCGCCCGGTGCGTTTTCCTTCAGGCTGGGGGCACGGAAGCCCTGCGACACGCCGCCCTTGACGGTCCAGGCCGGTATTGGGTGGTACACCAGGTACAGGCGGGGGCTGTAGTGGTTGCCGAACTTGCTGTGGTGGTCGAGGCGTAGCCCGGCCGTGGCCGTCAAGTCGTCGCGCAGGAACAGTTGATCTTCCGCAAACAGGGCCGAGGTGGTGCCGGACAAGGTCGCGCCGCTCACGGGATTGCCCAGGTAATCGGTGGGCACGGTGCCGATGGTGTCCGTATTCGTCAGTTCCTGGTGCTTCCATTGGCCGCCCATCACCAGCATCTGCTCGATGCCGCCCCAGCCGACCCGTTTTTCCAGGCTGGCGTCGAGCGTGCTGTCCTTGGATTTCGCCACCGTGCCGATGAACTGGTTGTCGTAATCGTTGTGATACAGGTTGACCGTGGTCTTGCCGAAGTCCCAGCGGCCTTCGTAGCCGAGGCTGGCACTCTTGCGTATCAGCTTGCTCGCGCCCCAGGCTTCGAACAGTGGCCTGCCATTTGCATTGACGGTGGGCGAATCGCTTGCTTCCTGGCGGCCGTAGCTGGCGTCCAGCGACAGGCTGTGCTTGTTGTTCAGTGCCCAGTTCAGCTGGCCGGTAACGGTCTGGTTGCGCTCGCCACCGATGCCGCCTGCCTTGCCGCTGCTGCGCTCATCGGGATTTTGCTTCGATTGCGCCACGCCGATGCGCATGCCCACCGACTCCGACAGGGGGCCGGCCAGGTTCACGCCCAGCTGGTGCGCCGTGCCGCGGTCGCTGTCCTGCGGCTGCGTGTAGTTGGCCGTGGCCGAGCCGTTCCATTTGCCCGGCACCTTGCGCGTGATGATGTTGATCACGCCGCCCATGGCGTCCGAGCCGTACAGCGAGGACATGGGGCCGCGCACCACTTCGATGCGCTCGATCATCTCGGGCGAGATCCAGTTCAAGTCCTGGCGGCCCAGGTCGGGACGGTAGGCCGTGTCGGCCGAACTGCCCATGCGCTTGCCGTCCACCAGGATCAGCGTGTATTTGTCGGGCAGGCCACGCAGCTTGATCTTCGATTCCTCGCCCACCGGGCTGGTGCCGCCCGTCACGCCGGGGATGCGGCGCAGCAGGGTGTTGAGGTCATACACGGGCTGGCGCTCGATTTCCTCGCGCGTGATGACGCTGATGCTGGCCGGTGCATCCTTGATGTCGATGGCCGTGCCGGAAGCGGTGACGACCACCGTGTTCATGGTGGGATCGGCGGCCACGTTGCCTTCGGCCCAGGCGCTGCTGACGGCCAGCGACAGCAGGCAGGGCAGGAGCAGGGCGGCACGGGCGGGAGTGACGACGGGGGCTACGATGGCGGGACTACGCTGTGTCATGGTGAACTTTCCGGATGTTGTTATTTCCTGGCTGCCTTCCGGGTGGCTCGGGTATGAATGAAGAGAGAATAAACTGCGCTCGAATTCCGCTAATGAGAATAAGAATCGTTCTTATTGTAATGCCATCCTGGCAAGAAGGAAAGTGCTAGCCGGAAATAAAACACCGTTATCGCTTGGCGCTGTCATGTCTGCGCCGCCGTCAGCCGTGAAAAATTGTTACGCACTTTGCGCTTCGGGGCTGCGTGTGCCAATAATGCAGCAGGGATCGTTTTTCGGGAGGCAGCATGCATACCGCGACAGCAGCACACCTTCGGTACGGCGCCATGCTGGCATTCGCTGGCGTCGTCGTGGGACTGGCCTGCGGCCAAGCTGGAGCGGCGTCTGCGGCGGCGCCGGAAACGCTGCCCATTTGCCGGCTCGATCCGCACGACAGCACGAAACTGGCCGTCGAGCCGTGCCGCACGGCGCCACCCGTGCAGCCCCGCCGCTCGGTGGTGCAGGCGATAGGCCGCATGCCGGTGCAGGGCACGGCGCCGCCCGTCGTCCCTGCGGCACCCATGCCGCCCGGCGTGGTTGTCCCCATGCCAGGCGCGCCGCAACCCATCGGCTCTTGCGATACGGGCGGTTGCCGCGATGCGTCCGGCGCGCGCTACAACGGCGCCGGCAATGCCACGCTCGACGCCAACGGCCGCATCTGCCATCGCAACGGCGCCTTCATGCAGTGTTTCTGACCCCGCTAGCACAGCGCTGTTCCCTGGTCGTTTCCGCCTGTTTCATCTGCCGAATTTGCTTGCTCGGCTTTGCTATTTCGCCGGACAGACTGAGTTGTTGTTATTGATTATCAATTTATATACATCATGTGATAATATGAGTGTTAATTTTGCAACTCCCTTTTGGCCAGGGATATTACCTGTTACCTCAAAATGAATCTTGCCCGTCTACGCTTGCTGTTGTCGCTGTTTTCCCTCTGTGCGCTGGCATTGTTTGCCTTGTGTTTCCTGGCAGGCAGTACCTTGGTGACGGAGGCGTACCAGGGGCGTTCCCTGCCATTACTGAATAAATTGCTTGCGCACGCAGGCAGGCATCCGCTGGACTTTTACATCAGTAAGATGTACGGAGTGCTCAATCTGTGCCTGTTGCTGTGGTGTGTTTTTACCTTGACGGCCGCGCTGACCCTGCACCGGCTGCGGCGTCCTGCCCTTTCTGGCAAGGACTGGCTGGACCATGTGATGTTTGTTGTCTATACGGCGGCGTTCGGCTACATCCTGCTGTATTTCGGCGTGCAGCGCAGCTGGTATGTGATTGACAAGATCATGGCCTATGAGGGGGCGCCACCGTTCCAGCACCGCGTGATGTTTGTGTTCCCTGCGCAGGTTTTGCAGTATGCCGTGCCGCAGTTGGGTGCCCTTCAAAGCTTTCTCTGGTCGCAAGTGCTGGCCGTGGTCCTGATGCTGTGGTCTGTCCGGCGCTTTGCCACCTTGTTCATTCGCAGCGACCTCGCTTTCATCGGACAGTTCCTCATCTTGTGCATCTGGGCACCGACACTGCATTACTACACTTTTTACGACATAGGCATCATTTTCGTGTATTCCTTCTGCCTCTACCATCTCTTGCGCAGAGAGCTGCTGCCCTATGTGGCAATGCTGGTAGCGGGCACCTTCAATCATGAAATTACCTTGTTTCTGATCGTTACCAGCGGCTTCGTTTTTCTTGGTCACATGCGCTGGCGTTCGCTTGCAGCCTTCCTTGCGCTGCAACTGATATTGTATTTCCTGGTGCGCCTGCTGATGTTCTATCTGTTGCCCGCCCATCAGGCGTGGGAGGGTGGGAAGTTGGGTTTCAACCTCAACCTCTTGCTGAACGATACGCGTGGACTGGTCTACGGCCTGGCACCATTGCTGCTGTGGTACTTGCTGGCCGCCACAGGCTGGCGCCATGCGCCGCTCTCCCTGCGCCGTTGCACGATTATCCTGCCTTGCCTGATTGCCATGACGGCGCTGGTGGGGCAATTCAATGAGGCACGCCAGTTCGATGCCTTCATTCCCGTTGCCATGGCATTGATGCTGTGCTCGCTGAGCGCCCGCCTGGATGTGCCAGCCAAGCCGTCTCCTGCCGGAGATAGTGTCTGGACTTCGACAGGGTTCCTGAAATTGCGTGCCGAAAGACCTCAACATGGCTGAACTTATGAAGCGCGAGCCGGTCGCCTTGCCCTTGGTGGTTGATCTCGACGGCACGCTGATTCATTCAGACCTGCTATGGGAAGCGATTCTGATCTTCATCAAAACGCGTTTCCTGCAGTTGTGGCGCCTGCCATTCTGGCTCTTGCAGGGGAAGGCCGGTTTCAAGGACAAACTGGCGTCCATGATCGAGATTGACCCCTCGGCCTTGCCCTATGACCAGATTTTGCTGGCCGACCTGGCACGCCAGCGGTCCCAGGGCCGTTTGCTCGTTTTGGCCACTGGATCGCAGCGCCGTTACGCCGACGTGATCGCAGCCCACCTGGGCCTGTTTGAGCGCGTGTTTGCTAGCGAGGGCGGTGTCAACCTCACTGCGCACAGCAAGGCGCGACAGCTATCCGCCGCTTTCGGCGCGAAGGGGTTTGATTACATCGGCAACGCCACTGTCGATATTGCCGTATGGAATGCCTGCAATGATGCGTTTTCCGTCACGCGCAAGCCGTTCCTCCTGGCTGGCGGCAGTAAGACGCAGTTGGCTGGCACGTCTCGCGCCGGATGGGGCCGGCCCCTGATCAAGGCGATGCGGCCGCGTCAATGGCTGAAGAACCTGCTGGTTTTCGTTCCCATGTTGGCCGGCCACGCGTTGAACATGCCGGTATTCTTGCAGGCGCTCGTGGCGTTCGTCGCTTTTTCATTATGTGCCTCAAGTGCCTACCTGCTCAATGATGCACTCGACGCAGTTGACGACCGGCGCCATCCCGTCAAATGCCACCGGCCGATCGCCGCGGGCAGCCTGCCGCTGCCCGTTGCTCTGCTGGCAAGCCCGCTGCTGGCTATTGTGGCACTGGGCATTTGCGCCGTGTTTGATCCGCTGTTGCTACTGGTTGTAGTGGTCTATTTTATTACAACCCTGGCTTATTCTATACATCTGAAGCGCCTGCTGATGGTCGACATCGTGACCCTGGCCATCCTGTATACCTTGCGTATTCTGGGGGGCAGTGCGGTCACGCACATCGAACCTTCGTTCTGGTTGCTGGCGTTTTCTTTCTTTATCTTCCTCAGCCTTGCCCTGCTCAAACGATATAGCGAATTGTTCAATCTGGAGCGACAGGGAAAGGAAAAGACAAACGGACGTAGCTATACGACAATGGACAAAGCGCCAATCGGCATCATGGGCGTGAACAGCGGCTTTATCTCCCTGTTGGTGTTCATGTTGTACTTCAATTCGGAAAACGTCCTGGTGCTGTACACGCATCCCCACTTTCTGCTCGGTATCGTGCCCTTGCTGGTCTTCTGGCTGGGGCGGTTATGGACCTTATCCTTCCGTGGCGAAGTCAATGAAGATCCTGTGCTATATGTGAGCAGAGATCCCATCAGTTTATGTATTATTGCCGCCTGCATGCTGCTGGCGGTCGGCGCCAGCATGTAGACTGATGTTCCCTTGATATGAATTGCTACAGATGATGAATCCAGTCTATACCGGCTACCTGTGGTGCGCACTGGCCGCTGTCGCCAGCACTGCCGCCACTTTCTTGATTAAAATGTCCAGCTTGAATGGTAGCGGCCTTAGCCTGGTGCGCCTGCTCTGGCTGGGGAGCGCCGGCGGCGCCTATGCACTGGGTTTCGTCTGTTATGCCATAGCGCTCGAGAAGCTGCAAATGAGCCTGGCATATCCCGTGATGACTGCCGTCACGATGTTGCTGGTTATGCTGCTTGGTAACATTGCCTTGCAGGAAACTCTGACCTTGTCCAGAGTGGCCGGCGTCGTGCTGATCACGGCCGGCGCCTTCGTCCTCGCGCGCCCCGCCTGAATTACCTGAAGCCTCGCCTTGTCCACTTTTCGCCATGCCTGGCAAAAGTGGCTACAATTGTCGCCAACGTTACGTTTACGTAAACGTAACTGTGGCATCATGCGACATTCAATCTATCCATTCTGGCCGGGTACACGGCCATTACCAATCAGGAGACTTCATGCAGATTCAGGACAATGTATTCATCATCACGGGCGGCGCATCGGGCCTGGGCGCGGCCACGGCGCGCATGCTGACGTCGGCCGGCGGCAAGGTCGTGCTGGCTGATGTGCAGACCGAGGCGGGCCAGGCGCTGGCTGCGGAACTGAACGGCGTGTTCGTGCAGTGCGACGTGACGTCGGAAGAAGACGGCATGGCCGTGGTGGCGGCGGCGACCCAGCTGGGCACCTTGCGCGGCCTGGTCAACTGCGCCGGCGTGGCGCCGGCCGTGAAAACCGTGGGCAAGGATGGCCCGCATCCACTGGCCCTGTTCCAGAAGGTCGTCAACATCAACCTGGTGGGCACCTTCAATATGTGCCGCCTGGCGGCCGACGCCATGGCGAAACAGGAGGCGACGGCGGAAGGCGAGCGCGGCATCATCATCAACACGGCTTCCGTGGCGGCTTACGATGGCCAGATCGGCCAGGCGGCCTATGCCTCGTCGAAGGCGGCCGTGGTGGGACTGACCCTGCCGATGGCGCGCGACCTGTCGCGCAACGGCATCCGCGTGATGACGGTGGCGCCCGGCATTTTCGAAACACCCATGCTGCTGGGCATGCCGGCCGAAGTGCAGGATGCGCTGGGCAAGATGGTGCCGTTCCCATCGCGCCTGGGCAAGCCCGGCGAATACGCGCAGCTGGTGAAAGCCATCGTGGAAAACGTCATGCTCAATGGCGAGACGATCCGCCTGGACGGCGCCATCCGCATGCAGCCAAAGTAAGAGCACCTGGACAATGCCAAGAGCGTTGTTGCATGGCCCGGGCTTGTCAGGCTTTGTACTATTCGTACTGTCTTCGGCCACGCGCCTAGCCCTGGACATCGCCAGGCACTCTTACGAAGGCAGTGCCCTAATGAGCATTTGATGTAGGATACCCCCGTATGGGGCGTACAGCCTTGCCTGGCTGTGCGCCCTTTTTTTATCGGAGAATCCATGATCGCATTGAAGCCGCTGGCGCTGAGCCTGACCTTGCTGGGAGCCCTCGCTGCCAGTCCCGTATTTGCCGAAGTGCCGCAAAAGGCGCCGGAAATCGCCACCGCGTATGCGGAAAAGTCGGGCTGGACGGCGCAGAAATTCATGGTCGCCGCCGCCAATCCGCTGGCCGCCGATGCCGGCTACCAGATGCTGAAACAGGGCGGCAGCGCCATCGACGCGGCCATCGCCACGCAGCTGGTGCTCACGCTGGTCGAGCCGCAATCGTCGGGCATCGGCGGCGGCGCTTTCCTGCTGTATTCCACGGCCAAGGGCGTGCAGGCCTTCGACGGGCGCGAAACGGCGCCGGCCGCGGCGGACGAACACCTGTTCCAGAATGCCGACGGCAGCCCCGTCTCGCGCGCCACGGGCGTCGTGGGCGGGCGTTCCGTGGGCGCGCCGGGCGTGCTGCGCATGCTGGAACTGGCGCACAAGGAGCATGGCAAGCTGCCGTGGGCGACGCTGTTCGGCCCAGCCATCAAGCTGGCGCACGGCGGCTTTCCCGTCAGCCAGCGCCTCAACGGCCTGTTGACCTGGGACCAGGCCCTGAAGCGCGACCCTGTCGCCGCCGCGTATTTCTATGACGGCGAGGGCAAGGCCTGGCCCGTCGGCCACGTGCTGAAAAACCCGCAGCTGGCGCGCACCCTGCGCGAGATCGCCCGCGGCGGCGCCGACGCCTTTTACAACGGCCGCATCGCGCGCGACATCGCCGCCAAGGTGGCGTCGCATCCGACCAATCCGGGCAAGCTGACGGCGGCAGACATCGCCGGCTACCGCGCCAAGGTGCGCGAACCCGTGTGCAGCGACTACAAGGCGTGGACCGTGTGCGGCATGCCGCCGCCATCGTCGGGCGGCATCGCCATCGCGCAGATGCTGGGCATATTGGAAGTCAAGGACATCCGCCCGTATGCGCCCGTCGACGGCGTGCCCGATGCGCAGGCGATTCACCTGTTCTCGGAAGCGGGGCGCCTGGCCTATGCGGACCGCAACCGCTACGTGGCCGACACGGATTTCGTGCCGCTGCCCGGCAAGGGCATCGCCTCCATGCTCGACAAAACCTATCTGGCGCAGCGCGCCGCCTTGATCGGCGACAAATCCATGGGCAAGGCCTTGCCCGGCACGCCGCCCGGCATGCAGGTGGCGTGGGGCATGGACAACGCCCTGCAGCGTCCGTCGACCTCGCACCTGGTGGCCGTCGATGCTTTTGGGGGCGGCCTGTCGATGACCACCAGCGTGGAAGACGCCTTCGGCTCGCGCCAGATGGTCGACGGCTTTTTGCTGAACAACCAGCTGACGGACTTCTCGTTCGATTCGCGCGATGCCGATGGCCCCGTCGCCAACCGGGTCGAGGCGGGCAAGCGTCCGCGCAGCGCCATGTCGCCCACCCTCGTGTTCGAGAAGGGCACGCAAAAACTCGTGCTGGCGACGGGTTCGCCCGGCGGCTCGTCCATCATCAATTATGTCGCCAAGGTGTTGGTCGGCACCATGGACTGGGGCCTGAACGTGCAGCAAGCGATCAGCCTGCCGAACTTCGGCAGCCGCAACGGCCCGACGGAGCTGGAAAAGGGCCGCGCGCCGGCCGCCCAGGTCGAGGCGCTGCAGGCGATGGGCCATGAGGTGCGCGTGATCGAACAGAATTCGGGCCTGCAGGGCATCATGCGCCTGTCCGCGCACGGCAAGGATTTCTGGTTTGGCGGTGCCGATCCACGGCGCGAAGGCATGGTCCGAGGCGATTAGGGGCACCGGACCAAACCTACTGCGCGTCGGTATAGGTGGCCTGCGATGCTCACCGTACTAGAGTACGGTTGCGCTTCTCGGCCACCTCTCCCTTCCGCTCGCTACGGTTTTGTCCGGCGCCGTGACGTGGGCAGTCTGTCTGGATGTTGTTCTGCACACTTTGTATCATCCTTTTCCGGTGCACTCAGTAACTTCCAAACTTTTCCACAAAGTATCAAGACCCTGCTAATCTGCCGGCATGGGAATGCAAAATAAAACAGGCTTGATACTCACGGGAGGAGGCGCCCGTGCCGCCTACCAGGTGGGCGTGCTGCAGGCGATTTCGGCGATTCTGTGGGAAGCGGGCTGGGCGCCGGCGCGTAACCCCTTCGACATCATCTGCGGCACTTCGGCCGGCGCCATCAATGCCACGGCGCTGGCTTGCCGGGCCGATAACTTCGGCGAAGGCGTGCAAAAGCTGCTCGACGTGTGGCAGCACATCCAGGTCGAGCAAGTGTACCGCGCCGATTCGCTGGGCGTGATCCGCTCGGGCGCGCGCTGGCTATCCTTGCTGTCGTTCGGCTGGCTGCTGCGCCAATGGCATGCGTCGCCGCCCAATTCCCTGCTCGACAATACCCCGCTGGTCAGCCTGCTGCACCGCATGCTCGACCTGCCGCGCCTCGATGCCGCACTGGCCGACGGCCTGCTGCATGCGCTGGCCGTGACGGCATCGTCGTATTCGGGCAGCCGCCACATGACGTTTTACCAGACGGGGGCCGAGATCGCGCCCTGGGTGCGGACGCAGCGCCTGGCCCTGCAGGACCAGATCGGCGTGGAGCACCTGCTCGCTTCGGCCGCCATTCCCTTCATCTTCCCCGCCGTGCCCCTGTACGTGGGCGGCCAGCGCGAGTATTGCGGTGACGGCTCGATGCGCCAGCTGGCGCCTATCTCGCCGGCGATCCACCTGGGCGCGAACAAGGTGCTGGTGGTGGGCGCGGGGCGCATGACGGAGCCGGCGCCCGGACCGGGCGACGCGGCGCGCTACCCGAGCCTGGCGCAGATCGCCGGCCATGCGCTGTCGTCGATCTTCCTCGACGGCCTGGCCGTGGACATCGAGCGCCTGAACCGCATCAACCTGACCCTGTCGATGCTGCCGCCGGAATTGCTGGGAAAGACGGCGCTGAAACCGGTGGAGCTGCTGGTCATCGCGCCCTCGGAACGGCTCGACGCCATCGCCAGCCGGCATATCGGCAGCTTGCCCCGCCCGATACGCACCATGTTGTCGGGCATCGGCGCGGCCGAAGCGCGCGGCGCGGCGCTGGCCTCGTATTTGTTGTTCGAATCGACGTATACTAACGAGCTGATCCGTCTTGGACAGCGCGATACGCAGGCCCGCAAGGACGATGTACTGGCGTTTTTTGGTTCTTGAGACGGCCCCCGGGCCCGTTGCCGGAGTTTTCGCGTTTTTTTTGACAGGACGATTGTGCTGGTATTTCGACGTGTTTGCGGTGTTGTATTACTGTTAATTCTGCTGGTGGGCGGCCTGGCCGTGGCGGCGCCGGCGCCCACCCTGCGTTTCGACCAGCTCAGCGTCGAGCAGGGCCTGGCGCAGGAATCGGTGCTGGCCATCGCCCAGGACCGGCAAGGCTATATGTGGTTCGGCAGCCAGTCCGGCCTCAGTCGTTTCGACGGCTACCGCATGGTCGTCTACAAGAATATCGAGGGCGACAAGACCAGCCTGGCCGACAACTGGGTGGGTGAACTGCATGTCGACAGCCAGGGGAATCTGTGGGTCGGCACGGACAATGGCCTGGACCGCTTCGATGCGGCCAGCCAGACCTTTACGCATTACGTCCCGCAGGAAAAGAGCAAGCGCGGCAACGGCAACCGGCATATCCATGCCATCCTCGACGATGGCGCGCGCGGCTTCTGGATCGCCACCTCGGACGGCTTGCAGCATTTCGATCCCGCCACCGGCGCCTTCCGCACCTGGCACTATGAAGAAGGCAACCCGCACAGCCTGGGCGACAATGAAATCAAGGCGCTGGCGCTGGACGCGCACAATCGACTGTGGATCGGCACCGTGACGGGCCTGGACATGCTGGCACCGGGCAGCGAACGCTTCGAGCATTTCGCCGTCGATGCGACGCCCGGCTCGAAATACAATGTGATCCAGTCGCTGCTGGTCGACCGCCAGCAGAACCTGTGGATCGGCACCATGGCCGGCGCCGAGCGCTGGCGCCTGGGGAGCGCCGGCGAGGCACCGCAGGCACGCCAGCGCCTGAGCGAAAAACAGGGCTTTTCCGCCATCCGCGTGGCCAGCCTGTACCAGGACATCGACGCCACCGTCTGGTTGGGCAGCAATGCCGATGGCCTGTTCCGCTGGCTGCCCGACAGCGATACCTTTCTGCAGTACCGCCACCAGGCGGGCGACAAGTTCAGCGTTGCCGATAACCAGCTGTCGTCGCTGTTCCGCGACCGCGCCGGTACCTTCTGGGTCGGCTCCTGGTACAACGGCGTGAGCCGGGTCGACCTGGGCAGCGGCGGCTTTTCGCGCATGGTGCGCGCTCCCGGCGACGCGGGGACGCTGGCGGACAAGAAAGTGCGCGCCCTGGCCGACGCGGGCGGCGGCAAGCTGTGGCTCGCCACCAAGGGCGGCCTGAAACTGTATGACACCCGCGATGGCTCTTCGCAGCTGTTTGATTTGCGCAATGCGCCCGGCATGTCGCGCGACGAGCAGGTCACTACCCTGTACAAGGCGCCGGACGGTACCCTGTGGGTGGGCGGCTCGACGGGCTTGCACCGCTTCGATCCGAAGCTGGGGCGCTTTTTCACCATGCGCTTCGCCGCGGGGGACCCGAACAGCGACACCATTCGCAATATCGTGAGCGACCGCAGCGGCATGCTGTGGGTCTCGACGCGCGGCGGCGTGCACCGTTTCGACCCCGCCAGCCGCCGCTTTACCACCTACCGCCATGACCCGGCCGATCCGAACAGCCTGTCCGACAACATGGTGCGGCCCGTGCTGGAGGATGGCAAGGGGCAGCTGTGGATAGGCTCGTTTCATGGCCTGGACCTGCTGGACCGCGCCAGTGGCCATTTCCGCCATTTCCGCCACGACCCGCAAGACCCGCATAGCCTCAGCCACGATGAGGTGCACTTTCTGCATGAGGACAAGCGCGGCGTGCTGTGGGTGGGCACGGCCAATGGCCTGAACCGCATGGACGTCGACGCCAAGGGCGAGATCCGCTTCCGCCGCTTCCTGCGCAAGGATGGCATGGCCGACGACGCCATCGCCAGTATCCTCGGCGACGACAACGAGCAGCTTTGGCTGAGCACGAACAGCGGCATCACGCGCCTCGACATGCGCAGCGGCCTGTTCCGCAATTACGACAGCGCCGACGGCACGGTGGAAGGCTCGTACTTCGATGGCGCGGCCTTGCGCGCCTCCGACGGCACCATGTATTTCGGCGGCTTCAACGGCATGACGGCGTTCGCGCCGCAGGATATCCACGATAACCGCGTGCCTCCGCTGGTGGCCATCACGGAACTGCAGATTTTCAACAAGCCGGTGGCCGTTGGCCGCGGCGAATTCGCCCAGGTGCTCAAGGCGGCGATCGACCATACGCGCCAGCTCGTGCTGACGAGCCGCGAAAGCGTGTTTTCGCTGGAGTTCGCGGCCCTGCATTTCGCCGCGCCGCAGCGCAACATGTTCGCTTACCGGCTCGAAGGCTTCGACCAGGACTGGGTCATGACGGATGCGGGGCGGCGCTTTGCCACCTACACCAATCTCGATCCGGGCAACTACGTGTTCCGCGTGAAGGCGGCCAACAAGGACGGCGTGTGGAACGAGAGCGGCGCCACCCTGGCCATCACGATCCTGCCGCCGTTCTGGAAAACCTGGTGGTTCCGCACCCTGATGGCGGCGCTGTTGCTGGGCGCCGTGTATGGCGCCTACCGGCAGCGCGTGCGCGCGCTGCGGCGCCAGCAGAACGAGCTGGAAAAACAGGTCAGCGAGCGCACGGCCGAGGTGCGGCAAAAGAACGCCCAGCTGCAGATCAAGGAAATCGAAGTGCTGGCGCAGTCGGACGAGCTGGCGCGCGCCAACAGCAGTCTGAAGAAAAACGAAGAAAGCTTGCGCCAGGCCAAGCGCAAGGCCGAGGATGCGACGCGCCAGAAGTCCGAATTCCTGGCCAACATGAGCCACGAGATGCGCACGCCGCTGGCTGGCGTGATCGGCATGCTGGGCTTCGCCTTGCGCGACGGGCAGCTGCAGGACGCCACGCGCGAGCAGATCCTGCGCGGCCAGGCCAATGCGCAGTCGCTGCTGGTGATCATCAACGACCTGCTCGATTTTTCCAAGATCGAAGCGGGCAAGCTGAGTATCGAAAACATCGACTTCGCGCTCGGTGCGGCGATCGAGAATGTCGTCAGCCTGTTCGAGGAGCAGGCGGCCGCGCGCAGCATCGGCTTCGCCATCGATTTCGCCCCCGACCTGCCGCCGTTCGTGGTGGGCGATCCGACGCGCCTGCGCCAGGTGCTGGTCAACCTGGTCGGCAATGCCTTCAAGTTCACCCAGCGCGGCGGCGTGAGCGTCAGCGTGGAACGGGCCGGCGTGGCCCAGTCGGCGGGAGCTGCTGGGCGCCAGGTCAACCTGATCCGCTTTACCGTCAGCGACAGCGGCATCGGCATCGATGCGGAGGCCATGGCGCGGCTGTTCCAGAAATTCGAACAAGCCGACGCCAGCACCACGCGGCGCTACGGCGGCACGGGCCTGGGCCTGGCCATCTGCCGCCAGCTGGTCGAGCTGATGGATGGCGAAATCGAGGTGGCCAGCACGCCGGGGCAGGGCAGCGTCTTCACGTTCACCTTGCCGCTGGCCGACGGCGTGGCGCCGCCGCTGGTACCGCAGGTGGCGCTCGCGCCGCACAGCCACCAGCTGCGCGTGCTGTGCGCGGAGGACTTCCCCACCAACCAGATCATCATCCGCGTCATGCTGGAAGAGCTGGGCCACCGGGTCGATGTGGTCGCCAACGGCGCGCTGGCGGTGGCGGCGTGCGTGCAAACGCGCTATGACCTGATACTGATGGATGGGCGCATGCCGGAGATGGACGGCGCCACGGCGACGCGCTTGATCCGCCTGGGCGGCTGGCCGGACCAGCCCGTGCGCGACCAGGAATTGATGATCGTGGCCTTGACGGCGAATGCCAGCGACGAAGACCGCAGCCGCTACCTGGGCGTGGGCATGGACGATTTCCTCAGCAAACCTGTCGACGAGGCGGTGCTGCACGGCTTGCTGGCGCGCGCCATCGAGCGCCAGCTGCAGCGTGGCTTCCTGTTGCCGCGCATGCCCTCCGGCGAGCCGCGCAGTGTGGCGCGCGGCCAGGCCGAACTCGATGCGCTGTTCGGCGTCGCGCCTGCGCCGTCGGCGGCCCCGTCCAGCCGCGGCGGCGAGCTGCAGCGCCGCATCCGCGCCGCCTTCGTGGCCGACCTGGAAAGCCGCCTGCATGAACTCGATACCGCCCTGGCCGCGCGGGACAAGGACGGCGCCGGGCGCTTGCTGCATGGCTTGAAGGGCAGCGCCGCCTATCTCGACGAGACGGAACTGCACATGCTGTGCACGGAACTGGAGGAAGCGGCGGACGGCGGGCGCTGGCAGCAGGTAGCGCAGCATTTGCCGCGCTTGCGGACATTGCTGGCGCAAATCGCCGATTTGGACGAGAAAATGTGAAATATGCAAGTTCGTCAACCGGACACGGCGGGAAACTGGGTAAAATACGCGAAAGACGCCCCGATACAGCCGGCTATGGAGAATGTAATGAAAGTACTGGTGGTCGACGATGACGTCGTTTCGCGCATGGTGTTGATGCACCTGATTGACAGTTGCGGCGTGCACGATATCGTGGAGGCCGAAGATGGCGCAGCCGCCTGGGAGCAGCTCGCGGGCGGCTTGCGCCCGTCTCTGTGCTTCTGCGACCTGCGCATGCCGCGCCTGTCGGGCATGGAGCTGCTGCAGAAAATCCGCTCGGACAGCGCGCTCGACGCCATGCCGCTGGTGCTCGTGTCGTCGGCCAATGACCACGACACGGTGCGCGACGCCGTGCAGGCCGGCGCCGCCGGCTACATCGTCAAGCCCTTCCAGCCGGAGCAGGTGCGCCAGCATATCGACGCCTGCTTCGACGTGGCGTGCCTGCCGGCCGAGGCGCCGCTGGCAACGGCGCAGCGCCTGGGCATCGATGACGAGCGCCTGCTGGCCTACCTGACGGGATTCCAGGGCCAGATCGGCGCCGCCGGCGAGCAGGTCGATGCCTTGCTGGCGCGCGGCGAACCGGCCCAGGCGCGCCAGTTGCTGGAAAAGCTGCACCTGGGCTGCCGTACCCTGGGCCTGCATGGCGCGGGCGCCGAAATGGCGGCCCTGCTGCAGGCGGCGGTGCTCGACGACGGCCAGATACAGGCGGTGCTGGGCGCGCTGGCGCGCAGCGCAGCGCAGCAGGCGCGCCTGCTGCGCCAGCTCGGCGACGAAGACTGAGCACGGATGGCGGGTTTTCTGCTTGCCGGAAAAATACTTTAGGTTTAAAGTATCTGCTTCCGGAGCATGTTCCCATGCCCGCCACCAGTCAGGATCAGCATGAACAGCGATCTATCGGGTTCCACCGCCTCTTCCCATGACGACTTTGCGCGCGCGCACCTGCCGCCGCGCGCGCTCTGGCCACAGCTGTGCTTTGACCTGCCCGAGCTGGATTATCCGCCGCGTCTCAACTGCGTCGCCGCCTTGCTCGATGCGGCCGTGGCCAATGGCGGCGGCGAGCGCATCGCCATCCTTGCCGATGGCCAGCGCTGGAGCTACGCCCAGCTGGCGCGGCACGTCGACCGCATCGCCCACGTGCTGTGCGCCGACCTGGGCCTGATCCCCGGCAACCGCGTGCTGCTGCGCGGCGCGAATACGCCCATGATGGCCGCCTGCCTGCTGGCCGTGCTGAAGGCCGGCTGCATCGCCGTGCCCACCATGCCGCTGCTGCGCGCGCGCGAGCTGTCGACCATTCTCGCCAAGGCCGAGGTCAACGCCGTGCTGTGCGCGCAGGGCTTGCGCGGGGAACTCGACGGCTTGCCCGGCTTGCCGGCCATGCTGTGCTTTGGCGCCGCCGACGCCGAACTGGAACGGCACATGGCGGCCCACACAGCCCCCTTTGGCGCATGCGATACGGCGGCCGACGACGTTTGCCTGATCAGCTTTACCTCGGGCACGACGGGCATCCCCAAGGGCACCATGCACATGCATCGCGATCTGCTGGCCATTTGCGACTGCTTTCCCCGCTCCATGCTGCAGGTGCGCCCCGACGACATCTTCATCGGCACGCCGCCGCTGGCGTTTACCTTCGGCCTGGGCGGCCTGCTGCTGTTTCCCCTGCGCTTCGGCGCGTGCGCCGTCCTGCTGGAAAAGCTCACGCCCGAGACCCTGCTGCGCGCCATCGGTGCCTACGGGGCCACGATCTGCTTCACGGCGCCCACGTTTTACCGCCAGATGGCGCCGCTGGCCGCGCAGCACGACTTGCGCAGCCTGCGCTTGTCCGTGTCGGCCGGCGAGGCACTGCCGCTGGCCACGCGCGACGCCTGGCAGGCGGCGACGGGACTGGCCATGACGGACGGTATCGGCGCCACCGAAATGCTGCACATTTTCATATCCGCCACGGGTGAGGGCATACGCCGCGGCGCCATCGGCAAGGCCATCCCCGGCTACCAGGCGTGCATCGTCGACGACGCCGGCGCGCCGCAGCCGCCAGGCGCCACGGGCCGCCTGGCCGTGAAGGGACCTACCGGCTGCCGCTACCTGGCCGATCCGCGCCAGCGCGAATACGTGCAGAATGGCTGGAACCTGACGGGCGACACCTTCGAGATGGATGGCGACGGTTACTTTTATTACCGCTCGCGCAGCGACGACATGATCGTCTCGGCCGGCTACAACATCGCCGGCCCGGAAGTGGAAGAGGCGCTGCTGCGCCACCCGGCCGTGGCCGAATGCGGCGTGGTCGGGCGCGCCGATGCCGAGCGGGGTCAGATCGTCGAGGCGCACATCGTGCTCAAGGATGGCTGTCAGCCCGGCGAGGCGCTGGCGGCCGAATTGCAGCAATTCTGCCGCCAGCAGATCGCTCCGTATAAATACCCGCGCGCCATCCGTTTTCTTGCCGCCTTGCCGCGCACGGAAACGGGCAAGCTGCAGCGTTTCAAACTTCGCACGGACGCTCCATGAATATTGTCTGCATCGGCGGCGGTCCCGCCGGCCTGTATTTCAGCCTGCTCATGAAAAAGCAGAACCCGGATCACCGCATTACGGTCATCGAGCGCAACCGCCCGTACGACACGTTTGGCTGGGGCGTGGTGTTTTCCGACCAGACCCTGGGCAACCTGGCCGGCGCGGACGAGCCGACGGCGCGCGCCATCCTGCAGGCGTTCAACCACTGGGACGACATCGAGATCCATTTCAAGGGCCAGACCGTGCGTTCGGGCGGCCATGGCTTTTGCGGCATCGGCCGCAAGCGCCTGCTCAATATCCTGCAGGCCCGCTGCGAGGAACTCGGCGTGCAGTTGGTGTTCGAGACGGAAGTGCGGGACGACCAGGCCATCGCGAAGCAGTACGGCGCCGACCTGGTGATCGCCAGCGACGGCTTGAACAGCCGCATCCGCACGCGCTATGCAGCCAGCTTCCAGCCCGAGATCGACCAGCGCCATTGCCGCTTCGTCTGGCTGGGCACGCGCAAGAAATTCGAGGCGTTCACGTTTGCCTTCCGCCAGACGGAATACGGCTGGTTCCAGGCGCATATCTACCAGTATGACGGCGACACATCGACCTTCATCGTCGAAACGCCCGAACACGTGTGGCGCGCGGCGGGACTCGATGCCATGAGCCAGGAAGAGGGCATCGCCTTTTGCGAAGCGCTGTTCGCCGGGGAACTCGATGGGCATGCGTTGCTGAGCAATTCGCCGCATTTGCGCGGTTCGGCGCAGTGGATCACCTTCCCCCGCATCGTCTGCCGGCAATGGGTGCATCGGCAGGATGGCGTGCCCGTCGTGCTGATGGGCGACGCGGCCCACACGGCGCATTATTCCATCGGTTCGGGCACCAAGCTGGCGCTGGAAGACGCCATCGAGCTGGCGCGCTGCTTTGGCCAGCACGGCGATAGCACCGCCGCCCTGGCCGCCTACCAGCAGCTGCGTGCCATCGAGGTGCTGAAAATCCAGAGCGCGGCGCGCAATTCCATGGAGTGGTTTGAAAACGTCGAGCGCTACAGCGCCATGGAAGCGCCGCAATTCGCCTATTCCATGCTCACGCGCAGCCAGCGCATCTCGCATGAAAACCTGCGCCTGCGCGATCCCGCCTACGTGGCCGACTACGAACGCTGGCTGGCGCGGCGCGCGGGCGAGCAGGCCGGCCTGGACCTGCCGGATCAGGCCGTGCCACCCATGCTCACGCCGTTCAAGCTGCGCGGCGTGCTGCTGAAGAACCGCATTGCCGTCTCGCCGATGGCGCAGTACAGCGCCGTCGACGGCGTGGCCGGCGACTACCACCTGATGCACCTGGGCGCGCGCGCCATGGGCGGCGCCGGCCTCGTGTTTGCCGAGATGACGTGCGTCTCGGCCGATGCGCGCATCACGCCCGCCTGCCCCGGCATGTACAGCGAAGCGCATACGCAGGGGTGGCGGCGCATCGTCGATTTCGTGCACGCGAACAGCGACGCGAAGATCGCCCTGCAGCTGGGCCACGCGGGCGCGAAAGGCTCGACGCGGCCCATGTGGGACGGCATCGACCTGCCACTCCAGGAAGGCAACTGGCCGCTGATCTCCGCTTCCGAACAGCAGTACCTGGCCGGCGTGTCGCAGCTGGCACGCGCCGCCGATGCAGACGACCTGGCGCGCGTCGAGCAGGACTTCGTGCGCGCCACCCTGGCCGCTGCCGTCGCCGGCTTCGACTGGCTGGAACTGCATTGCGCGCACGGCTATCTGCTGTCGAGCTTTATCTCGCCGCTGACCAATCGCCGCACGGACGACTATGGCGGCAGCCTGGAAAACCGCTGCCGCTATCCCTTGCGCGTGTTTCGCGCCATGCGCACGGCCTGGCCGCAGGACAAACCGATGAGCGTGCGCATTTCGGCTCACGACTGGGTCGACGGCGGCATCACGCCCGACGATGCCGTCGTCATCGCGCGCCTGTTCAAGGCTGAGGGCGCGGACCTGATCGACTGTTCCTCGGGCCAGGTCAGCAAGCTCGAACGGCCCGTGTACGGGCGCATGTTCCAGGCGCCGTTCGCCGACCGCGTGCGCAACGAGGCGGGCATCGCCAGCATGGCCGTCGGCTCCATCTTCGAAGCCGACCACGCCAACAGCATCATCGCCGCCGGGCGCGCCGACCTGTGCGCCGTGGGCCGCCCGCACCTGGCCAATCCGGCCTGGACCCTGACGGAAGCGGCGCGCATCGGCTACAGCGGCGCCGGGGCAGGATGGCCGAAACAGTACCGGCCGGGCCAGCAGCAGCTGGAACGCAATCTGCAGCGCGAACGCCAGCTGGCCGCCGCCAGCACGGGACTCACCCCGCAACAGGTGGCCGCGCGGCTGCTGGAAGGGTGATATGAGCAAGGAAACATTGACAGGTGTATTGTCGGGAAAGCATGCGCTCGTGACGGGGGCCGGCAGCGGCATCGGCCTGGCCTGCGCGCGCGCCCTGCTCGACGCGGGCGCCAGGGTGACGCTGGCCGGGCGCGACGGCGCGCGGCTGGCGCGCGCGCGCCAGCAGCTGGAAGAGGGCGGCCACGCGGGCCGGGTGGCCCTGTGCGTGCTGGACGTGACCGTGGAAGCGTCCGTGCAGGCCGGTTTTGCGCAGGCGGGGGCGCACTTCGGCCGCATCGATATCCTGGTCAATAACGCAGGGCAGGCGCACGCGGCGCCGTTCTGCAAGACGGACGCCGCCATCTGGCAGCAGATGCTGGCGGTGAACCTGACGGGCGTGTTTTACTGCTGCCAGGCGGCCATGCCGGCCATGCTGGAGGCGGGCTGGGGACGCATCGTCAACGTGGCGTCGACGGCGGGCCTGAAGGGCTATCGCTATGTCAGCGCCTATGTCGCCGCCAAGCATGGCGTGATCGGCCTGACGCGCGCGCTGGCGCTGGAAGTGGCGCCGCGCGGCGTGACCGTCAACGCCGTCTGTCCCGGCTACACGGAAACGGAAATGGTGGCACAGGCCGTGCAGAATATCGTGCGCAAGACGGGCCGTGGCGAAGAGGCGGCGCGCGCGGAACTGGCGGCAGCCAATCCGCAGCAGCGCCTGGTCCGGCCGCAGGAAGTGGCCGATGCGGTGGCCTGGCTCTGCCTGCCCGCCTCGTCCGCCATGAATGGACAATCGATCGCCGTCGCCGGCGGCGAAGTCATGTAACCGAATGAAGATCATGGATAAAGAAACCGACAATGTGCAGGACGAACCCGTGCTGGACCTGGCCAGCCGGCTGACGCAGGACCACCACCAGTCGCTCAAGCTGTGGCTGCGCATGTTGTCGTGCACGGTAAACATCGAAAACGAGGTGCGCACGCGCTTGCGCGCCACTTTCGGCATCACTTTGCCCCGTTTCGACCTGATGGCGCAGCTCGAACGCTTCCCTGAAGGTTTGCGCATGGGTGAACTGTCCAAGCGCATGATGGTAACGGGCGGCAATATTACGGGCATCACCGACCAGCTGGAGCAGGAAAAACTGGTGGCGCGCGTGGTCGACCCGAAAGACCGCCGCTCGTACAGCGTCAAGCTGACGCCAGCCGGCCGGCGCGCCTTTGACGAGATGGCCAAGGTGCATGAAGGCTGGATCGCCGAATTGCTGCATGGCGTGACGCCGGACGACAAGACCCGCCTGATCGAGCTGCTGTCGCACATGAAGCAGCAACTGAATAACACTTCCCTGAAGGATTGACCATGCGCCACCTACCCGGCCAGCCGCAGGACCTGCCTGGCAACCGCGCCAGCCTGGCCGGCTACGCCGCGCAGCATTTTCTGTTTTCCGTCGACGCGGGCGTCGCCACCCTGACCCTGCACCGGCCCGAGCGCAAGAATCCGCTCACCTTCGATTCGTATGCCGAGCTGCGCGAGTTGTTCCGCGCGCTGGCCCATGCGGACGACGTCAAGGCCGTGGTCATCACGGGCAGCGGCGGCAATTTCTGTTCGGGCGGCGACGTGCACGACATCATCGGCCCATTGACCCAGCTCGACATGCCCGGCCTGCTGGCCTTTACCCGCATGACGGGCGACGTGGTGAAAGCCATGCGCGCCTGCCCGCAGCCCATCATCGCCGCCATCGACGGCATTTGCGCGGGCGCCGGCGCCATGCTGGCGCTGGCGTCCGACATCCGCATCGGCACGGCGCGCAGCAAGACGGCTTTCCTGTTTACGCGCGTGGGCCTGGCCGGCTGCGACATGGGCGCCTGCGCCTTGCTGCCGCGCGTGATCGGCCAGGGCCGCGCCGCCGAACTGCTGTACACGGGGCGCTCCCTGGCCGGAGCCGAGGGCGAGCGTTGGGGCTGGCTTAACCGTCTGGTCGAGCCGGAAGAGCTGGCCGAGGCGGCGCAGCTGTTCGCCGCCGGCCTGGCCAGCGGCCCCACGTTCGCGCACGGCATGACGAAGAAAATGCTGCAGCAGGAGTGGAATATGGGCGTCGACGAAGCCATCGAGGCGGAAGCGCAGGCGCAGGCCATTTGCATGGCCACCAACGATTTCCACCGCGCCTATCACGCCTTCGTGGCGAAGGAACAACCAACCTTTGAGGGTAATTGAGATGCGCGACACCAGCTATCTGGAGTGGCCGTTTTTTGAGGCGCGCCATGCGGAACTTGAGCGCGAACTCGATGCCTGGGCCGATGCGCACCTGGCCGATGCGCACGGCGCCGACGTCGACGCGGCGTGCCGCGCGCTGGTGGCGCAACTGGGACAGGGCGGCTGGCTGGCGCATGCCACCGGCGCCGACGGCAAGATCGACACGCGCGCCATTTGCCTGATCCGCGAAACCCTGGCGCGCCACAATGGGCTGGCCGATTTCGCCTTCGCCATGCAGGGACTCGGTTCGGGCGCCATCGGCCTGTTCGGCACCTTGGAGAACAAGGCGCGCTATTTGCCGGACGTGGCCAGCGGCAAGCGCATCGCCGCCTTTGCCCTGTCCGAGCCGCAGGCGGGGTCGGACGTGGCGGCCATGGCCTGCGCCGCGCGCCGCGACGGCGACGACTATGTGCTCGACGGCGAAAAGACGTGGATCTCGAACGGCGGCATCGCCGACTTTTACGTGGTGTTCGCGCGCACGGGCGAGGCGCCCGGTGCGCGCGGCATCAGCGCCTTCATCGTCGACGCCGACAATCCCGGGCTGGAAATTGCCGAGCGCATTGCCGTCATCGCGCCGCATCCGCTGGCGCGCCTGCGTTTCAATCAGTGCCGCGTGCCCGTGTCGCAGCGCCTGGGCGCGGCGGGGCAGGGCTTCAAGGTGGCGATGGCGACGCTCGATGTGTTCCGCACCTCGGTGGCCGCCGCCGCGCTGGGCTTTGCGCGGCGCGCCTTCGATGAAGCGCTGCGCCACGCCACCGCGCGCCAGATGTTCGGCCAGACGCTGGCGGACTTCCAGCTGACGCAGGCGAAATTGGCGCAGATGGCCACCGGCATCGACGCGGCCGCGCTGCTGACCTACCGCGCCGCCTGGCAGCGCGACCAGGGCCGCAAGGTGACGAAGGAAGCGGCCATGGCCAAGCTGACGGCCACCGAGACGGCGCAGCAGGTGATCGACGCGGCCGTGCAGCTGTTCGGCGGCATGGGCGTGGTCAGCGGACACCCGGTCGAATGCCTGTACCGCGAAATCCGCGCCTTGCGCATCTACGAGGGCGCCAGCGAGGTGCAGCAACTGATCATCGCGCGTGAACTGCTGCGCGAGGCGGCCAGCGCAGGAACGGCATGAAGCGCATGAACAACGAGGAAAACCAAATGCAAGTTTTACAACCGCCCGCCTGGGCCAGACCACGCGGCTACGCGAATGGCATCGCCGCCAGCGGGCGCACGGTGTACGTCAGCGGCATGATAGGCTGGGATGCGCAGGGCCAGTTCCATACGGATGACTTTGCAGGGCAGGTACGCCAGGCCCTGCAGAACATCGTCGCCGTGCTGGCCGAAGCGGGCGCCTTGCCTGAACACATCGTGCGCATGAACTGGTATGTGCTGGACAAGAAGGAATATGTAGCGGCATATCCACAAATCGGCGTTGCCTACAGGGAAATCATCGGCAAGCACTTCCCGGCCATGACGGCCGTGCAGGTGGCGGGGCTGATTGAGGACAGAGCGAAGGTGGAGATCGAAGTGACGGCGGTGCTGCCTGGCTGAATTTCTGCTATGAAATATTGCGTATTGGCATCTAAATAATAAATATAAAAACATTATCTGTCGTGTTATATTTGGCAATCGGAAAATACGCCGGTTTTAAATGCTGACAGTTGAGGTAGAGGATGCATAACAATTTCAGAACAGCAAGCAGCGTGGCGCTGGCGGTGGCCGGCATGGCTTTTTGCATGGGGGCGCATGCCGATTCCGGCATCTCGCTTCTCTCCCCCGGCTATCAGGCGCAACTGGAGACCTGGCTCGGTGAAGGGCGCCTGGCGCTGACGAATATTTACAGCAAGGCAGCGGGCGACACTTCGCTCGACTTTCACAAGGCATCCGATGGCAAGGGGCGCACCTTTTCCGTCATGGAGGCCACGAATTCATCGGGCAAGACGTGGCTGGTGGGGGGCTACAATCCGCAAAGCTGGAGCTCCACCGATGGCATGCATGTCACCATGGACGACAGCCAGCGCACGGCTTTCTTGTTCAATCTGACGGCGGGCTTCATGCTGCCGCAACTGAAGCAGTATTTCAACGGTGATGGTATAGGCCAGGACCAGACCTTCAATCGGGCCGACTACGGCCCCACGTTCGGTTTCGGGCACGATTTGTATGTGCCGCAGAATCTGACGAATGGCGGTAGTTCTTTCCTGTATACCTATAACTATCGCGGGCAGCCGTCGACTGGCGTCAGCTTGCTCGATGGCTCCATTTGGCATGGCAATGATGTGACCTTCGGCGCCATCCAGGTATTTGCCATCAGCGCCGTGCCGGAGCCGGCCACGTATGGCCTTCTGCTGACAGGATTGCTTGTATTGCTGGCACGCCAGCGCTGCAGGGCGAAGGCGCGCGCTGCCTGACGTGGTAGCGCCCACCTGCCAGACTGTCCATGGCAGGCGCTTGCCTGTATAATGCCGCTGCGCGTGTCGCCATCGTACAATGGATAGTACAAGGTCCTCCTAAGACTTAAATGCAGGTTCGATTCCTGCTGGCGACACCACACTCCACGCAACGCGCGCCGGTGGCCTGAGTTCATGCTGGCCGCAATGCACTGGTGGTGCCGAGTTGTCGGTACAATGCGTGCTTCATTCATCCAATCGGCAGCTGTTTGGCGCACCACGCGGTGCGCGCGAGGCGGCGCCCGTACACCTTTACTCATTATGGCTGTCATTTCTCTTTCATCGGCGCAACTTGCGTTCGGTCACGTCGCGCTGCTCGATCACGCGGAATTTTCACTGGAAACCTCGGAACGGGTCGGCTTGATCGGCCGCAACGGCACGGGAAAATCCTCTTTGCTGAAAGTCATTTCGGGCAAGTTCAAGCTCGATGACGGTTTGTTGGTCATGCAGCAAGGCATCAAGATCGCCTATGTGGAGCAGGAGCCGCAATTCGACCCGGACATGTCCGTGTTCGACGCCGTCGCTTCCGGCATGGGCGAGTCGCAGGCGTGGCTGAAGGAATACGACGCGCTGACGGGCCAGTTTGGCCAGGGCAACGACGACGAATTGATGGAACGCATGCACGACATCCAGGTGAAACTCGACGCGGCCGATGCGTGGAGCTTGCCGAACAAGGTGGAAACCGTGCTTGACCGGTTGAACCTGACGGGTGACATGGCCATGAAAACCCTGTCCGGCGGGATGCAGAAGCGCGTCGCGCTGGCGCGCGCGCTGGTGTCGGCGCCCGACGTGCTGCTGCTCGATGAGCCGACCAACCATCTCGATTTCAGCTCCATCCTGTGGCTGGAAGGTTTGTTGCGCGATTTCAAGGGCAGCGTGTTGTTCATTACCCATGACCGCTCCTTCCTCGACAACGTCGCCACGCGCATTATCGAGCTCGACCGCGGCCGTTTGCTGTCGTATCCAGGCAACTTCACGGCGTATCAAGTGCGCAAGGCGGAGCAACTGGAAATCGAAGAGGTGGAAAACGCCAAATTCGACAAGTTCCTGGCGCAGGAAGAAGTGTGGATACGCAAGGGCGTCAAGGCCCGCCGCGTGCGCGACGAAGGCCGCGTGCGCCGCCTGGAAGCGCTGCGCCTGACGCGCAATGCGCGCCGCGAACAGCAGGGGCAGGTGAAACTGGACGTGTCGGCCGGCGAACGCTCGGGCAAGATCGTGGCGGACCTGGAAAACGTCTCGAAAATTTATGGCGACAAGGTCATTGTCAAGGATTTCAGCGCCACCATCTTGCGCGGCGACAAGGTTGGCCTGATCGGCGCCAACGGCGCGGGCAAGACCACCTTGCTGAAAATGATTCTGGGCGAAGAGCAGTCGGACACGGGCACCATCCGCCTGGGCACCAAGCTGCAGGTGGCGTACTTTGACCAGATGCGCACGCAGCTGAATGAAGAGGCGAACCTGATGGAAACCATCGCGCCCGGCAGCGACTGGGTCGAGATCAATGGCCAGCGCCGCCACGTGATGACGTACCTGAACGATTTTCTGTTCGCGCCGGAACGTGCCCGTTCGCCCGTCAAGTCGCTGTCCGGTGGCGAGCGCAACCGTTTGCTGCTGGCGCGCCTGTTTGCCAAGCCAGCCAACGTGCTGGTGCTCGATGAACCGACCAATGACTTGGATATCGATACTCTGGAGTTGCTGGAAGAGTTGCTGGAAGAATACACCGGCACCGTTTTCCTCGTCAGCCATGACCGTACCTTCCTCGACAACGTCGTCACGCAGGTGATCGTCGCCGAAGGCGAGGGCAAGTGGCGCGAATTCGTCGGCGGCTACACGGACTGGGAGCGCGTGCGCACCTTGCCGATCGCCACGGCGCCGGCCAGCAAGCCTGCCGTCAAGGTCGAAGCGGCTGCCCCTGTTGCCAAGCAGAAAAAGCTCAGCTACAAGGAGCAGCGCGAACTGGAAGAGCTGCCGAAACTGATCGCCAAGCTGGAAGACGAGCAGTCGGTGCTGGCGGCTGAACTGTCGCATCCGGATTTCTACAAGAAGACGCCGGCCGAAGGCAAGCGCCTGAACGCGCGCGTGGCGGAAATCGAAAACGAGTTGCTCGAAGCGTTGGAAAAATGGGAACAGATCGAGGCGCGCAGCAACGCCTGATTGGTTTCTCGCATTCCCTGTTGTAATTTAAGTTAGGATTACTTGCCACGGCAACGGTTCAGCTTGATATAATTATATAATTATATTTTTTACATCGGGGGATGCATGTTTGTCATGAAAAACACGCAAGCCGGACCAGGGCGTCTGGCGTGCGGGCCTGTCCCCGATACGCGTCAATATGTTTGACCGCGCCGCCTTGCCTCGGGTAGCGCCATTCCTGGTCTACCTCTCCTTCATTTTTATCGCCGACATGCTGGGCCGGCTCGGCTTTGCCGCGCAGGATTTGCGCTGGCTGTATGCGGTCAAGATCGGCGCCGTGCTGGGCATGCTGCTGTACTGGCGCCGCAGCTATACGGAACTGGCCTGGACAGGACTCGGTGCGCGCGCCATTGCCGTCGCCGTCGTCACCGGATCTGTTGTTTTTTTGCTGTGGATTAATTTGAATGCGGACTGGATGGTGATCGGCAGCGCCGACGGCTTCGATCCCCGCAATGATGGCCGCATCGAATGGGTACTGGTGGTGTTGCGCATCGCGGGCGCGGCGCTGGTCGTGCCCGTGATGGAAGAGCTGTTCTGGCGCTCTTTCCTGCTGCGCTGGATCGATGCCCCGGACTTTCTGAAGTTCAGCCCGCGTCTGGCAAGCGTCAAGGCTTTTGTTGTCAGTGTGACACTGTTTGGCTTCGAACACAATTTGTGGCTGGCCGGTATCGTTGCTGGCGCTGCCTACACCTTGCTGTACATGCGCAGCCAGTCGCTGTGGGCGCCCATTCTCGCCCATGGCGTGACCAATGGCGTGCTGGGCCTCTGGATTATTTCCGGTGGACACTGGACTTACTGGTAATATTGCCAATCAACTGTTTGCTCTAGTAAAGAGAATACCTATGTTGAATTCCCCGCAAGAAAAACATGCCGATGGCGGCCCTGCTGCCGCAGCACGCCGTTTCCCGACGGTATCGGCATTGCGCGCCGGTTGTTTGTTACTGCTTGGCAGCATGGTCAGCCCGGCTGCCATTGCTTCATGGAGCGACACGATTTTCCCCTTTCTCGCCACGTCATATTCCTACGATGACAACCTTTTGCGTCTTGACGACAGCACGCCAGGTTACACGGGACCTCGTTCCGATACCTCACGCCAGATTCAGGCCGGCTTTCTGTTCAACCGGCCGATCGGACGCCAGGTACTGAGCGGGCAAGCCAAGTGGTCGCGGGTATCGTTCCAGCATTTCGACAGCCTGAACTATAACGGCAAGGATTTGCTGGCAGACCTGGAATGGCATATCGGTAATCATCTTGACGGTCATGCCGGTGTCACGTATTCGGAAACCCTCACACCGTTCAGTGACTTTCAATCCACGGGCACGAACCGCAATATGCGCACGCGGCACCGGAATTATCTCGATGGCGGCTGGTTGTTCCATCCGAGCTGGCGCCTGCGCGGCGGACTGAGCCGTGAGCGCTACTACTATGACCTGACGCGGCTCAGCTATGCGAATCGCGTCGAGGATGCGGGCGAGCTGGGGCTCGATTACCTCGCATCGAGCGGCAGCAAGATCGGTGTGCAGCTGCGTCACCTGAAGGGTGATTATCCGAACCGCCCGGCGGGCTCGCAATTTAGCCTGGTCGATGGCTATACCCAGGACGAGGTGAAGGCAAATATCTACTGGCGCTACAGCCAGGCGACGCAGGTGCAGTTGCTCGCTGGCTGGGTCCGCCGCGGCTATGCATCGTTCTCGGGACGCGATTCGAAAGGCGTAAATGGTCGCCTGATCGTCAATTGGGCGCCGTTGGGAAAAGTGCGCTTTACGGGGAATGTATGGCATGAATTCGGCGCCGTGGAAAGTGCGCTGGTATCGAGCAGCTTGAATAATGGCGCCAGTGTGGCCGCAGTATGGGATATTTCATCGAAAGTGCGCATGGATGCTGAAGTGCGGCGCCAGAAACGCGACTTCTCCGCTACCAGCGGCCTGGTCTTTCCCGTCGATGTCACGGATTCCACGCGTACGGAGTCGCTGGGGCTGACCTATGCGCCGCAACCGAATATCCAGCTGAGTTTGAATGCCTTCCATGATACCCGCAAGGGCGCCCCGATTATTAATACAGGCAGCTACCGCGCCAAAGGCGTTTCCTTTAGCGCCAGTGTCCAGTTCTGAGAGTCATATGACGGTTAATGATATACCCCTGATTTCGTTCTTCCAGCGTATCCTTGATCCCTTGATCATCATGGGGACGCTGTACTTGCTGGCAGTTCTGTCCGGTTCGCCGTTTACCGGCTATTCGCTGGTGCTGATGATACTGGCGTTCTTTATTTCCTCGTCGGTATTTCAGTATGTTGACCCCTACCGCACCTGGCGCAGCGGCCGCATGCTGGCCTACGCCCGCGATGTCTTCGTCAGTTGGGGCATCACGGCGCTGATCCTGGTATTTCTGGGCTCGGCAACGGGACTGGCGTTTCATTATGATCGCGATCTGGTGCTGGCCTGGTTCGTGTTGACGCCATTTGTGTTACTGCTCAGTCATCTGGCTGCACGGCGCATGGTGGCCGATACCGGACGCGACAGTGAAGTGCGCTCCGTCGTCATCATTGGCGCCAACGACGCCAGCCTGAAATTTGCCGCTACCGTGGAGCGCAATCCGAACCTGTTCATGAGCGTGCACGGCTTTTTTGACGACCGTACCGATGACCGCTGGCCAGAGACGATGCGCGAGCCCATGCTGGGCAAGATGGCCGATATCGCCGCTTATGTGCGCGAACACAATATCAAGATGATATTTATCAGTCAGCCCATTTCGGCCCAGCCACGCATCCGCAAGATGCTTGATGAACTGCAGGATACGACGGCATCCGTGTACTTCTTGCCCGATATCTACATCTTTGACCTGATGCAGGCCCGCTTCGACAATGTGGGCGGCATGCCGGTGATCGCCATCCGCGAGTCGCCGTTTACCGGTTTTAACAGCATGGTCAAGCGGGGCAGTGATATTGTGCTGGGCCTGTTGATCCAGATCATGCTGCTGCCCGTGATGCTCATCATCGCCATCGCCGTCAAGGCGACGTCGAAGGGGCCCGTGATCTTCCGTCAGCGCCGCTACGGCCTGTATGGCGAAGAAATCATCGTCTATAAGTTCCGCTCGATGACGGTCAGCGAGGATGGCGACAAGGTGGTGCAGGCCACCAAAAATGACCAGCGCGTGACGCGCGTGGGCGGCTTCCTGCGCCGCAGTTCCCTTGATGAGTTGCCGCAGTTCATCAACGTCTTGCAGGGGCGGATGAGCATCGTCGGGCCCCGTCCGCATGCGGTGGCGCACAACGAGCAGTACCGCAAGCTGATCAAGGGCTACATGCTGCGCCACAAGGTCAAGCCGGGCATTACCGGCTGGGCACAGGTGAACGGCTTGCGCGGCGAGACGGACACGCTCGACAAGATGGAAGCGCGCATCCATTTTGACCTCGACTACCTGCGCAACTGGTCGCTGTGGCTGGACTTGTGGATCATTTTGCGCACGGTCAAGGTCGTGTTGAAGCGCGAGAACGCGCATTGAGTGCGGACCGGTGGCAGGAGATGCAACACAGGGATTGAATATTTTTTGCAAGGAATTAATACGCGTTAAAATGACGCAAGCATGTAAGGTATCGAATAAGGTATCGAATGTCCGACTCCTGGAGTCGGCCGAACAGTGATTCGACGAGCCATACGACCCTATGAGGCAAGCCAGGCAACATGGTATGACAGCGAGACGGCCCGCCGGCCTGACGGCGGGGCAGTCTTGCGTGCGCGACAGGTGTGCTGGCGCCTGGGCTGGACGACATGAAAACCCTTGCTTTTCAGATATTGTCATCCCACGAGGATCGGCCCTATCCCCGCCGCTCCGCCGGAGAAATCTGCTACCCAATGTTGTGCGTCGTGACGGCAGTGTACAGCGTCACGTCGAAAAGTTTCCATAAAGAACTATTTATTCATGTACATTCATTTCAATCTCAGTGTTTCTGATGAAACAGTTGTTTTTAAGATCTTTTAATGGCTTTTTAAGCAAATAGTTTCCTAGCGACCCAGTACGCTGTGTATCATATTTATAATATTGACAATGATGTGGCCGCAAGCCCATAATTTCATTCGAAATCTGTTATTTTGACAATGTTTTGTTGTTAAGTGAGTTATCATCACGTTCACAAATCTATCAGCGGATTTCCTTACCTGAACTGAAGGAGTCATTTTGAACCAACCGCAAATCGCCCGTTTGTCCTCCCGCAAGCCTGCCATGCCCGTGCGCCTGCTGTGTACTGCCATGGTGTTGCTGGCCGTCGCAGGACTGTCGGCCTGTGGCAATAAAGAAAAAAAGTCTGGCCAGGCGTTGGCGAGCGTGAATGGCGAGGAAATTACCGTCCTGCAGCTCAATGAAGAAATGCAACGTGCCAACGTGCAAGCGGCGCAACAGGAAGCGGCCAGCAAGCAGTTGCTTGAATCGCTGATCGACCGCCAGTTGCTGCAGAATGAAGCGGCCAAGGACAAGACGGACCGCGATCCCAAGGTGGTGCAGGCGATCGAGCGCGCCAAGGCGCTGATTGTCGCGCAAGCCTACATGCAGAAGCGTATCGGGACGATAGCCCGCCCGACCAAGCAGGAAGTGGAAGAGTATTTCCACAAGAATCCGCAATTCTTCAGCGAGCGCAAGCAGTTTGACATGCGCGAACTGATTATCGCCAGCGCTGACATGACCGATCAGTTGAAAGCGGCCATGGACAGCGCCAAGACACTCGACGACGTGGCGGCCTGGCTCGATACCAACAAGGTCAAGTTTGCCCGTACCCAGCTGTCGCGCACCAGCGCCGACCTGGCGCCGGAGTTGAGCGCGAAATTGCTGTCCATGCCGAAGGGGCAGCTGTTCATCATCCGCGAGGGCGATCGCACGCTGCTCATTTCCCTGGCCGATATCCGCGACAATCCCGCGACCCTGGCCCAGGCGGCACCGCAAATTGAGCAGTTTTTGTTCAACAAGAAAAACAAGGATGCGGCCGATGCCGAGCTGAAACGTTTGCGTGCCGCCGCCAAGATCGAGTACCTGAACAAAGGTAGTGCCGCGGCATCGGCGACGGCCAGTGCCCCTGCTGCGGCGCCAGCCGTTGCGACGCCTGCCGCGCCAGCACCGAGTGTGCCGGCGGCACCGGCGGCACCGGCGTCGAGTTCTTCGGAATCGAATGATCGTGGCGTTGCTGGCTTGAAGTAAGCCGCAGCATTGTAATTTAAGTAACTCATTATGGATTGAACGAATCATGAAACGACTTGTCATGTGGTGCCTGACCCTGTTGCTGGCCATTGGTACGGGCATTGCCAGTGCCGCCGACGTACAGTTGGGGGCCGGCGACGTACTGAAAATTTCCGTCTATGGCAATCCTGACCTGGGACTGGAGACGCGCATCAGCGAAGCCGGTCAGATCACTTTTCCGCTGGTTGGCAATGTGGCGCTCGGTGGCTTGTCAGTTTCCGCGGCAGAAAAGAAGCTGGGCGGCTTGCTTGAAAGCGGCGGCTTCCTGCGCAAGGCACAGGTCAACATCATCGTGACTTCGCTGCAAAGCCAGCAGGTGTCGGTGCTGGGGCAGGTGAACCGTCCGGGGCGCTATCCGATCGAAGGCCGCCGCAGCGTGATGGATATGCTGGCCATGGCCGGCGGCGTCAGCGCCGATGGAGGCGATTCGATCAACCTGATCCGCAAGCGCGACGGCAAGACCAGCCGGGAAGTGATCGATATCGTGGAAATGGTGCGCAGCGCCGATTTGAACCGCGATCTCGATGTGGCTGGCAATGACGTGATTTTTGTCGAACGTGCGCCACGCTTTTATATCTACGGCGAAGTCCAGCGTCCGGGTCCATTCCGCCTGGAGCGTTCGATGACCGTGTTGCAGGGCTTGTCCGCAGGGGGCGGCCTGACGCAGCGCGGCACGGAGCGCGGCATCCGCATCAAGCGCCGCGATGCGGAAGGCAAGCTGCAGGTCCTTGAGGCCAAGCATGACGATTTGCTTCAGGTCGATGATGTCGTGTATGTCAAAGAGAGCTTGTTCTAGTCTTGAACGGGGCCGCGTGCCTCGTTCTTATCATTCAGTATTGAAGGTTCCAACATGAATTTCTCTCAATTTTTGCTGATTTTGCAAGCGCGCAAGAAGATTATTTTCTTGACCTTGATCATCACCGTGCTCGCCACGCTGTCGGTCAGCCTGCTATTGCCGAAGAGCTACAAAGCCACCAGTTCGCTGGTCATGAATTACAAGGGTGTCGATCCTGTCACTGGCTTGGCCATGCCAGGACAGTTGTTGCCCGGATACATGGCCACGCAGATCGATATCATCAGCAGCAAGAACGTGGCATTGCGCGTGGTCGATCACCTGGGTCTGGCCAACAGTCCTGCCGTCATCGAGCAGTTCAATGCGGCGACGGAAGGCAAGGGGACGGTGCGTGACTGGCTGGCCAATCTCTTGCTGAAAAAGCTGGAAATCGTGCCTTCGCGCGAAAGCAGCGTGGTCGACATCAGCTTCAAGGGTTCCGATCCGCAATTTGTGGCGGCCGTCGCCAATGCCTTTTCCGACGAATACCAGAAAGTCAGCATCCAGCTGAAAGTGGAGCCGATGAAGAAGGCGGCCAGTTATTTCGATGAGCAAACCAAGTTGCTGCGCGATAACGTGGAAAAGGCGCAGAACCGCCTCTCCAAGTATCAGCAGGAAAACGGTATCGTCAGTGTCGACAACCGTCTCGACGTGGAATCGAATCGCTTGAATGACCTGTCCGCACAGCTGGTGATGGCACAGGGCCAGTTGATGGAGGCAAATTCGCGTCAGCGCATGGCCGCTGGCGGCAATGGCGTCGAATCGCCGGACGTCGCGTCGAATCCCCTGATCCAAAGCCTGAAGATGGGGCTTGGTAATGCTGAGGCCAAGCTGGCAGAACTGGGGCAGCGTCTAGACAAGAATCATCCGCAGTACCAGAGCGCCAAGGCCGAGGCGGAGAAGCTGCGAGCCGATCTGCGCGAACAGTTGCGCATTACCTCGAACAGCGTAGGCAATGCGGCGCAGATCCAGCAGCAGCGCGAGGCAGCCGTGCGCGCGGCGCTGGCGGTGCAAAAGGCAAAAGTGCTGGAACTGAACCGTACCCGCGATGAGATGGGCGTGCTGCAAAAGGACGTGGAAAGCGCCCAGCGCGCCTTTGACGTGACGTCGCAACGTTTCTCTCAAACCAAGATCGAAGGCCAGTCCGACCAGTCCGACATTGCCGTCCTGAACCCGGCGGTGCCACCGATTGAACCGTCCAGCCCGCGCGTGCTGTTGAATACCTTGCTGTCCATCGTCCTGGGAACGTTCCTCGGTATTGGCCTGGCCCTGCTGATTGAAATGCTGGACCGCCGCGTACGTTCCGACCATGACCTGGCTGACTTGCTGCAAGTGCCAGTACTGGGCATGGTCGACTGGAAAGCCGCACCGCGTCGTCGCAAGGGCTTGCATCGTCTTCTGCCGGCTCGCCGCCTGAGTGCCAATTAATTGATGGAATTGAATATGAACTTTCCCGCGCATCCTGTTTCGAAACCGTCACCCCTGCGGGGCGGCGACTCCAGCATCGGCGCCCTGTTGCTGGCCTCGGGCAAAATCACCCCGGAAAATGCCGAACGCGTGCTGCGCATGCAGAAGGAACTCGGCATCCGTTTTGGCGAAGCGGCCTTGCGTCTCGGCTTGATCAGCGAAGCCGATATCCAGCAAGTGCTGGCGCGGCAGTTCGATTATCCGTATCTGCAGGAAGGCGAGGGCAAGTTTTCCAGCGAGCTGGTGGCTGCGTATCAGCCTTTCAGCCCGCAAATGGAAATCTTGCGCGCCGTACGCAGCCAGTTGATGCTGCGCTGGTTTTCGCTGGGCCGCAAGGCGCTGGTCGTGGCCAGCGTCGACAGCGGCGATGGCGCCAGCCTGTTCGCCGCCAATCTGGCGGTGGTGTTTTCGCAGCTCGGGGAACGCACCCTGCTGGTCGATGCGAATCTGCGCAAGCCGCGCCAGCACGAAATTTTCGCGCTGGAAGAACGCCAGGGTCTCTCCGATGTCCTGGCGGGGCGCGCCCAGCAGGACGCCATTTCCGTCATCGATTCTTTCGTCGATCTGTCCGTGCTGGGAGCGGGCACCTTGCCGCCGAATCCGCAGGAGCTGCTGAGCCGTACTGCCTTTGGCGCACTCAATACGCAGCTGGAAGAGCGCTACGATGTGGTGCTGTACGACGTGGCATCCGTATCGTCGGGATCCGATGCGTTCGTGATGGGCGCCCGCGTCGGCGGCGTATTGCTGGTCGTCCGCAAGAACAAGACGCGTCTGGCCGATATCGACGCCATGCGCGAGCAGCTGCAGCGCAGCGGTGCGGAAGTGGTTGGTTCGGTACTGGTCGATTACTGATATGGCCTCGCTCGCACAGTCGCGACCAGCCGCCTCGCTGGACTGGAAACAGTTTTTACTGCACTGGTGGCCTATGCTGCTGGGCTTGTTGGCCATGTATGTGCCCACCTTCCGTGACCTGGCCTTCGGCCTGTGGTCCACGGAGAGCTACGCGCATGGTCCGATCATCCTGCTGCTCGCCTTGTGGCTGCTGGGACGGCAATGGCCGGCCATGCTGGCGGCTGCAGACGGCGCGCGTGGCTCGGTCGCCGGCTGGCCGCTGGCCGTGTTGGCATTGCTGTGTTACATAATGGGCCGTTCGCAGAGTATCCAGAGCATGGAGCTGGCATCGTTCATCATGATGCTGGCGGCCCTGCTGCTGCTGTTTTTTGGCGTGCGCGCCTTGAAAGTGCAGTGGTTCCCGTTCTTTTTCATGTTGTTCATGATTCCCTTGCCAGGCGCTATCGTCAGTGCACTGACGATGCCGATGAAAATGGCCGTATCGTATGTCACCGAACACCTGCTGTTCTGGGCCGGCTATCCGATCGCGCGCAGCGGTGTCATCCTGCAGATAGGCCAGTACCAGTTGCTGGTGGCCGATGCCTGCGCCGGATTGCAGACGTTGCTGACCCTGGAGTCGCTGGGCCTGTTCTACATGAATGTGGTGCGCCATACGTCGGCATTCCGCAATGTCATGCTGGCCATCCTGATCGTGCCGATTTCGTTTACCGCCAACGTGGTGCGCGTCATTGTGCTGACCTTGATTACCTATTATTTTGGCGATGCCGCCGGCCAGGGCTTTTTGCACGGCTTTGCAGGCATGGTGCTGTTCATCAGCGCCTTGATTCTGATCATTTCCATTGATTCGCTGTTGCAATGGTTCGTGAATATGCGCCAGCGCCGTCACAAGGGGGCAGTATGAAACCATCGCGATTATCCATGCTGGTCCTGAGCGGCATGATGGTGCTCGCCTCGCTCGCGGCCGCCTATGCCAAGCCGAGCATCCGCCTGGCCGAGACCAGGCCGATGCCCGAGCTCGAGAAGATCATTCCCAGCCAGTTTGGGGCATGGCATGAGGAAAAGGCGACTGTCGGCTCGGTGATCGATCCGCAAATCCAGTCCGAACTCAAGCGTATTTACACACAGATACTGTCGCGTACCTACGTTAATGACCGGGGCGAACGCATCATGCTGTCGATTGCTTACGGCAAGGACCAGAGCGATACCACGCAGGTGCACTATCCGGAAATCTGCTATCCGGCCCAGGGCTTCCAGATCGTTTCGACACGGGAAGAAATTCTGTCGACGAGCCAGGGTGATATTCCCCTGAAACGCCTGGAAACGAGCATGGAAAACCAGCGCTACGAGCCCGTGACGTACTGGACGACGGTGGGCGACGTGGTGGTGACGAACCGCTCGGACAAGAAGCTGGTGGAAATGCGCTACGGCTTCAAGGGAGAGATTCCCGACGGTCTGCTGTTCCGTGTTTCATCGATTGACCGCGACACGGCTGCCGCATTCCGCCTGCAGGACGACTTCGTCAAGGCTATGCAGGCGGCGCTCGACCCGGCCAGCAAGCTGCGCCTGATGGGCATACACGGCTAGACACAGGGTGCGCGCCGCGCCCTGTGCTGTTTCACTTACCTAGAAAAACATGACTCTCGCAGCAAAGACACTCGGCGCGGTGAAAAGTAACTACGCAGGCACGCTGATCCGCGTGCTGGCCCAATTCGGCGCACAAGTCGTCATCATGCGCGAACTGGGACCGGAACTGGTGGGCACGTTCGGCTATGCACTGCTGGTGTTCGGCGCGCTGGCGCTGGTGATCGACCAGGGTTTTGGCTGGGCATTGATGCAGGGCGATTTTTCGGAAGAGGAACTGCGCGTGGTATTGTCCCGGTTAATGCTGGGCTCTGTACTCGGCATGCTGTTCGTCTTTGGCATGTCCTACCCGCTTGCCATCTGGCTGGACAATCCACTGGCGGGCACGCTGTTCCGCTACTCGGCGCCCTCGTATCTGGTCATCGCCGTGTATGGCATTTCGCAGGCCCGCTTGCGCGCCGAACTGCGTTTTCGTGAAATCCAGTATGCCACCACCGGCGCCTACCTGATTGCCTATCCCGTCGTTGGTGTCGGCCTGGCCCTGGCCGGCGCCGGTGTCTGGGCACTGCTGGCTGCCTGGTATGCGCAGGCGATACTGCAGTTTGCCCTCAGCTTTTACTTTAGTCCGCATCCCTTGGTATTCGGCAACCCTTTCCACTCCTGCAAGGCCGGGGCGCTGGGCCGCCAGGTGGCAGGCATCAACGTGTTGAATTGGGCGGTGGATAATGCCAGCGGCGTCTTTGCCGGTGCGCTGGGCTCGCAGGCCCTGGGCAATTTCAATGCGGCATCGATGCTTTCGCGTACGCCGGCAATGCAGTTGGCGCAGACCATGCAAACCGTGCTGTTTTCCACCGCGTCGGCGCTGGCCGGCGACGTGGCACGCATACGCCAGCTGTATCTGAGCGCGCTCGCGGCGATTGCCATTCTGGTGGTGCCGTCGTATGCATATGCGCTCACGCATGCCGATTTCCTCATGCATCTGGTGTTTGGCGAGAAGTGGCTGCAGGCCGGCTCCCTGTTCGCCGCCATGACGACAGGGATGGTGGCGCTTGCCATGAGTACCCTGTCCGGCGCGGTCCTGACGGCGACGGGAGGACAAGGCACGGTGCTGCGCTCGCAGGCTTATTGCCTGGTCCTCATGCTGGCCGGACTGTACTTCGCCGTGCGCATGGAACTGGTGTATGTGGGCATCGTGATCAGCATCGCTTACACGGTGCGGCTGTTGTTGCAGATGCGTACTATCGCCGCCAGCACCGAGCTGGCCGCAGCCGACTTCGGCGTCGTGTTGCGCGGTCCGCTGATGTTGGGCTTGCTCTGGTGCGTACCGCTGGCGTCGTGGCTGGCGCCCGGGTACCCCGCCATGTTCGGCGAACTGCTGGAGCTGGCAGGCAAGCTGGTTTTGAGCCTGCTTGCGTGCAAGCTGTTTCCTCGATTCTTCGTCTGTCCCGCATTGTTGTATATATTGCAGCGTTTTGCCCCAGGTCGCCGTTTGGCGGGCGGCTTGGGCCTATGAAAATGACAAGTAAAAATAAGTTGAAAGTGAGTTAAGGGGCATTCATGGAAGAGCTAATCATCTATTTTCTGCTGCCTTTGGGCGCCTTGCTGTTTGCCCTGCTGGCAATCGGCGGCGCCGTTTTCGTGGCCGGCATTGCCGTCCGCTGGCGCGGCTGGGCATTCGCGACCGTTTTCCTCCTGACGGTGGCGGCCAGCATCAGCAGCATCGTCCTGTCGTTCCGCAAGCTGACCATGAGCGAGCAGGGGCTGATGAACATGAGCGACGGCGACGGCGCCTCGGGCCTGGTATCGAAACTGATCCTGATGGCGGTAATCGGCATTTCCCTGGCCCTGTGCCTGGCGTGGCTGTTCGATTTCAACAAGAAGCTGCGCCAGCATTCGCGCTTCACACGCCGCGGCTTGTGCGCGCCCAACGATATCGTGATCGCCTTCATGGTTTTTTTCGTGGCGTTCAGCATCGTGCCCATCTTTATGGGCCAGCGCTATTACTTCCACGTGTCGCTGATCTATCCCTTCTTCATCTACCTGGCCATGTTCCTGTATTTGCAGGTGTCGGATATCGATCCTGTGCGTATCTCTAAGTATTGCCTGGGGGCATTGGTGTTCGGCAGTCTGGCCGCGGCCGTCGTCACACCCAACGCCGCATTCCAGCCTGGCTACAATGGCCTGATCCCTGGCTTCAACCTGCGCTTGTGGGGGGTGACGGCGCACGCGAATGCGCTGGGCGCCGTCGCCTGCGCATTTTTCCTGATGGAAATGGCTGAGCCGGAAAAGAAGCGCTGGATACATCTCGGCATTCTTTTTGTGGCGGGGGTGACGATGATCATGTCGCAGTCCAAGACGTCGATCCTTGCCGCCTTCATGGGTGGCACGATGATCACCGGCATGCAGATATGGAATTACCTGGTGGCGCAAACCCGCGGCTATAACCGCAACAGTTCGACCTTCCTGGCCGTGCTGCTGATGGGTTTTTGTTTCGCGGTCACCATGCTGGGCATCTGGATCATGTTTTCGGACGTGAATTTGTTGACGGTGATCGAGAGCAAGCTCGATTCGCGCGCGGTGGGCGACCTCAGCACGGGCACGGGCAGGCTGTGGATCTGGTCCGCAGCCATCAAGGGTGGGATGGAAAATCCCCTGTTTGGCCAGGGAGCATCGTTCTGGAACCTGGAAAACCGCCTGCGCATGGGCCTCAATGGCGCAGTCTCCGCGCATAATTTGTACCTGCAGGTATTCAGCCGTTCGGGCCTGATCGGACTGGCATCGTTGCTTGCCTTCCTGTTTTTCCTGATCCGCTATGCGATGCGCGCCTCGAAGGCGACCAATGGCGCCAGTCTGGTGATGCTGGCCGTGCTGCTGGTGCGCTCGATGACGGAAGTGCCGATTGCGCCGAACGGCATTCTTGGGGCCGAGTTTTTCGCCACCATGGCGTATATTTTCTACATTATCGACCGTGGGGCGCGGCCGCTACCCCAGTCGGCGTCCATCGAGAAAAAGCGGCCGGTAATCTTTGCCAACGGCAGGTTCAGGGAGCAGACATGAGCGCGGTCTTTATTCCTTGTCTGTAGTTTGCGGAACGATCACCTCGGACCACGATGCCCAGCAGGCTGACGGACGTTAAACGATGCATGGACTGGGCAGTTACACACAGGTGAAGAATGAAGTTAGCGATCTTAATCAAGACATATAACGAAGCGCATAATATCGAACGTTGTCTCAATGCCGTGTTTGAGGCCGTTTCCGGCATCCCTGGAGGGGTGGAAGTGATCGTCGCCGATTCGCTGTCGACCGATGCCACCGTTGCGCTGGCGCAGGAATATCCCGTGAAAATCGTCCAGTTGACACTGCCTGCCGATCGCGGCTGTGGTGCTGGAGTCCAGCTTGGCTATCAGCATACGCGCGCGCAATTTGTATATTTTCTCGATGGCGACATGGAGCTTCAGCGCGATTTCTTGCTGCAGGCGCTGGCACTCATTGAAAACGATCCTACGCTGGGCGGCATTGCCGGCGTACTGCGCGACCGGCATATCAACAATTGGTTTGACCGGTATCGCCTGAAAAACAAGCCTTCCGCGCGCGCCGGTGACGTCGAGTGGCTGGCTGGCGGCGGGCTGTATCGCCGTGCGGCGCTGGACGAGGCAGGCGGATATGCCGGAAACCGCAACCTGAAAGCCTATGAGGAAGCGGAGCTGGGCTTGCGCCTGGGGAGTCGCGGCTGGCGCATGTTGCGGCTCGATACGGTGGCCGTGTATCATTCAGGCCATGCCGAGTCGACTAGTGCGTTGGTTTTGCGACAGTGGCGGAGCAGACGCATGGATGCGGGCGGCGTGTTGCTCAGGTCGTCCTTGGGGCAGCCCTGGTGTGGGCGCGTATTGCGCATGTGTTTGCATCCGCTTGCCGTCCTGGCCTTCTGGGCGCTGCTCCTTGGTAGCGTGCTGCTGGCCCCTGACTGGCGTGTGGCCTTGGCATGCCTGGGGGGGGGCGCATTGGCTGCATTGGCGCTGTGCATCAAGAAGCGCAGCATCAAAGATGCCGCCCTGTCTATTTTATTGTGGCATGTATCCGCAGCCGGCCTGATGCGTGGTTTTGTCACCGCCAGGCTACAGCCGCCGTGCGAACGTATTCCGAGCCAGGTGCTGTCTGAAAATACAGGGGGCAATGCCGGCTCCCTTTGATGCAGTGATAAAAAAGACACTGAATGAAGCAAAATATAAAAAAAGAGCTGTTTTATGGCCTTCGTTCGCTGCTGCGCGATAACTTTTTAAGCCGGCATCTGCTGGCGCGGCTGCGCCGCAATGCGCAACTGGATCAGGCTGGCATGGATCGTTTGCAATTGAAATTGTTGCACGCGACTTTGCAATGTGCGATCGACAAGTTGCCTTATTATGGGCATATCGACAGGGCTTTTTCCGTCGGCGATGCCTTGCAGGTGCTGCAGCGCGACTTTCCCATCATCGACAAGGGTACCTTGCTCGCCAACCGGGCAAACTTGTATCCGAACGGCGGCAGGGCCAGGCGCTGGTACAGCGTCGGCAAAACCAGCGGCACCACGGGTACGCCGTTGACGATCTTCCGCAGCCCGCTATCCGTGCTGTACGAGATGGCCTTTGTATGGCGGCACTGGGAATGGAACGGTTTTCGCCGCGGCGCACGTAGTGCCGTACTGCGCGGCGACGTCGTCGTGCCGCAGTCGCGCGAAGTGCCGCCATTCTGGTTTTACAACCGCTATGACAAACAGTTGCTGATCTCCTCGCGCCATCTGAAGGAGAGCTATATGGCCGCGATATGCGATCAGCTCGACGCGTATGCCCCGGCCATGCTGCAAGCGTATCCATCGACGGCCTACACGCTGGCGAGCTACCTGCAGCGCCAGCAGCGTTTCCTGTCCATTCCCCTGGTATTTACCAGTTCCGAACCTCTGTATCCGCATCAGCGGGCGCTGATCGAGGAGCGCTTGGGCGCACACGTCAGCGATATGTACGGCATGGCCGAGCGGGTGGCGTTTGCCAGCGCCTGCCAGTTCGGCGCCATGCATGTGAATGCCGATTACGCGTATGTTGAAATTGTCGATGAGGATGGGCAGCCGACGACGGATTTCGGCTTTGTAGTCGGCACGACGCTGCATAACCACGTCATGCCGCTGGTGCGCTACCGTTTGTCGGATCGTGCGCGCTGGAAGGCGGGAAGCTGCGCGTGCGGGCGGCCCTTCCCTGTGCTGGAAGAAATCAGCGGCAAGTACGAGGATGCGATCTTTGGTGGGGATGGCCAGCCCGTCAGCCCGTCCGTGCTGACCTTTGCCTTCAAGGGCGTCGAACATATCCTCAAATCCCAGGTGGCGCAGGTGGCGCAGGACCGTTGGCAGATCCGCATCGTGCCCGCGCCCGCCTTTTCAAAATTGCAGGAACAAGCGCTCATTGATAATATCCGACAGTTGGTAGATAAGGATATCATGGTCGAAATTGTATTAACGTCGGATATCGCCAACACATCTTCTCTTAAGTTCCGCTGGGTAGTTAATGAGCATGAAAAAAACAGGTGAAAATGCGTATAATAAAATTCCGGGCGTCAACTCCAAATTGAGGCCTGTCCAGGTCTCTTAAATCTTGCGTTGCATCACAAATATTTTACGCTGCAATTTAGTTTATCTTGCCAGCCTTATCACACCTACTTTTTCAAGATCGGTTCCGATCTTATTGCCGTTGCCTCGGAGGCTAAATTATGAAACTCTTTCCCGTGATGCTGCCAATATTGCTGGCATCTGGTGTGTTGTCGGTCGCCGGGCCGGCGCATGCCGACTGGGTGCAGTCCCTCGATCCTGTCGTGGTCGCGCCTGCACCGACAAACCTGCAGATTCAAGCGCAAAATCCCCCCACGTTTACGTGGTCGCGCCATATTTCGGCGCCGGCATCGTATACGGTCGAAATCAAATCGGCCAGCGGCGCGGTCAGCACGTACACGTCGACCCGTAACTGGTTGCTGCCTAGCCAGATGTTGCCGCTCGGTAGCTATTCCTGGCGCGTGCGCCCCACGCCGACCGTGGAATGGTCCGATTACCGCAACTTCACGATCACGACCGCCTCGGCGCCGTTCGTGGTGCCGGAAAATGCGGAGTTGCGCGCGCGCATCGCTAAAACTGCGCGGCCGCGCAGTTTGCAGGGCCTGCCTTTGTATAGCGCCTGGAGCGCGCCGCTCAAGGCCGAGCGCAACGCCGCCATGCTCAAGATGCGCTCCGAAGTCGACTGGGTGACCGTCAAGCCTGGTGCTGGGGTGCAGGATTCAAACTGGACGCTGCAGACGGGTTCCGTGCTGACGGCCGCCAACGTTGCGCAAACTGCCGATATCCGTGCGCTGGTGTCGGCAAATGGACGCCAGCTGGAAGGCGCCTCCCTGCTGTACCGTTTGACGGGCGAGCAGAAGTATCTGACCGAAGCGCTGTACCGGGGCGACATGCTGGCCGCGCTCGATCCATATGGCCCGACGAGCTATGTCAACCAGGACCAGGGGACGCGCGTCATCGCGTTGACGCTGATCAAGGCCCTCGATACGCTGGGCAGCGCTGTCGAGGGTACGCGCCGCGCCACCTGGCTCAACGTCGTGCGCTTGCGCACCAACGATATCTACGCCGATCTGGCGGGCAGCAATGGCCGCATGGATCAGTACCCGTTCGACTCCCATGGCGGCACGAATCTTGGTTTCCTTGCCCTTATTGCCACCTTGTCGCTCGGTGAAATCAAGGAAGCCGATGCCTGGTTTGATTTTTCTTTCCGCGCCTACGCGGCCGCCTTCAGTGCCTGGAGCGGCCCGGAAGGCGGCTTTGCCAATGGTACGGCGTATGCGCAGTACACGGCTGATCTGGCCCTGCAGGTATGGCAGCCGCTGGCCAGCGCTTCCGGTATAGATATGTTCAGCAAGCCTTGGTCGTCCGGTTTCGTGCGCTATTTCATGCACTTCGTGCCGCCCGGTACGCCGCGCCACCTGTTTGGCGATGAATCGGAAGTGGTGCCCACCTTTGCGGTGCTGAAAGCCTTCGTGTCGCATTATGCGACTCCCGAGGCGGCATGGTATTTCCGTGCGCTGCCCGTGGAAATGGACGCGCTGACCTTGCTGCAGGCACCGTACCCGCTGCCCGTCTCGTCGGTCAGCACGCCGCTGCCGCCAGAAAATGCCCGCTTGTACCCGAGCATAGGCTGGGCTGCCATGCACAGCAGCATGGCTGACAACGGACGCACCTCGCTGTATTTCAAATCGAGCCCGTATGGCTCGTATAACCACAGCCATGGCGAACAGAACAGCATTGTCCTGGTACGCAACGGCGTCGCGCTGCTGGGACAGTCCGGTTATTCCGACTATTATGGTTCACCGCTGTCCAGTACATGGTATCGCCAGACGCGGGCGCACAATGCCATCACCTTTGACGGCGGCGTGGGCCAGGCCATCGATGGCTATACGCCGCAGGGCTACACCAAGACCAAGGCCTATGGTGGCAAGATCACGGCCTTCTCGACCACGCCACAACTCGATTATGTGGAAGGCGATGCCACGCCGGCGTACGGCGGCGCCCTGACGCAGGCGGTGCGCAAGGTCTGGTATTTGCGCGGCGTCAATGCTGCGGTGGTTGTCGACGCCCTGGCGTCGGCCACGCCGCGCAAGTTTGAATGGAACTTCCATTCCTACGTGCCGATGCAGACAGGCGAGAATGGCAAGGTGATCGTGACCAAAGATGGACAATCGGTGTGCCTGATCCCCGTGTCGACGGGAATGCCGATCGCCTTCGAGAAGCGCACTGGTCCTCCACCGAAAGCGGGCACCGTGGAAGACCATGGCGCGTTTGTGAATACGGTTCTGCAACTCAAGGCCGAATTCGTGGTCGTGCTCGATGTCGGCTGCAGCAATCCTGCGCCCGTATTCGATCCCGTTGCGCGCACGCTCAAGGTGGGGGCGCAGACGGTAACGATACCGAAATGACTGCCTGCCCGACAGCCGGATCAGCTCGCATCAGAAAGTTCGGTGTGGGATTGGTTTAGAAGCTGCACACAGTGGTTGAGCAAGTTATGGGCGCGTTTTTTTGCCGATCCCCTGACGCTCTCCTGAGATGTATCAACCTCTCCGTCCATTGCTGGCGGAGAGGTTTTTTTTTGCGGCCGGGCAGTGCCTGCCTGCCGGCAAACCAATGTGGAGAGAAAACGACAAATTTCCATGCGTCATGATTTATCCTGAGTGCAGGATTTTAAGAGGCGTGCAGACAAGAAAAGCACCGTGTTGCGGTTGACAATTGTGATAATGAATGCAATGATTGTGTTGTTTTAACATTATTTTTTTATTAGCGTTATTACACGCGAATAAAGTATTTTTTTGCAAGTCGCGTGTATGTCTGGCATGAATTTGATCTGGGAGATGGTAAATGGGTGAGTTACTGGCCATGGTGGGTCGGCCTGGGACGGCGGCGTGAGTGAGGAAAGGCCGCAGGCATTGATGCTGGGCACCTCACCGGAAGGCAAGGGCGGCGTGGCGGCCGTCGTTTGCGTCCTGCGGCGCGAGGGTTTTCTCGACAGGCATGCGGTGCGCTATGTCGTCACGCATGCTGAGGTGCAGGCCATGGGCAAGCTCGCCCTTGCCTTCAATGCCTTGCGCCAGTTGCTCGCGGTGCGCCTGACCGGGGTGAAACCGCTCGTGCATGCGCATTGCTCGTCGCGCGCCAGTTTCTACCGCAAGTCGGTCCTGCTGGCGCTGGCCCGCGCCATGGGATGCAAAACCATCTTCCATTTGCACGGCGGCGAGTTCCGCCAGTTCACCATGGATGAGGTGGGCCCTGTCGGCCGCTGGTGGATCCGGCACACCCTCGAAAAAAGCTCGGCCGTGATCGGCCTGTCGCCTTCCTGGGCCGAATTCCTGCAGGCCTTCGCGCCGCGTGCGGCCGTGCTGGTCGTGGCCAATTCGGTCAAGTTGGCCAGCCTGCCCCCCGTGCTGCCGGAAGAGGATGGGCGTCTGCTGTTCCTCGGCCGCGTGGAAAAGAAAAAAGGGGTCTTTGAGCTGATCGAAGCCGTGGCCGTCCTGAGCGCGCAATTTCCCCACCTGCGCCTGGTATTGGGCGGTGAGGGCGCACTGGCCGAAGCGCGGGCGCGAGCCGCTGAGCTGGGTATTGCCGACCGGATTGAATTGCTTGGATGGATAGATCCGGTAGAGAAAGCCGCGGAAATGGAGCGCGCCAGCATTTTCGTGCTGCCCTCGTACCATGAAGGTTTGCCCATGGCCATGCTTGAAGCCATGGCTGCCCGCAAGGCGGTGGTGGTGACGGCCGTTGGCGGCATCCCCGAAGCGGTGCAGGATGGCGTCAATGGCTTGCTGGTCGAGCCGGAGAGTGTCGCGAGCCTGGCTGGCGCATTGCAACGATTGCTGGCCGACAGGCCGCTGCGCCTTCGCCTGGCGGCGGCGGGGCGTGCCACGGTCGAACAGCGCTTCGATACCGAACTGATGCTGGAAAAGCTGGCGACGCTGTATGCGCGCCTCGATGGAGCGGCGCAATGAGTGCAGCAACGAATGTGGCGCGCGCACGCACCAGCCGCCTGGGCTGGCTGTGGAACCGGCTGCGCTGCATGCCGCCAGGCGAGCCCTTGTATCGGCTGCGCCAGATGGGGCAATCGCGCCTGTTACGCCATGGCCTGCTCAGTACGGCCATCCCGGTGCCGCTGAGAGAAGCTGGCGCCGCCGCGCCGTATGTGGCGCCGCGGATGGCGGATGCGGCACCTTATCTGCGCGAAGCCGAGGCGATCATGGCGGGTGAGGTGGTACTCTTCGCCACAGCGCATTTCCAGGTCGGCGCATCGCCGCGCTGGAATACCGATCCCCTGACCGGCGTGACGGGGCCGGCTGGTTTCAGTCTTGCTCTCGATATTACCGACCGTGCCAGCGTAGGCGACATCAAGCACGTGTGGGAGCTGAACCGCCACCTCCATCTGGTACGGCTGGCGCAGGCCTGGGCCCTGAGCGGCGACGTGCGCTACCGCGATGCGCTGGCGGGGCAGCTGGACACGTGGCTGGAACAGTGCCCGCCGTTGACGGGTCCGAACTGGACCAGCTCCCTGGAACTGGGCATCCGCCTGATTAACTGGAGCCTGATCTGGCACATCATGGGCGGCGGCAGCGGCGCCCTGTTCACGGGGGAGGCCGGGGCACGGCGGCGTTCGCGCTGGCTGGACAGTATTTTTTCCCATTGCCAGTTTATCCAGCGTCACCTGTCGCGCCACTCGTCGGCCAATAACCACTTGATCGGTGAATTGGCCGGCCTGTATGTCGCTGCGCAGACCTGGCCGTGCTGGGGGCACAGTGCAGCCTGGCGCGACCAGGCCGCGCGCGAACTGGAACAGCAGGCCCGGTTGCAGCATTCGGCCGATGGCGTCAACCGTGAGCAGGCGTTCGCCTACCAGGTATTCGCCGCCGAATTCCTCGTGCTGGCCGGCTTGAGCGGTGCACATGCGAAAATGCCGTTCAGTGACGGCTACTGGCAGATATTGCAGCGCGCTACGCATTTCCTGGGCGCCGTGCGCGATGTCGGCGGCCATGTGCCGATGGTGGGCGACGCCGATGACGGCATCGTCTTTCGCCTGGAACCCGGCACGGCGGGCGACCGGCCGGCCATGCTGCTGGCGCTGGCCGATGCGCTGTGGGGGGGGCAGGCGCCATCCGCTGCTAGTGCAACAGCGCAATGGTTGCTTGGCGGTAGGGAACGGCCTGCGATACCTGCGGTCGATGGACGGGCCAGCGACTGGAATTTTGCCGACGGTGGCTATCTGCTGTTTGGCACGCATTTCGGCCAGCCTGCTGAAATCAAGGGCATGCTCGATTGCGGCCCGCTTGGATACCTGGGAATCGCGGCGCATGGGCATGCCGATGCGCTGGCGCTGACCCTGTCGATTGCCGGCGAGGAGTGCCTGGTCGACCCCGGAACGTATTCGTATTGGCAGGAGTTGCAATGGCGCGATTATTTCCGCGGCACCTCCGCGCACAATACCCTGCGGGTCGACGGCCTGGACCAGTCGGTCAGCGGCGGCCGCTTCATGTGGTTGCGCAAGGCGGCTAGCCGCGTGCTGCAGATGCCGCAGGATCCCGCGCAGTTCGTCTTTCGCGGTGCGCACGACGGCTATATGCGCCTGGCCGACCCCGTGCGTCACGTGCGCAGCGTGCAATTCGATGGGGCAAAGCGGCGCCTGGCCGTGCAGGACCGCGCCGAGGCACGCCAGGCGCACCGCCTGGAACAGTTCTGGCATTTTGCGCCCGGCCTGTCGGTGGCGCTGGAAGGGGAGGTGCTGGTGGTGTGCGGCGCGCGTTTCCGGCTGGAAGGCCGGTTTGCCGGCAGCCAGTTGCGATTGCACCTGTCGAGCGCCAGCGAGCAGCCGCCGCTGGGCTGGTATTCGCGCCACTACGAAGTTAAAGTTGCTTGTACGACATTGTGCGTCACTGCCGCGGGCAGTGAAATCGCGGCAGAATTTACGATGGCATTATTTTAGACCTTATTCACGTTGAAAGAACATTCGATGCCCACCCTCTATCTGGTTGCCGGAGCGCGTCCCAACTTCATGAAAATCGCGCCTATCGTGCGCGCCCTGCAAGCCCATGGCGGGCTGGGATTCAAGATCATTCATACAGGCCAGCACTATGACCGCGAAATGAACGACGTCTTCTTCGAGGAGCTGGGCATCCCCCAGCCCGACGTCTTCATGGGCGCCGGCGGCGGCAGCCATGCGCAGCAGACGGCCAAGATCATGCTGGCCTTCGAAGAGCTGTGCCTGGCCGAGCGTCCCGACGCCGTGCTGGTGGTCGGCGACGTCAATTCCACGCTGGCCTGTTCTATCGTTGCCAAGAAGCTCAACATTCCCGTAGCCCATGTCGAAGCGGGTTTGCGCAGCGGCGACATGACCATGCCAGAGGAAATCAACCGCCTCGTTACCGACAGCATCAGCGACTGGTTTTTCGTCACGGAGCCCAGCGCGCTGGAACACCTGCGGCGCGAAGGCAAGCCTGATGCGGCCGTGCACTACGTGGGGCATGTGATGGTGGACAACGTGCTGTACCAGGCCGACAAGCTCGGCACCGGCACCGGCGTCGCCGCCGACGGCGAGGGGGCGCTTTTCAAGGCAGCCCATGCGGGCGCCGGACAGCGCTACGGCGTGGTCACCCTGCACCGCCCCAGCAACGTGGACAACGCGGAGATGATGCAAACGATCGGCGGCGCGCTGCGCACGATCGCGCAGGACTTGCCGCTGATTTTTCCCGTGCATCCGCGCACGCGCGCCAACCTGGACAAGTTCGGCATCGACCTGGGACCGAACGTGACCCTGGTGGGACCGCAGGGATACATGGCCTTCCTGAACCTGTGGAAGGATGCCTGCATGGTGCTGACCGACAGCGGCGGCTTGCAGGAGGAAACCACGGCGCTGGGCGTGCCTTGCCTGACGATCCGCGAAAACACCGAGCGTCCCGTCACCGTCGATGAGGGCAGCAATGTGCTGGTGGGAACAGATCCGCAGCGTATCGTGTCCGAGGCCGGCAAAATCCTGCGTGGCGAAGGCAAGCGCGGGCAGCGTCCGCACCTGTGGGATGGCAAGGCCGCCGAACGCATCGTGGCCGTGCTGGCCGCACAGCTGCCATGAGCGCCCGTATCACGATGATGGGCTGCCAGATTGACAATCTGACGATGGAAGAAACCTTGCAAAAAGTCGAGGGTTTCATCCAGTCCGGCCATCCCCATCAGCATGTGGTGGTGAATGTGGACAAGCTGGTCAAGGCGGAACGCGATGCCGAATTGCGGCGCATCATCAATGACTGTGCGCTGATCAATGCCGATGGCATGCCGGTGGTGTGGGCCTCGCGCCTGCTGGGCAAGCCGCTCAAGGAGCGCGTCGCGGGCGTCGATTTGTTCGAGGCGCTGATGCGCCGTAGTGCCGACAAGCAATGGCGCGTGTATCTGCTGGGCGCGCGCGAGGAAGTCGTCAGCGAGGTCAAGCGTCTGTACGAGCTGAAGTATCCGGGCTTGACCGTGGCCGGCTACCGCAATGGCTACTGGAGCGCGGAGGAGGAGCCTGGCGTCGTCGCGCAGATCACGGAGGCACGCGCCGACCTGCTGTTTGTCGCCATCAGTTCGCCCAAGAAGGAACACTTCCTGGGGCAGTACCAGGGACAGATGAAAATCCCGTTTGCCATGGGCGTGGGCGGCACCTTCGACGTCGCCGTCGGCCGCGTCAAGCGTGCGCCTGTCTGGATGCAGAAATCGGGACTGGAATGGTTTTATCGTTTTTTACAGGAACCGCGCCGCATGTTCCGGCGCTACTTTATCGAAGACATGGGCTTTATCCGCCTGTTCTTCAAGGAAGCGCTGCGCCGCTAGGCGCCATCGCCGAATAACGGTTTCCACCTTTTTTGGATTGAAAGTATTGTTATGACTACTATTGCCGTGATTGGCCTCGGTTATGTCGGTTTGCCTCTCGTTGCCGAATTCGGCAAGCAGGCGCGCACCATCGGCTTTGATATTGTGCAAAGCAAGGTCGACAGTTGCCTGCGGGGCGTCGATCCGTCGCGCGAGCTGAGCGACGAGCAGATGGCCGCCGCCGTGCATGCCGAGTACTCGTCCGACCCCGCCATTCTGGCGCAGGCCGACATCATCATCGTCGCCGTGCCGACGCCGGTCGACGTGGCCCACAGCCCCGATTTCGGCCCCCTGATCGGCGCCAGCAAGAGCGTCGGCCAGCACATGAAGAAGGGCGCCATCGTCGTCTACGAGTCGACCGTGTACCCGGGCGCGACCGAGGAAATCTGCATTCCCGTGCTGGAACAGGCGTCGGGCATGCAGTGGAAGCGCGATTTTTTCGTCGGCTATTCTCCTGAGCGCATCAACCCCGGCGACCGCAAGCACATGCTGACGAACGTGGTGAAAGTGGTCTCGGGCGACACGCCGCAGACACTGGAAACGGTGGCGGCCATGTACGAGTCCATCGTCGAGCCGGGCGTGCACCGCTGCTCCAGCATCAAGGCGGCGGAGGCGTGCAAGGTGATCGAAAATACCCAGCGCGACCTGAACATCGCGCTGATGAACGAACTGGCGATCATCTTCGACAAGATCGGCATCGATACTTCCGAAGTCCTGACGGCGGCCGGTACCAAGTGGAACTTCCTGAAGTTCAGCCCGGGCCTGGTGGGCGGGCATTGCATCGGCGTCGATCCGTATTACCTCACGCACAAGGCCGAGACGCTGGGCTACCATCCGCAGGTCATCCTGGCCGGCCGTCGCATCAATGACGGCATGGGCAAGTACATCGCCGAGCAGACCATCAAGAACATGATTGCCGCCGGCAGCTATATCAAGGGCGCGCGCGTGAATGTACTGGGCTTGACGTTCAAGGAAGATTGCGCCGACTTGCGCAATTCCAAGGTGGGCGACGTGATTAACGAACTCAAGACTTATGGCGTGGAAGTGTTCGTGCACGATCCGTATGCCGATGCCGAGGAAGCCATGCACGAATATGGCGTGCGCCTGTTTGCGTGGGATGAGTTGCCGCGCGCCGATGCCATCGTCGCTGCCGTCTCGCATCGCGCGCTGACAGCGCTGCCCGTGGAAGACTTCCAGCAAAAGCTGATCAAGGGCGGCTGCTTCATCGATGTGAAGGCCTGTTTTGACGAAGCGGCGTTGCGCGCCGTGGGCATCAAGGTCTGGCGCCTGTAATCGTCGCCGGGCGGGACGGCGGGGCAGGCTGCCCCGCTGGCTCCCGCGATGTGCATCTCTTTTGCACTGTATCAACTCCTCCCTCGTGCACCCGCCGTACACTGGACCTGGCCATCCGCCCGGGGCCGGCGGCGCCTTGAACGACGCACCTTCGAAGCCGGTTCCGGACTGCCGTACAGGTGGTCGCAAGGTGGCGCTGTGCTGGCACGCCCTTGGCGGCGTGCGTCTTTCAGTCGACCGGAGCCGGACATGAAAATCTACCCAGTGATCCTGTCGGGAGGCGCCGGTAGCCGTCTGTGGCCGCTGTCGCGCCAGGCGCTACCCAAGCAATTATTGCCGCTGCTGTCGCAGCAGACCCTGCTGCAGGAAGCCGTGCTGCGCGTGCGCGAACTGGGCCATGCCGCGCTCGAGGCCATGCCGCCGCTGCTGGTCTGCGGCAATGAGCATCGCTTCATGGTGGCGGAGCAATTGCGCCAGATCGGCGTGTCGCCGCTGGCCATCGTCCTGGAACCGCTGGCACGCAATACGGCGCCAGCAGTGGCCGCGGCCGCACACTATCTGCTGGCGCGTGATGCCGAGGCGATCATGCTGGTCTTGCCTGCTGACCACTGCATTGCCGATGTGACCGCGTTTCACCAGGCAGTCGGGCAAGCGGCTGCGCTGGCCGAGGCCGGCGAGCTCGCCACCTTTGGCATCGTGCCTACCGCTGCGGAAACCGCATATGGCTATATCCTTGCCGGCGCATTGCTGGCCGGTTCGCCGCAGGGCCGCGAAGTCGAGCGTTTCGTGGAAAAACCGGACCTGGCGACGGCGCGCGGCTTTCTTGCCGACGGACGTTATCTGTGGAACAGCGGCATGTTCATGTTCCGTGCCGCCAGCTTCCTGCGCGAGTTGCAGCAATTCGAACCGGCCATGCAGGCGGCGTGTGCCGCCGCAGTGGCAGGCGGCTGCCGTGACCTCGACTTCTTTCGCCTGGCAGCGGATGCCTTTTCGTCCTGCCGCAGCGTTTCGATCGACCATGCCGTGATGGAACACACGCGCCGCGCCGTGGTGCTTCCCGCCGCCATGGGCTGGAGCGATATCGGTTCCTGGTCCGGCTTGTGGGACGTGTTGCCAGGCGATGAACAGGGCAATGTCGTGCGCGGCGATGTTTATCTCGATGGCGCCCGCAACTGCATGATACGGGCCGAAAGCCGCATCGTGGCCGTGCTGGGGGTACAGGACCTGGTGATCGTGGAGACGGATGACGCCGTCCTGGTGGCGCGGCGCGATCAGGGGCAGCGCGTGCGGCAAGTGGTCGAGCACCTGGAGCGCCATGGGCGCACCGAGCACGTGCAGCATCGGCTCGTGTACCGTCCCTGGGGCAGTTATGAAGGCATCGACGTGGGCGAGCGATTCCAGGTCAAGCGCATCGTCGTCAATCCAGGCGGGAAGCTATCGTTGCAGATGCACCATCACCGTTCCGAGCATTGGGTGGTGGTGCGCGGCACGGCGCGCGTCACGTGCGGCGAGACGGTGCGCCTGCTGACCGAAAACGAATCGACCTATATTCCGCTCGGCATGGTCCACCGGCTGGAAAATCCCGGCAAGCTGCCGCTGCACCTGATCGAGGTGCAGACGGGCGCCTACCTGGGCGAGGACGACATCGTGCGCCATGCGGATGCGTATCAGCGCGCCTGAGAGGCTGGCGCGGCGAGCGGCGCCGCATTCATGACGTCGGGAACGCAGTCGCTGGCGATGATCTTGCCGGGATTGCCCGCGACGATGGAAGCGGGTGGCACATCGGCCAGGACCACGGTGCCGCCGGCGATGCGGCTGCCCTGCCCGATGGTGATCGCGCCGGTAATGATGGCATGGGGGCCGACCCAGACCCCATCCTCCAGCGTCGGATAGGCGCTGCTGCGCTGGTCAGGGGCGGTGATGCGGTCACGCCGGCCCAGGGTCGCCCCGTGCAGCAGGGTGACATTGCTGCCGATGATGGCGCCAGGCGAAATGACGGTGCCCCAGCCATGCGTCAGGGCGAAACCGGGACCGACCCGGGTCTGCCAGGAAAAGTCGATCCCCGCACGGCGGGTGGCGCTGCGATGCAGCAGCTTGCAAAACGGTAGCAGATACTTCCATGGTGCGCGGGCGTCGCGCGCGGCCTGGCACAGGCGCATGGTGACGATCGCGCGGAAGGGACGGCTGCCGGCAGCCCCTTTCAGCGTCAGGCGCCAACCGCTGCGCCCGTACAGACGGTAGGTATCGGCGTGCAGTGCCGTCCAGGTGGGCATATGACTTCCTTTTCTTGGGATGATGCGTCAATGTGATGAAATTTTGCCAATTATAACCGCTGCATCCGCCTTCCATGATGGCGCGGCGGACGATAATTTTCCCTTATATTTTGATGCCATAAAGAAACTTTTCATTGAAAAAGAAATAACGTAAAAAATTACTTTATGCTATTATCCTTGCTGGTTTGATTATATAAATTCATGTGGCCGCGTTGCGGCCACAATTTTGCCTGTGGAGTCGCATGAAGAACAATACACGCCCTATTTTGGCTGTCCTGGCTTTTGCTGGTTCGGTACTGTTGTCGCAGGCGGCGACCGCGGCTGTCGACATCAGTTCCTTGCCAAAAGCTGTCAAGCTGGACAACGGCGGTTCGCTGACGTTTGGCGACAAGTTCAAGAACAATCAGCAGGGCGGCTTTTTCAGTGATGTGTTTACGTTCAATGTAACGCAGCCCAGCGCGCTTAACGTCATTCTGACTTCGCAAAGCACCAGCGCCCTGACCGGCTTGAATCTGACGGGCTTTGGCCTGTACAGCAGCGTCGGCGATACCTTGCTGCATGGCGGTACCCAGGAGCTGAGCGGTGCGACTGACAAATGGAGCCTGTCGTTCACGCACCTGGCCGCCGGCGCGTATTACATGAAGGTCAGTGGCGATATCGTCTCCACCACCGGCGCCACGTTCAGCGCGAATGGCAGCCTGGTATCGGCCGTGCCCGAGCCTGAAACCTATGCGATGCTGCTTGCCGGCTTGGGCTTGCTGGGATGCATGGCCCGCCGCCGCCAGAAGTCCGCCTGAACACGACACCCTGTCGTGACGCTATAGTCCCTTTCCCGCGGCTCGCTTGCCTTGGCCGCCGTTATTTTGGTGAAAAGTATGCATAAAATATTGAAATCCCTGCTCATGACCGTGGTGCTCTCCGCTGCCAGCCTGGGCGCCCATGCCGCACCCGTTGACCTGAGCCATGCACCGGTTGACCTCACGCAGGACTTGATCGACTATTCCAGCGGCGAACTGTTTGCTTCGTTTCGCCTGGGGGCCGGCCAGCTTGCTGGCGCCGGAAATAACTTTTTCAGCGATAAATTCCTGTTCACTCTGACGGGTGCCCATGATTTCAGCGGCCTGGCAACCTCGCTCAAGCCGAGTGCCAATTCCGGCCTCACCCTGACGGGATTTAGTCTGAGCAATGCCAGCGGCGTGGTGCTGCATGGCGCGCTCGACTTGCTCAATTTCACGGCGCAAGACCAGGCCTGGGTGCTGAACAGTGGCAAGATGCCGTTGCTGGCGGGCACTTATTTCCTGCAGGTCGATGGCTATGTTGCTTCCGCATCCGGCGGCAGCTACAGCGGCAATGTCTCGGCCAGCGCGGTGCCGGAAGCTGACGCCTACGCCATGCTGCTTGCCGGCCTGGGCCTGATGGGCTTTGTGGCGCGCCGGCGCAAATTGCAGGCCTGAACGCGCCGGACATCGGCAGCGACAAGAAGCGGAAGCCATGGCTTCCGTTTTTTTTGCTGCGTTACAGTGGCATTTCCGGCGCTATAATGGGCTGTCTGGCCCGACGGTCGTGCCGCGAGCCTTCCGACTCATCTTTCTGGCAGCCATCCATTGCATACTCCACTGCGTTTTTTTCCCGTGTTGCTGGCGGCTCTTTCCTCGGTGCCACAGGCTGGCGCGGCACCAGGATTGCAGCCTGCGCATCTGGCGATCATCATCAATGATGCGGAACCGAATAGCGTGGAGGTGGGCGAGTACTACCGCCAGTCGCACGACATTTCGCCTGCCAACGTCGTGCATGTGAATATTCCGAACCGGCCGCGCAAACTCAGCGCCGAACAGTTTTCCCAGCTCAAGGAGCGCATTGAGGCCCAGCTCAAGCCCGAGATTCAGGCGGTGCTGATGGTCTGGAGCGCCCCGTATGCGGTCGAGTGCAATTCGATCACCTCCGCATTTACCCTGGGATATGACATGGCGCAGTGCGTCAAGACGTGCGATCCGGGCAAGCCCAGCGCTTATTTCAACAGCAGCGTGGACAGGCCCATGACCCAGATGGGCATGCGCCTGTCGATGCTGTTGCCCGTCGATTCCGTGGACGATGCCAAGGCCGTCATCAAGCGCGGCACAGCCAGCGGGTTTGCCGTGCCGGCCGCCGGTGCCTATTACCTGACTACCAGCGACGCCGCGCGCAATAGTCGCGCGGCATTCTTTCCGCCGTCCGGCATGGTGCGTCAGCGCAAGCTGACCGTCACGAACATGCATGCCAACAGCATCGAAGGTGTCCAGAACATCATGGTGTACCAGACCGGCGTGGCCAATGTGGCCAAATTGGACACCCTGCGCTTCTTGCCCGGGGCGCTGGCCGATCACCTGACGTCATTCGGCGGCGATTTGCAGGGCAGCGGGCAGATGAGCAGCCAGCGCTGGCTGGAAGCTGGCGCGACGGCCAGCTACGGTACGGTGAGTGAACCGTGCAATTATTGGCAAAAATTCCCCAATCCTACCGTACTGCTGCGCCGCTACCTGAGCGGCATGACGGCGCTGGAAGCATATTGGGGTAGCGTGTTGTGGCCGGCGCAGGGGCTGTTTATCGGCGACCCGCTCGCCGCGCCCTATATGGTCTACCGGCGCTGAGCGATGAGCTGGCACCGCCCCTGGGGCATGTCGGCGAGGCGGGACCCGCTTCGCGGGCTTTGACGCCGCGCTTTCTGCGCGCCGCGAATGCCACCAGACCCAGGCCGGCGATCAGCATGGCATAGGTTTCCGGCTCGGGCACGACGGTGACAGGTGGTTTGGGAATGCCGATGCCGCTATTGCCGCTATCGATTCCGCCTGTCGCGCCGCCGCCGCCCACGCCGGATCCACCAGCCGGCGAGCCGGTGCTGCGCGAGGCGGACGTAATCAGCGGTGCATAGGTATCGGCGCCGGTGGCGCCCTGGTAGGCGCGCCCCGGTCCGCGGTAGCCAGCCGCGCCATCGATCGGCGGGAACGCCTGGCTGGTAACGAAATCGCGGGTGCCAAACTGATAGCTTCCCGTGTCGCGCGGCGGACGGGCACGCGTGCCGCCGGCCGCATCGCCTGCATCGGCAAACTGATTGCCCAGGCGGTGGCCGCCGTTGCCAAATTGCGTGTTACGCAATTCCTGGTCCGAAGCGCCGCTGCCAAATTCCGGCGGTGCGCTGGTGCCGTCGTTGATGCGTGCACCGAAGCCGATGAAGCCATCGACAAGGCTGCAAGCACTGTACGTACTATCGAGGTCGGCGTCCTTCGCCTTGCCGCCCGCGTTGTTGGCCGCTCCCGTGGCCTGGCAACGTTTCTCGTCGCCGCTGGTGCGCTGGGCGCCATTTTGCGCTTGCGCCGTGCTCGTCGCCAGCAACAAAACACTGCAGGCAAACAATGAAACGAATTTGAATGGGGTGGCTGGCTTTAACATTACTGACCTCTTGAAAATGCATTCCGAGCGCGACGCGTATCGCCAGGCGCTGAGGATGTAATTGATGCGTACGCTGCCAGTGCGACATTGTTCGTGCACGGGCAGCATGGCAGCTGAAGAGCCTGGCATGGATGGGGCCTGCTCAATCTATTTGTGTTGCTAGGTTTTCAAAGTTGCTATTGGCTTATCAAGAATCAAACTTATTTGCCTGAAATATATCATATTTTTCCAGGCGGCGCCTCTTTTATCGTGCCACCGTGAACATTTTGTTGCTTATTGACTACTAAAAAAGTAGCTGCTTGCGCTTGGCTGACGGGGCACTTACGCCATTCGGCTTAATCAAATGTCATCAAGTCGTCATCCCCGGCCTTTAATATACAAATAACAAGTCTGAAATACTTTTGTTAATTGTGGTGCGCCGGCCGGCATATGGGTGCGGCGCCATTTATTTACCGACCGGGATACTCATGCACACCTCGTTCTCTCCCTTGCGCACGCCCCTGCGCCTGACCGTCATGGCTGCCTTGCTGGCCAGCCTGTCCGTGCCGGCGCTGGCCGCTTCCGATGTCGTCATCAGCCAGGTGTATGGCGGTGGCGGCAATAATGGCGCGCTGTACCGCAACGATTTCATCGAACTGTTCAACCGCGGCGCCAGCCCCGTGAACCTGAGCAACTGGAGCGTGCAATACGCGTCCGCCGCCGGTTCGACCTGGGCCGTGACGGCCTTGCCCGCTATCGATTTGCAAGCTGGCCAGTATTTGCTCGTCCAGCAAGCCAAGGGCACGGGCGGCACGCAGGACTTGCCTACGCCGGACGCCACGGGCAGCCTGGCCATGTCGGGCACGGCGGGCAAGGTGTTACTGAGTAATAACAAGACGGCCCAGACGGGCACCAGCCCCACGGGCGCGGCCGTCGTCGACCTGGTGGGTTTCGGCACGGCCAACGGCTTTGAAGGCGCTGCGGCGCCCGCACCATCGAATACCCTGTCGATCGCGCGCGCAAACGGCGGCTGCAGCGACACGGACGATAACAGCGTGGACTTCGCCGCCGGCAGCGTGACGCCGCGCAACACCGCTTCCGAACGCCACGTCTGCGGCGGCCCCGTCGTGCACCAGATCACGACCAGCTGCCCCGCCAGCCTGGCGCTGGCGCTGGGCAGTGGCGGCAGCGCCGTGCTGCGCGCGTCCGACGTCGATGGCGTGGTAAATGCTGCTATCTTGAGCTCGCCAGCCGTGGCCGGCATCAGCCTGGTCAATTTCAGCGCGGCCGGCGTGGCGGGCGACAGCGCCAGCGTCAATTTGGTGGTGGCCGCCGGCGTGCCGGTGGGCAATTATCCTGTCATCGTCCAGTTCGGCAACGACCAGCAGCAAACGGCGTCATGCAAGGTCGACGTGGCCGTGCAGGGCCTGGCCGCCGTCAGCCACACGATCCCGCAAATCCAGGGCAGCGGTGCAAGCAGCCCCTACGCCAATTCCGTGCAGACGACCGAGGGCGTCGTCACCCTGAAGGTGGGTACCGGTTTCTTCATGCAGGACGCGGCCGGCGACGGCGACCCGTCGACCTCGGACGGCATCTTCGTCTACACGGGCGCGACGGCCACGACGGTGCAGCCGGGCGAACTGGTGCGCGTGACGGGCACGGTGTTCGAATACACGCCCACGGGCGCAAAAAATTCCTACACGGAATTGAAGGACGTGACGGCCATCCTCACGCAAAGCGCCGGCCACGGCATCGTGCCGACGAATGTGACTCTGCCGAACGACAATCTGGCTGCCGTGGAAGGCATGCTGGTGCGCTTCACGCAACCGTTGACCGTGTCGCAAAACGCCTACCTGGGCGCGCGCGGCGAGCTGACCCTGTCGGCGGGACGGCGCGAAGTGCCGACCAACCGCCATCCGGCCGGCTCCGCCGAGGCGCAAGCCTTGATCGCGGCCAATGCGAACAACCTGATCGTGCTCGATGATGGCATTTTCGTCACGCCGCCGACGATACCGTATATCGGCCAGGATAACACCGTGCGCAGCGGCGACACGGTGTCCGACCTGACGGGCGTGGTGGATTTCGGCGCCATCGGCGGTGGCGGCGCCGCCTATAAATTGCAGCCGACGCAGACGCCGCAATTCTCGCGCGACAACCCGCGCACGGGCAGCCCGGAACTGCCATCCGGCAACGTCAAAGTGGCCAGCGCCAACGTGCTGAACTTCTTCACGACCTTTACGAATGGCAACAATGTCTTTGGCCAGACGGGGCAGGGCTGCACCGTGGGTTCCTCGACCAGCAAGAGCAACTGCCGCGGCGCCGACAATCTGGCCGAATTCGTGCGCCAGCGCGACAAGATCGTGGCCGAACTGAAAGCCATCGACGCGGACGTGGTGGGCTTGATGGAAATCCAGAACAATGGCGAAACGGCCGTTAGTTACCTGGTCGAACAGCTCAACGCGGCCATCGGCGGCGTCAGCTACGCCGTGGTGCCGAAACCGGCCGCCACGGGCACGGACGCCATCCGCGTGGCCATGATCTACAAGCCTGCCAAGCTGGGCCTGGTGGGCGGCGCCCTGTCGGATGCCAACGCCATCAACAACCGTCCGCCGATGGCGCAAACGTTCAAGGCCGCCAACGGCGAGAAATTCTCGCTGATCGTCAATCACCTGAAATCGAAGGGCAGCTGCCCGTCGGGCGGGCTGGACGCGGACCAGAACGATAGCCAGAGCTGCTGGAACGCCACCCGCGTGCAGCAGGCCCAGCGCCTGGTGGGCAGCTTCGTGCCGCAGGTGGCAGCGGCCGCCGGCGACGCGGACGTGCTCGTCATCGGCGACTTGAACTCGTATGGCGCGGAAGACCCGATCCAGGTCATCACGGGCGCCGGCTTCGTCAATGAACTCGAACGCTTCGTGCGGCCGTCCGGCATGCCGTATTCCTACGTGTTCGGCGGCCAGAGCGGCTATCTCGACCATGCGCTGGCCAGCGCTTCGCTGAGCCCGCAAGTGGCTGGCGTTGCCGAGTGGCATGTGAACGCGGACGAGCCGGAAGTGATCGACTACAACATTGACTCGGCCAAGCCGCAAGACCTGTACAACGCCTTGCCCTACCGCGCCTCGGACCACGATCCCGTCGTCATCAGCCTGGACTTGCAGCCCGCCTACCGCGACATCACGGCGGCCGTGTCGGTCAACAGTTCGGGCTTGACGTACAACCGCGCGACGCAGAAATACACGGGCACGTTTGCCTTCAGCAACACGGGCAGCAGCGCCTTGCACGGCCCGTTCCAGGTGGTGTTTGGCGGCTTGCCGGCTGGCGTGACCCTGGCCAATGCCACGGGCAGCCATGCGGGCGCCGCCTATGTCACCGTCAACGCGGCCAGCCTGGCGCCGGGCGCGACGGCCTCGTTCGCCGTCAGTTTCAGCAATCCGTCGAAAGTGACGATCAATTACTCCGCCAGCATTTTCGCCGGCAACTTCTAAGGACTTGACCATGTTGACAACGAAATTCAGCCTTGCCCTGCGCCGCGCCGTCCTGACCGCCTTGCTTGCCGGCAGCTCCAGCCTGGCGCTGGCGGACCCGCTCGGCTACCGCGTGGAAATCGACACGCGCCAGTTCTCGGGCGCCGGTTTCCTCGACTTCGCCTTTATTGCTGGAAATAGCCCCGCGCCGGGCGCGACGGCCACCCTCAGCAATTTCTCGGGCGCATTTGGCGCGCTGGCGTCGCAGGAAGGCAATGTCAGCGGCAGCCTGCCCGGCACCTTGACCTTCGGCAATAGCGGCGCCTACAACGACTGGTTTCACAACGTGACCCTGGGCGGCAAGTTCGGTTTCAATATCGTCTTTGGCGGCGATTTCCTGCACACGGCCGGTAACGCGGGCACGACGTTTGGCGTGGGCTTGCTCGACGCCTCCGGCATGGCCTACCTGGGCAATGTGGACGGCAATCTCGTGCAATTCGAATTGACGCCGCTCAATGGCGGCATTCCCGCCAGCATTGCCGGCAGCACCTATGCCGGCATCGCGTCGATCTCGGCCGTGCCGGAAGCCTCGGAATGGATGATGCTGACGGGCGGCCTGGCGCTGATCGGCCTGGCCCTGCGCCGCCGCCAGCCCGTCGCACGCGCATAGTATTGCCAAGCGGGACACAGCGCGCCTGCGGGCCGCTGTGTTGCGTCCATTTAGTCGCAATAGCTATAAATCTGGAAACTAAATTGTATTGGTCACCGTTTTGTGCTTGATGCATAGTGAAAAACTTGTCGAGCCGTCTAGTTTTTTGACGGTCCACGCCAATTTTTCCGGAGGATGCATCGATGCCTGGCCATATCCTGGTACTGGACCCTGCTCCCGCCATGCAGGCGCTGCTGGCGCATAACCTGGCCGGCGCCGGTTATCGGGTCAGCTGCGCCCTCGATGCGCGCGGCGCACTGGCGCTGCTGGCGGCCGACCCGCCCGACGTGCTGCTGCTGGAATGGGAGTTGCCCGATGCGTCCGGCATCGCGCTGCTGCGCCAGGTGCGCCAGGATGGCCAGCTGTGCGACATGCCCATCATCATGGTCAGCGCGCGCGACAGCGAGCACGACAAGGTGCTGGCGCTGGAAAGCGGGGCCGACGATTACCTGTGCAAGCCCTTCGGTCCTCGTGAAATGCTGGCCCGCGTGCACGCGCTGCTGCGCCGGCGCGCGCCATCGGCCTCGCGCCCAGGCGCAAACACGGCCGGCGCCACCGCCTTGCGGCTCGATCCGCATACCTTGCGCGTGACGGCCGGCAGCGTGCCCGTCAGCCTGGGCCGCGTGGAATTCAAGCTGCTGCATTTCCTCATGAACCATCCGGGCAGGGTGCACAGCCGCGCACAACTGCTGGACCAGGTGTGGGGCCATGCCGCCTATCTCGACGAACGCACGGTCGACGCCCATGTGGGCCGCTTGCGGCAGGCTCTGCTGCCGGGCGGTTGCGGCCACTGCATTGAAACCGTGCGCGGCAGCGGCTACCGCTACCTGGCATTTGACAGGGCCGTGTGCGCATGATGCTGCTGACGGGGCGGGAACAGGAATACCTGCTGCATGCGATTCTGGGCGCGCACGGCATCGCCGCGCCCAGCGATTTCTTCCTGTGGAGCCAGGGGCCGCTGCAAACGCTGTTGCCGCACGACATATTAATGTGCGCGCAGCTGGGTGCCGGCGGGGCCGTGCTGCGCAGCGAGGCCTGGCACAGCGTCGTGCCCGATCACGCGCAGTTGCGCGAGCGCCAGGGCCAGCTGGCACGCCTGGCGCTGGCCTGGCGCGCGGGCGGCCAGAGGGCGGGCGTCATCGACGGCGCGCTGGTGCACGGCAGCGTGGGCGAGGGGGGCGGCAGTTTTTTTGCCCTGTTCGCCACGGGGACCGTGGACGCGGCGCGCCACGCGTATGCGCTGGAATTACTGCTGCCCTACCTGCACGTGCACTGGCTGGCGCTGCCAGGCAGCCAGCCGGGGTTCCCGGGCGGCCTGGGCGTCACGCGCGCGGCCAGTGCGCGCGAACTGGAAGTGCTGCATTGGGTGCGCGAGGGCAAGAGCAATGACGAGGTGGGGCAAATTCTCGGCATCAGCGGCGCCACCGTGAAAAGCCATTTGCAGCGCATCTACAAATTACTCGGCGTGAGCAACCGCACGCAGGCCGTCTCGCGCGGCATCGCACTGCGCCTGCTCGGCCATTAGCGCTGGTCCTGTATTTTATGATGGCCATTGGTGCCGTCCTCCTGCGTGTGTTCGACGGTGCCGGGCGACACCTGCGCCACGTCCGGGCTCGCTTGCAGGCGCGCCACTTCGGCTGACGTCAGCATGGCGGCAAAGCCGTTGAAGGCCACCGTGTAGCGGTATTGCACCGGGGCATCGGGCACCAGCGCCAGCACGGCGCGCTGCCGCGCTTCCAGTTGGGCCGTGTAGCGCCGCGCGGCCTCGCTGTGCGTATCGAGCCCATGCACGCCGTCCGCCTGCGAGGCCAGCGGCGGCGCGTTCAAGCGCACCAGATAGGGCAGGCGCGCGGCAGCGGCCTGCGCCGCGACAGGCAGGGCATGGATGCTGGCCATGCCGGCCACGATGGCAATGCTGAGGCGAAATGCGGACACGCCAGCTCCCTTGGCGCGTCGCGCCCATACGCCGATTGTACGCGCGTCGCGCATAAAAAACGCGCCCCGCAGGGCGCGTTGTGTGATGAGCTGGAGCGATACCGTTACAGCTTGGCATCCACCTTCACGTTGCGCTGGCTGGGGACGGCCAGCGGCAACGGACTGTTGGTCTCCACCGACAGCACGGTGGTGGACGCTGCCGCGTTGTTGCCATCCAGGAAGACCACGCCGCCCAGGTAGCGCTTGCCCGTTTCCAGGCCCGACCAGCTGACGCCGGCCGTGGCGCTGCCGCCCACGTACACCTTGCTGGGCAGGCTGGCTTTCAGGTTACCGCCCTTGTCGGCTGTCGTGACGACGGCCGACGACAGGCCGAAGCCCGTCGACACGCCGCTGGCCAGTTCATAGCCGATCACGCAAACCTTGTAGTTGCCTGCCGCCGGGGTGGTCACGGTGATCGCCTCGTTCGAGCCGGCCGTGGCCGACATGGCGACGGCCGCACCGGCGCTGTTGAGCAGCATCAAGTCGAGGTCATTGCCCGCGCCTTCGGTCGTGTCGCGGTCGAAGATTTCAAAACGCGCCACCACCGTGCTGGCGGGAATGCTGACATTGACGGTGCGCACGCCACCGCTGCCCGCCTTGCACGCGGCCGTCATCTGCGCCACGGTTTCCATGCTGCCTGCCGGCGCCTGGTTCACGGTTTGCTCGCTGCGCGCCACTTCCTTCAGGCCGCCCGTTGCCGCGCCCACCTTGCCGGCAAAGCCGGTGGACAGGGTCAGCGAACGCAAGCCGCTGACCTTGTCGGCCTGCAGCAGCGCCGGCGACTGCACCGCGCGGCCCGAGCGGGCCGTGACGGGGCTGCGTACCGTGTGCACGCCGTCGCTCCACACGAGGGCGCCATACTGCCACGCGTTGTCCGGCGCCGTCGTGCGCGTCAGGGTCACGGTGAAGGACTTGGTTTCGCCGGGCGCGAGCAGCAGGGTGGCCGGCGACACCGCCACGCTGTAGCCGCTGAGCGAGGCGCTGGCCGTGTAGGTGGCGCTGCTGCTGCCCACGTTGGTGACGCGGCGCGTCACCGTTTGCGTGCCCAGCACGTTGCCGATGGTGATCGACGGCACGTTCAGGTTGTAGCCGGCAATGGTGCCGCCCGCGCATTCGGCCGTCATGCCGACGCCGCACATGTATTTCTTGTAGTCGGCCAGGCTGGCGTCATACACGAGGCCGGGATCGGTGGCCTTGTTTGGCGTCACGTGGCCGGCGCCCTGGCCCCATGGCAGGATGCCGCGCGCGTCGCCCGCCTGGACGTCGGGCAGGGTGGCGCTGCCGGTGGTCATCAGTGCCGACTTGATGGCGGCCGGGCTCCAGTCCGGATGCTGCTGGCGCAGCAGGGCGGCCAGGCCGGCCACGTGCGGGCTGGCCATCGAGGTGCCTTGCAGGAAGATGTAGGCTTGCGGCGGCACCAGGCTGCCATCCTGCACGGCGTCGCGCTGGGCGCGCGACAGGGCAGGCGTGCCGCCGGCCAGGATATCCACGCCAGGCGCCGTGACGTCCGGCTTGAGCAGGTTGGCGTCGTACAGGTTCGGGCCGCGCGAGGAGAAGTCGGCCACCACGGGGGCGGCGGGGCCGTTGCCGTTGGTAACGAAACGCGAGATGGCGGCCGTGGCCGCACCCGTCTGTGCCTGGGCGTTGATCAGCGCGCCATCGGCGGCGCTCACGTGCACGGCCGGCAGCACGTGCGGGTCCGACACCAGGCCCACGCCCGTGTCGACCAGCACCATGCCGGCGCCGCCCGCTTCGAGCACGGCGACGCCCTTGTCGGTACGCGCCGTGGTGCCGCGCAGGCAGCTGACGACCTTGCCGGCCACCTTGGCCGGGTCCAGCAGGGCCACGCCGCCGTTGTCGCCGGCGCGGTAGCACAGCGCCAGTTTTTGCGCATCGGCGCCGGGCAAGCCCGCATCCTGGGCGCGGATCAGGGTGGTGGCCGGCAACGGGTTGTAGTTGAGCGAGGCGCCCGTGTACTTGGCGCCGTTGCCCAAGGTCACGGTGGCCTGGTTGGCGCGGTTGTGCGTCGAGGCGGCCACGGTCGTGATCCACGGACTGACGTGGGCCACGGTATTGGCCGGGCCCGCATTGCCGGCGGAGGCGGCAACGAAGACGCCCGCGTTCGACGCGTGCAGGAAGGCTTGCTCGACGGGATCGTTGACGCTGCCGCCGCCGCTGATCGAGTAATTGATCACGTGTACGCCGTCCCGCACGGCTTTTTCGATCGCCGCCACGCTGTCGCCGCCGTAGCAGCCGTTCTTCGCCCCCGTCGGCTGGGTGGCCAGGTTGTACGACCAGCACACCTTGTAGACGGACAGGCGGGCGCGCGGCGCGACGCCGGAAATGGCGCCCAGCCGCGTGCCGTTCACGCTGACGGGCACGCCCGCATTGCCGCCCGCGGTGGACGAGGTATGCGTGCCGTGGCCGCCTTCGCCATTCGGGTCGCCGATGGAATCGCGCGGCGAGGTGAATTCGCTCCAGTGTTGGATCTTGTCCGTCTCGGTCAGGCGCACGGCGTTGAAATACTGCGCGCCGAGCAGCTTGTTGTTGCAATGGTCTTGCGTAAAGCCTTCCCCCGCCTGGCAGCTGCCTTTCCAGGCGGCCGGCGCGGCGCCATACGCCAGCGTGGCGTTCGGGTCGAAGGTCGGGGCGCCGTTGGCGTCGACCTTGTCCGCATACGACAGGTTTTCCGGCCACACGCCGCCATCGACAATGCCGATGATGATGTCTTCGCCCGCATGCTGCTTGCCGCCCAGCTGGCTCCACAGGCCGCCCGGCTGGTCCAGGCCCAGGAAGGTGGGCGTGTAGTTCGTCTGCAGGGCGCGCGGCTCGTCGGGGGCGATGCTGGCCACTTCGCCGCTGGCCTGCAGCTGGCGCACTTCGGCGTCGGTCAGCAGCGCGGAAAAGCCGTTGAGGACGATCTTGTACTGGTATTGCACGGGCGCGGCGGCGACGAGGGCTTGTACCCGGGCCTGTTTCTGGTCGAGGTAGTCGCCGTACAGCTGCACTTCCGCGCTGGCCAGGTCGAGGCGGCCGCCGGCGGCAGGCTGGGTGGCGCCCAGGCCTTCCACCGAGCCGGCGTAGGAAGCGATCGGTTTGTCGGTCAGCTGCACGATGTAGGGACGGCGCAGGTCGTCGGCGCGGGCCTGGAAGCTCAGGCTGGCAAACAGGCTCAGCACGGCGAGCGAAAGGGGACGCAAGGCGGGACGGGATGTCATGTAGGGTTTCCTGGTAGCAATAACGGGAATCGAAAGGGGGAGATCAGGCTTGCTGGCGGCGGCGCGCCACGAAACCGATGCCTGCCAGGCCGAGCAGCATCATCGCGTAGGTCGACGGCTCCGGTACCGAGGCAACGATGTTGTCGAGCGCAAACTGTCCCTTGTTGCTGCTGAAAGCGCTGCAACTGCCAGCCGTGTTGCAAGTGAAACCGAAGAAGGCCAGCGAGGCGAATTGCTGGCTGCCGAAGGCGCTGCTGGTGTTGAAATGCTGAAACTGGAAGTTGCCGCCGATGGGGCCGCCCAACTGGTACGTTTCAAAGATGGAGGAGCCGTTGGCATAGAAGCCTTGCACGCGCAGCAGGCCAGCCACCGCCGGGTAGCTGACGCCCTGCGCGTAGCCGATGAAACTGGCGTCGAAGCCCTGCAGGCTGACGCTGCCGCCCGCCTTCAACGGGTCGAGGTAGATGATGCCGTCGTTGAGGGAGGCGTAGTAATTGCTTTTATTGTTGGTCGGGCAAGCCATGCCGCAGGCGGCCGGGTCCGTGCCGTCGAACACGGCGCCGACCAAGTCGCCATAACTGGCGCCGGCGGCATTCGAGGCGCCCGTCAGCACGAAATGCTGGAATTCCAGGGAGTCGCCGTGACCGACGAACTGGCTGTCGAGATTGTCGAAGTTGATCACGTCCGCGATGGCGGCCGGCGCCCAGGCGGCGGAGAGGGCCAGGATGGCGGCGCCGGTCCACTGCTTGGCCGAGAAAGCATTTGCTGTGGCAGCTATCTGCGTATGCACAATACGAGTCATGAGTTTTCCCTTGATGATTATGTCGGATGCAATATGTTTTGCGTCTTGGAGGTTCTTTTCTGCGCGGCCGGGTAAGACCAATGCGTAGAAAATTGATTTTTACTATAGCAAAATAGACAATTTCATTGTTTGATATTCTTTCAAATTTAATTTGAAAGTTACAATTAATGAATGAATAAAATTCATCATTTACTATGAATTGGTAACCAGGAGTAGATGGTTTCCGCATTGAAAATAGTTGAGTAATTGACCAGTCTGCCAAGCGCGCGGCGCCATGGCCCTTATGCCCGCCCTGGATGGTTTCCCCGTGAATTTGTTGTTCACAGTACAAAGAAAAGATTGTATTAACCATAACCGGCATGGTAGGCTGATAAGCATCAGGCAAGCGCGTGTTGCCCGTGCGTGGCCATCCGCTGCGCGCGGCGACGCAATGTATTGAAGCTAGGCAATAAGGAGTTGGCGGATGCATGCAGCACACAGGCAGAACTTGACAGCGGCGCGCGGTGCACGTGGCTTTACCTTGCTCGAATTGCTGGTCGTCATCGTGATCATCGGCTTGCTGGCGGCCTATGTGGGACCCAAATATTTCGCCCAGTTGGGCAAGTCGGAAGTGACGGTGGCCAAGGCGCAGATCGAGGCGTTTGAAAAGTCGCTCGATACCTACCGCCTCGATGTGGGACGCTATCCGACGACGGAAGAGGGGCTGGCCGCGCTGCTCGTCGCGCCGCCGGCCGCCGGCACGCGCTGGAACGGTCCCTACCTGAAAAAGGCCGTGCCGCTCGACCCGTGGGGCCATGCGTATCAATACCGCGCACCGGGCACCAAGGGCGAATATGACATCGTCTCCCTGGGCAAGGATGGCCAGCCGGGCGGCAGCGGCGAGAATGCCGACATCAGCTCGCAATAGCGCCAGCGCCACTCCTCCCTCACGGATACGTCATCATGCAGTTTGAAGTACGCGCACTCTCGACGGACCAGGCGGTAACGACCTTGTCGACGTGTCTGATCGACGGCCGCGACGAAGCGGACGCGCGCCGCCAGGCAGAGGCGCGCGGCCTTTTCGTCAGCGCCATCCGTCCGCTGCGCGCCACGCCGTTCAGCGCGGCCGGACGCCAGCGCGCGCGCGCCTTGCCGCTGCTGCTGTTCAGCCAGGAATTGCTGGCCCTGCTCAACGCGGGCCTGGGCATCGTCGAGGCGCTCGAAGCCCTGCTGGAAAAGGAAGCGTCGCCGGCCACGCGCAGCGTGCTCATGCGCCTGCTGGAAGGATTGCGCGAAGGCAAGCGCTTTTCCGCCGTGCTGGCGGAGCAGGCCGAACTGTTTCCCCCTTTGTATATCGGCATCGTCAAGGCGGCCGAAGGCACGAGCGACCTGCCGCGCGCGCTGTCGCGCTACATCGACTACCAGCAGCGCATCGACACGGTGCGCGCGAAAATCGTCAGCGCCGCCATTTATCCGGCCATCCTGCTGGCCGTGGGCGGCGGCGTCAGCGCCTTCCTGATCAGCTATGTGGTGCCGCGTTTCGCCGAGGTCTACCAGGGCGCCGGGCGCAACCTGCCGTGGATGTCGCAAGTGATGCTCAGCTGGGGCCAGTTCGTCACCGAGCATGGCCTGCTGCTGTTGCTCGGACTGCTTATCACCGGCAGCGTCGTGTTTACTGCCGTGCGGCGCGTGCTGCGCAACGGCGGCGTGGCGCGCCTGCTGGCGACACTGCCGGGCATCGGCGAGCGCGTGCGCATCTATGAGCTGTCGCGCCTGTACCTGACCCTGGGCATGCTGGCCGAAGGGGGCATCACCATCGTGCACGCCATTTCCACCGTGCAGGCGATGGTCTCGCCGCGCATGCGGGCATCCTTGCAGGGCGCGCGCGCGGCCATCGAGGCGGGCCAGCCCCTGTCGTCCGCCTTCGAGCAGCATCAACTGACGACGCCGATCTCGCTGCGCATGCTGCGCGTGGGCGAGCGCACGGGCGATATGGGCCCCATGCTGACGCAGTCGGCCGCCTTCTATGACGGCGAAATCAGCCGCTGGATCGACCGTTTTACGCGCACCTTCGAACCCTTGCTGATGGCCGCCATCGGCCTGGTCGTGGGCGCCATCGTGATCCTGCTGTACATGCCCATCTTTGACCTTGCCGGCGATATCTCATGATGCCATCCGCAGCCGAAGCCACCGTGGCGATCGACCCTGCGCTGCTGCAGCGCGCGCGCGTCCTGTGCCGCCAATCGAAGCGCAGCCTGGTCGAGGAATTGCAGCAGCTGAGCGGCATCGAGGCGCGCGCCGTGGTGCGCGCACTGGCGCGCCCGTTCGGCCTGGCCGTGCTGGAAACGGCCGACATGCTGGCGTTGTCCCCCGCCTTCGACGTGCTGCCCCTGTCGCAGGCGCTGGCGCGCCACAGCGTGCTGCTGCGCGCCGCCGATGGCCAGCTGGTGGGCGTGATCGCCGACCCTTTTGATCTCGATCTGCAAACCTGGCTGAATGCGCGCGCGGGGCGGGGCGCCTTGAGCATCCGCCTGGCGCTGCAGGCCGACATCGGCGCCTACCTGTCGAAGCAGGAGGAATCGGCGCGCGCCGTCGACAGCCTGCTGCCCGGCGCCGCCAGCGATGCCCGGCGCGACGGCAAGACGGCGGCCGTGCTGTCGTTCGCCAGCGTGTCGGAAGCGGCCAGCCCCGCCGTCAAGCTGGTCAACTCGACCTTGTATGATGCGCTGAAGGCCGGCGCCTCGGACATCCACCTGGAAAGCACGGCCGGCGGCCTGGCCGTCAAATACCGCGTCGACGGCGTGCTCGATCACGCCACGGCCGTCAACGGCATCGAGGTGGCCGAACACATCATCTCGCGCCTGAAAGTGCTGGCCGAACTCGATATCGCCGAGCGCCGCGTGCCCCAGGACGGCAGCTTTCGCGTCGAGGCAGGCGGGCGCGAGATCGATTTGCGCGTCTCCATCATGCCCAGCATCCATGGCGAGGATGCCGTCATCCGCATCCTCGACAAGCGCGCCATGATCGAGGCCTACGGCGCGCTGACGCTCGAAGCGCTGGGCTTTGACGCGCCGTCGCTCGAAGCCCTGCGCGCGCTGGCGCAGGAAGCCTACGGCATGCTGCTCGTCACCGGCCCCACGGGCTCGGGCAAGACGACCACCCTGTACGCGGCGCTGACGGAAATCCACAACGGGCGCGAAAAGATCATCACCATCGAAGACCCCGTCGAATACCAGCTGCCCGGCATCTTGCAGATACCCGTGAATGAAAAGAAGGGGCTGACCTTCGCCAAGGGCTTGCGCTCGATTTTGCGCCACGACCCCGATAAAATCATGGTGGGCGAGATCCGCGACCGCGAAACGGCGGAAATCGCCGTGCAGTCGGCCCTCACGGGCCACCTGGTGCTCACCACCGTGCATGCGAATAATGTGTTCGACGTGTTCGGCCGTTTTACCCATATGGGCATCGACCCGTATGCATTCGTCTCGGCCCTGAACGGCATCTGGGCGCAGCGCCTGATCCGCACCAACTGCCCCCATTGCGCGGTGGAGTACACGCCGGACGACGCGGAGCTGGCCAGCGTGGGCCTGGCGCGCGCCGATGTTGATGCATATCAATTCAAGCAGGGCAAGGGTTGCGGCGACTGCCGCGGCACGGGCTACAAGGGGCGCCGCTCGATTGCCGAAATCCTCGTGCTGACCGATGAAATCCGCGAACTCATCGTCGATAAAAAGCCGATCCGCCAGATCAAGGCGGCCGCGTATGCGAACGGCACGCGCAGCCTGCGCCTGGCGGCGCTGGAACTGGTCAGGCGGGGCGCCACCACCATCACGGAAATCAAGAGGGTCACCCTGCATGCGTAGCGGTTTTGCGAAGTTGAGCCTGGGACAGGGGCTGCGCCTGGGCGTGGCGGCGGGCAGCGTCAGCCTGTGGCGCACCAGCCGCTGGCGCGCGCCCGCCTGGACGCCGCTGGGCGAGGCGGCGTATGCGCCAGGCCTCGATCTGCACGGCGATGTTGCTGCCCTGGGCCAGGCGCTGGAACAGGTTCTGCCAGCCGGCCAATACGCGGGCTGGCCCCTGTCCGTGGTGCTCGACGATGCTCTGGCGCGCCTGTGGCAGGTGGATCTGCCGCAAGGCGCCACGCGCCTGGCCGATATCGAGGCGGCCGCCGCGCTGCGCTTCCAGTCGCTGTACGGCGATGCGCCCGGACTGTGGCACAGCAGCAGCGCCTGGGATGCGCGCGCGCCATTCTGCTGCGCCGTGCCGCGCGCGCTGCTGGCGCAGCTGACCCGCGTGGCTGAAGCACGCAAGCTGGCCCTGATTTTCATTACGCCGCAATTTGCGCGCCACTGGAACCGCTGGCATGGCGCCTTGAAGCCGGGCGCCTGGTTTGGCCAGCTGCAGGAAAACGCCTTGACCCTGGGCGTGCGGCACGCTGGCCGCCTGTGCGCCGTGCGCGCGCTGCCCGTGCCGCAGGATGCCGGCAGCGACTGGCTGGCGCAGACGCTGGCGCGCGAGGCGCTGCTGCAGGGCGTGTCCGCACCGGCGCTGCTGCAGCTGTGCGGCGCGCCGCCGCCCGCATGGCTGACGCCGGCGAAAGCGTTCCACTGCCAGGTTTTTTCCACGCCGGACGGGGAAGCCGCCTTGTCGCCGGCCGCCCGGCTGGCGCGCAGCGGAGGCCTGGCATGACCCGTCTCGACATCGATTTTGCGCCGCCAAACTGGCGCCGCAGCCTGCACCGCGTGCCAGCGCAGGCGTGGTTCGCGGGCGCGCTGGGCATGGCCTTGATCGCCACGGCGGCGTTGGCCGGCAGCGCCGCGCTGCAGCGCCAGCAGGCAAGCGACGCGCGCTGGCTGCGCGCCCAGCAGCGCGTCGCGCAAGCCGCACTAGGACCGGCGCCGGTGGCGCAAGTGCCGATCGCGCCCGCGCAGGCGGCAGCCGTGAATGCGGCCATCCTGCAATTGAACCTGCCGTGGCGCGATCTGCAGGATGCGCTGGCCAGCGCCACGCCGCCCGCCATCGCGCTGCTGGCGCTGGAACCGGACGCGCGCAAGCGCACCCTGAAGATCACGGCCGAAACGACGGGCAGCGACGCCATGGTGGCCTACATCGCGCAATTGAAGCGGCAGGAACTGTTCGGCGCCCGCGTGCAGCTGCTGCGCCATGAAATCAATGCGCTCGATCCGAACCAGCCCCTGCGCTTCCAGCTCGAAGCGCGTTGGGGTACGCCATGATGGCCATCGACATCAACACCTGGCGCCTGCGCGCGCAGCTGCTGCTGCGCCGCCTGGGCGTGCCGGCCTGCCTGGCGGCGGCCTTGCTGTTGCTGGGCGTGGCCGCGTGTGCCTGGGCCTGGCAGCAGCGCGCCGTGGCGGCGCGGCTGGAAGCGCGTCCCTTGCCGCAGCCAGCGCCGGCCGTGGCGGCCCTGGCGCCGCCGGCGACGGCCGGCGAGAACCTGGCGCGCTTTTATGCCGTCCTGGGACAGCAGCGCCACGCGGAGCAGCAGGTCAAGCAGCTGTTCGACCTGGCCGCCAAGCATGGCCTGGTGCTGGCGCAGGGCGAGTATAAAAGCGGCTACGACAAGGCCAGCAGGGTCGCCACGTACCAGGTGACCTTGCCGCTGAAGGGCAGTTACGCGGCCGTGTGGCAGTTCGCGCTGCAGGCCCTGCGCGCCATGCCCTTCGCCTCGCTCGACGAGCTCAGTTTTCGCCGCGAACAGATCGCCGACACGCAGCTTGAAGCGCGCCTGCGGCTGACCTTTTATCTGACCGATGCGCAGGCCGAGACGCCGGCGGATGGCGGAGGCGCGCCATGACGCCGCGCCATTGGCTGATGCTGGCCGGCGTGCTGGGCGCGGGCGCCTTGCTGCTGTTCGGCGAGCGCCAGCCCGTGGCCGAGGTGGCCGAAGCGGTGGAGCGGGCCGTCGCGCCCGCGCGTCACGCCGCCGCCAGGCCCGCGACGGCGCAGCCGGCCATCCTGGCCCTGCTGCCGCGCAGCGAAGTGGCGGGCGAGGATGGCGACACCTTTGGCGGCGCCGATGGCGTCTTCCACAGCCAGAACTGGAACCCGCCGCCGAAAATGGTGGCCGTCGCCGCGCCCCCGCCACCGCCGCCGATGGCGCCGCCGCTGCCCTTCGTCTACCTGGGCAAAGCGGCCGCCGACGGCGCCTGGGAAGTGTTTTTGTCGCGCGCCGACAAGACCTATATCGTGCGCGCCAATACCGTCATCGATGGCGCCTACAAGGTCGCGGCGATTGCGCCGCCCGTCATGACGCTCACCTACCTGCCGTTGAACCAGGTTCAGCAGCTCAACATTGGAGTTTCCGAGTGATGCCTCGTTCCTTTTCACCGGCGCCGTTGCTGGCGCTGCTGCTACTGCTGTCCGGCTGCGCAGGGCAGCAGGCTTACCGCGACGGGCGCGAGCTGATTGCGCAAAACCGGGTGCCGGCCGGCCTGCAGAAATTGCAGGAAGCGCTGCAGCAGGACCCCGGCAACGCGCAGTACCGCAGCGCGTATCTGCAGGCGCGCGAACGGGCCACCAGCACCGGCCTGCAGCAGGCCGAGCGACAGGCGCAGGCGGGGCAGGGCGAGCTGGCGCGCGCCTCCTTTCTCGGCGTGCTCGAGATCGATGCGCAGAACGAACGCGCCAGCAGCGGCTTGCGCGCGCTTGAGCGCGAGCAGCGCCAGGGGAAAATGCTGGCCGAGGCACGCGCGGCGTTTGAGGCAAAACAATACGATCCGGCGCGCCAGCGCCTGAACGCCATCCTTGCCGAGCAGCCGAACCATGCGGGCGCGCGCGCGCTGCTGCGTGAGGTCGATGAAAAGACGGCGCCGCCCATCGTCGAATCGGGCCTGGCCAAATCGTACAAGCAGCCGATCACGATCGAGTTCCGCGACGCCCCGTTAAAACAGGTGTTTGAGCTGATCGCGCGCCGCTCGGGCCTCAATTTCGTCTTCGACAAGGACGTCAAGGCGGACGCGAAAACGTCGATCTTCCTGAAGAACAGCACGGTGGAATCGGCCATCTACTTCCTGCTGGTGACGAACCAGCTGGAACAGCAGGTGATGGATGCGAACACGATCTTGATCTATCCCAATGTGGCGGCGAAGCTGAAGGAATACCAGGAAGTGCTGGTGAAAACCTTCTTCCTGGCCAATGCCGACGCCAAGCAGGTGGCCAACACGCTCAAGACCATCTTGAAGACGCGCGACGTGGTGGCCGATGAAAAGCTCAACCTCGTCATCGTGCGCGACACGCCCGAGGCGATCCGCCTGGCCGAGCGCCTGATCGCGCTGCAGGACGTACCGGAAGCGGAAGTGGTGCTGGAGCTGGAAATCCTCGAAGTCAAGCGCAGCCGCCTGCTGGAACTGGGCGTGGCCTGGCCGTCGAGCCTGACCCTGACGCCTCTGAGCACCTCGGGCGGGATCGGGCTGACCATCAATGATTTGAATAATCTGAACCAGCGCAGCATCGGCGTGAGCAACCTGGCCGTGACGGCGAACGTCAACAAGACGGATGGCGACGCGAATATCCTGGCCAACCCGCGCATCCGCGTGCGTAACCGCGAAAAGGCGAAATTCGTCATCGGCGACAGGGTGCCCGTGGTGACCACCACCATTTCGCCGGGCACGGGCGGCTTCGCTTCCGAGTCGATCAGCTACCTGGACGTGGGCCTGACGGTGAACGCCGAACCGACCATCTATTTGAACAATGAAGTGGGCATCCGCATTTCGCTGGAAGTGAGCAACCTGGGGGCGGCCACCACCACCCGCAGCGGCTCGACCCTGTACCAGATCGGCACGCGCCAGGCCTCGACCATGCTGCAGCTGAAGGATGGCGAAAACCAGGTGCTGGCGGGCCTGATCAACAATGAGGAGCGCAGCTCGGGCAACAAGGTGCCGGGCCTGGGCGACATACCCGTGCTGGGACGGCTGTTCGGCAGCAGCAAGGACGACAGCCAGAAGACGGAAATCGTGCTGTCGGTCACGCCGCACCTGGTGCGCACGGTGCAGCGCCCGGAAGCGAAGGAATCGGAATTCTCGGCCGGCACGGAAGGCAGCTTCCGCCGCCGTCCCGACATGGCGGCCAAGGCGCCCACGCAGATGCCGGGCACGGTCATCGTGCGTTCCGGCCCGTCCGCCGTCGGCATGCAGCCGGCGCCGCCGCAGCCGCTGATGACGCCCGGACAGCTGCCGCCGATCTTGCCACAGGCATTGCCGCAGACGGTGCCCGCGCCGGAGGTGGCGCCCTCGCCCGAGCCGGCCGCGTCGCCCTTGCCGATATCGTCGGGCCAGCCCGTGCCGCTGCAGGCGTCGCCCTTGCCGCTGTCGTCGAGCCAGCCGGTGCCCGTGGTGCCGCCGCCCGCCAAATGAGAGCGGCGCATGCACGCAGAGGGCAGGGCGCCTTCACCCTGATCGAACTGCTGGTGACCCTGGCCATCCTGGGCGTGCTGGCCACCCTGGTGATCCCCGTCACGCAGGTGACGGTGCAGCGGCGCCAGGAGCAGGAATTGCGGCGCGCGCTGCGCGAGATCCGCCAGGGGCTCGACGCCTACAAGCGGGCCGGCGACGAAGGGCGCATCCTGCGCGCGCCCGACGCCAGCGGTTATCCGAAAAGCCTGGAACTGCTGGTCGAGGGCGTGGCGGACCAGCGCAGCCCGAAGCGCAGCAAGCTGTTCTTCCTGCGCCGCGTGCCGCGCGACCCGTTCAACGCAGACGCGGGCCTGAGCGATGCGCAAACCTGGGGCAAGCGCAGCTACGCCAGCGAGGCGGCCGAGCCGCGCGAAGGCGACGATGTGTACGATGTGTACTCGACTTCCAGCAAGACCGGCCTGAACAACGTGCCTTACCGACTATGGTGAACCATGGCTGTGCATAAGCGCCGCGCGCGCGGCTTTACCCTGATCGAACTGCTGGTGGTGCTGGGCATCGTGGCGCTGCTGCTGACCCTGGCCGTGCCCCGCTACTTTCCCAGCCTCGACAAAGCGAAGGAAACCGTGCTGGCGGATAACCTGCGCAATCTGCGCACGACCATCGACCAGTTCCACGGCGATACGGGCCGCTATCCCGATTCCCTGGAGCAACTGGTGGACAAGAAATACCTGCGCGCCATGCCCGTCGACCCCATCACGGACAGCGACGCCAGCTGGATCATCGTGCCGCCGCCCGACGACACGCCGGGCCAGGTGTACGACGTGAAAAGCGGCGCGCCCGGCAAGGACCGCAGCGGCACGCCGTTCGCCGACTGGTAGTGGCCATGTACCGTTCTGCGCGCCGCCAGCGCGGCTTCACTTACCTGGGCCTGATCATTCTGGTGGCCATCCTGGGCCTGGTAGGGGCGGCCGGGCTGAAGATGGGCTCCTTGCTGCAGCGCCAGGCGGCCGAGCAGGCATTGCTCGACATCGGCGCGCAGTTTTCCGACGCCCTGTACAGCTATGCGGCCGCCACGCCGCCGGGCCAGCCGCAACAGCCGCCGGATCTGGCCGCCCTGCTGCGCGATCCCCGCTTTCCCCAAGTGCGCCGGCATCTGCGCAAGCTGTTCGCCGACCCCATCACGGGGCGCGCCGAGTGGGGCTTGCTGTACCAGCCCGGCGGCAAGGGCATCATCGGCGTACACAGCCTGTCGCAGGCGGCGCCATTAAAGATTGGCAACTTCGACGCCCGTTACGCCGGTTTTGAAGGCAAGGCGCATTTCTCGGAATGGCGCTTCATGGCCGATGCCCACCCGCCATCCGGGCAGTTTGCGGCACCGGCAGCCATGCCTGCAGGCGATGAGGCTGACATCGCGCCCCGCCTCCCGGCATCGCCGTTGTTTTCCCGTCCTGTTACTCCACCGCAAGAACAGGCGCCACTGGAGCCCGAGGCAGAGCCTGCGCCGCAAAATCCTGATGAAAACACCGCCGAATCGATAGTTTTACCGTAAAGCACGATAAAAATAGATGCATGCTCTAGTAACTATTATCTTCTGGAAATTCATAGATGGTGGCAAATATTACATTCCGAAAATAGTTATTTTAAGCGAAACTTAGATAAAATATTTATAAGTAATTTGATGCAATTATGCTACCATCCTGTTCAGTACTTTCGGTACTAAAACTATTGGTGGCCTGCGCATTGCAGCCATAAATTACTTTTTAAGGGATAAACTATGAAATTGAAATTTATCGCTGCAGGCATTCTGGCAGCAGCATCGTTCAGCGCGTCGGCAGGCGATCAAGTCCTGGACATTACGGCTGACGGCAATGTCCACACCTTCAACGCCGTTGTTGGCGATGGCATCCTTTCCGGTGGCCTGGACGAGATCATTCTGAACGGCCTGGGCGCCGGCAAGTACAACATCGGCTTGTCGATCACCGGCCAGAAGCTGACGTTCAATGCGTTGACATCGAACCTGAACAACCAGCTGGGCGAAGCATTCTCGGCTGGTGGCCTGAAGTTCTTCGGCGTGGAATACAGCGGTGTTGGTCCCTTCAAGCTGCAATTGTTCGGTGATGCATTGGCTGGCGCCAACTACACCGGCACCTACACCGTGTCTGCAGTGCCAGAACCAGCAACCTATGGCATGTTGCTGGGTGGCTTGGGCCTGCTGGGCTTCATGGCACGTCGCCGCGCCGCAAAAAAAGCAGCCTGATACGGCGGCCAGGTGCAATTATAAACCCGCTTCGGCGGGTTTTTTTTCGTCTATCGTGAGTACGGCGAGACGCCGGCAACAACGTCCTGCGCAATTTCGGACAAGCTGCGCAGGACCAGGCGCCAGGTCGAAGACAGTACGCTGGTACGGCGAGACGCCGGCAACAACGTCCTGCGTAATCCGGACAAGCTGCGCAGGACCAGGCGCCAAGTCGAAGACAGTACGCTGGTACGGCGAGACGCCGGCAACAACGTCCTGCGCAATTTCGGACAAGCTGCGCAGGAGCAGGGGCCAGGTCGAAGACAGTACGCTGGTACGGCGAGACGCCGGCAACAACGTCCTGCGCAATTTCGGACAAGCAGCGCAGGACCAGGCGCCAGGTCGAAGACAGTACGCTGGTACGGCGAGACGCCGGCAACAACGTCCTGCGTAATCCGGACAAGCTGCGCAGGAGCAGGGGCCAGGTCGAAGATAGTACGCTGGTACGGCGAGACGCCGGCAACAACGTCCTGCGCAATTTCGGACAAGCTGCGCAGGAGCAGGGGCCAGGTCGAAGACAGTACGCTGGTACGGCGAGACGCCGGCAACAACGTCCTGCGCAATTTCGGACAAGCTGCGCAAAACCAGGGGCCAGGTCGAAGACAGTACGCTGGTACGGCGAGACGCCGGCAACAACGTCCTGCGTAATCCGGACAAGCTGCGCAGGGCTAGGCGCCAAGTCGAAGACAGTACGCCAGTACGGCGAGACGCAGGCAACAACGCCCTGCGCAGCTTGTCACGCGTGGCGCTTGAAGTCGCGGAAGCGGAAGCCAACGAGGAACAAGGTAACAAAGTACGCCACGCCGCACACGGCCACCACCAAGGCCAGGGCGCCGGCCCGCAGCAGCGGATGGGCTTGCATGCCGATCCAGTCGATGCGCATGGCGCCAACGTACGCCACGCCGCCCATCACGATGAGCGCCGGCAGCAGGCGCGCGAAGAATTTGGCCCAGCCCGGCTTGGGCTGGTAGATGCCGCGCTTGCGCAAGCCCCAGTACAGGAAACTGGCGTTCAGGCAGGCACCCAGGCCGATCGACAGGGCCAGGCCGGCCACGGCGATGTAGGGCACGAAGAGCAGGTTCATCAGCTGGGTGGCGATCAGCACGCCAAGGGCGATCTTGACGGGCGTACGGATGTCCTGGCGCGCATAAAACGCGGGCGCCAGGGTCTTGACGAGAATGATGCCGATCAAACCCAGGCTGTAGGCCACCAGCGGCTGCGTCGACATGGTCACGGATTCGGCTGTAAACTTACCATAGTGAAATAATGTCGCGATCAGCGGCGTGGCCAGGGTCGCCATGCCGACGGCGGCGGGCAGGGCCAGCAAAAAGGTCAGGCGCAAGCCCCAGTCCAGCAGGGCCGAGTATTCCGTCTTGTCGCCGTCCACATTCGCCTTCGACAGGCTGGGCAGCAGGATGGTGCCCAGGGCCACGCCCAGCATGGCGGTGGGGAACTCCATCAGGCGGTCGGCATACGACAGCCAGGAAATGCTGCCTTCGGCCAGGCGCGAGGCGATGCTCGTATTGATCATCAGGCTGATCTGGGCCGCCGAGACGGCGAACACGGCCGGTCCCATCTTCTTCAGCACGCGGCGCACGCCGCCGTCGGACAGGCCGATGGCGGGATTGATCGACAGCCGCGGCAGCATGCCGATCTTGATCAGCGCGGGAATCTGGATGGCCACCTGCAGCAGGCCGCCGGCGAACACGGCGATGGCCATGGCGTAGATCGGCTGCTTCAGGTAGGGCGCGAGGAACAGCGAGGCGGCGATGAACGACAGGTTCAGCAGCACGGGCGTGAAGGCGGGAATCTTGAATTCGCGCCAGGTATTCAAGATGCCGCCGGCCAGGGCCACGAAGGACATGCAGGTAATATAAGGGAACATCAGGCGCGTCATCCACACGGCCGCGTCAAAGGCGCCCGGGTCCTTGGACAGGCCCGTGGCGATCACGTAGACAAACCATGGCGCGCCGATGATGCCGATGGCCGACACGAGCAGGGTAGCCCACACGAGGGTGGTGGCGACATGGTCGGCCAGCTGCTTGCTCGCTTCCTGCCCGTGCTGATTCTTGTATTCAGACAAGATCGGCACGAACGCTTGCGAGAACGCGCCCTCGGCAAACAAACGGCGCAACAGATTGGGGATGCGGAAGGCAACAATGAATGCGTCCGTGTAGGCGCCGGCGCCAAAGGCGCGCGCGAACAGGCTTTCGCGCAATAATCCGGTTACACGGGACAGCATGGTCATGCTGGAAATGGCGGCTAGGGTTTTAAGCAAGTTCATGGGGGCAGATTATAGCCGGGCGCGCTACCGTTAAACGCTTAAAATATGGTAACAAACCCTGCCGATCCGCTGCCGATCCGCCCTTGCCAGCCCCATTTTCAGGTGTTTTTGGCGTCACACACGGTTTTTTGATTTGCCCCCGCTTGAAAATATCGCTATAATCGAAGGCTGTACAGAATTCTGTTACGCAGACACTAATGTTTGACAGGCACTGGTTTGGCACACATGGTTCGGCAGACGCACAGAACGCACCGGTTGGCAAACACTAATGTTTGCAAACGCACTTTGACCCTGTTTTAGGAAATTCCATGGCAAATACCGCACAAGCGCGCAAACGCGCTCGTCAAGCAGTTAAGCAAAACGCACACAATTCGTCCCAACGTTCGACCTTGCGCACGGCTATCAAAGCTGCTCGCAAAGCGATCCAGGGCGGCGACAAGGCAGCTGCTGCTGCAATCTTCCAGGCATCCGTGTCGACCATCGACCGTATCGCTGACAAGAAGATCATCCACAAAAACAAGGCAGCTCGCCATAAGAGCCGTCTGGCAGCTGCTTTGAAAGCACTGTCCGCTTAATATTCGCCAGCAGGCAAGCCACCAAGGTGGCCTTGCCTGTGCCGGTACGCCGGCACTGGTTGAAAAGCAAAAACCCGCAGATTCGTTCTGGCGGGTTTTTTCGCGTTGCCGCGCACTTTTTGCGTGGTTCTCCGGCCGCAACGTTCCTAGCGCGGCGCAGGCAAGTTGCCGATGCTCATGCCCGGCTTGATATTGCGTTGCTTGAACCAGCCCAGGTGCATTTCCAGCGCATAGCGCACGGGCACAGTTTTCGCGGAGCAATGGCTATCCAGCGTGTGCGGCTGCATGTCTTCAATATTGATAATTTTGCCATCTGCGTCGATGAAGGCGACGGACAGGGGCAGCGGCGTGTTTTTCATCCACATGCATTGGGTGGCGGGATTGCCAAAAATAAACAACATGCCCGCGTTGGCCGGCATTTTTTCGCGGTACATCAAGCCTTGCTCGCGCTGCGCTTCCGTGGCGGCCACTTCGGCCTGGATCAAATGCATGCCTGCCGATAATTGCAAGCTCTTGCCTTGCGGCGCTTGCGCCACGGCGCTGCCGGCGCAGGCCAGCAGGACGATGGAAATGTGGAGACTGCCAAGGGAATTTTTCATGAGCAAGACTGGTGGCGATCGAAGGGGCGATTAAGCCATGCAGGCGGCCGCCCGGTCAAGCATGTGGCCCGGCAGCGCCGAAAGCGTGGGCTTGCAGCAACAAAGGCCTTGCCGCAGCCACCGAACCTGGCTTGCTGCGCCAGCGTGGCGCTGGCCAGCGGGGATGGCGCGGGGGCAAATCTTGCGCTTCACCGTCCCCTCTCATCGAGTCAGGCTGATGATGATGTCAGTTGATTGTCTAAAAATAAATAATTGATCGCATGTAGCCATTCTTCCTGCCCCGCTCACGCCTTGCCGATGTGTTCGGCCGGCACTTCGCACCATTCGCCAGGCATCAAGGGGTGGCTGGCCAGTGAAAACGGGCCGATGGCGCTGCGCACGAGGCGCAGGGTGGGCAGGCCGACGGCGGCCGTCATGCGCCGCACTTGCCGGTTTTTTCCCTCTTTCAAGGTAATCGCCAGCCAGGACGTGGGCTTGTCGGCGCGCGCGCGGATGGGTGGATTGCGCGGCCACAGCCAGTCCGGCTCGGCGATGCGCACGGCCTTGCACGGCTTGGTGATGAAGTCGCCCAGGTCCAGCGGCGCCTGCAGGCGCGCCAGGCTGGCCGCGTCGGGCACGCCATCGACCTGCACCAGGTAGGTTTTCGCCTCCTTGCGGTCGGGGTGGCTGATTTCATGCTGCAGGCGGCCGTCGTCCGTCAGCAGCAGCAAGCCTTCGCTGTCGGCGTCGAGCCGGCCGGCCGGATAGATGCCGGGGATGGTGATGTGGTCGGCCAGGGTGGCGCGGCCTTCCTGCGGCGAAAACTGGCACAGGACCTGGAACGGTTTATTGAAGAGGATGAGTGGCATGCTGGATAAATTGCTGCAAACGAGGGTGGCTGCTGGTCGGCGCCGCAAAAGCGTGGCGCCCTGTAAGATACTGGTGCATAATGTGAAATGTTAGTCTTATGTCTTATAGAAGACATAGGCGGTATGGCAACGAGGTTCTTTGACGCTGCGGATGGCCCGGCTGTTCTTTCCCTGCTAAAGTGTGTTGTTGCCGCCATGTTCGGACTTGTTTTTGTAAACTCTGCAACCGCAGAGCGCGTCGTCGGGCCGCCAGGGCTGCCCACGGTGCGTCCCACTTCGGAGATCACGATGTACCAACATATCACTGTACCTGCTGACGGCCAAAAAATCACCGTCAACGCCGATTTTTCGCTGAATGTACCAGATAATCCCATCATTCCCTTCATCGAAGGCGATGGCACGGGCATCGATATCAGCCCGGTCATGATCAAGGTGATCGATGCGGCCGTGGCCAAGGCCTACGGCGGCGCGCGCAAGATCAGCTGGATGGAAATCTATGCGGGCGAAAAATCGACGAATGTGTACGGTCCCGACGTGTGGCTGCCGGAAGAAACCTTGCAGGTGCTGAAAGACTACGTGGTTTCCATCAAGGGGCCGCTGACGACGCCCGTCGGCGGCGGCATCCGCTCGCTGAACGTGGCCCTGCGCCAGCAGCTCGATCTGTACGTCTGCCTGCGTCCCGTGCGCTACTTCACTGGCGTGCCGTCGCCCGTGAAAGAGCCGGAAAAGACGGACATGGTGATTTTCCGCGAAAACTCGGAAGACATCTACGCCGGCATCGAATACCAGCAAGGTTCGCCCGAAGCCAAGAAGCTGATGGATTTCCTCGTCAAGGAAATGGGCGTGACGAAGATCCGCTTCCCGGCCACGTCGGGCATCGGCATCAAGCCCGTGTCCATCGAAGGCACGGAGCGCCTCGTGCGCAAGGCCATCCAGTACGCGATCGACAACGACAAGCCTTCCGTGACGATCGTGCACAAAGGCAACATCATGAAGTACACGGAAGGCGGCTTCCGCGACTGGGCGTATGCGCTGGCGCAAAAGGAATTCGGTGCCGAGCTGATCGATGGCGGCCCATGGTGCAAGTTCAAGAATCCGAAGACGGGCCGCGACATCATCGTCAAGGACTCGATCGCTGACGCGTTCCTGCAACAGATCCTGCTGCGTCCGGCCGAATACAGCGTGATCGCCACCCTGAACCTGAACGGCGACTACATTTCCGACGCGCTGGCGGCGCAGGTGGGCGGCATCGGCATCGCGCCGGGCGCCAACCTGTCCGATTCCGTCGCCATGTTCGAGGCGACGCACGGCACGGCGCCGAAGTACGCGGGCAAGGACTATGTGAACCCCGGTTCCCTGATCCTGTCGGCGGAAATGATGCTGCGCCACATGGGCTGGCTGGAAGCGGCCGACCTGATTATTTCTTCCATGCAAAAATCGATCGCCTCGAAGCGCGTCACCTACGACTTCGCCCGCCTGATGGAAGGCGCCACGCAAGTGTCGTGCTCCGGTTTCGGCAACGTGATGATCGAGCACATGTAGGAATGCGGCCGGGCGTCGCGGGGCAGGTCGCCTCTCGACGCCCGGCGGACGAAAAAAAACCCCGCTTCATGGAAACGGGGTTTTTCACATCTGAGGGCAGGGGATGCTTAGGCTGCCTGGATGTTGGAAGCTTGCTTGCCTTTAGGGCCTTGCGTGACTTCGAATTGAACTTTTTGACCTTCTTTGAGGGTCTTGAAACCGTTCATGTTGATTGCGGAGAAATGAGCAAACAAATCTTCGCCGCCATCATCTGGAGTGATGAAGCCAAAACCTTTGGAATCATTGAACCACTTAACTGTACCTGTTGCCATAAAAAGAACTTTCAAAATTAAAACAAATCACACGAGCCATAAAAGCAAGAAGCTTCTTGCCCCCTCCTCGACGTCTCACTTCTTATCAAGCTGTACATTACTGCAACAGTCGATACAGCATTGTTGGCGGAATAAATAATGAAGTCAAGCGCTTTTCCATCGATATTGCCAAATTCTTCACGGCGACCAAAAAAGCAACTCTTGATTTCGGCGGCAAGGTCGCCATCTGCGCAGTATTAAGAAAACGCGTAAGATTGAAAACAATTGGAAACGCGCAGATATAGCGCATGACAACCACTGTGAAAGCATTAGAATAAGCGTATGGCAACCAAGCACGACACAGAAACCCTGCTGGAGCGGCAAGTACTGAAGCCGCCACCGCTCTACCAGGTGGCCTTGCTCAATGACGACTACACCCCGATGGAATTTGTGGTGGCCATCATTCAGGAGTATTTCAACAAGGACCGTGAAACGGCGACGCAAATCATGCTCAGTGTTCATCGCTACGGCAAAGGAGTGTGCGGCGTGTTCTCTAAAGATATAGCGTGTACCAAAGTGGAGTTCGTTTTAACGCATGCGCGCAAGGCGGGGCACCCCCTGCAGTGCGTGATGGAGGAAGTATGATTGCGCAGGAATTAGAAGTAAGTTTGCACATGGCGTTTGTCGAAGCTCGACAGGCACGGCACGAATTCATCACGGTTGAGCATTTACTGCTGGCACTGCTGGATAATCCCTCCGCAGCAGAGGTATTGCGTGCCTGCGCGGTCAATATTGAAGACCTGCGCAAGACCCTCACCAATTTCATCGGCGATAACACGCCGACCGTGCCTGGCACGGGCGAAGTCGACACCCAGCCGACGCTTGGTTTCCAGCGCGTGATCCAGCGCGCCATCATGCATGTCCAGTCCGCCTCGAATGGCAAGAAGGAAGTCACTGGCGCCAATGTGCTGGTGGCCATCTTCGGCGAAAAAGACTCGCATGCTGTCTACTACCTGCACCAGCAGGGCGTGACGCGCCTGGACGTGGTCAACTTCATCTCGCACGGCGTGCGCAAGGACCAGTCCACGGAAAGCGCGAAAGCCTCCGAAGGCGTGGAAGAAGCGCCCGTCGATGGCCAGCCGAAGGAAAGCCCGCTCGACCAGTTCACGCAGAACCTGAACAAGGCCGCCGCCGAAGGGCGGATCGACCCGCTGATCGGCCGCGAGGATGAAGTCGACCGCGTCATCCAGATCCTGTGCCGCCGCCGCAAGAACAATCCGCTGCTCGTCGGCGAGGCGGGCGTGGGCAAGACGGCCATCGCCGAAGGCCTGGCCTACCGCATCACGCAAAGCGACGTGCCGGAAATCCTGCAGAATGCCGTCGTGTATTCGCTGGACATGGGCGCCTTGCTGGCCGGTACCAAATACCGTGGCGACTTCGAACAGCGCCTGAAAGCCGTGCTCAAGCAACTGAAGGACAATCCGAACGGCATCCTGTTCATCGACGAGATCCACACCATCATCGGTGCGGGCTCGGCCTCGGGCGGCACGCTGGACGCGTCCAACCTGCTGAAACCGGCACTGGCCAACGGTCAATTGAAGTGCATCGGCGCGACCACGTACACGGAATTCCGCGGCGTGTTCGAGAAAGACCATGCGCTCTCCCGCCGTTTCCAGAAAGTGGACGTCAACGAGCCGACCGTCGAGCAAACCGTGCAGATCTTGCGCGGCCTCAAATCGCGCTTCGAAGAGCACCATGGCGTGAAATACTCGGCCTCGGCCCTGTCGACGGCGGCCGAACTGGCGGCGCGCTTCATCAACGACCGCCACTTGCCCGACAAGGCGATCGACGTCATCGATGAAGCGGGCGCGGCGCAGCGCATCCTGCCGAAGTCGAAGCAAAAGAAAACCATCGGCAAGGCCGAGATCGAGGACATCATCGCCAAGATCGCCCGCATCCCGCCGCAAACGGTCAACCAGGACGACCGCAGCAAGCTGCAGACGATCGACCGCGACTTGCGCAATGTTGTGTTCGGGCAAGATCCGGCCATCGACGCGCTGGCCTCGGCCATCAAGATGGCCCGTGCGGGCCTGGGCAAGACGGACAAGCCGATCGGCTCCTTCCTGTTCTCCGGTCCGACGGGCGTCGGCAAGACCGAGGTGGCCAAGCAATTGGCCTTCATCCTCGGCATCGAGCTGATCCGTTTCGACATGTCGGAATACATGGAACGCCACGCCGTCAGCCGTTTGATCGGCGCGCCACCGGGCTACGTCGGTTTCGACCAGGGCGGTTTGCTGACGGAAGCGATCACCAAGAAGCCGCATGCGGTCTTGCTGCTCGATGAAATTGAAAAAGCCCATCCGGACATTTTCAACATCCTGCTGCAAGTGATGGACCATGGCACCTTGACGGACAACAACGGTCGCAAAGCCGATTTCCGCAACGTGATCATCATCATGACGACGAATGCGGGCGCGGAAAGCCTGCAAAAGACGTCGATCGGCTTCACGAATTCGAAGCAGGCGGGCGACGAGATGGCCGACATCAAGCGCATGTTCACGCCGGAGTTCCGCAACCGTATCGATGCCACCATCAGCTTCCGCGCGCTGGACCAGGAAATCATCCTGCGCGTGGTCGACAAGTTCCTCATGCAACTGGAAGAGCAGTTGCACGAGAAAAAGGTGGAAGCCGTGTTTACCGAGAAGCTGCGTGCCTTCCTCGGCAAGAAAGGTTTCGATCCGCTCATGGGCGCGCGGCCGATGTCGCGTTTGATCCAGGACATGATCCGCAAGGCGCTGGCCGACGAACTGCTGTTCGGCCGCCTGGTGTCCGGCGGCAAGGTCACCGTCGACCTCGACGACAAGGACCAGGTTTTGCTGGAATTCCCGGAACCGCCAGATGCGGCGCCGACGGCAGCGCCGGAAACGGTGGAAGTCGAATAATCGCCTTTCGCTGCGACGCAGTGCTCAAGAAACCCGCCCCACGCAAGTGGCGCGGGTTTTTTTACACTTTTGTGGGCAATAAAGAAGGTTTTCTTTGGTCGCGGTTATGCCAGAATTGCTGTCCGGTATCGACATGATGTCCATGCCACCTGACCGCTATCTGGATGCCCACATGAAAATTTCCCGTACTCTTGCCTCGCTCTTGTTGTCCGCCGGCCTGCTGGGCAGCGCTGCCGCCGCGCCCGCCACAAGTTATTTCCGTTTTCCCGCCGTGCGCGGCGATACCGTCGTGTTCACGGCCGAAGGCGATTTGTGGAAAAGCAATCTGCGCGGCGGCGCGGCGCAGCGCCTGACCACGCATCCCGGCTATGAAACGAACGCGGCGATTTCGCGCGACGGCCAGTGGCTGGCGTTTTCCGCCGCCTACGAGGGGGCGCAGGAAGCGTATGTGATGCCGCTGGCGGGCGGTTTGCCGCGCCGCATTTCCTTTGACAATGGCGGCGTGCTGGTGCTGGGCTGGACGGCGCAGGGCGAAGTGCTGGTGAGCACGCAAAATACGGACGGTCCCGCCTCGCGCCGCATCGTCGCCGCCATCGATCCCGTGAAACTGACGCGGCGCGTGTTTCCCGTGGCCGACGCCAACGACGCCGTGCTCGACGATGCCGGCACGACCCTGTATTTCACGCGCTTCGGCCTGGCCGTGACCAACGACAACGTGCGCAACTACCGGGGCGGCGCGCATGCGACCCTGTGGCGCTATGCGCTCGATGGCAAGGCTGAGGCCGTACCCATGCACACGGATGCGGCCGTGCAGGCCGGCAACAACAAGCGCCCCATGTGGTGGCAGGGCCGCGTCTACTACATCAGTGACGCGGGCGGCGGCGACAATCTGTGGAGCATGCTGCCCGACGGTTCCGAGCGCCGCGCGTTGACCGGCCACACGCAGTGGGACGTGCGCAACGCGTCCCTGGGCGACGGCAAGATTGTGTATCAATTGGGCGCAGACCTGCGGGTACTGGACCTGGCCACAGGGACGGACTCGTCGCCATTGCCGATCAGCCTCGTGTCCGACTTCGACCAGCAGCGCGCGCGCCAGATCCGCTCGCCGCTCGATACCTTGAGCAATGTCCAGGTGTCGGGCAAGGATGAGCGCATCATCTTGACTGCCAGGGGCCGCGTCAGCATCGCCGGCACGGGCAGCTTGCGCCGCGTCGACATCGCCATTCCGGAAGGGGCGCGGGCGCGCGACGCCGTCTTTTCCAGCGATGAAAAATCCGTGTTTGCCATCGTCGACACGAGCGGAGAGAATGAAATCTGGAAGTACGCGGCCGATGGCTCGGGCAAGGGTGAGCAGCTGACGACGCAGGGATACAATCACCGCTGGAAGCTGTACCCGTCGCCGGACGGACGCTGGCTGGCGCACACGGATAAAAAGGGCCGTTTCTGGCTGCTGGACCTGGCTACCAGGGGCAACCAGCTGATCGATGACGCGGGCAAGGCGGGCGTGGACAAGCACGACGAGGTGCAATGGTCGCCCGACAGCCGCAACCTGGCCATCGTGCGCGTGGCCAGCAACGAGCAGCGCGAGCAGATCGGCCTGTACAACCTGGCGTCGAAGCAGCTGCAGTTCGTCACCAGCGACCGCTATACCTCCGGCTCGCCCGTGTTTTCGCCGGACGGGCGCTGGCTGTATTTCATGTCAGCGCGCAATTTCCAGCTGGCCAACGGTTCGCCGTGGGGTGACCGCAACATGGGGCCCGTGTTCGACAAGCGCATCGGCCTGTATGCGCTGGCATTGCAGCCGGGCAACCGTTTTCCGTTCCAGCCCGACGATGAGCTGAGCCGTCCGGGAGTGAAACCGGCCGAGACGGATGATGAAAAGGCGGCCGAATCGGCAGCGGAAAAGGCGTTGGAAAAGGCCGGCGGCAAGGCGGCCGTGAAGAAAACGCCGACCGCCCTGCCGGACGTCGTCTTCAAGGGCCTGGCCGAGCGCCTGTATGAAGTGCCGCTGGCGCCGGGCAATTACGGCGCGCTGGCCATGGATGACAAGCGCCTGTATTTCCTGGAGCGCGACAGCGGCGAGAACAAGTCCAGCCTGAAGACGCTCGCCATCGGCAATACGGGCTCCAAGCCGGAACTGCTGGTGGCCAATGTGCGCGAATTCGACCTGGCGACGGATAAAAAGCACCTGTACTACCGCACGGCTGCGGCCACGGGGCCGGGCGAGATGCTGGTGATCGAGGCGGGCGCCAAGCTGCCGTCCGACCTGTCGAAGGCGAAGGTAAAAGTCGACGACTGGACCTTCGTGTCGAATCCGCGCCTGGAATGGAAGCAGATGTTCAACGACGCCTGGCGCCTGCACCGCGACTTCCTGTACGACGCGAAGATGCGCGGCGTGGACTGGAAGGCGGCGCGCGACAAATATGCGCCGCTGGTCGAGCGGGTCACGGACCGGGCCGAGCTCAATGACGTGCTGGGCATGATGGTGGCCGAGGTGGGCGCCCTGCATTCGCAGATCCGTCCCGGCGAATTGCGCCGCACGGAGCAGGAAGGCACGCCGGCGGGCCTGGGCGCCGTGCTGGCGCGCACAAACGAGGGCTACCGGGTCGAGCATGTCTACCGCAGCGAAGCGGAACTGCCGTCGGCGCGCGCGCCGCTGTCGCGTCCGGAGGTCGACGTGCGCGAAGGCGACGTGATCACGGCCGTCAACGGCAAGGACGTCCTGGGCGCGCGCGACATCAGCGACCTGCTGCTGAACCAGGCCGACAAGCAGGTCTTGTTGCAGGTCAAACGGGGCAATGGCAAGGGGGGCGCGCCGCGCGCCGTCATCGTCACGCCCGTCAACATGGCAAAACAGACGGCGCTGCGCTATGGCGACTGGGAACTGAGCCGCGCCGAGCAGGTGGCGGCCGCCTCGCAGGGGCGCATCGGCTACCTGCATTTGCGCGCCATGGGTCCGAACGACATCGCCTCGTTCGCGCGCGATTTTTACGCCAACATCAACCGCGAAGGCCTGATCATCGACGTGCGGCGCAATAACGGCGGCAATATCGACAGCTGGATCATCGAAAAGCTGCTGCGCAAGGCCTGGGCCTACTGGGCGCCGCCGGGCGTGCAGCCATCGACGAACATGCAGAACACCTTCCGCGGCCACCTGGTGGTGCTGGTCGATGAACTCACGTATTCGGATGGCGAGACCTTCGCCGCCGGCATCAAGGCATTGAAACTGGCGCCGCTGGTGGGCAAGCGCACGGCCGGCGCCGGCGTCTGGCTCAGCGACAATACGCGCCTGGCCGACAACGGCATGGCGCGCGTGGCGGAAAACGGCCAGTTCGGCGTCGACGGCCAGTGGCTGATCGAAGGCGTGGGCGTGGTGCCGGACGTCGAGGTGGACAATCCGCCGCACGCCACCTTCAATGGCGCCGACCGCCAGCTGGAAGTGGCGCTCGACATGCTGGCGAAAAAGCTCAAGGAGCAGCCGCGTCCCGCGTTCCAGGCGCAGCCGATCCCCGCGCTGAAGTAGTCCGGCTACAGGCCGGTGGCGGCCTTGAATTGCAGTGCGCGGCGGCGCGACACCTCGACCACGCTGCCGTCCAGCAGGCGCAGGTCGAGGCCGTCGGCCGCATTCGGCGCCACTTGCGCCACCTGCGCCAGGTTGACGATCTGGCGCCGGTTGGCGCGGAAGAATTGCGCAGGATCAAGCCGTTCTTCCAGCTGGCTCAATGAGCGCAGCATCAGCGGCTGCTGCGCGCCGAAATGCACGCGCGCGTAGTTGCCTTCCGATTCCAGCAGGCGGATATCGTCAAACGCCACAAACCAGCAGCGCTCCCCATCCTTGATGAAGACCTTGCGCGGCACGGGCGGCGGCACGGCTTGCGCCCGCGCGCCGGCACGCGCCAGCGCCGTCGCCAGGCGCGCCGCCTGCACGGGTTTTTGCAGGTAGTCGAGGGCGCTGACCTCGAACGCCTGCAGCGCGTACTGGTCGAAGGCCGTGCAAAAAATGACGTCGGGCGCGTCGTCGAGGGCGGCCAGCAGGTCGAAGCCGGAGCCGCCCGGCATCTGCACGTCGAGCAGCAGCAGGTCGGGCCGCAGCTTGCCGATTTGCGCGACGGCGTCGGCCGCGCTGGCCGCCTCGCCCACGATGTCGACCGCACCGCGCTGCACGTGCGGCGCCAGCAGGCGGCGCAGTTCGGCGCGCGCCAGGCGCTCGTCATCGACCAGCAGTAGCTTGAGCGGCTGACCGTTCATGGCTGCTCCGGCAGGGATATGGTGGCGACCACCCAACCCGCCTGTTCGCGCAGTTCCAGGCTGGCGCGCTCGCCGCAGGCCAGCTGCAAGCGCTGGCGCGCATTGCGCAGGCCGACGCAGGTGGAGTTGCCCGGTGCGCGCAAGGCGCCAGTGTTGGCGACCTCGATCTGCAGCATGCCCGCACCAGCGTCGCGTCGCGCCGCGATGCGGATGTCGCTGCCGTCGGGGCTTGTCTCGACGCCGTACTTGACGGCGTTTTCCACCAGCGTTTGCAGGGCCATGGGCGGCACGCGCACCTGTTCCAGGCCGGGAGCGCTGATCTCAATCGCAAAGTTGACGCGCAGGCGCTCCTCGAAGCGGCACTGCTCGATGGCCAGGTAGGCACGCACGGCGTCCAGTTCGGCCGCCAGCGGCACCGTCGCGTGCTGGCCAGACTGCAGCGCATGGCGCATCAGGCCGGCCAGCTGGTCGATCATGTGCGCGGCCGCGTCGCGGTCTTCGAAGATCAGCGCGCGCACGCTATTGAGGCTGTTGAAGAAAAAATGCGGATTGACTTGCGCCTGCAGGGCGCGCAGTTCCGCTTCCCGCCCATGCAGCTGCAGGCGCAGAGTTTCCGCTTCCAGGTGCGCGGCGCGGCGCAGCGACAGCGCGGTGAAGTAAAACACCGTCCAGGTCAGGAATACCCCGAACCAGAACAGCAGCGCGCCGGGCAGCCAGGCCAGGCCGCGCAGGACATCGGGCGGATACATGACGTGGAAGGCGGCCGTCACGCTGGCCGTCTGGATGGCGGCCAGCAGGGCCAGCGCCGGCACGATGCGTTTCCAGCGCAAACCGTTCGCCGCCCAGCCGCGCTGGCGCAGGACGCCGCGCCACAGGTGCGACAGCAGCAGCCCGCCCAGCGATCCCCAGCAGGCAATCGTCACGACGATGCGCAGCTGCGAGGAACCGCCATACACGCTGTTGAACAGGGCGAGCGCGCCCCAGCCGGCCAGCTGGAAGGTCCAGTACCAGTTGACTCTGGCCAGCAGCGGCGGTCGTTCGGCCGGCGCGGCCATGGCCTAGTTCAGGAACTGTTCGATGCGCCCGAACATCCAGTCCGGTTCATCGTACATGATGAAGTGGCGCGCCGTGTCGGCCATCTCGATGCGCGCGCCTGGCAGCTGCGCAAACTGGCTGCGGAAGGTCTGTTCGATGGTAGCGCGCGGCGCATAGTCCTTGTAGGCGATCCAGGTGCCCAGCACCAGGGTGGACGACGTGATGCGCGCCACGTCCTGGCGCAGGTCGCTGGCCATCAGGCTGCCCATGGCGCTGATGACGGTTTCGCGGTCCGAGCGCTGGCCCCAGCCGATGATGCGTTCCACGTCGGCCGGCGCGCTGGCCATGGCCGCGACGGTGCGGCGCTGGCTGGCGCTGGCGGTCGCCGCGTCCTGGACCCGCATGGCCGCCTGCATCTGCGCGGACATGGCTTGCAGCTGCTGCGGCGTGGCGCTCGGCATCTGCGTCGCGCCCAGCGCCGGCAGCGAATCGACGATCACCAGTTTGCCCGCCTGCTGCGGATGGTCGATCGCCAGTTTCAGGGCGAGGAAGCCGCCCAGGCTATGGCCGATGATGGCCGGCTGGCCCAGTTTGTGCGCCACGATGTACTCGGCCAGCTGCTGCTCCGCCTGCGCCAGCACGTCGCCAGCGACGGGAGCCACGCCGGCAAAGCCGGCCAGGGTCAGCACATGGCACTGGCGCCCGGCCTGCGGTCCGCACAGGCGCGCCACCGTGCCTTGCCATACTTCACCCGACGATGCCAGGCCGGGAATCAGGACGACGGGCCGGCCCTGGCCCGTGACGTCCACCTTGAATGCCGTCGGCGCGGCGGCATGGCTGGCGCCCGCCAGCAGCAGGGTACCGAGCAAGGTCAATGTTTGCAGTGTTCGTTTCATGATGTGTTCCTCCTTGACGACGATGCTAGCGGCGCGGGCAGCGCGCCGCCAGCGCTGCGGGATGAGCGGCGGCAGGCCGGGATGACTGGTTCAGATCCATTCGTCCTGGTCCAGGCAGTGTTCGGGCAGGTAGGTCAGGTATTGCACCATGCGCGGCGACGGGCCGCGGTTGGGCGTGGCGCAATGGGGCAGGGTCTGGTGCCAGATGATGAAGTCACCGGCATTGCCCTCGACGGCCACGGGCTGCAGGTTCCCGACGGCCCATTCGCGCGGCGCGGCGCCCGGCGGCAGCTCCCGCAGCCAGTCGGCGATGCGGTGCTGGAAGCCGGGCACGCAGTGAAAGGCACCATGCTGCGCCGGACAGTCGCTCAGGTACAGCATGCCTTGCAGCTTGAACGGAATCGGCTGTTGCAGGCTGAAGTCCCAGTGCAGGGCGCTGCCAAGGAAACCGTGCTGCGGCGTTTCCGGCGGATTGAAGCTCACCTTGTCGATGCTGGCGTAGATGCTGGCGCCGGCGCCGGCGCTTGTGTCGTATGGCTGCCGGTAGGCGTGGCGTATGTGCGCGCTGTGGCGGTTTTCCTCGAGCGCCGGATGGTCGGAAAACTGCAGCATCAGGCCCCGCTTGCCCGGGTGCGGCCGGTACCACGACGCAGGCTCGCCGGGCGAGGCGCCCAGGTAATCCCAGATGGCCGTCCGGGCGGCGGCGCACTGCGCGGGCGGCACGGCGCCGCGCAGCACCAGATAGCCGTGATCCTCGAAATGGCGCAGCTCGGCGGCGCACAGTACCTCCTGATGCGCGCCGGCGGCGTGCGCCCGGCGATCCAGTCCGTGTACGCTTGCAGGGTCGGCCGTTGCTGATACAGGAAGTGCAGCGCGTCTTCCATCGAAATGCCGCGCGCATACAGCGCCTTGACGTCCTGCTGGTCGCGAGCCAGTCCGCGAGTGGCGGCAGTGCCGCCATGTCCCGTGCAGCGTTGCCATAAATCGTGCAGCTGAGGCCAGTCGTCCATGATGTTTTTCGTATGCGGGGAAAATCAGCCGGCGCGCAGGCGGCGCCACAAGGTGGTGCGGCTGATGCCGAGATAGTGGGCGGCCGCGTCGCGGCGTCCGCCGAAGCGCGCCAGTACGGCGCTGGGGCTTTCGTCTTCCGGGCGCGGCGTGATGGCTGCCGGCGCTGCCGGCGACGCCGCCGGAACAGTGTCCTGCGCCAGTTCCGGCGCCACGCCCAGCACGAAGGCGGGCGTGAGCGCCTGCAGCGGCTCGGCGGCCAGGAACAGGGCCAGGCGCTCGGCCAGGTTGCGCAGTTCGCGCACGTTGCCGGGCCAGTCGTAGCGGCGCAGCAGGGGCGCGCAGGCCTGCACTTCCGCGTGCAGGTTCGGATGCGGGCGCGCGCCGAGCGCGGCCAGGGCGTTTTTCAGCGACCATTCGGCCAGGCCGGGAATGTCGCTGGCGCGTTCGCGCAGGGCCGGCAGATGCAGGCGCAGCACGGCCAGGCGGTAGAACAGGTCGGCGCGGAAGCGCCCTTCGCGGATGCGCTGCTCCAGGTCGCAGTGCGTGGCGCTGATGATGCGCACGTTGATGGCGATGGGCCGCGTGCCGCCCACGCGCACCACTTCGCGCTCTTCCAGCACGCGCAGCAGCCGTGTTTGCAGGGCCAGCGGCATTTCGCCGATTTCGTCGAGGAAGAGGGTGCCGTGGTTGGCCGCCTCGAACAGGCCCGCATGGCCGCCCCGGCGCGCGCCCGTGAAAGCCCCGTCCTCGTGGCCGAACAGCTCCGATTCCAGCAGGGACTCGGCGATGGCGCCGCAATTGATGGCGATGAAGGGGCGGTTGGCGCCCAGGCTGCGCGGGCTTTCGCGGTGGATGGCCTGCGCCACCAGTTCCTTGCCGCTGCCCGTCTCGCCCTGGATCAGCACCGTCGCCGGCGAGCGCGCATACAGCACCACCGACTGGCGCAGCGCTTCCATCGCCTCCGATTCGCCGCGCAGGTCGTGCAGGCCGTGGCGCGCGCGCAGGGTGTCGGCCACCACCGTGCGCCGTCCCCGGTTCGATTCGAGCTGGGTCAGGCGCGCCAGCTCCAGCGCGTCGTCGAAGGCGCGCCGGATCGAGGTGGCGGAATACACGAAGACGGCGGCCAGGCCCGCTTCCTCGGCCAGGTCGGTGACGAGGCCCGCGCCGACGACGGCTTTGACGCCCTCGGCCTTCAGTTCATTGATCTGCGCGCGCGCGTCTTCCTCGGTGGCGTAGGTGCGCTGCGCGATCTGGAAGCCGAAGGTGGCGGCAAATTCGCCCAGTTCCGGCATCGGGTCCTGGTAGGTGACGACGCCGATGTGCGGCGAGATGCGCCGCGCGCGCGCCAGCGCCTGCATCACGTCGTAGCCGCTGGCCTTGGCGATGATGACGGGCACCGACAGCCGGCCTTTCAGGTAGGCGCCGTTCGAACCGGCCGCGATGACGGCGTCGCAGCGCTCCGTGGCCATGCGCTCGAGGATGTGGCGCACGGCGTCGTCGAAGCCCAGGTTGATCGGCTCGATCGTCGCCAGGTCGTCGTATTCGAGCGTGATGTCGCGGAACAGGTCGAACAGGCGCGAGACGGAAACGGTCCAGATGACGGGTTTGTCGCGGTGGTCGAGCGGAGGTTGGGGAGGGCGGCGCATGCTTTATTCTAAACGATTTGTTTCATTTTATTCCCATGCAACGCCATTGCAACATGCGCGTTGCAACTGGTCTGTGGTGTTTCAGATATTGCCAAGAAGGAAGTTGAAAAAACCGCTGGAAACTGGTTTATGATCTAGCAGCACCATGATGCCTGAAGAATATATTGCTCAGGCGCATGTCCGACTGCTGCCAACCGACCCATGGTGTCCATGAACCGCGTACCGACCAGCCCCGATTTCATCGCCGATGCCTTGCAGCTGATCGCCTTGCCGGCCTGCGCCTGCGATGCCTGCGGCATGGTGGTGGCGGCGAATGGTGCCCTGGTCGACTTGCTGGGCAGGGATGTGTCGGGCCGCTTGCTGGCCGATTGTTTTACCGACGCCTATCGCGCGTCGAGCAGCAGCATGTTGCGCGGGGCGCTCGGTGCGGCCGGGCGTGTACGGCACTGGGAAAGCAGCCTCGAAGGCGAGACGGGCGCCGTTGCCGTGCAGGTGTGGGCCAAGCCGCTGCCCGTGGGCGACAGCTTGCCGGGCGCGACCCTCGTGTTTGCCGATATCCGCGTGCAGCAGCGCGACCAGCAGGCCCTGCGCAAGACCTTGCTGGAACAGCAGGCCATCCTGGAAAGCGCGGCCGTCGGCATCGTGTTTTCCAAGGGCGGCTTCATCGAGGAGTGCAATATCCGCGCCGCCGAGATGTTCGGCTATGCGCGCCACCAGCTGACGGGTATGCCAGGCGCGGTGCTGTACCGCTCCGCCGAGCATTGCCGCGCGCTGGGACTGGAGGCGGCGCCGCTGCTCTCGAAGGGCAAGCCCTACCGCACGGAGCTGGAATTGCGGCGCCAGGATGGCTCGCTGTTCTGGAGCCGCCTGCACGGGCGCGCCGTCGATCCATTGAATACCCATGACGGTACGGTATGGATCATCGAGGACATCAGCGACCACCGGCGCGATGAAGACCAGCTGCGCCGCGCCATGCTGGAAATGCAGGCCGTGATGGACAATGCGCCCTTGGCCATCGGTTTTCAGCGCGACAAGGGCGTGCAGCGCTACAACCGGCGCTTTGCCGAATGCTTCGGCTTTGACGGCGACAGCGGCGTGGGCCTGGCCGTCGCCGACCTGTATCCGTCACGCGCGGCCTACGAAAGCGTGGTGCGGCAGGCCGCGCCCCTGCTGCGGCGCGGCCTGCCGTTCCAGGGCGAGATGGAGATGCGCCGCCGCGACGGCTCCACCTTCTGGGCGCTGGCCTATGGCTATGTGCTGAACCCCGAAAACCAGCCCGACCGTGCCCTGCGCGACACGATCTGGCTGTTCGACGACCGCAGCGCGCAAAAGGCGGCCGAGGAAGCGACGCGCCAGCTGATGCTGGAGCAGCAGGCCATCCTCGACAACGCCTCCGTCGGCATCCTGTTTTCGCGTTCGCGCCTGGTCCTGCGCTGCAATCCCCGCTTCGCCGAAATGTTCGGCTACACGCAGGACGAGATGATCGGCCTGCCCGCCGCCGAGCTGTTTCCCTCGCCTGCCGCCTATGAAGAGTTTGGCGTACAGGCCACGCCGCTGCTGGGGCAGGGCTTGCCCTACGAGCAGGACGAATCGCTGTTCCGCCGCCGCGACGGCAGCCTGTTCTGGTGCCGCATCCGCGCCAAGGCCGTGGACCAGCAGCACAGCGAACAGGGCGCCATCTGGATACTGGAAGACATCACGGCCAGCCGCCAGGCGCAGATGGAGGTGGCCGCCATCATGACGAATGCCTCGGTGAGCATCCTGTACACGAAGAACCGCCAGATCACGCGCTACAACCTGGGCTTTGCCACGATGTTCGGCTACAGCGGCGACGAGGCGCTGGGCCTGCCCGGGCGCGCACTGTACGTCTCGCAGCAGTCCTACGACTTGCTGGGAGCGGCCGCTTTCCCCTTCCTGTCCGTGGGCAAGCCCTTCCAGACGGAAGTGGAGATGATGCGCCGCGACGGCAGCACCCTGTGGGCGCAGCTGATTGCCTATGTCGTCAACCCCGACGATCCCGCCGCCGGCACCATCTGGATCATCGAGGACCGCACGGAAGCGAAGCGCGCGGAAGAATCGCTACGCAACGCGCTGCTGGAAAACCAGGCCATCCTCGACAGCGCCGTGCTGGGCATCTCGGTGGTGGAGGGCGGCTACAATTTGCGTGCCAACAGCAAGATGGAGGAGCTGTTCGGCTATGGGCCGGGCGAGATCAACGGCCTGTCCGTGCAGGCGCTGTACCCGGACCTGGCGTCATGGCGGGCGGCGCGCGACGAGACGGCGCGCGACTTCGGCGCGGGGCGCGTGCATATGTCGGAATACCAGCTGGTGCGCAAGGATGGCAGCCGCTTCTGGGCGCGTCTGTCGGGGCGGCCGTTTGATCTGGCGCATGCCCATGGCCGCTCCGTGTGGCTGGTCGACGACGTGACGGCGCGGCGCGAGGCGGCCGAAGCGGTGCGCCGCGCGCGCGACGAGCTGGAATTGCGCGTGCATGAACGCACGGCCGAACTGGCCGGCGCCAACCTGCTGCTGCAGGGCGAAATCCTGGAGCGGCGCCAGGCCGAGGCGCGCGTGCACCACATGGCGTATCACGACAGCCTGACGGGCCTGCCGAACCGCGCGCTGCTGTCGGACCGCCTGGAACGGGCCATGCTGGCGTCGCAGCGCTCGGAGCGCAAGCTGGCCGTGATGTTCATCGACCTGGACCGCTTCAAGACCATCAACGATTCGCTCGGCCACATGACGGGCGACCTGCTGCTCAAGGAAGTGTCCGCCCGCCTGTGCCGCGCCGTGCGCGCCAGCGACACGGTGGCGCGCCTGGGCGGCGATGAATTCGTCGTGCTGGTGCCGGGCATCCGCGGCAGCGACGAAGCGGCGCGCGTGGCCGAGAAAATCATTGAAGCCCTGACGCCGGCGTTTCCGCTCGATGGCCACGTGCTGCACGTCACGCCGTCGATCGGCATCTGCGTGTATCCGGACGACGGCGGCGACGTCGACGCCCTGATGCGCCATGCCGATGCGGCCATGTACCACGCCAAGGGCAACGGCCGCAACAACTACCAGTTCTTCACGCAGACGATGAACCAGGCGGCGGCCCTGCATTTTGATTTGGAAAGCAGCTTGCGCACGGCGCTGGCGCAGGACCAGTTCGAGCTGTATTACCAGCCCGTCATCGATATCGCCACGCGCAGCCTGCACGGCATGGAAGTGCTGCTGCGCTGGCGCCGTCCCGGCCATGGCCTGGTGCTGCCGGACCGCTTCATTCCCATCATGGAAGAAAACGGCCTGATCGTGCCGGTCGGCGAGTGGGTGATGCGCAAGGCATGCGAGCAAAGCATGGCCTGGCAGCGCCAGGGCCTGCAGCCGGTGCCGCTGGCCGTGAACCTGTCGCCGCGCCAGTTCATGCACAAGGGCCTGGTGGCGACCATAGCCGCCGTGGTGCGGGAAACGGGCATCGATCCGTCGCTGCTGGAATTCGAGATCACGGAGACGGCGCTGATGCAGCACGGCGAGCATACGCTGGAGATTTTGCGCCAGATCAATGGCATGGGCTTGCGCCTGTCGATCGACGATTTCGGCACCGGCTATTCCAGCCTGGCCTACCTGAAGCGCTTCCCCGTGAAGAAGGTCAAGATCGACCGCGCCTTCATCAAGGACCTCGAACAGAGCGCGGAAGACCGCGCCATCGTGTCGGCCATCATCGCGCTGGCCGACAGCCTGCAATTGTCGGCCGTGGCAGAGGGCGTGGAGACGGAGGAGCAGTTCGCCCTGCTGCAGGCGAACGGCTGCCGCTATGCCCAGGGCTATCTGTTTTCCGCGCCGGTGCCTGCGGCGAATGCGCGATCGCTGCTGGACCGCGTTAAGACTTCGAGCGTCTAACAGAACCGTAGCGAGCGGCAGTGAGTTGTGGCTGAGAAGCGGAGCTGTGCGAAGCACGGGGCCGCCGAGGCAGTGAGCATCGGAGGCTGCAAGTCGCGACGCGCAGTAGCTTATGTTAGGTGCTCAATCAATCGTTGCCACCACCGGCGCATGGTCGGACGGCTGCTCCCACTTGCGCGGCACGCGGTCGATCACGCAAGCCGTGCAGCGCGCGGCCAGGGCGGGCGAGAGCAGGATATGGTCGATGCGCAGGCCCTTGTTCAGGCGGAAGCCCAGCTGGCGGTAATCCCACCAGCTGAACGATTTTTCGGCCTGCTCGAACAGGCGGAAGGCGTCCGTCAGGCCAATGTCGAACAGGCGCTGCAGGGCGGCCCGTTCCTTGTCCGAGACCAGCACCTGGCCGGCCCAGGCGACGGGGTCGTGCACGTCGCGGTCGTCGGGCGCGATATTGTAGTCGCCCACCACGGCCAGCTGCGGGTGCTGCCGCGCTTCTTCGGCCAGCCAGTCGTGCAGGGCGGACAGCCAGCCCAGCTTGTATTCATACTTGTCGGAGTCGACGCTCTGGCCGTTCGGCACGTAGGCGCAGACGACGCGCACGCCATTGATGGTGGCGGCCAGGATGCGCTGCTGCGCATCTTCATAGCGCGGGTTGTTCTTGACCACGTCCGTGATCGGCAGTTTCGACAGGATGGCCACGCCGTTGTAGGTTTTCTGGCCGCTGAAGACGACCTGGTAGCCGGCAGCCTCGATCTCGGCGATGGGAAACTTGTCGTCTGTCAATTTAGTCTCTTGCAGGCAGAGTATGTCGACCGGATTATCCGTGAGCCACTGCAGTACTTGCGGCAGGCGCACTTTCAGCGAGTTGACGTTCCAGGTGGCTAGTTTCATGGGAAAAATCCTTGCTTGAATAGGTGACGATAAGGTGTCGATAGGCGCGAATCTTACCGCATGCGTGTCGCCGGCGTGGCGCCAGGCTTGCCAGGCAGGCGCTTTATTTGCTTGGCGGGAAAATGAATGTAGAAAAAGTATTTATTTTTAGCCAATCGTGGCGCATGAATATTGTGTTTTTGTGTATGATTGATCAACGCCTTTGTTTGATTTGGCATAAGGGGTTCGCACGGCATGATGCGTATCGTCTTTTAACGCGACAAAGGTGTAAAGTTTCTCGCTAAGACGCGATAAAAACTACTAAAATGGCACAATGTAACAACTGTGTCACACAGTTTTGTTACTGCCAACGTAGGAAATCAACAGGAAGCAGTTGTAATTAGTTGTAATTGCTATTCCGATTACATGACCACTGTGCCCGGGACGGAGCAGCGATTCCGTCCTTGGCGCCGCCAGACTTGTTATATAAATTGCAGTACTATATCTATGAGACTGTTTTGCGACATCAATAGATGGTACTATTTTGAAATGTTGCAGTTTTAATAGTGAGACTTGCGCGTAGCATTTGCAAAGGAAGAAAATGCGAACTGCATTTGAAGCGTGGGCGCAGCGTGACGGCCACATTGTGCGGCGAAGAGAAGACAAACCGGACGAGTACCTGATTTTCGAAACCCAGCGCCGCTGGGTTATCTGGCAGGCGGCTCTGACGCATGGCAAGACGGCTCCCAAGCCGCGGGTCAGCGCTGCCGAAAAGGCGGCGAAGGCCCAGCGTGCGCTGGAAATGTCGGCCGATGAAGCCACCGTGCGCAACAAGGTGCTCAATGAGGTGCTCGATGCCTTCAGCAGCGCCGATGGCGCCGCCGGCATGGAAGGCATTTTGAAGGTGATCCAGGGCCTGAAGATGAAGCAGAAAGCCCTGGCTGACGACAAGAGCGAAGATTCCACGGCTTGAGGGGACGGCGATGCGTTATCGGCACTACAAGGGCGGCATTTACGAACTGGTGTGCGAAGCCACGCTGGAGGCGGACCTGACGCCGATGATCGTGTATCGCGCCGCTGACGGTTCGATCTGGACGCGGCCGAAAGACGTGTTCTTTCAGCTGATCGAGGTCGAAGGCGTCATGGTGCAGCGATTTGCCCCCATCAACTGATGGCCGCCCGCGTGCGTGCCAGGGATACTCTTCATGCGTAAATTGCTGCCTGCCGCATTCATGCTGGCCTTGGCCTGCACTGCGGCGCAGGCCGAAACCATCGGCTCCGTCGACACGGTGTTCAAACTGATCGGCCCGGATCACAAGATCGTCGTCGAAGCCTACGACGATCCCCGTGTCGCGGGCGTCAGTTGCTATCTGTCGCGCGCCAAGACGGGCGGCATCAAGGGCGCCGTCGGCCTGGCCGAAGACAAGGCCGATGCGGCCGTGGCCTGCCGCCAGGTGGGGCCGCTGCAGTTCAAGGGCAAGCTGCCGCGCCAGGAAGAAGTGTTTACCGAGCGCGCCTCGATCTTCTTCAAGCACGTGCGCGTGGTGCGCATGGTCGACAGCAAGCGCAATGCGCTCGTCTATCTCGTGTATTCCGACCGCCTGATCGAAGGCAGCCCGAAAAACAGCGTCACTGCCGTCGCCGTGCCCGGCGAGCAGCCGATTCCCGTCCGTTAAGCGAGCTTCCCATGCGTGGCTCCCGTTCCGCCGCCATCCTTGCCGTCAAGGCGATGCTGCTGTCTGGCCTGGGCGGCTGCGCCACCCTGACGGGCAATGCCGACCAGATGGTGCTGGTGCAAACCATCCTGGACAACCGCGAGCTCACTGGCGCCGGCTGCATACTCAGCAACGACGTCGGCAAGTGGTTTGTCACCACGCCCGGACGCATCACCATCCGCAAGAGCCGCGAGCCGCTGAAGGTCGACTGCCGCAAGCACGGCTCGCCAGCCGTCGCCGTGGACGACAACATCGATCCCAAGCTCAATGCCAGCATTTGGGGCAATGTCATCCTGACCCTGGGCGTCGGCTATTTCGTCGACCGCAACACGGGCGCCGGCTTCGACTACCCGTCGGTCCTGACCATCGTCATGCAGGACCCGGCGCGCATGGCGCCGCCGCCCGCGCCAGTCGCAGCGCCCGCGCCACCGGCCGCCGTGCCGGAAGCGGTGGTGCAGCCGAAGGTGGCGCCGTCGCCTTTGCCCAATCCCGTCGTCTACTGATTACTATGCCACGCATGAAAAAGCCGCCAGGTCAGTGACCGTGGCGGCTGTCTTTTTGCGTAACGACGCCTGACAAAACCGTAGCGAGCGGGAGCTGGCGGTGGCCGAGAAGCGCAGCTGTACTTTATGTACAGCGGGCATCGCCGGCCGCCAATCGCCCCGCGCAGCAGGTTGGGTCTGGCGTTCTCTTAGACCCGGTTGATCAGGAACGTCGTCAGCAGGGGGACTGGACGGCCGGTCGCGCCCTTCGAACCGCCCGATTTCCATGCCGTGCCGGCGATGTCCAGGTGCGCCCAGGTGTACTTCTTGGTAAAGTTTTCCAGGAAGGCCGCTGCCGTCACCGAACCGCCGCCTGGCGTGCCGATGTTGGCCAGGTCGGCGAAGTTCGACTTGAGCTGCTCGTTGTACGCTTCTTCGATCGGCATGCGCCATGCCGTGTCGCTCGATTGTTTGCCCGCCGCCAGCAGTTCATTGGCCAGCTGGTCATGCGCCGCATCGCTGCGCGTAAACAGGCCGCTGTTGTGGTGGCCCAGGGCGATGACGCAAGCGCCCGTCAGGGTGGCGATATCGACCACGGCTGCCGGCTTGAAGCGCTCGGCGTAGGTCAGCGCGTCGCACAGGACCAGACGGCCTTCGGCGTCGGTGTTCAGCACTTCGATGGTCAGGCCGTTCATCGAGGTGACGATGTCGCCCGGCTTGGTGGCGCGGCCGGACGGCATGTTTTCGCACGCGGCGATGACGCCGATGACGTTCAGCTTGAGGTTCATTTCGCCGATGGCGCGGAAGGTGCCCAGCACCGACGCGGCGCCGCACATGTCGTACTTCATCTCGTCCATGCCAGGACCGGCCTTGATCGAAATGCCGCCCGTGTCGAAGGTGATGCCCTTGCCGACCAGGACGACCGGCGCATCCTTGGCCTTGCCGCCCATGTGTTTCAGGACGATGAACTTCGGCGGCTGCTCGCTGCCGTTGGTGACGGACAGGAAGCTGCCCATTTTCAGCGCTTCGAGCTGTTTGCGGTCGAGTACTTCGACTTCAAACTTGTAATCCTTGGCCAGCTGCTTGGCCGTGTTGGCCAGGTAGGTCGGGTTGGCGATGTTTGCCGGCAGGTCGCCCAGGTTGCGCGTCAGGTCGGAACCGTTGGCGATGGCGATGGCTTGCGCCAGTGCGCCGCGCGTGGCTGCCGTTGCTGGCGCTGCCAGGACGATCTTGCGCACGCCCGCTGGCGCCGGATCTTTCTTGCTTTTTTGCGAGTCGCAGCGGTATTCGCTGTCGTGTGCCGCTTGCACCACGCAACGGATTGCCCAATTTACGTCACGCTCTTTCACTTCAAGCAGCGGTAATGCGATAATGGCGTCCGCAGCGCCCAGCGAGCCAAAGGCCTTCAGTGCGGCTTGTACGCCGGTCGTGAAGCTTTTTTCGCTGACAGTGTCATCGTTGCCCATGCCTACCAGCAGAACACGTTCGGCGGCGACGCCATCGACAGCGCGCAGCAGCAAGGTGCTGCCAGGCTTGCCGCTGATGTCGCCGGACTTCAGCGCAGCCGAAATCGCACCCTTGCTGTCCAGCGATTTTGCCGCTGGCGACAGTTTTTTGTTTTCGAATACCGCAACCGCGATGCATCCGCTTTTGGCCGTGCCGAGGGTGCTCTTGGTATCGAATGCTTTTATGCTAAAGTCCATTTGGTTCTCCGTTTTCATTTACTAGTAACGTGTTACTCAACTAACTGACCCGAATTATAAACTCCGAATGATCTTTCAACGCGCCCTTCGACGTGAATTGGCAAGTGCCGCCGGGGCCACCTTCACTGTTTTGTTCAGCATCCTGCTCACCTGGATGCTGATCGGTATTCTCGGCAAGGCGGCGGGCGGCAAGATCGCGTCGTCCGACGTCATGTCGCTGATGGTCTTTTCCGCCCTGATGCAGCTGCCCACCATCCTCATACTCACGGGATTCATCTCCGTGCTGATGGTCGTCACGCGCAGCTACAAGGAGTCGGAAATGGTGGTGTGGTTCGCCTCCGGCCTGAGCCTGTCGCGCTGGATCTGGCCCGTACTGAGCTTCGGCCTGCCGCTGGTGCTGGCCACCGGCATCCTGAGCCTGTACGCCACGCCGTGGGCGCAAAAGAAGAGCGACGAGTATGTGGCGCGCTTCGAGAAGCGCGAAGACCTGCAGAAAGTCACGCCGGGCCAGTTCCGCGAATCGGCCGGCAGCAACCGCATCTTTTTCGTCGAGGGCGTCAGCGGCGAGAAGAACGTGGTGCAGAACGTCTTCGTCAATACGGTCGATGAAAAAGGCAGCGCCGTCGTCGTCGTCGCCAAGGAAGGCGTGATCAATACCGACGCCCGCGGCGAGCGTTTCCTGGTGCTCAAGAGCGGCCGCCGCTACCAGGGCACGCCGACGCAGGCCGACTTCCAGACCATGGAATTCGAGCAGTACATCATGCGCATCGAAAGCAAGCAGCAGGACCTGGGGGCGGACCTGGGCGTGCGCGCCATGAGCACCATGGCGCTGATCGCCGAACCGAATCCCTACACCATGGCCGAACTGCTGTGGAGGGTCAGCGCGCCGCTGATCGGCCTGATGCTGATCCTGCTGGCCATTCCGCTGGGCTTTGTCAATCCGCGCGCCGGCAGTTCGGCCAACCTGATCGTCGCCCTGCTGATTTTCTTTACATACAGTAACTTGATCAAGGTGCTCGAAGCGAGCGTCAAGCAGGGGCGCCTGAGTTTTGGCGTGGCCTGGTGGCCGCTGCATCTGCTGGCGGCGCTGGCCGTGGTGGCGCTGTTCGCCTGGCGCCTGAACGTGAACCACCGCTATCATCCGCTGGTCCTGCTGGCGTCCTTCAAGCGCGCGCGCCGCGCCGGCAACACAAGTAAAGCGGCACCGAAATGAAGATTTTACAGCGCTATTTTGCCGTCTCGATTTTCCAGGCGGTGCTCTTCGTCCTGCTGGCCTTCCTGGCGCTGCAGGCCTTCATCGACCTGACGGGCGAGCTGCCCAAGGTCGGCAAGAACGGCTACAGCATCCAGTACGCCTTCCTGTACGTGCTGGTGCTGGTGCCCGGCCATGTCTATGAAGTGATGCCCATCGCGGCCCTGATCGGCACCATCTACACGATGGCGCAGTTTGCCGCCAGCTCGGAATTTACCATCATGCGCGCGTCGAGCATGTCGACGGCGATGGCGGCCGGCTTCCTGTTCCGCATCGGTATCGTCTTCGTCGTCATCACCTTCATCTTCGGCGAGCTGATCACGCCGCGCACGGAGCCGCTGGCCGAGCGCCTCAAGCTGACCTCGCGCGGCGCGGCCGTGTCGAGCGAATTCCGCTCCGGCCTGTGGACCAAGGATATGGTCAAGAGCGAAGGCTTGACGGGCACCGTCACCGGTTCGCGCTTCTTCAACGTGGGCGAAGCGCGTCCGGACGGCCAGCTGAAAAACGTCAAGCTGTATGAATTTGACACCACAATGCGCTTGCGCACCTTGACCGTGGCCAATAGTGCTACTTATCAGGGCAATAATACCTGGCGCCTGACCGATGTGACGGAAACGTCGTTCTCGAACAGCGCCGCCGCCTCGCCCGGCTACGCACCGAAGCTGGAAAACTACTATGGCCAGGAAACGAGCCTGGTGCGGACGGTAAAGAGCGCCAGCAAGGACATGGTGTCCGAAGTGACGCCAAAGATCCTGACGGTGTCCGCTTCCGATCCCGAACGCATGTCGGCCAGCGAACTGGCCGTGTATACGCGCCATTTGGCCGAGAACAAGCAGGAAACGGAGCGCTTCCGCATCGCCTTCTGGAAAAAGCTGATCGATCCGCTGGCCATCTTCGTGCTGATGGCGCTGGCGCTGCCGTTCGCCTACATGCATACGCGCAGCGGCGGCATCAGCCTGAAGATCTTCATCGGCATCATGATCGGCGTGAGCTTCATGCTGGTCAACACGCTGTTCTCGCATCTTGGACTGCTCAGCACCTGGCCGGCCTTCCTGACGGCCGTGGCGCCGAGCGCCCTGTATCTGCTGCTGGCGCTGGGCGCCCTGTGGTGGGTGGAGCGGCACTAATGGAGACGAACGTGAAACAGGCACTGATATTGTTTGCCCACGGCGCGCGTGCCGCATCGTGGGCCACGCCCTTCGAGCGCCTGCGCGACCTGACACAGGCGCGCATGCCCGGCACCGCCGTGCACCTTGCCTTCCTGGAGCTGATGACGCCGCGCCTGCCCGAACTGGTGCAAGCGCTGCTGGCGGACTTGCCCGCCGGCGCCACGCTGGACGTGACGGTGGTGCCGGTGTTCCTGGGCCAGGGCGGGCATGTGCTGCGCGACTTGCCCCTGTTGCTCGACGAGCTGCGCCAGCAGCATCCGGCACTGCGCCTGAACGTGGTCGAGGCGGTGGGCGAGAACGCCAGCGTGCTGGCCGCCATCGCCGATTACTGCGTGGCCGCGCCAGCTTCCATTTCCCGCGCTTGAACGGCAGCGCCGCCGCCATCGACATCGTCTACCTGTGGGTCGACGGCGCCGATCCGGCCTGGCGCGCGCGCCGGCAGCAGGCATATGCCGCGTGGGCGCAGGCGCATCCGGGCCAGCTGGCCCTGCACGGCAACGTGGCGGGCCGCTACCGCGACAACGGCGAATTGCGCTACAACCTGCGCGCCCTCGAGCGCTTCTTTCCCGGCCACGGCCATGTTTACCTGTTGACGGACCGGCAGGTGCCGGCCTGGCTGCGCGCATCGAAGCGTCTGACGGTGATCGACCACGCCAGCCTGATGCCCGGCGCGGCCCTGCCTGTCTTTGATTCAGGTCATATCGAATCGTATCTGCACCATATCCCCGGCCTGTCCGAGCGCTTTCTCTACCTGAACGACGACGTTTTTTTCGGCGCGCCGTTCGAGCCGGCATTCTGGTTTGGCGAAGGAGAGGGCGGCCGCCTGAGCGTGTTCACGGAAAGCGCGCTGCAGCAGGAACCGGATGGCTTGCGCGCCGACGTGGCGGCGCCCGTCAATTGCGCTACCTTGTCGCGGCAATGGCTGTCGGCGCAGTATGCGGACTACCGCCACGAGCCGCGCCTGTACGCGCATGCGCCGCGGCCCATGCTGAAAAGCGCGCTGCACGAACTGGAAGGGCTGGCGCCGGCCATGTTTGCCGGCGTGCGCTCCACGGTGTTCCGTGCATGGCAGGTGCCCGCATTGCTGCCGGACCTGGTGCCGCGCTGGATGGTGCACATGGGGTATGCGCAAGCGCGCATCCTCGATCCGCTGCATGTCGCCAGCGGCGATGCGCAGGCGCCGCGGCAGCTGGAGCAGCTGCTGGCGCATTTTGGCAGCCTGCCATTTTTCTGCATCAACGACACCTGCGACGAGGCGGACGATGACGATCCGCGCCTGCTGCGCGTGGCCGCTACCTTGCAGCGGCTGCTGCCGCTGCCATCTTCCTTTGAAACTTGAAGACGATTAAGCCGCTTTTTTCTTTGGCGCCAGGCTGATGCGGGCCGCGGCCGCGCTGTCGGACAGCGCAGCGAGGAACAGCAGCAGATAGGCGCCCAGTTCGAAGACTTCCTCGCCCAGCAGCGCATAGGCGTCCGGCATGCCGTGAAATACCTTCTTGTCGAACGGCCAGCCGGCCACCATCAGCAGGCCGCCGATGAGGGTCAGGATGGTGATGCGCATGGCGAAGATCTGCGGCGCCGCGGCAAACACCTTGCGCGCGCGGGGCGCGAAGAAGATCAGCAAGCGTATGAGGATCAGCAATTCCACCACGCGCAAGGCTTTTTCCGCCTGCGCCCAGGCGTGCGCCGTGCCGAACTGGTCGATGTCGAGTTCGCGCAGCAGGAAACCGAACAGCATGGCGGACATGCCCGCGTGCATCAGGAAGCGCAGCGACTGGCGGTCGGTTTCCTGCCAGGCGCGCACGCCGTGCACGGCGCAGGCCAGGGCCAGGAACAGCGCCTGCAGCCATTCGAGCAGATGGTTTTCATCGTCGATATCGGGAAAGACCGTCCACAGGGCGATGGAAGCAGCCATACTCAGGAGTACGGCGCTGGCGACGCCGGCATTGCTGCGGCTGAGCGAAGTCAGGGCTTCGCGCATGGAGTTGACAATCATGTAGGGATATAACGGCTAAAGTTGCGCGGCGGCGGTATTGCAGCCTGCGGGCGCAGCTTTTTTCGGGGAGACTGCCCCGCGCTTCCTGTCAGCCGGGAGGCCGCACAGCAAGCGTCTTGGCGGGGTGTAGCGTGATTTTCATTGCTATTGCGCAAGAACTTCTCGAGAAAAGATGCGTCTGCATCCTATCATGTTTTTTCTGAAGACGTCGGTTACTGACTTTAAAGTCGGTAAAATACAGTGTGTTTATTCAAGCATGGCGCGCCAGTATGGCCGTCGTTTCGGTGATGGACTGGTGTGCGCGCGCAGCCATGGCGTCGCCCAGCATCACCAGCACGGGGCCGTGGGTGTCGCCCAGGCCATGCGCCAGGGCGCTCAGCGTCAGGCGCACGATGCGCTGGTCCGGGCGGCTGCAGTTTTCAATCACCACCACGGGGGTATCGGCCCGGCGGCCCAGGGCCAGCAGGCGCTGCGCCGTGGCGATGGCTTCACGCCCGCCCATGTATTGCACCAGGGTATCGCAGTCGGGAATGCGCGTCTGCTCCGGTTCGCCCGGTGCCGTGCTGGACGTGAAAAAGGCCACGCTGCGCGACACGCCCCGCTTGGTCAGCGGCTGCAAGGTGGCGGCCGCGGCCGCCAGGGCCGTGGTAATGCCGGGCACCACTTCGACGGCGATGCCCGCCTCTTCCAGCGCCCGCAGCTCCTCGTCGGCGCGGCCGAACAGCATGGGGTCGCCCCCCTTCAGGCGCACGACGACGGCGTGCTTGCGGGCATTGTCGACCAGTTGCTTGTTGATAAACGCCTGCGCCGTCGATAACTGGCCGCAGCGCTTGCCGACCAGAATTTTTTGCGCCTGCGGGCACAGCTCCAGCATCTCTTCGGTGACGAGCGCGTCGTGCAGCACGACGTCGGCTTGCGCCAGCAGGCGGGCGCCGCGCAAGGTCATCAGGTCTTGCGCGCCGGGGCCTGCGCCGATCAGATAGACCTTGCCGGGGAGGGATGTGGAGTTGTTCATGGTGCTTGCCTTCCTTAGCTGACGCGGATCATTCCTGCGGCGACCGTCTGGTGGGTGACTTCGTCGATCAGGATGAATGCTCCCGTGGCGCGGATATCGGCATACGCATCGGCCGCCAGCGCCTGCTGCACGTTCAGGCTGATACGGGCGATGTCGTTGAGCTTCAAGCCTTCGGCCGGATGGCGCTGCTGCGTATTGATGTCGAGGATGGAGTCGATCGCCGTCACCTTGGCCGCCGTCTGCTTCGTGCCGTGCTTGATCCAGTATTTGCGGCGCAGGTCCAGCGCGTCTTCCGACAGCCAGCACACGTCGGCCACCACCTGTTTGAGCAGGGTGGCGGGGCGCTCGCTGCTGGCCAGCAAGTCGCCGCGCGAAATGTCCAGATATTCATTGAGCAGCAGGGTCACGGACTGGCCCACCACGGCCGTCGGCAGCGAGCCGTCAAGCGTGACGATATCTTTCACGGTTGCCGTCTGGCCCGACGGCTGCACCACCAGGGTGTCGCCGACGCTGACCTTGCCCGCCTCGATGCGGCCCATGTAGCCGCGGAAGTCGTTCGCTTCATGGCCGTTGTGGCGCGCCACCAGCTGCACGGGGAAGCGGAACGGCGCGTCGTGCGATTCGTCGTAGACGGACAAGGATTCGAGCAGCTCGATCAGGGTCGGGCCCGTGTACCAGCCCAGCTTGTCGCCGCGCTCGACGACGTTGTCGCCCGTCAAGGCCGACAATGGAATCGGCGTGATGTCCTTCAGTCCCAGCGACTGGGCGAACTCGCGGTAGGCGGCGACGATGCGCTTGTAGACCGTCTCATCGTAGTCGACCAGGTCCATCTTGTTGACGGCCACGACCACGTGCTCGATCTGCAGCAAATGGGCGATGGTCGAATGACGTTTGGTCTGGATCAACAATTCCACGCTGCCATCGTCACCGAGTTTGACCTTCGACACGTCGATCAAAATGATGACGGCGTCGGCCGTGGAAGCGCCCGTGACCATGTTGCGCGTGTACTGCTCGTGGCCCGGCGTGTCGGCGATGATGAACTTGCGCTTCGGCGTGGCAAAGTAGCGGTAAGCCACGTCGATGGTGATGCCTTGCTCGCGCTCCGCTTCCAGGCCGTCCGTCAGCAGCGACAGGTCGACCGTGTCGCCCACCGTGCGCTTGTGCTTGGAGCGCGACATGGCGTCGAGCTGGTCGGCGAAGATGCCCTTGCTGTCGAACAGCAAACGGCCGATCAGGGTGCTCTTGCCGTCATCGACGGAACCGGCCGTGATGAAGCGCAACATGCCGCGCTCCAGGTTATCGGTCAAATTGGTGTTCTGGATTGCTGCGTTCATTAGAAATACCCTGCTTTCTTGCGTTTTTCCATCGAGGCTTCGGAAGTCTGGTCATCCATGCGGGTGGCGCCGCGTTCCGTGATTTGCGTGATTGCCGTCTCGGCGATGATGGCGTCCACGGTTGCCGCGTCGGACGACACGGGGCAGGTGCACGAGATATCGCCCACAGTGCGGAAGCGCACGACCTGCGTTTCCACCGTTTCGCCGTCGCGCGGCGGCGTCAGGTCCGTCAGCGGCACCAGCAGGCCGTTGCGCGGGATCACCTGGCGTTCGTGCGCAAAGTAGATCGGCGGCAATTCCAGTTTCTCGCGGGCGATGTATTGCCACACGTCCAGCTCCGTCCAGTTCGAGATGGGGAAGACGCGCATGTTTTCGCCGGGATGGACGCGCGTGTTGTACAAGTCCCACAGCTCGGGACGCTGGGCTTTCGGGTCCCAGGCGCCGAATTCGTCGCGGAACGAGAAGATGCGTTCCTTGGCGCGGGCCTTTTCCTCATCGCGGCGGGCGCCGCCGATGCAGGCGTCAAAACCGTGTTCGGCGATGGTTTCCAGCAAGGTCACGGCTTGCGCCGCATTGCGCGAATCCGTGGCCGGGTTGCGCAGGCGCACGGTACCCCGCTTGATGGAATCCTCCACGGAGCCGACGATCAGGCGTTCGCCCAGCTGCGCCACCTTTTTGTCACGGAAAGTGATGACTTCCGGGAAGTTGTGGCCCGTGTCGATATGCACGAGGGGGAAGGGAAACTTGCCTGGGCGGAAGGCTTTTTCGGCCAAACGCAGCAGGACGACGGAATCCTTGCCGCCGGAAAACAGCAGCGCGGGATTGGCCGATTCGGCCGCCACTTCGCGCATGATGTGGATGGCTTCCGATTCAAGGCTGTCGAGGTGACGCTGGTTCAAAATATTGCTCATATTGGATGCTTTCTTGTTCTGTGTGTCTGTTCAGGCTGCCACGGATTTGATGCGGATCAACTTGCCGTCAACCATGTGCAGGCCGCATTCCTTGGAATCCGGGTTTTCCCACCACCAGCGTCCGGCGCGCACGTCTTCGCCCGGCTGTACGGCCCGCGTGCACGGTTCGCAGCCGATGGACGGGTAGCCCTGGTCGTGCAGCGCGTTGTAGGGCACGTCGTTGGCACGGATATAGTCCCACACATCCTGCTCGGACCAGTCGGCCAGCGGATTGAATTTCGTCATTGCGTGTGCAGCGTCCTCTTCCTGCACGTGCAGTTCGGCGCGCGTGGTGGACTGGGCGCGGCGTTGTCCCGTCACCCAGGCCTTGTTGCCGGCCAGGGCGCGGCCCAGCGGCTCGACCTTGCGGATGCGGCAGCATTCGCGGCGCATCTCGACACTGTTGTAAAACGCGTTCAGGCCGTTCTGTTCCACGTAGGCGGCCACCGCCTCCGGCTGCGGGCGGTACAGGACGATGTCGTGGCCGTAGCGGGCCTTGACCTTGTCGAGCACGGCCAGGGTTTCCTGGTGCAGCCGGCCTGTCTCCAGGGAAAAGATGCCGATGGGCAGCTTCGCCTTGAGAATCATGTCGGTCAGCACCATGTCTTCGGCTGCCAGGCTGGACGCGAACACGGCCGGCGAAAACTCCGCCGCGATGCGTGCCAGCGTTTGCTCGGTGGCGTCAATCAAAGAAGTCAGATCGCTCATGATTGGCCCTCAGATGCCGGCCGCGTTGTCGAGGTCAGGATTCTGGCCTTCGCGGTGGTGGCGGCGGAACAGCGGGGTTTTCTGGTCCCACGAGGCCTGGTAGGTTTCCGAGAAGACCGATAAACCTTTCAGGGCGTCATGGATGCTGCGGTCGGGCCGGGTGGCATAGGCGTCGAAGCCGACGCGGTGCATCGAAAACAATTGGTCGCGCAGCACGTCGCCGATGGCGCGCAATTCTCCGCGGAAACCGAGGCGGGCGCGCAGGTTGAAGGCGATGGAATAGCCGCGCCCATCCGTGAATTTCGGGAAATCCACGGCGATGACGGGCAGCACGTCCACATCGGCCGCCAGTTCTTCAGGGCGCTCGTCGCTGGCCAGCCACACGCCGATATCGGGCAGGCGGGCGGCCAGGGTTGCGCGCTGGGCTTGCCAAACGGGCAAGGGGACGATGACCTGGCCGGCCGGCACGACGACCGTTTCCGGCGTGTCGCTCTCATCGAGGCGCAGCAAGCCCCAGGTATTCGGCACCACGGCGGCGTTCTTGATGATTTCTTCGCGTACTTCAAACATATTCGTCTTCTCCCACCAGGTTGCCGACCGTGATCGGCGTTGCATACACATGTTCCTTGAACGGCGCCAGGCCCAGGCGCTGGGCCGTGTCGACGAAGCGCTCGCCTTCGTGGCGGTCGCGCACGTAGACGTGCAGCAGGCGGCCGATGACTTCAGGCATCTGCAGCGAGGAGAACGATGGCCCGATGATCTTGCCGATGGCCGCGTTGTTGCCTTGCGCGCCGCCGATCGACACTTGATACCATTCGCTGCCATCCTTGTCGACGCCGAGGATGCCGATGCTGCCCACGTGATGGTGGCCGCAGGCATTGATGCAGCCGGAAATATTCAGTTCGATCTCGCCGATGTCGTGCTGGAAGTCGATGCTGTCGAAGCGTTCCGCGATGGCGGCCGCGATCGGCAGCGACTTGGCGTTCGCCAGCGAGCAGAAATCGCCGCCCGGGCAGCAGATCATGTCGGTCAGCAAGCCGATGTTCGGCGTGGCCAGGCCGTGCGCCTTGGCTTCCTGCCACAGTGCGAACAGTTTCGACTGTTCCACGTCGGCCAGCACCAGGTTTTGTTCGTGCGTCACGCGCAGTTCGCCAAAGCTGTAGCGGTCGGCCAGATCGGCCACGAAGTCGATCTGCTCGGCCGTCGCGTCGCCCGGCGGCACGCCCGTCTTCTTCAGGGACAGCACCACGGCCACGTAGCCGGGGCGCTGGTGCGGCTTGACGTTGCGCGCCAGCCAGTTGACATAGGCCTTGTTGTCCGCATGTTCGGCCTGGTAGTCGAGTTCCGGCAGGGCAAGGTAGGCGGGCGGATTGAAGAAGTCCGCCACGCGCTGCATTTCCTCGGCCGTCAGGGTTTCCGGACCGTCCTTCAAGTCGACCCACTCCGCTTCCACCTGGCGCGTGAATTCTTCCACGCCGATGGCTTTCAGCAGGATCTTGATGCGCGCCTTGTATTTGTTGTCGCGGCGGCCGTGCAGGTTGTACACGCGCATGATGGCCTGGATGTAGGTCAGCAAATGCTGCCACGGCAGGAATTCGCGCACGACGCTGCCCAGGATAGGCGTGCGGCCCATGCCGCCGCCGGCCATCACTTTGAAGCCCACCTCGCCAGCGGCGTTGCGCACGGCCGTCAGGCCGATGTCGTGCACGGCGATGGCGGCGCGGTCTTCCTCGGCGCCATTGATGGCGACCTTGAATTTACGCGGCAGGGCGATGAACTCGGGGTGGAAGGTGCTCCACTGGCGCAACACTTCCGCATACGGGCGCGGATCGATGATTTCATCGGCCGCGACGCCGGCGAACGGGTCCGATGTTGTATTACGGATACAGTTGCCGGACGTCTGGATCGCGTGCATTTCCACGGATGCCAGGTCCGTCAGGATATCGGGCGTTTGCTCCAGTTCAATCCAGTTGAACTGGATGTTCTGGCGCGTGGTGAAGTGGCCATAGCCCCGGTCGTACTTGCGCGCGATGTGCGCGAACATGCGCATCTGTTTCGACGACAGCAAGCCGTAGGGCACGGCGATGCGCAGCATGTAGGCGTGGCGTTGCATGTACAGGCCGTTTTGCAGGCGCAGCGGAATGAATTCCTCTTCCGTCAGTTCATTGGCGATACGGCGCGCAACCTGGTCTCGGTACTGGGCGATGCGTTCTTTGATGATGAGGTGGTCGTACTGATCGTAATGGTACATATCAATTCCTAAAAAAGCCGGGGTGCTGGAAGACTGCCTGGGATGATGTTCTTGATACTGCTCGTGTCACTTGTTCGGTCATTAATAGATTAGCTTCACTGCCACGCCGGTCAAGGTCATCGCCAGCAGCACGCGTAAAAACTTTTCCGGCACGGAGCGGGCGACCCAGGAACCGAGCGTGATGCCGGGCAGGGAGCCGACCAGCAAGGAGGCCAGCAATTCCCAGTGGATGGAGCCGAGCCACCAGTGGCCCAGGGCGGCGATGGCCGTCAGGGGCACGGCGTAGGCGATGTCCGTGCCTGCCACTTCGGCCGAGCTCATGCGTGGATACAGCATCACCAGCAGGGTGGCGCCGATGGCGCCGGCGCCGATGGACGATACCGTCACGAGCACGCCCAGCACGGCGCCAGCGATGATGGTCGCGGCGGCAAGCTTGTTGCCTTGTAATTGTTTCTCGGGATGGGCATTGATCCAGGCCAGCATGCGGCCCTTGAAGATCAGCGCCACGACGGTCAGCAGTACGGAGGCGGCGATCGAGTAACGGATGATCTGGCCGATTTCCGGCGACAGGGTGCCGAACGATTTGAGCGCCAGGGTCGACACGACGGCGGCGGGCAGGGCGCCCATGCACAGGCGCTTGACGATATCCCAGCGGATGGTGCCGCGCAGGCGGTGCGTCAGGGTGCCGGCGCTCTTGGTGATCGAGGCGAACGCCAGGTCCGTGCCCACGGCCACGGAGGGCGGCACGCCAAACAGCAAGGTTAACAGCGGCGTCATCAGCGAACCGCCGCCCACGCCGGTCATTCCTACGAGTAATCCTACGGCAAATCCTGAGACTATATAAGACAAAGTCATGCTTGCACCCCCAAAGTACTCGCAATAGTAATAAACTTAGTGTTTATTCCAAACTACTTAGTACGCATTTGCTTATATGCGATATGCGTATATGCATGCGTGCAAAATCATGGGTGGGGCGGAAACTCGGCAAATCACGGCAATCTAGGGCAAACCAGCAATGAATCTCCATCAACTGCGCTTCGTGCGCGAAGCGGTCCGGCAGAACTACAACCTGACGGACGCCGCCAAGGCCTTGTTCACGTCGCAACCGGGCGTATCGAAAGCCATTATCGAGCTGGAAGAGGAACTGGGGGTGGATATTTTCACGCGCCACGGCAAGCGCATCCGCGGCTTGACGGAGCCGGGCCGTCTGGTGCTGGAGTCCGTCGAGCTGATCATGCAGGAAATCGACAGCATGAAGCGCATCGGCAAGGAATTCGCGGCGCAGGACAGCGGCAGCTTTACCATTGCCACCACGCACACGCAGGCGCGCTACACCTTGCCCAAGGTGGTGCAAGCCTTCATGCTGAAGTTCCCGAAAGTCAGATTGTCATTGCTGCAAGGCAATCCACGCCAGATCGCCGAGATGGTGCAGCGCGACCAGGCCGACCTGGCCATCGCCACGGAATCGATCGCCGCCATCGATGGCCTGATCACCTTGCCATGCTATCAATGGGAACATGTGGTGGTGGTGCCGCTCGACCATCCGCTGCTCAAGTCGAAGTCCGTGACCCTGGAAGAAATCGCCGCCTACCCCCTGATTACCTATGACAGCGCGTTCGCCGGACGCAACAAGATCGACCATGCTTTCGTGCTGCGCGGCCTGAAGCCGGACATCCTGCTCGAGGCCATCGACGCGGACGTGATCAAGACTTATGTCGAGTTGGGCATGGGGATTGGTATCATAGCGGGTATGGCCTTCGATGCCGAGCGCGACAAAGGCTTGCGCGCCATCCCCGTCGGCCACCTGTTCGGCATGAATGTGTCGCGCGTGGCCGTCAAGCAGGGCGCGTATTTGCGCAGCTATATTTATACCTTTATCGAGTTGCTGACGCCGACACTGAACCGCAAGCTCATCGAGCAGGCGATGAGCGGTGATAAAGAGCACTACGAACTCTAACAATGCAGGAAGCCGGCCGGGCGGGTTGCCTGGCCAAGATTATTTAAGAAGAGAAGAAACAATGATTACCGATCAGCTTGCCAAATATTACGCCACCATCGCGCAGCAGTACGAGCGCGTCTATGACAAGCCCGAACGCCAGGAAGACCTGGAAGTGTTGCGCGACAAGGTCGCCGACGTGCTGGAAGGCCACACCGTGCTGGAACTGGCTTGCGGCACCGGCTACTGGACGGAAGTGGTCGCCGAGTCGGCCGAATCCGTGCTGGCCACCGATATCAACGATGAAATGCTGGCGCTGGCCCAGGCCCGCGGCTTGCCCGACAACGTCACCTTTGCCAAGCTCGACGCCTTCAACCTGCCGGACGACTTGCTGGGCAAATTCACGGCCGTGTTCGCCGGCTTCTGGTGGTCGCACGTCAAGCGCGAAGACCAGGACAAATATCTGAAGCAATTGCGCGCGAAGCTGGGCAAGGACATCTTGCTGGTGCTGATCGACAACTCGTATGTTGATGGCAGCAGCACGGTCATCGCGCGCACCGACCTGGAAGGCAATACCCACCAGTTCCGCACGACGGAGGCGGGCGAGCGCTATGAAGTGCTGAAAAATTTCCCTTCGGATAGCCATCTGCGCAAGAAGTTTGCCCACTCGGCCCGTGAAATCCGCATGAAGCGCCTGGAATACTACTGGCTGCTCAGCTGCCGCCTGAAATAGGGCCGGCACGGCAAGACCCACCGCCTGCGGGCGGTTTTTTTTCGCCTGTTGTTTTTATGTGACACGGTGTTGTGCCAAAAAGCAACATCTTGTCGATGTCATATTGTTGAAGTATTTGGTTGGCATGATTCGGTTCAGCAGCTAAGCAGCTCAGCAGCAGCTCATCTTGTCCAACCTAATGTAGAGATTCTCAAGTGAAAAAAATTACTCTGGCAGCATTGATCATCGGCACCTTCGCAGCAGCTACGGCACAAGCACAATCGAACGTCACCGTGTACGGCCTGGTTGACCTTGGTATTGCCAAGACCACTGGCCAGCCGACCGTCGAACGCGAAAACAATGCGTCGCGCCTCGGTTTCAAGGGTACGGAAGATCTGGGTGGCGGCCTGTCCGCAATTTTCAACCTGGAAAGTGAATTCCTGGCCGACACCGGCGCGCAAAAAGGCGTGTTGTTCGACCGTCAAGCTTACGTGGGTTTGAAAGGCGCTTTCGGTACCGCCATCCTGGGCCGCACCAAGAACCTGGTCGATGGCACCATCGCCCGCGTCGACCCATTCAACACCTACGGCGTGGTTGGCAAGAACAATGAAGCCCTGCTGCGTTCGGGCGTCGGCACGTCGCGCGTCAACAATGCCGTGACCTACAACAGCCCGAGCTTTGACGGTTTCGTGGCCAGCCTGCAATACGTGCTGAGCGAAGTCAACAGCGCTGACGCTGGCGTGATCGGCCTGGCAACCTACGACAACGGTCCGATCAGCCTGCATGCCGGTTACGAAAAAGCCGTGCAGGCAACGGCTGTGGCGCCGAAGGCCGACCTGTGGTCGATCGGCGGCGGCTATAAATTCGGTCCAGCCAAGATCACGGCCGCTTACTCGAAAGGCGACACCAAGGTTGCCACCACGGGCGAATTCAAGTCCTACCTGATCGGCCTGAACTACACGGTGGGCGGCGGCGATGCCAAAGTGTCGTATGGCAAGCAAGAGCAAAGCAACAACAAGGTCAATGACCAGGACACCATCAAGGAATTCGGCGTCGGTTACGATTACCACCTGTCGAAGCGTACCGACGTGTACGCCTACGCTGGCCGCGAGCGCGTCAAGTCGCTGACCTCGTACCAGATTGGTCTGGCACATAAATTCTAAGCATCATCTGCTGTAAAGCAATGCGAGGCGCCTGCGGGCGCCTTTTTTCATTCCTGCATGACCGTTTCCCTTGCTTGGGCATGCATGGGCAGCGAGATTTCGATGCGTGTGCCGCCCAGCTCGCTATCGGCGCCGATATGGATGCTGCCATTCAGGCCCCACACGCGTTCGCGCATGCCCAGCAGTCCCAGGGCCGTGGCCTTTTCCAGGTCTTGTTCGGCGATGCCGCGGCCGTCGTCCTGGATGGTGATGGCCAGCGAGGAATCGATGCGGTGCAGGGCGATGGTGATATGGCTGGCCTCGGCGTGACGGGCGATATTCGTCAGCGCTTCCTGCACGATGCGGTAGATGGCCGTGCTGCGCGCATCGTCGAGCACCAGGTCGGCCTCGTCGGCCAGCAAGTCGAAATGTATGGCGCGGCGCAATAGAAAGTCATGGCGCAGTTTTTGCAGCGCAAAATACAAGCCCCCTTCATCAAGCGCGCGCGGCCGCAGGTTGCTGGCGATGCGGCGCAGCGAGGTGATCGCCGTCACCAGCAAGCCGTCCATGCTCTGCAGCAGGGCTTGCAGGGATGGGGTGGTGTCCGTGTGCTGGCGCACGAGGGTCAGGTCGACGCGCAAGGTGGCCAGCAACTGTCCCAGGTCGTCGTGCAGTTCGCGCGCGATATGCTTGCGCTCTTCTTCGCGGATGGTTTGCAGCGCGCTCGACAATTCACGCAGCTGCGAAAAGGAGCGGGCCAGCTGTTCATGCACCTGTTTGCGCGCGCTGATGTCACGCACGATGATGGTGTAGACGGTGCGTCCGCCTTCCTGCATGGCCGAGAGCGACCCTTCGAGGGGAAACATGGCGCCAGCGCTGCGTCTGCCCGTCAAGGTGTAATCGGTGGCGCGCCGGCCCGTCAGGCGCAGTTCCTGGCCGATGTCGCCGAACGGCGCATCGCTGTCGTGATTGCCCAGGCTGCGCAAGTCGCGCAGGATGTAGTGGCCCAAGCGCATGCCGCGCATGCGCGCCGGCGTGTCGTCAAACAGCCTGGCTGCGGCCGCGTTCGCATGCAGGATGACTTGGCGGCTGTCGATGCTGATGATGGCCTCGCTGGCGCTGTCGATGATGGCCTGGCCACGCGCCTGCCGTTGCCGGCTGGCTTTCAGCGGGGGAAATAATAGCAGCAAGAGCGCCGCCGTCATGCCCAGGGGCAGGATGCGCAGCAGTCCGGAGTTGCCTCGGTCAGGCATGGGGATATCTCCTTGCGAACGTGTACGAAGGCAGGCAAGACAGGAGTGGCGGCAGGACTGTCTCTAGCCTATGCCTGCTGGGGCGGCGCGGCTTGATGTGGCGCAGGAAGGGGAAAGGAAGAGATCAAGGTGCCGCGCCGGCCTGGGCCGGGCGGCGGTGGACGCTTACATTTGCTTGAACAGGTGCAGGAAGCTGCGGCTCACTTCGAGCTTGTCGGACTTGCCTTTGATGAGCACGAGGTGGCGGCCGCGGATGTCGCGTGTCACGCCTTCGATGGCGTTGACGTTGACCAGGGTGGCGCGGTGGATTTGCCAGAACAGCGAAGGGTCGAGCTCTTCGGCCAGGTCGCGCACGGGCTTGCGGATCAGCGCTTCATACTTGGCCGTCTGTACGCAGGTGTATTTTTCGTCGGAACGGAAAAATAAAATCTCTTCCACCGGGATCATGCGCAAATCCTGGCCGATACTGGCTTGTATCCATTGTAAATAGGTGGGCTTGGCCGTGATTTTTTCGGCCAGCTGCGACAGCATGGCCGTGACGCTGCTGTTGACGTCCAGCGCCGGCTTGTTCAAGTGCGTTTTCAGGCGTTCCACCGTGACCAGCAGGCGCTCATGCTCGGGCGGCTTGAGCACGTAGTCGACGGCGCCCCGCTCGAAGGCTTCCACGGCGTGCGTGTCGTAGGCCGTGACGAAGACGATATGGGTCTTGCTGCCTATGGCCTGCGCCGCTTCCATGCCCGTCTTGCCCGGCATGCGGATGTCGAGGAAGGCAAAGTCCGGCTTGAGCTGTTCCACCAGTTCGATCGCTTCGTCGCCATTCTTGGCTTCGCCGATGATTTCCAGTTCGGGCCAGGCCTGGCCCAGGCGCAGGCGCAGCTGGTCGCGCATTAGTCTTTCGTCGTCGGCAATAATAGCGGTAGGCATAGGTCTCAGGTGTGAACAGGCGAAGATTGATTATTCAATGATTTAGCGTTTTTATCAACAGTCTTATTTGGACAGCTGATACGGCACTTCGATCACGGCGCACACGCCACTGGGTTGATTTGGCGTAATGGTCAGGCTGCCCTGGTCGCCGTGAAGCAATTTCAGGCGTTCGCGGATGGTGGGCAAGCCCAGGCCCGTGCCATCGCTGGGGACGACACCAAAGCCGAGGCCGTCATCGGTGACAGTCACGCGCAGCTTGCTGTGCGCCACTTCGGCCACGATGCGCAGGGTGCCGCCTTCCGGTTTGACTTCCAGGCCGTGCTTGATGGCATTTTCCACCATCGATTGCAGCATCATGGGCGGGAAGGCGGCGCTGCGCAGGCCGTCGGGAATCTGGAAATCGACCGTCAAGCGTTCTTCCATGCGCATTTTCAGCAGGTTCAGATAGGCTTGCACCATGTCCGCCTCACGGCCCAGGTTGGTAATCAGAGCGTTGTCGCGCATTTGCGGCAGCACGGCGCGCAGATACTGGATCAGGCTGCGCTGCATCTTGGCCGCGCGCGGCGGGTCGACCTGGATCAGGTGCTCGACGGAGGCGAGGGTATTGAACAAGAAGTGCGGCTCGACTTGCGCCTGCATCATCTGCATCTTCGCCTCGCTGAGCTGGCGCTGCATGGATTCGCGCTCGGCGGCTTCATTGGCCGTGACGGTTTCCGCTTCGGCGCGTTTCTTGCCGCCAACCAGGGCCTTCATGGCGAACAGGGCCAATACGAGCAGCGAGACAAAGCTCTTGAACCAGGTCGAGGCTTGCTGGTGGTAGCGCGAGACTTTTTGCTCTGCGGCATCATCGACGGCCTCTTCGATGGCATTCGACAGTTCTTCGCCGATTTGCGGCGGCAATTCGATATGGACTTCTTCCCCGGATGCATTGGTCGTTACCGGATAGCTGGGTTTGGCGGGCGCCGCAGGGACGGCAGGCGGCTCGGGCGGTGCCGGCGGCACGGCGCTGGCCTGTTCGTCCGCCTCGGCGGCGTCGGCCGGCTCGCTGGCAGCATCGGCCGTGCTGCTGCGCCGGTTCTTGTTATTGCGCGGATTGAAATGGATGCCCGTATCATCGATCAGGATGTTGGTGTCGCCCGTGCCCTTGCTGCTGCGCTTGTGCGACTTGATCACGACTTCCTCATTCGGGCTTGATGAGAACAGTTCATCCTGCAAAATGGAGCCGGCGATCAGGGCTAGCGCGGCGAACAGGAAAAATTTCCACCAAGACAGCTGGGTGACCCAGGTCGTCGTCGCGTCGAATGCCCGTTGCAACCAGGCGAGGATGGTTTTCAACAGTTGCGGCAGGTTGGAAATCGGGAGCATGTGGACGCTTTCAAATACAAGATACAAGAGTTAATCGACGCGGCGGACAAGTTTAACCTGTTGTTGTGCCGTGTCAGAGTCTGATGTTGCCACTGTGCCTAAAGCGATGGCGCGATGCCAGCCCCTTGCGACAGGCTGCACAAATGGGCGCTTGAAGTGAACGCTTTGCCGGCTGGGCGGAGAGGGGCACGGAGGGGGCGGCGAAATAGCGCTTGCGGAGCCTGCGGGGCAGGGCTATAATTCGCCCCCTCGCTGAACGACGCATGCAAATGCCGAGTAAAGCAGGGTAGAAAAGAAGGAGTTGACGGATTTAGCGAAATGCTTCATACTCTTCCTTCTTCGCAGCTGACAAACACAACGCTTTGTCGATAGCGCGAGAGTAGCAAATAAGCAGTACCGAATACCGTTCTTTAACAATTAACAGTCGATAAGTGTGGGCATTTGATGTAAGTGCAGCAGCGATCTTCGGATTGCTGTAATACTTAAAATATCAAATGTTCACAAGAAATAATGAAATAGGCGCTACGAAAGTAGTGGCCTGTCAGTTTTTTGAGTGAGCAAACACCTCGCAATGCGAGGGGTTTGAACTAGTTAAATAGTTCGACCATGCCGGTAAAACGGCAAAGTAACAGAGATTAAACTGAAGAGTTTGATCCTGGCTCAGATTGAACGCTGGCGGCATGCCTTACACATGCAAGTCGA
>NZ_FTMV01000030.1 GCF_900156175.1 Janthinobacterium sp. TND4EL3
CATTCGGTTGGTTTCCTTGAGAACTGGGGGTTTGGCGATTTCCAGTGTCTCAAATCCAATCCGAATGAACCACAACAACCTATTGAAACATCACACTTAGCGGCGGCAGCGCGGGGCCCTGGCCCTGCTGGTCCCGCGTGCTGACGCGGAACAGAAATCCGCGCCGTGCCTGCACCACCTGCGTCAGCTATCGCCGGCTTCGCCTGCCCGGCCACCCTGGCCCCATCAATTTACATCAAGGCAACATCGCTGATCGGCAGGGGCCCTGCGCATCGCAAGCGGGCGTGCCGGGGAGCAACCGGTCTGGCAGACGATGCCTCGCATCCATTTGCTATCGCCGCAATGATCTGGATCATGGTTTCTCTGCGGTATCAACGGCACACTGTACGCTCCACAACAAGTTCGAGGAGAGCACCATGTTCAAGCACATACTGGTTCCAACGGACGGGTCGCCCGCCTCGCGGACTGCGCTGCTGTCGGCCATCGCGCTGGCGCATTCGTGCGGCGCGCGCATTACCGCGCTGCACGTGGTGCCGGAATTTCACGTCCTCAGCCATGATACGGAGATGCTGGAGGCGACCCGCGCAACTTATCTGGAAGAAAGCATGGAGAACGGCAAGAAACTGCTCGATGTCGTCCTGCGGCAGGCACGCGAAGCCGGCGTCGAATGCACCACCTTCCTGACGCGCGCCGATTCCCCCAATGAAAAAATACTCGAGGCCGCCCAGGCAAACGGCTGCGACCTGATCGCCATGGCGACGCACGGCAAATTCGGCTTGAAAGGCGTGCTGCTGGGAAGCGAAACACACAAGGTCCTCGTGCACAGCCCCGTGCCGGTACTGGTCTTTCGCGCCGCCTGAGCGCCGGCGGCAGCCTTATTCAGCGCCGGCCAGGCCGGCGCCGATGCCGGCGTCGCCGATCGTGACGAGATTATCCTGTGCCTGTGCATAGGCGAGCGCATACGCGAGCTCGCCGGGGGAACCCGCATGCAAGGTGAACAGCGGTTGCCCCACCGCCACCACCGTGCCCAGCGGCGCATGAAACACCATGCCTGCCGCCGGCGTCTTGGGCGCCCCCGCCAGCTTGGCCGTCCGGGCCAGCAGGCGGTTGTCGATGGCCAGGACCGTGCCAGCGTGCAATGCACACAATGGCTGCGTAAAGGCGGCGCGCGGCGGCTCGCGCATCCCGCCCTGGGCAGCGCAGATGGCCTGGAATTTGCGCCAGGCGGCGCCACTGTCCAGGGCCGCGGCGGCCATGGCCAGGCCGCCGCCCCGGGACGCCTTGCCGGCCAGCTCCAGCAAGCCTGCGGCCAGCGCCAGGGCCCGCTGGCGCAAGTCATCCGGCGCGTCGCCATGATTCTGCAACACGGCCAGCACATCTTGCGCTTCGAGCGCCGGACCGATACCGCGGCCAACGGGCTGGGCGCCGTCGCTCATCTGCACGCGCAGCGCCATGCCCAGGCTGCGCGCGACCTCCCCCAGGCGCGCGGCCAGGATCGCGGCCGCCTCGGGCGAGCGGACCTTGGCGGTGCGCCCCACGGGCATGTCGATCAGCACATGCGTGGCGCCCGCCGACGCTTTCTTCGACAGGATGGACGCCACCAGCAAGCCATCGCTGTCGAGCCCCAGCGGCCGCTCCACGCGGATGAGCAAATCATCCACCGGACTCAGCGCTACAGCCCCGCCCCAGGCGATGCAGCCGCCCTCCTGCTCCACCACGCCGTGCACCTGCTGCGCCGTCAATTCCACCGGCGCCAGGGTTTCCATCGTGTCCGCCGTCCCCGCCGGCGACGTGATGGCGCGCGAGGAAGTCTTGGGTATCAGCAAGCCGCAGGCGGCGACGATAGGCACCACCAGCAGCGTGGTGCGGTTGCCTGGCAAGCCGCCGACGCAATGCTTGTCCGCCACGACAGGGGCATCCCAGTGCAGGCGCTGCCCCGCATGGACCATGGCCATGGTCAATGCTGCCGTTTCGGCCAGGTCAAGCCGGCTTCCCGAGCACGCCGTGATCAGCGTCGCCAGCTCGATGTCCGAATACGCGCCGGCGGCGATGTCATTGATAATGGCCGTGATTGCCTCGTTGCCAAAGGGACGGCCATAGATCTTGCCGCGTACGGCCGAGAACGATTCCACCGCCGGTGCATGGCCAACTTGCACCATCTGCCCGTCGGCCTGCCCGAATGCCGTCCAGGCGGCCTCCGACAGGCCGATTTCGTCCATGTCGATCAGGGGGAAATGCACGACATTCAGGGTCGCGACGATCCTGCGCTCGCCGCACCACAGCTCCAGCCGCGAACGCGCTTCAAAGCCCTCCGCCTTGCAGACGGGGCTATCGCTGCGGATATAGGCGATGGCTTCCTGGTAAGTGTCGATGCCCAGGCGCCGCAAGCGCAATGCCGAGGCGGCGACGGCGGAGCGCGGCGGCGACGGTGCATGGCGCATCATGTCAGCGTCACTTCGTCGCCATACGCCGGCACGCTGCATTCCCAGCCAAGCTGCTCGCCTATGCGCCGCCGCAGCGCTTCGGCGGCATCCGGCTCGCCATGGGTGATGAAGGTATGGCGCGGTGCCTGGCGCAACGGTGCCATCCAGGCCATCAGTTCATCGCCATCGGCATGCGCGGACAGGTTGCTGATCTGTCGCACGGTGGCACGTACTGGCACATACGCGCCATGGACCTTGACGGCGTCAGCGCCAGCGACCAGCAAGGCGCCGCGCGTGCCGCCAGCCTGAAAACCCGCAAACAGGATGCTGTTGCGGCGATCCGGCGCGAACGCCTTCAGGTGGTGCAGCACGCGCCCGCCCGTCGCCATGCCGCTGGCGGCGATGATCACCATCGGCATGCGGCGCTGGTTCAGCTCGATCGACTCCTGTGCGCTGTTGACGATCGTGGCCGCGTGCGACATGGCCTCGCACTGCGCCGGCGTCAGGCGGTGATCGTGCGGATAGCGGCGGTACAGCATGGTGGCATCGACCGCCATGGGGCTGTTCAGGTACACGGGCAGCGCCGGGATGGCGCCGCGCTGCTTGAGCAGATGCACGTCATACAGTATCGTCTGCGCCCGTCCGACGGCAAAGGCGGGGATGATCGTCACGCCGCCGCGCGCGGCAGTCTCGCTGATGGTCTTGCCCAGCAGTTCGATGGCGTCGCTGGGGTCATGGCGCCGGTCGCCATACGTCGATTCCACCACCAGGTAATCGGCTGGCGGCAAGGGTTCGGGTGGCGCCATGAGCACGTCGTTCGGACGCCCCAGGTCGCCGGAAAAGACGACGCGGATGCCCTCGCCCTGCAGCAGCACGCTGGCCGCGCCAAGGATATGCCCGGCACGCTGCAGTTCCACGCGCAACGACGCGCCGATGCCGAAGGGCTGGCCGAACGCCACGGGAGAGAGCTGTTCGAGCGCCAGGAGGGCATCGGCCTCGGTGTACAGGGGCAAGGCGGGATGATGCTTGCTGAAGCTGTGGCGATTCGCGTACTCGGCCTCCTCTTCCAGCAGGCGGCCGCTGTCGGGCAGGATGATGCGGCACAGGTCGCACGTCGCGGCACTCGCATAAATCTTGCCGCGAAAGCCGTCGCGCACCAGCAGCGGCAGGTAGCCGCTGTGGTCCAGGTGGGCATGCGTGAGCACGACGGCAGTGATCTCGGCCGGCGCCAGCGGCAAGCCGGTCCAGTTGCGCAAACGCAACTGCTTATATCCCTGGAACAGGCCGCAATCGACCAGAATCCGCTCATTGCCGCTGCTGACCAGGTATTTCGACCCGGTCACGGTCCCCGTCGCGCCCAAAAACGTCAGTTTCATCATCGCTCTCCAGTCACCAGCACGACGTTCGGTCGCTACCGAACGTCCGGTCCCATGGCGCGCGTGTCACGCGGGTTCTTTTCCCGACAGAGCCGTGGGCAGCCTACAGCATGCCAAGTTCCAGCGCATAGCGCGTCAACTCGGCGTTACATGCCATTTTCATCTTTTTCAGGATGCGCGCGCGATAGCTCGTGACGGTATTCGGGCGCAAATTCAGTGCGGCGCCGATCTGCACCAGCGACTGGCCAGCCGCGAGGCGCTGGAAGACTTGCAATTCGCGCTCGGACAGGTTCTCGTGCGCACCCACGGGTCCCTGCGCAAGCACCATTGCCAACTGGCCCGCCATCGCCGGGCTGACATATTTTCCTCCCGATGCCACCTTGCGCACGGCCTGCACAAGGACGTCGGCAGAAACATCCTTGCTCAGGTAGCCGGATGCCCCCAGGCTGAATGCCCGCAAGCCATAGATTTCTTCCGAATAATGACTCAGGATCATCAGCCCCATGCCCGGCCTGGCCAGGCGCAAGGCTTGCAGCAGTTGCAAGCCGCTTTTCCCCGGCATGGCAATGTCAATGAGGGCCACATCGAATTGCTCGGACGCAATACATTCGGTCGCGTCGTCAAAGGACGCCGCCTGGGCGCCAACGCAAATGTCAGCCGCCGTGCCAAGCATCAGCGACACGCCATTGCGCGCGATGGCATGGTCGTCAACGAGCAGCACCCGGATGATTCCCGCTTCCATGGTCAAGGTCCCGAACATGCCGTGCCTAGCGTGATTCGATGATTTTCATGCATTTGATTCTGCGCCGAACGGCTAGCGGCGTCAACGGCTCGCTGCACCCGCCACCGCCGAGGGGCAGACACCGTCCATGCGTACCGGCAAAGAAGAAATGTAGGGGATTCCCTACTCAAAAGTTTAAGGAAATTACTACACAAGACCAAGGGTTAAGCTTATAGCCACTGTGCCCGGGCGCGCACATACTATCAGGCATGTAGTCAGAAACACAAAAACTTGATGCAAATCATGAACAGCAATACGAGGAACCCATGAACGCCTTGCTCTCGACCGGTCAATCATTACCAGCGAAAAATTACAGCAGCGGCAATACCTGCGCGAAATGCAGTTCAAGGATGCGCTGCCTGCCCTACGGCCTGGACGAACGTAGCATCGCTCAAGTCGATAGAATCATCGGCAAACGGCACTGGGTGGAGCGCAATGAGTTGCTCGTAAGGGTGGGCGAACCGTTTCATTGCCTGTACATTATTCACGGCGGCCAGTTCAAGACCTTCCGTGATAACGCACATGGCAAACAGCATGTGATGGGCTTTCACATGGCAGGCGAGATTCTGGGCATGAGCGCCATCAGTACCGGCATCCATGACAGCAATGCCATGGCGCTGGAAGACAGCGAGGTGTGCGAGGTGCCCTTTGCGCAGTTGCAGATGCTGTGCGCAAGCATTCCAGCGCTACAACAGCACTTCCATCGTCTCATGAGCGAGGAAATCGGCCGGGATCAGCGCGTCATGCGCTTCCTGGGCAGTTCGGCCGAGCTGCGTTTCGCTACCTTCCTGCTGGATCTGTCGAGCCGTTTCGCGGCCCGCGGATACTCGCGCCATGACTTTACGGTACTGATGTCGCGTGAAGACATCGGAAACTACATCGGCTTGACGATGGAAAGCGTCAGTCGCCTGATGTCGAAGTTCCGCCGCCAGGGCTGGATCAGCACGGACGGCAAAGATCTGCATATCCTCAATTATCACGCCATCGAGGCGCTGGCCAACGACGATACCAAGGAAGCAACGGCAAGCATCAATTCGCTCACGCAACAGACCACGGCGATACTGGCCTCCATCGCGAAGACGGCAAGCCAGGCTTGACCAGCACGGCAGCCGGGGCGCGCCGCGTCCGTCGGCCCAGCGCAGTGGACCGAGCGCAGGCTAGTCGCCACCGGAAATCGGTGGCCCGATGCCATGCTCGATGGCAAACCGGGTCAGCTGCACATTGTTCTTGGCCCGCGTCTTTTCCAGCAGACGCGCCCGGTAAGTGCCCACGGTATTAATACTCAAATGCAATATTTGCGCGATATCCGCCAGGTCTTCCCCATTGGCAAGCAGCCGCAGGACCTCCAGTTCCCGATCCGACAGTTGCTCGTGCCAGGCCATCCTGCTGCCGCTGATCATGTCGGCAAGATTCTCCGTCACCGCCGAGCTGATATATTTCCCTCCGGAGGCAGCCTTGTGTACTGCGCCAAGCAGGACGGACGCATTGCAGTTCTTGGTCAGGTAGCCAGCGGCGCCGTATTGCAGCGCCCGTACGGCATACACGGTCTCGGCATACATGGACAGCATCAGGACGGCCATGCGTGGCCATTCCCGGCGTAATTTCTTTAGCAGTTGCAAGCCATTCTGATCGGGCAGTCCGATATCGACAATGGCGACGTCGAACGGCTGCGCCTGCAGCAGATACAATGCCGCGCGTGCGGTCTCGGCCTCGGCAACGACTTCGATGCCGTCGTCCGTGCCGAGCATCAAGCGAATGCCGTTGCGGGCAACGACATGGTCGTCCACCAGCAGCACCCTGATCTTGCCGCATCTCATGCGCCCCCCCGTACCGGCAATTGCACGACCAACAAGGTTCCATGCGCAACGGCCATGAAACGGATATCGCCACCAAAATGCCGGGCGCGCTCGCGCATGCCCGCCAGCCCCCACGAATTGGCCGTCAGCAGGCTCTCGCAATCGATGCCCGTGCCGTCGTCTTCCACCTCCATCCGGATCGATGAAGCGGCGTGGGTGACGCGCACATCGACCCGCGTTGCCCCGGCATGGCGGACGACATTGGTTAACGCTTCCTGCAACATGCGGAACAAGGCAGTGCTGCGCTCGGGATCGAGCTCCAGCAGCACAGTCTCAGGCGGAATATGGGTCCGGCAGACGAGCCCCGCCCTGGCACAGACCTCTTCCGCATGCCATTCCAGCGCCGCCCATACGCCAAGCTGGTCGAGCACGCTGGGCCGCAGTTCGGTGATCACCCTGCGTACGGCTGCGGTAGCCGTATCGAGCAAGGCACAGGCGTCCTCGAGCCGAGCCTGCAAGGTACCCCCGTTGCGCTGGTCATGTATCAGGGCCACGGAAAGGTGGGCCTTGACTCCCGTTAAGACACTGCCCAGTTCGTCGTGCATCTCCCTTGCGATCCGAATGCGCTCCCCTTCCTTCACGCGCTCCTGATGGGCTATGAACTGGCGCAGTTGCTCGTGCGACTTTTCCAGCGTTTCCAATGCCAGCTTGCGCACGCTGATGTCCTCCACCATGCCCACGTATTGCCGGGAAAGTCCGGCGGCACCGCACACGGTCGTGGCACTGAGGATGGTCCATATGGCATGGCCATCCTTGTGCAGGTAGCGCTTTTCGATGCGATAGCTGCTGATCTCGCCGCTGCACAGGCGCCGCCCGACCTCCACGCTGTTGGCAAGGTCGTCGGGATGCGTCAGTTTCAGGTACCCAACCGCCAGCAGTTCCGGTGCCGTATAGCCCAGCATCTCGCACAGCGCCCGGTTCACCGTCACCCAGCGTCCCGCCATATCCGCCATGATCATGCCCATGGACGAGTTTTCAAACGCCCCGCGAAATCGCTCCTCGCTGGCATGCAGCTGCGCCGCCGCCACAGTGCGCTCGGTAATATCGTTGAGCACCAACAACACGACCCCGGGCCCGAAATGCTCCTGGCTCAGCTTGGCCTCCAGCATGGCGGAAAATACGTCGACTTCCCCCTTTTTCATGCGCAGTACGGCCGAACACGATGCGTCGCGGTCCAGCAGGCGCTGGCGCAGGAAGTAAAAGATATCCTGGTCCTCCGGCACAATGAAACGCGTGAGCGGCTGCCCGGGCAGCATCTCGGGCGCTGTCCCCAGCAAGGCCGATGCGGTGAGATTGGACTGGATGATGATGCCGCGGGCATCCATGCTGATGTAGCCGACTGGCGCCTGGTCGTACAGGCGGTTATACAATTCGCCGGAATTTTTCAGCGCGGCCTGGGCGGTGCGCAGCTCATCGTTCTGCATTTCCAGCTCGATCTCGCGCACGCTCATCTCGCGATGCGTGGCTTGCAGCGACGCAGGATAGCGTTCGTGGGTGCGGCGCCTGGACGATTCCAGCCTCAGCTTAAGCCGCAGCTCCGCATGCTGACGCAATGATTTCCAATATTGTTCAGTCTGGAAAGGAACGGCAAAGTACTTTCTTCTCTTCGCGCACATATTGACCATGCCCATCGTTAGCAGTAGCCCCTGCAGCATCACATCTTGGCAAGGTTCGTGGATGGAGATGTACTAAACAACAATCACAGTTTATATTAGCGCAATAACGAGCTCAGTAACAGGCGTGAAAAAAAACTGCTTCCGCGCAACGCACAGCCGGCATGCGTGCCGTGGATCGAGGTGAGCGCCCGGCGCCGTGACTCGCCTGGACGCTGTCCGTCACCAGGTGCCGGGCAATTTCTCGCACAAAGCCTTGACTGTTGCCCCTTGGACACACAGTGGTGACTGTGCATTGCCGGAATCGACCTGAAGACAGCCCGATACGCGTGTGATCTTGACGACGCCCTCATGCGCCACCTCGACGAAGGCGGCGCCGGCCACGTTCAAGGTGGAATGCAGGCGCATATGGCCATGCAACAAGAAGTAATCACTGCCGTTCCGAACTATCCAGATATCTGCATGCATGGGTGATCTCCTGTCATTGTGTGTTTGCCCGGTGTGCAGGGCAGTACCTGGATCAGCCCACGCGCTTGCCGGCGAGGGCGAAATGTGCTGCCTGCTGATACTGACTGTATCGCTTCAAGCATGGCCGGTCACGCGCGAGGAATGATCTACATCAATGCGGTGGATAAACATCGGCCCTTCAGGCAACACAGTTGTCAAACAAAACACTCGGCATCGATGATGCATGTTCCGCGCTGGCGGACCAGCCGCGCCCACGCCCCGTACGCATCGGCCTGGCGGCCGTCGTCAGCGCTCCGAACCTGGTAGGCCGGCCTGCCCCAGGTACTCCTGGCACCAGTTTTCATTGACTTCAACGGCATCTATGCGGGAGAACTGCTTGTCGCGAGAATCGCAGGTGCAGACATTGTTGCGCCCCGATGCCTTGGCCTGGTACAGGGCATGGTCGGCGGCATTGAGCAGGGTGGTGGCTAGCATTTCCATTTTAATCAGGGGAAATACCGCCACGCCGATGCTGACCGTCACCTTGCGCAGGGGACTGCCAGCATGGGCTATGCCCGCGTTCTCGATGCCGCGACGGAGGCTTTCCGCCAGCGATACGGCGCCGTCGATATCCGATCCCGGCAAGAGCAGAACCATTTCCTCGCCGCCATAGCGTGCGGCCATATCGCCCGCCCTGCGCATGCCGGTGGCGACCACGCGGGCAATTTTCTTCAGGCATTCATCGCCAGCCACATGGCCATAAATGTCGTTATACTGCTTGAAAAAATCCACATCGACCATGATCAGGCCCAGGGAATTTCCTGCCCGCTGGGCCCGGCTGAACTCGACAGTCAATGCCTCGTCAAAACTCCGTCGGTTTGCCAGGCCCGTCAAGCCATCGTGCAGGGCGAGGTTGCTCAGGCGCTGGTTCGATACCTTCAATTCATCGCTCGACGCCTTGAACCGCTCCTCGATGATGAGGCGCGAGTGCAACTGGCTGAGCAAGCGGCGGCCAAAAAATCCAATGAGCAAGATCAAGGCGCTCAACGCCGCAAGATGCAGGTAGGCATCGTTGCGCCAGCCACTCAGGACTTCATCCTGCGACAAGACCGTCAAGACCACCAGCGGATACGCGCTGATCTTGCGATAGCTGATGATCGTCGCCCTCCCGCCCAAGCCCTGACTGTACAGCCTGAATGGCATTTCCGCCACTTCGGGCACCCCGCCATCGTAGGGGATTTTCAGTACGAGCCTGGCATCATCATGCGTCATCAGAATCGTTCCTTGCTCGCCTATGGAAAAGTCTTCATAGAATTTTCTAAAATAATCGAGGCGGATAGTGGCGAGCACGACGCCGCCGAAACTCCCGTCGGGAAGATTAATTCTGCGCGACACCGCCATGATCCATTCGCTATGCGCCAACCGGCCCGCGCCCGTCCCCAGGTAAGGCTGCAGGTCATTATGCAAACGATGATAATGAAGATATGCATTGTCCGGGTTGTCGAGATTGACTGGTATCGTCGTCCCGGAATTGAGCAATGGCCTGCCATCATCGGCAAAGACAATGATGGCCTGCAATTGGGGAAGTTCTGCGACACGGCTCCGCAACAGCGCTTGCATGCGGGCTTGGTCGGAGCCTGCCGCACCCGGCAAGGCGCCGCGCTCGACCAGTCCCAGCAACAGCGTATCGACCTCCTTGAGCGTATCGTAGGCATGCTGTGCGACAGCCTGGCTGACATTCGCAGCCGCGTCGCGCGCATCGTGCAGGCGCACCTCGCGCGCGCGCCATAGCGTCGACAGCTGGATCGTCAGGATGGCCAGGCAGGCCAGCACGACACATCCCGTCGCCAGCGTGGCCAGGGAAAAATGCCGGAAAAAAATCCCGCGCGGGTAGTGAGCGGACCGCCCTGTAGCAGACATAGACGCGCCTTTTCCCTCGGTATGCAGATGCGGCGACATGGTAGCGATACGCGGTGCAGGCCACGGGCATGGGCGCTGGCATCCGCACCGGACCGCCCTGCGCCAGCCGGGCAACGGCACTAGCTGATCGGGATATGCTTGCTTGCCTTGCCGCTCTTCTTCGGCAAACTGAGCGTCAGCACGCCTTCGGCATAACTGGCGACCACCTTGGCATCGTCGATATCATGCGCCAGCGTAAAACTGCGGCGCTGTTCGCCAAACATACGCTCCGTACGCAGTAACTTGCCTGTCTTCACTTCGCTCTCGCGTTTCAATTCGGCCGTGATCGAGACGACACCGCCCTCCACGTCCACCTTGATGTCCTCCTTTTTCACGCCGGGAATCTCCGCCTTCACGGTATATGCCACATCCGTTTCCGACACATCGATCTTGATGCGCGGCTCCATATTCCAGTCGCGCAGGGCGGGCCGCAGCTGAAAATCGCGAAACCAGTCCTCGATGCCATTCAAGGGTTCGAAGCGCGCGATGTCGGAAAATGGATCGAATCGAGTCAGATGGTTAGCCATGATAATGTTCCCTCCCTGATTGCCGGCACCCGGATAGATGCGTGAACTGATGATATTGATTTGCTACAGGAAAATGAATGATGCACATCAAACGGCACGTGGATCCTTGGACCGGCAAGCGCGGCGCAGCCAGGCATGTCACGACACGGGGCCGCTACCCTGGCGCAAGGTGCGCACCAGCCGGGTGATGACGATCGGGGACTGGCTGCGGTCCAGCTCCACGCTGAAGCTGCACAGCTCGCCCGTCGGGGTGATGACGGCAAGGTCGTGCATATCGGCAGCCGACAGCATCCGGTGCCGCGCGAACGCCGGACCATACTTGCGCGCAGGCAACTTTGTATCGATCAGCGCCTCGATCGCGCTGGCGCCGTGGATGTCGCCGAATGGCGACGCCGTCGACCACGACGCATCGGGATGCAGCAGGGCCGCCGCCTGCGCGCCATCGCGCCGGTCCACGCAATCGAGAAATTGCATCAGCAGCAGGCGCGCGGAATTGCGCGCGGCATAGCTCGTGTGCAGCAGCGCGCGCGCCCGGGCGGCACGCGGCGGCTGCAGTTCAGTGGCATACCAGGTTTGCACGGCCCGGTTTTCATGCGCGCCGCGCCGCGCCGCATGCTGGTCGAGTTCGTAGATCGCCCGCATGCGCTTGTCCAGCACCAGGGGATCCAGCGATTTGGGTTCGCCTCCGCCGCCCAGGCAGCCCCCCACGCAGGCCATGACTTCGATGGCGACGAATTGCTCGCGCCAGTCCGGCGTCTGCAGCAGCTGCTGCGCCGCAGCGATGCCATTGCAGATGGCGACCGTGCCCAAGCCGGCGATCTGCGCAGTCTTGATCCCCGGCCCGACACCGCGCAGGGGCTGCCATTCCAGCGCCGGCGCGTCCGGCCTGCCGAGGAAATGGGCGGCGGTGCGCAACATGGCCTCCATCACGCCCCCCGACGCGGCGAAGATCTGCGCCGCGCCCGTGCTTTCCCCCAGGGGATCATCGAATGCGCCATCATCGGCCAGCGCCGGGAAGGCGATGCCGCGCGACTTGATCATGCGGGCCAGCTCCCGCGTCGTCAGGACATGGTCGACGTCGCCGGACAGGCCGGGCCGGGCCGCCTCGTCCTTCTTGGCCGTGCAGGGCATGACGCTGACCACGCAAGGTTCCGCCCTGCCCTCGGCAAAGGCGGGGCCAAGCCCGCGCGCAAAGGCGCTGCGCTTCGTCAGCGCGCCATGCATTTGCTGCGGCGACCGGGTCGTGCTCAGGTGCGCCAGCAGGTCGGGCCGGTTGATTTCCACCCAGTTCACCCATCCCGGACAGCAGGACGTCAGCAGGGGCAATGGCGGCGTGCTTGCTTCCCGCCCATTGATGCGGTCCAGCAACTCGCTCGCCTCTTCCATGACCGTCAGGTCGGCACCGAAATTGGTGTCGAACACATAGTCGAAACCAAGTTGCCGCAAGGCATTGATCATTTTTCCCGTACTGACGGTGCCGGCCTCCATGCCGAACTCCTCGCTGATCGCCACGCGCGTGGCCGGCGCCACTTGCACCACGCAGACGCGCTCGTGCGCATCCAGGACCTGCAGTACCGCGTGCCAGTGCGGCGTCTCGACAAGCGCGCCAACAGGACAGACGAGCGTACATTGACCGCAGGAAATACATTGGGTATTGGCGAGCGTATGGTCGAACACCGTGACCGGCAATCGCCCCGAGCCGCGTTCGGCGAAGCCGATCACGTATTGCTGCTGCCCCGATGCGCCGCACGCTTCCACGCACAGCCCGCATTCGATGCACTTGGACAAGTCGCGCCAGATACTCGGCGAGGTGTGGTCAAGCAGGCGGTGCTCCGGATGCGCCATCGAGCCGCGCGGCGACTTTTCCCAGCGCGCCAGCCATTGGTTTTCGCTGACCAGGCCTTGCAGGCGGCAAGACCCATTGACTTCGCAGCGCAGGCAGTCGTCCGGATGGCGCGCCAGCAGCCATTGCGCATCCATTGCACGAAAGGCCAGCAGATCGCTCGATACCGTCTCGACAACGTCGCCCGCCCTTGCCGGCGTGATGCAGGCCGGCAGCGGGCGCGGCTGGCCGGCGACATGCACGAGGCACATGCGGCACACGGCATGCGTGGGCAGCCGCGGATAATAGCAAAGCGTGGGAACATGCACGCCGGCCTCCCTGGCGGCATCGAGACAGGTCGCGCCTTCCTGGACCTCGACGGACCGGCCGTTGACCGTCAGCGTGATCATGCGAACCACTCCCGGCGCAACGCGGGGACGCCGAGGCGCCTGCCGCTAGCCCATGTACTGGCCGCCATTGACATCAAAGGTTGCCCCCGTGATGAAGCCGCTGGCGTCGTCGGCCAGGAACGCCACCAGGCGCGCGATGTCCGCAGGCGTGCCGAGCCGGCCAACGGGGATGCCAGAGATGATTTTTTGCAAGACATCGGCGGCGACCTCGGCGACCATGTCGGTATCACAATAGCCGGGGGCCACCGCGTTCACCGTGATCTGCTTGCGCGCCCCCTCCAGCGCCAGCGCCCTGGTAAAGCCGAGAATGCCGGCCTTGGCGGCGGCGTAGTTGGCCTGCCCGAGCTGGCCCTTCTCGCCATTGACGGAGCTGATATTGACGATGCGGCCGAACTCGCGCGCCCGCATGCCTTGCATGACATGGCGGCACATATTGAACATCGAGCCAAGATTGGTATTGATAACCTGCCACCACTGATCCGGGCCCATGCGGTGCAAGAGCGCGTCGCTGGTGATGCCCGCGTTGTTGACCAGGATGTCGATGGGGCCCAGCTGCTGTTCCACAGCGGCAATGCCGTCGCGGCAGGCGTCGAAATCGCTGACATCCCAGCGGAAAACGGGAATCGCCGTTTCCTCGGAAAATGCGCTGGCAGCATCCGCATTGCAGTGGTACACGGCGGCGACCCGGTGGCCGCCCGCCTGCAATGCGAGGGAAATGGCTTTGCCCAGGCCTCGGGTGCCACCAGTGACGAGTGCGGTTCGTTGCATGAAATTACTCCCATGGCGGCAATCCGGCCAATGCTGCGGCAGCTGCGGTCGGCACGCCCATGACGGCAGGCGGAACGGCCAGCCACCAATGTACGCGACAGCAAGCAGGCATGTCACTGGCTCTTCATGACATAGATCAAATCCCCATAGACTAAATTGACACGTTGCGGCAGCACGGCACCGGCGCTGCGCGGCAGCATCCGGTTCACGCAGGAGCGGAGAATTCCTCGAATGCCGCCAGCGCATTGGCGCAGTACATGGCCGACGGCCCGCCGCCCATGTAGATGGCCATGCCCAGGGTCTCTTCGAATTCTGCCCGGGTGGCACCGAGCTTGACCAGGGCCTGGACATGAAAGCCTATGCAGGCATCGCAATGGGCCGCGATGCCCAGGGCCAGCGCAATGAACTCCTTGGTTTTCTTGTCGAGCGCACCGTCACGCGTTGCCGCGCGCGCCAGATCGCCGAAGCCTTTCATGACATCGGGCATATCCGTGCGCAGCGTCGCCAGTTGTTGCGATACCGCCTGCGTCAATGCGCGATAGCCGCCAGATTGCATGCTCATGTTTTCACCTCCTTTTCCTGTTTCATTTTTTCACCGCACAGGTACGGATGCCAAACGGCACATACGCGGGACAGAAGCGGAAAATGCCCGTCGCCAGGGGAATGACGCCCAGCCAGCCCCAGGCGCCGATGGCACCGGCCAGGGTGGCGGCAATCAGGCCCAGCCCCAGCAGTATGCGGATGGCACGATCGATATTGCCGACGTTCGCGTTCATGGTCTTGCTCCTCAATGGTGAATGGTCGCGATGACAACAGAGAGACGCGCCCAGGCTCCCGGCACGCGTCATGCCTTATCTATGCATATTTCATGCCAGCGTTGCGCCAGATGAAGAGTGGCTATAAAACAGGGACTTGGGGGCGCTGCGGCAGGCGGCAGCGCGCTGCCAGTCAGCCGGCGGCACTGCCAGGCTGGCAGCATGGCAGTGCCGCCGGCCTGGCGCCCGCTAGGGGATCCCCAGCGCCTTCAGGCGGCGGTACAAGGTGCGCTCGCTGATGCCCAGGTGCGCCGCCAGCGCCTTGCGCGTGCCGTCGAAGCTGGCGTGCAGCTCGGCCAACGGGGCGCCGGTACCGCGCGCGGGCATGCCTGGCGCGCCCCCCTGCCCCACCGGCGCCGCCAGCACTTGCTCGACGCGGATCACGCCGTCATCGGCGAACAGGCTGGCCCGTTCCAGCACGTTGCGCAGTTCACGGATATTGCCCGGCCACGGGCGCCGCTGCAGCTGCGCCATGGCGTCGGCGCGTATCGTCAGCGTGCGCTGGCCCGCGCCCGCGCGGCGCAGGAATGACTGCACCAGCAAGGCGATGTCGTCGGGCCGCTCGCGCAGCGGCGGCAAGGTAATGGGGAAAGCACTGATGCGGTAATACAGATCCTGCCGGAACTCGCCCCGCGCCATCATGTGTTCCAGCGACTTGTGGGTCGCGGCGACGAGGCGGAAATTGGCGTGCCGGGTCTCGACGCTGCCCACGCGCCGGTAAGTCCCCGACTCGATCAGGCGCAGCAGCTTGACTTGCATGGACAGGGGCACGTCGCCTATTTCATCCAGAAACAAGGTGCCGCCTTGCGCCGTATCGACCAGTCCCGGCTTGCGCGAGGTCGCGCCCGTGAAGGCGCCCTTTTCATGTCCGAACAATTCGCTTTCAAACAGCGATTCGGTCAATCCGGAGCAATCGACCACGACGAACGGTCCCGCGGCCCGCGCGCTGTTTTCGTGCACGGCGCGCGCAAACAGCTCCTTGCCGGTACCTGACTCGCCCAGCAGCAGCACCGGCAGCATCGACGGTGCTACCCGCTGCAATGCCGCCAGCACCCGGTTAAATGGGGCGGAACGCCCAACCAGTCCGTCCCCGCTCGGCCTGGCCGAAGCGCTGCGCACCACGTCCAGCCGCTCGACATACGCGGTAATGCCGCCGCCCGCATCGAAGATCGGGCGCAGTTCGACGGCGACGTGCTCCGGGCCGCGCGGCGTATGGTGGATGTGCAGCACGCGGTCAGGTCCGCGCAGTTCCTGCGCTTTCTTCAGGGGGCAATGTTCACCGGCCTGGTCGCACGGCGCATCGTAATGATGCGACATGCGATAGCACTTTTGACCGGTCACCGGCTGGCCGGTACCGCCAAATTGGCGCTGGTAGGCGGCATTCGCGGCCAGGATGGTGTAATTGGCGTCGAGCACGATCATCGGCTGGACCTCGTGCTCGAGAAACGAGATCAATGACTGCACCATGGGCTCGGTGGCGTTTGGCTTGATGCTGGTGACCGGTAGCGTCGGCATGCTGGCTCCTCTTTGTCACGCCATACTGTCGCAGCGCTGCCAATGCGTCAAGTGGCACTGCCTCCGCCTGGCACAAGCGGGAACTGTGATGTAGATCATGGTCAATGGGTGGCAAGCGGCGCTAGCATGAGGCACGGTCACATCGTGAGCATAAACCAGCAACCTTACGGAAGGAATTGCCATGTCTATCCACAATCACTGTCGCCAGGCCGCCGCTGCCTGCTGCTTCATGCTGCTGGCGTCGGGACCAGCCATGGCGCAAAGCGACAGCCGCCAGAGCAGCGCTCCCGATCTAGCCGCCAAGTCGATGGAAAACGCCAACAAGCGCGTGGAAGCCGCCATTCCAGTGGTGCACGAACTGCAGGCCGATACGCGCATGCAGCCGTTGCTGCAACAAGCCAAAGGCATGTTGATCATTCCCTCGTACGGCCGCGCGGCGCTGGGGATAGGCGCTCAAGGGGGCGGCGGGCTGTTGCTTGTCAGGCGTCCCGACGGCAACTGGAGCGGACCGGCCTTCTACAACCTGGGCGGCTTGACGCTGGGTTTGCAGGCCGGCGCCGAAGGCGGTCCCATCGTGATGGTCTTGAACAATGACAAGGCCGTCAACGCGGTCATGAAGAAAAATAACTTTTCCCTCAACGCCGCAGCGGGGTTGACCGTGGTCAACTGGCGGAAAATGGCGCAAGGCACGGTGGGCATAGGCGACGTCGTGGCCTGGAGCGCAACAAAAGGCCTGTTCGGCGATGTCGTGGCCGTGGGACTGAGCGACATCCGCTTCAACCAGCATTTGACGGATGCCTTTTACGGACGCACCTTGTCGCCCAAGGATTTTGCGACAGGAAACATCGACGATCCCCGCGCTGCGCCCTTGCAGCAAGCGCTGAGCGAGGCTTCCGCAATGTCAAAATAGTCCGCAATGCCTGATAGCGACCGGAAGGAACTGCCATGCGGGCAATGGTTCTGGAGCACGGCGGGCCCGGCGCGCAACTGCGTGCACTGGAGCGTCCGGTGCCGGCGCCGATGGGACGGGACGTGCTCCTGCGGGTGCAGGCCTGCGGCGTATGCCGCACCGATCTGCACCTGCTCGATGGCGAACTGCCGGCGCACCGCATGCCGGTCGTGCCTGGACATGAAATTGTCGGCACGGTCGTTGCCCTCGGCGCCCAGGCAAGCAATCTGCAGATCGGTGCCCGCGTGGGCGTGCCCTGGCTGGCCGGCAGCTGCGGCGCCTGCGCGTATTGTTGCTCTGGCCGGGAAAATCTGTGCGATGCGGCCCGCTTTACCGGCTATGACCGCGATGGCGGCTATGCCGAGTACGCATTGGCCGACGCGCGCTACTGCCTGCCGCTGCCCGCCGGCCATGACGACGCGCACGCAGCCCCGCTGCTGTGTGCAGGACTCATAGGCTACCGCGCCTATGCCATGACGGGCGCGGCGCGCAGGCTCGGCCTCTACGGCTTCGGTGCCGCCGGACATATCGTGGCGCAACTGGCCGTCGCCCAAGGGCGCGAGGTCTACGCTTTCACGCGCGACGGCGACTTGCGCACGCAACATTTTGCCCGCTCGCTGGGCGCCGCATGGGCGGGGGCATCGACGGGGCCGGCCCCGGTAGCGCTGGACGCTGCCATCCTGTTCGCGCCGGATGGCGCTCTGGTGCCCCTGGCGCTGGCCGCCTGCGCCAAAGGGGCCACGGTGGTGTGCGCCGGCATCCACATGAGCGACTTGCCCGCCATGCCCTATAGCCTGCTGTGGGGCGAACGCAGCGTGCGCTCGGTAGCCAACCTGACCCGCGCCGACGGCTTGGCCTTCATGGCGCTCGCAGAGCGATTCAATCTCAAGACGGCGCCATCGGTCTATCCACTGCTGCAAGCGAACGAGGCGCTGGCGGACTTGCGCGCCGGGCGCTTTGACGGCGCCGCCGTGCTGCTGCCCACGCGCATGGCCTGAAGGATTGCACAACAAGGTAGGCCGCAATGCCGCGCGCGGGCGGTAAAATCGCGGGCGGGCGCTGGCAAGGCCGCTCGTGGCTGCCGGCATTGCGCTGGCGGGCGCGTGGCCGCCCGTCATTCACGAACGTTGTATATTGAAAGGCAAAATGTATGTCTGGCGACACCCATGTTTCTGAGCGGATCAAAAGCTGCCGCGAAAATCTGCGCATCTCGCAAGTGCTGCTTGCCGATCTGGCAGGCATCAATCCCACGCAACTGTATCGCTACGAAGCAGGAAAAGCGAAACTGCGTATGGAAGCGGCGGAGAAAATTGCCGCGGCCCTCGGCGTCAGCACCGCCTGGCTTGTGCACGGGACGTTGCCCATCGCCAGAGGGACGCAAATCGACCCTCCCGTGCCGGCCGGCGGGGGACTGGTCCTGAAATTCCTCGAACTCCCCCCCGCGCTTGCCTTCGTCGTGAAGCGCCTGGCCATGCAAAGTGGCAACACCGTCGAGATGGAAGTACTGGAATTGCTGCATCAGGGCCTCGATGCGCTGCACCGGAAGGGCTCGGCCGGTAGCGAATCCGCGGCAAGGCCAGCCCTGCCCTCCGCTGACGACAGTTCGACCTCGCCTTGAACAGCCCCTCCCTGCCGATGAAGGCGGGCGCAAAGCCCGCTGCGGTGGCCACACGAGGGTACGGTTCGGGGGCGCCCGGGGGCTAGCTGCAGCAAGTAGCTGATGCGTGCAGGTGTTCCCCTACATCGAATGCCTTGAAAATACTACACGAAGCGGAGAGTTTATCCCGTGCCTAATGAGCGCATCCGCGCTCATACTGTGTCCTAATGGAAACAAATACAGGAGCCATGCATGTCCGCGGCGCGCAGGTGTCCGGATTGTGGATTTTCTTCTGCACGGAGGTTCCTTGATGAACAAAAACGTTCCCGACGTCCGCCTCGCCTACCCGCCAGACGAAAATCCGCACTATCTTCGCGCCGTCACGCAAGTGGGCGATGTGCAGGAAGTGATCGCCCACGTGGATATCTTCGAAAGCAATGGCATGAAGCTGCTTGCCAAGGGCGCGCGCATTGACAGCCGTCAATTCCAGCGCCTGACCCAGCACCGCCTCACCGCACCGCTGGACAGCTTGCTCACGGCAGAGTTCCCCGTCAATGCACAAAGCCTTGCGGTAGAGCTGGACAAGATCATCCAACATGAGACTGTTTATCGGCGCATCTTGACACGCACGGGCGACCCGCATGCCATTAAGCAAGCCATCGCCTGCGCGCAGCTGGCGCCCGAGGTCATGTTACGTTTGACGGTCATGCGCGAGTGCCGTCCCGAGCTGTTCATGAATTCGATACATACCGCACTGATCGCCTTCGCCTTGGCGCAGAGCCTCGGCCTTCCAGAGGGGCAACGGGACGCGATACTGCTGGGAGCACTGTGCCATGATTTCGGCGAGATGCATACCGCTCCCGAAATACTTGCTGCGGAGCACGACATCACTCCCGAAGAACGCCGCTACATCCATGTTCACCCCATCACAGGCCATGTCCTCGTTCAAGGCTTGCCCGGTTTTTCCAGCGATGCCACGCAAGCCATCTTGCAGCATCATGAACGGCTCGACGGCAGCGGCTATCCGCATGCCCTGCAGGGCGACAGCATTGCCGTGCATGCAAGAGTGCTGGCTGTCGCCGACGTTGCGGAAGCTGCAATCCGGCGCTTTGATCTGCTGCGTGTCGAGATGCTGTTCAGGCTAGGCCAGAAGCGCTTTGACATCCGCATCGTCAATGCCCTGCGCGACCTGCTGCACATCACCACGAACGACGCACAGGATATGCGCCTGGCCCGCAACGCCACTGCCCAGGTGCAGCATATGGCTGCAGTCCTGGAAACGTGGATCACCTTGCGCGCCCTCCTCAAGCAGGAAGCAGCCCCGGCAAAGGCCGATACCACTGCATTGACATTCCTGTTCGAACGCATGGCCACCATGCGCTCGTTGATCTTGCAGGCAGGTTTCGATCCAGAAAGCATGGCTAGCATGCTGTCCATTGCCCGGGATGACCCCGACATGTTGCGGGAATTGCGCCGCATGCTCGACGAGCTGGAGTGGCTGGCATCCGACCTGGCCCATGAAATCGACCGGCGCTCACCGCAACTGAGCCCCCTGGCGCAAGCTGCGCTCAATGCATTGCTGGCGCAGTTACACCAGATGACATAGTGGTGTGCGCTTGAAAATCGCGCAAGAGCGGCTCGTCAACCGGTGACTTCTTCCGATGAACGGCGCGCTGGCAGAGGCCCAGAAAGGTCACGACCATGCGCGTCACGCACCCTGCCCTCCAGGCGGCCTAGAACGTAGTCGCGCAAACGTGGAGCAGTTAACAGTTTCGATGCCCTGGATCTTCTGGCAAGCAGTTCAGCCTTCCACTGCGCAACCGAAGCTCGATACTCAAGTCGACCACAGCGAGTTGCAGCATTACGTGTCAGCTAACGGGAAACCGTTGACGCGCCCCGGCCCAACACGGCACGCACTCTCTCGCACTCCGACGCCCTGGCACAAGTGTCCGAACATGCCAGGCTCGCTCAATCGTGAGGCGTCTCGCGGCCGGAGACGCCATGCGGTGTCTGCATTGGCACAGCCTTTCAGAGGCGGTACAGACTGCCGGGGCCGACACCGTCCATCGGCGTGCCATCCGTGCAGCCGGCCATCGGCAAACCCTGCGCCCATCCTGCTGCCAAGGCATGCACGTCACGCAAGGGATCGGACGCCTTGGCGCGCTCATTGCGGATGCGGCAGGTTTCAGGATCAGTGGCAAACAGTCCGCGCGCGAAAACGCGACCCTGCTCGGCCAGCTTCGCGGTCTTCGGCCCGCGGATCTGCGCGAAGCGCAGCAAGGCCTCATCGAGGCAGGCGTTCGTCCCGACCAGACACCGAGCCAGATGCCAGGCGTCTTCCAGCGCCTGACAGGCGCCCTGGCCAGATGTCGGCAACGGCGCGTGCGCCGCATCCCCCACGAGCAGCACATTCGCCCGGCTCCACGTGTGCAGCGGCTCCAGGTCGTGCACGGCAATCAGTCGGATGGCATGCGCCGGTGTCGCCTGGATGATGCGGGTGACCGGCTCCGGCCATCCCGCGAACAGATCCTCAAGCTCCTTGCGCATATCCGCTGCGGGCGCCGCCCCCGGCAATGGCCGTGCCTGGGCCGCCGCCCAGTAGACCAACTCCGGCCGGACCGCCACGCAACCGAAGCGATCACCCGAACCCCAATAATCCCGAATCGCGATATCGTCCACCAATGCACTGTCTCCCTGCGCCACTCCCACCCAGTTCACGAAGCCCTGATAGACTGGCGTGTTGTCCCCCGCGACGAACCGGCGTGCCACCGAGTCCATGCGGCCATCGGCGCCGATCAGCAGATCCGGGCGAATGCTGACCCCGTTGTCGAACCGCGCCACGGCCTTGCCGCGAGCATCGAGGTCGATCGCCACCGCCCGATGCCCGAATTCTACGGGGATCCCGGCCTGTGCCGCATGATCCAGCAGTACCGCCTGCAAGTCCCGTCGCAAAATCGTATGGGTGGGATGTCCCATGACCTGGTCCAGCAGCGCAATATCGATGCCCCCCAGGGAATTGCCGGCGGCATCCTGACGGTGCATGGCCACTGGCCGGCCTCCCACTGCAGCGATGTCTTGCAGCAGCCCCAGTTCCTTTAGCACAAAGCCGGCGTTGGGCCATAGCGTAACGCCAGCCCCCATCGTCGCAGGCCCCGCCCGGCGCTCATATACCCGGGGACTGTACCCCTGCTTGCTCAAGGCAAGCGCCACGCTCAACCCTGCAATGCCGCCGCCAAGTATTCCGATTTCCATGCTGAAGCTCTCCTGTTCTAGCCGTCCCGACGCGCCGCCGACGGCGGTCCATCGGACGAGACGGCATCTTAAATTCCGCCACTGTGGAGTACTAGTATGTAAAAATGGGCAGCTTTCATACCTTAATCGGGATAATAACTAATGCGCAATGCCCTCGACCTGAATACGGTCCGTGTCTACGTGGCGGTCGTCGATGAACAAAGCTTTGCCGGCGCGGCACGCCTGCTGACCCTGCCATCTTCCAACGTCAGCCGCCACGTCGCCTCGCTGGAACGCGTGCTGGGCGTCCGCTTGCTGGAGCGCAGCACCCGCCACCTGCGCATGACGGAAGCTGGCAAGCTGCTCTACGAACGGGCAAAACCCTTGCTCGATGCCTTGCTCTCCACCGAGGAAGAGCTTGGCGCAGTGCAGCGTGAACTGCGTGGCCCCCTCAGGATGTGCATGCCAGGCGAAGCGCCAAGGCTGCTCGCTCCTATCCTGGCCGAATTCTGCAGCCTCCATCCCGGCGTCGAACTGGAATGCGACACGCGCCTGACCGGCATGGAAGCTCTCCGGGAAGACATGGACCTGTCCATCGTCTTCCATCGTGGGCGCCAGGAGGACAGTACCTTCATCACCCGCGAACTCGCTACGCTGCCCAGCATCGTGGTCGCGGCGCCCGCCCTGCTGGCCAAAACTGGAATGCCGCGCCACGTGCGCGAACTGAGGTCATTGCCTTGCATTACCACCTTGAGCGCGTTAAAGGGCCAGCCCTGGCAGTTCCTCGACGCCACAGGCGACATCGTGAAAGTGCCTGTGCGTAGCCGCTATCGTGTCAACAGCGGAGAACTGGCATTGGCGGGCGCGCGGCAAGGCATCGGCTTCGCGATAGTGGCGGCCTATCCATGCCAGGAAGATCTTGCCGCAGGCCGATTGCGGGAAGTGCCGCTGGACCTGTGCCCTGCGCCGCTGCAATTGCTTGGCGTGTACAGCCATCGGCATTCCGTGACTGCGCGGGTTAGGGCTTTACTGGAATTGATGCAAGTGCGCTTGGAAGGTGTCGGGAGCGGCTCAAGATGAAAATCGAATTGAGCAACCGATACAGCAAATCCAGTCGGCTTGAATCGCCGCTGAATCGCCGCGACGACTGCGGACACTCGTGATTCATCGTGTGTGAAGGATGAAAAACCGATGGAGCGTGTTATAGCCTGGGTGTACTCCCAGTATCCTGGTGTCCGGTGACATCGAGCCTGGCCAACCACTCCCCCCGCCCTACAACCGAGGCAATCGCGAGAGCAGTAATTTCAGCTGAACTATAACAGCGCAGTTGGCTACGGCAGCCTGGCCCATCACCTGCTCGGGCACTGGATGTTATCGGGGAAGCAATACGCTGGCGCTGCACCGGGACTGGCAATCACGGGCGGCCCGACGTGGAACTTGCCGGCACTTGCCCCACTATCATCTTGCTGCCAGGCGTCCCACGGCGTACCCGCCCGGGGCGCACTGCCCTCGTGCCCGCCATCGGCCTGCACCTTGCGGTCATAGTCTTCACGCCGCACCCCCTTGTTGGTCACGGCCACGCGGGTATCGTTGTCGATCAGGCAGCCTAGGTTTTCGGCGATGCTGACGGAACATCAGCAACCCAAAGCAGCCTTTCAAAGGCTGCTTTTTGCTGACGTCGAGTGTTCGTCACGAATATTGATGCGTTACATTCGAAGGGCATTGGCGGGACGGACCTTCATCGCGATCCACGCTTGTCGACTGGCTGCCGCCAACGCAACGACGCTGGTCACGACGAAGGCGAGCGGCAGGGGCAAGTACCCGGCAGGTGCCGTTTCGACCCAAGTGGACAGATAACGTGCGATGGCCACTGCTGCAACCGGCAATCCAATGAACGCGGCGACCAACAGCATCGTTCCCACACCGCGCAAGACCAGCAGGCCAATAGCAGAGTCACTTGCACCATGCAGCTTGCGCAAGACGATTTCGCGAGCGCGGCGCTGCACCGTATCGGCCGACAGAACGTAGCTTCCAAATGCTGCAAGGCTTAGCGCGATACCGGTTGCCAGTGCGAGCAGGCTGGCCATGCGCGCATCGTCAGCATAATTGGCGGCGAGGACGCCCGACGCTGGCTGGATCGACGCAATGGCCGAGGGAAAATATCTTGGCCATAGGGACCTGATGACATTCACCACCTTGGCGGGGTCGCCATCCGTGCGCACGCTCAAGGCACTACCGCCTGTGCTCAATTGGAACGCCATCGGCGCCGGTGCTTCGCGCAAGGACTGGAACCGCAGTGCTGGCGCGATCCCGATGACACGACCTGGGACCGGCTTGTTATCAAAACTTGTCGTGATGACGATTTGACCAAGTGCTGCGCGTGCGTCGGCAAAGCCGAGCTGGCGTGCTGCAAGTGCATTGAGGACCAGCGGTACGGGGTCGTCGTCACGGTCCAGGGTTTGATCGAATAAGCGCCCGGCTTCTGGCTTGATGGCGTAAAGCATAAAGAAATTGCGCATAACTTGCTTGATTTCCATCGTGGCAGCGCTGCCATCCGGACGTTTCAGGTCGCGGCGCCACGTGTCGTTATGACGGCCGATCGCGTCATCCGACACAGCGACGTCTTGTACCCCGTGCGCAGCCGCCAAAGCCGTCATCAGGCCGCGCGCTGGCGCGCTGTATTTGACCTGTTCAGGCATATCGACGATGAGTATGGAGGCCGGGTCGAATCCAGGCGAAGCACGCATGGCGTAACTCGTCTGCCAGGCGATGGCTAAGGTCACACTGGCAAATCCAATCGCTGCGGTGAGCTGCGCCACGGTCATGCCGCGCCGCAGGCGCGCAGTCGCACGCGATTCAGTTGCCGTGCGCCCGGCCAATGATTTTGCCGAAGGGACAGACCAGGCGATCCACGCCGGCCAGGCCGCCGTCAACAGCCCGAGCCCGACGACAAGGGTACCGACCCAACCCAGGTCGCCAACCGTGAACGCGTCGTTGAGTTGGCGGTCGACCAGGGTCGAAAACAGCGGCAGTGCCAGCCATGCCAGGAGTAACCCGACAGAAGCCGCCAAGAACGTGATCAGCCATGCCTCCGCCAGCAATTCCTGCGCAATGTTCCACCCTGAGGCGCCGAGCACTTTGCGCATGGCCAGTTCACGCTGGCGCCGCACTACCCGCACGGTCGCCAGGTTCACGAAATTGATCGAAGCCAGAACAAGGATGAGCACGGCGACGGCGGCAAGGCCGGCAACGACCACTGGATCGCCCCGCTGGCCGGCGCCGGCGATGAAATTACCCTTGATGCCCGTATCGAAATACGCTGCGTCTAGCCGCGCTAGCGCGATGTCCATGACTGGCCGCCGGCCCAGGCGCGCCTTGACATCGGGCGCCTGCTGATGCAATGCTGGTGCGCCGTCGACCGCGTCCTGCAGATGCCGGACAAGCATCGGCACGGACGCGCCGGTGTTCATACGCACCAGGAGCTTGCCTGGCCAGCCTTTGAGGCCGGTTCGCATTTCATCGCGGACGTCGGCCGCTAGCGTTGAATCGGTGCCGAGTAATGCTTCAAATGGCATGGTGGTATTCGCAGCCGGCGTACGCAGCACCGCGCCAACCCGTAACAATTTACCTTCCGCAAGCAGACTGCGGCCCAGGGCCTGCCTGGTGCCAAACAAGCGCATTGCAGTCAATTCGGTGACCGCGATCTGGTCCGGCGCTCCCAATGCGGTGGCAAGATCGCCCCGCACTGCCCTCAAGCCCAACATCTCGACAAAACCAGGCAAGACAGTCAGGCTTTTCAGGGCATGCAGCTTGCCGTCGACGTTCACCGTCAAGCCTGCTGTCTCGGGGCGTGATGGCAGGTAGCCGGTGGCCGCAGCCACACCGGGCGCTGCCGCTGCAACAGAGCGCAGCAGCAGCGGCGCCTGGTCGTACCAGGGCCCCGTGGGATCGACGTTGTCGCGTTGCTTCACGACGTAGACATGTTCCACATCGGGCACTTCGGCATTATATTGCCAGCAGTAACGCACTAAGCCGAGAATCAGTATGGCTGAAGCGATGCCGATAGCCAGGGTGACTATGGCAATGCCAGCGTAGGCGGGTTCCCGCCGCAGTGCGCGTGCGCTGTGGCGCATCGTGGTCAATAACATGTTCGCTCTCCGGTCAGGCAGGCTGCAGGGCGTCGATCAGGATACGGCCGTCCAGCAGCCGTACCGTACGTGACGCCTGCGCGGCGTGCGCCGGCGAGTGCGTCACCATGACGATGGTCGTGCCATCTGCATTGATCTGACGCAGAATGCGCATCACCTCGTCGCCGTGTGCCGTATCAAGATTGCCAGTCGGCTCATCAGCAAGCAGCAGCGCCGGACTGGCCACGAGCGCGCGCGCGATGGCTACACGCTGTTGCTGTCCGCCGGAAAGTTGCGACGGACGGTGACCGGCGCGGTGCGCCACGCCGAGTTGATCAAGCATCGCGGCAACGCGAAGCTTTCGTTGCGTTGCTGGCACATCCAGGTAGTCAAGTGCCAATGCCACATTTTCGGCAACCGTCAATTCTTCGATCAGATTGAAATTCTGAAAAATGAAGCCGATACGTCCGCGCCGTAATCGGTTGAGCTGTGCCTCGCTCCAGCCCGCCACATTGCGGCCGTCGAACCAGCATTCGCCACCGTCGGGCGTGTCCAGCAGTCCCAGCATAGCCAGCAGCGTAGACTTGCCACAGCCGGACGGCCCGGTGATCGCCACATATTCACCCGCGGCGATGGTGAGGTCAATCCGGTCAAGCGCCGTTGTCTGCACCTCGCCGCCACGATATGTTTTCGTCATGTTGACGAGCCTGAACATGCTTTCCTGTTGTGTGCGCTTCAATTGCATGATGTTGTCATTTCCGTGAGAGACCTGTTAGTGGGTAAGCTGAAGATGCAGCGCCGTTGCATACGGCGTGTATGACGACACGATAACGCGCTCGCCGGCGACCAAGCCGTCGAGTACTTCGATCTGCGTGCTGTTGCGCCGGCCAACACGCACGGCCCGGCGCTCCGCTTGGACGCCATCAGCGCGCACGACGAATACCCAGCCGCCGCCGGTGTCATTGCTGAACGCATCATTTGGAAGAAGCAAGCTAGTCCGCGCAGCACCCAGCGTGATCAGGACGTCGACGCTCTGGCCTGGGCTGAGGGTGGCCGGCTGGCCATCAACGAACGTCAACTCGACCGTGAATTTGCCGTCGCTCACTTGCGGATAGATGCGGTTGACAACCACGTGCGTGGTCTGGCCATCGATCACGGCTGTCGCCGGCCGGCCGGTGGCAAGGCGACGCAAATAGTATTCGTCGAGCTGGGCCGCCAAACAAAATTGCGCGATGTCGTCGATGCGTCCAAGGCGCTGTCCCGACCGGACTGTTTCCCCTACCTGCAACTTGAAATCTGCAAGGCGGCCGGCAACGGGCGCGCGCACGGCCAGTGCATCGACGCCGGCATTGACCAACTTCAGGCCATCTTCCAGCCTGGATACCGCCTGGGCAATCTGTCCGATGGCGTCGCGCCGGGCTGCCTCTTCGCTTTTCCCAGCGGCGTCTTCGCTGGCGAGCGCATGGCGCTGCCGCGTCAGCTGGTCGCCTACTTCTTCCAGCGCAGAACCCGACACGAAACCCTGCTTGGCCAGTGCCGCGCTCCTCGCGAATTGCTTCTCAGCCTGAGCGACTGCAAACGCGAGGTCGGCGCTGCGCCGCGCACTTTCCGCCCGGCTGGTTTCACCCGCGAGGCGCAGGTTCAACAGGTTTGAAATCTGCTGCGCATGCTCAGCTTCACGTGCGAGCACCTCAAGCCGGCGCTGTGGATTCGACAGCCGGAACAGTAATTCGCCTTGGCGTACCAGCGCGCCATCGCGCACCATCACCTCTTCGGCCCGGCCATTTTCCACCACATCCAGCACGACCGAGTGCAGCGGCTGGGCCGTTGCACGCGCGGCCACGTCGTCGCGCAGGATGCCGCGCTCGACGACAGCGATGCGCACGCTGGCAGCGGGCACCTGCAGTCCGCTGGGCCAGAGCCACCACGCCAGTGCAGCCAGTCCAATCAGGATGAGCAAAATCGCTATTGCCATGCCCCAACGCCGGCCCCGCTGTTGCAGGACCGGTTGGTCCATCGCCGCCCCCGAAGGGCGTGATGCATTTGCACTGTGGTCTTTTGTCATGTTTTCCACTATAGCAACATCCGTGCCACGCGGTTTCGGACCAATCGACCGGTATTTTCTTCTCTTGCCCGCTCATTCGTGCGCAAACGCACATGCAAACTGTCCACTTCCGGACACTTTGGGCAAAGTGATCTCGCGCTGTGGAATCATGCAAAGCATGCTGATAAACTCAAGTTTTGTTAATTCTTTAATTTCCAATGGCCGGCAAGCACGCAAATGTACTGATCCTCGACGACGATGCAGACGTGGCGCTGGCAGCGCGCATGCTGCTGCGCCGGCACGTTGCGCAGGTCGCGACACTTGACCATCCTGCACAGCTACCCACATGGCTCGCAGGCAATCGTCCCGACGTTGTTCTCCTCGATTTGAATTTTTCGGCGGGACGGACGGATGGTGGCGAAGGTATGCAAGTTTTGGCGCAATTGAGGGCGCTGCCCAACCCACCCGATATCATCGCGATGACCGCGTACGCTGATATTCCTCTGGCCGTTACGGCGATGCAGGGCGGCGTAAGCGATTTTCTGACAAAGCCGTGGGATAACGTGCGCCTGGTGCACGCTGTCGAGGCAGCCTTTGCGCGACAAGCCTTGCGTCAGCCTATTCATGCCAAAGCAGGTGACGCGGCGCCAGCCGACGCCGACGGATTGCTCGGCAACTCGGCTGCGATGGCGGCCTTGCGTGACATGATCGCCAGTGTGGGGCCCACCGAGGCAAACGTCATGATCCTGGGAGAAAACGGCGTTGGCAAGGAACTGGTGGCGCGCGCCGTTCACCGGGCGTCACACCGGGCATCCCGGCAGTTTCTGGCAGTAGATATGGGGAGCCTGCCAGAGGCAACGCTGGAAAGCGAATTGTTCGGACACCGGCGCGGCGCGTTCACCGATGCACGCAATGACCGCGCGGGCCGCTTCCAGGCAGCGTGCGGCGGCACATTGTTTCTTGACGAAGTCAGCAATATGCCCTTGACAGCACAAGCGAAGCTGCTGACAGCGCTCGAACGACGCCAGGTGACGCCCTTGGGCGCGGACACTCCCGAGGGCGTTGACGTGCGCGTCATTAGTGCCACCAATCTCGAAGAAGACCGGCTGCACGACGTTGCGCTCTTTCGCACGGACCTTCTGTTTCGCCTAAATACTATCGTCCTGCGCGTCCCGCCCTTGCGCGAGCGCGCTGGCGACATTCCTGACTTGCTGCGCCATTATCTAGCCCACTACGAGCATCAATATCGCAAGCCCGCGCGCGCCATAGCAGCGACAGCATTCGATGTACTGTGCACGAATGCATGGCCAGGCAATGTTCGCGCCCTGCGCCATGCCTGTGAACGCGCTGTCATCCTTGGTCGGGAAAATGTCTATACCATCGCTGACTTTGGTATTTCAGCGAAGCCAGCTGTGCCTGCGTTATCGCCCCCGCTCACCATCGATGTCCCACGTGAACTGGGTACGCTCGAACGTGCCGCCATCGCCGCGGCGCTGCTGGAAGTGAAGGGCAATATCAGCAAGGCTGCCAAGACGCTGGGTGTAAGCCGGGCGGCGCTGTATCGCAAGCTGGACAAACATGGGTTATAGACAGGCTCGCGTCGCCCTCGGCGGGACACTGCTTGCTGCGGCTGGCTGGGTAGGTGGTGCGCTAAATGAGAGCGTTGATGGCCTGGGAGCACGTGCCGCCGTTTTGCTCGTCCTGACAGCGCTGCTCGCTGCAGCGCTGATTTGGCATTCAATCGTACACGTTACGGCAATGACGCCAGAGAGACAGTTTCAACTCACGACTTTGCAAGCGCCTGCGACTCTCCGACTGCTATTGCTTGAAGCACGCCTTGAACATGCACCGGTCCCTCTGTTCAACATGACGCCGACCAGGATGGAACCATTGAATGCAAGCGCGCGGCGCCTACTGGCGCCTGGACGCGTCACTGACACGGTTTCCCTGAATACGGCTTTAGCCGGCCTTCCCGTTGGCACGCGGACGCTGGTTCAGTTCGACAGTGAGCATGGCACTGAACGTGCCCTGGCCGTCCGCAATGCCTTGACCGTCGATGGTGCGCCGCAATCCCTCGTTGCACTGCTGCCGCTGGAGGACGAACTATCCGCTGAAGCCATGCAAGCCTGGCGCAAGCTCGTCCATGTATTGACCCATGAGATCATGAATTCACTGACACCCGTGGCGTCCCTTTCGCAAACGTCGCGCACGCTGCTCGCTGAGGCAGCTGGCTCCCTTGCTCCCGACGTGGCCGCAGACCTTGACGTCGCGCTAGACGCAATAAGCCGTCGCGCTGAAAGTCTGAGTCATTTCGTCAGCCATTACCGCGTGCTGGCCAGCCTGCCTACGCCTCTGCCGCAACAATTCCTAATCAAGGACTTGTTTGCACGTCTATCGGCCTTGGTGGCACCGAGCTGGCAGGCCCGCGGAGGAAGCGCGACTTTCGCCGTCGCATCAGGCACGCTGGCATTACGGGCGGACTCTGGCCAGATCGAACAAGCGCTGGTTAACCTGCTGCAGAATGCACTAGAAGCAACCACCGCGAGTCTGGTGCCGCAAGTGGCCGTCGATGCACGCCTCACGACAGGTGGCCGGTTGCGCATCGATGTGCGTGACAATGGACATGGCATTGCCGATGGGGTAGCGGCGGAAATGTTTACGCCGTTTTTCTCGACCAAAAAACAGGGAGGCGGTATCGGCCTTGCCATGGTGCGGCAGCTAATTCAGTTGAACGGCGGAACGGTGCGCTACGCCCGCCCGGTCAACGATGGCGCTCACTTCATCATCACGTTCTAGGTCAAGGCATCTTGACTCCTTAGACACCCGCCAGCTCCTGCAAAACGTGCCGCTATGCGAGCGCACTATCCTGAACCTTGAAAAAAGAGGGCAATTTCCCCGGCGTTTTACTATTACCTCGCGTCTGCTTGCCTGGGACCTCAACGAGGTGGACGCATGGATCGCCGAACAGCAGTCGGCCGCACGTCTGCCTGGCGTGCCGCAGGCACACCCGGTGCCACGCAGCCCTTCCAGGTAACCATTTAATCTATCTGCTTTGTCCAGGCGTCGATCATGTCTGCCCACTCCCGCAGCATGGTCCGGCGCTGAACCGCGTATTCAGCCTTGTTATAGTCGGCTCGCATGCCCCTCTGCTCGTGGGCGAGACATTTTTCGATCCAATCGGTGTTGTAGCCGGCTTCGTGCAGCAGGGTCGATGCTGTTCGCCGTAAATCGTGCGGCGAAAAATCGGCCAGTTGTTTCCCACAGTCTCGTGCCGTGGCGCAGACTGGCACCAGGATGCGATTGAGCGAAGCACCATTCATCGGCACATCAGGGTCATATCGCGACGGCAAAATGTAAGGGGACGTACCAGCACAGGTGCGTAGCGCGACGAACATATCGAGCGCCTGACGTGACAGATAGACGTTGTGGGGGTTGCGACGCTTCATCCGCCTGGCCGGAATGGTCCATAGAGCATCGGTAAAGTTCACCTCACTCCATGTTGC
>NZ_FTMV01000023.1 GCF_900156175.1 Janthinobacterium sp. TND4EL3
CCCTTCGGCTTAAAAACACGCCGCTTCCCAGCGGTGTGATGCCATCATCTTCTAATTCATTGCCGGGCTCAAGACGGTGCTGGATTTACGCTTACCGTAGTTGAGGTATTTTTATGTTGGCAGTGGTGATAGTCACACCCTTGCTTGTTGATTCAACCCCAATCAGTAGTGCACCATTCGGGGCATAAGTACGCGAGATCAAACCCTCCGCCTCCCTACCCTCTATGCCCTGGTTAGCCGGCGCGTATAGCTTGGCTTCGGCACCTTTTATAACCATGCTCGTCATAGGGTGTGTTGGAAGTTTTTTCAGGAACTCAATAGTGCTGCCAAGTACAGCTTCAAGCTCTGCAATACGTAAAGAGGAATTCGTTTGGTGCATGGTCATCTCCGCCGGCGCATGCCTGCACATGGACATTCATTTCTGCTAACTGAGCGTGACACTTCCCCTCCCCCTCGACGGATCAGGTACTGGGTACTCAGCGTTAGAATTTGATCTTGAAATTGTTGGTCTAACCACTACGATCAATTCATACTGATCGCGCCCGTTTTGAGAGCAAATTGGAATAGATCTTGCGGTGTCGGTTCGCCCCAATGTTTTTTAGCTAGCCAGGCAAACATAGGCACCATGTATCTTGGTGTCCGCTTATCCATTTCCTCCGGAATCTGCATAGGCTTGCTGTCCTGTGCAGCGTTATATTCCGCGATGACTGCCTCGCGGTCGACCTCAAGCATTTCGTTCAGCATGGCCTCAGCTTCTGCATTGCGGACTTGCGTAAACTTCATCTGGATCTCACGCATACCATCCAAACCTTGTGAACTGGCTGAACTAACTTTCTCCGCGAGTTCAGGTGCGAAGTTTCCTTCTAGCGCTCGTTTCAAATAAGAAGCTGGACTCTTGATCGAAGGCTGGCTCTTGTCACTCACTCGGGCCATCGTGAATTTCCAGTGTGCATCTATCGTCTCGATCGGATACGTGGACAAAATCTTCTTTCTGTCCCGCGGCGACAGCCCAAGATCTTCAAGTCTCTTTTCCCACTCTCCCTTCTCATCGGTATCTGGCAGAACGCGGAACATCTGTTTTTCTTCAACGATAAACTGCAGATACTTCACGCTTCTGCTGCCATCGCGATTCTCGATCAACTCAATGTTCAGGTCCGATTTTTCGTTGATCTCTTTGATAGCCGGCTTCAGCTTGTCACGCTTGAATATCTTGTACTCGTTCAAAATTGACGTCTCTGATATCTCGCCATAAATCACCCATCGCCAGTCTTGCCAACCCATTTCATTCGTCCGTTTGGACGGGTTTGTTCGAAAGCGATTGACCCACTCATAAAGTGCGGCCGATTGATCCAACTTGAATGTTCGCTGAATACGCAAGTCCAGGCGCGCGTAAATCTTCGAATCGAACAACATAGGCTTAATCTGTGGTGCGTAGGCATAAAAGACTTTATCTCGGTCAAAGGCCACGAACGGCAGAAGCACACAGGATGCCCACATAGGTTCGGCGTCCTGTCGAAGAATATCCCATTGAACAGTCAGTTTTTGCATCTGTGTAAGTGCTTCTTTCAGATGCTTCCTGTTTGGTGAGTTGTAACCAATGATCCGCATGAGTTCCTCGCGCGAGATCGAGTAAGTCTCACTATCCATAGCAGGATTTTTTGCGCGCACCTCAAGTGCATGCTTGAGCATGGCGTTGAAGGCCAAGCGCTGAGTCTTGCTCTGAATACCGCCGGTGATAGCCATGTGAATCGCCTGGACTGGCTTCTTCAAAATCTCCGGTTGCTGTTCAAAAAGCAGAGCGAGAGCCATCTGCGATCCATTGGTATCGTCTTGATTCATAATTTTCTATAGGTGAGGATTTTGACGACATTGTTCACCTTTCTGCTTTATTCGTCAAACGTTTTGATGATTGGCGCCAATCTTCATCATTTCCCAGCCGCCGACTTGCCAATGATCTAAGTGGGTATGGCACAACGCTGCGGATACCAACGGCGGGTATGACAACGTCAATCAGTTCCAATTTCAAGCTGACATGGGCCTAAACAAATTATTAACGCTCGATGGACACTGGAACAATCCACGGGTACCGGAAGGCTGGCGCATACTGGCTCGGACGCGAGCATTACGTAGTGTGGCACGGTAAAACGCAGACCTTCCAGTGTCGTGCGCATTGCAGCCAAAGCTCACTAACCGGGAAGATAATTTCCCATTCCAGAAAACAGCCGCTGAGGATGTAGTTCCGAACCTCGTCTGTCCTTATCCACGCGAAGAACATTCTGTCGACACTGGATCGAACACCTCTAATCGGCGTGTGATGCAGGCACTTCTACCGCACTAAGCGGTCTTGCTCTCACTCAGCGACACCTTTGACAGTCACAAAATGGCTGCTTGGACAGGCTAGCAATTCGGCCGCAGGTGAGCTGAGCCGTTTCATCACTTAGACGGGTAAAAATCCGCGCTAATCAACTAGCTTTTTGGAATCCTCTTGAGCCCCTTGCTGCCCCCCCCCGCAGCCAACAACTTTGCACGCACCTGGTATGTAGGAAATTTCGAAGGCCGGCCAAAGGTGAGCTTTTCGGTCGATTCCTCGTAGTCTCGCTTTCCAAAGTGAAGCTACATCCCCCGATATCCCCGTCTTTCGTATCACCAACCTGAAATATATTTCTTCTAAACCAATAAAATCCCACGCCCCTATCAAAAATCCTCACCTTTCACCAAATACGTCGCCAACCAGCTATCAAAAACGCTCACCTTTGGTAGGAGCAACACCACAGACTATCAAAAACGCTCACCTTTCCCCCCATCCCAGCTAATTATGTTTGTCTACCCTATCAAAAACGCTCACCTTTACCAATGTATGGCCTACGTTTTATGCGGTTCCCTCTCTTACAGCGACGAGTTCCTCGTCAAGCCTCTCTTCTGACTCATAAATCACATTCTGGGTATCAAAAAAGCTCACCTTTGAAGTTGAAGCAGTCGTTTGCCTATCAAAAAAGCTCACCTTTCATCCTCGTGGACCTTTTTGGCTATCAGAAAAGCTCACCTTTTGCTCCACCGTAGCCGCACATCGACAAGTTCATTGCATTAATAACACCTCGAATCATTCCTTTTTTGATGTATTTATCAATGGTTGAATGCTAGTCGACTTGGTGTAGGCAAAAAACTAGCCAAAACATTGGTGCGACAGCAACATATCCACAGCTACTATCAAAAAAGCTCACCTGTAAACATATCCGCATCCCTCTGCTATCAAAAAAGCTCACCTGTAAACATATCCACAACCCTTGGCTATCAAAAAAGCTCACCTGTAAACATATCCACAACCCTAAAAGTGCCAGAGGCCGCATGTATTCATAATCTTGCCCCGGTGAATGTTTACTGAACGATTTTAACGTATTTGGAACTATATGAACTTCCATGCATAGATCTCGATATGAATATTCCTCCTTCATATTGGAAAACGCTTCGCTGCTAGGTTTTTCCCACACAAAGACTAAAAAACCTTGCACAGAGACTTGAAGCCTGCAAGAATGTAGAAATCTAATCTAACTGGAGATCAACTTGCCTCGCAAACCTTTCAAAGTACAAGCCGTAGCGACCCTTCTTGGTATCAGTGTAGATGCTGTGCGACGTGACTCAGAGGAAGCTGGCCTGCAGATCGAACGTCAACCAGGAGACGGTCCCAAAACGAGGTTGTTCAGCATTGAAAATATCTATGATATTGCCGCATTCCGCGCCAAAAAATATAATCTTGTTGCTAAAAACAAAAGAATTATCACGGTGTATGCCCCTAAAGGAGGAGTTGGCAAAACTACTCAAACTTCAAACCTGGCGGCTATTTTTGCGTTGATGGGCCTCAAAGTCCTAGTCGCCGACTTGGATTTCCAGGCAAACCTCACAATTTCATACGGATACGATCCTGAATTGACAAGAGAAGAAGCAACGGAGAATGGTTTTCCTCTTGCAACTTGTGTTGATTTTCATCTAGGCCACCTTTTGCCTCAATGGCAAGGTAACTCCCCTACACCGAAACTCTCAGATGTAATTAAAAAACCATTCGGCGAAAATGGCCCCCACTTGATACCATCTGAAGTAACTCTTGACCGTCTCGAGGCACTGTTTACAGTAGATGCAATCATGAGCAAGAAACCTGAACTTGCCATCGCACGATTTCTCGCTGAGGGACGATCTGGCCGGAACAAAGACGTCGACTTGTCTATGTATGATGTGATCATGTTCGATGCCCCCCCTGCGAAAAACCAAACGACACGTGGTGCTTTGCTTGCAAGTGACTTTGTCATCGCGCCGGTATCAATGGAAAAGTACAGTACCAAGTCAGTGTCCTACCTTGCTGGTGTCTTAAATGAAATGGAAGTTGAATACGGCAAGTTCCCTGAACTTACAATTCTTGGGAATTTCTTTGATATGACCCGTGTACGCGTTGCAGCTCAAGTAATTGCGTTAACTAAGCAGTATCCTGATGCATGGCTTGATACGCAAATCAGTTCTAGCGAAGAGTTCAAGAAGGTTTTGTCTGATGATGAAGGAATGCCCTTGGCGCTCGCGCGGCCAAGTAGTACAGCCGCGAAAGAATTGCGTGATGTAGCAAAGTCATTGATCAAAAAGATGGAAATTTTATGAAAAGCAAACAATCAGAAGCTGCCTTTAATGCTTCGTTGGCCGCTCGCTTACAGCCAGAAGGAGCGAGCCCTGGTGCAACTTCAAAGATGCACATGAACGACGCTCCTGTAGGCTCATCAAAATCGCTTGACGCCCTTCTGAAGGATTTTGATACCGTCCCCTTTTCATCCAATGCGAGCACGGCTAATGTAACGTCGACGGCAAGCGTTAATGAATCACTTGCCGAGAATGGCTCTAGTCCAATTCGTAGATTACCGGTCCAGAATTTAGTGGACTCTCCTTGGCAACCGCGGCTCAAATACGATGAGACTGCGATTCAGGCTCTCGGTGAGACCTTGAAAGCCAGAGGGCAGGATGAGCCCATTCGGGTTCGTCCATTAGCAAACGGGAAATTCGAACTGATTTCTGGGCATCGACGAACCAGAGCTGCGCGCCTTATTGGTTGGGCCGAACTGAATGCCATCGTATCAGCTGTTGATGACCGTGAGGCTCATAAATCAACGTTGCTGAGCAACGAAACAAGCGAAGGTCTAAGTGATTTTGAGAGAGCCTTGTCCTATAAAGCGTTGCTGGATGAGGGGTTTGCTCAAACCCAGCAAGAGGTCGCACGACTGGCTGGTTGTACTCAGGGCCGCATTTCTCAGTGTTTAAGCATGCTTAAACTGCCCAGAGTTATCATTGATATGCTTGACACCTATCCCGGCTTGATCACTTATCGTCATGCACGAGTTCTCCAGGAATTACTCCTAAAGTATCCAGACGGGGCATTGGCCATCTCAACAACTTTAGAGATGATGATTGATAAGCCAGAGATCGAACCCGGGGAGCTTAAGGAACTCATAGGCAAGGCCTGTGAAAGAAAACGTCCGAAACGACAAGCTGCACCTACGAGGATCGTAGAGGACAAAAATGGTAGGTCGGCATTCAAAGTTCATTCAACTGCAAACCAGATCATCATTAATGTAGTACCTGGTGTTGATGTTGACCTCTCATGCAAGCGTACAATCGCGGCGTTACGCGCGTTTGCTGAAACAATCGAGGTCCCCGAAGATAAAAAGTCTTAATAATCAATTACTTAGCCAGTTTTAATTTTCCTCAAATGAGAAGATATCCTTTGGAATCAATGACTTAGAAGAAAATATTAGCTGCTAATATTTTTAAAAAGTGCCAAATGTAGGCACTTTTTTTTTCGCAAGAGAATAAAGGAACTGGCTGCTAGATGGGTACTGGGCACCCTACCTGAAGCGGGAAAATGAAGTGGTCTAGCCCGACCATCTGGCTTGCTAGCGTGGGCTATCGATACGGTTCAGTTCATGAATTTGGTAAAGGGAACGTATTGATAGTAGCTTTGTTCGTAGAACACCACCATCTATTTCTGGTAGAACACTTGACGCCGATCGTTTCATCGAGAGGCGCCGGTGACTGAAATGCCGAGAGCATGACGCAAAAAAAGGCGACCAGGTCGCCTTCGGGAATGTATTGAATATGATCAGCCTGAAAGACTTCGCAGATTAGTCAGAAGCGACGATCCAACGTCTGGTGGCAAGTTTTGATCGGCTTGAGTAGATACTGGAACTCCAGGCGATAACTTATCACCTACTACACTCGGATTTGATTGCATCGGCTCAGTGTCTTTAGCAACTGCTGCTTTTTTCAAACCACCTTTGTGCGGTCCCGAAACAGAAACCGAAGCGCTGGTATCAACACAAAGTTCAGGCTGAGTATCCCAAACACGGCCAGCATGTCGTAGGACCGTTCCATCAAGAATAAAACCTGATTGTTCGGCCGCATATCCCAGCTCGATTAAACGGCGTAGCTCTGCACTCATGTCCAGGTGAGGCCGTTGAAGCCGATCCATAACAAGCACTCCAATAGCGGTTGGCCTTAGCAGTACCTTGTACTTCATCGTCGAGCCTTGCGGATTCTCCTTCGCCATTCCTTCGTCCTTTTACATAGATTCTACCTTGCTAGCTTACGCAGCTTTGACCGGAGTACTCATTGTGCGTTCTGAGGCATTCAAAACGAAAGTGCCATATTTCCACATACCCCTTGCATTCGCGTATTCCGGCTCCGATACAATTATACGCTTGCCTTTATAAATAGAAGCGAATGCATCGGCACCCAGTGCGCTCAGGATCAACGCAGTACCTCCGCCAACGAAGAGAACCGCGCCGAGGTCAGAGCCATCACCGGCCTTGGTGACGAAGTAGTTCTTCACCAACGTCAGATAGTCTTTGCACGCCTCTTCGATGATGTGACTAACGTCAACGATTTCCCCGAATAACTCATACTTCTTTGTGCGGCAGGCTTGTTCTACAAACGGCAGTGGCGGGTTGGAATTAAGATCGTACTCAGACTTAATGCGATCAGCTACCTTGTCCAGCAGATGCAAAACGCCAATGTTCGAAGTACCACTGCGATCGTTGTACACTGAGCTCACGTTTTCAGCTACAACGACAATGTCCAAGGTCTTACCGCCAAGGTCGACAACACCAACAGGACGACGTGAGATCAAGCTTTCGATGTCCGCATCAAATGTTCCATCTGGGCGAATAAGTACGTCATAGAACGCAGCAATCGCTTCACTAATGACACTCTGCTTCAGGATCCGCGCTAACCCCGGACCTTTACCGATACGGGTAACGGGCTTCGCAAGGCTTTCAATTTTCTTGCCTATCAGCGCATGATTCGGTGCTCCATTTTTATAATATTGATCCACAGGCAAGCCGGTTATCAGCAAGACCGGCGTATCTCCGAGGCCACATGCTGCGAGCGAATGGCAGACGAGCGTCCGATTAAGGTCTGAAATCGGGTACCCATCAATCCGGGTATCCAAAGTGCGCAGCAAGTTCTGCGATCCTGCAACGGTGAAGCGCTGGCCTTCGGTCTCATAGGCACCTCCGGTCGAACTATGCGACCCTACCGACATAACTTGCTGCAGTCCTTCTACAGCGCGCGCCTTGTGGTAGCCATACTTAAACGAGCCAGTTTCTTTGTCCCAGCCCCAGCACGACTTGATTGTATCGTGACCATCGTCAACACCAACGATCATTAGCGTTTCTGTCTGCGAATTAATGCTCATTGTCGATCTCTCTAATGTGATTGCCGCCTATCCAGCGGACAGTGATTTTGACTACAAGCAAACTGTATCCCATTTGCCAGATCAGTACAAGACCCTATTGGGGTCTATACTGGTCTATCAGTCACTATCTGTATACTTATAGGGTTTCTAGGGGTCGATTGGTGCTCATTAGGGTATTTAATTAAAAAGCAACCGTTATTGAGTTCGCCTTAAATTTGCCATTAAGAGCTAATGAACGATGATCACCAGGTAGGTGAGGGTACTGAGCGTGATTAAGCATCCGTTCCTTGATTTGGATAAGCCGCGTGCGGTAGACACGAGCAAGGATGCTGAGAACATAATGGCCACAGGCCAATGGCGCCACATAAATGATGCGCTCTATGCGCTGCCACTGACCTCGACCAATCCGCGCCTGCGCAAGCGCTTCGCTTTGCCTTTCCTGTATACGACGTGCCGAGATCGTCGGCGCTAAATTTGGCCATATGAACTGGGTCGGATAGTCTAGAAAAGTATCTACCGGCTAGGCCGGGCGGCGCAGGTGGCGCCAGACCTGCCCCGGAGCGCAGCGCTCACATTCACAAAGTCGGGTAGTGTCATCGAGCAGCTGGCCAGCGCCGTGGCGGCGCGACGCAGCTGGCGATCGAGCGCAGCGCTCGATAACGGTCATGCCGGTGGTCACGCGCGGTGCTGGCCAACTGGCTGGTGCGCGAGAGAGCGCACTAGGTCGGCGCCGCTGGCACGTCCACCAGCTACAGGTGGCCGCGGCGCAGCGAGGCGGGGGGAAGTGATAAAGGTAAGCTAATGAAGTGTAGTCCGATGCCTTGACGCACATTCAGGACAGTAGGCTTTGTGCGACGATTCGTTGAAAATCCAGCCATCGCATCGTGCTTTCCATTTGCAGTCGATCCAACTATGCCCGGTGATCCTGCGCACGGTCGATGTCTCCGTTGCGCCACACGGCGAACCCACGCAGCAGGTGCTATCGCACTTGAAGTCGATGAAGAATAGCAGCAGAATCGTCGCCCCCGTTCACATCCCTGTGTCACTGAATATTAGGCTCGGAATGGACTCCCGACATTGAAATAGATCATGCGACGGACCCAGCAGGGATTGGTATGCCCTGGCCGACAATACATTTTCCTGGAAATTAATCTGCGATAAACATCACGGCCGAGCCCATGACTAGCCGTAGATAACCAGCTTTCTGGAGGAACCATGCCGGTGACTATCGACGTCTTGTCATCTCGTCCAGCACCCCCATTCCAGATACAACAACTATGCCCCGGTTTTAGCATAACCATGCAACACGCACGCCGGCCAACAGCAGGAATGTAGCAGTCTTGTATCAGTAGTGCCTATTATCGCGCCCGCGAAAATTGAAATGCTATACTGTATGAAAACACAGTATAAAATTGCCTATGTCCATTCTTAAATATTTGCGGCCCGTCAGCGCCGCCCAGGTTGAATTCATCCCTGCAGCGCGCACGGCGCCGCCGACAGTGCGGCCGCTGTTTTGCCACAAAATACCAGCGGGCTTTCCTTCGCCGGCGGCCGACTACACGGAAAAAGGGCTGGACCTGAATACCTTCCTGGTGCAGCACAAGGAAGCGACATTCTTTTTCCGTGTCGTGGGCGAGTGCCTGACAGGCATCGGCATCATGGACGGCGACTACGTGGTTGTCGATCGATCAGTGACGGCTGCGCACGGCCACATCATCTTGGCCGTGATCGACGGCGAATACACGCTCAAACGGCTGTTTCACCAGCTTGGTGTGATCGAGCTGCATCCTGAAAACCCCGCTTTTTCCCCGATCCGTCTTGTGGACGGCAATGAACTGGAAGTTTGGGGCGTCGTCACTGGCGTGGTGCGCAAGTTGCGGGTGTAATATGGCCGATCCTCGTGCCCAGCTGTTCGCTCTGGTCGACGCTAATAATTTTTATGCCAGCTGCGAAAAGTCATTTCAACCTCGCCTGCGTGATCGCCCAGTGGTGGTGCTGTCCAACAATGATGGCTGCGTGGTGGCCAGGTCGAAGGAAGTCAAGGCGCTCGGTATTGTCAAAATGGGCCAGCCTTGGTTCCAAATGCAGGACCTGGCGCGCCAGCACGGAATAGTAGGCTTGTCTTCTAACTATACGGTTTACGCGGACATGAGCAATCGAATCATGACCATTCTGCGCACCTACAGCCCTCACGTGGAAGTTTACAGCATAGACGAGGCGTTCGTATCGCTGAACGGCATGGGCGGCCTGTGGGAGTCGCCTACGGCCATGGGCCAGCACATGCGCGCCAAGATTTTGAAATGGGTAAATTTACCCGTGTGTGTGGGAGTAGGCGCCTCGAAAACTCAGGCCAAGCTGGCCAATCACATCGCCAAGGAATTCCCGCTGTTCGACAGCGTATGCGACCTGTCGTCGATGTCGGCCGCCCGCATGCGCTGGCTGTTCGTGCGCATCGACGTAGGGGAGGTGTGGGGCGTCGGCCGGCGCATCGGTGACAAGTTGCGCGCCCTGGGCATCAACACGGTGCAGGACCTGAAAGAGGCGGAGCCGCGCGACATGCGGGCAAAGTTTGGGATATTGATGGAGCGTACGGTTCAGGAACTTCGCGGGCTGTCGTGCCTGGATCTGGAAGAGGTGGCGCCGCCGCGCAAGGAAATTGTCAGTTCCAAATCGTTCGGCTCGATGGTGCACACCTATGACGAGCTGGCCGAGGCCGTGACGGCGTATGTCACGCGTGCCGCTGAAAAGCTGCGCGGCCAGGGTTCCGTATGCGGCGCCGTAAACGTTTTTATTCAGACAAATCGGTTTCGTTCCGATGACCTCCAATACGGAAACAGCCGGACCGTGCCCATCATCGTGCCAACCGACGACACGCGCGTGCTGGCCGGCGCGGCGCTGCATGGGCTCGAGCGCATTTTTCTCGAAGGGGTTCGCTACAAGAAAGCCGGCGTGCAGCTGATGGATATTTCGCCCAAGGGAACCCTGCAGGGCGTTCTGTTCGATGAAGCGAGACCAAGTGAGAGCGGCGACAAGGTGATGGCGGCGCTCGATGCGCTGAACCAGCGGTTTGGGCGCGATGCGGTGAAGCTGGCATCGGCCGGCCTGGCGCCGCGGTGGGCCATGCGGTCAGAGAACAAAACCCCTTGCTACACTACGCGATGGGATGAGCTCCCTGTAGCACGCGCGAACTAAGTCCAAGCACGCGTTTCAAAACACCATTCCATCGTTTTTCCGAGGACTAGGCTACCTGCCTTGCCTGTGAAGGATATTCTCCGTATTCTTTGCATAATTAACTCTGAATACCGCACAAGCGGGAGTATTTTGATGCCGAAGATACAGATGACGCAACAGGAATTTTTGCGGGACGCTATGCATCGTCTCGATATGACGCGTGATGAATTCGCGGATCGAATCGCCGTCAAGCGCAAGACGCTGGACAACTGGATATTGCCTCCGAGCGACTCGGCGCGGGGCATGCCAGATATGGCGTGGAAGTTCATTCAAGAAATTTTAGATAAAGAAGCAAAGGGCGCTTGACTACCCTCATTGAGGGCATACAATGGTCTACATGGAAGCGTAATTCAGCCCGGCGAAATGGGAGGCCAGCATGGCACTGACTGAAAAAGACTTGATTGAACTGCGCGATGAACGTCACGCAGATTATATGCATGAAGCAAGAACTACACGCGCTATTGGCCACTTGACCTTGACACTCAAGCAGCTTGCTCCATCGGTTTCGGCATCGTTCTCGCCTAATTTGCATCGCTGGATGCGCGAGAAGGCACACTTCTACAAAGGTGGCGGCGTGCTGCAAACGGTCTACCGCATCAAGTCCAATACATCGCTTGCGAAAGACTTTGGTGCGGATACCTTGATGATCGGCTATCCGGACAGTCCCGATGAAAACGGATTTTCCGGTATCCGTTTGATGGCTGCGTTGTGCAACGGTTCCAAGGCGGGCCGTTTCTATTACATCGGCATCGCAACCATGCTTGAAGAGGTAGAAGGCTTTTGGGATAACTATCTAAAGGTCGGGCGCTGCGCCATCGACCCGGCCCATAGGGAAAGTTTCATGGCTGACCGTTACACCATGGATGGCGACACACGAATGTGCCTGTGGTGTGGTGCGAAGCATGAGCGGGTAATGACTCCACGCACCGTATTTGATGAGTCCTGGAACTCACTCTAACCATCTAGGAAATTATTATGTTTACCAAGCCCCAAGATGACGATGGCATTGGCACGATGATTATCGTAGGCGGTAAAGCTGTGATTGTTGAAAACATTGCGCACGACGGTATTGTTGATTCTGACGGCGATACGGATCTGCATGCGACCTGGAGCCGCATCAATGCGGACGTTCGGGCAGAGCTGATGGGCTTCATTGAAGCGCAATCCGGTGTTTCGTTCAGTGAAGTGGAGTTGGCAGACCTGTTGAACACGGACACCGCGCTGCTCGGTGACCTATCAGAGTGGGGCGTAGAGGACGCCGATGTTATTGGCCGGGTGCTTTCCAAGGTATCGGATTTTCTCATGGGCCGCAAATGGCCGACGTTCGGTGAGAACGCCGATTTTGCCGTCTTCCTGGATGAGCTGCGTAGCTCGGCCACGGCGAAAGGTATCGCGGTGATGGCCTCGGTACCGGTGCACGCAGCCCTCAAATAAACACCAAGGAAATTATCGTGGAATTCGCCCAAAAGTATCCTGGCTATACCGCTGATAATCGCTCAATCAATACTCCTGTTGAGGCGGGTGTAATCCCGCTTTGCGATGCGTTGAATAGCTTGCCTGGCGTCTTCACAATCTGGTCTTGCGAAGGGCATCCTGAGCGAGCATCACGCCCCTTCGTCACGTTTGTGGCGCCCAAGGAACTTGCGTTTAAGGTGCATCGCGCAATCGAAGAGAGAGGGCAGGACCTGGGCTTGAATTTTAATTGGTGGCTTACCGCGAACTTTCGTGACGATGGCTCAATGCAGTACACAATCGAGCCGAACGACTACCGCGTTTCTAAGGGCGCTTGGCAGCGCTGGTGGTCATCGCGTCGCTGGAGTCATCGAGTAATGCTGAAAGACCTGTCTCGCCTTGCTACGTTGGTTCAGCAGGGCAGTAACTGATTCGAGGAAAATCCCGGCGCCCTGGGCGCCCCGCACCGGCCGGCGCCGGCAAGGAAAAATCATGGCAACTGAATTGCAACTCAAGCAGGCACGCCGCATTGTAGAGAATGAAGACTACCTGCCTTGGGCGTATGTTAAAGCGGCCAAGAAGCTGCTTGGTATCGTTGAACCCGATCACTTCGCGGAAGTCTCGGCTGAGCTGGCTGGTGGCGTTCACCGCCACGAGCAATAAAAGGAAATCGCGCCCTGGTGGTGCCCGACAGTCCGGCCGGTAGCCGGCGAGGAATAATTTTATGCCCCAAATTTTCGTGCTCTTGTTCCTAATTTGCTTCGGTAGTTTCATGGTGTTCAGGTTTGTCCCATGGTTGCTGAACAAAATAATTGTCGTCGCAACGCTATCAGTACTCGTGGTTGTAACAGTGTTTGGTATGTCGGACAAACTACTTATTTTGGGTGTCGGCGGTACCTGGATGATCTTCGCTTTGCTTAAGATCCTGCACTTATGGCAGACACGAATCAGTTTCAAGACAACGAACTAGGAAAACGCCCAGCAGCACCCGTTGATGCTGGAAGACCAAACGATCTAAAGAAAATTTCCGCAAAGATGCCCTAGAGAGCATGGCGGGACCAGCAAATCGAAAGGCCGCCTCGTCGCGGATCACAAATGAAAAAAATTCTAGCAGTCATTTTGACCTTTGGTGTTCATCTAACTACGAACGCTGCGGCAAAAGATTTATTGGTTCTGATTGACTCACTGTGCGTCGGGTCTCAAGGAAAGGCTGACGTGGTAGAAAAAATGGTGCTTGCCCAAGGAGGCAAAAGGCTCCCACAGTCTTTTGTTGATGCTGATCCAGTTGGCGCTAAAAATGGTGGGAGGGCTTTTTCATTAAAATTCAATTCTGAGAGATATTTCATTATGATCACTGAGCCTGGCGGTTGTGGGATTCTTTCCCAAACCTCCAATGCTGATGAGGTTCGTAGTGGTCTTGTCAAGTTATATGAGCTAAAGAAAATTGACGTCGATTCGTCCGGGCCTCAAGTAGTCACAACATGGAAAATTAATGGTCCAGCTGGGTCTGAGCGAGGTGGATTCTCCCTTAACGTGGTGAAGCCTGGATTCGGCGCGGATGGAGCGTTGTCGCTAGGGTATATTCCGCCGGGTTTTATGAAATAGGATTGAAATAGGAAATCGACCGTGGCAGTAATCGATGCCTTGTTCAGCAAGGCCAACATGAGGTGTACCGTTTGTGGTGCGCCAGCTGGCGACTGCGACTGCTGGGAGCGGTGCAGCTGTGGGTGGTCTGCGCGTAAAGGCGAGCCTTGCCGCAATCCAGTAACCAAGCGATGCTCGATCAAGGTCAAGTACGGCAAATATAACCGCTCTACCAAGCGGTATGAGTAGGGAAAAGATCGTGAAAACCGAATTCAAGTTAAGTGAGGCAGACCGCGCCGCGATGGCGGCGGCCGACGCAGCGCACATTGCGCATGAGCGTGCCGAGGACGTGAAACGACAGGCAGTACTGCAAGAAGTCAAGCGCGTCGTGAGCGCCGAGGTCTATACGGACATTGTGGAAGAGCTGACCGCAGACGGCTACACGTTCGACTACCAGATTGCTTCGTCTCCAAAAGGCCAGGAACAATATGGCGGCGCTGCGTGGGGCAAGCACTACGTGGACCAGACCACAAACGGCGGTTATACCGGCGACGAGTACGCGGGCACTGTGTCGATTCCGCTGGGTGATGGCCGGTACTTCCAATTCAGTTATACGATGTGAGGAAAACGTATGAATGTCGTTCGCAGAAATCAACTACTTTATTTCGCTGTCGCGATAATACTGGGCGTGATCGGGTACCGTGGGCTGAACAAGCAAGTTGCGCCACCTGGCACGCCCTTAGCGGCGCGGTTCTTGGCGGCGAAGTATGTCGGTATGACGCAAAGCGCCGATCCTGTTCGTGTCAACGATGCACCAATCATCGAAGGGAATAGGGCGACTGCTAAAGCCGTCTTTGGAAAAGGCGCTGAATGCACGGTGCGGATGGTTCGCGCCGAGAGCGAAAAAGAGTATGGCTGGATGGTCGAAGCTAGTGCATGCGGCTCAGCCAGATAGAGCTAAGAAATCGCGCCCTGGGGCGCCCGCAACGGCCGGAAGCCGATGAAAGTGACGTGTATGGCTTACGCCGCAGTTGATTTAAAAGAGTACCGGAACGCGCTGGAGAGCCAATTTGGAGCGCAGAAAGCAGGTACTCACACACTGATCCATATCGACCAGATCACTGGCCCTGATGGTGTGGGCGTGGCCTACAACTTGGCCGATGCGACGATGTGGGTATTGATCGACGACACGGCCCGGATGCATGATCCAAAGTGGAAGGCGCTTTTTTTGGCCGAGACGGCGACCGCCCTGACCAACTTCTTCCGCACTTTGGTTGCCCCGGCGCAGAACTCCAGCGATGCGAAGACGCATTGGGGTGGTCGCCAACGCGGTCCGTTCGTCGTATACAAATTTGCACTTTTGGACAAACCTGAAAAGCTTGCGTACTGATCGAGGAAAATTCAAATGGTACAAGCAATTATTGACGGCGACCGGGTTCATGTTACGTCCGAATAGAACCTTGAAGAGAAGAATGGAAGCTTGAATGGAGACCTCTGATTAAAGAATAAAACCTTGAATGGGCGAGGCGCCAAGCAGCGCCATCCGGCCACGCCTTAAGCAAACGCGAATTTAGGTTGACAAAGGAAAAGGCATGTCTAAAATATACTCAAAATTAGTAGTTATAACCACTGAGTTTTTCGTATGAGCCCGTTTGCCACAGCTTTCCGAGACCTGCGAGTATTTTGTGGCATGCGACAGGCCGATTTTGCGGCTAAGCTTGGATATGAGCAGAGCTACATCTCGGCCATTGAGCTGGGAAAAGGGCCGCCTGGCGGAGAATTTATCGACAGGATAAATGAACGCCTGCAGTTGAGTGATACGTGGGAAGCCCGGCTGCGCGCAGCTTTGGACGAGTCGCAACGGAAGATCATTCTGCCCGTCGGTGCATCCGAGGATATGTACAAACTGTTCAACGAGCTCCGGCGCCAGGTGGACACGCTGCGCCCGGTTCAGCTGGAGTTGATGCAGATCGCATTACGTTTGCCGGATACGCTGACTACCGCTCAGCTGCCGCCGGCCCTGCCACCGCGACGGCAAGGACCGATGGGCAAGAAGAAGCCAGCTTAGAAGCAAAACTAGAACTTAATACCATAGATTTTTTATGTTTTCCAGCAGCATTATCTTGCAGCGCTGTCAATAGAATCGCTATACAAGCGGAGCTGTTATGTGGGAATCCAAATCAGCCAGTTCTGGGGTGCCGAGCGGAGCCGCGAGTGACGAGGGCCACCTGCTCACTGAGCCGTTGCCAAAGCAGCGCCGCAGCAAGGGCATGACCTACGCTAAGCTGACGGCCCGGATCGCGCTGGGTCACGGACTAGGGACCGGCCCCCACTATCTCCCTTGGCTGACGCTGCGAAAAAAGAATCCCTCCCCGCAATCGAACCAAGTGATTTCGAGGATGCCCCCTCTGGGCCGTACAGCCCACTACTTTTCCCGCGGCGAATATCACACGGCGTTGTTCTTGTTGTGGCTCGGAGTAGAAGATCTCCGCGAGCAATTTCCTATCTGGCCCATCCCTCACCCTCATCCACTGGATTTGTACGACGTCGCGCAGGACAAGCCGAGGCCTTGGTCACGCGGCCTATTGGCAATTGCCGCCGCTGCAGGTGTCGAACACGGTGTGGAGTTCGGCACAAACGTCCCCTACGTCGCCAGCCTTGATCTGCTAGCGACAACCCGACTCGGCGGCCGCGGCGCTCTGACAATTTTTTCGTCCAAGCCGATCAACTCCCCCAGAGACGACATCAAATGGCGAACGCTGGAACGCCTTGAACTCGAACGCAGATACGCGATCGATATAGCAGCGAGATACTATGTGTCGAGTGCGGCCTTAATCTCGGTTTTCACCGCCGGCCAATTGGAAAACTGGCTCGACGCGTCCAACCTGCGCTACTTCCCTCATCTAGAGAACTACGCGGCGCCGTTCGCGGCGAGCTTCAACGAGAGCAAAGCACTGTCTATTCTCGAAGCGGTCAACAAAGCCGCCTCGCAATGCTCGCTCGATCTCGACCAAGCTTGGTTCCTCTTCAGGCACTGCGCCTGGACTCAGGCGATCGATATCGACCCCACAGTGCGGATTCTTCACTCCTACCCGGCGCGGCCCGGCGGCCGGGCATTGCGGCAATCATGGCAGCAGCGACTGTTTGGGGAGGCCTGGACATGATCGACATCTCAATTTCCGCAGGTGACGTGCTGGTTGGAACGGAACCCGACAGTCCGTTTGGAGGACTCCAGCGGGTTGTGGAAGTCATTCCTAAACTGGACCGGGCCGTATTGATTCCGATCCCTGTGCCCAAACGCGACCCGCATGCAAAAAAGGTGAACTACTATGCCAAAGGCTTCCACACGACGAAGCTATCACAGCTAAGGCTCATGCTTGAAACCAAGGTCATTCGAAAGACGACACTCCCTTTGCCAAGCCACTGGTACATGAGCGATGCCGACTTGCGCAAGCTTTCGCCCCCAACCGGCAATCCTGAAATTCCGGCCGAGGATCGCCATCTTTCCCCGCTTGAGCGAAAACGCAACTTCAAGTTCAAGCTCATCGCCCCACTCGTCGAGATAGCTGAAAAAACGGCTCCCATAAAACTCCCTGATCTAAGTTGCCTGGATGCGCTGGTACAAGCTCGAGCAAGGGAAGCTGGAGTCAGTGCTGGCCAAGTATTCGACGCCTTGCATCGATACTACGCGTTCGGATGCGTTCGGAATGCGCTGCTGCCCAATAACACCGGGCGTTCCGGTGCGCCTGGCAAAAAAAGACGCGCAAAAAATGGCGTAAAGCTCGGCAGAAAAAACGCGGCAGTCAAGGCGGGCAGGACGGATCAAGCCGGCATCATCCTGACGGACCAAGACGTCGAAAATATGCAAGACGGCTACAGCGCTTTTGTTCGTCCAGGCACGACGATACGGGATGCGTTCTTGTCCATGAGCGCGGTCTATTACAGCAACGGTTACACTCAAAAACACGGTTACTGGGCAGTTGATCTCCTACCAGCGAACGAGCGGCCGACGGAGAGCGATTTCCGCTATCACGGCCCGGCCGGCAAAGACCAGTATGCAGCCGCCCGCCGCCTGATGGGAGAGGGGCAATGGGCAAAGAATTTCAGACCTTTGGTAGGCACCGCCCGCGACGGCATCACAATGGTCGGTCAAGTGGCTTCGCTGGATGCCTCTCCGATCGATGTCAACCAAGTGGCATGTGGGAGTCCGCTACAACCCATCGGAGTGGGGCGGGGACTTTTTGTACGCGATGCATGGCTGGGTTTGTACATGGGTTGGCATGTCGCCATCAACGGCCTGTGCACCGACGACGCCAAACTGGCCATTCTCCGCGCTGCCACGGACAAGTCAACGACGCTGCAGCATTATGGCCTGGACCTTCCAGCGGACGACTTTCCCTCTTTGTTTTTTTCGAGGTACCTTTGCGACAACGGCGAACTTCGCAGCCAGGATGGTATGTCCTCCATCGTCGATGAGCTGTCATCGCGCATCGAATTCATCACCAGCGGCCGTGCCGACCGCAATAGTTCCTCTGAATCAGGACACCATTCCCGCCATCGTCGTTTTGACCACAAAATGACAGGTACAACCAAGGGCCGACAAGCTCAAAGAGGCGAACCTCTCGCCATCGCCTCAGCGCTGCTAACTCGCTACGCCTACATGCGGTTATTGCTTCTTTGGATACACTGGTCCAATACACAGCAAGAGTTGCCGCTGCATATGATTCCGACAGAAATGCGGCGGGAATTCGCAGCGCAGGGAAAGACACCCAACCGCACGCGCATTGAGGTTTATCGTTGGGCTGTATCAAACGGGTATGTTTCGGGTAAGCCCATCAATTCGGACTACCTGCGTGCACATCTGCTTCCCAAATTCACCGCCAGCGTGCAACGCGGCGGCCTGATCTTACACAGGCCAAAGACCGGCAAACTGGTGGAGCTTCTGCATGGCGCCAAGTTCAACCATCCGTACCTCGCGCAGGCCGGAATTATTCAGGCAGCGTCGAGGGGAGAAAAATACATCGAGGTAAGCGCGGATCCAGATGACCTAAGCCAAGTTTTTTTGGTCGACCAGAATGGCATACACGTCATACCCAACATAAAAGATGATGCGCTGTTCATCAATGAAGGGGGAATTGCTGATCTCTGCGCCCTCAACGATGCCGAAAAGCTGGACAACGTGCTGGGCGCTTCGCGGCGCGACCAGGACGATATCGACCAGCAATCGTTCCGGCAAGAAGAGGAGGCAGATGCGAAGCAACTACAGAGTGCTGCGCGCAAGGCGCTTGGAAAGCAGCCGCCTCCCAGCAAGAAGAAGGCCAGCGTACGCGCGGCTCAGGCGAATGAACGCCGGGAAGAAATGAATAACGTCATCCAGCGTACCCGCAGCGATGATGCAGAACCCACTGTTCTTTCGGAGATGCCGGCAGCGGCCAACGACGGGACCGGCACGCAGAAACCGCCGCAGCCCAGGTTATCGAGCACATCCCCGTTGATCGAATTGAGAAAGGCGCGTCTGTCGCGCTTCAATAGTGAAAGGAAGTTTTCATGAGTGCGTCGGTCAACAGCATACTTCATGCAACGCAAGGAAATCCTTTACTGGAAGCGTTGGAGCCCTATCTTTCAACAAACGACCTGGAACAGCGTCTGCATAATTGGCCACTTGCCGGGGTGGACGTTGCGAATCTTAGCACCACTGCCAGACACGATTTTCTCGATCTCATGCAAGAACAACTGTTCGAGCCGACGCTCACCTCGCTCGATACCACAACGCGTCTTTACAGAATGATAAGGCGCGGGTGCATAGCGCGAGATCCGACCCAGACCAGCACACGCGCACATCTCATGGCAGTCGCGCGCTTTGCCGGACGAGAACTGCGGGAAGTCCCATGGTTTCAGCATTCCGCAAAATGCATGAGAGTGTCCGGCGTTACTGGATTGGGTAAGACTTATGAGATCTTGCGGGCCTTGACGCAGTTGCCGCCAAAGTTCGAACATGGATACTCCAGAAGTGCGGACTGGACCCATATGACGCAGGTCGCGTGGCTATATGTCGGCATGAGCCATGACGGCTCGCTTGGCGGACTTCTGCTCCAGATACTTGTAGAACTCGACAAATGCGCCGGAACCAGCTACTCACGCGAACGCAGTCTGACAGGACTCAGCAACGAAAAGCTTGCTGTCCAAGTGGGGATCGTCCTGAACAACCACGCTGTCGGCGTGCTGGTGATCGACGAGCTCCAGGGCCGTAACTTCGCTGGGGGCGCACGCGGGGGACTGGCTGCCACCTTCTTCCTGCGAATATTGAACTTCGGGATACCCCTAGTCCTGATGGGCAATCCGATTGGCATGGATGCGCTGGACTCCTTCTCGCAAGACATGCGGCGAGTCGGTTCCAGCGGCAACATTGAAATGCATCCCTTGGGCAAGGAGGATTACGATTACACAGATATGCTGGCTCCCGCCCTGTGGCGATACAACGTAATGCCGCGGCCTTCCGAAGTGGAAGACAAGGACGGCTCCATACTCTTTAGGTATTGCGGTGGCATACGGTCCTACGGCGCAAGAATGCGTGTTGCATCGCAACGGCTGGCGCTCGACCAGGGGAACCAAGCCGTGACTGAAGAGCACATGAAGCAAGCATTCATGGGACCTGACTTCAGCGAGCGTGATCGTCAACTCATCGCGGGCTTTCGCGACCATAATCCGCTACTACTGCAGGATTTCGACGACGTGCCATGGCAGCGCTACGCACAGCGCTGGGGATATTACGCATCAGATACGGAACACGAATTGGAGCAGCCGGCCGCATGCGATGGACCCGCGACATCGAACACAACTACGAAGAGGAGGAAGCCGGTTGCCCAGCAGTCAGCAGAAGCAGCGCAGCGGCGACAGACACGGTCGAAAAATAAGGATGCCAAGAAGCAGCAAGCGAAGACCGCGTTGGACGAGAACGACATGCGCAACAATGGCCTCCAAGACCACTTGATCACCGGGATTGAACTGCTTCAGAAACAAGAAGGCAGCACCACGAATAATCGGAAAGGAATTTAAAAATGAAGAGCACGTCCACGGACCCTGCGCCAAAGATACTTCCCTTCTTTCCCTCAGCGCTGCCGGATGAGACTATCAGCTCGCGCGTGAGCCGCTACCACATCCGCCGTGGCCAGCTGACTAACAATTCCACTTATACAGAGCTGTTTGGATTGGCGCCGTTTAGTCTTACGCCGCTGGTACAACCGCATCTCGACAAACTCGCGCTTCGTCTGCCGGGATCGCCTGTCGATAATCTGCGTGACCTGCAAAATGAGAGCACGCTACTTCCACTGTTTCGCAGGTTCTTCGGCACCCATTTAGCCAAACGCAAAGCCATCGGGAACGAGATCACCGCCGTTGAATTGCCGCGGCGGCTGGTGGGTGGAAGCCGGCTGACACATCTTTGTCCCGAATGCCTCATCGACGACGACAAAGTGCATGGCTGCCGTTATATCCATCGGTCTCATCAAATCCCTGGCGTCACATCCTGCTGGAAACACGGTAGGCTGCTGATGGACCGTTGCCCAGCATGTAGACAACCGTTTTCTCAGCCTGGTCAACTGATCCTTTCCGCATGGATTGGATGCGAATGCGGACATGACCTTGCGCAAGCAAAACGCGAAGAGACAGCACCGACTGAGACCGAGCTTGCATTCGCCCGCTTCGCCAAAGCACTCATCGATGCAGCTCCCGCACATATGACGCCAAACCAACTGGTGCAACTTTATCGATCGCGCGGCATAGAGGTAGGCTTTAGACAGGGTAGTGATCGCCTGAAACGCACGGCGCTGTTCGCCAGTATTGAAGAATTTTTTGGCCCAGCTGTACTTTCCAGAATAGATCCAGCGTACAGCAAATGCAAAACCAGCGGCTGGTTCCATGTCCTACAAACGTCGCTCACGATGGAAGCCCCACTGTATCGCCATCTGCTATTTTCCTTTTACCTGTTCCGTGAGGCCGACGTCTTCCTGGCACGGATCAAAGAACTGGTTGAAAATGAGCGCATCAAGTCGCTGAAAGACTTCACTGGGCCCACACTGACCGACAACAACGAAGAAAAGACCCTGGCCGACGAATTGATAGAAGAATTGATCGACAGTGCTACACGGCTTGGCTACGCCCCACAACAGCTTTGGCACCACAACGTCAGCAAGATGAAGCGATTGGTAAAATTGGTACCTGACGCATATGAGCGGATTGAAGCGCGGCTGCAGGAAGGAGCTGCAAAAAAGAAGCGGCTTGCCACCCGCCGGTTGAATACCAAGTCAAGGGATGACGCACTGGACCCGTCGTGGGCCACAGGGATAGAAGCCAGTGCAGCTACAATTTATCAGAATGAGCAACGCCCCTTCCGTGTGACGATGAACCAGTTGGTCAAAGCTGCCACCGGATCACCAAAGGGCATGCGCCTGCCCACCCCGGAACGCACACCATTGGCCCGCGCAGCGGCCGATGCCAATGCAGAATCCATCTGGCACTTTTACGCGCGACGTATGCTGTGGACATTGCAGTCACTAAACGCCCCGGATACGCCGCCCCATGCAATCATCAAGCTTGCGCGGCTGGAGGTAAATAAGGCGAGGGAAATCCTCAAATATTTCAGCAACGTCCGGCGTTGTGGTGGGCCGTCAATCAAAGAGATCAATCAGATTCTCGCCGCGCATGGCGTCGGACGGACTTGGGCCGGGCCATGTCCGGAAAAGACGTTCTATAAAACGGGTAGAGCTTACAAACTACGTACAGCCCGGCGCGGACCAATCGGCGGACGCGCTGGAGACTGGGAGTCGCCTCGCTAAGTTGCGATCAAATGGAAAGGATCGAGGCTATGCAAATTTGCTCCATTCCCCTCCACCGACCTGACGAGACCTTGTACAGTTTTGCGGCAAGGCTGCGTCGAGCCAACGCCGCAAGAGATGACCGCGATGCCTGCCGAAGTATGTTCGGACATGCACCCAACATGCGTGTGTCCGAATTCCCCGTCAATCTGTCGAGCTTCTACTTGGCGACAAAGGGGCTACTGGGATCACCCGATCAGCTCTTATCACAGATGACACTGGTTCCTTTGTTTGAGCAGCTAGGCGCATGGCCTTGGCGCAAAGGCAGCGCACCACGCCCGGCAGCGATCGCCGGCTATGGCCTGTCAATCCTCTCGAACGGGAATACCCGCACATGGCACACCTGCAAACAATGCCTGCGGGAAGACCGCTCCCACAACCCATGCGGGTACTGGCGCAGAGCACACCAGCTGCCAGGAGTATTGTTTTGTCCTACCCACCATATCCTTCTGCTGGCTTGCACCGCTCCGGCAACGCAGTTTCACAATCGGTTTATCCTCCCGGACGAGGCCAAGTTCGAGAACGCATTTCATCGTATCGATACAGCCACCAACGAAGATGTGCTGCTCGGCCTTGGCCGCTTATCTGTGGCTGCGCTTCAGGATGACAAGGAGTATCTCGATGCGAAGACAAAGCAGGCGGTCATTAGTCAAGCGCTCGAAAGCCATGCCTTGCTTTCTCCTCGGGGAACAGTGTCTCGTGAATCCTTCGTGCCGAGGTTTTTACGTTGCTATGGTTTCCTGCGTCATCACCCCGATTTTGCGGGCGCTGTATCGGGTAATGGTGTTGAGATTCTATGCCGCAGCTTGGACGATCCGCGCATTTGGCGGCGCTGCCTGCACCAGCTTCTGCTTTTGAGTTGGCTCTTTGGTTCCTGGGAAGCTTTTAAGTCACAGTGCCAATGGCACCAAGTGATGAACAACGGCAGCTGTAAGGTCAACCGCCATGCAGATGGAAGTTTAAGGCAAACGCCAGAAGTGAACTGCGCTCCTGATTTTCATCGCGCAAAATGCATCGACATCATGTCTACCACCAACCCCAGCCGTAGCAAATTCGCTCATGCGGAGGCGAAATCGTTCCGGTGGCTATTAAACCATGATATCGAGTGGTTTAATCAGCAATTCCCTCCCAACCGCACTCGCGACTTTCAGAGAAGACTTTTTTAAGACAGCGTTCCGCGCCTGTACCTGCTCAAGGACGGCGTGGAAATGGGCGGCGGCACGTTCCCCGTCGCACAGGACGAGGCGGCCGGCGCCGGCTGGTGGAACGCGCTGGGCGATGAGGACAGGGCGCTGTGGCTAAGCCGCGCCACCATGCCTACAGTCGCCTGCGCCCACCTGGCCTATCTGACCGACCAGGCATGGCACGACGCGGCGCAGATAGCCGGCGAATGGCTCTACCGCAGGCCAGCAAACTAGTATAAAACACTTTGGAAGGCAAGCTGGAGCAGAGTTACTTGGCCTAAAGCCAAAAAAATTTTCGAAATTTAGATTTATCATGTTAAGGCTTTTCTATAGCTTGGTCAGTAACGAGCATGAACCATCTTCCAATTTTTCATAGCTATTAACCCCTGGAGAAACTATGACTAATCCCATGATATATCGCCAATGTTCAGCAATCGACCCATACGGAATTAAGACGCAAGTAAAGGTAGGGGTTGAACATCCAGAGTTCAAGGACGGAGTATGGAGCTCAAAAATTCAGTTGGGAATTATTCTGCAAGATGAACGCCGCGCATACGGTGCGGATGAATGGGATGCCGTTCAAAACGCAATGTGTATGGTTTATCTTGAATTGCGCATGCTAAAAGCTGCGGGATGGAATTTTTTATGGTTTAACAATGAAACTGATGATTTGAAAGTGCTTCTTCCTGAATTTGGACTAAGCACCCTTGAATTTTAATGAAAATATTTGTCGTAGCATTCGGTTTTCAAATTATTTGCGTACGCTCTCATACTGTTTTGCATACAAGTTCGATAGTTGGTAAAAGCAGGTAAATTCGTTGTGCAGCCTTGTATCATGATCATATAAGTTCGAAAATACAGTACGGTGCAGGCTAGCATCCCGGCTGGATCTCTCGCTTTCTCTATATCTGATGGCGCCACCCCATCGGGCAAAGGATCAGGTAGCTCGGGCCCCATATCTCCGATGCCTACCGTGATAAATTGGCTAGCACCATCGAAGATCGATATCGTTGGAAATTCAGCGTAAATATAAACTATTTCCATATCCGGTTCACTAGTTGTTTTTGAGCAATTGTTGCAATCTTCGATAGGCTCAAAACTATCGATGACTTCCTCTCCCTTGGATACGTTTTTGATAGCTCGTACCAATTTATTAAATATTGCGTGAGCTAGTAGAGTGTCTTGGTTTTTACTCTTAAGGACCAAGGCAGGATAAACCGAGGTTTTATCATAAGAAATTTCCATCCCCTTATCCTTCGGTTTACCCAAGACCGTACAACTGACAGATTTTTCCACAGGGATACAGAAACTCATCTGTTCCTTAGTGAATGCTATCCAACCGTCAGGCGCCCCTAATTCTGATGAGACGTTCACAAATGCCGTCGAGCTGATCTGCGGCGGAACGCCTCTAAAAAAGACGCGTCCTTGTATCGCCGCAGACCTTTGCGCAGGCCTGACGGATGTAGGCGGTTGAGCCCCCTACCGCTGCAATGCAATCGGATGTTGCATTTTCGATAGGGATCGGTATGATTACAGTGTAATCAACGGAAACAGCACTTTTTGGCGTCACAATAGGAGTCATCAATGACAGCAGAGGCTCGGGCCAGCCAATTAGCGAAGGCGCAAAGCAGTTTTCGAGACCGTATGCGGCAAAACGGCTATCAACGTTTGCAGGAATGGATACCGGAAAACGTCTTTCATCAGCTCGGGGAGCTATGTAAAGAATCGGGCTTGAGCCGCAGGGAAGCGATCGAAAGCTTGGTCGCGGCGGCGAATGAGGGCAAGATAACTCTAGAAGGAAAAAGATATGACGACCGGTAGCAAGATTGAATGGACGGAGATGACTTGGAATCCGACGGTGGGCTGTACCAAGGTCTCGCCAGGGTGCAAGAACTGTTATGCCGAACGTATGGCTGAGCGCTTACAGGCAATGGGCGCGGCTGGGTACGACAATGGGTTTGAGCTGACCATGATCGCTACTCGACTCGACGATCCCTTGAAACGACGCAAACCGACGGTGTACTTTGTGAATTCTATGTCAGACCTTTTTCACGAGGGCGTGCCGTTTGCCTTCATTGATCAGGTCTTTGAAACGATTACTAAGGCGCATTGGCACACTTTTCAGATTCTGACTAAGCGGGCGGATCGCATGGCTGAATACTTCCAAGGGAAGATCGCTCCCCGCAATGCATGGCTGGGTGTGTCAGTTGAAGATCGCAAGTACGGCTTACCGCGAATAGATTATCTGCGAACGATTGATGCGGTCGTTAGGTTTCTGTCTGTTGAACCGCTCCTTGAGGACCTGGTCGAAATCAACCTCCGGGATATCCACTGGGTCATCGTCGGCGGCGAATCAGGGCCTAAGGCCCGCCCAATGCGGCAGGAGTGGGTTGAAACGATTCAATACCAGTGCGAAGAGCAAGGCGCTGCCTTCTTCTTCAAGCAGTGGGGCGGCTGGGGCGCTGACGGTAAGAAGCGGGCAAAGAAATATAATGGCCGTACAATCAACGGCCGCACCTATGACGAAATGCCAGCGCCGCTCTAACATATAGGAAATCGATGCAAAGCCAATACACGTGGAAAAATGGTGCGGAATCGATTCAACAACATAGTATTGCCAAGCATCGGATCCTTGAATCCTATCTGGCGGCGTATTTTCAAACACTGGTCGGTGGACAACCGCGCGACGAATTTAAGCTGACACTGGTCGATGGCTTCGCCGGTGGCGGACTCTATTTTCATGAAGACACGCGCCAGCCCGTGCTGGGATCGCCCTTCATTTTCCTCAACGCCGAACGCGAAGCGGAATTCCTGATCAACAAGGGGCGTACCAAGCCCGTCCGGCTCGACATCAGTCATTTTTTTGTCGAGGCGAAACGCGATGCTTTTCACCACTTAAATGACACGCTGCGCAAAGAAGGCTACGGCGACCGGATCGGAAAATCGATTCAGATGCGCCACGCCAAATTCGAAGACGAAGCGGCCAGTATCATCGAGTTCATCAAGAAGAAAAGTCCGCGAAACGGCCGCTCCATCTTCGCGCTCGACCAGTTCGGCTACAACGCGGTTCCAACATCGCTGATCAAGAAAATCCTGCACACCCTGCCAGGCGCCGAAATAATCCTGACCTTCGCCGTCGATTCGCTGCTCAATTACGCGAACGAAAAGGTGCTTGCAAACGGCCTCAAGCGCATCGAGATTCCAGACATCCTCAAGGGACGCTCCATCAAGGAAATCAAGGAGTCCGACCGTGACTGGCGTTTGTTGATTCAGTCAACGCTTTACTCGGCACTGGTGGCGCAGTGCGGGGCGAAACACTACACGCCCTTCTTCGTGCGTAACACTAGCGGCCACGGCGACTACTGGCTTATTCACCTCTCGCAGCACCACCGGGCCCGCGATGTGATGACAGACGTGCACTGGAAGAACCAGAACTATTTCATTCACTACGGCGGCGCCGGCCTGAACATGTTCAACATGCTCGGCTACGATCCCACCTTCGACACGAAGCATCGCGGCCAGTCCGAGCTAGGCTTCGAGTTCGACCCACTCGCCCGCAAAGCGAGCATTGCGGCGCTGATGGAGCAAATCCCGAATATCATCTACGCGCACGAGGAAGGCCTGAGCTATGGTGTCCTTTACGCGACGACTTGCAATGATTCCCCGGCTTCCGGAGAGATCTACCAGGATGCGCTTGAGCAGCTGATCATCGAAAACGTAATCGAGGTGGTTAGCGACACTGGCGGCAGGAAAAAGGCTGCGCGTCAGATAAAGACTTCCGATCAGATAGTCGCACCGGCGCAGCGCAGGCTATTCTGACGGTGGCGCACCAACACGGCTAGAAGAAATCGCCTTGGGATGGCAAGGCGACCCCGCTGCTGGTCTTTCCTATTCTTTGATTCTTCAGCATGTCGAAAAGGTGATCCGCTGCCTTCTTTGATAATTTGACTGCTGGCTCCGCTGGATTCGAAACGGCAAAAAACAGCGCGAACATGGGTGGACCGCCGCGTTCCGGCAGCAGGATGGGCGCGCTGACCCAACCCTTGAAGATTTCACAAAGCCTGGCGTGGACGAACGAAGTAATCTCCGCAGGGCCCGCCGTCCGGCGCGCGCTGCTCTTGCCATCGTCCAGAAAGCTTTCTTGCTGAGAATCTGAATAAAATGCGGTACGCCACTCTGTGGTTCCCAGCACGCTATCTAGTGCGGCCGCCTTCCCTTCATCGACTTTATTGAAGTCGATCGCGGCCTGGCGGTACACGGCACTGAGCGGAAACAGGTACCACACGTCTAGCGCCTTCGTAGCGGCAACTTTTTGCAGCGTATCCCACCGCACGGTCATGCCATACGGGTCAAGGAAAAGCACACCCCTGGTCGAGCGCCATTGAGTTTTCTGGATAATTTCGTTCAGCGCCTCATTGGCGTCCTGATGATAAATGGACACGCGATCAATGTCACCGGGGCTTGCTACCAGGCCTCGAAGTTCCGCAACGTGTTTCGGATTGAAATCGATCAGGTGCAGGCGATCAAAGGCCGGGGCCGTGTCCAAGGCAATCTTTGCCGACCCTGCGATGGTCGACCGCAAACCATCGCCCATATTGATATCGCATTCGCCAGTACCGGCGAATGCGTCGATATAAATTCGGGTGAATGGCTGCTCCGGGCTGGGCCGGTGCTGCAAGGCGGTGTTAAAGAATGCTAGGTAACGCGCCAGGAGGTCCAGCTTGATCATTGTCCAAGGGCCACCAAAAGAATGCGCTGTCATCTAGATCTCATTTTAGCTGTCAGAGCCAGATCATATCGCACTTCGCCGCACCCAGAATGAAAATCCCAGTCCGCCAAAAAATATGTAGTCCCATTCAGAACTACGGAAAATTACCAACTGCATCGGCCGATAAATGATTGTTGCTAACAGTGAAAAAATCGGCATTCCCAATTTACACCGTACGGAACACTACGGAAGCGCGACCGTGGGGGGGTAGCGTGTGGCGGTGACTTATGAGATCCAATGGCGGCGGTTTATTAGACTAGGTGGCGGCGGCGGTGAGAACAGATGGCGGCGGTGGACGAGAACAGATGGCGGCGGTCAGTGCGAACAGGTGGTGGCGGTTGGCGAGAACAGGTGGAGGTGGCTTATGAGAACAGGTGGCGGCGTTGGTGAGAATACTCACCACGCTTCACCTGAACTGGAAAGCGGCAGCTTACAACTTGCGCCGGTTTGCCTATTTCAAGGAGGCTGGGATCGTGGCGTTCTAACGCCCGAGGTCCGTCCAGACTGCCGAAAACGGCGAATTCGGACGGCAAAATAAGCATCAAAACAACTTGGCGGCGTCCCGCGTTGTGCCTCCGGGTTCTATATTTGTCTGGCATGGCCTAAATCACAGGTAATTCGAGGTCCCCTGTATAATCCCTTTTAAGTGGGGGGCCTCTGTCTTGCCACTTCGATGCAGTTTGAAAGCGGGCGCCCATCAATTTATTACCTGGATTTTAATGCGCGGCTCAGATCCTGAAAGTCCGGCGATGCCAATAGAGCCGCGCGGCCCGCCGCTTGTAGGTTTTCAACTGCATCTTTGCTGATCGTGAAGGCGGTTGGGACATGTACTACCTGACTGCGTAACTTTTGATCAGGCACATCTTGGAAACTGATGCTAATGACATGCGCCTGCGCGTCCTTGGCAAATGGGCTTCCTTCTTGGCCACGGAGCCGCAAAAGGTCCGATTGCCAACGCTGAATATCATCTTTCAGCATGGCTAATGTGGTCTTCGTATCGCGCGATCCTGCACCGAACAGCAGACTGTTTACGACCTGAAAAGTGTCTGGAACGCGATCGGTCTGGTCAATTCGTTCGGCTAAGTCACGTTCGGAATTGACCGCGACGAGAACCAAGTGACGTATCGATCCTGTAGGTGCGTATCGAAAACTTTCGTCCAATGTTCCTCCCACAACGAGTCGATCCAACTGGGCTCTAAGTCCCAAGTTATCAGTTAGCCCACCGTCAACCAAGTGTATAAAGGGGCGTTCCAGACCATCGCGGTAACTCTGCTCGGTTGCCTTAAGCATTCGTACGCGGTAGTTGTCGGTCTGCGGCGTAGTCCCAACGCCCGGCAAGGCTTTCGCCACCGTGGATGAATGCGTAGTCCGGCAACGTTCCGCATAGTTGGTCAACGCTGTAGGCGTTAGCAGTAGCGGGACAGCTGAAGAAGAAGCAACCGCGAACGACAGCGGTACGCCGCTGAGGTCAGAACAAATTAAATCGAATTGTTCGGGAGTAAATTCAAACGCCGCTCCAGTAGTAAGGTCTGTGGCTGTAACAAGTAAATCCGGATATCCAGGCCGGCGACGCAGATCTCCAAATTTTTTCCCCTCGTATAGCTTATCTAAACGCTCTGCTAGTATTTGAGTGCGTCCGTACCAGGGCGAACTCAGTCTATACAAAAGATCTGGATTGAGTAGTCGAATAAGGAGACTGTTTTCAATATTTACATTTAGAAATTCCGGCTCGAATCGTCGGAGAGTCTCGCGCCCGAATGCTGCGAGGTGAGTGGCCAGGATGCTGCCGCCCGATACACCTGCAACTAAGCTTACCTGCGCGAGCAAAGTCGTCTGCTGACCATCCCACTCGAAATGGGTCTCATCTAATCCCTTAAGGACACCAAGGCCAAATGCAGCAGCACGAGCGCCACCACCGGACAACGTCACCGCCATAACGATAGATTGATTCTCCCAACCGGCATAGTCCATCACCAACGGTCTCACTTCTTGCCCATAGGCAGTTGAGGGACTAACAGAAAGCGCTTGCGCTTCTATTAATGGCTGATTCATCCAAGGGCGATGCGTAGAGCACCCGGTTATTAATAAAAGTAGTGAAACGGCTAGCGTAGGTGCACGAAGTGAGCAGGCCCAATTTTTCGAAATTGGATTATATCTCATTATTTTCATATTATTCCATCCTGGCACGAACCCGTACTGGCGATTATTCTTGAATCGATAATAAACTTTTCGTATCGCGATGGGAGAAAGGGTGAATTATGGATAATCAGAAAGTAAGGTCTATTTCTAATGCTTAACATCAGTTCATTAATCGCTTTAAATTCCACCAGCAAATGCTCGTCGTATGGAAATCGCGGCAATCCATTTCGCGACTTGGCCCTTTAAAAGTAACTCGTGCGCCCGTAGCCTAGATCGATGTGCGTCAAGCAGAGTATGCACATCTACCCGCCCAGCACGAAACATTCGCTGTTCTTGCTGCAACGTCTGAACACTATACGAGTAAGCATTTTCCAGGACAGTTAGATCATTTTCAATCTCCGAAAATTTATGCAAGGTGATGTTTGCATCGGCAATTGCCCCTAGAATCGCTTTTTCATACTCCAACATGGCGTGTCGCACGGTGCTACCTTCGTCAGTAAATTTCTCCCGAGCGCGTGCTTCGTCGAAGATCTTTAGCAAAGCCGGCATACTAGTTAACGTCGGTACCGTAATTGACGCAGCTGAAGCTTTGCTTCGTAGCCGATTTTCAGCAGTATTTAAGTCAAATTCGAAGTGCGGGTATACATCGTGTTTTGCGACACCAAGCCTGGCAAGCTCGAAATCAACTTTATGTGCTTGCCTAAATACATCAAATCGGCGCTCCAGTAACTTAACCTCTATTTTTTTTCTTGGAACGTCTGGAGGAGTTAATTTTAATTCACTCAGAGCAAGCCCGTTCGGCAATGATAGCCCTCCAAGCATTGATTCAATCCCGTGAAGACTTATCTTTGTTTTACTCTGAATTTTAGCCTTTTCTGTGCGCTCTAGCATCATCTCGGCTTCAAATATTCTCAGAAAGAACCGACTTTTGTCAGTTTCAATATCTCCATTTTTGGCTAATTCCACGCATCGCGCCAAATCTTCAATTGATTCGGCAATCACTGCTTCGCGATGCATCAGCCCTTGGAACTCGATATAGGCATTAGCTATTTCAGCCACCACGGCAATTTCTGTTGCTTGGTAGGATAGCACCGCGTTCTCAGAATGCTCTTTAGTTTCTACATTCTTAATATTGTCAGCGCTAAATAATTTTCTCTCCCAGCTTGCTTGAATGTCTGCAGTCAAGAAATCAAAATTTATACCCCCCCTAAAATGCGGCCGTTTTACTTCGGTTTCCAATGGAAAGTGTCTCACTTTATCATTCGCATACAAAGATTGCCGCGTGGCACGAGATAGAAAAATATTCGTTGACGCAGTGAGAACATTTTTATTTGCGTGAAGGGCGCACTGAATCAAAAAATCCAGTTGAGGATTTGAAAATTCTCGCCACCAGGCGCTGTTATTATTTTCTTCATATCGCAATTGACTATATATCCAGGAGCCACAGTCCGGGCCATTAGCAGAAAATTTTACCGCACGAGTCTTTTCATTCGCACATCCGGAGATTATTGTTAAAGTGAATAATAAGGTAATATATCGCATGGCGAAATTCAAGATGTGCGCAAGTTACTTGAGAAGAGAAGTACCATGCGCACAATTTCAATTTCACGCGTTTGCGCACCTCTCTATATAAATTTGAATTTTATGAATTAAAAATATCTGTCGCTCAATGCCGTCAGCAATCCCAAATCATTCGCGACCGGGCCCAGTCTGCTGGTAAGGCTAAGTGGGAACAAATAGGACATGATATCGAAATTAATGACCTCTAACAACTCATGACGTCTGCGTACCTCAGATCGCTTTTTCGGGATCACGTTCTCCATTGCAGGAGGTATTAATGGACCACAGGCCAGTTCGAAGTCACCGTCACTACGCCTATTTGCACCCAATTCAATCCAAAAACTGTCGTAATCGGCTTTAACCTTTCCTTGGCGAAACGATTTGCGAGCTGCGGTGCGATTCACGTTCCCTACTAGGACCAAATCACTGCATCGATAGGCATTACCGACCTGACGCACCACCCGCATCAGCAAATTTTTTGGACGAAGACCAAAAAGATTTCGTGTTGCGGTACGCACCAAATCCAATCCTGCACCAGGTTTTGGTCCTTGGACGCAGCCAATTGCTATCTTTGCGTGTGCTCCTTCATTAATAAACGAGAAAGCCACAGAGTATATTAAATCACCACAGCTATGCAGTTGCAACACTAACTCGCCTTCGCGTTCTAACGGCACAATCGCACATAATGTAATGCAAAATTTAATACCATTCTTACCAGAGAAAACCGCGATCTCGACTGGATGACGCGCCGCCATTATTATTAAATAATTAAGATCATGCTGTTGAATAAATTTATAGTGATAGGTCAGCGCTTCAAGACGCTCCTGATGATTCATCTTGCAGCTAAACCAAGGCCGATACACTTTATGGAGTATTCTCGGCTGAATCATCGCGAGCTCGCGCATAATTTCATTGCAATTTAATAACTTAGTCCAGCAACGAGTAACGCTTGGATGCATTAGAGCTCGCAGTTTAAATTTTAAATTTGAACTAATTTCTGATACTGTATATTTTTGCATGGCCTTCGACCGTGACGAACAGAATGATTAATTCTGATGGTCTTTGTATACCTCGAAAGTGAAATTTCGAGTTAATTAGTAATTTCCCCTGCAACTCGCGCAAAATAGATCGCCACAAAAAATTTCTCTTGGGTGCCTTGTTGGCGACTAATGGCATTTGATTTTATTCGCTATCTTTTGTGGTCAATGTGGGGAACTCTTTGAGAACACGTTGATAACAATTACCCCGGCGAGGATGAGCGCCATGCCACTGATTGCGGCGAGGTCAAGTCTCTGTTTGAAAACAATCCAGGCGACGATTGCGGTCAACACTATTCCGGCCCCGGACCACAATGCGTAGACAATACCAACGGGAAGGACCTTAAGAGTTAGCGACAATAAATAAAATGACCCGGCATAGCCTGCGATTGTTGCTAGGCTAGGCCACAGATTGGTGAATCCATTAGAGGCTTTCAGGAAAGAAGTGGCGAAGACTTCAAGTACAATCGCGCCAAAGAGATAGACGTATATGCTCATAATGTATCCATTTGAAATTTTTTCAGTTAGCTCTAAAGTTTGGCAAGCCGTCTTGTGGCATCATAATCGTTAAATAACGAGGTCTTTGGTTGATTTACCTCATTGAGCCGGCTGGCTTAACGGAGAGAGAAAGATGTTTGCTTCACTTGCAAAGCTTGCTGCAAGCGTACGCGCGTGCGCAGTCCGATTGAAATTACCGGCAAAATCTTTTATGACTCCTCCGGAGTCAGCCCAAACCAGCAAGGCAACTTGTTGACCTGAGTCGGCATCGACTGCCTCCAACTCCGCGCCTAGGGCACCGTTACGAAGGGGGCCGACCAGCGCTGTCGTCAACGCGTTTAACCCAGGAGAAGCTTCAGTGATCCGGGTAATCCTTACCCGCAAAATCAGTGCCGGTTTATTGGCTGGGCGTGCGCTCAAGTTAAAACTTTTACCAACCTCCGACGCGATGACGCTCTGCAAAACATCACGGATCTCCGTGCTCGTATCGGTCGATACTTCGGCACTGACTGAATCCTCCACGTCGATAGGAGCCATGGTGGCCCACTTGTAGCGACCAAAATCAACTTTCTTTGGAGGAATTGCCATAGCATGGTCACTGCTTTTTATTAAGCCTTGATATGAGAGGGCCTTATTCGATTGCAGGGGCGTGCTCGTCGCGCATGCGCCAAGACCTCCCACCATTAGAGCCACCAACGCCACCTTGGCGCATCGCATTGACGTCAATGCGATCAGCGACTGTTGCGAATCTTGGTTCATGGGTTGTACGCTACTTCCCGACGTGCGCGAATGTGCCAAGGGAAGTCGATAGATTTTTGAGAACATAGTCATGATTACCTTAGATATTAGGTTTTCGAGGTGACCGCATTAGCGGTGGATTTTTTTTCAAGCCATCGGGACAGCGAGCTGTCGAACAGCAGTTCATACAACGCTGGAACCATTCCCAACGTGACCAGTGTGCCCAGCGCCAAGCCCCCAATGATGGTGATGGCCATCCCAGACCAGAGTGGGCCGCCGAACAACAGCAGGGGCACTAGGCCTGCAACGCAAGTGAGCTTGGTCATCACGATTGGACGTAAGCGCTGCACAGCCGACGTGATGACGGCATCCCGCGGACCGCGGCCTGCATGGAGCTCAGCCTCAATGCGCTCTAACAACAACACTGCGTTATTGACGATAATGCCGGCGAGCGAGAGAAGGCCGAAGTTCGCCATAAAGCCCAGCGGCTCGCCAGCCAGCTTCAGTGCCGGTGCCACGCCGATCAACGTGAACGGAATGATGGCCAGAATGAGCAGTAGTTTCCGGAATGAGCCGAACTGCCATATGAACAAGATCAGCATAGCGATGGCCGCATGCGGTAGGTACTCACTGAGTGCATTGTTGGCTTCAGCAGCTTCTTCAATTTCAGCACCCATTTCGATGCTGTAGCCTGGGGGAAGCTTGAGCGCAGCAATAGCTGGTGCCAGTCGATCAACCACCTGCTGCGCGGTCTCGCTATCGCTGCGCCCCTCGACTGTTAGTGTGCGAGAGAGATCTCGTCGTCGGATAACCGAAGGTTCGGACCCCAGTGAGACTCGGGCGATGGCCGACAAAGGCACTGGTGTAGCGCTAGCGCCCGTATATACCAGCGTGTTGGCCACGTCTTCTGTGCGCTGTCGTTGAAGAGGTGTACCGCGCACAACCACAGGCACCAGCGTGTCGCCATCGCGGAGCACAGATGCATCAATGCCGGAGAATCGAGCAGCTAGCGAAGTGGCTACCTCTTCACTTGTTACACCGAGCCGGCGTGCTTTGGCTTGGTCGATTTGCACATCAATTCGCGGGACGCGGTTATTCCAGTCGTCGCGCACACCGACTACTCCAGTTACCTTGCGAAGCTCGCCCTTGATCTGCTCTCCGAGGTTTTTGAGCACCGCCTCGTCCGGACCGAATATCCGGTAAGCCACAGTGCCGGAATCGCTCGACCCCAGTGAGAACCGTTTGACCTCGCTGCGGATCTCTGGATAGTTCTTGGCAAGATAGTCGCGTGTGCGCGCAATGGTGGTGTCAAGCTCCTTCTTTGAAGTCACGCCGACTGTGAAATAGCCAATATGCGAAGCCGGAAGCGGCGGGTTCAACCCCAGGATGATGCGTGGACCTCCATCAGCAACATAACCGATGCTGGTGGTGACTTCGGGATTAACCTTTTTGTCAGAGAGCCAACGGCTGATGCTTTGCACCTTGACTAAAGTGGCGCGTGAATCGCTTCCAGGCTGCAGCTCGATCGATACTTGGTACTGCGGCCTGTCCGACTTGGGCAGGAAGCCTGCGGGGACCGTCGAAAGCAGCAACAGGGCCAGCGTCAGCAGGGCGGCCATGACGCCAAAGAATACCAGCTTGTGATCCAGGACCCCGTTGATGGCACGGCGATAAAAACGGTAGAACCCCGCCTCGGTGTTAACCTCGCCGTGAGCATCGTGTGTGGCATGGGGGGATACCTTGAGGAAGTAGTAGCACAGCAGCGGCGTTACCGTCAGGCATAAGAGCCAAGAGCCGAGCAACGCTAGCGCCAGCACCAAAACCAATGGACGGAGGTACTCATTGATCGAGGTGTCGCCGAAGAAAAAGGGCGAGAACGCGAAGATGATCACCAACGATGATGTAAGCAGGGGAATTGCGAGCGTTTTGCCGGCTTGGATACACGCCTCGCGCCGGGCCTCGCCAGCCACTAATCGGCGTTCAACGTCTTCGACAATAACAATACCGTTGTCCACCAAAAGACCCAGCGCGATGATGATTGCGGCCATCGACACGCTATGCAGCTCGATGTGCAAAAATTGCATGGCGATCAGGGTGCCCAGAATGGTCAAGGGGACGATGCTGCCGACAATCACGCCGGCGCGCCAGCCAAGGAATAACACAACCACCGTCATGACGATCACAATGGTCTCTCCCATCACCTGATTCATCTTGCCCATTTCTCGGTCGACGACGTCGGCCTGAAAGGTGACGTAGTCGAGTGTGAAGCCAGCAGGTAACATTTGCTGAAGCTCGCTCACGCGCGCCTTGAGGCTGCGACCGAAAGCCTGGATGTTTTGGCCCGAGCGCATCGATACGCCGAGCACCACGGCTGGCTCACCCTTGTAGACAGCGGCTGAATCCGGTGGATCGGCAGGCAGCACCTTGATTTGCGCAATGTCGCCCAGACGGACGGTATTCTCGGCACGACCGCTGTGGTCCGGCACGCTGAGAACGAACTCTCTCAAGGCCTGAAGCGATCGGATCTCGCCAGAAGCCACCAGTGCCGCGTTGAGCCCACTCATCACCATCTGCCCACCAGACAGTACAACGTTTTGTTGCTGCAACTGCTGTAGCACGGCTGGCGCAGCCAGGCCAAGCCCAGCTAGGCGGGCCCGATCAAATTCAATGTAGATGCGCTCGTCTTGCAGTCCGTGAAGGCTTATATTCTGTACGCCCGGCAGCTCGTACAGACGATCCCGTAACCGCTTGAGGGGTTCACGCATTTCGCTCATGTTAAAGCCTGGAGCGGTTACCGCGATCGAAGCGACCGCGACCCGGCCGAAGTCGTCGTTAACGACCGTTGGCAAGGTACCGCTGGGGAATAGCGGTGACACTTCTGAGACCTTCGCGCGGACCTTTTGCCAAATAGGTGCCAAGTCAGAATACTTCTCTAAAATCGTAACTTGCACGATGACTGTGCCTGTGCGAACCGTACTTACAACATGCTTGATTTCAGGGAGCTCACGCAAACGCGCTTCAAGCGGTCGCGCGATCAATTGCTCCATACGCTCAACTGATAATCCAGGGTTGGAGACGAAGATCATAGCGTCGCGAATGGTGGTCGATGGCTCCTCCTGCGATGGAAAACGCAGGAAAGCGAAGACGCCTGCGATCAATACCAGGACCGCGACAAACAAGGTGAGGCGGCTTGAACCCAGCGCCGATTCGGTAAGCTTCATGGCTTGCCTCCGTGGAGCAGGGTCGTAGATGCATGTTCTACAGCGGCTTGGCCGTCGACCAGGAAGGCCGCCCCGGCGATCACCACCCGGTCACCGGAATTTAATCCGGATTTTACCGAAATGCGTCCGTCGGGCAGCAGGCCCTCGCCGAGTTGAACAGTACGTCTGACGAGTTTTGTCTGCTCCAGCAGATAGACGCTGCCATGGTCCGAATCCACACCCGGCAAGAGCGCTGCCGCGGGCACCGACAAGCCTTTGTTTGTGATTCCGGGCAACTCCAATGAGAGCATTGCACCGCTGCGCAAAGTCGGCGTGGCACCGTCGAAGCGAAAGATAGCCTGTACCAACGAGCCGCTCTCATTTCGGCTGGAGATGCGTTCCAGCTTCAACAGCAGTTTGGCAGAGGGCTGCGACGGTTGGGTGATAGTCGCTTGGGCTGACTGTCCGGGAGCGATGCGGGCCGCCACCGCCTCCGGCAGCATAGCAACTACCTCCAGGGTTTGACCTGCCTCGATCTGGAATACGGGCAGTCCCGCGCTGATGTCGGCAAAAGGCTGGGCGTTGCGGGCCACGATCACGCCGTCGAACGGGGCTGCGATGCGAGACAAGGCTAACTCCCGACGAGCCAGAGCCAGAGCTGAGTCAGCAGCCTGTAGTTGGCTCTGGGCGATTCGATGCTGGGTTTGAACAGATTCGAGTGTGATGGGAGAGACGATCTGGTCTTTAGCCAATGATTCGTTCTGCCGGAGTTGGGTGGCACGCTCGGCCAAAGCCGCAACGGCAGCAGTACGATCCGCTTCTGCTTTTTCAATGCGCCGTAGCGCCGGCGATTCGTCGAGGCGAGCGAGCACCTGCCCCGACTTTACGCGGTCTCCAACATCGACCAGGATGGCACTGATGCGCCCCGATGATTCGAAGCCAAGTTCCGAGCGCTGGCGTGCGCGCAGTGTGCCGATGAAGGATTCATTAGCTTGTAGTGTGCTGCTCGATACAACCTCCACTTTGACTGGCCGAGGTGACACAGGAGCTGGAGATGTTTTTTGGGCGCAGCCAGCAATCAGTGCGGCTAACAGTGTGACGGCTACAGCCGTAGAGGTCGAGGATGACATAAAAATCCTGTATGAGGGGGGGGGGTTAGGTTAGTTGTTTGGCGAGCGTATAAAGCGCCAAGCGAATGGCGTTGCGTTCATGTTCGTTGAATCGATGGAAATCCAGCAGTTGCAGCATCAAGATCCCGTCCAGCGCTGCGGCGATCACCAATGCGGTGCCGTTGTGGGGGCCTGAGTTGGCAAAGTCGCTATAGAGATGGTCATATAGATCGCGCACAGGCCCTAACAGATGCGGATAGTTGGATGCAGCCGCAAGCAGGTTACTCATCAACTGTTTTTCCCCCGGCTTCATGTCGAGGGTGTCGTCGATCATGGCTCGCAATAGGTCACCACTGGAGTTGCCGGCCAGGATTGCCTTGGCTCGGTTGCGCTGTCCCCAATCTTCGAGCATGGCCTTGACGACCGCTTCCAGAAGATCATCCTTAGTCTTGAAGTGATAGATCAGACCGCCCTTGGTGACGCCGGCGGCAGCGGCAACACCCTCCAAGGTCAACGCCTGAACTCCCTGTGTCGAGACGATCTCGGCTGCGACATCAATAAGTCGTTGTTTGGCGCTGTGGCGCGTAGATGAATTAGTCATGGGAATGTTTGAGTGGTTGTAAATGTACTGTACGTATAGTAAAGTATTAGACATTAAACGTCAACTCTGGAAATCCAATGTTCATCCCATCTCAAAAATACATACCCAACATCGCTACTTCCGTCTTGATGCTCGTGCTTCTGGCGGGATGTTCTACGCAACCTGCTATAGCCCCTTTGTCGACTACCGCACCTCCGACGTGGAGCATTAATCCCAGTCAGAAGCAGGATCGTAAGCCCATCCCGACGACGGCTTGGTGGAGAGACTTTGGCAACGCGGAATTAACGGCGCTTGTTGAATCTGCGTTGCTAGCAAATTCCGACATTCGTATCGCAGCAGCCCGGGTTGCGCAGGCTCGCGCGATCGTCGGCAGCACCGACGCTGATCTCTCACCACAGCTGGGGCTAAATGCCGGCTTGCGACGTGGTCACGACTCCAGTGCCGATCCGAAAACTGATTTGAGCCATGCCGGCTTCCGCGCCAGTTGGGAGCCAGATTTTTTTGGCGACAAGGGGCTGGCAAGCCTCGCTGCTGAACGAGACTTCGAGGGTGCGAAACTGGCGCACGAGGCAATGCAGGTAGCGGTTGCGGCAGAAGTGATGACGACCTACTTTGAAGCGCAATCCCTCGCAGAACGAGAGGATGTTGCACGCGATGTCGTTGCTACCTTGGAACGCCAAATTGAAGTTGCCCAACGGCGTTTTCATGCGGGGCAAATCGGCAAGTTGGACATCGACAGGCTAACGGTAGAACTTGGCTTGGAACGGGCAACGACGACGCAACTTCGAGGAGAGCTGGATGTGAGAATTCGACAGTTGGCAGTTATGCTTGGTGAGGCAAAGCCGCGCACCAACCTGACGTTCCCTATCAATACCACTACCAGTGCAGAAATGCCAACTGTATCGCTGCCGATCGAATTACTCGAGCGTCGCCCAGACGTCGGAGGATCTGCACGCGCAGTCGAAGCCGCCATCGCTCGCCTTGGAGTGGCCAAGCGAGATCTGTACCCGCACATAGCACTCGATTGGTCAGGACGCAAGGAGCGCCTCAGCACCGATGGATCCAGCGCTTCACCAACGACCGTCGTCGGCTATGGCATTTCCCTTTCACTGCCCATCTTTGATGGCGGCAGAATCCGCGCCAACATCGATATTCACGAGGCAAAGGCTCAGGAAGCGATGCTGGTGTATGAGAAGGCCATGCTGAATGCGCTTGCAGATGCCGAAACCGCGATGGTTCAGCTCTCATCGGCCCATGCCACGGTGTCGAATCTGGAGCAGGTGCAAGCCGCAGGGGCTGATGCCGCATTTAGAAGCGAGCGCCTTTTTGGCGCGGGCCTTGTGGATCTAAATACGGTTCTTGATGCGCGCCGCAGCTACTTTAAGGCGCGGGACGGTCTGATACAAGGAGTAGCAGCTCAACGAGCAGCGGCTGTGGCTTTGCGCCGCGCCTTCGCCGGTAAGGTGTGAGCACAGCGTTGGAATGCTTAAACCATTGAGATTGACCACCCCACTTCTGAAAGCCGGCCGGACGGTGCACGCATCCGCTTTTTGCAAGAGTTCGAAGGCTTGCTCGACCTGATGTGGCCGGTGTGATCTGTTTAGGGCTTCGCAGTATCGAGCGAATGACCAACTGCGTATGTCGGTGAGTGTGCCCACCCATTCCGGTCTATCGCGCCCACTTGCGTATCAGATGATATTACGCGGTTAAATTGTAGTCGGTGCGGTCACGATGGGTCGATATTTCTTTCCTTTTGGTGGTTTTAGTGTAGTGGTTTAATGTACCCGGACACTGATTTAGGCGAGAATGCTCGCCATGGAGAGGTGTTTGATGAGCAAGCAGAGACGTACGTTTTCCCCGGAGTTCAAACAGCAGGCGGCGTGCCTGGTGCTGGATCAAGGATATAGCCACATAGAGGCAAGCCGGTCGGTCGGCATCGGCGAATCAGTGCTGCGCCGCTGGGTGCGGCAGCTTCAATCGGAGCGGCAAGGCATCACGCCGCAGAGTAAGGCAATGACGCCTGACCAGCAGCGAATACAGGAGCTCGAAGCGCGCATTGAACGTCTGGAGCGGGAGAAGTCCATTTTAAAAAAGGCTACCGCGCTCTTGATGTCGGAAGGGATCGAACGTACGAGGTAATCGATCAGATTTGCGGTGACGAATCAATCGAGTTGATCTGCGCGGTGTTCGACGTGGCGCGGTCATGCCTGTATGCACATCGGGAGCGCGCCCGCCACATTGATGTTGAGCGCATGGCATTGCGTAGCCGCGTACATGAGCTGTTCGTCGAGAGTCGTAGTTCGGCGGGAAGCCGCAGCATCATGGGCATGATGCGCGAAGAAGGCACGGCAATTGGCCGCTTCAAAGTCAGCCGTTTGATGGAGGAGTTGGGGCTGGTCTGCAAGCAGCCTGGCAGCCATGCCTATAAGCAGGCCACGGTGGAGCGGGTTGATATTCCGAACCACCTCAATCGTGAATTTACGGTGGAGGCGCCAAATCAGGTCTGGTGCGGGGACATCACCTATGTCTGGGCGCAAGGCCGATGGTATTACTTGGCCGTGGTGTTGGACTTGTTCGCGCGTCGCGCGGTGGGCTGGGCATTCTCGCTACGGCCCGACGCTGACCTTGTTGTGCAAGCGCTGGAAAGGGCTTACGAGCAGCGAGGTCGACCGCAGGGGCTGCTGTTTCATTCGGATCAGGGTAGCCAGTACGCCAGTCGAAAATTCCGTCAGCGCTTGTGGCGCTATCGGATACGACAGAGTATGAGCCGTCGGGGAAATTGTTGGGATAACTCCCCGATGGAACGGCTGTTCCGCAGCTTCAAAACGGAATGGCTGCCGTCAACAGGATACATGACGGCACAAGAAGCACAACGGGACATCAGCCACTACCTGATGCACCGGTATAACTGGATACGGCCACATCAGTTCAATCAGGGATTGGCACCGGCTGTCACCGAAGAAAAACTTAACGTAGTGTCCGGGATGGGTTGACCACTACAGTTTTCATGACGATTCAAGATAGGCGAATGTTTCGAGGAAAGGCAGCGGCGGTGGAGACAGCGCTTCGTATCGCAGCAGAGCAAGGAATCGCCGAAGCGGTCCAATATATGTACGAGAACGGCATTTCTCCAGGTACTGCTATGCGCGTTTTAAGCGGTCCGGAATTCTGTCGGCAACATAAAGAACGCAGAAAAAGCGCTCGATTAAAAGTACGTTAGACGCACGCTATCCCGCATGATAAATTCTCATCTTCAATCTCACTGTCGATTAGAAAGTCTGCAAATTGGTTTACCCATTAGCCCCCCGGCGAAGATGACGCTTCGTACGACGAAAAGCTGCTGTATAAAGCATGCGAGATTGCGCATCTAGCGGGTCAGTTGTTGATGAGCAGCGGTGCTCTATTGGAGCGCTCGCTTGCCATCGGTGAGGCCGGTACAGCAATGGGTTTTCAAGTTACAAAAACCATCGCTTCGCTCAAGCAAAAACTTGGCCCAGATTCATCATTGCACTCGCTGGACAGCAACGTACTATATGATTTGACAAACGTCACCTTAGTAGCTCATACCGCTGCTCGACTAGCCGCCCGTGCAGAACTTGATATCCGAAAAATTATTGGCAGGCCAGATAGCCCTGCTAATCGACACATCTGGTCTACACGCCCTACTTCAGCGACCTTAATCGAGATAGAGCAGCAGCTTCGACAGCTTGGTGCGCAAATTACTTTAGCTGCAAAAACTTCGTCAGTACACCACGAGGAAATGGCGACTATCGAGTCTGGAATTCTAAGTATGCTTGGAGTGGCAGTTCGTAATACAGTGGTCGCCAGTGAAGCAGCCGCAGCTGCTGAACGCCTTCATATCCATGCCATCAATTTTGTACGCGTGGTTGAGCGAAGCGGGCTGTTTCTTTCGTCAGGGCAGGAGTAGCGCTCTTGCTGAATTCGAAATTAGATATATCGTTTGCAGAATTTTTGTCACGCAGCCCACATATTTCACGTAGGCTAGGGAACGGTTGATGGAACAACCGCAAAGTCTGCCGAGCAAGACAGAAATTCAAGCGACTTTCAGGTCGCACGTGGGCCTTCATGCCGAAGTGCCAGTCATTGCCTTTCTTAGACTGGTGCATTTCGGGATCGCGCTTGCCGTCCTTGTTTTTTGTCGACGGCGGCGCGGCGATCAGCGTGGCGTCGACGATGGTGCCTTCGCGCATCATCAGGCCCTTCTCGGCGAGGTGACCGTTGATCGTGTCGAAGATCTGGCGTGTGAGCCCTTTGGCTTCAAGCAAGCGGCGGAACTTCAGCAAGGTCGTCGCGTCCGGCGCCGACTCGCGGCCCAAATCAATGTCGACAAAAGCGCGAATGGATTGGCTGTCGTAGATCGCATCTTCGATGCCTTCGTCCGACAAACCAAAGCACTGCTGGGCCACGTACATGCGCAACATGCGAGCCAGTCCGATCGGCGGCCGACCAGCGCCTTCGACCTTCGGATAGAGCGGCTCGACGGCTTGATGCAGCTTGCCCCACGGCGTCACGCTGTCGATCTCAGCGAGGAAGCGGTCGCGCCGCGTCAACTTCTTCTTGGGGGCGTATTCGAGGTCGGAAAAGCTCTTTTGCATGGTCGATGGCAAACAGTGGGGATGCCGTCATTGTCTCAGGTCGGACCGCCGCGCGGAACGGCGTCCAATGAATAAATCAGTGCTTCCCTAAGACGTTCTGTTGCATTTTTGATAAGTCACAGGTCATCGAAATAAAGAATTCGACTTTTGTATCTGGCCGTCATTCAAGAATATATTAAAATTGCACATCAAAAAGATGCTCGGAGAAGCTGCTATTCAAGAATTTATGCACGGCCACCAGACTTGATGAGAACGGTAAGTCCTTGATTTCTAAGGGCCATCATTCAATTTTCTTTTCCGACGTAACAGTTCAAGTAAAAGCCGATACAACGCAAAGAGTATTTGCGTATCGTGCGGGCCAGCGCGGGACTGTGCGGTATGTGGACCCAAGTGGGAAAGTTAGCGTCGTCTTGGATGGATACGTTCTCCAACGTTTTCGCAATTTTGTTCGACGCCTCCGTACCGGGGAAGGTGCAAACTTGATGCCGTGGTCTGCATCGTTCAAGCCTTCTGAACTCGAAAAACTTTAACCCGGAAAAGAGCATGCTGAATGAACTGCAACCCGATCTGCGCGAACTGATTGACCTGGTGCGCGCCGTCGAGAACTACGACACTACGATGGCCGCCGCCGCGCTGGCTGGTGCACCAATCGCGGCCGGTGCCGAAGCTGTAGCCGAGCGCACACGCAAAGGCCAGCGCATCGTACAGCTGCGCGGCAAGTGGAACATCTGACCCAAGGAAATCGGCGTTCGCACCCCGAGACTGGCCGGTAGCCATATGGAGTAAGAAATGAGTAAAAGTAACGATGCAGCAGAACTGATCGAGTTGGCCAATACTGGCCACCAAGGGGTAAAACACACGCTGACAGACCTTGGATATTCGACGGAGCAAGTGGCGCAGCTGGAAGCCATCGTTGATGTCCACGCTGACAGGTTCAGTGCCACGAGCAACTACTTCAAGATCGCTGGTCAGCCCACCCATACTGTCATCATCGGCAAGAGCGCCGATGCCCATAAAGGTATGGCGCAGAGTTACCAGCAGATGGGCTTAAGCGCCACTGAGTTTGCGGATGTTCAAATCAAACAATAACGCACCGGAAATCGCCCAGCAGCACACCACGGCCCGCATCGACGGGCCAGGTTCAATGAGAAGGTCGAGCGCTGTGCTTGGTCAATGAGGAAAAAATATGATTATCGTGGAAAAGTACAAGCGAGTCATCGTTAATTCTGTGGCAATTATTTGCCTCTTAGGTGTTGCAATCTATGCCTCACTTCTTTCACAGAAGTATGGGGACGTGGCAAATATTTCTGTTAATTTTGTGATTGTTGCACTGTTTGGTTTTCTTGCAATATTTTTCAATCATAAAATTTTCATTGTCCTTATTGCACTAGCATTAGCAGCGGCAAAGATTTTTGGATGGTGGCCAGCGTAATCGCCGGCGCTCCACGGAAAACGCGCCACTTGGCGCCACCGTGCCGGCCGGTAGCCGGTAGGAGGATTTTATGGATGAGAATTTGTGGTTCATAGTGGGTGTTCCAGCCTTGCTCGTGAGTTTTGCCTGCATTGTTTGGGCTGTCAGAACTCTGAGGAACGCAGGAAGATCGCTACCACCAGCAATCCCGATGCCTGAAGACATCGAGACAATGCCGGTTAGTGGCCAGCGTCAAATGCGCTTGGGCATCGTTGGAATATGCATCGCAATATCATGCATCTGCATAACCGACCTCGCTGGCTTCAGTTCTTTCTCAGATGAATCTCAAGCAATGGTCGGGCTTATTTTTTCTGGTGCTATTCTGCTTCGGTATGCATTCCATTGGGCACAGCGTTCAACACCAACCAATATATGAGAGGGTCAGCACGGTGCTGGCCAGCGAGGAATAGAACATGGCAGCAATTGAAAACACTGGTGTGATCGATGCGAGCACGTTCCGCGAAATGCAGGACGAATTATTGATCGCGCAGGACTTGGTTCAACAGGGTGCGGTACATGCCATCAGCTACCTTTTGCAGCATGGCTGCAATGAAGAGACGGCCATGCAAATGCTGTCGTCACTGAGGCAGAATTCCAGTCTCATTCGCATGGAAGCAAAGCGTCGCGGCAAACCGTTGTTTGACCACGATCAAACGACATTCAACTAAACGAAAAAGATATGCGATATCGCCCGCCCATGTCTTCGGTCTCATTCTTCATTTACTTTCTGATCATGCTTGGATGGGAAGGACCACTTGCAGTGTACGTTGGTCTCGCAAATGGCTCGATGGCTGAAGTTGGCATCGGTCTAGTGGTCACCTTATTTTTTTGGGGGTTGTTCGGATGGTGGTCACTGGTGGACATCATGAAAATGGCCGCACGAAGAGCTCGGAAGTGATTCAAGGATAATCCCGCCGCTTTTTCGCGGTGGCGAAAACGGTATAAACGATTTAGGAAAACCATGGCAGATCATAAATTCACGAAGGTGTTTTTTGCCGTTGAATTGGGCGGGCAGGCCTTCGGCGTCGAGCTGGGAAACGCCCAGCTGCTACAACTGCTTCAACGCGCGGCCGAACTGTCGCCAAACGGCAGCTTGTCGCTCAGCCCACTGCCGAACCAGCGTATTATCGAAGCCGTTTTCGAGAAGACTGATCAACACTAAACGCCGAGGACAACGCTATGTCGTCTTGTACGCTGACAACTCTCGCTAAACCTTGTCCATCGTGCCCCTGGCGCGTCAACCGGGATGCGACAGATATACCGAATTTTGATTTAAGTTTGGCAGAAAGTCTTGCGAACTGTTGTCCGGATACCCGCAACATGGGACCAAACTTCGGTGCGAGCATGTTCGCCTGCCATCAGTCCAGGGAGGGCGCCGAGATCGCATGTGCAGGCTGGATGGCAACCGTAGGCCATCGTCACCCTGGCGTGCGCCTGGCGGTCGCTTTGGGCCGTTTGGACGCATCTGCGCTACGCCCTGGAACCGGCTGGCCAGATCTGCATCCTAATTACCAGCAGGTGCTGGAAAAACTCCGGGCAACTGATCCGGCCGTCGAACTGAATTGATACTGGAAAAGAAGCATGCTTAAAGCGTTGAAGTATGAAATTCTGCGTGACGTTAAGGCTGGTGGGCACGCTGTTCTGCTAGCCGTTCGACCGATCCGTGTTGCCACCATCATCAATGAAGACTCATTCAATGAGGATCAGGTTTTAACGCATGCCAAAAACGTCTTCATGGAGGATTACGTCCACGACTGGAACTGGGATGAAAAAAACGGTGGTCAGTTCCGTTATTACTCCAGGGTGGCTGAAAGTGCAGACGTGTTGATCGTGTACGAAATCGACACAAACTTCAATCCACCGTCGAAATTCGACCCGATGACCGGTAAATCTTTGATCGGCGCATAAAGGAATAGAAGCATGAGGAAAATATGCACTACACCAGCGCTGACGTAATGGAGTTGGCGAGGTTGCTCGCCGCCCCTGGCCTCGATGACCTGACAGCCGTGCGGCTGGCGCGAAACGATGTCAGTAACGGACTCGTCGAAACCGCCGTTCTTCGATTGAAGGCGGAAGCAGACAAGATTCGTCCGATCTGCCGTCCGCTCTACAACATTATCACGAACTGGTAGGGAAATTCAGATGCAAATTGAATACATAAAAGTAGCTGGCGTAATTCTAAGTCTTCTGGGGACTATCGTGCTGGCCATGCGAGTCACGAAGATTCTCGGCGTTTTGACGATGGCTGTAAAAATGGCAGACATGAACATGCAGATCGAGGCGGCGCGTGCCAACGGTAATCGCGATATGCCAAATATCAGAATGTACGGGTCCACGACTCACATTGAAGGCGCCGAAAAGCTTGGCACGAAAATGCTGGTTCTGGGTTTTGCGCTCCAAATTATTGGCGGTGCGTGCACAGCAGCTTCCTTCATCCTCTAACTCAGCGGATAACATCGTGGCGACACAGCGAGAAATTTTTGATCTGCCGTCAGACGGCGGCCGGTTTTATATTAAGGTCGTCAGTGCCAAGCGAGGTAGAACTTTACGCAAACGCGGCATATTAGTTCTGCCTGCAGGCAGAACCGACACAGGCAAAGTGCTCTACTGCTACCGCCGATATATTTGAATGGGAAAAGATCTGTGACAACGATGATCGACAACATGGCCGCAGCGCGGCGCTGGCGTGAACAGTGGGGCTATATCGGCCGTGGTGGCGTCGTTGTGTTGCTGGATGGCGAAGTTCAAAGCTGGGTGAATCAGCTTCGCAACCCTGAGCATTGGCAACCAGGCTGCATCGCAGTCGATGAGGAAGGCAAAAGCTGGACTACCATTGCTGGCGATCAGCGTGATGGTGCGCTGATGTGGTTGCCGAACGATCCGATCCCGAATTGAAGGAATATATCCATGACGAACTTGGTGGAAATCAATGGTCACTGTAATGAATCGCCACTTGCGCTGACTCCGGTATCCGAGCAGGGTATTCGAGCGCTGTTCGAAGGATTGGCGGCGGTCCACGATACTTTGGTTTTTAGTGCCCCTGCAAAAGCTGCAATCGCGATTACGCCAAGTCTTTTTTCGTTATTGGTGCAGTACTGCGGCGCTGATCCCCGATTTGATAGAGTGATGGCTAATACCTGGCCGATGGAGTATCGAACCATGCAGGATCATCACATACGCACTGACGAGGAGCAGTTTGAGGTTCGGAGCAAGACCAAACCGTCGATATTCTCGCGGCTCCTGGGTAGGTCTTAAATTCAAGGAAAAGACATGCAGATAATCAACGCGACCCCACCAGCCGACTTTCCGGCCCAAGTCATCGTGGCGCACGATGCGAAATTCGCAGCAAGTCACCCGAATGACGTGTACTGGTTGCGTGTTAAAGGCGTCGGCGCTGACGTTCGCGCTCACCAATTGACCGGCGCAATCGGGCCTGGCCACGCGCGTCAAATTGCCCGCATGATGGGTTTTGAGCCGACGCACTGGACGCTGCCTGGTGATGGCCGCGCCTATTTGTTCTGATCAAGGAAACGAACGTGAATTTTCAACGACCATTGAAAGACTTTTCAACCAGCGCGTTGCAGCTCGAACTGGCGCTGCGCTCGGGGCCGCGTTACCAGTGCCAAGCTAGTGACTGCCGCTCGATGGAGAACTCTCCCGCGCCATTCGATACATGCCCAGCATGTGGCCGTAAAGGCTTTTTGGGTGGCGGGTTCGAGCGCAATACTGAGTCCGTGCAGTGGAAGGCCTGGGAGGAACGTACCGTCGCCGGCTACCGCGACAAAGCGGCTGTGTCCGCGTGAAGGAAATGATGAAGATCGATTTAGGAATGGTGCAGTTGGAAGTTGGCGAAGGCGGGAAAACTGAAGTGCAATACAGCGCCACGCCGGCGATGGTCAATGCAGCGTTGGCTAAAGCTCGCCGGTTGAAGTTGAGCATCGTTGAATCCGACATGCACAAGCTGCTCCAAGCTGCACTCACGGCGGGATAGGAAAATCCCGGCGCCCAGGGCGCCCCGTACCGGCCGGCGCCGGAAAAAATAGAAAGCGAATATTTAATGTTGGATTACTCGACCCTTACAAGCACCGCCGAACGCAAGTTACGCGAGTGCGCAGATCAAGCTTCGACGATGGTTGAAAAAATTGAATTCCGTCAGCGCTTGGATATGGGCCACGGTATTTGGCAGCTCTGGCTAGAGCTGGCGGGTATGGTCGACAAAGCAGCAGCGAGGCGCGATATGGATAGGCTCTATGCGTTGATCGAGCCTGAAAGCATTTCGGGATTGCGCGCTATGAGTGCCGGGAAAAAGTAGGAAGGAATATAGTGAGTATGAATTCTCCCACACAGCACTACTTAAATTGGTTCCGCAGATTAGCCGTCGATCAACGTACCGACGTGGCCGCCCTCGTTGGCGTGAATATGCCGGGTAGCGCGCTCTCGTTCGAGTTGAGTTGTGAGCAGCTTGTGACTGACTTCGTTAGCTGGATTGAAAGTGTCGTTGCCGATACGGCTTTCCGTAACGTGGGTATGACGGTGAGCTTGATCGCAGTTACCGAATTTTGGATCATTCGCCGCCGCGACAATCTGCAAGGCTGGCTTCAGGTCGCCAGTGAGCTCAACCACTTGTCGAAAAAGACCGGCAAGGACGTCTTTGCGCAGCAGGCGGCACGGAAGGACTTTGAGGGGAGGCAATGGGTCGCGGCGTGCGAGAAGTGGAAGGCTCTTCGTTCCACAAATTTGTCCGACTTAGCTATCGAAGCATGGTTGGAGCAGAGTTCTAGACCGCAATAGGAAAACGCATCATGACTATCGAGGCAGGTAAAACCTACTTTTTCACGAAATCAGGCAACGAGGTTCGCGCCATTGCACCGACAACGCCATATCGTGGCCAGGCAATGTGGGAAGTAGAGCGCACGGATGGCGCCAGCGCAGGTAAGCGCATGGACGTTCCGGCTCGCGCCCTAGTGACGCAACTCAACTAACAAGGAATTGATCATGGCATTTAGCGCAACTGAACAACAAGCAATCTTGAACAAGCAAGTCCAAGATTGGACCAGGGAACTGAAGCCTACCTGACCACGGAAAAGATTTTGGATCCAAGCAACCGTAGTCCGGACGAAGCGCACCGGGAACTGAAAAAATCCGCTGAATGGAAATTAAATGAACCCAAGTAAGTCACTTCAGGATCTTCTCCAGCGCGCGATTGCGATCGCTGAACAGAAGCATGCCGGTCAGGTAGACAAAGCCGGTCGCCCATACATCGAGCACCCGAAGCGCGTCATGGCGGCCGTGAGCAACGATGCCGAGCGAATTGTCGCCATCTTGCATGACGTGATAGAAGATTCCGATGTAACGCTCGACCAACTCGCAGCCGAAGGTTTCCCCGCCTACATTCTTGACGCGTTGGATTCGGTGACGCGCAAGGAAGGTGAAACATACGAAGCATTTGTCGCACGTACGGCGACAAATGCGATCGGCCGGCGAGTCAAGTACGCAGACCTGCAGGATAATGCAGACTTGACCCGCATTGCGGCTCCCACGGCTGCCGACCTGGCCAGGACCGTAAAATATCAGCGCGCAATGGCCCAGTTGAACGCAGCGTAGCTGCCAAGGAAAACGCCGTGAATCATTCCGAACACATGCTTACCTGCGTTGCCGAAGAATGCTCAGAAGTCGCGCAGATCTCTCTGCGTCTCGCACAGGCCGCAAACAAGGCGCTGCGCTTCGGGCTGCATGACGGCTATCCAGATACCGAACGAACGAACCGCAACGATCTGGTCCGTGAATTCAACGATCTGGTGGGAGCGCTTGAGGGGTTGCAGGAATGCGGTGTCGAACTTCCCGGCCTGTTCGACCGCACTGCCATCGACGCGAAGAAGGCCAAAATTTTGAAATGGATGGAACATGCCGAATCTCTCGGCACACTCCTGCGGTAAGAGGCGAAATTATGAACATGGTTATTTTGAAGACACGGGACGGTGATGAGCCGATGCAGTTTCGTTCGCACGCCTTGCGCCCGGCCCGCATCGTGAACGAAGACCTTCGTCACTTCACCGGCACCACCTTTCCGGGCAATCCTTTGCAGGGCTGCGCGTTGGTTCTGCGCCGATTGGAAGCTTTCGGCATGATCGCTCACAAGGATGCTGACCAGTGGGTCGATGTGCTGGCTGATAACGGCGACATCCTCCATGAAGTGCCTGTGACGATTAAAGGCTTTGAATACCTGCGCCGGACGTTAAAGTTCGTGCGCGAACAGTAAGAGGAAATTAAAATCATGTCGAATCTAGAAAGTCTTGAAGAAATCGCCCGAGAGGCCTGGGCCGGCAACTACGAGCGCACAGGCGTGCTGTCAAAAGGGGAGCTGCTGTATGTCGCTCTTGCATCCGGCCGCATGCGCGAGCTGGCGCCAAGCGATTCGATTCCCTACGCGGTCGACCGTGTAGGCCCTGAATGGATGGCGCACATGCTCCAGGTGTGGCGGTCTGACTCCCAGCCTACAACCTGATCGGAAAATATGGACTACGACTACGAATCTCACGAACTGCTGCAAGATGCAGTTGACGAAGGGATGATCGATGAAAAATCTGCAGCTTGCGGCGTGGCGAAACAGTGCTTCGATCAAGGTTACGATTCTCTCAGCCCTGCACAAAAAGCCGTCTACGACCTTCAAGTTGTACCGCACTTAAAAAAAATCGCCGAACGACGGGAGATCGAGGATCGCATGCGTGGCATGCCCGACTAAACTAACGAAAACGAAAAACATATGTCGATCGAGTGGGGTGTCATACAGAGCGCGATATCTGCAAGTGCTGGACTTGTGGGCGTTTGGCTGGGTGGAAGGCTGACTTGGCAACGTGAGGCAAAACGGGAAATGGAGCGGAATCTGAAAGAGGCAAGCTACTTGGCTATTCTGGTAGTTGCTCATTTAGATCGCCTGGCAACTGCTTGCCTTCATGTCGCATATGATGACGGGACGCAGGAAGGGCGGCCAGCCGGGAGCGGTGGTTGTCATGCTTCAACGGTTAGTACCCCTAATTTTGATCCGCTCGAAATCGATGTGAACTGGAAGGCTCTTCCGCAGAATTTGATGTACGACATTTTAGGTCTGGCTTACCGCATCGAGCAGTTGAACCGCGAGGTCGCGCAAGAGTGGATGGATGATCCACCAGAATATACAGAATTCTTTTGGGCGCGCCGGTACGGATATGCCGTACTGGGCCTTACCATCTCAGAGTTAGCGCAGAGGCTCCGTGAGCACGCATCGTTGCCACCTCTGTCTCAAGAGCAAGATGGTTCGAACCGCGATTTTCAATTGCGCGAGCAAAGAGACAAGGTAACTGCTGAGCGACAGGCCTATCAAGCGAGAATTTCCGCTAATAGGCCCTGAGTTTCAGAGATTTTATGAAGGAAAATTATGAGCAAGAACGCATTGATCTTATACCGCGATGTCGCCGGCCTGCACTGCGAGTGTGGCAACGGCGAGTTGATAACAGATGACAATCCGAGCTACAAGACGTTCTATTACGCCTGGTCCACGTCGTCAGGTAGCGGCAAGGCGCTGGGTTACTGCCAAAAATGCCATAGCGAGTTGCAGGAGCCGACGCATATCTTTGCTCCAGCAGATCGCAAGGCCGAACTGTTGGCCAAATTTGGACCACCTCCAACGCACGTTTAGTAACCCGGAAAAGACCGGCGCCACCTGGCGCCACCGTACCGGCCGGTAGCTGGATGGAAATAATTTTGCATGTTCAATGTTTTGAAAAGCTACTTTTGGCCCTTCATCCACCGATGAAGGTATCGGTTGCATCCCAGGATGCGATGAAGGCAGATTTGCTAGCTAAAGGGTATGGTCTGCGCACCTGAAAGACAATCACCGCTCGGTAGTAGACGTGTGGACAAGGCATGCAGACAATCTCGCACGATCTGAAAATCGTGCTTGGTTCCGGGAGCATGGTGTGAAGTTTGTACGCCGTTGGACAGCAGTGGCTTGTGTTGCCGGAGCACTTGCGTGGGTGGCTTCTGGTTCACCGTACTTTGAAATACCTTTTACGTTGATTGGTGTTGTCGCAGTCGTGTTCGCCATTGCGTTTCAGTACCAACGTCACGCCAAGTAGGAAAACGCCCAGTAGCACCTACGGCCGCGCTAGTCGCGGCCAAGCGCGGGCAGGCATTGGGAAGCGCGAAGCGCTTTCCAACCGAGCGTGTAGCCGCTCGCCGCCGTGCATAGCTGTGGCGGCAGATGCAAGATTTTCTTGCGTTAGTCCCATTTTGGGACTATGATGTAATTCATGCGAATACTCTCCCTCCCGACTATTAAATCATTCTATGAGCAGCCGACTTATGCGGACGCTAAGATTCCCCTGACAACTTGGTACGGGTTTGTCTTAAAAGCGAGTTGGTCGTCACCGGCAGATGTAAAGGCGGACTTCGGAACCGCTAGCATTCTGAAGAATGGACGGGTCGTATTCAATATTGCAGGAAATAAGTATCGACTCATCACGTCGATTAATTACCCGCACGGTATCGTGTTTATCAAGTTCATCGGCACACACAAGCAGTATGACGCGATTGATGCACAGACAGTCTAAATGAGGTCGCAAATGGAAATTAAACCAATCAAGACCGCCGCAGACCACGCTGCAGCGCTGCAAGAGATAGACGGGCTGATGTCCGCCGAACTAGGTACACCTGAAGGGGATCGCCTGGACGTCCTGGCCACGCTCGTGGAAGCTTATGAGGCGAAGCACTTCCCCATGGAGCAGCCCAACCCGATTGATGCAATCAAGTTCAGGATGGAGCAGAAAGGTCTGACGCCAAAAGACCTGCAGCCGATGATCGGCCGTTTGAATCGCGTGTACGAGATTTTGAGCGGTACTCGTCCGCTAACGCTTGCGATGATCTGGCGCTTGCATGAAGGACTTGGGATCCCTGCGGAATGCCTGATCAAACAACCTGAGGCTGCGGCTGCGTAATCGGACCGGAAAACGCACAGCAGCACCCCACGGCCCACATGATGGGCCCGGAATGGCGCAATGAGAAGGTCGGCATGGTGCTGACCAGCGAGAAAAAAGTATAGAATCGAAATATATCTACGGCGTACCGAAGGTTATTTTCCTGATGTTGGGGAGGGGGGGAGTACTGGCATTTTCAATGTATTTTTTTACATGGCGCCTGCAATGCGTGAACATAAAAAACAGACCGATTTCGATGCCCATTTAATGGCTACCCCAGCCGGTAAGATGGCCTTGCAAACATACGACCAATGTATGAAATCTGGTGGATTGATTAGCGGTGCTCCGACATCGGCGGCCTGCGTAATACAAACCGTCAATGCTGCCAAAGCATTGAGCGGGGAACAGTTTTCGATAGATGTCAGCACTGCGTTGAAATCGAAATTAGAGTCTGCCCAAGAGCACTAACAGATCGAGGAAATCGAATGTTTGGATTATTTGTAAAGAAGCAGGTTGCTGTGCCGGACGACACTATAGTTTTGACCGGCACCGTGGAGAGGATCGGCGCTGCAAATGTTAGTTATGACATGCTGCACTTCGTTCTTGTCCTAAAAGAGGGTGCTACGGTGCACAGGTTCAAGACGGCTAGTTGGGATATCGCAGAAAAAATCGCTCTCCTTCGCGATGGTGATGACATCAAGCTTAAACTTTGTAAGAACCCAGTAGTTCCGAACGATCAGCCGTTTGCCATTAGCGTTGCGAGTAGCGCACTTTCTGGCTTTAACTGGGGTGGTTAAGACCCAACAGAGCAATCAAGCTGATCGAGGAAAAGACGCCGTGAAGAGCTTGCACGATTCAAGAAAAGAGCAGCGCCTACCCACAAGGGGATTCAATATGGTGCTATTGGGAATACTGCTTTGCGTGCAGATAATTGGGGCATTGTTGGCGGTCTCGCAGAGTAAATGGATCGTGACAGGTGTGCTCTTGGGGCTTGTGGCCTTGACCGGCACGGTGTTGCGCGGTCAGGTTTGTAGCCGAAACCGTTAAAGGAAAACGATAGCGTGACTCCGACCAATAGCATGCACAGCATCTGTGATTTCCCTCGACAGTTCTATCACGGCAGCAGCGAACTGTTTACGCAATTTGAATACCGGCGCTGCGCGTCCAATCCTATCTTTGGGCGCGGCATTTATCTGACACAGGAACATGAAGTTGCTCGCTGTTACTACAGGCCAGGCGGTGCAATCTATAGGGTTGAAGTCGATGCGGACCCACGCTACACCATCAACCTTGAAACGACGATTGCCGATCAGAGTTATGAGGCCAGGTTACGGATTCAATTTCTGTTACGGGAAGCCGGGAAGCAAATGCCACCGCAGACTACCAAAGCGTGGGATGCGCTCGACTCTGTTCGCGACGTCATGACGTTGAATCAACGCAACTTCCGGTTAGGTGCTCTTGGCGTCTGGATGATCTATGGTCATATGCCTGCAAATTGCCACTCAGGGATGTGCGATAACGGCGTTCATTACGTTTTGCTACGCGAATCGAAAGTGTCATCGCTCGCACCTATAAATATTTGATCGAAGTCTCAAGGAAAACGTCAGCAGCACGCACGGCCCGCCATAGAGCGGGCTTTGCTACTGAAAGGGGCCGGCACGGTGCTGGCTCAACCTGAAAGACAAAGCATGAATAGCAAGAATATCTTGGGTAATGAAGTAGCAATGGCCATCCTCAACGACACGGCAACTCGCCTCCGGGCCATCGGCGTGCATTGCATGGTCAGCCCTATATCCCTCCCGCAAGGTATGTCGGTGAGCCTGCATGCGGGTGCGACAGAGGAAGCAGCGACGGCGGCCGACGTGGCGGCCGAGCGCGGCGGCGAATACGCGCATGCTGTGGATACTCACACAAAATTTGCGCGAATGGTCGAACTCGCTATTGCTGATGCAGCGGATGAAGAGGCTAACGTTGCGCGCCTCATCAACGACTGATCGAGGGAAACGCACAGCAGCACGCACGGCCCGCATTGACGGGCCTGGCGCATTGAGAAGGTCGGGCGCTGTGCCTGATCGAATAGGAGATCGAAAATGAATCAAGAAGTCAGCCCGAATGCCTTGGCGGATGAATTGGCAGATCGCTTGATGCGTTTGCATCGTGCTTTAGAGGATGGAGGCGACAAAGGTACTGATTGGTCGCTCGCACGTGCTCTGGAAGACCGAATTGGCGCCTATCAGCCTGTAACTGGCGACTTCGACAGTGCGACAGCACTGCTGGAAAAACACGGTTTCTAAGTAGCAGCCATAGAATCATACACGGCCCGCATTGACGGGCCTGACGCAATGAGAAGGCCAGCACGGTGCTGGCCAGCGAGGACAAACCAAATGAGTGCAACGAACGCAAGCCGTGCCTACCGCAAGTTCAAGCGCGCGACCAACGGCCTTTTGAAGCGAAACGGCGCTGCCTACCTGGTGGCGGGTAAGCGTGGGGATGATGAAGCGTCGAAGTTTCTGCGCAGCCTGGCTCGGACGGTAGCTGACCAGATCCGCAGCGAAGCCCTGGCCTGATCGGAAAAGAGCATGCCACGAACCGTAGAATCTATTGTATCGAACAATCAAGCAGCTGCTCTACGCGCAGCAGGAAAGTCGATTGTTACGTGGGAATAGAAACTTGAACAGATTAATAGAAAATTGAATGGGAGATCAGGTCTTTTAATAAAAACTTGAATAAGCAGCTGAGGGTTTCCGTGACAGCGGTCGCCTAGTGTGATTTTGTGGTGCCGACCCATCTATCCCTCCCGCCCCAGCGCCACTATCAACTCGGTCCCGCAAGCGTTCAATTGGTTGAATAGCGCTTCGTTGCGGTATCCAGCTTCGGCCAACGCCTGTTTAGGTCGCGCACCCTGGTTACCCGTTGGCGTACATCGAATTCCACCCTGTGGACGCCGATAAGCTCGGCGTGTCTGCTGGCTAAGTCGTCGAGGTGTTCGATGACTATGGCTCCACCCATGCCATGGCCTATCCGGTCAAGGACATGAAGCCGTTGCATACCTTTCTGCTTGTCGGGTAGGCAAACAGCTGCATACCGTTTTGATCCACGCCTTGCGCAGCAGGGAAATACTGGTGGTCCTGGGCGGCATTGCCCAGTCGAATCATGCCAGCGTCGCGCTGCATGAAAGCCTTGGATTCGAGAAGGTTGCGCATTTCAAGCGCGTGGGCCGAAAGTTCGAGCAATGGATCGACGTGGGCTACTGGGAACTCCAGTTTCCCGAATTTTTCAACCTGACCCTGTTTTATATTTTGGAGTGCAATGAGTACCCCCATCACCTTACAGATCGGCGACATCACGCTAACGTACAACACGGGGTATATCGGCATCGACCACGGTATGCTATTTCAAGAAGCGGACCGAGTACGGCGCCGACATAACTCCATCAACTACGAATATTACGAGCAAAATCCAAACCTGGATGTTGCTCAAAGCGAAATGTGCTTTGGCCGGTCCCTGCGATCAATGGTTCCTCGACTCGAATTGCTAGGGCACACGCTTATCACTGCCCAGGCCGACTATGACCGCGTTGTTGTCCACGATCAGGAGCAACGAACGGGATTGGATGAGTTGGAAGTGATGGGCAGACCCGCGCGTATGGACTTCGATCAGTTTGTTGCTTTCATCCGAAGATACGCGGTAAGCAATCTAAGCGACAAATACGCTGGGGACTATGACAAGCAACCCGCAAAGCATGGGAGCTTGGCAAGCGACCGCGCTCTCAAGCAAGTGCCAGTAGGTAATACTGAGCGGGATATGGGCGGGTACTCGGAGCGCAGTCACTTCGGCAATCTGCTCGGTTTTCTTAGTCCGTATTCGGTGCTTCGTTTGCTTGCTGAGAACCCTGGAAACTTGGACCTTGAGGTTGTCTGGGACTATGGCAATTTCGTTGACGCCGGATGGGCACAGAACAGGGACTTCTTTGCTGGTGCACGTCGCACTCAAACGTACTTGATCGCCACGGAAGGAACGTCAGACACACACATTCTGAGGCGCGCCATTGCCTTACTTCGACCAGAGATACAGGACTTCTTCCGATTTGTTGAGGTGGAAGACAGGCACCCATTCTCGGGCACCGGCAACCTGGCAAAATTCGCTGAAGGGCTTGTCAAGATAGACGTCCACAATCGGGTCGTATTTCTCTTCGATAATGATGCGGAGGGGCAGGATGCGTACCGCAGCCTTCAGCGCTTCGCGTTCCCTATGAACATGCGAGCAATGGTGCTTCCCGACCTTGAAGAGCTACGCAACTTTCCCGCACGCGGACCTGACGGTGTTTTGAACGCCGATATCAATGGTCGGGCAGCGGCTATCGAGTGCTACCTGGACCTGCGCTTGAAAGGCCGCAAGCCACCGCAAGTGACTTGGACGAACTACAAAGAGAAGTTGGACGTCTACCAAGGATCCCTTGATTTTAAGGAAAGCTACGCGACCGCGTTTTACAATGCGACGGCCGAATCCATGGCATCAAAGGAATACGACGTCAGCAAGCTGAATGTCTTGCTGGATGCTCTCCAGCTCCAATGCAGCCAAATGGCTGGACAGATGCTCCCAATAGCCCAATATTCCGATTAATGTGCGTCTCTTCCCCAGTCGAATGGGTAGTCGACTAAAAGATACGGTGCCGTGCGGCGGGTACCGTACTCCGGCACCTGCTGACACTCAGGGAGAGCGGCTAAGAGCACTCCGAGCGGCGTGCCGCACGAAACAAAGGAGGAATGGCCCTGATGACGCCTTCATGTGGACACCATTTGGGCCACTGAAAAACTATGTCATTTTTCAGTTTTCGATAGTAATCATTCCAACCGGATGGTTTTTGCTAAATTTTCTTTTCTTTCCACTGACGCTTTGTTTTAGCCGTGCATTGCGTGTCCGTGATAGTGTCCATGCATTAAAATTACCCAGTTTGGTCGTAGACATTGAGGTCGTGACTTTGCACCACGGTAATTCCAACGCGAGTTGCTGTGCTAATTTTGTTCGCGTACGCTCTTTTCCGAGTATATGACTTTGCAGTATCACTGATCCTGTTAAGCCATGGGACTTTCCTGCTTTTAGGATGGCTATTGTCCCATCCAGGATAAATCCACTTGGTTGCCGTACATAGAAGCATGGGATAAAAGATACGAGTGGAGCCATGTGTATGCTCCACCGACCATCACCATTGGGAGTGAGCATCATGTTTGTTTGTTGATACGACCACATGGTGCGGAGGTAAGCGTAGATTGTCAGCGTAACAACTGGAAGAAAAACGAGCTCGGGAGGGCTGTCGCATCCAATTGCAACGGTCGCTAGCAGCCCCATTACGATCAACATCGTACCTGCGACTACCCACAGGTGGTATTTACCCCCGATATTTCTCAATTTGCAAAAATATAATTTTTTGAGCCAATTGTTCATGTTCTCTTCAGCTAGATTTCGAAACAAAAAGCCTCACGAATTTATCCTGATGGCCGTCGACGTGGTCGCTATTATTGGGTATGTAGGAGGGCAACAAGTTGCCTGCGAACAATAGATTTTGACACAATCCCTTGCCTAGGGTGCCGAATTTCATAGCTTGCGCCTATAAAATTTGAAACTATGCGCGCAATTTTTATACCTGGTCGATGCGCCGTTTTCGCCCCGCAGCGCTCTTTGATCAAGAACCTCGTTAGACAGTGCAGTGACGCACGTGCTCTTCTACGTTGTGTAGCAGCGTTCAGCCGAGCCGATTAAGGCGCACGCCTCTCAGCTAGCCGACATCGCTCAATTGCGCATCGCCGCGGACCGGATTGTGGGGCGCTGGGGTGGCAGGAACGAATTAGGCGGAAATATCGACCGATACATCCCATTGTTCGGGCACTGGGCAGTACAGAGCCTTGACGGCCTCAGCCACGCGGTCTGGGACGTGCAAGTCAGGCGCCAGCGGCGGATCTTCCTCGCCGTCCTGGCTGTCCATTTGGTGGGCTAGCGGCAGGCCAGGGGAATAGACGGCCGCCCAGTTGCGCTCGGCGAGTGCGGCGACGATGCGTTCACGGTGTTCATGGCGCCACGGTGCGGGCGCCAGGCGGCCGTCTGGCATCCACCACGCCAGGTCGACCTCGATGCACTGTTCGTCTTCCTGCCAATACAGGTCGTACACAGCCGGCCGAAAGGCAGCGATCCTGATCTGGATGCCAAAGCCTTGCGTAGACACGTGTACGCGGCGCGGATCCAGTCCGTCCAGATACTCGATCAGCGCCCGCCGGAAGTCACGATGCAACTGGTCGAACACGCGCATGCCTTCCATTTTGCGACGTGCGATCATGCCACGATAGAAGCGTGCGACCGGCACGTAATCGCGCGGGTGCGCGGGGGCAACGCCCCCCTCCACGTCGACGATATCAGCTCTCTCCATTGCCAGGCGCCGCAAGTCGCTCCAGATCCAGTCGGCATGGAACTCGTTCAACGCCGCTTTCCTGAATTCGTCACCGGTGCGCGCCAGCGCGAAGAACCGGCAGGCGCTCGCCCCGAAGTAATTGAGTTCCTGCGAATGGTCCGGTGTGTATTCAAAATAGTGCAGCTCCACCAGGTAAGCATGTGCCGAACGGCGCAGGACGATCTTCCTGCCGCCTTGCGTGTGCCACTTCAGCAGCGCATCGAGCGGGCCTTGCCAGCGAGATGGCGGCCCGTCGACGATGTAGCCCTCGTGGCCACCGCCGATGGCGAGCTGCGCCGGGAAATGCCGGAGCAGCTCGCCGGACGGTGCAACGCTTTCGTACAGCCAGTTACGCGGCAACTGCCGTTCCACTTCGTCGCGGCCGGGAGGAAGTAGCAAATCCTCGACGGTCGTGCCAAGGTTCGTCGCCAGCCGGTGCGCCGTGGCCAGGCTGGTGGGTGCTCCCTTCTTGATGCGGTGGATGGTCTTTTCGCTCATGCCCACGGCGTGAGCCTTGATCGGCCCGCCGGCCACGGCGATGCGCAGGCAGACCTTGGCGGGATTTAGTTGGATATTTTCTTTCGGCATCGTCTCGTTCCTGGCGCTCATCGTCCTCCGCCGGCCTTGCCGTTGCGGGCCGAGGCGCGTGCCGCACGGCCCGCGAAATCGTCCTTTGACACCGTACCCTTGACCTTCATCGTCTGGCTCTGGATAGCCGAGGCTCGGTCCTGCGTCATTAGGATCTTGTCGGCCGTGGCTTTGCCCTGGACTGCCTTCGTGTGTTTCGTCATGGTTTCCTCCATAAATTGATTATTACCGGACGAACGATAAGGCCACACGGCTGTCCAGTCACGTCCTTAAATGGGACATATTCGGACATGGATTCAGGTGCCAACCAGGTTAAGCCGCGACCAAGCCCGCATGGGAGAGGCCAACATCAACAACATCTAAATGCCTTGATTCGAACAGAATAAGGTATCCGATGAACTTGTCCTGCCGTGACCAACCCTTTTTCACTCAAGCATTCATGATCGTATTCGTTGTGAAACGGCTTATGATAGTGTAAACGCCTCATTTTCATCTCGGACAACATGATAAAAGCTATCTCTATTGCAGAAACTAACTATCCCGGAGTCACTAAGATCACCGCCGACGGCTGGGACGGTCAGGTCTTACGGATGTCCTACGCAACGTGTTGCAAGTGGATCGCGTCCGCCGCACAGCCTCAGCCAGCAGGTGTCTATATGCTCTATGCGGATCATTTCGACCGGGCAACCCATGGAAATCAGCTCTACGTAGGGCAATCTGGCACGATAGGACAGAGACTCGGACAGCATGATGGCAAGAAGAAATTCTGGACAGCCGTCATGGTGTTCAGCTCGGCTGGCGACTGGATGAATGTTGCGTACACCGTGAACATCGAACGGCAGTTCATCAAGTGGGCGAAGCCGGCGAACCGCTACGATCTCGACAACGGGAACGATGGTCGGGAGGAGCACTTGGGCCAGGAGGACCTAGCACGCCTTCAGACCTTTCTTGCTGGGGTCCAGTCTGTCCTGCACCTGGCTGGTATTGATGTGTTTGAACCCAACATGGATGGCACTTTCAGCTTTACTTTTCATAAAGAAGTGACATCCCATTTGAAGATTATTAAAGGTTCTCCTAACCCCGCGGTGACGATCGTGGCTGGGAGCCGGATCTATGGGCTTAAACAGGCAAAAGTGAGTCAGGCGAACCTGAATGGCGTTACTCACGACCCCGAAAAACAAATCCATACCTTTCACGAGTCCGTTGACCTAACGCTGGACGGTCCAGAATTTTTGTGGAAACTGTTCGATCGTCTTGTATCCTCGTGGAAATCCCGGTCAGGAATTTCCTTGATGGCCACGCTGAATGCGCTTTACCCTGCAGTGTAGCGTTCCGCTGCGGCGCAGGTATCCCTGGTGGCGGACTTTCGCACGTGAAACTCCGGCCCGGCTCGCAACCCCTAGCGCAATCGCCCCATGCCCGATTCCACAACGCTACTCGCAACTGCGCCGCTCACACCCGCCGACTTCGTTGCGGCCAAGGTGCGTTCTTTCCTTGCAGGCTACGCGGTGTAATCGGTACGGGTATAGGTGATGGGGGTTAGGACGACATGTGTGTTCTGGCTCATGGTGCTGTCTTCTCCACATCATCTTTCGGGGGGCCATTTCGCTCTGGATTGTTCTCCTCTAGCGCAGGGCGATGCCCGTTCCAGAATCCTGCGAAGACGGTGCGTAAGGCAAAAAACCAGGCGTAGACCGAAGCGTTCGATTGGCAAGCGCCGTCGGACAGCAGGCCATGCGCCAACAAGTTGCGCAAATTGGGCCCGTGCCGATCACAAAAAAGCGCGCGCACTTCGAAGGTATGGTCCTCCCCAAATACGGGCACCATCTTCTCGCGTCCTATCAAAGACGATAGCCCCATCTCATCGCTGATGCCGTCGATGAACGTCGCCGTATGCTCCCCTGCATTTTGCAGATGAAAGCGCACCAGGTGTTCAATCTGCGGCACCAGTATATGCAGCGCGGTAGTGAAGTCCAGGCTGTACCCAGCATAGAGTCCTTTGCCGAACAGATAGGCACGCTCGGGTGGCACCAGCGGCGAGTTGCGGGCTAGGGCCACAAAATCATCCAGAGTGAGGGCATGTTCAAAGCGTACCTCATCGAGGGCATGCAGGACGAGAAACGCCACCCTTGGCATGGTCGTCTGTGCGAAGTAATCGACCATACTGGCCAACAGCGCGGCCTCTTGCATGTCGCCGGTATCGTCCACGCTGGCACCGGGACGTGCCGCGATGACTCTTCCATCGGGCGACATGAGCGTGGTGCTGAAGAGGGCCGAAATGGGGGATTCCTGCGCCCGCTGTGCGGCGCTCGCGCGATGCTCCGCGATGGCAGGCCCGTGATATATGGCGGTGAGGTGGAGGAGGGCATCGACCGCTGTTTTTCCTTTCACAGCCTGCCGCACCTCGGCGACGTGCGCTCGCACATCCGGTCCTTTGGTGGTGATGATGTGCATCTCGCCGATGGCCTGCTCGCCGGCTGCATTCATCGCTTGCCTGAGAACGTCAATCCGGTGAGCGATATTGCGTGCTGTTCGCGCCTTTGCTGGCACCGAGCGCAGAAACTGGATCGCCTTCTCATAACCACTTGCAGCGACGGCGCTCGATGGGGTAGGGCCTTGCAGCCGCTGTTGGGCTTCGCCTGCCCAGGATTCTGCCATCGCCACCGTCATCTCCACGGCGTTGTTGCTGTCGGCTGCTTTGTTGTACCACCGCCCGGCGCGTTCATAGGAGCCACGGGCACCTGGCAGGTCCCCTGCGGCGCTCCTGTTGCGCCCCATGGTCGCCAGCTTGTCTGCCAACTGACGTGCCTGGGGCTTGGCCAGATTGTTGCGGTACAGGGCATCCGAGAACCAATGCGGCGCGTTGCGATGCTCGCCATTGTCCTGCGCCTCGTCGAATGCGTGCAACAGCGCCGCTTCCATCTCCGCGATGTGTGCGGCGCCCGCTTTACCTAGGCCGGCGGCCAACTGTAAGGCGCGCATCCAGTTGCTGCGTTCACCTTCAATCCAGGTGGCTGGTTGTGCTGGCAGCTGCCGGTATGCGTCTATGGCCTGGATGGCGTAGCGCACACCGCGTTTTCTGTCGAGCATCCAGATCAGGTCCGCCGATCTGGCACGCAGCAGACGATGTTCGGCCCCGTCGCTGAGGGTAGCCAAAAGCTCCATATAGTCGCGAAAGTCGCCCGGAATGGCGGTACGCCGGTCGCCCCATTCAATCTCCGGCTTAAAGGGCTCTGCTGGGGTCTCTGGTGTGAGCATCATCGACATGATGTCATCGAGGAAACCGAAGGCGGTACCGTGCGCAGTCTCAGTGTTGGCTTTGCGGGCCGCAGTTAACGCCGCGTGTACGTCGATATAGCTGGTGGGAGACACATCTCGTAGGAGATCGTTATAGCCGCAAGCGCGCAGGGCATCGGCGGTGAGCGCATGGTACGAGGGTGAGTCGGGTTGCTTTGTCATTGTTAAGGCGTGGATCAGTTGAGGGGTATGAGGAAGCGAAACAGCTGAAACTAATTATTAAAATAAATAAGGGGTGCCGCTCGTATCAATCGTTCTCTCTACGGCGTTTACGTTTCGCACTGCATTGACGTCGCTCGACTGCGACAGGATTTTGCGCCTTTTCGGTTTGGCTACATCTTCATGAAACTTCATAGAGCGAAGGAGTCGAGTAACAGCTAATGGCACCTTTCAGTCGATATCGTGAAGATCACTTGATGATGTCGCAAAACTGTGGGCGAATAATAAAGTCTGACACAGGCGGCATATACGAATCAATGACTTATGAGAACTCTGCTCCGGCAGGTCAATAATACAGTCTGACACACCCCTCAGAAATCAGTCGTTTTCGTCTTGTACACCAAGTGTGAAAATAATTGTGTTTGACACCAAATGGCCAGCAAACCCGCATTGTGCCGTGGCGCGAACCGGAAACCGCACCAACATGGTGCGGTTTGGTGTCAAACTCTATTGTTTAGTGTCAAACTTTATTGTTCGACCACATTTACATCAGAGCGTTTGCGTTTTTTCGGCAGGATATATCTCAGAAAGGATTTTTACAATTTACAATACTTAATATAGGCTAAGTATGATAGGGTAAATAGCAGGTACGTTTATGCATGAAAAATACCGGTTTAAATACCGCTGTTTGGTCGGTCGTGCTATGCTCTTTTTCACCCACGCCGCCGTGATGTCTGCGCCGGCAGACCCGATCGATTGCGCTCACCATGCACCCACCACCAGACCCGCTGTTCCCACCGCCGCCAGCACCGGCATCGCTGCCGCGCAACGCCGGCCGGCCGCGTTTTGCACTCACTGACGATGAGGCGCGCAGCCTGGTGATGCAACTGGGCGATATTCATACCCGTCACGCCAACAACCCCCGCCAGCATCGTCCCTTCGTGCACGATTTTTTACGGGCGGTGCATCACGCGACCGGGCGCATTTACAGCGCCGGGACCTATCGCAAGCTGCTGCAGGCGTACGCGCCCGAACGCACGCCATCGACGACCACCCTCGAGACCGAAAAAAACTTGCTGGAGCATGACCTGAAAAGCCGCGCGGTGTCGGTCGGCATCGCTGCGGCAACGCCACTGCCGGCAGCCGCAGCAGCGCCATCGGTCCCCGCACCGGCGCCGGCGCGGGAAACGGGACTCGAACTGCAGCAGATCATTGGCTTGCTGCACCACCTGGCAGCGCGACTGGATCAACAGGATCGTGCGTTCGCCGGCCAAGATCGCTCCGCTGGCTTGCAGGCCCACAACGACTATCTGCGCGAGCGTCTCGCCGTCACCGAAGAGGATTTAAATGAAACCCGGGCGCAGGCCGCCCGCATGGCGCTTGAGGCGCAAGCTGCCGCCGCCCAGGCAGAGGAACGCGCGCGCGAGTTGGCGGTGCTATACCAGAACGTCAAGGACCAGGCGGCGGCGCTGGGCGCGATGGCGGAAGAATTGCATGGTAGCCGGCAGTTTGCCATGCAGGCCATCGATGGCGTGCGCGGAGAAACGCGCGCGGCCAAAGAGCGCTGCGCGCAGCTGGAGCAACAACTCAAAGACAAGGAGCAGCAAGTGGACATGTACCGGCAAATGGCGTTCAGTAAAGGAGGTCCAGCGCGATGACCGGACTGACCCCCTATTCCCACGGCGCCGGCCAAATGACGGTTGCCGCCCCACAGCCGGTGCACAGCCTGGGGCCGGTCGCAGACGACTGGGAAGCGATCAATGTGTGGCTGGCCGCGGTGGCCGACAACAGCAGAAGCGGTTCCAATGAAACGCTCAAAACCTACCGCTACCATCTGGCCAAGCTGCGCTGGTATTGCGAGCGCGAACTGGGACGTCCGCCGTCGACCTGGACCCTGCAAGATGTCAAAACCTTCCGCAACTACCTGGCACAGCTGCCTGCTTCGTCCTTGCGTACTATCAATATCGCACCTGGTGCGCCAGACTACTCACCGTTCCAGAAGCAGCCCGGCGTCAGCACCCAGTCCGACATCATGCGCTTTACCAAGGCCATGTTCAGCGCCCTGCATCGCACCGGCTATCTGCGCCTCGATCCGATGGCGCTCGTCCAAGCGCCGAAGCAGCGCCGCTTGGACAAAAAACGCGCCGTGGGGGATGATTTGTTTGACCTGGTGCTGCAGGTGATGGCGGAGGCGCCGCGGCCGACCCAGAAAGACCATCAGATTTACCTGCGCGACTGCTTCATCTTCATTTGCCTGCGCGAGTCGGGACTGAGGGCGTCGGAACTCATCGGGGCGAAAATGGATGCCGTCGGGTTGCTGTACAACCCCAACAGCGGCAACACCTACTGGGCCATGACGGTCAAGGCAGAGACGGCCAAGGGCGGCAAACAGCGCACGGTACCGGTGAGCGTGGCGTTCCTGGAAGCTTTTATTGCCTACCGGCGCGCGTTCGGACTGGACCCGATGCCTGGGCCGGACCCCCAGCAGTATGGGCTTGTGCTGTCAGTGCGCACCAAAAAAAGGGAGATCGGGAGCCGGATCAAGAGCGCGTCGGACCGGCGGCTGTTTGGTGAATGGCGCGACGTGGGGAGCCGGCAAGGACTGCACGGCATCATCAAAGGTCGGATACGTGATGCAGTCCTTCTGCTGGAGCAAGCCGGTGATGGCGCAAGCGCAGCGCATTTGGCTCGGGTATCGGCACACTGGCTGCGGCATACCTTCGCGATGACCTCGCTCTTGTCGGGTCAGGATCTGCGTAGCGTGGCCACGTCGCTGGGCCATGCCAGCGTCGACACGACGATGGGCTATACGGAGCAGGACGCGATCGATCTGATCGAGAGTTGGGAACGAGAAACGCCAGGCCGCGTGGCCCGCGCGGGCCCGGCGGATAGCATCAAGTGAACAGGAGATAAATTTTTTGGCAGGCTTCACTCCAGATGCTTCAGCCGTCCAACTAAATGTAACGAGGAAAATTCTCGCGTTTTGTTGACTGTTAACCGGATAACGGATAATATGAAAGTATGCCAATTCAATCCTTCGCTTGTCCCGACACGCAAGCCCTGTTCACCACAGGCAGGAGTCGCCGATTCGTCAACATTAAGAACGTAGCCGAGCGCAAGCTGGCCCAGCTCGACGCGGCTCCCTCGGTGAATTTCATGAAGGCGCCGCCGGGTAACGACCTGAAAGAGTACGACGGCGCTTGGCATGTGCGGATTAACGACCAGTGGCGTCTGACCTTCAAGTGGGGTGATAGCGGCCCTTATGAAGTGCTGATCGAAGACCCACACTGAGCGGGGCCTAGCCCCGCATAGAAAAACCTGAACAGCCACGGAGGGCATTATGTTCAAAAATGGTATGCGTCCTATCCACCCCGGCGAAATTTTGGTCGAGGACTACATTAAGCCCATGGGCGTCAGCGTGCGCGCTGTGTCTCTGGCCCTGCACGTTCCGTACTCTCGTCTCAGCGAGATCACCAAAGGTGAGCGCGGCGTCTCCGCTGATACGGCACTTCGCTTGGAGCGCTATTTTGGCAGTGAGGCTCAAGGATGGTTGAATCTCCAAAGTGCGTATGACCTGCGTATGGCCGAGATATCCGCTGGCAAAGCCATCGCCAAAGCGATCAAGCCGCTTGCATTGGCATAGCTCAAGGATCGCCCAGCAGCCCTCACGAGGGTCGGCCCGGATTCTTGTAAAAATCCCCAAAATTTGACCTAAGTTTTTGTTTTTAAAGAATTTTAATTCTGATTTTTGTTGCGATATCTCTTCATTTTGACTGGCGGCCGGCTGTCCAGACCAGTCTCTAGCTCTTCTCTTAGCGTCAATCGAAGTAATTGTGCATACACCCCAGCGCCCGTAAGTCCCTGAATTTACGCCAATCCCGTTTTTGATGGGTACACTTTTACTTCGCATGTGTTCGAAGTAAAGTTGCGACATCCTTGAAATGCGCGGCAAAAGTGCTAAATTGTATAAAAACCAGCGGAGATCCGCATGGCGCCTGGCAATTCACACTCACGCTTCACTCATCCGATCGATAGCGAGCGGCCCAAAGGCGCGTCGCGCTTTGAGTTTTTCGCCCCCAAGCTCAAGCGCCGAGTGACGCTCTTCGACCCGTTCCATGTTCGGCTTTGGGCGCTCCTCGAAAGTAATCCCCGGGTGTTTCGTTATTGCGAGCGCCCAGCGTACTGGCGTCATGACAACAGTCGGCAACTGCTCGATTTTTGGGTGAGGGCTGGGCGACGCGAAATGTGCTGGATCGTTACGCCCACGCCACAACCGGCCCGGGCTGGGGTCCTGAGTCCCGACGACGATATCGGTGTGCGATATGTGCATGTCCAAAATCTTGCCGCCCACAGCATCTGGATCGAGAACTGGATGCGCATCCTGCCCTACCTTGCGTCGAATGAGCGCTTTGTCAGCGAAAGGTTGTTGCTCGATGTCGAGCGGGCGACATCGACCGCGCCAACGCTGGGGCAACTCGAACGCGACTTTCAGCCATATGACACCGTGCTTGTCCGCACCGCGGTATTCCTGTTACTGCACAGAGGGCGCATCAAGGCGAAGTCATTGCGTGATCGGCCGTTGGGGCCGGCGATCGAATTGCTGAAGGAATCGATATGACTGGCCGTCGCAGCGCCGCTGTGACGGATCGCGCCGACCCGACATTGTGGCCGACCGTGGCTTGGCCAACCCTCTCTGGAGATCAACAAAAAATATTTCGCGCCCGTGAAGAAGCGGTTCGGCTGTATTGTCAGCGCGCCTCCCTGCGTGCCATCGAGGCCGCCACCGGCGTGCCGTTCAGCTCCGTGCGCCGGCTCTACGAACGCTGCCTACAGACCCATGCCGACGGACGTCTGCAGGGCTTGCGCGCACTCGTTCCCTACGAACACGTCAAGTCCTACCGGCGCTCGGCAACGAGCGTCCGATCCGGTCCTGCTGGCAAGGCTGGCGCATTCCAGCAATTGCTGGAACGTCACCCTGAGCTGGAAGTCCTGATCGTCCATGAGCTGCAAGCACACCACGTCGTTTTAAGAGACGGGCCAAACGGCCTTGTTGTCAGCGGGCTGAGCGCACTGCATAAGCGCTTTCGCCTGCTTTGTCTTGAGCTGGGCCTGACGCAACGGGACTATCCCCTGGTTCAGCACGAGCAAGGGATCCGCAGCTTGGCCGCGGCGGTCAAGTCCATCGCCACGCGCTCTTTTGAACTGGCAGCGCGCGCCGCGCTCGCGCAAAAACGCTCCGGCGGTGTACGTCCGAACGCCGAAGGCCTGCCATTGGTCGCGACCATCCCGTTCGATGCCGTTGAATTCGACGGACACCGGGTCGACGTGCGGCTGCGCATCGTCTTTGAACGCGTCGCCGGCGTCGAGGAATCGTTCGAAATCGATCGCGTCTGGCTGCTCAGTATCATCGACATTTGCAGTCGGGCGATCTTGGGTTACCACATCGTGCTCGAACCGGAATATAGTCGCTTCGACGTACTCAAGACGGTCGAGCGGGCTCTTGTCCCGTGGCGCCCTCCTGCCCTGACTATTCCCGGCCTGCGCTTTGCCTCTGGCGCCGGCATGCCTTCCGAGCGCTTCCCGGAACTTGGCTATGCGCTCTGGAACTTGTTCCGCTTCGACAATGCGAAAGCCAATCTCGCCGAGGACACCTTGCGCGTACTGACCGATATTGTCGGCTGTGGCGTCCATGCCGGTCCTGCTTACCGCCCCAACGAGCGCCCCCATATTGAACGTTTTTTCGGCATGTTGGCATCAGTCCTTGCGCACCGCTTGCCCGGCACCACGGGCACCGGCCCTGCCGATCCCCGTCGTCACCTTGCGGAACTGACCGGCACAGCGCCGGCCGTGGTCCGGCTCGACGAATTGATGGAACTGACCGCGGTGGCGATCGCCAACTACAACGCCGCTTCGCACACTAGCCTGGGCGGCCGTTCGCCTCTGGAAATGCTGGGCTATTATTTGCGCGAAAAACAGAGTGCGCTGCGCTGGCTGGCCGAGCCCATGCGCCGCAACCTGTGTCTGCTCCAGCACGAACACGAAGGACACGTGCGTGGCAGCATCGTCAAGGGTGTGCGGCCCTATATTCATTTCTTCGGCGCGCGCTACACGAGCCATGCTCTGGCCGGGCGGGCGGACCTGATTGGCAAGCCGGTGCTGCTCTATTTTGACACCGAGGACGTGCGCGCATTGCGCGTATTCGACGCAGCCGGACGTGAGCTATGCGGGTTGTGTCGCGTTGTTGATCCGAAGACGGAATTTTCCAGGAAAGGAACTGGGGTGCCTCAAACTGGACGGACCTGTGCTGCCAGCGCATAA
>NZ_FTMV01000031.1 GCF_900156175.1 Janthinobacterium sp. TND4EL3
TCACTTTCGCGCGCGAAAGTAAATCAGCGACTGCTCCGTTCAAGAAGCCCGGCGCCATCACGTTCCAAAAACTGTCTGCCGCGCAGACTCCTAGGCTACCGTGACGAGGCAGGCGACTGGCTTGCTAACCTGAAAAAAGTGCGTCGCCCACGCGAACAATTCATTTCCGAAGTGTCTTAGCACCCCTCGGAAGCGAAGTGACTGGAGCCTGAGGGCTCCGTCTTTGTTTGTAACAAGCGGAGTCAGAATTTATGAGTCGAGAAGTGGCCGTCTTTTGTTTACTTCGCAGATCCTCCGCCTACCTCGATTCGGGAATCGAGGAGTTTAATTTTTTAGTGACCATTGAGGACAGCACGAATGCGCAATGAAAAGGTGATCGAAGAAATTCGTATCGCGGACAGCGGAGCTGTGTCAGCCGGGCTTGACGGTGCGCCGTTTGACGTCTTGCAACCGCTGTACATGCGTGCGAACGCCTTCGATGTGGAGCTCGACACCCCAGTCAGCCGAATCTGCCGGCTGGAATACCTTCTTGACGATGTAAGGAAGGGATTACTTACCCATGTGCGAGCACTAGCGAGCATATGGAAAGATCCTCTTGAAAACCCGCTCTACACAATGCGATATGCCGATTCGGTGACTGGCGGATCTATCGATCTTACAAAGCTAGTCGGTGAATCCTACGCACTCTGCTGGACGGAAGGTCCGGAAAGTGAACAAGCCTGGCAGACGTTTGCAAGATCGTTAGAGTACGTCCGTATAACGACTACGCCACGCCGATTGCTGGAAGGCTTGATGCATGAGGAAGACAGCGGATATATGTTCCACCATCACATCGGGGCAGTTCGATACCGCTCGGTTGCGGACATTGAACATTGGCGTCGTACATCGAACTATGAGGAGCACCTCGATTCACTGGGGCAAGCGCTCATAGCGTCGCTCACGGTCCTTCGAGAGCAATTCATGATGGAGCAAGAGGTCCGTCTTCTTTACTCTCATATGCCCGAAGTCGGTGGGTGGATTGAGTCTCATGTTGTGGCGGATGAAACCTTGGCGAGGGTGCCGTTCAAGTGGGCAGACGTTTTGGACAGTATTGTTCTATGTCCTGGAATGGATCCTGCCTTTGCGGCTGATGCGCGGTACGACATTGCTGCTGTCGGCATCGTCGCGCCGGTGATGAACAGCTTACTGGCCAAGTAACATGGTCTTCCCGCTAAAGATAATGTTGGCTTCGGTTACGTGCTGCCCAATTCTTAAATTGAGCAGCAACATGCGGATCTTTCAAATGTCCGGCTCGTGGTAGCCATTTCTGCGTTCGTATTTAAGTTCACACCAGTAAAAATAAAACCACAAGGGGACCCATGGGAAAGAAATCGCGCGCAAAGAGAGAGATCCGAGCAATACGTGCCAGCGTTCAGGGGCTGTACGAACCCGAGCCCCCTTCTTGGAAAGCGGAGGCTGCGGTGCGTCAAGCCGCACGGGATGTCGAGTTTCAGGCTCGGGTTGTAGCGGTCGCTAACGTGTTTCAATCGTACGACCCGATGGACGTTATGATTTCGTTGGGTGTGTCTGATCTATTCCTTCCCAACGTCGCGAGCCCTGTAAAGCACGCCTTCGCCATGCGAGTTTTTGCAAGCATGGCGGAAGATCAGTTTGCGAACGAAAAAATTACTTGTTATGCGGAATTCGCAGAATTCATGCGTAGGCTCTACGAAGTCTTACCGCCATTCCCGATGCTTGAAGATTTCATTCCGGAGCCAGACTGGGGCATGGCACGCGTGCGGCTTGGGGAAGATTTCGTCCCAATGTTCTATGGCAGTTCGATTGAAAGAACTCCCGACTTTGTTGAAGCATTCCGCATTACCTACGGCGGTGCGAAAGCTGCGCTCGCTGATATGGACCTAGCGCTTGCGATCCAGGCGCATGTGCTGACCATGATACCGGCACCTGCTGAGGAAACCGTTCCCGAAATTTTGCCTGGCCGCCTGTTTGTACCGACGGAAGATTTTTGGGAAGTGTGCAAAGCGAATCTGTTATCCACTTTTGACGCAGTTGAGCGACCACTTACTGTGACGTCAGCAGGTTTGGTCGGTGCACTTGGCACTTTGAGCGCACTCAAAACCGAGAGCGAGTTTGGGGATATGTGCATGGGCGGATGCGTATGGCCGTTTCTTGGGCTTCGTGTCAAGGGACGATTTATACCAACATCAATCCGTAATGGACCCGCCGCAGTTATAGATCACTGGGCATCGACAACCGCGACGACAACCAGTTCGTTTGTAGGTGGCCATGCTCGACTCGCGAGCTTTGTTTCGGAACGCTTTCCGAGGACGCATGCCGGGCCCCTTCGACTACGCACCCCTTCGCACATATTCCCGACGGAGGTGAGTGTTGTGATGCCCGCAGCGTCGGGAATCTACATCATTGTTTTCTGCAAAATCGACGCGATCGGCGCCACCGCTAAGTTCGCGAGAGATGTGCGGCGTGTCATTGATAGCGGTCAGATCTGGGGCATAGTCCCGGCGCAAGGTCCCACGATTGGACTGCAAAATAGCGCGGGTGCGCCCCCTCGACCTAGCGACGTGAAAATCATCATAGTGCTGGCGCAAGGCGGAACTGGGTTTAACAGCATTCCAACACCGGAAGCCCCTGCAAGGCTGATACCGTTAGCGGACTTTATAACGATATTTGACTCCTTAGAAGACCTGGAAGAACTTGAGCGTTTTTGGAGATTTGTCGACGAGGGCCGACGGTCTCTTAGTCCGTTTTCGCAAGCTCAGGCTGACATGTTCGCTTCGTTCAGAGATATGAATGAGGTGCTGATTGATGGCGCAGTGAGCCCAACCTTCATCTCCCTCGACCCGCATTGGAATAGCAGCTGGAGGTATAGCGAGCTGTGCGGGTTTTGGTCGAACGCACCGGCGCGCTTTCCGGACGGTAGCTCAGCATGGAGGACTTTCACGAATGTGAGCGGGGTAATCGAGCTTCGCTCGAAGGCACGGTCTGTTATCGCTTACTCAGTGCAGGTTGGGCTATGCACCGTACAGTTTGTCGTGAAGTTTGCGGGAGGGTCGGTTTCGCTAACGACAATTCGTATGATCGACTTGTTTGCGCAGGCCCTGGCCGACCGATTGCACTCCAACCGAAAAATCTTGGCTAACGCCAGTCTCTTTGAGCGGACTCATCTAGTGCTTGAGTGCCGCTCCAACCCGACGGAAACCGTTGATGACGATGTGGAGCCAGAGATCGCAGGATCCGCACCACTAATGGTCACGGCGATATCGCTTGGCGAGCCCGAGGTTTCTGGGCGTGCTGATGTGCGAATTTTCGTAAGTCCGGTGGCAGTACAGCACAGTTTGGACGACGCCAAAGACGCTTCGTTCGAAGTTGAGGCCCTTGTTCAAACACTCACAGCGTGCAGCGAGCTGAATGGGACTTCGGTGTCTGCGGATGTTATCGCGCAAATTCGAGCAGGTGGCCAAGGACCTGCGCGGTTTCACTTGCAAGTCGTAAGGCGGACAATAGATGTGCCTGATTTTCAGGATCCCATTGTCCCCAGCAGCACAGAGTACAAGCTTGCGAGACGCACTCTTGCAATTAAGCTCCAACAGCTAGGTTTTACGCCTGGCCGCTATGAGCTTGCTGAAGCGAAGACTAGATTGGACGCGGGCCGCAATGCGCTGCGCGAGCACTTAGACACTCGCATTGCAAAGCTCGATGCTGCGGAGCTGATTCGAGCGTGTATTGAGCAGAATGATGAACTGCTGGCAAAGGACCGCGGGAAAGTCGTTCGAGCGATACAGAGCTTGAAACACGAGGTGGACTACAACAGGATTGACGCGATGACAGCTGCGAAAAAGGAGCTTCTTCCTTTGGCGCGGCACTACCGATATTTGTTGGAGAAAGTACTCAGCTCGCATCTACAAGCCGGAGTCGAGCCCACGTCACCTGCCGTCCTTAAAGAGCTAGTCGGGCTCATAGACTGGTACATGGTTCTTGCTGGAGCGAGTGATGTCCTGCACAACGAAGTAGATGTCGGCGGCGTCGAGATCGACGACAGCTCTATTCCGGAGGTGTTCTATTCCCAGGACTGGTCGCGACAAGAATCAGAATATGTTCGCAAAATTGCGAACTCAACTCTTGGGGTCGATATTGCTCCAGATGACGCCGTAGAGGGGGCAAGCCGAGATTTGCTTGAGAGTTCAGCGATCCGTGAAGCCTTCATCAGGGATGTAGGCTTTGACCTCCGCAATTTGTTAGACGCCCTAATAGTGCTCTCGCAGTGGGTGACCCTCGGGTTCACAGAAGAGCTTAGCTTCTCATACTCCGCGAGTGAAAAAGAGATCGCTAAAGCGCTCGAACAGTGTATTCAAGACCTCTCGATTGACGAGGCCCACGCGATAGTGAAGTTCTTGACGCTGTCCCCGTCGCAAATACGGCAGCTTGACGGGAAGGAGATGCCAGAAGGTGACGTTCCGTTTTGGGAGCACAACAAGCGCGTCCATCGGTACGCCATACGTCCTCTCGTGCCTGCGGGGGAGCAGCTCTGTTGGGGCGCTGAGCAAGCAAGCCGCTCAATGCAAATTTGGCTTTCGACTGTTCTGCACGGATATCTGCCTGGAGATTTTAAATGGCCATCGGTCGTGGAGGAAGTTCGAAAAGTTAAAGAAAGCATCGAGTCGGAACTGGAGCGCAGGACCGTCGAGATCTGCGAGCGTCACACACCGTATGTGGGCGCCGGCGTAGATTTTTTTAGGAGATTCAAGGGAGAGGGTTTCGCTGATGTAGGTGATTTCGATGCGCTGGCCTATTGGCCCGACACGAATACCTTAGTCTTCATCGAATGCAAATATAACCAGCCTGCCTTTAGCGTGAAGGACACGCGTCGCCTGCGCGACCGTATATTTGGAAGTAGTCCCGAGGACAAAAAAGGCCAGCTGGTAAAAATTGTTGGGCGGCGTAACTTTGTCGATCGTCATCGCGTACGTATGCTCGAGATTATGGGCTGGCCCGCCCCGAGTTCCGATCACGCTCCAATTAACATTGAGCTATACGTGAGCCGCGAGATCCATTGGTGGATGGTACACCCTCCCTACGCAGTTCCGACCCAGTTCGTCCGGGTTGATGAACTGGACGCCTGGCTCACTGGTGCCTTCCCTAGTGCGATTTAAGGCTGCTGGAGCTAGCGCTGCGACTCTAACGCCCGAAAATGAAAGAGTTGCTCGACACTTGCCCGGGGCGATGAAGAAAGAGGAATCATGAAATCATCAAATTCGGCTGCCCCAAAACTGGCCGACCTGCTGTCTTTCGCCATCTATTCAACTAACCTGGCGTTCGGCCGTGCTTACCGCCCTATTCTTGAGAAACTAGGTTTGACGTATACGCAGTACATCGCGGTCATCGTTCTATGGGAAGAGGGCGCCCAAACAGTCAGCAGTCTGGGTGAGAAATTGTTCCTTGAGTCAAACACGCTAACGCCAATTCTCAAGAAGCTGGAGGCGCTAGGGTATCTTACGCGCGAGCGCTCAACCACCGACGAGCGTCAGGTAATCGTCAGCCTGACCTACGCCGGCCATCAACTGCGCGAAAGAGGCCTGGACATCCTTCTGATAGAAAATTCGAAGCTGTCGCCGATCGAGTCGAAGGCCGTCCAGAGCGCTGTGGTCGCGGTGCGCAACACCCTGATTGGGTTGACCCGGGCTAGGTAGTTACCACTATCAGCGCCAGTGCGCTGTTTGCCAGTGTCGGTCCTCCGCATCGACGCTCAGGCATCTCGACAGGCGACTTTCGGCCGGGAGCGGATGTACGCAAATACACGGACGATGGTCCTATTCATCTGTTCGCATCTTCACATGCGTTCTCAACCAGAAAATGCCGGTTGGCTTTTCACGCTCTGTCGCGTCTTCATCCGCTCGAACCAAGCGAGCAATGCTTCACATTCTGGAGGCACGCTAGCTTGACGATCGACGCAAACACCAGCCCACCGATGACGGTAATGTCCGCCATCGAGAACTTTTCGCCCGCAATGAAGGCCTGCTGGTGGAGTAACTTGTCAAAATAATGCGTGCTGCGGAGTGCCTTGTCGCGCTGACGAAATCCCCATTCCGAATTCTGGTAAAGCTCCACCGTAGGCCCCCGGCGATGAGTGATGAGTGTGCGGTCTGCCAACTCGAGAACGGGCAGCGTTCCCGAGTAATTCTTTTGCTCGATGAAATCTGTTGCTTGTGTTCGCCTTTAGGGAGATCGACCGTCTCGAATCGGACTTTGTCCTGTAGATTCTTTTCTGCGATGGCGATCCTAACGCGCGTTGGGTAAGGCTTTCCTGTGCGCCGAAACTGTCGACTGGTGTCACAAAGCTGGTCAGGTCGGCCGCGACGGGATTGCGGCGCCGTCACCTTTGAGGCCGCCATCGAATTCGAAAAAGGCACGTCACGCTGCAACTGCACGATTTGCACCAAGTCGCGCTTCTGGTTCGCGATCGTGCAGCCGGATGATTTTAAAATGCGACAAGGTGAGGACAATATGTCCGATTACACGTGGATACCTGCGGGTAAAACAGAGTCCCACCTTCGCTACCGCTTCTGCAAGACATGTGGCGTCCGTACCTTCGCGAAGGGGAGCGACGGCACGTTCTACGCAGTGTCGATCGTCACACTGGACGGTTTCGAGCAAGACGCCGACGTACTGGCCAGAACGGTTAAATACCAGGATGGCCGCCATGACGATCTCAAGCATGTGCCGACCGACACGCGTTTGCTGTAAGACGGGCCACTCAACCCGGTCTGGCTGCACGAGCAGCGGAAACAGGCAAATAGCCAATAATCGCGAGCCAGTCGAAGCGGCGACTCTTCTGTATCCCGGCGCACCGATTCGCGCTTGGCGAAGCTTACTCGTTCAAGTCGGAAGTAACCGGTCCCGGTCCCTGCTGGTGGTGTAACGACGGTTGTCAGGTCAGGGACGGAGTGGGTCGCAGCTATTTCGATATCCGTACGTCGCAGCTATTCAGTCAAAAATCGTCGCAGCTATTAGCAAAATCTGGTGGCCGCAGCCCGGCACCGCAGTACCTTTCGTCGGCTCTATTTCAGAAACATGAGCATATCGCCTACACGACCAGGTCTCGCTCGCACCCAACAGTTAGCGCACGCTCTTCGGCAGAACAACAGGCTTTGTAATTGCAACGATAGCGCCCTGACGGTGGCCTGCGACGAAGTTAATCAGTTCTGGAAAAAAGGCGTCAAAACCGCGCGACAATTCGACGTAGTGCTTTTCCAGATCTGCCACCCCATCGCGCAACAGTTCGGGCTTACGCGATAGCCTTGTCGAGATACGGTCAATAGCAACTTTGACGCCAACAAAGTCACGGTACGACCCAAGCCAGTCCTGCTCTACCATGTAGGGGACAGCCCGCGCCAAATTGGGCGGCAGGGCGTAGGCGCGCGCGTGACGACCAAGTAGCTCATAAAAATGCGCAATGAAGTCGTCCAACGGTTTGTCCGAGAAACGCTCCCATTTTATCGCCAGTAAGTGATCGTAGAACACATCAAGAAGGATTCCGGCGTAGCGCCTGCTTGGGGTGGTGAAAAGTTCCTTAGCCTCGCGGACGATCGGATGATTGTCTGTGAAGCAGTCGACTTTCCTGTGTGTGATGATCTCCGCTTCCGTTTCAGCCGGAAACCGTAGTCCCATATGCGGTTTGACGAAGTCCCCCATCAACGCCCCAAGCATGGCATTGTCGCTGTACCTGGCAAGATAGATGTGAGCGAGATAGTTCATGATGGGAGGCGGCTTCTGCGGTAAAACGTAGACTTACGGGCAAATCGCACCAGCCCGGCGCGTGGTCTGCTTAAAACTATGGCACTGGTGGCCATCCACGACACGCACCTCGGTTAAAAGGACGCGCCATCTCGATTGTGGCGAATTGGCCACTTGCGTTGCGAAACAAATGGACTACGGTATGACTTTTGTCTGGACACGCATAATATAATAAGGAGGAGTGCCTTCGTCAGCGCCTCCAGTGAAGGCAGGGGTCTTATGTAGTTGATTCACCGAGATGTATAGCAGATCCTTTGAGCCGAACTGAATGCCATCAGGCCAGTCGAGGCGCGCATCACGAATGAATGGAGTAAGCTTCCCATCCTTAGTCAGGATGTCGATACCGCTTTCAGTTACGTTTGTTATGTAGTGATTGCCATCAGCATCGGTAGTCGCTCCATCAGAAATCGGTTTGTCCCCCACTCGTACGATTGCGTTCGCAATCTCCTGGTCGGTTGCACCATTACGAAATAGTTTCGCTGGTACGGAGTACCAGCTGCGCCCATTTGTCGCTCCATAAAAAATGGTTTCCTTGTCGTCCGAAATTGTGATCGGATCGATGGCGACTTCCGCAGGCTTGCCATTAAAGTTGATTGGTTTTCCCGCGATAACCATCTTTACGTTGGCCTCAGCGTTCAGCGAAGGATGATTCCCAAAGCGTCTCGCTTTACCGTTGCCGATGTTGACGGCGATTAGACCTGGATTGGCGAGGTCTGCGAGGAATATCCAGCCGTTCACATCATCGACAACCAAATCTTGCACGAAGCTTCCCTTTGGAGCCACGCTCGCAGCCAGGTCTATTCGTTTGAACAGCTTTCCCGTTTTGCTGTCGAAAGCCCAGATCCGCGTTTTTCCAATATTGAAGCCCATATCCGCTACCCAAATTCTTGCATTTTTGTCGCGGTAGATTCCGAGCGGTGAGTCAAGCCGGTCGTCCGGAAAGTGCTTTCCATTATTCTGATACTTGGCGTTGGGCCAAGGGCGATATGTGTGCTTCCCTGTAATTGTGATCAGTTGGGCGCCGCTTGGCTTATCTAATGGATGCACGGTCGCAAATACCTTTCCATCGTCGGTTGCAGCGACGTTGGCCGGCCGGAACTTGAGCTCGGCGACAATCTCAAGTTGTCCTGCAGCAGGCTGCGCTGCAACCGTGCTCATGCTGGTTATCGTAGTTGTAATTGCTAATACGGCTTGCAGTGTCGACCGAGCCTTCAAGCTGGGGATAAAAAAGTTGAAATCTAGCATGATTTCTCGAAGTGATTTTGTGGTTGCATGGAGACCTACCTGAGTTCGTTGCTCCGCCAATGTAGTCATGTTTAGCTCCGACCTTTCACTAGAGTGGCATTATATTCAGACCCCGCGAACCGATATTTAGCCGCATTCTGGTAAGCATCGCTCTTGTACCATTCTCGGGCGGAGGCCATGTCCGGGAACTGTAAAATCACAGTGCCTTCCGTCGCTGGTCCCTCAAGGGTCTCCTGCTCACCATAGGCGGCAAGAAATTGGACGTCCCGGTCCTGAAAGCTAGCGGAAACGTTAGCTGTGTACCGATCGAGGGAATCCTGATCAATCGTTTTTACTCGTTGAAATACAATGTAAGCGCTCATGGTTAGTCTCGGATAATGTGGAAAAGGTCATGGATCGGCTGACTCACTTGGAACGGTTTTGCGCGATGCGTCCGCTGCTGGGTTCGGCAGAAATGCTCAAAGAATATTCGTGTGTCTCTCCTTTCAACGTTGGGCCGAGATCTACACTGAGTCGGCTTTGCCGCCTATGACTTCGTGAGATGTTGCTTGAGACATTGCTGTACGAACGCTTTCCGGCATTGGCCAATCATTGGTCTCGTAACGGTCAAGGAAGTCAAAGTCGTATCCTTTCAGTCCGCGAGTAAGCAAACATGTTTCGCCTCTGCAGGCTCCCAGCGCAACTGCCCGAATGTGCCTAGTAAGTGCGGGTTTTGCCGAACCCTTCGGCGAGAAACGATAGTTCCCGCTTACCTTGTACCCGTCGCCATACGTGATTTCGAAATCACAATCGAATATTCCTCCAAACTCCAGTGACCAGGCTACCAAGACCTTATCCGCAGCGGAAAATGATCTCAGCACGGCGCAGACGTTCCGTGGGCGCTCTATTAACCTAATCAGATTCACGCCAACCATCTCGGCTTCATCGCCAGAATTTGTAGCGTTTGTTGGGTCGGACGTAGCCTTGAGATCCGCATTGTTCATGACGTGGCTCGCGATTGAGTAAAGTAGACGTCAGAAGGCGCTGGCGACCGCTCCCAGTTCGTAGGGCCGCACCCCACTGAACGCGTTACCGGAACGGTGTCACTGCCCACACAGGTAGTACAAGCCAAGGCAAGAAGAGCAAGCCTTTGAAGATAGGAATTCGGTAAGATTGAGATTACTATATATTAATTGTATGCTTGAGTCATGCAGTCTTTTAACGTTTTCTCGTTGTCTCGCATGCTTTTCTCGGGAAACGACGGTACCGGCGCTCCAGCCGATACTGAACTTTGTTCTGATCATATTTTCTAGCCAGGGTTTCGGGTGATCGAGCAGTCCGGGAACTAATAGCGGCGCTAGTGCTTCGGATGCCGATTTGTCGACGCCCTTGGAAGTGAAGACCCATTCGACGGGTGTCGGCCAGAGAATCAGGATGCGTCGATCCGGCTCAAGTGCCCTGACCACAACCTCCGCGGATGCGCCATACAAGGACCAATGCCATGTGACGGACTTGCCGGTTTCGAGCACATCGCTGCCGTTCGAAAACCAGAACCGACTGGTGATTGAGCGGTCGATGAAGGGCGCGATAGACGTCAGACAAATTACGACGGATCAGCATTTCAGCAATCGCTAAAGGTGGGGTGGTAATGACTTTTGGGCTTGCCTCGTTGCTCACGTTTAGAAAACTATGCCATTGGCTAGTCGGCACCATTGGCGATAGCGTTCTCCTAGCATTCATGCTCTCAGAAGGTAAAGCAGGTGAGCGACCTCTCCCGTTTGGCGTCTGCGGACTCTTGCAAATCCCTTTCTCTTTCCCGCTATGATGGCGGTTGCAGTCGACACGATGAAATATTCCGCGACCGCGCCCACAGATAATTTGGACAAACGCATGACAGACAATCCAACTCTTTCGCACGCCGCCCGGCCAGGCTCGACTACACCGACATCCATCAGTCTTTTAAGCAGCGGAAGCGAGGCCGAACTCGACACCTTTCTGGCCGAGCATGCATACAGCTCCATGTACCTGCGATCCGAACTGCGTCGCAGCGGTAACCGGCCGGACTTCGCCGTCGCGCGCCGCGATGGCCGCATTATCGCCGCCGCGGCGCAGGCCGCGACAGGCATGATCCTGCTGCAAGTGCCGGTGGCAGCGGGCAAGGTGGCCAGGGCTGTGTTGAAAACAAGCGGACGCCGTCTGGCCGGTTTCTTTGGCCCGCTGGCACAAGTTCAGGCGGCACGTCATGAGGTCGGCCTGGATGCAGTGCCACTGCTCAAGGACGGGCGCGAAGACCTGTTTGCGCTCAAGCTCGCGGACATGGTTATGCCGGCTGCCCTAGCTGAGAAAACGATCACTTGTCGCGTCGCCGTCGACGCCGATTTTGAGCAGTTGGTCGCGTGGCGCGCAGCATTCCGCCAGGCAGTACTGGGCGATCTGCCGGGCGAACACCTGCTGAAGACGAGCCGCGCCGAAATCGCCGCGCTGCTCCCCGCGGGAAGTTTGTTCATGCTGGAATCGCAAGAGCCGGTCTCCTGCTGCTCGTTCAACGCCCGCTTGCCAAATATGGTCCAGATCGGCAACGTGTGGACGCCGCCGGAATTGCGTGGCCTGGGCTATTCGCGCGCCATCGTGGCCGGAGCGCTAGCGATTGCCAGCGATTCTGGCGTGGTCGCGGCGACACTCTCGACCGACCGCGGCAACGCGGCCGCCCAGGCCTCCTATCGCGGCCTTGGTTTCAAGGAGGTCGGCGACTACGCGCTTGCAACCATTTCCCCTGACGTCCAATTACCTGATTTTTAGGCGTTTCGCGGCCCTGCCTGGTTTCCTGGCAGGGCTTCCAGGGGTCTCCGCTTGCTTCCGGCACAACGCCGAGGTCAGTGTAGGACGTTCCATCACGCTTACCCGGCCTGGCCGCGTCCACCAATGGAGAAGAAACGATGACTGGGGCGGAACAAAATCGTATATGCCCCAACAAAGAGCCGCCATGCGATCCAAATGGCGTCGGACGGTTGGCTAATTGTAACGACCTGGAAATGGAAAACGGCTCGACCTGCGTTCAGGGGCCTTTTCGACCAGGAATAACTGCGACTGATTGTCCCCTCAAACCAGCATTAGCAGCGAATGAACCTGCATTTGATGGAGCCAACCCGCATTGCACCAGCACCGGCCAGAATTCTCTGCGACTGAATACAATTCCACGAACTCGCCGAAGGGAACAAGATTTTTATGGAATTAAAGCACCGGGCATCTCGGCCAGAGATTGCCTGCATCCATGCCAGTCCAGAAAACCCGGATTTGATGTACGCGCTGGACGCAGTTTTCTCTGGTCGGAAAGGTCACTGAATGCAGGTCGGACCTTTTTCGATTGTAGGTCGCTACAACTAAGTGTAACGGCTCGCATTTCAAACCGACCGTTCTCGCATTCGACTGCGATTCCGGCTCGAATTAACTGCAAATGATGGCCGGCCTGTGCGCAAGCTATCTGCAAGTGGGCTTGCAATCGACGGCGCCGACTCGCACTCCATGTACGCTGGCTCACGCTAGCTGCAAATGACGGCTTATATGGGCAAGCCCGCCACCACGATTCGCGCGCGAATCTCAGCCGCCCGTTTCGGTTCGAGCTGGGTGCTGAACATCGCACGAATCTCGGCGGCTTTGGCGTCGATCTGGCAGCGCTTGTTCAAGCGCCAAGCCAGCAAGACGAGCAGTGGCAAGCAGGCGCTCCACGTTGTGACCGTTGCGAGACTGCGCGGATAGGCCTGTCATTGTCGCGCTGACGAAATCGGTCAGATATTCTGCTTCGTCTGGATAGCGCGCAGCGATATAGCTGTGTATCGCATCCTCAGCCACAGCGTGAGCGCGGCGGGCCGCACAAAGCGCCTGCGCGTCCTTGGTGTGGATACCTTCGAGCACGAGGCAGCCGGCGGCTTCCGGATCCGCGCCGTACCGGCGCGCAGCCTCATCGAGCACAGCCTTGAGGCATGCCGCGACAGGGCGATCCGGCAGCAGTAGGGTCTCCAGCGGAATCGCGCCAGTGCCGCCATAACGCTCGAGTATACGCGCATACAGGCCGGCTTTGCTGCCAAATGCGGCGTAAAAACTAGGCGGATTAATGCCGAGGGCATGTGTGATAGCTGCAATGCCGACAGCGTCGTAACCGCAGGTGTGAAAAAGACGCTGGGCAATGCCGACCGCCTGATCGACATCGAAGGTGCGCGGACGCCCTCGCGGCTTGAATATATCTGTAGTCACAATTACATAATCCTTGACGGGAATTATAAACGGGTTATTATGTAGCGAATCTTACATTAATAACGAAGGAGTGTTTCTTGTCTTTATTTCAAGGGAAGTCCGTATTGGTTCTCGGTGGTAGCCGGGGCATCGGTGCTGCAATCGTTCGCCGCTTTGCGGCAGAGGGCGCGGCTGTTAATTTCACCTATGGCCAGTCCGCTCGAGCCGCACAAGAACTAGCGGCTGAAACGGGTAGCAAAGCGGTCGAGACGGATAGTGCCGACCGGGACGCGGTCATCGCAGCAGTGCGCGCGAGCGGACCGCTGGATATTCTCGTAGTGAATGCCGGAATCGGCATCCTCGGCGATGCGCTCGATCAGGACCCAGACGCCATTGACCGGCTATTGCGGATCAACGTGCATGCACCGTATCACGCCGCAGTAGAAGCGGCGCGGCAAATGCCAGAAGGCGGACGGATCATCGTGATCGGGTCGGTCAATGGCGACAGGATGCCGGTCGCAGGCATGGCGTCCTATGCACTCAGTAAATCTGCCTTGCAGGGGTTGGCGCGAGGGCTTGCACGCGATCTCGGTCCGCGTGGCATCACGATCAATGTCGTGCAGCCTGGCCCAATCGATACCGATGCGAATCCTGCAGACGGACCGATGAAAGACCTCATGCAAAGCTTCATGGCCATCAAGCGTTACGGGCGGCCAGAAGAGGTTGCGGGAATGGTCGCTTGGCTGGCTGGACCGGAGGCTGGATTCGTCACCGGGGCAATGCATACAATCGACGGCGCGTTCGGCGCCTGATTATCGTCACCGCCACACTTGCGCTCGCGGGGGCGCGAGTGTCGGCATTTTTACGCAGATGGCTGCAAAAGGGAGTGATAGGGTATGTTTGCAAGAAAAATGTTAGTGACAAAAGCGTCACGCTGGAGAAACTTATCATGACGACAATAGGCATTATCGGTGCCGGCGAGGTCGGTAGCCAGATCGCGCGCGCTGCGATCGCTAACGGTTATGCGGTGGTAATCGCGAACTCCCGCGGTCCGGAAACTTTGGCCAACCTCGTCGCTGAACTAGGACCGTCGGCACGTGCCGCCACGTCCGCCGAAGCGGCGGAAGCAGGTGATTTCGTTGTGATTGCCGTGCCCTTAAAATTGGCAAATGATATGCCAGTGAAACAATTGGCAGGGAAGGTCGTGATTGATACGAACAACTACATGGCCTGGCGTGATGGCAATTTTCCGATCATCGATTCCGGCATTAAAACGGTTCATGAACTTCGCCAGGAGCAATTACCGACCTCAATGGTGGCAAAAGCGTTCACGCATATTCAGGCTCCTCGACTATTTCTGTCGGCGAAGCCTCCTGGTACACCAGGCCGGCACGCGTTATCGGTATCGAGTGACTATCCAGCCGCTGTGGAACTTGTCACAAGGCTGTATGACAAGTTCGGCTTTGACACCGTCAATAACAGCCCCCTCAGTGAATCGTGGCGAAGTGGCCCAGGCCAACCTGCTTGGCTCGCTCACGAGCACCAGACGAAGTCTGATTTAACGGCAAATCTAACAAAAGCACGGCAAATTCGCTCGATATAACAATATTTTTAGAAGCTCAAAGGCAACGTCAGCTTGTTCGATCTGGCGTGCTACCTACTCTAAATTGTTTCGAAGCTACGCACGCCGCTACAGGTCCAGCTGCACTTGACGCTGGCCCTTGAAAGCGGGCTACCAGACGGGCGAAAAGCCGGTAAGGCAGAATTGGTGGAGACAGTGCTGTCGCTGCAGCTCGACGACCTTGGCGCCCATGCTGACGCGTCAAGGCTACCGGCGCAAGCACATGACCGAGCAGTTCGATACAAAGGCTGCCGAGATCCGCGCGCGCATTCTGGCGGTGGCCTGCCGAAATCAACGCCGATTGCGAGCACGGTCAGTTTGAAACGCGAGCCGTTACACTTACTAGGGACTCAAGAAAACGGAGGTTTGCTGGACATCGACCGATTGTTTACGCAATGTCATGCCCAGCCCTTGTTGAGAGTTCCAGCATCCCATTCCACTATTCAAAGTCCAGCTATAGTCGAATTTCGTGATTTCTTGGACCTGGCGCCATGCTGATCGGCTATACACGGGTATCGACCGATGACCAGAACCTGGACCTGCAACTGGACGCGTTGAAAGCGGCAGGCTGCGAGCGGACGTTTGAGGACATGGCGAGTGGTGCCAAGGCCGAACGCATCGGGTTAGCCAGCTTGATGGCCATGCTGCGATCGGGCGACACCGTCGTCATCTGGCGCCTGGACCGGCTGGGCAGTTCGCTCAAGAACTTGATCGAACGATTCGAAACAGCCAAAGTGGGACTGCGCAGCCTGCAGGAAAACATCGACACCACGTCTAGTGGGGGACGCCTGGTGTTCCACCTGTTTGTCGCCCTCGCCGAATTCGAGCGCAGCCTGATCCGCGAACGCACTCAGGCGGGCTTGGCCGCCGCCCGGGTGCGTGGTCGGATGGGTGGCCGGCCGAAACGGCTCGATCCCGTCAAGCTGGCATTGGCCCTGCGCCTGCACCACGAGGACAAGCACACCATCAAGGACATCTGCAAGATGATGGGGATATCCAAATCAATGTATATAACTACCTGTCCAAGGCGAATAGCGATGCCAACAGGGCGCCGTAAGCAGATCCCTTCCGACTCGTTGCTGCAGTTGCGGCAGCGGCTGGATCGCTTGCCGCACAAGAGTCCGGAACGGGCGGCGCAGGTTCTTGCTAGCGCCGCGCTGTATGGCGTGTCGCCAAGCACCGTTTATCGCGCGTTGCACGACTTCCTCAAGCCACGGGCGGCGCACCGCGGCGACCACGGTAAGCCGCGTCTGATTGCCGAAACAGAACTGGAAGCTGCAAATCTGGCGGGTGCCGCTAACGTAATCGGTTAGATCTCCACCTGCGTGCCGAGCTCGATTACACGATCAGAAGGCAGCCTGAAGTGGTCGGCTGCAACGCATGCGTTCTTGACCATCGATGCATAGAGACTTTCCCGCCACAGCGCCATTCCTGCTCCAGGTGTCGCGATGATATTTTCGCGTGCGAGAAAATATGAGGTCTCCACAGGGTCGATATGTAGTCCGTGCTCGGAACACATCACCAGATCAGCAGGAACGTCTGTGAAGTCGACAAACCCATACGTGAGATTGACTTGGTAGCAGTTATTTCCGAGCAGTTCAACCCGTATTCGTTCGGCGCGTGGGACGGTTGGAATGTCGGTAGAGATGACAGTTAAAAATACGATACGTTCATGAAGGATTTTATTGTGAAGCAAGTTGCGTAGCATTGCATGAGGCACACCGTCACCCTCAGTCCTGAAAAAGACAGCTGTCCCAGAGACCCGGCGCAGCGATGTGTCGAGCAAACTTTTAAGGAATTCAGGGAGTGGGATGAGGTGACTCTTCAAATTGTCGAAGACTAGCTCACGGCCTTTACGCCAAGTTAGCATGATCGTCACCATGATCACGCTGATGAACAGTGTGAACCAGCCGCCACTGACAATTTTGAGGCTGGTTGAAGCGAAGAGTGCTACATCTATTGCAAGAAAAAGAGAAGTAGCACCTACCGCCACTAACCAAGGGTAGTTCCATCCGTACCGTACGACGAAGAATGTCAACAACGTCGTCATTAGCATTGTCGCGGTCGCTGCGATCCCGTACGCAGACGCTAGATTAGTAGATGAGCCGAAGACAACAACAGCAAATACGACGGCTCCAAACTGGAGCCAGTTTACGAGCGGGATGTATATCTGGCCCTTCTCGTGGCTTGAAGTGTAAAGAATCTTCATTCGCGGCAAGAATCCAAGAGCGATGGCTTGCTGCGTGACCGAGAATGCACCGGAAATTGTAGCTTGCGACGCAATGACGGCCGCTAGTGTTGACAGTGCTACCAGCGGATAAATGCTCCACGCGCCCAGCTGGTGGAAGAAGGGATTGACTGCAGCAGCGGGGTTCGATAATAGCGTTGCCCCTTGACCGAGATAGTTTAGTGCGAGTGCCGGAAATACCGCCAAGAACCAAGCCAGGCGTATCGGTTTGCGGCCGAAGTGTCCCATATCAGCGTACAAAGCTTCCGCCCCAGTCAACGCAAGGACGACCGCACCGAGCGCGATAAAGGCGAACCAACCATTGGCCCGCAGGAAGGTGAAGGCATACAACGGATTTAAGGCGGCCAAGATTTCGGTGTTTGCGAGAATGTTCGCAATTCCCATGCCGGCAAGGCTCGCAAACCAGACCAATACGATAGGTCCAAACCATCTGCCAATCCCAGCGGTTCCATGACGCTGAACCCAGTACAGCAGACCCAGAACAGTGAGCGTAACCGGTACTACATAGGGCTTGAAGGCAGGCGTCGCTACTTCGATGCCCTCGATTGATGACAACACTGTAATCGCAGGTGTAATCACGCCATCGCCGAAGAAGAGACCTGCGCCGATCATACCTATGAGCATGACGGGGTAGTAAAAACGCGAACCTTTCGTGAACGACTTCAACGCCAGCGCCGTCAAGGCCATGATCCCTCCTTGGCCACGATTATCAGCTTCCAACACCAGCGTCACATATTTCAAGGAAATGACTACGATTAGACACCACAAGATTAGTGACACGACTCCAATCACGTTCTCTGGTGACACAGCGATACCATGCGCTGGCGCGAACACCTCCTTCATGGTGTACAAAGGGCTGGTTCCAATATCACCATAAACTACGCCGATAGCACCCAAGGTCAACGCACCGACCCCGCTCTTATTTACTGTTGATGATGTCATGTTCGCCTAGGTAGATGGCTAAATATATACCAACAACATGATTGAGGCATATATTTTTTCGAAACATCTTTTGCTAAGCTTTGAGTTCGGCGCGAGCAGGTAGTCTCCCGCGTGACTAACAATGGCGAGTGGAAGGGGGCGCTCCCTTGATAGGCTGACGCACTTCACCCAAATCTGGCACCGATGCCAGACTGTTTGGGGCCAAGGGGGCTAGGGAAGCGCTGAACAATCGATGATTTCTATACGTCGACGCGCTCGACAGCGCTGCGTGTCTGGACTGCCGCAATTTTCGCCTTCAGGGCGGGGGGATGTCCTGAAATCGCTAGTAATCTTCCTTGCTGAGTCTAGCTGGCTACTTTACGACTGCCCAACCAACAGATTCCCGTCTAGCGCGCGAATCGCATCTAGGCGTATCGTGGGGCCGTCGCGCAAACGCAAGTATTCACATCCTTTGCTGGAGTAAACGTCTTCAATAACGCCACTGATCACCTGGGTTTCCCCATCCGGTAGCATGAGTACCAGTTGGACGTTCTGGCGCAGCGTGGCGCATGCCAGTAATCGGTCGTGATCAGAGCAATTGATTGGTGCGTACGGCTCGTCCATGGAGAAGTCCTTTCGGTATGCCCGATAATGATGAAGCAACTGGGAGCCGTGCCACGATCAAAAATTCTTTCTCAGATCCATTCCCGTGTACAGCGACGCTACATCGCTATACCCGTTGAACATTAGCGTCTTTCGCTTTTTCTGGAAGAAGCCGTCTTCGCCGATCCGACGCTCGCTTGCCTGCGACCAGCGCGGGTGATCCACCTCTGGATTGACGTTTGAATAGAACCCGTATTCGGACGGAGCTGAGATATTCCACGCCGTTTTTGGCATGTCTTTTAGAAGGCGGATCTTGACGATCGATTTAGCAGATTTAAACCCATATTTCCAAGGGATCACAACTCGAACGGGCGCACCGTTTTGGTTCGGCAGGACCTGGCCATACATGCCGACAGTTAGAAGGGTCAGCGGGTGCATCGCCTCGTCTAAGCGCAGTCCTTCCACGTATGGCCACTTAAGCACGCGGCTTGTCACGCCGGGCATCTGCTTGGGATCGGCTAGGGTGACGAACTCGATGAATTTCGCATTGCCGCTGGGCTCCACCTTTTTGATCAAGTTAGACAATGAGTAGCCGACCCAGGGTATCACCATCGACCAACCTTCCACGCAGCGCAGGCGGTAAACGCGTTCCTCGAGCGGCGCAAGCTTGGCCAGGGCGTCGATGTCGATCGTCATGGGCTTCTTGACCTCGCCTTCAATCGTCACCGTCCACGGCCGGGTTTTCAGCGTACGCGCGTTGTTGGCCGGCTCGGATTTATCAGTGCCAAATTCGTAGTAATTGTTGTAGGTGGAGGCGTCCTTGAACGAGGTTTGCTTCTCGAGCGCAGAGTATGCGGGGTTGCGCTTGGCGGCCAATTTGATGGCAGGCGTTTGTGCGAACGCTTCGCGATTGGCCAACTCCCACAGAGCGCCACCGACGGTAGCATTCATCGCTATCTTCTTGATGAATTCACGCCGCTTTTCGTAGACTGCCTGCGGGGTGATTTCAGATGAGTAGGGTAAATCAAGGCCATTGGGGCGACGGTGAATCAGCATGGGGTTCCTTGGTATTAGTGTAGCTTCACAAGATTAAACGCGATCGATTGATGAGCCCTCGACACTAGTCCCTTTTGTCGTCTTTCCTGGTCGCCTTCATTGCTGACGGCAGAAGTGGTTGAACGATGCCGTCACCTTCTTCTGCTCTGCGGCGCCTTCAACAACGGACCTGTATGCAGAGTTCGAGTCGGAAATAACTACAAACAGGTTGGGACTTAGCGCAGAGACACGTTGGTCCCTGGCGCCGTCATCATTTATGAATTGCTTGTGTGGTTGGGTTAGGTTGCTTCAGGGAGCGCTAGCGTCGAGAAGTGCGTGCGGATGTATTCGAGCTTGGGATCGATGTAGCGCCGACAAAACGGTCTGCTCGGGTCGGTCCGATAGTAGTTTTGGTAACGCGCTTCCGATGCCTCAAAACTGGCAAACGGAAGCACGAGGGTGTGCACTGTTTTACCAGACTCATCGGCGAAACTGGTGATGGCCAGTTCGGCCTCGTTTCGTTGGCTATCTTCGAAGATATAGATCGCGCTGCGGTACTTGCTGCGAGGCGATCGAAACCTCGTGGCAGAGTGCGTTCTGAGATGCACCTCCGAAAGCGTCGCTAGGCTAATTAAAGATGGATCGAACGTAACGATCACTCCTTCGGACCAGGTATCCGCTGGCGCGTCTGATTTTACGAAGCCCTGCTCAACCTGGGCGACGCCGCGCAACGCCTGGAACACTCCCTCCGTGCACCAATGGCATCCGCCTCCAAAACCGGCCTTCACCATTTCGACCTCCCATGCGTTGGCGTAGTTGCCGACTTGTGTGTGCCAAATTCGACGCCAGAGAGGTAGGTTTGCTTCGCCATGCGACGTGGTTGACCCACTTGATATGTGGCGTTACTGAATCCCTCAAATGGAATCATGCCTAAGCCTATCTCTCCTGGCGCTATGCCGTCCAGGTAATCTGCTCCTGCGTGAAGCTTATCGTGTAGGCCCTGACCGGGAATAAACGTCAAGGCTGCGGAGGATCCCCCCTCCGACGGGGGCGCCTTGGAACCCGCACACGGATACCAATTGGTTTTGCTGATGTCACACGACAAATCGCTGACTTGAATCTCGCCTGTATGCACTGGCACCGGCGCACCTTCGAAAGGGTAATCCTCTCGAGCACCTGATTCATGGAAAGCGATTGCCTTCATGTCGCTATCTTCCAATCAAGGGCGTTGGAGGAGTGCCACCGTGCCTTGACCACCGTCGGCACAGATACTGACGATTGCCTTGGATCCAGGCGGTAGGGCCCATAATTCTTTCACCGCTTGGCTGAGATCGCGCGCGCCTGTTGCCCCGAACGGATGGCCAATGGCCACCGAACCCCCATTCGGATTAACGCGGTTCCAATCGAAGTCACCCATAGCCGCCTGAACACCGGCTTTATCGCGCACCCAGCTAGGATTAGTGATTGCCGCGACGTTCGCCAGAACCTGCGCTGCAAAGGCTTCATGAATTTCCCATAGTGCGACGTCCGAGAAGTTGAGTTTGTTCCGCGCGAGCAGGCGCGGAATGCCGTAGGCAGGCGCCATTAGCAGGCCTTCCGTGTGGAGATCGACGGCTGACACCTCGTAGTCAACGAGCTGCGCATATGGTGTTTCCGCCGGCAGTCTTCCCACACCGGCCTTGGTGGCGACCCAGCACCCTGCAGCTCCGTCGGTAATTGGTGAGCTGTTGCCGGCCGTCAGAGATCCCTGGCCACTTTTGCGATCGAAGGCGGGTTTGAGTGAGGCAAGTCTTTCGGCCGAAGTGTCGGCGCGCGGGTTCGCATCCCGCGCTAGCTCCGGCAGGGGTATCACTAGATTGTCAAAGAAACCGCCTTCCCAACCGGTGACTGACCGCTGGTGACTCTTAAGTGCCCAATCATCCTGCGCCTCGCGTGAGACTTGCCAAGCCTTGGCAGTCTCCTCCATATGGTCACCCATCGTTCTGCCGGTGATTCGGTTGGCATAACCTTTTGTGGGAAGCACGTAATCGCCTGGAGTCAAAGACTTCAGGGCGGTCAGGGCCGCGGTCGGATCCTGGGCGAAGAGACCTACGAGTCTTTTGGATGCATCAGCCGTCAGAGCGATTGAAGGGCGGCTCATGACTTCAGAACCACCGACCATAGTGAGGTCAGTTCCTCCGCCCAGCATGCCCGCAGCTGCGAACGTGGCTGTCATACTAGTAGAGCATGCGAGCACGAGGGAAAATGCCGGCACATTCGGGTTGAGCGCGGCGTCAAGCCAGATTTCGCGTGCAATGTTGCTCCAGCCTAAATTTGGCATGACCGTCCCCCATATGAGGAGGTCTGGCGCCGCTTGCGCTGCCATAGCTTTCACGACAGGCACAGATAACGACACGGCGTCATAGGCGGCCAAGGCCCCGCCACCGCGACCGAAAGGGGTTCGAAGGCCGGCGGCTATAAAGACAGGTTGGGAAAATCGGCTCATGTTGATCTCCAGAAGAAGTCATTGGGGTCACGTCTATGATGGTGCAACGTGAATTGGTTTTAGTGCTAGCCACCGTAGCGCTCGGTCTTGATAATGGTCGGGTCCAGGCCAGCTAGCAACGCGCCATCGGTGACGATGTTGACAAAACCGTTAGACCCGCAAACGAACACTTGCGTGGGCGCTCGGTGAAGCCGGATTAAAACTTCTCGGATAATGGCGCTATCGATTCGTCGCGCAAAATCCGATTTTCGGGCCGGTCTCTCTCGCGTAATCGCTAACGCCAGGACGAATGCCGGATCGTTCGATTCGATGGAATGAAGCTCTTCTGAGAAGAGAACGTCCTCAGCGGTCCGTGCGGACAGGATAAGCGCCGTAGGCACCGCTTGGGCCAATACACGGCGCTGCCGGATCATTGCCATCAACGGCACGAGGCCTGAGCCTGCCGCAATCAATAACGCTGCGTCTACTGCAGGTTCAGGCCAAAGGAAATGTCCGCCGAGGGGACCACGAATCTCGATTTCGTCGCCGATCGACGCGACGTCGTGAAAGTATGCCGATACTTCGCCATCTGGAAGGCGCTCGATAGCGAGCTCGATGGTCGCAGACGCTACCGACGCTGACGCGATCGAGTAGCTGCGCATCGCACTGTAGCCATCAGGCGCCGTCAGTCGGACATCCACGTGCTGACCTGCAATATGCGCGAAAGGTTCGCTCAACCGAAGAAAAAAGCTCTTAATACTCGGGGTTTGCTGGACGATTGCATCGATCACGCACAACTGCCACTGGATTCGGGCACCGTTCTCAGTCATTCGAGTGCCGTTGCTCACGCCAAGGATCGCCGTAGATATGGTAGCCGTGTCGCTCCCAGAAGCCCGGCTCGTCGCTGGTTGTAAATTGCAAGGAATTTACCCACTTTGCAGATTTCCAAAAATACAGATGGGGGACTAGAAGGCGTGCCGGTCCTCCGTGATCGCGAGCAAGCGGCTTGCCGGCAAAGTTAATCGCGACCATTGCTTTCCTCGAAAGCAGATCGGCAAGTGGGACGTTCGTCGAATATTTATCGTAGCAGTGCGCCGATACGAAATCCGTAGGCCGATCGAGCCCCGCATCTGCAAGAATGTCTTCGACAAGTACTCCCTCCCACACTGTATCGAGCTTTGTCCAGGATGTGACGCAATGTATGTCGCTGGTCATCGTGGTCTTCGGTAGGGCGTTGAACTCACGCCAGTTCCACACTTTGACGGTCTTCGAACCGACCTTGACAGCAAATTCCCAGACAGATGTGTCAACGCGTGGCGTTGGACCCGCGGTCAGAACCGGGAAACTCTCCACCAGATGCTGACCTGGCGGTATCCGATCGGACTGTTCGCCACCGGGACGGCGGCGGGTGAAACCTCTGGTAGCCATAGCAACTCCCTTATCGTCAAAGCAAAATGGATCGGTTTAGAATCAGAACCTAGTGGAACCAATCTGTACGTTGTACGCCGGAAAGTGACCTGCCCACCGCTGCCGCGCCTGCAGGAAGTCTTTAGCGCTCCAGAGAAAGCTCGCCGGTGCTTTCACTTGACTACCGATCCCGACACCCACAAAATCGCACTGCGAGACTCGGTTGAATCTGCCATATTCACATGCGGGATGGCGCCCCAGACTTCGGCAGAGTTGAGCATGTTTCGGAAGAACAATCGTACGATTAGATTATCATAAATATGTGCGCCAAGCAGATAAGTTCAGCTCTATTTGCTGACCACCTGAATCTCCATTCGGCTCTCAAGGACGAGTGCGAACTTAGCAGACCGTTGACCAGCGATGAGCTGGTCGCTAGACATCGACACGTTTCCCGGTGGGCGGGCAAGGTAATGTCTACACGTCGCTTTTCCAGTATCCATCCGCTATTTACTTTTGGGTTTGACGCGAGGTTTGATACTCTGCCGCACTTATAAATTGGTCGAATGTTTCGCACCAAATGACAACCGTGGTGTAGTCGTAAACGTCTACTCCTTCAGGCACCTGTACGATGAAGCCGTTGAACGTTTTTACATCCCCTATGCGAATCGACTCCTTCTTGGCGAGGAGAAAAGCTTCTTTCGTGTCTACGAAACGCGGCGCAAGGTAAATCTTGTAATCAGGACCAGGGGAAAGGCGTCCCACATGGGCAATCCGATTCCGCGATACTTCGATTACCCCTTCACCCCAATGTAGCAAATCACTGCCTCTAAGATTCCGCACCAGACGTCCCTTAAAGACCGCTTTATCCGCGATCTCCTTAAGTATTGCTGAGTCCGGTGCTGGGGGAGCTGTAAGGATCGGCAGCGTGTAGACCCCGCCAACAAATCCAATAGCGAGCATTGCGAGATGGGTAGTCATCAGGAAGAGAAATCGTCGCATTGTTTAAGCTTGCTCCATTGCCTAGTCGAGCCAGTCAGCATCTATGTGCACGTTCGAGAGGACTCGAGATCGCATTTGAGACAGGCGCCGCACGGCCATTAACTCAGTAATTCGTGGACGACTACGGAGGTGTCGTCAGTTACATGCTGCAGCCACAGCGCGCTTTTGAGGGCGCGCATCGCGTCAGCGTATCCCTGGTCCCAGCGCCAGTTGTTCGACCCCTTCGAAAAATTGATGTCTTTAGCGGCCATGTTCCAGTCATGCCCGCTGTAAGGCAGACGCACAATATGCAAGGTCGAAGCACAGCCCAGCTCAAGTAAATCCTTTTCGTCTTTTTCGGTGCAGCTCTGCGGCGGCAGCCGTGCATATAACTCGCGCAACTTGCGCTGCATGCGGTGGGTCAATGCATAGTCCTCGATGTGGCGTCGTGAACGCGAGGCATAGGTGACGTCCTTCAGGCGAGTGCGAACTGCCTCTATATTGTCCGGCTCCGCGCCGTCAGCACTCCACAGGTCAACCATGAAACAAAGCGTGTCGCCTTTTGGCAATTCACGTAGTACCGACTCCAGCGGGGTGTTGGAGTACAGGCCACCATCCCAGTAAAGTTCGCCGTCGATGCGCACACCAGCGAATGCTGGCGGTAGGCTCCCGCTGGCACGGACGTGGTCGGCACACAGACTGCCGCTGTGGCTGTCGAAATGGGTCAAGTCTCCTGTTCCCACATTCACGGCACTAATGGTTAAGCGAATATCCTTGTCCCGGTTCAGGTAGTCGAAGTCGACCAGCTCCTGCATGGTATCGTTCAAAGGGCTGGTATCGTAGAAGGACGCGTGTTCCGGCGCTACTTTCATTCCCAGCGAAAACCCACTGAACATGCGCGGCTTGAAAAAGCCCGGTGCGCCTTTCAGTACCGTGTCGACCGTGTTGAGCCAGATGTTGGAGCGGCGTAAATCTTCGCCAACCCAGTTCATATTGAAGTTGTCGTCGTGCGACACCCTGTCCCAGAATTGCCTCACGCGGGTGAGCCGGTTCTCCTGGCGGTTACCGGCGATCAGTGCGGCATTGATCGCGCCGATAGAGGTACCAACAATCCAGTCCGGTACCAGATCGTGTTCATGCATCGCATGGTAGACGCCGGCCTGGTAGGCGCCAAGCGCCCCGCCGCCCTGTAACACAAGCACGATGGGTAATTTTTTCGGGTTCAGTTGATTGTTCGTCGTCATGGTCGCTGTTGAGACAATAAAAAGGTGGCGCCGAACCCGAGGTCGCGACCTGGCAAGCGCTCCAGCCCACCCAGCACTACCTATGCGACGTCAGGTACTTGGCACGACTGGGGGGGCGCACGACACTGCTTTGCCGATCAGAGTCAAGAATTCTGCGTCTGTTACTCTTGCTCCAATGCCGTCACAAGCCAGTCAGCATTGAGATGGAAGTCTGAGTAAACAATTTGACCGTTAGCGTCGATCACCGCGAACCAAGGCGTTCCTCGCGTGCGGTAGTCTTTCATAAAGGTGGGAAATCTAGCGCCAGAAGGTGCCTCGTCATGACCGAAAGCGATAGGAAGCTCATACTTGAGCTGAGCGACTCGCAACTTTTCGAAAGTGTTCTCGTGTCCTCCTTCGAACACAGTTTGTATCGCCGCGAAACCAACACCCTTGGAGCTTAAAGCTCTATGCAATTTTTGCAGCGTTGGGAAACCATGTGAATGGCAGCCATTGCACCAGTGCTGGAAAGCAAACAAGATCTTCGGACCCGTTCCTAGATCCGCTAGCTTGAGCGGAGCTGCAATGCTCCGTCCGTCTTGATCAATCCATTTCTGCACCCGCAGCTCAGGCGCTCGTGTTTTGGCCCCGCTCATGTCTTTTGCCATTTCTGACGGAAGTAGTTGGCGTGGCCACTGATAAGTTGCTCCCGGTTTGTATCATAGTCACCTGCGCTTCTGAGGATAGAGGAACGCTCGGCCCAAAATTCCCGATCCTTGCCGATCGCAAGACCTTCGCGGCCTCCAACGGGCTTAGCCCATGTACTGCATAGAATTGTTGCAGGCGCCATAACAGTCCCTTTTTGAGTGCGTTGAGATTATGTTCGGTATTTTCGGGTGCAGTGCTCGACTTGCTAACGGAAGCCTGGCGAAACGCGGTATGAGGGCATGGTCTGGCATTGTTGAGCAGAAAAGTTAAAGTCGCTCATCACCATGAACACATCAAGCAGCTTGGCTCATGCTTTCTAAATGTCGCTTGGAAAATTTTTCTGAGCCTCCCGTACTTGAAGGTCGAATTCGATTAATATTACCTCAATTGTGTGCTTGGGACATATATTTATTCCCGGCCTACGGTGCGGGTTGACGTTAGCGATTTCCAATCGAGGCGGCATGGTCTGTACACACGATTTGCGGAGACAAATGGTCGTGCTGTGCCTCGGGAATGTCATTTCAAGAGGCTAGTACTGGGTAGGTTACAACTGGCTTAAATAAATTCTGAGGACCTCATGCGCGTTCATGTGTGGCAACAATTTCAGTCAGTTGGCCATGGAACTTTTTTTACGGGGAACATCCGCGACTCTAGCGGAGCAAGCTTTTCGTGGGCCTACGACTGCGGTTCTAAGCGCCCGACACGAGTTAGCGAGGCTATAGCATCACTGGACTACACTCAAGACTGGCCATCCGATCACGACCTCGACATGGTAGTTGTCTCTCACTTTGACGATGATCACATCAATGGACTTGAGACATTGCTGACCCAGCATAGGGTGAAAAGTCTCGTCCTGCCTTTTTTGGGTGTTCAGGCCCGGCTAGCGCAGGTATTCACGGCGCAGGACGGGGAATCGATATCGGCTTCGATGGCAGCCTTCGCAATGGATCCAATAAAATACTTGGGAGGCCGAGGCCTGCTGAATCGAATCGACTCTATTCTAATGATTCGCGGCGGTGCAATTGATGGAGCTGTGGATGAAGGTGACGCGCTTCCGCTCAATCCCCAGCGAGAGGGCCCAGCGAATTTGACGCCTGACGAGATTCCGCCAGACGCTCTAGAGTACCCAGTAGGTTATTTCGATACACCTAAGGAGGGCAACCCTCGAGTTAAGGTTCTATCGCATCGCAACCCAGTGAGAGCGTTGCGTGGTTTGCCCTTCGAGTTTGTTTTCTACAATACCGCGCTGCCGGGCGGGCTTGCAAAACGTTCCGGGCTGCCGATTAGTGTTGTGCAGACCGAAGTTGACGTAATTTTCCGTACCTACCGGATTCAGGACCCCGTCCGTAAGCCGCGCACGGGTTGGCGAGACAGTCTTAGGCTCTGCTACGACAAACACTTTGGCAAGCTAGGTAACGAACGCAACAATATCTCTCTATGCGTTTTGGCTCGTCCTCTTGTGGATGCGGGAGCGTACCCGCGCTGCGCGTCTTCTGTTTACAGCTGGCCATCCGATAATTTTTGGCAGCTGTTTGACCGCGATCGGCCGCGTCACCCTTACTGGTCGCTTTATCTTGGGTTTGCAATAGACGCCTACAGCACAAGGCAAAGCAATAGGCAAGCGCTTTTGCTTACCGGCGATCTGGCGCTAGGCTCAACGGAACTCAAAGCAATGAAGGCACATTTCGGTTTGCGACGTTGGACCGAGATTGGGCTGACCCAAGTACCACACCATGGGTCGCAGCACTCTTGGAAGACCGGGAACGCTGGGCATTTCGGCGCCTCGCGATTCGTGCAGTGCGTGCCAACGTTCTCGAAGCACAATGACCACCCACACCCAATCGTCGTTGCCGACCTGGGCCGACCCCGCGCGTTTGTGGCTGATTACGAAAACTCGGTGGTGCACCACTTTTGCTTCAACGTTTGAGTGCGACAAGTCTGCAGGCTTTTCGCGGCGTCGAATTTATCCGCGAGGTGCACTCTAGAAGCTTATTCGAGTCGCTTGATAGTTGAAGAAAAATCCAGCCGATTCAACCGTCTGCAAGTTGTGAAGGCAATCGTCGAGGAGAAGCGAGGGGGCATTGGGCTGTAACCATACATTGTTTAGGCTCGCCAAAGGCCCCCTTGGTATGATCACAATTACGAACGAGAATCTATGGCCTCCGTGTCAAAAATGGACGTGTCTGCCTCGCTGGCCCTTGCACTGGGCGAAGATCCGTTCTATCGCTCGATAACTGTAAGTTGCACCGCCGACGAGGAACGCCACTCGATACTTTCCCAATACTTCGCGCTAGCGATGACGGAAGCAGAAGGCCGCGGCGAAGTGCAGCGGGCAGGCAGTGTCGGTGCGGCCCTCTGGATTACCGACGAGATCGGCCAGGCAGCCGCAGGCGACCTGTCGTCGCATCGAAAGCGCGAGCTAAGGCAGCTGCTTGGTCCTGCAGGATTCGGAAACTATCAGTCTATCTGCGCGGGCATGGACAGCAAAGTTCCCGACAGCCTCGACGGGTCTTGGTATCTCTCCATTTTGGGCGTGCATCCCGATGCCCGTGGCCAAGGTCTGGCGCACACATTATTGGAGCGCACGCTGCAGCGCGCCGATCACTTGAACAAATCTACCTACCTCGAGACATTCAACCCCTTGAGCCTGGCATTCTACCGACGGCTCGGCTTCACGAACAAGCTCAGCCTATTCGAAGAGCTGACAGCGCGGCCTTACTGGCTGCTGTGGCGCGACCCGCGCAACTAGGGGGCACGAAACGCGCCGTGCTCAAGTGCAGCGATATCCTGGTCACGGCGGCTAAGTGCACCTCGCAGCACTGCTACCGTATGGTTACGTCCCTATCCAGCCCGACGATCAGGCCTTGACCTCCACGCCCTTCCAGAACGCGACGTGCCCAGCAATATTCGCGGCAGCCGATTTCGGTTCGGGATACAGCCAGGCTGCATCTTTGTTGACCTTCCCGTTTACATCGACATCGTAATAACTGGCTGTGCCTTTCCACGGACACACCGTCGTGGTTGCCGAGTCCTTGAAGAACTGGCGCCGCAGGGACGCAGGCGGAAAATAGTGGTTGTTCTCCACCACGACTGTATCGTTCGATTCCGCCAGTACTTCGCCATTCCATATTGCTTTCATGTGCGCTCCTGTGTTGTCGTGTGCTCGCTAAGGATGCGAAGAGTCTACAGTCTACACGAGCGCCGGACAGACCGAACTTACCAGCGGATGAAAAGGTTTGGCAAAGGCGGATATAGGTTTTGCAGTTTCGTGGGCATCTTGCAGTACGAATTCGCTCCTGTCCGCGAGCCGCAGCCGCAGCCGAAGGCTGGCGTGGGGGAGACCATCAAACAGAACGTCCAAGTGTGCCTTGCAATTCTCCCGGACGGCGAGCACAGTCATCGCGGGTTGGCATTAACATCGCTGATCAAGCGTGATAGCTCGAAAAGTGCGCTAGGAGGGCGAAATTCTAGGGTGCCCAGTGTTCTGTGCCGCCTGGCTGAAATCCTTGCAAGTAACGGCGTTGAATATCGCACGAATAGACACCTGCCTTGGCAAGAAGTGGTCGAAGCCGCATTTGTGATCAAGAGAACGCGCAAGTTCCTCATCGCATTCTATTAGGGCAACCATCATGCAGTGGGTCAAGCAGGGCAGGTTCCGTAGCTCCTCCACCAACTCAAAACCTGAGCAGTCTGGAGAAGACAGGCCAATGTAGATTGCATCTGGACGAAATGCCCTCGCTTCTCTTATCGCCGCTCATCGGTTGTTGCGACCGCCATTTCACAGCCATATTTGCCGAACAGATTGACCATCCGACAAAGGAATTGGACATCGCGATCAACAATTAGAATTGTCGATTACGTTTTTTACATGCCAGCATCAATAACTCCAATTGGGGAAAGACACGACCGTGAATCGCCACGACAATTGTAGACACTCCTGAGCCATAATATCGGACCCAAGGAGAACTTATGAGTGGCAAGCGGTACACAGAAGAATTCAAGATAGCAGCAGTCAAGCAGGTATCCCACCGTGGGCACCCAGCGAGCGAAGTAGCAGAGCGGCTCGGGGTAAGCATCCACAGCCTGTATGCCTGGACGAAGCGCTATGGCGGGTTGTGTCGCGTTGTTGATCCGAAGACGGAATTTTCCAGGAAAGGAACTGGGGTGCCTCAAACTGGACGGACCTGTGCTGCCAGCGCATAA
>NZ_FTMV01000032.1 GCF_900156175.1 Janthinobacterium sp. TND4EL3
GTTGGTTTCCTTGAGAACTGGGGGTTTGGCGATTTCCAGTGTCTCAAATCCAATCCGAATGAACCACAACAACCTATTGAAACATCACAGCTAGCCCGTCGAAATGACCTTGTTCAAGGCGCGCCGCAATTCCTTCAGCCGGGGCGGCTTGCCCAGCACGCAGTTGACGTGCTCGGGATAGTCGCTGTCGGCCGCCAGGCGCTGGCCCCAGCCCGTGAGCATGATGATGGGCGTGGCCGGGGAGCACTGGCGCACCGCGCTGGCCACCTTGCGCCCGTCCACATAGGGCATGCCCAAGTCGGTGATGACGACGGCGAAATACTCGTGCCTGTCGTAGGCGGCCTGGAAGCAGTCGATGCCGGCCTGGCCGCCGTCGGCGGACACCACCTCGTGGCCATCGATTTCCAGGATGTCGCGCAGGGACTTGAGCACCATCGGGTCGTCGTCCACCACGAGGATGCGCAGGCGCGGCGGCACGGCGTGGGCCGTGTCGTCCGGCTCGGCCACGTCCTGCGCCGCGTCGGCGGGAAACCCCAGGCGCACCGTCGTGCCCTGCCCCGGCGCCGTGACGATGTCGATGCTGGCGCCGTGGCGTTCCATCATGCCGTACACCATGGCCAGGCCCAGTCCCGTGCCCCGCTCGCCCTTGGTGGTGAAAAACGGCTCCAGGCAGCGCCGGCGCGTATTGTCGTCCATGCCGACGCCCGTGTCGCCGACTTCGATCCACACCTGCCGCGCCGTCCCTCCCGGCGCGCCGACGCAGCTGGTGCGCACGCTCAGGGTGCCGCCTTCCGGCATGGCGTCGACGGCGTTGAAGACCAGGTTGGTCAGCGCTTCGCGGATTTCGCCCACGCTGCCGGGCAGCATGGGCAGCTCGTCGGCCAGCTCCGTGTGCAGGGCGATGACGATGCCGCGCTGCTGCGGCATGTCGCTCCAGCGGGCGCGCGTCAGGTCCAGCACCTGCTGCACCACCAGGTTGGCGTTGATGGGCGCCAGCGCCAGCCGTGGTTCGCGCTGCCGGTAGAATTCGCGCATGCGCGCCACGGTGGCGGCCACGTCGTCGATGGCGCGCTCGATCACTTCCAGGCAATGCCGGCCCTGCGGGCTGAGGCTCGTTTCCGTCTCCAGCAGCGATTCCGTGTACAGGGCCACGGGTGAAATGGCGTTGTTGATGTCGTGCGCGATGCCGCTGGCCATCTGGCCCAGCGCGCGCAGGCGCTCCTGCTGCATGGCGGACTGCTGCGTCTGGCGCAAATCGTCGTAGGCGCGCTGCAGCGCACCGTAGAGCTGCGCCTGGTTCGCGGCCAGCGCCACATGTTCGCTCAGCTGGCTGAGGAATTCGCACTCGCCGCTGGTAAAGCTGTGCGCAGCGCGGCGCGCCACGATGAGGATGCCGAAGACCGTGTTTTCGGCCAGCAGCGGCGCCATGACGAGGGCGCGCAGCCCCCCTTGCGCCAGCCGCTGGGGAAACGGAAACGCCACTTCGCCGATGTCCGCTTCATACACGAGCTTGCCGCGCACGCAGCTCGACAGGCCATTCTCGTCGATGGGGATGTGCGCCTGCTCGCCCATCATGAAGGACTGCGCCAGCGCGGCGCTGCGCACGCCCACGCACGTCACCTGCAGCGCGTGCTCGGCCGGCCGGTACAGGCAGATGCAGCTGAAATCGATGGGCAGCTGGTCTTCCAGGCTGCGCACCACGACCTGGAAGATGCTGCGCAAATCCTGCCGTTCGCCGATCGAACGCGTGATCTGCTGCAGCAGGTTCAGGCGCTCGACCTGTTCATGCACCTTGCGCTCGGCCAGCTGGCGCTCGGCGATCTGGTTTTCCAGCGCGGCATTCGTCTGCGCCAGCTCGTCGCGCGAGACGGTGGTGCGCCGCAGCTTTTCCGTCATGCCGTCGAAGGCGCGCGCCAGGTCGCCGATTTCATTTTTCGTGTGCACGCCAAGCGCAAAATCGAGCTTGCCGGCGCCGACGATCAGGGTCCCCTGGCGCAGCTTTTCCAGCGGTCCCGTGACGCTGGTGATGGTGAAATAGATCAAGCCGGCCACCAGCGCGATGATCATGCCGCCAAACAGCACCACGGCCACGTTGGCCCGCTGCTGCGCCGCCAGCACCCCTTGCCGGCTCAGCTCGGACAGCCGCATCGCATCCGAGATCATGCCCTGCACCTTGCCCATGATCTGCCCGGACAGGCGCGACTCCAGCTCGCCCAGCACCTCGCGCCGCCGCGGGTCCTGCCCCAGCTCGCGGTGGTTGGCGACGAACAGGTCGAACAGCGTGCCCACGCCGGCCAGGTCGCCCTGCAATTCGCGCAGCAGCGCGCGCTCCTCGCCGCCGTTGAAGGCGGGCGTGGCCAGCAGCCCCGTGGCCAGCGACTCGCTGCGCAGCTGCCACTGGGCGCGCGTGCGCGCGCCATGGTGCAGCGCATATTCGATCGACAGGTAGCGCAGCGACGTGACGGCCTGCAGGATGTCGGCCGCCGCCTTGTTCTTCGCCAGTTCGCGCTGCATCGCCATGGTGGTGGAAAACAGCACGGCGACGATGATGGCCACGAGCGCCACGCAAAACAGTTCGGCCAGCTTGAAGCGCGTCACGATTTTCAAGGTGGCTTCCTCAGTGAATGACCGTCACGGCCGATGGCGCCACGGCTTCCAGGCCATCCAGGTAGACGGCGTCGAGGAAGTTCGGCATCTCGCCGCTGCCGGCCAGGCGGTTCTTGATGGCCCAGCGCGCCTCGTCTTCCAGCGCCAGCAGCAGGCGCTGGTCGAGCACGACGCCGAACTCGTAGCCGTGCCAGGCCCCCTGCAGGCGCGCCGCCTCGCTGGCCGACGCCTTGGAAAACAGGGCGCGCGCGGCATCGGGCTCGTCGCGGCAGAAGCGCGCGCCGGCGATCAGCGCGCGCAGCACCTTGCGCACCGTGGCCGGATGGCTGCGCACGTAATCGCCCGTGCCGGCCACGTTGAACAGGCCCGCATACACGTCTTCGCCATAGAAGATGGCCGCATTGCCGGCGATGGCATGGGTCATGCCCGTCAGGAAGGGTTCCCAGCCGGCCGCCGCATCAACCTCGCCGCGCGCCAGCGCGCCGGCCAGCTGGTCCGGCGCGTAATTGTGCAAGGTGACTTCGGCCGGCAGCAGCTTCTGGCGGTTCAAAAAGGCGTCCAGCGTGAACTGGCCCGAGGTGCCCAGGGTCACGCCGATGCGCTTGCCCTTCAGGCTGGCGGGCGTGGACACGCCGCGGTCCAAGCGCCCCACGATGCCGTGGTCGCGCTCGGCCTCGAAAATGCTGGCGATGATGACGACGGACTGGTTTTTCAGGCTGGCCAGCACCACGGGTATGTCCGATACGGTGCCCAGGTCGGCCGCGCCCTGCAGCACGGCTTCCATCGAGGCCTTGCCCGACGAAAACGGCTGCAGCAGCGCATGGATGCCCTCGCGCGCAAAATAGCCCTGTCCGCGCGCGGCCAGGACGGGGCAGCTGCCCACGTATTCCGCATTCACGGCCAGGCGCAGCACTTCCACGGGGCCGGGCGGCGGGCCGGCACGGGCATTGAGGCGCCAGATGGTTGCGGCGGACAGCGCCAGCAGCAGCGACAGTGCAGCCGCCAGCCAGAGCCTCCGCCGCGCCGGGGCCTTCATGCGCTGCGCTGCGCCGTGGCCGACTCCAGCGCGCTGTTGATGGCCTCGGAAAACGCGCCCACGTCGATCGGCTTGGTCAGATAGCGGTAGAAGCCCGCCGCCAGCCCGTGGCGCACGTCGGCCGGCCCCGCCACGGCCGTCAGCGCGATGACGGGGATATGCGCGGTGCGGGCGTCGGCGCGCAGCACCTGCATGACCTGGGTGCCGCTGATGTCGGGCAGGTCGCTATCCATCAGTATCAGCTGCGGCAGGTGGCGGCGCGCCAGTTCCAGGCCCGTCTGGCCGTCGCCGGCCGACAGCAGGTCGAGGTCGGGGCGGAAATGGATCAGGCCCGCCACCAGGGTGACGTTCAGCGGATTGTCTTCCACGTACAGCAGCGTCTTGCGTTCCGGCAACGGCAGCGCTTCGGCCGGACGGGGAAACACGGGCAGGCGCGGGCTCTCCGGCTGCGGCGCGCGCTCGGGGCAACTGGCGATATCGAGCCAGAAGGTGCTGCCGCGCCCCGGCAGGCTGGCCACGCCTATGGTCCCCTGCATGGCTTCGGCCAGGCGCTTGCTGACCACCAGCCCCAGGCCCGTGCCCTCCTCGTCGCGCGCATCGCGTCCCAGGCGGTTGAAGGGCTGGAACAGCGCCGCCAGCTGCGCCGCGCTCAGGCCGCCGCCCGTGTCGCGCACGGACAGGCGCAGCCGGCGCCCGTCGACAGGCTGGCAATCGACGTGGACCTCGCCCTGCTCGCGGTTGTACTTGACGGCGTTCGACAGCAGGTTGAGCAGCACCTGCTTGAGGCGCGTGCGGTCGGCCAGCACGTGCATGCTGCCCGCCTCGACGAAGGTCAAGGTGATGCCGCGCTTGCGGGCCAGCGGCTCCATCATCTGCCAGCACTCATGGTAAATGTCGGCCAGGCCCACCGCTTCCATCGACAGCGACAGATTGCCCGACTCGATTTTGGCGATATCGAGGATATCGTTGATCAAGGTCAACAGATGCCGGCCCGCGCCATAGATATGCGAGGCGAAGGTTTTCTTTTCCTGTGCCGTCGACGGAATGGAGTCGGACGTCAGCATCTGCGAAAAGCCGAGGATGGCGTTGAGCGGCGTGCGCAGCTCGTGGCTCATGCTGGACAGGAAATTGGTCTTTTCCTGGTTCGCCCGCTCGGCCACCTCGCGGGCCAGGCGCAGATCCTGGTTCATGGCGTCGAGTTCGGCCGTATGCTGGCGCAGCAGCAGTTCCAGGCGCGCATTGGCCATGCGCAGCCGGCGCGTCTCCAGCGCCCGCGCCAGTATCAGCAGGATGCCCGAGACCTTGAACGGCTTGACGACGTAATCGAGCGCGCCCGCCTGCATGGCCTGCACGGCCGAGGCGATCGTGCCTTCGCCCGTCATGATGATGCAGGCCAGGTCCGGGTCGAGCAGGCGCGCCGCCTCGACCACGGCAATGCCGTTCATGCCCGGCATCATCAGGTCGACCAGCAGCAGGTCGAACGATTCGATGGCCAGCAGCGACAGGGCCGCCTCGCCCGACGCCAGCCCCGTCGTGTCGTACGCCTGCCCGCGCAAGGTGTCGCACAGGGCGCGCACGTGCGCCAGCTCGTCATCGACTATCAGTATCCGGGGCGGCGTTGTTGACCTGTCCATGCAATCTCCTGGCTGCACGATCTTGCGGGCCAGAAACTTGCCCCACAACATGCGTTCCGAGCATAACACCAGGAAATTACCAGAAATACACGCTTTGTCACATCTCGCGCAGCCGCACCATGCGCCGCGCGGCGCTCACGCCGGCCAGCGCCGCGTAGCCCGTGTGACGGGCGCAATGGTCGAGCGCCTGGCGCAAGGCCGTATCGACGTTGCGCAGCGACATGTCGTGCCGCTGCGCCACCTCGTGGCGGCTCATCTCGTCCACGCGCAGCGCTTCGAGCACTTGCTGGTGGCGCCGTGGCAACAGCGCGACGGCCTGCTCCAGCCGCCGCAAGTCGCCGTGCAGCTCGGCCAGCCGCTCCGGCCCCGCCGCCGTGTCGGCCACGCCGTCGACCAGCGCCGCCTCGCCTTCTTCCTCGTCCGCGTACAGCCAGGCGCGGTGGCGGCGCAGGCTGTCCGTGGCCACGTTGCAGGCCACGCGGAACACGTAGGCGACGGGGCTGTGCGCCACGGTGCGGCCGCCGCCCGCCGGCGCTTCTCTCAGGCGCAGCCAGGCGTCGTGCAGGCTGTCGCTGGCCAGCTCGGCGCAACCGAGGTGGCGCGCCAGGCGACGGTGCAGGCTTGCGTAATTGCTTTCCAGCACTGCCTGCAGCTGGCTGCCCTGCCCCGGCGCGGGCGCCACGTCGTTGGCCGCCCGCGGGCGCAGGCGCACGGCCGGCCCCCAGGCGGCCAGGCCGCGCAGCGGCGCGCTTCCCGCAGGTCCCACCCGCACGGGCGCCGGCGCGGCGCTTGCTGCGGCCATCATGGCGACAACCTGCTGCGTTCCTGCGCCGTCAGCTGGCGCGTGGCCGATTCCGGCAAGGCGCCCAGGCCCAGCACGCGCACGGCGCTGCGCGGGTTGTAGTCGGCCGCCTCCGTGCGCGCGCCCTCCTGCGGCGCCGCTTGCGCGCTGTCGGGCGGGGCGTCGCTGCCAAAGCCCAGCACGCGCACCGTGAACACGGACGGCTGCGCGGCGCGGGTGGCGGCGCGTTCGCGCTGCACCACGTCCTGCGCGGCGGCCGTGGCCTGCGTGGCGGCCGCGCTGGCGTTCGTCATGGCGGCCACGTTGACGGACGCCACCGCCGGCATGCCCTTCGCTTCGCCCTTGACCTGGATGTTCGCCGCGTTCACCACCGTCAGCGCGGCCAGGTTGACGCTGCCCGAGACGCGGATGCCCGCCTCGCCCGCGTCGATGGTGCCAAGCGGTGCCAGCAAGTCCACGTCGCCGGCCGGCACTTCGGCGATCGGCGCCAGCGTGGCGATGCCGGCGCCCGTGCTCGGCACGTCGGACGACAGGGTCACGTTGCCCCAGTTGTCATACACGCGCTTGGGCGGCGTGTAGACGATGGTCGACTTCGAGCCGCGCCCCGCATTGATGTCGCCCTGCGACGACCAGCCGAGGATATCGCCGCCAAACGTCGTCATGACGCGGCTCTGGCCCAGCAGGATGCTGCCGTGCGAGAACAACTCGATGTTGCCGCCGCCCTTGGTGATGACGCCCGAGGTCGACGGCGGCGCCTCGCCTTCGATGCCGAACACCTGCTTGCCGCCCGGCGTGAGCAATTGAATGTCGCCGCCGAAGTTGGTGTGCACGTAGCCGCTGCGGGGGAAATAGTCCCAGCGCTGCTCGCCGTCATTGCGCACCGCGTACAGCCCGCGGTACATGACGATGTCGCCCGCATAATCGATGGCCTTGCCGCTGGCGTCCGTGGCCGGCGCCAGGCCTGCGATGGCGTTGCGGCTGCGCAGGAAGCTGCCATGGCGCGGGCTGTCCGCATCGTTGAACTCGCGCCCGCCCGCCTTCAGCTCCGCGAAATACACGTCGCGGGCGAAGACGCGCTGCTGCGGCTCGGACAAGGCCAGGTAAAAGGCCAGCGCCTCGGCGGCCGTGCCCTTGAAAGCATAACGCTCGGCCAGCCAGGTGGCCAGTTCGCCCGCGTACGATTTCACCACCTTGCCGGCCTGGCCGGCCAGCGGCAGGCCCGCCTGCGCCACGTTGGCCGGGTCCAGATACGGCTTGACGAAGCGCAAGTAGTCGAGACCGGCCGCGCCCACGCCCGCCTGCATGGCGATGCCGGCGCCCGGGCGCTTGTCACCCGCCACGACGGGGCCGAGGCTGACGACGCTGCCCTTGTCCTGCATCAATATGTTGCGCCCGGCGCTGATATCGAGCGTGCCGGGGCCGGCCACGTTGAAGGAGCTGTTCAGGATATCGCGCCCGGCCGAGACCACCGAGACGTCAAACGCATTGTTGTGCACGAACAGGTTGCTGATATTCATGAAGCTCATGTCGCTGTTGCTGGCACTGCCGTTCCTGGCTTCCAGCTGCGCCGTGCCACTGCCGACGATATCGCGGCCCGCCTTCATCCACACGGGTTGGCCACCCTCATACCAGGTGATGCCCGCATGCCTGGCGTCATGAAACGCGAGGATGCGCCCGCTGTTTACGCCCACCAGGTCGCCCGTGACGGCATAGATGCGGGCCACCTGCGTGCCGCTGTTGGCGGGGCCGGCCGAGGAATTGGGGCCGAAGGCAAACAGCGGGAAGTTCCATTTCGCCATCGGCGTGCCCGTGCTCGAGACATTCGTGGCCAGGGGATTAGTCTCATTCGGCCGGATATCCCAGCCCGTGAAGGCTGGCTTGAACGGCGTCGCCGTGCTGTCGGCGGCGGCGCCGGACTGGCTGACGGCAAAACCGCCCGCGTAGATGGAGTCGCTGGCCAGCCATTGCAGCTGGGCATAGGGAGACGGCGCCAGCAGCAGCGGCGGGCCATACGCGGACGCAGCACCCCAATCCGTGATGGTCTTGCCGTAGTACAAGCTGCCATTCGCGGCTGCGGCCCGCACGATGGACGGATAGACGGTGGCCAGGTCGGTATCGGTGCCGACGGACGCCGACAGCGGCGTCATGTTGCCGCCGGCGGAGTAGAGGTCAAGCGCCGTGCGCGGCGTCCACAGGCTGAACCAGCTGTAGCCGTAGCCCTGCTCACCGGCCGCGCCGGTAAACGGCGTGGCATTGAACGCGGTCACGCGGCCGGGATCGGCCACATCCTGCAGCACCAGGTCGCCCAGCGTCGCCACGCTGAACGTGGCGTCGCCCGGCACCAGGGTCATGCCGCCCCGGGCCGTGGCGCGCGTGGCGCGGAAGGCATCGTAGGCGCGCGTTTCCAGCGGCACGTGATCGGTGGAGCGCGTGCCGTATTCCAGTTCCACGCTGCCCAGCTGCGCGGCCGACGTTTCCGCATGGCCACGCAAGTTGACCAGCGCGCCGTTCAGGTGGTTGCCACCGGCCATGCCGGCGGGATTCAGGGCACCGCCCACGCGCAGGTCCAGGTCGCCGCCGCCCGTCTGCAGCAGGCTGCCATCGGCCAGCACGCGTCCCGTGCCGCCGACAGCCAGCAGCAAGCCCTGAGAACGGGGATTGATGCTGCCGTTATACGAACTGCCCGTCAGCGGCGCCAGCACGCCAGCATCGCCCGCCACCTCGGCGCGCACATTGCCGCCGCCCAGGGTGCCGAAGCCTGTAAAGCCCAGCACGGTATCGGCCAGCGTACCGCGGCCCACATAGCTGCCGAAATTGATCCACCACGCTGTCGGCTGGGGCGCGCCGCCCGTGGCCACGCCGCCGCTGCCCTGGCGCCACAGCCAGTTGCCCACTGCCACCGAATCGGCCATGCCATCCACGGGAACGGGACGCAGGTTGATGGAACTGGACGCGTCGACCAGCGAGCCGCTCAAGTCGCCGGCCACCTTCAGCAACAGATTGCCGCCCTGCTCCGGATACCAGGCGCGGTAGATGCTGTCGGCGCCGCCGTCGACCAGGCGTTCATGGGCGCCGTCGGGGTTGCCCAGCACCTTGCCGTCGGCATTGCGCGCGCGCGGCAGGTTGTACGGGTCGCCTGGCAACGTCGCCGTGGACGACATGCCGGCCGTGTACACGCCATACAGGCTGTCCATGCGCAGGTCGCCGCCGCTGACCAGGTCCAGGTCGCCCGTGCCCGTGCGCAGCACGCTGTGGCGCAGGCTCGACGCCTTGTAGTCGAACGTGGCGTTGGCCGTGCCGCACCAGGTGGGATTGTCCTCGCAAATGGTCGGCCACTTCAGCGCCACGGGGTCGAGCAGGTCGCCCGCCTTCACGTTGTCATCCGCAAACTCTTCCGCGCCGGCCTTGGTCCACACGTAGGCCACCTTCAACACGCACATGCTCGGGTCGCCGGCGCAAAATTCCGCCACAGTCTGGCCGAACTGGCTGGTGAATTCCTCGGTGATGGGTTCGCCCGCCACGATGCCGGGGAAGCCCTCGCGCTCGCCCAGTTCCTGCGCTTCCTTGGTCCAGTACTGCACCCCCTTCGGCGGCACCAGCACGCCATACATGCCGTAATGGCTGTCGGCCAGGCGCAGGGTGCCGTGGCTTGGATGCGCCTGCACGCCGCGCGTGTCGGCCCCGTCCAGGTCGGCGCCGGCCACCAGGCGCATGCCCCACGCCTGCGAGCCTTCGGCCAGCATGGGCGCGATGGCCCACAGCTTGCCCTGGCTGCCCGCCACGTCCGGGCGCAGCGCGATCGATTCCACGCCGGCCATCAGCTTGACGTCGGTGCCGGACGGGATCAGCGACCCCACGGCCAGCGCCAGGTTGCCATTGAGTGCAAACACCGAGCGTTCGCCCGCCACGCCAGGCAGCGGCACGCCCTTGGGCCAGCTCATGGCGCGCACCTTGACCGCTTGCGCCAGCACGCTGCCCGCGTCGAGGCGCATGCCGGCTGTCAAGGTCTGCGCCGTGGCCAGCAGGCTGCCTGCCGCGTGGACGATGTTGCCGGCGCCGTCGCGCACGGCGGCCGCCAGCACCGTGCCTGCCGGCAAGGTGACGGCCTGGTCCAGGGTCATGGCCACGGGCAGGCGGGTCTGCGCGTCCAGATTGAAGCCCTTGAGGGGTACGTCGTAGTTGAGCGCGATCCCGCCCGGGAACAAGGTGCCATCGGCCACGGTCACGCCCTGGCCCGGCACGATGACGTCGCTGCCATTGATGTCGCGCCCCGGCAGCAAGATCCAGCCCTTGTCATCCTGGGTGGCGGGCGGCGGCGCGAAGCCGTCGTTGATGCTGCCATAGATGCTCAAATCGCCGCCGGCGCGCAGCAGCAGGCTGCCCACCTCGCCCGAACCGCGCACAGCCGTGTGCGGGAAGCGCGGGTTCAGGCTGGCGTAGCGCATGCCCGACAGGTCCAGATCGCCCCGCACCACCAGGTCGCCGTCTGGCGTCTTGCTGACGATATCGACGCCGGGGCGCAAATGCAGCGCATCGGCATAGGCGGCCGTGTTCAAGCCCGCCAGCTTGATATTGCGCAAGTTCGTGTTGGCCAGCGCCGCATCGATGAAAGCCGTGCTGTCCGCATGCTTGCTGTCGAGATATGCCTGGTCGATCACCTGGTAGGGGCGGCCGCTGGCCGACAGGTCCGTGGCGTAGGCCGCGTCGTCATAGCGCTGCATGGCGTTGACGGCGATCGATTTCGCGCCGCGTATCGACAAGCCGCCGCCGGCCGCAATGGCGATGTCGCCGAAAGTGGCTGCATCAAGATCCGTGCGAACGCCGCCGCTGCCCAGGCGCGGCGCGCTCAATTCCACGGTGCCGCGCGCGGCGCCGTCGTGTTCGCCCTTGCCCTTGCCGGCCACGGCCGCCGTGCCGTGGCGCACGTCGATCTGCGCACCGCCCGCCAGGTCGAGTACGCCCTCGCCCGCGTTCAGTTCCACCGTGGCCCGGTTCGGGCTGTCGATGATCTTGCCATAGCTGTCGACGCGCAACAGCGTGCCATGCGCGTCGAGCACGGCATTGCCGGCCAACGTCAATCCATGCTTGCCGGCCAGGCGGATGCTGCCCACGCGCTCGCCGCTGGCGTCGACGGTGCCGGCAACGGACAGCTTGCCGTTGTCGAGGGCCACCTGCACCTCGCCCGCCTTGAGTTCATTGCCGATGGTCAAATCGCCCTGTTTCAGCTGGAAGCTGCGCCCGCCCGTCACGCCGCCTTCCGTCAGGCGCGCGTTCAGCGACGCGAACTGGCTGTCCAGCGTGCCGCCCGCGCCCAGCGTCTGCGCGCGCACGTCCACGCTGCCCTTCTTGTATGGCACGACGGTGCCGCCCGCGTCGTAGCTGCCGCTGGCGCCGCCCAGTAACTTGCCCTGCAAGTCGACCATGCCGGCCTCGCCATCGAGGGCCACGGCCTTCAGGCTGCCGGCGCGGTTGTTCTCGGCCGACACGTCGATCACGGCGCCGCTAGCTGTGCGGATATCGCCGGCGCGGCTGTCCAGGGTCACGTCGCCGCCCCAGCTGTATTTATCCACGTCGAAGAAGGTGGACTTGCGGCCCGCCATGTCGATGCGCGCGCCGTCGGCCACGGTGATGTCGTGCCGGGCGCTGACCGTGAGCTTGCCGCTTGGCAGCACCACGGCCGTCGCCACGCTCACGCTATCGCCGTTCAAGGCCAGCTGGGCGCCCAGTCCATCGGTATTCTTGACGGGCGCGGCCGGCGCCGTACCCGCCGGCGCCGCCACCGTCAGTGCGCCGCCCGCCGTGTAGCTGTGGACGGAACCGGCGTCGCCCGTCAGCAGCGGCGTGCTGATGTTGAGCTTGCCGCCGCCGTACTGGTAGCCCTTGCCGGCCTCGTAGGCACCCTGCGCCTGGTAGACGGACAGGCTGCCCTTGTGGTTGGCCGTCACCTGGCCCGATGCCTTCAGGTTGACGTTGCCAAAACCGAGCGCCAGGCGGTCGAAAGAGGCGACGCCGGCCGGCTGCGTGAACGGGCCGAAGCCAAAATCGATGCGCTGCGCCTCCAGGTTCAGGGTGCCGCTGCCCGTGCCGGCGCCATGCGCGATCACATTGCCGGCCGGCGACAGGGCGCCGCCCCAGATCAGGTTGGCCGTGCGGATGGTGGCCACGGTATCGGCGCCGCCCTGGCCATACATGGCCGGCGTGGTCAGCACCAGGCGCTCCAAGGTCGATTTCCCCGTGCCCTTGTCATAGGTATCGAGCACCACGTCGCCATAGAAATTGACGCTGTCGGCCGCGCTCAGCATGAGCGACTGCAGGGCCGGCGCGCCCGTGCCGGTATCGCCGCGCAGCAGGCGGTCCAGCACGCCCTGGTTCAGGGTCAGGCCGCTGGAACGCGTGCCGCTGGCCTGGGCCGCCGCCAGCGCCTCGCCGCTGCCCATGTTGATGGCGCCCACGGCCAGGCTCAGGTTGCGCGTGCCATAGCGGGCCGTGTCGTCCAGCGCGAAACTGCCATTCGTCGACAGCAGCAGCGTGCCTTCCGAGTACACGCTTGCTGTTCCTTTGTCGGCGCAGGCGTCGTCGCACACGCCGACGCGGATGCCGCCGCGCGCCGTGCCGCTGGCCGGCGCCACGTTGAGCAAGCCGTTCGAGGCCGCCAGCATGTGCACGTCCGCGCGGCCCTTCTTGTAGATGAAGCCGTCGTTGGCGTCATACGCGGCCCTGCCCTTGCCCACGGTGCTGATGCCGGCACCGGGCGCGATATCGATCAAGCCATCGCCCAGCAGATAACTACTGGGGTCCTGGGCGACGAGGAACACCTCGGGCGCCGACAGCACGGCCCCCGCGCGCAGGTAGATGGCGCGGGCCGAGTTGGCGCCGAAGTTCACGTAGTTGCCAGCCTGGCCATATTCCACCGATGGTGCATTGCCCAGCATCATGCGGGCAGCGCCTATATTGTTCAGGCTGGAGGCGCGCACGCTGACCAGCCCGGCGCCGCTGGTGGCGGGCGCGCCGTCGGCGAGAATTTCAATATCGCCGTTGGCGGTATTGCTCGACATCAGTATTACGGTGCCGCCATAGCCGCCCTCGGCCGCGCCGAACTTGCCCGTGCCGCGGAACTGGAAGGTGTCCGGGCCGCCGTCCTGCGCCAGGGTCAGCTTGAGCGTCTTCGCGTCGGCCGGCAGCAGCGCGCGGGGAATGCCGCGCGTTTGCGCATCGGCCAGCGCGTAGGCCGCATAGCCGGTTTCGTTGTATTGGGAATAGGTGCGCAAGGCCTTGGCCGGCGTGAGTATCAGCTGGCTGGCCAACGGCGCGCGGATGTCCGTGCCGGCGATCGACAGCGTGCCGGGCGCGGTCCAGGAACCGTTGCGCAGCGGCTGCGCCAGCGTGCCGGCGCCGCCCTGGCCCGCCAGGCCGTTCAGTTCCACGCGGAAGGCGCCCGGCAGCAGGGCATAGGTCGACGGCATCAGGGTATAGGTGCCGGCGGGCAAGCCCGGCACGCCGCTGCCCAGCGTCACCTGCCGGCCGATGGCCGGATCGGCGGCGCCCTTGTCGCCGCCCGCGGGCGCCTGCGGCGCCTGCACGCCGGGCACGATGGCGTACACGGGATTCGTCGCCAGGCCCGGCAGGACAAAACCGCCATTGGCCCCCACCTGCGCCAGCGGGTGGTAGCGCGCGTCGGTCGAGCCGCCACGGCCCGCGATGAAACCGGCGCCCGTCAGTTCGCCGCCGCCGGACAGGTCGAGCAGCGCGCCAGGCCGCACGTCCACGGCCACGCCGGCCATGTCCACGCCGATGCGCAGGCCGCCCTGCGCATTGATGCCGCCCACGCCCATCAGGGTGACCGGCTTGCCGTTGACGTTCCAGGTCTGGCCATCGACGGTGCCGCCATACGGCATGACGAGGCCGGCGCCGCTGACCGAGGTGATGCTGCTGGACTGCAGATTGACGCTCAGGCTCTTGTCATTGTCATAGCCTGCCGCGCCGATGGCCAGGCGCCCCAGCGGCGCGCGCACCACGCCGCCCTGCTCGATGTGCGCGGCCGCCAGTTCCAGCGAGCCGAAGGCGGAATACGGCATGGCCGGCACGCTGTCGGTGGTGCGCGCGATATTCAGGGCATGGGCGGGATCGTAGCCGATCTTGCCATTGATGCTGCCATAGCCGGCGCGCACGGCGGCGCCGGCGCCCGTTTCCGGATACAGCTGGGCCGCAGCGAGGGTCATGTCGCCCGGCGTGGACAGCACCGTCGTCGCCTGGTTGCCATCCCATCCCAGCGGCGACAGCAGGAAGCGCAGGTCGCCGCGGCTCGTCAGGCGCACGTCGTCCGCCCGAATGTCGACCAGGCCGCGCACGTCGATCAGGTCGCCAGCAATGCTGACCTGGCCGGCCATCGGCGACTGGCCCGCCGTACCCGGCGTGACATAGAAATCGCGTCCTGCCGGCTTGACGCTGGCCAGGCGCACGTACGGCGCCGCGATGCCGACCTTCGCGCCGGGCTTGCTGCCCGGCGCCAGCACGGGCGCGCCGTACAACTGGAAGCTTTGCTGCAGCGTCAGCGACACGTCGCCATCGAAAGAGGCGGCGCCCAGCAGGGCCAGGTTGCCGAAGCCGCCCGCCTCCACCTGCTCCACCGAGTAACGGCCATGGCCGTACTGCAGCGCCTGCGGCCCGTCCTGCGCCGCATCCCGCGCATGCACGCCGTCGGCCAGGTCGCTGGCAACCTTGCGCTGCGTCAGGGCCAGCTGGCGGCCCTGCAGCACCTTGTCCGTCGCCAGCGTTTTCAGGTAGACGGGCGAGCCCGTGGCCACGGACAGGCTGCCGCCCGCCGCGCCCGCGCCGCCCGCCCAGGCGCGCAGCTGGCCATCGAGGTAGAAGCCGTTGTTCGACGCCAGCGCGATGCTGCCGCCCGCGCTGGCCACGTCGACGGCCGCGCCGTTCACGTCCAGCACGGCATGCGCGCCGGAAGCGTCCAATACGGCGCCGTCGCGCACGACGACGAAGAGGCTGGCGGCCGACGTGCTGCCCTGCGCGTGGTCGATTTCGCCGCCGACGACGATGCTGCCGCCGTCCGCCACCTTGCCATAGCGCCGGCCCTGCGCGTCCGTGGCCGTGACGGCGCGCGACGCCACGTCAAGCACGGCATGGTCGCCGATCCAGATGGAACGGCCATGGCCGGCCGCTTCCACCGCTTCGGACACGTTCACGTCCACGCCCACGCCGCCCAGGCTGATCTTGCCGCCCCAGGCGTTCAGGCGCCCGTCCACCGTCAACTGGCCCACGCTGGCCAGCTTGATGGACTGGCCCGCATCGACGTTCACCACGGCGCCCTTGCCTATCAGCAATTCGGCGCCGGCCATGTCAGCCGCGCCGGACTGGATATCGCCCACCTGCAGGGCCAGGCTGGCGCCCTTGCGCTGCGTCAGGGTGCCCTTGAGCGCGTTTTCCGTGACCTGTTCCGGCGTCCACAGGGCCAGTTTCTCGTTGTCCACCACGCGCAGCACGGGCATGCGCACGTCCACCTGCGCGCCGTCCGCCACCGTCAAGCCCTGCTTGCCGACCAGGCTGTAGCTGGAAAAACCCTGCTCAAAAAAGTCGCCGCCCAGCTGCAGGGTGCCGGCCCCGGGTTTTTCAATGTCGCCGATGACGATCTTGTTCGCCTGTAATTCCAGCTTGCCGCCGCCCGTCACGCCATGGCCGCGCACTTGTGCGCCCTCGCCCAGCACCAGGTCCGATTTCGTTCCATAGCTGGCCAGGGTCACGCTGCCGCCCTTGCCGCCCTGCTGCTTGCCCTGCGCCAGGATGGCCGCGCCCGAGCCGGCGTCGATCAGGCTGGCGCTGCCGATGCGCACGTCGCCATTGGCCCGCAGCGACACATTGCCGCCATTGATATAGGGCAAACCGGCGGCGGCCAGCGGATCGCGCAGCACGTTACTGAGCAGGCCGCTGGTGTCGAGCGTGACGCCGTCGGCCAGCACCAGCTTGCCCGCTGGCCCGCCCGGGTTGACGAACGTATCGACCATGCCCAGCGCGCCAAGCTGGTTCAGCACGTTGCCGGCCATGATGCTGCCGCCATGGCTGCGCAGGCTGGCGTTGATGGCCACGTCCTTGCCGTACAGGGTGATATTGCCGCCATCGGCCACCTGCAGCGCGCTGTCGACCGTGATCGCGCCTTTCGCGGCGAGGCGGATGGCGCCCAGATGTTGGTCATTGAGCAAGCCCGTGTCGAGCAGCAGCTTGCCCTGGCGTTCGGGTGCCAGCACGCCAGCGAGGTCGAGGCCGGCGGCGATGCCGTCCTGCACGCGCGTCAGGCGCACCTCGTCCATGACGGCCGACAAGGCGTGCTGCAGCACGCCCGTGCGCTTGTCGAACATGGGCTGGTACTGTCCGACGATCAATTGTCCCCGCTGCGCGGCGGCCAGCTGCGACTGCTCGTAGCCGTCGAGCAGGGCCTGCGGCGCCTGCGTCTGGCGCTCGCCCTGGAAGACATCGCCCGCGATGCCCCCTTCCAGCACGGCCGAACCGGTGGCGACCACCAGCTTGCCCGCGTCGCGGCCCACCGTGTAGCCGTTTTCCAGCCGCTGTTGCGCCGCGATCAGGGGATTGGCGTAGAAGGCGCTCGCTTCCTTGCCCCAGCGCGCGTGTTCCTCCTCGTAGCCCTTGTACACGCCCGCATACGGCAAGTCGGCCGGCGCGCTGCCCGCCTCATATAATTTGCCATCGGCGCCCTTGAGCCAGGTCTGGCGCAGTGCGCCCGTCTGCACGTCCAGGGTGCCGCCCGACAGGTTGATGGCGGAGCCGGCTTGCGTGACCACATCCTTGCCGCCGAAGCTCACCGTGCCGCCCTGCGCCATCCACTCGCTGACGGAGTGGCCCTGCGTGCCCAGGTAGCCGGCCACTTCCAGCAAGCCGCCGGCCGTGTACCAGCGGTCGCTGTCGTAGCCGTTCGTGCCCTTCGGCACGAACACCAGCTTGCGGCGGTCGACCCAGATATTGCTGTTGATCAAGGCCTTGCCGTCGCGGTTGACGGGCGCGTCGCGCTGTTCGTTGCCCTGCACGTTGATCTCGACGTTGTTCGCCTCCATGGCCACCTTGACGCCGACGGCGCCGGAGACGTCGAGCTGGGCGCCGTCGCGCAGCAGGCTGCGGCTGGCCGCGTTGACGGCGATCTGGCCGCCCGTGGCCAGGGTCAGCGAGTCGCCGAGCAATTCCACCGTGCCGGCGCTGCCGATCTCGATGCGCGACTGGTCGCGGCGGTCGTTCACGGCAACGATGTTGTCCGTCGCCGTCACGGCCGGACCGCGCATGGCGTCACGCTGGCTGTCGAGCGCCGTCGTCTTGCCATCGTCCTCGATGACGATGGCCGTGGTGGCGCCGCGTCCCACGGTGACGGCCGCGTCGCTGCCCAGCGCGTTCAGGTGCACGGTGCCGCGCGTGGCGGCCGTCGTGGTGGCCAGCACCACGCCTTCCTGGCGCACGTCGCGCCCCGCCAGGGTGACGTCGCCTTCGCGCGCCTGGATCAGGCCCGTGTTGACGACCTTGCCCGCCGTGCTGCCGGCGGCGAACTGCGGCGTGACTTCGCTGCCGCGCGTGGTCGACAGCAGGTTGCCGTCCGTGCCCACGCCTTTTTTGATGGTAAAACTGTCGCCGGCGGCCAGCAGGGCCTGGCCCCTGGGCGTGCTGATCTCGCCCGCATGGTGGACTTCCTTGCCCAGCAGCATCACGTAACCGCCCCCTTCCGTGCTGCCCTTGGGCGCATTGCTGGCCAGGCGCGCGCCCGCCTGCACCTCTACCTTGCCGCCCGCGTCCGTAAAAGTCGTGGCACCGGCCGTGCCGGCGCTGTAGATGCCGTTTTTCTGGAATTGCGCATCGCCGATGCGGGCGGCGGCCGCCACCAGGCTGCGCGTGTCGACCTGGCTCGTGCCCGTAAACACGATGCCGTTGCGGTTGACGAGCAATACCGTGCCGTCGGCCTTGATCTGGCCCTGGATCTGGCTGGGACGCGCCTGCGGATCGTTGACCCGGTTCAGCACGGCCCAGTCCTTCTGTTGCTGGAACGTCAATGTCGTATCCTTGCCCACATTGAATGTTTCCCAGTTCAGGATGGCCTTGTCCGCCGTCTGCTGCACCACCACGGCCGTCTTGCCCGCCGCCACCGTCTGCACGGGCGCCTGGGCGTTGAACCAGCCGGCCGTCAGGCTGTTGGTATCGACCTGCAGGCCGCCCTGCGCCAGGCCGTTCGGCACGCCGGCCCCGCCGGCGGCCGCCTGGCGCGCCTGCGCCTGGGCCGCTTGCTGCGCGGCGATGGCGCGCGCGGCCAGGTTCAGGTTGTTGAGCGAACGCTGCAACTGCTGATTGGCCTGCTGTTGCTGCCCTTCGGGGCGGCTGCCCAACGGCAGCGGCTGGCCGTTCGGCAGGCGGCCCGAGGTGGCCGCCGTATTCTGCGCCGCGCCCTTGGCCGCGAACCAGCTGCCGCTGAACGCCTGCTGCGCGCGCGCCGGCGTGCTGAAGGCGCCCGCCATCAGCATGGTGGTCAATGCATAGGCAAGCGGCGTGAGCCGCAGGCGGCTGCCCAGCGTGGAGCTACGCTGCGCGCCCGCGTCGACGTTCGGGACTGGGCGCTGGGCAGTGTGAAACTTGGTCATGGCAATGGTTTCCTGGCTAGTGAGATGGGAACGGAGCCTGGCTGTCGCACAAGCGTCCACATCTCCATGACGTAGCTCGGTGGCGGAAGGGATAATGTTTTTTGAAAAATATTTTGCCTCCCAAGCGCGCAGCGTTCCGGGATCAGCGGAAGATCACCACGCCGCCGGGCAAGCTGGTCATCTGCGCGCCCGTCAAGTCGCGTATCATCGCCAGCGCGCCATCCATCTGGGCGATGGAAAAGCGCATGCGCACGAGGCGCCGCCCCAGTTCCGGGTTGCGCAGCAGCACGCGGCCGGGCCGGTAGCGGTTGATTTCGGCCACCACCTCGGCCAGCGGCTTGCCGGCAAACGACAGCGCGCCCGTGCGCCACGCGCTGGCCTCGCCAGGCGCCGCCGTGGCCGCCTGCACGCCGCGCCCGTCATAGACCACTTGCCGGCCCGCGTCCAGGGTCAGGCGCCGCTGTTGCCAGACGACTTCCACGGCGCCAGCCAGGCAGGTGACGCAGACGGCGTCGTCCGTGTGGCGCACATTGAAGCGGGCCGCCTGCGCCAGCAGGCGCCCGGCGCCCGCCACCACGCTGACGGGCTGGCGCGCGCCGCTGGCGAGGATTTCCGCCTCGCCGCCCAGCAGTTCGATGGATTCGGGCGCCCGCACATCGATGCGCGTCTGCGTATTCATCTGCACCGTCATCTGTGGCGACAGGGCCACTTGCCGCTGTTCGCCCGTGCCCGTGCGGTAGTCGGCGCCCATCTCCTGCAGCGACGGCCAGGCGTCCAGGGGCGGACGCAGGGCCAGCGCGGCCACACCGGCCGCCAGCGCACCGCCGAGAAAGGCGCGCCGCCCCGGGCGCAGCGGAAACGCCAGCACGTTTTCCCGCTGCGGCGCGGCGGCGGCGCGGGCCAAGGCGGGATCGAGCGCCTGCCACAGCTGTTGCAGTTCGCGCCAGGCGCGCGCATGGTCGGGGCTGCTGGCGCACCAGGCGCGCAAGGCGTCGGCGTCGGCGCGCGTGAAATCGTCGGCACGCAGGCGCGCCCACCAGGCGGCGGCTTGCTGGCCGATGACGGCATCGCTGTCGGCAGTAGGAGAAGGCCCGCGTTGATCGCGGTCAGAAGTATTCATGAGCATTATCAATATTTACGGCGGCCCGCCACATCGCTGCGCTGGGCGGCCTCGGCGTCGGCCATGCACGTTTTACAGTGTTGCATGGCGGCCTGCAATTCTTTCTTCACCATCGCCACGGAAATGCCGAAGCGCTCGGCAATGTCCGCATTGAGCATGCCGTCGATGCGCGCCGCCGTCAGGATGGCGCGGCGGCGCGGCGACAGGCCCGCCAGCGCCGCGTCGAGCGCCTGCACGTCGAGGCGGGCGGCGACGATGCGCGCCGGGTCGCTGACATCGTTGCCGCCCTCGTCAGCCATGTGCATCAGCTCCTCGCGTTCGCGCTCGGTGACGATGATCTGGTCGCGCCGGTAGGCGTCCGTGGCGATATTGGCGGCCATGCGCAGCAGGTAGGCGTCGGGATTGTGCACGGCGGCCGGCTGGGCCATCGCTTCGAGGCGCAGCCAGGTTTCCTGCAGCGCATCGGCCGCATTGTGCTTGCAGCCGACGACGCGCTCAAGGCGCCAGCGCAGCACGGCGTAGCGGCTGCTCAGGTGGCGTTTGAGCTTGCTGCGCAGGTCGGGCAGGCTCATGGCGCGGGCCTTCCCGGCGCGCGGGCGGCGCAATCGACTTCCGCGCCCGGCCCTTCCGGCAGCAGCAGGATGGACACGGGCTGCGGCATGGCCGGCAGCGGCGCCGCGCCCACCTGCATGCCCAGCACCAGGCGGGCGATGGCCGTGTCGCGCGCGGGCAAGCCCGTGCTGTCGAGCAGTTGCACCCGCTCCACCACGCCGGCGCGGTTCAGGTACAGCTGCAGCGCCAGGCGGTAGCCGCCGGGACGCGTCTGCGCCGCGCGGCACAGCAGTCCCAGCAGCACATGCTGCAGCCGGCTCACGTAGGCCGCCACATCGGCGCCGCCCTGGCGCGCGCCCGGTATGTCGGCGGCGGCCACGACGGCGGCCGGCGGCGGCTTGGGCGTAGCGGCGGCGCCGGCCGGCGCATACACGGTGACGGCTTGCGCGTCGGACTGGCGCGCCTGCAAGCCCGTGCCCGTCAACAGGATTTGCAGCGCCGCGCCGGGCGCATGCGCGCCGCGCACGGCGCCGGACTGGCGCTGCGCATGGCGCTGGTCCATCAGCACGGCGATGCCCGTGCGGCGGCTGTACAGGTCGAGCGCATCGCCGAGGTTTTGCGCGGCGATATCGAACTGCAGCACGGCGCCATCAGCGGCGGCCTGCGCCCGCACGGAACCGGCAGCGGTCAGAAAGCCCAGCAGGACCAGGTATCCCGCCAGCGCAAGCACGTGAACGGATGCCGGGCTGCCTGTCATATCGCTATCGTGTCGCTATCGTGAAAGGGTGGAAAGACACCGCATGGGAGTGTTATCAAGTAACAATTCTTGCGTCAACTGCAATAGCCTACACAGCAAAAATGACGGCTTCGTGACATGCCGTAACGGCGTAAATTTCGCCATGCGGGACATCGAGCACGGCGGCAATTTCGGCTACACTGGCTGCTACTTTCCCTTTCAGACGCCTGATGATCGAAAAGAACCTGCCCGAGCTGGTCATGCTGAAACGCCTCATCGACGAGGGCGGCAGCCACCTGGAAGTGGCCACGCCCTGCAGCATCGCCATGGATGGGCGCGAATTTCCCGTGTACACGATTGCCCTGGGCAATCCCAGCCCGGACGTGCCCGCGCTGGGCTTTTTCGGCGGCATCCACGGCCTCGAACGCATCGGCACCCAAGTGCTGCTGTCCTTCCTGGAAAGCCTGTTGGCGCGCCTGCGCTGGGACGCCACCCTGCACCGGCAGCTGGAAACCATGCGCCTCGTGTTCATGCCGCTGGTCAATCCCGGCGGCATGTGGCAAGCCACGCGCTGCAATCCGCAGGGCGTGGACCTGATGCGCAACGCACCGCTGAGCGCGCGCGAAAGCGTGCCGTTCATGCTGGGCGGCCAGCGCTACAGCCGCCGCCTGCCGTGGTACCGGGGGCCGCAGGGCGCGCCGATGGAGCCGGAAAGCGCAGCCGTGTGCGAGCTCGTCGAGCGCGAACTGCTGGCGCGCCAGTTCAGCATGGCCCTCGACTGCCATTCCGGCTTCGGCTTGCGCGACCGCATATGGTTCCCGCACGCCCATACCAAGGTGCCGATCGCGCATCTGGCCGACATTGGCGCGCTGGAAGAGCTGTTCAGCGAAAGCTATCCCAACCACAACTACGTGTTCGAGCCGCAAAGCCGCCAATACCGCACGCACGGCGACCTGTGGGACTATCTGTATTTGAACGGCACCAGCTACAGCGAGCGCGTGTTCCTGCCCCTGACCCTGGAAATGGGCTCCTGGCTGTGGGTCAAGAAAAACCCGCGCCAGCTGTTCAACCGGGTCAGCATCTTCAATCCCACGGCCGCGCACCGCCTGCAGCGCGTGCTGCGCCGGCATCTGGTGTGGTTCGACTTCCTCATGCGCGCCGCCAGCAGCCACGGCCGCTGGATGCCCGAGGGGCTGGCGAGAAAAGCCCAGCGCCGGCGCGCCCTGGCGCAATGGTACGAATCATGAACTCGCCCACCTGGGTTTTGTTGCGCGGCCTGATGCGCGAACAGCGCCATTGGGGAAGCTTCCCCGCCACGCTGGCGCGCGTCCTGCCCGGCGCCCGCATCGTCACGCCCGACTTGCCCGGCAACGGCGAGCGACACGCCATGGACAGCCCCACGCGGGTGGCCGAGATGGTGGAATTTTGCCGCGAGGATTTATCCGCACGGGGCATCGCCCCACCCTACCGTTTGCTGGCCCTGTCGCTGGGCGGCATGGCGGCCGTCGAATGGGCGCAGCGCTATCCGCACGAAGTCGCCTGCTGCGTGCTCGTCAACACCAGCATGCGGCCATACAGCCCGTTTTACCGGCGCCTGCGCTGGCAGAACTACGGCGCCCTGCTGCGCCAGCTGCTGCTGGGCGACGGGTGCAGCCAGGAAGCATTGATCTTGCGCCTGACCAGCCGCAGGCATGCCCATGGCAATCCCGCGCTGCTGGCCGACTGGCTCAGCTACCAGCAGCAATACCCGGTCAGCCGCCGCAACGCGCTGCGCCAGCTGCTGTCGGCCGCCCGCTACCGCGCGCCGCTCACCCGCCCGGCCATGCCCGTGCTGGTGATGGCCGGCGCGCAGGACCGGCTGGTCGACCACTGCTGCTCGCAGCGCCTGGCGCGCGCCTGGCAGGCCGATTGCCTGATCCACGGCGGCGCGGGCCACGACCTGCCGCTCGACGAGGGGGAATGGCTGGCGCAATCGGTGGCGCGCTGGCTGGGGGAAGAAGTGACGGACCAAGCCGCTACAGGGCAGTCATCATGCGGATAACAAACCAGCATGATGACCAACTGGCGGCGCTGGCTGAGGCCGGCGTGCACGAACACAAGTCGATGAGTCCTACAAGCGCAGGCTGACGGCAATGGCCAGCAGCAGCGCGCCGGCCGCCGCCAATAGCGCGCTATTAAAACTGTGCGACTGCGCATACAGGCCGCCTGCCAGCACGGGGCCGATGATCTGGCCCACGCCGTACACGACCGTCATGATGGCCATCATGTTGGTTCCGGCCTTGGCGGCGGCCCGCTGCGCGGTCGGCATGGCGATGGTTACCGTGCCGACGAAGGTGCCGCCGACGAGGATGGCGCTGAGCAGATAGGCGGCGGCCGACGGTGCCAGCACGGGCAAGACCACGCCCAGCGCCTGCAGCAGCAGATTGAGCCGCAGCGCGCGGCGCGTGCCCAGGCGCTCGTGCAGCCGGTGCCACAGGAAGCACGACGGCGCCGCGCCCAGGCCGAAGACGGCCCACACGTGGGCGGAATTGAGACCGGGCAAGGCCGCGCCCACCAGCACGGGCAAATACGTGGCCGTGACGATGTAGCCGAGCCCCGCCAGCCCGTAGATCAGCACCAGCGGCCATGGCGCCACGGACGCCAGCGCCGGTGCAGCGGCTTGCGGCGGCGTAGCGTGCGGCGCCTGGCCGCCGGCAGCCATGGCCGGCGCGGCCGCCAGCCCCGCCAGCACGGTGACGCCGGCCAGCAGCAGCCACATGCCCGCGCTGTGCCAGCCCAGCTGCGACGCCAGCACCAGCAATTCGGCCGACACGGCAATGCCGGCGCCCACGCCCGCATACAGCAGCGGCGCGCCGCGCGCCTGCCCGCGCTGCACCAGCAGCCACAGCGAGGCCGCCACCATGGCCAGGGCGCTGAAGACGCCCGCCGCGCAGCGCACCGCCACGAAGAGCCAGACGGGCATCGGCAAGGCCAGCACGCCCAGGCACAGCGCCGTGCCGCCCACCGACCACAGGCACAGCCGGTGCGCGCCCGGCGCCCGTGCGCGCATGGCCAGGATGGCGCCCAGCAAATAACCGGCATAGTTGGCCGAGGCGGCCAGGCTGCCGTCGCGCAAGCTCAGTGCGCCTTCCTCGACCATGTGCGGGTAGATGGCCGTGAAGGCAAAGCGGCCAAAGCCCATGCCGATGGCAAGAATGAGCGCCGCGGCGATGGCCGCGCGCAAGCGGGCGACCCCGCTCACGGCGCCGCCTCGCCCAGTTGCGCCAGCAAGTGCCGGAAGGCGGGCACGTCGAAGCCGGCGCGCCACACGAGCACCGTGTCAGCCTGCCCGGCGGACAGCGTTGTCAAGGTGGCCGGCGCGTCCGACAACGCCAGCACGCTGGCCGGCAGCACGGTGACGCAGGCGCCGGCCGCCACGCAGGCGATCATGGTGTGGTAGGAACTCAGCTCCTGCACGCGCCACTGCGTGCTGCCGCCCACGCCCAGCACCTCTTCGGCGATGGCGCGGTAGGTGCAGCCTTGCGGAAAAGCCGCCAGCGAGCGCGTGCGCACGTCCGCGGGGCGCCGCGCCTGCGCTTCGCTGGCCGGCAGCAGCAAGCACAGTTCCTCGCGCCACACGGCTGTCGACGCCAGGCCCAGCTCCGCCAAGGCGGCGGCGCCGCCGAAGGCTGGCGGCAAGGCCACGAAAGCGCAGTCGAGCAAACCCGTGCGCACTTGCTCGATCAGGGGGCGCGACGGCCCCGTGCTCAGCGCCAGGCGCGTGTCCGGATGGCTGGCGTGATACGCGGCCAGCAGCGCCGGCAGGCGGCTGGCCGCCGTGCTTTCCATGCTGCCCACGCGCAAGGTGCCGCCCTCGCGCCCGCCCGTGACGACGTGGCGGGCCTCGTCCGCCAGCGCCAGCAGGCGCTGCGCATACTCGAGAAAGCGCTCGCCCGCCGCCGTCAGGGCCATGCGTTTATTGGCGCGCACGAACAGCTCGGCGCCGATATCGGCTTCCAGCTGCTGGATGCGCGTGGTGACGCCGGACGGCGCGCGGCCCAGCCTGGCTGCGGCCTGGGTGACGCTCAGTTCACTGGCCACGGCGCAGAAGATCGTCAGGGATTCCATGTCCATCGTGTTCTCATTTGAAGAATTATTATGCTATTATATTCTCAAAATAAGAATTGACTGCAGCATCCTCAACTTGATGAAGGACACATCATGAGTTCGTCCCGGCGCTTCCTCGACCGTCTCGGCATGCAGCACCCCATCATCCAGGCGCCGATGACCGGCGTCTCCACGCCGCGCATGGCGGCCGCCGTCTCGAACGCGGGCGGCCTCGGTTCGCTGGCCATCGGCGCCGGCACCGTGGCGCAGGCGCGCCAGATGATCGCCGACACGCGCGCGCTGACGGACCGCCCCTTCAACGTGAATGTGTTCTGCCATGCGCCGGCGGCGCGCGATGCGCGGCGCGAGGCCGCCTGGCTGGCCCATCTGGCGCCCCTGTTCGCGGAGCTGGGCGCGCCCGTGCCCGTGGCACTCGCTGAGATATATCATACGTTTCTCGGCAATGAGGCGGCGTTTGCCCTGCTGCTGGAACAGCGTCCCGCCATCGTCAGCTTCCATTTCGGCTTGCCGGCGCGGCAGCAGATCGCCGCCCTGCGCCAGGCTGGCATCTACACGATGGCCACGGCCACCAATCTGCGCGAGGCGCTGCTGATCGAACAGGCGGGGGTCGACGCCATCGTGGCGCAGGGCGTGGAAGCGGGCGGACACCGGGGCGCGTTCGACCCGCAGGCGCCCGATGAGCGCCACAGCACATCGGTGCTGCTGCGGCTGCTGGCGGGCCGCACTACGCTCCCCCTGATCGCCGCCGGCGGCATCATGGATGGACAAGGCATCCGCGCCGCGCTGGACCTGGGCGCCGTGGCAGCCCAGCTGGGCACGGCCTTCGTGCTGTGCCCGGAATCGTCGGCCAACGCGGGCTACCGCGCCAACCTGCAAAGCGCGCGGGCCGCAAGCACGCGCCTGACCAGCGTGCTTTCGGGCCGCCTGGCGCGCGGCATGGTGAACCGCCTGATCGAACACGGCGAAGCGCCGGGCAGCCCGCCGCCGGCCGATTATCCCGTCGCCTACGATGCCGCCAAGCAACTGAACGCGCTGGCAAGCCGGCATGGCGACAGCGAATTCGCCGCGCAATGGGCCGGCCAGGGCGCGCCGCTGGCGCGGGAAATGGGGGCGGCGCAGCTGGTGGCCGCCTTGCTGCGGGAAATGGCGGCTTGATGCACGGATGCCGCTGACATGACACGCCGATTGGCCGACAAAAAACCCGACTGGGTCCGGCACGCCAGGCCGGTAGACGGCATGGAGCGCATCGAAGCCTGGTTTCAGGGCAACGCCTATGCCATGCACCGCCATGACACCTATGCCATTGGCCGCACGCTGGCCGGGGTCCAGAGTTTTCATTACCGGCGCGGCAAGCAAAACAGCTTGCCTGGCAACACCATGGTGCTGCATCCCGACGAGGCCCACGACGGACAGGCGGGCAGCGGCGAAGGCTTCCAGTACCGCATGATGTACGTGCCACCCGCACTCTTCCAGGACGTCCTCGGCGGACAGGCGCTGCCCTTCATCGAAGGCGGCGTGAGCAGCGACGCACGCGTCGCCGCGGCAACGGTGGCCTTGCTGCACCCCGTCCACCATGCGCCCGAAGCGCTGGAGCAAAGCGATGGACTGGCCGAGCTGGTGCACGCGCTGGCCGCCGTCGCCGGCCTGCCCGCACGCCGCCACGGCGGCGATTTCCTTGCAGCACGGCGCGCCCGCGAGTATCTGCACGCCCACCACGAACGCGGCGTCACCCTGGAACAGCTGGAACGGGCCACCGGGCGCGACCGCTGGAGCCTGTCGCATGATTTTCGCCTGTTCTACGGCACCAGCCCCTACCGCTACCTGACGATGCGGCGCCTCGATGCCGTGCGCCGCCTGCTGATCGCGGGCAGTTCGCTCGCCCACGCCGCCGCCAGCGCCGGCTTCGCCGACCAGAGCCATATGACGCGGCATTTCTCGAAGGCATTTGGCATGACGCCGGGACGCTGGCTGCGCATCGTACAGGGCGCCGGGCCCGGCTGACGCCACCACGATCGTTCAATACGGGTGCGCGCCGCCGGCGTATCGTTGGCACATCTACATTGAATGGAGAAAACCATGTCCCAGTCCCCAAGCCACGCCACCATGCCGCTTGACCGCGGTCAATGCAAGAGCATCGACCTGGCCAGCAAGGTGGCGCTGATCCACGAACAGTGGCAACCACGTGTCGTAGCAGAGATGAATGATTACCAAATCAAGGTCGTCAAGGTGCAAGGCGAATTCCAGTGGCACCGGCATGCTGAAACGGACGAGACCTTTTTCGTCCTCGAAGGCGAACTGCGCATCGATTTGCGCGGCGCTCCAGCGGGCGATGGCGCCATCGTGCTGCGCGCCGGCCAGATGGCCGTCGTGCCGAAGGGCGTCGAACACAAACCGTGTGCCGACGCGGAAGTCAAACTGATGCTGATCGAGCCGCGCGGCGTGGTCAACACGGGCGATGGCGCCAGGAGCGCGCGCAGCGCCGAAAACGACCAGTGGGTTTAAGCCGCCCCCGTCGCCGCTGGCAGCCTGGTCCTGCGCGCCTTAGTCATGATACGGCCTGGCATGCATGGGCGCGCCAGCCTGGCGCTCATCTCCGTCATTACCCTGGCATCTTGCGCCACGTCAAATAAAATGACACAGCGGCCATCCTTTTCGACAGCACCCGAGCCGCTGAGGAAAACAATGGCTATGTCACCGTCAAGTGTGGGAACTCTCCCAGTGCGGCCTTCAATAATGTTTCTGGGGAGCGGATGCGCCCGGCGTCCAGTATCCAGCGCCATGCCAGGTAATTCGGCAGGTAGCGGCTGGCCACGCCATGGAAGATGCGCAGCCATTCCCGCAAGCGGCTGTGATACGCGTTGACGTTCTGCACGTGGGCGGCGCCCTGCACGCGGATGCCGGCGTGCAAGTTGACGGCCTGGTGGCTGATGCCCGCTTCCGCAGCGAAAGCCCGGTAGGCGGCATGGCCGTCAGTGACCAGCAAGACGTCCTTGTCGATCACGGGTGGCAGGCAGGCATGCAGCTGCACCTTGGTCAGCGCCCCTTTTCCCGTGACGAAATCGAGGGTTTGTCCCGTGCGGTCGCGCGCCACCACGATGCAGACCTGTTCACTGGAAATGCCGCGCTGGCGGGCGTGGCCGCCCCGGCGGCGTGCCGGACGCGTCAGATGCCTGGATCCCTTTTCCGATTCCAGCAGATACAGCTCGTCGGCCTCGGCGATGCCGTGCAGGCACAGCGG
>NZ_FTMV01000066.1 GCF_900156175.1 Janthinobacterium sp. TND4EL3
CCTAGGAGTCTGCGCGGCAGACAGTTTTTGGAACGTGATGGCGCCGGGCTTCTTGAACGGAGCAGTCGCTGATTTACTTTCGCGCGCGAAAGTGAGTTGAAACCTGAGACTGAAGGGCTAAATTGGTCGTCTTTCGCCCTTATTCGTCTTACGCGTACATCATTTTTGCCATTCGGCGCAGGTTCAGCGCCATGCAGACGAGCCTCCACTCGGCTTGGGCCTTAGCCAGTCCGCGCATACTAAATTGCCGGAAACCGAGCACGCTTTTGACCCAAGCGTTGGGCGGCTCCGAAATCCATTTTCGTTTTCGATAAGCCGCCTGTGTTTTCGCAGATTTGAATTTCTCAGCCATGGCAGCGCACAACGGACGCTTCGACGGATCAACAATTGTTTCCTCTTTTCCGGTGCGCCCGAGCGCCACGATCAGTTCCGATGGGTGATTACGCAGTTGTTCGAACATAGCCTCGGAGCGATAGCCAGCATCGGCGAGGACTTGCTTGGCGTCGTCACCGACGTCCCGCTTAACGGCGGCAAGCACTGTCGCCAATTGGCCGCTGTCGGCCGCACTATTGACGAGCTCCGCCGCCACGATGATGTGGGCGTGTTCATCGACCGCAGCCTGGGCGTTGTACGCGTAGTCGAAGCCACCGCCAGCGCGCTTCATGATGCGGCTCTCTGGATCGGTGAAGTTTTCCTGGGCGGTGGGTCTGGGCTCGCCGAACTTATATTTGAAGCGCGACTTCTTTTGCGGCTTGTCCGAGTCATCTGGGGGCGCATCATCGTCGTTGCGTCCGCGTGCGATATCGGCCTGGCGCTGGCGATCTTCGAGACGCGCTCGGGCGGCGCGGATGACAGCGAGGCGGTCTTCCCGCCTGGCGATCTCCGCCGGGATATCGAGTTCCGGCTCGTTCCGCTCGGCCGCATCGGCCGCCTTGGCCTTGGCAAAAAGCGCATCGATTTGTTCCTTCAGCTCGCGCTCGGCCTTCTGCATCCGATCGTAGCTCATCGCCTTGTTGCGAGATGCGTTGGCCTTGATCTTGGTGCCGTCGACACCGATCGTACCGAGCTTGATCAGGCCGCATTCCTTCGCCAACTTCAAGACTTGGACGAACAGCTCCGACAACTCCTGCAAGTGGAATGCGCGGAAATCGCAAATCGTTCGGTGTGCCGGATAATTATCGGCAGCCAGCATCCGTAGCGCTACGTCCTCGTGCAGTTTCCTGGCCAGCTTACGCGATGAGAATACGCCAGTCGCGTAACCGTACACCAGCACCTTGACCATCATCGCCGGATTGAATGGCTGGTTGCGAGGCCCGCCTGTCGCATACCGCGCGTGAAAAGCGGACAGGTCGAGCGAGTCGACCGTGTCGCTAATGAAGTATGCCAAGTGGCCTTCGGGCAGCCAGTCTTGCAAGGCATGAGGCAGCAGCATCTGTTGATGGGGATCGTATGGAAGATAGCTCGTCGTCATGTGACAAGTTTATCCGGTACTCCGTTTAGATGAAATCAATTTCTGCCGCGCAGACTCCTAG
>NZ_FTMV01000033.1 GCF_900156175.1 Janthinobacterium sp. TND4EL3
TAATCGAGTTTGTGGACACAATCGATTTGTGTCTCAACCTCAAATCATGCTGGCAGGAGTAGTCGAGGTAAAGACGGCGCTGGCTTTACGCTTACCAGTTCGCAGAGAATGCCGCCTTAATTGCATCGGTTATTCCACCCACTCTAGGCGGCGGGGCGGGGCAAATGCCTAAAGAGGACCTCGACTTAAAACTAGAACAAGCTAGCGAACAGCTCGGCCATGCGCGTAAAAGCATTACCTCTGCTTATTACGGCTCATTTGCACGCGATGTGACGCCTGATCCGGTAAGTAGGACTCAAAATGCGATTGCAGCGGCGATTCCGGCGATTCCAAAGGAATCTCTTTTGTCGGATGTTCCAGGCGTACGTATCATTGATTGTTCAGTGTTGACGGCGGAACTGATGACCGTGGGGGCCTACGTTGATCCTCGGGTGGCCCATGCTTTGTGGGAACAACATAGTAGTCGGCACGGCACTGAATGGCTATCACTTGGTTCGCAAAATATTGCGGCTCTTGAAGCCGCGTCGAATCATTTCTCATCCCTCATTTCGCGGGGTACTTGAAAACTTCGTTTCAGGCCAATGTTGCTCGATAAGTAAAATACAGTAAGGCAGATGCTGATGCCGGCGAAGGCGTTCTTTGGCGAATGAATTGCTAAGAATTAGCCTTCGATTTCTACTCCGCGTGGCGGTGAACTGCGCTTACGATTACATTTCCACTAGATCCAGTTTGCCCCTGCTTTGGTGGAAGACACTCGGGCAATTCGTATTCACAAGGAAAAACATTTATGGTATCAAAGCGTCAAGTGCGTTCTATGTTGGATCGAGCTGTGCAGCAATTACCTCGACCCAGTGTATCTCGTGACAGTTATCGCAACGCGTGGCGAAACGCGTGTTTTGAGGCGGTGCAAGAATTGATGCTGGAACCGCCACTGCCAACTGACTCTCGTCTGAAAGCTCGTGCGATGAATATGATTCGGAAAAGGTGCGAAATGCACATCACCGCTAAGAATCAGATGCAATGCAAAATTCGTGCGGGCGATGGTTGGGAGGCTTACGGTGATGAGGTGAAAAACTCCCAAACCCAAGATGAGCTTTTGTGCTTGAGGTTACCCGAGCTTGTCTGGCAGAAAGCAAGCGAATTGGTTTCGGTGAGTGCCAAGGATGCAATCGCCTGGATTCATAAGGGTGGGTATGAGTTATTTCGTCCAACTGTCGATCATTTGCATGAAATAGCAATCCTTCAAAAACTGAATACTACAGCTCAACGCCGCATGAATTCAGCAAGTCTGACTTCTTCGACCAATTGGCACCCGATCATTAGAACCGCAGGGGGCGCTAACTATTTTTTGTGCTACACGGTAGCAGTGGCCATGGCAGACCAGTTGATCGCTGTTGCATGTGTCGTTCAAGGACTTGGTATCGGTATCAATCCATTTGCTTCAGCCGAGTTCTTCAACCTTGTTAGCGAATCCATGCATCTATGGACAAATCGATATCAACCATTGGTGATTGCGTATTCCTCGATGCCCGAGACGCACCGGCCGCAATTTGTCACCACGCTTGCGGAGCAGCGAAAGGCGATCGAAAGTACGATCCAAAGTGCAAAAGCTATATGTACCGGTGCGGAGCGACAGCAAGAATTGCTGGAGCGACAAGTGAGTTCACTTCGGAAGCGTGCGACTACCGCAGAGGAGAAAGTTTCGCACATGACTGCAAGTTATGACGCGTTGCTAGAAAAACTGCATACAACCGCGGCGCGCACAGCTGTACAGTCCCTGTCAGATGGGTCTGTCCGGAAAACGGATGCGTTAGAAATGCGTGACAAGGATGCGCAGATTGGAAACCTTCAGAAATCACTGGCTGAATCCCGCCAGCAACTGACGTTTACACGGGAACTTCTCACTGTCCTTCTGGAGCCCGCGCCTGGAACCAGCGCTTTGAATTTGAGTTCGAGCCGCGAACGTGATCCGGAAACATGGCGCATTGTATTCGTGGGGGGCCACGAGCGACTGCATGCCAAGCTACGAAAGCGGATGCGGAATTCGGTATTCTTACACCCGGATCGTAGCCAATTTTCTTCAGAAGCATTTGCTGGAGTTGATGCGGTAGTCTTCTCGATCGGATACTGCAGTCATGCCCTAGCATACCGCGCTGCGGACGAGGTGCGCCGGCGCGGCCTGCCTGCGGGCTACAGCCACTTCACCAATGTCGATATTGTGCTCGATGAAGTCAGAGCAATACTATTCAAAAGTTGGGAGAAATCGCCGACAACAACGCCAAGGCAGCACTATCTGTGTTCAACGCCGATTGCAGCTCGAATTAATTAAATACCACTGTGGATCCTCGTGCTCATCTGCCCGTTGAGCATGTGACTTTACGAAATAGCCGCGCCGTTTCGGAAATAGTTGCAACACTAGTAATTCCCATGAAGGCACTTTGGGCCGCGCTGGGGCTTGCGCCAGCACGGCCTAACGGTGCCGCCCACGCCAGCGTAGAATACTGCCTCCGATCCCTCGATGGCAGGGCAGGAATTTTGCCCTATTGATTGCTCGCCTCGAAGCGATCCATTCGCTTGCGTCACTGCTCGGCTTTACCGTTTCCCCTTGTGAAGTCAGCGACCGCCCACGGGTCGGCATGGCTCAAGGGTATCGCCGCTGGTAGCGATCGGAGACCGCTCGGTCGCGTGCTCGCGCCGGAGAGGCCAAGACTTCACGTCGGTGTAGTAAAACCACAACAGTGGGAATCTCTACCTGGATAGTTATCTTATAGCATATACTTTTAGATATTATTGAGTTGGCTTGGCAAGTAACGATGCGCTAAACCCAATCGACTAAATCATCCTGAAAGGATTCGCCATGACGTCGCTACCACGATGGAGAGCCGGGCTGGTCGCGCTAACTACGATATCCTGGCTCGCAAGCTGCAGCACAGAATTGCGCCTGCACCGGGCCGGCGAAGGGGACGCTAGCGGCCCAGGCTATCAGGCCCCGTACGTAGGCATCCCGTACCCGCTCATGTACACGGCGTATGACCTAGAGATCACGCACCGGGTGGTTAAGTGCGAATTCGGCCAGTACCGGATCACCACGTCGGTCGAGCTGCAAGGGACGGTGACCGCTCCCGATCAGGACAACATGTTCCTGATCGACCCCAACAGCATGTATGGCCCGTTCAAGAGCGGCAAGCTCAGCGTCACCTATCTGCCCAATGGCGCGGTGGCGTCGCTGAATGCCTCTGCCGACGATAAGACCGCCGCCATGGTTGGTAGCCTGGTTACCGGTGCGATCAAATCGCGCCTCGTGCCGCCTTTGGCGGCAGCGGCGGCCGCAGTAGGGCTGGCCAATGCCTGTCCGGCCGGTGGCGGTCTCGTGCAGGAAGCGCTGACCAACATGCCCGTAGTGACGTACCGGCTCGGAGAACTGAGCAAGGACCTCAAAGCCAAGGGCGAGGCGGTTAAGGGCACGCTGGCGCTGATCACAGCTGCCGGCACGAACGTGCCGGACTCGCTCAAGACCACCTATGTGACCCAGCTGGAAGCGCTGGGCCAGGCCCAAGAAGCGCTGGCCGCGGCGAAGAAGGAATCGAAGCAGCTGCTCGACACAGTGTCCCTAGTGGACCGGGTGCGCTGGCCGGCCAAGTCGAGTGAACTGGCCTATACCCTTGCAGTGAACCAGGCGCGCGCCGAGAAGAAATGGCCCAACGTGGACGCTACCAGGCTTGACGTCGGGTTGGCGCTGTCCGGCCTGCGCACCATCGGTGCGACGCCGGCACGTCTGCCCAACATCCAAGTCGACGCGCGGCTGGGGCTGCCATACCGCTTGGCCCGCACCGGCACGCTGCGCGTCTGCGAAGGGCCGTGCAGTGAGGACGCAGCCGAATATTTTGCCCAGAACGGTCCTGTGCTGCAGATGGGCGACGTGTTCTACCTGCCATGCCGCAGCCCGGCCTTTACCTCGACCAGCTGCGAGATGGTGTATGCAGACACCGGCGAACTGAAATCGATGGGCGCAGCCCGGCCGGTCACGGCAGCGGAAGCTTTCTCCGGGATGGTCAAGGACGGCGCGACGCAATACAGCGACTATCGCATTGCGCGCCGGGCGTACGAAGAAGCGGAAGCGGAGAAGGACAAGGCGGCCGCAACCGCGCCCGCCGTAGCCGCAGCCGCTGCCCGGCTGTCGGCAGTAGCCGCTGCCCGGCTGTCGGCAGTAGCCGCAGCCAGCGTCGAACCCGGCGCGGCCGGCGCCACCGTTGGTCTGGCCGAAGCGGATGCGGCAGCCGACATGCTGCTGGCCACCACCGCTGTGCTCAGGCGCAGCTTGCCGCCGGCATCGAAATGACTTTCGTCGCCTGCGGGCGCCGCCACCACCATCTAATGGAGACGTTATCATGAGCATTGTGAGTGACCTGAGAACTACCGGCGTGGCCGACGTGCTGGTGGTTCTCCGCCTCGACGAGTCGGCAACCAAGACCAGCGTGCAGGTGCCAGCCTCGGTCGCCCGGCATTTCATCCAGGTCGACAATAGCCGCGACGCCGAGATCCTCCGGCTGCTGCGCTCCAGGCAGCGCATTGTCGAATCCGGCGCCGAAGCCACCACCAGCGCCGTCCATCTGGGCGCCGGCAAGGCAAGCAGCAAGCCGGTGCGGTTCTTCCCTCACCTTGGATTAGCGCTAGGCACCGTGGACCGGGAGGGTCTGAAGGGCCTGCGTCAGGAAAAGGCGGTGGCGAAGATCGTCGCAGCGCCCGAATTGCGCCTGATCCGGCCGGTGGCGCGGGCGGCCGCCACCGCGCCCACGGCCACGTACAGCTGGGGGCTCAAACGTTTAAAAGTGGACGTGCTGCGCGAACAGCATCGGCTTACCGGCAAAGGTGTTCTGATCGGCCACCTCGACACTGGTGTGGATGGTGCCCACCCGGCGCTGAAGGGAGCCATCGCAGAATTCGCCTTCTTCGACGCGCTGGGCAACCTCAGGCCGGGCGCACCGACGGCTGATTCTGACGACCATGGAACGCACACAGCCGGGACCATCGCCGGCCGCGCCGTCGGCGGCGTGCAGTTCGGGGTGGCGCCCGAAGCCAAACTGGCCAGCGCAGCGGTCATCGAGGGCGGCAAGGTAATCGCGCGCATCCTAGCCGGGATGGACTGGGCAGTCGGGAAGAAGGTTCGGATCCTCAGCATGTCGCTGGGCCTGATCGGAACTGCAGAGACGTTCCGCACGTTGACCAAAATCCTGCGCGCGAAAGGCGTGCTTCCGGTATTCGCAGTGGGCAATGAAGGGCCGGGATCGTCGCGCTATCCGGGCAATTATCCGGAAGCGCTGTCGGTTGGCGCCATCGACGGCAACGACGATGTGGCCGATTTCAGCAGCAGCCAGCAGTTCGTACGCCGGGATGATCCGATCGTCCCGGACTTGGTGGCCCCAGGCGTCGAGGTGGTGTCCTGCGCCCCTGGCGGGGGCTACCAATCCATGGACGGCACCTCGATGGCAACGCCGCACATTGCCGGCCTGGCCGCGCTGCTCATGCAGGCCGAGCCGTCCGCGACGGTCGACCAGATCGAAGCCGCCATCTTCCAGTCGTGCCAGCGCGGTTCGATGCGGCCCGAGCGCGCCAACCGCGGGTGTCCAGACGGCGTGGCAGCCCTGAACGCGTTGCGCTCGATGGCCGCACCTGCAGCGTCGGCCGCCGTAGGGAAGAAGCGCGCGCACCGCAAACTCGCCTGAGGATAATGGAAAGAAGCGCGGATGGTGTAAGCTGGAACTTTCACCATACCGCAGTGGGGCGACCATGGACAGCAAAAAAGCGGTACCGTCCGGTGACCTGATCGAGGCACTGGTCATCATGCGCCAGGGCCAGGGCTTATCTTCGTCCATGAGAACGCTGCTACACGACGCAGAGCGCGACACCGGCCTAAAGGCAGATAGCGTGACCGAACTCGTCAATCTCAATGCGTTCAATGTGCGCGGCGCGCGCAGGCTGGTGGATGCGATCGCGCACGCCTCGGCCGTCCAGGAGGTCATCCCGACTGGCGGCGAGGACTCGGCCATGATCAAGCCGGTGGCAAAGCGCCGCGTCAACCTTGTGGACGTACCAGGGTTGACAGGCAAGTCCCGCTCCAGAAAAACGCCAGCGGGTGGATGATGGGGGCTGAGGTGCAGTGGAACGGAAAATTCCTCTGAAGCGTGCTCGCGGCTATTTCGAAGCTTCTTGAGGCCGGTCGCAGCAAATAAGCGACATCTGTCGCATATATTTCAAAAATACGCCTTCGAATACCTGGTGATGTCCTCTCCGTTGTCGCATCTATTCCCGAAAGTGACACAACGCTCTGCATGCAGGTATACCTGCTCGACTATCCGCGGAACCCGCGACACGGCCACTGTTCTGCCAGAAAATTCCCGCCGGGTTCCCATCGCCGGCGGCCGACTACACGGAAAAGAGACTGGACCTGAATACCTTCATAATCCAGCACAAGGAAGCGTCGTTCTTTTTCAAGGTGGTGGGCATGAGTTTGTCCGGGGTAGGTATCCTGGATGGGGACATCGTGCTGGTCGACCGTTCGGTGACGGCTGTACCGGATGCTTTGCGCTCGGACCTGAGTTTTCGCGGTAGTCGCCCATCAACGTGCGTAATTCACGTAAGCTGAGACCTGTTTCCTCGTGCATGCTGATCAACAAAGCAGGAGCAACTGGTACCCGGCGTTTCCGAATCTTACAGATTTGGGGGGCCTGGACGCCGAGACGTACGGCCAGTTGCCTGTCGTTCTTCACACACAATAATCGCATGACCGTGTTGAGCAGTGATTCGGGGTCGTAGTGCGGGTTATTAACTTCAACAGTCTTTGGGGTGAACTTATACATACTCATGCTCCATAACGGCTATTTTTGCTCTCACGACGCTGCTGTGCTTCTACGCACAACATGGTAGTAGGGCAGATAAGAAGGCGGCCAACACCGATCATTTCACCAGTGTCCAGACACCATCCGAACGAGTCCTGGTCAATTCGTTTGATTGCGGCTGCTACCTCGAGCAACTTTTCGGCATCGCGCACCCTAGCACCGATCGCAAGCTGATGTTCTTCCTCAGCACTGGCTCGATCGGCCGGATCAGCGCCGGCAGAACACGTGGCAATTTCGGCAGAGGTTGTCCTGGTCCTTGCCTTCAACCATTCTTCCAGCGCAACGAGTCGGGCACGTAAGAAATTTTTCTGAGATTCACTCATGTAGTGGACGTCATCCATCTGCACAAGTTGCAGTTCAGTCAAAGGGCGTACTCGAATGCGATCGTCCTCCACGAATGCCGCTGCGAAACTATGTTTGGCCATCTTCTAATCTTCCGTGTGAGAGTGTTTGAGGGTAAAGAATTGTCCCACCCCATGTCGAATGACTTAAATTTAATCATGTGAAAAAAAGTGACTTTTCACGCATAGAGGGACAGACAAGAGTGTGAGCAGATTCAAACTGTTTTTCTGATGCGTATCACGTCTCCTCATGTGACACTACAGACCTCCCCAAACTCCAATTTCTAAGCCATGAGCGACGTACATCCGGTCACCATTACCCTCAGCGAAAAAGTAAGAACGTTTTCAGCGAATTTTCAAACCGAGACCACGTTTTCGAGCGGCTGGCAGTCGACATTAAAAGCAGCGTACGGAAAGGCAGAACTGCGCTGCGGTTGCACTGGCAGTGGTCCAAAGCGGCTTGCGGTCAAGTACTACGAAGGCAGCGATCAGTTTTCACTGGCTAGGTTTAGCTTGTCCGGTGGTCAGCATTCGATCGACTGCCAGTTCTATAGCGCGAGTCCGACGCAAACTGGGGCAGGAGGTGGAAATTCCTCTGTACTTGACCAACAACCAGATGGCTCTGTGAAGATTCGTTTAGAGATCGGAATGGTTGAGCGGGACACACCTGCAGAACTTGCTTCACCGAAAAGGCCACAACAGGAACGTAAGCCGTCCACAAGCCAATCGTCGATGAAACTACTGGGATTGCTTCATTACCTGTGGGACGAAGCTGGGCTGAATCAATGGATGTCCGGATTTGCTGGCAAGCGCCGTCCGTCGGTCGCATACCGGTTGATAAACAACGCAACGGAGAACGTCTGGGCCGGCACCCTGAAGTTGGTTGACCAGATGCTGTTGCCTGCATTTGGAGCAGATACACAAGAAGCGGACCGCAATCGTGAACGAGCCGCGGCCGCGCTTGAATCGAAGCACAGAATGCTCTTAATTGCCCCGCTGGCTGCCTTCACCCAGGAGAGGGCAGACATAATGGCACGGCAGATGAAGATCAGTGGTTTCCACGGGATGCCAATCGTCTACATGAAAGCAGGACTGTGGGATTCCACTGTACGTAGGTTCAAAAATGAGCTGTCAGCATGGCGCAATGGAGCCGGAACCGTAGCAATCGTCCAGGTCGAACTGAAAAAAAGCAGCAAGAGTGTGTATGCCTCTGCGATCGACATGGCGATCATGAGCATCACTTCGGAATTTATTCCTGTTGAGTCGAGTTATGAACGGATCATTGCTGATCGTTTAGTGGCGCAAGGAAGATCATTTTCTAAGCCCCTACGTTTTGATTCCATCACCGATCAAGTCTTACCAGATTTCATCCTGACGGATACAAAAAGGGAAGTTCCGTTAGAGGTCTTCGGCAGAAATGACGCAGCGTACCTGCAGCGTAAGAGAGAGAAGGAAGCGTACTACGATGAGCTATACGGAAGAGGGGGATGGTGGAGTTGGAATGCATCGGCGAATAGTGATGCGGAAAGTGTGCCGCCTTTCCCCGCTGCTCGATGACAAATCAAAGCTGCGGAGCAGGGCAATTCATTCATTATAGTTAACACTGGATGGGTTCCAACTGGCGTTCTCATAGTCGCTGTTGTCGTCCTCTTCTACCTTGCTCGATCCGGCGCCGAACAAGGCCAGAATAACCATCCCCACCACGATTAGATGGGACAGGTCCAAGTTCATGAGTGCGGTAATAATTTGCATTGTTTTGCCTTCCTGATTAATTGATCGGTAAAGTACGATTGATAGGTCTATTGTAACCTGCGAATCTCATGGCACAAATCCCCAACTCCAACACACTGATGGCACTGATTGCTGGCGCTGGCCTTCTCGCCGCAGCAGCCTTTGGTGCCAACTTACTTTCAAGCCCTGCAGCCGTAACTCAGCTCGACGACCGTACCTTGAGATCACTTACTACCGATGGCACATTCAAATCAGTTCAAGGTGACGGTTCTCACGCGATCCATGTATTCCTGAGCGCCGATTGCAAGTTCTGTCTCCAGATCGAGCCCGAGTTTGACCAGCTGAACAACGTGACGGTATACCGACATTTGCTTCCTGGGCATACCAAAGCAGGGCGGCTCAAGGCAATCGATGTGTGGTGCTCAGACAACCAGGTAAGGGCATGGAAGAAAATCGGCGAAGGCCTAGTGATACAGCCGGCGAAGTGTAGCGATGTGGCTGCGATTGATGGCAACCTGGTGCTCGCAAAACGCTTAGGGCTTGCTAGCACCCCAAGTATCGTTTTCGAGGATGGGCATGTCTCTTCTGGAATGGTTTCAAGCAGCAACATCGCAGCGCGCATCGCATTATCAACACCGCGGTAATCCAGTTCACGCGGTTACGCCCACCTGCTTCATACCGACCAAGCTATCGACGAACCATCCTTGAACAAGATCGACATCCAGTTCACGGGCGAAGGCAAACATTGCTTCGTTTTCCACTCCTTCGGCCACCGATTTTACTCCCTCACTACGCCACTGATTAATCAGCATTCGTAGCATGCGGAAGGCATCGGGCCGCTGCATGCATGTCAGCATGAACTCGCGGTCGATCTTGACTGCTGACGCACAGCGAATTGAATAAAGACGCTCTAACCCATCCCTGCCAGCCCCAAAGTCATCGAGCGCTACCCGTGCGCCAACATCAATCATCCGATTCACCTTTTCAGCAATTGCAACGCGATCGGAGTAACCAGAAACCGCTTCGCTTAGCTCGAAGGTCACGTCATTTGCCGATGACGCCTGAGCGAGGTCACATGCATTATGCGAAATGAGAATCTCATTCGATAAGTTGACGAACACAGCGGGTAAGCCGGGCTGCGGCGTGGATAAAAAATTGATCACGGCATTATCGACTTTTGCCCACTCAATCGGCCTCGTGCCCCTGTAAAGCAATTCATAAGCCATGACACGCCCATCAGATACCTGAAGAATTGGCTGCATCTCGAAAAGGAAAGTAGCACTGGCGGCCTCACCCGAGGGTATTTCCAGGTGATGAAAGATCGGTCGTGCGGTCATATTGGTATCCATGGTGATGCGCTGCGATTGTTCCGGCAAATGCCAAGCCTTTCGGACTGTTTCTCCGGCAACAAGGTCCTAGAATGGAATTTAACGGAGAATAAAACATGCAAGATCTGAAACACTTGTCATTGCAAAGCAATATAGGCCACCATTTCAACGACGCAAGTCTGCTTCACAAGGCGTTGCGGCATAAAAGCATGGGCGGCGAATCCAATGAGCGCCTTGAGTTCCTGGGCGATGCCATCCTTAACTACACTGTCGCCGAAATGCTTTATCAGCGTTTTCCTAGCCTGTCAGAAGGTGATCTTTCGCGCGTTCGTGCTGCTATCGTGTGTCACGAGTCGCTAGTCAAGGTCGCTAGTCGAATCGGGATTGCAGATTTTTTGGAGGTTGACCAAACACACCGAGTTGAGAAATCAAAAGATTCGATTCTCTCGGATGCGTTAGAGGCTGTTTTCGCTGCAGTTCAACTCGATGCTGGACACAATGTAGCGAAGAAGGTGATCCTTCATCACATGGAGATACTGCTCTCGCGCGGTGAGGTTCCGTTGGGAAAAGATTCCAAAACAGCACTACAGGAACACCTCCAGGCTCGCGGCATACCAGTACCTACTTACTCGGTGCTGAGCCAAGGAGAGCCAGGTGCACGAACGTTCGAAGTACTATGTGACGTCCCAATGCTCAAAATCAGGATGACAGGCAAAGGGCCTAACCGCAAACTGGCAGAAAAGGACGCCGCAGCTAAAGTACTTAAGAAGTGTGTGGCGTCATGATCATTCTCCCGCCAGCTCCTGGAGAGTCAGACATCCTTCAACCTGGCCGCCGCCGCTTCCTCAGCCATTTGGCCGGAGCAGCAGCATGTGTCGCTCTGCCGGCATTCGGTCAACCGACTGATTTCTGGTCACTGCCACGAGAGTTGTGGCTTTACCGCCCAGCGAGCAAAGGGCAGCCACGTGCCGAGCAAGTTCGTGTTGTCTACTGGGCGGATGGGAGAATCATTCCAGAAGGATACATTCAGCTGTGCAATATCCTGCGCGATGTACAGGCGGGCCAGGCGGTTCAATTCGACTTGGTGATGCTTGATATCGCTCGCGGCGTTTATGGTTGGCTACGTGCGAATGGAATAGACCGGCCGCTGATCGTCAACAGCGGGTACAGGAGCTCACACACTAACGCCAATGAGGGTGGGAAGCGCAATAGCCTGCACATGCGGGCACAGGCCATGGATTTACGGATCGAGGGTGTTAGCGCTGATGCTTTGAGCCGATTCGGGCGCTATCTTGCAGGGGGAGGAGTGGGCTATTACCCCGGACGATTCACCCATCTTGACCGCGGCCGTGTGCGGCACTGGGTCGGCTGAAGCATGTATAAATCAAACACGAAATCTATTAGATAAAGTAACTTGGTGGCCCCCAGCCATAATGGGTAGGGACCACCGCTCCATAGGAGCGATTAGGAATTAAGCAGCAGCCGTTTTGGTCTCGCCATCGGCTTTAGCATCAAAGATTGTGGCCTGTTGCGAATGGTCAACAGAGTTATCAGCTTTCGCTTTCTGCATCTCTTCCATCAGGGCAAGCAACTTCTCACGCGTGTCAACGCTAAGCGAATCGAATGCTGGATCCATCTTCACATCCTCCAGGGCCGAGTACAGTTTCGGCGCAGACCTTTTAACCAGCTTGTCAAAGCGGCTGGCCGGTTGAATATTCTTTTTCGTGATACGGAGCGGTTTCCCATCGGGCACCTTCGCAGTCACGGCATCTTCAACCATTTCCACAGCATCTGCTCCGTGCTCTTTCAACAGTTGGACTGCGAGCGTGACAGTCAAAGCGTCATTGGCTACGCGCTCGCGCAACACTTTTGGCGCCGACATAAGCAACAGCAGGCTATTAACCCATTCCCCCGAGATACCAAACCGACGTGCGATTTCGGTCCGCGACTCCCCTTCACGTACCAGCCGTTGGCAGGCAACGGCGTACTCATACGCAGAGTGAGTGTTGCCCTTATTTCCGTTAACCATGGCGAAGGTCAGGTCCGCTACCGACATAGGCTTGTTGTCCTTCCTGGTCGGGACGATAACTGACACGTCTGAAATCAGCGGACGACCTACGGCTGCAAGACGTTCATTGGCGATTGGAATGGCCAACAAGCGGGTATGCCCATCGAAAATGTAAACACGGCTCTCACCAGCTTCATCGCGTTGAATCAAGCCGGTCATTGGCTTGTGAAGGAAGTACCCCTCATTGAACATCGATTCAGCATACTCGTTGACCTTCGCCCAGTATTTATCATTGTGGACGCGGATATTAAAGCCTTCAATGATCAGCAGCTCATTGAAGGGGACTTTCCAAACATTACCCGACGTGGCGCCCAACACTTTCATGGCGTCTTTGAGATTGCCAGGGTTGATTTCGGCGGTAAATTCAGATTCCAGCTGGACCAGGTTGAGCATGAATGCCTCTCCAAAAATTGATATATATGTAGGTTACAGTAACCTTGGACGGTGGCAAGCGACAATCTACGGATGGAATGACCGAATCGTGGCCTCAGAAATGCAGTGTGAATTTCATGAGGCCATGATTATCAACAACTTACTTCGTGATTTTAATGGACACAGTGTCCGCTGTCTGCAAAACCTCGTAGGGGCCAACAGTGATCAGCAACCAAGGCCAGGTAGCGGCTTAGCCAGCGATGCGACTATGGCAAGATGCGCTTTGACGTTGGTTGTCGTTGAATCCGAACACCTGTTTGCGAAGCAAGGAGAACGCGCGCAGGAACGGCCCCATATTCTCTTCAGCGACCTCAGCTAGCGGGCTATGCATCAGCTTATGAAGCGCACGATCAGCCTTAACCAAGGCATGGAAAAGTAACTCTGCCTCATCCGAAACAATTCTCATCGTACAGGTAGCGGCCGGCGCACCCTCAGGCATATCGTAGGGCCGCGCCATGTCATCAAGGCGTTCTGCCTCGCCAGCCAGATCATGCAACATTGACCGCGCATGCAAACGACGATGGAATCCTTTGGTGTACCAGAACAACTTTGCGCTTGTGTAGTTGAAGTCGCGGCGCATGACTCGACTCAGGACATGCGAGTACAACTCGGCGTCCAACCGAATGTCATCGCCCGGGAGAATAATCGATTCGATCCGTTCCACCCCTTTGATGACCAGTGGGTTACCAGTGTTTTTGCCGACTTCAGGAGTTGTGCGAATTGTGCACGCAAGAACCTGGCCATCCATCAAGCTATTCCTCCGGCTTCGGCAAGTTCTCGCGCCGATCTTTCCTGCTGGTTTCGGGTGGAGCAATACAGTTTCAAATCGGAGAAGGCCGACTCAAAAGGCTGGGTGTAGGCGTGAACCATATTTTCTGCCAGCTTATTGCTGTCAACTGCAAAGTTAAGCTTCGCGTATGCAGTATCGGCCAACTGGAATGCCTTGAACAAGCCGGCGGCCGTTGACGAAACAAGTCGAAGTGGTACGGACCGCCCATTCGTCCCTGTTGGGGATGCAAACGAATCGCACTCGATAACCAGAAGGTCAGCCTGCATTCGCACTTCATCTAGAAGGCTACGCACTTGTTCCCGTCCGCCTTTTCGACGTTCACGGTGAAACAACTTTGTAGCAACGAAATTGAAGTCTCGGCGCACTATCCGACAAACCTGCCAGGAATAGAAGAGGGCTTCGACTCGGTTCTCGAGACGTACGTTTATGATCTCAACGGCATCGGTACCCTTTAGGGCCAGGCCGTCGGCTGTAAGAACAGTACCATTGTCGAGAATGGTAATGTCGGATGGGGAGGTCTGCGGAAATTCCATGTTTGTGAGCTTAATTCTGTGTTGCAATGCTTATGCGGCGAATGCTATGGATAAAAACCAACTTTTCTATCTGGCGGAGAGAGTCAAACTCAAGCGCAAGGCTCTAGCTTAGAGGGGTCTATCATGAACGCAAGCTGGCACGCGCCCTAAAAACCGTGATAATATGGAATGTCGAAATTTGACGTGGCCGGCTACCGGCATTGCCATCCCCGATTCTTGGGGACTCAGTTCACGATTCACTGAAACCGTGAGCTACTTGAGCTCGATGATTTCATACCGCCCAGCGGACTTCATCAGAATCTCATACTACAATTTCAAGCACATTTGCCAGCTGCTTCGCGCGGATGGCTCGCTGCATTCATAAAACGCATCCAAGTACAGAAGAGCTGGCCTTAATTTTGCATCGACCATACGGTTTCGACAAAAAGGCATCAACTAAACGATCTCAAACATTAGGAACTTCATGACCGAACACCCGCAAGAAGATCACCTGGAGCCTACTTCCGTAGCAACCAGCACATTTTTCAAAATCGAACTGGAACAATACAACAGCGCTTTCGGCATCTCGGCTGAAACACTGCGCGTATTGGCGGCCAGCTACAACGTAACACCTGAAGCGTTGATCAATCGCGCTTTGACCATGTGGGCACAGGCAGTGATTCCGGACCTGGATCTGGACACTCCAACCCTCACACCTGATCAGATCAAGTTTTTGGAACAGCGTCAGCAACACGCTGATGTCAAAACAACTCAACCAAAGCAAACGCTCGCTGAAGCGTTCAAACAACTTCTCGAGGGAGCAGGAGAAAACCATGATAATGCAAAATCCAGCCCTCGAAATGGGGGACATTCTTAGAGCTTGGGTGCCGTATGATGACAAGCCAAACATAGCCGGTCCGAAATTTCGACCGGTTATTTTTTTGGGCGAAACAGTTATCAACGGCATCAAAAATTGGGTCGTTGCCTACGGTACGACTCAAATGTACTCCCGCAAGGAATCGCAAGCGGGAACCGACTTCATCGTACGTTGCATGAATGATCGCAGCATGGTACTGAACAGTGACACCCGCTTCGATTTCAATAGGCTCTTCGCCATTCCGGCAACGCCCGAGTTCTTCTCGCCAAACAGAAGCAGCAGCCTCATCAGGAAAGCTCAAATTCCTGCGCAGGATCTACAACAAGCTGCGGCTTGCATGCACGCCGCAAAAGTTGGTCTGGCACTCAGTCGTTTTGGTGTCAGACTATAAAAAGGTAACTTAGTTCAGACAATCCTCCCAATTGGGGCGGGTTGTCTCTCGTGCGCTTTCTAACAAGAGTGCACCAGGGACAGCCCGTCCATCTACCTTTTGAGGAAAATAATTGTATGAACACTTCTGCCGCTCCGAAGCAACTTCAGTGGATGATCAACGTCGGAGTTAACCAGACTGACGTAGATTGGCTTGAGCGCATGGATGGGTCGGACGATCTACACATGCTGGGTAATCGTGAACGTATCGAGCGCATCTATACCGACGCCTACTCTCGCATCTTGAAGAGCAGCACGCCAGAGCTCTACGTGAAACAAACACTGAACTGATATACCGGGAGGCGCTCAACGACGAGCGCCGACCACCCAATCCTTCCAACCAGCACAGCTTCTCTCTGCCCTGCAGCGATGAGCACACGCTCAAGTTTTTTCATGCCTTTCTAGGCAAACCACCACCGTGTCGCGTCCTGCCGCACGAACATCAATCGCAATTCAGATCGACAACCACGCTAAGCCCGCCCAAGCGGCGAACCACTTTACGGGAGAAGCCATGCAATTTACCGCAGCCCAGCTGCTGGAAATCCAATTTTCACGCTCTAAGCACTACCGAGTATCGGCAACACACAGTGCCTCTCTCACGATGGGCAATTGCTCTTCCATCCACGAGCAAATAGATCTCCGGCGTCGCATTGACGGCACCGTGGCCGCGGAGGACGTGAAAGCCGTTTTTATAGCGGCTAACGTTCAACTCGACCAATGGGCACTTGGAGAAGTAAACTTCGACGAGATTGCCGACGACTTTAATCTAGAGCGTGAGCCAGTGGCCATCGCTGATGTCATCCGAGACTGCCTGACAACCATGACGGTGGAAGGGAACTCGGCCAAGCTGTCAGCTAAGCTCGATCGCGCCGACTATACCAAGGTCAACAAGATCCTCGAAGCCCTTGGTGGTAAGTGGAACAAGAAAGCCAACAGTCACGTTTTCGCCAATGGCGACCCAGAGGAGGCGATTGCAAGCTACCTGGAGACAGGCAAGCTCGATAAACCCGAGAAGTTTGGGTTCTTCCCGACTCCGGAGCCGCTGGCCCGCGAACTTGTAAGGTTGGTTGGTCTACGGCCTGGTCAAACAGTTCTCGAGCCTGAAGCCGGCATTGGCGGAATAGCCAGTGTCTGCGCTGAAATCGTTGGGAAAGATAACATCACTTGCTACGAGATCCAGCAGAAGAACTGCGATGTGCTGCGAAGCCTCGGCTTCCGCGTCGAGCAGGCCGACTTCCTTACGGTAGAGCCAATTCAACAGTTTTCGGCCGTAATCCTTAATCCACCATTCGAGTCCCAGGCTGACATAGCCCATGTCATGCACGCCTTCAAGTTCCTCGAACAGGGAGGCACGATGGGAGCAATCATGTCGATCGCAATCACTTTTCGCACGAATAACAAGACAACGCAGTTCCGCGCCTTCCTCGATTCTATGCGGGCGCGGGTCACGATCAACGACAAGAATGCTTTCAAGGAAAGCGGTACCGCTGCTCAAACAGTAACCGTCATCTTCCAGAAACCACACGAGTCATCCACTACGTCGCCTGCCCGCATCGAGGTCGCACGTCAAACCCCAGATCCAATGCTGGCGCTGGACGACGATCTGGAACACGCAGCGAAGGCCCCGGCCATCGTGGCAACCCTCCCACGCAAACAGCAACCTGCGCAAGCATCACTTTTCTAAAACTAACTTTTCAAGAGGAACCCATGACCATGCTGATTATGTCAGCGGACCAGGCACGCTCATATCGCACAGCCAGGTTCAACAGCCGTGCACGTGCCATGCAAAGCTGCCTACCAACCGTGCCAGTTCGTATTGTCTTCATGAACGAACAGTACAACGCATTCCACCAGCGCAACGAATGTGTGTTCGCGTGCTATGCGGACGCAGACGACAAATCGTTGATCGGAACCTACTTCCAACACGCGCTCATGAACTTCTCCAAACTGAGCATCCCTAGCCAATAAACAACCATAAAGCCGAGCAACATGCTCGGCATTTCAATTGTGCAATACGAACCAAGGAAATGAAGATGGCATACGAAATCGCACGCAACATCAACGGCCTACTCGATGGTCGTAAGCCGATCAGCACCGAAAGCGAAGCTCGCGTCGTGGCACAAGCGCTGGCCAACGAGCACTGCGAGGCGTTCCAATTGTGGGATAGCACCCGCATGATCGACGTTATCTCACCAGAATAAGGAAAAACCATGTGGCCTATCAAAGACCCGATGCAACTGCATGAAACCATGCGCCAAGCGTGTGGCTATCACTATCTCAACCACTCTTTCCGCCCCTTGTGGCTCGAAGGCCTGCGCGTCGCTCACAAACTCCTCGACCTTCACGAAGAAGAAAGAGGAAATGAGACCTACTACCAGGATAGCTTCTGCGCCGACTACATCGCGGCGCTTGCCGATCCTCAGTTCGACACAGCCAACATCGTGTTCGATGGCGAGACTGATCCTGCGATGGCACATCTGCACCGCATCGACCAGCCAGCCTGGCAAGCATTCAAGAGCGCTCAGGAAAGCCTCAAATTGGCCCCTCGAGGCGCGATTGCATTGCTCAACTCAGAAGGGCGCTGGCACATTCGAATCCACGCTGGAGATGGTTACATTAGCGAATGCCGGACGATGCGCACTTCGGGTCCAAAGCCATCCGTTCGTGAGATACAAGAGTGCCTGCTCTCGTACGAGGGCTATCTGGCCCGGTGCCAAGCAAAAGAGGAGCGGATAATCCTCCGAAATTTTGCTCGCCTGCGCGACTTGAATCTGCTACCTGGTCAAACGATCCGCGACGTCGATCTGACGCACAACGGAAAACGCTCGAAAATCAGCTTCACTATCCTGTCCATCTCTGCAACCGGATTCCTGTCGCTTACAAATGGCGTACTACGCGGTAGCCGAAATCGCTTCACCGCAACGGTAGCGGCCTGGCAGATCACCGCAAGCCAGGTACAGGTACCTGAACCGAAAAAAGCAGCTGCCGCGATCGTCCTCGACACGGCACTTTTCTAAGCCTCCCGCCCGGCCCCTGCATCTGCAGGGCCGGGCAGGGCGCACCTTCTGCAATGGCGCACCACCGCGCCGCACGCTGTTCCTCCAACCCTCTGGATTGGATGAGCAGGACGCTCAAGCATTTCTCCCGCCGACTATCGGCATCACACTGCGCGCTCCATGTGAGCCGCAAAATCAATCTCAACTACAAGCTCTGGTGCATCACCGGAGCACTTCATCCTGGATCATTTATATGGGCGCAACAGTTGTAACGGGCAAGACAGTCTCTGCATTCCGTAACCCAAAATCGGGCGAGGTCATCTACCTTATCTTCGAGCAAACCTACGAGAAGAACTGCTATCCGCATACACCCTCCTGGGGTTGCCGCGCGATCGGCACGTTCGAGCAAGTTTTCCAACGGGTGTTTGCGACTGCCACTGCCTGCGAAGGTGGAATGGTTCAAAGCCGCAGTGGCAACACAAAGCCTGAAAACTACATTAAAAGCTGGCGCATCTGTTTTAGCGAGCCGTTCCAGATGGATGATCTGGAATTCGAACTCAAGCTTGGCGGGACGTCGATGTACGACAGGCTCCCGGACAGCCACGTCGAAAAGGCATTGGCAATGCTGGAACGCATCGGCCGCAAGGATATCGCCGATGCACTGAAGGTCGGGCCAGTCACGGTGAGCCTCCACAGGGACGTTGACGTAATCATCGGCCTTTACGGCGTTGATACGGAACTTCCAATCTGGAAATTAATTGATGATTTGCGCGGACTCGGCTATGCCGACGAATCGCTGGCTCCGCCACTCGGAAAGCGGGATATCGCCATTCCTTCGGTAGTCGCATACGCCTTCGATAAGGAGAATATGGTCATCGGCATCGGTGGCGCCCCACTCAAACACTTGGGCTGGCGCTACAGCGCAGTTGGTCACTACATCCTCGATGTTGCGTTGCCCATTGAAATGCAATCCAGTTTCAGCGCCTACAAGCTTATCCGCGAGTTTCGGGATACCTGTGACGCGGCGCCCGAACTGCCCGACGACACGATCATCACCGTGACGCCGGCTAAGGCAGAGCACAGCCACTACATGGGCAATGCCAAGAAGCTGGCTGTAAAACTGGGGCTCTACGCATCCGTTGACGATGTGCCTGAATCCTACGAGACCACCTTCGGCCTCGTGCGTGAAATGAAAGAGGAGTATTTTCTTTCCACGCTAGAGATCTCCCAGACAACCTGGGCGCTATCTCCGAGCACCAACGTCGCGGATCTGCTTGGCCTCATAGCAACTGGCCACGCTCACCAGCAAAGCCTTTTCTAACCCTGCAAACCCTGGACGCGCAGCTCGCTGCGCGCTCCATCCACTCGAAAACCATGTCGCACACTCTCAAATTCAATTTCGACTCAGGCGAGTATTTCTCGGCCTACACCAGCTCAGGCGGAATCCGCGTCGGCATGAACGGCGCTGCGATCATCGAGTTCCCACCAGGGCACGCGAGGTTTCCAGAAGCACAATCGCTGACGCCTGACACCATAGAAGCATTCATCGATGCGCAGGTAGAAGCCGGCCGTATCGATATTCGCGTATTCACGTAAACAACCTGCACCCTTCGGGGTGCCATTCAAGGAAAATATAAATGGACAAGAAAAGCCCAATTAGTCGTTTGATGGAAGCTGGTATCGGCTTCGATGGTTCACCACTCCCGCAACGCAACGAAACGGAAACGTCCGACAAGGTATTAAAAGCAAGGTTCGAGGCAATTCGGCGTCGCAAATTCAAGGCCCGGGCAGTAGTAGGTTTAGCTGCGCTGGTTGTTGCAACTGCAGGCTACTTCTGGAGCGGATGTATCTGGATATACTTTGAATAGGATGGGTATTCACATGATCAACGAATTGCCCGTGCGTCAGAAAAACGCCAACCTATCTAGCAATTTCGTTATGCGCGTCGGCATTCCACACAGCGGCGGCCGTCTAGCGATGCACGCTTTCAACGAAGATTTTCCTGCGATGGTGTCTGCGTCCGCCTTTTGGGACAAGACAAAGCGGGAGTTTCGGATGCCAGAGGCAACGAACCTGAGCGAGTTGGATTTTGCGCTCGATTCAGCTGGTTATACCGGCATCCTGAACTTCCAGCGCAACGGTAAACAGGAGGGGATCGCAGGTATTTTCCCGTGGAGTTACGCCGCATATATGGAATTCGCAAATCTGTCGGGCTGCAGCTGGTACAGTCAGTCCGACCTTTGTGTCGAGCAGGCCGTGGCTAATAACCGCGAAGCGATCGACTACCGCATCCGTGCAACGGCGACAATCCTCGAAGGTATGCTCCAGATCCTCTACGAATGGCAAAATCAACTTGCACGCTCGTGCAACTCGACGGTCGTGGCCAATATGCTGCGTCCTCCAGTGCCCGTCCTTCAAGGCCGCAATATACGCGACTACCTCTTCAGCTTGGAGCTTCTCAACTCCGTGTGGGAAAGGTGGCACGGTTGGCTCGACACGCCGGCATTGATCGGCATCGGCAGCATGTGCCGTCGCGACCTTCACGACCCTGACGAAGGGCTGTATGCAATCCTGGAAACACTCGGACGCAACTTCCCAAAGGGCGCGAGGGCTCACTGCTTCGGCGTGAAAAATCTCGCGCTGAACGAGCTTCCGAAAATGGGATTCATCGCCAGTTCAGATAGCATGGCTTGGGACTTCAACTCGCGTGTGAAGGCACACAAGCAAGGTGCGTCGAATACGATGTCGCGGCGTACCAACGAAATGACCGCTTGGATGCAATCTGCAATGGCCCGCGTCGCAGCAAGCGTTCGTATTTAAAGAACTTTCCTTAACAACTAATGCCGGCTGCCCTGATTACCAGGGCACCGGCTTTTCCTATCGCCCCCACGCACCAGCTTTTCCGTGCAATTGCACTGAACAGCTTCACTCCGGTTACCACCGCCGACTTTCGGCATCTAACCGCAACCCCGTCGACATCATAATGTCGATCGGCGCCTGCAAACTAACTTTTGAGAATCCATGAACAATACTGCAAACCCGGCTCCCGCGCCGTTCAAACCAACACCTGAAATGATCGCAACCGGCGAGAACCTGTTCTTGGCCATGGCGTACGAGCGAACGGTTCGTCCGATCGTCGAGGGCTACGAACGCAAGATCCTTGCTGAACGCAGCTGGGAAGTCGCCCCTGAACAGCAAGCAGTACCTGGCGAAGTCGAGTATGTCACCGACATTAACATGACCTGGCTGATGAAAGGCGACGCGTTTAACGCATATCGCAAGCGCTGCAATGAGGAACGCATCGCAGCCAAGCTCGATTCTGCTATCGATGACAGCTGCGAGCAGGATGACTATTGCCCGCTGCTGGTGGCCCAAGACGTTACCCGGCGTGCACGGTTCGCCCTGTGTGATGCGATGGCCAGCGTGACGAATATAAACGGTGCCACAGCAGTGGGGATGATGCTCGCCGACTACGACAAGCTGATTGATATTACCCTGAAGTTGCTGGCTCCGTTCATTACAAACCCGCTGGCCCCACTCGAGCCGGCTTAACGACGTTCCAGTGCTCCAGGATCTCCGGCATTCCTTCTACAACTATCACCATAGGAATCACGCAATGCGCGAACTGACCATCGACGAAATCACGATGGCCTAAGCTATACCAACAGCGGCCGCGACTTTCTTAGTCGCGCCGCTGGCGCTGGTGGACCAGTGCAAAGTACCGCCCGTAGCGAAGCCTTTGCCTAGTTCTTTTAGTCTGGTGCAACTATCGCCTGTACAAGTTCGGCATGCATATCATTTAACAACTCACGCTCGCAGTCAACAGGATAGGGACACGCAATCGACTGGCTGAGCTTGTAGTCTGCAGCTAAAGTTCCGTGGACAAGCGCCGGATTGCGACGGTCCAACTTGGCGAGTGAGTCCTGGACGTACGCCTCAAAGCTTCGTGCGAATAGCTCGGTTGTCTCCGTCCAGTAGCCACCGGCACGGTGCAACGCTGCAATGCGCTTGGCCTGCTGAAGATACAGGCAATACGGATCCGTCATAAAAGCCACTATGGCCGATATTCGCCTAACGATTTCCTTGTCCTTGGAAGAGAAGTTTGGGCCGTACTGGAAATAGTCATAGTGCTGTGAGAGAAAAATATCAGACCCGGAGCGCTTCCCGACCCTATGATCCAATGCGTGGCCGAATTCGTGAGCCAGAGCACCGAATCCGTTACGATAGGTCTGATTGATCACGCGCAGCCCCTTCTCGTAATGCGCACTAGCCGCAGACAGCCCGGCACCGCGCGCGCCAATCGCCAGCGCGAGGCTCTCGCCGTGGAATGGAAGGCCAAGCCACCGACGCTTCATCCCGAGCACGTCCGCCATGTCAGCAAGGCCATCAAAAGTCTGGTTTAGCCAGCGCTGGCGGTCTTTAGTGGGGACGCTATTCCCAAACTGAATCGCTCGAAGCCCAAAGGCCTTCATCAACTCGTCGGGCGTGATGTCCGCCCCGTTCCTGTGGTCTGGACCAATACGCTCTACACTCGAAGCCGCGCGTGGGCGGCGCGGAATAAGTTTTGTTGATCCTGATACTTCTCGCGCCTTAGCAATGGCCGCTTCGCGAGCAGCTTCGAGTACCGAAGCCTCATCTGGATAGGCGGTGTCGACGATGAACTTATAGACATCGCCTTCCACCTGGGAGACACGCCAGGTCAGATCGCCCTGGAGCTGAACCGGGACGATTGAGGTCTTCCACGCTGCGTCCGATTCTGGCCACCCCAGTTTCCACAGCCAAATGGCCATCGCTGACAGACGCACTGTGGCAGGCCCGGGCCCCTTTAAGGTTCGCTCACCGCCAAACCCTGCCGCCCAGTACACTATGTTCCGTTCTGCGACGGGGTGGCAGTCTGCCTTTGAGAGTTGTAGCACCTCGCGCAAACGATCCGAAACCTTGCTCAACTCCACAACCTCGTTCGCTTCTTCATACATGCGGCGCAGGATAGCAACTGCTGCCCGGTATGCTTCTTGCCAGCGCTCCGCGGTGAATCCACGAATGCCGGCGGCGCGGGGCCGATTGCGAATGCTCTGGTAGCCAATGAATTTTCGCGCAACTAGCTCTCGCGAATGACCGGCTTGAACCATGGCCAGCCAATCAGGCTCAGGCCAAATGTCCGCAAGCGTGATTGCACCCGTCGCGCGCTGCTCCTGGGAAGCGACCAGGTGTTTTCGAGCATAGGGAACAACCTCTCCCGCGTCCTGAAGAAGAGAAGTATTTGCCATACTATTTTCCTCTGTGCCGCAAGTTAGTTCTGCACCTTGGTGACTTCAATTACCAGCGGCTCTCCGCCCTCTGCCGGGAAGGTGAATTTGCCATGGTCGCCGACGATTGATATGGTCTGGGATATCTGCTGGTGACTAATGCGAGGCAAATCGAGAGGCAAAAGCGATCCAACACCTGACACCTTAACCGAACCGTCCAATTTATCGCTGCTCAAGTTTAGATCGAAGAGCGTATTATCACCTTCAACTCTTGCCTTAACTTCAAGCGACTGTCCAGCGGTGAATTCCTGTGGAACGCCGTAGCTGCATACTACGGCATCGCACTTGGACACGAGGCCGACTGGTAGTTTGTTCAACGTTCCCATGGCGTCAAACTCCGCCTTGGGGATAGTGCTGGTATCGACCAAGAGACGAATTGCCGTCTTCTCTGCGCTGAAGGCTGGTTTGCTGTCATCGGCAACGACGACCATTTGCGTGCGCGCCGACAAGCCATCCTTCCACGACATATTGACGTTGTAGCTGGCGGCTTGTCCTTCTGCTACGAGGCCCATCGACAGGATTGCGAATGCTATTAATTTCATAGTTACCTTTTCTGAATTCACACTAGGCCGGGCACAAAACCCGCCCCCTATAACTCATGCCGCATCGAGTGCGGCTATGGGTGCTACTGTGGAGTTTCCGATTACTAGCGTTTAGAATCGCGCTTGATGATTTCGACAGCTTTTTCGTTACCCGCATCAGCTGACTTCTCGATCCACAGCATTGCTCCATTTTTGTCACCAGCACGGGCCAGGTTGAAACCTTGGTAAAGCATAGCTTCGGGCATTCCTTTGTCGGCCAAAGGTGCAACGCGATACGCCTCCGTTTCTGGATAGTTTTTTGCTAACCACAGAGACGCCTCATCCTGGCCATTTTTGGCTAGTGCTTCCATGGTCGGTCGCAGAGAATCAGCCTTTTCCTGCATCGCCCACTTACCCAACACGTCGCCACCGATTTCGGACAGTCCCAAAATCGCCAAACCGATGGCGAGTATTTTGATGACGGTCTTCTTGGACACAACGAATTTTCGCGTCTGGCTTCCATCCCGATCAAAGCAGGCGATTTCAAAAACTTTTTGGTTGCCGTTACGCGACGGGCTTTCAATTACTGCATTATTCATGTTATCGGATACCCCAATGACGAAGCCAAGCACCACGCCTAGCCCTCAATACCTTTGCCGCATCGAGTGCGGCAAAGGTTGCTACGGTGGCATAGGTGCGCCAGCGGAAGGCATACGGGAGCCACCAGGCCACGTTCCTAGTTAGGCAGAGGCAGCTGGCCTGCTCACGCACGACTGTTCGATCTTGGCAACCAGCTTGTCGCCGTCCTGGTGTGCTTCGGCCACATACGACTTGCATACGGTGCCATCTGCTTTTTGAGTGGTCGGCAAGGCGATCTCATTGCCGTCGATGGTGATGTGCTCCAGAGACAACAAGCTATCCTTTTCGGCAGCTGACGTACCCATCGCGGCAACACAGGTCAAAATTACGAACAAGATTTTTTTCATGATTTTCGCTCCGCTTTCGCGGCCTTTCAAAGCTTCCATCTACCGGGTGGTATGGTGGCGCCAAGTGGCGTTTTGTTTTCCTGACTAGAAATCTTGCCCGCGCTTCAGCTCGCGGAATTTGGCGCCAGATACTCGCTCCGTGAGCAAAATTTCCCGATTACTGCCGAACGTTGTGGCACGCATGCCAGGATGGGCAAGAGCGTTATTTTTTCAGACCGGTACTAGCCGCCGACATACTGCTGCCCGCCACTACTGACATCTTTTTCGGCTTGGTGAAGAGCACCAGTGGATTGATCGCGTCGATCAGCGGCGACAAGATGCGATAGGCAACCAGGGCAGCAAGGACAGCAACAAAAAGTTCGATATTCATAGATTAAGACTTTTCAAGAATTTGCCAGCAACAGGCTGGCTATTGGGCTCCGCCAGGTGCTCAGTCATGAATTTCCAGGCTATTTGGACTGCGCTGGAATTTCTGCCAAAACGCGTTTCATGCCATCCTGTGCAAGCGGATAGAAAACCGCACCGTGTGAGGCGCTAGTGCAAACCAAAACCACATCCTGGTCAACAACGAGGGTATCGCCCAGTTTCACCACCTTGTCGGCATACACGCACTTGCTGGCATCGTGCGCAGCAGCCAACTTTGGATAATCGCTCGATGTACCGTTGACGGTTTCGACAACATAGGTGTCCGCAATAGCGGTAGACATGCAAACTGTCAGGAGGGTAGTAGTCAACAATTTCATTTTCATTTTTCAATCCTTTTTAGTCCTCGGCTTCCAGCCGATGCGGTGCGGCCATGTGCCAACGGTAAGTGTTACCGACTATTGACGGCGTTAGGTGCCAAAAATCAAGGTGATTTAACGACGATTCCGCATGATGTGTATAGCGCACGCATCAGCACTGAATTCTTGCGTTTCGAAGTCGTCAACGATATCTCGCTCGTCCGCAGTGAGGGTTACAGACTGCCCCATACTGTCAAGATGCTGTTGGACTGATGTGAAGTAGTTACTTGATGTCTGATTCATGATCTCTCCTTGTTTAAAATAAATGTACAGTCGCTGGGATTAGCCGACGACAGTTTTCTCGGAAGAGCGTATCAGCTTAAAAGCATTGCGCAAGTTGCCCTCCAGCGGCCATCTAAGAATCAAGATAGATTAGAATGCCGCATGCACCGATGCTATTATCCCAAAATCAAAAATTATGATGTGAGGACCTCCTCCGATAAAATGGCCGAAAACATGCCAAACGAGCAAGAAAGCTACAACTCACATCGACAAGGACCCCTCGCAAATAATTGCTGCTTTTATGGCAAACTTATTTTTTATGGAATCTAAATGAAAAAAATTGCAATTCTTATGCTTGCGGTTGTACTAAGTGCGTGTGGAAACAACGGGGGAGAGTTTGAGGGTAAGTGGGTCGAAACAAACGACGGAACATCCCTGATGTCGATTGAACGCAATAACAATGAATTCCTGGTAACAATTAGCGACAGCACGGAACCCGCCGATGCCTTCACTCCAATCCCTGCGACTCTGAAAGACGGAAAACTCTTCTTGGAAAGATCGGGCGCGACGGTCACTTATGTGAAAGCAACAAAAACCGCAGTTGTCAGCAGTATGTTGGCAGGAGCAGAATTTAAACGTGCCCAATAATTAACAACAGTATTATTGCAAAAAAGGAATTACTATGACCGACCTGAGCAACTATTCGTTGGATCAACTCAAGGATCTGCAAACCCAAATCAAAAACAACATTGCATCCCGCGAGAAGGATGCAATCGCGAATGTCCAGCAGCAAATATTGACTCTTGCCGAAAGCGTTGGCATGACAGTCGCACAACTCATGAACATCAAGGGAAAAAAAACGGGGAAACCCGTGAAAACCGTGGAGCCTCGCTACCGCCATCCCGATAGCCCTGAACTGCAATGGACTGGCCGGGGCCGTAAGCCCCACTGGATCCAAGCATACATCGACACGACAGGCAACGATCTGGATTCGCTGCTGATCAAGTAAAGGTGAATCGCATAGTGAAGGGCCCATACCAGGTACTCCGCTATGCCGAAGTGCCCTCAGCATAAATAGCAGAGTAGGAGTAGGTTCGCGAAAGCGACCCTACTTCTACAACCGCAGCATCCGCTGCGCCAGGCTCATTAGCTTGCAAGTACGAATTGTTAGTGTAGAATTGACCTGTCGCCATGCGGCATTGTCGTTACTCCCGACTCCTTCATGCACCCGTGCATTGACGAGTTCAAAAAACTCCCCATTTTTTCATCACCGCCTTGCGGTAAAACTGTTCGCTTTCGAACTTCAAACACCTGTCAACCAGTAGCGTCGTCGGAACTTCTGCCGGCACGGATGGAGGCTCCGGAACAAATTCTAGGAGCCCCTTATGAAATATAAATAGCCTACCTCCATCATCTGGGTTGGTTTCTCAATCCGAGCCCTTCGGAAATTCTTCAAGTACGGCCTGGTTGAGCGCGCGATATGGAAATTATTAATCGAATAATATTGCTAAAATCTTCCTCGTCTCAAACTCAAAGAAAACTCCTCAGCATTTTCTACAGTGCGACTTTCAGTCGTCGAGCAGCCTATAGCTGTTCAAAACAGTTATTGCCATCCACGGTATGATCTTGACCGGCTCCAATTACATGGATCGGACACTGTCGCGCGCGTAGGTGTCAAGACCCGCTTGATTATAAACACGCTTAACGAATAATTCCGGCTTTTTCGCCTGCCATTTCTTCATCGCCTGAATCGGCGTTTCGTTATTC
>NZ_FTMV01000011.1 GCF_900156175.1 Janthinobacterium sp. TND4EL3
CAGGCCACTTCTTGCGAAGCGTCCTATTTCATTTATTTCTTCGTGAACATTTGATATTTTAAGTATTACAGCAATCCGAAGATCGCTGCTGCACTTACATCAAATGTCCACACTTATCGACTGTTAATTGTTAAAGAACTGTATTCGGTGCTACTTTCGCGCTATCGACAAAGCGTTGTGTTTGTCAGCTGCGAAGAAGGAAGAGTATGAAGCATTTCACTACATCCGTCAACTCCTTCTTTTTTGCCGTTTCCGGCGCCCTTTGTTTCGCTAAAACCGCTGCGTCTCATTGGGGAGGCGAACTATAGCCAAATCCGTGCTACTAAGCAAGCTTTATCCCGATAAATCGTCGTGCGCAGCGTAAAATGGCTGTTTTCCCCGAATCGCACCCGTCATGACCATCCTGCTCTCCACCCTGAACGCCCGCTACACCCACGCTTCCCTGGGCTTGCGCTATTTGCTGGCCAATATGGGACCGCTGCAGGCACAGACACGGCTGCAGGAATTCGTCATCGGCACCAAGACGACGGAACTGGTCGAACGCATCCTCGTCAACAAGCCCCGTATCATCGGTTTTGGCGTCTATATATGGAACGTCGAGGAAACGACGAAACTGGTGGCCATGCTCAAGCGCGTGGCGCCCGAGGTCATCATCGTGCTGGGCGGGCCGGAAGTGTCGCATGAGGCGGGCGAGCAGGAAATCGTCAGGCTGGCCGACTACCTGATCACGGGCTGGGGCGACGTCACCTTCCCCAAGCTGTGCGGCGAAATCCTCAACGGCCCGAAACCGCTGATGAAGATCCATGCGGGCGTGCAGGCGCCGCTGGCGGAGCTGCAGCTGCCCTACTCCTTGTATACAGACGACGATATCCGCCACCGCACGATTTACGTGGAAGCGTCGCGCGGCTGCCCGTTCAAGTGCGAATTCTGCCTGTCGGCGCTGGACAAGACAGCCTGGCCCTTTGCCCTGGAGAACTTCCTGGCCGAGATGGAGTCCCTGCATGCGCGCGGTGCCCGCCTGTTCAAATTCGTCGACCGCACCTTCAACCTGAACATCAAGACCAGTCTGAAGATCATGCAGTTCTTTCTCGATAAGATCGAAGCCAATCCCAACGATCCCATCTACGCCCATTTCGAACTGGTGCCCGACCACCTGCCCGATGCCTTGAAAGAAGGCATCAGCAAATTCCCCCCCGGCGCGCTGCAGTTCGAGATCGGCATCCAGAGTTTCAATCCGGACGTGCAATCGCTGGTCAGCCGCAAGCAGGATAATCAAAAGGCGGCCGATAACATCCGCTGGCTTTGCGAAGAATCAAACGCCCACCTGCACGTGGACTTGATCGCCGGCTTGCCGGGCGAGGATGAAGCGAGCTTTGCGGCCGGCTTCAACAAGCTGGTGGCCCTGAAACCGCATGAAATCCAGTTCGGCATCTTGAAGCGGCTGCGCGGCACACCCATCATCCGCCACACGGAGAATTTCGGCATGGTGTTCGACCCGCATCCGCCGTACACCATCCTGGCCAATAAGCAGCTCGATTTCATGAGCATGCAGCGCCTCGTGCGCTTCGCCCGCTACTGGGACCTGGTGGCCAATTCGGGCCGCTTCGCCAATACGGTGCAATGGATGCTCGGTGACGCGCCGTTTGAAAACTTCATGGACTTTTCGAACTGGCTGTACGCCCACACGGACGCCACCCACCGCATCGCCATGGAACGCCTGGCCAAGCTGGTGGCGCAATGGCTGCAGACGCGCGGCATGAGCGCGGTCGAGGCCAATGCCCTCGTGGCCAGCGATTATGCGGGCGGCGCGCAGGCGGCCGCGCACGCCAAACCGGCCGAAACAAGCAAGGTGCGCCCGGACGTCGCCCTGCCCCAGCGGCAGGCGCGCCACCTGGCGTCCTGAGGGGGCGGCGATTGAACATCGGTGGCGGTCTGCGCCATTCTCCCTTAAACTGGCACGATGCCGACTGTACAATCGCCGAAACTGACCCTCTCCCAGACCAGCTCCCAACAGGGAGCCGTCGTCACTGCCAGCGGCACCTGGCAGGTGCATGCGCTGGCGCATGACAATGCCATCAAGGCCATCGAGGCCCAGCTCAAGCCCCTGCAGAGCGGCGCCAATGCCCACTGGGACTTGTCGGCCATCGACAGCATGGACCATATCGGCGCCCAGCTGTTCTGGAATGCCTGGGGCAAGCGGCGCCCCGCGCAGCTGACCCTGGCGCCATCGTTGGAAGAGTTTTTCCGGCGTATCGAAGCAACGGGCCCGCTGGAAGCGCCGCCTTCGCGCGCCAACCGCCTCACGCCCGTGATGAAGCTGGGCATGGCCATTTTGCTGTTTTTCGAACATTTGAAGGGCTTTATTGCCCTGGTCGGCCAGGTGACGCAGGATATCGGCCGCTTCGCGCGCCATCCCATGCGCGGGCCATGGCGTGAAATTTCCGCCAATATCTTCCATGCGGGCTTCCAGGCGCTGGGCATCACGGCCCTGGTCGGCTTCCTGATCGGCGTCGTGCTGTCCTATCTGTCGGCGCAGCAGCTGCGCGCCTTTGGCGGCGACATCTACCTGGTCAACCTGCTGGGCATGAGCGTGATCCGCGAACTGGGGCCGCTGTTGGCCGCCATTCTCGTGGCGGGCCGCTCCGGCTCGTCCATCACGGCCCAGCTGGGCGTCATGCGCGTCACGGAAGAGCTCGACGCCATGCTGGTGATGGGCATTTCACACGGTTTCCGCCTGATCATGCCGAAAGTGCTGGCCCTGGCCATTTCCATGCCCCTGCTCGTCATCTGGACGGATACGGCCGCGCTGATCGGCGGCATGGTGGCGGCCAAGGTGGAATTGAATCTGTCGGCGCGCTACTTCATCCAGAAGCTGCCCGATGCCGTGCCGCTGGCCAACTACATGATCGGCCTGGGCAAGGGCGTGATCTTCGGCATGCTGATCGCCCTCGTCTCCTGCCACTTCGGCCTGCGCATCAAGGCCAACACGGAAAGCCTGGGGCGCGGCACCACCACCGCCGTCGTCACGGCCATCACCGTGGTGATCCTGGCCGACGCCGTGTTCGCCATCGTCTTCAATGGAGTGGGCTACTGATGGCGAACGACACCGATAAGGCCTGCACGGCGGGCGAGGGCCAGTTCAACCTGCATGGCAGCGCGCCCGTGGTGGAAATCACCAATCTGTGGACCAAGTTCGGCCGCACCGTCGTGCACCAGGACTTGAACCTGGAAATCGAACGGGGCGAAATCCTCTCCATCGTGGGCGGCTCCGGCACGGGAAAGACGGTGCTGCTGCGCCAGATGCTGGGCCTGGAACATCCGGCGCGCGGCTGCGTCAAAGTCTTTGGCGAGGATATCAACAAGGCAAGTTCCGACCAGCTGCAGCAATTGCGCAACCACTGGGGCATGCTGTTCCAGCAAGGCGCCCTGTATTCGGCCCTGACCGTGTTCGACAACGTGGCCCAGCCCATGCGCGAATTGCGCGTGCTGCCCGAAGCCCTGATCCACGACGCGGTACTATTAAAGATGAACATGGTGGGCCTGGGCCCGGAACATGCGCTGAAAATGCCGTCGGACTTGTCTGGCGGCATGATCAAGCGCGTGGCGCTGGCGCGCGCCCTGGCGCTGGAACCGAAACTGCTGTTCCTCGACGAGCCGACGGCAGGCCTGGACCCGGACCTGTCGGAAAGTTTTGTCGCCCTGATCCAGTCGCTGCACCGCGAACTGGGCTTGACGGTCGTCATGGTCACGCATGACCTCGACACTTTGTTCGCCCTGTCCACGCGCATCGCCGTGCTGGCGGAAAAGCACGTGATCGCCATCGGCCCCACGCGCGAGGTGATCGAAGTGGACCACCCATTCATCAAGCAATTTTTCCTTGGCGACCGCGGCAAGCGCGCACTGGCCGTCCTCGATGAAAAACAGGCGGCAGCCAAGGCCGCACAGCCAGGCGACGACGCCGGCACTGACAAGAAAGCGGAAAAGTAATGGAAAACAGATCACATGCCCTGATGACGGGATTTTTTACCTTGACCCTGCTGGTGGCCGCCATCCTGTTCGGCGTCTGGTTCAACCGCGACCGCGTGGAACGGGTGCCCTACCTGCTCGCCACCACCCTGTCCGTGCCGGGCCTGAACCCGCAGGCGACCGTGCGCTACCGGGGCCTGGAAGTGGGCAAGGTGGACGCCATCGATTTCGACACGCAAAAGGCGGGGCAAATCCTCGTGCACATCAGCGTGGCGCCGGACACGCCCGTCACCAACACCACCTTTGCCACCCTGGGCTACCAGGGCGTGACGGGCATCGCCTACATCCAGCTCGATGACGAGCATGTCGGTTCGAAACTGCTGGGCACCAGCAAGGACAAGCCGTCGCTGATCCCCCTGCGCGCCGGCTTGCTGGACCAGCTGGAAAAACGGGGCAAGCGCATCCTCGACCAGGCCGAGCAGATCACCAATAAAGTCAACAACCTGCTCAGCCCGGAAAACCAGGCCGCCATGCTGGGCGCCTTCAATGAAGTGGGCAAGGCAGCCAAGGCCTTTGGCGCCATTCCGCAGCAGCTGGAACCGACCCTGACGCAATTGCCGCAACTGACGGAACAAACCCGGCAAACCTTGACGGCCGTCAGTACGGCCAGCAAGAACGTGTCGGACTTGACGGCCACGTGGAAAAAGCTCGGCAACGACATCCAGGCGCCCGGCGGCGTGCTCGACAAGGTCAATGGCACGGTCGACCGGGTCGGCCACTCCGTGGAAACGGTGGCCAACGGCGTGTCGCTGGAAGTCTTGCCGCAGGTAATCGAACTGAGCGGCGAGGCGCGCTCCTCGATGCGCGCCCTGAAATCCACCATGAGCACGCTCAATGAACAGCCGCAGAGCATCCTGTTCGGCGCCCCAGACATTCCGCCCGGCCCGGGCGAGCCCGGTTTTTCGGCGCCCGGCAAATAAGGAGAACACCGCATGCCTATTCCTCGCCACTTTACCGCACTCATCGCCGCCGGCGCCTTCCTGCTGGGCGGCTGCGCCACGCGCGGCCCCGTGCCCACTTTCTATGATTTCGGCCCGGCCGCGCCGCAGGCGGCCGCACCGGCCGCCACGCCCACCGTGCCCGTGCTGGTGATCGCCGACGCCAACGGCCCTTCCTGGCTCGACAGCCAGCGCATGTATTACCGGCTGCTGTACGCGGACGCGCAGCAATCGCGGCCCTACGCCTACAACCGCTGGAACACGCCGCCGCTGCAACTGCTGAGCCAGCGCCTGAAGACGCGCGTGGCGCAGAGCGGCGTGAAAGTGCTGTCGACCACGGACGCGGCCGCCGGCATCCCGCTGCTGCGCATCGACGTCGATGATTTTTCGCAAGCATTTGACACGCAGACGCAAAGCAGCGGCCATGTATCGCTGCGCGCCTCGCTGTTCCGCGGCCACCGCCTGATCGACCAGAAAACCTTCAGCCGCAGCGGACCGGCCGGCAGCGCCGACGCGCAAGGGGGTGCGCAGGCGCTGGCGGCCGCCTCGGACGCCATCGCCGCCGACCTGCTCACCTGGCTGGGCACGCTGAATATCCCGAAAGAATGACCGACCCCGCAACCCCTGCCAGCCCGGCGGCGCCGCTGCCGCCCGTCCGTTCCTCGCCCGTGTCGCGCGCGACCCTGCTCGCCTACGTCTTCCTGATCGTCTACGCCAGCTGGTTCCCGTTCACGGGCTGGCACAGCAATGGCCTGTCGCCGCTGACCTTCCTGGAAAACACGCGCATGCCCCGTTACTGGACGGGCTTTGACGTGGGCGTCAACGTCGTCGGCTACATCCCGCTCGGCGCGCTGATCGTGTATTCGCTGTTTCCAAGAGTCACGGGATTTTTTGCCGTCATCGTCGCCAGCCTGTGCGGCATGCTGATTTCCGGCAGCATGGAAGCCGTGCAAACCTATCTGCCCAGCCGCGTCTCGTCGAACCTCGACTTTTATACGAATGCGGCCGGCTGCTGCATCGGCTCCATCATCGGCGCCTTGACGGCGCGCAAACTGCTCGACCATAGCCATTTGTACCGCTTGCGCCAGCGCTGGTTTGCCCAGCACGCCAGCCAGGGCCTGGTACTGGTGGCGCTGTGGCCGCTGGCGCAAATCTATCCGCAAGGCTATCTGTTCGGCCTGGGCCAGCTGCTGCCCATCCTGTCGGACTGGGCCTCTACCCTGATGGGCATGGACATCGACCTGGCCGCCTACCTGCGACCCGATGCGGTATTAACAGTCGAGCAATACTGGCTATCGGAAACCATCATCACGGCTTGCGGCATGACGGGCGCCGTGCTCACCTTGCTGTGCCTGCTGCGCCGCGCCGCGCCGCGCGCCATCCTCATGCTGGCCCTGATCGCCGCCGCCCTGGTCGTGCGCTCGATGGCCAGCGCGCTGCTGTTTTCGCCGCAAAACGCCTTCGTCTGGATCACGCCGGGCGCCCAGGGCGGCTTTTTGATCGGCCTGATCATGCTGGGCGGCCTGGCGTTCGCGCCGCACGTGGCGCAGCGCCGCATCGCGGCCGCCACCTTGCTGCTGAGCCTGGTGATGGTGAATACGACGCCGATCAACCCGTACTTCATGTCAACCTTGCAAGGCTGGGTACAGGGCAAGTTCCTCAACTTTAACGGCGCGGCGCAATTTCTCGCCTTGCTGTGGCCTTTCATGGCCCTGTGGTTCCTGTGCCTGCCCTCGCACCGCCTGAATCGGCAGGACGACGTGCAGCGCCAGCGTCGCGAAGACCACCCATAAGCGCTATCATGGCGCATTGATGAATCAGCAGGAGATCAGTATGAGCGACGCACCGTATTTTGAACGCCACGTTTTTTTCTGCATGAACAAACGTGAAGATGGCCGCAACAGCTGCGGCGACCATGGCGCGGAAGCGGCGCAAAAGCATTGCAAGCGCCGCATCAAGGAACTCGACATGAATGGCGCGGGCAAGATCCGCATCAACCAGGCCGGCTGCATGGACCGCTGCGAGGAAGGCCCGCTGCTGGTCATCTACCCGGAAGCGACCTGGTACACCTATGTCGACACCAGCGATATCGACGAAATCATCGATACGCACCTGGTGGGCGGAAAAATAGTCGAGCGCCTCAAGATTTAATGCCAATTTAAGAGATAGCCACCAGTATGAGCATCATGAACAGAAACTCGGAAAAATTTACCCTCGCCGGCCATGCGGGCAGCATGGAAGGCTTGCTCGATTTCCCAGCAGATACTCCGCGCGGTATCGCCCTCGTTGCCCATCCACACCCGCTGTACGGCGGCACGATGGATAACAAGGTCACGCAAACCCTGGCGCGCGCCTTTGTCGCCCTCGGTTACGTGGTGGCGCGCATCAACTTCCGCGGCGTGGGCGCTTCCGAAGGCGTACACGACCATGGCGTGGGCGAGACGGACGACATGCAATTGCTGTATGAACACATGGTCGGCCTGTATCCGGGCTTGCCCGTGGCCCTGTCCGGTTTCTCGTTCGGCACCTTCGTGCAGTCCAAACTGCAGGAGCGCCTGGCCGCCGCCGGCACGCCGGCCGAGCGCCTGGCGCTGATCGGCAGCGCGGCTGGCAAGTGGGCCATGGCCGACATCCCGGCCGACACCATCTTGATCCACGGCGAACTGGACGACACGATTCCCCTGTCCGCCGTCTTCGACTGGGCCCGTCCACAAGACATCCCCGTGATCGTGATCCCCGGCGCCGACCACTTTTTCCACCGCAAGCTCAACCACATCAAGAATCTCGTGATTGCGCTGTGGCATGGTGACAAACCCGCAATAGCAGCAGATGATCATTGAAGTGTGGGCTTACTAGCGCCTCCACGGCTATAATTGATCCGTTTTTTCCACGCGGCCACGTACGCAGCAACTGCGTGGCCCTCAGCCTTCATCTTTTTCGCAGACCAGCCTCCATGAAAAAACTTTTAGCGGCACTGGCCTCCAGTGTACTTTTCCTATCCGCCGCCCACGCCCAGCACGTTCCTGCACCGAGCATCGCCGCCAAATCCTGGCTGCTGCTCGACGCCACCAGTGGCCAGATCATTGCTTCGCAAGATCCGGACGCCCGCATCGAGCCGGCATCGTTGACCAAGATCATGACGGCCTACCTGACGTTTGCCGCCATCCGCGAAAAGAAACTGGCGCTGGACCAGAAAGTAAACGTGTCCGTGCGCGCATGGAAAGTCGATTCGAGCAGCTCGAAGATGTTCATCGACCCGGCCACGCCCGTCTCGATCGACGACTTGCTGCATGGCCTGATGATTCAATCGGGTAACGACGCCGCCGTGGCGCTGGCCGAAGCCGTTGCCGGCGACGAAGGCACGTTCGTCGTGCTGATGAACCGCGAAGCCCAGCGCATGGGGATGAAAAACACGCGTTTTGCCAATCCACACGGCTTGCCCAGCCCCGATAATTTTTCCACGGCACAAGATCTGTCCGTGCTGGCCCAGCGCGTGATCGCCGACTATCCTGAATTCTATAAAATCGACTCCATCAAGAGTTTTACCTACAACAAGATTACCCAGCCTAACCGCAACCGCCTGCTGTGGCTGGACCCAACCGTCGATGGCATGAAGACGGGCCACACGGAAGCGGCCGGCTATTGCATGATCGCCTCGGCCCGCCGTCCAGGCGGCACGGGCGAGCGCCGTTTGATCTCCGTCATGCTGGGTACCTCGTCCGACCAGGCACGCACGCAGGAAAGCCAGAAGCTGCTGAACTGGGGCTTCCAGAACTTCGATACGGTCAAGCTGTACTCGAAAGGCCAGGCCGTGGCCACGCCGGAAGTGTGGAAAGGCTCGAAAGGCACCGTGAAAATCGGTTTCGCCCGCGACGTGCTCGTCACCGTACCAAAAGGCACGGCGGCCAAGATGAAACCTGTGCTGGAACGCAAGGACCCGCTGGTCGCGCCGCTGGCCGAAAACGCCCCGGTCGGCAAGCTGAAAATGATGGTCGACGACAAGGTCCTGCTGGAACTGCCTGTCGTGGCGCTGGAAACCATCAACCAGGCCACGATCTTCGGCCGCGCCTGGGATTCGATGCGTCTGTGGATGAAATAAGCCGTCAGCACTCTCCATAAAAAATGCCCGCAGCAGCTGCGGGCATTTTTTTCGTCTTACGCTACGTCAAACTACTTCGCCGGCGCATCCTTCAGGTGCGGCTGGCGCGGCACGGGCGGGAAAGTGCCGGGGCGGCCTGCCGCAAACGTCGCTTCCGTCTGCGACGCTGCCACCGGCACGGCCACCTTGCGCACCTTGGCCACCTGCGCCGCCGTCACCGGTGTGCCGCGGTTGCCCCAGCTGGTCTGGATGAAGGTCACTACCTGCGCGGTCTGCTCATCATTGAAGATGTCGGCATACGGCGCCATCGTCAGCGCCGACGGCGCCGTGCGCGTGGCCGGCACGGCGCCGCCCGACAGCACGATGTTGATGGCCGAGGTCGGATCGTTCGTCTGCAGCACGGCGTTGCCGGCCAGCGCAGGAAAAGCCTTGTCGTAGCCCTTGCCGTCGGAACGGTGGCAACCGGCGCAGCGGTCCAGGTACAGTTGCGCGCCCTGGGAATTGACGATGCCGCTGAACAATTGCTTGCCCAGCTTGTCATCAGCCACGAAGGCGGGCATGGCCGGGTTCGACGGCGGCAGGGATTTCAGGTATTTCGCCATCGCCGCCAGGTCGCCATCCGTCATGTGCTGCATGGAATGGGCCACCACGTCGTTCATGGCGCCAAACGAGGCCGTATGGCTGTTGCGGCCCGTTTTCAGGAATTCGGCGATCTCGGCCGCGCTCCAGCGCGCCAGGCCGCCGCCATGTTCATTGCGCAACGAGGGCACGGACCAGCCGTCGATCACGCCGCCGCCCGCCAGGAAGGTGGTATTGCCCGCATCCGTCAGCGATTTTTCCTGCATGCCCACGCCGCGCGCCGTGTGGCAGGCGCCGCAGTGGCCCAGGCCTTGCACCAGGTAGGCGCCGCGCAGCAATTGCGCGTCACCGGTGGCCGGCACCTTGTACGGCTGCGGCGTGGGGGCAAACGCCCAGCGCCAGATGGTCAGCGGGAAGCGCATCGACAATGGCCACGGGATGTCGGCCGCCTTGTTCGGCGTCGGGTCCGCCTTCACGCCGTGCATGAAGTAGGCGTACAGGGCCTGCATGTCCGCTTCGCTCAGGCGCGAATACGAGGGATACGGCATGGCCGGATACACGGTGTAGCCGTGTTTCGTCACGCCGGTGCGCATCAGCTTGTCGAAATCGGCAAAGCTCCAGTCGCCGATGCCGGCCTTTTTATCGGGCGTGATGTTGGTGGAATACACCTTGCCGATCGGCGTATCCATGCCCAGGCCGCCCGCGAACGGTTTGCCCTGCGTGCCGGCCGTGTGGCAGGCGATGCAGTCGCCGGCGCGGGCCAGGTATTCGCCCTGGCGTATCAGCTGGGCGTTCGGGGTGGTGGCGGTGGCCGTAGTGGCAGACCAGGCAGTACTTGAAGCGAGCGCCAGCAGCAGCGCGCCCACGGTATGGCTGAATGTGTTGTTCATCTTCTTGTTCTTTATCAAGCGACCAGGGGACGGGGATCTTGCAGGTATTGCTCGCGGATGGCCTTGGCCGACCAGTAGGTCAGCGCGCAGGCCAGGCCCGTCGGGTTGTAGCCGATGCCGACCGGGAACACGCTGGAGCCGACGGCAAACACGTTGTGCACGTCCCAGCTTTGCAGGTAGCGGTTGACGACGCTGGTCTTGCGGTCCGCGCCCATGGCCGTGCCGCCCGCCCAGTGCGTGGTCTGGTAGTTGCGCAAGTCCAGGTGGTCGCCCACGCTCTTGACGGACACCTTGATCGACTCCGGGTTCATGGCCTCGGCCACCTTCATCATCTTGTCGGTGACGAAACGGCTCATCTTGATGTCGTTTTCCTTCCAGTCGAAGGTAAAGCGCAGCAATTGCTGGCCATACTTGTCCGTGTAGGTCGGGTCGAGGTCGACATAGCAGTCGCGGTAAGTCATGTTGGCGCCATGGCAATCGAACGATACCGTGTTCAGATAGCTCTTCTTGACGGCCTTCTTCCAGGCCGCGCCCCAGGCGGGCGTGCCGTCCGGCGTGGCGATACCCGAGATCGGCTTCGAGCCGGCCGGGTTGCACCAGGCGGGCGAGCCACCCACGAAGCCCAGCGGGCCATGGTCGAAGTTGTCGCCATTCCAGTCATCGAGCGCGACGCCGGTGCCGCCGGCGCCGATGAAGGGGTTCGTGTTCGTGTCTTCCTTGAAGAAAGTCTGGATGGTGGACATCATCTGGTAGGCGATATTGCGCCCCACCACGCCCTCGTTGCTGACCGGGTCATACGGCTGGCCGATGCCCGACAGCAGGAACAGGTGCGCATTGTTGTAGGCAAAGGCGCTGGCGATGACCAGCTCGGCAGGTTGCTCGACGGCCTTGCCATCCGCATTGATATACGTCACGCCCGTGGCGCGTTTTTTGCTGCCGTCGAGGTTGATGCGCACGACGTTGCAGTTGGCGCGCAATTCAAAATTGGCCACCATGCGCAGGGCCGGCATGATGTTGACGTTGGGAGAAGCCTTCGAATAGTTATAGCAGGCGTAGCCGGAGCAGAAACCGCAGAAGTTGCACGGGCCCATCTGGCAGCCATACGGATTCGTGTACGGGCCGGACGCGTTCGACGAGGCGTTGACGAAGGGGTGGTAGCCGACGGCCTTGGCCGCGCGGCGGAACAGTTCTGCCGTGTACGGCACTTTTTGCGGCGCCAGCGCGTAATTGTCGGAGCGGTCGCCCTCGAACACATTGCCGTCGCCGACGACGATGCCATTGACCTTGTACGCCTGGCCCGAGGTGCCGAAGACTTTTTCGACGAAATCGAAGTGCGGCTCCAGCTCGGCGTAAGTCACGCCAAAGTCCTGGATCGTCATGCCTTCGGGAATGAATTTCTTGCCGTAGCGGCGTTCGTAATGGCTGCGGATCTGCAGTTCTTCCGGCAGGACGCGCCAGTGCATGCCCGACCAGTGCAAGCCCGCGCCGCCCACGCCCGTGCCGGGCTTGAAGGCGCCGATCTGGCGGTAGGGGACGGCCACGCCCGTGATGCTGTGGCGGAAGGTGAACGTGCTTTTCGACATGTCCTGGAACAGCTTGCTGCGCTGGATATAGGTCAGCTCGTCGAGGGTCTTCGGATAGGCGCCGTCGGGATAGGTGTCGCGGTACTCGCCGCGTTCCAGCGCAACCACGTTCAGGCCCGCTTCCGTCAATTCCTTGGCCATGATGGCGCCGGTCCAGCCGAAGCCCACAATCACGGCATCGACAGGCTTCATTGTTACATCGGGTTTGATATCACTCATGATGGTTTTTCTTTTTCTTTGATCTGCTACGAATAACTGAAAAGATTCAGGGCAAGGCGCATTGCCGCAGGCAGTACGCTAGTACGACCAGGCAGTGCAACGCCGCCATGGACGTTTTCAGGCGATGGATACTGGAGGCAACGGGTATTTCTTGCCATACTGCTCCACCCAGTCCATGTAGTCGGCGCGCGCGCCGGGAAAGCCCACCATCTTCCAGGCCAGCATGTCCTTGTTGCCGCCATGCACGGGGTCGCAAAAATAGCCTTCGCGCGTGTTTTGCAGCAACTGGTTGAAGAAGACTTTCGATGGCACTGCGCCGATGTCCAGGGTGCCCTTTTGCAATTGCGTGATGACGGCATCGCGCTCGGCCGCGTTCAGCTGGACGAAAGGCTTGCCGGACTGCTTGTGCACGGCCGCATTCACGCCGGCCAGGGCGCTCTGGTACAGCTCGCGCGGCGCCATGTGGAACTGGTAGCCGAACTGTTCAATCGAGGGCACGAACGGTCCCTGCATGTACCACAACGCACCATACGCGTAAGGCGTGTTCATCTGCGCATCGATGAATTCATGCGCGCCCGCTTCCAGCGCGCCCGGCCCTTCGCCGTCGGCGGGAATCAGCCTGTCGACCAGTGCCGTCAAGGTGGCCCATTCGGTGGCGTCGAAGAAGCGCGGTTTATAGGCAGGCTGGTCCTTGGAGACGGCCATGGCCAGGCCGCCGCCGGCGCCGGCCAGCAAGGCCACGGCAGGCGCGGCGCCGACGGCCTTGCGCAGGAAGTTACGCCGATGGGGCGAAATCCCGATGATTTTCATAGGTTTTCCTCAGGCGGCGCGAGCCGCCACAGTGATGGATGTGGGAGTCAGAAAGAAAATGCGGGCACACGCCGCTGAGATGGCAGATTTCACGTAGAGATGACTGGGGTATCACGGCGCGGCCCGACAAGCTGTCGGTTAATTGACCAACGTGATTGACAAGCAGTAGCTTTGCATTTACGGTGCGCATCGTACCATAATTAAAAAAAACCTTCAGAGACAGGCTGGACATGATCAAAAAAGAGGCAGCAGTGCGTGGCCGCCCGCGCAAGGCGGGCGTGGAAGATGCGGTATTGGAAGCGATCGTCATGCTGGTCCGGCAACATGGACTGGAGGCGGTGACGATACAGATGGTGGCCGACGTCGCCGGCGTGGGTCGCCAGACGATTTACCGGCGCTGGCCGCGGCGCGAAGACATGCTGCTCGATGCGCTCGTCAAGCGCACGGCGGAAAAGCTGCAGCGCGCGCTCGACATGCCGGACGGCCAGGAAATCGAGGCGATCTGCGCGCGCATCTTCGACAACCTGAACGCCGATGGCCGCTTCACCTGCGACCTGCTGGTGCTGATCCACAATGATGCGGCGGCGCAGCTGCGCTTTCGCGAGCAGATCGTCGCGCCGTGGATCACCCTCGTGGTGCAGCGCCTGGTCAACATCGGCGTGCGCGCCGACCTCGACCTGCGCCTGTTCGCCTTCATGCTGCAATCGGCGCTGGTGTACCAGATGCAGCTGGGCGGCCAGCTCGACGATGCCTTGCAGGAGCGGTGCTGCCGCTTCATCCGCAGCATGCTGTAGCGTAGCTGGCTATAATCGTGGAGCAACCTCCACCGCCACCACCAGAAAGCCAGCCCATGAGCCATGTACTTCCCGCCAGCCTGCAAGCGCCGCGCAGCCGTTTAAGCGGCAACGGTCCCGAACTGTCGCGCATCGTCGCCGGCATGTGGCGCATCGGCGAGTGGAATATGTCGGCGCAGCAACGCCTGGCCTTCATCGAGCAATGCCTGGCGCTGGGCGTATCGAGTTTCGACCATGCCGACATCTACGGCGATTACAGCGCCGAAGGCCTGTTCGGCGAAGCGCTGGCCCTGCAGCCGGGCTTGCGCGACAAGATGGAGCTGGTCAGCAAGTGCGGCATCAAGCTGCTGTCGCCGCACCGTCCCGGCCACGCCATCCAGCATTACGACACGAGCGCGGCGCACATCACCAGTTCCGTGGAACACAGCTTGCGCCAGTTGCAGACGGACCGCCTGGACTTGCTGCTGATCCACCGTCCCGACCCGCTGATGGATTTCGACGAGATCGCCGGCGCGTTTACCCAGCTCAAGCAAGCGGGCAAGGTGCTGCACTTTGGCGTGTCGAACTTCAGCCGCCACCAGTTCGAGTGCCTGCAGCGGCGCTTCCCGCTGGTGACGAACCAGGTGGAGTTTTCGCCGCTGCACGTGGCGCCCCTGTTCGACGAAACCTTCGACGGCTTGCAGGACGTGGGGGTGGCGCCGATGATCTGGTCGCCGCTGTCGGGCGGACGCCTGTTCCAGAGCGGCGACGCGAATGTGGAGAACTTGCGCAATGTCATCAAGCAGATCGCCGACCAGCTGCAGCGCCCGTTTGCCAGCGTGGTGTTCGCCTGGATCATGCAACTGCCTTGCCGGCCCCTGCCGCTGACGGGCACGGGCCGCATCGAAGCCGTGGGCGTGGCCGTGGAAGGCACGCAGTTCACGCTCAGCCGCAGCGACTGGTTTGCCATCCTGCGCGCCGCGCGCGGGCACGAGGTGGCTTAACGTTTAATCAATCTCGTCCGGGTCATTGAACACTTGAGGTAGCGCAATACCGCGCCAGCCCAGGTGCCACGCCAAGTTCAGGGCCAGGGTGGCGGCGATGTAGACGGCGAAGAAAAGCGCAAAGAAACTCGTCTTCAGCCACACCAGCAGGGCGACGGCCACGATCAGCACCAGCAGCGCGGCCAGGCTTTTCTTTTGCTTGGAGCTGGGGAAACGCAAGGTCGACACCATCAGGCTGCCCACGCCGACGAGCAGCAGCATGATCAGATAGCTGTGCACGGTTGCATCGATGGGCGCCGGCCAGGCCACCACCACGGCCGCCACGCAGGCGGCGCCGGCCGTGATCGGCATGCCGACGAAATACATGGGGTCGGTATGCCCCACGTTCACGTTGAAACGCGCCAGGCGCATGGCGCCGCAGGCGACAAAGAAGAAGCTGGCCATGCCGCCCAAGCGCAGCAGCAGCGGATCGTGCACGCCCATCTGCACGAAACCGTAGCAATACAACAAGACTGCGGGGGCGCAGCCGAAATTCATCACGTCGGCGATGGAATCGAGCTGCACGCCGAACTGCGAGCTGGTGTTCGTCAGCCGGGCCACGTAGCCGTCGAGGGCGTCGAAGACGCCGGCCAGCACCAGCAGCGCGGCGGCCAGCCGGTAGTCGGCCGGGTCGCCGACACCGGCGTTATCGACGGAAATGACGATGCTGGCAAAACCGCAGGCTATCGACAGCAAAGTCACCATGCTGGGCAAGGCGTATTTGGCGCGCTGCAGGCGCGACTTGGGCAATGTGTTCAAATTTATGGGCAATCAAGGTAGCGGGAATAAAACAGCGCAAGAGCAAACGGTGCATTACGCCCATTCTACCCTGCGCGGCAGCGGCGCCGTCTGCGCACGGGCGCGCGACATATCTTTTCATGGATGCTCTACGGCATATAAAAATGCCTTAGAATCGTTTTACAGGGCGGCATGACGCCCCATTCACCAGACAGGAGTTCGCTTGATAGCCTCGTTATCGCGTTGGAAACACAGCCTCCCCGCCCTGCTGGCCGTAGCACTGCTGAGCGCCTGCGGCGGCGGCAGTGGCGGCGACAATTCGTCGCTGAGCACCTCGACGCCGGCGGGACAGCTGACCCAGGAACCGGGCGCGCCCGCGCTCAGCAACAATATCGCCACCGATGGCTTCAACTGGTTCAATTACCGGCGCGGCCAGACGGGCCTGGCATCGCTGGCGCGCAACAGCCTGATCGACAACGCGGCACTCGGCCATTCCAACTATCTGAATCTCAACAATACAGTGGCGCACGAGCAAGTCCTGGGCAAGCCCGGCTTTACTGGCGTCAACTTGGGCGACCGCCTGGCCAAGGCGGGCTATGTCGTCACCACGCTGCAGGGCGAGGTCATCGCCGGCGCGGCGAATACCTCGGGCTTCTACCTGGCCGAGGAATTGATCACGGCCATCTACCACCGTTTCGTCATTTTCGAGCCGCTGTTCAAGGAAGGCGGCGCGGGCGCGGCCGTCAATAACAGCGGCTATGCGTATTTCACCACTGACCTGGCCGGCAACAGCAGCTATGGCCCCGGGCTGCCGGCGGGACAGATCGTCGCCTATCCGTTCAGCGGCCAGCAGAAGGTCGCCGTCAGCTTTTCCAGCGATAACGAATCCCCCGATCCCGTGCCGAACCAGGACGTGGTCGGCTACCCGATCAGCGTGCACGCCAACTATGGCGCCGTGCTCAACGTGGCGACGTTCAGCGTGCGCCAGCGGGGCAGCGCCACGGACCTGTCGGTGCGCCTGCTCAGGAGCGACAGCGATGCGCATACGCCTGTTTCGGCCGCCGCCATCATCCCGCTGGCCCCCCTGAATGCAGCCACCACCTATGACGTGAGTTTCATCGGCAAAGTCAATGGCGCGAACCTGACGCGCAACTGGTCCTTTACGACACGCTAGGCGCCAGGCTGGCGCCAAACGGACGCAGTGCCGAGTACGACTGGATGTAAAATAGTACTTCCTGATTTACCGCCATTGACAAGTTTTGGGGCGCTCTGCACACCGGGCATGATGAAACCACACGCCACTTGCGATGATGAGGCCGCCGTCGCGGCTTCCGACACGGTCCGCGTTCTCGACGTCGAGAACGGACTGGGGCGCATCATGGGCGACCGTCTGCTGTACCTGAAAATCCTGCGCCGCTTCCTGCACGACCACGGCACCACCCCGTGCCAGATCCGCAGCGAATTCGACGCCGGCAATTACGCTTGCGCCCGTCTGAAAGCCCATACCCTGAAAGGTGCGGCCGGCATGATAGGCGCGCGCCAGGTGCACGGCATGTCGGCAACCCTGGAGGCGGCCCTGCGCGCGCAGGCGCCGGACCTGGCACGGCAAATGCTGCAGCTGGAGCTTGCGCAAGATCAATTACTGCGAGCCATCAGCTCCATGCTGGGCACGCCGGAAGCCAGCCATACGGCGGCCCAGGACGTGGCGCCCGACCCGGCCGCGCCCGCCATCCAGCTGCTGCTGGCGCGCCTGGCCAGCCATCTGCGCGAAGGCGATGGCGCGGCCATCGACATCCTGGAGAACTCGGCCAGCCTGCTGGCAGCGAGTCTCGGCGTCAACGTCTACCAGGAAGTGGCGGCCGCCGCGCACGAGTTCGACTTCGACGGCGCCCTGGCGGCGTTGCTGCGGCGCCGCTAGCGCACAGTCCGCTGCCACTCAGCTGTTGTACTGCGCCTCCTCCGCATACGCGACGCAACAACTCTTGCAACAGAAACGGCGCACGGCGTCGAGCGGCTTGTCACAGTACCAACACGCGCCTTTCGGCGGCAGCACTGCGATCAATTGCGGCAGGGAAGGCAATGGCGCCGCCACCTCTGCCCTGCATTCCACGACTACCGGCTGTTCGCTGTCCATGGCGCTTCCTTTCCTAGCGGCACTTCAAGGCCGCTCAGCAAGATTACGTCAGCGCAGTTTTGACTCCATGACATTTCTCAACGGGGCAGATGCTAGCTTGACTTTCGGTAGCTGCGCACGGCGTCATTGGCCTGTTCGTCTATAATTTTTTGCAACTTCGGCTGCCCCGCATACTTGGCGGAGAGCCGCTTCCACTGCCGTTGCGCCTGCCCGCACGATTGTTCGATGGCTTGCGTGATCTCGCGCTGGCGCGCCTTGTCATTGTCATCCCACTCGCCGGCGAAATGCTCGCACATCTGGGCATTTTCGGCGAACCGCGCCACGTCTTTCGGCAGTTTTTCCTGGGCGCCAGCCAGCAGGGGCAGGCAAGCGAACACGACGGCAAACAGCAGCTGCATCAGACAGTCCTTATTTGCCGATGCAGAAACGGCTGAAAATCACGCCCAGCAGATCGTCAGGCGAGAATTCTCCCGTGATGCTCGACAGCTGCACCTGCGCCAGGCGCAGCTCTTCGGCGAACAGGTCCAGCGACTGGTCGTCCTGCGCCGCGTGCTCGGCGGCGATATTCAAGTGCTTGCCGGCCGACTTGAGCGCGATCAAATGGCGTTCGCGCGCCAGGTACAGCGATTCGCCCGTCTGCTGCCAGCCGGCGATGCGCAGCAACTCGGCGCGCAGCAGGTCGATGCCGATGTGCTCATGGGCAGACAGGTATACATGGGTGGCGTCCGGCATGCTGTCGACACCGGGCTTGTGGCCCGACAAGTCAATCTTGTTCCATACGCGCACCACGGGCACGCCTTCGGGGAAGGCGGCGACGATGGTTTCATCGGCCAAGGTGGGGCCATGGTCGGCGTCAAGCAGGTGCAGGATCACGTCCGCCTTGCCGATTTCGCCCCAGGTGCGCTCGATGCCGATGCGCTCGACGGCGTCGATGGTGTCGCCCGCGCTGCGGATGCCGGCCGTATCGATGATGTTGAGCGGAATGCCCTCGATCTGGATGGTTTCGCTGACCTTGTCGCGCGTGGTGCCGGCGATCGGCGTCACAATGGCCACATCGGCGCCCGCCAGCGCATTGAGCAGCGACGACTTGCCCACGTTCGGCTGGCCCGCCAGCACGACATTCAAACCTTCGCGCAGCAGCGCGCCCTGCGCCGCCTGGGCAAACACCTTATTTAACGCTACGATGACGGCCTTTAATTGACCGCGCGCATTCGATTTTTCCAGGAAGTCGATTTCTTCTTCCGGAAAGTCCAAAGTTGCCTCGACCAGCATCCTCAACCCCGTCACCTGCTCCACCAGCGCGTGGATGGTGTTCGAGAACGCGCCCGACAGCGATTGCGAGGCGGACTTGGCGGCCGCTTCCGTCGAGGCGTCGATCAGGTCGGCCACGGCTTCGGCTTGCGCCAGATCAAGCTTGTCATTGAGGAAAGCACGGCGCGTGAATTCGCCCGGCTCGGCCAGGCGCAGGCCGCCGTCCTTGCCCGCTTCGAGCACGCGCGCCAGAAGCAGTTGCAGCACGACAGGACCACCGTGGCCCTGCAATTCCAGCACGTCTTCGCCCGTGTAGGAATGCGGCCCCTTGAAGTGGATGGCGATGCCCTGGTCGATGATGCTGCCATCGGCTTCCGTAAACGGCAGATAGGTGGCGTGGCGCGGTTTCAGCGTTTGCGCGCCGAACAGGGCCGTCATCAAAGGAGCGAGGTTTTTGCCGGAGGCGCGTACCACGCCGATGCCGCCGCGTCCCGGTGCGGTGGCGATGGCGGCGATAGGGGAAGAATCGAGTTTCATGGCGTAATTGTAGTGTATTCGGGAAAGGCTGCAGGGGGCGCGCTATTGTCAGCGACAAACCGGTGCACGTGCAGGGGGCGTTCAGTGGAAAGCCGGCAAAACCCACTCTTTTTGACCGCGGGCCCAGTGGACCCGATGTCAAAAAAAAGCCCGCGCGAGGCGGGCTTTCTGGTCGCTGGCCGGGCTTACTTGACGGCTGGCGCGTATTTCTTGGTGATCACCCATTGCTGGCCGATCGACAGGACGTTGTTGACGACCCAGTAGAGTACCAAGCCCGACGGGAAGAAGAAGAACATCACCGAGAATGCCAACGGCATGAACAGCATCATCTTCGCTTGCATCGGATCGGCCGGGGCCGGGTTCAGCTTGGTCGTGATGAACATCGAGATCGCGTACAGCACGGGCAGGATGCACCATGGGTCATGCTGGGCCAGGTCGGTGATCCAGCCGATCCATGGCGCGCCGCGGATTTCCACGGACGCGTTCAGCACCCAGTACAGGGCGATAAACACGGGCATCTGGATCAAGATCGGCAGGCAGCCGCCCAGCGGATTGATCTTTTCCGTCTTGTACAGCTCCATCGTGGCCTGGTTCATCTTTTGCGGATCGCCTTTGAAGCGTTCGCGGATGGCCTGCATCTTCGGCGTGACCAGTTTCATCTTGGCCATGCTGCGGTAGCCGGCGGCCGACAGCGGGAAGAACAGCAGCTTGATCAGGATCGTGAAGGCGATGATGGTCCAGCCCCAGTTACCGAGCACGCTGTGGATCTGCTCCATGACCCAGAACATCGGCTTGGCGATGATGGTCAGCCAGCCGTAATCCTTGACCAGTTCCAGGCCAGGCGAAACGGCTTCGAGCAGGTGGGCGATTTGCGGGCCCGAGTACAGCTTGCTGTCCATGCTGGCCGAGGCGCCGGGCGCCAGGGTAGGCAGCGGCAGCACGTTGCCGATGGCATACAGGTTGGTGTCGAGCTTTTTCGTGAAGATGTCGCGCTTGACGTTATCTGGCGGAACGAAGGCCGACACGAAGAAGTGTTGCGAAATCGCAAACCAGCCGCCATTCGCCGATTGCGGATGCAGGCCCTTCATGGCGTTGTCGTTGCCCTTCTTCTCGTCTTCCACGGCCGCTTTTTCGATCTTCTCGAACGTCAGCTTCTGGTACTTGTCCTGCGGCGTGTACAGGGTAGGGCCGGTGAAGCTGCTGTTGAAGAAGGAGTCGCCGACCGGCTTGTTGCCGTCATGCGTCAGTTGCAGGTACAGCTGCGGCGTGACGGGCGCGGCGCCCACGTTGGCCACGTCGTGGCGCACGTCGATGACGTAGTCGCCGCGCTTGAACGTAAATGTCTTGGTCAGCTTGACGCCGCCTTCGACCGCTTCCATGACCAGCTGGATCTGCTTGCCGTCGGCCAAGGTGCGTACGCCAGGCTGTACGGTGAAGCCCGTGTTATGCGTGGGGAAAGGACCGCCGACCAGGCCCGACTGCGCCAGGTAGGTGTGGTTGCTGCCCACGTCGAACAGCACTTCGTTTTGCTTGCCTTCGTCAGGCTGGCACCATTTGAACAGGCCGAAGCAGCCGCCGAACCAGCCCGGATTGCCCGCGCCCTTGAATTTCAGCAATTCCAGACGCTTGACCTGGCCGCCCAGGGTGTCGATGTCGACCTTGATGACGTCGGTGGTGATGGTAATCACTTCGCGCTTGAACGCGGCGGGATCGGTCGCTTCGCCAGGCACGGCGGTCGCGCCGGCAGCAGCCAGGGCGGCCGTTTTGGCCGGGGTGACAGGCGCCTTGGCGGTTTGTTCCGTGTTCGCGGAGAACATCGACGGCTTGCCGTTCGAGATCATCCATTCGTTCCAGAGAATTACCAGCGAGACGGAAAACACGATCCACAGGATGGTACGTTTATTGATATCCATTAGGGTATTTGTCAGGAGTGGTTGCAACCGCAAGCGGTCGTTGAAGATTGTTTGCCATCGGCCGGCGGCACCGGGTCGACGCCCCCGTCATTCCAGGGGTGGCAACGGCACAGGCGCTTGGCAGCCAGCAGGCTGCCCTTGGCCGTACCGTGCACGCGCAGCGCTTCCATCGCGTAATGCGAACAGCTCGGATAGAAACGGCAATTCTGTCCCAGCATGGGGCTGATCAGCAACTGATAAGCGCGCAGCAGGAACAGCAGCAGGGTTTTCATGGCGCGGATGGTGGTGGCGCAGCAACAGAACGGGCCTGGGCGGCGATTTGCGCCGCGAACAGGCGGCTCAATTCTTCACGCAGCTCGGCTTTGAGCTTGCTCGTGGTGGCCGGGCCATCCTTGCTGTTGACGGCGCGCGACAAACGCACCACGCAGTCGACCGGCGGCATCGCGCTGTTGCGAAACAGCTCGCGCGTGACGCGCTTGATCGTGTTGCGGGTCGCCGCGCGCGGCGCGAAACGCTTGGCCACAACGACGCCCAGCCGCGCATGCGGCAATTGATTATGTCGGGTGTACAGCACAAAATGCGCTGTTTTTTGCGAAGGGCGCAAACGAAAAACGGATGAAAATTCATCCGTTTTAACGATACGCCGAAAGCGCGCGAAGTCGTGTGAACCTTCGCGTTGATTGCCGACTGGAGTACAGCTAGCCACGCGATCAGCTGTCAACGACAAGCCTAGACGGCCAGACGTTTGCGGCCTTTTGCGCGACGTGCGTTGAGCACATCACGGCCACCACGGGTAGCCATACGAGCGCGGAAGCCGTGCGTACGCTTGCGGCGAACGACGGAAGGTTGGTAAGTACGTTTCATGTTGGTCTCGCTAAAAACAAAAAAAATGCAAAATCGGGTCTGACGTCCCGTCAGTTTTTGGTGCCAATGACAATCGCGCACTTATGCCAAGGCACAAGCTGGCCAATCTCATCGCCCGCTGGAACGCGCACCAAATCGACTACGCGGAGCGATTTGCGGCCTCCGGTGCTCACTGTGCCTTCGCACAGTTGCGCGCCTCAGCCACAACTCATCACCGCTCGCTACGATTTGGTACTGCGTCGTTAATCCACGCTTAGTCCATATTGTCGTTCCAAATGAATAAACACGGAATACGGGCGGGGAACCCTGAATTATTCAGCATATGCCCCCCTCTTGTCAAGGATTGCCGTGATCGCCAGGAAATTTCCGCGCCGCGCCCCACCTGCCGCCAAGCCCGCACCAGCACTGCCTGTGACGGGATAACCGGGGGATAAGTCCACTCTTATGCACACGGCGCCCCACCCCGCCACAGAAAAATAACAGCCGTGCCTGTGGATAACTTTGGCAGTCGGGAGTAGAATAGCGCGTTACGTGTGGCGAGCCCTCGCGCGACGCCGGCCTTGCAACACGGTGACCGCAGGGCAGAATCGATACGCCCTCCCACACCTTTTCACATAGACATACATGGATAATTTCTGGCAGGCCTGTTCCGCGCAGTTGGAACTGGAGCTGACACCGCAACAATTCAGTGCGTGGATCAAACCGCTTATCCCTCTCGATTACGAGGAGGGCAAGCTGCGCATTGCTGCGCCCAATCGCTTCAAGCTCGATTGGGTCAAGACCCAGTTCGCCAGCCGCATCACGGCCCTGGCCATACAATACTTCGAAGCGCCCACGGAAGTGCAGTTCGTGCTCGACCCGCGCCTGGCCCTGCCGAAGAAGCCCGTTGCCGCCAGCACCCCGGCCAGCGACCCGAATGGCGGCGCGCCCAGCGCGCGCCCGGCGGAGCCGCAGCCGAGCGTGCCGGAACTGAGCATCGGCGCGGCGCCGCGCCGCGAGCAGAGCCGCATCAACACCGACCTGACCTTCGACAGTTTTGTTACGGGTAAAGCCAACCAGCTGGCGCGCGCCGCCGCCATCCAGGTGGCAAACAACCCGGGCGTGTCGTATAACCCGCTGTTCTTCTACGGCGGCGTCGGCCTCGGTAAAACCCACTTGATCCACGCCATCGGCAACCAGGTGATGGCCGACAATCCGGGCGCGAAGATCCGCTACATCCACGCGGAACAGTACGTCCGCGACGTAGTGACCGCTTACCAGCGCAAGGGTTTCGACGATTTCAAGCACTACTATCACTCGCTCGACATGCTGCTGATCGATGATATCCAGTTCTTTGGCGGCAAGAGCCGCACGCAGGAAGAGTTTTTCTATGCGTTCGAGGCATTAATTGCTGCTAAGAAACAAATCATCATCACTTCGGATACGTATCCGAAGGAAATCACGGGCATGGACGACCGCCTGATCTCGCGCTTCGACTCGGGCCTGACGGTGGCCATCGAACCGCCGGAACTGGAAATGCGCGTGGCGATTCTGTTGAAAAAAGCCAAGCAGGAAGGCGTGACCTTCTCCGACGACGTGGCCTTCTTTGTTGCCAAGCACTTGCGCTCGAACGTGCGTGAGCTCGAAGGCGCGCTGCGCAAAATTCTGGCCTACTCGCGTTTCCATGGCAAAGACATCACGATCGATATCGTCAAGGAAGCCCTGAAGGACTTGCTGTCGGTGCAGAACCGCCAGATTTCCGTGGAAAACATCCAGAAAACGGTGGCGGACTTCTTCAATATCAAGGTGGCCGACATGTATTCGAAGCGCCGCCCCGCGAATATCGCCCGGCCACGGCAGATCGCCATGTACCTGGCCAAGGAATTGACGCAGAAGAGCCTGCCGGAAATCGGCGAGCTGTTCGGCGGCCGCGACCACACCACGGTGCTGCATGCCGTGCGCAAGATCGCGCTGGACCGCACCAAGAACCCGGAATGCAACCATGAATTGCATGTACTGGAACAAACCTTGAAGGGTTAAGTACACCTGACCAAACCTGCTGCGCGTCGCGCTTTGGTCAGGGGTTGCAAGCACGACTGGGCAAGGCTGGCTCAAAACGTGCTTTACCCTTATTATCTGGGAGGGCGCCGCAGCCGGTCTGTCGGGGCTCCCTATGGCAAGAATTGTTAAATTAATACGTTAAACGTCGTACTGTTCAACTTATACATTGAGGATAAATATGCAATTGGTCAAAACCACCCGAGATACCCTTCTCCGGCCACTGCAGATCGTGAGCGGTATTGTCGAGCGTCGGCACACTATGCCGATTCTGGCCAATATCCTCATCCGCAAAGACGGTGAAAATGTCTCCTTCCTGTCGACCGACACCGAAGTGCAGATCACCACGCACGCGGAAATCGGCTCCGGCGCGGACGTCACGGGCACCACCGTGGCCGCGCGCAAGCTGCTGGACATTTTGCGCGCCCTGCCCGAGTCGGGCGACGTCACGATGACCCTGCTCAACAAGCGCCTGACCGTGCAAACGGGCAAGTCGCGCTTCGCCCTGCAAACCCTGGCGGCGGAAGAGTTTCCAACCGTGCAACAGGCGGAAAGCTACAACGCCTCCGTCACCCTGCCGCAGAAAACCCTGAAGCACCTGTTCAACATGGTGCATTTCTCGATGGCGCAGCAAGACATCCGCTATTACCTGAACGGCTTGCTGCTGGTTCTGGATGGCAATAATGTGATCGCCGTGGCCACCGACGGCCACCGCCTGGCGTTTTGCCAGGTGGCCACCGAGCAGACGTTCGCGCGCCAGGAAGTGATTATCCCGCGCAAGACCATCATCGAACTGCAGCGCCTGCTGGAAGAAAACGACGAGCCGGTGCAGCTGGACATCGCCGCCAACCAGGTGAAACTGACCTTTGCCGACATCGAGCTGATCTCGAAGCTGGTGGAAGGCAAGTTCCCCGACTACACGCGCGTGATTCCTAAAGGCTACAAGAACGACTTCACCATCGGCCGCGATGAACTGCTGCGCTCGCTGCAACGTGCCGCCATCATGACCAGCGACAAGTTCAAGGGCGTGCGCTGCATCATCACCCCGGGCAGCATGAAGATCAGCTCGACCAATGCGGACCAGGAAGAAGCCGTCGAAGAGCTGGAAATCGACTACGGCGGCGACTCCGTCGACATCGGCTTCAACGTGACCTACCTGCTGGACGTGCTGAACAACCTGAAATGCGAATACGTCAATATCGCGCTGGGCGACTCGAACTCGTCCGCACTCATCTCCATCCCTGACAATGCGGACTTCAAGTACGTTGTCATGCCGATGCGCATTTAAGCGTAACCCAATGCAAAACTGGGGCCAGGCCTACAAGGCCCTGCCCCGCAATCAGCAATCGTTATTTGAGAAAGCAGTCCATGTCCGAGAATCCACAAGACACCCCGATCCAGGCCAAAACGGAAGAATACGGCGCCTCCTCCATCCAGATCCTGGAAGGCCTGGAAGCCGTGCGCAAACGCCCGGGCATGTACATTGGCGACACCTCGGACGGCACCGGCCTGCACCATCTGGTATTCGAAGTGCTGGACAACTCCATCGATGAGTCGCTGGCCGGCCATTGCACGGAAATCCACGTCACCATCCACAGCGACAATTCGATCTCGATCACCGACAATGGCCGCGGCGTGCCAACCGGCCTGAAAATGGACGACAAGCACGATCCGAAGCGTTCGGCGGCGGAAATCGTCATGACCGAGCTGCACGCGGGCGGCAAGTTCGACCAGAACTCGTATAAAGTATCGGGCGGTTTGCACGGCGTGGGTGTGTCCTGCGTCAATGGTTTGTCGAAATTGCTGAAACTGACCATCCGCCGCGACGGCAAGGTCCATTACATGGAATTCGTGCGCGGCGTGCCGCAGGACCGCCAGATCGTCATGGCCGGCGACGTCGCGACGTCGCCGATCAAGGTCATCGGCGAGACGGACAAGCGCGGCACGGAAGTGCACTTCTGGGCCGACGAAGAGATTTTCACGCACGTGGAATTCCACTACGAAATCCTGGCCAAGCGCATCCGCGAACTGTCCTTCCTGAACAACGGCGTCAACATCAAGCTGTCGGACCAGCGCACGGGCAAGGAAGAAGTGTTCGCCTTCGAAGGCGGCACGCGCGGCTTCGTCGAATACATCAACAAGGCCAAGTCGGTCTTGCACCCGACCATTTTTCAGGCCACGGGCGAGCGCCTGTCGGACCAGGGCACGAACATCACGGTCGACGTGTCGATGCAGTGGAACGATGCCTACAATGAACAGGTGCTGTGCTTTACGAATAACATCCCGCAACGCGACGGCGGCACCCACCTGACGGGCTTGCGCGCGGCCATGACGCGCGTGATCAACAAGTACATCGATGAGCAGGAATTCGCCAAGAAGGCGAAAGTGGAAATCAACGGCGACGACATGCGCGAAGGCCTGACCTGCGTGCTGTCCGTGAAAGTGCCGGAGCCGAAATTCTCGTCGCAGACGAAGGACAAGCTGGTGTCGTCGGAAGTGCGCGGCCCCGTCGAGGAGATCGTCGCCAAGACCCTGGCAGATTACCTGCAAGAAAAACCAAACGACGCCAAGATCATTTGCGGCAAGATCGTCGAAGCGGCGCGCGCCCGCGAAGCGGCCCGCAAGGCCCGCGACCTGACGCGCCGCAAAGGCATCATGGACGGCCTGGGCCTGTCGGCCAAGCTGGCCGACTGCCAGGAAAAAGACCCCGCCCTGTGCGAACTGTACATCGTCGAGGGTGACTCGGCAGGTGGCTCGGCAAAACAGGGGCGCGACCGCAAGTTCCAGGCGATCCTGCCGCTGCGCGGTAAAGTCCTGAACGTGGAAAAAGCCCGTTTCGAGAAAATGCTGTCGTCCGAGCAGATCACCACCCTGATCGCCACCCTGGGCACCTCGATCGGACCGGACGAATTCAACGTCGAGAAACTGCGCTACCACCGCATCATCATCATGACCGATGCGGACGTCGACGGCGCCCACATCCGCACCCTGCTGCTGACCCTGTTCTACCGCCAGATGCCGCAACTGGTCGAACGCGGCCACATCTACATCGCGCAGCCGCCGCTGTACAAGGTCAAGGCTGGCCGCGACGAGCGCTATCTGAAAGATGACGCCGAAGAAGCGAGCTACATGATGACGGTGGCCCTGAACACGGCCGTGCTGGTGCCGCGCGAAGGCGCGGAAGGCATTTCCGGCGAGACCCTGGCCGAGCTGGTGCGCAAGTTCAACCTGTCGAACACCATCATGACGCGTTTGACCCGCGTCATCGACCGCGCCGCCCTGACGGCCATCATGACGGGCACGCAGCTGGACCTGTCGACCCTGGAACAGGCGGAAAAATCCGCGCTGGCCCTGCAGACGGCCATCAACGATACGGCCGTGCAAGTACACGTGCGCTCCGATGACTTGTCGGAAAAACACATGCTGCGCATCGAGCGCATGCACCACGGCAACGTCAAGGTCAGCGCCATCGACGCCGACTTCGTGCAAGGTCCGGACTACGCCGTGCTGAGCAACGGTGCCGCCACCTTCGAAGGCCTGATCGGCGAAGGCGCGTTCGTGCGCCGCGGCGAAGGCGAGCGCGTCAAGGAAATCGCCGTCGTCGACTTCCACCAGGCCATGCAATGGCTGCGCGACGAAGCCGAGCGCACCGTCTCGAAACAGCGCTACAAGGGTCTGGGCGAAATGAACCCGGATCAATTGTGGGAAACGACGATGGATCCGACCGTGCGCCGCCTGTTGAAAGTGCAGATCGAAGACGCCATTGCGGCAGATCAAATCTTCACGACGCTGATGGGCGACGACGTGGAGCCGCGCCGCGCGTTTATTGAAAATAACGCGCTGCGCGCGGGCAATATCGACGTGTAAGCCAGCTTGCCGGTTTGCGTTGCAGCCAAGGCGGCCCTCCCGGGGGCCGCTTTTTTTTATGCCCGCAAAAATGCAAAGCCGCGTTGACATACTTGCCAAAAGCAAGCAATAATCTGCCATAAGCAAGTATATGGGAGGCGTCAGATGCATACGGATCAACTCGGCGAGCGCACGGACATCGTGCGCCGTTTTAATCGTTTCTATACGCGCCAGATTGGCGTACTGCATGAACACCTGCTGGACAGCGCATTCTCTCTGACGGAGGTGCGCATCCTGTATGAATTGGCGCACCGGGAACAACTGACCAGTGCGGATCTGTGCCGCGAACTGGGCTTGAACGCGGGCTACCTGAGCCGTGTCATTGCCGGGTTTGAAAAACAGGGATTGATCGCCAAGACGCGTTCGCCCACGGATGCGCGCGCGGCGCAATTGCAGCTGACCGAGCAGGGACGGCGCACCCTCGCCCCCTTGGTCGACGCGTCGCGGCGCGAAGTGGCGGCCATGCTGGAACGCTTGCCGCCCGCGGCACAGCAAGAGCTGGTCGCTGCCATGGAGCAAATCCAGGGCGTGCTGGGGGAGCCATCGCCCAGCGCATCGCCCAGCTATATCCTGCGCAATCCGCAGCCGGGCGACATGGGCTGGATCATCCACCGGCAAGCCGTGCTGTATGCGCAGGAATATGGCTGGAACAGCGAATACGAGGCACTCGTAGCCGACATCCTCGCCAAATTCGTACGGGAATTCGACCCGGCCCGCGAGCGCTGCTGGATCGCCGAGAAGGACGGCACGGTAATCGGTTCCGTCTTCATCGTCCGACAGGACGATACGACGGCCAAGCTGCGCCTGCTGTACGTCGATCCCTGCGCGCGCGGCCTGGGCATCGGCAGCCGCCTCGTCGACGAGTGCCTGCGCTTCAGCCGCCAGGCCGGCTACACGAAAATGGTGTTGTGGACCAACAGCATCCTCACCGGTGCCCGGCGCATCTACGACAGGGCCGGCTTCCAGCTGGTCGAGGAAGAGGCGCATCACAGCTTTGGCAAGGACTTGATCGGCCAGGTACTGGCGCGCGAGCTGTAACGCCCCGTGCCGCCGCATGGCACTGTGGCGGCGACAGGACACTGGCCGCCGTTTTCCCCGCCCATCTCCCCACTGCCCCCAAGAAACCAGTACACTAGTTCCTGAGCGCAACTAGTTTTGTACGCGCGCCATGCCGCCTGCCGTTGCCGGGAGGCGTCCCTGCCGCAAGGCCTGTTGTCCGCCGGGACGAATGCAATGTTCACTTCGCGCAGCCTGTCGCCTGCCTTCTATTACCTGTTCTTTTCAGGAGAACGGGAGCAGCAGCAGCGCTTTTTCACGGAACTGCGTTTCATTTCGATAGCCATCCTGACATTTGGCCTGGCTTGCTGGCTGGTCACGTTCAGCCTGACTCTAGCGCGCGCCTCGCTCGATCATGCGCAGGCGGCGCTGGGCGTGGCGGGCATGCTGGCCGGGCTGCTGCTGACCGTGTATGCGAGGTCGCTGCAGGCGATTATCGCCAGCGGCACCATCAGCGTGCTGTTCATCGCTTTCAGCTTTCGCGTGCTGATGCTTGGTACGGAAGACCCCGCTTTTTGGGTATTGCCGCTGGGCGTGATGATCACCCTGACGACGGCGCCCATCTTCAGCGGCATCGCGTATTACCTGGGCGTGTCGCTGGGCGTGTGGGCCATCCTGGGGCTGGGACAGTTTCCCGTGCATGCGGGCCAGGCCGACCAGCATTGGCCCGTGCTGGCCGTCACCATCAGCGTGATCATCTGTCTGGCGCTGAACATCTATTTTCTCGTCTTGCGCATCCACAACTACCGCGCCCAGCGCGAGCTGGCGACGATGGCCTACAAGGATGGCTTGACGGGGCTCAACAACCGCCGCATGTTCACGCAAGGCGCGCGCGCGCTGCAGCGCACGGCGCGCACGCCCGCCTATTTCCTGATGATCGACATCGACGACTTCAAGCAGATCAACGACCTGCATGGCCATGACGTGGGCGATGAAGTGCTGAAAAAGACGGCCGAGGTGATAGCCGGGCTGTCGGGCGAGCACCTGTGCGGCAGGCTGGGCGGCGAAGAGTTCGCCGTCATCTACGTGGGTGAAAAGAACGCGGCCTGCGCCTTTGCCGCGCAACTGGTCGATGCCGTCGAGGCGGCGTTCGTGCCGGAACGCAAGGTATCCGTCAGCATCGGCGTGGCGGAACTGATCAAGGAAGCGGACCTGTCGCACAGCTACCGGCGCGCCGACGAATCCTTGTACCAGGCCAAGAAAAGCGGCAAGAACCGCTACGTGCTCAACGCCGCCTGAACGCCGGCGTCCGGCGCCGCATCGAGCAGCGCCAGCAGGGCTTGCGGCGCAATCTTCCACGGCTCGCGCTGCTCGGGGTCCACCTCGCACCAGCGGTCCTGCGCGCCGATCTTGAGTATGGTCAGGGGAATGGCCTTGCTGTCAAAGAAGGCCAGCATGCGGCGGATCAAACGGCTCACCTTGGCGTGGTCTTCCTGGTACAAAGAACAGGTATAGAAGCAGCCCTTCTCTCCCATGCGCAATTTCCTGGCCGCGCCGACACGCGACTGGAGCACGTACTTGTGCAGGAACTCGGTCACGACCTCATCGTCAACGGGAATACTGCAGGAAATGGTGATCTTGGCCATGGCAAGCGGGACAGTGATTCAATAGACGAGCTTAGCAGAAAGCATTTCATTCCTGAAATGCTAAGATCGCCCCGCGCGCATGCCGGCGCCCGGACCGGCATGGCGTCTCGACCAGGATTGCCATTGAACCTACGCCGCATTTTCCCCCTGCTGTCGCTGTGCGCGGCCCTGGGCACGTCACCGTTTGCGCTGGCGCAAGCGGCCGAAGACGCCGCCTTCGTGGCCGCCACCGTGCCCGTGGCCGTGCCGTCGCCGCCGCTCAGCCTGAACGAGCATCCGCAAATCCGCGCCGACGTCTTCAGGCTGCTCGGCTATGCGCGTGGCGACTATACGCAGGGCGATACCCTGATTGCGCTCCAGGTACTCGACAGCATGCGTTCGCTGGAGCACATCCGGCGCACCATGCTGCCCGACGGGCGTTCCGTGCTGGCCTCCATCAACCCCGGCACGCACGGTGCGCAGCGCGCCGCCATGCTGTTCGACCCGCAACGCAAGCTGTTGGCGCTGGCCCTCGTCAACGGCCATTGCCAACACGACATTGGCGATGCCGTGCCCGCCTGCCTGCCGTCCACGCACGCCGTACTGACGGTGTTCTTACCGCCGGGCACGGAGGACGAGATGGCCGCGCCGCTGCTCGTGTGGGCGCGGCAACTGCCGCCCATGCTGGCGCAGGCGGCGCCGGAACAGCGGCAAAGCATTGCTGTGGTGGAATACATCACCACGCGTCCGGGCCAGCCCGGCTGGGAACCGCGCAACCTGCCGCCCGGCTTTCCCCCCAGCTTGCTGCACCTGCTGCTGCCGGCCGCGGAACTGACGGGCAGCACCAGCGGCGGCAAGCTCATCGCAGCGGCCGGCACGGCCGGCATGCCCACGGAAACGGCCGAGGCCGGCGACGCGCCCCTGCCCGACACTTCCGTCTCCCTGCGCAGCCATGCCGATTTCCACTGGGTGCTCAATACCTACGCCAGGCTGGCCAAGGGCGCGCAAGTGCAGGGCCATGACGACAAGGTCGTGTTCACCGGCAACGACGCGAGCGGCCGCTACACGGTGACCCTGCGCGAGCCGGGCACGAAAGATAGCGTGCTCATCACCGTAGCCAGCTGGCGCACAAAATAAGGAAGGCGAACAGGGAAAGCATTGCCATTACGCATAAGAACATGGCATTTTGGCATTTTGCGGTATGATTTCCGGTCGTGCGGCGCTGCCCGGTCCCTGCCTTGCCCACCCCGCCCTTCAAGCCAGCCACGCTTGCGTAGCATCCTGCCCTAAGGAGTCATATGTTCGGTTTTAACTTGCGCGTTGCCAAGATGGTGTGGACGGCTTTCCTGATCGTCTTCCTGCTCTTTCTCACCTATAAGGTCTCGTCGACCCTGATCGTGGTGGTGTTTGCCGTGTTCTTCAGCTACCTCGTGTATCCGCTGATCGGGCTGCTGGAGCGCCATGGCCCGAAGCGCCTGCCGCGCACGGCCAATATCGGCATCGTCTTCCTCGTGGTGATCTTGCTGGTGGCGGTGCTGAGCTCCATCTTCGGGGCGCGCATCGAGGAAGAGGCGATCAAGCTCAGCGATCAGTTGCCGACCCTGCTCAAGGGCAACAATTTTGCCGAACGCATCCCATTGCCGGAGTTCATGGAACCCTTGCGCGCGCGCCTGCTGTCGTTCTTGCAGACGCAGCTGAGCAGCGGTACGGGACAAGCCATGCCGCTGGCGAAGGAACTGGGCCTGACCGTCATGCATGCGGCCAGCAACCTGATCTATCTGGTACTGGTGCCCGTGCTGAGCTTTTTGCTGATCAAGGAAGGCCCGGACATGCGCGACGGCTTGCTGTCCCTGCTGAACCGCCCGAACAAGAAACTCTGGGGCGCCATCATCGACGACCTCGACATCCTGCTGTCGCGCTATGTGCGCGCCCTGCTGCTGCTGTCGATCGCCACCTTCATCTCTTACAGCATCGCGTTTTCCCTGATGGGCGTGCCGTACAGCCTGCTGCTGGCCGGCGCCGCCGCCTTGCTGGAATTCATCCCGTTTGCCGGCCCGCTGGCGGCCGCCGTCATCGCCGTGGTCGTGGCCGGTTTCAGCGGCTTCGAGCACGTATTCTGGCTGATCGGCTTCATCGCCGCCTACCGTCTGTTCCAGGATTACGTGGTCAATCCGTATTTGATGAGCGAGGGGGTGGAAGTGAGCCCGCTGATGGTGATCGTCGGATTGCTGGCCGGTGACCAGCTGGGCGGCGTGGTCGGCATCTTCCTGTCCGTCCCCGTGATGGCGGCCATCAAGATCGTCTTCGTGCGCGCGCGGGCGGCCTTGCAGGCGCGCCACGATGCACTGGAGAAAGCCGAACAGGCGGCAGAGGAAGCGCGCGCCCAGGCCCTGGCCGAGGCGGCGCTATTGCAGGAACAGGGCAGCAAGGTGGCCCTGGAAGCTCGCTAGCTTAGAACTCTTCCCATTCGCCGCTGCTGTCAGCCATCGGCTTGGCAGTGCGCGGCTGGCTCGGGGTGGTGGCCGAGGCAGTACGGCTTGGCGCCAGGTGCAGGGCCGGGCGTTTCAAGGCCGTGCTGGCGGCGGCCACGACAGGCTTGCGCAAGGCGGGCTTGGCCGCTGCCGGGCCGCTGTGGGCGGCGTCGAGTTTAAAGATGCTGACCATCTCGGCCAGCGCCGCCGCCTGTTCCTGCATCGATTCCGACGCGGCGGCCGCTTCTTCCACCAGCGCCGCATTCTGTTGCGTCACGGTATCCATTTCCGCCACGGCCTGGTTGATCTGGCCGATGCCCAGTTCCTGCTCGCGGCCGGCAGCGCTGATTTCGCCCATGATATCCGTCACGCGGCGGATGCTGGAGACGATTTCGTCCATCGTCGTACCCGTCTGGCTGACCAGTTCGCTGCCTGCGCCCACGTTCCGCACCGACGCTTCGATCAGCATCTTGATGTCCTTGGCGGCGGAAGCCGAGCGGTGCGCCAGGTTGCGCACTTCCGTGGCGACGACGGCAAAGCCGCGCCCCTGTTCACCGGCGCGTGCCGCTTCCACGGCCGCATTCAGGGCCAGGATATTCGTCTGGAAGGCGATGCCATCGATCACGCCGATGATGTCGGCGATCTTTTTCGACGATTCGCTGATGGAACCCATGGTATCGACCACTTGCGCCACCAGGGCGCCGCCTTTGACCGCCACGTCCGAGGCGGAAACGGCCAGCTGGTTGGCCTGGCGCGCATTGTCGGAATTCTGCTTGACGGTCGAGGTCAGCTCTTCCAGCGACGAGGCCGTTTCTTCCAGGCTCGACGCTTGCTGTTCCGTGCGGCTCGACAAATCCAGGTTGCCCGAGGCGATTTCATTGCTGGCCGTGGCGATGGCGCCGCTGCCGTCGCGCACGCCACGCACGGTGTTCGACAGGCGTTCCTGCATCTGTTTCAGGCCGCCCAGCAGGGCGCCCATCTCGTCCTGGCGCGTGATGATGATGTCATTGGCCAGGTTGCCGTCGGAAATGGCGCCGAAATGGCGCAAGGCCTGGTCCAGCGGACCGAAGATGGCGCGCAGCAGCAGGAAGCTGGAAATAATCGTCAGCAAGGCGCCTGCCACCATGCCGGCGATGGCCATGGCCACCTGGGTGTGATAGTTGGACTGGCTCTCCGCATACATCCTGGCAGCCGAGCTGACCTGGTATTGCGTCAGGGTTTCTGCCGCCTGGTCCAGGGTACGGTAGAGCGCGGACAGCCCCTTCATCATCAGCTTGTCCGCCTGCTCGATATTGTTTTCGCGCAAAGCCTTGCTCATGGCCAGCATGCCATTGTTGATATAGTCGTTGCGCTTCTTGTCCATATCGTCGGACAGGCCTTTTTCTTCCGCGCTTTGCGGCAGGGCCAGGTACACCTTCCAGGCCTTGTTGGACGTTTCCAGGAATTGCTCGGCGCGGGCCAGCGTATCCTTGGCGTCGGCCGCTTCGGGGTGCACCATCACGCGGTCCATCGTGAAGCGGGCACGGCCCAGGGCGATTTGCGATTCGCCGATCGCCTGCGTCGACGCCAGCTGGTTGCTGTAGACCTCGTTGAGGTTGTTGTTGGCCGATTTCAGGCTGATGATACTCATGACGCCCAGCAAGGCGATCAGCACGCCCAGCACGCTCATGGTGGCGATCAGGCGCATTTTTATTGTTATATTCGACAGCATGCAGTTTTCCTTGGTAAGGGCGCGACCGTGCCACCGCCTGCCGGGTGGGGTAGCGGCAAACGCCAGATGGGCGGATCACGTGAATTGTTCAGGGCAGGTCGATACGGCGTGTGCGGCGGCAGGGGGGAAGGCGGCCCGCGCATATCGTCAGGAGTGAAATACAGGGCAACAGGGTTGAGGTTTCCTGTATTTTTAATTTCCTGGCTGGAAGATACAGGGAAAGATTACCAGTAGCAACATCCAACAGGAATTTTCACACTTTGTAACAAGCGGATGATGTTTTTTGCGCAGAACTGGCATTCCGCTGACGTGCGCGGTCGCGTGGGAATGCCATTTATGCTAGTCAACTAGTTAATACATGGTTGCGCCGATGCATGGCCATTCAGGCAAGACCGGACACCCCAGCACGCCGGCCAAATAGCGGCCGCTGCACCGTCTGCGCCAGCAGCACGCCCAGCAGCGAGATGCCGCCGCCGACCAGGTGATAGAGATGCATGCTTTCATGCAGCCAGATGATGGCCAGCAAGGCCGTCAGCAGCGGCAGCAGGTTGACGTAGATGCTGCAGCGGTTCGGCCCCAGCAATTTCACGCCTTCGATCCACAGGTAGGACAGCACGATGGACGAGCCGATGCCCGCATAGCCGATCAGGGGCAAGGTGGTGGCATCGAGCCTGGCGCTGCCGGGCGGCAGCAGCAGGAAAAACGGCAGCATGCAGGCCAGGGCCGCCAGCGCCTGGCAATAAATGGCTTGCCAGGCGGGAATGGATAAACGCCAGCGGCGCAGCAGCACGCCGTACAAGGCAAAGCTCAGGCAGGCCAGCAGCATCAGCGCATCGCCCGCATGCACGCCCTGCTGCAGCAAGGCCAGCACGTCGCCGCGCCCCACCAGGTACAGCAAGCCGCCGAACGACAGCACGCCGCCGGCCGCCATGCCCACCGTCAGGCGCTCGCCCAGCAGCAGCACGCTGAGCAGGGCCGTCATCAAGGGCGCCAGCGCCGTGACGATGGCCATGTTCGTCGCCGTCGTCGATTCGGCGGCGCGGTAGGACAGGCTCTGGAACAGCGCCATCGACATCAGGCCGCACAGGGCCAGCTGCCACCACTGGCGGCGCAGCGCATGGCGGTTGCGCCACAGGGGGCGGGCGATAAACGGCGTCATCACCAGCAAGACCAGCACCAGCCGATAAAACGTGATGGCCGTGGGGGCGATGCTGGACGCGGCCAGCTTCGAGACGACGACGTTGCCGGCCCACAGCAGCATGGCGAGAAACGGATACAGATAGGCGCGCACAGGCATGTATAGCTCCAGGAATAGTTGCGGGGAACCATCATGCCGCAGGCACAACGCGCCTTCTCGCGCTAAAATGTCCCTACCTGTCGCAAAACTGACCATATTGATGGATTGCACCTCGCCCGCCTTTCAGGAATTGCTGCCCGTCACGGCACGCGCCATGGCGCTGGCCGTCGACTATGCGCATGGCCACGTGATTTCCGTGCACCGCCACACGCATGCGCAATTGCTGTACGCCATCGAGGGCGTCATGACCATCGAGGCGCAGGGCGGGCGCTGGGTGGTGCCGCCCACGCGCGGCGTGTGGCTGCAGCCCGGCATCGCGCACCAGGTGCGCATGAGCGGCGCCGTCAAGATGCGCACGGTGTTCGTCAACTGCGCCAATTCTCCATTGCTGCCTGGCCACAGCTGCGTGCTCGACATCAGCCCCCTGCTGCGGCAGTTGATCGTGGCGGCCGTCGACATCGCGCCCGATTTCGCGGAAGGCAGCCGCGACTGGCATCTGCTGCAATTGCTGTTGCACGAACTGAGCAGCCTGCCCGTGCTGCCCCTGTACCTGCCGTTACCCGTGGATGCGCGCCTGCGCGGCATCTGTGCGCGCCTGATGGAACAGCCGGGCGAACAGCTGACGGTGGCGCACTGGGCGCGGGAACTGGCGATTACCGAGCGCAGCCTGCACCGCTTGTTCCAGAAGCAGACGGGCATGCGCTTCGGCCAGTGGCGCCAGCAGGCGCGCCTGCTGCGGGCGCTGGAGCAGCTGGCGCGCGGCGGCAAGGTCATCGACGTGGCCATGGACAATGGCTACACGAGCCAGAGCGCGTTTAGCGCCATGTTCAAAAAACATTTCGGCACGACGCCGACGGCGTTTTACCAGGCAAAAGTCATCGCCGCGTAAAAAAAATGCTGCTATGCATCAATAATCATGGGCGAGAGTCGCCGCTCTTGTTATCATCGCAAGCCTTATCGCACCGCGCCCATCCTGGCAGCGGTGTTGACCTTTTCTCTCACCACCATGACACAGAATTTCTTCCAGACATTTATCCTGCTCCTGCTCGTTACCGACCCGTTCGGCAACGTTTCCCTGTTCGTCAACGCGCTGAAACGGGTACCGATCGAGCGGCGCTGGAAAGTCGTGGTGCGTGAATGCCTGATCGCCTTCGGCATCTTGCTGCTGTTTATGTTCTTCGGCCGCCATTTCCTGAATGCCCTGCAATTGTCGGAAGTGGCGCTGCGCATCGGCGGCGGCGTGATCCTGTTCCTGATTGCCATGCGCATGGTGTTTCCACAACCCAACGCCGGCAATAGCGACCATGAAATGGGCGGCGAGCCGTTCATCGTGCCGCTGGCCATCCCCGCACTGGCCGGCCCGTCGGCGCTGGCCACCGTGCTGCTGTTTTCCTCGCATGAAGTCGATGAAGTGATCGCCCATGTGGCGGGCTTGACGGCCGTGGCCGTCGTCTGGCTGGCCGTCTTCCTGTGCGCCGAACGCCTGCAGCGGGCGCTCGGTCCAAGGGTCATGACGGCGTTCGAACGCCTGATGGGCCTGATCCTGACGGCGATGGCCATTGAAATGCTGCTGGCCGGCATACGCGCGTTCCTGAAGTCCGTTTAATATTGTCATTCATCTACTGAAGGAGTCCAGCATGAGCCGTTGCGCCCACATTTGCCTGATGGCCGACTACAATCAGTGGATGAATGCCAAGGTCTACGCGGCGGCGGCCAGGCTGCCGCCCGGCGAGCTGCAGCGCGAGCGGGGCGCCTTTTTCGGCTCCCTGCTCGCCACCCTGAACCACGTGATGGTGGGCGACACCTTGTGGCTGCAGCGCTACGCGCAACACCCGGCCGGTTTCCCCCTGCTCGACCCCATCCGCGCCATCACGCCGCCCGCGTCGCTGACGCAGCCGCTGTTCGCGGCCGACGATTTTGCCGCCATGCAGGCGCACCGGCAATGGCTGGACCAGCTCATCATCGACTGGGCCGCCTCCATCCGCGAAGAAGACCTCGACCATCTGCTCGACTACCGCAACAGCAAGGGACCGAACCGGCGCGAGTTCTTCAGCCTGCTCATGCATTTCTTCAACCACCAGACGCACCACCGGGGCCAGGCCAGCACCTTGCTGTCGCAGGCGGGCGTGGACATCGGCGACACGGATCTACTGTTTCGCATCCCCAACCATATCGAGGACTGAGGGCAGGCGGTACAGCCACGCTTTCACGGCAATCGCCACCAGCGCCAGCGCCCCCAGCAGCGCGCCGCAAGCCAGCGCCCCCGGCATGCCATAGGACTCGATGGCCATGCCGCCCGCCAGCGCGCCCAGCGTCACGCCCAGGTTGATGGCGGCGATATACACGCCGATGGCAAACGCGGGCGCCTCGCGCGCTTCGCTGCTGAGCCACACTTGCGTGACGATCAGCCCGCTCGTATGCGCCGCGCCCCAGAACAGCAGCAAGACGGCCAGCGCGGCCCAGCCGATGCCGTCGCCCGCATATTCATACAGCAGCCAGTACGCCAGCCCCAGCAAGATCGGCTGCAGCAGCACCGTGCGCAGCACGTGCGTGCCCAGCTGCCGGCCCGCGAACAGATTGCCGGCCACGCCACCGATACCAAACACCACCAGCGCCAGCCCCGTCTGGCGCGCCGACAAGCCCGCTACCTGCTGCAGATAGGCGGCCGCATACGCATACACGGCAAACATGGCGGCAAACACCAGCACGGCGGCGGCGATGGTGAACCACAAGGCCGGTTTGCGCAGCACGGCCAATTGACGGCCATACGCCAGCGGCGCCTCGCGCGGCGTGTCGGGCAGGAACAGGTACAAGCCCAGCGCCGCCAGCGCATTGACGAGGGCGCAGGCAAGGAACGACGCCTCGTAGCCAACTTGCGCGGCGATCCACGTGGTCATCGGGATGCCCAGCACCATGCCCATGCTGGTGCCCGTGAACGCATGCGCGCCCGCCCGCGCCGCCTGCTGGGGCGGATACAGGGCGGCGGCCGCCACCATGGCCAGCGAGAAATACACGGGGTGGAACAGGGCCGGCACGATGCGCAGCGCCAGCAGCAGCCCGAAGCGCGGCGCATACGCCGAGGCCACGCTGGCCAGCGCGAACACGAGCAGGGAGACGATCAGCACGGGTTTGCGGCGCCAGCGCGTGGCCAGCAGCACGAGCAAGGGGCCGCCCACGGCGATCACGAGGGCGAACAGGCTCACCAGCGAGCCCGCCTGCGCGGCCGTCACGCCATGGCGCTGCATGATCATCGGCAAGATGCCGACCACGCCAAACTCGATGCAATACACGCCGAACAGGCCCAGCGCGAGAAAGACGATGGGGTGAGGGCGCGTCATGGCATGTCCTTGGCGCCATACACTGCCTGGCACAGTTGCGTCACGAACGGCCCCGCCATGCCCTCCAATGCCGTATTCGTGAACGCCACCACGGAGAGCTCTTGTGCAGGATCAACAAACCACGAGTGGCCATACGTGCCGCCCATGCGCCAGCTGCCCGCGGCTTCCGGCGTGGCAGCCGCAAGCGGGTCCGTCAAGACCGTGAACCCCAGGCCGAAGCCGCGTCCCGGCCAGAACGGCAGCTCGAAGCCGCCCGTCTGGTTTGCTCCCATCTGGCGCGCCAGCGCCGGCGGCAGCAGCGGCGCGCCGCCCAGGCGCAGGGTTTCCAGCAGGCGCATGAAGTCGGGTGCGGAGCCGACCATGCCGGCGCCGCCGGACGGATACGCGTGCGCGTCGCGCGCCCTTGCTGGCGACAAGGTAAAGCCGGCCATGCCGTCGAGAAACGGCAAATGGTCTTCCCCCTCGTCCAGCAAACGGCGCGGCCGGGCTTCTCCCGCCACGCGGTCCGCATACGCGACAGCCAGGCGCGCCGCGTCGGTGCTGATAAAACCCGTATCGCGCATGGCCAGCGGCGCCGTCACCAGCTGTGCCACGGCGTGCGCCAGCGGCAGATCGGTCACCGCTTCGATCACGGCGCCCAGCACGTCGGTGGCAATCGAATACGCCCAGCGCTCGCCCGGCACAAACGCGAGCGGCACCGTGGCCAGGCGGCGCAGGTTGTCTTCAAGGCTGACGGACGACGCATCCATGCCATCGGAGACGCCCGCCCGCGCATACGCGCCGCCCGGCGGCTGGAAAAAGCCGTAATCGAGGCCCGCCGTGTGCGTGAGCAGGTGGCGCACGGTGATCGCGGCCACCGTGCCGTCCGGCTGGCGCGGCGTGAAATACGGCAGCCAGCGCGCCACCGGGTCGTCCAGCCCCAGGCGCTTCTGCCCCACCAGCGCCAGCGCGGCCGTGGAGACGATGGGCTTGCTGACTGACGCCAGGCGGAAGACGGCGTCTTCCACCATGGGCGTGCCTGCCTCGCGGTCCAGGTGGCCGGCGGCGCGGCGATACACGTCCTGGCCGCCGTGGCGCACCAGCACCACGGCGCCCGCCAGGCGCTGCTGCTGCAGCACGGCATCGAGCAAGGGGTCGATGCGGGCGGCCAAGGCCGCGGGAGAGAAGTTGTACATCATGGCGTAGCCTTTCAAATGATCAGGCTGCCAAGGTAAGCCAGGCGCGACCAAAGAAAAACAGGCTATAGTTTCTGTCTGTGCGGACGTTGGCATCCGCAATCAAAAGGAAAACCATGGATAACCTGGCGGGATTCACGGCCTTCGTGCAGGCGGCGGAGCTGCGCAGTTTTGTCGCGGCGGGCCGGGTGCTGGGCATTTCCGCCTCGGCCGTGGGCAAGAGCATCGCGCGGCTGGAAGAACGGCTGGGCGTGCGCCTGTTTCACCGCAGCACGCGCAGCATCGCGCTGACCAGCGAAGGCACCGTGTTTCTCGAACGCTGCCGGCGCATCCTGGGCGAGATCGAAGCGGCCGAACTGGAGTTATCGAACAGCAAGAGCGCGCCCCAGGGCCGCTTGCGCGTCAGCCTGCCGCAGGTCGGCAGCCTGCTCAATCCCGTGCTGGCCGCGTTCGCGCGCGCGTATCCGCAGGTGGAACTGGACCTCGATTTCAGCGACCGCCGCGTCGACGTGATCGAGGAGGGCTACGACGCCGTCGTGCGCGCGGGCGAAAGCGCCGACAGCCGCCTGATGAGCCGCCAGCTGGGCCAGTTCCAGCTGCGGCTGGTGGCCGCGCCCGCCTACCTGGCGCAGCATGGCACGCCCGGGCTGCCGGCCGACCTGGCCCGCCACACTTGTTTGCTGTACAAGTTCCCCAGCAGCGGCAAGGTCGAGGCCTGGCCCCTGCCCGAGTGGCCGGCCCTGCACGCGGCCGGCTTGCCGGTTGCACTCAACTGCAACAATGTCGACACCCTGCTGCACTTTGCCGAAAGCGGCCTGGGCATCGCCGCCCTGCCCGACTTTGCCGCGCGCGCGGCGCTGGACGCGGGCCGCCTGCAGCCCGTGCTCGACGCGCATCGCCGGCACGACGGCGCCTTGCGCATCCTGTGGCCCAGCAGCCGCCACCTGACGCCAAAACTGCGCGCCTTCATCGACTTTCTCGCTGCCCACGTGTTTCCGCAGCGCTGATGTTTGCTGCGCTTGCGCTCGTTGTTTCCATGCGACAACTTATTTCATTTGCCACCAGTTCTTGCGCTTTTAGCGGACTTGATACAAGTTTTTGTATTGCAGTGCGGAATTTTGAGGAACAATTACAGGCTGGCCACGCCTACGTATAAACCCGTAGCCACGGCCTGTCCTACGTTTCCTCACCACACCGCAATACGAAAGCAATCATGTCACTCACACAATACAAAATCGGCACCCGGCTCGGGATCGGGTTTGCTGTCGTTCTCGGCCTGCTGGTGGCCGTCTTGCTCGTCGGCCTGTACTCGATGGGCCAACTGAGCGCGCGCACGCACGACATCGTGGCCGACAAGAACGTCAAGATGGCGGCCGCCAATACCATGAGCGACAACGTGCGCAACATTACCCTGGCGATCACCAGCGTGGTGGTGGCGCCGACGGAAGCGCTGGTGCAGGCGGAACTGGCGAAAATCGGTGAAGCGCGCAAGAAATACGGCGCCGCCAAGGAAACCTTGCAAAAGAAGATCTCGACGGACAAGGAAACGGCACTGATGGCCGAACTGGATGCCGCCCTGAAATCGGGCGCGCCGCTGAACAACAAGGTCATCGAGCTGCGCAACGCGGGCCAGACGGAAGAAGCCATCGCCTTCCTGACACAGCAGGCGGCGCCGAGCCTGAAGATCGTGCTGGGCGCGCTCGACAGCCTGGTCGCCTATGAAGCGCAGCAGGCGGCGCAGGCGGCGACGGATGCCGAGACGCTGAGCGCGAACGCGCGCGCCTACATGATCATCTTGGGCAGCGTGGCCGTGCTGCTGGGCGCCTTCGTGGCCTGGATCATCACGCGCTCGATCACCCACCCCATCAATGCGGCCGTCAGCGTGGCCGAAACCGTGGCCTCGGGCGATTTGTCCTCGCACATCGTCGTCAATTCCAGCGATGAAACGGGACGCCTGCTGGGCGCACTGAAAGCCATGAACACCAGCCTGCTGGGCGTGGTGGCGCAAGTGCGCCATGGCACGGACGCGATTTCCACGGCATCGAGCGAAATTGCCGCCGGCAACCTCGACCTGTCGTCCCGCACGGAAGAGCAAGCCAGCTCGCTGGAAGAGACGGCCTCGGCCATGGAAGAGCTGACCTCGACCGTGAAACAGAACGCGGACAATGCGCGCCAGGCGAACCAGCTGGCCAAAAGCGCGTCGGAAGTGGCCGTGCGCGGCGGCAGCATCGTCTCGCAAGTGGTCGACACCATGGGCACCATCAACGAATCGTCGAAAAAAATCGTCGATATCATCGGCGTCATCGACGGCATTGCCTTCCAGACCAACATTTTGGCCCTGAATGCGGCCGTGGAAGCGGCGCGCGCGGGCGAACAGGGACGCGGCTTCGCCGTCGTCGCCACCGAGGTACGCAACCTCGCACACCGTTCGGCCTCGGCCGCCAAGGAAATCAAGGAACTGATCGCCGCCTCCGTCGCCAACGTGGACACGGGCTCGCGCCTCGTCAATGAAGCGGGCCAGACCATGGGCGATATCGTCGACAGCATCGTGCGCGTGACCGACATCATGGGAGAGATCACCTCCGCCACGCACGAGCAGACCATCGGCATCGAACAGATCAACATGGCCATTGCCCAGATGGATGAAGTGACGCAGCAAAACGCGGCCCTCGTGGAAGAAGCGGCGGCCGCCTCGCAAAGCATGCAGGAACAGGCGGGCGAGCTGGCGCACGTGGTGGGATTCTTTAAAACCGGCAACCATGTCGCCAGCGCCGCCAAGCCGAGCCCGGTGCGCGCAGCACCGGCAGCGCCCGCCATCGCACGCCCCGCGGCCAGGCCCGCCCCTGTGCGCAAGGCCGTGGCCGCCGCGCCGGCGCGCCGTGGCAATGCGGCTGCCGAGAGCGAATGGGAAGAGTTTTAATACATCAGTTTTAATACCAGAGTTTTAACACCCGGCAATATCGGAACGAGGAAAGCCAGGCAGGAAGTTGCTGCCTGGCTTTTTTTCGTCCGTCATCGCCACTTTTTTTGCGGCAAAGCCCGCGCAATAGGCGAAAGTGCAAAACATGCGCCGCGCATACGCTTTACAATCCTCGCTCGCTTTACAAAATAATTGGTCATCATGAATCAGGCAGAACAGCAGCGCCTCCTGGCTATCCTGGAGTATTGGCACAAGATCGAATTCTTTATCCCGTTTGACCTGAATCAAATCACGGACGTTGAAGACCCGTCCACCGTGCTGCTACTGCAGCGTGCACAGCTGGCGCAATTGCCGCTGCAGTTCGCCACGCAATGGCAAGTGCCGTCCGACCGCGAGATCGACGGCTTTTCGCTGTTCCTCGGCGTCTTCGACAAGGCGGAAATCAACCAGGCCTGTCCGCCGGCCAACGGCCCGGAAAACCTGGCCGAAACAGAAAAAACAGAACTGCTGGGACGCTCGTGCTTTGCCCGCATCAATCTCAATGCGCTGGGCGAGCCGCAGTTCGACCCTGTCTCCGTGTCGACCTTGCCGTGGGCGCTGGGCCGCGCCCGCACGCCGGACTGGTCCGGCCTGAGCCTGGATGCCTTCAGCGACAGCCAGCTGGCGCTGCAGGACAGCCTGCGCAACTTCGCGGCCAGCCGCGTACCGCAGCAAGTAGCGGACGAGGCAGGCAATGTCTCGTCGCCCCTGTCCGGCATGGAAATCGCGGCCCTGGCCGACCTGCTCATCGACTGGGCCGGTTTCCGCCCGTCGGCTGGCCAGCCGCTGGCCGTGCTGGAAGTGCGCACGCGCAAGAAACGCGCCGCCAGCAATGGGGCCGATACGCTGGAGGCCAGCCAGAACCGCAGCCTGGACTTCGGCGACGCGGTGGAGCCGTCGATCGATATCCTCAACAGTTTTTACCTGGACGACCTGGAGCAGATCATCCGCGCCTTGCGCGGCGGCAAACTACCGGCCACCGTCGCCGCCTACCTGACGCCGCTGGCGCAGGACGAGCGCATCGACCTGTACAGCCCGGCCGGACGCCAGGCGCTGGCCGCCATGCTCAATCCGGCGAACATGAACCGCGGCCACTGGCTGGAAGACGCCAGCTACGCCATGAGCCTGATGCAGCAGTTCGCCATCCACGGCGCGCGCACGGGCTTGAGCGAGCGGGGCATCTTTTCCGTCAACGGCCCGCCCGGCACGGGCAAGACGACCTTGTTGCGCGAATTGTTCGCCGACAACATCGTGCGCCGCGCGGCCGTGCTGTCCTGCCTGGACCGCGCCGCCGACGCCTTCATCGGCAAGGTGGCCGTGGCCTTCGAAGGCGTGCGCGACCCGATCACCATCGCCCGCTTGCGCCCTGAACTGACGGGCTTTGAAATGGTCGTCGCCTCGTCGAACAATGCGGCAGTGGAAAACATTTCCGGCGACCTCCCGAAACCTAAACAGCTGGGCAAGGAATGGGCGCGCACGCGTTACTTTGAAAGCGTGGCGCGCCGCGTGGTGGCCGACGGCAATGGCGCCAACCGCGCCTTGACCGAAACGGAAGCGCCGTGGGGCTTGATGTCCTGCGCGCTGGGCAACAGCGCCAACCGCCGCCGCTTCGTCAGCAATTTCTATGACGACGACTGGGATAAAACGACGGCGCGCAAGACGCCGAACGCGCAGAACATCCGCCAGTGGCTGGCCAGCTACCAGGGCGTCAGCTTCGCCCAGGCGGCGCGCGAATTTCGCGAGACGGAACATGTGGTGGAAAAAGCCCTGGCCGAGCACGCCCAGTACGCGGCCCTGTGGCAAGCCGTGGGCACGTGCACGGAAGCCGATTTCATCGCGGCGAGCCAGCAGGCGTTGATTACTGCCGAGCAAGAGATGGATGCGGCCAACGGCGCCCTGTCCGGCGCACTGGCGCAGCAAGACACCTTGCTTGCCAGCAAGAAGGAATTGCTGGAAGAAGAGCGCCTGGTGGCGCTGACGCAGCCGGGCTTCTTTGCCCGCCTGTTCCGCACGGCCCCGGCGCGCGCCTACAAGGAGGCCGTCATCGCCAATGCCGAGGCGCAGCGCCAGGCGGCGCGCGACGTCTCCGCCATCAAGCTGCTGCTCAAGGGCGAACTGGAGCCGCGCTGCGAACGGGCACGCCATGGTCTGCACATCGCCCTGCGCACGGCGCAATCGCGCCAGCGCGAATGGGATGACAGCACGGAATTGCTGCGCCGCGCCCGCATGCGCTTTCCCACCATCATCGCGCCAGCCACCCTGGACGAGCTGGACGGCGACGCGCTGCAAATCGGCGGCCTGTGGCATGAACCGGCGCTGGCGCGCCTGCGCTCGCGCCTGTTCGCCAAGGCCCTGGCCCTGCACGAAGCGTGGCTGGCGGAAGTGGCAAAGAAGGGCGGCCCCGGCTTTGGCGGCAACTTGCTGGCCGTGTCGAAGTTGCTGAAAAACAAGCGCGCGTATGACCAGTCGCATATCGCCATGGTGTGGCACAGCCTGTTCATGGTCGTGCCCGTCGTCTCGACCACGTTTGCCTCGTTCGCGCGCCAGTTCCAGGGCATGGGCCCCGAATCGCTGGGCTGGCTGTTCATCGATGAAGCGGGCCAGGCCGTTCCCCAAGCGGCGCTGGGCAGCCTGTGGCGTGCCAAACGCGCCGTCGTCGTGGGCGACCCGCTGCAGATCGAACCCGTGTTCACGGTGCCGGGCCGCCTCGTGCAGACCCTGTCCGCCCTGTCGCCGCATACGCGCGATGGCAGTTACGCGCCGACTTCCGTGTCCGTGCAGACGCTGGCCGACAAGACCAACCGCCATGGCGCGCTGGTGGGCGCCGATAGCGCCCAGCCCCTGTGGATAGGCAGCCCGCTGCGCGTGCACCGCCGCTGCGTGGAACCGATGTTTTCGCTGGCCAACAGCATCGCCTACGAAGACAAGATGGTCTACGGGCTGGCCGAGCGCACGCCGCCGGCCGGCGCGCGCGGCCTGACGCGTGGCCCCAGCCGCTGGATCGACGCCGTCGGCCCCGTCAGCTACAAGCAGGTGGTGCCCGTGCAGCTCGATTTCGTGCTGGAAGTGTTGCTGAAACTCTACCGCCGCGACGGCAAGCTGCCGGACATGTATGTGATCACGCCGTTCAAGGCCGTGCGCAACGAATTGCGTTCGCGCATCGTCGACATGGACTGGGACCGCCGCCTCGGCTATGGCAAGGCACCGACGGCGCGCGAACTGCGCCAGTGGAGCAGCCAGATGGTGGGCACCGTGCACACCTTCCAGGGCAAGGAGCAAAGCGTGGTGATGCTGGTCCTCGGTGCCGACGACAGCACGTCCGGCGCCGCGCAGTGGGCGGCGGCCACGCCGAATTTGCTCAACGTGGCCCTCACGCGCGCGCAGCATTATGTGTACATCGTCGGCAACCCGCTGCTGTGGGGCCAGTTGCCGCATTTTGCGCCCGCCTGCGCGCAATTGCCGCATACGGGCATGCATGAGTTCCTGGTGGAGATGGGATAAGGAGCATGTGGCCATGTAGGTCGGATTAGCGGGGCAACGCCGCGCGTAATCCGACATCTGCGCTGCCGCCAACACTACGTCGGATTACAGCCCTTGGCCTAATCCGACCTACGCTGCTGGAGCGGGAACATCAGGGTAAACGTCGTGGCGGCAGCGTCGGATGTGACCGTCGCGCTGCCGCCGTGCAATTGCATGATGGCCGTGACGATGGCCAGCCCTAATCCTGTGGAGGCGGCCGAATCGCTGCGGGCCGGGTCGGCGCGATAAAACCGCTCGAACAGGTGGGGCAAGTGGCGCGCGGGGATGGCGGGGCCGAGGTTGCTCACGCTCAGTTCCACGCCCTCGTTCGTCGCGTGCGAACGCAACAGAATCGTGCTGCCGGGCGCCGCGTGGCGGATGGCGTTCGACAGCAAATTGCCCAGCGCGCGGCGCAGCAGTTGCGGCTCGGCCGTCACCGTGCCGCTGCCGTGGCAGGCCAGCGCCAGCTCGCGCTCTTCGGCCAGGCCTTCGAAGAAATCGGCCAGGCGCAAGAATTCGTCCTGCACGGGCAAGGCTTGCTTGATCAGGATCATCTCATCCTGCTGCGCGCGCGCCAGGAACAGCATGCTGTCGATCATGCGCGACAGCCGCTCCAGCTCTTCCACATTCGACGACACCAGCTGTTCATACTCGTGCGCGCTGCGCGGACGGGCCAGCATGACCTGGCTTTGCCCCAGCAGATTGGTGACGGGCGTGCGGAATTCATGCGCGAGGTCGGCGGAAAACTGCGACAGCCGCGCGTATCCCTCCTGCAGCCGTGCCAGCATGGCGTTCAGGGCCTGGATCAGGGGCAGCAATTCCGTCGGCGCATCGCGCGCTTCCAGCTGCTGACCGAGCTTGCCGGGCCGCACGAGGGCCGCATGGGCGGCAATATTGCGCAGCGGCCGCAATCCCCGCAGCAGCATCACGCTGGCCAGCAGTGCCGCCACCAGCGCGCTGACGGCGACGGACACGACGATCTGCCAGCGGTAGGCGGCAAACATGGCCGTGCGGTCGCCGTAGACCCGAGCCACGAAAATATCGGCCATCTGCGCCGGCTCGCCGATGCGCGCGCTGGCCGCCACCACCCTGGCCGGATAGCCATCGCGGCTGCTCCAGCTGACGATATCGCTGGCCGTCACGGGCGCGTCGACGGCCACGGGAACAGCATGCACGACGTTCTCGCCGTTCGGATTGACATCGATCAAACGCGTGCCATCGGCGCGCACGATGCGCACCAGGGAATTTTCCTGTCCGCTCATGGTGTCACGGAAATACTGGGGCCGCTCGCGGATGATATCGAGCGTGCCCGCATTGCCGAGCAATTGCTGGATCTGCCGCAGTTTTCCCAGCAATAAGATGTCGTCGCGGCGCTCGATTTCCGCCACAAAGGAACGGTACAGATGCATGCCCAGGCCGGCCGAGACGAGCGCCACGATCAATACGAACACGAGCGTGACGCGCAGGGTCAGCGAGCGCCGCAGTTGTGCCAGCTTCATTGAGCGGCGCCGCTGTCGGGAGCGCTGGGCGCGCGCAATTCGCAGACATAGCCCATGCCCCGCAAGGTGTGGATCAGCTTGGGTTCGAAGGGGTCGTCGAGCTTGCTGCGCAGGCGGCGGATGGCCGCATCGATGACGTTGGTGTCGCTCTCGAAATTGATGTCCCACACTTGCGAGGCGATGATGGAGCGCGACAAGACCTCGCCCTGGCGCCGCGCCAATAAATGCAGCAAGCCGAATTCCTTGGCCGTCAGGGTGATGCGCTGGCCTTGCCGGCTGACCTTGCGTTTCATCACATCGATTTCCATGTCGCCGATGCGGATCACGTCGTCTTCGCGCGGCGGCCCGCGCCGCAGCAGGGTGCGGATGCGCGCCACCAGTTCGGCAAAGGCAAACGGTTTCACCAGATAGTCGTCGGCCCCCAGTTCCAGCCCTTTCACGCGGTCCTGCACTTCGTCACGCGCCGTCAGAAAAATCACGGGCACGTCCGCGCCGCCCTCCTGCAGCCGCAGCGCGCGCAGGACTTGCCAGCCATCCATGATGGGCAGCATCACGTCGAGCACGATCAAATCGGGCGCGTCCGTGCTCGCCATGTGCAAGCCGTCGCGGCCATTGCGGGCCAGGCTCACCGTGAAGCCGGACTCGGCCAGGCCGCGCAGCAGATAGTCGCCCGTCTTCGGTTCGTCTTCAATGACCAGGATGCGCATGGCGGCTTTCTAAGGGAAATATACAAGCATTTTACGCCGCGCGCCCGGCGCTGCGGATGATAAAAATGTCATGCGGCGATCATCTTCTCGTAGGGTAACACTGACCATACTGGCGCCACCTTATCAACGGACAGCCACATGAAAACCCTCATTTTCGGCAGTACCCTGCTGTGCATGCTGGCCAACCCGGCACATGCACAATTGCGCCAGGTCAATGACATCTCGCTGGCGGCGGCCAACAAGCTGGCCGATGCGGCCATCGCCGCGTGCCAGGCGCAGGGCCGGCACATCGTCGTCACCGTGCTCGACCGTGGCGGCAATGTCGTGACCGTGCAGCGGGCCGACGGCGTCGGGCCGCACAACACGGCAGCGAGCGGGCGCAAGGCCTATACGGCCCTGTCGACCAAAAACGATACCCAGGCGCTGGCCGTGGCCGCGCGCGGCAACCCGGACATGGCCAATCTGACCACCGTGCCGGAACTGTTGCTGCTGGGCGGCGGCCTGCCCTTGCGGGCCAAGGGCGAAGTCGTCGGCGCCATCGGCGTGGCCGGCGGCGGCGGCGCCCTGCCAGACCGCGCCTGCGCCCTGGCCGCCCTGGCTGCCGTCCCCGAACTCGATTCCCCCACCCTGTGAAAGCAACAACGATGACCTATTTGAAAAAAACCGCTGCCGCCCTGGCCTTCGCCAGCCTGTCCGGACTGGCCCTGGCCGCCAATCCCCTGAGCGTGCACATCCTCGACCTGCAGAGCGGCCAGCCGACGGCGGGCGTGACGGTGACACTGGAGCAGAAAAAAGGGGATGCTTGGCAACAATTGGGCAGCGCCGTGACGAATGCGCAGGGGCGCATCGCGGCCATGTATCCGGCAGACACCCCCATGCAGGCGGGCGACTACCGCATCGTGTTCAAGACGGGCGAGCACTATGCGCGGCTGAAACAGGAAACATTCTTCCCGGAAATCCCCGTGCAATTTCACGTGGAAAAGACCGAGCAGCACTACCACATACCGCTGCTGCTCAGCCCTTTCGGTTTCTCTACCTACCGGGGCAACTGAGGGGAAAAGCAAGCTTAGCCGAGCGTCTTCGCCGTCTGCCCGAACAGCACGCTTTTCGCGTCGCCGCTGACGGTCGGCTGCACATTGATTTCGGCCGCGCGCGCATAGGCGCGCACGGTGGCGGGACGGGCGGCGATGGCCGCGAACCAGCGCGCCAGGTGCGGGAAATCCTCAAGATTCTGGCGCTGGCGCGCGTGCGGCACGATCCACGGGTAGATTGCCATGTCGGCGATGGAATAGCTGTCGCCGGCCACGAATGGGCGGTCGGCCAGGCGCTTGTTCAGCACGCCGTACAAGCGGTTCGTTTCGTTGACGTAGCGCGTAATGGCGTAGTCGATGGGTTCGGGCGCGTATTGCACGAAATGGTGGTTCTGTCCGGCCATGGGACCGAGGCCGCCCATTTGCCAGAACAGCCATTGCATGACTTCCGCGCGGCCGCGCACATCCATCGGCAGGAATTGCCCGCTTTTCTCGGCCAGGTATTGCAAAATGGCGCCCGACTCGAACAGGGACAGGGGCGCGCCGCCATCTGCCGGCGCCTGGTCGACGATGGCGGGGATGCGGTTGTTCGGTGCGATGGCGAGAAACTCGGGCTGGAACTGCTCACCCTTGCCGATATGCACGGGGATGATGTTGTAGGGGATGCCCGCTTCTTCGAGGAACATCGTCACCTTGTGCCCGTTGGGCGTGGTCCAGTAATACAGGTCGATCATCGTCGTCTTTCAGGTCGTTGGCATGGGGTGGGCGCAACTATTGTCGCGCCGCAACTGGTGTGCATGGATATAATGCCACGTCAGCGGAAAACAAGACGCCGGGCGACGCATGGGCCATGCAAGCAAGCACCCACTCTCGCCGCAAGCACTCGATTCCGCCATCCCCGAGAACCATCAAAGAAAGCCGACCATGCGCAAACTCCTGATCGTCACGCTGTCCGTCCTGCTGTCAGGCTGTGTCCAGGACTTCGCCATCTATATGTTCGACGGCCAGGACCATTCCCTGACGGTGCGCCGCCAGCAACGCTATTTTTGGCAAGATACGGTGGAAGTGCAGCTGATGGCGACCAATCTGCCGCAATGCCAGCGCCTGCATACCCTGTCGACGGATGCGCCTGCCGACATCAAGGTCGAGCTGTTCGCAGCCGGCGACGGCGTGTGGAACATCCGCATGGGCAAGCAGTTGTGGCAGGCGGAAACAAATACCTGCAATGCGCTGACGGAAATGGAAAACGACCCGAAAGCCGACCTGGGCCAGCCGGTCGGGCAATTCGTCGTCGTCGATGAGAAGCTGGAATTCGAACCGGCGCCGCCAGCGGCGGCGCCAGCCCAATAGGAACTTAGCGCGCCGCCAGGCTGCGCGCCGGCTGGCGGCCCACGGCACGCGGCGCGGCAGCGGCCGCCACGCGCGGCGCCGTCCCCGATTCCTGCGCCGACAGCTTGAAGCGCGCCACCAGCTGCGCCAGCACGGCCGCCTGGTCCTGCATGCTCGACGCCGCTGCCGCCGCCTCTTCCACCAGGGCCGCATTTTGCTGCGTCACGCTATCCATCTCCGTGATCGCCTGGTTGACGTGGCCGATGCCCGTGCTTTGCTCGTGCGAGGCGGCCGTGATGTCGGCCATGATGTCGGTCACGCGCGACACGGAAGCGACCACCTGATCCATGGTCGTGCCCGCCTGTGCGACGAGGGTGCTGCCGGCCGCGATGCTGTCGACGGAAGCGCCGATCAGTTCCTTGATTTCCTTGGCCGCGCCAGCGGACCGCTGCGCCAGGTTGCGCACTTCGGACGCCACGACGGCAAAGCCGCGCCCCTGCTCGCCGGCGCGCGCCGCTTCCACGGCCGCGTTCAGCGCAAGAATGTTGGTCTGGAAGGCGATGCCGTCGATGACGCCGATAATGTCGACGATCTTGCGCGACGAGGCATTGATGGTGTCCATGGTGCCGATCACCTGCGCCACCACGGCGCCGCCCTGGCGCGCCACGCTGGACGCCGACTGCGCCAGTTCATTCGCCTGCACGGCGTTGCCCGCGTTTTGCGTCACGGTCGAGGTCAGCTCTTCCATCGAAGCGGCCGTTTCTTCCAGTGAACTGGCTTGCATTTCCGTGCGCGCCGACAAGTCCATATTGCCGCTGGCAATCTCGCTCGACGCCGTGGCAATGGTCTCGGCGCTGTGGCGGATTTCGCTGATCGCATCGACCAGATTGGCCTGCATGGTTTTCATTGCATACAGCACGCTGTGCTTGTCGCTGGCATGCGTGCGCACGGTGCCGCTCAGGTCGTTGTTCGCGATTTTTTCCGCCACGTCGGCCGCATACTCGGGGTCGCCGCCCAGCGCATGGCGCAGGCTGCGGTTGATCGCCACGACGACGGCAGCGAGCAAGCCGCACACGAGCACCAGCACGCCCAGCGAAGTAAGCAGCGACTGGCGGAAGGCGGCGTCGATATCGTCCATGTACACGCCCACGACGATGGTCCAGCTCCACGGCTTGTAGGCGACCACGCGGCTCATCTTCGGTTCGGCGCTCTTCTGGCCGGGACGGGGAAAATGGTAGTGGACAAAGCCCTTGCCCGCATCGCTCTTGCCGACGGCGACGATGTCGCGGTACAGATAGGTGCCGTTGGCATCTTTAAAATCCGCCATGTTCTTGCCATTGGTTTGCGGCGCGGCAGGATTCATCACGACGACGGCGTCGAGGTTGATAATGGACAAATAACCGGTCTCGCCAAAGCGCATGCTCTTGATGACGGCGATCGCCTGCTTCTGCGCTTCTTCCTTCGTCAGGGAGCCGCTGGCGGCGAGGTCGCCAAACATCTTCACGGCGCCCAGGCCCAGGTCGGCAGCATTGCTCAGGTCGGCACTACGTTCCTCGATGCGGATCTTGCGGATTTCCAAGGCGTTATAGACAAAGATGACGGTGATGCACAACAAGCTGCAAATCAGCGGTATCCATAACTTCTGCCGGAATGTCAATTTCTTCATGTGCTGTCTCCAACTGTATATGTGCGGCGAAGGGGCATGGTCCGTACCCGGCTCTGCGGCCGGGAATGCGGCGGCGACGGCGCTCTGGCGGCACCGTTCATACGTCTCCAGCATACGCTCGAACGACCGGTATTTACAATGCTCGAAAGCAATGAATTGTGCCCGGTGTTGTTAATGCGTTGCGACAATTGATGAGAATTGAGGTTGCGTCAGGATAAATTGTTGCCAGCGCCCGCCGTTCTTTTGCGCTACAGTCACTGCAGTTCCCCACCGCGCGAGGAGGCCCATGTCCACACCCCTTACCTGGCAAGGCTTTGCCATCCTGTCTGCCGTGTTCGCGGCCCTGACGGCCATCCTGGGCAAGCTGGGCGTGGCCCACCTGAACAGCAATATGGCGACCCTGATACGCACGGGCGTCATCCTGCTGGTGACGGCCGCCATCATTTCGCTGCGCGCGGAATGGCAACGCCCCAGCGGCGGCAACTGGGTGGGCTGGACTTGCCTGATCGCCTCGGGCGTGGCCACGGGACTGTCGTGGCTGTGCTATTTCCGCGCGCTGCAGCTGGGGCCCGTATCGCTGGTGGCGCCCGTCGACAAGCTCAGCGTGGCGCTGGTGATGCTGGCCGGCTGGCTGGTGCTGGGCGAACCGTTCACGCTGAAGGCGGCCCTCGGCGGCGGGCTGATCGTGCTCGGCTCGCTGATTTTGCTACTCTGAGGCATTCCACGGCACGCGGCGGCGCGCCTGTGTCAGAATGCACGCCGCATAGATCGAATCACGAAAGAACAGCATGACCAAGAATGAAGCCATGAAACGCATCAACGACCGCCTGGGCAAGCCCACGCTGACGGACAAGAACACGCACTTTGCCAGCGTCGCCAGCTATGGCACGGACGAAGGCTGGTGGCTGAAGATCCCTTTTCTCACCTTCAAGCAGGAATTGCACTTCATCCTCAACAATGAAAAGACGAAAAGCTTCCAGCACCTGAAAATCGGCGCCAACCAGATCCTCAGCCCCGGCATGAAGTTCCGCAGCACGGGCGGCGCAGCCGACGCCTTCATGTCGGCCTCGGCGCCGAAACGCCTGGTCGACTTGCTTGACGGCGGCAGCAAGTACAACTTCACGAAACACTTCGTCAACGATTATCGCTACTAAAACACCTGACCAAACCTGCTGCGCGGCGCGCTTTGCGGCCTGCGACGCTCACCGGCTCGGCACCCCCGTACAACAGTACGGTTGCGCTTCTTGGGCACGAATCACTGCCGCTCGCTACGGTGTTGTCAGGTGCTCAGGGCGTTGTTGGTCTTCCCTTGGCGGCAGCCACACCCTGAGCAAATGCTGGGCGATGTCGAGCGCGTCGTCGCGGCTGGTGCCAAAGTGTAAAGGGTAGCCCCAGAACTGGCCGAACGTGGCGGCAAAGGCCTTGCCGGCCATGCGCCTGGCCGCGCTCGGCTCGACGAGCACCATGCCCTGGATGTAGGCGCGCAGGGCGGCCTTGTGCCGCTTCATCCACAGCACGGCGCGCTTGCGCGCTTCCTGCGGATGGTCATGCCCATCCTCGTCCAGGCCTTGCTCGCTGAGGATGACGAACGCCTGGCGGCGCGCCAGCAACTCTTCAAACTGGGCAAACAAGGCCTCGTCCGGGCTGCTGGCGGCCGGATCGCGGCGCATCCAGACGAGGGGGAAAGTGGATAAATCAAGTTGCATGGTGTGACTCCTTCAAAGGTTGCCGTTCCTCCTGGCCTGCATCAGAACACGGGCGGCGGCGGTTGCCGTTGAGGCGGGGCTGCGGATAGCCATACGATACCGGTGACGGTGCCCGGCGTCATTGCATACAATAGCCACAATATTATTCAATCCAGCCAAAGCCCCGCCATGCCCTATCCCTTGCTGCCCAGCATGCTTTCCACCCAACTGGGTCCGGACGCCGCCGCTTCCATCATCGATTTCGACGTCGATGGCGTGCTGCGTCCCGTACTGGCGCTGGGCCTGGCCAGCGTGCGCGAGGAATGGGAACAGGCGCCGCACCAGCATCGCAAGGGGCAGTTGCTGTACGCCATACGCGGCGTGATTCATTGCGAGGTGGAAAGTGGCGTGTGGATCGTGCCGCCCCAGTGCGCCGTATGGATACCGGGCGGCCTGATGCACGCGGCCCAGGGCGTGGGCGAAGCCGAGTGTTATTGCCTGTTTGTCGAGCCGGCCATGGCGCCGGCCCTGCCGGCCGTCTGCTGCACCGTGGCCGTCTCGCCGCTGCTGCGCGAACTGATCGTCAAGGCGGCCGGCTTTCCCACCCTGGCCACCTTGCATGGCGCGCAGGAGCGGCTGGTGGCTACCCTGCTCGATGAACTGGCGGCCGCGCCCGTGGAAGACTTGCACTTGCCGATGCCGCGCGACGCACGGCTGCGCCGCCTGGCCGCCCTGCTGCTGGCGCAGCCGGCCGACAAGGGCACGCTGGCCGAGTGGGCCAGCCGCATCGGCATGAGCGAGCGCAGCATGACCCGGCTGTCATTGGTGGAAATGGGCATGAGCGTGGGCCGCTGGCGCCGGCAGCTGCACGTCATCCTGGCCTTGCAACGGCTGGCGCAAGGCCACAGCGTGAAAGCAGTGGCGCTGGAACTCGGCTATGAAAACACCAGCGGTTTTGTCACCATGTTCCGCAAGGCCGTCGGCAAGCCGCCGGCGCGCTATCTGGCCGAACGGGAAAGCCATTAAAAAAGGCGGCATATGCCGCCTTCGTCACGCATCGCCGCTTAAAATGATCAGCTTTCGCGTGCCAGGGCCAGAAATTCCGTGCGCAGCGCCAGGTTCGGCTGCATCTCGCCCAGCATGGCCGAGGTGATGGTTTCTTCGCCCGGCGTGCGGATGCCGCGGCTTTCCATGCACAGGTGGCGGCAGCGCACGACCACGCCCACCGACTTCGGTTCCAGCACTTCCATCAGCGCGTTGGCGATCTGCATCGTCATGCGTTCCTGCACTTGCAGGCGCTTGGAGAAGCAATCGACGAGGCGCGTCAGTTTCGACAGGCCGACGATCTTGCCATTTGGCACATAACCGATGGTAGCCTTGCCGAAGAACGGCGCCAGATGGTGCTCGCAATGGCTGTAGACGGGAATGCCGCGCACGACGATCAGCTCGTTGTACTGTTCCGCGCCATCTTCAAAGGCTTTCAGCAAGTCCACCGGGTCCTGGCCATAGCCGGAAGTCCAGTGCTTCCAGGCTTTCGCCACGCGCGCCGGCGTTTCCAGCAAGCCAGGACGCTGCGGGTCTTCGCCAAAGCTGCTGATCAGCCGGCGCCAGTCGTTTTCGGAGAATTCTTCTTGAGACATGCTAAACCACCCTAAAATTTGCAATTGCCGCCAGTATATAGAAAATGCGGCAGGCTGCCTGAGCAGCCCCTGCTTTCCCGCTACGCCGGCGGCCGGTGCGCGCCGACCAGCAGCGCGGAGATCGACACGCTGGAGCTCGCTTCTGGCCAGACATCAGCGGGGCCGAACCAGCGCGCCTCGGCAATCTCGTTCTCGTCGAGGCGGATCTCGCCGTCAAGGTAGTCGGCCGTAAACGCGATCATCAGCGAATGGGGGAAGGGCCAGGACTGGCTCATGAAGTATTGCAAGTTGTGCACGCGCAAGCCCACCTCTTCCATCACTTCGCGGTGCACGGCTTCCTCGATCGATTCGCCCGCTTCCAGGAAACCGGCCAGCGGACTGAAGCGCTGCGACGGCGAATGCTTGTGCATGGCCAGCAACACCTGCTGGCCCTTGCGAATGAGCACCATCATGGCCGGCGAGATGCGCGGGTAGGCCAGCATGCCGCAGGCGGCGCAGCTGAAGCAGCGTTCGCCGCGCGTGCGCTGCATGGGCGTGGCGCACACGCCGCAGTGGCGGTGCGTGCGCGCCCACTCGGCCAGCTGCGCGGCGCGGCTGGCCAGGCCCAGGAAGGTGTCGTCGACGGCGTTGAACAGCGAGCGCATGCCGTGCCAGGCCAGGTGAGCAGCAGCGGGCAAGGCGTCGTCATCCGTCCAGACGGTCTGGCAATAGCGGCCTTGCCACAGGCCCACGGGCTGGGCGCGGCTCAGGTCGATATCGAGCGCGGCCGCCTCGGCGGCAGTGGGCAGGGTCAGCCCGGGCGTACGCAGCAGCAGGCGTCCACGGTGGAAGACAAAGGTCAGCGTCTGCTCGGCGGCCGGGGCCGGTTCGGGCACATCGATCAGGGGGACAAAGGCATCGGGAGTCTGCAGCATGCTTGGCGGTCATTTGTAAAGGTTGCTCATCATACTCCCGCCGCGCGACGCTTGCGCGCGTAGCAGCGGCCGGGCGGCAAAGCAAGCATGCATGCGGCAGGACAGTGTTTTTTTTGCGGCACGGCAGATTCGTTGTGTAAACGAGACTGATAACGATTCTCATTTACGAACAAGCGCCCAATAATTACAATGTCGCTCTATTCGTCCACCGCCAGCCACTTGCCCGCGTGCCAACGCACCACCGCGCAGCGCCAGCCAGGAACCACTACCCTGACCTTATCGAGAGAGCAAGATGGCAATCAAGAGCCGCAAACACGCCCCATCCCGTTTCAACCAGCACGTCGGCGCCGCCCTGGCCGTGATGCTGCTGCCCGTCGCCGCCCAGGCGGCCGACCCGGCAGGCCAGAGCGCGCCCGCATCGCAGCAAACCCTCAATGAGATCAAGGTCGTCAGCGCCAAGGAAAATGACTTCAAGGCCGAAAAAGCCTCGTCGCCGAAGTACACGGAAGAACTCGTCAACACGGCGCAAACCATCGTCGTGATCAAGAAGGAATTGATCGAACAGCAAGGCGCGCTGACCCTGACGGATGCGCTGCGCAACACGCCGGGCGTGGGCACCTTTTTCCTCGGCGAGAATGGCAACACGAACACGGGCGACGCCGTCTACATGCGCGGCTTCGACGCCTCGGGCAGCATCTATGTCGATGGCGTGCGCGACGTCGGTTCCATCTCGCGCGACGTCTTCAACATCGAACAGATCGACGTGCTGAAGGGTCCGGCGGGCACGGACAGCGGCCGCGGCTCGCCGACGGGTTCGATCAACCTGGTCAGCAAGACGGCGACCATGGAAAACAAGTTCAATTCCCTGCTGACGGCCGGCAGCGGCAAGCAGAAACGCGCCACGGCCGACTGGAACCGCATCCTCGACGCCGATTCCGGCACGGCTTTCCGCCTGAACCTGATGACGCAGGACAGCGGCAATCCGGCGCGCGACGAAGTCAAGAACAAGCGCTGGGCCATCGCCCCCACCGTCACCTTCGGCATCGGCAAGCCGACGCGCGTCACGGCCAGCTACCTGCACGTGGATCAAGACAACGTGCCCGACGGCTTCGTGCCCACCATCGGCCTGCCCGGCTACAGCACGCCGGACAGCATCACGCCGACGAACAAGGTCATCCGCACCTTCCTGAACGGCGCGGCCAGGGTCGATCCGAAGAATTTCTACGGTTCCACCGCGGACCACGACAAGGTCAAGGCCGACATGGCCACCTTGCGCATCGATCATGATTTCTCGCCCAACGTGCAGATTCAGAACACCACGCGCTACGGCAAGACCCAGCAGGATTACCTGCTGACGGCCTTCATGGGCAGCAGCGCCAACCTGAAGACGCCGGTCGCCACCGATCCGTCGACCTGGACCCTGGCGCGCTCGCTGCGCACGGTGAAGGACCAGGAAAACACGATCCTGACCAACCAGACCGTCGTCAGCGCGCAATTCGACACGGGCGTGCTGAAGCACTCCGTGGTGGCCGGCGCCGAATTGACCAGCGAAAAGCAGACCAACTACGGCTATGTGCCTGCCAGCCTGGGCACCATGCCGGACGCCAATCTGTACCATCCCAACCCGCGCGCCCCCGTCACCGGCTACCAGCCCGTGCGCAGCGGCGCCTTCACCGAAGGCGAAGTCAACACGCAAAGCGCCTATGTGTTCGACACCATCAAGTTCGGCGAACAATGGATCTTCAACGGCGGCGTGCGCTTCGACCATTTCAACACCAGCTACGATGCCGTCACCCTGCAAACGGCCGTCGCCCCGGGCCAGGTGCAAAAATTGCCGGTGGGCACGCCTATTCCTGTTCACATCACCCTGAACGACACCTTCGCCAACGGCAAGATCTCGGCCCTGTACAAGCCGACGCCGGACAGCAGCGTGTATGCGCTGTGGGCCACGTCGAAGGCGCCGCCGGGCACCAACTTCACGCTGAGCACGGGCGCCAGCAGCGCGCAAAATCCGATCTATGATCCGCAGGAAACCACCACCAAGGAAATCGGCACGAAGTGGGATTTCCTGAAACAAAAACTGTCGCTGTCGGCCGCCATCTACCAGACGGACGTGAAAAATGAAGTGGAGCAAGATCCCGTCGACCTGATCTACTATCAGAATGGCAAGAAGCGCGTGCAGGGCGTCGAAATCGGCATGGTGGGCGAGATCATGCCGAACTGGCTCGTCAGCGCCGGCTACACGCGCATGAATACCAAGGTCGAGTCGGGCAAGGTCGTCACGGCCAGCGGCATCAATAACCTCAGCTACACGCCAAAACAGGCGTTCACGGGCTGGACGTCGTACACGCTGCCGTTTGGCCTGAAGCTCGGCGGCGGCGCGCGTTACGTCGGCGAGATGCTGCGCGGCACCGATGGCGCCGTCGGCACGCCGGCCCGCGTCGATGCCTACTGGGTCTTCGACGCCATGGCAACCTATACCGTCAACAAGAACCTCGACGTGCAGTTGAACGCCTACAACCTGGCCGACAAGACCTATGTGGCAGCCATCAACAAATCCGGCTTCCGCTACACGCCGGGCCAGCCCCGCTCGTTCAGCCTGACGGCCAATATCAAGTTCTAAACACGCATTGCGCCATATCAAGCCCCTCCCCGGAGGGGCTTTTTTATTGTCCTGATAATCTTGTCTTTTTGCCGCACCGCTACCCTGCCGCGACTAGCGTATGAAAAGTCATACAGCGATGGCCCGCCGCGTCCAATATTTCGCGCAACGCGGCAATCTAACAACATTTTTAAATTTAAATAAGTGCTTTAAATCAATAACTTAAGAAAGTGCCTGGTGAAACCCCATTTCAGGCATATCCTTTGCTATGTACAGGTTTTGCTGCAAATAATCGCTGGCACGCAAGGGCTTGTTTTTGAGAAATATTGGCTCCAAGCTTGAGTTGCTCGCTATCAATAATCCGCTCACAGCGGCGTTTCACCGGAGGAGTCATAATGAAAAAGAAACGGCCATTAACCCTGTACATCCTGATTGCCATGATCCTCGGCATTGCCGTCGGTTATGGATGCCATTCCGCTTTCCCCGATGCGGACATGAGCAAGCAAATCGCTGGCAATATTTCCATCGTCACCGACGTCTTCCTGCGCCTGATCAAGATGATCATTGCGCTGCTGGTGTTCTCCACCCTGACGGTCGGCATCGCCCACATGGGCGACGGCAAGACGGCGGGCCGCATCGGCCTGAAAGCCATGTGCTGGTTCGTCGTCGCCTCGCTGGTCTCGCTGGCGCTGGGCATGGTGCTGTCGAACCTGATGCAGCTGGGGACCAACCTGGGCTTGCCACTGCCGGACGTCCACGCGTCGACCAATTTGAAAACGGCCGCGTTCACCTTGAAAGATTTCTTCACGCACCTGGTGCCGAAGTCGCCGATCGAGGCCATGGCCAACAATGAAATCCTGCAAGTGCTGGTGTTCTCGATCTTCTTTGGCGGCGCTCTGGCCGGCCTGGGTGAATCGGGCAAGACCCTCACGGCCGTCGTCGACCAGCTGGCGCAAGTCATGCTGCGCATCACCGGCACCATCATGAACCTGGCCCCGCTGGCCGTGTTCGCCGCGATGGCCTCCGTCATCACCACGCACGGCCTGGGCGTGCTGGTCACGTTCGCCAAGTTCATGGGCGGCTTCTACCTGGGCCTGGTGTGCCTGTGGGCCCTGCTGATCGGTGCCGGCTTCCTCGTCATCGGCCCGCGCGTCTTCAAGCTGGTCGGCCTGATCCGCGAACCCTTCCTGCTGGCCTTCTCCACGGCCAGCTCGGAAGCGGCGTATCCGAAACTGCTGACGGCACTCGACCAGTTCGGCGTGGACCGCAAGATTTCCAGCTTTGTGTTGCCAATGGGCTACTCCTTCAACCTGGACGGTTCGATGATGTACTGCACCTTCGCCGTGCTGTTCATCGCGCAAGCCTACGGCATCGACCTGTCGATCGGCACGCAGATCACCATGCTGCTGCTGCTGATGCTGACGTCGAAAGGCATGGCCGGCGTGCCGCGCGCCTCGCTGGTGGTGATTGCCGCGACCCTGAACCAGTTCAATATTCCGGAAGCGGGCTTGCTGCTGCTGATGGGCGTCGACCAGTTCCTCGACATGGGCCGTTCGGCTACCAACGCGGTCGGCAATGCCGTCGCCACGGCAGTCGTCGCCAAATGGGAGGGCGGCCTGGCCACGGAAGAAGAAGCGGCAGCGGCCAACGCGGCCAACCAGAACACGGAAAGCCATTGGGGCGAAGCGGATCACGCTAGCAAAGCCTGATAGCGCCATGGCCCGCCACAAGCGGGCCATTTATTTGTTGTCAATGTTAAGTAACAAGCAGTCAGGTAGTGCGATCAGTAGTCATTCCAACTTATTAGAGAGATTTTCATGAAAAAAGTCCTGTTTACCCTGCTGGCCCTGGGCGCTGCCTCTACCGGCGCCATGGCTCAATCGAGCGTCACCGTCTACGGCGTGGCAGACGCCGGCCTTGTGCTCGACAAGGATGCGGCTGGAGACCGCCTGACCCGCGTCGCTTCCGGCATCGCGTCCGGTTCGCGCCTCGGCTTCAAGGGCAAGGAAGACCTGGGCGGTGGCCTGGCCGCCACCTTCGTGCTGGAAAGCGGTTTCAATATCGACACCGGCACCTCGGGACAGGGCAACCGGCTGTTCGGCCGCCAGGCGTATGTCGGCCTGACCGGCAGCGCCGGCGCCATCACCCTGGGCCGCCAATATACGCCGTACTACCTGGCCCTGCGCGACGTGGCCGATCCGTTCGTCATCGGCCTGGCCGGCACGGCATCGAACCTGATGGCGACGAATTACCGCGTCGACAACATGGTGCAATACAGCACGCCGACCTATAGCCGCCTGTCGGCCGAGCTGGCGTATGGTTTTGGCGAAGTGGCTGGCGACAATGCGAAGAACCGCAGCATGGGCGGCGCCGTGCATTACATCGACGGCCCGCTGAACGTGACCCTGACGCACCACCGCATGGAAGATTTGCAGGCGAAGCAAACGCGCAACACCTTGCTGGCCACGCGCTACGACTTTGGCGTGCTGCAAGGCAACTTCGGCTACGCCGACAACCGCGCCATCGACGAAAGCAAGAGCAACGACATCCTCGTTGGCTTCAGCGCCCCGTTCGGCGCCACCAAGCTGGTCGCGTCGTACATCCGCCACAACGACAAGAGCAACGCCAACCGTGACGCCCAGCAGTGGGCCATTGGCGCCTTCTATGCGCTGTCCAAGCGCAGCGACCTGTACACAGGTTACGGCCACATCAGCAACAAGAACGGTGCTACCTACAAGGTTGGCAATGCCACCGACGATGGCACCGGCAACAGCGGCTTTAACCTTGGCATGCGCCATACGTTCTGATCGCGGCTAGTGACAGCGCAAGCCGCCGGATGCAGGTCCGGCGGCTTTTTTTTATGTTGAGACACATCAAGATGCGATACTGTGGGTTCTTGCAAGTTGGCAGCTGATTTTATGAATAGCAGTACCAAACCCTCCCTTTCCTGGCGCCAGCGCCTGTCGCAACGGTCGGGCCGCGAAACGCTGGCCTGGGGCGTGGTGCTGGCCGCCTGCCTGGCAACCGTCTGGCTCGTGTATTTCTGGACCGAACGCATCGCCATCGGCAAGCTGCAGGCCAGCGGCGCGCAGCGCCTCGAGGTGTACGTGAGCAGCCTGGAAAACGCGCTGGAAAAGTATGACTTCCTGCCCAAGACCCTGGAGCTGAACCGCGACGTCATCCGTTTGCTGCAGCACCCGGAAGACCCGGTATTGGTCGATACGGTCAACCATTACCTGGAGCAAATGAATGCCCAGGCCAAATCGTCGACGATTTTTATCAGCAACCTCGACGGCAACACGCGGGCCGCCAGCAACTGGCAGGGTCCGGACAGTTTTATTGGCGACAATATTTCGTTCCGCCCCTACGCCCAGGATGCGCTGCGCGGCACGCCGGGGCGTTTTTATGGCGTCGGCACGACGCGGCTGGAGCCCGGCTACTTCTTTGCCCACGGCATCTACCAGAATGGCCACATGCTGGGCCTGGCAACGGTGAAGGTGAACCTGGAAACGCTGGAAAAGCGCTGGGTGCAGGGCGCCGACAAGGTCATGCTGGCCGATGAGCACGGCGTCATCTTCCTCAGTTCCATGGCGGACTGGAAATACAAGACCCTGGCGCCCCTGTCGCCCGCCGTGCTGGCCGAACTGAACCGCACGCGCCAGTATTATTCGAAGCAGCTGGAAGCCATCCCCTTCGTCTCCGACCGCCAGCTGGGCAATGGCGCGCGCGTGATCAGCGTGCGCGAGCACGAGCATGCCGACGCGCCGCCGAAGATCAGCTCCAGCGTGATGACGCAGATCAAGCTCAAGTCGCCGCAAGGCTGGACCTTCATTTACCTGTCCGACCTGGCGCAGGCCAAGGCCAGCGCCCGCGCCGCGGCCGCCTTCTCGTGCGTGCTGCTGGGCTTTTTCATGCTGCTGTTCTTTTACCTGCGCCAGCGCCGCGCGGCCGTGGCGCAAAAATTGCGCGCCCGCGAAGACTTGCAGCACGCCTACGACAACCTGGAAGCCATGGTCGAGGAACGCACCTCGGAATTGAACGCCATGACGCAAAGCCTGAGCCAGGAAATCGAGGTGCGCAGCAAGGCCGAGCAAAAGCTGCACATCACGCAGAATGAACTCTTTCAGGCCGGCAAGATGGCCGTGCTGGGCCAGATGTCGGCCAGCATCACGCATGAGCTGAACCAGCCGCTGACGGCGCTGCGCACCATGTCCGACAATGCCGTCATCCTGCTGGAACGGGGCCGGCTCGACGACGCGCGGCGCAACCTGGCGAAGATCTCGCAAATTGCGGCCAGGATGGGGACCATTACGGGACAATTGAAGATTTTTGCGCGCAAATCGACGACCAGCCTGACTTCCGTCTCGATCCCCACGGCGATCAGCAACGCCCTCTTCCTCGTCGAGCGCCGCCTGCAGGTTGAAAATGTGCGTTTCACCCTGCAACTGCCGCCCGACGACATCTTTGCCATGTGCGAAAGCAACCGCCTGGAGCAGGTGCTGGTGAACCTGTACGCCAATGCGCTCGACGCCATGAACGGCAGCGACGTGCGCAGCCTGCGCGTGGCCGTCGAGTGCACGCGGGAGCACGTGCTGATCCACGTGGCCGACACGGGCCCCGGCCTGTCGACGGAAGTGTATGAACACCTGTTCGAACCGTTCTTCACGACCAAGCCGCAGGGGCTGGGACTGGGCCTGGGACTGGCCATTTCCGAACAGATCACGCGCCAGTTCGGCGGCGTGCTGCGCGCCGAAAACGCCCCCGGCGGCGGCGCCGTCTTCACCATCGAACTACAGATTGCAACGCAGGAGGAAAAACATGTTTGACGGCTTGAAGGTCTTGCTGGTCGAGGACGACCCTACCGTGCGCGAGGGCAGCGAGCAGGCATTGCAGCTGGCCGGCCTGGACGTGCTGGCGTTTCACTCGGCCGAACTGGCCTATAAACTGCTGACGCCGGATTTTCCCGGCATCATCGTCAGCGACGTGCGCCTGCCCGGCATGAGCGGCCTGGAGCTGCTGCAAGCGGTCAAGACGCTGGATCCGCACCTGCCCGTGATTCTCGTCACGGGCCATGGCGACATCACGATGGCCGTGCACGCCATGCGCACGGGCGCCTACGACTTCATCGAAAAACCGTATTCGTCCGACCAGCTGGTCGACGTCATCCTGCGCGCGCTGGAAACGCGGCGCCTCATGCTGGAAGTGCACAGCCTGCGCCGCCAGTTGGAAGACGGCGGCGGCATCGAAGCGCGCTTGCTGGGCAATTCCGTGGCGATGCGCGACATACGGCGCTTGATACTCGACGTTGCCGACGAACCGGCCGACGTGCTGATCTACGGCGACACGGGCACGGGCAAGGAAATGGTGGCCCGCTGTCTGCACGACTTCAGCCACCGCCGCAAGCACAACTTTGTCGCCGTCAACTGCGGCGCGATTCCCGAAAGCATTTTTGAAAGTGAAGTCTTCGGCCACGAACCGGGCGCGTTCACGGGCGCGGCCAAGCGCCAGGTGGGCAAGATCGAGCATGCCGACCACGGCACTTTCTTCCTCGATGAAATCGAATCGCTGCCCCTGTCGCTGCAAGTCAAATTGCTGCGCGTGCTGCAGGAGCGCTATATCGAGCGCCTCGGTTCAAACGTGCCCACGCCCGTCGACGTGCGCGTCATCGCGGCGGCCAAGCTGGACCTGGAGGATTTGTCGCAGCAGCAGAAATTCCGCAGCGACCTGTACTACCGCCTGAACCTGATCGTGCTGCACCTGCCGCCGCTGCGCGAACGGCGCGAGGATATTCCCATCCTGTTCGAGCACTTCGTGCTGGCCGCCGCCGCCCGCTACAACCGCGCCGCGCCCGTGGTCTCCAGCGCGCAGATGCGCAACCTGATGGCCCACTCCTGGCCCGGCAACGTGCGCGAGCTGCGCAATATCGCCGACCGCTTCGTGCTCGGTATCGCCGGCGGCGCATCGAGCCTGCTGGCGGGCGGCCTGGCCAGCCCGCTGTCGCTGGCAGAACAGGTGAACGGCTTCGAACGCGCCCTGATCGAACAGGAACTGCGCGCATATTCGGGCAACGTCAGCGAAGTGAGCGCAGTGCTGGGCTTGCCGAAACAGACGCTGTACCACAAGATGCAGAAGTACAACCTGGTGGCCGAAGAGTTCCGCTAATCAGCCGACCCGGCCCGTGCGCAACGGTGTGACCCAGTCGGGCCGGCCGTTGGCCAGCGCCAGCCGGGCCGCCTTGTCCCAGTCATATGCCACTTCATGGAACTGCGCCGCCCAGGCGCCGTCCGCGCCTTGTTGCGCGATGGCATAGCGCGCATGCGGCGTGCCGTTTTCCATCAGGTGCGGATAGCCGTGGTCGTCGTCGTAGGCCTGCAAGCCCACGCTGCCCGGATTGACGACCAGCCGCCCATCGGCCAGGCGCACCTGGCGCGGCATGTGCGTGTGGCCGCACAGGATCAAGGCCGCGTCGGCCTCGCCGGCCCGTTCGGCCACCTCCTGCGGCGTGGCGGCACGGCTGCCTTGCGGCGTGACGCTGTCGAGAAAATACACGAGATCGCTTGTCGGCGTGCCATGCACGAGCAGCACGTCCTTGCGCAAGCGCAAGGTGGCGGGCAGCGCGGCGATCCAGTCCAGTTGCGCCGGTAGCAGTTGCGCGCGCGCAAAGGCATCGGACGCGCCCATGCGGGCCGGGTCGCCGAACAGCTGGCGCTCGTGGTTGCCGCGGATGGTGGGCAAGCCGAGCCCCATCAGGCGCGCCGCCGTGGCGCGCGGCTGCAGATGGCCCGAGACGATATCGCCGAGGTTGACGATCACATCCGCGCCCCGTTGCGCAATGTCGGCCAGCACGGCGTCGAGCGCATCGAGGTTGCCGTGGATATCGGAAATGGCGGCGATCTTCATGCGGTGTATCCCTCCCTGTGCAACCATTCTGCACGCGTCAATCGATACAGGCAATGCGCGCGCAAGCGGTGGCCGGGCGGCAGGGCAGGATGCTCGAAAGGGTCGGCATCGCGGCGCATGCCCAGGCGCGCCATCAGGGCGCTCGAGCGCACGTTGGGCAAAGCGGTAAACGAGACGATCTCGGGCAATTGCAGGCGCATAAAACCCGCTTGCAAGGCAGCGTGCGCCGCTTCCTGCGCGTACCCTTGTCCCCAGTAATCGAACGCCAGGCGCCAGCCGATTTCCACGCATGGCGAACACGGCAATTGCGCGTCGGGGCGATGCAGCCCCGTCATGCCGATGAAGGCATTGTTTTCGCGCAAGGTTACGGCCCACAAGCCCCAGCCCCGCTCGGCGATCAGGCTACTGCAGCGCCGAGCCATGGCGTCGCTGGCCTCGCGCGTCAGGGGGGAAGGAAAAAATGCCATCACGCGGGGATCGGCATTCAGGGCCGCGAACGGTGCCAGGTCATTGTCGCGCCATTGGCGCAGCAACAGCCGCGGCGTCGTCAGTTCGATCATCTCCTGCATATGGTTTCCTCTGCTGACTACCAGTGACATAGGGTAGGACAATTCCGACGGTCACTTGCGCCGTGCGGCTACGTGATCTAAAAGTAACAATTGCTACCATTTCCTCATTGCATTTCCGCATGACAGCAGCCGCCCCGACGTCGCGGCCGTTTTCACTTTATTTTGAGGAGTAGTCCCATGTTTTCCACGCCCGTCCCTGCCCGCCTGTCGCCACCGCGTTTGCGCCATCTTGCCTTGCGCAGCACCGTGATGCTGGGCGTACTCGGCGTTGCCGCGGCGGCCGCCACGGCGCGGGCGGAACCGTCGCCCACGCTGGACCGCGTCAGCATATCGATGGGCGCCTTTTCCGCCGATCCGCGCATCAATGTCGGCGCCGACACCGAATTTGGCCGCATCGACGCGCCCGAATCGAAGCAAAGCCACACCACGATTCCGCGCATCAAGGCGGACTTGCTGATCGGCGACCGCCATGGCCTGGCGTTCGACTACTACCGCTACGACAAATCCTACACGCCAAGCCTGACCGGCGAAACCATCATCAATGGCCAGCCCGTGACGGGCACGGCCACGGCAAATGCCGATCTGAAGCTGGACCTGGCCAAGCTGGCCTATAAATGGTGGCTGGGCAGCGGCAACGACACCTTCGGCATCGGCCTGGGCGCCGCCTACTACCACGCCAGCCTGAACGGCACGGCCACGGGCGTCGTCAATGGCGAAACGGCCACGGCGCGCGATTCCATCGGCGAGCACGCGTTCGCGCCGCTGCTGGAAGTGGGCTGGCGCCACGCCTTCACGCCGGACTTGCGCATGTATGCGGAAGCGTCGGGCATCAAGAAAAATGGCGGGCGCATCAACGGCCACATCTATGGCGGCAACATCGGCGTGGAATGGTTTCCTTTCAAAAATATCGGCTTCGTGGCCGACTACGGCATCTCGAAGATCAAGCTGCGCCGCGACAGCGAACGTACTGCCGACTTGAACGTGCGCCTGACCGGACCGTCCGCCTACGTCAAGGTCCGCTTTTAAGGAAATTCAGGCTGCCGGTTTCAGCAACGTCAGCTGAAACTGCGGCAGGGCGGGATCTTCCCATGGCGTCACCTGGGCAAACGGCAGGCGCGCAAACGCCTGCCGCCAGAACGCGCACGCAGCGGCATCGGCGCGGAACGTGGCCACCAGCCACGTCTGCGCGCTGCCCAGCAACACGCGGCGCACCACTTCCAGCGCCACGCCCCGGCGCCGGTATTTCTTCAGAATAAAAAAGTCGCTGAACTCCTGCACCGGCAACTGCCCCGCGATGGCCGGCTCCGTGATGTAAAAACCCGCCAGTTCGCCATCGACCTCGATCCAGTGCGCCGTGTGCCCGGCCGCGTGCACATACGACGCCAGCCCCGCATCGCACACGTCATAGCGGCCGTCGGCCAGCAGCGCCTCGCCGCTCCAGCCGGCATTGTCATAACAGTACAGTTGAAACAGCCGCGCCAAGGTCTCCTCTTCGCCCGGGGCAATGGCGCGCAAGGCGACAGTCTTGTGTATGGCATCCATGAAAAGCTTTCCTCCGCGCTGGCATCGATCCAGTGCGCGATGGTATCACCGTTACTCATCCCCGCCTGGGGCATTTCATGCCCGTCTTTTCGCCTCCGGTCGCAAAAACATTACTTTTTTTCCAATTGCTTATATATTATTGCCATTAAGTAACATCCGCCATCGCGGTTGTCATCAAACAAGGGTGATCCCCTGACACAGACCGGCAGACAGGTATCTGTCGGCTTTTAGACCCAAGCTCTGGAGAGTGCTGCACATGCTATCGATCAAACAGCTGAACAAAACGTATGCCAATGGCGTCAAGGCCATCAACAATGTCAGCCTGGAGATTCCCAACGGAATGTTCGGCTTGCTGGGTCCGAATGGCGCAGGCAAGTCCTCGCTGATGCGTACCATCGCCACCTTGCAAGATCCCGATAGCGGCAGCATCCATTTCGATGGCGTCGACGTGCTCAAGGACAAGGCCGGCCTGCGCCGCCAGCTCGGCTATCTGCCGCAGGATTTCGGCGTGTACCCGAAAGTGAGTGCGGAAACCCTGCTCAACCACTTTGCCGTCTTGAAAGGCTTGACGGCGAAGGGGCCGCGCAAGGAAGCCGTGGAAGCCTTGCTGCAGCAAACCAATCTGTGGGAAGCGCGCAAGCGCAACCTGGGCACGTATTCGGGCGGCATGCGCCAGCGCTTCGGCATCGCCCAGGCGCTGCTGGGCGCGCCGCGCCTGGTGATCGTCGATGAACCGACGGCCGGCCTGGACCCGGACGAGCGCAACCGCTTCCTGAACCTGCTGGCGAAGATCGGCGAGCAGGTGGTGGTGATCCTGTCGACGCACATCGTCGACGACGTGACGGACCTGTGTCCGCGCATGGCCATGATCGTCAAGGGCCAGGTGCTGGTGCAGGGCGAACCGCAGGCGGCCATCGACACCTTGCACGGCAAGGTCTGGCGCCGCAGCGTCGGCATGGAAGAGCTGGCGCAGTACCAGCAGTCGCACCAGGTGCTGTCGACGCGCCTGGTGGGCGGCAAGCCGCAGATCAATGTGTTTGCCGACAGCCAGCCCGACAGCGGTTTCGTGCAGATCGCGCCGGACCTGGAAGACGTGTACTTCCTGCATGCGCGCAACGCCGCCCGCAACGGCGCGTCCGCCGCCGCCACGCCAGTCGCCGTCGCGGCGTAAGGGGGCGCCATGTGGAAGGAATTTTTCAAGTTTGACCTCGGCTACCAGCTGAAACAGCCGCTGCTGTGGGTATTTGCCGCCATTTTGGCCCTGATGGCCTTTGGCGCCAGCAGCAGCGATTCGATCCAGATCGGCGGCGCCATCGGCAACATCAACCGCAATGCGCCCACCGTGGTGGCGCAGCTGCTAACGATGTTCAGCCTGCTGTCGATGTTGCTTATCACCATCTTCATCGCGGGCGCCGTGCTGCGCGACAGCGAAGTGGGCATGGCCGACATGCTGTTCGCCACGCCCATGCGCAAGTGGGACTACCTGTTCGGCCGCTTCGCCGCCGGCTTCGTCGCCTGCCTGGTGATCTTTGCCGCCATTGCCCTGGCGCTCATGCTCGGCCCCCTCATGCCGTGGGTCGACCCGCAGCGCGTGGGCGCGTTCTCGCTGCATGCGTATGCGTGGAGCTTCGGCGTGATGGTGATCCCCAACCTGCTCTTCATCGGCGCCCTGCTGATGCTGCTGGCGGCCACGACGCGCTCGATGCTGCTCGTCTACGTGGGCGTGCTGGGCTTTTTCGTGCTGTGGGGCATGGCTGGCGCCTTTACGCGCGATATCAACAACGAATGGGTTGCCGTCCTGCTCGACCCCTTCGGCATGCGCGCCCTGGGCCGCATGACGCGCTACTTCACGTCCGCCGAAGCGAACGCGGGCCTGCCGCCCCTGTCCGGCTTTCTGCTGGCCAACCGCCTACTGTGGCTGGGCATTGCGGCCCTGCTGTTCGCCGCCACCGTGGTCCTGTTCAAGCCGCAGCGCACGGGCACGGGAAAACGCCTGTTCGGCAAGCACAAGGCCGAGGCCGCCGCACCGGCCGTGACGGCGCCGCTGCACCTGCCGCGCACCCTTCCCACCTTTACCCCGGCGACGGTCTGGCGCCAGTGGTGGCAAATCCTGCGCTTCGACGCCGCCGGCGTCTTCAAGAGCGTGCCCTTCCTCGTCATGCTGCTGTTCGGCGTCATCAACCTGCTCGCCGGCTCCAGCGTGGCCAAGAACATGTATGGCACGGCCGTGTATCCGATGACCCATTTGATGCTGCAAAGCATCAACAACAGCTTCAGCTTCATGCTGATCATCATCGTCACCTTTTATGCCGGTGAGCTGATCTTCAAGGAACGCCAGGTGAGGATCGCCGACGTCAGCGACGCCATGCCCGTGCCCGGCTGGGTGCCCCTGCTGGCCAAGTGCACGGCCCTGGTCGGCGTCATCGCCGGCTACCTGCTGGTGGGCGTCATCGCGGCCATCGGTTTTCAGCTCTACAAGGGCGGCGCGCCCGTGGAACTGGGGCTGTACCTGAAAGGCAGCTTGCTCGGTTCCCTCTTCTTCGTCCTGATGGGCTTGTGCGCGCTCACCCTGCAAGTGTTGTCCAACAACAAGTTCATCGGCTACCTGCTGGTGATCCTGCTGATGGTGGCGCAAATGGTGCTGGGCATGCTGCACCTGGAACACAATCTGTACGCCTTCGGCGGCACGCCAGCCATCCAGTATTCGGACATGAACGGCTATGGCCACTTCCTGACAGGCTGGGCCTGGTTTGCGCTGTACTGGAGCCTGTTTACCGTGGCGCTCGTCATGCTGGCCCGCGCATTCTGGGTGCGCGGCCTGGCCGCCGGCTGGCGTGCGCGCCTGCGCCTGGCCCGCCAGCGCCTGCAAGGCCGCGCCGGCGCCGCGCTGGCCGTGGTCCTGCTGTGCTGGGTGGGCACGGGCGGCTGGATCTTCTACAACACGAACGTGCTGAACCAGTACGAAACGTCGGACGTCAGCATGGACAAGCGGGCCCGCTACGAGAAATTGTACAAACAATACAAGAACTTGCCGCAGCTAAAGATCACCGACATCCAGGCCGACGTGGATATTTATCCTGAGCAACGTAAAGTCTTGATCAAGGGCCACTACGTGCTGCAAAACAAGACCACGCAAGCGCTCGACACCCTGCGCATCCAGCTCGATCCGGAACTGGAAACGGCGTGGTTGAACTTGCCAGCGCACAAGACCGTGCTCGATGACAAGGAACTCGGCTTCAGCATCCTCAAGCTGGCCCGGCCCCTGGCGCCGGGCGCCACCCTGCCGCTGGACTTCACGGTGGCCGTCACGCACCAGGGCTTCACCAACGACGGCACCCCGGACCAGGTCAACCTGAACGGCACCTTCTTCAACAACCAGAGCTACTTCCCCCACTTCGGTTATGCGCAGCACATGGAATTGACGGATCGCAATGAACGGCGCAAGCGCGGCCTGGGCGAACCGCAGCGCATGGCCAAGCTGGAAGACAAATCCGCCTACGGCAATACCGTCTTTGGCAATGAAGCGGACTGGATCCATTTCGATACCACCGTCTCCACCAGCGGCGAGCAGATCGCCCTGGCGCCCGGCTACCTGCAGGCCAGCTGGGAAAAGGATGGCCGCCGCTATTACCGCTACAAGATGGACCAGCCGATGATGCCGTTCTTTGCCTACCTGTCGGCGCGCTGGGACGTGAAGAAGGGCGACTGGCACGGCGTGCCGATCGAGATATATTTCGACAAGAAGCACGGCTACAACACGGATCGCATGATTACCTCCGTGCAAAAGTCGCTCGACTATTACACCACCCGCTTCACGCCCTACCAGCACAAGCAGGTGCGCATCCTGGAATTCCCCGGCTACCAGAGCTTTGCGCAGTCGTTTGCCAACACGATCCCGTATTCGGAAGGCATCGGCTTCATCGCCGACCTGCGCGACAAGGATGACATCGACTACGTGTTCTACGTCACGGCCCATGAAATGGCGCACCAGTGGTGGGGCCACCAGGTGATCGGCGCCAACGTGCAGGGCGCCACCATGCTGATGGAATCGCTGTCGCAGTACTCGGCCCTGATGGTGATGGAAAAGGAATACGGCCGCGACAAGATGCGCCGCTTCCTGCGCTATGAACTGGACCGCTACCTGAGCGGACGCGGCGGCGAGGCCATCGAGGAACTGCCGCTGGCGCGCGTGGAAGGACAGCAGTACATCCACTACAACAAGGGCAGCCTGGTGTTTTACCGCCTGCGCGACGAGATCGGCGAGGAAGCGCTCAACCGTGCCCTGAAACGCTATCTGCAGGACAAGGGCTACCAGCAGGCGCCGTTCACCACGACCCTGGAACTGCTGGCCTACATCCGCGCCGAAGCGCCGCAGGACAAGCAGGCGCTGATCACGGACCTGTTCGAGAAGATCGTCTTCTACGACAACCGCGTGACGCAAGCGTCGGCCGTGCAGCGCAAGGATGGCCAGTGGGATGTCACCATGCAGCTGCACCTGGCCAAGCTGGAGTCGGACGGCAAGGGCAAGGAAAGCCCGCGCGCCTATGACGAGCCGGTGGAAATCGCCATCTTCGCGCGCCCTGCGGGCGGCAAGGAAAAAGATGAACGAGTCCTGTACACCGCCAAGCGCATGCTGTCGGGCAGCGACCCGGTGATCACCATCACGGTGAAGGACAAGCCGTTCGAAGTGGGCGTCGATCCGTACAACAAGATGATTGACCGCGTCTCGCGCGACAACCGCAAGGAAGTGAGCATCAATTAAGCCTTGATGCAACGCAAACAGGCCGCGCTATCGGTAATGGCGCGGCCTGTTTTTTTTGGCGATCGGGAAGTTTTTCAGGACAGAAAATACATCTGCCCCAGCGCGCATCCCAGCTGTACCAGACAACACACCATGGCGACGAGCAATAGCGCCAGGTGCATTTTTAAAAAGAGATCCAGTTGCTGCCGACTGGCTGCGGGCGCTGCAGCGACCGATTCAAACTTCAGACCTTTTCCAGCCAGTAACAACAACACCATGCTCACTGGAAAAGATTGCAGAAAAATACGTCCGGGATACAACGTCCATGCCAGTCCCATCAGGATGGACAGCAAGGCAAGTAGATCACACAGGAGAAACAGATATTTTCTTTTATGAAAATTCGCCAGCGATGCCTGCAGCCAGCCCTTTTCCTTCCCGAATATGCGCTCCAGAACCAACCATTGTGAACCTGAGGAATCGACAGCTATATGCATGGCAAGATTTTTTCAATTCAGTTCTTGATAAAGTTTATCTTTAGAAATGTTACAAACAATATACCACTCATGAAAAATCGCCAAAAGGACTTTATTGATGGCATGGACAATGACGAAGCGGTCATTCTTTTTATGTAAAAAACATCATCGCAATCTCCGCGCTTGCATGATCAACACTGGTGCATGCAAAGAAACGCCATCTGCGCCATGCGATGACACTGCGGTACAGGCAGAATGCGGGGCCTGGCGTAAGATGCACGGTATCGCCGCCGCCTGGCCGTGATCCACGTTGAAGAGGAAAGTCCCTATGCCGCACCATCACCAGCCCCTCCGCGCCAGCCTGCTGCTGGCGGCATTGCTTCTCACCACGCCCGCCTGGAGCGCCGATCCGGTGCACAAGGAAAACGTTGCAGTGACGGCCGGCAAAAACGCGCACAGCGTCAAAGGCAAGATCAAAGGTTACGCCACGGCCGAATACACGCTGACGGGCAAGGCGGGCCAGACCCTCAGCGTCAAGCTGAAAACCAATCAGGCGTCAAACTACTTCAACATCCGCCAGGCCGGCAAGGATGAAGCCCTGTTCATCGGCTCGACCAGCGGCAACAGTTTTCAGGCGAAACTGCCAGCCGATGGCGAATACACGGTGCAGGTCTATCTGATGCGCAACGCGGCGCGCAGGAATGCGGTGGCGAATTACAGCCTGGAGATGGCGTTGCGCGATTAAGGCTGGCGAGATGCCGCATGCGCACCTGTCCTCCAGGCCCGCGGCATGGAATTTTTTAGCCTGCCGATGATCTTAACCATTGATGGTTTTTCTGACTGACTCAATGGAGGAGATATGCAACAAGCCAATTTCATCGCCATCGTCCTGGCATTCAGCTGCAGCCTGGCAGGAGCACAAGCGCCCGAACGCATGGCAAAGCTCACCGACAGCAACGTGCTGTTGAAGGACGCAACCATCGAAGGCAGCGCCATGCATGCCTGCCAGCCGCTGAAAGGGGACACGGTGGCCATCCTTGAGATCAAAAATGATCCCCCGGGCCCCACAGGCATGGCCTTTGCGCATGTCCGCGTGACGAGCGGGCACTGCCAGGGCCAGATTGGATGGGTCGGGATGCCCCGCCTGGAAGCGCTGGCCAGGTAGGCATTGTTCTTTCCAGAAAACAAAAAGCCTGTTTTCCTTTCAGAAAACAGGCTTCGAGCAACAAAAAACGGCTTTGTCCGAATTAGAACGGGATATCGTCATCCATGTCCGAGAAGTTCGGCGCTGGCTTCGGTGCCGGACGTGGCGCCGGGGCCGGGGCTGGACGCGGGGCCGGTGCCTGGCGCGGGGCCGGGGCTTCGTAGCCGCCGCCACCGCCGTAGCTGTCATCGCCGCCGGCATCGCCGCCGCCCATGCCGGAACGGCCGCCCAGCATTTGCATCTGTTCCGCGATGATGTCGGTTGCGTATTTCTCGACGCCGTCCTTGTCCGTGTATTTACGGGTTTGCAGACGGCCTTCGACGTAGACGGACGAACCTTTTTTCAGGTACTGGCCGACGATTTCCGCCAGGCGGCCGAAGAACGAGATACGGTGCCACTCTGTCAATTCTTTTTGTTCGCCCGTGTTGCGGTCCTTCGACTTGTACGAAGTGGCCACGGCGATGTTGGCGATCGCGTCGCCGCTAGGCATGTAGCGGATTTCCGGGTCACGGCCCAGATTGCCGACGATGATGACTTTGTTGACTGATGCCATGAATAACTCCTGATGAACGGCTGCGGGAGCCGGTGTCCCGCGCGGTAGTTTAGTGTACTAAACGAGGATTATAAGCGACCACGCGGTGCAAAGCATCCGCTTTCTAACGGACGCCGGCTACTGTGCGGCAACACGTTTTTTTCACGGCAGGTGAAAACAAGAAACTTGAATACTGGTATTATATACAGTGTTTAGACGTCTGCACGCATCTGTATCAAACTTTGTCGGGGCACGTTCGCCCGGCGGCGCAATCCGCCCATGGACGCCTCAGGCATGCAGAGCAAAACCCGGCTATAGTTACAGGTTGACCCGTTGTGGCTCCTCATCCGCACCCAGGCACAATGCGCCGGCCGCACCACTCACTGAAAGCAAGGCAATCACATGGAACAGATCCGCATTCGCGGTGCTCGCACGCATAACCTCAAGAATATCAGTCTCGATTTGCCGCGCAATAAGCTGATCGTGATTACCGGCTTGTCCGGCTCCGGCAAGTCCTCGCTGGCCTTCGATACCCTGTACGCGGAAGGCCAGCGCCGCTATGTCGAATCGCTGTCGGCCTACGCGCGCCAGTTCCTGCAATTGATGGAAAAACCCGACGTCGACCTGATCGAGGGTTTATCGCCGGCCATCTCCATCGAACAGAAGGCAACCTCGCACAACCCGCGCTCGACGGTGGGCACCGTGACGGAAATCCACGATTATCTGCGCCTGCTGTATGCGCGCGTGGGCACGCCGTACTGCCCCGACCATCCGGAAAACGCGCTGGCCGCCCAGTCCGTGTCGCAAATGGTCGATGCCGTGCTGGCCATGCCCGAGGACACCAAGCTGATGATCCTGGCGCCCGTCGTCGCCAACCGCAAGGGCGAACACGTGGACCTGTTCGAGCAGATGCAGGCGCAGGGCTTCGTGCGCTTTCGCGTGCAAACCGGCACGCATGCGGCCAAGATCTATGAAGTCGATGACCTCCCGAAATTGAAGAAAACGGAAAAACACACGATCGACGTCGTCATTGACCGGGTCAAGGTGAACCAGGACATCAAGCAGCGCCTGGCGGAAAGTTTCGAGACGGCCCTGCGCCTGGCCGACGGCCGCGCCATTGCCTATGAAATGGATACGGCACAGGAACACGTGTACTCCAACAAGTTCGCCTGCAATGTGTGTGGCTATTCCCTGCAGGAACTGGAACCGCGTCTGTTTTCGTTCAACAATCCCATGGGCGCCTGCCCCGAGTGCGACGGCCTGGGACACATAGAATTCTTTGACCCGAAACGCATCGTCGCGTTCCCCAACCTGTCGCTGGCCTCGGGCGCCGTCAAGGGCTGGGACCGCCGCAACCAGTTTTATTTCCAGATGCTGTCGAACCTGGCCGCCTTCTACGAATTCGATCTGGACATGCCGTTCGAGCAGCTGGCACTGAATGCCCAGCAAGCCGTGCTGTACGGTTCCGGCAAGCAAGTCATTCCGTTTACCTATGTCAACGAACGGGGCCGCACCGTCATCAAGGAACACACCTTCGAAGGCGTGGTCAACAATCTGCAGCGGCGCTACCGCGAAACGGATTCGATGGCCGTCAAGGAAGAACTGGCCAAGTTCATCAATGAAAAATGCTGTCCATCCTGCGATGGCGCGCGCCTGCGCGTGGAAGCGCGCTTCGTCAAGGTCGGCACGGGCAAGCAGCAACGGGCCATCTATGAAGTGGCGGAAAAGCCGCTGCGCGAAACGCTGGAATTCTTTGAGAAGCTGAAACTGACGGGCGCCAAGAAGGAAATCGCCGACCGCGTGGTCAAGGAAATCATTTCTCGTTTGAAATTCCTCAACAATGTGGGCCTCGATTACCTGTCGCTGGACCGCAGCGCCGACACCCTGTCCGGCGGGGAAGCACAACGCATCCGTTTGGCATCGCAGATCGGCTCCGGTTTGACGGGCGTCATGTATGTGCTCGATGAGCCGTCGATCGGCTTGCATCAGCGCGATAATGACCGCCTGATCGAAACATTGAAACACTTGCGCGACATCGGCAACAGCGTACTGGTGGTCGAGCATGACGAAGACGCCATCCGCACGGCCGACTACATCGTCGACATGGGCATCGGCGCGGGCGTGCACGGTGGCGAGATCATCGCCGAGGGCACCCTGCAAGACATCCTGAAAAACAAGAAGTCGCTGACGGCGCAGTACCTGAACGGCAAGCTGAAGATCGCCGTGCCGGCCAAGCGCCATGCGAGCAATCCGGAAAAGCAACTGGTCATTACTGGCGCCACCGGCAACAACCTGAAGAAGGTGTCGCTGAGCTTGCCGGTGGGCCTGATGACCTGCGTGACGGGCGTGTCCGGCTCGGGCAAGTCCTCGCTCGTCAACGATACCCTGTATCCGGCCCTGTCGCGCCATTTATATGGTTCGCAGACGGAACCGGCGCCGCACGAGTCGATCAGCGGCCTGGAACACTTCGACAAGGTCATTTCCGTCGACCAGGCACCGATCGGCCGCACGCCGCGCTCGAATCCGGCCACCTATACCGGCTTGTTTACGCCCATCCGCGACCTGTTCTCCACCGTGCCGACGGCCAAGGAACGGGGCTACAGCGCGGGCCGCTTCTCGTTCAACGTGAAGGGCGGGCGCTGCGAAGCGTGCCAGGGCGATGGCGTGATCAAGGTCGAGATGCACTTCCTGCCCGACGTCTACGTGCCATGCGATGTGTGCCATGGCAAGCGCTACAACCGCGAAACGCTGGAAGTGCAATACAAGGGCAAGAACATCACGGAAGTGCTGGGCATGACGGTAGAAGAAGCGCACGTATTCTTCAAACCGGTCCCCTTGATCGCGCGCAAGCTGCAAACCCTGCTCGACGTGGGCCTCGGCTACATCAAGCTGGGCCAGAGCGCCACCACCTTGTCCGGCGGCGAGGCGCAGCGCGTGAAACTGTCGCTGGAGCTGTCCAAGCGCGACACGGGCCGCACCCTGTACATCCTCGACGAGCCGACGACGGGCTTGCACTTCCACGACATCGATTTGTTGCTGAAGGTTATCCACCGCCTGCGCGACCAGGGCAACACCCTCGTCATCATCGAGCACAACCTGGACGTCATCAAGACGGCCGACTGGATCGTCGACCTGGGACCGGAAGGCGGCGCCGGCGGCGGGCAGATCATTGCCACCGGCACGCCGGAAGACGTGGCCGTCAATCCGGCCAGCGTGACAGGCAAATACCTGGGGCCGCTGCTGAAGCAATAACAACAGCAGCGCAATAAAAAACGGCGCGGATTGCTCATGCAATCCGCGCCGTTCCTCTTTTTGATAGCACCCCAGTCATTGCCGGCGTGTCATTTCTAGCACGCCAGTCTTTGCCGGCGTGTTTCTCCCCCACTACTAAACGCTTACTCAGCCAAACGCTTTTCCAGCGCAGCCTTGTGATCTGCCAATTCCTGCGGCAGATGATACGCGAGTTTTTCAAACAATTCCGTATGCAATTTCAATTCTTCCACCCACGCGGCCTTGTCGATCGAGGTGATGGTGTCGAACTGTTCTTGCGTGAATGGCAAGCCATCCCAGTTCAGGTCGCCATACTGCGGCGTCGTGCCGAACAGGTTTTCCACGCCGCCCGCCTTGCCTTCGATGCGCTCCAGCATCCATTTCAGCACGCGCATGTTGTCGCCGAAGCCAGGCCAGACGAATTTGCCTGCCTCGTCCGTGCGGAACCAGTTGACGCAATAGATCTTCGGCAGGGCCGCCGCGTTCACTTTACCCACCTTGACGCCCATGTCCAGCCAGTGCTGGAAGTAATCGCTCATGTTATAGCCGATAAACGGCAACATGGCAAATGGATCGCGGCGCACGACGCCCATCTGGCCCACGGCGGCAGCCGTCGTTTCGGAACCCATGGTGGCGGCCATGTACACGCCTTCGACCCAGTTGCGCGCTTCGGTGACGAGCGGTACGGTGGTCGAGCGGCGGCCGCCGAAGATGAAGGCCGAGATCGGCACGCCAGCCGGATCGTCCCAGGCCGCGTCGATGACGGGGTTTTGTGTAGCAGCCACAGTGAAGCGCGCATTCGGATGCGCCGCCTTGGTGCCGGACGCCGGCGTCCAGTCCTTGCCCTGCCAGTCGATCAGGTGGCTTGGCGCTTCCTTGGTCAAGCCTTCCCACCACACGTCGCCATCGTCCGTCAGGGCCACGTTGGTGAAAATCGTGTTGTCGCGCATGGAGGCCATGCAGTTGTAATTGGTTTTTTCGTTGGTGCCCGGCGCCACGCCGAAATAACCGGCTTCCGGGTTGATGGCGTACAGGCGGCCATCGGCACCGGGCTTGATCCAGGCGATATCGTCGCCGATGGTGGTCACTTTCCAGCCGTTAAAACTTGCCGGCGGGATCAGCATGGCGAAGTTGGTCTTGCCGCAAGCGGACGGGAACGCTGCCGCCACATAGTGCTTCTTGCCTTCCGGCGATTCCACGCCGAGGATCAGCATGTGTTCGGCCAGCCAGCCCGGATTGTTGTCCGCCGCTTGCGCTTCCTGGTAACCCATGTTCGAGGCGATGCGCAGGGCGAAACATTTCTTGCCCAGCAGGGCGTTGCCGCCGTAGCCGGAACCGAAGGACCAGATTTCGCGCGTTTCCGGGAAATGCACGATGTACTTGGTGCTGTTGCAAGGCCATTTCACGTCGGCCTGGCCGGCGGCCAGCGGCGCGCCCACGCTGTGCACGCACGGCACGAATTCGCCATCGGCGCCCAGCACGTCGTACACGGCACGGCCCATGCGGGTCATGATCTTCATGTTGACGGCGACATACGGCGAATCGGACAGTTCCACGCCGATATGGGCGATCGGCGAACCCAGCGGGCCCATCGAGAATGGCACGACATACATGGTGCGGCCGCGCATGCAGCCGTCGAACAGGCCGTTCAGGGTATGGCGCATCTCGCCCGGATCGGTCCAGTTATTCGTCGGGCCGGCCGCTTCTTTCGTTGCCGAGCAGATATACGTGCGGTCTTCGACGCGGGCCACGTCGCTCGGGTCGGAGCAGGCCAGGTAGGAATTCGGGCGCTTTTCGGCGTTGAGTTTTTTCATGGTGCCACTGGCAACCATCTCGGAACACAGGCGCTCGTACTCTTCCTGCGAGCCATCGCACCAGTAGATGCGGTCCGGCTTGGTCAGCGCGGCAATGTCGGCCACCCAGTTGATCAGTTTCTGTTGTTTAATATAAGCTGGGACGTTGAGTGCGGCGACGCCACCCATGACGGGCTGATTCATATTACCTCCAATACCAATAAAAGAAATTCTGGTCATTCCGGCAAGACAGGCAGCATCGTTGAGAGGTGGCTGCGGCTCACTGCGGGCGGCGTGCTCACGCTGGCAGGGCTCTGGGGTCATTTACCTGGATCATGCACCCAGGCTGCAGGAACAGTTTGCGCTATAACTATAATCAGGAAGCTTTAAAAGTGCCGGCGATTGTACACCCGCCTAACGGCTATTTTCGCAAAAATGTAGGAAAATAGCTTGACTAATGTAGTAGGCTATTCAGCATTTCCCGTATCCTGTTATTTCCCTACCAAATCTTCACTCAAATCGGCCATTCACCATGAAAATTGCCATACTCGATGATTATCAGGATGCCGTGCGCGGCCTCGATTGTTTCAAATTGCTCGATGGCCACGAGGTCAAAGTGTTCAGCAACACGGCGCGGGGCCTGGGCCAGCTGGCCATCCGCCTGGCGCCGTTCGATGCGCTGGTGCTGATCCGCGAACGCAGCAGTTTCAACCGGGCCTTGCTGTCGAAACTGCCGAACCTGAAACTGATTTCGCAAACGGGCAAGGTCAGCGGACACATCGACGTGGCGGCCGCCACGGAACTGGGCATCGCCATCGCGGAAGGCATCGGCTCGCCCACGGCGCCGGCCGAACTGACGTGGGCGCTGATCATGGCGGCGCAGCGCAAGATCGTGCCTTACGCGCAACATTTACAGGAAGGGCTGTGGCAGACGTCGTCGATCGAGCCGGCGCGCAACACGCTCGGGACGGTATTGAAAGGGCGCACCCTGGCGATCTGGGGCTACGGCAAGATCGGGCAATTGATCGCCGGCTATGGCCGCGCCTTCGGCATGAGCATCCTCGTGTGGGGCAGCGAAGCGAGCCGCGCGGCGGCCGTGGCGGCCGGCGACACGGCGGCGCCATCGCGCGAGGCCTTCTTTGCACAGGCCGACGTGCTGAGCCTGCACCTGCGCCTGTCCGACAAGACACGCGGACTGGTCACAAGCGAGGACCTGGCGCGCATGAAGCCAAACGCGCTTTTCGTCAACACCAGCCGCGCCGAACTGGTGGCCGAGGGCGCGCTGGAAGCGGCGCTGCCACAGGGGCGCCCGGGCGCCGCCGCGCTGGACGTGTTTACGGACGAGCCCTTGCCGCCCGGCTCGCCATTGCTGCTGCTGCCGAACGTGCTGGCCACGCCACACCTGGGCTACGTCGAGCGTGACAGCTATGAACTGTATTTCCGCTACGCCCTGCAAAACATCGTCGATTTCGAGCGGGGGCTATGCACGCGCCTGCTCAATCCGGAAGCACTGGCGCATGCGCGCCAAGCGCCTCAGGAGCGCTGAAAGCCCTTGATGAGGTCGGGCTCGCCCGTGATGCGGATGGCGGGCGCGGGCAGCACGTGGCGGCCGCGCCACAGGCCGGCCCAGCCGGGCGGCCAGGCGAGGTCCGCTCCGCCATACGGCGCCACGCCGGCGCGCACGGCCACCACCGGCACGGGCGGCATGTCGGGCAAGGGTTCGCCGGCGGTGCGCGGCATGTCCAGGCTGTACATGTAATCGGGCAACAAGGCGTCGCAGACGCGGCCAAACCAGTCGGTGTGGTCGTCGTCGCGTCCCAGCGCCTGCGCCAGGCCCTGCGGGTCGAAACGGGCCAGTGCGTCGATCAGCTCGGCGGTCGAGGCGCCGGGCGTATCGCCCCAGCCCATCACGGGGTTGACGTTGTAATCGGCGCCCGAGCCATACCAGCCTTCGCGCCAGGGCCGCTGCATCCAGTCGCGCGGTCCCGTAAACAAATGCCAGCGCCAGTGCAGGCCCGACGGTTTCGGCCAGGCATACAGATACAGTTTCTGGTAGCCGGCCTGGTGCAGCTCGCGCACCATGGCCATCAGGCGCGCGTGCGGCATGCGGTCGGGCGGCGCGCGGCGAAACAGGATCGCTTCGCCGTCGGCAAACTGCACGTCGTCGGTCGACAGGTTCAGGTCCAGGGTGCGCGCTTCGCTGCCGAAACGGGCGGCGATCCAGCCCGTCAGCAAATTGACGGACGTGATCACGCCGTAACCGCGGTGGCGGTGAAAAATGACGGTGCCGGGAGCGAGCGCTTTCATACGGGAATGTCGGGTCAGTGGACGGGCAAAGAAACAAGTGTACTCACAGATGGCCGAATTTTCCAGACGCGCCGCGCATCTGCTCCGCCATTCACGCAATCGTGCCAATCCACGATATCATGCCCGTCATTCTCCACTGACATCGTGACCACATCATGACTTTGCGCATACTCGCCACCGGCGGCACCTTCGACAAACACTACAACGAATTGAACGGCACCCTGGGCTTTTCCGACAGTCATTTGCCGGCGGCAATAGCCCGCGCGCGCATGACGGCGCCCGTGGCGCTGGAGCAATTGCCCCTGCTCGACTCGCTCGACATGCAGGATGGGGACCGCCAGCGCGTGCTCGCCTCGTGCCGCGCGGCACAGGAAAAAGCCATCGTCATCATCCACGGCACCGACACCATGCGCGAAACGGCGCAAGTGCTGGGCGCGGCGAACCTGCAGCAAACGGTGATTTTGACGGGCGCCATGATTCCCTACGAAATCGACAATTCCGACGCCCTGTTCAACCTGGGCTTTGCCTGCGGCGTGGCGCAAACCCTGCCGGCCGGCGTGTACGTGGCCATGAATGGCCAGATCTTCGCCTGGGACAATGTGCAAAAGAACCGCGCCGCCGGCGTGTTCCAGCCTTTGTAAGCCGACGGCAGGACAAGGCTAACAGCACAAGCGAAAAAAAAAAGGCTATGTCACCGTCAGGTGTGGGAATGCTCCCACCGTTGCTTTCAATAACGCTTCAGGCGAGCGGATGCGCCTGGCGTCGAGGATCCAGCGCCATCCCAGGTAATTCGGCAGATAGCGGCTGGCTACGCCATGGAAGATGCGCAGCCATTCCCGCAAGCGGCTGTGATACGCGTTGACGTTCTGCACGTGGGCGGCGCCCTGCACGCGGATGCCGGCACGCAGGTTGACGACCTGGTGGCTGATGCCCGCTTCACGGGCGAAGGCGCGATAGGCGGCGTGGCCGTCGGTCATCAGCAAGACGTCCTTGTCGATCACGGGTGGCAGGCAGGCATGCAGTTGCACCTTGGTCAGCGCCCCTTTTCCCGTGACGAAATCGAGGGTTTGTCCCGTGCGGTCGCGCGCCACCACGATGCAGACTTGTTCACTGGAAATGCCGCGCTGGCGGGCGTGGCCGCCCCGGCGGCGTGCCGGACGCGTCAGATGCCTGGATCCCTTTTCCGATTCCAGCACATACAGCTCGTCCGCTTCGGCGATGCCATGCAGGCGCAGCGGCCGGTCCGTCCTGGCGAGCGTCAAAAACCGGTGGCGCCAGCGAAAGGCGGTGTTGCGGTGCACGTTCAGTTGTCGCGCTGCCTGGCGCACGGAAGCCGATACCAGCAGGCAATCGGCGTAGGCTAGCCACAGCGATTTATGGCGCAGGCGCGCCAGCGGCGTGCCGGTGAGCGCATTGAAGGTGCGCCCGCACGGCACGCAGCGGTAGCGCTGCAGTCCGTGCGCATGGCCGTGCCGGTGAGCATGGCTGCTGTGGCAGGCGGGACAAGCCAAATGCGGCTGCGCCACGCTTTCAAGCAATGCGACGGTGGCGTCGTGTGGCGTGTTGCCACGCAGCCGGGCGATCCCTGCCTGCCGCTGGCGGCGGCTCAGCTGGGCAAACTGCGCGATAAAACGGATCCATTTGGCGTGCTGCATGGAAGGCTCCTGTTTGTCTGATATAGACAGTCAGACAGCCGGGGCAGAGCAAGATTCCTGGAAATCCCCTATTTAACGGAGACAGAGCCAAAAAAAAGGAGCCACAGCTCCTTTTTCGTACCGATACGACTACTTTTACGCAGTTGCCTCGCCGCCCAGCGCTTCCACCACGTCGGCCATCAGCTTCGAGAGCTCGCCCGTCATCAGCATCAGGTCGCCGTCGAAACGCTCGTCGTCGTTCTTCGTGCTCGATTCCGTTTCCTTGATCACGTCCAGCGGCTTGACGCTCTTGATGGCCAGGGACTCCGTCAGCACGAAGGAGATCTTGTCGTTCCACGTCATGGCCAGGCGCGTGCACTGCTTGCCGGCCGCGATGTGGCGGCGCACGTCGTCCGCTTCCAGCGTGTGGCGCACGTAGCGCACGGTGGCCTTGCTTTCGCCCGTGGCGCGCAATTCCGTGTCCATGTCCACCGTGAAACCGGCCGGCGCGTCGTCGGCCTGCAGCCATTCCGTCATCACTGCCACGGGCGAGCGCTGCACGCGCAGGCTTTCCAGCGGCAGTTTATCCACGGCTTTGAGCAGCAGCTTGATGACTTCATCGGCTTTCGCCGGGCTGGCCGCATCGATCACCAGCCAGCCATTGACGGGGTCGATCCACGTCCAGACGTTGCTGCGGATGCTGAAGGCGCGCGGCAGCAGCTCGTCGGCCACGCGTTCCTTCAATTCCTTCATGGCCTTTTTACCCGGCGCAAAGCCTTGCGCTTCTTCCATCTCGGCGGCGCGGGCCTTGGCCACCTGGTTGATGACGGTGGCCGGCAGCAGTTTCTTTTCCGTGCCCAGCAAGATCAACATTTGCTTATTGACAACATGAACCAGGCCGCCGTTCGGGCGCGGCGTATCCCAGCCCTGGCGCATCAGATCCATGCTGGTCGCCGGCGTAAATTTGTTCGAGGACAAGGCCTCTTCCAGTTGTTCTGGCGTGTAAGCCCACGGTGCGGGCAGGCGGTAAATCTGAAGATTCTTGAACCACATAGTTTTTGTCTTCCGTTTGTTTCAGTAGTGCCAGGGGAACGCCATTCTACACTTTCGACGTGAAAATGCCGTCAAAAGCGCCGTCTGGCGCGGTATGTATCTTGCAGGAAACTCCACTACAGGGCGGGGAACAGCTCGGCCTGGGCGGGTAGCTGCCGCGTGGCGACGGCCGGATCGGACAAGGTCGAGATGCGCACGCCCAGCAGGCGGATTTTCTTTTCAAATGGCACGCGCCGCAAGCAGTCGCGGCTGGCGCGCAGGATGGCGGCCGCGTCCGCCGTGGCGCTGGGCAGCGTGATGTCGCGCGTGACGGTGCTGAAATCCTCGAAGCGCAGCTTGATGCCCACCGTGCGCCCCGCCAGCGACTGTTTATCGAGGTCGCCCGCCACGCGCGTGCACAGGCTTTCCAGCTTTTCCGACAGCGTGGCGCGGTCGCGCACCACTTGCAAGTCGCGCTCGAACGTCGTTTCGCGGCTGACGGACTTGGTTTCCCGGCTCGTCTGCACGGGGCGCTCGTCGATGCCCAGCGCCGCCTGGCGCAGCCAGCCCGTGTACAGGTCGCCGAACTGCGTGCGCAGCATGGCAGGATCGGCCCGCGCCAGCTCGCCGATGGTGACAATGCCCAAGGCTTCCAGCTTGGCCGTCGCCTTCGGGCCGATGCCATTGATCTTTTTTGCCGGCAAGGGCCACACGCGCGTCTCGATATCCTCGGGCGACAAAATGGTGAGGCCGTCCGGCTTTTCCAGGTCGGAACAGATTTTCGCCAGCAATTTGTTCGGCGCCAGGCCGATCGAGCACGACAGGCCCGTCGCCCCGGACACGGCCGCCTTCAGGCGCGCCGCCATGGCCGGCGCCTGCTCGCCGTATTCGGTCAGGTCGATATAGATTTCATCGATGCCCACGTTCTGGATGATGGGGCACAACTGGGCCACGGCTTGCTTGAAGCGGGCCGAATACTCGCGGTAAGCCTCGAAATCGGCCGGCAGCAGGATGCTGTCGGGCGCCAGTTTCGCCGCCTTCATGATGCCCATGGCGGAAAACACGCCGAACGCGCGCGCCGCATACGTCGACGTGGTGACGACGCCGCGCCCCACGTAGTCGCGCATGCGCGCAAATTGCCGCGTGCCATCCTCCTGCAGCACGGGCTGCTGCAGCCGGCCGCCGCCGATGACGACGGCTTCGCCGCGCAATTCCGGATATTTCAACAGTTCCACCGAGGCAAAGAAGGCATCCATGTCCAGGTGAGCGATCCAGCGGCGCGGTTCAGGCAATGTAGGGGCAGATGTGGTCAAGGACACCTCGCGGCAGGACACTGTAATTATATACAGTATCGCTGGAAATGCCCTTGGATGCAAGTTGAAACGCACGCGCAGCACAGTTGCTTTTCTCAATGGCAAGATTACAATCCTGACACAACTATTCAAAGGAGTCGCCTTGTCCATCCCCCATCACGCTGCGCGCCGCCGGTCCGCCTGGTCATCCATCCTGCCGGCCCTGCTGCTGTCCACGCTGGCGCCATCCGCGCTGGCCGCTGACGCCGCCGTCACCGCTGTTACCGCCCCCGTCGCCGCCAAAACGGCCTGGCAAGAAACGCGCCACGGCACGGTCGTCACGGACGATTACCGCTGGCTGCAAAAGAAGACCGATCCTGCCGTGATCGATTACCTGAATGCGGAAAACGCCTACACGGCAGCCGTCACGGCCCCGATCCAGCCGCTGGCCGACAAGGTGTATGCGGAAATCAAGGGCCGCATGCAGGAAGTGGACCTGTCCGTGCCTGTGCGCCAGGGCAATTTTTACTATTACACGCGCACGGAAGCGGGCAAGCAGTATCCGATACACTGCCGCCGCCCTGTGGGCGCGAAGGGCGCGTATGACGCCCAGGCGGCCGAAGAGATTTTGCTTGACCAGAATCAATTGGCCGAAGGCCACAAATTCTTTGCCGTGCGCGCCTTTAGCGTCAGCCCGAATGAACAATTGCTGGCCTACACCACCGACACGACGGGTTTCCGCCAATACGAACTGCATGTCAAGGATTTGAAGACGGGCAAGTTACTGGGCGACAGCATGCCGCGCGTGACGTCGCTGGCCTGGGCGGCCGACAACGCCACCCTGGTGCTGGCGCAGGAAGACGCCACCACCAAGCGCTCGGACCGCTTGTTCCGCCTGGCCCTGGGCGGCACGCCGCAGCAGGTGTACCACGAGCCGGTAGAGCAGTTCGCCATCAACGTGGGCCGCACGCAGGACAAGCGCCTCTTCGTGCTCACTTCGGGCAGCACGGATACGAGCGAAGTGCTGCTGTTGCCGACCAGTACGCCTGAAGGCAGTTTCCGCAGCGTGCTGCCGCGCGAAAAAGGCCACCGCTACAGCGTCGAGCACCGCGACGGCCTGCTCTACATCGTCACCAACAAGGATGCGAAGAATTTCCGCATCGTCAGCGCGCCGCTGTCCACGCCCCAGCCGAAGCACTGGAAAACCGTCGTGCCGCACAACAAGGATGCCGTGATCCAGTCCCTCGATCTCTTCCAGGGCTACCTGGTGGTGATGGAAAAGGCGCGTGCCCTGAACCGCGCGCGCATCTTTGATTTTGCGCAAAAAAACTGGAAAACCGTGCAGTTCGACGATGCCGTCTACCTGGCCACGGCGGCCGGCACGCCGGAGTATTCCGCCACGCAATTTCGCATGTCCTACCAGTCGCCCGTCACGCCGCCCACCGTCATCGACGTCAACATGCAAGATGGCAAGCGCACGGTGCTGAAACAGCAGGAAATCGTCGGCGGCTACGATGGCAGCCGCTACACGACGCAGCGCCTGTGGGTGAAGGCGCGCGACGGCGTGCAAGTGCCGCTGTGGATCGTCTACAAGAAGGGCGTCAAGCTGGACGGCTCCGCGCCATTGCTGCTGTACTCGTATGGCTCCTACGGCATCTCGACGGAAGCCAGCTTTGGCCTGGCCCGCCTGAGCCTGCTGGACCGGGGCGTGATCTATGCCCAGGCGCACATCCGCGGCGGCACGGACATGGGTGAGGCGTGGCATGAAGACGGCATGCTGATGAAGAAGAAAAACACCTTCAATGACTTCATCGACAGCGCCGACTACCTGGTGCGCGAAAAATGGACCAGCCCGAACCGCCTCATCATCCAGGGCGGCAGCGCGGGCGGCCTGCTGATGGGCGCCGTCGTCAACATGCGCCCCGAACTGTTCCACGCCGTGCACGCGGCCGTGCCGTTTGTCGACGTGATGAACACCATGATGGATGCCAGCCTGCCGCTGACGACGGGAGAGTACCTGGAATGGGGCGACCCGAACCAGAAGGCGGCCTACGACTACATGCTCAGCTACTCGCCCTACGACAACATTGCGCGCAAGAATTACCCGGCCATGCTGGTAACGACGGGCCTCAACGACAGCCAGGTCATGTACTGGGAACCGGCGAAATATGTGGCCAAGCTGCGCGCGTACAAGACGGACAGCAATCCCTTGCTGCTGAAAACGAATATGGGTGCCGGCCACGGCGGCGCTTCCGGGCGCTACAACGCCATCGCCGAGAATGCGTTCAACATGGCATGGATGCTGTCGCAATGGAATATCACGCAATAATGTGAAAAAAGCGCTTGCAGAAGGATTTTAGCCATCCTATAATAGCGCCTCTTCCAGACGTGGTGACAAACGTCGGGATGGTTTTCTGAGACAAGCAACGGGTGCTTAGCTCAGTTGGTAGAGCGGCGCCCTTACAAGGCGTAGGTCGGGAGTTCGAGCCTCTCAGCACCCACCAAATCAGAAAACTGTCCAGTGCTTCATGGATCAGCAATACAGATCATACGAGCTTGGAGTGGTAGTTCAGTTGGTTAGAATACCGGCCTGTCACGTCGGGGGTCGCGGGTTCGAGTCCCGTCCGCTCCGCCAATAAAAGAAAAGCCCTTTGGTTCCCAGAACCGAAGGGCTTTTCCCATTTCAGCAGCCAAAAACACGCCAATTCCCCCTCCTTTGGGCATTTTTGCGCTTTTCAGCAAAAAAACTGCTTTTATCCCATAAGAATAGTTGCACAAGCGCGATAGCGCCCCCTATAATAGTGCCTCTTCCAGACGTGGTGACAAACGTCGGGATAGTTTTCTGGGATATGCGGGTGCTTAGCTCAGTTGGTAGAGCGGCGCCCTTACAAGGCGTAGGTCGGGAGTTCGAGCCTCTCAGCACCCACCAAACAGAAAATTATCCAGTGCTTCATGGATCAGCAACACAGATCATACGAGCTTGGAGTGGTAGTTCAGTTGGTTAGAATACCGGCCTGTCACGTCGGGGGTCGCGGGTTCGAGTCCCGTCCGCTCCGCCAATAAAAGAAAAGCCCTTTGGTTCCTGGAACCGAAGGGCTTTTCCCATTTCCGGGCAGCAAATGCACTAGAATCAGCGCTACCCTGACTCCGCCCCTGCCCGCATGCGCTTGCCCCGTAGTACCCATCCCTATCTTGCCCTGCGGCTGCGCCTGGCCCATCATGCTTTGCTGCAATTTGCCGCCAGCGTGACCAGTTCCGTGGAAATCTTCTTTTTCCTGGCCGGCCCGGTGCTGCTCGGCCTGCTCAGCGTCATCGCCCTGCCCGGCTTTCTCGCCATGAGCCAGCCCTGGCCCGCCGCCCTGGCCATCGTCGGCACGCAAGCCCTGCTCACCTGCCTGCCCGCCTGGCTGCTGCGCAAGCGATTGCTGCCGGCGCATACCGCCGCCTGGCTGCGCCAGCTGCCCTTGCCGCCGCGCCTGCGCTGGCAAGCCGATATCGCCGTGGCCGGCCTGCTGATGCTGCCGCTGGGCCTCGCGTATGCCGTTTCCACCGCCATCTGGCTGCTGCAGTCGCCGCCGTGGCTGCGCCCGGTTGCCGCGGCCGGCATTGCCGCCACCGTCGCCGCCTGGCTGCTGGCCTGGCTGCTGACGACGCTCATCGTGGCCCGGCGCCTGCGCGCGCCGCGCCCCGCACAAAGGGCGCGCCCGCCCACGATGACGGCCTATGTGCCGCGCCAGCCCCGCTGGTCCACCCTGTTCCTGTGGCGCCAGCTGTTCTGGCTGCCGTTCTGGCGCAACGAGAATGTGATCGGCATCCAGCAAAGCGTGCTGCTGGCCACGGCCGGCGCCAGCATGCTGGCCTGGCTGCTGCGCATGCCCCTCGTGCCCGCACCGCTGCTCGGTCTGCTGGCTAGCGCCAGCCTCGTCATCGTGACGGACCGGGGCGACAAGGCCGTGCGCGAGCAGATCGCCGTGCTGCGCCCCGTACTGAACGCCTGGCCCCTGGCCAGCACGACACTGACGCGCCTGGCCTGCGCGGCCAGCCTGCTGCCCGCCTTCGCCGTGCTGCTGGCAGGCGCTTTCTTGCTCTACAACATCAACCCCGCCGCCTTGCAGCAGCGCGTCACCAGCGTGTATGCGCTCACGGCCGGCGCGGCCCTGCTGGCCATCGTCGGCCTGCCCCGCCTCACGGCGCGGGGGCGGGTCGCCCTGGTCATTTTCTCCATCCTTGCCTTGAGCGCCATCGGAAGCGAATTATGGAATTGAAGCTGCCCTCTCCCGTGCTGCACGTCGAGCACCTCGATTTTCACTTCCCCACGCACAGCGTCTTCCAGCGGTTCAACCAGCAATTCGGTCCCGGCGTCACCTGGCTGCGCGGCGCGAACGGCGCCGGCAAGACGACCCTGCTGAAACTGGCGGGCGGCGCCCTGCTGCCCGCGCGCGGCGCCATCCGCCTGAACGATATCGACAGCGGCTTCATGCCGCTGGCCTACCGCGCGCTCGCCTTCTATTGCGGCGGCGATGCGCCCGCCCTGCCCTGGCTGCAGGTGCACGAGTTTCTCGACCTGCACCTGGCCCTGTACCCGGGCAGCGACCAGGCCCTGCTGAACGACGAGCTGAGCGCGTTTTCCCTGCTGCCGACCTTGCAGCAAAGCATCACCGCCCTGTCCCTGGGCCAGCATAAAAAACTGCAACTGGCGCTGGCCCTGGCCTTGCCCGTGCGCCTGCTGCTGATCGACGAACCGTTCAACGGCCTCGACGCGGCCGCCATGGCGCACCTGCGCGCGCGCCTGGCCGAGCCGGACCGCCTGGCGCGCCAGTGCATCGTGCTGACCAGCCACCTGGCGCCGGACGTGCCGCTGGCGGCAACGGTGGAAATATAGACAGAAAATACAGCTTTGCAGATCGGCCAAGGACAGCTTACGATGCCGTGTTGCAAAAACCGGCGATCCCGGTGCAGCCACGACGACAACACGGCGCGCTTATTCGGCGCGCCAGGCTTATTCTTGGAGAAATCATGTTGAACACCCACCGCAGCGCCCTGGCCATCCTGTGCGCCGCCCTCACCACCGTTGCCGCCCCGGCCCTCGCGGCCGGCCCCACGGGCACGGCCGCCGACTATGGCAGCAGCGCCCCGCACGCCGCCGCCCAGCGCAGCATCGAACTGCAGCCCGACACGCGCCACATCAACGTCACGCGCGGCGAAACCGTCACCATCGTGCGCGCCGGCCAGCGTTTTACGTGGCATGTGCAAACTTTTAACCATCAAACGACATTCGCCCTGGCCGAGATCGCGCCGAAAGACATGCCCGTCGATGGCGTGCAGGTGTATGTCGCCGCCAACCCGCTGTACACGGGCAGCTAAGTTTCCTCTACGCATAAAAAAACCGGAAGGGCCTCGCGGCCGTTCCGGTTTTTTTTCAGCGTGAAGAGTTACGCCGTCAATGCTTCTTTCGCGGCGGACTCGTCGACCACTTCCTCGTCATCCGAGCGGATCAGGTGGTCAAAGGCGGACAGGGCTGCCTTGGCGCCTTCGCCGGTGGCGATGATGATCTGCTTGTACGGCACCGTGGTGACGTCGCCGGCCGCAAACACGCCGGGGATCGAGGTCTGGCCGCGGGCGTCCACTTCGATTTCGCCGTGGCGCGAAAGGGCGACCGTGCCCTTGAGCCACTCCGTGTTCGGCACCAGGCCGATTTGCACGAACACGCCTTCCAGTTCGACCTTCTTCGACTCGCCGCTGATGCGGTCCGTGTAGGAGAGGCCATTGACGATCTTGCCGTCGCCGTGGATCTCGGTGGTCTGCGCCGACGTGATCACGGTCACGTTGGGCAGGCTGTGCAGCTTGCGCTGGAGCACCGCATCGGCGCGCAGTTCCGCGCCGAACTCGATCAGGGTCACGTGTTTCACGAGGCCGGCCAGGTCGATCGCCGCTTCCACGCCCGAGTTGCCGCCGCCGATCACGGCCACGCGCTTGCCCTTGAACAAGGGACCGTCGCAGTGCGGGCAGTAGGCGACACCGTGGTTGCGGTATTCCTTCTCGCCCGGCACGTTGATTTCGCGCCAGCGGGCGCCGGTGGCCAGGATGACGGTCTTGGCTTTGAGCACGGCGCCAGTCGCCGTTTCAATCTCGATCAGCTTGCCTGGCGTCAACTTCGCGGCGCGCTGCGTATTCATGATGTCGACGTCGTATTCCTTGACGTGCTGTTCCAGCGCCACGGCGAACTTCGGACCATCGGTTTCCTTGACGGAAATAAAGTTTTCGATCGCCAGGGTATCGAGCACCTGGCCGCCGAAACGCTCGGCCAGCACGCCCGTGTTGATGCCCTTGCGGGCCGCGTAGATCGCCGCTGCCGCGCCGGCAGGGCCGCCGCCGACGATCAGCACGTCAAACACGTCTTTCTTGCTCAACGCTGCCGCCTGGCGTGCGCCGGCGTTGGTGTCGAGCTTGGCGAGGATTTCCTCGACATTCGTGCGTCCCTGGCCAAAGTGCTGGCCATTCAAGAACATCATCGGCACGGCCATGATCTGGCGTTCTTCCACTTCTTGCGGGAACACGCCGCCATCGATGGTGGTGACCTTGATGCGCGGGTTGATCACGGCCATGGCATTCAAGGCCTGCACCACTTCCGGGCAGTTATGGCAGGAGAGCGAAATAAACGTTTCAAACTCGTAATCGCCGTCGAGGTTGCGGATCTGCTCGATCACGGCATCGTCGAACTTGATGGTGTGGCCGCCCACTTGCAGCAGCGCCAGCACCAGCGAGGTAAATTCGTGGCCCAGCGGCACACCGGCGAAACGCACGCCGATGTCGGAGCCGGTACGGTTGATGCTGAACGACGGAACCCGTACGCCAGCGTCAAGGCGCTCGACCAGCGTGATCTTGTCGCTCAACAGGACTATTTCCTGGAGCAATTCCTTCATCTCGCGGGCTTTTGCGCTGTCATCGAGAGAAGCGACCAGCTCAAGCGGATACACCACTTTTTCCAGGTAGGATTTCAGTTGGGTTTTGAGGGTTGCGTCTAACATGCTTTTCTTCCTTTACAAATATTTAGGCGTATGCCGGGCCGGACGCCCGGTCCGGCATCGCGGTAACTACTTGTTTGCTACGTCGTGCATCGAGACTTAGATCTTGCCGACCAGGTCCAGCGATGGGGTCAGCGTTGCGGCGCCTTCCGTCCATTTTGCCGGGCACACTTCGCCTGGGTGGGAAGCCACGTACTGGGCGGCTTTGACTTTGCGCAACAGTTCTGCTGCGTCACGGCCGATGCCGTTGTCATGCACTTCCAGCACTTTGATGAAGCCGTCCGGATTGATGACGAAAGTGCCGCGCAGTGCCAGGCCTTCTTCTTCGATCATGACTTCGAAGTTGCGCGACAGGGCGCCGGTCGGGTCGCCGATCAGTGCGTATTGCACTTTCTTGATCGCGTCCGAGGTGTCGTGCCATGCCTTGTGCGCGAAGTGGGTGTCGGTCGAGATGCCGTACACGTCGACGCCCAGCTTCTGGAACTCGGCGTGGTGATCGGCCAGGTCTTCCAGTTCGGTTGGGCAAACGAAGGTGAAGTCGGCTGGGTAGAACACGAATACCGACCACTTGCCTTTCAGGGACGCTTCCGTCAGGTCGACGAATTTGCCATTGTGGTATGCGGTTGCCTTGAATGGTTTAACTTGGGTATTGATGAGCGACATTTCATTTCCTCTCGTGTGGTGAATCAGTAAGACTCTAGTGTAAGGGGTTTTAACCCATATGCAAAATTGATTGTCACAATAGTTTCAATTGGTTTTAGCTATCATGACGCCATGGGAACTCCATGATAGGCAGTTCCCACGGGATTGAACAGCGACAACAAGGTATCCCCTTGCTGCCGCCGGGTCTTTAATTTTTCAACTCTTCCGGTACTTTGCCGCCGTTTTCCGCCAGCTTGATCATCACCTGGCGGTGCAGCCAGATATTCATGCTGGCCGAATCGTTGGTGTCGCCCGTGAAATGCAGCTCTTGCGCCAGTTCCTTGCGCGAGGCCAGGCTGCTGTCGAGTTGAAGCAGTTTCATCAGGTCGACGATGGACGTGCGCCAATTGAGTTTTTCCGCGTTCTTGCTGGCCAGGTCGACCAGCACCACTTCCACGTCGACGACCGGCACGGCGGCGGCCGGTGCAGGCGCTGCCGCCGGTGCGGCCGCCGCTGGCGCGTCGGTGGCGGCCGCTGGCGTGGCTGCCGGGGCGGCGTCGGATGAATGGTGGAAGATCTTGTTGTAGATATTGCTGAAAATGCCCATGAGGTCACCTCGAGTTGAGTGAATGGAAGAAGAGTTGCCTGCGCGCCCGGTTCACATGTGGCGAACCGGTGACAGCTGGAGCCGGGCGCAGGCGCCAGCCCGTCGAGTATAAGCCCGTTCAGGCCGGGAGCCCTGTCCCGCAGGCTTGCGTAAAATCTGGTGGCAGTGCGTGCCTGTTTCAAGGGGGCAAGGGCCGCCTGGCCTGCAGCAGCGCGTCGAACGCCTCGATGGCCAGCGGCGGTGCAAACAACTGGCCTTGGGCGTAATCGCAGTCTATGCCCAGCAGCAACACGCGCTGCGCTTCCGTCTCCACCCCTTCGGCGATGACGCGCAAGCCCAGCTTGTGCGCCACGCCGATGATGGCCTCGCACAGGGCCAGCTCGGTGGCAGCGGGCGCCAGCTTGCGGATCAGGGCGCCGTCGATCTTCAGGTAATCGATGGCGCACTGCTGCAATTGCGTCAGCGAAGCATGGCCGCTGCCGAAATCGTCGAGGGCGATCTGCACGCCCGCTGCGCGCAAATGCTGGAGACGCTGCGCCATGCCGCTGCCCAGCAGCACGTCCTCGCGCACGTCCAGCACGACGGCCGAGGCCGGCACACCGAGGGCCGCCAGCTGGCGCAGCCAGGTGCCGGGCGCTTCCGCCTCGCGCTGCAGCTCCAGCGGCGACATATTGATGCACAGCTGCAAGTCCTCCCCGCTGGCGTGGCCGGCCGCGCGCCAGCGCAGCAGTTGCGCGGCCGCCACCTGCTGCACCCAGTCGCCGATGTCCGCGATCAGGCCGCTGCTTTCGGCCAGGGCAAGAAAATCGGGCGGCGCCACGAGGCCGCGCTGCGGATGCTGCCAGCGCAGCAAGGCTTCCGCCTTGACGATGCGGCCGCCCCGCAATTCGACGATGGGCTGGTAGAGCAGCCGCAGCTGCTGCTCGCGCAGGGCCGTGCGCAAGTCCGCCCCCAGGCGCATGCGGTTGACGGCCGCCACCTGCAGCGCGGGCGTGAAGTAACTGTAGCGGTTGCGTCCCGCCCCTTTCGACACATACATGGCCTGGTCCGCATGCTTGAGCAAATCCTCGATGGTGGCCGCGTCATCGGGATACAGGGTGATGCCGATCGAGGCCGAGACGAAGGCCTGCTCCTGCCCCAGCACGAAGGGCGCCAGCAAGCCGTCGAGGATTTGCCGCGCGATGCGGTCCACCTGCTGCAGGTCGTCGAGGTCGGACAGGATCACCGTGAATTCATCGCCGCCCAGGCGCGCCACCGTATCCGTCTCGCGCACGCCCACGCGGATGCGCCGCGCCGCCTCGATCAGCAGGATGTCGCCCTGGTGGTGGCCGAGGGTGTCGTTGACCTCCTTGAAATGGTCAAGGTCGATGAACAGGATGGCCACGCGACTCGCATCGCGCCGGCCCTGGGCCAGCGCCAGGCGCAGGCGCTCGTGGAACATGCGGCGGTTCGGTAGTTGCGTCAGGGTATCGAAATTGGCTTGCTGCCAGATCAGCGCTTCGGATTGCCGCTTGTCCGTCACGTCTTCCAGCATGCACAGGTGGTGCGGGCCGCCATGGCGCATCGTGTCGATGGCCGTCACCGAGGCGTCGACCCAGACGATGGCGCCGTCGGGGCGCACGATGCGCTTGGCGTGGCGAAAGCCGCGCAGGCGCCGCGCCAGCAGCTGCGCCACCTGCTCCTGCTCGCCCGCCACGTCGTCGGGATGGCTGATCTCCATCCAGCTCGACCGTTTCATGTGCTCCAGGCTGCGCCCGGCGATGGCGAGATAGCGCGGATTGATGTCGATAAACTGCCCGCTCAGGGTATCGATCAGGGCGATGCCCATGGGCGCTTCCTCGAACATGGTGCGAAAACGCAATTCCCCCTGGCGGATGGTTTCTTCCGTGCGGCGGCGTTCGCGCGCCAGGTTGCTGAAGTGGAAGGCTGCCGACACGGCCAGCAGGCCGCCCGCCACGCCCAGCGACAGGTACAGCCCGCCCAGGTCGGCGCCGGGAACGGGGCGATACAAAAAGCCCTGGTAGGCGCTGCTGTCCGTGGCCTTGCGCGGCAGCACGCCCATGGCGGCATAGGTATCGGCGATATGCTGCCAGCGCTGGGGATTCATGTAGCCGAGTTCCACCAGCACGGGCTGCAGCAGCAGTTCCATCTGCTGTGCCTCGTACAGCAGGTGGGCGCTGTCGTGGCGCTGGCTGTATTTGACGCGGATCAACTGCGCCATTTCCTCGCGGTGGGCCATCGCATATTGCCAGCCGCGCAGGCTGGCCGCGCGGAACGCTTTCACGCGCTCGGGATGGCGGCGCAATTCATGCTCGCTGGTAAACAGGTTGTCGCCGTAGAAATCGATGCCGGCCGTGCGCGGCGTGAACTGATAATAGGAAAAACCGGCCCGGTCCAGGTAGTCGGGCTCGTTGGTGGAATAGGCGGCAATCGCCTCGACCTTGCCATTGATCAAATCGTCGATCCGGTGGCTGGGCGGCAAGCGCCGCAGGCTGGCCCCGTCAACGCCCATTTTTCGCAGGAAGAGCGAGACTTCATCGGAAGCGGCCGGCACATCCGCAGGCGAACCGAGCATCACGGCAGCGCCCGCCAGCCGGCGCACATCCGGCGCGCCGCCATGCTGGCGCATCAGCAGCACGCTGGGCGAATGCTGGAACACGACGGCCAGCACCACCAAAGGCTTGCCGGCCAGGCGGCTCAGCAAGAGGCTGCTGTTGCCCACGCCATACTCGGCCTGGCCCGCCAGCACGACCGCCTCGCTGCGCTTGCCGTCACCGCCCTCGCGCAGCTGCACGTCCAGGCCCGCCTCGCGGTAATAGCCCTGCTCGATGGCCGCGTAATAGCCGGCAAACTGGAATTGATGGGTAAAGCTCAGCTGCAGGACGACGCGCTCCAGCGCCCGGGCCGGTGTCGCCCAGCAATACAGCAGCGCCAGCAGGGCCAGGCAGCCGAGCACCCGCCTGCCTGCATGCGGCGGCCAGGGGAGTCGGAAAGCGCGGGCTGCTTCCATCGGCATGGCAGGAAACCATCGAAGCCTGCCGAGCTGGCAGGGGTCAGGTTATTGTAGCGGCTATTCCGCCGCGCCTTTTGCCGATGGATAATTATTTCTCTGAAAACAATAACGTTGCGGTTTTTGGCAAACAATCTGACAATAGTTTGCGCTAGAACACGACGCCAGCCACCAGAATGATGTTGGCATACGGACTGCACTCGCCCGTGCGCACGATGGCGCGCGCGCCCTTGCTCAATTGCTTGAACTCGTCATGCGTCACCTGGCGCGCATCGGGCAGGGACAAGGCCGCCACCTGGGCCGCCATGGCCGGATTGTGCTGCGGCAATTCGCTGGCCAGCAAATGGTATTCCACCTGCATTTCACTCAGTACGGTGTTCACCGTATCGATGAAGCCGGGTATGCCGCGCGTCAGGGCCAGGTCGATCAGGGGCACGCCCGGCTGCGACGGCAGGCCCGCGTCGCCGATGACGAGCATGTCGCCATGGCCCAGCGAAGCGATCATTTGCGACAGAGCAATATTGAGCAGCGGTGATTTTTTCATGGTCTCAGAACAGCTCGTGCAGGTGGGGAATCGAGGTTTGCGCGCCGGGCTTGGTCACGCTCCAGGCGGCAGCGCGCTGGCCTTGTTGAATCGCTTCCGCCTCGTCCATGCCGGACGCCAGGCCCGCCACAAAACCGCCGATGAAGGTGTCGCCGGCAGCCGTCGTGTCGACGGCTTGCACCACTTCGGCCGGAAAGGTGAAATCGCCGCCATACAGGGCCGCATGCACGCCCTTGGAACCCAGGGTGATGATGACGTTGTCGCTGCCCAGCTTTTGCAGCGCGGCCGCCAGCGCCTTGGCGTCCGCGCCTTCCGGGCTGACGCCGGCCAGCATGGCCGCCTCGATTTCATTCGGAATCAGGTAGTCGACCAGTTCCAGCACGCCGTCCGGCAGGCTGGCCGCCGGGGCCGGGTTCAGCACCACGGTCTTGCCCAGCGAGCGGGCCAGTTGAATCGCGTGCACGACGGTGGCCATCGGCGTTTCCAGCTGCAGCACGACGATATCGGCCTGCTCGATCAGCGCCCTGGCCGCGTCGATGTGCGCGGGGCTCAATAAATCGTTGGCGCCGCCGGCGATCACGATGCTGTTCTGGCCCTTGTCGTCGACGAGGATGGAGGCGATGCCGGACGCCACGCCCGGCAAGGTCGTGACGTGGCTGTCGATGATGCCGTCGCCCACGAGGGCCGCGCGCAACGTAGCGCCAAAGGCGTCATCGCCCACGCAGCCGATCATGGCCACTTGCTGGGCGCCCGCCACCTTGCCGCTCAGGCGCGCGCAGGCCACGGCCTGATTGGCGCCCTTGCCGCCAGGAATGGTTCTAAAGGCGCCGCCCGTCAGGGTTTCGCCGGGGAGGGGCATGCGCGGCACGCGCAAGACCAAGTCCATATTGATGCTGCCGATAACCACGATCATGATGTCATTCCCATCAGTTCAGTTGCAGGAGAAAAAGTAGGTACAGCAGAAGGTACGGTGGCGGCCACGCTGGAGCCGCGCACGTGCAGCTCGGGCGCGATGCTGCGCTGCTGGCGCGGCAAGGCGGGATCGGCGATGCGCGCCAGCAGGCAGGCGGCCGTGATGCGGCCCAGCTCGCGCGTATTCTGCGCCACGCTGCTCAGGGCCGGATGCACGAAGCTGGCCAGGTCGATATCGTCAAAGCCGACGACGGCCAGGTCCGCGGGCACGGCAATGCCGCGCTCGGCGGCGGCGCGCAGGGCGCCAAACGCCATCAAGTCATTGCAGCAGAACAGGGCGTCGGGGCGCTCGCCCTGGGGCAGCGCCAGCAAGTCCAGCGCGGCCGCATAGCCGCCCGCGCTCGTAAAATCGCCATGTACGCACAGGGCGTCGTCCAGGACCACGCCCGCGTCCGCCATGGCGCCGCGCGCGCCGGCGATGCGCTCGTTGGAAATGCTCACCTCGCGGGGACCGGCGATGCAGGCGAGGCGCCGGCGTCCCAGTCCCAGCAGGTGGCGCGCGGCCAAGGCCCCGCCGGCGCGGTTGTCGACGGCCACGGCATCGATGGCCAGGTCGCTGGGCGCGCGGTCGAGCAGCACGGCCGGCACCTTCATCTTGCGCAGCAGTTCGCCATCGCTGTCGGCCAGTGCGGACAAAATCAGGCCGTCGCAGCGCTTGGTCAGCAGCACGTTCAGGTAATCGCGCTGCTTGACGGGGTCGTCATCGGAATTGCACAAGATCACGCTGTAGCCGGCCGCGTAGCAGCTGTCCTCGATGCCGCGCGCCACTTCCGAGAAATACGGGTTCGTATTGTTGGGAATGATCAGGCCGATGGTGCCCGTGCTGCGGCTGCGCAAGGAACGCGCCAGCGCGCTGGGCACGTAATGCAGTGCCTCCACGGCCGCCAGCACGGCGCGGCGCGCCTCGTCGCTGACGGGGCGGGTATTGTTGAGGACGTGCGAGACGGTGGTAAACGATACCCCCGCCGCCTGCGCCACTTGTTTGATGGTTGCCATGGGCCGGTATTATGAACGCTCGCCGCGGCGGCGGTAAGTGTCGAGCACGACGGCGGCAACGATCACCAGGCCCGTGACGATGCGTTTCACGGGTTCCGATACACCCACCTGCGCCAGGCCCGCTTCCAGCACGGAAATGATCAACACGCCGATAAAGGTGCTGATGACGGAACCGCGCCCGCCCATCAGGCTCGTGCCGCCGATCACGACGGCGGCGATCACTTGCAATTCCATGCCCACGCCGCCGTTCGGGTCGGCCGCTTCCAGGCGCGACACCTGGAACAGCGCGCCCACGCCGGCGAGGAAACCCATCAGGGCAAACACCAGCACTTTCGACGGTTTCGTATTGATCCCGGACAAACGCACGGCTTCTTCATTCGTGCCGATGCCGATCCAGTGGCGTCCCAGCACCGTGCGCGTGAGCACCAGGTGGCCGATGACGACGATGGCGATCGAGGCGATGAAGGCGGGCGACAGGCCAAACGCGATGGGCGAGCTGATGCCGTCGACGGCGCTGCCGATGTATTCCGTGCGCGAATTGGTCACTTGATACGCCATGCCGCGCGCCATTTCCAGCACGCCCAGGGACACGATGAACGAGGGGATGCGCCAGCCGACGGAAATGAGGCCCGTCGTCGCGCCGCACAGGGCCGCGACGAACATGCCCAGCAAAGCCGCGCTCCACACGGGCCAGCCCCAGTGCACGACGGCCAGCGACAGCACGGAAGCGGCCAGCGCCATCACGGAACCGACGGACAGGTCGATGCCGCCGATGATCAGCACAAACGTCATGCCGACGGCCATCACGACCAGGGTCGGGATGTTGTTCGACAGGGTACTCAAGGTCGCCAGGGTAAAGAAGTTTTCGCTGGCAAACGAGAACAGCACGCACATGGCCAGCAAAGCACCGATCAGGCCCGCATAGTTTTTCAGGTCGGCCAGGCTGCGCTGCAGATACGAAGGAGAGGAGTGGATAGTCATGGGAATCTTTCCGGCGGATCAGGCCGCAGCTGGAGTGGAAGTGGGGGTCAAATAGCCGGAGAAGGCGGCCGACAGCAGCGCGTCCTGGCTCCAGGCACCGCGTTCGAAGGTGTCGACGATGCTGCCCGCGCTCATGACGGCGATGCGGTCGCAGATCAGCATCAGTTCGCGCAAGTCGCTCGACACGATGACGAGGCCCTTGCCTTGGCGCGCCTGCTCGGCCAGCACCTGATAGATATCAAACTTGGCGCCGATATCGATGCCGCGCGTGGGTTCGTCGAACAGCATCACGGGGCAGTCGCGGTACAGCCAGCGGGCGATCACCACTTTTTGCTGGTTGCCGCCGGACAGTTCCGCCACCGTTTGCGCGCTGTTGCGCGAGCGGATGCCCAGGCGCTGGATATAATCGTCGGCCACCGTCGCTTCGGCCGCGTCGTTGAGCCAGCCGGCGCCGCTGACGGTGTCGAGCGCGGCCAGGGTGGTGTTGACGGCGATGGACTGGCGCAGCAACAAGCCCTGGCCCTTGCGGTCTTCCGTGATCATGGCGATGCCGGCCTGCACGGCCGCCTGCGGCGAGTGCAAGGCGGCGGGCACCTCGCTGTCGCCGAGGAACACGTCGCCGGCGTCGGCGCGGTCGGCGCCGAAGATCAAACGCAGCAATTCCGTGCGGCCCGAGCCGATGAGGCCGGCGATGCCGAGGATTTCGCCCGCGCGCAAGTCAAACGAGGTCGGGTTGACCACCTTGCCGCGCGCCAGGCCCCGCACACGCAGCAGCGGCGCGCCTATCGTGCGCCCGCTCAGGTCGACGGCATCGTCGGCCGAGCGGCCCACCATCAGGCTGACCAGGTCGGCGGCGGAGTGGCCGGCGATATCGTCATCGCACACGAGCTGGCCGTCGCGCAGCACGGCGATGCGGTCGGCCACGCGCTTGAGTTCTTCCAGGCGGTGGGAAATATAGATGATGCACACGCCGTCGGCCTTCAGGCGCTCGATCTGCAGGAACAGCAATTCCACTTCGCGATGCGTCAGCATGGCCGTCGGCTCATCCAACACCAGCAGGCGGCAGGCGCCGATCAGGTTGCGCGCAATCTCGATCATCTGCTGGTGGCCGATGCCCAGTTCGCCAACCAAGGTCCACGGGTCCAGGCCGCCCAGGCCCACTTTCTCCATCTGTTCACGCGCGTCGCGTTCGAGACGGGTGCGGTCGATAAAGCCGAAACGCTGCGGCAGGTTTTTCAAATACAGGTTTTCCGCGATCGACAGCGTGGGAATCAGATTCAATTCCTGCATCACCATGCGGATGCCCAGCGCCTCGGCGGCGCCGCGCGAAGCGGGCTGGTAGGGCTTGCCGTCGAGCAGCATCGTGCCCGTCGTGGCTTGCTCCAGGCCGCAGATGATCTTCGACAGGGTGCTCTTGCCCGCGCCGTTCTCTCCCGTCAGCGCCAGCACCTGGCCAGGGGCAAAGCGCAGGCGCACGCCGCCCAGCACGGGGCCGACATAGGACTTGCCGATGTTGTCCAGGGTCAATAGAGGGATGGCGGCTGAGGGCGCCGGGGGGATGTCGGTAGGCATGATAAAACTCCGCGGAAAAAGGCGGCGGGGCCGGCGCCGCAGCCTCAGGCAGAGACGCGGACGCTGGCCCCGGCGGGATCAGACGATCAGGACTTGGCGCCCTTGGCGACCAGTTCGACCTTGGTTTCGATGACGCCACCGAGATCGGCCTGTTTCTTCTTCTGCGCCAAGGCTTTCAGCACGGTCTCGATGCCGAACACGGCTTGCTGCGAACCGAACTGGTCGGCGGTAGCCAGCACGCGGCCATCGGCCAGCATCGGCTTGATGGCGTTGATGTTGTCGTAGCCGACGACGAGCACTTTGCCCGTCTTGCCGGCCGCCTTGATGGCGGACACGGCGCCGATGGCCATGTTGTCGTTACCGCACAGCAAAGCCTTGATATTCGGGTTGGCGTTCAGCATGGCGGCTGCGACCGTGTTGGCAGGCGCGATTTCCCACTGGCCCGACTGCACGCTGACCACTTTCGCACCGGCCGCGTTCATGGCGTCCTGGAAGCCCAGGGTGCGCTGCTGCGCGTTGTAGGTGGTGGACACGCCTTCGATGATGCCGACGGGGTCGCCCTTCTTGATCTGCTTGGCCAGGAAGTCGCCGACGACCTTGGCGCCCTTGCGGTTGTCCGGGCCGACGAAGGGCACGGTGATGCCCTTCTCTTTCAGGGCGCCATCGTCGAGCTTGTTGTCGATATTGACGACGATGATGCCCGCGTCGATGGCTTTTTTCAGCACGGGCACCAGCGCTTTCGAGTCGGCCGGGGCAATCACCAGCGCATTGACGCGCGAAACGATCATTTGCTCGACCAGCTTGATCTGGCTCGACGTATCCGTTTCATCCTTGATGCCGTTCGACAGCAGGTCGTACTTGGCGGCATTGACCTTCTGATGCGCCTTGGCGCCATTTTCCATGGTCAGGAAAAATTCATTGGCGAGCGACTTCATCACCAGCGCCACCTTCGGCTTTGCTGGCGTCTGCGCCATCGCCGGCACGGCGGGCAAGGCACACACGAGGACAGCGGCGGCAATCATTTTCAGGCGAATACGGGATGTCATGAGCGTCTCCAGAGGGGTTGGTCAAGCACGTGTACTGCATGCTTTTTAGGAAATTCGTTGCGCGCAAACGTTTGCGCGAAGCGAATAGTGCCTCAATGCCCCATATCAGTGCAAGCAAAACTGTATGTGCGGTGCAGCAAAAAAGGGACGCCCAGAGGGAAACGGGCAGGCCGATACGACCGGCCTGCCGAGGAAGAACACGCGCAAGTCAGGCGTTTGTTGCGGGACGGGCGCTGGCCCACTGCACGGCCAGCACGCTGGCCAGCACCAGCAGCAAGCCCAGCATCGACCAGCCCGTCATGGCCTGGCCCAGCAAGGCCCAGCCCAGCACGACGGCCATCAGGGGACTGAGCAGTCCCAGCGAGGAGACGGCCACGGGCGACAGGCGGCTGATGCCGCGAAACCACAAGGCATACGCCAGCAGCGCGCCGGCCAGGCACAGGTAGGCGTAGGCCAGCACTTGCTGCAACGACAGCGCCGGCAACGGTGCATCGGCCAGCCAGGCGACGGGCGCCAGCATCAGGCCGCCCAGCAGCAATTGCCAGCCCGTCAGCGCCAGCACGGGCAAGTCCGGCTTCCAGCGCCGCGTCAGGTAGGTGCCGGCCGCCATGCAGGCCGTGCCGCCCAGCGCGGCGGCGATGCCGACGGGTTCCCACACCGTGCGCGGCGACAATAACAGAACGGCCATGCCGGCCACGCCCAGCACGCTGGCGCCCAGGGCCAGGCGGGCCGGGCGGCGCCCTTCCACGCCCCAGGCCAGGCCCATCACCAAGAGCGGCTGGATGGCCCCCACCACGGCCGCCAGGCCGCCCGGCAAGCGGTAGGCGGCGACGAACAGCAGCGCCTGGAACACGCCGATATTCAAGGCGGACAGGATCAGCACGCGGCCCCAGTCGCGCCGCGCGGGCAGGCGCCGCATGATCAGCAGCAACAGCAGGCCGGCCGGCAGCACGCGGATCAGCGCGGCCGTGAACGGGCGGTGCGGCGGCAGCAGTTCGGACGTGACGATATACGTGGAACCCCAGATCAGGGGCGCCAGCGCCGTGAGCACGATATCGCCCCAGGCGGGGCGGGCAGCAGAGGTGGACATGAACTATCTCGACGTTAAGATAAATCGAGTGTGGACGTATACTATCTTGATGTCAAGATAAATTCGCCGGCGTGGGCAATGCTGCCGGACATAAAAAAACCCGGCGCGCAGGCCGGGTTCTTGTTGCAACGCTGAAAGCTTAGCGGCGGCCGCTGCGGGCTGGCGTACCGCCCTTGGCGGCCGGCTTGGCGCCACGGCCCACGGGCGCGGCGGCAGGCTTGGCCTTCGTCTTGATGGTCGACAAGATCGACGGACGCACTTTCGACTCGACGGCAGTAGCCTTCGGCGCGGCGGCCGTGCCGCCCAGGGCGATGCGGTTCTTGCCCGGCGTGACCTTGAACTTGTCCGGCGTGCCGGCGCCATGCGTCTGACGGCTGCGTTCGCCAGCGGCCAGGCCGCCCGACTCGGATGAGGTCCAGGCCGGTATCAAATGCTTGTCGCCATTGCCGATCAAGTCGCCACGGCCCATGTTGACCAGCGCTTCGCGCAAAATCGGCCAGTTGGCCGGGTCCTGGTAGCGCAGGAAGGCTTTATGCGTGCGGCGGATCTTGCCGCTGCGGGCCGTTTCCACCACTTCCGAATCGGCCGTCACCTTGCGCAGCGGATTCTTGCGCGTGTGGTACATGGTCGTGGCCATGGCCATCGGCGTAGGCATGAAGGTCTGCACCTGGTCCAATTTAAAATTGTTTTTCTTCAGCCACAGGGCCAGGTTCAGCATGTCCAGGTCCGTCGTGCCCGGATGGGCGGCGATGAAATACGGGATCAGGTATTGCTTCTTGCCTGCTTCCAGCGAGAAACGGTCGAACATTTCCTTGAATTCATCGTAGGCGCCGATGCCGGGCTTCATCATCTTCGATAACGTCCCCTCTTCCGTGTGCTCAGGGGCAATCTTCAACAGGCCGCCCACGTGGTGCGTCACCAGTTCCTTCACGTACTCGGGCGAACGCACGGCCAGGTCGTAGCGCAAGCCCGAGCTGATCAGCACTTTCTTGATGCCGGGAATGGCGCGCGCCTTGCGGTACAGCGAGATGAGCTTGCTGTGGTCCGTGCCCAGGTTCACGCAGATGGACGGGTACACGCACGACAGGCGGCGGCACGACACTTCGATCTCTTTTTCCTTGCAGGCCAGGCGGTACATATTCGCCGTCGGACCGCCCATATCGGAAATGGTGCCCGTAAAGCCTTTGGTTTTATCGCGGATATGCTCGATTTCGCGCAGGATCGACGGTTCCGAACGGCTCTGGATGATGCGGCCCTCGTGTTCCGTGATCGAGCAGAAGGTGCAGCCGCCGAAGCAGCCGCGCATGATGTTGACGGAAAAGCGGATCATTTCCCAGGCGGGGATGTGCGCCTTACCATAGCTCGGGTGCGGGGCGCGCGCGTAATTCATGTCGTACACGCCATCCATCTCGTCCATGGCCAGCGGCAGCGGCGGCGGGTTGAGCCACACGTCGCGCTCGCCGTGCGCCTGCACCATGGCGCGCGCATTGCCGGGATTCGATTCCAGGTGGAACACGCGCGACGCATGCGCATACATGACGGGGTCATCCTTGACGACGTCGTAGGACGGCAGGCGCACGACGGTCTTGTCGTGCTTTTCCTTGGCCATGGCCAGGCGCTCTTCGCGGCTCATGATGCGGATGGGCTTGATGACTTCGGCCGATTTCGACGCGTTTTCCGTGGCGCAGGCGGTCTTGTCTTCCTGCACCATCTCGTAGGGGCTGTAATGCGGGTCGATCTTGCCGGGCACGTCCACGCGGGTGGAATTGTGCACGCCCCAGTCCTCGCCGGGCAGCCAGCCGGACGGCACCATGAAGGCCGTGCCGCGCAAGTCGCGGATATCCTTGATGTGTTCGCCGGCGGCCAGGCGGTGCGTCAGGTCGACCAGCGCCCGCTCGGCATTGCCGAAGATCAGCAAATCGGCCTTGGAATCGGGCAAGACGGAACGGCGGACCTTGTCCGACCAGTAATCGTAATGGGCGATGCGGCGCAAGGACGCCTCGATGCTGCCGATGACGATGGGCACGTCGGAATACGCTTCGCGCGCGCGCTGGGCGTACACGGTGACGGCGCGGTCAGGGCGCTTGTTCGGCTCGGCATTGGCCGTGTAGGCGTCGTCGGAGCGGATCTTGCGGTCGGCCGTGTACTGGTTGACCATGGAATCCATGTTGCCGGCCGTGATGCCATAGTACAGGCGCGGCTTGCCGAGGATGCGGAAGGCGTCGGCCGACAGCCAGTCCGGCTGGCTGATGATGCCGACGCGATAACCCTGCGCTTCGAGCAGGCGGCCAACGAGGGCCATGCCGAAGCTCGGATGGTCGATGTAGGCGTCGCCCGTGACGAGGATGACGTCGCACTGATCCCAGCCCAGCGCGTCCATCTCGGCACGCGACATCGGCAGGAAAGGCGCCACGGCAGCGCGGGCAGACCGCTTGGGAACGGTCGCAAATAAATTGGTAGGGGAGCTCATAGGGTACGGATTGTACCGGAATTGGCCATTTCCAACCTGACGGCCTGCTTTTTACTGTTGGATTTACGTACAAAAAACGTTTATTTTTCAATCACTTGGGGAATTTCCATCGTGAAATTGTGACTGAGGAGCAGTTTTTATCATTGCATCAACATCATCTCGGCGCCTCTCAAAACCGTAGCGAGCAAGCTCCATGCCGGGTTGAGTAGCAGAGCCGTACGAACATACGGTGAGCAACGGATGCCCGGCAGTGGGCTGCGCAATAGGTTTTCAGAGGTACATCAAATTCCCATATTGGCGAGAATCTCCCCCAATTCCCGCAGCGCCGGTTCCAGTTTCGGATGCTTGACGGCAAACTTGGCCGACAATTCCTGGCTGCGCTCGGCCAGTCCATATGTGGTCGACTCTTCTTCCTGTTCCTGCGCGGCGCGCTTTTCCAGCAGCAGCTGGATGTCGCCATCGAGTTTTTGCAGCAAACCATGCAGTTCTTCATCCACAGGATCGCCAGACGCGATGGTCGATTGCAGCTGTTGTAACGATTCCTTGAGTTTGCTATCCATGTTTTTTCCTGTCAGTCAGTAAATTGCGTGTCCAGGTACAGCTGTTCCACCTTGCTCCTGGCCCACGGGGTCTTGCGCAAAAACTTCAGGCTCGACTTGATGCTGGGATCGCTGATGAAGCAATTGATATCGATGTGCTTGCTCAGACCATCCCAGCCGTAATGGCATTGTAGACGCGTCAGGATGGTTTCCAGCGTGAGTCCCTGCAGTTCCTTGCTCATGGCTTTATCTTACTCGTAAAAGTTGGCAGGCACGATTCTGCCATAAATCCTCTTGCCCGCCCGCTCCCGCAAGGCATATCACTTGCGCCAGATCAGCTTGCTAATTCACCAGCCATTTATATTGAAACTTTTGTTTCCGCAGGAGAAGCAAATGATGCGCGCAGTCATCTGCAAGGGCGATCCCACCAGCCACGGCGGTAAAGTACTGGAAGGCAATGCCAACGTGACCACCAACGGGCGCCAGGTAGCGCAGCGGGGACACATGACCTTCTGTCCCAAATGCAAGGGCAACTTTCCCATCGCCGAAGGCCTGGCTTTTCATACATATGCCGGCATCGGCACCGCCGTCGATGGCATGCGCACGGCATGCGGCGCCAAGCTGATGGCGACCCAGCATACGATGCAGATCGACGATGCGCCGGCGGCAGCGCCGGCAACGGCAACGGCAACGGCCACCATGGCGCCCGCTGCCGCCGCTGGCAACTACAGCGCGGCCTTCCGCGCGCTCGATGAAGCGTCGGGCGCACCGGTGCCGGGCCTGCCGTACCGCATGCTATTGCCTGATGGCCGCACGGTACGCGGCGTGACTGACAGCGACGGCCGCACCGGGACGGTCAGCGGCCACGACCCGGCCAGCGTCCAGTTATTCTGGGAAAGCGAAGCAGCGGCCCCGGCAACGGAGCCTGGCGGCGAGCATGACTGAAGCGACACCCGCCGCGACCGGCACGCTGGCGGCAAGCACTTCCTTGACGACGGTCAATGTCAGCGCCCGGCGCAAGGTGCGCTACGTCTTCGATACGAGCGCGACGAAACGCGACCTTGCGCTGCCGTATCGCGTATCGATCGATGGCAAGGTGCAGGAAGCCGAAGCCAGCCTGTGCAAGCTGAGCGGCAGCAAGCGCAGCATCGAGTTGCTGGCGGCACCGGGTGCGCGCGTCGCCTTGTTTCTCAACAGCGATGTGCATCCCGATTTCCGGCGAGAACCCGTGTATGCGCTGCAAGTGGGCGAGCATGACGTCGAAGTCCTCATCACGGAAAAGCAAGGCCGCATCGGCCATGCGCGCGCCGTGGTGGGCACATCGGTCACGCGCCAGGCGGGCGAGCGCGCCGTCGATTGCTACAAGGCCCTGCTGACGGGCGACATCTGGATGCAGATTTCGCATCTGTATACCGCGGCGCAAGCCGACGCCATCCTGCCGCCAGAAACTCCGCCCGCCGTGCGCGTCGCCGTGCGCGCCATCTACAGCGGCCTGCCCGCCGCGCAACTGCTGGTCCAGTTTCCCGCCAGCGACACGACCCCGGCGCATGCCTTGCGCGTCGCCTTCGCCGACTCCGAGAATGCGCGCGCCAACATCACCTACTGCTCCCTGCTCAAGGACGTGCTGCCGCGCACCCACCCGGCCGCCTTCGCCGCCCTGCTCAGCGAAGCGCACAAGGCTGGCGTCACCGAAGTGCATGTGACCTCGTGCTGGCGGCCCATGCTCGGTTCAATCGCCCACCGCGCCGGCCTGGGGCTCGATATCGTCTACATCGCCAACGCCAGTCAAGCAGTGCACATCAACCGCGTCGGACTGACTGGCGCGGGGGGCAGGAATCCGAATGTTCGCGCCCGGGAAAAGCAGTTGTATGACGAACTCATATTGGCAGAACAGCAGGCGCGTGCAATTTCTGGAGAACGCCTCGCGACGCAAACTGAATCAACACAAAAAGAGAAAATGGAAAAAATTAACAAAGAAAGGCTAGCAAGGGCTAGGTGGAACGACGAACGCAATCTAAATGAACCTAAATTAATGCATGAGCTACGGCAACAGTTACAAAAAAACCCATCAGTTAAACAAGTTTTTGACCCTTGGTACATGGAAGGCGACACCCGTGATCAATCTCCTCAGACTGCCAATGAACAACGTAGCAAGAACGAAACAATTCATGCCGATCATCTTCATCTCACTCTGAATGACCCTCAAATTTTATGAACTATCTATTTTCGCTGATCTTATGCGCCTTAGCCTGCGTAGCCGGCAGCGCAAATGCCAATACTGTGGAGACGAAACAGCGTCCTTCACGTCAATGGTTCGATAAATCCTGGAGCATACGTTATGTCCTTTTCCTCAATTCCAAAAAACATATGGCGACTGGTATCGCCATCGCCAAAAGCATGAATGCATTAGACGGGAAGTATGAGGAGCCCATGGTATATCTCGAGGCTCAGGAACTCTTCGCCAAAATTGTTTCACTTAGGGGATCACGCTCAGCACCTGTCGCTACCGTGCTTATCTCGTTTGATCGAAATGGACGCGTCATGAACAAGAATTCCGTTCTATCGCCATTCATGGGCAAGCTCTCATATATCAACAGTCTGGTCCTGATCCGCACCAGCGATCCGGCCAGCAAGCCATACGCATTTGCCGATTGGGACCAAGGCATTCCTGGTGATGTCAGCTTTTCGCCGGCCGTGTGCACCACCCTGGACTCTCATCGCTATGGTGCTTATTGGCAATCAGACGACTTCCGCGGCCATGTCGGCTGCCGCGAATGGACCGCCCAGCTGTACGACCCCGGACGGCCGTATATCGACGTCACCACCTACAGCAAGCGCGGCAACTTCATTGGCGAACTGGTGGGCTGGTCGCGCTTTGAAGACCTGCCCAAACCCGTCATCGGCATGCAGGGCAAGCAGTGGCTATGCCTGCACGAATGCCCGGCCGGCGAGCGGCCCGGCGTGATTGCCGACCTGCGCGCCTGGACGCGCAAGCACGGCTACCCCATGCCGGAACGCCCGCCGCGCCAGCCGCTCTATCCCGATTCGGAATATCAGGATGACCTCAACGAATTCTGGAATTACTGAAGGAAATCACGATCATCGAGGCAGGCAGGTGTTTGCCGTCCGAACGAAACACTGCGAATCATGCCTTTACCCAACGACCAATACAATGGAAACATGATGAGCCATCGCTTCTTTTATGCCGTGATTGCTTTAATGTACGCGGTTAGCGGCGTGCACGCCTCCCCAGCTACAGTGGAACGTGATCCTTCACGGGAATGGTTAGATGTTCCTTGGAAGATACGTTATGTGCTTTTGATCGATACGGCCGCAGGCATGAAAGCAGAGTTCAAGTCAGCCGACAAATTCAATCGCTCAGACGGCAAAAATGGGAAAAACTTGCTTTATCTTGATGCCATCGCACTATTTTCATCCACGGCTAGCATCATTGCATCAAAGACGGTAGCAATTCAACGCTCTCTATCTCGTTCGATGAGCATGGCCGTGTGCTCAATACCGATCCCTTTCTGTCCCAGTTCAACGCCAGGCGCTCCATTATTGAAAGTCTGGTCCTGATCCGCATCAGCGATCCGGCCAGCAAGCCATACGCATTTGCCGATTGGGACCGAGGCATTCCTGGTGATGTCAGCTTTTCGCCGGCCGTGTACACCACCCTGGACTCTCATCGCTACGGTGCTTATTGGCAATCAGACGCCCCTCGCGGCCATGCCTGTACAGTCGTAAATGGGACAAGGAGCGAGAGCAGAATGAGCCAAAGCTCCTGAATGCCATGCGTGATCGATTAGAAAAAAATCCATCAATAACACAGGTCTTCGATCCTTGGTACATGGAATCCAATACTGGCGATCAGCACCCAAAAATAGCAAACAAACAACGCAGCGATAACGAAAAAACGCATGCGCATCATCTTCATATCACTGTGAAAGAGTCAAAAATTCTATGAAATCTTCTTTTCCCTTTCTCTTGCTTGTGACCCTGATCTCTATGGCAAGCGCCCACGCAACATCCTCGGCAAAAGAACGAGACCCATCCAGAGAGTGGCGCGACGTACCATGGACAATGCGCTATATCTTGTTCCTGAATGCAAATAAACACATGAAAGAAAATATTGTTTTCGGCAAGAAAGTTAACGCAGCAGACAGCATCCAAAACGGATCCCGTCTTTATCTTAGCGTCTATGAACTCTTTGCAGAGTCTACGCATGTTATTAATGCGAAGTCGAGAGATATGGCTACCTCCCTTTTCCTATTTGATCAAGACGGACACGTTGTGAACAGCAGCAGTTTGCTGTCGCAATTCACCGGAAAGCTGTCACGGATCAACAGTTTGGTCTTGATCCGTACCCTCGACTCCACCGAAAAACCATATAAGATTGCTGATTGGAACCAAGGCATCCCCGGCGATACCAGCTTTTCTCCGGCCGTGTGCACCACCTTGGACTCCTTCAGATATGACGCTTATTGGCAAGCACGGGATCCTCGCGGCCATGTCGGCTGCCGCGAATGGACCGCCCAGCTGTACGACCCCGGACGGCCGTATGTCGACGTCACCACCTACAGCAAGCGCGGCAACTTCATTGGCGAACTGGTGGGCTGGTCACGCTTTGAAGACCCGCCCAAACCCGTCATCGGCATGCAGGGCAAGCAGTGGCTATGCCTGCACGAATGCCCGGCCGGCGAGCGGCCCGGCGTGATTGCCGACCTGCGCGCCTGGACGCGCAAGCACGGCTACCCCATGCCAGAGCGCCCGCCGCGCCAGCCGCTCTATCCCGATTCGGAATATCAGGATGACCTCAATGAATTCTGGAATTATTGAGGCCTACGGGCTTGCTTACTTCGCGTTCAGGCCGCGGCGTTCCAGCAGCGGCTCCACGGTGGCGTCGCGGCCGCGGAAGTCGCGGAACAGCTGCAGCGCATCGGCGCTGCCGCCGCGCGACAGCAGTTTATTACGGAACCAGTCGCCATTCTTGCGCGTCAGGCCGCCGTTTTCCTTGAACCAGTTGACCGATTCCGCGTCCAGCTTTTCCGACCACAGGTAGGCATAGTATGCCGCCGAGTAGCCGCCCGAGAAGCTGTGCGAGAAGTACGTGGTGCGGTAGCGCGGCGGCACGGGCGCGTAGTCGACACCGGCGTCTTTCAGCGACGCCGCTTCAAAGGCCAGCACGTCCATCGGGATCTGGCTCGGCGCCAGCTGGTGCCAGCGCTGGTCCAGCAGGGCCGCCGACAGGTACTCGGTGGTCATGAAGCCCTGGTTGAATTTCTTCGCCGCCGTGACCTTGTCGAGCAATTCCTGCGGCATGGCCGCGCCGCTCTGGTAGTGCTTGGCGTAGTTTTGCAGCACTTCCGGCCACACGGCCCACATTTCATTGACTTGCGACGGGTACTCGACGAAGTCGCTTGGCACGCTGGTGCCGGCAAAGCGCGGGTATTTCACGTTCGAGAACATGCCGTGCAGCGCATGGCCGAATTCGTGGAACATGGTCGTCACTTCATCGAACGTCAAGAGTGTCGGCTGGCCGGCGGGCGGCTTGGGAATGTTCAACTGGTTGGCGATGACAGGATGCGTGCCCATCAAGGACGATTGCGACACGTATTCATTCATCCACGCGCCGCCATGCTTGTTGCCGCGCGCATAGAAGTCGGCGATGAACAGGGCCAGCGGCTTGCCGTTGGCATCCAGAACGTCGTAGACGCGCACGTCCGGGTTGTACACCGGCAGATCCTTGCGTTCCTTGAAACTGATGCCGTACAGTTTATTGGCGGCAAAGAAGACGCCGTTGTTCAGCACGCTGTTGAGTTCCAGGTACGGCTTCAGCTCGTTTTCATCAAAATTGAAACGTTGCTTGCGCAGCTTGTCCGTGTAGATGGCCCAGTCGGCCGCTGCCACCTGGAAACCGCCCTTTTCCGCATCGACCACTTGCTGCAGGTCGGCCGCTTCGCGGCGCGCATTGGCGACGGCCGGTTTCGCCAGTTCCGACAGCAGGGTATTGACGGCCGTCGTGGTCTTGGCCGTCTGGTCTTCCAGCGCATACGCGGCGTAGTTGGCATAACCGAGCAAGGTCGCCCGTTCGGCGCGCAGCTTGGCCAGTTTCAGCACGATGGCGCGATTGTCGAACTCGCCACCCTGGCTGCCCCGGTTCAGCGAGGCATCCATCAAACGCTGGCGGGTCTTGCGATCCGTCAATACGGCCAGCGGCGGCTGGCCGCTGGTGTTGACCAGGGCGATGACGAACTTGCCGTTCAAGCCCCGTTCCTTGGCGGCCGCGGCGGCCGTATCGATATCGCTGTCCGTCATGCCCGCCAGCTCGGCGCGCGTGTCGACGACGATGCTCTTCGCATTCGTTTCCTTCAGCACGTTTTGCGCGAAGGCCGTTTCCAGGCCCGCCTGCTCGGCGTTGTAAGCTTTCAGTTTTTCCTTGTCCGCATCGGACAGCCTGGCGCCGGCGCGCACGAAATCCGTGTGATAACGTTCCAGCAAGCGCAGGGATTCGGCGTCGAGGCCCAGCTTGTCGCGCTTGGCGTACAGGGTGTCGATGCGCGTAAACAATTTCGGATTGAGGGTGATGGCGTCGCCATGCGCGGCCAGCTTGGGCGACACGTCCACTTCCACCGCTTCGAGCACGCTGTTCGTGTTGGTCGACGTCATGTTGCTGAAGATGCTCTGCACGCGGTGCAGCAGCTGCCCCGTGCGTTCCAGTGCGACGATGGTGTTCTCGAACGTGGCCGGCTGGCGGTTGTTGGCAATCGCGTTGACTTCGGCCAACTGGCGTTTCATGCCTTCGGCAAACGCCGGCGCGTAGTGCTCGTCCTTGATGAGGCCGAACTGCGGCATCTGGAACGGCAAGGGACTGACTTTGAGCAAGGGGTTCTGGGCGCTGACGGCGGCGGCCGGTGCGGATTTCGCGGCGGCGGCCAGGGCGGATGGGGCGGCGTGTGCCAGCATGACGCTGGCGGCGATGACGAGCAGTTGTGGACGGATCATGACATCTTTCAGAAAGCGCAGGGAAGAGCCGCGATCGCGTCGCGGGCCAGTGGCAGATCATAGCAGCCTGTCACACGGGCGTCATCCAACATGGGCGATCCTGTGGTGCATCCCGCCAACTGCGCGTTTTACCACGGCTTACCATCGAAATCGCCAAATAAAAATGGCCGCCCATTGCCGGGCGGCCATTGATGTTCAGCACGGACGTTGCCTGTGCTGGGGAGAAATTACTTGCCGTTCAAGCCACGGCGTTGCAGCAGCGGTTCGATCTTCGCATCGCGGCCGCGGAAGTTGCGGTAGATGTCGAGCGCATCGGCGCTGCCGCCGCGCGACAGCAGTTTATTGCGGAACCAGTCGCCATTCTTGCGCGTCAGGCCGCCGTTTTCCTTGAACCACTCGACCGTGTCGGCATCGAGCTTTTCCGACCACAGGTAGGCGTAGTAGCCGGCCGAATAGCCGCCCGCGAACGCGTGCGAGAAATACGTTGTGCGGTAGCGCGGCGGCGCCGGGGCGAAATCGACACCGGCCTCCATCAAGGCGGTTTTTTCAAACGCCAGCACGTCGGTGGGGATCTGTGCCGGGGTCAGCTGGTGCCAGCGCTGGTCCAGCAGGGCCGACGCCAGGTATTCCGTCGTCTTGTAACCCTGGTTGAAATTGTCGGCCGCCGTCACTTTCGCCAGCAGCTCGGCCGGAATGGCCGCGCCCGTCTGGTAGTGCTTGGCGTAGTTTTGCAGTACTTCCGGCCACAGCGCCCACATTTCATTGACTTGCGACGGGTATTCGACGAAGTCGCGCGGCACGCTGGTGCCGGCAAAGCGCGGGTATTTCACGTTCGAGAACATGCCGTGCAGCGCATGGCCGAATTCGTGGAACATGGTGTTGACTTCGTCAAACGTCATCAGGGTCGGCTGGCCCGCTTCCGGCTTTGGAATGTTGAGGTTATTCGCGATCACCGGCTTGCGGTTCAGCAAGCTCGACTGGCCCACGTAGGCATTCGCCCAGGCGCCGCCGCGCTTGTTGCTGCGCGCGTAAGGGTCGAGCGTGAAGATGGCCAGTTGCGTGCCGTCTTCATTGAAGACGTCGTACACCAGCATGTCGGCCGTGTAGACGGGCAAGTCGGTGCGCTGCTTGAAGGTCAAACCGTACAACTTGCCGGCGGCAAAGAACACGCCCTTGGTCAATACGCTGTGCATCTCAAAGTACGGTTTGAGTTGCGTTTCGTCAAAGTTGTAGCGTTCGGCGCGCACCTTGTCGCTATAGAAGGCCCAGTCGGCGGCGCCCACCTTGAAGCCGCCCTTGCCCGCATCGATGACCTTCTGGATATCGTCCGCTTCACGGCGCGCATTGACGACGGCCGGCTTCGCCAGCTCGCCCAGCAGGGCGTTCACGGCCGTGGTGTCGTGCGCCGTCTGGTCTTCCAGCGAGTAGGCCGCGTAATTCGGGTAGCCCATCAGCGCGGCCCGTTCGGCGCGCAGCTTTGCCAGTGCCAGCACTTCCTGGGTGTTGTCGAACTCGCCGCCACGGCTGCCGCGCGCTTGCGATGCGGCCATGATGCGTTCGCGCACGGCGCGATTCGTCAGCAGCGACAGCGGCGCCTGGCCCGTCGTGTTGACGAGGGCGATCACGTATTTGCCGTCCAGGCCGCGCTTCTTGGCCAGGCCGGCGGCCACTTCGATGGCGGCCGGCGACAGGCCGTCCAGCTCTTCGCGCGTATCGACGACGACGGCCGACGCGTTCAATTCCTTCAGCACGTTCTGCGCGAACTTGGTCGACAGGGCAGCCAGCTGGCCGTTATAGGCGCGCAGCTTTTCCTTGTCCGCTGCCGACAGCTTGGCGCCGGCGCGTACAAAGTCCGTGTGGTAGCGGACCAAGAGGCGCTTCGATTCGGCATCCAGGCCCAGCTTGTCGCGCTTGGCGTACAGGCTGTCGATACGCTTGAAGAGTTTGTCGTTGAGCATGATCGCGTCGCTGTGGGCGGCCATCTTCGGCGCCAGCTCGCGTTCCAGGCCCTGGATCGTGTCATTCGTGTTGGAGCCGGACATCACGGAAAACACGGTGCGCACGCGGCCCAGCAACTGGCCCGAGCGTTCCATGGCGACGATGGTGTTGTCGAACGTGGCCGCTTTCGGGTTATTTGCAATCGCGTTGATTTCCGCCAGGTTGGCGGCCATGCCTGCCGTAAAGGCGGGCGCGTAGTCGGCGTCCTGCACCTTGTCGAACGGCGGATACTGGAAGGGCAGGCTGCTCGCCTGCGCAAACGGGTTCGAGGCGGGCAAGGCGGCGGTAGCGGCGGTGGCGGCAAAAGCGGCGGCGGCTGGTGCCAGCATCAGGCTGGCGGCGATGACGAGCATAGTTGGACGGGTCATGTCTTCTTTCAAGAAACGCAAGAGAGCCGCGATTGTGTCGCGGGCCAGCCTGAAATAATAACAGCCTGACACACTTGCGTCACCAGCAAAACCGATGGTAGCGATACGCCCGTATAGCAAAGGTTTTCATGCCCGACTCTCCGGACATGCACGCCGATACGGCAGCGCCCCGCCCCACTGAAAAATATCAATGCTCAGCTGACCTGTATCGCATATAGTATCCATTCGGCAACAATAGACGGAGAATCCATGAGCTTTGAGCACCGCAAGACACGCGCCCTGGAAGTGTTGAGCAAGACGGGCATGACCCGCAGCCACTATGCGCCGCCGCTGATACGCCTGTTGTGGAAGGCCGGCGTGCAGGTTCCGCCGCCGCATTTCCTGCCCTTCCTGCGTACCGCGCTCGGCACGGGACTCTGGTTCGGCATGTTCTGGGGCCTGATCATGTGGATCTTTTTCTGGTCGCGGCCCGATGCCGCCACCCCCTTATCGCCCCTGGCGGCACTGGTGGCGGCCTGCGCGGCAGGCAGCCTGTTTGGCATCGCCATGGCCAGCGTCTATGCCCGCGACCGGCGCAAGCACCAGTTGCCGGCATGGACCGCGCTGGACGAGCAACGGTCCACAGGCAGTGCCCTTGATTAATAGTGCGGCGGACGCTCGTTGACCAGTCCGCCATTTGCCTGCTGCGCCCCGTCGCGCACATGCTCGCCCAGCTTGTGCAGCATCGCTTCCAATTGATCGATGCGCTTGCCCTGCTGGTACACCATCTGGTTCAGCGACTCGACCAGGTCTTCCTGCTGCGCCAGCTTGATTTCGATATCGACGAAACGTACTTCCATCTGTTCTGCATTGTCCATGGTGCTCCCGGTGATTCCTGACTGAAAGCGGCATTCTACCGCCGCAGCGGCGTGCGCCAGGACAAACAAACGGCATTCTTCCCGGTGCGGCGCCGATTCCTGCCTATTCTCTCCGTATAGCTGGATCAAACCGCTTGACGAATGAGAACAAACGATTACAATGGACGTATCCACGTTGCCTGACCTGATCGACACGCGCAAGACGGCTGAATACCGGCGCTGGGAAGACTCCCTGCATGACGTGGCCGCCGCCGCCATCGATGCACGCATCAAGCATTTGCAACATGGTAAAAAGGGCGACTGGCGCCCTGTGGGCGAAGGCGTGTGCGAACTGCGTTTTTTACAGACGGGGCCGGGCTGGCGCGTATATTTTCATGAAACGAATCGGGGCACCCTGATCTTGCTGCTACTCGGTGGCAACAAATCGAACCAGCAGCGCGACATCAGGCAGGCGCAGGCGATCCTCAGGGAGCTGAAAGCCCGGCAGGCAGCCATCCGCAAAGCGGCGGCGGCATCCACAGGAGCACGAAAAAAATGAACCAAGCTATCGACCATGACACCTTCGACCTCGACGACCTCGACGCGCTGGGATTGAGCAAATTTGACCCAACACAACACCTGACCAGCAAGGCCGCCGTGGCCGCCTACATGAGCGAAATCGTCGCCACCGGCAACGCGGAACTGTTCCAGTCCGCCATGAACGACGTGGTGCGCGCCTACGGCATGGGCAAGGTGGCGGCCCGGGCCGACATCACGCGCGAAGGCGCATATAAAGCCCTGCGCGAAGGCAGCAAGCCGCGCTTCGAAACCATTTTGAAGATGCTCGATGCGCTGGGCATGCAGCTGGCCATCGTGCCGAAAACCACGCCGGACAGCGCCGTGGAAGCGTGAAGTTCTTGAATTAAGCTTTCGGCGCGGCCAGCAGCGCCTTCATGCGCGCCAACCTCTCCTTCGGTGAAATCACTTCCGCTTCCGTCGGCACGGCGTCGCCCACGTCGAGCTGCATTTCCTTGATGAAGCGCGACGGGTCGCAATGGACTTGCTCGCCGGCCCGCTTGCGCTTCTTGCACCAGGTGACGTGCAAGGTGCGCTGGGCCCGCGTGATGCCCACATACATCAGCCGCCGCTCTTCCTGGATGCGCGCGGCGATGGTTTCGGCCGGCGCATCGGGATCGCCCTTGTGCGGCAAGATCCCCTCTTCCACCCCCACCAGAAACACGTGCGGAAACTCCAGCCCTTTTGATGCATGCAAGGTGGACATGCGCACGGCGTCCTGCTCCTCGTCCTTGCCTTCGAGCATGGTCATCAGGGCCACCATCTGCGTCAGTTCCAGCACGTTCTTTTCTTCGCCGTCGCGGTCCTTGCCGCCCCGGCCCCGTTCCTTGAGCCAGTTGACGAATTCCAGCACGTTCTGCCACTTGCTTTGCGCCTGCCTTTCCTCGAAGGCATCGTACAGATACGATTCGTAGTGGATTTCCTTCATCATGTCGTCCAGCACTTCGGCCGCATTGTCGCCGCTGCCGGCCGCGCCGGGGCGGCTGGCGCGCGATTCGAGGTCGTTGATGAAGTTGCAGAAGTCGCGCAGCGGCCCCAGCTGGCGGTCCGTCAGCTTGGCCTCGATGCCGCCCTTGAACACGGCCTGGAACAGCGAGCACTGCCACTGCCCCGAGAACGCGCCCAGCACCTCCAGGGTCGACTGGCCCACGCCACGGCGCGGCGTCGTCACGGCGCGAATGAAGGCCGGATCGTCGTCCTCGTTGGCCAGCAGGCGCAGGTAGCTGATGATGTCCTTGATCTCGGCCTTGTCAAAAAAACTCTGGCCGCCCGAGATCGTGTACGGGATGCGCTCCTTGCGCAGGCACTGCTCGATGATGCGCGCCTGGTGGTTGCCCCGGTACAAAATCGCGTAATCGGAAAATTTATTTTTTCGCTCGAAATGGTCGGCCGAAATCATGATGGCGACCTGCTCCGCCTCCTGCTCGTCCGTCTGCATGCCCAGCACCTTGATCGGCTCGCCCAGGCCGTGTTCCGACCACAGCGACTTTTCAAACAATTTCGGGTTATTGCCGATGACGGCATTGGCCGCATTGAGCACGCGCATGGTGGAGCGGTAATTCTGCTCCAGTTTGATCACGCGCAAATCGGGGAAATCCGTTTCCAGCGTCTTTAAATTTTCCACCGTGGCGCCGCGCCAGGCATAGATGGCCTGGTCGTCGTCGCCCACGGCCGTAAACATCGGCTTCTTGCCGATGCCCGTCACCATCAGTTTCACCAGTTCGTACTGGCAGGTATTCGTATCCTGGTACTCGTCGACGAGCAGGTAACGCAGACGGCGCTGCCACTTGTCGCGCACGGGACCGTTGTTGCGGAACAGTTCCACGGGCAGGCGGATCAAATCGTCGAAATCGACGGCCTGGTAGGCCGACAGCGTTGCCACGTAGCTGCGGTAGATGCGCGCCGCGTTGGCCTCGTCCTCGTCCTTGGCTTGCGCCAGGGCCATGTCCGGATCGATCAGGCCGTTCTTCCACAGCGACATGGCGTTCTGGATGCCGCGGATCACCTGTTTATCGGTGGTAATGGCAAGGTCTTGCACCAGCGAAAAACAGTCGTCGCTGTCCATGATGGAGAAGCGGTCCTTCAGCCCCACGCCATTGGCTTCCTGGCGCAGGATTTTCACGCCCAGCGAGTGGAAGGTCGACACCGTCAACTGCTTGGCCTGGCGCGGCTGTTTCAGCAGCTTGGCGATGCGTTCCTGCATTTCCAGCGCCGCCTTGTTGGTGAAGGTCAAGGCGGCGATGGTGCGCGGGTCATAGCCCCGGTCTTCGATCAGGTGGGCGATCTTTTGCGTGATCACGCGCGTCTTGCCCGAACCGGCGCCCGCCAGGACGAGGCAGGGGCCGTCGAGGTAGGTAACCGCTTCGCTTTGGGGAGCATTCAGACCGAATTGTGGCGCTTTGGACATCAAGGTATTTCCGGAGGGAACAGCAGCCCATTGTAACAGCGTCGCGCCCGCCTTTTGCGCGGCGGGCCATGCCCGAAAAACAGGCAATGACATTGATATATCGCCATCTGACGCCATCTTGGGCCATGCCAGGCGTGCGGCGTTGCCAAGCCTGGAGTACCATTCCGCCTATATCGCCCGTGCGTACCAACTTACCGAATGGCAGTCCCATGAAATTTGAACACTTGATTGAAATCAACGATCCGCTCAACCCGCTGATCGACACCCTGACCCTGGAACAAGTCTGGCGCGGCTTGGTCTTGCGCGCCGAGTCGCCGAAGCTCTTCGTGCCGCACCTCGACGAGTGCCAGATCAGCGAACGCAGCGATACCGGTTTCGCGCGCAGCCTGCGCTATGGCGAACTGGTCATCAACGACAAGGTGGTGCTGGTGCCGCAACTGCAGGTGCGCTATGAAGTGCCGGCGCAAAAGGATATCAGCGCGTCCTCGCTGGTGATGACCATCGAAATGCCCGACGAAGCGAGCCTGTGGGTGCGTTTCCAGTACGATGACGGCCATGACGCGGCCACCGATGCGGCCAACGCCATGTATGACGACTTCCGCCGTTCCGCCTACCAGGAGTCCGACATCGACACGGTACGCGTCATGCGCGAACTGGCGGCCGAAGGCCGCCTCGATGCGGGTCTGTTGAATTGACGCTTACGCGGTTTTTTTCACGGCCTTGCGGCGCGTCATGAAGCCCACCAGGCCCAGACCGGCCAGCAGCATGGCATAGGTGCCAGGTTCTGGCACGGCCGAGACGTTCACCGTGTTGATGCCCCAGCCCTCGTCGCCCAGGCCCTGGGCACCGCCCGTGTAGGAATAAGTGATGGTGTTGCTGCCGCCCAGCAAGGCAATCGGGATTGCCACGGTGGCCTTGCCGCCACCGAAATAGCTGGTGGCCTGGGCATTGACGATGGCATTGTTTGGATTGAAGTACAGCACGTTCACGCCGCCACCACCGAGATCCCAGCTCCCCGTCAACACCGTGGTGCCATTGACGATCAGGCTGAATGTGTCCGTGTAGCCGTTGTTCGCGCCGTCAAGACTGAGGTAGCCCTGGAGTTCGAAATTGAGCACGGCGGCACCGGCCGAGGCATTGAAAGTATCGCTGAGTTGACCCGGGCTGGCGATCGGGCCCAGGCCACTGTGATCAGCGGAATACACGGTGCCAGCATGTGCGTTGGACAACAGGGCGGTTGCGGACAAGGCCATCAGGCAAATCAGTTTTTTCATCACGGGGCTCCGGGGAAAGATGAAGGTCAGCTGACGTCTGACGCCAGAGCTCGGCGAACTCCCGCGGACATCGGCCACCAATGTCGTGCTAACCATTGGAAAACCGATAGTAATAATTCTCCACATCAATTGCAATTTAATAATTACTATTATTGCAAATAAAGTGATATAAATAAAGCACTGGACAGGGACGCCCGGCCCCATGCTTCATGCCCGGGCGCTGCAGCCCCACAACTGGTCGGGGCGAAACTGCAGCGCCGCCTGCTCCGCGCTGAGCACTTCGCGGATGGCGTGCAAGTCCACGCGCGTGTCGCGCCGCAGCGGCACGTCCAGGCGCGCGCCGCGCGGCCCCACCAGCGACTGCACATGCGGCGTGGTGGCGTTCAAACCCTTGCGCGTGACGACGCCGATCTCGCCATTCAACAGCTTGACGAAGGTGCCGACGGGGTAAATGCCCAGCTCGCGCACCAGCAGCGAGGCCAGCGGCGCGTCCAGCGTGGCCTTGTCCGCCGACAGCATCTCGCGCAGGGCCGCGTTGGGCAATAGCGACTTGCGGTAGCTGCGCGCGGACACCCGGGCGCAATAGCGGTCGGCCAGCATGATCAGACGGGCGGCCAGGCCGATCTCGTCGCCCCTGATACCCAGCGGATAGCCGCTGCCATCGATATTCTCATGGTGCTGCAGCACCGCCTGCAGCCAGACGGCATCCGTCACGCCGGCCGCGCGCAGCAAGTTGACGCCCACCTGCGGGTGGGCGCGGATATAGGCGCGCTCCGCCGCATCGAGCGGCCCGGCCTTCTGCTGGAAATGCGCATGGCGCTCCAGCATGCCCACATTCATGCTCAGCGCGGCCAGCAGCATGCTGCGCAAGGCCGCGTCGTCCTGCTTCAGCGCCCTGGCCAGCAGGGTGACGATGACGGCCGTGTCGATGCTGTGGCGCACGGCAAAGTCGCCCGCGCCCTGCTTGTGCAGGATGCAGGCCAGCGCCACGTCGGCGTCGAGGGCAACGGCCTCCTCCACCAGTTGCGCCAGCGGCGTCAGTTGTTCTTGCGCTACAACTTGCCTGGCGGCGATGGCCGGCAAGACCAATGCCAATCCCGTGGCGGCCTGGTTCAGCATGCGCAGGGCCGATGGCGCTTCCCTGGCCGTGCGCGGCACGTCTTCGCTGGTGTCGGCGATGACGCCGCGCGCCAGCAGCAATGCGATCTGGTTCTCGCTCGTGATGACATGGCCCAGCCTGGCCAGCAAGCCGCCCGTTTCGCCATGCACGTCCCAGGGCAGGGCCAGGCCCAGCGCCAGTTCTCCCGCGTAAATACGCCGAATCTTCACATCGTCTCCGTCATCGCTTGCCACTGCCTGTTTTTACCATCGGGGCATCATGGGCATGAACCATTTGAAATGTTTTTTGCTTTTAATCAATATTTCAATGTGGCAGCGATGATCGCGCAATCATGCGGACTTGTCTACAAAATTGTTTAAATATAAAAATTGCATCACACGCCAGGCGAGCAGTCGGCGCAGCCGGGCGCGTGTTCCGGGTCTTTTTCCAGGTGCAGGGCCAGCTCGCGCAAGGCCGTGCGCACGCCTTCCTCGATGACGGGGTGGTAGAACGGCATGTCGAGCATGGCCGGCACCGTCAGCCGGGCCTGGCATGCCCACGCCAGCAAGTGGCCCAGGTGTTCCGCCCGGGGGCCGATCAGCTCGGCGCCAAGAAAACGCTTGCTGCCGAATTCTGCATACACGCGCAGCAAGCCCTGGTTTTGCAGCATGACGCGGCTGCGGCCCTGGTTGCCGAACGACACGGCGCCGACGGCGAAGCGGCCCGCGTGACTGACGCACAGCTGCTGGTACGTCGCGCCGACGGTGGCGATCTGCGGCTCCGTGAAGGCGATCGCCAGCGGCGTGCGGCGCAAGCCCCGCTTCACATTGGGAAAGCGTGCCGCATTGTCGCCCGCGATGCGGCCCTCGTCGGCCGCCTCGGGCAACAGCGGCAGGGCGTTGTCGGCGTCGCCCGCGATGAAGATGGCGCTCGTGCCGCACTGCATGGTGTGCGGGTCATGCAGGGGAATGCCGTGACGGTCGAGCTCGATTTGCGCCGTCTCCAGGCCGATCTTGTCCACATTCGGACGGCGGCCGATGGCGGCCAGCACATACTCGAACTGCTCGGTTTTTTCCACGCCCGCGTCATCGCTACTGGTGAGCGCGATGCCGCTGCCGTCCGGCGTGTTTGCCATGTGCGCGACCTTGGTCATGAAACGGATATCGAGTTCGCGCGCCAGCACGGCGTCGGCCTCCCGCAGCACGAGCGGATCCGTCAGCTGGGCGACTTTATTGCCGCGCGCAAACAGGGTCACGCGCACGCCCAGCCGCGCCAGCGCCTGCCCCAGCTCCAGGCCGATGACGCCGCTGCCGACCACGGCCACCGATTGCGGCAAGTCCGTCCACTCGAACACGGCGTCGCTGGTGATGACGCGCTCGCCCGCCGCCTGCCACTCGGGCGGCACGATGGGCGTGGAACCGGTGGCGATGACCACGCTGGTGGCTTCAACGATGGTGTGTTCGTCCACCTGCAATTTTCCGGGGGAAATAAAACGCGCATGGCCGCGCAACTTTTCTTCGTCGGGAATGGCGTTGACGCCGTCGAGCACGAAGCCGACAAAGCGGTCGCGCTCGCTGCGCACCCTGGCCATCACTTGCCGGCCGTCGATGCGCACGGGTCCCGCATGCACGCCGAAAGCGGGGGCGGCGGCCACGGCATGGGCCGCCTCGGCCGCCGCGATCAAAAGCTTGCTGGGCATGCAGCCCACGCGCGCGCAGGTCGTGCCATACGGCCCGCTTTCGATCATCAGCACGCGCTTGCCGTCCATGCGCGCCGCCCTGTGCGCCGTCATGCCGGCCGTGCCGCCGCCGATCACGGCCACATCCACTTGTATCGTCTTCATCGTGCTGTCCATCCCACTGAGGTTGCTCACAGCGTTCGATACTACCTGTTTGCCGAAAATAAGGTTTTACTTTGCAGCAATATATGCATTAGTATAACTAATCATTTTCAAAATTTATAAGCTGAGCTAATGGGATCACTCGATTATCGCGCGCTGGCCGTGCTGGACGCCGTGGCCAGCCATGGCAGTTTCGACAAGGCCGCGCTGGCGCTGGGCATCACCCAGTCGGCCGTCTCGCAGCGCATCAAGGCGCTGGAAGACGCCAGCGGGCGCTTGCTGATCATCCGTGGCCAGCCGGCCGTGCCGACGGGCCTGGGCCAGCGCTTGATTGTGCATCACCGCAACGTCAAGCTGATGGAAGCATCGCTCGACATCGACCTGGGCAACAGCGTCAGCATGCCGGAAATCGCCATCGCCATCGATGCCGACAGCCTGGCCACGTGGTTTCCCGACACCTTGTCCGCCCTGCTGGCGCCGCCCCGCTGCCAGCTCGACGTGCGCCTGGCCGACAGCGACAGCGCCCTGCAGATGGTGCGCGACGGCTCCGTGTTCGGCTGCGTCTCGGCCGAGTCCGGCACAGCGATCGACGCGGCGGCCGCCACCAGCGTCACGCCGCTGGGCACCTTGCGCTATGTCTGCGTGGCCACGCCCGTGTTTGCGGGCCACTGGTTCGGCGACGGTTTCAGTGCCGAGGCGGTGCAGCTGGCGCCGGCCGTCGTGGGCCAGCACGGCTTGCTGGCGCGTTTCCTCGCGGAACAATTAAGCTTGCGTGAACCGTTTCCGCACCACACCTTACCGGTGGAAGCGGCGCGCCGCACCTGCGTGCTCGATGGCCTGGCCTATGGCCTGATGCCGCAGCGCCTGGCCGCACAGGCGCTGGCGACGGACCGCCTCGTCGATCTGCTGCCGGGCAGCACCCTGGACGTACCGCTGAGCTGGCACGCGTGGACCTTGGACACGCCGTTTACCAAGCTGCTGTCGGAACAGATCGTCAAGGCCGGGCGCGACTACCTGGCTTAAATATCGAGCGGGTCCACTTCCAGCGACCATTTCACGCGCGTCTTCATGGCGCGCAATGCACTTAACCATTCTTTCAAAAATGCCTGCAAGGCCGGCCGCGAGGGCGATTCCAGCAGCAGCTGGGCACGGTCAACGTTGTACACGCGCGTCATGCTCATGGGAATCGGGTCATTGATGGTCACCTGCGGGTGTTCCATGCACTCTTTCGCCGCCTGCAGGAATTCGATGGCGGTCGCCAGTTCCGGCGCTTCCGCACGCAGCAGGGCCTGGAACAGATACGGCGGCAGCGCCGCCTGTGCCCGCTCTTCCAGCAGGGTCGTGGCGAAATGGTCGTAATCGTGGTTGACGACGGCGTCGTACAGCGGATGGCGCGCATAGCGCGTCTGGATCAGCACCTCCGACACGCTGCCGCCCTCCGTCTGCGCGGCCCGCCCGGCCCGGCCCGCCACCTGCATCAGCTGGGCGAACAGCCGTTCGCTGGCCCGGTAATCCTGCGAAAACAGGGCCGTGTCCGGATTCAGGATGCCCACTAACGTCAGCTTTTTGAAATCGTGGCCCTTGGCCACCATCTGCGTGCCGATCAGAATGTCCACTTCGCCCCGGTGCACGGTGTCGAACGCTTCCTGCGCGCTGCCCTTCTTGCGCGTGGAATCGGCGTCGATGCGCAGAATGCGCGCCTCTGGAAACAGTTGCTGCAGCCCCTCTTCCACGCGCTGCGTGCCGCGTCCCAGCGGCTGCAGGTCGACGTTGCCGCAGGTAGGGCAATGGCGGGGGATACGCAGTTCCAGGCTGCAATGGTGGCAGCGCAAGCGGTGCTCGGGCTTGTGCAGCACCATGAACGAGGTGCAGCGCGTGCAATTGCTGATCCAGCCGCACGATTCGCAGCAGATCACGGGCGAATAGCCGCGCCGGTTCAAAAACAGCAGCGACTGCTCGCCCCGCTCCATGCGCAGTTTCAAGGCGGCTACCAGATGCGAAGTCAGGCCGTCCTTCGGCTTGTCGCGCTCCATGTCGAGGATCTTGACGCGTGGCAAGACCGCATTTTTCACGGCCCGCTCGCGCAATTCCAGCTTGCGGTAGCGCCCCGTCTGCGCGTGGTGCCAGCTTTCCAGCGAGGGCGTGGCCGAACCGAGCACGATGGGAATCTGCAATTGCCAGGCGCGCCACACGGCCAGGTCGCGTGCGGAATAGCGCAAGCCTTCCTGCTGCTTGTAGGACGGATCGTGCTCTTCGTCGATGACGATCAGTTTGAGTTTCGGCAAGGACGCCAGGATGGCCAAGCGCGTGCCGAGCACGATGCGCGCCTGGCCCTGGTGTGCGGCCAGCCAGTGCAGCATGCGCTCGCCTTCTGACAGGCTGCTGTGCAGGGTGGCCAGCATGACGCCGGGAAAGCGCGCGCGGATATTGCCTTCCAGCTGGGGCGTGAGGTTAATTTCCGGCACTAGAATCAGGATTTGCGCATCGTCCTCGCGCGCCAGCACCTGGGCGCAGGCTTGCAGATACACTTCCGTCTTGCCGCTGCCCGTCACGCCATACAGCAGGGTCGGTTTAAACCCCCGGGCGCCGCCGATGGCATCGGCCGCCTCTTGCTGGGCGGCATTGAGCGCCGGCATGTTCAGCGGCGTGCCATCGTGCGCGTCGGCCAGCTTGCCCAGCTTCTTGATGGCGCGGTCGAGCGCCACGGTGGTCAGCACGCGCAGGTTCTTCGGCAAACCCGGCAACGCCACTTCGCCGAGCGGGCGCTGGTAGTAATCGGCGGCAAAGGCGGCCAGCGCCAGCCACTGTTCCGACAGGGGCGCCAGCTGGCTGCGCACGGCCAGCACGTCCTTCAGTTTTGCTTCGGGCACGTCGGTGGTAGCGGACACGCCGACGATCAGCCCCATCACCTCGCGCCGGCCGAACGGCACCAGCGCCAGCTGTCCCACCTGCGGCAGCGGCGCATCGTCGCCGGTCCAGCGGTAGTCGAACAGGGCGTTCAACGGTGTATCGAGCGCGATTTTCAGGATGCACTGCGCCATCGGTGGGATTGCCTATCGAGAGAAGGGTGAAGGTATGCGGGCCAGCCGGTCATGATACTTGGTCTGCCCGGCAAACACCTAGCTGCATGCCGCAAGTTATCTGAATTGCCACTAAAAATAACAGTGTTACTGGAAAGCCCGCAACGCTGCGGCCCCTGGTACGAAAGTCCTGTGCCCGCCCGGCTAAAAGGGGCCGAATGTACCAGGCCAAAAGTGACCTTTGTGTGATGTCCGTCAAGACGACCGCGACTATAGTGAGCGCTTCGGCAATTTTGTAGCAATAAAAGCAATGCCAGCCTGCCGAAACCGCTCACGCGTGCAGCCTGTCTGCCCCGCGTTTTTGGCTGGCAACGACGACCTACCCCACCACCTTAACAAGGGAAACATCATGCAAGCCATCAAAAATTTCATTCGTAACGAAGACGGTGTCACGGCTATCGAATACGGCCTGATCGCCGCACTGATCGCCGTGGCGCTGGCCGCCGTCGTCAAGACGCTGGGTGGACAGATCAAATCGGCATTCGAAGCGGTCAGCGCGCAAATGCCCGCCGCCAAACCGTAAGCACGCGATCTTTGCAGATGCCGTCCCGCCGGGCCGGCATCCCGCCCCGCCCTGTCCGCACCTGGCTTCGCCACCGCATACCGATGACCTCCCTGCTCACGATCACCCTGCCTCCATTGCTGCTGTGTTCCCTATTGGCCTGCGCCGTCTGGCACGACATGCGCAGCCGCCGCATCCCGAATGGCCTGGTCTTTGGCGGCGCGCTGGCGGCCCTGCTGCTGCACGCCGTGCTGACGCCTGCCGCCGGCGGCCTGGGCCTGCCGGCCGCGCTGGGTGGCCTGGCGCTGGGGCTGGCCCTGCTGCTGCCCATGTACATGCTGCGCGCGCTCGGTGCCGGCGACGTCAAGCTGATGGCCATGGTGGGCGCCTTTATCGGGCCGCAGCAAGTGCTGGCGGCCACCTTGCTGACCCTGCTGGCGGGCGGCGTGCTGTCCCTGCTGGTGGCCGCCTGCACGGGCCTGCTGCGCCAGGTCCTCGCCAACAGCTACCGCATGCTGTTCCACAGCCTGCTGCGGGGCATCAGCGGCGGCAATGCCCGGCTCGATGCGCCCCAGGCCGCCAGCGGCAGCCTGCCCTACGCGATCGCCATCGCGGCCGGCACCGCCCTGTCCTTTTTCTGGAGCTTTTCATGAGACATACCCGCGCCATCGCGCTCATCGTGCTGGCCCTCGTCGTGGCCCTGGCCGCCGTCCTGGTAGCGTTGCGCTGGATCAATGCGCAAGCGGCGCCCAGCAGCAGCAAGGTGGCCGTCGCCAGCGCCGACATCAACCTGGGCGCGCGCCTGGCGCCCGAGATGATCACGCTGGTCGACTGGCCAGCCGGCGCCTTGCCGCCGGGCGCCATCGGCGACCCCAGGCTGCTGGAGACACGGGTTGCGCGCAGCAATATCGGCCGCGGCGAACCTGTTCTGGAGAGCAAGCTCGCCCCCGTCGGCACGGTCGGCGGCCTGTCCGCCGCCCTGGGCGACGGCAAGCGCGCCATGACGGTGCGCGTCAACGATGTGGTGGGCGTGGCCGGCTTTGCCCTGCCCGGCAACTTCGTCGACGTGCTCGTCAATACTCAGGATGAAGCGGAAAAGAAACGCACGCAAGCCAACGATGCGGCCATTTCCAAGATCGTGCTCGAACGCATACTCGTGCTGGCCATCGCCCAGGAATCGAGCCGCGACGATACCAAGCCCAAGGTGGTCAACGCGGTGACCCTGGAGCTGACGCCGGAGCAGGCGGAAAAGCTCGACCTGGCGCGCAGCGTGGGCACCCTGTCGCTGGTGCTGCGCAACCAGATCGAGGACACGCCCGTCAATACGGACGGCGCCACCCGCTCCACCCTGCTCGACCTCAAGCCGCCCGCCAGGGTACCGGTGGCCGCCGTCAGGCGCACGGCCGCGCCAGTGCCGCCGGCGCGCGCCGCTGGCGAACACATCGAAGTCATCAAGGGCCTGGAGCGTAGCGCCCAGCAACTCCGATGACCATTCCACACACGCATACCAGTACAGATTGGGGAAGCAATTGAGACCTACCATGACACGCCCGGCCCTGCTGCTGGCCCTGGCGGCCAGCCTGCTGCCGGGCCAGGCAGCGGCCACCAGGACGGCCAAGGCGCAGCCCGGCACGACCCAGCAGGCGACAGCGTCCCCGGCGGCCTCCGCCGCCACCCTGCCGCGCCTGCTGGCCCTGTCGGCCGGCAAATCGCAGTTGCTGCGCCTGCCGTTCGCGGCCAGCCGCCTGGCCGTGGGCGACACCGCCATCGCCGACGTGATCCTGCTCAATGCCAGCGAAGTCTATCTGCTGGGCAAGCGTCCCGGCACCACCAACCTGATCCTGTGGGACCGCGCCAAGCAAGCCACCATCATCGACCTCGGCGTGACCATCGACACGGGGGCGCTGCGCCTGCAGCTGACGCAGCTGTTCCCCGACGAGACGCAGATCGCCCTGCATGCGGCGGCCGACACCCTGGTGCTGTCGGGCACCGTGGCCGACGCCGTCAAGGCCAGCCAGATCATGGCCCTGGCGCAATCGTATGCGGAGCGCGCCAGCGGCGCCGGCGCCTCGGGCGCGGCGGCCGGCAACGGGGCGGCCACGGCCGCGCCTGCCGCCGGCGGCATCAAGGTGATCAATATGCTGGCCATCGCCGCGCCCCAGCAGGTGATGCTGGAAGTGAAGATCGCCGAAGTGTCGAAGAGCCTCGTCGACCAGCTGGGCGCCAGCCTGGGCGTCAATGTGCAAGTCGGCAACTGGACGCATTCCCTGCTGTCGAACCTGCTCAGCGGCAACCGCAGCCTGATCGAGGCGTTCAACAAGAAAAATGGCAACTTCGTCAGCATCGATGCGCAAAAGCGCGACGGCCTCGTGAAGATCCTCGCCGAACCGACCATCATGGCCATCAGCGGCCAGGAAGCGAGTTTCCTGGCCGGTGGCAAGGTCTTCATTCCCGTCAGCCAGAGCAACAATGGCGGCACGCCCACCATCACCCTGGAAGAAAAGGAATATGGCGTGGCCGTCAAATTCACGCCCACCGTGCTCGATGGCGGACGCATCAACCTGAAGGTGGCGCCGGAGGTCTCCGAACTGAACAAGGACGGCATCGGCCTGAGCGCGGGCGGCACGAATGCCACCGCCTTGCTGCCGTCGTTCACGACGCGGCGCGCGGCCACCACGGTGCAGCTGTTCGATGGCCAGAGCTTCGCCATCGGCGGCTTGATCAAGAACAATGTGACGACGAATATCAAGGCCCTGCCCATGCTGGGCGAGATCCCCGTGCTGGGCGCGCTGTTCCGCAGCAGCGACTTCCAGAGCGACCGCAGCGAGCTGGTCTTCATCGTCACGCCGCACCTGGTGAAACCGCTGCCGGCCGTGCCGGCGCTGCCCACGGATGGCTATGTGGAACCGTCGCGGGCCGACTTTTTCATACGCGGAAAAATGGAAGGAACGGCGCCGCCCGCCACGGCGGCGGCCGCAACACAACCGGAGCAGCAACATGATTGATTTTTCCCGCCTTCTTTCCCTGCTGGCCGCCACTGCGGCGCTGGGCGGCTGCGCGCAGCAGACACCGCGGCTCGACAGCCAGTTCGGCAACAGCGTGCGGCACATGCAGGCGCAGCAAGTACTGCAGCCCGATGCGGCCGCGCGCCAGCAAGCCCGCCTGACGGCCAGCGGCGGCATCGACGGCCGCGCCGGCGTGGCCGCCTACCAGCGCTACCAGGAATCGTTCCAGACCCCGCCGGTATCGGCGCAGGCCCTGACCATCGGCGTCAGCAAGCGCTAGGGAGGGCTTACCGTGCACATCACCGTCATATCGAGAGATGAAAAAAGCCTCGCCGGCATCGCCGCGCTATTGCGCAACCGCAACCCGGCGCACCAGGTGGAGACCCTGGCCGGCGCCTTGAAAAGACTGCCCGCAGCCAGTTCGCCGGACGTGGTCATCGTCGACCAGCCGAATTGCGAGGCGGGCGACCTCGACAGCCTGGAACGGCTGGGCAACCAGCACCCGCGCATCGCCTTCATCCTGCTGTGCCGCCATCACACGCCGGACTTCCTGCTGCAAGCCATGCGCGCCGGCGTGCGCGAGGTAATCGATTATCCCGCCCCGCCCGGCTGCCTGTACCAGGCTCTCGAACGCATCGAGGAAAAGCTGCAGCGGCGCAGCGACGCCAACGGCAAGCTGCTGGCCTTTATCTCGTGCAAGGGCGGCAGCGGCGCCACCTTCCTGGCCACCAACCTGGCCTATGCGCTGGCGGCGCAGGGCGACAGCCGCGTGGCGCTGATCGACATGAACCTGCAGTTCGGCGATGCCTCGCTGTTTGTTTCCGACCAGAAACCGTTGGCCACGCTGGCCGACGTGGCGCAGCAGATCCACCGCCTCGACCCCTCGTTCCTGGCCTCGAGCATGCTCAATGTCCTGCCCAATTACGGCGTGCTGGCCGCGCCCGACGACCCCACGCTGGCCAACGACGTGAAGCCGGAACACGTGGACGCCATCCTCAGGCTGGCGCGCCAGCAATATGACTTCATCGTGCTCGACATCGGCCGCAGCCTCGACGCAATCAGCATCCGCGCGCTGGACCAGGCCGACATGATTTTTCCCGTGCTGCAAACCACCTTGCCCTACATCCGCGACGGCAAGCGCCTGCTCGATGTCTTTCATTCGCTCGATTATCCGATGGACAAGATCCACCTGGTCGTCAACCGCCACGACAAGGGCAGCGAGATCAGCGTGTACGACCTGGTGACGGCCTACGGCAGCGATGTCTACATGACCGTGCCCAACCACTATGAAGCGGCGGCCGCCTCCGTCAACCAGGGCATCCCCGTGCTGCAGCTGGCCCCCGCCAGCCCCATCACGCGGGCGCTGCAGGAATTCGCCCGGCGCCTGAGCGGCGCGGCCCCCATCGCCGCGCAGGACGGCTGGCTGGGCCGGCTGCTGCGCCGCGCCTGAGCAAGGACAACACCATGAACGCAGTCACCATCCCGATCCGCGAACGGCTGGGCCAGTTGCTCCCGCACCAGCGCGCGGGCACCATCGACAACCGCGCCTACCAGCTGCTCAGGCAGCGCATCCACGCCATCCTGCTCGACCGGGTGGACCTGGAAAACCTGCAGCGCCTCGCGCCCGAGCAGGTGCGCGAACAGCTGCGCCTGCTGGTCGAGCGCCTGCTGGAAGAAGAGGCCGTGGTCATCAACGAGCTCGAACGCAAGAACCTGACGCGCGACATCCAGCACGAAATGCTGGGCTTCGGGCCGCTGGAACTGCTGCTGGCCGACCCCACCGTGTCCGACATCCTCGTCAACACCCACAAGCGCGTGTACGTGGAGCGGCGCGGCAAGCTGGAACTGACGGACGTGTGCTTCAGCGACGACGCGCATTTGATGAAGATCATCGACAAGATCGTCTCGCGCGTGGGTCGCCGCATCGACGAATCGAGTCCCATGGTCGACGCGCGGCTGCCGGACGGCTCGCGCGTGAACGCCATCATCCCGCCTCTGGCCATCGACGGCCCCGTGATGTCGATCCGCCGCTTCTCGGCCGATCCGCTGCGCCTGGCCGACCTGGTGGCCTACGACAGCATGACGGCCGGCATGGCGGAAATCCTGCAGGGCCTGGGCAAGGCGAAGATCAACATCCTGATCTCGGGCGGCACGGGCAGCGGCAAGACCACCATGCTCAACGTCATTTCCGGCTTCATCGGCGCCACCGAGCGCATCGTCACGGTGGAAGACGCGGCCGAGCTGCAGCTGCAGCAGCCGCACGTGGTGCGCCTGGAAACGCGCCCGCCCAACATCGAGGGCAAGGGCGAGGTGACGCAGCGGGCGCTGGTGCGCAATGCGCTGCGCATGCGCCCCGACCGCATCATCCTGGGCGAGGTGCGCGGCGGCGAGGCGCTCGACATGCTCGGCGCCATGAACACGGGCCACGAGGGCTCGATGGCCACCATCCACGCCAATACCCCGCGCGACGCCATCACGCGGCTGGAAAACATGATCAGCATGGCCGCCGCCAGCCTGCCCAGCAAGGCCATGCGCCAGCAGATCAGCTCGGCCGTCAGCGTGGTGGTGCAGGTGTCGCGCCTGACCGACGGCAAGCGCAAGGTCACCTCGATCCAGGAAATCACGGGCATGGAAGGCGACATGATCACCATGCAGGAAATCTTCAGCTTCCGCCAGACGGGCATCGGCGACGGCGGCACCGTGCTCGGGCATTTTTCCTCGACGGGCATCCGCCCCCGCTTCCTCGAACGCCTGCATACGTTCGGCATCACGGTGCCGGCCCAGCTGTTCGAACCGACCCGGCAGGGGGGCTGAGATGGCCGACCTGTTCCTCTTCGGCGCCCTGGTCTTCAGCGCCGCCCTGCTGCTGGCCAGCGGCGCCTACCTGGCCTGGCGCGGCATGCGCAACCGCGCGCCCGGGCGCGTGGCCCAGCGCGTGCGCAATGCCAGCAGGGGCAGCGCCGACAGCCATCCCGCCCTGTCGATCAGCAAGCAGCGCCTGCTGGCGCGCCACCCGCTGTTGCAGCGCGCGCTGCAGGCGCTGCCGCCGGCCGCCGTGCTGGACCGCTTGCTGCTGCAGGCGGGACGCCAGCAGACGGTGGCCCAGCTGCTGGGCTGGAGCCTGGCCGCCCTGCTGGGCGGACTGCTGCTGGGTGCGCTGCTGGGGCTGCCCCTGTCCCTGCTGGCGGGCCTGGGGGCGCTGGGCGCCGCGCTGCCCCTGCTGCACTTGCGCCGCGCGCAGCAGCAACGGCTTAAGCGCATCGAACAGCAATTGCCCGATGCGCTGGACCTGATGGGGCGGGCCATGCGCGCCGGCCACGCCTTTCCCACGGCGCTGAAAATGGCCGGCGATGAAATGGCGGCGCCGCTGGGCAGCGAATTTCGCGCCGTCTTCGATGAAGTCAATTTTGGCGTGGCCATGAGCGATGCGCTGGGCAACCTGGCCAGCCGCGTGCCCAGCACCGACCTGCGCTACTTCGTCGTCGCCGTGCTGATCCAGCGCGAAACGGGGGGCAACCTGTCGGAGTTGCTGGGCAGCATCAGCGCCATCATCCGCGACCGCCTGAAACTGCTGGGACAAATCCGCGTGCTGTCGGCCGAGGGCCGCATGTCGGCCTGGATCCTGGGGCTGATGCCGTTTGCCGTGGCGCTGATGATGCAGCTGACCAGTCCCGATTTCCTCAGCGTGCTGTACCTGGACAGCGGCGGACGCAAGATGCTGGTCACGGCCGGCGTGATGATGGCGCTGGGCATTTTGATAATCCGCAAGGTCACGCGCATTCGCATCTGAGATTTTTCCCGAAAGGATGGTCATGAGTTTTCTGCAATTGCTGTTCCTGGCGCTGACCTTTTGCGCCGCCTTCGGCGCCATGCTGTTGCTGCTGCGCCCCTTCGCTTCGCCGACCCTGCAATCGCGCCTGGCGGCGCTGGCCGGACCGCAGGCACCCGGCCGCAAGGCCGGCGGCAGGCGCTGGCTGGCGCGCCTGCTGCGCCTGGCCGTACCGCTGGGCAAATTGTCCTCGCCGGCCGAAAACTGGGAAGGCTCGCCGCTGCGCAGCCGCTTCATGCACGCGGGCCTGCGCTCGAACGCCGCGCCGCTGCTGTTCTTCGCCGCCAAGACGACGCTGGCGCTGGCGCTGCCGGCCGCGGTCTTCCTCCTGCTGCACCAGTCCTTTCCCAAGCTCGGCGGCAGCACGCTGGTGCTGTGCCTGCTCATCGCCATGGCCCTCGGCTACTACCTGCCCAACGTGGTGCTGGCGCACATGGTCAAGCAGCGCCAGCGCGACATTTTCGAGAACTTCCCCGACGCGCTGGACCTGATGACGGTCTGCGTCGAAGCGGGCCTGGGCATGGATGCGGCGCTGGCCCGCGTGGCGGCGGAAATCGTGCTGAAAAGCGCCGTGCTGAGCGAGGAGCTGACCCTCGTCACGCTGGAACTGCGCGCCGGCAGCAACAAGGAAAAAGCCTTGCGCAACCTGGCCTTGCGCACGGGCGTGGAAGATGTCGACGCCCTCGTCACGATGCTGATCCAGGCCGAACGCTTCGGCACGGGCATCGGCGCCTCGCTGCGCGTGCAATCCGCACAATTGCGCACCAAGCGGCGCCAGGGGGCGGAAGAACAGGCGGCGAAAATCGCCCTGAAACTGCTGTTTCCGCTGATTTTCTTTATCTTTCCCTCGCTGCTGGTGGTGCTGATGGGGCCGGCCTTCCTGCAAATCTACCGCCTGCTGCTGCCGGCCCTGCGCGATGCCAGCTAAGGCCCGCGCGCATGTGCGCCAGCAGGGCGTGGCGGCCGTCGAACTGGCACTGCTGATGCCCGTGCTGCTGCTGATCTTCCTCGGCATCGCGGGCATGAGCCGGCTGTACTACCTGCAGATGGCGCTGGTCAGCGCGGCGCGCGCGGGCGTGCAGTTCGCGCAGGCCGGCCAGACGCAGGACACGGCGCGCATCGCCGCCGCCGCGCGCCGCGACGCCCTGCACGACGCGCCCGGCATGGCCATGCCCGACGTGGCGATCCGCCAGCGCTGCGCCGACGGCAGCCCGTATGCCGGCAACGGCAAGTGTCCCGGCTATGCCAGCGCGCCGTGGACCTATGTCGAAGTACGCACCAGCTACGTGCTGGCCGATGCCGGCTATCCGCTGCTGCCCGGGTTCGCGGCGCCGCTGCGGCTGCAGCACAGCGCCACGGCGCGCCTGCGCTAGGCGCCCTACCGAAGAAAACATCACGCCCATGCCTCCTATCCGCCAGCGCGGCTCCTTTGCCGTCGAATTCGCCATCACCGTGTCCCTGCTGCTGTTGCTCATCTTTGCCATCGTCAATCTGGCGCTGGCGGCATGGAACTACAACACCCTGTCGCAGGCGAGCCGCGAAGGCGCGCGCTATGGCAGCGTCCTGGGCAATACCGATGGCCGCTACAGCCGCGAGCGCGCGCGCGAGCTGATACAGCGGCGGGTGGAAGCTTACGCCGTCGGCCTGCGCTTCGACACGGTCGAGGTCAGCTGGGATGGCGGCGACAACGCGCCCGGCAGCATCGTCACCGTCAGCGCCAGCTACCGCTTCCATCCCGTCAGCGCCATGCTCGGCCCGCTCAGCATTCCGCTGCGCAGTTCGGCCAGCATGATGATTTCCCAATGACACTATTCCATCCGCCGAACCGAGGTATCCCATGCGCCTGTCCCCTTCTCTTCGTTCCCGCCGCCAGCGCGGCAGCATCCCCGTCGCCACGGCGCTGCTGCTGCCGCTGCTGATCGGTTTTGCCGGCCTGGCCGGCGACAGCGGCAATCTGTATCTCGTCAAGCGGCGCATGCAGACGGCGGCAGACGCGGGCGCCGTCTCCGCGGCGCTGGAAGCGCAGCGCCAGGCCAGCCTGGCCGACATCGTCGCGGCCGGCAAGCACGATGCGGCCCTGAACGGCTTTGCCGCCAGCGGCACCAGCGTGCACCTGCCGCCCCTGGCCGGCGCCCATGCGGCAAGCCCCGGCTATGTGGAGGTGCAGCTGGCGCAAGCCGTGCCCACGCATTTCATGGGCCTGTTCGGCTTCCGCACGGTCGAGGTGCGGGCGCGCGCAGTGGCGGGCGCGCGGCCCGACGCCACCTGTTTCCTGGCCCTCAACGGCAAGAATGTCAGCGAGGCGATGACGGTCACGGGAGCCGGCGAAATCACGGGCGAACACTGCGCCATTTTCGTCAATGGCAGCGCGGCCAATACCCTGACGGCCAGCGGCGCCATGACCGTGCGCGCCGACAGCATCGGCGTGCAGGCGCCCGGCTACCGGCACGACGGCGGCAGCGCTTTCCTGCCCACGCCGCAGGTCGGCCAGGCGGCGCGCCTGGACCCGCTGGCACGCCTGCAGCCGCCTGCGGGCGGCGCCACGCAGGCGAACGGCAAACTGACGGGTACGGGCACGCACACCCTGCAACCGGGCGTGTATCCTGGCGGAATTAACTTGTCCGGTGGCATGACTGTCAATTTTGCGCCCGGTATCTATGTGCTCAAGGGCGGCTTCACGGTCGATGGCGCCGTCAACCTGAACGGCGACGGCGTGGCCTTCTATACGCAAGGCCCCGTGAACATCCGCGGCAGCGGCGTGCTCAAGCTGGCGGCGCCCGAGACGGGCTCCATGGCCGGCATCCTCTTCTATGGCGACCGCGACAAGGTCACGGGCAAGAACGAGATCACGGGCGGCGTCAGCGGCGAGCTGGCCGGCACCCTGTATTTCCCGTCCTCGGCGCTGAACCTCGTGGGTAGCGGCGGCCTCAAAGGCAAGCCCTACCTGATGCTGATCGCCGATACGATGTCGTTTACGGGTGGCATGCTGTCGGAATTCAGCAAGCCCGTGTACAACGAGGCCTACCAGGGTTCGCGCGTGGCCATCGCGGAGTAGCGCTCAGCCCAGTTTGTGCCGCGTGGCGTACACGTACAGCTCCAGGCGGTTGCCGACGCCGAGCTTGTGATAGATCGAACTGAGGTGGTTGCGCAAGGTGTGTTCGGCGATGAAGGCGCGCTGCGCCAGGTCCTTGTTCAGCGCGCCATTGCCGTCGACGATCATGCCGACGATCTTGCGCTCCTTGGCCGTCAGGCTGGCGATGCGCGCGTCTTCGGGATTGCGCGGCGGGGGCGCCTTGGGCGCCAGCAACTCGCCGAGCAGGGAACCGAGCAGGGTCTGTTCCAGCCACAGCTCGCCCAGGTGCACCTTGCGGATCACGTGCAGCAGCAGCTCGGCCGGCGCTTCCTTGCCCAGCGCGCCGCGCGCGCCCGCGCGCACGGCCTTGCCCAGCAATTCCTGGCTGCGGGTGCCGCTCAGCACCAGCGCGCGCGTGCCGCCGCCGGCCAGCAGCTGGGGCAGGATATCGGTCGAGCACGAACCGCCCAGGTCCAAGTCCAGCACGATGACATGCGGCTGCTGCGCGGCCGCCATCGCCAGCGCCGTCTCGGCATCGCCTGCCGAGCCCACCAGCGACATTTCCGGCGTGCCTTCGATCAGCTTTTCCAGTCCCCACAACATGGTCTTGTGGTCGTCGACCAGCATCACGCGGATCGCCTGCCCGGCGCACGCGGGCGCGCTCGCTGCCGGCATCACAGCGGGATCGCAATCTGCAGCGAGGTGCCGCCATCGCCGGGGCGCTTGACCAGCAGGCGCCCGCCCAGCGCCGCCGTGCGCGTGGCAATCGACGAGGGCGTGAAGGCCGGGGCCGGCGCGCCATCGCCTTCGTTTTCAATCAGGATCTGCAGCCAGCCATTGCTGCAATCGACTTCGATCGTGCCGTGCCGCGCGCGCGTATGCTTGCGGATATTGCTGATGCCTTCGCTGACGATCTGGAACACTTCGGCCGCCAGGCGGTCGCTCACTTCGATGGCGGGCGAGACGCGCAGGACGATGTCGATGTCATAAAACTGGCGCACCTGTTCCGCCTGGCGCCGCAAGGCCAGCAGCAGCTCGGGCTCCTTGCGCAATTGCCCGCTGTTCAGGTTCTTGACGAAGTGGCGCATGTCGCCCACCACTTCGGTGGCCATCGCCAGCAGCTTGTCGAGGTCGTCGATGAGGGGATTGTCGGGCGCAGCCGCCTGGCGCACGGCACTGATGCCGTGGCGCAAGCCGATATAGGGCTGCAAGGTACTGTCATGCAAGTCGCAGGCAATTTTCTGCCGTTCGCGCTGCCCCGCTTCCGATGCGAGCCGGTCCAGCAATTCGATGTTTTCCATCATGGGAAACACTTGCGCCACGATATGCTTGAGAAACAGCGCATCGGCCTTGCTGAAGCCGTGCCGCGCCGACATCAGGTACACGCGTCCCTGTCCCTTGCGCAAACGCAAGGATGCGCTGATGAAGGCGCGCGCTTCGAGCAGCTCGACCAGGCGCTCGCCCGCATCGCCGCCGAAACGCCGCCATTTGCTGCAGCCGCGCCCCAGCACGCGCGTGCCGCCCATCCACGGCCACCACTTCAGGCGCGGGCGCACGTGCAGCACGCTGTGCTCGGGGGCGAAGGCCAGCAGGGCCGGCATGGCGCTCGCGCACAGGCGCACCGGCTCGATCGAAGTGCCCGCATTGGCCGCCGTCGCCGTGCGCAGCAGCCATTTGTCGGAGTCGCCATCCTGCAGCACGAGGATGCAGCTGCTGGCGCGAAAGAAGACGCGGTTCTTTTCCAGCACGGACGAAAGCGAATGGTTGATTCCGAAACGGGGATTCGACAGGCGGCTGACGTCGCGCAGCAGGGCCAGGCGGCGTTTCTGCTGCAGGCCCATGCCGCCCCAGTAGGCGATCAGGTGGCCCAGCGCCAGCAGGAAGCTGGTACACCACAGCAAATGCCAGCGCTGCTCGGGCGCTTGCGCCAGCAGGGCCACCAGCATCAGGGCGGCGGCCGACATCAGGGTCACGCGCGAGCCTTCGCGAAAGCCGAACTGAAACGAGGCGGCCAGGATGGCGAAGAAGAACAGCAGGAAGACATAGCCATTGCTGCTGCCGCTGTAGTAGACGATCAGGCCGAACCAGCCCACGTCATACCAATAGATGGCCTTGCCAGGCATGCTGGACAGGCGAATTTGCATGAGGGCAAATAATGCCGCGCTGTGCAGCGCATACGCGCCGCATACCACCGTGGCCAGGTCGCTCAGGTGCACGTCGCCGCCCGGATTGACGACGCAGATGACGACGGCAAACACGGCCAGCAAGAGGCGGATGCCGCACACCATGGCAGCATCGGCGGTATCGCTCGTCAACTGCACGCTGAATGCATTTTCGTCCTTCACCGCGCCTCCGCACTAGGAATTTCGTCAAGGCAGGGCACAGCGTTACGCTTGCCACTATGCACAAATTTGCAAAATTGCTTTCTTTGCAAGCGTCGAGTGTACGCAGGGAACTAATCTTTGTCTACTGGAAAATCTGCACTCCTTTACCCAGGCAAAGAGAGCGCCTCATCCTGAAGATAATTCTGTGGATAACTTTGTGGACAAAGCAAAATTAACTACCAGAATAATGTGGATAGAAAATTCCGGTCGCCGTCAAGGGGGCACGAAAGAAAAATTAATCCATTAAAATCAATGACTTAAAAATCCCTGCCCGGGGGCGTAAAAAGGAGGCGACTTTTCCCATGTCTGTGCATAACTGAGCTATTTGTAAGATTTTCACGCAAGAATATGAGCAATCTGCATGACGCAAATCAACGAATTTAATGGTTTTCATGGGTAAGCAGAGCTTTTGCGAGGCGCGGCGTGCCAGACCCCGATTGCAGCGATAAAAATTGTTTAAATATCATGCACTGCAACATGCACTTCAGGTGAAACGTGAACATCTGCGCTAAGTCACGGTTAATCAATTACTTTTCAATTTTATCCACAGAATCTGTTGATAACTTTGTGGACAATGAACTTATAAGCCTGCCGGCCAAAAGAACAACCTTGCCTGTTGTGACAAGGATCATTAATTCATGAAATTTTTATTTCTTAAAAATCAAATACTTGCAGCAAGCCCCCGGGCAAGCTTTTTCGACTGCCTGTTATTTCCGCAGCAAAAAAAATTGTGCATAAGTCGGTATGGCATGTTGCATGGCACCAAAGAAAAAGGCAGGCTTCCTGTGGAAAACCTGCCTTCTTCCCGGGCGCGCGCGGCGCTGCCGGGTACCGTGCGCTCGCTTACTGGCCGCTGCGCATGGCGCGGCTCATGCTGTGCACGGCTTCCACCATGGCTGCCACCGATTCCGGCGGCGTGAACTGCGAAATGCCATGGCCCAGGTTGAACACGTGGCCCGTGCCGGCCGACGGCGCGCCGAACGCGTTGAGCACTTTCGCCACTTCGGCGCGGATCTGCTCGGGGCTGGCGAACAGGATGGCGGGGTCGAGATTGCCCTGCAAGCCCACTTTATGGCCCACCAGCTGGCGCGCGCGCGTCAGGTTGACGGTCCAGTCCAGGCCCACGGCATCGGCGCCGATGTCGGCGATCTGCTCGATCCACTGGCCGCCGCCCTTGGTGAAGACGATGGCGGGAATCTTGACGCCATCCTTGTCGCGCTTGAGCTGTGCCACCACTTGCTGCATGTAGGCCAGCGAGAATTCCTGGTAGGCGCCATCGGCCAGCGCACCGCCCCAGGAATCGAAGATCATCACGGCTTGCGCGCCGGCATCGATCTGCGCATTCAGGTACTGCGCCACGGAGGTGGCGTTAATGGCCAGGATGTGGTGCATCAGGTCCGGGCGGTTGTACAGCATCTTCTTGATGGTATGAAACTCTTTCGAGCCGCCGCCCTCGACCATGTAGCACGCCAGGGTCCACGGGCTGCCGGAAAAACCGATCAGCGGCACGCGGCCATTGAGTTCCGTGCGGATCTGCGTGACGGCCTTGAAGACGTAGTCCAGCGATTCCAGGTCCGGCACTTGCAAGGCCTTCACGTCCTGTTCCGTGCGCAGCGGGCGCTCGAACTTCGGGCCTTCGCCGTCGGCGAAATACAGGCCCAGGCCCATGGCGTCGGGCACCGTCAGGATGTCGGAAAACAAAATCGCCGCGTCCAGCGGGAAGCGCTCCAGGGGCTGCAGGGTCACTTCGGTGGCGTAATCGGGATTCTTTGCCAGGCCCAGGAAGGAGCCGGCCCGCTCGCGCGTGGCGCGGTATTCGGGCAGGTAGCGGCCTGCCTGGCGCATCAGCCAGACGGGGGTGTGCTCGGTCGGCTGGCGCAGCAGGGCGCGCAGGAAAGTGTCATTCTGGAGCGGAGCAAATTGTGGCATGGAAGGCAATCAATAGCTGGGAGAAGCGGTATTATCGCATCCAATCGCCGCCAAATCATTGATTCCGGTGCCGCTTTGCAGCATTTGCCGCACACCGCGATGACTTTCGCTGCGCCCGCCCTTCCATTATGATGGTGCACGCTGCCACGCGCCCTGACCCTGCCTGGCGGCCCTTGATCCCCCCACTACACGGAGCCCGCATGACCTCGACCGCATCCAGCACCCCTTATGGCATCTGGCCATCGCCGATCAGCGCGGCCATCGTCGCCGCCGGCGCTTCGCCACTGACGCAGCTGGCCCTGGGCGGCGCCGATGGCGGCGACGTGTACTGGCTGGCCGGGCGCGCCAGCGAGGCGGGCCGCAACACCCTGCTGCGCCAGCGCGGCGCGCGGGTCGATGAATTGACGCCGGCACCGTTCAATGTGCGCAGCCGCGTGCATGAATACGGCGGCGGCGCGTATGCCGTGGCCGGCGATACCGTGTATTTCTCGCATTTCGCCGACAACCGCCTGTACCGCGTGGCCGGCGACGCCGCGCCCGAAGCGTTCACCACGGGCGGCAACACGCGCCACGCGGACTTCGTCGCCGATGCGGCCCGTTCCCGCCTGATCGCCGTGCGCGAACAGCATCCGGAGCAAGGCCACGCGCAGCCGGAAAACTGCCTGGCCGCCGTCGGCTTCGACGGGCGCGAAACGGTGCTGGCGCGCGGCCACGATTTTTATGCGGCGCCGCGCTTGTCGCCGGACGGCAGCCAGCTGGCCTGGATCAGCTGGGACCACCCGCGCCTGCCGTGGCAGGGCACGGAACTGTGGCTGGCCGACGTGCAGGCGGACGGCACGCTGGGCTCGCCGCGCCTGATCGCCGGCGGCGCGCGCGAGTCGATCTGCCAGCCGGAATGGTCGCCGAACGGCTTGCTGCACTTCGTTTCCGACAGCAGCGGCTGGTGGAACCTGTACCGCCTGCACGGCGCCGACATCGAGGCGCTGTGCCCGATGGAAGCGGAATTTGCCACGCCGCACTGGACCTTCGGCGGCAGCATGTACGGCTTCCTGTCCGACGACGAGATCGTCTGCACGTATATCCAGGCCGGCATCAGCTATCTGGCGCAATTGAACGTGGCGGCGGCCAAGCTGGAGCCGATCCCCCACCCCTACCAGGAAATCCGCGAACTGCGCGTGGGCCCCGGCTACGTCGCGCTGCTGGGCGGCAGCCCCACCATTGCGCTGGAACTGGCCCGCATCGACCTGTCGAACCACGAGCTGGAAGTGCTGGCGCAGTCGATCACGCACTTGCCCGCGCTCGCTTACCTGTCCGTGCCACGCAGCTTGAGCTTTCCTAGCAGCAACGGCCGCACGGCCCACGCCTTCTTCTATCCGCCGAAAAACGACGACGAGCAGGCGCCGGCCGGCACCTTGCCGCCTGTCATCGTCATCAGCCATGGCGGCCCGACCAGCATGGCCAGCAACACCTTGAAACTGGCGACGCAGTACTGGACCAGCCGCGGCATCGGCGTGCTTGACGTCAACTACGGCGGCAGCAGCGGTTTCGGCCGCGAATACCGCGACGCGCTGCGCGGCCAGTGGGGCATCGTCGACGTGGAAGACTGCATCGCCGGCGCCCGGTACCTGGCCGCCAACGGCCTGGCCGACCCGGAACGCCTGATCGTGCGCGGCGGCAGCGCGGGCGGCCTGACGACCCTGTGCGCGCTGACTTTCCACGACGTCTTCAAGGCCGGCGCCAGCTACTACGGCGTATCCGACCTGAAGGGCCTGGACGACGATTCGCACAAGTTCGAATCGCGCTACACCGACTACCTGATCGCCCCGCAGCCGCAGGCCGAGGCGCTGTACCGCGAGCGCTCGCCCATCCACCACACGGATAAATTGTCGCGCCCGATGATCTTCTTCCAGGGCCTCGACGACAAGGTGGTGCCGCCGCAGCAGTCGCAGCAGATGGTCGACGCCCTGCAGGCGCGCGGCGTGCCCGTCGCCTACGTGCCGCTCGAAGGCGAGGGGCACGGCTTCCGCAAGGCGGAAAACATCGTGCGCACGCTGGATGCGGAACTGTATTTCTACCAGCGCGTGTTCGGCCTGCCCGTGGCGGCCGGCGAGCCGCCCGTGCACATCGCCAACTTGCCCGCATGACCGATCCGCATTTGGACCAGCACCTGCCAGACGAATTCGCCGCCCTGGAACAGCACGAACAGATGATCCTGGCCCTGCTGGCCATCGCGGGCGAACCGGTGGGCAAGCATGCCGTGTATGAACACTTGCAGCGCGCCAATGTCGTCGAGCCGGACGGCACGCCGTTTACCCTGCTTGCCGTCACAGGCATGCTGCAGCGCCTGGCGCGCCTGGCGCTGGCATCCGAGGTGGTGGGACGGGGCTATGCCTGCGAAGCGAAGCTGCGCTGGCCCGCCATGCGCGCCGCCATCGAGCACCTGGTGTTCCGCGACCTGTGCCAGGCCATCGAGCTGATCAACCCCGTGCGGCGCAACTGGGACGGCTATGTGGAATTGCGCAGCTACCGGCAAGGCGTGGCGCGCCTGCGCATCGCTCTCTTGCGCAATGACGAAGTGCGCCAGGTGGCCGCCATCCTGGCCGCCTGCATGGCCTGCTATGAAGCGCAGCAGCTGCATCCGCTGATCGAGATCTTCGGCCGGCCGTTCGAGCCGGAAATGTTGTCTTTCGTCATGCCGCAACTGCAGGATGACATCCTCGCCGTGCTTCTGGGCAACGCCCCGCGCGAACCGGCCACGGCGCAAGCCATCCGCGCCTATGCGCGCGCCCACCACGCGCGCCAGGCGGCGGCCGGCGACCACATCGGCGCCGCCCTGCCGCTGGCCCTGGCCGAGGATGCCCTGCTGTGCGGCGAACTCGACGCGGCCGCCCGCTACCTGGCGGGCCAGCAGGGGCCGCAGGCGCTGTTTGTCGACAGCAGCATCGCCCTCTTGCGCGGCGAACACGCACACGCCGTGGCGGGCTTTGAAACGGCCCTGAAAGGGCTGCGCAAGGAAGCGGGCAAGCGCAAGCTGTGTTTCACGGGCATCGGCGGCCACCTGTACGTGCTGGCCCTGCTGCGCAGCAACGACGCCAAGCTGCTGAAAAGCGCGGAAACCTACCTCGACATCGCCCTGCATGCGCAGCCGAACCACGACAGCATCGTCTGCCAGCAACTCAATACCTTGCGCCTGGTGCGCGCCGGCGTGCTGCAAGCCGATGCGATCCCCACGCGCAGCTGGGAAACAGGCTTGCAGGCGCAACTGTTCCAGGCCTTGCTGTACTACTGGCTTGCGCTACCGCAATTGAGCGAACGCAAACCCCAACTGACATTGCTGGTGCAGCAGGCAGACGCGGCCGGCTACGACCTGATCGCCGCGCAGGCGGCCGGCTTGCTGGGCCTGATGAGCGAACCGCAGCAGGAGCGCTATGCCACCTCGAAGCGGGCGCAGCACGGCCTGACGGACATGGCGCCGTGGTTCGAGCGCCAGGAAGCATGGCAGCGCCAGCTGAGCGCGCTGATCAACCTGCAGCAGAACGCGCCCGCCGAAGCCATCGGCAGCGTCTCGCGCCTCGTGTGGCTGGTGGCGTTCGACCCGCGCTTCGGCCTGACGGCCGTGGAAGTGCGCGAGCAGAAGCGCGATGCGCGGGGCGGCTGGAGCAAGGGCCGCGCCATGGGCCTCAAACGCCTGGCAGAGGAAGCGGGCGACATCGATTTCCTCACGCCGCAGGACGCCCGCGCGGCCGGCAGCATCGCGCCGTTCAAGCAATACTATTCGTCGGCGCCCCGCTATGAAATCGAGCTGGACAAGGCTGCCGTGCTGCTGGTGGGCCACCCGCTCGTCTTCTGGCTCGACCATCCCGACACGCGCGTGGAACTGATCGCCGGCGCACCCGAGCTGCTGATCAAGTCGCACGAGGGGCAACTGTGGCTGGGCATGCAGCCGCCGCTGCCCGACAACGGCGGCAACGTCGTCGTGCAGCGCGAAACGCCGACGCGCCTGCGCGTGGTGCACATCCTCGACGAACACCGGCGCATCGGCGCCATCGTGGGCCTGGGCCTGTCCGTGCCCCTGCACGCGGAAAAACAAGTGCTGCAGGCCATCGGCGCCATCTCGTCCATGGTCACCGTGCAATCGGACATCGGCGGCGGCGCGGGCGACGCGGAAGTCATCACGGCCGACCACCGCCTGCACGTACACCTGCTGCCCTACCAGCAGGGATTGAAAATGCAGATTTTAGTCCGCCCGCTGCACGACAACGGCGCCTATTACGCGCCGGGCAGCGGCGCCGAAAGCGTGTTTGCCGACGTGGCGGGCCGTGCCGTGCAGGCGCGGCGCGACCTGAACGGGGAACGCGAAGCGCAGCGCCAGCTGATCGGACGTTGCCTGGTGCTGGAAGAGGCGGAAGAAGAGCATGGCGAGTGGCTGCTGGGCCAACCTGCGCTGGGCCTGCAATTGCTGGTGGAGCTGCAGGCGCTCGACCCCGCCGGGCTGGTCTTGGCGTGGCCCGAAGGCGAAACCATGCGCGTGTCGAAACGCATCGACAGCGGCCAGATGCGTCTGAATATCAAAAGTGAAAAAGACTGGTTTGCCGCCAGCGGCGAGGTGCAGATCGACGAAGACAAGGTCATGGATTTGCGCGCCCTGCTCGATTTGATGCAGAACAATAAAAGCCGCTTCGTGGCCCTGGGCGACAACCAGTTCCTCGCGCTCAGCGACGAATTGCACCGCCGCCTGTCCGAGCTGGCCGCGTATGGCGAAGCGCATGCCGATGGCGTGCACATCCACCCGCTGGCCGCGTTTGCGCTGGAAGAGCTGGCCAACGATGCGGGCGGCGTCAAGGCCGACAAACTGTGGCGCGAGCACCTGCTGCGCCTGCGCGCCCTCGACGATTACCAGCCGCAGCTGCCCAGCACTTTGCAGGCCGACTTGCGCGACTACCAGCTGGCCGGCTACGAGTGGCTGGCGCGTCTGGCCCACTGGGGCGTGGGCGCCTGCCTGGCCGACGACATGGGACTCGGCAAGACTTTGCAGGCGCTGGCATTGATTTTGGCGCGCGCGCCGAACGGTCCCACCTTGGTGGTCGCGCCCACGTCCGTGTGCATGAACTGGATCAGCGAGGCGCAGCGCTTCGCGCCGACCTTGAACATCAAACTGTTCGGCAGCGGCGACCGGGCCGACATGCTCGACACCTTGCAGCCCTTCGACATGGTGGTGGCCAGCTATGGCTTGCTGCAGCAGGAAGCCACCATGTTTGCCGGCGTGCGCTGGCATACGATCGTGCTCGACGAAGCGCAGGCGATCAAGAATGGCGCCACCAAGCGCTCGCAAGCCGTGATGGCCCTGCAAGGGGATTTCCGCATGGTGGCCAGCGGCACGCCGCTGGAAAACCACCTGGGTGAACTGTGGAATCTGTTCCGTTTTATTAACCCGGGCTTGCTGGGTACCCTGGATCAGTTCAACCTGCGCTTTGCGGGACCGATCGAAAAGGATCAGGACAAGCGGGCGGCGGCCGGCGCGCGCCTGCGGCTGCGCCGCCTGATCGCGCCATTCATCCTGCGCCGGACAAAAACGCAAGTGCTGTCGGAATTGCCATCGCGCACGGAAATCGTGCTGGAGGTGGAACTGTCACCGCAGGAAACGGCGCTGTACGAATCGCTGCGCCGCGAGGCGCTGGAAAAGCTGGCCATGGTGGAAGGGCCGGCGTCGAAAAAGGCCATCCAGATTTTGGCGGAGATCATGAAGCTGCGCCGCGCCTGCTGCAATCCGCAGCTGGTGGCGCCCGAGCTGGGGCTGGCCAGCAGCAAGCTGGCGGCCTTCGCCGAACTGCTGTCTGGCCTGCTGGAAAATCGCCACAAGGTGCTCGTCTTCAGCCAGTTCGTCGACCATCTGACCCTGATCCGCCAGCACCTGGAGCAGCATGGCGTCAGCTACCAGTATCTCGACGGCAGCACGCCCATGCAGGAGCGCAAGCGCCGGGTCGACGCCTTCCAGGCGGGCGAAGGCGACGTCTTCCTCATCAGCCTGAAGGCGGGCGGCATGGGCATCAACCTGACGGCGGCCGACTACGTGATCCACATGGACCCGTGGTGGAACCCTGCCGTGGAAGACCAGGCCTCGGACCGCGCCCACCGCATGGGGCAATTGCGCCCCGTCACCATTTACCGGCTGGTGGCGAAGCACACGATCGAGGAAGGCATCGTCGAATTGCACCAGCACAAGCGCGACCTGGCCGACAGTCTGCTGGAAGGCAGCGATGCGGCGGCGCGCATGTCGGCCAATGACATGCTGGGCATGCTGCAGGAGGGCTTGAAAAAATGAACAGCGAGCCCTGTTCCATGCGATTATTCCTGTTTCTTTGTCCTCCTTGCTCATGACCGACTTCATCGCCACCAGCGCCGGCCAGCGCGCCACCTTTTTGTGCGGCAAATCCTGGACGGCTTATGTCAGCACCTTCCTCATCGCCGTGCTGCTGTTCTTTGCCGCCCTGCCGCTGGCCTTCAAGTACAACACGCGGGCCGCCTTCGTGGTGCTGGTCGGCTCGGCCCTGATCGTCGGCTACCGCCTGCTGACCATCCGCAGCTACCAGCTGTATTGCGACGAGGCCGGCGTATGGCTGGCGTCCGGCATCTTGCCGTGGAAAAAGAAACTGACGGGCGTCAAATGGCGCGACATGGATGAAGCCGTCTACGAAACGAACTTCTGGAGCTGGCTGTTCCAGTCCTACACGGTGCGCGTCAGCCAGCGCTACACGCAAGAAACGGAAATCCACGCCACCGGCATGGCGCGCGGCAAGGATGCCGTGGCGGACCTGAATGCACGCCACCAGGACATGCTGCGCGCCGGCGCCATCAGCGTCTAGCGCCGCGCGCCTGCGGCGCAAAAAACTGCGCAGCGGCGACAATTAATGCTAATCTTTGGGCCGCCCAGGCAAGCAAGGCCAACCTTTCAATAGTTGTTTGTTGCTTATATTATCAGTTTATTATTTACTGATTTTAACAAACAACCAAATATTCAAGAGATTAAATATGCTAACAAGAAACAAAATTGCGCTCGCCGCATTGATGATGGCATTTACCCTGACGCCGGCCAGCGCCGCCAAGAAAGCGCAGAAAAGCGGCAAGGCCGGCACCAGCAGCAGCAAGAAAAAAACCGTCGCCAAGAAGGCGGCCGTCGTCACGGCTGCCACGGCAGCCACGGTCGCGGCCGTCGCCAGCGAGAACAGCAGCGACCGTTCCATGAATAACCTCAGCGGCCAGTTCCTCACGGCCCTGTGGCGCCTGGACCCGGAAAGCGCGATTTCGGTCGGCAAATACGATGGCGCTGCCAACCTGAGCATTCCAGACGCGGCCAGCCGCCAGAAACAGCTGGCCTTCATCGAAGAGTGGCTGGGCAAATTCGGCAAGTTGAATGCGAGCAAGATGTCCGACAAGCAACGCACCGACCTGGCCCTGCTGACGAACAAGCTGCAATCGGACCGCTGGTACCTGACCACCTTCCGCGAATTCGAATGGAATCCCGCCCAGTACAACGTGGCCGGCTCCATCGATTTCATACTGAACACGGAATACGCCTCGCAGCCGCAGCGCCTGCGCACCTTGCTCAAGCGCATCGCCAGCGTACCGCAATACTATGCGGCCGCCCGCGCCAGCATCGTCAACCCCACGCGCGAACACACGCAGCTGGCCATCGCCCAGAGCGCTGGCGTGCTCAGCGTGCTGGACGACCTGAACAAGACGGCACAGGGCTCCATCCTGACGCCGACGGAAAAGCAGCTGTACAACGCCCGCATCGCCGCGGCCCGCACGGCCGTGCAAGGCTATGCGGCCTGGCTGACGGAACAGGATGCCGCGCTGGCGCAGAACGGCAATGCGCGCTCCTTCCGCATCGGCAAGGATTTGTACGAGCAGAAATTTGCCTACGATATCCAGGCCAGCGTGAGCGCCGAGCAGATGTACCAGAAAGCCCTGGCCGCCCGCGAAAAGCTGCTCGAGCACATGGACAGCCTGTCCGACGAGCTGTGGCTAAAAACCATGGGCAGCACAGCCAAGCCGGCGGACCGCACGGCGAAGATCGGCATGGTGATCGACAAGCTGTCCAGCAACCACGTGGCGCCCGCCGATTTCGTGCCGGAAATCCGCCGCCAGATCCCGGAATTGCAGGCATGGGTGAGCAGCCACAACCTGCTGACGATGGACCCGAAAAAGCCCCTGGTGGTGCGTGAAACGCCCGCCTACCAGCGCGGCGTGGCCGGTGCCAGCATCGAGGCACCCGGCCCCTACCGCCCGCAGGACCGCACCTATTACAACGTGACGCCGCTCGACGGCGAAACGCCGGAACAGGCGGAAAGCAGCTTGCGCGAGTACAACCACTGGATCTTGCAGATCCTGAACATCCACGAAGCCATCCCCGGCCACTACACGCAGCTCGTGTACGCCAACAAGTCGCCGTCGCTGGTCAAGTCCATCTTCGGCAATGGCGCCATGATCGAAGGCTGGGCCGTGTATGGCGAGCGCATGATGCTCGAATCGGGCTACGGCAACAACGCGCCGGAAATGTGGCTGATGTATTCGAAATGGAACTTGCGCAGCGTCACCAACACCATCCTCGATTACAGCGTGCACGTGCTGGGCATGACGGAAGCGCAGGCGCTGGACCTGCTGACGCGCCAGGCCTTCCAGACCAAGCGCGAAGCGACGGAAAAATGGCGCCGCGTGCAGCTGAGCTCGGTGCAACTGACCAGCTATTTCAGCGGCTACAGCGAAATCATGGACTTGCGCGAACAGCGCAAGCAGGCGCTGGGCAACAAGTTCGTGCTGAAGGATTTCCACGAGCAATTCCTCAGCTACGGCAGCGCACCCGTGAAAGTCATCAAGGAATTGATGAATTAAGCGGCGCTCGCCGTCAGCTTGCAAAGGGCGCTGCGGCGCCCTTTTTGCATGCGTTTGCGCCGCCGCAAACCGCCAGCGCCCCTGTCGATTAAGCTGACGGGAAGGCAGGCGCCACCGCACTCCTCACTGGCAATTGCCGATTTTTCTGCTAGGGTGAGTTCAGGAGCGTCCATGCATATGCCCATCCAGTTCGATACCCTCGATTACGCCAAACGCCTCGCCTCGGCGGGCGTGCCCACGCAGCAGGCCGAAGCCCATGCCACGGCCTTGGGCGAGGTACTGGGCTCGGCCGTCGTCGTGCATGGCGAACTGGCGGCGCTGGAGCGCAATCTGCTGGGGGAAATCAAGCTGGTGTCGCAGAACGTCGATACCAAGGTAGGCGCCCTGGCGGTGAAGATCGATGCGCTGGAGCTCAGGCTCGACACCAAAATAGACGCCCTGGAGCAAACATTCGACGCCCGCCTGGAACGCCTGGACTTGCGCCAGGGCGCCGACATGAAGCACGTCTACTGGATGATGAGCACCTTGATCCTGCTCAACCTGGGCATCCTCAGCAAACTGATGCTGCAGTAAGCGCCCACCAACTTGCCCGACAATGAAAAAGCCGCTGCTCCTGGGGGGGGGGGAGCCAGCGGCTTTTGCTGGCGAGTATTGTAGAGTGTCTAGGACGCTTCTTCCGGCGCCTGCGTGGCCTTGACGAAGATGGGCGCCACCAGCAGGCCCAGCTCGAACAGCAGGCACATGGGGATGGCCAGCGAGAACTGGCTGACGACGTCCGGCGGCGTGACGATGGCGGCAATGACGAAGGCGCCGACGATGATGTAGGGACGCACTTCCTTGAGTTTCGCGATGGAAACCAAGCCCATGCGCACGAGGATCACCACCACCACGGGCACCTCGAAGGTGGCGCCGAAGGCCAGGCACATCGACATGACGAAATCGAGGTAGTTTTCGATATCCGGCGTCACGGCGATCGACGATGGCGAAAAATCGCTGATGAAGTGGAACACGCGGCCAAAGACAAAGAAATAGCAGAAGGCCACGCCGGCCATGAACAGCAGCGACGAGGAGATGACCAGCGGCGCGATCAGGCGCTTTTCATGCGTGTACAGGCCGGGCGCGATGAAGGCCCACATCTGGTACAGCACCCAGGGCAAGGCGACGATAAAGGCGATCACCAGCGTGACCTTCATCGGCACCAGGAACGGCGAAATGACGCCGGTGGCGATCATTTTCGAGCCGGCCGGCAGCGAGGCGATCATCGGCGCGGCAATGAAATCGTAGATATGCGAAGGGCCGGGCCAGTAAAACAGCACGGCGCAGACGACGGCGATGCCGATCGAGGCCTTGACCAGGCGGTTGCGCAGCTCGACCAGATGCGAGATAAAGGTTTCTTCCACCGGGGTTTTGTTACTCATGAGTAAAAGGAGGAGGAACTGGCGCGCGGACGGAAACGCGCCACGCGGGCGGCGGCCGACTGCACGTGCTGCTTGCCGCCATGGCGCTGCTTGTACCAGCCGGGAACGGCGGAATTGCGCACCAGTTTCTTGCGGCGGAATTCGCGTGCCTTGCGGGCCAGGTCATCGTTGGTGGCGCGCAGCATGGCTTCATGGGCATCGTGATGCCCATCATAGGCACTGGAATCGCCGCGCCAGGCGTTTTCCACCTCGGCCAGGTTGCCGGAGATCGAGTTTTCCACGCCATGCATGGATTTCTCCACGCTTTGCTTGACGGAATGGGCCGCCTCCTGCACTTCCTTCTGCAGGTTTTTCAGCTCTTCCATTTCAATTTCGCGCGAAACTTCGGATTTCACCTGGTTCAGGTAGCGTTGCGCGCGGCCATACAGGGTGCCGGCCATGCGCGCCACTCTCGGCAGCTTTTCAGGGCCGATGACTATCAACGCAACGACGCCGATGATGGCGATTTTAGAGAGACCGAGATCGATCATAAGCGGACAAGGGCTGTTACCGGACGAGGCAAGGGCCCCGCCACGCTATCAGAACTTGCTTTTCTCTTTCGTCTCGACGTCGATGGTGCTTTTGTCGGCCACTTGCGATGGCGCGGCAGGAGGGGTATTGGCTGCCGGAGCGTCGTCGTCGCCCTTGACGCCATCCTTGAAGCCTTTGACGGCCTTGCCGATATCACCGCCGATATTGCCCAGTTTCTTGGTGCCGAAGACCAGCATCACGATGACCAGAACGATCACCCAGTGCCAAATACTCAATGAACCCATCACATTCTCCTTGCGGGACGGTGCCCGAATAGCGTCAACCAATGCCGGTAGTATACACGCGAACCCCGCGCACGGCGAAATCAGTGCTGGCCGCGCCAGGGGCGGGGGCCGCCGTACACGTGCAGGTGCAGGTGATACACCTCTTGCCCGCCGTTCGGGCCGCTGTTGATCATGGTCTTGAAGCCGCCTGCCGGCACGCCGTCGGCGTCATAGCTGACGGCGCAGCCGAACTCGGCAGCGAGTTTCGGCGCCAGGCGCAGCAGCTTGCCCAGCATGTCCGCATGGCTGTCGTCGCAGTCGGACAGGCTGGCCACGTGGCGCTTCGGGATCAGCAGCAGGTGCACGGGGGCGGCCGGGTTGATGTCCTTGAAGGCCAGCAAGTCCTCGTCTTCATAGACTATGCTGGAAGGAATTTGTTTTGCAGCAATCTTGCAGAAAATACAGTTATCCATGCGCGCTCCAGTAGGTCAGTGTTTGTCCGCTTCGCCGGCGTCGCGCAGCTCGTCCTTGCGCGCCGCCTTTTCTTCCAGGCCGGACAGGCCTTCGCGGCGCGCCAGCTCGTCGAGCACCTGCTGCGGCGTCAGGTCGAACTGCGCCAGCATCACCAGCGAGTGAAACCACAGGTCGGCGCATTCGTACAAGACTTTCGACGGGTCATTGTCGCGGCGCGCATCCTTGGCGGCCATCACGGTTTCCGTCGCTTCCTCGCCGATTTTTTTCAAAATGGCATCGTCGCCCTTGGCGAACAGGCGCGCGACATACGAGGTGGCGGGGTCGCCGCCATTGGCCAGCTTGCGCGATTCGATCACGGCGGCCAGGCGTTTCAAGGTTTCACTCATTTGCTCTTGCTTTCCGCGTAAATCGTCTCAGGGTCTTTCAGGACGGGGTCGGTGACTTGCCATTCGCCCGTTTTCTCGTCGCCTTCGAACTTCTGGAAGAAGCACGAGTGGCGGCCCGTATGGCAAGCGATGCCGCCGGCCTGCTCGATTTTCAGCAAGACCACGTCTTCATCGCAATCGAGGCGGATTTCCAGCACCTTTTGCGTGTGGCCCGACTCTTCGCCCTTGTGCCACAGTTTCTTGCGTGAACGGCTCCAGTACACGGCTTCGCCCAGCTCCACCGTGCGCGCCAGCGCGTCGCGGTTCATCCAGGCGAACATCAGCACGTCATTGCTGCCCGCTTCCTGCGCGATCACGGGCACCAGCCCGTGCTCGTCCCATTTGACCTTTTTCAGCCACTTGGCATTGCTTGCTACGATGGTTCCGTTTTGCATGTTCTCTATCCTGGGTACGATCTTGTTTATGCCAGGCGCATGGGAATGCCCTGCTGCGCCATGAACTGCTTGGCTTCCTGCACCGTGTGCTGGCCATAGTGAAAGATGCTGGCGGCCAGCACGGCGTCCGCGCGGCCCACCTTGATGCCGTCGACCAGGTCTTGCAAGCCGCCCACGCCGCCCGAGGCGATCACGGGGATGCTGACGGCGTCGGACACGCCGCGCGTCAGGCCCAGGTCGAAGCCGACCTTGGTGCCATCGCGGTCCATGCTTGTGAGCAAGATCTCTCCGGCGCCCAGGCTTTCCATCTTACGCGCCCATTCGAAGGCGTCCAGGCCCGTGGCGTTGCGTCCGCCATGGGTAAACACTTCCCACTTGCCGGGCGACACCTGCTTGGCGTCGATGGCGACGACGATGCACTGCGAGCCGTGCTTTTGCGAGGCCTCAAACACCAGCTGCGGATTCGTCACGGCCGAGGTATTGATGCTGACCTTGTCGGCGCCCGCATTGAGCAGGCGGCGCACGTCTTCCACCACGCGCACGCCGCCGCCCACGGTCAGCGGAATGAAGACTTGCGACGCCACCGCTTCGATGATGTCGAAGATCAAACCGCGGTTGTCGCTCGAGGCGGTAATATCGAGGAAAGTGATTTCATCGGCGCCCTGCTCGTCATAACGGCGGGCAATTTCCACGGGGTCGCCCGCGTCGCGCAATTCCGTGAAGTTGACGCCTTTGACGACGCGGCCATTGGTCACGTCGAGGCAGGGGATGATACGTTTTGCAAGCATGATGGGTTCCAGATTGTCGCCAGGCCAGGGCGCGTGTGTGCGCGCCCCGGCCGGGCAGGCTTAAACGGCGGCGTCGGTCAGTTCGTCGGCGCGTTCCTGCGCCTGCGCCAGGTCGATCGTGCCTTCATAGATGGAGCGGCCGCAGATCACGCCTTCGATGCCTTCGGCCTGGACGGCGCACAGCGCTTCCACGTCGCCGATGTTGTGCAGGCCGCCCGAAGCGATGACGGGGATCTTGACGGCTTGCGCCAGCTTGACGGTGGCGTCGATATTGATGCCGCCCATCATGCCGTCGCGGCCGATGTCCGTGTAGATGATCGATTCGACGCCGTAGGCTTCGAATTTTTTCGCCAGGTCGATCACTTCATGGCCCGACATCTTGCTCCAGCCATCCGTTGCCACTTTACCATCTTTGGCGTCGAGGCCGACGATGATGTGGCCGGGGAAGGCGCTGCAGGCGTCATGCAGGAAGCCGGGGCTTTTCACGGCCGCCGTGCCGATGATGATGTAGCTGATGCCGGCGTCGAGGTAGCGCTCGATGGTGTCGAGGTCGCGGATGCCGCCGCCCAGCTGCACGGGGATTTCCTCGACGTCGTTTTCCACGGCGAAGTCCTGCACGGCTTTCAGGATGGCCTTCACGGCGCCTTCATTCTTCGGCTTGCCGGCAAAGGCGCCGTTCAGGTCGACCAGGTGCAGCCGGCGCGCGCCTTGCATCAGCCAATGGCGGGCCATGTCGGCCGGGTCTTCGGAAAATACGGTGGCAAGTTCCATATCGCCTTGTTTCAGGCGTACGCAGTGACCGTCTTTCAGGTCGATGGCGGGAATGAGCAGCATGGTCAGTGTGGTTTAAAAGTGAGTGAGAAGCGGAAAAAAAGCCCGGGAGTCAACGTCAAGGTTGCCAGTGAACGAAGTTCTTGTACAGCTGCAAGCCAGCGGCAGCGCTTTTTTCAGGATGGAACTGTGTCGCGAAAATATTATCACGGGCGACGGCACAGGCGAACGGCGCGCCATAGATAGTCTCGCCCACCGTGTGCGCTGCCACTTGAGGTTGAGCAAAATAGCTGTGCACAAAGTAAAAATAGGCGTTGTCGGCAATGCCATCCCACATGGCATGGGATGCCGTTTGCCGCACTTGGTTCCAGCCCATTTGCGGCACCTTGAAGCGCGAGCCGTCTTCCTGCACCTGGCCGTCGAGCTGGAAGCGCACGACTTTGCCTGGAAGCAAGCCCAAACCGGCCGCGTCGCCTTCTTCGCTGGCGTCGAACAGCATTTGCTCGCCGATGCACACGCCCAGCACGGGCTTGCGGTCGGCGGCGCGCAGCAGCGCCTCCAATACGCCCGATTCACGCAGGCTGCGCATGCAGTCCGGCATGGCGCCCTGGCCCGGCAGGACGATGCGGTCGGCGCTGTCGATGTCGGCGGGTGTGCCGGAAATGCGCACGTCCGCTTCCGGCGCCACGGCACGCAGGGCTTGCGCTACCGAGCGCAAATTGCCCATGCCGTAATCCACCACCACAATTTTATTCATGTTTAATCCCGGAATCTACAATATAGCGAGCGCGGCACTTACAGGCTGCCCTTGGTCGATGGAATGATGCCGGCCGCGCGCTCGTCGAGCTCGGCAGCCATGCGCAGCGCGCGGCCAAAGGCCTTGAACACGGTTTCGCACTGGTGGTGGGCATTCGTGCCGCGTAAGTTGTCGATATGCAATGTCACGCCCGCATGGTTGACGAAGCCGCGGAAAAATTCCAGGGTCAGGTCCACGTCAAAGCCGGCGATCATGGCGCGCGTAAACGGGATGTGGTATTCGATGCCCGGGCGGCCCGAGAAGTCGAGCACCACGCGCGACAGCGCCTCGTCCAGCGGCACGTAGGCGTGGCCATAGCGGCGGATGCCCTTCTTGTCGCCGATGGCCTTGGCCACGGCCATGCCCAGGGTGATGCCCACGTCTTCCACCGTATGGTGGTTATCGATATGCACGTCGCCCGTCGCCTCGATATCGAGGTCGATCAGGCCATGGCGGGCGATCTGGTCCAGCATGTGGTCGAGGAAGGGCACGCCGGTGTTCAGCTTTTGCTGGCCCGTGCCGTCCAGGTTGAGGGCGACGCGAACTTGCGTCTCGTTGGTGTTGCGCGTGATTTCTGCGGTGCGGTTCATGGGAGGCTCTGGCGATAGGCTAAACGAGGGATGCCTTGAAGGCATCGTAAAAAAGGGAATTCTCTTCCGGGGTGCTGACGCTGATGCGCAGGCAATTGACCAGCGCAACGTGCATTTTACTCATATTTTTAATTAAAACCCTGCGGGCAAGCAGTTTTGCGCAAACATCGTCGGAATCCGCCACACGAATCAGAAGAAAATTTGCCTTCGAGGGAAATACCGTCACGCCCGGCAGTTCCGCCAGGCGCCGCGCCAGCTCGTCGCGGGCGCTGTTGAGCAAGGCCGCCTGGGCGTTGAGCACGTCGAGGTGCTCGAGCGCGAATTCGGCCGCCGCCTGTGTCAGCACATTGACATTGTACGGCGGACGCACTTTCTCGAACTGCGCCAGCAAGGCCGGCGCGGCCGACATGTAGCCGAGGCGGATGCCCGCCAGGCCCAGTTTCGACACGGTGCGCATCACCACCAGGTTCTCGAATTCGGGCAGGCGGCCCATGAAGCTGTGCTGCGCGAACGGCTCGTAGGCTTCGTCGACGACGGCGATGCCCGTGTCGCCCAGGGCGGCGAGGAGGCGTTCGATGTCGGCGCCGGCAAACAGGTTGCCCGTCGGGTTGTTCGGATACGCGAGGAAGACCAGCGCCGGGCGGTGCTCGGCGATGGCTGCCAGCATGGCCGGCATGTCCAGGCTGAAGTCCGCGTTCAACGGCACGCCGACGAAATCCATGCCGGCAAACTGCGCCGAACGGGCATACATGACGAAGGCCGGCACGGGCGCCAGCAGCACGGCGCGCTGGCCCGGCTCCTGGCGGGCGCAAGCCATGGCCAGAATCGAGATCAATTCATCGGAACCGTTGCCCAGCATGACGTCATAGCCGGCCGGCACGCCCAGATTGGCGCAAATGGCTTGCTGCAGGCTGGCGTAGGACGGCGGATAGCGGTTCAGCGCCACACCAGCCAGGCGCGCGCCCAGTTCCTCGCGCAGATGCTGCGGCAGCGGATACGGGTTTTCCATCGCATCGAGCTTGATGTAGCCGCTGGCATCGGCCACCTGGTAGCTCTTGACGGCGCGCACGTCGGCGCGCACGGTGTTGCTGATTAACTGATCGAGGAAAGACATGCTGCAAACACTCCTGATGGAATTAAATGGAGACTAAACGACGACGTCTTCCGGCACGCTGACGCTGCGCGCCTTGCGGGCCGGCGCTTTTTTCACGGCGGGCAGCTTTTTCGCCGCCGCCGGCTTCTTCGTAGCCGCCTTGGCGGCCTTCGGCGCGGCGCCTGTCGCTGCGGCACGCCGCTTGGCCGGCGCCTTCTTTTCCGCCTGCGGCGCGGCCGGTTCGGCCAGCTCACGGCTCAGTGCCGCCAGGCGCTGCTCGATGATGGCGCAATAGTCGGGATTGAGTTCAAAACCGACGAAATCGCGCCCGCAGCGCTTGGCCGCCAGGGCCGTGGTGCCGCTGCCCATGAACAGGTCGAGCACCACGCCGCCGGGCGGGCACGAGGCCTTGACCATGCGCTCGATGATTTCCAGCGGCTTTTGCGTCGGGTGGTCGGCCCGTTCCGGGTGTTCCTTGTGCAGGCGCGACACGCTCCACAGGTCTTTCGGGTTGTAGCCCACTTCCAGCCATTTCGCGCCGATGAAGATCGAGCGCGAACGGGCTTTCTTGGTGGCCGCGTCGTAGGCGATGCGCACCGCGTCAAGGTCGAAGTAGTAATCCTTGCGCTTGACGAAGAAGCCGATGGTGTCGTGCACCGATGAAAAGCTGCGCACGCTGCCGCCCATGGACGGCACGCGACGGTCCCAGATGATTTCATTCATCATCGCCATGCGCTGTTTCAGCATGACGAAGATCTCCGGCGAATAGCGCCAGGTGAGAAAGATATACAGGCTGCCGTTGGCTTTGAGCTTGGGCAGCGCCGCGTCGATCCACTGCTCGGTCCAGCGCAGGTAGTCGGCCACCGACTGCTGGTCCGAGGCATTGCCGTAATCCTTGCCCAGGTTGTACGGCGGGTCCGTCAGGATCAGGTCCACCGAGCCATCGGGAATGCGCGCCAGCCCCGCCAGCGCATCTTCGCAATAGACCCGGTTGACCCAGTCCGGCTGCTCCGCCGTTGCCATCATGGCTGCGGCTTCAGACGCAGTTCGGCGCTGCGCGCGTGCGCCTGCAAGCCTTCGCCATACGCCAGGGTGGCGGCGACGCGGCCCAGGGTCTGCGCGCCCGCTTCGCTGACGTGAATGATGGACGAACGCTTCTGGAAGTCGTACACGCCCAGCGGCGACGAGAAACGCGCCGTGCGCGAGGTCGGCAGCACGTGATTGGGACCGCAGCAATAGTCGCCCAGCGATTCGGACGAAAAACGGCCCAGGAACATGGCGCCCGCGTGGCGGATCCGCTCGGCCCACTGCTGCGGGTTGTCCGCCGAGATTTCCAGGTGCTCCGCCGCGATGGAGTTGGCGATTTCACACGCCTCTTCCATGCTGCGCACCTTGATCAGCGCGCCCCTGTCCTGCAGCGAAGTGCTGATGGTGGCCTGGCGCGGCATCGTCGGCAGCAGCCTGGCGATGCTCTCTTCCACTTTCGCGATGTAGGCCGCGTCCGGGCACAGCAAAATGGCCTGCGCCAGTTCGTCGTGCTCGGCCTGGGAAAACAGGTCCATCGCGACCCAGTCGGGGTCCGTCGTGCCGTCGCACAGCACGAGGATTTCCGACGGTCCGGCGATCATGTCGATGCCGACGATGCCGAACACGCGGCGCTTGGCGGCGGCGACGAAGGCGTTGCCGGGGCCGACGATCTTGTCGACGGCGGCGATGGTCTGCGTGCCGTAGGCCAGCGCGCCGACGGCTTGCGCGCCGCCGATGGTGATCACGCGCGTCACGCCGGCAATCGCCGCGGCGGCCAGCACCATCTGGTTCTTCACGCCATCGGGCGTCGGCACCACCATGATGATCTCGCCCACGCCCGCCACATGCGCGGGGATCGCGTTCATCAGCACGGACGAAGGATAGGCAGCCTTGCCGCCCGGGACGTAGATGCCGACGCGGTCCAGCGGCGTGATCTTCTGCCCCAGCACCGTGCCATCGGGCTCGGTATAGCTAAAGCCGCGCAGTTCTTCGCGCTGGCGTTCGTGGAAGGCGCGGATACGCTGGGCAGCAATCTGCAGCGCCTCGCGCTGGGCCGACGGCAGGCCGTTCAGGGCCGCCTGCAGTTCGGCTTGCGAAATATCAAAGGCCGCCATTTCCGCCGCGCCGCCATGGGGGATGCGGTCGAAACGGTTGGTGTATTCCAGCACGGCGGCGTCGCCGCGCGCTTTCACATCGGCCAGGATTTTTGCGACCGACGTTTCAATCGCTTCGTCGGTGCCCGACTCGAACGCCAGCAGCGTATCGAGCGATTGTTGGAAACCATCCTGGCTTGAATCGAGCTTGCGTATCTGTATCGGCATAATCGGCTTTCTGCTACTGAAGGTGTTGTCTAGGCTTGCGAGGCAGTTTGCGAAGCGCGCTCAAACGCCTCGATAATCGGCTGCAGGCGCTCGCGCTTGAGCTTTAATGCCGCCTGGTTAACCACCAGGCGCGACGAAATTTCCATGATGTGCTCGACCTCGACGAGGTTGTTCGCGCGCAAAGTGCTGCCCGTGCTGACCAGGTCGACGATGGCGTCGGACAGGCCGACCAGGGGCGCCAGCTCCATCGAGCCATACAGCTTGATCAGGTCGACGTGCACGCCCTTGGCGGCGAAGTGCTCGCGCGCCGTGTGCACGAACTTGGTGGCCACGCGCAGGCGCGCGCCCTGGTGCACGGCCTTTTCGTAGTCAAAACCGGCCTGCACCGCCACCGACATGCGGCAGGAGGCGATATTCAGGTCGATCGGCTGGTACAGGCCCTCGCCGCCGTGCTCCAGCAGCACGTCCTTGCCCGCCACGCCGAAATCGGCCGCGCCGTACTGCACGTAGGTCGGCACGTCGCTGGCGCGCACGATGATGACGCGCACGTTTGGATCGTTGGTGGCCAAAATCAGCTTGCGCGAGGTCTCCGGGTTTTCCAGCACCTTGATGCCGGCCGCTTCCAGCAGCGGCATGGTGTCCTCAAAAATGCGGCCTTTTGACAGCGCCAGGATCAGCTGGGAGCTGTCGCCGTTGTTCGATCCGTTCATGCTCGTTCCTTGTTATTTAATACGTACGATGTTCGCGCCAACGGCCGACAACTTCACTTCCATGCGGTCGTAACCGCGGTCGAGGTGATAGATGCGGTCGATCAGGGTTTCGCCGTCGGCGGCCAGGGCGGCGATCACCAGCGAGGCCGAGGCGCGCAGGTCGGTCGCCATCACGGGCGCGCCGCGCAGCTGCTTGACGCCGGCGATGATGGCCGTGTTGCCCTCGATGGTGATGTCGGCGCCCAGGCGGTTCATTTCCTGCACGTGCATGAAGCGGTTCTCGAAGATCGTTTCGGTGACGCGGCTGGCGCCGTTGGCGATGGTGTTGACGGCCATGAACTGCGCCTGCATGTCGGTCGGGAAGCCCGGGTATTCCGTCGTGCGGAAGCTGACGGGGTTCGGACGGGCCGACATCTCGGCGCGGATCCAGTCGGCGCCGAAGGTCATCGTCAGGCCCATGGCGCGCAGCTTGTCGAGCGCCGCGTCGAGGATGTCCGTGCGCACGTTGCGCAGGGTGATGTCGCCGCCGGTGGCCGCCACGGCGCACAGGAAGGTACCCGTTTCGATGCGGTCGGCGATCACCGCGTGCGAGGCACCGTGCAGCGCGTCGACGCCCTGGATCACCAGGCGGCTGGTGCCGATGCCGTCGATCTTCGCGCCCATGGCCACCAGCAGGTGCGCCAGGTCGGTCACTTCCGGTTCGCAGGCGGCGTTTTCCAGGATGGTCTCGCCTTCGGCCAGGGTCGCCGCCATCAGCAGGTTTTCGGTGCCGGTGACGGTGATCATGTCGGTGACGATGCGCGCGCCCTTGAGCTTGGCGCACTTGGCGTAGATGTAGCCCGCCTCGATGCGGATCTCGGCGCCCAGCGCTTCCAGGCCCTTGATGTGCTGGTCGACGGGGCGCGAACCGATGGCGCAGCCGCCCGGCAGCGAGACCTTGGCTTCGCCGAAGCGCGCCAGCATGGGGCCGAGCACGAGGATCGAGGCGCGCATGGTCTTCACCAGTTCATATGGCGCTTCCAGGGTGGTGATGGCGCTGCCATTCAAGACCACGCGGTCGCCGTCCTGCTGCACTTTCAGGCCCGTCTGGCCCAGCAATTTGAGCATGGTGGCGACGTCGTGCAAATGCGGCACGTTCGTCAGGTCCAGGTCGCCCGCGGTCAGCAGGCCCGCGCACAGGATGGGCAGGGCAGCGTTTTTCGCGCCGGAGATGGCGATGTCGCCGTTCAGGCGGTTGCCGCCGTTGATGAGGAGCTTGTCCATGTGCTTATCCTTGGAATTCTTCTGGTGTCAGGGTTTTCATCGACAGCGCGTGGATTTCTTCGCGCATGCGGTCGCCCAGCGCCGCGTAGACGATCTGGTGACGCTGGATCAGGCGCTTGCCGGCAAACGCGGGCGAAACGATCACGGCCTGGAAGTGCTGGCCGTCGCCCTCCACTTCGAGGTGCGTGCATTCGAGGCCGGCCGACAAATAGCCGTGGATCAGTTCTGGAGTGGTGGTCACGATAAGTCCTTGATATTGAATAATGTAGTGATGTGATGTGCCGCAATCAATGGCGCAGTCTGTAGCCGCTTTTCAGCAGGCGGATCGACGCCAGCGCCAGGATCACGAGGAAGCCGGCGACGATGGAAAGACTGAGCCACGGGCTGACGTCGGAGGTGCCGAAGAAGCCGTAGCGGAAACCGTCGATCATGTAGAAGAAGGGGTTCAGGTGCGATACCGTCTGCCAGAAGGCGGGCAGCGAGTGGATCGAATAGAACACGCCCGACAAAAAGGTGGCCGGCATGATCAGGAAATTCTGGAAGGCGGCCAGCTGGTCGAATTTCTCGGCCCAGATGCCGGCGATCAGGCCCATGGTGCCCAGCATGGCGGCGCCCAGGAAGGCGAAGATGACGATCCACAGCGGGGCGACAAACGACAGGTCGGCGAACCAGCAGGTGATGGCAAACACGCCAAAGCCCACGGCCAGGCCGCGCGCGACGGAAGCGAGTACATACGCCGAGAAGATTTCCCAGTGCGACAGGGGCGTGAGCAGCACGAACACGAGGTTGCCCGTGATCTTGGACTGGATCAGCGAGGACGAGGAATTGGCAAACGCGTTTTGCAGCACGCTCATCATCACCAGGCCGGGAATCAGGAAGGCCGTGTAGCTGACGCCGGGGCTGGGCTCGACGCGGCCGTCGAGCACATGGCCGAACACCAGCAGGTACAGCATCGACGTGAGCACGGGTGCGGCCACGGTTTGCGTCGCCACTTTCCAGAAGCGCAGCGTCTCTTTGTAGACGAGGGTGCGAAATCCTGTCGAAATCATACGGTACCTTTATCCATGATCTGCAAGAAGATATCTTCCAGGTCGGCTTGTTGCAATTGCATTTCATCGATCTCGACGCCCGACTCGCGCAGGCGGGCGAGGATTTTCTCGACTTCGCTGTATTCGTTGACGCGCAGGCTGAACTTGTTCGGCGCCTGCTGTTCTTCCGGGTGCAGCACCAGGTGCCGCAGGTCGGCCGGCAGGCTGCCGTTTTTCAGGTGCACCTGCAGCTGCGAGCCGGCGATGCGGCGGATCAGGGCCGACATGGTGTCAAGCGCCACCACCTTGCCGGTCTTCAGCATGGCCACGCGCTGGCACATGGCTTGCGCCTCTTCCAGGTAGTGCGTGGTCAGCACGACCGTGTGGCCGCCTTCGCGGTTCAGGCGCGAGATGAACTTCCACAGGGTCTGGCGCAGTTCCACGTCGACGCCGGCCGTCGGCTCATCGAGCACGATGACGGGCGGCTTGTGCACCAGCGCCTGCGCCACGAGCACGCGGCGCTTCATGCCGCCGGACAGGGCGCGCATGTTGGTGTCGGCCTTGCCGGTCAGGTCCAGGTTTTCCATGACCTCGTCGATCCACTTGTCGTTGTTCGGCAGGCCGAAATAGCCGGACTGCAGGCGCAGGGTTTCGCGCACGGTGAAGAACGGGTCGAACACGAGTTCCTGCGGCACCACGCCCAGGTTGCGGCGCGCGTTGCGGAAGTCCTTGACCACGTCATGGCCATGGATCTTGACGGTGCCCGCGTCGGGGCGTATCAGGCCGGCGATGATGGAAATGAGGGTGGTCTTGCCGGCGCCATTCGGGCCGAGCAGGCCAAAAAACTCGCCTTCCTCGATGGCCAGCGACACGCCGCCCAGCGCCTTGAGCGATTTATAGCTCTTTTCTACATTCGTGATTTGAATTGCGGTCATGTGCTTGTTTCAAGTGTAATGCGTCTGGTGTGTGATGCGCCAGTGCCGGGAAAATCCAGGCCGGCAGGCCGGTGCAGGGCGCCCCTTCCGTGGAGGGTAGCGCAACAGTCAATTATAGTTGGAAACTTCGTGGAACACTTGGAGATCAATCCGGCGACGCTGCTGGCATGTCGGCTTGAAAGCTACTGCTGATGCGGGGAGTGGGACAGGATCAATGATGATGCAGGTCGGACGGGCTGCGTTCGGCGTGGCCGCCGGCGCTGGCGCAGTCGTCGGTCGTCAGGGTGCTCGAAACGAGCGAGCAGACGCCATACAGCTTGGTGAGGTTTTTCAGGTTGTTCGGCAGGTTTTTCAGCTCCAGCACGCCGCCCGCGTCCTGCGCGGCGCGTTGCCACGTCAGCATGACGGAGACGGCGGCCGAATCGACGGCCTTGACGTTGCGCAAGTCGAACTTCGTCTGGCCCGAGCGGATGGCGTCCAGCCCCTGCTCCAATGCCGAAGTGGCATTGTGCACGGTCAGGGAAGTCAGGGACTGCAAGGTGTCGAGAGAGTCGGGCATGGCGTCGGGCTGCGCTGGTCTGGAGCTGGGTCAGGAGCTATATGATAGCCGATTATTTGGCTTTGGCGGCAGGACGGCTGGCCAGGGCCTTGTTTTTCGCCTGCAGGGTCTTGATCAGGCCATCGATGCCGCCCTTGCTGATCTCGCTGGCAAAGCTGCTCTTGTAGGTTTCCACCAGCCACGCGCCCAGCACGTTGATGTCATAGATCTTCCAGCCGGACGGGGTTTTCGCCACGCGGTAGTTCAGGGGCACGGGTTCGCCGCGCGCCACGTTCACTTGCGAACGCACTTCCACTTCCGTATCGCTAGGATCGGCGCGCAGCGGCTTGAATTCCACGGTTTCGTTCTTGATCTGCGACAAGGCGCCCGAATACGTGTAGATCAGCAGGGTGCGGAATTCCGCCGACAGCTGCTTTTGCTGGTCCGGCGTGGCGTCGCGCCAGAAGCGGCCGGCTGCCAGCGACGTCATGCGCTGGAAATCCACGTACGGCAAGATTTTGCTTTCTACCAATTCGGTGACGCGCTTGATATCGCCCGCCTGGATGGCCTTGTCGGCCTTGGCCGTCTCGATCACGTCCTGGCTGATACGTTTGACCAACACATCGGGCGCTTCCACGGCGGGAGCGGCCTGGGCGGCGGTGGCAAAGGCAATGGTCGCCATCGCCAGCAGTTGTTTCATCAATTTCATGGTTCTACCTTTCATGGTGTTGCTATGCACCGGCTGGCGTTGATCGCAGCCGTGGTGTTCTTGTCCCGCAGTTTACTCCTGAGGCTTGGCCTCGGATGCCACGGTATTGCTACCAGATGTTACGAGGTCGGCTGGGACAACATCGGCCGCAGCCACGGCTGGCGGTGCTTCCGCAGGGGCCGGCTGTGGTTTTGCATCGTACTCGGGCGCGTAATCGCTGGTGTCGTTTTTTGGCACTTTCCGGTCGCGGCGGTCCGTATCGCCATCGAAAACCTTGCTCTCGCGCGCCTGCAGGAAGCCGTCGCGGATGAATTCATAGCGGTCGAGCGCGGCCGCTTCCATCAGGTTCGTCGCGTCGAGCAGGGCGGCGCGCTTGTCGACCACGCGCGTCACCGTGCCGATATTGCGCACCGAAACAGGGTCCTTGTAGCGCCATGGGTCGCCCGTGATGTCGAGCGGCAGGGCCACCGTGTCGCGCACGGTCGATGGGCCCAGCAGCGGCAGCATCACGTAGGGACCAGGCTGAATGCCGTACCAGCCCAGGGTCTGGCCGAAATCTTCGCTGTGCTTCGGAATGCCGGCCTGCGAGGCGATGTCGATCAGGCCGAAGATGCCGAAAGTCGAGTTCATGCTGACGCGCACGACGTCTTGCAAGCCCGCTTCGCCCTTGCCTTGCAGCAAGTTATTCACGGCGCTCCACACGTCGGCCAGGTTGCCGAAGAAGTTGCCCACGCCCGTTTGCACGAACGACGGCGTGACCGTCTTGTAGGCCGTGGCGACGGGCTTCAGGGCCACTTGGTCAATGGTGTCGTTGAACTTGAACATGGCGCGGTTATACCCTTCCAGCGGGTCGCGCGGATTGGTGCCGGTGGCGCAGGCGCTCACGCTGGCGGCGATGGCCAGGGCCAGGCCGATACGCGCCAGGCTGCCTTGGGATTTCATGGTCGACTCGCTCATTTGCTGTCCTTTCCTTCCGCTGCCTTGCTGTAGATGAACTGATTGATCAGGTCTTCCAGCACTGTGGCCGATTGAGTGCGGGCGATCTTGTCGCCTTCTGCCAGGTTCACCAGATCACCGCCTGCTTCCAGGCCGATGTACTGCTCACCGAGCAAACCGGCCGTCAGAATCTTGGCCGAGCTGTCTTTCGGAAATTTGTAGCCATCTTCGATGTCGAGCTTGACGAGCGCCTGATAGGTCTTGTCGTCAAAGCGGATCTCCGCCACGCGCCCGACCACCACGCCAGCGCCCTTGACGGGCGCTTGTGGCTTGAGGCCGCCAATATTGTCAAACTTCGCAGTAATGGTATACGTCTTGCTGAACGACAGCGAGCTCATATTGCCGGCCTTGAACGCCAAAAACATCACTGCCACCACGCCCAGCAAGACGAACAAGCCAACCCAGACATCCAAAGATTTACGTTGCATAAACAATCCTAAATAATTTTTACTTGCCGCCACCTGCGCAGATCCCGCCCAGGCCGCTAATTTTTTTGCTGATCTGCAATTACTTGCTAAACATCAAAGCCGTCATCATGAAGTCGAGCCACCACACCATCAGCGACGAAATAACAACCGTGCGCGTGGTGGCGCCGGACACGTCTTCCGGCGTCGGCTGTGCCTGGTAACCCTGGAACAGGGCGATGAAGGTTACCGCGATGCCGAAGACCAAGCTTTTGACATAGGTACCGTTGCCAATATCTTTCCAGACATTCACGCCGCCCTGCATCTGCGACCAGAACGAGCCTTCATCGACGCCGATCAGCACGACGCCGACCAGGTAGCTGCCGATGACGCCGACGGCCGTGAAGATGCCGCCGAGGATGGGCATGGCGATCACGCCGGCCCAGAAACGGGGCGCCAGCACGCGCTGGATCGGGTTGACGGCCATCATTTCCATGGCCGACAACTGCTCGCCCGCCTTCATCAGGCCGATTTCGGCCGTCAGCGAGGTACCGGCGCGGCCCGCGAACAGCAGGGCCGTGACGACCGGCCCCAGTTCGCGCATCAGTGACAGCGCCACCAGCTGCCCCAGCGACTGCGTCGCGCCAAAGGTGCTCAGTGTGTAATAGCCTTGCAAACCGAGCACCATGCCGACGAACAGGCCGGACACGGCGATGATCACGACCGAGCGGCTGCCGATGTAAAACAATTGCTCGATGAGCAAGTGCGGACGGCGCCACAAGCCCCCCGAGGAGGCGATGATGAGAAAGAAGGAACGCACGGCAAAGCCGAGGTCTTGTACCGAATTGCGCAACCATGCTCCGATCGCCGCCAGAAAACGCGCGATCATCGGCCCGCTCCCACATGCAGACCCAGGTCGTCGGCCAGCGACTTGCCCGGATAGTGGAACGGGACGGGGCCATCGGCCTCGGCATTGACGAACTGCTTCACGTACGGATGCGTCGACACAGCCATTTCGGCCGGCGTACCGTGCGCCACGATCTTGCCCGATGACAGAAAATAGACGTAATCAGCGATGGCAAAACACTCCTTTACATCGTGCGATACCAGGATAGACGTGGAGCCCAGCGCATCGTTCAGATTGCGGATCAAATTGGCCGTCACGCCCATGGAAATCGGGTCCAGGCCGGCGAACGGCTCGTCATACATGATCAGTTCGGGGTCGAGCGCGATGGCGCGCGCCAGCGCGACGCGGCGGCCCATGCCCCCGGAAATCTCGGCCGGCTTCAATTGCGCCGCATTGCGCAAGCCCACGGCGTGCAGCTTCATCAGCACCAGGGTGCGGATCAGCTCTTCATTGAGGTTCGTGTGTTCGCGCAGGGGGAAGGCGACGTTCTCGAACGCCGTCAGGTCCGTAAACAGCGCGCCGTGCTGGAACAGCATGCCCATCTTGCGGCGCAGCTGGTATAACTGGTCCGTCCCCAGCGTATGCACGATCTGGCCGTCCACATTCACGGAACCGGAACCGGGGCGCAGCTGCCCGCCGATCAGGCGCAATACGGTCGTCTTGCCACTGCCGGAACCACCCATGACGGCCACAACTTTTCCACGTGGGAAATCCATTTGAAGGCCCGATAAAATCGAACGTTCTCCATAGGCAAAGTGTAAATCACGGATTTCAACAAGATTTGGCACGACGAAGCTCACTATTTTAATGGCGTATTGTAGTGCAGAAACGCCAATCTCTGCTGAGACACCCCCTTGGACAGCCCGGGACAGGGGGAGAATACAACACTAATGAATCGAAAGTCAGATATTTTATTGTAAAAAACGCGAGGCTGCACGCGCACCGCCCTGGCAAACGGCGGCATGACCAAAAGAACAAGGGCCACGACGCATCGCGCGCCGTGGCCCTGGCTTGATCCAGCTCAAATCTTAACGCGGCAGCAAGGATGCGCCCATCAGGAAGGCATCGACGGCGCGCGCGCACTGGCGCCCTTCGCGGATGGCCCACACCACCAGCGACTGGCCGCGGCGCATGTCGCCGGCCGCAAACACTTTCGGCACCGACGTCTGGTAGCAGCCTTCGCCGTCCGTGCTGGCCTTGACGTTGCCGCGCGCATCCGTGTCGACGCCGAACGCTTCCAGCACTTGTTGCACTGGCGAAACAAAACCCATGGCCAGGAAGACCAGGTCGGCCTTCATCTCGAATTCCGAGTTCGGCACTTCGCTCATCTTGCCGTCTTTCCATTCAACGCGGCAGGCGATCAGCTTTTCCACCTTGCCGCCCTTGCCTTCGAAGCGCTTGGTGGCCACGGCCCAGTCGCGCTCGCAGCCTTCCTCGTGCGAGGACGAGGTGCGCAGCTTGGTCGGCCAGTACGGCCAGACGAGCGGCTTGTTTTCCTGTTCCGGCGGCTGCGGCATCAGTTCGAACTGGGCCACGGAAGCGGCGCCATGGCGGTTCGAGGTGCCGACGCAGTCGGAACCCGTGTCGCCGCCGCCGATCACCACCACGTGCTTGCCCGTGGCCTTGATCTGGTCCTTGAGCTTGTCGCCCGCGTTGACCTTGTTTTGCAGCGGCAGGAAATCCATGGCGAAATGCACGCCTTTCAGTTCGCGGCCCGGCACGGGCAAGTCGCGCGGCTGCTCGGCGCCGCCGGCCATGATGACGGCGTCAAATTCTTTTTCCAGGTCTTCCGGGAAAATGGTTTCCTTGGCCCAGTTGTTCACGTTGGCAGGGAAATCCTTGCCGACCAGCACGCTGGTACGGAACACGACGCCTTCGGCTTCCATCTGTTTCACGCGCAGGTCGATGTGCGACTTTTCCATCTTGAAGTCAGGGATGCCGTAACGCAACAAGCCGCCGATCCGGTCGCTCTTCTCGAACACGGTGACGGCGTGGCCGGCGCGCGCCAGCTGCTGCGCCGCCGCCAGGCCGGCGGGGCCGGAACCGACGATGGCCACTTTCTTGCCGGTACTAAAACCTGCCGGCTGCGGCGTGACCCAGCCGTGCTCCCAGCCCATGTCGATTATTTTATGCTCGATGGACTTGATGCCGACCGGATCTTCGTGGATGCCCAGCGTGCAGGCCGACTCGCATGGCGCCGGGCAGATGCGGCCCGTAAATTCCGGGAAGTTATTCGTCGAATGCAGGGTATCGAGCGCTTCGCGGTAGGCGCCGCGGTACACCAGGTCATTCCAGTCGGGAATGATGTTATTCACGGGACAACCCGTGGTGCAGAAAGGGATGCCGCAATCCATGCAGCGCGCGCCCTGCACGGTCGCTTGCGCGTCCGACAGGTGCAGCACGAATTCCTTGTAGTTCTTCAGACGCGCGGCAGGCTCCAGATAGTGTTCGTCCTGGCGCTTGAATTCCATGAAGCCGGTAATTTTACCCACGATGTTTCCTTTGTATTTGGCTGGCGGGGAGCGGCATGGCCGCTCCCGTATCATTGTTCTAGCTGGCTCAGGCGGCGACGGCTTGCACTTCCATGGCGGCGTCAGCTGCCATTTCGATCAGCGCGCGCTTGTATTCGTTCGGGAAGACCTTCACGAACTTGCCGCGCGCCGCGGCCCAGTCGTCGAGCAGGACGCGGGCGCGGGTGCTGCCCGTGTGCTTGAAGTGACGCTCGATCAGGCGCTTGAGGATCACTTCATCGGCTTCCGGCACGCCGTCGCGGTGCTGCGTATGCCAGGCGTCGCGGTCGACGTGCTGTTCCGCTGCCGACACGACCTTGTCCAGGCTGACCATGGCCGTGTTGCATTTGCTGGCAAAGTCGCCGGCCGGGTCATACACATAGGCGATGCCGCCCGACATGCCGGCCGCAAAGTTGCGTCCCGTGTTGCCCAGGACCACCACCGTGCCGCCCGTCATGTATTCGCAGCCATGGTCGCCCAGGCCCTCGACCACCGTGGTGGCGCCCGAGTTGCGCACGGCAAAGCGTTCGCCTGCCACGCCGTTGAAGAAGGCTTCGCCGGCGATGGCGCCGTACAGCACCGTGTTGCCGATGATGATGTTGTCCACGGCCCAGCCACGGAATTCCGTATTCGGCCGCACGATGATGCGCCCGCCGGACAGACCTTTACCCACGTAATCGTTGCCCTCGCCCACCAGGTCGATGGTGATGCCGTGCGCCAGGAAGGCGCAGGCCGACTGGCCCGCCGTGCCTTGCAGCTGGATGTGGATGGTGTCGTCCGGCAAGCCGGCATGGCCGTATTTCTTCGCCACTTCGCCGGACAGCATGGTGCCCACCGTGCGGTTGACGTTGCGCACGGGTGAGATGAACGAGACGCGCTCGCCCTTTTCCAGCGCCGCGCGCGCTTGCGCGATCAGCTTGTGGTCGAGCGCCTTTTCCAGCGCGTGGTCCTGGTTTTCCACGTGGCGGCAGGCTTGCTCGCCCGTCGTTTCCGGCTTGTGGAAGATGGCCGAGAAGTCCAGGCCCTGCGCCTTCCAGTGCGTGATCGCCTTGGACTTGTCGAGCAGGTCGACGCGGCCGATCAATTCATCGTAGGTACGGATGCCCAGCTGCGCCATCAACTGGCGGGCTTCCTCGGCAACGAAGAAGAAGTAATTGACGACATACTCGGGCTTGCCCGAGAACTTGGCGCGCAGCACCGGGTCTTGCGTGGCCACGCCCACCGGGCACGTATTCAAGTGGCACTTGCGCATCATGATGCAGCCTTCGACCACCAGCGGCGCCGTGGCGAAGCCGATTTCGTCGGCGCCCAGCAAGGCGGCGATGACCACGTCGCGGCCCGTCTTCATCTGGCCGTCGGCCTGCACGCGGATACGGCTGCGCAAGCCGTTCAAGACCAGCGTTTGTTGCGTTTCTGCCAGACCCAGCTCCCACGGCGTGCCCGCATGTTTCACGGACGACAAGGGCGAGGCGCCCGTGCCGCCATCGTGGCCGGCGACGACGACGTGGTCGGCCTTGGCCTTGGTGACGCCGGCGGCGACCGTGCCGATGCCCACTTCCGACACCAGCTTGACGGAAATCGAGGCGCGCGGATTGGCGTTCTTCAAGTCATGGATCAGCTGCGCCAGGTCTTCGATGGAATAGATGTCGTGGTGCGGCGGCGGCGAAATCAGGCCCACGCCCGGCACGGAAAAGCGCAGGCTGGCGATGTATTCGGACACCTTATGGCCCGGCAACTGGCCGCCCTCGCCCGGTTTCGCGCCCTGCGCCATCTTGATCTGGATCTGGTCGGCCGAGTTCAGGTAGGCGGCCGTGACGCCGAAACGTCCCGACGCCACCTGCTTGATGCGCGAGCGCATGGAATCGCCTTCCTGCAGCGGAATATCGACAACGATCTGCTCGCTGCCCACCACCGACGCCATGGTGTCGCCCTGGCGGATGGGGATGCCCTTCAATTCCTGCGTGTAGCGGTTCGGATCTTCGCCGCCCTCGCCCGTGTTCGACTTGCCGCCGATGCGGTTCATGGCGACCGCCAGCGTTGCGTGCGCTTCCGTGCTGATGGAGCCGAGCGACATGGCGCCGGTAGCGAAGCGCTTGACGATTTCCTTGGCCGGCTCCACTTCATCGAGCGGTATGGCCTTCGTCGGGTCGAGCTTGAACTCGAACAGGCCGCGCAGGGTCAGGTGGCGACGGCTCTGGTCGTTGATGATTTGCGCATACTCCTTATAGCTGGAGAAATTGTTGCTGCGCGTGGAGTGCTGCAATTTTGCAATCGCGTCCGGCGTCCACATGTGGTCTTCGCCGCGCACGCGGAAGGCGTATTCGCCGCCCGCGTCGAGTTTATCGACCAGCACGGGATCGTTGCCGAAGGCCAGCGCGTGCAGGCGCAGCGCTTCTTCCGCCACTTCAAACACGCCGATGCCTTCCACGTTCGAGGCCGTGCCCTTGAAGTATTTGTCCACCAGCGACTTGTTCAGGCCGATGGCTTCGAAGATCTGCGCGCCGCAGTACGACATATACGTGGAAATGCCCATCTTCGACATGACTTTCATCAAGCCCTTGCCGACCGCCTTCGTGTAGTTGTAGATCGCTTTGTCCGCCGACAAGTCACCGGGCAAGCCGTGCGCCATCTCGGCCAGGGTTTCCATGGCCAGGTAGGGGTGGACGGCTTCCGCGCCATAGCCGGCCAGCAAGGCGAAGTGGTGGGTTTCGCGGGCCGAGCCCGTTTCCACGATGAGGCCGGTGGAAGCGCGCAAGCCCTTGCTCACCAGGTGCTGGTGCACGGTGGACGTGGCCAGCAGCGCGGGGATCGCCACCTGGTCGGCGCAGATGGCGCGGTCCGAGACGATCAAAATGTTATGGCCGGATTTCACGGCGTCGACGGCTTCCGCGCACAGCGAGGCCAGGCACGCTTCCACGCCTTCCTTGCCCCAGGCCAGCGGGTAGCAGATGTCCAGTTCGTACGACTTGAACTTGCCGCCCGTGTGGGCGCTGATGTTGCGCAGACGCGCCATGTCGTCAAAGCCCAGCACGGGCTGCGCCACTTCCAGGCGCATCGGCGGATTGACGTTGTTGGTGTCGAGCAAATTCGGTTTCGGGCCGATGAAGGACACGAGCGACATCACCATCGCTTCGCGGATCGGGTCGATCGGCGGGTTCGTCACTTGCGCGAACAGCTGCTTGAAGTAGTTATACAGCGGCTTCAATTTGTTCGACATGACGGCCAGCGGCGAGTCATTGCCCATCGAGCCCGTCGCCTCTTCGCCGGCCACGGCCATCGGCGCCATGAGGAATTTCAAGTCTTCCTGCGTGTAGCCGAACGCCTGCTGCCGGTCGAGCAGCGACGGCTGGGCTTTTTCGCCCTGGGCGCGGTCCTGTTTCGCTTGTCCTTCGGCCAGCTTGATCTCGTCGAGCTTGATGCGCACCGAATTGATCCACGCTTTATACGGCTTCGCGTTGGCGTAGGTGTTTTTCAGTTCCTGGTCGTCGATGATGCGGCCCGCTTCCAGGTCGATCAGGAACATTTTGCCAGGCTGCAAGCGCCATTTCTGGATGATCTTCGATTCCGGGATCGGCAGCACGCCCGATTCCGACGCCATCACCACCAGGTCGTCGTCCGTGACGATGTAGCGGGCCGGGCGCAGGCCGTTGCGGTCCAGGGTGCCGCCGATGTGGCGGCCATCCGTGAAGGCCATGGCGGCGGGGCCGTCCCACGGTTCCATCATGGCCGCGTGGTATTCATAGAAGGCGCGGCGGTTGTCGTCCATCGTCGTATGGTTTTCCCACGCTTCCGGAATCATCATCATCATCGCCTGGGCGATCGGGTAGCCGGCCATCAGCAGCAGTTCCAGCGCATTGTCGAAGCACGCCGTGTCGGACTGGCCTTCATAGATCAGCGGGAACAGCTTTTGCAGGTCGTCGCCCAGCACGGCCGACTTCATCACGCCTTCGCGCGCGCGCATCCAGTTGAAGTTGCCTTTCACCGTGTTGATTTCGCCATTGTGCGCGATCAAACGGTAGGGGTGGGCCAGCGGCCATTCCGGGAAGGTATTCGTCGAGAAGCGCTGGTGCACGAGGGCCAGGGCCGAGATGCAGCGCGCATCCTGCAAGTCCTTGTAGTACACGCCCACCTGGTCGGCCAGCAGCAAGCCTTTATAGACGATGGTACGGGCCGACATCGACGGCACGAAGAATTCCTTGCCGTGCAGCAGTTTCAAGGCCTGGATGGCGTGGCCCGACGATTTGCGGATCACATACAGTTTGCGCTCGAGCGCGTCGGTGACCATGATGTCCGGGCCGCGGCCGATGAAGATCTGGCGGATGACGGGTTCCTTGGCGCGCACGGTGGGCGACATCGGCATGTCCGTATCGATGGGCACGTTGCGCCAGCCCAGGATGACTTGTCCCTCGATGCGCACGGCCCGTTCGATTTCCTGTTCGCATGCGATGCGCGACGCGTGTTCCTTCGGCAGGAAGACCATGCCCACGCCGTATTCGCCAGGCGGCGGCAATTCCACGCCCTGCTTGGCCATTTCTTCGCGGTAGTACTGGTCAGGAATCTGGATCAGGATGCCGGCGCCATCGCCCATCAGCGCATCGGCGCCCACGGCGCCCCGGTGATCGAGGTTTTTCAGGATCAGCAAGCCCTGTTCGACGATCGAATGGGTCTTGTTGCCCTTGATATGGGCGACGAAACCGACGCCGCAGGCATCGTGTTCATTGGCTGGGTCGTACAGGCCTTGCGCTTTCATGGGCTTCTCCGCTGCGTATGGATATCGAAAAACTAGAGTAGTGCAACGCAACAAAAAACTCAACTACAACAATTAGGGTCGGAGTCGAATTAAATTGGTTTTCGTCTCCCGCAAAATTTAATAGGGACATAGTCAACGCAATTTCAATAAATCGTCAGAATGAAACCGTTTTTTGTTTTAAATGCGAATGCTTTTCAATTGGCGTCAGATTCGGCCGCGATCTTGCGGGGGCGGCCCCGCTTGGCAGGCAGCACTTGCCGCTGCATTTTCTGCTCCAGCGCCTGCTTGAAAGCGTCGGCACCCAGGGGCCAGCCCTTCAATACAGCCTGCTCCACCACGTTGACCTGGCTGCTGCCCAGGCCTTGCTCGAACAGGCGCAGATAGGCCGCCTCGCGGTCGAACGGCGTGTTGCCCAGCGCCCAGTACAGCGCATGGTCGGTAATCACGGGATCGGGGCGCACACCTGCATGGTGGGCATAGCTGGACCAGCTGTAATCGAGCGCCTGGCCCGCCAGGTCCGACTGCACGGGCACGGACTCCAGATAACGGCAGCACGTGAGGAAGAAATTGTCGGGATCGATGACGGACGTTTTGTAGCGTCCCTGCCACAAGGCCCCTTCGCGGCCGTATTTTTGGTTGAAATACGGCACGTAATAGCGTCCCAGCCACTGCATCAGCTGTCCCAGGCCCGTCGCATCGCTGGGTGTGGCCAGCAAATGTAGCTGATCTGGCAATAAAACGTAGGCGTGGATGGCCACCTTGAACATTTTCGCGCCCGTTTTCAGCCAGGACAAAAATTGCGCGTAGTCGGCGGCGTCCTGGAACACGCTCTGGCGGTTGCTGCCGCGCTGGATCACGTAATGGGGCAGTGCTGGAATGATGAGGCGGGGCAAACGGGCCATGGCAAGTGTCAGTAAATAGAGGCTAAGGCCTTGATTTTACACACTTGCGAGCGCACGACGCGACTCTGACCCTGTTTTATTTAAAATGCTGGAAAAAACGAATGACTCCGTCCCTTTTATGCAGCCACCGTCTTGCGGGTGGCTGGCATCCGGTCTCAGGACAGGTTGAAACTGGCCGACAGGCTGTAGCCCTCGCCATACGCACTGCGCAGCGGCAAGTCCTGGCCCAGGCCCGTCTTGGCTTTCTTGCGCAGCCGGTACACGAGCATGTCGACCCGGCGGCCCGCGTCGGGATCTTCGCCGCCCATGCCCGCCACGATGACGTCGCGCGGCACGGGGCGGGTATTGATGGTCAGCAGGTGCAGGAAGTTGAATTCCTTTTCCGTCAAGGCGATGACGGCGCCCATCAATTCAAGTTGGCGAGCGCTCACTTTCAAGGTCCACTTGCCCGGCTCGGGCACGGGGTCTTGCGGGCCGACGCGGCGGTCGAGCGCCTCGATGTGGGCGGCCAGCTCGGGGAACTTGATCGGCTTGGTCAGATAGTGGTCGGCGCCCAGGCGCAAGCCGAGGATGCGGCTGTCGAAAGCGACCCTGCCCGTGAGCACCAGCACGCCGATTTGCGGATACAGCTGGCGCATGCGGGGGATGACGTTGAAGCCGTCTTCATCGGGCAAGCCCAGGTCCAGCACGACCACGCCCACATTTCCATGGCTGAGCGCCGTCCACATGCCGCCAGCGGAGCTGGTGATATGGACCTCATGCTCGAGCTCAACGAGGAATTCCGCCATGTCTTCGGCGTAGTCCAGATTGTCTTCGACGATCAGTATTTTCGTCATTGCTACGCCATTCTTTGTTAGTAAGCAAACCGTGGGCAAACCATGCCATGCACTTCTGCACCATGATGGACGGGCTGATAGGTTTACGTCAAGGAATTATCACGGTTGACTTCAGCGGAAGCAAGGCTTTTCCTTGTCTAGACAGGAAGCGGCAGCCATATCCGGAAAACTGCGCCGCCTTCGGGCAGATTATGCCCCTGCAAACTCCCGCCATGCACGTCCACGACGGCGCGCGCCATGTACAGTCCCAGGCCCGCGCCCGCATGCGTGGCATGGGTTCCGCGGCTTCCTTTCTCGAAGATATGCGCCAGTTCCCCCTCCGGCACGCCGGGGCCCTCGTCGCTCACGCACAGTTCCACGCCGCCGCCACTGGCCCGCCGTCCGGCCACGGTGATGCTGCTGCCGGCCGGACTGAACTTGACGGCGTTATCCAACAAGATTTTCAGGCACAGGGCCATGCCCGGCACGTCGCAGCGCAGTTTGGCCGGCAAGTCTTCGTCGAGTTCCAGCCGCACGCGGTGGGTGGCGGGCACGGTGGCGGCCGCCTGCTGCAGCAGGGCCAGCGGCGCTATACCGTCGGCGGCCCGCTCGCGGCCGATGGCTGCCATGCGCTCAGGTGACAGATAGTCGTCAATCATGGACAACAAACGGTCAACGGCCGTCTGGATCTTCACGTAGCGCTTGCGCGTGGCCTCGTCGGCGTCGGCGGACGTCGACACCAGGCGCTGGATGGCGCCGTCGATGGTGGCCAGCGGCGAGCGGAATTCATGCGACAGCATCGAGGCGAAGCGCTTCTGCTCCTGTTCGCGCGCCGCTTCCTGCGCGTGGGCGGCGCTGACGTCGCGTACCGTGCCCATCACGGTGACGCCCCGCCCCGCCGCTCCCGGCACGAGGGTGGAATGGATTTCGAGCGCCAGCACATGCCCGTCGGCGTGCGGCAATTCCGCCTCGCGCAGCAGGCTCAAACGGCTGGCGTCGCCATCGCGCCAGCGCTGCAGCCGCGCCGGCACGTCCGCCGCCAGCTGCGCCGCGTGTTCGCGCAGGGCAGGCAAGTCGTGCCCCGTCAGGCGCTGCGCGGCAGGGCTGATGTAGAGTAATTCGAGGGTAGCGGCATCGAGCAGGAAAGCGGCGTCGCGGCCGTGTTCGGCCAGCAGGCGGAACTGTTGCTCGCCGGCCCGCGCGCGCAGCAGGGCGCGGCGCAGCTGGACGAAGCGCAGCGCCATGAGGACGGCGCCGGCCAGCAACAGGAGAAGGAAAGGCAGGAAGGGCAGCATGCGGTATACCTGGCAAGAGAGAATCGCCAAGTATAAGCGTGCCGCGCCCTTAATCTTCCAGCGGGGCGAAAATCTGCTGCAAGTCTTCCTGCGTGAGGGCCATCTTCTGCGATTCGCCTTCGGCCAGGATCGATTGCGCCAGCTCCGATTTCTTTTGCTGCAGCAGCTGGATCTTTTCTTCCAGCGTGCCCTTCGCAATCAATTTGTAGACGAACACGGGCTTGTCCTGGCCGATGCGCCAGGCGCGGTCCGTGGCCTGGTTTTCCGCCGCCGGATTCCACCACGGATCGTAGTGGATCACCGTGTCGGCCGCCGTCAGGTTCAGGCCCACGCCGCCCGCTTTCAGGCTGATCAGGAAGATGGGCACGGCGCCCTGCTGGAAGGCCGCCACCTGCGCGCCCCGGTCTTTCGTCTCGCCCGTCAGCAGGGCGTAGGGAATGTCGCGCGACTCGAGTTCTTCCTCGATCAGTTCCAGCATGCTGGTAAATTGCGAGAAGACGAGGATCTTGCGCCCTTCGTCGAGCAAGTCTTCCACCATCTGCATCAGGTCGAGCAGCTTGGCCGAACCGGCCGACTGTTTTTTTGCCGGCAGGGATTTCACGAGGCGGGGGTCGCAGCACACTTGCCGCAGTTTCAGCAGCGCTTCGAGGATGACGATCTGGCTGCGCGCCACGCCCTTCTTGTCGATTTCTTCGCGCACCTTTTGATCCATCGCAAGACGCACGGTTTCATACAGGTCGCGCTGCGGCCCCGTCAATTCCACCTTGCGCACCATTTCCGTCTTCGGCGGCAATTCCTTGGCCACATTGTCCTTCGTGCGGCGCAGCAGGAACGGCTTGATGCGGCGGTTCAGCAGCATGCGGCGCAGCGGGTCGTCCTGGCGCTCGATCGGATGGCGGAACTGCGTATTGAAGGTCTTCTCGTCGCCCAGCAAGCCCGGCAGCAGGAAGTGGAATTGCGACCACAGTTCGCCCAGGTGGTTTTCCAGCGGCGTGCCGGACAGGCACAGGCGGTGGCGCGCGCGCAGCAGGCCCGCGCTTTGCGCCGCCTTGCTGCGCGTATTCTTGATGTAATGCGATTCGTCGAGGATGACGAGGTGGAAATCATGCTCGCGCAAGGTTTCCTCGTCGCGCGGCAACAGCGCATACGTCGTCAGCACCAGGTCGCACTGGCCGATCTGGTCGAATTGCTGGGCGCGGTCCTTGCCTTGCAGCAGCAGCACCTTCAAGCCGGGCGCGAACTTGGCCGCCTCGTCCTGCCAGTTGCCCATCAGGCTGGTCGGCGCGATGACGAGGGCCGGATGCGTGAGGCGGCCCGCCTCCTTTTCCACCAGGATATGCGCCAAGGTTTGCACGGTCTTGCCCAGGCCCATGTCATCGGCCAGGATGCCCGCCAGGTCGTGGTCGCGCAGGAACTGCATCCACGCCAGGCCATCGGCCTGGTAGTCGCGCAAGGTCGCCTGCAGGCCGGCAGGTGCCGCCACTTTCTGCACGGAACCGAACTGGCTCAGCTTGCGGCCCATGGCGCGCAGCTGCTCGCCGCCCGTCCACTGCATGTCCAGGCCGCGCGCCAGCTCTTCCAGGCGCGCCGCATCCAGGGTCGACATGCGCACGGCATGCCTGATCTTGTCGCCGAAATACAGTTCACCCAGGGTGTTCAAAATCGGGCGCACGCGGCCCCACGGCAGCGCCACGCGCGTGCCGTCCGGCAAGGTGGCCAGCATCTGGTCATCGTCCGCATGCGCTTCGATGACTTTCGGGTTGAAATCGTTGGGCGCGTTGCGGATCAGCTGCACCAGCACGGGCAGCAGCGGCACGCGCTCGTGGTTGACGACGATGCCCAGCTCCAGCTCGAACCAGGCGTTGCCGCTGTCCGGGTCCTGGTCGTCGATTTCCGCGTACCAGTCGCCCACGTCGCTCACATCGTAGCGGTACTTGGCCGTCTTTTCCACGATCCAGCCCTGCTCCAGCAAGGCGTCGATGCCGGACTCGGCAAAACGCAGCCATTCCGCCTGCGAAGGCAGCAGCAAGGCGCCCTTCAAGCCGCTCAAGGGGGCCGAGCCCGGCTTCTTGAATTGCAGCTCGGCCAGGGTGGCCAGCGCGCGCGCCTCGTCGGCCGTGTTTCTCTGGATAATTTCCGTTACGTCGCCCACTTGCCGCACCACGCGCTGCGACGGGTCGAACGAGACGCGCTCGCCATCGTAGTCGTAGGACAGCACGGCGAAGTCATGCCAGCGCTGCAGGCTGCCGTCGGCCAGCATGGCGCTGTCGAGCAGCAACACCGGTTGCGCCGGCACGTCCTTGCGCAAGCGCTGCGGCAGCGGTTGCGGCAGCGGCATCAGATGCTGCAAACCCTGCGCCAGCAGCAGTTGCGACACGCGTACCTTGTCGTTCGCGTTCAGGGGCGGCGCCTGCGCCACCAGCGCCTGCAGGTCCGCCAGGGAGATGTCGGAGCCGCCCTGGTTCAGTTCCAGCACGCCGCACGACAGGTTGTCGATGTACCACGGCGGATCGGTGGGCAGCATGTAGTCGATCTGGTCGGCGCCATGGTGCTTCGCGCCTTCCGGCGGGTCCACTTGCCAGCCCAGGCGCATGGTCTTGCCTTCGTCGCGCCAGAACAGGCGCGCCGGGCGCACGGGACCTTCCTTCAATGGATACACGAGGCCGTTGCCGACATCGGCCCAGGAATTGGCCCACAGCAATTTATCCTGCTCGGCCAGCATTTTCAGCAGGGCCGCGCCCACCTTGCCCTTCGGCTCCGTGGCGCTGCCCGTCTGCGAATTCTGTCCGCTGCGCATGGCCACGAAGAAGCGCACGAGGTCTTCGTCGGCCGGCGTCAAAAACGTGGGCGGCGCCGACAGCAGGGAAAAGATCTCGCTGATGGGGGACGCCGCCGCCACGTCGCCGTTCGGCCGCAGGCGGGCCTTGTACAGGCACAGGGCCACGTGGCGGCCGCCGCTGGTGGGCGCCAGCACGTAGATCAGGCGATGCGCGTTGAGTTTGGGATCGGGCTCGGCTATCGTCAGCACGGCCTTCGGATGGGCGGCAGCCTCCACCCGCTGCAGCCAGGTGGCGACGGCATACGGCAAAGGCGCTCCCGGCGCGCTGGCCGGGGCAACTGGGGTTTCACTGGTTTCGTCGCGGGTAAAATCCATGGGGCGCATTTTTGTGTAAAGGTCGTATCCAAATCGGCAACAGGCAATATTATCCGCCATACAGGCGCTGCTGGCTTGATTCACACACGCTCTTTGAGCAGTTTTAATGCGCGATGCCTAAAAAATAAGTATTTAATACGACACTTGGGGTCCGCTGGCGGAAAAAAAGGCCCGTCACGGGCCTCTTTTCGCCGCCTGAGGATGACTTATCAGGCTGGCACGCTTTCCTCTTCGGCCACGCCGGCGGCGACTGCCGGGGCGGCTGGCGCCGTATCGGCCGGCGTAAAGTTGCGCAGGAACAAGAAAAACTGGCCCATCATCTGCGTCCACAATTGCAGATTGATATTCAGGTACTCGCGGCTGACGCCGCCGGCGACCAGCACGTCCATTTCCAGCACGACGAAATCGCCGTGCTGGGCCACGCGGGCGAAGCGCTTGCTGCGGTGCCATTCGGCCAGCAAGCCGGCCGGCAAGTCGCCGCCCTGCACGCGCAGCGGGCAGCTCAGGGTCAGGTCCGCGTACTGGCCCGGCGCTGCTTCATTACCCCACAGCACCTGAAAGCCGATGCCGTGACTGGCGCTGTGCAGGCGCACGACGCCGTCGTGTTCGATGCTGGTGACGGCGCAGCCGGCCGTCTTGATGGCGTCGGCCATTTGCTCGGCATTCAGGGTGGTCAGCAAGTTATTCGTGTTTTCCATCGTCATTCCATTCATTTCAAAAAAAAGTCAATTTATTGGGGCGCCGGCGCGGGCACGGCAGGCGTTTCTGTTTGACGCGCATCAAAGCGGCCCTGGTACAGCTGGTCGCCATACTGCTGGGCGATTTGTTCGAGCTTGACCCGGCTTTGCGCGGCGAACGGCTGGCGCGCCTTCATGACACCGAGCACGTCGAGCGATTCGTACGCTTGCAAGATCTCTTGCCCGGTTGCATACAGCTGGGCATTCTTGGCTTCGCAGCGGGCCAGGGCGCCGCGCTGCGTCGCCACTTCGCCGTCCAGGCGCGCACGCTCCGCTGCCAGCTGCTTGCCGGTGGCGGCCAGCTGTTCGCTGGCCTGGCGGTACTGCGCCAGGCTGGCGGCCGTCTCTTGCGCGGCAGCGGCGCCGCGCTGCTGCTCGGCTGCCAGTTTTTCCCGCTGCGCGCGCTCCTGCGCCAGCTGCGACTGGCTGCGTGCCAGTTCCTTTTTCAAGCCGTCGCTGGCGGGCGCGGCCGCCGGCGCCGCCTTGGCCGCCGGCGCACCCTTGGCCTTGAGCAATTCCAGCTCGCCGCGCGTCTGCTGCAATTGCGCCGTGACATTGCGCAACTCGGCGCGCAGGCGCTCTTCCATGCTTTGCCCCTTCTGCCCCTGCGCCTGGGCGGCGCCACCGGCAAGCAGCATCAGCAGCAAGACCGGCAAGCGCGTTTTGTTGAATATCAACATCATGGCTCCTTAAAAACGCGCGTTCAGTTCGATTTGCAGGGTGTCGATCGACAGGGCCGAACCGAACACTTCGCGGCTCGACGTCCAGCGGCCGCTGAACCAGGTGTTCTTGTCGATCGCATACGCGCCACCCAGGTAGTAGCCGCGCGCATTCGTGCCGCCCAGGTGGAAGGTGGAATCGTTGTAGGCGTCAGGCAAGGCGTCCGGTTCGATGCGCTTGTAGCCGAGCAGCACGTTCCAGTCGCCACGCGCCTGCGTGTTCGCCTTGCCCAGGGTCGCCTGCAGCATGTAGGCGTTGCCGCCGCTCCTGAAATCGGCTTGCGAGACGCCGCCCGTGCCGCCGAAGTTGTTCATGATGCCGCCCTTGGCGCGCGCCCACATGTCATTCTTGTCGTAAGCCATGTTGCGCACATAATCGCCTTCGATGCGCAAGTCCTGCCCGCCCGCGACCTTGCTATCCCAGCGCGCGTTCAGGTTGGCCAGGCGGAATTTCGACGCCAGGCCCACGAATTGCGGCTGCGGCGTGTTCGCCGGATCGAGCGGGTTCAGGGCGATATTGCGCAGCAGCATCAAACTATTGCCCTTTTGCATGCTCGACGGACGCGACCAGTCCGTGCTGCAGCCATCGGCGCCCGCGTACAGCGCGCACGGCTGCGAATATTCGCCGCTGATGTTGCGGAAGTTGTAATAGGCCAAGGCGCCGCGCAATTGATGGTCGCCATTGATCTTCCACGAGGCGCCCACTTGCGCGCCCAACAGCCATTTGTTCTCGCTAGCCATTTTTGCCTGGCTGCGGCTAGGTGCGTTGTCCGACGAGTATTCGAGCGGAATGATGCCCAGCGTACCGAAGACGGTGACATCCTTGCTCGCGCCCACGGGCTGCTGCACCTTGGCGGCGATGCCGTCGAAATTGAGTTCACTGGAAAACAGTTCGTCGCCGGAAACAAACGGGTTGTCGAAGCGGCCCGCCGTCAGTTTCAGCCAGGACGCGGGCTGGTACGACAGCCAGGCCTGGTCCAGCCAGATGTTTTTCTTGCCCAGGCCGCCACCGAGGGTTTGCGTGGTCGAGACCGGGCTGTCGTCGTTGCCGCTGGCCAGGCGGATGCCCGCTTGCGTGTTCTCGGAAATGTCGGCCAGGACGCCCAGGCGGGCGCGCGCGCGCAGCAAATTCTTGCGGTCCTGGCGCGTGTTCAGCAGCGCTGGCAGGGCCAGGTTGGTATTCGCATTGACGTCATAGCCGCTGCCGCTGTTGAGCGAGCGCCAGTCGATCTCGATATTGCTGTTGGCCATGTCGTAATAGCGCGACTCATAGCGCGCGCGCACATCGCCTTCGACGCGGATGCGCTTGCTCCATGCCGGCGTTTCATTCGGCGCCGCCCAGCCGCCCGCTTTTGCCTCGGCCAGCACTTGCCCCTTGATTTCGTCGCGGATCTGCTCGCGCACGGTTTGCGAAATGTAGGGCACGCGCACGTCACCCGGCTGCACCTGCGCCAGGGCGGCCGGCGCGGCGGCAGGACGGGCCTGCGCGGCGGCCAGCGCTTCGCTCTGCGCCTGCGCCAGCAGCGCCTCGCCTGCATCCTTGTTGAGGGCACCGCTCTGGATCAGGCCACGGATCAGCTTGACCATGGTGCTGTCGGCCGGTGCCTGCGCCTGTACCGCGCCCGCCGCCACGCTCAGGGCGAAAGCGGCCAGCGCCAGCGGAAGACGGCGCGCACGCTGTGGGGAAGAAAATATGGAATTCATTGTTTCTTTCGAAAAAAATTAATATGAATTGGGGACGCTATGGCCGGCGGCCTTTAATGGATACGCGGGCCGGGAAACGCAGGGACGCCGGCGGCCGCTCGTCGGCGCGGAAGTCGCGCACCATGGCCAGCACCTGCTCATCCGTCTGCGCATTGCCCGTGCCCTGCACCAGCAGCACTTTCGTCGTCTTGCCTTCCGCATCGAGCCACAGGTCGACGCGGATATCGGCGAACGCCAGCTGGCGCGTGCGCGGGTCGCGGGCAAAGGCCATCTGCAGGGCATTGGCCACATAGCGGCCGTACGATCCCGCGCCGAGGCCGCCGCCACCGCCGCTACCGCTCATGCCGCCGCCGCGCCCGGCCTGGATGCCGAAAGCGTCGCTGCCGGCCTGCGCCGCGCCGTCGATGGTGACGGGGTCGCCCTTGTCCGGCGACGGACTTTCCGGCGCATCGTCCATCGGCTTGTCGGCCGGCGTCGGTTCCGGCTCCGATACCTCGGGCACCACCTTGTCGGGCGTCGGTTCCGGCAGTTTTTCCGGTTCCGGCGGCGGGGGCGGCGGGGGCGGCAGCATCAGCATGGGCGTGGCCGCCACTTCGCGCTTGGTGGCCGCCGTATCGGACAGCAGATACCAGACCAGCGCGGCCAGCGCGCCGGCCAGCAGCACACCGCCGGCCACGCCGCCCCAGCGGCGCCACCACTGCGCGGCGCCCGACGGTTCCGAGGCAGCCATCTTCATCATGTCGTCACGCTTCACCTTGCGCTCCTCATGCCGGCTTGCCGGTCACCAGGCCCACCTGGTTCAGGTCGATGCGGCGCAGCAGATCGAGCACTTCGACCACTTTCGCGTATTGCACGGCAGCATCGCCGCGCACGATCACGGGAAAGTCGGGCGTCAGGGCCTTTTCCGTGCGCAGGCGCTCTTCCAGCTCGGGCAGGGTGACGGGATAGGCGTCGAGGAAGACCTGGCCCGCGTTGTCGATGGTGATGGCCTTGGTCTTCGGTTTTTCCAGCGCCATGGCCGAACTGGCCTTGGGCAGGTCGACCTTGATGCCGGGAATGCTGGCGTTACTGGTCAGAATGAAAATCACCAGCACCACCAGCAGCACGTCGACGAAGGGCGTGATGTTGATGCCGCCGCTACGCTTGCGGGGGGTAAACTTGGCGGAGGTGGCCATGGTTATGCGCCCCTCACGCCTGCTGCAGCACGGGACGCAGCTGGCGTCCGTCGCCCTGCTCTTCAGCAAGGCGCGTGGCGAATTCGTCGACAAAGACGGCCATATCGGCGACGATGGCGTCGGAACGCGACGACAGCCAGTTGTAGCCGAACAGCGCGGGAATCGCCACGCCCAGGCCGGCAGCCGTACACAGCAGCGCTGCCGCCATGCCCGGTGCCACCGAGTTGATGTCCACGGCGCCGGCCATGGCCGCCACGACGAACACCAGCATGATGCCGATCACGGTGCCGAACAGGCCCACATACGGCGCGCCTTCGATGGTGGTCGAGAGCCAGATCATGCGTTTCGACATGCGCTCGCTTTCGCGCACCATCACGCCATCCATGGCGGCGCGGATGGCGCCGATCGTCGCGTTCGACACGGCGTTCAGGTCGTAGCCGCGGTCATGGCGGCGGCGCATCTCGTCGATGGCCACGTCATACAGGCGCCACAGCGAGGAATCCCTCTTCACGGCAGTGCTCAGCTTGCCGTTGCGCGCCAGGTGGTCGAGCGGCGCGCCGGCCGCTTCGTGGAAGGACTGCATGAATTGCGCGTTGGCGCGCGAGATGGCGCCATAGCTGCGGCCCTTGCCGATCATGATGATCCACGACAAGACCATCATCAGGCCCAGCACGCCGACGACGATCCAGGCGTCGAGCGGCATGGCGGCGATGATGAAGCCGAAATGGCTCTTGCCCGCCTGCTGTTCATCGGCGCCAAATACGGCCAGGCGCGATTCGGAACCTTGCGAGACGGCGTCGGCCAGCAGCAGGGCATCGGGACGGGCCGTGCGCGACAGGCGCAGCTCGTCGATGGCGCCCGTGAAGTTGGCCAGGCCGGCCGTCGTGTTGACGTCGGCGCCCACCGAGGCGGCCGTGGCGAAGGCCGGCAGGGCCGTGGCCAGCGAGACGGCAGGACGGCCGCCCACGTACAGGGCCACGTTGTTCTTGTCGGCCTTGACGGCCAGGTGCGACCATTGCGCGGCCTGGATAGGCTGGCCCGGCTTGCTGCGCTGGCCGTTGACCTGCACGAAAGGCACGCCCTGGTCCACGCCGATCAGCAATTCACTGGCGCCGTCGCGGCGCGCATACAGCACTTGCTGTGCGCCCAGGCTGTCCGGGCGGACCCAGGCGGAGAAGGTGAACGGCGCGCCGGCGGCCAGCGCCAGCGAAGGCGAGGCGGGCAGCATCAGCGCTGCCGTGCCCAGGCGGGCGCCGGCGCCGATGACGGAACCGTCGAGCGCCGGCACGGCCGTCTGCGCGTGGTTGCCGTAGGCGGTGCTGTCGCGCGAGGGCACGCCAGGTTCGGTGAAGTGGTACACGAGGCTGTAATCGGGATCAAACGTGCGCTGGCCATTGCCGGAGGCGGGCGCCTTCGGGTTGCCGTAGTACATCCACAGCTGCTGCGGCGTACCTGCCGTGAGGGCCGGCACGTCGACCCAGATCAGGGCGATGCCCAGCAGCGGGTTGAATTGCTCGATCTGGTGGTTCAGCACGGTTTTATCGTCGCCGGCCACGAAGCGCAGGTCGGCGCCGTTGTCGCTGACGCCTTCGAAGTTGAAATTGCCCGAATGCAAGCGCAGCAGGACGGGAATGCGGCCGGGATCGCCGCCCACGGCGCCCGCCTTGGGACCGGCATCGACGGTGACGGGTTTGCGGTAAGCCCAGTCGGGCTGCCACCAGGCATGCGCCAGGCCGGGAACGAGCGTGCCCAGGATCGTGAGCAGGAATAATAAACGTTGCATGACAGTGATTCTCCGAATTAAAGTCTAGAAAAGTGCAGTGCTGTTGAGCTGGCCCGTCAGTAGCTGGCCGACAGGTTGAAATTGATGCGGCGCACGTGTTTGTGCGTGCGCGGGCCCTCGCGCAGCGGATACGAAAAATCGATGCGGCCATTCAGGTAGCGCAGGAACTGGAAACTGCTGCCCACGCCCACGGACGCCAGGCCGAACAGGTCTTTCTGTTCCAGCATCGGATCGCGCAGGCGCAGGCGCGCGCCATCGGCAAACGCATACAGACGCCAGTTTTCCAGGCGGCTGAAGTACGTCAGCTGCGGCGTGCGCCATTCGGCGGTGCCGGACACGCCGTAGTCGCCCGTCGCTTCGGCCGACAGGTAGCCGCGCACGGAGTTGGCGCCGCCGGCGGCCATCTGCTCGCCCGACACCAGTGCCGCGTCGGCCAGCTGGCCCGACAGGCGGCCGTGCAGCTGCGCGCCGCTGCCCAGGGTGTAGGTGGTGTTGGCGTCGCCCTTGAGCACGAGGAAGCTGGGCGAGGCCTTGTAGCGCTTGTCGTCATAGGCCGCGCTGTCGCTGCCGTAGCCGAACGAGGCGCGCGTGCCGGCCACCAGCGACAGGCCCAGGCCATACGTGGCCGCCTCCGTCTGCGCAAAGCCGTTATACGACACGCTCAGGGGCACGTACTTGAGCGGAATATTGCTGCCCGTGCCATTGAGCTTGAGCGCTTCCTGGTTATCCTTGAAGTCGATGCCGGCGGAAAAGCTGTGCCACCAGATGCCGCTGTTGGGCACCGTGTAGTTGAGCTTCATGCCCAGCGCATGGCCCTTGCCCAGCACGCTGGTGCCGCCCGTGCTGGCCACGTTGCTGTTCGACTTATAGCCGCTCGCTTCCACGCTCCAGCCCTGCGTGCCGATGGGCGCCACGTACGAGGCGGACCACACGCGGGTCTGGTTCAGGTCGCCCGGCGTGCCGAAAAAGCTGATGGTGGCGCTATGCCCGAGCTGCCACAGGTTGTCGTGACCGACCGACATGCTGGTGCGCAACTTCTTCGTATCGGCGCTGTAGTCGTTGTTCAGGCCCACGCTGGCGCGCCACGGGCTGCTGTCGTCCACTTTCAGGTCCACGTCCATGGTGCCGGGCAGGCTGCCCTGCTTGACCAGCGGCATCACCTGGCGCTTGGGGCCGCGGTTCAGCGCCGTCAGCTCGACCTGCGCCTGGGTAAAGTCGGGCACCGTGCCTTCCGTCAGGGCCGGCACCTGCTGGCGCACGTCGAGTGGCGAGTTGTATTGCGCGCCGACCACGCGCAGGCGGCCCACCTTGGTTTCGCTCACCTGCAGCACCACCACGCCCTGCTCCACCTGCTGCTCGGGCAAGTCCACGTAGACGGATTGGTAACCCCGGGCTTGATATGCCGCAACGAGGGCGTCGCGCGCCCCTTCCACGTCCTTCAGGGTGCGGCCAGGCCCCAGGAAGGGCGTGACGGCCGCTTCGATGGCGCGGGCGTCGAGCACGGTATTGCCGCGCACCAGGTATTCCTCGATGGTCACTTGCCGTTCCGGCGCGGCCACGGGAGCGGCCGCCGGGACCGCATCCTGGGCGCGCGCCATGCCGGGCAGCGCCAGCATCGCCAGGCACAGCAGGCTCAGGGCGGTAGCGGGCGCCTGCGGCGCGCCATTACCTCGTTTCTTCATCTCACGCATATTCCATTCACCTCAAATTCAATCGGTTGCCCTACCCGGTAGCGCGGTGCTGAGCGCCATGTTCAGCAAGACAGTTCCTAGACGCACGCCGCGCGCGCGGACTGCCGTTTGTCATCAAATGTTCATAAAACTCCGGCCGCGACGCTGGCGCCGCGGCCGGAATGGCGAAGCTGCGCGGTCAGCCAGGCCTTACGGCTGCAGGCCGCGCCGCTCGTTCGGCGTCAGCGCCTGCAGCTGCGGCGCCGTCAACGGCCCCGCGCCCAGCACCTGCACCACGCCTGCCGGCTGGTAGTTCGACGCCTGCGGCTCGCTGCCCTTGCCTTTGCCGGCGCCGCCCTCGTCCGCCTGCTCGTTGCCAAAACCCAACACTTTCACCGTGAACAGCGAAGGCTGGGCCTGGCGCGCGGCGGCCCGTTCGCGCTGCAGCACGTCCTGCGCCGCCGTCACGGCCTGCGTCGCGGCCGCGCTGGCGTTGCTCAGTGCGCCCACGTTCACCGAAGCGACGGTCGGCACGCCCGTGGCCTTGCCCTGCACCTGGATGTTTTCCGCATTCACCACTTGCAGCGCTGCCAGGTTGACGTTGCCCGAGACGCGGATGCCCGCCTCGCCCGCGTCGATGGTGCCCAGCGGGGCGATCAGGTCGATGTCGCCGGGCGGCACCTCCGGGATCGGATTGAGCGTGGCGATGCCGGCGCCCGTCGTCGGGGTGCTCGGCGACAGGCTGACGAGGCCGATGCTGTCGTATGCGCGGCGCTGCGGCGTGTAGACAACGGTGGACTTGGTGCCGCGGCCCGCGTTGATGTCGCCCGTGGCCGACCAGGCCAGGATGTTGCCGCCGAAGGTAGTAAAGATGCGGCTCTGGCCCAGCAGGATGCTGTCTTTCGCATACATCTGGATGTCGCCCTGTCCCTGTGTCAGCACGCCCGAGCCTTCGCCCGGCGCATAGCCGCCGTCCACGCCGATCAGCGCCCGCCCGCCCGGCACCGTGATGCCGATGTCGCCGCCGAAATCCGTGTGGATGCCGGTGTCGTTGACGGTCACGTAAGGCACGTTGTAGTCAGGACGGCCCGCCTCGGCCCATTCCTGCGGGCTCAGGTAGCGCACGCCCGCGACGGGCCGCTTGGTGTACACGCCGCTGTATCCGCTGACGGTGTACAGCGCGCTGCTGAACATCGTCAGGTCGCCCTGGTACTCGATCTTCTTGCCCGCCTTGTCCTGCGCCGGGAAGAGGGTGGCGATGGCTACACGGCCGCGCAGATAGCTGCCGCGGCGCACGCCGTCCGGATCGTTGTACTCGCGCCCGGCCGCCTTCAGCTCGGCGAAGTAGACGTTGCTCAGGTACACCTGCTGCTGTTCCTTCGGCAAGGCGGCAAAGAAGCTGCGCGCATCGGTGGCCGGGTCGTAGCGGATGCCCAGGCCGCTGTCGCCGCCAAAACGCGTCGTCAGCCAGTTCACCAGGTGCAGCTGGCTGACCTGCGCGTATTCGCGCGCCAGGTCGCGCCGCACGCCGCCCGTCTGCGCCCCTGCCCTTTCCAGTTCGGCCTGCTTCGTGCCGAGGAAGGCGGCAGCGCCCGCCTCGTCGCCGCTGTAGGCAAACTGGCCGCGCAGCCAGTCGGCCAGGGTCAGCTTGCCGCCGTAGACGTACACGGCGCTGCCGGCCTGGTCGGCCAGCGGCTTGCCCGGGTCGGCCAGCTTGGCCGGATCCAGGTAGCGCGCCGCGAAAGCCGCATAGTCGGGACCGTTGCGGCCCACGCCGGCGGCCACGCTGATGCCGGCGCCATCGCCGCGCTTGTCCTGGCCGACATGGACGATGGAGCCGAGGCTGCGCAATTCCGCCTTGTCGGCCATGTACAGGTCGCGCCCGGCGCTCACATTGAGCTGGCCCGGCCCCGCCACATAGAAGGTGCTGTAGCGGATGTCGCGCCCGGCGCTGACGACGGAAACGTCGTCGGCATGGCGGTGCACGAACAGGTTGCCGCGCGCCGACGAGCTGCCGAAGACGACCGGCTTTTCCGGCAGCTCGGGACTGTTGGCAAAGGGCTGGCCGGTCCATCCCGCCGCGCCGTCCGGCACGCTCTCGACGTTGCCGAGCGGCGTGCCGGAGTTGACGATGTCGCGTCCGGCGCGCACGGCCACGGCGCCGCCGCCCTCGTACCACAGGCCCAGGGCGCCGCTGACGCCTTTCAGGTTGCCCCGGTACACGATACCGCCCGTGCGCAGGCCGACGATGTCGCCGCTGTTGGCATAGAAGTGCGCGGGCAACTGGCCTGCCGGCACATAGTCGGAGACCGTCGGCGGGGTCATGCTGAACAGCGGATACACTTGCTGATTGGCATCGCTGGCGCCATTCGACGTCGTACCAAACCATTTCAATGCCCCTGGCGCCAGCGCATCGGCGCTGACGTTATGCAGCGGCAGCAGGCCGAACCAGACCTTGTCCAGTGCGCCGACGAAGCCCGGATTGAATGGATTCGGCAGCATGCGCGGGTCGGCGCCCGATGGCGTGATCGGATAACCGGCCGCATGGATGGAGTCGGCGGCCAGCATTTCCAGCTGGCCCGTGCCCGTCCTGACAAATTGCGGCGCCACCGGCGACGGCGCCAGGATCACGCCGTTTTGCGGCATGTCCACCTTGCCGCCATCACCACCCAGCCTGCCCAGGCTGGCATTGCCGTAGTACAAGCTGCCGCTGGCGGCCACGGCGCGCAGCACGGACGGCATGACGAAGCGCCCGTCCGTCGGCGCGTGGTTGTCGCCGGCCATCGCATTGATCCAGGACGAGGTGGGCGTCAGGTTGCCTCCCGCGCTGAACAGGTCGATGGCCGTGGCCGGCGTCCACAGCGAGAACCAGCTCCAGCCTTCGCCGGTGCGCTCCACGCCCTGGTAGCTGAACGGCGAGCCATAGCCCAGTTGCTTCACGCGGCCCGCATCGGCCACGCCGCCCAGCACCACGTCGCCGCGCGCATCGATGCGCACGCCGCTGTCGCCCGGTACCAGGATGGGCCCGCCGCTGGCGATCGCCGTGCCCGCCGTGTAGGTTTCATACGGCCGCGATTCCGTCGGATCGGCGCGGTCGAAGCGCAATTCGATGCCGCCCACGGCGCCCGCCTCCAGGCGCAGTGCGCCACGCAGGTTGGTGAAGGTGCTGTTGAGCGTGGGGTACTGGCGCTCGAAGCGCGTATCGGCATTCGCGAAGTCGCCGTTGCGGTCGAAACTGCGCACCTCGGCCACGGGGTTCAGCCCGCCGCCGATGCGGATATCGAGGTCGCCGCCGCCCGTCAGCAGCAGCTTGCCGTCCGGCGTCACCCTGCCCGTGCTGCCCACGGCCACGTTCAGGCCCTGGCTGCGCGGCGCGAACTCGCCGCCCGGATCGGCGCGCGAGGCCAGCATGCCGGCGTCGCCGCCCGCCTGCAGCAGCAGATTGCCGCCGCCCAGGGTGCCGATGCCCGTAAAGCCCGACAGCCCCGGCAAGCCCGAGAACAGGTCGACGCCTTCGGGACGCGCGACATAGGTGCCGAAATTGATCCACCATGCCGTCGGCACGCCGCCCCCCGTGCTGCCGCTGCCCTGGCGCCACAGCCAGGTGCCGATGTCGCTGCTGTCCTGCTGCGCGCGCAGCCAGCCGATGGCATCCTCGCGGCGTTGCGTGGAGGTGCCCAGCGTATCGCCCTTGACGTCGCCCTGGGCGCGCAGCAGCAGATTGCCGCCGTGCTCGGGATACCAGGCGCGGTACAGGCTCTGGCTGCCGCCATCGACAAACGGCGTAAAGTCCGTGCCCAGCGCACCGAGCAGCTGGCCCTTGGCGTTCAGGCCGCGCGGCAGGTTGAACAGATCCTTGCCGCCGACCAGCGGCGAGGCCGACTGCGTGCCCGCCGTGTAGACGCCATACAGCGAACGCATGTCGAAGTCGCCCGCGGCCAGCAAATCGAGGTCGCCCGTGCCCGTGCGCAGCACGCTGAACAGGGGCTGACGCGCCGGCTCCACGCTGGTCACCTCAACGGGGGGCGTGCCCTCCTCCACCTTGATCACCAAGTGCGCAAAGTACTCCAGCATGATTTCCTCGTTGCCAAAGTCTTCGATATTGACGGCGCCCGATGGGTAGCCCTCGGCGATGGCCGCTTCGCTGTAGATATATTTGGCCGGCGAACCCGTGCCCGGCACGATGGAAGTCACCGCGCCCAGGCCGTAATGCGCATCGGCCAGCATCAGATGGGCGTCCTTCGCATGCGGCTTCAACGCGCGCGTGTCGGCCGCCGCCGTATCGGCGCCACCCACCAGGCGCAGCGACCACGCTTGCGAACCCTGGGCCAGCATGGGCGCCAGCGCCAGATTGCGGCCCTGGCTTCCGCTGCCATCCGCGCTGCGCAGCGACACCATGGTGACGTCGCCCGGCAGCCTGACCACCGTGCCGGCAGGCAGCACGCTGCCCTTGTCCAGCGCCAGCGCCGAGGCCAGCACCACGCCATTGACGGCATTCGTGCTATCGGCCACGTCCCACGGCCGGCCTTCCGGGAAAGGCAGGGCCACGTTGGCCGGCCACACCATGGCCGCCACCCGGGCCGCGCCAGGCAGGCGCAGGCCGGCATCGAGCTGCATCCCGCTCGATAAGGTCAACGCCTTGGGCAAGACCGTGCCGGCCGCGTACAGCACGCTGCCGTCGGCATTGCGCACGGCGCCGCCCAGCACGCTGCCTGCAGGCAAGTCCAACTCCGCCGTCAAGGTCGCGCGCGCCGCCAGCAAGGTGCCGCTGCGCAACTCCATGGCTTTCATCGGCACGGCGAAATTGACGCTCGTGCCCGATTTGAAATACGTGTCTTCGGCCAGGGTCACCAGGCCCGCTTGCGGCACGACGACCTCGCCGCCCCACGGCAGCCGGCCTTTCACCAGTTGCCAGCCCTTGTCATCCATCGTGACGGGCAGGACGCTGGTATCGAAACCATCGGTGATGCTGCCAAAGACGCTGAGCTTGCCACCGGCGCGCAGCACCAGCGCACCGGCCTCGCCCGAGCCGTACACGCCGCTCAGGCGCGCCAGCGGATTGACGCCGTCGTAGCGATGGCCGGACAGGTCGATATCGCCATCGATATGCAGGTCGCCGCCCGGCGTGGCGCTGACAATCTCGACGCCTGGGCGCAGGTGGAAAGCGTTGGCGTCGCCGCGCAAGCCGCGCAGCTTGTTGTTCATCAAGTTGCCGTTCGCCAGCGCATTGGCCATGAAGACTTGGCTGTCCGCGTGCTTCTCGTCCAGGTAAGCCTGGTTGATGCCCTGGTAGCTGCGGCCGTCCGCATCCTTGCCCGTGCCCGCTGGCGCATCCTTGTATTGCCAGAAGGCATTGACGTTGATCGTGCGCGCGCCGGCGATGTTCAGCGCGCCGGCCGCGTCGATGTCGATGTCGTCGCCCGTGGCGCCGCCCAGGCGGCGCGCGTTCAGGTCGATGCTGCCGTAGTTGCCGCCCTTGTCTCCGCTGCGCAGGTCGAAACGCGCGCCGTTTTCCAGGGTCAGGCGGCCGCCAGGCGCGGCCAGTTCGATCACGGCGCGGTTTGGCGCCTCGATCACCTGGCCATAGCTGTCCGTGCGCAGCACCGTGCCGTGCGCATCGAGCACGGCGCCGGACTGAATGGTGACGCCGTCGCGGCCGGCCAGGCGGATGCTGCCCACCTGTTCGCCGCTGGCGTCGATGCGGCCATTCACCGTCAGGCTGCCGCCGTCGACGGAGACGCTCACTTCGCGCGCCTTGAGCTCGTCGCCAATGGCCAGATTGCCCTGTTTGAGCTGGAAGCTGCGGCTGCCGGATACCTTGCCCGTGTTCAGGCGCTGGTTCAAGCCGGCGAAGTCGGCGACATGCTGGGCGCGCAACTCCAGGCCGCCCGCCGCGTAGGCTACCTGGGTGCCGCCCGCGTCATAGCTGCCGCTGGCGCCGCCCAGCAGGGTGCCGCGCAAGTCGGCCGTACCCGCCGCCTCGCCCGTGGCGATCACGCTGAGCTTGCCGGCGCGGTTGTTCACGGCCGACACGTCGATCACGGAAGCGGCCGCCTGACGCACGTCGCCCTCGCGGCTGTCGAGGATCACGTCACCGCCCCAGCTGTACTTGCTGGTGTCGTAGAAATCGATCTTGCGGCCCGCCAGGTCCAGCTTGGCCTTGTCACCCAGCAATACATCGCGCTCGGCCGACAGGGTCAATTTTCCACTCGGCAAGACCACCGACGTATCCACGCTGACGCTATTGCCGCTCAGCGCCACTTCGGCGCCCAGGGCGCCGGCCAGCGCCGCATTCGTCGGCGTGGCGGCAGCGGCACCGGCCGGTGCGCTCACCTTGACGGCGCCGCCCGCCGTGAGGTGGTTGACGGAGCCGGCCGCGCCCGTCAACAGCGGCGTGCTGATCAGCAAATCGCCGCCGCTGTAGTGGTAGCCATTGGTGGCCGTATCCCACGCGCTCTGCGACTGGTAGACGGACAGGCTGCCCTTGTTGTTGGCCGTCAGCTGTTCGCTGGCATTCAGTGCCACCTGGCCGAAGCCCAGCACCAGGCGGTCCAGCTTGTGGATGGTGTCGGGACGGCTGTCCGGCGTGAAGCCGAACTCGATGCGCCTGGCGTCGACCTGCAGACGGCCGCTGCCCGTACCGGGGCCATTGGCGACGACGGCGCCGGGCGCATTCGTCGCGCCCTGCCACACGAGGGTGTCCGTGTGGATGCGCGCCAGCGCGTCCGTGCCGCCATAGCCGTAGATGGCGGGCGTATTGAGCACCAGGCGCGACAGCGACGACTTGCCCGTGGCCGCATCGATGGTCGACAGCTGCGACGAATCATAGAAGTTGAAGGAATTGCGCGCCGTCAAACCCAGGTTTTCCAGCGCCGGTGCACCCGTGCTGGTGTCGCCGCGCAGCAGGCGGTCGAGCACGCCCTGGTTCAACGCCAGGCCGTCCGGCAAGGCGCCGCGGGCGCTGGCGTCGGCCAGGGACGCCTCGCTGCCGACATTGATCGAACCCATCGCCAGCACCAGGTTGCGCGTGCCGTAGCGCACGTTGTCGCGCAGGGTAAACGCGCGCTCCGTCACGGCGGCGATGGTGCCTTCGGAATACAGCGCGGTGCTGCCGCTGCAGGCGCCGCCCGTTTTCGCGCAGGCGCCGATATCGATGATGCCGGGGCCATACGATTCGGACGACGGCGGCGCGGCCGGCAGCATGTCCAGCCAGCCGTTCGAAACGGCCAGCACGCTGCCCATGGGCTCGTACACATAGCCGTCGCGGGAATCCCAGGCGGCCTTGCCGCGGCCCAGCGTATTGATGCCGGAGCCCTGCTCCAGGACGATGCCGTCGTCTTTTCTCGCCGTCACCAGAAACACTTCGGCCGCCTTCAGCACGGCGCCGTCGCGCAGCACGATGCCGCCCGCCGATTCCTTGATGGCGGCAATATTGGCGCGCTGGTTGCTGCCCGTGCCAAAATCGCTGTAGGTCACGCGCGGCAAGCCGCCGATGCCCACGCGCTGGGCGCCGAAAGCATTGATCTGTGACGCATGCACGGAGACGCCATTGAAATCGGCCAGCGGCGCCGTGCCGTCGGCCAGCACTTCGTAGCGCGTCGACGCATGGTTGCCCGTGCCCAGCAGCAGGGAGCCGCCGAAGCCGCCCTCGGCCGGCGCATACAGGGCGCTGCCATCCATCATCAACGGCGTATGGTTGTCCTTGACGCTGTGCACGGACGGGGCGATCAGCTGCACCCGCACGCCCTTGGCATCGCGCTCCAGCGCGGCGCGCGGCACGCCGTCGCGCGTGGCCTGCGCCACGGCGAAGGCGGCATAGCCCGTCTCGTTGTATTGGGAATAGCTGCGCAGCACGTCGGCCGGCGTCAGGATGGCTTGTTGCGCCACCACGTCGCGGATCGCCGTGCCCGCCACGCCCGTCTGCGCCGCCGTGGCAAACGAGCCATTGCGCATGGCGATCGTGCCGCCCGTCTCGACGGCGCCGGCCAGGCCATTCAGTTCCACGCGGAAAGCGCCGGGCAGCAGGGCGAAATTCGATGGCAGCAGGGTGTAGGTGCCGGCCGCCAGGCCGGGCACGCCCGCGCCGATAGTGATCTGACGTCCCACGGCGGGCTTGCCCGCGCCTTGCTCGGCCGTCAACGGCGCCACGTCCGGCTGCACGCCGGGAAGGATGGCGTACACGGGGTTGGTGTTCAGGCCGGGCAAGGTGAAACCGCCGTTCGGCTTCATCTGCACCAGCGGATTGAGGCGCGCGTCGGTGGAACCGCCGCGTCCGGCCAGGAAGGCCGCGCCCGTCAAGGTGCCGCCGCCCGACATGTCGAGCACGGCGCCTTGCTGCACGTCGATGGCGGCGCCCGTCAAGGCGATCTCGGGGCCGTTGCCCATGCCCTTGAAGACGACATCGTTGCCGTCATACAGGTAGCTCAAGCCATCGAGCGTGCCGCCGTAGGGCATCGTCAAGCCTTTCGCACTGACGGACGTCAGGCTGCCAGGCAACAGGTTGACGCGGCCCGTATTGGCTTCAAAGCCTTCGGCGCCCAGGTTGATCTGGCCCAGCGGCGCGCGCAGCACGCCATGCTGGTTGATGGTGGGCGCAACCAGGCTCAGGGTGCCGAACACGGAGAACGGCTGGTTCGGCGTGGCGCCGTCGCCGCTGCGCCCGATATTGAGCGTGCGCAACGGGTCGAGCGAGACGCGGATATTGCCGTATTCGTCGATGCCGCTCTTCTGGCCCACCGTGACCATGCCGCTGTCGCCCGTGGCCGGGTAGATCTGCGCGGCGACCAGGGTGGCATTGCCCGGCTGGTACAGGGCGGCGCTGTTTGACAGGCGCATGTCGCCGCGGCTGTTCAGGGTCAGCTGTTCGAAGGCGTCGCGCTCGACCACCAGGTCGGCGCCGCTGCTCTGCGCAATGGTGCCGCGCGTGCCCATGTTGACCTCGCCCGCGATGTCAAGCATGCCCGCATCGATCTGCAGCAGGGAATCCTCGGCCACCAGCGGCACGCCCAGCATGCCGCGTCCCTTGCCCAGGTTCTTCGAGCCTTTCACGGCATTGGGCACGATGTAGTCGTCCTTCTGCGCGCGCACGGCCGCGCCCAGGCGCACGTACGGCGCCGCCAGGCGCACCTGGCTGGCGAGGCTGCCCGCCTTGTCCTCGCCATCGGGCACAGGCTGCTGCGCCAGGCCCAGCGAGGAGGCGCTCAGGCGCAGGCTCTGGCCCAGCGACAGATTGACGTCGCCGTCAAAGCTGAGCATGCCGTTCACGTGCAGGGCCAGGTTGTCGAAACCGCCCGCCTGCACGCGGTCGGCGCCCAGGCGCGCGCTGCCGTAGCGTAGCGCCGCATCCTGCTGGCCGGCGCGCAAGTCGTCGGGCAAGGCGCTGTCGCCCTGCACCTGCGCCAGCTGCATTTCGCGCGGCACGCGCACCGCGTTGTCCACGTTGTCGCCTTGCAAGGTGTAGCGGTTGACCTTGCCGTAATTGGGCGTGTCCAGCGCCAGTGCCAGGGTGCCGCCGGCCGCACCGGCGCCGCCGGCAGCGGCGCGCAGGGTGCCGTCGGCAAAGATGCCGTTATACGAACTGAGCGAAATCAAACCGCCGTTGCCGGCCACGTTGACGGTGCCCTGGCTCGGCAAGTCCAGCGTGGCTTGCGCGCCGCTGGCGTCGAGCAGCGCGCCCGGACGCACGACGACAAAGGCATCGGCCGCGTCGACGCTGGCAGCGTCAGCCTTGTAGCGGGCGCCGATTTCGATGCTGCCGCCCTGGTCGGCACGGCCATAGCGCCCGCCCCGCATGTCGGTGGCGACCGTGGCGCGGCCGGCGACATCGAGCACGGCCTTGTCGCCGATCCAGATCGACGTGGCTTGTCCCTTGCCGTTCGGCACATCCACCTCATTGCCCGTGCCAAACGTGCCTGGCAGGACGGCGATCTTGCCGCCCCAGGCTTCGAGCTTGCCGTCGATGGTGATCTGGTCGTTGCCCGTCATGCTGATCTGGCGGCCCGGATCGACCTGGATGGCGGCCCCCTCCTGCACCGCCAGGGCGCCCTTCACGTGCGGGCTGCCGGCCGTCAGCGACAGGTTGGCGCCGGCCCGCTGCGTCAGACTGGCCTTGCGCGCATCTTCCTGGTACAGCTGCGGCGTCCACAGTTCCAGCGCGGCGCCCGGGTCGGTGCCGCCCGCCACCGTATGGCCCGTGGCGGGATTGAAACGCAGCACGGGCATGGTGACGTCGATGTGCGCATCCTTGACGACCACGACGCCATCGCGTCCCGTGACGGCATAGTCGGCAAAGCCGCTCTGGAACAGGCTGGCGTCCAGCGCCAGCAGCGGCTTGACGGTCACGTCGCGCCCCAGCACCGTGCCGGCCGGCAGCAGCATGCCGCGCGGCGCGCGCAAGTCGTCGGCGGCGATGCTGCCGGCCGCATACTGCGTCGTCACCGGCGGGATCGGCAAGCCGTTCGGAAAGACCGCCGCCGAGACCACGAAGCCGGCCGGCAGGCTGTTGACGGCTGTCAGCACGCTGCCGGCGCGAACGATGGACCCCTGGTAGACAGACGTGCCGCCGGCGATGACGACATAGGCGCCTGGCGGCACCAGCAGGTCGGCTCCCAGCACCAGCGGTTTCTGCGCCGACACGTCCGCCGTCACGGGTTTGCTCAAGACCTGGCCCGGCTTGATCAGGCTGGTACTGAGCGCAAAATCGAAGGGGATCTTCTCGCCCTGGGCGATCAGGAATTCATCGGTCAGGCGCAGGCCTGGCGCAGCGCCGGTCCCCGCCGCCAGCACCTCGCCGCCCTGCAGCTTGCCGCCGATGCTGACGGCCACGCCGCTGTCGATCACCAGGCGCCCGCCGCCCTTCACGCCATGGCCGCGCAACTCGCCGTCGAGCTTGAGCATGGCGCCCGTCGGCGCTTTCTCCGTCGGCAGGTCGACCGCCAGGGTGATGTCGCCGCCGCGCCCGCCCTGCACGCTGCCATTGCCCATCAGGGCCGCGCCGGACGAGACGTCGATGACGCTGCCGCCCGTCAGGTCGATGCCGCCCGAACTTTTCAGGGTGACCTTGCCGCCATTGATATACGGCAAACCGGCAACGGCGCCCGGATCGAGCTCCAGGTTGCTCCACAGGCCACGCGCATCGAGGCGCACGCCGGGCGCCACGCGCACGCCGGCCGTTCCCGTGGGACGGTTGTCCGGCACCAGCTTGCCTTCAGCCCATACGTCGCCCGCACCCGCCAGGTAGCGCGAAACGATGTCGCCGGCCGCGATGCTGCCGCCGCGCGCGCTGACATTCGCCTTGATCGCCACGTCGGTGGCGTGCAGGGCGATGTCGCCGCCATCGGCCACGCGCACGTCGGCGTCGACGCTCACGCTGTCGTAGGCATGGATTTTCAGGGCGCCCAGCTCCAGGCCGTTGAGCCAGTCGGCATCGAGCTGCAAGGTCTTGCTGCGCGCGGCCGGCAAGGCTTCGCCCAGCAGCTGGCCATCGGCGATGCCGGCCACCTTGCCGATTTGCACCTTGTCCAGCACGGCTTGCGGGCTGTCGCGCAGCTGGCCCGTGCGCGTATCGAAGACGGGCGTCATTTTGCCCACGATCAATTGACCGGCGCGCGCCGCCGACGTCTGCGCCTGCTTGTAGCCATCCATGCCCTCATCGCGCTTGCGCTGCTGGCGCTCGCCCTGGAAGACGGAGGTGTCGATATCGCCTTCGAGCACGGCCGCGCCCGTGGACACGATCACGCGGCCCGCGTCGCGGCCCACCGTGTAGCCGTTTTCCAGGCGTTCGCGCGGGCCGATCAGGGCATTCGCGTACGTCTCCGTCGTGTTCGCGCCCCAGCGCGCATGCGTGCTTTCATAGCCGCGGTACAGGCCCGTGTACAGGTTGTCGCCGGGCGCCGTGCTCAGCTTGTACATGGCGCCATCGGCGCCCTTCAGCCACGTCTGCTTGACCATGCCCGTCTGCACGTCGAGCGAACCGCCGGCGATGTTGATGCGCGAACCGGCCTGCGTCACCACTTCGCCGCCGCCAAAGCCGACGGTGCCGCCCTGGGCCGCCCATTCGCCGATGCCGTGGCCGCTGGTGTTCAGGTAGCCGCTCACCTCCAGCAAGCCGCCGGCCGTGTACCAGCGGTCCGTGGCGTAGCCGTTGGTACCGGCCGGCACCAGCACCAGGTCGCGGCGGTCGACCCACACGTCGCTGTTGTTCAGGTATTTGGCGTCGCGGCTGCCCGGTGCGTCGCGCTGTTCGTTGCCCTGCACATTGATCAGCACATTATTGCTGCTCATGTCGACCTTCACGCCGACGGCGCCCGAGACGTCGATGGCGGCGTCGCGCGCCACGTGGCTGCGGCGGGCCGCATCGACCAGCACCTGGCCGCCCGTGGCCAGGGTCAGCGAATCGCCTTCGAACTCCACGTTGCCGGCCGAAACGATGCGCACCAGCGACTGGTCGCGCCGGTCCTGCGGCGTGTCCGTGCCCTTGCCCGTATTTTTCAGCAAGGTGTCGCGCTGCACATCGAGCGCCGTGGCGCCGTTGTCGTCGATAAAAATGGCGCTGACGCTGCCACGTCCCATGGTGACCTTGGCATCCTCGCCCGCCGCCGCCAGGTGGATGGCGCCGCGTCCGTTGACGCTGGTGCTCGACAGCAGCATGCCGTCCTGGCGCAGCGTGTTGCCGCTCAGCGTGATGTCGCCGCCGGCCGACTGGATCAGGCCGCGGTTGACGACGGCGCCCGCGCTGCTGCCGGCCGTGCGCAGCATCTCGACTTCATTGCCGCGCGTGCTCGCATACTGGTTCTTGTCCGTGCCCTGGCCCGGACGCACGACGATGGCGTCGCCGGCGGCCAGCGTGGTCTGGCCGTTCGGCGTGGTAATGGCGCCCGCGTTGTCGACGTTGCGGCCGGCCAGCAGCACATAGCCGCCGCCTTCCGTCACCGTTTGCGTCTTGCGCGTGTCGATGCGCGCGCCGGCAGCGACGACGACGTCCGCCTCGGCCTTGCCATGCGTGGAGGTATTCTGGCCCAGCAGCAAGTCATTCGCGAAGGTCGGCACGGCGCCCGTCCCCTGCGCCTTGCCGTACAGGCCGCTCTTGAACTGGCTGTCGCTCATGCCCATGGCAGCCGCCGCCAGGTTGCGCGTATCGACCTGGCTGCTGCCCGTAAACACGATACCGTTGCGGTTGACGATCATCACCGTGCCGTCAGCCTTGATCTGGCCCTGGATCTGGCTGGGGCGCGCCAGCGGATCATTGACCCGGTTCAATACGGACCAGTTCGATTTCTGGTCGAATTGCAAGGTGGTGTTCTTGCCGACGTTAAAGCTTTCCCAGTTCAGTATCGCCTTGTCGTCCGTCTGCACGACCTTCACGACGGTCTTGCCGTCGGCCTGCGTCTGCACGGGTCCCTGGGCGTTGAGCCAGCCGGCCGTCAGGCTGTTCGTGTCGACCTGCAAGCCGCCCTTGGCCAGGCCATCGGGCGCGCCGCCCGCCGCCAATGCCGCCTGGCGCGCGGCCGCCTGCACCGCCTGCTCGGCGGCGATGCCGCGCGCGGCCAGCAACAGGTTGTTCAGCGATTGCTGCAGCTTGCCTTCGGCCTTCTGCTGCTGCAGCAGGGGATTGTTCAGCGATGTGGCCGGCTGGCCATTCGGCAAGCGTCCCGTGGCGGTGGCCGTGCCCTGCTGCGCACCCTTGCCGGCAAACCAGGCGCCGCTGAACGGCTGCTGCGCCTGCGCGCCGCCCGCCTGCAGCAGCATGGCGATGGCCAGCGCCAGCGGTTTCAATCGCACCGGGCGACCGGTCCGGTTGCCCGCCATGGCGGAGGAGGATGCGTGTTTCGTGACCGACTTGCTTCGCTGCATGGCGACATTCCCTTTTCATGTTCCGTTGCTGACCGATATCGCGAGGCGGCGCGCACCACGCACGGGGCGGGCGGCAGGCACTGATTCGCGGCTTCCAGCAGCATTGACAGGGAACAAGGTCCGGGACTGCAAAAGGTCATCAAAATGTCACAATTGGCACCCCGCCAAGGCGGGGCTCAGCCGAACAGCACGATGCCGCCAGGCAAACGCGTCACGCGCGCGCCATACGCATCCTGGATCAGGGCGATCACGTCATCGAGGCGGTCGAGCGAAAAACTGGCTTGCACGCGGGTCTGTTTCAGGGCCTCGCCATTGAGGATCAGCTTGCCGGGACGGTAGCGGTTCACCTCATCCACCACCTCGGCCAGGGTGCTTTGCTTGAACACCAGCAAGCGGTGGCGCCAGGCGCTGACCTCGCTGGCGGCCACCGCGCGCGTGATGCCGAAATGCTCGGGCCGGTAGCGCAGCTGCTCGCCGGCCGCCAGTTCCGCATCGTTGCCCGCCTGTAGCACGCGCAAGCGGCCCGCCAGGCAGGTCACGCATGCTTCCTGGCCGAACAGGCGGATATTGAAGCGCGCACTGCCGGCCGACACGCTGCCGTCGCCCGCCTGCACGCGCACCCTCGCCGGGCCGCGCAAGCCGGCCTGGAATTCGGCCTCGCCGGCCAGCAGCACCAACGCCGCCGTGCCGTCCTGCACGGGCGCCGCATCGAGGCGCGTCTGCGTATTCATCTGCACCTGCACGCCGCCGTCGAGCGCCAGCGCGCGCTGCTCGCCCGTGCCGGTGGCGTAGTCGGCGGCCAGGCCCGCCACGGCCGGCCACAGATCCGTCGGCGGGCGCAGCACCAGCAAGCCCAGCGAGGCGGCCACGGCGCCGCCCAGCCAGGCGCGCCGCGCCACGTTCACGGGCGCCTGCGCCCGCTTGACGGCGCGCGCGGCCGGCGCCATCGCGCCCCACACGGCGCGCGCCTCGGCAAACGCCGTCGCATGCCTGCGGCTGCGCGCGCACCAGTGGCGAAACACTTGCGCATCGCGCTCGCTGACCTGGCCCGAGGCCAGGCGCACGACCCATGCCTGCGCTTCCTTCTGGATGACACCCATGTCGTCTTCCGCTTGTTCAATCATGATGTTTAGACGTTTTTCCGGCCCCGGGACCGAAGCGCTGGATGAAATCGCGTCCCATGCGTTCGCAGCAATGTTCCAGGCCGGCGCGCAACTCCTTCTCCACCGTGCGGGCGGAAATGCCGAAGCGCTCGGCAATGTCGCGGTGCGGCAACTGGTCGACGCGGGCGGCGATGACGATGGCGCGCCGGCGTTTCGGCAACTCCTGCAAGGCCCGTTCCAGCTCCTCGATTTCGGCGCGCGCGCTGAAGGTGCGGGCCGGGTCGGCCAGCTCGTCGGCCATCTCGTACAGATCGTCGATATCGGGCAGGCTGAGCAGGCGCGCATTGTCGCGGCGTTGATCTTCCGCAATGTTGATGGCGATGCGCATCAAATACGCGGACGGATAGCTGATCGCCTCGGGCGCGTTCATCTTTTCCACGCGCAAATACGTTTCATGCAGCGCGTCGTTGGCCAGGTCTTCCGAGCCCAGGCGGCGCTGCAGGTGGCGGCGAAACTGTCCGTAGCGTTCCAGGAACAGCTTGCGCAAGGTGGTTTTCAACAATTCCGGCATGCTCAAGGCGCCCCGGCCAAGGCCAGATACGGTGCGCAATCGGCGCCGGGGTCGGGCCGCGGCGTCAGCAGGATCGTCAGCGGCTGCGGCAGGCCCGCCGGCGGCGCGCCGTCCATCAGCAGGCTGCGCAGGCGCTGCACCACGGCGCGGTCGCGCTGTTCCACGCCGCTCGCTTCGAGCACGTGCACGGCGCGCACCTTGCCCCGCTCGTCGAGCCACAGCTGGAAGGCCAGGCGGTAGCGGCCGAAAGCGTCCGGATGCAAGCGGCACAGCGCGCGCGTGAGCGAACGCTGCAGGACGGCCGCGTAGCCTTGCAATGGTGCGGTGGCGGGGGTAACTTCGGCCGCCACGGGCGCCGGCATCAAGGGGGCGTCGGCCAGCGCCAGCAGGGTAAACGCATTGCTGCCGCTGAAGCGCGCGCCCAGCTGCGTGCCTGCCAGCAGGCGCTGCAGCGCTTCGGCCGGCGTGTAGTCGCCGCGCACGGGCGCCGCCGTGCGCCCCGCTGCCAGCTCGCTGCTGACGAGCACGGAATAGCCGGTCACTTCGCCAAACGCCACCAGGGCCGCATCGAGCGGCTGGGCAGGCAGATCGAAGCGCACGGTGGCGGGCGCGCTCGCATCATTGCCGGACGCGCCCGCCGCCGGCCGCATGAATGTCATGAATGTCATCAGCAAACAAGCGGACAGGGCCAGGGCGTTACCTGTTGCGGTGCGGCGGTGAGTTCGTGTCATTTTCCAGGGAAATCAACGAGAGCCTGCTTATGAAGTGTCTTGACTGCAATGTTTCGAGCAGAATGGCAAGATGGTAGCTTCGTAAAATGACAACTGCATGACATCGGTCACCTAGTTGGCGGGCTGGCGTGTCATCACTGCGACACATGGCTTTGCTATGCTGAGCGCTTATTTCACCGCTCCGGGAGCCGCCATGGCACGCCTGTTCTCACTGTTGCTGTTGACCTGCGCCGCCCTGCCCGCGCAGGCGGACGAGCACACCGTCGTCGTGACGGCCGCCGCGCCGGAAAAGGGCTGCGTGGAAGTGGAAGCGCATGGCAAGCGCGCGCCATCGATGTCTTGCTTGAGTGAAAAATTATTACCTAACAGCAACACCTTGAACGGGCCTCCGCCCGCCCTGTCCGGCGCGGAAGCGATCGTGCAACGTCCATCCAACCAGCTGGGGCTGTACAACCGCGCCGCCCTGGAACACCGCATGGGCAATGCCTTCGGCAAATCCGTCACGCCGCAGAGGCCGGCACCGCCACCGCCCGCCAGCCCGCTGCTGCCGCCCCGTTAAAGCGCTTGTCAACGCACAGTCCATTTGCGCTGTCAAGATTGCGCAATCGCGCCGATTGCGTATCATTCCAGGCTTGATCGCTCTGGAAACAACCATGCTGCCCACTATCGAACAACGTCTTGCCCTTGAACTTGCCGCCAAACCGGTGCAGGTTGCCGCCGCCATCGAACTGCTCGACGAAGGCGCCACCGTGCCCTTCATCGCCCGTTACCGCAAGGAAGCGACCGGCGGTCTCGACGATATCCAGCTGCGCCTGCTCGAAGAGCGCCTGCGCTACCTGCGCGAGCTGGAAGAGCGGCGCGCCGCCATCGTGGCCTCGATCACGGAACAGAACAAGATGACGCCCGAGCTGCTCGACGCCGTCATGCACGCGGAAGACAAGACGCGCCTGGAAGACCTGTATCTGCCGTACAAGCAGAAGCGCCGCACGAAGGCGCAGATCGCCATCGAAGCGGGCCTGATGCCGCTGGCCGACGGCTTGCTGGAAAACCCGGAACTGACGCCGGAAATGGAAGCAGGCAAGTTCCTGCGCGAGGCGTTTACGAGTGCCGACGGCAACAATCCTGGCGTGGCCGACACCAAGGCGGCCCTCGACGGCGCGCGCCAGATCCTGATGGAGCGCTTCGCCGAAGACGCGACCCTGCTGCAAACCTTGCGCGAATACGTGCAGGAACACGGCATCGTCGAATCGAAAGTGGTGGAAGGCAAGCAGGACGAAGGCGAAAAATTCGCCGATTATTTCGACTACTCGGAAACCATTTCCACCGTGCCATCGCATCGCGCGCTGGCCCTGCTGCGCGGCCGCCGCGAAGGCATCCTCGACGTCACCCTGCGCCTGGACACGGAAGCGGAAAAACCGAAATGGGATGCGCCGCACAATCCGTGCGAAGGCCGCATCGCCGCCCGCTTCGGCATCAAGCAGCAAGGCCGCCCGGCCGACAAATGGCTGGCGGACACGGCGCGCTGGACCTGGCGCGTGAAAAGCTTCATGCACCTGGAAACGGAACTGATGGGCGCGCTGCGCGAACGCTCGGAACTTGACGCCATCAACGTCTTCGCCACCAATCTGAAGGCGCTGCTGCTGGCCGCGCCGGCCGGCCAGCGCGCCACCATGGGCCTCGATCCCGGCCTGCGCACGGGCGTCAAGGTGGCCGTCGTCGATGCCACCGGCAAGGTCGTCGACACGGCCGTGATCTACCCGCACCAGCCGAAGAACGACTGGGATGGCTCCCTGCACACGCTGGGCCGTCTTGCCGCCAAGCACAATGTGTCGCTCATTTCCATCGGCAACGGCACCGCCTCGCGCGAAACGGACAAGTTGGCGCAAGACCTGATCAAGCAGCACCCGGAAGCGAAGATGACGAAGATCGTCGTCTCGGAAGCGGGCGCGTCGGTGTATTCGGCGTCCGAATTCGCCTCGAAAGAGTTGCCGGACATGGATGTGTCGCTGCGCGGCGCCGTGTCGATCGCGCGCCGCCTGCAAGACCCGCTGGCCGAACTGGTCAAGATCGACCCGAAATCGATCGGCGTGGGCCAGTACCAGCATGACGTGAGTCAAAGCCAGCTGGCCCGCTCGCTCGATGCGGTGGTGGAAGATTGCGTGAACGCCGTGGGCGTTGACGTCAACACGGCGTCGGCGCCGCTGCTGGCGCGCGTGTCCGGCCTGTCGGCCAGCGTGGCGCAAAGCATCGTCACCTACCGCGACATGAAGGGCGCATTCACCTCGCGCGCGGCCTTGAAAGCCGTGCCGCGCCTGGGCGACAAGACCTACGAACAGGCGGCGGGCTTCCTGCGCGTGATGGGCGGAGAGAACCCGCTGGACGCCTCGGCCGTCCACCCGGAATCGTACCCGCTGGTGGAAAAGATTTTGGCGGACATCAAGAAGGACATCAAGGCCGTCATCGGCGAAACGGCGCTGCTGAAAACCTTGAGCCCCGCAAAATATGCGGATGACACCTTCGGCGTGCCGACCATCTCCGACATCTTGAAGGAACTGGAAAAGCCGGGCCGCGACCCGCGTCCGGAATTTACCACCGCCACCTTCAAGGAAGGCGTGGAAGAAATCCGCGACTTGCGCCCGGACATGATTCTCGAAGGCGTGGTCACCAACGTGGCCGCCTTTGGCGCCTTCGTCGACATCGGCGTGCACCAGGATGGCCTCGTGCACATCTCGGCCCTGTCGAACACGTTTGTGAAAGACCCGCACACGGTGGTGAAAGCCGGACAAGTCGTGCGCGTGAAAGTGCTGGAAGTCGACGAGAAGCGCAAGCGCATCGCGCTGACCATGCGCCTGACGGACAGCGCGCCGCAGGCGGGCAGCAAGCCCGAACAGCGTGGCGACCGCAACGACCGCCGCAGCATGGCGCAGCACCAGTCGCAGTCGCGCAACGCGCCCGAGCCGGCCGGCAGCATGGCCGCCGCCTTCGCCAAGCTGCGCGGCTAAGCCCATGGCCGCCGGGCATGACCTTGTCATCCTGGCGGTGGACGCGGCCGGCCCGGATGCGCAGCAGCTGCTCGACGAATTATCGGCAGCCTTGTTGCGCATCAATGGCGACAGCGGCCGCTCCTCCTTCGACGTGGAGGCGGCAACGCCGCGCGGCGGCTTTTACCTGGCCCGCGATGCGGCTGGTGAACTGCTCGGTTGCGCCGCCCTGCGGCCGCTGGGCGGGCCGGACAGTTCCATAGGCGAACTCAAGCGCATGTATGCGCGCCCCGGCAGCACGGGCGTGGGCGCGGCCCTGCTGGCCCATGTGGAGGCGCAGGCACGTGCACATGGCTACCTGGCCCTGCATTTGTCCACCCGCGTGGCCAATACCCGCGCCGTGGCGTTTTATGCCCGGCACGGCTATGTGCCAGTCCTTGCCTGGGGCAAATACGTGGGCGCGGCGCAATCGAGCTGCCTGGGCAAGACCTTCTAAGCTTCAACGTGGCTGACTTGCCCGATTTATGACTTGAGCGCATACCCGTGCCGTCGTTTTCTTATAAAATGACGGCATCTATTTATTTACCCATCAGAGGCAGCTATGAGCGACGTACAAACCTGGATCAAAGAAACCGTGACGAACACGCCAGTCGTGCTGTTCATGAAGGGCACGGCCCAGTTCCCGCAGTGCGGCTTTTCCGGCCGCGCCATCCAGATCCTGAAGGCATGCGGCGTAGAAAACATCGCTACCGTCAACGTGCTGGATGACCCGGAAGTACGCCAGGGCATCAAGGATTACTCGAACTGGCCGACCATTCCGCAGCTGTATGTCAAAGGCGAGTTCATCGGTGGTTCCGATATCATGAATGAAATGTTTGAATCGGGCGAACTGAAGTCCCTGCTCGATGCCTGATAGCCAGACGCAGCGGCCGCGCCGTATCGTCGTGGCCATCACGGGCGCCACGGGCGCCGTGTATGGCTTGCGGCTGCTGCAATTGCTCGGCGCCATCCCCGGCGTCGAGACGCATCTGGTCCTGTCCGATGCGGCAGTACTGACCCTGCACCAGGAAACGGGCGTGGGGCGCAAGGACATCGAAGCGCAGGCGCACGTGGTGCACAAGCTGCGCGATATCGGCGCGTCGATTGCCAGCGGTTCGTTTCAATCGGATGGCATGGTCGTCGCGCCGTGCTCGATGAAGACCCTGGCGGCCGTCGCGCATGGCTTGTCGGATAATCTGATCACGCGGGCCGCCGACGTGGTGCTCAAGGAGCGCCGGCGCCTGATCCTGATGGTGCGCGAAACGCCGTTCAACCTGGCGCACCTGCGCAATATGACGGCCGTCACCGAAATGGGCGGCATCATCTTCCCGCCATTACCGAGCTTTTACCACCACCCGCAGAGCATCGCGGACATGGTCGACCATACGGTGGCGCGCGTCATCGACCTGCTCGGCATCGAGCATAGCCTGGCGCCACGGTGGAATGGTTTGAAGTCCGCTGGCGACACCCCTATCCTCTAGTTGGCGTCACGAATTAACTGGCATCACGATGCCTGACAAAAGCGTAGCGAGCGGAAGGAAGAGGTGGTCGAGAAGCGCAACCGTACTGTAGTACGGTGAGCATCGCAGACTACCTATGCCGACGCGCAGTAGCTTTGGTCAGGCATCCACCACTCACCGCTTGTCGAACTGATGAGCACTGGCCTGCTTCAAATCCCTGGCTTCTTCCACCATCCGGCGGTGGGCAATCCGTTTGCGCATCACTTCCGCATGCTGCGCGGCAGTCATGGGGGGCACGGTCATCAAGTCCTTCAGCTGCGCGGTGTTGCTGTAGTTACTTTTCATAAGACGGCTCAAATGCTCGGCTCCGTAGTGGATGAACTGGCTGCTTCTGCTGTGATTATGCGCTGGTATTGGCCGCTGCGCCGCTGCGTACGGGATTATTGTCAAATAATTCCGCTGCAGCGCAACATGCGAGGTCTTATTGTGCGGCAAAATCATGTCTCCAGTATGACTCTGCGCAAATAAAGGAACAGTAGATGCGCCGCCAGCGAAAAACGGACGGCGCCGGCCTGACAAGGCCAAAATGATTACTTTTGGTAGTTAACGCGTACCAGCATGCGAATAAATTCACGCGCGATTTGACGATGATGTTCATCTAATCTTTGCAAATCGGCAATTAATTTCACATCGGCGGACTCAAAACGCGACAAGGCGCTGCCCGCGTCACCATTCGGCGTGGCACTTTCCGGGCCGCCAAAGCGCAACCATTCCGCAGGCACACCCAACCATTGGGCAATCATGCGCAATTTCTCTTGCGTGGGAATTGCTTCACCTACTAACCATTTCCTAGCAGCATGCACGGTAATCGGGCGTCCATCGAAACGGATATTGAATTCCCGGGCCAGTCTGGTCGGGCTGTCTGGAGAGTAATGGGCGTTTTTGAGAGCCAACTGAAGTCGCTGGCTGAAGCTTTCGCGTTCGTTAGAAGAATTCATAGGTGTACTATTTCATGTTGTAACATGAAAGTCAGTTTCTTGAATGACCATACAGATTGTTACATTTGAAAAATGCATTAATTAACAATTAACACTCCGGCAGGGCTTTTCAGGTGAAAAACCGGGCCGAATTTTCTCTTGTGATCCTGCGTGGCTTCGGGTCAAATTCGCGGCTGGCCTTGAGTTTCGCACTGCAGCACGATTCAAAGCCTCGGTTTGGCACTACAACGTACGGTATCAGATAATGCCCTCGTCTACCGGTACGCGCAATGCCCATGTCATACAATTTCTCATAGACAAAGTTTTCAGAAGGGCCATTTTGTTTTCATTATAGAAACAAAAGCATCGCCGTTCTCATAGTGAAACGTTGTTTTTCGGTCGTTCTCATTGGCAAGTATGGGTGCCAAAAAATTTTACTGCCATCGTCGTGAAAAAGATGTCGCCATTACGCCAAGAAAGCTCTTTTTGGTGTCATGTTGGCCACCAACTCTCGATCTTAAGCGGGTTTGGGGCTGATGAATCAATTTATTTTCAGTAATTATTGCCTGAATCGCCAAATCTTGGCATCGGCGCCGCCGTTTTTGTTTGTTGCGGTACGGGCAAGGCACGCTACAATAGAGTTGACGTTGACGTAAACGGCACTTTGCCAGCCTGCCCAGCAGCGCCCCGATTCTTTCTACCGACCACCCCATGCAACCATCACCGCCCGTACAGATGACGACCTATACCATTACCGAACTGGCACGGGAATTCGACATCACGGCACGCGCCATCCGTTTTTATGAAGACCAGGGCTTGCTCAGCCCGAAGCGCGAAGGCGCAGGCGGACGCAACCGCGTCTACACGCCGCGCGACCGCACCCGCCTGAAACTGACCCTGCGCGGCAAGCGCCTGGGCCTGGCCCTGTCGGAAATCAAGAGCCTGGTCGACATGTATGAATCGCCGAAGGACACGCGCGCGCAGATGGACCGCTTCCTCGGCGTGCTGGCGCAGCACCGCCAGACCCTGGAGCAGCAGCGCATCGATATCGAAATGGCACTGGCGGAAATCAGCGCGCATGAAGACGCGTGCGCGCGCATGCTGGCGGACTTGAACCTTGATAAGGCGCAAACAAACTAAAGACGCAGGCAGGGGACAGTTGCCGCGCGCAGCGCTTTACGTTTACGTAAACGTCACAACTGAGTATCATAGCTTCACTGACCCGGCACCCATGACCGCCACACTTATAACGACGAGGACGACATGCTCCATCTCCCAGGCTTGACCTTTGACCACGGCGAAGACATCGCCTCCCTGCGCGAAGCGATCCAACAATTTGCCGCCGCCGAAATCGCGCCGCGCGCGGCCGACATCGACCGCACCGACCAGTTCCCCATGGACCTGTGGCGCAAGATGGGCGACATGGGCTTGCTTGGCATCACCGTCAGCGAAGAATACGGCGGCGCCGGCATGGGCTACCTGGCGCACATCATCGCCATGGAAGAGATCTCGCGCGCCTCGGCTTCCGTCGGCCTGTCCTACGGCGCCCATTCGAACCTGTGCGTGAACCAGATCAAGCGCAACGGCACGGCCGAGCAAAAGGCCAAGTACCTGCCGAAACTGATCACGGGCGAGCACATCGGCGCCCTGGCCATGTCGGAACCGAACGCGGGCTCGGACGTCGTCAGCATGAAGCTGCGCGCCGACTTCAAGGGCGACCGCTGGGTCTTGAACGGCACCAAGATGTGGATCACCAACGGCCCCGACGCGGACGTGCTGGTGGTGTACGCGAAGAACGACCTGGAAGCGGGCCCGCGCGGCATGACGGCTTTCCTGATTGAAAAGAATTTCAAGGGCTTTTCCATCGCGCAAAAGCTCGACAAGCTGGGCATGCGCGGCTCGCACACGGGCGAACTGGTGTTCCAGGATTGCGAAGTGCCGGCCGAAAACGTGCTGGGCGGCCTGGGCAAGGGCGTCAACGTGCTGATGTCGGGCCTCGATTTCGAGCGCACCGTGCTGTCCGGCGGCCCGCTGGGCATCATGCAGGCCTGCATGGACCTGGTCGTGCCCTACGTGCATGACCGCAAGCAGTTCGGCCAGCCCATCGGCGAATTCCAGTTGATGCAGGGCAAACTGGCCGATATGTATTCGACCATGATGGCGTGCAAGGCCTATGTGTATGCCGTGGGCCAGGCTTGCGACCGCGCCACCACGCCGGAAGCCGTGCGCCAGCTGCGCAAGGACGCGGCCGGCGCCATTCTGTATAGTGCGGAAAAGGCGACCTGGATGGCCGGCGAGGCGATACAGGCCCTGGGCGGCAACGGCTATATCAACGAGTTTCCGGCCGGCCGCCTGTGGCGCGACGCCAAGCTGTACGAAATCGGCGCCGGGACCAGCGAAATCCGCCGCATGCTGATCGGCCGTGAGTTGTTTGCCGAAACGAAATAAACACGGGCCGGGCGCGCGGATATCGACTGGGTGATGAGCTAGCTATGCGAGCAACCGTATGACGCAGATTGCCTTCCCTAAATTGCTCTCTTCGCAGATTGCATTCGATATCGCGCGCACCATCCGCGACGGCTTCGACAAGCATTACCGGCTGTTCCGCGCGAGCAGCCAGCAAGCCCGGCTGTATTTCGAGCAGGGCGCGTGGGCCGCGGCGCAAACGGCAGCCCGCGAGCGCATCGGCTTTTATGACAAGCGCGTGCAGGAATGCGTGCAGATGCTCGAAGATGAGTACGAAGAGTCGGAGTTGAGCGATGAAGTGTGGCGCGAACTCAAGCTGCACTACATCGGCATGCTGAGCGACCACAAGCAGCCGGAACTGGCGGAAACCTTCTTCAATTCCGTCTGCTGCAACATCCTGCACCGCACCTATTTCCACAACGATTATATTTTCGTGCGTCCCGTCGTCTCGACGGAATACATCGAGACGGAAGAACTGGTACCCACCTACCGCGTGTATTACCCGGGCAAGGACGGCTTGCGCTTCACCCTGAAGCGCATGGTGACGAATTTCCAGCTGAACTGCGATTTTGCCAACCTGGACCGCGACGTGGCCCAGGTTGAAGCGCGCCTGTATCAACTGTTCGGCGGCGACAAGGTGGAAGCGAACCACCAGATCCAGGTCCTGACCAGCTTGTTCTACCGCAACAAGGGCGCCTACCTCGTCGGCAAGGGCATCAACGGCAACCGCGAATACCCGTTTGTCGTGCCCATCCTGCACAACCGCCACGGCAAGCTGGTGCTCGACACGGTGCTGTTCGAACACGAGCAGATCGCCGTGCTGTTTTCGTTTACACGCGCATATTTCCTGGTCGATATGGAAGTGCCGTCCGCCTACGTCCAATTTCTCCGAAGTTTGCTCCCGCGCAAGCCCCGCAGTGAGATTTATACGATACTGGGCTTGCAAAAACAGGGCAAGACGCTGTTTTACCGCGACTACCTGCAGCACTTAAAACATTCCTCGGACCATTTCGAGATCGCGCCCGGCATCCGCGGCATGGTGATGCTGGTATTTGCGCTGCCGTCGTTTCCCTACGTCTTCAAGGTAATCAAGGATTTCTTTCCGCCGCCCAAGGAAACCACGCGCGCGCAAGTCAAGGAAAAGTATTTGCTGGTGAAACACCACGACAGGGTGGGCCGCATGGCCGACACGCTCGAGTACTCCAACGTCGCTTTCCCCCGCGCCCGCTTTGCCGAGGAACTGCTGGCCGAACTCCAGCATTTCGCCCCGTCGCTGGTCGAGGAAGACCACGAGCAGATCATCATCCGCCACCTGTACATCGAGCGGCGCATGGTGCCGCTGAACATGTGGCTGAGCAATGCCGAGAAGGAAGCCCGCGATGACCTCGTCGAGCACGCCATCGTGGAATACGGCAACGCCATCAAGGAACTGGTGGCGGCGAATATTTTCCCTGGCGACATGCTGTACAAGAACTTTGGCGTGACGCGTCATCAACGTGTCGTATTTTATGACTATGATGAAATCGAGTACATCACCGATTGCCAGTTCCGCGCCATCCCCGAGGCGCGTACGGAGGAAGAGGAAATGTCGGCCGAACCCTGGTATCCCATCGGCAAGCACGATGTGTTTCCCGAACAATTCGGCAGCTTCCTGCTGGGCAATCCCCGTATCCGCAAGCATTTCATGCAGCACCATGCCGAGCTGCTGACGGCCGCCTACTGGCAGGCGCGCAAGCAGCGCATACTCGACGGCCATATCGAGGACGTCTTTCCCTATCCGCAACACCTTCGTTTCTGTCAACAGCCGCAATTCCCACCCCCTACCGGAGATCCAAATGAATGATCCAGTCGTAATCGTCGGTGCCGCGCGCACTCCCATGGGCGCCTTCCAGGGCGATTTTGCCAACGTCACCGCCAGCGACCTGGGCGCTGTCGCCATCCGCGCTGCCGTCGAGCGCGCCGGCATCGCGCCGGACGCCGTTGAACACGTGTTTTTCGGCAATTGCCTGATGGCCGGCCAGGGCCAGGCGCCCGCGCGCCAGGCCTTGCGCAAGGCCGGCTTGCCGGACTCCACGGGCGCCGTGACCCTGTCGAAAATGTGCGGCTCGGCCATGCAGACGACCATGTTCGCGCACGACACCTTGCTCGCCGGCAGCGCCGACGTGGTGGTGGCGGGCGGCATGGAATCGATGACCAACGCCCCCTACCTGGTGCCGAAGGCGCGCGGCGGCTACCGCATCGGCCACGGCATGATCTATGACCACATGATGATGGATGGCCTGGAAGACGCCTACAGCCGCGATGAAAAGGGCAATGCCCGCTCGATGGGCACGTTTGCCGAAGAGTGCGCCAGCCAGTACAGCTTCACGCGCGAAGCGCAGGATGCGTTTGCCATCGAATCCGTGAAACGCGCGCAAGCGGCCACCAAGGACGGCAGTTTTGCATGGGAAATCGTGCCCGTGACCGTTGCCGGCCGCGGCGGCGACACCGTCGTCAGCATCGATGAAGGCCCGCAAAAAGCCCGCCTGGAAAAAATCCCGACGTTAAAGGCCGCCTTCAAGAAGGATGGCACCATCACGGCCGCCTCGTCTTCGTCGATCAACGATGGCGCGGCAGCCCTGGTGCTGATGCGCGAATCGACGGCGAAAAAACTGGGCTGCACCATCCTCGCGAAAATCCACGGCCACGCCACGCATGCGCAGGCGCCGAACGAATTCACGACGGCCCCCATCGGCGCCGTGAAAAAACTCTACGCCAAGACGGGCTGGAGCAGCGGCAATGTGGACTTGTTCGAGATCAATGAAGCATTCGCCGCCGTGCCGATGGCCGCCATGCACGACCTCGACATTCCGCACAGCAAGATCAACATCCACGGCGGCGCGTGCGCGCTGGGCCACCCGATCGGCGCCTCGGGCGCGCGCATCATCGTCACCCTGCTGGGCGCCCTGAAGAAAACGGGCGGCAAGCGCGGCGTGGCAGCCCTGTGCATCGGCGGCGGCGAAGCGACGGCGATGGCGATCGAACTGGTATAAGCTCTTTCCGAGCACGGGCGCGCACGGCAGGTCACGGTGCGCGCCTTTTCATTTGACTAGCAGGGAGAAAAACATGGCTACCGCATTGATCATCGGCGCCTCGCGCGGCATCGGCCACGAACTCGTCCGTCAATACCGCCACGACGGCTGGCGGGTCATCGCCACGGCACGCACACAGGACGCCTGCGAGGCTCTGCGGCAACTGGGCGCGGAAGCGCACGAACTCGACGTGACGGATGTGGAAGGCTGTGCCGGCCTGGGCTGGAAGCTCGACGATGAAAAACTCGACGTGGCCATTCTCAACGCGGGCGTGTACGGTCCCCGCCACGACGGTTTCCCCACGCAAGAAGATTTCGATGCCGTCATGCACACGAACGTGCTGGCGGCCATGCGGCTGCTGCCGATATTGGCGCCCCTGGTGGCCAACGCGAGGGGCAAACTGGCCGTGCTGTCCTCGCACATGGGCTCCCTGAGCGAGCGGGGCAACCCCAGCGGTTCGCTGTACCGCGCCAGCAAGGCGGCCCTGAATTCCGTGCTGATCGACACGTCCCTCGTGCATGGCCCGCAAGGCGTCAGCTGCGTCGCCTTCCACCCGGGCTGGGTGCGCACGGACATGGGCGGTGCCGGCGCGGATATTTCCCCGGAAGAAAGCGCCGCCGGCATGCGCGCCACCCTGGCCAGCCTGCCGGCCACGGACAAGGCCGTGTTCCGCAACTACGATGGCAAGCCCATCGGCTGGTAACTCCCCACACACCATAAAAACAAACGAGACGACGTCCCATGATACTCAATGAAGAACAATCGATGATCCAGGAAGCGCTGCGCAGCTTTTCGCGCGAGCGCCTGGCACCCAACGCGGCCCGCTGGGACAAGGAACATCATTTCCCGAAAGAAGAATTGCAGGAACTGGCCGCGCTGGGCGCCTTTGGCGTGGCCGTGCCGGAAGCGCTCGGTGGCGCCGGCCTCGACTACGTATCGCTGGCCCTGGTGCTGGAAGAAATCGCCGCCGGCGATGGCGGCACGTCGACCATCATTTCCGTGAATAATTGCCCCGTGTGCAGCATCGCCATGATGTACGCGAACGACGCGCAAAAGGAACAATGGCTGCGCCCGCTGGCGCAAGGCGCCATGCTGGGGGCATTTTGCCTGACGGAACCGCACACGGGCAGCGACGCCTCGGCCCTGCGCACGACGGCCAGCCGCGACGGCAATGAATACGTGCTCAACGGCACGAAGCAATTCATTACCAGCGGCAAGTATGCGGACGTGGCCATCGTCATGGCCGTCACCGACAAGGCGGCCGGCAAGCGCGGCATCAGCGCCTTCTGGGTGCCGACGAACACGCCAGGCTACATCGTGGCGGGACTGGAACAGAAGATGGGCCAGCATTCGTCGGACACGGCGCAAATCCTGTTCGACAACTGCCGCATCCCCGCGGAAAATCTGATCGGCGAAGAAGGACAAGGCTACAAGATCGCCCTGTCCGGCCTGGAAGGCGGACGCATCGGCATCGCCTCGCAAGCCGTGGGCATGGCGCGCGCCGCATACGAGGCAGCGTTGACTTACGCGCGCGAGCGGGAAAGTTTCGGCAAGCCCATCTATGAACACCAGGCCGTGCAATTCCGCCTGGCCGACATGGCCACGCAGATCGAAGCGGCGCGCCAGCTGATCCGCCACGCGGCGGCCATGAAGGATGCGGGCCTGCCCTGCCTGAAGGAAGCGGCGATGGCCAAGCTGTTTGCGTCGGAAATGGCGGAAAAAGTGTGCTCGGACGCCATCCAGGTGCACGGCGGCTACGGTTATGTGTCCGACTTCCCCGTCGAGCGCATCTACCGCGACGTGCGCGTATGCCAGATTTACGAGGGCACCAGCGATATTCAGAAGATACTCATCGCTAGAGCTTTGTAAACCCGAGGCAGATGCCGGGGTCGTACCCTGCAGGGCACGACCCCGGTGTTACGCCCTTGGGTTTTCAATAGACGAAAAAAAAGCCTACTCAGGGTAGGCTTCGTTCCAATGTATTACCAATGCTTTAATCGTGTCATGGACGCCAGTGCTATCTGCAAAGTGCCTCCTGATTTTCGGACTCCCATGCTATCTGCATGGTGACTCCAAGTGTAAATCGACCAACGTATCCGGAATTACAAAATCCACGCTTTCGCACTGTCACGCCATCGACATTACACCTGTCGGTCGCCGCGCTGAGCCTGGATGGTGAGATGATTTGTTGCCAAATCTCAATCACTGAACGGAGTATAGCACAGCTTTTTGTGCAGTGCAATAATGAATTGAAGCCATACCTTAAATCAAGTCCTTAGCGCCAGCGGCTTGTCTTCTTCGCCGCCACGGGCCACTCTTTCGTATTCGGAAATGACTTGCGCGCCCAGCAGCAGCAAGGTGGCGCCGATTTCCAGGCTGAACATGACGACGATGGCCGTCGTCATCGAGCCATACACGACATTGACCTGCGACAAGGTGGAAAAATACCAGACCAGCACGTGGCGCGCGATTTCCCACAGCAGGGCCGCCGTCACGCCGCCGATCAGCGCATGCGTGATCGACAATCGTCCCACCGGCATGACCAGGTAGATCGAACTGAGCACGAGGATCTCGCCGCCCAGCCCCAGCAGATACAGCAACACGCCGGACACGCCCTCCAGGCCCCAGTCGTGGCGCAAAAAGCGCACGCTTTCCTCGCCCATCACCTGCAAGCCGCCCGCCACCACGGTGATGAGCAAGATGCCCACGCCCAGGCACAGGATGTAGCAGTACGGCAGCACGGCGGAAATGAGGAAATGGCGGCGGCGGATGGCGACGCGGTGAACAAAAATCACGCTCATGGCGTTTTCCAGCACGGTAAACGCCAGCGAACTGAAAAACAGCATGGTCAGCAGCAGCAGCCAGCCGATCACGCCCCGGTTGTCGAGAAAATGCGCGATCTCGCCCACGATGGCCTTCGATTGCCCCGGCACCAGCCATTCCAGATAATGGCCGATTGTCTGCAGCAATTCATCCTGCGCGATCACGTGGGACAGCGCCACCACCACCAGCATCAGCAGGGGCACGATGGACAGCAGCGAGTAATACGCGACGGCACCGGCCAGCAGCAAGCCCTGGTTGGCGCGGAAACCCTTGAGCACCTGCAGCGCGAAGGCCAGCGGGTGGCTGAGGATGTAGGTACTGGCGTGGCGGTTGATCATGTCGGGTGCGGTGTAGAAGGCGGCGCGGCCTCGTGCCACGCCTTATCACACTAGCATACTGACAAGCGCCCCGCTGCACCGTGCGCTAGCAGACGGCCGGCTCCAGCAGGGTCAAGGTTTGCCGGTCCGCATCCAGGGTGGCCAATATGCCCATCGGTAGCGTGAACTGGTGGCGGATGTGGCCAAACGAATAGCCGCTGACGGCCGGCACGCGCGAAGGCTGCAAGTGCTGGTCCAGGGTGGCATCGAGGCTCAGCGAGGTGTCGCCCTCGGCCGCCTCGCAATGCTCGAAGATGCCCAGCATCAAGGCCGCCGCGTGCTTGAAACCGACGGACAGGTCGAGCTGGCACAGCATGCGGTCGATGCGGTACGGCACTTCATTGATTTCTTCGAGGAACAAGATGTGCTCGCGGAAATCGGCCGCATACGGTGTGCCGGCCAGCGCGCTGACCATGCACAGGTTGCCGCCCGTCAAGCGCCCCGTCGCCTGGCCGCCGTGCACGGTGCGGATGGCGAAGTTCGGCTGCGTCTGCGCGCGGCGGTGGTTGTCCAGCGCCATCGGGATCGTGTAGCTGTCCTGCGGCATCATCAGCACATTGCGCAGCTGCGTCACCGTGTAGTCGGAAAACGTCGATGAAGCCACGGGGCCGTGGAAGGTTACCAGGCCCGTCTGGCGGACTATGGCCAGGTGCAGGGCCGTGATGTCGGAATAGCCGATCAGCACTTTCGGATTGCGCTGGATCAAGGCGTAATCGAGCAGCGCCAGCAGCGAAATGCAGCCGGAGCCGCCACGGATGGCCCAGATCGCCTTGACCTCGGGATCGGCGAACGCCGCGTGCAGATCGTCGAGGCGCTGCCGCACCGTGCCCGCATAGTTGCCGTGCACGGCGCGGATATTCGCGCCCAGGCTGGCGCGCAAGCCCAGCGATTCGATATTGCGCTGGGCCTTGGCGATGGCGTCGTCGTCCGTAAAACCGCCCGGTGCGATGATGGCGACCAGGTCGCCCTGGCGCAGACGCGCCGGTTTGATCAATGCGTGTTGCTGTTGCATGCGTTTGCCCTTCCCTTGCGCGGCCGCCGCCCACGCCGGTGTGCCCGCCGCCCCCACGGTGGCGGCCAGCAAGCCGCCGAAGCGGCGCCGGCTGAGATTGGTCTGACTGGACATGCGGCCCTTTCCTGAAATAAAAAACGGCGGCGCCAGGCGCCGCCGCCGAGAGTAGCATGCAGGCGGGATCGCCGCCTTACATGAACTTGTACTTCAGCTGGAACGACAGCGAGCGGCCGCGCGGGTCGGCTACGCGCGGGTCCCAGCCGGCGCCCACCACTTCATCCACGTTGTGCGCGGTGAACGGTGGATCGCGGTCGAACAGGTTCTGGATGCCCACGGTGATGGTGGTATTCTTGAAGCCCGTGTAGGTGCCCGACAGGTTATACGTGGTGTAGCTGGACACGTCCGGCTTGAAGCCCGGCGGCGGCGACCCCTTGCCGCCGTTCGGCACCTGATCCTTGTAGCCCGACGAAAAACTCTGCACCAGCAAGCCGCTCCAGTCGCCGCGCGACACGCCAAAGCTGGCGTTATGTTTCCAGCGCAAGTACAGGTCGCGCGTATAGAACTTGCCGACCAGTTCCTGGTATTCCTGGCCTTGATATTCCGCAAACTTGAAGCTGTCCATATACGTGCCATCCAGGGTCGCCGTCCATTTCGCGTCCCGGATCTTGCCTTCGCCGCGCAAGCCCACGTCCAGGCCGCGCACGCGGCTGCCTGCCGCATTGATCCAGCCCGCCTGCACGTACTCGATGGTGCCGTCCGGATTGCGGTGGATGTACTGGTTCAGCGCCTGGTAGTTGGCCAGCACGATTTGCGGCGTGCGGTTCAGGATGCGGTCCTTGGTGTTGATGGCCCAGTAGTCGAACGAGGCGGAATAGCCCTTCACCGGTTCGATGACAAAGCCGACGCTGCCCTGCTTCGACGTTTCCGGCTTCAGGTTCTTGTTGCCGCCCGTCCTGTAGTCGAGGCGGTCGATGGCGCAGTATTCGGGCACGCCCGGATGCTTGGCGCAACCTTCCTGGTCGATCACGCCGTTCGGCAACTCCTGGCTCAGCGAACCGGAATACAGCTGCTGGAAGCTTGGCGCGAGGAAACCCTTGCTGGCCGAACCACGGAACAGCAGGAAATCGGCCGGCTGGTAGCGGAAGGCCACTTTCGGATTCGTCGTCGCGCCCACCAGGCTGTAATCGTCGCGGCGGATGGCCAGCTGCATTTCCAGGTCCTTCGTGACCGGCACCAGCAGCTCGGCATACACGGCCTTGACGGTGCGGCTGGCATCGCTCAGTGCTGCATTGCCTGGCGCCAGCAGAATTTGCGTGGCATCGACGTCTTGCGCAAAGTTGTAGCCTTCGCGGCGGAAATCAAAACCGGCCGCCACGGCCAGTGCACCGGCCGGCAGCTGGAACAGTTCGCCCGAGACGGAACCGTCGATCTGCGTCAGGGTCGTCTTGCCGTGCTGGAAGTCACCACGGAACTTGGTCGACTCGATCATTTGCTTGGCCGCTTCCGTCTGGCTTTGGCCCGCGCCCACCCACGGGTTGATGATGCCCGTGGCCAGGGCCGCGTACAGCTTGTCCGTGTAGGAATAGCCATCGGTCAGCTTGGTCTTGGTACTGCTTTCGGCGCGCGAAATGCCGGCCTTGTAATCCCACTTGCCGAAGTTGCCTTCAAAACCCACCAGCACGCGCGCATTGTCGGTGGTGTTTTCCTGCGTACGGTTGCCCACGTCATTGGCGCGCCATTTGTAGGAAATCGGTTTGCTCTTGTCGAACGTCGGGATATAGGCCGACAGATCCTGGTAATACGCGCCACCGACCGGATACAGATTCTTGTTGGCGACGGTCGCCTGCACCTGCATCGGCGTCAGGATGGCCGTGGCCTTGGTGCGCGAACCGAGCACTTCGACAAACATGCGGTGATCGGGCGCCAGCTGGAAGGTGCCGCGCGACAACAGATTGGCCCGCTCGACGGGGAATTGCAGCACATAGTCGGCGCCATAGTCGTAGGCGCACGAATACCTGGTGCGCAGCGGCGAGGTCACGTCTTTCCACAGTTCCGTCTGGTATTGCGACATGCCGGGAATCGTGTCGCACTTGCCCTGGAAACTCAGCGGATTGGCTTGCAAATACACGTTCGGATCGCCTGGCAAAGTATAGCCGCCGATAAATTTCCCTGGATTTTTAGGATCAGGAATCTGCAAGGCCGTACCCGGGCCCGACATTTGATTCGCGAACGGCGTGCCCGTGGTATCGGGCGACAGACCGCGTTCCGGCTGGAAGCCATTGACGAAGGAGCGGTCGCGGCCATTGAGCTGTTGCGCTTTATCAACCGTCAGGCTGGCCATGATGTTGTAGCGGTCCGATTCCAGCGAGCCCGTGCCTGCCAGGATGGAGGCGCGGCGCGTGGCGCCGCCGCCGGCCTGCGTGTCATTCGTGGAAACGGATGCTTCCACGCCGCTGTAATTGGTTTTCAGGATGAAATTGATCACGCCGCCGATGGCGTCCGTGCCGTAGATGGCCGAAGCGCCATCCTTGAGGATTTCCACGCGTGAAATCGCGCCCAGCGGGATCGAGTTCAGGTCGACCGACTTGCCGCTGGCGCCGTGCGTGGCGATGCGGCGGCCGTTCAGCAGCACCAGGGTGCTCGACGGGCCCAGGCCCCGCAGCGAGGCGAACGAAGCGCCGCCGCTGACCCTGTCCGCATCGGCGCCAAACACGTTATTGCCCGAAGTCATGTTATCGGCGCCCGTGCCGTTGGCCGACAAGGTGCGCACCAGTTGTTCGGTTGTCGTGATGCCCTGCTTTTCGATCTGGTCAAAGCTGATGACTTGCACCGGCAACGCGCCTTCCTTGGCCACGCGCTTGATGCTGCTGCCCGTCACTTCGACCCTTTGCATTGCTGATGGAGCCGCTTCCTGTGCCATCACCGGCCCCACCACCCCCATCAATGCCACCAACTGCGCTAGTTTCTTCAATTTCACTGGTCTCTCCTTGTTGGGCAATCGAAACTTGAGTTCTCAAGTCCAGGCTGTTTTGTAAGGTCGCGGCGTCTGTCTCGCGGTACATTTTTTTATGACGCCAGCGCTTTACTTTATTTGTTTTCATTTTCAGAGTAGCGCGATGCGTCCAGGCCCAGCCAATGAAAAATGCTTTCCTAACCATAACTTTTTGGAATGAATGCCCTTTTCAACTGCGTGCTCACTTGCCTGCGGGGCGGCCCTTGGCGGGATCGACGTCCAGGTAGCGCCAGGACGTGAATTCCACGGGGTGGCGCCTGTAGTTTTTAAGCCACGGTTGCTGCAGGTCGGCAGAGATGGGATGCGTCAGCAGCACCCACGGCGTGTAAGCGTGGATCAGCTGAAACAGGTCGAAGTACAGACTGCGTCGGCGCGGCGTATCGGATAGCAGGCGCGCCTCCTCATAGCGTTTATTGTAATCGGGCAAGTTGAAGCGGGCATAGTTGGCGCGGCCAACGTTGCCGCCATACAACAATTGCATAAAGTTATCGCCATCGGGGAAGTCGGCGATCCAGTTGGTCTCGAACATCTGCACCTTGCCCAGGCGCGACGCCTTGATGATTTCCGTCTTCTTGTCGCTTTTAAACTCCACGCGCAGGCCGATGGCGTTCAGGTTGCGCCGCCACAACTCATCGCGTAGCCGCCCGACCGTGCTCGGCTCCGTATGCATGGTCAGGATCAGGGGCGTGCCGTCCGGCTGCGTGCGGAAACCGTCGGCTCCGACCTTGTAGCCGAAGCGCTCCAGCAAGGCGCGCGCCAGCGCCGGATCGTAGCCGACGGGGCTGCGGTAGCTCTTGTCGTAACCGAGCACGTTGGGCGGCAGCGGCGACTGCGCCGGCAAGGCCAGCCCTTTTTTTAATAAGGCGATGTCTTCGCGGCTGTTGTAGCTGAGGGCGATGGCGCGGCGCAGGGCCAGCTTGTCCTTGCTCGTGCCGCCCAGCACGGGATCGTCCATGTTCATCCACATGTAATACGTCTGCAGTACGGGAAAGCGCGTCAGCTGCAAGCCCTTGGCGGCCAGCGCCGGTTTCAGGGCGCCGTTTTCCAGCACCATGTCCGTCATCGATTCCGGCACTTGCTCAAGGTAATCGAATTCGCCTTTCAGGAATCCCAGCATGCGCGATTGATACTCCTCAACGATGCGCACCTCGATGCGCTCGACCAGCGGTAATTGCTTGCCTTCCAGCGCGGCGGCGATGGCGCGCGCGTCGGCCGGCAGGGCGGCCAGCGCCTTGGTTTCCGTATGGAACACGGTGGGGCGGAAAGTCGGGTTGGCTTGCAGCACGATCTTGTCGCTGCGTTTCCACTCCCTCACCAGGAACGGTCCCGTGCCCACGGGATGGTTGCCGATCTGCCCCGGCGCCGGATACGCTTCGGCCACTTCGCGCGCCACCACGGCAGTGGCCGGCATGGCCAGGTAAAACAGGAAATTCGGGTCGATGGCGTTCAGGCGGATGCGCAAGGTGTATTTGTCCAGCGCCTGCAAGCCGGCGATCGGCGTGTCGTAGCTGAATCTGGCTTTCAGGGCCGCGTCGCCCACCAGCTTATCTTCCAGCAAGAACAGCCATGGCGACTTCAGGGCCGGGTCATACAGCCGCGTCAGGCTGTACACATAATCCTGCGCCGTCACTTCGCGCGGCCGGCCCTTGAAGGCGGGATCGGGGGTAAAGAAAATACCAGGCTGCAAATGAAAGAGATACGTGCGGCCGCCATCTTCCACGGTCGGCATGCCGCGCGCCGTGTTGCCCTGCAGCTGTACCGGGCGCGCCAGGTAGTCATAGCGCAGCAGCGGGTCAAAGATGTTTTCCATCAAATTTAAACTGGCCAGGTCCGACGCCACGGCCGGATCCAGGCCCGTCTCGCTGGTGCTCAAGAACAAGTGCAAGGTCTTGTTCGCGCGGGCATCGGTGGCGGCATGGCCGGGCGCGGTAAATAGCGTCAACAGGGCCAGGCCGGCGGCGCAGGCGGTTTTGCGTAAAAACATCATCAGTGATCCATTGCAGACAAGGGTAAGGAACGGCGACAAGCGACTGGCATCCCCCACACTACGCGGGCAAGCGACGGGGCGCCAATGAAAACAGGCTGCCAGCTTATAACTTTTTGGCATGCGATTGCTGCATTCTTTCATCAACTCGTATCGGGCTGCCTCTATACTTTGCTTGCAGCACCTTTTCACCTCCCCGAAATACAGAACTGATCGCATATGGCACTTAATTACATCTGGTCCGGCTTTTTCCTCGTTGGCTTCCTGGCCGCAGTGCTGCAGTGGCTGTTTCTCGGCGATACCGATATCTTCAAGCGCATCATCGACGGCACCTTCGAAACGGCGCGCATGGGCGTGATGGATATCGCCCTGCCGCTGGCGGGCGTGATGACCTTATGGCTCGGCATCATGAACATCGGTGAAAAGGCGGGGATTGTCGGCTGGCTGGCGAAAGTCATCGCGCCCTTCTTTTCGCGTATCTTCCCGGAAATTCCCAAGGACCATCCGGCCACGGGCCACATGGTGATGAATTTCTCGGCCAACCTGCTGGGCCTGGACAATGCGGCCACGCCCTTCGGTCTGAAAGCCATGGAAAGCCTGCAGACCCTGAACCCGAACAAGGAAGAGGCGACGAACGCGCAGATCATGTTCCTCGTGCTGCACACCTCGGGCCTGACCCTGATTCCGCTGGCCATCATGGCGCAGCGCTCCATCCTCGGCGCAGCCGATCCGTCCGACATCTTTATTCCGTGCATGATCGCCACCTATGTGGCCACCATGGTCGGCATCATCACGGTGTCCATCAAGCAGCGCATCAACCTGCTGAACCGCGTCGTGCTGGGCTGGATGGGCGGCATGACGAGCGCCATCGTCGCCATGATCTGGTACTTCACGCAATACCTGACGAAACAGGAAATCGAGCTGGTCTCGAAGGTGGTCAGCAACCTGGTGTTGATCAGCGTCATCGCCATCTTCATCATCGGCGCCCTGCGCAAGAAGGTGAACGTGTACGACGCCTTCATCGAAGGAGCGAAGGGCGGCATCCAGACGTCGATCACCGTGATTCCCTATCTGGTCGGCATGCTGGTGGCCATCAGCGTCATCCGCAACGCGGGCGTGTTCAACTTCCTGATGAGCGGCATGAACTGGTTCTTCGCCAACCTGGGCATCAATACGGACTTCGTGCCGGCCCTGCCGACGGCCATGATGAAGCCGCTCAGCGGCTCGGGTTCGAAAGCCATGATGATCGATGCCATGAATACCTACGGCGTCGACTCGTTTGTCGGCCGCCTGGCCTGCGTCTTCCAGGGCTCGGCCGATACCACCTTCTATATCGTGGCCCTGTATTTCGGTTCCGTCGGCATCCGCAAGACGCGCTATGCCATCACGGCCGGCCTGATCGCCGATCTGGCGGGCGTGATCACGGCCGTCTTTGTCGCCTACGTCTTTTTCCACTAAGGAGAGCCATGTTCCGTCCCGTCCTCATCGCCGCCTTGCTGGCCGGCATCGGCTTGTCGAATGCGCAGGCGCAATTGCCAGAATCCGTCAGCCTGCTGCTGCGCAGTGCAAATATCCCCGAGGACGCCATGGGCGCCATCGTCTTGCGCGGCAACACCACCGTGCTGTCGCATGGGGCCGAGCGCAGCATGCAGCCCGCGTCTACCATGAAGCTGGTGACGACGGCCGTGGGCCTGGAGCAGCTGGGCCCCATCTTCCGCGGCCGCACGGAACTGCGCACCAGCGCCGACGTCATCAATGGCGTGCTGAAAGGCGACCTGATCCTGCGCGGCGGCGCCGACACGGATTTCAACGCGGACGTGCTGGAGCACATGCTGCAAACCCTGCGCAACCAGGGCATCGTGAAAATCAAGGGCGATCTGATCCTCGACCGTCAGCTGTTCCAGCCGGCCCGGCCCGACATCGGCGCGCCGCCGTTCGACGAGTCGGCCGAGTTCCGCTACAACGTCATCCCCGATGCGTTATTGCTGAACACCAATTTGCTCGATATCAACATGAACTCGACGGACCGGCAATTGAGCATCCTGATGCAGCCGCCGCTCGAGAACGTCAGCATCACGAGCGACATGAAACTGGTCAAGGGCAATTGCGCGCGATGGGAAGATGGCTGGCGGCCACCTGAGTACCGGCGCGATGCGGGCGGCAAGCTGCAGGTGATACTGCACGGCACCTTCCCGCAAAATTGCAGCAAGGCCACCAGCATCAATGTGCTCGACCGCAACGATTATGCGGACCGGCTGTTCCGTGCGACCTGGAAACGCCTGGGCGGCACGATCACGGGCACGGTGCGCGAAGCGCCGTTGACGGGCTTGCCGCCGACGGCCGAACCGGTGGGCACGCGCCTGCTGGCCGACCACGTGGCGCGCGCCTTGCCGGAAGTTTTGCGCGATATCAACAAGACTTCCGATAACACCCTGGCCCGCACCCTGTTCCTGAGCCTGGGCAGCCTGCAAAGCGATGGCTGGCTGGGCAGCCGCCCCGTCGCCATGGCCACGCCGGAAGACACGGCCACGCGCGCGCGGCTAGTCATCCAGGAATGGTTCCAGCGGCACCATATCGACACCCAGGGCATGCTGGTCGACAACGGTTCCGGCTTGTCGCGCACGGGGCGCATTGCGCCGGCACAAATGGCCGGCGTCTTGCAGGCGATGCAGCAAAGCCCGTGGGCGCCCGAGTTCCAGTCCAGCCTGCCCATCGTGGCGCTGGACGGCACCATGCGCAAGCGCCTGCTGAACAGCCCGGCCGCCGCGCGCGCCCGCATCAAGACGGGAACATTAAAGAATGTGGTGGCCATCGCCGGCTATGTACCTGATGCGAATAATCAACAGTGCGTAGTGGTCGCCATGATCAATAGCGACCTGGTGGGTAATGGCAACGGCCGCGCCGCCGTCGATGCGCTGATCGAGTGGGTCGCCAGGAGCGGCGTCGCGCCGGTGGTCGCCGGCCAATAGTCTAGTCCCGTGCCGTGCGTGGTGCGCTGGCAAACGCCAGACGCAGCACGTAGGCGGCGACGGCGCCGATCAGCAAGACGGTCACCAGCGATGCTTCCACGCCGAAGGCGCCGCCCGTCAACATGGCATTGCCCGCCAGTTCCCCGCGCAGCAGGCCGTCCGTGGCCGCATGGCCCGATACCGTCGAGGAAAACACCTGGCTGACGCAGTAATTCCAGCCGACATGCGTGCCGATGCACACCCACAAGCGGCGCGTCTGCATGTACAGGGCGGCTTGCAACACGCCATACGCAGCAATCGCGATGATGGCCAGCAGCGAAAAGCCGGCATTGGGCAAATGGGCGAGGGCGAACACCAGCGATGAAATCACGATGGCGGCCTTGCTGCCCAGCGCACGTGCCGTCACGCCGAACAGGATGCCGCGAAACATCATCTCCTCGGCCATCCCGACCAGCACCAGTTCAGCCAGCGGCAGCAGCAACATCAAGCTCAGGGCGTTGACGCCGCTAAATTGATAAACGCCCAGCGCTGCCAGCACGACAAAGGTGAGAAAGACCAGTCCGGCGCCGAGCAGCAATCCGCGTCCCAGTTCACGCGCCATGCCCGGCATTGCCAGTTCGGCCGGCTGGCGCTTTTCGATGCGCCGCACGTAGAAACGGTAAGCGAACCACACCAGTACCGCCGCCAGCAACTGCGGCCACAGGATGCGGTAAGGCTTTTCCACCAGATGGGAAGCAGTGCCCATCACCAGCGGCACCGCGGCAAAGGTCAGCACCATGCCCAGCACAATCTGCACCAGTGGATAAGCCATCAGGCGCGCCAAGGGGGATTTTTTCGTTGCCATGCTCAGGGTGTGGTCCATCGTCGCTTTCCTCGTGGGTTGTCAGGGTATGGTTGCTACTTGTTTCATACAGCGATAGTAGCAGTATTTATATAAGCACTTATATAAATATCGAAAGATGTTGTATTTTATGCACCCGTAGGGAATGACTGAAGGCGGGAAAAGGACGGCAAGGAATCAAGGGACGAAAAAAAACCCGACCATTGCTGATCGGGTTTTTTTCTAGGTGAAACAGCCGGGGGCTGTTTCACCAAATAACAAGCCTGACGATAACCTACTTTCACACTGGTTGCAGCACTATCATCGGCGCAAAGTT
>NZ_FTMV01000035.1 GCF_900156175.1 Janthinobacterium sp. TND4EL3
ACGCCAACGGTTCCTCGACCTGGACCTCGGTCGGCGTGCGTCCCGTGTACGCGTTCACCAACAACTTCAAGCTGGTGGGCGAACTGGGCACGGACCGCGTGACGCAAGCGGGCGGCCTGCCGGCCAAGCGCCTGACCAAGCTGACCATTGCCCCGACGATCTCGGCCGGCCCTGGCCTGTGGTCGCGTCCCGAGCTGCGTGCTTTCGTGACCTACGGCAAATGGAACGATGCGGCTACCGCCTCGGTCAATGCGGCCAACAACGGCGGCCCGATCTACAACAACAATACGAGCGGCACGTCGTACGGCTTCCAAGTCGAAACCTGGTTCTAAACACCGAACAAAACCTGCTGCGCGGCGCGCTTTGCGGCCTGCGATGCTCACCGTGCTCTAGCACGGCTGCGCTTCTCGGCCACAAATCACTGTCGCTCGCGACGGTTTTTTTCAGTGTTGACGTTGGTAAGTGCAGATCAACCTGGCGCATCCTTCGCGGATGCGTTTTTGGCGCCGTCCCGTGATATAAATGCAATGTAGTCATGTCATGGATCACGGCGCCGTCTTTACACCAAGATGATGCCCGTTTGCAAGCGGGTCTGAGCACAAGAGCGCCGGGACAGGCGCATATTTCACTTTTTTCGGCCCCCGTATGCCGAAGCCCCCTAAAAGCTTGATCAAAAAAGGAATGTGGAGATGAAACTGAAATTCAAGATTACCCAACTGGCCGCATTGACCACCCTGGCGTTTGCCGGCAGCGCGTTTGCGACCGACGTGGAAGTGTTGCACTACTGGACCTCCGGCGGCGAAGCGAAGTCCGTCGGCCAGTTGCAGCAAATCGTGAAGGAAAGCGGCTTCGGCTGGAAAGACTTCGCCGTGGCTGGCGGCGCTGGCGAAAACGCCGCGACCGCGCTGAAGACCCGCGTCATTTCCGGCAATCCGCCGACGGCTGCCCAGATCAAGGGCCCATCGATCCAGGAGTGGGGCGCAGAAGGCGTGCTGGCCAATATCGATGATGCCGCCATTCCAGGCAAATGGGATGCCGTGCTGCCGAAAGTCGTCGCCGACATCATGAAATACAAGGGCCACTACGTTGCCGCCCCCGTCAACGTCCACCGCGTCAACTGGATGTGGGTCAACCCTGAAGTGCTGAAAAAAGCCGGCGTGGCCACCACCCCGACCACCTGGGATGCGTTCTTCGACGCGGCCGAGAAGATCAAGAAGTCGGGCGGCATCGCCATCGCCCACGGCGGCCAGCCATGGCAGGACGCCACCGTGTTTGAATCCGTCGCGCTGGGCGTGGGCGGCACGGAATTCTACAAGAAGGCCATCCTCAAGCTGGACCAGAAGGAATTGACCGGCCCGACCATGATCAAGGTGTTCGACACCCTGGGCAAGGTGAAGACCTACATCGACAAGGATGCGGCAGGCCGCGACTGGAACCTGGCCACCGCCATGGTCATCAACAACAAGGCCGGCTTCCAGTTCATGGGTGACTGGGCCAAGGGCGAGTTCACGGCCGCCGGCAAGGTGCCGGGCAAGGACTACCTGTGCGTGGCCGCGCCTGGCACGGACAAGGCCTACACCTTCAACATCGATTCGTTTGCCATGTTCACGCAAAAGGATGCGAATGCGAAGAAGGGGCAGATCGCCCTGGCCAACGCCATCATGAATCCGAAGTTCCAGTCGATCTTTAACTTGAACAAAGGTTCCATCCCCGTGCGTTCCGGCGTATCGAAGGACAAGTTTGACGCTTGCGCCCTGAAATCGATGGAAGACATGGACGCCACCAACAAGACGGGCGGCCTGGTGCCATCGTTTGCGCACGGCATGGCGCTGCCATCGGCCACGCAAGGCGCCGTGACCGACGTTATCGCCAAGTTCATGAATACCAACATGAGCTCGAAAGACGCGGTTGCCGCCCTGGCCAAAGCGGCAAAAGTGAAGTAATCACGACGGCGCCGGCACTCCCGCCGGCGCCCGCTGCATCGCATGCATCGCAGGCGTCCGCCCTGGCTTTCGAGCGGGCCGGCGCCACACGCAGTTTTTACTTCTACGGCTGTCCTATGTCCATACGCAAGCAATTCGACCGATGGATACCGCAGATGGTGCTGGGCCCGACGCTCATCGCCAGCCTGGTATTCGTCTATGGTTTTATCTTTTTGACCGGTTGGCTGTCGCTGACCGAATCGCGGCTGATGCCGAACTACGAGTTCGCCGGCCTGGTGCAATACGTCGAGCTGTTCGACAATGAGCGCTGGTGGACCTCGCTCAAGAACCTCGGCATCTTCGGTGTCCTGTTCATCGCTTGCAGCATCGCCATCGGCCTGTTCCTGGCCATCCTGCTGGACCAGAAAATCCGCGCCGAAGGCGCGCTGCGCGCCATTTACCTGTATCCGATGGCATTGTCCTTCATCGTCACCGGCACGGCCTGGAAATGGATGCTCAATCCCAGCCTGGGCCTGGAAAAGGTCATGCACGACTGGGGCTGGACCTCGTTTACCTTCGACTGGCTGGTGAACTCCGACATGGCCATCTACACGGTGGTGATCGCCGGCGTCTGGCAGTCGTCGGGCTTCGTCATGGCCCTGTTCCTGGCCGGCCTGCGCGGCATTGACGATGAAATCATCAAGGCGGCGCAAGTCGACGGCGCATCGCTGCCGACGATCTACTGGCGCATCGTGATTCCCGCCATGCGGCCCGTGTTCTTCAGCGTGCTGCTGATCCTCGCGCACATCGCCATCAAGAGCTTCGACCTGGTCATCGCACTGACGGCTGGCGGACCTGGCAACTCGTCGTCCGTGCCGGCCATCTTCATGTACCAGTTTTCCTTCACCCGCGGCCAGCTGGGCCTGGGCTCGGCATCGGCAATGATGATGCTGGCCACCATCGTGGCCGTGCTCGTGCCGCTGATGTACCTGGAAACGCGCAGCGCAAAGGCGATGAGATGACACACACTCCTACAAGTAACAATAAACTCACCCTGGGACGGGTGGTGCTGTACCTGCTGCTGATCCTGTTCGCGGTGTACTACATCGTGCCCCTGTACGTGACCCTGTCGACGTCGTTCAAGTCGCTCGACGAGATCCGCAGCGGCAACCTGCTGGCACTGCCGCACGTGTGGCAGTTCGATTCCTGGGCCAAGGCCTGGTCGTCGGCCTGCACGGGCGTCACCTGCGACGGCATGCAGCCGTTCTTCTGGAACTCGATCAAGATGGTGATTCCCGCCGTGCTGATCTCGACCTTCCTGGGCGCCTTCAACGGCTATGTGTTCGCGCACTGGCGCTTCCGCGGTTCGGAAATCCTGTTCGCCGCCTTGCTGGTGGGCTGCTTCATTCCGTTCCAGGTGGTGATCCTGCCGATGGCGCGTCTGCTGGGTGAATTCGGCCTGGCCAATACGACTACCGGCCTGGTTTTCGTGCACGTGGTGTATGGCACGGCCTTCACGACCTTGTTCTTCCGCAACTATTACATCGGCGTGCCGGAAGAATTGATCAAGGCGGCGCGCATCGACGGTGCCGGCTTCTTCTTGATCTTCCGCAAGATCGTGCTGCCGATTTCGGGTCCGATTTTCGTCGTCTGCATCATCTGGCAGTTCACGCAGATCTGGAACGACTTCCTGTTCGGGATTGTGTTTGCCAGCGGCGATTCGCAGCCGATCACGGTGGGCTTGAACAACCTGGTCAACACGTCCACGGGCGTGAAGGAATACAACGTCAACATGGCCGCCGCGGTGATTGCCGCGCTGCCGACCCTGCTGGTCTATCTGGTCGCAGGCCGTTATTTTGTGCGCGGTCTGACCGCAGGCGCAGTCAAAGGTTAAGGAAAGAATATGTCCAGTTTATCGATACGCAGCATCCGCAAGGTGTACACGAATGGCGTCGAAGTCCTCAAGGGCATCGACATCGAAATCAAGGATGGCCAGTTCCTGATCCTCGTCGGCGGCTCCGGCTCCGGCAAGTCGACCCTGCTCAACATGGTGGCCGGCCTGGAAAGCGTCACCTCCGGCGAAATCCTCATCGACGGCAAGGTGGTCAACGACCTGCCGCCGAAGGACCGCGACATCGCCATGGTGTTCCAGTCCTACGCGCTGTACCCGTCGATGACGGTGCGCGAAAACATCGCGTTTGGCCTGAACGTGAAAAAGGTGCCGAAGGCGGAGCAGGAGGAAATCGTCGCCCGCGTGGCCGAAACGCTGCAGATCACGCACTTGCTGGACCGCCGCCCGGCGCAGCTGTCGGGCGGCCAGCGCCAGCGCGTGGCCATGGGCCGCGCCATTTCGCGCAAGCCCTCGCTGTTCCTGTTCGACGAACCGCTGTCGAACCTGGACGCCAAGCTGCGCGTGGAAATGCGCGCCGAGATCAAGCTGCTGCACCAGCGCCTGAAGGCCACCATCGTCTACGTCACGCATGACCAGATCGAGGCGATGACGATGGGCGATTTGATCGCCGTCATGAAGGATGGGGTGGTGCAGCAACTGGGCACGCCGCAGGAAATCTACGACAACCCGGCCAACCTGTTCGTGGCCGGCTTCATCGGCTCGCCGTCGATGAACTTCATCACCGTCAAGCCTGTCATCGAGGGCAACGAGGTGTTTGTCGCCATCGAGAACGCGGGCAAGAGCCTGCGCCTGGCGCTGCCGTTCGCCGCCGACAAGCTGCGCAGCTATGCGGGCCGCGACGTGATCCTGGGCGTGCGCCCGGAGCAGATCACGGACATGAGCAGCGCACACGGCGACGTGGGCCAGGAACTGGGCTGTTTGATCGACCTCGTCGAGCCGACCGGTCCCGATACCTTGCTGACGACGCGCCTGAACGGTGCCGCCGTGACCTGCCGCACGCACCCGCGCGAAGCGGTGCTGCCGGGGCAGACCATGCAGTTGTCGTTCAACCTGTCGAAAGCGGCCCTGTTCGATCCGGCCAACGGCGAACGGATCGCCTAAGCGGCACCTGCAACAGAAAACGGCCCGCCTTTCACCTGACAGGCGGGCCGTTCTCGTTGACGCCGCCGCGCTTAATGCGGCAGCGATTTTTTATAGGCGATGGCGTGGCGCAGCTTGCCCTTGTCGTCGATCAGCTCATCGAATTCATTCCGGTTGACTTCCCGCAGGGCGCCCAGCTCGCGCGCGCTCTTGCCGCCGCTGACGCTGTCGCCGGGCCGCAGCGCCACCATCGCCTGCGCGGCCAGCAGGATCGCATTGGCATACGCGACAGGGTCGCGCAGGTCGACACGCGCCAGGTCCAGCGCCGGCATGCCGCGCAGCCAGTCGGCCCAGTAGAATTCGAGAAATTCCGTGGCGTGCTCCGGCGGCTCGTAGCCGATCTCGCGCGTAAAGTAGACGAGCGAGCGGTATGGGTCGTCGCCCAGCGATGCGAGGCCGATGGCGGGCGGCAGCTGCTGCGGCGTGATGGCCTGGTTGCGGCCGTTCTTCAGCCACACCTTGTTTTGCGCGCGCATGCGTGTCCAGAAGGCCGCTTCGTCCAGCGCGCTGAAATTGTCGCTGACCTTGACCCAGACCTGCAATTGATGATTGCGCCCGCCATCGGCTTCCCAGAAGCTGGAAAACGTATGGTGGCCATCGGTCAGGTACACGATGCCGCGCGGGCCGATGACGACGGTCTTCATGTCGTCCGGGCGGCTGCCCACGGCCGCCTTGCAGCGGTAGCCGGCCGGGGGCGCGGCCAGGGTGGCGCCGGCCACGTTGGCCGTATTGGGCAAGACGTCGCCCTGGCCATTGGCTTCGCACAGGTCGGCGAATTTCCTGGGCTTGGCGATGTCGGCGATGCGCTTTTCTTCGGCCGCATAGCGTCCCAGCTTGTAATACACCTGGTCGTAGCCGATGGCGGGCTGGGTCGGATGCAGTTCATCGAGGCGCACCTGCAGGATGCGCGGATGGGCGGCGCTGCCCACCACGGTGGACATCAGCGCCTGCTGGCGCGCGCTGAGGGCGGGCGCGACGGCGGCATCGCGGGCCCATGCCATGCTGGCGAAAGACAGGGCCAGCGCGGCGGCGGCCCGGGGAAGTGCGGCGTGCATGCGACCTCCGAAGTGAGCGGTATGGCGTGCAGCATAGCGCGGCACGCGATTTCGCGCAGTCCGACAGGCGCATGCACTGCGCCAGATCAAGACAGCTTCTAAAACCACGTCTCCACCTGCAGGCCGAACGAGGTGCCGCTGGTGGCATTGCCGTACACGGGCCCCGATTCATTGGCCTTGTTGACGGCGGCCGTGGCGGCGTCGTTCCATTTGCCGTAGGTGACGAAGGCGCGCAGCTCCGGGCGCGACCAGTAACCCTTGCCCGCCGTCAGGGTGGGCGCGAAGGTCAGCTTGGTCAGGCGCTGCGCGGCGCCGCCCGTGGGCGAGGTCACGCGGTCCGTGCCCAGTTCGAACTGCAGCTTGAAGTTGTCGTTGACGGCATACACGGGGCGCACGCCCACGGTGGTCCAGGTCGAGCTGCCGCCCGAGACGTTGGACTTGTCGCGCTGCACGATGGCCACCATTTCCGCGCTCCACTCGGGCGTCGGCTGTATCCACAGCGAATTGAAGATGCGCAGGCGCGTGACGTCGCTGCCGTTGCGGATCGAACCCGTGGTGCCCATGCGGTCGCAGCACTGGCCGCCGGCGCCCGTGCCTGGCCCCACGCCGTACTGGATGCCGAAGGTGTTGGCGCCGCCCCACACTTTATCCTGCTTGTGCAGCACGGTGGCCTGCCAGCCGCCGTGCGAGGTGCTGTCCTTCTTGTCGGGCGTGATGAGGGTGGTCAGCACTTCCAGCGTGCCATCCTGGTTGACGGGGATGCCCTGGTAGACGAGGTTTTGCCGGATGGCCGAGTTGCCGGGCTTGTCGTTATCCTTGAAGAAGCCGTAGCTGATGCGGCCCGGTCCCAGCTTGTACTGGTCGATGCCGCCGCCCGTGCCGTTCATATTGATATATTGCAAGTCCAGCATGTGGATGTCGGGACGCATGTAGTAGCGCTTGCCGATCCAGGCCGTGCCGCCGTTGAGCGTGGGTATGTTTTTCGCTTCCACGTACATCTTCGACATGCTCAGGTCCGAATCGCTGACGGCGGAGCTGGGCGTGTAGGCTGCCACCATGATATGGCCGACGAAGCTGACGCCGTTGGCGGACTTGGCCATTTCCTTCTGGTATTCGAATTCGCCATAGGTGTCGCATTCGTTGCCGAGCCGGTAGCGCATGGTGTTGCCGCCCAGGCCGAAGCAGCTTTGCGGGCCGCGGCTTTCCGTGCTCGAGCCGAGGCCGGCGCGGAAGTAGCCGTGGTATTCGCCTTCGGCATCGCTGGCGTGGGCGGCGCCGCAGGCCAGCAGCATGGTGCAGGCGAGGGCCAGCGAGGTCTTGATCGGGTGTTGCATGGAATCTCCTTGTCGTTATTAAGATGCGTGCTTGGGCACGTCGTACGGGATCGCTGCCGATCCAGTCGGGGCGGCTGCCTGGGCGGGAGGGCTCAGGCGGCCAGATTCTGTTTCGAGGAAATCAGGTTGCCGGGCTGGCGCCGCGTGCGCGCCACGCCCTGCGCGTCGAACAGGTGGAAGGCGCTGCTGGCGGCCGAGACCGTGAACGGCTGGCCCAGCGGCACGCGGTTGTTGCCGTCGCCGCGTATCACCAGTTCCTGGCCGTTGTCCAGGCTCAGGTAGATGAAATTGGCTTCGCCCAGGTGCTCCACCAGGCTGACGACGCCCTGGAAGCGGGCGCCGCCGTCGCTGTTTTCCAGGATGTGTTCAGCGCGCAGGCCCGCCGTGACGGCGTCGCCCGCCCGCAGGCCCGCCGGATCGACGAGGGCCGTGATTTCCTGGCCGCTGGCCAGAGCCACGCGCACGCCATCTTCCTCGGCGGCAAGGACTGTGCCCTCGAAGAAATTCATCATGGGCGCGCCGATGAAGCCGGCCACGAAGCGGTTCGCCGGCTGCTGGTACAGCTCCAGCGGCGTGCCCGCCTGCTGGATATGGCCGCCATGCATGACGACGATCTTGTCGCCCAGGGTCATCGCCTCGACCTGGTCGTGCGTCACATAAACGATGGTGGCGTTCAGCTGGCGGTGCAGCTTGGCGATTTCCAGCCGCGTCTGCACGCGCAGGGCCGCGTCGAGGTTCGACAGCGGCTCGTCGAACAGGAACAGCTGCGGTTCGCGCACGATGGCGCGGCCGATGGCCACCCTCTGGCGCTGGCCGCCCGACAGTTCGCGCGGCAGGCGTTCCAGCAGATGGTCGATCTTCAGGATGGCGGCCGCGTGGCGCACGCGCCGGGCGATGTCATCCTTGCCGGAGCCGGCGATCTTCAGGCCGAAGGCCATGTTGCGGAACACGCTCATGTGCGGATACAGCGCATAGCTTTGGAAGACCATGGCGATGCCCCGTTCGGCGGGCGGCAGGTCGTTGACGACCTTGCCGCCGATGGACAGCGTGCCGTGCGAAATGCCTTCCAGGCCGCACAGCATGCGCAGCAAGGTCGATTTGCCGCAGCCGGAAGGGCCCACCAGCACGACGAATTCGCCGTCGCGGATGTCGAGGTCGATGCCGGCCAGCACGTTCGTGCGGCCGTCGTAGGATTTGCTCAGCTGTTGCAGGCTTACATGGGCCATGGTGCACCTATTATTTGACCGCGCCGGATGTCAGGCCGCGGATCAGTTGACGAGAGAAAATGACGTACATGACGAGCACGGGAATGACGGCCAGCGACAGCGCCGCCAGCACGGAGTTCCAGTCGGTCACGTATTGCCCGATGAATTGCTGTACGCCCAGGGTGACGGTCTTGGTGCGGTCCGACGGCGCCAGGATCAGCGGGAACCACAAGTCGTTCCAGGCGGGAATCATGGTAAACACGGCCACCGTGGCGATGGCGGGGCGGATCAGGGGCAGGATCACCTGGAAGAAGATGGCGAATTCGCCCACGCCGTCGCAGCGCGCCGCATCCTTCAGTTCGCGCGGCACCTGGCGCACGAATTCGGACAGGATCATCACGGCCAGCGGCAAGCCCTGCGCCGTGTACACGAGCACCAGCGCCGTCAGGGTGTTGATCAGGTCGAGCCGCACCACCAGTTCCAGGATGGACACGGTGCCCAGGCGGATGGGAATCATGATGCCCAGCGCCAGGTACAGGGTCAGCAGGCGGTTGCCCGTGAACGTATATTCGGACAGTGCCCAGGCCGCCATGGCGCCGAACAGCACGATCAGCAGCAGCGACAGCAGGGTGACGAACAGGCTGTTGCCGAAATACAGCAGGAAGTCCGCATTGGCCAGCACCTTGTGAAAGCCCACGAGGGAAAAGGTGGCGGGCGTGGGCAGGGCCAGCGGATTGTCGAAGATGGCGGCCCGCGTCTTGACTGAGTTGATCAGGATCAAGACGATGGGGAACAGCGCGATCAGGGTGTAGCCGGCCAGGATCACGTGCACGGCGGCGCGGCCCAGGGGGCGGGTGGAAACGTTGCGCATGGCGGCCCTTACAGTTCGTAGCGTGTCAGCTTGCGCTGCACGAAAAAGAAATACACGCCCACGCCCACGAGGATGACGAGGAACATCATGGTGGCCACGGCCGCGCCCATGGTGGGGCTGCCCAGCTGGGCCTGGTAACCGAAGAAGGTGCGGTAGAAGAAGGTGCCGAGGATGTCGGTGGCGTAGTTCGGCCCCGCCAGCGCGCCTTTCACGGAGTACACGAGGTCGAAGGCATTGAAGTTGGCGACAAACGTCAGGATGGTCACCAGTCCCAGGGTGGGCCAGATCAGCGGCAGCTTGATTTGCCAGAAGATGCGCATGGCGCTGGCGCCTTCCGCGTGGGCCGCCTCGATGATTTCCTCGGGCACGGCCAGCAGGGCCGCATAGATCAGCATCATGGGAATGCCGATGTATTGCCAAACAGAAATGAGCGCGATGGTCAGCAGGGCCGTCGATTCCTGGCCCAGCCATGGAGCGAAATAGCTGCCGATGCCCACGCCGTCCATCAGCGACTGGCCCACGCCCCACAGCGGCGACAGGATCAGCTGCCAGATGAAGCCGATGATCACCACGGACAATAATGTGGGCAGGAAGATCAGGGTGCGGTAGCTGCGCTCGCCCTTCAGCCCCTTGAGGCTGAAGAGGGTGGCCAGCAGCAGGCCGATGGGATTTTGCAGCAGCATGTGGATGAGGAAAAACTTGCAGTTGTTCCACATTGCATTCCAGAAACTTTGCGACCATTGCGGGTCGAACAGGATGGTGGCGTAATTGGCCAGACCGGCAAAATGATGGCGGCCGCCCTCATCGGTCGTGTACAGGCCCAGGCGCAGGGTATCGGCCAGGGGCAGGGCGCTGAACAGCGAGTAGATGATCAGCGCCGGCGCCAGGAACACGGCCACGTGCCACGGGAAAGCTTTCTTCACGGCGAAACTCCAGACGAATAAAAACACCGGCGGCGGGGCCGCCGGCAAAACCGCGCCACCGGGCCGCTGCATCGCATTGCTCAGGCCGGTTGCGGGGGGAGGATGGGGGGATTACTGTTGCGGCTTGTACCACTTGGCAAAGCCGGCCTGGATCTGGCGCGCCGCGTCTTTCGGCGCCAGCTTGCCGTTCAGGACCTGGGCGTTGACGTTCCACAGCTCGTTTTCCATGCTCGGTTCGCCCCGGTTGAGGATTTGCGCGTTCAGGCGGATGGTCGAGGCGCAACTGGCGCGCCAGCCGTTCATCTGCTTCGCCAACGGATCCTTGATGGAAATCAAATGGTTCGACAGCGAGAAGAAGCCCGTCACCTTGTTGGTGTAGATGTCGGCGAATTCCTGCGAACCGAGCCAGGCGAGGAATTTGTAGGCGTCTTCCTTGTTCTTCGACTTCTTGTTGACGCTCATGCCGATGTCCGTGTGGTCCGAGATATAGCACTTGTCGCCGGCCTTGCGCACGGGCGGGTTGAAGGCGCCCAGTTCCAGCTCCGGGTCCTGCTTGAAGTAGGCGATGTCCCAGGAGCCGGACGGATAGATGGCGGCCTTGCCCAGCGCGAACTGGTTCTGGCTGTCGCCATAGGTTTGCGCGCTGGCGCCCTTGGACAGATAGCTGCCCAGCCGGGCTTCATATTCCCAGGCGGCAACGAATTGCGGATCGGTAAACTTGGCCTTGCCCGCGATCAGCGCCTTGCGGCCATCCTCGCCCTTCCAGTAATTGGCGCCGATGCTGGTAAACACCACCTGGTTCGCTTCCCACTGGTCGGCCGTGCCCAGCGCCAGCGGCGCATACTTGCCGCTCTTCTTGACCGTTTCCAGCACCTTGAAGAATTCCTCTTCCGTGGCGGGCGGCTGCAGTTTCAGTTCGCGGAAGATTTTCTTGTTGTACAGGAAACCATGCATGACGGAGGCGATCGGCATGCAGAAGGTGTCCTTGCCATCGTCCGTCTGCCACGCCACCTTGGCCGAGGCGGGAAAATTCTCCATGCCGGCCTTGCCGTCGAGCTTTTCCAGCTGGCCCCGCTTGTACAGGGCCAGCGAGACGTCGAACGGGCGGCAAGCGAGCAAGTCGCCGGCCGTGCCGCCGCTCAGGCGCGCGTTCAGCGTGGAATCGTATTCGGTGGGGGCGGTGGGCGAGAACTTGATCTCGATGCCAGGATGCTTTTTCTGGAAGGCGGGGATGAGCACCGTTTCCCACAGGGTCTTGTCGTCCACGCGCCAGCTTTCGATGGTGAGCGTGCCCGCTTGCGCCGTGCCGCTGGCCAGCAGCAGGGCCAGCAATGTGTTGCGCGCGGCCACGCCGCCTTGTGCATGCAATCGCATGATGTCTCCTTGTTGGTGTTGGTCTTGTTTGGCTGCCTGATACGCTGCAGTTGGCGGACAGTAGCATCGGGGGAAATGTGACGCCAGCAGCCGGCATTGCGCTGGCGATCGTTTCTTATCTTGTTGATTTCAAAGGATAATATTGAAATGTGCAGGTACGCTTGCTTACCTTTCCTTACCATTGGCCGCTGCCGTGGCGCGCCGTGCGGGGCGTCGGGCGGGTGGGGCCGCCTGGACGCCGTGCAAGATGGCGCAACAAAAGCTCACGTTTCTTTACAAATCAGGTGACTAAATTACCAACCTGCTGTTTTGTAGTTGGGCTATAGTTTGTCGCGACAAGAACAAGGGGACAGCATTGAAGACGCCACCGCGCAGCACCGCCGACCGCCATGCCGGGGCCGCCCGCCGTCGCGGCGTGGCGGCACTGGCACTGCTATCACTGATGTGGACCGGCGTGCCCGTGCGGGCCGAGCCGCTGCAAGTGCTGCACTGGTGGACCTCGACCGGCGAGCGCCGCGCGGCCGACGTGCTGGTGGCGCGCCTGGCGCAGGAAGGCGTCGAGTGGCGCGACGCGGGTATCGCGGGCGGCGCCGGCGTCGGCGCGGGCAAGGTGCTGAAGAGCCGCGTGCTGGCCGGCAATTCGCCGGAAGTCATGCAGCTGATCGGCTACACCCTGGGCGAGTGGAGCGACCTGGGCCTGCTGCTGCAGCTCGACAGCGTTGCCGCCAGCAACAACTGGCGCGCGACCATGTATCCGACCGTGTGGGGCCTGCTGCAGAACCGCGGCCATACGATGGGCGTGCCGGCCGGCATCCACCGCATCAATACGCTGTTTTACAACCGTAAGATTTTCCAGCGCCTGGGCCTGGCCGTGCCGCGCAGCTGGAGCGACTTCGAGCGTGTGGCCGCCAGGCTGCGCCAGGCCGGCATCACGCCGCTGGCGCAAAGCAGCGAGGCGTGGCAAGTGTCCACCCTGTTCGAGACGCTGGTGCTGGCCGAATCGGGGCCTGCCTACTACCGCGCCCTGTTTGTCGACAAGAAAGCCGAGGCATATGCGGACCCCCGCCTGCGGCATGCCTTGCAGCGCTTGAGGTCGCTCAAGCAATGGATGGCGGCGCCACTGCGCGAACAGAGCTGGCCCGAGATGGCGCGCCAGGTCGGTGATGGCGAGGCGGCCATGTACATCATGGGCGACTGGGCGAAGGGCGAGCTGAACGCCTGGGGCCGCGCCACGGACGAGGTCTTCGGCTGCACCGCCGCGCCCGACACGGGCGAATATCACCTGTACAGCATCGATACGCTGGCCATGTTCGCTTCCGACTACACGCACCAGGGCGCGCAGGAAAAGCTGGCGCAGGTGGTCGCTTCGCCGTCCGTGCAGCTCGAGTACAGCCAGGTAAAGGGCTCGATTCCCGCCTTGCGCCAGGCCGACCTGTCGCGCCTGGACAGCTGTGGACGCGCTTCGGCGCAGGCGTTCGCGCGCGGCGCCGCGTTCCAGGCGCCCAGCCTCGTGCACCGCATGGCCACCGATGAAACCAGCAAGGACGCCATCATCGCCGAGGTGCACCGCTATTTCCTGGACGAGACGATCAGCGCGGCCGACGCCCAGCGCCGCATCGCCAGCATGTTGCAGGCGCTGAATAAAAAAGGACGAGACCATGTCACGCAAAATCCTGGTCGTTGACGACGATCAAAAGACCCGCATGCTGTTGAAGGCATATTTGGAAAAGAATCAATATGAGGTCAGCCTGGCGCATGATGGCGCCACCTTCCTGGCCGAATTCCACCGCCACGTCGACAGCCTGTCGCTGGTGATCCTCGACGTGATGCTGCCCGACACGGACGGCTTTGCCCTGTGCAAGGTGGTGCGCGCCCGCTCGAACGTGCCCATCATCATGCTGACGGCCAGCTCCGACGAGACGGACCGGGTGGTGGGCCTGGAGCTGGGCGCCGACGATTACATCGCCAAGCCCTACAGTCCGCGTGAATTGCTGGCGCGCATCAAGGCCATCCACCGCCGCACGGGCATCGACGCGGCGGCGCCGCCCCGCTACTACCGCTTCGTGGGTTTCACCCTAGACACGCTGGAACGCACGGTGACGGATGCCGATGGCGAGGCGCTGCAACTGACGGGCCTCGATTTCCAGCTGCTGCGCTATTTTGTCGAGCATCCAGGCGATATCCTCGACCGCAGCGTGCTGTGCGAACAGACGCGGGGGCGCGATGCGGGGCCGCTCGACCGCTCGCTCGACGTGCAGGTGAGCCGGCTGCGGCTGCGCCTGAAGGATGATGGCAAGCAACCCGTGCTGATCAAGACGGTGCGCGGCGCCGGTTATGTGTTTTCGGCCGACGTGAGCAGTGCGCATGCCTGAGCGGGGCGCGCGCCGCCTGCTCGAGCGCCTGCTGCCGCCATCGCTGCTGGGCCGCCTGTCCGTCGTGATGGTGGCGGGCGTGCTGGCCACGCAACTGGTGGGCAACCTGATCTGGGCCGCGCAGCTGCGCCGCGACTCGGCCGTGGAAGCGCGCATGGCGTCGCAGCACCTGGCGCGCAGCGCCAGCAGCACCATCCGCTTCTTTCTCAGCCTGCCGGCCAATTACCGGCCCATCCTGATCCAGCAATTCCGCGAGATGGGCGGCACGCGCTTCTTTGTCAACGTCAACCAGGGCCCGCTGGCCATCCGCGAAATCGCACCGCACGCGCTGGCCGACACGGTGGTGGCGACCGTGGGCGCGGCGCTGAAGAGCGACTTGCCGCAGCTGGCCGGTTACCGCGTGGGCTTCGCCTGGCCGGCCGATCTGGTGGTGGCCGACAGCGGCGCGCGCATCGGCGACTTGCCGGAAAACTGGGTCCAGCATATCTTGCTGCTGAAACCGAATCCGGCCCCCGTGCTGGTGATCCAGGCCGAGCTGGAGCCGGGCAATTGGCTGTACCTGGCGGCGCTGATGCCGAATCCGTATTTTTTGCAAAGCAGCAACCCGTGGACCCTGGACCGGGTACTGCTGCAGGCGCTGTCGCTGGCGGCCGTGCTGCTGCTGTCCATCCTTGTCGTGCGCTGGACCACGCGGCCGCTGGCGGCCCTGTCGGACGCGGCCGAGGCCTTTGGCCGCGGCGAGACGCCGCCGCCCCTGCCGCAGACGGGCAGCCGCGAGTTCGTGCAGACGGCGCGCGCCTTTGGCGCCATGCGCGAGCGCATCCAGCGTTACCTGGAAGACCGCGAACGCCTGTTCGTGTCGATTTCGCACGACTTGCGCACGCCCATCACGCGTTTGAAATTGCGCACGGAACTGCTCGACGACGATGTGCAGCGCAATGAATTCCACGACGACCTCGACGAGCTGGACATGATGGTCAAGGGGGCGCTGCAATGCGTGAAAGACAGCGACATCCATGAAAACGCCACCGAGGTGCGACTTGACGCCTTGCTGCAGCGCATGGTGCGCGGCGCCCAGCTGGCCGGCCACGAAGTGCATTACGTGGAGACGGGCCTGAGCGTGACGGCCAAGCCGCTGGCGCTCAAGCGCGCCATCGGCAACTTGCTCGACAATGCCTTGTTTTACGGCAAGACGGCCCACCTGTCCGCGCGCCGGGAAGGCGGGCACATCGTCATCCGCATCCGCGACGACGGCCCCGGCGTGGCCGAAGAGGCGTTCGCCAGCCTGTTCCAGCCCTATGTGCGCCTGGAACATGGCCGCGAGCAGAATGCGCATGGCATGGGGCTGGGGCTCGGTATTGCGCGCAGCATCGTGCAGGCCCACGGTGGCGAACTGAGCCTGGCCAACCACCGCGAGGGCGGCCTGGAAGCGACCATCCGCCTGCCGGCGCAGTAAGGCGCCGGCGGCAGCGTCAGGCCAGCAGCGCGCTGGGCACGCGCGGCGAGGACATCAGGTCGCGGAAGGCGGCCCAATGCGCGGCACGCGTCGCGCCCTGGCGCTCGACATAGGCTTTCGCCATGTCCTGGCCCAGGTTGTAATTGATGACGTAGGCGCCCATGGCATCGTAGAACTGCAGGCGCTGCGCGGATTTCTCGGCCGGATACAGGCGCACGTTGACCAGCCATTCCAGCGCTTCTTCGCGCGTGATGCCGCCTTCGAGGTACTGGCGCGCGATGTCGTTGTCGGCGTAGCCGAGTTTTGCCAGCAGCGCATTGAGTTGCGCATAGCGGGGCGCCAGCGCCGGGTCCAGGCCGGCCAGCGGATACAGCACTTGCTGTTCGAAGTCCAGCCGTTCCGCCTCCGTGAAACTCAGGTCGATGCCGTAATTGGCCGTGCCTTCGGCGATCAAGGATTGCGGCGAGTACAGGGGATAGATGCAGTATTCCATCCAGCCCTTGCCGCGCACCAGGTCGCGTTCCAGCAGCACGTTATAGACGTGGTGGCCCGGATACGCTTCGTGGCAGCCGAGGTCGACGGCGCGATCAATATACACGGGCAAGTCCGTATTGATCTGGATCACGCTCTGGTAGTTGCCCTTGTACCAGTTGTAGCCGCTCCAGGGTTTGTCGGTGACGAATTCCAGCACGAAATCTTCGCCGTCGGGCAGGGCGATGTACTGCAAGGTGCGCTCGCGGCCCATGCGGATGGCCGCGTCCATGACGGCGCGCAGCTTGTCGGCGGGAATGACGAGTTGCGCGCGCAAGGCGTTGACACGCGCGCTGACCGTGCCGGGACCGGGCAGCAGCGCGTCGATCTGCGCCACCAGTGCTTCGTAGTACGCACGGCTGTGATGGGGCGAGACGGCGTCGTACAGGCGCGCGCTTTCCGTATCGAAATCGAGGCGTGCGCCTTGCAGCATGTCCGCCTTGGCCAGCACGGCGTGCAATTGCTTGCGCAGGTTGTGGGCGCGCAGGCAAGGTTCGTCGGCCAGCAGGGCCAGCGCCTTGTCAGTCGCGGCCTTGATGTCGCTCAAACTCAGTTGCTGTTCTACCGCTTCCTGTTGCCATGCGGGCGGGCCGTAATAGGCGTCCACGTACGACGCATCGTGCTGGCCCATGGCCAGAACCAGCTTGACGTAGCGTTCGGCCGCGTCGGCAAGGGTAGGGGAGTTGCTATCGTTATTCGTCATGGCGGCAGGGTCTCGCGGTTGGGCAGCGCTTATTGTATAGCGCAATGGCATGCGCGTGAGGCGTGTACGCGCCACATCATTTCTCTACAGTAACTGGGGAAACGCATCTTGATATACATCAGTGATCCCGGCATTCCGCACCTGCGTCACGCGGTTTGGCCGCAAGATGACGTGGTCTTCTTTTTTTATGCAAGCACGTGATTTTCTCCTTGATCTTTCTTCGTTTATGGACGAATGTGATGGTCGAGATCCGGCACTACCTGACGTCATCGGGCAGGGATTTATATACGGAATGGCTGAAACGCCAGCGCGATACTACGGCCAGGGTGGCCATAGCCCGGCGCGTGTTGCGTATGATTCCCGGCAATTTTGGCGACCACAAGTTCTGCCACGATGGTGTGTGGGAATTGCGCATCGACGTGGGGCCTTGTTACCGTATCTATTACGCCATTGCCGGGGAGCAGATCATTTTATTGCTGTGCGGAGGCGACAAGCATACCCAATCGAAAGATATCGAATACGCCTGTGCCTGCTGGCATGACTGGAAGGAGAGAGGACATGAAAGAGGAACCAAGCAAACCACCGAGAGACCGCTCGCATGATGAAGCGATGGCCGAACTGTACCGCGACGATCCCGCTCTGGCCCTTGAACTGATCAACAACATCCTCGTCGATGGCGACCATGGCGAACTGCTGGCCGTGCTGCGCCAGCTGACGCGCGCCTTTGGCGGCGTGCCCGCCGTGGCGCAGGCGGCCAAGCTCAATCCTACCCAGCTGTACCGCACCCTGTCGCCCGAGGGCAATCCCTCGCTCGCCACCTTGACGGCCATCCTCGATGCCATGGGCTTGCGGCTGGCCGTGGAACCCAGGCAGCCGTTTTCCACGCCGGCTGCCTGAGCCCACGGCGTTCGCTTAAAACTCGACGGGCCGCGCCTCGCGCATCGCTTGCGTCATGGCCAGGCCGATGCGCGTCGCTTCCGTCGCGTCGTGCAAGGTCAGCGACAGGGTCCGCCGGCCCAGCGCCGCATCCGTGAATTCCTGCGCCTCGATCAAAAAGGCGTCGGCGAAGCGGGCATAGAAATCCGGCGTGCATTCGTTGCGCACGCCATGCGCATCCGAGATTTCCACGCGGTTCAGGCGTGGATTGCTGCCCACGGCCAGGCGCCCCCCCGTGCCGAACACTTCCGTCAGGGTTTCATGGCCATGCGCCATGGTGCGCGACGCCATGAAGCTGGCCATGCTGCCATCGCTGAACTCGACCGTCGCCAGGCCGTTGTCGACGTCGCCGAACGCCTGCAAGCCCGTGTGGATGGCGTTGGTGCCGCTCGCATACACGCGCTTGGGCACGGGATTGCCCAGCAGCCAGCGCGCCAGGTCGATATCGTGCACGCTGCAATCGAGGAAGATGCCGCCGCTGGTGGGGGCAAAGCGCATGAAGGCGCCGCTGGGGTCGTTCTGGTCGCAGGTTTGCGAACGCACCAGATACGGCTTGCCGATCAGGCCCTGGGCGATCTTTTGCTGCGCGTCATGGTAGCTGGCGTCGAAACGCCGCACGAAGCCGATCATGACGGTCAGTTGCGGGTGGCGCGCCGCTTCCGCTTCCACCTTCAGGCAATCGGTCAGGTCCAGCGACAGCGGTTTTTCGCAGAATACGTGCTTGCCGGCGCGCAAGGCGGCGATGATCTGGTCCGCATGCAGCGAGGTGGGCGTGACGAGGAAGACGGCGTCCAGGCCGGGGTGGGCCAGCAGCGCATCGTAGTCGGCATAGCCGGTGGTGATGCCGAGCTGGCTGGCGGCCCAGTCCAGTTCGGCGGGCACGGGGCTGCAGGCGGCGACGACTTCGGCATTCGGCACGCGCTGCGCCAGGTTGATGGCGTGGCGCTGGCCCAGCCGGCCCAGGCCGACGATGCCGACTTTTAATGTTGGGGATGACATGGTGTCTCCAGATAGCTTTATTATTGGTTTATACAGTGACGACGCGCTGTTCGCGCCACGACAGGGTGGCCGCCTCGGCCAGTTCCAGGGCCTTCAAGCCATCGTGGACGGTGGTGCGCAGCGGCGTGCCGTGGCTGAGGGCGTCAAAGAAGTGCGCCATTTCCTGCGCGTAGGCCACGCGATAACGTTCCAAGAAGAAATCTTCCGGCTTGTCCACGCTGACGTTGACGGCGCCATAGGCCGTCACTTCCGTCGGCTTGTGGTTGCCCGCCTGCAGCATGCCGGCGCTGCCCAGCACTTCGAAGCGCTGGTCGTAGCCGTAGGCGGCGCGGCGCGAGGCATTGATCTGGCACAAACGTCCCTTGGCCGTGCGGATGGTGACGACGGCCGTATCGAGGTCGCCCGCTTCGCCGATGGCCGCGTCGACAAGGCAGCTGCCCGTGGCGTGCACGCTGACGGCTTCGTCGTCGAGTATCCAGCGGAAGATGTCGAAATCGTGGATCAGCATATCCTTGAAGATGCCGCCCGACACCTTGATGTAGCTCACGGGCGGCGGGCCCGGATCGCGGCTGGTGACGACCAGCAATTCCGGCGTGCCGATCTCGCCCGCCTCAATCCGTGTCTTGACGGCATTGAATGTCGGGTCGTAACGGCGCTGGAAGCCCAGCATGCACAAGACCTTGGCTTCCTTGACAGCAGCGGCGCAGGCGCGCGCCCGGTCCAGCGTCAGATCGACGGGTTTTTCGCAAAAGATGGCCTTGCCGGCGGCGGCCGAGCGCAGGATCAGGTCCGCATGCGTGTCCGTGCTGGAGGCGATGACGACGGCCTTGATGGCCGGGTCGGCCAATGCCGCTTCGACAGTCGCGCTGCTGCCGCCATGCAAGCCGGCCAGGGCGGCGGCCGCTTCCTGGTTGACGTCGACCACGTACTTGAACTGCACGCCGGGCTGGGCAGCCAGGTTGGCCGCGTGGATTTTGCCGATGCGTCCGGCGCCGAACAACGCTACTTCAATCATCATGTTCTCCTGGGGTGTGGATTTCTTCGATGTCGAGCTCTAATTTGTATGCCAGCGCGATGAACAGCGCCTGGCACAGGCAGATGGTGCTGGTCAGCGAGCGGAAGGCGAAGGCACTGCCCTCGGTGACGGTGAGCAGCGCGTCGGCCGCCCGCGCGAGCGGGGCCAGCTTGCTGTCGGTAATCACCAGGACCTTGGCGCCCTTGTCCTGCGCCGCCTTGATGCACTGCTGGGTTTCCTTGCCGTAAGGCGAGAAACTGATGGCGATCGCCACATCGCGTTCGCGCACGCTGCGCATCTGTTCGCGGTGCATGCCGCCCAGTCCGCTGATCAGGTGCACGCGCTTGTCCGTGTGTTCCAGCGCGTAGGCGATGTAGGAGGCGATCGGGAACGACCGGCGCACGCCGATCACATAGATATTTTCAGCTTTCAGCAGCAGGTTGACGGCCGCTTCCAGCTGGGCGTCGTCGAGGCCGGCCGCCAAGTCGTCGAGGCCGGCGCGGCTGGCGCCGACGAATTCACGCGTCAGGTCGCCCGCGCTGAGGGCCGAGTCGCGCGTGGAAATGAGCTTGCGGATGCGCTGCTGGTAGTCGGGCGTGGCGCCGGCCTGGTCCGTGTAAGCCTGGCGGAATACATCTTGCATTTCAGAAAAGCCCGTATAGCCGAAGCGCTGCGCGAAACGCACGATGGCCGACGGCTGCACGTCGCAGGCGCTAGCGATGTCGCTGATGCGTTCGAGCATCAGGCTGGCGCGATGCTTTTCGATGTATTGGGCGATGACTTTCAACTGCCGCGACAGGTTGTCGTACTCGGCGGCAATGTGCTGCATCAGCTGTTCGATGGGGGCGGTGGCTGCCATGTTTTTTCCTTGGTGTACTTGCTGGGCCGCGCTGGCGTATCAATTCCGTGCGGCTGGTTCTGGCGAGAATTATAGGAGGGAATCCTGAAAATAGAAACGAATTTCTATTTAAATTTATTTTGAAAATTTTATTGCATTTGTCTTTTTTGTGGCCTAAGCTGTGCGCAGTGCATCGGGTCTTGCCGGTTGTCCGGTTCCCCGCTGACACGCTTCAAAAGCTGGCAACTATAAAAAATCAATCCTTCAAGGAGACATTCATGCAAAGCAATAAGCGTAAGGGATTTCTGAAGAGCCTGGCCATGCTGGGACTCGGCCTGGGACTGGGTCTGGGCATGAGCGCCAGCCACGCGGCGGGCGAGAAATTCGTGCTGATCAGCCATGCGCCCGATTCCGATTCCTGGTGGAATACGATCAAAAATTCCGTCAAGCAAGCAGGCGAAGACTTCAACGTCACCGTCGACTACCGCAACCCGCCGAATGGCGACCTGGCCGACATGGCCCGCCTGGTCGAGCAATCGGCGGCCCGCAACTACGACGGCGTGATCGTCAGCATCGCCGACTTCAGCGTGCTGCAAAAACCGCTGGGCCTCGTGGCCGCCAAGAAGATTCCGTTTGTCACGATCAATTCCGGCACCCTGGCGCAAAGCGAGCAGCTGGGCGCCGTGATGCACGTGGGCCAGCCTGAATACGAGGCAGGCAAGGGTGCCGGCGAAAAAGCCAAGGCGGCCGGCATCAAATCGTTTGTCTGCGTCAACCATTACGCGACGAATCCGTCGTCGTTCGAGCGCTGCCGCGGCTTTGCCGAAGCCATCGGCGTCGATTTCAAGGCCGCCACCCTGGATGCGGGCGAAGATCCGACCACCATCGAAAGCAAGCTGAGCGCCTACCTGCGCAACAACCCGAAAACCCAGGCCGTGCTGGCGCTGGGACCGACATCGGCCCACGCTTCGCTCAAGGCGCTGGAAAAGATGGGCTTGAAGGGCAAGATGTGGTTCGCCACGTTCGATTTGTCCGATGAAATCTCGAAAGGCATCAAGGATGGCAGCATCCAGTTCGCCATCGACCAGCAACCCTACCTGCAAGGCTACATCCCCGTTGCCGTGCTGGCCATCATGAAGCAGGACAAGACCACGGACCTGGCCAAGGTGCGCGAAAAGCTGATCAATAACGCCAAGTTCAAGGCGCGCCTGGCCGAATACGGCCTGGCACCATCGTATGGCCCGCGCCATATCGGTTCCGGTCCTGGTTATGTCACCAAGGACAATATCGGCAAGGTGGAGAAATACGCCGGCCAGTTCCGTTAAGCACCCGCTTTTCAATTCAATTCAATTCAATCAATACCTTACAACGCCTAACAAAACCGTAGCGAGCGGATGGGAGTTGTGGTTGAGAACCGGCACTGTGCGAATGCTCGGGGCCGCCGAGGCAGTGAGCATCGGAGACCGCAAATCGCAACGCGCAGTAGATTTTGATAGGTGTTCTTAGTTGTTGTCCCCGCGCGCAGGCCTAGCTTGCCGGCGCGCGGGTCCTGCCGCCCTGGAATTGTTGTCGAGGCTGGCAGGTTGCTATAAATCAAGGGAGACATAGCATGAGTACCGTGAAATTCAGCGTGGAGCAGGGCGGCATGGCCGCCTCGGGCACGCCGCCGCAAAAGCAGGGCCTTGATGAGCGCGTGGGGCAGGTCAGCTGGCTCAAGCGGCTGTTCAGCCGTCCGGAATTCGCCTCGATCTCGGGCGCCATCCTGGTGTTCGCCTTCTTCATCCTGACGGCCGGCGATTCCGGCATGTTCAACCTGGACGGCGTGATCAACTGGGCGCAAGTGGCCGCCTACCTGGGCATCATCGCCATCGGCGCCTGCGTCTTGATGATCGCCGGCGAATTCGACCTGTCGATTGGCTCCATGATCGGCTTTGCCGGCATGATGATCGCCATTCCTTCAGTCTACTTCCACTGGCCCGTGTGGGCCGCCATCCTGTTCGCCTTTGCCGGTTCGATGGCGCTGGGCTGGCTCAACGGCTACCTCGTCATCAAGACGCGCTTGCCTTCCTTCATCGTCACACTGGCTTTTTTGTTCATCCTGCGCGGCCTGACCCTGGCCCTGTCCATCATGTTTGCCAACCGCACCATCGTCAGCGGCATCGGCGCGCTGGCCGCCGACGACTGGCTGGCCACGACCCTGTTCCATGGCGAAGTGGGCACCTCGCTGTTCGCCTGGATGGCCAAGGCGGGCTGGATCACGGCGCTCGACAATGGCGCGCCGCTGGTCAAGGGCATCCCCAAGGTCATCGTCTGGTGGGCGGGCCTGGCGCTCGTGTCCGGCTTTGTCCTGGCCCGCACCCGCATCGGCAACTGGATCTTCGCCGTCGGCGGCGACGCCAACGCGGCCAAGAACGTGGGCGTACCCGTGAAAACCATCAAGGTCTCGCTGTTCGTCTTCACCGCCTTCTGCGCCTGCTTGTTTGCCACATTGCAAGTATTTGACGTGGGATCGGCCGCCGCCGACCGCGGCATGCAAAAGGAGTTCGAAGCCATCATCGCGGCCGTCATCGGCGGCGCCCTGCTGACGGGCGGCTACGGTTCCGTCGTCGGTGCCTGCTTCGGCGCGCTGATCTTCGGCGTGGTGCAGATCGGCATTACTTATACGAATATCAATTCCGACTGGTTCCGCGTCTTCCTCGGCGTCATGCTGCTGATCGCGGTACTGTTCAACAACTTTGTCCGTGCCCGTGTCACGGAAGCGAGATAAGCCATGAGCGAATACATCCTTGCGCTGGAAAACATCAGCAAACGCTTCGGCTCCGTCATCGCCCTGCAAAACGTCACCCTGCGTTTGAAACCGGGCGAAGTGCATTGCCTGCTGGGCGACAACGGCGCCGGCAAGTCGACCCTGATCAAGACCCTGGCCGGCGTGCACCGGCCCACCGATGGCCAGTACCTGGTCGATGGCAAGCCCGTCAGCTTCAATTCGCCGAAAGAGGCGCTGGACCTGGGCGTGGCCACCGTCTACCAGGACCTGGCGCTGGTGCCCCTGCTGTCCGTGGCGCGCAATTTCTTCATGGGCCGCGAGCCGATCAAGAAAATGTTCGGCGTGCTGCCGGTGATGGATATGGAGTATGCGGCCACCACGGCGCGCGACAAGCTGGCCGAAATGGGCATCATGGTGCGCGATCCGCACCAGGCCGTGGGCACCATGTCGGGCGGCGAGCGGCAATGCCTGGCCATTGCCCGCGCCATCCACTTCGGCGCGCGCGTGCTGATCCTCGACGAACCGACGGCTGCGCTGGGCGTGAAACAGTCGTTCAATGTGCTGAAACTGATCTACAAGGCGCGCGAACGGGGCTTGTCCGTGATCTTTATCACCCACAATGTGCATCACGCCTATCCCGTGGGCGATTCGTTCACCCTGTTGAACCGGGGCAAGTCGCTGGGTACTTACACCAAGGAAACAGTTTCCAAGGATGAAGTACTCGACATGATGGCGGGCGGTGCGGAAATGCAAACGCTGATGGCTGAACTCGACGGTGTCACGATTTAAGGATAACCATGAATAACCCGACACAATTTGCCCAGGGCCGCGCGCTGGACGTGATCTGCCTGGGCCGCCTGGCCGTGGACCTGTACGCGCAGCAGATCGGCAGCTCGCTGGAAGACGCGACGAGCTTTGCCAAGTACCTGGGCGGCTCTTCCGCCAATATCGCCTTCGGCACGGCCCGCCTGGGCTTGAAGTCGGCCATGCTGTCGAAAGTGGGCGACGACCACATGGGCCGTTTCTTGACGGACACCTTGTCAAAGGAAGGCTGCGACGTCAGCCACGTCGGCATCGACCGCGAGCGGCTCACGGCTTTGGTGATGCTGGGCATCAAGGACAAGAACACCTTTCCGCTGATTTTTTACCGTGAAAATTGCGCCGACATGGCCATCGACGCCGCGTCGGTGGATGCGGCCTTCATTGCCTCAAGCAAGGCCTTGTTAATCACCGGCACGCATTTCTCGACCGCCGCCATGCACGCCGTCAGCACGCAGGCATTGCAGCTGGCCCGCGCCAACAACGTGCGAACCGTGCTCGACATCGATTACCGGCCCGTGCTGTGGGGCTTGTCGGGCAAGGCGGACGGCGAAACGCGCTTCGTCTCGAACGAAGGCGTCACCAAGCACTTGCAGGCGATCCTGCCGCAGTTCGACCTGATCGTCGGCACGGAAGAGGAATTCATGATCGCCGGCGGCGGTGCCGACATCATGGCGTCCTTGCGCGCCGTGCGGGCCGCCACCCTGGCCACCTTGGTCGTCAAGCGGGGGCCGCTGGGCAGCGCCGTCATCGACAGCGTGGTGCCGGCCAGTCTCGACGATGCCTATAACTACCGCGGCGTGCGCGTGGAAGTGCTCAATGTGCTCGGCGCGGGCGACGCCTTTCTCTCCGGCTTCCTGAAAGGCTGGCTGCGCGGCGAGGATTACGAGGCGTGCTGCCGCTACGCGAACGGCTGCGGCGCCCTCGTCGTATCGCGCCACGGCTGCGCGCCGGCCATGCCGTCGCCCGTCGAGCTCGACTATTTCCTCGCCAATGCGGCCAAGCTGACACAGCCGGACCAGGATGCCACCTTGTCGCGCCTGCACCGCACGACGGTGGCGCGCAAGGAGTGGAATGAGCTGTGCGTGTTCGCGTTCGACCACCGTACGCAATTCTTTGAGCTGGCGCAACAGGCTGGCGCACCCGAATCGCGTATCTGCGCCTTGAAGCAATTGATGGTGCAAGCCGTGGCGCAGACGGAAACGGCCTTGCAGCTGGCCGGCAAGACGGGCGTGCTGATCGATGGCCGCTATGGCGTCGACGCGCTCAACGATGCGACGGGGCGGGGCTGGTGGATAGGCCGGCCCGTGGAATTGCCGGGATCGAACCCGTTGCAGTTCGACTGGGGCCGCTCCATCGGCTCGCACCTGCTCAGCTGGCCGAAGGAACACGTGATCAAGTGCCTGGTGCAGCTGCACCCGGACGACGCCGTGGAAAACCGGCTGGAACAGGAAGCGCAGATCAAGGCCCTGTATGACGCGGCGCAAGTGAGCGGTCACGAACTATTGCTCGAAGTCATACCGTCGGATGCCTTGCCGCACGGTGACGATACCGTCTTGCGCGCCGTCAAGCGCCTGTACAACCTCGGCATCTACCCGGAATGGTGGAAGCTTGAAAGCATGTCCGCCCAGCAATGGCAAGCCATCGATGCCCTCGTGCATGAGCGCGATCCGTATTGCCGTGGCGTCGTGCTGCTGGGCTTGAACGCGCCGATTGCCGCGCTGGCCGACAGTTTTGAACAAGCCAGTGCCAGCACCACCTGCAAGGGTTTCATGGTGGGGCGCACCATCTTCCAGGAACCGAGCCGCCG
>NZ_FTMV01000037.1 GCF_900156175.1 Janthinobacterium sp. TND4EL3
CCTGTCCTCGATCTGGAGCATCCTCATGGCGGTGTGTGAGGACATCGCCCTGTACTACGGGGGATCGGTGATCGCAGGCGGGCTGATCGGAGGTAAGCATGGATTGTCATGAACGCCATATGCCAGCTCGTGGCTGGCGTCGGTGCGGCAATGGGCGATTTTCCCGCTACGCAGGCACTATGTCGAACATGGGCAGCTTGTCGAGTGCCAGGCTCGAATTGTTGATTTTGCGAACTGCAGGGCCAATCTTGAAGCTTTTTACGTGTTTGATCAGCGCCTCCAGGGCGGCATAAATCTCCAGGCGGGCAAGGCCTTGCCCGGCACAACTGTGCACCCCGTAACCGAATGAGAGGTGATCCAATGGGTTGCGCTCGATGAGAAATTGCTCCGGATTCTCGAAGTGCCGCGGGTCATGGTTGCCGGCACCAAACAGAAGGGCCACCTGCGAGCCCTTCGGTATGACGGTGCCGTCGATGTCGACATCGCGCGTGGTATGCCGGCCCGTGGCAATCATCAGCGCGCAGTACCGCAGCACTTCATTGAGCGCGGACGGCACCAGCGCGGGATTTTGGCGCAGCAAGCGATACTGGTCCTGGTGCTGGCCGAACAGATGCAAGGCATTGCCAATCGTGGCAATGGTTGTGTCGAGGCCGGCGGCGACGTACTGGTGAATGATATGGCCGCAGCTTTCTGGCGGAATCTCGCCTCGTTGCGCTGCTGCAAAGATGCTGTGACCGATGCTTCCTGGCGCCAGCTGGTCAATGCTCAGTTGCGACGCCCATTGGTACAGCTGCCCCGCGAGCGGAAAGTTCGCTTGCGTGCGGGCATTCATCGGACCGAGCACGTTGAAGGCGGCCGAACCCCATTCCAGGATGTTGCGGCGTACGTGGTCGTCGTTCACGCCGATGAGGTCGACGACGATTTGAAGCGGCAGCTCGCGCGCCAGATCCTCGATGCCGTCAAACGTACCCCGGGCCACCAGTTGGCGCACGATCGTATCGGCCTTCAGGTCGATCGCATCCTTCATCCCACGCAATGCACGCGGGGTCAGGTTTTCCGACAGCGTGGCGCGCAAGGTCGTGTGCAGGGGCGGATCGGTGGCAAGTGTGGTGCCAGCGAGCGCCTGGTTCACGCCCTCGTTGAAGCCAACTGCATTTTCCGACGAAAAGGTCGCCCAGTCACCGAGTGCATCACGAATCGCCGCGTAGCGGGTCAGCGCCCACACGTTCGAATGGGTGAGTTTTACCACAGCAGCCTGATCGCGCAGGATGGCATAGCTCGGGTAAGGATTGCTCAAATTGTCGTCAGACCAAAGGTCAATGTCTGATGTCGCAACGGTTTTTGTCATCTTGTCTCCTCATGTTCAGGTTGGTTTTTACTACTTGGAACGCTGTTTTTTTTCTGCGGCTGACTGATTCCACGCCTGGCCTGCTTCATGCGGCTACCCGCCCGGCAGAAAGCCGACAGCGGTGGCGCCGCATCACTGCCGATCCGGTGTCTGCGATTGTTGTTCTAATGAATCCGGCGTGCTCAATGGAACTTCATTGCTTGGGCAGCGCTGGAAACAGCTGCAGCTCAGCGGATTTTTTTAGCCAAACTCGCTTAATCCGTATATTATAATAATATGCAAATGTGGATGACGGGAGATTTTTTACCGTCACAACGCAAGCCTCGAAGTGGCCACAGAGCCAATTTTTTTGACACCATAGGAGACAATATGCAAATTATTCTGGACCACGCGCGTTGCGAAGGGCATGGACTCTGCGCAGAGGTGGCGCCCAAGCTCATGCACCTCGATGACAAGGGAAACCTGATTCTGGACGTGGAGCAGGTCGACGACGCCGATCACGCCGCAGTGCAGGCAGCAAAGGCGGCGGTACGGGTTTGCCCGGTTGCGGCCCTGAAACTTTGCTAGGCGTGGCGGCGATGACTGGCATGGACAATATCGTCGTGGTCGGCAATGGCATTGCCGGAACCACAGCAGCGACGACCCTGCGCGAGCACGGCTACCGCGGGCGGCTCACGATCATCGGCGCCGAGAAGCACGCACCCTATAGTCGCCCCGCGCTTTCCAAGTCGGCGCTGCACGAAACGGGCGCCGGCGATACCATCGTGTCCCACTTGCTGCCTGCGGCAGACCATGAGGCGCGGATACTGCTCGGTGTCGCGGCCACCGGACTCGATCTGGCCAAGCGCCGGCTGACACTGAGCGACGGCGGGACTTGCGACTTCGACGGCCTGGTCATTGCAAGCGGCATCCGCCCGCGCAAACTGCGGCCCGACCTGCCTCACGAGAAGACGTTCCGGAATATCGAGGATGCGCAGTGCGTGCGCGTGCTGTTGCGTTCGAAGCCGCGCGTTGCCGTCATTGGCGCAGGCGTGCTGGGCATGGAACTGGCGAGCGCCTGCGCTGCCGGCGGCAGCCGCGTGAGCGTGATCTGTCGCGGCAAACCGATGCAGGCAAGCCTTGGCAGTTACCTGGCAGAGCTGATCTCGGGCGCCGCCATGCGGCACGGGGTAAAACTGGTGCCATCCCAAGCGCTGGACGTACGTGATTCAGTGCATGAGCACGGCGCCTGCGACGTCGTGCTGGCCGATGGATCGACCGTCACCGCTGACCTGGTCCTCACGGCCATCGGTGACGTGCCGAACACGGAGTGGCTGGCGAGCGCGGGCTTGCTGACCGACGGTGAGCTGCGGGTGGACAGTCGTGGCCGACTGGCGCCGGGCGTGGTCGCCGCCGGCGATGTCGCGGCCATTCCTGGCCGCAACGGATACAGCCGCGTGCCACTCTGGATGACTGCGATTGCGCAGGCCAAGGTGGCCGCCCAGGCCTTGCTGTTTGGCGACGCGGCTCCACCACTCGATCACGAGCCATACTTCTGGACAGACCAGTTCGGCCTGGCGATCAAGGTCTGCGGCCCGTTGCCGGTGACGGGCGCGCCAGAGTACATGACCGGCATGCCGGACGCCGAGCCCGCCCTGATGCGATGGCACAATGGCGGCGGCGCCGGTACCGGCGTGTCGGTCAACTGCCGTATGCCCATCGCGAAACTGCGCGCGCTTGCCCGCCAGTCGCCGTTGCTCGCGCAAGCCACGGGCGACCTGGTGCAGGGGTAAGCTGTGGCAGCGCCGACGTGGCAATCGTTGCGCAGGGGACAACGCAACGATTGCCTATCCCATCCGATTCACTACCAAGGTTAAGCACTATGGCAATTACTCCCGTTACCATCCTGACCGGCTTTCTGGGTTCCGGCAAAACGACGCTGCTCAAGCGCATACTCAGCGAGTCGCACGGCCAGAAAATAGCAGTCATCGAAAACGAGTTCGGTGAGGAAAACATCGACACCGAGATCCTGGTGACCGACAGCGACGAACAGATTATTCAGATGAGTAACGGCTGCATCTGTTGCACCATCCGCGAAGACCTGCGCAGCACGCTGGCCACGCTGGCCGTCAAGAAGCATGAAGGCCTGCTGCACTTCGATCGGGTGATCATCGAAACCACCGGCCTGGCAGACCCCGGCCCCGTCGCGCAAACCTTCTTCATGGATGACGAGGTGGTCGAGTACTACCTGCTCGACTCCATCGTCACGCTGGTGGACGCCAAACATGCACAGCAGCAGCTGAGCGACCGCCAGGAAGCACGCCGGCAAGTCGGCTTCGCAGACCGGATCTTTGTCAGCAAGGCCGATCTGGTCGATGGCGTGGCGCTGGCCGCACTGACGCAACGGCTCCGGCACATGAACCCGCGCGCGCCCATCGAGATGGCGCACTTCGGTGCTGTGCCGCTGAGCCAGGTGCTGGATCTGCAGGGCTTCAACCTGAATGCCACACTAGACATCGCGCCCGATTTCCTGGCTGCGGACGAGCATGCGCATGGCGCTTGTGATGATGCGCATGGCAACTGCGGCCATGCATCGCATGCGCACAGTCATCACCACCATCACGATGATGACGTCAAGAGTTTCGTCTACCGGGCCGAACGCCCCTTCGATCCGGCGCGACTGGAAAATTTCCTGGGTACGATGGTGGAAAAATATGGCCCGAACATGTTGCGCTACAAGGGAGTGCTGCACATGCACGGCACCCACCGCAAAGTGATCTTTCAGGGGGTGCACCAGGTGATGGGCAGCGATATGGGGCCAGCGTGGAAAGCTGATGAAGTGCGCGAAAGCAAAATGGTGTTCATTGGAATCGACTTACCCAAGGACATCCTGGTGCAGGGCCTGGAACAGTCGCTGATGGTGCCTTGAGCCATGCGCGACAGTGCAACACATCATGGGCTGTACATTGGTATAACAATAGGCTAATATGAGCAGCATGAATGCCATCGACCGAAGCTCCACCGTTCCTCTGTACAGCCAGATCAAGCAAATCCTGATTCGTGAGTTGCAGGGCGCCCAAAACGGCACAGCGCCCACCCTCACCGAGGCGAGCCTGATCAAACGTTTTCACGTCAGCCGGGCTCCCATTCGGCAGGCCCTGAAAGAATTGGTCGATGACGGTTATGTGGTGCGCCAGCGCGCCAAGGGAACCTTTCCTGTGCGCGGTGTGAATGTCCGTCTCCCGCCCGCCATGGAACTTGGCGGCCTTACCCGCTATCTGGCAGAACTGGGACTGGAGCCGACCTCGCGTGTCACCGGCCTGGCACGGGTGGCCGCGCCCGAGGAAGTGATGACGGCACTCGGACTCGAGTCGCCCGAAAAGCTGCTGTACATCGAGCGCGTCATCTCGGTCAAGAATGCGCCGCTTGCCTTGGCCTATACCTATCTTTGCACGCCACCGGATTTTCTTCCTGATATAGCAACGCTGGAGCGCACCGGCACCGTGTTCGCCATCATCGAGCAAGAACTGGGCGTAACGTTCACGCGGGGCGAGCAGCAGGTGTGGGCTGCCGCCGCGAGCGCGGAGGAGGCCGCTGCACTGGAGGTCGACGTGGGCGCGCCGGTGCTGGTGACGGTCACCACCATGTTTACGAGTGACGGGCAATCCGGCGGCTGGCGGCGTGCCTTGCACCGCGCCGAAGACTTCAAGTATTCGTTCGCCTTGAGTCGTTGACAGATAATTTTTTTTGCCGCAAACTTTGGTATAACAATACAACATTACAACAATCAAAAGGAGACCTCATTTGAATGATGCTACTAATTCGCCGGCAGGAGACAAGCAGCCGGCCTGTGCACTGAAAGGAGCCGCACATGTGCGTTAAACACAGCAAGGGCGCGCCCGAGGCGATCCCGCCATTCACCTCGCTCTTCCTGGCGCAGCCCGGCCCCAGGAGCCTCGACACACAGTCGGTCAATACGGTACTGGGCCCGGTTGCCGCCAGCGACCTCGGCGTCACGCTGGTGAGCGAATCGCTGATGTATGTGCTGCCGGGCGCGCAGTACGCCTACGACATCCGGATCGACCGCGCCGAGGTATTCGATGCCATCGCCGCCAAGCTGGTCGCGTTCAAGGCGGCCGGTGGCGGCACCATCGTCGACGCCACCGGCATGTTCGAAGGCCGCGATCTGCGCCTGTACGAAGCATTGTCGCGCGCTACCGGCGTGCATATTGTGGCGTCCACCGGGCAGGGCCCGGAGGCGATGCTTGGCGGCTACTTCCTGACGCCGCAGACGAATCCCCCGGCGCCTTGGCCGGCGCACAAGTTCGCCGACATGTTTGGACGCGAAGTGAACGAAGGCATGGTGGTGCCACGCCTGGAGCGCCGCGCGCCTGCCGGGATGATTGCCACGGCGGTTAGCGTCAGTGGCATGACCGCGACCGATGGCAGCCTGGTGCGCGGTGCCGCGCGCGCCGGCGCCACTTATGGCGTGCCGGTATCCATCCGCTGCGGCGCCGATGCCGTCGCGGAACTGCAGCTGGCCATCGACGAAACGCTGCAGCCGGAACGCATCGTGATGGCGGACATGGACCGGCGCGATGCCGTTGCCAACGACTGGCCGATGGCGGTGGCGCGCGCGGGTGCATGCGTGGGCATCAATCACGTGGGCACCACCGATTCCCGCTATCTCGACGATGCGGAACGCGTGGCCCTGATCGTCAAACTGATCGGCGCCGGTCATGCCGGCCGCATCCTGATCGCGTCGAGCGCCACGGGCGTTGCCTTTGGTGTGGCTGGCAATGACATCCCGTATAGCCACGTGCTGACGCACTTCCTGCCCATGCTGCGGGAGGCGGGCGTGACGCAAGAACAGATCGAACAAATCCTGATCACTAACACGGCGCAACTATTGAGCGTCACTGGGGAAGTCAAATGACGCGCGTGAACACGGTGCTTGGCACTATTTCAGCTTCGGAACTCGGTTTTGTGGCCATCCACGAGCACATCGGCTACGGCATGCCTGGCTGCGAACTCGACAGCCGCTGGTGGAAAACCCCGGAACAGCGCTATGAGGATACGGTGCCGAAGCTGCGCGCCTTCCATGAAAACAGCAAGCCGTGGGGCGCGGCGACGTTTGTGGAAGCGACCGGCATCTGCAACGGGCGCGATATCGACTATTACAAGTCGCTGTCGGACAAGACCGGCGTACACATCGTCGCCAGCACGGGGTTTGTCGGTGGCGATACGGCCTTGCCATTTTTCGAGCAGGCCAGCGTCGAGTATCTGACCGATCAGTTCGTCCATGAAATCACGGTCGGCATCGGCAACACGGGGGCGAAAGCCGGCATCATCAAGGTCGGCGTCAGCCGGGGCTTCAAGATGAAAGAGCTCGACCTGCGCATCTACCGCGCCGCAGCGCGCGCATCGCGTGTCACGGGCGCGCCGATCTTCACCCATCTTGCGGTCGATTCGGCGCCGGCGCTGGCCATTTTCGCCGAAGAGGAGCTGCCTTGCCACCGGGTGCTGTTCGGCCACGCTGACGACGGTGTCAGCCAGGGCAAGATCAACGAGAAAGGCATCCTGGATGCCGGTGGGCGGATCGGCTTCGATACCTTCGGCTACGACCTCGAGCTGCCTGACCCGCCGTTCTGGGGCCGCCATCGCCAGGAGCGCTTGCAGCACTTCCTGCGTTTCCTCAACGATGGGCTGGTGGGCCAGGTGCTGGCCTCGGCCGATGCGAATTGCTCGCCGCTGGGCTGGGCCGGCGTAAAAGGCCACACGGTCAACTATCTGTTCGAGCAACTCCTGCCCGACTTGCGTGCCGAAGGCATCGCAGAGACGGTCATCGACCAGCTATTTGTGCACAACACCGCCGATTTCCTGGCGTTGCAACCGAATCCATAACAGTAAAAACTAATCTCAAGAGACGAGAAAACCATGTCACCAGATACGCTGAAGAACCTCAATATTGCCGTTATCGGCGCCGGCTATGCAGGCGCAACCGCAGCACTTGCCTTGGGCCGCCTGGGCGCCAAAGTTACTATTTACGAACAGGCACAGGAAGTGAAGGAAGTCGGCGCCGGCATCGGCCTGCGTCCCTCGACCATGGACCAGTTCCGCAAGCTCGGCATCTTCGATGCGATCAATGCCGTCACGTCGCCAAGCGACTATTTCGAGATTTTGCTGGCCCATGGCCAACGGATCGCGATGGAAGAGTGGCCTGAAAAGGAAGCGTTTGGCGCCACTACCCATTTCGTGCATCGCGGCGACTTCATCGATACCTTGCTGCGCGTGCTACCGGAGGGCATCCTGAAGATGAACCACCGCCTGGCCAGCATTATCGACAATGGCGACAGTGCCACGTTGACATTCGAAAACGGCGTCACGGTCAATGCGGATCTGGTGGTCGGTGCGGACGGCATCCGTTCGCAAGTGCGCAAGCATCTGTTCAGCGACAAGGCCCCGGTGTTTGCCGGCGAACACGCCTATCGCGCCGTGATCCCGGCTGCCGACACGTTCGGCATGGTTGACGACGGCAACCTGCGCATGTACGTGGGGCGGGGCACCAAAATCTACCTGCTGCCGCTGCTGCACCGCAAGGAAGTGTCCTTTGACATCACGTGCCTGGCGACGGATTCCACGCCGGCGCCGGCATGCGACCGGGACACCCTGATTGGCATGTTGGAGAGCTTCGACGAGCGCCTGGTCGCGATCACGAAAGGCCTCGACATGCGCCAGGTGAACTTGCGCGCCGTGTACGACATCGACCCGATCCCAAGCTGGCATTCAAATGCCGTGGTCCTGATCGGCGACGCGGCGCACGCGATGCTGCATCACCAGGGGCAGGGCGCCAATTCGGCCGTGCTCGATGCCGGCGCGCTGGCCGATGCGCTCGCAGAGGCAGCTTCGGTTCCCGCCGCACTGGCGCAATTCCAGGCCGACCGCAAACCGGTCACCGACGAACTGCAACGCCTGTCCCGCCAGGGCTGGAGCGAGGACGAGATCAATTCCGTCTTCCCCAACCAGCACCAGGGCGAAATTGGAGCGAGGAGCTGATATGGCACTGCATCCTGTTGTTGCCCAGTTTATCGCCTCGCTGCCGCCACCGCCGCCCGGCCCCCTGAACCCTGCCGCCATCCGGGCGGCAGACGAAAGCCACGTCAAGCCGGTGGCCGAGCGCCAGCCGGTGCACGCGGTCGCCGACCGGGTCCTGCCGACTGCCGCCGGCGAGGTGCCCGTGCGCGTCTACACGCCGACGGCGGCGCCATCGCACGGCGTCATCGTGTATTTCCATGGCGGCGCGTTCTTTCTGGGCAGCCTCAACACGCACGATCATGTGGCGCGCGCCCTTGCCAATGCGAGCGGCTGCGTCGTCGTCTCGGTCGACTATCGCCTCGCGCCCGAGCACGCCTTTCCGGCAGGGCTGGACGACTGCTACGCGGCGCTGCAATGGATCGCCGAGCACGGCCGCGATCCAGCCAGCGGAATAGGATGGAATGGCCAGACGCTGGCCGTGATGGGCGACAGTTCCGGCGCCAATTTCGCCGCCGCGGTGGCAGCAAAGGCGCTTGACGCAGGCCTGCGGTGTATTACGCACCAGGTCTTGTACTACCCGTCGCTCGACCTCGACTTCGATGTCGCGCGCTACCCGTCGCTCACCGCCAACGCAGTGGGCAACGGGCTGGAGACCGCTGCGCTCAAACCGTTCAATGCGTTCTACGTCGACAGCGGCGCCGACCCGGCCAATCCGCTGGTCTCGCCGATCAAGCGCACCAGCCTCGCCCAGCTGCCGCCGGCACTGATCGTGACGGCGCAATACGATCCACTGCGCGACGAGGGCGAGCTGTATGGCCGCATGCTCCGTGACGCCGGGGTGCCGGCCACCGTCCGCCGCTACGACGCGGCCGCGCATGGTTTTGTCCAGTATTTCTCCTGGCTGCCCGAGTTTCAGGGCGTGTTTGCCGAGACGGCGCATTTCCTCAACGGCGGGCAACGATGAGCGCCGTGGACGTACACCCGCTGTACTCGCCGTGGGGGCGTTTCGGCCTGTACAGCTTTTTCATCGACGGCAGCGAGCCGGCCATTATCGACACGGGCATCGCTTCGTCGCCAGCCGACGGCATCGCGGCGGCGCTTCTGCAACTGGGACGGCGCGTGGAAGACGTGCGCTGGATTTTTCTCACGCACGGGCATATCGACCACATTGGCGGTGCCCATGCACTGTGGGAAATGACGGGCCGCCAGGCCAAAGTCGTCATCCACGAGGCCGACGCGCCGTTCCTGCGCTCGCGCCGCACCCACGTGGACGAATACCTGGCGGCGCGCGGGCGCTATATCAATGATGTCGATGGCGAAGCGAAGCTGACAGCCATCTGTGAACGCGCCATTTCGGGCGAAATGGAGCCGCACCTGCTGGTGCGCGACGGCGACGAAATCGTGCTCGGGCCGGACGTGACGATCCAGGTCCACTGCGTGCCCGGGCATACCGCAGGTTCCGTGGCGTATGCCATCAAGGGGCAGAACGACGTGTTTGCCGGCGACGCCGTGCAGATCCACGGTGCTGCCAACGGCTTTCCCAGTTACGCCGATCCCGACGCCTACCGCGCCAGCCTGCTGCGTCTGCGCGACGTCGTCAAACCCGAGCGGCTGTTCCTCGGCCATCCATACCGCAGTCAGGGCGCGGAATCGCTGGGCGTCGTGCTCGACCGCGAACAGGCGGCAGCCAAGATCCAGGAAAGCCTCGACATCGAGACCAGGGTGCGCGCGGCCGCCGCGGAAAGGGGCCTCGATAGCCCGGCTGTCGGCGGCCATGCCTGTTCACCGTTTTGCGGCATTGCCCAACTGCTGCGCTACGAGGGCGATCCGACCCTCGAGCCTTCACCATTTTTTACCACCATGCACGGCTATTTTCACAAAGGTTATCGGTCATGATTGTTGTACATAAGGATTTACGTGTGCCGATGCGCGATGGCGCGCACATGGCGGCAGATGCTTACCACGCCAAAGGCGATACCCCGCGCCCGGCGCTGATTGCACTGAGCCCGTACGGCAAGGAACTTCAGGCCCTGGCGCTGACCATGCCGCCGCAGCGCCGTCCGTCGCCGTTGTGGGATGGCTGCATCGAGGCCGGTGACATCGCGCGCGTCGTCAAGGAAGGCTATGTGCACGTGATCGGCGACGTGCGCGGTTCCGGCGGTTCCGAGGGCGAACACATCGGCAACTACAACGCCGGTGGCGTGCCGCTGGGCCAGGACGCCTACGATTTTATCGAATGGGTCGCGGCCCAGCCCTGGTGCAATGGCTCGGTCGGCATGATCGGCATTTCGTACTTCGCGTCCATGCAGATTTTCGCGGCTGCCGAACGGCCGCCGTCATTGAAAGCGATTTTTGTGAGCGGCGGCCACTTCGACTTCTATGAAACAACCTACCACGGCGGCATCATGTGGTTCATGCCACGTGCCGCACGCGAGGGCCGGGGCGGCGATTCGGGCTGGGCCTTCACGCATCGCCACAAGTCGCGCATGCTCGAGACTTACCCGGAGGAGGAGATCAAGCGGCGCGTGGCCGAACGGCTGGCCGATCCCGATGTGGCGGCGTGGCCCAATCTGGTGCATGTACTGAACTACCCAATTCACCACGAGTCCTGGTTCGACATCATCATGAACCCGCTCGATGGCGAGTGGTATGAAGAGCAGAACCCGATCAACCTGGCGAAGAACATCGACATCCCGGTGTACTTGCAGATCAACCAGGGCCGCGGCTGGACCGTCGACGGCACGATCGAGCTGTTCGACGTGTTGCAGGGCCCGAAGAAACTGGAAATCGGACCGTACCCGCCGATGCAGACCCGCCCCTGGGTGGACGATCACGACACCATGTTCCGCTGGTACGACTACTGGCTGAAGGGCATCGACAACGGCATCATGGATGAGCCTGCGGTAAAAGTGCATGTCGAGGGCAGCCGGCAGTGGGCCACGGGCGAGCATTGGCCCGTCAAGCAGGTTGCGTACCGCCCGGTGTACCTGCGTACCCGTGGCAAGCTGGCTTTTGAGCCGGAACCGTATGGCCCCGAGCACGCCCATCCCGACGGTTTTTACCAGGCGCCGCTGACCATCACCGACAAAGTCGAAAAGGTCACCTGGTCCACCGAACCGTTTGCCCAGATGGCATCGATCCACGGCGTGGGTGCGGCGCACCTGTTTGTCGCCATCGACCAGGACGATACCAACCTGATCCTGCGCCTGTGGGACGAGGCGCCCACCGGCAAACGCCAGCTGGTCACGACCGGCTTTCTCAAGGCGTCGCATCGGGAACTCGACGAGCGGACCACCGAAGGTAATCCGTACCACCCGCATACGCGCAGCATTGCCGTGCAAGCCGGCGAAATCAACGAATACGTCGTGCGGCTGTCACCCTTTGCCAACGACTTCCGGATTGGCCACAAGCTGGTCGTCGAACTGATGTGCAATGAACCGCTGGTGGACGAGCACAACTCGCTGCTGCCGCCGGATGCCTATCACCTGCCGGTCGGGCGGCCGGTGCAACACAGCATATACCGCGATGCCACGCATCTGTCGCGTCTTGTGCTGCCGTTTGTCGCACCGCCAGCCCCGCAGTAAGCGGCGAAAGAAGCCGCTCGTTCCGTCATTGGCATTCTCCAGGCACGCCTGCCCGGGACGTTCCTCGTTCCAGGCAGGCGGCTGTCGGATAGTCGCGCACGATTTTTCATGAAAGGGCCAGATAACCAAGAAAAAAATTATTCCTAGAAAAAAAATAAACCAATTTCAGGAGACAAAATTCAATGAACAAGCATCTCACATCGCTCGCCCGCATCCTGCCAGCTCTGGCGCTGGCCATAGCCATCCCTGCCGTGCAGGCATCAACGCTGCAGCCGTCCGGCCTGAACCTGGGTGGCACATCCTTCATGGATGGCTTCGGCAAGGCCGGCCCCGGTTTCGCCTACATCGGCCTGCTGCAATACCGCAATAACGACAAGTTCTACGACAATGACGGGAACGACAACCGGGCCTTTTCCAAGCCCAAGCTGCGTTCGACCGTGATGCTGAACCAGCTCGCCTATACCAGCGACATGCAGGTGTTCGGCGGCCTGCTGGGCGCAACCGCGCTGCTGCCGGTGGTGCGGCTGGGATCGTCGGCCGCGCCCGATTCATTCATCCCGCTCACTTCGCCCGAGAACACGAAACTCGGCGACGTGACGCTGGGACTGTTCCTGCAAATGCCCCCGGTCTTCGAGCATGGCCGTCCGGTATTTTCCCAGCGTTTTGAAGTCGACGTGATCGCCCCCACCGGCCAGTACGACACCACATACACGGCCAACATCGGTTCGAACAGCTGGTCGTTCAATCCGTACTGGGCGATGACGTTCCTGCCAACGCCGGCACTCGAACTGTCGACGCGCCTGCATTACCTCTACAACGGACGCAACACGGATCCCGGCTTCGGCCCGGCGATTCGCCATGTGCAGGCAGGGCAGGCCGTGTGGGCCAACTTTGCCGCGTCCTACCAGGTTGTTCCGAACTTGAACGTTGGCGTCAATGGCTACTGGTTTCGCCAGATCACGGACGACAAGCTGAACGGCGGACGCGATCCGGTCAGCGGCGTCATGGCCCGCGGCGTGCGAACCACCGATCTGTCGATGGGGCCGGGCCTGTTGTGGAAAGCAGGCCCGAAAACGCTGGTGTTTGCCAACGTGTATCTGCCCGTGACGGTCAGGAACACGCCGGGCGGCTTGCACCTGAATTTGCGCCTGATCCAGGATTTCTGACGCGATGACGAACCTATTACAAGAGCATGGGCGGGACACGATGATGGTATCAGGCACAAGCACGGTCATGGCAGCGCGAACGCGCGCCGATGGCTTTACGAAAGGCAATATCTGCGCGCTGCTGCTGGGGCACTGCGCCGGCATGCTCGACCTGGTGGCGCTGCCGTTGTGGGTCGGCGCCAACCTGATCGGCTTTTACCACTTCGACCCGCAAAAGGCGGGCCTGCTGGCGACCGCATTCCTGCTGTGCGCCGTGGTGGCGAGCATGCTGCTCGCGCCGCAGTATGGCCGCCTGTCGCCGAAGACGGTGACGGTGGTGGGCTATACCGTGGCGGCGCTGGCCTTCGTGGCGCTGGCCACCGTCGCGGGCGACTACTATCCGGCGATGCTTGCGCTGCATGCCATCGGCGGATTGGGCGCCGGCAGCGCGCTGACGATGGTCGACGGTAGCATAGGCCGCAGCGACAATCCCCACCGCATGTTTGCCTATGGCGGCGTGGCCGTGGCGCTGTTCGGTATCGTGGTGCTCGGCGGCGGGCCGGTCATCATCGCCAGGGCAGGTGGGACGGCGCTCTGGTTCGTCTTCGCTGGCGTGATGGGGCTGGCGGCCCTGCTGGCACTGGCGGCCTTTCCAAAGGTGCCGGCGCCCCGGCAGCCTGCAGAAGGGGCCACGCGGCGCATTTCGCGCAACGTCTGGTTCGCGATCATCGGCATGAGCATCCTGTGCATGGCGCACTCGATGATTTTTCCGTTCATCGAGCGCATGGGCATCGAGCGTGGCTACGGAGCGGGCCTTGTCGCCGGCGTGCTGGCGTCGATAGGCTTTGCCAACCTGATACCGTCGCCGCTGGCTGCGCTGCTCGAGCGGCGCTTGCGCCCCGAGCGCGCCATCGTCGGTGGTGTCGTGTTGCACATGGTGCTGGTGGTGCTGGTGACCCAGGTGTCCCTGCTCGAGGTGTACGTGCCGCTGGTGGCGATCCTGACCGCTCCCATGTTGTTCGTGCACACCTTCCTGTTCGGCCTGATGGCCCGGCTCGATCCCAGCGGGCGGGCAGTGGCGGCAACCCCGGCGATGCTGATGATCGGCTCGGCGGTGGGGCCGGCCCTGGGCGGCACGCTGCTCGTCGCCTTCGGTTATGGAGGACTCGGTATCGGGGTGGCGGCATTCGGGGGCGTGGCGGCGCTGTTCTTTTCACTGATCCGTGCCAGCCGCTAGGCGCCCGCGCAGATCTGCCTTGGTCATTGCCATGATTCCACGACTTCATCTCAGCATCGCAAACCGGCTCCGTCTGGGCTTCGGCCTGTTAATCGTGATGATCGTGGTGATTGCCTTCACGGGCATGCGCTCGGTCGACCGGCTCCATCAGGGCACGAACCAACTGGCCGGCGACGCGTGGCCCCGGATCCGCCAGGCCGTGACGGCGCTCGACAGTGCCCGCCAGAGCATGAACGATCTGGGGCAGATCGCGGCCGCGCCCGCAGCGCAGGTTCGCGCCGCAGGCATGCAAGGGTTCGAGCGCAGCCTGGCCAAGGTCGACCAGGCCCTCGGGCAACTTGAACTCTCGCTGACGGAGCCGCAGGCGAGGGCGCTGCTGGCCAATGCGAAACAGCGCCGCGACGCCTACGTCGCCGTCGCCATGCAGGTCCGGCAACTGGCTGGCGCGGACCGGCCGGACGAAGCGCGGGCGCTGGCCTTCGGCCCGGCCACGCTCGCGTTGCAAGCGTTCGCCGCCACGCTGGCGCAACAGGTCAGTCTCCAGGAGCGTCAGTTCCATGGCGCCGCGGAGCAGGCAAACACCATCTTCGCCGATGCCGTCAAAGTGGTTGGGGGCACCGAGGCGGCAGCCGTGCTGCTTGCGCTCATTGCCGCGGTGGTGATCACGCGCTCGGTGGTGCGGCCGCTTCGCCGTGCTGTGGAGGTGGCGTCCGTGATCGCCACCGGCGACCTGACAGGCGTGATTGAAACCGGCCGCAACGACGAGGCAGGCCGCATGATGCAGGCCATGCGGACGATGAACGCAGCGCTCGGGCACATGGTGGCGCAGCTGCGCTGCAGCAGCGACGACATCGCGGCCGCTGCGCGCGCAATCGCCAACGGCAACCTGGAGCTGTGCGCGCGCACGGAGCAGCAGGCCGGCGCGCTGGAGGAAACGGCGTCGTCGATGGAGCAGATGACAGCCACTGTCAGGCAGAACACCGAACATGCCTTGCAGGCCAACGTTCTGGCCGAGCATGCGTCGCTTGCCGCGTGCAAGGGCGGGCAGGTCATGGCGCAGGTGGTCGACAACATGGGCGCCATCAGCACGGCGTCGCGCCGGATCACCGATATCATCTCCGTCATCGACGCGATCGCATTCCAGACCAATATCCTGGCGCTCAATGCGGCCGTGGAGGCCGCACGTGCGGGCGAGCAGGGGCGCGGCTTCGCGGTCGTCGCCAGCGAAGTGAGGAATCTGGCCCAGCGCTCGGCCGCAGCGGCAAAGGAAATCAAGGAACTGATCGGCGACGCGGCCAGCAAGGTGGACACAGGCTTGCATCTCGTGGCTGAGGCGCGCACGACGATCGATGACGTGGTGGCCGGCGTGCTGGGTGTCAGCGGGATCATGGGCGAGATCAGCCGGGCCAGCGTGGAGCAGCAGGGCGGCATCATGCAGATTGGCCAGGCGATTGCCGGCATCGACACGGTGACCCAGCAAAACGCCGCCCTGGTCGAAGAAGCGGCCTCTGCCGCCGCCAGTCTCACCCAGCAGGCCGAGGCACTGGCTGGGCTTGCGGCGCAGTTCAGGACCGGCGCCGCGGTTGTTGGCGATCGCCGCGATCCGCAACTCGCCTGGACTGCGCCAACGTAGCTACGCAGGTCGACCGCCGCCGGCGCGTTCGACCTGCCGATCACGCCGCGTCGGGCTGATTGCCGGGTAAGCCGACAGCCCGCAATGGAAGCGGCGCACGTTGCAGAGCTGCGGCACGTGACAGCAATCGGCCGTCCTAGATTTTCTTCGTTGCAGTATTTGCTGCAATCGCCTTCCGAGCAGCGTGACAGGCTGCCCGTTATAAAAGTCACGGACTGTCCCGGCCGGCCGCTACCGCCACTACCGACGTGGCTCATCATTCACTCTTCCTCTTTTCATGGATTTGACGTTTGAGGCGGGGATCGTGGAGATGAGGAGGGACAACCGTCGAAGAACCCACGCAACCCTAGGAAGTGCAACGTCATCGCCAAAGTCAGGAGCAGTGTAGGAACTACAGACTTGCTGCGTACTTTCAGGAGTCCGAACTGATAAATGCATGTTGCTATTTGCCATGAACCATAGTCAGGCCCGACCGTGCTAGATCATCGTAGGCCGGCGCTACCAAGCAGTCCAAAAATGCCACCAGGTGCGTGCTGTTACATTAAACAACGCATCGGGTGGACCTTGCCTTCCGTGATAATCCGTATTATCACCGTTGCCGTCGTTGTCATGTATTGCCTGTGGCTTCAATCGTTCAACGTAACAATTTAACTTAAATGCATCGTTGCAGAACGGAAATGATGCGAAGGACAACTCAAATCGATTGCGCCGCGACACGCGAAATCCGAGATTAACGTTGCAAGAGGTTTGGCCATGGGAACGTTAATGCACGTACCTGCCGAAGCCGAAGCCACTATTGCTTGAGCGTGCCATGAATCGCTGCAGGGCAGGGGATAGTCAGGCCAGAGCCGAGCTCATCGGTGGATCAGGCAGCGACGAGATCGCGTACCAGGTGCCTAGCAGGACACCCAGGCTCCTAACAAGATCCACCGTTTTTTCATCTTTCAAGAACCAAGGATCATCTATGTCAAACCGTACTCATCACTCAAGAATTCTGTATATTCATGCAGCGTCGTCAAAGTTGAGGAGACGACGATCACTATAACAATAGAAAGTGTGGATATGATGGGAGCTAAAAAAATGAAAAAGAACAAGCCCGCTGGCAGTGGCTTGGATACGCTTGAAGTCACCAGGCGTTCAATTCGGGCCACCGGGATACGCACTGCCGTGCTCGTTGTCGTAGCTTTGGTTATTCTTGGGATTACTTATATCTTTGTTAACTTTGGAAAGCCGACTACAACAAATTTTATATCGGGGGACAACGGCACGGCTATTGGGCAGGCCAGGGATGTAACGATAAGTAATGGCCCAAAGGAAAGTGAATGATTCGTCACAATATAGCTGCGCTGGCCATCGCATTCTGGTGTGGACTCGCTTCTTGCGCTAATACGACTACAGTTTCCGGAAATAACCGAATGGCTTTTGGCCAGGCCCGGGATGTAACAATTAAGAATGACAATAGGTCTACAAACATTTTGCAAACGCAATATACGGTCTATAATCTGGCTGACGTTTCTAAACTGAACACCTTACAGCGGCACCAGAACGCACTCCTGATCGCCGAACATCCGACGAAATTGATTGTCGCATCTGCAAATTTCGTACAGTGGACATCAGACCCTGAGCTATTTCTAACCATCACGTTCAGCAATGTAAGCAAACTCCCCGCACTTAAGGTTGAATATGGATTTTCCGACCAAATGCACGTAGGCCCCTCAAGAGTTCCCCGATTCGTCGCAATAAAGCACAGTTCCACAGTGCCAAAAAACCGGAAGTTGGAATATCAAATTGATCCGACCGAAGAAATCCTTACTCCGCTCATCAGTATGTCCGATTTACGTAAACTCCTCAAACTGAAGAACGATTATTGCATTGTCATACCTCGCGTCTTAAACGAAGCAGGAAAATTTCCCAGTCTGCATTTCAAAGAAGGCGTCTCAAGCACAGCAATAGATTATGCTTTGCCGGTAGCCTACATATATCGGTCCATATTCGAACAAAAATACATTGTCAACGCTGTACTGTCAGTCATTGTCGCCCAGCGCGACACACTTATGCCACCAGGCCCAAGCGATGGCGATTCCTATCCGCGATGCCGCGACTAATTTCACAGCCTGCTACAGCTGGCCGACTGTTGCCGCTATGGTGCTCAGAAGCAGGAGCTCTGCAGCTAACTCGATGAGATATGCCATCCCTCGTCGTGCGTTCCTGCGAGGGATGGCCAGCTATTGTTTGAGCGAAGAATGAGTCTCTGCAGGACAGGGAGATAGACAGGCCAGCCCCGATCTCGTCGCTGGATCAGGCAGCTACGAGATTGCACACTAGATGCTTGGCAGGATACCCAGGTCACTAACACGATCCATCGGGTTTTCATCTTTCAAGAACCATGGATCAAGAGAGTCTAAGCTATTGGCGGCGATTCAGCGCCACCGCCAACAGCTACGGGGCGAAAGACCCCAAATGCTAAAAATATCGGCCCATCGTGGCCCCAGCCATTACAATTTAACCACGCAACATTAGCTCATGTGCAGCTGTCACGATGGGCCAGAATGGGCGGTCACGTTCGCCGAAATACGCAGCAGAGCCGTGATGCGAGCTGATAGTGCTACTTCGTACCTTCTGATAGCTCAACTGGTAATGCCTAAGAGAGTGTCCATGGACGAACATTCGACAAGTGGGTACCAATACACGCTTCGCACGCAAGCCCAGTTGCGAATGCGCCGAAAAATGCGCCGGCTGTTGGTTGTTTTCGTTGCGCTTGTTTTTTTGGCGTGTTGTGTGTTCCTCATCTCAAATTATAGCGGCCGTCCGATTGAAACCGCCCCAATAACAAAGGCAGACAGTGTTGTCCCAACGCTGCCGGCGCCAGTCAATATAACGTTCTCGCCTCTTTGGACAGAACCAGGCTGGCTCGCGTGCGTACACGCGTACAAGGCTAAATTTGATCCCAAGAGACAAAAGCCTTTGTGGTACCGCTACGTCAATGGGCAATGCGCCGAAAACCCAAACCTTCCTCATGGGGGTAGCTGCTATATGATGATCCACGGGCCAGATCGAGGGATACGCGACCGCAAGGGCTACGAAGTGACCCTGGAATGTATGGTTGGAGGACGTTCCATGATGACTTGCTCTACGAGAAAGGATTATTACACGGACGAAGTTGTTGCCAGAATGCGCACCGACACACGGTGTTTCGGATTCCCAAATTTAACATCTGACTTTCTCACCTTGACGCCACCTTTGAAAACGCAGCCTGCTGAAGTCCGATGAGCCTGTTTCGAAGTTCGGAATTTCCTCATGCAGGCTCGCCGAAAGGCAAGGGTTCAACCAGAAGATCGCTTTATACGATCTCCACGGCAGGACATACGCGATTAACGGAACCGCGCGCTCCAAAGCCAACTAACATGGATGGCTCGACGGGTTCAAAATATTCTCGTCAGGATAGATCGAGGAAATGATGACGGAGGACGGCGTATCGGTCGACCATTCATCGATCAACCGATGGGCGATCCGTTTGCTGCAGTTCATCGAAAAAATTGATCTCAATCTCACGTCTGGGCCAGACGCGGCGGCGAACCCTAAACCGCCGACACTGCGACGACGTACCAAGTCAAAGTTGCCCCCCACACCATCAGCTGCAATGTCGCAAGGCGTTTGTCCATAGGGGATTTCTTACAGGAACCCGCCGAAGTTCAAGCCACCTCCTACTCGAGCGCGGCAGAAGTCGCTGCAGGGCAGTGCGATAAACAGCTCAGACCCGATCTCGCCGTTGGATCAGGCAGCGACGTCATCGCACACCAGGCGTCTGGCCGAACACCGGTGGCCCCATACCGATCCATCGGCTCATCATCTTTTAAGAACTATGGATCAGGAGAGTTTAAGCTCCTGGTGGCGATCAATGGAGAGGGAAGGCCACATTGAATATATTTGCGTTACGATAGCTCATAGCGCCCATTTATGCGCATGAACCTCCTCATTCTGCCATCTATGTCACCTAATACCGAAACCCTCTTGCAACGCTCGGCAGAGTTTGAACTTGCACTGCTCGCAGAATTTCCTGAACTGGAACTACGATTGGCTGATAGCGGCCCTAAATTGGAACTCGTAGCCACTGCAGCCATGGTCTCCTTAGAACACGGATCTGTGCTCAGGAAAGCATTTGAAATTGGGGCGCCAAACACTGGCGCTGCGCTATTGCGCCTGCAGTACGAAGCGCTTCTCAAAGCAGCATGGCTGCTTTTCGCGGCCACGCCCGACCAGGTGGATAAGCTGGCACAGCCTTTAGAAAGTGAGGCTGAGCAAGCAGCCAAGCGGCTACCAGGATACCTTGATATGCTGGCAGCAGTACAAAAGACTGGGCCTGCTGGACTCACACAGCCACTGACTGAGTTCAACCAACATTCACGACATGCGCTGAATTCGTTCGTGCACACTGGCATTCATCCTCTGAGCCGCACAATGGAAGGTTTCCCTCTGCCATTGGCGGAAAAGATACTCAAGTTTGCCAATGCTCTTAGTCATCTGGCCTATCGTGTCCTGGCGGTGCTGACAGGCGAGCAGCAGCGTATGAATCAAGTTACAAAGCTGTATATCGCCTTCGCAGATTGCCTGCCAATGACTACAGCAAATGAAAGGAATCCGACGTAGCTAGGAAAAATTTACCGGCTAAGTCTTGGACTTGAATCGCCGCGAGTTCGCTAGACGTTCTTCAGACGCTCCAAATACTGCTTTTCGCAATTGGGCGGGCTGGGGTTTCGTGATGACCAGCCACCACCATCGCGCAAAGCCTTCTATCTGGCCGAGCGCACAAAGCAGATGACGGGCTAGTTTATCGTAGCCAACTGTGCCGCTATCGCGCGCAAAAGCAGGAGCTCTACAACTGCCTCGATCGGAAAAGCCATCCTTCGCCGGCAGTTATGGCTAGGGACGGCCAGCTTTTGCTAGCGCGCGGTAGGAGTGTCTGCGGGGCAGGGGATAGCCAGGTCAGACTCGATCTCGGCGTTGGATCAGACTGCCGCGAGATCGCACGCCAAAAGCCTTGCAAGACACCCAGGTTCCGTAAGCGTAAATCCAGCACCGTCTTGAGCCCGGCAATGAATTAGAAGATGATGGCATCACACCGCTGGGAAGCGGCGTGTTTTTAAGCCGAAGG
>NZ_FTMV01000039.1 GCF_900156175.1 Janthinobacterium sp. TND4EL3
AAATAGAACTATGAAAGTTCCGAAGTTTGTTCAGCTTCGATATGTCTCTACTGCCGGTGACGGGGAACCTGTTTTTTACGAATTGAACCTTACAGCTGACGGTATGCCAGCACAGATATTGTCATTCGGGCTACATTTTCCCGCGACCAATACACAATCGTTGAAACGTGCGAACCAGCTCGTAACCACCATCAACCGTTGAAGTTTGCCTCAAGACGGCAGTAAACGGCCAGAAGCAGCCAGTTGCGTTGACGTGACAATGCGTGACTTTCCTCGCTTGGTAATTCGTTATGCTCATGGGCCGCTGGCGGCCAGAAGCAGCCATTTAGAGCAGAGTGACAATGTGTGAGAATTTCTGCTTGGCAATCCGCTATGCTCTGCTGCCGCTATCGGCCACAAGCGGACCTTTAAATGCAGCCAGCACCTAGAGCGAAATGACTCTCAACTAATGATCAAGCTTACGGAATTACAAAGTTCTCGCGCAGTTGTTGACGACCTTGCACAGGCCTATGATTTCGACATCGACCGCGCTTCCCAGGACTATTCGTGGATAAGACTCACTCCAGAACACAGGTTCCTTGTGATTGCAGGCGAAAGCACGGGCGGCGCATTTCTCGCTTACGGCGACGGCGACTTCGACCAAATGCCAATACTTTATGTAACGTCCGAAGGCCAGGCGGGTAAGGTCGCTTCCAATCTCAGTGAATGGCTCGCCATCGTTGTAGCAGTACCTCACTGGCAAGACTTGCTCCATTTTTCGGGCGGCGGCGACCTAGCAGAGATGCGAAGAACAGCTGAACTTGTAAACGGAAGATATGCAGAAAAAGTCGCCAACAGTGCGAGGACGCATTTGATGACGGTCCTGGCTATGCAAGAAGAGATTTCGGATCCCATCGCGGTTTTTCATCGCAACGTTGCTGCCACCGATTGCACCGTTGTTGCTGCTGATGGCTGGCGGTACGAGTCACTTTTCAATAAGTTCAGATCAGACGACTTGCGTATCTGAAATCAGTTGTGCAGCAGTGGTCGTCCGGTTTGGGGCGGCTTCTGCCTCATGGTGACAAACCGTGAGCTTTGCACGAAGGCAAGATGCTATCCTCACCTGTTCGGCCGCGTTCGGCCAAGAGAGGTCGTTAATGCTGCCAGTCGCTCGCTCCAATTTATGGAACATAAGCCTGTGAAAGTAAAAAATATTCTATATGCGGATATCTTCCGCGACGGCGGATCGTACGGATTCGGTTTTGATTCAGACGATGGCAATCAGTATGAATTTTTTCTCCAGACCACTGTCTTTTCGGCTGCACAAGATACGACACATCACGCGCCAGTGATTTACCTTGACGACTGTAACAGCGGGCGCGTAGTTCGCTCCCTTTCGTGGGAAGAAGCGAAAAAATTCGTCGAGTCTTTACACTACAGTGACCAGCGGTTTGATGAGCTTGTGAATATCGTTGCAAACGAAGGAAAGAGATTTTTCAATTAGGCGGCTTGTGATTTCCGTCCAACTGGCGACGTCCGCTTTGGGGGCGGAAGCTGGCGGTGCTATTGGGGTAAATCGCCGCAGATACCTACGACACTCCTGGCCCACCTATCTTGGCTGATGAGAAACCAATGGATCGTGTTAGTGCCCTGGGCGTCCTGCCAGGTACCTGGTGTGCGATCTCTTAGCTGTCTGATCCAACGACGAGATCCGGTCGACGTGCCGATCCCCCCTATCCTGCAGCGGCTACTCCTGCGCGCAGGCAAAAGCTATTTTAGCTTTAGCGCGTTCCTGCACCGGCTCATGCTGGCCTCGCCGATCAGGCTCATCAAATTGCTGACCGACAACGTTCGCAATTCACCGACCGCTCCACAACAAAAGACAGGGAGCCCAGTGGCCAGCATGCCTTCAATAAAGTCTGCGCCGCCATGGGTATCGAACACCGCCTGGCACCGCCCCGGCATCCGTAAACGAATGGCATGGTCGAACGTCTCAACGGCCGTATCAGCGACCTATTGCAGCAGCCCCGATTCGACAGCCGGGTCGATATGGAGACGAGCTTGCTCAACTATTTAAAGCTTTACAACCACCACATTCCACAACGGGCCATCGCTGCAAAAACACCCATCCAGGCGCTCGAAGAATAGCAGCACAAGGAGCAGGACCTATTCGTGAAGCGCGCTTATGATCAAACGAGTCTGGACATCTAGTCATATGCACAGCCCTATTCCTATCCGTAAGAATAACGCATAGGCTGTGTCTGGTGAATCAAGGGGCTATTTCACTCGATCAAATACTATTGTCATCACATAGCGAACGTCTGGCTTCCGGATCTTCTTTGCAGCTAACCGAGTTCGTCGAGCATCGCGATCATCGCTCATCACTTTTCGAGTTCGCTTTTCAAAATCGTCACGAATGACTGCGGCTACATCGCAGGGTGCATCCGGCTCACAACGCTGACACAAGCGATTGAACGATACCTGCCCTGGTACATTTTCTTTTACCCAGTTCGTGATCGCCTCATGGTTCAAAGAGCAGAGTTTGGTTATACGGGGGCAAGATCACATCGTTTCGGATCATCTCGTCGCAATCGATATATAGACATTGTTAAAGGAGGTGCTACCTCGTATCGAGATCACCTCCTACCGGATCTTATCTTACTCCGACAACAACATATTCAGCACCTTCTTTCTTGATGTCGACATGTACTTGCTTCCCCACCTTCAGTTTGCCAAACAGAGCCTGCTCTTTTACTGTGAAACCCATCGTCATTGGTGGCCAGTTCAGGCTTTGAATCGCTTCATGTGCCAAGATCACCTTGCCCTTGGCCGCATCGACCTCCTTGACGGTGGCGACGGCGCTATGGGTGATTGTAGGACGGTGACTGGCGTCGGTAGTGGCCATCATTTCTGTGCAATCTTTGGTCGCCATGCCCTTCATAGCCTGGCAACCTGGCCGTTCCATTTTTCCGTCTTTCACTGCCATTGGCGCTTGTGCAAACACCGGACCGGCAATACACATGACCAGTAGCAAAGGGAGTTGTAAAGTGTTTTTCATGATGGTTCCTTTGAGTAACTAAAAAATAGATTTCCTCCCACAAGCTCTCTCAAGCTGCGAGCACCTTGCGCCTGCCTAGTAAGCAACATCTGTAGACAACCGCTTGCCCATTGCAGACCGCATCGCCTTACGACGAATCAACAGGTAGACCGCTGGCACGACGAACATCGACAGCAGCGGCGCCGTGATCATGCCGCCCACCATCGGTGCGGCGATGCGCTGCATCACTTCCGATCCTGTTCCCGTCCCAAGCATCACCGGCACCAGCCCGGCAATGATGACGGCCACCGTCATGGCTTTCGGCCGCACGCGCAACACAGCGCCTTCGCGGATGGCGTTCAGCAAGGCCGCCTCGCCGTGCGCGCCCTGCGCCTGTTTCGCCTCCCATGCCTGTTTCAGGTACAGCAGCATGATCACGCCAAATTCTGCCGACACTCCCGCAAGTGCGATGAAGCCCACGCCGCTGGCCACCGAAAGGTGGTAGCCCAGCAGCCACAGCAGCCAGATGCCGCCCGCCAGCGCAAACGGCAAGGTCGCCATGATCAGTGCGGCTTCGTCGACGCGGCCGAAGGTCAGGTACAGCAGCACGAAAATGATCAGCAAGGTGGCGGGCACGACGATTTTCAACTTCGCCGTGGCCCGTTCCAGGTATTCGAACTGCCCCGACCACGACACCGAATAGCCGGGCGGCAACTTGACCTGCGCAGCGACCGCGCGCTGCATCTCCCGCACGGCCGAACTCAGGTCGCGCCCATGGATATCCACGTACACCCAGCCAGACAAGCGCGCGTTCTCGCTTTTCAGCATGGGCGGACCATCAGCGATGCGAATGGAGGCCACGTCGCCCAGGCGTATCTGCGCGCCCCGCTCCGTCAGCACGGGCAGCTCGCGCAGTTTCTCGACGGAATCGCGCAGCTCGCGCGGGTAGCGCACGCTGATGGGAAAGCGCTGCAAGCCTTCCACCGTTTCGCCGACGTTCTCACCGCCGATGGCGCTGGCGACGATACTTTGCACATCAGCAATATTCAAGCTATAGCGGGCCGCCGCATCGCGGTCTATCTTGATGTCGACATAGCGCCCGCCGTTCAGGCGCTCGGCCAGCGCCGAGGACACGCCAGGCACCTGCTTGACGACATGCTCGATGCCGGCCGTGATGCGGTCGATTTCCTGCAAGCTAGCGCCCGCCACCTTGATGCCGACGGGGCTCTTGATGCCCGTGGCCAGCATGTCGATGCGATTGCGGATGGGCGGCACCCAGATATTCGTCAGGCCCGGCACGTGCACGGCGCGGTCCAGCTCCTCGACCAGCTTGTCGGGCGTCATGCCGGCCCGCCACTGCGCGCGCGGCTTGAACTGTATCGTCGTTTCGAACATTTCCATCGGTGCCGGGTCCGTGGCCGTCTCGGCACGGCCCGCCTTGCCGAACACCGTCAGCACTTCCGGTACAGTCTTGATCAGGCGATCCGTCTGCTGCAGCAGTTCGGCCACCTTTCCCGCTCCCAAGCCGGGCAAGGCCGATGGCATGTACAAGAGGTCGCCTTCGTCGAGCGGCGGCATGAATTCACCGCCCAGGCGCGACATCGGCCACGCCGTCAGCAGCACAGTCAGGCCCGCCAGCAGCAAGGTAGTTTTCGGACGCCGTAACACCCTGTCCAGCAAAGGGCGGTACAACGCGATCAGCCACCGGTTGAGCGGATTGCTGTGCTCAGCAGGGATGCGGCCGCGGATCAGATAACCCATGAGTACCGGGATCAGGGTGACGGCTAGGCCGGCGGCGGCCGCCATGGCATAGGTCTTGGTGAACGCCAGCGGGGCGAAGAGTCTCCCTTCCTGCGCTTCCAGGGTAAACACAGGAATGAACGACAACACGATAATCAGCAAGGAGAAGAACAAGGCGGGGCCCACCTCGGCGGCAGCGTCGCCGATCACGTTCCAGTGCGTTTCACCCTGCAACTGCTGTCCTGGGTGCGCGTCGTGCCAGGCTTCGATATGCTTGTGTGCGTTTTCAATCATGACAACGGCCGCGTCAACCATGGCGCCGATCGCGATAGCGATGCCGCCCAGTGACATGATGTTGGCATTAACGCCTTGGTAATGCATGACGATGTAGGCGATCAGGATACCCAGCGGCAGCGAGACGATGGCCACCAGCGCCGAGCGCAAGTGAAACAGGAACACGGCGCAGACAAGGGCCACGACGATGAATTCCTCGATCAGCTTTTGGTGCAAATTGCCCACGGCGCGCTGGATCAGGCTGGATCGGTCATACACGGACACAATCTCCACGCCGGGCGGTAAGCCCGCTTTCAGTACGGCCAGCTTGGCTTTCACAGCGGCAATGGTTTCCAGCGCATTCTTGCCCGAGCGCATGATGATCACGCCACCCGCCACTTCGCCCTCGCCGTTCAGTTCCGCAATGCCGCGCCGCATTTCCGGCCCCAGCTGCACCGTGGCCACGTCGCCCAGGCGTACTGACACGCCCGCGTCCGTCGTTGCCAGAGGAATCTTGCGGAAATCATCGAGCGACTGCAGATAGCCCGAGGCACGTACCATGTATTCCGCCTCGCCCAGTTCCAGCACGGCACCACCCGTTTCCTGGTTGGCGCGCTGCACGGCGGCAATCACCTTCCCGTGTGGAATGCCGTAGGCGCGCAGCTTGTCTGGATCCAGCACGATCTGGTACTGGCGCACCATGCCGCCAATGCTGGCCACTTCCGACACGTTCGGCAGCGCCTTGAGCTCGAACTTGAGGAACCAGTCCTGCAGAGCGCGCAGTTGCGCCAGGTCCTGCTTGGCGCTGCGGTCGACCAGCGCATACTCGTAGATCCAGCCTACGCCCGTGGCATCCGGCCCCAGCGCCGTCTTCGCCTGCGCCGGCAGACGCGACTGCACTTGACTCAGATATTCCAGGACGCGCGACCTTGCCCAGTACGGGTCCGTGCCATCCTCGAACAGGATGTAGACGAAGGAATCGCCGAAAAAGGAATAGCCGCGCACGCTTTTTGCGCCCGGCACCGATAGCATCGTGGTCGTCAACGGATACGTGACCTGGTTTTCGACGATCTGTGGCGCCTGTCCCGGATAGCTGGTGCGCACAATGACTTGCGTGTCGGACAGGTCGGGGATCGCGTCGAGCGGCGTGTGCGCCAACGACCAGGCGCCCCAGGCCGCCAGGAAAATAGTCGCCAGCAGGACGAGGAAGCGGTTGCCTATGGACCAGCGTATCAGCTTGGCAATCATGGCTTGCCTCCCGGCATCGCCATGCTGCCCATGGATGCGGCGGCGGGCCGGATGGCTGTGATGACGAAGTCGCCCTGCGCGCCCTTGCTGAAAGCAAAGTTTACCTTGTCGCCCACGCGGAGCTGCGCCGGCAAACCGCCCGACGGCAGCTTGAACGCCATCGTCATTGGTCCCCATTGCAGCGACGCGACAGGGCCGTGGGAAATGGTGATGTCTTGCGGGCCGACCTGCTCCACCGTGCCCGCCGCGTGATGTTGCGCCACGGCGGGCGTCGCGTCGGCCGCAGGCATGCCGCCCATGCGCGTGATGGTGCCCTTCAGGCTGGCTTCGGAATCGACGAGGAACTGGCCCGATACCACCACTTTCTGCCCGGCAGCCAGCCCTGTACGGATTTCCGTCATGCCATTGCCCTCGGCACCGGTTTGCACCTCGATCGGAGTAAAGCGGCCGCCCTCCCCGGCCAGCATGACGACCTTGCGCGTACCCGTCTGAATTACAGCTTCCGAGGGCAGCAGCAGAACGTCGGTAGCCGCCCCAGGCGCGAAATTGAGCGTTGTAAACATGCCGGGCAGCAACTGGCTGCCAGGATTGGCCAACTCGATACGGGCCGTCACGGTGCGGGTAGCTGCGTTCACTTCAGGCAAGATCACGCTGACCTTGCCATGGAAAACCTTGCCGGGCAGCGCCTGCGCGCGCGCTTCGACCGGCGTGCCTGGACGCACCGTGGCCGCAGCGCTCTCGGGCAGTTCGGCGTTAACCCACACGTTGGCCAGGCCGTTGATGCGGAACAACGGTGCGCCGGCGGTGACCGTCATGCCTTCGCGGGCCGCCAGCTCGGCAATGACGCCGCCGATGGGTGCCATCACCGTCAGCCGCGCGTGTACGGTGCCGCTCGTTTCCACCAGGCGGATCTGCGCCTCGTCCATGCCTGCCAGGCGCATGCGCTGGCGGGCTGCATCAGCCAGGCCAGCCGCACCTTCGCCCCGCATGCGGCGGGCGGCGAGGAATTCTTCTTGCGCGGCGATCCAGTCCGGTACATACAGTTCAGCCAAAGCCTGGCCTTTGCGCACGGGGTCGAACGGCGTGCGCACGGCCAGGCGCTCAAGGAAGCCGCCGCTGCGCGCCTGCACGACGGCCACGTCACGCTCGTTGTAGGCCACGTTGCCGACGGCCGCCAGCGGTACGGACAGTGCGCCCGAAGTGACGAGCGCCGTGCGCACGCCCAAATTTTGCTGCACGCGGGGATCGATGCGGATGCTGCGGCTGTCATCGTTGGCGGCATCGCTGTCTGCATAGACAGGAACCAGCTGCATGTCCATGAACGGTGATTTGCCTGGCTTGTCGAACTTCTGGCCCGGCACCATGGGGTCGTGCCAGTACAGCGGCGTCCTGCTGCTGGCAACTGCCGGTGCAGCGTGGGTGCCGTTGGCAGCGCCGAACTGATAGGCGGAGTAGCCGACGGCGGCAAAGCTGGCTGCCAGCACGGTGACGATGGCGAGTGTTTTTTTATTGCTCATTGCGGGTGCTCCAGGTCTTGCTGGGTGTCAGGAAAGAGGAAACGCAGTTGCGCCCAGCGCTGGGCAGTGTCCATCTGCAGTCGTACCAATTCAATACGTGCATCCATCGTGCCGCGCCGGGCGGCCAGCACGTCGGCCAGCGTGCCCTTTCCACCCCGGTAGGCTGCCAGGGCAGCTTCGCTGCGCTGTTCCAGCACGGGCAGCAGTTGCCGCGTGTAGCGCTCGGTACGTTCACGCCCATTCTTCCAGGCGATGAGTAAGGCATGGGTGGTGGCGGCATCGTCGCGCATGGCTTCTTCTCGCTCATCCTTCGCCTGCTCGGCCAAGGCCAGTTTCGCCGCCAGGTCGCGGTCCTGGCGTTGCGGACGGTCCCACTGCAGGGGGAGCGACAGGCCCACGGAAAGCATGTTGCCGTAGGCGCTGCCGCGTTGCTGGAAGGCTACCTCGACGCTCCAGTCCGCATGGCGGTTCGCCTGCGCCAGGTGCACATCAGCTTGCGCTGCCTCTTCCTGCCGCACCAGCACGGCGATCTGCGGGCGGCGCGCGCTTTGGGCGTCGAGTATGGCCGGATCGAGGCCGATGTTGTCCAGGTCCGGCAAGTCGGATTCTGCCAATTCGCTTTCGTATCCCGTCCAGCGGGCCAGCGCATTGGCGGCCACGTCGAGGTCACGCCGGGACTGACTGCCGCGGTCTTCCAGCACAAACAGGGCGGCGCGCGCGGCCAACAGATCGGCCTGGCTGCCGCGCCCGCCGCGATAAGCGGCCTCGGCAGCGTCGATTTCCTGGCGCGACAGCTCCAACTGCTTGGCCAGCACGGTGGCCACCTTCCGGTTGTAATACACGTTCAGCCAGGCGATTGCTGTCTCGCGCTCGATGGCGGCCAGGGCCACCTGCTTCTGTGCCTGCGCCTTGCCCGCTTCGCGTTCCTGGCGGACAGCGCGCCAGTGCAATTTATTGGTGCTGGTCAGTTCCTGCGCGATGCCGATGCGCCGCATGGTCATGGCATCGCTATTCAAATTAAAGCGGTCGTGGCCGCTCAGCGGAAGGTTGTCGATGCCAGCCTTGAGGACGGGATCGGGCCGCTGCCCAACCGCGATGGCCATTTGCTGCGCGGCGGTCACCGCTTGGTCTTGCGCAGGCAGCTGCCGCGAGCGGGCGACGGCCTGCCGCAGCGCCTCGTTGAAAGTCAGTGGATGCGGCGCGGCCGCTGCCAGCAAGGGCAATGCCAGGGCGAATGCAAGCGCCGTCTTCCGCCAAGGGCGAAGACGCGCTGCGCGTGCGTGCGTCTGCACGCAGTACGAGAGTGACATGGGATCTCCAGAATGCAATGGACAATAGCGTCACACCAAAGATGGCGAGACGGCAACGTTCTAGGCAATCTGCAGTGTCAAATGCGGAAACAGCAATGGCGGATGGCGATGGGCGGTGCGGTGGAGCGCGCCAAGGCCACATCCAAGGGCGGACGGACTTCCGGCAGGATGGGTACGTCAAGAACCACCCACAACAGCGGCACGACAATGGCGACGAAAGGCGGCAGGTCGGCGCCGGGTATCTTGTCCAGGGATTGTCTGGCGGCGTCGCCATGCGAGTAGACATGGCACAGGGTCGATTGATCCGTATCCATGCCGGTGCAACCGGGCATGTCCGGCATGGCCATCATCATTGCATGCATGGATGCAGTCTGATTACTCCCCGCCTGCGGCGCGCCCGGACACAGGTACGCCGCGGCAGCATGCTGCATGAACAGCATGCTGAGTATCGCGACGAACATCGTCAATAAGCGCGTGGAGCGAGTAGTCTTCATCAACGTTTTAAAGGAATGCAGCCAACCTGGTTGAGATAGGAGTCGACAATTATGAGTCCTTTTCCATATTCACACTGTAATCGTTCCAATGGCGGGAAGGTCAAGCTTTTTCTGTCTACCGCTACATGTCTTGGGCATACCAGTACATTCAAGTGTAGCCGGCGAGCCGGGAAGATGTTGGCACCGCATTGCCAGTAGCTGCTGGACGGTAACTTTCGGCGCATTTCTTTGAGCCGGATCCAACACAAATGCCGCTGTTGGTCCATTTTTGCCGGACAGGAGACGTTCACGTTTTGCCGCGGTCACCCACCAGAACAACTACGAAAGGGTAGGTTGCTGCGCAGTTTGTCGAACGGATAGCGTGCGATCTCGTAGCTGGCTGATCCAATGACGAGATCGGGTCTGACCGGTCGATCTCCCCTGCCCTGCAGCGACTCATGCCGCGCGCCAGCAAAAGCAGGCCTTCCCTGGCTATAGCTGCCGGCGAAGGATGGTTTATCCGATCGAGGCAGCAGCAGAACGCCTGCTTTTGGGCGCTATAGCGGCACAGTTGGCTACGATAAACTAGCCCGTCATCTTCTTCGTGCGCTCGGCCAGATCGGGTGCGCGCTGGCGGTGGAATTCCGACCACGACTGACTCGCCATCGCACCTGACGGTATCACGACAAAACAGAAGCTTGCCATGGCCGCTTAATGAATCGCCACCAGTAGCTTAGCCTCAACAGTGACAATACGGATTATTACGGAAGGCGGAGTGTATCGAAGCGGTGGTTTCCATTAACTGCAGTGTCTCCCATCGGCCGCCGTTCCACCCAATGGAGCGAATATCGGCTCCGCTGCAGCGAGCCCGCTGTCATTGTTTCTTTCTAACGTTCACATATTTGTAGAACGTGGAAATGTGAATATTCAGTGTTGTCACGATTTCATTGACGGGTAGACCTTGCTCCGAGTACATGCGCTGCGCGGTCTGTATTATCGATGCGGGCAACGCTGGACGTCCTCGGCTCTTACCAGTTGGCCGTTTCCGTACGATGCACTTGGTAGGGAGGCGCAGCCCTCCCCGCTCGACTGTAGTGCGCTGCAATGGAATTGACTCGTCATAAGCTTCAATTATCCGGCGCATGCCCAACGAGAAATTTCCCTCGCCTACCTCTTTTGCGTATTCGTACTGGGCTTTGGTGAGCCGAATGGAATACGTGCGCATCGCCTCCTCTCCGTGCGGAGCCACTCGGCGTCTGGATTTTGGCTTGGTATCGCTCATCCGAAATTTTCTTTTTATTCCGTTGATTTCGTCTTACGACAACTGGTCAACAATTAGCTCATTGCCATCAGAAAGTCTAATGCTATGAAATTCAAACTAAAGATCGGGGTCAATTTCTGCCTGGAAGTGGGCGTTCACGCAGCTGTATGTATTGCGGCGCTTCCGATACTCTTGCAAATAATTATCATATATGCATGACTTAAAAGTCAATCCTAACTGAAATATTAGCGTACTGAGCTTCACCAACTCAATATTTCGATGCCTTGCCCCTCCCTGGAGCTGCGCCGTGCAGACTACGTCGGATTGAAACCACGCCGCTTCGCAGCGGTGTGATGCCTCATCTCCCACTTCGGCGCCAGGCTCAAGGCAGTTTTACCCTCACGCTTACAGAAAAATCAGCAGACCTCACAATGCTCAGTGCTCGAATTCTGAGCCTTTGTTTGTGCGATGATTCTCCTAGTCAAGCAGATCACCCGAACAGAATTGACCATTCTCGACACGAAGCAGCACGCGCTGATCCTCGGAAAGCAACTTATGCAATTTCTTGGCATGTGTCGGCGCGCTTCGCATAACGTCATCCAGCGCCGCCAACTGTGCGACGAACCCATTCATCTGATCAGCGCTTGTCGAAAACAGCCGCGAGTTAGTCAACTCCAACTGAGCACTATATATTTGTCGGAATCTTTCTGCATCGACAGATAGTGGTTCCAGACTGTCCAAAACCTTCATTGCCTCGGCACGGTAGCGTGTCGACGGTGCGCCCATATAGAGTAACGCATAACTAACAATACGTAACTGGGCCACCTGCACTAAGCTTTGTGCCCAAACCTCCATCTTGGCAAGGCTTTCGAATAACGCCGTTCTGGACGCGCCTGGGCTAAACAGGTTTCCCGTTTCCACCTGATTGGCTTTGATCGCCTCATCCTTCATCTTGTCCTGAAAATATTGCTCTAACTCGAGCATATCAACTTGCCGGTCTTCCAAATGAGCAAGTGCATTCGCACTAATTCCCTCCTGGGGAAAATGATCCAACAGACTCTGCACATACTTCACCAAGGCGGTAAGCTTGTGCCGTTTCGAGTTTTCCATGTCAGCCTGGATATCATCCAATTGTCGTTTGATGGCGGTCAGCTTCTCACTGATATCGTGCAGATGTTTCTGCCCAACGGCGGAAGATACAATATTCCACACCGCGCCACTGACCATGACGTTCTGCAGTTTCTCAGGCTCTGACAAAAAAGCGTGTTCTTTTATGCGCCCCGCCTCAGTAACCCAAGCCCGCGCAGTGCCTTCGTTCTTGCCCGCCGTCAGCGCCTCAAAGGGTATGCTGCAAAGCACGTAGGTGCCATTTTGCTGCTCAGCCAAAGCTGCGAGGCCAGGAATATTCGCAAGCAATGGATTGAGTTTGCTTACCTGCTCTGGGGGCATTGCCCTTCCCGCCGACAGCGGTGCGCCTCCGAACACGCTAATTTTCATTAGGCTGCGGCCGTTTTCGTCGGTCATTACCAGATCGCGCAAAACGGCAGCGTGGTAGGCTGGCGTGTCTTGCTGGGAAGTCACCTCGGAAGGTGTAAGCAAGTCCGCCTCCTGACGTAACCTTATCCACCCAATTTGTGCGATGAAAGGTACCGTGATGCGATATGCCTCCGACACGGCGCTATGAATTCCGAGGCCCGCCGTCGCGAGTATCCCAACCGGGTTCAATCGAAAACCGATGCTCAACGCGGAAAATATAGCTGCACTATTTACTGCCGACAATCCTACAGGTGCACCTTTAGCATCTGTCCCTAGTGCGTTACCTATCGAGAACGCACCGGCCAATACAGTCACGCTGGTACTTCTTTCGTAGCGTTCTTTCGCAGGTAGATCACGCCAGTTGGCACCGAACAAAGCCAAGGCTAGCTCGCGCTCCTTTTGCTCCACTGACTTTGTTGCTGGAGACTTGCCGTTGAGCTTTTTGTATACGTCGTCCACCACTTCACTGTAAGGGACCGCAGCTTTTCCACGGTAACGCCGCATCAGATTCATCGCAGAGTTTCCGCCAAATTGCTGTAATTCCGCACCCAGCAATTTAAGCAGCTTCGAATGATATCGATCAGCCAAAGGAGAGTGCTTGGCAAAAACCAGCTCTTTTTTTAGTTCTGTATCGAGACCGGCTCGCCCCCTTCCGAAGTCCGTCACCACATCTACAAGTAGATCTACTTCCTCGGCTTTCGCATTTCGCAAAGTGGCCATCAACGTTTCATCGAACACTAATTTATCTTCTGACATTATTTTCTTCTAATTTGGTGAGGCACAGCCACTTCTGGAATCGACCGTATAACTAGCCCCATTTCGACCCATATGGGCAGATGGCCTGTCTCATTGTTTCGCATGAAGGTTGCAAGCGCCGGATCGCAGACAAGCCGGGTAACAGGGCCTCAAGCAGCGTGCCAAAAGCTAGCTCATAGCTGTTGAAGAACGCATTGAGCGTGGCAATTTGCATCCGGTCTGTAAAGTTGTGTGCGCTGCCGAATCCCTCTGTGTTAACGCTAACCACGTTCGTGCGGCAGAGCGCGGTGCTCACCTCAGCACATATCGGATTCATTCCTTCTTTGGCGCGGATTTTAGTCCACACGGATTTCCGTTAATAAGATCGTTGTGCACTCGGCTCAAATTTTTGCCATGGGGCGCGTGCGCAGGTACTCCCGGCTTGTTGACGTTTGCCCTCGTCAGCGATAGCCTTGATACGTGTCACGCTGTCTGGCGCTTCGCAGAACACCCGCCACTCATCGTCAGTTGCTGGCTCTTTATAGGAATCGCACGCGGCTAAGCAGGTGAGCATAACTACGGCTGCAACCTTCCATTCTATTCTTTTCATCACTATCATTGTTTTCCTTTCTCTAAACCATGCGCAGGTAAAGCGAAACCGGTTGATTTGTCGGCTTTTCCGACAACGCGGTCTGTTGGTAAATGCCACGAAAAGTAAATTCCGCTTATTTCCCCGTTCATGAGCGCACCTTTAGGGCTTCCGCTTCACATTTTCACTTTAACTTTACTCCCGACAACCATTGCACGCATTATCGCAGTGGACTGAGCTCCTTGTGGTCAACACTGTATCGTCTTCTGACGGCGCCGGAATTGTCATGCGGGGCCGTCGATTCAGCTGTGGGTGATTCTTCTGATCTCGCACGTTACGCAGTTATGCACGAATGACAAGATAGTATTAGGCTCCTCAATGAGTGCGAAAAGTATTCCACTCATGCGTCGCTAGCTCCATGGCTGCGTATGCCTCAAAGACATACAGCTCAAGGGGATTCTCAATCTGAACAAAGGCTACATGAAGTGAACATAGATGCGTCTTCACATCGGCAAAAGCTTGTTGAAACGATGTTTGGGTCATGGCGTCCCCTCTTTTGCCCGGCGTTGGACATTTACGTTGTGCCATGGCGTACGCCAAACTTGCGTCAAAATGGGTTTTGCCTGTGAGGTGTTGACGTAAACGGGCGAGAACTTGACGTGATATGCCAACATAAATAGGTGTGCCATTGTCGATCAGTACGTAACACCCCGAGAAATCAGAGTCGATTCCGAACGCGCGGGCTATGGATACTGGGCCCTCTCCCGCCTTGCTGAAACGAGACGCAGGATGTGGCTTTGCCAATGCTATGCGAAGAGTGATGAGGTGCTTCGGAAGTACCGTTGTCGTGAGATCTGCGAAACTGTGTGGGCATCCATCGATGAGCATAGAATTTATTAATGTATCTGAAAGGTATGTCTGGATAGCTTGTGGGTGCAACAAGCTATCCGTAATTAAAGATGAAAAGTCGTATTTTGAGCGGATCGCACGCAACTAGTGAAATCCCTGCGACTCAACTTCACTTTGCCCGGTTGGAGTATTTTTCGCGATGAAATGCCAGATGCTTGATGTCGATACGATGGCCGGGCCGGATCGAAAGACTGCCCTCAATGCCAATTAGTGAGCGATCGTCTTCGATTGAAAAAGCGCCAAAGTCAAACATGACATGATGGTTTGGGCATAAGCAAAGAATGTTGTCCGAAGTATCAGGCCCATTGTGCGGTGCTCCTAGCGGACGAATGTGTGCTGCTTCGGCGTAAGGTCCCGTGGCGGTCATTATTCGTGTGCCGCACACCTGACAAGCATGCCCGTAATGCATTTTTACATTTTTTGCTTGTTTAGTATCTCTCACAATACGCTGCACGGTCTGAGATTTACGAACAGGATTCGAATTCTCGCCAGTCGGCAACCCTTCGGTGCCAACACCTGAGATTTCTGACGGTACAGCTTCAGCCTGCAATTTCACCAGCCGATATCGCCAAATTTTAAATCCTGCTTTGCCGATTTCATGCCAATGACTATCGACACGAAACAACCCATCATAGCGATACCCACTGGGTGGAGAAAAAGAATTATTCTTATCTGGTCCTCGAACGACGCGTACTGGAAATCCCTCCATCTCACTGACGACGAGGGCAAGGTTCCCGACCAGCATTTCTTGATCCTTGACCTGCTTCCCATTCAGCTGCCCTCCATGGCCGGTATATACGACTTCGTCGCCGAGGTCTTGATCATCTTCATAGCCGCCGGAGATAACGATGGAGTCAGCGCCCTCCTTGGCTGCACCGGAGATCCCAGCCTGAGTCGGTCGATGCACCTTTGCGGAACTGAGTGCGATTCGACTGTCAAAGGTTGAGCCAACTGGCACCCCTGGAATCTCTCCAAAAAAACGCTCGCCAATCATATTGGATCGGGCAGGATCAACATGTACTGAGGCGCGCTTAAAATTTCCCTTCTTGTCAAAAAGAACACCGTAATCTATATCGATCGCAGCTTCAGCTTTAGAAAGTAAGTGCGAATCTAACAGATCACCGAAAAGAACCTGCACTTGCTTGTCAGCTCCATCCTTCTGAAGGGCAAAGCGTCGAAATATATAACGAGAGAAACGGACCAGTTTGCCTTGGGGAGTGGCTACCACACAGGTATCACCCTCAACTATTTTTGTTAACGCTTTGGCTTGGTTTCCCGTGGTGTCGAGGTCATAGAATGCCTCAGCCCCGAAAAGCTCGTTGTGCAGCCGGTTTTCAGAATTATTGAAGTAGTGGGTGGTCATGCTCTTCCGATTAGTTTGAAAATTTGAAAACTATTTGATCGCACAATATCAGAAAAGTCTGGTCTTATTGTCGGAATTTTGTTCCTGGTATTGGAGGCAATAGGATAGTGAGCACATTACGGTTTCCGTCCGTCGCCTCAGTTTTATCGCACTAATCACCCCTGAGTCAGCATCGTTCGGGCAATGATGCCGAAAACTAGAGCAATCGACATGAGGCGCGAGATTCCCAGAGAGCGTTGCGGTGATCTGTAGCCGCCGGTACGCAGCCTAGGAGCTGAGCTACCGTCGATCTTGGGGATTCACGAGTAGATGCTCGCTGATAGTGTCAATGCTCATGTGCTGACGCAAAGCCAACGGTCATGCCGCGGATTAGGATGGGAGTGATCAGGTACCGAAAGCGAAAAATGAGACCCCTATGCTCGCTAGCATTTGTCATCATTAGTTCAGGATGCGAGGTCAGCGACGGTTGGGTACGCGATAATTTGATTGGACAAGATAGTTTCGCCGTCGCCGCTCGCTACGGCACCCCCGTCAGCTATCGACATGAAGATGACCTTCTGCAGCTCAACTATGGGAGCGAAACGTCCGACTGCAAGATCATTATGCTGGTGGACGAGGCGCAGCGTGTCGTGGGCTGGGTCAGTACTGGCGCTAGATGCGCTGAGCTATTGGGCAAACCGGTAGTTCGGTGATTCTTCATGCTCTTGAGGCTCTATCCTAGTTCCGGGCGCAGCGGAGATTACTGAATCGCCATCAGTAGCGTAGACTCTCCTGATCCACGGTTCTTGAAAGATGAAAAATCGGGGGATCGTGTTGGGGGCCTGGGTGTCCTGCCAGACTCCTGATGTACGATCTCGTAGCAGCCTGATCCAACGACTAGATCGGGTCTGGCCTGTCTATCTCCCCTGCCCTGCAGAGACTTCTGTCCGGTTCAAACAAAGTCTGCTTGCGCTTCGGAGCGTTTTTGCACTCACGTTCCCATGGCAAAACGCATTGCGACTTTAATCCCGGGGTTCGTGGGACGCGGCTCAATCGAATCGAGTTCTTTTTCTCATCATTCCATTCTGCAATGATGCATTTAAGTTAAAGTGTTGCGTTGAAGGATTGAATCCGCAGCCAGGACCTGACGATCACTACGCATCGCCTTAAGTACATTTCTATTTAAGAGAAATATGAAAAATTTCAACACGCTACTGTTTTTTAACTTGGCCATGCTCCCATTCCACGCGAATGCGGTTGCCCAAGAAAGTCACAGTTTTGTTGCAGACCCTAACATCCAAAAAATTGCGGAAGCTTATGCTTTAGATGCCGTGGACTTGGCTAAAAGCCAGTTTGGTATGCAGCTGGATTGGAGTGATGCCAGCATTGAAAATGTCGAAAGAGCTTTGGTAAAGATGCACGCTTCTTACGTCGCTAAGACGCCGAGACCCTCACAAGAGCAGGTGATGTTATTTGCCAAGGGGTTCGGTAGCTATGTTGGTGAGGTGTACCGCAGAAATTATGGCGCGGAGTGGGGCATGATTTCGATTAATGGCCAAAAATTCCCAGGACTTAGAACGAAGACAGGCACCAACTTTTGGCCATGGGGGCGAGTGGCAAAATTCATCACAGATGGGGACGAAAATAACGTCTTTGATTACTATCGAGAGCTCTTGAAAAAATGAGGCGATAGGCTCATTCCGGCCAGAAGCAGACATTCACGTTGACGTGACAATGTGTGACTTTTCTCGGTTGGTAATTCGTTATGCTCATGGACCGCTTGCCGGCCAGGGGAAGACGTTCCGATTCTGTACCGCCCGCCCATTTCCAACAGTAAATCACCATTCATGGCTACATTCAGTCCTGACGATGAGTCTTAATATTTCAGCTTTCCTTGGCAAAAAAACCGATGGCTTGGAGGCGCGGTTCATTGAGACATTCGCAAATCTTGGCTTTGATGTGCAACTACATCCGGACCTTACGTTGACAAAGTCTTCGGCAGAGCAAGTCCTTTATCTACGCGTTACTAAGACGCCAGTTGAATTCCTGCGCATGGAACCCGCAACTCCCTTGCTGATTGCGTTTGAATTTGGCGTGCAAAAAAGAGGAAAGAAAGAACCCCGCAGCATGCTGTGGCCGCCAAGAGGCGTCGGTAATTACAGCTATACGACGATCTCCAGGACGGCCGCAGGAAGAAGCGAGTCCACTGCTGCCATGCAAATACTCTCGATGGCAATACTGGCAAAGGAAAGCGAAGGCTATTTCTATGCAGACGGAGAGGACGTCGCATCCCCGGGCGAGGTTGCCTTCAATCAAGCAGTTCAAGAACAGAACCGGTTTAATAGAACGAACTTTGACGCTTACGCTTATCGTTTTGAATCCTGGCCGCCTGTCGATGGGATTGCTCCATTTGCATGGCCACCGAAAATCGTTCCGCCGAAATCGTTGACGCAGAAAATGCCAAAACGCCGTTTCCGATTCAGATATAAATTTTCCTGGCTCCAGCTCCCGGGCATCCTGTTGGTTAGTTATTTTATCTTGGCCACATTGCTATATTCATAGCTTTCAGTATAGGATTTCTTCACCAGCCGTTTATATTCGTCTGCAACCGGCCAAGAGCGGACGATTTTATCGAATGACAGTCGAGGTGACTGTCATGGATTGGGACCTATTGAGAATGAAATTTAAGTTATTCAGCCTTTAC
>NZ_FTMV01000036.1 GCF_900156175.1 Janthinobacterium sp. TND4EL3
ATATTTTAAGTATTACAGCAATCCGAAGATCGCTGCTGCACTACATCAAATGTCCACACTTATCGACTGTTAATTGTTAAAGAACTGTATTCGGTACTGCTTTCGCGCCATCGACAAAGCGTTGTGTTTGTCAGCTGCGAAGAAGGAAGAGTATGAAGCATTTCGCTACATCCGTCAACTCCTTCTTTTCTACCCTGCTTTACTCGGCATTTGCATGCGTCGTTCAGCGAGGGGGCGAATTATAGCCCTGCCCCGCAGGCGCGGCAAGTGCTATTTTCCCACCCCATGAAACGCCCCTGGCACCGCACTTGCTTATACCGCCATATGCACTGCCCCCGATGGTGGCAATTCTGGGCCTCGCAGCAACACTGGGGATAGCCCGGCTCGCTTTGCTTTGCTCCCATCTGTGACAGGTGCTACATTATGGAACACTCTCGATATTCAAAAGAGCGCCGCAGTACAGGGCCCAACGGAGGCAACGAGATCATGTATCAACCGTCAGCTACTTACCGTAGCGCACCGTTTTCGTCCATTGCGGAAGGAAGCGTCTCGCCGGCAGGACAGGAGAACGTCCCCGTCATCATCGAAACGTCCCATCAGCGTTCCGTCGCCTTTGGCCTGTCGCCCACGGCCACGCCGGACTTCACGCCAGCGGGCAAATCCGACCTGTCCTTGCTGATCGAGCAAAACCGCATGCTGCACACGCATGCGCTGCCGGCGATGGAAACGCTGTACCAGCAAATCGTCAACACGCACAATATGGTGATACTCACGGATGCCAATGGCGTGATCGTGCATTCGCTGGGCGACGATGATTTCCTGGAGAAAGCCAACCGCGTCGCCCTGCAGCCGGGCGTTGCATGGTCGGAGCAAAGCCGCGGCACGAACGCCATCGGCACGGCCATCACGGAAAAAGTACCGACTTTGGTCCATGCGGACCAACATTACCTTGCTGCCAATCATTTCCTGACTTGCTCTGCGGCACCGATCACCGACCACCGGGGCAATGTCATCGGCGTACTGGACGTTTCCAGCGACCAGCGCAGTTTTCACAAGCATACGATGGCCCTCGTGCGCATGTCGGCGCTGATGATCGAAAATCAGCTGTTTTCCGCCACCTTCGAAGATGCCATCACCGTGCACTTCCACGCGCGGCCCGAATTCATTGGCACCTTGATGGAAGGCATCGCTTCGTTCACGCCAGGCGGACGGTTTTTGTCGGCAAACAAGAATGGCTTGTTCCAGCTGGGCCTGTCATTTGCCGCGCTGCAATCGCATACCTTCAGTTCCCTGTTCGGCTTGCCTGTTTCCGCCCTGTACGACCATTACCGTACCGCCTCGCCCGGCTTGCTGAACCTGTGCATGCACAGCGGCGTGCGCGTGTATGGGCGCGCGCAGTTGCGCCTGTCCAATAGCGTCTTCCAGCACGGTTTTACCACCAGCACCGACCATAGCGATATCAACGCCGTGCCGGCACAGGTGCCCGCGCCGGCCAGCCATGCGGCCAACGCGGCGCGCCGCCTGTCCGGCTTGCGCTACCTGCGCACGGGCGATCCGCAACTGGAACTGGTGATCGAAAAGGTCAACAAGGTATTGGGACGCGATATTCCCATCCTCGTCATGGGCGAAACGGGCACCGGCAAGGAATTGCTGGCACAAGCCATCCATAACGACTCGCCACGGGCCATGGGACCGTTTATTGCCGTCAATTGCGCCTCGATCCCGGAAACCCTGATCGAATCGGAACTGTTCGGCTATGAAGACGGGGCGTTTACGGGCGCGCGCAAGAAGGGAGCCATCGGCAAGATCTTGCAGGCCAATGGCGGCACCCTGTTCCTCGATGAAATCGGCGACATGCCCTTCGGCTTGCAGGCGCGGCTGTTGCGCGTGCTGCAGGAGCGGATGGTCACGCCGCTGGGCAGCAGCAAATCGATCACGGTCAACGTCGAGCTCATTTGCGCCACGAATCACAATTTGCGCGAGCGCATGGCCAAGGGATTGTTCCGCGAAGATCTGTATTACCGCCTGAACGGCCTGGTCGTCAAACTGCCGCCGCTGCGCGAGCGCACGGACCTCGATACGGTGGTGAAGAAAATCCTTGCAACGGAAGCGCCCGACACGCGCTACACGGTGGCGCCGGACATCCTGCGCCTGTTCCACCAGCATAAGTGGCCAGGCAACTTCCGCCAGCTGACCAATCTGTTGCGCACGGCCATCGTCATGGCTGGCGACGAACATGAAATCTGTTTGCGCCACATGCCTGACGATTTCCTCGACGATATTGAGATGACGCAAGCGACTGCCGCCAGCGCCAGCACGGACCGCATGATCGCCGCCGGCGCCAACCTGGAAGAGATGGAGCAAAGCGTGATCCTCAAGTCGCTCGATGCCCACGGCGGCAACGTCTCTGCCACGGCCCGCGCCTTGGGCGTGTCGCGCAACACGATCTATCGCAAGGTGCCGCACCTGAAATAGCCTAGAGTAGACGGGGAAAACCAGGCGACATCGTGCGCTGGCCGGATTTGTCGATGGTCATCAGGTCGACGCCCCGCATGTGCGCGGCCATCGCATGCGCGCGCGCGGCTCCCGTCACCATGAAGGTCGTCGACAAGCCATCGGCCAGCAAGCCCGTGGGCGCCAGCACGGTCACGCTGGCCAGTTCGCGCGGCGAATCGCCTTTCGCAGGGTCGAAGATGTGGTGATGCACGAAGTCGGGCGTAAACGTGCACTCGTAATCGCCCGACGTGGCCACGCTGCGGCCCTCCACTTTCAAGGTGGCCGCCAGGACTTCCGCATCGCGCGGGTCCTGGATGCCCAGGGTCCATGGACGGCGCACGGCACGCTGTCCCCGCGCAATGAACTCGCCCGTGTCGAGCAGCGCGTGCCGTATGCCACGGGCCTGCATGGCCGCCAGCGCCACGTCCGCCGCATAGCCCTGCGCCAGGCCATTCAGGGTCAGCGCCATGCCGGGCTGCAGAAAACGCACCTCGCGGCGATCCCATGCCAGTTGCCGCCAGCCTACCCGCGCCTGCGCCGCGCGGCGCAAGGTGTCCGCCGGCACGCTGGCCTGGTCTGCCGCCGCGCGGAACAGCTGCCACAAGGGTTGCACGGTAATGTCAAATGCCCCATCGCTCCATTGCGACAAGGCTTGTGCCTGCGCCAGCACGGCCAGCAGGTGCGCGTCCGGCCGCGCCAGGCGGCCATCGCGGTTCAGCTGGAAAACCTGGCTGCTCGGACTATAAATGCTCATCAGGCGGTCGATATTCCTGGCAGCATGGAGGGCGTCTTCGATGGCCAGTTCGGCCTGGCGCTGATCGTGGTGCAACACGGTGACGGCAATCGTCGTGCCAAACGCCAGCGCGGCGCCTTGATAAGGCCGCACGCCGGAGGCCCTGACCGTACCGCGCGCCATGCTGCCAGGCAAGATAACGCCCGCCATGCCGGCCACGCTGCCGATCGCGGCGGCAATAAATGTCCTACGCTGCATTGCTGCTCTCCTCTGCCGTGGCCCGGACTATCGGGATGGTACGGGCACGCTTGATTTCCAGCATCAAGGGTGCGCATTTTTGATCGCTGGCGTAGATCACCACGCAATCCATGCATTGAAAACACTCGCCGTAATCGACTTTCCCGCTGGGCGCGATGGCGTGGTACTCGCAGCGGTGGCGGCAAGTCTGGCACGGTGTGCCGCATTCCTTGCGGCGGGGAATCCAGTTGAACAGGCGAAAGCGCCCCAGCAGGGCCAGCGCCGCGCCAAACGGGCACAGGTAGCGGCAAAAGAATTTATAGGAAACACTGCTGAGCAGTAATAAACCCACGGCATACGCGACAAACGGCCAGGCGCGCACGAAGTTCAGGGTAATGGCTGTCTTGAACGGTTCCAGCTCCACCAGTTTGTCCGTGATCTGGCTGGAAAAAAAGCTGCTGCCAAGAATGGCCGCCAGCAAGCCATACTTGATCCACTTCAAGCGTCCGTCCAGGCGCGGCTTGATTTTCCACTGCGGCAAGCGCAACCATTGGCCCAGCTTGCCCGTAAATTCCTGCAAGGCGCCGAATGGACACAGCCAACCGCAAAACGTGCCGCGCCCCCATACGAACAGGCTGAGCAGCACGAACACCCACAGGATCACCGTCATCGGGTCGAACAGGAAGAAGCCCAGGCTGCGCCCCGCCAGCAGCGCCTGGATCACCCCCGTGATGTTGACGATCGACAGCTGCCCCTGTGCGTAATAACCGACGAAGCCGACGGTAAACAGCAAAAACAGGCGGCGGAACCAGACAAATTGCCGGCCATGCCGCACCAGGCGTTTCTGCCAGGCCAGCGCGCCGGCCAGCAGCGCCAGCCCGGCCAGCAAGATCAACAGCTCAGCCTGGCGCGCCTTCCACGTGCCGCGCCAGCCGGCATCGTCGCCTTGCGGCGCCGTATAAAAATCAGCGGGCAAGCGGTACGTGAAATCGACGTTGCGGGCGATGCGCTCCGGATACACGATGCCCTTGCTGCGCGTGATCGGCATGGTGAACGCCAGCGGACTGGCCGCATCGAGCCCCGCCTGGCCGATGACGCGAAAGACGGCGATATTTTCAGTCGGCAACGGTCCCGCCTCCGACAGGTTCAGTTCCAGGTCCAGGTCGCGCATGTCGATGGGCAAGCCGTCCTGCTTCAGCAACAGGCGCTCGGGCACGGTGCCGCGCACGAAATCGTCGCCCAGCACGCTGTAGCGCCCGCGCGACATGACGAGGATGGCGTGGTCGCCCTCGTCGAGCCGGTTGCGCAGCTTGTTCCAGCTGCGTTCCGTCAACAGATTGCGCCCCACCGTGGGCACGGAGACATAGGCCAGATAGAGGTCGATGAACATGCCGTCCGGCGCGCGCGTCGCTTCCGCATCGAGTCCGGCGCCATTGCTGCCGGCAAACAGGGCTTCCACCTCCTTGTTGCTCAGGCGTACATGCTGGATCAAGCCCTGCTCAAGCATCTGCGCCACGCTGAGTTGCTTGAACACCTCCATGCGGATGCGGGCGATCTGGTCCGGGTCGCGGCCTTGCGCGAATCCCAGTTTCTTGCGCGACACTTTCAAGGCCGAGGCCAGCACGCTCTGGTTGATGATGCGCACGGAAGCCGTCGCCTTCGACACGCCGTCGATATCGGCATGCGTGGCATCCGCAGCGCGCTTCTTCTGGGCACCGATGGCGATATTCTGCTTGAGCGACAGCCCCTGGTACTGCTTGACGAACTGAAACAAGGGGGCTTCACCGAGTCCGTCGAGAAACACGGGCTCGTGCTGCGACAGCACGGCCACATCGAGAAAACTGCCCTGTGGATTGATGGCGATCAACAGATTGACGGGCACGCCGGAAAAACCGGGAATCGGCGCCAGGTCCACGGACTCGAAGACATAGCCGACCAGTTCGGTGGCCGTGGCATTTTGCTTGAACAGGGGCCAGACGGGCAGGTCGGCTTCCTTCTCGCCCACGACGAGGGGCGCGGGAAAGCGCCGCGCCAGCTCGGCCCTGGTGAGCACGCCCGCCCACGCCTGCCCCAGGATAAACAGGAATAGCCAGCATCCGATGAACAACCGCAGTATCCGCATGCACTAAGCTCCGTGCGGCGCCGCAGCTTCCGGCGCCGCATTCATTGGTTAGAAGAAAATAATGCCGCCCAGGGACACGCCATTCATCTTCGCTTCGCCGCCCGCAAAGCCCTTCGAGCGCGTCTGGCCCAGCTCGCCCACCAGGGTGATCGCGCTGTTGAGCGAGTAATACGCGCCGAGGGTCAGGTTGGCGTTCGACTTCAGGCCGCCCGTGCCGGCCGTGTTATCGTCGTTCTTGCTGATGCCGTAGGACAAGCCCAGCTTCAGTTTGTCCGTCGTTTTATACGTGCCTTGCAGCAGCCAGTTCTTCGACTTGGTATCGCCCTGGTCCGCATCGGACAAGATGCCGAGTCCCTTGCCGCCCTGGAAGTTGACCAATACACCGGCCGGGCCCATCTGGTAGGAGCCGCCCACTTCCACGCCGCGCATGGTCAGGTCATCGACACCGGGCGTTTTCGAGGTGAATTTTTGCGACTTCACGCCCAGCCACGCTTTCAAGCCTTCCTGCGCATACGTCAGCTGCGCCTGCACTTGCGGACTGGACTTCGAAGAATAGGTCGAGCCTGCCACGATGGGCGTATCCGATACCGGGCTGACCAGCGCCACGTCGGCGCCAAATCCGCTGGACTTCGGCGAGCTGTACATGATCTGGCCATAGTTGCCCAGATAGGTGTAACCGGCGCCGATATGGCCCAGCGTGACGCGGCCCCGCTGCGTGGCCTGCACGGGCGCGCCCGAGCCCAGCAAGGTCATGTCGGACAGGATCGCATTCGCGCCGAAGATGCCGTAGTCGCGGCCAAGCTTGAACGTGCCCATGTCCGCATTGCCAAACGTAAAGAAAGCCTGGCGCACGTCGACCACGCTGTTCTGGCTGATGGCGCTGTCCGTGGCCGTCGAGTTGTAGATGCCGATCAAGGCTTTCACGTCGTACTCGCCCAGGCGCGAGCTTGCCGAGGTGATCAAGCCATTCGGCAGCAAGCCGTTGCCGATGGTGGTGCGGTCCTTTTCTCCGCCGCAACCGAGCGCCTGGCCGCCCAGCGCCAGCCCGCCCACCGCATCGCCCGAGCACGACACTTGCGTGTAATAGGCGTTGACGATGCCGCCCACCGACACGGTCCAGTCGCCAGCCTTGATATCGACGGCTTGCGCCTGCCCTACCGCTGCGATCGTCATGACACCCAGGCTCCCCAGCTTGATCAATGTGTTCATTTTTTCTCCTCTTTCTTCTCTGTTTTTAGTGTGCACACCAGTGATTGATGTACCTCAAGCTTTGGCAATAAGCGTGCCCAACACGGCTCACAGGGAGAAAGAGAAAAAACGTCGTTAACATGTGCAGCAGCGGATCAATTGCCCCGCTCGGTGTTCACTTTTTGACCAAAAGTATGCACGACAAAGATACAGGTAAACAAAAAACTGACGGCCAGGGCCGTCAGCAAAAAGAAAGCGCCCGGCGGACAGGGAGACACCCATCCGAGTGGCCCGGGCGCTTCGCCCCGTTACTTCGATGCCAGCTTGAAGACCCACACGGAACCGCCCTGTTCCAGGAAGTTGACCTTCTTCGCCACCTCGCCGCCCCACAGCGGCACGGCACCGCCCCAGCCCGATACGACGGCCACGTATTGCGTGTCGCCATCCTGCCAGGTGACGGGCGGCGCCACGACGCCGGAACCCGTCTGGAATTTCCACAGTTCCTTGCCCGTCTTCGCATCGACGGCTTTCAGGAAGCCTTCCGGCGTGCCGTAGAACACCAGATTGCCGGCCGTGCTCATCACGCCACCCCACAGCGGCGCGTTGTTCTTGATTTCCCAGACGATCTTGCCCGTCTTCGGATCGACGGCGCGCATGGCGCCGATGTAATCGTCAAACAGGGGCTTGATGGTGAAACCCGCACCGAGGAAGGCGCCGCCCTTCTTGTAGCTGATCGGCTCGTTCCAGATGTCCATGCCCCATTCGTTCGCGGGAACGTAGAACAGCTTGGTTTGCGGCGAATAGGCCATCGGCATCTGGTTTTTGGCGCCGAGGAAAGCTGGCGCGGCAAACACGGTCGTGCCCTTCTTGCCCTCCTCTCCCTTGGTCGGGTCGCCAGGACGGCCGGCGGGAATGAAATTCGGCCGGCCCGTCTTCAGGTCGATGCTGCTGGCCCAGGTGATTTTCTTGACGAACGGAAAGGCGTTCTGCAGCTTGCCCGTGTTGGCGTCGATGACGTAGAAGAAACCGTTGCGGTCGGCCTTGCCGCCGTAGCGCTTGCCATCCATGTCGAACGTGACGAACTCGTTGGCGCCGTCGAAATCCCAGGCGTCGTTCGGCGTGTTCTGGTATGCCCACTTGATCTGCCCCGTCTTCACGTCCAGCGCCACCGTGGACGACGAGTACAGGTTGTCGCCGGGGCGCAAGTGGCTGTTCCATGGCGCCGGGTTGCCCGTGCCGAAATAGGCCAGCTTGGTTTGCGGATCGTAGGTGCCGCCCATCCACGTCGAAGCGCCGCCCGTCTTCCACAGGTCGCCCGGCCAGGTCTTGTTCGCCGTGCCGGACACGCCGTTATCGATGGCCTTGCCATCCTTGTCGTAGCGGTGGCCCATATGGCCCTCGACCGTCGGACGGCTCCACACGAGGTCGCCCGTCATCGGATTGCGCGCTTCGACCCGGCCCACGATGCCGAATTCACCGCCCGACACGCCCGTCAGCAGCAAGCCTTCGGCGATCAGCGGCGCGGCCGTCATCGAATAGCCGGCCGCATAATCGTCGACTTTCTCTTTCCAGACGATCTTGCCCGTGTTCTGGTCCAGCGCCACGAGATAGGCGTCCAGCGTGCCGAAGATCACCAGGTTGCCGAACAGGGCCGCGCCGCGGTTGACCACGTCGCAGCAGGGCATGATGCCGTCCGGCAAACGGTGCTCATATTTCCACAGCTTGGCGCCCGTTTTCAGGTCGATGGCGAAGATGCGCGAATACGATGCCGTGACGAACATCTTGCCGTTGTGAATCAGCGGCTGCGATTCCTGGCCCCGCTGCTTTTCGCCGCCAAACGAGAACGACCAGGCCGGCACCAGCTTGGCCACGGTCTTGTCATTGATCTGCGTCAACGGCGAATAGCGCTGGCCCTGCGTGCCCATGCCGAACGACAGGACGCTGGCCGGGTTCTTGGCCGTGCTGTCGAGCATGGCACTGGTGACATTGCCCACGTCGGCCGCCTGGACCAGCGAGGCGACACTCAAACCGACGACGATCCCCATGATTTTTTTCTGCACAATCATCTCCCTCTGTTATTAGTATGTGTATGTATCAGGTGCTGCCGTGGTCGTGCGGCTGCGCATGCAGCAAGGCGCACTCTTCATCGGTGAACAGGCGCGAACGCGTCAGAAAGCGCTTGCCCGTGCCGTTGTCGAGTGAAAACATGCCGCCATTGCCATCGACCACATCGATAATCAACTGGGTATGCTCCCAGTACTCGAATTGCTCGAGTCCCATGTAGAACGGTGTGCCATTCAAATTGCCGAGATAAATGTCGGTATCGCTGACATCGAACTCGCCCAGCGCGTAGCACATGGGCGCGCTGCCGTCGCAGCAACCGCCGGACTGGAAAAACATCAGCGGGCCGTGACGCTGGCGCAACTTGTCCATCATTTCCAGCGCCGCTTCGGTGGCGACCACCCTGGCAATTGCTGCACTCATGGCATCCCTTTCTGTGCGCCGCCCCCGAGGAACAGGGGGCGGCGCCTGTTGCCGGTTTAGAAGAAGCCCAGGGCTTTCGGGCTATAGCTCACCAACAAGTTCTTCGTTTGCTGATAGTGGTCGAGCATCATCTTGTGATTTTCGCGGCCGATGCCCGATTGCTTGTAGCCACCGAACGCGGCGTGGGCCGGATACAGGTGGTAGCAATTGGTCCACACGCGGCCCGCCTGGATGGCGCGTCCCATGCGGAAGGCGCGCGAACCGTCACGCGTCCACAGGCCGGCGCCCAGGCCATACAGGGTGTCGTTGGCAATCGCCAGCGCGTCAGCCTCGTCCTTGAAGGTGGTCACGGACACGACGGGCCCGAAGATCTCTTCCTGGAAGATGCGCATCTTGTTGTTGCCCTTGAACACGGTCGGACGCACGTAGTAGCCGCCTTCCAGATCGCCCGCCTGCGTGTTGCGCTCGCCGCCGGCCAGCACTTCGGCGCCTTCCTGGCGGCCGATGTCGAGGTAGGACAGGATTTTTTCCAGCTGCTCCTGCGACGCCTGCGCGCCTATCATGGTGGACGAATCGAGCGGATTGCCCTGCTTGATGGCAGCCACGCGCTTCAGGGCCCGTTCGATGAATTTCTCGTAGATCGATTCCTGGATCAGCACGCGCGATGGGCAGGTGCACACCTCGCCTTGATTCAGCGCAAACATGGCAAAGCCTTCCAGGCACTTGTCGAAATACTCGTCGTCCGCATCCATCACGTCTTCAAAGAAGATGTTCGGCGACTTGCCGCCCAGTTCCAGGGTGACGGGAATCAGGTTTTGCGCGGCGTAGCCCATGATCAGGCGGCCCGTGCCCGTTTCGCCCGTAAAGGCGATCTTGGCGATGCGCTTGCTCGAGGCCAGCGGCTTGCCCGCTTCCAGGCCGAAACCGTTGATGATGTTCAGCACGCCCGGCGGCAGCAGGTCGCCGATCAGCTCGATCAACACCATGATGGAGGCGGGGGTCTGCTCGGCCGGTTTCAGGACGACGCAATTGCCGGCAGCCAGGGCTGGCGCCAGTTTCCACACGGCCATCAGGATCGGGAAATTCCAGGGAATGATCTGGCCCACGACGCCCAGCGGCTCATGGTAGTGGTAGGCATAGGTTTCCGCGTCGATTTGCGCGACGGAACCTTCCTGCGCGCGGATGCAGCCGGCAAAGTAGCGGAAATGGTCGATGGCCAGCGGAATGTCGGCATTCATCGTTTCACGGATAGGCTTGCCGTTGTCGATGGTTTCCGCCGTGGCGATCAGGCTCAGGTTCTGTTCGATGCGGTCGGCGATGCGGTTCAGGATATTGGCGCGCTCGGCTGGCGAAGTCTTGCCCCAAGCATCCTTGGCGGCATGCGCGGCGTCCAGCGCCAGCTCGACGTCTTCCGTCGTGGAACGGGCGATTTCGCAAAACGGCAAGCCCGTGATCGGCGTAATGTTGGGAAAGTATTCACCTTTTACAGGGGCAACGAATTTGCCGCCGATGTAGTTGTCATAGCGTTGTTTGAAGGGATTGGCTACGCCCAGTTTGCTGATGTCTGCGAGATTCATGTCGTCCTCTATCGGGTTAATTAGAATGGAAGTGCTGTAATTAAAATCAAACGTCCTGGTACAGATGGGGTAAGTACACGGAGTCTTCCGCAAATGCCGTGCCAGCTCGCCATCCCCTTACAAACTTAGCGTGTTTTCACCTTGTTACAAGGGCATGGCGTCAATTGCGGTGCGCTTTTCCCCCGTGCGCCCGGGCCGGACGGCAGGCGGTGTTTTGTTGGCGTTTTGAACAGGGTGGCGCCATCCTGTTCCAATCCGGGCCAGCCCTGCTGCGCCGCTGCACAATGGAACAGGTGTACCAGACTGGAACACCTGCTCCGGCGCGCCTAGCGGATCACCACGCCCCATGGCAATTCGCCCACGGCAATATCGGCCAGCTTGCGCGCGCTGGCCGTATCGATGACGGAAACGCTGTTCGAGCGCCCGTTGGCCACGTACAGCTTGGTCCCATCGGGCGTGATGGCCATGTTCCACGGGCGCTTGCCGACGGGAATGGTGGCCGTCACCTGATTGCTGGCCGTATCGATCACCATTACCGTGCCGTCGATGCCATTCGACACATATACGTGCTTGCCGTCCGGATGAACGACGATGCCATTCGCATTCTTGCCTGCAGGAATGGTGGCGATGGCCTTGCGCTGCGCCATGTCGATCACGTAGACGGCGTTGACCAGCTCGCACGCCACGTAGGCGCGGCCGGAATCGGGGCTGAAGCCGATGCCGCGCGGACGCAGGCCCACGGCCACGGACGCCACCTGGCGGCGTTGCGCCACATCAATGACATCGACTTGTTCGGCCTCTTCCGCACTGACCAGCAGCCAGCGCCCATCGGGGCTGAACACGGCATGTTCCGGGTTGCGCCCCTGCACCTTGATATCGGCGAGTACGACGCCCGTATGGCCATCGAGCAAGGCCACGCTATTGTTTTCCTCGACGGCCACGGCCACGTAATTGCCGTCGTGCGAGGCGCTGACGCCTTCGGGCGACTTGCCCAGCGCTACGCTGCGTACAGGCGCACCGCCAGTGTTGTCAATCAGCAGCAAGGCGCTGCTGGCTGCATCCGTGACAAACAATTGCCGTCCGGCAGGATCGGCGGCGATGCCGCGCGGGCGCTTGCCGGCCGCGATCTGGCGCACCACCTGGTCGGTGGCCGTGTCGATCACGCTCAGGGTGCCCGACTTTTCATTGGGCACATAGGCAAACGGTTCGGCATGGGCATACGCACATGCCAGCGCCGGCAGCAATACGCAAGCTTGGCGCAGGCGGTGGAATAAGTTGGGCATAATCACCTTTTCAATGGCAAAACAGGGAAAAAGCGCAGGCTGGCAGCGCATCTGATGATTCCTGCATGCAAACGTCGTGCCACTGGTGCGCGTATAATTTCCCACCACCAATGGAGACATGGCAGGCATATTGCTTGAGAAGACTATGCAGACCTGCACCGCGCACGCGATCAAGCAGGCTTTATTCACATTGGAGAACCGCATGCAGCATCGTTTCCGCCTGAACACCATCGCCAGCCTGTTTGTCGCCGGCAGCGCCACCCTCGCCCCCCACGTCTTTGCCGCCGAGCCCGCTGAACTAACCGGCGGGCAACTCATGGACACGGTCGTGATCAGCGGCAGCCGCATCGCCCACCCCAGCCAGGAAGTACCGGCCTCGATCGACGTCGTCGACAGCGCCCGCATCCAGGACGGGCAAATCCGCGTCAACGCCTCGGAAGCGCTGGCCGCCGTGCCGGGCCTGGTAGTGCAGAACCGCCAGAACTATGCGCAGGACCTGCAGATCTCGTCGCGCGGCTTCGGCGCCCGCTCGGCCTTCGGCGTGCGCGGCGTCAAGCTGATCAGCGATGGCATTCCCGCCAGCATGCCCGACGGCCAGGGCCAGGCCGCCACCTTCAACCTCGATACGGCCGAGCGCATCGAAGTACTGCGCGGACCGTTTTCCGCCATCTACGGCAACCATTCAGGCGGCGTGATCCAGCTGTTTTCCAGGGATGGGCAAAATCCCCCGTCCGTCGAACTGAATGTGACGGGCGGCAGCTTCAGCACCAGCAAGGCGGACTTGACGGCGCAAGGCCAGGCAGGCGGCATCGGCTACGTGCTCGACGGTTCGCGCTTCCGCACGGACGGCTTCCGCGACCACAGCGCCGCCACGCGCGAACAGGCGTTCGGCAAGATCACGGTCAAGCCGAATGCGGACAGCAAGCTGACCATCGTCGCCAACAGCCTGCACCAAGGCAACACGCAAGATCCGCTGGGCGCCACCTGGGCCACGTTTGCCCGCGACCCGCGCGCCGGCGAAATCGACACCACCGATACGCAAAACCCGAAGCGCACCTTTGCCGAACGCTACAACACGCGCAAGAGCATCGACCACCAGCAAATCGGCGCTACCTATGAACAATCGTTTGGCGATGACCGCCTGCATGTGATGGTGTATGGCGGCAACCGCGACGTGATCCAGTACCAGGCCTTCTCCAAGTTCCTGCAAAATCAAACTGTTAATGGAGTACTCAAACATTCGGGCGGCGTGGTCGACTTCCAGCGTCAGTTCTACGGCATCGACACCAACTGGCTGCACGTGAACCAGCTGGCAGGCGGCAAGCTGAGCACCACCATCGGCATCGACTATGGCCGCTCCAGCGATGACCGCACCGGCTATGAAAACTATATCGGCGATACCTACGGATTAAAAGGCAAGCTGCGCCGCGACGAGCAGGATGTCGTCTCCAGCCTCGATCCGTATATCCAGGCGGAATGGCAAAGCGGCCCATGGCTGCTCAGCGCAGGTCTGCGCTACAGCAAAATGAAAGTGTCGGTCAACGACCGTTTCCTCGGCAATGGCAACGACAGCGGCAGCCTGGAATTCAGCCACACGACACCCGTGCTGGGCCTGCTGTACAAGCTGACGCCGAACGTCAACGTGTACGCCAGCGCCGCGCGCGGCTTCGAGGCACCCACCCTGAATGAACTGTTTTACTCGGGCACGGGCGGCGGCTTCAATTTCAACCTGAAACCGGCCACCAGCACCAACCTGGAAGCGGGCATCAAGGCCAGGGTCGGCAACAACACGCATGTAAACGCCGCTTTGTTCCAGATCAAGACCAGCGACGAACTGGTGGTCGATCAATCAAGCGGCGGGCGCACCAGCTACCGCAATGCCAGCAAGACCTTGCGCCAGGGCATGGAGGTATCGCTGGACTCGACCCTGCCGTACGGCTTCACGACAAAAGTGGCGCTGACCAGCCTGCACGCCGTGTATGACCAGGCCTTTGGCGCCGTGCGCGAAGGCAGCCGCTTGCCGGGCGTGCCCAGCGCCAACCTGTTCGCGGAACTGGCCTGGAAAGACACGCTGGACCGTTTCGGCGCGGCGCTGGAAAGCGTGGCCAGCAACCAGGTCTACGCGGAAGACAGCAACAGCGAAAAGCCGGCGCCCGGCTACACGGTGTTCAATGCCCGTTTCAACGCCAAACAAAACGTGGGCAACTGGCGCTTCAAGGAGTTTGTCCGCCTGAACAATCTTTTCGACAAGACCTACGTGGGTTCCGTCATCGTCGGCGACAGCAACAAGCGCTACTATGAAGCGGCGCCGGGACGTAACTGGCTGTTGGGCGTCAGCGCCATGTATTCCTTCTAATTAAAAAGCCCGCGCCTCTTCCGATGCGCGGGCTTTTCAACTCAAGCAGGGTACTTCAGGGCCGCGCTTCCTTCACCCCATACTTCTCAAAGATGGTTTTCAATTCACCGCTGGCCGCCATCTCGTTCATGGCCGCCTGCAGCAGCTTGGCCACGTCGAGCTGCTGGCGGCTGACGGCCAGGCCCACGGCCCAGCCGGCGCGCGGCAGGCGGGCGAACGCCACTTCGCTCAGGGGGAAGGCGGGATCGCTTTTCAGCACCGACTCGATTTCCGAGCGGTTCGCCAGCACGGCGTCGAGCTTACCCTCTTGCAATTGCTGCAAGGCCTCGGCCGCCGTGTCGAAGATGCGCACGTCGTCGCGGTACTTGCCATTGTCCTCGCCCAGCATCAGCATGGCGGCGATCGACACCTTTTCCACGCCGATGCGCTTGCCTGCGAGGCTGGCGACGCCGTCGAATTGCGGCACGGCTTGCGCGCTGCGGGCCAGGCGCACGGTTTCCACATAGTATGGGGCGAAGATCTCGACCTTGTCGTTGTCTGCCATCAATTTCTTGTCGACCGGCACGTGCAGCATCACATCGGCGGGACCATAGCCGAGGTAATGCCCCTTCCACACCATATTGCGCAAATCGTCGTTGAGGTTTTCGCCGGCGGGAAAGGGCAGCAAGCTCAGTTTCAGCCCCAGCTTCTTCGCCAGCGCTTCGGCAATGTCGATATCGATGCCCGAGCCCTTGTCGGAAAACGGGGCGAACTCGTTATAGACGGCCACTTTCAGGCTGCCAGATTGCTGCACTTTCTGCCAGTCGGCGCGCGCCGGCGCGGCCGCGCACAGCGCCAGGCAGGCGAGCGACAGCATCGCGCGCGTGCCCCGGAGTTGAAATGAACGCATGGGACTCCTTCGTGATCAGTTCGGCTTAATTGGACTCGCGGCGGGTTTCCAGGTAGGTCTTGATGGCCCACATGGCTTCCTGGTTGAACACGCCCTCGAACGGCGGCATGTACACGGCGCCATTGCGTACTTTACCGTGACGTATGGTCGCCAGGAAATAATTGTCAGTTTCCTTGTAGCAAGCCTGTTTCTTTGTCTCATTCTTGATACCGAAGCAATCACGGTCAAGCTGGCGCAAGTCCGGCGCAATGCCGCCCGAAATGGCTTCGATGCCGTGGCAGCGCGCGCAATTTTGGTTATAGGCCGAGGTGCCCACCGTCAGGGCCAGTTTGTTGCCCCGATATGGGTTTTGCTCGAGCCACTTGTCGCCCACCTTGGGTAAACCCGTGGTGTCGACGCCTTGCGGCGTGACATTGCCGTGCGCATAAGCTTGCGGCAAGGTCAGCAGGGAGGTGAGGGCAACGGCGCCGGCGGCGGCCACGCCGAGCAGGGTACGGATGGAATAGGTCATGCTGGTCTCCTTGGTTTTTTTAGTGAATATCCAAAGAAGAGCAAATGCCATGCCATGCTTGCGTGCCCCACATCTGGCCGCCCATGTATCAATTTGGAACAGCTGCAACAGGTATTTGTGTCACCGCGCGCGTCAGGCGGCGGCCACCGTGCAGATGCTGACCCGCTCCTGCTGCTCGAAAGCAATACGCACGGGCAAGAAGCGGGCAATCACCTCGGCATTGGTCAACGCATGCTGCGACACCTTGTTGCAGCTGAAGCTACCGCCGCCGGCCAGCGCCAAGGGCAGCAGGAGCTGGTCGGCCAGGTGCTCGCCCACGGCCGCGTCCGTCTTGAGATAGGCGCGCACCTCGTTCAACAGGCGCTTGGCCACGGATTCGGCCAGCAGGGACTTCTCGCCGAACGACGTAAATACTTCCGTGACATGTTCATGCTCCAATGTCAGCAGCAAGACGTTGCCCGGCCCCTGCTCCGCAGGCAAGCCGACGATGCGCAGCTGCTTGCCGCTCCAGCCCATGCCCTCGGCGACGCGCTCGAGCTCGCGCTGCGCCACGTTCACATGCACGCCCGCCACCACGCTTTCCGCATACCCGGCCTTCCGCTCGCCGCGCTGCAGCAGTGAAATGGGCCGCAAACGCTGGCACGGTTGCACGGTGGCCAGCACCTCGCCACCACCTGCGGGATGAAAGCCATAGCGCTGCTGCGTAATCTCCACCTCGGCGCCCATCTGTTCCAGGATGCGGCCATACGCGCGCTGCAAAAAATGCACGGGCGGCGCCATGGCATTGTGCGTGCCGCCGCTGATGCGCACGGTAGACGGCCCATCCGCATGCAGCAGAGCCGGCAGCAAGGTTTGCAACACCAGGGTGCAGCTACCGGCGCTGCCGATGGCAAAGCGGTAATCGCCGCCGCGTATGGGGCCAGGCACGAATTCCAGGCTGCTTGCGCGCAGCGCCACCGGCGTCGTGCGCGCCCCGCAAATGGCGGCCGCCGCCTGCACGGCCAGCAGATGCTGGCGCAGCAAGCCGGGCTTTTCCCGCCCCGCGCGGATATTCGTCAGCCGGAATGGCTGGCCCGTAATCATGGACAGGCTCAGCGCCGAGCGCAAAATCTGTCCGCCGCCTTCACCTTGCGCTCCATCAATTTCTATCATCTCTACTTTCTTTCTATTAACCTTTGACGCAAACGACCTGCTTCAGGATATGCACGACATCGACCAGCTCGCGCTGCGCCAGCATCACCGCATCGATATCCTTGTAAGCCATCGGAATCTCATCGATCACGTTCTCATCCTTGCGGCATTCCACGCCCTCGGTGGCGCGGATCTGGTCGTCCAGGCTGAAGCGCCGCTTCGCTTCCGTGCGGCTCATCGTGCGGCCCGCGCCGTGGCTGCAGCTATGGAAGCTGTCCGCATTGCCCTTGCCGCGCACGATAAAACTCTTGGCGCCCATGGAGCCGGGAATGATGCCCAATTCTCCGGCGCGGGCCGAGACAGCGCCCTTGCGCGTGATCAACACGTCCTTGCCGAAGTGGTGCTCCTTCTGCACATAGTTATGGTGGCAGTTGACGGCTTCCACATGCGTCTGGAACGGCTTGTGGATGACCGTGCGCACGGCGGCGATCAGGTTTTGCATCATCACTTCGCGGTTGTTGCGCGCGAAACGCTGCGCCCAGCCCACGGCTTCCACGTAATCGTCGTAATGCTGCGTGCCTTCGGCCAGGTAGGCCAGGTCCTGGTCGGGCAGGTTGATGAAGTGGGTGCGCATGTCCTGCTTGGCCAGTTCGATGAAATGCGTACCGATGGCATTGCCCACGCCGCGCGAACCCGAATGCAGCATGAACCATACGCTGCCCTGCTCGTCGAGGCACACTTCGACGAAGTGGTTACCGCTGCCCAGGGTTCCCAGGTGACGATAATTGTTCGTGTTTTTCAGTTTCGGCGTTTTCAGGCAGATGGCGTCGAATTCATCCTTCAGCTGCAGCCACGCGGCGTCGACCACCGAGGGCGGCGTATGCCAGGAACCCTCGTCGCGGCCCCGGTGGCCCCGCGTCTTCGGCGACATCCCGTGCGGAATGGCGCGCTCGATGGCGCTGCGCAGCGGCCCCAGGTTATCGGGCAAATCGCTGGCCGTCAGCGTGGTCTTGGCCGCCATCATGCCGCAACCGATATCGACGCCCACGGCCGCCGGAATCACGGCGCCCAGGGTGGGGATCACGCTGCCGATGGTCGATCCTTTACCCAGGTGGACGTCGGGCATGACGGCGATATGCTTGTAGATGAACGGCAGGGTCGCCGTGTTGCGCAATTGTTTTTTGGCCGCTTCTTCGACAGGCACGCCACGCGTCCACATTTTTACGGGACGGCTGCCTTCGGTATGCAGGACTTCGTATTCTTCGTTTTTCATCGCTATGCTCTTCTTCTATTGTATAGGGGGTGATGACAAGGATTGGTGAAACATAGCCGACGCATCGGCTCTGGATGTAGTTCCACCGGCATTCATCAGTACGACAACCCGACCAGGGAGACAGGATTTCTGCCAGGCTTGCTGCACCTGGCAGGCCGGTTCGACGCGGCTGATCGATGTAATCCTGTTGGCATTCGGGGCACTGCGGCGCATGACCAGCCTGGACAGGACGTCTCTTATGTAGTCTTGTCCGCATTCATGCGCCTTGCTTCAACCAGCTGGTGCCGCGATATCGATGGCGGCGATTTCCCCCACCCAGTGGGCGGGGTCCAGCTGGCCGGCGGCAAAGGCGGCGATAATCCTGAAGACGTCATCGGAAAAACCGCCGATATTCAAGATATCCTCGCGCTCCATCGCCTGCGTGGTGGCGTGCGGCGCAATATCGATGCAGACCAGCTTTGCCTGCGGATTGCGCTGCTTGAAGACATGCCACTGTCCCATGGTCGCCGTGGCGCCGCTGCGCTTCGCGTCGATCCACGATTCGTTATCGGACACATAGATCACCAGGTCGGCCAGCTCCTTTCTGCCGTTCATGCGCAGCAGGGGCGCGCTGCAATTGGTGCCGCCACCGCCGATGGCCGCCAGCCTGGCCGCGTTCTCCATCACGCTGTCATCCGCGCCAAGTGCACACTGCACCACGTTGTGCTCGAACGGCAGCACCACGGCGTCCGGATTCTTGCGCAGCATGGCCGCCGCCACCAGCGCCGCCACGTCGATGCAGCGCACGTGCGAGGTGGCGCTGCCGCGAAAACCGCTGACGGGCGAGGCCATCGAGCCGGAAACGTCGGGGCACACCACCACCTTGCCGGCGATCCGCGGCACGTTCGCCAGCGATATTTCCAGCGCCTGCTCCAGCGCCGCGTGCACGATGCGCGGTACCTTGTCGCCGGCGGCCAGGTATGCCGACATCAGCTGGTACGGAAACACGCGCGAGCTGGCGATCGCCGCGGGATCGCACAGCCTGGCGGCGATCAGTTCCGGCATGCCGGCGATGTCGTACACGCCATGGCGGGCGAAGGTGTTCAAATTCATGCGCACCATCTGCCAGCCGCCTTGGCGGGCGATCTGCGCCCACGCCTGTACGTTCAAAGGCAGCGCCGTCAGCATCTGGAACGGCACTGCCGGAATCGCTTGCTCTGGATCAAGCTTGTAAGCTTCGAACGCAGCCAGCGCCGGCGGCAGTGCGGCCGCATCGTAGGGCTTGCCGATCAGCCAGGCGAAGAACGCGGCCCGCCAGGCGTCCCCGGGTTTCGGGTGCACCATCTTGACCACGTCGGCCAGCGATGGGGCGTTGCCCACGGCGGCAGCCAGCAAAGCCTGTTCCGACGCGCCGTTCAGCCATGCCTGCACGAGCTTTTTCGGACGCGATCCCAGCGATTTGCGGCCGATGACGCCCGAACGCACGATTTGCACGAAATTGCGCAGCATCTTGCCATTGTTGATGACGCGTTGAAAAGCCGGCGCGAATGCCGCGGCGCCCTGCCCCGCCAGCACGGCCACCAGCAAGGCCGGCATATCCTTCATATAGCCCCGTTCGCGGCAGTACACGGCCGTTTGCGCGATGAAGGCCGGCTCGACGGCCTGGCACAGCGCGATCACCTTTGCCAGCTGCGCGTCGGCGCTCGCATAGAACGTCGTGTTCAGGCAGCCCGTGGCCGCGTATTGTGCCAATTGATGGCGCGGCGTCAGCGCATACGCCGGCGCGCCTTCGGCATTGTGCGCCAGCGCCGCCGGCAAGGTTGCGCTCTGTTTCGCGCTGTGGAATAACTGGGCGTTGGCCATTTTTTTCCTCTTCTACTCTATGCGTTTATCTCGGTGTCACCCCTTCTATTGCAAGCGCTGTGCCAGCTTTCCGCAATTTCTCAGCAGTGCTTGTAAGTAATTGATTTCATTAATTAATATCCCCCCCTGCACTTTCAGGTGAAAATCGCGAACGTCGGATATTCGGATACAATTATCTTTTCAGATAAATTCTTATCCAAACCATGCAAGCAAAACGCACCGTCGTCATCGGCTTTCTCGGCACACAACTCGACAATGGCAGGGGTGCGGCCCGCTGGGAAAAGTGGCGGCCCAGCGTCGCGCTGACCCAGCATGAAGACAGGATCATCGACCGCTTCGAACTCTTGTACGCCGGCGGGCAGTTTGCCAGCCTGGCACGCCAGGTGTCGCAGGACATCGCCAGCGTCTCGCCGGAAACGCAACTGCTCGCGCACGATCTGCCGATCAGCGATGCCTGGGATTTTGAAGACGTGTATGGCGCGCTCTATGATTTCGCCAACAGCTATCCCTTCGATCCTGACAATGAGGAGTACTGGATCCACATCACCACCGGCAGCCACGTGGCGCAAATCTGCATGTTCCTGATGACGGAAGCGCGCTATTTCCCGGGCCGCCTCGTGCAGACGTCGCCGCCGAAACGCCAGGCCATCGGCAATCCCGGCAGTTATGCGCTGATCGACCTCGATCTGTCGCGTTACGACCAGATCGCCCAGCGTTTTACGCGCGAACAGGCAGAGGGCGTCGCCTTCCTGAAGTCCGGCATCGCCACGCGCAATGCCAAATTCAACGCCATGATCGGGGAAATCGAGCGCGTCGCCATCAAGTCGAAAGCGCCCATGCTGCTGATGGGGCCGACCGGCGCCGGAAAATCCTTTCTTGCGCGGCGCATCTATGAGCTGAAACGGTCGCGCCACCAGATCGACGGCAAGTTCATCGACCTCAATTGCGCCACCCTGCATGGCGATGGCGCCGCGTCCACCCTGTTCGGCCATATCAAGGGGGCATTCACGGGCGCCGGTGCGGACCGGCCAGGCTTGCTGCGCAGCGCGCACAAGGGCCTGCTGTTTCTCGATGAAATCGGCGAACTGGGACTCGATGAACAGGCGATGCTGCTGAAAGCGATCGAGGAAAAGCGCTTCTTCCCCGTCGGCGCCGATACGGAGGTGCAAAGCGACTTCCAGCTGATCGCCGGCACCAACCGCGACCTGGGCAAGGAGGTGGCGGCGGGCCGCTTTCGCGAAGACCTGTATGCGCGCATCAATCTGTGGACCTATGCATTGCCAGGCCTGGCGCAGCGGCCGGAAGACATCGAGCCGAACCTCGACTACCTGCTGGCGCAGTACGGCGCGGAGACGGGAGAACGAGTGCGCTTCAACAAGGAGGCGCGCGAACGCTTCATGCGCTTCGCCGCATCGCCATCGGCCGCCTGGCACGGCAATTTCCGCGATTTGTCTGCCGCCGTCACGCGCCTGGCCACCTTGTCGGAAGCGGGGCGCATCACGGACCAGGTAGTGGACGAGGAAACGGCGCGCCTGCGCCGCCTGTGGCGGCATCATGGCGAACGGCCTGATGGCAACGAAGTAATGCTGGCGCAGATCATGGGAGAGGCGGCCGCCGCGCAGCTGGACCTGTTCGATGCGCTGCAGCTGCAGGCGGTCATCAAGGTGTGCCGGCAGGCGAACAGCCTGTCCGACGCGGGCCGCACATTGTATGCGGCATCGCGCGCGGCGAAAGCCAGGCCGAACGATGCCGACCGGCTCAGGAAATACCTGGCCCGCTTTGCCCTTGATTGGGATACAGTGTCTGTAAGCAACTAATACATAATGACAATGATTCCTGAAGAAATACGAGTAGAAATCATGCGCCGCCTGGCGGCCGTGGAAGAAAAGGAAGGCGTACGGATACTGCTGGCCATTGAGTCCGGCAGCCGCGCATGGGGCTTTGCCTCGCCCAATAGCGACTTCGACGTGCGTTTCATCTATGCCCGGCCTGAAGACTGGTACTTGAGCGTCGACCTGGAAGACAAGCGCGACGTGATCGAATATCCCATCGTCGACGATATCGACCTCAATGGCTGGGATGTGCGCAAGGCGCTCCAGCTATTCTGGCGCTCCAATCCCGCCGTGATTGAATGGATACAGTCGCCGATACAATATATCGAGAATGGCCATTTCAAGACTGGCATCCAGGCCTTGCTCAATTCCATCTATACGCTGGAAAAGGGCATTTACCATTACCGCAGCATGGCCAAGACCAATTACCGCGGCTATCTGATGGCGGAGATGGTGCCTTTGAAGAAGTATTTTTATGTATTGCGTCCCTTGCTGGCCACGCGCTGGATAGAAACCTATCGCACGGCGCCGCCCATCGAGTTTGCGGCCCTGCTGCACTTGTTACCCAAGGAAGAAGGCTTGCTGGAGGAAATTCACAGGCTGCTCGAGCGTAAAAAGCTCGCGCTGGAGAAGGAATTAGCCCCACGCATCGACAAGCTCAATGCATTTATCGAATCGGAATTGGCCAGGCTGGAAAATTTCAGCGTGGAGAAAGAAGAAAAACCCGCCGGGATGCAGGACTTGAATCATCTGTTCCAGCGGATACTGCGAGAAATCTGATCTGAAAGTGACAAAGGCAGCGCGCAGTGCTGCCTTTTTTTACGCCCATCTGATGGCAAGAAAAACCAGCAGACGAAAAAAAACCCGACCATTGCTGATCGGGTTTTTCTCTAGGTGAAACAGCCGGGGGCTGTTTCACCAAATAACAAGCCTGACGATAACCT
>NZ_FTMV01000040.1 GCF_900156175.1 Janthinobacterium sp. TND4EL3
CCGCTGTGCCTGCACGGCATCGCCGAGGCCGACGAGCTGTATCTGCTGGAATCGGAAAAGGGATCCAGGCATCTGACGCGTCCGGCACGCCGCCGGGGCGGCCACGCCCGCCAGCGCGGCATTTCCAGTGAACAAGTCTGCATCGTGGTGGCGCGCGACCGCACGGGCCAGACCCTCGATTTCGTCACGGGAAAAGGGGCGCTGACCAAGGTGCAGCTGCATGCCTGCCTGCCACCCGTGATCGACAAGGACGTCTTGCTGGTCACTGACGGCCATGCCGCCTACCGGGCTTTCGCTGCGGAAGCGGGCATCAGCCACCAGGCCGTCAACTTGCACGCCGGCATCCGCGTGCAGGGCGCCGCCCACGTGCAGAACGTCAACGCGTATCACAGCCGCTTGCGGGAATGGCTGCGCATCTTCCATGGCGTGGCCAGCCGCTACCTGCCGAATTACCTGGGATGGCGCTGGATACTGGACGCCGGGCGCATCCGCTCGCCAGAAGCGTTATTGAAAGCAACGGTTGGAGCATTTCCACACCTGACGGTGACATAGCCTTAAAATAAGATTCAAGAAATAATCACTGCTGCACCCGCACGAGGGCGCTGACCCGGCTTGCCGTTTCCAGCAGTTTGGGCAGGCTGTGTTCCAGCAAGTGCGCCACGGACGGCCCCGCCGTCTGGCCGCTGACGTTGATCGCCGCCACCACCTTGCCGGCCCGGTCGAACACGGGCGCGGCCAGGGCGATCAAGCCCTGTTCCAGCTCTTCCTGCACCAGGCACCAGCCCTGGCGCCGCACTTGTGCAATCTCTTCCATCAAGACGTCGATATCGACCTTGGTCGCCGGCGTGACTTTCAGCAGCGCCATCTTCGACAGCCGTTCGCGCAGCACCTCGGGCGCCAGGCCCGACAGCAGCACCCGTCCCATCGAGGTGCAGTAGGCGGGCAAACGGCTGCCAATGCCCAGATTGATCGACATGGTGCGGTGCGCGGATAGGCGCACGACATACACGATGTCGTCGCCGTCGAGCACGGTGGCCGAGCACGACTGGCGCAGGGTCTGCATCAATTCTTCCAGCAGCGGCTGCGCCTGCGTCCACACGGGCAGTGACGACAAATACGCGTAGCCGAGGTCCAGCACCTTGGGCGTCAGACGGAACAGCCGTCCATCCGCTTCCACGTAGCCCAGATGCAGCAGGGTGTGCAGGATGCGCCGCGCGCCGGCGCGCGTCAGCTGCGCCCGTTCCGCCACCTCGCTCAGGGTCTGTTGCGGCGCCTCTGCGCCAAAGCTGCGCAGCACGGCCAACCCCCGCGCGAACGATTGCACATAGCTGTCGCCGGGACGCGGCGCGCCATCGGCGTCAAGGCTGTCTTCGGGGGGAAGGGGCGTGCTGCGGGGTGCGGTCATGGCAATTCCAATGGGGCAAGATGGCAATTATAGCCATGGCGGTGGCGAAAACGGCAAATTGACAAGCGCCCAGAACAGGCATATTCTCACGAATAAGTTCTAAATACGAATATTTGTTCGATATGCGAACAAATAACCGATGGTGTGATTGGGAGGAGACAGCAATGATCGACAAACTGCGTTCCAGCGTGCTTGACGCGCTGGCCGATATCCACGATGGCGCCACCGTCATGATTGGCGGCTTCGGCGGCGCGGGCCAGCCGGCCGAGCTGATCGACGGCCTGATTGCCCAGGGCGCGCGCGACCTCGTCATCGTCAACAACAATGCGGGCAATGGCGACACGGGCCTGGCCGCCCTGCTGAAAAATGGGCAAGTGCGCAAGATCATCTGCTCGTTCCCGCGCCAGGCTGATTCCCACGTCTTCGACGCCCTGTATCGCGCGGGCAAGCTGGAGCTGGAATTGGTGCCGCAGGGCAACCTGGCCGAGCGCATCCGTGCCGCTGGCGCCGGCATCGGCGGCTTTTTCACGCCCACGGGTTATGGCACGGACTTGGCCAAGGGCAAGGAAACGCGCGAGATCGACGGGCGCATGTATGTGTTCGAGTCGCCCATCCACGCCGATTTCGCGCTGATCAAGGCGGAGCAGGGCGACCGCTGGGGCAACCTGACCTACCGCAAGACGGCGCGCAACTTCGGTCCCATCATGGCCATGGCCGCCAAGGTCAGCATTGCTTCCGTGCACGAGGTGCTTGACTTGGGCAGCATCGACCCCGAACACGTCATCACGCCGGGCCTGTTCGTGCAGCGCCTCGTGCAAGTGCCGCGCACGGCCACCGGCCCCGCCGGCTTCAAAGCTGCTTGAGGAGTATCAACATGAACAAATGGAATCGAGACCAGATGGCGGCCCGCGTGGCGGCCGACATCCACGAAGGCAGTGTCGTGAACCTGGGCATCGGCTTGCCGACCCTGGTGGCGAATCACTTGCCGGCCGGCGCAGAGATCATTCTGCACAGCGAAAACGGCGTGATCGGCATGGGCCCCGCGCCCGCGCCGGGCGAGGAGGATTACGATCTGATCAACGCGGGCAAGCAGCCCGTCACCCTGCTGGCGGGCGGCAGCTATTTCCACCACGCCGACAGCTTTGCCATGATGCGCGGCGGCCACCTGGACATCTGCGTGCTGGGTGCGTTTCAAGTGTCCGCCACGGGCGACCTGGCCAACTGGCACACGGGCGCGCCCGACGCCATCCCCGCCGTGGGCGGGGCCATGGACCTGGCCATCGGCGCGAAAAAGACCTGGGTCATGATGGAATTGCTGACCAAGGGCGGCGAGAGCAAGCTGGTGCCGGCCTGCACCTACCCGCTGACGGGCATCGGGTGCGTGAGCCGCATCTACAGCGACCTGGCCGTGCTCGACCTGGGACCCGCTGGCGCCACGGTCGTCGAACTGGTCGATGGCATGAGTTTTCACCAGCTGCAAGCCTTGACGGCCGTGCCGCTGACGGACGGACGTTAATTCAACACTTTCTTGGAGGAAAGACATGCACCACGCTTATATCTGCGACGCCCAGCGTACGCCCTTCGGCCGCTACGGCGGCGGCCTGTCCGGCGTGCGCGCCGACGACCTGGGCGCCGTGCCCATCCGTGCCTTGATGGCGCGCAACCCCAACGTGGACTGGAACTATGTTACCGACGTGCTGTACGGCTGCGCCAACCAGGCGGGCGAGGACAACCGCAACGTGGCGCGCATGGCGGCTCTGCTGGCCGGCTTGCCCGACAGCGTGCCGGGCGCCACCCTGAACCGCCTGTGCGGCTCAGGCCTGGACGCCATCGGCAGCGCCGCGCGCTTCATCAAGAGCGGCGAAGCGGGCTTGATGGTCGCCGGCGGCGTGGAAAGCATGAGCCGCGCACCGTTCGTCATGGGCAAGGCCGACAGCGCCTTTTCGCGCGGCATGAAAATGGAAGACACGACCATCGGCTGGCGCTTCATCAACCCCTTGATGAAGGCGCAGTACGGCGTCGATTCGATGCCGGAAACGGCGGAAAACGTGGCGTCCGACTTTGGCATCAGCCGCGCGGACCAGGATGCGTTTGCCCTGGCCAGCCAGGTAAAAGCCCTGGCGGCGCAGCAGGCGGGCGTGTTCGACAGCGAAATCTGCCCCGTCAGCATCGCACAGAAGAAGGGCGATCCCGTCGTCGTCGCCCGCGACGAGCATCCGCGCGCCACCACGCTCGATACCTTGAGCAAATTGAAACCCGTCGTGCGCGCCGATGGCACGATTACGGCCGGCAATGCGTCGGGCGTCAACGATGGCGCGGCAGCCCTGCTGCTGGCCGACGAAGCGAACGCGGCCCGTTTTGGCCTGACGCCGCGCGCCCGTGTCGTGGCCATGGCGACGGCCGGCGTGGCGCCGCGCATCATGGGCATCGGCCCTGCACCGGCCACCCTGAAAGTGCTGGCCATGACGGGTTTGACAATGGCCGACTTCGACGTCATCGAGCTGAACGAAGCGTTTGCCGCGCAGGGGCTGGCCGTGCTGCGCCAGCTGGGTGTGCGTGACGACGATCCGCGCGTCAACCCGAACGGCGGCGCCATCGCCCTCGGCCATCCGCTGGGCGCCTCGGGCGCGCGCCTGGCCATGACGGCCGTCAACCAGCTGCACCGCACGGGCGGGCGCTATGCGCTCTGTACCATGTGCATCGGCGTAGGCCAGGGCATCGCGCTGGTGCTGGAACGGGTCTGATTCCATGCGCCCGCAGGCGAAAAAAGTTGCCGGCAGTACGTATTAACCCGTATGCCGGACGGCTTTTTGACCTTGATCAAGGGCGTATGATGCAAAACCAGCCCGCGCAATCCGGCTGGTGTTGGTTTTTTTACACGAACAAGAAGATTGATATGACTTCCCACGATACTCCGCATGACGTTGCGCAGCTGACTTCCCAGCAGCGCATCAAGGCCATCATTGGCGCCTCTTCCGGTAACCTGGTCGAATGGTTCGACTTCTACATTTACTCGTTCTGCGCGCTGTACTTCTCGCACGCCTTCTTCCCTTCCGGCAATTCCACCACGCAGCTGCTGCAGACGGCCGGCATCTTTGCCGCCGGCTTCCTCATGCGTCCCGTGGGCGGCTGGCTGTTCGGCCGCATCGCCGACAAATACGGCCGCCGCCAGTCGATGATGATTTCCGTGCTGATGATGTGCGGCGGCTCCTTGATGATCGCCGTCATGCCCACGTATGACACCATTGGCGCCTTCGCGCCCTTCCTGCTACTCGTGGCGCGCCTGTTCCAGGGCCTGTCCGTGGGCGGCGAATACGGTACCAGCGCCACCTACATGAGTGAAGTGTCGGAATCGGGCAAGCGCGGCTTCTTTGCCTCGTTCCAATACGTGACCCTGATCGGCGGCCAGTTGCTGGCGCTGCTGGTGCTGGTGATCCTGCAGCAGCTGCTGACGGTGGAAGAACTGCGCGCCTGGGGCTGGCGCATCCCGTTCGTGTTTGGCGCGCTGGCGGCCCTCGTGTCGCTGAACCTGCGTAAATCCCTGACGGAAACGACCACCGCCAGCGAACGCAAGGACAAGAACGCGGGCAGCCTGCGCGGTTTGCTCAAGCATAAGCGCGCGTTTATTACCGTGCTGGGCTTTACGGCCGGCGGTTCGCTCGTGTTCTACACCTTTACCACCTACATGCAGAAATACCTGGTCAACACGGCCGGCATGGATACCAAGACGGCCAGTGCCGTCATGACCTGCGCCTTGCTCGTCTACATGATTCTGCAGCCCGTGTTCGGCGCCTTGTCCGACCGCATCGGCCGCCGCACCTCGATGCTGTTCTTCGGCGGCCTGGCCACCCTGTGCGTGTTGCCCATCATGCATGCCTTGAAGGATATTTCCAGCCCGTACGCGGCGTTCGGCCTGATCATCATCGCGCTGGCCATCATCAGCTTCTACACGTCGATCAGCGGCCTGATCAAGGCAGAAATGTTCCCCGTCGAAGTACGCGCGCTGGGCGTGGGCCTGTCGTATGCGGTCGCCAACGCCATGTTCGGCGGTTCGGCCGAATACGTGGCGCTGCAGTTCAAGGCCTGGCACGTGGAAGAGTATTTCTATTGGTATGTCACCATCATGTGCCTGATTTCCTTCATCGTTGCCATCCGCATGCCGGACCCGAGCCGCTCGGGACTGTTGAAGTAACGTTGTCGTAAAATAAGGGGCACTGCGGTGCCCCTTTTTCATCGCCATCTTTTCCACCGTGCCGATCAGGAGTTTTCATGTCGTATGTCATTCCCGCAGCCATCCAGCCCAGCGTTCCCGTCAACGGCAGCGTCGATACTTTCCCCATCCACCGTATCTATTGCGTGGGCCGCAACTATGTCGACCACGCCAAGGAAATGGGCCACACGGGCCGCGAGGCGCCGTTTTTCTTCATGAAGCCAAACGACGCCGTGCTGCCCGTGCCAGCTGGTACGACGGGCGAGCTGCCGTATCCGGCGCAGACGCAGGATTTCCAGCATGAGATGGAGCTGGTGGTGGCCATCGGCAAGGGCGGCAGCGATATCGGCGTGGCCGATGCGCTGAGCCACGTGTGGGGTTATGCGATCGGCCTGGACATGACGCGCCGCGACGTGCAGGGCGCAGCGAAAAAACTGGGCCGTCCGTGGGAGACGGGCAAGGCCTTCGAGCACTCGGCGCCCATCGGCCCCATCACGCCGGCCGCGCAGGCGGGCGATATCAGCCATGCTGCCATCACCCTGCGCGTCAATGGTGATCTGCGTCAAAGCAGCACTATCGAACTGTTGATCTGGAACGTGGCCGAAACCATCGCCGACCTGTCGACCTATTTCACCCTGCAGCCGGGCGACCTGATCTACACGGGCACGCCGGCCGGCGTGGCGGCCGTGCAGCGCGGCGACGAACTGCTGGGCGCCATCGATGGCCTGGGCGAACTGCGGGTCAAAGTGGTCTGAGTGGACAAGGAGAGCGTCATGATGAGCGACAGTTATTCTGTAGCGCAGCCCACGCGCGCCGAGATCGACGGCTTGAAAGGGCCGGCCCTGCTGGAATTCGGCACGGGCTGGTGCGGCCACTGCCGCGCCACCGACGCGCCGCTCGCTGCTGCGTTGGCGCAATATCCCGGGGTGCCGCATCTGCGCGTGGAAGACGGCCCCGGTCGCGCGCTGGGGCGCTCATTCCGGGTGAAACTGTGGCCGACCTTGATCTTTCTCAAGGATGGCCAGGAAGTGGCGCGCCTCGTGCGCCCGCTCGACAGCGCGGAGATTGCCAGGGCGTTCGCCCTGATCGAGGCGTAAGCGGTTTGCATCATTTCTTGCCGCACCGCAGCACTGCGCGTATCATAAGCCGCTTACAGCAAGATCAACCGCATCCTTCGTGATGCAGCGCGATCATCGCCGGCCCGCTCCACCCGGAGGGGCCGCAGGCAAGGATTCACCACAAATGACCGATGCCGCGATGCCGACGCGCGGGTCTGGTACGGAATGCCTGGCGATACGCCGGGCCTGATACACGTCGCCCATCCCCTGACGCCTTTCCTGCCGTGCCCCGGGTAACCGGATGGCGCACGACCGTTGTTTCTCTAAATCAGCACTGATCACAGCGCGTTAGCGCGCGTTGCCGACAGTTCGCTACAGCAACAAAAATCGTTGTTTTTTGTTTGCAAATTTAATAGCAAATGCGCAGCAAATACGCCTGTGCACAGCTATGATATGCGAACGACACGGAGACAACGTGCTGTGCTGCTGCCTGAAAAAACATCCAGAGAATGGCCTTTAGACACCCTCCCCAAGGAGCGCAGTAAATGAGCACCCCCCCTAAGAAAAATTCCCCCGGCACGGTGCTGTTCGCCAGCCTGATCGGCACCACCATCGAGTTCTTTGACTTTTATATCTATGCCACCGCCGCCGTGCTGGTGTTCCCGAAACTGTTCTTCCCCGCCGGCGACCCGTCGGCCGCCGTGCTGCAATCGCTGGCCACGTTCGCCATCGCCTTCTTCGCCCGCCCCATCGGTTCGGCCGTATTCGGCCACTTCGGCGACCGCATCGGCCGCAAGGCCACTCTCGTGGCGGCCTTGCTGACCATGGGTATCTCCACCGTCATCATCGGCTTGCTGCCGACGTATGCGGCCATCGGCACCCTGGCGCCGCTGCTGCTGGCGCTGTGCCGTTTCGGCCAGGGCCTGGGCCTGGGCGGCGAGTGGGGCGGCGCGGTGCTGCTGGCAACCGAGAACGCGCCACCGGGCAAACGCGCCTGGTACGGCATGTTCCCGCAGCTGGGCGCACCGATCGGCTTCTTCCTGTCGGGCGGCATCTTTTTGCTGCTGAGCGAAACCATGACCGATGAGCAGTTCTTCAGCTATGGCTGGCGCATCCCGTTCCTGGCCAGCGCGCTGCTGGTCATCGTCGGCCTGTACGTGCGCCTGAAGATCACGGAAACGCCGGACTTCCAGAAAGTCATCGACAAGAACGAAGTCGTCAAGCTGCCCGTCGCCACCGTGTTCCGCCAGCATGGCCGCATGCTGTTCCTGGGCACCATCATTGCCCTGGCCACCTTCGTGCTGTTCTACCTGATGACGGTGTTCGCATTGAGCTGGGGCACGACCAAGCTGGGCTTCACGCGCAAGGAATTCCTCATCGTGCAACTGTTTGCCGTACTGTTCTTCGCCCTGACGATTCCATTCTCGGCAGTGCTGGCCGACCGCCGCGGCCGCCGCGCCACCATGATCTGGGTCTCCATCGCCATCGCCATCTTCGGCCTCGTGCTGGCGCCGATGTTCGGCTCGGGCGTGACGTGGGAAGTGACCGTCTTCATGGCCGTCGGCCTGGGCCTGATGGGCATGACCTACGGACCGCTGGGCACGATGTTGTCCGAGCTGTTTCCGCCCGAAGTGCGCTACACGGGTGCCTCGCTGACGTTCAACCTGGCGGGCATTCTGGGCGCCTCGCTGGCGCCATACATCGCCACCTGGCTGGCCACCAACTATGGTCTGCAGTACGTGGGCTATTACCTGTCGCTGGCCGCCGTGCTGACCCTGGGCGCCTTGCTGATGGTGGGCAAGCCGCGCACGGGCAAGGAAGCCTGGCAGTAACACGCCTCTGATCCCGGAGCACCCGAAAGCCGCCAGCTGTACGCACAGCTGGCGGCTTTTTTTGTCGGTAAAACACCACGCCGCACGCCTGCCGAGATTCTTGTTGACAGTCAAAATCGGCTGGTGTTAAGGTGTGCACACGTGTGCAATGCAGTGCAAGGCCTTAAAAGCACATCCCGGGACAGTGACACCGCAAGATAGCGGTGCGGTCTGAAGTACCACAACGATAACGAACTTGGAGTGAGACGATGAAGATGCGCAATGTTGCGATTGCTATAAGCCTGGCCCTGCCGATGACGGCCATGGCCGCCGAGGAACGCCTGTCCGTGCTGTGCTCGGCCGACATGGAATGGTGCCAGCTGATGAAGAACCGCTTCGAGGCGGAAAGCAAGATCAAGGTGTCGATGATCAGGAAGAGCGCGGGGGAAGCCTACGCGAAGATCCGCGCCGAAGCGTCGAACCCGAAATCGGACATCTGGTGGGGCGGCACGGGCGACCCCCACCTGCAGGCGGCCGCCGAAGGCTATACGGAAGAATACAAGTCGCCCACCCTGCCCAAGCTGCAGCCGTGGGCGCTCAAGCAGGCCGAGACGGCCAAGTACCGCACCGTCGGCATCTACATCGGCATCCTGGGCCTGGCCTACAATGAAAACGTGCTGAAGAAGAAAAACCTGCCGCCGCCGCAATGCTGGAAAGACCTCGTCAAGCCCGCCTACAAGGGCGAGATCGAGATGGCCAACCCGAACTCCTCGGGCGCCGCCTACAACGCGCTGGCCACCGTGGTGCAGCTGTTCGGCGAAGAGGAAGCCTTCGATTTCCTGGCGAAAATGGGCCAGAACGTCAGCAAATACCCGAACGCGGGTGTGGCGCCGGGCGAGGACGTGGGGCGCGGCGAAGCGGGCGTGGCCATCGGCTTCATGCATGACCTGATGAAACTCACCGTGGCCGGCTTTCCCGTGAAGGTCTTGCCGCCCTGCGAAGGCACGGGCTACGAGATCGGCTCGATGAGCATCGTCAAGGGCGCGAAAAACATGGAACAGGCAAAGAAGTTCTATGAATTCGCCCTGCGTCCCGACGTGCAGAGCGAAGCCGTCAAGGCGCTGGCCTTCCAGATCCCGTCCAACGCGGCCGCCACCATTCCCGCCGCCTCGCCGCGCCTGGAAAACATCAAGACCATCAACTACGACTTCGCCAAGTATGGCGCGTCGGACACGCGCAAGCGCCTGCTGCAACGCTGGACCACGCAGATTTATTCTGCCGGCAATTAACGCGCGCCAAAACTTACTGCGCGTCGCGATTTGCAGCCTGCGATGCTCACTGTGCTAGCGCACAGCTGCGCGTCTCGGCCGCAACTCACTGCCGCTCGCTACAGTTTTGGCAGGCGTTAAACCTATATCAATTGTTCAAAACGTCTGGAAAACAGAGCGCACCGCGCAACAGAATTTCAGACGTTCATAGTTGGATGAAACTCATGAAAAAGATATTTTACGGCTGGCTGCTGGCCGCTTTGGCAGCGTTGTGCCTGTTGCCCTGGCAGCAGCAGGAAGCGGGCCTGTTCGCCGGCGAATGGCTGCGCGACGGCCAGTTCTTCAGTGAACGTGGCGCACCGGCCGTGCTGCACGTGCTGTCGTTCGGCGCCTGGCCGCTGGGCGTGTTCTTTGCCCTGATCGCCGCCAGCGCCGCGCTGGTGGCCGGCAATCCCCACCGCAAGACCCTGGGCCTGGGCCAGATCGCCCTCGGCGGCGCGGGCCTGCTGTGGCTGGCATGGCTGGGCTGGGGGCCGCTGGCCGCCGGCACCGGTCTCGGTTTCGGCGCGCTGCTGCTGGCGCTGTGCCTGCTGTTCCTGCTGACCTCGGGCGCCGCCGCCTGCGGCGTGTGCCGTGGCGACGCCTTCGTGGCCGGCGCCATCGGCCTCATCATCTGCCTCATTTCCCTGTTCGTGCTGTTCCCCGTCGCGCTGATCCTCGTCAGCGCCGGCCAGCCCCTGGACGATGGCGGCACGGGCGCCGCCGCCCTGGCGCGCCGCCTGGCCGATCCGGGTATCTGGAGCCTCAATTGCGTGGCCGGTCCCGGCCGTTGCGGCGTGGCCTGGAACACGCTGGCGCTGGCCCTGCTGACGGGCGTGTCGGCCACCTTCCTCGGTCTCGTCTTCGCCCTGCTGGTGACGCGCACGAATGGCCGCTGGGTACGTCCCATGCGCGCCATCACCATCTTGCCGATCGTCACGCCGCCGTTCGTGCTGGGCCTGGCCCTGATTTTGCTGTTCGGCCGCAACGGCGCCATCACGGGCCTCGTCGGCCAGTTGTTTGGCATCGAACAAAGCCGCTGGCTGTACGGCATGACGGGCGTATGGCTGTCGCAGATGCTGGCCTTTGCGCCGATCGCCTTCATGACATTGATCGGGGTGGTCGAAGGCGTCAGCCCCTCGCTGGAAGAGGCGTCGGGCACCCTGGGCGCGAGCAGCTGGCAAACCTTCGTCAAGGTCTCCTTGCCCTTGATGCGCCCCGGCATCGCCAATGCCTTCTTGCTGTGCTTTATCGAAAGCATGGCCGACTTCGGCAACCCGATGGTCTTGGGCGGCAACTTCCACGTGCTGTCGACGGAAATCTTCTTTTCCGTGGTGGGCGCCTCGAACGACCAGGGCCGCGCGGCGACTTTGGCCATCGTGCTGCTGACGTTTGCCGTGGGCGCCTTCTTCATCCAGAACCTGTGGCTGGGCAAGAAATCGTATGTGACGGTGACGGGCAAGGCCGACCACGGCGGCCACGCCTCGCTCAATCCGCGCCTGAAAACCACCTTGTGGACCATCGCCCTGCCATGGTTCGCCTTCACGGCCCTGATCTACGGCACCGTGGTGGCGGGCGGCTTCGTGAACAACTGGGGCCAGGACAATGCCTTCACCTTGCGCCATTACATCGACGCCTTCGGCATCACGGCGGGCGCTGCCGGCTGGCACTGGACGGGCCAGGCCTGGCCGTCGCTGTTCACCACCTTGACGATTTCGGCCATCGCCGCGCCCTTGACGGCCTTTGTCGGCATCCTGTCGGCCTGGCTGCTGGTGCGCCAGCAATTCGCCCTGAAGAGCGCGTTCGAGTTCGGCACCATGCTCAGCTTTGCCATTCCCGGCACCGTCATCGGCATCAGCTACATCCTGGCGTTCAACTCGGCGCCGATCGAGTTGACGGGGACGGCGACGATTCTGATCCTGTGCTTTGTCTTCCGCAACATGCCGATGGGCTTGCGCACGGGCATCGCCGCCATGCGCCAGCTCGACGGCAGCCTGGACGAGGCGTCGATCACCCTGGGCGCCAGCAGCTGGACCACCATGCGCAAGGTCATCCTGCCGCTGCTGCGCCCGGCCATCGCCTCGGCCCTCGTGTATGGCTTCGTGCGTTCGATCACGTCGATCTCGGCCGTCGTCTTCCTCGTCAGCGCCGATTACGACATGGCCACGTCCTACATCATCGGCCTGGTGTCGAACGGTAACTACGGCACGGCGATCGCCTATGCCACGGTGCTGATCGTCATCATCCTGCTGTGCATCCAATTGATCCATTTGCTGGTCGGCAAGCGCCGCCTTCGCCGCGTCAGCGCCGAAAAAACGCTGCCGGCCGCCGTTCCCAACCTGGAAAAGAGCTACGCATGAACCACTTTACTACCCAAGCAACAGAGCTTGCCGCGCTGGAATTCGACGGTGTTACCAAGCGCTACGGCAAGGCCCTGGCCGTGAACGATGTGTCGTTCACGATCGCCCCGCGCACCATGGTCACCCTGCTGGGTCCCAGCGGCTGCGGCAAGACATCCACCCTGCGCCTGATCGCGGGCCTGGAGCGCGTCAGCGCCGGGCGCATCCTGCTGGCCGGCGAGGACGTCACCTTGACCTCCGCCGCCGAGCGCGACGTCAGCATGGTGTTCCAGTCGTATGCGCTGTTTCCGCACATGACGGTGCTCGACAACGTGTGCTACGGCTTGACCGTCTCGGGCGAGACCAAGCCGCGCGCCATCGAACGGGCGCAGGAAAGCCTGCGCCTGGTGGGCCTGGCCGACTTTGCCGCGCGCTTCCCCAACGAGTTGTCGGGCGGCCAGCAGCAGCGCGTGGCCGTGGCCCGTTCGCTGGTGCTGCAGCCCAAGGTCTTGCTGCTGGACGAGCCGCTGTCGAACCTCGACACGAAACTGCGCCGCCGCGTGCGTGACGAGATCCGCGACATCCAGGTCAAGCTGGGCTTGACGGCCGTGTACGTCACGCATGACCAGGAAGAGGCGCTGGCCATTTCCGACCAGATCATCGTGATGAACCGCCAGGTGATCGCGCAAAAGGGCACGCCGCACGAGCTGTTCGAGTCGCCGGCCGACAAGTTCGTCGCCGACTTCATCTGCAACGCGAACATCGTCGATGGCGTGATCGAATCGGTGGCCGATGGCAAGGCCGTCTGCGTCATGGGCAAGCTGCGGCTGCGCCTGCCATGCCGCAGCCAGCGCAGCGGCGAAGCGAGTTTCGCCGTGCGTCCGGAAGCGATCCTGCTGTCGCCCGCGCAGCCCGACAGCGCCATGGTGGTGCGCGTGGGGCGCGCCACTTACCTGGGGCGCGAAATGCAATACACGCTCGAGACGCCGGTCGGCGAACTGTTTGCCGTCTCGCACGACTTGAGCCAGGTTTTCACGCAAGGCACATCGGTCGCCATGACCGTACACGAACATGGCGCAGCCATCATTGGAGGACAAGCATGACAGATATGACACAGGCAGCGGTACTGGCCGATGCGGCGACCCTGGAACGCTATGCCTATGCCCGGCACATCATCGGCCAGGCGGGCGAGATTGCGCTGGGCATGTTTCAGCGCCGCACGGAACTGGTGATCGAGGAAAAGGGCTTGCAGGACATGGTCAGCATCGCCGACCGCATGGTCGAGGATTTCCTGCGCGCGCAGATCGCCGAGCGCTTCCCGGAAGACGCCGTGGTGGGCGAGGAGCGGGGCGGCGGCGCGTCCGATGCGCGCTGCGTGTGGGTCATCGACCCCATCGACGGCACGGCCTGCTTCGTCAACGGCATGCTGGCCTGGTGCGTGTCGATCGGCGTGCTGGTCGACGGCCAGCCCGCCATCGGCGCCGTGTACGACCCGAATGCGGACGAGCTGTTCCACGCCTGCCTGGGACAAGGCGCGCATGTGACGGCGAAGGCGGGCGAAACGCGGCTGCGCATCAACGACGTGGCCAGCCTGCAGGGCGGCGTGCTGGGCGTGGGCTTTTCGCACCGCGTGGGCACCGATACCTTTTTGCCCTTCCTGCTCGACGTGCTGGAAGAGGGCGGCATGTTCATCCGCAACGGTTCCGGCGCGCTGATGATCGCCTACGTGGCGGCCGGGCGCCTGATCGGCTATTTCGAGCCGCACATCAACTCCTGGGATTGCCTGGCGGGCATCGTGCTCGTCAACGAGGCGGGCGGGCGTTGCAATGATTTCCTCGCCGATAACGGCCTGGAAAAGGGCAACCCCATCCTGGTGGGCGGCCCCCGCTTGTATCCGCAACTGGCGGCGCTGGCCTTGCCGCGTTGTACCTGAACACATTGACTGAAAGGGAGGGCAGGCGTCCGGCGAGGGACGCATGTAGTGGCAACACGCTGTTGAGCATCATGAGTAATCCACCACCATAAAAACAAGCAGGAGACAAAATGAAAAACGGGATGAAAAAGAGCACCATGCAGTTGAACAAGATCGCCGCCGTATTGTTGCTGGCCGCACCAGGTTGCGTGCTGGCCGAATCGAGCGTCGTCGTGTACGGCCGCATCCACGCGGGCTTCGACCGTATCGAGACGTCGAGCTCGGCCACGGCGCCGAATGGCGAGTCGGTGTCGCGCGTATCGGACAATTCCTCGAAGATCGGTTTCCGTGGACGTGAAGATTTGGGCAATGGCAACACGGCCTTCTTCCAGATCGAAGGCAACGCCAAGCTCGACGATGGCACGGGCGCCATCAATAGCAAGGATACCTTTGTCGGGCTGGAAAACCCCGCCTATGGCCGCATCGCGCTGGGCCGCTTCGCCACGCCGATCCGCCAGATCAACGGCTACACCAACCGTTTCGTGGGCGAAGGCATCCAGGATGACGCCAACATTTCGCAGCTGGGCGGCGAAGGCTTCAACCGCCGCAGTTCGAACGCCGTCAGCTATCGCACGCCCGTGGTACAGGGATTCAGCGCCACGATTTACCGCGCCAGCGAAAACGAGGCATCGAACGGCGACCGCATCTATTCGGGCATCGTGCAATACGCAAACGGTCCCGTGAAGGGCGCCGTCGGCTATGAAAAGCACAAGGACTTGCGTCCCGGCTTCAGCGAAAAGATGTACCGCGCCGTGGGCAATTACAACTTCGGCGGCGGCGACGTGGGCGTGGCCTGGAACCGCATGGTGTATGACGTGGCTGGCGGCGACTTGCAGCGCGACTACTTCACCATCACGGGCGCCTACAAGGCGGGCGGCGGTGCCTTCATCGGCCGTTTCGGCGTGGCAGGCGACGTGTCGGGCAGCGCGCCCAACGGCAGCAGCGTGACCATCAAGGCCACCACCCTGGTGCGCGGCGACGACAGCGGCGCCAAGCAGGCGACTTTGGGCTACGAGTATTACTTGTCCAAGCGCAGCACCGTCTACGCCTACTACACGCAAACCAATAACGACAAGAACGCCAACTACACGTTTGGCGGCAATGCCTTCGCCGCCACCAAGAAGGGTGCCAAGCTCAGCGGTGTAATGCTGGGCGTCATCCACCTGTTTTAACTTTTTTGGCCCGGATTTGCACACGTGTGCATTTCCGGGCCAAGCGATACCGACTATCAAGGAGATGGAAATGATTCAAGTGGCATTGTTCGGCGCCGGGCGCATCGGCCGCATTCACGCCGGCAATCTGGTACGCCAGCCCGGCGTGCGCCTGAAATACGTGGTCGACGTGCATGCGGGCGCGGCGGCGGAAGTGGCGGCCCTGCATGGCGCCAGCGTCGCCAGCGTGGAAACTGTGCTGGCCGACCCGGCAGTCAAGGCCGTGCTGATCGCGTCGAGCACGGATACGCATGCGGACCTGATCGTGCGCGCGGCCGCCGCCGGCAAGGCCATCTTTTGCGAAAAGCCCGTCGACCTGACGCTGGAGCGCGCGCGCGCCGCCGCCGCCGCCGTCAAGGAGGCAAAAGTGCTGTGCATGATCGGCTTCCAGCGCCGCTACGACCCCACGTTCAATGCCGTCAAGACACGGATTGAGGCGGGCGAGATCGGCACGCCGGAATTGCTGGTCGTCACCAGCCGCGATCCGGGCCCGCCGCCCGTGAGCTACATCAAGGTGTCGGGCGGCATCTTCAAGGATATGCTGATCCACGATTTCGACATCTTCCGCTGGATACTCGACGATGAAGCCGTCAGCGTGCACGCCACGGGCAGCTGCCTCGTCGACCCGGCCATCGGCGCGGCGGGCGACCTCGACTGCACGGCCGTGACCATCCGCACGGCGAAGGGACGCTTGTGCCAGATCAACACGACGCGCCGCGCCGCCTACGGCTACGACCAGCGTTTCGAAGTGCTGGGCAGCGCCGGCATGCTGCAGGCGGGCAACCACAAGCCGACGGAAGTGACGGCCTATGGCGCCGTGAACGTCAGCGTGGACAAGCCGGAAGACTTTTTCCTGGAACGCTACCGCGCCGCCTACGCCAGCGAAATGGCGCACTTTTTCGACGCCTTTGCCCATGGCGCAGCGCTGCGCACCACCGTCCACGATGGCTTGAAAGCCCTGGAACTGGCCGAAGCGGCCACCGTGTCGTGGCGCGAGCAGCGCATCGTGCAACTGTCATAAGGAAACAATGCCATGAAGAATACGACTGAATTTGCCCAGGGCCGCGCGCTGGACGTGATCTGCCTGGGCCGCCTGGCGGTGGACCTGTACGCGCAGCAGATCGGCAGCTCGCTGGAAGACGCCACCAGTTTTGCCAAATACCTGGGCGGCTCGTCGGCGAACATCGCCTTCGGCACGGCCCGCCTGGGCTTGAAGTCGGCCATGCTGTCGAAGGTAGGCGACGACCACATGGGCCGTTTCTTGACAGACACCTTGGCGCAGGAGGGCTGCGACGTCAGCCACGTCGGCATCGACCGCGAGCGTCTCACCGCCCTGGTGATGCTGGGCATCAAGGACAAGAACACCTTTCCCCTGATCTTTTACCGTGAAAATTGCGCCGACATGGCCATCGACGCCGCGTCGGTGGATGCGGCCTTCATTGCCTCAAGCAAGGCCTTGTTAATCACCGGCACGCATTTTTCGACTAGCGCCATGCACGCCGTCAGCACGCAGGCATTGCAGCTGGCCCGCGCCAATAAGGTGCGCACCGTGCTCGACATCGATTACCGGCCCGTGCTGTGGGGCTTGTCGGGCAAGGCCGATGGCGAAACGCGTTTCGTCTCGAACGAAGGCGTGACCAGCCATTTGCAGGCCATCCTGCCGCAGTTCGACCTGATCGTCGGCACGGAAGAGGAATTCATGATCGCCGGCGGCGGTGCCGACATCATGGCCAGCTTGCGCGCCGTGCGCAAGGTGAGCGGTGCAACCCTGGTGGTCAAGCGTGGACCGCTGGGCTGCGCCGTCATCGAGGCGGCCATCCCTGCCGGTCTCGATGAGGCGTTCAACTATCAGGGCGTGCGCGTGGAAGTCTTGAACGTGCTCGGCGCGGGCGACGCTTTTCTGTCCGGTTTCCTGAAAGGCTGGCTGCGCGGCGAGGATTACGAAGCGTGCTGCCGCTACGCGAACGGCTGCGGCGCCCTCGTCGTGTCGCGCCACGGCTGCGCGCCGGCCATGCCGTCGCCTGTCGAGCTCGACTATTTCCTGGCCAATGCGGCCAAGCTGACCCGTCCTGACCAGGATGCCACCCTGGCGCGCCTGCACCGCACGACGGTGGCGCGCAAACAGTGGAATGAACTGTGCGTGTTCGCCTTCGATCACCGCACGCAATTCTTTGAGCTGGCCCAGCAGGGCGTGAGCGACGAAGCGCGGATTTCAAAGCTCAAGCAACTGTTCGTGCAAGCCGTGGGCCAGACGGAAGCGGCGCGCGGCTTGCAGGGCGGCGCGGGCGTGCTGATCGATGACCGCTATGGCGTCGACGCGCTCAACGATGCCACGGGACGGGGCTGGTGGATCGGCCGTCCCGTCGAGATGCCGGGTTCGAATCCCTTGCAGTTCGACTGGGGCCGTTCGCTGGCGTCGCGCTTGACGCAGTGGCCGAAGGAGCACGTGATCAAGTGCCTGGTGCAGCTGCATCCCGACGATACGCCGGAAAACCGGCTGGAACAGGAAGCGCAAATCAAGGGCTTGTACGACGCGGCGCAAATCACGGGCCATGAATTGCTGCTGGAAATTATTCCTGCCAAGTCGCTGCCCCAGCACGACGATACCGTGTATCGCGCGGTGAAACGCCTGTACAACCTCGGCATCTACCCGGAATGGTGGAAGCTGGAAAGCATGTCCGCCCAGCAATGGCAAGCCATCGATGCCCTCGTGCACGAGCGCGATCCGTATTGCCGTGGCGTCGTGTTGCTGGGCTTGAACGCGCCCATCGCCGCGCTGGCCGACAGTTTTGAACAAGCCAGTGCCAGCACCACCTGCAAGGGTTTCATGGTGGGGCGCACCATCTTCCAGGAACCGAGCCGCCG
>NZ_FTMV01000042.1 GCF_900156175.1 Janthinobacterium sp. TND4EL3
AAAAAAAGCCCCTGAAAAATCAGGGGCTTAGCTGTTGCATTGACCCGGCATTACCTTACGGTGCCGGACGGGAGATTATTCCCACTCGATGGTCGATGAGGTGGCTAAGCGCTTGATTTTTCAGTGTTTTCCAAACCATTCAGTTACCAATACCCTCAAAAATACCCTCAGCGGATCTATCTGCCATTGCCGGTTCGTCGCGGCCGGGGTAGGAGACACCAGTCCGCTTGCTCGCACTTGTTATCCGATTCTTCTGGGCGACAACGCATTCATTTCAGCACAGCAGCAATCGAAGCGCTCCGATGAATTTAAGGATACGCCAATCCTCAGCGCCAAGTCGCCCCCTGTCTTTAGCGCAATATCAGGCCCGCTATAGCGACAGAGACGAGGCGATGGCACGCGCTTGTCTGTCAACTGCTTTTACCATGTACCCCATCGCCGCCGCTTTTCACGTATCGAACAGAACGGTCAGTCAGGCCGTATCGGCATTTAATAAAGCGCAACTTGCTGCAGATCGAGACGGCCAAGGTTGAGCACGCTTACGATTGGCGGACCGGCCCCCGGCTCCAAAGGACTTGTCACTTCCGACGGTTTCGGGTCTCGGATCATTGACATCTAGTTAATTATCATTTCGCAATCTGGCATGCAACAGAGTAAAGCTGCATGCCCATTGCACCCTCCTTGCAATACAGAAATTAGGTGCCAATGCAACAGTACTTCCAGCACAAAAATTACATCTATTTTGTGCAATATAAATATTCTAAATTTTAATTTTAACAATTATTTAGAATTTATGCCCGTGTGGTAGAAATGGGCTATCTAAGTGAAAGTCACGATGCAAAAATATAACATTGATAACTGTGAGTATTGGTGATAATTTGTCATCGCAGTATGGACTTTCCGAAACATTCATCGTCTTTCAGGGAGATCAACATGAAACTAAGGTCACTTATCGCAGCGGCGGTACTGAGTGCTGCTTCCATCGGTAGCGCCAGCGCCACCGCCTATACTGTCAACCTCACCAACACCTCGGGCAACCTGTGGACCAGCGGTTTCAACGCTGTCCCCAGCCCGCTCGGCGACTTCACGGATACCTTCACGTTCACCCCCACGGCGACCTTTGGCTCGACCGCGCAGGCCTTCCTTGCCAACCTGTCCGTCACGGGCTCGGACAGCTCCTCCATCCACTTCACCAGCGCAAACCTGAACGGCATAGGACTGACAGGCTTTGGCGGCCCCACAGTCTTTGGCTATGCGCAAGGTGAGGTCTTGGCGCCAACAAGCATTCTGTTCAATGGCCCGCTGGTCCTGACCGTGATGGGCAACACCAAGGGCGGCAGCTATGGCGGCACATTCAACTTGAATCTGGCTCCCGTACCAGAACCGGCAACCTATGGCATGCTGCTGGCTGGCTTAGGAATACTAGGCTTCCTGGCACGGCGCCGGACGCAATCTTGAGTGCACCACCCAAAAGACGCCTCGGCGTCTTTTTTGTTAGCAACTAACAAATCAATTGCCAGATCGCAGGATCCACTGTCCAAGAGCACGAATGCGCGGGAAACCCTAGGCCGCTTGGTCAGCTTGGGGCAGACAGCCTGAGTACGGCAGCTTGAGGGTCAATCCCGCCAGCAAACGAACACTCCGCCGCTAGAATTACATTGATGCCAGTAGTGATCGCTTCGCCTTCTTTCGGAATCGCGTCCTTGGCTCCAGGAATATTTGAACGACCCGCCGCAGCCAATGTCTGCTCAACAGTTACATTGTTTGCCGAGCTCATGTACATGATCCGCAAGGGCTAGTTCGCACTTGACGGAGCGAATGCAATATCGTTCGCCGACCGATTTTATGCGCAGACTGAACAGGTCCGTCCAGTTTGAGGGCCGCAGTGCCATTCTGGGAAAATTTCACCCTCTGATCGACAACGCAACAGAACCGTACCGCGCAGCGGCTAACCAGATCGTTCAAATTTCTCCGCAGCTAAGTCCGTTCTCAATTGCAGAACCGGGCTCGCTGCTTCGTCACTTGTTGCTAACCTCTCCTATTTGCTTGAACTGTAGACCTTTGAGGTTCAAGTGTTTTACTCTATTTGCAAATGACTCGGTAACGAAGATAGTAGAGCGATTTGAATTTTCAATGGTAAAGAGTTCCTCGCTATCTACCGGAAATTCATCGATAATCAACCTCTGCACCAAAAATATGGACCCAGCAGGGCCCTTATGAACGATACTTCGACTTTCATTGTATTCACGAATCGAATTCAAACAATTTACCAAATATCAATCCTCGCCGGCAACAATAATAGGCAACAGTTCGATGGTTTGGTTGCTCTCTGGAAATAAGAGTTTTTTGAGATCTCTCCTAAAAGCAAAACCTGGAGTCACACAGGCAACATCAGGCTCCAGCCCTTCGGATTTTCCTGTTCTATAGAACTCAAAATTAACCGCATGCCAATTACCTCTAACGCTCTTAAAGTTAAGATCTGCACATTTTGCGAAGTCACTAGGATTACTCCATAGTACTGGATAATAAATCTTATCGGGATCCGGGCGAAAAATTTTAGTCATATAAAAAAGGGAAAATTCCCATATATATTTGCGCCTTGATCGCAGTTAACCTCACAGCAACATCAACATACGACTTGGATCCAACTATGGCTCCCGTCACCGCAGCATGATATACGTCCGTATGAATGCGAGCATGATAGGAACTATTCATATTCATTCCGTTGAACGCGCTATTAACACTCATTCCATTGTTATTAAGAATTGCGACCGACAAGGCTGCCCGCGGATCGTTTTCCGCCGCAATATGGTGAGAATGTTGTCCTGGCAATTTCAACTGACTGGCGAAGGCGGCGATATTCTTCGCAAGCAGCCTGCTAGATTCCATGAAAGGAGGTACAACCAAAGCACCCACGACCGCACCACCAGCCACGCCTGTTGCAACTATGGCGGGATTTGCCGGGCACAAACCCCGACCGAGGCGACGTCACATCCAGCCGAAACAGCCACACCTGCGGTCGCTCCAACCATAGCACCGAAAGTAGCGCCCGCCGCCTTGTCAGCGGTACGCTGCATTGCTACGGTTTGAGTAGTGCCGCCAGTAGCCTCACCACCACTGCCACCAGTTTCCGGGGCAGTTACCCCGTTTGCCGAAACAATTTTCCGGCGTCGTCGTAAATGAATGTTTGCAGGATTCTCGGTTAGCTCAGCATCCCATTCCTTGCCAAAACGTTTGCGTCCTGCAAGACCTGGCCATATAGCGATTTGTCTAGTTTTGGAGCAACAAGCAGCGCCTCCTTCAAACCTTCGTCAGCCATGACTTCTAGCACCACTTTTGTGTACCGAGACACAGACAAGGCATCAATGTCCGAACGTGACAATCGACCTCCCGAGTCTGTGATCAGAAATTGACTATTCACGTCACGGCGAACTAATGACAAGGGAATGGCTCCTGTGCGGATCGCAAAGTCATCAGATTTTGATTCCGAAATGTCTAATGCCCATGGAACGTCGGCATAAAACTTCTTTACTCTTGCGTATTGCATTTCTTGAAGGGCAGTATCCGCACTGGACTGTGGAATACCATGCAGCATTAATGGGCCGATTTTCCCTTCAAGCACGACTTGATCGAAAAGGGCGCCCCAGAAAATCAACATATCGCCCGAGAGATTGGATATTCGAGTCGAGCGAATCTCTGCTGGTCCCAATAAACATCTGGAAATCTTGCAGTTGACTAGCTCACTGTTTTTAACAGAATCACGTTTTGAGGAAAACGGAACACTGTTATAACCAAAGCTGCAATTTTCGAATGCGCAGCTTTCTATACGTAACCCCGCAAAATCGTGAGTGCCGAACAGGCGACGACCCTGTCGATTAAAAGTCCTTCCATGAATTATATTCGTTCTCATAGGCATTAAAAGTGAAAACCGTTAGGGCGAACGTACTCGATTAGACGCAAAGACTCCGCATAGCCTCTTTGATAGTGCTTTGCGCCCCACTCTGTACCTTTTGTAGTGAGGTCATATACACCTCTTCCGAATTTGGAAACAGAGTCAGGAGTCTTCACAAATGGCTAGCTCGTATAGTCGATGAGGCGTTCCAATACTGGACTGTTTGCTACGCGTTCGGCCACTGCTCGTTCAACCGCCTTCCCGAAAGAGCGAACGCTTGGCTGCAGCCATGCCGATATCCACCAAGCGTTTCTCTCGCTTGCCTGCATACTTATCTGCTGGCGATACGTTCAGTGGCGACGTTGGCATTCGCCAAGACTGTGGATGTCGACTTGGTTCAGCGATGGTTTGTCGACAGCCTCGTTGAGATGCCATGTATTCGGCCGCAACTATGCGGCGCGCATACTTATGGATATGGCTTGCTTGTGCGAACAGCGCTATTCTCGCATTCTTCAATTTTTGTGGGGAGTGTCAATCTTGCCTCCAGTCCGCCCCCTGGTCGCTGACTAAATTCTATTGCTCCTCCGAAGCGCTCTGCAATTGCTGCGACAATCGACAGGCCCAACCCGCTTCCCTGACCGGAACCGCGCCGCCAGAACCGCTCCTTGACCATAGTCAATTCTTCCAGGCTGAGGCCTCTTCCTTGATCGAGCACGCGGAACACACAAGTATTCCCGGCCAACTGCATCTCCAGGATAATTTCTTGCGCTGCAGGCGTATGGCGCAGCGCGTTATCGAGCAGATTACGCAGTGCGGTAATGGCCAGGGCTTGCGGTACCGCCAATTGTGCTGACACGCCAGCTCCATGGAGAACAATACGTTCTGCCGCATTGCTACCCGTGCTGGCGTCACGCATCGCCAGCCTTGCTACTTCCTCAGCAGCAGACAGTTTGCCATCTTCCCAAGAGAAAGGGCCCTCAATTTGCGAAAGCGTCAACAGCTGGCCGAGTGTGCGCTGCAGCCGGGCGACGCCTTCCTCCGCGTAGTCCATTGCCAGTGCGGCGTCCTTGCCCTGCGTGATACGCGTCACCTGCAAATGCGTCTTGATGGCAGTAAGCGGAGTCCGCAGTTCATGGGCGGCATCGCTCGTGAAGCGGCGCTCACGAGCGATGGTGACGTTCACCCGTTGCAGTAATGCGTTCAGGGTGGCGACCAAAGGCATGAGATCGGTCGACATGGCTCTCTCGGGAATCGGCGTCATGGTATCCGGCGTGCGCCTGGCGAGTGCCTGCCGTAGCCGCTCCAGCGGCAACAGGCCACTTTTCACACCAAACCACAGAACGATCATGCTACCGATCATGGCAACGACAAATGGCACGACTGCCGCCATCGTCACATTTTTCAGCAACGAATTGCGCTCGGCCAGACGGTCGGCGGTGGTCACGCGCAGCCTGTCGGTTTCAAATGTATAACTGCGCCAGCGTTCACCCTTGATGACACGTTCGGAATAGCCGGGTTTCCCCATCGCGACAGCGTCCACTGTGACACCTGGAGTGCGCGCTATCACATCGCCGCGCAAGGAAGTGATTTGGCAGTCGAAGCCCTTTGCGATGGAGGGCATTGTCAAGGCGGACTTCTCCTGCGTGCGGTTGGCACCATCCCAGGCGGCGGGATTCTGCGACATCAGCCCGGCGACCATTTGCGCCGACATCGCCAGCCGCTGGTCCAGCGTGTGGTGGACCTCCTCGTCCAGGCTGCGCAACATCCATATTGCCACGGCTCCCCACAACAGACTCAGCGAAATACCGATCAGTAACAGCAGTCGCAGTCGCAGGCTCATTGGCTCACCACGGCAATCCTGTAGCCAAGGCCGCGTACGGTTTCGATCAGGTCTGTACCGAGCTTGCGCCGCAGATGATGGACGTGCACGCTAAGAGCATTGCTTTCAATTTCTTCATTGAAATGATAGAGACTGTCCTTCAACTGCTCGGCGCTCAAAATGCGTCCGCTAGCGTGCAGTAGCGCAGCCAGCAATGCAAGCTCACGTCGCGACAAATCGACCAGTTGGCCGTTGAGATGGACTTCGCCACTGCCTGGATCCATGCGCAGCGGGCCGTGTTCGATCATGTCGACGCTGCGTCCGGCAGCACGCCGCAGCAAGGCGTGCAGGCGCGCCACCAGTTCGTCGAGGTCGAAAGGCTTGAGCAAGTAATCATCGGCACCGGCACGCAGGCCAGCCACCCGATCCTCGACGGCATCCCGCGCGCTCAGCACCAATACAGGGAGCGTCATGCCGGCAGCACGCAAGCGAGGCAGCAGGCGCATGCCATCTTCATCTGGCAAGCCAAGGTCCAGGATGATGACGTCGCAATGCACCGTTGCCAGCGCGGCTTCCGCCTGGGCCGCGCTGGTAACGCCATCGGCAGTCAAGCCATGCGCACGCAATCCGGCCAGGATGCCATGGGCGATCAATTCATCATCTTCTACCAGTAGTACACGCATCCGTATTCCTCCATGCCATTCATTCTGTCAGTCCTGGATTATCGCATTGTTAACGTAGCCTTAACCTGCATCAGACAGGATGGAAACCTATCTTTTTCGGAGCTGCCTATGTCACGTATTCTGCGATACCTATGGGTATTTCTATTGCCCCTGCTGCTGGCGATGCCCGCGCATGCCGAGAACAATTTTCTACCGCCGGAACAGGCGTTCAAGTTCAGCGCCACCCAGGAAGATCAGGGGCGCGTTCGTTTGACCTGGCATATCAGCGAAGGGTATTACCTATATCGCAAACAATTGAAGGTTGCAGCGGAGCCAGCCAATGGCGCCCTGCCCATTGATTTTCCCGCTGGGACGATGAAGACTGACGAGTTTTTCGGCAAAAGCGAGGTCTACCACGACAGTGTCGAGCTGATCGTCAACGCCACTGGCGCGCGTGCATTGACAGTGGGCTGGCAAGGCTGCGCCGACGCTGGCCTGTGCTACCCGCCACAAAGCCAGACCATCGACTTGCGTACTGCATCATCATCGCCTGCGACCGACAACAATGCCGCCGCTGCGTCAAGCGAGGTGCGCGGCGAGGACCAGAGTATGGCGGATCGCTTGTCACAGTCAAACTTGGCCTGGATGCTGCTGGTGTTCTTCGGCCTGGGCTTGCTGATGACGTTTACCCCTTGCGTGCTGCCGATGATTCCCATCCTGTCCAGCCTGATCGCTGGCAGCGGCGCCGGCCCGAAGCGCGGCTTTATCCTGTCGCTGGCCTTTGTGTTGCCGATGGCGTTGACCTACGCCGTGTTTGGCGCGGCCGCAGCGCTGGCTGGCGCCAACTTGCAGGCGATGCTGCAAAATCCATGGGTACTCGGCGTGTTTGGCGCGATCTTTGTCGCGCTGGCAATGGCAATGTTTGGCTTCTACGAGCTACAGCTGCCGTCTTTCCTGCGCAATCGCCTGGATCAAGCCAGCCAGGGGCAGCGCGGCGGCACCGTGCTTGGTGCTGGCGCGATGGGTGTGCTGTCGGCACTGCTGGTTGGCCCCTGCATGACGGCACCGCTGGCTGGAGCCCTGCTATACATCGGCGACACCGGGAACGTCCTGAGTGGCGGTCTGGCCTTGTTGTTCATGGGCCTGGGCATGGGTGTGCCCCTGCTGTTGGTGGGCACCGTTGGCGCGAAACTCCTGCCACGACCAGGCAACTGGATGAACCGCGTCAAGGCCTGCTTTGGCTTCATCTTGCTGGGCATGGCCATTCTGTTCGTCGCCAGGGTATTGCCAGGTTCCGTCGCATTGGCCCTGTGGGGTGCCTTGCTGCTGGCATGCGCACTGAGTCTGTCCACGTTGGCGCAGCAGTTCGTCGCCGACGGCGGCCGCTTGCTGATGCGCTGCATCGCATTACTCATCGGTATTTGGGGCGGCATGATGGTTCTGGGCGCTGCGGCCGGAGGACACAACCCGCTGCAACCGCTGGCTTTCGCCGCCCGTGCCAACGCTACCGAGAACGCCAGTGGCAAGCAGAACTTCATGGAGAGCTTTGCGACCGTCAAGACGCCGCAGCAGCTCGCCGATGGCGTCGCCGAGGCAGGCCGCAACGGACAGTGGACACTGGTCGATTTTTACGCCGACTGGTGCGTCTCCTGCAAGGCGATAGAGCGCGACGTGTTTTCCGACTCGCGGGTGCAACAGGCCCTGAGCGGCATGCAGTTGCTGCGTCCCGATATCACGGCAAACAACGCCGATGACGTAGCGATGCTGCGTGCATACCAGGCCTTTGGCGCGCCGACCATCCTGCTGATCGGCCCGGACGGCAAGGAACATCGCGCCGAACGCGTTATCGGTGAATTGAGCGCCGACGAATTCCTCGCACGCCTCAAGCGCGCGCAGGACAAAGCCTGATCATGCTGACGATAAATATAGGTCCGCTGGTGCTGCCCATGCACCAGGCCATGCTGATTGCTGCCGTACTGGTCGCGTTCAGCGTGAGCCATATTATCGGGCGGCGCCAGAAAACTCAAAGCGTTGGACACATCCTGTCCGACATGCTGATCGCGGCATTGCTAGCGGCGCGCTTGGCCTTCGTCGTGGCGTGGTTCGATCTCTACCGGTCAGCACCATGGTCGATGATCGACATCCGCGACGGTGGCTTCACGCCTTGGGCAGGCATCATGGCCGCCTTGCTAGTGGCGATCTGGCATGCTTGGCGTACCCCGGCAAGCTGCAAGCCGCTGGGCATTGCGCTGGCCTCAGGGATATTGACCTATGGCGCGTTGCTGGGAGCCAGTCTGACGATCAACAAGGGGCTATCGGCACTGCCGGCCACAGCGTTGACGACCTTGGCCGGCGAGCAAACCAAGCTCGCTAGGTTGGCCGACGGCAAACCGCTGGTGGTCAATCTGTGGGCCAGTTGGTGTCCACCCTGCCGGCGTGAAATGCCGCTGCTGGAGGGTGTCCAGAAAGAACAGGGCGGGACCGCTTTTGCTTTTGTCAATCAAGGTGAAACGCAAGACATCGTTGAGCATTACCTGGGCGAGAGCGGCGTGGACCTGTCCAATGTCGTGCTTGACCGCGATACAGCGCTTGGCAAGGTGGTCGGCTCAATGGCCTTGCCAACCACCTTGTTCTATGACGCTAGCGGCCAGCTGCGCGCCACCCATATGGGCGAACTCTCGGCCGCTACGCTCGCCGACAAACTGAGGCTGCTGCAGGAGCCTGCCCAACAATCCCATTCCACTTTAAAGAAACAGGAGTAAATGACATATGCGCAAACACTCATGCATGTTAGCCGCCGCAATCTATGCCGCAATCGGTATCGCCGTCGCCGCACCCGCCACCAGCTTGCCGGCGCCAATCCAGGCACTGGAAACGCAAGGTGTCGAGATAGTAGGACGTTTTGATGCGCCAGGCGGCGTGCAGGGCTATGCTGGCGTGCTGCAGCAGAAACCGATCGGAATATATCTGACTCCGGATGGCAAACAGGCGATCGTCGGCACCATGCTCGATGCCAAGGGTGCCAATCTTACCGAAGGGCCATTGAAGAAGCTGGTCAGCAAACCGATGACAGCCAAAAACTGGAGCAAACTGGGACAGAGCAGCTGGATTGCCGACGGTAACAAGGATGCGCAACGCATCGTCTACACATTTACCGATCCAAACTGCCCATATTGCAATAAATTCTGGAATGATGCCCGCCCCTGGATCAAGGCTGGCAAGGTGCAAATACGCCACATCATGGTCGGCATCATCAAGGAAAGCAGCGCTGGCAAGGCGGCCGCGCTCCTGAGCGCAAAAGATCCACAGGCGGCCCTTCAACAACATGAACAGCAACACGCCAACGGCGGCATTCAGCCCATGGCAACGATTCCAGCAGACATCCGCGTCAAGCTCGACGGCAACAAGAAACTGATGCAGGAGCTCGGATTCTTCGCCACACCAACAATTTTCTATAAAGATTCAAACGGGATCATGCAAACAGTACAAGGTGCTCCAAGTGCGAAAGCGCTGAACGTCATTCTCGGTACGCGCTAGGTCCGGCTGCAGTAGTTTGATTTGGTTTCGATGAGCTTTATCGTGAGAAATAGCTGACAGATAGTGATAATCCCTATGGGCTACCTGCGTAAAACTACTTGCGGCGAACACCCAGACTAGCGAAGAAAAGGAATAGCCAGGCAAGCAACAAGAAGGCAAACCATAGGCCAAACGCATTGCGTAGCGCCATGGCATAACCAATGGACGTGGCGTCGATAAATGGATATGGGTAGATTCCAAGAACGGCGCCACGAATGAGAGAGTAGAGGAAGTACAGCAGCGGATAGGAGGACCACGCCAGCGGGGACCACCAGGGCAGCGACACCGTCTTTGGGCGAGTAAGCAGCCAATAAGTACAGAAGGCCAGCGGTGTCACGTAATGAAGAATTTGATCGGCAAGCCACTGTAAGCCGACCGGATTCCAAAGGTCCCGTAACAGGATGTGGTAGGCCAATCCAACAAAGGCGATATTCGCGGCGGCGCATGCCAGTACTTGGGGACGGGCAAAGAAACGACCTATCCTGCTTGCAGGCGCGAACGCAGGCATGCTCAATGTGAGTGCGACGAAAATATTGGTGATGACGGTGAAGAAACCGAAGTATTTCACAAGACCTGCCACGATTATTTTTCCATTTGGATGGGCAAGATTCAACGATATCCACAATTGCAGGAGGACACCAAACCAAGCCATCACCATCAGGATTAAGCCAAAAATCTTTTGCGAATTGGAGTGCGGTTTAGGATGAACGTCAGATACGGCCATAGTCATGAAAAAGGTACAATACGCACAATTTATTATCGTGTATAAATTGGCAAGTTATCAGAAAAGTGTCCATGGACCAATATACACGAGTCGTCCAGCCGAGAGGTGGCAGCCTGTTCCGTAGATTTAGCAAAGTGCAATGTCAACTTATTCACCCCCACAGAAGGAGTTTTACATGGGAAGTATGCGTAGTCTTCAAGGCAAAATTGCCTTTGTACAAGGAGGTTCCCGCGGTATCGGCGCGGCGATCGTCAAGCGGCTGGCGCAGGACGGAGCCGCAGTTGCGTTCACATATATTTCCTCTGGCGAAAGAGCAGAAAAAGTAGCTGCCGAAATTACCAATGCGGGTGGCAAGGCAATTGCCATCCAGGCTGATAGTGCGGATCCCAACGCGTTACAGGAAGCAATACGTCAAACCGTAGCGCATTTTGGTGCGTTGGACATTCTGGTCAATAGTGCAGGCGTTCTGTCATGGGGTGCCCTGGAAGAACTCACGCTGGCGGACCTTGACCGTACGCTCGCGGTCAACGTACGCAGTGTTTTTGTTGCCAGCCAGGAGGCTGCACGCCATATGAGCGAAGGCGGCCGCATCATCAATATCGGCAGCATCAACGCCGACCGTATTCCTATGGCAGGTGGTTCCATATACGCAATGAGTAAATCGGCTCTTGTCGGGCTGACCAAGGGGATGGCGCGCGACCTGGGGCCACGCAAGATCACGGTGAATAACGTCCAGCCCGGCCCCGTCGACACGGAGATGAATCCCGCTGACAGTGAAACTGCCACCCAGCTGAAAGCATCAATGGCGTTGGGGCGTTACGGTAACGTTGAAGAAATTGCTGGCTTTGTTGCCTATCTTGCGGGACCGGAAGCCGGATACATCACGGGCGCGAGTTTAAGCATTGACGGTGGCTTCTCAGCGTAACGACGCACTTTGCCGACGTCCCCTATTGACGCGCCACGTATGGGGTGAGTCTGGGAGAGTTTTGGTACTGGCGCCATATTTCCCCGCACGGGTGTCTTTTGCCAATCTTTGCAATTCGCAAACATAGGCCCAATGCGAGACATAAAGAGCTGCGTATAGGGGCAGCTCGATTCGGCGTCAGCGTCAATATCAACTGGTTTCGCTGCATTGCAAGTGCAGTACGACTAACCGGTCTGAGTGTCCCAATTCCTTGACTTGGATCGCCGCCAGCAGCTTAGACTCTCCTGGTCCATGGTTCTCGAAGGATGAAAGGCCGATGGATCGTGTTAGGTGGCTTGGTGTCCTGCCACGCTCCTGGTGTGCGATCTCGTAGCAGCCGGATCCAACGACGAGATCGGGGCTGGCCTGTCTATCTCCCCCTGCCCTGCAGAGACTCCTGCCGCGCGTGAGCATAAGCTACTTGAGCTTCGGCAGGTTCGTGCATTAATGTTCTCGCGGCAAAACGCCTTGCGACGGTAATCTCAGGTTCCGCAGGGCACAGCGCCATTGATTCGGTTCTTCTTTCGCATCATTTCCACTCTGCAATGATGCATTTAAGTTAAAGTGTTGCGTTGAACGATTGAAACTGCAGCCAGCAGCAGACATTTAGATTTATTAGGGGCGTGGTCTCTGCGCAATACTACATGGGAGTTTATGGACCAAATTCAGTTGTTACGAGATAAAGTGGCGCGCTGTGACGCAGTTCTCATGACCGTGATCGATAAAGGGCAACAGCAATATATCGGCAAGGTTGAGAAAGTATATTCTCGTCGGTTTGAGGGGCCTCACAGCTATGACGCCGCTCAACTGTCATTTGTCGGGTCAACGGGAGCCTGGGGAAATCAAGCACTTGTGAGCGGTGAGCGAGCTTTGGTATTCATGAGCTATCTTTGGTATTCATGAGCTATCTTTCGAGCTCAGAGCGATATTATCAGGACCATTGGCACGGGCACTTCACGGTTGTTTCGATTAACGGAGAGCAGTACGCCGTGGCAAACTGGCACTTAATTCAATCCGGAGAGCGATCTTGGGGACCTACATATTTGAGAGATTCAGCTTTTCTGCCTAATAATGCGAAGCCTTGGCAAGTAGCGATGCCATATGCACTGTTAGAGCGACACCTAATCGAAGAGCTAAATCGATGAACGGTACTGCAGGCCGCTATCGGCCAGTAACGGACATTCGCCGCCCGTGGCGAACTAGGGGAAATAATGAGTAACGTGCGCAGCATAGCAGGTCGGCAATACGGACTGCTATTCGGCAGTGATGTGATTCGGGACGGGGTGTTTCTCGAACTGTCAGAACTTGCCGATGGCGTGAGAGACATAATGGCTGAGGCATTTTTTTACGATGAGCTTGGTTACGTCGTCTTTAACGCGTATCGTTTAGAAATACCATACCCACTAATCATGTGGTTGTACGATGCTGTACTCAAAGAGGGCTGGCCACTCGATGAATATAAGTCTTGAGTGCATTTAAGACGTACTTACTCGCGAACTTCGGCACTCGGCCAGAAGCGGACCTCTGAAGTGTTCAGCTAATCCCAGAAAGCGACGGAAAATGCGTACCGTTTTGAGAAATAACTTCGCTGCAGAGTTTGACGACGATGGTGCTCTTCTGCGCGTTTTCAGTCCTGACGGCGAGCCAGCCTTTTCAGTCTTGCCGCCAGAGTTCAGTGCCTTCTATACCTTCGCAACACACGCGGTACATGGCAACTGTCCAGTCGTATCCTTTGAGCCAGGGCATCAGCGCAATGGATGGACAGATTGGTATTGCAAGGTCGATGTCGACGCGAAGTCAGTTCAACTATTGAACCCTTGGCGATAGCTCGGGACAACGTCAACGAGCGTCTGCTGTGGGGCGGAAGCGGACGGTGCCATTGGAGCAAATCGCTGCAGGTACCTACGACTCTCCTGATCCATGGTTCTCGGACGATGAAAATCGATGGATCGTGTCCGGGGCTTGGGTTTCGTGCCGGGCACCTGGCGTGCGATCTCGTAGCAGCCTGATCCACCGACGAGGTCGAGTCTGGCCTGTCTATCTCCCCTGCCCTGTAATGACACCTACCGCGCACTAGCAAAAGCTACTTGAGCTTCGATGGGTTCCACCATGAACTCTTCCGTGGATAAACCTCTTACAACGTTAATCTCTGGTTTCGCGTGTCGCAGCGCGATCGATTCGAGTTCTCTTTCGCATAATGTCTGCTCTGCAACGATGCAATTAAGTTAAAGTGTTGCGTTGACCGATTGAATCCGCACCCCAAAGCCGCCTTTCGTACCTGCGAAAGAGCGTGAAATAGCCCCTTGATTCACCAGACACAGCCTATGCGTTATTCTTACGGATAGGAATAGGACTGTGCATATGACTAGGAACAAGCAAACAATCGAGGTGGTGACGGTGAACCAGGAGCGCCGCAGGCGCTGGTCTGCCGAGGAAAAAGCGGCGCTGGTACGCGAGACTTACGAGCCAGGCATGAACGTGTCGCTGGTCGCTCGCAAGCACGGCGTCGGTGCAAGCCAGTTGTTCAACTGGCGCAAGCTCGAACGGGAAGGCGCGCTAACGGCGGTCACTGCTGGCGAATCGGTGGTGCCTGCGAGCGAACTGGCCGCTGCGCGCGCGCAGATAGCCCAGTTGCAGCGCATGCTCGGCAAGAAAACGATGGAGGCAGAAATCCTGAAGGAGGCCGTCGAGTTCGCTCGCGAAAAAAAGTGGATTGCGCGCTCGCCCTTGTCGGGCAAGGACGACCAGTGAAGCGGCCTGCCTGGCGAGCCCGTGCGCGACATGCTGGTGGAAGCGGTCGAGACAAGATTCGGCCAGACCAGCGTCGGCTCGACCAGGCTGGAATTCTTGAGCGACAACGGCGGCGCCTATCGAGCGCATGAAACGCACGCGCTGGTGCGCGCACTTGGGATTGAACCGGTGCACACGCCGGTATGCAGCCCGCAGTCGAACGGCATTGCTGAAAGCTTCGTGAACACGTTTAAACGGGACTACGTGAACTTGATGGACCGCAGCAGCGCAGAAATCGTTCTGGCTCAACTGCCAGACGCCTTTATGCACTTCAACGAGGTCCATCCGCATTCGTCGTTGAAATGGAAATCACCTCGCATGTTCAGGAGGGAGCTGGCGCGCCGGGCTCAGGAAAGCGGCGCTAACTAAACGATTGGCTGTGTCCGGTTATACGGGGGCAAGATCATCGTTGATCAACAAGGCGAGATCGGGCTTATCGCCGTACATGTCGAGTTCGCGAGTGGCAATCAATCCCATGGACAGCGGCCCTGGCGCTGGGTCGGAAGGATATCCAGACACAAATACTTCGCACCAACCCAGTTGTCGTAGGATAGATTGCCCAGGCGGCCAGCCTTTCTCTGCCAGAGGCTGAATCTGCTGAATAGCTGATTGAATCTTCCGCAAGAGCATTATTTTATCTTCCATCTTTTCTTGCTCGCACGAGTGACCGCTTGTGGCCGTTTAATGCCGTCTTGAGGCAAACTTCAACGGTTGATGGTAGTTACGAGCTGGTTCGCACGTTTCAACGATTGTGTATCGGTCGCGGGAAAATGTAGCCCGAATGACAATATCTGTGCTGGCACACCGTCAACTGTAAGGTTCAATTCGTAAAAAACAGGTTCCCCGTCACCGGCAGTAGAGACATATCGAAGCTGAACAAACTTCGGAACTTTCATAGTTCTATTT